>CAVTCT010000001.1:0-208129 GCA_963733325.1 uncultured Acidobacteriaceae bacterium
GGTGCGGCTTTGATTACACGGGCTATGACCAACCAGGATTCGGCCAGCGTGCAATCGCGACGCTGGAGAAGTGCCATCAGGCAGGCGCACGTGGGGTTGGCGAACTTCACGATAAGGGCAAAGGCCTTAATTCAGACAAGATGACTGCCTTGGGCATGCATCCGGACGATGCCCGCATGGACTCTCTGTTTGAGCGATGCGGCCAGCTGCTCATGCCGGTGAATATTCACGTTGCAGATCCCATCTGGATGTACGAAACCATGGACAATCATAACGACGGCCTGATGAATGCTTTCAACTGGCGGCTGGACAATCAGCCAGGCATCGTCGGGCATTCCGGAATGATCGACATCCTTGAGCGCACTGTGAAGAAGCACTCGAGTACAACGTTCATTGCCTGCCACTTTGCCAATCTCGATTATGATTTAGCGCGCCTCGGCCAAATACTGGAAAGGCATCCCAATTTGTATGCCGATATTTCCGCGCGATATGCGGAAACAGCTCCGATTCCTCGCTTTACTTCGCAATTTTATGCGAAATACAGCAACAGATTACTCTACGGGACTGACATGGGATTCGAGAAATCCATGTATCGAGTTACCTTCAGAATTCTCGAGACACTCAACGAGCACTTCTACGAAACCGAAATGTTCAGCTACCACTGGAGCCTGAACGGTTTCGGGCTGTCGGACGAAATACTGCAGAAGGTTTATCGCGCAAATGCAGAAAAGATCCTGACCTCTAGAGAGCCGGTTCGCGCCTGAGCTCGCCGCATGCTGGCTCTAAGACCGTAATCCCCCTTGCACAGAGATTCACAAAGGAAAGAAAGGTGAACGTGAGGTTCTTAGCTATCTTTACGCTGTCGATGTGGTTGCCGGTGCTGCTGCCCAACCCAATTTCTCCTTCTATGTATCAACGAATGGCAATGATTCCAATCCCGGCACCGAAACTGCCCCCTGGCGCTCTATTCAACATGCCGCAGACACCGTGCACGCCGGCAGCACAGTCAACGTGCGAGGTGGGATTTACGAAGAGCTCGTGAGCATCAACGTATCCGGCAACGCGAGCGATGGCTTCATTACTTTCAAAAGCTACCCAGGAGAGACGGCGATTCTGGACGGAACACGCCTCACTCCAGGCGCCAGAAGCGGAATGCTGACAATCCACAATCAGAGTTACGTGAGAATCGAAGGCTTTGAAATTCGGAACTACCGTACCGCCGAACATCGGCTCGCTCCATTGGGTATAAGCGTCACCGGCGCTGGCTCGCATATAGAGCTCCTGAAAAATAACGTCCATCACATCGAGCAGACTTTTGATGGCCGCGATGGCCCCGGACACGGCGCCAATGGGTTTGGCATTGCCGTATACGGGACCGATGCAAAGACTCCGATCACCGATCTGATCATTGACGGGAATCAGGTGCACCACCTCAAGACCGGTTCGAGCGAGTCACTTGTCGTGAATGGGAATGTTACGAATTTCCGCATCACGCATAATGTGGTGCACGACAACAACAACATCGGAATCGACGTCATCGGGTTTGAGCGTACAGCGCCCGACCCGGCCGTCGACCAGGCGCGTGACGGCCTGGTAAGCGGGAACCTGGTCTACAACATCACATCGCGTGGCAATCCGGCATATGGCGATGAGCAATCATCGGATGGGATCTACGTGGACGGTGGCACTCGGATTCTGATTGAACAAAACGTCGTTCACAACGTGGACTTCGGAATCGAAATGGCCAGCGAGCACCAGAACCGCGCAACCAGTTACATCACGGCACGGAACAATCTCATCTACCACTGCAATACCGCTGGAATTTCCATTGGAGGTTATGCGCCGGAACGAGGACGCACCGATCACACCGCGGTGGTCAACAATACGCTCTATGAAAACGATACGGCGGGAACAGGATCCGGCGAGTTCCAAATGCAATGGAACATGGCTGGCAATATTTTTGAAAACAACATTGTGTATGCAGGGCCACATTGTCTCTTCGTGTGGAATAGATCTCAGGAAGAAAAAAACCGCCCAACCACCACAATCGATCACAACCTGTATTACTGTGCCTCCGGACCGCAGGCGAGCAAATGGGCAGCGGCTTCCGCCACTGTGACAGGATTCGACAAATACCTTGAGTCAACAGGGAATGACCTTCACTCCAGTTTTTCGGATCCCCATTTTGTCGATCCTGCTGGGAAGGATTTCCATCTGAAATCAGGTTCCTCTGTCATCACTGCGGGCGCCAATACCGGATTGCCTGTCGGAGAACTGGATCTTGACGGTTCACTTCGAGTCACATCCGGAAAGATAGATATCGGCTGCTACCAAAAACAATAGGAGACTCCTTTGTCGGGATTGGATGTGAATCGCCGTGAATTCATCAAGGCTGCTGTCGGGGCCGGCGCTGTCTTGGCCATGCCAGACACAGGACATGCGGCAAGCTCCCCCAAAATGATCGGCATCCAGGTCGGAGCGGTTTCGTTTGTGGATGAAGGCACCGAAAAAGTCCTTGACGTGCTTCAGGAGCGTGGCGGCGTGAATACCTTGTTTCTTGCGGCGTTCACCTATGGCCGTGGTATCGCCGGAAGACAGATTCCAGGTCAACCTCTGCCAGACCACGGAAAGCAGGAGTACGACCTCAATTTTCATGGCGGTAACTTCGCCACGCCTCATCCGCAGTACTACAGGAACACGGTCATCGAGCCCGCTCACGCGCCCGATCATGGCAATCTGGACATCCTGGAAGAAGTCATCCCTGCCGCAAATAAACGCGGGTTGAAAGTCATTTGCTGGATGGAAGACGTATTCCGAACCGATCTGCCGCACATCGAGAAGGTCCAGGAGCGAGATCTGTACGGACGGAACAGAGAGACACTGTGCGTCAATAATCCGAACTACCAGAATTTCTTTACCGGCCTGGTGGAGGACTACACCCGTTCTTATGACATCGACGGAATCATGTGGGGATCCGAGCGGCAGGGTGCGCTTTCAGACAGCCTGGGAGCGACGCACGACACACCTCCAATCGATCCAGGCAACGTAACCTGCTTCTGCGAGTTTTGTCAGCGCAGAGCCAAAGACCGCGGCATTAATGTAGAGCGTGCCAGACAAGGATTTCTCGAGTTGGAACAATTCGTTCGCGCGGCGCGGAGCGGCAAACGCCCCGTAGATGGTTGCTTCATCCAATTCTGGCGGATTTTGTTGCGGTATCCCGAGCTGGCCGCCTGGGAAATGCTCTTCACAGACAGCCTTCGCGAGACATACGCCGCACTCTACAAAACGGTAAAGACGGCTAAGCCGACAATCCCTGTGGGCTGGCACATCTGGCATAACACTTCCTTCAATCCTATCTACCGTGCGGAACAGGATCTACAAGAACTGTCCAAGTATTCCGATTTCATAAAGGTCGTCATGTACAACAACTGTGGCGGCGAGCGGATGGCGCTCTATGCAGACAATATAGGATCGACTCTTTACGGGGACCTCTCAAAACAAGAACTGACGGAGTTTACCTTTGAAGTGATGCACCTCAAAGAAGGCAGCTATAAGCAGATTCCATACTCCGGACTTTCTGCCGATTATGTCTATCGGGAAACTCAACGCGCCCTTGAGGGAGTCGCTGGCACAAAGACTCAGATCTGGTCAGGCATTGATGTCGATATCCCGACTGAGCCGAGTAACAGCAAGAGTACGCCGCAAAGCGTAAAGGAAGCAGTACTGGCGGCTTTCCAGGCTGGAGCTCCCGGCGTGATTCTATCCCGCAAGTATTCCGAGATGCGACTTGCGAACCTCAGTGGTGCCGGAGAAGCAATTCGCGAGTTGAAGCTGCCTCGTTGAGAGAGCAGAGTTGGTCCACTTCGCCGCGATTCACGTGGCTTGTGCCAGATGGATGGATCACATACGATTGCTAGAAAAGATATAGACCGCCTACAGACGGCGACATATGCGGTGCATCCGAAACACAAACCGCACCTCCCAGTGCGTCGGTTTGCCACTCGGGGCCGATCAACTTTCGAGGGGGAAACATCGCCATGAGACTGGCTCGTTACACTAACAGACCGATTTTGCAGCACCCAATTGCGGTTAACAATCTAAATCGCCGACAACCGAAATACAGCCGTTTGTTTTGGTGACACCCTGACGGTTATCGCGATCCAACGACAAGCGAATCACTTTAGAGGTTATTCGAAAACACCCTCTAAACAAATGCGACTTCAGGAGGGATTTGCTGCTCCGAGTATCGCAATGTTTCTCGAGCCTCGTTCTTAAAGCCAAACCAAGCCCCCGGCGCAAGCAGGAAGACATCACCAGACGCGACCGAAATTGCGCTCTGTTCTGGGTTCCGCAATTCAGAGTCATCCATAACCCACAGTGTCCCACTTCCGGAAAACACCCTTACGATCGTCGCGACCCCGCGGCATTGCATCAATTCTGTCCGTGCCCCAACCTCGACTTCCCGATGCGATGCCCTTACAAACGAATCGGTTAAGACCGACTCGAAGCCTCCTTCGCAGCGAGTTCGGACGATGGGCTCTGACTTCCACGTATGGCGATCGACAAGCCTGCTTTCTGTGGGAAGTGACAAACCAAGCATCTCGCGCTCAGCATACTGGCGTGTGAAATGAGTCGGGATCGGACAACCCAGATTCTGGTCGTGCAGACGCACCACCATATCGGTTGAAACCGTCGCAAATTCTTCGAGGATACATCCCATGACCGTGTGGACGACGCCAAGCTCTGAGATTATGAACACATCGCCAGAACGAGGTCGGAAGGTGTGCTGATCGTAAAAGTCGTCTTTTGCACCGCAAATCCACTTCTGAAACCCTTGCGGTTCGTAATGCCGTTGCCAGTCTTCGAATTCACAGAGAAACACAAGGGCGCCAGGCCTTGCGGCAAGGATGTGAAACACCTCTGTCTTATGTGTAACGTGCCGCTGAAAGCTGAAGCCCTGAGCCGCCTCCTGCAAAAAGATGGAGTAACCCAACGGCGTGGCCGCTTTCACCGCATATGACTTGTACTTATATGCGAACCGATATGAGTTTTGAAAGAGTGCAATCTGCCGGCACGTGGATCCCGGTAGAGGAGCCTGAAACAAGACATTCAGAATCGATTTCAGTACCCGTTCTACAGCTTCGGTTTTGTCTATATTCGCATCCGCTCGCAAGTAATCACTAATCGCTGGCAAGAGGTCTATGCCTTGAGAAGTTAGCTCAGGCGGTACGGGTGTGCCAGTTGGTTTGTCTAGGTAGTCTCCAAGCAGCATGTTCATACCGCGGTCAGGCATTGCTAGATCCTCCAAACGTCGGTGTAAGGCATCATTCTGATGTCTCAGGAATTGACAAGCTCCCAAAAAGGCAGTTCGAGCGGTGGTTGATTATTCTCCGTAAAACGGATCGATACTGTTTGAGGCATGGCCCCACTTGAGCCGCGTAGCTTTACATACTTGTTTGGAAGGAGCGAGCCATCTGACGCAATAAGTAGCTCGAATTTTGACGTGTCCTCGAACAGAATAGAAACCGCCGCGCTTCTGTTGTCATCATGCCGCACGTGGAGTGAGTGGATGCGACGGAAACGAAGGTTATAGAGAGCCGTCGTGCAGATGGGAACTCGACACACGCATGTCAAGGAGATGGAGTGAAACAAAAGGCCTCGCACATCCCAGGTCTTGTCGTATCCAAAATACAGTGTTGCGCCCCCCGCCAAAACAAGCGGACAGCTATTTGATCCAGACTCTAATTGATAAGGCACGATTGAGATGTGCTCCGCCCCGTCGCCGTCCATATAGACCCGTGTTCCATGCACGTCGTCAAAGAGCGTGCATGAAAACCTTTTTATCTCTCCACCAGATGCGCACGATCGCGTGTGATATGCAAAACCTTGATTATAAATTGGAACATTGGTCTCGAGAGGTGCAACGACTACGCCTGTATTTGCTCCGTGAAATGGATCAGCGTCAACGTCAACGATAAAACGAAAGGGGCCGAGATTGATTAGATTGTAGGCATGTATTGGTGGAAATCCGTGTTGATTGCGCCATTCATATGGGTACTGCCTGGCAACTATTTCTGTCTCGATAGCACAGGCCGTCAGAATTGGTGTGACATGAGATTCCACGCAAGAAATGCAAATCGCGCCCAAACCGTCAGCTGGCCTATATGACACGCGGGAATCTTCGCAAAGTTCTTCAATCAGTAACGACTTTCGCTGTTGCAGTGCATCGAGAGCGAGATAGAAGGGCTCCAGCTGATCTCTCGGCGCGTTGGCAAGAATGGGTGCGAATCTCTGTTGGAAGTTAGTTCTGGTCGTATGCGCGTATTGGGTCAACTCAGGAAGCAATCATGCCGCCACAGATTGGAGTTGCGAACAGGATTTGTTCGGTCTATCGAAAATGTTCCGCAAGGGTGAACCTCCAGAATTGGCTAAGGCCCGAGAGACGGAAGCGCCTTCGACTGTCGCTTGAGAAACGCCGGACATATTCGACGCTCGATCTAAATTGTAGATGCTGTCTGCCCTTTTCCGAGTCATATGAGCAGCGAATTGATCGCAAAAGCCGTTCTAATCTCCCCGGCCGAAATTTTCCAACACGTTTCGGCTGGGTTTCCGGAGGTGGGTCTCGACCAGATTCTGCACCAGCTGCTCCTGCTCCGACGGCTTCCACTCCGACAGAGGCACCAAAATCTTCCAGCTCCACGCCCGCGGCCAGTCCATCTTCAACTCCCGAACGCCTGCTCCGGGCGGCGGTTCAGGTCTGGTGTGGGTTAACACCGCCAGCAACGTGTATCACTGTTACGGAGCCCAGTACTATGGCGCCACCAAGGCTGGCAAATACATCACCGAAGCCGATACAAGGCTTCGGGAGCTCGTCCCGATCATGCCAAACCGTGCTCGAAATAGTGCTTCCCAAAAGCAGAATCCAGAGGTTGTAAGGATGCCTGTGCAGAAATGACGGCCCTTTGCGTCGCCTCTTCTAAAACCGGCATCCTGCACCGCGGGAAGCACGGATTCTAATTCCAAGCCGGGATTCAAATCGCTGTTTCAGGGAAATTGATTCCCTGTTACCCGTCGAAAAATTCCCTGTTCTGGGCGCGGCAAAATCGACCAAAAAACGCTGACACGCCCATAAACACTGGGCGAGTCGAAAAGGGATGCCCGTTCCAGTTGGTAAATTCCCTGTATTTTTCCCTGTTAACGGGAATTTGGGCGCCGGAGGCGAGTTCGCAACTGACTGCTAGCACCACCAACTTAACTCCCCCCTTTGGTGTCAATTGGTGTCAATTTAGAGCTTGAACGCGCGCGCCGTTTCTGGTTTCCTGCACGCAGTTGAGGGGCGATCACACTTGTTTGAGCCGCCGCGCCCAGGATCATCGTCTGCGGGTTTTCATGTCTTAGCGGCCTTTGGGTAGACAGCTAAGCCTGCTATAAATTGCGCGGGGATCACTCGTTCGAGCCCCTGAAGCCTCATGGTGATCGCTGGACACAATGGCCCCGTCTACCGGAACTGATCCGCCGAACAAGGCTTGCTGTGACAGCGAAGAGGAAGGTCGTAACTTACAGAAGACACCCGTCACAGATGGCTCCTTTTGGCGCTGTAAGGAACGATCGGGAACGGTTATCGAACCCATATCAAACCCGCCGCCTCTGGCGCCTGCGGCAACCTGAGGCGTTTAGCCATCTTCGCCAATTCAACCAGAGACTCGGCCTTCATCTTTCGCATCGCGTTGCCACGATGTTTTTTCACCGTGATTTCACTGATACCGAGACGACTGCCGACCTGCTTGTTCAGGAGACCGACAAACGGCAAGCCGGTTGCGCATAGGATCCTTTCGTGATGAATCGCACCAACCACGCTTCGTACCACGCGGGGCAGGCAGCACTTACAAAATGAGAGCAACACGAGAGGCAAGTGCGGTTCTGCACTGAAATTCCTTGCGAGGCCACCGGTCTCCGTTCCAAACTGCCTTGTCCTAGATGTCGCCCTTCCTGGGCTCAACGGTCTCGACTTGCAAAAGCGAGTGGTCGTAGAGCGTCCTGGCATGCCGATTATTTTTATCACGGGCCAAGGTGATATTCCTATGACGGTGCAGGCCATGAAAGCGGGCGCGATCGAGTTTCTGACGAAACCTTACAAGGGCGAGTGCTTTTGCAATCTATCAAGAGTGCCGTCGAGAGGAGCAAAGCTCTACTCGGCCGCGAAGAAGAAATTCAAATCTTGAAGGCTCGCTACGCTGACCTCACCTCTCGCGAGCGCGATGTGATGTCTTTGGTGGTAGATCATCGACCGTCGCCGGCAATTCATTCCTCACCAGAACCCGCACAGTACAGGAACCCGCAATGGGTTTCTTTGCCAACGTCGCGCGGAGGGCTTCATCGATCTGAGGTGCAGACCAGAACAGCCTGTTCTGGCTCAAGTCGGCCTGCAATACAAACGTCGGATGTCGCAGTTCATTGGCGAGGTAGCAGGCATTTCGCGTCTTGAGTCTGACCGATACGAACTCTTTGTCCCTGGAGTAGGCCGGGGCGACGGAACTCTTCAGCTGCAGGTTCAAGAGCATACCTGTCGACTTGCCCTTGTGGAAGATCTCAACCTCGTAGTCTCGACCGTAGTCCTCCCCCATGCCGATCCGGATCGCCGTCCAGCCGAGGGGTGCGAGAATCGTTCTGAGGAGCGCCTCGCCCCGGTCATTGGTTACGTGTTGTGGTGGACGGAGCACTGTCATCAATTCTGAGGCATGGGAGAGACCTGACATCGAGAACCAATTCAGGTCGGCTCACTCTCGAACATCGGTAAGGGACATCATCAGATTTCCCAAGTCTCGACGCAGCGCAGTCACCTCGTGACGGTTTCTCGGGGCCGCGTGGCTAAGTCGGCACCTTTGATGGTGATTGTGCCAGGGTGGAGCTGACCCGCCACGTTTCAGCCCACCGGATGAAGCCCAATGCGGTTGGAGATTCCTGGTGTCAAATTGGTGCCAATTAGCTCCGACTGTGCCGGTTTTGACGGCTATACCGGCTCATAACCCCTTTGCCGTCTGTGCCGTAAGTTGTTGATTCTCCATGGCATGGAAGAGGTCATCGGTTCGATCCCGATCAGGTCCACCAACATCCCTTTTAATATCCGTTAATTGACTGGCGATACCCGCCGGGTATCCCTCGGCTTTGGCGCCAATTGGCGGCAATTTTGTTTTCGGCCGTGTTCTTTTCGACCTACTTTCTGCCTTGGTTATCGCAGCTGGCACCGAGTCCTCCGGGAGGAGACACTTCCACCGCAGTGCGAGCAATTCACCAGGCCGCAAGGCATCCGTAATTTCCAGTTCGAGAAGAATTCGGTCCATCTCGCGCAGCTCTTCGGGAGCCATGCGAAGCTGATCCCATGTCAGGGTCGTTCTGTCCGATTCCTTCAGCTGCGCCGGCACTTTGACCTTGAGTGCCGGATCCTTCACCAGGAAATCTTGATCAAGCGCTTCAGAGAAGATGTGAAGATGTCGCGCAAGTAGTGTCGAAAAAACTCTTCCTTGAGTGTCCCGAATTTCGAGAGCGTTCCGCTTTAGAGAGTGAAGGCGTTAGAAGAAGAGACGCTTCAGAGAGAGGAGAACTAACATGAATCGGCTTTCGACAATAACCCTGCTCACTGTCGCTTCGATGACAACGTGCACCGGTGCTATCGCTCAAGACCACGCTATCAAAGCGAATATCCCCTTCGACTTCACGTTTGGCAATACCTGGATGCCAGCCGGTGAATACACGATCTCGACGCCATCTCGACAGGTTCTCGAGCTTCGCAGCGTCGACCTGTCCAAGAGCGCAACAATCGTCAGCTCTGAGAGCAACAACGAGTCTCAGTCCGGAAGCGAGCTGGTGTTTGACAAGTACGGAGATCAGTACTTTCTCCACCGTGTTCTGTGCCCCACCGTCGCTTCGCTGAACCTTAATGTTCCACAAGGGAAGGCGGAGAAGAATGCACGCTCTCGCAACATCGAGGCAAAGCTTCACAACGGCGATGAAACCCTTGTTGCTGCACGTTAGTTTTCTGGTCGAGTGGACAGCGCCCGGGCAAAACATCCCGGGCGCGTGCTCTTTTCGGTCTTGATCGGTGATGACATTCACGATCAACCGGTATGCATGATTCCTGGATGTAGCTATGTCAACCTTCACACAAATGGCGGCCAACTTCAGAATGCTCAAGAGAGTTTCGGGCTGGACTGCTCTGCTAGAGAGACCAATACCTGTCGGCCACAGCAAGAAGTCTTCTCCTAACCCTTTAGCCCTCCACGCGAGCAAGCTCCCACAGCTTGCGTCGCCAAGCAAGACAAACCTGGAGACACGAGTCGCTGCCGAAGAGCTGGCACTTGCCGCGCTCATTCATTCAGAACTCATGTCTATCAAGCTGCCGAGTGTCTCGTATGCATCCTTGATGGGTAAAACGATGCCATGCAGTGCGATCGGTGGCGACTTCTTCGATGCAATTGCGTTGACTGATGCGCTCTGCGCTGTTGTTGCAGATGTCTCTGGCAAGGGAGCGCCTGCCGCAATCGTGGCTGCCATGCTTCAGGGAATTATTCATGCGCAGATGTTGGCGGAGACGCCTCTCACGAAAATCGCGAGTACGGTAAATGATTTTCTGTGCTCTCGGGCAACGGGAAAATTCGCCACCATGGTCCTGCTCAAGGTTCGGACAAACGGAACGGCGGAATTTGTCAATTGCGGTCATATCCCGCCGGTTCTGGTGAACGACGCGAATGCATTTCGACTGGAAGGTAGCAACACCGTGGTCGGCCTGATTGAAGCGGCGCAGTACAAGGCAGAGGCTTGCGAACTCAAGCCCGGAGACAGGATCCTCATCTTCACGGACGGCATCACCGAGGCCGAGAATTCTGAAGGCGAACAGTTTGGAGACTCAGCACTTGAATTGTGGACTCAAGACCGCAGCATGGAATCTGTCTTCGAAAATGTTGCCACGTTTCAAGGCAACCACGAGCGACAAGACGATTGGACGTTATTTGAGTTGTTCTACCGAGGTGGAGAACCGTTCGCAGTCTGCCCGGGCTGACAATCTTGTTGAAAGGTGTAAACTGAGGCGCAAAGGGCCGACCTGGAGGTGCAGGTTGAATACCGGACCCGGAGAAGTCACTCTTCTACTTGCCAAGATGAGGCATGGCAGCCCAGATGCTGAGGCACGTCTGATTTCTCTCGTATATGGTGAGTTGCGACGTATCGCTGCGCGTTACATGCGCCACGAGCGCGCCGATCATTCGCTGCAACCGACGGCTCTGGTCCATGAAGCCTACCTCAGATTGCGCAAGATGAATGCGATCGATTGGCAAAGCCGTTCCCACTTCTTTGCTGTGTCCGCACATACAATGCGGCAGATCCTTGTGGACCACGCGCGGGCCAAGCGTGCCGGAAAACGCGGGCTCGAGTGGAATCAGGTGAGCATTGAAGTTGATGAATTGCCCGCTGCGGCGGAGTCCACCATCGATATCGTGGAGCTTGATGAAGCGCTCGGACATCTGGAGACTTTCGACCAACGCCAGGCAAAGGTCGTGGAGATGAGATTCTTCGGGGGACTCAGCGAAGATGAGATCGGTGTGGAACTTGGAATCTCGGAGCGAACCGTGAAGCGCGATTGGCGCATCGCCAAGGCGTGGCTATACCATGAGCTCTCGCAGTCCACTAGATCGGCGAGGGCGCTCGGTCCCGCCATCAGGCACTAGCGGCGAGGTTGCCCTGCACCTGGCTCGCAATCGTACGGAGCAGCAGCAGGGCGTCATCTCGTTTCTGGTCAGGGCGCATTGCATTAAGGAATGGAGCAAGAGCAGGGCAGATGCTCTCGACGACTTGATACGATCGCTCAGGGTAGTAGATGCTTTTCAGCCTGCCGATGATTTCGTCGGCTTCCGCGCGGGCTATCACCTCCTTCGCAACTGCATCCCTCAACGCGAATCGAATGTTCACCAGCGGCTCAGAGACAGCGCGATCAGTGGCCGGGTCGTAGGCAACCGCTACTTCATCGTCTGCATCGATCTCCCGATCGCGGTACATGTGAAAGATTTTCCCCAGCCCCTTCATTCCGTACAAATTCGTTTCCACCGCACGCAGAGCTCCGATACTGGATGCACCATACACTTGAACTCCGCGATCGAGAAGCGCAAGGATCTCTTTCGGAGACACAGCCAGATTCTGGTGAAATACGCCATCGACAATCCCGACGATCTTCGTGCCGGGAGGAAGCTTTGCAAGGTCTCCTCGCCTGACCGGCGGCAGATACGTCGCGCTCAGGTATCTCCGCGCCGTCGCAAGAGGGAGCGTCGGTCCGAGGTAGACAACGATGTCAAACATGGGTCTGCCAGAATTCCTGGGCGCGTCGCCCGAGCCTGGAATGGTTGACGGACCAGGTTTCAAGCTCCGGCACAATGACGCGCACAACCGAGAATGGGGCTCTGTCGGAAGTGAAATCAACCACAATCACCTGATGGATGGATCTTCGCTGCAGATTGCAAAGCATGTGGTCCAGGTCCTCCTGGACGTCGTCGTAAACCGCCGAAGGCAAAGCAGCGATGCCTTTCTGTTCTTCGGAATGGTTGATCGTCCAGATTTGGCGATTCAACCTGGAAATGCGTCGCGTGTGAACGTTGAAGGCGTTTCGCTCTGCTTCCGGCGGACAGAGGTCCTCTCGCACTCCCTGGATGTCAACGCAGCGAGATTGTGCTGCTTCAGTGAGAGCTCTTCGTGCGGCCACACGAGCATCCGGATGCGCGCCCAATCCCGCATGAATCATCGGGAAGCCGGCGAACGCCTCGTCGAGCACGGCTGCGAATACCGTAGGAATACCGATATCGGACGTGATGTCGTGAATCACGGGATGCAGCCCTGCACGATGGAACAGCTCCAGCACAGGATCTTCCAGCTTCAGAGACGGGAATACTTCAAAGTCATCTTCCCCTGCATCCGCGGTTTCAGGATCCGCGAGACGCCTGCGCGCCCACGGAATCAGATGAGCGCCGATGTCGGCCAGAGTCCAGGCATCCCTCTCGACCAGTTCACACAACGCCTGGCAAATAGCCTCTTCTCTTATGTTGCCGGCCGCGAGGCCGTTCGTAGAACTCAGCGGAACGAATGGTCCCGGCAACGTGTGCCGCCAGAAATAACCTGCCAATGCGGCGGGCACGAGAATCTCCTGCTGGGAAATGAGTTCCTGGCCGAACACCCAGGTATACTCGCGCGCCTCTGAATAATCGGGCAGAAGCTCGAGCAGTACCTCGCGTGGATCGAGAACGGTGAAGTCCCTGCGCAACGTCTGAAGGCTGCCGGTCACCGCGGGCAGTCGTGCGCGCAGCGCCGTTTGTCGCTCGATGGCTTCCATGAGTGCACCAACCTTGGCGTCGATCCGTTCGAGTCCCTTTCCGGCGTAGACGGAAATAATGTCTCTCGATCTAGGTACAATCGCGCAAAATGTCGGCACGCCGACGCGATCCATGCCAGTGATGTCGCCGAGGCGCGTCACGCCCAGGCTGCGCGCCTCCTCGTACACCCGAAGGTATGTCTCTTCGGGCGCCAAAGTGCGCTGGGTTCCGATCGCTTTTCGAAGCTGGCTGGAATCGGACTGTACTTGCGAACGGCATTGCTATTTACCGCAGCAGCGAATGTTCATCATGCCTTCAACAGGCGGTGCCTCTTCAAATAGGCTCTTGATGTGCTCCGGCGTAACGTCATGACCAAGCGACTTTGCAACCGCTTCAACCGGTCTCGGCGTTTGAGTGTTTTCTTCGTGAAACTTCCGCTGGCTCGGATTGAGCGACTTGAGGAAGGCATCGTGTTTCCGCAAGTAGTCGCGGAAGTCCTGATCATCGATCCCCATTCTATCCAACAGTTCCTTGCGTGTGGTCATCGCTTGTTTCTCCTCTCCAATCGAATTGGTTGCTGTCAGAGCAGGTTCAACGTCGACAATAAAGATCGGAATCTTTGATCGGAGCGCAGTGGATCCATCAATGGATCGACAGCCAGAAAGAGCACATCAGTCTGTCTGTCTTGATGTGATTTTTCGAGATAGGCCATTGCAGCGTCCTTGTTGCGCAGGCGCGCACAGAGCGCGGCAATGTAGTAGCTGGAATCCACGTCCTTATTGGATCCTTCAAGCTGTTTCAACTCCGCTAGCGCGGTTCGGCGTTCTCCCATCTGGGCTAGTGCGATGCCACGCAGCGCGTCCCTCAACTCGTGAGGCGCCGATGGATCGGGCGATGCTTCAACTAACACTTTCAACGCCCTCTTTGGCGAGTTGAGCGCCAGATAATCCAGGGCCTCAATCTCAACGGCAACCGCCGAAGTGTGAAATTGGTTTCTGATCTGCTCAATCTGACGAATTGAGCTTTCGTAGTCCCGCGAAAAATAGGCCGCGACGGCTCCCGCTAAGCTGGTTCCGAGCGTTTTTGGGGATTCCATGTCCGCGTACGTCAGCTGCGCTCGTGCTTCCGCGAATCGCCCTCGGGCGGTCAGGAGATGCAGCGCATACGAGACGTGTGCGGGAACATAATCGGGTTCAAGCTCTTCGGCTCGCTTGAAATCGGCTTCCGCTCCGATCCAGTTGTTGTCCCTGAGTATCTCGACTTGCGCCAGCGAAGTGTATGCCGCGGCCAGTGTGCTATCGATGCGAAGGGCGCGTCTGGCTGCGCTTTCCGACTCGTTCAGCAGGGCAAAGGGAGGCTCAGGTCGACCATTGTTGATGGCCATAAGTGCGTAGCTGCGAGAGAGTTCGGCCATCGCCGCCGCATAGCTCGGGTCTGCGTCGATTGCCTGTTGAAACAGCTGCACCGCTCTTTCAAATCCGTCGTAGGTGCCTTCGACGAGGGCATTCTTCCCCTGGACGAAAGCCGCTTCTGCGGCTGGAATACTCGAGTGCTGAAGCGATCCCTTTCGCACCACCCCTTTATCGTTACGCGTTCGTAGCTGATATGTAATCTCTTGGGCGATATCCTCCGCTAGCGACGGGTCTTCCAACTGTTTACGCGTATAACTCTGTCCCCACAACTGGAATCCAGTCCGGGCATCGACCAGTTCAATCTGCAACATGGAGTTGCCGCCGGCGTTCACAACAGTCCCGTTCACAACGTTATCGACGTTCAACTTGCGGCCGATTGACTCGACGTCAGGTGCATCGCCCAGATCGCGAACTTTAGTTTGCGACGAAACTCTCAGTCCGGAACCCTGTGCGAGGTCGTTGGTGAGGCTCAGCGTGATTCTTTTTGCGAGCGCGAGCATTTGAGCGTCGCTTCCCTGGTCCACCAGGGGCAGGACCGCAACAGAGGCACTCGACGTTGCGCCACCGAGACCGTAATCGAAGATGTTTGGACGGTCGCGCCAAACCCAAATCAAAGGCGCGATCGCGGCCGCCGAAAGCACAAGCACGCGGACAAGCCATGGGGCGGCCTGCCATCTTGACGCTAAGCTGGGTCTGAGGCTGCCTTCGCGAGCATCGGCGCGCCGCACATCAGACGGCTGCAGGGTTTGCCCGGCTGGGAGCGAGTCCAGCACTTGCTGCACATTTTCAAACCGTGCGGCAGGATCGGGCTGCACACAACGAGCAATGATGTCGATCCAGACTGGTTCGATTGCACGAGGGTCCGGTTCTGCACCGCTCAAAACGGCTTCGATCTCGCTGCGGGATCGTCGATAAGGCGAGAGTCTTTGTGCAGTGAGCGCCTCGTACAGCACAAGACCAAACGCGTACAAATCACTCGCTTGCGAGCATTCTCCTGTTTCAATCTGTTCGGGAGCCATGTAGAGGGGTGTTCCCACGGCAGCACTGCTCGCTGGTCCCGAAAGTGTCGAGAGCGAAGTTGTCTGTTCCCCGATACGGATAAACTTCGCGATCCCAAAGTCAGTCACCACGACTCGCGGATTGCTCTCTTCGCCTGACAGGAAGATGTTCGACGGCTTCAGATCGCAGTGGATGACGCCTGCGGAGTGTGCGGCGTGAAGAGCCGAGGCAATCTGCCTGGCGAAAACCCGAACCTGCCCTGACGGCAAAGGTCCTGTCTGATGAGTTCTTTCCGCAAGTGTTTCGCCGACCAACAGTTCCATTGTGAGGAAGGTGATCGAACTCCCCAGTCGGCCCGTCTGCCCATCAGATGGAGTATGGGTCTCCAGATCGAAAGTCCTGCAGACATTCGGATGAGTCACCTTTCGAGTTGCATTCACTTCGCGCTTGAAGCGTGAGAGCACCCCCGGAGCATCCGCGATCTCGGGGCGAATCACCTTGACGGCGATAGGTTGTCGAAGCTCTAGATCGATTGCCTTATAAACCTGTCCCATTCCTCCCTCGCCCAGATAGGCGAGAACTTTGAAACGGCCGCAGAGGATGTCGTCCCTTGCAAGAAGCTCGTTCTGGGTCAGCAGGGAAAAGCGCACCGTGCTCGGCAGGGCGGCTCCTTCGAGGAACTTGCTGGACTCTCGGTCGGCCGCGAGCAGGCGAAGAACCTCCTCTGCCAGTTCGCGATCTTCACCACAGCGTTGGGCGACAAACGCTTCCTGGTCTCGCTCGTCCTGAAGAAGAGCGGCTTCGAAAATGCTTTTGACTTCCTCCCAGTGAGTGGAAAGCATAGCAATGCCATCGGGGTTAGTGGCGGACCAAAGGGACGCTTCACGTGTTCACGGGCGCTCTGCTTGGATTTCGAGGAGTGGGAAAACTGCCCGGAGAATGCGAAATCCCTTCGTCAAGAGACATCTGCATCATAACACCGCAGTTGCGGGGCGCATCTCGATTATTTCGATTCTGAGCCGACTGGAGTTTTGGCGGGCCGGCTCGGCGCTTTGAACTCGATCAAAGCATGTGATTTGTGTTGACTTCAGTGAAAATCGAGCCCATAGTTGCCGACGCCGCGCTGGTTCGGTCGTCAGTTCAGCAAGCCCAAGGAGCAGAATCCATGGCACAAGGAGAGAAGCCGACGGCCTCGAAGAGAACCAGGTCCGCCGTTGAAGCAAAGCCTAGGGGCCCCCTCGCAAAGCTAGCAGTTCGCCGGGCTTCAAAGCATGGTGCTTATGGATGGGTTCGCGACTTGCCGGACTCGAGGGACTTCCTCTACGCGGCGCCACTCATTCGCTTTCCGCAGGGATTGCCATCGGCCGTTGATCTTAGATCGCAATGCCCGCCGATCTACAACCAGGGGCAGCTCCGCTCGTGCACAGGTAACGCCATCGCCGCAGCAATTGAATTCCACCAGCAAAAGCATCGAAAGAGGCGGTTCGTTCCGTCACGCCTCTTCATTTACTACAACGAGCGAGTGATTGAGGGCACGGTCGAACAGGATGCCGGCGAACAAGCGCGTGATGGAATCAAATCGGTCGCAACACTCGGAGCTCCCCCCGAAAACGTGTGGCCCTACGACATAAAAAAAGTCTCTGCCATGCCCCCACCAACGGCGTACTCCTCTGCCAGGCAAGACCTGGTGTCTTCCTATGCCAGAGTCGCGCAAAACCTCACTCAGATGCAGGGGTCGCCTCGCTGAAGGTTATCCGTTTGTGGCCGGATTTACGGCCTACGAGAGTTTTGAGAGCCGAAAGGTCGCGAAATCGGGCATCGTGCCGATGCCGTCATCAGGCGAGAAGGTCGTCGCGGCCCACTGCGTCCTGGTGGTCGGCTATCGCGACACGCAACGGATCTTCATCGTTCGAAACTCGTGGGGGGCGCAGTGGGGAATGAAGGGCTACTGCACCGTGCCGTACGAATACCTCCTGGACCAGCACCTCGCCGGCGACTTTTGGACCATTCGATCAGTTACCGAATGAACTCATACGCCGATGAAGATGCTTCCGGCAACAATCGTGGCCAGAGCCCGGTCCGTCTGGACTCTTCGACCCAATAGCAGATGGACCTGATGTTGGCGATGAATGGAATCATTTTTTCGACTTGGCAGACGATGGCTTGGGGGCCGCGGCGAGGTTGGAGAGTGGTTCAACCTTGATTTGGCCCGAGCCCTCCTGAATGGTAACGAGGTTTCTGGCAGGAATCTTCTTGAAAGTCTCGACCGTTCCCAATGGCCAGCGCACTACTATATCGACGGACTCGACGGCGCCGAGGCCGAAATGGAGCCGCGGATCATTGGAGGAGACGTAGCTGGATTGACTCATGACTTCCTGCACCTGCACTTTCCCGCCGCCGCGAACGATGACTCGCGCGCCGATTGCGCTCCGGTTGCTTTTGGTTCCGTGCAGACGAACCTTGATCCAGTGATTTCCTGGAGGCGCATCGTTGCGAAGCAGGGAGGGCGGCTCGTTCTGGTTCATGATGACGATGTCGAGATCGCCGTCGTTATCAAAGTCGCCAAATGCGCAACCGCGGCTGACGTGACGTGACGCGAGCGCGGGTTGGGACTCTTCGTCCACTTGTGCGAATGTGCCGTTGCCCTGATTGCGAAACAGAAGACGCGGGCCGCGCCGCGGGTATCCGGGGAGAACGGGCTCGAGTTCTGGATAGACCTGCCCGGTGACGAGAAAGATGTCGGGATTGCTGTCGTTATCGAGGTCGAACATGCCGATACCCCAACTGACAAAACGGCGCTCGTGAATGAGGCCGGCTGTTGCGGTGACATCTTCAAACTCGCCTTTGCCTGAATTGCGATAAAGGCCTGTGGCCTGATTCATGTAATGGGTGCGAACGATATCGAGACGGCCGTCGCAGTCGTAGTCTGTAATGCACACTCCCATCCCGGCCATCTCTTTGCCAGTGTCGCTGAGTGCTACGCCGCGCAGTAACGCTTCGTCGCGGAAAGTGCCGTCGTGGTTGTTCATCAGGAGAAGGCTGGGAGTGGTATCACAGGCGACAAAGACATCGGGCCACCCGTCGTCGTCAGCGTCGAAGGCGCAGGCAGTCAACCCGTATGATCCGCGCATGGCGGCGATGCCCGACTCTTTTGAAACGTCGGTAAACGTGCCATTGCCATTGTTGCGGTAGAGCGCATGCGTGGGCAGTGGCAGGCCGCTCGGTCCGCAGTTTACCGGCACTCCTTCAAAGTTGCAGTTGGGGCGATCAAGAGATGGTTTGGGAAGCGTGGCGATCGTCACGTCAGCGTAGTTGGAAACGAAGAGGTCGAGCCAGCCATCGCGGTTGTAATCGACAAACGTGCATCCGGAGCCGAAGCGTGTGGTTGTATTCGCAAGACCGGCTTTCGTGGTCACGTCGGTGAACGTGCCGTTGCCATTATTACGATACAGGCGATTCTGGCCGAAGTATGTGACAAACAAATCTTCGAAGCCGTCGTTGTTGTAGTCGCCAACGCATACGCCTACGCCCCATCCCGCATCGAGGAGTCCGGCCTCTTTGGTGACGTCGGTAAACGTGCCGTCGCGGTTGTTGCGGTAGAGACGATTGCTGGCACCGGGTGGAATCTCATCGAGTCTGCGACCGCCAACGATGAAGATGTCCATCCAGCCGTCGTTATCGTAGTCAAAGAACGCGCAACCTCCGCCCATGATTTCAGTGAGGTAGGTCGCCTTGGTTCCTTCACCGTAGAACATCACCTTGGTGAGTCCGGCGGTCTCCGCAACGTCGACGAAGTGAGAAAACGGTGCGGCCATTTCAGGATCGGAATTGAATGCACGGGCGGGCAATAGCGCAGGAGCCAGCAAGCCGGGCATGGTCTGCAGGAGGCGGCGTCGCGACCATGCTCGTGCTGATTGAAAAGATGGTCCCATCGATCTGAAGTCGCCCCCGATGACCCGATAGTAGCGTGTTTCGAATTTATCTCAATGGTGCAGACCGCTAGGGACCGGGGTGAGCAGACGTTATTGCCTGGCTGAGTTGCCGCGCCTGGGCATTATCCGGCTCAATTTCGAGAGCGCGGTCTACTGCTTTCCTGGCATCATCCCATTTCGATTCACTGGCGAGTGTTGCGGCGAGGTTGATCCAGGCTGCGACGTACGACGGAGATGCTTTGATTGCAGCGCGAAAATAGTTTTTGGCCTGCGCCACGTCTCCATTGCGCGCGAAGAGGTAACCCATCTGGTTTTGTGCTTCCGGCAGGCCGGGATTCAGATCGATGGCGCGTTTAAGGGCAGCCTTTTCTCCAGCGACATCATTGGTTTTATCGAGCGCTTTTGCGAGTTTGTACTGCAGGAGAGGCTCGTCGGGATCGGACGCGAGCGCTTCGCGGTAGAGCGCGATTGCCTTGGCAGGATTTCCGTTTGCCAACTCCTGATCAGCAACTTCGGCCTTTCCGGCAGCCTGGCTCTTTTCCGATTGTGCACTCTTCAGCTTCTGGTAACGAAGCAATTGCTCTTTTGCAGCCTGCGGTTCTCCGAGCTTCTGCAGGACCTTGGCCAACTCGTAATGAACCTCGGGTTGATCATCTCGGGCGGCAATCGCCTTCTCAAGGTGGATGCGGGCGCCCTGATCGTCGCCAAGTCTGGCAAGTGTTGAACCCAGAAGCTGTTGCGATTCCGTAGAATCCGGATGCAGTTCAACCGATTGGCTTACGAGCGTACGCGCCCGTTCATAGTCGCCGTCGTTCGACGCGAGAATGCCGTTGAGATACAGGATCTCCCATTGCTTCGGATATTTTTCGAGAAGGGTTTTCGCATATGTGGGCGCCTTGTCGGATTGACTGGAGACGAGCGAACGCAAGTAGAGAACCTTTGTGGGCAGATCGTCGGGGTGACTTCGGAGCGCGAGATCAAACACACCATACGCGTCTTCGGGCCGGCCCATCAGCAAGAGCACGATTGCCAATTCATTGGCGATCGGCAGAGAATCCGGCGCGGTGTTGAAGCCCTCGCGCAACACTCGCACGGAATCATCGAGTCTTGCGGAGCTTGCGAAGGCAATGCCCAGATTCAGGCTCTGTAGCGCGGTTCGTTGTGTTCCCAAGCCAGGGCGGTCAAGGAGATTCACAACGCCCGTGAAGTCCCGCTGTTCGAGAAGGTCCTGCGACAGAGCATCAAGGGCGGTTGCGGAATCGGCGTCGATAGCCAGGGCCCGGCGCCACTCTTCCACAGCCTCGGGGGTGCGCTTGAGCCGATCAAGACTCCCACCCAAGGCCAGATGAGGACGGATATCGCCGGCATCAAGTTGTTCCGCCTTTTGCAGAGGCACAAGCGACTCAACCGCGCGGTCCGCGGAGTACAAACTCAGTCCCCACAGGTAGTTGAAGGGAAGAGAATCAGGCTGGAGTTTTGCGGCCAATGAAAAGGATTGCGCGGCGCACTCATAGTTCTTCTGCTTCGCGAACCAGTCGCCGAGGTCTGCATGAGCTTGGGCAGTGGGTTTTTCGCGAAGATGCGTTCTGAGATCCGGCCGTCCGACGCAGGCTGCATGACTTACTACGCAAGGCAAACACCAGCAAAGAGTTCCCTCCAGAATCCAGCGGCTCAACTTGAATTCGGGCCCCTTGAAGTCGGGCCGCGGGTCGGTTGGTCGCGATGAACTCGTTGTCGGCCAGCGGAGTGGATGCATAGATCGGCGGAAGCGCACCAGCGAGTATAGCGCATGGTTCGTGATGTCAGATTCGACTTCGGCGGGACGAGGCTGGGAGACAAGTTCTGGTTTGCAAGCTAGAATCCCGGCTGGCGCATTGAAGCGATTCTGCTTTGCTCCTGGGTTGCAAGTCATATTCAAAAAGTGGTGCCAATCCGACTTTTGGCGGATGCGAGCCGTCGCAAACGGAGCGTAACGTTCGTTCCGACTCAGAAATCATCTCGTCCGCGAGCCATTAAGACGCCGAGGAGAGGAGTCGGTGCCGCAGAGCAAGTTTTGTAGCTGCAATGGGCGCAAAACTGAAAACGGTTTCATTTTGAACAGAGAGGGCTTTTTCACTCGAATTTCTCGAACCAAGCCCCAAAAGAACTTTGCTTCAGGAGGTAGTAATGCAATCGACGAAACGCAATCACGGAATAGCGCTGCTGCTTGTGATTCTTGTTGGGCTTTTCGGCTCCGGCGTGTTGGCTTTCGGACAGGGCACTAACGGGAGTCTGACAGGTCAGATCACGGATCCTTCCGAGGCAGCTGTTGCGACGGCGACCGTGACCCTTACTAACGTCAGCACCAATCTGATACTGACGACGAAGACCGACAGCATTGGGGTCTATCAATTCAAGCTGGTTCCACCGGGCGATTACGCGCTTTCGGTCGGGGCAGCTGGATTCGCCAACTATATGCAGAAGGGCATCGTGATGAATGCCAACCAGAACGCCACGCAGAACGTGCGTTTAACGGTGGCAACTGCCAAGGGTGAGATCGTGAACGTGACGGCCGATGCCGAGTTGATCAATACCACCTCGGCAGAGCTTGGGACAACGGTCGACGAGCAGTCTGTCTCCGAATTGCCGCTGAATGGCCGCGACCCTTCGAGCCTGGCTCTGTTGGCGCCGGGCATGCTTAATGCCATGACCCACGGTGGCGAGGGGATTCAATCGGGATTCTCTTTCCCGACAGAGACAGCGGCTTCCTCCAACGGCGGCCGCCAGGGAAGCACATACTACATGCTGGACGGCGTGTCCAATATGGACAACTACACAGCCGCCACATCGCCCATGCCGAATGCGGATGCAACGCAGGAGTTCCGGCTCATCTCGAACAACTTTAGCGCTGTCTACGGATTTTCTGCAGGCGGCGTGGTCAGCGTGGCAACGAAGTCCGGCACAAACAAATTCCATGGCGGAGTCTTCGAGTTTCTGCGCAACCAGGACCTGAACGCCAACGAATGGGACGCTGGTCAACGCGATCCCCTGAAGCGAAACCAGTTCGGCGGCGGCGTTGGCGGCCCGATCTTCAGGAACAAGCTGTTCTTCTTTGGAAATTATCAGGGAACCCGCTCGGTAGGAACCGGAGCGGCCAGCGAAACCACCACGCCCACCGCCCAGATGCTGAAGGGCGATTTCAGCGGGCTCATTCAATTTGCCGAGTTGAATAATCCGACAGCTTGCGGCTCGAATTATACGGGGCCCCAAACATCGTCCTGCGGATGGCTCAAAGGTCCGTTTCAAACTGTAGACGGTGTTCCAAATCAGTTGATCGGCGGCGCCGGTGCGCTAGACGCTGTTGCTGTGCAAATGACCTCGGATGGGCTACCAGGAGGATTTGTCGGCAGCGGTGCAGGCAATCCAACCCTCACCACCCAGAATTTGTCGGGCCAAATGTACTATAACGCCGCCGCACTCAGGGACAACTACGACGAATATACGGGCAGGATCGACTACGACCTCTCCACGTCCCAGCGCCTGACCCTGCGCTCGTTCATCGATAACTTTACGCAACCATCCGGCGACGTTCCGGGCAACGTTCTCTCCGTGCTGAACCTGCAAACCTGGAATCAGGGCTTCGAAGAGAAAATGGAGTACTACAACGAGGTGCTCCAGCACACCTGGACGGTAAATCCCAACACCGTCAACACCGCGACGATTCTTTGGACCTTCCAAAGCTCTCACAACGGCGCTGCCGTTGTGGATCACAACAATAAGAATATGTGCTGGTCTCGCTACATCAATATTACGGAACAGTCGGGCCAGTGCTATATGGAAGGCGCCAGCTTCGGCGGGGCGTCTGGCGGGTGGACGGAGCCCTCGCAAGAGGTGCGCAGTACCATTGGGGTCTCCGACACGATGATCAAGACGATTCATCGCCACACGCTGTCAGCGGGAATGGATCTTCTAAAGCAGTCGGCCGTGGAAAACACGCAGTACCCGACCAATGCGATCATCGGCTTTGGTGGCGGTTACACCGGCAACTCTGAAGCGGACTGGTTGCTCGGTTATATGTCTGGGTTCGAGCAGGGCGCCGGAGAGATATCTGACGTCAAAGGGTGGATGGTCGATCCCTACGTCAACGATGAGTTTCGCATCATGCCGGGCTTAAACCTCACAGCCGGTATTCGCTGGGATCCGGATCTGGCGCCCACCTCTGCAGGCGGACGCGGCGCGGCGTTTGTAGCCGGACAACAGAGCGCTATGTTTCCCAATGCGCCAGTGGGGCTGATCTTCCCCGGCGACGCGGGAATGAACGCTCAATTGAGGCCCAGCAATTATGGTTATTGGGAACCGCGCATCGGAGTGGCCTACCAGCCTCGAAACATGCCGAGAACCTCTTTCCACGCTGGATTCGGGTTGTTCACCGGACCGGTTGCCTACTCCTCCTACAACCACGTCGCGGATATCTCGCCCTTTAGCCCGACCTTCACTCCCAACGCCCCTTCCAATACACCAATTTGCTACACGGGTGGCGTGATTAACCCGAACGGTGGCCAATGTTCCGACCCAAATACCGGCGCGGTAATCCAGGGTGGCACAATCCAAGGCTATGAGAACTTCCACAACCCATGGCAAACATCCACCTTTGGAACTGGCGGAGCAAGTCCGTTCCCGCCGTTTGCTTCCATCTCCTACAAACCATCAAAGAATTCAGTGTTTCCAACTAACTCAGGAGGCCAGGTCAGCCTCGGCGCCTCCTTTGGACGGCGCTTCAAGGCGGGCATTACCCAAAGCTGGAATGTTTCAGTCGAGCAGCAGATCAGCCCGACGATGGCTTTCCGCGTGGCCTATATTGGCAGCGAGTCCTATCACCAGAGTTACATCAAGGACGATAACTTTGCCATCTACTGCAGCGCTTGCAACAATGGCGGGCACGGTTCTGCGAATCCGTATTCCAACTACACCTCAATCCTGGAGCAAGACAGCGACGCCACTGCCAATTACAACTCCTTGCAGATCAGCTTCGATAAGCATCTTGGTCATGGCCTTCAGGCCCAGTCCAGCTTTACCTGGGAGAAGACGATCGACGTGGCCAGTAATGCAAACATCTCCTTCGGAAGTCCCGAGCTCGGAGATCCGTTCAATCTGCGATGGGACCGTGGCATCTCGAGTTTTACCGTTCCATTCAACTCGGTCTCGAACTTCATCTACCAGACACCCGAGCTCAGAGGAAGAAATCTATTGACGCGTGAAGCGCTGGGCGGATGGGAAATCAGCCCCATCATCACCTGGCAATCGGGAAGCCCCTTCAGCATCAGTGGCGGAAACAGTTCTGCCCTGGGCGGAGCGAACAATAACACCGGCTCGGGCTGCAAGAGTGACTGCAGCGATCGCGCCGACAGGGTCGCAAGTCAGCCTCTCAAGGTGCGGCAGGGCGGAAGATCTCAATGGATAAAGCAGTACTTCAATCCCGCTGCTTTCGCTCCCAGGGCGGACGGGACCTTCGGCGACAGCGGAAGGAACCTCATCTATGGGCCGCCGACATTCAACGTCGACGCAGCCTTAATGAAGAACTGGTCACTCCTTGAGCGGTATAAGCTTCAATTCCGATTCGAGATGTTCAACGCTTTCAACCATCCGGTGATGGGTAACCCGGATACCAATCCGACTGACTCAACCTTCGGCCAGATCAACAACGGGCATGGTTCGGCTGCCAACGTCTCGCGCGTGGGCCAGGCTGCCTTGAAGTTCAGTTTCTAACCCTCAACCCAGGCCCGGGCGAAGGTATTTGCTCGGGCCTGATTGTTTTTGCACACGGCAGCTCTTGGAATCCCAGTTACGATACGTCGGAACACGCCAGGGATCATTCGCAACAAGCAAGGCGGTGGTTGATCACAGCTCGAGCGTGGCACACGGAGGTGACAAATGCTCGATCCTGCTTCTCAAGCAACGCCTGCACCTGGACACTTGACGCCTGCATCCGGGCGCTTATGGTCAGCGGCGACAGTCCTATTTGCGCTCTGTATCGCATTAGTTCTCGTGTTGCCCCTTCGAGGCAGAGTACTCGTCCGTGGGCAAGCGTTGGCTGCAACCGGCAACTCCTCTTCACAGCCTGCTCTATGGTCTATATCGGTCGACTATCCCGAGGACGGATCGGCTTTCCCGTCCGGCATTACTCCACCCACATTCATTTGGCGTGACGGATCAGCCGAGCGCTGGAACATCGACATAACATTTGGCGGCAATGCTGCTCCGATTCATGTGGAGACCAAGGGCGAGAGAATGCGTCTCGGACCGATCGACGAGCAATGTGTGAGCGAGACCAATGAGCCTCCGAAGCTTAGTCCTCAACAGGCTGCATCGTGGACATGGAAGCCGGACGCTGAGACGTGGAGCAAGATTCAGGCAGGATCTGTCGGTTCGCCAGCCACGCTCAACATTACGGGATGGAGTGGCGACGGCACTCGCTCCTCGATGTCACACATTTCGTTTTCGACTTCGACTGACCCGGTGGACGCGCCGATTTTTTACCGCGACGTTCCGTTGATGCCGTCAGCGGGCGCGAATGGCACCGTGCAGCCGCTGTCGCCGGCTGCGATTCATTTGATCCGCTGGAGATTAAGAGACATCCGCCAACCGGAAAGCCGGACCGTGCTTACGAACCTGCCCACCTGTGCAAACTGTCACTCGTTTTCGGGCGACGGAAAGACGATGGGCATCGACGTGGACGGGCCGGCCAACGACAAAGGGCTCTACGCGCTGGTGCCGGTGGACCGGCACATGTCCATCCAGAACAAGAATGTGGTGCAGTGGAATACCGATGGACAGGCAGGCAAGGTTCGCGTTGGTTTCATGTCGCAGGTTTCGCCCGACGGGCGCTTTGTGTTGGGAACCTTTGCCGGCTCCTCTTCGGAAGACGTCAGCAATACCTACTACGTTACGAATTTCAAGGACTATCGCTTTCTGCAGGTCTTCTTTCCGACACGAGGAATTCTCGAGTGGTACGACCGTTCGACGGGAAAGCGGCAGCCTCTGCCGGGCGCAGATGATCCCCGCTTTGTGCAGACCGATGGCGTCTGGAGCCCCGACGGTAAATACATCGTCTTCGCCAGAGCCGAAGCCAAAGACCCATATCCCGCGGGTCAGAAGAAAGCCATCCGCGCCAACGATCCCAACGAGACGCAGATTCAATACGACTTATATAGAGTTCCTTTCAATGAAGGTAGAGGTGGCACACCCGAGCCCATCACCGGTGCTTCGCAAAACGGCATGAGCAACAACTTCCCGAAGGTTTCTCCTGATGGCCGCTGGATCGTCTTTGTGCAATGCCGCAACGGACAGCTGATGCGCCCGGACAGCCAGTTATACATCGTGCCGTTTGAAGGCGGTACGGCACGCCAGCTGCGAGGCAACACGATGCAGATGAACTCGTGGCATAGCTTCTCACCGAACGGACGCTGGCTGGTCTTCTCATCGAAGGCCCGCTCCTTTTACACGCAGATGTACTTGACACATATCGATGCGAACGGCGACTCGAGCCCTGCAATTCTGATCGACAACTCGACTGCCTCCAATCGCGCAGTCAATCTGCCTGAATTCGTAAACATTGCTGGAGACGGGATTGAGGATATTCAGGTTCCGGCAGTCGAGGTCTACAGGCTCATCGACCAGGCCATGCAGCTAACGGAACAAGGAAAGAACAACGATGCCCTTGTCCTATGGGAGAAGGCCGCTGCGATTGAACCTGATAACGCCAAAGTGCAGAACGGTCTTGGCATTTCGCTCTACGCGCAAGGCAGCGCCGAGGACGGAATCGAGCATCTTCGCGAGGCGCTCCGCATCAACCCGCTTTCGGTCGAGAGTCATTATGCACTGGGGACCTTTCTTCTGAAGCAAGGTCACGCTGAACAGGCCCTCCCGGAATTCCAGCAGGCTGTTGAGATCCGGCCGCACTTCGCCTCGTGCGAAGAAGCCATGGCAACCGCATACGAAGACCTGGGTAACTATCAAGCTGCGCTGGCTCACTGGCGGCGAGCGCACGGCATCGATTCTTCGCGCATCAGCGCCACACTTGGCGTTGCGTGGCTACTCGCCACGGCGCCGGAACCAGGAATCCGCAACGGGCGAGAAGCGCTATCGCTGGCCGAGAGCGCAAACAGCCTCACATCGGCCGAGGATCCAAATGTGCTCGACACGCTGGCTGCTGCGTATGCCGAAGATAACCAGTTTGCACGGGCGGCTGCGCTTGCGAGTCAAGCCATGAATCTTGCTGCGGCCCAGGGAAACACCGATCTGGCGAGTGCAATCCGCGAGCGGGTGCGGCTTTACAAGTCCGGCAAGCCCTACCGCGTGCAGCATGCGCTGTCAGGTCCGCGAGCCGTCTTAAGCAAAACAACGGGAATCGCAGGAACTCAATAGCGATCAGCAGGAGAACCAGAAAAGGAAAGGCAAGTCAATGTCCGTATCACGCAGGGAATTTCTTGAAGCGAGTGCTCTATCCGCTTCCGGCATGGTTTTATCGGGACTTGTACCGCAATCAAATGTCATCCAGGGAATGATTCAGCCGGAGGTCGCCGGAGAGAGCGGCGAATCTGTCCACCGAACTGACGCGCGAATCGTTTTTGACATGAATGCAGGCTGGCGTTTCTGCCGACCCTCAACGCCCTCTGATGCTCACGCAAATGAATCGCAGCTTCCTCCAGACAATGCCGAATGGGAGACGGCGAACCTGCCGCACACCGTTCGCCTGGAGCCGAGGGATGTCAGCGGAGGTCGCAATTATCAAGGCCTTTGTTGGTACAAGAAGTCATTCGCAGCTCAGCCCGGGTGGAAGGACCGCATTGTCTATTTGAAGTTTCAAGGAGCAATGCAGGTTGCGGATGTCTGGCTCAACAATGTTCACCTGACCACACACTATGGTGGGTATATTCCGTTCACGCTCGACATCTCAAAGTCTCTTCGCTTGGATCGTCAGAACACACTGGTGGTTCGGCTGGATAACCGCGACAATCCCGAGGTACCTCCGGGCAAGCCGCAGGGCGAACTCGACTTCTGCTACTTCGGGGGACTCTATCGCGGAGTCGACCTTGAAGTCAGAGATCGACTGCATATCACCGATCCCATTCTCGCGAACAAGATCGCGGGCGGCGGAATTTTCGTGACATTTCCCACGGTCGGTCCGGCCGAGAGCACGATCCGGATTCAGACTGAAGTCGCAAACGAGCACAGCGAAGAACAATCATGCAAGATCGAGCACCGATTGGTGGAACCTGACGGAAGTGTTGTTGCATCGGGAGTTTCCGAAGTGTCTGTGCGGTCCCGTGAGAGCCAGACAGTGACTCAGGAAATTCGCGTTCCTTCGCCGAAGCTCTGGCACCCGGAAGATCCTCATCTCTACCTGCTTCACACAAGCGTTACCGTCGCGGGAAAGGTGGCAGACGAAGAAGTCACGCGCATTGGAATCCGATCGATCTGCTTTGACAAAGATCGCGGCTTACTCATCAACGGTCAGCCGTTTTTCTCGATCGGCGCAAACCGGCACCAGGATCATCCTTATGTTGGTTACGCACTGCCGCGGTCGGCTCACTATCGCGACGCCTATAAGTTGCGCGAGGCGGGGTTTACTTCATATCGCAGTCATTATCCGCAGGACCCTGGCTTCATGGATGCATGCGATGAGCTGGGTATCCTCGCTATTGTCTCCAACCCTGGCTGGCAGTTTCTTGGTGACGATGTATTCAAGAAGCGGGTATTTCAGGACGCACGGGATATGATCCGCCGAGACCGGAATCATCCCAGCGTAGTCATCTGGGAGGCTGCGCTGAACGAGTCGAACAATGGTCCAGTTGCGTCAGAGCTTTATCGGATCGTGCACGAGGAGTATCCGGGCCCCGCGTGCTACACGGCGGGCGATCCTATTCGGCAAAAGGTTGATGATTTCCCTGGGTGGGATGTGGAATACGTGGGCGGTCGGCACGAAAAGCCCGCGAAGCCCGGTTGGGTCAGAGAGTGGGGCGACCAGGTAGACAACTGGGTCGATCAACAAGGGCGTGTTCGCGTCGCGCGGTCCTGGGGTGAAATGCCGATGCTGGTGCAGGCTACATCGCATATGGTGAGCCTGGACAGAATTTACGAGCACGATTCCAAGCCGGCCGGCGCCGACTTGTGGGCTGGCATCGACGCATCCCGCGGCTACCACCACCAGCCTTTTCTGGGGGCGCCGCTCGATATGTTCCGATTGCCGAAGTTCGGCTACTACATGTTCCAGAGTCAAAGACCGTCACGTGGGTCGTCTTCCCGCGTTGGCAGCGGGCCCATGGTATTCATCGCCAACTTTGCAACATTTCATTCGCCGACCACTGTCACCGTCTTCAGCAACTGCGAGCAGGTGCGTCTCACGCAGAATGGCACCGTAGTCGCTATGCAGCCGCCTGACTCCGGATACCGCATTGCTCATCCTCCGTTCACGTTCAAGGTGGGCGACTTCAGCCCTACCCGCAGCATGTTGTTTGCAAATCCGATGACGCAGTCAGGGCTGACTGCTCCCGTCGGCGAACTTCTGGCCGAGGGGCTGATCGACGGTAAAGTTGTAGCCAGCCATACCGTGCGCTCGCCAGGTGTACCTATATGCCTGCACCTTCGGGCCGATACCTGCGGCATTGACCCGGTCGCCGACGGATCCGATTGGGTTCGCGTTTATGCGCACATCTGCGACGCGCGAGGCGAGTCGTATCCGTACAGCGATGATTTGGTGAGCTTTTCGGTCAGCGGTGAAGGCATGATGATCGGTGATGAAGAGATATCTGCTAATCCGGTGCGAGCAGAAGCCGGTATCGCAACTGCACTTGTGCAGATGTCCAGGAAGCCCGGAAAGGTTACGGTACGCGCATCCTCCCCAGCATTGAAGGATGCCGAGCTGAGCTTTGAATCGAAGCCCTTTCACAGGGTCGAGGTTCTATAGCCCCTGCTCATTGTCAACGAGACCCTCGTGAGAGAAGATGGTTGCTGACCAATCGCAATTGAATGAACCCCTCTACAAACGTCGTTAAAGCGTGCCCCGCGTGCGCCTCCGAAGACGATCTGCTCAGATTGAGATCTCCTCTTCGGATGCTGGACGATTATCGTGCGTTTCTTACGAGTCTTTGGTCTCTTGTGCTTTTGCTGTTGTTGGCTCCGTCTGCAACCGGTGCGCAACCTGGCGGCCAAAGTGCTCTGGACAACTCGTGGAGCTACACCTCGCGCTCCTGGCAATCGCAGAACGGACTCGCTGGAGAAACAGTTCAATCTTTCGCCGAGACGCAGGATGGTTTTCTCTGGATCGGTACTACGGAAGGTTTGCTTCGATTCGACGGAGCGCAGTTCACGCTGTTCTCTCACGAAAACACGCCGGCGATCCGCGAGAACAGTGTGTTCTGCTTGCTTGCTTCGCGCGACGGAGCCTTGTGGATCGGAACCGACGGAGGTGGCCTGGTAGAGATGCGGAACGACGTCTTTCGCTCCTATTCCTCTTCCGATGGACTCACCGATGTTTTTATCCGCGCACTTCTTGAAGATCGCGAAGGCCAACTCTGGGTAGCTGCGGATAGTGGTCTCTACAAGGGCAAAAATGGTCGATTCGTGCGAATCGATAACACTCCCGACATGCCCGCTAGTTCCTTTCATGGCCTGTTTCAGGATCACGTCGGTCGCGTGTGGGCTGGAGCGGCAGAAATGTACTCGATTCAGAACGGTCACTCCAAGAGGTACGCCCTTCAGGGATCCGACAGCCAGAATCGCGTCAAGTCCGTGCTGGAAACCGACGATGGTTCGATATGGGTTGGCACGGTCGCAGGTTTGCATCGAATGCAGCCGGGCCACAACAATTTCGAGCGTGTTCCCGGAGTTTCCGGTACGGTGCGCACGCTCTGCGCGGTTTCTTCGGGCGAATTGTGGGCTGGAACCATCGGGCAGGGAATCTTTCGCATTCAGTTCAAATCGCACTCAAGTCAGGTGTCGCGCCTCAATTCGCCAACCCCATTGATGAGCAACACGGTGCTTTCAATCTTCACGGACGACAACCGGAACCTGTGGATCGGGACACAGGTTGGGATGATTCGCCTGAGCCACACGCCAGTACGTGTGCTGTCACTGCCGGCCGCGGCGGACTCGGATTTCGGCACGGTCAATCTGGATACAGACGGAAGCCTGTGGGCCGCTTCAAACCAGCTCGTGCACGTTGTCGGCGACCGCGTGCTTCCAGCACATTTTGCCGGAATACGCGACGTACACGTGCGCAACGTTATGCGGACGCGCGACGGAGCCCTCTGGATTGGAACAGACGGAAGCGGGGTCTTCAAAGTAGCTCCAACGGGAACCACCCACATAACGACCCGGCAGGGATTGGTAAATGACTTTATCCGCGGGATGCTTGAGTCCCGTGACGGCAGCGTTTGGTTCGCAACCGACTCAGGCGTCAGCCACTACATCAATGGAACTCTCCACAACTTAACAATAGAGGACGGCCTGTCGCACTTCAGCATGCGATCGATCCTTGAGGATCATACCGGTGACATCTGGCTGGGAACCGAGCGCGGTGTAAACCATCTGCGAAATGAAAAACCCATCCACGACGCAGCGACGGAAGCGCTGAAGGACGAAAAGGTCTGGGCCGAGTATGAAGACAGCGACGGCGGACTCTGGTTTGGTACGCTGACGCACGGGCTATTTCGATATCGCTATGGCCGAGTGACTCACTACACCACGGCAAGTGGCCTTGCCAGTAATGACATCTTCTCAATTCTTGAGGACAGCCATCACCGCTTCTGGATGAGTGGTCCCCTGGGCGTGATGCTTTTGAACCGCAGCCAACTGGATGCCCGTGCCGCTGTTCCCGATACACCGCTTGCCATGCGTTTCTATCGAGCCGACGCAGGCGACAAGCCGACGCGTTTCTACGGCGGCACGCAGCCGGCCGGCATCATCACTCGAAATGACGAGACATGGTTCCCAACTAACCAGGCCTTATGGCAAATCACGCCCAGCGAGTCGGAAACATCAAAACTGATCCATCTGGGAATCCGCGACCTTCGTGTGGATGGACGCGAAGTGTTGCCCTCAACGCAGGTTGTTCTGGCCGCGGCGCAGTCGCGTCTCGAAGTCGGATACGAGCCCGTATATCTGAATTCTCAGCAGGACCTGCGATTCCGGTATCGTCTGGAAGGATTCGACAAGGACTGGACATCGGCCGGCTCGCAGCAGCGCATAGCCACCTACACAAATCTGCCGCCCGGCACTTACACGTTCACTGTGGAAGGCTGGGAGATGGAACACCCGGAAAACGCCGTCGCTGCCTCGATGACGTTCGTGAAGAGGCCATATTTTTATCGAACGCCGTGGTTCATTGCTATCTGCATTCTTGCCATTGGTCTGATCTCCTTTCTTGCATATCAGCTCCGCATGAAGCAGCTTCACGATAAGTTTGCGGCGGTGTTAGCCGAACGCACCCGGCTTGCTCGCGAGATGCACGACACCCTCATCCAGGGTTGCGCCAGTGTTTCCGCGATGCTGGAAGCCGCGGGAACGTGCGAGAGGGAAGATCATGAATCGCGAGTGCACATGATTGACTACGCCAACACGCAGATCCGATCGATTATGGACGAGGCGCGCGAGGCAGTTTGGAACCTCCGCAAAGGAGAGGGAGCTCCGAGGGATCTCTGCACCTGTATTGCGCAGATGAGTGAGAGATTCAGCCGGGAATACAGCATAGAGATCGACTGCAGGTCGGAGGGAGAGCCATTTGAGATTGGGCAGCAGGCAACTCACGAACTGACTATGGTAGCCCGGGAGGGACTACTCAATTCGGTCCTCCACGGTGGCCCAAAGGAGATCCACACCACCCTGTTCTTCTCCCCAAAAACGCTGGATATTAGAATCTCTGACGATGGAAGGGGATTTGATCCAACTGCCGTTCCGACCGAGGGACATTATGGACTTGAGGGTGTCCGCGAGCGGGTTCATCGCTTTGGCGGCGATGTGCGGATCGAGAGCAAAATCAACTTCGGCACGCACTTACGTGTCTCGGTTCCGCGGGAAAAACTTGCTGATTAGCGATCTCATTGGAATCGAGTTTCCAATAGACCTTGACTAAGCTCACAGTCAAAGCTTTTTATAATTTGCATGCCCCTGATCCGAATTCTGATCGTCGACGATCATCCCATCATGCGATTGGGCATCGCGGCATTGATCTCTTCTTCAAATGAGATGGTTTGTGTCGCCCAAGCTGGCAGCGGCGAAGAAGCACTCGGGATGCATTCTCCTGCGCACCAGACATTACGCTTATGGATTTGCGGCTGCCGGGAATGAGCGGTGTCGAGACAATCCGCGCAATTCGTCATAGGTCCCCGGGAGCGCGATTCATTGTTCTGACTACATACGAAGGTGACGAGGATATTCACCAGGCTATGGAAGCTGGCGCAAGCGGCTACCTGGTGAAGGGGCTTCCGCAAGAGATGCTGGTAAACGCTGTACGCAAAGTTCATGCAGGCGGGCGCTATCTACCTCCTTCCATGTCGCAGGCTCTTGCCGAACGAACTCCAGACACAAGTCTTAGCGCCCGAGAACGCCAAGTACTGCAGCTCATCGCTAAAGGCAAATCCAACAAAGAGATTGCAGTTGAGTTGGGAATCACTCCGGCCACGGTCAAGTGCCACGTGAGCGTCATCCTCACCCGTCTCGATGCTAGCGATCGCACGCAGGCCGTGGTTACTGCGTTACAACGCGGCCTGGTCCACATCTGAATTCAACCGGCATCGAATCCGCCATGACTCAGCGAGGATCTGAATGGCGCGTCGATACGCGATCTGCTCCGCCATCGTTGGCCTGTTTGCCCGATGAATTCTATTTCTGCGAGTCTTACGCCGTGAACCAGACTGACGGCTTCACCGCATGGGACGTTGTGCAGGGATGTGAACCACTTTGGGCAAAAGCGGTCATGGCAGCGATTGCGGAGAAGAAAATTACAGAAACAAAACGTCGCGCATCTCTATTGGCCATCCTCATTCACTCTTACTCTCAAGCCCAGTAGCCATCACTCTCCTCGCACCGCAATCGGTCGCGACCCTAGCGCGCCGATAGCTAGAAAGAAGAGTTCAATCCTATCTGGACATCCTTCGTGGTGAGATTTCGAATCTGGGCCGGTCCAGCGAACAGGTTACCCGCGATGACAGCGCGATCTACCTTCTCTCCAAGCGAGATATGAGGCTTGTTCTGACGGAATTCGCACCCGCTCACAAGCAGACTGCCGGAACCAACTTGGATCGCTGCGCGATTTTCATTTCCCCACTCTACAAAGGTGCAGTCGCTAAAGCCGACCGTGCCCTCTCCGCTGATCTTCGCGATCTGGTGACAAGGACCCCAGAATGCACAGTTTCCGAAGCGGACAACGCCTTGATTGGTTCCGAGGACTTCCACCATCGTTGGATCGCTGCCATGGAAGGACGTGAATTCTCCGTTGGCGATGAGCAAACCGTACGGAGCACTCTGCTCAACCAGGACTGCGCGATTGCAGTCATCGGCTCCGATACCCAGAAAGTTTCCGTTGCATTCGCCGGTCCCAGTCTGAACAAACTTATAACCAATGTGGTAGCCGAAGCAAAACGTGTTCAGAACATATTCCCAATCGGCCCGGCCAAAAATGAACGCTTCGCCGTTTTCGGTTTGCCACTGATATACGCGGCTATGTCCATTCCACCAGGGATTGAAATGAACATTCTCGATGCGTCCGATGTCGTAGATCGCATCGACCCAGATTCCTCGCCGTAGTGGCTGCCCACTAATATTGCGGATGTTGTGTCGCTCGTTCTGGCTGGCGTCGATACCTTGATAGGAATTGAGCAGTTCCAAGTCGAACGCAGCGGGATTCTTGCCTCGCATCGCAATCGTCCACGGATAAGCAATGGGAGCTTCGTCCATGACTTGTTCCGGGTAGTGGATTGTCAGGCCAGCAACCGAGCTATTGGTGTTGATGGTGATGAATGGCTTGCCATCCTCATGGCCGCGGCCTGCAGTCACGAGCAGGACAGTGCCATCGTCGCCCGGCTTCGTTTGACCGTTATCCCTGATCCCAGTGTGCGAAGGCACACAGCAGAACGAGCCTCGCAGTGATACGCCAGTCTGGGATCACGAGCGGTCCGCGAAACAGATACCTTCCCGGCGGCGCATAGACAATCCCACCCCCTGTGCGATGGACCCAATCCAGTGCCCGCTGAAAAGCCGCAGTGTCGTCGCTCTGTCCGTCTCCGATTGCACCGAAGCTTCTGACATTGGCTTCACAGCAGCCCAATTGCTCCTTTTGACTTGCAGCGACCGACACAGCAGGCGTCAAGAAACTTCCCAGGCCTGCCGCGGTTCCCATTGTCAGAAGCTGACGCCGAGACTGCAGGGCCTGCCAGAGCAACTTGCTTTTCTCTCCGCTTTCGCTACTTCCAAATATACCCATCACTCCGCCCTGGAAACTGTAAGATTCTCTACGCTCATGGAGGGCGGTGCATCGTCAGCGGCACTGCCCCATTTCTGATTCGGGTGATCGGACATTTCCAGGATCAACGTTCCTCCGTCAGCTATATCCGCATGATGGAACCACGCTCGATTGAGCGGTTTTCCATTGAGTTGTGCCGATTGGATGTACTTGTTGCGCGCGGAAACATGATTCGCGACAATGGTGAACTGTTTGCCGTCGCCCAGTCGAATTGTAGTTTTCGCAAAGATCGGGCTTCCGATTTCGTACACGGGACTGCCAGGACACACCGGATAGAACCCCATTGCGCTCAGAACATACCAGGAGGAAGTGGCGCCCCCATCGTCATCTCCGGGTATGCCCAAAGGACCATCTCCATACCACACGTCCATCAACTGGCGAACATGCTTCTGGGTCTTCCACGGTTCTCCCGAAAAGTCATAGAGGTAAGGGATGTGAAAGCTCGGCTCGTTCCCTTGCGCGTATTGGCCAACTAAACCCGTTGCGTCAGGGAACTGGCCGAGAAAATCGAATTTCGACTTTCCGTATTGTTCCACGAACAATTGATCGAGCTTTGCGTTGAATGCGTCACGCCCGCCCATCAGATCAATCAGTCCCGCCACATCATGCTGCACATTGAATGTGTACAACCATGAATTGACTTCGGTGAAATAGTCCCGGCCTCCGTTTCCTCCACCCAGTTTCGGATCAAAGTGCGTTACCCATTGCCCATCGGCGATTTTGGGAGCCATGAAACCGATAGCGGAGTTGAACATATTCTGATAGTTGTGCGCAAGCTTGGTGAAATACTCTTCATCTGACTTTTTGCCGAGCGCTTTCGCTAACTGCGCGACACACCAGTCGTCATAGCTATTCTCCAGCGTGACCGACACCGACTGGCGCCGCTCTGGAGTCACTTGCGGTTCCGTTTCTGTTTCCCCGTAAGCCAAAGCCGGAAAGAAGCCCTTATCGAAATATGTCCGATCAAGCTTGGTAAGCGGACCGCGGCTCCACGGAAGCATCGTCGCCTCCGTCGCGTTCTTGCGCACGGCGGCATAGGCCTCGGCCAGATCAAAGTCGCGGTATCCCTTGGCATACGCATCCAGAATCAACGACGCCGCGTGGTGGCCGATCATGACCGGCTGTTCACCTGCCGCAGAGGGGAACGAGGGCATCCATCCGCTTTGTTGATACATGCGGACATAAGAGCGGATCATGTCCTCCTGCTGTTTCGCGTTAAGCAACATCTGCAAAGGATGGAGCGATCGATATGTGTCCCAGAGGCCGTCATCGACATAGAAGTCGTGGCCCCCTGCATCATGCACCTGGTGATCGTAACCGCTGAAATATCTGCCGTCTTCCGTGATGTCGGTCATGCGCCCCAATGAACGATAGAGGGCCGTGTAGAAGATGGTGCGCTGGCGCTCAGTTCCGCCGACGGTCTGCACGGCACCCAGCGCATGGTTCCACGCAGCGCGCGACTCTGCTTTAACCTGATCGAATTTCCAACCAGGAATATCCTGCTCCAGATTGCGCCGCGCCTGTTCAGTGCTGATGTACGAGATGCCAACCTTTACTTCGATAGATTTCCCCTGCGGTCGAGGGCGAGTCGCTGACGAATCCGATCTGATCGCCGGCCTGCTTTGACGCCTGGCTCATTTCACCGTCTTGCCACGTTTGCCAAGAAGTTAAACGGACGGGAAAACTCCGCGTAGAAGTATTCTCTTGTCTCCGGGCCTGTTTGCTCGAGCTGCACGACCGTTCCGTCCGCCCGCGCACTTCCTTGGATCGCGCTCTTCCCCGTCACGCTGAACTCTGCATGGTTTTTGAGAGTCAGCACGAGATGGGCATGAGCACTAGCTGGAAATGTGAACCGGTAATATGCAGCCTGATTCGTCGCCGTGAATTCCGCACGAATTCCCCACGTCTGCAAATCAGCTTCGTAGTAATAAGGCGTCGCGGTTTCAAAATCGTGATCATAGTCGGAGGCGTAAGCGGCGGCGTTCGTGCTGGATTGTCCCACGGATGCCATCAGAAGTGCGGGTCCGGCGGGAAAGCCGTAGATCTTGTCGGCCAGATAGCGGTCCGTGATTCCGGGAGTGACGATCGGAGCGAGCCTCGCCATGCCATGCGGACGCTGCACATAGGGGACGGTGGCGGTTAGAAGTTGGCCAATGCCCCCAATGTTCGGAGACACAAAATCGACGGGTTCCTTTGGAACTTGGCCAAAAGCAGCTAAAGCACTGCATCCCACAACTGCCAGCCAGGCAAAACGAACAGGTCTTCATTATGATCCTGTCCTCTGTGCTTCATGTCCTGTAGGTCGTCTGCAGAATTCTTCGGGCACCTATGGATGGAGAAGGAATTTGGTCGTGAGAGAAGCCTCTGAAGAGCCGCCCGCCCAAACCGTGTAGTTGCCTGACTCCACAACCCATTTTCCTTCCTGGTTCCAGATGGCAAGCTGATCCTGCGGAACGCGGAAAGTTACGGTCGTTGTTTCGTGCGGCTTGAGATGTATCCGCGAGAACCCCTTTAGGGATCGATCGGGCGTTTCGACGCTGCTCACATCCTCGCGGACATAAAGCTGAGCAACTTCGTCGCCTTCTTTGTCGCCTGTATTCGTCACGTCGACCGAAGACACGAATGTCGGACTTGCTCCCTCGTGATGGTGCCTTGCACGGCCAGATGGGCGTAGCGCGAAAGTGGTATAGCTCAGCCCAAATCCGAAAGGAAACACCGGCTTACCATCGTCATCCACATATTTGTGCATGCGCGAGGGATCGAAGTTATAGAAGTCGGGTAGTTGCCCGGTGCTGCGTGGGAATGTAATCGTCAGTCGTCCAGCCGGGTTGTTGTCTCCGAAAAGCGTCTCAGCAATTGCCTGTCCGCCGAATTCGCCCGGATACCAGGCTTCGAGTATCGCCGGAATATGCTCCTTTGCCCAGCCAATCGTCAGAGGTCTTCCGTTTTGAAGAACCAGAACCACGGGTTTGCCGGTGGCGGCGACGGCTTCGAGTAGTTGCTCCTGATTCCCTGGGAGGTCAAGCTTGGAGCGATCGAAGCCCTCACCGGAGACTCCCTGCCATTCACCCAGTCCCAGAATCACCACATCGGCGTCTTTCGTCTTGGCTACCGCAGCAGAGATGCTCTTCCCGTCGTCAAACGTGACCGTCGCCTGCGGTACGAGCTTGCGAATCCCCTGGAGCATACTGATGTGCACGCCATTCTCTTCCTTCTCGTAGTCCCCATAGCGCGCCACGTTGGCGTTGGGCCCGATCACCGCAATGCGACTCACGGAGCGGGAGAGCGGTAGCAGATTCCCTTCGTTCCGGAGCAGAGTCATGGACTGGCGCGCCGATTCGAGCGAGAGCGCAAGATGATCCGGCGAACGGTCCACCCGTTGATTCAAAGCCGGATCGACCAGCGGGTGATCAAACAGCCCGAGCTCGAACTTGACGCGCAGAACCGAGCGCACCGCGCGATCGAGATCGGTTTCAGACAGGCTTCCTTCATGCACGCAATCGACCAACGCTTTCTGAAAAACCGCATGTTCGAAGTCGTAAAACTGCATGTCGACACCGGACCTGATTGCCATGCAGGACGCATCCTTCGGTGAAGCAGCCACATGGTGAACGTCGTACAGCCGTCTGATCGCGCCCAAATCAGAAAGCACAAATCCCTGGAAATTCCAGTCGTCGCGCAGGATCTTCTTCAGCAGGAATGGATCGGCGGTGATCGGGATCCCATCGATCTCGTGGTATGCGGCCATTGCGCCCATTGCATGGCCTTCGCGAAATGCGGGCTCAAAGCCACGCAACATGGTCATGCGCAGTTCGCGCTCTCCCATGTGTACCGGCGAGGTGTTTGTGCCACCTTCCGGGGATCCGTGCCCGGCAAAATGCTTGGGCTCAGCGACCAGGGTGTGGTCCGTGTTGAGGCTGTCGCCTTGCGCTCCCCGCACATAGGCGAGGCCCATTTGTCCCGTTAAGTAGGGATCTTCGCCAAAGTCTTCTTCGACGCGTCCCCACCGGGGCTCACGCGCAAGATCCAGCACCGGGGCCAGAATCATTCCCACGCCAGTTGCGCGAGCCTCGGCGGCAATCGCACTGGCAGTTCGTTGCGCAATTCCCAAATTCCAGGTCGCCGCCAAGTTGATGGGGGCCGGAAACACGGTTCCCATGTCGAACCCATGCAAGCCCTCTTCGACGAACAGCGCCGGAATCCCGAGACGGTTGTGCGCAATAACCCAGCTCTGAATTGCATTGGACTGGGCTGGAGTCGGATAGGTATCGTGGATTCCGCCCACGCCTAGAGCGCCCCACATTTCCTGCGCCTTGTCTGGCAGAAAGGCAGCGTCGGCGGCAACATGATCTTTGCCCGTGTGCTTATCTTCAAGGGTACCGGCGGCAGCATACAGGTCCAGTTGTCGCGCCTTCTCCTCCAGGGTCATCCGCTTCAGCAGATCGTCGATCCGTTTCTCGATTGGTGCTCCCGCCTGCCGGTATATCGGCTTTGCTTCGGCCCCATCCCTTCCCTGCTGCGCATTGGCCCTCATAGAAACTACGCCAAGAAGAAGGCAGGCAAAACCCGCAGGCGCCATGGCGATAACGCCTACGGCGATTCCACGGTTGCCATTTCCAAAGCTGATACGAATCGACGCGAATCAGATGCGAAGCACGATTCTTGAAAGGCCACACCTGCCCGGGAATCGCTCTAGAAACTCAGTTTCAACCCGGACGATTCTTTCGAGACGGCTTGACGCCCGCCTTGCGCGCACTTTCCATGCTTGCACTTCCAGGTTTGAAATGGTGTCTCCCTCTTCACCTCGGCGTTCCCTGCAGTCCCAAGTGATTTTCAAGCCCGGATTCCCCCGCCAGTTTTGGCCACAGACAAAACTACCGGACAACGGCCCAGAATCGCAACGTTAGCGACATTTGTAACCTCTCAATAAACCCATTAAAATGAGTAATTTTACATACCGTAAGGTACCTAACAGTAGATACGTTCGGCAGAATCATCGGAGGAGAGGAGATTGCTACAGAGTTCACGGCTGGTTGCACGGCTGCACCATGAAAAAGGCAACCCTGGTTCTTGCAGAAAGGTTTTGCGCGTGGCAACTGATCTATAAGAACCCAAGTCAGCCGTATGCGGCTCGACCTTCGCGTTCACTAGGAGCTCACAGGCTTCTCTGTGGGCTCCTCAACCTTTACGATCCGATCTACGGCGGGATGCTCGAGCCGCTGCACAATTCCGCTTGGCCATCGAATCTCCACGTGGTCGATCTTTGTCTCGGCGCCAAGGCCAAAGTGCGCGCGGCGATCGCTCGACGACATGAACCCTACACTGGTGGTCACGTGGTTATAGAGCATCCTGCCGGATCCGGTGGTCACCTTGATGGTGGCGCCAATCCCGTCGCGATTGCTCTTGTGTCCGCGTAGATCGAACATGATCCAGTGATTTTTGACCAGGGCATTATTCATCAGAATGCGGGGCTTCTCGCCGAGTGAAGTCACGACCAGATCCATGAAGCCGTCATTGTTTAAATCGACAAACGCCGAACCGCGCTGGTAGCCGACAAAAGCGAAATCCGGTCCCATTTTTTCTGTGACATCGATAAAGGTCTTGCCGCCTTCATTCTCGAACATGGTGTCGTGTTGCCTGGAAGACTCGGTCAGGTCGTCCACATCTCCATTCGCGGAGTAGATGTCCTTCCAGCCGTCGTTGTTGTAGTCGATGAACCCCATGCTCCATCCCGAGAGATTCCGGGTCAGCGGGCCAAGCTTGGTTGACCAGGTTGCTTCGCTGAATGACTTTCCGCTTTCGTTTTTGAGAATGGCGAAGACCTGCCCGGCCAGGTCGTTGTAGATAATGTCGACCCAGCCGTCGTTATCGAAATCCTTGGCGTCCGAACCCATGCCCGATACGGAAGCGCCCTCCTCGTTATAGGCCACGCCATATTCAAGGCCGCTCTCCTTGAACGTTCCATTGCCCTGATTGACAAAGAGGAAATTGGGCTCGGTGTCGTTGGCGATGAAGATGTCCATCAGCCCATCGCCAGTGAAGTCCGCGATCGAGATGCCCATTCCCTTGCCCAGAGCTTTCCCGATGCCGCTTGCTTCGGTGACGTCCTCAAATCGGCCGTGGCCAAGGTTGCGATAGAGCCTCGACGCGACGCTTTTGTAGATCGTCGGACTGCAATACTCCTCGTGCGTGGCGTCCTTGAAGCACTGCTTGTCGGTCTGCGGAGTCCAGGTGGTGTAATTGGTGACGATCAGGTCCAGAAGTCCGTCGTTGTCGTAGTCGAACCAGGCCGCCCCCACGCTCAGCACGTTTTCCGGTTTATGTTCGAGTCCCGATCCGGCGGTCACATCGGTAAATGTGCCGTCGCCGTTGTTATGGTAGAGAGCGTTCCTGCCCGCATTGCAGATGAAGAGATCTTCGTGGCCGTCGTTGTCGTAGTCCGCAACGGCAACACCAAAACAGTAGCCGAGGCCGGCTCCGGTTAGGCCAGCCTTGGCGGTCACATCCTCAAACGTTCCGTCGCCGTTGTTGCGCAGCAGGCAGTTGTAATAGGCGGGCGAGGTCTTCTCCAACTCCGGCAGCTTGGCGCCGTTGGTAAAGAACAGGTCCATGAGCCCGTCATTGTTATAGTCAATAGCCGCAACTCCGCCGCACATCGGCTGCGGAAAATACTTTCTGCCCGTGAAGTTGTTGTTGGTCCGGTAGGCAAACTGCGACCGGCCGGCGACATCGGTGAACCAGTAGGAACCGGCCTTCGACGGATTGTGGTCCAGCGTTCGGCCATCGAGTTGCGTCCGTGAGTTGGACGATTGCGCCGGGTCAGAAGGCGAAGCGGCTTGGGACAGACCCACCGCGGCGGGCAGGCCCAGGGGAATGGCCCGCCGGACGGCCAAGCCGGTCAGGCAGGCCGCAATCGAGGCCAGGAAACTTCGGCGCCTCACATCTGTCATTTCCCGTAATCCGCTCCCGGAGTGGCCCGCCTCCATCATCCACGCCGCAAGGCTGCTTCCACTCGATCTGCACCGCAGCACTCTTTTCTGCGCCGTTCATGGCACACTTTGACGAGGCACAACTCACCTGCGTGTTGTCTGGGGAGCCGCTTGGAATTTCTCCAAATGGGCCTTTGCCAAATCAGGTTGATTCAACTTCCGATAGAGATTTGCCAGGAGAAAATGAATCTGGGCATCGCTGGTGCCGAGCTCTGGCAGAGTCAGGGCTCGTTCTCCTTCGAGTGCGGCATTCTTGAAATCTCCCTCATGGTCTAATCCCTTTGCCAATTCATAGTGCGCATCGCGGGACTCGGGGTCTGCCTCAATGGCCCGTCGATCTTTTTCAATACTGTCCTGGCTCCGGCCCAGTGAAAGCAGGAACCTTCCGTATGCAACGAGAATCGACGCGCTTTGCGGCGATTTCTGCGGAGAGAGATTCTCCGCCTGCTGGTAGAGATCCAACGCTTTGGTCTCGTCTCCCAGAGCTTCGTGGGTCATCGCAAGATAGAACACGGGCAGGGGGCTTTTGGGAGAGAGCGTTTGGGCTGTCTGAAGCGGTGAGATCGCCAATTTGAAATCGTTTTGCATGTAGTAAAACACCCCGAGAAAGAACTGCGCCTCTTCGGATGTTGGATCGGCCGTAATGGCCGTGATAAGACAGCTCTTGGCAACATCCGGACGATGCGCAAAGGTGGCCAGCCGAGCCTTGAGGACCAGGGCCGGAACCATGTACGGGCTCTCATGCAGAGCTGCATTGACTTCGCTGACAGCCTCGGCAAATTTCCGTTGGGCAAAATCCTGTTTTGCGTTCTCGTAATGTTGCGCTGGGACCGACTGCGAGTTGGAGTGCGAGAAGCCAGATCATAGAAGCTTGCCCCCGGGCGCCAGAGAGTAGTACTTGCCTGCGCGCACATGTTCGAAGCGGTCCGTGCGCCCGATGGCCGCGGGCCATTGAACCTGAATCCAGTCGGCATATTCTGCCGTCCCAAGGCCCAACACATCGCGCGGATCGCAGGAAGAGAGATAGCTTCCGCCGCCTCGCTTGAAAATGCCGTGCTCAACCCCATTGGCCGACCAAGTGATCTTGGCGCCAACCGCAAGCCCGGCAAGATTCAGACCGATCCAATGATTCGCGTTGCGAACGATATTATGCAGGATCAGGGGAGCCTCGCCACTGATCCCGACAACCACATCGACACGCCCGTCATTATCTAGATCGCCAACGGCAAGCCCCCGGGCGGGATACGACTCTTTGAAGGCTGGACCACCCGCGGCACTGACGTTATCAAATCCATTGCCATTGTTGTGAAAGAGCAAAAGGGGTTCCCGATACTGCAGGCTGTTGTTGACCGATTCGATTAGATCGTCCGGGTGCCCATTGGCCAAAATCAAATCCGGCTTGCCATCCAGATCGAAATCGACAAAGCGAGCAGCCCCAGCCCGTATTCATCACCGTCGCCATGCCGATTCCCGTCGGTCCGGCTACATCCTGAAATGTATTGTCTCCGGAATTGCGGTACAAGGAATAGCGTTCGCGGCTGATGTTAGCGACAAAGAGATCCTGCCGGCCATCCCCATCAAAGTCGATCGCATCCACGCCCATGCCAGAGCGAGCCGCACCATCCGCGCTATACGCCACTCCCGCCTGGAAACCAATTTCTTCAAACTTGCCGCCTCCCTTGTTCAAGTACAGGAAGTTGGAAACGGAATCATTCGCGACAAACAGGTCCAGCAAGCCATCGTTGTTGATGTCAGTCGCGACAACGCCAAAGGCCTTTCCCAAAATACTGTCCAATCCCGGAAGAGGCGCTTATGTCGGTGAAGGTTCCATTGCCGTTGTTCTTGTAGAGACGGCTCGGCCATGGTTCGTAGGTCTTGGGATAGCAATAGTGGCGAACCCCGTTTGTGCTGCAATCACGTTCCAGCGACTTGTCGTACTTTGCGAAGTGACAGACAAACAGATCGAGCAGGCCATTGTTGTCAGAATCAAACCAGACGGCGCTGGTGAACAGGCCCGGCTCATCCAGGCCCGCAGCTTTGGTCACATCCGTAAAGGTTCCGTCATGGTTGTTGTGATAGAGAATCAGCCGCCCATAGGTCGTTACCAGAAGATCGGTCCACCCGTCTCCATCGTAGTCGGCGGCGGCAACTCCAATGCCGAAATCTCTTCCCGCCACGCCTGCCTTTTCCGTCACATCGGTAAAGGTGCCGTCACGGTTGTTGTGGTACAAAGCATTGCGCAGAGGTTTTGCGGGTTGAAAGAAATCCGCCGGGCCGCTATTTACAAAATACAGATCCATCCAACCGTCGTTGTCGTAGTCGAATATGGCCACTCCCGGGCCCATGGATTCGGGCAAGTAGCGGAGTGGCCGAAAGCGCGTTATCGTGCTTCCAGGTGATTCCCGTTTTCTGGGCTGTCCATGTCTCGAAATATTGCTCCGGAGGCTTTTCGGAATCGAGTCCTGGCATCCTGGGAGGAATTCCGCAATATCGGCAACGCTCGGGAGTTCAAAGTTCCTGCGCTTAGAGCCGCCAAGCCTGTCACAAAGTCACGTCGCGTAATTGCCAACTTCATTCTTCTCCAAAAGATACAGCCGTCACTCTCCAGCGAGTCGTCCGCAAAGAACAGTCTCTTGCAAGTTAACAGGCCAGATGAATTCATCTGGCCTGTTCGTTGGAATTTCAGCTGAATTGACGTTTAGAACTGGATTCTCGCGACAAACTCGCCAGTTCTCGGAGAAAAGTTTCCGCCTGCGCCGGAGATGCTGTTGCCCAGGTAGCCGAAGCCGTTGGCAATGCTTCCGTCGCCGTTATATTGAGGAGCCTGGGCAAAATTTCCCGTATTGTTCAGGTTGGGATATGCCCAGCGGTTAAAGACATTGAAGAAATCCGCGCGGAGCGAGAATTTCAAGCCTTCCTTGATGTCGAAGGCCTTGCCGAAGCCCAACTGTTCGCTGGGATATCTCGGGCCACGATAATCGCCGTAGTACGGCTTGGAAGTGGAGTAGGTCCCGGGGGCGGGGTTTGTCCACGCAGCGGGGTTGAGAAAGAATGTGGTGTAGGGGTTACCGCTGTGATTATTGAGACCATGCAAGAAGAGCGGCTGGCCCGGAACGCGATTCGCAAAAACACCATTCCCGTTATTGCTCGAGGTAAAAGTCACGGAACTCAGTTGGAACTGCGTCTGCGAATTAGGGACCTGGATCGGGAAACCGCTCTGGTAATGGAAGATGCCGTCGGTTGTCCAGCCCGCAAACAATGCACGCTTCCAGCCTCTTTGCGCAAAACCAAATCTCGGCACCTCATAATTGAAGTTGAAGTTGAGCATCTGCGGCTGGTCGATGGCCAGATAGGTTTTCTGGCTCTTCGGCGGCAAGTTGGGGTCCTGTAATGGTATCGCCGTGGTGTAGGTCCCGGTGCTGGAGACTGTTCCCAGATCCTTTGACCAGGAGTACCCGAGACCGGCCGAAAGCCCGTTGCCGATCCGCTTGGTGACCTTGACTTGAAGCGCGTCGTACCAGGTATTGCCATCGCGCTCGTATTGGTCACCTATATTGCCGAATTGCGGAAATGGCCGTAACGCTTGAGCCAAGGTTTGATTGGACGGGAACCCGGCGTACGGCGCAGAGAAACCTCTCGCCGCGACAGTTGGCGAAGAGATCGACGAGGTGAGGAGCGCCTGGTCAACCGGCTTGGAAACGTCCAAACCGTGTTGCGCAATGACCGATACCGGTAGTTGGTTAATTACCTTCAGCCCGTCGGACTCAAGCCAGACACCGCGGTTGTCGATGAAAGACGCCTCGACCGACAGATTCCTGACGATCTCGCGCTCAATGCCAATGGTTGTTTGGAAGAAGCGCGCAGGCTTGCCGTTGTTTGGAACCGTGAAATTTGGAGGTGACTGGATTGAACCGGGTCCTGGGTAGGCGCCAGGGTCGAAGTTGATGGCTGTCAAAGCCGATGGAGAGTACGGTATCCCATTGGAAAACTGGCCGGCGGGAAGGCCATACGAAGGACTGTTAAGGAACACCTGGTTGAAGCCAAATCCCTGGTTGCTATAGTTGATTTCATTCATGAAGAGTTGCTGGCCGGAGTAGAACCCAGCCCCCGCATGGATGACGGTCTTCGCATCCAGTTGATAGTTGACGCCGAGCCGCGGCTGAATCATCCAGGGATAGAACTTCTCGAAGATGCAGTTGCAGCGTCCGGCCCCATACCCCTCGTATTCGGTTCCACCCAACAGGCCGCCAGCGGACGGATTCGCGACGGTGGGACTGAATTGGGTTTCCCGGTTATGCTGTTCGTGCTGCATCTGCTCCAAGTCCCAACGCAGTCCGTAGTTCACAGTGATCTTATTCGTGAGCTTCCAAGTGTCCTGCGCATAAATCCCGGACTCTTTGCGGTGAAACCACTCGATGTTATCGTTTCCGATATTTGCGCCATTCAACTGGCCAAGAGCGAAGCTCGCGAAACCATCGCCGAGGCTGGCTCCACTTGGGAAATTACCTTGGGTGGACGGCAGAGACGTCTCACTGGGATCGAAGGCGTAATTTCCGGCCGACAGGTCATTGTGAGTGCCGAAGACCTGATGGCGCAGATCTGCGCCGAATTTGAAAGTGTGGCTGCCGTGGATCCAGGTCGCGGACCCAGTGGGTTCCCAGTTGTCGTCATAAAACGGAGCGTTGTTATTTCCCAACTGAGGAACGCCCTGCCTGTTGGTCTGGAGTCCGTGAATAATCGGAAAGGTGTTCGCGGCGCCACCAGGCATGCTTGCGGCCGTGTTGAGCCCCAGAGACGACGCCTTGATGTCTTGCACAAAAGCATTCTGGGCGGCGTTGTGCCGCGTAAAGTCGAATCCGGCGTGAAACACAAGTCTTGGCGTGGCGGTATAGTCCGCATTGAGATACACCTGCGGAGCTGGGGTTGTGTTCCACCGGGTCTGGGCTGCTGGGCCGTTGATGCCGTCGGCCGCATTGTCCTTGTTGGACTGCTCGGCGATGTAATACCCCGAGAGGTGCCACAACTGACCGATCGAGTGATCGATCTTGATGCTCGTCAGGTACTGGTATTTGTTGTTCGGCTGGATATTGGGGTAGTTGTTATTGAGCGCGCTGGCAGTGGCGCCCAATGGAGAAGGAATGAAGGGAAGAACCGCCTGCGCCACCGGATCCCAAGTGTTGGGCGCGCCGATGAAGTTGTTCGGGAACGGGTCGCGGACCACCGCGGTCGAACCGTCCGTGCAGGTTGCGGTTCTGGTCGTCGCAGGGTTGTAAACCGCGCCATTGATCATCTGTCGGCCCAGGCAATCCAGAATAGGCACACCGTTGGAATCTGTAATGGGACCTTGCAATAGAGCGCTCAGATCGCCTGTGCGATATGCTGTCGTGGGAACCGTAATGGTTCCATTGTTGAGGGTTTGTGTGTTGTGGTACTCCTCGTAAGCGAAGAAGAAGAAGGTCTTGTTATGGCCGTTGTAGAGGTGAGGAATCACCACCGGTCCACCTAAAGAGCCGCCAAAATCGAGCTGCCGCTGCACGGGGGTAATCTTGTGGCCATTTGTGTAGTTGAAGGGCTGGCCTGCGTCCAGATCCTCATTTTCAAGGTAGTTGAAGGCCGTTCCGTGCAGCCTGTTCGTGCCGGATTTCGAGGTGTAGTTGAAGATTCCACCCGCCGATTCGCCAAATTCCGCTGAATAGTTGTTAACCAGGAGTTCTTGTGAGGCAAGCGATTCGACAGAGGGTTGGTTTTCGTCGGAGATGGCGCCCTTGACCGCCGAGGTGTCGTCCAGGCCGTCCATAAAGACGCGATAGGTGGCTGCCGGAGAGCCGCTTATGTGGATATCGTTCCAGCCACCCACGATGGTTCCAGGGACCAACGCGGCAAAACTCATCGGGTCGCGTACAGATCCGATGCCGGCGACATTGAACGGAAGCTCATTCATGTCGGTCGTGGAGACTTCGATATTGTTCTGTGGACTATCGGTCTGGAGCAGAGGAGCGTCCCCTGTGACCGTAATCGTCGCCGTGCTTTGCCCAACACCCAGCTTCAGATCGATGCGTGCCGTCTCTCCAACCGAGACGGTGATTCCGTTGCGGACCAGCGTAGTGAAGCCGGGTGCAACCACCGTAACCGAGTAGATGCCGGCCGGCAATTCTGGGACGGTGTATTCTCCCACGCCCGTCGTGACGGTGGAGTTCTGAGTTCCCATTGAAGCATTGGTGACGGTTACTCTAGCTCCCGTGATAGCGGCGCCAGAGGGATCGGTGACAATTCCTGACACACTACCGCGATCACTCTGTGCAAAGCACCTCACGCTCGTGCAGCATAGCGCCATGAACATCAGACTCAAACTGATGAACTTGAGCCATCTTTCTTTTTGCGTCATTTTGGCCTCCTTGGCCTCTCATGAAGTGCAGTGGGAGCTGGCGGAGATCGAATCTCTGATCAGAAACGAGTGCCTACCGTCTCGTCAGATCGAACCAAATGCTAATTCGGTCTCACCCGAGATTTCGCACCCTTGCTCAAGTCTTCCAATCCAGTTCGCCCTCAAACTACCTTTCTCGGAAATCGAACGACGGAATTTGTCATCCGCCGCTCATGGTCTCAGCAGAAAGCCCGCTTCGTTTCGCGCGGGCATCTTCAACTGACAAATCACTCTTTCGGTTGATTTCCAAATGCGACTCTCACTCTACGCTCAGTCTTGCCTGTTCCCGCAACGTTAGAATGTGTCCCTAACGGATCCCGTACCTCCTTAAAAATAAACAACATGCACTGTGTGCATAGAATTAACAGTAGCGACATAGCAACATGCGGTTCCGCTTGGCCTTCAGTGAGCGTGGGTCAACAAATAGAGCCACGGGATGCTCGAGACAGGACCAATCTCGGCGATGAGCGAAGTGCTACAATCAGAGCCGCTCAATACTTGATTGGTTTGAGGCGGCTTGCTGCTGAATGTCATCTCTGAGTCCCATCGGCGCTCGCGAGGCGGATATCGCGAGAATCGCCGAATCCGACAGCGCCGTCGCTTCTCTCCGCCAGCATCTCAAAGAGATCGTCGATGGAACAGCCTTCAACGGCAGCCACCGCAGCGGTCAATTCCTCGGCTACATCGTGGAAAGGGCTATCGCCGGTGATTTTGAATCGCTCAAAGAACGAGTGATCGGCGTGGAGCTTTTTGGTCGGTCGCCTTCCTATAACACAGGCGAGGACGCGATCGTTCGAGTGACTGCAAGTGATGTGCGCAAGCGTCTGCTTCAGCATTACGGAACCTATGGCACGTCATCTACACTCCGGATCAGTCTTCCCCTTGGCTCATACATCCCGGAAATCACGTACGAGCACCCACCTGTTCCTGCGGAATCGGCGGGAACCGGTGCAACCGCACAGACCACAGAGGTGATTGAGGATGTACCGGCGCTTCAAGGATCAGTGGCAGTCGCTCCGGAACCGACAAGGATTACCGATGCTGTTGTCGCAGCCGAAAAAGGGACGGCGAGGGCGCGCGGCTCCGTGAGACGCTGGCAGATCATCGCTCTGCTGCTCCTGCTCGGGAATCTGGCCCTTGCCGGAGCTTACCTGGCGCGAACAAGGCGCGCAGTAGATCCGCCTGCAAACATTCTGCCGTGGACGGCGCTCTTCACGCCGTCGCGCGCCACGCATGTGATCACGAGCGATCCCACCATCGTCAATGTGCAAGAAATCACCGGTGACGAACTCTCCGTCTCGGACTATGCAAATCATCGATACATCCCGGAACCTAACAAACTCACACCCGATGAACTCCGGTTCTGTCGCATGCTTCTCGGAGGCGACACATCGTCCGCGGCCGCCGTAGACACGCCGATCGCGGCGAATATTGTTGAACTGGGCCGGAGCAGCGCGAGGATCATCGATGTGCACGCGGCCCGCAGCATCCGGCTGGCGGACTTGAAAACCGACGATAACTTTGTCTTTCTCGGCAGTCCTCGCTCCGATCCATGGGTCTCGCTCTTCACCGATCAACTGGACTTTGTCTTTGCATTCGACAAGAACTCAAGGCAAGAGTTCATTCGGAATGTGCATCCAAAACCGAACGAATTGCCCACGTATAACCCGACTGCACAGGGCTGGGCGACCGGCCAATCATTCGGGATCCTTGCTTTTGTGCGGAATCCTGACCAGAATGGACAGGTTCTCTTGCTCGCGGGAGCGAGTGGGGAAGGAACTGAAGCCGCCGGGAAACTTGCCACGGAGCCTGATCGACTTGCTCCGCTTCTGCGTACCTGCGGCATCCAACCCTCGGGGCCGCCACAGCATTTCGAGTTGTTGTTGCGGTTCAGCTCGATTGCTGGCTCTCCAAGTGATATCTCTGTGGTGGCTTGTCATGTTCTTCCAAGCCAAAGCGTTCAACGACCTTGACGCCTCGTTGCTTGGTCTGCTTCCCAGTGTCCCCTGTAAACCGGTGGCCGGTTCTCTCCCGGCCTTCCTTCGTAAGGAATATCGGCCGAGCAGGTTGGCTGCGACCCTGAGTTTCTGGACGCCTTTCGTAAGCCGAGACTCCCAGACGGAGTTATAGATCACTTCGCGGTCCCAGCGTTCACGGATCATATTTGGGCCTCGGGTCGGCAACAGAATAGGACGAGGCGTCCCCGCCAAGCCCTGCTTCCAGCAATGTTGCCGACAACACCCAGCCTTCGCCGAACAGGCTGCCAGCACAGTCGGCGAGATGCCCTGCCTGCTCGAAGCGTGCTGGACTGCAACGTGGAACAAACTAATGTGGCATTTACACTTTGTGATGTTTGCCGATATACAGCTTACAGACTAGAACCCAGGTTGTAGATGAAGAGTGCACTTGCCGCCATCCTGCTGATCTTCGGATGGGCGTCCACTGTAAATGCGGAGGCGCCCGGCACACTCACTACTCTGCGTGCCGTTCATGAATTGAGCCACGAAGAGGCTGCGCAAGGACTTGCCGTCGCCTTCGAGGCCACTGTCACCTATTACAGCGCTAAAGACGTAGACCTCTTTGTTCAGGACGGCAATGCGGCCGTCTATGTGCAATTTTCAAGGGGCGCCAACCTGGTTCCGGGTGACCGGGTACTGGTGGAAGGTCACGCACGAGATAGTTTCCGTCCTGACGTAGTGGGCGATCGTGTAACACTTTTGCGTCACGGCGCATTACCTGAACCAATAGGTGCCACCTTCGACCAGATGATCCGGGTGCAACTGGATTGCATGCGGGTGCAGGCGCGCGGCGTGGTCCGCAGTGCCGATTTGGTGACGGAAGATGGTTCACACATGATCAAAATGCATATGGTCATGGATGGCGGGTATGTTGACGCCATTGTGGTGAGTAACGAGGCACGCGCAACAGGAGACCTTCTTGATGCCGAAGTCGAAGTGACCGCTGTCGTTGCCGGCAGCTTCGACAGCAAAATGCAATTGACAGGAATCCTGCTCGAAATTCCCAGCCTGTCGGACATCCGCATTGTGAAACGTGCAAGCGCCAACCCATGGACACTTCCTCTTATCCCAATGGACCAGATTCTCTCTGTCTATCACGTGGGTGATCTGACGCAAAGAGTCCGGGTACACGGAGTCATCACCTACTACCAGCCGGGGGCGGCCGTGGTGCTTCAGGACGGCGCAAGGAGCATCTGGATTTCGACCCGTACTCATGAACCGCTGCAGCTGGGCGACCAGGCCGATGCGACAGGATTCCCGGAATCCCGCGATAATGTGCTGACCCTGTCTGACGGTGAAATTCAGGACAGCCATATTTCAATGCCAATCAAGCCACAACAGGCCACGTGGCGCGAACTGGGTTTCTGGAGTCCCAACAATCTCGGCGGGCACCAGAATGACCTCGTGTCGATCGAGGGGCAAGTGACAACGGAGGCTAGGCAGGCTACGCAAGACGATTATGTGCTTGTGTCTGGCGGGCGGATGCTGACAGCAATCTATCGTCATCCGCCTGGCGATAACAAGCTTGCGCCTATGAAGCGCATACCTCTTGGCTCGAGAATCCGTGTTACCGGAATTTGCACTATGTTGGATACGGCCTCCGTCAACCCGGGCGGGGAGTCGTCATTCAACATTCTGCTGCGCTCGTTCGACGATATTACTGTTGTCGCAAGGCCCTCTTTTGTGAATGTGCGCAGTCTGTTGATCCTGGTTGGCTTGCTATTGGTCCTGGTATTGATTATTGGGGCAAGAGGATGGTCGCTCGACCGCAAGGTAAAGAAGCAGGCTGTGGCGATGGCGGCACGCATCGAGAGGGAAGCAAATCTCGAGCGGCAACGCAGTTCGATCCTCGAAGACATTCATGGAAAGCGCCCGCTGGATGAGATTCTTTGCGAGATAGCAGACATGGTCTCGTCGCGGCTCGAGGGTGCGCCCTGCTGGTGCCTGACTGCCGATGGATCCCAATCCGGAAATCGTCCGGCCGAATTGACGAACATACGCATCGTTCGCGAACAGATACCCGCCCGTTCTGTATCGCCGCTCGCCGAAATCTTTGTTGCCCTCGACGCCAATTCCGTGCCTGGATCCGCGGAATCCGAGATCATCTCGATGGCAGTTGGGCTTTCGTTTCTCGCAATCGAATCAAGGCGAGTTTATTCAGACTTGTTTCACCGCTCAGAGTTTGATTTGCTAACTGGACTTCACAATCGATTCTCATTTGAGAGGCGCGTGAGGGCCGCTCTAGAAGAAGCGCAGGAGCACGCCGGTATCTATGGACTGATTTACATCGATCTTGACGAGTTCAAATCAGTCAATGATCGGTACGGCCATCGGGTTGGCGATATGTATCTGCAGGAAGCATCGCTACGAATGAAGCGGCAACTGCGCAATGTCGACATGCTGGCACGGCACGGCGGAGATGAGTTCACAGTATTCATACCTACGGTGCGCAGTAAGACCGATGTGGAGGATGTGACCGAACGCCTCAAGCGGTGTTTTGATGATCCGTTCTTCCTCGAAGGCAACTCGTTCCGGGGTTCCGCCAGCTTTGGAATCGCGATTTATCCGGAAGATGGAGAGAGAATGGACTCTCTCCTAAGCACCGCCGATGCCGCGATGTATGTTGCTAAACATACACGGCATGAGATCAGTCGGGAACTTGCTCGCGATCGGTAGCATCACCGCGCTTGATGATCCCTCTGAAGAGATGAGGCCAGCGGGAGCCTAATCCTCTTCTGTCTGGGTGATGAGATAGCGCTGGTACCCGATTTCCTCGATCTGGTGAACCTGCGCTTCCAGCCAGTCGACGTGGCCCTCTTCATCCCTCAGCAGTTTCACAAACAGGTCTCGGGAGCCGTTGTCGCTGTTTTCCACGCAGACCCGTATCGATTGGTTGTACGAGGCCACAGCATCATGTTCGAGTTGCAGATCAGACTCGATCATCTCCTTCACAGACTTGCCTATGGTAAGCGACATTGGTTCCATCTTCGGTATTCCATCGAGAAACAGGATGCGCTCCATCAGCATCTCGGCATGTTTCATCTCGTCAATCGATTGCTTCTTGATGTACTTCGAGTACCTTTTGTAGCCCCAGTTTTCCGACATTTCTGCATGGAGGAAGTATTGGTTGATCGCCGTCAATTCGTCGCGGAGAGCTTGATTTAGCTCCTCAAGAACCTTCAAATTTCCTTTCATGGAGCCCATCCTTAAAGAGAATCGATGAATCCAACTTTGCTGGTCGGTCCCAAGGCTATCACCGTCGATCGGCAAAACAACTTCCCTCGACACGAAAAACACTTCCATATCTGGCGAAGGGCGCAGGGATTCCTCTTACCCGGCTATAGCCTCAAGCCTTACCGACGTTTCACCCGAGTGTGCAACATCGCGGCTGTTTCGCCATGGAGTTTACATCTCTGCCCAACGGCGAAGCAGATTGTGGTAGACACCTGTCAACTGCACGCCGATTGGGTTGCCCGGAGACTCCTTCGCCAATCGCTGAATCGCCGTGTCAAGCTCGTAGAGAAGAGTGCGGTCGCCGTCAGTGCGAATCATGCTCTGGATCCAAAAGAATGAAGACACGCGCGCACCACGGGTGACAGGCGTAACGCGGTGGAGGCTGGTTGCCGGATAAAGCACCATGTGCCCCGCCGGCAATTTGACGCTGTGCAGACCATACGTGTCTTCCACGAGCAGTTCGCCGCCATCGTATTGATCGGGAGGAGTGAGAAACAACGTTGCTGAGACGTCGGTCCGAATGCGTTGGCCCGTCGAGGCCAAAGCGCGAATCGCAGTATCAACATGCGTTCCAAAATGCCCACCTCCTGTGTATCGATTGAACATGGGCGGAAACACTTTGAGAGGAAGCGCGGCCGACATAAAAAGCGCTGACCGTGCGAGCGCAGCCAGCACCATCTCACCCACTTTCACTGCCGCCGGATGTCCCTCCGCCAGCTGAAGGTTCTCTTTGACAGTCTGCGCCTGGTAGCCGGCTGTTACTTTACCGTCGATCCACTCGGCAGCGTCGAGAATCGCGCGAGCCTGAGTGACTTCTTCGGCGGTCAAAACATCAGGAATCGTAATCAGCATGATTGGCAAACTCCCAAGGGATGTCGCCTTCCAGTTGAGACAACCGCCACTTTGCGCACGACATTACCACGATCATTTGAATCGGAAGTTGATGCCAATTAGCGCGCTGCCTGCCGCACTGGGAATCAAGTGACTGGGATGCGGCAGATCGATGTAGAAGCGGTTCAAGATGTTGTTCACGTTGGCTTGGAACTCCAGCTTTTCGCCAATTGGTCGCTTCAACATTGCGTTGAATGCCCAGTAACCTGGAACCTGCTTCATGGCCACACTGGTGACAACATAGCCAGGCCCGTTGGGATTGGACGCGAAGCCGGTGGGAATAAAGGGCACCGTCGAACTCGCCGTGCGACTGCCCACATAGTTTCCGCCAATGCCGCCATTGAGCAGCCAGGGCAGACGGTGTGTCAGAAAGAGATTGAACGTCTGCTTGGGTACGTTCGCCAGCGGATAGCCCACCGCGGTTGGGAAGAACTGCGAGATAGATCACCGCACTATCCAGATAGGCATAGCCCACAACAAGGTCCATTCCTTCCGGGCAGACGGCCGACAGCGCTGAACTGCACACCTTTCACCAGTTGATTGCCAGCGGCGACGATCTCATTCGAGTTCGTGGGGCTCGTCTCGTGTGCATTGTCTTTTTCAGTACGGAACCACGCGCCCTCCGTCAGCAGCCGGTCATTCAAGAAACTCCATTTCGCGCCCGCTTCATACGATTGATTCTCTTCTGGAGCCACATTGCCATTTACCAATCCAACGCTCAGACTCAGTGACTCTGCATCGGGATTCCAACTCGTTCCGTAATCGAAGTACAGGCTGCCGTGCGAGGAGGGTTTAAACACAAGCGCCGCTCTATAGCTCGGTTGTTCGTCCAGCCTGCTGATTGGCGCCACCGCTGCGGTTACGGTTCCACCGGCCGGAGGTGCGGGCTGATAGAGGTTGTAGTCGGTGTCGAAGCGGTCCCATCGTATGCCCCCTGTCAGTTCAAACAATCGCCCGAGTTTCATGGTGTCGATGAAATACACGCCAACGCTCTTCGACTTCGTATGAACGATCGATGTGATGTATCCCGTACCGGAAAATGGCTGATCCTCATTCGGATTCAGCAGGGTCGTGTTCGGGAACGGTATTGATCTTGTTGATCGTGTAGCTGTACCGAATGGGGTTTGAGATTTCCTGCCCTCCCTCGACGCCGGCAACCAAATCATGGCGAATGCCAGCGGTCTTGAATCGGGAGCTCATCTCGACCTGGTCCCAAAGGATCTCCTTCGACGCTCTTGACCTGAATCTGATTTCGGTTCACTTGCGTGATTTGGTCGGCTGGTGTTTCAGGCGTGTAAGGGCAAGGGAGCGCTGAGTTGTACGCAAGTGTCGGCAGCGACGAAACGACGCCTCCAACGGGCACACTGAGCGACGCATTCGAGCAGATTTGGGGTTCGGTGATCTGCGCATCTCGTGGATAGTTCGCTGCGCGCGCTATCGTGTGCACATTAAGGTTGGGTGAGAATTCGTGTTCAACCTTCAGGGTGAGAATATCGTCATTTGTCTTCAGGTAGTTCTCATCGGGAAAGCCAAAATAGCTGTGCCGGTTCGCGGGTGCGACCCCGTTGAATAGCCACGGCAATCCATAATCTGGCGTGTCGTTTTCGGAGAGATGCTCATAGCTCAACGTGGCCGGAGTCTTGGTCCCAAGCCCGATCGAGATCGATGGCGCAATGCCGAAGCGCCGCACCTCTGCGGCATCGCGTCCGGCAACCCCGGCTTCCTCCGCCATGACATTTGCCCGAAACGCCGTACCGCCAATCGTGTTTTCGAGAGGGCTGTTCAGATCGGCCGTAAGTCTGCGAGTCAGGTCCGTGCCAAATTGGGTTTGCACATCTACGAACTTTTCAACGCCTGGAACCTTGCTCTCCTGGTTGACGACGCCACCCGTCGACCCTCGTCCAAACTGGATTCCCGCCGGACCTTCAAGGGCTTCCACTTGTTCGAAGTTGAAAGAGTCGCGATAGTAGCTGCCAAAGTCGCGAATTCCATCCAGGAAGATATCGTTTCGTGCGGTGAAGCCACGGATGGTCAGATTGTCGCCCTGCGCGCCTGCTTCACCGGCCGCGAGGCTGATGCCGGGTACGTTGCGCAGCGTGTCACGCAGCGTGGAAAGCCCCTGGTCCTGCATCACAAACTGAGGAACTACGGTCACGCTCTGGGGTGTATCGATCAGCGGTTCAGGAAATTTCTGCATCGACACGAAATCTGCGACGGAGGCACTGACGGAGACGGTGGCGCTTGCTTGTACGCCAATCACGACCGTGTTCTGGTCTTCCATACGGTAGTTCAGTCCAGTGCCGTTGAGGAGCACGCGTAGCGCATCCTCCTCTCGATACAGTCCGATTACACCTTGCGTGTTGAATCCTGCCAGTGTCCCTGCTGGCAGCACCACCCTGACCTTCAATCCTGTCGTTTTTTCGAAAGAGGTGATCGCTTGTTCGAGCGGGCCGGCAGGAATATCAAATCGTTTTAGCGGCAGTCCTGCAGGTGCAGCTCCGTCTGCCCTGGGGAGCTTCTTTTCAGCCGCAAGCGCAGGTCGCGCCGTCCCCATAGCGGCGTAAGATGCCAATGTTCCCATCGCAATGAATCCATGACGGAACGTGTGCGATCTGTTCTTCCCTCCCCGCTTCTTCTTTCGACCCTGCTTCATGATCCTCCTCCAAATAGGTCCGTGGGCTCAGCGGATTTCGACTGTGCGCGCACATCTGCCGCCTCGCGCTCAGAAAGAAGCGCGAGGCGTCTTATGGCAACCACTTGGCAATGGGGATTGCTGCGGAGAATCGCTGTTGAGACGGCTTAGAGCCGACTCTATAATGCAGACAGCCTGCAGCCCAATATGCCGCAGTCTCCAGGGTCTTTGCGGTCTCGGCCAAGAGATAACCCGCGGGACCCTGGTCCCTTCCATTCATCCACCTGCCACAAACAACTACGACCAAAATGGTCGCTCTTTAAACTATATACGACAGATTCGGTCCGAGATCAACCTTGGCATATTGAAATTGATGCAAAACTGAGAGGCCCTCAAGAGCGCTTCGGTCTCTCTCTCTGGCATTTTGGGGAGTTGGTTCTACGTGCGACCGTAGTCGAGTCTGCAGCCGTCAGCTTCCCGTGATGCGCGAGAGTTCGTTGACGGTCGTACAAGCTTGCCGGCGCGCGCGAAATTGCACGCCTTCCCGGCCACGCCAGAATAACCACGCAGACACCGGGTGCAGCGCGCTGAAATAGCGTGCCGCACAAGCATATATATTTGTCGGAAATCGGCATCGCGACTGGAATTTGTGATCTGCCCTCGGACGAGAGTCTCCGATGGCTCCCTGACGCACAGGGCGTGCGTGTTGGTTTCATAGCCCGCTATCGAGTGGCACGGAGATTCAGCCTCTCTCTTCGCACCGAATGTCCGTCCTCCACTCGACTTGTGAGCCCTGACTCTCTCCGCCTGCCTTGGAATTCCTGTCAGTCAACCCAGCGGCGCCCAGTATCTTCTGGAGAATTACTTTCCTTTGGCGAGGTTCTTTGGCGATGCTTTTTCCAGTTCTGCAAGCAGACCCGCAGCGGATGGCGGCGGCTGGACGCTTCCCGAAAAGATCTCTGGTCCGGAGATTTTCTTCCCGTAGATCTTCTCGTTGTCGCCGTCGTCCGGGCCCAACGAGGTTCCGGAGAGCGAGACTCCGGCGAAAACGCCCTGCGCACGGGAGTAGGAAAGCATCTGTGCTTGCATGGTGGCGCTCGTTGCGGCTTCCGCATTCCGCCCCACTGGACCGGCTGCGATGCTGGTTTCAGCACCTAATTTGGCCCTCCCCTTCATCACCGATCGTGCGCCGTCGTCATTCATAACAAGAATCACGAAGTCGGTTGCCTGTCCGCCAGCCTGGAGGCCGAAGCTTCCGCCGCTGGACTGCATCATGATAGGCGGTCCCCAGGGACCATCGAAGTTCTGACCGCTGCGACAACTCATCACGCCCTTGCCATATTGGGCCCCCACAATGAACCCGGCCTTCTTGACCGAGGGCAGAATAATGACGCAGTCTGCCTTGTTCAGCACATTGATCGGGAGACCATTGGTAGCGTTGGCGAGTTCCTTAAACACCTGACCGGCTCTCGTCACCCTTTCACTTGGTTCATCCGCTCGTGCCAGCAGCGGGACCAGAGTAGACGTCAAAGCGACTAGAAGGCTGGGGAGCCACTTCGATTTCGATAACTGGCGGCAGATCTTTCCTTGAATCACAGCAAGCTCCTTTATGGGTGGTTGGCGGATACAAGGGGTTTTGCCCACTCGCAACCGCTGATCGAGATCGTCAGCAAAAACCGCCGAAACGCATCGAAAGCGAGCTTAAACAGATTCGGCATGGCTTGCTCTGCGGAGAGGTCGTCAGCAGTCGGTACAGACGCCGGTCAGCTGACATCAAGTCAAAACACGTAAAGCGGGAGTTGTTTAGATGAACCCACTCTTCAAGAGAAGTCAAAGAAAAAGAGAAGCCGGTCGCAATCGGACCTCGCTCTCATTGATGCTGGTGATTACAGAACGGTTGGCCGTTCACTTGCAGAGGTGTGAACTGGCTTCGGTCCCGAGCAGAACTCGGGATTCGGCGCGCGTCTTGCCTTATCAATTCGAACTGAAGTCTTTCAGTTCTTCGCTTACTTGGAACCACTTCCTTCGACAGGATCGGAAACACTGATAAGTATTTGATTCTGTTGATGGTTCCACCGTGACATGAACCAGGTCATCGGTTCAGTCAGGATCAGGTCCTGCTAGTGGAACCCCGTCCTTCCACCCCACTGCGAATCCACACTAAAGCGCAAACCATCGCTGGAACAAATCGTGAGCCACTTTCCCCGGAGGCCGGGCATGCAGACTGCCGGTGTTGGACGGTACCATGATTGTCGAGCCAAAACCTGCTAATACATCGACGTTGAAACCGTTGCTTTGACGAAAGAAGTCAAAGGCAAGCGGGTCCATGGGGACAAGAGCGCCCGCATAACCACTGGAGAGAGTCACGGAGAGAAAGATGACGACATCGAGAAGAGATTTCCTGAAAACGACGGCAATTGCGGGTACGGTGGTTGCAATGGATCGCATTTCCGCCTTTGCTGAACCGATCGGGAGTATGGGAACAGGAATATCCAACTTGCCGGGACGAGCCGACCAAACAGCAAGCGCACTGGAATATACGCGCGGTATAGGCGTTTACCCCGGCGAGCCGGGCGCAGATTTCAGTCCTACCCTGATTCCCGACAAAACCACTTACCGCAATCTTGCTCTTCTGCGTCCCGCTTATCACTCCAGCAGCTACGACTACAACCTCACTGCTCAACTCGTGACCGACGGCATCAAGACAGAGCAATTGCCCGAGTGGATCGTCGTCTCCGACGTGACTCAGGGGCCTGTCGCGAAGGAGAATCGCGAGGTGATTGTCGACCACGCGCCCATGAACACGATGGAGCTTCGTGGAGCGCGCGCCCAGGTGGACATTCAGCTTGCAGGTGGCACTTCGGCGCCAGGAATTGACCGCATCCAGCTCTTCGTCGTGTCTCCGTTCCAGGCATCGGCTGCCTCGCTCACGTTCACAGCGTCTGTTTCTGAGGACGGCCGCGCGTGGGAAGTTGCCGGCACCACTTCCGCGCCGAAGCCCGCCTCCACTGCGGGATATCCGCCGGACTTCTGCCCTCCGAATCATTTCTTCACGCCTTTCATCGCGCTCAATTCGGCCAGCCGCAGCCGCTTCTATCGAATCGAATGCGCCGCTGGCTCCGGAAACAATCACATGTCGGTCTTTGACACTGTGTGGAAGCTTGGCCAGGTCGCTTTCTTCAAGGGCGATCAGCGCGTCGAGGTTGGCGGCCCCTACAGCTTCACCAGCGCGTGGATGAGCGCGGGATCGGGCGAGGAATGGGTCTATGTCGACTTGGGCTCGCGGTGCGAGTTCGACCACGTGAAACTCCACTGGATTGCGCGCGCAACGGAAGGCTCTGTGCAGATTTCAGACGATGCTGAAAACTGGCGCGACCTGCAGTCCCTCTCCGGTATGTCGGGCACGATCGACGACTTCAAACTCTCGCAACCCGCATCCGGCCGCTACGTCCGCGTCCTGATGACGCGACCAAGCTCACCGTACGGCTACATCCTGAGTGAGATTGAGATTTTTGGCCGCGGCGGATTCATCGCAAAGCCCAAACCGGCACCGCAATTTGGTCCGGATAGCCGACAGCTTCTTGCCGGCGGATCGTGGCGCATTCAGAGATCGAACCTCGTGAGTGATGCAGGTGAGTCGCTCTCAAAACCGGGTTTCCAAGATGCGGACTGGCTTATGGCCACCGTGCCGGGAACGGTGCTGACTTCCTATGCAAATCTCGAGGCGATTCCTGATCCGAACTTTGGACAGAATCAACTCCATATTTCAGATTCCTATTTCTACTCCGACTTCTGGTACCGGACAGAGTTCACCGCCCCGTCGAAAACGCCCCACCAATTCGCCTGGCTTAACTTCGACGGCATTAACTGGAAGGCCGAAGTATTTCTGAACGGCGAAAAGCTTGGCCGAATCGAAGGCGGCTTTATGCGCGGCCAGTTTGATGTATCGCAGAAAATCCTGCCCGGCAAAGTGAATGCACTCGCAGTGCTTATTGAAAAGAATGCAACACCCGGCAGCGCCAAGCAAAAGACTTTTGAGGTTTGCGCCAAGAACGGCGGCGGCCTCGGCGCAGACAATCCCACGTATCACTCCACCATCGGATGGGATTGGATTCCAACCATGCGCGGGCGTGACATCGGCATCTGGGGCGACGTATCTCTAACCATCACCGATGCCGTCACGATCGAAAACTCCTTCGTTACCGCGAAGCTCCCCCTTCCGGATACAACGTCCGCCGACCTGACGATTCAGGCGGATCTCGTCAATCACCAGGCTCATCCGTTCACCGGCGTTCTGCGCTGCCAGATCGGCGACATCAAAGTGCAGCAGCGTGTGCAGCTCGCCCCGGGAGAGCGAAAGACCGTCACGCTGGATCCGTCGACAAGTCCTGCACTCCACTTGAAAGATCCCAAGCTGTGGTGGCCTGTAGGTTATGGCGATCCTTACCTCTATGATGTTCAGCTTTCCGTCGAAGCTGGTGGAAAGTCGATCGACACGAAGACCTTCAAGGCAGGCATTCGCCAGATGACCTACAGCGAAGACGGTGGCGCGCTTCGCATCTGGATCAATGGCCGCAGGTTCGTTGCTCGCGGCGGCAACTGGGGATTCGGCGAGTCGATGCTCCGCTATCGTGCACGCGAGTTCGACGTCGCTGTTCGCTACCACCGCGAAATGAACTTCACCATGATTCGCAACTGGGTGGGCCAGATCGGCGATGAGGCTTTTTATGAGGCCTGCGATCGTCATGGAATCGTGGTGTGGCAGGACTTCTGGCTGGCTAATCCGTGGGACGGCCCGGAACCAAACGACAACGATCTCTTCCTGAAGAACGTGAATGACCTCGTGCTGCGCATTAGAAATCATCCTTCCGTTGGTCTTTATTGCGGCCGAAATGAGGGCTTCCCTCCTCCGCCACTCGAGCAGGGAATTCGCAAAATCCTCGCTGAATTGCATCCACAAGTTCATTACATCCCAAGCTCCGCCGACCAGGTGGTCAGCGGACACGGGCCCTATTGGGCAAATCCGGCGCAGTTCTACTTCAAGGCCGCCGACAAACAGCTCCACAGCGAAATCGGCGCTCCCAACATCCCATCGCTCGACAGCGTGCGCCTGATAATGCCCGAGAAGGCAATTTGGCCACAGGCGCTCGATTGGGGTCTGCACGATTTCTGCCTGCAGGGCGCAATGGGCGGCGCAGGCTTCCGCGCTATCATTGAAAACAGCTTTGGCGGCGCAACCAGTGCCGAAGAGTGGATCAAGCTGGCCCAGTTCGTCAACTACGATACGTACCGCGCCATGTTTGAAGCGCAGAGTAAGTACCGCATGGGCGTGCTTCTCTGGATGAGCCATTCGTGCTGGCCTTCGTTCGTCTGGCAGACATACGACTATTTCTTCGAACCAACCGCCGCCTACTACGGATGCAAGAAAGGCTCCGAGCCTCTTCACATCCAGTGGAACTCCGCCGAAGAGACCATCGAGGTTGTGAATTATAACGCTGGCAAAATCGTTGGGCTGCAAGCGTCGGTTGAGATTCTCAACATGGACGGTCAGCGGGTAGACCTGAAAACCGCTCCCTTGGACAGCGCAGAAGACTCGACGACCACCTGCATCAACATGAAATATCCTGGTGGATTGTCTCCCGTTCACTTCCTGCGTCTGGCACTTACACGCGGTTCAGAAACAATCTCCACGAATTTTTACATGCGTGGTCTACGCCCGAACGATTTTCGCGCCATCCGCCAGTTGCCCGCAGCCAGGCTGGACGCAACAACCACCTCGGATCGAAAAGGAGATCGCTGGGAACTGTCGACAAGGTTGCGGAACAATGGAGCCACGCCTGCCTTGATGGTGCGCGTAAAAGCAGTGCGAGAGAAGACGGGCGATCGTATCCTGCCAGCCATCTACTCGGACAACTACATAGCCCTGATGCCGGGCGAATCTCGCACGATTGTCACCGAGGTGAATGAAGTCGACACGCGCGGCGAGAAGCCAACCATAGTGCTGGGCTGAGGCGTCGTTTAGCAAGAGGGCCAGCCACATTGCTGCGACTGGCCTTCTATGCTGATTCGATTGATCGAAAAGCAACGACTTCAGAACGTGAACCGCCCACCGAACTGAAACTGGCGCGGAGTGTTTACCGTTGCCGTGATTAATCCAAAGTTCGTCGGCGGAAAGGGCGCCGGTGTCGGATTTGCCGCTATTTGCTGGAAGACATTCGTCAAGCTCGGAACATTCGGCATTCCGAGTTGAGCGCGATTGCCAATGTTGTAACCGGCAATCTCAACCCGGATATCCTTCTCCTTGCCGAAAGTAAAGTGCTTGTAAAGCGAAATATCGAAATCCTGCGCCCCCATCGTGCGCACATGATCAAGATAGGCAGGTGCGCTGCCGGCTACGAACGGACTCGATGGTATCGCAAAACAGTTGTAGTTGAACCACGTGGTCGCGGAGTGTGGCGCGCCACTCCCCGGATTGCACGTGAGATCAGGCCGTTGGTTGAAGTACGCAATTCCCGCCCCGACGGTCGGAGTCGCAATCGGAACACCCGTGCTGAAATAGGCAATTAGATTCCCAGTCCATCCGCCGAGAACAGCGTTCCCAACTCCAGTCAAATCCACAGCACGTCCCCTCCCAACAGGCAGGTCGTATGATACTGCCCCGGTAAATTGATACTTCACATCCTGCGGGCTGATGGAGTGCTCGAGATTGAGATTGCGCGCGTCCTGTGGCGCGCCGAGGTGCGATCCAACGAACCCAAGCGGAGGATTGCCGTCGTCGGTCATCAGCTTGGCCCACGTGAACGATGCCAGCGTAGTGAAGTGACTTGTGAGACGCTTTTGCACTTTCGTCTGCAACGAACTGTAGTCTGAATCTCCTCCGGGATAACCGTGAACGAGCACTCCATTGCCTGAACCGTAGCTTCCGTTTCCAAACTGCGGATACTGCTGCAATGACACCCAGAGTGGCACCGTCGCAGAGCCGAAATTCCCGTTCGTAGCCGGCTGAATGGGCGCCCACGTGTTTGCCACCATCGCGCATTCGGGATTGGAGGTGTCGACACAAAGTGAGTAGTTGTACTTCGCAATTGTGGAGAGATCGAGTTCATTCAGATCAAGCGTCGCAAACGGCAGGAACAGCCCACGACTGCCCACATAACCGGCGCTCAGCACCACCTGGTGCGGCAACTCATATTCCAACCCAAAGTTGAAGTTGTACGTGACCGGCGTACGCTGCGAATGAAGCATCGTATTCAGCGAGTTGCCCAAGTTGTTCGCGAGACCCGTCGGATTTGCAATCAGCGGAACAACACCACTGGGAAACGGATTGCTTAGCGAATAGTCGCCGGTGAAACTCGGCGCCGGACTTCCAGCAGCCGCACCGTTGCAGGCCGATGAACCATTCAACACAGTGTTGCCATCGGTATTTAAGCAGGTTGCATTCCACGTCGTCGACGATGAAAATCCATCGCTGTTCAAAGCCGTTCCGCCGACCATCTGCGGACTCGGCCCGTAGTAGAAGCCGCCGCCGGCGCGCACAACCATCGATTTGATCGGTTGCCAGGCAATGCCAAGGCGCGGACCAAAATTCGTCAAATTTGTCCTGAACGGAGAACGATTGCCGCTGGTAACGTAAATTTCCGCTCCGGTGTAGTCAACGCCGTCAACCGTGTTGGCCGCTGTCGGATTGAAATACTCCAGACGGTTATGGCGCTCCGTCTTCCCACCGAAGATGTCCCAGCGCAAGCCGGCGGTAACCGTCAGTTTTGTAGTTGGGCGAAAGGTATCTTCGACGAACGCAGCATAATAGGGACTCGCTTCGGCAGCGAACAGGTCTTTAGTGAAGTTCGGATAGTTGTTTGATTCCGTCCCTGGCGCCGTACCCGTTCCCGTAAGGAACGAGGCGAAGTCGCTGCCTCCCACTGGAATGCCACTGGCGGGATTCGTCTGTTGATCGGTAGCCGTGATGTCAAACGCATAAGAACCCGACGGCGCCGGTGGCTGCCCCACATTCAGGAACCGCTTCATGTACTCGAAGCCAAATGATAATTGGTGCTTGTTGAGAACCTTCGTCATCGAGACACTGGCGTCGTTATTCTCGCTGGCGTATTGGAAGGTGTTGTAATTCGCCGTGCCGCCAATGCCGCTGCCGTTGTCGGTGAAGATCACAAACGGCAGAAGCTTGTATACCTCTTCAGCGGCCAGCGAGGATGGGAAACCCAGCGTTGTGATGTCGAAGCCATTCTGCGCAGGATCGCCGCCCTGGTTCTCGTGGTGGCGCGTAAAGGAATAACGCAACTGCAGAAACGTCGTCGGGCCGAGTGTCAGATCGTCCGCCAGCAGCACATTACGCCCGTTCGTTACGTTCTGCGCGTAATTCAGATCCCACATGTTATGAAATGCGTTGTAGGTCGAGGTAAACAGACGATCGAAGGAGAAGCGTCCAAATATCCGCTGCTTTTCGCTCTGCACCCAGTCCATGCGGATGTCGAATCTCTGTGCAGTGGTTGGATCGAGGCCCGGTGCGAAGTAGTTATTCGAAATATCGTCCGAGCTCGCGTCGCATGTCGTCGGGTCGGGATAATTGCACTTGGGATAATGAGACAAAAACTGCAGTGCAGTCGGATTGGGGTTGGTGATCGCGTTATTCGCGAATGCCTGTCGCGTTCCGTCCGCATTGTCCGGTTGAGTCGGATCGTAAATTGCGAATCCATCCGCCGAAAAGTCGCCCGTACGCTCCGCTGTTGTGGGCACGACGAAAAAGTTTGACCCGTCAAATTGCTGCTGCTGTGTCGCCTCGTAATCGCCAAAGATGAAAAGCTTGTCGTGCAGAATCGGCCCGCCAAACGAGCCTCCTTCCTGGTAGCGGTGGAAAGACGGTGGCGTGTTGGAACTGCCACTCGAAACCTGACCCTGCTTGTTGAAGTATTCGTTCGCCGCCAGTACGTCGGGCCGGAAGACTCCAAATAAATCGCCATGAAACTGGTTCGATCCAGACTTCGTCACAAGGCTGATAACACCCGCCCCGCCGCTCTGGTAAGACGCTGGAGTATTCTGCGTCTCGACGCGAGTCTCCTCAACGCCGTCCTCGGGAATGTCGAGCGCAGGGATGATCGCTGCAACGTTATTCTCCGCGATTCCCAGCGGGCTGCCGTCGACCATGTAATAAACCGATCCCACAATCGCGCCGTTGATTGTGTAGGAGGAGACATCGACGCCGGGGCGGCCGCTGGAGATATTCTCAATCGCAAAAGAGCTTGAAGAATTCGGCGCGCCGTTCGCCGGCGTCACGCCTGTGCTCAGCTGAATAAGATCAAAAACGTTGCGCGTCAGTAGCGGGACGCGGTCGATGGTGTCAGCCGTGAGCAGTTGGCCGACCGTCGAGTTGCTTGCCTCGATCAGCGCTGTGGCCCCATTCACTGTAACAACTTCGCTCACGTTCCCAATCTTCAGCGCAAGGTTGATTGTCGAAACCTGGTCAACGGAGACCGTAATATTTTTTTCGACGAGCGTTTCGAATCCCTTGGCACTGGCCGTTATCTGGTAGTTGCCGGGAGCAAGCGATATGAAGGAATACAAACCGGCCGCAGTGGACACGGTAGACAGTTTCAACCCGGTTGCCTGGCTTTGTGCAGAGACCTTGGCATCGGGAATGATCGCGCCCGACGGGTCAGTCACAAGTCCGCTGATGGATCCTCTGCCGGCCTGGGCGAAGGCCGCGGAAGCCAATCCGATTAACACGGAAATGATGAAAAAAGACCGCACAAATGCGGTTCGCGCACACTGCTTAACCATGGCTACCCCCAGGGGGTCAAACGCCTTATTCAAACGTTTGAATCTCTTGACAGCAGAATGTAGAATCGTTTCTTCTGCATGTCAAGCAGAAAGTATTAAGCAGGTATTAACGGCGTCCCGCTCAGGTTTCAAGAGTCGATTTACCGGGCCGCTGTGACAAAATGGCGCTGAATTTCCAACGTGATCCCCATGCAGAGAGGCAAGATAGTGCAACGCAAGTCTGGCCACGTGACGCTCCTGGATATCGCAAAAGCCTGCGGATACTCTGTATCCACCGTCTCTATTGTGCTGAGCGAAGCTCCGCTGTCGCAGAATGTGGCCGCCTCCACGCGCGAGCAGATCCGCAACATGGCGCGCGAGCTTGGCTATCACCCTGACGCATACGCCCGCTCATTACGCCGGCGCCGCAGCCAGACAATCGCCGTTCTTGCCTACGATCTGTCGGACCCTTTTTGCATTCCGATCGTTCATGGAATTCAGGCTGGGCTTCAGCCTGCCGACTACCTCCCACTTTTGGTCGACGCGCAGACCCAGCGAAGGCTCTTCGACAGCTATCTCAAGATGATCCTCGAACGGCGAGCCGAAGGCGTGATCGTTATCGCCAGCTGGATTTTCCAGGAGACAAATCTTCTGGAAGACATCGAAAAGAATCAGGTCCCGATCGTCATTGTCGGCCGCGACCTTACTGACAGGAATGTCAGTTCTCTGCTCGTCGATAACGAAGCAGGCGGGGCCCTTGCCCTGCATCATCTGATCGAACTTGGTCATCGCCACATCGCCATCGTCCGTGGCCCCGAGGAGCTCTTTGATACCGAGCCACGTTGGGCAGGCGTGCAACGAGCTGCGGCGGAAGCCGGCGTTCAAATCGACCACCGGCTGGTCTTTCAACTGCCAAACCTCACGGATTCGACCTCGGGCTTTGAAGGAGGGCTGCGCTTCTCGAAGGAAATGCTGGCATCGGGAAGCCCATTTACCGCGGTGCTCGCATTCGACGATCTCACCGCTCTCGGAATTGTGCGCGGATTGACCGACGCCGGTCTGAAAGTCCCCGACGACTGTTCCGTGGTTGGATTCGATGATGTTCTGCCCGCAGCCGTATCCACACCCGGCATCACGACAATTCGCCAACCGTTGAAGGAGATGGGCCTGCTCGCCGCAGAGTGGACTTTGCAGGCAATCAACTCGCGCGATCAAAGCACGGAAAAACCGGTGAAGCTATACAAAGCGCCGCCTGAACTTGTGGTCCGCATGTCCACCGCAAATCGAACTCTGGCACCGCGCCGAATCAATTCCGCAAAATCGCGCTTGACAATCTAGTCGTCGCGAGAGATATTCCTTTATTCAAACGATTGAATCAATCTGATTGACGGCGAAAACTCCGAACAAGATCGCTCTCTTGGAAAGAATTGTCTGGTGTCCATGAATCCGAAAGCATCTGTTTTTCTCACTGTCTTTGTCCTTTTGCCCGCATTGTTAACCGGGGAAAAAACAACCAATCTGCACGACGGCTGGCAACTGCAGTCGGCGTGCAAAACGACCGTCGCGGGCGAAGCGATCTCGACTGCGCAATTCAAAACCGACGGTTGGCTTCAGACTTCGGTGCCGAGCACGGTACTCGCCGCACAGGTCAAGGCTGGGGTTTTTCCTGATCCGTACTTTGGCGACAATCTCCGGCAGATTCCCGGAACAAGCTATCCCGTCGGCCATAACTTCTCAAATCTGCCCATGCCCGCGGACAGCCCCTACGCCTGCGGCTGGTGGTACCGCAAAGAATTCACCGCGCCTGCACTCTCCGCGAAAGACAATCGCCTCTGGCTGCACTTCGGCGGCATCAACTATCGCGGTGAGGTTTGGGTCAACGGCCATAGGATTGCCGATTCCTCCGCGGTGGCTGGCGCCTATCGCACTTACGATTTCGACGTCACCGACGTTGTCGCTCCCGGCAAAGCAAATATTCTCGCCGTCAAGACCACGGCACCAACAGAAAAGGACCTCGGCATCAACTGGGTCGACTGGAATCCGTGTCCCCCCGATAAAGATATGGGCCTCTGGGGAGCGGTGGATATCGTCGAAACCGGCCCCGTAACAGTGCGCTCACCCATGGTCGTCACCCACTTCCCAGACGGCTTTCTGCACACCGCGGATCTCACGGTCTACGCAGAACTGCACAACTCCACCGGCAACCCCATTAAGGGAGTGATCGCGGGAACCGCAGCCGGGGCGCACTTCGAGAAGCCTGTCGAATTAGCCGCTCACGAGGATCAGACCCAAGTCTTCAGCCCGGAGCAATTCCCTGCCCTCCGCTTGCAGAATCCTAAGCTGTGGTGGCCACGTCAGATGGGCGAACCTCACCTCGAACGCCTCACTGTCAGCTTCAACACTGAGGGCCGCATAACCGACGAACAAAGCGCGAACTTCGGCATTCGCGAGATTACGTCTGAGGTGACAACCAACGGAAGCCGCCTCTTCCGCGTCAATGACAAACCCATCCTGATCCGGGGCGCAGGCTGGTCGCAGGATATGCTGCTGCGCACAGACGACAAACGCCTTCGCGATCAGTTGCAGCTCGTCCAGGACATGAACCTCAACACCATCCGCCTCGAGGGCAAGCTCGAGACAGACGAGTTCTTCCGCCTGGCCGACGAGCGCGGCATCCTTGTGATGCTCGGTTGGTGCTGCTGCGATCACTGGGAGCACTGGAAAGACTGGAAGCCCGAAGACCTGACCATTGCGAGATCCTCCCTCCGCTCACAGATGCTTCGCCTCCGTCATCATGCCGGCCTGCTTGTCTGGCTCAACGGAAGCGACAATCCCCCGCCCGCCGATGTCGAGAAGGCGTACCTGCAGGTCGAGTCCGAAACGCACTGGCCCAATCCGATCCTCTCTTCCGCTTCCCAAACGCCGACAACCGTCACCGGCGAAAGCGGCGTGAAGATGACCGGCCCGTACGATTATGTCGCGCCGAGCTATTGGTACACCGCTCTCAAGTTCGGTGGCGCCATCGGTTACAACACCGAGACCAGTCCCGGACCGGCTATCCCGTCCCTTGCAAGCCGCGAGCTGTTTCTCTCCGACCCAGATGCATGGCCGCCCACCGCCAATTGGAGTCTCCACTACGGCGGCGGAGAATTTGTGAACCTGAAGGTCTTCGATTCCACCATGGAGGCCGTCTACGCCAAGCCCAACTCAGCTGCCGACTATGAGCGCATCGCGCAAACCATGGAGTACGACTCAGAGCGCGCAATGTTCGAGGCCTACAGCAAAAACAAGTACACCGCCACAGGCGTCGTCCAGTGGATGCTCAACAATGCATGGCCGTCGATGATCTGGCACCTTTACGACTACTACCTCGACGCCGGAGGCGGCTATTTCGGCACCAAGAAGGCCTGCGAGCCCCTGCATATTCAGTATGCCTACGACGATCATTCCATCGACGTCGTGAACAGCACCTATGCGGATGCGGCGAAGCTTCGCGCCAGCGTTCATGTATACGGTCTTTCCTGGAACGAACTCTACACTGCCCAGTCCACCGTGGATTCAAACGCCGACAGCGCACAGCGCGTGTTCACCATTCCCGCAAACCTCTTTTCCAGCGCAGAACGAATCTTCTTCATCGATTTGTCGCTCGGTGACTCAAGCGGCCATGTAGTGAGCCACAACTTCTACTGGGTGCCGGGAACACTCACCGCATTCGACTGGGATAACACCGATTACACCCACACGCCCGCCGCGCGACATGAAGACCTGACCGCCCTCGCTCATCTGCCTGCGGTACAAGTTGAAGCACACGCCGATATCGAAAATACACCGCACGGCCGAGAAATCCACGTGCATTTAAAGAACCAGTCCAACACACTGGCATTCCAGGTGCGTGCCGCAGTCCGGACAAACTCCGGCGGACTGATTGCCCCTGTATTCTGGTCCGACAATTGGATCGAGCTGAAACCGGGAGAATCTACCACGCTGACTGCGCAATTGCCGGAAGGCGAAAATGCAGTGCCCACCGTCCAGGTCGAAGGCTGGAATGTTACGCCTATCTCGATCACGCCCACAACCGCTGTTGCAACACGCTGAGGAACTGAATGGCGGCTACTTCCGGAACACAATCCGAAACGATCGGACTCAAACGCACACTGCGCTTCCGGGATCTGGTCCTCTACGGAATCATTCTGATCCAGCCGACAGCGCCGATGCCCGTCTTCGGCGTGCTCTACCAGGAGTCACGCGGCCATGTGGTCGCAGTAATTCTGCTGGCGATGGTGGCCATGCTGTTCACTTCCGTAAGCTATGGCCGCATGGCCCGCGTTTACCCGCACGGCGGCTCAGCTTTTCTCTATGTCGGCAAGGAGATCCACCCCAGCCTCGGCTACATCACCGGCTGGTGCCTCGTCCTCGATTACGTCATCAATCCGCTGATCTGCGTTATCTGGTGCAGCCGTGCAGCGATGAACTTCGTGCCTGAAGTTCCCTACATCGCATGGGCAATCTTTTTCGCGCTTCTCTTCACTGTTTTGAATTGCAACGGTGTCGAGACCTCGGCGCGCATCAATGCCGGAATGGCTGCAGTACTCGGCTTCGTCATCGTCCTCGTGCTTATCGCCTCAGTTCGCTGGATCCTTCATATCGCGCATCCCACCGCCGGAATCTTTCTCGATCCGCTCTACAATCGCGCCAGCTTCAATTCAAGTGCCCTGCTGCATGGCACATCCATCGCCGTGCTTACCTACATTGGCTTCGATGGCATATCTACGCTCACTGACGAAGCAAAGGACCCGGCTCGCAACGTTCCCCGTGCTATCGTGCTCACCTGCCTCATCACGGGGATCCTCGCCAGCATTGAAGTCTATTTTGCGCAACTCGTGTGGCCGCGCGGCGCGACGTTCCCCGACATAACCACTGCCTACGTTCACGTCTCCGGCCGCATGGGCGGACCGATTCTGCTGGCCATCGTGAATGCCTCGCTCCTGCTGGCCAATCTGGGCTCGGGCATGGCCTCGCAACTGGGTGCGGCTCGCCTGCTCTACGCCATGGGGCAGGACTGCGCAATTCCAAGACGCTTTTTCGGCGCTGTCAGCCTCAAGAATCGCATCCCCAGAAACAATGTTCTGCTGATTGGAGCAGTCTGCCTGGTCGGTGCCCTCATCTTCAACTACGACCTCGGCGCAGAGCTCCTGAACTACGGTGCGCTGCTGGCCTTCATCGGAGTCAATCTCGCGTCCATGCTGCGCGGCTGGCGCCATGGCCGCTGGTCGCAGACCATGCCCATGCTCGTTTCACTGGCTGGCATGGCTACCTGCGCAGTGTTGTGGTGGAATCTCAGCCCGAAGGCAAAAACAGTAGGCACATGCTGGGCCATCGCCGGTATTCTGCTCTGGATCGCTCGCCGACGCTTCACGGTTCTTCCCGGAGAAGCCGCATGATCGACCCCATATCCAACCCTCAAGACCGAACGCAGCGCCGCTTCGATGTCACTCTCGTCGGCGATACAAACCTCGATCTCCTGCTCTACGGACTTCCCGAAGAACTCCCCTGCGAAGATGAATTGCTGGCCAATGGAATGGCAATCCGCGTTGGCGGATCCGGTGCGATCACCGCGCACAATTTGGCCTCTCTCGGCAACAAGGTTGGATTTGTTACCACCGTCCCCGACGACGAGTTCGGCCGTCTCTGCCAGGCGGAACTGCACCGGGCGGGAGTTGATCTGTCCAGTTCCGTACCGCTCCAGGATTCACGAACGGGCGTTACAGTGCATTTGCAGCACCAAGTGCTGCGCCACATGTTCACCTTTGCGGGCGCCACTTTCCAGCTCGCATTCGACCACCTCGACATGGGATATCTCTCCGATTCACGCCATTTCCACATGTCGTCGTATTACCTGCAACGAGCGTTGACGCCCCGCATACCCGAGCTTTTTCGAAAGCTCAAAGCCGCCGGCCTCACGATCTCGCTTGACGCGAACGACGACCCGGCGCATACGTGGCATCGCGGCATCCTGGAGGCGCTCGACCTTGTCGATGTGCTGATGCCCAACGAGCGCGAAGCGTGCCTGATCGCCGGCGAGTCAACCCCCGATCGAGCAATCGCCGCTTTGCGCCAGATGGTGCCGCTGCTCATCATCAAGCGCGGCGCAAAAGGTGCCTCTGCCTTCACCCGTCGTGATGAATGGCACGCGCCGGCGGAACCCGTAAAGACAATCGACGCTGTGGGGGCCGGCGACAGCTTTAATGCAGGTTTTCTGCACGCGTGGATGCGCGGCTGGGGCATGGATCGAGCCCTTGCTCTGGGAAATCTTGCCGGCGCGATATCAACTTCAATGAGCGGCGGCACTGCCGCATTTTGCAATCGAGAATCGTTGCAGGCTCTCAGAAATGCCTGCGAAATCGTTCTGCCCCATGCCGCAATCTAATCGGTCGCATAGACAAGGCAGCTTATAAGACGCCATATTATGATTGCCCCATGCCGATCCGACATCCAGTTTTCCCCGCATTCGCTGCGGTGGTTGCCTTCCTCCTGCTTCCCGCAGCAGGCAGCGCCCAGGCAGTTGCGCCGCACTCCTCTCTCGACGGCTTCCGTCCTCAGTTCGAGTCGGTCCTGCAGCAGCATGGAGTTGTAGGCGGCGGGTTCGCACTTGTCCGGGGACCACTTGCGCGGGGACAAGGACCGGCAGAGACAATCGCATTCGGCGAAGCCCGCACCGATACTCATCAGCGCGTCGACGACGCAACCGCATACAACTGGGCTTCCATCACCAAAACCATGACGGCCATTGCAATTCTGCAGCTTCGCGACCGCGGTAAGCTCTCGCTGGATGATCCCGCCGTCCGCTATGTGCCCGAGTTGCGTCAGGTCCACGATCCATTCGGAAGCATTGATTCCATCACCATTCGGCATCTGCTTACGCACAGTGCGGGATTTCGAAATCCTACGTGGCCCTGGGACTGCGACGACGCTTCAAATTGCGACTGGCAGCCCTTCGAGCCAACGAAGTGGTCGCAAGTCGCCGCGATGCTCCCCTACACGCATGTTGCCTTCGCGCCCGGCACGCGATGGAGCTATTCAAACCTCGGCTACGTCTTCCTCGGCCAGATCATCGAGCGTCTCAGCGGCGACGACTTCGAAGTCTACATCGACAAGAACATCCTGAAGCCACTCGGCATGACAAACAGCTACTTCGATGTTGCGCCATATTTCCTCGAGCCGCATGTGGCTGCGAGTTATCTTCGCGCAGGCGCCAAGCTCACTCCGCAGCCCTTCAATTTCGACACCGGCATCACGACTTCAAACAGCGGTCTGAAAGCGCCGGTCACCGATATGGCAAAATACCTGCGCTTTCTGATCGGCGATCCCGGCAATCAGGTGTATGAAGTTGTGCTGAAACGTAGTTCGATTGAGGAAGCTTGGACCGGCGTACTCCCGGCCACGGAGCCCGGACAGGCCACAACCGCATACACTGCCGGCCCCCATGGCGCCCAGCCAAAGATGGGCCTCGGATTCTTCGTCGTTGAGACCGGCGGCCTTCGCTACATCTATCACGACGGAGATCAGGGTGGCTTTTCGTCGGAGTTGCTAATCGACCCGACAGACCGCTGCGGCAGCATTCTTGCGGTGAATACAACCGATACAGGCACTCCGCCGTCCACGCCGGAGTTACACCCGCAGTCGAATACCGAACCGGACGCAAAGACCGACCTCCGCCAGACGCTGCGAACCATTTTGATCGAGCAGGTGTTTTCGTCAACGAACTGATCGCACGGCGCTCGCTAGTCGGAGCCCTTGCCGATGTCCATCGATGCGGAGATCGGATTGCGCTCGTCGATGTACTCATCGATGACCTTCTGCAGCAGCCCTTTAGCCTCGAGGATAAACTCGACGGCATCGCGCCCGGCGCCATAGCCGCCCGCATTCGGCGTAATGTAATGCGCTTCATCCTTGACCTGTTGCCGCGCATTGGCCACGGCCACCGCAAAACCGCACTCGCGCATCACCGGAAGGTCGATGACATCATCTCCCACGTAGGCAATCTCTTCGAGTGTCACGCCTTCCTTGGCCATGATCTCGCGCACCGCCTGCATCTTGAAGGCCTGCCCCATGTATACAAATTCAAGCTTCAGGTCGCGCGAGCGCGTTGCCACCGTCTCGCTGATGCGCTTCGTGATCACGCCGCACTTCATCCCACCCAGACGCGCCAGCGAAATCGCCGTGCCGTCGTGAGCACTGTATCCCTTCGCTTCCATCATCGTTGTCGAGTGCGCGCCAAAGCCAACTTGCCCCTCGTGCTTTGAAAGATGCGCCTGCGTATCTGCACTGCTCGACGCGGTGTTCGGAGCGGGAACCAGCCAGATGGTGCCATCGGTGAGTACGCCGTCCACGTCAAAGAGAATGATCTTGATGCGGCGGGCGCGATCTTGCGCGGTCAATGTCATGATTCAATCCTAAATGTGAGCCCATCGGCCAAAATGCCGAAGCAGGCCTCCACCGCCCGCAATGAAGTTTGAGACAATGCAGAAATGGATGGGAACGATTCCCCGGCGCCTCCAACTCCTGCCCCTCAACTCGATCCGGAGGACTACTACTTTGACGGCCCCTACATGGTCTTCACCGCCGCTTATCTGCTGAAGCGCGGCACCTGCTGCGGATCTGGTTGCCGGCACTGCCCCTATCGCGGTACCGATCGCGATCGCAATCCGTCTGCATGATGTGAGAATCAGATTTCGTCCTGGACAAATCCTTCTTCAGCAGAATCGTCCACGTCCTCTTCATCGGATTCCTCAACGTAACTTTCCTCCGACCTCTCTTCGTCATGCGGCCTGTCCGGCGAATCCTCATCGGTAGAAGCTTCAGAAATCTCGACACTCTCCTCGGCTCCGCGCCTGCTGGCTGACTGCTCCAGGATAAACAAGACCATGCGGGCGAAATCCTCAGGCTCCAACGGGTCCGCTGAACCGGATGCACCCTCCGGCGCGATTTCCCAGCGATGATGGAGACCGGTCTTCACCAAACCCGGTTGAATACAGGAGACGAGAATCTCGCCGTCGCCCAACTCCGCTGCCAACGCATCCGAGAGCACTTCGATCGCACGTTGCGTGGCCGAATATGCGGTTGGCCGCGAACTGCTGCTCATGGAGCTCGAAACATTCACCAGGTGCCCGGATCCCTCGGAAACAAAGTGCTTCACAAAAACGTAGGCCACACGAAATGAGCCCTCGACATTGACGCGCACCATGCTGCTGAGCCGTTCGATATCGACCGTCTCGATAATCCCCGCTTCGAAGAGCGCACCGTTGTTAAAGCAGATATCGCACCTGCCGAATCTGTCCAAGGCAGCGTACAGCAGCGTTTCGGGCAGCGATTCGTTGCCCAGGCTGCCTTCGATCACCGTGCAGGGTCCCTTGAGTTGCGATGCCAGGGCGCTCAGTTTTTCCATGGATGGCGCCGTCAGGACGAGCGAATATCCTGCCCTGGAGAGAGCCCGCGCGACCGCTGCGCCTACGCCTCCCGTGGCTCCCGTAATCACCGCAACCCGCCCTGTTCCGCCGGCGAACATTTCACCTCACCGCATCAGAATACGCGGATTGGCCGAGCAGCGCTGTTGCGGGGTTTGAGTCTACTGCCGCCCACCCGGGGCGTTGCCGGAAGGGGTGGCAGCAGGCTCCGTGGGAACCGAAGGGGCTGTCGGTTCGCGCACCAGAACAGCAAAGCGCGGAAACGCAAAGCTGCCTCCGGCGTCATCAATCACGTTGAGCTGACATACGTAAGAGCCCGGCTTCAAACCAGCGAGCGGAACGTCCAGTTCCACCGCTACCGCATCCCGGCCTTCCACGTTGATGGCTTTCGCCTGCACCAGCGGCGTCTCATAGACCTTGGTAGCACCCTGCATCAGTTGGAGACTGCTAACCAGATTAATTCCAGCCTTGTTGCCCTTGCCTTGACCCTCCGCCAGCTTCTCCCGCGCCGGTCCATACACCTCGTAAAGCAGGTAGAGGTGCTGATCCTGCCGGAAAACATGACTGATGTTTGGCACATACTCCTCGCCCCCTCGTACAAGAGGCGAAGTCTTCTTGCTAGATTGCCGCAGTGAAGCCAGAACAATGGAACTCAGCTTCATCGGCTGCTTCTTCATATCAGGCAGCGTGATGTCTGCCTCGAACGAGCCCATACGCCCCGTCTGGTTTTCCCGGACAACAAACTTCAGTCGATACTTGCCTGGCGGCAGGTTGAAGCTTGTCGTGTACTCGATGTTCTTTTGGCGCGCCTGCAAAGTCGGATCGAGATTCAGCTTCACGGTTTCGCGAGCACTCCCGATAGGCCGCTTCACTTCATCAATTACTTCGCCAATGATGTCGAGTGTTGCCTTGTCCTTGTCGCCACCCTTCACAAATGGAATTTGCGAGCCCGGCACAATCAGCGAAACCGGCACGAAGAATCGATTCTCATCCAGCCGGAAGTACATCGCATCCAGATACACCGCCATATCGGTCGCTGGCAAGTCGCTTGCCAGTTGTTCCTCTAATTCGCGCTCCCGGTCTTCGCGCCCGGAATGCTTGAAATCCGCCGGCGCGTAGTAACCCGGCCGGTACTCCAGCTTCACGCCAGGCCGGTTGATCTTGATGGTCAGTTTCCGATACTTCCCATCGCGTGCGGGATTGGTCGAATGGAATCCTATTGCGTAGTAGGCCGAAGTATCGCGCTGCACCTGCGCGAATGCTGGCGCGAAATCATTCGAATCGAAGAAGGCCTTCCCGCCGGTATCGGAACTCAGCGTCGCCATCACTTCCTGCGAGGCGAAATTTGAGTTCATGTTGTTCGTCAACGCTGCACCGTTGAACGCACCGGACCCGCGCATGCTCCCTGTCGAAGCGTCCCCCAGCGGCGAGATGGCCTGCAGTCCCCGCGTATCCACGCTGTAGATCGAAAGATTTGCGCGAACCGCCGAATTGATGGCCGCACGCAGCGACGCCTGATTCTCGATACCGTCGCGCGAGATGCCCCCTGAGAAGTACAACAACGATTTCTTCTGCCCGGCCTTCTCGAGCGACTTCGAAATTGCACGCAGCGCGAACAATTCGCGATCCGTATTCAGGTCGTTGTACTCGCTCTCATCCGGTGTGTAACCGGTTGTATCCTCCACCTGGTTGGAATTCGCGGTTGCGCCCTCTGCAAATCCCTGCCCCTCCGTACCGTTGTAAATTCCGACCTCATTCGCGAGCGCAGCTTTGTCCGACGTGAAATCCTGGTCCACCTTGAGTGTCTGGTCAAGCGAAACCAGCGCAACCAGGTCCGCCGGTTGCATCTTGTTCGTCAGGAAATCCCGCGCCGCCTTCACGCAGCGATCCAGATCCTCCGGCTGCATCGACGTCAGATCGAAGAACATCACGATCAATCGATGATTCAACAAATCTTCCGGCTTTGCGACCACGGCGGCCTTCGTCCCTGGACCATTTACACCGGCTGCAAGCCCGCTGATGGTCGCCTCATTGAGAGGCTTAGCCATATCGACGCTCTGGAAATCAAACGACGAGATCTGCTGCGGTTTTCCGTTCTCCAAAATGGTGAAGTCGCTCTGCTTGAGTCCATGCACAAACTCACCGGTCTTCGCATCGCGCACCACAACGTTTGTCAGTACCAGCTCAGCATTAGCTTTGAAAACATAGTTGTTTTGCTGCGCGCCATTGGAATTCTGGGCAGGCAGAATCTCTACACCAGGCAGCATGAGGGTAAACACCACGACCGCCGCAATCGCCTTTTGTGTCCAATTCGCCATCAGAACCTGAACCTCGATGTAAATTGGAACGACCGCATCGATCCCGCGGATGTCACCTGCCCAAACGTGGGCGACGCAACGTTGGTATCGACACCCGAATACTGCACCGTATTGAAGACATTATTAATAGTCGCGCGAATCTCCAGGCTGCGCGTCTCTCCCAGTTGCATCGTCTTCGAAAGCGCCATATTGTTCTGCACCGTCCCCGGCCCCATGATGAAGTTTCGCGGCGAATTCCCGAACACGCCGCACGGATACGGATTGCCGGAGGGATTGGCAGGTTCGACAAAGGCTGCAGGATTGAACCACTGCCGTCCCGTGCTTAGGTTCAATGGCGCACTTGTAAGGTTCGGCCGGAAAGTACCGCCCGTACCACAGCTAACGCTGAAAATGGACGCTGGAAAGATGGGCGTAAGCGGTGTACCACTCGCAAACGTGAAGCTGCCCGAAACCGAGAATCCCTCCAGAATGTGTGAACCGGTCCCCGTCGTCACCCAGCGCTTATCTTGGCCGAAGGGCAATTCATACAGATAAGTGCCGGTCACTTTATGCCTGACATCGAGGCTCGAATTCCCTTCCTCATCCTGCAGGTCGGTCCAGTTCTGCGCCCCGACTCCCCCTACCCCACCGACGATGCCCGCGTTGTCGATCGCGTGCGAGTACTGGTAATTCGCGCCCATCGAAACACCGTTCGAAAGCCGCTTGTTCAAGCGAAGCGTGCCAGCATTGAACTTGTAGAACGCCGCCGCCTGTTCGTAACGAAAAATCAAATTCGTCGGGTCGGTATCGGCGCTGATCGCAAGTGCGCGCGGAGCCGTGACGATATCCAGATGATTGCCCTTCGATCCGTTATAGCCAACGTTCATCACGATGCCCCAGCGCAGCGTCTTCTGAACGTCGAGATTCCACGTTTGCACGTACGGCAAATGGAAATGCGGATCGAGCGCGTAGTTCCCTACGCTGGCCGGTTCAGCAAACCCTTGCGCAAGCGTCAGACAAGTGCCGGTTTGCACACAGGCCGAAGTCGGTGTTCCATTCGAGAGAATATCCTGGTTCGTCTGCTGATTTGCAAAAGGCGGCTGATGAGCCATCGTGGTCGCGAACGTCGCATACGAGCCAACCGCGTAGTTCATCCCGAACCCGGCGCGAACCACCATTTGTTTGAGCTTGGGCACCCTCCACGCAATTCCGACACGAGGTGCGAATGCCGTGCGGAACGGGTACACCAGCGAATCCGGCAGCCCGCCCTGTCCCGACAATACCTGGGTCTGGCTCGTAAACCCTTGCTCCGGATTGGTCAGAACCTCAGCCAGGTGCCCATACTTCTCGGTATAGGGCGCGAAGAACTCATACCGCAAGCCGTAATTCAGCGTAAGACTCGGCAACCAGCGCCAATCGTCCATCGCAAAAGCGTCAATCACGTTGTCGCGCAGATAGCTTTTGTTCACCGCTGCATTCAGCGAGGTCTGCTGCGGAAGGCCCAGAAGAAAATCGGCAAACGATGAACCCGTATTCGCAGCGCTCGTTGGCGCTTGATTCGTAGAGCTCGTTGGAGCTTGCGTGAACAGTCCCGTGAAAGTGAAGCTCCCCGTCGCATTTGAGCTCGAAAGAAAATCGTTGTGAACGCGACGATAGTCGCCGCCGAAACGCATATTGTGCTTGCCATGAATCCAGCTGAAGGTCTCAGACAGCGAGATCGTCTGCGCGATCGCGACCCTCGGCTGCTGCTCGTTGAGGCCCGAAATACTGCTCAACACAATATTCGGCAGTCCAAAATTCAGCGGCGTCGAATTCAGCGGAGCACCGTCCGGTCCAAGAATTCCAAGCTGCGTCTCGATGTCGGTCCCATTGGTGAAGAAGTTCGTCACATTGCTGTCTGACCGATTCCAATTCGCATTGAAGATGTTCGTGAATTTGTGATATCCCAGCGTGTAGCCGGCTTGCATCGAGTACGAATTGGAAGCAGTCTTACCGCCCAGTTCCGGAAACAGATTCACGTTGTCTTGGGCTGTGTGGCTCCAGTTGAAATTGGCGTTGATGCTCTGTCGAAGCCCCTGGCTCTGCTGCGCGCGCCGTCCACCGCCTCCGCCGCCGCGGCCGCCAAGGCCAAACGGCGAAGCGTTCGCGCCGATGCTGCGGATATAGCGAATGCCCGCCTGCGTCTGGTTTGACTGCGCCGTCGAGAGCAGATGATAGTTCTGAATCGAATTGGGAATATTCGGCTCGGGAAAATACGTCAGCAGCGCCTTAGCTTGCTCCGAAATCCGCGTTGAAGGAATTGCATTCGAGATGCCGTTCGCCGTGAACTGCTGCATCGTGGTCGGATCAAAAATCGCAGGCTGGCCTGCGGCTGAAAAATCTCCAGTGCGTTCCGCGTCAGTCGGAACCGTCGCATACTCATCCAGCGGACTGGAACTGCGCGACCCAGACAAGGTCAGAAACACCGTGTCTTTGCCGCTTGGTTTCGTCAGCCCCGGAATATAGGGCGCACTCATAAACGTCAGCCCGAACCGGTTCGTGCCGGAGGCCGGCAGCTCCTGCGGCTGGCCTTTCAGACTGAAAGGCTCAGCATTCAGCGCCGAGTTGCTGCCCATCCAGAAGATTGCGCCGTGCGGCTGCCCCGGATTGAAGCCGCGGAAATTTCCGCGCCCGCCGCCGCCTCCCCGACCGCCACCGCCAAATCCTCCGCCAAACCCGCCCCCCGGCCCGAATCCGCCAGCAAATCCACCGCCACCGCCGCCGCCGAACAATCCCCCACCGGGCACGCCGTCAACATTCGTGCCACCCTGCGCGCGCATCGTCTCCATCGCGTCGCGCAGCCGATCCATATCAACGCCAGCCAGCGGACTCACGGAGCCCGACTGGCCGCTGATGGCAACCGATTGATCGCTGAAATCCGAGTTCCCCGCGATGGACGGCAACGCCGCTCCGCTCGCGCCGGCCGCCCCCGCTTGCGTCTCGGTGTCCCCGCTGAGCGCGCTTACAAGATTCAACGCCTGCGCACCGTTTGCAGCCATTTGCCGAACTGCCTGCGTGGCCTGGCTCGCCTGTGCGTCCTCGCGTTGCTGTTGCTGCGCAGCGCGCGATGCCAGCATCAGTTGGAAATCCACCGCCTGATCGTGGTTCGACGCATTCAGCACCGACTCCTGCGCGCCCTGCGCAAAGGCTGCAAATTGGGTACGGATCACGTACCGCCCGTTCTGCGGGATCGTCAGGGACCACAAACCGGTCACGTCCGTTGTCGTCGAATAGCGTTTTCCCGTGAGCGTGTTCTGGGCCGTGACGGTGACACCCGGCAGCGGAATCGCGCCGCTCTTCACATGCCCGTGGATTTTGCCCCCGGCGACCTCCGCCTGACCTGCCGACTGGGCTTCAGGTACGTTCGAAGTGGACGAAGCGGCAGGAGGACCCGGCGCCGCGCTGGGAGGTTGCGAGGGCGCCGCCGTCTGCGCCAATGCGCCCAGGCTCGCGGCCACACACGTCGCCACAGCGACCATTCTTCGTATTGCTCCGCGCTCCATCCATGCTCCCAAACTCGAACCCTGTACTCAGACAGACGAGCGCCAAGCCTATTGGGTTTACGGCAGACGGGAATCCGAGACCATCCTAAACTCAAGAATGACGATATCCGGTTCAGGAACGAGAAAACATGGAGGGAATCACCGGATCGACCGTCTCCTCGCACATGAGTCTAAAAAGTAACCAGAGCTGTTCCCGAGCCGCTGTTTACTACTTGGTATATATCATGGTTACTCTTGGTGTCTTGTCTTCAGAATTCCGCTTGCGCTACTCCAGACCCCATGTTTACTCTTACGCCAATAACTCAGTGGTAGCTACCGTGGATGACTCCTTGCACGGGAAGCGGGAAAGGCTTTGGCGTGATGAAGATCGGCACCACGATCCGTGCCCACCGGTTGCAGAAGGGGCTCTCCCAGGGCGACATCGAAAAGAAGACCGGGCTATTGCGCTGCTATCTCTCGCGTGTGGAAAACGGGCACACCGTTCCCTCGCTCGACACACTCTCTAAAATCGCCCTTGCACTCGATCTGCCCATCGCCCAGTTCTTCGCAGAAGACTCTTTGGGCGGCGCCGTGAACACGCAACATCTCAGCGACGAGGAGCTGCGTTTCCTTACCCAGATCCGCCGCTACTCTACCAACCTCAACGAGAGCGACCGCAAACTGCTGCTCGCCATGGTGAAAAAGTTCGCCTCGACTGCGGTGCGATAATTCCAGAGTTTCAGGCCAAAGCGGGGCTTTGGGCATCATCGCCAGTGACGCACCAAGCCCCCTTGTCTAAACGTCATTCCCCAAATGAAAGATCGGTTCCGCCCCATGCGCGCCCATTAGCAGCGCCTGCTCTTCGTGTGGCTCCAGGGGCTTATAGTTCTGCGCCACATCCATCGCCAGCCTGAAGTAGCGTTCATCTCCCGGCGGAATCGCCGCCGTGATCGGATGGCCCAGCGTCCAGCGCAGCCCCATTGACGCCTCGTCGGGAAATCCCGCCGGCTTGTACCAGCACTTCGGCTCAGGATGATCCTTCTTCTGATCGTCCGGCCACACGGTCTTAGCCATACCCTTCAGCGCCAGGATCCCCATCTTCTTCTCCTGCGCCTTCTTCAGAATCTGCGGCCCGAATTCCGCCTGCGTAAAGAGCACAAAGTTCAGCGGAAAGAGAATCGTATCGAAGTTGTAGCGATCCATTGCCGCCACCGCCGTCTCCGCCGAATGCACGCTGAATCCGATGTAGCGGATCTTTCCTTCCTTCTTCGCCGCCTCCATCGTCTCCATCGCGCCGCCCGGCCCGAGCACCTTATCGAGATCCGTCATCTTCGTCAGCGCATGGAACTGGTAAAGGTCCACGTGATCCGTCTTCAACAACCGAAGCGACTCCTCCAGCTGCTTGCGCGAGTCGTCCTTCATTCGGCCGTCCGTCTTGCACGCCAGAAAGCAGTTCTTGCGATACGGCGCCAACGCCGGCCCAAGCCGCTCCTGCGCATTCCCATAACTTGGAGCGACATCGAAGTAGTTGATTCCGCGATCCACAGCTTCGGCCACGATGTTCGAAGCTTCGCCAGTGGTCTCGTTCATCACCACAATGCCGCCGAATGCAATGATGGAAAGCTATTCACCGGTCCGGCCCAGCGTCCGTCGTGCAATTGGATTGAGCGGGGGTCTTGGCTTTGAGTTGACTCGAAGCCGCGACAGTTGCAGCAGTCACGGCAGCCCGTTTGAGGAATTCACGACGCTTCATTGTCTTCCTCCGCAGTGGAATTAGACGGCAGCGTTCAATGAAATTTTCGCACAGATTGTACTGCCTCGTGCCATATCAGCCGGGCAGTTGTGCCAGATAAAAGCTGAAGAGCACCAGTAGTCCTGCAACGAGAGTCAGCGCAATCCGTAGACGCGTTTCAAACAGGCTCTTGGTTGATCCAAGACGCGGCACCAGCGGCGCGGCAAACAGCAACCCGCAACTGAAGCCACCCAGGTGAGCCATGTTGTCGATTCGCAGGCCGGAGCCCATATACTGCGTTCCAACATTGACTGAAAACCCGATCACCAGGTTGATCGCAGCAAAGTAGATAACCGATTTCCGCAATCTCTTGAGTTCGTCAGGCGGCACCGGCAGCCGTTTGGACTTGAGCAGAATAATCAACGCCCCGGCGATGCCGAACACTGCGCCCGAAGCTCCGACACCCGGCGGAAATCCGATCCCACCCGGCGTAAACCGCGCGTCTGGATAGCTATACCAGCTGTAAAACGTCGAAAGCAGGTTGCCGGCCGCTCCAGTCAAAACGTACGCGCTCGTAACGCCAATCCATCCGATAAGCGGCTCCGCAAGCAAGCCAAGGTTCCACAAGCACCACATGTTCGTTGCAAGGTGAAGAATGCCTCCATGCACGAACATCGCAGTGACAATGCGCCACCATTGACCGCTGTTCAATATGGCGCCGGCATTGTTTGCTCCCCAGAACATCAATTGGTCTGGTGTTGGACTGAGTGGGCTCACTCCACGGAGCACCATCGCAAAAAACACAGCGCAATTGATCCCCACCAGCACATACGTCGCTGGAGCAGTCGCCCAGAACGACCGTCGCCTTCTCACCACCGGCTGCGGAGTCGGAATGTAGCCCGCAACAGGACGAAGAATCTCCGGTTCCGCGTCGGGTTCCTCGCGGAATAATCCGTGTCCCGGCGATGGCGGGGGAATGCTGCTCATAACACCACTCTACTGCATTCTTCAGCATCCAGTTACGCAGAGCGGCACCGGCTTCAGCCCGTGCAAATCGCCGCACAGATTCCGCCAAGCCTTTCGATGTAGTCTGTTCTTTGGTCTTCGCATTCCGCGACCGCTCTGGCAGCACGAATGGATATGAAGATGATGGCAAGGAGCAAATCTGTGAGTGCATCAACAGGTACGACAAAGACCATCCGCCGTGCGCTGCTCAGCGTGACCGACAAAACCGGGCTCGTTGAGCTTGCAAAAATGCTTGCCGGCTTCGGCGTAGAACTCATCTCCACCGGCGGCACCGCGCGCGCTCTCCGCGAAGCCGGCCTGACCGTGAAAGACATCAGCGACCTCACCGGTTTTCCCGAGATGCTCGACGGACGCGTAAAGACGCTGCATCCCCTCGTTCACGGAGGCCTGCTCTACATCCGCGGCAACGCGGAGCACGAAGCCGCCGTAGCCTCTCACGGCATTCAGCCCATCGACATGGTCGTGGTCAACCTCTACGCCTTCGAGAAGACCGCCGCACAGCCCGGCGTCGCCTTCGGTCACCTCATCGAAAACATCGACATCGGCGGCCCCTCCATGGTTCGCTCTGCCGCCAAAAACTTCGAAGACGTCGCCATCGTCACCCGCGTGTCGGATTACCCCGCTCTCATCCAAGAAATGAAAAGCGCCCACGGCGCCTCTCTTACGCGCGAAACCCGCTGGCGTCTCGCCAAGCAGGCCTTCGCCACCACGGCCGCGTACGACACCGCTATCGCCAACACCCTCGATCAGATTGCCGACTGCGCCTCCGATCCCATGCCGAGGCGCCGGCGCGCATCGCCGACGCCAGCTGCTTTTCCGACGAACGCTCCGCATCAACATGCCGCTGGCCCAGTCGCTGCGTTATGGCGAGAACCCCCACCAGCGCGCCGCGCTCTACGCCGACGGCTCCGGCCTGGGCGTCGCCGGTGCAACTCAACTCCAGGGAAAGGAACTCAGCTTCAACAATCTCGTCGATCTCGACGCATGCTGGGAACTCGCGCAGGAATTTGACGAGCCCGCCGTCATCATCGTCAAGCACACCAACCCCTGCGGCGCCGCAACGGGACCCACCATCCTCGAGGCCTATCAGAAGGCTCTCGCCAGCGATCCCGTCTCCGCATTCGGCGGGGTCATTGGCATCAATCGCCCCGTCGATGGCGAGGCCGCAGCCGAAATCGCCAAGCTCTTCGTCGAAGCCATCGCCGCACCGTCTTTCACTCCGGAAGCTCGCGAACGTTTCGCTGCCAAAAAGAACCTCCGCCTCGTTGAGGTCCGCAACGCTCCGCCTCGCCCGCGTCGTCAAGCACGTCTCCGGCGGATTGCTGCTGCAGGATGCCGACACCGGCCGCGTCACCCAGGACGAACTCAAAGTCGTCACCTGGCGTCCGCCGACCGCCGAGGAACTTCGCAGCCTCATCTTCGCCTGGCGCGTCTGCAAGCACGTCAAATCAAACGCCATCGTCTATGCGCGCGATGGCCAGACCGTCGGCATAGGCGCCGGCCAGATGAGCCGCGTCGACGCCGCCCGCTTTGGCGCGCAGAAAGCCGTGCTCCCACTCAAGGGCACTGTCGCGGCCTCCGATGCCTTCTTCCCGTTCCCCGACGGACTTGAAGCCGTTGCCGCTGCCGGCGCTACCGCGGTCATCCAGCCCGGCGGATCCGTCAAGGACGACGATGTGATCGCGGCTGCTGATCGCCTTGGTCTCGCCATGGTCTTCACCGGAATCCGGCACTTCCGCCATTGATTCCGCGCGGAAGGTTCGAACCATGACGGCCTTCAACGAGTCCTCAAATGGCTGGCGCGCATATCTCTTCTCGCTCGCCGGCCGGATGGACTGGTTCCGTGGCCTGCGCGCCGCCGTGGCCCTCTGCACCCCTCTGGTCATTGGCGATCTTTTCGGCTTGAGCATCCTGGGTTGGGCAGCGCTAGGAGGATTCGAAGCCATCCTCGCCGACACCGGCGGTCCCTACCGCACGCGCTCTACATCTGCGGCGTCGGTGCTGCGCCGGTAGGCTGGCCCACTGCTCTTGCTTGGGCCACTTCTCTCTTCATCGGTGGCGTCTGGGCCGCCGTGCTTTCACTTCTTCTCTGGCCGCTAGACGCCTATCGACCCGCAAGGCTTGCGGTCGCAGAATGCTACAACGAACTCGCTTCCTTCCTGGGCCCCGTGTACGACCTCGCAACGCGCGAACAGGCGGATCGCCGCAAACCAAGGCCCTCACTCTGGCATCGTCTCGCGCAACATCATCAATACCGCATTCGCCGCGCCGTGGAGCATGGCTGGCAGGCCATCGCCAACGTTCGTGCCGAGCATTAGGCCGATTCGGCACGCGCGCGCCAACTCGTCGTCCTGCTTGAACACGCTGACCTGCTCATCGCTCGCACCGTCGCGCTTGCTGAGCACCTTGAAGCACAAGCCACCACGACAGTCGATTCAGCCTGCTTTCAGCGTGGAATCTCATGCCTCGCCGATCTCCGCTCGGCCGAATCATGGATCGCGTCACTGCTGGTCCGCCGCCGCGCTTTGACCGTTGCACACGCACGTGCCAAGTGGCGCGAAATGGATCGACTGCCGAACTATCTCGCCGGCTGCCTCGACTCTTCAAATCACGACGATCGCTTCCTGCTCGCACAGGTCGCGGAATCCGCTTCAATTCTGCAGTCCTCAATCGAAAGTGCATCCCTGCAGCGGCTCGGCCAATCTCCCGAGATCTCCGGCGACCCCGTTTTGACAACCGGGCATCCGGAACACGTCCACCAGCGGCTCAAGCAATCACGGCAGAGCCCAGACCTCGATCTCCTCGCCGCCAATTTCACTTTCAGCTCGTTAACGTTGCGGCACGCCGTGCGCGTAAGCGTTGTATGCGGGTTCGATGTCGCGCTGATTCTTCTGCTCCACATCGACCACGGCTATTGGCTTCTGCTTACGTCGCTCATTGTGTTGCAGCCTCATGTCTCCGGAACCCTGCGCCGCGGGCTTGAGCGCGTCGGCGGCACCGTCGGCGGAGGCGTTCTCGCTGCGTTGCTGGCCATTGTGCTTCGCTCGCAACTGGCCATCGCTGCCGTACTGTTTCCGCTCGCCCTGCTGTCTCTTGCTGTCATGCCCGTTAGCTATGCAGCCTTCGCGTTCTTTCTGACGGCGGCCTTCGTACTCGCATGGCACCCTTATTCCGGCGACTGGCAACTTGCCCTCGTCCGCATCCTCAACACATTCGTAGGCGCGACCATATCCATCCTTGCCATGAAGTTTCTCTTCCCTATCTATGAGCGCGAACGCGCGCCCGCCTTTCTCCGCGCCAGTCTCACCGCCGACCGCCGTTATCTCGATCAACTTGCCCAGGCATGGAGTAATGATTCCGTCTCCGCCCGTCAACTCGCGAGCGCCCGACGTGGAGCTGGCCTTGCCCACAACGACACCGAAGAGTCGCTCGAGCGGCTCCTTGCCGAATCCTGGCCGCGGCGCCTGCCCTTCGCCCATTTTGCAACTGCGTTCGTCACTTATCTGCGACGCTTCGCGCAAAGCGTAACCACGCTCACCACGTTGCGTGGCGAGTCGCAGTGGAAGCAATCCCGCCCCGTGCAAAACAGGCTTCTGCTTCTCCAACAACGGCTCCTCTGGCTTGAAAATCAATTCGAAAACCAGAAGCCAGCCGATCCCTCACCCTGGCCTGAGTTGGGCCCTGCCTCCTCAAAGGCGCTGGGATCGTCTGACAATCATCCAGGCGAGCGGCAACTTGAGCGTATGGAGCGGCAAACGGAGATATTGCGACGCCAGCTTGGGTCCTTGAGCGAGAGTGGCTGGCTCCCCTGATCCAAGCAGATGGAGACTCTCGGGGAACGCTCCTGCCGGGCACCTGTTAGTTTTACCGGGCGGGCGAAAACCCCTCGAAACGGATGGTTTGCTGCGACTATTCGCGAGTAAAATCGTCTTTAACAGTAGGCGGCCTCCGCCGGCATATGGTCGGCATCCAAGCTCTTAACCGGCCGGAAGGGTGGAGTAGTCGCTTTCCCTCACGAGTCACACCCGAGGATCATGAAAATAAAAACATTATCGCCATCTCAGTGGCTGCCGCTTGCTGCATCTCTCGTTGCCGCGACGATCGTTTCTGCGCAGACCCCGACCACTTCTTCAAAGCCTGCCCAATCGGCTCCGGCGAGCGCATCAAGCGCAGACTCCGACCAGAAACCGGCCCCAGCCGCAACGTCGGCGGCAGAACCAGACCGCGGCCAGTCCTATTACCACTCTGCCCTCGCGCACATTTACGAGGAGGAAGCGATCGCCTCCGGCCGCCCCGAGTACATGCGCCACGCCGTTGAGGAGTACAAAACCGCACTCAGTGCCGATCCCAACTCCCCCCAACTAAACGATGAGCTGGCAGACTTGTACTTCCGCACCGGTCAGGTACGCGAAGCCGAAGCCACCGCGCGCGGCCTTCTCAAGACCTCGCCCAACGACATTGACGCGCATCGTCTGCTCGGCCGCCTCTATCTGCGCCAGTTGAGCGAAGCGCAGAACGCGGTCTCTTCCTCGTCTCCCAACGGCAACACGCTCGATCAGGCCATCGCCGAGTTTCAGAAGATCGTCACACTCGACCCGAAGAGCGTGGAAGACCGCATGGTGCTGGGCCAGCTCTACACCGTCAAGCATCAGAACGAAAAAGCAGAGGAACAGTTCAAGGCTGCCCAGGATCTCGATCCCGATTCAGAAGAAGTCGTCCTCAATCTCTCTCGCCTCTACGCTGAGAACGGCGACATCGCGCATGCGGCAAAAGTCATCGAGGCAGTTCCCGTCTCCGAGCGCTCCCCCAAAATGGAGTTTGCGCTCGGTGCGGTTTACGAGCAGATGAAGCGCCCCAAGGACGCGATTGATGCGTACAAGCGTGCCGCCGACCTTGATCCTGAGGACGTGCATAACATGGGAGCCCTTGCGCAAGCGCTCCTCAACGACAATCAGCTCGACGAGGCTCTCAAGGAATATCGGCAAATGGCAGACGCCGACCCTGAGGATTCAAGCACCAACGTTCACATCAGCGAAATCCTCCGCCGGCAAGGCAAATACGAAGAAGCTCTCACGACCGTCAAAAAGGCTGTCAAGAAGGATCCTGATTCACTCGAAGCCGGCTACAACGAGGGGCTGCTGCTCGACGTCCTCGGCCGCTACGACGAGTCCGCGCAAGTCTACGAGCACATGGTCGATCTGACCTCCCACGCCAACGGCGCATACACCGCCGACGAGAAGAACAATCGCGCCATCTTTTTGGAGCGGCTCGGCGCTATCTACCACGAGCAAAACAAGGTCGATGAAGCCATCGCTGCCTATCAGAAGATGATCGAACTCGGCGGCGACAATGCGTTGCGCGGGTACCAGAGCCAGGTCGACGTTTACCGTGACGCCAAGATGTTCGACAAGGCAATTGCGGTTTCGCGCAAGGCCGTGGAGGCGAATCCCACGGACCAGGACCTGAAATTGATGCTTGCCGGCGAATTGGTCGACCAGGGTAAAGAAGATGAAGGCATCGCGATGGCCAGGGGCCTGCTCAAAAACAGCCCTGACGACCAAAAGGTATGGATCGCCCTGGGCCAGATTTATACCCGCATCCGCAAATGGAAGGAAGCCGAAGATGCCCTTAACAAGGCATCTGCGATCACTACGAAAAAGGATGACAACATCTACCTTCTCTTCCTGAAGGGTGGTCTGGCTGAGCGGCAAAAGCACTATGAGCCAGCGGAACAATACTTTCATCAGGCGCTCGAACTCGATCCCAACAACGCCATGGTCTTGAACTACCTCGGCTACATGCTGGCAGACAAAGGCAGCCGGCTGCCCGAAGCGTTAAAGATGATCCGCAAGGCAGTCGAACTGGAGCCCATGAACGGCGCGTATCTCGATTCGCTCGGTTGGGCATATTTCAAGCTCGGTCAATATGAACTGGCCGAAGAAAATCTGCGCCAGGCAGTCGAACGCGATCAGACCGATCCAACGGTGCATGACCACCTTGGCGACCTCTACGAGAAAACCGGTCGCATTCGCCTTGCAGCCGCACAGTGGGAGCTTTCCCTCTCCGAGTACTCCAAATCCGCGCCTCCAGATGTGGAACCGGCCGAGGTTGCCAAGGTTCAGAAGAAGCTTGAAACCGCTCGCGTCAGACTAGCCAAGCAGGACAATACCACCGGACAGAACAAACCCGAGTAGCGTTTACACTGCAGAGATTGCCAGACAGCATTAAGGGCGGCCCCTCACTGGGCCGCCCTTAATGTTCGCCGCCGTTGGCTGAGGAAGCCCGGCACGCGCTATGCGGTCCTCGCAAAGCGGGCCGTTTCGCTGGTGGGCAATGATTCAGCCGGGGGCGGAAGCGTTTTATGAAGCGGCAATGAGCGCTTCACAATAAAGACCTCGTCGAGGTATAGTCGCGCATTCCCTTCAAGATCCAGAAAACCGGTGTTGCTGTCTCTGCAGAGAGTCTGTGCTTCCTCAGAGAGAAAAGGAGCAATCAGAACCGGCGTTGTTTCGCCTGGGAATCGCGCATGCAGCTTTCTCAACTCCAGGAATGTCCGTTGCAGATCGTCTAGTTCGCAGCTACCCACCACTTTGCAAACCAGTCTGTGTGCGTGCCCATAGATTTCAACATCGGCAATGATTGTCTTGTCGCTGCGATGCCGGTGCGATTCGACATTTATCTCCTTCATCTTGACAACCGAAATCTGTCCCAATGTCTGTCTCAGTGCCTCGGTTGCCTCATCTTCCAGATGCCTTTTCATAGAAACCAAACCTTCCGAGTGCAAAATCCTTAGCCACCACTCGCTCTAAGATGTAACTCGGCAACTGAAAAGGCGGTTGAAAACCGCGAAAAATCATACCACTGCGGCTCAATTCTCTAGTCTCTAAGCCGAAAGCCGTGCGAATCAGGCTATCGTAAGCAACTCCATGCTGGTCATTTCGTCCCGCTTTAGAATGGACGACCGCAGCCTGAAAACGTTCTTGCCGGCCGGTGTCATTGCCAATCTGACTTCCTTCCGTTCGCCCATGCCGCGGATGACTTTGAAATCCAGCCACTCGCACAGCCGCGGATCGTGAATCTCCGGCTCTCCGCGCCAGAACTCCGGCGCAAGCCCACATTGAATCTGCAGATGATCCAATTGCAGCTCGATCACACGCACGCCTCTCGGAAAATATCGGCGCACATTTCTGGCGCCAACGCGCAATCCCGTGATTTCACTGCCCTTCAATTGTGTCTTGACCACCATGGCCCGTCTCGCATTCTTGCCGAAATTTCAGCGTATCGAGCTCGGCCAATCATCACGTCTGTTACTGACATGGCCCAATCACGAACTGCGAGAACCATGCGTGACTGTCCATTTGCTGCCTATGTTGGACCTAATTCCACTCAACGTCAAGGGACTGTGAAAGCAGCTTCGAGGAAATGCTCTATGAATCGATTTAGCGCTGACGTTACGCTGCAGCTAATCCTCCGGCCTGCGATTAAATCTCCCCAAAACAAAGGGGCAGCTTCTATTTTCTTGAAGCTGCCGCACTCTGAAAAATCAATTGTAAAAAGCTTCGCAGTGATTCCTTCCGTTGGAATCGCTACTGGTGTGCCTGCGCCGAGGCAATGTACGCGTCGACATTGTGCTTGTCTACAAGCGACGTTCCTGTATCGATGAACACTGGAAATGGAGAAAATGCATCCTGGCTATAATCCGTCGTCAGTGAGGTCGGCGGCGCATGGAAGATTTCATCCAGCGACCTCAAGCCGATGTATCCCATCGTGAATGGCTTCTGCGCAACTGTCGAATTGATTGTGCCACCTTTGATTCCGTCCAGCGTGTCCTGATTCACGTCCCACGCCACCAGCACTCTGTCAGTCGCGCTGGTCCGCTTGATCGCATCCGACACCATTTTTCCCGACGCGGACTCCAGGCAGACAAATGCATTGATCTTCTTCGGACCTGTCAGCGTCATCAATTCCTGCGTCTTGTCAAACGCCGTGCGGGCATCGCTCTTGATGTCGATCACGTCCACAATGTGAATATTCGGCCGGGTATCCAGCACATCCTTGAATCCCTTCAGCCTCTCTTCCATGTTCGGCTGCCCTGAAATCGTGAAGAAAACTACGTTGCCGGCGCCTCCCAACTGTTCAACCACACGGTGGCCGCCCATCCTTCCGGCTTCGAGATTGTTGGTGCCGATAAAGAACAGCCTTTTGCTCCCAACCGCATCGGAGTCAATCGTGATCACTGGAACCCCGGCGCCGATTGCTGAATCAATGGCCGGCCCAAGTACCGAAACATCCGCCACCGAGATCAGAATGCCGCCAGGCTTTGCCGCAACTGCCTTCTGCAACTCGGCCAGTTCCGCCTGCGGATCGTAGTTCTCGGGACCCACAACTTTCGCTGTAACTTTGTATTCTGCGGCGGCCTTGTTGAACCCCTTCGCAGCCGTCTGCCAGTACGGCAACGCCATATTCGACGAAATCAGGTAGAAAACTTCCTTGTTCGAATGCCTGTCGCAGCCTGTCGTAATTGCGACTCCAAGAGCCACGAGGGCCAATACAACACATTTCATTGTCTTCATTCTTGCCTCCTGTCCGAATGTGAAGAAAGTTCGGAACGCGCGAAAATTACGACGCCTGCCCGCGCAGTTTAGAAAATCGGCAGGATGGTACTCCCGAAACCCGGCGCTTGTCCAATCCTGCCGCAGGTTGGATTCTATAGCACCGCGCATAGTTCAAAGTGGTGACTCACAACACGTCCGTTGCAGCTTTCTCTTGAAAAACCCGCTCAGCTCATCGTCCTCGACCCGACTCAACGTGCACGCGTCCGCTCTCGTGCGATATAACCAGACCAAGACCGACCACCGGATGAGTTCACAAGCCAAACTGGATTTTCAACTGCCCAACCGCATCGCGGTCGACCGAAATGGCGATCTCGCCGCCCGCGCTCATCCCGAGCCGCCTCATCCCTATCGTCCTCCCTTCGCACGCGACACCGCCCGCATTCTCCATGCTCGCGCCTTTCGCCGGCTGGCCGGAAAAACCCAGGTCTTCTCTCGCCTCGCCCACGACCTGCCTGCAGACCACTTCCGCAGCCGGCTCACCCACACCCTCGAAGTTGCCCAGATCGCCCGCACTCTCGCCGCAGCCCTGGGCCTGAATCCCGAACTCACCGAGGCCCTCGCCCTGGCGCACGACATCGGTCATCCCCCCTTTGGCCACGCCGGTGAAAAGGCCCTGGATACCGCATTGCGACAGTACGGCCTCGGTTTCGACCACAATCTCCACGCCCTCCGCATCGTCACCTGGTTCGAGGAGCGCTACCCGGCCTGGCGCGGTCTTAACCTCACCCTCGGCGTGCGCGAAGGCATCATCAAGCACTCGCGCGACTACACCAGCGCCACCCATCCGGAACTAGCCGAGTATCTTCCTCGACCTCCGCCCGCCGCTCGAAGCGCAACTCATCGACCTCGCCGACGAAATCGCCTACCTGACGGCAGACTTCGACGATGGGCTCGACTCCGGCATCCTCAACGTCAACGATGTTTGTGAACGCGTCCCCCTCTTCCGCCGATTCCATGACGCGGTGATAACGCAATATCCCTCAGCCCCGCATAAGCAGGCAGTCTACGAGACCCTCAACCGCATGCTGAATGCCCTGGTCACCGATTTGATCGAAGAGGTGCGAAACCGTGTGGCCGCTTCGGGCGCCGTCACGCTCCAGGACATTCGCAACGCACCTCAAAGGGTCGCTGCTCTCAGCGCAGCAATGGAAGCTGACCGCGCCGCTGCCAAGAGCTATCTCTACGCAAACTTCTACAACTCCCCCGGCATGGAAGAAGAACACGAGCGCGCCGCCCGCGTCGTACATGAGTTGTTCTCAGTTCTGATGGCCGATCCAACCCTGCTGCCCGCCGACCACCAGGCCCAGATTCCAACCGAGGGCCTTGCCCGCACTGTCGCCGACTACATCGCCGGCATGACAGACAGCTACATCGAGCAGTTGTGGTCGCGCCACCGCGCGCACTAGGGCGTCTAGGTCAGGATCACGCCTACTGCACCGTTCCCTGCGGCCTCAGCCGACGCAGGTCCAGCGCACACTCCACCGCATTCTGCGCATACAGCCGCAGATTGTCTGAAGCCGCCCACAACCACACACGCGAAGATTCATTCGCATTGCGCGGCCCCGGCTCCAGTTTGAGCCGCACAAGCACATCGTTCTGCCCAGTAGCAGCCAGATTCGAAGGCGAATCCGTCTCCTCGAGCACCAAGTCGACGTGATCGCCGCTCAATGCGTCTTCCAGCGCCGACAAATCCACCGGCCGCTCAAGCTCAGCAAAGATCGAAAACCCGTGACCGTGAAAGGCCGGTGCACTGATCGTCTGCATGGCCAACGCCGGCAGCCGTCTTCCCGCCAGCGCGCTGTATTGCCGGCGAATTCTGCCGTCGATTGCCGTCATACTCACCTTGGCGTTCTCGCCGAACCCGCTTAACAGGTTGTATGCCGATTGCGCATCAAACGTAGCCCGGGGGATCGTCTGGAAGCTCAGCAGGTTCACTGTCTGCTGATGAAGCTCATCCATCGCCGCGCGGCCAAACTCGCTCGCCGGCAGCAGAACCGTTGCCGCAGCACTCCGCACCGGCGCAGCCTGCTGCAGCCGCTCCATCAGAAGCGCCAGCGCCAACGCTGCCGGATGCGCCGGCACCACCGCCGGCGTAAACAGATCCGCAGCGACATCTTGCGCTCCCACCCAGGGCGAGCGCACCAGCACTCCCGTCTCCTGGTCAAGCGCCCCCGAAAGATCCAGCACCGTCGACCCCGCCCGCAGCGCCTCCCGCCAGTATCTGCGCGTCAACGTCTCGGAGCCGCAAAAAAACGTGAAGTCCGCATGCTCGAAGGCGTCCGCGCTGATCGGCTGCACAAACGTGACCTCGTCGCCAACCTGATCGAGTTGCCCAAGCCCCTCGTCTTCGTCAAAAAGCGCGAAATCCGCCGCCGCGAGTGATGACTCCGTGAGAGCATCTTTCAGCTCTTTACCCAGCAACGTCGCGGCTCCAACGATGGCAATCTTGTACACAGGCTTCCTTCTCGTCGTTTGAACTCAGGAGTGATGCAGCGGATCCGGATCGGGATTCGAGCCCTCAGGCAAACCCTGAAGACTAGCGCTCTGCCCGCGCCGTCTCCGGCGCGACCAACCATACGCCGTCCGCGCCCAGATGCCCGAAAACATGTAAATCAGCGCAATTGCGAACAGCACCACTTGCGAAAAACGGATCATGATGTACAGCACGATCGCCATTACAAAAATCAAACGGAAAGGGTGGCTGCGGCTGAGATTGATTTCCTTCCCCGACCAGAAGCGCCACGTGCTCACCATCAGAAATCCCACCAGACCCACAAGCAAGAGCCACGGGATCGCAATCCACCACGCCTGCACGGGAATTCCGTAGAAGAAGTGCACCGTCGCCGCCAGCAGTCCCGCCGCCGCCGGAATCGGCATCCCCACAAAATACTTTCGATCCGGCCTGCCCGGATTTCTCGGCTTCGGATCGTGGCTGATGTTGAATCGCGCCAGCCGCGATGCTCCGCCAATCAGAAACAGAAAGCAGAGAAACGCTCCTGCCTGGAACAGATGCTGCCGCAACTGCGGATTGATCGTGTCGGGCAGAAAATGAAAGCCCCATACAAACGCCAGCAGACTCGGCGCAACGCCAAACGTGATCACATCCGCCAGCGAATCCAGTTCCCTGCCAAAATCGCTCGCCGTGTTCGTCATGCGCGCAATGCGCCCGTCCAGCGAATCAAACGGAATGGCCAGCAAGATCGCGATCGCCGCCCAGTCCAGGTGCATCTGCGCGCCGTTCGTCAACGCGTTGCTGCTGGCGGCCTCAATGGTCTGGGTGATGGCGAAATAGCCTGCACCGATATTCATCGCGGTGAACAGCGACGGCAGGATGAACATGCCGCGCCGCAGCCGTGCCCGGTTCCTTGCCTTGGCGAGCGCCGCGTCTGAGGAGTTCAAGCGTCATCTCCTTCTTGAATCTCCGGGTGAATACTTGCACTTGCCGTCTTCCCCTGCGTCGTCACACCGACCGCAAGCTCAGACTCCAGCATCTCGGCGATGATCGAAGAACCGCCCTTTACGCGCTGACCGGTCTTTACGCGAATCTCCGCCTCGGCAGGCAAAATAATATCGGTCCGCGAGCCAAACTTGATCAGTCCCACGCGCTGGCCGCGCTCCACCCGGTCGCCCTCCCGATGATTGAAGACGATTCGCCGCGCAATCAAGCCGGCGATCTGCTTGAATACGATCTCGATGCCCTCGCCGCGCACCGTGACAATATTCTGTTCGTTGCGCTCGGCGCACTCCCGGTTCATCGCATTCAGAAATTTCCCCTTCTGATAGCGAACCGCAGTCACCTCGCCCGCAATCGGCGAGCGGTTCACATGCACATCGAAGACGCTCAGAAAAATGCTGATGCGCTGGCGAGGCCCTTCGGGGGTCTCGATGCGCACCGTCTCGGTAACCAGCCCGTCGGCGGGCGAAACTACCAGTCCCTCGCCTCCGGGCACTGCGCGTTGTGGATCACGGAAAAACCAGAGAAAAAACGCGGCCAGCAGGATGGGCACGATGCTCCATACCCAGGTGTCGGTGGCCCACGCCAGCGCTCCCGCCACCGCCAGCAGACTCAAACCGTAGATGTAACCGTCACGAACCATTGTCCCTAACGATTATACGGTTGAATTCGGCACCGAGGTGTCGGCGGCAGACTCACGTCCTTCGCACGGCCCGCGTTGCGCGGGCGCGCAACTAAGCCCTTCGAATCATCGTCAATCGCCCAAACGGCCGAAAAACTCTATGCGATTGCCGGAGCCCGATGCTCCAGAGCGTAGATCAGGTCCTTCGCGTGAAGTTTCAGCTTCTTCAGGCGTACTTCCTCGAGCTCCTCATCCGTAGAGAGATAAGGCTTCTGAAGCAATTCTTCCAACCGCTGAGCGTAGCGACGATGTTCGGACTGCAGACGACCAATTTCTTCGCTCAGCGTTGAGTCATTTATCTCATCCATCAAGCACCTCCGTCTCTGTTCTTATAACCAAATACATATAGTCCTCCCACACGCAGATGAGCAAGCGGGAAGAACTAAGAAAATGACACAAGGCTGTGGAATTCTTGACCCTTTCTCAACTTGCGTGATCGGAATCACGCCCATGCACGGAAACGTCGCATCCACGGTGCGTCCGAGTCTCAACCGAGGCCAAGTCGCATCAGCACAGCATCCTCAACCGGATCAGCATAATAGCCCGGCCGCCGCCCCACTTCCGCAAATCCCAGGAACCGGTAGAATCCCTGCGCCGCCCGGTTTCCAGCACGCACCTCCAGCACCACTTCGCTCGCTCCGTGGCCGCGCAAATCCCCCTGTAGTGCTGAAAACAACCTCCGCGCCACACCACGCCGCTGATGCGGCACAGCCGTCACAATGCTCTCGAGCTCTGCCTCCGGCGGAGTTATCCTCGCCACGGCAAAACCCGCCACGCCACCCGATCCCTTATCCTCAGCAATCAGTGCGATTCGCCGCGGCTGGGCGTCTGGATCCAGCGCCTTCTCATAGGCCTGCCGCGACCACAGCGGCGCATGATCCGTGCACGCAGCAATCTCCATCACCCTGTTGAGGTCCACAGCAACCATCCGCCGAACATTGATATCCCTGCTCGGTTTCACCGCCCCTTTCGGAGCCTCTCCGAAAATCTCGGCATCCGACCGTCGCAGATAATGCCCATCGAGCGTTGCCAGATCGTCGAATTCCCGCGCCAGAATCCGCGGCGCGCAAAGCCGAATAGCATCTGCCGCCGTGGGCGCCTCAGTCCGAACCAGCTCGGCCCCCTTCCATGCCGAATCCAGAAGCGCTGCCGCCACGTCGTCGCAAACCGCCACCCTTGATGGCCGCAAATCTGCCAGCTCTTCCGCTCCCGCCAGCAATTCCCGCGAACCTCCGTCTGCTTCCATCAACCGCAGAAACACCTCATGGCGATGCGCATCCAGCGCCGCCGAATCCACTGCCGCCTTCACCGCCAGCACTGCCAGTCGCGACACCGCGACCACCGGAATCTGCCCAGGCTCAGCCAGCCCCTTCACGGCGCTGAGCCCGACGCGGACCCCTGTGAAACTCCCCGGCCCATGCACCACCACAATTGCACCTAGATTCGCGAGTTTCACGCCTTTTTCCGTCAGCAAATCACTAACCGCAGCCACCAAAGTTGCCGAATATGTGCGTCCCGCAAGTTCTTTCTGGCCCAGAACGGTGGCATTTTCGCCCTCGGGTGCCCTATTTTTGCGAAGCAAGGGTGGCATACCACAGTCAATCCGCGCCAGCGCCACAGTTCCTGATGGTCCACACGTGTCCACCCCAAGCACCAGCGGGCCGGTCCCTGGGCCGCATTGCGCAACTGATTGACTCTCCAGCATCTCCTTCTCAGGATTACACACCGCCGTTCGCCCTCTCCGTGCCCCGATTCCGTTAATCTGTTATCAGCACTCCCCCGTTCCATCCGGCTGCCTCCGGCGGCAAAATTAAGCATCTTCAACCCCCGAAAGGACGAGGCGTGGCCGCCGCGGCGACAACCACATTTCATGACACGTGGCGACCCCGCGCCAACCCCTGGGCCATTGCCATCACCGTCACCCTCGCTACCTTCATGGAGGCGCTCGACTCCTCTATCGCCAACGTCGCCATGCCCCACATCGGCGGATCGCTCTCCGCCAGCCCCGAAGAAGCCACCTGGGTCCTGACAAGTTACCTGGTCGCCAACGCCATGGTTCTGCCCATCAGCGGCTGGATCGCCAACCGCGTTGGCCGCAAGCGCTTCTACATGAGCTGCGTCTTCCTGTTCACGCTGACCTCTCTGATGTGCGGCCTCGCCGCCAGCCTCCCCATGCTCGTTCTGTTCCGCGTGCTGCAAGGAGCGGCCGGTGGCGGTCTCCAGCCCAGCGAGCAGTCCATTCTCGCCGACACATTCCCGCCACAAAAACGTAGCATGGCCTTCGCCGTTTACGGAGTCGCCGTCGTAATGGCGCCAGTCCTCGGTCCCACCGTCGGCGGCTGGATCGTCGACAACTACTCCTGGCGCTGGATATTCTTCCTCAACATCCCCGTCGGCATCGTGTCGCTCTACCTCAGCAACCGCCTCGTCGAAGACCCGCCCTACCTCGCCGAAGTTCGCAAGCGCCGCGTGGGCATCGACTACTGGGGACTCGGCCTGCTCATCGTTTCCATCGGAGCCCTTCAGATCATGCTCGACAAGGGCCAGGAAGACGACTGGTTCGGCTCCAGCTTCATCACCACACTCTTCTTCACAGCGATCATCGGACTTGCCCTTTTCATCTGGCGCCAGCTCTCAATCGATCATCCCGTCCTCGATCTGCGTCTCTTCGCACGCCGCAACGTGGGCATGACCCAACTCGTCATGTTCATGGTCGGCGTCGCTCTTTACTCATCGACAGTGCTCATCCCGCAATTCCTGCAGGAGATCATGGGATACTCCGCTCGCCAGGCGGGCATGGCCGTATCATCGGGCGGACTTGTGCTCATGATTCTCTTCCCCGTCGCCGGCGCATTCGCGCCCAAATTCGATGCGCGCAAGCTGGTTGCTACCGGCTTCGTCCTTACCACCTTCGGCCTATGGCGCATGACGTCCATCACTCCCAACGTCAGCTTCGGTCAGGCTGTCAGCTGGCGAGTCTTCATTGCGCTCGGCCTGCCCTTCCTCTTCATCCCCATCAACACACTGTGCTACGCGGGAATCCCGCAGGAGAAGTACAACGAGGTCAGCGGACTCACCGCCCTCATGCGCAATCTTGGCGGAAGCGTAGGCATCAGCTTCATCACCACGCTTCTGGCCCGTCAGAGCCAGAAGCATCTCGCCATGCTCGTTCCTCACGCTGCCGCCGGCAATCCGCCGTATGACCAGATGCGGTCCGGTCTCGCCGGTGCATGGATGCACCTGGGTTCTGCAGCACCAGACGCCATCTACCATGCCGGCGCACAGATCTACGGCATGGCCCAGATCCAGGCCCGCCTTCTAGCGTATGTCGATGTCATCTGGGTGATGGTCGGCGTCACCGCAGTTCTCGTCCCACTCCCGTTCCTGATGACCCGCCCCAAGAAGATGGCCCCCGCCCCCACGGGCCACTGAAAGATTTCTCGGCAGCCCTTTTTGTCATCTTTAAGCGATGGAAGCATCTGCTTTTCGGGAGATCTCTATCTGCAACGAACGCTGGGTGCCCCAGGTCTGGATTTTCAGATCTGGGAAAGCACGAATCTAACCGGCAATAAGCGGGAAGAGCACGGAGATCACACCGCTGGGTGCCCCACTCATGCGCGTTGTTTGCGCATGAGTGGGAAAGCATGAACTCAACCGGTCCGATGGGAGACGTCTAAACCGCCTTCAGCGCCTGCTCCAGATCCGCAATCAAATCATCCTTGTCCTCGATCCCGACGGACAACCGCACCAGCCCCTCGGTGATCCCCACCTTCGCGCGTTCGGCATCCGCTCAGCGCGGCATGCGTTGTCGTCGCCGAGTGCGAAGCCAGCGACTCCACTCCGCCCAGCGACTCCGCATTCAAAAACAGCTTCAGCGCACCAAGGAATCTCCCCGCCGCATCCCGCGAACCCAGATCGAAGCTCATCATCGAACCAAATCCCCGCTGCTGCTTCTTCGCCAGCTCATGCTGCGGATGGCTCTTCAGCCCCGGATAAGCCAGCCTCTTCAGCTTCGGCTGCGTCGACAGAAACTCCGCCACCGCGCGCCCATTTTCCTCGTGCTGCTTCATGCGCAACGGCAGCGTCTTGATGCCGCGCAGCACCAGGAAGCACTCAAACGGCGACATGATGCCGCCCGCCGCCTTTTGCACCAGCAGAAACCGATCCTTGTGCTCCGGCTTCGACCCGATCAGCGCTCCACCCAGCCCATCCGAGTGACCGTTGAGAAATTTCGTCGTCGAGTGCATCACGACATCCGCGCCCAGCTTCAACGGACTCTGCAGCGCCGGCGACATGAACGTGTTATCCACGCTCACCTCGACGCCGTGCGCATGCGCAATCTCGCTCACCGCTGCAATATCCGTCAGCACCATCAGCGGATTCGTCGGTGTCTCGATATGAATCAGCTTGGTATTCGCCTTGATCGCAGCCTTCACCGCATCCAGATCGCCGGTGTCGACATATTGAATCTCGATGCCGTAATGCTGCACGATCAGGTTGAACAGCCGCGCCGTCCCGCCATACACATTGTGCCGAGACAGATCACATGATCGCCCGCATGCAGCGTCGCCACCAGCGCATAGATTGCCGCCATCCCGCTGGCAAATGCGTGACCGCAGCATGCCGCCTTCGAGCGCTGCCAGCGCTGTCTCAAGCCGGTCGCGCGTGGGGTTGCCGGCGCGCGAATAGTCCTAGCCCTTGTCGGTGCCAATGCCGGTCAGCTCAAAGGTCGAAGAGAGATACACAGGCACATTCACGGCGCCTGTCAGCGGATCAGGATGTTGCCCCGCGTGTACGGCAAGAGTGGCGTATTTTTGTTCAGACATGATTTGCTCTTAGCTACATAGCTCCTGCTCTCTAGCTTATCGCGGCAGCCCTCGACGGCTGGAAGCGCCCACGATGGTTCTCCTGCCATCCCTTATCCGTCATCCCGCATCAAAACCCCCTACGCCCCCATGCGGTTTCGTGGGTGGGCGTGTCGGCACGAGGAGAAAAAGCCATGGCCACTGTCAAGAAATGCGCAAACGCAGCCTGTAACTGCATTCCACAGGGAAAAGAGAAGTACTGCAGCGCTCATTGTGAAGGAATGGGAGACAGGACTGAAATCGTCTGTACTTGCGGCCACGAGGGCTGCGTAGAGTCGAGCAGTTCTGTGCAAGCCTACTCAAAAGGCGGTATCCGGGAGGAAACACGCCCGTAACCTTGCATGAATTGCCCGGAAAATTGTGGACCGATACGCGGGATGCTTATATTCCGCCCTCAAATATCTTCTTCGACAAATACCGCTCCGCCGAATCGGGAATGATCGTCGCGACGCGTTTTCCTGCGCCCAGTTCCCGCGCCAGCGCAGCCGCACGAGTACACCGCCGCGCCCGCACTCGACCCGCCCACCAGCCCCTCTTCCGCCGCAAGCCGCTTCACCATCGCAAACGCATCGTCATCGCTCACCATCATCACCCGGTCGCACACATCGCGATGAAACGTCTCCGGAATGAAAGAGCACGCCGATGCCCTCCACCCGATGCTTGCCCGGCGCGCCGCCCTGCAGAATCGAGCCCTGCGTCTCCACCGCCACGGTGACCACCGCCGGGTTCTTCTCCTTCAGGAACCGCGCAACGCCTGAGAACGTTCCGCCCGTTCCAACGCCGGCCACAAAACCGTCCACGCGCCCTTCCATCTGCTCCCAGATCTCAGCGGCCGTCGTGTCGTGATGAAACTGCGGATTCGACTGGTTCGTAAACTGCCCTGCCATAAACGCGCCCGGAATCCCATCCGCTGTCTTGTTCGCCTCGCGAATCGCCCCCGCCATGCCCTCGGCCTCCGGTGTGCGCACCACCTCCGCGCCAAATCCGCGCATCAGGATGCACTTCTCCTCCGCGAATCCCTCCGGCACAAACAGCTTCACCTTGTAGCCGCGATTCACACCGATCAGCGCCAGCCCCACGCCGGTATTTCCCGCCGTGGCCTCCACAATCGTCGATCCCTCATGCAGCAAGCCCCCGCGCCTCGGCATCCAGAATCATCCCCAGCGCGGCGCGGTCCTTGATGCTGCCCGCCCGGATTCAGGAACTCGAGCTTGGCAAACACCGCCGCCGACGAGGCTCGGCACAACTCTGGCCAGTTGCAGCATCGGCGTATGTCCAACAAGTTGGGTGATATCGGATGCGACGCGGACGGGAGAGGTGAAAGGGCTTTCGACTGCCATGGCAATTCAGTTTAGCGTAACGGCCTTTGCTATTTCTTCTGTCCGCCAGGCTTCTTCGCAACCCGCGTTGCCGGGAAGTATCCCGTCCGTGTGCGAACCGTCAGCTTGCCCGTTCCCTGCGCCTCTGCCGTCACACTGCACACGGCGGAATCCCGGCTCGGTCGTCGGCTTGGTAGAGTGATAGCCGATCGTGTACTGGCTGCGGATATCGCGCGCCACTTCCGCGGCAATCTCGTCCACCTGCTCCATCGATTTTGGAAAGAACGCAATCCCGCCCGTCTCATTCGAAAGCATCTCCAGCGCGCGCCGTGCATGCCGCACCTCGGCGTGGCTCATCTCGTCGCCAAACAGCAGCCCGATCGTATAGATCACCGGTCCCGAGAGCTCCTGCACGCGCCGGATCGTCTGCTCCAGCGTCAGGGTCGAGGCGTTGTCTTCTCCGTCCGTGATCAGGACCAGCACCTGCTTGGGACGCTTGGCATCCGCCACCAGCTTGTCCGCCGACGCCACCACCGCGTCATACAGCGCCGTTCCGCCGCGCGACTCGATGTGGCTCAACCCATCGCGCAGCTTGTTCACGTTTGAGGTAAATTCCTGGTCGATGTAACGCCTCGTCGGAGAAATTCACCACGAACGCCTCATCCTGCGGGTTCGAGGCTTCCACCAGGTCCAGCGCAGCTCTTGTTCACCGCGGGCCGCTTCTTCGACATCGATCCCGAGTTGTCCACCACCAGCCCGATCGAAACCGGAAGATCGGTGTGCTGAAAGCTGATGATGTTCTGCTTTACGCCGTCTTCAAAAACCTGAAAATTCTCTCGCTTCAGCGTCTGCACCAGCTGCTGCCTTCCAGCACCGTGGCGTTCAGCACCACTTCTTCCACATTGGTGTGCAGAACGTAGCCTTCGCCCCTCTTTGTGCAACGGGCTCGCCGGTCAGGCTCGTCGGCTGCTCGGCATCAGGCGAGCGACCGGATCGCGGTCCACGGTGAGCGGAGGCGCCTGAGACGGCGTTGCAGGCGCGGCCGGCTTCGGCGCCTGTTGCGCGCCCAGCGTGAGAGTCGAGAAACGAAGAGGAGTGCTGAAAGAACCGCGTTATTGCAAAGGCGCATAGTATCCGGTTCGAGCATGGACCGTGAGCGGAGGCAAACCCGATGGTGGATTCAGCTTCACCTTCACTTTACGCCACTTGCCGTCGCGAGAGATGTTCTTGGGCGTGTAGCCGATCACATATTGATTGCGCAATTCGGTGGAAATCTTCTCCGCAATGTCGCTCATCTCCGAGACATCGTCGACCCGGAAAAGCCGTCCGCCCGTCTCTTCGCACAGTTCATTAAGCAGCATCGGCCCCGTGCGCTCCTCCGGAGTCGCGGCATACGGATCGAAGATCCCGATCGAGTAAATCTCCACATCCGACTCGCGCACCTGGGCGCGAACTTCGCCCTCGGTATATCGCGAACGGTTATCTCCGCCATCCGATACCACCAGCAGCGCCTTCCGCTCGTGCTTGGCTTCTTTCATCTTGGTCACGCCGTAATAAATCGCATCGAGCAGCGCCGTTCGATGTCCGCTGCGCACCGTCGCCAGCCGCGCCTGGATGTCTTCCACCGAACTCGTGAAGTCCTCAATCAGCTCCGGCCGGTCGTTGAACCCGATCACAAAAAACTCATCCTCGGGATTGGCCGTCTTGATGAACTGCAGAATCGATTCGCGCGCCCGGATCAGCTTCGACGTCATCGAACCCGAAAGGTCAAAGATGATGCCAATCGACACCGGCGCATCTTCGGCTGCAAAGCTCCGAATCTTCTGCTCGCCGTTGTTCTCGTAAACCTGAAAATCTTCCTGTTCGAGTCCCGTCACGAGCCGGTTCATGGGGTCTGTCACCGTGATCGGCACCAGCACCATGTCCACATTCATCCGGATCAGCGAGCCGGGCTTTGCCTTCCCGGCCACCGGTCGCCAGCTGGCGCGTCTACGCCCTGCCGGTGCACCCGTCGCCGGAGCGCCAGAGGCGGGCGGCGGCACATGCACTTTGTCCAGCGGATTGTCCTGGCCCTGTCGAGCGACACAACACCAAAAACCGCCAGACGCTAAAACGCAAGTCCCCGCCAGCCATGGTCTGCGGAATGATCCGTGTGTCGACTCGAGCCTTTTGAGGAGTGGTTTCATGCGTTCGTTCCCGGGCTCGTTTGTGGGAATGATGGCGATTTTAGCACGCTTGGCCGATGCCTCGCGTTCCTCCTGTGAAGCCCCTGTTTTCTTTGACGTTGCTCGACCAAAATCGGTGATCCGCGCTGGGATACAATCGACTCTAAGCGACAGTTCTGGCGGGACTTTCCCGGTCGAACCGGCCGCCCAAATCTTGCTGCTTATCTTTTGGGAGCAAGACCTTCCGCATGGCGAGTATCTATCCATTCCGCGCTTGGCGCTACAATCCGTCGGCTGTTCGACTGGAAGACGTCGTCACCCAGCCCTACGACAAGATTTCACCGGCCATGCAAGAGGCTTATTACCAGCGCAGCCCCTACAACCTGGTCCGCATTATTCTGGGCCTGCCCGAACTTTTTGATGCCGAGCGCGGCGAGAGCGTCTACACCCGCGCCGCCCGCGATTTCAAGGCATGGCGCGAGCAATCCATCCTCGTCCAGGAGAAGGATCCCAGCATCTTCGCCTACTCCCAGCGTTTCCGCGTCCCCGGGACGGACGAAGTCAAGGAACGCCGCGGCTTCATCGCCCTCGGCAAGCCTTCACGAATACGCCGACCAGGTCGTCTTCCGCCACGAGCAGACGCTCTCCAAGCCCAAGAGCGATCGCCTCAACCTGCTGAAGGCCACCCGCGCCCATTTCGGCCAGATCTTCATGCTCTACTCCGATCCCGCCGGCAGCGTCGAAAAGATCCTCTACGACGACGCAGGCCCCGCCGATGCTGAAGTGACCGACGAATACGGCGTCCTGCATCGCGTCTGGCGCGTCAGCGACCCGGCCGTCATTCGCCTGCTCACCTCCACCATGGACGACAAGAAGCTCATCATCGCCGACGGCCACCATCGCTACGAAACGGCGCTGAACTACTCGAAAGAGCACGCCCCCGCCGCCTCGCTTCGGACCGAACACAACGCCAACGAGCTTCCGCAACCCGCGTATCCCGAAGCCGCCGTCATGATGACCTTCGTCAACATGGACTCCGACGGCCTCGTCATCCTGCCCACGCACCGCGTCGTGCACAGTCTGCCCGGCTTCGATCCCGCAGCCTTCGCCCAGGCCGCCGAGCAGTTCTTCACCGTCGAAAAGCTGCCCGATTCCTCCGCAGCCGCCTACATCGACACGCTGCGCAAACAATCCGGCACCGCCTTCGTCGCCGTCACCCGCGCCGGTGCTTTACTTCTGCGCTCAAAGCCCGATGCGGCCGCAGCCGCGCTCGCCGCTCTGCCCGAAAACCAGCGCCAGCTCGACCTGAGCCATCTGCACACCATCATCCTCGACAAGCTCCTCGGACTCGACGCCGAGAAGGTCCGCGAGCAGACCAACATCCGCTACCTCCGCGATGCCGCCGAAGCCGTCGACCAGGTGCAGCGCGGCGAAGCCGACGTCACCTTCCTCACCAACCCCGTCACCATGGAGCAGCTCCGGGAAGTCGCCTTTGCCGGCTCCGTCATGCCGCAGAAATCCACCGACTTCTTCCCCAAACTCCTCAGCGGCCTGACCATCTATGCCTTGGAGTAAGCGATCTGCACCACCGAGCTCTACCGCTTGTACAGGGCAGACTCGGTCGTGCCGCACACGGTCTCGGGCTTTAGCCCTGAGTGACGACTTCTCCACCCGCGTCTCGTTTCGATCTGCCTCGTTCTTTCCCTCGCGGCACTTGCAATCGCGCCTCCGATTGCTGCACAACAGCCAGCCCCTGCACCCCAGCCTCCCCCCCGCTTCGTCGTCGTCCTCGACGCAGCCCACGGCGGCGACGACACCGGCGCCCACCTCGACAGCGGCCAGCTCGAAAAGTCCGCCAACCTCGCCCTCAACGTCCGCCTCCGCTCCCTGCTCGCCGCCCGCGGCATCCAGGTCGTCACCACGCGCGAATCCGACGCATCCGTCGACCTCGACCGGCGCGCGGAGATTGCCAACCACGCCAATGCCGCCGTCTGCCTCAGCCTGCACGCCAGCGAAAGCGGCTCCGGGATTCACTCTTCGTGTCCTCGCTCGCGCCCGCGCAGCCCACGCGCTTCATGGCGTGGAAGACCGCACAGGCCGCGTGGATCACGCGCAGCCTGGCGCTCGCCGGATGCAGTCAACTCCGCGCTCACTCACGCTGGCTTCAACGTCACCCTCGGCCGCATTCCGCTGTCGCGGCATCGAGAGCATGACCTGCCCCGCCCTCGCCATCGAAATCGCTCCCCAGCGCGATGCCGACAATAAAATCACCGCCGAGCCCGACGATCCCGACTACCAGGCTCGCGTCGCCGCCTCGCTCGCCGCCGCTGTCCTCGAATGGCGCACCGATCCTACCCGCACGGAGGCACGCCAGCCGTGATTCCGCGCTACCAGAAAATCCTCTTCGCCGTGCTGCTCGTCGCTTCGCTCGCCATGGGAGTCGTGCTCTGGCAGCTGCGCGACACGCGCCCACAAGCGACTGCTGGCCGGCGAAGCCACCGCGCCCACGCAAGCCCCCGAAGTCGCGCCCGCCGAACAGGCCACCCTCGTCGCCGCCAACGACATGGACAATTCGCTGGTCCCCCAGATGCACTCCCTGCCGCTTCCCGCCGACCCCGGCGCCCGCGCCCGCGCTGTCCTCGGCAAGCTGCTCGACCTCTATGCTGCCCCCGACTCCACCCATCCTGTCCCCGGCGGAGCCGCCTCTGTTGCCCAGGTCTTCCTGATGCCCGTTCCCGGCGCCAAATCGGCTCCGACGCGATCAACTGGCCGTCGTCAACCTCACCGGCACCTTCGCCGCCAGCCACCCCTCGGGCCTTGAAACCGAATCCCTGACCGTGCTCTCCATCTGCGCGACCTCCGCGCCAACCTGCCCAACGTCACCGAGGTCCGCTTCCTGGTCGATGGCCAGCAGCGCCCCACCCTGGCCGGCCACGCCGACCTGACCCGCACCTACCTGACCGCCGAAGCCACACCCACCGAAGGAAATAGACTGTGACCGAATCTTCTTCCACCCCGCCCACCATCGGCGTCTTCGATTCCGGCTTCGGCGGCCTCACCGTTCTCGCGCGCCCTCATCCCGAAACTCCCGCGCGCCCGCTTCGCCTTCATCGGCGACACCGCCCGCCTCCCCTACGGCTCCAAATCCCGCCGCACCATCGCCCGCTACGCCGTCGAAAGCGCCCAATTCCTGGTCCGCGAACAGGGCGCCGAATTCCTCGTCATCGCCTGCAACACCGCCAGCGCCCTCGCCCTCGACGCCATCCAGGACGCCGTGTCCGTCCCCGTCCTCGGCGTCATCGAACCCGGCGCCGCCGCCGCCCGCGCCGCCTCCAAATCCGGCGACGTGCTGGTCATCGCCACCGACGCCACCGTGCAGAGCCACGCCTACACGGCCGCCTGCGCCGCCCAGGATCTGCGCGCCCTCGAGAAGGCCTGCCCGCTGCTGGTCCCCCTCGTCGAAGAAGGATGGACCAACCACCACGTCACCGCAGGAAGTCATCCGCATCTATCTCGACGAACTCACCGCCGAGGCCACAGCCGCCGGCCTCAAGCCCGACACGCTCGTCCTCGGCTGCACCCACTACCCGCTCTGCGCCCGCTCATCGAACACGCCGTCCCCGCCGGCATGAGGGTCATCGACTCCGCCGAATCCACCGCCGACGCCGCCGCGCGCCTCATCAACGGCCGCGTCAAACCACGCGGCACCACCGACAACGACCAGCCGACACCGAGATCCGCTGCTTCGCCACCGACTCCGTCGAAAAATTCGAGCGCCTCGGCTCCCGCTTCCTCGGCCGCCCCGTCGGCAACGTCCAGCTCGTCGACCTCGGCGGCTGAGTAGTCGCTCTAGCTTGATATCCTGAATCAGGTCTTATTTTTGATTTTTCTAGCTGGGTGTCATCCTGAGCGAACGGGGCCCCGAACGCGTTTCAGTTCGGGGGTGGGGAGCGAAGGATCCGTTTTTCGCGACATCCGCAGTACAAAACCCAGGAAACAACGCAACGGAGGAACAACACAAGCATGATCAATCTGGCAGGCAAAACGGCCGTGGTCTTCGGGCTGGCCAACAAGCGTTCCATCGCCTGGGGCATCGCCCAAAAACTCCACGCAGCCGGCGCCACCCTGGCCATCTGCTACCAGAACGAGCGCATGAAGCTCGAAGCCGAGGGCCTCATCGACGAACTCCCCGGCGCCTGCGGCTTCCAGTGCGACGTCTCCGTCGACAGCGAAATCGACACCCTCTTCGCCGCGCTCAAGGAGAAGTACGGCAAGCTCGACATCCTCGTCCACGCCGTCGCCTTCGCGCCCGCCGCCGACCTCCGCGGCGAATTCATCAACACCAGCCGCGAAGGCTTCCGCATCGCCCTCGACGTCAGCGTCTACTCGCTCATCGCCGTCACCCGCGCCGCCGCGCCGCTCATGACCGACGGCGGCAGCATCATGACCCTCAGCTACTACGCCGCCGAAAAAGTCGTCCCCAACTACAACGTGATGGCCGTCGCCAAGGCTGGCCTCGAGTGCACCGTCCGCTATCTCGCCTGGAATCTCGGCCCCAAGAACATCCGCGTCAACGCCATCTCCGCCGGCCCCATCAAGACGCTGGCCGCCCGCGGCGTCGGCGACCTCAGCGAGATGATGCAAGCTCCCACGCCGAGCGCGCCCCGCTCCACCGCAACGTCGACCAGCTCGAAGTCGGCGGCGTAGCCCTGTTCCTCGCCAGCGACCTCTCCAGCGCCATCACCGGCGAAATCCTCTACGTCGACTGCGGCTACAACATCATGGGCTTCTAACACCAGCCTTATTCACCAACCCAACCCACGTGTCCATCAAGGGCTTCTAATCTCAGCCTTAGTCGCCAACACAGCCGCGTGTCATCCTGAGGGTAGCGGCCTTGGGGCCCCGCAAACGCTCGCGTTTGTGGGGCAGGCGAGCAACGGATCTGCTTTTGAACCACGTCAATAATCGCAAGAGCGCTGGTCATCCTAACCGCAGTGGAGGGATATGCCCTGAGAATTTCAGGGGGCATTGGCGCGTCTGTCATGTTGAGCGCAGCGAAGCGAAGTCGAAACATCTGCGGCTGCTCTTCGCAAGCCTTTCACAACTCTTCTACCGTTGTAGGCGGCGGAAAAATCCAGCTTTTACGATATCCTCAGAATCATGTCGAATATGGAGAACGCCCTCTTACCCTTGCAAGCTCCATTTGCGGGCGACTTTGCTCAAGACTGGATTGACGCCTGGAATAGCCACGACCTTGAACGAATCTTGACTCACTATGACGATGAGGTGCTCCTCACCTCTCCTGTCGCCCTGAGGTTACTGAATGGCGATGGCACGGTGCGAGGAAAGGCTGCACTGCGAGATTACTTTCTTCGGGGTATTCAGGCCTATCCGAATCTCCGCTTCGATCTGATCGATGCGCTCTGGGGTACAGAGACGATCGTCATCTACTACGTCAACAATGTTCGCGGTAGCAAGACCGCCGAGGTAATGCTGCTGAACTCCGCGGGAAAAATTCAGCGTGTGTGGGCGAACTACGACCAGTAGTTGGAGCGCGGCTTCAAAACCCGAGACCAATTCTGAAAATCTCCGCCAGTTCCGCCGACTCCTTACATTTTCAAAATCTCGCTCCACACCATATCCTCGACGAGAAGCCCGAGCCTGCGATTCTCCTCCCGCAGTCTCAGCGTGTTCTCTCCGGGATACCGCACCGCGTTCCCCACCTCCGCAGGCCGCGAGCGATGCAGAGACTCCACCACCTCATCCGCAATCTGCTCCATCCGCGCAGCATCTCCCAGCCCGCGTGGATCGATCGCCACAAACATCTGCGACAGCCCCGTCTCCCGGAGCGGATCGTTCGCAATCGCATGCGTGGCATTTCCCAGCGAAGTCATCGCCGCCACCATATCCAGAACCACGGCCAGCCCTGACCCCTTCCAATACCCCACGGGCAACAACCGCTGCGACTTCTCAATCGCCGCCGGATCGCGCGTCAACTTTCCCTCTGCATCGAATCCGCCGTCCACCGGCAACAACTCCCCACGCTTGCGATAGCCCTCCAGCGCTCCATACGAAAACTGCGACATCGCCATATCCAGCACCACGTGCCCCTTCGCGCGCGGCACCGCAATCACCAGCGGATTGTTCCCGATCGCAGGCTCAACCCCACCCCACGGCGGCACATTCGGCATCGTGTTCGTCCAGCACATCCCGATCACACCCGCCTCCGCCGCCTGCCACCCATACGTCCCGCCCCGCATCCAGTGATTCGTGTGCGCCATGGCCACACAGCCGATCCCGTGCTCCCGGCTCGATGCAATCGCCCGCGCCATCGCCGCCCAAGCATTCAGATTCCCTGGCCCTCGCTGCCCGTCCCAACGCTCCATAGCGCCAAACTGCGCCACCACCCTCGGCTTCGCAGCCGGATCCACGCTCCCATTCCGCACCGTCGCCACAAACCGTGCAAAACGATTCACTCCATGCGAATACACCCCATCGCAAGTAGTCTCCGCAAACAGCCGCGCACACAACTCCGCCCGCTCATCATCAAATCCAACGGGACGCAGCACGTCTGCCAGCCTGCTTTCAACATCTTCAAAGCGGATTCTCAGCATGCTGTTTCACTAACTCCGCCAACACGCGCGAAGCGCGGCTAACTCCGCTAGCTCCGCTCTTTCCCTGACCACTGTTCCCTGTTCACTGTTACTTGTGATAATTCGGATAAGCCGGCTTGTGCACTTCCGGCTGCGGAGTCTTACCCAACTCCTCCAGCGCCAGCGAAACCGCCTTCTCCAGTTGCGGATCGTGCCCCTCGCTCACCGCCTTCGGATCCTGCTCCACCACGTAGTCAGGATCAACTCCGTGATTCTCCACGTCCCACTCGCCCTTCGGAGAGAAGAACGCCACACTCGGCGAAGTCACATGTCCGCCATCCATCAGCACCGGGATTGGCCCAATTCCTACCAGTCCGCCCCAAGTCCGCTTGCCCACCAGCGGTCCCAGCTTCGCCTGCTTGAACAACCACGGCAACGCATCGCCGCCCGAGCCAGAGAATTCATTCGCGATCATCACCTTCGGCCCATAAACACCGGCGTTCGGCGTGTGCTCGATCTTCCCGTATCGCGGCGCCCAGTACGATTCGATACGCCGCCCCAGCACTTCAATGAAGTAATCGGCCACCTGCCCGCCCCCATTGAAACGCTCATCAATCACCGCGCCCTGCTTATCTGTCTGCGCAAAGTAGTAGCGATTGAAATTCGTGAACCCGCCCTCGCCCGTGTCCGGCAGATACACATACGCCAGCTTGCCGCCCGAAAGCTGATCCACCTTCTTCTGGTTGCCCTCGATCCAGTCAACATTCCGCAGCGCCGCTTCACTTGCAATCGGAATCACCGAAATATCTCGCGGCGTCTTTCCGTCTGCGTCCGCAATCCGCACGCTGATCACCTTCCCCGCAGTTCCCTCGAGCGGCTCCTGGATATCCATGTCCGCCGTCAGTTCCTGCCCGTTGATATCGAGAATGCAGTCGCCCACCTTCACATTCAGCCCCGGCTGCGCCAGCGGCGCCTTCTCCCGCGGATTGAAATCCCCGCCCGTATAAATCTTCGCGATGCAGTAGCGATTGTTCTTGATCTCGTAATCCGCGCCCAGCAGCCCGCCCGGCACATGCTTCGCATCCGGAATCTGCCCGCCGTTCCCGCGCAGGTGTCCCACTGAAAATGCGCTCAGCATCTCCTGGAAGATGTAGTTCAAATCCGCGCGCGACGCGATCGACTCCACGTAAGGCTCATACTTCTTCTCGTCTGCCACGGTATTCGTTCCATGGAAATTCGAATCGTAGAAAAATGCGCGCTCAATCCGCCACACCTCGTGATACATCTGCGCCCACTCCGCGTGCGGCTCTACGCGCATCTTCACATCTGCAAATGAAAGCGCGCCGTCGCCCGCCTTCACCGGCGCGTTCGCCGGCACAATCACCCACGTCGGCTTCGGGCCGCCTCCCGGAGGCATCTCGCCCACCTCCGGCCGCGGATGCCCCAGCGACAGCAGCATCTTCTCGCCATTCGCCGAAAGCTCGAACGCCTCCACATGCTCCGCCAGCTTCTCCGTCTTGCGCTCCTCCGGCGTCCAGCGGCTAAGCGTAGCGCCGCGATCCCCAAACCGGCTCGACGCTGCGATCTCGGTGAAATAAACGCTGCCCTTCAGCCCTCCCGTAATTCCCGTGTACACGCTCGCCGGCAGCGGCATTGCTACGACCCGCTTCTCGATTCCGTCCAGATCCACCTTCACCGGCTTCGGTGCGGGCTTCGCGTGCGCCTTCTCGTCGCCTGTAGCTTCCTTCGCATCGCTGGCTCTTGTCATCGCTCTTCTTGCCTTCCGCCTTCTCCTCCGTCGGAGCTTTCTCGTCCTCCATCTCCGGCGCAATCGGCGATGCCGTATCCGCCGCCAGCGTCAACGCGTAAATATTCGACGTCACCTGGTAGAGATCGCTCGTCATGTCGAGCCCGTCTGAAGTCGCGCCCTCATTCGTGCTGGTGATGAAGTAGAGATACTTCCCTTCGCGATCAAATGCCGGCTCGCGCGAATCCCCCATCACGCTCGTCACCTGCGTCGACTGCCCCGAATCCACCGAGTACAAAAAGATCGCGTGCAGATGATTCGCCATCGACCGCGGATATGCAATCCACTTCGAGTCCGGCGACCACGCAAAAGTCAAAGGTGTTGCTCGAGAATCCGCCATACACATTCTTGTCGTTCACGACGGTCAGTTTGCCCGTCGTCGTGTCGAGCATGTACGTGTTCAGCCGATTGTCATAGAACGCAATCTTCTTCGAATCCGGCGACCACTTCGGTCCAAAGTAATATGCGGGCTCCTGCGCCAGCGCAAACTTCTTCACCGCCGCCGCACCCGCCACTGCCCCACCCGTTTGCGGCGCCACATGCAGCGCATACATTCCCGACTCATCCGAGAAGTACGCAATCGATTGCCCATCCGGCGACCACGCCGGCTCGCGCTCCATCACTCCCGGCGTATTCGTAATGTCGCGCGTCGGCCCGTGCTTCGCCGCCACCGTAAAGATGTCGCCATGCGCCTCAATCACCGCCCGCAAACCGGTAGGCGAAATCGCCGCATTTTCCAGTTCGTCTCCCACGCTGTCGATTCGCGCCCGCACCTCCGGCAAATCCGCATCGATCTCGATCGGCACCAGCTTGCTCGTCCCCGCCTTCGTGTCGTAGAGATAAATCTCGCCCAGCCGGTCGTACACCAGCGTGTCGCCCTCTCCATGCAGCGAGCGAATATCCGGTCCATCATTCGCCAGCGCCTGCGTCACCGTCTTTTCCGCCGGATCGTACTTGTAAATCGTCGCCTTCCCCTTGCGTGCAGAAAGAAAGTAGACCTTCCCTCCCGCATACACGGGTGAAAAATCCGAAGCAACCTCGTGCGGAATCTGCACCGACTCCAGTCCCGGCAGGGTCGTAATCCAGATCGTGCTCGCCCGCCCGCCGTGATAGTTGCCCCATGACACGAATGCCGTGTAATCAAATCCATACGCCGGCGGCAGCGGTGAATAGGCAATCTCCTTCCCGTCCGGCGAGAACTGCCCCTGGTACGCCATCGGCAGCGGCAGCGGCTTTGCAATCCCGCCTTTCGCCGGTACCTCGTAAAGCTGCGTGTAGCGGCTCTGCGAAATCCGCGTAGACCGAAACACTATGTTTTTGCCATCCGGCGTCCACGCCACTGCAAAATCCGCCGCCGGGTGATACGTCACGCGAAACGGTACGCCGCCCGTCGCCGGAATCGTGAACACATCGGTGTTGCCGTCGTAAGAACCCGTAAACGCAATCGTGCTGCCGTCCGGTGAAAACACCGGATCTGTCTCGATGCCTACACCCGTTGTCAGTCGCGTCGCCACACCCCCCGCACGCGGCACAGTCCAAAGGTCCCCCGCATACCCAAACGCAATCAGATCCCTGCTCAACGCGGGATGCTGAAAGATGTGCGGTTTCGTGGCCGCGCGTGCTCCGGCAGGTTCAACGACAACTCCAATTGCGATCAGGAAAACAACCAGACAAGCCAGCACAGGCCGGCACAATGCACGCATCAGGACCCTCCGGAAATCTACTGCAGGATAGCCAACATCTTACAGCCCGGACTGCCCCCATGCCTCGTCCGAAAAAATCGCGATCAGTCACAACCGCAGCTCTCACCACGCCACGCCCGCCGCCCCTCCACAATCAACAACGGAACAGCAACCAGCGCCGCCACCGTGTCCACCCAGCGAATCTGCCAAACCGCATAGATCGCCAGCCCTGCCAGGGTCACGCCCGCCAGATACGCGCACGTTGCAGATTGCACTGCATCCGCCGCCAGCGCCCGATTGTTCATCCGCCGCGCCTCTCTTCGCTTCATCCACGCCAGCACCGGCATCACCACCAGCGCCAACGCAGTCACGCCGATTCCAACACGACTCGTCTCCATCGGCCTGCCGCGTGCCAGCCATGCAATGCTCACGACCGCCAGCGCCAGCGCAAATAGCAAGACCGCCGCCGCGCGGTCTGCATACATCTTCTTCAGTGGGAATCGCGGAAGGAATTGCAGCAGCACTACCGTCGCCGACAGCATCTCCACCAGGCTGTCCGATCCGAAGGCCAGAAGCGCCACGCTTCGCGATTGCGCGGCCGCCCACAACGACGCGCCGCACTCCAGCGCCATCCACGCCAGCGTGACCCACTGCAGCCACGCCACCTGCCGCGGCAACACTGCATCGGGCGCGCAAGAACCGCAACACGCATCTCGAACTTCTGTTTTCATCGAAAAAGAGACTCAGACCCTAAGGAGCATCAGGCTGGTATTCCGGCCGCTTCGGTCGAGGAGAAACGCCGGTCGTTACCTTCTGTCCGCCGCTCGCACTCTTTGCGTCTCCGGGTTCCACCGTCATAATGCCGGTCACCACAGGATGCTTGTTCCCGCCGACGAACCGCGTGTCGCTCGATTCGATTGCGACCACCACAGGCTGCTTTTCATCCGCCCCCATTTGCGCCTGTTCATTCCCGGCAAAGAAATACTGCGTGTCGGTCGCAGTCCCATTCACAACCTCGACCTTCAGCGGTGCCGGCGCATCCTTCGGCGCTTTGCTCGCTGCCTCATCGTTCTGAAAAACAACCTTCTGCGTGGACGCGCCGTTCATCACCTCGACGGAGTTCTGCGTGTACTCCGGCCGATATGCAGGCCGCTTCGCACCTCGACGGGTCGAGGCCTTCGAGTGCTTGCTCTTCGTGGATCGATGATGTGTGGTCGCAGTCTGTCCGACCTTGGCATTCTTCTGTGCAGTCGACGACTTCACCGCACCCGACTGCGAAGGTTTCGCGGTCGTCTCTGATGTCGCTTGTTGTCCACACGCCATCGTTGAGAAAAGCGCGACCGCAAGACTCCAGCTCACAAAGGTCCGCATCATCCCATCTCCTTGTGGATCGCGCCGGTCCTTCTATCGCTTGCGCCGTGCGCCGCCTTTATTCCCTCAGCGTCACTGAAATCTTCCGTGCGTCGCCACCCGCCGATGCAATCGCAATCTCGCCAGTCGCCTTCTTGCGGATGCTCTTGAACTTTTCGCCCCACTCCACCAACACCAGCGCATCCGGAGTCTGAAGCTCATCGAGCCCCAGCGTCTCCAATTGCCTTTCGCCTTCCAGCCTGTACACATCCAGGTGGAACAGCTTCACCGGCTTGCCTTCGCGCGTGCCGTCATACTCATGCAGCAACGTGAATGTGGGACTCGTCACCTCGTCGGGCTCCGCGGCATCGAGTGCCTGCGCAATGCCCTTCACCAGCGTCGTCTTGCCCGTGCCCAGGTCGCCGCGAAGAATCAGCAGTTGCGGCGGCACGAGCAGGTTCACCAGCTTGCGCCCCACTTCCACCGTGTCGGCGCCGCTGTGTGTTACGAATTCGTGAATCCGTCCTTCGGCGACTGGGGCTTCCTTGCTCATAGTGCAGCCTCTGCGGGGCGCATGCCGGCAATACTCATGGCAGGCAGCCCCTGCAACCAAACATACCCTCTCGGGGCGCCTTTCGAAAAGCGGAAAGGCCGAAACCGAAATGCCCGTGCGTAATATTTCAGGCTGTCAGTCGCAAGCAGCGTGTGCTCATCCGCATCGCGTACCGCCAGATCCGCAGCAAATCCATGTAAATAAACAGCCGCCTCCACGGCGCGCGCAACATCGTCCTTGAACTGCGCCAGCATCGCCGCAATCACGCCCGTCAACACGTCCCCGCTGCCTCCCTTCGCCATTCCGGGATTCCCCGACGTATTCACCGCCACGCGTCCGTCCGGATGCGCAATCAGCGTGCGCGATCCTTTCAGCACCAGCGTCACTCCGGTCTCGCGAACGAAAATCCGCGCGGCCTCAAGCCGGTTTGCCTGAATATCCGCCACGCCTTTTTTTGCCAGCCGCGCCATCTCGCCCGGATGCGGCGTCAACACCACTGTCCGCCCTGCCTTTGCGGCCGCCGTCATCTTCTCCATCAGAAACGAATTGGCAGCCAGCGTGTTCAACCCATCCGCATCGATCACCACCGGCAATTCTGTGTCCGACAGCACAGCCTCCAGCAGAAGCTCCGTTCCCGGTCCCTCACCCAATCCCGGCCCCACGGCAATCACCGTCTTGCGATCAATCAGTTTCTGAAACCGCTGCGCTGTGATTCCCTTGCTCGCCAGCTCGCCCGTAGGACTCGCCAACATCGGCTGCGTCATCAACTCCGCCGCATAGCTCGACACCTGCGCGACAATCGGAGTCGGCACCGCCGCCGTTACCAGCCCCGCGCCAGCCCGCAACGCCGCCATCGACGTCATCGCCGGCGCACCCGACTTCCCCACCGACCCGCCAATCACCAGCACATGTCCGAACTTCCCCTTGTTCGAATCCGCGCCACGTGGCTGCTCCACCAGCACGTGCGAAGCACCGGCCCAGCTGAGCCCCTGCTCAGAAACAATCGCCTCCTCCGGCGACCCGATCGGCGCCACCACAACCGGCTGGTTCCACCGCCGCGTCATCTCGCCAAACACATGCGCCAATTTCGGAGCCGTAAACGTAATCACCGCATCCGACGGAAATGTCTTTTCCTCGACCTTGCTGCTGGTTGCATCGGCAGACCAGCCCGACGGCACATCCACTGAGAGAAACGGCGCTGCACTCGTGCTCGCCCACTCCATCGCCGCCAGCGCTAGTCCCTTCATCGGCGGCTTGAACCCCGTCCCCAGCACCGCATCGATAATAAGATCCGCTTCAAGCGCAGGATTGTGGGCCCTCAACTCCGCCGCAGAATTCACTTCGTACAAATATCGATTCGGAGAGACGCTCAACTCCCGCCAAGCGGTCGCCGCGTCACCCTTCAACTCGTATTGCGACCCCAGCAGCAGCGTCGTCACCTCGAGTCCGGCCCTCGCCAGCAGCCGCGCCGCCATCATCCCATCCCCGCCGTTGTTCCCCCTGCCGCACAGCACCGTCACCCGCCGGGCCCGCGGGAACGCCTCCCGCGCAAACGCGTCCACCGCTGCAGACGCCGCCCGCATCAGCTCGATCGACGGCAAGCCATAGCGCTCCGTCGTCACGCGATCGCATGCCTGCATCTCCTCTGCACTCAGAACCTTCATCGCAACCATCCTAACGCCATCGCCCGCAGCTCACCTGCGTGTCATCCTGAGCCAAGCACGCTCTGGGGCCGGCGGGTGGGGCTGCGTACTGCGGCAAATCCGCGTAGAAGGCGTACGCCGGAAAATAGAAGTGATAGGTCTGGCAGAATGCAAATACAAAAAAATCGGCCCCCGTCTTTAACGGGGGCCAAGTTGCCTTGGTTCTCTCGTGTTGCGAGAGGTCTATTGGCGGCCAACGGCGGGGTAGCCGTCGGCGCGGAAGGAGCCTCAGGGGGTGGCTACATCAGCATTACTGCTGCTCCGCACCGGTCGAGGACGCCATACCATGGGGGGATGTGGAGCCCTGGGCCGCCAAACTGTTTTCCATCAACTTGATATGCACAGTGCTGGGAACCCGCTCGCGGTGGTGTGCTGCAGCAGGCTTCGGCGCAGTCTGATCTGCCGGAGCGTTGTTGCTGGCAACATCCGTGGTCGGCTCTGCGACCGGGGCATTGCCCAGGGCCACAGAGTGCATACGGTAGACGGGAACTTCATGTTCAGTTACGAGGTAGCGCTTCACGGCCTCTGCCTCGCGCTGCGAACTCGCAATACCGGCCGCACCTGCAGCAGGCGAACGAGCTTCGATTTCGATGATGTAGCCCTGATGACCTTGCAGGTTCTTCGCCATGTCATCAAGCTGTGCCTTTGCGTCGCTCGACAGCACCGGGCTGCCACCGTGGAACGGCACTTCGACGTCGCTGATCGGCTTGTACGTATCCAGGCCGTTCACAGTCGTGTTCAGGCCGTCTACGTGTCCAGACGCTGCGACTGCAGTGTCGTCCGCCTTCTTTGCCTGGTCGCCGGCTTGCGTCGCTGCCTGGTTCGCCGCATCAGCCGAATCCTGCGCCTTCTTGATGCCGGCCTGGGCGCGCGAATCAACATCCTTGATGTCCGAGGCATTCTTCGCGTTCACCTGGTCGAGTTCGGTGAGACGGTCGTTGATCGGATCGAGCCGCTTCTTCACCCACTTCTTGCGGGCCATCGGATTGACCCGGCCCCAGAATCCCTCTTTCTCTTCCGTGGGCGCATTCGTTGCTGCTGCCGGAGGAGTCGAGGTCGGTGTCTGCTGCGCGGCTGCCGGAGCACTCTGGGAACTGTCAGGCTGCTGCGTCTGCTGGGCCATCGCGGGAATCGCGATCGCCGAAGCCAAGGCCAGAAGGGCTACCTGGCTGGGGAACAGAACTTTAGCTGTAATTTGATTTTTCATTCTTTTCTAACCCCTGATGTGCAGTTGCCGCGAGCAATTCCGCGGGTGAGCAGATCATGCCACTCGATAACCTCTAGTGCATGGGGCATGCCAAAGAGCTCTCGCCCTGTGGAGAACATTGCAATTCGTTTATTATGTGCAAGTTAAATAGAACACTGGAGGCCATACGTGAATTTCAGCCCCGTCCGCACGGGGTGACAGGAAAGTAATTTTTACAACGAGCGGTAAGTCTTACCGGGTAAATCGAGATTGGCCGTTACTTTACGTCCGCGTGAACGATGCGGATCTCCGGGTAAGCCCCGTTCCAGTCCGGCGTCACCGTGTCGAAGATCATCCGGAAATCCTGGCTATCTCCAGGCTTCAGAGGTGCTGCGGAGGCCGGTTCCAGATCCACATAGGGATCGCGGGTCCTGATCCATTTCAGCGCCTGGGTCTCGTTTTGCGCTACTTCATTCGCCACATTCCGGAAGAGCACCTGCGCCGAGACGCCCATGACGGTTTTCGTTCCATTGTTTGTGACGTGACCGTCAATGTAGGTCACCTTGCCGCCTGCCAGATTGCCGCTCTCGCTCATCACGACATTCGTAATCTGCAGGCTCGCCGCATAGGGATCCAGGGCCGCAGAAATCGGCGTAACCGTCGCCGCTCCCCGTCCTCGCTCCATCATGAATACAACGATCGCCGCCACAATCAAAACCGCTCCCGCGGCGATTACCAGCGGCATCCAGTTCCGATCGCGCGGCTCCGTGGGAGGAACAAGCTGAGGTCCGGTGCTCACGAGCCGATTCTACACCTTGGCCGTTCCGCTCTTCATCCTCAACAAGAGATTCCAAATCTGCCGCTTGACCGGGTACACTGTCCCGACCATGTACCCACGGTCTCAGCGTCGATGAGACCGGTCTCTTTCAGATCCACACGGAGGTTCCATGCCCAAGTACGTGATCGAGCGCGAGGTCCCCGGCGCAGGCAAAATGTCCCCCGATCAGCTGCAAGCTATCTCCCAGACATCCTGCGGAGTGCTGCGCAAGCTCGGCCCTGAGATTCAGTGGCTTCACAGCTACGTCACCGGCGACAAGATCTACTGCATCTACATCGCACCCAACGAACAACTCGTTCGCGAACACGCCACCCAGGGCGGTTTCCCCGCCAACTCCATCGCCGAAGTCAAAAGCATCATCGACCCAACCACGGCCGAAGCCTAGCTCTCGCTGAATAAATATTCAACTCGGGCTGCCGATTGGACCCATGCCATCGGCGGCCACAGCCGCGCTCTCCTGCGTGAATCCTCTCAAATCCCGCCAAACGTGACTCCGCAGGTGCCCTTACAGTCCGGCAACTGGCAAAACTCACATCTTCCCAAATCGGCACAATGTGTTCACAATGCCCTCAAGTGACCCGGGTAACCGGTCTCTTGGCACTTTTGGTTGATTCACAAACTGCTCGAAGTGAATCTAAATAGGTGATAACGCACTCATGGTCATTGCGACGACTTCGCTCCCGTCGTGAAATGTGGAAAGGCAACAGGTATGAATCCCTCCCCCAGTGCAGTCTTCGCGAGACCTCGCCGCAAAGAGGACCTGGCCTACCAGGTCGTGACGGTCGCTGCGATGGTAACCCTGCTGGCCAGCGTCTGGATCTTCTAGTCGCTCGCGCCTGACGTCTCCGCGGAAGCGTTGAGACGGTGCGCGCCCATCGTTTCCTGAAAGGCAGTTGGAGTGCCGCTGCCTATCGAAAATCCTGCGTCGATTTCATTGAATCGGTGGATTCTGCAAGTTCTTTCGCGCCGCGAATCATCGTCGTCATGCACCACCCAACCGTCGAGAAGATCACCACCAAAAACACCGGAATCATTAGCGGCGAAAGCCGAAACTCGTTGCTGCGAGCGGCCTGGATGATCGACCACTGCAGGTAAGCAAAGAGACAAAGCATCTCGCACTTGATCCATGCCACCATCAGGCTGGTCTGCTCCTGGATAAACGGTAGATTCGCCTCTGTCACCCGGACCGGAAGGTTGTACCTCCGGAATCGAGTGCTTCCCAACGCCGTCAGCAACACGTACAACCCAGTCCCAACCATCGGAAGGAACCACAGGAACCCCGGAGTCCCCCACGCATTTGGCTGCCCGGAAATATCAAAGTGTGTCGGAATCCGATCCGGCAGCCGTTCCGCCCCATGCAGCGCCGAATACGCGATCCAGAAAAGAACCGCCAGCATTCCCAGACAAATCGCTTCCATCGACTTGCGCATGCCAAGCCTCTTTCACTCTCACCCGCCGAAACGATACCTCACGCCGTCTCAGCCGAGCCGGCCCCTGATCACACACGGCTCTACACGCCTGTTACTCACTACTCCCTATTCCCTAGTCCCTGTTCTTTCACCCTTTCACCGTCTGCACCAGCAGCCAAGCATTCAGGCCGGCAATCACTGCCGCTGTGCTCCACGCCAGCACCTTCAGCCACCTCGCATTTACAAACTCGCCCATCTTCGAGCGGTCGCCGGTGAAGATCACTAGCGGCACTACTGCAAAACTCAACTGCATCGACAAGATCACCTGGCTCAGGATCAGCAGTTTCTCCGTCCCCCTCTCGCCATTTACCGCCACCACAATGATCGTTGGAATGATCGCCAGCCCGCGCGTAATCAGCCGTCGCAGCCAGGGCGAAACCCTTAGATGAATGAATCCCTCCATCACGATCTGCCCGGCCAGCGTCCCTGTAATCGACGAGTTTTGTCCTGAAGCCAGCAGCGCCACCGCAAACAGCGTGCTCGCAAATCCGGCGCCCACCAGCGGACTCAGCAGCTTGTACGCGTCCTCAATCGCCGCAACTTCAAAGTGACCGCTGCGATAAAAGACCGCGGCCGCCACGATCAGGATCGACGCGTTCACAAACAGCGCCACGGTCAGCGCCAGCGCCGAATCCACATTCGCCATGTGGATGGCCTCGCGCTTGCCCTCTGGGGTCCGCTTATAGCGCCGGCTCTGCACAATTGACGAGTGCAAATAGAGATTGTGCGGCATCACCGTGGCGCCCAGAATTCCGATCGCGATATACAGCATCGCCGGATTCGTCACGATTTGCGACGATGGAATCAGCAGACTCCTCAATACCACCAAGTGTTCCGGCCGCGATAAAAACACCTGCACGCTGAACATCGCCAGGATCGTCCCAATCAGCGCGATCACCAGCGCCTCGATATACCGGAATCCCCACTTCTGCAGCAGCAGGATCAGCAGCACATCCAGCCCGGTAATCAGCACGCCATAAAGCAGCGGGATGTGAAACAGGAGTTGCAGCGCAATGGCCGACCCGATCACCTCCGCCAGATCGCATGCCGCAATCGCAATCTCCGCTCCCACCCACAGCGCGAAACTCGCCTTGCGTCCATAGCTCTCATGGCAAAGCTGCGCCAGATCCCGCTCTGTCGCCACACCCAGTTTCAGCGCCAGGCTCTGCAGCAGGATCGCCATCAGGTTCGAGAGCATGATTACGAACAGCAGCGTGTACCCGAATCGCGATCCGCCTGCAATGTCCGTGGCCCAGTTTCCCGGGTCCATGTACCCAACCGAAATCAGGAATCCCGGCCCAAGAAATCCCAGGAGCCGCCTCCAATATAGCGGCGACCGCGAGATGGGCACGCTCGCATGCACCTCGGGTAATGAAGGCTCCTGGAGCCCGACGGAATTTGGAATTTCAGTGGCCATGGAACCGAAAAGGGGGGACAACCTGTCGTACTACCCTCGTAGTATGCCACAGGTTAACTGTAGTTAATATATATTTATTATTTCTGATTACTTAAGACGCATCCAATTTCAGCCATACTGCTTCGGCAGCCGGCCGACCGAGAATTGAGTTCCCCGTATCTAATTCAATTGAAACGGTTTGATCGTAGTTCTGACTTAGAACCCGCAACCTCTGGTTCGGGCCTATCCCCATTCGATGCAAAAACAGAAGCAGCTGAGAATCCCGCTCCTGCAGGCTAGTGACTCGGTAACGCTCCCCCGCGCGCGCCTCTGAAAGCGGCACCTCGCCGCGCCTCTTCCGTTCAGACGGCTGCACCGGCAGCACCGAATTTCCATGCGGACATGCCCCGCCCTCGCCTAGTTTCTCCTTCAATTTCGCCTCGAATGCCGGCGAAACCGCGTGCTCCAGCCGCTCGGCCTCGTCGTGAATTTCGTACCACTCCATCCCGAAAATCTCGGTCAACATCCGCTCGATCAGATGATGCCGCAGCGCGGTCCGATATGCCGTTTCGCGTCCGGTTTCGGTCAGCCGCACGATGCCGTCGTCTTTGATCTCGACATACCCATCCCGACGCAGCCGCTTCAGCGCCATCGTCACCGCCGGCGCCGACACCTCCAGCCAGTGCGCCAGCGTTGCCGGAATCACAGCGTGCCCTTCAGCCTCAGCCTCGAGGATGGCCTTCAGATAGTTCTCTTTTGAAACGTGAATCGCGTCTTTCATGATCTGAGCCTCTAGCTGCTAGCTTCCAGCCTCTAGCTTAGGGCTGTTCGTCGGTTCTCCTTTTAGCAAGGAATTATTCTATGCGCTTATCCAAGCTGGGAGGCAAATAGGATTTGCCTGCGCTCGATTGTGATGCTTTGAACAATGTGCAACCATGCGGTTGCGCGTTAAAGAAAGTTTTTCGTGCCAGTTGTCAGCGGTAAGGACTTATGCGGTGGGGGCGGGGTAAGTCATTGTTTCTAATTACGTTGAGTCTCAAAGTATTCAAAACATTTAACTTGGCGCGCGATTCTGTGGAGTTTGCACCTTTTCTGGTGCAAAGTGGCCTTGGATTGTGGCGTGCCGCTGCGAAAGAGAGCGCAGTCGCAGTGATTTTGCTCTCCAGGCCGTCCGAGTCGTAATCCATGCCACTTTTCTCTACTTAGACAAGTATAGGAATTCGGGAGAAATAACCTGCAAGGTTCGGAAGATTTATTTCCGCAAAGGAATGAGGCAGATGGCGCGGATTCTGCCGAGGCGGGTATTGACATCGGTTGAGGTAAACCGCGCAGAGGCGGTGCCAAGAGGCGGACCCGGAAATAACTAGTTGATCGACACCTGCGGTACAGCGTTGCCGAAGTCATAACCTTCCGGGTTGCTGCACGGACGCGGTTAAAACGAATCCTAGGGCCTTGCTTGCGCGACAAAATGGGGTGGATTAGTAGTTTGGGTCAAATCAGGGCGTTCTGACAAATCCATGCTGCCCGGTCGAGTCGGTGTATGAGCCGGTAATCACGCCTCGTGAGTTGATTGCTACTGGAAGCGTGTTTGTAGCTCCTGGGACAGTGAATGTGGTCATGGTGCCATCGGCTGACCGAAGGAATCCACTAAAGGTGTCATCGGGTGGTAGGTCGTTGTTCCTCCAGTATCCTGCAATCTGCCTGCTGGAGTTGATGGCCGTTGCAATTGTCTGATCTGCCGGCTGTGCGTTATACCCACGAGTAGCGTTAAACGTCGTGATAATCCCATCTGGTTCGCGCAGGAACGCATCCCACAGTAGGGCATTGTCGTCCGTGGCAGAGCCAACGATCTGGCCTTGTAGGCCTATTGTTGCAGGGTATGTATCGTAGTCACTGACGGAAACCGCAAACGTCGTGATGTTCCCATCGGGATCTCTGAGAAAGCCATGATCCTGGGGAGTCAAGTAGGCGATATCGACGTAGCTTCCGGTGATTTGACCACTAGAATCGATGGCCGTGGGATTGGTTCTACGACTCGAATTGCCGGGAACATCGAAACTGGTGATACTTCCATCGGGTTGTCGGATGAATCCGTGCTGCTCCGAAGCTGCGACGTAAAAGCCGACGATCTGACCTGATTCGCTAATCGCTCTCGCTGCGGTCCCTATCGCACCCGGAAAATCGAACATGGTGATCGTGCCGTTGCGCTTTCTGAGGAAAGCGTGCTCGTGAGAGGTTGTGTCCTCGAACGATCCAACGATCTCTCTCGAAGGGTTTATCCCGGTCACGGATACAGATGTCGCGTTAGGCGGAGCGAATAAGGTGAACGTGCCGTCCGCGTTCCTGACGAAGCCGTGTACGGTTGTGGTCTTAGTGTCTCCGTAATAACCGACGATCTCGCCTGAGGGCGAAATGCCTGTTGGAGTTGTTTCGATTCCGCTAGGAACGTCGAATGTGGTGATTTTCTGAGCGTTGAGTGTGGAGGCAACGAACAGGAAGACTGCAAGTGGATTTGCGTTTCTCATGGCACAGTCCTTTGCGTCGATTGAAGAGGGGTTGGCGAACTTTAAAGGACGAGCGCTACCAGCGTAGCGCCAAGCCGGTCGGAGGTCAAGCTGACAAAACTACTTGCCGTTTCCGTTGGCGAAAATCAGGCTCAAAATTTGTTTCCGGGCGAATCACCGCAGATGCGGAAGTAATGAAGGGCAACCGCAGTCATACATGTCGCGCGGCGACACCAAGGACCATGAAAATCAGTTGAGATCGTGCTTTCCCACCCAAGCTGCGCTTGGATGGGGCACCCTCGTTTCGTGCGGATTTTGAATTTTCAGGGCAGATCCTTCCGCTGCGCGTCAGGATGACAGCGCTCGTGAAATTCTAAGCGGGGTGAATCACCGTCATCTCGGACCTTTGGCGGATTTTCGCTTTTCCCGGCAGGCCCGGTTGTACCGCCTCAAAACAAAACCAGCTCTCCGATTTCTCGAAGAGCTGGCCAAATCACGAAAACTGAAACTGAAAACTGCTACTGAGAACTGTCTCTCTCACTTCACCCTCACCTTAGGCTCCACGCACAAACCCGGTCGCAGCGCGTGATCCGGATCTTCCTTTCCAGGTTGTCGAAGTCGATCCTTACCGGCAAGCGCTGCACCACCTTCACATAGTTGCCCGTCGCATTCTCCGGCGGAAACAGCGATAGCACCGAACCCGTCGCGCCGCCAATTTGCGTCACGTGTCCGTTGTAGCTCTTGCCCGTCGCGTCCACGCTGATCTCCACATGCTGGCCCGCGAACATGTGCTTCAGCTGCGTCTCTTTGAAGTTCGCCGTAACCCACAGGTCTTCCAGCGAAACCAGCGTCAGCAGATTCTGCCCCGTCGAGACATTCTGGTTGATCTCCACGCTCTTCCGCGTGATGATTCCCGCCGCCGGCGCCACGATCTTCGTATAGCTCAGGTTCAGATTGGCCTGGTCCAGTTGCGCCTGCGCCTGTGCCACTTGCGCCAGGGCCTGCTTGGCGCGCGCTGACTGTGCTGCCACCTGCTGCGGCCCGGTCTGCGCATACTTTAACTGCGCCTGTGCCTGCGATGCCTTGTCATTCGCAACCCGCACCGCATCCCCCGCAGCCCTCTCGTTCGCGTGCGCGCTTTCAACCGCAGCCTTCGCCGCATCCGCCGCCGCGACCGCCGCGTCATACTGTTGCTTGCTGATCACATCCTTCTCGACCAGCGGTTTGTAGCGATCGAGATCCTGCTGCGCTTTCAGAGCGTTAGCTTCTGCCTGGACACCTGCGCATGGGAAGCTGCCAACTGCGATTGGGCCTGTGAAATCGACGCCGTTGCCGCACTCACATCCGCCCCGGCTGAAGTCAAATTACTGCCGGTGTTGATCGATCGTGATGGGGACATTTACATTGGCCGCCGACGCCGAAGCCTGCGCGCTGGCCAGCGCGGCCTTCGCATTCTCAACTGCGACCTGATAGTCCCGCGGATCGAGTTCCGCGATCGGACCACCCGCCTTCACCTGCTGATTTTCATTCACGTCGACGTGGATCGACCTGCCCGGCAATGCTCGCACTGATCTGAATCAGGTGTCCATTGATCTGCGCATCGTCCGTATCTTCGTAGTAGGTCGAGTGCCACCAGAAACCCAGTCCGGCAAGAACCAGCACCGCGACCACCGCGATGATGATGCCCTTGCGGCGAGAAGGGGGCTGCGTCACCTCGGTGCTCTCATCCCGAGGCGCCTGCACTGTTGTTGTGGTTGTTTCCGCCACGATTACTTCCCTCCCAAATATTTCCTGTAGTCCTGCCCCGCTCCCAGTGCACTCGCCAGACTCAGCTTGGCCACGTTATTTCGATAGAGGCTGGATACATATTGATCATTGGCCTGCGCTACTGACCTTTGCGCCTGGCTCACCGCGAGGTTGTCCTCCACGCCATTACATAGCGCTGTTGCGCCTCGCTCAACGCTTCGTTCGCCAGGTCCACGCTCGATCGCGCGACTTCAACTTGCTTTTGCGCCGCCTCGATATCCAATAGCGCGTCGCGCACATCCGCATCCACCTGCGCATTCAAATCACTCAGCTGCGCCTTCTGCGTATCCAATTGCGACTGCGCAACCTCTGCCTCGCCACGCAGCCCGTACTCCTTGAACAGCGGCGCGCTCAATGTGCCCTGCGCATTGCCCGTACCGTGCGAGGTTCCAAGGTTGACTCCGATAACACCGTAGTCCCCGTTGAACACCACCGTCGGATACCGATCTGCCGTCGCCGCCTTTCCGCTGCTCCTCTGCCGCCTTGGTCTGCTCTACCATCGCCGCCAGGTCCTTGCGGTTGGCGTGCGCCTGTTTGATCATCGCATCCACGTCGAGGTTGTCGAATACTGCATAGGGCGCCTTGTCTGACAAATTGAACTTCTGCTCCAGCGACAATCCGATGACCCGTGCAAGCGCCAGCTTGTCTTTATCCAAGGCGTTCTGCGCCACAATCAACTGCTGCTGCAGCGATTGATAATCCACCTGCGCACGCAGCACATCCAGTCTCGGCGACGTTCCCGCATCGTGATTTGCATTCGCCTGGTCCAGCGAAATCTTTGACGTCGCCACCTGCGCCACGAAACTTCTACAAGCCCCTGATCGGCCAGCACCCGCATGTACGCGTTGCCCACCGTCAGCACCACCATGATCGCGCGCATCCTGCTCCGAGAGCTCGCTCCGTTGAATTGGTGCTTTGCCGCCATATACGTCCGCAGCGACTTCATGTCCACCAGCGACCAGGTCAGCGTATCCCCGCAGGTCTGTATAGCCGAACGGCCCGATAATCGTCGGGAATCCCGGAATCCGCAACCCTTCCGCCGCCAGGTCAACCTGCTGCACAGCCTCGTGCGCGTTAAATTCCACATCCGGCAGCAATGCCTGCAACTCGGTCAAGTCTCTGCGCTCGCGCCGCATGCCGTCTGCGTACCGCTCAAGAATCATGCCCAGGTTGTTTTTCAGGCCGCGCTGCATCGCATCGTCCAGCGACAACTCGAGCGTTTGGCCGGTTGCGTGACCCGCCGTCACACTGCCTTGAAAATTGCTTGCCGTCGGTCCCGCACTCTGTCCCGGTATCTGCGCCGGCAACTGTTGCGCAAACAGGGTCCCGGGCACCATGGCTCCTACCATTAGCGCCAATCCCGCACAGGCACAAAAATGTTTTAGGATACTTTCTACAGTGGTCTGAGGACATCGGTCGTCTTTGAAAATCCTGGCTGTGGATTCTGCCGGAAAGCTGTTTACACTCCAATAGATGCCCGATCCGGGCAGGCAGGTTCTTTATCTAGTGTACCGAACAAAACACGAGTGAAACGCCGGCTGTAGCCGGAAACAACCGTTCGAAAATCCCTGTCTCCCGTATTCTTCCTGCCCTGTTATCTTGCCGTGGTCGCGTGAATCAGCTGCGAAGCCAGCGAACACAGCCCCTGCCGGAAGATCTCCCGCACCGCTTCCGCATTCCATCCCTCCGCGCCCTTGCCGCCATGCTCGGCCAACATCGCCGCTGTTTCGTTCGCCGTGAAACCCGCCACCGCCCGCAGCACAAAGATCACGCGCATTTCCGTCGCGAGGCTTTCGATCCAGTTCTTCACGTTTTCGCGGTTCGGCCCTGCCAGCATGTCCTTCCAGTTCTGCCGCGAAATGCCCGCCGACTCCAGATCATCGTCTTCGATGCAGGTCACAGCATGAACCAGGCCCACCGGCGCCGCCAGGCTGCCATGTTCCGCTTCGCGATCAGTTCGATCGCCGCCGTACACAGCGCTCTCCGGCTGCTCTGCCGGCCTCCGTCGCATCGATCGCCGCCAGAATTCGGTCCGCGCCACCGCCGTCTCCACCAGCCCGATGCTGTCTTCGCCCTCGCCCACCAGCATCGCCGCAATGCTGTAGAGCCCGGCGGCGATCGCGTCCAGCATCGCGTCCATGCCTTCCAAAGCTCTGCTCACCGTGGCCTCATCTTTCGGCCGTCCGTCCAGAAGCCCTTTACTTTCTTTGAAAACTCATCGGCTCCGTCCGGAATCGGCTGCTGGGGAATCAAACTGTCCTTGGCATTCATCGAGAGAGCTCCTCATTTGCGGGGAAAATGCGGGAATCGCCGAATCTCTATCCTCCACCCGTCGCCAGTCTCGGGTCAATCCATTTGCCATCACTTTTCCAGTCCCGGCCATTCCTATCCTTTTCGCACCCCTTTAATCTCCCGCCCAGTCCTTCTGTAACTATTGGTTTCAGGAAGATCCCTCCCCCGGTTCCTGTTTTGCAGCAAAAGCTGTAGACTTGCCAACACGGTTTGACTCACGCACATGGCCAGAACCAAGCAGAAACAAAAGCTCTTCACCGGACGCGACCATTCCTGGATGCAGTTCAATCGCCGTGTCCTCGAAGAAGCCGAAGACCCCTCCAATCCGCTCCTCGAACGGGTCAAGTTTCTTGCCATCACCGGCTCCAATCTCGACGAGTATGTGGAAATCCGCCAGGCCGGCCTCATGCAGCGCATTGAAGACGGCTACCGAGAACAGGGCTACGACGGTCTCCGTCCCGACGAGTCCCTCGCCTCCCTCACCACCGAAATCCACACCTTTGTCGACGCCCAGTATCGCTGCTGGAACGATTTGCTCCTCCCCGAGTTGCGCAAACAGGGCATCCGCCTCCTGGAGTGGGACGAACTCGACGAAGACGCCCGCGCTTACGCCCAGGCATATTTTCAGCGCGAAGTCGACCCGCTCCTCACCCCCATCGCCATCGATCCTGCCCACCCCTTCCCTCGTGTTCTCAACAAGGCGCTCTGCCTTGCCCTGCTCCTTCGCCGCAAGCGCAAAAGCTCCGGCCCGCAAGTCCTCGGTGTCGTTACTGTTCCCCGCGCTCTACCCCGCTTCGTCCGTCTCCCCGCCAAGACGGCAAATTCGACTACCTCCTCCTGCAGGACCTGATCGCGCAAAATCTCGGCGGCATGTATCGCGGCTACGAAGTCCAATCCCGCACCGCTTTCCGCGTCACTCGAAATTCCAACCTCTACTTCGAAGAGGAAGAAGCGCGCTCCCTGCTCGAAACCATTCGCGTCGAACTCCACAACCGCCGCAAAGGCGACGCCGTGCGGCTCGAAATTGAGACCGGCGCCGACTCCGAAATCGTCGAGCGCCTTCGCGTCAACTTCGAACTCGATGAAGACCAGGTCTTCCGCGGCGATGGACCTGTCAACCTGTCGCGCCTGATGTTTTTCTACAGCGACATCCAGCGCCCCGACCTCAAGTTCGCGCCCTTCGCGCCCAAGCCGCTCCATCTCAGCCGCAAGTCAACCAACATCTTCGACGAGCTGCGCCAGCACGACATCGTCCTCCACCATCCCTACGACTCCTACGATTCCGTAGTCGACTTCATCCAACAGGGCGCGGAAGATCCCGCCGTCGTCAGCATGAAGCAGACGCTCTATCGCACCAGCCAGGACTCGCCCGTCTTCTCCGCGCTCATCGAAGCCGCCGCCACCAAGGAAGCCACCCTCGTCGTCGAGCTCATGGCCCGCTTCGACGAAGCCTCCAACATCCGCTGGGCGCGCAGCATGGAAGACGCCGGCGTGCAGGTCTTCCACGGCGTTGTCGGTCTCAAGACCCACTGCAAGCTCGCGCTCCTCGTTCGTCGCGACGAAGACGGCGTCACGCGCCGCTACTGCCACCTCGGCACCGGCAATTACAACCCCATCACCGCGCGCTTCTACACCGACCTGAGCCTGCTCACCTGCGATCCGCAGATCACCGAACGCGTGCACATGGTCTTCAACTACCTCACCGCGCACGCTGAGATCGACGACTACCGCCCGCTCCTCGTTGCTCCGCTCACCATGGCCGAAAGCTTCCTCGGCCTCATTCGCCGCGAAACTGAACACGCCCGCGCCGGCCGCCCCGCGCACATTGTCGCCAAGATGAATGCGCTTCTCGAGCCCAGCGTCATCGAAGCGCTCTACGATGCATCCAACGCCGGCGTCGAAATCGACCTCATCATCCGCGGCCTCTGCATCCTTCGCCCCGGCGTCAAAGGGCTGTCCAGCCGCATCCGCGTCCGCTCCGTCGTCGGCCGCTTCCTCGAGCACTCCCGCATCTTCCACTTCGCCAACGGCGGCGACGACGAAATCTACCTCGGCTCAGCCGACTGGATGCCCCGCAATCTCTTCGAACGCTGCGAAGTCGCCTTCCCTGTCCGCGATCCCGCCGTCAAGGCGCGCATCCACGACGAGATCCTTCCCGCCTACCTCGCTGACACCGTCAAGGCCCGCCTCCAGCAGCCCGACGGCACCTACAGACGCGCCTCCCAAGTGCTCAAAGGCGAACCTGCCTTCTCCGCTCAGGACTTTCTCATGAAGCTCGCCGAAGGCAAAGTCCGATCTCAGCGCCATCCCCAAAGCCAAACCCCTCACTCCGCCCGCTAAACGCCCAAAGAAAATCACCCTCCGAACCCGCTCACGCCGCCGACTAACAATTTCATTTCTTCTGCGCGTTTACTCTAGTGAGCTAGGTAGCCACGGAGACCCACTGACCGTCGAGTTTCACCCATACGTCAAGCCAGTTGTATGTCCCATTTGACGTATCATTCATCGCCCTCAGACACTCTCAATGGAATCGTGCGCGTCTGTTATTTCAATGCACGCGCGTCCGACGGAGGAACGAGTGATCGAGCCCAGAATGACGAGACGACCAGCCAGGTGGGAGACCATCCAGAGTGAACTGAAACATCGCTGGATGATTCCCCTGCGGGCCTTTGAGTGGATGTTTGAGTGGGCCGCCTACGGCCTCAGCCGATGGAGCTTCCTTGAAGTCCTTGAGTACCTTGGCAGGCTGTCAGTACTGGTTGGCGTCATCTTTTACTTCAGCGAATCCGGCGACCGCATCAAGCAGCGCCACTACCAGGCCTGGCAGGTCATCAACACCGCCCAAGGCAAAGGCGGCAGCGGCGGCCGCATCGAGGCGCTCCAGGAACTGAATGCCGACAAAATTCCGCTCGTAGGCGTCGATGCCTCCGCAGCATTCCTCCAGGGCATCCGTCTCGAACGCGCAAATCTCTTGCGAGCCGATCTCAGCGCCGCAGATCTCCGCGGCTGTGCGCTTCGCTTCGCAGACCTCACCTACGCCGACCTCCATGCGGCGAATTTCCGAGGCAGCAACCTCGAACACGCCATCCTCTCCAACGCCAACATGACCGACAGCGATCTCGTAGGAAGCAATCTCACAGGCGCGAAACTCGACGGCGTCGACTTCTCCTCCGCAGATCTGCGCAACGCCGACCTGCAATCCATAGCTTGGCAGCACATTGCTGCCATCAAATCTGCCAACATCGCCGGCATCAAAAACGCTCCGGAAGGCTTCCATGACTGGGCTCTCAAGAACGGCGCCATCGAGAACGCCAATGCCACCGAATGAAAACTAACAACGGAACTGCGCCGGCGTATACGTCGCGCAGACGACATAACCGGCGCCGTCACGCAACCCTTCACCGGAACGTGCACACCGTAAACCCAAGCGCACCACCCGGCATCTGAGTCTGTATTAGATTGAGTTCTTCGAAATTTAAATATGGTGGAAAAACTTAAGTATGGTGGAAAGATTATGCCCTACGAGATTCCGTTGAACGTTATAGAAATACTTAAAAGCACGTTGTATCTTTTGGAGCACACAGTTTACCCCGGCAAAGATGGCAAAACTGTAACCGACCTGAAGAAGTGCATCAGCGGAGCCATCGCGAGCCTGACAGCAGAGACTGCCCAGGCTACCGGCGACTGAAGCCTTCCCGAAATTTCAGGTGCGGCCTCAGTCAACGTGCTCTGTACTCGAGTTGTACGCCAACCGATCCCGCTGTGATCTGATTCGCTGGCACAGCGCAAGGAGATTATTGTGCTTTCTCTTAGACCACACATCCCGTGACGAATATCACCAACTAAAAAGTTGCGGTGAACCAAAGTTGTGGGACCATCGTAGAGAACAACTATGCAAGTATTCACCACAATTTTTCTTGCTCAAACTCTCCGGGCGAATATCGACTGCGTCAATGATTTGGATGAGCCGAACGACCAGGATCCGGACCAATCCCCTCTGGTCGAGTTCAAGCGAGCACTTCGGAAGCGCATCGCCATGCTCGAGAGCCGAAATTGGCTTGAAGAGCCCGGCTTCGAAGAGTAGTATCCGACCGCAACAGCGCAGCCATCTGCGGCCCCCGAGCATAGGTGGAGAGTCCGAGCCACTTTCTGAAGACGAATAAAAGTGCGGCCGAGTGCGACTTTATGGCACGCTTGAGGACGGGGCAAGCAAGGAGAATGTTGTGGCAGGATACACACCGCAGGTGTTTTCCGGGGTCACTCCCGCACAGTACGCAATGTTGATGGAGAAAGCGAATGCGGCCGGAGTTCCGATGAGCGGCAACAGTGGACGCGCCAGTAAAATGGGCGTCGAGGTGGAGTGGAACTACTCCGAAGAAAGACAGGAACTCATCCTCACCTGCCTCCGCACTCCCTTCTTCATGAGTGCCGATGACGTAAACAAAAAACTCCACACATTGGTAAGCGAAACCCTCCTGGCCTGAACTCGATCGGCCACTCGCACACGCAGGACACCCGTGTGCAAAGGCCAGAGTCCGCAAAGTGACTGAATTCCGCTCACTCCTTTTACAATCACAGCAGTGGCTCTTCCCCTGGCCAACCCGCAGACACAGCGCCAAAACACCTGCGAATGCGCTCAAGCTTTCACGTGGCAACCACCGCGTGCGCTGCACTTGTGGCATCTGGCAAGTCTCGATGCGCCCATGGTCGCGGTTGTATGGGCACTCGCGTTTGCGTGGGTGGCCGGCGTGCATCTTGACGCCTGGATTCCATTACTACTCGCATGTGGAACCTGGACCGTGTACGTGGGCGATCGCCTGCTTGACGCATATCGCGCGATCAGTTCAGAAGAACTCGACGCACTGCAAGAGCGCCACTACTTCCATTGGCGTCACCGACGCTTGCTTGTCCCCATCGCCTGCGTAACCGCCAGTGTCGCAGTTGCTCTCGTCATGCAGCGAATGCCTGTTGCAGCCCGCGATCGGAATGCTGTTTTGGCCGTTGCTGCGATCATGTACTTCTCCGGCGTGCATTCGCCGGCACGCCTTCCACGCTGGCTGCGAAAAGTGGCTTCAAAGGAGTTGCTCGTAGGACTGCTCTTCACAGCTGGTTGCTCCGCGCCCACGCTCAGCCGTCTTCCTTCCGCAAATTGGCCGTTCTTTTCCTGCCTCGCGGTTTTCGCGGCGCTGGCCTGGGTCAATTGTTCCGCGATCGAAGGTTGGGAGTCGAGTGAGACGCCCGCTACCGTGTCACTGCCCACAATTGCTCTCGGCATCGGCTGCCTCACCGCATCGGCTGCTTTGGCCTTCATAGACGCAAGGGCATCCGCTCTTGTTTGTTGTGCTGAAGCAAGCGCACTTTTGCTCTCGCTGCTCGATCGCACGCGAGACAGAATCTCTCCTCTTACTCTGCGCACTCTTGCCGACCTCGTGCTGCTGACGCCACTCGTCCTCCTCATACTCGGAGCGCGCCTCCGATGAGAAGCGCAACGTTGCAGCTGAAAGATCGCGAAGCGGTTGCACCTGCCAAAATCGCAGACTTCAGCAGACTCGCACACGTCTACCGGTGGCTCGAGTGGTTCAGCTTCGGACCAGTCCTCTGGCATTGCCGGTGCGCATTCCTCGCCGAAATGGACAGCAGCCGGGCAGCACTGGTAATCGGCGACGGCGACGGGCGATTCACAGCGCGATTACTCGCTGAAAATCCACAAATCACCGTCGAGGCCATAGACGCGAGCGAATCGATGCTGCGCCAACTGATGCAGAGCGCTGGCCGCAACGCCGACCGCGTACGCGTCCAATTGGCCGACGCACGCCAGCTCAATCTCACGCCCCGCAACTTCGATCTCGTCGCAACCCACTTCTTTCTCGACTGCCTGACAACCGCAGAGGTAGAAGCCCTGGCAATGCGGCTCCGCGGAATCCTGCCACATGACGCGGCCTGGGTAGTGTCGGAGTTCGCTGTTCCGGACAACTGGTACGGACGCCTCATCGCCAGCCCGCTGGTCACCGCTCTCTACATTGCGTTCGGATTTTTTACCGGCCTCACCATCCGGCGACTTCCTGCGCATCGGGAAGCGCTCCAACGAGCCGGATTCACTCTTAAGAAGCAGCGAAAGTGGCTCTGTGGCCTCCTGGTCAGCGAACTCTGGCACCCTCGCCCGATCCCAAACCCGTTCTGAATTTCGCTCTCCTCCAAAGAGATCCACTCAACGCGGAACCTTGAGCCGGTTGTATTGCTCCTGCGTGAGCTGCAACCACACCCCGCCTCGTCCGATCTCCAGTCCGTAGTCGAGAGACTGCCGGTCCTGAAGATCAGCGAAGTTGCCGACCTTCTCCACGATCGTGCGTATCTTCTCAGGGCCTCGAAAATACAGCCGCCGGGGCAGCGGCGTCTTCAGATCCTCTTCCAGAAACTGGCACATCCAGCTGGTCCGATACATGTAGTACATGTAGATCCGATGAATCTCAGGCGACCGGCACTTCGCGCACAGCCTCTCACCCGGTGTCGGTGGATCATCCGGAATCAGGTTGCGGCAACGTGCACAGATTTTCCCAGCCAGGCGCATACGAGTCGTCGAAGAGCGTTCGCCTCCCATGCACCCAGTCTAAGGCGAATATAAGGCGAAAATATGCACAGGCCCACGCCTTTTTTTCATCCCAGTCCGGCCGTCACGCCTGCATCCCCCACGGCTCGAAGAATGTTACAACCGTGTTAAAATCAACTCCAAAGGAAGCGGCTAAACTCACCTCGGGTACGCCCACCCCCACGATGAATCTCTACCTCATGCGGCATGCAAATGCGGGAGTTCCCCGCGAGAGCGCGAAGCTTGACGCCAAACGTGGTCTGATCGCCGACGGCAAGGAACAGTGCATGATCATGGGCCGTCTTCTGGGAGCGCTCAAGGTCCAGCCCGACGTAATCGTCTCCAGCCCTCTAAAGCGTGCGCTCCAGACAGCCCAGTTTGTCGGCAATGAGCTGGGCTATGAGGGCAAGGTTGAAGTGAGTTCAGCGCTCGACTTCAATGCCACCTACGCCGACTTTCAGAAGCTCCTGGAAAAGTACGCCGATCGCCAGGACGTGCTCGTTGTCGGGCACAATCCGAACCTCTTCCAGTTTGTCGGCCGGCTCATCACGGGCAACGGCGGGGCCGGCGTGCGTATGCGCAAAGCTTCTGTCGTGCGCATCGATATGGAAAAGCACCCGCCACTGCTGCAGTGGCTGATCGATCCGCGCATGGCACGCTGGATCTACGCGAGCGTAGCGAAAAGTTCGCGCCCAAAGACTTCGCGGAAATAATCGGCTTCTTTGCGAAGCGACCAAAGCTCCAGCTCCGCACCAGTCCGTCCCGGCTCCAACTCCAGATACACGCGCTTCGGATACACCCTCGCCACCACATCGAGCACGTCGCTGGCCCGATCCTGATTCAGCGCCACCGACAGTCGCAGCAGCACCACCGCGCGCTGTACATGCCTGTGCTCATCCGGCGGAATATTCCGCAGAGCGCGATCGTCTGGCTGTGGCCGGCTCTTGCCCAGGTAACGCGCAATGGCTGAAACAATCGTGCGCTGCACCTGCGTGTACCCGTACATCTCCGACATCGAGATGATGTATTGCGTGTGCCGATGATGACCCTGGTGGTTGATGAACTTGCCGGTATCGCGCAGAACGGCGGCGGCAGCCAGCCAGTCCTCATATTCAGGCGGAAGCTGATGCAAAGATTTGAGGTCGCGAAAGAGCTGTACAACGTGCGCGCGCACAGGTTCGGCATGCCGCATATCCACTCCGTATCGTTGGGCGGTAGCGACTACTGACTCCCAGCGTTCAATCTCGAACTGCCGATGCGCGGCCGCGCGATCGTCCTGCGCCGCCAGCATCTGCAACAGGATCCCGTCGCGAAGCCCCAGCGGCGAATAGCGAAAACCCTGCAGACTGAAGCTCTCAAGCAACTCGGCAAACACCTGTGCTCCTGCAACGATGATCTCCGCGCGCCGCGGACCGATCCCCGGCACAGCCTCGCGTTCCGGCAACGTCATCCGTGCGACTTTCGCAGCCAGCTTGCGCACCATCGCTGTTGGAGCGACTGCGCCTGAGCCGGTATTACGAACTGACCGCCTTGCCCACTTTGCGGATTTGCCTCCTTTTGCCAACGCAGCCGCGCATGCCTCTGACAACGCCGCCGCTGTACCAGAGGTAGCAATCACGAGCGGAACCCTGCCCGGCTGAATCCGCCGGTGTGCCCGCCGCAGTTCGCGCGCAATCAGCCGGCGCATCCGCGCCAGTTCCTCGGGCGGAGCAGGATCAACAGAAAGAAACTCCTCCGTCAGCCGCACCGCTCCAAGCGGAATGCTGATCGTGTCCTTAATGCGCTTATGTTCCGAGAGAGTGATCTCGCAACTGCCGCCGCCGAGATCGATCAGCAACACCTTGCCGCTGGTGCCCGGCTCTCCGCTCACGATGCCGTGATGGATCAGCCGGCCTTCTTCGAGGCCCGAAATTACCTCCATGTTCCAGCCGGTTTCGGCCTTCACCCACGCATGAAATGCTGCCGCATTACGCGCATCCCGCATCGCCGAAGTAGCAACCACGCGAATCTGATCCACGCCGTGCGACTGCACCGCCCGCTGAAATCGCTTCAGCGCACGCAACGTAGCAGCCATCGCCTCCGGCGACACCAGCCCCGAAGCGAAGACACTCGATCCCAGCCGCGTCACCTCGCGATCCTCGTGCACGGTGCGAAGCTGATGTGAAACGACCTTGGCTATCTTCAGCCTGCAGGAGTTGGAACCGATATCAATGGCCGCGAACGTGGGCATGAGAAAGGAATGAACCCCACAAAATCGAAATCAGTATCTTCGGCCAAGATACACGACGGCACCACAATGCCGTTTCGCTCCTCATCGCTCTCGCAGTGTTCAGAGACAGAGTTGCACCCTCATCGTAGTTCAGGCCTTCGTTCGCAACCCGCCCTCAGAGCCTCTCCAACGTGAGATGAGTCGCGTATTCCGAAGCCTTGCGATCGGTCACGGAAAACCCAAGCGCTCGCAGATCCAGACCGCGAAACAGCGGTTCGCCCTGGCCGAGGAGAACAGGCGTGGACGCGAGGTGCAGGGAGTCGATCAGTCCAGCCTTCAGGTATTCCCGCACTGTCGAGACGCCGCCTCCGATCTTGACATCTTTTTCGCCCGCTGCTTTCTTTGCGCGTGCCAGCGCTTCTTCGATTCCGCCGGTAACGAAGTAGAACGTCGTCCCGCCTTCCATGACCAGAGGCTCACGGTCGTAATGTGTCAGAACGAACGTTGGCGTATGGTAGGGTGGGTTTTCACCCCACCAGCCCTTCCATGAGTCGTCCGGCCACGGACCGCGCACGGGACCGAACATGTTGCGACCGAGAATGAAGGCGCCAAAGTTGTCCATCGCCCGGTGGGCAAATACATCGTCGATATCCCCGACAGATCCGCCCTCTTGCCCGTGCATTGAGCGGAAGCTCCGCGTGTGAAAGAACCACTGAAAGATCTCGGTTCCACGCTTGCCGAGCGGATCGCTCAGGCTCTGCTCGATCCCCGCGCTGAAACCGTCCAACGAAACACCAAATCCCGCGACACGAACTTTTGACATCTGCGCTCTATCCTCTCCGCTTCTGCTGACTATTTGCTCCGAGCCGAAGCCGCATTTATCGAGCGGTGTTCTTCCGGCGCTGCTCGCTTGCCTTCATGATTTCGCTCATGTCCCCTGCCGGCCGAATCTCCCAAATGTTGCCATACGTCATCGCCGGATGCTGCGCCATGAGCTGTAAAGCTTGATTCATGTCCCTCGCCTCAAGGACGAGAATGCCGCCGAGTTGTTCCTTGGTTTCGGCATAGGGGCCGTCGGTGGTTGCGACCTTGCCGTTCTTCCAATACAGGGTCAGTGCGGTCTCCGGCCCCTGAAGCGCTTCGCCACCACCCCAGTGTCCGTTGGCGCGAAGATGGTCGTCATATTCAAAGCAAGCATCGAACATGGCGTTTCGCTCACTCTCCGTCATGCCATCGAATTTGCTTTTGTCGTAGTAGCCAAAACAGATGTATTTCATTGTTTTTCTCCTCTTCCTTCAGGGTGGGAGCCAGCGGCGCAGCTTCGCGCTGGCTCGTTCACCCTAGAAGCTGTCTCATAGATCCTCGTGCACCGCGAAAACGTCCCTCAGTGGCTAAAGCCACACGATCTTCGCGGCATTTACGGCACGACTAAACAGCTTGGTGAAAAAGTCCGTATGGACCGAGCCGGTATCGCACAGGGGCTAAAGCCCGACACTCATTTTGTTGCATTTGCGGCCTGGCTGAAGCCATGCCCTTGTTACAAAACAGCGGTTCGTTGAGTTTTTCACCAAGCTGTAAAGTCGTGCCCTTTCAAAAAAGCCATTTATGAGACCGGTTCTAGAGTCACTACGGTGCATCTTCCGAAGTCGCGGCGGGTGAGACTATTCCGCTGCTTACTCCGGAGCCGGGAAGAAAAGAAGCTCGCGCACCTCGCCGGCCACATCGCAAACAATGGCGCCCTTCTTCGCCCATGCCAGCGCCTCGTCGATATCAGCGCATTCCAGTATCCAAAATCCGCCCATGTGCTCCTTGGTCTCGGTGTACGGCCCGTCGGTGACGAGCACCTTGCCGTCGGATTGGGTTCGCAGCGTCTTTGCGCTGGCGGGCGGGGCAATGCCGCAGGCGAACTTCCTCACTCCGGCAGCAATCATTTCGCGGTTGAGCGCGTGAATCTGTTCCATCATTTCTTCGGTTAAGACGGACGGGTCGAAGTCGTCGGGCATGTAATTACAAACCAGATATTGTGGCATGACTTTTTCTCCTTGCTTTCTGTGGCTGGTTTCCGATGACTCGTTTCCTGTTCACGCAGGAGCCATAGCTCATCGTTCTTTTGTCCTATAGTCGTTGGGGAGACGGAAAATCGACAGCTATCTCAATTTTTATTTCAGATGAGCAGGTGGTCCGTGCATCGCGGCCTTACCTATGTGCGAAGCAGCAGGCGGGTGGCTGGATCGGTGAGTGGGCCGCCTGCCTGCCGCAAATGTTGCCGTCACTGTTTCAAGTAACGAAGCGCAACACTTCCTGACTTAAAAATCCTGGTCTCGACAAGTTTGAGTTGCAGGCTCTGCAGCAGGCTGACACCTTCCAACAACCGTCTTCCCTCTCCTGCGATGACTGGGCTAACCACAAAGCGATATTCATCCACCAGGCCAAGCTCGATTAGTTGTGAAGGAATATCTACGCCACCCACCAAGATATCTTTGCCTTGTTCTTGTTTCAGTTTGAGTATTTCGTCCTGAAGGCTCCCAGGAACAATGCGTGTATTGCTGTCTTCAACGCTGTCTAACGTTCGAGAAAAGACGACTTTCTTTGTAGACGCCCATGCCCGGGCAAAGTCGGTATCCGCTTTTGTCTCATTCGGGTTTTTGAGAACATCCGGCCAATAGGGAACCATCAATTGATAGGTTTTACGCCCAAAGACCTGCAGGTCAACCTCGCGCATGAGGTGAGTAAAATATTCAAGTTTTTCGTCATCGACGGATTGCGGGGTGTGGTCAACGCAGCCGTCCAACGTAATGTTGATTGCATAGATCAAATTTCTCATTGATTGTACTGACCTCCGCTTATGTACCAACCCTTATGAGAGTCTGAGGTCTTGCGCACTCCGTCGTTGCGGGCCCCCGCGGACACCGGGGTCGCCAACAAGCGATTTCTGCTTGTTGGGGTGAGGTTAGGTCTTCATCCGTGGGGTGCTTCATCCTCTCGACTGTTCATCCTATAGTCGTTGGGGAGACGAAAATCGACAACTGGGCAGATTCATTTCTTGCAAAAATTGGAGACAGGCCGGACGTTCACGTGGATTTTTGAGTTCAATAGTGGTGATGGGACAACAAGTTTGCCCGCTTTGCCAGTCTACGAAAGATTTGAAAGATTTCCGTAAAAGTCACTTCATGCCGGCGGCTCTGTATCACTCCAGCAAGAAGGGGCTCCAGTACGGCACACGTTCGGGGGCCGGTCGTTTGGAGAGGGAAATTAGAGACCTGCTGCTTTGCAGTACCTGTGAAGGTCTTTTGGACCAAGGCGGCGAGTCGTACGTGCTTTCTCAGATCGCCGCCAAGGTGATGGACGAATTTCCGCTTCACAGGATGCTCAGTCTTGCTCTACCCCGTGAAAGTTATCCGGACATTTCTCGCTTTTCCGGTGATGATCTCGGAATCGACATGGAAAAGCTTGCTCATTTTGCGTTGGGCATTGTATGGCGAGCGACAATACACGATTGGACAATGCCGGATGGGACAATTCTTCCCAGGCAGGCAATAGGCGACTTCGAACCGCCGATACGAAGCTATCTGTTGGGCGGCAAGTTTCCACCGGACACGTCGGTCATTGTTATTGTCTGTAGCGATCATCAATCCCGACGCATCTGGAACACGCCAACCATTTTGATCGAAGCGAACTGTCTCAACTTCAGATTTCACGCACGTGGAGTATTTTTTCGCGTGATGATGGGTTATCAGCTGCCTGAGGCATTCCGCGAGATGTCCTGCATTTCACCACGAAAATGTCTTTTTTACGGAAGTGCAGCGCATCGAATACCTGAAATCATGGCTATCTTCGAATCTACTAAAGTTGAGTAGTGTTTCCGGGGGAGAACCCCGGTTTCCTGAGATCGACAGCCGCTTCTTTTTTTATTTCAGCTGCCGAATCCGTTCCTGCAGGAATTGCCGCTCTGGTTCCTGTTGGGTCAGCGCCAGAGCTTTCTCATAAGAGGACCGAGCCTCAGCGGTCCTGCCAAGCCTGCGGTACATGTCCGCGCGGGCTGAATGCGCAAGGTAGTAGTTTGCCAATTCGCCGTGCGCCAACACCGCGTCGATATGCGCCAGACCGGCCTCTGGACCGTCGCGCATGGCAATGGCCACGGCGCGATTGAGATGTACAACCGGCGAAGGCTGAATTCGTACCAATTGGTTGTAGAGCGCAACAATCTGCCGCCAGTCGGTCGCAGCGACCGATTCCGCCTCCGCATGGACGGCCGCAATCGCTGCCTGCAGTGTGTAAGCACCGAAGCGACGGGACTTCAGCGCTTTCTCCAGCAATGCCACTCCCTCCGCGATCTGCTCCCGGTTCCAGAGAGAGCGGTCTTGATTTTCCAGCAAAATCAGCTCTCCGGTCGGAGAGGTTCTCGCGGCGCGGCGGGACTCCTGAAGCAACATCAGGGCAAGCAGGCCAATTACTTCCGGGTTTGGGATTTCCGGCTTTGGTACCTCCGGCTCTGGCTGGAGTTCGGTCAGTAGTCGCCCCAATCGAATCGCCTCGCCGGTTAGCTCAGCCCGCGTTACCTCCGCTCCCGCAGCAGCCGAGTAACCCTCGTTAAAGACGAGATAGATGACCTGCAGCACCGCGTCCAGTCGCTCCGGCAACTCCTGCGGCGTCGGCACCTCGTGTGGAATCGGTGTCTCTCGAATTTTTGCCTTTGCGCGCACAATGCGCTGCGCGAGCGTCGCCGGCGTAACCAGAAATGCCCGGGCAATCTCCTCTGTTGTCAGGCCGCAGACTTCACGCAAAGTGAGGGCAACTTGTCCTTCCGGCGGCAGAGCGGGATGGCAGCAGGTGAAGATGAGACGGAGGCGGTCGTCCTCGATTTCCTCGTCCTCGTGAGGCGCCTCGTTGATGCGCGCGTCCTTGATCCCCGCCTTGAGGTAGAGCGCGAGGTCAGTTTGCGCGGCATCGAATCGCGCCCTCCTGCGCATCCCATCGATGGCTTTGAAGCGTGCGGTTGAAATGAGCCAGGGGCGTGGTTTGTCCGGTATGCCGGACTGAGGCCACGTGTCCAAAGCGGCGGCAAAAGCCTCGTGCATGGCCTCTTCGGCCAGGTCGAGATCGCCGAGCAGGCGCACGAGCGTCGCCAGAATCCTGCCCGATTCAGAGCGGTAAAGTGTCTCGATGCTCTTGCTCAGCTGTTCGGGTGCACGCGGCGGCATCCACGACAAAGTAACAGACGGACGAACTCAACACAACTGCGCCCGGCTCTTGGCTGTCCATGGGCAAATGTGCTGATTGAAATACGCCGTTAGTGCAGTGTGTGGCTCGCGAACCAGCTAACGACGCGCCGCTCGTACTCCGCTGGTGCAGCGCTCGATGCGCCGCAATGACCTGCACGTGCAGGCTCCCGCAACGCCACCGTTGGATTCCCTGCCTTGATGATCTCGGAGTGGCGTGGCGGCAGATTAATGTCGGCCAGACCGTGAATCAGAAGCACCGGAACACGTGAAACAGCCACCGTGCCCGCCGGGTCTGCCCTCGTGAAGTCGACTTCATACCGAAGTCGAGCGTACGCCATACCTACGACGAGCGCTGGTCGCAGCAATGTGCGACCCAGCCATGGCCCGGTCGAAAATTGTTGCCCAAGGCGGTCATACGCAGCTTCGCGAAATGACGAGAATGCACTCTCCGCGACAACTGCGCAGAAATCTTGCTCTGCACTAAGAGATCGAAGCAGTTCGGCTCCCCCCATGGAGTCACCGATGCCATCGATGCAATGCGGGGATTCCGACTGTTTTAACCATTCGAACCATCGGCGAACGTCATCGGCTTCGAGAACTCCGTATGTGCCTACGAGGCCGCCGCTCATCCCATGAGCTCGCGCGTCGGGCAACAACACCGCATAACCATGACGCAAGAGCATCTTGGCAGGCCCCAACATCCCGGAACGGTTGTCGCCCTGTCCGTGCAACAGAATCACGGCGTCCCCATTCCAATCCAGGGGGCGGAAACTCCATGCATGCAGCGCCGCTCCATCACGCGCCATGATCTCCACGTCGACGAGAACCGCATGATCCTCCCTGGCGATCGTCGCGGCTTGCTGGTCATTCTCTGCGCTCAATGAGAGACGTGCGGGATGCAGAGCTCCCTCAACCGCGACAACTCCAACGACTACGCAGAGCAGGAGCCACATCACAATGCCGGAGCCGACAAAGATGGAGATCGTGCGTGCTCGTTTCACAGGTTCATTTACGCACTTATGCTTGGCCGAGTTCCCTAAACCATCTGCAGGTCAGGCCAGTTTTTGGCCCTCACCAGCGGCCGAGCCATTCTCACTCCGCGCCGGCGGCTTGCGTTCTTGGAGACTCGAAGGCTCAACCTGCTCCGCGTCCTCACCTAGCACGCGTGTCGTAATGCCGTGTACCGTCGAAAGTGTCGTTTCGAATGATTCCCTTGCGATAGTCTCCAGCAATTCGGCCAGGTCTTTGCTTTTGGCATGGTGTCCGCTGTGCGCCTCGTGAGCAAGCGCCTGCCAGTCGTGCCACTCGCCTATGGCTGCCTGCAGTTTTTTCATCTGCGTAGCGATCTGCCCGATTGCAGGATCGGAAGAGCCGCGCATCTCCGCCAGATAGCGAACCATCTTGATGCGCTTGCGGAACTCGTGCAGGTTTCCTTCGTCAAGCGTGGGAAATTCCGCCCTCACCATACGAAACCGCGCAACAAGCTCCCCGGCAATCCCCGACTCCTCGCCGAAGAGATAATCCGACAGCGAGGTCTCAATCTCTTCCCCTGCCTCGACGAAACGCGAGCCATGCTTCTCGATCTCTGCAACCAGCTTTTTCTCCGCGGAACGCCGCTTGCGCTTGAGCTGCTCCTCGAGCCGCTCGATCCCGCGGACATTTTGCTGAGTTGTCCGGGGTACATACTCCCCGCCGTTACTGAGCGATGAGCGAAGGTCGCGCAGTTTGCCGATCCACACGTCAAGTTCGCGAACGGGCCCAAGTGCGCGGCGAAGTTTCTCCGCCTGCCTGCCAAACTGCAGCATCGCCTGCGCCTGGTGACTTGCCCGCGGAAGATCTTCAAGATCGTGCTCAAATTCGGCTTGCAGTCGAAGCGAAACCACACGCAGCGCATGAACCCCTTTGCGCGTGGGTTTGTTTCCGCAATCTTCGAGCAACTGGCGCCACTCGGCAAGGCGGTCATGCATCGTGCTTGTCATCACCTTGTCCGATTGCCTGCTGGAATTCATCTGGCCTTAACCTCGGTACATTCTATTCCGCGCAATCGGCCCGGATTGGCAACGATCGATAGTTTCGGACGATGAGATGAGTCGCGCCGCCCACTGTTATCCTTGATTCTCACGAACCTACTCAATGGAAAACGCTCAAAATTTATCAAATCGGCCCCTGCAGGGACCCTCAAAACTGGCTGCCTGGACGCTTTTGGGTGCGATTTTTCTGGCCGTCCAATTCGCCTCACTTTTCACGCCACCGCTGCTCGACGACGTCGACGCCTCGCACGCGCAGGTAGCGCAGCACATGGACCAGAGCGGTGACTGGATCACCATGAAGCTCAATGGGATCCGCTACCTCGAGAAACCGCCGCTGCCCTATTGGCTCAACGCGGCGGGTTACGAGATATTCGGGCAGAATGTTTTCGCAACCCACCTGCCCAATGCCCTGGCCATTCTCGGCCTCGCGTGGCTGGCATGGCTTTGGGGGTCGCGCGGTTGGGGCCGGCGAGCGGGCTTGTACGCCGCATTGGGAGTGCTCACTTCCATCGGACCATTCCTCTTTACGCGCTTTGCCATCCCCGAGGCACTGCTGAGTTTCCTGTTGCTCTATGCTCTTTGGAGTTTCATCACCGGGCTTGAGAGCCGGAATCCGGTCCGCTTTTACGGCATGTGGGCTGCCCTCGCGCTCGCGACGCTGACCAAGGGCTTGATTGCCCCGGTGTTCTTCGCCGCGGCAGCGATCCCTCTGTTGATGCTGAGTGGGCAATGGCGCCGCTGGCGCGAACTTAAGCCCGTAACCGGCGTCTTGCTCTTCCTCGCCGTCGCCGCTCCGTGGCACATCCTCTGCCGGCCTCGCGAATCCCGACCAGGGACATCCCATCGGCAATCATCCCACGCCCGGAAACGTGCACGGCTTCTGGTACTTCTATTTCGTCAACGAGCACGTCCTGCGTTTCCTCGGCGGTCGATTCCCGCACGACTACAACAAGATGCCCTTCGCCTGGTACTGGCTGGCGCATCTCGTCTGGCTCTTTCCGTGGAGCCTGTTTCTGCCCGGCGCTGCTCGTCGTGGCCTGGAGAACGCGGCACTCGTGGATGCAGCACCTCCATCGCGATTCCGGCCAGACCGTCGACTTTTATCTCGATCATGCCGTTCGCGAAGATGTGGCCAGCTACGTTGCGCGCCTCAAGTTTCGCGTGCGGTCCACCTGGCTGCTCGCACTCTTCTCGGGATTCACCCTGCTCTTCTTCGCCATCTCGACGAACCAGGAATACTACACGTTTCCTGCATGGACCCCGATGCTGATCCTGATCGCGGGCGTGCTGGCCGGCATGGAGGAAGGCAGCGGACCCGAAGGCCAGAAGCCGCTGCTCTCGCAGAAGTGGCTCAGCGGCGCGCAGATGGTGTTTTCAGTCGCCGGCGTACTTGCGGCCGTGGCCCTCGGCTGGGGCTTGTGGGAATCGCGCAATCTGCCCGTTTGTCTCCGACATCGGCACGCTTTTGGCCCATCGCGACGTCGGCGGCTACACGCTTTCCATGTCGCACTTCTTTGACCTGACCGGTCCATCCTTCGCAGCTCTGCGTCTGCCCGCTGCGATTGCCGCGATCGCGCTGCTGATCGGTCCTGCACTGGGCTGGATCCTGCGCGTGCGGCGCAAGCATATGGCCGCCACCGTCAGCATCGCGCTCACTTCAGCCGTTTTTCTCATCGCCGCGCACATCGCATTCGCACGCTTCGAACCAATGTTGAGTTCCAAGCAACTGGCCGACACCATCGTCAGCAAGGGTTCGCCCGCTGATTCATTCATCATTTACGGCGATCAGTCCGACGCCTCATCGGTTGTCTTCTACACCCACAACTTCCTTCAGAAGCCCGCCTACATCGTCATGGAGCCCTGCTCTCCGCATGGCAACGGCTCGTCACTCCTGTGGGGTTCGTGCTATCCCGACGCGCCAAAGATCTTCCTGAGCGACGACCAGCTTTCGAAGATGTGGGGCACAGGCGAACGCAAGTGGCTCTTCGCGCAAGACACAAACCAACCAAAAGCCGAGCAGCTTCTCTCTGGCCGGCTCTACCACGTGCAGTCCATCGCGGATAAAGCGCTGTGGACGGACCGACCGCTGAAATAACTCGCTTCATCCCCCAACTTTTTCACGAATAAATCAAGTATTCACGTTGCTCGCCTACTTTGTGGATATGGAGGCCAGCGACCAATATGGCCATCGACGCCTCGGAACTCGATCAGATGCAGAGCAGTTACAAATCCGCAGTAGAAGCCTGGGTATCGGCTATCCGCCAGGAGGAGGCTCTTGCGTCGGTCAACCACTCGGTAGCGCAAGTCGATCAATGGGAAAACGCGAGCCAACTCGAAGAAGAGGCGAGAAAGAATGCGAAAGCGGCCAAAAAAGAGTATGAGGACGCGCTGCGGAAAGAGTTCTACAACTTCTAAACCTCACAGCAGGATGCACCATCCAAGCTGTCTCTTTGGCGGCTTTGGGTGGGAGTGTACAACCCTTGTCGCTCATTTCATGCTCGAAATGCGGACTTAACTCGCGCCTTTCATCTTCCCGCCCGGCAACAATTGAAACACGCGCCCGCGCCATAGAATGCGGCTGCCCATGTAGCTCGCTGCCCAGAAGAAGAAACCCCATCAGGTCGCGCACCGGATACAGCACCAGCAGATTGAACCAGCTCGGGTCGCGCACCACGCTGCGGCCGACAGCCAGCGACAACGCCAGCCGCGTCGCCAGCGCCCACGCCAGCAGAGCAACACCCCACAACGGATGACCGAGCAGCAAACCAGCCGCAAGCCCCAGCAGCCCGAACGGCATGCTGAACGTGAGTGCCGTTCCAAAATGTCCCTTCGGCCGCGAGAACCGTGTCGACTTCATCCAGCGCACCTGGTGCTTCAGCGACGCCATCAGGCTCAGGTTGATCACGATGTGATCGATCGCATGATGACTCAGCACCACCGTCTGCCCCAGCTTGTATGTCTCGTTGCCCAGAACAAAATCATCCGCGCAATAGTCCGCCGTCACTTTGAACCCGCCCATGCGCCGGATCGCATCACGACGAAACGCCATCGTCGGACCGAGGACAAACTGCATCCCTTCCATCATGCGTGCCACCAGCACCCCGGCCGTCATCTCCACACTCATGCCCACGGCCTCAAGCCGCGCCCACAGGCCGCCGCCCGCCGCAATGCCGCGATACGGGCAGCACATGCCGCCAACTTTCTCATCGGCAAATGGCAACGCCACCGCGCGCAGATAATCCGGCGTCACGCGCACGTCGCTGTCGCTGATCACGAGAATGTCGTGCGCCGCGGATTTCTCCATCAACTCCATCGAAGCAACCTTGGCGTTGATGTAAGGCGGCTTGCCCGTCGAAAAGAACTTCGCAGGGATATGCGGAAACTTGCGCCGCAACCCGCCGCGCTGTCTCCAGCCCGGCATCGTTCGCCTCGCGCGCGCAGAACAAGAATTTCAAACTCGGGATAATCCTGCTCGAAGAAACTCGCCAGGTGCGCTTCCAGATCCGGCTCAGCGCCGGCAAGCGGCTTCAGCAATGTGAGTGGTGGAGTGAACCCGGGCAGCTTGCGGAGCTCAGCCTCGGCCGCTCGCCGCTCGCGCAGATAGCGCGGCACCGCCGCCAGAACCATGCCGGCAAAGACCGTAGAAGTGATGAGGCCGAAGACGGCAAGAGCGAGGAGTGCGTAGGGCATGCAGGAATAAGAATAAAGGCGCAGGGCCATCTCTTGCCGTTCCGAGAGACCAAGATCTTCCTCTATCGATTAATCCATCTGATGAGCACCACAAAGAGCAAGAGAACTCCGAGCACGATTCCAAGTGCCGAGAGGGCATTGCGGATTTCTCTCGAGCTTCCCAACAAGATGGTCAGAAGTGAGGCTGATCGCCTTGGGGAGATCTTTTCAAGCTCCTGTACTTCGAGCCGAGCGCGGTGCAGGTTGATGCCAAGGTCTTGAAGCTTTAGCGAGGCTTCGTTCGCAAAGGAAAGAATGCCGAGCAACAAAGTATCGGTATCAATTGGTCGCCAGTCCGACCCCGCTTCAATCGCCGCGTAGGCGAGCGCCTTTTTTGTGTCATTATCCAGGAGTACCTGCTGTTTCAGTTTCAAATTCCGTCTAGTCATGGCATTAGCTGGAGTTCCAATCAATCCATGGAGATCGGCAATGCGCGCCTGTAGAGATTGCAGGCGGGAGGCCCGTGACGTGGATTCGCGAGTCAGGCCGAGTAGCAGGTGGGTTGTGGAGATTGCCATCGCTCCACGCGAAACAGCCTGGACGCGGGAGCAAAAACCGCCCGGCGGGCCTCTACGGTATATCTTTCAAACATCCCCATCGAAACTCTTCACCCTTCAGGGGAGATTCATAGGCTTCAATTCGCCTTCTTGGCGGGACCGGCCTGGCCACCGTCGGCTTGCGCATCGGCACAATCGCTCCGGCGCTGGGCGAACCCTGCTGGAACCGCGTCAGCATCTCCGAGCGCACGTACTCCACAAAGCTCTGCATCTGCCGGTTCATCTCTTCCATGCGCTCCCGCATCTGCAGAATGATCGCGATGCCCGCGATGTTCACGCCGAGGTCGCGCGCCAGGTTCAGGATGAACTCCAGCCGCTCCAGATCCTCATCCGTATAGAGCCGCGTGTTGCCCTCGGTGCGCGAGGGCTTCAGCAGGCCTTCGCGCTCATAGAGGCGCAGCGTCTGCGGATGAATCTCGTACATCTCGGCCACCGCCGAGATCATGTATGCGCCTTTGGATTTGCGTTTCGCTGCCATGGTCAGTTCTCAGTTCGTAGTTCAGCTTAGCCGTACTCAGTCAGCCTATTCCCTGGTCCCTAGTCCCTGCTATTCTTCACAGCTTCTCGAACAGCGCCACCCGCGGGTCCTGGTTGTTCAGCTTGCGCCAGTTCGCGCATGATCTCGCGGCTGCGCTCGTCCTGCAGGTGCGGCACCACCACCTCGACGGTCACAATCTGGTCGCCGCGCTGTCCGGGATGCGACGCGCTCTCCACGCCGCGTTCGCGCATGCGCAGCTTTTGCCCGCTCTGCGTGCCCGGCGGAATCTTCAACTGCGCGCGGCCATCGATCGTGGGCACTTCGACCTTTGCGCCCAGCGAGGCTTCCGCCACCGTTACCGGCACCGTCAACTGAATGTCGTCGCCCACCCGCGTAAACACCGGATTCGTCCCGGTCCGCACAATCACGATAAAGATCGCCCGGCGCGTCCGCCATTCAGCCCGGCGTTTCCCTTCCCTGCAGGCGAATCCGCTGCCCATCGCGCGTGCCGGGCTTGATGCGGAACTCGACTGTCTCCGTGCGGCTCACCGTGCCTTCGCCGTGGCAGGTCGGGCAATCGTTCGTGGTGCGACCCGTACCGTTGCAGCCCGGGCATGGAATGTTGAACTTCATGCGTCCGCCCATCTGCGTCACCTGGCCGGTGCCGTTGCACTCCGGACACGGCATCGGCCCGCCGGTGTGCGCCACCCCGTGACAAGTCGGGACAAATTTCCTGCCGGTGGACCTGGATGCGCGCCTGCCCGCCGCGAATCGCCGTCCAGAAATCGACCGTCGCCTGGTATTCGAGATCGGTGCCCGGCTGCGGCCCGCGCGGCCGCTGCTGCTGTTGCTGCGCCCCGAAAAGATGCCGGAGAAAATGTCTTTGAAGCTGCCCCAGCTCGACGAACCCGCACCCGCCTGCGGTCCCGGATGCCCGCCACCCTGGAATCCAGAGAAGTCGAAGCCGCCGAAATCTACCGGGACGCCGCCCTCACGCTGCTGGCGCGCATAGGCCTCGGCCTGCGCCGGGTCGATCTGGTCGGAGTAGAAGCCAAGCTGGTCATAGACCTTGCGCTTCTTCTCGTCGCTCAGCACATCGTTGGCTTCGGAGATCTCCTTGAACTTCTCCTCGGCCTTCTTGTCGTTGGGATTCACGTCAGGGTGATATTTGCGCGCAGCTTTCCGGAAGGCCTTGCGAATCTCCTCCGGCGTCGCCGTCTTCTTGACGCCGAGCGTCGCGTAATAATCTTTGTTTGTCGTCGTGGCCATGTGAGTTTTCTTGTTTCACCTAGCCTACACGTTGCGTCAGTGACTCTGAACGCAATCTTCCGGGGCCACCAGACTGTTTATCGGCAAAATTTGAAACAAGGCCGTTACATGAATCCGGCCCACAAAACTCGGGGTGGGCACCATCGCCCACCCCGCTTGCTAACTCCGCTAACACTCGCGCAGCGAGGCTAACACCGCGAACTCCGCTTACTTCTTGTCCTCGACGTCCACGTACTCGGCGTCGATCACGCCTTCGTCCTTCTTCTGCTCGGTTCCCGGCGTTCCATCGGCCTGCGCTGTCGGAGCGCCCTGACCAGCCGCAGCTGCGTTGGCCTTGTACAGCACCTCGGCCAGCTTGTGGCTGGCCTGGGTCAGCTTCTCGTGCGCGCCTTCAGCTCCGCGACACTCGGCGAGCCTTCCAGCGTCTTCTTGGCATCGGCCAGCGCCGCTTCCACATCGGTCTTGTCGGCAGCCTGCACCTTCTCGCCGGACGTCCTTCAGCATCTTCTCGATGTTGTAGACCAGTGCCGTCGAGCGAGTTGCGCGCTTCGATCTCCTCGCGCTTCTCCTTGTCCTCGGCCGCGTGCGCCTCGGCTTCCTTGGCCATCCTCTCGACTTCTTCCTTGCGAAAGGCCCGAGCTCGAGGTGATGGTGATGCGCGTGTCCTTGCCGGTGGCGTTGTCCTTCGCCGTCACGTTCAGAATGCCGTTGGCATCGATGTCGAACGTGACCTCGATCTGCGGCACGCCGCGCGGCGCCGGAGGAATCCCCGCCAGCTTGAACTTGCCCAGCGTGCGGTTCTGCGCCGCCATCGGCCGCTCGCCCTGCAGCACGTGGACCTCAACTTCGGTCTGCGAATCCGCCGCCGTCGAGAAGGTCTCAGTCTTCTTGGTCGGGATCGTCGTGTTGCGCGGAATCATCGGCGTAGCCACGCCGCCCAGCGTCTCAATCGCCAGCGTCAGCGGCGTCACGTCGAGCAGCAGCAGGTCCTTCACTTCGCCTGCCAGCACGCCGGCCTGCACCGCCGCGCCCACGGCAACCACTTCATCGGGATTCACGCCGCGATGCGGCTCCTTGCCGAACAGCTTCTTCACCAGCTCCTGGATCTTGGGCATGCGCGTCTGGCCGCCGACCAGCACCACTTCGTCGATGTCGCTGGCTGTCACGCCCGCATCGGCCATCGCCTTCTTGCAGGGCTCGAGCGAACGCTCCAGCAGATCTGCAACCAGCTGCTCCAGCTTGGCGCGCGTCAGCTTGCGCACCAGGTGCTTCGGCCCGCGTCGCGTCCGCCGTGATAAACGGCAGATTGATCTCGGTCTCCACCGTCGTCGAGAGCTCGATCTTGGCCTTTTCCGCCGCGTCCTTCAGGCGCTGCAGGGCCATCTCGTTGCCCTTCGAGCTCAGGTCGAGGCCTTCTTCCTGCTTGAACTCGGCAATCAGCCACTCCACGATGCGCTGGTCGAGATTGTCGCCGCCCAGGTGCGTGTCGCCGTTGGTCGACTTCACCTCGATGACGCCTTCGCCCACTTCCAGAATGGAAATGTCGAAGGTGCCGCCGCCGAAGTCGTAAACGGCGATGGTCTCGTCCTTCTTCTTGTCGAGCCCATAGGCCAGCGCGGCCGCCGTCGGCTCGTTCACAATGCGCTTCACATCCAGGCCGGCAATCTTGCCCGCGTCCTTGGTGGCCTGGCGCTGCGCGTCGTTAAAGTACGCCGGAACCGTGATCACAGCCTCGCGTCACCGTCTCGCCCAGATAGGCTTCGGCGCTCTTCTTCAGCTTCTGCAGAATCATGGCCGAGATCTCGGGCGGGGTGTACTCCTTGCCCTGCGCCACAACGGCCACGTGGTCGCCCTGCTGGACCACCTTGTAGGGCACCATCTTCATCTCGTCGGTCACTTCGTTATAGCGGCGGCCCATAAACCGCTTGATCGAGAAAATGGTGTTCTCAGGGTTGGTGATGGCCTGGCGCTTGGCCACCTGGCCAACCAGCCGCTCGCCGCTCTTCGAAAAGGCGACGATCGAGGGCGTAGTGCGCGCACCCTCTTCATTTGCAATGACTTTGGGCTCGCCGCCCTCGAGAACGGCGACGCAAGAGTTGGTCGTGCCGAGGTCGATTCCAATGATTTTTGCCATGTTTTTGTTCCTGCCTCAGATGAAAGAGTATTTCGTTGTCACTAGATAAGATGCACTATGAGTGAATTAGTGTCAACTTTTATTGATATTAATCTCATAAGGACTTTCCCCTCCAAATCAACCAAAAAACCGATTCGGAACTTAACATCTCACGTCCCGCCAGGTGTGATGGATGATCACTGTTAAGCATTGCGGACCAAATTAGTCTTACTTTATATTCAATATGCGACTCATTTAGTCGGATATACCCATTAAGAGGTTGCACGTGGCTCGAAGATTTGTCAGATTCTCTGCGAGATCAGCTCCCCTCGCGTTTGCCCTTATCCTGCTTGGCCCTGCAAACCCGGCCATGCACGCCCAGGAAAAGCCCTACTTTGTCACCTACTCCCATGATCTTGAGGAGCCTGGAAACCTCGAGATCGAGACCAAAACAGCACTAGCCCAGCCAGCCGATAGCCACCGCTATGGCGCGGTCGCGAGCGAGCTCGAATACGGCGTCCGTGCCTGGTGGACCACGGAGCTCTATCTCGACGGCCAGGCCCACCGCGCAGGACTCCACTCTCTTCACCGGCTTCCGCCTGGAGAACCGATTCCGCCCGTTGATGCGGGAGCACGCCGTCAACCCGGTGCTCTACGTGGAATACGAAAACACCTCCGGCGCCGACAAAACCCTCCTCGAAGTTGTCGGCCACGACGGCCAATCTGACCTCGCCGAGCCCAACGGCGAAGCCCGCAAAGAACACCAGCACGAGGCCGAACTCAAGTTGATCCTCTCTTCAAATCTCAAAGCCTGGAACATCTCGGAGAACTTCATCTCTGAGAAAAATCTCGGCCACGAGCCCTGGGAGTTCGGTTACGCTCTCGGCGCCGCTCGTCCCTTGCGCACACTCGGCAGCGGCAAACCCTGCGTCTTCTGCCTTGAGAAGTTCATGGCCGGCGCTGAAGCCTACGGCGGACTCGGCGATACCTGGTCCCTTACCTTGCGCGATACGTCGCATTACATCGCCCCGATCGTCGGCTGGCAGCTGCCCGTGGGCCGTCTCAGCTTTTCGACAGGCTTTGGCCTTACGTCCTCCAGTCTCGATCGCGTCTACCGCATCGGCTGGGCCTCTGAACTTCCCCAGGTCGGCAGCTGGTTCCACAGCCACAACGGAGGTGTGCAATGACGCGGCGCTTCTTCGCAGTCCTCTTTCTCACGCTTGCCGCCAGCCTGCTTCTGTGCGCGGCTACGAGTTCTCGCTGGGACCGCGTTCCCGCGAAAGAACATGTCCGGACTAATCCGCTGGCAGCTCATCCCGAGACCACAACAGCCGGCGCCTTAATCTATCGCGAACACTGCGCCCAATGCCACCGATCCGACGCCAAGGGGGACGGGCATAAAAAACCATCCTTGCGCAGGGAACGTGTTCGTTCTGCCACTGACGGCGACCTCGAGTGGTTCCTCCGCCAGGGCGATCTGGCCCACGGCATGCCATCCTGGTCGAGCCTTCCCGAAGCCCAGCGCTGGCAACTGGTGGCCTATCTGCGTTCGATCCAGCAAGCCCATTCAGTTCTCCAGGAACTCGGGTGCCCCCGGTCTCGATTCTGAGACCGGGGAATTGGACTGGGTTTTTTTGCATTCTATGTCTTTGAGAGGGAATCCCCCGCGGAAGGACCGAATCTAAGTAGTGGGAGGTTTAACCCGTGCGAACCGTATTCTCAAAACCATTCATCGCGCTCCTCGCACTCGCATTTTTCATCGGCGGCCAGAACGCCCTCGGTCAGAACAGCCAGACCCAACCCTCGCCGCAACCTACCGACACATCGAAGCCTTCCCCCAAGCAGCACCCTTCTCAAAGCAGCCCCGGTGGCGACGCCGGTAAGGGCACCGGAGACATCGGCAAAGGAGCCGCCAAGGGCACTGGAGCGGCGGCCGATGGTGTTGGGAAAGGTGCGGGCGATCTTGTCACACTTCACCCAGTCGACGCGGCGGGCAATGTCGCCAAGGGCGGAGCCGTCGCGGGCAAGGACGTCGGCGTCGGCGCTACCAAGGGCACAGGCAAAATCGCCAAAGGCACTGGTCGGGGAATCGGCAAAATGTTCCACCATCACCATGAGACGCAGGCAGCCCCAGCTTCCTCCAGCCCACAAAACTAGGCTGTTCACTGCGTCGGGACGCTCACCACATCATCGGTTGTTTGGGCCCATCAATCAATATTGGAGACCCTCCTCCAGCGACGGGTCTTTGGCGCCGGGGTGAGGATTCGATTGAGAGACCTGGGAATTGGAAGTTCCTGCTACGGAAAAGACCAACCGACTCGGCCGCGTCACAGTTCGTGATTGGCGTCGTCGTCAGTTGAAAGCCGCTCACCTCTATTTGCTTCCGAGAAGCCGACTGATCGCGAATGATCATCAAACTTTATCAGAGGGACCGATAGAGCTCGACGGGCCTGCTTATCCCAATGCTCGCAGATAACGGAAAGAACTTTCCAAGGAGAACTCAAGTGCAGATCGATCTTCATCATGCGGGTACCTATGTTGTGGCGCGATTGGCAGGATTCACCCACAACGAAGCATCAACCGTCGCTCATGCAGCTCAGTATGTCGATGACTCGAACAACAAGGGCACGATCACCTTCGACAATGGAAAGACCTATGAACGCATAGCGTCGGCACACACGAACTTTGATGTCATCCACAACTGTAAAAACAGTGAAGATTATGAGGTGTGGGTGCCGTTTCATTTTCTTCCGGGGAATAACGGTGCCGAGGCAAAGGCTTCTCAATCCGTTCCTCTCCACCAGCGCCTGGTTTGCACACCAGACAGTCCAATGACGGTAGACATGTGGGAGGAGTGCCGGGCAAAGAAAGCAGACGCAAATGGCCTCCATCGGCTGGGGATCACGGCACACGTGTATTGCGACACCTTTGCTCATCAGATGTTCGTCGGGTTTCGTCACCATGTGAATCATGTTGCCCATATTGAGCACACGCTGCCGGCCGACTCAGGCGTCATGGCAAGGTTCAAGAGCCTGGTCGCTGACGAGCTGGACCTCGGCCATGGCGGAGCACTGACGGACCCGGATCTACCCTATTTGAGCTGGAGGTACATCAACGGCTATGGACAGGATCGAACGATATCCAATCCTGAGTTGTTTCTGACCGCAGTCCAGCGTCTCTTTTCTCAATTCATCTATTACCTTGGCCGCGACCCGAACATTACGATGAATGCTTCTGACCTGGCAGTGATCGAGCAGTTGATTCGCTCAACTGTGGATGAGAATCCGACATCCCGTAATCAAGTCTGGCTGGAAGCCATACGTGGTGGTTCCTTCTCATTTGGCAAGCTCTCAGATGAGGAATTCGAGAGCTTGAAGTACGTGCCGTCCGGCGTGGGGTCATGGAGGTTCTCAGCACTGGGTACGACTGAGGATCGCGATAAGCCAAGCCGCGTCTTCCACTACGACGATCGGTTCGAGAATAGCGATTGGAAGAAGTTCCACGATGCCCTCAGGGACCATCAAGCCACAGTCCTGCAATTACTTTTGCCCAAGTACCAATTGCCGACTTCCTATGACAAGGCGAAAGAGCAGGGTCTTAGCTAGTTGGCAAACAGTTTCGGTTGCGGTCCGCCTGCTGTCAGCGACGCATCCTCGCAACCACGATCTATCTGCATTGGTCCTTACCGGTTGAATTACAGCCCACTCGAAGCAAGCGCATTTTTCGCCGTCTCACGTCGAACCTGGCGGACGTCGGATTCGCTCTCTCGCGGGGTCTGACCGGCATCACAACCGGGTGCAGTCCCGGCAAACCTTGCGATCCTGGCCTATAAGGGGCGTTGAATCGACGGAGGCAAAACCCCGGCAATGTCTTATCGCATCCAATGTGGTTTAAGGCATTAACGAAGAGCATTTACCCGGCCTGCAGTGAGCCGCCCCCGTTGAGCAGCCAAAGGACCACCCTGAGCCTCACAAACCGGAGGCCATGAGAAGAGGACTATGCCGATTTTGACGAAGCCGTGTAAGGGGAAACTTAGCGAAGAGACGCAGCTATTGCTCCGCACTAGCCGGGACAGAGCTGATTGGGGGGTGTACCCGTGTGAGATCTGCGGTCAGAGCGTCGGAGTCTCGGCGGCAAATGGTGATTGGGTTCCCGAGAGACATTGGCCTTCCATCACCTACACTCCCCGCAAACCCAGTGTCGTCCGCTACCTGGCGAAGGCCGCGATACCGGATAAGCTTCGAATGCGTCCCCATTGAGAAAAGGAATGCCAATGGCGAAGCCGCTCCTGGCAGTTCAGACTCGCACGACAAATGATGCTTTTGGAAAGTTCGCCGCCTCTGCTTCAGGATGGCTGGGATCGAAGTGGGCCTTCGCAGGAGCAGGCATCGTCATTGTCATCTGGGCGGCTGTCGGCCCTATTTTCCACTTCTCTGACACCTGGCAACTGGTCATAAACACGGGCACAACCATCGTCACGTTTCTAATGGTCTTTTTGATCCAGAACACGCAGAACCGGGACGCTCGAGCGATTAACTTGAAACTCAATGAGCTTATTCGCGCTGTCGACAAGGCGCGCGATCAGATGATTGATATCGAGAATTTGAGCGACCTTGAACTCGATGAGCTGCAGGCAAAATACGAAAAAATCAAGGCCGCATGGACCAAGCGACAGCCCGCCCAGCGCTCGCTCGAGCAAGATCTGGTCGACCGTTCAGAGACAGTTGCCGGCGAGTGACCTCCTGCCCAACGCAAAAGCTCTATTGCAGCAATCGCCCTGACCGGCGTCACAACCAGCCGATGGTCTGATCATTTAGTCTCGACTGTTCCCGGTTGCGATGACCACCGCAGAGGCCCAAGCTCGTTATCCGCTCACGCAAGGCGTCAACCCCTGGCTCGTCACAGCCTCAGTCATGCTGCCCACGTTCATGGAGGTGCTCGACACTGCCATTGCGTCTGTAGCGCTGCCCTACATCGCCGGCAGCCTCTCCGCCACCAACTCTGAAGCCACATGGGTGCTCACCAGCTACCTTGTCGCCAACGCCGTCATCCTGCCCGCTTCCAACTGGTTCGCGCGCCGCTGGGGACGCAAGCGCTTCCTGCTCATCTGCGTAATCATCTTCACCATCGCTTCATTCTTCTGCGGAGCGGCCCCCTCGCTGGGCGTGATTCTGCTTGCCCGCATTCTGCAGGGTGCCGGTGGTGGCGCGTTGCAGCCGCTGTCGCAGTCCATCCTGCTCGAAAGCTTTCCGCCTGAGAAGCGATCCATGTCCATGGCCGCTTACGGCCTCGGAATCGTCGTCGCCCCCGTGCTGGGCCCCACCCTGGGCGGCTGGCTTACCGACACCTTCAGTTGGCGCTACGCCTTCTACATCAACATTCCCGTCGGCATCCTCGCCGTCTTCATGATCGCCCGCTTCGTGCACGACCCGCCCTACATCAAAAACGCCAAGGTCGGCGCCTTCGACAACATCGGCTTCGGCCTCCTCATCGTGTGGACCGGCTGCCTGCAGGTCGTCCTCGACAAAGGCCAGGAAGACGACTGGTTCGGAGCCCTCTGGGTGCGCTGGGCCGTGGCCGCCCTCATCATCGGATTCGTCGGATGGATCTGGCGTTCGTGGACCAACCCGCGCGGCCTCGTTGACCTGCACGTCCTCAAGAACCGCAACTTCCGCACCGGCTGTTTTCTGATCGCGCTGCTGGGAATGTGTATCTACATCACCATCGCCATCCTGCCTCTCTACTATCAGGAGATCCTTGGCTACACCGCATTCACCGCCGGCCTCGTCGTCGGCCCGCGCGGCATCGGATCGTTCATTGGCTCTCCCGTGATCGGCTTTCTCGGCTCGCGCATCGACAATCGCAAGCTGCTCAGCGCGGGCTTCATCGGCTTCGGCGTCTGCTCGCTGATCTTCGGCACCGTGAATCTCGACATCGGCCCCTACACACTGCTGTTCCTATTTTGCTTACCGGCTTCGCGCTCAGCTTCGTCTTCGTGCCACTGGCCACCATGTCCACCTCCACCATCCCGCGCGAGAAGATGGGCAACGCCACCGGCCTCTTCAACATGCTCCGCAACATCGGCGGGTCAATCGGCATTGCAATGGCGACCACCGCCATCATTCGCCGCGCCGCCCTGCACCAGACCGAGATCGGCGCCAATCTCTCGCCGTCAAGCGCCGTCCTCCAGCAGAAATCCCGCATGATCGCCGGGTATCTCGGCCATCAGATCGGCTAGCCCTCCGCTCGTCCCGGATCGCTGGGCCTGATGTACGGAATGCTCCAGCAGCAATCAGCGCTGCTCGCCTACGTCGACGTCTTTCGCTGGACCGCCCTGCTCGCTTTCTTCTGCTCCGCCGCCGTCTGGCTCTTCGATAAGCCGCCTAAGCACGCCGCCCCACCTCCCGGCGCGCACTGATTTCTGCGCCGCAATCTACTCCGCCCCAAAATTTCCGCATCTTAGTACCTGGATCAACCTGACCTCTGCGGGTGCGGGTCTGATCCGTTACCGGGGCAGGGGCGTCGGGTTTTCGCGATTTCCCCCACCTCGCTGGCGGCGAAGGAGAATCGCAATGGCAGCCGCCAGACCCTGCTCGCGTTTTCATTTCTATTGATCGGAGAACTCTACATGTCGTCGCCCTCGAAAGACCTGAAAGAAACCGAGTCCGCACTGCTTTCCGTCATCCATGCCCTCATTGATGGCCAGGAAGGCTTCAAGAAAATTGGAGAAGAAATCAAGGACGAGGCGCTGAAGGAATACTTCCTCGCCGAATCGCTCACTCGCGCCCAGTTTCGCGGCGTGCTCGAATCCATCCTCCACCAGGAGGGCGTGCACGACATAAAGGAAAGCGGAACTGCCGCCGGAACCGTTCGCCGTGCATGGGGCGATTTGAAATCTGCTCTTGGCGGCGGCGACCACACGCTGCTATCGACCGCCGAAGAAGCCGAGGACGAAACCGTGGAAGCGTATTCCAAGGCAACGGAAGCCTATTTGCCACTGCCCGTGCGCCAGGTGCTCACTACCCAGGCCGCACACATCGAAAAATCGCACGAATTCATCAAGGCCGCGCGAGACACCAAAAAGTAGCTGCCTTACTGCTCCTCACCAGGTGCGTCCCGCGCGGGACGCACCCTTTTTATGCCTGTCGATAGCCCGAATCCAACAAACGCAGTGGGACTCGTCGGGATCCCAACGATGTAGTGCCAGCCTCAAATCGCCATCTGAGAAAGCAGTGAACTTCAGGCAAGCGGCACAAACCGCCGGGCATCCTCATCGAACCGCTCAATCTGCCCCGAGAGAATTTCGTAATACCATCCGTGCACCTGGAGCCGCCCCTCCATCACCGCCCGCGCTACCGCCGGCTGCGCCCGCAGATTCAAGAGCTGCGCCACCACGTTTCCGCGAATCAGCGAACACAGTTCCGCATGCGCGCCATCCTCTGGATTCAGCGGCTGCCGGTGACTGAACGCCGCCTCCACATGCTGCAGCCAACGGCTCGCCTTGGGCAGCTTCTCCAGCCCCCGCCGATCCAGCGCGGCCTTCATCGCCCCGCAGTCCGAGTGCCCGCAGAGGATCGCGTGCTTCACTTTCAGCACTTCGACCGCGTACTCGATCGTCGCCGTACACCCGTCCACATCATTTCCCGTCACCGGCACCACGTTGCCCGCATTACGCGTGATAAACAGATCACCTGGCCCTGTTCCCAGAATCAGATCCGGCAGCACGCGCGAGTCGGAACACGTGATGAACAGCCACTCCGGCGCCTGCGACTCCGCCAGCAGATGAAACTGGTCGCGTCTGCCGGGGAAACACTTCGGCCAGAAATTTCTTGTGGCCCTCAATCAAGCGCTGCATCCGTACCTCACAACAACGTGGCTGTAGATTTTCAAACCTTCGAGACTCAGCCTATCGCATCGTGCTGCATGTCCCATGTCGTGAGAGATAGTTGGGAAAGCCCCGCAAAGGCACTTCCAGGGCTCCGGTTTCTTCGTATGACAGGTTCAAGAGCCAGCTACGGTCTGAATCTTGTCCGTTTGGTGCCATTGAACAGAGTGTCATCCTCAGTTTCCTGACGACAAAACCGCGCCCCGTTCCATACACTTATCCAACGATGGCCACCGGGACCCCGTTGAAGATCGAACCCATTCCAGGCAAACAAACTGGAACGGTGATCCTCCGCCTCACCGGGCCCTTGACCCAGAACAGCGTTCTTCCCCTTCGTGCCCTGTTCCGGGGTGCCGAACCCCCGCACCACACCATCCTCGATCTCAGCGGAGTTCCCTTCATGGACTCCGCCGGCATGAGCGAAATCATCAATCACGAGGTCTACTGCCGCGACAAACACGTCCGGCTTACCCTCGCCGGTGTCACCCCCCGCGTCCTCACCATGTTCCACATCACGCGGCTGGAAAAAGTTCTCACTCTGGCAGCCACCGTCGAAGAGGCAGAAGCCAAAACCTAGACTCAAAGCTGCGATTGTTACTATTCGAACGGAAGGAGTTCCACGCAGCCGATCATGATTGCCCGCCGACTTGTCTCCGCCCTGGTTTTGATTGCCTCACTCTCCCCGGTTGCGCTCCAGCTTCATGCGCAGGCCGTCGACACCCTCGACCCCGCCCTGAAAACCCGCATCGACAGCATCGCGAACGACGTCCTCAAGCAGACCGGCGTCCCCTCCGCATCCGTCGCCATCGTCAAAGGCGGCAAGCTGGTTTACACCCACGCCTACGGCAACGCGCGTCTCGATCCGCCCATCCCCGCCACGCCCGACATGCGCTACTCCATCGGCTCCATCTCCAAGCAATTCACCGCCGCGGCCATCCTGCTCCTGCAGGAGCAAGGCAAACTCTCCCTCGACGACGCGGTCGGCAAATACATCCCCGGCCTCACCCGCGGCGACGAAGTCACCATCCGCCAGATTCTCTCCCACACCTCCGGCTACCAGGACTACTGGCCCGAAGACTACGTCATGACGCCCATGCTGCACCCCGAAAGCGCGCAGCAGATCCTCGACACCTGGGCCAAAAAGCCGCTCGACTTCGATCCCGGCACGCAGTGGCAGTACTCCAACACCAACTACGTCATCGCCGGCGCAATCGTGGAGAAAGTCAGCGGAGAAAAGCTCATGGACTTCCTCGGCGAACACATCTTCCGCCCGCTCGGCATGAAGTCCGTCTGGAACTCCGACGAAACCAAGCTCACCCAGGCCGACGCCACCGCCTACTATCGCCACGCCCTCGGCCCCCTCCGCGTTGCGCCCAAGGAGGGCCGCGGCTGGATGTTTGCCGCCGGCGAACTGGCCATGACCGCCCACGACCTCGCGCTGTGGGATCAAAGCCTCATCGCCCAAACCATCCTCAAGCCCGAAAGCTACAAACAGATGTTCACCGCGGTGAAGCTGAAAGACGGCAAGGATACCCACTACGGCCTTGGCGTCGAAGTGCTCGACATGAACGGCCACCGCAACATCGAGCACAGCGGCGAAGTCTCCGGCTTCGTTTCAGACAACCAAGTCCTCGTCGACGATGGCGCTGCCGTCAGCCGTTCTCACCAATCAAGATGCCGTCGGCGCGGCCTCTACCATCGCGCGGCTCGTCGTGCCCGTGGTCGCCGGCTTCCCGCCAAGCGATACAGAAAAGCAGGCCCTCGACATCTATCGCGGCCTTCAGCAGGGACGCATCGATCGCTCCCTACTGGCTCCGAACCTGAGCGACTACTTCACGCTCGAGGCGCTTTCGGACTTTCAATCCAGCCTCGCTCCGCTGGGCGAACCGCTCACCTTCCACCAAACCAGCGAAGCGCTGCGCGGCGGCATGACCTTCCGCGGGTTCAACATCACCTACCCGAACAAGCGCCTGAGGCTCACCACCTACACCTACCCCGACGGCAAGCTCGAGCAATACCTGATCGCGCCTGCCGATTAGTTCCTCGTCTTCGCACGAACAGGGGTGGCACATCCATTCCCACTGCTCGTCATCTCACGAACATGGGTGCCCCGTCCATTCGACAGTTTTCCGTCGAATGGGTGGGAAAGCACAAATCATCCCCCTGGAAGACGTCTCACTGAAGAGGCATCCAATGCAGCTGCACCGATTCCTATTCACGGCCGCGCTGACCTGCAGCAGCCGCGTGATTCAGACAAGAGATCGCCTTCTCGGAAGAGTCCCTCGCAGCCGGCCCGAATGCGCCGGGATTTCTGTAGTACAGCACACAATTTCCAGCGGAAGAAACCAACTTGACGCGGTATTTGTCGAGCCCTCCAGCGCCCCTCCGCAAGCTGCGGTGCTCATCTGTCATGGCATCGGCGAAATCGTCTCGCAATGGTTTCCGATTCAGCGGATCTTCGCCGAGAACAACATCACCTCGCTCGTCTTCGATTACTCTGGCTACGGTCGCAGCACCGGATTCATCGATTGGGCCCAATGCGAGCAGGACGCGGTTTCTGCCTTCGAGCTTCTCCGGCATCTCGCGCCCCGGGTTCCTATTTCTGTCCTTGGTTTCTCGCTTGGAACTGGAGTCGCCCCCGCCATCATCAATCGGGTGACCGCTGATCGCCTCGTGCTCTGCGCCGGCTTCTCTTCCTTCCGCAACGCCGCGCGCGCCGCATGGATCCCCAAATTCGTCTCCCCGCTGGTGCCACCCATCTGGTCAGCAGCAGACGCTCTGCGCGACTCCTCCTTGCCGATTCTGGTCGTGCAGGGCGATCGAGATCGGCTCTTTTCCGCGCGAATGGGACGCGAACTCCTCTCTTGTTGCGGCAGCAGGGCCGAGCTCCTGGTTCTGCCCGCCCGCTCCCACAACGAACCTTTCTACAAGCCGCAAATGAACTACTGGGGCCCAATCATCTCCTGGCTCCTCCACGAAGATGCAATGAGCAATGGGAATCCCGCTGACGTCCTAACTCGCTGACAGGCGCATCAGCGCCGCTAACGCTCGCACAGCGAGAGCTAACCCCGCCAACCCCCTCTTCCCCTCTTTTCGATACACTTGAATCTGACCTATGTTTGAGAACCTTACAGATAAGCTGCAACGAGCCTTCAAGAATCTCCGCGGACAGGGCACGCTCACCGAAGAGAACATCCAGGAGGCGCTGCGCGAGATCCGCATCGCCATGCTCGAAGCCGACGTCAACCTGAACGTCGTTAACGAGCTCATCGATCACATTCGCGTCAAAGCCGTTGGTAGCGAAGTGCTTACCGCGCTCTCGCCCTCCGAGCAGGTCATCAAGATCGTTCGCGACGAACTCGTTGAGCTCCTCGGCCGCGACACCGCCCGCTTCAAGTTCGCCTCGCAGCCTCCGACCGTCATCCTCATGGCTGGCCTGCAGGGCTCCGGCAAAACGACCACCAGCGGCAAGCTCGCAGCCTGGCTCAAAAAGGGCGGCCACCGCCCCATGCTCGTCTCCGTCGACGTCTACCGCCCGGCCGCGCGCGAGCAACTCAAAGTCGTCGCCAAGTCGATCGAAGCCCGCCTCTACGAAGGCAAAATCAACGATGAGCCCGCCGGCTCGAAGCTCGTCGAGCGTCTCGCCACCGAGGCCCGCCGCGAAGCGCGCATCCTCGCCTGCGACACCCTCATCGTCGACACCGCCGGCCGCCTCCACGTCGACGAAGAGCTGATGACTGAGATGGAGCAGCTCAAAAAGCTCCTCAACCCATCCGAAATCTTGTTCGTCGCCGACGCCATGACCGGCCAGGACGCCGTCAACTCGGCGCAAGACTTCCACAAGCGCCTCGGCCTCACTGGCGTCATCCTCACCAAGATGGACGGCGACTCCCGCGGCGGCGCGGCGATCTCCATCCGCCACGTCACCGGCCAGCCCATCAAATTCATCGGCACCGGCGAAAAAGCGGACGCCTTCGAGCCCTTCCATCCCGACCGCATCGTCGGCCGCATCCTCGGCATGGGCGACATGCTTTCGCTCATCGAGAAAGCGGAGTCCACGCTCGACAGAAAGAAGTCAGAGGAATTCGCCAAGAAGGCTCTCCTCGGCGACGGCTTCACGCTCGAAGATTTCCGCGATCAGTTGAAGCAGATCAAGAAACTCGGCTCGATGGAATCGATTCTCAAGATGCTGCCCTCCGTCGGCCCTTTCGCCGGGCTCCAGCAAGCCGCCGGCCAAGTCGACGAAAAGCAATTCGTGCGCCTCGAAGCCATCATCAGCTCCATGACGCCCTTCGAGCGCCGCAACCACGAAATCATCTCCGGCTCCCGCCGCAAGCGCATCGCCGCCGGCTCCGGCACATCCGTGCAGGACGTAAATCAGCTCCTCCGCCAGTACGCGCAGATGAGCAAGATGTTCAAGCAAATGGGCAAAGGCGGCCTCGCCAAGCAAATGATGCGCGGCGGCATGTCCAGCCTGATGGGCAAACAAAAATTCGGAAGATAAGCATACTGAGTTCGATCAATCACAAACGCACACGAACCAAAGAAGTGTCATCCTGAGCGGAGCAGCTTGGGGCCTCGCAGATGATTCATCATCTGTGGGGTAAGCGTAGCGAAGGACCTGCTTTTGCCTTTCCGCCGGGCACGTCTGCAGTTGCTTTTGGAAGTGTCAGCACAACCGCACCTTGAAGAAACCATGAGCACCCTGCAAGACCAACTCGACGAGATCACCGCGAACACCCGCAACCTCGTGCAGCCTGAGCGCCTCGCCGTCGGCGAACGCGCCGTCGAAGATCTCTTCGCCACCGGCATCGAAGAAAAGATCCTTCCCGTCGGCGCGCAAGCCCCCGAGTTCGCCCTCAAGGACTCCAACGGCAAACTCGTCCGCTCGCGCGATCTGCTCGCCCTTGGCCCGCTGGTCATCAAGTTCTTCCGCGGCCGCTGGTGCCCTTATTGCGTGACTGAACTCGAGACCTGGCGCGACCTCTACGGCCAGCTTCGCGAGCGCTGCGCCCTCATGGTCGCCATCGGCCCGCAAATCGAGCGCCAGAGCGACTTCATGGCCAACCAGCACGGCCTTCCGTTCCCCGTGCTCTCCGACCCCGGCAACACCGTCGCTGAAAAATTTGGCCTCGTCTACACCATCCCCGAATACCACCGCGACTACTACCTCTCCATCCTCGTCAACATTCCCTACGTCAACGGCGACAAGAGCTGGCGTTTGCCCCTGCCCGCCACCTACGTAATCGCTAAGGACGGAAAAATCGCATTTGCCGAAGCCCACGCCGACTTCCGCGTCCGCCCCGAACCCGAAGAAGCCCTCGCCGCCGCCTGCGACATCCCTCACCGCTGACGCCGAACATGAGGCAACCCTTCGGTTGCATATCAATACGAACTTTTGGTCTGCCAGAAGAGTGCCCCATCCATTCGACGTTCTTTGTCGAATGGGTGGGAAAGCACGAACCCAGATGGCGCTGCTTTGCATCCGGTTATCTTGCCGAATAACCTAAAACGGTCCTGACACGATCGGCGTCGACTCCGCGGATCAAAAACACCTTGCTCCGAGAAAGCTCGCCGCTCATGATCTCAACGGATCGCTTCGGAAGGCCGAACAACTCCGCCAGAAACGCAATCAGCGCCTCGTTCGCGCGACCGTCCACCGGCGGAGCCTGCGCGGCAATCTTCAACTGCGCCGCGTCGCCTTCGCCATACACGCCGACAATCGCTGTCTTCTTCGCTCCAGGCTGCGCTCGCACAGCCAACGTAACACCGCCCGCCACTTCGCGCAGCATCACTCAGGACCAACGTAAGGCGCACGCTTGCCAAACAGCGCCGTCCCCACACGAATCCGCGTAGCGCCCTCCGCAATCGCCAGCGGAAAATCTCCGCTCATTCCCATCGAGAGCACATCAAAGTTCAGGCGAGGATGCGCCGCAACCCAGCGATCGCGCAACTCGCGCAAACTGCGAAAACACGCGCGAGTAACTTGCTCCGCCGCACTCCACGGCGCAATCGTCATCAGCCCCCGCGCTTCCAGATGCGATAGTTCCGGAAGAACTTCCAGCAGTTGCGCCGCGTCCATCGACTCCGGCTCCAAGCCTTCCTTGGTTTCTTCAGGGCTAAGCTTCACCTCGATCAAGATCGGCAGCCGCTTCTCCAGCTTTCCCGCCGCGTCATTCAGGCGCTGTGCCAGCCGCAACGAGTCAACGGCGTCCACGGCGTCGAAAAGCTCCACTGCCTTTGCCGCCTTATTCGATTGCAGATGCCCGATGAGATGAACGCGCACGGCAGGATTTCTCAACTCGATCCGAAGAGCCGCTGCATGCAATGCCTTGTTCGCGAATTCCTGAACCCGGTTCTCGCCGAACAGTGTTAGACCCAGCGCAGCAGCCTCGGCGATCGTCTCTGCCGGATAGGTCTTCGAGACCGCCATCAGCTCGACGTCTTCCCGCCGTCGCCCCGCCTTCCGGCAGGCGTCCGCAATCTCCGCCTCAAGCTTCTCCAGGTTCTCTGCGAGCAGACTCATTCCGCGTTGCCGACGCGCTGACGTGCGCTTTCCAGCCGACCGCTGACCGGTACATGATCGGTCGCCGCTCCAAAGCCGAATCGCGGCATATTGACGTAGATACACTCGTAGTTCCCGCGTTCCACCAGGTAAGTCTCGTGCCAGATGCCCACCGACCCATTGCCGCCAATCCTGCGGTTGAACTCGGCCCATGCCGGCAAATGGTTGCTTTCGCGCCTGTGCGCATACGCATGCAGAAGGTCGAAACTTCGCCAGTACTGGACAGTGACCACACCGCGCCAATAGAACATCTGCTCCACGTGCAGCAAACCCATTTCCGGATGCCTCTTCAGCTCTGCAATCATCGGTGGCATGGCCTTCGCCACCGGGATCCACTTGCTGAACTGGAGCAGACGATTAATTCGCATTCCAATCATGAAGACAACAAACGACCCATCAAACTTCGCCGTGAAACGGCCTGGGAAGATTGTCGACACCACTGCATCCTCTCGCGACAAAATCAGTGCCCGTGCTCTTCGAGGTACTTCTCTGCCTCCAGCGCGGCCATGCATCCAGTGCCCGCGGCGGTAATCGCCTGGCGATAACGCCGATCCTGCACGTCGCCGCACGCGTAGACACCGGGCACGGGAATTCCATGGCGCGTCGTGAAGATATTGCCCTGCGTCAGCACGTAGCCCTCGTCATCGAGATCGATCTGGCCGGCAAACATCTTCGCATTCGGCTCGTGACCGATTCCGAGAAACATGCCTTCCACGTGCAGATTACTTGTCGCTCCAGTGGTCACGTCGCGCAGCTTGAGCCCCTTCACTTCTTTCTCCTCAACACCCAGCACTTCATCCACCACCGTGTTGGTGCGGAACTCGATGTTGGGATGTGCCATCGCGCGCTCCAGCATGATCTTCGATGCACGGAACGCAGGCCGCCGGTGCAGCAGCGTCACCTTCGAGGCAAAGCGCGTCAGAAACAGCGCCTCCTCCATCGCCGAGTCGCCACCGCCGACCACAGCAATCGGCTTGCCGCGGAAAAAGAATCCATCGCAAGTCGCGCAGCTCGAAACTCCGTGCCCGATCAGCGCCTGCTCACTCGGCAATCCCAGCCAGCGCGCGCTCGCGCCTGACGCAATAATCAGCGTCCGCGCCAGAATCTCACCCGCCGATGTGTGCAGCCGGAACGGGTGTACCCCCAGTTCCACACGATCCAGATGCGCAAGCTGAAAGTCGGCGCCAAACCGCGCTGCCTGCTTCTTCATGTTGTCGATCAGCTCAGGTCCCTGGATGCCGTCCGGCCACCCCGGAAAATTCTCGACAAGCGAGGTAATCGAGAGCTGGCCTCCCGGCTCGTGCCCTTCCAGTACAAGAGGTTTAAGGTTGGCGCGCGCGCTGTAGATGGCGGCTGTCAATCCGGCGCAGCCGGAACCAAGAATTACGGTGTCACGTGTCTCTGTCATGAAGTTTCCCAGTAAATTGTAGACGGCGCAGCCCACTCCGACCGCATCGGAAATCCGCGCCAAACCGCCTGAGCTTCCCCAGCAACTCGCCGCCGACCACCCTCCACCAATCAACGGCAGTAGCTTAGCGGCAGTAGTTAAGATGATTTACATGGCAAATTTGACTCTTGTCTACGGAATGCGGCTGTTGCCTGAGGGCGAAGTAACAGAGATCAACGATGCGACGCTCAAGCTCGCCAATGGCCACGAAGCGCATGTCACCATGCACGTGCTCGAGGGCTCGCGCGAAGAGATCGAGGCGCAGCTCAAGCAAAGCCTCGACGCCTTCTTTGATTTCTATCCGGAGATCTGACCGGGCAGTTCCGCTTCCGAGCCGAACTGTCACCCGGCCATCTGCTTACATCCGCGCCTGCGTGACCTTCTTCGAAGTGCTTTGGCGCACGCGCAGATTGTCAACAGCGTAGTCGATGAAGCGCGGCTCAAAGTGCGGAACCTCCCGCATGAAGCGGCATGTCGCGATGACCTGGTCCACGATGAATCGTGGATGATAGGCCGCAAGTTCCAGCCCTTTGTCCACCGTCACCTTGTGCACAATCACGTCGAAAATCTCGTCGGAAAATTCGATTGACTGCTTCTTGCACTCCGATTCGAAGATCTTCTTGTAGTTTTCAGTCGAAGGCGCACCAACTTCGATTTTGTAAGGCAAACGCCGCAAAAACGCCGGATCCATCAGATCCTCGGGCTCGAGGTTGGTCGAGAAGATCACCAGTTCCTCAAACGGAATCGAGAACGTCTTGCCTGTGTGCAGCTTCAGGTAGTCGACCTTGCCCTCCAGCGGCACGATCCAACGATTCAGCAGGGTAGTCGGACTCACAATCTGCCGTCCGAAGTCGTCGATCAGGAAGCATCCCCCCAGCGCCTTCACGTGCAACGGAGCTTCATAATAGTGTCCGTTCGGGTCATAGCGCAGATCGAGCATCTCCAGCGTCAGTTCACCGCCCGTGATGACAAACGGCCGCTGACACGGCACCCAGCGCCCATCATAAGTCTGCGCCCGGACCACCGTGAAATCGGAGTCATCGTCCTCAATGTCTACGGTCGCCAGCGGTAGGTGGATGCTGGGATCGTGAACTCGAATAATCTGTCCCTCCACCATCACGGCATAGGGAACGTAAATCACATCGCAGAAAACGGAAGCGAAACGTTGCGCCACCGTCGTCTTGCCGTTGCCCGGCGGCCCATACAGCAGCATTGCACGGCCTGAGTTCAGAGCCGGCCCCGCCTGCTCCATGATGCGATCGTCAAACTGCAATCCGGCGGTCGCCGCCTTGATTTTCTCCGGCGTCACCAGTTCATTTGTCAGCTTCTGCAGGTTCACCAGCTCTGTAAACTCCTCCAGCGTCACCGGCGCGGGACCCGTGTAGTGCTGCCGGTTCATTGCGTCGATCACGAACCGACGACCTTGTTCCGTGAAGGTGTAGGCGAGATCGATCAGACTGTCGGAGTCGCGCGATCCAAGGGTTTGCAGGAAAAGCCGGTCTACCGACATGCGGACCAGTTCAAGAACGATGCTGTAGGGTAGCTTGATCGCGTCGGCAAACTGCCGCACGGTCTGCAGCCGGCCCACATAGATCAGCTTCAGCATCAGGCTCAGTAAGTCGCTCTCATCCACACCCGTTGCCTTAATGTTCTCCGGCTCCCGCGGCGTACGGTGCAGAAACCTCTCCAGGGTCTCCTTCGTAATCGCCCCATTGGCAATAAGGTTGTCGCCGAGGCGACCCCCACACAAGGAAAGGCGCTCCAACGCCTTTGCTATGTCCATCTCGCTCACGAGCTTGGCCCGGACGAGCAAATCTCCCAATCTTAGACGTGCGCTGATAGTGGCCCCCTCAATCCCTCAGAAGTGCTCTTGGATCGCTGGTTTATTGTAGCCAGAAAAGTAACTTTGCAATGAACTTAGGTAACTGTTGACGGGTTACTCATAGTTACGGCCGTGTCCAAGTCGCTTTGGATCCCGTCATTTCTCAAATTTCAGCAAGCAAGATGTTCGAGAATTCCGGCGGGCCGGCCTCCGATGAAGCAGGTGCTTGCACGGGGAGCGATCCGTCCAATGCGCTAAGACTCTTCCTCTTCAGTCTGGCCGTCACCCGAAACTGCGCCACTTTCACCATTTCTGTCGCAGATTCTTAAATGGACAAGAACTCAACCACATCCGGCAAATCCGGCAATATCTGTGACCTGCGCGCTCCCTGGGGCATCACATAAGCTAAGTGCGAGGTGCAATGAGCGTACTGACAAAACCGCTCCAGGCACGCGATGGCAGCTATCGGCCACGCGTAGTGATTGTAGGTGCTGGATTTGGAGGCCTCCACGCGGCCAGGGCGCTGCGTAACCTGCCGGTGGATGTAACTGTCATCGACCGTCGCAATCACTTCACCTTTCAGCCGCTGCTCTACCAGGTGGCGTTGGCCGTCCTCTCCCCGGCCGACATCGCCCAACCGATCCGGGCGATCCTTCGTCGCCAGGCCAACACCGAAGTGCTTATGGACGAAGTGAATGCCATCGATGTGCAGGCGCGATGCGTGGGTCTTGCCTCGGGCATGCAGTTCGCTTGCGACTACCTCGTCATCGCCACCGGCGCCACTCACTCCTACTTCGGCAAGAACGAGTGGGCGCCTTTCGCTCCCGGACTCAAAAGCATTGAAGACGCCACCGAAATCCGCCGACGCGTGCTCCTGGCCTTCGAACTCGCCGAGCGCCACATGCTGGAACACGGCTGGCATCCTCCGCTCAACTTCGTCGTTATCGGGGGCGGTCCCACCGGCGTCGAACTGGCTGGCGCCATCAGCGATATCGCCAAGCTCTACATGCGCCACGATTTTCGCCACATCGATCCCACCAAGGCGCGCGTACTGCTCCTCGACAACGGCCCCCGCGTGCTGGCCGCATACCCTGCAGACCTCTCGGCCAAGGCCGAACGCGAACTCTTTGACCTCGGCGTTGAAGTCCACACCGGGAGCAATGTCACCGCCGTAGGCCCGGGCTGGGTCGAGGCCAACAACCAGCGCATCGAGGGCGCCGTGATCCTGTGGGCCGCAGGCGTGCAGGCCTCACCCCTTGGCAAAATGCTCGGCGCACCTGTCGACAAGCGCGGCTGCGTCATCGTCGACAACAATCTCAATCCCCCCGGCCTGCCCGAAGTCTTCGTCCTCGGCGACCTCGCCCACTTCGAACAGGATGGTCACCAGATCCCTGGCGTCGCCCAGCCTGCCATGCAGATGGGCGATTACGTTGGCAAAGCCGTTGCTGCCGATCTAGCACAAGAGCCTCGCCCCGCCTTCCGTTACTTCGACAAAGGTGACATGGCCACCGTCGGTCGCATGGCTGCCGTTGCCGACGTGAAGTGGCCGTTCAAAGCACACCTCAGCGGCTTTCCCGCCTGGGTCACATGGATGCTGGTGCACATCTTCTTTCTCATCGGATACCGCAACCGCCTCGCTGTCATTTCCCAATGGGTCTGGAACTATTTCATGTTCACTCGCAGCGCCAGACTCATCACCGGCAACCAGACCCTCCCCGGCTGGCAGGACCAGGTCGACGCCGGCCCGGCACCGCAAGAAGAAGCCCGCACCGCCGAAGTGCGGTAAGCTATGAGCTTCCCGTCCCAGCCAACCGCCTGCTCCCATCAAGTAAACTGATAAGAGTTATGCTCGATCTGGGATTTGTCCGGGGCAACCTGGAAGTTGTCGAAGAAAAACTGCGTGCCCGTGGTGCCGACCCCGCCGCGCTGCTTGGGGATTTCCGCAAGCTGGACCAAAGCCGGCGCGAGGCCATCACAGCCTCAGAGCAACTCAAGGCCCGCCGCAACGAACTCTCGCAGCAGGTAGCCACCCTCAAGCGTGAAGGCAAAGACGCCACCGCCGTGATGGACGAGACGCGCGCCCTGAAAGATCGCCTCGAAGAGCTCGACAAGACTGCCACTACGCTCGATGAGCAGATGCGCCTCTCCCTCGCCGGAATCCCCAACCTCACCCGCGACGAAGTCCCCACCGGCAAGTCTGAAGAAGACAACGTCACCGTCAAGACCTGGGGCGAAAAGCCGTCCTTCGACTTCACACCCAAGCCACATTGGGAGCTAGGCGAGCAACTCGGCATTCTCGACCTGCAACGCGCAGCTAAGCTCAGCGGCGCACGCTTCGCCGTCTACATGGGTGCCGGCGCCCGCCTCGAGCGTGCTCTCATCAGCTTCATGCTCGACATGCACACCACGAAGCACGGCTACACCGAAGTCCTGCCGCCCTTCATGGTTAACTCCAAGAGTCTGTTCGGCACGGGCCAGTTGCCCAAGTTCGCCGAAGACCTCTTCCGCTGTTCCGATGCCGACGCCGAAGCCGTCGCACGCGGCGAGTTCAAGGACAACGACCACTGGCTGATCCCCACCGCCGAGGTACCCGTCACCAATCTCTATCGTGACGAAATCCTCGACGAAGACCGTCTGCCCATCTGCCTCACGGCCTACACGCCCTGCTTCCGCGCCGAAGCCGGAGCCGCAGGCAAGGACACGCGCGGCATCATCCGCCAGCACCAGTTTCAAAAAGTCGAACTGGTCAAGTTCACGCGCCCCGAAGAGTCCGACGCAGAGCATGAAAAACTGACTCGCGACGCCGAAGAGATCCTCGAAGCCCTCAAGCTTCCCTATCGCCGTGTCCTCCTCTGCACCGCCGACACCGGCTTCAGTTCCGCCAAGACCTTCGACCTCGAAGTCTGGCTCCCCGGCCAGCAGCTCTATCGCGAAATCTCTTCCTGCTCCAACTTCGAAGCCTTCCAGGCCCGCCGCGCCAACATCCGATTCAAACCCGCCGCCAAGGGCAAGAACGAGTTCCTGCACACCATCAACGGCAGCGGCCTCGCAGTCGGTCGTACCTGGCTCGCCATTCTCGAGAACTACCAACAGGCCGACGGCACCGTTGCCGTCCCCGAGGCGCTGCGCCCCTACATGGGCGGCCTCGAGTACATCGCCCCCCAGGAGCAGAAATGAACAAGCTCCTCAAAAACTACTTCTACTGGACCTACCCCCGCGGCAACGTCCACTACGACGTCCTGGTCACGCTTATCCTGCTCTTCATCTTCGTTACCCCTCATCTGTGGGACTTCGGCGACAAGCCCTCGCGCACTGCCGGTCCATCGCATCCCATCCAGGTCATCGGGGATGGCGGCCGCGGCATCATCGTCACTGTCGCTGCATCGGATGTAAGTGTTCCGCCATCCGCCTCCGACAACGACGTGCGCAAGATTCTCCGCAAAGCCATCGAACCTGTCACCGGCGATGCGGTCTCGGTCGTCCGCTGGGAGAGTGCGCCGGACGCGCAGGGCAACACGGTATGGAAGATCTGGGCCCGGCGCTAACACGCCCGATCGCACGATCCTTCCGCATCTAACCGTTCAACAGGAAAAGGAAGTCTATGCCCTTCGGTAAGAAAATTTGGTCGCGGCATCGCTCGCGCTCCTCTTTGCGCCCATCGCCCCGCAGGTCGCGGCACAGGACCTGAAGACCGTGCTGGCAAAGCTTGATGCCGCCTCGGCAAATTTCCACTCCACGACGGCAGACTTTGAATTCGATACCACGCAGACTGACCCAGTTCCCGACACGGATATCCAGAAGGGCACTGTCTACTACGAGCGCAAGAATGGCGCCATGCGCATGGGTATCCACATCAATGAAGTCAACGGAAAGCCAGTTCCCAAGATCATTGTCGTGGCCAGCGGTGAGTTCCAGCTTTACGAGAAGCTGGCCAACCAGGTCACACGCTCCCAAAAAGCCGGCAAATACGAGAGCTATCTCGTGCTTGGCTTCGGTGCCAGCGGAAAAGACCTCGAACAGAAATTCGACGTGAAATACGCCGGCGAAGAAACCGTGAGCGGCGTGAAGACTGAGAAGCTGGAGCTCGTCGCCAAAGACCCCGACGTCCTCAAGCTCTTTCCAAAGATAACGATCTGGATCGATCCAACCCGCGGCGTCAGCCTGAAGCAGTTCTTCGATGAAGGCCAGGGCCAGTCACGCACCTGTACTTACTCCAATATACGAGTGAATCAGTCTCTGCCCTCTGACGCCTTTACCTTCAAGACCGACAGCAAGACCCAAGTTCATCAACCGGTAGAGCGCAATCCCGCCCAGCACAAACAGCATCGGAAAGCACTCGAGCGTATACCGCGCCTCGGGCGCTTCCACCGTCAGCAGCAACGCGCTACGCAGCACCATGTACGCCAGCATCCACTGCCACATTCGCGGACGCAAAAAGAGTCCCGCAATCCCCAGCAACACATAAAACGCATTCAGCCCCGCATAAAACCAGCTGAAGCGCGTCTCGACATGATGATGCTTGTACACCCACCAGTCCAGATCGATGGGCAGATTCTCCACCCGCGGCCGGAACCACATATCCGCAACTCGCCCCACTGGCAGCAACACGTGTGAACGCAGCGGGTGTGCCGCGTATCGCTCCGCCGCAAGTTTCGCAAAGCGCGCATCGATCTCCGGCGTAAGACTCTCGCCGCTGTTGTTGTAATCATTCGCCAGCGCCGCGGTCTCCGCGTACTGCTCTGGCGAATCGAACGCCCGCGCCGGCAGCTTCGAAATATCAAGCGTGTCCCCAGGAACGTTCCAATACACCTCGTAGGTCGAAACAAAATCCAGGGACCACGTCTTTACCCAGCTGATCCACCCAGCCTGCGTCGATTCCCCCGGATCCGTCGCATACCGCGGCGCCAGCGGCTCGATCACGTGAAAGGTACTCCAGTTACGCCACGTCCATGCAGCAAACGGCATCACCGCCAGCAGCACGCATACCGCAACCAACTTCACCAAACCGCCTGGGACTCTTACGCTTTCTTTCCGCCGAATCAGCGTTACGATGAGCGCCGGTGCAAATGCCAGCGCCACCAGCGCCCCATCTGGCCGCAGCAGCGCCGCATACGTCACCGCAAACGTAAACCCGAGCGCCGCGGGCCAACCCGGCCGTTCTTGAAACTTCGCTGCGCACCACATCGCCAGCGCAATCACAAACAGCGTCGGCCCCTCCGTCAGGGGATTCGCCGCGTACACTGCCGTAAAGGGGCAAAGCGCAGCCAACCACAATGTGGAATGCGCCGCTCCCCGGCTCAACCGCGCAGGAGCCACGCGCCGCGCAAAATCCGCCAGCAGCAGGCAACCCACGAGGTCCAGCACAATCTGCACCCACGCTGCCGCAGCGTAGTTCTCCATCCCGAACAACTTGAAGCATGCCGCCAGAAACAGCGGATAGCCCGGCAGCCGAATCAGCGTCGGATATGTCTCGCCTGTCCCCACCGTAAGCGCGTAACGTCCCGATAGCAGAAGGTTTTTGGCAATGCCCCCGTAGATCAGGGCGTCCCCGGTGACCTCGTAGAAGTGCCTGAGCATCCAAACACGCAGCAACGCACCGGCAAAAAGAGCCGGCAATACCCACAGAGCAGTGCGCACGCGGTTCGCTCCACCAACCAGCCGCATCGATTGACTCAGGGGTTCAGCTTCCATACGATTCGTACTGTATACCCGTAAAAACGGCGATGCCCGATAAACAGATATTTTTCGATCCCCAACGAACCCGATGGAAGCGCCTGCGCCGCATTCTCGACATCACTGCGGTCGTCACCACGCTGGTGCTCGCTGGCTTTATCTTCAATGTACTCCGCGGACAGCCTCTGCCTGAACTTCTGCTCCCGACCCAGAAGCACACCTACAGGGCATTGCAAAACCGGGCGCCCGTAACACGCGTCCAGAAGCCCGCTCGTCCCACTCGCCGTAAAACCGATCGCAAACCCTCCGAAATCCCCTTCAACACCGGCGAAGGATTGCGCGCTGCTTACTACATCCCGGAAGACGCAGCCAGCTTCTCGTCCCTCAAGGAGCACATTCACCAGATCGACTTGCTCTTCCCCCAATGGCTGCACTTCGATGCTCCGTCGATAGATCTTCAGGGAACCACCTCCGATGGGCATGAATTCCCCATCTTCCAGGGTGGCGTGATTCACGACCCCGACGAAAACAACAGGGTCAAGCGCGTCATCCAGCGGAGCGCGGGAAGACACTGAAATCTTTCCTCATCTCAACAACTTCAATGCGCATACGCAGAGCTTTGATCCTGCCATGGGCGACGTGATCAAGGACCCGGCCAAGCGCAACCAAATCCGGCAGGAGATCCTCCGCCTCTTCACCGCATTCCCCGGCTACCACGGCCTTTCCTTCGATATCGAGAATCTGAACGACGATGCCCGCCCTGCCTACCTCACTCTCATTCAGGAGCTCTACTCCGATCTGCACGCGCGCAACCTTCGCCTCTATATCAACGTGGCCGCCTCCACATCTGCTGACGAACTGAAAATCATCTCCGCCAACTCCGACGGCGTGGTGCTGATGAACTACGATGAGCACGAAGTGGACTCGCAGCCTGGCCCCATCGCCAGCCAGGATTGGTTCGTCGCCAATCTGGCGCGTGTCCTCAAGTCCAAAGCCGTCCCGCTCGACAAACTCATCTGCGCCGTTGGCAACTACGGCTACGACTGGGAGATGTCGATTCCCGATCCCAAGGCCCGCGATCCCAAGCTGCGCAAGCCCCGCGTCGTCGATACCGAAGTCATGGATCACGTCTCCGACGTTTGGCAGCGCGCCAGCGATGCCGACGCCGACCTTGATCTCGACTACAACTCGCTCAATCCCCACTATGAGTACATCGACGAAGACACGCATACCCGTCACGTTGTGTGGTTTCTCGATGGTGTTACGCTGCTCAACGAAATGCGCGCCGCGCGCGGCCTCGGTCTTCAGACCTTCGCATTGTGGCGTCTCGGCTCAGAAGATCGCGCCATGTGGAACGTGTGGGACAAACCCAGCAACCCCGCCTCGCTTGACGCACTCGGCATACTGCAGCCCGGACACGACGTCGACACCGAGGGATCTGGCGATATTCTCCGCGTCACCGGATTGCCGCAGACAGGCAGGCGCGCCGTGACCATGGATACAGATGAGCCGGATCCGCGTAAGAAACTCATCATCGACGAGCACTTGGATGTCTTTCCACATACCTACACCGTCGAGTACTACGGCTATCATCCCAACCAGGTCGCGATCTCCTTCGACGATGGCCCCGATCCCAAGTGGACTCCGAAGATCCTCGACATTCTTAAAGAGAAGAATGTCAAGGGAACCTTCATGATGATCGGCGCAGAGGCCCAGGAGAACATCGGCCTCATGCAGCGCGTACAGCGAGAAGGCCATGAGATCGGCAACCACACCTTTTTTCATCCCGACATCAGTGAAATCGATAACAACCGCCTCGACCTCGAGGTAAAGCTCACGGAACGCCTGTTCGCCAGCAAACTCGGCGTGCAGCCTCTCTACTTCCGCCCGCCCTACGACGTCGACGAGGAGCCCGAGACCGATGATCAGGCTGCGCCCATTGTGCGCGTCCAGCAACTCGGATTCACCGTCGTCGGCAACAAGATCGACACCAACGACTGGGACGAGCGCCAGCGCAAGACGCCCGACGAGATCACGCAATTCGTGCTCGACCAGTTGAACACCATGAAAACCAAGCCGCAGTTTCGCGGCTCCGTTATCCTCATGCACGATGGCGGCGGCGACCGCTCAGTCACCGTTGCGACTCTGCCTAAACTCATCGACGCCTTGCGCGCGAAAGGTTACACCTTCGTTCCCGTCTCGTCCCTGATGGGCATGACAACCGCGCAGGTCATGCCACCGCTTACCTGGCGGCAATACCTCCGCGCGATCCCCGACTCCATCGCCTTCTCCGCGCTCTCCATCATCGGCCGCTTCATCGTCCTCGTCTTCTTCGTCGGCGATGTCCTGATGAGTGCGCGCCTCATCATCGTCGGTATCTTTGCCATCATCGACCGCCTTCGTCGGCCACATCGGGAAGCTTCACCCGGATTCAATCCACGCGTCGCCGTCCTCATCCCTGCTTACAACGAAGAAAAGGTCATTGTCCGCACCATCCGCTCGGTCCTCAACTCCGACTACGCAAATCTGCACGTCATCGTCATCGACGACGGATCGTCGGATCGCACCTTCGAAGTGGCCCGCGAGGCCTACGCGAAAGACATTGCCGCCGGCCGAGTTCAGGTTTTCACCAAGGCCAACGCGGGAAAGGCCGCAGCCCTTAACTACGCCCTCGAGCGCATCGACGAAGAGTTCTACGTAGGCATCGACGCCGACACTGTCATCGCCATGGACGCGATCTCGAAACTCATTCCGCACTTCGAAGATGAGCGCGTCGGCGCCGTCGCTGGAAATGCCAAGGTCGGTAATCGCGTCAATCTGTGGACCCGTTGGCAGGCCCTCGAATACATCACCAGCCAGAACTTTGAACGGCGCGCCCTCAATCTTTTCAACGTGGTCACCGTTGTCCCCGGAGCCATCGGTGCATGGCGCACTGCGGGTGTCAAAGCAGCCGGCGGCTACCCCATCAATACCGTCGCCGAAGACGCTGACTTGACCATGAATCTGCTGGAGCAGAAATACAAGGTTGTCTACGAAGATCGCGCCCTGGCGTTCACCGAAGCCCCCATCGATGCGCGCGGGCTCATGCGCCAGCGTTTCCGGTGGTCCTTTGGAATTCTGCAGGCCGTCTGGAAACATCGCATGGCCTTCATCCGCAACAAGGCGATGGGTCTCTTCGCCTTGCCCAACATCCTCATCTTCCAGATGCTCCTTCCGCTTGTCTCGCCCTTTATCGACCTCATGTTCCTGGCAGGCCTCGCGCACTACCTCGCCGATCGGCACTATCATCCCGAAGCAGCATCCGCCGCGAGCCTCGAAAAACTGCTCGCCTACTTCGGCGCATTCCTTCTCATCGACTTCGTCACTTCCACCATCGCCTTCAGCCTCGAGCGCCGCCATCCCGCCAACAAGGGCGACGGCTGGCTGCTCTTCCACATCTGGCTGCAGCGCTTCGCCTACCGCCAGGTCTTCTCTATCGTGCTCGCCAAAACCCTAAAGCGTGCCATCGACGGCAAACCCTTCAACTGGGACAAACTCGAGCGCACCGCACAAATGAGCAAACAAACCGAAGCCCTGACAACCTAAGGCAAAAGAGAGCGACGCAACAAAAAACTTGCCTGGAGAACAGAGCATTGCCATCTTTGTGATGCAAACTCTGAAAAGCTGTCCAGTATCCTTTCTTCATCGTCTTTCAGGAGCCTGTTGGAAACCGCTACTACACTGGCCCGGTCACCGATCACTTCGACGGCAAGCAATTCCACCACGCCGGTCTTCCCTCCACCGACCAGGTTGCCGGCATCAACATCCTCGTCGATCCCGTCTGGTCCGACCGCGCGAGCCCGTTCAAGTGGACTGGCCCTCGTCGCCGCAATCCGCCCGCTGTGACTCTCGAAGACCTTCCCAAAATTCATGCCGTCCTGGTCAGCCACAACCACTACGACCACATGGACACCGCGACCATCGACAGCCTCTGGAAAGCTCACAAGCCGATCGTGATCTCCCCTCTCGGCAACGACAAGGTCATTCGCAGAGACGCGCCAAGCGTAAAAGTTCAAACCGGCGACTGGTGGCAGTCATTCGCGCTGTCTGAAAAAGTTCGCGCCACCATCGTCCCCGCCTATCACTGGTCTGCCCGCAATCTTGGCGATCGCCGGTTCGCACTGTGGGGCGGCTTCGTCCTCGAAACACCCGCCGGCACCATCTACTGCGCCGGCGACACCGCCTCGCAGGACGGAAAAATCTTCGCCGAGATCCGCGACCGATGCGGCTGTCCTCTCGTCGCCATCCTTCCCATCGGCGCCTACGAGCCCCGCTGGTTCATGAAAACCCAGCACACCAACCCCGCCGAAGCCGTGCAAATCGCCATCGATCTCGGCGCCCAAAATCTCCTCGGCGTCCACTGGGCCACCTTTCAGTTAACCGACGAGCCTTGGGATGAGCCCGCCAATCTCCTCGAGAAAGCCACGCGCGAGCACGCCCACAACCTGGCCGCCCAAGCCCTCCGCCCCGGCGACATCTGGGAATATACAAACGCCGAAGTCAGGCAGTCTCGTCCGTTTTCCTCTGGAGTGTCATCCTTCTATGAAAAAGGCCGCACCCGTCCAGAGGTATTTGCGAATAGTTGCCGACAGACTTCTATTCGTGCTCCTGGCACACAAGGGTGATTCGAATCCCGGCCGCTCCATCTGAGAAGGCCCTCCCGCGGTCTTGCTGTTTTCCGCGGTGGGCATAGGATGAACGAGCTGGCCGGGTTCTCCTTGCAACCGTCGCAAATACCTTTTGCCTGTAGCCGCAGTCGTGGCGGTGGGAAAGTGGGAAGCGCTGGTCAGCTTTCCACTTTTCCATGGCCTGCTTTCAGCCGCGGACAAACAACTCCTCGTCGTAACACACTCCGTGGCGCAGCAGTGCCCACACCACGGTCAACAACTTCCGCGCCAGCGCGATCCTGGCTACCTGCCCCGGCTTCCTCTCGCGCAGCTTCGCATAATAGCTCCGCGCTGCCGGCGAATGGCGCGCCGCCACCTCCGCCACCTGCAGCATGATCCAGCGCAGTGTGTTCGATCCCTGGTGCGTAATTCCACCCCGCTTGCGCTTGCCCGCCGACTCCCGCACCACCGGCGTCAATCCCGCATAGCTGGCCAGCGCACGCTTGCTCTGAAACCGCTCCACATCGCCTATCTCGGCCACAATCACCATCGCTGCATACGCGCCGATCCCCGGCACCGTCTGCAAGAATCTGGCCCGCGCATCCGCGTTGGCCAGCCGTTCCAGCTCCCGTGTCTGCTCCGCCAGCTCAACATCCAGATGGTCAACCTCGCGCAGCCACGTATCCACCACCATCCGCCCCGCCGCACTCAGTTCCAACCCCTTCAGCCACGCCCGGCCACGCTTGCCAAATACATCCGTCACCGGCTTCTTGAATCCTTCCTGGTGAAGCACCGCCTGCAGCTGGTTCTTGGCCCGGGCCCGCTGCCGGCCCAGCGTGATCCGCAGCCGAACCAGCAGCCGCAACTGCTGGGTCGTCTCATCGGCCATCCACGACTCGGGCAGCAGATCGCAGCGCGACAAATGCGCCAAGGTCTCCGAATCCACGCGATCGTTCTTCAGCTTCGCCGAAGCTATCGCCTTCACTCGTTGCGGATGTACCATCACCAGACGTTCGGCCAGAATCCGCTTGCCTCAACCACTACCTGCCGCGGCCGCTCCAACCCCTGCAGCCAGTAACGCAACGCCGATGCATCGTTCACTACCTGGCCCTGCTTGCGCAGCTTCCCGCTTGCATCCACCGCCGTTAAGTAACAAAATCGTTGATGGAGATCTACTCCTACGTGGGTCTTCATCGCGTACCTTCCTCCTATACTTCTGTGTGCCTTGAGCACGTATCAGGAAGGTACGCCCCTTTTCATCCATCTGAGCACCGCACGCTTGGGCCCCCGCGGACGAAAGTCCGTGGGGTAAGCGGGGTCCCCACAGACAGGTCTTCGTCTGTGGGGTGAATATGCGGCGCGAAGGACCTGCTTTTCGGAACGCGCAAATCGCAACCAATCAGTTGCACATTTACAATCAAACCGCGCGTAGCAAATCCCCCGCCAGCAGCCGATGAAACAAATGTTCCCCCGCTTCTCGCCTCACCGACAACCGGCCAGCCCCGTAAGACCGCGACCTCAACCCCTTCTGCACCGACTCGCAGATATCCACATCCTCATCCTGGATCCGGTCGCTCACCGCCACACTCTCCGCATTCCCCTCCCGCGCCGCCTCGCTCACATCCGCGAAAAAGAAATCAAACTGCACCAGGCAGCGATCAATACCAAGCGGCAGCACGAGGTTCGTGTCCATCACGCCCTCGTAAATATTGATCATGAAATTCGGATACAGCCAGTAGTAATAAGCGCGATCTCCCGTCCGCGTCGCCGCAAACGATTCGTGCTCCTGCGAACTCACCATCGGGCTCGACTGCAGCGAATACCGCGCGCTGTTTTCGATCGTGTACTCCTTGTAATCCAGCACGCTGTTCAGCCCCTTGTGCAGATGCGGCACGTGATACCCGCCGTCGAGATAGTTATCCACGTAGACCTTCCAGTTGCACGCCAGCGTGTACGTCTTTCGCGCAAAGAAATGCAGATTACTAATCCCCAGCGGCGTCACCCGCTCCACCAAGTCGCCTAAAGACGTCACGAGATCCGGCGCATCCGCATCCAGCGTCACAAACACAAACTGCTCCCACGCCTCCACGCGTACCGGAACCAGCCCGTTCGCCGCGCGATCGAAATTGCACACACCCGCAAACTCCGGCGCTCCCTTCAGCGATCCATCCAGCCCATACGTCCAGCCATGGTAGGGACAGCGCAAATGCTGCACCGTCCCGCAAGGCACATTGGCCACCGCGGCCGCATGGTGCCGGCACACGTTATAAAACGCGCGCAGTCCGCCATCCGATCCACGCACAATCACCAGCGGCTCGCCCGCAATCTCCACTGTAAAGAACTGCCCCTCCGCCGCCACCTGGTCCAGTCGCCCCACCGCAATCCAGTTTCGGCCGAACACCTGCTCGCGCTCCGCCTGCTCGATCCGCTCATCGAGATACCACGGCGCCGGAATCGTATATGCCTCTTCCAGCGGCGCATCGGCGTTATACAAATCCAGCAATTCGGCGAGAGACTTGTTCATTCTGAATTCCCCTTAAAAAAATCAAGATGCGAACCGCAAGCGTCTATCCAGCAACGGAATCGTGCGTCCTCAGTTGATAGCTCGAACGATAGATTGCAATACCGGCGCCCAGCAGAACAAGCGTCATGATCACGACTTTTAGAAATGTCGCCGTCGGGTTTACGTCGTCCTCCGCCGGAAACAACGAAAGCACAATCGTGCACGCAGTCGACAGCAGTCCCAGGCACGCCAGCGGAATCATCGTCCGCCGTCCGCCCGGCAGCCGAAACGATCCTGCCGGCAACGGTTGACGCTGCAGCCGAATCGCCGAAGCAAACAAAAAAAGGTAAGGAATGAAGTAAGTGATCACTGCCATACTCACCAGCATGTCGTAAGCTCCGCGAATGTTCGTCCCCGCCTGCCCCAGCAATCCAAACAGAATTCCCGCCGCGCCATACGAAATCAGCGCGACATGCGGCGTGCCGAACCGCGGATGGATGCGCCCAAACGCCGCCGGTAGATAGCGGTGCACGCCGGCCACAAACGGCAGCCGCGCCGTCGACGAGAGATAAGCGCTGGCCGCCCCAATATTGCTCACCGCCACCAGCACCGCGATCGGCGCAACCAAAACCCCCAGGCCCAGTCGCCGCGCCAGAAAATCCACCGCCGTCATGAATCCGCCCAACCCGCTGATGCGGCTCGAAGGCAGCGCCACCAGCATCGACACGGTCCCAGCAATATACCCAAGCCCGAGAATCACACCCGCCACCAACAGAGACCGCGGAATCACACGCCTCGGCTCGCGAATTTCGTCCCCCATGAACGACCCCGCCTCGCATCCGCCGAACGCAAAGAAAATGGTCGAAAGAAAGATCAGGTTCTTCATGCCCGGCCGAGGCACCATCGCGCTCAACGTGAAATGTGTCGCCGATCCGAATCGAAAAAACGAAAAAACGCCAAACGCGATCAGCACTAACGCCGGAACAACGCTGCCAATCGCTCCAACATTGTTGAGCCACTTCCCCGTGCTCAATCCCACAACATTCAGCAGCGTAATCACCGCCAGCATCACGACAGTGAAAAGGAGAAAGTAAAGCTGCGAATCCGCCCATTGCTGCATCGGGCCGCCAAGGAACAACAGACTGCTCGCGGCAAAGAAAAGCACCGAAGGAAAATACGGCAGATTGCTCATCCAGTAGGTCCACGCAGAAATGAATGCGTAGAACGGCCCGAAGGCCTCGCGCGTCCAGATGTACAGTCCACCCTCCGCCGGATAGCGCGATGAAAGGTCCAGCACGCAGGCAGCCAGCGGTACAAAGAATCCCAGCAGCGCCGTCAGCCACACCGCAATTGCCGATGGCCCGCTCGCCGCCGCCGTAGCAATCCAGCGCAAGCTCAGTCCCGAAGCAACGTAAAACAGGATGAGGTCGCGCAGCCCGAGCGCCCGTTTCAGTTTTGCTGTAGCCACGGATGACCTCGCGATAGCAGTTATGCCGGAGAAAGCTTGTTCCCCAGAATAACCGCCGAGGCTTACGTCTTCTAGTTCATCGAGGGTGTTGTCGACCGTTGCGGAATCAGCACCGGGATACCCTCGACAACGGGATACCTACGTCCACACCCGCTGCATACCACCGTCGCCTCTTCAAAACGCAACGGCGCATAGCACACCGGGCAAGCCAAATCATCTGCCCACTTCTTCAGATTGTCGAGATTCGTCTTCTTCGATTCGCCTGGCATCGGCACGCACTAGTGAATCGTGGCGTCGGGAGCATCTTTATCTGCATCTCCCGGGCGCCGATTTGGCCTGCGCATAAACTCCTGCTCGATGCGCTCGTTCGTCCCAGCGTGCGCAAATTCGTAGGCCACGCGAATGCCGTTGAAGATAGCGCGATCATTTGAGGACCCATGCCCGATCACGCAAACGCCGCGGACGCCCAGCAGTTGCGCCCCGCCGTACTCGCGATAGTCCAGCCGCCGCCGGAAGTCATTGAACGCCTGCCGCGACAGCAGCGCGCCCACCTTGGCCGTCACGGTCCGCGTCAACGACTCGCGCAGCACTTCGCGCACAAACCGCCCCACGCCTTCGCTCGTCTTCAGCGCCACGTTGCCCACAAACCCGTCGCAGACAATCACATCCGCTTGGCCGCTGAAAATATCGCGCCCTTCCACGTTGCCGATGAACTTGATCGGCAGGGCCTTCAGCAGCGGAAACGCCTCGCGCGTAAGATCGTTGCCCTTGGTCTCTTCCTCGCCGATCGAGAGCAGTCCCACGCGCGGATGCGCAATCTTCAGCACGCTGCGTGCGTACATTTCGCCCATCACCGCAAATTGTTCCAGGTTGTGCGCCTTGCAATCCACGTTGGCGCCTACGTCGAGCAGCACACAGGGATTACCGGTCGAACTCGGCATCGGCGTAGCCAGCGCCGGCCGGTCAACGCCAGGCAGCGCTCCAAGCACCATCTTGGCCGTGGCCATGGCCGCGCCGGTGTTGCCGGCGGTCACAAACCCCTTGGCTTTGCCCTCGCGCACCAGCTTCAATCCCACGCGCATCGAACTGTCGCGCTTGGTACGGACCGCAGCCGCCGCCTTCTCCTCCATGCCAATTCGCTCCGAGGCATGGTGAATCACGATGGGAAGCTCCTCGTTTTCGAGGTGCTCGTCCAACAAGTCGCGAAGTTCGGAAGATGGTCCTACGAGGTGTACCCGGACCGGAAGCTCGCGGCAGGCCATGATAGCGCCCTTGATCTCAGGCTCGGGCGCTTTGTCGGAACCGACTGCATCAAGAACAATATCGACGAGCATTCTGCGTCACCGGGGACTCGGCTGATGATGCGTAAAAGCCGGAAATGCTGACGGGGCCGTTCCCATGGGACGACCCCGCAGTCTTAAACACTTGCATCATTGCATATTCCGGCATGTTCTGGTGCGAACGCCGGTTTACTTCGCGGCTTCCTTGGTCTCCAGCACAGCACGGCCCTTGTACTCTCCGCATTTGGCGCAGGCGCGATGGGGAAGCTTCTTCTCGTGGCAGTTGGGGCACTCCGAGACTCCGGTCGCGGTGAGAAAGTCGTGTGAACGGCGAAGAGCGGTGCGGCGCGTAGAGTGGCGCCTTTTCGGATTCGGCATGGTGCAATTCCTTTCGCGTTCTCACCCCCTCCCGGACCACGCAGATCCAGACTGCCTCTCGGCAAGGGCGGAACACCTGAACGTTAATGTTTTGAGGACTTTATCTGGCTGCGTAGCCCGGAAAGCGCCTCCCAGCGGGGGTCGGCTGGACCCTCATCGCAGGAGCAATCCTGGCTGTTGCGGTTCTGGCCGCAGCGCGGGCAAAGTCCTTTGCAGTCAGGCTTGCACAGCGTCCTGACCGGCAGGGACAAAAGCACCTGCTCGCGCAGCACATCCTCAAGCAAAAGACTGTCTCTTTGATAATAACCGATTTCCGTCTCCGGCGCCGTTATCGACCGCTCGGTAGCCTCGGTGTCCGCCCCCGCCGGCCGAAAGATCAGGTCGAACTCCGCCGCTAGTGGGATTTCCACCGGTTCCACACATCGGGCACATGGAACCTCAAACTTGCCCGCAAACTTCCCGCGCAGGCGGATATCGGCCACGATATCCTTCGGTCCGCGGTGTTCGTGGATGACCTCGGCCAGGCCCGAAGTGGCCAGATTGCCCTCCTGCTTGGCTTCGTCCCCCAGATCTACCTTACCGGGCGGCAGCGCCAGATCAAACTCGATCGGCTCCCGCTCCAGTTCGCTCACTTTGAATTCCATAGCATTCAGCGTAAGGCGCAGCGTTGTGCGCGTCAATTGCGTACGGCGTTCTGCGAAACGATTCCGGCGTCGAAGAATGTCCGTTAGCGAGGAAGAAACTGAAACTGCTGAATGGCGATCCTCGGACCCACCAGCGCAGGTCCAATATCGGAAAGAAACATCACGGTGATCTCATCGAACTTGCGTATCTTTGAGTGCGCTGGAATCGCGAACCGCAACGTCTCAAACGACGCAGAGCCCTTCAGCCTGTCATGATCCGGCAAGGTCGTCTTCAGCACCTGCTGGTCCAAATGGAGCGTCGGCTTGCCCGGCCCGGTCGAATCGGTCAGCAGAACCGCAAGCGCAACCGCTCTCGGTTCATCTTCGCGGTTTTCGATTTCAACCTGTATTTCGCGGCAGCGGGCGAGGCGAATCGCGCCTCCGAGGCGTTGACGAGCCTCCATAATGAGCGGAAACGAGTTGTTCGATTGAATATGCGTCGACAACGGGGTTCCTTGCGCTCGATGGGCCGTGGGGCCCGGCTGCGATTCGGGAGGCTGGAAATACCAATAGGGGCCATCGAACCGAATGATCAGCGGTCGCGAAGTTCCGGGCGCAAGCATATCGGTCCGTGAAGGAAGCGGAGGAATAATTTGCTTCTTTTGAGCAGGCGGCCAGAGGATGATGCTTTCGTATCCTCCATGGCCCAACGCCGGATTCGCGACAGCGCGTTTTGTGACATCGTTTCGCGACGGGTCGTTACTGCTCGCAAACGTCACATCGCTGGCATCGACCCTATCGCGATGCGCGACTCCGTCCAGCAATGCCCAAATCGTGACGAGAACCGCCGACACCGCATTGCACGCAAGCCGTGTAGCAACACGCCGACGCTGCGTCCGCTGTCGGCCGTCAAATGGCACCACCAATTCCCACACAAAAATAAACGCACCGATCCCTAGCAGCGCGCTGGCTATATACATTGAACGATCGTAAATAGCCAAAGCCGCCGCGTAAATGCTGATCGCTATCGCGTATCCCTGGAGTCGGGGCACAGACGCTTGGAGGGAACCTGCGAAGAGTTCCCTCTCTGAGGCGACGTCGGACCAGTGTACGTGAACGGGGCCTTCACCAACAGAATGGTCTTTCGCAGACCGACAGAAAGGATGGATCCGCCAACCGCCGCGATTACCGCGGCAACTGGTGACTGCTCATCCATCAGCAGCACAACAGCCGGCACCCAGGCCCAACCAGCAACGGAAGCCACGCAGAACGAGCCAAAGGGAACCGGAAAATTCAACCTCGAAGAACCGGAAGAGCGTCTCCAATAAAACCAGGTGCCTCCCGCTCCGGCGGCTGCAACCCCACAGACATACAACGAAGCTCTGAAAAAAAGACCTATCAAAGAAGGTGAAGTCGAATTCGGCAACCGGCAAAGCAGCAATGCGGCGATCGACGCGTTCAGAAGGCCGGCGCAGACCAGAATGCCGGCAAGACTCCCCGTGCTTCGCTCGGTCGCATCGACCACAAGCGTGAAGCTTCTGCTATTCATAGGGAGAATTTCAACGCCCTAAGTTGGGATCTCTTCTTGCTGGTTGCGTTCAACCGGAGTCACGCGCAAGAGCGCGCAAAGAATCACCAGCCAAGAACCTGACGCCAGTACCAGCCCTCGGACCGGCCGGAACGAAATTCCTCGCAGAGGTCGCCTGCCAGCTCTTCCTTACGACAACCAAAGGTGAGGTGTTCCAGCATCCAGGTTGCAAGCGGCGGTGGTCCGGTCCGGCTCATGTGCGCTCCCTTTTCAGCTCAGGAAGAACCTGCCAGAGATTCGACAGCACACGCCGTGTCTCGTGCACTTGGCGAAGCCCGGTTTTGGTAACGCGAAAATAGCGCTTCGCTCTGCCGCCACGCTCCGGGGTTGGATCAGCAAGCGCGGAGGACACCAGCTTCTTGGCCTCGAGACGCTCCAGTGCGGCGTATACGCTGCCTACAGATACATACCGGCCGCGGTGTGCCTCCATCTCCCGGGCGATAGGAACCCCATATGCCTTGTCATCCAATTGGATCACCGCGAGGAGAATCATCAGCTCAAACTCTCCGAGATAGCTTCGATCCGTCATTAATTCAACAATAGCGAAGAAATATGGAAAACGCAATGACTATGTTGAGGCCATGTCCACTCGAACCCTCAATTCCTTGTGGCGAGTACCTGTCTGATCTCCCCAATCTGCTTCGCATGCCGCGCCGGATGCGCTGCAATCATGATCAGCGTCTCAGCGCACGTCACAGGCCCCACGATCAGCGGATGGTCCGTGATCAAGCAGCGCGGATCGCCGGTGCAGTTTTCCACCCAGCGCTCTACCTCGGCTCGAGTCGCGTCAAACGCGGCCAGCGCTTCGCCTAAGGTTGCGAACCGTCCCCTAGGATGGGCCTGTTCGGGCGCCTCGATCCGGCGGCTCCGATCCGCGGCAAGCATCGCAATCTTGCCTTCGCGACGCGATTTCTCAAATGGTTGATCGGTGTGTTCCGCGGCGCGCAGGCGTGTCAGCAGGTATCTCTCCGACTCCACCATGTGCTCCACGCAATCCAGAATCGACCAGGCTTCTTGCGAAGGCTTGCGCGCAGCCATGGCCTCCTCCACGCCCGCCACAGCTTCCTCCAGCGCATTGCGACCGGCTCGCAGCTCCCGCAACACCCCGAGTTTTTCTGCCTTGTCCATCCTGATCCAACCTCTATGCCGAAACAGCTTATTCTGGTTCCGGGCCACCAACCGAGTCAACTGGAGTGACAACCATGCTGTCGATGATTGATGAGTTGGTCCGTCACAAGTGGTGGGCCAATGCCAGCCTGTTGCACGCAATTGAGCATCATCCGGCCGCTGCTGAGGATGAGGAACTCCGCAGGATGCTTCACCACATCCTCTTTTCCAACCGTTTCTGGCTCTTCACCCTCCTCGGGCTCCCCTTCGAGCGCGAGAATGAGATGCAGATTCCCGCCAATCTCTTAGGCGTCATCGAGCGATTCAACGAGACCGAACATCTCGAATCCGAGTGGCTTTCGAAAGCGAGTGAGTCAGACCTCGAACGAATGTTGCAAACCCGCTCGTCTCGACTGGGAATCGACGTCTCAGTCATCCAGGCGATTCTGCAGATCTGCATGCATACCCAGGGACATCGCGCCCAATGCGCGACGCGATTGCGCGTCCTCGGCGGAACTCCGCCCGGCACAGACTATGTTTTGTGGATCAAAGATCAAATCTCGTCGCGCTAGGGTGTTGTCTACCGCCCCCAAATCTCAAAGCTAAACCACTGTTAACACTTGACTTATAAATTGGATTCTGATATAATACTAAAGTGCCTTCAGCCACGGAAGCCTGCTGGAGACCGCGCCTAAAGGAGAACCTCATGATCCAGTCAGAAACGGCCATCGCCCGCTTCATCCGGTTGTTCGCGCAGAAAAACAGCGAGGAGAGCATTTCTGCTCAGGTGTCCCAATTTGCCGATCCGTTTATCTCTGCTGATCCGCACGGAACTCGTTGCGTCCGCCTCGAAGACTTCGCGGCCGCATTGCCGAGGCGAAAGATGCTCTTCGATCGACTCGGCTGCAAGCCCGCGGTATTGGTGAGTCTTCATGAGACGCAGCTTGACGCGCGATACGTCCTTGCCAAGACCACATGGCGTTTTGATTTTGCTCGCGCAAATTCGGGAGAAGCCGAACAGGTACTCGCCGATTCGACGTTTCTGGTCGATACCGGCGAAGAAGAATTCAAAATCATAATGTACATCGCCCATCAGGACATCATGCAGGTGCTTCGCGACCGCGGCATTCTCCAGGCCTGATTGATCTGGATCTAGTGCGCCGGCTCTTCCGGCGCATGCAGATACCGGCTGGCGAACTCCAGAAAATAAGGCCAGTTCGGCGCCGGCGTGTGCCCGCCATCGTGCTGTCGAAACGCCAGATCACCCGTGATCAACGCGGTGCCAACCGGCGGAAAATGCGTCATCCCCAGGCCTTTCGCCCCTACCAGCCGATAGACCGGTCCTGCTGCCACCTCCGCCAGAAACATCCCTCGCGGATCTGCCCATGCGTCGCCGTTGGGATTGGCATAGCCATCCCCTGTGTCGGCACCCCCGCCAATAAACAAAGGCCGCGGAGCACACAGCGCAATCAGTTCGTGATTATCCACCGGGAGATCACCAGCATTCAGCGGCCCGGCATAGCGCAGAAAATTCCCGTCAAACCAGTGATACAGCGAAGTGCTCGCAACGTTCGGAATCTGCTCTCCATAAATATGCCGGTACAGCTTCGCGCCTCCCTCGCCAGACGAACTGACGTAGCCGATGGCAAAGTTGGGATTGTAGGCCATCGCGACCAGCACCGCCTTGCCGAACCGCGAATGCCCGGCAAGCCCGACCTGCTTCGCATCGACCGCCTTGTCCATTTCGAAATAGGTGAGCGCCTGGTCCGCGCCCCATGCCCACGCTTTCAGCACACCCCAGTCGTCTAGCTTCCGTAGCTGCCCCTGGTTGCTCGATCCAATGATCCCTTCAGTCAGTCCGGATCCATCATCCTCCTGATAGCTGACCGGATTCAGAATTGCGAATCCCCACCCCCGTTGCACCACGAGTCTGCCATCCACTCCCCATGGTGTCGGAACATAGCTGTCCAGAGGTCCGCTCGTCGCCCGCTCAAAATCCTTCGCAAACGCCAGCTCCATGATTACCGGTACGGGCCCGGAAGCATGAGCCGGAACCGCCAACAACAAATCGATGCTGAACCCTTTCGGTGTTTTCATCCCGGGCCCAACCTGTCCCGCGAGCCGCTTTGTCACCACATCGACGCCACCCCACTTCTCGTGAACCGTGCTGACTACATGCCACTGCACACCCGGCATCGACATCGGCGATCTCCCCAGCACCTCCCGATCGAAATCCTCACGGATCTCGCGTCTCCGCTTGAGCCAGTCCGTCGGAGTCTTGACCGCCTGCCCATTCTTGAAAACAAGCGGATCGGGCAGATTCTGATAGACGTTCGCCTTCGTCTCGTCGTAGTTCGTCGCGTGCGGCGACTTCGCATCCGTTGCCGGCGCTGGCCGCAAATCAGTCTCCTTCAGCCCAAGCAGTCCAAGCAGCCGCAGCCTATCCTCCTCGGCAGTCAGATGAACCGGGGTTCGCGTTGCCGACGCTGAAGCACTCGTTGAATTCTGCAATGAATCCTGCGCCATCATCCCCAACGTCATCGACACCAGAGCTAGCGCAGTCAACCTGCGAACAGCGAATTGTAATGGCACCTTCGGCGGCCTCAATTCTATTGCGAAACGTCCATAAGAGATTGGCCCCAAGGATACTCACCGCGAGCCAAACGGGCAAGAATTCCTCTGACACTGTTTCTTCAAGTTTTCAATTCCCTCGCCGATGACCAAGTTGAGCCGCATGAGTTCCCGGATCAGCCACGCCGGAGCACAACAAGAGAGGAAACGGCCTTTATGTCTGCGATCCGCAACATACCCATCGCACGAAAATTCGTCATCGCATTTGGAATCGTCTGCGTGCTTTGTCTCGGTCTTGGCACCTACACATACTTCACGTTTCGTTCCATCGCCAAATCCACCGAAGACGTAAGCCACAATGCCTTCCCATCCGTGGTTCATCTTGCGCAGTCTCGAGGAGCACTTAACACCTTGCGCCGCGCAGATCTCGACCTCATGCTCTGCCACACCTCCGAGTGTTCCGCGAAATATTCTGCGATGCGGCAAAAGGCGCTTTCGGATTATCAGACTGAAATCAAGGCGTATGAGCCAACCATCAGCTATCCCGGAGAACGCGAACTCTACGAGAAGCTGAACGCGGCCTTCGCCGGATATATGGAGACCAGCGATCGCGGAGCGGCGTTGTTGGCGGCGCACAAAACCGGAGACGCGGTCGATGCGTTTTCATCCGAAGCAACTGTCGAGACATTCAACCAGGTATCCAACGCGATAGGGGACGATCTCAGGTTGAATGCTACCCAGGGAATGGATGAGGCGGATAGCTCAACCATGTCGAGTCACCGCGCAACGTGGATTGATGCTCTTGCCACGGTGCTCATCGTCGCTCTCTGCATTCTCGTTGGTACTGTACTAAACCGCGTCATCGCACCGCGGATAGCGCACGGCACAGCAATGCTCGAGCGCCTTGCCGCTAAAGACCTCACAGCTTATGTTCCAGTAACCGGCACAGACGAGATCGGTCGCCTCGGGGGAGCGATGAACAAATGTGCCGAAACCATGCGCATCGTGCTCCAGGAGGTGGGGCGAGGCGCGGACACACTTTCGGCCGCATCCACTGAAATCACCGCACGCGCCGTGCAAAGTTCAGGAAATGCTCATGCGCAGTCGAGCAAAACCAACCAGATTGCCGCAGCCTCGCAGGAGATGACCGCCACCATCGCCGAGATCAGCCACAACGCCGAGAGCGCTGCTGCCGCCAGCCGTGTCTCCGCCGAAACCGCCGAGCAGGGCGGAGCAGTGATGCAAGCCGCCGCCGCCACCATGGAGAGGATTGCCGCCGCGACCGGCACCGTCGCCGAGAAAATGAATTCCCTCGCTCACCGCTCCGAGGAGATCGGCAAGGTCGTCAGCGTGATCCAGGAGATCAGCGAGCAGACCAACCTTCTGGCCCTCAACGCGGCCATAGAAGCCGCGCGCGCAGGCGAGCACGGAAGAGGTTTCGCCGTGGTCGCCGGTGAAGTCCGGCGCCTTGCCGAACGCACCAAGGGCGCCACCGAGGAAATTGCCACCACCATTCGCAGCATCCAGGACGAAACACGCAGCACCCTGGAAGTGATGCAGGAGAGCCGTATCGCCGTCGAAAACGGTATGAATGAAACCGGTCGCGCACGCAAAAGCCTCGAAGCCACCATCGAAGCCTCCCGGCAGGTGGAGAACCAGATTGAGTTAATCGCCTCGGCCGCCACTCAACAGACTTCCGCCTCAAGCGAGATCTCGGAATCCGCCGGTCAAATCTCTCAACTCGCAATAGAAAGCGCCCAGGGATCCGAAGAGGCCGTCGAAGCGCTCAAGAACCTCGCCTCCCTCGCAAGCGATCTCGATGGGATGATTCGCCAATTCAATTTTGAGGAATCAAGTGGCCTCCACCAATCGCAGTCTCCCAGCCGTCAGGCCGCATTCCTCAACGAACCCCGCGCGACTCACGCCTGAGCTAAAATCCCATTGCAGCAAATGGCCTCAAAGGGGACTTATTCCCCGTTGGGGCCGCTTTTTTCGACCGACCTTCGCACTCCCTTGCACATTCACTAAACCCGGCTTCGCCGCCCGCTCTGATATTCTCGGCACGGCTGGCCTCGGAAAGGCGAGGCTTCACACCTCCATCAAAGCCACCGGGTACAATCCTTGTCTGGATTGATGAAACCTCCTTCGGGTTGAGACAATCACAAACGGAGTGGATCTTCCTTGCGCCGTCCAACCGCTCCGCGCCAGGTCAGTGATAAGAGCATGCCTGGAATAGCTCGATCCGCCGCCGTGCTGAGTGACAACGTCTCAACCTCTGATTGAACCCTGGAGACGCGTGCATGAGTGCCGCCAAGTACGACCTTGTCGTTATCGGTTCCGGGCCTTCGGGGCAGCGCGCCGCCGTGGCTGCTTCCAAGATGAAGAAACGCGTCGCCGTGGTCGAGTCACGATCGGTCGTGGGCGGAGTCTGTGTCAACACCGGAACGATTCCGTCCAAGACAATGCGCGAGGCCGTCCTGCATCTCTCCGGATACAACTATCGCTCCGTCTACGGAATGAACTACCGGGTCAAAGAAAAAATCTCCATGGCCGACCTCGCCTTCCGCGTGCAGGCCGTGATCAAAACCGAGGTGGACGTGACCGAGGCGCAGCTCTCGCGCAACGGCATCGACATCGTCCACGGCATCGCCCACTTCGTCGACCCGCACCAGATCCGCGTTGAGGGTCTGCAGGGAGACACCACCATCGAAGCCGACCGCATCATCATCGCCGTCGGCACCAAGCCCGCCTCGTCCCCCAAAGTCCCCATCAACGGTCGCACCATCATCAACAGCGACCAGGTCCTCGATCTTCCCTCGCTGCCAAAGTCGTTGATCGTCGTTGGCGGCGGCGTTATTGGTGTCGAGTACACCTGCATGTTTTCGACCCTCGGCGTGCGCGTCACTCTGATTGAAAAACGCGCCAAGCTCCTGGAATTCGCCGACCAGGAAATTGTCGAATCGCTTAGCTATCACCTCCGCGACAGTCGCGTAACCATGCGCCTGGGCGAAGAAGTAGAGAGTGTCGAGGAACTCGCCGACGGCACCGTCGTCGCCAATCTGCAGAGCAAGAAAAAAGTATCCGGCGACGCGCTGCTCTATGCGGTCGGACGCCAGGGCGCCATCGACGATCTCAACCTCGCCGCGGCCGGCATCGAAGCAGACAATCGCGGCCGCATCCCCGTCGACGAGCATTATCAGACAAAGGTCGAGCACATCTACGCCGCCGGCGATGTCGTCGGCTTCCCTTCCCTCGCTTCGGTCTCCATGGAGCAGGGACGAATCGCGGCGGCGCGCGCCTTCAACGACAACGCGACATCGTCCAACCCCAGCTTCTATCCCTACGGCATCTACACCATCCCCGAAATCAGCTTCATCGGCAAAACCGAAGAGCAGCTCACCGACGAAGACGTCCCCTACGAAGTCGGCATGGCGTTCTACCGCGAAACGGCGCGCGGCCAGATTCGCGGCGACACCACCGGCCGTCTCAAGCTGATCTTCCATCGCGACACGCGCAAGGTTCTTGGCGTACACATTATTGGCGAAGGCGCCAGCGAACTCGTGCACATCGGCCAGGCCGTGATGATCTTCGGCGGCACCGTCGACTACTTCGTCGAAACCGTCTTCAACTATCCGACACTCGCCGAGTGCTACAAGGCAGCGGCGTTCAACGGACTCGGCCGCCTGCACCGCTACCAGGTGGAGTAGTCAATATGCAAAATGGTCGGGACAATTTGCACAGACATGCGCACAGGATCGGCCAGACAGCACGTTTTGAAAGTGCACGGCTTCAGTTATGCCGCAAAGATTTTCCTTTGAATAGTTGTCATCCTGAGCGCAGCAGCTTGGGGCCCCGCAGTCGACATGTCGACTGTGGGGTAAGCGGAGCGAAGGACCTGCTTTTCAATTTCTGCGCTCGAAAAAGCACGGCTTATCGGGGTTCCCAACGACAGGTGTTCGTTGCTGGGGCGATCTTCAGCCGTGCCGCATGGTCCCCACGGAGGGCAAAATGACTACCGCAATCGGCGTTGTCGTAACTGAACATATTGTTGCCGGCAGGCTCGAAGACATGCGTCTTGCGGGTGAAACCGTACGCTATCCCCAGGACACCACCGAGGTCGACGCGCTCAACGGACTCCCCGTGGGCGCGTTCGTGGAAATCCTCGCCGGCGAAATCCTGTCGGTAGTCGGCAAGGGCAACGTCGATGCGATCGGCGTGGCCGTTCCCGGCGTCATTCGTCACGGCGTCGTCGAAGATTCGCCGAATCTCACCCAGATAAAGGGTATGCGCCTTGCTGAAGAACTTACCCGCGTCCTAGGGGCCAAAGGTGTAAATGCGCCTGTACACATCGCCAACGATGCCGATGCCATCGCAGCCGGTGTCGCCGCCACCCGCGGCCAACTCAACAAGCTTACCCGCGTCTGGACCATCGGCAACGGCATCGGTTATGGCCGCTGGCCTTACGTCGAAGGCGTCTGGGAAGGCGGACACATCACCGTCAGCCTCGATCCCAGGGAGCGCTTCTGCGGTTGCGGCGGCGTCGGACACCTTGAAGGCATCATGGGTTATCGCGCCATGCGCATGCGCTTCCTCGACCTCGAACCCGAAGAGGTCTTCGCGCAGGCCAAGACGGGCGATGTCCGTTGCCGCGAATTCGTCGACCTCTGGCACACCGCCTTGGCTGCCGCAACATCCTCGTTCATTCACCTTGCCGGTCCGGGACGCTTCTATTTCACTGGCCACAACGTGGGCTTCCTCGACATCCCCTTGTTGCGGAGCCATCTCGAAACCATGGTCAAGATGAGCCCGCTCCTGAGCTACTCGCTGGAGATCCTGCCCAACGACGACGCTACCGCCCTGCTCGGCGCCGGCGTCAGCGCCGTTCGCGCCCTGGCATCGTAATTAAATTTCGCGAGCAGATTGGGTGGCTGTGATCTTTCAAAAGGTTGTCCGATCAGGACCGGAGAAGCTGTTTGTGACGAGCAAGCAGTAACTCAGGAGACCGGAATGGACTATCACAAGAATGCCCCATGGGTGGCGATCAGTCGAGAGCAGCTGGCGCGGATGGCGATCTCTCCACTTCACCAACCGCGGTCCAGTCTTACGCACAACCAACAAAATGAACACTCATCTTCAACCGATGGCGAACTGCCAAAATACAATCTGTCTCACTTAAGGGGTGCACCTCAGCGAGATGTCAATACCCGGCATCCCAACTCTGTGGCATAAACCATTCAAATTAAACGATATAGCCAACGACCATGTTTTGCAGATCATTTCCCCTCAAGGCGCACAATGGACATGCAGTCAATTCCGCGGCGGAAATCTGGTCCGGAAAACGGGACCGCTCAAATCCGAAGACGCCCATAACCCCTTTGTTGAGAGGACTCTGCAGGGAAGTCCAATAATAAGAGGACTTTACGCCGAGCGACCGCCTGTAACCCATTTAAACAGAGGACTTTACATCCAGAGTCTGCAAAAAAACGACGAGAACGCGATCGAATCACCGGTCGGTTGCGGGAAGCTCGGAATGGAAGTCAGCGGCTGCCCGATCAGCTCAGCCGAAGGTAGGTCTTCGAGAGCCGGTCGTGCCAGCTCATCTGGTCTTCGTCGAAGATCGACCAGACCATGCCCAGGCCCGCCGGAAGAGCGGAGATCAGCATCGCCTTCATCCGCCTCTTCACCTGCGCGGCCGTCGGAACCTCTTCGTCGAAGGTGCAGAGCGAGAGCTGCGCGTACCGCATCCCCGGAGTCACCTTCGCGAACGTAAGGAAAAACCACTCGTAGAGGGCGGCAAATCCCAGAGTCACGATCACCCCGCACACCTCGGAAACCCGAATGCTCGGCAGGTGATCGAACCGCGAAGCAACTAGATACGCAATTCCCCAGACCATGCTCAGGATCAGCGCCGCATCCACCATCGTCGCCATCATCCGCCGTCCGAAAGGCGCTTGGTAGAGCCTGGGGGCGTCTGGCTGTAACGCATAGTAGTCAGGAAGGGACTGTGGCTGCTCGTCGAGTTCAATCTGCTGCCAGCTCGTCCCGATCCACATGGGCTCTGCGGTTGTCGTCGTCGTAGCCGAACATCGGCTCCCTCGAAACGGTGTTCGGGTCTACCTCGAAGATGCTGAGCTGCTGCGGCTCAGTGGATTCCAGGCTCGCTTCTGTGATGCGCGGACGCATCCGGCGCGTCGCAACGATCTCGCGCGGAAACTCGATCAGGTTCGCAGCAATAGGCTGCGCCGCCTCGACCGCTTCATAAATCGGACCACCGTCATAAGACGCGGGTGAATCAGAGGTGCTTCCCAAGAGTGGCTGATTGCCTGGCGAATCTCCTGCTGCAGTGGCCGCACCGGCATGTCGGGCTCCCAGCGAATCTCGACACCGGCTTCGTTGCCACTTCAGCCCGCTTCACGATGGATTTGGCCGCTGTCCGCTGGGCGCTACGGCGGAACCCGCGGGCTTTCAGGGCGGCTCGGAGTTTCAACGAGTGAGACTCGTATTCAACTTCGGCAACCTGGCCTGCGTTTTCTAATGTGATCGAGCGCAGCCTGTGCTGCAGCCTGCGCCTCCAGCGCGGCGCGTGTCGCGGCTTCTGCTGCGCGCAGAGCGCCGCGAGCTTCTGCCGCTTGCATCTCGCTAAAGCTTGGCGCCTTGGCATAGCGTGCGGCTACCCGTGCTGCTGCGGCCGCCGCCCGGCTGTTTGCCGACACATGTCCGTCATCAGGGATCATCCTGCTCCACAACCGCAATACCCTTGCGATTCTTGTGCTCTGCAAGGCGGCGATTAACTTCCTGCTTCCATGACGGAAGTGGAGTCGGCGAGCTAGCCAGTGTGCTCAAAACTCTAATTTCCCTTCGATATCTTCTGGACCAGTGCACTGGTCCCGTTGAATAAGGCCAAATCAATCCTGCTAATTCAATTCCGTCAGCGCATCTCCCGAACGGAATTGCGCGATTGATGTTTCTATAACGTCCAACTACAGAGAGGCTGCCGAATGCGATTTTCCAAAGCTCTCATTTGCTATGCTGGCCTTGGCCCTCGGATGCATCCTCGCAATTTCGTGTTTATCACGGTGATGACCCTCTGTCACCTGCAAGTTACCGGACAGGTATTGACCAATGCGTTACCCCCTGCGCAGAGCGCAGCTGGCGGCGTGATCGATGGTCAACAAGCGACCGCGTCCCAACTCCCCGATGAGCCGGGACAGGAAGCTATTCCCATTGCGAAACCCGAGCCGCTACCGCCAACCGGAGTGCCGCTTGCGATGGGAGGCGGGTCTTCAAACATACGGGAAGGCGATACCGTAACGCTGAGCGGCGGAGTGGTCATTTATTACCGCGACTACGCCATCCGGGCCGACAAGGTCGTTTATCACCGCTCCACTTCAGAACTCGAAGCAGAGGGGCACCTGCAGGTAACGGGCGGCCCGAACGATGCATACATTAGCGCTTCACGCGGCGACATGCGACTCGACATGCATACCGCACGCTTCTTCGACGTCACCGGCTCTCTCGGAGTCAGGCGCGCAGGACGCACCGTGGTTTATTCCACCTCGAACCCGTTCCTGTTCTCCGGCCGGGTCTTGCTGCAAACCGGAGAGGGAAGCTACAAGATCATCGATGGAACGATGACGAACTGCCGGCTCCCCAAGCCGGATTGGCAGTTGATTGCGCATTCCATTAACGTCGCCAACAACAAGGCGACGACCAAAAACGTGATCTTCAAATTGATCGGAATTCCAATGTTCTACCTCCCATACCTGCGTCATCCGGTAGAGGAGACGGGGCGCGAGAGCGGGTTGCTGATCCCGGTCATCAGCAATTCCTCGATCCGTGGATTGACCATCGGCGAACAGGCTTACATTGTGCTGAACCGCAGCATGGACATGGTTGTAGGCACGGACTACTACAGCAAGCGCGGATGGGCCCCAAACGGCGATTTCCGTTACAAGGGACCCGGGCTGGACCACGTCACCGTCAGGTGGAATGCACTCATCGATCGCGGCTTCGAACAGTTGCAGACTTCGGGACCGCAGGCAGGCCAGAGCATTCTGGTCAACCAGGGCGGCACCGACATCCTCGCTGCCGGCCGCTACGATTTCACCGCGGAGACCCGTGCGGCGGTCAGCGCCGAATATCTTTCAAGTTATGTCTACAAGCTGGTGTTCAACGACAACTACCTCCAGGCTGTGAATTCCGAGGTCCACAGCACAGTCTCGCTGACGCATGCCCACGACGGGCTAGTGCCTTCGGCCTATCTGGAGCGCCTGCAGAACTTCGCCAGTTCCACCGAGGGCGACGAGGTGCGCATTCTGCATCTGCCCAGCCTGCGCTTCGACGTTCTGAATGAACCGCTGCACACATCTCCGTTCTACTGGGGAATGGGTTCGTCTGTGAGCTATCTTGGACGCTCCGAATACGGTTTTCATGTCCGCAACCTGGGCAGGTTTGATCTCTATCCTCACCTGTCGTTGCCGTTGGTGGGCGGCGGCTGGAGCGTGGTCCCCGAAGTCGCACTCCGCGAGACCTTCTATACGGGAAGCCAGAATCCGGACCTCACGGGCGCAAATGGTGGCACTCCCACTGTGAGCCACGACCCACTAAGCCGCGGCGACGTTGAAGCCTCGGTTGACGTAAGGCCGCCGACATTGGAGCGCGACTTCAAAATAGGAGATCATGTACTGCGGCACGTAATCGAGCCGGAACTCATGTACCGCTTTGTGGGTGGAATCGGCGTCAAAGCGCGCAACGTGCCACTGTTCGACCCCACCGACATCGCCACCGATACCAACGAAGTGGGCTACACCTTGACGCAACGTTTTTATATGAAATCGACCAATGCTCAGCCGTGCGCGCCCACCGGCGAAACAGCGACAGCTTGTCCTGCGCAGCCTCGCGAATGGGCAAGCTGGGAGGTCACCCAGAAGTACTTCCTTAATCCGACATTCGGCGGAGCGATCATTCCTGATCGCAGAAATGTCTTCGACACAACACTGGATTTGACCGGAATCGCGTTCCTGACCGGCCCTCAGAATCTGTCTCCTGTTGTGTCGCGATTGCGATTCGAAGCCATCAAGAATCTGCGCATTGAATGGGACATGGACTACGATCCGAAGGCCGGCCGACTGGACATGGACAACGTCTTCGCGGGGTACAGCCTCGGGAACACGACGATCGGACTGGGACACTCACTCCTGAACGCAGTGGATGAGACGGGGAGCACTGCATCCATCACCCAGAACAACCAGTTGCAGCCTTTCATTGAATTCGGCAAGCCGAACGCGGCAGGATTCAACCTGGCAGCGAACGGGGGCTACGACTTTGTGAACCGGGCAATACAGTATGCCGGGGTGCAGACAGTGTACAACTGGAATTGCTGCGGTTTGAGCCTGGGTTACCGGCGCTTCTCACTCGGATCTGTACGCGACGAAACTCAATACCTCTATAGCTTTACGCTCGCCAATTTCGGATCTGTCGGCGATATTCGGCGGTCAAATACCGTGTTCCACGATCCGGCAGTGCCGCCGGTTTACTGAAAGGCGTGTCCGCTTGCTTTTTGCATGTTCTCGCGTCAATTAATCAGTATCAGGGCAACGGTCTATTCCTGTGCTCGGCAAGGGCTTGGCTGGGATATCCTTGCATGAGAGGGCAAACCATTTGTCGCGCTTACATTTTTTGGCCGGACTTCTTGCATTAAGCCTGGCCGTCGGTTGCAAAGCACAGTCTGCTGCATCAGGCGCTCAGGATCCGGCACTTAACCGGCGCATCGAAGTCATGGTACGTTCGCAGTTCGGCATTCCACCCGAAGTATCGGTCGCCCTAGGCCAGCGGACCTCAAGCCAAATCTCAGGCTACGATACTCTGCCCGTCACCTTATCGAACAGCTCTTCGAAGAAAGTGATCGACTTCCTGATCTCCACCGACAATAAGAAATTGGCGCGACTCGAGACTTTCGATCTTGCGAAGGATCCGGTGTTCAATATCGACATCGCAGGAAGGCCGATTCGCGGCAATCCTGATGCGAAGGTGACGGTGATCAACTTTGACGATCTGGAGTGTCCCTACTGTGCCCGCATGCACTCTTCTCTTTTCCCCGCAACCATGGACCGGTACAAGGACAAGGTGCGATTCGTCTACAAGGATGACCCGCTGACCGATTTGCATCCGTGGGCAATGCATGCGGCGGTGAACGCAAACTGCCTTGCCGCACAGAGTGCCCAGGCTTATTGGAATTTCGTCGATTATGTACACGCGCACGGTCAGGAAGTAAACGGCGAAGACCGCAACCTGACGAAGAGCTTTGCGGCACTGGATCGCATTGCCCGCGATGAGGCCACTCTGGCAAAACTGGATAGCGCTAAACTGGACGCCTGTCTCACAAAGCAGGATGAAACCCAGGTGCGCGCATCTGCAAAAGAGGCGGAAGCGTTGGGGATAGATGGAACACCTGCCGTGTTTGTAGACGGCGAACGCATCAATGGAGCTGTTCCCGCGGAGCAAGTGTGGCTGGTGATCGACCGGGCCCTGCGTGCAGACGGCGTCGAACCTCCGCCGCCCGCATCTGCCGCCCCGCCTACGGGCGCTGGCAAGTAACAATAGCGGGAGTTCCTCGCTAGCCAGCAACCGGCAAGGAGTTGGCGTGCGACTGAAAAGCCCGCATGTAAGTCTTTCGTACCGGAGCCTCGGTCTCGGGATTTATCCTGTGGTACCGGGACCCTGTGGGGCTCCCGAGGAGATACAGGTTGCAAGTCCAAGCTTTATTTTTCAAGCGTCGTCAGCATTTTGCCTTGGCCCTTTCAAGTACGCTATTGCTGGTTGCATTGGCCGCATGCAAGCACGTTCCCTCGCCCGACGTGATGGCAACAGTCAACAGCAAGGATATCCTGCGGTCAGATCTCGACAAGGCCTACAACACCTACAAGAGTTCGCAGAGCGAAGCCCCTCAGGAACCCAGCCCCGAACAGGCAAATATTGTCAGGCTCAATCTTTTGCGCCAGCTGATCGATGATGAAATCCTCGACCAACGAGCGGCAAAGCTGAATCTTTCCGCTTCAGAGGAAGATGTAAACGCCAAACTGACTGAGCTGAAGGCGCCTTACACGCAGGAAGAATTCGACAAAAGATTGAAACAGCAGAACATGACGCTCGATGACTTGAGGCTGCAGATTCGCCGTAAGCTGACCTCTGACAAGCTTATTAACAAGGAAATCGAATCCAAGATCAATATCACAGACGCCGATATCGGCAACTACTATGCCGCGCACAAAGCTGATTACAATGTGATCGAGCCGCAGTATCATCTGGCGCGGATCGTGGTAACGACTGGTCCCGCGCAACAGGCGGGGAACCTTCAGAACAACAAAGCCACAAACGACGCTGACGCGCGCAAGAAAATTCAGACGGTGCGGAATCGACTGACCACCGGTGACGATTTCGGCACTCTTGCTATGAATTTCTCGGAAGATCCAAATACAAACTCGAGCGGCGGCGACATGGGTTTTATTTCCGAGTCGGCTCTACAGCAGGGAGACCCGGCAACATTTGCAGCTATCAGCAAACTGAAGATTGGACAGGCCACCGATGTACTCCCGGTGTACGGCGGAGCGGGGCCGGCGCAGCGCGCCATTGGATACGCAATTTATCAGCTGATTGGGCGCGAACCAGCCGGACAACGTGAATTGAATAATCCCAGCGTGCAGCAGGCGATCCGTCAGAATCTGCGGGACAGCCACGCGCAGTTGCTCAAACTCTCCTACTACGAGATGCTGCGCGACGATGCAAAAGTGCGGAACTATTTTGCGGAACAGGTTCTGAAACAAGGCGCGAAATAAGACCTCAGCCGTTGATGGCGTTTGCGCCGCCCAAAGACCTTGAAAATATCGAATGCACTGAAGTGGCTCACGTATCAA
>CAVTCT010000002.1:0-1571993 GCA_963733325.1 uncultured Acidobacteriaceae bacterium
GCGCGCTTGACAAACATTCCCGATTAACTACACAATGCAGTACATATCATGCTCGGTGAATTTGAATACGTTCTGATAACCGCAGCGGCTGGCCTGGGCGAGAGCGCCTATGGTGCGGCCATTCGTGAAGAGATTGAGAAGGTAGCAGGCCGAAGATGCTCGATTGGGGCTTTGTACACGACGATTGAGCGGCTGGAGAAGAAAGGCCTGCTCAAGACGTGGATGGGCGAGGCTACGGCCCAACGCGGCGGCAGAGCAAAACGCATGGTGCGCGTGACGCCGAAGGGCATGCATGCGGCGAAGGAGTTTTACGAAGCGATGATGCGCGTAAGCCGTAACGCTTCATGGGCTACGGGCAAGCCGGAGCGTGCGTCATGAGTTCACTGGCAGAGATGGCGACGATCTTTCTTGCGCCGAAGGATCGGGATGCGGTGCTGGGCGATCTGGCGGAGACGGGTGCCAGTGGATGGAGCGCCCTTGGCTCTGTGCTGGGACTTGTGGTGCGGCAGCAGATGGAGCTTTGGCGCGCGTGGCAGCCGTGGGTTGCGAGCAGCGTGGCCTTCGCGGGGAGTTTGCTCTTACTGAGCGTGTCCTTTGGGCTATCGGTGGACTCGCGTCATCTTCTGCGCGGCGAGCGTGGGTATGGCAGCGTGCTCTGTGAAGCTCTGCTGATGCTGTCGTGGGCGTGGACGAGCGGATTTGTGGTGGGGTCACTCTCTGGGAAGACGCGATGGGTGAGCGGCATTCTGTGCGCGATCCCGTGCCTCTCCTGTGTGCTTCGGTTTCAGGACACCTCTCTCTCGCGTCTGTGCGTGCTCTTGTTTCTGCTACCAGCTGTGGTCGGTGCCGTGCAGGGGGTACGTCGTGCTCGTTTGTCCCATAGGACAGCGCTGACGTTGGCAATAGCCATGACTGCGCTGATGTTGGTTTGGGGCGGCATGTACATGCGGAACTGGTTCTTGTTCCTGCCCGCATGGTGGCTTGTGGCTCATGCAGAACGATCGAAACTCTCCAACGAAAAGGTGGCGGCATGAAGACGCAAAAGAAACAATTTGTAACGGTTCTCTGCGCACTCCTTTTGAGTGCGGTTTCCGCAGTCGCTCAAAGCGATGGGAGCAAGAGCCAGATTGTGGAGCGAGTGATTCATTCGAAGAACTTTGAGGGGAACAAGATTGGCGTAAGCGCCGACCGCAAGCTGGCGGTGTATCTGCCTGCTGGGTATGACGGAGCGTCGAAGCGCTATCCGGTTCTCTACTTTTTCCCGAGCCCTATCGATGGATATCGGACGCTTTTCGATAAGAGCGGCGCACAGGCTCTGTTCGACCGCGCAATCGCGCGAGGTACAATTCGCAGCTTCATCCTTGTCTCTGTGGATATGACGACTCCACTGGGAGCTTCGTGGTTTGTGAACTCTCCTGTAACCGGAAACTGGGAAGACTTTGTGGTGCAGGAGCTTGTCCCCTATGTCGATGCCAGCTTCCGCACGATTCCTACGCGGGATGCGCGCGGACTTGTGGGAGAACATATGGGGGCTTATGGCGCCATCCGCATCGGCATGAAGCATGCGGATGTCTTTGGTTCGATCTACGGCATGAATCCCGTGGGCACAGGATCAGGCGTGCAGATTATGGATTCAAGGCCCAATTGGGATTTGCTCGCGCATGCGGCTTCTCTGGATGAGGTGAAGAAGGATGGATTCTCTGCGATCTTCACGTCGATCTTTCAGGCCCACTTGCCGAACCCGGAGAAGCCACCGCTCTATGTTGATCTGCCTGCGCATCGGGAGGGTGGAAAGTTGGTGATCGACTCGAAGCTCACTGCGCGATTAAGAGATAGCTTCTTTCTGGAGTCGATGATCCCGCAGTATGCGGACAATCTGAAGACGCTGCGTGGCTTCAAGTTTGACTGGTCGCGCAACGATGCCATCTGGGACCACGTCTACTCGAACCAGGCGTTCACGCACAAGCTGAATGAGTTTGGCATTGTGCACGAAGCCGAGGAGTACAACGGGCTTTGGGACGCGGATCCCTACTGGGGAGCGGAGGGTCGCGTAATTGCCGATGTGTTGCCGTTCTTCCAGCAGCATTTGGAATTCTAGTCGGGATTCGCACTGCGACTTCTCAAGAGAAGAATCGATCAGTCCCGATAATTCGGCACAGCGACTGGAATCTCGTGAACCATCAGTCCTGGAGAATCGGCGTTGCCATGGGCGTTTCGCGAGACTAATCGTGATTAATCCCGGTTTGTTTAAGGCCGGTTGACGTGGTGGTGTCTGTCCCGGTCCCCAAAAGCGAGGGACCAGGGGGCACCCCTCATGGGGTTGGAAAACGACACCGGAATCGGTGCCACCAGCCAAAGATTCAGTTGACAATGTACCAACGAATCGGTATGTTTCATACCAACCAGATGGTATCTGACATGACGATAGCCACAGCGAGACACAAATCGAAAACCAGATTCCTGCAGGCCGCCCTTCAAGTGATTCGCGCAAAGGGATATACGGCCACGACGGTCGAGGACGTTTGCGAGGCGGCAGGGCTGACGAAGGGAAGCTTCTTCCACCATTTTGACAGCAAGGAGGAGCTGGCTCTAGCTGCGGCTGACTATTGGACGGAAGGCGCAGGCGCGCTGTTTGCCTCCGCGCCCTACCATGCGCGAGCCGACGCGCTGGAACGGTTGTTGGCCTATGTGGACTTCCGTAAGGCGCTGCTGACGGGGAAATTGGCCGACTTTACCTGCCTGGCGGGGACGATGGTACAGGAGGTTTACGACACGCACCCGGCGATCCGCGAGGCATGCAATCGGAGCATTAGCGGGCACGCGGAAACGCTGGAGCCGGATATCGCCGAAGCGATGCGGAAATACGGGGTGACCGGCGAGTGGACGGCGCGGAGTCTGGCGCTGCACATCCAGGCGGTGCTCCAGGGATCGTTCATTTTGGCCAAGGCCAAGGGCGGGCCCGCGGTGGCTGCCGAGTGCGTCGATCACCTGCGGCGCTATATCGAGATGCTGTTTCAGCAAAACGGAGAGCCCGGCTTAGTTGGACCTGTGAGCGGCCAACTTTGTTGACGTCACAATTCAAAACATTCTGGAGAGGGAGAATCGCATGCGAAATACCGTAACGATCTTCGTTTTTGTATTTCTGGCCCTGCTAGTTCTGCCGGGAGGCATCCAGCCGGCGCGAGCGCAGGCGGATCCCTATCCGGCCATGGCTCCTCTGGACGAGTACCTGATGTCAAAGGATGCGGAGATCGCGCTGGCCCGCAGCGCGGCCCCAGCCTCGATCGCGGACGACGCCACCGTGATGGTGCTGGAACGGCAGGGATACACGACCGCCGTGCAAGGCAAGAACGGCTTTCTCTGCTATGTGGAGCGATCCTGGGCCCATGACACGGATCATCCGGAATTCTGGAATCCCAAAATGCGCGCCCCCAATTGTTTCAATGCCGCGGCGGCCGCGACCATTGCACCAATCTATCTGATGAAGACCCGACTTGTGCTGGCAGGCAAATCGAAGGCGGAGATCGCACAGGCGATCACGGCGGCCCTCGATAGCGGGGAACTGCCGGCGCTCGCGCCCGGAGCGATGTGCTACATGATGTCGAAGGAGCAGTATCTCAACGATGGGGTCCACAGCTGGCACTCGCACCTGATGTTCTACGCCCCGGGTGACGTGGCGAAAAACTGGGGGGCGAATCTGCCGGGCTCACCGATGATCGCGGCGAATGATCCGCAATCCCGAGTGACGACTTTCATGGTCGTGGTACACGACTGGTCCGACGGGACACCGGCCCCGCCGATGGAGCACTGACCCGCAACCAGCAACACGGAATATCTGATCACTTCGAAGCGCGTTACCTCGCGCCCCTCGAAACGCACCTTTCGAAACCCAGGATGGCGTGCAGATGAGTGTTGGAACGTTAGCGTCGTGCATCTTGAAAGCTCGCCGTGATTGACCGCCGGGGAAATACCCTTTCCGAGAGTTTGAGCCTATTGGACTGTACACAAACCGGCCAATGGATCCCCGGAGACCAACAGGCTCCGCTCCAAGGCGGAAACAGGCGGGTCATCGGGAGGTTGGTTTGGCGCGTTCTGGTTTCGATACTTGTCTGGACTGCCATCGGCTGGATATTCTCGCTGGCGGACCTTAACAGCGGACACTACGAATACTCTCTGCGCGTGAACCTGTTGGAATTCTCGGCCTGGGGCTTCCTGGCTCCTCTGGTTCTTGCGCTTGACCGACGACTGCCGTTCTCAGGAAAGCAACTCGGCAGTAGGGTCGGTGCACATCTGGCTGCGAGCCCCCTCTTGACATTGGTCTATCTTTACATCTTCACGACGATGCGTGCCCTTTTGGCCGTTGTGCCATGGAGTGCGCTGCGCACTTCGCAACTCTTCGCCCTCGGGAACCTTGGCTGGCTTCTGTGGAATTGGCTCATCTGCTGTCTAATCGTCGGCGTGGTACTCGGCTATCGATACTACGAGCGCTACATTTCGAGCGAGCTGCATGTTGAATTACTGGAGCGCAGTTTCGCCGAATCGCGTTTGAGCTCGCTGCGCATGCAACTCGATCCCCACTTCCTGTTCAACGCTCTGAATACGATTTCCTCGCACCTTGAGCGCGATCCCAAGCTTACTCGCTGCATGATTGGGCACCTCGGCGATCTGCTGCGGATATCCCTCGAATCGAAGGACAGACCCGAGGTATCACTTGCAGAAGAACTTTGGTTCCTCGAACACTACCTTGCCATTCAGAGGATTCGCTTCGGCAACAAACTGAGGTTCAGGAAGGAGATCGCCTCTGAAGTCCAGTTTGCCCAAGTACCATCGTTCATCATTCAGCCGCTCGTTGAAAACGCGATCCGTCACGGTATATCGCGCCGCGCCGCTGGCGGAACAGTGACGGTGAAAGCCGAGGGTGTCGATGGTCGCTTGGAGATTCATGTGCTTGACGACGGTGTCGGCTTGCCCGTTGGTTGGTCGATGAAAACCTCAGCTGGCCACGGTCTTTCAATTACCTCCGAGCGCATTGCCGGACTGCACCCAAATGGGGGCAGCCGGTTCACAGTCCACAACCGCGTAGAAGGCGGTACGGTTGTCAAGATTTCGCTGCCATTGCATGTGAATAGAGCAGAAACACAAGCCCTGTAAACCGAGGCAATGCCGGTACCCGCAGGCCGAAACTCTCTTATCGACCAGCGCGGAGGCTCGTTTTAGAGCTCCGGTAGATTTGTCGCTGATGCGGAAGTTTCGATCCAAGGAAGGCGAAAAAATCGATCCACAAAGGCGGTGGTTGACTATATCCAATGCAGTAGGAGACCTGCTCACGGCTTTCGAACGGCGGCCAGGAAGGTCTGGTAAGCTGGGGTCGCTCTTCAAACCAACTCGGATCGAGGACAGACAATGCGTATTCGTGCTCTGATTCTTGCAGTTGCTGTGATAGTGAGTGGTGGCATGCAGATGCGGGCGCAGATGAGTGGCCCCCCGCCGTCGCCGCCGGTGGGTACAAAGGAAGACCCCGCGAAAGCGGTGGACGGTTTGCTCTCCATGATGGAGTTTCAGGTAGTGGGCGCGGCGAAGGCTATGCCAGCCGAGAAGTACAGTTTCGCGCCGGTGCAAGCCATCTTTGCTGCGGGCCAGACAACGCAGTTCGATACCGTGCGCACCTTTGTGGCACAGGTGACGCACCTGGCGCAGGCGAACTACTTCTTTTTCGGCTGGAGCGGCATTAAGCCTGACCGCGACTTGAAGGCAATCGGCTCCATTACGACGAAGGACGAAGCGGTGGCTGCACTCGAAGCATCGTTCGTCTACGCGCACAAGGCGATTGCAACCATCACGACAGAAAATGCATTTGTCGCCATCAAGCCGGTCGACGGGTTCAGCACGCGGGCTACGATTGCCGCTTTTGCGGCAGCCCACGGGAATGATCACTATGGTCAGATGGTGGAGTACCTACGGATGAACGGCATTGTGCCGCCGGCAAGCGCCAAGTAGTAGCTGATTAGCGGGTCAGCAAGATGCGGCCCTGATCGGGTCGCTTTCTTTGTTTTTTGGAGAAGGCTTTGGTTCAAGTGGACGAAAAACCTCCTACCGAGAGAAGTGACTTCCGAAGCTGAGCACGCGTTGGAAACCATGTGGACGAGAAGGCGACTATACGGCAATGTGCTCTGCTTTCCATTCTCGATGAGCGCATTGGCGATTATGCTTCCACTGAACTGAGGCAAGAGGAGAGCCCGCCAATCGGTTGTTTCGGCTATTGAGCTCGCTCGATATCCTGCACCCAGTTTGTCTCCCAGGTTTTGCCCTCATCTGGCGAGTACGCCTGCTCCCAGTGACACGTTGTCCGAGTGATCTTAGACCAGATGAAGCGCGCCCGAACTGGCTTGCCATTGAGCGTGTCATCACCATAGAAAGTGCCCACGCCATTCTGGAAACTCCCCCTCATAGGCGGATCCAGGGGTCCGAGTGGTGTCCTGCTCTCGAGCCACCAGATTGACCACTGATGCGTTTTTGGGTCGAAGGACCGCAGAGCGACACCGCGATAAGGAGCGCCCGGAACGTTGAGCACTAAATCGTCGACATTGCTATAACTTCCCATGAGCGGTTGGCTAAATAACGTACCCTCGAATTCAATCCATTCGTGATTATTGGCAAGTCGCTGCTTCAGCTTTCGATGATGAACATTCCAGTGACCAACCAGAAAGTCGAAGTCGTGAAGACCTGGGACTGCACTTTCTGCTTGATTCATCCCGGCTCCCGAATCTTGCTGGGATTGGGCGGTCAACTGTCCGGGCGCTTCCAGACTCAGGATTAGCAGCGCGAGCATGCCGGCGCCGTGCTGAATGTTCATAATGCCCCCTTTGAATTGTGGCAATAGCTAATGCGCAGGAATGCTTGCGGTCTCGCATGCATTTCGTATCAGGGTGCAATTTCGGCTTACCTCTGATCAATCTTTGCAAAGAACTTCCGTATATCGGCAACCAAGAGATCGGGCTGCTCCAAAGCTGCGAAATGTCCGCCCTTCGGCATGCCAGTTTTTTGTACGATGTTGTATGTCTGAGTAATCCAGCGAAACGGCGGGACAGCCACCTCCTTCGGAAAATCCGCATACCCCACAGGAGTCTCCAGGTGTGGCGTCGGGACCATTTTCTCTATGGTGAGCCGGTTCTCACGATAAATTCGCATGGCGGAGCCGATCGTGCCGGTCGCCCAATACAGAGTCACATCGGTTAAAAATGTGTCGCGATCCACAGCCGTAAGAAAATCGCCGTTGTTGTCCGTAAGCAGTTGAAATTTGCCAATCATCCAAGCCAGCCACCCAACCGGGGAGTCGGTAAGGGCGTAGGCAAGAGTCTGCGGTTCACTGGCCTGCAGGAAAAAAAAGCTGCTCTCTTCCCGGTCAAAGTAGGAATACCGTTTCCGCTCAGCGTCGCTCATTTGCGCAACGGCTTCCTGGTTCGGCGGTGGCATGTAAATCTGATTCAGATGCAACCCGATCACGTGCGTGGGCGCCTGGTAAGCCATGTCTTGCGCTATTGCAGAACCCCAGTCACCACCCTGGATGCCGAACTTGGAATAGCCCAAACGATCCATCAGAACAACAAAAGCCTTCGCAATTCGCTGTGGGCCCCAGCCACGGGTTGTGGTGGGTCCGGAATATCCAAAGCCAGGAAGCGAAGGAATGATAACGTCAAATGCCGGGATATTTTTGTCCTTGGGATGGGTGAGCGGCCCAATGAGCTTCTCAAACTCGAAAATCGAGCCGGGCCATCCGTGAATCAGCATCAACGGTATGGCGTCGGGGCGAGGAGAGCGCTGATGGATAAAATAAATCTGCTGTCCATCAATTTCCGTTGTGAACTGGTCAAGCTGATTGATCTTCGCTTCTTGCGCACGCCAGTCGTAGCCGTTCTGCCAATAGTCCGCGAGTTCCCGAACCTTCTTGATGTCGGCGCCGTACTCCCAGGTCGTGCCCGGAAGTTGATCGGGCCAGTTGGCTTCCGCCAAACGGCGGCGAAGATCAATTAGAACGCGGTCGGGAACATGCATTTTGAACGGCCGGATTGGGGCAGGTACCGGCTTTGCCGGCGGTTGCGCTTGTCCCAGTGCGATTGCGGAGAGTAAAAGCAACGTGGCCAGCAGAGGCCTCCCGCACTGCCCGACTATCATTTTCGCTTTCTCGAATCCAGTTTTCATCATGCTCCTGCGTCACTCAATGATTCCGAGGCTGCACTCAAATGGCCCTCCTTACATATGATCCGGAGTTCCATCCGACCACACGCCGGTGGGAACGACGAAATTATTCATCGGTTCTGGGTCACCTAGGAACTGTGGAGTTAGAAATATCGGAGAGTTCGGGAATTTAAACGAGACATGGTTTGAGTCGTCTATCGAATTTGCGCCCCACACTGCACCATCCATGAGCGGCGTGTAAAACATGAGATGGGCCATGTTGTGCCCACCACCATCATTAAGATATGCATCTTTCGACATCATGAAGCACATCGCCCCGGCATCGAGAGCGGGCAATTCTTTTTTTCCATCGCGGTCTTAATACTTTCCTTGATCTCAGCTTTCGATTTTCCCGCCAAGACCAATTTTGTCCTGAAGTAGGTGTACGGCACGACAGTTCGCGCGGCCGCTAACTGCGGCATGATGCGGTGATATCGGTACCAGTCTTCGGGAAAACCGTGCAGCAAGATGACCGCGGGCCCAGCCCCGCTGCGCACGTAGTGGAGTGTGGCTCCGTTCACTCGCGCAGTATCGGAGACGAAGCCACTACCTAGCGCCGCCACCGCCGGATCTGCCATCTGCCTGGGCGATGACTGGCCATGAATGGCAGCGCTTGCAGCCACCACAATCATCGCCCAAGCTTTCCAGGTCCTCGGCTCGTAATTCTTCGCGAGCGTGAAGCGGCTTTTCCCGCCTGCGATTCTGGAGCAAGACACCCCTTATCGCTCGATTCCGCCGGGTCCGAAACTCGGCAAATGGTGGCTGCTAGCATCCGCGGGCAAAGTGGAATGCGGGTGTGTACGTGCGAAATCTGCAACCGACTCGCCGATCTCCTCATTTGAAGGGGTTAACAGAATGGCGTGGATCTTGTTCGCATCCGGCCCTGAGAGCACCGTTGCCATACCTGAGATTTGTCCGCGCTCATTGATATTGCTGGCCGCGTTTATGAAGAGGTTGGAATCCCTGGGAATGAGCGTGTTCAGGTCGGTCATCACACCGTCGTGCGAAATGAAGCCACGGGACCAGCCCTCGGAGTTGAAGGTGCTTCCCACCACCTGGCCCCGGTTGTTGATGCCTGTAGCAAAGGCGGCGCCATCTCCCGGCAGAATGCCGAGGTTTGTGACTGCGCCGCGTGCGCCGTTCTCCCAAAGAGAGGCAACGATGGTTGAGCCGTCAGTGGTCGAGACATACCCAACAGCCTGGCCGTGGTCATTGATGGCGTAGGCGTCAGATCCAGTGTGTCCAAGGTCCGCAAGCTGGAAGGCATGGTCGTTTTCCCACAATACGGCGTGAATCGCAAAGCTGGTGCAGGTTCCCGTGGAGCCCACGGCCTGGCCTCGATCGTTCATGCCTTGTACAAAGCCGTCCGGCTCGCCAGGCAGCGTAGGAAGAGCTCGGACTTCGCCTTTTTCCCACATTACCGGCAATATCGTCGTTCCAGGCTGCTTGCTCGGCGGGCATCCGGAGTCCGGGACCGTCGTCTCCGAAATGCCTACTATTTGTCCGCGGTTATTGATGGCGGCGGCCTGCCCGTTATTTCCTCCCAGCGTCGGGAGAGCCATGATGTGGCCGTGTTGCCAAAGAAACGGACGACACGTTTTTTTTGTGCCAAAGGCGCACATGTCCTCACCGTTCGGATCCGGAACAGATGTTTCGGCCATGCCGACAGCTTCCCCGCGATCGTTGATCCCGCCATAGTTGGTCCAGCTGTTGTCTCCTCCTAGCGTGGTGAGGTCGATGTTGACTCCGTAGATGCTTATTACCGCGCGGCCACTTAAAATGCTCGCGGAGGTCGAAGTGACGGGCAGGGTTAAAACCCCATCCATGTTCTCTGCCCATCCCTGATTATTGAGTCCCATGACCATGTTAAAGTTGTCCGTGCTTTTGTTAACGCCCAAATCGGTAATCTTGTAGCTCCGTTGAGCGAACACATTGCTGGAACAAGCCAGAACAATCGTCGCAACGCACGGTACCGAAAAACTCCGTAACTGTGTTATTCATCCTCATATCGTCTCTTTTCCTCCGGTAAAGTCGTGGCGCCTGAATCACGTTCGTTCGCTCAAGCTCAGGTCGCGTTGGTTAACTCCGCAGCGTCGATCCACATCGACCTTCGAGCGGTGGTCAGAGCTTAGCTCAATGAAGTTGACCGGCCAGAGCGAATCTGCCGGGCGATTGAGAAATGCGGTGAGCCGAGGGTTTTGTGCGCCAGGACGCGGAATGCCGATACTCCACTTAGGCTAAAATGCAATTCATGAATCGAGAGGATGTCCTGAATTTGCGGTCATTCTGGCAAGTCCAGATCGTTGGATGGTGCTGCTTCTATCTCTTCGACCTTTTGGAGTCCATTCATAACTTCTTGACTCAGCGTGTGTCGATCGCGGAACAGACGGTGCCTATTTTCTTCATGTTCCTTGGAAGTTGCGCGCTGCGTCCTTTTTGCCGCCGGCTGCTGCGACAGTCGCAGTCATGGATCGCTTTTGAATTGAAAGCAGCCGCGGCGGCCATGGTCACATCGATTCCCGTAGCCTGCGCAGCCTGCCTCATTTTGGAATCCTTCGAGCACGTACCCTGGCACGCTTTGGTTACAGTTTGGGCGTGGTCTTTTTTCATACTCTTCATGTGGTGCAGTCTGTACTTCAGCATTAAGCAATGGCAGCAATCGAGCATGGAGAAGGAGCGGCTACTTCGCGCCGAGGCTGAACTCAGAGAGGCGCGCCTGCTTGCACTTCGCTATCAGTTGAATCCCCACTTCCTGTTCAATTCGCTCAATGCCGTCTCCACTCTCGTTCTGGATGGAAATGGGCCTGCGGCCACACGGATGCTGGCGCAGATCGGAGATCTTCTGCGCAGAAGCCTGGATTCCGAAGTCACAGCAGAGGTGACGCTTTCTCAGGAACTGGCCTTTACCGAAGGGTACCTGGCGATCGAGCAAACAAGGCTGGGGAAGCGGCTGACAATCGATATGGCTGTTCCAATGGAAACGCGGGACGCCCTGGTGCCGAACATGTTGCTGCAACCGCTGGTTGAGAACGCAGTGCGCTACGGAGTGGCGCCATTGATCGAAGGTGGGTGGATTGCGATCAAGAGCGCGCTCCATGCCAACAGGTTGCGAATTACGATCGGAAACGCCGGACGCCGTGGCGGGGGCGAGCAAAAAAAGAATGGAAATGGAATCGGTCTCGGAAACACGGCGGAGCGCCTGAAAACACTTTACGGGGCGAATTTTGAGTTCTCGCTTCGGTGGCCTGAAGCGGGCGGTTGCGAGGTCGTGCTGGAATTGCCGTTACGCAGGACTCGGAGCCTGCTGGAGGCTTCGCCGTGCGCGCTCTAATCGTCGACGACGAGCCCTTGGCGCGTCGTGGCGTCGTTCTCAGGCTGCGCAAATTCAGGGACGTCGAGATTGTTGGGGAATGCGCAGATGGGCATTCCGCAGTGGAAAGAATTCTGGAACGATCTCCCGATGTTGTGTTCCTCGACATCCAGATGCCCGGAATGGACGGTTTTGAAGTGCTGCGGGCGTTGCCTGGAGAAAGCCTGCCCGCAGTCATTTTCCTGACAGCGTATGAGCAACATGTTTTGCGGGCATTCGACGTTCATGCGCTGCATTACTTGTTGAAACCGGTGGACGACACACGCTTCGCGACAGCGGTTAGTCGAGCTCGTGATCTTGTGCACTCCGCATCAAAGGCCGACATGGCACAGCGGGTCATGAAAATGCTGGACCGCACCTCAGATGGATTCGCGTCCCGGTTTACGGTGCAAGCTGGATCCCGCATTCAAATCGTCATTGCGGAGGATGTTGATTGGATTGGGGCTGCCGGTGACTATGTTGAACTCCACGCCAACGGTCGTTCTTACCTGTTACGCGAGACGATGGCGTCTCTCGAACAGAGGCTCGACCCGGCAAAGTTTATCCGCATACACCGCTCCCGAATTGTGCAGTCCAAAGGCATACTGGAGCTGCGATCCATCGAGAACCGCGAGTTCACGGTGAAGCTTTCGGACGGCTCGGAGCATCGCTCGAGCCGCACCTACGCGGATCGAATTGAGCATTGGTTGTCATCGGATACCGCCGCCATTCAAAAGGGGGCATCGTGAGTATTCATCACCGTTCAGTCATGATCGCGCTGCTAGGTCTGTGTCTGGCAGCGCCTGGACAGTTGGCCGCAGAATCGCACCAGGATTCGAGCCCCGGGATGAATCAGACAGACAGTGCAGTCCCCGGTCTTCACGACTTCGACTTCCTGGTTGGTCAATGGCAGGCTCATCATCGAAAGCTGAAGCAGCGACTCGCCAATAATCACGAGTGGACTGAATTCGAAGGCACGTTGTTGAATCAACCGCTTATGGGGAGTTACAGCAATGTGGACGATACAGTGCTCAGCGTTCCCGGTGCTCTCTATCGCGGTGTCGCTCTGCGGTCCTTCGACCCGAAGACCCAGCAGTGGTCAATCTGGTGGCTCGACAGCAGGACACCATCCGAACCATTGGATCCGCCCATGATTGGAGGCTTCCGCAATGGCGTGGTCACTTTCTATGGGGATGATACGGTCAAGGGAAAGCGAGTTCGGGCACGCTTCATCTGGTCCAACATCACTCCGACATCGTGCCACTGGGAGCAAGCGGACTCGCCAGACGAGGGCAAGACCTGGGAGACAAACTGGGTGCAGGACATCACACGAGTTCGCTGATCGAGGGAACCGACAAATAGGAAAAAAGGCATCGTGGACCCAAGCCAAAATTAAAACATTCGAGAATGGATGAGATCTCTGGTCGACGAATGGGGCGTACCTTACCGGCGCCAGCAGGTCGCGCATCAGAGTCCAAGCATCAGTTGATGCAAACAGGTCATATGCGCTCATCGAGCGATTCATGTCGATCAGTGTTCTCGGCAAGTGACCGAATAACCTCCTATCCGGAAATCTGGTTAGATCCGGATAGGTCCTGATAAAACGCCCCGCGTTTACCAATTTCGAATTGTCGGAAATCAGAAAAAGCAACTCCGATTCCGACGGGCCGCCGAAATTCCATCGCCTGCAAAATCACCTGCTGAGTTTTCGGCTTAGGCGTTCTAGGACGCTGTTTGGCAGTCTCCAGCGGCCTGTAAGTTGTTGAAAGTACATATCCTATGGACCTTGACACGGAGGAGGTCGCTGGTTCGAATCCAGTCGTGCCTACCATTTCCAGATTTAGAGACATCCAATACAATCCAATAAATCAAGATAAGCCGCTGAAACATCAGCGGCTTTTGTCTTTTTACGTCCAGTGCGGTATTGTGGAAGCCAACTCCTGATGGGGGTCAGATAAGGGGTATTAATTTCCGAGAGTGGGGGTATTCCTTATTTTCACGGAAATCCGGAGAATCCGCCTTGGCTTTGACCGACACTGAAATCCGACGCTCCAAGTCTGGAGAAAAACCTTACAAGCTCTTCGACGGTGGTGGCCTCCATCTGCTCGTCACTGCGGCCGGCGGGAAGCTCTGGCGATGGAAGTACCGCTTCGAAGGCACAGAGAAGCTCATGGCTCTGGGAAGATATCCAGACGTCCCCTTGGCAGACGCGCGCGTCCGCCGCGATGCAGCCCGCAAGCAATTGGCCAATGGCATTGACCCTATGGCCGAGCGAATGGCGGAAAAGACCGCCGTCAAGGTTGCGACGGAACACACGTTCGAGAAGATCGCTGAGCTTTGGCTGGAGCATTGGCACGGAAACAAGAGCGCACGCCACGCGGCAACAACCGAGAACCGTCTGAAGGGCGCCGTGTATCCATCTCTTGGCAATCGGCCAATTGCCGAGGTCGAGCCGATGGAACTCGTGCAACTCGCGAAGGGAATCGAATCTCGAGGCGCCTCAGATATGGCCAAGCGCATTCTTCAGATCGTAGGGATGGTCTTCCGCTATGCCGTGGCGCACTGTTACAGCAAGCGGAATCCTGCCGCAGAGATCAAGCCGTCCGACATTCTCAGGCCGACTCGCAAAACCAACATGGCGCGCATCGATTCGAAAGAGCTTCCAGCTCTTCTCCGCGCTATTGAGGTGTATGAAGGAAGACAACTCACCCGATTGGCGATGAAGCTCATGGCACTCACTTTTGTTCGCACGAGTGAACTCATTGAAGCGCGATGGGATGAGTTCGACGTCGATGCAAGACGCTGGTCGATTCCTGCAACGCGTATGAAAATGAGGACGCCGCACGTTGTGCCGCTATCCGTCCAAGCGATTGACGTGCTTACCCTGTTGCAGACTATTTCCGGCCAATATCAGCTTGTGTTTCCTGGCGAGCAAAACCCGAAGAAGCCAATGTCGAACATGACAATCCTGAAAGCGCTCGAGCGCATGGGCTACAAAGGCCGCATGACTGGCCACGGCTTTCGCGGCTTGGCATCAACGATTCTGCACGAGCAGAGCTACAACCACGACCACATCGAGCTGCAGCTGGCACACGCTCCGCGCAACGCCGTAAGCGCTGCTTACAATCACGCTCTCTATCTTGAACCGCGAGCGGAGATGATGCAGGACTGGGCGGATTTTCTAGAACAAACGCAACGCGGCGGCAAGGTGCTACCGTTCCGCGGGAGCGTGGCTTAGATTAATCTTGGGATTCAGCTCGATTATAACTTGCCAGTATTCCGACTTCGATGTTCGCTTTTGGCCGCGTGCTTCCTAGGCGGGCCTTGCGAGGAAAGAAATCAAGGTTGTCGATGAAAACGGTCGCAGCGCCATTCCTTGCAAGATCGCAAAGGAGTTCGTGGCAGTTGCCATCGAATCCGAGTTTGCTCCGGAGTTCAATCCAGCCCCCTCCCGGCGTGCGCTCCGGTGTGAGAACGAGGACTGGTGACTCTTCGCTAAGCTGCTCCGCAAAGTGTCGGAGGATACCCGATTTTCCGACGCCTGCATCGCCGCGAATTTCGAGGTAGCGATGTCCGTCCCAAGCAGTGTGGACCGCTGACGCATAGTCAGTGCGGGACAGCGACACTCCACTCACGGCGTCATCGATGTCTTCAAGCGCACTCCGGGACAGGTCTGCCAGGATTCGAAGAGCTCCGGCGTTACTCGAGGCAGGAGCTAACCGAAACGAAGACTTCTGAAGCTCTTCGAGTAGCTGCGGGCGGTCTCGATCCCCTGCGGACGATGCGGCTTCAGTCGCGATCTCGGTCAACACCTTCCACAGCTCGGCGGCCCGGCCGGCTTCGCCCGGCTCGAGTGCTCGGGCACATCGTTCCTGTGCAAGCTCCTGCCCGGACGACTCCGTCGCGGTGAAGTCGAATGTCAGGATGTGGAGCCGACGAAGAATCTTCCAGACGATTTCATCATCATGCGGAGCGCTCACATCCTTGAGATGAGACCTGAGTGTCGCAACGAAGGACCGCACGTAGTCATTGGAAGTTCCGGCGCGTTCGACCTGCTCCATAAACGTCTTCGCGTCTCCGATCTGACGCGCCCAGGTCAAAACATCCTGGTAAGGCCCGTTGATCTTGCGGGAAGTCGCAGACGTGGCGATACCCAGTTGGTGGTTCGACTTCCAGAAGTCCGGCTGCGCCGCTGTCTTGGCAATCTGCTCCACGACCTCCGTGAAGACCGGGTCTTTCGGAGCGAACGTAATCGTTCGTTTGACTTGGATTTCGAGGATTGCCGGTTTTCCTGATCGGTCATGGGCTCGAACGACTACGTCATCGAGGTGCATGCCTTGGGGGGCACGCTGCATCTCGACCCGGTCGATGATCGTTCCTGGCAGGCCGCGGGCTGGCGCCTCAACGAGCATCGAGAGCAAATAGTGAGCTCCTACCTTGGATTCGAAGTGGGGACCAGCGGGACCGGTTGAGAGAGGGCTACTCATGACCGTTCTCGGCTGGCGGGATGGGCCCGTTCGGAGCGGCCTCCAGCGCGTTCAGAAACTGCTCCATGAGTGCTGCAACGTCGCGTTGTCTCAAAATCCTGTTCTCGCGGGTTCCGGATTCTCCCAACTCGAAGTTGGCTACCATCGTGGGCCCGTCTTTCAGGTGGGCTTCGGTCTTCTCGTCGCTGAGGAAGTGCTTCCGCAAGATTCCCAGGCACTGGCGAATCGCGGCCTCGTGCTTGCCTGCCAGTTGGTCACGGAATGCAGCGGCAGCGGCTTCCCAGCCGCCCGGTCCGTGCTCGATGCAATAAACCAAATCGTGCGGGTCCTTGCGTTCGACGCGGCCATCCAGAGCGAAGGCTTTGAGGCAAACGAAGCTCACGATATTCGCATAGCGAATGATCTCCGTCACCATTCCATCCCCACTCAGCAGCTCTGCACTGACCTCAGTCGTGTCGTGGAGGTCAAATACCATAGAGGAATATGGCATATTCAGCGCGGAGATGCTGCCATCCGTGGGAAGGGGCTGCACACGGGGACCTACTTGGTCGGTGCGATCCGCGAGAAGCTCAAGGATGACATGGCTTCCGTCAGCCATCGTGATCTGCCAACGCCAGTTTTGCTTCTGGCCGCTCCGGTTCGTCGCGTTGTCGAAACCGATCTTCCGCAAATTCTCTTCCAGAGACTTGTAGGCGTCCGTCGTCTCAAGGATCACGACGTCGAGCACGATGTCGAGATCGAGCGTCCCCGCATGAGGTGGAACTACCGGAGGACGATCGGGCACCAGATAACGTGGCGTCAGCCCACCAACGAGGAAGATCGAGTCCTTCCACGGCCCGAGATTGCGGAGCAGCGTCACCAACACACGCTCGCAGTCGCGAGTGACCTGCTCGTTGTACCCGTCGATAGTGTTGGGCTTCGGCATCAGAATCCGATCCTCTCATTGCGGAGATGCTCTGCCAATTCCCTGGAACGCCCCTCGCCACCCATTAGATCCAGATATGCGAGTATCGGGCTTTCGACCCGTAGACCGCGAATCTCCTGCTCGAACAGCATGTCCTTGACAGACTCACTTTCGATCAAGCCAAAGTTGCTTCCTTCTTCGACCTCGCGGGCATTCAGTTCGCCTGTAATCAGAGAGAGGGGGGCATTCGGAAAGATCCGGCACTTTACTTGCGAGATGTTCGACAAAAAGGGGCTATAGAGCTGCGCGGCCCATTCGTGCGTGATCACGTATGCGGTGCTTAGTCTCTTGCAAACATCATTGATCGCTTTCATCAGCTCCTCAGGCTTGAGCCTTGGAACGTAATAACGACGAATCTCAGGCTTCGGAAGAAGTTCGGTTTGCCTGGCCCATTCGTCCAGCAACGCCGTGGGCGTAGAAAGCCTACGGGTCTTGTTTGGTCCCTTGCCCTGAACCGCGACCATGTCCCGCTTCTCGAGCTCGGCGAACGTAACGGAAACGGTCGAAGCAGACACCCATGCAAGTTTGGCCAGTTCATTGGTGCTGAACCACTGTTGCGGGTTCAACAGTAACGCATGGACGACGGCCGATCGGTTTCCGGAGAACAGTGGCCGGTCCATCTTGCGCGCTTCTTTTGGCGCTGGTCTGTCGATCAGGATGTATAGATCATCGTTGGGAAGAAAGAAGCTGCCAGCTCGGTCAAGATACCCGATGCGCTCGGCCTGAAGCAGTTCTTTGGCGCCGTCAGAGATCGTGCCAGCCGCAATCATCGGTATCGACGGGACCGAGCCCTCGCCCTTTGGAGGACGCAGAGAGGAGGACTTTATGTTCCAAAACGCCGCTCGGACATCCCTCGGAAAGAGTGCACTCTTCACCTGGACCAACAGGCGCACTGGCTTTCTATTCACGGAAGCATTCACGATGAAGTCGAGTCCGTTGTCCGGCCCTTCCAACGCTTCCTCATATACCGAGGTCACATTTGGCATTTTGCGCAGGACCGATAAAAGAGTAGCTTGCAGCTCTTGCTCGGGTTGTCGGATATCTGACATTGTTGCTATATTCCCTGTTCAGTAAATAATAGCATTTCCTGCAATATTACGATGTATCACGTATATTCTGTACACAGCATATTTCCAAACAATTCGGTAAATACATTTTTTTGAATGATTTAAATATGAAAAATCAAAGAGCGAATACAAGGCGAATGTCGGACATTGGCAGCCCGACTCCAACCCATCATGCAGGTGCGTCCCAAGCTCTCTAAGCCGATGAACATTCTCATTGTCCTGACTCTCGACGAAGCGGAGGAGCTGCTTCTCTATTTGGAGGAGCCGCCAAGCATCGCAGCGTTGGTGGACGTGATGACTGGATTGCGAGTGGGAAAACTACTGGCGCTCAAGTGATCTGAAGAAATTTCAGATCCGTGTGTCACGCTCGCTCGCTTCGGCATGTTACGTGATGCGATTCCACAACTGCGCGGGATCGGTGTCCTGTGAATTTCGCATCCCAAATCGCAACACTTCAGGTGTCCGACCAGTGTCTTGCCGTTCCCGCAATTTGGCGTACTTGGCAATGACCGTTGCCATGAACTTCGCCCGCCTGGCATCTGTCCACCCACGCCGGTGGTGAGGCTTGCGCGTGATCCCGGTGCGTCTACGGCCATCGCCAAGCCCGGCAAGGCTTCGCGCCATCTCTCGTGCTAACTCTGCACCACTCGCAGGACCTGTTTCGTGGGATTCTGTGTCAAAATTCGATGGAAATGGGTGAAAATCGTAACCTTCAAGAGCTTCTTTCGGATTCGCGCAGTCGTCCGTGACAAGATACACGGACGGAAGATCACCCACGACGATCCACAAGTACTCGTCAACAGAGGGTTGGGCCGGTCTAATGTGCGCAAGAAAGACCGCAAATACTTCCCCGACTCCGGCTCCGTAATAGAAATCGCGGATCTCTTCGCACCACTCGAAATCGCTGATGAAGTCTCTCGCCCTTTGCTCCATCTCGCGGAGCCGTTGAGTTTCTTCGTCGTCCTCGCCTGCCATTTCCAAGACCGGCATTACACCGGAAACAGGATGATCACCGGGCACTGGTCACCTCATGCTGGTTCGCTGCAAGGCTATCATCCAAGCGACATTCATGAATTGTGGCCAATCCGGACATAACCCATTTTGGGGTTACTTCCGAGTTGGCGGTGACTCGCCCATGGCACAAAAGGCGGCAGGAGAGTCATGCTATTGTTCGAGCATGCTCGCGGTCGCGCTCGCTCTCGGAATGCTGATGAACAACATTCTGACTCCAGTATCGATTCGCAAGAATTATAGCGATGTCAAAATCTTTGAATGGTTGCGGTCGGGTAAATGGCTACATGCCTGGAATTAATAGTTGAATTACTGAATGACGAGACAAAAAGAGAAACCACACCGGCTCGTATGGTTTTTGCCGCGCTGAAGATCCGCCAGGATGGGAGCGGGTTGAAGCGGTCGAACTCCGAAGATACAAGCGCGATGAGGTTTTTGGCTGACAATTTGCGGATTGAGTTCAATCATCTCCTGGGATACAACACTCGGATGGAAGTGTTACCGAATGGCGAGATGCGCTACTCCAACAATCCTGTCGTCGATGCGCTCATTCATGCACTCGAGGATAAGAGCATCGATAAGGTGAAGCGGTGCCCGTGCGGGTGCAATCGCTACTTCGTCCAGATACGGAGTGATAAAGGTTTTTACGACTCTTCGTGCCGGAATCGGCGCAAGCATGTGGGTGTCGTACGCGAGATACACAATCTGCGTGCGCTCTTGAACTACTACAAGAACAGGGCGAACAACCTTACGAGGGAAGAGAAGATGGCGAAGGTGAACGAACTTCGTGCACGCATCGACGAATTGCAGGCGGCGCACACTACTACAATGCCCCGTAAACGCGCGTAGCAACCCGCTCCTAAAATGAGGTTGTGTCCGGTTAGTTCACCATCTAACCAGGACTCAGAAGCAGAGGCGCCGGTCGAACCGTCCCACGAGTAACTTCCGGGGATGTGACCTTGTTGTCATTTGTGGTTACCGCGTGCCTTCGTTCGACGCGTGTGATTTCTTCAAATTGCGATTGCTTTTCGCATCGCCGAAATCAGATAATCGGCTTCTCCCCCATGGTGTTGTAGGGGCGCGGGATTCAGAGGCATCGCACTGCCAGTCGATTCCTGCGCATCCATGTCGTCTCGGGCCGATGCAATTCGTCTGAACTAACGATCTCCAAATTCCCAAATTCCGCGAGAGTCTGCTGACATCCTAGTGCAGCCTAGAGGTCAACGATGAAATCAATTCGTGATGAGGGCGGCCAGACGCTGGTATTTGTCGCCTTGGGTATGACGGTTCTTGTGGCTTTCATGGGGCTGGCCATTGACGTGGGCCTTCTTTTCCGTTCCCGCCGGAACTTGCAAATTGCAGCCGACGCTGCCGCCATCGCCGCCGCGCTCGATTACAAATACAACGGCTCGATCACCTCGGCCAAGGCGGCTGGGCAGGCTGCCGCTACAGCGAATGGGGTGACCAACGGAGTCGGAGGGGCCACTGTCACCATTAACACCACTCCAGTGTACGGACCCTACGCCGGGCAAAGCGGCTTCATCGAAGCAATCGTCTATGACCCGAGCCCAACGATTTTTATGAGCATGCTTACTAAGAACAGTTCAATGAACGTCAGCGCCAGAGCGGTCGCCGGTTCTGGCTCCAACGTTGGATGCGTGTGGACACTAGCCACATCGGGCACAGACATTTCCTTGACTGGGTCCGGCGCCATTGACGCGATCAACTGTGACATTTACGACAACTCAAGCAATACCTCTTCCGCATTGACGCTAACCGGAAGCGGTTCGATAACCGCCAAGGAAGTCGGCATCGTGGGCGGCTACACGCGAACCGGTTCCGGCGGCATTACGCCCACACCCGTCACAGGAATCTCAGCTGCGGCGGACCCGCTTGCCAGTATGGCGGCGCCGTCAATTCCGACGGGCACCTGCACGTCGAATTGCACGCAAAGCAACACCGGCAGCGGGAACCTGACCGTGAACCCGGGGACATACACTTCGATCTCCAACACGGGAAGCGGCACGCTGACCCTGAACGCCGGGAATTACATCATCACCGGCAACTTAACCAATACCGGTAGCGGAAGTCTGATTCTAGGCGCGGGGAATTACACGATCGGCGGAAACTTTCAAAGCACGGGAAGTTCCTCAATCACTCTTGGTTCCGGTCTTTACATTATCGGCGGCAATTTGCAACTTACTGGCTCAGGACCTATGACAGGGTCCGGCATCACCTTCTACACCGAAGGCAGCACCACCCTCACAGGGAGCGGCAATATGAATCTTTCGGCGCCGACTTCGGGAACGTACAACGGCGTTCTGGCCTTCCAGGCACGGGGCGATACACGAACAATGGCCATCACCGGTTCAGGGGGCGACCATATTCAAGGCATTCTCTACGCTCCCAATGCACCTGTCACATTGACCGGATCGGGCAGTCTCAATGTGTCCCTGGATATGATTACGGATTCTCTTACCGAAACTGGAAGCGGATCGATTAACGATACCAATTACTCGGTCGCAACCAACCCCAACTCGGTTCTTTCACGACTTGCACTGGTGGAGTAACCATGTGGACTGCAAAATCTCGCGATTCCAACGTTGTGCGTTCCATTCTGCGAATGAGAGCCAGGACCAGGAGCGAAGTGGGCAGTGCTCTCGTGGAATTCTGCCTTACGATGCCGGTCTTGACGGCTTTGATAGTGGGAGCCGCCGAACTTGGATGGATGACGTATGCATCGGTTGAGGTGGCAAACGCAGCCAGGGCCGGCGTCTCCTATGGCTGTCAGACCTCTGCGACGGCTGGCGACACCACGGGAATTCAGAATACTGCCGCAGCAGACGCACCGGACATCACATTGGGAACCACAACCGTATCGACCGCCTGTATTTGTTCAGACGGGAGTGCTGCTACAGGGAGCGGCTGTTTGCCAGCGTCCTGCACCAATTCACAGCCTGAGACAATACTTACGGTTCAAACACAAACGACTCTCACTCCTTTTGTCCATGTTCCGGGCCTCCCCGCATCGTTCACGCTCCACGGCCAAGCCGTTCAGAAGGTACTGCAATGATGAAGGCGACCGGGCCCGGCCTGAAGATGGGCAAGCTCATCAGTAGGTGTCGGGTTTGTTTAAGCACCCTTCGCTTTCTCAGGGCAGACCAGGGCCGTCGAGTTGTTCGCTGCGATGAAGGGTCAAATATCGTCGAGATGGCAGTGGTTTCTTCGGTCATGTTTGCTGTGCTGTTTGGCATAGTCGAGCTTTCGCTGGCGCTTTATACCTACAACTACGTCTCGGATGCCGCTAGGGAAGCCTCCCGGTACGCTATCGTCCGCGGTTCTTCTTGTTCGGTTCTGACAAACTGTGGCGTAACGGGAGCTAAGATTCAGACCTATGTGCAGAATCTGGGGTATCCGGGTATGAATGCGGCTAATACCACGGTGACAACGACGTGGTTGAGTCCGAGCACAACCACCCCTGTAACCTGGACGGCCTGCGGGAGCCAATGTAATGTCCCGGGTAATGCCGTGCAGGTGACGGTCACGTACTCCTTTCCGCTAAGCATTCCATTTGTTCCCAAGTCGACGCTAAGTCTTCACAGCACATCTCAGATGGTGATTGCCAACTAAGGTATGCGTCCGACTTCTTCCGGGACCACGCGCGTCTCCAACCGAGCGCGGATCTTTTCCTGATCGGCTTGATTCTCCACAATCCCGCTCGGCAATTCACCTGCCCCGAACACCCTCTCAACGTCGCCCTACACTCCGGGTAGAGGAGCCTCCACACTCTTGGTCGGAGTTCCGAGCGAATCACCGCCAACCCGGATGTATGGTCCGCCGCCGCATTGCAAGCGAAAGATGAGAATGACATGGTAGGTCTGCGCGAATGTATCCGGCCTTTGTGTGAGCGAGTGCTCTGGCCCTGGATGGAATGCGTTGCACTCTTGTCCTACTTAGTAACGCGGGCTTTTAAGCCTATTCCGGGTTACAGGTTTCAAGAGTGCCGGGTTCGACCGTTTTTGCCATCGTCATGGTTCGCCAGCAAACCTGGCAGGAATCGAAAAACTCTTCTCAGTCGCCGCTGGTCTGCAATTGACGCCTGGCATCTTTTGCCAGGCGTCAATTGCAGACCACTTGTTTTCAAACTGCTGCAGTTTCAATCAAAAGTGGAGGGCGATAGGCTTCTCCCTTGGACAGCACCGCCCAGACCATCCGCGCCATCTTGTTGGCCAGCGCAACCGCCGCCACCTGAATGCGCTTGCGGGAGGTGAGCTGAGCCAGCCACGTGTTCAGGCCGTTTGATTGTTTCATCCTCTGCTGCAGGACGGCATGAGCACCCTGCACGAAGAGCTTGCGCAGATATCTGTTCCCGCGCCTCTTGGTATCAGTCAGTGTTTGCTTGCCGCCGGTGGAGTGCTCTCCAGGCACCACGCCTAACCAGGCAGCAAATCCTCGACCCTTCTTGAAGGCCGCACCGTTGCCGATCGCGGCGATCGTGGCGGTAGCTGTCATCGGTCCGATTCCCGGGACCGCAAGCATCCGTCGGCAGTCCTCGAGCTCGTCGGCAATCCGCAGGATCAGCTTGTCGCACTCGTCGACCTGCCTCTGCAGGTATTGCATCTCCAGTCGCAGTTGTGTCAGCAATACACGCAATGCGCCTGACAGCTTGTTGTCGGCATCTTCCAGGATCCCGGGCAGAGACTCTTCGATATGACGACGTCCCTTGCGAATCGTGATGCCTCGCTCCAGCAGCAATCCACGAATCTGGTTGATCACCGCCGTACGACCCGATACCCAGCGTTCGCGCACCCGGTGAAGGGACTGCAGATCCAGCTGGTCGTCTGTCTTGATGGGTACAAAGCGCATCCTCGCACGGCCGACCGCTTCCGCGATAGCTTCCGCATCGATGTAGTCGTTCTTGTTGGTCTTCACGTAAGGCTTTACATACTTGGCCGGCATCAGCCTTGCATCATGTCCCTGCTCGCGCAGGGCACGAGCCAGAAAGTGCGCCCCTCCGCAGGCTTCCATGCCGATCAATGACACTTGCAGGTTCGCGGTGAAACGCAGAATCTGATCGCGTGAGCACTTCTTGCGCACCACGACTTCGCCGCGAGCGTTAAGACCAACCAGGTGGAAGACTGTCTTGCCAAGATCGATGCCGATTGTGTGAATTTCCATGGGACGCCTCCTGGGCTCCCCTTATACCTCCGTGGAGGTTAAGGCGGCGGACCATGCCAGTAATAACTAGTTGAGCAACACTCGCGCCGAACTGTTGTCAAAGATGTAACTTCCGAGTAGCCCACTGTCGTTAGCACATAATATGTCCGGTGTTTATAGCAAGTGATATGTCCGCTTTTGGGGCGGTGAGGATGGAGCCATGCGCGAGAGCATGGAGATCTATCCGATCACCGCGATGGAGCGGGCTATGAAGCTACAGGAAGTGTTGTTACGGGCCACATCGGGGAAGATCAAGTGGTGGCAGGCAGCGGAGTTAATCGGCATCAGCGAGCGTCAGCTGCGACGCTGGCGGAAGCGACTCGAGGAACAAGGCCCACAGGGATTACTGGATCGGCGACGGCGGAAGCCAAGCAGCAGACGGGTGGCGAAGAAGCAGGCCGAAGAGGTTCTGAGTCTGTACCGGGACAGATACTTCGATCTGAACGTGCGTCACTTCCACGAGAAGCTCGGCGAAGAACACCAGATCGGTCTGAGCTACACGTGGGTGAAGCAGGCCTTGCAGGCAGCCGGGCTGGTGAAGCGCAAGTCCAGGCGCGGGGTTCATCGCAAGCGGCGTGAACGGCGTCCTCTGCCGGGGATGATGCTGCACATCGATGGCAGCGAACACCATTGGTTTCAGGATGAGCGTAAGCATGACCTGATCGTGATCCTGGACGACGCCACCAGCGATATCTATTACGCCCAGCTGGCTCCGGAGGAATCGACCTTCACGGTGATGGCCGGGCTACGGGCAGTGATTCAACAGAAGGGGTTGTTCTGTTCGCTCTATTCCGACCGCGGAGCCCACTTCTGGCTTACGCCGAAGAGCGGCGGCAAGGTCGACTATGACCGTCCCACGCAGGTGGGCCGCGCCATGAAGGAACTGGGAGTGCAGATGATTCCGTCCTACTCACCGCAAGCGCGGGGACGCTCGGAACGCAGCTTCTCCACCTGGCAGGGACGGCTGCCGCAGGAACTGCGATTGCGCAGTATCCGAACCCTGGAAGGCGCCAACCAGTTTCTGAACGATCACTACATTGCCGAGTTCAACCGCCGTTTCACGGTTCCCGCAGCCGAGCGCGGCACGGCATTTATGTCCTGCCGGAACAGGAACCTGGAAATGGTTTTTACACAACGCTACGAGCGCACCGTCGATCGGGACAACACGGTGCGCTTTCACAACCTGGTCATGCAGCTCGAGCGCGCTCACTGGCGCCACACCCTGGCCGGATCGAAGGCGATCATCCATCAGCACCTGGACATGACCCTGACCCTCATGATCGCTGGACATCGTATCGGGCACTACAGCGAAGACGGGAAGCTCCTGACGCCGCTGAGCAAAAAACAAATCAAGGCCGTGGAAAAGACGTTGAGAGGAAAAGTCCAAAAACAGACTTTCCCTCTCAACTTCGAAATCCCGCACAATACGCGGGATTCGCACTTTCCCACCGCCTCTACGGCTACTAACTTATGAATCCGGACATTTCACTTGCTACGAAAAGCGGACATTTCTACTTGCTAACGACACTTCCGAGTAGCCCACAATCCGACCGGAACACCGCACAGGGCCGGTCTGTCCCTTGCAAAGGGCCGAGCACAACGCGAGGACTGACCGCGCACCGTTGACCTCTTTTGCTCAGTTGTCAATCTACCGGACCGGGCGGTCCGCAGGTTGTGAACTTCCCCGTGGTTTGTTCCCCACATCACCGAGAGTGACCGTCAATTGGCCCTCCGGCTGCGTGGGACCAAGAGGAAGCGCAACTGAGAATGTTGTTCCTCTCCGTAATCCATCAGAACTTGAGCGCACCCGGATCGTCCCGCCGTGCTTCTCGATGATCTGCTGGCTCACCCACAATCCAAGACCGGTTCCAACCGCCCCCTTGGTGCTGAAAAACGGTTCAAATACTCGGCGGCGCATGCTTTTGGGAACGCCTTTGCCATTGTCAGCGATCGTGACTCGAATACGATGTCTGCCCGCCGAGACACGCAGCTTAATCACGCCTCGTTCATTAATGGCGTCCAGGCTGTTTGAAAGGAGGTTGGAAAAAACCTGACGCAACTCGCCCGAGATAGCTGTAATTTGCACGTCCCCGTCAAATTGCTTTTCGATGATGGCCTGTTTCAGCTTGATCCTGCTCCTCACCAAGTCAACGGCCGAATTCAGCACGGCACTGACCGGCGTGAGTGTCGGCGCGCTTGACTCGTGATAGAACCCCAGAGACTGTCTGGTGATGTGGGCGACGCGTTTCAATTCGTCGTCCGCTGTCTCCAGCAGATGGCGCACTGATTCGGGCAAATCTTTGGTGGTGCCGACGAGAAAAAGCAGGTTCATTACCGCATCCAGCGGGTTATTGATCTCGTGCGCGATGGCTGCTGCCATCCGTCCGACAGAAGTCAGTTTTTCCGCGCGAAGCAATCGTTCTTCTGACCGTTTCCGTTCCGTGATGTTGTCAAAGACAGCCATGAAATGATCCCTCTCGGGACTGTGCACGGAGGTGGAGAGCCATGTTCCGAGGGACCTTATCTCAACCTCAAGTTTCTCCGGCTGACCTGTCAAGACAACGCGGCCACATGTCTCAAACAGCTCGGGATTCGACTCTCGAATTCCCGGGATCAGCTCGGTCATTCGTTTGCCGACCGCATCTTTCAGCCCCGTCAACCTCGGAAATGCCGTGTTTACATCCAGACAGATAAAATCTGTAGGGCGACCTGAATCATCGAAAAGCATGCGGCAGTAGGCGATGCCCTCCGACATGTTCTCGAACAACTGGCGATAGCGCTTCTCGTGCGCATCTCGCAGTTCAGTAACGTCGGTGCAGGTTCCGAACCAGCGTACGACCCGTCCATCAGCGTCTTTGAGGGGCATCACCCTGGTTAGGAATGAGCGAAAGACGCCATCCGCACCCCGAAGCGGATAAACCATATCGAATGGCTCGCCCTTCAGGATGGAAACGTTCCATCGTTCGAGAACGGTCGGTAACGTCTGGGGATCGTGCACCGACTGCCAGCCCCACCCTTCCATCTGTTCTGGAGTAGTGCCCGTATAGGAATACCAACGCTGGTTGTTCCAAAAACCGTGTCCATCGCCGCGCGCCATCCAGCACAACTGCGGAATGGCTTCCGCCAAAGTTCGAAACTGCTCTTCACTTTCACGCAGTTGGGCCTCGGCCTGCCTTCGTTCTGTGGTATCACGGGCAATTCCCGACGCCCCGACAATCCGGCCGTCGTCATCGACTATCGAAGAGACGGTCAGCGATACACCAACGGTGGTGCCGTCTTTCCTCCGTCGGATGGTTTCGTTGTGCCGAACTGGCTCGCCGCTTATTACCTTGTTGAGTATTTCCTGACCCTCCTCAGGGCGATCCGCTGGCGAGATAAAGGAAACATGGCTGCCTATCGCTTCGTTCGCGGAGAAGCCATAGAGTTTCTCTGCTCCTTTGTTCCAATCCGTGATAATTCCGTGCGTATCCGCACCTATAATCGCGTCATCGGAGGATTCGACAATGGCGGCGTATCTGCGCCGGACGTCCTCGGCCAGCTTGCGATCTGTTACGTCGGTGCAGCTGCCTCGATAGCCCCGCAGTGTTCCGTCGGCGTTCAGAAGGGGGATGCCGTTGGTGGAGCCCCACGCGAGGCGGCCATCCTTGGTCTCCATGGCGTGGACTACGTCCCGGAACGGTTGCTTCCGTTCGACGACCGCGAAGACAGCCGCCTTGAACGCCTTGCGTCCTTCTTCGGGATGAATGTCGTAGAAGTGCATTCGGCCCACGACTTCGTCTGGGCGGTAACCCCAAGAGGCTTGGGACACATGGCTGACATAAGTGAACAGACCCTGTGGGTCAACTTCCCAGTGGGTGGTGTGGCTCTGCTCGGCCAAATCTCGGAACCGCGCCTCGCTCTCCCGCAGTGTTTCCTCCGCCAGCTTGCGATCGGTAATGTCCACTGCCATGCCCAACATCCGCTCGGCGTCGCCACTCTTTGCGTAATAGAATTTTCCGCTGGCAGTGATCCATCGCACGGCTCCATCGGCGCGGACGATGCGAAATTCTGCCACATACGGGTTTCGGCTCTGTCGGGCGTTAGCAACGGCTTTCCGGACGCCTTTCCGGTCTTCCGGGTGTACGGAGCGGTAAAAGTCTTCGGCGTTCCCGGAGTAGTTGTCCGCTGAGATTCCGAACATGTTTTGCAGGTCACCGAACCACTGGTCTTGCCCGCTTCGAACCTCAAAGTTCCAGCCCACCGACTTCCCGGCTTCCAGTGCCAGACGAAGCCGGTCGTTGGTAACGGCTAGATCAGTTTCCACCTTCATTCGTCTCGCTCGCTGCCACAGCAGCCCGCCAATCAGCAATGACTCCAATAGGATCAGAGAAATGCCGACAATGCCGTAGAAAGCAAATGACATGCTACACCTCTGCCCCACCGGGAAGACAAGCGCTTGTCGAGAGCAGCGACAAGGATTATGAATCGCCACAATGCAGACTGAGAGCTTACCCTAGAGAATTGCCATCGCGCCAGCGGTTTGAATCCACGGGTGATGCTCTCATTTGTGAGGCTGAAGGTGTGGTCCAGCATGCTACGGCCTAGCCGTTGAAACTTCCTCACACTGGTCGCCCTGAGTCTGGCGCTTGCCGGCTATTCCCTGACGAAGGAACCACCGAAGAAAGTCCCAGCCCAAACCTGTCCTCCGGTTAGCCCACTAACCGCCAACGATGGTATTTTTCGCTGAAGAGTCGAGCGGATAGGACTGATGAATCGTCTTCCAATCAAACCACCCAGGGTCATCGCTGGCCTGTGTCTCCGGCGTCGCGTTATCGGATCGATCTCAAGCAGCGCATTTTCTGGATCATGGAGGGACAAGTGGTAAGCAGGCTCGACCCTAGCAGAAAACGACATCCTGGCGTGCCCGCAACGGTTGTGGTGGCAATGGCTATTGTCTTTGGTCTGATGCATGTCAATCAGGTCAGCGCCCAAGCAAATCCGAACTTTGAAGTGGCCACCATAAAGCCCAGCAAGCCGGACGCAATGGGTACCCTTCCTGCGTTTGAAGGAAAACTCCTGTCCGTCATCGGTGACGATTGTGCCGCCGAGGCTCAATTGACCTGGATGCTGAAAGTCGTAGGTGGTTCGGTTTTCGATCCCGAACAACAGGTCTGTTATCGCGGAGAGCGATGTGCTTTTGCCGGCCTCGTTTTCGCCGAAAACCAAGTGCAGGGACGCCCCGGGCCGAAAGACAAGTTCCTTCTCGGTGAAACATCCATATCGTTCGAGTTTGAGGGAGGCGAATCTCATGATCTAGCCCCCTCCAACCCGGCACCGGCCAAATGCTGAAAGGCTTCGTTGAGGAGGGCGCGGACTGTTTGGTCGTTGGTTAACTCTGATGCAAGCGCAGCCGTTGGTATCTTCGCGATGATCGTGTGAAGTTCCGCCTTCGCTTCGTCAAGCAGTTGGGGAGAGGTGAGAACCCGACCGGCCTTGTCGCGAGGTGGGAGGGCGGACGAATGGCTCAATTCGAATCAACCCTCGAAAGCGACCTCTTGCTCCACGCAGACGTAAGACCTGCCGTTGTGGTCTCCGTAATCCGACCTTGAATCGCAAGGCCTTGTGCCGTTGATTATCCGAAGTGTAGAATCGGCTTCGAAATTAAACTAGAGCTATCGGTCGATTGCGCAGAGCCTATTGTCTTTGTGTAAGGCGAGGAGCATTGTGTTTGCCTGGCAATTTCCGAACACCATCGAAACAATTTGGGATGAACGCTCTGAGGCACAAAAGCTTAGCCTCATTACATATTGTCTCCAGAACCGAGACTTCCCGCCACGCCGAAACGCCATTCAAAAAGTAGCGGCCACGCTTAGAACTCGAGAGAGTACGGTCGCAAGCTGGCCAGCTGATAAGATTGCTGGCTATGTCCTCCACCTCTGCAATGCCAATAAAATAGATCTCGAACCAGTCTTTAGAGGCTATTTCTTCCAAGCCCAAATACCACTGATGTCTGCCTTCTTAGATTCACTGAGAATTCTGCACAAAGCAGGAATGATATCAAGTGAGTGGCACTCTGCTCCCGCCGTTATTGAGTTGGAAGAAGCACTCGCGCTGCTTCTCAGGAAGTTTCCTCCCGACGAGGTGTCACTGTATTCCCAAGTGCTTGTCATCACTGATGAAACCCACTGGGGCAACATGCGGCAGATCGAGTTCACCAATATCGAATCTTTGCTTGCTTTACCGGATCCGGATCCGGCTTCTTCAATTGACGAAGTGGGTCGAGCTTCAACTGCAGAACCGGAATTGATCCCAACGTCTGATCCCGAATCTGGCGATCAATTAATTCGGACGGCCGATGGACCGGAGCAAGCGGGAGATCATGAAGATCTAAACAACAGTTTGGATCGAATCCGAGTCGAGTTTTCCCGCGCCGCTCAACGACTGGAAGCCGATGTCCACCTCGTGAAGCAGGGAACACTCCCATCCGTAGATGCTTCTCGTATTTTAGCGACTCTCAAACAAATGCATGGGAGGCTTTTGAACAGTGTCCGCGTTCGGGCCGAAGCCCTTGGCATCGTTCATACCCTGGACACGGGCGCCTCCCTCGATCGATTATCGGAGATTGTTGCGCAGATAAAGAAACTCGATGATTAGAAGCTGCAACGTAGGAATCTTAGGCAGCAAGCAATTTGCCTCTTGGATTTCGTGCTTAGCTTGACTCGGGCAGATGGCAGAGAGTTTTTGCCCCTCACTGCTTGTCAAGATTCTGCCCGAGACCTTCGCTCAAAGCTTCTGCAGTCAGAGATTGATATTGATGAGGAGACTCTACGAACTCTAAAGCCTTATGAACTGCTCATACTCGTGACGACTTCCGAGCCAGAGCTTGATGAGGATCAAAGCCTAGACGCGCTCGATTCCATTGGGAAGCAATTTGGCGGAAAACTAGCATTCGCATTGAGCAAGCGATTGATCATAGCTCAGCTGAGTCCTGGTGGCCCGAAGGCGGAAGAGATTCAAGTGCGTGATGATCAGTCGCCGACCAACAACATTGCATTCGTAGAGGGCAAAGAGGATTCTGAGAATTTGCACCACAACTCGTGCTTGGTCGAGGTGCCGACGGATGCCACTACTATTTTTGATACTGAGCCGACATCCTTTGAGCCAGCTAACATTGCTGATGAACACAGCGTCGCAGATATCCAGGCGAGCACAGGTTGCTCGAGTCCAGCTCTCGATGATACGCAATCGGTTTTGCAGTTCCGCTATTTAGAAACAGTCAACGCCACTTCTCTAGCAGCCGAATTCCTCAATTCAGCAGAGCCACGAACTCCGGAATCAATCCAACGCCGGATCTGGTTCGTCCTGCTCGAAGGAAAGGTCGGGATTGCTTATCATCTTGTGCAAGCGCTCGAACGAGCTCATCCCCACAAGCATGTTCAGCTTCTGTCAAGCTTGAGGGCGCTTGCTCTTGGGCGAGAGTTCCAAAACCCTCTCGGCTCAATTGCCGAGCAGCTGAGGGAGGATTTCGGGCTTATCGCAATCTCGTCGGACTTCTACTCGTCGCCGGATGCGGCGGGCCATCGCCTGCTTCTCATTGCCTCAGGGCTGCGGGCTGCGGTGGTCGACCCAAGCACAGAGGCTCATGGAGCCATTGAAATTGGGATCCATGGTCTGGTCGGAGCCCCGAAGCTTTGTCGGATTTGTAAGCAGATTTCCGAATACGCAAGTTTGCGAGTTCCTCTCGATCCGATCGCGCTCGAGTTCGTCGGCAACTCAGAGGATTCGTCCGAACGTATTAAGCGACTTCACAATGAGACTTTATCGTGGTGGAGTCGGGCTCCGCACATCCCTTTCACAAATCCATCGGTAGAAAAGATATGGACCAAATGGCTGGAGTCCGATGGTTCGATTTACCGGATGGTAACTCCAATTCTTAATCGCGACACGGATGCTCTCGTCCAACAAAAGCGATTGGTGGAGTCATTTTCGACCGAGGGTCGAATCCGAGGCGAAGCAAACGCGATTCAACGGCAACTGCGCGGCCGTGCGATAAGCGGAAACCTAAGCGCAGGGAATTTGACTACATTAATTCGATACGTTCGCGAGGCGGTCGAATTCGTAACTCGGTGGATTGCTCTCCAAGAGCGCGGTACCTCCGAGCAATTGAACTATTCACGGAAGAAGCTCGTTGAGCTCTACGCAAGTCTGACAACGTCGCGCGCAGAAGTTGAGGCGGAGCTTGCAGCGGTGAGCGAGGCGTCAGACGATCTTAGGGTCCGTGCGGGGACAGGACAATGCCGGCTAGCACTCGAGAATCTTCTAGAACTCCTCAAACCACAACTGAGACCACAGACGAGAGAACCAGAAGTCAGGTACGTGCTTTCGCGCGATGTCCTATGCATCCCCGAATTGCGGTTTTCAGAGACATGGGAGCCGACAGCAGAGCCCGATGTTGTCATAGAGAGACTTCTTGAAGAACTAATAACCGGTTCGCCAGGCGAATGGCGGACGGCGTTCCAATATTTCTGCGATCGGCGATGGGACCACGTCGGCACCGATCGGATCCTTGAATTTCTGAAGTGGTCTGGCGACCAGAATGAGCTGGTGACTGAATTATCTGGAGTTCAACGAGACCATATTCGGCTGTGCCAGAACACTCTAAAGCGCCAAGTTGAAGATTGTTTGAAAGACATTGAAGGTGCCGTTGTCCTCGGGCTCGTCCGGGAAACGGAGCGAGCGAGATTTCTGGCTGTATTAGAAGAAATTAAGAAGAACCTCCCGGTTATCCGAGACTTTGGCAAGGAAAAATCAAGAATCGCATTGATAAACACCGAAATCGAAACGTCTCGCAAACATCTGGTTGCAGATGTTCGGAAAAGGCTTGATCAGGAGGCGATATCTTCAGGAAGTTCGGAATTTAAACGTATTGCTGAGCTGATCGAAAAAGGGGATGTTCATACTGCAAATGAATACATCGACCTCTCTGTGCGCGGAGATCAATTACCTGATGTCCCCGACGCGCACGACCACCTCGCGACGTTCTTCCCATACGGTGCCGCAGATATCGATGTATTCCTGGGCGATCCACAGAAATCCGGGTCTCTCCTGAACCGTGTGGGATCGGGCAAAGGGTTACCTGGAGTTGAGATGCGCGATGTTCCGGAGGCGGAGGCGCATGAGGCCGTTGAAATGCTTGAGGCTTGGATCGCGCTTAGGAAGGCTAAGCGTACATTGATCGGCGAGCTTCGAACAGTATTCACTCGCCTAGGGTTCGAGGTAGAGGAGATCGGGCCGAGTACGAACTCTCCGCGAGGGTGGATCCCGATAAAGGTCACAGGCATCGCACACAAGAATCAGTGTCCCGTTCCATACTTCGGCTCGATGGCGAACGGCAGATACCGTGTTTTGTGCGTGTTCGATCGACTATCCGAAGAGGAAATCATCAATCAGATCAGGACTGGCCGGCAGGGAACTCCTCCGATCGTGCTCTACTTTGGGAGACTGACGGAATCGAAGAGGCGATATCTCGCCCAACTAAGTCGGGCGGAGCAACTTAGCTTCGTTTTTATTGATGAGCTCCTTCTGGTCTTCATTCAATCATTCTATATTTCATATTGTCGGCGCTGCCATGTTTAAGCTTAAGGGCCATTGTATTGCGGATGGCGGATTATATTGCGGATTAAGAATCATATTGCGGATGAAGGATTGTATTGCGGATGATGTTTATATGCGATGACTGAAAAGGAGTCGAGCCCGTGCCCAAACGAGTAATAACGGAAAACGAAATCGAAGTGATTCTGGATATTGTGCGTCACTACCCGGAAGGTATAAGTCAGAAAGACATCGCAATTGGCCTGACGCCGAGAGTTCCGGAGAGAACTCTCCAATTTCGCATCAAGAACCTGGTTGACATAGGCAAACTCGTAAAGTCAGGCAAGAGCCGCCGCACAACGAAATACAGCCTGCCAGCGATCCCACCAGCAGCAAATACTGAGGATACGGCGACACCCGCTCAAGCGATGGAGAACATCGCCATACCCCTCTCTGCAGAAAGCACAGAGATACGAAATTACATCACGTTAAGTCGGCATCGGCCTTTCAGGACGGTTCCAGGCATACGCGGCAAAGTAAGTCCTGACAAAGGCGCTTGTCGCCGGGAATGCGACGATGTTGGCGGCGTAGATTGCTGGCTTACGATTCAGCAATCCATAGGTGATCCACAGTAGATTTGCGACGGAAAAGATGAACCAGGTCGTCAATGATTGCCCCGAAGCTTGTTGACTGTGAGCGAGATTCAATTTCGAAATCGACGGTAAAGTGGCGAGGGGCTGAACAATTCCGACAATGATCATCAACGGTCCGAAATCGCGAAGCCATCGCAACTGTGTTGGTGACGCCGTCTTCAGAAAATACATATCAATGGAATACCGGACTTATCGTCATCCTTTGCCGCGGCGCCACTCGAAGAAGGGGTAACTCCGGGAGCTTAATTCGGCATACCGCCCCGACGCCGCCATTTCATCCCCGTCGCGGTCGAAGCTCGCATCCGAAAGAGCGTCATACGTGACGGGCTCATTCCGAACAACCAGCGAAGCAAAGATCGCGATTTTCAATGAGCTGCACTGCGAGAATTTAACACGGAGAAGCCGCTGTGAATCAGGACAAGCACCACATACTAAAACTCAAAGAAGTGAGCAGTCTTCTTTCCTACGTCTTCCGTATAGTAGACCGTTACCTTGGCTCCCTTCTCGGTGCCTGCCCCAATGGCCTTACCCATATCTTTCCCGGCGTCATCGGTGAACTTGAACGTTGTTTCTGTGCCATCAGCTGTCTTCACAGCCACTGTCTTGCTCCCGTGGTCGACCTTGACGATAGTCCCTTTGGTGACCTTTACGCCGTCCTTGCCGATTTTGCCTACTTCAACTCCAGTTTCGTCAACACCCTTTCCGGTGGTGCGTGCAACGACTTCTGTTCCTTCCTTGAGGTCGTCTGACCCTGCCCTCGTTCCCTTGTACGTCGTTTCGCCAGTTACCTTGATGGTGTGTTCCGCGCCATCGGCAGTCTTGACGACAACGGTCTTCGTGGCATGATCCACTTGCGTGACCGTCCCATGGACAACGCTGATCACATCCTGACCAACACAAATCAGCGCCGCAAGAATCGCGCAACTTGCCAGTGATACCAATTTTCGCATCATAGTTTTCCTCTCTCGACGTGCTGATGTACTCGCACCTTTTCGCGTGGCGTATCGTCAATCTGACTGAATCGAGTTGTGTGTTTTCAGAAACCCTGTCCGGCGCAATCCTCCACCTGCTGCCTTGCTGACAATCAAGTTGCGGCAACTGCGTCGCCGATGCCACTGGCAGAAATGACACTAGGCAGTCCTGTCTAACTTGAAAATGGCTACAAAATCGCCTGCGTCATTTGCGGTGAACTCTGGAAGCTGCGAGGAGCCGGGCAGCACTGCAGGACGCCCAAAGTCTCCGTGACGATCATTCCTCCGCTTCAAGCTCATGGGCCAACGGTAGCCAGGTTCCGCTCAATTCGCTTGTCAGAGTCACCCGCATCACCGGCCCGGAATTTATCTACCGATTCAACGAATTCAATGCGGCGCAACTCAATATAACCGGTGCGCCCGGCTACAGTTCGGGCCAGGTACGAAAGGCACTTGAAATCTTCAAAGAGACGGTGCCTCCAGGCGCAGGCTACGACTATTCCGGCATGTCGTTCCAGGAACAACAAGCCGAGCACTTGAGTTTCTCGGGTCGGAAAATCCATCTGTGAAGACGGACAGCAAACGGATGGCAGGTTATAGGCACAATTAGCTTTGAGGATCCTCACCCTCTGCTGCAGCCCTTTCAATACTGACAGGAGTGAAGACTTGCGAGATTTGCAATTTGGCAGCGATTTCTCCCGGCGAGTTCTATCTCCTGCGTGAATCAAAGTCTGAACTATGTACCGACGATTACAGATGGGGTCGAGTGGCAGCTAGTAAGCAGGTTTAACGCGGGGATCGTAAGGTTGACCAAACATGTTGGTGTGCGATGTCGGATTCAGAAGATCGGCGGGAACTTCGACCCTTCCCAGGTCGCCCGATCCTGACGCGAGCTGAACGCGACGAGACAGCCGATTTAAAGCTGGTTGAGTGACGCCTTCGATCCAGACATGCATCTCGTAATCGCCCGCACGGAACATCTGCGAGATGGAAAGCTCCGCCCGCATCGGCTTTGGCATAGAGCGCCGTCGAAAGCGTCAGGATAACTGCGCTCATCTCCGGATGAATGTTGCAGAAGATGTAGGAGACGCCCTCGCGCGAAAAGGTGACTGACTTTGTCGAGCCTGCTTCGTAGAGGCCCAGGTCAAACCGCTTTCCATCGAAGAGCGAAAACACGTTGTGAAAGAACGGGTCGGCGTTGGGAAAATCGACCAGACCGCCCACAGGAATAACCAGCAGATGCGGTTTGAACATGCGGTTCTTCTGCAGAAGAGTGTAATGCTGTCCAGGAGGGAACGGGGTGGGCGGCGTTTGCTGCAAAGGCGTAAGCCAGAAGACGGCAGAAGGTGTGGCGTGTCTTGTGCGCCTTTGGGGAACACAAGTCGCGCTCGCACGTCGACAGTTGAGGAAGTCTGCGCGTTTGCCGCGGTCGCGGCCAAAGTGAGCAAAACGATTCCCCACAGCAAATGTCCCGCTCTGGCCATCAGAACCGGTACCCCGTCGCGATTCCGATGATGTTGCCTGTCGCGGTGTAGTCGTTCACCGGAGAGCTCTGAAGATACCGGTACTCCAGCGAAAACATCAGGTAAGCGCTTGGACGATAGATCACATTGCCCGTGTAGGTGCGATTACGTGCGAGGTTCAGGTAATAGGCGCTCGCATTTCCGGCATAGGGCCTGAGCTGTGACGCAGGAACCTGATCTGTTCCGAATGCCGCGTTAAATTCCAGACGCTCGCTTGCGCGTTCTTTTAACTGGGCCCATCCGCCGTAGTCATCGAGCGTCCGGAAGGAATAGCCGGATGGAGAAAGGGGATTCAGGACAAACACGTAGTCCTTGAATCCACCTCCCCCGAGGCCGCCCAGGGCCTGTCCCCAATAGCCACTGCCGCTGAGTTCCGCGCGTCCTGGAAGCGGAATGCGATAGTCCATTGTGCCGGCCCACGAATTGAAGCGTGTTGCCTCCGGTCGTGCGATGGGGAGCAAACAGACCACCGAAACCGAGTTGCAGCCCGGAATCCTCAGTATTTCCCATGAATGCGATTCTGCCTTCCGCGCCGGGCCAGCGACTCATCTCGGCGGTCGTGGCCGCAACAATGTTCGAGGGGCCGGTGGCCGCTGCCCCGCCATAGATCGGAGGCGGGTTCATCACGTCAATCAGCGCAGCCTGGAATCGAATGCGTTGCGCGGATGCGAACGCGAATATCCTGCGTCAGCCCGATCTTGGGGATTCCAAGTCCACAGATTGCCCGACCATGCGAGTGCTGGAACCGCGACGGCGGTGAGGGACGTGGGCGTATTAGGCGCGACGATGGCGTGGTCGAGAGAAAAGAAAGCTTCCGTGTGGTCCCAACTCAGGGCGGCATGAGCGGTTCGCAGCCGAAGCAACCCGCCTGTGTAGGAAGTGATCGCGCTGTTGGAGAGTGAAGCACCGTCAAAGTCGACGCGGGCGTCGGCATGAGTGCGAGCATTAAACAAATGCGGTCCGGTAGCATCGAATCCCAACACGGTCTGCCGCAGTGATGCTCCAGTGGTGCCTGCTCCTTCGAACACGAGCGTGGGTGTTACCGGATCATCCACTTGGGACGTGTTGACGAAGCCCGTAAACAAGATAAGGCCGCTCAGCTTTAACGCGTATTTTGATTCGGTCTCAACCTTGGACCGCTCGTGGGTGGCGATCTGCGTCGTCTCAAGAGCCTGCTGCTCTCGAATCTGTTCGACTGCAGCAGAAAGCTGAGCCACGGAGGACGATGCTCTGGCGCGGGAGCATGGGCGATCTGCTGTTCCACCGCCGCTAATTGGGTTCGCAGCTGTTCCAATTCGTGTTGCGACTCATCGAGCTGTCTCTGAGTCTGGTTCATCGCCTCGGTAAACTGCTGCACTTTCAGCGCCAGGTTCTCGTCGCTGAACTGCCTGTCCCATGGCTGCAGGAGTTGTCGTGCATAGCATTCCCAGCAATCCGGGAATCAAAAGCGACCGAGAGCCGTTGAATGCATGCTCATATTTGCAGATGCGTGATGCTGACTCATCCCGCTGCCCACCTTTTCTGATTCGCGCCTTCGGGAGCTATCTGCTGAACGATTCCCCTGGCGATCGTCATGCGAAAGATCGTTTGACCTGGTCCAGTTGCTACAAGAATGACCTCGCCGCCGTGTTCAGCGGCTATGCAATTTGCAAGCGTCAGTCCGAGTCCGGAGCCCTTCTGCTTCCCTTCGCTGACGAATGGTTGAAAGAGACTGTTGCGGATAGTCTCGGCGACTCCGGGGCCGTTATCTTCGACCTCGATTGAAATCATGCCATCCCGTGCATACAACCGCGCCTCCACTCGCGCTTCACCGTGGCTGTTCCGCGCTGACTGGCACGCATTCAGCAAGAGGTTATAGATTGCTCTTTCGATTTGCTTGCCATCTACCAGTGCCGCCGAGTCCGCGGGATCACCGTGCGTGGCGGTCAGAAGAACTCCAGCTGCATCGGGGTGGGCGCGAAGCAAGGTCAATGCGCGCTCCAATAGAGTCGCTACCAGTTCGTGGGAGTGCCGTATGGCTGCGCCGGTGCGGCTGAAGATCAGCATCGATTCAATCAGTTCCGTGGTTCCGTGCACCGCGGTCCGAATATCGGACAGGATCTCGGCGCGTTCATGCTCTGACAGGGGCGATGAGGCCAGGAACTCTGAATTGGCGTAAACGCTGGCAAGATAATGGCGAAGGTCATGCGAGACCGAACTTGCCATGCGACCGATAGTGGCCAGGCGCTCGGACTCAAGCAAAGCCTGGTTGGTGCGCAGAATCTCATCGCGCATGCGGGCGAAGGCGAGGCTCAATTCTCGGACCTCGCGTGTACCATCGCTGGGTAGCAGATGCGAGCTGTCTCCTACGCCAAACGCTCGAACGCCCGTTGCCAGGTCTTCAAGCGGGCGGGTCACGATTCGTGACAACCAAATCATCAAGACTGTGCCGACGATCAAGGCAAGAAATCCGGCGATCAAGACAAGTCGATCAATCTGACGTATGGATTGTTCAGCTTGATCAAAGGACTTGAGCACCACAAGCTGAAGAGGAACGGGAGCGCTGGTTGAGAGGTCACGCGTAGCGGCGATGAAGCGTTCGTTTCCAAGCCTGAGCGAGACCGGCGCATTCAGATCGTGACCCTGCAGCAATGGGGAGCCTGGTCAACTCGCTCACGTGTCGGTTCATCCAGCGTGCTGGCCAGTAAGCGATCTTGGCTGAGAAACGCTGCCTCCACAGCGGTTGCCTGGCTGATCTGCTTCAAAAGATCCGGTCCGATGATAAACCCGCTGATGACGTATCCGAGGAGGATGCCGTCTTTCTCTCTGCCGAAATAGAGCGGACGCACCGAACAGGCATAGAGGCGATCGGAACTGACAAGATAGCGAGGTGTCGGCGTCTTAAAGAGTTGGTGAAGGTCCGCGGTCAGCTGTTCCGAATCGTTCAAATCTCTTGCATAAGCCGCAACTACCTGCCCTTGGTTATCTGCCAGCCCAAAAAGGTCGCTTTCGCTAACCTTCCAGAAGTGTACCCCGCCATCTTCGATTGTGGGTCTATCACTGGTGGTCATCAGAGCTTTCAAGGTCGGCAGGTCGGCGAGCAGGGCATTCTCCCGCTCCAGCGCATTGAGCCTTTGCGTCTCGAGATTCTCGAAAGTTGTAACCGAGTGCGCAAGATCCCTCGTCAAGTCATGCGTGACCTGACTTTGGAGCTGATGGCGAACGATGAGCAGACTGCCGAACGTCGCGCCAGCGATGATCAGGGCCATGGCAGCAACCAGCAGCACGCGGGTCCGCATGCCTTTATTCTCGCCCATCCACGCTACTCCTGATTCGTTCGGAAGTCCGTTCGGAAACACTTACGGGACAAATTTGTATCCCGCTCCGTATAAGGTGAGCAAGTGCGAGGGATTCGCCGGATCGGGCTCAAGTTTCTGCCGTAGCTTCAGTATCTGGTTGTCGACGGTGCGCGTTGTTGGGTAAGAGTTATATCCCCAAACCTCATTCAGCAGCAACTCGCGACTCAGAACGCGCTCCGGATTGTCCGTAAAGAATCTCAGCAACTTGAACTCGTGTGAGGTAAGCACCACCAACACCCCGGCCCGCTTGGCGGTCATCTTCTCGAAATCAATCTCGCACTCGCCGAACCGGTACACCGCTGATTGCGGGGGCCGCTTGCGCCGCCGAATGGCGGCCTGAACCCTGGCCATCAGTTCACGAGGGCTGAACGGCTTTGTGACATAGTCATCCGCGCCCAGTTCCAGGAGCAATACTTTGTCCACCACCTCGGTAATTGCGCTGAGCACAATCACCGGAACGTCTGGGGAGAGCGCTTTCATTGTCTGGCATAGTTCTCGGCCTGAGATCTGGGGAAGAATCAGGTCTAGGACGACAGCCATAGGTGGGTGCGCGCGGAAGAGTTCCAGTCCGGCTTTCCCGTCACCCGCAATCTCAGTCGAGTAGCTTTCTTCGGTAAAGATGCGCTTGAGTACCTTTTGCATGCGCGGATCGTCTTCGACGACTAGGATCGTTCCAAGCTCGGGCTTCGGGGCCTCTCTTTCAACCGGAACATCCACGAGCAACTCCTGTCTGTTCATCATACTTTTCATTCTGCACTTCGACTTCAGGGGTTAACAAGCCGATCTGTAGAAATGACAACTCTTTGACATTGTTCTATCAGAATCGTGCCGCGGTTGGAACCTTATCTGCAAGAGCGGATTCATCGGGCGGCTTCATCGGACCTTGCTGCGGTGTCGACGCTTTCCCTGAAGCCCTCGAAGAGGCAAGTACTCTCCCGTAGAGCCGCACGTATTGTTCCGCGATGTGTGTGGGCGAGAGATCCGGAAGATGGGGTGGAATGGGGCGGCGGTCAAGGAGACTTGAAACGATCGCCCGTGCAAATTGTTCTTCGGCTTCAGCTGCGAGTTCCACGAACCGGCAAGACCCGATATCCACTTCCCGAAAAGCGGGGATATCGGAGCAGACGATGCGGCATCCGGCAAGCTGAGCCTCGACCACCGGCAACCCGAAACCCTCCACAATGGAAGGGGCAAGGAGTAACTGACAATTGCGATAGCACCAGTGCAGTTCCGCATCTGAGATCCCACTTGCAAAAGCAACTCGATGGGTTAGATGCGAGATCTGAACGAACTTATAGATTCGTCCTGTTTCCGGACCCGGCATCCCCACGATGACCAACCTGGATTCCGGAGGGATCCCCCCATCGTTGAGCGCACGGTTGAAGGAGCGCAACGCAGTCAGGACGTTCTTGTTGCGACGATGCTGTGCTACGCACAACAGGAAAGGATCGTTGCCCCAGGATGCGGCGAAGGGCGGCTTCACCGGGATTGGGCCGTCTTCTACGCAGTTGCTGATGGTGATCGCCTTTGGCATGACCTCAGGCATCCTCAACCCGAGTCGGAGACGGGTACTGTCGGATACGCAGGCAATTGCGTTGACATTGCGCAGGCATTGACGAAGGATCATACGATTGAAGAACGCCTTCGGAAAGCCGAAGTTGGATGGGATGTCGTACGGGTAAAGATCATGGAGAGTCGCGACCGTTGGGCACGGAAACGCCCCGCGCTTGATCGGCGAAGGATAGGCAATATGCACGACATCAGCCCGCAGCTGTTCGGCAATATGAGGAAGAATGCGATAGTACCAGAGGTTCCTATGTAGGGTTCCTGGCCGGAGTGGAGCGGCGTGGACGTGAAGCCGGGTGCCCGACCGCGAGATAGATTCACAAACATATTCGTGTTCCCAGGGAGCCACCAGGAGGTGGAGTGCGGAAACCTCTGTCCTGGTGAGGAGGCCGCGTACCAGGTTGGCCGCATGACGAGAGACTCCAGACATGCTGCGATTCGAAGAAACTGCGGAAACAACGATTCTCATCGCGTTTGTACCTCCCAGCGTACCCGCGGACGTGCCGAGCTGTGATCCTTGCTTCATAGATGAATCTCAACCCCTGTTCTCTGGTTAGCCATAGTCGCGCCGATAAGAGCGATGCTCCACAGCGGTAAAGAAAGAGATCCGCGCGAGTTCGTAATCTCAACGATCGGCGATTTATCGGCTTCCAGCGGCGCCGAGGTGCCACTTATCACCTGGAGTTGATGCTGGAGTTCGCTGACCCGTGCGCGTGCGGAACGTAAACGCACATTCTCGTCTCCATAGACCTGCCTGAGGGAGTCAAATTCAGATTGCTCGAAGATGATCTGCTCTTCCAGCTTTGCTGCGGCATCGACCGTTGCACGGGTTTGCTCTTTCATATCGATTGCCGTGTCCGTACTGGCGAATTCGCTCATGTCCTGCTGTGCTCTTTCGAGGTCGGCCTGAGCGCTATTTAGGAGATGCTCGATGAATATACGTTCCTGCCGAGTGGACGACGTGTTGGTCCGATTGACCAGGAGATTAAGTTCATCCAGGTAAGCCTGCGCGCCAAATCGCGTGCGCGGCGCGGGTCTGAATCTTCAACCGTGATTGAAATGACTCCACGTTTCTTGTCCTCAACAACGGCGGAACGTCGAGCTGGGCTTTCCGCGGTGTCGACTCAGTAGCGCTTTTTGAAAATCCTTTTGCAGCTGAAATCAATCGATAAAATCATCGCTTACGGTTGTGCTTCGCAATTGGTTTACGTAAAGCGGTCTGCTCGGCCGAAGCCTGCTGTTTTCTCTCGATTTGGAACGGGCCAATGTTCATAGGGCTTTAGTGGCTATACATGTCTGGTTCGCCCAGGCTGCCCGCGGGCGGAAGGTGCCGCAAATAGATAACGATCGACCAGATCTCATCGTCACTGAGCATTCCCCTGGAGCCTGGCATCCCCGAAGGCCAAATGCCGTTGTCGATTACCCACTTCAATTGACCGTCCGTGTAGCTTTGAACCTCCGGCGAGGCGAGCGATGGTACCGGAGGTGACATCCTATCGGCAAATGGAACTCCGGAGTTTTGTCCATCCAATCCGTGGCAAGCGACACAATAGTGCGAAAAGGCTTCTTTTCCGTCTGCCAAAGCCTGAGGTGTTGCTGACAACGGATTCTTCTGTTGCCTGTTTCCAATGAGCACGGAATGCTTCGCTCTCCACATCATGCGAGTCTCGAAAGTGCTGGGAGGATCCGCTTTGATTCCATGCAGCGCGATCAGCATCAGCGCGAGAATCATTCCCAGCACAAAGGCCAGCGCAGCCGGAAATATCTTCCTTCGCATCGTTATGCCACCACGTGAATGATCAGCGTCATTTGACCGTGGCCCGAGCCGCAAAATACTGAACAATGGCCGACAAAAGTTCCGAGCTTGTCGGGAGTGATGGTCTCGTCCGCCGTCTTTCCCTTTCCAGCGCGAAGATCGAGGCTCAACTCGTGTATGCGGACTCCATGCGGAACATCGGCACTCGTCAACGCAAGATCGATCGTCTCTCCTTTCTTCACCGTAATCTCAGCTGGTTCAAACGCAAATCGTCGTGCCGTTATATCAATGCGACGAGGGCTTGCTGGCATTGCAGAAGAGGCGTACACGCCAATTGTGAGCAGTGCAGTTCCGATGACTCGGAGGGCCAGGCCCAGACGCTTTCGGGATTTGACTTGTCCGTGTGAAGGGTTCCGATCTGGCTTGATTAACGCACTTTGCATTCTGATAAACACAACAACGACTCCAGAGAAAGAACTGTTCGATCAGTCAACGACTATACCCAAGCTATCGAGTCACAGCACCCAGCGTGTCATGCATGTGTAAGGGGATTGTCATGATTTTGTCACCGCGATTGCGATCTGCTGAAACTGCGATGATTGCTGCATTCTAGCGATCCCGTGTTCCGTGAAATTTGGAGCACTGAAACGAATCGCTTCACTCGCGGTGACATTCCACTTACAAAGCGAAGACTCTTCGCTGACACTACATCCTTTACCCAGCGCTAAGGTGAACGCATGTTGCTAAGCATGCACAAGACTGTTCGCTCTCGATTCAGAGGTCATTCTCTTGGAACCCTGCTGGCGGCTCTCCTCTGGGCGGCCTCTATTCTTCCAGCACAGGATACGCCCCTAATCTCCGGAGGTGCCGGCTTCATCACCAGCACCGACGGCGGAAACACCACATATATTCCGATTATCTCGCCTTTGCTGGCTGCGCCGCTTGGACACAAATTGTTGGTCGAGAGCCGCGCCACCATCCTTGATTCGTATTTCCCAAAAGGCAATGGGGAGACAGGATATACGAGCTCGTCCTTCCTGGGCCTTTCGTACTTGCAGTTGGATTACCTTGCCACCCCGCATCTGACCCTGGTCGGCGGAGAGTTTCTAACACCGTTCGGGACTTATAACGAAAGGCTCACACCGATCTGGATAAGTAATTTCGAGAGTGCTCCCCTCATCTTCTCTCTCGGAACCATGGGCACCGGGTCAAGCGTTGGGGGCATGTTGCGGGGCTCCGCTTATTCCACGCACAATGTCTCGCTCGACTATGCCGGATACTTCTCGGCCGCGAGCACAAACGAGCAGTTCAACTCTGAGCGTTCGTCAGGAGGAAAAGCGGATCTCTACTTTCCGCAGGCTTTCTTGGAAATTGGTGCTTCATACGGACGCCTGCTGCAAGGCCAGCACCAGAACTTCGTCGGGGCGCACCTATGGTGGGAGCCAGCGGACTCCCTGGTTAAGATTCGTTCAGAGTACGCGCACGGCCCGCATTCGCAGGGGTATTGGGTAGAAAGTGAATTCCATCTTGCCCGTTCAGCCGATGCGAAGTCATTTCGACGAGGATTTGAGCCGGTGGTTCGATGGCAGCAAACATTTCACAGCAGTCCCGACTCCAGTGATGGACTTCCCTCGGTAGATACAAACCGTGTGGATTTCGCTCTCAACTATCGTTTTCCGCATGAAATCCGGATCAACACCAGCTATTCACGCCAGTTCGCCTCCACAGGCAACCTCAATGTGTGGGAGACCGGGATCATATACCGATTCCTATTTCCGACCTGGAAAGGCAAATAAAGATGCATGCATTTGGGTCTAAACTCGGCATCGCTCTGATTTCTGTCCTCGTAATTCTTGTGGCCCTGCAGCCACTTCCCGCAGCGCAGTCGCAGGCGAAAGACCAGCAACCTTCAACGCAGAAACACGGGAGGGAAAATGACTCTTCCATGCAACAGGGCGATGGAGAGAAGAAGTTCAAGCAGAACTGTTCCCGCTGTCATGAGGCTCCGCAGGGATTTTCATCCCGAATATCGGAGACCATCCTGCTGCACATGCGCGTGCGGGCATCGCTGAGCCAACAAGACGAGCGCGACATTCTCCGCTTTGTGAATCCTTGATGACCAGCCCGATAGATTAACCACGTTGCCACCAATGCACTCTTCTGCCGAAAGGACTGACATGGAATCCACAATCCTGAACGGCACTGCATTTGCGATTCACAGCCGCTGGTCTGCTCGTAAGCATGGTGCTGGCACCGGCACCGGGCACGGGCGCAAAGACGGGAACGGTACGTGACCCATCAGGCTCAGCGAGTCAGAATCAACAGGCAACGCCAACGTCCAGCCTCAGCGTTGAGAGACGAAGGCGCCGTTCCCTCCATAGTCCGGCGTCCTTTCGACTGTGTGGATGTGCCAACTCCGCACCGAGTTCGCTCCTTTAAGGAGCAAACACAACAACGCACGTCAGAAGACCGCTGTCCGTTCATACTGGCAGCAAGGAAGAGAGCTGCCCACATCGGCGGGAGGATACGCGCTTCGTGTGAAGAATTGCAACCGTCAAAACTACCGTAGTAAACCGGGCAGAAAGTCAGGTATGATGCTGGGACAAATGGGGCGCAATACCTCCCCACATGGTCGACCTCCGCAATTTGTGAACCATAGTTTCTGCAATGAAGTTGCGATTCGTCGCCCGCGAGTCAACCAATGCGACCCACTGTCCTTATCGCCGATGACCAGCAACTCCTCGCAGAGAGCTTGCGCTCCCTGCTGAGTCCGTCCTACAACATTGTCGGCATTGCCACAAACGGAAAAGAACTCATTGAGATGGCCGTGCGATACCAGCCGACTCTGGTTCTCACCGATCTATCGATGCCGCAGATGAATGGTCTCGATGCCGTGCATACTCTCATCGGCATGGGCGTGCGCAGCAAGTTCATCTTTCTAACGATGCAAGTGGACATAAGTCTTGCTGTACTCGTATTTCGGGCGGGAGCCTCGGCCTTTGTCTTAAAGACGGCCAGTAGCGACGACCTGAAGGAAGCCATCAATGTGGTGCTCGGCGGCGGGTGCTACCTAAGTCCTCAGTTTCCCAGCGACTTGGTCACTGTTCTCGCAGAAGCTGCCCGCCGCCCCCTGGTCGAACATACGGCTCATCAACTTACCCCTCGTCAACGCGAAGTGCTGCAGCTCGTTGCTGAGGGAAAGACCATGAAGGAGATTGCCTCTCAATTGAACATCTCGACCCGCACCGCAGAGTCTTACAAATACCATTTGATGACTGTGCTGGGCATTCGCACGACAGCGGAGCTGGTGCAACACGCAATCAAGATTGGCTTGATCACTGTTAGACCACTTGGTGCTGCCGTTTAGCTTGGGCCTGATTTTCAACCTGTCCCCTCGAGAATCAAATCCGCGCGCCGCTATTCCAACCGTTCCGCGTCTGGGTCACTGTCGCCACCGGTAGGTGTTCCTTCCAGTGCCTGCAGCTCAGCATTTACCTGAGCGAACATTTCCTCGAGTTGCGATCGCGACTCGGCTGGAGTTCCAAAGCCGGCAAGCCAGCGCGCGATAACTTCTCGCTGCCACCGCAGTTCTACCAGCCTTCGCACCCTCGATTCAGAACTCTTCGACTGCTCAGCGGCCATAAAACTTACCTACGGCTACGTGGCGTGTTCCCTTGCCAACTCGAGCCGGCAGATTTGATCAACTTCCGACTCAAGATCCGGGAAGTTGATGCTTCAACCCATGAGTGGCCTTGAGCGGCATCGTCGTCGGAGTCTCACGCCACTCGCCTTCTCGAAGCATATGTCGATGCCAAATTAAAATGTATTCGGAAAACCACTTACTGGAAACACCGTAGAACTACGGCCTCGCGCAAGTATTTTCTTCGAATATCCAAGGGCCGCCGCAAAGCCAATGTCCAGACAACAAAGGAAGCGGGCAACTACGACGTCTCGGATTTCAAAGACCATCGTCAAGACAATCCTGGCGCAGGCATGACAACTCTTCTCCCAAATGGTGAAGATGGTTCGGTTGCGACAGTCCATCCGAATTGCCGAAACGTAGCACTTTCAGCTAAGGGGCTCTGGTGCGAAAGCGCTTGAAAACCCCCAGCAAAAGCAATGCACCGCCAATTTCCATGAGGAGGATCCAGAACGGGTGATCGATGGGAGAGAGGCGAAAGACACTTGCGACGAGCCCGCCAACAAAGGAGCCACCAATTCCCAGCAGAATCGTCTTCCAGACGCTCATCGGATCGGGGCCTGGCATAATCCACCGTGCGAGAGCGCCAATGACGAGACCGCTAAGTGCCATCATGAGCAATAGAAGAATGACTCCGCTGCCGCCGCTGAGCTGGTCTTGCATCTTGAGCCTCCACATTCAGGGGAATCGAGTTTTGCGGTCTCATACTCGCAGCGAGTAGATGGCTACCTCTTCATCACAATCAGCTCGGTGCGACGATTGCGGGCTTTGCCTTCCTCTGTATCGTTAGAGGCGATTGGTTTAGTCTCACCGAAACCTGCAGTTGTCAGGCGGTCTGCTGCTACGCCGCCCGCTACAAGCTGATTCTTGATCGCAGCGGCACGTCGCTCCGAGAGACCCAGATTGGCGCCTGCATCACCCGTGTTGTCCGTATGGCCCGCGAGTTGCACCTGCGAATTCGGACAGGCCTTCAGAACGGCGATCAAGTCATTGACAGTCTGCTGAGATGCCGGGGTCAGGTTAGTCGTGTCAGTATCGAAGTTCAGGTTGTCGAATACAAAGGTCTTCGGCAAGTCCGAATCATTCCCGCTGGTCAGAAAGTTAGCCAGATTCCAGTTGAACGAATCTCTGTTCAGCGAGATAGTTTGGCCGCCGCAAAGCTTGACCTCCGCGATGCCCCCCGGTCCTTCATGACGGCCCCTGAGCAGGAAAGCCAAAAGTGCCAGCAACGCCAAAGCACCCAGCGCGATCGGCAACCACGGAATGGGCTTCGACTTCTCCACTATAGGGGCTACCGGAACCGAACGAACTCCCCCAACTGCTGGAGTGGGGACAACGCCTGTAAGCGCTGGGGGTATGGCAGATGCGAAGGATGCCTTGTTGCTGCTTAGCAAACTTGCCAGCCCACTCGCATTTAAGCCTTGTGTGGCCTTGATCTTTCCAATCACGCCCAAAACGAAAGGTGCCGCGAGCGCCAGAAGGGACGACGCTGAGCCCCTTCCAATTCCACTGAAGCCAGCTATTGCTGAAGTGACCGAGCTTGTATTGTTGCCGAGCAAGGTGCCCAGGATCTTCTCACCCTGCCCAATTGCAGAGGTTGTGGCGCTGCCTCCTCCGAACACGTTTGACAGGTTGCCGAGAATGCTCCCGTCGTGCCCACCGCCGCTCAAAAGGCTTTCAAGTTGCGTGGCGCCTCCCGGTTGAGACGAGAGATGCGCAACACTGGAGAGCAGAGTTGGAACGATACCAGTCATCGCTTTTGATGTATTAGCAGGGTTTTCCCCGAGAAACCCGCTGGCCTTGCTGATCACGTCAGGCGTTAGATAGCTATTGATCGTTTCCAGAAGATTCGATGGCATGGTTTATGTCTCCTAACTTGAACTGTGTGTCCGGTATACGCTCCCGGCCTTGAACAGGACTTGCAGTCGGAACTAAACGCTGAGCTGATCCCCGGAAGGATCAGCTTTTTTCTGTGAGCGCCCAGATTAGCTTCATGGCTGCATGAACTCGCCACAGACCAGCTTGGAATGTTTCCGGACCGAGACTCATGCGTCGTGCACTGGAGCGATTAATTCGCGCCGTCGCATTTCTTTCCATGTCAAGGGGAAGCCGCCGTTTCTCAAGTGCCATACTAACTTTCACGCTCTGGCTTGGGCAGTCGGAAAACTACAGAAATTGCTCCCCGAAGAATTACGGTAGCGTGGAATCTGACCTTCAAATCCCCCAGCACGACGGCTGGAGACAGAAGGTGCTTCTGCCTGAGTGACGCCCGCCTTACAACCCTGATTCAGATTAAGAAACTACAGTTCCGGCACGTCGAAAACGGCGGGGCACAGCACATCAATCGGCGAATCCAGAACTCACTTTCGTTCCGGTGTTTCGACACTTGAAAGACTGATCTCGTTAGCAGTGGGGAGTTCCCCACTCTCTTCCAGAAGGAGCCCGTTGTCGGAGGATACTGCAAGCAGACGACCCTGGTAGCTGATAGCCCAGAGGATCGAGTCAAGGGCGTTCGGAGTCTTCAGCCATGTCTCTCCGTTGTCTTCGCTCTCGAAGACCGCAGATTCGTGGAGTGCGGTTGCTAAAAGCCGTCGACCTCCCGCGTCATAGTGGACCGCCAGAACATCTTTTTCGGGAAGACCACCATGCATGTGTCGCCAGGTCTTGCCGTCATCGGTCGACTGGAGTGCGCCTACACTCGTTCCCAGCCATAGAGAAGAATCAGGAACCAAAGTCAGGTTGTGCACATCACCGATGTCTTGGGGGACCGCAATAGAACTCCATGTCCTACCCCAATCGTGAGAGAGATAGACCCCCCTGTAACTGAGCAGGGTCAATGTTCCACCCTCATAGCAGTTCACTGCAATGAAGTCGTGCTCTCCCTCGACAGATCGACCGTACCACTTCCTTCCATGATCCATGCTGATGAAGAGGCCTGCGTTCGTAGCTGCATATGAGGCCTCCTCTCCAATCTCAAGCGAGCGTACGCGAGGCGCGGTGATCTCGGGAATTGCCGGGTCAACCGGATCCCTGGCCCTGGACGTAGGGGCCCTTCTCCGGGAGCCGGCTACCTGTTGTTCTTTCGATTGCCATTGCGGTACAGTTCCCCAGATCATGCTCACAGGCTCCCAAGCGCCGCCCAGCGATGTCAGATAGAAGATCCCGTTGTTGGTGCCCGCGAAAAGCACTCCGTCGTAGCCTTGTTGCAAGCTCAGGATATTGCGATCGGCGAGACCACGGTTGGACTGCCACCATGTCTTCCCGGCGTTTGCCGAGAAAAGCACGCCCATCTTGCTATCATTGGCCACGCCCACAAATAGACGGTCGGGATCTTGACGATCCACCACTACACCGCCTATGGCGCGAAGCGAAAAGCCGCGATTGGACGTTGCGTAATGTGCGAAGCCATCATCGCTGGCGAGGACTCCCTGGAGATCGGTTGCCAACAGTATCCTGTCCGGAAAGCTCGGATCGATCAGCACATCATTCACAACGACATCAGCCGATGACACCAGCGACCACTTAGCTCCGCCATCCACAGTTTTCCAGAGTCCGCCAGTAGTGCCGGCATAAATGATCGAAGGGCGTTCGCGATCCTGCTTCAATACCCTGGTGCGGATTGCGGTGCTCGGGAGTCCCTCAACCCGGTGAAACAGTTCGGCGGCATTGTCGCTCATGTAAATGCCTGAGCAGGCACCGGCATAAACCAGGGACGGAGTCTTGGAGTCAACGATAATGCTGAACACGTCGGAATCGTCCAGCATTCCCTCCGCCGTATTGTGCCAGTGCGATCCTCCGTCCGTCGTCTTCCATGCCAAATGCCTGGTGCCGGCATAGACGATGTCAGGGTCTTGCGGATCCACAGCGATGGAAACAAAGTTCCTCATTGAGGAGTGGTTTTCCAGTACAGGCGGGTCTTCCGGCGTCATGCGCTCCCAGGTTGTTCCACCATCGCGTGATCGGAATACTCCATCAAGCGCGCCGATAACCAGCGTGTTGTGATCACTGGGCGCCATTGCGAGGACGCGAATTGACTTACCGTGTACCCCCTCTAACGTTCGCCAGGTGCGGCCGCTGTCGTCCGAGCGAAAGACGTCGCCTTCGGTATCGTGGAACAGTCCCCACCCGGCTGCGTAAACGGTCGTAGGATGAGTGGGATCGAAGACGATATGGTCGATGACGTAGTCTTCAGCCTGGCCAAAGCGCGTCTGCAACTCCCAGGAGTCGCCTCCATCCTTGGAAGTGAAGATTTGTCCGGTGCTGGTGCCAAGCAGAATGTGCTTCGGATTGCCCGGATCGTACGCGAGGCTGCGCGCACTTCCGCCTTCCGGTCCGATCAGTTGCCAATTGGAAGCAAATGAATCTCCCGCCAGGAGAACCATGGCGCAAAGCAATAGCTCCGCAGCGGCACCAGACATCTTGATCATCGCAAACGACGCTTTCCCCTTCTTCCTTGCAAAGCGCGTCAATCACCTGTAAATGAGATGCAAAAAACCGCGAATTAATCTGCCAAGCTGCGTTTGAACCAACCGCTCGTACGGTTGCTATCTGAAGCAACCTTCAGGGAGCGCCCACAGTGCCACTGATCCATCGGAACAAAAAACCTGTGAGAGGCACGCCTCTCACAGGTAGAGAGTCAGTTCAATGGAGGCCGCGACTTATTGTGCCGGAGGTTTAGCAGTGTGCTTCGGGGCAGCTCCTGTGCGGGACTGCGCGTGAACCGTGCTTTCGTCGATGGGGGATCCTTGTTCCGTTTGTCCGGAGCATAGATTTCCCTTCAGGGACGAAGTAGAAGTGGGTTACCTGGCCCTCCGTGGCGCCCTGACGCGGATGGATACGGTTGGGGTCGGCCTTGGTGGGCCCCTCTGTCGTGAGATAGTTCTTGCTGTTGACCGCGCGCTGCGCACCCAGGGTGGACGTGCGCTTCGAAGCGGCTTCCTTTTCGTTTGTGGAGCCGACGATGGCCAGCGTGCCACTGGGTTGCTGCTGCAGACGGAGCGCCAGTTTATCAAGCGTGTCACTGGCAGTCGTTGTCTACGCGCCACGGTTTATGTGGGTTCTTTTCAAATGTGCATTGGCCCCAGTCCTCGATGTTGGCGCAGGCAGGAGGAGGAGGGGGTGGGGGTGCGGTTACCTCTACGGAGGTTGTGCAGGTGCCGGACAACCCGCGCGCGTCGGTTGCCGTGACAGTTACGCTGATCGTTCCACTGGGCTGTGAGGTGGTATCCAGAGCAGCCGTGGTCCCGCTGCCGCTAACCGTGCCTCCTGAAGCAGTGTAGGTATAGCCGGTGATATTTGATTTGTCCGGGCTCGTCGCATTCGCGGTGATCGTGGACGATTCGCCTGGTTTGACCGACGTCGGGCTGGCGGAGCAAGTCACCTGCGGCGGGTTATGCGGGACGTTGACATTGAAGTTCGCTCCGCAGTTGGCTATGTTGTATTTCTTCGGACCTTTTGGATCGGTAATGGTGGCATTCGCCGTGTACGCGCCCTCAGACAGACCGGTCGTATCGACGGTGGCAGTCGCTGTATCTACGCTCGACAACTTGCCACCGGAAAGCGTCCACGCATATTTCAAGGTGTGCTTAGGGTTGAAGTTCGCGCCCGCGGCAGCCACCGTGACCGGCTCGCCCACCATGACCGTCGCCGGAGTGGCGGAGCAGGTTGCCGTACCAGGAACGGGTGGTTTGCCTCCGAAATTGATTACCACGCCACCGAGATAGCGCCAGCTATTCTGATTGGCGGTCAAATAAGCGGCGCTGTCAAAGTTTGTGTACAAATAGCTGAACTCAAAGGGACGCAGGGAAAATCGCCGGCTCACAGCAATGTCGAGTCCTACGCCGGCATCAGCCGCAAACGCATTGTTGGAACGGGATTTGCTGATGTTCGTTAAGTTGAGTGCGGTAATCGCATGGGAAAAGACGTTGGTGTACGCACCTCCAACCAGCCCAAGCGCGTATGGACGAAAGTGGCCGTGTCGTATTCCGAATTGGGGGCCGAACATGTAGGTGGTGAGATCGCCAGAGACACTGGCCGATGCGCCTTGTGGGAGAAATGGGTTGCCAGCCGGGATGGTCACTGTGCGCGTATCGCTACCGTAACCTTGGAAATCAGCCCTGAGTCCGAACTTCGAGCCAAAGTTGTAAACCAACGCAGCGCCGCCGCCCTCCAGACTAAACCATTGCCCGTATTCAAAGGTCTGGGTCTCGAAGTCGATAGCTCCATAGTGCGAGTAGCTATAGTCGAGCGAGAGCTCCACCTTCGGAGCTTGCTGTGACCATGCCGCCAAGCCACCCAGCATGACAGCCACAAAGATAAATGCGCCTTTGAGCTTCATTAAATTCCTCCATAACTCCGTATCGGGCAGCAATCTTGATCCCTTGTTCGGACTCGCTGGTGCTTCGAGAAGTTGGGTCTGCCAGGAGAGACCCTCGTGAGGGCCTCTCCCTCGAGCGTTCCTCTGCTTCAAAACACAATCAGAACCTTGCTATCGGTCGCAGTGCTTCCGTTGATATCGCCCGCGGCCTTCACCATGGTTGATCCGGCACTCGTGCTGGTGGCCAGGCCGAATCCATTGATGACTGCGACAGCTGGATCGGATGAAGTCCAAGTCACCTGGTAGGTGAGGTCTTGAGTCGTCGAATCGCTGAAAGTTGCCTCGACTGTGTATTGTTGTGTGTTCCCGAGAGCGATGTTTTGAGCGGCTGCCGGCATGATCGCAATGGAACTCAGGGTGGCACTAGTCACCGTGAGCTGAACCAAAGCGGATTGGCCGTCGAGCACCGCGCCTATTGCAGCATTTCCCGGAGCGATACCTGATGCCCATCCTGAGGTGCCAACAGCGTCGCTGATTGTGGCGGTGGCTGGATTTGTCGACACCCATGTGACTGAAGACGTCACATCCTGAGTCGAGCCGTCTGCTAGTGTGGCTACAGCGTCCAACGCAGCAGCTGTCCCTTGCGCGATGCTCGGAGCCGTTGGTGCGACGGCAATGGAAGTCAGGTTTTCGACAGTCAGAGTCGCCGTCTTCGAAACCGTGCCAACCTGCGCCTTCACTGTGGCTGTTCCAGCTGCGACACCGGTCACCAGTCCTGCCTGATTCACGGTTGCGACAGAACCGTCATTAGGCGAAACGCTCCATGCCGTCGCCAGGTTAATGGGCTGTTTTGTCCCATCGCTAAAGGTCCCCACCGCCTGCAGTTGCAGGGTCGAGCCGATCGCGACTCCCGAGGAGGGCGGGGTGAGCGCAATCGATGTCAGCGACGCCGAACTTACTGTAAGTGGGGCATTTCCCGACACACCACCGAGTGTCGCCGTGATAGTGGTTGAGCCAGAGGCAACCGCAGTAGCAACGCCCTTTGGAGCGGTGTTTGTCACGGTTGCCGCCGCCGTGTCTGTACTGCTCCAAGTCGAATCTGCGGTAACGTCCTGCGTTGTGCCGTCGCTGAACTCTCCAAGGGCCGCTAAGCTAAGCCGGGTAAGGGGAGCGATAGTCTGGTTTACAGGCGAGACAACAACGGCTGTTACGGTCGCACTGGTCACAGTGAGAGGCGCGCTCATCGACAGATTGGTGGTTGGATCGGTTGCCGTTATCGTGGCCGTTCCTGGGGCGATACCGGTGGCACGTCCCGCATTGCTGATCGTCGCAACTCCTAGGGCACCTGAGCTCCAGGTAACGGAAGTTGTGATGTTGCGCTCGCCGCCGTCGGTGTCGATACCGTAGGCGACGAACTGATGGCTCGTGCCCACGGCCGTCTTGACGGCCGTTAGGGAGTTGGGACCTGGGACAATAACGGAAGTGTCAGAGAGGACAACGGAAACCAATGCAGGTGCTGTCACTGCAAGCGTGCTTGTTCCGGTGACCGTGCCACTGGGCTGAGTGAAGCTAGCCGAAATAGTCGAACTGCCTTGACTGTAGGTTGTCGCGAGCCCGCCGCCGGCAATCGATGCCACGTACGGGGTCGACGAGCTCCACGTCACCAAGGCGGTTAGATCGCGCGTCGTGGAGTTGCTGAATGTCCCCTGAGCGGTAAATTGCTGGGTAGCTCCCGCTGCGACCGATGGAGCCGACGGACTTATCTGGATGGACACGAGATAGGGAAATTTTGCATCACTGCATCCAATGAGTGCGCATAGAGTTGCAAGCTCGGCGAGCCATAGGAGTTTCTTCAAGGAACACCTCGCGTTTCAAGAAAGTAATGTTGTCGTACCTTCAACAAACCGACAGCTCGTGACGTCTCTTGACGATTCCTGCCGTTCACTTCAGCTCAAGGACCTTGGCATATGTGCCATCCCGACTGGAAACCAGACACTGGGATTGCACATTCAATCAGAGGTGCAAGAGCTCCGCGTGCGGGAACTATCTGAAGCGAACCAGCCCACGGTTTCTTCAGAAGAACATTCCTCAAAAGCGTTGATAGTCGGTCGCCAGAACGTTCTTCGATGCGTTTGCAGGACCTGAATGGCCCCAGAACTGCAACACCCGTTTCGTGTTCTTCGGGAGTGGGCCTCGGCTGCAAATGTCTTACTCGCGATTGCGAAGGGCCCCCACTCTAGGTTGCAAGGTAAGCCAAGGAAGGCCGGGGGTCTATTCGGAATATTACTGGCAGATATCCCGAAAAATTACGGTATTGCGTACCGTAGCCGTCGCGGAGGGGTGATTTCGAGAGGGTTAAAAAGGAGTGTTTGGCTACTAACATCACCTAAGCGCCATCAGGTTTGATGTAAGGCGCTCGCAACGAGTGAGCCGTTTGAAGAACCATAAGATCCCTCGGCCGAGAAGCACAAGCGCGCAGCGACAGTTCGCGGGGGGACTGCCCCTCCGGGCATAATGCCGGGGCTTTCTCAACCTTCAACGAAGAGCCCGATAGATCGTGTATCACGTGGAAAATCGCGTCGACTTTACCCCTTCACCATTGACACAGACACCCTTTTATCGCGCAGATGATGACGCGGCGTGGAAGTGCGTGAGAAGGATTTGCTACCCCTGAGCCGAAAGGTTGGCTGCTAGCCCATGAAGCCAAGATATGGACTCGATCCGAAGTTGCCCAGGTTCGGCAGAATCTGCCGAATCTGCCCGTCTGAGAGATTAAACCATCGAGCCAGCGTCCCTGCGTACTCATCCACAGATATGGTTGGAATCAGGCGGCCCGCGCCGACATCATTCGCCTGGTTTGCGCCGACGACAGGGTATTGACCGTAGATGTCCTGCCCTTGCACAGCCCCGCCCACAACGAAGTGATGACTTCCCCAGCCGTGGTCAGTGCCGTTGCTATTCGACGTGAGTGTTCTCCCGAAGTCGGATGCAGTAAACGTGGTGACTTGGTCTCCGAGACCCGCCGATGTCATCAATCCGTCAAAGTATTCAAGCGCCTGGCCGAGCTGTGTTAGGAGTTGAGCGTGCAACTGTGCCTGGTTGTTATGAGTATCAAAGCTGCCCAGCTGCACGTAGAAGATCTGCCGGCTCACGCCAAGTCCAGAGCGTCCGCCAATGATGCGCGCTACCGTCTGTAGCGAAATAGCGAGAGGATTATCGGCGAGCTTGTTGGTGACGGGGTCAAGATACTGCGGTGGATTGGGGATTCCTGTCGGTCCCGCCGACAGCATTGAAGTGGAAAGCTGCTCCTGAGCCTGCTGCGACCGGTTCACCACGACTTCGTATTCTTTCGCAAAGAGATTTGCTTCGTCGGCTGTCAAGATCGACGAGAGGGCGTTGGTTCCCGCTGACTGCCCGAACAGCGGCTGTGCCAATCCACCGATGGGAATGGGACCAGCCGACGTGACGTTGAGCTGGTAAGAACTCTGGCCGGAAAGAAATAGCGCGATTCCCGCGGTCGAGATGCAGGTGAACATGGAATTTGAATTCATGCCCGCGCTCTCAATCAGATCGGCGACTGATCCGCCCCAGCCGATGTGTTCGGCGCTTCCGCCATTGGATGCGATTGCCTGCCACGCAGCGGTTTGATCGAAGTGCGAATAGAGAGAAGCGGGAAGAGGAACAGAGCTACTCATCACCTGTGCCTTGCTCGCCGGTGCGATGAGTGTACCGACATTCGCGACAACCGCGGCTCGGCCCGCGTTGAACAGGTTCTGCACTCCGCCCAAGGATGGATTCAGGGCAAAGGCGCGGCCGCTCTGCGCGGTCCTCGGCGCGATCGGGAGCAGTTGGCTGAGAGGATAGGCGAGACCCGGTGCGCCTGACCTGGCCTGTGTAAAGGCCGCATAGGAATCGGGATCGGTCGCAATGACCGTACCGTGACCGTCGTTGCCACCCTGCAGAAACACGCACACGAGTGCGCGGTAGTCGGATGGCGCGGAACTCTGTGCCATGGCTGCAAGAGAATTCAGTTCCAAGAGGAATGGACTGGCGTAAAGCCCTGCCATTGAAGCCATGGAGGCTGTCCGAAGAAACTGGCGACGCGATCGTTCGAATTTATTCACTGAGGTCTCCTAGAACTGCGCACAGAATGCCGGTGAAGCCATCGTTAGGTAAATTGCCGTTTGCACGCGCGCGGCAAGCGCTGCGTTGATTGCGTTTTGATCGCCGGAAGGGATGGAGATGGCGCTCACCGCGCTCAAGATCTGGCTTTGCAACGTGCTGTCCATCTGTCCTGCCATCAGCAGTAGATTGACTCGATCCACCAGTTGATCTGGCGTGTTCGCGAGGCTCAACTCGGCGCCATAGGAAGAAAAGAGATCCGACCCATTTTTCGAATCACCTCCGATTGCCGACTGCATATAGTTCAGATAACCGACGACAGTGGTGACATTGGTCATCTGCATTTCAGGCGCGACAAGTCCGGCTTGCGCGATGCTCGTAGCGGGTGGTGTATATCCGGGAGCAAACCAGTTGAATACCGTTGGAGAACGCATGGGCATCTGTCCAAGACCCCAGATTGGGTCCTCGGTGCTGCCCAGGTAATACGACCCGGTTCGCGATTGCGCGGTGAAAGCGCGAGCCCAGTTGGTGTAGCGGATCAGCGCTTCGCGCACCTTGCCGTATTGGGGATTGCCTGCATCGGTCGCTGTATCGCGGGCTTCTGGATCGAGAAGAATTGCCGTGATTACAGCCTTCATATCACCACGAACGCCCTGGCCGTTGTCCTTAAAAACCGCGGCCACCCGGCCCACGTATGCGGGGCTTGGATTCGACGTCACCAAATGCTGAATCAACTGCTTTGAGAAGAATGCCGGCAGATTCGGATGATTGAAAAGCGCGTCGAGTGCGATTTTGAGATCGCCATTTGGATCTGGCGCGCCCGACGCGGGAATAGTTACACCAAGAAAATCCTTCTCGTCGGTGGAGTGATGGCTTGGGTATGCCTGCATGGGCAGAAGTTCTTCGCCATACCCGGTGCCGACATAGATGCAGCAATTCGACCACGCTGTATCACTCGTGTTGCCGGGGACGCTCCAACTGAAGCCGGTGAAAACCTTTGCCAGTCCCATCACATCGGTATTCGAGTAAGTTGGAATTGGATTGCCGCTTGAGTCGAGCTTTTGAGTGCCGTCGTCGTTCAACTGATAGAGGCCGACAGTGAACAACTGCATAACTTCACGCGCGTAGTTCTCATCCGGATCCGTATTGGCGTCGCCCTTGTCGTTCTGAAGCATCGAGAGGAACTGTCCCATCATTGGATTCAGCGTCACGTCCTGAAGCAACTGACGGAAATTTCCGAATACATCGGCGCCCAACATGTCGTAGTAGGCGGCTTCACCGCGCGGCATATTCTGCACCGCCGGAGTCGTTCCCGAAATAACGAATTGTTCTGAGAGAGCGTACTGCACCCGCTGTCGCAGTTCATCGTTTGCCGCAAGGGCCTGCTGCCAAAAGGCATTTTCGACGTAGATCTCACTTTGGTTGTTCTGTACAAAGAGAGCCGTGTTGCACTTCAAATCGCTGGAGTTGCACGGTGGGTTGTTCAGGATCAGTGCCTGCTCGACACTGGGCTCACGCAATGTTTGTGGAGTGTTGAACTGTTGATTGAGCCACGCCTGGAAGCCCATCTGCGAGAGCTGGTGGATATCTCCGTCTGTAGCGCCGAATGTCGCCTGGTCAAGGAAGCGCGCGGCATCCTGCGGCGTTACCAACAGAACCGGCGCGCCCCCTGCAACGTCTTCAATCAAATCGTTGGATGTCGCGGGACCCGGGCTCGGGTTGAGCACCTGCAAGTCAAGAGTGCCCGGCTCTGAGATGGAGAGATTCGCGGTAAGCTGCCCGCCACTGTTAAAAGTCGTAGGCACCGTTGCTCCGTTCATGAGTACCTGCGCGCCGGATATGAAATTCTGTCCCTGAACCACGACCGATGCCGGTCCCACGTTGAACGAATTCGGAGTTGCAGAGCTGAGAATCGGAATCGGATTCAAGACAGAGATATTGCGATTGATGGAAACAGTGGGGTTGTCTACGCTGACGATCGTGAGCTGTACAACGTTGGGACTGGGAACAACAGCCGGCGCAGTGTAGGTGATCGAGCCATCAGAGTTGGAGACCGCCGTGCCGATCTGTGCGTTACCGCCGGCAACTCCGTTGACCGAGAGATTTACGGCCGGATTATCTGTGCCTGTGACTGTGAGTCCGAGGTTGAGAGCGTTGCTCACGCGCACGTCGGTGCCTTCAAAAGGCTGCAGCGTGAGCACCACTTGCCCGGGCCCAACCTTGACTGAGAGCGGCTTTGTCGTTACTGAACCCGGGTTCGGATTGCTCACCGCCAAGGGAAACGTCCCAGGATTTGGCGCCGGTATAGAAGCCACCAGTTGAGTTGAAGAAATAAAAGTTGTTGGAACCGCCGTACCGTTCCACTGAATCTGCGCGCCGTAAACGAACTGTGAGCCGCCCACCGTGACCGTGGTGGTGCCTTCGGAAAAGGCAGTCGGTGTCACGGACGTCAGAATAGGAATAGGGTTCAGTACGCCAACCGCGACCGCCCCGGGAGGATCGTTAGGGAATTTGGCAGTGGTGCTGGTGATGTTGACGGTGTTTGGGACCGGGACGATCGCGGGAGCCGTATAGAGACCGTTGCTGTTGATTGTGCCGGATTCTGAGTTTCCACCCTGAATTCCGTTCACGTAGAAGATCACCGGAACGCCGGTCGTCCTGGCGTTGTCTTTCAACTGCATTTGCTGGGTCACCCGAAGAGTGCTTACCGGCGCTGAAATGCCGGCATAGAACGAAGGGTCAGTTACAGCGAAATATCCGCAGCCACTCAGGAGCGGGATGATTGCACCGAGCGCCCCGAGAGACAAAGAGAGGCTCAAGACCGAAAGGCGTGCACGTTTTGCTTGCATTTGGGCTCCTGGTTTGCGGGGAGAAGCAAATCACTCCAGAACCTCTGTGGGGAGCCGGCTGGAAAATGGCCTTGTGAGATTTGTGCGCAAGTGAACCCGGGTTCGACGAATTGCTTACGTGCGCAATCCCTTCAGCGTCAGAGGATGTGGATGGACAGCGAAAATCTGTTACGGCTAAGGTCCTCGACAGAGAACTTGCTGTCCTCTTTATCAAGCCTTGGCGGTATTCAAAGAGGAACAGATTTCGGCGAAACGCACCAGATACCCTGTGGTCCCGATGGGGCGTAGCGAGCCCTCCCTAAAGTACCCTTCGGGCGGATGGGGCCCGTGCCGACCAAGCCCAGAGAGATGTGCGCCTCACGCCGACACTGTCGACGCGAGGCGCAATTTGCCAGCGGTGACTGCCGGCCCATCACCTCTTAACAATCTTCTCCAGCCGCGGGTCGGTCCAAAGCATCGCGAAATCCACATCCTTGTACACTCTGGACAGTTCGGTAAAGCTTCCGTCCTTGGCGCGTTTCAGGTACTCCAATGCGCCGTCGAGATTGCCACGTCTCGCATAGGCCTTAGCGATCAGGTAATCAACGCGCGCGCGTTGTTCCGGAGTGCTCACGCGTGCGGCAACGCCCGATTGGCTCTCGCTCAGAATGTCGGCATCCAGTTCGATAGCCCGGGCGTATTCCGTCATCGCGCGATCCACTTGATTCATGCCCATCCAGGCTTCGGCAAGATTCAGATGAGCAGGCGCACTGGATTCGTCAAGTTCGAGCGCCTGTTTCAGGTATTTGACCGCGGGTTTGTATTTCTTATCCAGGTAGGCGACAGCGCCCAGGTTGTTCAGCGCCGAAATGTTCTTCGGATCAGCCTTCAACGCCTGGTTGAAATGTTTGCGCGCGGGCCCCCGATCGCCCAGCTTCAGTTCAGAGATACCCAGCTTGTTCAGAAGAGTGGCGTTCCGCGGATTGGCGCGCAACGCCTGCTGATAGTAGTTGATGGCCAGCAGGTAATTGTTGTGGGCGCGCTCCAGATCTCCCTTCATTTCTGCAGACTTTGCAACTTCATCCGTCTTGGGCAGATCAAGGGAGGATGAATCAGCTCTCAGGAAGGGTGCTGCGCATAAAACAAGGCCTGTTGCAATAAGCTTCATCGTGAAAGTTCTCATGGTCTTACCTCCTCCACGGGGAGCATCTCGCTTGCGGCCGCTGATGTATGTCCTGGCGATCTGCTCAACGTCGATTTAAGTAAACGACCAGCGATGCGAGGGAACAACGCTATACCTGCTACTTACCCGTTGCATCGCCGCTACAAATTCTCGAGATTACCGCAGATGCATAATTCAGTAGGGACTTAGGGCGAACGATCGTCAACACTTGCTGGGCGGTTTTCGACGTTTGCGGGCCAGGTTAATACCGTTACATCCGGCGGCGGACCCGCTACCTACACCGTTAAATCCGTCCAGCAACAATAATGTGGAACTAATATGGCTGTGCATTCGAATCTCTATAGTGGGAAGCTGCGGTTGAAGGCGTCGCAAAATGACGATAGGAAGCATGGAATCGGTTGAACGAGAACTGCAACGCGCGGAGCTCGCCGCTCTGCTGGAATCGAAGGAGTTCGTTCGCGCCCCGAAGCTCGCCCATCTGCTGTCGTATCTCTGTGAAAAGTATTTTGCTGGAGAAGCGAATCAGATCAAGGAATATTCGATCGCTCTGGAGGTTTTTCAGCGGCGAGAATCCTTTGATCAGGATTCCGATTCCATCGTGAGAGTCGAGGCCAACCGGCTGCGCAAGCGGCTGGCGGAATATTACGCAGGAGCAGGTGCATCGCACCGTGCGCGCATCACCATACCTGTCGGACAATACGTACCGAGGTTCGAAGTCGACGTGCGCTCCGGCGCCGCAGATTACCTCCCGGAAGCTCCAGATGCACCTCCCGACGCTTCGGTCGAAATTGCAACCCAGCAGAAGTGGCCCGTTAGCGAACCTCGATGGTGGGTTGCCAGCATCATTGTCCTGCTGCTCTTAAGCCTCGGAATCGCCTATCCGTGGTTACGGGGCAGAATGCAAAAACCTTCTGCCCCCTCGACCGCGACAACTGCAACTCAGGGTGGTGAGCGCGCCGATTCGCTTATCGGACCCCCAACAGGGCAGGAGATTCGCATTCTCGCCGGCAATAGCCGAAGCATGGTGGACCACGCAGGCAAATTGTGGAGCGCGGACTACGGTTTCACGGGCGGGACAGCGCTAAAGAGCCCCGTTTCGCGCATTGCGCGCACCCAGGATCCCGCGTTTTATCGAACGAATCGCCAAGGGCAGTTCCGCTACGACATTCCCTTGCCGAAAGGGATATACGAACTGCGCCTGCACTTTGCCGAAACAGTGTTCGGTCCGGAGTCCGGAGGATCCGGCGGAGAGGGCAGCCGGATCATGGCGGTTCGCGCGAATGGGGAAACGCTGCTTAACGGATTCGACGTCGTGGCGGACGCCGGCGCCAGCCTGACCGCCGATATCAAAGTTTTTCCGGAGATCACTCCCGCGGCGGATGGTGTACTTCACCTCGAGTTTGCGGGTGAAGATGGAAAGCAGGCGACGCTTTCGGCGATTGAAATCCTGCCTGGCCTTCGAGACCGCATGCGCCCGGTACGGATTCTCGCACGGCAGACGCCCTACTATTCCAACGATAGCCATTGGTGGAGTCCCGATAACTATTTCGAAGGCGGACAACTCGCTTCTTACCCAACGACGGTTACGGGTACCGACGATCCGGAGTTGTTCGAATCGGAGCGGTGGGGCAATTTCTCCTATGCAATCCCGGTGGCGCCGGGGAGATACTTGCTGACGCTGTATTTTGCAGCGCGCCAAAGCGATCCCGCAGAGCTGTTAAATTCCGGAAGCAAAGGCGCAGAGATCCAGCACGTTTTTAACGTTTATTGCAATGGCAAGGTGTTATTGCAAGACTTCGATCTGACGAAAGAAGCGCATGGGGCAGTTGGCATAACCCGTAGATTTGCCGGACTCGATCCGAATGCACAGGGAAAACTGCTCCTCAGTTTTGAGCCTGTCAAAGGATACGCGACGGTTGTCGGCATCGAAGTGCAGCCGCAGTAACGCTTCGCCGAAGCACCGACGACGCCTGTCGAACGATGCATCCGCCTTCTATCTATTGCAGCGGAGCGTGCCCGATGAACTTGTCAGCCCATTCGATAAAGTACTTCATATTCGGCGCGTCTGTGTGGCCTCCATCGTGCTGCCGCCAGACGAGCTGTCCATCGAGCAGTCCTGTGTTTACCGGAGGCATTTGCGCCGCATGATAGTCGCCTTCAACCGCAAGGCCTTTGGCGCCAAGCAGAGTGAATACGCGGCTCGCATCAACGGTAGCCATAAAGCTTCCTTCGTGATCAAGCCACTTCGCGTCGCCCTTCGCCGGAATTCCGTAGCTGACGAAAGTGAGCCGCGGCGCACACAGTGCAATCAGTTCATTCGAATCGACCGGAATATCCTCGGGTGTCATGCTGCCAAACGTCGCATCGGAAGCCCCATATTTTAAGAAATTTCCGGCCATCCAATGATGTTCGCCTCCGGTCAGGCTCTCGACGGCTTCGCCGAAGTTGCGCCGCAGCAGCGTTGCGCCACCCTTGCCCGAGGACCCGACCAGTACCATCGCGAAGCGCTGATCAAACGCCATGGTCACAAGTGCAGCCTTGCCATAACGCGAAACACCTTCGATGCCAACATGCTTTGCGTCGACTGCGAGATCAGTCTCGAGGTAGTCCAGGCCGCGCCCCGCGCCCCACGCCCATGCCCGCAGCGCGCCCCAGTCTTCCGGCTTACGCGGCTGTCCCTTGTTAACCAGGCCGATAATTCCCCGAGTGAGCCCGGCACCGTCATCTGCCTGCACGCTCGCCGGATCGATTAAGACGAATCCCCAACCAGCCGCGAGCAGTTGCCAGGTGTTCGGCAGACCGCCATCTTCATTCAATTGCGGGAACTGGAATGGCGTGGCCTTAACCGGCTGCCATGCCGGATGCTGTTCGAAGACTTCCTTGAGGGATGGGTCCTGCTGGACGAGCACGGACTCCCAGGCATTGTTGATCTTGTCCAGATCAGCGACGGAGGGTTCGTTGGGATTTGGAAACGCGGCGTGGCCAAACATCATCAGCACCGGCACTGGGCCCTTGGCGCGAGCAGGCAACACCACCATCATGTGGATGTGGACGCCGATCTCCGGGTACGATGAGTTGTCGACGACGCCCTCGACGTCTTTGGCGATGACGGGCGTGAAACCAATCATCTCGTGATCCACTGTATTGACCGTCCAACTCACCTTCGGGACGTCGCTCGGGACGTGACCGTAGACGTACTTCGAATACATCTCAACAATTTCGGGACGACGCTTATTCCACCACATCTCCGCCGTCGTCACCTTCTGGCCGTCGTTCATGGTGAGCGGGTCAGGAACATTGGGGTAAGGATTGGCCTTCGACTCGTCGTAGTTGGCATGATTCGGCGCGTTCTCGTTGCCGCTCGGCCCTGGGCGGAGAGCCTTGATCCCGAGTTGATCCATCATGTTCTGATGATCCTGATCGGCAGTGAAGGTGACCGGTGGTGGAGCCAAACTCTGCGCACATGTCCAGCTCGCGGTAATCCCGCAAATTATAGAGACAAGACAAATAAATGAAAGACGCTGCTTCAGGACGGTCACAGAGATGCTCCAGAATGTTATGCTTTGGTCGTTTCGCAAAGCGATTTAGTTGGGGGCCATATTAAACCTTCCGCCATGCAGCAAGCACGAGATTTCTTTGCGTTTCTCGTACTACTCGCTTTTCTGAATTGCGTTGTAGCCTGGTCGCTGCCTCAACATGCGTCAACTCCATCGGTCTGGGTGGCGAGTTGGGGAACATCACAACAGATACCGGAACCACAAAACGCATTGTCGCCAGACGATCTTACCGATGCGACTGTGAGAGAGATTCTTCATTTATCGATAGGCGGACCGGCGCTGCGCGTGCACCTTTCTAATGCCTTCGGAACCGAAGCGCTGCATATCACGTCCGCTCATATCGCCCGGCCCGTTTCGCCTGCTTCGCCCGCCATTGACCCGGCAAGCGATCGACTGCTGACATTTGCGGGAAGTGCCGACGCCGTGATTCCAACGGGTGCGGAACTCATCTCCGATCCGGTGGATTACAACGTCGCGCCGCTTTCCGACCTTGCAGTGACATTCCATTTGCAGTCGCCACCATCAAGGGAGACCGGCCATCCGGGATCGCGGGCAACATCTTATTACGTCCATGGAGACCTGGTTGCCGCGGCGACATTGAGCGAGCCGAAGCATGTGGACCACTGGTACCAGGTCTCGGAGATTGATGTTCAGGCCGCGCCGGGTTCTGCTACCGTTGTTGCGCTTGGCGACTCCATCACCGACGGACACGGCGCGACGACGAATGGAAACGATCGTTGGACAGATGTGCTTGCCAACAAGCTACAGGGCTCTCCGGCAACGCGAAACATCGGCGTATCCAACCAGGGCATTGGTGGCAATCACTTGCTCTCCGACGGCCTCGGTCCGAATGCTTTGGCGCGTTTTGATCGCGACGTGCTTGCGCCCGCCGGGGTCCGGTGGGCCATCGTTTTCGAAGGCGTGAACGATCTGGGCGGACTGGCACGTGACGGCGAGGTCCCTCCGGCGCAGCACGCGGCGCTGGTTGAACGGGTGTTGGAGGCATATCAGCAGATCATTGCCCGCGCCCATGCTCATGGATTGCGTGTAATCGGTGCCACAATCACCCCTTACGTGGGGTCCGGTTACTATCATCCTGGACCGCTCAGCGAGACTGACAGGCAAGCGGTAAACCGCTGGATCCGCATCCGCGGAAACTTCGACGCGGTAATTGACTTCGACAGCATTCTCCGCGATCCACAGCACCCCGATCAACTCCTGCCGGCGTATGACTCCGGCGACCACCTGCATCCTTCATCCGCGGGATACAAAGCGATGGGTGATGCGATTCCTCTGAGCCTGTTCGATCGGGCAAACTGATAGACGGGAGGCGCAAATTTGACGCCCAAAGGACTTCTCGTTTTCCTGTTCGCCGGATGTCTTTCTGGTGCACTCATTTCAAATGCGGCCGAGCCACCAAGGATTTTGAAATCCGGCGACAGTGGGCAACTGATCGTTGCCGGCAAGCCCTACCTGATACTCGGTGGCGAACTGGGCAATTCGTCAGCAGGTACCGCTGCGCAGGCAGACAGCATCCTACCCCGACTCGCCTCACTCCACGTGAACACGGTGCTAATGCCGGTGGCGTGGGAACAGATCGAACCCGCCGAGGGTAATTTCGACTTCGAAATCCTCGATCATTGGATTGATGTTGCGCGCCAGCAGCATCTGCACCTCGTGCTTCTCTGGTTCGGCAGTTGGAAAAACGGCGTGTCAAGCTACATCCCCGACTGGGTCAAGCAGGATCCTCGGCGCTTTCCTAGAGCTGAATCGGCAGACGGCGAACAGCTTGAAATTCTTTCCGCCCTGGGGACCGAATCGCTCCATGCTGACTGCGCCGCATTTTCAGCACTGATGAAGCATCTCAAAGAAAAGGACAGAAATGACCAGACCGTGCTGATGGTGCAAGTGGAGAATGAAGTCGGCTACCTTGGACGTGGCCGCGACCGGTCGGCAACAGCGAATCGGTTATTCGAGGATGCAGTTCCTGCGCAGCTGGTTCGGGATCTTCAAAAGAACCGTGATGCTCTCTCTCCGGAGCTGCGCACTCACTTCAACCCGGCAGGGAAAAAATGGCGCGATGTCTTTGGGGATGCTTCAGACGAAGTTTTCATGACCTGGAATTACGCTCGATACATTCAGGCCGTTGCCGAAGCAGGCGAGCGAGAGTATTCGTTACCAATATATGTGAACTGCCAGCTTCCCGCGCCAGGTGAGCGGGCTGGCGAGTATCCAAGCGGTGGGCCGCATCCGTATTATCTCGAGGTCTATCGTGTCACTGCACCCGCGATAGACTTCTACTCGCCCGATATCTACTGGCCCAATTTCGAATATTGGATTGATCGTTACCGATTCGGCGGCAACGCTGTCTTCGTCCCCGAAGCGCGGATGGACAGCGCTCCATACAACGCGCTTTATGCCTATGGTGAAGCAAAGGCGTTCGGCTTTTCTCCATTTGGGATCGACAGTGTGCAGCAGTCGGCAAACGCGGAGTCGGCAGCACCGAACATCGCGGAAGTTTACGATGTTCTGAGCCAACTGAGCGAGATGCTCTTATCCAGTCAGGCTTCTGGAAATGTTCGCGCCCTGGTGCTTCACAATGACAGTCCAAGGCCCACGCGGACCATAGCGCTCGGCGGATATCTGTTCGAAGCCGCGCTCTCTCGTTCGTGGCCAGCCCGGACGCTTGCAACTGAGGACGGAGCAATGATCGCGATTCAATCGGCGCCAAATGAGTTTTATATTTCTGGCAGCGGTTTGACGATTTCATTCTCGCGAGATCCAGATACCGACAACAAACTCAGCGGCATTGCATCGATCGAGGATGTAAGCCGCGCCGCCGATGGCACCTGGACTACGCTGCGCCGGCTCAACGGAGATCAGAGCAATCAGGGCCGTCAACTCTCGATGGATCCTCACCGGATGCGGATCTATCACGTGAAGCTATACGCCGTTGACAGGCTGGTTCCAGCTCACTGAGCCATCGCCGTTTGTAGCCAGGTAGTCAGGACGCAGTAGTCACATGGACTCTCGCAAAATCATTCACGTGGACATGGATGCGTTTTATGCATCGGTCGAGCAGCGGGACGATCCGCGGCTTCGAGGTCAGCCTGTCGTGGTGGCTTGGCGCGGAAAGCGTTCCGTGGTTTGCGCCGCCTCCTACGAAGCGAGAAAATTCGGCGTCCGCTCTGCCATGCCCGCAATCCATGCTGAACGACTGTGTCCGCACGCTGTCTTCCTTCCACCGGATTTCCCCCGCTACCGCGCAGTGTCAAGAAGTGTGCGAGAGATTTTTCTGCGCCATACCGACCTCGTCGAGCCGCTGTCGGTGGACGAGGCCTATCTTGATGTCACGGAGAACAAGACCGGACTTCCCAGCGCAACACAGGTTGCCCGCACGATCCGTCAGCAGATCCGACACGAATTGAATCTCACCGCTTCCGCCGGGGTTGCGCCGAACAAGTTCCTGGCGAAGATCGCTTCAGACTGGAAGAAGCCGGATGGCTTGTTTGTGATCAAGCCAGACAAGGCGATCGGCTTTCTCACGCCGCTTGCTGTTGAGCGATTGCCTGGTGTCGGCAAGGTGACGGCGCAAAGACTTATTCAACTCGCAGTGAAGACAGTCGGAGATATTCGAATTCTCGAACTTGCTGTCCTGCAGGAGCGGTTCGGGCGCTACGGCATCCGGCTTTATGAGTTGGCGCGCGGAATCGACAACAATCCTGTCGAACCGAACCGGCCAACCCAATCGATCTCCGCTGAGGACACGTTTGAATCCGATGTCTTATTGAACGAGACCGAAGCCATGATTCGTCGCCTCGCTGAGAAGGTGTGGCAGGCCTCGCGCAAGGGATCAAGAATCGCGAGAACCATTGTGCTTAAGCTAAAAACCGCAGAGTTCACTATCCTCACGCGAAGCCATACACCCGGATCACCTGTTTCTTCGTGCGACGAACTCACCAACATCGCTCTCGCGCTTCGAGAAAGAGTACGAATGGAACCGAAGCAGAAATTCCGCCTCGTCGGCGTCGGTCTCTCGAACTTCTGCGATCCCGTCGCAGAGCCGGAGGACATTCTGCTCTTTCAATAAGCGCGTCTCGGCCGAAGTCTCCGGGAGCTAGCATTTGATTCGGCGGGCACAAATCCCGTAGGTCGTGTCTGAACTTGATGCGAAAATGTGCCGAGGAACACCTTGTTGCGCATCAAACCCAAGACGATATTGATTCTGGAGGTCTGTTCGTTGCAAAGCGCCAATAGGCCCTCGCTGTTCCATCTCCCGGGAACCGAGGCCTCCGAAAAAGTGTTGCCATGTTCGAGTTTCGGAATTCACGCATGCGGAGGCAGACCGAAGCGATAATGGCGCATTTCCTTATCTGGACCATCTCGATATTGAGTATCGTTCTGATGCTGTTCCGGCCGTTCAAAATGCCCGAGGCGGTTTGGGCTTCAGGCGGCGCTATTTTGCTTTGCATTTTACGGCTCATACCGCTAACCCTTGCGGGCAAGGCTGTTGCTGAAGGACTGGATGTTTACCTGTTCCTCACCGGCATGATGCTTCTCGCTGAGCTCGCGAAAGATCAGGGCGTGTTCGCTTGGATGGCGAATATTGCGGTCAAACTGGCGAACGGATCTTCGACGCGGTTGTTCACCCTGATTTATGCGGTCGGCACTGTGGTCACGATCTTTATGTCGAACGATGCTACCGCCGTTGTGCTCACTCCGGCAGTCTTGACGGCAGTCAAGCGCGCCAAGGCTCAGCCACTGCCATACCTTCTTTCCTGCGCGCTCATCGCAAATGCGGCGAGCTTTGTTCTTCCCATTTCCAATCCCGCAAATTTGGTTGTCTTCAATTCGACCATGCCGCCGTTGATTCAGTGGCTTGCTATGTTCAGTGTTCCCTCGCTGGCAGCCATCGTGATCACCTATGTGCTGCTTCGCTGGCACAGCCGGAAAGATCTGTCTACGTTATGCGATGGCTCGACGTCGGATGTATGTCTTTCCGGCACGGGAAAGATCACCCTGTTCGGGATCATTGCCGTTGCGGTCGTATTGCTCGTCGCCTCGACATTGAAGATGGATCTTGGTTTGCCAACCTGCTTGGCCTCCATCGCAGTTACGACAATCGTAGTGATACGAAGCAGGTCCAATCCGATCCGCCTGGTGCGAGGGATCAGCTGGGGCGTGCTTCCTCTCGTAGCTGCTCTTTTTGTCATCGTGGAAGCCGTGAAGAGCGCCGGAGCCATGCGCCTGCTTCAAAATGCATTCGAGAGACTTCTGCACCTGCCGTCTGCTCAAGCGGCGTTTGGGCTTGGTACTGCCTTGGCTTTTGGCACAAACCTCGTCAACAATCTCCCTCTCGGACTGATCACAGGAGCCACGCTGCGCACGGTTCCCCTTCAGCCAATTCTCGCAAGGGTGATCCTGATCGCAATTGACCTCGGCCCAAACCTTTCCATCACGGGCTCGCTTGCCACGATTCTCTGGCTCACTGCCATCAGGCGCGAGGGGCTCCAGATAACCGGCTGGCAGTTCTTTAAAGTTGGAATGATCATCATGCCGATCTCGCTATTTTTTGCGATTCTGGCCGCTGTGCTGACTTGAAGATGCAGAAACGGTTTAGTCGTGCATCCTCCCGCGATGCAGACCGCATCGAACCGTGATACGGCTGAGTTATTAGCTTTTTAAATCCCAAGCCAACTTGGTGCAACACCAGATATGCCGCGCGTTCCCACCTCGACATACCGGCTCCAGTTGCACGCGAATTTTACATTCGACGACGCAGCGAATGTCGCCGCTTATCTCGAAGGCGCTGGGTGTTTCGCACATCTATTGTTCGCCGTATCTGCAGGCGGCTCCGGGCAGCATGCACGGTTACGATGTCGTCGACCATCAGCGTGTGAATGAAGAACTAGGAGGCGAAGAGGGCCATCAGCGATTTTGCGCGCGTCTCGCGGAACTCGGCCTCGGCCAGGTCCTCGATATCGTCCCGAATCACATGGCGACTGGCCCTCGCAATCAGAACTGGTGGGATGTTCTTGAAAATGGCCCATCGAGCCGTTTCGCCACATGGTTCGACATCGACTGGCACTCATCCGAAGTCAAACTTCAGAACAAGGTTCTGATACCCGTCCTGGGCGACCAATATGGCCGCGTGTTGGCCGCGGGCCAGATTCAGATCGATCGAGATCAGCGGTTCCTTCTGTGTCCGATATGCCGAGAATCTCTACCCTCTCGCCCCACGTTCTTTGCCTGTCATCCTTGATCGAGCGGCTCGATACGCGAACAGTCCGACCCTTAGTTTTCTCTGCTGACAGCTTGTCCCGCTTGCCGGTGCCGGACCCGACCGACATCGAAGGCATCAATTCCCGGCACCGCGACAAGGTAGTCATCTACGGCCTGCTGCAACGATTCTGTGAAGAGCATCCTGAGGCGCTCGCAGGCAATCGACAAAGCCGTTCGCGAGTTGAATGCAGATCATGACGCTCTGGATGAATTGTTGAACCTGCAACACTACCGGCTGGCTTACTGGCGAACTGCCGACCAGGAACTTGGCTATCGCCGATTCTTTGACGTCAACACCCTCGTCGGCCTTCGCGTTGAGAGGCCACACGTTTTCGATGCGACGCATCGGCGCATTCTCGATTGGCTTCGCGAAGGCGTTCTCGATGGAGTTCGCGTCGATCATCCCGATGGCTTGCGCGATCCACTTCAATACTTCACGCGCTTGCGGCAACGATCTCCCGATGCCTGGATCATCGGCGAAAAGATACTCGAGCCAGGAGAGTTTCTTCGCGAGAACTGGCCGATCGAGGGCACAAGCGGCTACGACTTTCTGAACGTCTGCAATCGTTGGCTTATGCACCCGGATGGCTTGAAAGAGCTAACGCAGATCTACAGAGAATTCACCCAAGAGCCGCACCGATTTCGATCTGCCATCGCCCACGAAAAGAAGCTGAACGTCGAGCAGGAGGCCCTCGGCAGCGACGTGAATCGACTAGCCAGCCTGTTCGTCGAGATCTGCGAAAACAACCGCGATCGCCGCGACTTCACGCGAGCGGAAATCCGGCGTGCGATCCGTGAAGTGGCGTCCTGCTTCGCGGTGTACAGAACTTATGTTGTTCCGGAGCGCGAGGAAATCGCGGAAGAGGATCGCCGCGAAGTCGCCAATGCCGTCGAGAGAGCCAAGAGCCATCGACCCGATCTCGACGCTGGTCTGCTCGATTTCATTGCGGACGTGCTGCTGTTGCGTGCTCGCGGACCGCTCGAAACCGAATTTGTCTATCGCTTTCAGCAGTTCACTTCGCCGGTGATGGCAAAGGGGGTGGAAGACACGGCCTTCTATTGCTACAACCGCATGATCGGGTTGAACGAGGTGGGCGGTGCTCCGGACCGCGATGGCCTCACCTCTCGGAATTCCTTGACTATTGCGCGAAGATGCAAGCCACTCATCCTCTCACCATGACCACGCTTTCAACGCACGACACCAAGCGGTCTGACGATGTGCGCGCGCGGCTGGCGGTCATGACGGAGGTGCCCGGCCAATGGAGAGCGTTCCTGAGGCGTTGGTCGCGCGCTGAATGCTTCATTCAAGACCAAGAGCCAAGCCCGATCGCAATACGGAATATTTTCTGTACCAGACGATGATCGGCGCGTGGCCAATTGAGTCGCGAACGGCTAACCGCCTACATGGAAAAGGCGGTACGCGAGGCAAAGCAGCAGACAAGCTGGACGCAGCAGAACAAGGAATTCGAAGACTCTCTGAAGACCTTCATCGAGCGCCTTTATAGCCAGCACGGAGTTCATGGCAGCGATCGAAGAATTCGTAAGCCGCATCATCGCTCGCGGGAAGAGTGAACAGCCTCGCCCAAACCCTGCTGAAATGCACTGCTCCCGGAGTTCCGGACACCTATCAGGGAAGCGAATTGTGGGATCTTCATCTCGTCGATCCCGATAATCGCGGGCCAATCGATTACGCGGCGAGGAGATCGCTGCTTGTCAGAACTCGAAGCAGGCATGGCGGTCGAAGAGATCCTGAAGAGAATGGATAGCGGAATGCCGAAGCTCTGGGTGCTTCATTGCGCGCTTCAATCTGCGACGGAGACGGCCGGAGTTGTTTGGAGCAGATGCGGACTTCACTCCGCTTGCGATTGAAGGAAGAAAGACGGATCATGCCATGGGTTATCTGCGAGCTGGCAGCCTCGCGACCATTGTTCCCAGATGGAATTTGAAGCTTGCCGGGAACTGGTCGAATACGACCGTTGATCTGCCCGGGCAGCGCTGGAAAAACTTGCTTACCGATGAGATATTAAACGGCGGCCGCGTTTCCATGCAGAATCTCCTGCGGCGCTTTCCCGTGGCGTTGCTCGTCAAGGAAGAGAGCTGAGCGATGCATGTATTCAAGGTTTGGGCGCCGCTCGCACAGTCCATTTCCGTGCAGGCCGACGGCAAGTCATTCCCCATGGCTGGGCCAGATGATGACGGTTGGTGGGGCGTCACAGTCGACTCCGCGACGTCCCGGCACAGACTACGGATTTCCTGATCGACGAGGGCGAGACTGCCTAGCCCGACCCCAGATCGCAGTGGCAGCCGAACGGCGTTCATGCGCTTTCTCGCGTCTACGATCAGAGATGCGTTTCGCTGGACTGACAGGGCTTCCAGGCCAAGCCCGCTAGCGAGCGCGGTTATCTATGAGCTGCACTCGGAACATTCACGACAGAGGGCACCTTCGATTCCGCGATCGCAAAGCTTGAATACCTGCGCGATCTTGGCGTCACTCATGTTGAACTGATGCCCGTTGCGGCCTTCGACGGCGATCATGGATGGGGTTACGATGGCGTGTCTCTGTTTGCGGTGCACGAACCATATGGCGGTCCCGACGGATTGAAGAGGTTCGTCAACGCTGCGCACGGCCTTGGCTCGCCGTGTTGCTCGATGTGGTGTATAACCACTTCGGCCCGGCTGGGAATTACACCGGAAAGTTCGGTCCGTATCTCACGGATGCGCATAAGACTCCGTGGGGTGGCGCCGTGAACCTGGAAGAGGCGGCTCGTACCAAGTGCGCCGCTTCTTCTGCGACAACGCGCAGATGTGGCTGCGTGATTTCCATATCGACGGCTTGCGCATCGATGCGGTGCATTCGTTCGTGGACCGATCGGCGATCCACTTTCTCGAACAGCTGGCGATGGAAGTCGAAACTCTCGGCGCGACCCTCGGCCGCAGCCTGGTGTTGATTGCCGAAAGCGATTTGAATGATCCGCGCATCGTGACCCCGCGTGATTGCGGCGGCTTCGGCATGGATGCTCAGTGGAGCGATGATTTTCACCATGCGCTGTTTGCTGTTCTCAGCAGGGAAACAGCCCGCCGGATATTACAGCGATTTCGGATCTCTTGCTCAACTTGCCAAGGCGATCGGAGAAGACGTTCGTCTACGATGGAATATTTTCCCGCTATCGCGATCGAATCCACGGCCGCCCGGCGAGGAATCTCTCCCAGCATCGTTTTCTCGGTTTCATCCAGAATCACGATCAGGTCGGAAACCGGGCGGTCGGCGACAGAATCAGCCAAATTGCAGGGATCGATCGCGCGAAGATTGCGGCAGCCCTGGTACTGCTTGGCCCCTTTATTCCGATGCTGTTTCAGGGTGAGGAATGGGCGTCGATTTCGCCATTCCAATACTTTGCCGATCACGAAGGACCGCGGAACTGGCTCGCCAGGTTTCGGAAGGGCGGCAGGCGAGAGTTTCGTGGCCTTTGGCTGGGATCCTGCGACTATCCCTGATCCCGAAAGACGCGCAACCTTCGAGCGTCGAAGCTGAACTGGGACGAACTGCCAGAAGCACACTCACGCCGCGATGCTCGACTGGTATCGCAAGCTGATTCGAGCTGCGGCGTTCTACGCCATCCTTGAACAACGGAGAACCTGGAAACACAAAGGTGACATTCAGTGAGGAGCAGAGATGGCTTTGCATGACGCGCGGATCAATTGTGGTGGCCTGCAACCTGGCGCTCATTCCAGGTCGTATAGACCGCCTTTGCGGATGACGTCGAACTGATTCTTGCTTCGCGAGCGGACATCGCAGTCGAAGATGGCAGCATCATTCTGCCGCCTGACTCGGTCGCAGTCCTTCGAACTAGGCACGCGTTCTAGAAGTGCCGAATTGTTTCGTGCCGAATGGGTTCGACGGGCGCTGGTACGGCTTCGCTCTGGGGCGCGTGCGCTCGATCGTTCGAACGATCCACGCGCCCTTCAAGCGATCGACTGACCAGGTCGCGCGAGCCAAGGCCCACCGCCAAGCGCGAGCGTCAGTACGATGCCGCCAAAGAGAATCCCAAACGCGAGTTCAACGATCGTTTCCGCCAACCTGAAGATGGTCAAGCACCATGGCGGCGGTAAGCACCAGCACCAGCCATTTCACGCCGAGGGAAAGAAATCTCGCATATTGCAGTTGCGCATTGACTGCGCCGATGAGCACGGAGCGCGCCAGGAACCGGGCGATCAGGGTTCCCGCAATGAGCAGCAGGATTGCGCCAACCAGATGCGTCAAGTAGGGCAGCATCGAAACCGGCAGAGGTGCGCCGGTTGCATAGGACGCGTCGAAAGCCGACACTCCGATAATCAATCCAAGCAGAACGCATCCCCAGAAAGCGCACGCGGGCGATCAAGGCTGTCGGAGAACTGGAGGGTGCCCACTCCGAAGTGCCGCGATTCAATCGATCGTCGAACTTGAGAAGCGCGAGCCCCTTGCGCAAGAGAGTCGAAAGAGCCATCCCGATCAACGTGAACAGGGTCAACGCGACAAAAACCGCCAGAATGCCGGGCAGGACTGCGATAAACAGCGACAACACACGATACGACCGATTGGTGGAGTGCGTCGGACATATGGTGCCAGATCGATCCGTTGTCCGACTATCACCGGAGGCAGGCGGCGAATTGTAATCTTGAATCGTCTGGAGCATTGTTGCGAGGAATCGATGCATCGGACTCACTCCTTGAACTACTCAAACCAGGTCATTCGGTAAATGGAACGAGTCTTTCTCCCAAACGGAGCATCATGAATTAAATCGGTCGGGCCAGCGCCAACGCGAGACGATGTACTGCTTGTCAGATTCAAATGCTGCGGCTACTGCCTCCACGTGAACTTCGGAACTTGTGCCCGATTTCACGACGTTGATGTGTCCGGCCACCCACGCAAGATAGAGCGGAATGAGTGCGCCCAGCAGATGTCCACGATTGAGAGTGCGAAGCCTGTAGGCCACCAGAAAATCAAAAACGATGCGGGCCCAGAGATTTTCGGGCATTCGAAACGCTGCCGGTTCCACAACGGAAAGCCGCTTCAGTCCCAGCAGTGAATTCGGCGCCAGCACCAGAGACCAGATCTCCTGAAGGTTTGAGAACGCGAGACGAAACGCTTCGACCATGGGCACGATATCAACATCGCCCTCGATGTCCATGGATTGACGGGAAGGTGCGTCGCTCCGGCGGAAGGCGGCGCGGGCCGCTGCCAGAAAGCAGCCTTTGCCTCGATGTCCGCAAACAGAGATCCGGTAACCAGGGTGAGAATCGCATTGATGTTTGGTTCGGCAGGTTGCGGCAACATGCGTGTGCCGACGTCGATCTCTTCAACACTCAATCCGGCAGACCGCCGCTTCACTCACAGGCCAGAGGATGGCGTCCGACTGGTTCAAATTGACAAAGCGCTGCGCCGTATTGGCCAGCCGATCCGCCATGCGAGCAGAGAAGGCCATGTCGATCGACAGCGGGAACCGCGTTCGTGAACCGAACAAAGCGCGCGTCAACGGGTAAAGAATGGCGGAGTTCACCAGTCCGGCGTTCGGTGGAAGCGAGTAGTGAGGAACCGCGAGATCAAATGTGGAATCAGATACGGCGTTCGCCAGGTCGCGAAGTGCGGATGCGCTCAGAGAGTCAGCGCCGGGGCCAAGCATCAAAACCGCGCGCGCTTCGTTTGTCTTTGGCCGCATCAACAGCATTCACAAAATCAGATCGCTGCGAGAGGCCATACCGCATTCGTAGCTTGCGTCGAGATCACACGCAGGGCCGGATAAGCGGTGCCCGAAGTGTCATTCGGCGTTGCGATAAGCAGGTCTTCTGCGGGAAACGAGCGCCGTCAGATTGGCAAAGAGATTTTCGAGCTGACTCCGCAGCCATAGGCGCGACAAAGACAAGCAAACCCGCTCGCGCCGGAGTGGCCGAGGAGTGCGAGCATCCGAGACTGAATTCGCGGTCGCCATAAGAGACGGGGAAGTTCGTCCAAAGCGGAAAGGCAGATCTAACTGGCTGGCCGGCTCAACCAAACTGATGCCGGTCATCTGCACAACGATAGGATACCTGCAATTGGGATGTGTATCCACGTGGGACGGTTGTTAAGTTCATACAGCAATTCGTAAAGCGCCTTCTCCAGGACAAATGCCTCCAGCAGCGTCTGTGTTTCCCGGGTCGAGGGCAGCAGATCACGGATTCTCTGCGATGGTTTGCTGATAGCGCGAGAGAAATTCAGCAGACGCGCAGTTTTGCCACGCCTCGGCCCACTTGCTCAAACTTTACGCCTCCCGGTTGCTGCGCATCTTTGGCATTGGCATCCTGGTAATCCTTCAATCCGGCGAACGCCGCGTAGGAGAAAGAACGCAACATCCCCGCCACATCCTTCAACGGCGACTGCTTGCGGCGGCGTTGCGAAAGTGGCCGTGCCGGCTCGCCTTCAAAGTCCAGCAGAACAAAATCACCACCCGGCTGTGCCGTCTTTGGCCTGGGTCCGAAGGGTCTGGCCCAGATGATAATCGCCATGAATGCGAATGCGCTGTCCAGCTGCTGGCAGCTTCGGAATGGCGCGACTGCGTTCGATCAGTTCCCGACGTTTTGACAGCAGCAGGCCTGCATCGTCTGAAACGGATTCACCTAGGGTCGAGAACTTCGATTTGAGCGCTTCCAGCGCTGCACGGATCTGCGCTTCAATCAGGCCTGCATCCGTCTCAAGATCGTCATGAGAACAAGGTTCCGGTGCAAATGCCGGGTCAGTTGGGGAGCAACTCAATGCGAGGTGCATCTCGGCTGTGCGGCGCCCCAGGAGTGCAGACGCTTCCATCGCTTCTCGGGCGATTGCTGGTATGCGATCTTGCTGTGCCCTTGCGCTTCCAAATACCGGTGCAGACGCATCGGGCGCCTTAGGATCCATTGCCACCATCTCGAAAAAGTGCGGTAGCTGGTGAAGGAACCACGTCCAGCCGTCGCCTTCGTTGGCCACCAGTCCTTGCAGCATAGCAGCCGTTGTCTTGTCGCCCGATCGCCATGCCACAGAGATTTCACCAAGGAACGGAGCAATCCGATCGAAATGCGCAACCTCGGTAAGGAATTTTCCAATCTCTACATCGGGATTCTCTCCCGGCTGCATCCGCCGGAACAACTTCAGAATTAGCGCGTCGCCATAGATGATAGAGGTGTTGGACTGCTCGGCCGAGCCGACGCGCGATGGCAACGCTTTTGTGATCTTCATATTGTTCAGGGCTGTCGAGGAATGTGCATTAAGCATTCCTCCTACACCGCTGGCTCCGCTCGTGGCGGGCGATTCGCGCGGCTCGCTCCTTTGGGAACTGGCGGTGCCCGAGGCCGGATTATCTCGACGCGGCTCGGATGCGGCTTGCACCGGGTTGCGCATACAGTGGCAATGGCTGCACGGGAAGGCTGTTTGTGCTGTGATTGGCTCTAGCCTTGGCCGTCGACTTCTCATCCAGAGACGAGGCGCCCGGCCTGTCAACTTCGATTTCGGAAATCTGTGAGCCCTGCGTCCATCCGGAGAGGAGCATGCTTGTGAGCGGCACTGATGCGTTCCGCTCAATCATCATCAATTCCATCCGGCGGAAATCTTCGCGTGCTGCGGCATCATGCAAAACAGCTACGCCGGATACGGAAGTCAGGGTCGTCAGAATACTGTCGGGGCGCTCAGAAGTCACGGCATCAGCCTGGTTGCCGGTGCTGATCGCAAGGGGCAGCTGGTAGGTGTCGGGCTCACCATCAAAGTAGCTCACTTCTACGAAGAAAATGGCGGGCGGGCCCGGAGCGGCTTCGGATCGCTCCCCAGGTACGAGGTCTTTGATGTCGGACTCTACAACAGACAGGTCGGCCCACTGCCGAACTCTCGCGGACTGGATCCTTCTGCTCTTCGCCCCAAACCAGCGCTGGCGCGAGAGCCACGCCGGCAATGCGGATTCAATCTGTGCGAGACCGCTTGCGGTGAGAAGTCCCGACCATCCTGCCGTCGCAAAATCAACCAGTGGCGCTTCTGTTCCAGTCGTATCTGCTACCGGAACAAGTTGAGGTTCTGGCAGAGTCTTTGCGTCGGAACTGGGGGTCTGCAGTTCAAGCCACAGAAAAGAATACGGCGCGAGTGTCAGTTGATACGGCTCGGCCGTGACGGTGGGAAAAGGCACGTAGCCCAGCATTTCTACCGGCTCCCTGCCTTCATAAGCTGCCAGATCCAACGAAACCGGTTGTGCAAACCGGCTCAGGTTGGCGACGCATAAAACCGTTTCATGAGTGCCGTATCGTCCTGCTCGAGTTCCCGCAGATAGGCAAGAATCTTCCGGTTCGACGGGTTGAGAAAGCTCAGGCTTCCCCGGCCGAAAACCTGGAACAGTTTGCGCAACGCAATCATGTTGCGCGTCCAATGCAGAAGACTCGACTGATCGGCCTGTTGCGCCTCTACATTCACTACCTGGTATCCGTAGATGGGGTCCATTACGACGGGGAAATAGAGCCGCGCCGGATCGCACTTTGAAAACCCTGCATTGCGATCCGAGGTCCACTGCATCGGCGTTCGTACGCCGTTGCGGTCGCCGAGGTAGATGTTGTCGCCCATCCCGATCTCGTCGCCGTAGTAAAGAATCGGCGTGCCCGGAAAACTCAGCAGCAGTGAGTTGAGCAGCTCAATGCGCCGGCGATTATTGTCGACCAGCGGCGCCAGCCTCCGCCGAATGCCGACATTAATGCGCATCCGAGGATCGGCCGAGTACGCGAAGTACATGTAGTCGCGCTCATCGTCGGTCACCATCTCCAGCGTCAGCTCATCATGATTGCGGAGAAACAACCCCCACTGGCAGCTATCCGGAATGGGTGGTGTTTGCGCCATGATGTCCGTGATCGGCAGCCGATCTTCCTGCCTGAAGCGCCATGTAGATACGCGGCATCAACGGGAAATGAAATGCCATGTGGCACTCGTCGCCATCGCCAAAGTAAGGACGCACATCCGCCGGCCATTGATTCGCTTCTGCCAGAATCAGCCGGTTGCCATAGTCGGCATCGATGGCTGCGCGAATCGCCTTGATCACGTCATGCGTCTCCGGCAGATTTTCGCACGAGGTTCCATCACGCTCTACGAGATAAGGAATGGCATCCATGCGCAGCGCATCCACGCCCATATCGAGCCAGAAGCGCATGGCCTTCAGCACTTCTTCCATCACGCGCGGATTATCCCAGTTCAGATCCGGCTGGTGCGAAAAGAAGCGATGCCAGTAGTAGGCCTGCGCAGCCTCGTCCCATGTCCAGTTGGACTTTTCCGTATCGGTAAAGATGATGCGCGCGTCTTTGTAAAGCTGATCCGTCTGCTGACCAGACATACATCTCCCGCTCCGGCGAGCCGGGCGGCTGCCAGCCGCGCCGCCTTGAACCAGGGATGCTGATCGCTCGTGTGGTTGATGACCAGCTCGATCATCACCTGCATGTTGCGTTGGTGGGCCTCATCGAGAAACCGCTTGAAGTCGCTCAACGTCCCATACGACGGATTCACATCCGTGTAATTCGCAATGTCGTATCCGTCATCGCGCAAGGGGGAAGGAAAGAAGGGCAGCAGCCAGATGCAGGTCACTCCGAGGTCCTGCAGATAGTCGAGCTTCGAAATAAGCCCCGGAAAATCCCCGATCCCGTCATTATTAGAGTCAGCGAAAGCGCGCACGTGGATCTCGTAAATAATCGCGTCCTTGTACCAGAGCGGATCGGTTGTGCTTGCGATCTTCTTCACGCGACGGGTCTCCAAGCTTGTTTGATGCGCCTCCCCACATTTGCCGGAGGCTTCGAATGTCAGGCCGGCTGGAACCCCCTTGAAAGCTGGCTCATCTGGCGGGCGCACAACGAGTGAGAAACCAATGCAGACAAGTTCAACAAAGCTAGAGGAAGTATTCGAAGTCCGTCTCCACCCTCATGCGGCGATGGATCTTGAGAATGTGGCCCGATCTTATCGATGGATTCAGCTCCACATAATTGCGCGGGCCTTGCCACAAGTATCGCTCGCCCGTACAGCAAGTCTTCGGCCTCAAAGCTGCGATCCTGCGGAATTTCCAGTTCGTCCAGAGGCAACGTTATGAATCCAGATTGCGAGTGGTGGGGATCGAGATTAACGACCATCACAAGCAGGTTCGAGCGATCGTCCGACTCCTTGCTGTAGCAAATCAACTGATCGTTGTCAGTGGAATGGAATTTCAACGACCAGTCATTTTGCAGAGCTGGATTTTCATTGCGAATTTCATTGACGTGCGCGATCAATTCTCGCAGGCTGTCGGGACGCGCCAGGTCCCAATGCCTGATCTCGTACTTCTCAGAATTCAGGTATTCTTCGCTGCCGTGCTTAACAGGTCTATTCTCCTGCAACTCGAATGCCGGCCCATAGATCCCGTAGTTGGCGCCCAGCGTCGCCGCCAATAGCAGCCGGATCTCAAATGCCGGACGCCCGCCCATCTGCAGAAACTCTGTCAGAATATCGGGCGTATTGGGCCAATGATTTGGCCTGAAGAATTCGCGCACCGGCGTCTGCGTCAGTTCGGTGAGATAAGCCGTGATTTCGTGCTTCCCATTACGCCAGGGGAAATACGTGTACGACTGGCTGAATCCCAGCTTCGCCAGCCGGTACATGATCTTCGGCCGCGTAAATGCTTCCGCAAGAAAGAGCACTTCAGGGTGATCGCGCTTGATCTCGGTGATCACCCACTCCCAGAAAGGAAACGCCTTCGTGTGCGGATTGTCGACGCGGAAGATCGTCACTCCCATGCCGATCCAGTACACGAAGACGCTCTTCAATTCCTCCCACATCCCCTCCCAATCTTCGCTTTCAAAATCAAAGGGATAGATGTCCTGGTATTTCTTCGGAGGATTCTCCGCATACTGAATCGTTCCGTCCGGGCCGCTTCTTGAACCAGGCTTCATGCTTCTTGTGTATAGGGATGATCCGGCGCCGCCTGGAACGCGATATCCAGCGCGACTGACATCCCGAGTCCTTCTGCTTGTAGCCACAAATCGCTTGAAGTCTTCTAGCGTTCCGAGATCGCTGAGAATCTCCTTGTGTCCGCCTTCCTTCGCGCCAATTGCCCACGGGCTGCCGCAGTCGCCCGGCAGTGATTCGGGATTGTTGTTGCGTCCCTTGCGAAAAGTGCGCCCGATCGGATGAATCGGCGGCAGATACACAACGTTGAATCCCATCTCCGCAATGTAGGGCAGTCGCTTCTCGCAGTCCGCAAATGTGCCGTGTGCTCCGGGCTTCTCTGCCGTTGAGCGGGGAAAGAATTCATACCACGAGCTGAATCGCGCGCGCACCGGCTCGACAACGATCGTCAACTCCGGGTTCGACTCGGTCGCTAAGCGCTTGTCGGGATAGCGAAGAACCAGTTCATGCAACATCGGATCCGTCGCATGAATCCTGAGTTCGCTCGGCGCCTTTCCTGAACGCAGAACGGTCGCACGCTCGCGCAACCACACCTGCGTCCCCGCTCAAAGCCCGCTCTGCCGCCTGTGCTACAAGGTCCGCACCAATCCGGTAGTCCACGGCGGCATCGCTCTCGGCCTTGATGCGTTTCAGCAGATCGCGTCTCCAGGTCTCAAAGTGATCTACCCACCCCTGCACCTTGAATCCGTAACGGCCCAGTTCCGCGACGCGAAATGATGCCTCCCAGCGGTCATTCACCAGCGGATGCATCGGAATCTCGGTCCACTCGTCGGAGCCTTCCCGGTGCGCCAGCAGAGACGCCGCAATCGCATCGTGGCCATCGGTAAAAATGTCGGCCTCCACACGCACCTCGTCTCCTACAGTGCGCTTGGCGGGAAAAAGTCCACAGTCCACCTGCGGCATGATTCCTTCAATAATGACGCGCCTGCGTCCATCGGATCGCGTTGTTGTCATGGCTGTTCCACGTTCTAAAAGATTCTCGTTGTTCCGCGTCACAGGAGTGTTTCTCAGGTCAGCCATTCAAGGCCATCTCAACTCATTTCTTCGTCTTCTTTTGTTCAATCAGGTGCTTATAGAGGTCGATCGTCTGATGCGCGATCGCGGTCCAGCTGAAGATTTCTTCGACGCGCCGCCTGCCCGCATCGCCAAACCGCCTGCATTTCTCCGGATCCCGCAAAAGCTCGTTAAGCCGCGCCGCCAGATCCATCGCAAATTTTTCCGGATCGCGCGGAAAGCTCGTCACAGGATCCTGGTCGAATGGGACCAGGTATCCGGTCTTGTCATCGACGACTACCTCTTTGATGCCGCCCGTCGCACTCGCAACCACCGGCGCCCTGCATGCCATCGCTTCAAGGTTGATGATCCCGAACGGCTCATAAACCGAAGGGCAGCAAAAAACGCGTGCGTGGCTGTAGAGCTGGATTGTCTCCTGCTTGGTCACCATCTTTTCAATCCACACAATCCGCGGATGATCCTTTCGTGCGGCCTCCACCTTCTCGCGAAGTTCCGTTGCAATTTCCGGCGTGTCCGGCGCGCCGGCGCACAGCACCACCTGCGTCTCGGCCGGCAAGTAGCGAATCGCGTCCACCAGGTGCGTTACACCTTTCTGCCGCGTGATGCGCCCCACAAACAGCACATACGGAACCGCTGGATCGACGCCGTAATCCGTCAGCGCCTTGGTCTCCGCGGTCTTCTGATACTCCGCCAGATCGATTCCGTTATAAATCACGTGAATACGCGCCGGATCGACATCGGGATACGCCCTCTGAATATCGGCTTTTGTCCCTTGCGATACAGCGATGACCGCGTCGGCATCCAGAATCGCCGTTCGCTCCATCCAGGAGCTCATCGCGTACCCGCTGCCCAGTTGCTCTGCCTTCCAGGCGCGCAACGGCTCCAGCGAGTGCGTCGTCAGTACAAACGGAACTCCGTAGAGTTTCTTCGCCAGGTATCCCGCCATCGACACGTACCACGTGTGCGTGTGCACGAATATCGATTCCTTCTAAGGCTTTGATCTGCGTCAGGTTCAGGCTGAAGGCCTCGAGCGCACCCTTGAACTTCCCCTCGGTCCCGTTGGAGATCTCCTGCCAGGGCTCTGCTCCGCGAACATGCAGGTTGCCGGCATCGGAGATGCTGCGGTCCCCAGCAATGCACTTCGACCTCAATTTCCCTGGCCAATTCCCGGCTCAGGTAATCGACGTGAACACCCGCGCCGCCGTACACCAGGGGGGGATATTCGCGTGTGAATATGCCGACGCGCATTCCTCTGACCTCCGCCCGTACCAATCCGGCACTCTCGAAGAACCCGGCGACGCAAGCGGGGTCGGATTCCATCGGGAAGGCTCTTAAGAACGAAGGCCCAGCTCCCGGCATTCCAGGCCGTGCCCTCAATTCCCCAATGTTACTGCACCGGATGAGTTTAGTTGTCGGCTACGGCGGGCGCAAGCAGTCCCGCCAGCGCGACCGCGGCCAATCCCGGCATTTCGGCGAAACTTACCTTCGCGACGATTGTTCATGCTTGCTCGAGCCGATGGCTATCGAGACGGAGCCTGTTCCTCCGGCAGCATCTGAAAACTCACAAACGCCAGATGCGTTCCATCCGGTGCCCAGTTCGGAACATTGTCGCTTCCCGCCCCGCCAACCAGATTCACCAGCACGCGTATCTTCCCATCGCTCACATTCAGAATCCGGAGTGCGACGTCCTTGTTCGCCGGATGCCCCTTCACATCTTTTTCGTAGCTCACAATCACAATCGACTTCCCATCCGGCGAAGGATGCGGTGTCCAATTGTTGTAGTCCTCTGAGGTCACCTGCTCCGCACCACCCCCGTCCGGCCGCATCCGCCAGATCTGCATGGAGCCGCCCGTGCGATCCGAGTTGAAGTAGATCCACTTCCCGTCAGCCGAGTAGTCCGGGTCATCGCTTATCCCGCTCCCAGTCGTCAAGCGCCGTCTCTGCTCCGCCTTCCACCGGAATCGAAAGGATATTGCCTCCTCCGGTGTGATTCGGCCGCGTAAACGCGATCGTCTTTCCGTCCGGCGACCAGCTATGAAAATACGACGACGGATTTTCCGTCAGCAGCCTTGGCTCGCCCACCCGCCGAAGGCACGATATATACGCGCGTTTCCGGCTTTCCCGGCGTACTGCAACTGATCGCCAGCCACTTGCCGTCCGGTGACAGCCCATGGCTCCCCGTGCAATTCGTTGCAGCTACCTGTATTGATCATCGCTGCCGCGCCACCTTCCGCGGGAATCGTCCAGATGTGCCCGTCGCGGTTGAAGATCAGCGTCTTTCCATCCCGGCTCCAGTTTGGCGCCTCCATCCGTCCAGGCCCGGTCGCGACCACCATCGCGCGTCGAAAGTTCTCCTCGATTCCAATCGTCTGCAGCGTGCTATACAGGACCGTCTGCCCTGCAGTTGCATCCGGCTCCAGTGCTTCCAGCTTCACATTGGCAAACGTCGCATGCTCCACCACGTCCTTGTTGTGCGAACACACTCCGATGCCCGCGTAAAATGGACCTTCCAGGTGCAATTTGATCGACGCACCCGCCTGGTGCAGCGGCTCTCCATGATTGCTCAGGAACATGGTGATGGTGTCGCCGCGCTTCTCCAGCCGGATCTGCCTTGGCGTCTCAATATTTAGCTCGATATCCTGCGTCGTCGCGCCGCGCTCTCGCCGATACTGCAGCGACGTCATCCCAGATCCATGCTGAGCTGCATCGACATAAACGCCATCAGCATCCAGCGTTTGTCGAAGCATCAGAACTGCCTTGCGATGCGGGTTTGGATTCCCAGCCGTCGATGGAAATGCCATTTCAGCTGTCAACGAAACATCACCCGACACTTTCTTCCACGCAAAGTGAAACGCATCGACCGTGGACCACATGTTGTCCCCGGCCGCATCGATCGCGTAGACCCCGCGACCAACGTCGTATTTCGTCACTCCCGGCGGCGACACGGCCCCCATATCCGTCTGACCTTCAAAGACTCCTAGCCCACCAGAACCCGCCTGCGCCCTGCATGGTCCGGCCTCGAAGCAAATAACCAAGCACCACGCAAACGCCAACAACGACCGCATCAATCTCACTTCCATCCTTATCCCTCTTTCGCCAAAGGCAGTCGGCTCAAAGCCCCTTCAGTCAGGGCTTGTTATTCGTGACCGCAGCCGTCTTGAAGTTGATCACGTGATACACCGCCGGCTCTGTACCCACATTTTTCAGCCCGTGCAGCTGATTCGACGCAAAGAAGATAACTGACCCGGGTCCTGCTTGCTTCCACTCCCCGTTGATCAGCGCCTCCACGGTGCCCTGTCGAATAATGATCATCTCCTCATTCGGGTGGCGATGCGGCGGGTGCGGCGACTTCCCCGGATTCAGCGTGGTGACATGCACCTCCAATTGCTCCAGCGTTGGCGTGCGCACCTTGAAAAAGGACCGCACCGATCCCACGTCCGTCGGTTTTGCAGTTACCGCATTCCAGTCAAATACCGCTGAACTGATCAGAGGCAATTCGTCAGCCGCGGCGAACCCGCCTGCTGTGCACGCCGCCGCAATCAAACCAACCATCAAATCTCTGCAAGTGATCATCTCCGCATCTCCTTCACCATCCGGACGACCTTCCATTCTCAGTGAACCGTTTTACTACAAAGAGCTACTGCTGTCGCGAAACCGTCCCGGGCAGAAGACAGAAACCCACAGAAACGACAAGGCGAATCGGAGAGACAAGAAACTGCTGCATCATTTCGTTTGTCGATGCCAAAACCGGCCCCTCGCCGCCCTCAGGAAGATTAGAGTTATGGATAAGCACTTGGCGACGAGCGCGTCCGGAACTAGCGCGTCAGGTTATAACGCATCAGTGTTCGGCGCATCGTGCTCATCTGAACCGGGAAGACCAGAGTATCCGCCTCTTGAAACCCATGCGAAAACTCACGCACAGATTTGTTTACGCAATCGCTGCGATCGTCATCCTTGCTCTCGCGTCAACGATTTTGTATCGGTCGATCCGGCATGGCTCGCACGGGAGTCTGAGTCGCCTGCCCAGGCGTGCGCAGCCCGGGCCTTCAAGTGTCGTGGACCAGCAGATGCTCAAAGGCAAATTCGGAACCGATGTTCCTGCAGAAGAGCGACAGAATGTTCTGGCCGAGTTGGGCGCTACCGATCGGCCTCTTCCCAGCGAAGCCCGCGGAGTGCAAGCTCCGCCACGCCCCGACCAACAGCGAATCGTCATCACCCAACCCTTGGGAACGACGGTCGAGGATACGCGTCCCACCCTCACCTGGGATACACTGATCGACGGCTGGAGCTACCGGGTCCTCATTGAGGATCGGGACTCTCATCAGACCGCCGCTGCAAGCCCGGTTCTCGATGAGGCGTTGTGGCAGATCCCAAATCCGCTCCTGCGGGGACATACTTACCAGTGGCGCGTCGAAGCGACTCCGAGCCGCACCCACGCCACCACGTCTCCTATGTCCAGCCCATCAGGCCAATTCTCGGTTCTCTCCGATGAGGGCGAGCGCGAGGTCCAGAACTTGCGAGCCGGCCATCCATCTCATCTGCTCCTCGGCTCCTTTTACACCCGCCACGGAATGTGGCGGGAAGCCGTACTCGAATACCGGCAGCTGGTCGATGAAGTCCCTGATTCTCCCGAAGCCGCAAAACTCCTGCGCAACGCGGAAAACCGCTCAAACGCCCAACTGGCAGCCGATCCCCCGCGTTGAGAACGGGACAATCCTTCCCGGCTGTGGCAGAGCCCGCCCCCGCGGACAAAATGCAGATCCTCCTGCCGGGCATCCCAAAACACGCATCGCTCCAAACTGCTTAAGTAGCGCGAACGAACTATTCGTCACCGCCACCCATCCCAGGAGTCGCCGTGACGTACAACCTTGATTCGGCGGATGCGCTCGTCGGAAGGAGAGAGTTATGGGCGATTTGGAACGCGCCCGGGTTGAACGGAAAGTGAAGCCCCTCCAGTTCGAGCATCACGCAATGGGGTTCGTCTGCAGATCCTCGTAGACATGGATCTCCACTAAAATGTGATCCGTCCTGCGAACTGAATCGCGCGAGGAGAATATCCAGCAGTGATCGTACCGAATTGCTTTCCAGCAGCCATATTGCTTATGGGGTTGTCATAATGAGCTGTATTCAGCAGATTGAATGCCTCAATCCTAATCTGAAACTTCATTTCTCGCGGCAAACTCAATATCTTGAAGAGCGACATATCTTCATTGGTGTAGCCGGGTCCATAAAGAATATTGCGTCCGGTATCGCCGACGATCAACGTCTTGCCTGCAGCGGTCGAGCTTCCTTGACCTGGCGGAACAGAGAAAGCCGCGGTGTTGAACCATCGTGTAGTCGAATGGTGCGTTATGTACGGGCTACCCACAAGATTGGGACGCACGCCTGGATAGTTCGGATCAGTTCCGTTACTCACAACGTTGAACGGCTTACCGGTCTGGAGCGTCGTGATACTGTTCAGTTGCCATCCCCCAAGGAGTAACTGCGCGACGCCGCCTGCATCTGACAGGAAGCTCTTTCCATGACCGAACGGCAGTTCGATGATCTGGCTTGCAACGAAGTGATGCCGCAAATCGGTGTCTGAATTGGCGTACTCGGCGTCAAGATTGAACGGATCTTGTGGGTAATTGCCGCCGTTTCCTAAATCGAACGGTGCCGGGCCGTTATCTCTTCCGTGAGCCCATGTGTACGAAACCAGAAGGCTATATCCGCGCGTGAAGCTCCGATTGACCTTCGCTTGCAGCGAATCGTAATTGCTAATCCCACTCGGGAAAAGCGCGTCAACTTTGCCGAGTGCCGAGGACAAATGCGCGTTGACGTTGTAGTTGCCCACAGCATCCGACAGGTCGCGCGTGTTCGCGCCAACATAGCCAAGTTCGACCGACGTTGAAGTTCCCAATTGCTTCTCGACAGTCACGTTGTAATTTCTGGAGTAGGCAGTGGGAAATTCTCTCGGTTCCGAGTAGATGGATTGGGTATTTCCACCGGGGACGGTTGTCAAGTCGATCGTAGAAGCACCGCTGGGAATGTTAATCGACGTCGAACGCGGCACTCCTGTATCCAGATCGTAGGGCAGATCGAAGCAGTAACAACTGTAATCAAAGGTATTGATGAATTGCTGTTGCGTAAAGAACGGATAGTTCTTGGTCAGAATATCTTCGCGAGCGTCGTTTTCGGGCGAGTAGAACACTCCGAAACCTCCGCGAATGACCATAGTCGGGTCCAGTTGATAGGCGATCCCCACGCGTGGCATAAAGTCAGTTTTATTTGAGTTGACGAGCGATCGAGAATTTCCGCCTCGGCCGGAAAGGTCGATGAGTAATGTGGAGATATCGAAGTTCGCTTGGTTGTCATTGGCTTCCACGTATGGTTGCTGATATTCGTAGCGAAGTCCATAGGTGAGATTCAGCTGTGGGGTGATCTGCCAATAGTCCTGCAGATAGAAGGTATGTTCATTGGCGAGCGTGCTTGCGGAGGTGAGTTGCAATCCCTGGTCGACAACGTACGGTAATCCGAGCAACAGATCTGCGATTTCGCTGCCTCCGTTGTAATAGTAAGAACTCGGATCGTAGAAGGAGTAGGTCGGGTCGCTCGTGAGAGCATCACCGGCTCCCCCAATGTACTCGTAGGGCACGGGGAAAAGCGAAAAGTTTGGATGCGAATTGAGATGCCTGTATTCGTACCCAAACTTCGCGTTATGACGGCCACGCGTCCAACTCATAGCATCAACGGCACTTATATTCTTGTCGCGAAAGGTGAGCGGTTTGTAGGTGGAACCCCCTACGGTTGGACCGCTTTGAAATTGAATCTGCGGAATGTTATTTGTCGATGGAAAACCTGGAACGACGACATTTTTAATGCCCCATTTGGACGCGAGATCAGTACCGGCGAGAGGGCTATTCTGCGACACAGTAGAAAGGAAATAGCTGCCGCCCAGTTCATTGAGTAACGTCGGCGAAAAGACGTGATCATATTTGAGCGAGATTACGTCATTCTCGAATCCCGTCAGATCGCCGCTATCGCCGCTCCCGCCACCGATTATTGGAATGTGGCCGGCATACGGATCTCCCGTGACGGTATCTCCCTGTTCCGCGTCATAAGTTAGATAGATGCGGTTCTTCTGCGAGAATGTATAGTCGGTTCGCAGATTGGCGACGTTGCTGTCATAGGAATAAGACTGCTGAACTGCGAAGTTTGTAAAGAAGCTATTGTTTTCAGGCATCGGAAACAGATTCTGCAACATTTGCCTTCCGGCGGGGCTCACTCGATTCGCAGGTATCACATTGCCTGGAAACTGTTCGGGGTAGTAATTACTATTGAAGAACAAAGGATCGAAGACAGGAACCTGGTTGCCACTGTAAGGATCCGTCAAGCCGGAGAGGTCGGCGTCTCCGGCCGCGTCAAAGCTGACCTGATTGACCGGTGGTGTGTTTCCCAGGTACGAGTAGGCATTCTGCAGTCGGCTGCCCTCATATGCCAGGAAAAAAAATGCCTTGTCTTTCTCAATGGCGCCGCCAATGGTTGCTCCGTAGATTTTTTGCTGCAGTGCCGGTGTTGTACCCACCGCGGAAAACGGGTTATTCGCCGCTGTAGCCGTCGGCCTGTAGAAGAAGTACGCGCTGCCATGGTAGCCGTTGGAGCCGGATTTGGTTTGAAGCAGGACCGACCCTCCCGATGCTCGACCAAACTCCGGCGCATAGGTCGACGTCACCATCTTGAACTCCTGCAGAGCGTCGGGGCCGGGAACAACGTTCGTGTCATTATTGCGATTGCCCGTGACCTCAACACCATTCACTTGAACCGAATTGGAAAATTCGCGCTGGCCATTGACAGACAGGTTGAGATTATTGCCGCCGCCGCCGGTTCCCACACCTGGAACAAGAAGCATCAATCCCGCAAAGCCGCGACCCTCAAGTGGAAGATCCGTAATTTCCTGCGTGCCGATTACTTGACCCGTTTCCGCGCCTTGGATCTGAAGAATCGGAGCGGAGTCATTGACCTCGACGTCAGTGCTGACGGCGCCTACCCTCATCGCGATGTTGAATCGCGCCTTCTGGTCGATGTCCAAGGCGAATGCGGGGACTGACGCTGTTTCAAATCCACTCGCTTCCACACTGATCGTGTAATGATTGGGCGGCAAAGATGTCTGCGTAAATTCGCCGGCGCCGTTGCTTGTAGCAGCCGTAACAACCCCTGTTTCTGCGTCACGGATGGAGACGGTCGCTCCCCTGATTGCCTTTCCGGATGGATCCGAGATATGGCCAGAGATTGTGCCTGCGGTGGCTTGCGACCAAACCATCGTTCCCGCCGTAAGAACTGCGATTGAAAATAGAAGCCAGAAACCACACCGCATCCTCATGAGCCTCCCAAAAGTTGTACAAGCCGAGCCGATTCACTACAGCCCATTCACCTGATGCAGATCGCGTGTGCTCGACATCGCTGCAAGTTGGTAAGCAGGGGCACTGGCAAAAGCAGCGGCTGGAATGAACCAGAGATACCAACTCAATGCCGTCAGAGACTCAGGCAAAAAGTTGTGATTGTTTGCCCAGATCGCGGCGTCTCCCAGTGACGTTGTCACAATAGCAACGACAAACATGCCCCAGCATTTTGCGAGGAGGCCTTGACCAATGCGAATGACTGAACGGCGCACCAGAACCGCCTGGACCAGCAGCAAGGCAAGGAGCGGATCGCTCATCCAAAGCAAGATTGTTCCGAGCGAATTTTGCCCTCGTAATAGCGGAAGATTGATCGTAAGCTGGCTTATAGAGAAAGCGAGAATCAGCACTAATAAAGCCGTGTCTCCACGTGTGAGCGAACCCGGCAGTCGAAATCTGCGCTGAATTCTTAGCACTCGACCCAGTCCGAAAGCTAAAAACGCCATGGATAAGGGACCACCGATAACCGTCCCCAATTGACCCAGATTTGAAAACAGTCCACCATGGTACTGGACAAGCCATTGACGGGGACCCCACGGCAAGTGACCATCCGCACCTTCGCGGATGCCCGTGCCAGCCAGGCGAGCCAGCCCTGCAAGCGCGATCATGCTCCATGCGAGCCGCATCGGTTCGTCGACGTCGAACCAGGATCGACAAATGAGTGCAAGGCTGAATTCGGCGGCTGTCATCAACAGAAAGAACAAGGAACCAAAAACTGCAAAATACAGCGTAATAACCTCATATCTCCCGGAGATAAGGAAATGCGCGTAAGCGGCCATACCGACGGCTAGATGGATAGCAGTCACAATCCATATTGATCGAACATAGCGCGGCATGATCTCTTCAAATATCCTGCAACACACGCCGGGAGAGTTCCCTTGTGGCGCGCCGGCCCAGGAAGGCGGTCAGGATCGGCATGGACGATGACAGAGATACCGGATCGCCGTTTCCATGAAGCGAAGTCGGCATTCGCTCGCCGAAACACAGCCGCATCCAGTGGGTCAGCCGCTCGCTAATTAGTTCCTGCGCGCTTGTATCCGCGTTCTCTTTCCCCGCCGACCACAGTTGTCCCCAGCGGTCCAAACGCTTGCTCAAGTCATTGAGCCCTGAAGCAGAAGCCGGCTCCGGCAGGATAGCTCCGGCAGGTATAACCGGATGCGTCCGCCGACGGAGTTCTAGGTTCAATTTAGAAAAAAGACTCATTCCGGTCTCTCTCTCTGCCGCAACCGTTTGCGGAGCTTTTCGGTTGCTCGATGCAGCAAAGCTCCTACTGTGCCGGGTCGAATCGCTAATTCCGCAGCAATCTCGGTATAGTCGAACCCTTCTGCCCGCAACTGAACGCACTCCCATTCACGCGGAGCAAGCAGCATACGCGCAGATTCTACCCACTCGCTGATTCGATCTGATCCGGGAGACCGATCATCTCTTAACCGTTCCTCCGGCGCATCATCTAAAGAGACTGCTTTTCGAACTGTTGTGGACTTTAGGGTTTCACTGATGTAGTTGTGCGCTACTCGATGAAGCCACGCACCGGTGCTCTTGATATCTTCTTCCTGCATTAGAGCAAGGAACAGGCGAAGGAACGTTTCCTGCACCGCATCCTGCGCCAACCCCTCATTTCGTGTCAATCCATGCGCGTATGCCGACAGCGCGGAAGCGTGCAGCTGGTATGCCTGAATTGTCGTTTCACGCGCCCGCGAGGCATCCATAGAATTCATGTCACCCCATGTTGATGCTGAAAAGCGATGTTAGTTCATCGCGCAGGCTTCGGTCTACTGGGATTTGCATGCGTTCGGCGCCAATAGCTGGTGACGTCGGATCAGGAGCTAATCCGAATTGCGGCGTGTTCGAAGGCCCATTGAGATAGGCCAACGAGTAAGCCGCACTTTGATATCGATCGAGGTAGCCCCACGGAAGTACCTAGCCATGAAGACTATTTTCTTTACATGGGCAAAAATAAAGTTTATTTTTGCTCTGAAGTCTATAAAGCTTTTGTTATCTTCGCGAAGCGAGGGTAGTAGTGAAAGACAAAAGCCGGCGACGGCTCGCCACAAGTGAAAAAAGCGCAATACTGGACCCCTATTAGATTCACATCTCCGAGGGTTTCTGAGCGACAGGCGTGGCGAGAATCCCCAAATTTCCCGATCAGCGGTAATCGTGCTTTGAGGTAACTATGAAGTTCACTCGAGACGACAGTTGGCAAGGCTGGCCTCTACGACCATGTTCTCCGGACGGTCGGCGCAACTTCTGCCAAAGGGCCGGTCAGCGAACGCGCAAGTTCCGTGAGAGCCTTCTAGCCGACGGAGCATCTGGAGGTCTTCGATGAAATGGTTGCGTGACGAATCAGGACAAGTTTTGGCGACGACGCTCTGCTGCATGACGGTATTGCTTGGTGCCCTCGGACTGGCAGTGGATGTCGGCGTGCTCTTTCACGCCAGGCGGAACATGCAGACGGCTGCGGACGCAGCGGCCATGGCAGGCGCCACTGAACTTTTTTACAACGGGGTAACCAACGTAAATGCCAAGGCCTACGCCGCGGCCAAGGCAAATGGAGTTGACAACACGGTAACCGGCAACACCGTGACTGTCACCATTGCGCCGACTCTCAGCAGCGGAGGAGGCGCGTGCGCATCCTGCGTTCAAGTGCAACTGGCAACGCCGAACCCGACGATATTCATGGGGACATTTGCCAATCTGTTCTCAAACAGCAAGAGTTTTTCCTCGGTCAACGTATCGGCGATGGCAGTGGCAGGCGCACCGGGATACTCGCATACCTGCATGTATGTGATGGATCCCACTGACCCGGATACGCTCGACATCCACGGTGCCGGCGATATCAATGCACCGGGCTGCGACGTCTATGTCAACTCGAATAGTCCAGGCGCGTTGTGCGTGACCGGCAGCGCGGGGAAGACGAACCTGTCGCCTGGCGGAGCGATTGAAGTTGTCGGAGGGCAGGATAGCAAGGGCGGCTGCGGAGGGAACCCAGGTCCCCCCACCGCCTTCGGCGCTGGAATCCAGAGCAGCCCTTATGCGAACACGCTGGACCCAGATCCCTCAAAAAACCCCCAGGACTGCAGCAGCATTACTGACCTTTCCAGCTCCGGCGGGAGGCTCTCGGGAACGATCACGGGGCCTGGTTACGGCAACTACGCGTGCTATAGCAACGGAGCCTGCACCACCACCAAGACGAAGGGTGTGACCACTACCACGTGCAACCCGGTGACCCTCAGCGGCGCAACGATGGGCCCCGGGAATTATGTCTTCACAACTGGCGTGACCATCAGTGGCGCCACCACGATCGGATTAGGCAATCCGGTGACCGACCAAACCCAAACGACGCCGGAGGGCGGTGCGACCGTCATCGTCACCAATGGCACCTACGACAGCAGCACAGCGACAACTTTTACCGATTGGGCTCCTGCGGATACGAGTAACCCATACAACGGACTTGCGATCTACCAGATCCCTACTGACACGAATTCGATGACGCTGCAGTTTGGCAGCGGCAGTTCGGTTTTCATGGGAGCTGTCTATGCCCCGACTGCCCCGGTGACCCTCCATGACCAGGGCGGCGCCGTTAACGCCACTCAGATGTTTGTGGCTTCCATCTATTTGAATGGCACAGTCAACCTCGCGAACTACAGTGGCTACAACACATCGACGTCGCCGTTCAGATATATCACGATGGTCCAGTAGGAGTGGAACGAATGACTATGAGAATCTCCAAGCGCGACAAATGGTCAAAGACACTTCGGTCAGCCGAAGAAGGATCTGCCCTGGTGGAGCTGGCGCTCTCAGTTCCATTGCTTCTCCTCATGCTGCTGGGCGCAGCGGAGTTTGCCAGGGTCGCTTACGCAGCCATCGAAGTGACGAATGCGGCGCACTCTGCAGTCATGTATGCAGCTTCCGGTAGCTCAGCTTCGTCAGATAGACCCGGCATCGGCAATGCGGCTGCGGCGGATTCCCCGAACCTGGTGGGGACGAATGCAGTTTCGGTTACGTCTGTTTCGTCGACCTGCACCTGCTCCGACGGCAAAACTACCCCCTCGAGCTGCACTGACAACAGCACATGCCAGAATGCCCAATCGACAATGATCACGACCGTAACGGTCCAGACGCAGGCCACCTATTCGCCGCTCATTCACGTCCCGAGCTCACCGCTAACCTTCACGCTGCATGGGCAATCGTCTCAGGTGGTGTCGAACCAATGATCAGAAGGGCTTCACATCTCTCGAAACGGCTTGCGGCCATGCAACGGCGCTCTGCAGTTCTGGGCGAAGAAGGCGGATCTCTGGTGGAGATGGCGGTGGCATGCCTGATCCTGATGCCGGTATTGTTCGGGATCATCCAGCTCTCGATCGGGCTTTATTGCTATCACTACGCCGCAGATGCGGCTCGAGAGGCGACCCGGTGGGCTATCGTCCGTGGCGCGAACTGCACCGGCAACTTCAGCACAGCGTATTGCTCTCCGAGCAGTGCCAACCTCCTCGGCGCAGACGGCAACGATGTCGCGCAATATGTGCAGACCCTGGGGTATCCATTCTCCGCATCCGTCACCACAACGACGCAGTGGTGTGTCAACGGAGGCTCCTCCTGGACGTCGTGTTCCGCAACACAGAACAACAGCGCCGGCAACCAGGTGCAGGTGACCGTCTCATATGCCTATCCCCTGATCATTCCATTCCTCCAAAGCAACACCATCAATTTAAGCAGCGCCGCCAGCATGACCATCGTGCAGTAATTGCGGTTCTCGCCGATCGGCCCGAAGGCGCGACCTCTCTGTTGAATTAGCCACAACAACTGTACGACATCTACTGCGCAGCAGAGATTCTCGGCGTTGAACCACATAGGGTGAAGAAGTGGCGCAGAGACGGCAAGCTGAAGTCCATGAAGGTGGACAGCCTTGTACGGTACGTATCCCAACGCCCAGGTAAACGAAGTCGCGGAGCAATTGGAGAACTGGCAGAGGTGGCCTGCCTCCATTCTCCGCACGGTGATCTTACAACTTAGCCAGCAGCCGCCGGAGCTGTGGGAGAGTTGGAAACGCCATCGGCGTTTTCAAAGTGGGTCCAGCCCACGTCTTTTCCATAGCTCATCTCCCGAGCAAATCCGATAGTTCAAATTGCCATGTGGCCGTTGTTCGTTGTAGTCGCGGCGCCAGAAAGTGATCTTCCGCCTGGCGTCAAATAGATTCTGAAACCAACTTACACGTAAACACTCTTCGCGCGGCCGCGATGGAAGCTCTCTCGACGTGCGCATTTTGCGTGGGCTTGCCAGGCTGGATATGTATCAGCTCGATCTTAATGCACCAGGCCAGGAAATGACGGCTGGTCAATTCGGGCCCGTTGTCGCACCGAATCGATCTTGGTTCTCCTCGCCGTTCGATGACCTGGTTCAGCCGGCGCGTGCGGGCCTTACAGCCCGAGTCGAAGACCGCTCAATAGGGTAGAGGGGGCTCGAAAAGAGGGGACAGGCGACGTTTTACAGGCGACAAGCGGTCGACCAACCATTTAGGAGAGCCGTAAGTTATTAAAAATAATGGCAGGCACGATGGATTCGTATCTATAAATAACTAATATTCAATAACTTACGAGGAATGGCATCATGAATACCCCCAAAGGTACCCCCTACTGCGAGATGTTCGTCCGATGTGATCGGGGCACCTTCCGCTCAGAATCGTCTGCTTCGGTATCCTGAAGACAAAGATACTGGCAGTTCGCCTCAAAGTCGAAGCGCAATCGCAATAAGGGCGCGAGATCGCAAAGTCGACGCCCGGCTTGGTAGGGCGATGCCGAGGAGTTGTTTAGAGCAGACATCATGACCTTGAATGAAGAATTGGATTCGCTTTCGCATTGGAGACTCTGCGGAGAACTGACAGTCGTACAAGCTGCGCTCCTGATTTTAGAGGTTGATCCTTCGGTCTTTCTCTCAGGCAGAACTGTACTGGGCACAGGCCAAATGGAGCCAACCGAGCCAATAGAGGGATATGAGGCGACCTTATCCGCACTTGCCAATGAGATTCTGGCGGGGGGCCTGCCGGCAAAGATCCGCACACACGGGAGAGCTGCTGGGGGCTATGTAGATTATCCACCGAGTGTCGGTGAAGCTAGAGGAAGAGATGTCCGAGGTACGGAGATCATCTATCAGCTTCAACCCAGTTGGTCTCTAACAACCATTTCCGTCGATGAGCTCAGGAATTGGTTAGAGAAGCGCGGTGTGACGAGAGGGTTCTTCTTCCCCGACAGGACAACCACAGCCCCCGAATACCTCGACCCTGAGAACAAGCATTACGCACCCAAGCTAGCAGCAGCTGTGAGTGCCTGGCAGGCAGTGGCGAATGATCCTACCCTCGCCGAAGGGAGAAGCGTCAAGAGGGCGATCACGATCTGGCTCACAAACAACGCGAGCAGGTTTGGCTTGCTAAGGTCAAATAGACGCCCCAATGAGCTGGGAATTGAGGAGGTTGCAAAAGTGGCAAACTGGCAATCAAAGGGGGGCGCTCCGAAGACTCCTAATCAAGATCTCACCCACCCCTTAGATGGATTGTCAGTATCCAAGACACGAACTGTCCAATAAAACGATCCCTCGGGTTCAAACAAATCCCCCTTTTTGCTCTTGACGGGCCGGTCAAGTTTTCTAAACTTGCCCGGCTATTCTTGGATCTTGTTCCGTCGGATACTCGCTCTATTCCCGGTAAGTCCGGAGCAATAGAAGAGGAGCGCAGGATGTCCGATGAGAGAAGCAAGGTAACGTTGATTCTTCGACTGAAACAGGTGCAGTCGCGTACGGGGCTTTCACGCAGCACGCTCTACCTCCGAATTTCAGAAGGGAAGTTCCCGAGGCAAGTCTCGTTAGGCGCCCGCGCTGTTGGCTGGGTCGATGCTGAGGTGGAGGCATGGCTTGCCGGCCAGATTGAGCAGAGCCGCAAGTCGCCCGCAGTGCGCTCAATTGCGCAGGAGAAGTGCTAATGGCCTCCGGACTCGTCAAGGCCTCCGGACTCGTCAAGAAGAAGAATCAGAAGATGCCTCATTCGTTCCCTTTGACAGATTCCGGAAACGCGGAGCTAATCGCAGAGCTATGTGGTGATCGGTTACGATTCGACCATCGTCGAGGCAAGTGGTTGGTTTGGCAGGGCAGCCACTGGTTCGAAGACTGCGAAGGTGCGGCTTTTCAAATTGCGAAAGCAGTTGCACGAGCTCGATCGAAGTCTGCGGTCAAGCTTGGCAGCGATGTTGAACGGAGAGATGCGGTGAGGTGGGCACTCAAAAGTGAATCGCGGCAAAGCTTTGAGCTGCCGCCGCGTTTGGTGAATGTCATTTGGCTTAACTCGTTCCTTCGTCTCTGCGATCAAGCAACCTGCCCGGTAGTCGCGAAAGGGAGAACACCATTGGATATTGGGAACGCGCATGAGAGCCCTCCTGATGCCCTCAGGTCCTCGCACTCTCCTAAGGTCTAAGCCAATACGGCCCCACTCGTTCTCAAAAAACTGCTTGTGAGCCACGTACCTAGCGAACAAATCCGCTGGCTCTATTTCTTCTCGCCTGCCGCGTTTCTTCGATTTCGAATCTTCAATGCTCATATCGCCGAATCGTTGTCAAATCCTAAATCGACCCAAATTGAAACTAGGGCTATTTGAACAATCACGTTATCGCACCAAAATTACTCCGATTCTCCTACAAAAAACCCTTTATCGCACCAGATTGTTTGGGGCCCTTGCTCCGCCTGCGAAGGCCCGTGTGAAACTGCGTCTGAAAAAGGAACTCAGATGCCAAAGCGGAAAACTACAAAACGACGCGGGGTCCAAGCTATACCGTCCAGTCAGACGAGACCGGAAAAACCGCCGCGCCGAATCTCTGAGCCTCAGAAGAGTAACGCCCGCACCTCCGCGACTCGCAATCGGGCTCTTGCGGTCCTTGGAAGGATGAGGCGAGAACACATCTCGTTATCGGAGGCGAGCCGTCAAGAGCACATCAAGCCTGCTACGGTTCGGCGGTATGTCGCTAGTGCAGTTCGGCAGAACAAGCCCGGTGGCCCCTATCGGGCGACGGCGGGCGACAGCTTCCGGCGCGACTTGCAGATTCCGACCGCGCAAGGACCGACTGTCGTTCACGTGTACGGCAGCAAGAACGCTCGATTGATTTCTAACTACCTCAACGCCGTCTCGGAATATTTGAGGACAGGCAAGCGGACAAAACTTGATTCCCTCAAGGGGCAGACCGTAAAGGTCGACGGAAAGAGCATCGAGTTGGTCACAGATCCGGCTATGTTGGTGCCGCTCGCAGAAGCGAACGTGCTCCATTTCGATCAACTGTACGCATCGGCAACGGGGCGCGGATGAAGGACGACATCAAAATTCGCTCACCGCGTTCGGGGACCCAGAAGCTGCACTGCGTGCTCTGCGGAAGCACCGTCGACGTGGAGCGCCATCACGCTGGAGGACAGTACCACATTGGCTGGTTCAACATCCCGCTTTGTCGAATGCATCATGTGCGACTTACAGCACTAATCCGACTCGCGGGGGTCAATATGAGCTACACGCCTGACATAAGAGAACGCTTTGCCAGAGCACGGATGATGATTTTTGTCTTCCTCTGGCTCTTAGATGAAGCGTTGAAAGAGTACGAGCAAAAACAAAAGGAGAAACAACGATGAAACAGGAAATCTACTTACGCGCTCACACGGTTGCTTCGAAACACAAACGGAAAGTGAGCGGAAGCACAGACTCAACGCCGATCTGGCCTAGCCGCATTCTCATTTTCGATACCGAGACCACGATAGACGCCCGGCAGGATTTGACGTTTGGTGCATACCGGTTATGCGAGCTCAAAAGCGGAGAATATATCTGCTCGGAGGAGGGATTATTTCACCGGGATGATCTTGATCAGCGCCAACTAAAAGTGCTGAGAAGATATGTTGAAACACGACATGCACAGATTGAAGTAAAGTCATTTCCGCCTCGGCTGAATCTAAAGCTGTATCCGCGCTGGGAGTTCCTTGAAAAGATCTTTTGGAAAGCAATCAAAGACGAACGGATGATTGTCGGATTCAATCTTCCCTTCGATCTGTCGCGTCTTGCTGTCGATTGGGCAATGGCAGATAACGGAGGGTGGTCTCTGATTCTTTCGCAGCGCCCATCAAAAAAGACCGGGATGATCGAATCCCATCCGGACAGGCCGCGCGTGCGAATTACCGCAAAGGACAGCAAATCCGCATTTATCACACTAACAAAACCCCAGAAGCCGGAAGAATGGCCGCAACAGAGCCGCTTTCTTGATGTGCACACGCTAGCGTTCTCGCTGTTCGCTGAGTCTCAAGGCTTGGACAGGCTATGCAGCACACTCAAGGTTCCAGGAAAACTTAACCACGAGCCAACCGGAAAGGTCACGCCAGAGGAAATTGATTACTGCCGCGGCGACGTCCACGCGACAGCCGCAGCATTAAACGCACTAAAGCTCGAATTTGACCAGCATGCTCTCGACCTCCGCCCGGATCGAGCATACTCGCCAGCCTCAATCGCGAAAGCCTACTTGCGGAAAATGGGAGTGATTCCACCAAAGGTGAAATTCAAGGTTTCGGATCGCGTGCATGGAATCGCGATGCAAGCGTATTTCGGCGGTAGAGCAGAATGTCGCATTCGGCATACACCCGTATACTCGGAACGAGTGGCCGCCAACCCGTCATGTAGGGTCCGCCGCCGTTTTGCAAGCGAAGAATGAGGTCGGCGGAATGGTCTGCGCAAATGTATTCGGCCTTTGTTGGAGCCGAAGCGGGGGAATCAGCTAGTCTCGCTCGGTTGCCTCTCTCACGATCCGTACGACGGCTTGGTTCACATCTTCGGAATCGCAATCGCGAATGTGCTTGGCGAGCAGAGTATTCAAGCGTTTTTGTCGCTCCCCGGAACTTGTCCCTTTGAAGGGGTCAAGGTCAATCTTGAATCCACAGGCGGAACATTGATACAGAAGCGCCCCTATTTCCTTTAATTCTGGTTTGCTCATCATGAGTCTGCGCCCGTTAAAGCTGCGTTCTTAGTGTGTGGATTTCAAACTGCACCACTACTCGAGCGAGGCGACCGCGAAGTCAATACCGCATATTAGCCTCACATCGTTCTGACAAACAGTGCCGTCGCGGTGCCATTCACCAAGGTTGCCACCACTCTTACCTGATCGTCCTTTTGGGGCTGGAATTTGAGTCCGTTCACGACACCGATGTCAGTTTCTGCCACAGTGTCTGAATCAATCTTGAAAGACTTGACCAACCCCGATTTGGCCTTGATGAAGAGTAGATGCTCTCGACCATCGAGTTTAACGACAGTTCCAACGTTATTCGTGAACGGCCCAGAGCCGAGGTTTCGCAATGCTACGGCCGTCCGCACGTCGCCGTCGCCGAAATAAAAAACGATCACGTACGCCCCTTCGCCTTTGAAGGTGTCAGCGGTGCTTGCATCGGTGCGGAGTTTCTTGTCGAAATCTACTTTCAGCTTGGGGTTCGTCAGATCTTTGAATAAGCCTTCGGAACCGTTGTCGGTGAAGATCGTGATCGTCTTGCTTGCAGGGTCAATGGAACGCACCGTCCCTGTAAGGGCATGCACGACCTCTTGAGCCGTCGCTGCAACAGCGACTGACAAGATGCATCCGAGGAGGATAAGAGTCTTCAGGGTATCTCTCACGGTAAGCTTCCTCCCATGTTTTTCAGATTGCGGGGAAAGCGCAACCTGAAGATGAAGTTCCGGCTTTGACGCCGCGTTTGTGGCAGCCCAACAACTCCTCGTTGGACTGCCAATGACTTCCGACATGCTCACGATGCCAACAATCGTCAAAAGGACCATGGATACGAATCCAAGTCCTAGCGATCAAGTGCGAGGTCGGCGCGGCGATTTTGTTGCCAGCAAGCCTCTGTTGAGTCGGTGCAGAACGGTCTCTCCTTTCCGAAGCTGATGACACGGATGCGGCTGGCAGCAATCCCGTCGTCGATAAGCGCCTTCTTAGCTGAGTCGGCCCGGTTCTCGCCAAGTGCAAGGTTGTATTCGTTGGAGCCCCGCTCGTCGCAATAGCCACCTATAAGAATCTTCACGTTCGGATGGCTTGCCAAATAAGAGACATCGTGCGAGGCCGTGCCCTGTGCGTCGCTGCGCAGATCATATTTGTCGTAATCGAAGAAGATGTTCTGCACATTGGTCTTGAACTCCTCTTCGGCGCTCATCGTGTTTACGGGTGCGGCCGCCGCCAGAGGGGCGCTCACGCTTACGCGTACCGATGCGTCGGCCGAGCCCCCTGCGCCCTTGGCGACCAAATGATAGGTGGTCGAGGTGGTTGGGTTCACAGTCTTCCCGCCCGAGGTGGGCACGTCGCCCAATCCATCGATTGATGCAGTGTTTGCATTGGTTGTTCGCCAAGTCAATACGACCTGATCGCCAGCACTCAACTCCGTTGCAGAGGCGGTAATCTGCGCTGTTGGTGCTCGCTCGACCACAGGAGGAGCGGTTGCGGCCGATGGTGGAGGCGTTTTCTTCTTGCAACCTGCAGTTGCAACCAAGACGACAAGCAGTACAACAGGAATCAGAACCCGATTAGGTCGATCCAATGGATTTCTCCTTCAGTGAATGCATGAACATTTTCGTGACGATCCAACCATCTTTTTTAGCATCCTGCCAAGGAAAACTACCTCGCAGGCACACGCCCGGGAGGGAAAGCTGTGCCCAAATCCTCAATCCAGACCACAAGAGAAACCTCGGCAGTGTAAATATTGTGGAACAAGCGGCTCATCCACGGGTGTTCCTTTTGGGACACGCCCCACGACTCAAGCCGATATGACTTGATCGTTGGTTTTTTCAGGCTTGTTCCCTATGATGGACGAACTCGTACGTCTGCATGGCCTTGTGGGGCGAGACATCTCTAAGGTCGGTTCAGAGCGACTCTTTCGGCCCTTCAGTCCTCTTGGCGATCCTCACGGAACGCAGCATTTCCGATCGCCCTTCTGACCCGAGCGGAAAAAACGGTATCGGTTTCGACAAGAACCTCTTGAAGAACGCTCTCAATCGTATCGACAGCGTCCCGAACTGGGTCCGTCACGTGCCGGTTGGTGGCGTACACAACACATTCAATGGCTTGCAGTGAATTGCGGATTCTGTCGTTCATCCACTTGATTTTCTCGAAGCGGCGCAGATTCTCTATCTTCTTCTCCCGTTGTCCGAGTTGCCACTGATAGGCGAACCCGAAGGTCAAAACGGACGCCAGAGCGCTTCCGACCAGACGGAGTGGACCGTTCTTGTGCATCCAGTCGTCATAAATGAACCATTGGAGGACGACGGCAAGCAAAAATATGGCAAGCCCTGAGACGATTGAATAAAAGCAAATCATCGCAACGGAAGGAATTTGAGATGCAAAGGGAGGTTCTGCTTTGGACTTCACCGAAGTACCCCGGAAACGAATCGATGCTCTTTCAAGAGAATATTAACTACGGTTTTCGCCGGACTGCTTCTGGGGTGAGTCAGTTCGGCATTATAGCCACCACTCTCGTCATCTGCGGTTGTGCCTAATGCTAATGTGGGTGCGTTCTTCCGGCTCGGCCGATTAAGCAAACGAAGCATATTAGAGCCACAAAAGGCATCCAAATCAGGACCCAAAAGTAATCCATGTTTGCCCCTCCTCACGGCATCAAGAATCAATGAGCCGGAGCGTCCGAATGCCGCAAATCTCAATCCTGCGACACGTGAAACTCTCGGCCCAGTAAACATTGTCGATCAAGAGATTCGGCAACTGGTGTTCCTTTGGGGACAGGAGCAGTCTCTTCCGCCAACTGTCGTGATGGCAGGAGATCGGGTGGTTCTCTATAATGAACGAATTCGCGTCTTTCCATGGCCTTATGGGGCGAGACATTCCAGAGGTTGGACACGCCGTCAATGGCAAGAGACAGTGAGACTCGGTTTGACGTTGACGAATTTCTAGCCAACGCGGGACCTGGGCGAAAGATCGTCCAGTTGAAAAGGGCGGAAGTTTTCTTCTCCCAGGGAGACCCGGCCGACTGTCTCTTCTATCTTCAGAAGGGTCGGGCCAAGATCTCGGTCGCGTCCGCAGCCGGCAAGGAAGCCACAATTCGGCTGGTCTCTGCCGGCGACTTTTTCGGAGAGAAGGCGATGGCAGCCGATCCTGGGCTACGTCTGACCTCGGCAACTGCAATGACGGCATGCACCGCCCTAAGAATATTGAGACCGGAGTTTCTTCGTGTCATGCGGGAGGAGCAGTCCTTTTCTTATTTGTTTTCGACGTTTCTGCTGGCGTGCACTTTGAAAACCCAAGCCGACCTGGTGGATCAACTCTTTAATCGAGCCGAAAAGCGGTTGGCGCGAGTCCTGTTGCTGCTGGCGGACTATAGCCAACCTGGGGAAGAGAGTACGCTGATTCAGCCGGTCTCGCAGGAAGCGCTGGCGAATATGATCGGGAGCACGCGCCCCCGTGTTAACGCCTTCATGAGTCGCTTTCGCAGGCTCGGATTCATTGAATACAACACGCGCATCCGCGTTCATAAGTCATTGCTGAATGTGTTCCTGCGCGATTGAAGCGCCTGTCATTCAGCGAGTTGCTTCGACGTCGATGCCGGGCAGGCGTTCGTTGTCGCCTGGGTCAATCAGGCCGCCGCTGTGGGGAAGGTATATGTCGTCCTGAGCAAGCAACGCCTCGTAGATCGGGGTGTGCCGCCAGTGACGGGCCAGTGCGAAGGCGCTCATGTTGGCGATCATCAGGGGCAGAACCAGGCCGTAGCCGCCTGTCATTTCAAAGATGATAAGCACCGAGGTCATGGGGGCACGAACGATTCCTGCAAAGACGGCGCCCATGCCAACCACCGCAAACGCGCCGATGGAGTCTGCGGGATGGTGAAAGACGATGACGTCCAAGTAGCCAACTGCGCCTCCCAGCATCCCACCCATGAAGAGCGACGGTGCAAAGATGCCGCCTGAACCGCCGCTGGAGTAGGAGCTGACCGTGGCTGCAAGCTTGAGGACGCAGAAGACGGCCATGGCGGTGGCCGTCATTTTGCCCGTGAGCGCAAGGGTCAGGGTTTTGTACGGGTCGCCAGCGATGCCGTTGAGGTGGAAGAGTGCGAGGGCCGCAACCGCCATGCTGCCTGTGGCCGCGCCGCCGATGGCCGGATGCACCCAGCGCGGCACGCCCGTGAGCCGTCTGAACCATGCACGAAGGCCGAGCAATGAATCAGTGAATGTGATCGAGACAATGGCCGCCAGCAGGCCCAGCAACGCATACCACACCAGCGAGGAATACTTGGTGAGCGTGTAGTCGCCCTGCACATGAAAGACGGGGTTGGAGCCAAGAATCCAATGCTCGACGATTGCGGCCAAAGCGGCAGCGACAATGACTCCCGATAGCATGGTCTGGTCGAGATCGCCGATCAGTTCCTCAAGGGTGAACGTTACGGCGGCAATGGGCGCGTTAAAGGCGGCGGCGATGCCCGCGGCCATGCCCACGGAAGCCATGCGGCGGGAGTTCTTGGGGCCGAGCCGCGCCATGCGGGCGAGCATGCTGCTGACGCCCGCACACACCTGCACGGTCGGCCCTTCAAGGCCCAAGGATGCGCCAGAGCCGATCTGCAGGGCGCACAGGACAAACTTGCCGACAGTCTCGCGGATGGTGACCATGCCGTACCGCAGGGTGTAGGCAACTTTCACTTGAGGGATGCCGCTCCCCGCTGCAGCGGGCGCGAAGTAGGTAAGACCGATTCCGGCAACTAGGCCGCCGATGGTGGGGGAAACGATCGTCCACCATATCCAACTGTGGCCCGGGGCGGCGTTAGCGCGGTCAATAAGTAAGGCCTCAAGCCCCATGATGCTCAGATGGAAGGCCACGGCGGCCAGTCCACAGAGGCCACCGGCCAGAATGGTCACTGCCAGCAGGCGCTGCCGCTCGCTGGGCATGCGGCGCAACAGCCAAGCATAGAAATGTGCATACAGTCCGTAGAGACCTGACCAAAAACTTAGTTTCGGCACTCCCTGACTGGAAGGGGAAGTCACAAATCCAGTATAGAAGCAGACTGAAATGGGTTCGGCGAATACATAAGTGATTGAGTTCTCGCTGCTCTGGTCTTTGCTAGCAGCCCTACAGCCATACCCAATCAGCGCAGCGACAGCGGCGATTGCGAAATTCATGCCCGTGAAGATATCGTGCAAGGCGAAGGCCAGGCTTTTCCGTTGTCCGTTGGCAACGGTAAATTCCCCCACTCGGAAGTTACTTTTTCAAATGATTATCCCTTTGACACATGTACGATTTAGCGAGATGATGCGTGTAGTCGAGGCATGCGATGAATCTCTATTCTCTGACGCGCCGGTTTCCAAGCGAGAAATCTGCACTGAATCACTTGGTGAGGACGCGCTGGCCGAGGGGTGTTCGCTGCGTGGCATGCGATCACGGCAAGTGCTGGCCGATTGAGTCCACCAACAAGACTGGCGGACCGCGGCGTTTGTTTCAGTGTGCTTCCTGCAAGTTCCAGTTCAGCGCCACGACTGGAACGCTTTTCCATGATTCACATCTGCCTCTGACGAAATGGTTCGCTGCAATTTCATTGATGAGCGATGCCAAGAAGGGCATTTCAGCCAGCCAGCTTGGGCGTCATATCGGCATGACCTACAAGACCGCTTGGTATGTCGCTCACAGGATCCGCGAAGCCATGCGGGAAGCCAGAGACATTCAGCTGGGAGATCCCGACACCACCGTGGAGATCGATGAAGCCTACATCGGAGGGCGCCTTCGCCATAAAGGCTCCAAGGTGGCCAAAGCTTCTAAAACAATGGTGATTGGACTGGCCGAACGCAATGGGCGGGTTCATCTGGAGTCGATGTCCAACCGCAAATTCGAGGCCATGAAGCCGGTGCTGGATGCCAAACTCGCCGAGGATACCAAAGAAGTTGTCACCGATGGCAATCCCACTTACGAGCGCCTCATCCCCAGAGAGAAACACTCAAGAGGAAACCACGCGAGCGAACTGGCAGAGCGCGTCTGGACAACAACTCAGACAGTTGAAAATGCGTTTTCACTCTTCAAGCGTGCCATCGTCGGCAACTATCACAAGCTCAGTCCCTGGCACCTGGACCGCTACATGCGTGAGTTCTGCTGGAGGTACAACCGTCGCAGCGTGCAGGCTTCAATCTTCGAGATGGCCCTGGTCAGCATGGTTAGTCGAACTCCGTTACCGTACAAAACGCTGGTTGCGTTCTAAACCAGACCATCAAAACAACAACCTACTTAATCCTCGCGGCCTTGCGCCGTGCTGCGATCTTCGCGCTGATCTCAGACCGCGACAGAGGCTTGGACTGCAACATCCGTCGCAGAATCGCGTCAAACCTCTTCTCCGCTACTGTCTGACTGCTCATCATCACATTTTACTGACTCATCAAACATGCGTGATCGGGATGATCATTCTTTTTCATAAACAGCCAAGTACGCCCGGAGCGAAGTGGGGGCGTCCTTTTCTAGGCATTATCCCGCTACACCTGCTCGCGTTTAACTCGGATTACATTTTCGTTTCCAGCGCAAACGAAATGGTGCAGGCTTGGGTGTAGCCGAATTTGTCCCGAAGGATACTACCCCACGCCGGATTTGACGGGGATAGCTATAGGCAGGGGAAAATTCACCCCCTGCATTCCTATCGGGATTTCGGCGAATCGATTTCGCTCCAATTTACGGATTGGAGGCCAGTGAACGTGTCAGTTCGCTGGTCTGACTATCGCTTCGGGCGCGGATAGGCCGGTGTGATTGAGCAGCGATTGGACTCGGCTCTTGATCTCATCACGTATAGCGCGAACTTCATCCATCGGTTGACCCTTTGGATCGCGGAGCGGCCAGTCATCTCGCCGAAGTCCAGGGACATAGGGACACTTTTCACCGCAGCCCATCGTGATCAGAAGCTGCGCGTTCCGTGCCAGTTCCTCTGTCAACTTCTGGGGCTTGGCGTTACTGAGGTCGATTCCGATCTCCTGCATGGCAGCGAGCACCTCGGGGTGAACACGCGTGCCTGGCTCGGTTCCGGCCGAAACAGCGCGCGCTCTATCTCGATCTGCAAGTTGGTTAAAGAATGCAGCCGCCATCTGCGACCGGCCTGCGTTGTGAACACACGCAAATATAACTTTCTGCACCTAGTCCTCCACTATGTATTCGTCCAGAGTTTTGCACCAATGATCAGCGGCCACTTGGACAGGGTCCCACGGACTGCTGAGGGGCGGAGTGTAGCTGAGATCAAGTTCAGACAAGTCTTCAATGTCCATTTTGTGAAACAGAGCGGTTGCGAATATATCAAGGCGTTTCGATATCTCCGCACCCCAACGTCCGAGCATTTGCGCTCCAAGAAGTCTGCCGCTAAAGATGTCTCCTGTAACCCTAATGGTCAAAGGAGAAAAGCCGGGATAGTACGCTTTGTGGTCATTCACCGTACATTCCGTGGCAAATGGGTTGAAGCCACCACCGAGCGCTTCATCGTACCGAAGCCCGGTGCGAGCGATAACGAGGTCAAAGACCTTGACGACCTGGGTCCCGAGCGAACCTGCGAACTCTCGATTGATTCCCAATGCATTCTCTGCTGCAACTCGCCCCTGCTTGTGAGCAGTTGTGCCAAGAGGCAGATAGGTATTTCGATTCAGGAGCCGATGGAATGTCTCCCCACAGTCACCGGCGACGTAGATATCCGGCAGTCTGCTCTCCATCTTGCGACTGACTACCAGAGCACCCTTTGCCCCGGTATCGAGGCCAGCTTCAGCCCCAAGACTCGCATTGGGCTTAACGCCCACGGCGATCAAAACCATTTCGCAATCTTGCTCAAAATCGTTGGTTCCGAAGACACGAAGGTGGTCCCCATTTCGGGAAATCCGTTGCACTTCAACACTTGCACAGACCTTGACGCCGTGACTCTCCGGTTCATTGGCAACGACGCTCCCGAATTCCGCATCGACGGTGGGAAGAACTGTCGCAGTGCGGCTCGCGAGCGTTACTCTGATGCCCCGTTGAGTCAGAGCATCGGCCATTTCAAGTCCGATGTAACCAGCGCCTGCAATTACGGCGCGTCTCGGCTTTGCTGTTTCGACATAGTCGTGCACGGCGAAGCAGTCGCTCATCGTGTGGAGCAAAAACACTCCGGGAGAGCGCCATCCTTCGATTAAAGGCTCCACAGGTCCTGCGCCGGTGGCAATCACGAGCTTGTCATAGAGCAACGTCAATGAGTCTGCACTTTCGGTGCTCGCCACGACAGTCCTCGCCGCAGAATTGATCGCTATCGCACGATGCCCACGACGTATTTCAATGCCCTCGAATTCAGTCCGATGTGCGAGGCTGTGCCAATCGGGAGTCTCGCCGCTTAGAAAGAAAGGGAGGCCGCAGATGCTGTAGTTGGGGTAATCGTCCGCTAACAAGACGGCGATTTCGGTACCGCGATCAAGTTCGCGTGCGCGAAGAGCTGCACTGATGCCCGCATCGCTGCCACCAATTATCAGCAATCTCATCTCAGACCTATTGCTTTCCGATGCTGTCGATTTCCTTTTGCAGGGCGAAGGTGTCTAGTGTTGACAAAGGAAGACAGAGGAAGAGGCTGATGCGGCGGTCGAGTGTCACAAATGCTTTGGCAAAAGCATTCGCGATCTCCTCGGGCGAACCATGTACGGCTGCCGGGTCGGGGATGCCCCAGTGGGCCGTCATCGGTTGTCCGGGCCAAAATGGACAGATTTCTTTGGCCGCGCTGTCGCATACAGTGAAGACAAAGTGAAGTTGTGGTGCAACCGCTCCCGAGAACTCGTCCCAAGATTTGCTGCGGAGACCAACAGTGCTCATGTGAGCCACTTCGATTTGGTGGATGGCTTCGGGCCGCACAACTCCAGAAGGATGACTACCGGCACTGTAAGCGGTAAAGTTTGGGAATCCTTTGCGGCTCATGATTGCCTCAGCCATGATGGAGCGGGCTGAATTACCAGTGCAAAGAAACAAGACGTTGTATCGTGCCATTGCAGCTTCCTTTCGCGATTCGAAGCGAGGCTAAGAATTTGAGTTCGGCTTGATCGCGTAAACCTTCACACTTGCCGCAGCCGCATTAATGTCGTATTGCGACAGGAGTTTTCCCAACTCATCATGTAGCGCATTCGAAGTATCGGGCGCAGGAGAACAACAAGGCTCCTCAGCGACTTGAAAAGGACTTGAGGCATCCATCTTTGGGGAGCAACAACCGGCCTGGTTCTCCACCTTGGCGTAAGCATTAAGATCGGCGCCACTGTCCACGATTTCTACATGCTCAAATCCCACCGCAAGTAGACCCGCCCGGTAGTCGTCTATCTGAATGGCACCAGCGATGCAGCCGACGTAGGCCGCGACGCTCTTCGCAATGGCCTCGGGAAGTTCGTGTTTTAATGCGATATCGCTCACGGCCACGCGGCCCCCAGGCTTCAGAACACGAGCAATCTCGCGAAACACAGCTGGCTTATCGGGCGCAAGGTTGAGTACGCAATTCGAGATGACGCAATCGACCGAGGCATCTGGTAGTGGAATCCGGTCAATAGTGGACTGGAAGAACTCGACGTTGGTGTAGCCGCCCGCTTTAGCGTTTGTATGGGCCCGTTCAATCATGGCCGGTGTCATATCGATGCCGATAGCGCGGCCTTCCGGTCCAACCATTTTCGAGGCGAGAAAAACATCGAGGCCTCCGCCGGATCCGAGATCGACCACAACCTCGCCAGATCGGATATGAGCAGTTGCAGTTGGATTGCCACACGACAAACCCATGTTGGCCCCGGCCGGAATTGAGGTTAGCTCTTCGGGGGTATATCCGAACGCCTCCGCGACCGCCTTAACACCGGCATTCTCGCTCGACAGTGAGCTTTCAGCCACCGCACCGTATTTCGCTTTAACCGACTCCAGCATTTGTTCCGCCATGACTTCACCTCAGAAAAACATATTTGCAAAAGCGACTATATCCCTTGCCAACATATTCGTCAATGCGTATAAACAACTCATGACGAACAAATCGACTTCGTTTAATATGGAGTGTTTCTTCCAGGCACTTGGAGACAATACGCGTCTCCGCCTCCTCAACCTGATGGGAGATCAGGAGATCTGTGTCTGTTATTTCGTCGAGATTTTGGGACAGGGCCAGCCGAAGATATCCAGACACCTTGCCTATCTTCGTCGCGCAGGGATAGTTGCGGCCAGACGGGATGGCAAGTGGATGCACTACCGCATCGTCATGCCGCCGAATGTTGGTGCCTCTCAGGTTTTGCACCAGACATTAGCATGGTTGAAAGAGGAGCGAGCGATGCAGGCGGACCGAATGCGTCTGTCCAAGGCTTGCTGCACCCCGGCGAAATTCGCCGCACTTCAAGGCGCGCCTTTGCCAGTCCCGATCGATTGCTTAACTCCACTCGAGGCCAGATAACCATGTCAGGCGAGCGGCACAGAAAACGCAACAGCATCGGTGGGCAATGAAGCCAACACTTCAGCGACGTGTCATTGCGGAATTCGCCGGGACCCTTCTTCTTCTTGCTGCTGTTGTCGGCTCCGGGATCATGGGAGAGCGACTGGCAGCCGGAAACGTTGCCATCGCACTTTTGGCCAACACCATCGCCACAGGCGCGGCACTTGTCGCGATCATTCTTGCTTTCGGTCCCATCTCAGGGGCACACTTGAATCCCGCGGTCACGCTCGCCGATGCATGGCAGGGCGGCATCGCCTGGCGCGAAACGCCAGCGTACATCTTGGCACAGGTGGCCGGCGCATTTGCTGGAGTGGTTGCTGCTCACCTGATGTTCGGATTATCTGCGTTCTCAATTTCGACGCATGTCCGCAGCGGCCCTGCTCAGGTCTTTAGCGAGTTTGTAGCGACGTTCGGTCTGCTCGCTGTGATTTGGGGATGTGTGCGGCATAGGCCATCGGCTGTTCCCTATGCAGTCGGCGCGTATATCACTGCGGCCTATTGGTTCACCGCATCCACGTCCTTCGCCAATCCTGCTGTGACCCTCGCTCGATCCGTGACCAACACATTCGCGGGCATTCGCCCCGTCGATGTGGCTGGGTTCATCGCGGCTCAACTTGCCGGTGCTTTCGCTGCGACTCTTCTCTTCCAATGGCTGATGCCTGTGCTGAAGGCGCAACCTACCGCCGTTCTAGTGGAGCAGGATCAGGAATGAGGGTCTCGGGTTAAATCGACAGCCAGAGAATCGCGGATTGCATTGGCTGATTGGCTAATGTTGCGCTTGAGATCTTCTAGCGAGCAACTCCGCGAAGTCCATTCTTCTCAATTGCTGAAAATGGCTTCCACTCGCTGAGCGTACAAGATCAGTATGAGCGGAGGCCGACCCTGCGGGCCGCATATATTGTGGTACCTCGGCCGCAGAACGGGTCGACCACGAGAGGATTGCTTTTCTTGTGTTTTTCAATGATCCGAAGCGGATATTCAAGCGGAAACATCGTGAAGTACGGGCAGATCGCATTGAGCGCATAGTCGCGATTGTACGCAAGTGACGATTGCATGCATCCTTCACGATCCGGGGCAAAAATTGGCTGCATGCAATTATCGCCTAAAGTTGACTTCGGGACAACCGCTTGGATATTAAAGCGCCGCCGACGGGAAACCACTCGCTTAGAATGAGAAAACGATGGAATGGCGAAAATTGTTGTCTATCAGGCGCGTCAAGGCTCTGTGGGGTGAAAAATCCTCCACAAAACTTCAAGACGATCCTCGTTCTGAATTTGACCGGGACTATGGTCGAACAATTTTCTCTACACCGGTTAGACGGCTCCAAGACAAAGCACAGGTGTTCCCTCTCGAACAGCACGATGCCGTCAGAACCCGCCTAACCCATTCTTTGGAAGTGTCCAGCGTGGCGCGGTCCCTGGGGGTCGCAGCTGAGCGGATCGCATTTGGGCGAAAAGACATTGAGGAGATCAATCGTGGATGTATCCCGACGATTGCCGCGACATGTGGGCTTATCCATGACTTGGGCAACCCTCCTTTTGGACACGCCGGAGAAGAAGCAATCTCCGATTGGTTTGCTCGTAAGGCCAAAGATGAACCAGCAATGTTTGCAGATTTTGAGCCCCAAGATCACTCCAAGCCCGCAATCGACAGTCAGTTCGCTTTAGACTTCACAAAGTTCGAGGGTAACGCACAGACGCAAAGACTGCTTTCACGCTTGCAGGTGCTTGCAGACAATTTTGGTCTGAACTTGACATGCGGGACGCTCTCGGCCAGTTGTAAATACATTGCATCTTCAGACAAAATCGACAAAAGCAACCAAGCCACAAAGAAACATGGCTATTTCGCATCTGAACGCGAGTTGATGCAAAAGCTCAGAGAAGAGGTGGGAAGCGGCGATCTGCGAAATCCGATCGCGTTTCTCGTAGAAGCGGCCGACGATATTGTCTACTCAACGGTAGACCTTGAAGACGGTATAAAAAAGCAATGCCTGCAATGGGATTTTCTTGAAGCTGAACTCCTGAAGAGTGCCCCATCAGAGTGCCTTACGAATGCTCTCAAATCGGCAAAGGAAAAGATAGATCCGGCGAATTTGAGCGGGCAGACTCGCGACGAGGCGATGGCTGTCGCCTTCAGAACCTTCGTTATCGCCGAAATGGTAGTTGCAGTTATTCATGAGTTTGAGAAATCTTATGAAGTGATAATGGAAGGGAACTATAAGCCCACATACTCGAGAAATCTGCGGCTGGGTCACTTGTCAAAGCGTGCAAGGACATCGCGCGAGAACACGTCTATGGAAGCTCTGAGATTCTGAAACGCGAAATTATGGGTCGAGAGATCATTTTTGATTTGCTCGATCTTTATTGGGGCGCAGTAAAGCATGCTGGACCAGAAGTTAAATTGAAGGGCTTCAACGAAAAGGTCTACAAGCAAATCTCGAGCAACTATCGGCAGATTTTCGAGCACAATATTGCTGGTTCTCAAGCGCTTGGTATTCCCGATCAGTATTTCCGACTGCAATTAATTACGGACCAGATATCCGGGATGACAGATTCCTTCGCGGTATTGCTGCACCGTGCATTGAAAAATGGCTAAATCGGCTACATCACCGTACGAGAGAAAGCTTCGATCGAAGTTGGAGCAGTTCTTCGCCGAACCGACTCAGCGAGGTATCTTTGCGTTTGGCAAGTTGTTCTGGCCCACTTCGGCCGTTTAGTCTGGCCCACCCTTGGAACGTTGTGTTTAAGAGGGTAGTGTTCGGTTCTGCTGGAGCGTAGCCCGTAGGGCGAAGCGGAAGCAGAACCGAACGGCGACGCCTCCAGGGGTTACACTTTTCGCTTCTTCCCCAGCGTTCTGCGGAACCGGTAGGACTCGGCGCCAGTCTCGATGATGTGGGCCTGGTCGGTGAGCCGGTCGAGTACTGCCTTGCACAGGCGGGCGTTGGTGAACACCTGTGGCCACTCGGAGAAGGGTAAGTTGGTAGTGACGATGACCGCGGCCTTTTCAGCGCGGTCGGCGATCACTTGGAAGAGCAGCTCGGCTGCCACCTCGGCCAGCGGGACATAACCCAGTTCATCGATAACGATCAGTTCCACGCTGGCCCACCGTTTCAGCATGCGGCTCAGACTCTGTTCGCGTTGTGCTTCGACCAGTTGGTTGACAAGCGCCGCAGCGGTGGTGAACCGGACGCGTCTTCGCTGGCGGCAGGCGGCGATGGCCAGGCCGGTAGCCAGATGCGTCTTGCCTGTGCCGGGTTCACCGACCAGAAGCACGGGCTCGGCGCGTTCAAGATAACCGCCTTCCGCCAAGGCGCGGATGCGCGAGGCCGGGATCTGCGGCGACTGCGCGAAGTCGAACTCCTCCAGCGTCTTCATCCGTGGCATGTGTGCATCCTTGATGCGCAATTCAATCGAGCGCCGCTCTCGGTCCTCGACCTCGCCCTGAAGCAGGGCTTCGAGATAACCCAGGTGCGAGTGGTTCTGCTGGCGGGCTTCCTCGGCCAGAGATGCGAACTGCGCTGCGATGGAAGACAGACGCAGATACTTGCAGTGCTGTGCGATACTTGCCGCTTCCATGCTCATGCCTGCACCCCGTTCATCCCGATGGAGAGCAATTGGTTGTACTCGATCATCGTCGGCAACGGCCGTTCGTATGCGGCCAGAACGCCGATCTCGATGGTCTGCTGAGCGGCGTGCTGCAGTTGATCGGTCATCAGCAGGTGGCGGATCGCGGCCACATCCGTGCAACCCAGATGCAGTGCTTCTACGACACTTGCCTCCAGCTTGGCGTGGCCGAACTCCTGACCCATCCGGATCACCGCCACCATGGCACGCGCTCCTCCGTGGCGGCCCTGCTTGCCGGTCATCAGATCCCAGAGCCGGTCATAGCTTGCCGGCCATCGCCCCTGCGCCCGCCACTCGGCCAACGGCTTGGATCCACGCAGCGCGCCGGGCTTGCGTTCCAGCACGTCGAGATAGTGTTCCAGATCGAGGATCTGCCGCGACCGTTCATAGCTGCGCTCATGCTGGGCAACCCGCACGCCATCCTGGCGGAACTCAACAACGCTGGAGTGGACGCGAGCTTCTACTATCGATCCGGGCTTCAGTGGCACGGAGTAGAAGTTGGTGCGCACCTTCGCGCAGCCTGCGTGATCGACCCGCGGGAAGCTCACCTCGGCCAACTCGAAACCATCTATCGGCAGCGGCAGCATGTGTTCCTTCTCGGTGAGCAACAGTGTGCCAACGCTTTCCGTGCGGCCTGCAAGCATGCGGGTCTCATCGTCATGGCAGTCTGCCAGCAGCTTCGCGTTTAGATCGGCAAGATCCGTGGCCGTGGGCACGGGAACCCAGTGGTTGCGGCGGAAGTAGCCCACTTCGCCTTCCACGCCGCCCTTCTCATGGCCCTCGCCGGGAGTGCAGAAGCTGGCCTCATACTGCCAGTGCGAGCGGAAGGCGATGAAGCGGGCTGTCAGTTCGCGCTCATAGCCGCGCAGGATCTTCTTCACCGCGCTCGACAGGTTGTCATAGCGCAGACGCCGAAAAACTCCGCCAAAGAAGTGAAATGCCAACTCATGGGCTTCAAGGAAAGCCTGCTGCGTGGCCCGCAGATACGCACGATGATAGGCCGCACCGCTGGCCATCGACCGCATCGAGAACACCTGCAGCTTGACCCGCTCCCCATCCAGGTCGGCATACGCTTCGTACCAATCCACCTGGGCCTCGACGCCCCACTTGTAGCTCTGCGGAACGAACGTCTCCCGGCGCCCGAAGCCCAACTCCCGCTTGCGCAACTCCACATAGTGTCGAACCGTGCGCTCGGCCGCTGTGCATCCAGGAACCTCACAGCGAATGCGCTCCCAGATCCGCTTCGCCGTATGGCGCTGCTTGCGCGGGGCCTTCCGATCCGCTGCTAGAACCGCGTCGATAAACGCCGCGGCCGGTTCAATCTTCACATGCGGCCGCTCGGTCTTCTTCCGTCGCGCCGGAGTCGCACTCCGCACTGCATCCCGCACCATGCGCCGATGCACGCCTAGCTTCCGCGCCACCCCGGCAATCGTACCCGCCCCAAACTCATACTCCCGGCGAATCTGCTCGTATAGCTCCACCTTGGCTCTCCAGTCCAACTCCCGCCCCCGTCCTAAGCTCGCGCTCAGTCCAGACTAGGGAGTTCGCTCGGTCCAAGGGGTGGGCCAAAACAAACGGCCGAAGTGGGCCACTTCAGAATGCCAAAATCAATCTTGTCGGCCTTAACTGAATGGCAAGAAAAGGGGTGGCAGCCTTACCTATTTGGCGGAGTATTGCGGGATCTTCTGATTCTTGGTCGGCGTCAACGCCCTCGAGATATAGATGTTGTCGTAGCAGGTGAAAGCAGGCAATTGGATCCGGATCTTGCGCCCAACATTAGACACAAAAATAGATTTGGAGGATTTCGTCTAGAGCTGAGTCGATGGAACGTCGATGTGTGGCAGCTGGAAAAAACGTGGGCATTTCAACATAACGCGCATCTTCTGCCACAGCCTGAGAATCTACCGCGGACCACTTTTCTTAACGTAGAAGCGGTCGCGGTTTCAATTGGGCATCATGGACGGGCAGAGTCAATATACGAGCATAATTTCTTTCGTGCTATTCAAACGAAGACTATTGATATAAATTTCGAGGATAATCCCTACCCAGCGCTAGCAACCGTTCGGGCCCTCGCAACGGCATTTCGAATTCAGTTTACCTTGAGTCCTAATCTTGCTCGTTATATTTTGAATGCCGAGCGGAGCCAGGGTGCGTCAGGTCTAATTGCAGCCCAAGAGACGCACTACGGCTACGTTCGTTTTCGCAGATCGGAGATTAAATCACTGATACGCTTCATCGGCGAGAAGCTCAGCAAAGATCCGAATATTCCTGTTTCTTTATTGCCTCTCCAGGGCGTGCAGATGTCCCTCTGGTAAGTAGGCAGTCAAAAGCCACTTTCAGAATTCTAGGTAAAGAATTTCATCCCTACGCCCGTTCTACTTCGCCGACTGATACCGAGTCAGGTCAGACGCAGCATGCACATAGAATGGTGCGGGAGCCTTTAGGTGTAGCCGAATTTGTCCCGAAGGATACTACCCCACGCCGGATTTGACACGAAAGGCTGCTTTTGCGAGACTCAAAGTTGCTGCCGATCTGGCGGAAGTCGCTGGATTTGTGTCTCGTGCCGAAGTGGCGGAATTGGCAGACGCGCGTGGTTCAGGTCCACGTACTCGCAAGGGTGTGGGGGTTCGAGTCCCTTCTTCGGCACCAAAATAAAATATATGCCATTTAAAATCAATAACTTACGATAGAAAATATGCTCCGGTAGTGCTGCCTTGCGTCTTAGCATGTCTTACGATGTTGACATGAGAGACGCTTCTGTTCGCTCAATCGTACTTTGCTATTACGCCAAAACCGAACAAGGCTGGAAGTACTTTACTGTGCCGCGTTTAAAGATGCGTACACACATACATACTTTCGATGCCATTTCTGATGTCCTCAACCTTCCTGGTCGATTCGTTATCCGTCGATTCATAGACCGTAAGACCGTGTACACGAATATTGATTGCGATCCTCGCGATTTGACAGCAGTGAAGACAGCATTTAGACGTGCTATGTCCGAGGAATACCAACGAGCAGAGAACGCTGCAAACAATCCTGCGGCGGCAAAGAGAGAATCTCTGCACATCCTCGACAAAGCAATTGCTGCGTATTTGAGCGACTGCAAGTCAAGAAAGGCATACGAAGCCCATAGAGATGCAGCGCACGTTCTGAAAGAGTTCAAGGCTGCTACTGGTGTCGTCTATACAAAAGATGTCCACCAGGATTCAATTCTCAAATACCAACGGTGGCTCCGAGCAAATGGTGGAGCAAAACATCAGCACCGTAATGCAGGGAAGGATGGGAGAGGCATCGGTGCCAGTGAGCGTACCGTTAAGAACAAAACGCTCCGAGTCCTAGCCTTTGCCCGGTTCATGGGAATCGATGTCAAGAAAGTGTTCGATTCGCGTAAGTACATGCCTAGGCCAGAAAAAAAGCTGCCAAAGATCTACGAGCCAGCGCAGATCGATACCATGATGTCTGCCATTGATGGTGATGACTCGTTACGGATTGCTGTTCTGCTCGGTTTGAAAATGGGCTTGCGCGAACTAGAAATTGCTCATGCCGCATGGAGCAACATCGACTGGGTTCATTCGGTGTATGCTGTGCGGTCGATGCCAAGTTTCGATTGGATGATCAAAGACAAGGAGGAGCGCAGCGTACCAATACCTGCCGATCTGCTGACAGAGTTGAAGGCATGGCGCGAGCGACATCCGAACACCAAACTTATTGTTGGCACAGTCAGCGACAAGCCGAACTACCATCTCCTGAGGTCTCTTAAACGTGCCGTTCGTAGCTCTGGTTTTAATTGTGGCGAGTGTCGTGGTTGCACCGGCTCTGCAGCCGAGTGCTCGGTGTTCGATCTGCACACTCTGCGCCGTACCTACATCACAACGATGCTTCGTGCTGGCTTCGATGTGAGCACCATTCAATCGTGGGTCGGCCATGCCGATCTGGCCTCGACAATGGCCTACCTCCGCCCTGCCGCTGCGAAGGATGTTCATGACAAGTTGAACAGAGTGACTTGGGGCAGCGAGTAGAAAGGCGAGGTCAGCATCAGGTGCTGCAAACTGTGCACGGAAAACCGAGCCATCGCAGGACACCAAATGAGGCCCAGGGTGTGTCCAAGTTGCATGAAGGGCAGGAAGGTGGTTTACGGCGCGATTGTGGGCGTCCTGGTGGTCACATTGATGGCGCCGTTGATGGCCACGAGTGCCACCAATGCGAACATTACGCCGCAGTGCTGACATCATCTCTGCCTTGGCTGGATGCAGTGTGACTCAGGAGTAACTTCGTTTTGGCGGTCCGTTTTGGCGGGTCACTCGCCCACTTCGCAGAGCGCAGTGGACCGTCCAAACCATCATCTCCTGTGTCGCACGCGACTCATTACAGGCGGAGGCTTGAGGCGAGCCGGGCCAAAAACTCTTCGCGGTTCAGATCGAATGCGCAAAACATTCCCGATCTTGCCGGTGTGTAGCCTCTGCCTTCGACTCTGAAAGGTGCTGCGGCATAGAAGAACGCGCCGGTTGCTGCGGTGTCCTTCTTTCTTAAAATCCCATCACGCGTGGTGTCGATGAAGTAACGAATCATTCCAGCCAGAACCTCACGAACGTCAGAGTTCGCCGGAGCTTCCCAATGTCCATCGCCCCGATAGAACACGCGCGAGATGTTTACGGCGACAAGTCCCAACTCGCCATCAGAAGGGTTCACCGTCTTTCGAAGCTGGCGGATTCCTTCAGAGATGGCGTCGAGCGCCCTCTCGGCGGATAAGACCCTCTTACACTCCACAAGGACGCGGCGATCTTCGAACCTAAACTCCACGTCTGGATTATCAGTGCTGAGTTTGGGCTTGAGGTTACCTCGTGCAAGCATCGCTCCGATGGACAGCTCAAACATCGCATTCCGGCCTTGATTGTTCTTTGGGCCTTCGCGTGAGGCATCCGGGGTGCCTTCTAAGGCACGTCTGAGCAACTCATCCGGCATATCCACCTGAGCCGCCCGAAGACACATCAATGCGTCCACGAATTCGTATCCTTCGACATAGGAAGCAAGAATCTCAGTCAGCCGTCCAACCTTCTGCACCTCTGTGAAAACCTCGGCAACGCCGATCGCCTTCTCGCGGTCCCTCATGGCGATCACGTTCTCGCGATAGATGCGGAGCCGATTCCTTTGCGTGATGCCACGCCCGGCGAGCCACACGTCCAGTTCGTCCAGAACGCTGAACAGTGTTGTCTGCGTGAAGGGCGTGTACTTCATGATCAGAGACTACTCCTTGCGTCTCTCGGTTCTGACACTCTAGGATCAGAAGCCGAACCCGGAATCCAGCATGGTCAACCCCGACGACGCGTTGCAATCATTCCAGAAAGAACTTCTACATGGCGGGATACAGCCTCAACCGTGCCTTGGCGATCCGAACCTCTTCATCTACACCGACAGGCCGCTTGGGCAACCGAGAATCACGTATGCGAGGCTAAAGGGCAAGACGGTAACAGCTTTCGTCATGTTCGCCTTCGATGATCCAATTGAAGGAATACCATGCTTCGGGATCGGCTACGCGGTCCCTGAAGCCTACCGGAACGAAGGGCGGGCGAAGGAAGTGGTCAAAGCCGCAATCGCGGATTTGAGGGATGGATTAGCGCGGAGCGGACGAACGGTGTTTTATGTGGAAGCAATCGTCGGCACCAATAACCGCGCCTCTCAGCGTGTTGCCGAACAGGTGATTTCCGATGCTCCTGTAGCCTTAACAGACAAGCTCTCAGGACTGCCAGCTTTTCAGTACGTCCGCAAGATAGAGAAGCCTCGGAGCCGAGGAGGCAAGGCTAAACGCCCCAACCCTTAAACTGGGTTGTAGCGTCTTCGGAGTCTGGCGCAAGAATCCTCTTCGTTGGCAAGCCCCTCCAGCTGCATCCTGGCATTTTGGCTTCTCGCCAGCACCTGGTCGTGATCGAAAGCCGACTTTGCCGCAGATGAGCGGATTGTGGCAAACCGGAATGTATGGTCGGTTACGGTCCCATGATGATCAATGGCACCGGTTGGCAGCCACTGTCTGCAGGGATTGATCCCGGACCGCATCCGATTGTGGCCATTGTGTGCCGCAGTGCAGAGTGTGCACCGAGGGAATGCAGATTCTCATTTCGCGGCCGAGTGCCGATTGCTAGACGTATGGTCCCGAAAGTCAAAACATCGGCATCATCTCGACCCCCTACCCCCTCGCACCATTGAGTCGGTCGGTACCAAACAGACTGCCGACAAGTTGGCAACCAGAATTCTGTCTTCAATGAAAGCCGCACGGTGCTTGCACCATTGCTTCAGACTGCCTCTAGAACGCGCAGAACGACCCGTGGCGTGTCCAGGGGACACCAGATGAGGGAAAGTATCACCGAGGTTCTGCCGACTTTGTGCTTTACATCTTACGCACTTTGCTGCCTCTGTGGTGGTTGAGTGCAGCAGTGCTACCACGTCCGTGAGCCTTGACGCATCGTGATTATTCATCGCGGTGCATATGATCTGGTGGCTGTGGGTTGGCACACGCAACCTTACTTGGACCAGCTATCAGAGACCGATACTGATTTGGCCTGAATATCGGAATACAGAAGGACGATCCAAAATACCCAAAAACCGTAAAGGCATAGATATATAAAGACGTTGTTGCTAAGAGTTGTGAATGGGTAGGGTTATTTTTGTCCTATTACATGAAGAGGCAGAATAAAAAGAAACGAGTGAACACGAGCAACATGGGCTAACCCTGGTCCAACGCAAAAGCATTCTTCACCAGTTCTTCTACCAAAAACGTCACGAATCTCCTTGATTGACAATGGTTCTAACGACAGGCAACGGTAACAAAACCTGCGACCGCAGCCTCTCAACCCTACGCCAAGTGCTCTCTTTCATCGAGCCAATTTGCTCCACTGTGACATCTAGTCACCCCGAATAATCCCAGCTTGAGGGCTTCAAAGAGTCATTTGGTCGCCGGTTTTTGGTCGCTGGTTTTGAACTTGGCACGTCGAACGCATACGGCATTCGAGTCCGTGGGTGATTGACGGCGATGGTGAGGTAAGAACCGTTCTTATCTTCAGGGATAAACATCACCAGTCCTCTATCGCCGAGGAATCGCTTGGCTGCTGGCATGCTACTCGCCTTGTTGTGCAGTCCGGCCAGCGACATCAACTCCCTGTGGTTAACACCAGAAAGCACAAGCGAAGAACAATTGTCCTTGCGTGCGAGATCGATAATTGCCCGGTACAGCTTGGCTGGGAGTCTCCACTCCCTGCTCTCTTTATCGGTCACTTTCATGTCGATCAACCCAAGGCAGGATTCAATAGCCCGTTTCTTCGCTGCCGGTCTCAGTGTTGGAATCACAGAGGCTGTTGCCGGTGATAGCTGCCCCATCATGAACCTGATGATGTTCTGTCTTGCTTCACGCAGGCGCACCTTGTCACCCCATGGCAGTGTACGGCCGTACAAAGATACGGCTGCAATGAGACTCAGTTCAAACGTGACAGCGTTGCGGTAACCGTCGCTGACTGATATCACTGGCAAACCGTTTTGGTCAGCTATTGTCTGCGCCTCATCCCTTGCCACCTCGATGCAGGATGAGCAGCGAAACAGTGCGCCCGTGCTGTCTCGATACACTGAGTGACCGGGGTATACGAGTTCCTTTCTCTTGCTAGTTACCACCTTGACCCGCAGAGTCCGTTTGCCATTGCAGTGTGGACAGTCCGCGATGACGTCACACCGGTGACTGCCATCTGATAGCTCGAAGTCAATTCCCTTCGCTGATAAGCGATCAATGACATAATCCATCCACTGCTGACGTGTGTAATTGAGATAGCCTTTCGATCTTGCTTCACTGCGAACGCGTGTCTCTCGTTGCTCTCCTTGGACTTGGTGTGCGTATTGTGAGAGCCATTTGTCGGTAGCTTCATCGACGGTCATGTCGAGAAATATCAAAGCCTCCTCGCGAGTCATAGTTTTGGCGTCAATTGTTTCAACTGCGCCCAGCTCGATTGCAGCTTTGGAGCCACCCAAATCGGTGAACGTCTTCACGCTCCACTCAGGTGCAGAGATGCAGCCATGGATGAGAGCACGCGCAGTCACTGGAGGAAGTGTGCGTTTGAATCTTCGCCTCTCCTCCTCAACCACTGGTTTGGGTAGAGGCCCAAGGTAGCCTTCTGGTATTTGGTAACTGTTCTTCCCGTGCTTCATGCTGCTCTTGAACCCTTCCTTCTGTTGTTCTTACGCGGCACCATGACAGACGCATCGGTCGCGATTGCTGATCGTGCGCTGAATGTACGCAGAGATGGCCCGGCGTGCGACCACACTGCGAGTGCTGGAGTTGCCGCTCCGGTATCGATCATGCTGGGAGGGGGTGTGTCGAGTGTAAACGAGAAGGTGTGGCTGCGTCGTCCAGACGAAAATGCATGAGGCGTTCAGGTCGAGATCATCAGTGCAGGCGGCTGTGCACACTTTGCATCCACATGGATGAGGTGTCTGATATCAACTAGGGGCAACCCTGCTGGCACGGCTATAGGTGTCTTTTTGCTGAACAGTGGCGTACGATTGCCGAAAACCATCGTGGCGAGGTGCCAATGCATGTATTTCGTTTGGAGCAGCATGTAGAGGTAATTGCGACTGGCGAGATTGGCCGAGTTGAGCAGTGGCACGAAGGCTCGAGGAAATACTGGGTAGAGTTCAACCGGGACTTCGCAACCCGAGAATGGTTCCTACCAGAAGAACTGAAAGCACTGGACCAGCCCTCGAAGGGCGAGGCGGGACGATGAATTCAGTGCAGAAGGGAGTTCTACTAACAGCCTTAGTTCTTGCTTGCGGGATGACTTTACTGTGCCAAAGTCCATCCAAGCTAGGTCCTGCCGATAGACCTGTGTTTATGTCAGCCGCTCGTCTCGCTCTTCTATGTGAAGATTGGGGAGCACTGCACCCAGGGGGACAGAGTCCGAAGGCAACTGACGCGCTGAGCGTGTCAACGGAAGAGATGGTCAGGTCGATGGGTTGTGAAGCATACATCAATGGAGTTCTGGATCAAGGCTTGGAGAAGGTCGGTTCTCACTACCATCCTCTTCCGTCCACGTTGGATTTCATGAAGACGCTAATTGATACGTTCCTCAAGTACGAGAAAGAACACCCAGAAGAGCGGGAGTTCGCTGCAAGCACGATCCTTGCGAGGGTCCAACGAACAATCATTGAGGCACAGGGTGGTCGGAGTAAATGACCCGACAATCACTACCCGAACGTCAAACTGCCTCGGTCTTTCGGCGCACCAACCGAATGAGGGCCTCGGCTGATATCAAGTAGGGGGCGCGATCCTGCTGGCACAGGTGTGGACACCGCCTGGTAAGCGTCCCGAGTTCCCCTCTTGACTTGGCTGAGGAGTGATCCTTGAGGTGTCCACTACCTTTTTGGTGGACACCTGATGAGTGTGTCTAAGCGGCCTGGAAGGATTGGGTCTGTATTGACGGGGCGAGGTTCCAGGGCAAGAGCTGTTCGATGCGGCTGATGGGATGGTCGGCGATCTGGGAGAGGACTGTGCGGAGATAGAACTCGGGGTCGAGGCCGTTCAGCTTTGCTGTTCCGATCAGGCTGTACATGGCGGCGGCCCGCTCTCCACCGCAATCGGAACCTGCAAACAGGTAGTTCTTCCGTCCAAGAGCCACGGCACGCAGAGCTCGCTCGGCCGCGCTGTTGTCTATTTCCAACAGGCCATCGTCGGTGTAACGCGTGAGGGCACGCCAGCGCGAGAGCGCATATCGAATCGCGCCTGCAGTTTCACCCTTCGCAGACAGCGAACGCAGCGCCTTCTCCATCCATTTGCGCATGTCGTCGAGCAATGGCTTCGCTCGCGCCTGACGAACACTCAGCCTGAGATCGGCAGGCTTGCCGCGCACCTCATCTTCAATCGCGTAGAGAGCGCCGATCCTGGCCAGAGCCTCGGTTGTTGTGGGTGATGCGTGGATGACATGGATCTCGTGGAACTTGCGGCGTGCATGCGCCCAGCACGCGACTTCATAAATGGCGCCATCGCCGTACAGATGATGGAACCCTGCATAGGCGTCCGCCTGAAGGCCACCCTTGAAGTTCTTTAGATGCTGCCGCGGATGCTCACCCTTGCGATCTTCCGAGTACGCGAACCACACGGCCGGCGCGGTATCTTCGCCGGCAGGCCTGTCGTCACGGACATAAGTCCAGAGACGTCCAGTCTTGGTCTTGCCGCTGCCAGGCGCAAGCACCGGCATCGGCGTATCGTCGGCGTGCAGCTTGGCTCCAGCGAGCACATGCTTCTGAATCGCATCGATCAACGGCGCGAGTAACTCACTTGCTCCACCTACCCAGCCCGCCAGCGTGGAACGTTCGATCTCAACTCCCTGGCGGGCGTATATCTCCGACTGGCGATAGAGGGGCAAGTGATCGGCGAATTTAGAAACCAGGACGTGAGCCAGCAATCCCGGTCCGGCAAGACCACGCTCGATAACAGCGTGGAATATCAGATAGGCCGACGCGATTCGGCACGCCGTCGAGTTGGCGAACCGTGTTTTGGTCGATACCGCATCCTGGCCGGGAAATGGCAGCTTCGGCCCGGTCACATCCAGCTCGCTTACCCAAACTGTCAACCAACCGGTGTCGGGACAATCAATTTACAGCTATTCGGCAACCTACGATGGAGTTGGAAATATCACCAGTTATACTGACTCGGTCATGGGCACAATGAACTTCACCTATGACACGCTGAACCGCCTCGCGACGGCAAGCGGGAACGAACCCGGCAACCCCTATCCGAACTACTGCTGGAATTTGGACAGTTTCGGGAACCGAACAACGCAGATGAGCGCCAGCGTTGCGTTCCCCAATACGATGGGTGGACCAACAACGTGTCAAACGACGGGGTCACTGGGCCCAGTCGTCCAGGCGCAATTCAACGGCACTGTGAATGGCACCAATAATAACCAGATGTCGTGGACAAGCATGAATTCCAACCAGAGCCAGGGCTACGATCAGGCGGGGAACGTCACGAACGATGGGGCTCGCCAGTATCTTTATGATGGAGAGGGCCGTATCTGCGAGGTTCTGAATACGCTTGTTGGGGTAACGACCGCCTACATCTACGATGCAGATGGACTGCGCGTTGCCAAAGGCAGCGCGAATTGGGGAAGCTGCGATCCATCCGCCAACGGATTCCAGGCTTCGACCGATTACGTGCTGGGGCCCGCGGGCGAGCAGGTGACAGAGGTAGCGGTGAACAATGGCGTGGCAACGGGCGTGACGCATACAAATGCCTGGGCCGGTGGCATGCTTCTCTCCACCTATGACGTCGATGGGCTGCATTTCTATATGGATGACCCTCTGGGCACGCGACGGGTTCAAACAGATTATGCGGGTGTTGTGGAACGGACTTGCCAGAGCCTGCCTTTTGGTGATGGCGAATCATGCTCTCCAACTCCAACCGAGCACCTGTTCACCGGCAAAGAACGGGATGCCGAATCTGGGAATGACTACTTCGGGGCAAGGTACTATGCCAGCAGCATGGGCCGGTTCATGTCGCCGGACTGGAGCGCCAAAGTTGCGCCCGTACCGTACGCGAAGCTGGACAATCCTCAGAGCCTCAATCTGTATGCCTATGTGCTGAACAATCCGCTGATCCATGTGGATGCCGATGGGCACATCATTGATGACAGCGCCTTGAAGGACAACAAGAAGTACCAGACATGGAAGACGAACTACCTCTCGCACGATGGAGCGAAAGCCCAGTGGAACGCGCTAAATGACAATAAGAGCCTGACTGTTCACATGGGTTGGGATTCTAAGGGCATGTCGTCTACAACTGGAGATTTCAAATTCAGTGCCGCAGGAAATTTGACTGAAGCGACAGTAACTTTAGCCGCAAAGACCGGCGATTCGAATTACCACATGAGCGCCGAGGCTGGTTATGTTCATGGTTCGACAATTACCGACTCTAAGTTGCAAGGGGCTTACGTTGTCGCGCACGAGTTGGGGCACGTCGAACAGGCCTTCGTTCTTGGTGGCAAGGAAATGGTGGACCAGAGAGCCGCAGACGGAGCCTTCACGCAACAAAAATACACGGAAATGGGAATTCAGCCAGCTCTTAGAGACCCTGCCGTTGCCGCAGCAAATCAGCGTCTGATGGACACGAGCCATCAGTTGGAGACCGGAGCGGATCAACGCGCTTGGGATATAGTGGGGCCGAAATGAAGAAAGAGCATATTGTCCTAGCCATTTCGTTGCTGCTTTTGTCTGTTCATGCTCAAGGGCAGAAGCAGCAAACACGCACTGCTGATGCTCTGTCATGCGCCGACTCTCCGCTTCTTGCCGAACTGAGCAAAGCGCCGGGAACCGCCATCCTGAACTCGTACGGATACCACTTCAACGAACCTTGGTCATGTACCAAGATCGAGTCGCCTTGGACTGCTGGGGCAAGCCTGCTCCATTTTCGAAAGATTAGTGCTCAGACTGATGACGTGACGGCCTTCTCCGTAATGGAAGTAGCCGGGATCGGACAAATCTGGGTTATCCCGACGGAATCGGGGATGCTCGAAGTGCCGAATGTGGAGAGCGATCCCCATAACCTTGCGGCCTTCAATGCGCTGCTGCGTTCTCTTCCAAAACAGCCATCGGGCCTGGTTGAGTGGAGCGCCGTCGGAAAACTATACATGACGCTGGTTGGTCACACTGGAGCCGTTGCTATCGAACCGCTGCCAGGCGAACCAAGTCCTTGCAGCACTGATGGCGAATGTACGCTGGCGTTCGCGGACCGCACGCCCCATGTGAAGGAACCCTATACCAAGTGGACGTTGACCTTCAGTGTCGCCAATGGTTCTAATCCGCCCAGGCTTACCGACGCCACGAGGGAAGTTGTCTCGCCTGCTGAGAGTCAGGCGGAGCCAACTGGCCAGCCGAATGGGGCGACGTTGAATCACGAATCAGGTCATGTGGTCGATCCGCCGAAGCAGCAGTGAGCCGGTGTAGTGCAGCCAACCGCCAGCCGTCCTCCGGGGCGGCTTGCTGGCGTTTACGGCTTGGTCCGGCATCGATGGCGCGCCCGCTGAAGAGCACGCTGCCTACGGCATCGGTTTTAGGGTGGACACGTCTCCCCCAGTCGGGAGCTGCGCGGTAACCTTCGGTTGCCGCAGAGTAACTGAAACCGAAAAGCAGCGTCTAAAGGAAAAAATGCTCTGGGCCCGTTGTGGCTTGGAGCGTGGCGCGTCAATAGTGAACGAGCGCGCCGGGAGTACGCGGATGAGCCGAGTCCCCATCGAGCACACGCGGAAGAGTTTTATCTTTAGCAGCCAGCCTGTCTGCTAGCCGGGGCCGCACGGAATCTGTGCGGCCTTCGCGCATCACTGCCTTGGAAAACAAATGCGGAGCCCTGGAACCCGAACGCCGGAGGTGCCGAGTGAAGCGTGCGCTGCGAACGAAATCGGTTGGCACCAAAGTCTCGGAGGCGGAGCTGCGTGTGCTGGAGTCGCGGGCGGCGACGGCGGGCTTGACGCTGTCGGAGTGGGTTCGTGATGTGTTGTTGGGTTCGTCCGTGGACGCGGGCACGATGGCGGCGGAGCGGGCGATCCTGGCCGAGATGCTGGCGATGCGCTCGATCCTTTTGAACTTCCTGCTGAAGCTGAGTATGCGCCAGCCGATCACGGAGCAGATCAGCCGGGAGCTGATTACGTGGGCCGACGAAAACAAGATGAAGCGCGCGCTCGAAATACTGGCCAAGAACTCCACACGCGAGGAGCGGATGCAGGCAGCGCCGCCAGAGCCGGAGCTGCCCAAGGCGGCGACGAAAGCAGCGCCGGGAGAGGAGCTATAAAGCGATGCTGACACTATCGAAACCAATCTCAGCGGGCCAGGCGCAGGCGTACCACAAGTCGGAGTTCGCCAACGCGAAGGAGAACTACTACACGGAAGGCGAACGGCGGGTGGCCCCGATCCCGATGACATTTCTGGCCCAAGATGAGGGTGCCCCCGGTCCCTCGCCTTTGGGGACCGGGGATGGCAAATGATTGACCAAATCCGCACATAACCGGGTACGATTTTTTGGTATTCAAGAGCGAGGGCGGATCATGTCGAAGAGCAAGCGCACGCAGGCGCGGGATTTTCTCAAGCCGGTTTCTGGCCGCTCAGCAGAAAAGTTCTAAAATCGTCCACTAGCGCCGACCAACGCATTCCGGGAAGTCGTCCGTCTTATGACCGTCTTAGTACGTCCTTACTGCCTGCCATAAGGTATGTTTTTTAAATCACATACAGCGCAGAGATTAGAATCCCTTCTTCGGCACCAATTCTGTTTTGCAATCACTCACAAGTCACTGAAAACACTGATAAACGCAGACAAATGATGGGTTTATCGGGAGCTATGTGTTTTCCATATTCTCCCCTGTTTTTCATGTTTCCCCTCGTGGCACACCATCTTCCCCCTATTTCGTGTACTAAATCGGGAAGCGTCTACTAAAGCTTGTGGTCTCAAATGAACCGGGCCGGGATTGATATCGTCATGTGGGGAGGCATTATCGCTCAGACATGTCAGTCAAGAACAATGATGATGACAACGACATTGCCGCAGCCAATAGCGTAAACAGTTCTAGCCGTTTGCCTCGCCACTTCGTACCAGCATGGGCCCACCCTCCCAGTCCTCGATTCTCGGTTGACCCCTTTTTTAGGTCTCTTTGACACCCGGAGTTCGTAGATTGAGACTGGCAGCGTGGCCGCCACATTACCATCCTTGTCAACGAACTCGGCCAAGTCGGCCCCCGCCGCGGATTTGATGCTTACCGAGTAATAGCCGCTTAATCCTAGTGTTTTTGATTTAGCCCGCACGACGGCGAACGGGTTACATCTGATCAACTTATCGAACGTCAATGGATCTCTGTGAACAGCGACTGCGAGCATTGGATTCTTCTGGCCGGGGGCCAGCTTGACCTTCGCGTCCTTAGCTGCTTTCGCAAGACTTTTGAATGTTGGCATTGATCCTCCTTAGTTTCTCTTTGCTCTGGTTCGTACAGGTCTGCACAGTAGTGCGGATCGGCTCGCGAACGTTTCATGGACGCACACTTTCTTTTGCTGGGCACCATGTAGGCGAGCAATTGCCTTCCAAGCCTGTCCATAGAGTTGCACGGAACAGCATTTTCCGGTGAATCCCCTGGACACAGCTACAGAGGAAGCAGATAGGCAAATCTCCTGCAGAGTGCTTGTCTAGATCACCCTGTCGCGCGCGACCAGCGAGTTCTTGCCTGTGAATTCCTCGGCTCGCAGCACAGTGAGACGCAGCCTTTGTCTATCCGGGCTTCTCCCGGAGTTGACTTCCCGGATAAAGTGATTCGACTACTATCGTTCGAAAAGGCGGGCCGGATCGAGAAGCTGTCGGCGCAAGTTCCCCTTTCTGGAGCCACAAACTGTCCCCTTATCTTGTCAAGCCGCTCTCGCCGAAGTTCGAATTTGCAGACCGCCACCAGCCAGAAAGTATCCTTTCAGTCCGCGATGCAAATCTCTAAGGTTGTTGGCGGTCTGACCTGGCAGCTCAGCTCGAAGCTCTGTCTGGGTTGATGCAGAGTGGCGAAATTCACGTCTCCGGGCGGTAGTGGTTACAGCCGGGACGCTGCCGGGAATCGCATCTCTGAAAGGGGCAACGCGGCTCCCGAAGACAAGAAATTGCGCTCCACCTGCGGCTAGTCATGCGACTCCGCGCGAGTTGCAGACCTATTGCCTTTGGCATGGGAAGGCAGTACGCTACCTGCTATCCTCCCCGGAGTCTTCATGCGGCTTCTCACTTCCCCGCTGTTGATTTGCCTTGCTCTTTCCGCCTGGCAGGCTACCGCCCAGACGCGCCGCGCCTTGTTGATCGGCATCAACACCTATTAGCCGCAGGGCACAACGGCCACGCATCCGGCTGGATGTATATATGGCCGATGCGAGTTAGGCGCATTCGAGAACCTTGAGGGCTCAGTCAACGATGCGCAGGCGATGGCTGATTTGCTGACAGGGCCGAAATTCGGCTTTCCGGCGGCCAACGTTGTTTTGCTCACGAATCCCGCACCCCCCAAGCCGCGGCCTGGGGTTGCGATTTTGCCTGCTGACCAGACTTCGCGCGACGGCATTCTAGCCGCGATGCAGAGGTATCTCATCGACGTGCCGCAACGCGGAGACACGGTTGTGTTTTATGACGCGAGTCACGGCTCGCTTCGCGTGAACAGCAAGGGAACCAAGATGGCGGTTTGGGCCGGCGGCAAGCTGGTACATGCCGACAGCACCCTGGTTCCCAGTGACGCGTACAAGGGCGGATTCGACGTGCGCGACCGGGAGATGACGCGCATCTTCAACGCTGCGCTGGACAAGGGCGTTCACCTCACCGTCATCTTCGACAGCTGCCATAGCGGCGGTGTAGCGCGCGGCATCGGTCCGAAGTACCGCGAGCGCAGCCTGGCTTACGACTCCCGCGATATCAACGAGGCACCCGACAATGGCCCGGACGGCACGGAGCGGCCGCCGAGGAGGTAAAGGCGGCAGGGATCATTTCAGTCAGCGACCCAGCCGAAGAAAAGTGGACACATATTCTGAGCTGGGACGGGAAGGACTGGACGCTGCAGCAGGCAAGGCCCGGCATCGATGCAAAATCAGGGTCCGACGAAGCGAAGAATCTGGACAAGTCCGCACCGCCCCCAGTGAAGCTCGGGCCGAAACTCACCGCGAATGCATTGAAGCTGCAAGCCGGCACCGATGCGCGGGTATGGGTGAACCTGCCGGTGCCACGGGAAGTTGCGGACAAGCTCGCGCTGCATGATCCGCAAAGCGCTGTGCAGGCGGCCAAGGACCTTTCAAGCGCAAATTATCTGTTGACGGGGGTTCTCACCGAGGACGGAACGGCGTACGCATGGTTTCACAAGAGTGAGTTCGCCGCGGGGCCGCGCGCGAATAACTCGAACGATCATAGCCCGGGCTGCTCAACGGACTCTCCTTATCCGGTTCGCACCAATTGGACGGCACTGGTCGATGCGGATGTGCTGAGTAAGAAACTGAATGATTACGCGCAGCGGCTGGGCAAGGTTCACGGATGGCTCACGCTCCAGGACAGCGCGAACGGCGAGTCGGCGGAGACCTACTACAAGCTTGCACTGGTGCACGCCGCCGACGGCACTTCCATTTCGCAGGATCAAACAGCGCAGCCAGGCGACAGAATTCAGATGGTGTTGCGGTCAGAGGACAGGGTTGTGGATCCGCGCTGGGTGTACGTTCTCGACATCAGCTGCAATGGACAGGGGACTCTTCTCTACCCGATCAATTTCGCCGAGAATCAATTTCCCAATGCTGGGGCGAACGAACGCAAGGTTGTGTTACCGCACTCGCTCATACTGAAGGTCGGGCCCCCGTACGGAGTGGACACGCTGATCATGCTGAGTACTGCGCAGCCGCTGCCCGATCCGTCATCGCTCACGTTTGAGGGAGTCGCCACGCGCGGCGGACGCGGTGTCGATACGCCCCTGCAAAGGCTTCTAACTAATACGAGCAGTTCGACCCGCGGCTTATCTGAACCGGTACCTACCGATTGGGGCATTACCGTGACGACACTCCACAGCGCCCCAGGGAATACCGTGAAGCAGGCCCAGTGATCGGGCGATTGCCGCCTGATTGATTTGACGACGCAGTTTCGCATGTAAGGAGAAAGACCATGCCCGTTTCCCGACGCCGCTTTATTGGAGACGCTTCAACGCTCGGCCTTTTGACCGCGCTTCTGCCGGGTATCGCCGCGGCGCAGGAGAGCGTAGCGCAGAACAGCTCAGCAGAAGATGCTCCGCACGATTCGTTTGACTTCTGGAATGGATTCTTTGACTCAGTGAATCCGATGAGTCAGAACTACGGGCAGAAAGCGGCGTCACGCGGACCGAAGGATCAACTTCCCGACCCCGCTGCGGAGACGCAGTATCTGCACTACAAGAGCGACGAAAAGCGATTGCGCTACGCAACGGATATCGGTAAGGAAGAACTGCTGGACCATGACGGCGACGTCGCTATCAGCATCGGCCTTTCGCAGTTTCACCCTGGCACCGGCGAGACCAACTTGAAGGCCTCGCAGCTTCGTATCGATACGACGCAGATTCATGCGTATAGGGACATCATTGCGCCGCTTGCGTGGACCGCGATTGCGTCCGTTGAGCCAGATAAGGCGGGAAAGATATCACTGGAGCAGCTTGGATTCAGAACGCCGCAGGCGACGCAGGGAACCAGCAAGATTCTGCTAACGCGGGGGACCGGGAAGATGGCAGTGAACGTGTCGCGGGCCGCAGGAACGTCGATCTTTGTGAAGGCGCTCAACGTGATCATTGCGGGCACCAAGATTGCGGCGCCGCTGGTAACGCTGCCTGCGATCAGCGTACCGGCATTGAGTGCATTTACAGAGGTGATGAGCTACTGGGAAGACCGCACGCGGTTTGTGATGGCCGGCAATCTCACAACAGCAGTGGCCACGCAGCAAGCACTCAGTGATCCCGATCGCGAAGACCACTACATCGGGTTGCTTTCAGGAGACTACCTGATGGTTCCGCAGAAACATACTGATGACCTCGCCAAGGAATTGGCGAATCTCGATCTCGTGCAGGGCTACCTTGTCCGAAAGGACGCAGACCCGAATCTGCCGCTGGCAACGCGAGCACAGAATGTGTTGCCCGGAATTACGTATGCTTCAATGCGCATCAGCGTAGTGCCGCTGGATGCTTCATCGTCAAGTAAGGCGACTCCTGCAGGCGGAAGCGGGAACGATACTTCGGGTGGTGGCGGATCGAGCAAGAAGGGCGGTTCGAAGAAAGGTTCTGGGGCGGGCTCTGGTTCTGGCTCTGGCAAGAGCGGTGAGAAGGGAAGCGACAAGAGCAGAGATAAGAACAGCGACTCTCCCGACGAAAAAAAGACCCAGAGCAACTGATCATGGCATAAGTAGCGGCGCCGATTCATTCAAATCGGCGCCGTTTTTCTTTGGTCGCGCGTGACCGATTCTAATGCGCCAAGCGTGCGCCGGCTTGCGATTGGCGACGGGGCCTATGGCCGGTTACACTTGCTCGTTCAGCTTATTACGAGACCAGCCGCGTCGAGACAGATGCACGTGTGCGTGTGTCCGATTGCCTCCATGGAGTGAATGATGAAACGGCTCGCCCTTTTCCTTACCTGTGCCTCTCTCGCTTCATATGCTCAGAATTACACACGCGGCATTGGAGTATATCCCGGAGACCCAAGAGAATACACGGGACCCGCACTGGTGACAGACGCAAATAGCTATCGCAACCTGGCGCTCCACCGGCCTGCCTATCAGTCGAGTGCCTATGACTACAACCTGACGGCACAATTGATCACCGATGGCATCAAGGAGTCTTCAATACCGGAGTGGATCGAGACCTCGACCAGCAATGCAGGCATCTTGCCGAAGAATGAGCGCGAGGTCTTTCTGGATGGGAATGTTACTTCTTCAGTGAATGTGTCGGGCGATTCGCCATGGGTTGAGTTTGACATCAAAGGCGGCAGCGAGGCTCCGGAGATCGACCGGATCGATCTCTATCTGCGGAAGATTTATGGGCGCTCGGTATCGGGAACCTGGACTTACACAGTTATTGGATCCGACGACGGTGCGACGTGGAAGGAGGTGGGCCGTGCTTCCGGTTCGGAGTGGCCGGACATGGCGGCGCCGGGGCCGAGCTTCATGGAGTCGATCGCGTTCACCGCCTCGGCCCGGTTTCGTTCCTATCGCGTGCAGTTTGCGGCCGCGAATCTGCGCAGCTGGGGAGTGGCGGAAGTTGCGCTCTTCGATAAAGGGCAATCGGTTCGTGTGGCCGGGTCCGATCTGTTCTCGAGTGCATGGATGAGCGCGGGCAGCGGCGACGAGTGGGTGTACGTCGACCTTGGCTCTGTCTGTACCTTCGATCGCATTGCGCTTACATGGATCGCACGCGCGACTGAAGGTTCGATCCAGGCATCGGACGATGCGAGCCAGTGGAAGACGCTTCATCCTCTGGCCGCGGGAACCGGTACGAACGACGATATTCACCTGGCGCAACCGGCGCGTGGACGCTATGTGCGCGTGCTGATGAGCAAGCCGGAGAAGCCCGGAGACAGATACATCCTGAGCGAGCTTGAGGTTTATGGTCGCGGCGGAATCGTGGCCAGGCCTCACGGGACCGCTGCTTTGCAAGCCGACGGAACGCTGCCGCTCGCCGGCGGAAACTGGCGCGTACAGCGCGATTCGCTGGTTCCGGCTGGTGGAGAAGAGCTTTCGACGGCCGGCTTTGCCGACAAGGACTGGATGATCGCGACCGTTCCGGGAACGGTGTTAACCAGCTATCTGAACGACGGCGCGATTCCCGATCCTGACTTTGGAGACAACCAGTACGCGATCTCCGACTCGTTCTTTTGTGCGGACTTCTGGTATCGCGATGAATTCAATGTGCCCACCCAGCAGCGAGCGGGAGAACACACGTGGCTTAACTTCGACGGTATCAACTGGAAGGCCGAGGTCTTTCTGAACGGACACATGGTCGGGCGAATCCACGGCGGTTTCATGCACGGGCGCTTCGATGTGACATCCCTTGTGCATCACGGTGGAGTGAATGCCATGGCGGTGCACATTATTCGCGTGACAAATCCAGGCAGCACCAAGGACAAGGCTGGCCCCACAGTGAACGGAGGCGCACTGGGCCGTGACAATCCCACATATCATGCGTCGGCGGGATGGGACTGGATTTCGACAATTCGCGGACGCGATACGGGAATTTGGAGCGATGTTTCCCTCACAACCAGCGGCCCGGTCACGATTCTAGACCCGTTAGTTACGACTGCACTGCCGCTACCGGATACGACGCATGCGGACGTGACGATTCAGGTGAGGTTACGAAATCTCGATTCAAGACCAGTGACTGGCAGGTTGCACGCGCACTTTGGCGATGTTGATGTCGAGGTGCCGGCGACGATTGAAGCGGGCTCGACCAAGGGGTTCGAGCTTTCGCCCGCGACGCAGCCGGCGTTGCGGCTCGTGAATCCGAAGCTGTGGTGGCCGGTGGGTTACGGTGATCCGAGTCTTTATCCGGTTTCGATCAGCTTTCTTGTCGACGGAATAGTGTCAGACAAAACTTCATTCCAGGCGGGCGTGCGTCAGTTTACTTATTCAGAAGACGATGGCGTGCTGAAGATCTGGATCAACGGACGGCGCTTCATCGCGCGCGGCGGAAACTGGGGATTCCCCGAGTCGATGCTGCGTTATCGATCACGCGAGTACGAAACTGCGCTGCGCTATCATCGCGACGAACACTTCAACATGATTCGCAACTGGGTGGGGCAGACCGGCGATGAGGCATTTTACGACGCTGCGGATCGCAACGGCGTGGTGATCTGGCAGGACTTCTGGCTGGCGAATCCGTGGGACGGCCCCAACCCGGACGACAACGCTCTATTTCTCGCGAACGCGAGCGACTACCTGCTGCGCATTCGCAATCATGCGTCGCTGGGAATCTTTTGCGGTCGCAATGAAGGATTGCCGCCACAGCAGATCGACGATGGTCTGCGCAACCTGGTGGCAGCGCTGGAGCCGGGATCGCATTACATTTCGAGTTCGGCTGATGGGCCGGTGAGCGGACACGGTCCCTATCGCGTGGAGCCGCTGCGGTACTACTTCGAACATGCACCGGCAAAGCTGCACAGCGAAATGGGATCGCCGAACGTGGTGGAGATGGACGACCTGCGACGGACAATGCCTGAATCTGCGATGTGGCCACAGGGCTATCAATGGCCGCTGCACGACTATCACGAGCACAATCCATTCACGACGGCTGTCGAGAAGCAGTATGGTGGCGCGAACAATGTGAACGACTGGGTGAGCTTCGCTCAATTCGTGGATTATGACGCCTATCGCGGGATGTTTGAGGGACAAAGCAAGAATCGGCTGGGGCTGCTGATCTGGATGAGCCATCCTGCGTGGCCGTCGCTTTTATGGCAGACTTACGATTACTTCTTCGACACCGACGCCGGATACTATGGCGCAAAGAAAGCTTCCGAGCCACTGCATATTCAGTGGAACGCGGCGACCGATGCTGTTGAGGTAGTGAATTACAGCGCGGGCGAGCAGACCGGCCTGATGGCTCACGCACAGGTGATCGACATTGACGGGACCGTGAAATGGGAGAAGAGTGCAGCGCTCGACAGCCACGAAGACAGCACTTTGGCTCCATTGCAGCTCGAGTTTCCCGTGGGGCTCGCGCGAACGCACTTTATCCGTCTGACCCTGACGCGCGGTAAAGATGTTGCCTCGTCCAACTTTTACCTGCACGGTCTTGCTGAAGGCGACTACCAGGGGATCCGCGAATTGGCCGCCGCAAAAGTAAATACGAAAACGCACGTCCGGCGGAATGGCGCCGAGTGGCAGATCACGACCGAGTTGCACAACGTGTCGAAAACGCCTGCGTTGATGGTGCGCGCGAAGGCGGTGCGCAGCAAAAGCGGCGATCTGATTGTGCCGGCTCTCTACAGCGATAACTACATCGCACTGATGCCGGGCGAGAAGCGAACGATTTCAATTTCGCTCGAAGATGCGGACACGCGTGGAGAGAAGCCGCGCGTGCGCGTGGAACGTTACAACCTCGCGGGAGCCAAGCAGCCGTAGTTTCTGTGCTTCGGTCAGGTGGCATCGGCACGTTCGAGGCTGCTCTGTTCGAGGACGCTCCGCTCGAGGCTGGCGCGGTCCCAATTTGCTGCACGCGCGCCGGCTTCGTATGTGCTTTCGCAGAAGGCGAGCAAGGCTTCGGTCGGGGATGCGGCCGTGCGAATGTCGTCATACATGACGATGAATTCACTGAGTGTCTTGTCGTAGTGAGCGGCTGCGGGTAAGACCTGTGCGTCGCGAAACCCTTGCGGCTTCGGCGCCATATACGAATAGAATGCCGGCCCTGCAATGCCGGCGCCCGGCCAGAAGCCGACGCTGCTTACCTCGTGCGAATATGCTTCGCGAGTCACGAAATCCGCACCATCGCGTTGGGGAGCCGTGCGGCCTGAGAATCGAGTGACGGCAAGATCGAAACTTCCCCAGAAGAAATGCACCGGGCTGCTCTTGCCGATGAATCGCGATCGGAACCGCTGAAATACGGCATCGACAGAGAGCAGGATGCGCCAGAATTTGGCCACGGCGTCTGGATCGTAGGAGCTATGCTGCCGGTCCTGATCGAACCGAATGGGATTGGGAATCTCGACCGGCATAGGCCAGATCTTAACTTCGATGCCGGCTGATCGAAGCATGGCGAAGCATTCCTGGTAGAAATCAGCCACGGTTCGGGGCACGAGCGGAAGCGTCTTCACGATGGCGTCGCTGGTTTCAAGAACGAGTTGGTGGTGGATGAAATCGAAACGGAGCTCGAATGCCCTGTCCCCATACGGAATGCGGGAGGTGGTCAATCCCCGTGCCGTCACATACAGGGCTGCATTCCACCAGTGATTGACGAGCGGCGTGAGACGGAGACGGATCTTGCCGACGATCTGCGTCCACATGTGCAAAGTGGCATAAGTATCCTGCCACGAATCGAGTGGGAGAGCCGGCCAGCATGCCGGACGATCCGTAGAGTTATTCACTGTCACTGGACCTCGGAGGCATCGAGGACTATGGGAAGGCCGATGCCTTTGAAAAGATTATGCTCCTTCCGCTCCGGCTCCGGCGAACGTTCGGACAGGAACGGCACAGAACCCTCTTTTAAAGGCCCTTCTTTATACGAAATTCGCGGACGACTTCAGCTGGGTCACGATGCTGGCCGTCGACGGCTTCGTTCATCGCTCGCATGTCGTCTGCGGTGATGCTGCCGGACAGCGCGTGGAGAGCCGTTCCAATCTGCGGCCAACGACGGAGAGCATCATCGCGCACCAGCGGGACTGCATCGTATGGCGGGAAGTAATGAAGATCATCCTGGAGCGCAACAAGGCCGAACGCCTGTATGGGGCCGTCGGTTGAGTTAGCTGCGATCATATCGATTTGGCGCGCATTGAGTGCGCGGTAGAGCAGGCCCAGGTCCATGGTGCGCGGCGGACCGTCGAAGTGCAGGTTGTATGCGGCGCTCAGTCCGGGCAGGCCGTCGGGCCGCTGTTCGAATTCGTATCCAACGCCGAGACGCCACTGCGGTGCGTATTGTGCGGCCTGGCTCAGAGTTGTCAGATGCAGGCGCCGCGCATCGTCGCCACGAATGACCATGGCGAATGTGTTTTCAAATCCAAGAGGTTCGGCGACAGTGATGCCGTAGCGCGACGCTATAGAGCCGGCGTACGGTGTCCAGGACTGCTTCGGGATTGCGATCGACGGGCTGCTTGAGGATTGCGGTGAGCGCAGTGCCGCTGTATTCGACGTAGGCATCGATGCGGCCCGCGACCAGCGCCTGATTGCAGATGTAGCTGCCGGCGAGATAGAAACGGCGCTCGACCTTCAGACCGGACCTGGCTTCGATCTCCTGTGCGAGCAACTCGCCGAGAATGACCTGTTCGGTGAAGTTCTTCGCGCCAATGACAGGATGATTGGGGCGAGGCGGCGAGCAGCTGAGGAGAGACAGGCAGACCGTGATGGCGCAAGCGACGGCAAATCTCCGCATCATCGAATCGAACCTTGCGCACCGGGAGTCTTAAACCGGCGTTCGAGCAGGCCCAGCACAGCGTCGGCTGCGAGCGCCAGCAGCGCTGCGGGAATTGCTCCTGCGAGAACGAGGCGATTATCGATGGAGGCAACGCCGCGGAAGATCAACTCACCCAGGCCTCCGGCTCCCACCGCGGCACCGATGGTCGCGATGCCGATGCATGTCACAGTGGCTGTGCGCAGTCCCGCAAAGATGAACGATGCGGCAAGAGGCAGCTCAATCTTGAGCAGGCGTTGCGCATCGGTGAGTCCAATGGCACGCGCAACTTCGATCAGGGTTGGATCGATGCCGCGGATTCCCGCATAAGTGTTGCGCAGAATGGGTAGAAGAGCGTAAGCGGTGAGCGCAATGATGGCGATTCGCGCAGCGCGCTCACCGAGCCACGGCAACGGAAGGAGAAATCCGAACATGGCGAGCGAGGGAATGGTCTGGAGCACGTTGGCTACGCCAATCACCGGTTTGGCCCAGCGCGGCGAGCGCGTAAGCCAGATGCCGGCAGGTACGGCAAGGGCCGTCGCGAACAGCATGGCCGCTCCGGTAAGCCAGAGGTGTTCGAGCGTAAGCGTGGCAACCTCGCCGCCGTACTGCGTGAGGAACGAAGTGGTCATGCAGCTCCGTCCTTTGCAATCGGATCTGGCGCGGCGTTGGACTGGCCACGATGGAATGCCCGGGCATAGGCAACGATCTCCGGCTGCTGAGATTGCAGGAATTGGTCACGCGGAAGATTTGCGAGGACCCTGCCCTCGCCAAGCAGGACAATGCGGTTGGCGAGAAAAAGCGCTTCATCGAGATCGTGAGTCACCAGCAGCACGGTGGTGCGCAGCCGCTTTAGAAGCTCCCGGAGCATATCCTGCATCTCAGCCCTGGTAAGCGGATCGAGCGCACCGAACGGCTCGTCCATGAGCAGGATCTTCGGTTCCGCGGCCAGCGCGCGCGCCAGTCCCACACGCTGCCGCTGTCCGCCGGAGAGCTGGTGCGGAAGGCGCTGGGAGAAAGCCGTGGGATCGAGGCCAACCAGTTGCAGCAACTCATTGCTGCGGGAGACGCGCTGTTCTCGCGACTGCCCTTCAGCTTCAAGGATGATGCCGACGTTGCGCTCGACATTGAAATGCGGGAAGAGGCCGGTTTCCTGGATAACGTAGCCCATTTTTCTGCGCAGTTGAACAAGGCTGAGTTCGCTGATGGCCGCGCCAGCGACATAGATCTGGCCGCGTGTGACGTCGATCATGCGATTAGCGGTCCGAAGCAGGGTCGTTTTTCCGGAGCCGCTGCGACCAAGAATCGCGGTGACCGTCCCCTCTTCAAGCGCGAGCGAGACGTCATCGAGCAGCAGGCGACCACTCTCTATCGCTACGGAAACGTTTTGGAATTCCAGCGCTGCGCTCATCGGCAATGACTTGTTGGGCAGCTTAACACGACGATGCACATCGACGTGAATACTTGCACAGCACGACCAGGTCGGTAAGGCGGTTCCCTGAGAGGCTAATGCGGAGGCTGCGGAGCGCTATACTGCGCCTCGCCTTGCATCCATTCGCGTGTTCCATGGAATCGGCATGACTCCGCAGCGATACTTGCCGCTTGGTGGAGAGCCTCCACAAAGTCGTAACCAGTCGAGGTGTAATAGCAAAATGCGCCGTGAAAGACATCGCCCGCTCCGGATGTGTCCACGGCCTCGACGTGCGGAACATCGACGAAACCTGCGGATGAGCCAGCCACAAACCGCACAGGAGCTGCTCCTAGCGTGATCGCGATATGCTGAATACCCTTCGCGCGCAGATACTCAATGACGGCGTCTTCGCCAGTGCAGCCGGGAGGCAAAAAGTCCGCGGAGCAGATTGCGATACTTACGAACTTCAGCAGTCGTTCGGTTTCGGGTTTCCAGCTTCCCCCGTCAAGGATCACCGGAATCGCCTGCGAACATGCCGCCTCGGCCCAGGCCAGGCATGCCTCCATGGAGTGGCCCTCAACCAGCAGAATGCAAGCGTCTTCAAGAATTGTTGGATCGATCTGCGCAGGTGGGATTTTGAGGTGAGTGGAATTCACTGAGACGACGCTGCGCTGGCCGCGTCGGTTGACCCACACAGAAGAGATTGGGGGCAGGTCTCCAGATTCCGGTGTGAGATCAAGGAGAGTCACCCCATAGTTCTGGAGTTCTTCCTTTATTAAATCGGCAAGCGCATGTCGGCCAACCGCCGAGGCGAGCGTGCTCTTTCCACCGAGATGGCTGAACGTAATCGCGGCATTAGTTGCGGGGCCGCCGGTGGCCTGGCTGTGCGCAACTGCTTTCTGGTTTGCCGAAGGGAATTCATCGACCGTGTGAATGAGATCGATCGTCGACAATCCAACAAAAATGCCGCGCGTCATGCCTTCGCCCCGCCGGTTCCCGCTCACTCAGATTGTATGCGGGTGAACAGAATCAAGATGACGGAGGTGCTGTCTCTGCCGCCTGCATCCTCTGCCATAGCAAGGAATAGATGGCGATGACGCAGTAGCAGATGAGCGGCACCGTATATGCGAGCGAGATGCGATGGGTCGTCTGCGATATCCATCCCATCAGCGGCGTGAGAACGGCTCCGCCGACAATCGACATCACAATGAGCGAGCCGCCGATCTTGGTGTTCTTGCCAAGGCCTTCGATCCCGAGCGCGAAGATGGTGGGGAACATTACCGACATGAAGAAACTGGTAAGGAAGATGGCCCACAGGCCGATCCATCCCGGAAAGAGGACGCCGATCCCGACAAGAACAATGTTGATCACGCTGTAGAGAGCCATCAGGCGATTAGGGCGCACATAGCGCATGATCGCCGACGATCCGAAGCGACCGACGCCAAATGCAGCCAGTGTTCCCGTGAGTAGATAGCCGGCGATTTTCTCGTGCTGATGCGTCGAGTCCTGGACGTACTGGATGAAGTAACTCCACGTACCCACCTGCGCGCCAACGTACATGAATTGAGCGACGATGGCGAAGAGAAACGTGGGATAGCCAAGAAGATCTCGAAATCTTCCGTGACTCTCTCCTGCAGCCTGATGTTCGCCAGCTACGACAGGAAAGCGAGTAAAGGCAATGAGAACTGCCCAGACAATGGTGACGGCTCCCAGAACCATGTATGGCGCAACTACGCGCATGGTCTCTGTACGCAAATAGGCTTGTGTACGTGTTCGCGGACTGCATTGCGGCCACTTGCGATCCGCTGAGTTCGATTCCGGAGAAGATGAAGACGGTGCCCATCAGTGCGCCTGTGATCGAGCCGAGCGGATTGAACGCCTGGGCGAAGTTGAGGCGTCGGGCGGCGGATTCGGGGTCGCCCATCTGTGCAACAAATGGATTCGACGCGGTCTCAAGAAATGCAAGCCCACTGGCAATCACGAACAGCGCTGCAAGGAAATATGGATAGCGCCCGATGATGGCTGCTGGCCAAAAGAGAAAGGCTCCGATGCCGAACAGCAGCAGTCCCACAATGAAGCCGGATTTGTATCCAAATCGCCGCATCAGAAGCGCCGCAGGAGTTGCCAGGAGAAAGTAGCCCATGTAAAAGGCGGACTGTACCAGCCCAGCCTGGAAGCGGGACAGCGCAAACGACTTCATGAACTGGCGAATCAGGACATCATTGAGATTGTTGGGAATGCCCCATAGAAAAAAGAGAGCCGTTACCAACACGAAAGGGATGAGCACTCCGTGAGGAATCAAGCGCGGTCGAATGGACTCGACTTGCGCGGGCTCGTTTTCAGCAGAACCAATCGACATCGGGCTTCCCTTCTCCACTCGCGTTTGCTTTGACATGCGCGCGGGATGGCCACTCTCCGGAGCACAAGTAAACACGAAACATCAACTCTGCCATGATGACGGCATGAACGGCAAGGGTATCCATGTTTCTGGCGTGGTGATATCCATTCCATGCGGCACTGCGACAGGGAGATCGATGCTGTTAACGCTCTTCTCGATCAGTCGAGATTGCCGGCCACCTGCTCTGCAATTCGTTCGAGAATGGATGCACTGTATGGATCGTCGGGGTGTCCTTCCGCCGCGGGAACGGCAAGCGCGTCGGGAACGTTGCTGGTGGTCACGACGAAGAAAACATCTCTCACGCGACCTGTAATTACATCCCACGGATGCCCCTGCTGGTCGGCACGCCGGCATTGCACGGCCTCATTCCCGAGCGCCTTGAGTTCGGCGCTTCCCGAAGGGCATGCATGTCTGTCGGTCCTGCCGACGAGGATGCGCAGCATTTTTGCGCCTTCGCCGGATTGAGACGTGAACTCGCAAATGCCCTGCCCGCTTTCTTCCGCCTGAAAATGAAACGACGCAGGGCCGCCAAGCACCGTTTGCGCGCTGCCAGAGGAAAACCACGGGCAGGCCACAGGTTGCTGAGCCGCCGCGATTGTCGCGGAGACGGTAAGAAGGCATACGGCAACGCCAAAGCCTGGACGCACGATTACACCTTCGACTTCGCTGGGATGAGTTGTTCCGACTTCAGGATTTTGCCGCCCTCTTCAAGCACGTAAAGCCGATTGGAATCGAGATCGTGAAACTGATCGACCTGCCCGCTCAGCCAGCGCACTTCAACGGTATCAACCTGCTTCGCCCTGTCCAATCCGAAATGCAAGCGCAGATCGTTCTGCGAGAAGTAGCTCCCGCCGCTCCGCAACTCCTCAATCTGCACGAGAGGTTGCTCGGCGGTGGGCGACGTCTTGGCAGTGACGATCACGCGGCTGCCGATGCCTGAACGGTTTGACCTGGTGCCGACCAGCTTGATTTTGATCCAGTTCCGATTCAGTGTTGAGTCGCATCGCAAAAGCTGTGGTGGTGCATTGATGCAGTTCACTACGATATCGATGTCGCCGTCATTGTCGTAATCGCCAAATGCACAGCCTCGTGCCGGTGCGTTTTCCAGAATTCCCGGGCCGCCCTTGTCTGTCACCTCTTCAAAGCGCCCGTTGCGCAGGTTGCGATAGAGATACTTATGTTCGGCGTATTTCAGGTCTGCTTTCGAATTGTCGACTTCTGGATAGACGTGCCCGTTTGACATGAGAATATCGAGCCATCCGTCGTTATCCAGATCGAAAAAGCCGACGCCCCAGCCGAGCAGTCGCGTGTTGACGCCCAGGCCGCCGGGGTAGGTGCGATCCTCGAAGTTTCCATCGCCGAGATTTGTGTAGAGCGAGTCTGTATCGCCGGCGAAGTTTGTCTTCACCACGTCGAACTTGCCATCGCGGTTATAGTCGCCGATGGAAACACCCATGCCGGCCTGCGGTTTTGCTTCGGCCGAGAGAGCCGCACCAGCCTCAATGGCGATATCACGAAATGTTCCGTCTTTCTGATTGAGATAGAGCGTAGCTGGAGCTGAATCGTTAGCGACGTAGATATCAGGCCAGCCGTCGTTGTCGAGGTCTGATGCAGCAACACTCAACCCGTAGGTGCCGACCGCGGTCCACATCCCGCTCTTTTCGCTGACGTCTTCAAATGTGCCGTCACCTTTGTTGTGATAGAGAATGTTTTTCCCACCGGGCAATCCCGGAGGGCCGCAGGCCACAAGAATTCCCTTGTACGTACATGGCCCATCCTGCGGCAGGGGCGCCGTCTTCAAATCAAAGTCGACATAGTTGGCGACGAACAGATCAAGATGACCGTCCTTGTCGTAGTCCACGAACGTGCATCCGCTGTTCCAGCGAATCTTCGGCCCGGGCTGGATTAGTCCTGCCTCGCGCGTCACATCAGTAAATGTGCCGTTGCCATTGTTTTTGTATAACGCATTCTGCCCGTAGTAGGTGACGAAGAGATCGTCGAACCCGTCGTTGTTGTAGTCGCCCACGCAGCATGCCTGACCCCAACCAGTTTTATGTTCGAGACCCGATCCGATCGAAACGTCAGTGAAGGTACCGTCGCGATTGTTCTTGAAGAGCCGGCAATGCGGTTCCTGGCTCGCGGGGAAGCCCTCCAACCGCCAGCCGTTCACAAGAAAGAGATCGGGCCAGCCGTCGTGATCGTAGTCATAGAACGCGAGCCCGCACCCTGTTGTCTCCAGCAGATATTTGTTGTGGAACTCGCCGCCGTAGATGGTCTTTCCGGTCAGACCTGCTTGCGTGGCAACCTCAACGAAACTGACGCCGAGGGGCGTGCCCTCAATAGGCGATTTAGGCCCAGGCGGTGGAGGAGCTGGTCGCGCATCGTAGCTTCGCTCCTGCGGCCCGATCTTCGGGGCTTGTTTGGTCTGCGGCTCCTGCCAGCCTGAGGCGAACGCAACAATGTCGGCGAAAGGCAATACCAGCGCGGTGCGGCTAAGAGAACGAAGAAATGTGCGGCGATTCAAATCGCGATGACCCACTCGTTGCTTCCTCTTTATGGTGTTCCGCCGGCGGTGGCTGGGGATGAAGTATGCACGTTGCTATGCACGTGCCACGGAACGCTTTCGGTTGAGATCTCTGGATGCTTGCGCAGAAAGTCCAGCGAATACGTTGGAGCAGCTGGATCAATTCGCTTCATCGTATACAGCGAAGCTTCCACTTCAGCCTCATGCTTCAGACCTTTGCGTCGATAGAGAATTGCCAGATTGTAGTGCGCGGCGAGATCGTCTGGATCAATGGACTGCAGCGCCTTGAACTGCGCCATGGCGTCATCGGCACGATGCTGCTGATAGTAGGAGATTCCAAGCTCGCGGCGAGCGTCGCGGCAATCGGGATATTGCGCAATCACTTTTTCAAGATCGGCAATTTCGGCGTCGGAGTGCCGGGCACGTCGCTCAACGAGGGCCATGTAGTAGAGTGCCCGCGCGTCATCAGGCTTCAACGCGAGCGCCTTCTCGAGCGGCTGTCGTGCCTCATCGTATTTTTCCCAATCGATGTAGGTCAGCCCGAGATTGATGTAGCCGTCCTTGTAATCCGGACGAAGCCGCGTCACCTGCTCGAAGGCTGTGATCGCATCTGAATGCTGCGATTGGTCGAGGAAGCCAATGCCAAGATTGTTCCAGCGCATCCAGTCCTGATTGTCAGTTGGCAGCGGCGCAGTGGGCGGATTGTCGCCAATGTTGAGGACACGGCTGCGGGATGCAATTTCAACCACCGGATAGGCTGGATGATCAGGTCCCAACACGTTGTTCAGGTAGGTCCGGCGAAGATGGCGATAGTTCACTTGCGCCTGCAGCGTGAATGGTCCCTTTGCCCCCTCCGGCAAACGGAACTGATAGCGGACAAGGGCCGAGCGTCCGGATTGGATGGTGTTGTCGTATGCGACGGAATGAATCGATGAGACGACGTGATTGTCGACAAACTCTCCCACCACGTTCACGGGCCTATTCGTGAAACTATGTGCGCCCGGTTCCAGGGTTCCATTGGGATTGAGAAAGCCGCTCTCGTAGATCTTTGTTCCATTCGCATCGGTCACCGTGAACTTGACCCAGGCCTCATACAGATCCCGCACCTCGGGGATGAGCGAGTGTCCGATCATTTTGTTCTGGACGACGACGTAGGCCTCAAGCACGTCTCCCGCATTGACGTGAAAGGGGACCGTTCCGAGCGGCGCAACAAGTTTGCCGTCTTCACCTACCTGCAAGCCGAAGATATCCACGTTGAGATAATTGCCGGTTCGCAGGAACTCGATCGTCTTCTGCAGTTGCTCATCAAATCCGTAATAAAAGGGCACAGCCGTATTTCCCGCCAGCCAGCGATGCGAAACAAACGTGCCATTCTTGGCGCCGGGCTCGGGCAATACATTGGGCGCGCGCTTCATGTGGCAATTCTGGCAGGTGGTGAAATCCGCTGTGTAGAAAGTCAACGGATTGCGATTGGAGAACTTGGAGTTCTGCCACTCGTCGTAGGCGGTGAAGGCGCGAATCCATTTGTATTCGTTCAGTGTCGGCGGCAGATTCGCCTTGTGGCAGGCTTCGCAGAATTCCGGCGTGTGATAGATGTCCTGCATCACCGCCTTCGAATGGCGATCGAGATGCGCCAGAATCTCGGAGTCAGGCACCATGCCTGGAATGCGGTTTCCCTTCTCATCCACGAGCGCGGAAGGCACTGCCATAATAAATCCGCCGTTACCGACCTTTGACGCCACGCTCTGAATAGAGTGGCAGGTGGTGCAGGTCAGGCCATCGCGATCGAACATCCGATCGATCGGCGAATTCGGATTCATGGCTCCGCCAAGCACCGCGATGGGGTTGTGGCAACTGTCGCAATGCCGCGCAAATTCGATTCCCTTCGTACGCAGCAGGATATTCACACTCGTCCGGTAAAACGGCGTTCGGAACGAGTTGGAGTGCAGCGCCTGCCGCCACTGGTGGTACGCCTCCTGGTGGCAATGACCGCAATATTGCGCATCCAGAAAGGCGCTTGGTTCAAGAAAGTCGTCTCCCGCCGCCGCAGCGTTGCCGGGAACTGAAATCCTTCCCTTTCCGAATCGGAAGTCGTAGGTCTCGCGCACCTTGTCGGCATAAGCCTTGCGAATGCTCTGCTCGTTGGCACGCGCATCCTGCTCCGCTCCATCCGTAGTGCGCAGGGATACCAGCGACGCCGCACACGCCATTGCAAGAAGGGCGAATATACGTTGCGCAGAACTGCTCAACATGAGGGTGGCCAACGGCCGTTCGCGGCGGGTCCTGACCGGAAATCGGTTGAAACAAAGACCAGCGCAAACTTGCGGGCGCCGGCGATACGAACAGGGAAGAGGGAAGGACGCCGTGAGTGCCAGTCGAAGTATAGGCCAAAGCGACGTCGAATGTACATGGCGCATCCACCATAGGTTTGAGCTGCCTAAGACGAATTACTGTGATCCTTGCTTCAACTTATCTGCCCGCGCACGCTCGGCAGCCGCTTCGGCCGTTTTGCCCTGTTTGTCCAGCGCTTCAGCCAGCTTCAAATGGGCCTCGGCATAGCCTGGATCAAACGACAGGGCATCGCGAAACTGAACGATTGCGTCATCGATCTTTCCACTAGCCAGGAGCGACCTGCCGGAATTGGTAGCGACTTCAGCGCGCTGCAGATTCATGTGGTTACGCATCAACTCTGCCGCAACTTTTCGCTCCGCCGCGGCTCCGGCCGTGTCGTTCTGCTTGACTAGTACCGAAGCCAGAAGCAGATGCGAATCCGACTGGCCGGGTGTCTGCTCAATCGCGGTCCGCAGGGCCGACGCAGCCTCGGGCAGGCGATCGAGTTTGTTATAGACGCTGCCGAGAGTTGACCAGGCTTCGCCATTTTGCGGATGCAGCTTGAGCGATATCTCCAGTTGTTGTGCAGCCTCCTGGTAGCGACCCACCTGCATGTAAAGCATCCCAAGGACGTAAGGCGGTTCGTATCCGGAGGGGTTTAGTTTTGCAGCCGCCTCCAGTTCAGGAATTGCATTGGTCGCATCGTCCTGCAATTTGTAGGCAGTGCCGAGGTCGTAGCGCAGTTGCGGCGAATCGGGGGACAGCTTAAGGGCGGTCTTCAATTCCGACACCGCGTCGTCAATCTGATTTATTTGGATGTACGCCGCTGCCAGATCCTGGTGTGCAATGGGATCACCCGGATTGAGCAAGACGGCCTTACGCAGGAAGGGGATGCCCTCCGCCGCTCTGTGCATCTGTGCGAGTGCCATCCCCAAATTTGTCAGGGCGGCCGCATTTTTGGGCTCGGCCGCAACTACTTTTTTCAGTAAGTCGATCGCTTCCGGCACCCGGTCTACCCGCTGCAGGACGAGTGCGAGCTGATACGCTGCTTCAGCCGACTTGGGCTCGAGTTCGACGGCATGTTCGAGAATAGGAACCGCTTCTGAATCGTGCCCGGCATCGGCGAGGGCCCTGCCCACGGCCAGTGCAACAGCGGGGTCACCGGGCGCAAGGGAGTACGCCTTCATCCATTCATCCTGGGCGCCGGGCTTTGATTCGGCCGCCAACACGATCCCCAGGTGCAAGTGAGCGATCGCAAAATCATCCTTCAGGCGAACTGCCTCTGAAAACTCCTGCTCGGCCGGTGACCAGTCATTTTCCAGCGCATAAAGCGATCCAAGCTCATCGTGCAGCTCCGCACTCTGACGCTCTTGCGCTACCGCCGCTTTCATCTCGTTGATGGCGCGGCGGGGTTGTCCATTCCGGACAAGCGATCGAGCGTATGCGGACAGGACCGTTGCGTTCAGGGGATGGTGGCTGCTTTGCGCCTCCGCTTCAAGCTTCTCAAAAAGAGGAATCGCCTTGGACGCCGCTCCGGACTGCGCATAAACCATGGCCAGGTTCAATTGTGCCGCGCTGTCATCGGGCTTGAGAGACAGCGCCTTTTCGAGCTCGCGTGTGCCGGCGGCCCACTGTCCCTCGCGCACGAGGATGGCGCCAAGAGCGCTGTGACCCTGTTCCGCGCCTGGCGCAAGGCGGACGACTGCCTCAAACTTCAATTGGGCTGTCTTAAGATCGTTGCGGTTCAGCGCTTCGACACCTTCGCGATAATCAGCATCTGCCTGTCGCAAGTTCGCGGAGGGTTCCTGCCCCAGCGCTGCAGCGCCGGCAAACACGACGAGTAGTGATAGTACGCGGGGAAGTCGGGAACACATGACGACCACCACATTCTATCTCTCATGCGGTTTAGCTGGCTTCCCGTCGGGGAGGGATCTGGATCGCTGTGCTTACATCACCCGGATTCTGGCGTAACGAATGAGGTCGGGAGTCAGTGAAATAGCCATACTCCCAATGCGATGCCAAATGCACGATCCTTAGTGGAATCGGAAGGCCACTCCGGCTCCGATTCTTAGGTTATTCTGCACGTCCGTGGTTGCATTGGGAAGTTGCGTGCGAAGCCAGTCGGCTTCAACAACGCGAACGGCGAGATGCCGGGAACAATTCACCGTTGCTCCACCGCCCACCAATACGGCGAGGCTGCTGGCGCTCGTGCCGGCGCTTGTTTGTGACGGGAAGACGCCATTGAAGGCGTTGGCTTCGCCGACCAGTCCCTGTCCATAGATGGAGAGCTTGGGATGCCGGACTGACCAGGTGAAGCGCGGCCCGAAGGTTGTAGTCACCATATCGAGGCCCACACCGGAGGAGCCAATATTCCCTACGTGCAATCCCGCGACATCAGCCGCCACGCCCACGTTCCGCCAGAGGCGCGCGTGCAACTGCGCGGCGCCTCCCTGCATCCAGAATCCGCTATCGGTGATCTCGGTAGAGTGCACCGGCGCATACATCACCGCAATGTCGACGCGCCCTGGGGAAGCTGAGGACGCACCATGCGCCACCAGTGAAGTTGCTGCCACCGCTCCCAAAAGGAGCACACTGCCAAATCGAATGCGCATTCTTAAATCTCCTTGAGAGCTACTGGACCTGCAGGGTCACGGTTGCAGAGTGCTGCAACCCGCCGGCTGTCGCGGTTACGGTGACGTCGTAGTTCTGCTGATGCTGGGCGAAGAAGCCGTTTGCCGAACCGCACCCCGTGATACTCGCCACGGTCGCAATTCCACCAAGCATCAGTAGGGCTATCAGCAGTCGATGCAGGCGACGGCCCTGTCGCCGAAGGCGCCACGCTCCTGCGAACGGCAGCAGCAGCACACCGAACATCAACGGAGCCATCTTCGGTCCGACGGAAGGAGCAGGGGAGTGGTGGGACGCTGCCACGGCTGGAGTCTGGATAGTGAGTGTTACGGTCTGTTTGCCTCCATTCGGGGCAATCATCGTGGGATTCCACGTCGCAGTCGCGCCAGCAGGAAGTCCGCTAACTGTAAAGCTCACAGGGCCTGCATAGCTTCCATACAGAGGATCAACTGTTACCTGGAAGCTGGCTGCGCTTCCCGGAACGACCGTCTGATTGGCCGGTCCCGTCACCGTCACGTTGAAATCAAGCGGCGCAACAATTACGGATGTGGTCGAAGTCGTAGAACTTGTGGTGAAGTTGATGTCGCCGCTGTAGACCGCGGTGAGGACGTGCGTGACGCCGGCCGCAAGCGAGGTTGTGTTGAAGGAAGCCGAGCCGGCGGTTAATGTCGACGTGCCCAGCAGGTTGGTTCCGTCATAGAAGCTGACGGTGCCTGTCGGAGTGCCGGTAGTGGCCGAGGTGACTTGCGAAGTCAACGTCACGCTTTGGCCCGGGGTGATGTTGGCACCACTGACGGTTAGCGCGGTCGTCGTTCCAGCCTGGGTAATGCTGAGCGTGCCGTTCTGGATCGAAATGGCGTAGTCGGCCAGGTTGTTGCCAGCGGCGTTGGGAACGATCGCATAGGTCCCGGCGTTAGAGGAGATGGACGCGGATGTTAAGAAACTCTCGGTGAAATTATCTCCGTTCACCGAGCCTGTGACTGCGCCTGTGAAAGCCGGGTTGGTGGTTCCGTAAACTCGGCTGGCGTTGGCCGCGGAAACTGAGAGCGTTGCTTGATTGACCGCGATCGTTTGAGTGACTTGCGTTGCAGCCGTGTAGTTAGCGTTCCCGGCTTGATTCGCGGCAATAACCACAGTTCCCGCGCCCGAAATGGTGAGGCTGTTACCACCGATCGTGCCCGGGCCACTCAGAACGCTGAATGCGACCGCGAGATTCGACGTCGACGTTGCGGAGAGCGCGATTGGAGCCGCGCCATAGCTGACAGGCGAAGCAGGCGGCGTAAACGTGATGGTCTGCGATGCCTGGTTGACCACGATCGATTGCGTGACCTGCGTTGCGGCCGTGTAGTTAACATTTCCTGTCTGATTTGCGGCGACAACCACCGTTCCTGCTCCGATGATGGTCAACGTATTTCCGCTGACCGTTGCCGGGCCACTTAGAACGCTGAACGAGACTGCCAGGTTCGACGTCGAAGTCGCGGAAAGCGTGATCGGCGCAACACCATACGTCACCGGCGTAGCGGGCGGCGTAAACGTGATGGTCTGCCATGCCTGGTTGACGACGACCGATTGCGTGACCTGCGTCGCAGCCGTGTAATTGGTGTTCCCGGCTTGATTCGCAGCGACAACCACGGTGCCTGCCCCGATGATCGTAAGCGTGTTTCCGCTGATCGTCCCAGGGCCGCTCAGAACACTGAATGCGACCGCCAGGTTTGAATTGGACGTCGCGGACAGCGCGATTGGAGCCACGCCATAGCTGACTGGCGAAGCAGGCGGTGTAAACGTGATGGTCTGCGAGGCTTGGTTAACGACGATGGTTTGCGTCACCTGAGTTGCAGCAGTGTAGTTACTATTTCCAGCCTGATTCGCCGCAACAACAACAGTTCCTGCTCCGGTGATCGTCAGCGTATTTCCGCTGATCGTTGCTGGGCCACTCATAACGCTGAACGAGACTGCAGGTTGGAAGTTGAAGTTGCAGAAAGCGTGATCGGCGCAACGCCGTACGTTACCGGGGTGGTGGGAGGAGTGAACGTGATGGTTTGCGATGCCTTGCTAATGGCGACGGAATAGGTCTGGCTGGCCGTGAACGGTCCAGTGCCTGTGCTGCTATCGGTCGCGGTAACCGTGAAGGTAAACGTGCCGGCTGCAGTGGCTGTTCCTGAGAGGACGCCGGAGGACGACAGATTCAGCCCCGTCGGCTGAGCCCCGCTGGTGAACGTGTATATATAGGGAGCGACACCGCCGCTCGCCGCCACGGTCTGAGAATATGTCGCGTTGAAGGTGCCGCCCGGCAAAGTTGCCGGCGAAAGTGTAACCGTGGGCGTATTCACGGTGAGCGAGTAGGCCCTGCTACCTGTATATGGGCCGGTACCAGTGCTGCTATCCGTTGTCGTTACCGTGAAGTTAAACGTCCCCGCCGCCGTTGGCTTCCCGCTTAACACTCCCGACGAGCTCAACGACATTCCTGCCGGCAAAGCACCAGCAGTCACGGCAGAAGTGTAAGGCGCGATCCCACCGCTGGCCGAAATTGTTTGGCTGTATGCGACGCTGTCAGTGGCACTCGGCAAGGAGACTGGCGAGACTGTGATTGTTGGGGCACTCACCACCAGTGAAAATGCCTGAGAACTCGAAGTGCTCGTTGCGTCGGTCGCCGTGGCGCTGAAGGTGAACGTTCCGCCCGCGGTTGGCGTGCCGGAGAGTACTCCCAACGAACTGAGAGAGAGTCCCGTAGGCAGGGAGCCGCTTGTAACGGTGAACGTGTACGGGCTGGTTCCTCCGGATGCCGTCAGGGTCTGTGAGTAGGCGAGCTCACAGTCGCGGCCGGCAACGTCGACGGTGATACAGTAATCGCCGTCGCACTCCCGCTTACGCTGATACTCTGCGTCGTGTAACCCGGCGCTGCAGCATTGAGATTGTCGTCCTTCAGTACGACCGAGCCGTTGCTTGCGCCCCCGGCCGCAGGAATAAAGTCGATGGCATAGATACAACTTGTTCCCGAGGCCACGGAACCCTCTGTGGAACTCGCAGTCGACAATTCAGGGCAGGTCGTCGTTGCGTCGAGCGTGAAGCCGTTGGCAACGCTCGGATCGTGACCAGTAGCCGGGATCGGAAAGAGCAACGCAGAATTGCCGATGTCGGAGACCGTCACCGACTGCGGGCTATCACTGCTCTCGACCCCGACCGAAGTCGTGGCAAAGCTCAACGATGGTGCGTTGGCCACATCGAGTTCCACAATGCGGTTATTGGCGCTGTCGCCAATAAAGATGTTGCCGTTCTTGTCGAGCGCGACACCGGCAGGAGAACTGAGGCCACTCCCTAACGTGATTTGCGCGCCATAACTGCTGCCCGTCCACGGGACCTTCACAACGCTGCTATTGCCGAAGTCCGCGATGTATACATCGCCCGCTCCGTCCAGAGCGACGGCGTAGGGTAAGCTCAGTCCGCTCGCTACAGTGGATTGCGCGCCAAAGCTGCTTCCAGTCCACGGCTCCTTCACCACCCGATTATTCGAGCTGTCCGCAATGAAGACATCTCCTGCCGCATCAACCGCGACGCCTTCAGGCGCGTTGAGGCCGTTGCCGACATTGCTTGCGTTCCGTAGCTGCTGCCGGCCCAGGGGACCCTGACGACACGATTGTTGCCTTCATCGGCGATAAACACGTTGCCTATGCCATCCACCGCTACACCTGAGGGTGAACTCAGCCCACTGCCAATGGTCACTTGCGTTCCGTATCTGCTGCCGGTCCAGGGCAGTTTCACAACTCGATTGTTTCCTGCATCGGCGATGAATAGATTCCCGCCGCCGTCTACCGCGACGGATCGTGGATCACTGAGTCCGCTGCCGACCGCAGCTTCCGTTCCATAACTGCTTCCCGTCCATGTCAGTTTCACCACGCGGTTATTGGCGGAGTCGGCTGCATATACATCACTGCTCCCATCCACCGCCACTCCAAGCGGCGTCGCCAATCCGTTACCCAGACTCGTTTGGATGCCAGGGCCAAATGCAATTTGCGGGCCCAGGCCGGCGCCATAGAGATATACCGTCGACAACGTGTTTCCGCTGCCGTCATAAAACACCACGGCGCCGGAACGTAGCCCAGGTGCCTTCGGCGTGAGGGTTACATTGACCACGCACGTTGTGCTGGTGGAATACGTCTTGGCGGTGCAGGTCGTCGCGCCTGCGTCAGCAAAATCCAGGCTGCCTGCACCGCTCGTATAGATGTGCACGCTGCCCACTGCCGTTGAAGCGCTGGCGCCAATCGTGAATGAGAGGCTAGCCGTGCTGCCGGTGCTTCCCACGTTTAACGATCCGAAGTCAACCGACTGCGAGGTGGTCTCAGAGACCAACGGGTTGCCATTGGTATCGAGCCCGGTGACGTACAGGTGACCCGAAGAATCGACCGCAACACCTGACGCACCATCGGCGGTAGAGGTATCAACCACAGTGAGGTTGCCGCCACTGTATTCGTCGACACCAGTTCCGGTTCCAATGTAGACGTTCGAATTGGAATCCACCGCGAGACCGTTCTGAATCGACGGCACGACCTTGAGTGTGGTGTCCGAGGCGGCCCCGGAAGGAAGACTCGATGAGAGTTGCGAAGTGGAAGTACTGAACAGTGTGTTGGCGCTGGAATTATTAAAATCGAGTGCGGTGTAGTAGATGGTGCCGCCGTTTACTGCGATCCCATACGGCTGCTGGTTCAGGTCCATGAAGGACGAGGGCTTACTGCTCGAAGTTACGGGTGCGCTGAGCTTCCAGATTGCACCAGCGCCGAAGTCTGCAACGTACAGGTTGCCCGACGAATCCGTCGCCAGGCCTGTCGCATCCGTGTAAAACGCGTTGTAACTCAAAAAGAAGCATTCCGGCATGTTTGCCGGAGTTGCATTGACCGAGGTCGAGACCGCCGCGATGTACACGAAGTCGTCGATTCCGAAGCTATAGGGCGGGTTATTGAGACAGCTTTGTGCGGTTGCTCCGTTGTAGATGAAATAGAGCATGGTTCCGGCAGGATTCACCGCAAGCGCAGACGGGAATTGAGGGAACGAGCTATTGAGGACCGTTGGCGATCCGCCAGCAGGAATCTCGTAAAGCGTATTCGTCGTCCCGTCGCTGACGACGTAGAACATGTCGCCATTGGAATCGACAGCCGGAGGAGAGATGCTGTCGCCACTTGGTGGCGTTGCCAAGGTGCTTGCGGCGCCGTTGTACACAACTTGCGCAAAAGCCTGCCGACCGAACCCAAGCAGGAAAATCAATGTGGCGGCGCCTGCGCATAGGCGCAGAAACTTCGCGCCGACGCGGCGCAGAGCAGTACTCTGTGGCAACATGGTGCCTCCAAGGCAAGAAAAAACAATCAGGTTCAGCAGATGGGAAAGCAAAGCTTCGCCACCGCGTTTCTGCGGGAAATTTCGGTCAGCGTGGCGGTCCTGACCGGACAGTTATTCGAGTGGTTTAGTTGTTGACTTCGTTGTGATCGAGAATTTAGGGAAGTTTTTGTGCATCCTCATCGCCGGAGGTCAGGCGCGCAACACCTGCAATCGTTTTGTTTTTTTCGATCGATTGCCCGAAGAAGTGGCCCTTGTGCCTCCATGCACCTCGCGTAGAATACGGGTCTCTTCGAACCAGGTCAAGATTTTACAAATCAGAAATCATGACCTCCGTCACCAGCCGATCAATAGACGAATGATCGACAGTATGTTAAGCGGCGGAGATCACACGACCCGACCAAAGAACGCTACTGTCGTCGAAGATTTGTAATTCGGATACTGGTAAGACACCCTTCGAGCTTCAATCGTCGGCGCGGAAAATGCTCAAAGCATTAAGCCGCAAAATTACGATTTTGGTGGACCACATTTCGCCAGTCTTCCGGCATCCGCCAGGAAATGGAATTGCAGTGTTTTTCCCGAAGAGGCGACAGCCAGGATCAAGGTAGAAGGCTTGCGTCCCGGCAGAAGGGGCTTGCATTCAATTTCCTTGAAGAAAATCGCTTTTTCTAGTTGCTCTTTCCACTTGGAGCAACTAAGTTGTTTGAGGCAGCAAAGCAGGCAATTCTTGTGGAGCCTGGCGGTTCAATACCGCCGCAGAACATGGATCCTGTCGGCTCTTTCTGTCCAGGAGTCGAGTCAAGTGGACCTTTTAGGTTGTTGGTCTGCAATGTTCTCTGGTCGGTGGGCGAGCACTCTCTCGCTCCCTTCGAGCAGGACTGTCGCTTTCCTTCAGACTCAGGAAAACTCCTCGGCCCTTTTTACGCGCTGTCGCCATGGCGTGGAATCTCCAGGTTTCTCTAACCGCCTGATTCTCCTCAGCTCTCTCAAGAACACGCGCTCCGAGCCAGGTTCCTTTTCCACCCTCAAATGCCACACTGTCACAAACAAGAACACCAAGGAATGAATCGCATGAAAAAGCAGAAGTCTGCAGTCGCCGTTAACACCCGCAAAGCTGCCCCCGCATATAAGAGTGCAAAGCTCCCGTCTGCCAGGCGCGTGAAGGACTTGCTCTCGAGGATGACGCTGGAGGAAAAGGCCGCACAGATGCTGTGCATCTGGCAGTCAAAAGGCCGAGAAGCTGGTGGACGCAGAAGGGCAACTTCGATTTCAAGAAAGCGAAGAAGGCCTTTCGCGACGGCCACGGGATGGGGCAAGTGGGCCGGCCGAGCGATGCAGGCGGCGGCAAGAATGCGCGCGGCATGGCGGAGCTGACAAATGCCATCCAGAAGTTCTTCCTTGAGAACAGCCGTCTGGGCATTCCGGTGATGTTCCACGAAGAGTGCCTTCACGGCCACGCGGCCCCGGATGGAACCAGCTTTCCGCAGCCCATCGCGCTGGGAGCAACCTTCAATCCCGCGTTGGTTGAGTCAGCTGTTCACGATGACGGCCCTGGAAGCGCGGCTGCGCGGAGCGCATCATGCGCTGACGCCGGTGGTGGATGTGGCGCGCGAGCCCCGCTGGGGACGCGTGGAGGAGACCTACGGCGAAGATCCCTATCTGGTTTCGCGACTGGGAATCGCGGCGGTGAGCGGCTTCCAGGGAGACAGGAACTTCCGGGACAAGCGGCATGTGCTGGCGACGCTCAAGCATTTTGTGGGGCACGGGCAGCCGGAGTCGGGCATGAACTGCGCACCGGCAAACGTCTCGATGCGCGTGCTGCAGGAGACGTTCCTCTACACCTTCAAGGAGGCGCTTGCGCGAAGCCGGAGCCGTGACGCTGATGGCCTCCTACAACGAGATCGATGGCGTTCCCTCACACGCCAACAAGTGGCTGCTGCGCGATGTGCTGCGCAAGGAGTGGGGCTTCAAGGGATTCGTGGTGTCGGACTACTACGCCATCTGGGAACTGGGTTACCGGCCCGACACGCATGGCCACTTTGTGGCCAAGGACAAGAAGGAATCGTGCGCAGCTGGCGGTGAAGGCGGGCGTCAACATCGAGCTGCCCGATCCGGATTGCTATCTGCACCTGGTGGAACTGGTGAAGAAAGGCGTGCTGAAGGAATAGCAGCTCGACGAGCTGGTTGCGCCGATGCTCTTCTGGAAGTTCGAGATGGGGCTGTTCGACGATCCGTACGTCGATCCCGCATGAAGCGGAACGCGTGGTCGGCTGCGACGAGCATCGCGATCTGGCGCTGACGGCCGCGCATGAAGCGATCACGCTGCTCAAGAACGAAAACGGCCTGGCACCGCTCGATCTGAACGCGATCAAGACCATCGCAGTGATCGGACCCAACGCGAATCGCGGCTTGCTGGGCGGATACAGCGGCGTGCCGAAACACAACGTCACGGTGCTGGACGGCATCAAGCGAGAAGGTCGGCAAGAAGGTGAAGGTGCTCTACAGCGAAGGCTGCAAGATCACCATCGGCGGCTCGTGGAACCAGGATGAAGTGATGCCGAGCGATCCGGAAGAGGACCGCAAAGCGATTGCCGAAGCGGTGAGGGTGGCGAAGAAGGCCGACGTCATCGTGCTGGCAATCGGCGGAAACGAGCAGACATCGCGCGAGGCATGGAACCTGCAGCACATGGGCGACCGCACCAGCCTTGACCTCATCGGACAACAGGAAGAACTGGTGAAAGCGATGGTCGCGCTGGGCAAGCCGGTCATCGTGTTCCTCTTCAACGGCCGGCCGCTCTCGATCAACTACATTGCCGAGAATGTGCCGGTGATCTACGAGTGCTGGTATCTGGGCCAGGAGACCGGGCGCGCGGTTGCCGATGTGCTGTTCGGCGATTACAACCCCGGCGGCAAGCTGCCGATATCGGTGCCGCGGTCGGTGGGCCATTTGCCGGTGTTCTACAACTACAAGCCTTCGGCGCGGCGCGGCTATCTGTTCGACGATGTGTCGCCGCTCTATGCGTTCGGCTATGGCCTGAGCTACACGAACTTCAGCCATCGCGAATCCGAGGCTGACAAAGAAAAGGATTCGCCCGCGACGGTTCGACGCAGGTGCTGGTGGATGTAACCAACACCGGCAAGCGCGCAGGAGCCGAAGTGGTGCAACTTTACATCCGCGACCTGGTCAGTTCGGTGACGCGGCCGGTGAAGGAGCTGAAGGGCTTCAAGAAGGTGTGGCTCAAGCCGGGCGAAAGCACCACCGTCGACACTCGACATGACTCCGGCGCGCTTGCGTTCTTCGACGTGAACATGAAGTACGTTGTCGAGCCGGGCGATTTTGAAATGATGATCGGCAATTCGTCCCGCGACGCGGATCTGACGAAATTGAACCTGCAGGTAACGCGGTAATGGCGGCCCGGTACGGCGGCGAAAGACGAGGCAGTAATGATCGAAAAGCTTTCCTTCGCAGAGAAGTCGGCTACAGCCCTGGGCGACATGGCGGCGAATTTTGTTTTTCAGGCCATGCTGGCTCTGCAACTGGACTTCTACACGCATACCTTTGGGCTCACGGCGGCGCAGGCCGGAACCCTCTTCCTCGTCGTCGGCCTCGGCGTGGCTTGCCTCAATCCGGTCATGGGCATGATCGCCGATCGCACCACGTCGAAATGGGGCAAGTTCCGGCCGTGGCTGCTGTGGACGGCGGTGCCCTTCGGCATCATCGGCGTTCTCACCTTCACCACGCCCAATATCAGTCCCGCCGGAAAGATCATCTATGCGTGGACGACCTACATCCTGCTCCGACTCATCTACACCATCAACAACGTGCCGTACGCCTCGCTAACGGCGGTCATGACCTCCGATCCCGACGAGCGGACCAGCATCTCGTCGTACCGCCAGATCGCGGCCAACTCCGCGGGCTTCATTGTCGCCAGCCTCGCCATCCCGATGGTCAAGTTCTTCGGCCACGGCGATGACGCGCGCGGCTACCAGTTCACCATGGGCATGCTGTCTGGACTCAGCGTTATCTTCTTCATCATTGCCTTCTTCGCAACCAAAGAGCGCATCCAGCCGAATCCGCAGCAGAAGACGTCGCTTCGCAGGACCTGTCGGACCTCTTCCAAAACCGTCCCTGGGTCGTGCTGTTCCTGGCCACCTTGTTTTATTTCGCCGCCATCGTGATCCGCGGCAATGTCATGCTGCCCTATTTCCGATTCGTTGCCGGCAACGTAGACCTCTTCTCTTGGTTCAATGGATTCGGCCTCGTCTCACTGCTCGTGGGCGTTGCCCTTTCCACGGCGGTGTCGATCCGCGTGGGCAAGCGCCAGCTCTTTATCGGCAGCATGTTCTTGTCCGGCCTCTTCACTATGGCGCTGTTCGTCATTCCACCCGGTGCCACCGTGGCCATCATCGTGACCGAAGTGCTTCGCCAGTTCTCCTACGGATTGTCGGGGCCCATCATCTGGGCAATGATGGGCGATGTCGCCGACTACGGCGAATGGAAAACGGGCCGCCGTGCCAGCGGTACGGTCACCGCCGCTGTCGTATTCGCCCTCTGGGCAGGTCTCGCCCTCGGCGGAGCAATTGCAGGTTGGCTCTTCGCTCTGTATGGATTCGTGTCCGAGGCCCAGGTGCAGACCGCGCACGCGCAGACAGGCATCCTCTTGACCGCCAGCGTCTATGCGGGACTGGCATTCTTCGCGGTGGCGGCCTGCCTGCTCTTTTATCCAATCTCGCGGGAAGAAAGCCAGAAGATCGCCGACGCGCTGTCAGAGCGCCGCAAGGCCTTTCATTCATAAACATTCGCCGGAGAGCGTATCGGTAAAAGCTCAATGCTCCGGCATCAGCACACATCCTGGCGACACCTAAGCCGTGCCGCCGGGTGATCTCAATCCAGCGTGTGCGCCCATGGACGCTCGGGCGAGCTTGCTTGCTCCCCTTGAAAAACCGAGGCGTGCGGCACCGGGCGCATCTTCCGCGTCATCTGTGTTATTCGGCCCGATCCTGCACACGAATGGCGCAGACTTCCCCGTCTCCAAAGCCCCTCCATCCCATTGCAACTGCAAAGCTTAACGACAACTGTCCCAAGTGACAGTTGTGGCCTATCCCAGCTAGTCCTAAACTCCTTCTTTGCGTGCGTGGGAAAGGGCGGGAATTCTACGCCTTGATGGAAGAGAAGCCGAAGGAGTTGCGAAGAGAGCAGAGCATCAACGTGACGTGATCATCCTTCATTGAGAAGGCAATGAAATCGAATCAGAGTTATTAAGTCCCAACGCGAACGACAGAACGTCATAACCCGCGAAGGAGGAACAATGAGACTTACGAGAACCATTCTATTGAGCGTGGCCCTGCTGGTCGGTGTGTCCGCCACTGCACAGGACCGGTTCGAAATATTTGGGGCGTATTCCTATCTGCATTTCAGTCCCACCATAACCGGTGTCGATAGTCGGAGCTTCAACGGCGGAGGCGGCGCCCTCACACTGTATTTCCTCAAGATATTCGGGGTAAAGGCAGACTTCATGGGATATGGCAGCACTACGTTCTCGAGAACCTTTAATACGCCAGTTATCATCCCAGGGAACGGAATTATACCGGCCGGTACTTATTCCGCGCAGGGCAACATGTTCACCTACTTATTCGGCCCAGTGCTCCGGATACCAACGCCACTGATCAAGCCTTTTGGAGAAGTACTCTTCGGCGGATCAAACACGAATGGTTACGTGAACCTGTCAAATGCGATTAATCAAGGCGGAGGGACGCTTGCGACCCCGAACCAACATCCGTTTACGCTGGCCGCGGGCGGTGGCGTCGACTTGTCCGTTTCACACAGGGTTGCAATCCGGCTTGGCGAATTTGATTACGTGCTGACCAGGTACACGAATCCGCTTACGAGCACAAACAACCAAAATAACTTCCGCTATTGCGGCGGCGTACTTTTCAAATTCTGATAGCCACACCGAAGGAGAGAAGGGCCTCTGCGTCCACGGCACCTTTCGTGATGTTCTTGCGATCCCAGAAAGGATATTTATGAGATAGCTTCTAAGGACAGAGTTGTCAGAGAGGCAACGGCTATGACGTGCCTCGGATCAAGTTGATTTGAACGCTACCGAGTGCGCAACCTTCTGGTGCATTGGTGCATCCGCCAACTAGGAGAACTCTGACAATGTTTACGCCTAAAGGAAAGTTCAGCTGGTACGAAATCATGACCAGCGATACCAAAGCCACGGGCAAGTTTTATTCGGACGTTGTGGGCTGGACGACGCAGGAGATGCCCTCAGGGGAGGGTGTCCCGTACACCACCTTTAACCTCGGCAACATTGGAATCGCCGGCATGTTGCACATGGCCGGACACACCTCGTGGATTGGTTACATCTCAGTCGATGATGTCGACGCTCACATCGAAAAAATTGTCGAGGCGGGCGGCAAACTATGGAAACCCGCCACGGATGTTCCCGGCATGCTTCGCTTCGCCGTCTTATCCGATCCGCAGGGCGCCGCAATTGTGGTCTTCACGCCCGACCCGAACATGCCCTCACCGCAACGACCAGCACCACCAACCCCCGGCACGATTGGCTGGCACGAACTCTACACAACCGACCTCGAAGGCGGATTCAGCTTCTACAACAAGATCTTTGGTTGGACCAAGGTCACCGATATGGACATGGGGCCCATGGGCGTCTATCGCATCTTCGATGAAGGCGACCATAGAGAAATGGGCGACGGGGGAATGATGACCAAAGCGCCAAACATACCCGTCTCATGTTGGAACTTCTACTTCAATGTCGACTCGATCAATGCCGCCGTCAAACGTGTTGAATCAGGCGGTGGAAAGATCTTGAACGGCCCGATGCAGGTGCCCGGCGGGGGCTGGATCATCAACGGCCAGGACCCTCAGGGAGCCATGTTCTCTCTCGTCAGTAACAAGGAATAAACCACGTAGGTCTTGTTCCCCCAAGACAAGATAGGATCAAACGAATCTTCTTACCTCTAGCCGATCAGAAGATGTGATGTGGCTCACTCGCGCATGTTTAACGAACTTGACACTGCCAAATCGGACAATTACGGTCTGATTACGCGCTACCCCGTCCACTGATTCATGAAGGCCTCTCGGAAACGGGAGGCTTTCGTGTATTGGGCAGTTGCGGCCTGCAGCCGGCACATCGCGAGCAAAAACCCAGAGCGCCGGTCAGGGCGGCCCGCGGCAATCCTACGCGCACGCAGTGACGACGCTTCTTCCGCTTCAAGCACGGCTCTGCCTCGCGGTATTCGCAAGTAGTTACCACAAAAGTCCCCACATTGACAGAGCGCACTTTGCTTGTCAATCAACTTAGGTTGTTGAAAGGATTGGAGGCGCGGGCCGGGATCGAACCGGCGCATAAAGGTTTTGCAGACCTCTCCCTTACCACTTGGGTACCGCGCCTTGGCAGGGCTGTCTTATTGTGGGATCGCTCCAAATCGCCGTAGCCAACCCGGCTGGCGCCGGAGGGCGGATTTGGAGCGGGAGACGAGATTTGAACTCGCGACCCTCGCCTTGGCAAGGCGATGCTCTACCACTGAGCTACTCCCGCTTACTGCAAAGTTGAGTATACCGGGCGGCCGAAATCGGGTCAAACCGCTGAAACTGCTCCGCCGACACCGAGCTGCCTATGCCGGCAGCTGTCCCTGGACCCCCGAGCCCGGCCTCCATCCTTGATGATCTCCCCGTCGCGCATGTAGCAGGATGCGGCCGGCGATAGCCGCCGCCTCGGGGTTGTGCGTAATCATCAGCGTCGTCTGGCCCAACTCGCGATTCGACCGCAGCAGCATCTTCAGCACCGCATCGGAGTTCTTCGTGTCCAGGTTGCCGGTCGGCTCGTCGGCCAGCACGATGGCGGGCCGCGTAATCAGCGCCCGCGCAATCGCCACGCGCTGCTGCTCGCCGCCGCTCAACTCCGACGGCCGATGCTCCAGCCGTCCCCGGATCGACAGCAGATCGCTCAAATGGTCGAGGTATTTGCGATCCAGCGGCTCCTTGCGGCCGCTGACTGTGTAGGCAATCTCGATGTTGCCCATCGCCGAAAGCGTCGGCAGCAGGTTGAATTTCTGAAAGACAAAGCCGATGCGGTGCTTGCGCAGCCGCGTCCGTTCGCGCATCGCTCAGGCTGGCAAAGTCGACGCCGTCGATCACGACCCTGCCCTCGCTGGCTCGCGTCAGTCCGCCCAGCAGGTAAAACAGCGTCGACTTGCCCGATCCCGAAGGCCCCACAATCGCCACAAATTCGCCGCGCTTCACTTCAAACGAAACACCGCGCACCGCCGCAACCATGATGCGGCCCGCGGCATAAACCTTGCTCAGGTTTTCGGCAAGGATGATGGGAGACGAAGCTTCTGCCTGCACAGCATTTATTGTAAATGTCGCTGCTGTCCGGGCCACGCCGGTCAGACCAGCCCATCCTGCCGTGCATAGTTCATTAGCCTGCGGCCTCGCGCAATTGCCTCATCCGCGATCCCATATCTCTGAAACTGTTCCAGCGTTCGGGCTTGCACCACCAGCGCCTGCGAGTACTGGGCCAGGTGGTCCGACGTGTCGATAATGTGCACATCCATTCCCGCGCGCTTCAATTCAATCGCCGCCGTTATCCGGGTCGGGACCGCACCTACAATCAAATTTCCTTGCTCGCCATGCCTTCGTCTCCTGCGCCTCACGCGACCGCTCTCACTTTTTCTACCCGCTCGTCCGGACGCGCCCCGGCGCATGCGTCGAGTTTGCTAGAATCGTTCCACTACAGCAGTTTCGGAATTGGTGTAGACCGAAAGCACGCACTTAAGTGGCTTTTTCATCAAGGAAAAGCCGCCCTTCACTACGCTGAAAGTCCACGTGTATTCCGAAACTACTCTAGACCAAGGAGGATTCCTCACATGGCCGCTGGTGCCGGAGTTGCTGCAGCTATAGCCGTCGCAAACGCCGTCAAAGCCTCAGGTGCAATTGTCCAGGTCGAGCCAGAAGATTTTCTCAAGATCCTTGCGCGCGCGAAGGATCCCCTTGTAGTCACTGCGGAGGGTGGATTCTTCAAGACAAAGTATCAATACCTCACCAGCTACAAAGGGCTCGACTTCTACTGCGAGTCCACCGAACTACTCCAGATCCCCAACGGAACTGAACTGATCCCCGCCGGTAAAATCTGGATTCCAAGTATGTAAACCAGGTGCTGAGACTGCGGCCAGTCCTGCCTTTGCTAAGGAATGAACCTTTGGGTGCGCTTCGGATCCTTTTCCCGTCGTCCGCCCTGCGATTACTGCTCCCGTCCTCCTGATTCCTGCCCTTATGCCATAAACTGGAGATGCAACGATCCCACAAGCAGGTCCTATTCATGACGTTGAAAGCCAATCTCTCCAGTTCAATTGAAGCAGCCGCCGCAAAGGCCGGCCTCAAGCTTGTCTCCACCACTGAAGCCTCCGACTTCAACGGCCAGCCCACCCAGATCTTCCAGCTCGGCCTGCCCGGTCTCGACGATCGGCGCCTCCAGCTCGAACTGACCGAGGCATTCGACTTCGACAAGGCCGACCTGCTGCCCGAAATGGCGGCGCACCTCGCCGCCGAAGCCAAGCGCCTGCGCAATCCGCGCCCCGAGTGCTACGTCACCCTCGGCGGCCTGCCGCTCGCCTTCGGCAAATTCCAGTGGCCGTTCCATCGCTCCACCTCCGGCGCCGACACCTACATCGTCCACGGCGAAATCAACCTCGCCGACGGCGGCACGCACAACCTGCACGCCAAGGTTGCCGCCTCCGTCACCGTCACCTTCGCCGAGATCGTGCCCGCGATGGAGCAGCCCTACGCCGAGTCCTTCGTCTACAACGCCATCCGCAAGACCGTCGACTTCGGCCAGCTCGAATTCCTCAAGTCCGGCAATCGCCAGCCCGTCCCTGTCACCACGCGCTTCTACAGCCGCTGGCAGAAGAAGTTCCTCTTCACCGAAACGGACGATCAGGAGCGCCTCCGCTATCTGCTCAGCAAGGTCTACTGGCTCTCCGGCGTGCTGGGCAACGGCAAGCCTGTGTGGATCTCCGATCCGCGCGACGCCCAATACCTCAACACAACGGAACAGGATTTATTGCGGATGGCAGGCCACGAAGCCGGCGAAGGACTGATGACGCTTGATGGCGAGTATGCCGCTGCTACCCCGAAGCTGATGGCGCGCGCCGCCGAGTACGAAGCAGCCCGCGACGCGGCTCTCAACTTCACCAAGCCGCAGTTCAACGAGTCCATGCGCTCCGGCCACGCAAATATGTAGTGTGTCAGCCGATCAAAACGATCTTGCCTTCCACGGATCCGCCCGCCAGGAGTTCGACGGCACGCCTTGCGTCAAGCAAGTCGAAAGTGTGCGTGACGAACGGGTCGATCTTCTTTTCCTCGAGCAATGAGAAGATCTTTGGCAAATCCTCCCGCAGAGGCTTCGGATCTTTTTTGTAAAGCGCACTTATGCCGTAGAAATCGCCTCGTCGGCCGCGAAGGCGCGCGCCAACGAAAAGGTTGGTGAACATCGCCACTTTGGAGAGAATTCCAGGCGCGCCCATGAAACCAAAGCCGATCACCATCCCGCCCCGCCGCAGCGCGCCGATACACGGTCCGATATTGGCACCCCCAACTGCATCGAATACGTAATCCACCCCTTTGGGTTCGAAGGCACGTGTGAGGCGATCCAGCCGTCCCACTCCTGTAGTCGATCGGCGTTGCGCCAAGTGAGCGCAGAGATGTCGATATTTGCGCGTTGAAGCGGCGCCATAAGTCTTTACTCCCGCTAGTTTCAGCAATTGAAGCGCGGCCGTGCCGACTCCCCCGGCCGCTCCAGTTACGAGCGCCGTTTGGCCGCGCTGCACCTTCGCGACGCGATGAATCATTTGCCACGCAGTTACATAATTAAGGATTACGGCTGCTGCGTCGCGATTAGAAACAGCACCCGGGACTGGCAGGAAATGTTCGGCCCCACGAATGAGAAACTCGGCAAACCCTCCGTAAACTGTGAGCGCGGCCACACGCTGCCCGAGTTCAAAGCCCGTGACGTCGGCACCGATAGCGTCGACTTCTCCAACGGTTTCATAGCCAGGAACGAACGGTATCTTCGGTGCAAACGGATAGTTACCGCCAAGCATGATCAGATCGGTGGCACCCACTCCCGCAGCTTTGACGCGCACGCGAAGTTGTCCGGCGCCGGGACTCTCCATAGGCAGCTCGACGACTTGGAGGACTTCGGGCCCGCCCTTCTTCGTCAACATCACCGCGCGATATGTAGCTGACACACGAATCCTTCTTGGATTTCGATGCGAACAGATGCGCTCAAGCGAGAGAAGATCGTAAGGAATCTCTTTTCAACGCACAGGATATGGCCAGCTGTTAGAGCGCACTCCCGCACCCAGAACAGAACTTCGCGCCAACAGGATTCGTCTTCTGGCATTTCGGGCACGCCAGCAGCGTTCCCTGCTGCGCAATCGCCGTTGAATTCTCCGCAGGCGCACCCGCCGAGGCCGGCACATTGATTGTCATGTTGATGGGCTGCCCATAAGCCGGCATCGTGATTCCCAGCGCCGCTGCAATCCCCGCCGCCTGGATCGCATTGAACTCCCGCACCCGCCCCGGCATGAAGAAGCACTCAATAAACCCCAGCACCCACGGAAACGGCGTCCAGCAGAAGCAGGCATAGAGAATGCCGAGCCCCGTTCGCCGCAAATAAAAGTGGTGAACCCCGAAACCGCCCAGAAACAGCGCCAGCAATATCCCCACAACCTCATCGCGCCGCGCCTGCTCGTACTGCTGGTAAAACACTGCTTGCGCATTCACATAAGGGGTAGTCGTCATGGCCGCATCTCCAAGCGTTCCTTGCATTAAAACATACGCAACCAGCCCCTCAAGAGTTCCAATCTATCCCCCCTCGCAGCATGCTGCGACGACCCGCTAGTCCCTAGTCCCTGTCCCTAGTCCCCAGTCCCTGTTCCCTGTTCTCTCTTCTCTGTTCCTTTAGCATCATAGGCAACATGCCCACTCCCACCGCCTCCGCCAGCGGCACCTTCAAGATTGCCGGCGATCTACCGGTCCACCGCCTCGGCTACGGCACCATGCGCCTCGTCGGCGAGGGCGCCTGGGGCGAGCCAAACGATCCAGACGAAGCCCGCCGCGTCCTCCGCCGCGCCGTCGAGCTCGGCGTCACCCTCATCGACACAGCCGACGCCTACGGCCCCGAGATCGCCGAGCGCCTCATCTGCGAGGCTCTGCACCCTTACCCGCCCGGCCTCGTCATCGCCACCAAGGGCGGCATCACCCGCCAGGGCCCCGCCAAAACCGAGTACGTTGGCCGCGCCGGATATTTGATTCAATGTGTTGAAATGAGCCTGCGCCGGCTCAAGCTCGAGCGCATCGAGCTCTATCAGCTCCATCGCATCGACCCGCGCACCCCGCTCGAGGAATCTCTCGGCGCGCTTCGCCAGATGCAGGAGCAGGGAAAAATCCGCCACATCGGCCTCAGCGAAGTTACTCCCGCCGAAATCGAACAGGCGCAGCAGATCGTCCCCATCGTCAGCGTGCAAAATCGCTACTCGCTCGCCGACCGCCGCCACGAGCAGACCCTCGCTTGGTGCGAGCAACACGACATCGCCTTCCTGCCCTGGTATCCCATCGCCGGCGGCAAACTACTCAAGCCCGATCACCCCTTCGCGCAGACCCTTGCGCAACTCGCCGAGCGCCACAACGCCACCCCCGCGCAGCTTTCGATCGCGTGGCTCCTTCATCGCTCGCCCGTCATGCTGCCAATTCCCGGCACGTCCCAGGTCAAGCATCTCGAAGAAAACATCGCCGCCGCATCGCTCCAAATCGGCCCCGACGAATGGGCCCAACTCGAAGCCGCAGCAAAAAGTTAAGGCTCTGTCGGCGGAACCAACGACGTGTCCCGCTCCCAGCCTTCGTTCTCCAGCTTGATATGCTCGATCGCAACGGCGTTGGCACTAGCGTTCAGGGTCGCCGGGGCACGTACTCCGCTACGGCGCAACCCTCCCTTTCGCGTTGTCATCCTGACGCGAAGCGGAAGGATCTGTGGTTGCTTCTTTTCTCGGGCCCTCCTGAAACTTCCCACATGTCAACGATTCACTCGGAACGAATCATCAGTCCCCGCTGCGTTCTGAGCCTTGGCCAGAAAGTTCAACACCGATCAGTTGTACCCAGTCCTGCAACTCTCGCTGATGATGGCTAAGATCGAGTTGGGACAGGTCCTCTCCCAATGACTCCCACGGACTTGGCGGTGGATCGTGACCTATTCCAAGAAGCCAGCGATCAAACGCCCAGCCGCGAGTCTTATGAATTTCTGCTTCTCGTCGTACGATCCAAGCTGACAGTTCAACCAGGTTCTCGTCTGGCGGCGGCATCTCGAGACGCAACGCCAACCAGAGCAGCCCGACTCCACAATAGATAGCCTGTTCGTCTCGCCCTTCGAGGTCCGAGCGCGACATTATGTAAGCCAACATGCGAAGCGCTTGGAGAGTAAAGTCTATCGGCAAAACCTGAATGCTCTTGATGAGGAGGATGACGTTGTAGCTCGTTGTTCCTCCGTCACCGCCGTAGTTCCACGGCTCTTCTTTCGCTCTAAGAAGTGCGGCACACGCGAACGCGCGAATCCAGTGGCCCTGAATATCGATGGAACCTTCTGGGGAATGGCGCACCAATTCGAGAACCTCACACGGGTACCAATACATCGGTTCAATGAAGGTACCCTCATCTCGCAGGTGGCGCAGCGGCGCGAGATGCTGCTCCTGATCTCGGCCGTAATCTGCCGATGCAATTTCAGTAAGCATGTCATCGGTTATGTGTTTCGAAATATCAGAAAGCAAGCTCTCCATATTTGGCTCTAACGACGTCAAAAATGATTGGATCATGGCCGACCTTCAAGGGGTTCGAACTGATGAATTTTACCGCCGAGCCAATGCTTGCGGCAGGATTAGCGCCTACTCGACAAATGGTCATTTCAGGTGCGTAGCATCAGCTCATCGCCGACTCTCAGTCCCCGCAATCCTTAACTTCCCTCGTTTCGCTTTACTGCGCAGCCCCGCACCTACTTCGCCGTCCCATCCTTGTCTTTATCCTTCTCGTCCTTCTTCTCACTCGGCCGCGGCGTCAACGCCGGTGCCAGCGGATCGCCCCAGATGTAGTGGCCGAACCAGTTCTCGTTCTCCTCCATCACCGCACGTTGCTGCTTGGGCTTGTTGATGGGATGCCCGAACCCGTCGTACAACACCATCTTCACCGGAACGCCATGATCCTCCAGCGCCTGCCGCAGTTCAAAGCTGTTAGGCACTGGCACCCGCTTGTCCGCGCTCCCCTGCTGAATCAGCGTCGGCGTCTTCGCCTTGGAGATATAACTGATCGGCGACGTTACCTTGTAAATCTCCGGATCATCCCACGGCGTCGCGCGCAGATACTGCACCGTGAACGGCGTGATATCGGTGTTCGCGTAGTACGTCGTCCAATCCGAAATCCCAGCACCAACACTCACCGCCTTGAACCGGTCGCTCGACGTCGTGATGAACGCGGAAATGTATCCGCCCTCGCTCCACCCCATAGACCCCACGCGGTCCTTGTCCACAAACCCCTGAGCAATCAGGTAGTCCACGCCTGAAACCACATCGGCATAATCGCCCACGCCCAGGTTGCGCACATTCAGCGCGCGAAACTTCGCCCCATATCCCGCAGACCCGCGATAGTTCGGCCGCAGCACCAGCGCCCCCTTCGCTACAAAGCGCTCAATAGGGTAATAGCGATCGGCACTCACGAAAGGCATATCGATCCCCGTCGGCCCTCCGTGAATCACCACCAGCAGCGGATACTTCTTCGTCGGCGAAAAGTCCGCTGGCTTGTACAGCACGCCCTCAATCTCCGCTCCGTCGCCCGACTTCCAGCGCACCACCTCACGCTTCGCAACCGTGAACTCTGCCTCCTGTGCGCCCGCATGCGTCAGTTGCTTCTGCGCACCTTCCCCCAGTCCGCTCGCATAAATCTCCGCATACTCATTCGCCCCCGCCCCGCGATACGCCACCTGCTTGAAATCCTTCGAAAACGTAAACGACCCGGCGATCTCGCTCCCCGGCATCGCCATCTTCTTCACCTTCCCGCTCGCGGGGTCGAGCAGGTACAGCGCCGAACTCATCTTCTCTAACCCAGAAAAGTAAATCCCCTCCGGCGCCCACTTCAACAGGTCCGGATCCTCATCGAACGCCTCACTCACCACCCGCGGCGTTCCGCCGTTTGCATCTACAACCGCAATCTTCTGGTTCGCATAGAAGAAATACTTCGCGCCATTCGAAGTCACATACGCAATCTGCTTCCCATCCGGCGACCAATGCGGATCTGCATCCGGCCCCGGCGTATCTACAATCTTCTCCACCGCGCCGTCCGCCACCGGCACGATGTATATGTCCTTTGAAGACGACGAAATCAGATCGGGATCTTTCGCTGCGCTGAAGGCAATCCGCGTCCCATCCGGCGAAAACGAAAACTCCTCCACGCTGAACGTGTCTTCTTTCGTCAGCTCCCTCGGATCGCGGACCGTACTCACGCGCCCCGCCGCATCAGTCTTCGGCAGATCCACGAGCCACAGGTGCTCCATCTCGTAGTCCGCATGAATCACGTGATAATCGCCGAACGAATCCTTTCGATCCTTCATCGGCTTCGGCTCGGGAGCTTCCGCCGAAAAAGCAATCCGCTGCGAGTCCGGCGCCCAATCGAACCCGCCCACTCCCTTTTCCATCTTCGTCAGTTGCTGCGCCTCGCCGCCATTTGCGGGCATCACCCACAACTGTCGTTTGTCCGCGGGCGACTTCGGCAGCGATCCTGGCCGGTCCGATGCAAATGCAATCCAATTCCCGTCCGGCGACCACTCCGCCGAATTGCACGAATGCCCCGCTGTCGTCAGCTGACGCCGCTCTCCCGTTGCAACCTCTGCAATCCACAAGTCGGTCTCAAATGCGTTTGCATCCCAGTTCGTCCGCATCTGTTCGTAGATGACATGCTTGCCATCCGGCGAAATCTTCGGCGATCCCACACCATACATCTCCAGCGACTGATCAATCGTCGGCACCTTCGCGGCGGCGGGCCTCTTCGCCACGCCAGAATCCGCCATCGACACAACCAAAGCAACAATCAGGGAAAAACGAATCCCAAGTGGCTCACGGGGAATCTCCTCCAGAATTTGTCGAAGTATATCGCTCGATCCAATTTAATCATTTTGGCCAAATCGTTCTGCGAACTTCTGCGCACAAAAGGAAACCCGCGCGCCTCGGCCGCGGGTTTCGCAATAAATCTGCCTCGGATCTACTCCACCGCGTTTGTCGCAATCGTATTCTTGTACCACTCCGCGCTCAGCTTCGGATACCGCTTCAGCGTCTTGAAGTCTACATAGTGAATGCCGAACCGCTTGCTGTATCCATCAGCCCATTCAAAATTGTCCAGCAGGCTCCACAGGAAGTAACCCTTCACCGGATATCCCTCACTCGCTGCGCGATGCAGCTGCGTAAGATGGTTGCGCAGATACATCACGCGATCGACATCCTCTACGCGCCCATCGGGTGTAAGCACATCGTCTGAAGACGTCCCATTCTCCGTGATGAAGACCGCGGGCACTTTGTCTTTCCAGATGTCGCACACGTTGCGCACGGTCCAGTAGATGCACTCCGGCCCAATCTGAATCCAGGGTGAGTACATGTGCGGATAGGATGCCGGCATCGTCTCCACCACATATCCCTTCGGCGAATCAGCCGCCTTCACATACGAAGGGTTGTACGTATTCAGCCCCACAAAATCGAGTGGGCTTCCGATCGCCCTCATGTCGCCTTCCGCAACTTTCGGCGCATCCGCGCCTTGCTCCGTCAGGTAGCTCTCCGGATACTTGCCATCGAGTATCGTCGTCAGGAACGGAGCATTCTCGGCGCGTGTTGCCTTGCGCGCGGCTTCGATGTCTTCGTTGGTCTCCATCACCGGCGCAAAGATAGATGCGTTTTCAGCTAAGCCAACCTGCGTTCCGCTCGGCGTATTTGCGCGGATCGCCTGCACGCCCAGGCCATGCGCCAGAATGGCGTGATGCCGGATCTGGTTCACCGGCCGGGCGGGCAATTTCAATCCCGGAGCAAACTGGCCGATCTTGTACCCCAGATCCGTGAAGCAGACGAATTCATTCGTCGTCATCCAATGCTTCACCTTGTCGCCAAGATGCTTCGTTACATAGGCGCAGTAGTCCGCAAACGCCTTCGACGTATCGCGCGACTGCCACCCACCTTGCAGTCCCGCGGGCGTGTCCCAGTGAAACATCGTCACGTACGGCGTAATGTTGTTCGCGAGCAGTTCGTCTACGACGCGGTTGTAGTAATCCAGGCCCTTCTCATTCACCTGCCCGCTCCCACTCGGGAACACGCGCGACCACGACAGCGACATCCGGTAAGTGCTCACGCCCAGGTTCTTCAGCAACTGCACGTCCTGCTTGTAGAGATGATAGGAATCGTCCGCGACATCGCCTGTATCCCCGTTGTGCGTCTTCCCCGGCGTATGCGAAAAGGTGTCCCACAGCGATGGCCCGCGTCCGTCCGCCTGCGCACCGCCCTCAATCTGGTATGCCGCAGTCGCACATCCCCACAAAAATCCCTTGGGATACTCAAGCCGCCTCGGCTGCGGTTCTCCAAAAGCAAGTTGAGGCAGGGAAACTCCGGCATAGGCCGCAGCCGCCACTGCGGTCACACCCTTTCCAAACTGGCGACGCGTAATCGTTTTCACACTTACCCCTTTCAATCCTTACTGAAAGCATAAAACTTCTGCCAAAACGTTTTAGCAGAGTACTTCACTGCAACGCAAGCGTAATTCTATCAAGCTTCCCCCGAGGGCTGGTGGCTCTGTCGTTGTGGCAGTCCGATGACGCGCAAAACAAAAGCCGCAACCTTTCGGCTGCGGCTTTTACGCCCCATCGACAAGGACTCGTCCGCGGGGACCCCGTGTCGTTGCGTCGTTCTCCCGCTCGACTTACATCTCTTTTACGCCTTCCACAAACGCCTTCAGCGGGCGACTTGGGCCTGGGCACGCAGCTTGCGCAGGGCCTTGGATTCGATTTGGCAAACGGGGAGGTCATTGCCGTTGCACCAGTTGCTGATGCGCATCGCTGATGGCTTGCAGAAACGCTTCCGAAAAGCCGAGCTTACGTGCTTGCTTCAAGGTGAGACCAGTTTCAATTCCGCAGGCCTCACAACATCCCGGGAGCCGGTCGGCCCGAATCATTACCTTGCCGGATTTTGCATCAGGCCAAATGAGGAATTGCTGATCATCCGGGTATGTGTCATCGCACTCGTGATGCGTCGCTTCTCGATAAGCCTGTAGGAGCCCTGCAACCAGAACCGACTTCTCCAGTGAATCCTTTTCGTCTTCGTCAACGAGAGATACCTTCAGGGATGGCAGGAACCACGCGAGTGGATCGGCTGGCTCGCCGGTTCTCAAATCGAAGACAGCCGCGCTGGTAAATCCGTATGGATGTGCTCCACCGCAATAGAAACCCGCGGTTGCCACAAGGCTCAGAAACGTCGGCCCCGACATTGTTGCCTTGATGTCCTGCGTCCAGGACTCCGCACCCTCGCCGTTGTCATCCAGTGGTGGATGCTGATTGCCCATCACCTGTGCGTAGTTCGCGTCGCACTCCTTGAGGGAATGAGAAAGGTGGGTATTGAGGTTGGTCAAATGTCCGTTGATCCGTCGCTCCGCATCATTTTTCGGATTAAGAATCAACGGCCACGCATCGACGCCCTTGCGAATCTGCCGTATCGGCGAAAGCTGGACCGGTGCATTTTGTGCGATGGCTTGAAAAAATGTAGTGCAGCCTGAAAGCAACAGAGCCAAGTAAGCGATCTTCCTCATTCCGTTCGTAATCCCCTCCGGCTGTCCAATTTTAGACAAATCACATGAGGGCGCAGCAAAATGAAAATACTGTTCCGGTACACTCGTCACAACAAAACAAAAGCCGCAGCCTTTCGGCCACGGCTCTTGTTGCATTCTCCCGCTCCACTTACATTTCTGCGATGCCCTGGCGCCAAAGGCGCAGTTGGCCCCACCGCAGGTGGTTACATTTCTTTTACGCCTTCTACAAACGCCTTCAGCTTGCGCGAGCGCGACGGATGCCGCAGTTTGCGCAGCGCCTTCGCTTCGATCTGCCGAATGCGTTCGCGCGTGACCTGGAAGCTCTGTCCCACCTCTTCCAGGGTGTGCTCCGAGCCATCTTCCAGCCCGAAGCGCATCTTGATCACCCGCTCCTCGCGCGGCGTCAACGTGCGCAGAACTTGGGACGTGTATTCCTTCAGGTTCACGCTGATCACTGCCTCGCTCGGCGAAACTGCCTGCCGGTCCTCGATAAAGTCGCCCAGGTGCGAGTCTTCCTCTTCACCAATCGGCGTCTCCAGCGAAATCGGCTCCTGTGCAATCTTCAGCACCTTGCGCACCTTGGCCACAGGGATGTCCATGCGCCGCGCGATCTCTTCGCTCGACGGTTCGCGGCCCAGTTCCTGTACCAGTTGGCGGCTTGTGCGGATCAGCTTGTTGATCGTCTCGATCATGTGCACCGGGATACGGATCGTGCGTGCCTGGTCCGCAATGGCGCGCGTAATCGCCTGGCGAATCCACCACGTCGCATACGTCGAGAACTTGTAGCCGCGACGGTACTCGAACTTGTCCACTGCCTTCATCAGGCCGATGTTGCCTTCCTGAATCAGGTCGAGGAACTGCAGTCCGCGGTTGGTGTACTTCTTCGCGATCGACACCACCAGTCGAAGGTTGGCCTCGATCAGCTCCCGCTTCGCCTGCTCGGCATCCATGTCGCCCTGGATCATCTCGCGCTGCGTGCGCTTCAGTTCGACAATCGAAACGCCCGCATCGCCCTCGATCTTCTCGAGGTCTACTTTGCAGTTCTTCTGCTGGCGCCGATATTCCTTCTTCAGCTCATCGCTCTTCGATGCTTCGTACTTCTGATCCAGCGAACGGATCTGCCGCTCAAGCGTGCGCATCGTGTCGACAGTCTTGTTGACCTTGTCGAGCAGCCGCTTGCGCTCGAGACCGGTGTACTTCAGCTCGCGCACGATCCGCGATACGTATACCTTCTCGCGAGCGATCAGCCAGCGCGTTTTGCGCTGTTCTTTCTGGCTGGTCTTGCTGTTCGAGGCGGCCTGCTTCTCTTCAAGCAGCGCAATCTTCTTCTGGTGCTTAACCAGCGCATCGATGCGCGCAACCGTCGCACGCACACGCGTCTGCACCACGTCTTCGGTCAGTTCTTCTTCGTCGAAGACCACGACCTCTTTCACGTTGCGCACGCCGCGCTTCAGGTCTTCACCCAGCGCCACAATCTCGCGAATCACGATGGGCGAACGCGAAATCGCCTTCAACACGCGCAGCTGCCCACGCTCGATACGCTTGGCGATTTCCACTTCGCCTTCGCGCGTCAACAGCGGCACAGTGCCCATCTCGCGCAGGTACATGCGCACCGGGTCGTTGGTTTTCTCCAGGGTGCCGGGAGTCAGATCGAGCTCAACATCTTCGCCTTCTTCAAGCTCAAAATCTTTCTCGGCGCCGAACTTCGGCGCATCCAGCAGATCAATCCCCTGGCTGCCGATTGTCGTCATCAGATCATCGATGTCATCGGCAGAAGTGCTGATATCCTCCGGCAACATGTCGTTCACATCGCCGTAAGTGAGATACCCCTTCTCCTTGCCGGTTTCGATGAGGTTGGTGATATCGTCTTCAAATTTGTCGTTGATGGCCAAATGGTTCCTTCTCTCCAGCACGATCGAGTTTAAGCACCGGGTCGCGCGCCAGTGCAGAGCCCAAATCCGCTCGCAACAACATTTGGATGCCCAAACGTGCGCGTTTGCGGACACGGACTCCGGTCCCCGCATGAAAAAAAGCGGTCGTAATAGTCGCTCGGAGAGGATGTTTGCGCTTCAGGTTTCGCCTGGGTCGCCCGCGAGCCGAAGCTCATGTGTGGGGCAAAGGGGCGCGCATCCTACAGAGATCAATAGATTAACACAGCTATTTCGCGTTAAACGGCAAAATTTCAGCCAGGATTTCCCGCAGGTAACCGCCTTCCCTGCTTATCGAAACCCTGGACCGGGCAGAATCACTCCTCTGCCCCGGTGTTCCTGTTATTTAGACGCGCTTGACCTTAAAGTGACTCAAAGAGAAATCAGTACTTTGAGCGGTCAATTTCCGCCTGCACCAGACCCCCGCAACCGTCTCAGCACCCGGTCCAGTTCCAGCTTCCGCTGCGTCAGCAACGCGAGCTCCGCAAAGTCGCCCCGCCGCTCCGCCTCCTGAATTTGCGCCCGCATATCCCGCAATTCCGCTTCAATCTTTCGCTGCTGCAGGCTGTCGATCGCCCCAATCACGGTTTCAGCCGCCGGTGGCTCCGTCTCTCCTAATAGAGCCTCGGCCAGCAACGCCTTTTGTGCCGGATTCTCGACCACGTCCATTGGATCCCGCGCTCCCCGATCCGCCAGCGCCCGCAGTGCCTCGAAAGCGCCAAGCCCCTCAAACCAATGCGGTTGCCTAGTCAATGCGTCCGCAGCCGTCCTGCGGGATTCCTCGTGTTCCGGATCGGTGATGGCCAGTGCCCGCAGCATCACCCGCTCCACCTCGGTCAGCGCCGTCGTTCGCACCTCGATGCGCTCCCTCCGCCGCAAAGCCGCTTGCCGCAATTCCTCCCGCAGCACCGCCGAGTCGATGCCCAGCTTCTGCGCTGCATCCATCGCAAACTGATCCCGCACCAGCTTCTGCGGATTCCGTCGAATATGCGGCAGAAGGTAATTCATTTGCTTGAGCTTCTGCTCCGCCGCTGCGCCGGGGAACATCTGGCGTGCACGTTCGATCAGATAGTCCGACTGCCGTCGCGCTCCCATCACCGCCTGGGTATAGGCCTCCACCCCTCGCTCGCGAATGTACCGGTCCGGATCGAGCCCGCCATCGAGCGTCACGAGCTTCAGGTTGAAACCCTCTTCGGTCAACAAAGCAATGGACTTCTCCGCCGCATTCGCTCCCGCCGCGTCGGGATCGAAATTCACCACCACGTTCTGCGTGTGGCGCTTGAGAATCGCCACTTGCTGCTCGGTAAATGCCGTTCCGCTGGTCGCAATTACGTGCTGAATTCCGCGCAAAAACAGCGAAATACAGTCCATTTGCCCCTCAACCAGCAGCGCATATCCGGCCTGCCTGATGGCAGCTCTTAGCCTTATCGAGGTTAAAAAGCACCTGCCCCTTGGTATAAAGCGGCGTTTCCGGCGAATTAATGTACTTGGCCCCCGCCTTCTCGCCCGTCTCCAGGGTTCGAGCAGTAAACGCGATCACCCGCCCGCTCTCATTGCAGATTGGGAACGTTACCCGCTTCCGAAACCGGTCGTAGATCGGTCCCTGGCTCCCATCTCCCTGTTCCTTGGCGCTGAAGAGTCCCGACGCCCGCAGCGCCTCTTCGTCTGCGACTCCGCGAAGACGTTCTTCCAGCGCGTGAAAGCTGTCCGGTGCATACCCGATCCTGAAAGACCTTGATCCCTTCCGGCGACATTCCCCGCCCCGCCAGGTACTCTCGCGCCAGCGCGCCCTCCGGCCCACGCAGCTGCTCTTCAAACCAGCTAGCCGCAGCCTCATGCAGGTCGAGCAGCTTTGCCGCGCAGGCGCGCTTCAGCCGCTTCCTCCGGGGAAGAGAACTCGCGCTTCGGCAACGGAATCCCGTTCTTCTGCGCCACAATCCGCACCGCCTCGGGAAAACCGATGTTCTCGATCTTGCCGACAAACGAGAACACATCCCCGGACACGCCGCACCCGAAGCAGTGATAAAACTGCCTCACCGCATGCACTGAGAACGATGGCGATTTTTCTTTATGAAACGGACACAGCCCGGAATAGTTCTGCGCCCCAGCCTTGCGCAGCCGGATGTATCCCTCGATCACCTTGACGATGTCGACCTGTTGCTTGACGGTTTGTGCGAAGTCCGACATGGATGGAATCTGTAGTTAAGGATAGCCCGCCCGCACGTCTCATCAGCCTGTGCACTTCACGCCTCAAATCGCTCCAACAATCCTCCTTTCACGGCTGGCGCATCCAAATTTGAACGTGAGGGATATGCCATGAAAATCACCGAATTCCTGATCACGGAACTTGATCACGAAGCCATCGGAAGCCGCAAAGCCCTTGAACACGTCCCCGAGGGAAAGAACGACTGGAAGCCCCACGATAGGTCCACGCCGCTCGGCCGGCTCGCCACCATCGTCGCCACCACTCCCGGATGGATCGAAATGGTCGTAAACATGGACGAAGTCGACATCAATCCCGTTGGAGGCCCGAAGTTCAGCCCCCAGCCATGGACGACCCGGCGCGATCTGCTCGATCAGCTTGAATCCAGCCTGAAGAAAGGCCGCGAGGTCCTTCAGGAGACCACCGACGATCACTTGTTCAACACCAGATGGCGCATGCTCTCCGCGGACAAACTGATGATGGAGCAGTCACGCTATGAAGCCATTCGTGAGGGTGTGCTCAATCACATGGCCCACCATCGCGGTCAGTTGACTGTCAATCTCCGACTTAATGGCGAAACCGTCCCCGCCACCTACGGGCCTTCAGCCGACGAAGGGAAATCTTAAAGGCACTTCTTGCTAGCCTCACTCTTATTTTGAATGGAACGTCTTGACCATGGTGATCCGATGCGGCGAGAGAGAGCATCGCTTCGAGCACATTCGGCGACGCGATTTCATCCGAAAATCAATGGGTTCAATTCTGCCTGTCGATACCTCACAGGAGAAATGAACCCAGACGCGGTGCTCCATTTAGTGCCCGGTGTAAAGTGTAATTTGGCCGTAATCGGCTGATTTGCTCAGAACCCTCCCGGTCCGGACCGCCCTGACCACTCTGGCCACCCTGATCGCCCTGATTACCCTGATTGCCTTGGTTGCCTTGGTTGCCCTTGTTGCCACCTTTGTTGCCGTGACCGCCCTGGCCGCCTCCGCCACCACCGCCCTGGCCACCGCCTCCGCTCTGGCTACCACCGCCACCCTGATCACCACCACCACCCTGGTCACCGCCGCCTTGCCCACCCTGATCGCCCTGACCACCTTGGCCACCCTGGTTACCCTGACCGCCCTGGTTGCTTTGGCCGCCCCGCCCACCTTGGTTGCCTTGACTGCCTTGGGTGCCCTGACCGCCGCCCTGGTTTCCCTGACCGTTCGTAGCGCCGCTATCGAGACCACTGAACGCATTTGCCGCTGTCCTTGCCAACTGGGTGTATGCGCCGTCCAGCGCCACCGCAAACGCGCCCGCTCCTGCAACGGCTCCAGATACTACCAGTGCCAGGACCAACGCATACTCGACTACGGCTGCGCCTTCATTGGCAGTCGCCGTTCGTTTGATGAAATTTCGCAGGCGGGCAAGAAAATGATCCATGGATTCCTCCCATTTGGCCTTGATCAGCTGTAGCTCGACTTCATGGCCCGGGCTATCCGCTTATGTTCGTCCTTTGGTTTCTTCGGGAGAGAAATGCGGCGCCAATTCGTCGCGGCGCATCGCACATTTCGGGGAACAATACACGCAGAATGGACTCCTGTGCAACCGTCAGCAATCCCTCATCAGATTTTTTTGCGGGAGCCTTTCGTAACACATCAACCGGTTACTCGACCGATCGCGTGATCGCATGACATGGAATTGCCACCAACCGCGTGCTCTGCAAACTCAAGAACTCGGCTATACGAGCGTCGGTTCCCCTCGCGTCTCACGCACGTCGACTGACTGGGGTAGGGCTCCTCAGCAGCGACCAGGTACTTGGTAAGCCGGAATTTAGAGAGCGGCCTAATCCGGCAATACATTCGGCTTAATGCCCGTATCGTTTCCGCGCCGCACCCGGACTCGAACTCTCCGGGCTATCCTGTTGTGCAGGCGCCACCTGCGGCTCCGTGCGCGCATACGACGGCACAAACGGCTTTCCATCAATCACGTACACTGCCGTCCACGCAACCTCCACCGGCTGTCCGTCTACCATATACGGATTGAACTTCCACTTGTTGATCGCTGTCACGAGGGAATCCTTCAGATTCTGACTCCAGAACGCTGAGTCTTCATTCCTAGCCTTCACGCTTCCATCCTTGTGAATAATGATCGGAATCGAAAAGCTGCCCCGAAACGGAAAGCCGTTGGGCATCAGCGGAATCGACGCGCCCACCTCGTATACCGACACTGGCTTCGGATGTCCCGGCTCAATCGTGTACGGCTCGGGAATCGCATCCTTCGCCGGCTTTACAAGGTCAGCGCTCGCGTCCGCCAACGGCTCCAGCAGCGTCACCTTCATCTCCGCGATGAGTGCACCATTGAAGATGACCTTCACATCGCGCGCCACTGTTCGCTCCTCGAACGGCTGCAGATCTTCAAACTGCACGATCGTGTCAGAGGTCGTCGTGAGTCGAAGATGATAGTCGTTGTCAAAGCACATTGTCGGGAACAGCCGATCCGGGTTGGCCCGGTCCGCGTAGCGCTGCAGATCGATCACCGAAACACAATTCAGCTTTACACCGGCGGAGGTCACGCGCTTCACATCCATCTCGTACTCGGGCCGAACATTCGCCGTCTGGTAGAACGGGTCAATCACTGGCCGCGCAACCCGCAATACCAGCAGACGATGATCGAATCCCACCTTGCTCGGCTTGCTCAGGTACTGAGAGGTTTCCGAAACGCTCCACTCACTTCCCGTCAGCCTCTGTTCCGTGCTCTTGAAGGTGCGTGTCCATTGGCTTGGCCCCAGGTGCCACTCCTCCATCGATCCGCTCACAGGCTTCTTCGCACCAGGCGTAATCACTTGGAAACCCATCTTCATGTGCCAAGGCTTCAGATCGTCACCGGCCAGCGCATTCGCCTTCACCCCGGCAATCATCAGCCGATGCGCCAATTCGCTGATCTTCGTTGTCGCCACCGGTTGGTGTTCAATGGGGGCGGAAGCCTGTGTTTCCTGTCCCGCCGCGCTGGCCGACCCAAGAAGCGAACACACAGCCCACGAAAAAAGAATCGCGACTCTACATCTCTCCAACGATAACGAAGAAGAAAAGAAAAACATCATGGCAGGCCTCAAACATCTCGATCCTCAATCTTACATATTTCTATCTGGATCGACCGGTATGCCGGGATATGACCCTGGTGGTAGAAGCGGAATCTACTGCGACTTCCACGGCGTCAGGAATTCCTTCATCTTCCCTGAGTTGTACGTCTTGCAACACTCTTCCAGATCGCCACTCTTCTTCGTCGTTAGCATCTTTCCGTCCGCATCCAAAACGACGAAGGGTCAAGGGCCACGCTTCGTCCACTAATCCACTTTCCATGCAGTCAGAAACTTCTTGACTCGCCCAGCGTCGTAGCCGTTCGCACCATTTTCAAGCTCGCTCGTATCTTCGCTCAGTAAGACCTTCCCTTGGGCGTCTAAAACGAAGATATAGGGGTAACCGGGGATGTCGGGAAGTCTCCGCAGAAACGTATAGTTATCGTTCTGCGGACTCATGTTTACCTTCAAAACGATAAAGTTCGCGTCGCGCATTTTGCGCACGTCGGCATTACCCGCGAAGAATTGATCCAGCAGTCGGCACCAGACGCACCAATTGCCGCCTACTTCAAGCAGAATGCGCTTGTTCGCCTGCGCCGCGGACGCTTCCGCTACTGCCAGGTCCTTCTGAGGTTCCCGTTTTGGATCGTACGCACTTGAAAAATCGTCGGGACTGGTATGCACTGCTTGAGGTTTGGGACGTTCGTATTCCGGCACAAAGGGCTTGCCATCGAGCGTGTAGCGGACCGTGTAACCCACCTGGACCGGCTCGCCGTCGACTATATACGGCTTGTACTTCCAGCGGCTGATCGCATTCACCAGCGCATCTCTGAGCGCCTGGTACGAATTTCCCATCTCGTCTTCCCGTACCTTGACCGTACCGTCTTTGCGGATCAGAACAGGAACAACAGCGACTCCAATAAAAGGCTTGTTGTCTGGGGTTAGAGGAATGTGTACCGCCTCTTCGTATACCGGATCAGGCGCTGGGAATCCCGGTTCGACAATATAAGGCTCCGCAATTGCATTTTTTGAAGGAGTCACGAGATCGGCGCTCGGACTAGTCAGCGGCTCCAGAAGTGATATCTTCATCGCCGCAATCAAATTGCCCTTCTGAATGACTTTCACGTCGCGTGCAACGGTGCGCCCCTGAAACGGCTGAAGGTCGTCAAATTGAACCGACGTATCACCAGCAACAGTGAGCCTCAGATGATTCTCGTTATCGAAGCATGACGTCGCAAACAACCAGTCGGGGTTGGTGTCCTCGGCATAACGCTTCGGATCCACAACGGAAATACAGTTCAAAGCAATGCCTGCTGTATTCACTCGCTTTACTTCGAGGTCGTAATCAGGTTGAATGTTGGCCGCCTGATACATGGGCTCCACCACGGGCCGCGATACGCGCAGGTTCAGAGCGCAGTACGAAAATCCGGACCGCCCCGGTTTCGTTTGATAGTGCTCAAACTTCGAAACACTCCATTCAGAGCCATTGAGATTCGGCGTCCCTCCCTCATAGACGCGACGCCATTGATACGGCCCTATATACCACTCTTCGACAGAGCCGCTCACCGGCTTCGGGCTCCACGGCTCAATCAGCTGAAAATCCAGTTTCATGTGCCAAGGATTCAGGTCGTCTCCTGCGAGAGCGTTACTTTTCAGACCGGCCGCTAGCAGCTTGTGGGCCAGAAGATTGATCTTCGCCGTCACCGGCAGATGATGCGCGTCAGGTTGCGCTTCGGGAGTTTGTGCGCTTCCGAAAGACGACAAGACGAATGCGAGGACGAGCGTCGTCGCTCTCTTGGAGTCGAAGAGCAGAAATTGCATGGTGAGCCTCGATGAATTGACCCACCATCTTACACAGGTTCATCGGTTTCCGTGAGAGTTGGCACAGTGACCTTGGTTCATGGTGTTGCGGTGGTTACCTCAGTCCTGATTCCTGCACCCCTGCCTCATTCATCCCGCAGCGCCTGCATCGGCTGGATCGATGCTGCCCGCCGCGCCGGAATCAGCGCAGCCACCAGCCCGATCGCCGTCAGCGCCACCGCAACCGCAACATATGTGCTCGCATCCAGCGGCTTCACTTCGTACAGGAAGCCCTTGATCAGCCGTCCCGTCGCAACAGCCAGCACCAGTCCGACAACCAGACCCGCACCAATCAAGATCGATCCCTGCCGCAGCACCAGCTTCGCCACGCTGCCGCGCGTCGCGCCCAGCGCCATGCGCACACCGATCTCGCGCCGCCGGTAACTCACCAGCTGCGACAGCACGCCATACAGTCCCGCAATCACCATCGCAATCGCCAGCCCGGCAAACGAGCCCACCAGGTAGAGCCCGAGCCGCTGGCTGAAGGTGTTCTTGTCCACTGCCTCCTGCATCGTCTGGAACTTGTCCAGCGCAAATCCGGGCGCCAGCTGATGAAACACCGACCGCATCTCCTGCGCCACCGGAATATCCCCGCGCGTCTTCACCACAAAGGTCACTACTGTCTTCAGCAGCGCCTGGTAAAACAGCGAAGTCGTTGGAATCTGCTGCTGCGAAAGCAGAATCAGCGGCTGCACCTCTCCGCCGACGCTCGAATCCACCTGGTCACCCAGCACGCCCACAATCGTGAACGGCTTGATCATCCCCGTGTCTTTTCCACCCAGGTTGATCTGCTTGCCCAGCGGATCCTTGCCGGCAAAATACTTCTTCACCAGCGCCTCGTTCACCACCGCGACAAACGGCGTCGTCAGCGTGTCGCCATCGCCGATCATGCGTCCCCGCACGATCGGCGTTCCCATCATGCGCGCATAATCGCCGCTCACGGCTGACACGCGAGCTTCGAGGCTGATTCGACTGATCTGTCGGCTGGCCGAGTATGTCGAAGCTCGAGTGCAGATCCATCCCCGACAGCGGCGGCGAGGTCGCCAGCGCCGCACTCTGAACGCCCGGAAGCTGCCGCATCCGCTCGAGCACCGGTTGATACGTAATCGTCGCCACCGACGCCGGCGCATTCTGCGTGTCTTCAGAGACCGCCATCCCTGAGAATCCCGCCGCATCTGCCGGCATTGCCGTGAACGTCGTGATATGCGCAGTCTCAAATCCCAGCTGCGACTGCTCCAGGTTCCACAAGCGTCCGGAACAACAGCCCCGTGCCCACCAGCAGCAGCGTCGACAGCGCCACTTCGCCGGCTACCAGCCAACCGCTCAGTTTTCCGCCCGTCGACTTCGAGCCCACACCGCGCGATGCCGCCTGCAGCGCCACCTGCGGATTCGCCCTCGCCACCAGCAGCGCCGGCAGAAGCGACGAAAGCACGGTCGTCAGCGCGGCAATCGCCGCCAGCACCAGCAGCACCGTCCAGTGAATTGCAATCGAATCCGCGCGCGGAATCGTCCCATCCGGCAGCTTGCGAATTCCGACCATCGCCAGCTCCGCCAGCAGCTACGCCCACTCCGCATCCCAACAGGCTCAGCAGCAATCCCTCTGAGAGCATCTGCACGATCAGCCGCGTCTTGCCAGCACCCAGCGCCGCTCGCACCGCAAACTCCTGCTGCCGTCCCAGCGCCCGCGCAATCAGCAGATTCGATACATTCGCGCACGCAATCAGCAGCACCAGCCCCAGCGCCCCCAGCAGCGCATACAGCACCGGCTTCACCGGTCCCGTCAGCACCTCCTGGTAAGGATCCACACGAAACGTGACCGGGGTGTCGTTGTGCTCATGCGGAATTCGCGCCGCAATGGCGTTCACCTCCTGCTGCATCTGCGCCACCGTCACGCCCGGCCGCATGGTCCCGGCCACGTTGAAGAAGTGGTAGCCGCGATCCTTCAGCATCTCCGCCGTCGGCTGAATCGGCAGCCACACACCCTTTTTCAGGTCGGCGCCCATGCTCTCCGGAAAGTTGAACGTCGCCGGCATCACGCCTACCACCGTCGTCGGCTTTCCGCCCACCTTCACCACCTGGCCCACGATGTTCGGGTCGGAGTGGAACGTATCCCGCCACAGTCCTTCTGACAGCATCACCACCGGAGGCCCGCCGGTTTGCCCCTCCGCATCGGTGAACGTGCGCCCCAGCATCGGCCGCTGACCCAGCATCGAGAACAGATTCGTCGTCACCCGCGGCGCCACGACACTGATCGAGCTGTCCCGCGCCTCAAGCACGCTCACGTCTTCCGCATAGCCCACCGCGCCTTCCAGTAGCTTCGACTGCGTGTGAACGTCGGCGAAATTCAGCCACGAAGTCGAACCGAAGCTCGGCTTGTCTCCACCCGGCCCGATAAACACCAGCCGGTCAGAATGCGCATAGGGCAGCGGCCGCAACAGCACGCTGTCGATCACGGTGAAAATAGCGGTGTTCGCGCCGACGCCCAGCGCCAGCGTCAGAATCGCCAGCAGCGCCATCCCCGGGGTGTTGCGCAACTGCCGAATGCCATACCGCAAGTCGTACAGGAAGTTCTGCATTTCGAAAGCCTCCGGGAGAGAAAGACACTTATCTGACGGATTCGCGCAGGTGAGGTTCCAATTCGAATTGTAGTTTGCAACCTCAGGATTCCCGCAGTTCTTTGTGACCATCGCCCTCTCGCCTTACTATGGCCTTTCGGAGAATGATTCCCATGCGTCCCCATCCAGCCGTTCTCGCTGTCGCTTTCCTTCTGCCTCTTGCCGCAGCCGCTCAAGCTCCCGCGCAGACACCGGCGCCGCCTCCGCCCACCGAAGAGCAGATCAAAGCCGCCGCTGCCATGCCTTTCCGCGATCCATCTCTCCCCATCGACAAGCGCGTCGACGACCTTGTCGGTCGCCTGACCCTCGAAGAAAAAGTCTCCCAGCTCATCGACCGCGCCGCACCCATTCCGCGCCTCGATATTCCCGCCTACAACTGGTGGAACGAAGGCCTCCACGGCATCGCGCGCTCCGGCTTCGCCACCATGTTTCCGCAGGCCATCGGCAACGCCGCCACATGGGACGCGCCCCTCGTCCACTCCATCGGCGAAGTCGTCTCCACTGAAGCGCGCGCGAAGTACAACGACGCCATCGCCCACGGCAATCACGACCGCTACTTCGGCCTCACCATCTGGTCGCCCAACATCAACATCTTTCGCGATCCCCGCTGGGGCCGTGGCCAGGAAACCTACGGCGAAGATCCCTTCCTCACCGCGCGCCTCGGCACCGCCTTTGTCGAAGGCATCCAGGGCGACGATCCGCACTACTTCCGCGCCATCGCCACGCCCAAGCACTACGCCGTCCACAGCGGACCCGAATCCACGCGCCACAAGGCCAACGTCGATCCCACTCCGCACGATCTCTGGGACACCTATCTGCCCGCCTTCCGCGCCACCATCACCGAAGGCCACGCCGACTCCATCATGTGCGCCTACAACGCGGTCGACAATGTTCCCGCCTGCGCCAGCAAAATGCTCCTCGGCGACATCCTTCGCGGCGACTGGCACTTCCAGGGCTTCGTCACCTCCGACTGCGGCGCTATCGGCGACTTCTCCGAACCCAACGGCCATCATTACTCCGCCGATTTCGCCGCTGGCTCGGCCGCCGGCATCCTCGCCGGCACCGACACCGACTGCGGCACCGAATATCTCAAGCTCACCGACGCCGTCCACAAAGGCCTGCTCACCGAAGCTCAGCTCGACGTCTCCGTCAAGCGCCTCTTCACCGCGCGCATGAAACTCGGCATGTTCGATCCGCCCGCAGCAGGTCCCGTTCTCAACGATTCCCGTACTCCGTCGTCGACTCACCCGAGCACGCCGAACTCGCCCTTCGCGCCGCACGCGAATCGATGGTCCTGCTCAAGAACGAGAACCACTTCCTCCCGCTCGATCCAGCAAAGCACCAGACCATCGCCGTCATCGGCCCCCTCGCCGGCTCGCGCATCGCCCTCGAAGGCAACTACAACGCCATCCCGCTTCACCCCATCCTCCCCATCGACGGCATTGAGCAGGAATTTGGCCACGACCACGTCCTCTACGCCCAGGGTGCGCCCTACATCATGGGCGGCGAACTCCCCGTGCCGCGCACCATGTTCCGCGCCGCCGGCGATTCGACCGTAGAAGGACTGGAAGGCCAGTACTTCTCGCATCCCATCTTTCGACGGCGCACCCGAAATGGTCCGCATCGACAAGGAAATCGACTTCGACTGGGCATTCTCCAATCCCGTCCAACCCACCGACACCACCACCCAGGCCTTCGCCGTTCGCTGGATCGGCGCCATCGCCGCGCCCGTCGCCGAAACGCTCAACTTCCAGTTCCGCCTGCCGTTCTGCTATCCCTGCGGCGACAAGGTGAAATTCGCCTTCTACCTCGACGGCAAACAGCTCGTGCCCGCCGCTCCGCCAACGCCGACCACCAGCAAGCTCCCGCCCTCCGGCCGCAACTACGGAGCCATCCAGCACTTCGCCATCCCCTTCGCCGACACCCGCCCGCACGACCTCCGCATCGAGTACATCCAGACCGGCCGCATCAACGGCGCTGGAATCGCCTTCGAATGGAGCCCCCGCCACGAGTTCCTTCAGAACCAGGCCGTCGCAGCCGCAAAGAAATCCGACGTCGTCATCGCCTTCGTCGGCCTCACCCCGCGCCTCGAAGGCGAAGAGATGAAAGTGGACGCCAAGGGCTTCGCCGGCGGAGACCGCACCAACATCGACTCTGCCCGACGTCCAGCAGGAGATGCTCGAAGCCGTCGCCAAAACCGGCAAGCCAATGGTCGTCGTCCTGCTCAACGGCAGCGCCCTCGCCGTGAACTGGGCCCAGCAGAACGCCCGCGCCCTGCTCGAAGCCTGGTACCCCGGCCAGTCCGGCGGACAGGCCATCGCCGAAACCCTCAGCGGCAAGAACAATCCCGCCGGCCGCCTGCCCGTCACCTTCTACACCGGCGTCGACCAGCTCCCCGCCTTCGACGACTACTCCATGGCCAACCGCACCTACCGCTACTTCAAGGGCAAGCCGCTCTATCGCCTTCGGCGACGGCCTCAGCTACACCACCTTCGCCTATTCAGGCGTGAAGCTCTCGTCCAAAACCCTGAAAGCCGGCGATCCGCTCACCGTCGAAGCTGACGTCCGAAACACCGGCTCCCTCGCAGGCGACGAAGTCTCCGAGCTCTACCTCATTCCCCCGCAATCCGCCCTCGCTCCCGAAGCAGGCCCTCGCCGGCTTCCAGCGCTTCCATCTCAATCCCGGCGAAACCCGGCACATCACCTTCACCCTCGATCCCCGCACCCTCTCGCAAGTCGATGAAAAGGGAACTCGCGCCGTAATCCCCGGCAACTACAAGCTTTCCCTCGGCAGCTCCCAACCCGGACGGCGACGCAGCCTCGACCGTCCAATCCGCCACCTTCACCATCACCGGCACCAAAGAACTCCCCCGCTAAATCTCCCGCGAAAACGCTCGGTGCCCCATGCGCAGCATCTGGAGCACGATTCCCGACCTCGCTCTAGAATCTGGCGATACTCCCTACTCCCTGCTTCAAAATACTTGTTGCAACGAATATCTTCCTCCTGCATCCAAGAAGGTGAAAGGAGCCATCCCATGGCAACCACCACCTCAACCCCCGCGACCACCACCACCTGGAAACTCGACCCCGCTCACTCCTCACGCCGAGTTCAAGGTCAAGCACATGATGATCTCCAACGTGAAGGGCAGCTTCAACGGCCTCTCCGGCACCCTCACCGAGCACGCCACAGACGCCACGCTCTCCAGCGTCGAGGCCTCCATCGACGTCGCACCGTCAGCACCGGCGACGCCCAGCGCGATGCCCACCTCAAGAGCGCCGACTTCTTCGACGTCGAGAAGTACCCCACCATGACCTTCAAGTCCACCTCGGTCAAGCCCAACGGAGACGGCGGCTACAAAGTTACTGGCGACCTGGCCCTGCACGGCGTCACCAAGCAGATCACCTTCAACGTCGACGGCCCAAGCGCCCCCGGCAAGGACCCCTGGGGCAATACCCGCATCGGCCTTTCCGCAACCGCAAAGATCAGCCGCAAAGACTTCGGCTTGAACTGGAATGCGGCCCTCGAAACCGGCGGCATCCTCGTGGGCGACGACGTCCACATCACCGTGGAAGCCCAGTTCATCAAGGCATAACGACAGTGTCTGAGTGTACAGTCTTCAGTGAATCAGGCGGCACGCATTCCCGGTGCCGCTGTCAGATACTGTGGCACTTCGTTCCGTTCACCAGTCCAAGCTACTGACAACTGATAACTGACGAACTTCGAACTCCGAATACTTGTTGCAACGAATATCTCCCTCGCGCATCCAATACTCTGTAAGCACAAAACAAGTCGGAGGTCCATCATGTCGCTTCGTGCGGTCAAACAGATTCTTGAAACCAAGCCCACCATCGAGGGTGCAGGCGTTAAGCTCCAGCGCGCCTTCGGTTTCGGCAAAACCAAGGAGTTCGATCCGTTCCTGTTGCTGGATGATTTCCGCAACGAGAACCCCTCGGACTACCTCGCCGGATTCCCCTGGCACCCGCACCGCGGCATCGAGACCATCACCTATGTCCTGGCCGGTGAAGTCGCGCACGGCGACAGCCTCGGCAACAAGGGCCGCATGACCGCAGGCGACGTCCAGTGGATGACCGCCGGCAGCGGCATCCTGCACCAGGAGATGCCCAAGGGCGACGAGCGACGGCCGCATGCACGGCTTCCAGCTCTGGGCCAACCTGCCCTCGCACCTCAAGATGACCGACCCGCGATACCAGGACATCCCCTCCTCGGCCATCCCCGAAGTCACCGAGGATGACGGAACGAAGGCCCGGATCATCGTGCGGCGAGTTCTGGGGCAAGCGCGGACCCGTCGAGGGAGTAGCGGCCGATCCGAGCTATGTGGATATTTCGGTGCCGCCCAACAAGCTGCGCCGCATCAAGGTCGACGTCACGCGGAACGCATTCGCCTACGTCTTCGCAGGCTCCGGCACCTTCCGCGATGCCTCGGATCCGAAGGCAGTGCTCACGGAGTCGGCCGTCGATCCAGCGGCAACGCCGGTCTACGACGCCACGAATCACAAGCTCATTTTGTTTGATCGCGGCGATGAGATCGTCGTGCAGGCCGGCCCTGAAGGCATTCGCTTCCTGCTCGTCTCCGGCAAGCCGCTCGAGGAGCCGGTCGCGTGGTACGGCCCCATCGTGATGAACACCCAGGCCGAGTTGAATCAGGCAATGCACGAACTGCAAACCGGCAAGTTCATCAAGCACCAGTAACCCGGCTGAATCAAGCAGCACTAATATGCCCCGTCCTGACATTTCAGGCCGGGGCATTTCCTCTTTGAGGACGGAACACTGAAGGACTCTGCGTCGATATGCTACTCTCTCCGACGATCCCAGAAAGGTATTCAGGGCCATGTCGAAACGATCCGTCCATGTGTTTGCATTTGCTGCTGCGCTTCTCACTTGCAATGGCTTAGCCCAGTTTCCGGGAATGGCCTCGGCCAAGCACTTTCCATGGTCTGACAAGAGCCTCTCTCCAGATGCGCGGGCCGACTTGGTCATCAAGCAGATGACGCTGGACGAGAAGATCCAGCTCTTGCACGGTCCCGGCTGGCAGGCGCTCTTCGCACCCCAGGAGTCCGGGCCCCTCACCCGCGCTATCGCGATCCTTGGCTTCATTCCCGGCATCCCTCGCCTCGGGATTCCCGATCTTCAAATGACCGATTCGAACCAGGGTGTTTCCATGGCCGGAACAAAAGGCAGGTATGCGACTGCTCTGCCGTCAGGTGAAGCGATGGCATCCGCCTGGGATCCGCAGCTCTCCTATGAGATCGGCACATTGCTCGGGCACGAAATGCGTGCCATGGGATTCAACATGTCGTTGGGTTCCGGCATCAATATGATCCGCGAACCGCGGAACGGCCGCATCTTCGAGTACAAAGGCGAAGACCCGGTGCTTGCGGGCACACTGGCCGGGCAGGAACTGAAGGCCGAGAAGGCCCTGCATCTCATCACCGATGTGAAACACTATGCCGTCAACGATCAGGATGCCGGCCGCATCGTCGTTAACTCCATCATCAGCAAGCGCGCCATGCGCGAGAGCGATCTGTTTGCCTTTCAGATAGCGTTGAAGGATTCCGGAGCGGGCGCTGTCATGTGCTCCTACAACCGAATCAACGGAACCTATGGCTGCGAGAACTCCTACACGCTCACCGATGTACTGAAGAAGGACTTCGGATTCAAAGGATTCGTCGTCTCTGACTGGGGCGCGACTCAAAGCACAGCCAAGGCCGCGAATGCTGGCCTCGACATCGAGATGCCGGGGAATGACTCGTTTGGCGAAGCGCTCAAGAAGGCAGTCGAAAGCGGAGAAGTACCGGCGGAGAGGCTCGACGACATGGTGCACCGCATTCTGCGCACCGAGTTCGATTCGGGCATCGTTGACGATCCTCCGCAACCGGAATCCCCGGACGTGATGCGCGGCTTTGAGGTCGCGCAGAAGACTGCCGAGGAAGGCGCCGTCCTGCTGAAAAATGACCACGAGCAGTTGCCGCTGAATGCATCCAGCCTTCGGTCCATCGCAGTCATCGGAGGACACGCGGATGTTGGCGTCATGTCCGGCGGAGGATCTTCACAGGTTTCTCCCGCGGGCGGCAATCCCGTTCCGCCGCCACCGGAATTGGCGAAGAATCCAATGACGGCTTTCATGTTGACCGAGGTCTATCATCGTTCAGCGCCTCCGAGAGGAATCCAGCAGAAGGCGCCACAGGCAATCGTCAAATTCGATTCCGGCGCTGATCCCGCCTCTGCCGCAGCGCTCGCCAAGTCGTCACAGGTAGCAATCGTCTTTGCCACGCAACATGCGACTGAGGGCATGGACCTCAAGAACCTTTCATTACCTGACAATCAGGATGCCCTGATTGAGGCGGTCGCCGCGGCAAATCCCCACACCATCGTCGTGCTCGAAACCGGAGGCGCCGTCCTGATGCCATGGATCGATAAGGTCGCCGGCGTCATCGAAGCCTGGTATCCGGGCATTCGAGGATCGGAGGCCATCGCCAACGTCCTCTTCGGTGACGTGAACCCATCCGGCAAGCTTCCCCTCACGTTTCCAAAGAGCGAAGCTGACCTGCCGCATCCGATTCACGTTGGCCCGTCGAAGCCCGACGCTAACCACCCCGTACCGAAACTTGCCGGAGCACCGGGTTTGATCGGAATGGCGATGGGAATCGGTCCCTTCTTCGACGCCAATTACGACGAGGGTCTGAAAGTCGGATACAAGTGGTACGACGCGGAGAAGAAACCCGTCCTCTTCCCATTCGGCTTCGGCCTTTCCTACACCACCTTCGCCTACTCAGGACTGAAGATCACACCCGGAGACGCGACTACCGTTTCCTTCACGGTGAGAAACACCGGCAAACGAGCAGGCAGCGAGATCGCCCAGGTCTATGCGTCCTTGCCGGAGTCAGCCGGAGAGCCGCCGAACCGTTTGGTCGGCTGGGCCAGGATCGACCTTGCACCCGGCGAGTCAAAGCAGGCTACGGTCACTGTCAACCGCGATCGCTTGAACATCTTTGATGAAGGGACTGATTCCTGGAAACTGCCGCCCGGGCAATACACCATCCGGGTCGGTGCATCCTCGCGGAGTCTGCCGTTGCAGCAGACGGTCTCTTTCGAGAAATGAGCTCCAAAACGCGAAGAAGGCCTGAAATTCAGGCCTTCTTCGTGTTGACCTCTTAGATCGTTAAAGCCGGCTCATCATCGTTCGCTCGTGGCGTAAGACCGAACTACGTCAAGACTCGAGGGCCTAAAGGCAACATGAACGGGCGCCTTTCGGCTGCCGAGCACGCTCGCTGAGATCGGAAAGAGCTCAACCTCAGGTTCAGGTTCCTCTACTCGGGTCACCAGCGCAGCGCGGTTCTCTTCAATAATCCGGCGTTCAGGAGTTTCAACCCTCTCCGCAAGGATCTGCTGGATTCTTTCATCCAGCCTGTGCCTCGATTCCAGCTCAGCAGTCTCTTCCTGCTCCGTCTGCTTTCTCTTCCCGAACAATGAAGATAAGAAACCTCGTTTGCCGTGGTGTGCCATCGCTTGCGGTACTCCTGGGGAAAGTTGTGGCGGCAAATGCACTATCCCGCGCCGGGTTGAAATTGGGTCGCGATCTTTGCCGGTAGTTAAAGAGTGTGACATCGATGGCACTTCTGGGCCATCCCCGGATGGTCACCGCTGGTAATCCAAATAGTCATCGTCACCCGGGTACTCCAGACACGTCCGCATCGAGGCTCGACGACACCGTTTGCGGCCAGCATCTATTCCCGCGAGGCATCCAGAAACCCCCTGATCAACGCCACCGTTTCAACCGGCCGCTCTTCCATCAGCCAGTGCCCCGACCCTGCAACGACTGCCTCCCGAACGTTCGTTGCCACATGACGCATGATCACGGCCTGCAGCGGACCGAAGGACTTCTCTCCGCCCACTGCCAGCACCGGCATGGTCAGCTTCGTCCGTTCAAAAACCTGGTTGTCCTTGGCATCCTGAGAGAAGGCGGTGAACTGCGCGAAACCTGCCCTCATTCCTCCCGGCCTAGCGTAAGTCGCCGCAAAGAAGTTTCTGGTGACCTCGTCAGGCTTACTCTTGTCCGCGGTGAAGTCGTTCCAGATGCGGTCAAAGTAAATGCGCTCGCGTCCATCTACCAGTCGCTCCGCATCCGGACCATGAAAATTGAAGTGCCACACTCCGGGGTACAGCAGAATCTCGTTCCACGGCTCGATTCCTGGAATCGGCGCGTCCATCACAACCAGCCGCTCAACCTTGTCCGGATACGTTGCAGCATATGCGTAAGCCACCATGTTTCCAATGTCGTGGGCTACAATGAACGTGCGATCGAATCCCAGCGTTGTCACGACCGCGCGCACATCTGTGGCCTGTGTCTTTTTGTCGTAGCCTCCTGTCGGAATGGATGAACGCCCGATGCCGCGAAGGTCGGGAACGACAACGGTGTGATCCTTCATCAGGTCGGCTGCCAGTGGTGCCCAGGAATCACTGTTCTCCGCATATCCATGCAGCAGAAGAACCACCGGCCCGCTGCCGCCGAAGCGCACGAAAATCTCCGCGCCCGCTGGACTATGAATCATTCTGGACTGAAAACTCTCCGGCAAGGACGGTTGAGAAAAACTCACGGTGCCAGCTGGGGGTCGGGTCATAGTCCCTCCGGGGAAGATGCCTCAGATGCTCCGCCCCAGCGCGAAACGGCGCGGATCTCAGCTGCGAGGTAGAACGATCATAGCCTCGCCGCCTTTTCAAACGGAATAGTCTTCAGATCTGCAGCGCGGCCGCGTGACAGTCAAGTTCCGATGATTTCTGCTGGGGTCATCCCCCTAAGCCGCAATTCCCGAATACTCAGCGCATCGTGCCGCTTCGCCAGCCGCCGTCCCTGCTCATCCACGCTCAACTCGCAGTGAAACCACTTCGGATCCGCAAATCCCAGCGCCAGGTTCAGCAGTATCTGCCGAGCCGTCGACTTCAGCAGATCCGCCCCGCGCACCACCTCCGTGATCCGCATCGCCGCATCGTCAGCCACGCATGCCAGTTGATAACTCGGCACCCCGCCACCCCGCTGACGAAGACCAGTCCGCGGGGGCCCCGGGTTGCCATCCCGCCGCCACACCAGAAAATCCCCGAAATCCACTCCCGCGACAAATCGCTGCGGCCCGAGGTTGCCATCCTCAAACGCAACAGCCTCCCCATCCGGCACGCGGAACCGCCAGTTCAGCCCGCCGGGTCCCCCACTCATTTCGCCTGAAATCTCAAATACACGCTCACCCGCGCGCAGATGGGCGGCAAGTCCCCGGATACACCGGCTCATCCTCCGGATCCTGCCCACGTCCCGCGCCCTCATGCGGAGCACTCACCGCAGCAGCCAGATCCTTTCGCGAGCACCGGCACGGATAGATGAACCCTCCCTCGCGCAGTCGCTTCCAGGCTTCGAAATACACGTCGCCTCGCTCACTCTGCGCATAGGGCCCGAACGCCCCGCCCACATCCGGCCCTTCATCCCAGTCCATCCCCAGCCATCGCAGATCTTCAAGCGCTGCCTCGGCATACTCCGCCCTGCTCCGGTCCCGATCAAGGTCTTCCATCCGCATCACCAGCACGCCGCCGGCTTTCCGCGCTCGCCGCCACGCCGTCGCAAATGTCCGCGCATGCCCGATGTGCAGATATCCTGTAGGCGAAGGCGCGAGCCTGCCCCGATACCCCGATCCCGCCATTGAAGAGTGAAGATTCAATTCACGTTCAGTCTAGCTACACCGGGCAGCCGGCGCGAACTCTCCGGCGTCGTCCCGTTTTCATGGATTGTCCATCGAACCGTGACTCAGCGATAGTTGGAGAGTCTAAGAATATGCAGGATCCGAGGAACGATTCCGCGCCGAACACATCCAATGGTTAAGAGGCTCCGATGTCGCACTGAAATCCCGTGACAACGGATGGCGTGAAAGTGTATTCCACACAACTGGAAGCCATGCAGTTAGCCGAAATGTTCTAAAGGTAGACAGATCATTCCAAGCGAGAAGCGATTGGATCACAATCTCGAGGTGGATCGCCGCACGGACCTCAATGCGTGTGCATGCACACCGAGGGTCTTTGTGTGGATCGCCCGCGCTCTCCTGATCTTGACTGCGATCTCGCTGATCACAATGCCCGTCACACAGCATCTTTGGACCTGGGATCGTTTTCTCCACGGCGGCAGGGACTTCGAGTTGAGCACACTCATGATCCTGTCATTCCTCGGCCTCGCGCTGGTGCTCTCGAAGAATCTCAAACAGTGTTTCGACTCATTCTTTTCGGCATTGTGCATCCTCGCGTTCGCGTGTCATGAGCGCGTGCCGATCAGGATCACATGGGCAGTCTCGGTGTTTCGTACGGAGTACGTGGCCGCTTCAGATACGGGCACGTATAGCACTCCTCTCCTCATCTGATCCTCTGCCTCTCCAAGTACGCGACAAGCAAGGCTGAAACCGAGCCCCTCGAGCTACGTTGCCACCCCGTCAGCATCAAACGCCTGATACGGAGAGACCAATGAAATCATCTGAAGTTTTACGCGCATGGGCCAGAATCCTCGCCGGCCGTGCACCTTCTCTTTCCATCGAGATCACCAAGGAATGCCCTTTGCGCTGCCCCGGATGCTACGCCTTCGATGCGGCACATCTGGGGGGTCCGACACAGCTTCGCGAGCTCTCTGACTTTAAGGGCGACGAACTGGTCATGAGGGTGCTCGCCCTGATCGACGAGCATCGGCCGCTCCATGTCTCTTTGGTGGGCGGCGATCCGCTCGTTCGATACCGCGAACTCGACGCGCTCTTGCCACAAATCGAGAGCCGCGGTGTACACACCCAGGTCGTCACCAGCGCATTCAGGGAGATTCCGGCTGCATGGATGAAGTTCAAGAAACTGAATGTGGTGGTCTCGGTCGATGGCCTGCAGCCCGAACATGATGAGCGCCGCAAACCCGCGACCTACGACCGCATCCTCAAGAACATCCAGGGTGCGCGAGTCACTATTCACTGCACCGTCACATCGCAGATCGCGGAGCGCCCCGGCTACCTCGACGAATTCCTTGGATTCTGGACGAACCTGCCTCAGGTGAACAAGGTGTGGTTCAGCATCTTCACTCCTCAGCGTGGCGCGACCGACAAGGAGATACTCACTGCTTCGCAGAGAACGAATGTGATTGCCACCCTGCGGCAATTGCGGCTGAAATACCCGACGCTGGACATGCCGGAAGCAGTCATTCGAGAGATTGTCTCCCCACCCGGAAATCCAGAAGAATGCATCTTCGCCCGGACCACCGAGATCATCTCCGCCGATCTCAAAACCGCAATCACTCCATGTCAGTTTGGCGGAAATCCTGATTGCGAACAGTGCGGATGCATCGCATCAATGGGCTTGGCCGCTGTCGGCCATCATCGCGTAGCAGGCCCGCTCACCGCCGGACATCTTTTCATGGCTTCGGATCGATTAGGTAAGCGGTGGAGGAAGTTCAGGCAGACCTTCTCACCCAAGTCCACCGCCGATCCAATCCCCCCCCCATTCAACATCCTTGCACCTTAATCCCAAATTGCAAGAGGAGCGGGCTCAACGCCGGCTCCTTGCCAGTGCGTACCTGCAGAATGCGATTGATCCACAAGTGCGGCTCGTCTTGAAGAGTGCCGAATCGGACTGGCCCTTACTCTGACTCGTCGTCCCTCGGTGCTCTCCGCTTTCAACTTCGTGATGATGGTGCTCGTACTTGCCGATGCTCTCGTTCAGATGGTTCGGATCCACTGATACCTGCACCACGTCCATCTCGTGCCCGTCCAGATCGAGCACGAACAGTCCCATCTGCGGCCCCTCGGGATGCATGTAGATCAGCGTCTGACTATTGCCGCTTGTGGCTGGTCTCGCGAATCACGCGCTCCCACTCCGCACCCAGCTTCTGCCTCCACCATCCTGTTCAGCTCTTCGCCGTCCACGTCCGCATGGAAGTCGTCGATCTCGGCAACGTGCATCCCGCTCACGCCGCCGCTCGTCGCCTTGTGCGAAATAAAGCTGATCAGGCCAAGGAAGGGAATGCGCTGCGCATGCACGTGATAGCGCGACTCAATCGAGCTCACCACGCCGTCAAACCCGCCCTGCGCGCCGTTCGCCAGCACCACCACCGGCACCGCCAGCGCCATGAAGCAAATCGGAATCAGCATGAGACGTCTTCATTCGTCACCGTCCTTCTTTCTTGGTCTTGTCCTTGGTCTTGTCTTTGTCCTTGTCCTTGTCTGCGATTCCTTCTCGATGTCGCCCAGCATGCCGAGTCCGCCGATGCCGCCCAGCTTGCCCAGGTCTTCCATCTTCACCGGCCCAAGGATCAGCACGATGCTCAGCTCCTTCGGCTCCACGTCGAGAATGAACATGCCGTGCGTCTCGCCGTTCACGATCTTCATCATCACGTCTGTGCTCTCGCCGCTCTTCTTGTCGCGCTCGCGCACAATCGGCGACCAGTCGCTCGTCTCAAAGTAGGAGCGCAGCTTCTGGATGTCGTCCATCGAGTACTGGCCTTCTTTGTCGAACTCGTAGTCGCGGACGTAAATCCCGTCGAGCCCTTCGATCAGGTGCCGCGTCGCTGCTTCGTCCCCGTCTTTGCCGTTCATGAACTTCGCAGCAAACGCCAGCATGTTCTTGCCCAGCGTCACCTCGGTTACGTTCGAGGCCTTCGCGGCCAGTTCCTTCTCCACAGGCGACGGCAGCGGTAGTTGCGAATTCTGCGCCACCGCCGAAACTAGTCCAGCATCCCATCCCCAGAAAAACCAAAGCTGCAATCCGAGTTCTTCATCGATCTCTCCTCTTTGCTGCTAGCCCTTGCGGGACTGTCTGCGCGACTTCCTTACTTTTCCTCGCGGTTACGCGCCGCGAGCCGCCGATTCATGTCGTTCAATGCGCGATTCGTAATCCGCAATGCCGTCAGCACCTGCTGTCTTGCTTCTTCGCCCTTGCGCCTGTCTTCCACCTGCCGCCAGCTATAGCCGCCGGCAATCACTCCCACCAGCAACACCGATGCCGCCAGCCGCTGCCACCACATCGTGTGGCCTGTACGCGTTCTGTGTCGCCGCATGCTGCGCTGCTGCAGGATCCGGCGCTTCAGGCTCGGCGGCGCCGGCCTGCGCTCCATCGCCTGCTTTAATTCCCGTTCGAAACTCGTCGATTTGTTCTGGCCCTGATCAGGCCGTTCAAAGTCCACGAATGTACTCCTTCAAATGCGTTGTTGCCTTCGCGCGCAACAGCTTCAGCCCGCGCTGCAGATTGCTCTTCACCGTCGCTACCGGCGCATCCACCGTCGCCGCAATCTCTTCCGGCGTCAAATCTTCCTGGTACCGCAGCACCAGGGCCGCCCGCTGCGCCTCCGGCAACGTCCGAGCAGATGCTCCAGCCGCGCGCTCAGTGGCGAGGAGCGCTCCTCCGCCGGCGCCCCGTGATTCTCTTCAATCTCTACCCACAGGTCCACGCCGCGCACCTTCCGCCGCCGCAGCGCATCGGCCGAGCGATTCATCGCCACCCGCCGTAACCAGAACATCGCGTGTTCGGGGCTCTCGATCCGGTCCATATGCCTGTCCAACTCCAGAAAAACGTCCTGCGCGACCTCTTCCGCCAATCCGCGGTCGCCGGTCATCCGCCACGCAAGCGAGAACACCATGGACTGATGCTCGTCCACCAGTCGCTCGAAATCCGGGTGCCACTTCTCGGCCATGGGTTTCGCTTCTACCTTCTTATCCGCAGAGGAACGCGGTTCGGGATGCAAAAGGTACGTTTTGGACGAAAGAAAGTTCATGCGGGGAGGAGACATTACCAAAGGCTGCGCAGCCGCAGAGTTGAAGGGACCCCAAGCCTTCGAACCGAATAAAATCACCCCATCGATACAGGACATCCCGGCCCGTACGTGAGGACAAGTGCCATGAGATTAAAGACTTTACTCGGCCTCTCGTTTCTCGGATCATGCTGTCTTGCCGGTTGTGGATTAGCGGCAAGAATCCCGCCGAACCCCCTCCGCAGCTCCCACCGTCACGTCCGTCAGCGTCTCCTGCGCCGCGACCAGCCTCCAGCCCGGCCAAACCAGCCAATGCTCCGCGACCGTCTCGGGAACCGGCAGCTACAGTCCCAGCGTGACCTGGTCCGCAGTCTCCGGAACCATCTCAAGCTCTGGCCTCTACACCGCCCCATCCACTGTGCCCACGTCCGGTTCCGATAGCGTCAAGGCGACCTCCATCGAGGACTCCACAAAACTGGGGACCGCAAAGATCGCGATAACCGCGCCAGCAGCGCCCACCATCACGTCCGTCAGCGTCTCCTGCGCCGCGACCAGCCTCCAACCCGGCCAAACCAGCCAGTGTTCCGCGACCGTCTGCGGGAACCGGCAGCTACAGTTCCAGCGTCACGTGGTCCGCGGTCTCCGGAACCATCTCAAGCTCCGGCCTCTACACCGCCCCTTCCACCGTGCCCGCGTCCGGCTCCGATAGCATCAAGGCAACTTCAACCGAGGACCCCACAAAGCTGGGAACCGCAAAGATCGCCATCACCGCGCCCGCTGCACCCACCATCACCGCCGTCTCTCTCACTTGCAGCCCGTCCACGATCACCGACACCCAGACAGCATCCTGCACTCCTACCGTCACCGGCACCGGAGCCTTCACCAACACCGTGAATCTCTCCATCAGCCCTGCTGCTGCAGGAACGCTCAGCGACGCGTCCGCCGTCAGTTCGGGCACGGCCGTTACCTTTACCCCCGCCAACACCGGCGCAAACTCCGTCACCGTCACCGCAACGTCGACCGCGGACTCCACGAAATTCCACTCAGCCCCGATCACGTTAACCGTAGCGACGGCCGGCCCCAGCTGCGCAGGCATGAGCACGGGAGACAACGCCAGCCTCAACGGCTTCCTTCCGTTCACAGCCACCACTGCGTGGAACACCGACATCTCCTCGGCTCCGCTCGACCCGAATAACACGGCGATCACTTCCGCCGCCGGATTCGCGGGCCTGCATCTGCATCACGACTGGTCATCAGTGGCCGGAGGAAACTACGGCATCCCCTACGTCGTCGTCGATTCCAGCACGACCCCTCTGGTTCCAATCTCCGTGGTCGATTACGCGAGTGAAAGCGATGTCGCTCTTGCGCCATTCCCGATCACCGCTCCCATCGAGGGCTCTCCCGCCGATTGCGATGGATGGCCCGATACCTACATCGGCGACTCGCACGTGCTTGTGCTCGATCGCCACGCCTGCATGCTCTACGAAACCTTCAACACGCATCGCTGCAGCGGAGCCTGGAGCGCATCCTCTGAAACCATCTGGGACTTGAAGAACTACGATCGCCGCCCCTGGGGCTGGACATCGGCAGACGCCGCCGGGCTTGCCAATCTTCCCCGGCCTCGTGCGCTACGACGAAGTCGCCGCCGGCGCAATCAATCACGCCATCCGCTTCACCATGCAGCAAACCAAGAACGACGCCAACGGCGGATACTTCGTCGCGCCCGCCAGCCACGCAGCCGGAACCACATACGGCGTCAGCAACATCATGGGCATGCGCATCCGCCTCAAAGCCAGCTTCGACATCTCCGGTTATTCCGCCGCCAACCAGGTGATCCTCACTGCGATGAAGAAGTACGGCATGATCCTCGCCGACAACGGCAGCTACTTCTATTTTCAGGGAGTGCCCGACCCACGCTGGAATGACGACGACCTGCACAACCTCGACTCCATCCAGTCTTCCAACTTTGAAGTCGTGCAGATGACGCCGGCGTTCCCCGGCTACGACGCCAATACCGCGCCCACCGGAGCAACGCCAACCATCAACAGCTTCACGTCCTCTGCTTCCTCGGTTGCTGCCGGAACACCTGTCACGCTTACGTGGACTACAACCAACGACTCCTACGATTTCATCGACGTGCTTGGAGGCGTCAGCGGAGGAACCGTCACCACCACGCCGACTGCCACAACGACCTACACCTTAAACGCGACCAACCAATACGGCCGCTCAACCATGCAGGTCACCGTCACCGTTCATTAAACAAAGGGCGCAATCATCTCCAGGTTCTGTTCGCCCTTGCGAAACAGATACAACTTGCGAACAGCCCCATTGCGCAATGCCAAGAGTTGCCACCGATGCTCCGCGACCGGTTACTAATGTCCTGAGGCTGAAATTCTTCCCATAATTGGCAGTGTCATTCTGGGCGAACGGGCCCCCAAACGCCGTTCAGTTTGGGGATGGTGAGCGAAGAATCTGCTTTTTGCTTTTCCGGTTTCTGTCAAGGACTTCAGACTTACCACACTAGGGAATAGCTTCCGGATTGCCGTCATTCACCAATAATGGAAATGGAAAGAGCGCTTGTCATGTTGAGCGCAGCGAAGCTGAGTCGAAACATCTGCGGTTGTCCTTCAGACATTTCTAGCTGCAAAATGCTTGCTTCCGAGTAATCGGTCACTCGCCCAGAACCTTGACTTTCATACTTCCGAGTTGCCGGTCATTCGGGACTACGATCGATTATTGGGCATGCATTTGACTCTTTCTTGGACAGTTGTGCTCCCTTTCAAATGAAATATCCGTCGAATAGTCAGGCTCTAAATCTTGGATTAAGCCGAGGATGAAGGCATGCAGCTTTTGCCGCAGGCGTTGAGACATGGCTCTTTGCTCCTCGTCGCACTCTCCCTCCCCGTCCCGGCCCAGTGCCGCATCTATTCAATTCGCGACATCGCCAAGCTTACCGATTCCTCTCCTGTCATCGTCGTTGGCGAGGTTCTCAGCGCCGACCGGGTTGGCCTCGGCAAGATTCTCATGCCCGATGGAACGCCGTATGCGTGCGAAAGCATCACCGCATTCATCCAAGTCGATGAAGTGCTAAAGGGAGAATCTGCGAGTGGCACTCATTCAAGTGGACTATCTTCATAACCCCAACTGGGAGGGAGGCCCGCTGACGAATGGGCTTGCGACAGGGGCATACCTCATGTTTTTTCTCAAGCCGGATGGGGACAGATTTGCGTTCACGGCACCCGATCAATCCTCGATACCGATGTCGCGTTCGCGGACTGCGCTGTCAGACAACTCTGAGGGGGATCTCTATACTCGGGTGCTTCGGCACCTGGCGGAAGGACTCTTCGATGAGCAAGCCTTGTCGCAGGATCGTATTCGTAGCATATTTTTGATCGACACTGAGCAATCACCAGTTGTACCGGAAATGTTCAACCTGGCACTTCATGGCTCGGCATCAAGATCAGATCCCGCATTTCGATTTGAATTGCTGGCCGCGCTTGTCAGGCACAAGAATTTGTCAGTATTACCGGACCTGGAATCAGGACTGCTCACCGCCGACGCTCCGATCTGGCTAATGCCCGGGCAAACATGATTTATGCGTTACGCAGATCGACAGTTCCGTCGCAGGGCCAATTCTGATTCAGGCTCTTAAGCTTCCCGAGCCAACGATGCGCGTGGCAGCAGCTGGTGCGTTGAATCAAGTGCGGTCCGGGGACGCCGTCTGGGCACTTTTTGACTCCTTGGATGATCCTGACGTAGAGGTAAGGCGGGCAGTCATCAATTCCCTGACAGCTATTTTTCAAAAAGCACAATGCTTGCCATTAACGGATGATGCCGAAGATGCATTTAAAGCTTGCGTAGAGCACTGGAAAGAGATCGCTGCCACCAAAAAGATGTCCCTCAGAAGGTAGGCGCTCTTTCGCGTTTCAGGCGTATGGTGGGCAACCCGGACATTACCACGAAAATCGTCATATCCGAGTTCCGTCACCCGGAATAGGAACTTCCGATGCAAAAGACCGTAAAACAGCAGGCCCATGGCCCTGCCTAGACGCAACAACTGCCAAAACTTCCAGCAGACTACCCCCACAGATTGATCTAGCATTTGGCGGTGTCACCCGCGCAGCACGCTTTCGACCAGCGGAATCGACGAGCCGAGAGGCTGCTGTTTTCGCGAAAAGTATCTTGAAGTACTCAAACGAGCGATTCGCGACCCGAAGGTCAAGGTGCGGTGATTAGAGAAGCAGAGTGAGTCCGGTGGCGGGGGAAACAATTGAAGTGACAGCAACCGTGATCCGCGAGCAATTGAAAGCACCGCATACCGGCGCGATCGCAGGTCTCCTGTTCTCGATCATGATTGCGATTTGCATGCCGGGAAAGATCCGTGCTCAGGACCTCACGCCGCGAGCCTACCTGATTACGCCCGTCCATTCCAACGCCGTGGTCACCTCCTACAGTTTTCTAACCGGCAACCTGGCCTTCAACAATGCTGTGCCCATCACCGATGCTGCGGCAACCGGGAATATCGCGAGCTTCACGTATGCGCACGCGATGAAAATCTTTGGCCGCTCGTCCAGCATCAATGCGACGCTGCCCTATGGTGTTGCGAACTTCAGCGGAGAGCTGTTCGCCACTCAGACGAATGTGTACCGGTCGGGATTGCTCGATACAACCTATCGCTTCTCGATAAATCTCTACGGCGGCCCGGCGATGGATGTGCGGGAATTCGCGAAATGGCGGCAGAAGACGGTTGTCGGAGCAAGCCTCCGAGTCGACGCCCCAACGGGCCAATACGATGGGACGAAGTTAGTCAATTTCGGTGCCAATCGCTGGGGCTTCAAACCGGAAGTGGGCGTCTCCCGACGGTGGGGCCATTGGATCGTCGATGGATACGCTGGGGGATGGTTCTACACCATCAATCCCGAGTACTTTTCCAAAAACCAGTACAACCCCGGCGTAACCTCCCAGTCGTCTGCCCCCATCGTCGCATTCGAGGGACACCTGAGCTATAGTTTCCGGCCCCGGCTATGGGCCTCGTTCGATGCAAACTACTGGCACGGCGGCACGACGAGTTTGAACGGAGTGGAAAACCCGAATACTCTGCAAAACAATTCCCGCATCGGGGGAACGTTCGCCATGCCCGTGACGAAGCATCAGACCCTCAAATGCAGCTATGCCAACGGCGCCTACATCAAGTACGGCGGCAACTACCAGGCTCTGTCAGTAGGATGGCAGTATTCATGGATCGGCCGGCCCGAATGATCCTGATCGCCTAATCCGGGCATTCCTTCTCGGCGTTATTTTCAATTAGCCGGTGACTCACCAACAATCACGAAAGCGGCTGTCATGTTGAGCGCAGCGAAGCGGAGTCGAAACATCTGCGGTTGTTCTTCTCAGACCCTCTAGCCAGAGAATTGCTTACTTCCGAGTCAGCAACGGTCAGTCCAACTTTCAATACGCTTGTGAGGGTCGCTGATTGCCGGTGAACCGGGAACACCGATGGATTCGTTCAATACGCGGGGCGAACGAAGGAGCCTGTCTGCTGGTCGTAGAGTTGCAACATCGGGACCGGGCCGCTCAGGTAGTCGCGTCTCAGGTAAATGTCGGATTGCTGATCGACGAGGAAGATCAATAACGATCCTTTTGGATCGGGGGCGAGCAGCGAAGACTTTTGGTGTGAAAGCCTCATGACGATCTTCCCACGGAACGTGCCGAAAGCTTGCTGGCCGCCAAGGCCGCTCTGGGACTTGAACGATGCCTGAAGGAAGGGGCACACTTTACCGAAGTGAACCGAGGACTCATTCATCCAGTGAAAATTAGAATTTCTAATCGGGCCAGATCTGCGCCCGTATCTCTACGGTCTTGCCGATGAACTGAGATGGGTGGCGCACAATATCGCAGACGGTTGTCTTCACAACGCTGCTGTCCGCCGACTGCGCACATGCAGGACTCGCCGTAATCCCTGCCACAAGCACGAACATCAAGGCACGGAGCTTCACCGGTAAAGTATAAACCCGGTTGTTGTTGGATGTGGCCAATCCGGATACTACTGCACGCTCGGTTTATTGACCTCCCCTACGATTCGCAATGAGCGGTGCTCTGGCACCCAATGCGAATGCCCATCGACCAACCCCCACTCTGACGGTCCAATGTATTCGCATCCAACGGCACAGGGCATTCCTTTCTTCAACACTAGGTCGATGTTGCGCCTGTTCTCATCGCTCCCCCAGATCGCCAGCTTGCCGCCGGTATCCATGAGACAAACCAGCCGCAGGCATTCCGGAGTGCGCTGCACGCCGCTGGGTTCATCGAAGGCTATCAATCGAATCCGTCCCGTAGCAAAGCTCTCCTCCTCACGTCTTGCTTTCCTCCTCGGCGTTGCGGTCATGAAGGACGACGTGCGCGAGACCTGCAAGGCAGCCCAGCTCTGAGTGATGCTGACCCTTGCCGTAACAATAACTCGTAGATTGTCGGTTGCGGGGGTGTGGTGGCCAATCCGGCAGTTACCCTTCGCAATTCTCTTGAAATCCAGTCACACGTTGCTTGAAAAGTTTTTCCTGTTTTAACAGCCCTCAAAACAAATCCGGAATGCTGTGAAACGCGATCCGGGTCGGCGCAGCTTTATACGCTGCCAGCATCGTCGCCGGCGCCAGCGTGCTCATCCCGTATTTCTGATTCAGCTGGTCCATCGCCTCCAGCAGCTTCGCCCGGCTCTTCGCGTTATCGAGCGAATCAAACAGATTCAGCGAATGCAGCCGGTCCGGCACCAGCCCGTTCAGACTCACGCCGATGAAGTACGGCTCGTCGTATCCTTGTCCCTTCGGCTTCTCCGCCCACAGCCGGCACAGCGCGCCAATGAGTGTCTGGTTATCCTGGCACTCGCTCAATCGGATCTCGTGATGCCACCCGCGCGTTGGAACGCCAAAGCTGACTTACCGGCGCATTCTGCCCCCGCGGTACTGAGAACCCCACCGCCAGCCCGATCGAGCTGGCCCACAGCTTGTGCGTCCGCAGCCGCATCGCCGCCTTGTGCAGCAGCTTGTGCGCCACCGCCCACGCCTTCTCCGCGGTCCGCATCTCCGGCGCCAGCACATGCGAGTGGCTGATCGACTTCAGATGCTCGGTCTCCGACATCTCGAAGTCTTCGCCCTGCAGCCAATGCCACAGCCGCTCTCCCCACACCGACCCCCACAGCTGCCCCGCCTGTTCGCAATCCAGCTTCAGCAGGTCGTCCATCGTGTGGATGCCTTTTTCGTTCAGCCGCTTTTCAGTCTTCGCGCCGATCCCCGGCAGGTCCCGCAGCGTCAGCCGCCGCAGCGCCTCCGGCAACACATCCAGCGGCAGAGCCACCAGCCCATCCGGCTTTTCCATGTCGCTCGCCACCTTGGCCAGGTAACGGCTCGTCGCCAGTCCCACCGAACTCCGCAGGAACGGCCCCACCTGCTCCTGGATCCGCGCCTTCACCTTCCGCCCCAGTTCCAGCGCCGCCAGCAGTGGCCGCTCCCGCCCCATCAGCCTGCAAGCCATCTCGTCAATCGACATCACCGCCGTCACCGGCAGACAGGTTTCCACCGCCTCCACGATCCGATGGTGATAATCCACGTAAATCTCGTGCCGCGCCTCCACCAGCACGATATTCGGGCACATTTTCTTCGCATCTGCGACGATTGTTCCGGTCTTTACGCCATGCGCTTTTGCCTCATAACTCGCGGCAATACAGCAGGTTGTGTCCGCCATCATCGGCACCACCCCCACCGGCTATCCCGCGCAACTCCGCCCGATCCTGCTGCTCTACCGACGCAAAATAGGAGTTCAGATCAACAAACAGCCAGTTGAGGCAGGGTTCTTCGCGGCGCTCATTCGTTGGCATTGCTCGGGGCCGCCAAGGGAACCGTTCCTTCGGGCCAGTCTTCCGGTCCGAATCCATCTTCCGGGTTCAAGTCGCCTGCATTCATTGCGATCTCAATTTTCGTCTTTTATTCGCCTAACCGCAAGACCTGATTCATGCGCGGACTCTTTATATAAATCGGTGGTAGACTTGCCGTGCCGGAGGGTCCGTCATCCTCCGAGCCTTTTTGCCGCTGCTGGTGTTCTTTTTCAGAGCGGGGTTGGATGCGAGCGCGGGCCGCCGTGGGATATGCATAACCTATTGCATTGGATCGCTTCATACGCAAGCGTGTTGGCCATCCTGGTCACTCTGGGAGTGGCGGTGCTCCTCGTTTGCTGCCTCGAGTGCACAAACTGCCCCAAGCCGCGAAAAGGATGACGATCTTCAACCGGCACGAAATGTAGCGCTGGAACTCCGGCGCACTCCCATCAGTTTGCGCGCGTTCCCTGGTGGAATCGCATCTGCCAGTTTCCGCCCACCCTCGTCCAGATTGAACTCCGCAGCGTAACCTTACGTTCCCCCGACACCGCATCGACCGCGCACCGCGCGATAAGTCACCAGCGCCACATCTTCGCTGATCATCCGGCACGCAAAAGCCTCAACCGCGGGCGGCGTATACGTCTCGGTCGCCAGCAATTCCAGCGTCGCCTCCCGCGTCCACACCCGCCCCGACGATCCGAACTCCACAAAATCCTCAGCCAGCAGCCCGGCTACTCGTTCGCGATCGCGCCGCACCGCCGGGTCCATCAGCAGCAATTCCAGCCGCTCCAGTTCCGCTCTCGTCGCCTCATCCATTGCGGCGTCCATCTTCATTGGACCATTCATTGCACCGGCGGTTTCAGATACTGCTCAAAGTGCGCAAGGATGCGCGTAAATAGGTGCGTGCGCACATCGGCGCCTGAGATCGAATGCGTCTTGCGCGGATAGATCTGCAGATCATACGGAATCTGCGCCTCAATCAGCTTCTGCACAAACTGCACCGTGTTTTCGATGTGCACGTTGTCGTCGCCCGTCCCATGCGCCAGCAGAATACGTCCCTTCAGATTGGCAGCGGAATTCACCACCGAGAAATCCTTGTATCCCTCCTGGAAATCCGATGGCCGGCTCATATAGCGCTCCGTGTAGATCGAATCGTAATTGCGCCAGTCCGTCACCGGGGCGACAGCAACGCCTGCCCTGAAGCGATCGGAGTGCGTCAGCGAATACAGCGTAAACGTGCCGCCCCAGCTCCAGCCCCACCAACCCAGCCGCTTGGCATCAAGCTGCGGATACTTCGCGAGCACCGCATCCACCACCGTCAACTGATCTTCAAGCTGAACGGCGCCGAAGTTGTGATACGCCGCCTGCGCAAACTCGCGCCCCCGTCCAGCCATGCCGCGATTGTCCGCATGAAGCACCGCAAACCCATGCTGCGCGAGCAACTCATCAAACAGCAGCCCATCGCTCCACCGGTTCAACACCGTCTGCACCGCCGGCCCACCGTATGGATTCACGATCAGCGGAACGCTCGCAGCTGTGGACATATTTTCCGGAAGCAGCAAGGTTGCATAGATAGTCGTCCCGTCGTGCGCCTTCACCTCCAGCTGTTCCGGTCCGTGCAAACCATATGCGTCGATCGAATGCGACGCCCAGAATGCCGTGCACTTGGCCCCGACTGCGCAAAGCTCCAGCACCGGCGGCTCCATGCGCGATGAATACTTGTCGGTAAAGCTGCTTCCCGACGGCGCAAAGTTGGCGTCGTGATTGCCCGCGCCACGTGGTCAGTTGCTTGCGCTCGCCGTCGAACGTCGCCTGCCAGACTTGCTGATCCAGCGCAGCACCTTCGTTCGACGCGTATTCAATTTCCTTGTGCTCCGGATCGACCCGGTACACCTCGCCAACTTCGAAATCCCCCTTGGTCAACTGCTTCTCAAGCGCGGCAGTCGTCGAGTCGGTCTTACCCTCGTTGTATTTGTAGAGATAGACATGGTTGTGGCCGTCGGTCCAGTCCGTCAGGACAATGCATCCGTGCGCCACATACACATCGAAGTTTTCATTCACGAATTTTTCGTCTGAGATTTCCAGTACGCTGTGGGCTATCCCCGTGCCCGGGTCGGCAAAGTAAATCCGTCTATGCTTCTGATCCCTGCTCAGCGTCTCCACCCACAGCGTCTTGCGATCCACCCATCCGAATCGCGGAATGTAGTCCTGGCCCTGCTCGATCGGCACGTGAACCCAGGAGACCTTGCCTCCTTTTGCGCTCACCACCCCCACCCGCACATCCGGGATTCAGATCGCCCGGTTGCGGATACCGTTGCTTGTTCACCGATGCGTGGGTCGGGATCCAATCGGTGATCGGATACTCGGGAACGCTCTCCTCAATCATCTGCAAAAACGCCAGGTTCTTCGAATCCGGCGACCAGAAGTAATTGCTCTTGGTGTCGAGTTCCTCCTCGTACACCCAATCCACTTCGCCGTTGAGAGTTGATGGATTCGGCGCCGCGGCCGTCATCACCGTCGGCGTTCCCGCCTCGCGCAGCGGAACCACCGCCAGCCCGTGATTGCGGATAAACGAAACATAGTCGCCATTGGGCGAGAACTTTGGATCGTCGCCCGAACCCTCCCCTGCAAAGCCAATATCCACGCCCGTTCCGTTGCTCAGATCGTAGATCCACAAACTGCCGTTCGAGTCGAACATCAGGTGCTTCGAATCGGGAGCCCAGATATAGTTCGCCATCCCGTAACGCTCGCGGTGGTCGCGGTCCTGCTCCGACGCTTTTCCACCCGTGAGCGTGGCGAGCTTGGCACGGCTCACCAGGATATGGGGCTTCTTTAGCCCCGGATCAAGATCGATCAGTTCGCCGCCATCCAGATACGTCAGGTGTTGCCCGTCGGGCGACCAGGCCAGCCCACTTGGCGGTGTGCCCATCACTGCGCCATGAGCAAAGATGCCCTCCACCGTCAGCGGCTTTGCGTTCTGCTGCGCCGGCATCGCGGGCGCAACGCAACAACACCGCGGCAAATGCGGCCAGGCGGACAAATATCAGGACGTTTCAAACGGATTCCTCCGGACGGACACTCTCGATGAGCATGAGTAGGGGTGGATCGTGTACCGGCAATCCAGTGTAAACGAGCCGCGGTGTCCTCTGAACTGACCAGCACCGTCATATTCTGACGGTTGCAATCACAGCGTCACCGACTATCCTCCAATAGAATGCGGAGGGAGGCATTGCGAGCATGAACTGGGCAACGCCTGATGAACGACGGATTTTCGGTCAGTCGCGGCGCAAGCAGCTGCGCCGCCAGCAGAACGACGAACTCAACATCAAGGCGCGGAAAACAACCCCGCTTTCGCTGTTGGAGCGTGCCGAGCGGGGACGCGTTCCTGCTCTGCTGAAGCTCAAGCATCAGCTCATGGCGCAATCGCCATTCCTCTACTTCCGCGGCGCCGCGCCAGTGATGGCCGCCGACCTCGCCATGATTCCCAACACCAGCATTGAAGCGGAGCTGTGCGGCGATGCCCACGTGCGCAACCTCGGCGCCTTCGCCGCACCCGACGGTCGCCTCGTCTTCGACATCAACGATTTCGATGAAACCATCCGCGGCCCCTTCGAGTGGGATCTGAAGCGTATGGCCGCGTCGCTCGTGCTGGCCGGGCGCGAATCCGGACACAAAGAGTCATCCGCGCAGCAGGCCGTCGAGGAATGCATCCTCCGTTACTGCGAACAGATGAGCGCATTCGCAAGAATGCCGCTGCTTGAAGTCGGGCGCTTTCAGGTCCATCGTCTCGGCGACGTTCAACCCGTTCATCAGGCGCTGCTCAAGGCAGAGCGCGCTACCCCCGTGCACACTCTTGCAGCAACTCACCGAGCCCGTCCCCGGCAAGCCAGGCACCCGCCGCTTCAGGGAAATCAAGCCCAATCTGACGCGCATCACGGGTGCGCAGGCGGAGAAGGTTCTCGAAGCCCTCGGCCCCTACCGCGAAATGCTCGAGTCGCAGCGCCAGCACCTGCTCTCGCTCTACCGGCCCATCGATGTAGCTTTCAAAGTGGTCGGCACCGGTTCCGTCGGCCTGCGCGACTACTGCATCTACTTCGAAGGCAACGGCCCCGACGATCCGCTCTTCCTGCAGATCAAGGAGGAAGCGCCAATCGGCCTATGCGCCGTACCTGCCCAACGCGCATCCATGTCCGCAAAACGGTCAGCGCGTCGTCATCGGCCAGCGTTCCATGCAGCTGCAGTCAGACCCGTTTCTCGGTTGGACGCACATCGGCGCCCGCCACTTCCTCGTCCGTCAACTCAACGACCACAAGGGGTCCATCGATCTCGCCGATCTTGCAGGAACCGGCCTCACCGCTTTCGGCGAAGTCTGCGGCGAATTGCTTGCCCGCGGTCATGCCCGCTCCGGCGATCCGCTGGTGATCGCGGGTTATCTCGGAAACGGAGCAACCTTCGCCGAAGCCCTGGCCAAATTCGGCTCACTCTACGCCGATCAAACCGAAAAGGACTGGCAGGCCCTCCGCCGCTCCGGCAAAGTGGCGAAACAAGGCAATGAATCGTCCGAATCGCGAAACAAGGCTCGTTTCTGTTAGCACGAAGTATCACTGGCTCCAGAAAAACGCAGTTGTCACCAGGTCTTGTGTCAGGCCACGAAAACTTTACAGCTTGGTGAAGAACTCAACGAACCGCTGTTTTGTAACAAGGGCATGGCTTCAGCCAGGCCGCAAATGCAACAAAATGAGTGTCGGGCTTTAGCCCCTGCGCGATGCCGGCTCGGTCCATACGGACTTTTTCACCAAGCGGTTTAGTCGTGCCGAAACAGCCAGAGAAATAACAGGGGCTTTAGCCCCTGCGGGATGACAGAGTGAATCGATGAAATATCAAATCTTCAATCGCCGCCAATTCGCCCAGGGCATCGCCTCCACCGCAATCGCCGGCTCCGTTCTGCACGCTGAACCCTTGCGCGATCCTGAAAAAGAAACCGCACCCTTCCCGCTTTCCATCATGCTGTGGACTGTCTGGACCGATCTGCCCTTCGAGCAGCGCCTCGCCAACGTGGCGCAGGCCGGCTACACCAATGTCGAACTCGTCGGCGAATACGCCAAATGGACCGACGCCGAATTCGCCCGCGCCAATGCTGCCCGCAAACGTCTCGGCATCTCCTTCGACGCAACCGCCGGGTCTCGAACAGCGGGCCATCGGCACGGACTCGCCGATCCGGCTCACCGGGAGCCTTTCCTCGCCGAGTTGAAAGCAAGCGCTCATTCCAATGGAGACGCTCTCTTGCCCGGCAATGATCGTCCTCTCCGGCAACGTTGTCCCAGGCCTCTCGCGCGAGCAGCAGCATCAGAGCTGCATCGAATGCTCAAGCGCGCCGCGGAACTCATCGAAGGCAAGCAGATCGACGGCCAGCCCGTGCGCCTGCTGCTGGAGTGCATCGACCCCGATGAGAATCCGCACTACTTCCTGCAATCCGCCGCCGAGGCAATCGAAATCGTTCGCGCCGTCAACCACCCGCAGGTGCAGTTTCTCTACGACATCTTCCACGAGCAGATCGCCGAGGGCAACCTGATCGAGAAACTCGACAAGCACATCGATGTGATCGGCTTGATTCACGTCGCCGACGTTCCCGGCCGCCACGAGCCCGGCACCGGCGAAATCAACTACAGCCAACATCTATCGCAAACTCGCGGAGCTGAAATATCGCCACGTGGTCGCCATGGAGTTCCACCCCACAGGCGATCCGGTGTCGACTCTCCGCGCAGCGAGACAAATGGTTTCGGCGCCACGGCCACGGCCTGAAGAAGGCAGGGCATGGCGCTCGATGCGGGACTACTGTTTAGTCGCCGGCGTCGCTGCCGGCGCTTCCGCAGGTTTCGGCATGGCAAACACAGCCGGATCGATCGTCTTGTTCAACTCCACTTTCTTCACGGCGATCGACAGGGCGAATTGCCCGAAATCCACATTAATGCCGTAGGGGATCACGTAACCCACGTCAGTCTTCCGGTAGTCGGAGAGGCTGGTGGTGATGTCGACTTCCTGATCCTGCATCTTGCCCTTCGACGAGACAGATGTGACATAGAACGACGTTGAATCGATCAGATACGTCGCTTCGACATTCTCTTTCGAAGTCAACTTGATCTTGTAGTTGTTGCCGTCTTTCCCCATGAACTCGATTTTGCTGCCCTTGGCCGCATAGTCATAGAGCGCGCCGCCAACGTTGATCTGGCCCTTGCCCGCGTTATAGACATCTTCCGGCATAGGCGTGGGATCATTTGCACCTGCCATCGGATTCACTGACCAGCCGCCCTTATCGGTGTAGCATGTCACGATCTTCGTGCCGTTGAGGTCTGTCTCGCTCTTGTATCCGACGCCATCCACAATCATCGTGGTACTTGGATTCTCGCTCCCCATCACCTGGAGCGAGCTTTCCGTGTAGATCGATTTCACCTGGCTGATCGCGTCTTTCCCTCCAATGGCCGCCACGTACTTGCTGACGATCTCGTCGGCAGTCAACGCTGGTCTGTGCAGTCGGGGCACTCTGCGCGGTTTGTGCACTTAATGAAATCGCGCTCGCCAGCACCGAAACAACCAATACACCGCGGATAAGGTTCTTCATTTTCCTTTGTTCCCTTTCGCGTGCTGTTCGAAGCACGGTCATTGATGCGGCACCAGTGTACCCCGCAGATGTTGAATTACGTTCGAACGATGCTAATGGTTCCCGGAGGAGCCGCATTTCGCCGGAGAGCGCTCAGCCTGCGAACGGCGACGGCCCCACCAGTTCCATCTCGTATCTGCGAAAGAACTCCGCATCCTGCACCGGCGGATTAGGTACCGCCGTATCGCGCAGGAACTCCTCCATCTTCCCCGCCGGCGAAAACGAGATCAGCATATCGGCTCGGCTTTCCCTCTACCGCCGCAAACGTATGCGGAATACCGCGTGGCCCGAGAATCGAGTCGCCCGGACGAAGAGTCAGCCGCTGGTCACCAACCGCGAACCGCACCTCTCCCGAAATGAGGTAGAAATACTCCTCCTGATGGAGATGTTTATGCAGCGGCGGTCCTCCATTCACGAGATTCATGTGCTCGATGACAAACAGTCCGTTGCTCGTCTCCCGCGGAAGCACCTTGAACAGAATTGAACTGTAGCCGCGCGAGTGCGTTTCGCCGAGCCGATCTTTGCCCGCACCGATAACCTGGCCGCGGCCCGATGGATCCACGCCCGGAAGACTTGCGAATGCTGCAGGATCGAATCCTGCAACCGGCAGGAATGCCGCCGCGCTCTTGAGAAAGGAACGACGTTTCAAGATTTGGACCTCCAAAGATTGACGAAGCGATGGGATAGTGGACTACTCAACAGGAGACAACTTGAACTAAACGACTGGATCGGGGAATCGTCGCTCTCAGCCTAACCATCGCGGCCATCGAATCGCAACGGAATTCGAGATCGGGAATGCTAGACTTCCGCCACTGGAGGAACTGGATGAAGAGAATTGCAAGTCATGCAATCGTCGCCCTTTTGGTATTTGCCGGAACCGTAATCGTGATGCGCTCGCAGCAGTCGAGTACCCAACGCTTTCCGCAATTCGAAAATGAAGACGTCAAGGTGTGGAAGTCCGTCGTGTACCCCAACGCACCGCTCACCATGCACCGACACGACCATCCCCGCGTCATCATCGCGCTCAAAGGCGGCACCATGAAGATCGTAGAAAAGACCGGCGGCTCTGAAGATCATCGCGTGGGAAACCGGCCATGCCTACTGGCTTCCCGCAAATGCACCCGGCACGCAACACGCAGACGTCAACGCCGGCGCCGAACCCATCGAAGTCATGGTCGTAGAACTTGAGAAAGAGCACTGAGAACTTAGAACTCGGAACTCAAAACTGTGTTTCATCCCACCGGCACCAGCTTCGTGATCGGAAGCCTCCCGCCTCGGTGCGTTATTCAGTTCGAGCGGCGTCGGCGAAGCATCAAGATGCAACGTCTTCTGATTCGAGTAAGCCGCAGCAGCATCTTCGCCTGGTCGAATGTGACAACGAAGTTCGCCAGCGGCGTCGATCCCATATTCACCAGCGGAAACGCCGGATTGATCTCTACAAACGCCTGCTTGAATGCATACCGGCCAAGGCGCACATCCGGTTGCAGCCGCGCAGCCTTGATCTGGAATCGTGTCGCCAGCGATTCGCCGCTCCCAAATTCGACCGGAGTGGACAGGAACTTCAACTCTCGCGCAACCTGTTCCGGCAGGCTCAGCCCCGTCCCACCGGAATCGACCTGCGCCTCCACATGCTGCCCGTCGATGCGCATCGCCACAATCGGCACGCCATCGGGCATACGAAACGGCAGCACCGATCCGCCGCCATCCACAGCGATCGCACCTGCCGTAAGGACCATGTCGGCGCCCTGGAAAATCCAGCGTCAGCAGGTAGTCCTTGAACAGCGTAAACCCCAGCACCCCCTGGCAGTTCTCTTCCTCACCGTAAAGCCGGTGCCGAATCGCCTTGATCTCCGAAAACTCAGCACCTCCGACCTTCAACGAATGGATCAGGAGAATGTCGGACCGCTGTTCACCCTTGCCGCTGGGATCCATCAAGCGCGCATGCCCCACCACCGGCAGCGCCAGTTCGTCCGCAATCTCCGGCGAAATCAGCGCCTGCCCGCCCGTCCCCGTGTCGATCAGGAAGCGAAACGGCCCGCGTCCGTTCACCATCACCGACACATATGGCTTGTCATGAATGAGCTCAAGCGGAGCCATGTAGGCCACGGGCTTTTCCGCAACGGTCTTGGATGGCTGAGGCAGGATCCTGCGCCGTCGAAACTGACGCGCAAGCCAACAGACAGGAGCGCGCACACGACTTCAGCCGCAGTGCCGAATCCGACCTCGCCCGGGGCAGGCATGGCGCTCTCCTTTCGCGCGCGTGCTCAACGCGATCTGGATCCGAAACGCACCATGATTCTACGAGCATTCCTCTCGCGCGGCTCGCCTAAGTTGCGGGATCGGACCGGCGAACCGCAGGACGGCCCCGCTCTACAATGGACCGGTATGCCCACCACCGTCCGTTCGCACGCCAAGATCAACCTCGGCCTGTATATAGGCGCGCCTCGCGACGGACGGCTTTCACGCGCTCGTCACCGTCTACCAGACAATCGAACTCCACGATCTCGTCACCGTTTCGGCGCATCAATCCTGCCTCGAACCGCCATCCACCTCACTTCCAACGACACGCGTGTTCCCACCAGACGACCGAAACACCGCCTGGAAGATGGTCGCGCTGGCCCTGGATTCCCTCGGCATCCAAGCCGAAGTCACCATCCATATCGAAAAGCGCCTCCCCATCCAGGGCGGCCTCGGCGCCGGATCCGCCAACGCCATCGCCGCACTGATCGCCCTGGAAACCGAACTTAACGACCTCAATCCCGCCAAAGAGTCTGGGTGCCCCATCCATCGGGCGCACTTTGCCCGATGGGTGGGAAAGCACGAACATCGACAACCGTGGCCCTTTTCAATGGCCCTCTCGCCGCCTGTCACTTGCCGCCCAGGTTGGCTCCGATGTCCCTTTGTTTCTGATAGGTGGCGCGATTCTCGGCCTCGATCGCGGCCAGGAAGTCTATCCCCTCCCCGACCTCGATCCTGTCTGGTGCGTCATCGCCACGCCGGCTCTCGGCGTCTCCACCCCCCAGGCTTTTCGCGACTGGGACGCCCTCTGCGCCGCCGAGGGTTTGACCGCCGAGGCAAGTACCGATAAACTAAATGAGTTGAGCCGCGCCTATGCCAGCGCCTTCGCGGGAGCAATCCCGCAAGGTCAGCATGGATCAGGCTCCTCCGGTGTCTCTGCCTTGGGTGGGGACCTGGCCGGACCTCAAGAGTCCGCGCTTGTCCGCACCGGGATCAGTAGCTGGATCCAGAACGACTTCGAACGCGTCGTCTTTCCCCAGCATCCCTCCCTTGCAGAAATCAAGCGTCTTCTTGCGGCCACCGGCACTCCGGAGGCAGCCCTTCATGCCTCGCTGTCCGGGTCCGGTTCGGCGCTCTTCGGGTTGTACCTGACCCGCGGAGATGCACAGGCAGCCCGCGAACGGCTGACTGCGGCGGGCGTCGAGAGCCAGATCACACGCACCCTGCCGCGCTCGGAATATTGGGCAAACATGCTTGTGCAGCAGTAAGGTTGACAGCCCGGCTGGGCGGGAGAGAGACTCGCGAACGGCTGTCAGTCAGGTGCTCGGGATAACCCGAAAGTTTTCTGGAAGTTGGGCGATCGTCTAATGGTAGGACAGTGCCCTTTGGAGGCACTTGTCTAGGTTCGAATCCTAGTCGCCCAGCCAAAGTTTCTGTACGACCCGGAATGCAGCCAAAGCCAACCAGCTTGGAGGTACCTCGGAGATGGAAGTGGGAACAGTGACAGTAACGGTGGAAGACAAGCAACAGCCGGGTGCAGACGACGCCAACCACGATGGCGCGGGGAAGGGGCCAACCCCGCCCAGCGGTCCACCGGATTCAAAGTCGCAGGGCGGCAAACCGGCCCCCGAGCGCAAGCGGGCTCGTGTTCTGAGCGAGGACAAGCGCTTCCGGCTCTTCAGTGGCTCGGCCAATCGAGCTCTGACTGAAGAGATTGGCCAGCACATCGGAGTCAAGGTAGGCGAGGCCAAGCTGCAGCGCTTCGCCGATGGCGAAGTCTACTTCCAGTTGCTCGAGAATGTCCGCGGCGTCGACGTCTTCGTCGTCCAGCCCACCTGCTATCCCGTCGACCAGAACCTGATGGAGCTGCTGGTCATGATCGACGCTCTCAAGCGCGCCTCTGCAGCCCGCATCACCGCAGTCGTTCCCTATTACGGATACGCGCGCCAGGATCGCAAGGACCGCCCCCGCGTCGCCATCAGCGCCAAGCTCATCGCCGATCTGCTTACCACCGCCGGCGCCACCGCGCTCTCTTCGTCGACCTGCACGCCGCGCAGATTCAGGGCTTCTTCAACATTCCCGTCGATCACATGTTTGCCAGCCCGGTGCTGGTCAGCCATTTCCGCTCGCTCGCTCTGCCCAACCTTATCGTGGTTTCGCCGGACGCAGGCGGCGTGGAACGGGCACGCCACTTCGCACAGAAGATGGGCGCGCCGCTCGCCATCGTCGACAAGCGCCGCACCGATATCAATGTTGCTGAAGTCATGAACGTGGTCGGCGATGTTGCAGGCAAGACCGCCCTCATCATCGACGACATCATCGACACCGCCGGAACCCTCGTGAAAACCGTGGATGCGCTTTACGCCAATGGCGCCGCCGCCGTTTATGCCTGCGCCAGCCACGCCGTGCTTTCCGGACCGGCCATCGACCGGATTGCCAACTCGCGCCTGCGAACAGGTGGTCGTCACCAACACCATTCCTTTGCGCGAAGCGGCACAGAAGTTGCCCAAGATCAAGGTGCTCTCCATCGCCGGCCTGTTAGGTGCGGCCATTGAGAGCATTCACATGGAGACCAGCGTCAGTACGCTGTTCTAGCTGAGTTCAGAGTTCAGTAGTTCATGAGTTCACAGCGACAATGAGAGATCAACACGCAAGTCACCGAATGGTTCGATTAGTTTTTCAACTTTGAACTACGAACTAACTGAACTGTCGACAGCTTGCCCAACAAAGGGAGCGGGCCTCAAAACGCCCGTGCCCGAATACAGAAAGAGAGATTTGCATGCCTGAAGTTGTCGTAGCCAAGCCCCGTGAGGGCAAGTTCAACAAGAATGCCGCGCGCCGCGTGCGTGTCGCGGGAAAGATTCCTGCCGTCCTTTATGGTGCAGGTCACGATGCCGTCGCCGTCGAAGTCGATCCCAAGCAGATCTCGCGGATCCTCTTCTCCGAGACCGGCCACAACACCATCTTCGATGTCGAAGTCGCCGGCATCCCCACGGCCAAGGCCATGATCGTCGACTGGCAGCGTGAGCCCATCAAGGACAAGCTGATCCACATCGACATGAAGCGCATCGCGCTCGACAAGGTTCTCCGCGTCAGCGTGCGCGTCAAGCTCATGGGCATACCGATCGGCGTCAAGACCGAGGGCGGAATCCTCGACCAGGTTCTCCGCGAAGTCGAAATCGAGTGCCTGCCCGCCGACATCCCGAACCACATCGACGTCGACGTCAGCGAACTCGCCATGCACGGCGTGCTCCGCGTCAGCGATCTGCCGCACTCCGACAAGATCAAGTACCTGAACAACGAAGACGCGACCGTGGCCCACGTCGTCTCGATCCGCGAAGAAGTGGTCGCGGCTCCTGCCGAGGGCGAAGTGGCTGCAGCCGGCGAAGCCGGTGCAACACCGACCGAACCCGAAGTCGCCAAGAAGGGCAAGACCGAGCCTGCCGCGGCAGAAGGCGCTGCCAAGGCACCCGCTGCCGGAGGGAAGAAGTAAGCATCGGTGGCAGACCAGAACGAGAACGGAAGTCCGGACCGGGCCCCCCAGACCTTTTTTGGTGGTGGGGCTCGGCAATCCCGGACTCGAGTATTTGTGGACGCCGCATAACGCGGGGTTCATGGCTATTGACCGCATCGCCGAGCAAGAGGGCGTTGTGGTCGCAAACCGGCGATGCCGGGCCGTTACTGCAACCTGCCGTCTGGCAGGGCGCGAAACGATCCTGGCCAAGCCGGAGACATTTATGAATCTCAGCGGGCTCGCACTGGCCGCTCTGATTCAGGAGTTCGAGGTGGACCCGGCACGAGACCTGCTCGTGATTTACGACGAGCTGGACCTGGTGCTGGGGACATTCAAGATCAGGGAGCGCGGTTCGCCTGCGGGACACAACGGAGCCCGCAGCGTAACCAGTGCCCTGGGCAGCCAGGAGTGGTTGCGGTTGCGCATCGGCGTGGGACCGGATTTGCCGCCAGAAGCCACCGTGGCCGGCAGCAAGAGACCGGGCAGGGATTATCTCCTCTCGCCCATGCGCAAGGCGGACCTGGCCAAACTGGACGAGGTGCTCGACAAGGTGGCAACGGCCACTCGGCGCATCATCCAGGAGGGACCGGGCCCCGCAATGAACGAGTTTAACCGCAAAGAACAGTGATCAGAGGTCAGTGTTCAGAGGTCAAAGTCAAACAGCTTATGACCCGCAATTTGCGGTGGCAATAGATTCAGGAACTGGGATCGAGCTTTTCTGATCACTGTTCACTGACAACTGATCACTGCCGCAGCGGGCGGCGGAAAAGGAATACGGATGTCTCGTGTATATGAGGTTATGTTCATCGTTCGGCCCGACGTGGCCGAAGAAGACGTCGACAAGCTGATCGCGGGCTTCACCACCAACGTCACCAATGGCGGCGGAGTGGTCAAGAACGTGGAAAAGATGGGTCGCCGCAAGCTCGCCTACATGGTCCGCAAGTTCAACGACGGCAATTACATCTTGATGACCATCGAGGCCGGTGGCCCCGTGGTGCTGGAACTGGAGCGCCGTCTCCGCGTCTCCGAGCCGGTGATCAAGTTCATCACCGTGCGCATCGACGAGGAAGAAAAGCGCCTGGCCAAGGTGAAAGCTCTTCGCGGCACGCGCCGCAAGGTCAGCGCGGAAGCACCTGCTGCAGCGCCGCTGCTCACGCACCGGTTGCTCACGCCACCGGTTGCCTGAGGCTCCCGAAGCGGCGGTCCCGGCCAGCGCTTAAGATTCACGTGAATTTGCCGCTGCCTTCCGCTCCCACGAGGGACAAGACCGCGGCAGTTCGATACTGCATTTCTGCGCCCTTTGACAGGTAGCGGAAAGCCAACAGAGTAAAGAGGAAACGAAATGTCTGACGAAACCGTAAAAGCGCCCGAAGCGAGCGCACCAGCAGCACAAAGCGAACGCCCGTCCGGTGGACCCGGCGGACCCGGATCTGGACCCGGCGGTCGTCCCGGAGGCCGTCCGGGTGGTTCCGGCGGACCCGGCGGTCGTGGCAAGTTCTTCCGCCGCAAGAAGGTCTGCAAGTTCTGCACCGAGAAGATTGACGCCATCCCCTACCGGGATGTCCGTCTGCTGCAAGGGTTTGTGGCCGAGCGCGGCAAGATTGTGCCCCGCCGCCTCACCGGCGTCTGCACCACGCACCAGCGCCGCCTGACCCGGGCCATCAAGCAGGCTCGAAACATCGCCCTGCTGCCCTTTGCAACCAGGCACTAACTTGCACATCACCAGGCGTCCATTACTCGTGGCGCTTTAGTTGTAGCGACGACATAATTTCGCAGGCGACGTCCGGCGCAAGAGTCGCGATAGAATCTGGCGCGGCGCAACTCAACGTGAGCCGCCTGTGTCTAACACAACGGACGGACGGCAAGGTGTTTGCCGCCCGCAAATCTGGAGAGTTTCAAATGGAAGTCATTCTGAAAGAAGACGTAGCCAACCTCGGCCACCGCGGCGATGTCGTGAAGGTGGCTGACGGCTACGGCCGCAATTTCCTGCTGCCGCGCAAGCTGGCCCTGCAGGCTACTTTGGCCAACAAGGCCGTCATTGAACAGATGAAAGCAGCTGCCGCGCGCCGCTCCGCTACTGAGAAGGCACAGGCGCAGGAACTCGTCGCCAAACTCGAGCCCGTCAGCTTGAGCTTCACGCGCAAGTCGGGCGAAAACGGCCAGCTCTTTGGCTCCGTCACCTCCGCCGACATCGCCGGCGAACTCGCTGCCAAGGGCTTCGAGGTGGATCGCCGCAAGATTCAGCTCAATGAACCGATCAAGAGCCTCGGCGACTTCACCATCTCCATCAAGCTGCACCGCGAGGTCACCGCTCACCTCCGCGTGCAGGTGGCTGCCGATGCGGCCCAGGAAGCATCTGAAGCCGTCGCTGCACCCGCTGTCGCCGACTAACTGAATATCAAGGTCTGCTGACCAATCCGCCTCCCAAAACAACGGGAGGCGGTGGTGTATCCATCAGATCCATCATTCGTCACGCGATCCATTTGCTACTACGGCTTGAAGAGATCTTTCTCCACTGATCCCCCGCTTAGCGCAATCAGCTTCTTCATCGCCTTGGTCACCTTCGACTGCACTCCCGATCCATCGGGAATCTTCTCCCACGAAAACAACAATCGCGCCCGGGTGGTCGGAATCGTCGAGTCTACCTGGTTGTCAAGGTCGTAACAGATGCGCGCGCTCTTGCCGGGAAGCGAGACTACCGACATCCGGGCCAGCGGTTGCCGCGACGCCATTGAATCGCTTGCATCGTAAAAGTCCCACGTCACCGTGTTGGCATCGAGCGCGCTCAGGAAGATGTCGCAGTGTCCGTCCGGCTGCTTGATCGTCAGCACCGTCGCCGTCGGATCAAGTGACACCTCCAGATTGTCATTGATCCGATCGTCAGGACTGTAGGCCAGCAGCGTCCCGCGAATGTATTCGAAGAGGTCGGCTGCCGTAACCTCTGGCTTCGCAGCGACGGCTTTCTTCTTGTGCGTCTCAGTCTGCCCCAGACTCGAAGACACAGCTATCGCCAGCAGCGCCGCGCAGACGCCTGTCGCCAACAAACCGGCCCTTCTCTCGACTAGAATCATGAGGCTTCTCGCCCATCATAGGGCACGTATGACTCAAACAAACTGCCCGATCTGCCAAGCCGACTACCATCCGTAACGTGGGCTCATTCCCAGTGATTCTTTGAAACCGGTTCTTCTGTCAACGGATGAGCCGGAAATTTACTCCTGTCTCACTGCAGGGGTGCACCTCATTCTCTGTCAATACCGCCGCTTCCGCGTCTCCGGCTAACTCTCTCAAAACAGACGCCAAGAAACTTCCCTAACTTTGCAGGCTATTTCTCGCCGATCGCTATACTCAGAATCAAAAGAGATCAAAAGAGCATTCCGCACGAAACGAGTTCGGGCGACGAGGAGGGCAGGTATCTGCTTGAACCATTCGTCGCTGACTTGCTAACTCGCTTGATCGCGAAGCCATCGCTAACTTGCTGCACTTGTCAAAGAACCTGGTCCACCAGTAACCCCAAAGCTGTTGTCCGGTTAGCCCACAATGTGGAACGATCTGCTGTGAACCGGCTGAAGAGCGCCCATAACCCCTTTTCTGAGAAGACTCTACGGGTAAGCTCAACCGGTAGAGGACTTTGCAGCCAACCCAGAGTATGGGGGGTAGCCCCACGAGAAAGGGTACGGACCGGGGAGATTATCTGACCTTTTGAATCGGGGATATTCCTGACCCTGCAGCGCGCATTTATCTGTCCAGCATCGCCAGCGGCTGCTCGCGATCCGTTCGCAACGTCGGCACCGCCCGTAAAAGACTCCGCGTGTAGGCATGCTCCGGCGCAGTCAACAGCTTCGCGCTCGGCCCCGTCTCCACCACCTGCCCCGACCGCATCACCGCCATTCTCCCCGCCACCTGCCCAACCACTGCGAGATCGTGCGAGATAAACAGCATCGCCAATCCGTATTGCTGCTGGAGCTCCTTCAGCAATGCAAGAATCTGCGCCTGCACCGTCACATCCAGAGCTGTCGTCGGCTCGTCCGCAATCAGGAGCCGCGGCCGGTTGATCAGCGCCATCGCAATTAGAATGCGCTGCCGCTGTCCTCCCGAAAACTGGTGCGGATAATCGCCGAACCGCGCCGCCACATCTGGAATCGCAACCTCCTCGAGCGCCGCGATCGCTCGCTTTCTGGCCTCGCCGCGCGTGCACGAAGGCGCATGTGCCTGCACACACTCCGCCACCTGCCGCCCGATCGTCATCACCGGATTCAGCGCCGTCATCGGCTCCTGAAAAATCATCGCGATCTCGCGCCCACGTAACTTCCGCATTGCGCCAACGGGCTGCTCGAGTAGATTCACGGTAACCGGATGCCCACTCGCTTCCGAATTCGACGGACCACTTCGTTCACGCCACCCGATGCTGCCCGTGACGCGCGCCGCTGGTCCAAGCAATCCCATCAACGCGAGAGCAGTCGCGCTCTTTCCGGAACCTGACTCTCCCACCAGCCCCAGCACCTCGCCGTCGTCGAGACCAAAATCAATTCCGCGCACCGCCTCGGTCGCGCCGAACCAGACATGCAGATCGCGAATCTCGAGCAGCCGGCTCATATCGCAATCCTATTGCATCGCTTCCATAGATCGAAGGTCGCATCGGCGCTTTGCATCCGGATCGTAGTGACTTTGATTTTCTCTCTTCAAGCCGGGGCTTTCCCGTGTCCCCAACAGCGCTCCACAGCCAGCAACTGCTGGTGAAGTCACGTGTTTACACAACCGTGCAATACTTCTATCGGCAGATCGAGGCTTCCGATTTCGTTCTGAAGTCTGGGCGGTATTGCCATTCATAAAAGGAGAATTCGAACGATGAATCTCAATTGGCTTCGCATCACAGGACTGATCGGATGTGCGACGCTTTTGCTGCTCTCTGCTCCGCGCATCAACGCGGCATCCCCGGGCCTCCAACCAGGCTTCGGCCAGGACCGCGATTCCTGGGACAGGCCGCCGGATGCGTGGAACGACGTGCAACGGCGCGGTTTCCACGATGGGATCGAAGGAGCACGCAAGGACTTCGACAATCACCGCCGTCCCGACGTCGACAACCGCGATGAGTACCGTCACCCCAACGTCCCGTCACAACTGTGGGGAGCATATCGAGAGGGCTTTCGACGCGGATATGACGTCGCCATGTCGCACGTGACGGGCGCGGCCGATTGGCGCGTGCGTGCACCGGAACGGCCGTGGGACGCTCCGCCAGATGAATTCAACGCATTGCGCCGTCAGGGATTCCAGGATGGCATCGAGGGAGCCCGCAAGGACTTCGACAATCATCGCCGTCCCGACGTAGAAAACCGCGACGAGTATCGCCACCCTCATCTCCCGCCTGATCAGCGCGAAGCCTACCGCGACGGATTCCGCCGCGGATATCAGGTGGCCATGGGGCACATGATGGGTGATCATGATCATGGCCACGATCATTACTAAGAAGTTCTCAGGCAAAACAGCAGATGCCCGGCGATTCAATTCGCCGGGCATCTCTTTTCACGAGTTGATCACCGCAGCGTCGGCTCACCTGCAGCGAGCTCGATCTCGATGCTCGGTGCCGACAGCAGCGTTTTGTGAATTAGGCAAGCATGCACCAAGCGCTCCAGCCGCTCTGTCTGCTCAGCCGGGTACCCGCTCACCGATCCTTGCGATAGAGCAGGTCCCGGATCACTTTGCGTCTCTCCGCGTTGATTTCGCTCTCGGCCTTGCGTTCCTCAGCGCTCAGGGTCCGCTCGTCCGTACCCTTTTCCGCATCCGGCGCGCTGCACTCCGGGCAGCGATTCGCAAAACCCGGCTTATCAGGCTTCAGCTCGAACTCTTCTCCGCAAACAACACATGTCTTGACTGGAAAACTCATCACCAATATTTTATTTATCCGAGCCCCCGAATTCTCCTGTGGAATCCAGAATGACCTTGAACAGAAAATTCGTTGTGCACGCCCTTTCTTGCAGAAATCTGAAGGATTATTTCTCTCGATTGAGCATTCTTGTCGCCAAACTGGCCATCGAATGCATTTCAATCTAATTTCTTTGACCGGAATTCCATTCATGGTTATTCTGAGTGCTCACCTCGATCTACCGGAGGGTCGAATGCAAGCGAGTCATCCCAAAATCCTTATCCTCGACGATGACCCGATGCACCTGGAGATCTACGGCCTGCTCCTGAAACAGGCCGGGTACGATGCCCTGCCCACACTGGTTCGATTCGCCGGCACCAAAATACCAAACGGAGAATGCATCGGTCTGGTGCTGCTCGATTATCGGCTCAACTCCATCAAAACCTCTCCGGACTTTGCCCAGGAAATCCGCGCCCTCTACCCCTCTGTCCCCATCCTGGTCCTTTCCGACCTTTGGGCCCTGCCCTCCGACATTGCCCCTTTTGTTACCGGCTTTGTGCGCAAGGGCGAGCCCGCCAAGTTGCTTGAAGCTGTCTCTCGATTCTTCCTCGTACCCTCTGGTCAGACGGCCGACAACGACGAGGTTGCGCAACAGTCTAATAATCTGTAGGTTCCGGACCCAGCACCCCGTTTCATCAGCCGGCGATACCCCAGCTCTGATTCAGCCAGTTGAAGGTCGTTTCGTATTGAAGATACCCAATAGTTAGTTGGATTATTTCGCTATTCGCTCCAATATTCTTTGTTCAGTCCCAGATGGTGCTTCAGGCGCGGCGGGATTCCACTTTCACGCCGCCCGATCTTGTATCCCAGATACTTCGCAAAGGTGCGCATCACTGCCGACGGCACATTGATGTGGCGCGTTCTTCAGCAGGTCTCCAGCTCTGAAGCAACAAATCGGCGGCCTTCTCCCGAAGCGCTCCCAAACTGGTCGACGAGCCAGCTCTCCCGCGCGTGCAGCACCCCGATATCGAAGTACCGCCTGAATTCCTCCGCAATGGAATACTCATGCGAATGCCTCACCATCGCATCGGCCACATACGCTGTCTTCCACCCCGCGCGATGCATCCGCGCCACCACCAGCGTGTCCTCGCCAAAGATCACATCCGGCGAAAACCCACCGACGCTCATCAAGGCACTGCGCCGGTACGCTCCAAACGCATTCGAAAAGAAGATGGATTTGAATCCCAGCGTCCGCCGTGCTCTCCCACGAACGCACGCACGACGTCGCCGGATAGCTGAAGTGCCGCGCATGGGCTTCGATCGCGCTCGCCCTCTCCCGCGGAAGCTGCCTCCCGTAGGCTGCCCCAATCTCCGCATCCTCAAACGCGCGCACCAGGTTCGCAAATGCGTCCGTTCCAAACGGCACCGCATCCTGCGTAAGGTAGATCAGAGATGTCGGCTTTCTCCGCGATCTCCGCGCCCATCTGCCGCGTTCCGCCGTGGTTGAAATCCGTTGGCGAAATCTCGATAACCGTGAAATCCATCGCGCCTCGCCAGGTCCGCTGTCCCATCGGAAGAAGACGAGTCAATCACGATGACCTGATCGGGCGCGAGACTCTGCGCGCGGATTCCCGCTGACAATGCAGCCCAGTACCGCGCCGCATTGAACGTCGGAATGATGACCGCAACTCGACCGCGCGTCGATAGCATCGCCGGAGCTCCGTCGGCTGAATCATCTTGTCTCATCATGTACAGAAACTCCTGCGCGCGCCGAAACCAAGCAGCGCAATCCTCAAGACCTGCATCTTGTCTTGTTCATTTGCTTCGCCGGTTGCCGGGTACGCGCGCCTTGTCTTTGCGCCATGAGTGCGAAACCACGGATCCTGCCTGATGAGGGATCGAAGTCCGACTCAACGAAAGGCATATACCACGTGCGCCAGCAGCAATTCCACCCGCGTCTGAATCTGCCGCAGCAGCGATTTCGTGCGGCTCGCATTGTTGAGATGCCTGTCGATAAAAAAGCAGATCTTCGTCGATGAACACTGTCCTTCCGCCCAGCAGATCGTTCCGTGTTCCGATCCACGCGTCATGCAAAAAGGCCTTCTCGCGCCGGAAAGGGCAGCACCCGCCCCAGCAGCGACGCCCGAATCGCCATCGCCGATCCCTGGTAGTGATTCATGAAGAGATTGCGCCAGAATCCAGGTAGAAACCTGCCCTCGCCGATTGATGCGCGAATCCGGCATTGGCCGATCGTACTCATCGATCATGCGCACCCGGCTCATCACAATCTCCACATCCGGCCGGCTCTCAAATGCATCCAGAAACTGCCGCGCCTTCGTCGGCGCCCATAAGTCATCGTCATCGCACAAGAACAGAATGTCGCCCGTAGCCGAGCGCAGTGCATCTTCAAACGTCGCCACCACCCCGGCATTCTTCTCATGCCTCAGCACGCGAACCCGCGCATCGCCGATCTGTGCAATCTCGCTTGAGCGTGTCGTCCGTCGATCCATCGTCGACAATGACGACCTCATCTTCGGCCTTCAATTGCGACAGGATCGACTGCAATTGCGCTTCAACAAAGACGCCGCCGTTGTACGCCGCCATGCACGCCGAAATCTTCGGCCCTCCCCCTGGCCGCCCTGGCCCTCGGTCGCCTGCCGCGTAGCCTTCCGTGGCCTGCATCCACTCCGCGATCGCTTCTGCGCCGCGATGTGAAGAGCCGCCGCATCAACGCCTGCCATGTAATCCGCCGCAATTCCGCGGAATCCTTCCGCAACCATTGCTTCACCAGCCGCAGCGCCAGCCGCAGTGTTCGCTCCCAGCCCGCCGCCTTGTTCATTCGCAGATCCCAGAAAGCCGTCTCCGCCAACAACGCATTGCGATAGCGCGCCGGGCTCATCCGCCGCTGCATGTCCTTCATCGAGAACTCGTGCTCACCTGGATGTCGCCCGCCACGTAGACGCGCTTTCCATGCTCGTGCAGCTTGCTGAAGATCATCGCGTCGCTGTTATCGAGCCAGAATCGCGGATCATACCCGCCTGCCTGCTGCAGCGCCTCCACCCTCAGCATCGCGCCCGAGTTGAAGGCAAACACCGGCTCGCCGGGCACACCCACATATCCCGTTCGATACCACCGCGGGATTGCGCCAAACTGAAAGTAGTTCGGCGAGAGTCGCCTTTCGCCCGCGGCGATCTGCGGCACAATCGCACCAATCCCTGCGTACCGGGTGCTGGCCTGCGCCGCCGCCGCCATCTTCACAAAGAAGTCCGCGGGAACCGCCGTATCCTGGTCCAGCGTCAGTAGCCACTCCGACCCGTGCTCGGACGCCCACGCCAGCGCCCGGTTATAGGCCGTCGCCAGACCCGAATTGCTTTCATCGGTGAAGTAATGCACGCCCTCCGGAAGATCGCGTGCCCCTTCCGGCTCCGGACTGTTGTCCCAAAGCAGCACCTGCACCTCGCCCAATTCAGCGCTGCAGCCTCTCGCGCGCAGCCATCACGCTCTGAAACGCTGGCGAAGCCGCGGCTTCATGCGATACAGCACAATCACCGCGGTCACTGTCAGCGGCATCAGCGTCTCCGCAAATACCGGTCTCACGTCACTCATTCCGGCACCATGCTTTCCACTGGTGCGCTGCTCCACTGAAAGCACTTCCGCTGCACTCCGCTCTGAATCGCGAATTGCAGAATCGTCGAAAGCGGCGTAAACATATCACTGAAGAAAATGAACGAAAGGCAGGTAAGAAACATGCTTGCCACCAGGATGTTTTTCGGCAGCGAGCGCTCCATCAGCCATCCGCACCCTATTCCCAGCAACAGGTTGGCGAGATACACGCCGAGATAGGAGAAATCCAGCGCGTACGCAGCGAGATACGTGCTCGCCCCGTCGATGATGCTCAAATCATCGTGAATCGATGCATGCGGGTTGGCCGGCATCAGAAATGACGGCAGCAGCGGATACAGAAACGAAAGTGTCGGGCCGTGAAAACTTCCCTTTGCAAACAGCCAGCACAAGTTTGAAAACGGAATCGAAATATAGGAGGTCAGCCACAGATACGCCATCGGCCAGTCAGAATACTTGTGGCGTATCTGCAGATATTCAAGAAACACCCCTTGCGCTGTTCGCGCATTTCCGATCAAGGTGATTGCTGCAATCGCAAGGACAAGGCAACCAACCGCGATCGTGTAGAGCTTCCGTTTGCTCATCCGCGTCTTCAGCGAGAAGACAAACAGCATCTGCAACAGCGCCACCATCAGCAGTCCGCGCGTGATGTACAGCGCCATGCCTGCAATGCCAAACATCGCAAACAGCGCCTTCCGCCAGCGCGATGAATCCAGCATCGAGTTAACCGTCACCACCACCAGCAGCGGAAACAGCACCTGCTTGAATCGGCCGTAAGTCAGATACGACGAGGGATCGCCCAGCGCCGGCGGCGGTCCTGAGAGAAGCCCAGTTAAGTCCGATGATCAAAAGCGCAGCACCGCAGAACAGCAGGTTTATCTGCCACAGCCGTCGTCACATCGAGCGTGTAAAGTAGCGGCTCTGAATGCGTGGGCCAGCGGTGCAGCAGTGTCCGCACTACCAGGTATCCGAATACAAACGATCCCAGCGAAAGCCCAAACAACAGAACCGGAATCCCCTTCGCCGGATACGTGACATACGTGACCTGGAAGCTGAGCGACACCAGCATCAGCACCCAGTTCAAAACAAAGATCACCAGCGGGTTGCAGAACAGCGGAAGGTCCCGCCTTCCCTGTCAGCACACCTTGCACGAATCTGTGCTTGGCAAATTTCTCCGTCAGCATTGGCCACAGTGCCGCAGTCGCAAGGGAAACCTCGGCAGGTTGGGCTGCACTGAGGCTCGTACTGCGGAGCGGATCGTTCATGACATCTCCCGGCCCAGCAGCAAATCTTTGCGCAGCGATCCGAGTCCCCGCGCGTAATGCATATAGCGCGGAAGCTGGCCCATCATCTGCAATGTGCGAACCCCAATGCTCGGCGAGAGAGTCGATTGCTTCCGGAGGAACTCGATTTTCTCGCGGATCCTTCCGATCAGCACATCGTGCTCATTCCAGCCCTCGTCCAGCATGCGCTGCAACAGGTCTTCAAACTGGCGCGCAACACGCCTGTAAAACTGCCGGCGCGTCTCAGCCTGCGCTCTCGCGGTCATCTCCTGCTCGTCGATAACCCCAAGTTGTTGTCCGGCATGAACCCGGTACTCGATCAGCGGTTCGGCAGTCAGACCAAGGCGCGCGTGCAGCGCAATCATCCACGCAAGCCATCCATCGTGTACCCATGATGCAGGAATCGGAGAGCAATACCGCCGAATGGATGCCCTGAAACATCAGCGTTGCTCCCGTCACCACATCGTGCTTCAGCAGCGTCGCCGTCGGGCAGCTGACAAAGTTGCGCTGCTTCGTCTCAGTGAACTTGTGCTTCGCAAATAGGCGCACGCCAACCTGCCGGCCGTCGCCATCGATCAGGTTTGCATCCGAGAAGACTCCGCCCAGAAACGGATCCTCTTTGAGCGCCTCGGACAACCGCTCCAGCTTGGTCGGCGTCCAGCGATCGTCCTGATCGCACAATGCAATGAATTCGCCGCGTGCAAGTCCAATCGCCTGGTCGAAATTTCGAGTAGAACCTAGCCTTTGGCCGTTCTGGATCACCTTTACCGCAAACGGCGCCTCGGCTTGAAACCGTTTTAAAATAGCAAGCGTTTCGTCTGTCGACCGATCGTCACAGACGACCAATTCGCACGGCAACCGCGATTGCAACGCGATACTTTCCAATTGCTCCTCAAGATAATGCGCGCCATTGAATGTACACATCGCCACCGAGACGCGCCGGTCTTGCCCATTACCGCCATACGGGTCCATGAATCAAATCTCCGCTTCAGCCCATTGGTTTCGCTTCGTCCTGAAGATCGCCGTGGCGGAGATGATTCCCGCCACGCCAAGCACCACAAAATACGCCAGCGAAACCCCCAGCGCCCCCGAGGTTTTCGCAAACACAATCACGCTTCCCGCAGTGCAAAACGCAATCACAATCGACTGCACGAGGAATGGTTCGCACTTGTGCGCCCGCAGATAGATTGCCTCGCTCTGCACCACGTGACTGCTTAACGCGGTCAACAAAAGCAGCAGAAAAATTGGCCAGTCCTCAATGCGCCTGCTGATCTTCGGCGCGACATACGGCGCTGCCAGCACGCCCATCAGCACCAGCGCGGCTGCGCCTGCAAATAACGAGATCGACTGCCACAGCGATCGGAAAAACAGCCGGTCCAGTTCCGGAGTTTCCTTCTTCGCAATCAGGCTTCCGAACGGCGCCGCCTTCGTCGTCATCCACGCCAGCATCATGGCGCTCAACTGCGTCACGATGTTCATCGAGAGTCCCATTCTCCCGGCTTCCACCGGCCCCCGAAAAGCGAACAGCACCGGTGTAAACAACTGAAAGATGAAGTAGTCGCACAGCCAGCTCACGGCAATCTTCCACTGGAACGGCCAAACCTCGCTGCCGCCAGCTGATGCCCATGTGCGCCACATGCATCCGTAACAGAGGCAACAGCAGTTTGCGTCGCGAATAGAGCAGAAGGCTTGCCACGAATCCCTGCCCCAGCAACACCATCGCCGGCGAAAACAATCCGTGATGGCTCAACATCACGGTCCACGAAGCAGCAACGCTGACAGTCGATTGGAAAAACCGCATGCGGGCCACCTGCGCCACCTGACCGCATCCTTCCAGAAATGAAAGCACAGGACCGATAGAAAACGTAATGGCGCAAGCCAGCACCGTGATCCTCAGCGGAACAAGCCAGATCTCCGGCGCCTGCGGCTGCTGATGCAGTGAGAAGAAGCGCATTCCGCCTACCAGCAGCACAACTCCCATAACCACGGCTGCACTGGTGTACCAGCGCACCGCACGCTGCAGCAATGACGCAAGTCTGAAATGCGCTGTCTCGCTCCCCGTGATGGTTCCATCCGGGTGAAACTCCAGGTGCGCGCGCTCATGCGCTGCCACCTGAAGAATCACAAACGAGAATCCCAACTCGAACACACTTTGAAGCGCCACCAGGCTCCATAGCGCGTAGTAGTAACCCTGCTCCGCTGCAGATAGAAAGTGCACAATCAGCAGCACGCTTCCAACACTGCCCAGGCCCTGCACGACCCGCCCAAGCACCGTGAACGCAATGGCCCTGTCCAGGCCGATGGAATGGGGAAGCTTGTAGCGAAAAAAATCGCGTAGCGCTAGCCAGAGCCTTCCTGACGGCCGCGGCGATGTCTTTGTCTCGGTCAGCATGAGTCCTGGATCGAATATGGTTGCGGATGACGAGGAGAATGTTGCTCTATCGTGCGAAGGCGATTCCCGTCAAACGCTTGCCTCAGGCCGTGGATGGTGCAGCGGGCTCACTTTTTCAGGCTCTTTCTTCGCTGTCGCTTTTCTTCCTGTCCACAACGAGCGTTTCAGAAGGTCAAGCCTATCCTTGGTAGCAGGATTCTGTTGCGTCCGCACCACGCCCCCTTGCAACAGGGCTAGCATAATTCCGAACGTGAAGCCCACGACGAAACCTGCAATCGTAAGAAGTCCGCGTCTGGGAGATGACCTCTGCTCCGGCGGCACCGCCGGATCCACAACCTCGATGAGCGCATCTTCGCGCGCTTCGTCCAGCTTCGCCAGTTCCAGTTGCTTCGCCAGCACGTCAAGAATCGCTTCCTGGTACTTCACGTCGCGAAGCTGGCGAACATATTCGACACCTGCCTGCGGAACCTCGCCTTTGGGAAGAAATGCATCGTCTGCAGAGCCGCCCGCCGACCCTGCCATCTTGTCGAACTGCGCGCGCAGTTCGTCTAACTCCGTTCGGGCCTGCGTCAGCGCTGGATTCTCATCGTCGGCGTAGGAGCGCATTGCCTCGAGCTGCACTTCCCTGGCCACAATCTGTGCGCGCAAGCGCGCGGCAGAGTCGATCATCGCCCACGCCTGCTCATCCACCTGCACCATGCCGCTCGATAGCCGCGTCTGCTTCAACGCCTCATCGGCATTCTTCAGCTCCGTCCTTGTCTTCTCCAGCTGATTCTCGAAGAGCAACCTGCGTTGCGATGCCTCAGTGATGGCAAGGTGCTTCGAGAGATTTCGGAATTGCTCCACATATCCGTTCGCAACCTCAGCGGCCCGATTCGGATTGCGATCCGCGAAATTGAGTCGGATCAAGCCGTCCTTGTTAGATCCGTCAATGTTCGTCTGCTTTTCCAGTGCCCTTCGTGCTGCCGCCAGATCTGTCCTCCCGTATTCCGACTGCAGATCGTAACGCTGGATCACTGCATCCTCAACCGAACGGCTCTTCAAAATCGAGACGTACATGTCGTTGATGTTCCTCATTTCCAGCATGCTGCCCGGCTTGCTGCCCGGCGCGCTTTTCGTCACTGGCAGCTGGCTAGCCGGCATCGAGTTCATCGACGATCTTCCCTGCGGCGGAAGAATAATCACCTTCGCCGTATACTCCTGCGGCAGCGTGAACGCGAAAATCAGCGCGGTCACCGTGGATATCGCTGTCACCATCCCCACCAGTTTCTTGCGCTGCGTAATGATGAGCAGAATATCCAGAAACGTCAGGTCTTCCTGCACGCTCGGTTGAATCGGCGGAAAGACAATATCGTCCGATATTTCTGCTGTCACCCCGCTGTTTTGCATTTTCACCATGATTCGGCTCTATCGCAACTCGGGATCGTTGGACGCGCATGAGCCACTCAAGCAATCCGGGAAGCTCGTTCAGGCCCGGGCCTCAATAGGCTCCGCGCATCGTGACCACGGCAGGAATCGTCCGCGTCAGAATTTTCCAGTCGAGCAGACAGCTCCACTCGCTCGCGTATTCGCGATCGAACAAAACGCGCCGCTCAAACCCCACATCGCTGCGCCCAGATACCTGCCAAAGCCCGGTGATGCCAGGCCGGAACAGATCATAATAGGCAAAATGATTTCCATATAGCGGTATCTCCGCCTCAACGATTGGCCGCGGCCCCACCAGCGACATATCTCCAAGCAGCACGTTGAACAGCTGCGGAAGCTCGTCGAGGCTCAGTTTACGGATAATCCGCCCAACGGGCGTGATTCGCGGATCCCGCGTTTCCTTGTTCAGCGGATACGCCGCTTCATTCATGCAATCCGCCTCGCTCCTGTGATGAGCGCCGTTGATCTCGAACACATTGTCCTTGTGCTTCCGCGCAAACATCGAGCGGAACTTGATGATGCGGAAAGGAGCGCCGAATCGCCCCAGCCTCTCCTGGTAGAAAAAGATAGGCCCCGGCGACGTCAATGCCACCGCAATCGCAACCATCAGCATCACGGGAAAGAACAGGATGATCAGTATGCTCGATAGCAGAATATCCAGTGTGCGCTTCACCACCGCGTAGCGCCACGAGAATGCCCGTTGCACTGCAGCGGAAAGGTGAGGGGTTGGGCGCCTCCATGCTGACGCCGGAATTGCATCATGGTATATGCCGACGACACTGATTGCTCCAGCTCCCGGTCCATCGGCTTCCAATATATTTATGGCAGTGCTTCTTCCTTGCATTCGCGATACCCTCGCTCTTTGTGTTTCCATGCCCTCACGAATTCTTCAAACTGAATCCGCCATGGCGTGCGCATGGACTTGCGATATAGGTTTCCTCCGATCACCCTCTCAGCGCCGTACGATATCGACGTCCACATAAGGGATCGAAGAACTGTCAGGGTACGAATCAAGGCAATTGAATTTGTACAGCGGTCTTCGCTGCAGCTGCTCTATCTCTTTATCTGTAACTTCCAGCGTCAGCGGAGATGACGTATCCGCCAAACTCCACGTCATCACCGTCCACTTCGATTGCAATACTCTGCATCAGCAGACTGAGGGTCAGCACAACCCTAAGCGCGCTTTTCTTTCGAACTACAATTCCTTCTATTCCGGCCAGGGCGCCCGTTTTGATCCGCACTCGCTGACCTACAGTGAGCAATGGATGCGGTTCAGCCCTCGTTGGATCCAGACCCGCACGCAAAGCCTCTATTTCGAAGTCCGGCAGTGCCGCCGGTCGCGATGCTGTCCCGATCATCGAAACCACGCCCGGCACCGCGAGCACTCCCAACCCGATTGCGTAGATCCGTGCGTACAAAAACGTATCCCGGAAAAAGTGGAAGATCCACCATCACGCGCGACCCGTCTTTCCACCTGTGTTGCGTTCGGTACGTCGGCAGAAAGTGCTCGATCTGCCTTTGTTCCATGTGCCGCGCCACCCGCTTCTCATGTCGGCAAGTGGTGTACACCGCAAACCACCGTCGCTCCGTATTCGACGAAGCATTGACGGCCTTTTTGCGCATGGCTTCGCCATCCTCACTTGGCGGGGTGTTTTTCCACATCCGCTTTCGCGGAGCCGAAGCACTTTCAAGACCTTCCCCTGCCCACCGCTCCCGAAACGCCGGAATTGGCCTAAAGGGAGACAGGGAGACCGGAAAGAGCGCTTCAACGCTCATCGGCCCGAGTCCCTCGGTTGTCTTGCGGGCAACAAATGCTGCAGATGCTTTCAGTTCAGAGAGGTCTGTCTTCTACTATTCGGTTAAGGACCACTGCTTCTGTATGCAGCCAGACTGAATCGCCCTCACCGGACACGAGTTCCGAGCTGGGCGACACAACCGCTTACAAGTACAGACGCAAAAAACCCTCCAAGAGTTATCTGGCCCTGTCACATGACGTCGACATCTTTAAGATCTCCTCACAAAGTGATAATGAAAAGAGGATGCCCTTTGACTGGACAACCGGACCGCTTGCAGAAGGTCTGCACTGCTACCGAAATCAGGAATTCTTCGATGCCCACGAGCATTGGGAAGGCGTGTGGCTCAAATGCAATGAGCCGGAAAAGACATTCCTGCAGGCCCTCATCCAAGTCACCGCAGCCTTCCACCACCTGCAGCGCAACAATCCTGCAGGCACATCCTCTCTGCTTCAAGGAGCCCTGCGTCGCCTCGACGCCTTCTCACCAGAGTTCGCCGGCGTTGCAGTAGAAGAACTCCGCACCAGTATTCGCGCATGGCTTCAAGCCCTCAAGGCTGAAACCTATTCACCAAAGCTTCCTTTCCCGCACATCCGTTAATTCCCGCACGCCACAGTCCAAACCCGTTCTCATGTTGAGCGGAGGACGTTACTCCCTACTCGCAACTCCCCACCGGCTGCTATCTTTGAGCCACATGCCGCTGGTCACCACAACCGAAGCCGGAGTGCCCATCCAGGGCCCCAGCGCCACGCTCATCTACGACGACTGGTACCCGGCGCTGCGCACCGACACGCTGCGCAAGGGCAAGCTGGCCAAGGCCATGCTTCTCGATATTCCGCTGGTGCTCGGCCGCCGCACCGATGGCCGCGTCTTTGCCATGCGCGACAGCTGCCCCCATCGCGGCATTCCGCTCAGCGTAGGCTGGTTCGACGGCAACCGCGTCACCTGCCGCTATCACGGCTGGGAGTTCGAGCCCTGCAGCGGCCGCTGCGAACTGATTCCCTCGCTCTCCAGCCACGACCACCTCGACGCCACGCGCATCTACGCCACCGCCTTTCCCTGCGAAGAGCGCGACGGCCACGCGTGGGTTTATATTCCCGGCCCCGGCAGCGGCCGAAAAGCGTGCAGAGCGCGAAGCAGCCGGTGCCGGAGCTGACCAAGTTCGGCCCGCGCTATCGCACCGCACACCTCGCCGCCGACCTGCCCTGCAATGTGGACCACGGCATCATCGGCCTGATGGACCCGGCGCACGGCCCCTTCGTCCACCAGGCGTGGTGGTGGCGTTCGCGCGCAAGCATCCGCGAAAAGACCAAGCGCTTCGAGCCCATCCCCGAGGGCTTCCGCATGAGCGCCCACGCGCCCAGCGGCAACTCCGCGCCCTACAAGCTGCTCGGCGTCTACGGCCAGCCCGTCGAAACCACCATCGACTTCATCCTGCCCAACCGCCGCACCGAAATCATCCGCTGCGGCGACAAGTGGTTCTCCTCGCTCACCACCGTCACGCCCGTCACGGCCTCCACCTGCCGCATCGACGTCATCGCCGCCTGGAACGTCTTCTACTACGTGCCGTTCCTCACGCCGATTGCGAAGTTCTTCGGCGCAAAGTTCGTGCGCCAGGATCAGGAGACGATGATCCAGCAGGCCGAAGGCCTCAAGCACAACCCCAGCCTGATGCTGATCGACGACGCCGACAAGCCCGCCAAGTGGTACTTCGCCCTGAAGCAGGCGCGCCTCGACGGCACCGGCAAACACCCGCTCGACGGCCCCGTCGAACTGCACTGGCGCAGCTAGAGAATTCGCGCCGGGACTTCGCGCAGATATCCTCATGCTGATTCGGGAGAGCATTATTTGATTCCGACAGGACTCGGAACGTGGTCAGCCCGCCTGGGTTTCGTTCCGTCGTTCTCTTCACCCTCGACCGAGATCCGCAGCGACCGCAGGAAGTTCACATCGTTCTTGGTGAAGGTGCCGCCCGCGGCTTCAGCGGCCGCGTCCGCTTCCTCGGTCTCCTTCGAGACCTCGTTCAGCCCGATGGTGGCCTCAAGCATCAGCAGCACGTCGAAGCCGTGCTTGCGGATATCCTGCACGACGCCGGCGATCTGCTCGCTTTCGATGACGGACTCGTGGATAGCCTCTCCGAGTTGTTGGATCAGTTCGCGCAGGCGAGATGTCACGATTTACCTCCGGCGGCGGCCAGCGCGGAGAATTGCGCAGGGAGCGGCTAGTGATTTCTATACCTTACTTCGCAAGTGGCCATCCGGCAACTGCTCTTCGCCTTCGGTGCAAGAGCGCCGCCACAGGTCCTCCGCTGCTACCATCATATCGAAGTGAAACCTGAATCCATCGGCCGGGTATTGGGCATCGGACTGCGCGTGGCAGGCCGCATGGCCGGCAACGCCATCATGGGCGAAGGCCAGCCCACCAGCGCAGCAACGCCCAACAGCCCAGCCGGGCACGCCGTGCTGCGGACGCCGCCACCCGCGGCCGCGTCGCCGGACAAACCACCCGCGGCGTTGCCCGCGGACTCGGCGGCTTTTTCAAACCCTTCCGCAGCGTCGGCGGAAAAATCTGGCTCGAAGTCACCGGCGTCTTCTTCTTTCTGCCCGTCCTCGTCTTCACCCCGGTCCTGTGGCGCACGAGGGCCAGCTGGCAGCAAGGCCCCGATCACCGGACTTTTCTCGCCGCCGCGATCATCATCGTAATTTTTCTTTACCTCGGAGTCAGCAGCTTCTGGCGCGCCAGCCGCCGGCGCTAGGACCGATGTTTCCACCACACCCGCGGCGCAATCGCATAATTCAACTGCACCAGCACAATCGCCGCAATGCTCACATAGGTATTGATCACGCACAGCGCCGCACCCGCCGCATACAGCGACTGCGCAATCAGGATCCGCCGGCAGATACTCTTGCGCACTTCTTCCGGCGTGTCTTCCTTGATCAGTCCATGGCGCGTGGCGTGCGCCCAACTCCAGTAGAGCATCGCGCCCGGAACAAAAATGTTGAGCCAGTAAATCACCAGCTCTCCGCGATACGTGATGAACTCCGCCAGCAGCCGCGTTGAGAACGGCATGAACGTGATGGCGAACAGAAATCCGAGATGAATCCACGTCAGGTCGCGTGATCCTTCTTCGATATGGTTGAGCTGCGTCTGCTGCCCGAGCCCAGAAGATGCCCAGCGTGATGAAAGCTCATGCCATACGCGATCCATTGCGATCCGAGGGGCGGCAAGCGCCACACAAAAATCGCGCTCCGAATGCGCCTGCGCCGCTGCGGGAAGATGCAGATCGAGCACCAGCAGCGTCATGGCCACGGCAAAGATCCCGTCGCTCAGCGCCGCCAGCCGCTGGATGTTGCGCCCCTGGATTTGGTTGTAGAACGTAGACATCACAATCTCTGTCCCAAGATACTCGAACCCATCGCTTACATGGAACGGTTGCGGCCGCCTTGAACAAAGTGCCACGCCGACAGCGCCAGCGCCAGGACGCCCAGTCCGAAGGCCATCCAGGCATAGTGGCCGTGACGAATCTGCCAGCCACGCCAGAAAGCGAATCGCTGAAGCCACAATCATCAGAATTCCGCGCACTGGATTCAAGTCCTAGCCCCCTTCCATGGGCTGAACAGACCATCTTAAGCCGTGAAGCCCGGCAGTCGACCTGCAGTTTGACCCGCGCCGGGATGCATGCCTATCGTTGGAAGGGTAGATTTTGCTCGCTGAAAGGACCTTCGATTCCATGTCCACCCCCGCCGCACCCGTCGCCCCCGCGCTCAAGAAGACCGCCCTCAACGCCACGCACCGCGCACTCAAGGCCAAGATGGTCGACTTCGGCGGCTGGGACATGCCCGTCGAATATCCCGGTCCCGGCGGCGGCCTGATCGCCGAGCACATGGCGGTGCGCACCGGCGTCGGCCTCTTCGACGTCAGCCACATGGGCGAGATCCAGTTCCGCGGCCCCGGCTCGCTGGCCGCCGTGCAGCACATCACCATGAACGATGCGTCGCGCCTCAAGGACGGCCAGGCGCACTACTCCGCGCTGCTCACGCCCGCAGGGCACGTTCGTCGACGACATCCTCGTCCACCGCCTCGGCGACAACGACTACCTGCTCGTCGTCAACGCCGGCACCAAGGACAAGGACTATGCCTGGATCCGCCAGCAGGTCGGCGGCTGGCCCGGCATCCACCTGACCGACTACTCCAGCTACTACTCGCAGCTCGCGCTGCAGGGCCCGCGCGCGCTGGAGACGCTGCAGAAGCTCACCAAGGTCGATCTCGCCGCAATCAAGAACTACTGGTTCACCTGGGGCCAGGTCGCCGGCATCCACAACGTCCTCATCGCGCGCACCGGCTACAGCGGCGAAGACGGCTTCGAGGTTTACATCCCCTCCGACGAAGCCACCACGCGTGAAGATGTGGAATGCGCTGCTCGAAGCGGGCGCGGAGTTCGGCATCCGCCCCTGCGGCCTCGGCGCGCGCAACACCCTGCGTCTCGAAGCCGGCATGAGCCTCTACGGCCACGAAATCTCCGAGGAGATCAATGCCCTCGAAGCCGGCCTCGACCGCTTCCTCAAGCTCGACAAAGACGACTTCATCGGCCGCGATGCTTTGCTCGCCGTGCAGGCAAGCGGCGGCCCGAAGCGCAAGATCATCGGCCTCGAAATGGTCGAGCGCGGCATCGCCCGCGACGGGTACACCGTGCACGATCTCGACGGCAATCAGATCGGCGTCGTCACATCCGGCTCGCCCGCGCCATTCCTCAAGACCAACATCGCCATGGCGCTGGTGCCCGCAGCGGTTGCCGCCAGCGGATCCGATGTAATCGTCCAGTGCCGCGCCAATTCCGTCCGTGCCAAGCAGGTGCCGATCCCGTTCTACAAGCGACCAAAGAAATAGAAAGCTTCAATAACGAGATGGGCGCTGCTACAATCTCGGACTTAATGTGGCGTCAAATCAAGATTCACAGACTTGGAACATACATTGCTCTCGTGTGTGCTGCCATTTTCCTGGTCTTTTCCAGGGGAATGATCGACTTTACAGCTCCTCTTTTCGCTGATTGGGATCTCCATTCCTATCGACTCGTTGCGGAAGCCTCTCCGCACTTTTCCAAAGATGTCTCTCCGCCTTTCGCCTACCGGATACTTGGACCCTACGTGGCCGGCCTCCTGCCGTTGCCTGACCCTCTGGCATTCAGGCTAGTCAATTCATTCGCCTGTGTGGCTCTCGTGGTGCTGTTCTACCGGTTCCTGATGGATCGGGGTATTCAAAGCAGGGTCGCGTTCTTAACGGCGTTGCTGTTTGCGTGTAATCGGTATTTCTTCGGTCAGTTTGCCTGGAATCCGTTTCAGATCGATGACGTTTTGGTTCTGTTGTGCTTCGTTCTGTCCTTCATGCTGATGTTCAAGAGACGCTGGTTCTTATTTGCGTGCTGTTTTGCTCTTGGCAGTCTGACGCGCGAAGTCGTCATGTTTCTCATTCCGGTGAGTTTCGCCTATCTTTGGGAGGACGGGACACTCCGAATCGAATACAAGAAATGGCTTCTGGCCATAACGCCTGCAATTGCGGTTTTCCTCCTGGTTCGAATCTTCCTGTTTTCCGATGATGTGCGCATGGGAATTGCGGGCATCCTGCCCTATTACTGGATGAAACTCGGCGAGAGCATTGGAAATGCGCTCACAGCCAGTGCCTGGTTCAGACGTCTGATCTGGTCTACTCTTCCCGTGACCTTACTGCCCTTCATCTTTTGGAAATCTACCGTTTCCTTCTTCGCGCGCCGCAAGTATCTATTTCTTTTTCTTGTCCTCGTCATCATCACAGACCTTTGGGGAATTGATCCCGGCGGCGGAGATGCCGAACGGCAGATGGCGCCCTCGTTCCTTGCTCTCTACTGGCTGATTGCCGAACTGTCACAGCACGAGCTCGCACACGTCAAGTGGGCATTGCCCTCAATTCTGGGAGGCGGCTACCTCGGGAGCCTGCACCATCTGCAGGGAATTTACCCCTTGCCGAACAGAGCATATGCTCTGCTGGCGGTGGTGGTAGCATGTGTTGAGATTTCGGCAATCGCGCTCTACGTGAAGCACAAATCCGCTTCAAGCCGGGCACTGTAGCCGAATCGCTAGACCGCTTGCCTTTTGTCTTTGGGGAGGAACCCTCACGCTAACGGTATTCGTGTGATAACCATTTTTCTGAGAATCGCACTTGCTCTAGTCACGGCGCACTGTGACCTTCGCACTTCAACACTCCCAGGAAAGCGCCAAACGGCCCCACCGCCCCGCGATACTGATGCGCCATGATCCGTGATACCTGGTGAAGGTGTGTCATGTCGTGCGCAGCCCACGAAGCAAGCAAGTTGGAAAGCGTGACGGCGCCGAGCGACGGATGGCGACCGCGCAGCTCAAGCTGCTCTGGTTTCAAATTGAGCGCCCGTAACTCGTCAAGACATTCGGACCGCACTCGCCCAAACTCGTCGAGCAGTTGAGGCAGCGTCTTGCCTCTGCACACTTCCACATGTCCCCAGCGATCGAATGGCTCAAATGGTTTTGCTTCGCCGTGCTCCAGAATCATGTTCGCCCGCGGCATCCAGTCGGCTTTGTCGGCATGGATAAGATGCCCGATCACGTCGACAACTGTGAAGGTATTGTCGCCTTCGTTGCGATGAGTCCACACTTCAGGAAGGCCGCGCAGCAGCGCGTCGAAAGCCGCCGGAGTGCGCGACAACAACGCGATGGTGTTTTGCAGGTCATGTCCCATGGTTCGAGCGCTCCGGATTTGAAGACTCGACAAGACCAGCCGATCAGACCTGCATCACTTCGGCTTCCTTCTTGCGCGAAAGCTCTTCCATGCGGCGAATCTCCTCGTCGGTCATCTTCTGCACTTCTTCGAGCGCGCGCTTCTCTTCGTCCTCGCTGATCTTCTTTTCCTTGGCGAGCTTCTTCAGCGCGTCGTTGCCGTCGCGGCGCACGTTGCGAACTGCGGTGCGATGCTCTTCGAGAACCTTGTTGAGGTGCTTGCACCACGTCGCGGCGGCGCTCTTCGGTCATGGGCGGCACGGGAACGCGGATGACCTTGCCGTCGGAGAGGGGATTGAAGCCGAGATCGGAGGCCTGGATAGCCTTCTCGATCTCCTTGAGGATCGGTGGGATCCCACGGCTGGATGAGAATGGTCTGCGGCTCGGGCGCCGACACCTGCGCCATCTGGTTGATCGGCGTCGTGCGTGCCGTAGTAGTCCACCTTGATCTGGTCGAGCATGTGCACGCTGGCGCGGCCGGTGCGCGTGGAGGCCAGGCTGGCCTGGAAAGTTGCTACTGCCGCATCCATGCGCCGCTTCAGATCGCCGGAGAGTCCTTTGAGTGCCGGATTGCCATCCATAAACGATGCCATCGTTAATTCCTCGCTATCGCGATTTCTGAGTAGCTGTACCCCGGAGTCGCTGCACCCAGGTCGACGAGACCACCAGGGAGCGGCGACCTTGCATAAAACTCGAAAGGCCACACGAACTCAGGAATTGCCGTAAGCAATTGCCAACGGCTATTCTACAACCCGTCGCGGCGGGTGAATGCGCAGCAGCCTATGCCAGCACGGCAAGACCTGTCGCCGCGGCCTGCTCGTGTGCATGATAACTGGACCGCACCAGCGGCCCCGATTCCACATGGCGGAAGCCCATCTTCAGAGCTTCGCTCTTTAATTCCGCAAACTCGCGCGGCGTGTACAAGCGCGCCATCGGCAGGTGATCGCGCGAAGGCCGCAGATACTGCCCGATGGTCAGAATGTCGCACCCGACTGCAGGCCAGATCGCGAAATACTTCGAGCAGTTCGTGCGTCTCTTCGCCCAGCCCGACCATCACACCCGACTTCGTTACCCCTGCGGGGTTCAATTCCTTGGAGTAGCGCAACAACTCGAGCGAGCGCTCATACCGCGCGCCCGATCGAACCACGCGATAGAGCCGCGGCACCGTCTCGGTGTTGTGGTTCATCACTTCGGGTTTCGCATCCACCACAATGCCGATCGCCTCGCGGTTGCCCTGAAAATCGGGAACCAGCACTTCGACTCGGCATCCCGGCGCCTGGCGTCGAATCTCCTCGATCACCATGGCAAAGATGCGCGCCCCGCCCACAAGATCGTCATCGCGATTCACGCTGGTGATCACCGCATGTTCCAGGCCCAGCGTCGCCACCGCCTCGGCCACCCGGCGCGGCTCGTCCATATCGATAGGCTCGGGCCGGCCCTTCGGCACGGCGCAGAACCCGCACCGCCGCGTGCACAGGTTGCCCAGCATCATGAACGTGGCCGTCTTGTGGTGCCAGCACTCGCCGATGTTGGGGCATTGCGCGCTTTCGCATACGGTATGCAGTCCCAGCGAGCGCGCCAGCCGCTTCAGCGCGTGGTAGTTCTCGCCCACCGGGGCACGCGCCTTCAGCCACTCCGGCTTGGGAGCGGGCGTTCGGCGCGCGGGCTCAATCTGCACCAGTTCCATCTGTTCCATTGTAGCCATGACCGGCGACAGGCGATTTCAGGGTCGCCGCACCCCGGGGTACAATCCATGCGAAGAGAGGAGGCTCCAGTGAAAGGCGTCTTGTTGGTCGCGGTCGCTTGCCTGACTGCAGGCCTGTTCGTCATCTTCTATTTTTGTAATGGCACAACGGGCCTCTCGTTTGCCTGGCCGCTTTCAGGTTCCTCAATTCACATCGACATCACCACCACCGGCGCCGGAGTGCCCATCGCGGTTGCTTTGACTCTGACCGGCGCATTCCTGCTCATCGTCGCCACCCTCATCGCCCTCATTAGCATGTTCCGCCGGAAAACCGACGACACGCCGGCCAAGCGACGCGAAACCGCCTTCGAAGAATAAGAATCCCGCAGGCGGATTGAAGGAAATTCCTCCACTCGCCTGCGGGATTTGTATCGGGCTTCCTTTACTCCGCTTGCTTGTTCGGCGCGGCAGCAGCAGGAGCCGGAGTCCCTGGCTTCAGATACTTGTCCCACCACGCCAGCCAGCGCTCATAGCGATCCTTGATGAAACTGGGCCGCGTGAATCCGTGAAACTGTCCGGGATAAACCACCAGCTCCGTCGGCCGTCCCAGCGACTTCAGCGCCTCATACATCTGCTCGCCGCCCAGCAACGGCACATTCATGTCCGACGTGCCGCCCATGAACAGCATCGGCGTATGTACCCGCTTGTCGATCTCCAGAAACGGATAGCTCATTTTGATGTAGAGCGGAAGATTCTTCCACGGCGGGCCCAGTTCGTTGTCGTATTGCAGGATGTACTGATCCACTCCATAGAACGACATTGGCGCCGCCACGCCCGCTCCGCTGATCCCCGCCTTGAAGCGATCGGTGCTCGCCACCGTATAGTCGGTCAGAATCCCGCCGTAGCTCCAGCCGGTCACCGCCAGCCGGTTCGGATCGGCCACGCCCACCGCGACCGCCTTATCGACGCATGCCAGCAGGTCTTCGACCTCGTAGTGACCCCAGTCGGCCGCAATCGCCTTCGCGTAATCCTGCCCGCGCCCTGAGCTGCCGCGATAATTAACGTTCAGCTCTGCATAGCCCTTGGTCGCGAGCCACTGCCGCAAAAAATCGAAGCTGTGATCGTCCTGCCCGTTGGGTCCACCGTGAATGAAGAGGATCATCGGCACCGGCGACCCCTCTTTGAAGTCCGCAGGCTTCGTCAGCAGGCCATGCACCTCAACGCCTTCTTTATCCTTCGCCTCGATATCTTCCGTCGGCACGAGATTCAGTTCCGCAACCAGCGCATCGTTGTGCGTCGTAAGCTTGCGCAGTGCGCCCATTCTCCAGCGCGTAGATCTCTGCCGGCGCGGTGTCGTTTGTATACGAAACGGCCGTGTGCCCGCCTGCCTGATCCCAGGTCATCACCGTGCCTTGTTGCGAGAGCTCGCGCTTAACGCCGTTGCCTGCCAGTTCCACCTCTGCTGGATATTCGTTGCGATCGTCGGCAACCAGGTAGCTCAAATGCCCATCCGCCGAGAAGAACGGCTGGCTCACACTGCGGTCGAACGTCGCCGCCGGGTAGCTGACCTTGCCGTCCAGCGTCACCACTGCCGGCTTCGACTGCGAATACTCCAGCAACTCCAGCTTCGCGCCCTGCGTGTATGCAATCGATTTTGAATCCGGCGACCACGCCAGCCGCCCCCCATCCGGTCCCTTCCACGTCGTCAGCTTCTTCGGGGTCGAACCCGCCTTCGCCTCCACCACAAACACATCCGTATTGTCGGTACGATCGGGATCTGGCTCCTGGTTGCTCACGAACGCAACCCACGCCCCATCCGGCGACCACTCAGCCTCATTCTCATTCACGCCCTTGCCGGTGGTCAGCTTCTCAGCCTTCTTCGTCGTCAGATCCCAGAGGTACAGCGCATTGAAAGCGTCGTCCCGCAAATAGCCCTGGATGTCCTGCTTGAAGTGATAGCGGTCGATCACGATGGGCTTGGGCGGAGCCGGCGGCTTGCCCTCCTCCGGATCGGGCTCCGCCTTGGGATGCAGCGTCAAAAGCAGCTTCTTCGAGTCCGGTGACCAGCTATATCCCTGGATGTTCTGATCAGTAATATTGGTCAACTGCTCGGCCTCGCCGCCACGGCGATCCATCACCCACACCTGGTCGCCCTTCGCTTGTCCGGGCCGCGACGACATGAAGCTGATGTAGCGCCCGTCAGGGCTGAACTTCGGTGACGAAGCGCCTTCTTTCCCGTAGGTTACCTGTAGATGAACCGACCCATCCCACTTCACCATCCACAGATGCGACTGCGACTTGTCTTCCTTGGTATCGATCTGGCCGACGGAGTAGAGCACCCACTCGCCATCCGGTGAGACGACTGGCCCACCCACGCGTTGTAACTTCGCGAGGTCATCGAGGTTGATGTCCCGCTTCTTCGGCGCATCGGCGGCATGGGCGGCAGCAATTGAGGCAAACGTCAGGAATAGACAACCAGCAAGTTTCAGCATTTTCGGCGGCATGGGCAAGAGATTACCATCCCGCCTCGCAAGGATTCCATGAGAAATGTGATCACCTGCGAAGTGGTCCGTGTTTTGAAAGTGCCCTGCCTTGGGATGTCTCAAACAAGAATCGGAATGCTTTGAAAAGTGCATGCGTTGGCCATGCCTGCAAACCAAAGTCGAGAACGCTTTGAAAGGACACGGCTTCAGCCGTGCCGCAAACGGCACAAACTTAGAAGGGGCTTTAGCCCCTGAGAGAACTGAATCTCAAAAGCGCGGTCCCTTACCGCAGCTTTTCCCGTACCTCGGTCCGCACCAGGTAGAAAAAGAAAACCAGGTTCAAGAGCCCCTGGATCAGGGCGGGCGCCATGTGCAGTCGCGTAAAGATCCACAGATTGTAGCCACCGAGCATCAGCACCGCCGCCAGCGCCATCGCCCACGCCCAACGAAACAGCATCAGCAATCCGCCACACGCCGCAAAAAGAAAGACCGGCAACAACAAAAACGGCGTGGGATAGTGCCCTCCCACAACCCCGACAATGAGCACCACCGCCAGCAGCAAAAGATAGAGCGAAATTGCCGCGAGTCCCGGCAACGGAAGCAGTTCCCGCTTCGGCGCCGGAGCGTTCTTCCGCTCTCCGTCGTCGATGTGTTGCCCAACGGGCTCAGTCTTGTCCGCAGAATCCCGATCGCTCATAGCGTGTGCAGATACGCCAGCAGTTGTTGCAATTGCTGATCGTCGAGCGCCGTACCCGGCATGGTTCCGTGCCCATGCAGAATCACCGCTGTCAGGCGCTCACCGGTGGGAGGCGCGCCCGAAGGCATGGCCTTGATCTTCGTAATGGCTTGCAAACCCGGCCCATGGAGACCGTGGGTCGATGTGGGATAGTGGCACTTCGCGCACGCCTGGTGAAACACCTGCGCGCCCTGCGCCTCTTCCGGCGTCCACTCCGACTCGGGCTTCGAGGGCGGCAGTGACTTACATCCGGCCATCGCGGAAAGAGCCGCGACACCTGCGATCAAACCCAGCAAACAGCTGCAAATACGAATCTGCATTTCTCCTTTGATAATACAGGTCTTCGGTGCAGTCCAAGCCGTGTGCTCCAGCCCACAGCGGCCCGGAAATTTCATGCATGCTGAAGATGTCTTGAGACCCTTCTAGCATTGCATGGACGACCAGAGCCTGATCCGGAACTGAAAGACGCGTTTGTCTGCTGTCCACAGTTTTCTACTCACTGTCCATACCCTGGAGGGATACAAACAGACCCCCACCCCCTCTCGGAATCTGCGGTTCTCCACACAAAATTTGCATAAAATTTGGCGACCGACCCGGACCAAGTTGATCCTCGCTCACTCACTCGCCGCGATCGCCTCGCAGATCTTCTCCATCGCCGGAATCTCCGCCTGACTCCCCGGCCGATGCCCATTCACGAGAATTGAAAACGCCAGCGTCTTCCCGCTCGCCGTCTGCAAATATCCCGACAACGCATTCGTCTCGTTCAGCGTCCCCGTCTTCGCCCACAGCTTCCCCTTCAGCGGCGAATTCTTGAAGCGCCCGTACAGCGATCCATCCACGCCCGCCACCGGAAAGGTACTGCGCCAAGCAACTCCCCACGCCTGCCGCGACGCATACGACAGCAATTGCGTATACGCCCGCGGCGCGATGCGGTCGTCCATGCTCATGCCCGAGCCGTCGTAGAGAAAGAAATCTCCGTCGCTCACGCCCGCGTCCACCAGGAACTGCCGAACCACGCGCGTCCCCTGCGCCAGGCTGCCGTCTTTCGCGAACGCCTTGCCCAGCATTCTCAGGATCAACTCGGCATGCAGATTCTGGCTCACCTTGTTCGTCACCGTGATGTCCTGTGCCACCGGCACAGAGACGTGCGTTGCCAATACCCGGCGCCCATTCCGCGGCGCCTCCATCGTGACCAGCGCTCGCGGTGCCAGCTTCAGCGGCTCGGCCCGTTCGGTGATAAAGTCTCCCGAGCCCTCGGCATAGCGGTGTGCCGACGTTGCATTTCCGTTTACCTTTACGCCCCGATGCAGCAGCGCATCCTTGAAAGCCGTCGCAGTAAACTCCGCCGGATCCTCGACCGCCAGCGGCGCATGCAGACCCTGTGCCGGAGCAGTTCCCCACGCGCGTACCAGCAAGTTGCCTGGTCGCCGCTCCAGCCCAGGGTGCGGCACATCGCCGGGCTGCGCCATCGTCATTGCATTCTCAAGCGTGTAGTACTCCACATTCGGCGTCCATTGCTCCACGGTCGCCCCAGGTTTCGCCGGGTCGGCCGAGAGCGTCAGCTCAATCGAGTTGTCCGCAAACGATAGCGCCGATATCGGTGCGCCATAGCCCCACTGCAAATCGTCCCAGGCCCAGGCCGTTCCATAGGGCTCGCTCAGGTAGAAGCTGTCGTCGCCCACCACCGAACCCTCCACCGTGCGCACGCCCGACTGCTCCACCTGCTGCGCCAACAAGTCCAGCACCTCCATCGCCCGCGGCTCCTCCTTTACCTCCTGCGGTGTGGGTGCTGCTTCGGGCTTCCCGGTTGGCGATTGCGCCGGGCTAGCGGGAGTCGGCGGAGCCGTCGCCGGACTTGGCGGTTGATAAGGATACTGCCGCGCGCTCATCGTTGGATCGCCCGATCCGAGAATCAGAATGTCTCCATGTAGAACGCCACCCGCATCGATGTCGCCCGCGGCAACCACGTTCGTGGTCCACGTCAGGCTCTCCACTGGCAGCAGCGCGTACGCCGCGGCGGTCGTCGCGAGCTTCGCATTCGAAGCCGGCGTAAACAGCTTGCCCTCATTCAGCCCATAACAGCTGCTGTCCATCGAGCGTGGTAACGCTGATGCCAAATTCCGTGTGGCTCAAGGCCGGATCCGAAAGAATCGCCTGAATCCGTTCGTCCAATCGCACGTTTCGCCGGAGCGGCATGAGAGCGTTGCGGAGTAGCTGTGGGGGGATGGTGCGTCTGCGCAAAAACACACATGGCGGAGAACAGTACAAGCGCTGGACAAAGCGCCAGCTTTCGCCGAATGGGGAACATGAGGGGAGTGTAGCAGGGACTGATTCCAGAGCGCTTCCATCGCAATATATTGAAGGAAGCGACTTCTGTTCCATGAGCGTCCTATATGCGCCCATATGAATTCGCTGAAATTCTGACGGCGGAGTGACCCGGATCGATCTCTATGGTTTCCCCAGTTCTCCTAGGACCTGGGGAAACCAAATTGTTGGGTTTACGAAAGGATCAGGCCTCGAGTCTTTGCCCGAGGAACTCCTTCGCTTTTGACATCTCTGCCTTCCATTTGACGAGCTGATCGGGTGAAAGGAAATTTGCGATGCGCTGACTAATCTCGTCGCGATGCATCTTCACTTTGGCGACGATGTCGGCCCTGGTGGTGTTGGGATTCTTCTTAAGGTACTCAGCGACTTTTTCACGCGCTTCCACAAGCGCAGATTGGAGCTTCTCCTTCTGCTGGTCAGTGAGATTCAGGTCATGAGCAAAGCGCTTCAGTTCAGACACGACCTGTTCACGTTCTTCTGCAGTGATAGGCATGGATACATCTCCTTTGATTTGAATGATCGGGTTGAGTACGGACGCTGCTCGTCGTACTGAGATGTCCGTGTTTTCTTGCGGAGTTAAGGAGTTTGAAAGTTGCTTGCAGGTCAAATGCGGGCGATACCGCTCTTGCGATCGAATTCCGCAAGTGCTCAGCGCAATTGGAGAGGAGCATCCTTACGCTGCTCCAGAGAACCACCGCCAGTACAAGGTGGACTCCGAAGGGAAGGTTAATCCTCTCTGGCGGGAAATGCAACCACCATAAGCGGCGCGCCTACCTGTGGATGGAAGGCATTGGTGGTGTTGCATTTACGCAATCGCAAACGCGGAGAGGCGTTTCACGCTGCTGGAAGCGGACAACGGTTTCTCTCTCTAGCCGTTGTTGCCGACATGCTCCGGACGCGTGTCTGCGGCGAGGAACATGGAGTGCAAGACCGCCACCTCTATCTCTGCCAGAATCTCTTCATCTGTCTTTACGAATAGCCACGTCAGGCTTTCTACGAGTGGGTTGTCCATGCATCCTCTTTTCTGCACTGCAGCCTCTGTGGTGCCTTCCCGCGTGTAAGTCGTCGAATAAAACGACCCTCACGCGGCACTTCAGTCAGCGCGGTCTGTCTTTTATCTTTGGGGTTGATTTCTGTTTCCATTATATGCGTAAGTCAATCGATTGGGAATCTTGGGCGATCCCAGAAATCGCCATTTTTCCGCCCTCGATGGCCCCTTGCCATCATCCCCATAGAATCAAAGCTGGCTCCTGATTGAAGTTGCAGACCTGTTGGTAGTCTTGGTGCGATTCGATGACTTCGATGACTCCTTTGTCGCGCGCAATTTCGCAGTGGAAGCTGTGCACTCGCACGCTTGCACTGGGCCGCCAAACGCTAGTCATGGGCGTCATCAACATCACGCCAGACTCCTTCAGCGATGGCGGCCTTTTTCTAGACTCCGCGGCCGCAGTGGCCCACGCGCTGCGGCTGCTCGACGAAGGTGCGGACTTAATCGACCTCGGCGCCGAAAGCACACGCCCCGGCGTGCAGGCTGGCAGCGCGGCTGATGCTTCAGTCAGCGCCGACGAAGAGCAGGCGCGGCTTTTGCCGGTGATTGAAGGAATCCTCGCCGCCAAACCCGATGCCGTACTTTCCGCCGACACCTACAAATCCGCAACCGCGCGCGCCGCCCTCGCCGCCGGAGCGGAAATCATCAACGACGTCAGCGGATTCTCCTGGGATTCCAAACTTGCCCTGGTTTGCGCCGAGCACCGCTGCGGCGTTGTATTGATGCACACCCGCGGCCGACCCGACGAGTGGCAGGCACAAGCAAAGCTGCCCGCCGATACCCTCATCGAAACCGTCCGCACTGGATTATCGAAGAGCCTGGAAACCGCAGCACGCGCCGGCGTCGCACCCGAAGCCATCGTGCTCGATCCCGGCTACGGCTTCGGCAAGAAATTCGACGAGAACTACACACTGCTCGCGCACCAGGCCGAATTGCTCGCGCTCAGCCGCCCGTTGCTCGCCGGCATCTCCCGCAAATCCTTCCTCGGCCACACCCTGTCTCCACTCCATGGCGGGCACCCCGGCGCCCGTCGAGGCCCGCGAAACCGCTGGCATCGCCGCTCTCGTCACCGCCATCCTGCACGGGGCATCCATCGTCCGCGTGCACGACGTGCGTCCCGCCGTAGAAGCCGCCCGCATCGCCGACGCGGTGCTCGACGCGCGCTAGGCACTTTCAATACCTTCGCCCCACCCAATCTGCCCTCGGCGCCAAACCACACGTGTGTTCCAGATCACTTGTGTGCTACCTCCGAAACGAATGGTCATAGAAGATTCGAACCTTTTGGGTCAACCACTTAGCCGCAAGTTGTATTCCGAAAATAGGGAGAACCCGCGATCATTCCATTAAGGGAATCATCCTTTATTGGGAAGGAATCAATGAACACGCTTCTGCTTCGCGCTGCAATTTACCTGCGGGCTCTAATTGAAGAGGAACAGGGCCAGGATCTTGTCGAATACGCATTGATCGTCGCTCTCATTGCTTTTGGAGCAATGACAGGCATGGGTTATCTCTCCAAGGGGCTCAATCACGCATTTTCGAATATCGCCTCCACTTTGACGACGAACGTCTCCTAAGGCTTCTTCATCAATAACTCTTAACGATACAGATCGAATCGATTCGAACTGTACGTGTCGTTCTCCGCTCGCAGAGTTGCGTCATGTTGGGCTTGTTGCGGCGTGCGGAGAGCAGCAATCACCGCTTCGACATCTCGTGCAGTTTCTGTACGGTGTTCCAGTTTCGCGCAGTCCCCATCACGCCCAGCGCTTTATCCAGAGACTTGCCCGAGAATTTCGTCTCCGCAGCGCCGTCGGGCAAGTGCAGGTAAAGCGTCTGCTCCACCAGCCTGTACCGGTCGCGCCGCTTGGGATACTGCGTAACAAGGCGATCCAGCCCTGCGACGGCTTCCTTGTCCGCAGGGCCCGCCAGAAATCCAACGTGCACCTTCGTCCCATCCGCTGCTTCGGCAGCAAACGGATTCTCGCGGATCACGCGCTCCATCTGTTCATGCGTTCGAACCACAACCCCCGCCGGCGCTCCCAGCAGCTTCGCCAGTCCTGTCGCTACTGATTTGGCCACCGTTGCCGCCGATCCTCTCGCGTCTACCACCGCGTTGCCGCTCTGGATATAGGTCTCGACCTTCTCAAAGCCTAGTTCTGTCAGCAGTTTTCTCAAGTCAGCCATGGACACCTTTCCGCAGCCGGGAAGATTGACTGCCCGAAGAAGAATCACATAGGTTGGCATCTTGATACCGTCTCCAGCCGCATCCTGCGCATCAAAGATAGACCACGCGATGGTGCACACCCCGGACGCAATTGCTGAAGCGAGTGTAGCGCGAGAATTTGAGAGCTGGTCCGGGGATCCAATGCACTCCGAAACAACATCGATGGCCATTGAACGAGCAAAGTCCCTCGACGAATTGGAAATCCAGTTCACCGCCATTGGCACGCGAGCCCAAGCTCTGGTCGAGGCGGCCGGCCCAGACTTCTGTTCGCGCCCCCCTGCTCCCGGCTCCTGGTCCGTCGCCGAATGTCTTCAGCACCTCAACATCATCGCCGACGCCTATTTCCCGGTCTGGCAGCAGATCATCGCCAATGCAGGCCCGCGCAAGGCGGCGTTGCACGCGCCCTACCAAATCGATTTCTGGGGCCGCCTGATCTCCTGGATTCTCGAACCACCCGCCCGCATCCGATCCAAAACCCCGCTCCTCTTCCAGCCCCTGGATTGCAATACCATCGACTCTGTGCTCGGCGGTTTTCTAGAACGGCAGCAACGCATCGTGGCCACACTGAACAGATGTCGCGGCCGCGCCATCGACAGCGTCAGTATTGCCTCACCGGTGGATAAGCGTATTCGCTACAGCATCTGGTCCAGCTTCGTAGTCAACGCTGCGCACCAGCGCCACCATCTTTGGCAGGCCGAGCAAGCCCTGCAAAAGCTGCGCAGCGAAAAATAGGGATTCGCCCAAAACCAAAACCTGACCGATGAATCCGCTTTCCCGACAAATCGTCAAAACGGAATCGATGCCGCTCAACAATTCGCTTGCTATGCCTGATCGAATCGTGTAATCAGTTGTCACATCAGAACTCATCTGTGATCGGGATGAAGCGGCGACGCGCCCTGTCTGCCTCAGTGTGCAGCGGCGCGAGTCCTGCATTGAATCAAGTTTTTCCTTCATTCGTTGAGTTCATGAAAGCCGTCCCCCAGGCGGAAATGCGAAAGAGGCATTATGTCCGGTCTGTGGTGGATTCAACGGGTTATCCACAAACTTCAATGGCTTGTGGCGGCGGCAGTGATATGGTTCGCAGTTGCCTTCATCCTCGAATCGGCGGCCGCCGAGACGCGCAACGAGAACCGGGCGCACTGCAAGGACGCGAATCCCGATCTCAGCATCGATGGGTGCACGGCGCTCATCCAGTCCGGACACGAGAACACATCGCATCTTGCCGAGACGTTCAGCTATCGCGGCAACGCATACTTTGGCAAAGGCGACTACGACAACGCCATTCAGGATTACGATCAGGCGATCCAACTCAAACCGGATTCCGCTCAGGCCTTCAATAATCGTGGCAACGCATTCTGCCGCAAAGGCAGGTTCGACCGCGCTATCGAGGACTTCGGCCAGGCGACCAGGCTCCGGCCGGACTACGCAATGGCCTTCAATAATCGCGGCATCGTCTACGACCGCATGGCTGAGTACAACCGCGCCATCCAGGACTATGACCAGGCCATAAGGCTCAAACCAGATTTCGCCGAAGCCTTCAACAATCGCGGAATTTCCTTCGATAACGAAGGCGATTATGAGCACGCCATCCGGGATTTCATTCAGGCGATCAGGCTCAAACCGGATTTCGCCATGGCCTTCAACAATCGCGGTATCGCCTACAACGACAAAGGCGACTACGACCGCGCCATTCAGGATTTCGATCAGGCAATCAGGCTCAAGCCGAATCATCCTCAAGCGTTCAATGATCGTGGTACCGCCTACTACCGCAAGCATCTCTACGATCGCGCGATCGAGGACTACAACGAGGCGATCCGACTCAAACCTGATTATGCAGAAGCCTTCAACAATCGCGGCAACGCATACGATCGTATGGGCGAACACGACCGTGCCATTCTGGACCATGACCAGGCAATTCGACTCAAACCTGATTTCTCCGAAGCGCAAACAAATCGCTCCTCCGCCGACACCCGAAAAAGCGCCAGCGCCAATCCCACATTGGCAACCTCAAAATTTTGAGCGAATAACAAGGCAGCGGTGGCTCTTACCGGGTCATGTACTTGAACGAATTATTGCTTTTCTGTCGCCAGATAAACCACCACGCCGCTCAGCAGCACCACCGTGGCTAATGCCGGCAGCACAATCGAACCAACTCCACCAGATTGCGAGAGTGCAGCCGGCATCAGCGCATCCAGATGCAAAGCGCGCGGCAGGTCCGCAAACCAGCCCCTCAGCACGCTTCCCTTCCACGCAAGCACCCCAGCGGCCACGACCACCGAAACCACCAGGGCAAAGATCTGCGCACCCCATATCGGTCGCGCAACTTTCTCAATCGCGGCGTTGCGCCGCCGCAACTGCGCACGCCACCAGATTGCCCCAGCCGACTCCATCCGCGGCGGAGGCATTGTCTGCATGTGCGCCTGCTGAAAGGCCTGCGCAACCACCACAAGGTCCGAACAGACACGGCAAGCCTCGACATGCCCGCGCAAGTCCGCCGGACACGCATCCGGCCAATAGCCCTGGTGCAACAGTTCCGTCACTTCCCGCTCGCGCGCACATGAAAACGGACTCATGCTTTACCTCCATGCCGCAGCAATCGCGCCATCTTGCGCCGCGCGCGGAACAGCAGCAGCCGTATGCTCGCCGACGCCAGCCCCGTCACCTCTGCGATCTCGTGATGCGAGTATCCCTCGGCATACGCCAGCCAAAGCAACTGCCGGTCGCGCGGCCGCATCTGCGCCATCGCTGGCCCCAGCATCGCCTGCGAATCCGACTGCGCCACACCGCACCTCGCGGTAAATAACTCCTCCGGCATCTCGTCAATCGATGATGACGGCGGTCGCCGCCAGTGATCGCGCAACAAATTGGTTGCAATTCGGAATAGATAACGTCGTGCTGCCACTTCGCCGTCTTCAGGATGTCTTGCACAGAGAAAGCGCACATAGCTTTCCTGCGTCAGGTCGTCCGCAAGTGCAGGATCGCGGCTCACGCGCGCCAGGTATGCCCAGAGCGACCGGGCCGATCGCGCATAGAACGCCGCGAACTGCTCGTTATCCATCGCTGCGGCGGGTGCGCTGGCGGCAAGAGGCTGTCCCTCGCCCGCCAGCACGTTCGGAATGATCGACTCCCAGGGCATCGGCCTCTGCTTCCTCACCTTCACCGGGCTCCCCGTGACTCACTGTCTGTCCTTGAATACCGAGGAAGCGCCGAGAGGCGAGTCGAACCTGCTTTGTGCCGCCGCATCTGCGGGCATCAAGCCCAGCCGCGACGCCAGCAGCCACGAAACGCCTGCAGAGATGATAAAGCCGATTCCAGGCATCAGCACTACAGTGCCAAAGACGAGCATCGGCGTATCCATATCCGGACCAGCATGCCGCAGCGACAACAGACCGATGCCCAGCAGCACCATCACAATGCCCGCCTGTAGCGGTGTCAACACGCGTGCCACGGCACTTGGCATCCGGCGGCCCTGCTCGAAGGCAACTGGAATCGGCGCTGCCTCCAGAAACTTCCTGCCCGCATCGGTCTCCATGTACGCAGCCAGTTCCTGGTTGCTGGTGAACTTGTCGATCAGCTTGCCGTGCACTTCGCTTTGCAGCTTGAAGATGCGGGCCCAGCGGCGGTTCTCAATGAACATGCGGGCCAGAAGAAAGATCGCAGTAAGGCCACAGATGAACGCCAGAAGCGGCACCGCGTCGCTCCAAACCCGATCGAAGCTCGACTGCTGCGGCTGGGAACGATACACATCCGGCCACACTGCCCGCTCCAGCGCTTCATCCGACTGCCCCTCTTCGTGCCTCAAATGCGAAAACAAATAGAAATCGGGGTTCCGCGCCACCTCGGGATGCGCTGCGAGAAACGCCGCGAGTTGCGGATTATTACGCGACACGTAATCCTGGCTCGAAAGCAGCGAAGGATCGTGCGAAACCACCGTGGTCAGCGTCGGGCTCAGCCGGAGAAGCCGGATAAGCTCCGTCTGCGTAGCTGCCACATCGCGCTCATTGGGGGTAGGCGCCGTTGTCGCCGCCGATCCGGGTGCCGGGGTCGTTGTACGCGGCTGTGCCACAGCCAGACTGGCCAGAAGCAGAACAGAAAATGCGATTCCGGAGAGGATCCGGTACATCAGGCGACGCTTGTCCATAGTTGTCTTCCTCGAATCGAAGTGGCCTTCCAGCCCTTCTACCGAGAACAACGAATGAACCAGTGCATTGGTTAACAGGGCTGTTTGCGTCCAGAATCACGCGTTCGAGATGCCTCGTGCCCCATTTGCGGTATTTAAGTAACAGCCATTGCAGGTTACTTTCTAACCATCCAGAGGCTGTACTTTTGGGTTCGAAAACTTGAGTGTGTGTTCCGGACATCTCTCCGCCGAGTTCGCATAAGAGGAGACAAGCGACACAATGGACGAACACTACGATTCCATGCCCGCGGCAGGAGAACCCGACAAAATCCTCAGCCGGGCAGGATTTTCCCGCGCAACTCCATCGAGCCGAATTCCGTCTTCCTAAACGGAGACCCTCCAACACTGCCATGACATCTCGTCCGCTCCTCTGGGGCCTGCCTCTCATTCTCTGTACCTGTGCCGTCTTTATCGGTGTGGCCAAAGCATCCGCAGCCGACCAGCTCAAGTCGCCCTGGGACGGACATCCGGTTGCGTTGACGGATGCTCCCTACACCTGCCCCGACCCGCCGCCGTTCTCCAAATCGCTCGATGCCGAGGGCTACTACATCGACGCGCATCACTCCGTCATCGACCCGGTAAAGAAGGCCGCCTACGAAAAGGCTGCCGAAGCGCCCGACCACCTGGGCGAGTGGACCACGCAGGCCGCCGATGCTTATCTGCGCCATGGCAGCCGGGCAGGCGCGCAATGCGTCTACACGCTGCTTTCGGCAGCCGCAGCATCGAATGCGTGGTCCGCCACCATGCCCACCGGCCAGGCTCACTACGTACAGAAGTGGCTGTTGGCCGCCACCGCGATGGCCTACCTCAAGGTCCGCAACACCGGCGTCGGCGCGCCCGAGCAGGACAAGGAAATTCAGAAATGGTTCGGACTCCTTGCCGACCAGGTCCGCGACTATGTCGATGACAAAATGAAGAACCCCAACAGCGATGCCTGGAACAATCATCGTTACTGGGCTGGACTCGCCGTTTGCGCCGCCGGCATCGCCCGCAACGACACGCGCGAATTCCACTTCGGCATGGAAGCCTTCAAGGCTGGCACGGACGAAATCGGACCCAGCGGAGCACTGCCCCGCGAACTCCAGCGCGCTGGCATGGCGCTCCACTACCACATCTACGCGCTTGCGCCGCTCATCATGCTTGCCGAACTGGGCGAAGCCAACGGCATCGACACGTACTCCGCAAATCAACACGCCCTGGATCGGCTCGTAAATCTCTGCGAACAAGGTCTGGAGCACCCCGAGATCTTCGTAAAAGCCACCAGCGTCGAACAAAACATGCCCGACAAGATCGCCGGGGCCACGATTGGGTGGGCAGTCCCGTATGTGAAGCGCCATCCTGACTCGCAACTTTCCGCCTGGATTGCGCAGGCCCAGTACACCAGCTTCTGGCAGTGGGGCGGCCTTCCACCGGAGTGATTTCTGAGCCTCTCGCGGCTCGTGTGCTTGAGGCGAAGACAAGACGAAACTCCTGTCGTTTACTAGATATACACTTCTCCGACGTTTACAAAATGCGCTAAACTCCTCACTCTGCGGGTCTGTGCTTCCCACGCCGTTTCCGGCCCGCCCTTGAGGGGGTTTTCCATGGCACGTCCTTATTGGTCGGGCAACGTTCAAATCTCGCTTGTGGCTTTTGGAGTGAGTCTCTATGTTGCCACCGAAAGCAAGGGCCAGATCAGCTTTCACCAGGTCAGCCGCCGTACCGGCGAGCGCATCCGCCACCAGAAGGTGCTGGAGAGCGCGGCCGAAAGCCGCGAAGCCACCACGGCAGTCGAGAACGACGAGATCGTGAAGGGCTACGAATACAGCAAGGGCAAATACGCCATCATCGAGCCCAGTGAGCTGGAAAACCTGCGCGTCCCCTCCAAGCACACCATCGCCGTGTCGCAGTTTGTCGACGTTGCCGACCTGAATCCCGAGTACATTGAAAAGCCTTACTTCGTCACCCCCGAAAACGAAATGTCGGCCGAGGCCTTCAACGTTGTCCGCGAGGCGCTGGTGAAGACCGGTAAGGCCGCCATCGGCAAAGTGTCGTTCTCAGGCCGCGAGAACATCATCGCGCTGGTGCCCGCAGGCGCAGACAGTCCCGGCATGATGGCCTACACCCTCCGCTATCAGAACGAGCTCCGCAACCGCGCCGACTACTTCCGCGACATCAAGCAGCCTCCTATTGCCCCCGACTCTCTGCAGCTCGCCGAGACGTTGATCGGGCGCATGTCAGCCAAGCTCGACATCGGCAAGTTCGAAGACAGCTATGAAACCGCGGTCAAGGCCCTCGTCGAAGCCAAGGTCAAGCACTTGCCGCTGCCTATCGACGGAGCTCCCAGGCAGCGTCCTAACAATGTCGTCAACCTGATGGACGCCTTGCGCCAAAGCATTGGCTCCGACACGCGCACAACCAAGAAGCCGCCGAAGAGCGTGAAAGAAGCTCCAGCCAAAGGCATTGGCATCGTAAAGACGCCTGCCAAGTCAGCCAAACGCAAATCGGCCTGATCAAGCAGCATCTCGCGTAGCGCCTGCTTCGACCGCTGTCTATCGCGCGCGGTGTGGCGGCTGCGTGTTTCATCAAGAGCTGGCGATTGAGGGGCGAGGATGTTCAAACGTGATTTGCTCGGTCTCGGCCGGATTCGCTCTGACGAAGGATTCAGCGTCTATTACGGTAACAAGACTCTTTACTACACCGATCACAGTGGAACATTTCAAATCGGATACGAAGATGGTTTGTTGTTCCCTAACTCTTTGCGGTGGCTGAAATCGAACATCGTGTTGCCCAAATCGGACTATTCGCTAATTCTTGAAAGGATGTTGCAGGCCCTTGAATGGGATAGCCGCCATGCCCGATTGCACATGTCTGCTGAATGAGAGGCCATCCGCACATTACCGCCTGGTAAAGAACCGGAGGAGCAAGGTGACGCAAACTCGTTATCCTCGCCTCACTGCCGCATCGATGATCGCGTTCTTCTTCCTGCAACCTGCGATCGCCCAATCCTCGCGCGGCAGGGAACCAGCCCCCGCGCAGACTCCGGCCCTCGTGAACAGCTGCCTGATCACGAAAAACGTGAAACAGTTGGTGAGGTTTTACGCCGCTATTCTGAAACGGGACGCACAGATGTCGGGTGAAGATTACGCCGAGTTCCACACCGGCGTCGGAGTTCTGGCAATCTTTTCGGCCGAGGCGCAGGAGCGATATATTCCCGGTTCGGCAACGGCGGCGAACAACAAGAGTGTCGTCCTCGAGTTCAGAGTCGCCGATGTTGATGGCGAATACCGGCGGCTCCACGATGTCGTGAAGGTCTGGGTGAAGCCACCCACGACGCAGCCCTGGGGAACTCGATCCATTTACTTCCGCGACCCGGACGGGAATCTAGTTGACTTCTTCTCTCGACCCGGTACGCCGTAGTTGCTTATGACGAGGGCTGATACCACGCCGGCGAAGGCCCGGCCGCCTGCTCGATTGCGGGAACAAAAGTCCGGTCGAGTTCGCGCACCATCGCGGCGAGGTTCTCAACAATCTTTTGCCACTGTGCGGCATCGCCTATGGGATATTGCCCGTAGCCGTCGACGCCACCGGAATTACCAGCGAGGCCTTGAATCCTGCGCCTGGACCTGAAAAATCGCGGTAACAGAATGGCTCCAGGTGCCGACGTCGAGGTAGAGCTCCACGGTTAAATCTCCTTCAGTCCGCCGCGTCAGATGAAACTCGCCTGTCCCGCCGATGCATCCGTAGCCCATCGGCTCGAACGCCGCCACCAACGCAGGCTTGCGCGGACCGGCCGTAACTCCCGCGTTCTCTGCCCGGATGTCCGCGGCGGGCGGCAGACTGTGCGGCAGCTCTGCCAATGCCACGACCTCCTGGATACGCGTGCGGTAATCGGCAACGATGCTCCTGACCGCCTCCAGATTCGCAGCCGGGACCGAAACCTCAGGCTGCCATCCGGAGCGAGCAATGCCACCTGCACGGTGCGCTTCGCCTTCCCGCAAGCTTTGATCACGGCATCCACACTCGCGGGATTCGGCGGCAGTTTTTTGTCCGCTTTATTCACCTCGACGACGACGTAAGCCGACAGCGCCCTCTGGCGTCCGTTGATCCACGCATTGTCAGTGAGCAGCACTCCGGGAATGGAGTGCCCCAAATTCACCATCGGTGGAAGCCCGATCAACCGTTCACCGAAGACCGGCGCATGAAAATGCAATACCTCGCTGCCGAACGGATATGACCGCGGTATGCCTGCCGCGATCGCCTCCAACGTCGCAAACTCAACCGCCTCGCCCGTCGCGACATTGGAAAGCATCCGCACGCCGGGGCTCTGAGCAAAGAGCTGGCGGTGCCCCAGAAACCGCTCCATCTCCGGATAGCGTTTCAGAACCCGGTCGATCGCCGAAACGCTCTTTTCCGGCCATGTGTCGAGCAGGGTGAATCGGATTGCAGGTTCTCCCAGCCCGACGTCGAGGAATGCCTGCCGCGCCCTCCCGGCCATTTCGGCAAGCAGTTCCTTCTTGCTGATAGCGAACGGAGTGTGCAGGGCAATTTGCATGGTCTTTCAAATCATTTGAACGATTGGTTGAAATTGACGCTTTCCATTACAACGAGGAACAACCACGTCTATCAAGTTGAATCTTCAGGCGGCTTTAAATCACCAGCTGCTTGGAAACGATCCCCCGTTGACGCGCACTATCTGTCCGGGTAGACTCCGAGCCAATCGAGCGGCTCGCTGTGGGCAGTCCCTCCCTACCGCCGATCCCACCTGGAGGATTGACTATGCTCCCCCTTACAAAGCGCATCGCGCTTACGCTTGCTCTCATCCTGCCCGCCGCCCTGCATGCCGCTGACTACACCTACCAGCAGACCACCCAGCTTATCGGCGGCTCGCTGCTGCACATGATGAAGACGGTCGGAATCTTCAGTTCGCAGGCGCGCCATATCGGCGATCCGATCGTCTCCACCATCTATCTAAAAGACAACCGCCTCGCCAACGTGTCGCCCGACAACATCGAGATCATCGATCTCGACAAGGAGACCATCACCAACATCGACGTCCAGAAGAAGACCTACACGGTAATGACCTTCGATCAGATGAAGCAGGCCATTGCGAACGCGCGTCAGCAGATGCAGAATCAGCAGCCCAAGCAACCGGCCCCGGCAGCCCGCACCCGATCCAAACGCGCAGAACGTAAAGATGAGTTTCGACGTAAAGGTGCGCAAGACCGGCGTGCAAAAGCAGATCAGCGGCCTCGATAGCAACGAAGCCATCCTCACCATGACCATGACGGCGACTGACACGCAGACCCAGCAATCTGGAAACATGGCCATCACCAACGATATGTGGATGGTGCCGGCGATCCCCGGCTACGACCAGGTCCGCGACTTCTACAAGCGCATGGCGCCAAGATGACCGACTCCACCCTGGGCCTCGGCTTTGACTTCAGCAAGATGTTGTCGCAGAATCCGGGCGCCGGGCAGGCTTTGGGCGACATGGCCAAGGAGATGCAGAAGCTCGACGGCGTACCCATCATGCAGGTGATGCGCATGGGCACGACCGCCAATGGCCAGCCGCTGTCCGCCGCATCTGAAGCGCCCACGCCTGCTGCGCCGGCCGGCCCCAGCGCGAGCGACGTGGCCAAACAGGGCATGACATCCGCCTTGACCAGCCACTTCGGCTTTGGTGGATTCGGCAAAAAGAAACAGGACACGCCGCCTCCCGATCAGAATGCGGCCCAGGCGCAGCCAACCAGCGCCATCCTGATGGAAACCCAGATCACCACCTCAAACTTCTCGTCGGCCCCCGTTGATCCCTCGCATTTCGACGTTCCCGCTGGATACAAGCTGATCCAGCCGCAAATCCAGCCGCCAGCCACACCCGCTCAATAGGCGCTGCCTTCCAAGTCCATCGCTTCGGGGGCATGCGCCACCTGACCCGGGACAGTCGTCCGAGGGAGCGAAGCGAGCGTCGTGCGGCAACACGACTTGAGGGCGGCGCACGTGAGTTAAGCGCTTTGGACAAGTAACGGGGATGCGGCTGGCGATGGACTGGCAATGTTGACAGGTTGACTGTTCTGTTTTCGAGATGTTCTCTTAGGCAAAAGTCAACTGAGGTCGAATGCAGAGAGTTTTTAGGATTGGTGCGACCATCGTGTTCGCACCCTTGCTGGCATGCTGTGCGCTGGCTTTGAAGTGCTACCTCGCTGTCGTGGGGTTCATATATGGTCTGGCGGGGTGGGAACTGGCGTGGCCGCCCGTTTCGCGCGTAGATCTGGATGCCCAAGGGAAAGAGCGGCGCTGCCGTCGCGGACGCAACTAAGCTGAGTGGCTGATCGTAACGATGTGGGCGGCGATGCTCTGCCCACAGAGCTCTGACTTTGCTCAAAACAGCGCCGAAACATCGCAAAAAGTGCCAAAATGCAGCGATATCGCATCGAATAACTCATTCCTTCAACGACTGCAATGCACCCCAACGCCAAGTTTTTAGAATCCATGCTGTGAAACTGTGAGCCATCCCTTCCAACCTGATCGTGACCGCCCATTTCGCCGCGCCCCACCACGAAACGCCGAACGCGGAACTGAGGCTCCTCACCGCTTCCTTGGAACGCAGGGTTTAGAATCGTTCGTGGCGCGGAGTCGATTTGCGCCGCCTATTTTGCCCGCACAGCGCACGCTGCGGCGGGCCGATGTGTGTGACTTTTCAGGAAGCGGGCAGGGATGCGAGCGAAGACGGCGGTAGTACTGGGCGCCCAGTGGGGCGACGAGGGCAAGGGCAAGATTGTTGACGTGCTGAGCGAGCGCTTCAGCGCCGTGGCGCGTTATGCCGGCGGACACAACGCCGGCCACACCGTGATCCACGGCGGCCAGAAATTCGTCCTTCAGCTCATCCCCTGCGGCGTGTTGCGCCCGGGCTGCAAGGGCATCATCGGCAACGGCGTCGTACTCGATCCGATCGCTTTTCTCAAAGAAGTGGCCAAGCTGCGCGGCCTCGGCGTCGAAGTCGATGGCCAGCTCTTTGTCTCGAATCGCGCGCAGGTGATTTTGCCCTACCACCGCATGATCGAACTGGCGGCGGAGAGTGCACCCGGCCGCAAGCGCATCGGCACCACCAGCCGCGGCATCGGCCCCGCCTATGAAGACAAGATGGCGCGCAGCGGTCTGCGCATTGTCGATCTGCTGAACACGTCGCTGCTGAAGACGCACATCGAGGCAGCCTGCGGCGAAAAGAATGCGATTGCGCACGCGCTCTTCGGCACCGATCCGCTCGATCCGGAAAAAATGTACGAGGAGTATGCCGCTGCGGCTGAAGAGGTGCGCCCGTTTGTCGCCGACACCGGCCGAATGCTGCACCAGATCATCGCCGGCGGCGGATCGGTGATGTTTGAAGGCGCGCAGGGCACGATGCTCGACATCGACCACGGCACCTATCCGTTTGTCACGTCGTCCTCGGCAACGGCGGGCGGCGCTTCGACAGGCACAGGCGTGGGGCCGACGGCGATCGGCACCGTAATCTCGGTGACGAAGGCGTACGTGACGCGCGTCGGCGAAGGTCCATTCCCGACCGAGATTCACGACGCGATCGGCGACCAGCTGCGCGCGCGCGGCAACGAATACGGCGCGGTAACGGGCCGTCCGCGCCGCTGCGGATGGCTCGACATTCCCCTGCTGCGCTACTCAAACCAGGTGAACGGCGCCGAGTGGCTGGTGGTGACGAAGATGGATGTGCTCGACGAACTCGAGGAGATTCCGATCTGCGTCGGCTACCAGGTGGACGGCAAGGTCAGCGACGAGATTCCCGCCGACGTGCAGGGGCTGGAACGCATCAAGCCGGTGTATACCGACGCTGAAGGGCTGGCGTTCATCCACCGAGGGCATCACGGAATTTGATAAGCTGCCAAAAGCCGCGCAGGAGTATCTCCGCTTTCAGGAGCGCGAGAGCGGCGCGAAGATCGGCATGGTTTCCACTGGGCCCGACCGCGAGCAGACGATGGTGTTGCCGGAATTTGCCGCGGCATTCGACGAGATTCACGCATAAACTGGATTGACTGCCCGAGGAATTTACCTTGGTTTGAGGAAGTGCTCCCCATGATCAGCTTCACTGTCCGGATGAGGTTTGCCCAGGAAGATCGGGCGGAGATCGCCGAGATTCTGCACGAACTCACCGCGGCATCGCGCCAGGAGCCGGGATGCGTGAGCTACATTCCGCACTGGGTGCAGGGTGAGCCGTGCACGGCCCTGATCTACGAGCAGTACCAGGACCAGAAAGCCGAAGAGGCCACCGCCAGTCACCGCACTTCAAGAAGTATGCCGTGGCAGGCCTGTACCAGAAGATGCTGGAGCGCAGCCGCGAAGACCTGGCCGCGCTGGCTTGAGGTTGAATCCTCGCGGCATTCTTTCATTGAGCACCACGAAAGGCTGCGAATTCCTACAGATGCCTTGTCCGATTGCGCGGATATGACCCTAAGACATTTGCAGAGTCAAGACTTTGTGAAGAAACATTCCTTTGGTCACGTCATCTAATGACTCTAAGGATGTATGCGCGATAGCGCTTGTGATGCGGCACATTGACCCATGCAGCGGTTCGGGGCTACTATCCGTTACGCCTATGGGAACGCTGAAGGCAAGGTCGCCTGCGGACGTGAACCACTATCTGGCGATGCGTTTTGCCGTTTTGGTATTACTCGCCGCCGCCACCGCGGCAGCGCTGCATGCCATGCCGCGCGCGGAGCGGCATGAGACGCGCCACCAGATCGACCAACTGGAAGAAGCCTGGCGCAAGCGCCGTCCTGCACGGAAACATTTCCGCCATGGAGTCTCTGCTCGCCGATGACTACATGGCCATCACTCCCACCGGAATCCTGCAATCGAAGGAACAGGCGCTGGCGAATCTTCGCGCGGGCACATTTCATTTCAATTCAATTGATCTGAGCGATCGAAAGATTCGCCTCTATGGAACGACGGCGCTTGTAACGTCGCGCGCTGAAGTCACAGCCACCGGCCCGGATGGCAACATCTCCGGCAGCTACCGCTACACCCGCGTCTATGTGAAGGACGCGCACGGCGTGTGGCGCATCGTGAGCTTCGAGGCAAGCAGGATCAGGGAACCCGGCGAGCACCGGTAATCCTGCATCTCACATCTCCCGATAGATTCCGGCTGGATTCGGTTCATCGGATCTGCAAGGTACTGTGTTGATTGCATCTTTTGGCCTCGCAACATCTGCCTTTTCCGCGCGTGCGTCCGTCCCACTAAAATAAGCCGATGCCTGAACTGCCCGAAGTGGAAACGATCGCGCGCGGCGTGGATGCGCGTGTGCGTGGCGATCGGATTGTCGATGTATGGTTCGGATCGCATCGCGAACCCTTCAAGAATTCTCCCGCCCGACAGGCGACGGGATTGCGGGAGCGCCGGATCCTTGCCGTCCATCGCACCGGCAAGCACATCGTCATGGAGTTGAGTTCGCAGTCAGAGACCGCGGCGAGCGGCCAACGTCAGGCGCAGCAGAAGAGCATCGCGGCGCAATGGATCGTGCATCTGGGCATGACGGGGCGCCTGCTGGTGACAACGCCGGAAGCGCCGGTGGCGAAGCACACGCATGCGCGGCTGACGCTGGCGAGCGGCCACGAACTGCGCTTCGTGGATCCGCGACGATTCGGAAGGCTTGAGTTTCGCGATCTGCGGTAATGAGACACGGATTCGCAGGTCCCGGAGCGGAGCCACTCACGATCGAGGCCGGAGGAGTTTGCCGAGTTGTTTCACGGGCGGAAACTGGCAATCAAGGCTGCTCTCCTGAATCAGACACTGCTGGCGGGCGTGGGGAACATCTATGCGGATGAAAGCCTGTTCCGTGCCGGAATTCGTCCGCGGCGCAGAGCGGGGCGGCTGACGCGCGTGGAGTTGGAGAACCTGCGGCTGGCCCTGCGCGAAGTTCTGGAGCATGCGATCCGGCTGGGCGGATCGTCGGTCTCAGATTATGTGGATGCCGAGGGCGCGCGTGGCTTCTTTCAATTGGAGCACTGTGTGTATCAGCGAACAGGGGAACCGTGCTGCAAATGCGGAAGCCCAATCAAACGAATCGTGGTGGCGGGACGCAGCACTCATTACTGCCCGCACTGCCAGCGGTAGAAGTTTGGAATCTACTGTTTTTTGAAGTTAAATGCCGCATGTTTACCAGAATCAAAACAGTCTGCAATTCGCCAACGCGCTAACTAACTGAAATTAAACGAATGGTAAGAACGGCACGCCGATTGCTATCTAGTAGGGTGCCAGTGATGTACCGGCTGCTGGAAAAATTCCGGCCAGCCCGCAAAACAGCAGACGCTCGGCAAGAGCAGCCGCCAAAGAAGCGGAAGACCGGCCGGGAGAGCCTGTAGAAGGCGCGGTGGAGATAACCACCGCCCATAATTTGCTGGGAGGCCAGTGACCAGCGCAGGGACACGAAACGCCACTCGAAAGAGTGGCGTTTCGTGCGTTTGGAAGGGGCTCACCGTTCGCAGTCGACGGGCGAAACTCGGCCGTGAACAAGTGAGGCGTTCGATCACGGTTACGCTTGTACTCGTCGCAAGAGCGGCCCACTTGCGCGGTTGGCCAGGAGTCTGTAGTATCGAAATTGCCTATCAAGCGGCTGAAGCGAACCACCCGGATCAGGGCAGAGCCGGCTCGCCGCTGACAAAAGATACTTCGCAAACAGGACCGGCGCACCAGCCGGAGGCAGCGAAGAATCCTATAGGACAGGCATCACCCCAGGAAACGCTGGCCGAATCATACCGATCCAGACAACCGGAGAGTGCTGTTGCAGGGAAGTCGGGCAGAGGGCTTGAGCGTTTTGAATAGATGTTTGGCCTTGGAGTCGCATCAAAGTTAGTAGCGATCATTTTCCGCGGGGATCCTGGTGACAAGCAGATTGTCGAGGGAACAGTCGAGAAATGCCGCGATGCACCGGGCAAGAAAGGTACACCCACTGTTAACGCGTCGTGGGTACGCAAATGTCGTGGTCGATTGCGTTCGGGAGCATTGTTCCTCGGGCAAATTGAGCAGCATCATCGACAAGCGGAAAGCTACCCGCCGTGGTATCTCGCATTTCAGCGGGACGAGCGGCAGGGAACGGGAAACTCAGCAACCCGAGAGTTGAAAAGCTGAACCAAGAGAATTGAATGCAACCCATAGCAAAGTGCCAGGAAGTGCACGCATGACAACAGAACCGACGGTGCCCCAGCCAGATCTGGGGTCGGCCCCGGCGAATGGTCAGGGACAGTCGCAAGGCCATCGGCGCCGCAGGCGTCGTCGCAAAAACAAGTCGAACCAGCCAGGCGGACAGCCTCAAGCCCAGCAGCAGAATCCGCCGCAGCAGAATCCGCCGCAGCAGGCTCAGCCGCAGATGCAGGCTCCGCAACAGCCGCAGCAGCAGGGCGGACCGCCCAAGCAGGGTTCTGGCCGGCACCGGAAGAAGAAGAAGTTCTTCCAGCAGAAGAGCAGCGCTCCGCAGCCGGGGCCGGGCAACAGCATCGCTCCCCAGCACAATGGCCGACGCAAGGACAGGCAGAAGGGTCCGCGGATGTTTGTCGGTCCGATGGACCACAGCTACCGCATCGTGAACGGCAACGTAGCGGATGGACCGCCTTCCACGATTCCTACTTCCAGGCAATGGGCACCACGGCAGCTACTACGGTGATGCCAACGTCGGGGCGCCGAGTGTTCCGGTGAAGGCGGATGCACCCACACGCATCTTCTGCTTCATCGACGACCTGTTCTTCCAGGCCAAGATCCAGGAGACGGCGAAGAAGCTGGGCGTGAAGGTGGAGTTTGTGAAGGGCGAGAAGGAGACCATCTCGCGCATCATCGATACACCGGAGGCGGAGAAGCCAACGCTGGTGGTCTTCGACCTGAACAACCTGAACGCAAAACCGATGACGCTGATTCCGAAGTTCAAAGCCAAGTTCAAGAAGGCGACGTCGATCATCGGATTCCTCAACCATCTGCAGGGTGACCTGAAGATGAAGGCCCTCGAAGCCGGATGCGACACGGTGATGCCGCGATCTGCATTCTCGCAGAGCCTGCCCAACCTGCTGCGCCGGTATGGGTTGGAAGAGGAAGACGAGTACATGCCGCAGCCGGTCTAGAAGACACGGACTAGGATAGTGGAAGGCGACAAGGCGTCCGTGCGGCGGACGCCCTTCGTGTTTGTGCGCGATTTCCGCGATGTCTCCTGATCAATTCCCTATCCCGGTGGCCAGGTCATAGGGCGTCCGCCGAGCAGATGGACGTGGATGTGGTCGACAGTCTGGCCGCCGTCTTCTCCGGTGTTGATCACTGTGCGATAGCCTCGCGTCAGTCCTTTGGAGCGCGCAATCTCAGCGGCGACCCAATGTAGATGTCCGACCAGGGCACCGTGTTCTTGCTGGATGCATGGGCGATGGAGGCAATGTGCTCGCGCGGAACGATGAGCAAGTGCACTGGCGCCTGCGGGTTGATGTCGGCGAAGGCGTAGCACTGGTCGTCCTGGTAGACGGCCTTGGAAGGGATGCTTCCCTCGATGATTCGGCAAAAGAGGCAGCTCATTTCGGGTTCAGTCTACACGAATCCAACTGAGCAGACCGGATTGTAGCCTTTGGCCTCGAGAGTCGGAATGCGCCACACGACAGAAAATTGGGCACATTTATCCCCGTTGGCCGAGAAGCTGTCATCAGTACAAACATCGGATGTTCGGTTAGCGGTGCGGACGCGACTCTTCCGCTTTTGCTTCCTCCCTGGCTTCGAGAAAGCGATGAATGGTCTGGGAGAGGTTGTGTTTGAAAATCTGGACAGATGCGAAGGGAACATTGACAAGCCTATGCCTGCCACTTCTTTCCATCAACTGGGCCACGCGCCGATTGCGATCGACATTCATGACGACGAACAGGCCGGCCTCCCCACACGCACGGACAGTCTCACCTAGTATCGGGACCTTTCTGGGACGGCGATCCGATTTAATAACAATGCAGGAAATGGCGGAACTCACTAGAGACCTCAGCAAATGAGTGACTTCCGGCGACCTCCTTTGTGGCGCGATCGCACCATTGGAAAGATGCCTCGTTTGAAGATGGGGTTGTTCGGCCTGTTTCTTATCTGATTGATTTCGTTGATGAAATTGCATCGCTGAGGGGCTTCGTCGCGTCCTGCCGGTCGTGCCGTTCCAGGACGGCAAATTCTCCCGGATGCAGATAAAATGGACTCACGCCCCGATCCGCTCAGCGCTGTTGCACGAGAGGTACGACCCTTACAACGTTGAAGTTCGAATGCGCGGAGTCGGCGTTTCAACACATTCGAACAAGCGCGTGTTGCATCTGCACATTGCGCATGAGGGTTCACCTGTGGCAACTGCAAATATCTTACCTATTTACACGAAACTCACTCAGAAGATCCTGCGCAAGGCTGCGAGCCGGCGCGAATCCGGCGGCGCCGAAATATTGAAGGGGCTGAAGTTGTTCTGGCTGGATCTTAGCTGCCCGACGCACGCGTGGAGTTGGCCGCGTACAAACAAAGAGGAGCGCTTCGAGGGATTCGATGCACACCAGACGTGCCACAAATGCACCTCGCGGCGGTTCTTTGATACGCGCGAGTGGCACGCAGGTCCGGTCTACAAGCTGTGTCGGGAACAGGCAGCGACGCAATGATGACTAATGCGCTGCGCTTGCGAGGGCCGCGGTAGTGACGGGGCAAGGACCGAAGTCCTTCTTCAGCATTTCCACTTTGAAGACCTGGGGGCCGGTGTTGTCCTTGGTCTTCTTGATCTTCGAACCGTGAATCTCGATCTTGTCGCCAACCTTGATGTTTTGCGCGTCGCCTTCCAGTGAGTAGATCTTCGCGTCGCTGGTTCGCAACTCGAGCCCTTTCTCGCCCGTGACGACGCATCCGTTGAGAGTGTGATGGCTGTGGCTGATTTCGACCGGCACGATGATCGCCACGGCGATGACCGCACCGACGCCCACAGCGGCGCCCACCACCTCTCCCGTACTTGGACCAACGTCAATTTTGCATTGGGTGGGTGATGTTGAGCCCGAACACAGGAGGGCCGTAAGCACCGCAAATGCGCTGATGCCCACTCGGCGCCTCAAGAGTCGATTTGGCTTTTCGGGTTTGGGCGTTAGATCAGTCTTCGAAGAATCTTGCAAAGTGTTCCTCCCAGTGTCGACAGCTTTCCTTGACTACGGGGGGCCGAGGCAAAATAGTGCTCCGCCGCGTTCTTGAACAAGAGACCTTGTTTCGTTCAAGCGGGGAAGAATTGCGGAAGTATGCACCTTTGCCAGCGTCACATGCAAGGCAATTCGGATGCGCCCGGGAGTGGGGCTAGCTGGTGTGGTCGAGAATGATCTTCCAGCCATGGGGACCTTTGCGCCAGACCAGCGAGAAGATGCCGTCGTCCTTCTTGGCTTCGCCCTTGGCGGTGCGGTCGAGGTGGAATTTGCCGGTGACGAGGGCGATTTCCGATTTGCCACAGCCGGAGGAGAGCAGGCGGATGTCTACGTCGCTGAAGGTAAGCGTGCCCATTTGCTCGCGGGTGGTGTAGTTCTGCTGATAACGCTCGAGGATAGGCTGGAAGCCCTTGCGAAGGGTCAGGCCGATAAAAGTAGTGTCCGGCGAGTCCTCGTAGGCCTGCATGAAGGTGGGAATATCGGCGCGGTTCCAGGCTTCTGTCTGGGCCTTGATGGTGGCGCGAATCTCGGTTTCGTCAGCCGCTGTGGCCACAGCCTGGCGGTCGGACTGTGCCCGGGACGTGGGTGCGATGGCGATAAAGAGCAACGCGAGGAACGGCAGGGCGCGTTTCATGGTCGGGCCTCCGGGGATGGAGAGAATGGATCAAGCTTATAACGATTTGCGCGCCGGTCGGAATTAGGTAGCCAATCCCGGATTCTTGGGGTGATTGCCTTCCCTCACTTGCGTCAAAAGTCCTTGCAAGCATGGGGCACCTTTGGCACTACCGACTTGGGATCAAAAAGTGCGGATTGCCCTACAATCTTCGTATGGTTGCTGCAGCTGAGAATTCCCCATTTCGCGTGGTGCATACGGTTTGTTCGCATGACTGCCCGGATAGCTGCGCTGTGCTGGTGACGGTGGATGCGAGGGCCGAGCGGTCAAGGTGCAGGGCGATCCTTCGCAGCCGGTGACGCAGGGGTTTCTGTGCGGCAAGGTGGCGAAGTATCTGGACCGCGTGTATTCGCCGCAGCGGATTCTCTATCCCGCTGAAGCGCAAGGCGGGTGTCGCCAAGGGGCCGCTCGAGACGAGGCGAGGAACACGAGGCCTTTGAGCGCGTGAGCTGGGATGAGGCGCTGAACGCGATTGCAGGCCGGCTGCAGCAGATCAGCGACGACTACGGACCGGAGTCGATTCTGCCTTACAGCTATGCGGGAACGATCGGCGTGCTGGGATTCGGGTCGATGGACCGGCGCTTCTTTCACCGGCTGGGCGGGAGCCAGCTGGACCGTACGATTTGCTCCGAAGCGGGAGGAGTGGCGTGGAACCTGGTGTATGGGAAGAAGCTGGGAACGCCCACCGAAGACTACAAGCTGGCCAAGTTGATCGTGGCGTGGGGCGCGAATATCCACGGCAACAATGTTCACCTGTGGCCGATGGTGGAGCAGGCGCGGCGCAACGGAGCGCGGCTGATCGTCATTGATCCTTATAAGACGCGCACGGCGGCGCTGGCGGACTGGCATATCGCGATCCGGCCGGGAACGGATGCGGCGCTGGCGCTGGGCATGATGCACGTGATCCTGCGCGAAGGTTTGGAAGATCGCGCGTACATCGCCGAGATGACCCATGGGTTTGAGCGACTTGCAGAGCGCGTGCGCGAGCTACACGCCGGAGCGCGTGGCGGCGTGGACGGGCATGACAGCCGGCGAGATTGAGCAGTTGGCGCGCGAGTATGCGACGACGCGGCCGGCTGCGCTGCGGATGAACTATGGCGTGCAGCGAAGCGAAAATGGCGGCACGGCGGTGCGTGCGATTGCCATGCTGCCGGCGCTGACCGGTGCGTGGAAGTATCGCGGAGGTGGCGGGTCTCTGTCGACGTCCGGCGCATTCGCCTGGAACAAGCGGGAACTGGAGCGGCTGGACCTGGCGCTGGATTCGCCGCTGGGGCGGCCGGCGCGCGTGGTGAACATGTCGTTGCTGGGAAAGGCGTTGAATCAGGGAATAGGGATTCGGGAACAGGAAGTGGAGAGCGACGCTGCGGAGACGCAGGACGATGTGCTGAGCGGTGGGCCACCAGTGAATGCGCTGTTTGTGTACAACTCGAATCCGGGTGCGGTCGCGCCGAATCAGAACGCAGTGCGCCGCGGGCTGGCGCGGCAGGATCTGTTTACCGTGGTGCACGAGCAGTTCTTCAACGACACCACGGATTATGCGGATTACGTGCTGCCGGCGACGACGTTCCTGGAGCACACCGATATCCAGGGCGCATACGGACACTACTTTGTGCAGCTGTCGAACCAGGCCATTGAGCCGCCGGGCGAGGCGAGGTCGAATGTGTGGCTGTTTGGGCAGCTGGCGCAGTACATGGGATTCACGGAGCCGTGTTTCCGCGACAGCGAAGAGCAGTTGATTCGGCAGGCGCTTTCGGTGGGGCTGGACGGGCGCTCGAAGAATCGCGGAGATGGAGCACATCACGCTTCGAGGATCTGCAGGAGAAGGGGCACATTCCGCTGGCGTTTCATCGCGATCCGGAGAGCGAGCCATTTATGCCGTTCACGTCGGGCCCGCTGCCGACGCCTTCGGGGAAGATCGAGTTTTATTCCGAGACGCTGGCCGCGCAAGGACAGGATCGGGTTGCCGGCCTTTATGCCGCCGACGGAATCGCGATGGAGGGAAAGCGCAAAGCGCTTTCCGCTGGAGTTCCTGGGCCGCAAGGCGGATAACTATATGAACTCGACGTTCGCGAATCTGGAAGGCCACCGCAAGATGGAGGCGCGCACGAGCCAGCGGCTGGAGATGCATCCGATAGATGCGAAGGCGCGGGGAATTGCGGACGGCGACACGGTGCGCGTGTGGAACGATCGCGGAGAGATACAGTTGACAGCGCTGGTGGACGGCAGCGTTGCCTGAAGGCGTGGTGGCGGGACGGCTGGACTGGGCCAAGTTCAACGAAGGCGGCGTGAACGTAAACGCGCTGACCAGCGAACGTTTGACGGATATTGGCGCGGGGGCTACGTTCTACTCCGTGCTTGGTGGAAGTGGCGAAGGCGTAACAGCCTGCGGATTGCGCTTCTTAAACGACAAAGACCAAATTTGCACGAAGATCGCACTCGGCTTGGTCCAGTGAATGCGCCGCGGCGAGAACGTTTGATAAAAGGCGGTAGACTGAAACTATGTCGTCGTGGATTCCATTTTTGTCGTTCTCATCTTGGCCATTGGCTACTTGTACATGAAGCGTGCCGGCCAGATTCCATCGAAAGAAGCCGAGGAGTACCTGAAGAATGGAGCAATGGTGATCGACGTTCGGAGCGCGAACGAGTTTGAGTCGGGACACATTATGCAGGCTTACAACGTCCCGCTGGATCGCATTGAAATGATGGTAGGACGGTAGCTAAGGACAAGAACAAAGTCCTGTTGCTGCATTGCTCGACCGGTGTTCGCAGCCGTCTGGCCAAGAAGAAGGCTTGAGGAAATCGGGTACAAGAACGTCTTCAACCTGGGATCGTATCGACCGCGCCGGCAAGATTATCACCGGCGCCAGTCACTAAATCTCGCACGATAGAAAATGAAAGCTGCGTTTCAGTTGCGCCTGGCGACGGAAGAGGATATTCCAGCGCTGCACGCGCTGATTGAGGCGTCAGTGCGCGGATTGCAGGTCGGGTGACTACACGCCGGCACAGATTGAAGGCGCTCTGGGAACGGTGCTTGGGGCTGGATACGCAGCTGATTCGCGACCGGACGTATTACGTCGCTGAAAATCTCGACCAAAACGCGAAAGCGCGGAGCGCGCGGATGCGGCGGTTGGTCGAAGCGGAAGACGCTGTTCGGCGCTGACGCGGACCGGGGCGAGAACCGGAGCTGCTGGATCCGGCGACCGATGCGGCGAAGGTCCGGGCCATCTTTGTGCATCCCGATTTTGCGCGGCAGGGTCTGGGGTCGTTGATCCTGGCGACGGTCGAGAACGCGGCGCGGACGGCCGGGTTCAAGCGATTCGAGATGGGGTCGACGCTAACGGGCGTGCCGCTCTACCGGCTCAAGGGGTACGTGGAGACCGAGCGGATTCGCGGTGCCGCTGAAGAATGGCGAGGCGCTGCCGGTGGTGAAGATGGTGAAGGTCGCCGAGTTAGAGCGCGGCGGTTCAGGAGACGTTTGCGAACGGATCTTCTAGCGAAGGACATTGCGGGGTGAGCAATTCTGCGCCATCCTGCGTGACAAGCAGGTCGTCTTCGAGGCGAATGCCGAATTCGCCGGGGATGTAGATGCCGGGCTCGTCGCTGAGGGTCATGCCGGCCTGCAGATGCGGATTCAGATCCCAGCCGAACATGTTGTTGCGGCACGAAATAGGGCCACTCGTGCATGTCCATGCCGATGCCGTGGCCGACGCGATGAGTGAAGTACTTGAAGCCGGGGCCGTAGCCGCCATCGACGATGACCTTGCGCGCGGCGGCGTCGACGTCGGCTGTCGGGCACGCCTGGACGCGCGGCGGTCTGAGAGCTGCAGACTGCGCGCGATGGACCAGATCGAAGACCGACTTCATCTTGTCAGTTGGCTTGCCCAGAACGAAGGTGCGGGTGATGTCGGAGGTGTAGCCCTCGACTTCGCAGCCGTCGTCGAGCATGAGGATGGAGCCTTCGCGCAGCGTCTGCGGCTGGCGCGAGCCGTGCGGCAGCGCGGTGAACTCGTCGACGTTGAGGCTGGCTTCGCCTTCGAATCCCACGCGGTGGTAGGCGGCGCGCGATGAGCGCGTGAACGTCGGCCGTGGTCATGCCCGGATTGAAGCGATTGCGCAACGGCGCGATAGACGAGCAGCGTGGCGCGGCAGGCGAGGCGCATGCATTCGATCTCGTGCGCGTCCTTGATCATGCGGCAGCCGGCGGTGACGGGTGTGGCGCTGACGATGTTCAGGTGCGGATTGGCCGCGCGGATGCCCTCGGCAAAGACGAAGTCCATGTGCTCGTCGAGGCCGACGGTGGCGGCGCTGAGTCCGCGGTCGCCGGAGCCCTTTGCCGAGCGCGACGTAAGGGCTTTCGTCTTCCTGCCAGGTAAGGATGTCGGCATCATTGCCGAAGCGAGTGGGCCGGCGGCGAGCAGTTCGCGTGCGCGGCCCTCTTCAAATGCAGGGCAGACGAGGAATGGCTTGGCAGCGCGCGGGAATGACGAGTGCCCAGAGGCGTTCGCCGCCGTAAAGGCGCAGGTCGGCGAAGTAGACCGAGGAACTGGTCGAGTTGGCGAGAACGATTGCGTCGATTTTCGCCGACGTCATGAGCTGCCGGGCGCGTTCGATGCGGGCCTGGCGCTCGGCGTTGGTAAAGGGACGCGCCTGTACGGAAAGGTCGGGGAGTGCGCCAATGGCGGCTGGGACCGGTTTACCGGGGTTGGCTTGCGCGGCTTGTGCTGGGAGCGCGGTGGCTGCGACAGCTGCAGTAGCGGCACCGAAAAAGCGGCGGCGCGTAAACGCCTGATTACGGGGCATGGGTCTCCAGAAAGGGTACCGGTGGATTGTTTCTAGAGTAATTGTCTCAAGTGGACAGGGTCGCTCAACCGGCGATTCCCGGGCCCCAAGATCGATACCCTTCTGCCAAGCCAGGCTAAGGATGGGTTCGGGCCACCAGGGCATAGCTTGTTACGCCAGGGGCTTCCTGCCGTCGCGGCAAAAGACTTCGCAAGGATGAAGTGCCAGGAATTCTACATATCTAAAATTCCAGACATCGCGCAACCTTACGGTTGCAGGTTTGATGGAGCCTCCGTGATTGAAAACGTCATGCAGTGCTGCCGTATGACTTCGCACTGCAGCATGTCTTCGGCTAATAGATTCCAGCCAACAAAACCCGCGAATTTGCCGCCGGGAGACTGCGGCAACCGTGGGCGCAAGGCCATCGCCGGTTTCGGCGTCGTAGTCCTCGTGCATCGATCCCCACTTGGTGATGTCGCGGTGGATGTCGGCAGCGAGCGTGACTGCCAGCCAGTGTGCTTCCTCTTTGAATCCGTATCGGCGAAGTGCAATCCAATCGAGGAAGTTTGCGTTGATCCAGATCGGGCCGCGCCAGTTGGAGTAGGGGTTAATGATGGCCTCGTTGTTGTAGGCGGGATCGAAGCGAGACAGGCTGCGGAAGCCATGGTCCGAGCGCATCTGCGTTGGGTTGAGCAGGTAGAGCGAGATCATGCGGCGGCCTTCGTCGCGCGGAAGAACGCCATCGACAAGCGGCAGGAAGTTTGACCATGCGATAACGCGGACCACGGCGCCGGTATCGCGACGGCGGTTCCAGAACATGGCGTCTCGCGGAGACCAGAGCTGGCGCAGGATGGCGTGGCGCGTGGCGAGCGCCTCGGCGCGATAAGCCTTAGCATCCGCGGGATCGCCGAGACGATCCGCGAGAACTGCCATTGCTGAATATTCGCGCATGGCGTAAATCGAGGCGTCAACGGCGAGGATGGCGCTGCGGTCGTTGCCGTCATTGGTCAGGGCGACGTTATTGTCAGCGCCGGACTGCATGGCGTTGTCCCAGAACCAGAGTTTCCATTTTTCGTCGTATTGCGTGCGCTTGCGGTAATCGACAACGCGCTTCATGGCGGGCCAGACGGGACGCAGCCATTCGTAGTCGTTGAGATCTTGCGCGGCGATGAGAGCGCCCTGCGCGAGAAATGGTTTCATCGCAAACTTCCCGAACAAGGGCCGCGGACCTTTCGGCGTGATGCAGCCAGCGACATAGCCATCCTGATCCGCGGAGCCGGCGAAGCCAAGGACCCAGTCGCGAAGATATTTCGCGTTGGCGGGATCCTGGTTGGCCCAATGGACGCCGATGAAGAAGCCGTCCCAGTCCCAGATCTGGTTGTAGTAACCGGCGGGTATGAGATAGGGGTACTTGATATATCCATCGGCAGGGCGGATGGTCTGAGGAGCCAGGCGATCGAAGTCGGCGGTGAGATCGCGGAGCAGCACGTTGGCGTCAGGCTCGTCGGATGGCGATTGGGCGAGGGAGAAAGAAAGATAAACCAGGAGAATCGCTATGAGAGCAAAGGGAGTGCGTAAGTTCACGGAGGAATGATAGCGCGGAGACCCTCGATAGTCGCGCGCGCTCAGTCTGCGGGCTTCGTTGCCTGCTCGCGTTGAGACTGGATGAGCTGGTAAACAGTTCGCGCGTCCGGAATATCAAAGAACGCGAGGCTGGAGAGGTCGATGTCGATCTGATTGCCGCGATTGCTTCTGCCGAAACTCCAATTCGAAAGAGCTAGACGCGCTGATGCGAATTCAATTGTGCCGATGCCATCCGATCGCAACGTGAGCGATGCGGAATCGAGATTGCGCAGATAGCCATCGATAAGCTTTTTGCTCAATCCAATGCTGATGACAATGACGCGCTTGTTGGTGACGGCGTAATAGGTTCTGCCCTTCTTCCAGGCAGTGTAGAGGAAACGCCCCCAGATGAGGTACTGGCCCATCAGCACAAACGGGATGCCCCATCGCGTGAAAAAAGTCGGCGCAGGGTGGGAATTTCCTGAGTTGCTGAAGTGGCCGGTCACGCCCCATTCCCAGAAGATAGCGAAGCCTCCCCACAGCAGGCTGAATGGGATGCTGAATAGATCGCGTTGGTGGAAGATGATTTTCCGGAGTGGCTGGCCGGACCAGAGCAAGGACTCCCCGGCGAGCAGCTCCGGCTGGATTTGCGAGAGAACATCGCTGTAGATGCCGCTGAGTGAGGTGGCCATGTTTTGCTTTCAGGCATTATCGCTCATACGGGCACGACTTCGCTTACCTGCACTACGCTTTCTCCGCCGTAGTATTTGCGCTGGTCGGCAACCAGTTCCGGAGCAGTGGCGGCGAGGGCGGTGTCGAGGTGCAACATGGACTCGAAGTAGAGATGTCCGATGGCATGGTAGTGCGAGGGTGTTCCGGGCGGGAAAGCGCCGATGCCGCGGTCGACCTCGATCCGGACCAACCCGTGCGGCAACAGCAATTGACGCGCCAGTACGAGGTGCGGCCCGAGGTAGTAGTTCCAGTCGAAGGTGGACCCCGGAATTGCAGGGTATAGAACGCTGAGACGGACCATGGGTTGGGAATACAAGGTGGGCAGAATGGCTGTCAATGGAGAAGAAGGAGGGATGAACCAAGCTGATCTCGAATACGCGATCTACGTGCCGGCCAGCCTTATTGAAAATGGAGCATCACGTCAAACGCAGAGGGATAGCCACCGAAATATTCGATGTGAGCTTGAGCCGCAGCATTGGACGGCCAGGAAGCGGAGTTCTCCTTGAGCCAGTCTTTCAGAAGTTGCGAGTTGTAGAGTCTGCCCCCGAGTTCTTTCCATGAGGCGAGAAGTTGTTGAGCGGCGCCAGCGCGGGGTTCGATGCCTTCCACAAAGAGCTTGCCGAACGTGACGGGGAAGCCCTGGTCAATGTCGACGGCGAGGCTGATGGTGTGGCGGGAGTTGTCGTAGCTGGGTTTGGGAATCGCGCCGAAGTTAGGGTGGCCCGCTGAGCCGTAGAGATCCTTCAGGTTCTCGAGGCCCTTGCCGATCTCGGTGGCATTGAAGACGGTGCCGTCCTCGATGTGGAATTGGCTTCGCAGCTGAGCCGCAGTGAAGACAGGCTGACCGGGATAACTGGTGAATGTGATTCCGCTCAGGCGGTATTGATCACCGCTGTGTACCGCGTAACTGACGTCGGCGTCACAAGCGCGGAGACGGATTATCTGCGGTTCGCCGACCTCTACAAATGCGAAACCGGTGTCGCGGAACTTGAAGCGAATGCGTTCGGAGAGTTCGTCGAGGTTATAGGATCTGCCCTCGAAGGCATGGATGATGCTCTGGCGCGGCTTCCGCGAAAGATCTTTGGATACGAGGGTGAGCTCGTGGATGCGGTAGACGGCCGGGGCGGTGGGCTGGTCCTGTGCGCTCGCGGTGACCGCGAAGATTGGAAGAAGGGCTACGAAGATCAGGAGTCGCATGGGAACTCCTCGTGTGGAGTTGGACGGCGCGTGCAGGAAATCGTATTTGAGATTCTTAAGTTGTCCCTATGGGTTAGCCGGCAGGACCTCGATGTAGTCGAGAGCGGCGGGGTCGGGCCCATCCGGCACTCCGCCGACGCTCAAAACATCCCCGGGCTTCAGATTGACCGTGGGTACGGCGAAGCGCGTGGAGTTGTCGCCGTGGGGAAACCGTGAAGGCAGAGTTGCATTCGCCTTCCATCCGATCAGAGCATGGCCGTTCAACAAAAACGTAAAACGCGCATCGCCGCCCTGCAGGTCAAAATACTGCACGGCGAGGCGAAAACCTCCAGCCGCTCCCTTCCAGGTCCATTCCGCTGTGCACCCGCTCGCGACCGGGCATGACACGGCTTTGCCGCCGCTGGCGTCTTCCCACGGCCGGACGTCGATGACCTTATAGCCGGTCAGTCGTGCGTCTTCGGCTTCGAGGCGGTTCGGATAATGGCCTGCTCGGCCGTGCTGGTCGGGAATTCCGCTGAGCTTAAGGAAGTACTGCACGATAGCATCCCGCCAGACGATGGCGTGACCAGCCTGATATTGGAGACGAGCGAGCATGTCAGAGTAAAGCGCGGGATCGATGCGGCCTTTCAGCGAGGTCCAGTCGTTCACGAACTGCGCTGCTTGCGCCGCGCCCTCATAGTGCGAGTCGTAAAGGTACTGGATGACGGTTTTGCCGTCGTGGAGTTTGTAGGTATAGGGCACGTGGTGGAAGAAGAGAAGCAGGTCGTCCGGCGTGGTGGCAGCAAATTCGTAAATCTTTGCAACCTCCGGCTGATACTGGCCGGCGAAGCCAGTCCCCGTGGCCACAGAGCGATCGAAGCCAACACCTTCATGATCGGCCTTGTGCCACTGCCCCCATCCATTGTTCTCGCTGGACTCGATATTGGGGCCATAGTGACTTCCTGTAATGTCGGTGAGCGTCTGCAGGCCGAGCGGGCCGGTATAGCTTTCATACGCGGGCCAGGACTGCATCAGCATTTTTCCGACCGTGCGGACAACGGAGGGGTCATTGGAGATGGTCTGACGTATCCACTCATCAGCGATCTGTTCGGCGGTCAGGTCAGGGTTCCACGCCAGTCGGCCGAAAGCATAGAGATTTGCGAGTGCCAGCGGCGAGCCGAGCCATGCCTGCTGGCCGATACCGGCGACGCCGACCATACCGCCCTTCCGGGCCAATATCTTTTGAACTGGCGTATTGTCACCGCCAACCCGCATATCGAAGTCGAGAACCTGCTTCCACATCGGTGCAAGGTAGACAAGGTGGCGCTGCTGGCCGGTGTACTCCTGTGTGATCTGGACCTCCATGGCCTGGCCGGTCTGTGTAAGTCCGCCGAAGAGGGGTGAGACAGGCTCGCGGGCCTGGAAGTCGATGGGGCCTTCCTTGGTCTGGATGATGACGTTGGGCGCGAACTTGCCATCGAGGGGATGAAAGATGTCGTAAGCGGCACGGGCGCGATCGGCCTTGGGGTCGTGCCAATCGAGATGGTGGTTGTAGACGAAGGCGCGGTAGAGAACAACACCGTTGTGAGGAGCTAACGCAGCGGCGAGTGTGTTGGCGGCATCGGCTGGCGTGCGGCCAAAACTGGCTGGACCTGGCTGGCCCTCGGAGTCGGCCTTGACGGTGAATCCGGCGAAGTCGGGGATGAGGTCATAGATTTCGTTGACCTTCGTGGCCCACCAGTTTTTGACTGCCGGGTCGAGAGGATCATAGGTGTTGAGGCCGCCGATCTTCTGCGGGCTGGCGATATCAACGGAAAGGCCGACGCGGACGCCATAGGGCCGCATCGCTTCGGCGATCCTCGCAATTCCTTCGAGCATCTCCGGCGTAAGAAAAACGGCCGCGTTGTTTACATTGTTCAGGTTGCAGCCGCTGATGCCGACCGAAGCGAGGAGGCGCGCGTACTCGGCGACCGGGGCGAGATCATCGCGGACATGTCCCGCGTCAAAGAGGATGCTGCGGCCGGCGTAGCCGCGCTCGATGGATCCATCGGCGTTATCCCACTCGTCGACCCAGCGAATGGACATGGCGGGACGTTCGCGCAGGTTGGAGTTGCTCATGTCGACGCCCTGAGCGAGGTTGCGCAGAAACGTAAAGGCACCGTAGAGGACTGCGCGGTCGCTACCGCCCACGATATCAATTTCCCGAACGAGATCGCCACGGCGCGCGGAGATGACGAACTCGTCGGGCTCGAGAGAAGGCACGGCGGTTTTGGGTTGTTGCGTGTGCATCTCCTGCGCGGTGGCGAGGACGATCGTGTTGGGGCCGACCTCGAGGGGTGCGCCGCCAGACAGCGAGAGCAATCCTCGGCGCAGTTCGATGGCTGCCGTTTGCTCCAGGAGGCTCTGACCGAGAGTGCTGACGCGCGTGGGCACGGTAAGAGGCTTGCCGAGCGGCTGGTACTTGAGCCAGCCCTGTGCGGCATTCTGGGCGACGGCGGTCGGAACGGCTGGCAGAAGCAGGACGAGCAGTCCGGATGCGACGAGGCTTGATAACTTGCGAGCTCTCACGGTTTTCATTCTAAGCGGAAGACCATTTGAATCGTGGGCGAAGTACTGCTGTCTTGACATGCCTAGCTATCTATGCCTAGACTTCTTAATACCAAGAGTTCTAGGGGTAGAGATGGCCAAGAACGATCTTCAGGGAACACTCGATTTACTTGTTTTGAAGACGCTGGATCAGAACGGCGCACTCCACGGCTACGGCATCGTATTGCACATCCAAAGCGCGTCGAACGACATGCTGCGCGTGGAAGAAGGCTCGCTCTATCCGGCGCTGCATCGCATGGAGCAGAGCGGCTGGATCGCCTCGGAATGGGCAACCACCGACACCAACCGACGCGCCAAGTACTACAAGCTCACTGCGACCGGCCGCCGTCAGTTGCAGCAGGCCGAGGAAAGTTTCGATCAACTCGTCAAAGGTGTGCGCGCGGTTCTGCGTTACGCGTAGGATCTGCGTCGGTCCTGTAAGGAGGGTTCCGATGGCAATGCTTAGCCGTCTTATGAATTTATTCCGTCATTCTGAAATCGACCGCGAAATTGACGCCGAGTTACAGGCCCACATCGCGATGCGCATCGATGCGAATCTCGCCGCCGGTATGTCGCCGGAAGAGGCACGGCGGCAGGCCTTGTTGCAATTCGGAAATCCGACTTCCACGCGCGAGCGCGTAGCCTCAGCCGACGCTGTCCTTAGCGTGGCTTCAGTCTGGTCTGACGTGCGCTACGCCGGGCGACAGTTGGTGAAGTCTCCGGGGTTTGCCATCACCGCGGTGTTGACGCTCGCGATCGGTATCGGGGCAAACACGGCAATCTTCAGCAGCATGGACGCCGTTGTATTACATCCGATATCGGTGCCCGATCTAAATCGGGTGGTCACGCTGGCCGAAGAGCAGGGCCGCGGCGACTACCACTCGGTTGCGCTCGCGAACTATTACGATTGGAACCGGCAAAACCGTTCATTTGAACAACTGGCGGTGCGCACGTATGCCGACATGAGCCTGACTGGTGCGGGCGATGCCGCGCAGGTGCAGGCGGCCTTGACGTCGGCGAATTTCTTCAGCGTTCTCCGCGCGCAACCACTGCTGGGCCGGGTCTTCGCAGACAGCGAGTGCCAGCCAGGCCACGATGCCGTGACGGTTCTGAACTACGGTTTCTGGCAGCGGCGCTTTGCCGGCGATCCATCGATCCTGGGCCGCCAGATCGAGCTCGATCAACGCGTATATACCGTCGTTGGCGTCATGCCCAAGACTATGCAGTATCCGTCGATGGCTGACCTTTTTCTGCCATTGGCGCCCACGCCGCAGCAGGTTGCAAACCGCAGCGCTCATGACTACCTCGTGATCGGCCGACTGCGCAGCGGAGTCACGGTCAAGCAGGCGCAGGCTGAGATGCGCATCGATGCCGAGCGGTTGGCGAAGGACTATCCCGCAACCAACCTTGGCTGGTCAGTGAAGGTTGAGCCCCTGCTCGACGGCATCAATGGCGAGTCCACCCCGCTCTATTACCGGATGCTGATGGGCGCCACTCTCTTTGTCCTGCTGGTGGTTTGCGCCAACGTAGCCAACCTCCAGTTCGCCCGCGGCATTGCGCGACGCCCTGAAATCGCCATGCGCTCTGCCCTCGGCGCCAGCCGCTTGAGGATCATGCGCCAGTTGCTGACGGAAAATATCCTGCTGGGACTGGTGGGTGCCGGCGGGGGCCTGCTCCTGGGCGGCATCTACCTCCATTTCCTCATCATCAACATGCCTCCGCGAATCGCGCGCTATATGGCGGGATGGTCCAATACTTCGTTGAATGGCCGGGTCATGGCTTTCTCTCTGCTCATCGCGTTGGGCGCAGGAGTCATCTCAGGCATTGCGCCCGCCATTGAGGCGATGCGCATGAATCTGGTGGATCAGCTGAAGTCCGGATCACGCGGCACCACAGGATCAGGGCGTCATCGCCGTCTCAGGAACGTCTTCGCCGTCTCGCAAATCGCTCTCGCCGTCGCTCTCGTGATCGGCGCGGCGCTGATGTCGAAAGGCATGTTGCACCTGCTGCACCTGGGAGACGTTTACGAACCCGAGAAGGTGCTCACCTTCAACGTGACACCGCCCGCTGCCCGTTACGACACACCGCAGAAACTTGCCGCCTGGTATTCCGACAGCCTTCAACGGCTGCGCGCTCTTCCCGGCGTCACTCACGCTGACGTAACCACTGCGCTGCCCTACAGCGATAACGCGTGGATGCAGGACATGGCTATCGAAAACCGTCCTGCCGTGCCCGGGAAATTTCAAAGTGCGCTCCGCATCCCAGTCAGCGATGGATACTTCACCGCCTTCCATCTTTCTGTGATTGCAGGCCGTGAATTGAAGAGAAGCGATGTAGTGAACTCCCAACCAGTGGCCGTGGTAAGCAGAAAGTTTGTGGCACAGTATTTCGGCGGCGAGAACCCGCTCGGCCACCGCATTCGCATGGGCAGCCCAAACGACAAGCAGGAACCATGGCTCACCATCGTCGGCATCGCTGAAGACACCAGCTACTCCACATGGGATCAGTCGATCCAGCCGGTCGTGTACTTGAACGCGGCGCAGACGCCCCCGCCTGGCGCGACGTATGCGATCATCACGGATGGCGATCCGCTGGCACTTGCTCTATCTGCCCGCAGGGCACTCGCCTCGCTCGATCCCGCGTTGCCGCTTGATGCGGTCATGACATACAAACAGTCTCTGCGTGAATCGATGACTGGGCTGATCGACGCCTCTGTGATGCTGGGAATCGATGCGCTCATCGCTCTCTTCCTTGCTGCCATCGGCATCTTCGGCGTGATGGCCAACCTCGTCGGCGAACAAACGCGGGAGATTGGCGTTCGCCTTGCCATGGGCGCACCGCGGGAACGCGTGCTGGCGATGATTCTGCGCCGGGCTTCGTGGCTCACGGCCGTCGGACTCGGCTGCGGTCTGCTGCTGGCTTTTGGCCTCGCCCAGCTGGTTGCCAATCTTCTCCGTGGCGTGAGCCCGCACGACCCCGTTATCTTCGTCGGTGTATCCACTGTCATTGCTGCGATCGCGATTGCGTCAAGCTGGATTCCAGCTCGTCATGCCGCAAAAGTTGATCCTATGCAAGCCCTGCGAGGCGAATAAACAAAGACAGGAGACTCTCCCATGGCCGTTTTTCGTCGCTTCGCCAATTTGTTTCGCCGCTCCCGGGTCGATCACGACATCGATGCAGAACTGCAGGCGCACATTGCCATGCGCATCGACGCGAATATGGCGGCGGGCATGTCTGCAGAAGAAGCACGGCGCGATGCGATGTTGCGATTCGGCAATCGCACGGCTACCAAGGAGCGTGTCGCCGCCTCCGACACCACACTCAGCTTCGCCGATCTCGGCCGCGATCTTCGCTATGCCGCTCGCCAGCTGCGTCGTTCGCCCGGATTTGCGCTGACGGCGATTCTCACGCTGGCGCTCGGCATCGGCGCGAATGTCGTGGTTTTCGGCGTACTCAATGCGATGATTCTGCGGCCGCTGAATGTTGCGGGTGCAGACCGCTTGCTTGAGTTATCCAACCAGAGACCGGGCGACGACAACCAGTCGTATCCGGATTATGTGGACTTCAAGACACGTAACTCTGGATTCACTGATATGGCGGCATATCGGCTGGGCTACGTGGGCATGAGTTCCGGTGGCAACGCTGAGAAGTCGTGGGAGTATGAGGTATCGGGCAATTATTTCGACATGCTTGGAGTGCAGCCGCAGGTCGGACGATTCTTTCACGCCAGCGACGAACACGGCCCCAACTCAATGCCGTATATCGTGCTGAGCGATGCGCTGTGGCGGACGCGATTCAATGCGGATCCACGGATCGTGGGCACGACAGTGGATTTGAACAAGCATCCTTTCACCATCCTTGGAGTGGCCCCAAAGGGACTTCCACGGAACGGAGATCTTCTTCTGGCCGGAATTCTGGATGCCCATGGTGAATGAGGCGCAGGTAGAGGGCTACAGTTTTCTGACCAAGCGCGGGAATCACGGGTTGTTCGTGATCGGCCTGCTGAAACCGGGAGTTACGCCGCGCCAGGCTGAAGACAATCTCAGCGCCGTTGCGCATCAGATGGCGCGCGAGAATCCGATCGACGATGATGGTCTCACGGTGCGCCTGGTCAAGCCCGGCCTCCTCGGAGATACGCTCGGCGGCCCGGCAAAGCCCTTTCTGGCAGCAATCATGGGGCTGGCGCTGCTTGTCCTGTTGGCCGCGTGCGTGAACCTTGCGGGCATCTTTGCCGCGCGTGCGGCCGACCGCAGCCGCGAACTGGCTATTCGCCTCTCCATTGGATCGACGCGGTGGCGCATTCTGCGTCAACTTCTTACGGAGGCTGTGCTGGTTTCGCTGGCGGGCGGCGCGCTGGGGACATTGATTGCCACAGCGAATGCTTGGAGTTCTCAGCCGGTGGCAACCGATCAGCGAATACCCAATCCACGTGACCGTTGTTGCCGACGGGCGGACTTATCTGATCGCGGTGCTGCTTTCCTTTGCCGCTGGAATTCTTCCCGGCCTGCTGCCGGCGCGGCAGGTGTGGCGGACTGACGCCACGGATGCGATGAAGAGCGGGACGACGTCGGCAAGAATTCTGCGCCGCCTTACGTTGCGCGATCTGCTTCTCGGCATACAGATCGCGCTGTGTGCCTTGCTGTTGACGTCGTCGATGGTGGCCTTGCGCGGCATGGAGCGCTCACTGCACGCGCCCATGGGCTTTGTGCGGCAGGGGGCGATGGTTGCCGACACGGACATGCAGATGGCGGGCTACTCCGACGACTCCGCATTTCCGGTTCAGCGACGCATCATCGAGGGGGCCTCGCAGATTCCGGGCGTCATCGGCGCGGGCACTATCGATTCGTTGCCGCTGGGTGGCGGCGGCAGCAACTGGTCAGTCTATCGCGAGGGAACTACCGATCTGCGCAGTTCAAACAGCGTGATGACTCCGCACAGCTACGGGATCTCGCCCGGATATCTAAAAGCCGCCGGCACCACGCTGCTGGCGGGTCGCGACTTTACCTGGGACGATGGCCCCAAAACGCCGCATGTCGCGATCGTGAATGAAACATTTGCCCGCAAGATGTTTGGCAACGATCCGCCAATCGGCCGCCACTTCCTCGGCGGCGACAAGACGAGCTATCAGATTGTCGGCATCGTCGAAAACGGCAAGTACGAAATGCTTACCGAAGATCCTGGACCCGGCAATGTTCTTCCCGCTGGATCAGGATCATGAGGCGAATACGATCTTGATTGTGCGATCGGATCTGCCCCCTGCCGAGATCGCTGGCGCGCTGAATCGCGTGCTCACGAGCATCGATCCCAGCCTGCCTTTCAGCCTTCGCAGCTGGCCAGACAGGCTCTCCTTCCCTCTCTTTCCGCCACGAATTGCCACCGCAGCTCTGGGGGTGATGGGAATTCTGGCGGCCATGCTGGCGATCACCGGGGTGTTCGGGATGGCGACTTACACGGTGTCGAAGCGGATGCGCGAACTGGGCATTCGCGTGGCTCTCGGAGCGCATCGCGCTCAACTGATGCGAGCAGCCCTGGGCCGTCCGCTGATCGTGCTGCTTTCTGGATCGCTTGCTGGCCTGATGCTGGGCGTGCTTGCGAGCCGGCTGCTGGCAGCGCTGGTGTATGAGGCGACCCCGCGCGACCCGCTGGTTCTGATTGGCGCCGTGGCCGCCATGACGCTGATCGGTCTGATTGCCACCTGGATACCGGCGCGGCGGGCACTGGCCATCAACCCCGCGCAATTGCTGCGACAGGAATAGTCCACAAGCCTCTTGGGGATGGGCCTAGCCGCCATTTTGGTCTTTCCGACCGTCAAAGCAGGCCGTCAAACCCCTGACCGGGAAGACGCAGAGACTGGCTGTCGCCGCACCCTCGCCGGATACAATGGGAGTACGCGCGAAAACCGGGCGATTATCGACTTTTCTTTCAATCTGGAGCAGTGCACGTGATACGTATGTTCCGCCGCGGTCTGCGGCTTCAATTGGGTTGCCGCACTCGGCGTCGCTGTCGCGATTCCGGCGCTGGGAGCCACCGCCGCAAGTAAGCAACAAGCCACGCAAACGACACTCCGCGTGGACACCCGCGACCTGAATGGCCGGACGCAAGCCACACTTTCGATAGCGGTTACGGCGCGGATGGGCAGCCTGCCGCCGGGTCGATTGCCATTACCGATCACGGCAAGCCACTCGCCGGCTTCGTACTCGACGCCGCAGGGACAAGCGACAGCGACGGTTGATCTGGCTCCCGGCGACCACAGCATTTCTGCCGTTTACACAGGCGACCAGGCGCATCTGACTTCGAAGTCCGAAGTCTCGCCGGTTCACGCAGTCTCCGGCACGACACCCGATTTCTCCGTCTCGGTTTCGCCCGCCACGGTTTCGCTCAAGCAGGGACAATCAGGATCGGCGACTGTCTCCGTCACGCCCATCAACGCGGCCTCATTGACGGCACCGATGTTCGTCACCATTTCCTGCTCGGGCCTGCCTGACCAAAGCGCCTGCACCTTCACGCCGGAGAATATAGAGATCCCCGTTGGGCGCGACGGCCGCCATCAACAGTTCGTTGGTGATCGCCACGCAGGCCACTTCTCTCGCCAAAGCCGAGCCCGAGTTCGAAGCGCGGATCGCGGCCAGTTGCATGGGCGGTCCTGCTACCCGGCGCTTTGATTCTGGGCGGATTCGCTTTTGGCGCACGCCGCCGCCGCTTCCTCGGCCGCCTTGTGCTGCTCGGCCTGGTTGGCGTTCGTTGCGGTACTGGGAACCGCGGCCTGCTCGCCGCTCTACAACTACCACAACCATGGTCCGCCGAATAACCTGCCGACACCCGCCGGCACTTACACCGTCACCATCTCAGCGCAATCCAGCAACGGCGTTACCGCGACAACACACAACACAACCTTCGCTGTGACAGTCACACAATAACGCGCAACCGAGCGGATGCATGAATACCTGGCATCCCATTCCGCCTGCGCTTTATAGCTTCTTTGCAGAGAAACGCCCGGCACGGTGCTGCTGGAGAGTTCTCGTCCCGGCGCATCCACCTTAAGCCGCATCTTCACGAATCCGGTTCGCATTCTTGGCAGGCGCGCACGCTGGCCGATGTTGCAGGCTTTATTCCCGCAGATCGAAGACGCGATGCATCGAGGGCATTTCGTCGCCGGCTTTTTCGCCTACGAGTGCGGAGGATTCTTCGAGCCCAGCTCCGCTATGAGGCCCAGGTCCGCGACAACGAACTTCTCGCCTGGCTTCGGCATCTACGAGAGTTGCTATCGGTTCGATCACGCAACGGGCAAATTCCTCGATGGTGAGCCGAACGTGATCTTCACGCCGGGCTTGAGATTTCGCCTGCCGCCACCGCCTGCGCTGTCGTTCGCTCTCGATGAACAGCAATTCACCTCACGCATCGAGCAGATCCACGAGTGGATTCGCGCAGGCGATGTGTATCAGCTCAATTTCACATTCCCGGTGCACATAGAAACCAGATTGCGGCCCGCGGCGCTTTACACGTCGTCTTCGCGCCGCGCAACCCGTTGACTATGGCGCATTCCTGCACTGCCAGGCAGGCCGGCACATCCTGTCGCTCTCGCCTGAGCTCTTCTTTCGCATGCGAGCAGGAGGGCGGCAAGCGCCGCATCACCACGCAGCCCATGAAAGGCACAGCTCGCCGCGGGCGAACCACAGCCGAAGACCGCGAGATCGCCGACCGGCTCGCCAGCGACCCGAAGAATTGCGCCGAGAACGTGATGATCGTCGATCTCATCCGCAACGACCTCGGGCGCATATGCGCGTTCGGCAGCGTGCGCGTGGAGAAGCTTTTCGACGTTGAGCGCTACCCCACACTCTGGCAGATGACGTCAACTGTCACGGGCGAACTGCGACCCGATATTGGCTACGAGGAGATCTTCCGCGCCCTTTTTCCCTGCGGTTCCATTACTGGCGCACCGAAGATCCGGGCCATGCAGTTGATTGCACAAATCGAGGACAGTCCGCGCGGAATCTATACCGGCGCCATTGGATTTTTCTCGCAGGAGCAAACGGTTTTCAACGTTGCCATCCGCACCCTCGTGCTCGAGAACGGCAAGGCAAGCATGGGTGTGGGAGGAGGCATTGTCATCGACTCCGAGCCCAGCGCGGAGTTCCGCGAGTGCCAGCTCAAAGCGGAGTTCCTCACGCGCTCGCCCGAGCCGTTTTCGCTGATCGAATCCATGCTCTGGAATGGCGGCTATCCGCTGATCGATCTGCATCTCGACCGGCTTGCGGATTCGGCGGACTACTTCGGATTCGAATGCGACAAGGTCGCAATCAGAGCCGCCCTGCTCGGCGAAGCGACTCGGTTTCCTGATCAGCGTCCGCGCAAAGTGCGTCTTCTTCTCGATTGCGACGGCGCTGTTCGCATCGAGGCTGAGATCATCCCCGATCTCTCCAGCGCCGGACCAGCGTTCGCGTCTGCATCGCCGCCGAACGCACTGACCCAAACGATCGCTTTCTCTTCCACAAGACTACAAATCGCAAGCCTCTACGACTCCGCGTTTGCAGCCGCATCCAGCGCAGGTTTCGCCGATGCTCTCTTCTTCAACACCCGCGGCGAGTTGACGGAAGGCGCGATCAGCAACGTGTTCATCGAAGAAGGCGGCCACTGGTATACACCGCCGCTCAGCTGTGGCGTTTTGCCCGGCGTCTACCGCCGCTACTTGCTGGAATCGCGGCCTGAAATCGAAGAGAAGATCCTTACGCTCGATGACGTCAAGAGCGCAGACGCCGTTTATATCTGCAACGCCGTCCGTGGTCTGCGTCGAGTCGATGCGTCTCTGAATCCAGCGCAGAAAGGATCCTGAAATTGCTTTGGGCCGCATCCATCAAGGATGTGGCCCAAGGCAGATGAGAGTTCCGCTTGTCGTGTTAGAAGGTCCGCGAGAGTCCAGCAATCACGGTGTAGTCAGCAAATGCCGCATCGCCGTGCGTGTGGTTCTCAAGGTCGGTCACGCTGGTCTTGCGATTTCGCTCCATCGCCCATGGTCCGCTCGCATACAGGCCCCAGCGCCCGTGTTCATACATCATCCCCGGCTCGATGGAGATGACATACCCGGGCCTGCGAAATCCGTTGCTTGATCCAAAGGCATCGCGCACCGGCACGCCTTCCATCCGAGCGCCGATGCTGAGCGCAAGCCCGCGCAGAGGCTTGACGCCCGTCACCGGCCGCGAGAAACCACCTCGCCACAGGTACTGGTCCGTGGCCGAAACCACGCCCTCGCCGGGCGCCGGGCGAAACGTCGGAACACCCGTAGTGTCCTGCGGGCTGAAAAGCCACGAACCAGTGAAGTATGCCGAGGTAGTGGGCAGCAACGCAACCCTGCGCGTGTGCGGAAGGTTGCATGCAGAAGAGGGAGACAAACAGCGCAGCGGGAACAGCCGCGCGCCGGCAGGAGTTTTTTCATTTTTGTTTTCTCCAATCGGGAAGACAGGACTGACCTCAAGAATTCCCTACGGGGACGTACCACAGGGGCGGGAAAAGACCTGTGTGAAGAATCCACGCGAGAGTAGTAGCGCGGTGTCATCGATAAAGCTTCGGCCATCGTGCCGAGAACCAAATCATCCTTTCGATGGAGTTCAGCACGTCTGTCAGATCAGTATTGTCTTAGAGCAATGCTCATATCCCCGTCGCGCAACCTCTCATGAACTGCTGCTGGCCTTCGCTCTTCTGCCCTCCCCTCTTCTTGCCAGGCACGCGCCCGATCCTGCATTCAAGACACTCGATGGGCAGACACGCAAACTATCCGCATTCCACGGCCAGATCGTGGTGGTAAACTTCTGGGCTACGTGGTGCGGCCCATGCCAGGAAGAATTGCCCCGCCTCAAGCAGATCGCGGCTTCGTACGCGGGCAAGCCGGTCAGCTTCATCTTACATCTCCATCGATGCGCCGAAGGATCGAGGCAAAATTCCCGCCGCGCTGGCCAGACTGCATGTCGACGTCGATAGCTGGGTTGGCGCCGACACCGACTACGCTTGGACCGCTTCGGCCTCGGCGAAATCGTGCCCGGCCACCCTCGTCCTCGACGAAAATGGCGAACCGGTCGCCCGCATCATGGGCGAAGCCAGGGAAGACGACGTGCGCCGACTCCGGTGGATTGGCTGCTTGGCGGCAAGAACGGGTACCGCTCCCGCTGCCCTCACCAAAGCGTTATTGACGGCTTCGTGCCCGTCTCTTCAGTCGCTACCCGCCTTTTCCGCTATCCTTTCTGGTTGAGGTGGATTGCCATGACGGAGACCGCTACGCGTCCGCAACTTGCTTATCTGACCGCCGTGCTCGACGACTTGCGCGCCAAGGGAACGCATTTCAAACTGCGCGTCCTCGATGACCAGCAGGCGCCGGTGTGCCACTACGACGGCCGCGAGGTGATCAACCTGGCCAGCAACAACTACCTCGGCCTGGCCAACCATCCCAAGCTGATTGAGGCGTCGCTGAAGGCCACGAGGGAATTCGGCGTGGGCTCGGGCGCGGTGCGCACCATTGCCGGAACCATGCGCATCCACATGGAGCTCGAAGAGAAGATTGCGCGCTTCAAAAATGTCGAGGCGTGCGTCGTCTTCCAGAGCGGCTTCGCGGCCAACGCGGGCACGGTGAGCGCGATTCTGGGCAAGGAAGACTTCATCCTCTCCGACGAGCTGAACCACGCCAGCATCATCGACGGCGCGCGGCTGTCGCGGGCGAAGATCAAGGTCTTCCGGCACAAGGATGTCGGCGCATTGCGAAGAGCTGCTGAAGGAGATTGCCAACGAGCCGGGACACAAGCTGGTGATCACCGACGGCGTCTTCTCGATGGACGGCGACATCGGCCCGGTGGACAAGCTGGCGCGCGCTGGCGGAGAAGTACGGCGCCATCATGATGGTGGACGATGCGCATGCCTCGGGCGTGCTGGGGCGCAACGGGCGCGGCAGCGTCGATCATTTCGGCATGCACGGGCGCGTGGATGTGCAGGTGGGCACGCTGTCAAAGGCCATCGGCGCGCTGGGCGGCTACGTCTGCGGATCGAAGGATCTTGATCGACTATCTCTACCATCGCGCGCGGCCGTTTCTGTTTTCGACTTCGCATCCGCCGTCGGTGGCGGCCACGTGCATTGCGGCCTTCGACATTCTGGAGACGGAGCCCGAGCGCATTGAGCGGCTGTGGAAGAACACGCGCTACTTCCAGGGCGAGCTGAAGCGCGTCGGATTCAACATTGGCGGCGTCAACACGCCGGCGACGGAAACGCCGATTACGCCGGTGATTGTGGGCGAAGGCCGCGCGGCAATGGACTTCTCGCGTGCGCTGTTTGACGAAGGCGTGATGGGCACGGGCATCGCTTTCCCGACCGTGCCGGAAGGCAAGGCGCGCATCCGCCTGATCCTGACCAGCGAGCACACGAAGGCGCAACTTGATCGCGCGCTGGAAACGCTGGAGCGCGTGGCGAAGCGGATGGGGCTTTTACAGCAATAGTGTTCCACGCGAACGAGTGTCGTCCGAGCTAGCGGTGTTGGGGCCCCAAACGTGCGCGTTTATGCGGCGTGGGTGAGCGAAGGATCTGCTTCTGATTTAGCGAGTGCCCTATATCAAGATTCTCAGATCTGGGATGACGCGCCACTCGCACGTACAATAACGGCAAATGATCGCTCATCTGCGCGGCAAGCTGATTCACAAACAACCCGGCCAGGCCATTGTCGAGGCCGCCGGCGTGGGCTACGACGTCGTCATCTCCGTGCCACGTTTACGGCGCTGCCGAGCGTGGGCGCGGAGGCCTCGCTGCACATCCACACGCAGGTGAGCGAGGACCAGATTGCGCTGTTCGGCTTTCTCGATCGCGAGGAGAAGCGGCTCTTTGAGCGGCTCATCACCGTGAGCGGCGTGGGCCCGAAGCTGGCGATCAAGATTCTCAGCGGGCTCTCGCCCGAGCGCACGGTGCAGGCCATTCGCGCGCAGGATCATGCGCAGTTGACGCGCATTCCCGGCGTGGGCAAAAAGCTGGCCGAGCGGCTGGTGGTGGAGCTGAAAGACAAGCTGGACGACTTTGCCGTTGCTCCGACGCCATGCGTCGTTGCAGGTCCGGCTGTCGACGATGTGCTTTCGGCGTTGACGAATCTCGGCTATCAGCGCCCCGCGGCGGAGAAGGCAATCGAGCAGGCCGTGGCGAAGGACAAAGCGCTGGCCGGCGATTTCGACGGGCTCTTCCGCGCGGCGCTGAAGGTCATCCGGTAAGATCTGATCGCTGCAAACTACCGGCTACCGAGCTTCCCGCTCTACGCTTTAGCCGTTTTCCTCAGGAAATACGCCGGCTCTGCGTGCACAGCGCAGCGCACTCGCCTACACTTTCAAACGTATGCCACGCGCAGCTAAATCTTCTCCCGCGACACCGGTACCCTATCTTCGCCCTGAAGCGCTTACGTTTCTGCGCAACCTGGCCAAGCACAACGACCGCGAGTGGTTTCCGCCGCGCAAGGCGCAGTTTGAAGCGGAGCTGAAAGAGCCGATGCTGGCCATCGTCCGCAAGATCACCGACGCGATGATGGACTTTGCGCCGAATCATGTGCGGCCGGCGGAGAAGAGCCTGTTCCGCATCTATCGCGACACGCGCTTCTCGCACGACAAGCGGCCCTACAAAACGCACGTCGCCGCGTGGTGGTCGCACCAGGGGCTGGAGAAGACCTCGGGCGCGGGCTACTACTTCCACGTCAGCGCCAAGGGAGTGGTGATTGCCGCCGGCGCTTACATGCCGGAGAAGGAGCAACTGGCCGCGATCCGCCACTGGCTGCTCGACAATCACGCGGAGTTTCGCAAGATGCTCAAGAAGCCCGCAGTGCGCAAGACCTTCAGCGAATTTGAAGGCAACGCGCTGACGCGGCCGCCGAAGGGCTTTCCCGCCGAGCATCCGGCGATGGATCTGATCCGCTGCCGGCAGTGGGGACTGGCCGCGACGCTGCCCGCGGAGAGCCGCGCTCAGAGGAAGGATTTTGCGAAGGTCGCTGATTCGCTATTTCAAGCTGCCGCGCCGATGGTGGACGCGCTGAATACGCCGATTGCCGCCGCCGCTGCGCCGAAGAGAAAGGTGCTTTTCGGGCTGCATTGAGCGCCGTTCGCATGGCTGCGATGCATGATTTGCCGGCATTTCGCGGGTCCTCGGGCTGCCGAAATCTGCGCAAAAACCGGCAAAAACCAGGCAAATTCAGGCAAAATAGGCACAAAAACCCAAGAAAATTGTGGAAATCCGACGTTTTTCCATTGACTTTACCCCTCCAAAGCCGCATTGTAACGAACGACAGGGTTCTCGAGAACCCGCATGAATACAGGGGTTTCGTGCAAATGTTGCCTCCAGGCTTTCGGCGTCAGTTGGAAACCGACGGTCGCACTCCCTCCATGCGGTACGCTTCATGGCTTCTTGCAATCTGAAGATGCCGAGCGGCGGGATACCAGGCAACAACTAGCGAAGGAGAACATCACATGGCAACTGGAATGACCAAGACCGCACTTACCCGGCACCTGGCCGAGAAGCTCGAACTGACCAACAAACAATCCGCAGCTTTCCTTGATCTGCTGGCTGAGACCGCCATCAAGGAAACCAAGAAGAACGGCGTATTCGTAATCCCCGGCATCGGCCGCCTGGTGAAGGCAGAGCGCAAGGCCCGCATGGGCCGCAACCCGCAGACCGGCGAGGCCATCAAGATCAAGGCCAAGACCGTGGTGAAGTTCCGCGTGGCCAAGTCCGCCAAGGACATCATCGCGCCGCCGAAGAAGTAGTTCCATTTCCTGAGGGGTGCTGTACAAGCTGGGGAAGAGCGCTACGCTCTTCCCCTTCTTTATTGGCATCACCGGATGCCATTGACCGATAGATCCGGTGGAATAATTCCGCATACCTTGGCTGGGTCTTCACATCCAAAGAGCCATGGCAACACAGGCGAACGCGAAATGTCTCGAACCAGCTGCCGCCGTAACGGGCTCCGTGCTGACTCTGCTGCGGCTTGAAGGGCTGGCGGTGGCCGCGGTGTCCGCGGTGCTGTATGCGCGCACAGGCGCAAGCTGGTGGCTGTTTGCGGCGCTGTGGCTTGTGCCGGATCTTCTCGATGCTGGGCTATCTCGCCGGATCGTGCTGGGGCGCGCGCATCTACAACGCTGCGCATACGTACGTGGTGCCGGGAGTGCTGGCGCTGAGCTCGTTGCTGCTGCACGCGCACGCGCTCTTGCCGATTGCGCTGATCTGGGTGAACCACATCGGCGTGGATCGGCTGATGGGCTATGGACTCAAGTATTCCGATGGCTTCGGCTGGACGCACCTTGGCCGGCTCGGCAAGCGCGGACTTATTTTGCGGGCTCGGATCTGACCGAGCACGCCGGGCATGATGGCGCGCACCACCAGCGATGCTCCGAAGAAGATGAGGATGATGCGGCCCGCAAGTTCAAGGTCGTAGTTCTTCGAAAAGACCACGATGGCAACGAAAATGCCAATCGGCGTAAGTTCGGTCAGCGATGCGCGGAGCCAGTGCGGCTTTGCGCCCGCGAGGTACTGGCGCTGCCGCGAAGGCGAGGAAAAAAGCGAGGCACCGCGCGCAGATAAGCCAGGTAAGGCTCGCCGAGTCTGGCTGGTCAGAAATGCTTCTTCGCCAAGAGTGAGCCGAACGGCAAAAATCGTGATCAGCACCACGGCGAACAGAGCGCCCGTGACCGGCATGAGGAATGCCAAGGCAATCACCATGCACCAAAGCCCGATGTAGAGCGGATTGCGCACAGTAGCGGTAAGGGCCGTCCGCCATCACTTTGCCGGCGACCATGTTGACGCTGTTGACGGTGCTCGGTCCCAGGTACGCCGTTCCCCACACGCGAAACAGCACGGCGTCAGCGGCGAACAGCGCGGCAACGATCAACAGCACTGGACGTCGCGACCGCAAATGACACGAGACCGGTGCGGCTCAGCTCAAGCGCAAGCCACTCCGAGGAGCGAGATGCGCCTGCCGATATGCCACGCCTCGATCCACGGCGCCCAGAATCCGAGAATGATGATCGCAGCGTTGATCACCATCCGCAGTCGGAACTCAATTGCACTTGCTCCCATTCATACCCCTCGCGCCGGAGTGTATCATCCGCCGCTGTTGGGCGCAGGTGTACGCTATTCCCAGCGCAGCGCAGTCATGGGATCGGTCTTCATTGCGGAGCGAGCTGGGATCAGGATGGCGATGAAAGCCACCAGCGCCAGCAACATCGTGACAGCCGCGAAGCTGACTGGGATCGTGCGGGCTGACGCCGAAGAGCACGCTCTGAAGCACGCGCGACAACGCAAGCGCGGCTGCGAGACCAATAGCTCCGCCGATCAGGATCAGACGCAAGCCTTCGCGCAGGATGAGGCCCAGAATGTCAGCGCGGGTTGCGCCGAGTGCCATGCGGATTCCGATCTCCTGTGTCCGCTGCTGAGCCATGAACGCCACCACTCCGTAGAGCCCGATGATGGCCATCATCAAGCCCGTCGCCGCAAAGAAGCTGAGCAATGCGGTTTCGAAGCGGGGACGGTCGGCAAGCCTGCTGACGGTCTGCGTGAGCGGAGTAATCTCCACCGGCACGTTGGGATCGATTTGTGCGATGCGCGCGCGTACCCACGGCGCAACCGTGGAAACGGGCAAAGCTGTCTGAAGAAGCACAATGGCGTGTGTGCCCCAGCTGTCTCGCCGATCATTGAGCAGCTGGTAATATTCGGGGTCATCCTCTCCGGCGAGCCCGCCGTTCTTGGCGTTTGCGGCCATGCCGACGACGGTGAAGACCTGCTTATCGAGTGAGAAGTATGGCTGGAGTGTCCCGAACTGTATGTGCCTGCCAACCGGATCCTGGCCCGGAAAGAGTCTCGCGGCGAGCATTTGACTGAGAATCATCGGATTGCTCGCTGCGGTTCGATCTTCCTGGGTGAAGTTGCGCCCGGCAACGATCGGAATTTGCAGGACCCGGAAATAATCGGGCGTGACCGTGCGATAGATGACCTTGCCTCCTGTGCCGTTGGCAGCGGCCTGCTTGCCGTTGACGTAGATCTCGGAATACCGCTTTTCATTGTGCCAGCTGTCGCCATCGGGCGGAATCGAGTCGCTGACGGCGACAGACGTTACACCGGGCGTATTGCGCAGAGCGGACTCGGCGCGCAAGAAGAAGTCCATGGACTGTTGGGATGTGGGATAACGCTGCGATGTGAGCGAGATGGTAAGCGCCAGCACGTCGCGAGCTTCAATGCCGAGGTGTTCCGCCTGGAGATTGCGGAAGCTTCGCGCCAACAGGGTTGCACCGGCCAGCAGGACGACGCTGGCAGCAATCTGCAATGCAACCAGAATGTTCCTCAAGCGAGTATGCTCGACCGAATTACCACCGCGGGAAACGAGGGCACGGGCGTTTGTCTTTTCAAACACGGGGGCCATACCCGCAATCATTGCGATGACAAATGCGACGAGCAGGCTCAAGACGATGACGCGCAGATCGATGCGTGCGTCAGAGAGAAAAGGGATCCCAGACGGAGCGATGAAGACAAATATGCGTAGCAGCGCAACTGAGAAGAGGCAACCGAGCGCGGTTCCGACACCGGCCAAAATGAAGGATTCGGCCAGACCTTGGCGCACAAGCCGAAGGCGGCTGGCGCCGAGCGCAGACCTCACTGCAAGCTCGCGGCTGCGTGCTGCTCTTCGCGCAGAGAGCAAGCCGGCGACGTTGGCGCCCGCAATCAGCAAAACTGCGAACACCGCGCCCAGCAGGATTTTCGCAGCAAGATAGGCATCCTGCATCTGAAGATCGCGCAGCGAGCAAACCTGAAGATAGAAGCCTTTGCGAATTTCCGGTGGGATCCATTGCTGCGTATGCAGGAACAGCGGATCCATCTGGGCCCTGGCCTCAGCTACACTGACGCCGGGTTTTAGACGCGCGAAGGCCCACATCGGAAGGCCGATCCCGGCATTCACAGAGTGCTGGCCGGCGATATCCATCTGCGCAGGCATGAGCACATCGACAGCCTGCAAGTGAGGCATTTCGAAGTTACGCGGCAACACACCCACGACTCGATAGTACTGATCATCGATCGCAATGGTTTTGTCCAGCGCACCCGGATCGCGATTGAATCGGCTGAGCCAGAGACCATCGGAGATGATCGCGGATCGAGGACCATTCGGAACATCCTCTTCCGGCAGGAAGTTGCGGCCTGCTTCAAGTGAAACGCCCAGCGTGGAAAGGAAATTCTGCGCCACCGATCCGCACTCGAGATGCAGCGGATTGTTCTCAGTCAGGTTGCACTCGTTGACGCCACGTTCGAAGGTGAAGTCCTGAAATGGCTTCTGGTTGTCGCGCCATTCGTAATAAAAACCACCCAGCGTGAACTCCTGGCGCTGCAGTGGCTGGGCAAGGCCCACAGAGACCAGGCGATCGTCGTGCGCATAAGGCAGGCTGCGAAACAGAATCCGATCGACAACGCTGAAGACCGCGGTCGTTGCACCGATGCCGAGAGCAAGCGTGAGGATGGCAGTAATGGCGAAGGCAGGACTGCGTCTGAAGCCACGAATTGCATAGCGCACATCGCGGAGCAAACCCTCAAGCCAGGGCAGCGTAGCGCGATCGCGATAGGCTTGGCGAACCTGTTCGGCGCCGCCAACCCGAAGCAACGCCTGCCGGCGCGCCTCCACATCGCTCAGTCCCGAACGCCGACCTTCATCGATGTGCTCGTCGAGGTGGCTCTGAAGCTCAGCGTCAAACTCGTCACCAATCTGGCGCGAGGTGAAGAGAACGCAGAATCTGATCCAAAGCGCTCGCAGTTTTTGCATCCGACCTCCTAATCCGATCGCAGTGCCTCCATGGGATCGACAGCAGCTGCGCGGCGTGCGGGGATCCACGCAGCAACCAGCGCAACCAGCGCCATCAAGACTGGAACAAGGGTGAATGTCACCGGGTCGATGGCGCTTACCTCAAAAAGAAAACTGTGCAGCAAGCGGCTGAGCGCAACGGCACCTGCGAGTCCGATGACGCAGCCACCGAGGGCGAGAAAGAGGCTCTGCCGGACGACACTCAACACAATCTGCCACCTCTGCGCACCCAATGCGAGGCGTAGACCTATCTCCCGCGTGCGCCAGCTGACGATATACGAGATAAGACTGTACACGCCCAGTGCTCCGATAATGATTGCCAGCCCGCCGAAGCCGAGGAGGAGCGTTGACAGTGCGCGTGGCGCAGCCACCGATGTTGCGACAACTTCGTCAAGCGCGCGAACCCGCGTTGCGGGAACCTGGGAGTCGATGCCGGCCACTGCACGGCGCAGGCCGGCTGCCGTTTCGGCAGGCGTTGAGTGCGACCGCAGCAGAACGTACATCACCGGTTGCTCGCGAGCCGCTGTCATCGGCAAATACACCTGGTAGTCGAGGTCGCTTGCCAGGCTGCCCTCGCGTGCGTTCTGCACTACGCCGACGACAACAGAGGCCATCGCCGAATTCCACACGGTCGGAGCCGATTCGTCCTTCACATCGAGCAGATGTTTTCCCAGTGGATCCTGATGCGGCCAAAGCTGCTCGGCCATTTGTTCGTTGATCACGACGGCGTGGCTTGTGCCTGAGGCGTCTTGTTCGTTCAAAAGCCGGCCACGCACAAGATGCAACCCCAGCGCCTCAAAGTATCCCGGCGAAACGATACGCCCGGTGGCCTGTGGGGAGTTCTGGCGCGCGTCGCGGGGATGGTCCTCCGCGTCAAAGACGTAGCTTCCATGGAGCCCATTGAGCGGCAGAACATCGGCCAACGCAACTTTGTCCACGCCCGGAATCGCCCCAGCCTGCTCAAGCAGCGTTTCAAAAAATGTTTGGCAGCGACCCTTGTCTCTACATGCCGCGGCATCCAATGCAACCTCAGCGGTAACCGTATGATCAGTTCGGAATCCGGGATCAACGCGAGTGAGCTTATAAAGGCTGTGAAGTACCAGTCCTGCCGCGGTAATCACCACGACCGTCAAGCCGATTTGCGCCACCACCAGAATCATGGACAGGCCAAATCCAGAACCCTTGCCGGCGAGTCCACGCCCCCCGAGGCGCAACGTGCTCAACAAGTTCATCGACGCCATTTTGACCGAGGGGATCAGGCCGAAGAGAATGCCAGCCAGGATCGACGCGCCAAGCGTAAACACGATATCGCCGAAGTGCAGAGAAATATCATGGATGCGCGGTGTGTCAGCGGGAAGCAGGCGCACAAATAGTCTGCAGGCTGGCGAGCGCTGCACCCAGGCCGACTACGCCGGCGGCGACTCCCACGACAACACTCTCCGACAGCAACTGCTGCACGAGCCTGCGTCCCGAAGCACCCAGCGCACTGCGAACTGCAATCTCACGCTCGCGTGCCGTCGCGCGAGCGAGCATCAGGTTCGCCACGTTAGCGCAGGCAATCAGCAGGATGAGGCCGACGGCGCCGAAAAGGAGAAGAAGCTTCGGTCTCATCGCCCCGGTCTCCGATTCGAGGAGGGGCACCACCGTCATAGCCGATGCCCACTGGTCGGGCATTTGCCACGGAAACGTCGGCAGCAATACGTTATGCAGACCGCGCAACTCTGCCTGTGCTTGCGCGGGAGCCACCCCGTTTGCCAGCCTGCCAAATGCTTGCAGGTCGAATTCCTTCCACGGATCGAATGGGTCATCGCTTCTGTATGAGACTGGAATTACGAATTGCGTGTCTGCGTAGGGAAAGTGGACGTCCGCGGGCATCACGCCGATGATCCTGCGCGAAACGCCGTCAATTCGGATCGTGCGGCCGATGGCGGACGCATCTCCCGCAAAGTGCTGGCGCCAGTAGCCGTAGCTCAGCACAACATCGTGATCCTGCCCCGCCGCCGCATCCTCGTTGTTGAAGAAGCCGCCCAATGCTGGACGAACACCCAGGGCGTCAAGTGCATTCACTGTCACCGTTGCGCCAAAAACGCGATCCGGAGCGTCTGAGCTCGTTAGATTCGACTCCACGTTCGGCCCGTATCCGGCCACAGACGAAAGCGCGCGCGAATGCGAGCCCAACTCGCGAATCCAGCCCTTGGGATAAGCGGTTGCATTGGCGTTGTCTGTGATGCTGTAGCCGACGATTTGCACCAGCCGCTCTTGTTGCGAGTACGGCAGCGGCCGCAGCAGAATGGAGTCGACAAGCGTATAGATGACCGCATTCGCGCCGATACCGAGTGCCAGTGTAAGCACTGCGGTGATCGTGAACCCCGGCGCTCTGCGCATCTGGCGAACGGCAAAGTGTATGTCCTGCAAAAAGCTCTCCACGGGCGGCAGCGTGGCGCGATCGCGATAGGCCTGGCGCGTTTGCTCGGCGCCACCCAGCCGCAACATTGCCTGCCGGCGAGCCTCCTCGCTGCTCAGGCCGGAACGCATCGCATCGTCCGCATCCATCGCGATGTGACTATCGAGTTCAGCCTCGAACTCGATCGCTTTTCTGCGCACGAATACGCCTCGGAAACGCAACCAGAATGCCCGCAGTTTTTCCATGACAAACACTCCTATTCCGTGCGCAATGCCTGCACGGGGTCAATGGATGCTGCACGGCGCGCAGGCAACCAGCAAGCAATGAATGCAATGATGGCGAGAAAGACCGGGACAATGATAAACGTCAGCAAATCGTGCGGCTGAATGCCATAGAGGAAACTGCACGCCAGCTTCGACAGCATCCACGCGGCGGGCCATCCAAGCAACATGGCGATAACCGCGAGTACCATGCCCTGGCGAATGACGAGCCGCTCCACCGTTCCCGGACGTGCGCCCAGCGCCATGCGGATGCCGATCTCGCGCGCCCGACGGCTGACCGCATAGCTCATCACGCCGTAGAGTCCGACGGCAGCCAGAACCAGCCCAATGAAGCCGAAGACACCGAAGAGCGTTGCGGCAATGCGCGGCAGCAGGTAGGCCGTGCGCACATGCTCTTCCATTGTCTCTTCGTTGTAGATCGCTATGTTGGGATCAAGCGCATAGACCTGGCGGCGCACAGGTTCGGAAAGCGCGGCCGGGTTGCCGGGGGTATGCACGACAAGCGTGTGGCCCATGACGGATGGGTCATCGACGATGCTCTGATCAAGGGACCGGTAAAGAATGGGGCGCGTGTCCTCGCCGAGCGTGCGCGATTTGGCGTTTCCGACTACACCAATGATCTCGTAGTTCCAATGGCCGCCGTTCACGTGTTGACCGATCGGATTAGCCGCCCGGGAAGAGGCGATCCGCGAAAGCCTTGTTGATGATCGCGACCCTTGGGCCGTCCGCAACTTCATTGCCGAAGTCGCGCCCGGCGAGGCGCGGTGTTCCCAGCGCATCGAAGTAGCCGGGCGTGGTCATATAGAGGTCGGCATTTGTAAACGAAGCATCCTTACCGGAGTGGCCGGCGACGGTGAAACCATCGCTGCGATTGCCGCCGGAGAGAAGTGCGACGTCAGTCGTTACCGCTGAATCTACGCCGGGCAATGCCGAAACTCGGCGTCGAAGTCCAGCGAGAAACTGGCTGATCTGCTGAGGGGTGTACCCGTTCAGGCGCGGATCGACGGAGAGTAACAACAAACCCAGAGGGCGGAATCCGATGTCGATATTTGCGGCACTCTGCAGACTGCGCAAGAACAGACCAGTCACCAGCAGAAGTACAAGTGACATCCCGACCTGCGCCACGACAAGAACGTTGCGCAGACTGAATCGCCTGCCCGGACGCGCAAGAGCCTCTTCACCCCTGAGCGCATTCGAGAGAACAGGACGCGAGGCAGCCCAGGCAGGCGCAAGCCCCAGGAGAACGCCACAGCAGAAGCCGATAGCGAAGGTGTACAGCAGGGTGCGCCAATCAACACCCACATGTATGTCAAGAGGCACAGGAGCGGGGAGCCGAATCGCAGAGAGCGATTGAGTCGATAGGAACGAAAAGAACACGCCAAGGAATCCGCCAGCTAGACCCAGCAGTGTGCTTTCGATGAGCAACTGCCGCCGTAGTCGCGCGCGTGTAGCCCCAAGTGCGAGGCGCACTGCCATCTCGCGCTGGCGAGCGGCAGCCTGGGCGAACAACAAGTTAGCGACATTTGCCCCGGCAATTGCCAGCAGGAGAAGAACAACGATGGAGAGTGCAGCAAGAAACGTGAGAGCGGCAGTTCTTTCGCGAGGCGGCAGCGAACCAGCCTGCTCAAAGACGAAGGAGTTTCCCTTGTCGGTCTTTGGGTAGGAGAGGGCGAATCTATTTGCCAGCGTATCCAACTCGGCTGCGGCCTGCATGCGTGTAACGCCTGGCCGCAGACGTCCGACCAGCGACAGCCAATGGAACTCACGCGAGTCTGCGGGCGGCAAGTTGGGCACAAGCTGCGTTGCGATTCCGAGCGGAACCCAGAATTGTGTGTCGAGAATCTGGTCGACACTATGAAACGACGCCGGTGCGATGCCGACAACCGTGAATGAGCGTCCTGACAGCGTGATCGTCTTGCCGATGATCTGGCGATCGCCGGCAAAGCTCCGCTGCCACAACCGTGCGCTGATCACGACGGTAGAAATCCGGTTGTCGTCGCTCGAAAAGGCGCGTCCAAGCACCATCGGAAGTTCGAGCACGTCAAAGAAATTCGGCGAGACCGCTTGTCCCCAGACGCGCTCGGGCTCCCCGCCACCGCTGATGGATGCTGGAATCAATTCAAAGTAGGCCGCAACGCCGGAGAACGACTTCGCCTGGTCGCGCAGATCGTTATAGAGCGGAAGAGGAAATGCGTTGCAGCACTGCTCGCCCTGTTGTGCCACATGGAGCGATAGCAGGGTCGAGGGTTCGCCGACCGGCGCGGGGCGCAGCACGAACCGGCTCACCATGGAGAAGATAGTGGCGTTGGCGCCGATGCCGAGAGCGATAGAGAGAACGGCTATCGCTGTTACCGCCGGATGCTTTGCAAGCGTGCGAAAGGCATAGCGGATATCCCGCGTCAGGCTCTCAACCCACGGCAGAGTGCGACGCTCGCGTCGAGCCTGGCGCACTTGATCCGCACCGCCGAGTTGGACGAGTGCACGACGCCGTGCCTCCTCCGGATTCAAGCCCGATCGGATGCCGTCCTCAACATGCATCGCGATGTGTGACTCAAGTTCATCGGAGAACTCGTGGTCAGCATGGCTGGGACGGAGCAGCCCGGCAAGTCGTATCCAAAATCCACGAAGTCTTCGCATTCGCTCTCCTATTCAGTACGCAGGGCCTGCATGGGATCGATGGACGCGGCGCGGCGCGCTGGAACAAAAGCGGCGATGAGGCCGCAGATCATCAGCAGCAGAGATACAGAGATCACGGTGACCGGGTCGTGATCGCTCACGCCAAAGAGAAACGACTTGAGCAGACGCGTCGCGGCCCAGGCGCCTGCCAGTCCGGTAACCAGGCCAGCGCCAACCAGAACCGCAGCGTTCTTTAGAACGAGTAACAACACGTCTACGCGCTCCGCACCAAGCGCCATGCGGATGCCGACTTCGCGTGTGCGCCGATTCACCGAGAAGGCCATCAACCCGTAAAGGCCGACTAGCGCCAGGAACAACGCAATGATTGCGAACGCCGTGAGGAGCGATGTCTGGAAACGCCGCCGTGCGCTCGCAATCGAGACAAGGTCGCCCATCGTCCTCACATCGGAAAGCGCGATGTCTGGATCGGCCGTCTTTAGTGCCGAACGAATCTCATTGGCTATCGCCGCTGGTGGAAGCGAGGACCGCACGGCCAGCGAGCGTTCGCGCGGATCGTATGTCGGAGCGTAGATCTGTGGCTGCGGATCTTCTTCGAGACTTGTGTGCCGGACGTCGGCAACAACGCCAATCACGGTGCTCCGCTGTACCCTCGTTTCATCTCCGCTGATCTGCCCGCCGATCGGATCGCGATTGGCGAAATAGGTCCGCGCAAACTGCTCGTTGATGATGACGGGATGTGCTGGACCCGTATCATCGCTTTCTGTGAAGTATCGTCCTGCAAGGAGAGGGATCTGCATTGCGTCAAAATACTTGGGTGTGATCGATCGCGATTCCACCACCTGGTCTTTCTGGTTGGCAAAGCCATCCACCCAGAAGGTCCCTAGGCTTTCGCTTTTGGCCAAAGGCAGGTCGCTGACCGCGCCGGCCGCAATTACTCCGGGAAGATTGCTGATCTTTGCGATCAGCCCCCTGAAGTATGCAGTGCGGCTCGTCTGTGGCTGGCCGTCGTCGTTGCCGAGCGAGAGGTTCATGGTCAAGGTCGACTGCGAAAATCCCATATCCACCGAGATGACATTGATGTAGCTGCGCATCAGCAGGCCGGCGCCTGCCAGCAGCATAACCACCATAGCGGTTTGCACGAAGATCAACACACTCTGCAAACGACTGTGCCCCGTCGCTCTCCCCGGCGCACTGTGCGATTTCAGAAACTCCGTGAGCTGCATGCGAGAGGAGCTTCCGGCGGGCAGCAGGCCGGCGATCACGCTTGTCGCTAGCGACGCTGCGATTGCGACCAGCAGCACACGGCCGTCGAGAGAGGCTTCATTAAGGCGGGGAATGTTCCCGGGATCGAGATGCGGCAGCAGACGCAGAAAGAAAAACGCAAGTATCATGCCGACCCCGCAACCGCCGATGCCGATCAGCATCGATTCGGTTAGCAGCTGGCGAACCATCCGGCTGCGGCCCGCCCCTAGAGCAGCACGCACGCCCAGTTCGCGGGCCCGTTCGGCGGCACGCGCCAGCAGCAGGTTGGCTGCGTTTCCGCAGCTGATCAGAAGCACGAGGGCTACGGCACCCAGAAGCAGATTCATCAGCGGACGCACTGGACCGATCGAAAGACCAGTGAAGCTCTTCACGAGCGCACCCCATTCGCCGAATTGGGTGGGATATAAGCGGTCGAAACGAGCCATCATCGTGCCGAATTCAGATTGCACCTGCTCGAGGGATACGCCTGCCCCCAGGCGGGCCACGACTACATCGTCATCGATGCCGCGATCTGCCCTCTCTTTGGGACTTAAAGCAAGCGGCGCCCAGATCTGTGTAGAGACGACGTGCGGATTCCCATACGGTAGATCTGAGTTGAATGGATACTCGAACGCACGCGGCATCACGCCGATAACCTGATAGCTTGCGCCGTTGATTTCGAGCGTGCGCTTCAGTACATCGGCATTCGCCCCGAACATAGACACCCAAAGCGAGTGGCTGATGAGGGCAACGTGCGAATGGCCAGGTGCATTGTCTTCAGCATTGATCGTGCGGCCCAATTCCGGCGTGGACCGAAGCGTTGAAAAAAAACCCTCGTCCACGCGTGCCGCTCCGATGGGCTGCGTCGTTCCCTGTATCGTGACTATGAACAATGCCTGTTCGTAGGCCGTCATATCTGCGAACGACTTGCTCTCGCGCTTGATTTCGTAGAAGTCCCCATAGCCCGGGCAGATAACTTCGGGCGGTACCTTCCAATTGGGATTGGGTGTAAACAGATAGACAAGCCGCTCTGGATCGCCATAGGGCAAAGAGCGGATGAGGACGGCATTCACCAAGCTGAAAACTGCGGTGCAAGCGCCTATGCCGAGTCCGACGGTGAGAACAGCCGTGGCCGTGAATCCGGGAGAGCGGCGCAGCGTGCGGAGGCCGTAACGAAAGTCTTGAAGGAAGTTCTCGAACCAGAGATACCCTCGCCGTTCGCGGTGGGCCTGGCGTACCTGCTCTGCGCCACCGAGACGCAACAGGGCCTGGCGGCGCGCCTCCGCCGGATCAAGTCCGCCCTTGATTCCTGCTTCCGTATCCATCGCGATGTGCGCTTCGAGTTCCGCGGAGAATTCGTCATTCGTATGACGAAGGCGCAGCAAGCCAAAGAGTCGTATCCAAAATGCTCGAAGCTCTCGCATAGGCTCTCCTATTCGTTGCGCAGTGCTTCCATGGGATCGATTGACGCGGCGCGGCGCGCGGGAATGAGGCAAGCGATACCCGACACAGCAAACAGCAGACAAATTGCACCGACGTAGGTGAAAAGATCAAGCCATGTGATGCCAAAGAGCATGGCATCGAGCGCGCGGCCTGCTGCCAGCGCTCCGCATAAACCGATAGCCATGCCAATGACGGTCATGGTCATGCCCTGGCGCAGTACAAGCGAAAGAATGTCAGCGCGGGTTGCGCCAAGGGCCGCGCGCACGCCGATTTCACGCGTGCGCTCTGTAACGCTGCCGGCGAGGATGCCGTAGATGCCGATGGCGGCCAGCAGCAGTGCAACAAGGCCGAAGGCCTCAAAGAGAACGAGCACGAAGCGACGTTCGAGAGCTGTGGTAGCTACCAGTTCATCCATGGTTGCGACACGCGTGATGGGCCGAGTCTTGTCTACAGACCAGATTGCTTCCTGGATAGCGGGAGCAAGCCTGGCAGGATTCATCTCATCTCGGGTCCGCACCACCGCTGACTGCACCTGATCTCCCCATTCCCACTGGGCAGTGGTGATGTAGAACGCATCCTCCTCGTCGAGCGCAAGCGATTCCTGCTTGACGTTGCCCACCACGCCAACGATGGTTGCCCAGGGTCGGCCCGCCTGGCCGGCATCAGGCCCCATGCGAACGCGCTGCCCAATCGGGTCTTGCCCCGCGAACTCCTTGCGTGCAAGCGACTCAGTGATGAGAACTGCCACGGGGGCCCCCGTACCGTCATGCTCGTTCAACATGCGGCCACGGCGAAGCGGAATGTGCATCGTTTCGAGGTATCCAGGACCTACCGCATAGCGAAACGCCGCCTCGCCTAGAGGGTTGTTGTCCTTTTCAAATTCGATGCCGTAGATATCCTCGTCGCCGCTGAGCGGTAGCTGGCTGGTGAGTCCTGCGGAGACCACCCCAGGAATATGACGAATATTGTCCAGAGCTTGTTGAAAGAATTGTAGGCGTACAGCGTCGCTGTCGTAGCGATGCCCCGACTCCTGCACCTGCATGGTGATCAGGTGGGATGCCTCGAAGCCTGGATCGACCAAGAAGAGACGTTCCATGCTACGCAGCAAAAGGCCGGCGCTTACCAGGAGGACGACGGCAAGAGAGACCTCCGTGACCACCAGTATGCGGCGCGTCCGATGGTGGCCATCGATCGTGCGGCCCGAGTTCTGGCGTATCCCGGTGTGCAGATCCATGCCTGAAGCCTGGAGGCTTGAGGTCAGGCCAACGGCGATGCCAATCAACGTTGTAAGAGTGAGCGCAAAAGTGAAGACCCAGCCGTCGAGCGAAATGGCGTTGAGCCTTGGAAGACCCGGCGGACTCAGAACCACCAAAGCACGCACTCCTGCTCCTGCAACTGCCATTCCCAACGCGCAGCCTATAGCGGCCAGCAACAAAGACTCGGTGAGAAGTTGCCGTGCGAGGCGGCTGCGTGGCGCGCCAAGCGCAGCACGCATGGCAAACTCGGCGCGGCGCTGGACTCCACGAGCAAGCTGAAGATTGGCTACGTTGACGCAAGCGATAAGCAGAACCAACAGGACCGCGCCCAGGACCGCCAGCAATGCTGGCCGGACGCCCTGGGTAAGATCGCTCTGCAGCGAGTGCACGGCGATCTCGTTCGGAGCGCCGCCGGAGCTGTTATAGCCTTTGGCGTAAGTCTGTGCGAGGGAGTGCAGAACGATGCTCAAGTCGTTGGCGGCCTGTTGGCCGCTGATGTCCGACTTGAGACGGCCAATCATATGCAGATGATGACCCCACTCACGGCCATCCCATGGCAGGGATGGATCATATTGAAGAGGAGCCCAAATCCCGGCGGAAGGGCTCGGCACGTTTTCGAATTCGCTGGGCATCACGCCGATGACCGTGTAAAGTGCGTCGTCCAGTCGGATCTGTTTCCCGACGATTGCCGCGTCGGAAGCAAAACGTCCGCGCCAGATTCTATCGCTGAGGATAACCACGTTGGGGCCGCGAAACCAGTCATCGGACGCCTGGAAATCCCTCCCACGCTGCGGGGAGATCCCTAAGGTGCGAAAGTAGTCCGCACTCACGCGCTGTCCGTCGAATCGCTCTGGCCGTTCTGCCTGGCTTGTGGGAGAAGAAGCGGGCTGCCATGGCTTGAAGACTGCGAGTGAATCGAAGGAACGACTCTGCTGGTTAAGCCCCTGAAAGGTGCCAAATGTTACTGGACTTGGCGTGCCGCTCTTCCCCATCTCCCACAACATCGTGAGCCTGCTCGCATGCGGATAGGGCAATGGATCAATGAGAATGGGCTTGATGGCACTGAAAATCGCGGTGCTGGCACCGATCCCGATAGCCAGTGTGAGGACGGCAACCGTGGTCGCAGCCTTTTGTCGGGTCAGGGTCCGGGCACCAAAGAGAATGTCGCGCAGCAGATCTTCCAGCCACGGCAACCTGGTGCGTTCGCGATAAGCCTGACGTGTCTGCTCAGCACCACCGAGCCGCTGCAGAGCCTGGCGACGCGCTTCCGCCGGATCAAGTCCGCCCTTGATTCCTGCTTCCGTATCCATCGCGATGTGCGATTCAAGCTCGGCATCGAACTCTTGCGCGGTCTCCCCACTGCGCAGTGTTCCGCTAACGCGGTGCCAGAATCCTCGGAGTTTCGCTCGCAGGGAATTCATGCGCTCTCCCCTATGCGCCCTCGGCGGGTGTCAGAAACCGGGAGAGGATTTCAGTTGCCTGCTCCCACTCAGCCGCAGCCTTCTGCACCTGCTTTTGGCCTGCCTTTGTCAGCTCATAAAATTTGGCTCGGCGATTGTTGTCGGAAGTGCCCCAGTGCGAACGGACATATCCCTCCTGCTCGAGCTTCAGCAGCGCGGGATAGAGCGTCCCGTAGTTCAGCTGCAGCAGATCGCCACTGGTCTGCTCGATGCGCCGCGCGAGGCCGTAACCGTGCTGCGGGCCCATCGTCTGCAGCGTTTTCAGGATCATCAGGGCCAGCGTGCCCTGCCATACATCGGTTTTGTCGCCCATTCCTTTGCTCCTCTGGCTAAGCAATAGGAGCACTTTACTCTGGTTTCTATGGGATTGCAATAGGAGCATGCGAATGAATCAACGGCGCTTGTCGAGATGCGCAGCCAATTCAGCGTGTTAGGCTGGCCGAAGATTCCCATGGAGGCTGGACTGATGAGACTGATGAATCGACCTTGTCGCGTGCTTGTTGCATTGACGCTTGCGGCCCTGCCGGCATTGGGACAAGATGCCAGACCTGCCGGATCTGCCGCGCCGGACCTGGCGGCTTCAACCGAGCGACAGTTACCCGCGCTTACCGAGACCTACAAGCATCTGCATCGCAACCCCGAGCTCTCGCACCACGAGGAGAAAACGTCGGCGTTGCTCGCAGCAGAGCTGCGCAAGCTGGGATACACCGTCACCGAACGCGTGGGCAAATACCAGGATGGCTCGCAGGCCTACGGTGTTGTTGCCGTTCTTCAGAATGGCGACGGGCCACGCGTGTTGATCCGCACTGATATGGATGCGCTGCCGGTGGAGGAAAAGACCGGCCTCGATTATGCATCGACTGTGCGCTCCACCAATGCTCAGGGCCAGGACGTAGGCGTAATGCATGCCTGCGGTCACGATATTCATATGACCGTGCTGCTCGGCGTGGCCCGCGAAATGGTGCAGCGGAAGAGTCAGTGGCACGGAACGCTGATGCTGATCGGGCAGCCTTCAGAAGAGACAATCGACGGCGCACGGGCGATGCTGGCAGACGGCCTGTATGAGCGATTCGGACGTCCCGAGTTTGTCCTGTCTGAGCATGATGACTCCGCCGATGCTGCAGGGGCATGTGGCGCTGAAAGGCGGTCCGCTGTTCGCGAGTTCGACGAGCATCGATGTAACGATGCGCGGAATCGGCGGCCACGGCTCGGCCCCCAAAACTCGCAAGGATCCTGTGCTGATGGCCGCGGAGTTCGTGGTCGCTGGCGCAGACGCATCGTGAGCTCGCCAGATCGATCCGCAGCAGCCGGCTGTCTTGACCGTGGGCACCATTCATGGCGGAACCAAGAGCAACATCATTCCGGACGAAGTGACGATGGGGATTACGCTGCGCACCTATTCCGACAGAGGTCCGCGATCAGATCATCGCCGACATGCGCCGCACGGCCGATGGGCATAGCGGGGGCTACGGCGTTCCGCAGGACCGGATGCCCGTGGTAACGGTGAGCCAGACGGAGCTACGCCTGTGACGGCGAATGATACTGCATTTAACCGAGCGTATGCGCAAGCGTTGCAGTCGCTGCGCTGGGTGCAGATCACGTCGAGACGCGCAAATTCAGTCATGGGTGCGAAGACGTGGGCCTGTTCTCGCTCGACGGCAAGATTCCGGCGATGATGTATCTGGCTGGGTGCGGCCGATCCCGCGAAGCTGGCGGAGAGCGCGAAACCGGAGTGTCCGCTGCCGGGTCCGCATTCCGCATTGTTTGCGCCAGTCTATGCGCCGGCGATCAGGACTGGCGTGACAGCGCATGACCGCAATGGCGCTCGACCTGCTGAAGTAAGCTCCGTCGCGGACAACGCAGTTGGACTTTACTTCGACGGATCGACCAAGGCTCCGTACACTACCTGGCGGCTACCGTATTCAAGCGGCGGACTCGCTGGCCCTAGCATGCGTTGGATCATGCCGACGAAAACAACATCATTGGTGGGATCGACCCAGAACCATGTGCCGGCAGCGCCGTCCCAGATGAACGTCCCTTTGCCGTCGGGCAGGTTTGCGTCTGCGCGGATCGAACTCGACCGCGCCGTTGTATCCATAGCCGAAACCCGGGCCGCATCACGGCATGCCGATGCCGAACTTGCCGGTAAGCAACTCAGCCGGAACATGGTTCGAGGTCATCAGCTTCACCGTTGATGGCGCGAGAATGCGCTTGCCGTCCAGTTCGCCGTCATTCAACAGCATGCTTGCGAAGCGGTAGTAATCTTCAGCCGTGGAAACCATGCCGCCGCCGCCCGAGGGCATCGGTGGCTGCACGTCGTAATCGCCTGATCTGCGGCTGGCGCTCGGATCGGCAACCAATTCGCCATTGGGGCCGGTGCGATAGAGCACTGTGAAGCGTCCGCGCTTCTCCGCGGGAACATAGAAGCCCGCATCGCGCATGCCCAGCGGGGTGAAGATGTTGTCGCGGAAGAAATCGGGCAGCGATTTGCCGGAGAGTTTCTCGACGATGTATCCCTCGATATCCATCGACATGCTGTAAGTCCAGCCTTGGCCCGGCTGATAGAGCAGCGGAATCTTCGCCAGCTTGTCGATGAATTCCTGCAGGTTCGCCGAGGCCAGCAGGTTTGCGTCGCGGTACATCTTGTCGACCGGCGTATCGCCGAAGAATCCGTAGGTGAATCCCGCCGTATGCGTCATCAGCTCGCGCATGGTGGGCGGATGGTCAGGATCGGCGAGGATCATGTTCCCGCTGGAGTCCACGCCCTTGTAGACCTTGAGATGCGCGAACTCCGGAATGAATTTCGCGATCGGATCGGACGGCAGCCACTTGCCCTGCTCGTAAAGAATCATCATGGCCACGCCGGTGACCGGCTTGGTCATGGAGAAGTCGCGGAAGATCGCGTCCTTCGTCATCGGCGCGGCGGCAGCCATGTCGCGATAACCGTAAGTCGCGGTAGTCGACGACCTTGCCGTGGCGCGCCAGGATGGTCACGATGCCGGCGACCTGCTTCTGATCGACGGCCTGCTGCATGAACTGCGTGCAGGCGCTCGAGCCGCTTCCGAAGAGAAGCCGACGGTCTCGGGCTTCACAACAGTCAGATCGAGCGGACGGTCCGTCACGGGCTTGATGTTTTGCTGCGCTATCGACAGACACGCGCTGAATGCGAGCGCGAGCCGCGACGAGACAGGATTCGACCTGCGGATAGGGACCAGACGTTTCTCATACGTTCTCCCGCGGCCCGCAATGGAGTTCCGAGAGCGCAAACGCACGGGGGTTCGCAGCGCGATCAATGCTGGCCGGAATTGCCAGTCCTTTATAGCAGAGCGGCAGCCGGGCGCAGCTATGCGAACGCTAACCCGGCTGTGATGCTGTCGCTCTAATAAATCAGCTTGAGCGAGAACTGAATCTGCCGCGAATTGCCGGCCGTCTTGCTGATCTGCCCAAAGCCATTCGTGCGGCTGATGACGGCGGAATTCACACCGCCCGTCGTGTTTGTGGAAACACCCAGGATGTTCGCCGGCAGGCCCATGGTCACGATGTTGAACAGGTTGAAGAACTCGGCTCGGAATTGCAGGTCCATGCGCTCGGCTCCGCTGGCTCGATGCCCGAGCGGCGTGTCTTTGATGAATGCGAAGTCGTAGTTGTAGAAAGCTGGACCGCGGAAAGTGTTGCGGCCGAGCGTGCCGAACAAGCCCTGGTTCGGTCCTGTGCCGCCCGGACTGGAACACGGGAATGCTGAAGAAGTCAGGACCGTTGCCTCCGCCCTGGCCGAAGTAGTCTGTCGCGGTCTTTGCGCGCGGTGGAGAGCTGCGGCTTGGCGATCTGATCTGGACGATCGACGCCGTTCGACCCCGCTCCGGTCTGCTGAATCCCGGAGTAGACGGTGAACGGCGACCCGGAGTTGATGCTCGAAATGCCCAGCATCTCCCAGCCGCCGGTGATCACCTTGCGGAACGAAGTTGAGGAAACTGACGCTGGCTAGATGCAGGTCCTGCGCGGCGCTCAGACTGAAGCCGTGCGTGACATCGAAATTCGATACGGCCTTTTCCGGATGGGTATCTAGCGGGTTCTGGGAGAATCCCGATGTTACTGCTCCGGTCGACCCGGTTCCGCCAATCACAAGGCTCGTGTCATCGATGGACTTGCTCCAGGTGTAGCTTGCCTGGATTCCCGGACCGCCGTGACCCACGGTGCCCGACAGCGACGTTTGCAGCGCATGATATGTCGAGTGCGAGTCGTTGGTGATCACGTTCTCCACTCCAAAACCGCCGATCACATTTCCCGCGCTGTCGAACCGCGTGTCTTTGGCAAATTCCGCGGTGGCTCCGGGATAGGCGTTGGGAAAGCCGTAGCGCGGAAGGTGCTGCGCCGCCGTTCCCACATACGCCGCATCGGCAGTCAGATTGCCGAATTTCCGCTCCAGCCCAAGCGTCCAGGTGAAGAGCCGTGCCGATTCCGAACTGCGGGTCGATGCCGGATAGATTGAGAGGTGCTGATGGCGCTGGAGTCAGTCAGCGCAGCAAGGTCTCGCTCGTAGCGGTCCACATCCATCACGGTATTCGACGGAACAGTCTTGGAGTATTCGGTTGCAAAGATGTTCGTGCCGTCGGGAGTGTAGACATCGCGGCAACTGCGACGGCGTGATCTGGTACCCGTAACTGAACGGCGCGGGTGCCGACGAAACGCGTCGGGGATAGATCACGTACGGCGTGGAGCCGGTGAGGAAGTTATCCTGCCAGATGTTCGGCGGAATCACGGTGACAGCCCCGCCAGCGTGTGCTGTGACTTTCTGGGTCGCCTGCCAGGCCGCCTGAACGCGCGGCCCCCAGCCGTTCCAATCGGTCTTGTAGCCAGGCTGAGGATTGATGAGATACTCTGTTTGCCCTGCAGCTGTTGGTGAACCCGCCGGTGCGGTGAGCACGCTCGGTGATCGGCGTATAGAGCTCCCAGCGAACACCATAATCGAGCGTCAAGCGCTGGGCGTGATCTTCCACGTGTCCTGTATCCACGCGTTATAGTCCTTCCGGTTGATCGCGGCGGGACCGATGTGCTGCCCGCCGGAAGAAAAGGTAGGCGGCAAGAGCGACGGTATAGACGAACGGGCTGCCGGTAACGAAGCTGGAGAGCGTATCGGGCAACGGATCGCCAACGTGGATATCGTGCGTCCCGCTAGCCGAACTTATGTTCGTCGTGGCGTACGCAGTGCCGCCGCCGAAATCATATTCGCCGTTTGGGCTGATGCCGAAGTAGGTCGTGTCGCGATTGATCCGTGCCTCGAATCCCGCGCGGATGGCGTGGCTGCCAACCGTGTACGCCACGATCTGATGGCCCTGGAAGAGGTTGCCGTACGCCTGCATCACCGAACCGGCGGCGCGTTGAACGCTTCAAATAGACCGTCATTGAATTTGACCGCCGGGATCGGTGTAGTCGGTTGTCGGGAAGCCCGGAGTGGTGCGGATGATACTGATCAACGATTCGAGCACCAGGCGCGGCGAGATCGTGCGCGTATACGTGCCCACAACGTTGCGTTGGTGATCGATGTACTGGACTCCGAACTGCGGATCAATCGCTGTCTGATCGGGATTTGTCGTCGGCCCCGTCAGGTTGTTGTAGTTGAACCGGGCAAAGAACTTGATCCTTCGCGGTGAAGTTGTGATCGATCCGGATGGAGAATTGATCGGCGTTGGTGACGACTTTGGATGCCGTCGCATAGGTGTTCAGGCCGAACGAGCCGGTCGGCAGGTTGGGCAGCGGATACCGCGCAAGTATCGCGGCGATGGCGGGATCGACGGGCACGGCGAGCGTGTCGACGATCTTATCGGGATAAACGTCACGTGGTCGACAAAGTTGCTTCCCGCCTGCGGCCGTTGCGCCGCTGAGGGCACCGGCATCACCTGCGTCGTGCCGAGCACCTGGCGAAAACCCTGGTACTGCGTGAAGTAGAACGTCCGCTTGCGGCCGTCGTACACATGCGGAATGTAGACAGGTCCGCCATTGGTGAAGCCGAATTCGTTGCGCCGGAAGGGCGGAATGCGGCCCGGATACGCAGGCGTCGGCGTGATCGAAATAGTTGCGCGCGTCGAATGCGGAGTTGCGCACAAACTCGAAGAACGAGCCGTGAAATCCGCTTGCGCCCGAGCGCGTATGAATGTTGGTGAACCCCGCAGCGCCGCGCCCGATCTCGGCCGGCATCCAGCCGGAACTCGAATCGATGCCCTCGACCGCGTCCACGTTGAAGTTGGAGAACGTGGCCCCGCCCATCTCCGGATCGCTGATATCGGCCCCATCCATGGCAAAGGTCGCTTCAACGCCGCGCTGGCCGTTGATGGCAAACTGCGCGGTAAAGTTGGTGGCGCCATTCGTGTCGGTCATGGTGCCGGCCGCCAGCAGCAGCAGCGAGCTGAAATCGCGCTTGTTCAAAGGCAGCTCGCTCACGGCCTGGCTGGAAAGCTCCTCGCCGCCTGTTGCCGCCTGCTCCTTGCTCTGCACTGCGGCAACCGTCAGTTCGCCGCGCCCTGAAAGCGTAAGCAGCGCCTCCGGAGCGCTCGCCGTCAAAACGACCGGCGGGGCATACTCCGCCGTTCCGGCTTTCGTTGCAACGCTCAGGTGATAATTTCCCGTCGGCAGCATGGCCAACAGGAATCTTCCGTCGGAGCCGGTCTTGCCTTCGGCTTTTAGAGATCCTGAAGAGAGCTTGACCGTAGCACTCGCGATCGGCGCGCCACCGGCGTTGCGCAGCACGCCGTTCCACGCCGCCTGAGGCGCCATTTGGCCGGCTGCCATGCCCGGAAGCAAAGCTGACGTGATAAAAACGATGAGAGCAAGACGAGCAAAGAACTTCAGCGCCATGTCCCAACCTGCAAGGGCAACGGAGTACACCGTATTTGGTTTCACTGGGCTACCTTGTAAGAACAATACGTCCCGCGGGGCTGCTTCGTTCCAGTTCTCTCCCGCGCGGAAACTCGCAAGAATTATATCGTTCAAACCGCTGCTAAAACCTTTTTGTAGCGGCTTTGATCCATATTCCGACGTGCAAGCCTGCCATACCTACGCACTGGGAAACACCCGAAAATTCGAAGATAACGCGATGGTGTGAACACCTTGCGCAAACCCCGGAATCAGCGGATGCCCATCACACCCGCGTGAATCCTGACGTGCGTTATCTTGTTAGATCACTTGGCGGCTCACTTTGGTCGTCATTCTTGCGCAGATCGCTCCCGCGCGGCATGACCCTCACTGTCGCGGAGCGAGCGCGGTCGCCGATCATCGGATCGAGGTACGGGCTGCCCTGGTCTCGCGAATCGCCGGTCTCGCTCTTGAGGCGAACGCAAAGAAGCAAGTCGGAGACTGCAGTACCAGAAACAGCTCCGCCTGCAGACTGCAAGACAGCCGATTCTCATGGACGGGCTCGATGCAACAAGCGCGGCCTACGAAGTCGGCTACGAAAGCGTAAGCCAGTTCAACCGCGAGTACAGCCGTTTCTTCGGCCAACCACCCATGCGCGTTGTGGTGTCATCCTTCTATGAAAAAGGCCGCACCTGTCCAGAGGTATTTGCGAATAGTTGCCGACAGACTTCTATTCGTGCTCCTGGCACACAAGGGTGATTCGAATCCCGGCCGCTCCATCTGAGAAGGCCCTCCCGCGGTCTTGCTGTTTTCCGCGGTGGGCATAGGATGAACGAGCTGGCCGGGTTCTCCTTGCAACCGTCGCAAATACCTTTTGCCTGTAGCCGCAGTCGTGGCGGTGGGAAAGTGGGAAGCGCTGGTCAGCTTTCCACTTTTCCATGGCCTGCTTTCAGCCGCGGACAAACAACTCCTCGTCGTAACACACTCCGTGGCGCAGCAGTGCCCACACCACGGTCAACAACTTCCGCGCCAGCGCGATCCTGGCTACCTGCCCCGGCTTCCTCTCGCGCAGCTTCGCATAATAGCTCCGCGCTGCCGGCGAATGGCGCGCCGCCACCTGCGCCACCTGCAGCATGATCCAGCGCAGTGTGTTCGATCCCTGGTGCGTAATTCCACCCCGCTTGCGCTTGCCCGCCGACTCCCGCACCACCGGCGTCAATCCCGCATAGCTGGCCAGCGCACGCTTGCTCTGAAACCGCTCCACATCGCCTATCTCGGCCACAATCACCATCGCTGCATACGCGCCGATCCCCGGCACCGTCTGCAAGAATCTGGCCCGCGCATCCGCGTTGGCCAGCCGTTCCAGCTCCCGTGTCTGCTCCGCCAGCTCAACATCCAGATGGTCAACCTCGCGCAGCCACGTATCCACCACCATCCGCCCCGCCGCACTCAGTTCCAACCCCTTCAGCCACGCCCGGCCACGCTTGCCAAATACATCCGTCACCGGCTTCTTGAATCCTTCCTGGTGAAGCACCGCCTGCAGCTGGTTCTTGGCCCGGGCCCGCTGCCGGCCCAGCGTGATCCGCAGCCGAACCAGCAGCCGCAACTGCTGGGTCGTCTCATCGGCCATCCACGACTCGGGCAGCAGATCGCAGCGCGACAAATGCGCCAAGGTCTCCGAATCCACGCGATCGTTCTTCAGCTTCGCCGAAGCTATCGCCTTCACTCGTTGCGGATGTACCATCACCAGACGTTCGGCCAGAATCCGCTTGCCTCAACCACTACCTGCCGCGGCCGCTCCAACCCCTGCAGCCAGTAACGCAACGCCGATGCATCGTTCACTACCTGGCCCTGCTTGCGCAGCTTCCCGCTTGCATCCACCGCCGTTAAGTAACAAAATCGTTGATGGAGATCTACTCCTACGTGGGTCTTCATCGCGTACCTTCCTCCTATACTTCTGTGTGCCTTGAGCACGTATCAGGAAGGTACGCCCCTTTTCATCCCATCTGAGGGAACGGGGCCCCGAACGTCTTTCAGTTCGGGGGTGGTGAGCGAAGAATCTGCTTTTTTGCACTTCCAGACTTATGCCAATAACTTCTGGGACAACACATTAGTTCTCAATTGCGGCGAACCCTATCCAGTCAATACCTTTTTCCACGCTCTACCAGCTAAGTCACTGATTCAAAACGGAAAATTCCCGCGGCTGTTTTGCAGGTAATTTCCCCCTCCCGGCGCATAATCAAGGTTGAGTCGCTCTCCGGCAAACCCAGGATTCTCAAAGGAACCCACTACGATGCCGCAGTCTGTCACTAACCTCGAACCTGAAATCCCGCACCAATGGCCGCATCCAACTGCTTTTGAGCATCTCTAAGTCCTTTGCTGAGAGTAATCTGCGGATAAGTCTAATCATAAGAATATTTGCAGCGATCGTCTCCCGCCAAGCTATTGAAAATAGATAATTTCCCTCCAGAGACCGGGATAATAGGGGTGCCAGAGCCGAAGACAAAAAGATAGACTCGCGGCAGCGGAGAGTGGAAGACCATTCGTTCCCTGCAATTGATCGAGCCATGGGCCACGGAATCAGAAGCGCTTGAAAAAACAGCCGCGATCGTCGGGGCAAACATAGACTCTTTTGGGAAAGGAGCAGCGCAACTGAAAACCGAAACCGCCCGACAGATCCGAAAAGTCCGCATCTGGCTTGCGTTGTTCATCGCTGGGCTGGTGTTGAGCGGCCTGACGGCTTTTCCGCTGCAACGCGAAACCGGCCTGCTAAACCGGACCTTCGGAGTCGCTGCCTCACCTTCGACCAGTGAACCCGTGCTTCATGTTTGGTTGCGCCGTGTGCACGAGGGCATCGTACACACCAACCGCGATTACCCGTTCATGGCATATGGAACCGATTGGCTTGCTTTCGCCCACCTCGTCATAGCCGTGGCCTTCCTGGGACCGTTGATCGATCCGGTCCGCAACAAGTGGGTGCTCGTTTTCGGAGTTGTCGCGTGCCTTGGAGTGGTGCCATTGGCCCTGATCGCAGGACCTATTCGTGGAATTCCTTTTTACTGGCGGCTCATTGATTGCAGCTTTGGCGTCATCGGCGTCGTCCCCTTGCTGATCTGCCTGCGCTACGTGCGTCGAATTGAGCAAACGACATAAGTGGGTCTCGCAGCCAACTCCGTTCCCTACAATTGAACTCAGCCATGGGCACGGAATCAAAAGCGCCTGAGATAACAGCAGCGATCGTGGACACGATTGCTGCCATCTCCACGCCACCGGGACGCGGCGGCATCGGCATCGTGCGCCTCAGTGGCCCGGAGGCTGCTTCGATTGCCGCTCAACTTGTCCGCCTGCGCCAGCCACTGGAACACGCGCGCGCCCGCCTTGCCGAGGTGCTCGATGAGTCGAGTGACGAACGTATCGACGAGGCGATGGTTACCTGGTTCGCCGCACCCAATTCCTATACCGGCGATGAACTCGTAGAGATTGCCGCGCATGGATCGCCGGTCGTTCTCGACCTGCTGCTGCGGCGCGCCCTCGCCCTCGGCGCGCGGCTGGCGAATCCCGGAGAATTCACTGAGCGCGCATTCCTCGCCGGCAAGCTTGATCTGACGCAGGCCGAGGCAGTCCGCGATCTCATCGACGCGCAGACACTCACCCAGGCGCGACAGGCCGCAAGCCAGATGGGCGGCGCGCTCAGCCGACGCGTCGCTCCCACCAAGCAGTCCCTTGTCGAACTGATCGCTCTGCTCGAAGCCGGCATCGACTTCGCTGAGGACGACGTCGACGTAACTCCGCAGTCCGAGATTGCCCGCCGTATCGCCGGGCTCGTCCCGCCGCTTGCCGCGCTCGAAGCCTCATTCGCCCGTGGCCGCATCGTCCACGACGGACTGACCATGGCGATCGTCGGCCGGCCCAACGCCGGCAAGAGTTCGCTATTCAATCGGCTGGTTGAACGTGATCGCGCTATCGTAACCGCGACACCCGGAACCACCCGCGACCTCGTGACAGAACGCATTTCCCTCGAAGGAATTCCCCTGGAGTTGGTCGACACTGCGGGTCTGCGCGACACCATCGAAGAGGTCGAGCAGCTCGGGATCGCGCGCAGTCGCGAAGCACTCGCCGATGCAGCCATTGTGCTGGTGGTGTTGGACGCAACCCAGCCGCTGAACCAGGAGGAACGCAGCGTGCTCGCCGCCGTGCACGGCCGCCCCGCTCTTGTGGCGATCAACAAGAGCGACCTCGCCAACGGCCATCAAGCAGTCAGCCTGATCCAGGCCGATGAATCTGGCTGCTGAGGAGTTGAACATTCCCTCAGTGCCCACCTCGGCGCTGACTGGAGATGGCATCGCGAGCCTGCGAGAGAAGATTGTTAAGCTAGCCACCGGCGGAGCCGTCGCCGAACCTGGCCTGCTGACCAACCTCCGCCAGCAGCAGTCAATCGGCGGCTGCAATCACCGCATTGGCAGATGCCGCCCGCGCCAATGAAACCGCCATCCCCCACGAGATGATCCTGCTCGATCTCTACCGCGCCCTCTGGGCCCTCGATTCCCTAACCGGCCAAACCACCCCCGACGACATCCTGAATCTGATCTTCTCCACCTTCTGCATCGGAAAATAGAGTCACGGAATCCTGGTTCGAAATGAATGAATCTGTCAGCCTTCGAGCAACAGCAGCCGCTCGGGGTCGAGCGTAAGGCTCCATGGCTGCGGCTGTGCCGAGAGTTGACGCCACACATCCTTCGTCACATCTGCCTGCAAATGGGGCGACTCACCTGGCACCGGTTGGGCGTGCAACCTGAGATAAAGCGTCATTTCATGCGGAGCTTCGCTGGTGCTCACGAGCCAGCACGGAAAAGTGTTGTCTGTCCCAGCCGGATTCTGAAGAGCCACCTGGTGCGATCGAAATCCAACGTGCGTCAAGGTCTCAGGCACCTCGGCCACCGTCCGCAGCCGGCACTCCCACGCCTCCACCTCGACGCAATCACCGCCCAGGCGCCGCGCGGTGGCGATGTTCTTGCACCCCGTCAGCCTCGCCGCCGCAACCGTGCGCGGCATTTCAAATAACCTATGCTTCGGTCCGCTCGCGATCACCTGACCGTTATCGAGCACCAGCAATTCCGAGCAGAATCGAAATGCCTCTTCCATATCGTGGGTGACAAAAACCACAGGCCCCTTGAAGCCGGCCAGTGTTGCCCGGAGCTGTTCCTCTGTTCGCCTGCGCAAGTGTGGATCGAGCGCTGCGAAAGGTTCATCAAGCAACAGCGCATCCGGCTCCATGGCCATACATCGTGCAATCGCGACGCGTTGCCGCTGTCCGCCCGAGATTTGCCGCGGGTAGCGGTTCGCCAGTTCGGCGATGCCCATCGACTCAAGCTGCTTCCACATCCTCGCGTTCCTCTCGTCCTTAAGCAGGCGGCCCAGTCCAAATCCGACATTCTCTGCCACCGTCAAATGTGGAAACAGCGCGTAGTCCTGAAATACCACGCCAATTCGTCTGCTTGCCGCTGGAACATTGCGGCCTCCCGCGCTATCGAAGAGAACCCGCCCATTCAGAACGATGCGTCCTCGATCAGGCGTCGAGACGCCCGCGATCATCCGCAGTGTCATAGACTTTCCCGCACCTGACGGGCCCAGCAGGCCAACCGCTCCATTGCGCGCGCCAAGAACTATCCGCAGCGTAAAGTTCTCAAGGTTCCTCTCAAGATCAACCTCCAGTGAACCGGTGGTTTGGCTTTCTTGAGGAGCTAGAGCTGTTGCAGGCGACTGAGCAGGAAAGTCAGCAGTCGGCAGATCCGGTTCCGCGCGTGCAAGGATGCGGTTTCTCTTCTCCAGATTTAGCAGCCGGACAATCGCCAGCGAAAGGATCACGATCAGGACGACCCATAGTAGCGCCGCATGCATATCGCCACCCTCCGCCGCAGAGAAAATCGCGATCGGCATGGTCTGCGTGCGGCCCGGAATATTGCCGGCGAGCATCAAGGTTGCACCAAATTCCCCCAACGCACGCGCAAAGGCCAGGACAGTTCCGGCGACTACGCCCGGTCCAGCCAGCGGCAATAGCACGCGGCGAAACACAACCCACTCGGTCGCTCCAAGCGTTCGCGCCGCCTGCAGCAGCGTCGGATTCACCTGCTCGAACGCGCCAAGCGTCGTCCGGTACATCAGGGGAAACGCAATCACTGTCGCCGCGATCACTGTCGCCGGCCACGAAAATGCGATGGTCAAGCCCACATGTTCCAGTGCGCGCCCGATGATACTCCGGCGCCCAAAAATGAGGAGCAAGAAGAAGCCCACTACTGTTGGTGGAAGTACCAGGGGAAGCGTGAGGATGCCGTCAATCCAAGCGCGAAGACCGCCGCGCACGTCGTACATTATCCGCGCGGCCATCATTCCCAGAAAGAAGGTTGCGACAGTTGCGGTGCAGGTCGTGGCCAGTGAAATGATGAGCGGCGATGCGTCCGTGTGCAGGATCACTGTGAAGCCAGTGTATATCCGTGCTTTGTAAAGATCGCCTTGGCCTCGTGGCTTCCCAGAAACTCTACGAATGCCCGCGTGGCTTCCTGATCTCTAGCTGCCTTCACAACCGCCGCAGGATAGACGATCGGCTCGTGCAAGGAGTCCGGCACGATCGCAACCACGCGCACACGCCCTGAGATCCGGGCATCGGTGGCATACACAAACCCAGCATCGGCGTTTCCCGTTTCGACGTACGTTAGAACCTGGCGAACGTCTTTGCCTAAGACCAGTTTCCCCTTGACCTGGTCGTACAAGTGAAGCGCATTCAGAGTTTGCTGCGCATAGGCACCTGCCGGAACACTCGCCGGATCGCCCACTGCAATCAGTCGAGTGGATCGATCACCGAGTTCCGAAATTCCCTGCATTTTTGAGTCAAGCGGCGCAATCAGAACCAGCGAATTATGTAGGAGATTCTTTCGCGTTTCAGTCGCGATCAGTCCTTTTCCATCCAGGTCATCCATCGGCTTGGCGGCTGCGGAAATGAATACATCCACCGGCGCGCCTTGCTCGATCTCTCGTGCCAAGGTTCCCGACGATCCAAAGTTGTTTCGAAATTCCACCGGCGCGTGTCCGGTCCGATACGCGGATTCAACCTCGCCGAGCGTTTCCTGCAAACTCGCGGCCGCCGAGATTGTGAGGCTGACATGTCTACTATTGCGACAGCCATTAAGCGTCAGCACGAGTAGACAAATCGCAAGGTAGGCGCGGAGGCGGACATAAAACTCCTGCCTAAGACTCGTCCGTCTCATAGCCGCATCTCCATCCAGTTACCAATCCTTGCACCAGGCCACTTTCTTGTGCAAGAAAGATCAGGATGAAATGGGGTGCTCGTTCGCCAGATGCTTCGGGCCGGTCAATTCTCCCGGCGACATCATCTCCCCGTTCACGATTCGTCGCAAATAATTGAGGTATCTTAGGCTGCAGGCGTCTTCCGTTAACGGAAGGCCGACCCGGAATGTCCTACTCGATCCACCGTCCGCCATTCTCCTCGTTTCCGAATCGTGTCGTCTGCCTGTCTGACGAGGTGGCTGAGCTGATCTACTTGCTTGGCGAGCAGGACCGCATCGTCGGGGTTTCGGGCTTCTCCACTCGGCCGCCGGTGGTGCGCCAGAAACCCAGGGTCTCGACCTTTCAAGATGCCAACTTCGACGCGATTGCGGACCTCAAACCAGACCTGATCATCACTTATTCCGATGTGCAGGCGGAGATCACGCGCGAGGCGTCGCGGCGCGGTTTCACCGTGCTGAATTGCAATCAGCGGAGTATTGCAGAAATCTTCGAGACTATTGCGATGATCGCGCGAATTCTGAGGAAGCAGGCACAAGGGGACGAGTTGATCGGTTCGTATATCTGCGGACTCGAGCGAATCGCTGCGGAGGCCGCGAATTTTCCATATCGTCCGCGGGTGTTCTTCGAAGAATGGAACGATCCGATTATCAGTGGAATTAAATGGGTGGAGGAACTGGTTGCGATTGCCGGCGGCGAACTGATCTTTCCTGAACTTCTTCAATGCCGGAAGGCGCAGGACCGGGTTGTTACATGGGAATCTGTTGTTGAACGCAACCCCGATGTGATCTTCGCATCCTGGTGCGGGATGAAGGTAAAGGTCGAGCAGATTACATCAAGGCCGCGGGCGGGTGAGATTACGGCCGTTCGACGTGGTCAGATCTTTGAAATTCCATCGTCGCTGATCCTGCAGCCCGGGCCTGCCGCGCTGACCGAAGGCGTGAAGCAGTTGCACTCGCTCTTGTCGCAGGTGGTGAACAGAGACGAAAGCTAACTCTGGCCAATAAATCGGCGCCGGTTCGGCGTAAATGTCTTGCGCGCTCAACGTTTGCGGATCGTGAGGGTCATCTATCTGCGTCTTTTCGCCCCCGCAGAGCGAGCGTGCCGTTTCGCCGGCGATGCGGACCCCTCGTGAACGGGCACCATGCCAACATCGAGGCGCCTGGTGATGTGGTCCTGAATCCAATGCGGATCCCACCATTCCTTGGGATCGATCTGCACGCCATCAAGCTGCATGGCGAAGTGAATATGGTCGCCGCCGGCCATGCCGGTCATGCCGCTCCGGCCCATGATCTGGCCGCGCTTGACCACGTCGCCTTCGTGTACGTCGATGTGGCTGAGATGGCCGTAGATTGTCTGCAAACCGTAGCCGTGATCAACCACGATGCAGTTACCGTAGATGCCCAGAGGCGCAGCCCAGACGATGCGGCCATCGTTGGAGGCCTCGACGCCGACGTGCTGCGTGACGGCAAGGTCGTAGCCAAGGTGCACCTGCTGATCGATCTTCTTGCCCTGGTAGATGTAGTTGCGCAGATCGGCGAAGGTAGCTTCTGCCTGCGAGTGCGGCTGGCGCTGGAAGGGCTGCGAAAACAGGAAGTGATCCGCCGTCTTAAAGCGCAGATCCGACAGCGTCTTGTTGTTCGACTTGCGCATCTCGTTGTTGATTCTGACGAAGCGCGTGACCATATCGCCTGAGCCGTTCGGATCGAGCTCGCCAACCACTTTCTGCATGAAGGCGTCGCTGACCGGGAGGTCGTGGACGGTGTAATGCGGTTGCTCCTTTTTCGGGAAGATCACGGTGATCGGTCTGGTGACGTCGTTGCCGCCGCCGTTAGAGGCAAAAACCAGCGGAATTGTTCCTTGGGGCATGTTCCAGGCAAAGGCAAACAACGAAAACAGTCCTGGCTTGCCGCCCGGCATCGGCCAGGCGCGGTAGGACTGGTCGCCGACACGCACTCCCGCGGCTGTGTAGGCGCCTGTGACATTGAAGGTCGCCGCGTCAGCCATGCCGATATAGAGATAGTGCTGCTCAGAGTCCACGCTGATCGACGGGGGCTGCGTCACGATCGTCACATCCCGCTCAACGCGGGCGGACTTATGCAGCAAATCGTTCGAAGTCGCTTCGACGATCAGCTTTGCCTTGCCGTCTTTGAGCTGGGGCGTAGTCTTGACGCCGGCGGTGAAGCTCCACACTGCTTCCTTTGTCTTCGAGGGCTGTTCCATCTTCCAGACTGGATAGCTTGTGCCGTTCTGCTCCACGGTGGCGGAGACACTACGGATGCCGCGTGGATTCGTTACATGCACTACGATCGGGGTGGCTTGCCCAATGGTGCTCACCTGAGGAAGGTCGATGGAAGGCGTTGCCGAACGCGCCACAACGATGACGATGGGCACAACAATGACGAGCAGAATTACAACAAGCAAGACTTTGCGCACACCTCATTTTAGCGTTGAGCACTCGCGGAATGCTCCACCCTCGTTGCGGTGTCAGGAATCCCCCGGGTCCGTCATGAATCCCACGATCACTCAATGCATTGCAACTTCTCGTTCTTGGTTAAGGGCGAGCCGTCGGCTGACTCCTTGTGATTGGGGACCATTCAGAATTCAAGGCGACAGCTGATGCGGCCTCCAGTCCGTTTTAGGCGGCCAAAGTATCAGGAGAGCGCCGATCGCGTGATATGCAACCATCTGGTTGCGGTCTCCCCTCCCCACCCATACTCTGTAAAGAAGGTCCTTGTTTTCTTGGGTTTAAGGAGTGGGTGCCGCTGCAAATTCCTCTGCCAATTTAACTTAGCCGCAGAGTATTCTCAGAAAAGGACTTAGGTGACGATATGGCTGGCAGAGATTGGTGACTGGGAAGAAACAGACCGGGCCCATTTCACTCCCGTCCTGATGCTATTGTGCTACGGGACCGGGAAATTATATGCAAATCGACAGCGACAATTTTGCGTGCGGATTCAGGAACTTGGCGATACTGTGGGGGACGGCAGGGCTTGACTCGCACGCAAACCAAATCCAGGTCATTTGAGTGCGTACGCGTCAGGCACCACGCATTCCACGTCCTCTGCGTATGCCTGGGATGTACCATCAATTCGAAATACGATGAGTCTCCAAAGGCACACGTTCAAGCACGATGGCCTTACGCTTTCCTATCTCGATACGGGATCCTCTCCTGTTTCGATCGGCAGGCCGCCACTGCTTTGCCTTCACGCGCACCTGATGCAGGGAGCAACATACACCGCGCTTGCCGATACTCTTGCGCCCGACTACCGCGTTATTGCTCCCGACCAGCGCGGCCATGGCGATTCGAGCCACGCTACAACCTACACGCGCCGTGACTACCTCGGCGACATCGACGCGCTGCTCAAGCTTCTCGACCTGCCCCAGGCTGTCCTGCTCGGGAACTCTCTCGGCGGCGTCAACGCCTATCAGTTCGCTGCACGCAACCAAGGTCGCGTTCAGGCACTCATCATCGAGGATATGGGCGCCGTCGTCACCGACGACATCAGCTTCATCCTTCCCTGGCAGGGCTTCTTCGCCACACAGGAAGAGCTTGAGGAACGGATCGGTCTCCGCTTTGTCCCTTATTTACGCGACTCCTTCCGGCATTCTGAAGCCGGCTGGCATTTGGCATTCGATCCCCGCGATATGGTCAGGTCGCAGCAAAATCTTGTCGGCGATCACTGGTCGGACTGGTTCGCTTCCACTTGCCCGGCACTCGTTCTCCGAGGCCGCGAAAGCCGCGTCACCTCACAGGAGCACGTGGAGCAGATGGCATCGCTCCGCCCTCACACACGGCTCCTCATTCTTGATGGCGGCCACGCCCTACACACCGACAACCCCGGCGCCTTCAATGCCGTCGTCCGCAGTTTCCTCGACAGCCTTTGACGCGATGTGCTCGAAGTACCAACATATGCGCTAGAAGCCGGGAGCTTACGGCTTCTATACTGAAGTTTCCATGTCTTACCAGTCCGCTATCGATCATCTGGCCGCCATGGCGCCGGAACTTGCGACGCAAACAGGCCAGACACGCCGCAAATTCTTGCTTGAAGAAGTCGCGACCCTCCTCGCCGCCCTCGGCAATCCGCAGCGCACCTTTCCTTCAGTCCTGATCGCGGGCACCAACGGCAAAGGCTCGACAGCGGCCACGCTCGCCTCCATCCTCACCGCCTCAGGCCTGCGCACCGGCCTTTACACTTCGCCACACCTCGCGCGGCCCAACGAGCGCATCCGCATCGATGGAGTCGAAATCTCTGACGCAGATTTCGCTAAGGATTTCTTCCGGGTTCGCGCCGCCGGGCAAAAACTGGTGGAAGAAAAGAAATTGGGTCAGCCGCCCAGCTTTTTCGAGACCCTGACCGCGATGGCCTTCCTGCACTTTGCCGAGCCCGCCATCGAAATTGCTGTCCTTGAAGTGGGTCTTGGCGGACGCCTCGACGCCACCAACGTCGTCGATCCGCTACTTTCGATCATCACCGACATCTCTCTCGATCACATGGAGTGGCTCGGCAACACCATCACCGACATTACGCGCGAGAAGGCCGGCATCCTGCGCACCGGTGGCACGCTCGTCACCCTGCCGCAACACCCCGAGGCCAACCAGGTCCTTGGCGAAGTCGCCCTGTCTCTTTCGGTGCTCGGAGTCAGCGCTGTCCCCTACATGCCGCCCACCGACTTGCACCGGCCGGTTGAGACCAATGCCGATCAGGCACAAACAGCGCTCCAACCCCCGGGCTTTATTCATCAACGACACACATATAAGGTCGAAGTCCTGGGCCAATCGATTGAGGTCGCGTCACCTTTACGCGGGGCGCACCAGCACCGGAACATAGCCCTTGCCATTGCGGCCGCCGTCGAACTCGCGATTAGCCACGGATTCGCCGTCACCCCCAAGTCCATCGCCGACGGTATACGTAACACCCGATGGCCAGCTCGACTGGAGCGCATCCAGGTCGAGAATACTCATGATCACAAAACCACGGAGTTTATCCTGGATGTAGCGCACAATCCCGCGGGCGCCTGGGCTCTCCGCGCCGGACTGCGCGACATGTTGCCCGGCCAACACCTCGGCACGCTCATCTTCAGTTGCCTGCGCGACAAGCCAGTCGTCGAGATAGCTCACATCCTCTTCCCGATATTCGACCAGGTGATCTTCGCGCCGATCCATAGCTCCCGCGCCACCCCCGTGCGCGATCTGCTTGCCGCCGCCGCTTCAACGGGTACTCCGGCGTTTGCTGCATCCTCAGTAAGCCAGGCCCTCGAACTTGCCCGAGAGCATGCCGAGGCTCACCCGTCGGGCCCCATCGTCGTCTCCGGTTCGGTCTACTTGGTGGGCGACGTCAGAACTCGCCTGCTGGCCAAGACCAATCAGGCCGCGATACCGGGTCAGCCGACCGAACGCGTAGGCCAGCATCCGTGACCCGTCGCCGTCCTCCTGATCCGCTGCCCCGTCTTTACCGCTGGCGCACCAACATTCTCCAGGCCCCGGTGTTTTTCCTTTGTACGGCGATCTGCGGGAGTCTTTCGCTCTTCGCATCACTCTGGGATAAAAGTGGGCGCGCTCAGCATCGCCTCGCACAGATCTGGGCCCGTGGCGGAGTCATGATCTCCGGCGCGCGTCTCATCGTGCGCGGTGCCGAGAATCTCCGCAAGCACCCGGTCGCCGTCTACGCAGCGAACCACACGTCGTACATGGACACGCCGGTCATCTTTTCCACGCTGCCCTTCCAGTTCCGCATCCTCGCCAAAAAAGAGCTGTGGACCATGCCCTTCATCGGCTGGCACTTGAACCGCTCCGGCCAGATTCCAGTCGACTCCGTCAGTTCCAACTCCACCGTCTCCAGCCTCGGCGCCGCCGTCCGTGCCCTCCGCGCAGGGATGCCACTCTTTGTTTTCCCTGAGGGCGCACGCACCCCCGACGGCACCACGCAGCCATTCCTCGCTGGAGCGGCCTTCCTCGCGATCCGCGCCCAGGTCCCGCTTGTTCCCATTGCACTCACCGGCGTCTACGACCTTCTCCCAATGCACACGCGCCACTTCTACCCCGGCGAAATCACGCTGACGGTCGGCGAACCGATCTTTACCACGGGCATGACTCTGCGCAAGGTAGAAGAACTGAACACACGCCTCCGCGCAGCCATCGAAGAACTCCGCACCCAATCCGCACCGGCCCCTCAATCCCTCGCGTCGTTCTGAGCGCTTCTTCTCGATTCGCGTCATTCAGAGCGGAGCACAACCGGATCCTCAGTGACAGGTCTCCGTCGCCGGCACGGTAGCGCGGTTGAATGGTGTGCGATTCTCTCTTTGCTTGCGCTCACATATGCCGTAGCAATCGGCACTGAACAAGGTCGCAGTATCTCGTAAAAGGGCAACCGCATGGTTGCGGAATCAAATGCAAAGTAGATCTTCGGTCTTTTGAGGCGTCACCAAGGCGCCATGAAGAGCTTTTGGGTCCACCTTCCGGCGAACCCGCTCATGAGGCACAGGGGGGTGGGAGAAATGCAAGAGTCGTGCAGGAAGGTTGAGTCAGTACTGCGAAGAGTTTGCGTACAGCGTGGATTGGATTGAGGATGCCTCTTTGGTTGAATGCTATGGCAGTTCTCGCCCGCCTGCTGTGCTATCCGGCTCACAATTGCACTTTCTTTAGGACCTGGCTTTAAGGAATCTCGGAGCCTTTGACGGAAGTTGAACCATTCAAAAAAAAGCGACTCAACCTCTGACGTTCGTTGATGGGAGACAGCAGGAGCCTCTTGTTCAAAGCACTAAAAAATGCGGCGATCTCTTCTCACATGTGCAGTTCTGATCAGCTTTTTGTCGCTTAACGCTTCACAATCGTTCAAGTCATCAGGATTTCCCCGCGACGTATCTGTCGTTGCCCTCATTCAATGGAGAACGAATGGATCATTACTTGACCGGAACGCAATTGATTCTGAGTGCCTTTGTTCTCGTTCTTATCGTGATTTTTGCGGCGGCGGCATTCCTTGACAGCCGCTTCAGAGAAATGTCGTCGGATCGCGGCTTTCGTTCAGAACGTGACAGCTTCATCCCGCGAAACACCGGCAGCAACGAAGGCAGTGAGAGCGTTTTTGAGGAGGCCCCTGCAGTGTTGAATGCGGAAGGTATCAGAATCGCCGCGAAGTAAACAACAAGCGCCTGCTTGCCCGCTCGTTTGCGCAAAGAAAGTTGGAGAAGTATGGTTACCACTACCCTTCCCGTGTCGTTACCTGACGCAGCTCGCATCTTGGCGCAGGCCAAGGCCGGAGACAATGACGCATTCGCGAAGATTTACCTTCGGCACAAGAAACGCGTCTTCTCCATTTGCTGGCGCATGGTACATGATCTCTCGCTGGCCGAAGACCTCACGCAGGATACCTTCCTTCAGGTCCACCGCAAGCTCGCATCCTTCCGCGGTGAATCCGCTTTCACCACATGGCTTCATCGGATTACGGTGAATATCGTGCTGATGCATCTGCGCAAGCGTGCGCTGCCCGTCGTCTCTCTTGATTACATGATGGAAAGCATCCCTGAAGAACATATTGGTCGCGGGGTCGGCACTTCGGATTTGAAACAAATCGGGGTCGTTGATCGGCTGGCCATCGATCGCGCCGCTGTCAATCTGGCTCCCGGTTATCGGAGTACGTTCCTTCTGCACGATGTCCACGGTTTTCAGCACAAAGAGATCGCCTCGATTCTTAACTGCACCTTGGGGAATTCGAAGTCCCAGCTGCACAAGGCGCGGCGTGTGTTGCGGCGCATCCTCTCAACAAAGGCCACGCAGGCTCAGGGATCGTCGAAGCACGGACGCAACCAGGGCGGCGCTAAACGCGAACCGAGTCTTGCAATTCAGGTCGCCTAATCCTCCACCGCATTTTCCCGCATCCAAACAACCATGCGATTTGCAGCGCTACTTCCCCTGGCCCTCGTCACTTTCACTGGGTGCACACCCCACGACCGCAGCCCAGACGAAATCCGGGAGCAAACGGCGCGCGCTACTTCGACCGCCGCTCGCGATGCCAAAGCCGCTGCTCAGGGAGTAGTGGAAGGCCTCAAGCAGCAGCGCACCCTCAATATCAATCACGCCTCGACCGACGATCTCAAGAGCCTGCCCGGCATCGACGACAATGCAGCCCGCCGCATCATCGATCATCGCCCCTATACGGATTCCGATGACCTGGTGAAGCGCCACGTCATCTCCCGTGCCGAATACGATCGCATCGCCGGCAAGATCGAAGCCCGCTGACCGCTGCATCGCGCATTTCGACGCAAGCGCCATGATTCCCCCATGCACTTTGCTCTGCTTTCACGCTTCTTGCGCCAGTGCGCAGGCTTTGAGCTTGCTGGTAGCGTATCCAAGCAGCGCAAGAGCTACCAAATCCTCGATCACTGCCGCCGGCAGATCCCGTTCGAACAGAGACGCCAGCCACGAACGGAAGGCAGCACCGCCTTCGGTACCAACGATGGCGCCGGCCAAACCAAGTAGCGCTCCCAATGTTGCACGACGCGAACCCGCGCCCACTGCCGCTCCCACAAGAGCGCCGCTCGCCACTCGCGCCGTGAAAGACGCGGCTGTCTTGCGGCTTGGAATCATCGGTAGCTTATCCGCCACAAGTTCCATCAGCGCGAGTCCGATAAGAAGACGATTCAGATTTGGCCGTTCCAGGAACGCAAGCGGCGTTCCCTTCACACTCAACTTCCCTCGACGAATTGAACGGCCTACCGCAGCCTCCGGAAGCATCGTTCGCGCCCCCACCCGCCACGCCCAATATGAACGCACACGTCAGCGGCACCCGCATCGCAAAACCTCCCGCCTCGTACGATGGTGCCGGACGCTTTGCTGTTGCTGGTAAATGCGGCTTTCAATTGTGAAACACGGTGTTGGCGGACCCGGCGCGAAAGCTCTGTAACCCCGATCCCCTGAGTGCCAGCTCCAGTTGCCTCATCTGTTCGGCTGTTCTGCGCTCGTCAGTAGCGGCGCGCCGATCATCGCCACCCCTGACCTGCTAGTTCGTTTAAGTTATTGAAACGAAATAGGTTATGTATAATTATTTTCAATAATATCTTGTAAACTATGTATAATCTGGGACATACATCGAAATTGTGCTTGATTTAAGGACCCGCAAACAATCGCGAGTCGCACGGCAAATCTCGCATAAACTGGAAGGCGTCTATGTCGATCCGCATCGCTGTTCCAGAACCGACCACGAGCGACGCTGCTTACAATGCGCGCTCCCTGCCTCCCTATCTCTCTGCGCTCCAATCAGCAGGCGCAACGCCAGTTGTCGTTCCGCTGCATGAGCGCCAGGATCGCGTGGCCCGGATTCTGGCCGGAACCCAGGGCGTCCTCCTTCCCGGCAGCGGCTATGACGTCGATCCTGAACGCTATGGCGAGGCACGCATCCCGACCTGCGGCCCGGCCGATCCAGGCCGCACCGCTGTCGACGAGCTCCTGCTGCAAGACTCATTCAATCTGTACAAGCCGATCTTGGCGATTTGCCACGGCGTTCAGACACTCAACGTCTGGCTGAATGGCACGCTCATCCAGGATCTGAAAACGGTGCTGAACACGCCAGTCAACCATGCTCCGGGTCGCGATGTTGTGAATGCTCACCCGATCCACATTGCGGCCGGATCGCGCCTCGCGTCTGCTGCCGGCGAAATTCTGGAGGCGGAATGCAATTCCAGCCATCACCAGGCAATCGGCCGCCTCGGCGACAATCTGCGCTTGACTGCCGTCTGTCCGCTCGACGATGTCATTGAAGCCGTCGAACTTGATTCTCCCGATCATTTTGTCGTCGGAATCCAGTGGCACCCCGAACGCACGTACTCCGTCAGCCCGCTTTCTCGTGCGATCTTTGCAGCTTTTGCCCGCTCGGCGGAAGCCTGGCGACCACGATCGGCCGAAATCTCGGTAGCATCGGCATGAACCGGGAGTGGTTCTCCGGAGCAATCGCGGGCAGTAGCCTGAATGCTTTGTTGTTGGCTGCTGGACTGCAGGAATTGAAGCCCGAGGTGGTCTCTGGGTTTGACGAGTACCTTTCCCTGATCCTTCGTTGGAATGCCCGCATGAATCTAACGGCGATACGTGACTCGAACGGCATTCTTACGCGTCATTTCGTGGAATCCATTGCCTGCGCGCAGTTGTTACCGCTTGGCATCCATTCGCTCCTGGATTTCGGATCGGGCGCGGGCTTTCCGGGAATTCCCATCGCGCTTTGCCGCGAGGAGATCCAGGTGACTTTGTCCGAGTCTCAGGGCAAGAAGGCAGCATTTCTTCAGGAGGCCGTCCGCACCTTGAGGCTTAATTCCCAGCATCTTTGCCGGCCGGGCTGAGAAGCTGGCTCGGCAATTTGATTGCGTGATCCTCCGCGCCGTGGACCGAATGGAGCAAGCCGTGACTGCGGCGTCGAGTTTGGTCAAGACCGAGGGCTGGCTGGCTGTCATGACAACACTGGCGGAGCTCCCGCTTGTTCAGAACTCGACCGGAAAGGGCTTCGAGTGGTCGGAGCCTGAGCCGTTACCTGGGTCTGAGCAGCGAGTGTTGGCTTTGGCGTCAAAAGCCGGAGTGCAGACTGTCCAATAAACGCAGAGTGTTCAGATCCCTCGTGCGAATGCGTTGTTCCACGTGGAACAACGTAGGTAATTTCGGGCCAGAAAGGCCTAATGTTCCACGTGGAACAATCTCCTGTTGAAAGCGCCGGATGTTACAGCAAAGCAAGCCTTTGACCAGAGTTTTCCACCGGGTTGCTCTATCAGAACAGTAAATTCCTGCAAACCGCGCGATTGATGGAAGATCATGAGAAGGAACGGCTTGCGGGACCTAGCCTGGACTCGGTTTTGAAGCTTTCCACAGCGCGGACGCGTTCTCCACAGATGCAAATCCGCACGCCTCGCTCCTCCTTCCTTTAACCTGAAATGCCATGGGAAAGATTCTCGGCGTCGTCAACCAAAAGGGCGGAGTGGGCAAAACCACCACCGCCATCAATCTGGCCGCCTGCCTGGCGCTCGAGGGCCTCAAAGTCCTCCTGGTCGACTGCGATCCCCAGGCAAATGCCTCATCCGGCCTCGGCGTCCCGCGCGACGACAACCGCCATTCCATCTACGACGTGCTGGTCGGCGATTCCAGGCCGAACAGGTGATTCTTGCCCACGGAGTCGAGAATCTCTGGCTTCTGCCCGGCTCGAAGAACCTGACCGGCGCCAATATCGAGCTGGCTGGCGCCGAAGATCGCGCCGTCCGCCTTCGCCAGGCCCTCGCGCCGGTCAAAGACAACTACGACCTGATCATCCTCGATTGCCCGCCGGCCCTCGATCTGCTCACTCTGAACGTGCTGTCGGCGGCCGAAACGCTCATTGTCCCCATGCAGGCCGAATATTTTGCCCTCGAAGGCATTTCCGAGCTGATTTCGACGCTCGAGCGCGTGCGCGCCGCCTTCAATCCACAACGTCGACGATCGAAGGCGTTCTGCTGACCATGTACGACGACCGCACCAATCTTGGCCCAGCAGGTGACGCGAAACCCTGCGCGAATACTTCCGCGACCGGCTCTTCATCGACCGTGATTCCGCGCAATGTCCGCCTGGCCGAGGCGCCCAGCCACGGCAAGCCGGTCGCGCTTTACGATCCGCGGTCCCGCGGCACCGAGGCCTATTTCGAGCTGGCCGGCGAGTTTCTGGCCCGCAACAGCATGGAAAGCCCGCGGAGCATCGAGCGCAAAGTCGCCGCGGCCAACTCAAGACCCAACGCGCCAGAGGTCCGTTTCTGGCCTTATTCGTGAGCGCACTGCTGACTCTGGTCGGACTGCAATCGACTCGCAAGATTGATCGATACGTTGAAGATCCATCGGTCCAATCAGCCGGCTTTGAGGATTTGAATGATGACCACCGCCGCCACAGACCCCAAACGCCGCGCCCTCGGCAAAGGCCTGGACTCCCTGCTGCCCGCGCGCTCCAGCTGCCCCGCCCGTCCATGCTCCGCCCGTCGAATCCGAAGGCGGCAAGCCGCGCGAGATTCCCGCTCGACCAGATCGACCGCAACCCCTTCCAGACGCGGTCGCAGGTGAACGAAGAGCAGCTGGCCGAGCTGGCTGCCTCCATCGCCGCCAACGGAGTGGTGCAGCCGATCCTGGTTCGTCCGCTGGCGAGCGGCCGCTTCCAGCTCATCGCCGGCGAGCGCCGCTGGCGCGCCTCGCAGATTGCCGGCAAGACGACGATTCCCGCCATTCTGCGCCAGGTCTCCGACGAGCAGGCGATGGAGATCACCATCGTCGAAAATCTGCAGCGCGCCGACCTGAACCCGATGGAGCAGGCGCGCGCCTTCGAGCGGCTTTCGCGCGAGTTCCACATGACCCAGGAGCAGATGGCCACGCGCACCGGCAAAGATCGCGCCACCGTTGCCAACTTCCTGCGCCTGCTGAAGCTTGCCGGCGACCGTGCAGACGCGCGTCGAATCCGGCGAGCTGAGATTTGGCCATGCTGCGCGCTGTTGGGCTTGAAGACATCCAGAGATGGAAAAGGCAGCGCAGCGGGTGGCGAATCTTTCGCTTTCTGTTCGCCAAACAGAGAGCCTCGTCCAGGGCCTGCTTCATCCCGAGAAGGCCAAGAAGGAACCCAAGCCCGAGCTGCCCGTCGACCCCAATGTGCGCGAGGTCGAGGAACGGCTGCAGCGCGCGCTCGGCCTCAAGGTCCGCATCGAAGACCAGAACGGCCGCGGCAAAGTCATCATCGAATACGCCGAGCTGGCAGACTTCGACACGCTGCTGGAGCAGCTGGCCAGCGATTAGCAGCCGCAAATCCTCCTATAAGGGCAAGAGACCATTCGCAGCGAGGCGCCATGTGAATCGATTGGCAGGCAAGCGAGCACTGATCACTGGTGGAACGACTGGGATCGGCCTCGAGACCGCTCGATGAATCGGCATTCGCAGTCGGAAGCGACCTGATGATCGATGGTGGCATGGGAAATATCTGACAGACTGATCCCAAACAAACTCGCGAAATTCCAACATGCAACCATATAGTTGCATGTTGCGCGAGCGATTGCAGGCTGCGGCAAACGCGACGCCTCCTATTCCTCCACTGGAGTGACTGCGGTCCCGTCGCGGCGGAACTCGTAACGCAGCAGCCACGAGTTCTGGAGCGCGCGGCCATTCCGTTGCGGCGGTTTGAACTTCCAATTGCGCGCTGACTCGAGTGCGAGGCGTGCAAAGTACGCGCTGGGCCCGCGCGATACGACCTGAGCATCTGTGACGTTGCCAGTGGGATCGACCGTAACGCGGATTGCAACGTCGATTTTGCCCTGAATGGTGTTACGTGCCCCGAGCGGAACGTCAGGCACGACACGATTAAGGACTTCGCCCTTGGCCATTCCGGTTGCGGGCGTTTCCGGAGACACTGACCTGGAATCCGGCTCGGCGGGCGGCGCCTGCTGTGTGGCTTGCGCATGCGGTCCAGCTGTGCCTGCCTCGCAGCCGCGCTGCAGGCCAATAATGATCGCGACAAGCAAGACAAGCCCAACGATCAGCGGAATGAGGAATCTCCTCGCCGGCGCCATCTTCTCAGCGATTTCACCCGGAGGTGGCAGTGCAGTTCGCACGGACTGCGGGATCGGATTTGGTTTGCCTTCAAGGAGCGCACGGATCTCGGCTAATGTGCACCGGCGTGCCGGATCGATATGCAGGCACCGGTGAACAATCTCAGCGAAGGGCCTTGGTAGTGAACCAGGAACAATGGGCTCGTTTTCACCTGCCGCATCCCATAAGGGAGACTGCTGTGTGAGAGCTTCCACCATCGTCACGCCGAGCGACCAGGTATCGGCAGATGGCCCGACCGGCCCAGTCGCCACCTCTGGTGCGTGGTGGATGTCGTTGCTCAGCAACTCGCGTGCAGCGTTCCCAGCCGGAAGAAGGCCGTCTGATGAGAGCTTTATTTCGTTCTCGACAACTAGGATGTTCGATGGCTTGAGATGGCCGTGCACATACCCGTTTGCATGAATATACGAAAGGGCATTGAGGATGGGAGCGAGCATCTGGCGCGTTTCGTCCGGCGTGAGCGGGCGCTCGGGGATGATCTGCTCCAATACCTCTTCGGCCAGCTCGGTGACGACATAAACCAGTCCCGCACTGTCGATTTGTGCGCGGCCAAAGTACAGAATGCGCACGAGGTGCTCGTGTGAGAGGGATGTCGTAGCGGTCCAGGTCGCAAGCCGGTCCTCGGCCTCGGCCGGCGTGGAGAATAGCTTGATGGCAGCTTTCTGGGACCCGGGGCCGTCAAGCTCGGTGAGAAAGGTACCGCTGGTGCCGGATCCGCCGAGCCACGCGAGGAGCGAGAATCTCCCGTCGATGGTCCGGCCAACCCAGTCGCCCCGAATCGTCACTGCATTCATGGCGTAAACAGTGTAGTCGAGTGCGAGACCTGGCGTTTCAAAGAAGGATCGAACAGGGCTCAAGATAGAGAACGCAGACCTCGGCGCCATCACTCGCGACGATCAGTTCTCCGGGTGAATTTGGTCCGTCAGCCCCCGGTCGGACCAACAGTAGTTCGTAGCGTCAGGGCCGAGGCGTGTAGCCCATGCCAGACAGCACGCCGCGCATATAGGCGAAGCTCTCAGTCACGCCGGGCATGGGATCGTCGCCGTGGACCTCATATTCCAGATCGACCCAGCCCGGGTAATTGATCTGGATGAGGGCCTCGAAGATCTGCCGGACGGGCATTTTTCCCTGTCCGACGGCTACCTGGCTTTCCTTCGAAGTGAAGCTGGTCAGGTCCTTCATATGCATATTGAAGAGGCGCGGCCCTGCGGCATTGATTGCTTCCACAACGTCAGTGCCGGCGCGTACGCAGTGGCCGACATCGATGCAGCAGCCCATACGCGGGTCCATGCTCTTCACAAATTTCAGTACGTCGAGCGGTGACGGAAAGATCTTGTCCTCAGGCCCGTGGTTGTGGATGGCAATCTTGATGTCGTATTCCTTTACGAACTTCTCTACACGCGGCAGCGTCGCGGGCGCTGGATCACCGGCGACGATGACTTTGACGCCGGCGCGCTTGCAGTACTCAAACTTGGCGCGGATATCGTCGTCATCGTCCTTTTGGAAGTAAATGGCCCCTGCAGCATGGAGATGGATGCCGTTAGCTTCGTAGTCGGCCAGAGCCTGGGCCTCAGCCGTCGGATCCATCGGCAGATGATCCTTGGCATCCTTGGCGTTCAAGCCTGTGATGTTCAGCTGCTTCATCCAGGTAATCATCTGGGTGCGCGGAAAGTTGCGGAACGTATAGCTGGCAAGGCCCAGCTTGATGGGCGAGGGCTTACCGCCAGCTTCGGTGAGTTGACCGAACGCATTGCGCGCAACCGGCAACGTCGAGGCAGCAGCAAGCAGGGCTGAAGAACGGACAAAATTACGGCGGGAGAGATTCATATGCGTGGCTCCCATCCTTTCTCGTATTCGCGATTCCAGTACTTCATCGCTTCAGAATCGTTCTTGATCTTTGCGTCTGCCGGGTCCAGGTTGAGCTCGCGGTTCACGAACCAGGCGATATTCGAAAGCTGCAGCATGGTCACGGCGACGTTGCCGACCGAGACAGGTGCATTCAGCTTCTCACCTTTGCGAATGCCGGCGATGAAGTTGGCGAAGTGCGCGTCGGTCATGGAGTCCGCACCGATGAGGTCAGCGGTCGATGTCTGCTTGCCCACCTTGAATTCCCCGATCTTCTTGCCCTTCAGGTCGTAGACTTCGTAGCCATCGCGGTCGACGAGCACGCTGCCTTCGGTTCCTTCGATCACGGATCCGCGGCCGCGATTGTAGGTGTGCATGCCATTGGAACTCGCGCTCGTCCACGAAATCATCTTGTCGTCGTATTCGAAGCTGGTGACGAGCGTGTCGTAGAACTGCCAGTCGTCCTTGAAGGCGTAACGCCCGCCCGCCGCCGTGACGCGGTTGGGATAGTCGACGCCAAGCGCCCAGCGGCAGACATCCACCTCATGCGTACCGTTGTTCAGCGTCTCGCCAGTGCCCCAGATGCGGAACCAGTGCCAGTTGTAAGGCTGCACGTTGTCCTTGTAAGGCTGGCGTGGCGCGGGACCCTGCCAAAGATCCCAGTCAAGCGTGGCAGGAACAGGTACAGGCTTGCCCACGCCGATGGACTTGCGCGTGTTGTCGTACCAGCACTTCGCAAAGTAGGCGCGGCCAATGAGCCCAGAGTGAATCTTGTTGACGATCTCGATGGTGTGCGGCGACGAGCGCTGTTGCGTGCCCATCTGTACCAGCTTGCCGTACTTCTGCTGTGCCTCAACGAGCAGCGTGCCTTCGCCTGGATTGTGACTGCAGGGCTTTTCGACGTAGACATGCTTGCCCGCCTTCAGCCCGAGAATGGCCATCGGCGCATGCCAGTGATCGGGCGTTGCGATAGTGATGGCATCGATATCCTTGCGGTCGAGAATCTTGCGGAAGTCCTTCTCGATCGCGGGAGCGTAGCCCATCATCTGCTGTGTGGCGCCGGCAAACTTGGCCAGGATGTTGCTCTCCACATCGCAGACGCAGGCAATATGCGCCGCATCCTGGTTGGCCTTGAGCGAGGAAAGGTGCGCATAGGCCCGGCCGTTGAGGCCGATGACAGCAAAGTTGAGGCGTTCGTTTGATCCAAGGATCTGGCCATAGCTCTTAGCGGTCGAACTGATGGCGAGGCCCGCTGCCCCCACGGCAAGTGTGTCAAGGAATTCACGTCTGGTGACCATTGAGTCTCCTTTGAAGACAACCATGGTTGTTCTTCGTCTGCGCTCAAAGCTCGACTTGGCAACGTCCCTGGCTACGTCTCTCGCGCATGGAACATGCTAAATCGTGCATCTCAGGCGGCAAGTTACTCTGTCCCGCCTACAGGCACAGACGGTTCCTGGGGGTGGCAGGATTTGTTTCCAGCGTGGATTTGTAGAATCGAAAGATGCCATTGCCGCTGCACATCGGGATTGTGGGCTGCTCCGCTGAAGGCGCCTCGCTCTGCTATCGCACCATCTGTGCCAAGGGTGCGCAGTTGCTGGGCCCTCATGCGCATCCTGAAATTACGATGCACACGCATTCGCTTGCCGCATACGTCGAATTCATCGAGCGCAACGACTGGGAAGGCGTCGCGGAACTCATGCTCGACTCGGCCATCAAGCTGAAGCACGCCGGTGCGGATTTTCTGATCTGTCCCGACAACACGATTCATCAGGCAATGAGGATGGTTGAGCCGCGATCGCCGCTGCCCTGGCTGCATATCGCCGAAGTGGTTGCAGACGAGGCGGTCGAGCATGGCTACAGGCAACTGGGCCTGCTGGGTACTCGCTGGCTCGTCGAGAGTGAGGTATATCCCGAGAAGCTGAAGGCCCGCGGGATCGACTACCTGCGCCCCACAGACGACGAGCGCAGAGAGATCAATCGCATCATCATGGATGAGCTGGTGTACGGCGTCTTTCGGCCGGAGTCGGTGACCTACCACCAACTCGTGATTCGGCGCATGAAAGACGAGGGCTGCGACGCTGTGGTCCTTGGCTGCACCGAGATTCCCCTCATCATCAGCAGCAAAAACTCACCCCTGCCGGCCCTGGACTCAACACGGCTTCTGGCGTGGGCGGCGCTCAAACGGTCCGTGGCCGAGGCCGTCAAAGGTCCCCGATAGTCCAAGTCAAAAGGGACGCGGATGCGCCCCTTTGATTGGTACGGCCTCCGTTGAACAGCTCTATTTCTTCTGTGCGGGCTGCTTGGCGACGATCATCCCGGAGATCTTGGTGTAAGTCGCCGCAGGAACGATTCCCTTGGTCTTGAGTTGGCTCTTGTTCGCGTAGGGCCGTCCAGCAATGATTTTCTGCGAATAGGCGTCGCCAATGCCGGGAAGCGCCTTGAGTTGATCGGCCGTTGCTGAATTGATGTCGACGAGGTCGCCGGCGGGCGCTGTTGTGGCCGACTTTGAGGTAGTCGATGGTTTTGCAGTGCTGGACTGGGCAAAGGTTGCGGGGAGGATGCTGAGCAAAGAGCAAGCGGCCAACCCCAGAATTGCCGAGGTGTAACGACCAAATCGCATGGGTTTCTCCTTGACTGCTGTTCTCATCAGATGCGGAAAATCGGCGAGGAGTTCGAGAGCCGCCTTTACCGCACACTCATCGTCGTCGTTGAATCTGCCCCAAGAAACGGGGAGAGCAGGGCATCGCGGTAATCAGAGGATCGGCGACTGCCATCAAGGAATGAGCAGTAGTTTCGCTGCAATAAAAAGCGCGGGTCATGTCTGACGATCCCGCGCTATCTAAATCGAATTGGATTGTCCGATTGATCCGCGGCCGCCTTCCACCGCAGCCGCGGTTCTTTCCTAGTCCTCGGTCCGACGGGGTCCCTTGCGGCGATCCGCCTTTTCGGCGCGCCAGTCCGGGGCTCCAGCGCGGCGCTCGCGAGCGTTGGCGCGGCGATCCAGAATTCGCGTCATATCGGGGAGAACGATCATTGGAGTCTTCGCAGACTCGAGGCTGAGGATGTCTTCGTTCATATGCACGTTGCAGGCCACGTTGCCAGTGGTCAGGAGCTTGTTGAGAACCGGAATCTTGACGCGCTGGGTCTCGATGAAGTCCACGCCTTCGGCAGTCAGCGAAAAGTCGGAGTTGTCGGCGCGGGCGATGTATCCCTTCTTGCTGAGATACCAGGTCGTGAAATCCAGGTAGTCGCGCGGGAAGCCCATGCGCTTTTCAATCTCGGCGAGGCTCACCTTTGGCTCAAATGGGTTGGCACGGCGCCGGTAATAGAGGACTGCCAGCACAGCCAGCCGACGGTTCAACTCGCCCTGCACGTGATCCATGAAGTCGACCGACTCTGAGAGCGGCGTACGTTCCGTCGCTTCCTGTTCGTAGTCACGGTCATACTCTGAACGACGATCCTGGTCGGAGAGAACATCGTAGGCTGTCTTCAGAAGAAAGAACTTCTCAGGGTCGCCGGTCTCCGGATTATCCGGATGAAAGCGAGCGGCAAGGTACCGGTAGACGCGATGGATCGTCTCTGCGTCTGCGTGGGGGCTGATTTGGAGAAACTCGTAGTAGTCCAGCGTCTTTGTCGCTTCGAGCATGGGGGAGAACCTCTCCTGCCGTTCGTTATTCAGAGGCTAGTGCGATAGCCGAAGCGTAGATCGATGTACGGTGTGGAGCAATCACACGATTTGGGGAGCGGCGAGCGAAATGTAACCACGCCGGCGGTGACGAATGGGTAGGTAAGGGGAGCCTGATCCTCTGCAAATGTCGCAATAAAGTTGCTTTTCTTGGATTCATCGCATCTCGCAGAGGGACGAGAATGATCCTGCCGATGTCCGCGTTACTCGCTCACTCAGATCCCAACGATCTCCCCCGTGCGAGCTGGATGCTGCGAGCCGTCCTTCGCGAATCCTGAGTTCGCGCGGGTCGATATACTCACAATTTAGGGCGCGAACGCGAAATTATCGCCGGTGCGCTCCACGGAGATCGCTGTTTTGTCCTTTACCCGCCGCGGATTTTTGAAATCGCTGTCAAGAACCGCCCTGGTTTTATCGCTCGAAGATGTTTTGAGGCTGGCACGGCCGGCCTTCGGTCAGCAGACTTCGCAAGCACCCAAACCATCGGGCAACTCCCGCCAGTCATATGAAACGGCAGCAAGGCCGGCGCCCAAGGGTGCACCATCGCCTGTCACCGGAACCCCGCTCGGCGTGCAGTTTGTAGACGTCGCGAAAGAAGCTGGCCTGAATGTCGAGATGATCTTCGGCGGCGAACACCGCAACAAGTATCTCCTCGAAACCACCGGCTGCGGCGCGGCCTTCTTCGACTACGACCAGGACGACTGGCTCGACATCTTTCTCGTCAACGGCTGGCGGCTCGAAGGATTCCCCAAGGGCCACGAGCCGGTTTGCCGTCTCTTCAAGAACAATCGCGACGGAACATTTACCGACGTGACGATCAAGTCTGGTCTTGCACGCTCTGGCTGGGGACAGGCATGCTGCGTTGGCGACTACAACAACGATGGCTGGAACGATCTGTTCGTCAGTTACTACGGGCAGAACGCGCTCTTCCGCAACAACGGAAACGGCACGTTTGCTGAAGTCACAAAAGAGGCCGGCCTGCTGCAGGACCGTCTGCGTTGGAACTCCGGTTGCTCCTTCCTCGATTACGACAAGGACGGCCATCTCGACTTGTTCGTAGGCAACTACATCGATCTGGATTTGAAAACTACGCCACTGCCGGAGGACGCGAACTGCACGTACAAAGGCATCGTGGTCGCGTGCGGACCGCCGGGACTCGAAGGCGGCAAGAACCTGCTCTATCACAACAACGGCGACGGTACTTTCAAAGACGTGAGCGAGAAAGCCGGCATGGGTGGAACGCTCGGCACCTATGCGCTGAGTTGTGGCGTCGCAGATCTCGATAACACCGGCTGGCCCAACATCTACGTCGCCAACGACTCGACCTCCGCGACGTATTACGTGAACCAGAAAGACGGCACGTTCAAGGATCAGGCGATCGAGGCCGGCGTTGCCTACTCGCCAGATGGCAAGCCCCAGGCGGGGATGGGTGTTTCCATTGGTGATTACAACCGAGACGGCATGCTCGACATCGTGAAGACCAATTTCGCCGGCGATACCGACTCCCTGTATATGAACCTCGGCGATGGCTCTTTTGACGATCGCACCTACCAGGCCGGCCTCGGCATCAACACGCGACTGCTCGGCTGGGGCGTGAGCTTCATCGATATCGATAACGACGGCTGGCTCGACATTCTCGTCGCCAACGGCCACGTGTATCCCGAGGTTGACGGTACGCAGGTGGATGCGGCTTACGCAGAGCGCAAATACCTCTATCGGAATCTGCGCAACGGCCAGTTTGAGGATGTGAGCATGGTCGGCGGCGCGGGCATCATTGCAGCCGCCAAGGCGCGCGGCTTTGCTGTGGGCGACTACGACAACGACGGCGACCTCGATGCGGTGGTGAACTGCGTAAATGCGATTCCGCAACTGCTGCGCTGCGATTCGACGCTGAACCGGAGCTGGGTGAAGATTCGCGCTCGTGGGCACAAAGAGCAATAGAACCGGCATCGGCGCGCGCATCAAGGTCGTAGCGCAGACGGGAACACCGGTGTTGACAGCCAAGCCCGGAACGCCACTCACACAGATTGAAGACGTAAAATCCTGCAACGGTTATTACTCCGCCAGCGATCTTCGCATCCACTTCGGCCTTGGCGAAGCAAAGAAGGTTGACCTGGTCGAGATCCGCTGGCCATCAGGCGCCGTGGATACGCTGAAAGATCTCGATGTGAATCGCCTCTACGTAATCGAAGAAGGCGGAAAGCTCCTGAAGAACGAAGCGCTCACGCCCGCGAAGAAGAAGTAGCTCATTGTGCAGCCCTGGCGTGACTGACAGCATTGGGGGGTGCCTCATCCTTCGCAAAACAATGCCGAGGATTCCGGCCGAAAAAGCTGGTAGTTGGAATGACCGGTTCTAACGTAGATGGCAGATCAGCCAGCCTAGGTACACTGCGATCGCCAGGTCGAAGATGCAAACCAGGGATATGCCCAGGAACTCACCTCCCTGCAAGTAGTGCGTCTGCACCCTTGTGGTGATGGAAAAGCCACTATCCTTCGGATACCAGAGCAGGAGCGCTCCGGCGACACACAAGACCGCCAGGTTAAGGATCAGACACCGGATCAGCAATGAGCGCATCTAGTTGATCCCCCTGATCACAGTTTCAGCCACGGCCGGGTGTCCGGTCTCCCAGGTCCAGATTCTGAGACCTGGGAGTTCACGCCTCGAAACTAAACATTCGTGGCTTTACCCGAACAGCTCGCGTTCCTTGAAGTGCAAATCGCCGGCATTCCAGTAGGAGCTTGACCAGGAGTCATTGTTCTTCAGGGACATCCCGACCTCCTGTGCCGCCTGCTGCTTCGATTGCGGCTGCGCCTCAATCAGGGGCTGTGGGACTTTCTTCGTTGCTGACGCTTTCTTGTTCGCCATTGCTAATTCTCCATCGATCGAGTGAGTGGTTGTCTGCGGCGAAGATTCCTCGCCGCGCCGACGTCAGCGTGAGCTTCGCGCTGCAGTGGGCGTTCGAGGCCGGGCCTTCGGCGCTGCCTTTCTCGCTGTCTTCTTCGGTGCGCGAGGCTTCTTTGCGGCCTTTTTTGCCGGAGCCTTCTTCGCGACTGCTTTTGTTTTCTTCACACTCGCCTTGGCAGCCGGTTTCGAGGCAGAACTTTGCTTTGCCGTCTTCGCCGCCTTGGCATTCGCAAAGCGATCGAGGAAGTCGTAGTGGTCGATGAGGCCAAGCGCTTCGATCGCGAATGCTGTAGCTACATCATCGTCGTGGATCTCGAGCAGGTTGTCCCCATTGCTCTTCTCACCGCCCAGGGCAAGATTGGAAGAGCCGCAGTACACGACTGGATCCTTGCCATTGAGGCCACAGACGACGAACTTGTCGTGAATCTCGTGCCCCGAAGGACTTGGCACCTGGTCGAATGGCGGTGGCAGCGTGGTCTTCCCGGGCTTGCCCGTAACCAGAACGCCTTCGGGGCTCGAAGCTTGATACAGGAAGGTTCCTGCAGGAGCATCCGAGATGCCATAGCTGAAGATAGACGCGCTCTCGTGGATTTTGTTGAGCGAATCGTAAACAGGATTGTTGTTCCCACCTGTCAACTGCATCACGGCGAAGAGCACGTTGCCGTTCGCGACACCGGCCCCGGTCTCCTGATTCACGCGCGTCACGATGCCATTGAGGATCTTCGACGCATCAGTCGCGGAGTGGGGCGAGTAGTTGATCACGGTTTTGGAAATCCCGGCCAATTGCGGAGTGAATGGCGTCGTTGCCAACTGGGATGCGGCAAATGCCGCCGCAGAATTCGCCTTCGCCAGGTCTTTCCAGCTCTCTTCGAAGACATCCGAGTATTTGCCGGCAACTGTGGGATCGTCAAAAACCAGAACGTGATTGGCATTCACGTACAGGCCCGTGATCGAGAAATTGGTCGAGCCGGTCAACACGCGTATTGCAGCTCCGTTCTTGCAAACGACGAAGACCTTGTCGTGCGAGAAGCGCGCGAAGTGGCCGCGCACGATGGCGGCGTTGCCCTTCTTCTGCTTGTTGAACAGCGCAGTGAACTGATCTTCCGGCGTCGTGCCGGCTTTGTTCGTATGTAGCGAGGCGTTGTCGAGGATAACGCGAACGCGGCCTCGCAGCGGCGAGCTTCAGAAGAATCGTCGACCACATCCGGCTCGTTCAGGTCATATGCAAACACCTTGAGCGAGAGCGTCGGATCATTCAGCACCTCGTTAAGGACATCGAAGACCAGGACACGCGCGCTCTCGCCCATCCAGGCGTATTCGTCTGCATAAGGCGTATGACTTACCGGTAGAGTCGGTGCCCGCGGCCGCCGATGTGTCGAACTGCAGCGCCTTGCCCGAAGGCTGGAGTTGCGCATGCATCCCGAAGTGGTGCTCGAATGCCTGCGACTGCATATAGCCGCGCGTGAATCCCAGGCTGAGCGGACCCTTCTTGAAAGGACCGACGTCTATCGTGAGCGATGCGCTGAGCGTAGCATCGAGCGCGAGCATGTTTCCGTTGTTGTCGAAGTAGCGTGGCGTGACGGTGTACTTGTAGGGTCCCACTGCCGGGTTGAGACCCTGGTGATACTGCCCCGTGAAATGCGTCCAGCGGTACTTCTGGAACGGTGCGTTAGCGCTGGAGTTCGGCGGCTCGCTCTTGTTCACAGCGTGCTGTTTGGCGTGGAAATAGCAGATCGTTGAGCAGAAAATACGCCTGCTTTGCCCGGCGGCTGCGACCTGGATCGAGAAGCCCGGCCAGGTTGACGGCGCGTTGTTTGTTATCGAAGTTGAAGGCCAGAAGAGTCTTGTTGTCGCCCGGATATGCCTTCGCCGTAAATCCGCTCTTGGGATTCGTAGCGGTCACACAAGCCATGGGATCCCTCCATCATTTTCTTGAATAGTGCAATGTGATGGCGCAGCGTATCAGCCGAGTCTGTGCGAATCCAGGTCAAAATCTGATTATTTTCGGTAGAGCAGCTCAGGAATCTTTGAAAGGACTCTTCATTTGCACCGTGCGCGGGTCACACGCCAGAGATCAGAACAGGAGCCGGACTCTTCTCGTGGTCCAGCAGCCAGCGCTTGCGCTCGATGCCGCCGCCGTAGCCCGTAAGGGATCCGTTTGCCCCGATTACGCGATGGCATGGGACCACAACGGCCACGGGATTTGCGCCATTGGCAAGCCCAACCGCACGCACCGCGGCGGGCCGGCCTATGAGCTCGGCAAGTCTTCCATAGGAGGTGGTCGATCCGCAGGGGATCGCGCGCAGATGCATGCCAGACCTCCTGCTGAAACGGCGTTCCGCCCGTTTCAACCGGCAACGCATCGATTGCGCCGAGTTCTCCCGCAAAGTAGCGGGCCAATGCATCCGAAAGCCCATGCGGATTGTGCATTGATTCCAGACTGAAGCCATTCTCGCCGTAACGAATGCGCAACTGGCGGCGAATGACGTCCTCGTCTTCAGTAAACAGCGCGGCGCGCAGATTCCCAGCGTCATCGGCAGCGATCATTAATGCCCAATCGGGGTGATGAGGCGATCCATCGTGCAGCGCAGAACATTACCCATCGCAGTTTCCAAAACGTCTTTCAGGTACGTCTGTAGGTTTGTCGTATCAGAAGAAGTCGCGCCAATCGCTCTCCAGTTGGGGATTTTCTCACGGGCGCTCGGCCGCCGCAATAGCGGACACCTGCCTCGGGCCTTTGCCTGATAAAAATGAAGGCGAATTTGCGGTCTCGCGGCGTAAATAACGTTCACTCCACAGAAAGATACTTGCAATATGTCAACCGACGCTCTCCCTTTCCCGTCATCCAAGTGAGCAAGACCGAGAAAGGCAGCGAGAGCTGTTGGAGCGCTGAGCCTGTCCCGCCTTCTGTTGGTTTGGCTATCAGGATTCTGTCTTTTGGCTGTGTCGGTGTTGTGCTGGTCCCCCAGACGTGTGCAAGCTCACCCTGAGGAAGAAGTCCAAGACCCGAACGCTACCTGTGCGCCTTGCCATCGCGAAATCTACGAGCGCTATCGCACTACCCCAATGGCGAACGCGAGCGGGCCTGCGGCAAGAGGATTCATCCCCGGCGATTTTGTTCACGCCGCCTCAGGCGTGCATTACGGCGTTTCAGAAGAAGCCGGGCACGTCTGGCTGAGCTACGAACGTGAGAGTGCGTCGCCCGACCAGGCGTTGAGAGGGCGCGAGGAACTGCTCTATTTCATTGGATCTGGCAAACGCGGTCGAACCTACCTCTTTGAGCAATCCGGCTACTGGTTCGAGTCGCCCATCAACTGGTATGCGAAGAAGCAGATCTGGGACATGGCGCCGAACTTTCTTTCGGCTCGGGAGATGCCGCTCACTATGCCCGTCGATCCCGGGTGCCTGCACTGCCACGCATCAAATGTGGCGCGATCGTTGCCTGAGGCACGCAACCTCTACGCCGGGGAGCCATTCGCGCACGGAGGCATCACATGTGCCGCCTGCCACGGTGACGGCGATGCGCATATTGCCTCAAAAGGCAAAGCGCGCATGCTCGATATAGATGCCCTGCAGCCGGTGCGACGAGATTCCGTGTGCCTGAATTGCCATCTCGAAGGCCAGGCCGCCGTCATTCGTAATGGGAGGAAGATGGAGGACTTCGCACCGGGAGATGCTCTGTTCGACTTCGCGCTTTTCTTCAAATACATCGGCGAAAACGGATCCGGTGGTCGCGCGACGAGCCAATGGGAAGCGTTGCTGCGCAGCGAATGTAAAAAGCAATCCGGTGATCGCTTGACCTGCACAACGTGCCATGATCCGCATGTGTCGCCGGCGCCTGAGGAGAGGGTGGCGTTTTACCGTGGGAAGTGCCTGCAGTGTCATAACACCGCCGGATTTGCCGAGAGGCATCACCCGGAAAATGCCGACTGCACCGCCTGCCACATGGCGCGCCCGCCCTCCAACGACATTGCCCACGAACAGGTGACAGACCACTGGATCAAGAAACGCGTCAGCAATCAGAGATTGCCGTTGGCGGAAAGTGGGGAACTTGAATCCATCGGCGGCATGATCGCGGATGATCGTGACCTCGGTCTTGCATATGCGCAGATGGCCGCGAGAGGCAACCAGGCCGCCGGCCAGAAAGCGATGACGCTGTTGCAACGCGCGGAGCACACTGAGAGCGGAGCCCGGCATGACCACGAATTGCATGCTCAACTCGGCTTCCTCGATCAAATGAGCGGGCAGTCAACCGCAGCCGCTGAGGAGTATCAAATGGCGCTCGAGGCCGATCCGAACAGTTCGCTGGCCGCAGGGGATCTGGCTCTGCTGAAAGTGGGTCAGCATCAATATGCCGAGGCTTCGGCTTTATGGGAAGCAGTCTTCGACCACGATCCCGCGCAGTTGGGAGCAGGGATGAACCTGGCTGTCGTGGAGTGTGGTCTGGGGGAGCGGAGCGCCGCTTTGGCGACATTGGATCGATTGCTGGAATTTTCTCCTGATAACGAAAAAGTGAAGACTTTGGCCCGGGGAATTCGCTCTGGAAGCCATAAATGCGGCCCTCGCTGAAGCTTAATTTGCAAGAGGCATCCAGCCAGTCACCTGCAGCTTGGTGTCCAGGCTTTGGACCGGAACGGAATGATATGCCTAAATCAGTTATGAGTGCCGGAACCTGGCCGGAGCGGGGACAAACGCGCGAGGAGATACCGGTAACTCCTTTAAAGCCATTCATTCGAGGATTGACCCCAACCCGGTTTTCTGCCGCAAACAACGTGGATTCAAAAGCAGCTATAGAATCAACCATTTGGTGGAGATAAAAGACATCCTCAAAGCTGAGGGAATACTCGGTTTACTTGGGCGGTGGGGTGAGAGACAAAGCTCACCTCGGCCCCTCGCGGCCTGATTGTTTTGTCATATCAATTACCGGAGCACCTATAGACATTTGTCTATCTACAAAATGATGAATAGGAGGCTACAGCCGAAATCGACGGAAGTACTATTGGCCCGCGACCTCGGTGAGGTTGTCTGAGTAAATCGCTTTATATGCTTGATTTAGTTCATGATCCGGAAGGCATCATTGCTATGAGCGATCGCGCCGCGGATGCCTGTAGAGTGGTCCCGGCAATGATATGTCGTTTCGGAACCTGTTTCTAGCGCTTTCCACATTGACAGCCGCCTCTCAATTCAGTAAGGTTCTTGCGTTACTCCGTAGCCTGTAAATTTGTGGCTCCCAAATCTGTGTTCGGGGGCAGCAGCACCGGGATTTTAGCGATCCTGCTGCGTGGCGGGTGAGCTTTGCAAGCCGACTAGCCGTAGTCGAAGTGTCAGCCGGCAGAATCAACACGAGTTCAAAGATCAGAACAACGGCGTACTTTTTTTCAGGAGACCGCATGAACAAACTCTTTCGTACAGCACTTGTGCTGGCGCTTTTTGCCTGCGCAGGTTCACTCCTCATTGTGACGGCCAGTGCCCAATCGGTCTACGGATCGGTCTTTGGCACCGTGTCCGACAAGAGCGGGGCTGTCATACCGTCCGCCACGGTTACTGTGACGGACGTAGCAAAAGGAACCGTGGTCACCGTTTTGTCAAACGGCGTCCGGCGACTATAGCGTCCCGCACCTCATTCCCGACGTCTACAATCTGAAAGTTGTGGCCAAGGGCTTCAAGCCCTTCGAGACCAAGGGCATCACGGTCGAGGCCGACACCGCGCCCCGCATCGATCCCACATTGCAAGTGGGTTCAGACACGGGCACGACTGTTGAAGTCAACGCCGACGCCGTTCCCGAATTGAAGACGGACAAGGCCGACGTTTCGACCGTCTTTGACCAGCAACAGGTTTCCAGTCTGCCGATCGGCGACCAGAACTTTACCAACCTTCAGCTTCTTCTTCCGGGCGCACAGCTTCTCGGCTGGTCGCACGCGGCTGACGAAAACCCGCAAGGATCAAAGCAGATCCAAGTTGACGGACAGGCTTTCGGCGGAACAGCATTCGAGCTCGACGGCACCGATAACCAGGATCCCATTCTGGGCATCATCGTTATCAACCCGGCCCTCGACGCAGTCACCGAGACCAAGATCACCACGCAAAACTTCGACGCTGAGCTGGGCAAAGCCGTTTCGGCTGTCGTGACCGCCCAAACCCGCTCGGGCACGAACCAGTTCCATGGCAGCGCCTATGACTTCAGAACTGGCAATGCCAACTATGCTCGCGATCCGTATAGCCAACCAGTGGGGTCGACAGTAGCCGGCCTCAAGAATCGCTTCGGCGGATCAATCGGTGGGCCGATCAAGAAAGACAAGGTATTCTTCTTCGGCAACTATGAAGCGCAGCGTCAGAAGGTCGGCACTTCGGCTACCGACACGCTGCCCACCTCTTTGTTGACGGAGACAGCTCTTGGCAACAAGGTCGGCCCAAGCGGAATCGCCGGCGCCGATTTCAGCGAATACCTGACTCAGTTGGGAGCAGCGGGAACCATTTACAACAACACCGGAACCACTCTTCCTGCAGGTTGCGGTTCAACCGGGGCGCCCGGTCAGCCATACCCCTGCAACGTCATTCCCACATCTCTGCTTTCTCCTCAGACCCTGGCGCTCCTGAAAATGCTCGAGCCCCATACCAGCGGCATTGCCTTAGGGACTGGAGTTGGCAAGGACAACGGTCTCGACAGCAACTTCAACGAGCCCGGCACGGGTCTTTTCAACAGCAATTCATGGACTGAGCGCGTCGACTACACATTCAACGAGAAAATGCATGCCTTCGAGCGCTTCTCGCGCTTCTGGGATACCCTCTCGGGAACGGTGATGTTCGGTGCTGCTGGCGGTCCGGGATTTGGCATCGGCAACTATGGAGGCAATTCCAACGGCGCCAACGACAGTCTGGCATCGGGCATGGATATTGCCATCAGCCCCAAGCTGCTGACCGACTTCCGTCTCGGCTACTACCGCTACAACGTCATCGATACGAAGCATGATCAGGGCACCGAATTTGCCAATACACTTGGCATTCCCGGCATCAATATCGGTGGCAGCATCACTTCCGGTGCGCCTGGATTCAATATCACCAATCTTCCTGGCGGCGGCGGTGGAACCAACGGTACGGTCTTCGGCGACGGACTGAACGTCAACCGTTGCAACTGCCCTCTGACCGAACATGAGGATCAGTTCCAGATCGTGAACAACTGGACCATGATCCATGGCAACCATACGTTCAAGGTGGGTGCTGACCTTCGCTATGGCCGCAACCTGCGCGTGCCTTCCGATAACGATCGCGCTGGGTTGCTCAACTTTGCACCGGGCCCGACTGCGAACCCCGTAGACAACACAAACGGTCTCGGATTTGCTACCTTCATGCTCGGCGACGTAACCAGCTTCAATCGCTACGTCTCCACTTCCACCAACGCGAAGGAATTCCAGAACCGCACCTTCTTCTACGGACAGGACACTTGGCGCGTAACCAAGAACCTGACCCTGAATCTTGGTCTCCGCTGGGAACTCTACTTCCCGGAGCGTGTCAACGGCCGGGCAACGGAGCCTTGCTTAATCTGAACGACGGATACCTGCACGTTGCAGGTATTGGTCAGGTTCCCTCGGATCTCGGTTGGAACGTCGAGTTGCGGAAGCAATTCGCTCCCCGTCTTGGCATCACCTATCAGGTGGATGAAAAACGGTCGTTCGTGCAGGTTACGGACGCAGCTTCGATACGGGCGTCTTCGGATCCATCTTCGGTCACACCGTCACCCAGAACCTTCCGGTCCTGGCCAACCAGCAAATCAATGCTCCGAGCAACCAGGCCGCGGCATTCAATCTGAGTGTTGGGCCTAAACCCTATACACCGATCTCGGTACCGGCCAGCGGTCTGCTGCCCAACCCGGGCTCGCAGGTCAGTTCGAGTGCACGCGCGGTCCCGCTCAACTTCCCGACAATCGATGCCTGGAACCTGAGCGTACAGCGCGCCATCACGCCGACCCTTGCGCTGACAGTTGCATACGTCGGCAACAAGGGAACCCATACCCTGGGTGACGGTGACAGCAACGGCACCAACCCCAACGAGTCTTTTGTTAACCTTCCCGGCTCCTATAGCGTGAATGGCCAAACCTTGCACTTCGATCCTTCCGTGCCGGCAAACACCATCACCGCCAGCGGTGCCACCTCAACCAACAACTTCCTGCAGCGCTACTACGGCGGCAGCCTCGCGGCATGCCGAGATCCGCTCTACCAGACTCCGAGCGAACCCTTCATTCAGCCCGGCATGTGCGGCTGGACGAACAGCATTGCGTACAGAGGCGATACTGAGAACACGGAGTTCGATGCACTGCAAGTCACGCTTGCCAAGCAGTACAGTCACGGGCTTGCCGTCACCGGAAACTACCAGTGGGCTTCAGCTTTTGGCGACACTTCAAACCTCTGGACCTGGAGCCACAGCCTCACGCACCTGCGCGATAGCCAGGTTCGTGCCCAACAACTCACACTGTACGGCAGCTACGACCTTCCATTCGGCAAGGGTAAGGAGTTTGCTCAAAACGTGAACCGGCTGACCGACGAGATTATCGGCGGTTACCAGTTAAGCTTCGTGACCAACTGGTCGGGTGGCTTGCCATTCACTGCCAGCTTTAACGAGTGCGGTTCTAACGTACCCGGCACGCCGAATCCGGCAACAAGCGGTGGATGCGCTCCGAATACGACAGGCCACATGAAGACCAAGCTCACATCCTTTGTGGCGAACTCCGGTGGCACGGGTACGCGTAGCTTCTACCAGAAGCAAATTCCGTGTGCGCATCCCGGTTGTTCCGCTGGTGCAAATGGTGATCTGACCAATCCCCTTGACGTAGCTGCAGGCACCGGCATCTTCACGAATCCGGGGCTTGACACCTACGGCAATGGAGGTCTCAACACCTATCGTGGGCCAACGTTCTTCTCTACGGACATGGCCATCACCAAGGCGTTCACTATCCGTGAAAGCATCGCGATGAAGTTCCGCATGGACGCGTTCAATGCCTTCAACCACATCACAGCAGGTAACCCCGGCGGCGGCATCGAGTCGGGCGGCACGATTAACGGCGAAGGTGGCGGATGCGGACCTGGCAACGACTGCGGCCCGCGTCAGCTTGAATTCGCTCTCCGCGTGCAGTTCTAACGCGCGAGGGCCCTGTAAACCGCTCACGAACTAAGACCTGTTCGTGGGATCATTCAAATTGAGGGGGAGCTTCGGCTCCCCCTCTCTCTTTGCGCCCGACCCTTCCACCGGAAGGTAAGCGCAAGGAGCGTCCGACAACCCCGGTTATGTTTCCTGCATCGCAGGAATGTCGGGCTGCGGGATTTTCGCGATCGGGGCGGGTGAGCGACGCAAGCCGATGAAAAGCACCCCGGGGATGGACCGAGTCAGGTTAACGGTCCTGCAAGTTCTTGAAAATGCACGACGGCGAGTCGGCGAGATAACACACTCCATTTGGTCGGCGAACTACTTCGAAATCGACCGGCCACCTCGCACGGCATTTCAATGGGTTGGAGTTGCACGCAACTGCTTCTATCCCGAAAGCGAATTGCCAGCCGGCAGAATCCACACAAGTTCATAGATCAGAAAAAGAAAGCATTTTTCAGGAGGCCGCATGAACAGAACGATCCGCACAGCACTTGTGCTGGCTTTTTTGGCTTGCGCAAGTTCTCTCTCCTCACAATCACGGCCAGTGCCCAATCGGTCTACGGATCGATTTTTGGCACCGTGTCCGACAAGAGCGGGGCTGTCATACCAAACGCCACGGTTACCGTGACGGACGAAGCCAAAGGCACCGTGGTCACCGTCAACTCAAATGGCTCCGGTGACTATAGCGTCCCGCACCTTATCCCCGATGTATACGATCTGAGAGTTGTAGCCAAGGGCTTCAAGCCATTCGAGACCAAGGGCATCACGGTCCAGGCCGACACGGCGCCCCGCGTCGATCCCACCATGGATGTGGGTTCGGATACGGGAACGACCGTTGAAGTCAGCGCAGAATCAGTACCACTGCTCAAGACCGAAAAGGCTGACGTGGCGACCGTTTTCGATCAGCAGCAGGTTTCGAGCTTGCCGGTCGCGGACCAGAACTTCACCAGCCTTCAGCTTCTTCTGCCTGGCGCCCAGCTACTTGGCTGGTCACACGCCGCGGATGAAAACCCGCAGGGATCCAAACAAATCCAGGTTAACGGTCAGGCTTTCGGCGGAACTGCCTTCGAGCTGGATGGCACCGATAACCAGGACCCGATTCTTGGAATTATTGTTATCAACCCGGCTACCGACGCTGTAACCGAAACCAAGATCACCACGCAGAACTTCGATGCCGAGCTCGGGAAAGCTGTCTCGGCGGTCGTGACTGCGCAGACCCGTTCAGGCACGAACCAGCTTCCACGGCAGCGCATATGATTGGCGTACTGGCAATGCCAACCTTGCCCGCGATCCTTATACCCAGCCGGCAATTTCCAATGCAATTCCTCCCGGACTCAAGAACCGCTTCGGCGGATCGATCGGCGGCCCGATCTGGAGGAACAAGGCGTTCTTCTTTGGCAACTACGAAGGACAGCGTCAGAAGGTCGGTGTTTCCAACACAAATACGGTGCCGACAGCAGAAATGGTGAGCAGCTGCCTTGGGCAATCGGTCGGGCCCTCCGGCATCCCCGGGTGCGACTTCAGTCAATACGCGGCTCAACTCGCAGGTGGTGGACAGCTCATCTACAACAATACGGGTAACCCGGCGTATGACGCGGCTTTCGCGGCCAACGTCGTTCCGACGGCGGCGCTTTCGACGCCGGCCCTGAATCTGCTGACGATTCTGCAGCCGTACACGCCCAACGTCAACGGCGGCTCCGTTTTCAACAACTACGCTGCAAACGGCACAGGTCTGTTCAACAGCGACCAGTGGACTGTGCGCGGGGATGTCACCTTCAACGAGAAAACGCATCTCTTTGGGCGTTTCTCGCGGTTCACTGACACGCTTTCGGGCAAGGTGATGTTCGGCGAAGCCGGTGGCCCGGGATTCGGCCTGGGTGCTCCGCCGTACGGCGGAAACTCGAATGGCGCCAATGACAGCCTCGCGATCGGCATGGACATTGCCATCAATCCCCACTTGTTGACCGACTTCCGTCTGGGCTACTACCGGTACAACGTCATCGATACCAAGTACGATCAGGGTGTTGAATTTGCCAACCAGATCGGCATTCCGGGGCTTAACCTGGGCGACTCCTTCACATCAGGTGCTCCGGGCTGGCAGGTCAACTCAAATTCCACCTTTGGTAGCAACATCAACTCGCTCATCGGTGGCGGCCTGAGCATCAACCGCTGCAACTGCCCGCTGACCGAAAAGGAAGACCAGGGCCAGGTGGTCAACAACTGGACCTTCATCAAGGGCAACCACACCTTTAAGGTTGGAGTTGATCTGCGCTACGCCCGCAACCTCCGCGTGCCGTCCGACACTGACCGTGCAGGCCTGATGACGATTGGCCCGCAGCCAACCTCAAACAGCGGTTCGCTGGGATTAGGCTGGGCGAGTTTCGCACTCGGAGATGTGGGCAATGGAACCAGCCAGGCCTTCGGCCGCTATGTCGGCAACACCGTTGTCGGCGAGCAGAATGCCAAGGAGTTCCAGAAGAGAACGTTCTTCTACGGACAAGACACCTGGCGCGTCACACAGCACCTGACCTTGAATCTCGGCCTTCGCTGGGAGTTGTATTTCCCAGAAAGCGTCAACGGCGTCGAGCATGGCTCGCTGATGGATCTTCAGGACGGCTACATGCACGTTGCTGAAGTGGGTCAGGTTCCCTCCGATATGGGGTGGAATATCACCATGTGGAAGGGACTTCAACCTCGTATCGGCGTGATGTATCAAATTGAGGACAAGACGGTCATTCGCGCAGGGTACGGTCGCAGCTTCGACACGGGCGTCTTTGGATCTATCTTTGGCCATGTGGTTACCCAGAACCTTCCGGTTCTAGCTTCTCAGAGTATTGCGGCGACCACCACGACGGGTACCGCCTTCAATTTTGCGACGGGTCCGGCTGGGTACGTTTTCCCGGCAGTACCCTCCAACGGGCTACTGCCTGCGCAAGGGTACGCGACACAACCGAAGGCGCGGCCGAATCCGCTCAATTTCCCGACAATTGATGCCTGGAACCTGAGCGTCCAACGTGCCATCACGCCGACGTTGGCTCTGACTGTGGCATACGTTGGGAACAAGGGAACGCATACCCTGGGCGACACGGACCAAAACAACACCAACCCGAATGAAGCGGGGCTGGTTCTTCCAGGCCAGTACAGCGTGACCGGACAGACGCTCAGCTGGGATCCTGCCGGTCCGAGTGGAGTGCTTGCCTCGAACTACACCGGTGGCGTGTCCAATGGCCTCTTCCTGCAACGCTACTACGGAGGAAGTCTGGCAGGCTGCAGGGATCCCAACTACATCGGGGCTGCTGGTCTCTCTGCGGCGCCCTACAACCTAATGAACCTTCAACCCGGCATGTGCGGCTGGACTAACAGCATCAGCAACTACGGCAACGATCAAAACACCGAGTTCAATGCCTTGCAGGTGACTCTTGCTCAGTCGCTCTACAAGGGACTCGCAACCAGCTTCAATTACCAATGGGCGAGCGCGTGGGGCGATCAGAACACCTACTGGACCTGGAGTCACTCTGTTACTCACCTTCGCGACAGCAACGTGCGCCCGCAGCAACTGACCGCCTATGGGAGCTATGATCTGCCCTTTGGCAAGGGTAAGCAGTTCGCGCATGACGTCAACCACGCGACCGATCTGCTTATCGGCGGCTTCCAGTTGAGCTACACCCTGAACTGGTCCGCCGGTTTACCGTGGAGCATCAGCTACAGCTCCTTCGGAGGGGCCGGACTAGCCACGATGAACTGCTTCAACAACGTCGGCGGCACCGCTGCACCCTGCCGGCCGAACGCCAGTGGGCACATGAAGACAAGCCTGACGAGCAACGTCTATAACCCCAACCCAAACAATCCAGGCGCAGGTACGATCTCGCGGAACTTCTTCAACTCTCAACCCACGTCCGGCGGCATCTTCTCCTGGCCGGGATTGGCTACGATTGGCAACGCGGGAGCGAACACGTACCGCGGACCGACGTTCTTCAGCTCCGACATGGCAATCACCAAAGGGTTCACGATTTGGGAAAGTGTCGAGGCGAAGTTCAGGATGGACGCCTTTAATGTGTTCAACCATATCAACGCGGGTAATCCGAGTAACACCAACATTTTCAATGGAACGCCCGGCACGCCCGCTGGCGGCATCACCGGCGAGGCCAACGGGTGCGTACCGGGCGGCAATTGCGGCCCCCGTCAGCTCGAATTCTCCGCTCGCATTCAGTTCTAAAGCGCGCGGCGGGTAACCCAAGGGGAGCTTCGGCTCCCCTCTTTCTTTGACCTCACGCCTTTCTCGGCCCGTCCAAACAACAGCAGAACGCGCAGAGTTAAACTGGATCCATCAGGATAATCATGTTTCGTGTCTTCGCCATCGCGGTTCTACTGTCCATTTCGCACGCCGCACTCCGGGGACAACCCCAGCAGGTTGCTGTTCCTTCTTCGGATACTCCCGACTCGGCCGTCACGTTTGAAACGGCCCAGGAACTTGCAGGCAAAGGCCGCCTCGATGCAGCCATGGCGCAATTGGATCAACTAGCTACGCAAACCCCTGAACCGGCGGGCGTCGAACGATTGCGCGGCATGATCTTCTACCAGCGGGAGCAGTTCCCGCAGGCAATCGAAGCCTTCACCAAGGCTGCCGACCAGGATTCGAGCGACCACGAGTCCATCGAGATGCATGGCGTCAGCCTGTTCCGCCTGGGCCGCATTCAAGAGGCAATTCCGTTTCTTGAGAAGGGACGGATCGGCGTGCAGGGAACCAACGTTGATCCTGACTACGTGCTCGCACTCAGTTACGCCGACGTCCAACGCTACGACGATGCGCGCCACGCGTTTGCAACGCAATACGGGTTCGCGCCCGATTCCGCCGAGGCATATCTACTGGCGGGACGCCTGTTCCTGCGCCGCGAGCTGCGCGACGAAGCCGGCGCCGAAGCGACCAAGGCACTCGCCATCAATCCCTCGCTTCCGCTGGCTCACGAATTGCTCGGTGAGGTTGCGCTGTCGAGAGCCGATACGGCAGGCGCGATTCGCGAATTTGAAGCCGAGCGCAAAATCAACCCGCTCAACGCGGACCTCTACGATCGCCTCGGAGATGCCTATCTACGCAACGGCCAGTACGCCGATGCTCAACAGGCGCTGAACAGGGCGGTTCTGCTTGAGCCGCAGGCCACCGGCCCCTACATCCTTCTGGGCGAGACATTCCTCAAGCTCAAGCAACCCATCCAGGCGCTGCACTACCTCGATCATGCAGAGAAGATGGACCCCTCCAATTACATCACGCATAACCTGCTGGGGCAGGCATACAAGGCGACCGGCCAACTCGACGCTGCGAATCGCGAATTCAAAATGGTGGTCGAGATACAGCACCGCAACGATCCAAAGCCTGCGGGGAAGTAGACGATGCCTGCTCGACGCGCAATCCGATTTCAACTGGCTCTCTCGGCGCTCCTCAGCGTGTCCCTCGCCGCGGTAGCACAATCGGCAAAGCCCGCGTCAGACGTCATCCAGCGCGCCGACGCAGCCTTCCACGAGGGGTATGCAGCTCGCCAGGCCGGCAATCTGGAGCTGGCGCGGACCAAGTTTGCTGAAGTCGTTGGCCTGCAGCCAAAAATCGCTGAAGGTCACGAAGCTCTCGGCGCGGTCCTGGTGGAGCTGGGCAAGCCGCAGGACGGCGCCCGGGAGTTCGAAGCGGCCGCAAAAGATCAAGCCGGACGATGACGGCATCGAAACGAATCTTGCCCTCGCTTACTTCCAGGCAGGCGAAGCCGCAAAGGCGATTCCTCACTTTGAATCCGCAGCGAGCCTGTCGCAGCAGCCCGGACACGCAGCGCTGGACGCTTCGTTCTATGATGCCTATGGACACGCACTCGCTGCAGCCGGCAAACCGGATCAGGCAGCGCGTGCAGTTCGTTGCCGAAGAAGCACTCACCGGCCCTCGCGCGGATCTCGAAGACGCGATCGGCACGCTCGACGCGCAGCAGGGGAACTGGCAGGAAGCGCAACAGCGGTTCGAGCATGCCATCTCCCTCGACAACTCCTACGTTCGCGCACGAATTCATCTCGGCATGCTCTTTCGCGCGCAGAAGAACCTCGCAAATGCGTTGAACACACTATCGACGGCAGCCGCCATGAATCCGCCGAACGCCGAAGCTCTGATGGAATACGGCCGCGCTCTCGCAGCTGCCGGCAAAGATGAAGAAGCGGTGCAGCAATTCAACGCGGCCATCCAGGCCGACTCGAATCTTCCCGGCGTCCAGCTCGAGCTGGCCATGGCGCTGCAGCGACTCGGCCGCCAGCAGGATGCGATTCCGTGGTTTCAGAAGGCGATTGAGCGCGAGCCGCACAACTCCTTCGGCGCTCACGAATCTCGGACTTGGCGCTCACGCTTGACCGGCAAAGGCAAGGAGGCGCTCGACTACTTCAAGCGTGCTCTCGCAGAGAATCGCAAACGATCCCACCGTTTACAAGGATCTGGGCGTCTGCCACATCCAGCTTTCCGCATTCGACGAAGCGATCGCCGATTTCCAGAAAGCAATCGCGCTCGATCCCAACGACCCGCAGCTTCACTACGATCTCGGCCTCGCCTACAAGTTCAAAGACCGGCTCAGACGATGCGATCGCCGAACTGAGCCGCGCCGGGCAGATGGACCCCAACCTGCAGGATCCCCCCTACACGCTGGGCATCCTCTACATGCAGCTCGGCAAGCTCGACGACGCAGTCGTGCAGCTGCGAAAGGCCGTGGCGCTGCGGCCTGAGAACGGCGATGCATGGGCGATTCTGGGCAGCACGCTCAAGCAGGATTCGCGCTTGCCCGAGGCGGCAGAGGCGCTCAAGAAAGCCATTCCACTGCTGCCCGGCCAACCCGGTCCGCGTGTCACGCTCGCCGCGGTTCTCGCGGAGCAGGCCGGCAATCTCAGCGCGCAGGCCGACGCCGCCGAAGCTGCCGGTGACCAGAAGAAGGCCGACGCGTTGCGCAGCGAGATGAAGCAGCTTCGCAGCCAGGCCGCCGATTACCGCAAAGAGGCAGCGGTGCTGGCGCAGGGCGCGGTCAGCCGGCAGCGCGCCAACTTCGCACTCAATGCGGGCAATCAACTCATGTTGCGCGGCCAGATCGCCGACGCCATTGCGCGCTACCAGGAGTCGGTCGCGGCCGATCCCACCTTCGCCGAGGCGCACGCCCAGCTCGCCATCGCCTATGAACGCCAGGGCCGCGCCGATGAAGCCGCCGCCGAGCGCACCAAGGCCGCAGACCTCAGCAAGGCGCAGTAGAATACTCCTTCGCGTTTTTTGCCATTCCAGGAGCCCTCATGAAACACAGAGCGTCGCCGTTCTGCATGCAGCAGTGTGCACAGACTCATGCGTTCCTTCCGCTGGTCATTGTTGCTTGTGATGGCGTTGGGTGCTCTTCCCGACGCTCCATGCGCAGCAACGCTGGACCGAAGCGCAGGCCAACGATTGGTATGCGCGCCAGCCCTGGCCGGTGGGCGCGGATTTTCTGCCGTCGACCGCGATCAATGAACTGGAGATGTGGCAGGCCGATACCTTCGATCCAACGCACCATCGACCGCGAGCTGGGCTGGGCTGAAAGCATCGGCATGAACACCATGCGCGTCTTCCTGCACAACCTGCTCTGGGAGCAGGATCCGAAGGGCTTCCAGCAGCGCATCGACACGTTTCTCGACCATCGCGTCGCGCCACCACATCCGGCCGGTGTTTGTGCTCTTCGATTCCTGCTGGGATCCGCACCCAAAGCTTGGGCCGCAGCATCCGCCGATTCCCGGCGTGCACAACTCCGGCTGGGTGCAGGCGCCGGGAGCGGAAATTCTCGCCGACCCAGCGCAAGTATCCGCGCCTCGAAAGCTACGTCAAAGGCGTAGTGGGCGCATTCGCCAACGATCCGCGCATTCTTGCCTGGGACCTGTGGAACGAGCCCGACAACGGCAACGATTCTTCCTACCTCCACGGAGAACCGAAAAACAAGAACGAGATTATCGCCGGACTTCTGCCGCAGGTTTTTGCGTGGGCGCGCTCTGCCCATCCCACGCAGCCGCTGACCAGCGGCCTGTGGCATGGCGACTGGACGTCGCTCGACACGATGCCGCCGGTCGCCCGAATCCAGATCGAGCAGTCTGACGTGATCAGCTTTCACAACTACGGCTGGCCCGAAGACTTCGAAGCGCATGTGAAGCTGCTCGAGCCATATCATCGGCCCATCATCTGCACCGAATACATGGCCCGCAACATCGGCAGCACCTTCGACACGATTCTGCCCCTCGCGAAGCAGTATCACGTCGGAGCCATCAACTGGGGCCTGGTGGCCGGCAAGAGCCAGACGTGGATTCCCTGGGATTCCTGGCAGCGGCCGTATGTCAAGGATCAGCCGGCCGTCTGGCAGCACGACGTATTCCATCCCGACGGCACGCCCTACCGCCAGCGCGAGGTAGAGATCATCCGCAGCCTGACCAGTGCAAACTAGAATTTTGAAAGGGCACGACTTTTAGTTGTGCCATATGTTGCGGAGAATTTGATGGGCTTTAGCCCCTGAGGCAATGCTGCCAGACCCGCCGCGTTATCATCGTCAGCGTGAATCGACGATCATTTCTATGTGCGGCAACCGTCGCGGGTTCGCAGAGCCTCCTCTCCGCATCATTTGCAAAGCACACGCAAAAGCACGCCACTCGATCACAAACCCGAGAGCATCCGCCGCATTGAGCGCGCGACAGCCGCCGCTCTGGCCATGCAGCGCCGCGACTGGGAGCAAGGCATCTTCGCCCAGGCCATGCTGCAATCGGGCCAGCGCGATCTGCTCATCCAGCTCACGAAAGCCGCCATGGTTCAGCAAACGCCCGACGGCCGCATGGGCGTCGTGGTCAGCGGCGGTCCCACCGATCCGGCGATGGGCGGAGCAGCCTACGCGCAGGCAGCAGAATGGACCGGAGACGCCGCAATGCACCAGTCCGTCCAGCGCATGCTCGAATGGATTCTCAACAAAGCGCCGCGCAACGCAGATGGCCTGCTTTATCATACCTTTGAAGCGCCACAGATGTGGTCAGATGGCATCAACGGAGCGCCTCCGTTTCTGGCCGCCATGGGCCACTATGACGAGGCAATCCTCCAGCTCGAAGGCTACCGGAAGCTCCTTTTCAATCCCGGAAAAAAGCTGATGGCCCACATCTGGGATGATGGCAAGGGGCAGTTCGCCGATCCCGCCTTCTGGGGCGGCGGCAACGGCTGGACCGCCGCGGGTCTGGCATATGTCGTTCGCAGCCTGCCTCCTGATCGGCAAAACGATCGCAGCCGGCTGGCAGAGTTTGCGCAGCAGGTGATCGACGGATGCCTCGCGCACCAGCGCCCGGATGGCCTAATTCACAATGTCGTCGATCAGTCCGATACGTTCGTCGAGACCAACCTCGCGCAGATGCTCGCTTTCGCCATGTATCGGGGAATGACGGATGGGTGGTTGCCGGCAAAGTATCGGGCGCCTGCAGACAGAACGCGTGCCGCAGCCCGGTCAAAGATGGACGCGTACGGTTTTGTACAGGGCGCCTGCAGTGCCCCTGACTTCGACCGGCCCGGAATATCGACTGAAGCGCAGTCCTTTTGCATCCTGATGGAGTCCGCAGGGCAGGCGTTCGAGTAATAATTTTCCTCGCAAGATTTGATCGATGTGAAGGATGTGGAAGACATATCCACTGTGGACGACGCGTCACACAGAAGACCGCGATTGATGCGGACGGGGACGAAGATTACACATAAAGCGCAAGGTTTTCACAGGGGCTTTTACGAGGTCTGTGGGAGTGGTGGGAAATCAGGGTTATTGAAGAGGTGTTAGAGACGCATTTTCCAATTATCCGGAGATGCACAGGTGGGATTTAGAAATCCGAGACAAAGGTAAAGCGGATGAGGCGAAACGAGTTGAGCTAGCTTTCCACTTTTCCAATGGGAACGACTAAGACTACGGGTTCTTTTATTTATTTAAGAACGGAAATCCCCATAGCCGTCGCGTACGGTGGCCAGCGACTGGCAGGCTGCAAGATGAGCACTCATTGCTGACCACGGTAAGGCTTCGTTAGACTGAGGCTCCCCATTCGAATCGAGTAATCGGATTGCGCGGGAACTGGAGGTCAGTCAACGCTGTGCTGAAACGTGCACGGAGGCGCGAGGAACGGCACATCAGTTCGGCACTGGCCATTCTGTGCCTGGGGGTGCTTGTTCCGATGGCCCCAGCGGGCATGGCGCAGGCAGTCGATGCCACGCAGTGGCACTCCGGCACGGTGACGCTGAACGAGGGCTGGCGCGAGCACGACGGCGATAACCTGGCATGGGCCCAACCCGGATTCGACGACAAGGCATGGCAACCAGCAGAACTGGACGATATGGGCGCGGCGCAACCAGGACGGCGGTGGTACCGCCTGCATTTGGTGCTGGCGAAGGAGCGTCCGCACGAGCATTTGTTGCTGGTGGGTGGCGAAGGGGTGTATGAGCTGTATGTGAACGGGCAGCGCGATCCGGACACAAGTTTGGGCTCGATACTCAGCGTGAAGCGGCCGACAGAGCAGGTGGTAGTGCTGCCGGACGACGTGGATGATTTCACCCTGGCGCTGCGTACACGGGCCCCGAAGTCCTACACCATCTGGCATCTCCCGCTGTTTCTAACCGCGGCGGTTGGCTCTGCGGGCGCAATTGACGATATGCGAGTGTCGTTTGAAAGCCAGCGTGTGTATGCGGTGATCCCTTCGCTTGTGATCAACGGGTTGCTGCTGCTTGGAGGGCTGGCGGCATTTGCGCTGTATCTAAGCCAACGCGGGCGCGCTGAGTATCTTTGGCTTGGGCTGTACCTGTCTCTGCTGGGACTTTCGAACGGGCTGCTGTATAGCTCGACGTCGGGGTTGCTGCCGCTTTCGTGGAACAACGAACTGGGCGATCCGTTGCTCTATGTGTATACGATCATGCAGATCGAGTTCACCTTCAGCTTCGCCGGGCGAAGGGTGAACCGAATCTGGCGCCTGTACGAGGCGCTGCTGGTGTTGTCAATCAGCTTGAATGTGGCGAGTACATTCGGCTCCCTGGCAACCGAGATTTATGTGGCCATTCAGGCGCTCATCCTTTTGCCTGCGGCCTTGCTGCTGCCGGTGATGCTGCTGGTGTGGTATCACAAAGGCAACCGCGAGGCAGGATGGCTGATTGCGCCAAGCTTGCTGCCGGCTGCGGCCGCGGCGATCTACGACACGGGCAATATGTCGATCTTTTCCGGCTGGAGCAAGCTGGATTTTCTGGCGAACCCCATTCCCCTGGGACTGGTGTCTCTGCAGCTTTCAGATATCGGTGACTTGCTGTTTCTGCTGGCGATTGCCGTGGTGATGTTTTTCCGCTTCACGCGTGTGAGCCGAGAGCAGGCTCGGGGTGCAGCCGAGTTAGAGGCCGCGCGCGAAATCCAGCAGCGGCTGGTGCCGGTACGGTTGCCACAGGTGAAGGGCTACACAATCGAAGCCGCCTACTTTCCCGCACAGGAGGTGGGTGGCGATTTCTACCAGGTGTTTGAGCAGGAAGACGGCGCCCAACTGGTGGTTGTGGGCGATGTAAGCGGCAAAGGATTGAGGGCCGCCATGACGGGCACCCTCGCACTTGGAGCTCTGCATACGCTGGCTGCTCAGGGACTGGGGCCCGGAGTGTTGTTAACCCGTCTCAACCGGCAAATCACCAAGACCCAGGACAGCGGTTTCATCACCTGCATTTGCGCTCGCGTAACAGGAGAAGGCGAGGTAACGGTGGCCAACGCGGGCCATCTTCCGCCTTACCGAAACGGCGAAGAGTTGGCGGTGAGCGCCGATCTACCGCTGGGGATCTCTCGGGACGTGATGTACGAAGAGCGCTCGTTTCAGTTGGAGACAGGCGACCAACTGACCCTGCTTTCCGATGGCGTGCTGGAAGCGCGGGATGCGCAAGGTATGTTATTCGGCTTCGAGAGGATGCAAGCGATCAGTTCTCAGACTGCCGAAGCAATTGCGGCCGCGGCGCTGAGGTTCGGACAAGAAGATGACATTACAGTCCTGACGCTGGTAAGGGTGAGATCGGCCGCTGCCGACACGGCACAGATTCAGGCAACAACGGCTCCATGGCGATGATTGTTCCGTTAATGTCCAATTACCTGCGAATCAAGAGATGTGGACTGGTTTTCCACGCACCATTTTTTGTGAAGATGCATACAATTAAAGGCAAGAAACAGCAGCGGTTTCGCGCCGCAGCGCGCGTAGTGTAGGCTTGGGCAAAGTGGGGTTTGCGGCGCAGACTGCGCGGGTAGACGCAAATCGGGGCCGGTTTGCCGAACGCGGGGTGCGGCGGCGACCAAGACGGAGTGGGAGCTATGCCGATCGTGGAAACTGAAGTTGAAAAGCCGGCAGCACAGGGGGCAACGATGGAAATTACCGTAAGCCGCCAGGAACTGGTAAAGGAGCTCGCCGCCACGCAAAGCGTGGTTGAGCGCAAAACGACGATTCCCATCCTGTCCAACTTCCTGATCGAGGCCGAGGGTGACCGGCTGAACATTACGGCGACCGACCTGGACCAGGCGATCAGAACCAGCGCAGCTGTGAAGGTGAAAAAGCCGGGATCGTGCACCATTCCCGCGCGAAAGCTTTACGACTACATCAAGCTGCTGCCTGACGGCGACATCAGCATCAAGCTGCTCGAAAATCACTGGGTACAGATTCGCTCAGGCCGTTCGAATACCAAGATGGTGGGCATGGCGCGCGCGAACTATCCACAGGTGCCCGAGTTCCCTGCCGTCGCCGCTACAAGCATTCCGGCTGTCGCGCTCAAGACGCTGATTGCGCGAACAATCTTTGCCATTTCGAACGAAGAGTCACGTTACACCCTGAATGGCGCGCTGTTGGTGCTGAAGGCTGAGTCAATCGCCATGGTGGCAACAGACGGGCATCGGTTGTCGTTCGTCGAAAAACCCGGCGAAGCGATGGAAGGCATCAGCGGCGAAAAGCGGGTGCTGATTCCGCGCAAGGCTTTACAGGAACTGCAGGGACTGCTCTCAAACACCGACATGGAGAAGGTGGAATTCGCCGACGACGAGCACACGTTGTTCTTCAAGGTCGGTCATCGCACGCTGAGCACGCGGCGTTTGTCGGGGCAGTTCCCCAACTACGAAGCGGTAATGCCCCGCGACAACACGAAGTTCGCGGTGGTGCGGTCGAGCGAGCTGTCCAGCGCCATTCAGCGCGTGGCGCAGTTTGCCGATGAACGGTCTGGTGCGATCAGGCTGCGACTCGAAGGCAACGAACTGAAAATCAGTTCACAGTCCACCGAAAGCGGCGAGAGCGAAGACACAATCGATACGCCCTATTCCGGCGATCCCATTATGGTGGGCTTCAACTCGACCTACATCATCGATTTCCTGAAGGCGCTGGGGAACGAGGGCGAGGTACGGCTGGAGTTCAAGGACTCGCAGAGCGCCGGCCAAATGCGCCCCGAGGATCCCGACGCGGAGTATCGTTCGCGTTATGTATTGATGCCGATGCGGATCTGATAAAGACAGGTAATGGGACTAGGGAATAACGGACGGCCTGGCAGCAATGCCAGGCCGGTTGCATTTTGGGCCGCAGGCGGGAACCAGATCAGTTTCCGTCCACAGGGCCTCGCACCCAGAGCGAGGATAATGTGAAGTTGGGCCGGCAGAGAATTTTGCATCAGTTTCACACACATTTCGCATCCGAAGAATTGCATGCGTAAGAGGCGCCCGTTTGCGAGGCCGCGAATTGGAGGATAAGGATGGCAACAAATGAAAAGAGCCGCAAGAGCGAGATCAAGGTAAAGCCACTGACGAGTCTGAAGGCGTGGAAGGACTTGAAGATGCACGCGCGCGAAGTCGCCAAGATGCATCTGCGCAGCCTCTTTGCCGACGATCCCAAGCGCGGCGAGCGCCTCACCGCAGAGGCTGCGGGCTTGTTCCTCGATTACTCGAAGAACCGCATCACCGACGAGACGATCAAGCTGCTCCTCGCCCTTGCCGAAGAATCGAAGCTGCGCGAGCGCACCGACGCAATGTTCGGCGGCCAGAAGATCAACATCACCGAGAAGCGCGCCGTGTTGCACGTGGCGTTGCGCGCACCCAAGGGCCAAACCATCCTCGTTGACGGCGAAGACGTGGTGCCGAAGGTGCATGAGGTGCTGGACCGTATGTCGGCCTTTTCGGATCGCGTCCGGAGCGGCGAGTGGAAGGGTCACACCGGCAAGCGCATCAAGAACGTGATCAATATTGGTATAGGTGGCTCCGATCTTGGACCGGTGATGGCCTACGAAGCGCTGAAACACTACAGCGATCGCGCCATGACGTTTCGTTTTGTTTCGAATGTCGATAGCACCGACTTTGCTGAAGCTGTCCAGGATCTTGATGCGGCCGAGACGTTGTTTATTGTGTCCTCCAAGACCTTCACGACGCTCGAGACCATGACCAACGCGCACACTGCCCGGGCATGGCTGTTGGAGAAACTTGGGGGAGATGAGTCCGCGATTGCGAAACATTTTGTCGCCGTGTCGACGAATGCTGGCGAAGTGACGAAGTTCGGCATCGACACTGCGAATATGTTCGGCTTCTGGGACTGGGTTGGCGGCCGCTACTCGATGGATTCGGCCATTGGGCTTTCGACCATGCTCGCCATCGGGCCGCAGAACTTCCGCGCAATGCTCGATGGATTCCACCAGATGGACGAGCACTTCCGCACCACGCCTTTCGACAAAAATCTACCCGTGCTGCTGGCGCTGCTTTCGGTCTGGTACACGGATTTCTTCGATGCGCAGACCATTGGCATCTTGCCTTACGAGCAGTATCTGAAGCGCTTCCCGGCGTATCTTCAGCAGTTAACGATGGAGAGCAACGGCAAGCATGTAACCCTGAGTGGCGCGCAGGTTCGGTACAACACCGGACCCATCTACTGGGGTGAACCCGGCACCAACGGGCAGCACTCCTTCTACCAGTTGATTCACCAGGGGACGCGGCTGATCCCGTGCGACTTCATCGCGTTCTACAAGACGCTCAATCCCCTGGGCAGCCATCACGACATACTGATTGCGAATGTCTTCGCGCAAACGGAGGCGCTGGCCTTCGGCAAAACTGCCGAGCAAGTGAAGGCCGAAGGTACGCCTGCATGGCTCGTTCCGCATCGCGTATTCGAAGGCAACCGGCCTTCGAATACGATTCTTGCGGAAGAGTTGACACCCGCGGTCCTCGGCAAGTTGGTTGCGCTTTATGAGCACTGCGTTTTCACGCAAGGTGTGATCTGGCAGGTCAACTCGTTCGATCAATGGGGCGTGGAACTCGGCAAGGCGCTGGCCCAGAAAATCATTCCTGAGCTGGAAAGCCCATCTGAGCCGCAACTCGCCCACGACAGCTCAACGAACCACCTGATCGGCCTTTATCGGAAGCACAAGAAGTAGTTGTCGTCGTCGGCCGGTTCCAATTCGAATTGGAACCGGATTTGATCACCACGTCAGCGTGACGGTTATGCTCTTCCAGCCCTCACCTTTAGGAAAACGAAGCCAAAGAAATCTCGGCTCCAAATTCTCTGATTTGATTTTCTCTAGGAAAGCCGCGGGTCGTTCGTTCGCTTCTTCGCCGATGTTTTCGGGGCTAGACAGTTTGAGATTTGGCAACGGTCGATATTGATGAACGCCGAAAGCAGTCTTTGAGTCTGCTTCTCCTTCAAAAACTAGCTTGACCTCATTTACGCTCCATTGTTCACTGATTACGCGAGCGCGGATCGTTCGTTCGCCTAGCTGAATCCTCTCTTCTACAGGTGCCTCGATCCCGATATCTCGAAGGGGAATGCGAAGGCCGGTACACGGCTTCACGCCTGTCTCGGATGTTGCCTTCCATTTTGTCAGCGCGCCAAAAGTGACACCGGCAATATCGCTACGCATCTGCCACCCAGGCCCCAGCCCACTGTATGCGCAGACTTCGAGAATCGATCCATTCCGAGAAAACGCTAGACTGGCAGCGCCAGCAGGCATCTGAAGGCCACGAATCTCGGCTTCATCCCAACTCGCCGGCAGATGCGGATTCACAGTAATCGTCTTCGTCTGCGCATCGATGCTGATCCCGAATAGGCCGCGCAGAACTGGAGTGATCACCATTGCGCTCGACCATAACTGATGGCTCGTGGAGCGCCCGAACGGCACAAAAAGGTCCCCGGACAATAATTCCGTCACCGCGCCGAGATCCTGCGCCTTTGTCAGGTTCGCGTTCTCCATCAACAATTGAAAGCCGGCAAGGGGCTGGTCGCCGCGGTACTCGGCCAGCGCGGCCCAGCCGGTGAAGAGCGGCCACACGGAGCCCTGGTGATAGCTCATGCCGTCGTAGATCTTTTCGTCGTTTGCGACATCGCGCAGCCCCCAATCAGTGTTGAGCGATGCGCCGGCGAACTGGGAAAGACAACCTTCCGGTTGCGCAAGAATCGATTTTCCACCTGCCGGATCCCACCAGGCTAGCGCAGGATATACAGTGCTCGTTCGGTCCAGTGACCCATCCATATTGCGGCTGAACGCATAGCATTGCTTCTGGGCATCGTAGTATTCAGAATTGATCGTCTTGGCCACGTTCCCGGCCCGTTTTTCCGCGGCCTCTGCCTTCACCGAATCTTTCAATTGGTGCGCGATGTAAGCCATGGCTGATGACGCTTGTTGATCGAGCAGCGCCAGGTAGATCTCCTGGTGCGGCATGCCGTCGGGCCAACTCTCCACCCAACCGGTGCCCTGCGAGTTGTCGTAGATTCCGTCGTGGTCCGTGTCGTGCGCGGGATCGGTTTCAAACGCCCACGCCTTCTCGATTGCGTCGCGATGCGTCTTCAGGAAGTCGACATCGCCACTGGCCTTCACGTAATCGGCAACAGCCAGCAGGAACAATGGCGTGGAATCAGCGGCAGCATACATGTACGGGAACTGGCGCCAGTCGATGAACGGAGCGGTCTGCGAGTACTCGTGCATGATTTTGCCGTCTTCGCGCTGACGCTTGATCAGGAATTCGAGCTCCGACTTCGAAAGCGAAAAGTCGCCGTATCCATTGACGGCAAAGAGCGTGTAGAGAGCGTCGCGCCCGAAGAACCAGCCAAAACCGGGCCGCGCCGAGTCGGCCGATGCGAAGTAGCCGGCGACCAGTGCCGTTTCGTTGTCGGGCAATGCCTTTGTCTTGAGCTGCTCAATCGAAATAACGGCCCACTGAAAGGCCTCGTTGAGAATTGGGTCGGGCGTCTCGATCGAGGTGGCGTTCGCTAACAGCTTCCTGTAGCTGTCAGCGTGTGCCTCATAAACGGTTGCAATTGAATCGTTCAGCTTCGCGAGCGTTGCGCCCAGAGTTGCGTTGGTCGCGGCTTCCTTGTTCATACCCGCTGCCATCAGCAGCGGAAACAGCCGTCCGTGATCGCGCACGGGATCGATGTGCAAATGAAATTCGACGGGATGGACCTGCGGGCGTTCCTGATAGGGCGCAAGGATACCCGGCTGTGCGCCGGGTATCGTGATAGCGCCGGCAAGATCGGGATAGTCCGCGTGAAGAACGTAAAAGCCACCGGGAGCGGCGGGCGCATGCGGGTCAGGTGAAACCCACTCCACTCCCGGCACACCCTCGTTGCGCTCGGGCCACATCCAGCGCAGTTCCGGAGTGAAGCGGAAGATGAATTCGGTCGGGTGCAGGCAATCGAACTCAAAGAGCACGACGGGCCCCGTGCCGACTGGGACATCGTTTGCAGAGAACATGATCTGGCGTACGGTGAAGCCGATGTGGCTGTAGGTGATTACCGTGCGATCGGGATGCACTTCAATCTCCGCAGCTTGCTGGTTTACGTCGATGGGAACGGTGTAGCCCTCGATATTGGCTTCGATGGTCAGGTGCGAAAGCAGCTTGACGGGGAGCACCCAGGCTTCAAAGGTTCCATTCTGCTGGCCCAGAACGACGCCGCGCTCTCCTGCGACCGTAAAGGGCTTCTCGGTCTCGGAATGAGCGCGAATGACGGGACCAGCGATGTCAAACGGGATGGCCGGGATGGAGTTGAACTTTGGGAAAGTGCCTTGGGAGTGGAGGGCGGCAGGCAAAGAAAACAGAAGAATCAGGCCGGTTTGAGCGGTCCGAAAGAAAAAGTGGATGGAACGGCGCATCGTCTCGTCCTTTATTTGTCAGCGCCAACAAGTCTAGAACATCCGGATTCCTGTCCCGAAGTGAATGTGGCGCGCAAGAAAAAAGGCAGCCCGAAGGCTGCCCTTTTCAGGTGAAGAGGAGCAGTTTAGAACTGGAAGCGGATGTACAGCCGAGCGTGACGGTGACCGTTCACCGCCGGGTCAGGCGAAGCAAAGGTGTTCGTGCCGTTGTCGCCCGTATACGCATCGGTTGGAATGCCGCTGATGAGGGTTGTGTTTTCCAGGTATCCGTTCGTGTCAACCTGTCCGTGGTTAAACACGTTGAAAAGCTCGCCGCGGAAATCCATGGTCAGCTTTTCGTGGATCTGGAAGGAACGCTGAACGTTCATATCCCACTGCTGATATCCAGGGCCAAAGTAGGAGTTGCGGCCGATTGGATTTGCGGGACGTGTTCCGTAGGCCGGGACGATCCAGTGCACCTGGTCTGGCGAAACCACTTCGCAGGGGTTGTTGGTATACCAGAGGCTCGGGCCGGAGCACAGCGTCCCCTGAGAAGCGCCATAAAACCACGAGTCGTCGAAAGCGTAGGTGTTCATCGGAGCGTTCTTGTTCCCGAGCATCGGACGGTCATTGCTGATACCATCGCCATCCACGTCGGTTCCAACTTCGATGTTGTGCGCCGTGCCGGATTGGAACTGCGTGATGCCGGCCAAGGCCCAGTGATTGACGACATTGCCGACAACCTTCATAGCGCCTTCGGTGTGCCAGACAGCGGGCGTCCAGATGTACGACAGAACAAGGCGCTGACGGTGGTCGTACTCCGAGGGACCCCAATCCGTGGTTCCGCGCGGAGTGGGATAACGGCTGAACTGGTAGCCAGACTCGTTTGCCGTGGTGAAGATCTCCGAACCGTCGTCAAAGGCGCGTCCCAGCGTGTAGGAGGCGCGGAAGAGGAACGAGTGGTTGAATTTGTGATCGAGTTCTGACCACAGGCCTGTGTACTCTGAGTCGTCAGAATTGTCCCGAACCACGATCGAACCGCGGGTCGGAATGACACGCGCACCGCTGAAATATTGATTCACAAACGGGTTGAGGTTTGTGTTGCCGTAGAGGTGCTCGCCGCGCTCGCCCACGTAGCCAACCTGGATGGTAGTGGCCCAAGGCAGCTCCTGCTCGACGTTGAGGTTCCAGTGCAACGTGCGTGGCGAGAGCAGATGATTCACGATTGGCTCGGCAGTGTTGCCAGGCAAAGGTGAATGGTTGAGATTGGCGAACTGCTCATACCAGGTACCGGTGCCGCGGTTGCCGTTGGCGCTTGTGGAGCTGTTTATGACCGGCGAAGCTGCGTTAGGCGCCGTAGCCTGAATGTTGTCGATGATGTTGGTAAAGACCACATCGTAGAAGACGCCAAAGCCGGAGCGAATGACGGTCTTGTTCTGTCCAAAGAGGGTCGGGCTCCATGCAATGCCGGCCCGAGGTCCCCATTGGCTGCCGTCCGCCACTTGCTTGGTATTGCAACTCGCGCCGGGAGTCAACGGGAAGCATGCCGGATTTGACTCATCGATGCCCGGGTACGGCGTGCCCGTCGCGTTAAACGGGGCGCCGTTGTACTCATAGCGGAAGCCCATATCCAAACTCAGCGTAGGGATGGGGCGGTACGTGTCTTGCACGAAGTAGTTCTGGCTGAAGAGCCGGGGCTGAGCTATGGGGCTGCCGAAGTTCTGACTCGCCGAGGTACCCGTTCCGCCGAAGTCGTCGATGAGGTTGGCGAGACCGGTATATTTGAAGCTTCCGCCGCCAGTCAGGGGAGTTGCTGCCGAGTCGTTCGCGAAACCGATAGCACCGTAGAAGTTGAAGGGAATCTGATCCTTCACGCGGATGTCGGCAATGTCCTCACCGATCTTGATGAAATGCTTGCCGTGCGTCCAGCTGAGGGTGTCCTGCAGTTGATACGTATTGTGGAAACGGCCCTGGGGAATGTTTCCAGGAATGCCGTAGCCGGTCATGTTGGAAACGGTGACGGCTGGCTGGTTATAGAGAGGGTTGGCCAGAGTGCTGGCGGGCAAGCCGAAGGCGAATCCGATGCGGCCATAGGACAGGCGCACTTCATTGACCACGTTGGGATTGAAGACATGGGACTCGACGAGGCCGGTGTTGTAAGAGGTGCCGTCCTGGTCGGAGTCGAAGCCGGGCAACTGACTCGTAAAGTTGAACACGTCATACGGAGCGATGAAGCGAGTCCGGATAAAGCGGAGGTTCAGCGTGTCCTTCTGGCTCATGATGTAGTCGCCCTTGAGGTCCATCTCGGGAGCGTTGTCATCAGCGCCGAGGTTGCGCTCTACTGTGCCCATCTCCACACTGCCGCGATCGACGCCTGTCACGGGATCGGGTCCCAGAGCAATCGGAGGTGTCAGGCCGGTATTGGTGCCGACCAGGCCGCCGTACGCCTTAACGAGGTTGGCCACGCGAGGGTTTGAGGAATAGTTGCCCAGTGTGGCAAAACCGTTCGCCGTTGGCACGGTCAGGGCCGATAGAGCCGCCGTAGAGCGAAAGTAATCCCACTGGTACGAAGCGAAGCCGAAGAGCTTGTTGTGAATGATGGGTCCGCCGACGCGGAAGCCCGGCTGGTTCTCGCGATACTTGGCGATCTGCGCAATGCACTCCGGCCCTCCGCCCGCCGCCACGCAGAGCGATGAGTAATACTGCTGGTTCTTGTCAACGGTGTCGAGCGAGGAGTTCTGCAGGCGCTCGTAGACTGCGCCATGCCAATCATTGGTGCCGCTCTTGTAAATCAGGTTCGATACGGAACCCGCGCCATGACCGTACTCGGCAGTGTAAGCGTTCTCGATGATGACGACTTCCTTGACAGCTTCGTCGTTGCCCGGCTGAAGGCCCTGGCCCTGAATGCCGGCGTCGTTGTTGTCCTGACCTTCAATAAGGAAGTTGTTGGCACGCGGCCTGCCGCCGCCCACGTTGAAATCGACACCGTTGGAGAAGCCGCCTACCTGGGTGTTCATCACGCCCGGCAGCGTAAGAGCGAGCTCATACGGGTTCAGGCTGGCAATCGGAAGGCTGCTGATTTCCTGCTCGCTGATCGTGCCGGCGATCTGACCATTGTCAGTGTTGAGGACGGCGTTATCGGCAGAGACTTCGACCTTGTCAGAGGCCGAACCCACCTTGAGCACCAGACTTGCGGAAACGATGGCGGTGCCGGGAACGATGAGTCCCTTGTTCACAGTGGTCTCAAAGCCCTGGGCAGAAGCAGACACGTTGTACGTGCCAGGCGAAACCGACTCGATGCGGTAGGTTCCCTCCTGGTTCGTCAGAGTGGTGCGTACTGCGCCAGTGTCGACCGAGGTGATCGTCACACTTGCGCCGACAATTGAGCTTCCGAGCGTATCGGTAATGGAACCGATTACAGTCCCGTTTGAAGTTTGCGCGCTGGCCGTAACCAAGCCAAGAAGCAAAATGAGTATCGTTACTAAAACCCGTCTGGGTGACGTCACAGTTTTCTCCAAGACTCGCCGCATGAGAAGCGGGGAATCTTCGACCTCTTCGACATGTGAAGGAGGTTGTTGAATTGTGGAATAGAGTCGGGGGGACCTCAATCAGCTATTAGCATTCAGATGGCCATCGGCGTCGCTCAAACAGGAAATCATCTATCTATTTATGTTGCAATAATTTAACAGGGAAAGAACACTTGCTCGACTCTCACTGGGGAAATCATTCTCAACTGATTTTGAAAGATCGGAGTCCGGGTATCCTAAAAAACAGATTTCCAAAGACTTGTCACACTGAATGTCGCGCCCGGAATAGCTCCGAAATATTGGGGAAAATCCCACCGCTCTACCGTTTTTCGTATGTAGTTGTTGAAAAGCGGATTTAGCGCATGTCCGCAAACGGCAACTCGGAGGGGGTTCGGAATGTTAAGTTGTTGTAAATACATGCTGAAGATACGCCCGAATACTTTGGCACGTCAATTGCACCCTGTGGGGTCAGTCAAATCAGACGTTCCCCATAATTCTGTCCTTTTGCTTTTAGGCCATTTGCAAGAAGATCTCCGGCCATTTCCCCCTCTTCCTGGGCGGGTCTGCAGCTGTCGGCCCGGTCCAGGGTTGCAGTGTGATTTCATCCAAATCGCGGTCTGAACGTAAATACAGAAGAGTCAGCTGAATTGGCCGCCATGAGCGGGCAATCGGCGAGCCAGAATGAGACCGCTGGCGCCGTCCCCTTGAATCACAAAATTCAACTTCGAGGAACAATGGGTATGAGATATCTGCCAAAGCTAAAAGTATTGGCGCTCTGCATCGTTCTGATGGGTGCGCTGGGCATTGCCCATGCAGTCGACGTCAATGCTCGCATCAAGGGCACAGTGACCGACCCGCAGGGAGCCGCGCTCGCCGGCATCAAAGTGGCGGCGACCAACGAAGCCACGGGCGTCAAGTTTGAATCCGTGTCCAACGCCGATGGAACGTTCCTCTTCGCACAGGTCCCGGTAGGTACCTATACCATCCTGGTGACCGCGAATGGGTTCAAATCATACACGGCCAAGGGTATTGTGCTGAACATCGATCAGGAGTATGTGGCGTCAATCCAGCTTCAAGTGGGATCAACTGCTGAAGTGATCGAAGTGCAGGCCGAAGGCGTCCAGGTCAATACCACGGACATGGAGTTGAGCAACGTGGTCAACTCCGAGCAGCTCGTGGAATTGCCACTCATCACCCGCAACTTCGCCGGCCTGGAGCTTACCCAGCCCGGCGTGCAGGCCTCGAACGACCGTTTTGGCACCTACTCGGTAAGTGGCGGCCAGACGCAGCAGTCGGAATACCTTATCAACGGCGCGGATACAAATGACATCGCGCTGAACACCGTTGCTGTCAGCCCGAACCTGGATGCCATTGACCAATTCAATCTGATCGATGGTCCGCTGAACGCGGAGTATGACCGCAACTCGGGCGGCATCGTCTCCGCCACCATCAAGCAAGGCACCAACAAATTCCATGGCGACGGGTTCGAGTTCTACCGCGATACCTTCCTGAACACGCTGAACTACTTCCAGAAGAGCGTAACCACCGGCACGGGGACGGTGTCGCCGTATCACCAAAACATCTATGGCGGCACAGTCGGGGGACCGATCCTGCACGACAAGCTGTTCTTCTTCTTCGGTTACCAGGGTACCCACCAGCGGATTCCGGATACGAATGGCGGCGGGTCGTCTGACGTATACAACGCGGCAAACCTGGCTGGCGACTTCTCGGCCGACGACAACCCCGCTGCCACGGGTGCGCGCCCGGATGCCAGTACGGCGTGGGGCAACTGGCAGGCAATTCCGATTCCCTCCTCGGTCACAGTCACCGGCTGCTCGGCTGCCGGCGAAACCTGGGCTCAGTGCGCCTACGACCTCGGGGGAGTGATGCCCGCTTCGGCCATCAATCCGATCGCTTTGAACCTGGTGAACAAGTACGTTCCCAAGCCCAACAGCGGCACCTATGGCTACCTCTTCAACCCGGTGGACGTCTTATCGGATAACCAGTACATCGAGCGCATCGACTTCTCGCCCAACCCCTCCAACCAGATCACCGCGCTGGCCATCTACGACAAATCGCCCAACGTGCAGGGCCTGCCGTTTACCGGCGCCACGCTGCCCGGTTTCGGCGATGTGAGCACGCACATCATCCAGCAGTACACGGGCGACTACGTTCACCAGTTCAATGGCAGCCTGGTCAACGACTTCTCTGGACACTACACCCGCTTCAACTACCAGGCGGTTGAGCCGCTGACCACGGTGGACCCGGCCAGCCTCGGATTCAATATCCATCCTGAGATTGCGTCGGCCGCAAACGTGCCCACCATCTCCGTTGGCGGCACCAACGTAAGCTTCACACTGGGCTGGAGCACCAACGGCCCCCAGCCCCGCATCGACCAGGTGGTTCAGCTTGACGATGCTATTTCAAAGGTTTGGGGAAACCACACCTTCAAGTTCGGCTACGATGGACGCCGCTTCAATGTGCATAACCCGTTCGGGGCGCAAAACAGCGGAAACTTCAGTTTCGGCGGCTCAGCCTACACCACCGGCGACGGCGGCCTGGACTTCCTGCTCGGCATTCCCGCATCCTACGGCCAGGGCAGCGGCGCTTCCATCATTGCGGAGGCTTTCCTCAACTACGTCTTCGCTCAGGACACGTGGAAGCTGACGCCGAACTTCACCCTCAGCTACGGACTCGGATACTCCATCGACACCCCGCTTCGGGAACAACAGTACGGCGGCAACGCCATCGCCTGCCTCATAGGCGGAGAGAACTCCACGGTCTTCCCCGGTGCCCCCACAAGCATGGTGTACGGCGGAGACAAGGGCTGCACCAACGCCGCCCAGGCGACAACCCGCTATGGCGAATTCGGTCCGCGGGTTGGCTTCGCGTGGGCGCCCGACCTTGGAGCCTTCTCGGGCGCGCCCGGCAAGTTCTCCATCCGCGGCGGCTTCGGCATCTACTACGACCGCACGGAAGAAGAGACTGCGCTGCAAACTCTCGAAACGCCTCCCTTCGGAATCAGCAGCAGCGGTATCACACAGACCACCGGCGGGGTCCCGACGTTTGCCGATCCCTACACCGACATTAACGGCGGGGGGCGGCTCCTAATCCCTTCCCATATACCTTCCCCAAGAAGGGCGACACGATCAACTTCGCGGCCCTGGAGCCCATGAACTTCTCAACCTACGGCCCGAGTTTCCGCGCCCCTTACGCCGAAAACATCCAGCTCAGCGTGGAGCGTGAGTTCCCCTCGCGCCTCGTGGCCCGTGCAAGCTACGTCGGATCGCTCGCACGGCACAACCAGGCCACCATCGATGCCAACCCCATTACTCCTGCCGGTCACGCAGCCTGCGTTGCCGACACGACATTCTGTGGGTACACCGGGATACACTGGGCCCAATACGATCTACCGCGAGGAGCAGAGCTACTTCTTTCCCAATCACACCACCTACGGCCAGATCGATCCCGCCTCGGGACAGCCTGGATTCCTCACCCCGGCCTAGTGAGTTCCTACGCCTCTTCGAGCTACCACTCCCTCCAGGCGCTCATCAACAAGGGCACAACTCATGGCCTGAACTTCGAGCTGGCTTACACATGGTCCCACGCTATGGATACCGGGTCGAGCTTTGAGAACAGCCGGCTTCGGCGGCTCCTTCCGCGGCTTCAACCAGTACGCTCCGCAGCTTAACATCGGCGACTCCGGGTTTGACGCGCGTAATCGCGTGGTCTTCAGCCCCATCTACATAACCCCCCTGATTCCCGGTAAGTCCGCATACAGCCCGATCAACCTGGCTCTCGGCGGCTGGGAGGTCAGCGCCATCACGACGCTGGCCTCGGGCTTCCCGTTCGACGTCTCCTACGGCGGCAGCAGCGGCGACTCGCTCTGGTGCCCCGGCTTCGTCTACTTTTACGCCTGCGGGGATGCCCCCAACCAGGTCGCTGCGATCACCAAGGCCAATCCGCGCAGCCGCCTGGCCAGCAACGGCCACAGCGCGTATATATCCAAGACCGCCTTTGTAAACGAGCCTATCGGCCAGTTCGGCAATACCCACCGCGACCCGGCCCACGGCCCCGGCATCAACTTCACCAACATGATCCTGGCCAAGAACTTCTACCTGTCGAAAGAGCGCGGGATCCGGCTACAGTTGCGCATGGAGAGCGACAACGTGTTCAACCACACGTCGTTCGCCAACCCGGGCGCTGGCTGGAGCGACACAACTCTCTCGAACGCCAACAGCACGTTTGGACAGATCAGTGCCATCAACAGCGGCTCGTCAGCTCGCCTCACCCAATTGGCCACCAAGTTCTACTTCTAATCAGGCAAGCTAAATCACAACCACAAGAGGCACAAACACCCTGAACGAAAAGAGGCGCCTTCGGGCGCCTCTTGTTTTTATGCAACTCAAGCGGCTCCGCAGTTCCGGTGTCCGAAAGCCCATTGCCGCGAGTGGATTTTTTCCTTAAGAAAAATCCACATTCCTCCGAGGCCAGAAACGGCTACACCAACTGCGGAACCGCTCTGAATGGTTGCGGAACGATGTTGTCAAGGGGTGAGAACTACGATGCAGTGGCTTTTGCCTGCTCCGGCGCCTTCATAAACTCCAGGGCACGGATCAGGTAGTTCTTCATGTGGTGACGGTGCACCACGGCGTCGAGAAAGCCCTTTTCGAGGAGGAACTCGGAACGCTGGAAGCCCTCTGGGAGCTTCTGGCGGATTGTCTGCTCAATCACGCGCGGGCCGGCGAAGCCAATCAGGGCTCCAGGCTCGGCAATGTTGAGATCGCCCAACATGGCAAAGCTCGCGGTCACGCCGCCGGTCGTCGGGTCGGTCAGGACGCAGATATACGGGATGCCTGCGTCGTCGAGCTGCGCGAGGGCGGTGGAGATCTTCGCCATCTGCATCAGGCTGACGACGCCTTCCATCATGCGCGCTCCGCCTGACGCGGCGACGACGATCAGCGGCTTCTTCTCGCTGCGTGCGCGGTCAACAGCCCGGGCGATGGTTTCGCCTACGACGGCTCCCATCGATCCGCCGATGAAGCCGTATTCCATGGCGCTGACAACAACGGCATGCGAGCCCATCTGGCCGAGGGCGTTCATGATGGCGTCGTTGAGACCGGTGTCCTGCTGAGCCTTGCGCAGACGCTGCTTGTAGGGCTTGACGTCGGTGAAGTTGAGCGGGTCGGTCGAGCGCAGGCCGCCATCAACCAACTCGTAGCCTGGCTCGAGCAGCAGGTCCAACCGCTGCTTTGCGCTGATTTTGAAGTGGTACTGGCATTTGGGGCAGACGTTCATGTTGGCCTCAAGGTCAGCCTTCCAGATGGTCTGCCGGCAGCCCGGGCATTTTACCCAGAGCCCCTCGGTACGGACACTCTTCTCTTCGTCGCCGTTACCGCCGGGACCGTCGAACTCGCCGTTCTCGCGTTTAAACCAGGACATAGGGCCTCAGTCATTATAGCGAGGCGGGGAGCAGTTCCGAGTTCCGAGATCGTAGTTCAGAGTTCGCAGGCTTGATCGCCCACAGGAGGATGCAACCGTTGCAGAAGAGGGGTGAAGAAGCGAAAGAAAATGAAACGGAAGTGCGAGCGATCAGAATTCGATGCCGCGTTGGGCGAGGATGCCCTTCTGGTAGGCGTGCTTCACTTCGCGCATCTCGGTGACAGTGTCCGCGATCTCGACGAGCGTGGGATGTGCGTTGCGCCCGGTCAGAATCACGTGGACCATTTCCGGTCGGTTGCGAAGGGTCTCGGCAACCTCTGCTGGATCGAGCATGCCATAGCCAATGGCGTAGTTGATCTCGTCGAGCACCACCATGTCCCACTCGCCGGAGAGAATCGCCTCGCGCGCCTCAGCCCAGGCAGCCTGCACCAGGCGGATGTCTTCAGGATCGGTCTCCGCGCCACCTACCTTCACAAAACCGCGGCCCATCTGCTTGAGCACGAAGTTGCCGCCGAAGGCCTGCGTGGAATCAAGCTCGCCGTAGTGCCACGAGCCCTTGAGAAACTGCAGCATCAGCACGCGCATGCCGTTGCCCACTGCTCGCAGAGCCGTACCCATGGCGGCCGTGGTCTTGCCTTTGCCCGGACCGGTGTTGATCAGGATAAGTCCGCGTCTTGAAGACAGTTCAGAGTTCATGGTTCTCAGTTCCGGGCGTTGTGGAGCTAGTTGCAGTTCGGATCGGCCAAAGCAAACGTTGCCTGGACGGCCAGTCCTCAGTGGCCGGAGTGATATGGATGGCCTGCGAGGATTGTAAATGCGCGGTAGAGTTGCTCGGCCAAAACAACGCGGGCAAGTGCGTGCGCCAATGTGAGAGGACCAAGCGAAAACAGCAGCGTGGCCCTTTTCTGCGCAGATTCTGACCACCCATCCGCCGGGCCGATGGCGAATACGATCTGTTGAGCGCCGTTGTCGCGCTGGTGGCCGAGCCATTCGGCAAACTTCTCCGACGTCATCTGCCGTCCCCGGCTATCCAGAAGTACGGTGATCGCTGGAGCACGACGCTGTTGTCGGTCCAACCACTCGAAGAGGGCAGTTTCGCTGCGGAAAGACTCGGCATGGCAACGTGCGAACGCCGAACAGCGTTCCAAATACATCGAAGAAATGCCTTCAAATTGATCCTTCGACGAGGGCCGCGCGCCGATATGCGCCAGCACGATCTGCATGCAGCGAAGATACATGATCGAAGCAAGCAGAACGTGCGCCGACCGGCCTGAATGAAATATTTTGTGAGGTTCCCGTGTACCTCTCTACAAATTCCCATATTCGAGTGTGATCTATATCACTGATTTAATTAGATTAATCCTTTAGATTGGAAAATGAGACGGTGAGCCTTGTTTGGCACGTCGTTTGCATTAATAAACGCTAAGAACCCTGTTTTATCTTGGGATGGTTTTCGTCACGCGTCGAAGGCGCGATGGAAACGGACCTATTTTCTCTTGCTGTTTTTTTGGCCTCTTTTTAACTGTTAACCGCGGAACGGACCTAACCCTCCCCAGCTAGACCCGAGACGCCGAGCGCGATAAGCGGATCGGGAACTCGCCCCCATGAAGTCCCCCGATCCCAGAGTCGATCTGGAGGATTTCAATGCGATATTTGCGGTTGCTGCACGCTGCTGCTTTGACGGTGAGTCTTAGGCCTCACAGCCTATGTTGCCTGCATCGGAACTCCCGTGGCCCAGGCGCAAGCCGACCTCGGCTCCTGTTCTGGTGTTGTTACGGATGAGACCGGCGCGGTCATTGCCAACGCCGAAGTCACGCTGACCAACGTTGCCACCGGTGCGGTTAGAACGACCGTCACCAACAGCAAGGGTGAATACTCGGTCACTCAACTTCTGCCCGCCGCCTACTCGGTGAAATTCGGCGCGGAGGGATTCAGTGTGGCGTCGCACGTCTTGCAGGTCACCGTGGGCTCCTCAAATACAGTGAATGTGAAGCTGGCGGTGAAAGGTGAAAGCACCCAGATCACAGTTACTGCTGATGATTTTGCCGGCGTGCACCTTGAAAAGCCGGAAGTCGCCGCAGTCATCCAGACTGACCAGATTCTCAGCCTTCCCACGCTCGATCGCAATCCTTACAATCTTGTCGCAATCTCTGGAAATCTTTCCTCCGATCCGAATGACGCACAACATCGGGGTGTTGGATTCAACATCTCAGGCTCACGGTCAACTTCTGTCGACATCCTGCTCGACGGTGTTGAGAACACCGATCTGTATGCAGTCGGAATCGGCCAGACTGTTCCGATGGACGCCACCTCCGAGATTCGCATCGTCACTTCAAACTCTGGCGCGGAATATGGACGCGGCCAGGGTGCAGTGAACGTTTCCACAAGTCCGGAAGCAATGGCCTGCATGGCTCGGTTTATGAGTTCAACCGCATCTCGACACTGGCCTCTGACGGTTACAACAATAATTACCTTCATGCGCTGGATCCGAGCACACCTGCCAAGCCGCGCTATGCACATAACCAGTTCGGCTACTCTGTCGGCGGACCAATCAAGAAGGACAAGATATTCTTCTTCTCCTCTACGGAATGGACCCGCATTCGTAGCGCGCAGAACATCATTACTTCGGTTCCCACCGCTGATCTGATCGGCATGTCTGCATCGAACATGCAGGACTTCTTCACGAAGTACGGCACGCTGGCGCATCCCATCAATGGCACCACGCAGACAGGCGCCCAGATCCAGGGCACCCTCTGGAAGTCAGATATCAACTCGATTGGATTGAACCAGGCGGGTCTGCCCTCCACGACGACGTTGACCGGTAATTGCGCCGATCCTCAAATTGCTTCGACTCCGATTTGCACGAAGAATCTTTTTGGTCAATCCATCTATCAGATTCCGGCCGACTCCGGTGGCGGAACTCCCGTCAACGAGTGGATCAGCTTCAACCGCGCCGACTGGACCATCAATCAGACCTCTTCGATGTTTGTTCGCTACATCCAGGAGAGCCTGATCAATCCCACGGGTTCTGTGAACAACAGCCCCTATAAGGGTTATGACACTGCCAATACTCAGTTCAATCACGGCCTTGAAGTGGCGTATAGCAAGGCCATCACACCGACGCTCGCCTCGGCCACCAAGCTGCTCGGCTCGCGCTACGACAATGCACAGCCCCTGGGGACTCAGGCTGTCAGTCCCACTCTCTATGTCAACGGTGGTTCGCCCGTGACCCTGAATGGCGGCTACATCAACTTCCCTGGCTACTCGCAGACCTCTCCCGGAAACGCGCTCCCCTTCGGCGGGCCGCAGAACTTCATCGAAATCGGCGAAGATCTTGCCTGGAGCAAGGGCAAGCATCAGTTCACCTGGAACTTTTCTGTACATCAAAGACAATCGCACTTTCGGCGCGTACAAAGAAGCAGTTGACGGCTTGATCAATGCGAGTTCCGGTGCGGGTGGCGCTCTCAAGAACTTCGTGAGCGGCGGCCTCGGGCTGTTGCAGGTTGCTGTCAACCCCCAAGGCGCCTACCCGTGCTACAGAAACGCCGTGGGCAGTTACGAGCAGACGTCAGCCTGCACTATCAACCTTCCGGTCTCTTCGCCCAACTTCTCGCGCTCCAATCGTTACCAGGATGGCGCCGCATATGCCAACGATTCCTGGAAAGTTGACCCCAAGCTCAGCATCAACCTTGGCGTGCGTTGGGAACTCTACGGACCGCAGCACTCGCAGCAGCCCGGCTATGACGCCAACTTCTTCTTCGGATCCGGCGGCAATCCGTGGGACCAAATCCGCAATGGCCACATCCTCACCCGTAACAATGCTCCCGATGGAAGGCTCTGGAACCTGAACACGAAACAGTTCGCGCCCAAGATCGGATTTGCATATGACCCGATCGGCAATGGCAAGACCAGCATCCGCGGCGGTTACAGCATCAGCTACGAACGTAACTTCAACAACGTCACCTTCAATGTGATTCAGAATCCGCCCAACTACGGCGTAGTTTCTTTCACCACGGCCGACAATGGTGGTGTTCCGATTCCCGTCAGCACCAACAATTTTGCGCAATTCGGTACCGGCACCGGCACAAAGCTCCTGCCCAATGTCACCCTGCGCGCAGTCGACCCTAACATCAAGCCCGCCTATGCGGAGAATTGGAGCCTCTCCGTCGAGCGCCAGTTCGCCGACACTACCGCCAGCCTCTCGTATGTGGGCACCCGCGGTATCCACAACTATTCCATCTCCAACATCAACCGCTCCTTTGACGGCGCTGTATACGAGGGCGATCAGGTTGTCACCTCTACAACTGACCCGAACGCCCAGTTGGTCAGCAGCACCGGCAACCGCACCAACTACCAATACGGCAATGTCAACTTCCGCGGCGCGGACGGAGACAGCTATTACCATGGCATGACGGCCGAGATTCGCAGCGCAAACCTGATGCACTCCGGGCTGAACATTCGCGCCGACTATACTTTCTCGCACGCGATTGACAACGACAGCTCAACCTTCAACGACAGCGGTAACGAAGGCGGCGGCGGTCTCGTCCTCGGTTACACCGATCCGTGGAACCACGCTCTGGATCGCGGCACATCGGACTTCAACCAGAAACATCGCGTGTCATCTGCCATCGTTTGGGAAGTACCTTTTGGAAAGAGTCTCAGCGGCACTGCAAAGATGCTGGGCGACAACTGGACAATCTCTACCACCTTCGACGCGCAGACCGGTACGCCGTTCAGCATGTTCGATTGCGGCTATGCCATTACGGTGTGTCCGCGCACCAGCTTTGTGACGGCGCCTAAGCGGAAGGGTTCCAATCTGACCGACATCAGCTCGAGCCTGGGACCCAACACCTACTCGTATATCCATCTGCCCGACTACGGCGATGCCTACAACGAACAGCTCAACCCGGTTGCAAACACCTGGTACGATCTGGCCCTGGGATACCCCGTAGGTACACCCATCGCCGGAAGTGACGTCCCGGTCTGCTCCGGCATCCATGGGGTTGGCTGCAGTTTTGTCTCCGGCATGGATGGACGCAACACGTTCACCGGGCCTGGTTCATGGCACGAGAACCTTGGCATCGTAAAGGATTTCAAAGTTCGCGAGCGGTATGACCTTCAGTTGAAGGGCGAGTTCATCAACGTCTTCAACCACGCAAATACCTACCTGAACCTCGGCGGCTCGAACGATGTCTCCACCTACACTGACGTCCTTGCTTACAAAGGCGGCGCTGGAACCAATCGCAATACGGAGCTCTCACTGCACATCGCATTCTGAGCTCTCGAAATATTGAATACGAACCAACAGACCGGGGGCGCAGGTGGCTCCCGGTCTTCTTTTTGCATAAAATTGCCGCTAAGAATGTTGGACGCCGACTGTAAGAAGGACGCTAAGTCCGCGAGGCAGATTTCGTCGTGCGCTTTTTCGCAGCGGACTTCTCAACAGCCGGCTTTTTGGCAACAGGCTTTGCCGTCTCTTTCTTTGCGGCCGTTTTCCGGGGACTCTTCTTTCCATCGGATTTCGCAGACGCCTTGCCGCGGGCGGCGCGTGTCTTGGCTGCGAGCGCTTCCTTGAGCTCCGCGTCAAATTCGGCCGGCGTGATCGGCCGGGCCGATTTGCGCAGCCGTTCGATATCGTAGAAGGCGCGCCGCTCGGTCAGAAACACGTGCGCAACGAAGTCGACGTAGTCCAGCAGAATCCAGTCGCCCCGGCGCCGTCCCTCGACGGAGTGCGGCATCACGCCGAAGTCCTTCTTCAGGCGATACTCAATTTCGTCAGCGATGGCGATCGCCTGTCGGTCGTTGGTGGCAGAAGTGATCAGGAAAAAGTCAGACAGTCCGGAATCGATCGGGTCGAGTTCGAGAATGCGTGTATCTTCGCCTTTTTTGTCTTCACAGGCCGCGGCTGCGGCTTGAACGAGAATGCGGGTTTGTTCGTGCGCCTGGGTTGTGCTCATTCAGCGGAAATTCTCTCCTCGCTCATCGTAGTCTCTGGATTCCGCAGCGGCAAGCCGGGGTTGCCTGCGAACCGGGGAGAATCGCGGGCAAGTCATCCCTCGCGGTAGAGGCCATGCGCCGCAATGTAATCGCAGACCGCATCGGGCAACAGCTTATGCCCGGCACAAGATCGATCAATCGCGGCGCTCCCCTGTTCCCTGATCTCCGATGCGCTGATCTCGATGTGGAGTCCCGGCAGCAAATAGAACGGAGTCGTGGCGCCGGCGGCGTTGCGAAGCGTAAAAACACGCAACGGCATGCCTGCCTCGTCCGCGCCTGTGGCGGCATCCTCGTGGATGGTCAGACCCGCCGGCAGGATCGCGGTTAGATCTTCAAGGCGTTGTCCCGGGCGCGAGGCCACGATCAGGGGCGCAACAAACGGTATCTCAGAGCCCCGATACCAATGAGGAAGGTTAAGGAAAGAGTCGGCGCCCATTAACGTGAAAAGCATGGCCGAGGGAAACTGCTTCTGTAGGCGCAAAAGCGTATCGATGGTGTAGTTGGGTGCACCGCTGCCGTCAGGGGCGTCGGCGAATGAGATCTCAAAGTGCGGCAGTCCTCTGATGGCCAGCTCCGTCATGGCCACGCGGTCTTCGAAGCTGGCGCTCGAGCCGAGAGGCTTGAGCGGCTGCGTGCCTACCGGGGCGAATAGAACAGTATCGAGATGCATGGCTGTCTGGGCGGCCCGGGCCACTCCGATGTGACCGAGGTGGGGAGGGTCAAAACTACCCCCAAAGAACGCGATGCGCCGTTCACCACCCGCTGGCTCCAACATGGGATCATGTTACGGCATCCAGCAGTCCGCGCTTGTCTTGAGCTCTTGCGCGTTCGAAGACCTGGGATGCTCGAGCCCAACTAAGCGCGCCGTTCCGCGCAATTCAATTCCGGGGGTGCAATCACGCGATCGTCTGCTAGCATCATTCTCACCATGCGATATGTGATTGCAGTTCTTGCGTTGGCCGGCGCCGTGGTCTCGGGCCTTGCGCTCCAGGTGCACTATACCGTTGGCACAGCGCCATGCTCGATCAACGAAAAATGGGACTGCGGCATTGTCAATCACAGTTCTTACTCCCTCATGTTCGGCATTCCGGTTGCCCTCATCGGGATGGTGGGGTATCTCGGACTGGCGTGGCTCGCACTGGCTCGTCAGCGTGCCGTACTTACCTTGGCGGGGCTTGCAGGACTCGCATTCTCCCTCTACCTGGCTCACGTCGAGCGCGACATACTGGGAGTCTGGTGCCTCTACTGCGTGATCTCGCTCGCCGCTATCGCTCTGATAGTGTTCGTGGGCTCTGTCTGGCTCGTTGTCGACGCAAGTCAGCGGCGGAGCAGGCACTGGTAAACTTGAGCGGAGCACATGTTCAAGGAAAAATACGCGCGCTGGATGTACGAGTGGGAGACGCGGCTGACCACGCGCGATGAAAATCGCGTGGTGCGCCCGCTGGAGTGGGGCTTCGAGTGGATCGAGCCCTTTCTTGAGGCGCACGGATTTGGCGCCGCCGTTCCCGGCCCCGAAGTGTACGCGCGACGACGCCGCTGCCGAAGCCGCGATGGTCGCGCATCAACCAGCTCCTCATTCGCCACAGCGACGTGTTCTTCGGCTACGAGCGGCCCACGGATTTCCGCCTCGAAGAGCGGCATCCGCAGCTGTTTCCCACCAACGTGCGGCCGGAGACGCTGGCGCAAGATGCGGAGATCAAGCGGCAGGCAGCCGAGGGCAAGACCTCGAAGGCGCAGTTTCTGCGCTTCACTTCGCCGGAGCGCACGCCCTACCCCGAGAACGACCTGGTCAATGCGCGCTGGTATCCCGCGCCCGCGCACAAAGATCCCAAGCGGCCCAAGCAGGCCATCGTGGTGATGCCGCAGTGGAACGCCGATGCCTTCAGCCACAACTCGCTGTGCACGATCTTCAATCGCATGGGCGTCTCGGCGCTGCGGCTCTCCAAGCCCTACCACGACATTCGCCGGCCCGTGGAGCTGGAGCGCTCGGACTACGCGGTGAGCGCCAACATCGGCCGCACGATCTCCGCCTGCCGCCAGGCGGTGGTCGATATTCGCTGCTGCCTCGACTGGCTTGAGGAGCAGGGCTACGAGCATTTCGGCGTGCTGGGCACGAGCCTCGGCTCCTGCTATGGATTTCTGGCCAGCGCGCACGATCCCGCGCATTCGCGTGAATGCCTTCAACCACGCGTCAACTGCGTTTGGCGACGTGGTCTGGGCGGGGCAAAGCACGCGGCACGTGAGGCAGGCGCTGGAAGAGGCGGGACTGACGCAGGACCGCGTGCGCGACTCTGTGGGCGGCCGTCAGCCCGGTCAGCTACTACGATCGCATCGCCAGCGCCGAAGCCGGCGGCCCCGACAAGAAGGTCCTGCTCGTCTACGCCAACTACGATCTGACCTTTCCCGAAGGAGTATTCGCTGAAGGTGGTCGAGGCCTTCCGCGCGTCGGCCTCAACTACGAGGTGCGCGTGCTGCCCTGCGGCCACTACACCACCGGCGAAACGCCCTACAAATACATCGATGGCTGGTACATGGGGTGGTTTGTGTATCGGGCATTCAAAGCGCTGCGCCGAGAGAAGGCGGCCCATGCCGGCGCGACAGCCGAGCCAGTCACGCGCAAGCTGAAGAGGAACCGGTCTCGCGCTAGACGCGCTATCGAATCGCATTCAAATTGAGTCGCAGCAGCTTGGCCGGATCGAGATACGCGCATTCGCCAGCGAACGGCCCAGTGCAGATGCGGCCCGGTCACGCGGCCCGTTGCACCGCTCAGCCCCAGCTTGTCGCCCGCGACAACGTGCTGTCCCTCATGCACGTCGATGCGGCTGAAGTGCATCGAGACCGTGTACAGCCCCAGGCCGTGATCGATAATCACGCAGTTGCCCTCGTAGTAGAGCGGCCGCGCCAGCACGACGACTCCGCTGTTTGCCGGCGCGAACCACTGTTCCCTTCGCTGCGCGAAAATCCATGCCCTTGTGAACGCTGGCCAGCTTGCCGTTGAACATGCGCCGCGTGCCGAAGCTGTCCGTTGGCTCGGCGAGAACCGGCGCGCGAAAATTGCCATGCCACAGCGGCTCGGATGCGCTCGATGCGAAGACCTTCGTCTTGAGATCGGCGTCGGCCGCAATCTCGCTTCTGCTCTTCCGGTCCCGGCTCAACAAACTTCGGCGGTACTGTGAGCGTGCCAGTGCGATAGTGCGCGGGATGAATCTCGACCGCCTGGCTCAGATCGAGCGGGCCGCCATCGTCGAGTTGTGCACTGATCCGAAGGGTGGAAGGGCCCGCGGCCCCTTCAACGTCAACGCCGGCAAGCGCAAACCACTTCTGCCCGCGCTGAAAAAACTCCAGCTTGTGTCCCAGCCACTCGCCGCTGACGCTCTTTGCATTCGGCGTGGAGATAACAATCAATTCGGGAGATCCAGCCTCGACCGTCGCCGGCGTCAACGAGACAACAGGCTTCACTGCGGAGGGTTGCTCAGCGTGTGAAGTGATGGTTAGGCACGCTAGCAAACAGGCGAATCCCAAAATGCGAGAGCCGATCATGCGTTCAGCATAACCGGCTCCATCGTTCCTGGGGAGGGACTGGGCTATTTCGGTGCAACCCTGTTGTTGTGCTTCTGGCGATAGATCTGGCGGCTTGCGCCATTCTGCTGTCTGTTGATCTGCTTTTTTTCCTGGCCAGTCAGCTTGCCGCCATTGGCCTGGCGATCAGCATGGACTTGCTGGTTGATTCCCTGCTCGCGGTTCTCAGTCCGCGCGGCTTCACCGGCAGTCATCTGGCCGCTGCGGATACCCTGCGCAATCCGATCCTGCTGATTCTCGCGACGCTGTCCCACTTCGTTATTGCCGTAGTTTGCAGTATTGGCATTCTGCTTGTCCTGGTAGATGGACTTGCTCAGGTTATTCTGCTGCGTGTTCACCTGCTGGCGTTCCTGCGTGGTCAGCTTGCCGCCATCGGCCTCGCGATCGTCTCTGACTTCGCGATTCAGGTTGGCTTCGCGGCCTTCAAGATTCTTGGTCTCGCCCGCAGTCAGTTGCCCAGACTGCACGCCATTGGCGATGCGGTCTTGCTGATCCTGGCGGCGATCGTTCACCGAGCCCTCTTTCGGCTGGGTTGTCGTGGGTTGAGAAGACGGATCGGTCTGCTGAGCGAAGAGCGGTGCCGAGGCGAACAAAGTGGCCAGGGCAAGTACAGGCAGTGTGCGTCGCATGTAGTTCCTCCAGGGGCCTCGGTTACTGATCTCAGGCCCAATGTTGTGTCCAGACCCACGCTTCCCAACAAAGTTTTCGTGCGTCCAAGTAAAATTCCTTCGTGGATATACGAAGGTCACCGGCTCACCGGTCCGTCAGGCCGTTTCGCAACCCCCCACTGGAAAGATAGGTAACGCAAGCAAACAATCGTCAATCAGAGGGTTGTATGGCATCCCCAACCGTTTTTCCCATCGGCCAATCCTTTGCCGCGCTGCTCACCGCAGCAATCTTGACGGTGTGTGTTCTCCCGCTTTCCGGTCAGGAACCGCCGCCACCAGCGGCCGCACAGCGAGCTCCCGTGCTGGTGGAATTGTTCACCTCCGAGGGTTGCTCAGACTGTCCGCCCGCGGATGCGCTGCTGGCGAAGCTCGATGCCACGCAGCCCATCACCGGTGCGCAAGCAATCGTGCTCAGCGAACACGTCACCTATTGGAATCGCCAGGGCTGGAACGATCCTTTTTCGCTCGAGGCGATGACCGGGAGGCAGGAGGATTACGTTCGCCGCTTCGGTATCGACTCCAGTTACACGCCGCAGATGGTGGTGGATGGGACGGAGCAGTTTGTCGGCAGCAACGCCCGCGCTCTGATCGCAGCGGTCGAGAAAGAAGCAAAGACACCCAGACAAAGCCTCGCAATCGAAGGCGCGCATTGGGACCACGGGACGGCGCAGTTCGCAATCCACGCAAATGCTCCTGGCAGCGCAAAACTCGTTGTGGTCCTCGCCGCCGACGCGACGCACCAGGAAGTGTCCGGCGGCGAGAACTCCGGCCGCACGCTGCACCACACCGCAGTCGTGCGCGTGATGAAGGACTTTGGCGCCGATGCTGCCGATGGCCGGGAGCTAAAGCTCTCCGGCGGCCCGCTGGCGCAGAAAAACGAAGCCAACGGCCCAGTGCGTCTCGTCGTCTTCCTCGTCGATCGCAAATCCGGCCACGTGCTAGGCGCGGTTGAGCAAACGCTGCAGCGTTGACCAGAAGCATCAGCTGTTGACTTAAGCCCTGTTTGTTGCGACATCAATTACGTTCTGAGCGCCTGCATCGGATCGACAGAGGCCGCGTGGCGGGCAGGGATAAAAGCTGCCAATGCCGCCGCGACAAACAACAGCAACACGCTGCCGCCGATGGACAATGGGTCCAGGACGGGTGTCTGGTACAAGAGACTCCTAACCATCCGCAGGGCAATGATCGAGAGCGCCAGCCCGGCGCATGCCCCGAGAACGACGGGATAGGCAGCCTGCCGCAGTACCAGTTGCACGAGTTCCGGTTTGCCCGACCCCAGGGCGATGCGGATGCCGAATTCCTGCTGCCGCAGTGATACCGAATACGCCAGCACGCCGTACACGCCCAGCAGCGCCAAAAGCAGAGCCGCGGCGCCGAAGCTACTAAGCACGATCGCCTGAAAACGTTCGCTGGCGACCGAATCGCTCACCTGGTCATCCATCGACTTGAGGATGGGGATGGCGACCTGTGGATCGTTGTTCCAAATGATCCGCCGCATCTCAGGAATGATCGCGTCGCTGGGTTGCGAACTGCGCACTAGGAAAGAGAGCATCCATGGCGTGTATGCCCAGTAGGGCATGTAGACCATGGCCGCGGTGTCTTTCAGACCGTTGATGCGCGTGTCGGCCACCACGCCAATCACGGTTACAGGGTGCTTATCGTCGGGAACGATGTCAGAAATCTGTTTTCCGACAGGATTCTCGCCGGGAAACCCTTCGCGCGCCGTGCGTTCAGAGATGAGCGCGACGTACGGATTGGCGCGGTCGGAGGCCGTAAGGTTGCGGCCGGCAATCAGAGGAATCTGCAGCGTACCAAGATAGTTCTGGTCGATCCAGCGCACATTGATCGCTAGCTGTTGCGCCGGCGGAACAGGATGATCGGGGCGCGTCAGATCATCCACCCAGGTTTCACCGGTGAGCGGCGCTGCGCTGGTAGCAGTCGCGGATTGAACACCGGGCAACTGCTGCAGCTGAGCGAGAGCACGATCGGCAAATTCGAGCTTCACCGTCTTGAAGTCAGGCCGGGAGTCGCCATACTGGGGTGAGAAAAGATCAACCTCAGATAGCGTGACGTGACTCGCGTCGAAACCTCGATCTTGCCGCAGCAAATGCGAAAAACTGCGCAGCACCAGCGAGGTGATAATGAGGAGGACGACCGTGCACGCTACCTGCGACGCAACCAGAAGATTGCGCGTCCGGCGGCCTTCGTTTGAATTGGCAGCACGCGTCGAATTTGCCTGCAACACGGCCTGGGGATCAATACGAAGCGAGCGGATTGCGGGCAGAATGCCGAAGGACAGTGCTGCAAACGTTGAGAGTCCGGCGGAAAACAGAAGCACCGGGAGGTTCACGTCTACTTCGTTGAGACGCGGCACATCCGCCGGCACCAGAGCGATAAAAATGCGTACACCACCATATGCCAGCGCGACTCCCGCCACTCCTCCGGCAAATGCAAGCAGCAGAGTCTCAGCGATCCGGGACATCATCAATCGTGCTTTGCTGGCGCCCAGCGCAGCACGCACAGCCGTTTCCCGCTCGCTCTTGACTGCCCGCGCCAGTTGAAGGCTGGCCAGATTAACGCAGGCGATGAGAAGGACGCCCCCGATGGCCGCAAGCATAAGCCAGAGAGCACCACTGATCTTCGATGTCACATCCTTTGCCAAAGGCGTGAGAGAGATGCCGAAATGGATCGGCAGATGTGCTGAGAGAGAATATGAACGCTGCAGGGCATCTAATTCAGCACTCGCCTGCGCTAGTGTCACTCCTGGTTTTAGCCGGGCGATCACCTTGTAATTGAAGTTGCCCATGTCGGTTTTGAGGTCGTAGTCGGAGGGCGCCAGCGGTTCAAAGATGAAGATCTCGCGCTCTCCAGCGCGCTCTTGAAACGCGATATTCGGCGCAAGGGCAAAATGAGGTATCCGCATCCCCGGCGGCATGACACCCACGACGGTAGTCGCATCGCCACCGAGCCTCACGGTTTGACCAACAACACTTGGGTTGCCGCCAAAGAGCGTCTGCCAGCCTTCGTAGCTCAATATTGCAACACGCTCTGTTCCCTTCCGGGCATCCGCGTCTACCAGGTCCCTTCCCAGCATGGGCTGCACGCCGAGCATGCGGAAAAGATTGGGCGAGGAAGCGAGGGCGCCTACGATGCGAGGATGATCTCCGGTCGGAGAGACGCTGACTCCAAATTGGCCGAAGATTGCCATATCCTCGAGGGTCTTCGTGTCTTCTTTCAGGCGAAGGAAATGGCGGTAATTGTCAGGAATGGAGGACATCTGGCTGCTGACTTCTTCTTCGACTTCGCGCATCACGACGAGACGATCCGGGTCGCGAAAGGCGAACGGCTTGAGCAGAACAGCGTCGACAACGCTGAACACAGACGTGACCGCACCGATGCCTAGCGCCAGGGTGAGGATCGCGGTGACAGCAAAGCCGGGAGACTTCCGCAACTGACGAAAGGCGAAGCGAAGATCCCGGCCGAACTGAAGCAGGCGAGGAAAGCCACGCTGTTCCCGGTAAGTCTCACGAGTCTGCGTCAACCCGCCAAAAGAACGAAGAGCCGTGGTTTGGGCATCTTCCAGTGACATTCCGCACTGCAGGTTTTCCTGGACAGCCAGATCGATGTGCGCGCGCAACTCCTCGTCGAGATCCGCATCGAGTTTTCCGCGTCCAAACAACGCAGCGCAGCGAGTGAGGAGAATGCGAAGCAGATCCATCGGTCTCTCCTAGTTCGAGGCCGCAAGAAAGCGCGCCATGGTGGCGGCGATGCGTTCCCAGTTCTCTGTTTCTTCCTCGATCTTTTTGCGGCCGATGCGACTCAGCGAATAGAACTTGGCCCTCCGGTTGGTCTCTGAAATTCCCCATTCCGACTTGATCCATCCCCTTTGCTCGAGGCGCAGGAGCGCGGGATAGATTGTGCCCTGGTTCAAGCTCAGCGAGTCGCCGCTGACCTGCTCGATGCGCCGCGCGATGCCGTAGCCATGCAGCGGGCCCATGGATTCAAGAGTCTTGATGACCATAAGGTCCAGGGTGCCTTGCAGAACATCCGACTTGTTCTCGCCCATCGCTTCTCCTGTTGAGATTCAACATATATATCCTCTACATAGGCAGAATGTCAACAGGAGAGGCGGAAACGAGAAGGACCAAAGTGGGAAGAGCAGATAGCGTGGGAGAACAAATAAGTCTGCCCTGTGATGCTCTGCTCCGCGAGTAGGATGAAGGAAGTCATCCCGGTGGGTTTCGCCGAGGGATAGATCGGACAGACAATCGTGCGCATCGCGAAAAGTATCATTGGCGCGCTTCTGGTGGTGATGGGCGGCGTCTGGATTCTGCAGGGGCTGAATCTGGCCTGGGGCCCGCTCGCCCGAAGCTTTATGCAGAATGATCGCCACTGGGCCGTGTATGGAGCGGTCCTGGCGTTAACCGGCCTGGGTTTGATTGCGTGGGGTTATAGGAAGCCCGGCAAGGACTGAGCACGGCCGCAGGTTACAGGAATGGCAGTAAGAAGTGGGCGGATCTTGCCGTAAAATTGTCGTATGACCGACCGCATGGCCCTTTCTCTGGCCCAAGCCGACCCCGAAGTTGCCGCCGCCGTTGACCACGAAACCCTCCGCCAGCACGAAGGCCTGGAGATGATCGCCAGCGAAAACTTCGTCTCCGAGGCGGTGCTTGAGGCCGCCGGCTCCGTGTTTACCAACAAGTATGCTGAGGGCTATCCGGGCCGTCGCTATTACGGCGGATGCGAGTACGCCGATGTGGTGGAGAACCTGGCGCGCGACCGAGCAAAGCAGATCTTCGGCGCCGAGCATGCCAACGTGCAGCCGCACTCCGGTTCGCAGGCCAATGCATCAGCGTACATGGCGGTTCTGCAGGCCGGCGACACGATTCTCGGTCTCGACCTCGCACACGGCGGACACCTGACTCACGGTCACAAGCTCAGCTTCAGCGGCAAGCTATACAAGCCGACGTTTTACACCGTGCGCCGCGACACCGAGACGATCGATTACGACGAATTGGAGTCGATCGCCGTGCGCGAGAAGCCCAAGGCCATCATCGGCGGCGCGAGCGCATATCCGCGTTTGTGGGATTTCGCACGCATGCGGCAGATCGCCGACAAGGTGGGCGCCATGTACATCTTTGACATGGCGCACATCGCTGGACTTGTGGCCGGCGGATCGCACCCCTCGCCGGTTCCTCATGCGCACATCACCACCACGACCACGCACAAAACATTGCGCGGTCCGCGTGCAGGATTGATTTTGTGCGGCAAAAATTTCCAGGTTGGCGAGAAAGCGGACCAGACAATCGGCAAGGCCATTGACATGGCGGTATTCCCCGGCCAGCAAGGCGGACCGCTGGTGCATATCATCGCCGCCAAGGCCGTCGCATTCGGCGAGGTACTGCGGCCGGAATTCCAAACCTACGCTGCACAGATTGTGTCCAACGCCAAGGCCCTGGCGGCGGCCATGCAGGAGGCGGGTTATCGTCTCGTCTCCGGCGGAACAGACAACCACCTGTTGCTGGTCGACGTTTTCGAAAAGGGAATCCTGGGATCGGAAGCTGAACTTGCCTTGGGCAAGGCCGGCATCACGGTCAACAAGAACGCGATTCCATATGATACGAATCCGCCGCTCAAGCCTTCCGGCATCCGCATTGGCACACCAGCGTTGACGACTCGAGGCATGAAGGAGCCGGAGATGCGCATCATCGCTGCGTGGATCGCCAAGGCTCTGGAAAATCGCCATGACGATGCGGCGCTCGAGCGCATCCGTGGCGAGGTGGCAGAACTTGCCAACCGATTCCCGCTCTACGCCTGGCGGCGTCAGGGCGTCACGGTCGGCGCGTAAGTTGTTCCAATCGCTCATCTAACGAAACCATTTGCAACTTGCCAGACTGTGCGGGGTTTCATGTAGTGTGTTTGGATTAGCTTATCGGGACTTCCCAGGCGTTGTGAGGCTTATCCCGATGGCGATGTGGAGGATCATATGCGAGCAGCAAATCTCCTCTTGACCGCATTGTTGGCCATGTCGTTGCCGGCAATTGCTCAACAACACCCGCAGGATCATGGAAAACCCATGCCGCCGCCCACGCGCGGCCCCGCTCCATACCACGCGCCGAAGGCCGCTCCTGCACACAAAACACCCGATGTAAACCAGCCGCCCCAGCAGCGGAACTACAGCGATAAGCAAGGCCATCCGAATGCGCCGCACGTCGATCCCGGCAACCACTGGGTCGGGCACGACACCGGTCGCAACGATGCCAACTATCATCTCGATCACCCCTGGGAACATGGTCGCTTCACCGGCGGCTTCGGTTCTTCGCACAGGTGGCACCTCGCGGGCGGCGGTCCCAATCGCTTCTGGTTCAATGGATGGTACTGGAATGTTGCGCCAGTCGATTTTGCCTTCGTCGGTGATTGGGATTGGGCCAGCGACGACATCGTGATCTACGAAGATCCGGATCATGATGGCTGGTATCTGGCTTACAACGTTCGTCTCGGAACTTACGTCCACGTCATGTACCTTGGACCCCAATAACAGCACCTAAGTTGGATTAAACAGGGCAGGCCAAGTCAGCCTGCCCATTTCTATTGCGCAACTAAAGTTCGTTCGCATTGCGGATGTACACCGCAGGATATGAGGCGGTAAGATGGTCGGTCCGCTGAGAGTTGGCGCGCGTTTGTCGTTAACCAGACGCCCGCTTTCAAATCCATCGCATCTAAAGAGGATTGGCATGACTGCCTTCGAAGCTCACCCTTTTGCGCCTCGCACATCTTCTGTCCTTGGTTCCTTCGTCTTTCTTCTCGTTGCAGTCGGCTTCTCCGCTTCGATTTGTTTCGCAGCGCCCGCTCCCATCGTGCTCACGGGCGCCGACCGTCGTCCCTCAACTTCGCTCAACGGCGAGTGGGCGACCATCGTCGATCCATACTTCTCGGGCTTGTTCAGCTTCCATCACGAAGAGAAGAAGAACGGCTGGTTCATGAATTACAAGGCCAAGCCCGGCGATCCTTTTCCCACCGAGTACGACTTCTCCAAGGCGCCCAAGCTCAAGGTTCCCGGCGATTGGAACACGCAGCGCGAATCCCTGATGTTCTATGAAGGTCCGATCTGGTATGAGAAGGACTTCCCTTACGAGCCTAAGCCGCATACGCATGTGTTTCTCCACGTGGGCGCCGCCAATTATCACTCCTGGTTCTGGGTCAACGGGCAGAAAGTTTGTGAGCACGAGGGCGGATACACCACTTTCAACTGCGAAGTTACTCAAGCGATTCATAGCGGAAATAACTTCGTCATTGCCGCCGTCGATAACACGCGCCACGAAGACAACGTTCCCACCCTCGAAACAGATTGGTGGAACTACGGCGGCTTCACGCGCGAAGTCTCACTGATCGAGGTGCCCGATTCCTTCATCGATCAGTACGATCTGCACCTGAGCCGCACTGAAGACGGCGTGATCGAAGGCTGGGTGCATGTTGTGGGAGCGGAGCCAGGCGAGAAAGCCGAAGTTGAAATTCCCGATCTCCACGCAAAAATAACGGGCGACGTCGGCGCAGACGGTCGCGCTCCGTTGCAATTCAACGTGCAGGGCCTGGAGCGCTGGACGCCGGAATCGCCGAAGCTCTACAAGGTTGCGATTCATGCCGGGAACGACTCCATCGATGAGTTGATGGGCTTTCGCACCATCGAGACGCGTGGCACCGAGATTCTGCTGAACGGCAAGCCGATCTTTCTGCGCGGCGTTTCCATTCACGCCGAAGCGCCCTATCGCACCGGTCGCGCCTACTCCGATAAAGATGCGGAAACGCTGCTTGGCTGGGCGAAGGAACTCGGCTGTAACTATGTCCGTCTCGCGCACTATCCGCATGATGAAACCATGCTGCGCGCCGCCGATCGCATGGGTCTTCTGGTGTGGTCAGAGAATCCCGTGTACTGGGCGCTCGAGTTCGACAATCCCAAGGTACTCGCAAAGGCCGAGCAGCAATTGGACGAAGAGATCAATACCTCGCGCAATCACGCCGCCATCATTCTCTGGTCGATGGCCAATGAGACGCCCAACACTCCGGCGCGCACGCAATTCATCGAGACGCTGGCGACCCGGGCTCGTGGGCTCGATCCCACGCGAGTGATCACCGCCGCGCTGCTGGTGCGTGCTCAAGGCAATACCAAGATCGTCGACGATCCCCTCGGCCAGGCCCTCGACGTCATCGGCATCAACGAATATATCGGCTGGTATGAAGGACATCCCGAAAGCGCCGATGTCACCCAGTGGCAGATCGCATATCAGAAGCCGCTCATCGTAAGTGAATTTGGCGCCGGAGCCAAGAGCAGGTCTGCATGGCGGCGAGAACGAACGATGGACTGAAGAGTACCAGGCCAATGTTTATCGCCACCAATTGCCGATGCTCAACAAAATTGCGCAACTTAGAGGCATGAGCCCGTGGGTGCTGATGGATTTCCGTTCGCCGAATCGGCCCTTGGTCGGCATTCAGGATGAGTTCAATCGCAAGGGACTCATCTCGGATCAGGGCCAGAAGAAGAAGGCCTTCTATGTGCTGCAAAAAGCCTACAAGGATAAGACCGTCGGAAAGCCCGATTAAGTTGGCGATAGATCACGCGCGCAAGAGTAAGTGAATCGATGCATCGCGTCGCGGCGATGATTTATTCTCTATCTATGTCGATTGAAACCATCCTTGCTCAAATAGACGCGGAGATCGAAAGACTTACTCAAGTCCGTTCTCTGCTTGCAGGCTCCCGAACCGCTAACTCATCGGGACCCAAGAGTAAGACAAGCAAAGGGCCAGGCAAGACAAAGAAGAAGCGTGTTCTCAGCGCCGATGCGCGAAAACGGATTGCCGATGCGCAGCGCAAGCGTTGGGCAGCTCAGAAGGCGAAGTCGAAGTAAGAGTTAAAGCGAATCGCTGTTGTCCCGGTAGTCGTTCTGGGCATCCGCCAGGCAAATCCTGTTACCAGGTCTCAACCGCAAGAATGTTGGGCGGCCCTGAGTGACCTTCGATTACCTGCGTCTCAATCACGGCTTCCATATTCATCTTTTCCCAGTTGGCTGGAGCCTTGGCCAGCAGCGAATTGAGATAGACGGGGTTGTAGAGGATCTCTCCGGCCGCCTCCGTGCCTTCCTCCGAGATTCCTGCCGCGATGATCACCGGCTGGCCGGTCGTACTATCGTGTATGCGCGCGACAATAGCATAGTCGCGCGACAATTTTTCATACGGAAGATCCCATGCGGTCGCCCAAGTCGTCTTCTTCTGGCTCTTACGGTCGACGATCAGGGCTACTCCATCTTTCGACTCGAATCCGAAGCGCAATTTCTGCGTTACCCGCAGAGTCCAGATATTGTCGAACGCGCCAATCAGCACAATCGGGCCTTCGCGCAGTTGGGCAAATGTTGCCTCAGAAGCGGGCACCACGCGGAAGGCTTTATGGCGAGACTCAAGAGCCGCTGCCGTGCGCGTCAGGGTAATGACGTCGGCCAGCGCCAGGTTCCCCGACAAATGAAGTCTGACGTAAAGCTTCTGCGGTTCGGCGGGGGCATTGACCGGTGCCTCGAATGAGTTGATCGAGCCCATGTCGATAGTCTTGGCCGGTTCCCCGAGACAGAAAGTCGTCGGATTCAAGCTTGAAGTGAACGGCTCCCAGAAGAGATCGATATTCGAAGGCGGCTCCGGTGGAGGCACCGGGTGGATGCTGCCCCCACAAACACGCCCGCCACACACCCCGCGATGAGAAGAGCCCCTGCAATGAGCCCCCGGAAGCGCGAAGGTTTGGCCTGAACTGTGGCGCCTGGCGCTGCCGAAGCGAAGGGGCTCGCTTGCGGCGGAGTCGAGATGACAGCAGTCTCCAGCACATCGACCATTGGCCCGGCGGCAACCGGCTCTGGCTGCCGGAAGACGGGCACATACGAGCCCAGCGGAAGCTCGATCACCAACTCGCCCGTATGTGACGAGTCGTAGTAGTACAGGCTGAGCCGCTTGCGCACCTCGCCCGCCGTGATGCGAACCACCGGATCCGCGTTGGCGTCGTAGGTTGGCGCGCGGCCAAATACCTCGATGCCGATGCTGCGCTCTTTCAGCTCAACTGCGTTGCCCAGCAGCGTCTGCTCCACCGTGTAAGCCAGCAGCGCCGGATAGCGCTTGCTGTTGGCGAACAGTGGGTGGGCCAGGAGTCTTTGTAGCTGTTCACGAATTGCGGCAGGGTCGGAGATAAACCCGGCTGCTCCACCTCCTGCATGGATTTGGGCGCCAGCGGCATCCGTACTCCTTAAGCGGCTCTATGCCCGGATTGGGCAAAGATTCGTGAGCTCAAGTTGCGCACCTGCACCTTCGGTACCTTGATGCGCAGACCCTTCTAATCACCCACGAGTCCGAAATAAATTCAGTCGGGTCCAAATTGCCTTCTGTGCTCACAGGGACGAAGCAACTCTCGGTGGAAAAGAAGGTCGTATAGATTTCTGGATTGCCCGTACTGCGTATAATACGTCCCGCATTCCGTCGCTGTCCATACTTGATTAAGCGCCACTATTACAGAGGTTATGTCCGCTCCCGAACCAATGGTACCCGATGGAACCTGTCACGAATCTTCAATTCTGCATACATTGAAGGTCGGTCCAGGAGATGTGCCCGACGTGTGTCACACTCAGGCGCGTTTTCTTGTGATTGCGGCTCCTCGCCCCTCCGGTTACCAGACCTGGATGAATCCAGGCAGGACTAATCGGGGGGCGCTTTTTTTGTGGAGAGCCCCTTCATGTTGCGCACAAGTTCGAGTGATCGCATTCTCGATCCGACGACTGGCCCTCCAGACGGCCCAGCGGGTGTGCCAGTCCTATCCATCACCCGAACTGCCAACCATTATCTCCATGCATTATGCTTAACGGTCCCTCGGAGGGATCTGCCCAGTGATGCGAATTAAACGGTATTTGAAAGCCATCGTTTCCTTCACTCTTCTAGTGGTCACCCTTCCCGCAAACCTCGTCGGGCAAACTGCGCCCAAGCCTCCGCCGAGGCGCATCGCCGGGCCGAGGAACTGCTGAAGCAGATGACCATCGACGAAAAAGTCGGGCAGATGAACCAGTCCTCCGGCATGGTCATGCCGCTGCTGGCCAGCGAGAAGCCCGACAACCTGATCGTCCAGGGCAAGGTTGGCTCCATCCTCTGGCTCATCGACGTCAAGGAGATCAATCGCCTGCAGCACCTCGCGGTCGACAAGTCCCGCCTCCACATCCCCATTCTCTTCGCCTTCGACGTCATCCACGGATATCGCACTGTCTTCCCCGTTCCGCTGGCCATGGCTGCCTCGTGGGATCCTGGAGTGGAAGAAGCCGCGCAACACCTGGCCGGCGAAGACGCCCGCGCCGCCGGTATCCGGTGGACCTTCACCCCCATGGTCGACATCGCGCGCGACTCGCGCTGGGGACGCATCGTGGAAGGCGCCGGCGAGGATCCTTACCTGGGTGCGGCGATGGCGCGGGCACAGGTCCGCGGATTTCAGGGTGAGTCGCTCGGCCCCGACAGCGTCCTCGCCTGCGTCAAGCACTTCGCCGGCTACGGAGCAGCTGAAGGCGGACGCGACTACGACTCGGTCTATATTCCGGAAGAGCTGATGCAAAACGTCTACCTCGTTCCTTTCCACGCCGCCGAACAGGCTGGCGCCGGCAGCTTCATGAGCGCCTACATGGATCTGAACGATGTGCCGGCAACCGGAAATCATTGGCTGCTTACCGACGTCCTGCGCAAGGATTGGGGATTTCAAGGCTTCGTGGTCTCCGACGCCTGGGCCGTCGGCGCCTGCAGACGCACGGCTTTGCCAAGGACCCGGAAGACGCCGCCTACAAGGCAGTCACCGCCGGCCTCAACATGGATATGGCCAGCCTGACTTACCCGAAAAACCTGGCCGGTCTGGTCGCGCGCCGGCAAGGTATCTGAAGCCCAGCTGGACGCAGCGGTCCTTCCGATCCTCGAAGTGAAGTACGAGCTCGGTCTCTTCGACCATCCCTACGTCGACGAGTCCAAGGTGGACTCAACGCTGAGCCGCCCGGAGGGCCGTGAGCTCGAGCGCAAGAGTTGCCGCACGTTCCATGGTGCTGCTGAAGAACGACAACCACACCCTGCCTCTCGGTAAGTCTGCAAAGAAGATCGCCGTCATCGGTCCGCTGGCCGACTCCACACGCGACATTGAAGGCGGATGGACGGTGGAGGGCCTCTTTGGCGGCCCATCAAAAGCCACCCCGTCACCGTGCTCGCCGGAATCAAGAACAAGCTCGGCCCCGGTGTCGAGATCAACTTCGTTGCCGGGCCGAGCCCAGTGCGAGTCTTTCCCTCTCTGTTCGACACGATCTCCGGAACCAAGCCGCCTCCTCCGCCCACCGAAGCTGAGACCGCCGAGTGCGATCGCTAAAGCCAAGGCCGCTGCCGCCGACGCAGACGTCGTGATCGCCGTTATGGGTGAGACCGCCATCATGAGCAGCGAATCGGCCTCGCGCGCCACCATGGATCTGCCCGGCATCCAGGAGCAGATGCTCGAGGCCGTTGCATCGACAGGCAAGCCGGTTGTCCTCGTACTTGAGAATGGCCGTCCGCTCGACATCCGCTGGGCCGCGCGCCACGTTCCGGCGATCCTCGAAGCCTGGTATCCCGGCACCGAAGGTGGCAACGCGGTCGCTGACGTTCTCTTCGGCGATGTGAACCCGGGTGGCAAACTTCCCGTCAGCTGGGCACACGCCGCAGGCGAGGAGCCGCTCTACTACAACCACAACCTCACCCACGAGCCCGAAGACCGCCCCAACTTCACGTCGCGCTACTGGGACGTCGCAAGCAAGCCGCTCTATCCCTTCGGCTACGGTCTCAGCTATACCAGCTTCAAGTTCGATCAACCTGCGGCTCAGCAAGACGAGCATCAAGGCAGGCGAAGCCACCGAGGTCCTGGTCGACGTAACCAACACCGGTGGCGTTGCCGGCGATGCCGTGGCGCAGATATACATTCACCAGCGTTGGGGTTCGGCGTCGCGCCCCGTCCGGCAGCTCAAGGGATTCAAGCGCATCACGCTGCAACCCGGCGAAGCGCAGACCCTCAAGTTCCCCCTCGGCAAAGACGAGCTGCAATTCTGGAGTCCGCAGACAAAAGTGTGGGCAGTTGAGCCCAGCACTTTCGACGTATGGGCAGGCGAGGATTCAACCACCAGCCTTCACACCGAGCTGACCGTTTCGGAATAGCTCTCGGGGGACAGACACGAGGGGCGGCAGAAGTCAGAGTGAGAAAGCGTGGCCGACCAGCGCGGAGCACAAAAAGTGGGTGTGTCCACCTGAGCGGAGCCGAAGGACCTGCTTTTTCCTTTCGATCGCACCGGCACAAAGCCCGGGTGCCCCATCCATCGCGCAGCTCCACCGCGCGATGGGTGGGAAAGCAACGAACGAGGTCAAATGGTGCGCTGACCGCGCGAACTTGGCCACATAGTATGGGGTATACCCCCCGGGCAAAAGGTTCAGCCGGCTTCCAGCTGCAGCGTCAACTCTTCCCATTCGGCCGTCAATGCGCCAAGCTGCTCGCGCAGCCCCGCCGCCAGCTCCGTCAACCGCTGAGTCTCTGCCGCCGAAACATAAACGCCCAACTGCTCCTCGGTAGTTGCAATCGACGCCTCAACCCGCGGAATCTCTTCTTCGAGAAACGCACACCGATCCTCCATCTGCTTCTGCTTGATCGGATTCAGCCGCCGCGAACGGTTGGCCTCCGGCCCGCCCTCAATCACGATCGTCATCCCGGGCGGTGACACTGCTTCGTGCAACTGGGAACTGGGTGCCCCGGGTCTCGCTTTTGAGACCTGGGTGGGAACTTCTTTCACAGCACCGAACCCGAAAACCTCCGCCTCAACGGCCAGTTGCTCCTTCTTCCGCTGGTAATCCTCGTAGTTCCCGGGGTAGTTGGTGATCACCCCGTTTTCCACCTCAATCACCCGTGTCGCCAGCCGATCGATAAAGTACCGATCATGCGAAACAAACACAACCGTGCCCGAAAAAGCTGCGATCGCGTCCAGCAGCACGTCCTTCGCCCGCATATCCAGGTGATTCGTGGGCTCATCGAGCAGCAGAAAATTCGAAGGCGACACCAGTATTCGCGCCAATGCAAAGCGGTTCCGCTCACCACCAGAAAGGACACCCAGCGGCTTAAACACGTCATCGCCGGAAAATAGAAAACATCCCAGCAGCGACCGCAACTCCGATTCCGGCACCTTCAGCGCCGCGCGGCTGATGTCATCCAGCATTCGCGCCTCCGGATCGAGCACCTTGTATTGATCCTGCGCAAAGTACTCGCTCACCACGTTGTGCCCGAGCTTCACCATGCCTTCGGTCGGCGCTTCGGCGCCCGTCAGCAGCTTGATCAGCGTCGATTTGCCTGCGCCATTCACGCCCACCAGCGCCACGCGGTCGCCGCGCTCAATTGTGAATCGCGCATTGCTGAACACCTGCTTCGTGCCGTAGCTTTTCGCCAGTCCCTCCGCCTCCACCACCGTGCGACCCGACGGCGGAGGTTGCGGAAATTTGAAATGAATCACCGGCTCTTCTTCAGGAATCTCGATCCGCTCGATCTTTTCCAGTTCCTTGATCCGCGACTGCACCTGCTTGGCCTTCGTAGCCTGCGCGCGGAACCGGTTGATAAACGCTTCAAGATGCTCGATCTGGTCGCGCTGATGCTTGTACGCAGCTTGCAACTGCGCGCGCCGCTCATCCTTCTGCGACAGGTACTTGGTGTAGTTTCCCTGGAAGATGGTGAGCCGCTTGTTCCAGATCTCCACGGTCCGATCGATCGTCACATCGAGAAAGTACCGGTCGTGCGAGATCAGGATGTACCCGAAAGGATAGTCATGCAGATAGTTCTCGAGCCAGTTTCGCGTCTCCAGATCGAGATGGTTAGTGGGCTCGTCAAGCAGCAGCAGGTTGGGCTTGGCCAGCAGCAGCTTGGCCAGCGCAATCCGCATCTGCCACCCGCCAGAGAATTCGTCCACCTGCCGCGTCCAGTCTTCCTTGCCGAATCCAAGACCGGTCAGAACCGTTCCCACCTGCGCGTCGAGCGCGTAGCCGTCCAGCGCGTGAAACCGCTCCTGCAGCGTCGAGTAGCGCTCCGCCGCTGCCTCGTATTCAGCACTCGCATGATCGAGTTCCGACAATTGCGCAGCCGTCCGCTCGATCTCGCCCTCCATAGCGCGCAACTCGTCAAAGACGCTCAGGCACTCGTCAAACACCGTGCGCCCGCTCAGCCGAAGCCCTTCCTGCGGCAGGTACCCGATGCTCATTCCCCGAGTCAGCTGCATCGTCCCGTAATCGAGCGACTCGAGACCCGCCAGCACCTTCATCAGTGTGGATTTGCCGGTGCCGTTGGCGCCAACCAAGGCGGTCTTTTCCTTGCTGCGAATCAGCCAGTTGGCCTCAAGAAACAGCACACGAGGTCCAAAGCGTTTGCCGGCATTTTGAAGAGAGAGCATTCCTCTCTCATTTTCGCAGAAGTGTCGCTAGTTCAGCCCACCGCTCGGAGACTGTGTGGTCGATTGGGCTTCTGGCGCGATCGGCTGCGCTGGATTGGGAGTGAAGGTCTTCAGCGCCTCCAGGTTGCTCTGCACCTTCTGCCACTTGCCCGGATCCTTCTTGGTGTCAATAGGCGCCGAGACATTGGAATAGAAAGTGAGAATGTTCTTCTGCAACGGAACCGTCGTCGCATCAAATTTCTTATCGGCCAGCTTCGAAAGCAGCTTGGCATACGAGTCATCGGCCAGTGTGTACTCACCGGCAAGCGTTGGCTTACCACTATCAAGATCGTCGTTATCGAGCTTCACATGTTTGACCCGCGTCTCGTTCAGAAGCACACCGCATTTGTCCACCGTCTGGTTGATGCTTGTGAAATAGAGATCCTCGGTCTTTGGCGTCGGTATGTTGAAATCCAGTGCCTTGAGAGGGCCGACCTTCGGAACTAGTTTCAGCAGCACTGATAAGAAGCGCACGCCGAATCCGGCACGCTGGTAGTCCTTGCCCCACTGCTTCTCATAGTCAGCACGCGAAAGCCTGTAAAGGAACTTCTGCTTCTCGAAGTTCGGAACTTCCTTCATGATTTCCTTCTTGTGTGTGCGAAGAGCCACCTGCGTCATGTGCGGAATCAGCGTACTGACCGAGTAGCGAAACGACCCGATAGCAAGATCCTCGTGCGGGAGCACGTCCTTCAACTGGATCCCGTAAACCACCGGAAAGACCCGTTCGAGCAGATCTTTGGAAACCTGGAATCCGATGAAGTCGTGATACTGCTGCGGTGCGTAGCGTTGTTTGGCGACCTGCGCCATGTCGAAGCCGAATTCTGTGCGAATGTGCGCCGTCTTGTCCTGCGCATAGAGAACGAAGGGGCCAAAGCGCGCGCGCAGCTTGGGATACGCAATCGCAACAGACTGATTCACGGCTGGGTGACCGGTAATGTCCGATGCGTAGTGCGACAAGGCGCCGAGCGCAAAAGCATACTCATCCGCATTCTGGCTCTCCTTGATGAGTTCGAGCACAAAGTCGCCGCTGCGCACGTAGTGCACCAGGTCGCTGAACTCCTGATTGCCGAATGGGTAGTAGCCCATGTCCTGAATGACCGCGCCGCCATAGGCATAAGCATGCGCCTCGCGCATCTGGTCGTCGGTCAGTCCTGGATACCGCACCAGGATCATCGGCCGCAGATGATCGTTCCATAGGAGATCGATGATCTCTTCATGTGTGAGCACGGAATATGCGTGCGAACGACCACCCGCACCAATCAGCAGCAGAAGCAGAATCGCAAGGTCGCGGATCTTCGAATGCAAAGGAATCATCGGGGAAGAATGCAGGAGCCGCATAAGTTAGGCATCGTTCGATCTTTCTATAAGCGAGACTTCGTGCGTTGAATCTAAGCGATAGTCTTTTCAATTCGATGCCCGGCAAATGATCGGCGTTGTACATACTAAGGGCGGATCTCGACGGGCGTCCCGACGGGGACGAGGTTCCAGACTTCGTCGATCTCATCATCGGTCACGGCGATGCAGCCAGCGGTCCAATCCACCGTGCGATGTGTAGCGCCGAGCCAACCTAAACCATTCTTGATGCCGTGGATCATGATGGCGCCGCCCGGCGACACCCCGAGCTTTGCCGCGCGGCTGCGGTCCCCGGCATTCGGATACGAAATGTGCAGGGCACGGTAGAACCCGCTGTGCTCGCTGCGCGAATCGATTACGTAGTTCCCTTCGGGGGTGCGAGCATCACCTTCGCGCTCCTTAGGTGCAAGTCCACCCCGGCCCAGAGCCACTTTGTAGGTGCGAATCACTCTGCCTCCTGCCAGAATCTCCATCAAATGTTCCTTCTTGAGAATCAGGATCGAGTCGACATGCCCTGATCTTTGTGGTGAAGATTCCGGCCCAAGTCTTGCAAATGCGCGGGCGGCGAAAAGGAGTGCAATCAGCAGTCCGAGCAAAGCTCGACGGCGCGCGATAGGCACTGAATCTATGCGGAAGAACATGCGGACACTGTAAACCATTCTTCTGCGATCAACATCGGATTCACTGCCGCTTGGCGGAAATGCAGGCATTCATGTAAAAACAAGCGACGGGAGCCTGTAGCCGTACGTCGTCGCTTTATCCCTCGAAATTTCCCGATGAATAAGCTCTTTCCCAACCCGAAAGCCGCCCTCGAAGGCGTCGTCCATGACGGAATGCTTATGGCCATCGGCGGTTTTGGACTATGTGGTATTCCCGAGGAACTGATCCTCGCCTTACGCGATACCGCCGTCCGCAATCTGACCATCGCCAGCAATAACGCCGGCGTCGATGGCGCGGGACTCGGACTGCTGCTTGCCACACACCAGATCAAGAAGATGATCTCCAGCTACGTTGGCGAAAACGCGGAGTTTGAACGCCAGTTTCTCTCCGGTGAAATCGAAGTGGAGTTCTGCCCCCAGGGAACATTGGCGGAACGCATGCGCGCCGGCGGAGCAGGTATTCCCGGCTTCTACACGCGCACCGGAATCGGCACCATTATTGCCGAAGGCAAGGAGCACAAAGAGTTCGACGGCAACACCTACATCCTCGAGCGCGGATTCGTGGCCGATCTTGCGCTGGTGAAGGCATGGAAGGCTGATCTGCACGGCAACCTCGTCTATCGCCGAACCGCACGCAATTTCAATCCCAATGCAGCGACGTGCGGCAAAATCACCGTCGCCGAAGTGGAAGAAATCGTTCAACCGGGCCAGCTCGATCCTGACGAGATTCATACACCAGGCATCTTCGTTCATCGCCTTGTCCACGTCCCTAATCCGATCAAGCGGATCGAAAAGAAGACCACGAGAGAGGGTTGAGCCGATGGCTTGGACACGCAACCAGATGGCCGCGCGCGCTGCGCAGGAATTGAAGAATGGCTACTATGTCAACCTCGGCATCGGCATTCCCACGCTGGTGGCCAACTTCATCCCCAAAGGCATGACCGTTACGCTGCAGTCGGAGAACGGCTTGCTGGGCATGGGTCCGTATCCTCGCGAGTCCGAGATCGACGCCGACCTGATCAATGCTGGAAAGGAAACGGTCACGTTTGTTCCCGGAGCGGCCACGTTCTCAAGCGCCGATTCCTTTGCCATGATTCGCGGCGGTCATATCGATCTTGCAATACTCGGTGCGATGCAGGTTTCAGAACGTGGCGACCTTGCCAACTGGATGATTCCCGGCAAACGCGTAAAAGGCATGGGTGGCGCGATGGATCTGGTCTCCGGCGTTCGGCGCGTTATCGTGCTCATGGAGCACACTACTCCCGACGGCGGCCACAAGTTGCTGCGTGACTGCACCCTGCCTCTCACCGGAAGTGCCGTCGTGCATCGTGTCATCACCGATCTGTGCGTTCTCGATGTAACGAACTTGGGCTTCGAGGTGTTCGAGCTCGCCGAGGGCGTCTCGCGCGAGCAAGTGGAACAGCGCAGCGGAGCAGCATTGCATTTCCGCTGAATTATCTTTTCCAAACGGGCTTTCTCTTTTCCAGAAATGCCGAGACGCCTTCACGAAAATCGGTGCTCTCGCGCGATTCCGCGTTGGATTCCAGGGCGGCAAGAATCGCCGCGTCGAGCCACGTACGATTCTGCGCGGCAAGCAACCTTTTGGTTGCGCTTATCGACTGTGGACTGTTGGCGAGCAGCGACTTCGCTAGCGAGTGTGCGCGCGGAGTCAGCTCTTCGCGCTCGACAATCTCATTTATCAATCCTAGCTGTAGGGCTTCTGTCGCTCCAAAGAGGCGGCCAGTCAGCAAAAGGTCGCGGCAGCGCTTGTCTCCGACCTGAAGCGACAGAAAAGCCGAGACGAGAGCAGGAACGAATCCGATGCGAACTTCAGTGAAGCCAAACCGAGCTGCAGGGACGGCGAGCGTGAAGTCACAGAGCGTCGCCAGCCCGGTTCCTCCTGCGATGGCAGGGCCATTGACAGCGGCAATCGTGGGTACGGGCAACTCATAAAGCGCCACAAATAGCCGCGCAAGCCGCTCTGCATCAGTGCGATGTTCTGCGGGAGTCTTGTCCCGCATTGTCTGCAATTCCGAAAGATCAAGCCCCGAACAAAACGCGTCTCCTGCTCCGGTCAGTATCAAAGTGCAACACTGTGTAGCTGCAGTATCCTCGATCACTCCGATCAACTCAGTCTGCATCTCCCGTGTCATGGCGTTTCGCCGTTCGGGACGATTGAGTGTGACGGTGCGAATGGGATGGCTATCCGTTACGAGGATCGTCCTATAGCTCAATTTCCACTCCTTTCGGAAAGGTCCGTTTCACTGAACAACCGAACCGAAACGGCTCGCAATATCATGGCTCGCTTCGATCAGCGCGTCTAGAGATCTAAACACCGGCAGGTCTGCACCGCTCCTGCGCAATTCCGCTACCACGACTTCGGTCGGAATATTCCCGACCAGGACATCCTGCGCGAAAGGACAACCACCAAGCCCGCCAATTGCCGAGTCGAATCTCCTGCAACCTGCCTGAAACGCGGCACGAATTCGCTCTGCTGCATCCTCTGGCCGCGCATGCAGGTGCACGCCGATCTCAAGACCGCCGAATTGCTCGATCACCGCAGACAACACTTCGGCAATCTGCCCAGGCATCGCGAGTCCAACCGTATCCGCAAGCGAGATCTCCGTCACTCCACAATCGGCAATCAGGTCGCAGGCCTGCAGGACCTCGCTAACACTCCACGCGTCTCCGTACGGATTTCCAAACGCCATCGAGACGTAGGCAACCACGTTCCGGTCTTCCTCTGCTGCGATGGACTGAATCTTCTGCAGGGTCTCCAGCGACTCTTCCAGGGTTTGGTTCTGGTTGCGTCGCAGGAACTCTGGCGAAATGGAGTAAGGAAATCCGAGCGTCTTTACCGCATCGGTTTCGACAGCTCGCAGCGCCCCCTTTTCGTTCACCACGATGCCGATAATCTCAACATCTGCCGGAGGAGAAAGCCGGGAAAGCACCTGTTCAGAGTCTGCCATCTGGGGAATAGCAGCAGAGGAAACGAAACTCACCGCGTCAATGTGCCTGAATCCTGCATCGATGAGTTTATGAAGGTAATCAGCCTTGACCTCCGGCGGAATGATTCCCGGCAGGCCCTGCCAGGCATCCCGCGGGCATTCAACGATTTTGACCTCTTCACCCATTCAATTTGCAACCCGCGCTTGCGCATTCGTGAAAGCTCTGTCGACCATCTACACCAGTTACCCGCGCGATGGATAGACCTTGAGAATCTCCCGCGCGATCACCATGCGCTGAATCTCACTGGTGCCCTCGCCGATAGTGCACAGCTTTACGTCACGATAATACTTCTCGGCGGGATAATCCTTGATGAAACCGTATCCACCAAACAATTGCACCGCATCGTTGCAGATGCGCACCGCAACTTCGCTGGAGAAGAGCTTGGCCATCGACGATTCACGCGTCACCTTGCGCCCGGCGTCCTTCAGCACGGCTGCCCGCTGCGTCAACAGGCGAGCCGCATCCAGCTCTGTCGCCATGTCCGCCAGCTTCCATTGGATACCCTGGAACTCCGCGATCGCTTTTCCGAATTGCTTGCGTTCCTTCACGTACTTGAGGGCAGAATCCAATGCACCGCGCCCAATTCCCAGCGCCAGCGCAGCGATCGAGATGCGGCCGCCGTCGAGCACGCGCATGGCATCGATGAAGCCCTCACCTTCTGCGCCGAGCAGGTTCTCCTCGGGAATCTCGCAGTCTTCAAAAATCAACTCGCTGGTATCGCTGGCGCGCAGGCCGAGCTTGTTCTCCTTCTTACCCGGGCGAAATCCCTTGGTACCCTTCTCGACGACAAACGCCGAAAGCCCATGAGTTCCCTTGCTCTTGTCCGTCGCCGCGATCACGACTGCGACATCGGAATAGTGGCCGTTTGTGATGAAGGTCTTGTTCCCATTCAGTACGTAGCGATCGCTCTTTTTCACAGCCGTAGTGCGCGAATTGCTGGCATCCGATCCCGCGCCCGGTTCAGTCAATCCCCACGCACCGATCCATTCGCCGCTCGCCAGCCGAGACACGTACTTCTTCTTCTGCGCCTCGTTTCCGGCCAGGAAGATGTGATTCGTGCCCAGCGAATTATGTGCGGCGACGATAATGCCGATGGAGCCGTCCACCGCCGCCAGTTCCTCAATCGCCAGGACGTAATCCACATAGCCGAGCCCTGCTCCTCCGTATTCCGGTGGAAAGATAATGCCGAGCAAGCCCATCTTGCCCAGCTTCTTCACCACGTCCAGGGGAAACTCGCTGGCCTCGTCCCACTTCATCACGTTCGGAGCAATCTCGCGCGCTGCAAATTCGCGAATCTCGCGACGAAGTGCCTCCTGTTCCTCAGTCAGAACAAAGGGATACAGGCTTTCATTGCTTTCGAGCGCAACGCTCATGTTGTCTGGCTCCTTTGCGTCTGAGGGAATGACGCCAGCCTAAGCTGCTGACTGGTTAAGATGCCGATTCAATGAACTTCAGAACATGGCCCGTGCTACTCGTCAGGTTTGCAGCACGCCCGGATTGAACTTCGGTACGTCAGGATTCATTGCACACGCCTCCAGCACGGTTATCAGAACGTCTCTCGTTTTCGCTGGATCAATGATGGCGTCGATCCAAAGACGCGCTGCTCCATAACGCGGGTCAGCCTGCGCATCGTAGGTGGACTTGATCTCTTCGTAAAGTGCCGCACGCTCCGCTTCCGAAAGCACTTTGCCGCCGCGCTCCACCTGCTTGGCGCGCACCTCTGCCAGAGTGCCTGCCGCCGACGCTCCGCTCATGACGGCGTACCGTGCCGTAGGCCACGCAAACAGGAACCGGGGATCGTACGCCTTGCCGCACATCGCGTAATGGCCCGCGCCGAAGCTTCCGCCGATGATTACCGTAATCTTCGGAACAACGCTAGTGCTGACCGCTGAAACCATCTTCGCGCCGGCACGGATGATGCCGGACCACTCGGCGTCTTTCCCAACCATGAAACCGTTCACATCGTGCAAGAAGATCAGCGGCACCAGATTCTGATTGCAATCCATGATGAAACGCGCAGCTTTCTGTGCACCCTCGGTATATATGACGCCGCCCACCTCAATCCGCTTCGCACCGGCAGAAGGCCCCATCGCGACAATCTGATTCTGGTTGGTCTTCTGGTTCGCAACAATGCCTACAGCGTGGCCGCCGATCCGCGCATATCCGCACAAAACCGTGCGCCCGAACTCCGCCTTGTACTCGTCAAACTCGCTGCGGTCCGCTATGCGCGCGATCACTTCACGCATGTCATAGATGTTGCTTGTACCGGGCGCCGGATTCAGCAAGGCGTAGACGTCCTCGAGCCCGTACTTCGGCGTATCGCGCCTCGCATCGTAAGCGATGCGACTAAATCGCTCTTCCGAAGCACATGCTGATTTCCGGCTGCCAAACTTATCCACCAGCGAACGCAGCCGGGCGATGCAATGGTGATCATCTGGCTCCTTGAAATCGACTGTGCCCGAAATCTCCGCATGCATTGCCGCGCCGCCCAGCTCTTCTGGATCGGTCTTCTGGCCGATCGCGGCCTGCACCAGGGACGGTCCTGCGAGAAAGAGGCCAGAACCCTCCGTCATCAGCACCGTGTCGGTCATTACCGGCAGATAAGCGCCGCCGGCAACGCACATGCCCATGATCGCCGTGATCTGCGGAATGCCCAACGAACTCATCACCGCGTTGTTCCGAAATACCCGGCCAAAGTCATCCGTGTCTGGAAACACATCCTCCTGCAAGGGAAGAAACACGCCCGCTGAATCCACGAGGTACAGCGTAGGAATGCGGTTTTCAAGCGCAATATTCTGGGCGCGCAATACCTTTTTGGCAGTCATCGGGAAGAAGGCGCCGGCTTTTACCGTGGCATCGTTCGCAATGATCATGCAGAGCCGGCCGCACACACGACCTAGCCCTGTGACAACACCCGCTCCGGGCGCGCCACCGTACTCCGCGTACATCTCGTAGGCGGCCCACAGTCCCAGCTCGAGAAATTCGCTGCCTTCATCGAGCAATAGGTTCAGGCGTTCCCGCACTGTCAGGCGCTTCTTCGCGTGCTGGGCGGCTGCTGCTTTTGCGCCGCCGCCCAAGCGGATTGTCTGCTCCTGGGATCGTATGTTGGCAAGCACTTCGAGCAGCGCGGTCCGGTTCGCCTTCGCACGGGGCGACTGGGGATCAAAGCTGGAACCGATCACATTCTGAGGCTTCGTGCTTTCGGCCATTCCTCACTCACACAAACTCGCAGACTATAGCATCTTGGATGGTACCAGCGTCCAGACCGTCACGCGGGCGAGTCAACTTCACCAATTCAGACCGCCCTCTTTGAACGGGCACCGCGCCAGTAGAGGAAAAGACCGATGAGGATGGATGCGGCGGTGCCACCGATCAGCTTCAATTCGAAGGCAAGCTTATTGGAAGAGTCGCCCGGCGGCACAAGCGAAACAATGATCCCGATCAGGACAACCGCAAATCCAAGCCCTCCGCAAATCCACGTCCCAGCCACACCTCCGGGCACAAGCACCGCATGGGGATTCTCATTGCGGTCTTTGCGTCGGGAAAGCTTGATAACTGCCGCGAACATATAGAGGAACGGAATGAAATACAAGATGATTGCAGCATCCACCAGGAACTGGTAGGCGCCGATCATCTTCTCATTGATCTGACTGACGACGAGAATCGCCCCGGAGATCGTTGCCTGCACGAGGATTGAGATATACGGCGTCTTCCATTTTGGATGAATCTTGCCGAATGCCGCGGGCAAGTAGCGATCGATTCCAACGACAAAGGGCACGCGCGCAATGCCGGCGACCGTGCTGCCCACGCCACCTGCGTTGCCCACCGTGACCAGCATTGCCGCCAGTACTCCCAGAAGACCAATGCGCAGAGCCACAGATCCGATTGTGATCGCACTGAATACGCCGCTCTGCGGGTCAACGCTTGCCGCCGGCAGCAAAGCGAGGATCGCGAACGTTCCGCCGATATACATCAGCGCAATCAGGGCTCCAGCACCAAAGACCGCTCGCGGCAGAGTGCGACGTGGATCGCGCACTTCTTCACTCATCGCCGAGACCAGTTCAAGCCCCGTGAAAGCGAAAGCAATCTGCGACCAGAAGTTCACCGTATCCCAGTTCCACGCCGGCATCATGTTGTGCACGGTAAAGTGGGTCGCCGATCCGTGTCGAAAAACCACAATCATCGCTACGACCGCAAGGATGACGAGCGGCACATAGGTGCCAACACCACCCGCGTTCTGCAGCCATTTGCCGATATTCAGACCGATGATGTTCAAAACGACCGCAACCAGCAGCAGCCCCAACGAGACGCTAAGCAAGAAGGTCCGATCCTGAGCAAGCTGAGCGCCCCGTCCACCGATGATGTATGCCGCCATCGATGCGCTGGCGAGCAGAAGCCCCGGAAAATAGAAGACCGTGTAGATCCAGTAGGTCCAACCGGCGATAAAACCGTGGAAGTCGCCGAAAGCCTCCTTCGACCACGCGTACAGGCCACCCTCTTCAGGAAACCGCGAAGAAAGCTCGTTGATCACAAGCGCGCCCGGGACGAAGAAGAAGACTGCCGCAATTACCCACAAGCTGATCGAAGATGTCCCGTTGTGGCCCGCGGCTGCGATCCATCGCGGTCCCAGGACCGTTGCGATGTTGAACAGCAGCACATCCCAGAAGCCCATGGTTTTGCGCAACTGGGACTTCGTGTCTCGCGCAGGCGGCGCAAAGATCGTCATAAAGCCACCTGGGCGTCCACGCGGCCATCCTCTGTTCGCATAAGCGACCATGATAGTTGCACCTGGAGGCCCGCACAAACCTTCTCGAGGCGGCGGCGACTCGCCGGTAGGAGAATGGAAGAGTCGGCGTTCACCTGCCCGAAAAATCTCCCTTTTTGAGCCAAGTTCCTGATATCAGGGGAGTTAGGCTCGGAATGGGGTATCCTAAATATATGAAAACAAATAACTTAATATCTAAAGTGTTCATTCATAATAAGTTAAGGTCAGTATCGGGACATTTGCACCAATTTCGGGGCAAAGCATTCAACATGTGGTGTTCTGGCCCATATTCGAGGCGGCCCGAGTGCTCGTTCAACTGGCCGTCTGGTGATTTAGCTGTTTCTAAGACAAGTGTAGGGAATTGGAAGAAATAACCTGCAAAGTTCCGTGAGTTTGTTTTTTTTGCAGCGGAATGAAGTACATAGGCGGATTGTGACGAGGCCGAGTATTGACACCGGTTGGATGAACCCCTTGGGTGGATAACGCCATGCGATCTGGGAACGTTGGCGTGCATCCCCACGCGAACGGAAATGAGCCATCGCGCTGGCCACTGATTGTTGCTCTTGCTGTGGGAATCGTTACTGCCCTGTTATCCATCAGCCTTGAGTACTCTGCTTCTTCCTTCTATGGAGATTCAGGGTCCTTTATCACGGCGGTTGTATTCCCCGGGATTCTCGGCTCAATGGCTATCGGCGGAAATGCGCACGCATTCAGCCTATGGATTGCCGCAGGAATCAACTTCATTTTGTACTTTCTTGTAGTTTGGATGATCTGCGGCGTCTCCAAGCGAATTCTTCGCGTGTTCAGGTAGGTACGCATCCGGGAGAGTCACCGCCCGGAAATTACTACTCAGAATGATCATCCCGATCACGCATGTTTGATGAGTCAGTAAAATGTGATGATGAGCAGTCAGACAGTAGCGGAGAAGAGGTTTGACGCGATTCTGCGACGGATGTTGCAGTCCAAGCCTCTGTCGCGGTCTGAGATCAGCGCGAAGATCGCAGCACGGCGCAAGGCCGCGAGGATTAAGTAGGTTGTTGTTTTGATGGTCTGGTTTAGAACGCAACCAGCGTTTTGTACGGTAACGGAGTTCGACTAACCATGCTGACCAGGGCCATCTCGAAGATTGAAGCCTGCACGCTGCGACGGTTGTACCTCCAGCAGAACTCACGCATGTAGCGGTCCAGGTGCCAGGGACTGAGCTTGTGATAGTTGCCGACGATGGCACGCTTGAAGAGTGAAAACGCATTTTCAACTGTCTGAGTTGTTGTCCAGACGCGCTCTGCCAGTTCGCTCGCGTGGTTTCCTCTTGAGTGTTTCTCTCTGGGGATGAGGCGCTTGTAAGTGGGATTGCCATCGGTGACAACTTCTTTGGTATCCTCGGCGAGTTTGGCATCCAGCACCGGCTTCATGGCCTCGAATTTGCGGTTGGACATCGACTCCAGATGAACCCGCCCATTGCGTTCGGCCAGTCCAATCACCATTGTTTTAGAAGCTTTGGCCACCTTGGAGCCTTTATGGCGAAGGCGCCCTCCGATGTAGGCTTCATCGATCTCCACGGTGGTGTCGGGATCTCCCAGCTGAATGTCTCTGGCTTCCCGCATGGCTTCGCGGATCCTGTGAGCGACATACCAAGCGGTCTTGTAGGTCATGCCGATATGACGCCCAAGCTGGCTGGCTGAAATGCCCTTCTTGGCATCGCTCATCAATGAAATTGCAGCGAACCATTTCGTCAGAGGCAGATGTGAATCATGGAAAAGCGTTCCAGTCGTGGCGCTGAACTGGAACTTGCAGGAAGCACACTGAAACAAACGCCGCGGTCCGCCAGTCTTGTTGGTGGACTCAATCGGCCAGCACTTGCCGTGATCGCATGCCACGCAGCGAACACCCCTCGGCCAGCGCGTCCTCACCAAGTGATTCAGTGCAGATTTCTCGCTTGGAAACCGGCGCGTCAGAGAATAGAGATTCATCGCATGCCTCGACTACACGCATCATCTCGCTAAATCGTACATGTGTCAAAGGGATAATCATTCTCAGGAGTAACTACTGGCATGGTCCGCCGCCTTAACCTCCACGGAGGTATAAGGGGAGCCCAGGAGGCGTCCCATGGAAATTCACACAATCGGCATCGATCTTGGCAAGACAGTCTTCCACCTGGTTGGTCTTAACGCTCGCGGCGAAGTCGTGGTGCGCAAGAAGTGCTCACGCGATCAGATTCTGCGTTTCACCGCGAACCTGCAAGTGTCATTGATCGGCATGGAAGCCTGCGGAGGGGCGCACTTTCTGGCTCGTGCCCTGCGCGAGCAGGGACATGATGCAAGGCTGATGCCGGCCAAGTATGTAAAGCCTTACGTGAAGACCAACAAGAACGACTACATCGATGCGGAAGCTATCGCGGAAGCGGTCGGCCGTGCGAGGATGCGCTTCGTACCCCTCAAGACAGACGACCAGCTGGATCTGCAGTCCCTTCACCGGGTGCGCGAACGCTGGGTATCGGGTCGTACGGCGGTGATCAACCAGATTCGTGGATTGCTGCTGGAGCGAGGCATCACGATTCGCAAGGGACGTCGTCATATCGAAGAGTCTCTGCCCGGGATCCTGGAAGATGCCGACAACAAGCTGTCAGGCGCATTGCGTGTATTGCTGACACAACTGCGACTGGAGATGCAATACCTGCAGAGGCAGGTCGACGAGTGCGACAAGCTGATCCTGCGGATTGCCGACGAGCTTGAGGACTGCCGACGGATGCTTGCGGTCCCGGGAATCGGACCGATGACAGCTACCGCCACGATCGCCGCAATCGGCAACGGTTCGGCCTTCAAGAAGGGTCGAGGATTTGCTGCCTGGTTAGGCGTGGTGCCTGGAGAGCACTCCACCGGCGGCAAGCAAACACTGACTGATACCAAGAGGCGCGGGAACAGATATCTGCGCAAGCTCTTCGTGCAGGGTGCTCATGCCGTCCTGCAGCAGAGGATGAAACAATCAAACGGCCTGAACACGTGGCTGGCTCAGCTCACCTCCCGCAAGCGCATTCAGGTGGCGGCGGTTGCGCTGGCCAACAAGATGGCGCGGATGGTCTGGGCGGTGCTGTCCAAGGGTGAAGCCTATCGCCCTCCGCTTTTGATTGAAACTGCAGCAGTTTGAAAACAAGTGGTCTGCAATTGACGCCTGGCAAAAGATGCCAGGCTTGGAAATCGCATTCGCGATCCAATTGCAGACCAGCGGCGACTGAGAAGAGTTTTTCGATTCCTGCCAGGTTTGCTGGCGAACCATGACGATGGCAAAAACGGTCGAACCCGGCACTCTTGAAACCTGTAACCCGGAATAGGCTTAAAAGCCTGCGTTACTAAGTAGGACAAGAGTGCAGCGCATTCCATCAAGGGCCAGAGCACTCGCTCACACAAAGGCCGGATACATTCGCGCAGACCTACCATGTCATTCTCATCTTTCGCTTGCAATGCGGCGACGGACCATACATTCCGGGTTGGCCACGACTCGCCCGATAGAGAACAATCTCAGGCGCTACGGTGTCCTTCGCTATATAAACCTGAACCGGCTGTGAGCACTCCGTGTAGATTCAGATTGCGCATGAATGCAGATGGGAGTTCGCCGTGCGAATGAAAGACCTTGTGTGGATCGCTGTGGTTCCCTTGGCATTTGCAGTTGGAATGGGGCTCGGTATCTATTCAGTGGAGAAAACGGAACCGCCCCTTGCCGCGCCACTTGTGATTGACTTCTGTTCCCTGGCCACAAATCAAGATTATCTGGTAGGAGCAAGAATTCAGACGACGGCAAAAATGAGTCTGGTGCTCGAGGGCGGAGTTTTAGAAAACGACTCATGCCCCGCTAGCATGCTTGTATTTAGGCCGCCCAACAACGACATGTGCTGGCAGGAGATTATCTCAGCCTACAACCACAATCCCGCCGGCCCCTTTGCCATCTCCTCAGTTCAAGTTGAAGGAACGGTTCGTGGGCGGCGAGGATTGGTTCGTTGGATTCATGAAGGCAACAACCCTATCAAGGATGCGGCCCACCGGCCCCCTGTAGTCACCATAGACGTCGACAGAATTTTGAGTTGCACGAAGGAATAGGCCGCCAGAACGAGCCCCGAGTCGGGTCGCGGTCGAGTCACCGCCTACTCGGAAGTAACCCCAAAATGCGCCTCAGTCGTTGCCAAGCATGATGCGATCCTGCTTCGATCCCGGCTTTCCGTAACGCTTGATCAAATACGATCCGCTGGCTGCTCGAAAACCCTTCAGCGAAGGCTGCACTGAGGTAAACAGGTGTTCCGCACTCGGGCCATACATGTAGATTGTGCAGAATCCATCGCCATACTCATCGCCGTCGAAGTCCCCGGACGATGATTGCTTGATTGCATTGGCAAGCTGATCTTCTAGCTCGGTGATCTGCTTGCGCTCCTCTTCGTTTCCCATCGGGCCGGAGACCAGCTTAAGCTTCAAGATCACCGCTTGTTCCTCGGCTGCAACAGCCGCGTGAGATTTGTAAAGGCGCAACCCAACAAAGGCGAGCAGCACTACAAGCGGCACCACGTAGAGGATGGGCTTGGGGGTCATGCGACGTAGCGTACCAGACCATCGCAGCCTCAAACAATGCCGGTTGAATGGGTTTCGGATGTATCACCGCCTACTCGTACTTTACCGTTTGGTAAAGTACGGATTGGCCACTGTCGTTAGCACATAATATGTCCGGTGTTTATAGCAAGTGATATGTCCGCTTTTGGGGCGGTGAGGATGGAGCCATGCGCGAGAGCATGGAGATCTATCCGATCACCGCGATGGAGCGGGCTATGAAGCTACAGGAAGTGTTGTTACGGGCCACATCGGGGAAGATCAAGTGGTGGCAGGCAGCGGAGTTAATCGGCATCAGCGAGCGTCAGCTGCGACGCTGGCGGAAGCGACTCGAGGAACAAGGCCCACAGGGATTACTGGATCGGCGACGGCGGAAGCCAAGCAGCAGACGGGTGGCGAAGAAGCAGGCCGAAGAGGTTCTGAGTCTGTACCGGGACAGATACTTCGATCTGAACGTGCGTCACTTCCACGAGAAGCTCGGCGAAGAACACCAGATCGGTCTGAGCTACACGTGGGTGAAGCAGGCCTTGCAGGCAGCCGGGCTGGTGAAGCGCAAGTCCAGGCGCGGGGTTCATCGCAAGCGGCGTGAACGGCGTCCTCTGCCGGGGATGATGCTGCACATCGATGGCAGCGAACACCATTGGTTTCAGGATGAGCGTAAGCATGACCTGATCGTGATCCTGGACGACGCCACCAGCGATATCTATTACGCCCAGCTGGCTCCGGAGGAATCGACCTTCACGGTGATGGCCGGGCTACGGGCAGTGATTCAACAGAAGGGGTTGTTCTGTTCGCTCTATTCCGACCGCGGAGCCCACTTCTGGCTTACGCCGAAGAGCGGCGGCAAGGTCGACTATGACCGTCCCACGCAGGTGGGCCGCGCCATGAAGGAACTGGGAGTGCAGATGATTCCGTCCTACTCACCGCAAGCGCGGGGACGCTCGGAACGCAGCTTCTCCACCTGGCAGGGACGGCTGCCGCAGGAACTGCGATTGCGCAGTATCCGAACCCTGGAAGGCGCCAACCAGTTTCTGAACGATCACTACATTGCCGAGTTCAACCGCCGTTTCACGGTTCCCGCAGCCGAGCGCGGCACGGCATTTATGTCCTGCCGGAACAGGAACCTGGAAATGGTTTTTACACAACGCTACGAGCGCACCGTCGATCGGGACAACACGGTGCGCTTTCACAACCTGGTCATGCAGCTCGAGCGCGCTCACTGGCGCCACACCCTGGCCGGATCGAAGGCGATCATCCATCAGCACCTGGACATGACCCTGACCCTCATGATCGCTGGACATCGTATCGGGCACTACAGCGAAGACGGGAAGCTCCTGACGCCGCTGAGCAAAAAACAAATCAAGGCCGTGGAAAAGACGTTGAGAGGAAAAGTCCAAAAACAGACTTTCCCTCTCAACTTCGAAATCCCGCACAATACGCGGGATTCGCACTTTCCCACCGCCTCTACGGCTACTAACTTATGAATCCGGACATTTCACTTGCTACGAAAAGCGGACATTTCTACTTGCTAACGACACTTCCAAGTAGACGGTGACACAACAAGAGCTTGCTCCCAGCTGTGTTCGTTCACGGTTTCAACTTCTGGGGCCTGCAGAACTTCAGCGGCTGATCACGACACGTATGTTTGGTCTACCGAGGAGGCTTAGTTGGGGCTGGCTAAAAAGAAAAGTCGAATTCATTAGCTTGGTTGCGAGCGTGTAGTGGCCATACAAGAGGTAAGCACAAAATCGGGTTCTGTCCGGGGAGATGCCGTTATCCAGGCTCAACCCGCAAACAGTCTGTTAACTTTATTTGGGCTGGATCCCAGCGACCAACGCCTGGAATTCGCTTCGGCTGTGTAGCGGATCGAGATCCGGTTCGGTCTGTAGATTTACGCGGTCGCGGAAGCCGTTGGCAACGGCTGCGCGCAGGCTCTCCATCGCCTTAAGCAGGAAGCCCTGCTTCAGCGCAGCCTGACTGTCGGGGGCGCTTCGAGCGCACTGCGCGTAGCACCGGGCGATTTGCACGCGCAACTCATTGTCCAGGTTTGGCTCCGCGCCAAGCTGTCCGGCGATCGCAGAAGCCTTCTCGATCTGTCCGACGTGTGCGAGATCGATCATCAACTCCATGCGTCGCTTGTCGTTTTGCGGATCCTGGTCGACGAGTTGCTGGCCAAGCTTGCTCGCAGCCTCGAACGACGCCAATGCCATTTTCTGCTTCCCTTCGCGGTCGCTGAGGTTCCCCAGGCGGTAGAGAGCCTCCGCCATGTTGCGAGTCAAGACAGCGTTGCTGCGGTCGCCATCCAACAATTTCGCGCGAAGCTCTTTGCTCCGCTCCAGCCGCATTCGCGCTTCGGCGAGGCTCCCCGTTTTGAGCTTGAATTCGCCGATCTGATAGTTCACGTCGGCCAGCTCGGAACGGACCTGCTGGTCATTGGGCTTTTCCGTGAACCTTTTCTCGCGCTGTTGCAGCGTCTGACGATAGTACTCTTCGGCTTGCGCTGGATTACCCGACAGGAACGAAAGTTCAGCCAGGGCCATCGTCGAGTAACTCAGATCCTGCTTCAACTGGGCATCGTTCGGAAAAGCGCGCACGAGTTCCTGCCGAAGGTCATAAGCCTTCTGGAAGCCATCGCGGGCGGCCTCAATATTCCCTAGACGGTAATAGTCGACGGCCACTCGCGTAGTCAGCTCGGCCATACCGGCTCGCACAATTTTTTTATCGAGAGGGAACGCGTTGGGGTGGGTGTTCGGGTGATTATCAACATCCTCCCAGATTCTGAGCCCCTCCTGATTCTCGCTCAGCGCCGCCTTCATATTGCGGCTAAGTTCCTCGTCGAGCAATGCGCGCGCCGCATGGACGTTGGCGAGGTTCATCCGTGACGGGTCGCTGTTTTCTTTGATGATCACTCTCGCCTTGGCAATATCGAGGCACCGGTCGAGCATGACAGCAGCTTTGTCGGATTGCCCAAGTTGCCGGTAGATGTTTGCCAGGGACATGTCAATCGCCATCACTGTCGCTTCTTTGCTGGTGGACTTCTCGTAAACGGCAGCCACACCTTCAATGCGCCTCTGCGCGGTGTGGAGAAGCGCCATCTTGACTTCGGAAAGACCTGTAAAGGAGAGATTGGTTTGGACTTCATTGATGAGATCTTGAATGGTATTGAGCGCCAGCGTTGCCTGTGTGGACGCGAGTTGGGCGTTCTTCTCGGCTGCTTCACGCGCAACCACTGCCGCATTCCGCTGGAAGACCGCCTCACGCCATTGCCACGCGATGCCGATCATGCCGCCTACAATCGCCGCGGCCAGTGCTCCCGCCAGGGCCGCAAGCGCCGGCCTCCGTTTACACCACATCCATGCACGCGCCGCCGCATTCACCGGCCGCGCTATGATGGGCTCTCCGTTCAGCCACCGTTCCAAATCGTCGGCAAGTTCTTTTGCCGATGCATAGCGGAGCCTGTGGTCTTTCTCAAGGCACTTTAGGCAGATAACCTCCAGGTCCCGCGGAACTTTTTTATTGAGACTCGTCGGCGGCTCCGGAGGGCTCTGGCGGACTTTCTCCAGAGTTTCCAACACGGAATCTCCCTGGAAGGGATCACGGCCCGTGATGGCCGCATAGAGAATTGCGCCCAGCCCGTATACGTCCGACGCTGTCGTCACTTGGGCGCTCCTGCCTAGCGCTTGTTCGGGGGCCATGTAGGACGGTGTGCCCATAATCGCACCCGTAATCGTCAGGCCAGACTCCTCCTCAATGCGCTTCGCTAGCCCGAAGTCGGTGACGTGCGGATGTCCCTCGGCATCAATGAGGATGTTGGCTGGCTTCAAGTCCCGGTGTAACAGCCCTCTCTGGTGGGCATGGTGGATCGCTTCTGCGATCTCCGCCACAAGTTTTGCGGCATCGCCTGGCTTAAGTGGAGAGGACTTGATACGTTTGTCGAGCCCGGCACCGTCGATCAGCTTCATGCTGAAGTACCGCTGATCCCCGTGAACGCCGACCTCGTAGATAGGCACAATTCCCGGGTGGTCAAACAACGCGACGGCTTCCGCCTCATTCTGGAATCGCCGGATCTGATCTTCGGTTGCTAGCTCACTGTTGCGAATCATTTTCAGGGCCACGTCCCGGTTCAGGCTGATCTGTCTGGCCTTGTAAACGATCCCCATCCCGCCTTGGCCCAGCACGCTCAACAGTTCATAATCGCCAACATAGCGAAGACGCAGCCCCAGCGGCAGAGGCTCGACTGGCTTCCGCTCCTGAGCAGTTGGCTTCCCTTCGTCGACATGATACGGCGTCTGAGTTGGACCCTCAGTGATTGCGGCGCTCTCACCCTCCATCAATTGCGTCAGCAACTCTCGCAGCTCAGGGTTCAACTCTGGATGCTTTTCCAACCACACGTCGGCCACCGCCGGCTGGCCGCCCGCAATGCTCTTTTCAATCTCCCTGCGGACCTCCTCCAGTTTTCGCAGCCGCCCCATGCCCGCGTCCCCGAAATTCCCCATGTATCCCCCACCTATCCTTCCCTGAGACGAATGTCACTTCGTCATTCGCTTTAGCGTGGAACAAGTTGATAACAAGGGAAGTGCGGCACGATCATTTCACACGAGTGCGGGGACTGCAATCCGAAATCGAGCACTGTTTCCCAGAAGCTAACGCGCAGTGGCTTCGCTTCGTTTTATTCGATATCTGTACGAGTCGGTTCGCAGCAGGCGCTGTTCCGGGCGAGTGGTGGCCAATCCGTACTTGTCGTTAGCAAGTAGAAATGTCCGCTTTTCGTAGCAAGTGAAATGTCCGGATTCATAAGTTAGTAGCCGTAGAGGCGGTGGGAAAGTGCGAATCCCGCGTATTGTGCGGGATTTCGAAGTTGAGAGGGAAAGTCTGTTTTTGGACTTTTCCTCTCAACGTCTTTTCCACGGCCTTGATTTGTTTTTTGCTCAGCGGCGTCAGGAGCTTCCCGTCTTCGCTGTAGTGCCCGATACGATGTCCAGCGATCATGAGGGTCAGGGTCATGTCCAGGTGCTGATGGATGATCGCCTTCGATCCGGCCAGGGTGTGGCGCCAGTGAGCGCGCTCGAGCTGCATGACCAGGTTGTGAAAGCGCACCGTGTTGTCCCGATCGACGGTGCGCTCGTAGCGTTGTGTAAAAACCATTTCCAGGTTCCTGTTCCGGCAGGACATAAATGCCGTGCCGCGCTCGGCTGCGGGAACCGTGAAACGGCGGTTGAACTCGGCAATGTAGTGATCGTTCAGAAACTGGTTGGCGCCTTCCAGGGTTCGGATACTGCGCAATCGCAGTTCCTGCGGCAGCCGTCCCTGCCAGGTGGAGAAGCTGCGTTCCGAGCGTCCCCGCGCTTGCGGTGAGTAGGACGGAATCATCTGCACTCCCAGTTCCTTCATGGCGCGGCCCACCTGCGTGGGACGGTCATAGTCGACCTTGCCGCCGCTCTTCGGCGTAAGCCAGAAGTGGGCTCCGCGGTCGGAATAGAGCGAACAGAACAACCCCTTCTGTTGAATCACTGCCCGTAGCCCGGCCATCACCGTGAAGGTCGATTCCTCCGGAGCCAGCTGGGCGTAATAGATATCGCTGGTGGCGTCGTCCAGGATCACGATCAGGTCATGCTTACGCTCATCCTGAAACCAATGGTGTTCGCTGCCATCGATGTGCAGCATCATCCCCGGCAGAGGACGCCGTTCACGCCGCTTGCGATGAACCCCGCGCCTGGACTTGCGCTTCACCAGCCCGGCTGCCTGCAAGGCCTGCTTCACCCACGTGTAGCTCAGACCGATCTGGTGTTCTTCGCCGAGCTTCTCGTGGAAGTGACGCACGTTCAGATCGAAGTATCTGTCCCGGTACAGACTCAGAACCTCTTCGGCCTGCTTCTTCGCCACCCGTCTGCTGCTTGGCTTCCGCCGTCGCCGATCCAGTAATCCCTGTGGGCCTTGTTCCTCGAGTCGCTTCCGCCAGCGTCGCAGCTGACGCTCGCTGATGCCGATTAACTCCGCTGCCTGCCACCACTTGATCTTCCCCGATGTGGCCCGTAACAACACTTCCTGTAGCTTCATAGCCCGCTCCATCGCGGTGATCGGATAGATCTCCATGCTCTCGCGCATGGCTCCATCCTCACCGCCCCAAAAGCGGACATATCACTTGCTATAAACACCGGACATATTATGTGCTAACGACAGTGGGCTACCCGCATTGCTGTCCAAAACAGCGGATATCTATTTGACGCGAGGAATATTAGAGGAGGCTGATCCCCAGTTACTCTGAAGTGGGCTCCTGACAGGACCACCTTCAGAGAAAAAGGATCAGCCATGCTTCAAGTATGCAGTGTGTACTCGCAGCTTTTGCAACTGTTTTCGCGTGGGCAGTTCGCTCGTGCGGTCAAGCACCATCAAGCCGAGCGCAATGCCAAAGGCTTCAGCAGTTGGGAGCAATTTGTGGCCATGCTGTTTTGCCAGTTGGCGCATTTGAACTCGCTGCGCGAAGTATGCATGGGCCTGGCCAGTTGTGAATCCCCGCTGAAGCATCTTGGGATAAGCACCACGCCGAAGAAATCGACCTTGGCGTATGCCAACGCCAACCGTCCGTGGGAACTGTACGAGTCGATTTTCATGCAGCTGCTGGAAAAGTGTCAGTTGGAGACGGCGGCGCACAGCCGTCGCAAGTTCCGTTTCAAGAACAAGCTGATGAGTCTGGACGGCAGTGTCATCGAGCTGTCGGCGACCATGTTTGATTGGGCCAAATACACGCAACAGAAGGGCGCGATCAAGCTGCACCTGTTGCTGGATCATGACGGCTACCTGCCCACGTTCGCGGTGGTGACGGAGGGAAAGTATAGCGAGTTGAACGTAGCGCGGGACTTGCGCCTGAAAGCGGGCACGATCCTGGCCGTTGACCGCGGCTACAACGATTATGTGTGGTTCGGGCAGCTGACGCGGCACGGGGTCTTCTTCGTCACGCGGATGAAGACCAACACGGTCTACACGACCGTTGAGGTGTGTGCGGTTCCAGAAAAGGGTAACGTGATCAGTGACCAGATCATTTCAGTACCTTCTTTGGATAGGCATGGCAAGACGCAGGTGCTGTTTCGGCGCATCGAGTACTGGAACGCGGACAAGCAAGAGATCCTGGTCTTCTTCACCAACCTGCTTCACCTGGCGGCCTCGACGGTGGCCGCGATCTACAAGGACCGCTGGCAAATCGAACTGTTTTTCAAGGCACTGAAACAGACAGCAAAAGTGAAATCCTTCCTCGGCACCAGCGCCAATGCCGTCAAGACGCAGATATGGACGGCGCTAATCGCAATGCTGATCCTGAAGTACCTGCAGATGAAATCCAGCTTCGGTTGGTCGCTCTCCAATCTGGCCGCTCTGCTGCGCCAACAGCTGTTCATCTTCAGAGACTTGTGGGAATGGCTCAACACCCCTCTGGAGGGACCGCCAGCCGCAAAGAAACTCTGCGAACAGTTACCGATGCCGATAACGTGGTGAACACGAGTTGGACAGCAGCGAAAAGAATCAAAGTCAGATGAACTAACAGTTCAGCACTTACGCACCAACTAATTGGACAGCAGGATGAAGAACAGATAGAAACCTTCCCAGAGCGACTCATCGACAAAACCTGCCACTATCGGCCAGGGAAGATCTCCATGTCCTCTGAAATCAACTGCGCGGATCTACAGAATCGCTGTCTTGGACAAGGGTGGGCTACCCGGAAGTTACCAGTTGAATAACACATTCTTAAACTGTGTACTGAGTAGTAATTTCCGGGTTGGCGGTTATTCAGGCTGAACACGCGAACAGCACCGGATCATTGGCATCTAGCGTCGGCATTCCGACGTATAATCGGCGGCAAATGTCAGATCAGACGGGACACGAAATCATCACAGTTCTTGTGGTTCCGCAACCCGTTGTTCGGCGGATCATCGCAAGCGCCACGATTGTGGTTTTCTTATCCCTCTCCGCAATTTTGCCGTGGAAACTCGGATTCGAGAAGTTCCTCTATTCTCTTACCTATTTCTCCGCGACGTGGTTGGTGATATTAATGTTTGCGCCGCCGATCGCTTTTTTCATGTGGCTTGCATTTCCCCCTCGGGGCTTTCTGCCTCGGCTCGAAGTCACGCGACGTTACGTCCGTATCGTTCCAGGCCGGGTAGCGAGATTCTTCGCCGAAACACCCGTCGAAATTGAACTCGCGGCCAATTCAAGCGAGATTCTTTACTGTCACAACGCCTGGCAGGGGCTCGCGGATGGCCTTCGGCTGGTCGTTCGCGCCAGCGATGGAACGGAACGCGATATCCGAGCGACTTCGGTCGATTATCTGAGTGAGCAGCAGGCTCAACGGTTGGGAGAAGGGATAACTACGGCGACTGGATTACCGGTACTGCTTTTGAAGAGGAACCGGCAAGCGGACGGGAGCATTCGAGAAACTCCATGGAATACACCGCCCCACCGTTCGCGAATTGCTGGCGGTGCTTCTTTAGCAACGGGAGTCGTCCCTCTTCTAGGTGGATCAGTTGTCGGGGCAATTTGGCCGACGCCTGCGCTCATTTTTTCGGTCGGTTTTGGACTGTGGCTTAGCCAGATGGTCGCGCTTTCCCTGCTGGCTCGGTGGCGTGGGTCGAGAGCGAAGTTTCCGTTGCTTTATTCACTGACGACGGTGTTTACGTTCTCGGCGGCATATGGCGTTGCCGCAGTTGTGGTTCATTACTTCTTTGGACAGCGGTAAAAAATGTTCTGAGCGTGTGGTGGCCAATACGGAAATAACCGACGTTGGACTTAGGCATCGAAGACGGATGAGTGCTATCGGGAGAAGACGCGGTTGACCTTACTGGCCCACCACGCGGGCGGGCAAAGAGTGTTCATTGCAGCCATGCAAATGCCCCAAAACAGAGTCGCTTACGCCGGGTAGTGTTTATTCGGAACCTGCGGGTATCAACCATTTTGCCCGCACGACAGACCAGCCTGTAACTGTGCACATCTGCGGGTTTGGTCCCACCGACACGCACTATTTCGATCCTTCGAACGATCCAGATTTGCCTCAGAAGAGATGATCCCGCTTTCCGCAGCAGACGTGGACGTGCGATTCAGGGACAGCTCCGATCCCTGCCCAAGTCGCCGCGCTGAGTTCCGACGAACGGTCCGGAGACTTTACACGAACGCTGTGTCAAAGAGTGCATAATCGCCAATGCGCTCGCCGACGGCGGAGACAAGACCAAAGCCATCGCCGTTCCGGTGCCCGCATCATCGCGCTATCTACCTCCAACGTCGCGATGAACGCCGCAGACGGCCGATCCAATTCAAGTGTCAGGGTGTTCATCCTGCTTCCCCCAAGCTGTATGCAGGCAACGTGGTCAGGCGTCCGTCCTCGACTGGGCCACCCACAGTGAAATGGTAGAAGCTCTGCCAATCACGCGAAGAGATGCCGAACACCTCGTGAACCGGATCATCGAAGTAACAGCCGATCCCGGTCGAACGAATGCCCGCCTCTTCTGCCTCGAGGTACAGCACCTGGCCTACGAGGCCGGCCTCCCAGAAGAGATTTCGGTAGAAGCTGGCACCATAGACAACCAAACTGTCCATATATTCGGCGATCATCCCAAGGCTGAAGGCCCCGTCCCCCGCAATGTCTTGACCGCAGGAGACGCTCGCGGCCAGAACACGGCAGTCCCCCTCCTTCAGCAGGTAGAGCGGAAGGCCATGCGGACACGACGGAGGGCGTTGCCACAGGAACTCAGGCCGCATCGCTTGCCGGAGTGTCTCGACCTTCTCCGGGTCCCGAGCGAGCACGTAGAGACCGGGAGGCACGCCGTTCACGCGGTGCACGAAGAGGCCCAGGTGGATGCGTGGGCGCCAGGGTAGGGCGTCCCACGGCATAGATCGGCCGTCTTGGGTGGGTACAAGACGAGCCAACATTCGGAAGAAGGTCGCCGCTGGAATCGCTGTGGCCCCATCCATGCTCACCGCGCTCCTGCGCCCCAGGATGACTCTTTCCGCAGTGAAGGCCCCGGACCGAACTGGCGCCCCGAAGAGCTCTTCCTCCGAAGGGAACCTGGAGAAATCTTCGTCGACCGCAATTCCCGGATTCGTAGTGGCGACAGCCACCTGGTCGATCACTGGCCAATCGACGCCGTGCTCGGGACTCAGCACGTTAGCTGTGCCGTACCACTGAGAATTGGCCACCTGGGTTACCAACTCTTTGGACAGGCGGAGGCCCCGGTCGCTGGCCCATTTCTCCCTGACCACAAGCGCCACGAGTTCGGGATGCTCTCGCTCCGCGCCGGTGTAGTCGGCTTCGCGGTCGAGTCCGAGAAGTTGGGCCGCGGCGGCGCTACCAACACGGTCGAGGAGGCGGATTTTCCACCCGAGGACGGCCGCCGCGAATCGCATCGACCCGATCGCATGGCCGACATCGTGTTGGCAGTACCGGAACGCACGCTCGCCATACTTCCAGGCCTCCCGCCAAAAAATGGACGACAGCCCCACGAAGAATGAGCCTTCCGGAAATGATGCCGTCAAGGCCGCCCAGACCGAGGGATCAAAGTCCGCTCGAAGCTCGAGACCGTGCGCCTTCGATGCATAGTGGTATACACCGGGACGGTTGTGGATAGTGTCCAAAGACGGCAAGAGCACGTATCCCTCCGTCGGGTGGAGGTTCCCGCTAGACGGGTTGGCACGAAGAGGCCATGTGGTTCCCTCGAACTGTTTCCAGGCTGTGAGCGAGAGTGCGTATCGCAAGAAGAGTGAGATGGAGTCCACCGAAAGCGGAGCCGGCACCACGTTGTCCGCGACATAGAGCTGCCAGAACGGAAGCGCCTGCCCCTCCTCGGGGAGAGGAAGGCGAACCAGCGGCGCTCCGTCGTAACGGCGGAACGGATCCGGCTGCTTGGCCCAATCCATGTATCCAAGCGCGGCGGCATAGCGATGGTAGTGGTGCTTCGTTCTCTCGTGGTAAGCCACCACGACTTGCTCGGCAGGAAGAACGAGGTCGTCCGTATCCGTCTTCTGTGCAACATCAGGAGGAGTATTTGCTTCCATGACCATCGTTGCCTTCCCGTCACGTGTGGGTAAATGCCTCGTATGGATGAAGGTCGACATCGAATGCCAGGCGCTTTGGGAGTATCACCTTACCATGATCCAATCCGTCCTCGACAATAGGTCTCTCTCAGTATTTGCAGAACAGATTGCAGCGTAACAAAAATCGCCGATTTTCTCAGTCGGCGCACAATCGCCAAGTCACTCATCGAGAATGGAACGCGGAGCACATTGCCGTATAGTCGCCTACTCGTCCACATGGTTTCGAACGCGCTCAGCTTCGGAGTCACTTCTCCGAGAAGGCGGTTTTACGTCCAAGTGGACTGGATTGTCGCTGGCTGACATATCGGTACTAATCCGCTCCCGTCAAATCATCGTGGCGTCAATTACTTACAGACCACCTTGCCGAAGCATATGCGGGCGATGAACGCGGGTATGCAGATGCCGGTACTCACGTTCACGAAGGCAGCGCTTACCAGCGTCCCGCCGATGATGTACCCAACGATAAGGTGGGCTATGTGGAAGCTCCATCCCGCTGCGATGAGCATGGTGGTCGCCGTCGTGCAGCCGAAGCGTCGCCGCGCCCCGTAACGAGGCAGCGCGGGTGCTCCGGACAGACGGCGCAGTCCGTAGTTATAGAGCACATCAAACGGATGGCCAGGCAGAATTGCACCGAGCAAGGCGAATGGCGCCAAAGCCCACAACACTGTTGGTGAGGCAAGCGCCGTTCCAACGGCTGCCCAGATCATGCAGATGGCGGGAGAGAGGCGCAAAGGGAAATTGATCTGCGTATAGGTTGCATCTTCCAGACCGCAGAAACCCTGCGCTTGGATTCTTTCGCGTATTGTGAAATTGACTGTTGACATAAGATCCTTTCGAGAACGGAAGACAGTATCTGGAAGAAAGCCGGGAGACTAGCTCTGGGCCGTCTCCCGCCAGTTTTATGCTGCGTCTGCGGTTTGTTCTGTTTTCATCCGCTCCGTCCGAACTGTGACCGGCACTCCATTTGTGACAGAGTCAAAGACGGGCGAAAATCCTGTCCCGAGGCTGGCGAGCTCCTCGAGTTGTTCGTCGGTGACATCGGCGTGGATGGCGATGGTCATGCGGATGTTCTGAAAGCCGTTCCGCACGCTTGGGTCCAGCCCGAGAAAGCCGCGCACATCAACGTCTCCCTCGACCTCGGAATTGACCTCCTCGATCTTGATGCCTCGCGCAGCTGCGTGATATACGAGCGAGCTGGTAACGCACGCCGCAAGAGCGGTGAGAAGATATTCAGCGGGATTGGGCGCCGTGTCGCCCCCGAGAAGTACGATGGGCTCATCAGCATGGATGACGAACGATTTGGAACGGTGGTGCAGTTGGCCTGCTCCGTAAATCTCGTTCAAGGTGGAACGGTTGTGGCCGCCTTCCAACCATTCGTTGTGCACGCGGAAGCGAAACTTCGCCACCGTGGCGTCGGCTTTGACTGCATCAATGGTTTGCATCAGGCCGGCGACGTTGACACCATTAATAACTTTCGACATAGCGTTGCTCCTTCTGCATTCGGATTAGCTGCAAGAGTGTGACCTCTCCGAACGCTGAATTGACTATGCGCTGAGAGAAGGGCTTGTACTTGCTCGCGCGTCCGGCTCTCTTATCCAATGTGCGGTAGAATTGTCACTCACTTAGCCCAGCGTCCAGGTAACTTTGCTTAGAGTGCGGAAAGGCCATTGGAGAACCGGATGGATGTCCTATCGACAGTGCTGAAGACGGTGAAGCTTGAGGGCACCATGTTCTACAACGCTGAGTTTTCGGCACCGTGGAGCCTTCGCTCGCCAGCAACCTGCCTGCTGGCACAATACGTATCGGCCGAACCAAGGCACGTGATTCTCTACCATTTGCTAACGCAGGGGCAGGCTTATGTTGCTGTTGGAGATGGTGAGCGAGTCCTGCTCTCCGCCGGCGATATCGTCGTCTTTCCTCACGGCGATGCGCACATTATGGGAAACGGCCGTGATGTCCCGTCGAGAGACTACGAGAAAATGCTGCAGGAGGTCCTGTCGCAGGGACTGAAGCCCGCGAGTATGGGCGGCGGAGGCGAGCTTACCAAATTCGTTTGTGGCTACCTGGCATGTGATCCGCATCTTAGCAAAGCCTTTCTGGGTGGGCTGCCGCCAGTGTTCAAGGTCAACATTGGGAACGACAGCTCAGGCCAATGGCTGAAGAACTCCATCCTTTACTCTGTGGGACAAGCCGTCGGCTCGCAGGCAGGAAGCGAGATCGTAGTTGCAAAGTTGTCCGAAGCATTATTCGCGGAGACGCTGCGGCGCTATGTGGATTCTTTGCCACCAGGCCACACCGGATGGCTGGCCGGAGCTCGCGATCCTGATGTGGGCAAGGCGCTGGCCCTGCTGCATCGTCAACCATCCCAACAGTGGACAGTTGCCGAACTGGCTATGCAGGTTGGGGTGTCGCGGTCCGTACTGGCCGAGCGTTTCCGGCATTTTCTGGGGATGCCACCTATGGCCTACCTGACAAGTTGGCGGCTTCAGTTGGGGGCGCAACTCCTCACGTCCACCAGCCGCGGCGTCGCGCAGATTGCTGGTGAGGTCGGTTACGAATCCGAGCCGGCGTTCAACCGCGCCTTCAAGCGCGAGTTTGACGCCCCGCCCGCGCGCTATCGTCTCAAAGCCAAAGTTGCCGCTGCAAAATAGACCCCGGCGGCCCGATTGGGCGCTCGCGGGGTCGCAAGTAAGGTCCCAGTTCTCGGACGCGGCATCAGAGCCGGACATTTTTCTTGTGTCATTGCAGCTTCGCATATTCCGACTTAGCAGCGATGAAGATGGGGACGTGGGGGTCGGCGTCTTTCCAGAGCGTGAAGAAATTCTGATAGGCGGCACGCGCTTTGACGCTGTCGCCCGTTAGGACGTATGCCCTGCCCAACTCAAGATGAGCCAGTGACCCGATGGGCTGATTTAGGACAACGCCCGGATGATCGATCACCTTCTGAAACTCAGCAGCAGCAGCGGCCCCTTTATGTGCCGCCATAAACGCCTGGCCCCTGACCCATACAGGGTAGAGGTAGGGAAACGATAGAGGCCCGCCCAATTCATACGGCATCGCCGCTTCCAGAACTTCAATTCCCTTCGAAGGATTGCCCCTGCTGATTTCAATCGCACCATGAATGGTTGGCAGACAGTAGAGTTTCAGCATCGTATCCGCAGAGGAAGTCCTCTCCAGTTCCTCGAGAAACTTCATCGCTTTTGCCGTATCCCCAGCGCGTGCCAGCGTGAGTGCTGCCAGCAACTTCACGTCGTTTCCCGACTGCAGTGATAGTGCCGCAGCTACGTCCTGCCTCGCAGCGGCGATGTTTCCGAACTCGGCTTCCCGCAACCCTGCAGCCACCTGCCAAAGCGCCGCCGTCTCCTTTGAGTCGGCCCGCACTGCGGACTCCACCGCTCGTCGCGAATAATCTGCCGCCCGGACGAGCCGTCCGTAATAGGCGTCCGTGTCTGCCTGGCCGGAGAGCATTGCATCTTCGTCCCCCGCTCTCCCCGCGGCCCAGGCGAGCTGTTGCTCCATCCCCTTACTGTCACCTCTCCGGAAAGCCAGGAGATATAGATTCCCCCGAATGTAGAGCCCGTCAATACCCTTCGCCTGCGCCTCTCGCAACACCTTCTCAGCGTCGTCCAACTTGTCCTGCGCAATGAACTCAATTGAAAGATTGCCGTATGCCGCAATCGATGGTGCAAGTTGCATCGCCTCTTTCGTCTCATCCACGGACTTGTCGTATTGCCCGAGCTGTTGATAAATGACGCCGAGATTTAAATGTGGCGTGTCATCGCGCGGGTAGCTCTTCGACCACAGTTTGTACTCTCCAATCGCTTTCTCCAGCTCTCCCGTAACGGCATGATAGTAAGTCGTTGAGATTCGGTATCGTTCTCGCTCGCTCACGCGGGCCCGCAGCTCATAGGCCTTGGTCGCATTCTGCGCCGCGAGATCTGCCCGATTCAGATTGAAATACGAGGCGCCCAGTGCTGCGTACGCCATGGCAAAATTTGGATCGAGTTCAATCGCCCGATTGAAGAAAGGAAGCCCATCCGCGTCACCGGTCCTGCGTGCCGTTCTGCCGCCCTCACTGTACGCTTTCAATGCCTCCAGCGATGGCGTGGTTGCCTCCACCGGTACATCGAACTCCTCCACAGTGGACAGCGATTCGCCGAGCTCCCGCCGAAGCCTGCCTGCAACTTTTCCCAGCGTCTTCAGCACATCCCGCTTGCTCGACCCTGTGCCCTGCTCACTGGCCAGCGTGTCACCGTCACTGCAACTAATCGCGTTGAGCCCAATCACGTACTGACCGCCGAGATTGGAAATCGATCCGAGCACCGTAGCCTTACTGCCCGTCCGAACGCAAACCTCCTGCGCAAGGTCGGGCGTTATAGGTTGGGCCGCAGGCTGGCCCATCAACCGCAGCGTCTCCTCGATCTTGCGGTCAGAAACAATATTCAGGAATGGTGATTGACTCAGCTCAATCGTCAGCGCCTGTTTGAGCGCATCGTCAAAGACCGGGTCGTCGGTCTTGTTGACGAAATCCGACAACAGCACGCTGTCTCTCTCAGTCAACGGTGTCGCCTTAGTCAAGTGGAGGGGAAATCGAAAATAGATTCCCGCGGCCACCATGGCAATCAGCGCCAAGGTCGCTGCAGCAAGGGGCTTCCAGGCTGACACAATCCACGCGTTCAGCCGCGAACCGTTACGTGATTGCGATTCAACACTCGGTGAGATCGAGTTTGGCGGTGCGATCCGGTTCGCGTCGATGTCTCGTTTCAACCGCTGCAGGTCCGTGCGCATCTCCGCCGCGCTCTGATAACGCAAGGCCCGGTCCTTCTCTAGCGCCTTGTGGACGATCCTCTCCAACTCTGCCGGCACGTCGGGGTTCAATCGAACCGGAGCTACCGGAGCGCGATTCAATATGGCTTCGAAAAGTTCCGGGGTGCTGTTTCCCCGAAAAGGCAACTGTCCGGTGGCCATCTCGTAGAGAACCGCTCCGAATGAAAACAAATCGCTCCGTGAATCCAACTCCTTGGCTCGCGCCTGTTCCGGCGGCATGTAAGCAATCGTTCCCATGATGCTGCCGGGACTCGTTAGATCGTTGGATTGTGCATTATCGGGTGCTGTGGTTTCCTCGCCATTAGCAGCTTTCAGCGCGGGAGCGATCTTTGCGAGACTGAAATCGAGAACCTTGGCATGACCTCGTTCAGTGACGAAGATATTCGCAGGCTTGATGTCCCGGTGAAGGATACCTTCGCGGTGAGCAGCTGCCAGAGCATCGGCTATTTCTATCGCGAAAGACAGCATCGGCTCCGTATCAAGCGGTCGGCCCGATATCAGAGATTTAAGCGTCGTCCCTTCCAGGTACTCCATAGCGATGAAGGGTTGGCCGTCATGATCGCCTATCTCATAGATCGTGCAGATATTGGCATGATTCAGCGCGGAGGCGGCGCGAGCTTCGCGGTTGAAGCGGTTCAGCGCTTGTGGGTCTGAGGCGAACGCGTCAGAGAGGAACTTCAAGGCGACGAAGCGGCGGAGCGTAATGTCCTCAGCTTTATAGACGACGCCCATACCACCGCTGCCGAGCCTGTCAACGATATGGTAATGAGAGATGGTCTGGCCGATAAGGGAAGACGAGTCTGCCATCAGGTGGTCATCTTAGGTTGTACAAAGAGCGAAGTCAACGAAGCGAGCAGTCCCCCTAAAGTGCCATTCTCAGGCCCTCTAACTAACATGACCTCGCATGCCGGCATCGACCCATAAGGTGGCATTTCTTGGGAACGACACTACCAAGCGTAGTGATCCGCATCGCATGAAAGGCGCTGAGGACGATAGTTTCGGTTGGTCACTATCAGCCGCGAATCTTTCTCAATTTTTGCTCATCCGGCACTGTTTTTTGGGACTTCAGAGGATTAGGATCCGCCCCAGTGCTCACTGATTTCCAGTGGGGGACTTTCCTCTTGGACGAAAAGTCGCCATCTCGCACACCTGTCGTCCTGAAGATCCCATCCGGGAGTGATGAAAAGGCAGTTGTCCCGGTAGCCGGTTTTACAACTCAGATTTATTACTCACCGAGAATGGCAGCAATCGGCAATAGTTCAATTTGCGTCCGCTACCAACGTGAGAGAAGATAACGCCCTTTATCGTTCTCCACTCGGTCGGCTTGCTTGTCGATTACTTCGATCGTCGGGTCGCGCGGTGACCTTCTAGGAGAAGATCGTAGGCGACATCCATGATGAACAAGATTCTCGTTAACTTCCTACACCGGGACATGGCACCGGACGACTGCGCTCGTGTCAATCTTGCGGTTTGGCCGCAGCGCTCGCTGATCTTAACGCCGCTAGCGCCGAGTTCGGCTCGACCGCGAAGCTGTTACGGTGATCCGCGAGATAGCGATGAACATCTGAAATGACCACGGAGCCTTCGCCGACCGCAGACGCCACACGCTTCACGGACTTGGAGCGCACGTCTCCTACGGCAAAGATTCCTGGCACGCTGGTGGCGTAGGGGGTGTTCTCAAACCCATCCGCACCGCCGGTCAGGATGAAGCCCTTCTTATCGAGCCGCGCAGTGCCGAAGAGCCACCCGGAGTTCGGCTCTGCGCCGATCATCACGAATATGCTCCCGATCGACTTTACCGTCCGCTCGCCGGTCACGCGATTTGACCCAGGTGACGGACTCCAGAGATGATTCACCTTCGAGCTTCTCGATCTCTGAATTCGGATAAAGCGTGATGTGAGAAGAATTCTCGATACGCGAGACAAGATACTGCGACATGCTGCTCGCCAGCGATTCACCGCGGATGATGTGATGCACATGTTTGGCGATGCCGGACAGAAACATTGCGGCCTGCCCCGCCGAGTTGCCACCGCCCACCACGATTACTTCATTGTCGCGGCATAACAGGGACTCCATCGCGGTCGCCGCATAGTAGATGCCGCGATTTTCAAACTGGCTATTGTTTGCCACCGAGAGAGTGCGGTACTGCGCTCCGGAAGCCACGACCACTGAGCGTGAGCAGACAGCAGTACCGCCCGCCAGTGTCAGTTTATGGATGCCATCGATCTGCTCCGCCGTGACCACATCTCTGGAGATCGCGAATTGCACGCCGAACTTCAGCGCCTGCAACTGGGCGCGGCTCGCAAGGCGTTGGCCGGAGATACCAGTTGGAAAACCGAGATAATTTTCAATCTTGGAACTGGTGCCTGCCTGGCCTCCGGGGGCGATACCTTCAATCACAATGGTGCAGAGCCCTTCCGATGCCGCATAGACAGCCGCTGCGAGACCAGAGGGGCCCGCCCCGACGACCGTCACGTCGTAGATCCTATGAGGGTCAGGAAGTTCGGTGATGCCTAGTTCATCGGCGAGTTGCGCAATGGTGGGTCGATACAAAGTACGGCCATCGGAGAGCACTACAGCCGGCAGCGTGGATTCATGACCTGATCGGGAATCACCGACCTGAGGCGATTCCTCTTGTGTCGTCTCGACTATCCTGTGCGGATACGTGTTGCGAAGAAGGAAGCGCTGGAGTTGTATCGTCTCTGCATTGCCGGCGTGCCCCTTGAGCACAATTCCGCCGTCAGCCTCGCTGATGATCCCAATGCGGCGCCAGATAGTCGCCTGCATAATGAGATTCGCGATGTCGCCCTTCTGCGCGCATGAGTTGCTGCAGTCCGCTCCGCGGTATTCGAAGAAGGCGGCTCTCCCCAGCTGTCCGCGCTTCGACAAGCGATCCTTGAGAGTTCAGAAGATTTAACTCGCCAGAAAAGTCGAACGCTTGATGGTGGGCGACGATTTTGGACTCCCCACTTATTGCGGGAAGAGACATATCGATTTGCCCGTTAAGCACGACAAACATATCGACGCCCCGCTCGCCGAAGGTGAAGAGGGGAGCGTTTGCCGGGAAACTCTCCTCTCGACCATATGGACGCAGCCGCTCGACCATATCCTCTGTCAGCTTGGGGAATGCAAGGTCCGGTCGAGGATCCGGGACGCTCCACGCACTGGCTTCGCTTTTTCCTTCATTGTGCATGGACGGCGAGGCCTCCTCGCTCGATGCGGGACTTTCAATTCTAGAGTCTAATCGCGGCATTTACGCGCGCCAATCTCAAATCGTGTAGTTGATGATGCTGAATCCTCTGATCTCCCGGCCGAGAGGCATTCGCACCGAGATCAAGGTTAATTGCTGAGCGACTGAAAAACAGCACAACTGCCCCGCAACTAGTGGGGAAGAGAGACTGTATATAGATACCAGGCTGCGTGCGGAAGCCACTCCTCGGTTCACCGCCAGTCTTCGTCCTTGCCTGTGACACCAAATCCTTGATTGAAGGCGATGCCATCTTCGCTCTGCAAGCCCGCCGTTATGCCGTTGACTTCTCCGTGACCGGCCCCGATCAGCATGCTTGTATCAAACGGATTGGCCCAGAATCCAATGCAACTGGTTCCACGCATGAGCTCTCAACTGTAATTGGAATTCGGGCTTGTCGGCGAAGAGCGGTATGGCCATCCTGGCAGCAGCGAGCGAAGCAAGCCGCGCGTTCTCTCCTTCGGAAGTCACTTCTCTTGGTAGCCGGTTTTACGCCCACTCGCCAAAGGCATAGATCAATTTGAATCGCTCGATGAGCGCATTGGCCTGTTGCCAGCAATCGGGAAGCGACCTCCGATCGCGCAGATTCGCGGACGCCATTACTGTAACTTCCGATATTCGATCTTGGCCTGCTGCAAAATTGGGATATCAGGGTCGGCATCTTTCCAGTCGGCGAAAAACTCCCGGTATTGTTCGCGGGCTTTGTTGGCATCGCCCGAAAGAGAACAGGCACGCGCCAGGCCATAATGGGCGAGCACTGAAACCGGATCGCCGATCATGGTTCCCTGTTGATTGAGTAGCTTTTGAAATTCGCGCGCAGCTTCGGGGCCTTTGCGGGCGGCCAGGTAGGCTTGGCCGCGAACCAGGATTGGATAAAGGGAGCCGAAAAAGCCTGTGAGAGCGCAACGAGGCACTCCTGATTCGTACGGGGTGGCGGTCTCAAGGGCTTCGACGGCTTTGAGGGGTTCGCCGCGCCGGAGCGCCAGGATGGCCCGGATCACTGGCAGATAGCTGAAGCGGATGGACGTGTCCTCCGGAAATTCGCTCTCCAGTTCTCCGGCTAGCGACTGAGCCAGTTGCGGGTCTCCCGCGAGCGCGGAAGCGACAGCCGCCGCATATTCTGTTTCACGATTCTTCGCCAAACTGAGAGCGTTTGTCACTGCCTGCTTCGTCCCCGGCGCATTGCCGAAGAAAGCTTCGCGGAGGGCCACGCGGGCGGCGAACTGCGCCGCCCTTTCGCGATCACCTTGCTGCTGCGCCAAGTCGATCGCCTGGCGCGACAGTACCAGTGCGCGCCTGAGTTGTCCGGCATGAGCCAGAGCGAACGCTTGGCGATCAGCCATCAAATCCATCGCATCCGGTTTTCCCTGGGCAGCATCAACCGCCTGCTGCATTCCGGCGAGATTGTTCTCGAGGAAAGCCATATCGTACCGGAGGACGAGCAGAAGTGGACCCGACAAATGATGTTCTTGCGCACGGCGAAGTGCGTCTCGGCTCAAATCGAAACGGCCGACATACAACGCATTCTCACCCTGGTTCACATACGCAAACGTGCGGTCTGGGGCAAGCTGCATTGTCTTGCGCCCTTCCTCTATGGCCTGGTCGTAGTTGGCAAGCACAGGGTAGATAAAGCCTGACAAAAATGCGTGGGGCAGTGGGTCCCGCGGGTACATCTGCGCCCACTGCTCGCATACCTGGCGCGCCTTTTCCTGGTTTCCGGTCGCCCGCCCGAAATAGTAGGCGGAGATAAAGAAGCGCTCGTTGTCGCTGGCATGATCGCGGAGTTGATAGGCTTTGAGCGCGTTTTCCGTCGCCAGCCGGGAGGAGCCAGTGCTGCCGTACATCAAGGCGAGGTAAGCGTAGGCCATAGAGAAGTTCGGGTCGATTTCCACCGCCCGCCTGAAGTACGGGATGCTGGCCTCCTCTCCTTCGGTGGCGACAACGTGCAGTCCAAGGCTGTAGGCCTTGAGAGCATCGAGCGAGGCAGTGGTGGCTTCAACAAGGGGCATATCGTGTTTCCGGAGCGTCTCCCGCGACTCACCGACGCGTTTCCGAAACCGGCTGGTCATATCGCCGATGGCTCCCAGGACGTCGTCCTTTCTGGCTACCTGCACCTGCTGCCGGTCGGTGACTTCTCCGGTCTTGCAGTCGGTGGACGCAAGATTCAGCACGTAGTGGGTTCCGACGCTCTGGATGGAGGCCTCTATCAGGGCTGCGCTTGCGGTTCGTACGCAAACCTCGCGAGCGACAGGTCCAGTGATGTGCGTTTCTGGCGGCTGATCCATCTGATGCAAAGCCTGCTGGATGTGATCTTCCGACACGAGACTTAGGTAGGGAGATTGTTCGAGCTGGACCTCCAGGCCCTGGCGCAACGCTTGGTCAAAGACCGGATCACCCGTCTTGTTGGTGAAATCAGCGACCAATACCGAGTCCTTCTCACCGAGGGGAACACGCTGAGGATGCCGAAGCAGGAGACTGGCAGCGAGGGCGAGGGCGGCGAGCGCGGCCATTGAGACCCACATCACCTTCCGCTTCCATCGAGATGGAACAGCAGGCGGAAGGGCGGGAATGGATGCGCCGGGTTCGGGTGCGGTGTCCTCGATGGTGATCTCGGTGCGCGACCGGATCTGCGCGATCAGCGCCTCGCTTCCCTCAGTGACGGTCCTGACCGGAGCAGCAAACCGATATCCCCGGCCGGGAAGAGTGACGATGTAGGCGCGCTCCTCCAGGGTGTCGCCCAGCGCTTTGCGCAGCACGAAGATGTTCTGGCTGAGATTGGCTTCCTCGACAAACGAGTCTGGCCAGACCGCACTCAGGAGCTCTTCCTTGGTGACCACTTCGCGACTGCGGCGCACCAGCACAAGCAGGGTCTCGAATGCCTTCGGCGTGACCGCGACGGGCTGACCTTCGCGGAGTAGGACCTGCTTGTCCGGGTCCATCCGAAAGGGTCCGAATTCGTACACGACCTTTGGATCACTTTTCATGGTCAAGGGGCGCGGCGAACCATCGCCCGGCGCGCCAGAGTGTACCGGCAATCTACCACGAGCCGCCGTGGTTTGAACTGCACATTCGTGCGTGACGGCCAGCAGCTCTAAGTTGCTGATTCTCCGAAATCAAACAGCTCATTGAGAGTCTTTGAGAAATATTGACGCCCGATTTGAAGACTGCACGTTGGGGGTTGGGGCAGGATGCGTTCATTCAACGCCGCACGCACTGGGCGGTGCATTCCGAGCGGAGCCATGATCACCAGAACGACAAAAATCACGATCGAAACCGAGGGCGTGTTGGTCGTTCGCCAGGGCCGAACCGTCATCACGTGGTGCCCGGAGTGCAAGGCCGAAGTAGAAGCGATGCTCTGCGACGACGCTTTCCTCGTCCAGCTGTTGGCCGGAATACGCGCCGGCTCGCTGCACGTCTGGCGGTCGGCGGACAGCACGACCCAGATCTGCCTTCCGTCCGTGTTGCAAATTTCACAATCCAGCAAAGTAATTCAGCAACCCCACATTCGGGAGCGAAGGCTCCCCAAAGAAGGAGAAAGACAATGAACCAGATGAATTACGCAAATACCCAGGCAGTTCGATTCCAACATCTGGCGACGGTCACACGACTATCGTCCATCGTTTGGCTCGCGCTCGTCTTGTTCGCCGCTTCCGCAAGCGCCGCACCCTTTGTTTATGTGGTCACAAGCAGCCAGCAGTTCGGAACTGTGGACCTTGCTACTGGAAGCTTTCACGCAATCGGCAACCCGACGCCCGACGCCATGTCCAACTTGGTGTGGGGGCCGGATGGCATCCTCTACAGCCTGACAACCAGCGGCAGCGACGTTGGGAGTTTGGCCAAAATCAACACCCGAACAGGCGAGGTCACAGATATCGGATTGACAGGGCTTGGCTTCAATGCCTTCTCTCTCGCCGGGGTGCGAGGAAAGCTGTACCTTACCGATTTCAGCAACAACCTCTACGTGGTCAACCGGGAGACCGGTGAAGCAACTACACTTGCAGCGACGGGTATGCCGCCTGACCCGAACATTCCATTCACCTTCAACAACGACGGCACTTTCAATCTGTGCGATGAGGGTTTCTACGGGGTAGGCGGAGAGCTCTATGCAACCTTCGATTCTTTTGCGCTCGATCCGAACAAGACTCCGCCGACCATCGCGCACGTGTTCGTCTCTCCGGCGCTGTACCGGATCGATCCCCACACCGGAAATGCATCCTATGTTGCGGAAACGAAGTTGAAACTCACTTCACTTGTAGATGTGGATGGAAAGGCCTATGCCTTTGAAGGGGTGCTCGACGGTTTCGATCACACGTATAACTTTCCCGTGGCCCACAGTGAGGTGGTCAGGCTGGATCTGCGGACCGGCCAAACCGGAAGGCCGAACGAGGTTGACGCCAGTGTCGGCCTGATTTTCGGAGCTGCACCCATCTGGGGATACCGCTGAGAGAGGACGCAGATACCAGAGTGATGCCCCCGCAACGGCGCGCACCTCAAGCGCGCCGTTGCAGTTCGTCTGCACATTCTAAAGAGTGTCGGGAATCTCGATGAGTGCATCATCGCCAATGCAATCGTTGACGCCGAGAAGAGAACCTGAGTCACGTGGCCGAATAGTCGCCTTTCCGGACAAGTGACCTTTGGCTCAACTGTTGACTTCAGGCCAATGCGCTCATCGAGCGCATCTTAGGTCGAATCGCAACGATTACTCCTGATAAACGCCCTTATCGCAACTGAGCGGAGGCGTGCGGTGGTCGCTGGGGTGGTCTGAACCTCGCCGCGCTTACGTATCAGGGCGCTCGTACCAGTCTAGCTATCGAACTGTTTACAAGGTTCGGTGGGGTCTACCCATGGAAGCCGCACCTGAAAGCGGGTGTCACCCGGCTTTGAACTAACCTGAATATTGCCACCGAGCTTTCTGACAATCGTCTGTACGGTATTCAGCCCGAGGCCCGTTCCCTCACCAACTCCCTTTGTCGTGAAAAAGGGATCAAAGATATAGGGTTTTATCTCGGGAGGAATTCCAGGGCCGCTATCGCCAATTTCAACCACGACATAGTGGTCCTCGCGGAAGGTTCGCACCCGAAGTTCACCCTCGCCCTGCATGGCATCGATGGCGTTTTCGATGATGTTGGTCCAGACCTGATTCAACTCAGTTCCCGCTGTGTTAACGAGGAGCGGGACCGGTTCGTAGGCGCGCTGCACCTTGATTTTGGGTTGCAGAATGTGGGCCAAAGTGCCAAGCGTGGTTTCCAAGCTTCGCGCGACATCAACATTCTGTACCGGCCCCTGGTCCAAATTGGTATATTCCTTAATCGTTCGAACCAGATTCGATATCCGCTCTGTTCCGCTCTCTATTGTGCTGAGAAGAGTCGACAATTCTGCAGAAGCCGCGATGCGCGCAAGCGCAGCACGAGCCGTGCTCGGATCGAGGTGTGTCAGCAGGGAGGTGAGTGTGTCCGGAGGCATATTGCGCCTTGCCAGGGCAGCCGACAGATCCCATGAATCAGTGTGGCCGTAACTCTGTAGTATCGAGTCCAGTGTTTCTTCCAGGTCGCTGAGAGCGAGTCCTTGTGATGGGGCCACCTCTGATTGTAGCAGCGAGGCTTCGACTTCTTCGATTCTGGCTTTGTCCGAGTCATCGAGCGGGCGCCGCCACAATTCCGAGTTTGCGCTTCGCATTTTCTCTAGCGTATGGCGCATTTGACCGCCTGCGCGCTTGGCCGCAGACGCGGGGTTATTCAACTCGTGAGCAAGCCCGGCTGACAGTTTGCCCAATGAGACCAACCGGTCGCGTTGCTGCTCGATTCGGGTTCCTTCACGGATTCTGTCGGACATCATGGCCACTAATCTGGTCGTCAGTTCCGGCATTCTTTGTATGAGCTCTGGAAAAAGCGCAGCCGGAAATTTGGCAAGACGCCCATCCGTCAGGGCTCGTCCGGTCACAGTGAACCGTTTCATCCTGGAGAAAGGAAACACCCCACTGACATCACCAGCTTGCGCCGGGAGCGAAACAGTTTCGCCACCAAATTCGCCTCTCCACTGAAAGAGTCCCTCAAGGAAAATGAACATCCAGTCTGCGGGATCGCCTTGCCGTACGAACGCCTCTCCGGCATGGAGAGAGACCTCCTGTACATGGCTCAGAAACCATTCAATTTGGTCGTCCGGCAAGTCCAAGAATGCCTCGACACGCCGTAATTCAGCTGAACTGATCAAGCAACAAGCCTTCCTGTGATTTCGCGAGCTCGGTGTAACGCTTTTGGAGGCACGTCCTCGTCTTCAATTCTTCAATTGCGTTTTTATCGCAACACTTTCAGCAGATATCTTATTCCGTACGCAGTACCAGGTCTTCCGAACACTTGCGTTCCCAATTCTGTGCAGCTGCTTTCGAAAAACATCCGCTAGGTACAGCGAGATCCTCGAATCCCCCTAAGCTATTCATAAGCCTTTGTTTCGCGCTTACGGAAAGATAGGTCCTCGGAAACGCCCTAGCGTTTACCGATTTCGGATTGTCGGAAATCCGACCGGTTCCTCGTGAGGGAAGCGGTTGTGCAGTAATCTGCCGAATCGCACTGACCAAGCTCGAGGAAACTTTCCACAAGCCCGACTTTCGGTGAGCGCATTGGCGATATCGCGTTGAGTGTGGCGCCTAATGTTGACTTGCCGTAACCTGCGATTACTCGTTGCGCAGCGCCAGCATCGGCTCGACTCCGGCAGCGCGACGCACCGGCACTACCGAGGCGACCAGTGCCGCCAGCGCGAGCAGTACTGAAGCCCCCACGAGCATGACCGGGTCCCATGGCTTTACGCCAAACAACTGGTCTTTCATCAGCTTTCCGGCGAGAACGGCCAACGGAATCCCGATTCCCAGACCAATGCCGATCTGCCAGATCGCGCCACGAAGCACCATTGCGATCACGTGTCCGCGATCGGCGCCGAGCGCCATCCGCAAACCGATCTCGTTTGTGCGCTGCTCGACGGTGTAGGCCATCACGCCGTATAGTCCGACGGCAGCCAATACCAATCCAAGTAAGCCGAAGAGAGTAGTCAGCGTCGCAATCATATTCTGCTGCTGGAAATCGGCACTGACGACTCTGCTGTATGGGTCGACGGTATAGAGCACCAGACTTGGATCGATGCTAGCCATCGCTTTGCGCACACGCTCTTCCATGCCCGGAGGATCTCCGGGGGCCCAAATGACGATGTTGTAGAGGAAGTGCGAATACTTCTCGCCGTCCGAAAAGACCGGATCGTCATAACGAGCGGTCTGCGTCTCCGACACCCAGAACATAGGCCGAATGGGGTCCTTGTAGTCCCACGTCATGTACCGCATGTCTCTGACAACACCGACGATCTCATACGTGGAGGCATACTTGATCCGATCCAAGCCGAAGTGCTGTCCGATCGGGTTCTGGTCTTTGAAAAACCGTTTAACAAAAGCCTCGTTGACGACTGCGACGTTGAGCGTAGCTGCAGTGTCGTCCTCGTTCAGCGACCGGCCCATTACCATCTTGGCCCCAATGGTTTCGAAAAACCCGGGCACCACGCGCGCCCAGCCTGCACCCGTGTCTTCTTTGGGTGCAGGTTCCGGTCTGCCCTGGATGCGAACTCCCTCATTCCAACTGTCGCCCGTCATCGGTGCGTAGAGCGCGGGGGAGACCATTCTCACTCCGGGAATCTGCTTAAGCCGGTCGTCGAGCTGCCGGTATAGTTGCTCCATCTGCTCGGGCTTGTAGTTGCTCAGCGTCGGATTGATCCAGGCGATATAGCGGCCATTCGTCTCGAATCCGAAATCCTGGTGTTCCAGATTGCGTAGGCTCTGCGCGAGTAATGCCGCGGCAGACAGCAGCACCAGTGACATTGCCGCCTGTGCGATGACCAAGGATTTCTGCGCCCACGAGCGGCTTCCGCCCACCGAACGGCTCGCGCCGCGCAGGGCTTCGACTGGTTCGGCATGCGAGGTTATCCATGCTGGAGCCGTTCCAAAGATCAGCCCAGTAAAGATCGAAACACCGAGCGTAAAAAGCAGCACTGGCCACGACGGCGCCGGGTTCACTGGCACATGATTGTTCGGCCCCCCGATCTGGAAGGCGAGATAAAGAATCAGCCTTGTCCCCGCATACGCAACTGCAATTCCCAGGGCACCGCCGATTACGGCCAGCATTACGCTTTCGACCAGTGCCCTGCGCACCAGCCGGAGCCGGGAAGCCCCTAGCGCGATACGGACTGATATCTGCGCTCGGTTCTTCAATCCCCGCGCAAGCATCAGGTTTGCCAGGTTGCCGCAAGCCACAAGCAGCACGCATCCCGCCGCGATCAGCAGCAGCTTGAGTCCTTCCTGGTATGCGTCACGCATGGCCGCCACACCAGCTCCGCCGGGGACCAGATGCAGCGTCTGTTGTTGCCAGAGCTGTTTCTCGCCAGGCTCCATATCCGGCACATGGCTCGCCAGCCAGTCGTGGAATTCCACACGAAGTTTGGCCTCGAGCGCCTGCGGAACGACTCCGGTGCGGACTCTGCCGAGCAGGTCCAAGTAGTTTTCATTGGGCCGCTTGAGCCGCGACACAGGTCCGGCAAGGATCTGCTCTGACGTGATCGGCAGCCAGAAGTCCGGCATGCCCCAACCAGCCAGCTTGGCTCCATAAAATCCCGGCGGAGTGACCCCGATGACAGTGAACGCGTGACCATTGATCTGGAAACTCGCTCCGACAACCGAAGGGTCGGAACCATATTTGTTTTGCCAGACGCGATAGCTCATCACCGCAACTGGAGGCGCGCCAAGTTGATCGTCAGCGTCCGTCATCAGCCGTCCAATCCACGGCTGTACGCCCAGGGTGCGGAAGAAATTTCCAGAGACTTCTTGTCCGTTGAATGTGTCGGCCTGGGCCTGCGATCCTCCACGCCGGACACCTAGTGGGGCATTCCCAGCCTGCAGGGCTGCGAGATCAGCGAACTCCGGCGTGTGCTCGCGGAAGTTTTTGTAGGCCTCCCAGGAGAAGAGAGCAAAATCGCCGTCGTCTCCCTGCGTGTATCCGCCCCAGTTGCAGCAGCGGATCTTATCCCCAATGCGCCATAACTCTTCTGGCTTTGTCACCGGCAAAGACTTGAGCATGACCTGGTGCACCAGCGTGAAGATGGCCGTCGTGGCTCCGATTCCCAGAGCTAACGTGATCACTACGGTCGCCGCAAATCCGGGCGAGCGACGCAGCTGTCGCAAAGAGTGTTTTAAATCGCTGACCATTTACCCCGACCTCCACCGCATCAATGTGAAAGGCTCGAACAGCTTTACCAGCACACCGGACACCACGATTGGCATCTTTGAGTGAGATTGGCGCCAGGCGTTCAATGCGAGATTCGTCCGCAATTTTGTAAGAAACGAGGTAGCACTCTCCCGACCAACGGCAGGTTCGAGTTCTACCTCATGTCAATTCGGATTCAATGGACGCGAATGTCACCTGAGCCGGTTTTCACCCGAACTAACGGGCCCCCTCCGTTCAGATTGCCCGTGATGTGATGGTGATCCAGAGAACCCTTCACCAGCATTTCGTGGTCCGTGGTCACCGAGCCCGATCCAGTTGAGGCATCGAGGGTGAGTGGAGCATTGCCTGACCACATCTCGATGTTTCCTGAGCCGGTTTCGATTGTCCATGCCGCGGAGGGTGTTCCGGTGGCCTTGATATCGCCGGAGCCGGTCTCGCCTCGGAAACTGCCGTGGATGTCCTTGATTTCGATATCCCCCGAGCCAGTTTCGGCTTTCACATCTCCCCGACCGGTCTGGTCCGCAGTGATGTTGCCGGAGCCCGTTTTTACTTCGAATGCATCCTGGAGCCCGGTCGCGCGGATGTCGCCCGATCCTGTTTCAAGCTTGGCGTTTTGTCCAACGCCCTCGTCGACGATGTCGCCTGAACCGGAGGTAGCCGCGAGGAGAGTTCCAGCGGGCGCTTCGATCTGGTAGTCGATGCTGATTCCACGCCAATGTTGTTCATGCTGTTGTCCGACTCGAATCACGTTTCCGCTCTGTTCGATCGGCGGGTTCGCGGCGATCTGGCGAGCCTGCTCTTCGCTGCCGTTATGGCTCACGTGGATCTTGCCGTGAATGTGGACCTCATTGCCGGAGCCCCGTGTGAGATGGATATTGCCTGAACCAGTCGAGACGAATAGTTGCGCTTCACCGCTGATGGAGAGCGCACGATCAAACGACATGGAGCTGCCCGACTCTGATTGAGCAGCGATTGCACGCGCAAATGCCGGGACAGGGAGCAAGTTCGGGGCTGCTTGGGCGGCAGCTATTTCGGGGTTCGTGATTGCCGGCATTTCTGCTTCAGGAGAAACTGCAACGCTCGCCGAGGCATCGGGCTCTTCTGCAAGGGCGAGGGTGTCCGATGCGGTATCTTCCGCAGCGACCTGTTCCGTGAGATCGGCAGTTTCAGGCTCTAATGCTGGTTCAGGAGCATGCGACGTGCCAGGCGCAATCCAGGCTATATGCGAGGAATGCGTAGCAGCCTGTACCCTTACCATTGCTGTCGCAGCAAAAAGAGTCACGGGCACCAGCACAACTGCGAAAAGCGCGCGGCGTCCGCCGGCAAAAGACTGGCGAAATGTGTGGTCATTGAGCAAGCGCTCGATGCGGCGGCCAAGACTGCTGGAACGTGCCATAGCGACTCCTAATGCGGTTGGACGCGGTGCGGCCGCGAATTCGAGGAGGATTTGCGCGTAAGAGGTGCGGCTTCGTGCTTGCTCGATTCCTGCACGATCGCTGATGGCTTCGGCCAGGTCAGCGAGTTCTTTCTTGAGCCACCAGCCCAACGGGCTGAACCAGACAAGAGCGGTGTAGAGGCCGGCGAGGAGCTGCAGATAAAAATCGCCTTGACGAACATGCGAGCGTTCGTGAGCGAGCACAATGCGAACCTTCTCCTTGTCCCAAGTACCGTAATCGGCGGGCAGCAGGATGGCAGAACCGATGGTCAAGGGCGAGGAGACTTTGATGCTCGCGCGGAGAGGGATCCCGGTGGGAATGTCAGATACTTCGCGCGTGGAAATCGGCACGGCGGTGAGCCACAGGCGAAGCGTCACAGCCAGTCCAAGGGCGAGTCTCAGAAGAAGCACTACGGCTATCACGAGATAAATCGAGAGAGCAAGCGACGCTGGCGAGAACGCCACATGGCTATGCTTGGGCAACGGCTGCATTTCCTCGACTGTCCGGGCACTGCCAGCGCCGGCTTCTTTCTTCGAAGAGGCGGCTTGGTGACTGGATGGTCTAGGCTCGTTGGCGCGTGGAGCGGACCCTGCATCCGGCACTGGCCCGGAAGCCTTCTCGGTCTGTGGTGAATCAGGCGCTGGTATTGGCGGGGCGACGGGCTTGGGTAGGGTGCCGGAACCGCTCTTTGCCTGGAGTCTTGCCTGCAGTTCTTCCAGAAGGGTCATGGGATGTGCAGGAAGCACAATGCTGGCGTTCGCAGGCAGAAGTTGCAAACGATCCGCAATTGGCATCAGTAACGGCATTGCGAGTGCACCGACGAGCACCAGGCCCAAAGCCGCTTTTTGCGCAAAGACATTGCGGACTCGGAAAGCCCGCAAGCCAAGCGCGACGATCAGGGCGACGAATAGGGAGCGCATAGCAGCATCGATAAGGACGGGAATCATTGATCCTCCTTCTTTGCGTTTGGTGCGTTCTTCTGGGCCCTAGCGATGTGTTCGGCGAGGCGCTGGAGTTCGGCGCGATCGAGCACCTTGGAATCAACCATGCCCACGAGCAGACGCCTCGACGGATCCATCACAAAACCAGTCCACAATGCGTTTCGCGGCGCGTCCGGCTACACGTTGTCGCGATTGGGCCGGCCGATAAATAAACGCGCGATCGTCGACGCTGTGGACCAGATAGCCCTTTTCTTCAAGGCGCCGCAAAACGGTGCGAACCGTAGAGTCCTTCAATGGCCGGTCCAGCTCTTCCCGAACCTGGTCGGCGGTGACAGAACCTAAACGCCAAACAATGAGTAGGACGTTCCGTTCCAGTTCGCCTAACTCGCCGGGATCGTGGTTCGCTTTGGTGTTACCGTGCATAGTGTTACCGACTGTAACACATTGGTTAGCCGAAAAAGCAAGCGAAATTTTGAAGCAAATTCGAGGAGCAAACCTAATTTCTTTTGCTGCAGCGTTTAGCGTTCGAGGATCTGCTCAAAATACGCGAGCGCTCGTGGATCGTGTGTCTGGCCAAGCCAGAAGATCGCGTCCTTGCGGACAGCAGGATCGGGATTCGTTTGCGCCACATGCAGCAGCTCCGGCACCGCCTCGTCCTTCGGCAACTGGCTCAGCGCAAACACCGCTTTCTTCTTCACTCCCACTTCGGGATCATTCTCAACCGTGTCCTTCAGCATCGCTACGGCCTTCGCTCCTGCTTTCTGTCCCACCCAGAAGATAGCTTGCTCTCGAACACCAGTGTTCGAATCCGACTTTGCCATCCGGATCAAGTCATCGACTGCCGCAGGGTCATGGCTGACCGACAGATCGAAGCTCAGCTTCTTGCGAAACTCCGGATCAGGATCGTTCTCCAGCTTTTTCAGTGCTAGAAAGCCGTCTTGTCCGCGTCCTGCACCGAGCCAGAATGCCGCCTTCTCCCGCAGCCACAGGGGATTCGTCGAAGACGAAAAAACTTCCAGCGCGCTCGTGGCCTTCATGGTCTCATGCATCGCGATTGCGGCCAGTGCCTGGTCTGTCTGGCGCTTGCCATCCGCCGTCACCAGGCTCGACAACCACGCAACGCTGTCATCGGCCTTCACATCCGTCAGCCAGATGAATGGCAATCCTCCCGCATCCAGCTGGCATCCGGTCCCGATGAAACGAACCTTGTCCACCGCCTCGTGATCGATTCGGACCAGTACGGCAATGCTCGTCGCGGTCGCCTGATCGCGGTTTGACGATCGAAAGCTATTGTTCGAATCCTCCAGTCGATACACACCGCAACATCCGTTGTCCGATGACTCGGTGTCGTCTGAACACATGGAAAAATGCGATCCCTTAACAGCTGCCACTTCATAGCCCAACCAGAGGGGCCCATTTGAATGCTGCAATGTGTTCACCGTCGCGGTGAGTCCTGCGCCAGCCGGCTGAGTGTGAAACTGCGCATTGATCACCTTCGGCTGCTGCTGCGCCAATGCCACCATCGACACACTGAGTGTCGCTGCGATTAACCAATCCTGTCTCATGGGGATTCCTCGCTATTTGTTCAGAATTTCCAGCATGTATTTCGTGGCCTCCTGGTTATGCATCAGGCTCAGCTGCTGCACCAGGTACTGCTTCATGTCCAGGTCCTTTTCTGCGCGTGCCAGCGTCACCAAATCTGGCGCGTCATTTGCCAGGAACAACGCCTGCGCCGCGGCCCGCTTCGTTTCCACATCCGTATTCTTCTGGTAGGTCGAGACCAGAGCTGGTGCGACCGACATTCCACCGGCAATCCCAAGGTTGCGAATCGCCTTCCGCCGCAGCTCCGGATCCTGTTCCGAGTGCGCGATCTCCGTTAGTGGAGACACGCCGTTGCGGCCGCTCGCAATCAGCGAATTGATGATGTCGGCCTTTGTCTGCGCATTGTTCGTGGCGCGATACATCGTCAGCAAATCCTGCCCAGAGCTCATCGCTCCCAGCGTGTGGATTGCTGTCTTCACCAGTTCCGGATTGGTCTCCTGGCGAGCTGCTTCGAGCAGTTTCGAAGAATCTCCCGTCATTAGATACGACTGCAGGATCACCCGCTTCACCTGGACATCGCTCGTGTGCTGATAGATCGATGCCAGGGTGTCGTCAGCGTGTTTGCCCTGCGCAGCGGCCAGCATGCGAATTGCCTTGATCTGCAGCGCCGGTCCCGACTGTCCTTGCGCGACCTGATTGATCAGCGCCTCAGCCTGCGGCGAGCGATTTTCCGCCAGCACAAACAGCGCCCGGCTCTTCAGTTCGTCCGACTGGCCACCGCTCAGGATTCTCTCGAGGATCGGTACTGCCTGTGCCTGATCTTGCTGCATCAGCGCGTTCAGCGCGAGCAGCTTCAGGTTCTCGTCCGGCTCTGTCTGCGGCGCCACTGGGTGGCCGCTCTTGCCTCGAATTTCGATCTCCAGCGCGCCACACTCGTCCAGCCAGTGGCTCTTCGGATACGTCTTACGCAGCTCGCCGCATGAGCTCAGGGCACTGGCCGGCTGCCCTTCCTTGTTCTCGGCATAGGCCTTCCAGTAAAGCGCGCCCTCCGCGTGTTCGCCGTGCATCCCTGCTACGCGATCGAACAGTCCTACGGCATCAGACCAGCGGCTCTCGTTGATTGCGCGCGTCCCGTCGGCATAGAGACTTGCATCGTCCGCACCAACGCCGAGGGCGTTCGCGACCAGCAGAGGCTGCGGCATTTCGGCATGCAAACCCCATGGCACAGCCCACATTGTTGCGGTAAGAAGTATTGTAGATAATCCTCTGACTTTCATTAGATCGATGCTCCCTTCGTCCCCTGATCCTGCCTTCGTGCCTGCAAGATCCGAATCTCAAACAGAATTCCCTTGGTGTTCATGTCGTTGCGGACGCGCTTGAGATCTGCTGCGGTCAGATTCGGATTGTTCGCGATCTCTGCCAACACGCCCTCCAGACGGTCCAAAGCCCCAGCCAGCGCCGCATCGCCCGTATTGCTCGCGGTGACGCGATAGAGCCGATTCGATGCCAGAAGCTCTTGCGCCTCCGACTGCAACTGCGCATTTTCGGTTGAGTCCGGGGATTGCGAGTGCTCCAGCTGTACCAACAGCCGCTCTGTGCGTTCCAAGTGATCGCCCAGCACTAGCAGAACCACGCGTTGCGTTGCTTGCGGACTCTCCGTGACGTTGGCCTTCTTCGTCGTGTTCCGTTCCCAATAGCGACCGCCAAGGAATGCCACCGCCAGCACCATCGCGCAGCTGACCGCCATTGCCGCGGCTCTCCAATCTGCCCAGCCACGCCAACGAGCCGGCCTTTTTCCATACGGAATCAGCTGCGGACACAGGGTCTCCCATACGCGCTCGCCGTAATCCTCGCTGCGCATAGGAACCGCTGCCGGGCTAATTTCATCCAGGCTTCGCGAAAATTCGGCATACTTTCGCGAGCATTCACGGCACGCGTTGAGATGCGCGTTTGCCGCGCTTGTACTTTCGCCGTAATACAGCGCGATCAGCTCGTCTTCGGTCAAGTGATTCATGCGTTCCCTCGCAACGGCGCCAGTTCCCGCCGCAACTTCTGCACCGCGCGAAATACCGCCTGCTTCGCCGCATTGGGAGCAATTCCCAGCACCTCGGCAATTTCGTTCATGGATCGATCCTCGAGGTGCCGCAGCACGAAAGCGCACTTCTCTGTTGCTGTTAGCCGCTGCATCGCCGCCTGCTGCGCGGCGCTGATTTCCCGGCTCAGCAACGACCGCTCTGGATCGGCATCCGGCGCCGCTACCTGTACCGACTTCTCCTCCGGATCGGTTTCCTCGCCATGCCGGTACTCGGCCTCAATGCCGGGCTGGCTCACCCGGTTCAGCGCGCAGTTCACAGCAATCCGGTAGATCCAGGTCCCGAAAGCGGAACGCCGCTCGTAGCTCTCGAGTCGCTGATACCCTCGCAGAAAGGCCTCCTGCACAATCTCCTCCGCATCGGCTTCGTTGCCTGTGATTCGAAACGCCACTCGGAAGACAGTTGCACTGTGCGCGCGAACAAGCACACCGTACGCTTCCTTGTCGCCGGCCAGCACGGCCCGGACAACGGAGTGATCATTTCCCTGCATTCAGCACCTTAGACAGGAGGTTCGCTTCGTCGGTTAGGAGAATTTTGCCCCACGAAGCCGATTCTGTCCCCGCTGATCCCTTGGAGGGTCCCAATGAATGAGGGTTCTTCACTGGAGTCGGCACGTTATTTTCAAGCAGGCCGTGCACCTACCACGGCTGTTCGGATCATCAATGCTGACGACAGGCCAAAATGGATTGAGCGTCGGTTTCCGAAGCCGAAGGCTGTGGGTTCGATCCCCATCACGCGCTTCATTCGCCCGGACAAGGTGGTCAGATTCGTCAGACAGTGTCTGAAGAATTCTCACGAAAGTATCGAGAGAATTCAGAGAGAGGAGCACGTTGGATAGCAAAAGAGGCGAAACAACTCCGGACATGATTCTTCGCTTGACTGAGGTACTCAAGAGGACCGGGTTGAGCAGGTCCACGCTCTACAACAGAATTGCGAAAAATGAGTTTCCGCACCAGGTCTCGCTCGGCGGCCGTGCGGTTGGCTGGCTAAAAGGAGAAATCGAAGGCTGGATCAACGAACGCACCCATCTCCGACCCGGATCGGCAACAGGAATTTCCGAACGTGGAGCGGACGAGTGGTTCGCGATACTTAAGGGAATTCCTAATGAAAGACCGAGAATGCGGCAATTTATTGACCCGACGAGGTGCAAGACATCCGTGAACGATGGCGCACCAGATTCCGCGCAGCTGAGCTTGGTGGGTACAAAGATTTACTTCGACAGAAGCACCGGTTGCTTTTGGCTAAAGCTTCTCGCGGAAATCTAGAAAGAAGGGTTTGCAATGCGCTTCGATGCGCCACTCCCTAATCGGATTTTGTCAGTTTTAGGGCATGAGCGATAAAAGCGTTTCCTATCGCTCGTAATGTGTCTTTTCGTAATTGATACGATAAGGGCATTATCGCTCGAACGGGGCTTACACCTTGTCGTAATGACCTCTTTTCTGGACCTTTCCCTTGGTAAATCTGGGGTTGTGCACCTCTGAGCCATCAGTGCACTCTAGTTTCAATGAGTTATGGTTTGGGAATCAGTTGACACACCCACCTCTCTCGATCAGCATCGCTGTTCGTCTGCGAGTTGAGCCAATCCACAAGCTCGTGTTCTAGAAAGCGCCAGAATTTCCCCCGTACGGAAGCAGTCGACTTAGCAGTAGTCGTCCGAACCCCAGGGACCAAGTGTAGTGAACCTTGAGAAACAACTTCCCACAAGCCGATCCGTCCACTGAAGGGCATGTGGTTAGGCGCAAGCTACGCTCCGTCCGCTCGGCGTAGCGGCAGTTGACGCACGGTGCGGGCCTGTTGCTCAGGTAGGAATATCCTTTGGCATAGATAAAGGTGTAGGTGCCGATGCCAAACACCGCTCCCAGGAGTAACCGCCAGCACGACCATCACAGAGGATCGCTGTGTCAGAAGTTTCAGTCTAAGCGCCCTGATTCCCAGGGTCGTGCGCCTGCAGCTCCGCGATTTCCTCCTCCTCTGCGTCCGTCAGAACGAGGTCTTCTTTATTTTTGTCATCTGCAAGCTTGAGCTTTGTCACAACCCAATCCCAGTAGCCGACGCGGGTATTTCTGGAACGGACCTCGGTCTGCCACTCCTCCATCGGGTGACTGGGATGTTCACCCCATTCGCTGTCGTCAGCAAGGCCGTCATATTTGGCCCGCAGCTGTTCGGCGTCGAGTTCCTGATCGTTTGTCGGATTGCGAGGAGCATCTGGGGACATAAGACTCCACATGGCCGATCACAGCATCGACCTGCGATCCTCCGAGTGGCGGTAATCCACCCGTTGCGTTTCACCGATTCGGTGTCGATGTAGCCAGAATCGGCATTTGGACTTTGAAAGCCGGTCTCATTCGCAAGGTTCCCAACAGACCCGACCCTCGCTGCAGACAGAACGATGCACAAAGTGTTCGTCTGGTCCTGCCTTTCCCATGGTTTTTAGGCACCAATATGTGGCTGGTTGAGCCAGTCAACTCCAGCATCTCTTCGTCAGCATCATCGAACGCGCCATAGGAGGATTTGCTGCGAAGGGACTTACAACGAATCTGCACAAGTTCGCTCGTCATCTCGAATCTCCTCAGCCGACTGCACTCGGGTCGCGCTGCATCTGGCCCGCGGCCAGCAGGATGGTGCGATAAATCGCGGTTTGAAATAGCTGGATCTTGAAACCATTTTGAGAAAGTGGTGTCGCATTCTGCATGGCGGCCTTGGCCGCAGCGCGCGCGGTGTTCTCATCGACTGTCGCGCCGGTAAGAACCGCTTCCGCGGCCTGCGAACGGATCGGCGTGGGTGCTGCAACGCCCATCACAACGGCGGCCTTCCGGCAGCGGTTTCCCTCCATGACCAATACGATTCCCGCATCGGCCAGCGGCCAGTCGAAGCTCTCTTTTTCGCCATACTTCTGGTATGCCGAGCGGGTGCCTCGTTCAGGGGCCGGAACAAGGACGGCTGTGATGATCTCATCAGGCTGCAGAACGGTTTCATTCACTAGGCTCTTCTCAGGGGGAACATAGAAGTCGTTCATCGCTACGTTGCGCTTGCCATGCTTACTTGTGATTTCCACCGTCGCGTTCATTGCCAGAAGCGGTACCGCAGTGGAGGAGGGATGCACCATGGCGCATGTGCCGTTGTTCATCACCGCGTGATACTGGTTCTCTCCCTCGTGCGCGTGGCACTCCTGGCTTGTGCCGCTCTTTTTTCTGCAGTCGAAGTCGCTGGAGCGAAAGTACCAGCAACGCGGCCGCTGCGTGATATTGCCACCCAGCGTTGCCATATTCCGCACCTGCGGAGTAGCCGCGTGTCCAGCTGCATCCGCGAGCGCGGTGTAGTCTCGCTGGATGTCAGTGTGCTCAGCGATCTCACTTAGTGTCACAAGTGGCCCAAGGTGGAGGCCGTCAGGAGTAATCGTAATTCCTCGAAGGCTGCTGATATTTCGGATATTGACTAGCTTCGGCGGGCTCACCACGCCTTCCTTCATCAAATCCAGAAGATCGATGCCGCCTGCCTTGATGACCCCTCCATTCTTCAGCTCAGCGAGTGCCTGGTCGACGGTTGTGCAATCGACGAATGCAAACTTGTTCATGCCTCTTCCTCCTGGCTGATCTTGCCGAGTGCCGCGAGCACATTGGCCGGCGTCATCGGTATTCGTCGCATGCGCACGCCGGTTGCATTGTAAAAAGCATTACCGATTGCGGCGGCCATCGTGATGATTCCCGCGGACTCTCCGATACCTGCGGCATCGGTGGAACTCATCGCGATGTAATTCTCCACGAGGGCAACTTCAATCTCCGGCGTCTCGCGTGAACCAAGGATCTTGTAATTCTCCAGATCCGCGTTGAGCATGTATCCCTGCTTGCGATCCATGATCCGCTGCTCAAATAGGGCGTAAGAGATGCCTTGCAGCATGCCGCCGTTGACTTGGTTAATTACGCCCATCGGATTGATGGGACGCCCGCAATCGTGCGCGCCGAAGACCTTCTCGACGTGCACTCGGCCGGTCTCCGTATCGACCGCGAGTTCGACATAGTCAACACCCCCGTAGGTCAGGCGTTCCTTCGCGTACTCGGGTGCCCGCGTCGCGCGCGCGGAGATCTCGCTGGTAGTCATCTTGGAGGCAACCTGCTTGAGCGAATACGATTTCGATTCGTCGTCTTTGCAGACGATCCTGTTCCCGCGCGCTGCTAGGTTGTCGGCTGTTGTGCCGAGCTTTGGCGCAGCTGCTGCGAACAGCTTTTGCTTCGCCTGGTATGCTGCGTTGCGTACTGCCGGCGTAATCGAGCCCGCCGTAACGCTGCCGCCAGAATTCGGACCAATGGGATAACGCGTATCGCCGATACGGACTACGACATCCTGCGGTGGTACGCCGAACTCCTCTGCAATCACGACTGCGAGCAGAGTCTTGGTTCCTGTGCCGAGGTCCTGCACTGACGACATCAACTCGACCGACCCATCGCGTGAGACACGCACCTCGCACGAAGAGTCCATGTCGACGAAGCGGTACCATACCGATTGCGCAATTCCCATGCCGCGCACGATCGGACCCTTGTCGCTTCCCGCAGGTCGGCGGTCTTTCCAATTCGTACGTTCGCGAATGATGTTCCGTTCCGCCCGGCGAGCGGGGCTCTCATCGATCTTGTCGCGCAGGTCCAGCGGATCCATGTTGAGCTTGACGGCCAGTTCATCGATCGCCTGCTCAAATGCGAAGCATCCCTGCGGATGCCCCGGCGCGCGAAATGCCGCTCCGGGACCGGCGTTGATAAAGACGTCGTATTCTTCCGTCAACAGGTTCGGGCACTTGTACAGGTTTGTCGCCGGACCCGCTGTTCCTGCGCCTGTACCGACCCCGGCTGTTCCGTAGCTAGTGAGAGAAATCGCTGTCAGCGTTCCATCTTTCTTCGCGCCAATCTTCAGCTTCTGGTGAGAATCGGGCCGATTGCTGACGATATGCTCCTGCTTGCGGTCGAGCATGAGCTTGACCGGGGCTTTTGCCTTCTGCGACAGGAACGCGGCGACCACACCCTCATTCCCCGCGCCGAACTTTGCGCCGAATCCGCCGCCCATGTACTCAGTGATCACGCGCACCTGGCTCTTCGGCAACTTGAACACCTCGGCAAACTCGTCCCGAACGCTGGCCGTGCCCTGGGTCGAAGCGTAGACAGTTACTTCTTCCGGCTTCCAATCCACCACGAACCCGTGCGTCTCCAGCGCAGAGTGGGTCTGCACCTGCGTGAAGTACTCGCTTTCGACGATGGCATCGGCTGCTGCGAAGCCCTGCTCTACATCCCCGTTCTGCCGTTTCTGCGGCCCGTGCACGTTTCCCACCTGCTGTACATTCCTCGGGCCACCCCCGCCTCCGGCGGATCCAGCCGCGTCTGCCGGACCCGGGAAGACCAACGGCGCGTCCGAAGCGCGCGCTTCCTGCTTGTCCACGACAAATGGCATGGAGTCGTACGTCACCTTGATCAGCGCAACTGCGTCGGCCGCAACCTGAGGTGACTCAGCTGCTACACCGGCAATGGGCTGCCCTACATACCGAATCAAAGGGTATTTGGAGGGCGCTTCCCGGCTGGGGTCGCGAAGCTCCGCCATGCCATATGTGTGCTCGATCACATGAACGACCTTTACGCCCGTAAGCCTTTCAGCGGCACTGATATCGATCGATGTGATGCGTCCGTGCGGAATGGTTGCCCCGACCATGCGTCCGTACAGCATGCCGGGCAATTGCATATCGGCCGTGTACTTGCCGCGCCCCATCACTTTCTGAGGGCCGTCCCACCGGGTTGTGGGCTTCCCGATGTAGGTCAACTCCGAGTTTTGTGGCAGTGGCGGCGGCTCATCCAGAGGAACCTGTCGCTCTTTCTGCGTCAGTCCGTCCTGGGGGATACCGAAGACGAACTTCTCCGTGCGCGTCCCCTCGGACTTCGCAGCCGGTGGCGTTTGAGTGTCTTTCTTTTCGGCCTGCGAAGATTCTCCGGCAATGATTGTTTCGGGTGCCATCCTATGCCTCCTTCGCCGGGTTAACGCCTAATAAGTCCGCGACCCGCTTCCGCTGATTAGCCGCGTCGAGAGTTGCTGCGAAGACCTTCGGGTAGGTGCCGCAGCGACAAAGATTCCCGCTAACTGCGTGTTTCACTTCTGCCAACGTCGGTGCGGCGTTGCGCTCGAGGAGCGCCGCACAGCTCATCACCATGCCCGGTGTGCAGAATCCGCACTGCATCGCGTCATGCTTCACAAACGCCGCCTGCACTGGATGCATTTTGTCTCCGTGCGCCAAGCCTTCGATGGTCGTGATCTTGCGCCCGACCATATCGATCGCCAAGGTCATACAGGCAAGCGCGGGGATACCGTCCATCCATACCGTACAGGCCGAGCAGGAACCACGGTCGCAGACCACCTTCGTTCCGGTAAGGCCGAGATGATCGCGAAGCGTCTCGGCCAACGTGAAGCGGGGCTCAACGTTCACGGCATGCTCTTGCCCGTTCACTTCCAGCTTGATCGGCACTGCGTTCGGTCCAAAGGTTCGGTTGTCTTCGATCACTTGCCGCGCATCGCGGGCGAGCGCCGAGGCCGATTCAATCACACTCGTGGCCGCTGTTAATCCTGCGCCCTTCAGAAACCCGCGGCGTGAAACCTCAATTTTGGGAGGGTTTGACATAGTGAAGTCCCTCGGGAAGGTCTTGTATGTCGCGCTTAGGCTGCCTTCGTTATCCTAAGTGGTACCTGCATTCTTCGATTTCTGCAGGCTTTCGATCACGGAGGATGGGAAGCGAGATCGAACAAAAAGATGGTAGCTCCGGCGGTCCCAGGCAGCAAGCAGCATCGACATGATGTTGCTTCCAACGCGTTCGCTGGGCTAAGCAATGTCCTAGCACACCCAACTACCCTCGGTCTGCGCTGTTCGTCTGCGAGTTGAGCCAGTCCACGAGTTCGTGTTCCAGAAAGCGCCAAATTCTGCGTTTTCCCTCACCAAGTGGGTGGGCAGGGATGTAACCCTTCCGGGCCCAGTCTTTGACAAGTCTCGCTTCCAGACGCAGATACTCTGCCGCTTCCTTCGGATCCATCATTCGCGAAGTGCGAGACGGACTGACGTTGATCTCAGTCGGATTCGTTGCCAGAGATCCGGCTTTGTGAAGGTAGTTCATCGAAATTCGTTCTTTCTGGCCTTAGCCAATGAGAGGGTCGCGCAACCAGCGCTTTCCTCGTTCATATTTCTCACCTGTAGAATCACCTGCGTGATTCTCAGCCTGATCGTCGTTCGGCGTCTTTAGGCAGTCTCCAACGCCTTGTAAGTGGTTGAAAGTACATGTTATAGAAGCCTTGACACGGAAGAGGTCGCTGGTTCGAATCCAGTCGTGCCACCATTTCCAAATCAACAACTTACGGGTAATTGATCCGATTGCCTTTTTCCCCGTACGGGAAGCGGTCTTTGAGCGGGGACAAGAAACCTTGATTCCCATGTTTCAACCCTGAGGCGTCAGGATACGGCACGCATTTCAACCAGGCTGCGTTGAAGCGACGCCCCAACGAATCTCCCATCCGAGCATCCAGTGGAGAAGAGAAGCACCAATCAAATATGCCAAGGTCCAAAATGGAACCAGCGTGATGAATTTGGTCAGCTTCGATGTCCTCATCCAGTCAACAAACGCCATCGGTAGGCTCCGAAACGAGTGTATAACGGCTCTGGGTGTTTAGAGCCTGTTCGCAAGCTTAAAAACGGTTCCGAGTGTATTGTGGGCAACCCGGAAATTACTAGTTGAAATGATCATCCCGATCACGCATGTTTGATGAGTCAGTAAAATGTGATGATGAGCAGTCAGACAGTAGCGGAGAAGAGGTTTGACGCGATTCTGCGACGGATGTTGCAGTCCAAGCCTCTGTCGCGGTCTGAGATCAGCGCGAAGATCGCAGCACGGCGCAAGGCCGCGAGGATTAAGTAGGTTGTTGTTTTGATGGTCTGGTTTAGAACGCAACCAGCGTTTTGTACGGTAACGGAGTTCGACTAACCATGCTGACCAGGGCCATCTCGAAGATTGAAGCCTGCACGCTGCGACGGTTGTACCTCCAGCAGAACTCACGCATGTAGCGGTCCAGGTGCCAGGGACTGAGCTTGTGATAGTTGCCGACGATGGCACGCTTGAAGAGTGAAAACGCATTTTCAACTGTCTGAGTTGTTGTCCAGACGCGCTCTGCCAGTTCGCTCGCGTGGTTTCCTCTTGAGTGTTTCTCTCTGGGGATGAGGCGCTTGTAAGTGGGATTGCCATCGGTGACAACTTCTTTGGTATCCTCGGCGAGTTTGGCATCCAGCACCGGCTTCATGGCCTCGAATTTGCGGTTGGACATCGACTCCAGATGAACCCGCCCATTGCGTTCGGCCAGTCCAATCACCATTGTTTTAGAAGCTTTGGCCACCTTGGAGCCTTTATGGCGAAGGCGCCCTCCGATGTAGGCTTCATCGATCTCCACGGTGGTGTCGGGATCTCCCAGCTGAATGTCTCTGGCTTCCCGCATGGCTTCGCGGATCCTGTGAGCGACATACCAAGCGGTCTTGTAGGTCATGCCGATATGACGCCCAAGCTGGCTGGCTGAAATGCCCTTCTTGGCATCGCTCATCAATGAAATTGCAGCGAACCATTTCGTCAGAGGCAGATGTGAATCATGGAAAAGCGTTCCAGTCGTGGCGCTGAACTGGAACTTGCAGGAAGCACACTGAAACAAACGCCGCGGTCCGCCAGTCTTGTTGGTGGACTCAATCGGCCAGCACTTGCCGTGATCGCATGCCACGCAGCGAACACCCCTCGGCCAGCGCGTCCTCACCAAGTGATTCAGTGCAGATTTCTCGCTTGGAAACCGGCGCGTCAGAGAATAGAGATTCATCGCATGCCTCGACTACACGCATCATCTCGCTAAATCGTACATGTGTCAAAGGGATAATCATTCTAGTTGATTAACCCATTCTGCAACTATGTACTGAGGCGGTTATTCGCCCGCGACCGGCCAGAGAGTCACATTCCCGAAAACACGAAAGTCTCATTCGTTGGCGAGGTAATAGGACATCCGTTACCTGCCTGCAACTCTTTTCGATGGATTGCAAAAGAAGACTTATGGTATCTCGATAGAAAGGACGATTGAACTCAAAATCGAGCGTGCTCAGCTGCCGTCAGTGCCAAGGGGGCCCATATGGATCGCGATAGACGTATTCTGTCCGCGGTTCCTTATCCGTTCACGCGAACTTCAAATATTCCTGAATGGCGTGATGAATGTGCTGCCATGCTCCGGTCGTGGAGCGATGAACGCGCCGCTACACCGCAATTGCGTGAGGAAGATGTGCTGGCAAGGCGGTTCGATGCGAGTGATGAATGGGATGACAAGTGGCTCCGTCCGCTCTTAATCACGCCCCCATCGCACGTCCCGCCATCGCAGCCAGCAAAGGCCGAAAGTGCTCCGGAAAAGTGTGTTGCAGAAGCGCCCGCAAAGCGAGCTGATGCGATCGCCGAATGTGATGCCAAGTGGCTCCGTCCCGAGTTCCCTATCATGCCGTCTTCGCAGCTGCCGCCATCGGAACCGACCAAGACCGGAAATGTCTGGGCGTCGATGGAGCAGGAAGCCATGCCCCGAAAGCTTCGTTTTCTGCGCTGGCTCTTCCGCGTCACTCAATGCGGGGCCAAACGGTATTCGACGCCCGATCTGGTCGCCTACTACTTTACGGGCGGCGCTCCCCATTCCTTTCAGGTTGTAGATATGAGCGCGACTGGGTTCTACCTGCTGACGCCAGAACGCTGGGCTCCCGGAACGCTAATCCAGATGACATTGCAAAAGAAGCATGGAAGTGGCGGCTCTGCGAAGCACTCGATCCGCGTTCTCTCAGAACTTGTTCGCTTCGGCGAGAACGGAGCCGGCTTCAATTTCATTCTTCCGGATTGCGAGTATTTGTGTGCATACGGCCTTAGGCCCGAAGAGGCGTCGGACCGGACGTCACTAGAGCGGTTCATGCGGTGGGTTCGGGCTAGCTAGACCACGGACGATGCGACTTGGCTTCGTTGAGCTTCCAGGTGCCGATAATTGGGTTTTCTGGAGCAAGACGCGCAGCTGTTCCAAAAGCACAAACAGCCAAAGCTAAGATGAGGTTCTTGTTCTCTCAAGTGCTGAAACAACGGTTCCCGGTCGGATTGTGGGCTACTCGTCAGTGTCGTTAGCAAGTAGAAATGTCCGCTTTTCGTAGCAAGTGAAATGTCCGGATTCATAAGTTAGTAGCCGTAGAGGCGGTGGGAAAGTGCGAATCCCGCGTATTGTGCGGGATTTCGAAGTTGAGAGGGAAAGTCTGTTTTTGGACTTTTCCTCTCAACGTCTTTTCCACGGCCTTGATTTGTTTTTTGCTCAGCGGCGTCAGGAGCTTCCCGTCTTCGCTGTAGTGCCCGATACGATGTCCAGCGATCATGAGGGTCAGGGTCATGTCCAGGTGCTGATGGATGATCGCCTTCGATCCGGCCAGGGTGTGGCGCCAGTGAGCGCGCTCGAGCTGCATGACCAGGTTGTGAAAGCGCACCGTGTTGTCCCGATCGACGGTGCGCTCGTAGCGTTGTTTAAAAACCATTTCCAGGTTCCTGTTCCGGCAGGACATAAATGCCGTGCCGCGCTCGGCTGCGGGAACCGTGAAACGGCGGTTGAACTCGGCAATGTAGTGATCGTTCAGAAACTGGTTGGCGCCTTCCAGGGTTCGGATACTGCGCAATCGCAGTTCCTGCGGCAGCCGTCCCTGCCAGGTGGAGAAGCTGCGTTCCGAGCGTCCCCGCGCTTGCGGTGAGTAGGACGGAATCATCTGCACTCCCAGTTCCTTCATGGCGCGGCCCACCTGCGTGGGACGGTCATAGTCGACCTTGCCGCCGCTCTTCGGCGTAAGCCAGAAGTGGGCTCCGCGGTCGGAATAGAGCGAACAGAACAACCCCTTCTGTTGAATCACTGCCCGTAGCCCGGCCATCACCGTGAAGGTCGATTCCTCCGGAGCCAGCTGGGCGTAATAGATATCGCTGGTGGCGTCGTCCAGGATCACGATCAGGTCATGCTTACGCTCATCCTGAAACCAATGGTGTTCGCTGCCATCGATGTGCAGCATCATCCCCGGCAGAGGACGCCGTTCACGCCGCTTGCGATGAACCCCGCGCCTGGACTTGCGCTTCACCAGCCCGGCTGCCTGCAAGGCCTGCTTCACCCACGTGTAGCTCAGACCGATCTGGTGTTCTTCGCCGAGCTTCTCGTGGAAGTGACGCACGTTCAGATCGAAGTATCTGTCCCGGTACAGACTCAGAACCTCTTCGGCCTGCTTCTTCGCCACCCGTCTGCTGCTTGGCTTCCGCCGTCGCCGATCCAGTAATCCCTGTGGGCCTTGTTCCTCGAGTCGCTTCCGCCAGCGTCGCAGCTGACGCTCGCTGATGCCGATTAACTCCGCTGCCTGCCACCACTTGATCTTCCCCGATGTGGCCCGTAACAACACTTCCTGTAGCTTCATAGCCCGCTCCATCGCGGTGATCGGATAGATCTCCATGCTCTCGCGCATGGCTCCATCCTCACCGCCCCAAAAGCGGACATATCACTTGCTATAAACACCGGACATATTATGTGCTAACGACAACCGTCTACTTGGAAGTGTCGTTAGCAAGTAGAAATGTCCGCTTTTCGTAGCAAGTGAAATGTCCGGATTCATAAGTTAGTAGCCGTAGAGGCGGTGGGAAAGTGCGAATCCCGCGTAGTGTGCGGGATTTGCAAGTTGAGAGGGAAAGTCTGTTTTTGGACTTTTCCTCTCAACGTCTTTTCCACGGCCTTGATTTGTTTTTTGCTCAGCGGCGTCAGGAGCTTCCCGTCTTCGCTGTAGTGCCCGATACGATGTCCAGCGATCATGAGGGTCAGGGTCATGTCCAGGTGCTGATGGATGATCGCCTTCGATCCGGCCAGGGTGTGGCGCCAGTGAGCGCGCTCGAGCTGCATGACCAGGTTGTGAAAGCGCACCGTGTTGTCCCGATCGACGGTGCGCTCGTAGCGTTGTGTAAAAACCATTTCCAGGTTCCTGTTCCGGCAGGACATAAATGCCGTGCCGCGCTCGGCTGCGGGAACCGTGAAACGGCGGTTGAACTCGGCAATGTAGTGATCGTTCAGAAACTGGTTGGCGCCTTCCAGGGTTCGGATACTGCGCAATCGCAGTTCCTGCGGCAGCCGTCCCTGCCAGGTGGAGAAGCTGCGTTCCGAGCGTCCCCGCGCTTGCGGTGAGTAGGACGGAATCATCTGCACTCCCAGTTCCTTCATGGCGCGGCCCACCTGCGTGGGACGGTCATAGTCGACCTTGCCGCCGCTCTTCGGCGTAAGCCAGAAGTGGGCTCCGCGGTCGGAATAGAGCGAACAGAACAACCCCTTCTGTTGAATCACTGCCCGTAGCCCGGCCATCACCGTGAAGGTCGATTCCTCCGGAGCCAGCTGGGCGTAATAGATATCGCTGGTGGCGTCGTCCAGGATCACGATCAGGTCATGCTTACGCTCATCCTGAAACCAATGGTGTTCGCTGCCATCGATGTGCAGCATCATCCCCGGCAGAGGACGCCGTTCACGCCGCTTGCGATGAACCCCGCGCCTGGACTTGCGCTTCACCAGCCCGGCTGCCTGCAAGGCCTGCTTCACCCACGTGTAGCTCAGACCGATCTGGTGTTCTTCGCCGAGCTTCTCGTGGAAGTGACGCACGTTCAGATCGAAGTATCTGTCCCGGTACAGACTCAGAACCTCTTCGGCCTGCTTCTTCGCCACCCGTCTGCTGCTTGGCTTCCGCCGTCGCCGATCCAGTAATCCCTGTGGGCCTTGTTCCTCGAGTCGCTTCCGCCAGCGTCGCAGCTGACGCTCGCTGATGCCGATTAACTCCGCTGCCTGCCACCACTTGATCTTCCCCGATGTGGCCCGTAACAACACTTCCTGTAGCTTCATAGCCCGCTCCATCGCGGTGATCGGATAGATCTCCATGCTCTCGCGCATGGCTCCATCCTCACCGCCCCAAAAGCGGACATATCACTTGCTATAAACACCGGACATATTATGTGCTAACGACAACCGTCTACTTGGAAGTTACTACTGAGTACACAACGTCGGGAGGGTTACTCAACTGGTAACTACTGGCATGGTCCGCCGCCTTAACCTCCACGGAGGTATAAGGGGAGCCCAGGAGGCGTCCCATGGAAATTCACACAATCGGCATCGATCTTGGCAAGACAGTCTTCCACCTGGTTGGTCTTAACGCTCGCGGCGAAGTCGTGGTGCGCAAGAAGTGCTCACGCGATCAGATTCTGCGTTTCACCGCGAACCTGCAAGTGTCATTGATCGGCATGGAAGCCTGCGGAGGGGCGCACTTTCTGGCTCGTGCCCTGCGCGAGCAGGGACATGATGCAAGGCTGATGCCGGCCAAGTATGTAAAGCCTTACGTGAAGACCAACAAGAACGACTTACATCGATGCGGAAGCTATCGCGGAAGCGGTCGGCCGTGCGAGGATGCGCTTCGTACCCATCAAGACAGACGACCAGCTGGATCTGCAGTCCCTTCACCGGGTGCGCGAACGCTGGGTATCGGGTCGTACGGCGGTGATCAACCAGATTCGTGGATTGCTGCTGGAGCGAGGCATCACGATTCGCAAGGGACGTCGTCATATCGAAGAGTCTCTGCCCGGGATCCTGGAAGATGCCGACAACAAGCTGTCAGGCGCATTGCGTGTATTGCTGACACAACTGCGACTGGAGATGCAATACCTGCAGAGGCAGGTCGACGAGTGCGACAAGCTGATCCTGCGGATTGCCGACGAGCTTGAGGACTGCCGACGGATGCTTGCGGTCCCGGGAATCGGACCGATGACAGCTACCGCCACGATCGCCGCGATCGGCAACGGTTCGGCCTTCAAGAAGGGTCGAGGATTTGCTGCCTGGTTAGGCGTGGTGCCTGGAGAGCACTCCACCGGCGGCAAGCAAACACTGACTGATACCAAGAGGCGCGGGAACAGATATCTGCGCAAGCTCTTCGTGCAGGGTGCTCATGCCGTCCTGCAGCAGAGGATGAAACAATCAAACGGCCTGAACACGTGGCTGGCTCAGCTCACCTCCCGCAAGCGCATTCAGGTGGCGGCGGTTGCGCTGGCCAACAAGATGGCGCGGATGGTCTGGGCGGTGCTGTCCAAGGGTGAAGCCTATCGCCCTCCGCTTTTGATTGAAACTGCAGCAGTTTGAAAACAAGTGGTCTGCAATTGACGCCTGGCAAAAGATGCCAGGCTTGGAAATCGCATTCGCGATTCCCACAATTGCAGACCAGCGGCGACTGAGAAGAGTTTTTCGATTCCTGCCAGGTTTGCTGGCGAACCATGACGATGGCAAAAACGGTCGAACCCGGCACTCTTGAAACCTGTAACCCGGAATAGGCTTAAAAGCCTGCGTTACTAAGTAGGACAAGAGTGCAGCGCATTCCATCCAGGGCCAGAGCACTCGCTCACACAAAGGCCGGATACATTCGCGCAGACCTACCATGTCATTCTCATCTTTCGCTTGCAATTTCTTGCGGGATGTTGGTTCCCCTCGCAGCGCAATCAAACCCATCTTTGTTGAACGAGACTTCGGCAGAGCCGCCTTCGACTGATGTCGGGTCTGGATACAACGTACCCCCGAAAAACATTCTGGATGTGATGCGCGCGCCCTCACCGCCCTATCCCCTGGTGAGCCCGACACATGACACGATTCTGCTGTTGTCGTTGCGAGATTATCCCTCGATTTCACGTGTGGCGACACTTTTCCTACGTCTCGCGGGCGTGCGCGTAGAACCAAGGAATCACAGCAAGCACGACACGCCGGGCGGATACGGCATTACTCAATGCGCCGATAGTTACGACCTGGTGCACATCGCCGATCGCGCGCAGACGCATGTGGCGCTGCCGGAGGGGGCGTGCCCGGGCATCCCGGTCTGGGCCGCCGACGGAAAACGATTCGCATTCGTGAATCTTGCGCTGAACTCCGTTGAGCTCTGGATCGGCGATGGAAAGACGGGCGAAGTGCATCAGGTATCTGGCGTCCGTCTGAACCCGATGTTCAACGACGCGATGCAATGGATGCCTGATCAGAAGAAGCTCTTGGTAAAGCTGGTGCCCGGCGGAATGGGCGCTCCGCCGACCGAACCCATCTTGCCGATTGGTCCGAGCATCCAGGAAACGGGAGGCGAAAAAGGGCAGAGCAGCACGTATGAAAACCGTGACACGCTCGGAAACAAGCACGACGAAGATCTCTTCGACTACTACGGGGCTTCGCAACTCGCTCTCGTTGATGCGGCCACCGGAGCGATTACGCCGGTGGGCAAACCGGGGAATTATGAATCACTCAGTCCCGCGCCGGATGGACAGCATGTGCTCGTGACCGCGATCCACAAGCCCTATTCGTACGTCACCACCTATGATCGCTTTCCTAAAGAAGTTGAAGTCTGGAACGTAACCGAGCCCTCACACGTTTCCGTTAAGACCATCGCATCTCTTCCCCTGGCCGATCGCGTTCCCATTCAGGGCGTTCCGCTGGGGCCGCGGGAGTTTTCCTGGCGTGCGACGGAGCCCGCGACATTGGTGTGGGTAGAGGCGCTGGATGGAGGCAACTGGAATGTCAAGGTTCCTGCGCGAGACAAGATCATGCTGCAGAAGGCGCCATTTGAAACGCCAGCTCAAGAAATCGTGCGCACCGAGCAACGTTATGATGGCTTCGGTTGGAGCGATCTGCCCAGCATCGCTCTTTTGAACGAGTACGATGAGAACCGCCATTGGAGACGGACCTTCATCGTCGACGTCGATGATCAAAAAGGAAAACCTCGTCCGCTTTGGGATCTTTCCACGGACGAGCACTATGCGAATCCCGGCAATCCGGTGGAACACCAACTCGCGAACGGATTCTCGGTGGTTCGGCAGGACGGAGATCGGATCTATCTGTCTGGAGCCGGCTCTTCGCCCGATGGAGATCGGCCGTTCCTTGATCGGCTGGATCTAAAGACGCTGAAATCCGAGCGCATGTTTCGCAGCGATAAGACGGCCTACGAGCGATTTCTCTCATTTACCGGACCAGACTCGGGGATCTTTCTCACCTGGCACCAATCGCCGGTCGATCCGCCAAATGCGTATGAGCGAACACTTGGAAAACCCCTCGCCGCTCCCGTTGGAGAAGCGGTCTTTACTTCCACGAGCGTCGCGATCACCCATATTCCAGATCCGACGCCCGAAGTGCGCGCCATCAAGAAACAGCTGGTGAAGTACAAGCGCGCCGACGGGCTGGACCTTTCGTTCACGCTCTACACGCCTCCTGGCTATCAGGAGGGCACGCGCGTCCCAACGATTCTTTACGCATATCCGCTGGACTATGCCGACCCTTCGAAGGCGGGTCAGGTCGTGGGTTCCCAGGAGACATTCACGCGGCTGTATGAATACAGGCTGCTGCTCCTTGGGGGTTACGCGATCATCGACAATGCGTCGTTTCCCATCGTCGGCGATCCGAAGAAGGCTTACGACACGTACCTAGAGCAGCTTGTCGCCGATGCAAAGGCTGCCGTGGATGAGGCGGTGAGGCTTGGCGTTGCCGACCCCGACCGCATCGGAGTCACGGGGCACAGCCATGGCGCCTTGATGACCGTAAATCTGGTGGCGCACTCCGACTTGTTCCGAGCCGGTGCTGCTACCAGCGGCTCCTATAACAAGACGCTCACGCCGTTCGGTTTTCAGAACGAGCGGCGATCGGTCTGGGAGGCGCCGGATGTCTATATGAAGGTTTCGCCGTTTTTCTCTGCCAACAAATTGAAGACCCCGCTGCTGATCATCCACGGCGGAGAAGACGCGAATCCCGGTACGACGCCGCTGCAATCGCAAAAGCTTTACGAAGCGATTCGAGGGAATGGCGGTACCGCTCGCCTGGTGATTCTGTCGCACGAGCCGCATTGGTATAGTGCAATGGAGTCGAACGAACATCTCGTTTACGAAATGCTTCGCTGGTTTGACAAATATGTAAAGAACGCGCCGCCGCGGTGAGCCGCCCGATAATTTTCAAGGAGAGGAGCGGCTGGAAGACGTGAAGTACAACACTCTTCGATTCCTTAGACCACTCGAGCTTTAGACCGCTCTCGATGGTCCAGATTCCCTTGGGCTACCAGAGTCTGCGAAGAGACTTCGTCGAAAGCTCCACCGCAGAGAATCTGCTATACCTCTAAATCTTTTGAATTCAAATGCTTGCAAAACCTCCATCGAGAGTTCGAATGACTCTCTGCCCGCCATCGAGTCAAGTAGTCTGTTATCAATAACTTAAATGACGCAAACCTCCCCGATTTCCGGGCTATTTCCGCACAAATCTTCCACCAGAGAATCTCTCTCCGAGTAGTTAATCTCCCCTTGGATCGCCACTTTCTCTGGTCGGTCAGAGAGCAGTGGAACTTTTGATCCACCCCAGCATAGCCAAACTCTATAGATCCGATCCGACGACCGGCGTTTGCACTTCGCGACACGATGCCTGGCGAAGTTCTGCAACGGATCCGCTGGACCTAGTTGTCCAATCGAGTCTGGACTACGCCTAGGGAAAGAAGCATAATGTCGTGGTTCCGAACTTGCTGTTCGGTGGAATTGCGAGGCGGGAGAATGCTGCTCCGCAGATTCAAGCCGCCAGAAAACTCGGGCGTGGAGGGAAAGGCCATGAAATATGAGCTTAAGCGCATTTCGACAGCCGGGATCGCCGAGGCAATCGCGAAGGCGGAACTCTATCGCTCGCTAAGCGAACCGGAAGAGGCAGAGTCGATCTGTCGCGATATCTTGACGATCGAGCCGCTCCATCAACTCGCTTTGCGTTTACTCGGTCTCGCCCTCACAGATCAGTTCACCGGTCGTGGGTCCGATCATTACCGGGAAGCAGAAGAGATATTTCGGCAGCTCACAGATCCTTACGAACGGCTCTACTACACTGGGATTCTGCATGAGCGACGGGCGAAGGCGCAGCTGAAAGCCGGGCAACTACCTCGTTCACTGTTCGCGCTTTTCGACCACGCTCTACGGTCTTTCGCAGAGGCTGAGAAAATCCGCCCGGCAGGAAACGATGATGCCATCCTTCGCTGGAATCGATGCGTACGGCTGCTTCAAAACCCGGCTTATGAATGGGGAGAACCGGAACAGGAATTGGTTCCCTTCGATGTCCAGGACATCCGGCCACGATAGCAAATCTCCACGATATTCGGAGAAATCGGTTTCAGTTAGAGGATGCGGAACAGCCGCTTCAGGGGATCGAAGTAACGGTCCACCACGCGCTCTTTGAGCGGGATAATCGCGTTCTCTGTAATCGTGATCGACTCGGGGCACACCTGCCGGCAACAAGTTGTGATGTTGCAGTAACCGATGTTGTGCTTGTGCCTCAAATCGCTGATCCGGTCTTCGGTGTCAAGCGGATGCATTTCGAGTGCAGCGGCATACACGAGCAGACGCGGACCGATAAATTCATCGTGCTTGTGGTGTTCCCTTAGAACGTGGCACACGTCCTGGCAGAGAAAACACTCGATGCACTTGCGAAACTCCTGCACGCGCTCGACGTCGGCCTGCTGGATGCGCCATGTGCCATCGGCCGCGTCGGGTGGGCGGGGCTTGAATTGCTTGATCGTCTTCTTGGCGCGGAAATTCCACGAAACATCCGTGACCAGATCGCGTATGACCGGAAACGCATGCATTGGCTCCACGATGACCGGCATATTCAGGTCGATGGCACTTAGCCGGGTCATGCACATGAGCTTGGGCATGCCGTTGATTTCGGCGGAGCACGATCCACACTTGCCCGCCTTGCAGTTCCATCTCACCGCCAGGTCGGGTGCTTGCTGCGCCTGGATGCGGTGCACCGCGTCCAGAACAACCATGCCCTCTTCAACGGGTGTTGTGTAATCCTGGAATGCGCCGCCTGCGGGGTCTCCGCGCCAGATGCGAAATGTCGCTGGTGTGGCCATCTCATTCGTCTCCGCTACTTCATCTCTTCAATCACTTTCTTCAACTCATCCGGCATCGGCGTAAGTGCGCGCCTTTCGACTTGCATCTCACCGTCTGCGCCCCGACTGATGACGATGTTGTACTTTCCCCACTCCGGGTCCTTGTTGGGGAAGTCTTCGCGGAACTGCGCGCCGCGGCTTTCTTTTCGCAGCAGCGCAGCACGGGTAATTGCTTCAGACACGATCATCATGTTTCCGATATCGATCGTCGTGTGCCAGCCGTTGTTGTACTCGCGATTGCCTGGCTATGCCTGTTCGTTCTGCCCGCGCGCGCAATTGCCCGATCGCGTCGAGCGCCTGTTGCATTTCGCTCTCGACGCGCACGATCCCGACGAGGTCCTGCATGGTTTCCTGCAGATCGTATTGAATCTGATACGGGTTCTCGCCGGCAGGGCCGCGGTCAAAGGAAGCTAGGGCTGCTGTTGCCGTGGCTTGGAGTTCCGTCTCGTCGATCGTTGCCGGGCCGTTAGCATTGGCGAATTCTGCGGCAAAGCGCCCTGCGCGCTTTCCGAATACGACGAGATCAGACAGTGAATTCCCGCCAAGCCGATTCGCGCCATGCAATCCTGCTGCTGCCTCCCCTGCGGCGAAAAGCCCGGGCACATTGGACATCTGCGAATCGCCATCGACGCGAATTCCGCCCATCATGTAGTGAGTCGTGGGACCGACTTCCATCGGCTCTTTCGTGATGTCAAGATCGGCGAGTTGTTTGAATTGGTGATACATGCTGGGGAGCTTGCGCTTGATATGCTCCTCTGATTTCGGCATGCGCTCCTTGATCCAGGAAATATCGAGGAAGACACCGCCATGCGGCGAGCCTCGGCCCGCCTTGACTTCGCGATTGATGCATCGCGCAACATGATCTCTGGTGAGCAGTTCGGGCGGACGCCGCGCATTCTTATCGCCCTGCGTATACCGCCAGCCTTCTTCTTCAGAGTCCGCAGTCTGCTCTTTGTACAGGTCAGGGATGTCGTCGAACATGAATCGGCGGCCTTCGCTGTTGCGCAAGACGCCGCCTTCGCCGCGGACGCCCTCGGTTACGAGAATGCCGCTCACGCTGATCGGCCAGACCATGCCGGTGGGGTGAAACTGAACGAATTCCATGTCCTGGAGTTCGGCTCCGGCGCGATACGCCAATGCAAGGCCGTCGCCTGTATATTCCCAACTGTTGCTGGTTACCTTGAAGGCACGCCCGATTCCGCCGGTGGCCAGCACCACTGCCTTCGCCTCCCACAACTGGAAGCGGCCCTTCTCGCGGTCGTATCCGCAAGCTCCTGCAATTCGATTTCCGTCGAGCAGCAGGCTGAGTACCGTGCACTCCATGTGGACTTCCATCCCAGTGTGGATGCCATGGTCCTGGAGTGTGCGTATCATCTCCAGGCCGGTGCGGTCGCCGACGTGGGCCAGCCGGGGGTATCGGTGTCCGCCGAAGTTTCGTTGCAGAATCTTGCCGTCCGCAGTGCGATCAAAAAGCGCGCCCCATGCCTCGAGTTCGCGGACGCATTCCGGCGCTTCTTTGGCGTGCAGTTCGGCCATGCGCCAGTTGTTCAGATACTGACCGCCGCGCATCGTATCGGCGAAATGGACCCGCCAGTTATCGCGATCGTCGACATTGGCCAGTGCTGCCGCGATGCCTCCTTCGGCCATTACGGTATGCGCTTTGCCGAGCAGCGATTTGCAGACCACTCCCACCTTCGCACCGGCGGCTCCGGCTTCGATGGCGGCGCGCAGGCCTGCTCCGCCTGCTCCAATCACGAGTACATCGTAGGAGAACCGTTGGAATTCCGGCATCTAGAGAATTCTCCAGTCATGCCAGATGCCCATCGAACAGAGACGGACGTAGATATCGGAAAAAGCAACCCAAAGAAGACTCGCCCATGCCCACTTCTTATGCCCCGCGTTCAGTCGGCTCACGAAGTTGTAGATCTTGTGCCGAATGGGGTGATCCGAGATCTGGTCAAATGTCCCCCCGATCAGGTGCCGGAATGCATGACACCCGAATATGTATCCGGCCAGGAGCACGACGTTCACCACCAAAACGAGGCTTCCGATCCCGATCCCAAATCCCTCGGGAAAAAAGAATGACCTCAACGCGTCGTAGACCAGAAAGCCCCAGACAATGTAGGAGAGCCTCAGAAAGTAGCGATGAAAATTCTGCATAATGAGCGGAAAGGTTCGCTCTCCGAGATAAGTTTTACGGGGCTCGCTCACCGCGCATGCCGGAGGATCGGCCCAGAACGATTTGTAATACGCGCCGCGGTAGTAGTAGCAGGTTACACGGAACAGACCGGGAATCCAGAGAATGAACAGGGCCGGAGAAAAGGGCAGAAAGTTCGGATACCATCTCGGTTTCGGGCCAAACAAGGCGTGAGGGGAGCTGCCGAAAAGCTCGGGTGAATAAAACGGTGAGATATATGGACCATAGGTGTAATGGCTGTTCTGGAACGCCGCCCAGTTGGCATAGACCAGAAACGCGCCGAAACCCAAGAGGACTGCCGTCGGAGAAAGCCACCAGGCGTCGCGCCGCGATGTTTGGCCAAACTTGCCGTCTTTCCAGACTATATCGGGAGCTGACACAAGTCCCTCCATGGCGGAGGGATTGGCAGACTGTACCCTTCCCCCCGATGGCATCGGATTGTATAGCAAAAACTCTGCCGCCAACCACCTGCATGGCAGTCAAGTGGAATCCGCTGCATGGCAGTCAAGTGGAATCCGCACCGATAGTCATGCGAGCCGCCCCGCTACTTCCGGTTCACCAAAGAGCAGTGGAACTCTTGACCCATCCTTGGGCTACTTTATGGGATAGACAGATCTCAATGGGTCCAGCGTCTGCGAAGGAGACTTCGCCGAAAGCTCCACCGCAGAGAATCGCTGTGCCTCTAAATCTTTTGAATTCAAATGTTTGCAAAACCTCTATCGAGAATTTGAATGACTCTCTGCCCGCCATCGAGTCAAGTAGATTACTATCAATAACTTAAAGAGAGCAAATCTCCCCAGTTTTTGCGCTATCTCTGCACAAATCTTCCACAGAGAATCTTTCTCCGAGGAGATAATCTCTCTTTCACCGGCCCGTTTCTCTGGTCGACCAGAGAGCAGTGGAGCTTTTGATCCATCCTTTAGGCCACCCTTCGACGATGACGATGCTGACGGATGGGACGCTTAAATTCGACTATGTCAATCCCGACGACGATCCAAGCCGGAAGAGGTAATCGCGGTTGGCCAATCATCCGCCGGTATTTTCGGTAGCCGGTCGATGGTGGGTCAGTGCAGTTCCAGTTTGCATAGACATCAAATCTTAGAGTGAGAAGTCGTGTCATGCGGGCCGACAGAGGTCTATCGCAAGTCTGCCCCCTCGCGCGCTTGTGTCCGTCTTCTCATTTGGGGAGCGTCTTGACGAGGGGCTTCTTATTCTGTCTCAGCGTCACGAGATTGATAGGACCGCCTTCGTTTCCGCCAGCGCTTTTCGGGTTGAGTTCAGATTCCACTCGTATGAAGTCGGCCGCGGCGTCGGCGAGTTGAACGGGGTCTCCACCGCTGAATTTGAACGCAGCCGGATACCTGACGGACGCGACCCTTCTTTCGCCGCTGTTGGGAACTGTCATCAGCAGGATGATGGACTTGCAAATGCCCGAACAGATCCAACGTGGCCCGTTTGCCGAGGTGTCTTCCGGCGTGACGATTGGGCTGGAAATTCTTTTCAGACTCCGGTCGAACTCCAAGGTGATTTTGTGGACGATGGGAACCCCGGCTTCATACCCTGCCACGATGAAATCAAGAGAATGCCAAGGCGGGGAATTCTTCGGATCGACAGGCTCATTCACAAAGTAGGGAAGATACTTATCCATCTCACGCTTCATCTTGTCTACTACGACTCGCTCAATGTCAGGCATGGGAGCGTTCTGGGGAAGGGAGTCTTTTACGCCCTTCAAAAGCTCAAGCGCACTAAAGTGAAAAACACTTGTTCCGCCACTCTTGGAAATATTGATCTCGGCGAATCCAGAAATTGCGATAGCGGTTGCGTTGTTGAACACTACGATGTTCTGAGCCCGATTTAGGCCATCGACACCTCCCGCTGTACTGAGCAACCCTTTGTTGTCGGAAGCGATCACAATATGGTCCTTCGTGACAATCACCATGACGGTTGTAGCCCAGCTATAGGAACTAAACAGAGGGACAAACAAAGCTACAAGATAGAGGCGACGATATGTTGATCTGTGAACCATATTGCCGAAGAGTATACGACTCACTCGAAGGCTTTCCGAGTCGCAAGTTCCGCGCATTGTTACGAAGGTCCAGGGCGAGTGGTAGCCAACTCGGAAGTGTCGTTAGCAAGTAGAAATGTCCGCTTTTGGTAGCAAGTGAAGTGTCCGGTTTCATAAGTTAGTAGCCGTAGAGGCGGTGGGAAAGTGGGAATCCCGCGTATTGTGCGGGATTTCGACGTTGAGAGGGAAAGGAACTTTTCCTCTCAAGGTCTTTTCCACGGCCTTGATTTGTTTTATGCTCAGCGGCGTCAGGAGCTTTCCTTCCGCGCTGTAGTGTCCGATGCGATGTCCTGCGATCACGATGGTCAAGGTCATGTCCAGGTGCTGATGGATGATCGCTTTGCACCCGGCCAGAGGATGGCGCCAGTGAGCGCGTTCGAGCTGTATGACCAGGTTATGAAAACGTACGGTGTCGTCCCGATCGACGGTGCGCTCGTAGCGTTGCGTGAACACCATTTCCAGGTTTCTGTGCCGGCACGATATGAATGCCGTGCCGCGCTCGGCTGCCGGGATTGTGAAACGGCGGTTGAACTCGGCGATGTAGTGATCGTTCAGAAACTGGTTGGCCCCTTCGAGGGTTCGGATCCCGTGCAATCGCAGCTCCTGCGGCAGCCGTCCCTGCCAGGTGGAGAAGTTGCGTTCCGAGCGTCCTCGCGCCTGCGAAAGTAAGCCGGGATCATATGCACTTCCAGTTCCCTCATGGCACGGCCCACCTGCGTGGGACGCTCATAATCGACCTTGCCACCGCTCTTCGGTATACCAGAAAATGGGCTCCACGGTCGGAATAGAGCGAACAGAACAGCCCCTTCTGTTCGATCACCGCGCGTTCATCCTTTACAATCCAAGGCAGTCAAAGACTGATCATCTTCCCAGCCTTACAAAATTTCTTCATCTATTGGAGCGTTCTCATGGACGCAGTACGCCTCATTTGTGCCGCCTCTTTCGCAATGCTTTTTGCAACTCCGGCGACTGCGCAGCAATACCCCGCCGAGATGCTGTCAGGCCTGCAATGGCGCGATATCGGGCCCATGCGCGGCGGACGCACCTACGCGGTCGCCGGCAATGCTTCCCATCCCGACACGTTCTACATGGGCTCGGTCGGCGGAGGCATGTGGAAGACCGAGAACTCGGGTCGCACCTGGTTCCCGATCGCCGACAATCCGAAAACCGGCATTCCGATTGGTTCCATCGGCGCCATCGCAGTCGCGCCCTCGAACCCCGACATCATCTACGTTGGCACCGGTGAGCCGGATGTCCGCAGCCAGCACTCTTATGGGATTGGCGTATTCAAATCCACCGATACTGGAAAAACGTGGCGCTTCGTCGGACTCGCAGAAACACGCCAGATCGGCAAAATCGTCATCGATCCCTCTGATCCGGATCGCGTGTACGTCGCGGCGCTTGGCCATGTGTACAAGGCCAATCCCGAGCGCGGTGTCTTCCGCACGACCGACGGCGGAGCCCACTGGAAAAAGGTCCTCGGATCCGCGAAAGATCCAGACGACGTGGGCGCTGTGGACCTGGCCCTCGATCCGCAACATCCGATGACGATCTATACGTCGCTGTGGGCCACGCGCAGGCCGCCGTGGGCGGTCTACGCCCCTTCGAACATGCCGGGCGGAGGACTCTATAAGTCAAGCGATGGTGGTGAAACTTGGCAACAACTCACCAGCGGCCTGCCTACCGATAACTTCGTCGGCAAGATCGGCGTTGCCGTAGCACCAAGCAATCCGAACCGTGTTTACGCGGTTGTGGACGACCTTGGCGCGGCGATCGCACCGTCCTTCCGTGCGAGCGCTCCGAAAGGACCGAATGCACCGAAGGCGTCTGGCGGAATCTACCTGTCGGACGATGCAGGGGCAACGTGGCGCCCGGTGAATAGCGAGAAGCGACTGTGGGGTCGCGGCTGGTACTTCGGCCAAATGACGGTCGATCCCACGAATCCTGACCGCGCCTACGACGTAAACACCGCGACTTACATGACACTCGACGCCGGCAAAACCTGGGTTCCCGTGAAAGGCGCACCTGGCGGCGACGACTACCACCAACTCTGGATCAACCCAAAGGACGGCAATCGCATGGTGCTCTCCAGCGATCAAGGCACCGTGGTTTCAGTGGACGGTGCAAAGACATGGAGCACCTGGTACAACCAACCCACGGCGCAGATCTATCATGTGGCCGCTGACAATCGATTCCCTTACTGGCTCTACGGCGCGCAGCAGGACTCCGGAGCAGTGGGCGTAAGCACGTGGTCGCGAATGGGCACGCTGACTTTTCGCAACTGGGAACCAACGTGCCTCGCGGGAGAAAGCGCTACGGTCATCCCAGATCCCAAAGACGGCAACGTCCTCTACGGCAATGGTGATCAGCGCTGCAATCAGGCAATGAATCTGCCTGCGCCCGAAGGTAGCAAACTGCCACCAGAGGACAAAGCCGATCCCGATCGCAGGACGTGGACGCTCCCGCAAGTCTTCTCGGTTGCCGACGAAGCGCTCTACTACTCCAACCAGTTCGTGTTTCGCTCGCGTGATCGCGGCAAGAGTTGGTCGAAGATCAGTCCCGACCTCACGCGCCTGAATCCAGAGGTGCCGAAGACTCTGGATCCTGTGACCACGAAAGATATAGACCAGCCGATGACCGATCGATTCGGCGTGGTGTACACGATCGGTCCTTCGCCACTCGACGCGAAGACCGTTTGGGTGGGCACCGATGACGGTCTGATTCACGTGACCCAGGATGATGGCGCGACCTGGAACAATGTCACGCCACAAGCGATGACCGCATGGAGCAAGGTATCGCAGATCGAAGCGGGCCATTTCGGTGCGGAGACGGCTTACGCATCTGTGGATCGTCATCGCCTGGCCGACGACCAACCGTACATTTACCGCACACACGACGGTGGCAAAACCTGGACAAATGTGGTGCATGGAATCCCGAATGGTGCGTTCGTCAATTCCGTCAAAGAGGATACGAAACAGAAAGGACTGCTGTATGCCGCCACCGAATTGCGCGTATATGTTTCTTTCGATGATGGCGATCATTGGCAGCCCCTCCAACTGAACATGCCGGTCACTTCGGTGCGCGACATCGTGGTGCACGGCGATGACCTCGCCATTGCAACCCATGGGCGCGGTTTCTGGGTGCTCGATCAGATGTCTGCCCTGCGCCAGATTGCCGCGAACGGCAAGGAGATTGAGTCTTCCAAAGCGTGGCTGTTTACACCCGGCGAGACGTGGGCAATTCATCAAGGCGGCCAAAACGGCACCCCACTCCCCCACGAGGAGCCGCAGGAAGCAAATCCGCCGCCCGGCGTCGTTGCCTACTATTGGTTGAAATCCGCGCCGCACTCACCCGTCAAGATTGAACTAGTCGACGCAAAGAATAATGTCGCCGCCTGCGTTGCCAGCGACACTCCGTTGAAACCGGTCGACACCGAGGCCATCAATGTGCAGGCATACTGGACGCAACCGACTCCCCCACTCTCTGCCGAGCCCGGAATGCACGCTATCGCTCTGAACGTTGTATCAACACGCGGATTCGGTGGACGTCAGCCGGCACAGCAACCACCAGCGGATGCCTGTCATCCAGGAATGAAAACGCCTGCCTCAGAAAGCACTGCTACGGGCGCGCTGCCTAGGCTTGGGTCTACCAGTCTCGAGCCGGGGGAGTATACCGTCAGACTCACCGTCGATGGACAGACTCTGACGAAACCGGCGACGATCATGCCGGATCCCCGCGTGCTGCCGAGAGGTGCAGATGCGTCGCAGGACGATGACGATGACCAGTAGAACTTGAATGTGGAGCAAACTGAGGCTCAGATTGCTCAATCTTTGAACAAGCGTGGACTTCGAACCGATTTGTCGAGGGAGTGGACTCGAGGTACGGTACATCAATTGCTTACCAACCCAAAATACGTGGGAACGAACATCTACAACCGGAAGTCTTTCAAGCTGAAAAAGAAGCGGATCGTGAACCCTCCCGACATGTGGGTTCGGAAAGAGGCGGCCTTTGAAGCCATCATTCAGCCAGACCTGTTCATCCGGGCACAGCAGATCATCCGGAATCGCTCAAAGCACTTTACGAACGAAGAGATGCTCGAGCGGCTCCGTGCTCTTTACAGGCGCCACAGTACTCTATCTGGAATTTTGATCGAAGAGAGCGAGGAAATGCCCTCGAGCAGCGCCTACCGCTCGAGATTCAATTCGCTGGTGCAGACATATACTCTGATCGGCTTTACGCCAAATCGCGATTTGGCCTTCATCGAAATCAATCGCACACTCCGTCAGTTCCATGCAAAGCACTGCGAATCACTGATAAACGAATTGCGGAAAACGGGCGCGTCGGTTCGACAGGAACCGATTACTGAACTCTTCGTCGTAAACGAAGAATTCACCCTTTCACTGATCGTGGCACGATGCCAGCCCACCCCTTGCGGAAGCATGCGGTGGAACCTTCGATTCGAGACATCGTTACGACCTGAAGTCACGATTGCTGTTCGTCTAGAACCCGACAATCAATCCGTACGGGACTATTATCTTTTCCCGGGAACCGACTTGTTTACCTCGCGGCTCCGTCTGAGCCGAGAGAACGGCATCCTTATCGATCTTTATCGATTCGATGATCTGCGGTTCATCGTTGGCATGGCCGAGCGCCAACCGCTTTCGAGGGTTGCATGAGAGAAGAAAAGATTCAGGTGATCGAGATCGCCAAGGTCTTGGTGGCCAATCCGAGGCCGCGCAATCCAGTCAAGTTCCAGGCCATCGTGGCGAGCATTGAGGCTGTTGGACTCAAAAGGCCGATTCTCGTGAACGACCGACCTTCCCAAGATGGTCGTTTTCTTTATGAGCTTGTATGCGGCCAAGGAAGATTGGAGGCATGTCTGGCGTTGGGAAAGACGACAATTCCAGCAATCATCACTGAAGTTACACGTGAGCAACTGTATCTGATGAGCCTCGTCGAGAATGTCGCTCGTCGGCCGCCTTCCAATCGTGCCCTCCTGCTCGAGGTGCGCGCTTTGATCGAGAGAGGGTATAAAGCGGAACAGATTGCACAGAAAATCGGAATCGACAGGACGCAAGCGTACGGTATAGTCCAGCTCTTGAAGAAGGGAGAGAGTATCCTGCTTCAGGCCGTGGATGCAGGGAGAATCCCGCTTAGAATTGCGATCGTCATCTCCTCCGGGACGAATGAAGACGTCCAGGCTGCCCTGCTCGAAGCATATGAGAAGGGAGACCTCCGTGGATCAAAGCTAGCAACTGCGAGGCGCATCGTTGCAATGCGCCTCGCACAACAGAACAGAGGATCTGGGAAGACAAGCCTCGGCAAGAAGAAATTGTCGGCCGGCATGCTGATTCAGGAATACGAATTGCATGTTCAGAAACAGCGGGCGGCTGTTGCGCGCTTGAATGCCGTTTCCCACCGCCTCATGATCTTGTCCAGCGCAATGAAGCGGCTTCTAGCGGACGAGAATTTCGTGACACTTTTACGAGCAGAATCCATCCAGGATATTCCCAGCCATTTCGCCGAGCGCATGGGATAAGGAGCACTCACGTGACCACATCTGCCGAGATTGGATTTGAACTCAACGTCGTGATGCTTTCGGTCGCCTCCATTACTACGCGGGCGACGGTCACTCAGGAAGTGCGAAAGTCTAGAAAATATAAGCAGATCGCCTCATCGATTGAGCACATTGGCTTGGTCGAGCCACTCGTTGTCTCTCCGATCGGCGATGGGGCGTTCCTACTCCTCGACGGAGCACTTCGTCTAGACATTCTGAGGCAGCGTAACGAGCAAGAAGTCCGGTGCATCGTTTCCACTGACGACGAGGGATACACCTACAACAAGCGAGTCAACCAACTATCAAACATCGGCGAACACTACATGATCTTGAAGGCCTTATCAAACGGAGTCAGCGAGCGGGACATCTCAGTATCTCTTTCCGTCGACGTTGAGACGATACGCCGCAAACGATCAATGCTGGATGGCATCTGCACTGAGGCCGTTTCCCTGTTAACCAATCGGAGAGTTGCTGTCCAGACATATTGCATTCTGCGCAGAATGAAGCCACTCGGCCAGATTCAAGCCGCCGAACGAATGATTCATGCAAACAACTATTCAACGAAGATGGCGAAGGCACTCCTGACCATCACAAAGCCCGAGTTGCTCTTGAACCAGGAAAAGACGACTCGATCCAGTCCAGGTACGAGCGCAAAGATCGAGGCTTTGCAACGAGAGTCCGACTCACTGCTCACCGATCTGAAGCAGGTTGAAGAATCATATGCAACCCAAGCGCTCGATCTGACGCTCGCGCTCGGGTACATCGAGCGCCTAGTCAGTAATACCAAGGTGGAGAAATATCTTGCAAAACACCATGGCGAGATTCTGAACGAATTCAAGAAGCTGATGGGCGAAAAAGCCGAGGAGATGGCGACTTCGATGCCGGATCTCGGGCAGCCATCTGCGCGGTTGTCAAAGCATTGACCAAGTCTACAGAGACAGAAGGTTGACACACCAACCGGTTGGTGAGGCCGAGACCGGTCATCAAAGCACGACTCTATACCTCTGATTCAAAGTCGTACATTGTACTTCTTTCTCGAAGCTCACAATCGCTCTCAGTCCTCTGGTACCTCCATTACAGATACAGAGTCACATATGCGATTTCGTACTTCTCGTGAAATGATCATCCCCACCACCAGTTCCCCGGGGTCTCGTGCGACGAATAGACCTCTTTGTGTTCCTGCTCATGTCCGCGGCCTACCACCCCGGGCAGCAGTACATTTCTGGCCAGGTCCGTGGATGCCCGTGCCGTTAGATTCTGCTAAACTTCCCCCGGCATGACCGAAGAACTCATAAGAACCGTAAGGGTCATTCAGCATCTGGAACGGTCGATTCACGTCTTGGAACTGGTACGGGATAGAACGCAGCAATCAGTAAACCAAGCAATAGCACGCTATGAGAGGCAAGAGGGGTCCGCTGAAACCAACCCGACAGTTGCTAAAGCACGCGCTTATATCGCCGCCTACAACAGGGCGATTCTTGGGGCCAAGGCACAGATCAATGAACTGGAAAGAAGGGATTAGAACGTTTTCATGAGTCGTGGCGTCCGCGCTTCGCCAAAAGTATAGTTTGCGGCCCCGGCTTCACCGTGTCGCCCAACGCGCAGAGTGAGCGCGGCAATCTTTTCAATCGCCGGTTCCATTACGCCACGACGTTACCTCGGCCACACTTGAATCTTCTCTGTGGCAGGCATACGGTGAAAGACAGCGAAGGTGACCCATGGCATATGTCATTGCCGAACCCTGCATCGGGACAAAGGACACCGCGTGCGTCGATGCCTGCCCCGTGGATTGCATACACCCCAAGAAGAACACGACCTATGACGACGGCCGGACCACATTCGACGACGTTCCCCAGCTCTATATTGATCCCGTGGAATGCATCGATTGCGGCGCCTGCGTTCCCGTCTGCCCCGTTTCGGCGATTTTTGCGCTGGATGACCTGCCCGAGAAATGGAAGAAGTATGCGGAGCTGAACGAAAGCTACGTCAATGCCGGCAAATTCACGCCGGAAGAGTACGCCAAGCACCAAGTCAAGTAGTCCTGATCGCGGGTAGTGGTGCAGTTTGAAATTCCACCGGTTGAGCGGTGAACTTGAGTCCAGCATAGACTTGCGCAAACTTAAGAATAGGCTCCAGGGAAGTCGCAGGAGTCGCCAGCAAGGGGGACAGAGTTCGGTGTATGGTTGTTGCCGCGCGGTAGAGCCACGTGGAAGCCCTGCTGAACAGTTTCGCTGAGCAGGTGTGTCCTGGTGCGATGCAGAAGCCCGCTGAAGCCGGTCTGCGCGGCTGGCCTGGGGTGCCCACCTGCCGTGCGCGAATTCCCGGCGCCGCAGCGCCAGTACTACAAACGACTCCGGCGGCGTTCGCAGGAGGAAGTTCTTATGAGCCAGACCTTCGCCATCGGTATTGGCGGTGCGGCCGGTCAGGGTATCGCCACTCCGGGCGATATCTTCGCAAAGATTTTCAGTCGGCGCGGGCTGCACTTGAACGCCTACAACGCTTACCAATCGATCATTCGCGGCGGTCATACTTTTCTCACCATCCGCACCGGTGCCGACGAGGTTACGAGCCTGGGAGATGGGATCGATCTGCTGATCCCGCTCAATCAGGACACCATGGATCGCCACCTGCGTTTGCTTACAGCGGGCGGCGCGTGCATCTACAATTCCGACACGATACATCCGGGCACACCGGCGGACGGCAGGCAACTCTGCGCGTTGCCGGTGAGCAAATTGGCAGATATCAGCCGTAATAAGGTCGCGCAAAACACACTCGCCATGGGCGCGGCCCTTAGCATGGCGGGCGTCGGTTTTGAGTCGCTCGAGTCTGTGTTGGTCGAGCAGTTCGGCAGGAAGGGCGCAGCGGTGGTAAAGGAGAACGTCGACCTTGCGCGGGCCGGCTACGAGTATGCCTCCACTAACTTCCAGCCTTTTCGAGAGCCGTTGCCCAAGACAGAAAACCGCTACGCAGTGTTGAGCGGTAACATCGCATTGGCGATGGGCGGTGCCGCCGCCGGCGTGAAGTTCTACTGCGCTTACCCCATGAGCCCCGCGACTGGCGTGCTGCACTGGATGGCGGCGCACGGGCGTGAGGCGGGCATCATGGTGCGTCAAGTAGAAGACGAGATCGGCGTCGTCAATATGGCGATCGGCGCGGCGCATGCAGGAGTTCGCGCCATGTGCGCCACCTCAGGTGGTGGCTTTGCGCTGATGAGTGAAGGCCTGGGCCTGTCAGCCATGGCGGAGATCCCGATGGTGGTGATCGACTGCCAACGCGCTGGCCCGTCGACCGGAGTGCCGACCAAGACCGAGCAGGGCGACCTGTGGCAGGTGCTGGGCGCCGCATTTGGCGATTACCCTCGCGTGATCGCAGCGCCATTGGATATTGGGGACTGTTTCACGCTTATTCCCGAGATCTTCAACGTCGTCGACCGCTTCCAGTGTCCGGGAATCGTGCTGTGCGATCTGCTGCTGTCCGAGGGGCGACTCACTGTCGACCCCAAACTGTTGAACTTCAACCCGCCGATCGATCGCGGCGAGCTGATCACCTCCAATGGCGTGCGTGTTCACGACGACTACATGCGCTACAAGATCACCGAGAGCGGCGTGTCCCCACGCGCGATCCCCGGACTGCCCGGATACATTCATGTTGTCTCAAGCGACGAGCACGATGAGGATGGCGTGCTCATCAGCGACGAGTTCACCAACACCACCAAACGTCGCGCCATGATGGAGAAGCGAATGCGCAAGGTTACGGGCATCGAGGCCGCCGTGCCGCCGCCCGTGCTGCAGGGGCCGCGCGATGCTGCCGTGACCCTGATTGGGTGGGGCTCGACGGATGGCGTACTCCGCGAGGCACGCATGCGGCTCGACCAGCAGGGCATCACTTCCAACCAGCTGCAGATCCGCTGGCTGGTTCCACTGCACGGTGAAGTGATCCTCGACATTCTGCGCGGCGCGAGGCACACCATCATCGTGGAGAACAACTACAGCGGCCAGTTCGCGCGCTATCTGCGAAGCGAGATCGGCTTCGTCCCCAACGGGCATATCCGGAAGTACGACGGAGAGCCCTTCATGCCGCACCACATTGTTGAAGCGGTGCAGGAGCAGCTTGCCGGCACGACCACGCTTTCCGTGCCAACCCACGAAGTCATGGTGTGAGGAGTAGAGACGATGGCAACTGACATGGCAGCTCCAAGGCAGATGGTGTTGGCCGATCTCAAAGGCAAGGTCGATCCCGACTGGTGCCCCGGTTGCGGCGACTTCGGCGTGCTCGCTGCAGTGCAGAAGGCGCTCGTCGATCTTCAGATTCCGAATCACCGCGTGTGCACGATCAGCGGCATCGGCTGCTCGTCCAACTTCCCAGGCTTTATCAATACTTATGGCATGCACACGCTGCATGGCCGTTCGCTTCCCGTGGCCACCGGCGTCAAGCTGGCCAACCACGAACTCACCGTGCTAGTGACGGGCGGCGATGGCGACGGCTTTGGCATCGGCGCAGGCCACTTTATTCACGCCATGCGCCGAAACGTCGATCTGCTATACATCGTGATGGACAACCAGATCTACGGCCTCACCACCGGGCAGACGTCGCCCACCAGCCGCCTGGGCATGAAGACCAAGAGCATGCCCTTCGGCAATATCGAAACCCCGATCAACCCCATCACCCTTGCTCTCTCGTCGGGCGCCACATTCGTCGCGCGAGGCTTCAGCGGCGAGCAGAAGCATTTGACCGAGCTTATCAAGCAGGGCATCCAGCACAACGGCTTCTCGTTCCTCGACGTGTTCAGCCCGTGCGTCACCTACAACCATGACAATACCTATCAATGGTTCCGCCCACGTGTAAAGAAGCTGGAAGACGATGCAGCGTACGACGCGACGGACTGGGCGGCGGCGGTGGAACGATCGCTCTTGTGGGGTGAGGAGATCCCCATCGGCAAGTTCTTTGAGCGTACCGATGTGCTGGCACTACACGCGGCTGAACCTGTGCTCAACGCAGGCCCACTGGTCGAGGGGAACACTCGCATCCCGCCGGATGTGGCGCAGTCGTTCATCGACGAGCTGACGTAGCCTTACCGCGAACCTCAAGATGCTTCATCAACTCGCGCAGTTGACCGGTAGACTCGTGCTCGCCATAAAGCAGAAGGTAGCATAAAGTGAATAAGCAAGCAGCGCCTCCCGCGTGTCGCTCACGGCATACCGATTTCACCGGTCTCTAGGTTGCGCAGCCCGAACACATCTACTTGTTGACGCTGTTGCGGTGAACAGGCGCAAGGCACTTAAGTAAGCGCTCGCTTCTGGCCGTAAGAACGGCGAGCTGGACTATCTATATGTAAACGAGACGATGGAATCGTGGGTCGGTCGGGGCGCTGCGAAGCGGCTTCGGTGGATTCAGCCGTTTCGATTGAGATTGGATAGCTCGATAATAGAACTCACGTGAGTTTCGGGATTCTTTAGCTTTCCGAGGGGATGAACGCCGCCGCGATGCCGAGCGATCCCATCGAATACATCTGGCCTGGCATTATTGCGGCGCAGGCGATCCATGCTGCGGCGAAGCTGCGCGTTCCTGACCTGCTTGCTTCCGGCCCTAAAACTATCGCCGAACTCGCCTCGGAGTCTGGCGCGCATCCCCCAACACTCGAACGTCTGTTGCGTGTACTCGCCACTCTCGAAATGTTCCGCCTCCACACCCGACGGTCGTTTCCGGAATACACCACTCACTGAAATGCTGCGCACTGATTATCCCGGCTCACGGCGCGATAGTGCCATGTTTCTTCCTGCATGTTTTCTTTGGCGCCCGATCGGTGAGCTTTACGAGTCGGTGCGCACTGGCGAACCTGCCTTCCAACGCATCTTCGGGCAGAGCTTCTTCGAGTATCTCAACGCCCATCCGGACGATGCCTCAGTCTTCAATACTGTCATGACCCAGGGCGTCGCGTGGACAAGCCCAGCTCTGCTTGCCGCCTATGATTTCTCGCGCTTCGAGCGCCTGGTGGATGTCGGAGGCGGTGAGGGAGCGCTGCTGCACGACATTCTTGTGGCGACGCCGAGGCTTCACGGTGTTCTGTTCGATTTACCCCAAGTCGTGGCCCGCTCTTCCAAGATGCTGACGGGCGATATCGCCGCACGCTGTCAAATCGTGGGCGGCAACTTCTTCGACTCCGTGCCCGAAGGTGCCGACGCTTATTTGCTGAAAGGCGTTGTCCATGATTGGCCGGAAGACGACGCCGCCAAAATCCTTCGCAACACACGCCGAGCCATCCGCCCGGACGGCACCCTCCTCCTCATCGAGGGTATCGTTGATTTGGCCGGCCGCCCTGTGGGTCCCATGGAACTACTGATGCTGGTGATCGGCGGTTGCGAACGCACCCAAGCGGAGTTCCGCTCCCTACTTGCAGCCACCGGCTTTTCGCTCACCCGCATCATCCCAACAGAGGCGTCTACACTGATCGAATGCCGTCCGGTGTAGCTTTTCCCTACGCCCGTCTAGCGTTCTGCCGGACCAACCGTGGGTGAGATGCGCTAGCTGTTCAAAAAATGCCCGCAGTCTCGATCGAAGTGATATGCCGGCCATGGAGAGAATGTTCCAGCATGAAGTCCTCGAAAAAAGTCAGTGTGCCCGTCCATTTTCGGTCCGGCTTGGTCTCTAAATGATTGGCTCTATCGACTTCGCTCACCGGCCTAAACGAAGGTCGGCTCTTGTTACGAATCGCAGACAGACGCTTCTTTACAACACATTTCTTGAGGAGATTCATAGCAGCTCCAGTCGTTCGGTTGCGCACTTGAACGTTGCTCGTCTGGGGCAGAGCCTGGAATGCGGGAGGCGAGGAGTAGAAATTGTCTACTAATTCAACGGTACACCCACCGCTGTTCACGTGCCGACGGCTTTAGCCTTCAAAGTGCTCAGGTTTCTAAACGGCATCAGCAACGGAATTTGAGGGGAGTGCGGTGGCTGGCCCCATGTCCGCCGTGTTATTTGGCGTTAAAACTCCCTTCTCATCCAACGAAGATCTCAGTTCATGCAATGCTCTATTTACATCAACAGACGTTCTGGTTGGTCACCATACAGGAAGCTGGCCCACTACGAAAAAGGCCCCCAGCCGAAGCTGGAGGCCTTTCTTGTTTTGTACTGCAAACACTGGCTTGGGTGCCTGCGTTTGGCTGTCCTAGTAACCGCCGTCCATGCCGCCGTAGCCGCCGGCCGGGGCCGCAGCCTTGGGCTCGGGAAGCTCGACAACCAGGGCTTCGGTGGTGAGAAGGAGACCGGCGATCGAGGCTGCGTTCTCGAGTGCCGTGCGGGTCACCTTGGTCGGGTCGATGACGCCGGCCTTGACAAGGTCCTCGAAGACGCCGGTGAGCGGCGTTGTAGCCGTAGTGCTGATCCTTGGATTCGAGGACTTTGGCTACGACGACAGCGCCTTCTTCGCCGGCATTGGCGACGATCTGACGCAGTGGCTCTTCGAGGGAGCGGCGCACGATCTGCGCGCCGATCTTCTCGTCGCCTTCGAGCGTCTTGATGAGGGCGTCGACCGCCGGAATGGCGCGAACCAGGGCCACGCCGCCGCCGGGGACGATGCCTTCCTCGACTGCCGCGCGGGTTGCGTGCAGAGCGTCCTCAACGCGAGCCTTCTTCTCCTTCAGTTCGGTCTCGGTTGCAGCGCCCACCTGGATGATGGCAACGCCACCCACCAGCTTGGCCAGCCGCTCCTGGAGCTTCTCCTTGTCGTAGTCCGAGGTGGTCTTCTCAATCTGTAAACGGATCTCGCTCACGCGGCCTTTGATCTTGCTGGCGTCGCCGGCGCCGTCGATGATGGTGGTGTTGTCCTTGTCGATGGTGATGCGCTTGGCCTTGCCGAGGTCCTCGAGCTTCACGCCTTCCAGCTTGATGCCGAGGTCTTCAGTGATGGCCTCGCCGCCGGTCAGGATGGCGATGTCGCCAAGGATCGCCTTGCGGCGATCGCCGAAGCCGGGAGCCTTGACGGCAGCCACGTTCAGGGTGCCGCGCAGCTTGTTCACCACCAAGGTAGCCGAGAGCCTCGCCCTCAACGTCCTCAGCGATGATCAGCAGCGGCTTGCCGCCACGAGCAACCTGCTCCAGCAAGGGCAGCAGATCCTTCATACTGCTGATCTTCTTCTCGAAGATCAGGATGGAGGGCTCGTCCAGCACTACTTCCATGCGCCCGGGGTCGGTGACGAAGTAGGGGCTCAGGTAGCCGCGATCAAACTGCATACCCTCCACTGTCTCCAGAAAGGTATGGCCTGTCTTCGAATCCTCGACGGTGATGACGCCATCCTTGCCGACCGTCTTCATCGCTTGGGCAATGATTTCGCCAATCTCCTGGTCGCCGTTGGCCGAGATGGCGCCCACCTGGGCCACGGAACCCTCGTCCACAGGCCTCGACAGCTTGCCCAGTGCGCCGCCTTCGACCCACTTTCCGTCCTTGTCGCGCGTGCCGATAATCGCAGTCACGGCCTTTTCGATGCCGCGCCTCAGTGCCATCGGGTTGGCGCCGGCCGCCACCGTCTTCACGCCTTCGCGGAAGATGGCCTGCGCCAGAACCGTCGCCGTGGTGGTGCCGTCGCCGGCCACGTCGCTGGTCTTGGAAGCGACTTCCTTCACCAGCTGAGCGCCGACATTCTCCATCGGATCCTTCAGCTCGATCTCCTTGGCCACCGTCACGCCGTCCTTGGTGATGGTGGGCGAACCAAACTTCTTCTCAATTACAACGTTGCGGCCCTTGGGTCCGAGCGTCGCCTTGACGGCGTCCGCCAGCGTGTTCACGCCGCGCAGGATCGCTTGACGGGAATCCTCACCGTGCAGAATCTGTTTTGCCATACTTCTAACTCTCCAATTCAGTGATCTGTTTCGGTGGTCGAATCTCAGCGGGAAGGGCCGTTGAACCGGCAGCCTTTTGTATTGCTGCTAACCCCGCCAACACGCGCTCAGCGCGGCTGCTTCGCTATTTCTTGACGATGCCGAGGACTTCTTCCTCGCGCATAATCAGAAACTCCTCGCCGTCGATCTTGATCTCGGTGCCGGAGTACTTGCCGAAGAGCACGCGGTCGCCAGCCTTGACGTCCAGAGGGAAGACCTTGCCTTCATCGTTGGACTTGCCCTTGCCGACAGCGATGGCTTCGCCTTCCTGGGGCTTTTCCTTGGCGCTATCCGGGATGATGATTCCACCACGAATGGTTTCGCCCTCTTCGACGCGGCGGACGAGGATGCGGTCGTGGAGCGGGGTGAAGGTGGTCTTTACAGTTGTTGTTGCCATTTTTGCTTCTCCTTCACGCGCGGGCAGGGTTGAACCCCGGCCGCGGGGTCTGGGTGGCTTTTGAAAGAAAGGCTTCTGGGATTGCGGACGGCGGCTCCGAGAGTCGGAGCCGCGAACCCGGTCAAGCAGTTCCACCGGTAGAGCTTTAGCACTCTAGTCTTCCAACTGCTAACGATAGGACGGGGTGTTGCCCTTGTCAATGTGCATCTCATGTTTTATGAGTTACAGTCGCTCAAACTTCGTACGCCCCTCCCTTTCGACCTAGCCGACCCTCGCTTGAGGTCCCCAGCAAATCAATCAGCTTGGATCGAACTGTCCCGGAAAAGCAAAGAACAATTGTGCGAAATTGGAGCGCCCGGCGCACCGCATATCAACGGCACTGTGGCAAAAAGTTCTGCTGAAGCTGGCATCGAATCATGAGCTCGGCACCTGAATTCGAATCCCAATTTGCCATCCGCATTGCCGGTATCAGGGAATGGAGAATCCCTGTTATTCGGGTGATAATTCCCTGTTCGGCACGGCGCCGAATCGGAACGAATTGCTCAGAAGCTCTTTTATATTCAGCGGCATGGAAATGCTACCCGGCTAGATTCGTGACCGAATTCGCGAATTTCCCTGTATTTTTCCCTGTTAGCAGGGAATCTGAACCGAGAGACAGGTTCGCAGCAGACTCCAAGCACCGCCAGGCCTTTCCAGCTTGTTAACAGTTAGAATGATCATCCCGATGACACAGGTTCAGCACTGGGGACGGGTTTCGCGGCCACACCCCGCTTGAGGTCTCGCCAAACAACCGATACAAGCCAATTGTCCGTCCACGGTTCAAGCTGAATATCGCTCAACCTGCGTGATCGGGATGATCATTACAGTTAGTAACTTACATTCTCGCTGAGGTCCGCTTTTCGCAACTCGACATTTTCCTCCACCGGAGAAGTTCTCCGATCGCGGTTTACTGTCGTCATTGAGGATTTTGAGCCTGCAGAAGCCCTGCGAAGATTTGGCAACTAATAGGTGAGGGTTGCCGTAATCGTGTCGGCGTAGCTTCCGGGTCGGACGAATTGGCCTGCTGGAACCTGGCCATAAACGGTGAGAGATTGCGCGGCGCCGCTTCCTGTTCCCGCCAGCGTATCCGTGCCCACAGTATTTCCCCAATTCGTGGTCATTCCGGAGTTTCTGAATAATTTGTAATTCAATAGTGTCGATGCTGGTCCCGTCATGCTGCGATTGGTCACTGTCGCGCCGGTAGATGTACCCGCATTCAGGCCTACGTTGTAGGTAGTGGATTTGCTGCATGTCACGAGAATTGTCGTGGTGGAATTGAGCACCAAGCCGGCGTAGTTCCCAAAGGCCAATGGATTCGCAGTGATTGTGCATGAAGGGGCGACGATCGCAGTTACTTGAAACGACGTGGTGGCGGTGCTGAGCGTATCGGTGTAGGCGCCCGGTGCGACTACCTGTCCGGCAGGGATCTGACCGTAGAAGGTAACGGTCGTGTTTCCTGTCCCGCTCACCTCATCAGCCGTTGTATTGCCCCAATTCATTGTCCGCGACGCATTCTGAAAAACCTCATAACTCAGTGTCGCGCCGCCCGGGCCGGTCATCTTTCGAACGGTCTCAGTTGCCCCGGCGCCTGTTCCCGCATTGAGAGGGATGTCCCATGCCCCGGCGCAGGTGACTTGGCCGGTGGCTGTGCCGTTGAGCAACGTGGCAGCGTAAGTGCCGAAGCTCAGAGTGGTGACTGAAAGCGTGCAGGTTTGACCTTCTGCTGTCCAGACACAGCAGAGTGCAAAGAGAATGGCCAGCCCAAGCCTGCGCATCACGGCTGGACCTCTTTGCATTTCAGCGGACCGATTGACGGGATTCCTCCAGGTACTGGGTGGTAATCGAATGCTACAGTGCAGTGCCGTCCGTCCAAGAGTTCGACCGCGATTTCATTGTGAGCGCTGAGATCCTCAACGTACGCTGCGCCGTCGTAGCCCACGGGAACGACTGTTCCGGTTGCTCGAAGAGTGGCAGTACTTCCGAGAGGCATTGCAGCGCCTGCGTCATCAACCAGATGCAACAGTGCGCTGCGGCTGAATTTGATTGGGAACTTGACCACAACACCGGAGCGATCTTGCGGCCGCATCTCGCGCGTGGCGGTGTTGATGGTTACATCCGGTGGAATATCAGTAGGCTCGATATCAATATGGTTCAGATCGAAAGAGCGCATGTCGGGCACGAGGAGCCGCCCCGAAGAGTCCGTCCGACCGACGTCACGGTTTTCCTGATAGACGTGTACGTGCGGCATCGGGCTGGTGTCCACAATCGCAAAGCTGTCATAAATTTCGTTGGACGGAAAAAGGCCTCCATCAACCCACGAGAGAGCGCCCTGGGATTCGAGTCGCACGGTGGTCTGGCCGGCGCTCTGGTCAACTCCGGCAGTAAACAGGCCCACACCTGATTTGTATTGCACCTGGCCAAATTCGTGTTGCAAATTGCCGGCAGAGACATAAGCGTCATATCCCCACTCACCAATGAGTGCCGCCGATCTTTGAGCCTGCACTTGAACGCTGCCGTCAGACGTGCCGCTCACATTTACTGAGCTTCGTCTGCCGAAGGGGATAGTGATGCCCACCTGTAGTCCACTGCTTTCGCCGGCGGCGGCAAAATCCTTGAAGCCGGAAGCGTAAATCGACAAGCGGTGAAACTGGAGCGAGTAGTTTCCGGAAGCTACGTGGGAATGCTCGGCAGACACAACGCCGAGCGGGGTAGGGTTTGGCATGGGATCCTGATCGATGCCACTGTAGGCGGCGCCCAGGGAACCGAATCGTTTGAAATAGAAGCTGGTGAATCCGCTAAGCTGCTTTCGCTGAACTCCGTCTCCATTCATCGCTGCGACATCCCGATAGTTGCGATTGGCAATGATTGCTGCACCACCAATGCTGAACACTCTTCCGATTCGCTGGGCTCCCAGAGAAAACTGCGCGCCCGTGTGTCCGGAACCCCCGCTGACAGCAGCCGCGAAGTTGAGGACGCCGAGATTGGCGATTTGAGCTACGCCGCCTGCACCCGCCAACGTGGCGCCAGGAGTGCCTTCCGCACTTCCCTCGATCGTGCATTTCCGGGTAAGACCACGGCGATAGACAATCGTTCCGGCGAGCTTCCCGTAATCATCGCTGATGGTGCCCCAGTTGCGCCTTATCAAGCCGCTTTGCACGGCGAAAGTCTGCAGCCCCGGATCGAGCAGAGAGGAACTGGCATAAAAGGGCTGCGTCAAAGTCACCTGCTGACCGAGTGCATTGGTCACAGTCATCGAGATCGTGCCCGCTCCTGATACGACGGGGAGTTGAGGCACCTCAAATGGTCCCGCACCAACCTGACTCGCGACGATCAGGTTTCCGTCAGCAAGCACGTTAACGGAAGAGGGAACCGCAGTCGAGCCAGTGACCGTAGGCAGAGGAAAGGTGATGAGGTCGGGACGCATACTGAAATCTGAACGAATCTGTGCGCCCTCAAGATGGACGGGACGCGTCCAGGAGAGACCGCCATTGATGAAGTCGCCCAAGCTATAACGACGAAGCGAATTGACGTCGGCGAAGGTGTAAGCGGAATCGAGACGAATAGCAGTAGTCGCACCCGTAGTGCTCGACGACGCGCCTGCGTATCCAAGCCATCCCGAACTCGCAACACCCCATGGCGAGAAGGCTCTGAGATCAATCGACCCTGTGCCGCCAGCTGCACCCCCGGCGAAGGATCCGACGGTATCGTAATTAAGCGTCAAGCCTGTCCCGCTCTCGATCACGCGATGGTCGGAGGCAATGCCTCTCCCAACGGGTCGCAGTAAGGTCGGCAAAAGCCGATTGTCGCTCGCCGTCACATTCAGTTCGAGCTTCTTCAAATCGAGGGTGAATGTCAGTCCTGGCAAATCAGACAATGCGACCAGACCCGTGGACGCTATTGCAATTGATTCAGGAAGGCGGAATCCGAGATCGTTCAGTTCTGCCGGCCGCGCCATCAGCTTGCCGCGATGCATCGTGAACTCTCCGATCTTGCCGGTGGAGTGGCCGTTGATCAACACCTCTAACAAGAGAGTCACGTCGGCGTTTGAATCCGGAGCGCCATCCGTTGGCGCTTCCTTATCGGGCTCGGTAGCGAAATTTCTTTGAGGGAAGATCATCACCCCAAGGAGTAATATCCCCGCAAGCCGCAGCCACGTGGCAGCTCGGCTCTGTCGATCATGGCATCGAGACAACACGTACCTGCTGTTCGATAGCGCCGGAATCCGAGTGTCCTGTCAATGTCAAGGTTTCGCTTGGCAGAGGAAGAGGACCCTGGGCGGGAATGTTCCAACGCCGGCTGGCTCCGGCGAGAATGTACGGGGATGTTCCGGCGACTGGCTTCAACTTGCGGCCATCACTTGTCGAGAGCTCGATATCGCGGAGAACATCGTGGCGCAAGCCATTGTTGACAGCCACAAGATATATTTGCCCGGACTTCACTTCGACGTGAAACTGTGCATTTGGAACCGCACGTTTCGACGGTTCCGCAAAGATTGGAATAGAAAGGCGCAGGACAACGTGCACGATCCCCGGCTCGGCCGGAGGTGGGATCTGATCTACAAGAATTCGATAGGTGGACTCCTGATCTCGGCCGACAGGCGGTAGACGCAGAATAAGTCGCACAACCTGATTGGCCCCGGGAGCAATCGTAGCAATCGGCGGACTGATCACGATTTCTTCTGACGGAGCGAGCTGATCGTCGCCGTCATGCTGATTCCAGGCGTATACACGAATCTGCACGGAGGTCTTGCTGGTTCCCTGATTGGTCACCGTCATTGTCGTAGCCGCTTGGCCGGGCTGCAGAAAGATATTAACTGGAAGAACCGACAGCGCCTGCGCCTCGGCCGCCAAACTCGTATAAGAAAGAACGAGAACGGCGGCGAGTGCGAAGGCTGTTGGTTTACGGCGACGAGCAGTCATGAGACCCCTATTTGGAACGCAACTATCGTTTAATAGGTGACTGTCGCGGTAACTGTGTCAGTGTAGGCTCCCGGCGCTACGAACTGTCCGGCAGGGATCTGCCCATAGACCGTGATCGGCTGGCCTGACCCGTTTCCCGTAATGCTGGCCGTGGTAACGAAATTCGCCGAACGGGCGGAATCCGAGAACAGTGCGTAGTTCAGGAAGATTCCGACAGCGCCCGTCATTTTGCGTGCGGTCACTGAGGATCCAGAAGAGGTTCCAGCGTCAAGTGCGACGGTATAAGGAGTGGTGTTGCTGCATTGCACTGTGACGGTGGCCGTCGCGTTGTTTACGGCGCCGGTGTAGTTTCCAAATCCCAGGGCGGTTGCGGAGATTACGCAGTCTGACAAAACCTGGGCAGTGACGGCGATTGGAGCGGTGGCGGTTGATGCCAAAGAAGGCGAGGGAGCAAGGCCAAGAGTCATGATCCCAAGGGCGGCGGAGAGTGTGGACTTAACAGCTGTTACTTTCATGAAGGACTATTCCTCTTACTCAAGTTGGGTTGCGGGTTGAATCTTGGCAGTCCGCCTAATGGGCCGAAGAGATCAGCCTTTCGGCGGTATCAGGCAATTCCCTACAGAGAAATGTCGTTAGAATGCACAACTCTGTGGTCAATTGCTGCCAGTTAGGCACGGTAATCCTAGGCGCAATGCACATGGGCCATACGCCCGTAATTTACTCTCAGGACGAACGTTAGCCGTACTTGTTAGTTTTCAAACTCTAATCTAGCGCAACCCCAACCCATATAGTACTTTCGTATAAAAGATCGATTAGTATCAGTACCTTAGTGTTACATAGGGGAGGGCGGCCAATCTTTCAGGGGCTATTCGAGCAATCGCCAGCCATGATTTCCCGCAGCTAACTAAAATGCCGTGGAGCACCCACTGCTGTTCTCAAGTCAGAAGATATTTATAGGTGTGCGCGTCCCGGTCAGTAAGTGGTCAGTAAGTGATGATGACCGTGACCATGCCCGGATATGCGCTTGATCCGTCAATTGTGTAGGGGGGATCGGCCTCATGAAGAGAAGGCCTTCCCGATGAGTTGCCGGCGGTCGATTGCAGCTTCCAATTGAAAGTCTTCCTACGGTCGGATGGAGGCGCAAGACTCGGCGCAGCCAAATTCACCGCGGCCAACAGAAGCATGGGAACATCAGGTGCGGTCGTAGTATCCGTACTGACGCTGATATTGTAAGGCGTTTGGTGGGTGCAGTGGATTGAAACCGACGATGCCGCGTTTGCCAATGCTGCTGCGTAGGTTCGGAATGTTTCGCGGGTGGGCGACGCCTGACACGAAGACTGAACGACAGTTGAGACGCTGAATGAAGCGCTGGCCGTTGCGGGATCCGCGGATTTGGCAGCAAGGCCAAACAGGAGGAACCACATCGCGAATGCCGTAACATTGGATCGCCTGGTCACAGCCCTCCTACTAGGTCTTCTCGAAGCGTCTGCATAATCAATCGGCAAATATCGGCAAAGAATCTAGTGCCCGATTATGGGTCACTGATTCCAGCCAATCTCTTGACGCGCCGCGACCGTGTCGGAAGCAAACATCAGATTGTTTGATGAGATGCATCCTGGGGCTGTGCAGACCGCCTCACGCCAAACGGGCTCTAACCGAACCACAGGTTGGCAATGGGCAGTTCGATCATTCCTATTCGCGCACGCTGTGGGAATCAGTCTCGAGCCATTTCGACGCTGTGTTATTGCGAGGGCCGCAAACTCATGGGTTCACGGGTCTTAATATTTGCTCCGCCGTGTGTCGGTCACGCGAGAATGCGATAAGTAATGACAACCGTTTCACAGAGTGGTAGGATGTCAGACGATCGCTGGCAAGAGGCGAGCAAGTGTCTAAGGCATCGGGTTCATGTTTGCTTTGAACGGCGAATTTTAACGTATGGGTTTCTGCAAAGTAGGAGTGATTCTCTCGTCATCGTCCTGCAGAATCGTCAAAGCAGCACAAACGGATTTGCTCCCAAGTCCCCCATATCGATACATGAAAGAGATTCTTTAAGACTTCGCCGCTACGTGACGCGCACCTAGTACGTAGATAACAGATAGCTCGGTTTGACCGACCTGACCGAGGTGTGCGACAAAATCCTGCCGGTGTCAAAATCCAGCGACTCAATGAATCCATTGACTGATCCGAGAAGATCAGCTCACTTTCGCGGTCCTAAATGGGCAAACATTATCAACCGTGATTGAGGACAGCAAATAACCGTTGGAGGAGGCACCCATATGAGGTTTTTACGAGAATTTCTGTGTCTATTTGTGTTTGCGCTATGCGCAATCGTTATGGCCGGGGCGCAGGAGAACGGCACGATCACTGGAGTGGTCACTGATCAATCAGGAGCGGCGGTACCGGGCGTCACGATCACAGTCACTCACACAAGTACGGGCGAGGTACGCACCACACAATCGAGCGCATCCGGTCTTTATGAGATTCCCGGACTCGCGGTCGGTACATACAATCTCAAAGCTGTAAAAGCCGGATTTAAGAACTACGCCAAGACAGACATCGTCATGAATGTGGCGGCGACCGTCCGCGCCGATGTGGCTTTCCAAGTGGGTTCGGCAAGCGAGTCTATTACCGTCAATGCGACCGCGCTAGCGGTTCAGACAGATACCAACCAAGTCAGTTCGCTGATCACCGGCGAGCAAGTCTTGCAACTGGCCACAAACGGTCGCAGCATGATGTCGCTGGTCACTGTGGGCACTGGTGTTACCAATACGCTGCCCTCCTTCAACGGTGTCTCAGCCCAGGGCAGCAGCGCAGAGATCAATTTCAACGGCATGAGGTGGGACCACAACAATTGGTTGATCGACGGCGGTGAAGTCTATGACCGCGGAAGCGGCGGCAGGCTAGACGTTGCAGTCAGTCCTGACGCGTTATCCGAGTTCCAGACTCTCGCCAGCAACTACACCCCTGATTACGGGATCAACTCTGGCGGTACCGTATTGATGGCTCTCAAATCCGGAACGCAAAAATTCCACGGCGCGCTGTGGGAGTTCAACCGCAACGATGCGTTCGACGCCGGATACTACTTCTTCAAGCAGCAGAACGTGCCCACACCCGAGCTTCGTCTGAACATTTTTGGCGGAAATATCGGCGGCCCGATTATCAAGAACAAGACCTTCTTCTTCGTGAACGAAGAGTGGCGCAAGCTTGTCCAAGGCGCCAATCCGAGCGTTACGAATACAATTCCAGCCGCGTTCTTTCCCACGGCAGGCAGTCCCATGAGCTATGTCCCGCTCAGTGGAAAACCATTGATCGTTCCGGCAACAGGTGACCCGGCAAAACTCGCGGCCTATAGTGCGGATGGGCTGGTTGCGGGACAGCCGTTTCCAAGCGTGGACGGCGCCTTTGTTATTCCGGCCAACCTGCTTGATCCCAATGCGGTTCTGTTCATGGGCACCGGAGCGATTCCCAAGCCGAATACTGCCAATGGCACACAGTACATTGCCTCACCGAAGCAGCCAACGGACGTTCGCGAGGACGTGGTTCGCATAGACCATAATTTTAACGACAAGTATCACCTGATGGGTCACTGGATTCACGATTCGATGAACCAGACCATTTTCCCCTCCATGTGGGACGGCGACAACTATGTCACGGTCGGCGACGTATTCGACAACCCGACATGGGGAACGGTCATCAAGCTCACCCAATCGCTTTCTCCCACGATCCTGAATGAAACATCTATCAATGTGAACGGGAACACCATCAATATCAGCCCCACCGGCATTTATCAGCAACCCTCCGGCTGGTCTGCCGTGGGCATTTTCACGGGTAATAACGCACAGAACCGTCTTCCGTCGATCACCTTCTCCGGTGCGCCAAACACCGAATGGAACATTAACTACTGGCCATGGCGGAACTCGTATCTGAACTACCAGCCGCGCGATGATGTGTCGTGGAGCAGGGGAAACCATCAGTTGAAGTTCGGGGCCGCTTACATGCGGAACGACAAGAACCAGCAGCAGCAGGCCGATACCCAGGGCGACTACACCTTCAAAGATTCGTCCTATTCGGGAGACGCCTATGCCAACTTCCTGCTGGGCTTCGTGAGCACCTACCAGCAACTGAACGAGCAGTCAATCTTTCACTGGCTGAACAACACCTTTTCCTTCTATGCACAGGACAACTGGCACGCTCGGCCGAGGCTTACCCTGAATCTCGGTATCCGCTTTGATGGCCTGCCGCACGTCTATGAAAAGGACAACCGGACGTCCAACTTCCTTCCAAGCGCTTTCAGCGCCGCGAACGCACAATCGCCCGACCCCCTCACAGGCAGTCTGAATCCTGCCGGCCCAGGCTTTAGCCAGCCGCCTGGCGCGCCGGTTCCGTTCTATCTGAACGGTGTCAAGTTGGCAGGTGTAGACGGATTTCCGCGAGGCCTGGTGCAGAATCACTACGGAACCTGGCAGCCGCGGGTCGGTTTCGCCTACAACCTCGACAAAAGCAACAGAACCGTCGTCCGCGGCGGCTATGGATTGTTCTTCGAGCGCGTACAAGGGAACGATATCTACGGCACAGATGTCAATCCGCCAAACGCATATCAGCCCAACGTCAGCTCGGTTTACTTTTCGAACCCGAATACCAGCAACCTAACGGGGCAAACTGCTGCGGTGCCATTCTTCCCTGCCGGCTTTCAGAGCCTGCAATATAGCTACCCATCCCCGGCCACACAGCAATACAGCCTTGGAGTGCAGCGCGAGATAGCTCCAGCCGTTGTCGCTCAAGTCCAGTACGTCGGCATGTCCGCCTGGCACCAGAACGTTCAGCGGGCAGTCAACACCCTGCCGATCAATGACATAACCGACCGGGAAGCTGTGTCCGTGAGCGGAGCAAACTCAAACCTCTACAGGATCTATCAGGGCTTTGGCGGGATCACGCAGATAGAAAACACGACGAACAGCAACTTTAACTCGTTACAGGCGGGCTTGCGCATGCAGAACCGTCATGGGTTAAGTCTCCAACTGGCCTATACCTATGGCCATGAGATCGACATCCAGAGCGGCGACCTGGGTTCCACCAACCAGCAGGGTTCCGGCGGCCTTCTATCCAACCCCTTCGACACCAGATATGACCGCGGCTCGGGTGTCATCGACCGCCGGCACGTGTTCAACGCCAACTACATCTACAATTTCGCTTCGTTCGAGGATCGGGGTACAGCCATGCGCTTATTACTTGGTGGCTGGACGTTCTCCGGCGTTACCGTAGCCACGAGTGGAAATCCCGTCAACGTTACCTACTCGCCGGACACGCTGGGATTGGGTGGTGGCACAACCAATCGTCCGAACTTCGATCGCAGCCTCAGAAGCTATCCGAAAAAGCAGCTTGCATGGTTCAACCCTGCAGCCTTCACATCTCCGACCGCTCCATGGGCTGGAGGCCCCAATCAGGGCTATGGCACTGCGGGCAAGGACTCAATTGTGGGTCCTGGCCTATACAACTGGAACCTGAGCTTGTTCAAAGAGTTTCGGATAACCTCGGCGGAGGGGCCGCGATTCCAGCTCCGCGCCGAGTCGTACAACACCTTCAATCACACGCAATGGAATGCCATCAGCACCGGGTTCACGAACAGCAACTTCGGACAAATCACCTCGACGAATGATCCGCGCACCTTCCAGTTTGGCGGGAAGTTCATGTTCTAAGTGACTGCCTCAATTAGCGCAGTGGAGTCAAGCTCCACTGCGCTTTCTCATGTTTATTGGTTTCAAATTGCCGGGGCAAATCATTCCAAGGCCGACCCCCGGCCAGCCTCGCGGCCATGCCGATTCGATCAGGCTAGGAGCGACAAGACGCAGCTCATGTGGCAGCAGCGATCCGGGAGCATTTAGAAAACCGATTAAGTTCACCTGCTCAAAAGCGCGGCACGCAATTTTGATCAACTCGAAGTCCATTGCTCATGAAATTGCATGCGCCTCGGCAATCCGAACAAATCGCTTTAGTCTGTGACGACTAGTGAGCGGGTTGGCCCGCGGCAATTGTTCAGACAAAAACTGACTTCTTTTTCATAACTACGGGGTATGATGAAAATCTCTGCGCTGGCTTGAAGGTGGTGAGCAAGTCATTCAGTTGAGCGCAGGCAACGTTTTTGAAGCCAGCAGTTTCGGAGTCCCCCCGCAATGGACAGTCGAAGCGTCGAAGACAAGTCACACGAAGTTGGATTGGTTGAGGCTATTGACGGCTCCCGTTCAAAAGAGGAACCGCAGGCCAGTCAAGGAAAATTCCGTATCCCTGAAACAGTTGAACAAGGTCTCGCGATTGGCGAAGTCATTCTGAATGACGCGGGCGAGGGTATCGACTACCGGATTCTGGAAACCAATGCACAGTTTGAGCGCATGATGGGCTTGCGGCGAGAGGCGTGTCTAAGCGGCAAAACGTTCCGGGAGCTCATCCCGATCGTGGATGACCGGTGGCTTCGGCTGCTGGGCCGCGTAGCGATCAGCAGCGAGCCTGCTCGGTTTGAGATGTATGCGGTGACACAGGACCGGTGGATTGAAGTCCATGCGTTTCGCGTCGGTGATCCGTCACTCCGGCATGTTGCCTGTTTCTACAGCGACATATCGCAGCAACATAGGACGTCCCAGGCTTTGCCGAATAGTGAGAAAGTTCAGAAGTTTCTGCTGAAGTTGAGCGATGCGCTGCGACCAATTGCCGATCCGATCGAGATCATGCGGGTGGGGCCGGAGGTGCTTGCGCGCGAGCTGGATGTGTCTGTCGCCGGCTATGTGGAAATGGGAGAAGACGGCGATAGCGCTGTGATCGGCGGCCAGTATGCGGATGGGCGCATGCCCCAGTTGGTTGGCTCATGCAAGCTTTCACAGTTCGGAGCTGGTTTTGGTCCTGCCCTCGCAATGGGTGAGGACATTTTCATTTCGGACATCGGTGAAAACCCGCGCGGACCGGCAGGTGGTGCGGAAAAGACACGGAGCTTCAACCTGCGCTCAGTCGCGGGGATCCCGCAAATCAAGGGTGGGCGGCTGGTGGCCCTCTTCTACGTTGCTCATTTTGAGACACGAGTGTGGCTGGAGTGGGAGCGGGAGATCATTCGCCAGACGGCGGAGCGAACGTGGGCGGCAGTGGAGCGGGCGCGTGCGGAAGCCGCCCTGCGCCAGAGCCTGGAGAAGTATCACTCGCTGTTCGATTCGATCGATCAGGGTTACGCCGTTCTAGAGGTGATCTACGAAAACGGCGTTCCAGCGGATGCGCGTTTTGTTGAAGCCAACCGAATTTTCGAGAAGCAAACTGGGTTAACAAACTACGTCGGGAAGAAGAGGAGTGAACTGGTCCCCGAAGTCGAACGGGGAAACTGGCTCGACATCTATGCACACGTAGCGGAAACCGGGGAATCGGCTCGTTTTGAGAGATACTCCCACGGCCTCCACCGCTGGTTTAGTGTTTTCGCTTCGCGCGTCGGTGGTGAGCGCGGCGGTCTGGTCAATGTGGTGTTCGATGACATCACTGAGCGGAAACGAGCTGAAGACGCGCTTCGGAGCAGCGAAGAGAATCAAGCATACAAACTGAAGCTGAGCGAAGGAACCCGTCCGCTTTCTGATCCGATCGAAATTCAAGGGACGGCCAGCAAGATACTCGGCGAGCACCTGCGAGCAAACCGGGTGTTCTATGGCGAGATCGATGAAGAGTCAGGCCGCATGCTGGTTGAACGAGACTTTGTGCGCGAGGGAACGCCGAGCGCAGTCGGACAACATTCCATGGAGGTCTTCGCCTGGCTCCGATCGTCCTCTCAGAAGTTTGTGCCGACGGTGGTAAAGGATGTTCAAGCATCGGAGATGCTTCCAGAGGCCGACCGCGATGGACTGGCTGCGGTACAAGCGGGTGCTTTCATCGCTGCTCCGCTGATCAAAGACGGCCGGCTGGTGGCTTGTCTGTGCGCCACCGCCGCGTTGCCACGGGACTGGACGCAGGATGAGGTCGATCTAGTCTGGCATACCGGTGAACGGACGTGGACTGCGGTGGAACGCGCTCGCGCGGAAGCTGCACTGCGGGCAAGCGAAGAGAAATATCGCACGCTGTTTGATTCGATCGACAATGCGATCACGGTGATTGAGGTGCTTTACGACGATAACGGGGTCGCGTCGAATCTTCGCTTCATTGAGACCAACAAACTCTTCGAAGAACAGACTGGATTGAAGAATCATCTCGGGAAGACGTCGAGTGAATTGCTTCCCAATCTTGGAGGACTCCTGTATTCAGCAGTATGCCAGCGTTGTCAAAACCGGTAGATCAGTTCGGTTTGAGAGTTTTTCGCGCGATTTCGGACGCTGGATCAGCATTTTCGCTTCGCGCGTCGGCGGTGAAGACAGCCGCCTGGTGAATGTAGTCTTCTACGACATCACCGAGCGGAAGCAGGCTGAGGCGGATCTGCGCGAGAGCGAAGTGCGGCAGGCGTATCTGCTGAAACTGAGCGATGCTCTGCGGCCACTTTCGGATCCGATAGAAATTCAGGGAGTGGCCAGCCGGCTGCTTGGCGGGCATTTGCAGACAGACAGGGCTTTCTATTCCGAGCCTGATGAAGCGCGTGGTCAACTTCTGGTTGAACGAGACTACGTGCGAGAGGGCGTGCCTAGCCTCGCAGGACGGTATCCGCTGGATGCCTGGGCCTGGATTGAATTGTCAACGCAAAAGGGTAAACCGGCGGTGATTGAGGATGTGCGAACGTCGCCGCTCATTCCAGATGCTGACCGTGCGGTTATTCTGAGCACCAAGGTGAGCGCTTTTGCCTGTGTTCCGCTGTTGAAAGATGGGCGGAAGGTGGGCGCATTGTGTGTAGCCGATATGGCGCCGCGGATCTGGAAACCAAGCGAGATTGAGCTGGTGAAGGAGACGGCAGAACGCACGTGGGCAGCAGTGGAGCGTGCGCGAGTCGAGGCGGCATTGAGCGCAAGCGAAGGAAGATATCGCACGCTGTTCGAATCGATCGATCAAGGGTACACGCTGCTGGAGGTCGTATACGACGCGAATGGAGTTGCCAGCGATATACGCTTTCTCGCGACCAACCGTGTTTTCGAGCGACAGACCGGGATGACGGATTATCAAGGGAGGACGGCGCGCGAGTTGAACCCTAATCTCGAGGAACATTGGATCAAGACTTATGCACGCGTCGTCGAGACCGGGGAATCAGTTCGTTTTGATAATTACGTCAAGGAAATCAATCGGTGGTTCAATGTATTTGCGTCGCGCGTGGGCGACAACGGAAGCCGGATTGTCAGCGTGGTCTTCGACGACATCACGGAGCGGAAGGAGGCTGAGGTTGCGCTTCGCGAGAGTGAAGAACAGAAGGCTTACCTGCTGAAGCTGAGCGATGCGCTACGGCCAATGTCGGATCCGATCGAGATCGAAGGAACGGCGAGCAGGTTGCTGTGCGAGGCGCTGCGGGCAGACCGGACGCTGTACGCCGAAATCGATGCAGCGCTGGGTGACATTGTGATTGCGCGCGACTTTGTGCGTGGTGGCGCGCCAAGCCTGGTCGGACGCTATCCCATAGAAGACTTTGCTTGGATTGGACCGAGAGCTCGGATGAGCAGGCCCACGGTTGTGGACGATGCGAGAACGGCGCCCTTCATTCCGGATCCCCTGCGCGGAAAGATTGTTGACGCAAGCGTGGGTGCTTTTGTTGCTGTTCCTCTGATTAAGGGCAGCCGACTGGTCGCCGCACTATGTGTGTGTGAGTTGGAGCCGCGGGCGTGGACGGCGGCGGAGGTGGGACTTGTGCAGGAGACCGCGGAGCGGACCTGGGCCGCGGTGGTGCACGCAAAGGCAGAGAGAGCATTACGCGAGAGCGAGGAGCGGTTTCGGCTCTTTCTTGAAAACGTTCACGAGTACGCTCTTGTCCAGTTGGATACGGCACTGCGGATCACGAGCTGGAATCCTGGTGCGGAACGGATCTTCGGGTACTCGTCGAAGGAGGTGCTGGGAAAACCATTTTCGCTACTGCTTTCGCCGGAGGATCGTGAATCCCAGATTCGGTGCTCGGAGATTTCAAGCCTGGAAAACGGCGGCCGCAACGAAGATGTGCGCTGGCTCCTTCACAAGGATGGAACACGGATTTGGGCCCGGTGGGTGACCGAGCCGATTCGCAACAAGGACGGACAGGTTATCGGGTTAGCGAAGGTGCTACGCGACGAGACCGAACGGCTGAAAACCGAGACAAGCCTGCAGCAGAGCGAGAAGCTTGCGGTGGTGGGCCGCATGGCGAGCTCGATCGCACATGAGATCAACAATCCGCTGGAGGCGGTGACGAACCTCATCTACCTGGCACGAAGAGGTGATGTTTCGCCGGAGGTTGGCGAAATTCTGGAGCAGGCGGAGCGCGAGCTGGCACGCGTGACTCACATTACGACGGCGACGCTGCGTTTTCACCGACAGACAACGGAGCCGCATGTCGTGGATATTGAGGAGATTCTCGAGTCTGTGCTTGTGCTCCACGAGGGGCGGTTGAAATCAATGGGGGTTGAGACCGAGCGGAGATACAGCCGGCATCCTTTGATCAGCTGCCAGGCAGTCGAGGTTCGACAGGTGATAGCGAATCTTGTGAGCAACGCGATCGATGCGATGCTGAAGAATACGGACGTGCGGCGGCTGGTTGTTCGCGCGCGGAGGGCTTTGGATCCAGTGACAGGGGAAGAGGGCATCCGGGTAATGATTGCGGATTCCGGTACGGGAATTCAGGAGCCGGTGCGGAATCATGTGTTTGAGCCGTTCTTCACGACAAAGCCCGCAACCGGAACGGGGCTGGGGCTGTGGCTCAGCTCGGAGACGGTGAAGAAACACCAGGGGACCCTGCGGTTCCGAAGCAGGACGAACGGGAATTATCGGGGGACTGTGTTTTCACTGTTTTTGAAGGCGTAGCTTCTGACCAGGGGCCCATTGTCCGCGCTGACACGATTTTCGCTGCGTGCTCCCGTCGGCCTATGCCCGCGCCTGTTGCTGAAGCACGGCGCGGATGTCAAATCAGGTCAACTCAGCTGCGCGATCCAGATGTGATCCTTGATGCGAAGAGCGCGAGCAGCTCGCGTACCGCGCGAACCGTTGTCGTTTGTCCTGCCAGCACTTCTTGCTCGAGCATGGCCATGCGTTGCTGTACGACCGGATCTGAGCGAAACAGATGCTTCAGTCCGTGCTCCACGTTCTCATGTATCGATCGACGCGCCTGTTCCTGGCGGACGCGCGCGAAATAGCCGCTTGCTTTAGTGACATTCTAAATTCAAGAACACACGACCACAGATCCGCCACTCCGCGACCTGTTTGCGCCGAGCATGCGAGTACGCGCGGCACCCAGCCCGAAGGGGATGCAGCCAGGAAATGCAATGCATTCTCGGCTTCGGTGCGCGCTCGCTCGGCGGCTCGAAGATTGTCGCCGTCGGCCTTGTTGACCACAACGAGGTCGGCCATCTCCATGACGCCGCGCTTGATGCCTTGCAGTTCGTCGCCTGCTCCAGCCAGCGTGACCAGAAGGAAAAAATCGACCATCTCGCGCACAGCCGCCTCGGACTGGCCGACGCCAACCGTTTCGACAAGGATGTTCCGGTAGCCAGCAGCTTCGCACAACAGGATCGCTTCGCGCGTATTCTGCGCTACACCGCCGTGGGTGCCCCGCGATGGGGAAGGCCGAATAATGGCCATGTCGCTGGACGCAAGATAGGTCATGCGTGTTTTGTCGCCCAGGATGCTTCCACCGCTGAGCTGGCTGCTCGGGTCGATGGCGAGGACCGCCACCTTTTCGTTGCGTTGCGAGATGAGATATTTGCCGAGCGCTTCGATCAGGCTGCTCTTGCCGGCGCCGGGTACTCCGGTCACTCCGACGCGGATCGAGTTGCCGCTTGCAGGCAGGCATCCCTCGATGACCTGCTCGGCGAGCTGACGGTCTGATGCGCGCGAGCTTTCCATCAGCGTGATGGCCTTGGCCAGCACGGAGCGATCGCCCTTCAGGACGCCTTCAACCAATTGAGCCGGAGAGATATCCTCTCTGCGTTTTGAGACGCGCAGCGTGCCTGTGGGCTGCGCCGGCGTCGCGCATCCAGGCTTGACGTGCAGCGCGCTCTCGTTCGCATTGGCCAACTTGACCAATCAGCACCGCCCACCGACACGACTGGGACTAAGAACTCGCAGCATATGTTGCGCCGCTATCGGAATCACTGTTCCCGGACCGTAAATGCCGGCTACACCGGCGTTGTACAGGAATTCGTAATCCTGCGGCGGAATCACGCCACCTACCACAACGGCGATGTCCTCATGTCCCAGCTTGCGCAGTTCGTCGATCAGTTCTGGCACGAGCGTCTTGTGTCCTGCGGCCAGCGAAGACACACCTACGACATGCACATCGCTCTCCACCGCAAAACGAGCCACCTCGCCGGGAGTCTGGAAGAGCGGACCGATATCCACATCAAAGCCGATGTCGGCCAGCGCGGTGGCAATCACCTTGGCGCCGCGATCGTGTCCATCCTGGCCCATCTTGGCGACAAGAATGCGCGGCCTTCGTCCCTCTTCCTGTTCAAACTCGATGACCATCTCGCGCGCTCTTCTGAATTCCTCTGCGCCGGCAGCGCCGGCGGAATAGACACCCGAGATGGTGTGCGTGACAGCCTCATAGCGCCCCCAGACTTTCTCGAGCGCAAAGGAAATCTCGCCCAGTGTCGCGCGCGCGCGCGCTGCATCCACGGCACACTCCAGCAGATTGCCGCTCGCGGATTCTGCGCACTCCCCGAGGCGCGCAAGCGTTCGCTCGACTACTTGCGGATCGCGATCGTGCTTCAATTGCTCCAGTCGCGCGATCTGCGCCGCTCGCACCGCGGCATCATCGATGTCGAGAACAGGAATCTGCGGCTCTTCGGATGCGCGATATGCATTGACTCCGACGATCACGTCTTTCCCCGAGTCAATGCTTGCCTGCCTGCGCGCCGCGGCCTCTTCAATCCGCATCTTGGGAATGCCGGCTTCAATCGCCTTGGTCATTCCTCCCAGCTCTTCGACCTCTTCAATCAGTTTCCATGCGCCGTGCATCAGTTCGTGCGTCAGCCGTTCGACGTAATACGAACCCGCCCACGGATCGATGACCCGCGTGATGCCCGTTTCCTGCTGCAGATAGATCTGCGTATTGCGAGCGATGCGCGCGGAGAACTCCGTCGGCAGCGCCAGCGCTTCATCGAGCGCATTGGTGTGCAGCGATTGCGTGTGGCCTAGGGCCGCGGCAAGCGCCTCAACGCAGGTGCGCACCACGTTGTTGTAGGGATCCTGCGCTGCGAGACTCCAGCCTGAAGTCTGGCAGTGCGCACGAAGAGCAAGCGATTTCGGATTCTTTGGCCCGAAGCGCTGCACGATCTTCGCCCACAGGACACGCGCGGCGCGGAGCTTGGCAATCTCCATGAAGTGGTTCATGCCGATGCCCCAGAAGAACGAAATGCGCGGCGCAAAGTCGTCGACATCGAGCCCGCGCTTAACGCCGGTGCGCAGATATTCGAGGCCATCGGCCAGCGTGTAGGCCAGTTCGAGATCGGCAGTCGCGCCCGCCTCCTGCATGTGGTAGCCGCTCACGCTGATGCAGTTGAACTTCGGCATCTTCGCCGCGCAGTACCGAAAGATATCGCCCACGATGCGCATCGACTGCGCTGGCGGATAGATATAGGTATTCCGCACCATGAATTCTTTGAGGATGTCGTTCTGGATCGTTCCGCTGAGTTTCTCCGGCGGCTACGCCCTGCTCTTCGGCCGTAACAATATAGAACGCCATGATGGGCAGCACCGCGCCGTTCATCGTCATCGACACCGACATGCGATCGAGCGGAATCTGATCGAACAGCATCTTCATATCGAGGATGGAATCGATGGCTACGCCCGCCTTGCCGACATCGCCTTTCACGCGCTCGTGATCGGAGTCGTAGCCGCGATGCGTGGCGAGATCGAATGCCACCGAAAGCCCCTTTTGCCCGGCGGCCAGGTTGCGCCGATAAAAAGCATTGGACTCTTCGGCAGTGGAAAATCCCGCGTATTGCCGGATCGTCCACGGCTGCATCACGTACATGCGTGCTGTAGGGACCGCGCAGATAAGGCGGAATGCCTGCGGCGTAATCGAGATGCTCGAGGCCCGCTAAATCTTCGCGGGTGTACCAAGGCTTGATCGCGATGTGCTCCGGCGAGAGCCACTCCTCAGCTTGGGCTGGAGGGTCCGTGCACGACACTTGAATTGAAATCGATCTTGGAAAAATCCGGACGCATGATTATTCCCCGATTCCAATCTGCTGCTGGAGATTTGAAAGAACCTCGACGGCGTTGCTGCGAAGGTGAATGAATTCCGTGATACCGAGGTTTCGCAGATCTTCGGTGGTAGTCCGGATTTCCCGCAATGACGACCGTTGCGAGGCAGCCGCGATCTCTCAGCATCGGCAACAACTCTCCGGCGATGGCAAGGTATTCCGCATCCGCGCTGCACAAAACGATCAGCTCGGCATCACAGTCTGCGATTTGCCTTGCGCTTTCGAACTGCTGTTTGCGCGATGCGCAACCCCGCACAAGCGAGGAAGTCAGCCGAAAACTGCGAGCGAGCGCTGCGCATCCTGAGGTCGCCGATCTCCGCGAGCAGAATGCTCGGTTGGCTTCCTGTTCGTTTCTCAAAGCGCTCTGTGCGCAGCCGAAGATGCTCAAAAGCTTGTGCGACGCGAGGACCAGCGTTCACGCGCGCAGCATCGGACTCCTCCGGCTTTTTTTCCGATGCATCTGCAAACCGGTTTGTCCCCGTGAGGACCCGTCGCCGGGATGCCGCAGCCTGCTCTCGCAAACTGGTTCGGCGCTCCAACACAGATGCCATCACGCCGGCTTCAATCGCCTTTCGATAACCGCCCGCCGCCTCGAGTTCTTGAAACAATTTCCACGCCTTGGAAGCGATTGAGCTCGTGAGAGCCTCGACAAGGTACGCGCCGCCGAGCGGATCGGCAACCCGAGTGAGCAGCGCTTCCTGCTTGAGAACGATCTGCGTATTCCGCGCCAGCCGTCGGCTACTCTCATCCGGTTGCCGGTAGCATTCATCGAAGGGTGCGGCAGAGATGGAGTCCGCGCCTCCGAGGATGGCGGAGATCACTTCTGTCGTCGCGCGCAAAATGTTGACGTGCGGGTCGTAGACCGTTTTATTCCAGTGCGCCGTGCTTGCATGGATCGGCGCGCGCCCGGCTGCATGCGTTCCGCCAAAGCTTTCTACCGCGTTTGCCCACACCATGCGGAAGGCCCGCAGTTTGGCAATCTGAATAAGGAACTCCGGCCCCATTGCAAATGAGAGGCCCAGAGAACCTACGATTCGATCGACGCTGAGGCCACGCTCCTGCATCTCTGCCACGAAGTCCACAGCGGCCGAAAGCGTGAATCCAATCTCCTCGATGGCGCCGGCCGCTTGCTCATGAAATGCATCGGCATGGATGACAAAGGGCCTGAAGCCGGGCAGCGCATCACGGATCAAATCAGCAGAGAAATCAGGGTCTGCGAGCGGATCAATGTCCGCCAGAGACGTCTGCCCCATGCGGCCGCTTCTGCAGGCGCTCAACGAGGATGTGGGCCGCGTCCTTGCCGAGACCGTCGAAACAGATGGGGATCTCGTTGAGATTCGCCAGAACAAGAGCAAGACGCGATGAGTTCTCGACGGTTGAGCCCGAGAATGCGATCTCTTCAGCCCCGGCCATCACAGCGGCACAGGCTGCGCGATTTGCCTCTTCCGGGTCGGAAGCATCGATCTTTTCGCGAATGCGCCAGCCACCCGCCAAGCGTGTGCCTCGAACAAATGGGAATTCTCCGGGAGCGGCGTCCGGAAAACTCAGACCAGCGAAGTCGTCGGCCCTGTAGTATGGCCTGACTGCGAGTCCTTCTTCCGGATGCCAGATCAGTTTGGACGAGTAGTCCGCGCCCTTAAGATTTTCGCGGATGAGGCTTTCCCACTGCTCCGTGCTTACAGGCGGGAACTCCGACAGAAAACTGTGCGCTGCCATCTCTACTTGCTCTCAGGATCTTCGACGATCTCAATGAGGACGCCGAATGGGTTCTCTTCTTTCGACTTCGGATGCACAAAAAACACCGTGGTGCCGCGCGACCCTTTGCGTGGCGCCGGGTCGATGAGTCTGAACCCTGCAGCGCGCATCGCGTCAAAAGCATGTCGGGCATTCTTTGCGCGGAATGCGATATGCGCCAGACCGCCGCGTCCGCCATTCTTATCGATCGTTCTCTGTACCGGCGAATCCGCAGTGAGAGGTTCAAGCAACTGGATCAGATTGGGGCCGTCGCCGATCTGCAGCAGCGCTTCGCGCACCTGGTCCGAACCAAGTACGTCTTCGCGATGGATCACCCGGAATCCGAGCATCTCGTACGCCTTCACCTGGCCTTCCAATTCACCTTGCCTCACGGCAATGGCCACGTGATCGACAAACAGAATTGCGGGCACCTCGGCGAGGGATCGATCTGCTCCTGTCTGACGCCCTTCTGCTGAGTCCCCGACTTCGTATTCAGTGATCGCTTCCATCATTCGAACTCCACGAGCAACTGGTTCGCCTTCACCGAGGAGCCCGGAGTGACCTGCACGCTCTTCACAACAGCAGCTTGGGGCGCGGTGATCTGCATTTCCATCTTCATTGACTCCAGCACCATGACGATGTCGTTCGGCTGCACCGCCTGTCCCGGCTCAACGTCGACCCTCATCACCATGCCCGTGACCGTGCTGCGGCATTCCTTTTCGTTGCTCTCGGCTTCAGGGCTTTGCGGCGCAATCATTGGCTCAGGAACGGAGGACGCAACAAACGCGGAAGGAGCAGGCGGGTACGGCGGATAATCCGGCGCGCTCTCAGCCGCTTCCAGAATCTCGACCTCGGCCTCATACGCTTTGCCGTCGATGGTGATGCGAAGCTTCAATGCCCTCTCCTGTAAATCCAGGCCCGTAACTTACCCACGGACGCGAATGTTGTGCGATCCCTGCACCAGCACACGACCCTGCTGCGACCAGGGACTCGACGCCGGCTTGATCGATCGAATCTGCGCATCCTGACCGAGTGTTGCAACCGCGGCTGCTGCGATTACCGCTCGAATCTCCGGGGCGACATACTCCGCTTCTCCGGCGTCGCAGATTTCTTCCTGTCCATTCTTCGCGGCGGAGAGGAGTTGCGCATCGTTCACCACCGGAGCTATATGGTGCTCGACGAGGCGCGTTTCCAGGGCGCGGATGGCGTCATCGAGCGCAGCGAGATGGTCTACGATCTTCAGCTGGTGTTTGGCAACGGTCTCACGCAGCTTTCGGAGCATCAGCATGTAGCCGGCTGCACTTCCCACAGCAACCAACGCCAGAATCAAAATCAGATCTGCCCAATGCAGTGTCACAACCACGTCCTCACAGCGGAATCAATCCGTGTTTCTTTTGCGGGCGCAACTCGCGTTTGCCGTGCAACGACTCAAGCGCAAGCGCCAGGTATCTGCGCGTTTCCGCGGGCTCGATAATCTCGTCCACCAGGCGGCGCCCTGCGAAGATGTGACCGGGTTCACGTTCCCGAGCAAAGGGATTGCGAGACCTAAATGGTGCGAAAACATCGGTACCATGCACAATCCGGGAAGAGTCCAAGAGAAATCGATTTGTAGTTAACTTATTAATAATAAATAGTTTATATAGACAGAAACCCAGCTAGGTTCCCAACCGACCCAGGGCTAGTTTCCGACCACAAGAACCTGAAAACTGCTGTCGACCGCACTCATCTTCAAGGGCGCTCCATTGATCGGTGGGTTATTGAGCTCGGCTCCATAGATGACGCTGGCAAGATATACCTCTCCGTTCGATGGATTAATGGCCAGCGTCCGCGCATTCTGCCGCGTGGGAAGGGTCTGAACCACGGAATAGGTATCGGTCACGTCCTGGCGAATGATGGTGAGGCTTCCATTGCTGCCTCCATTCGCCGTAAAGATCAGCCCGCGGTTCGGATCGTAACCGATCGCGTCAGCGCCCGAGGCCGATGGGGAGGACTGCCACCGTCTGGCCGGTGTCTGCGTTCAAGGCGACCATGCGCATATTGGTGCACGCGGCGAAGAGGCGGCCATGGGCTGAGTCGATGGCGAGTGCGCGCGGATGCTGGCAATTGGCGTCGAGCGGAAGTGCATCTGGAACGGCATCGGCAGGCGGGGCGGGCTTCGCGCCACGAGTCCAATCGAGCAGGAGTGGCTTGTCTTTTGAACTGTGCGCCGTACTGGTTGCGATTTGCCGGGTATTCGCCGCAGGTTGAGTGGCTCGCTGCGGTCCGGGTTGCGCGTCGATGATCCGATGCACTGCGGAGCCGATTGCCTGGGCATCGAGTCGCAGAATCTGGTTGCGATCGGCGACGGCGATGTAGACCCGGCCGTTGCCGTCATCCTGCGCGAATCCAAGGCTTCCGGAAAGGACAATCTGCGCAAGCGGGATCCTGCGCTCCGTATCGATCACCGTGATGGTCGATTCCGTCCCACCCGGCGGCAGCGCGCGCGGACCGCACGCGAGCGGCGGAGTTTGCCTGGAAGTTCCGGGCTGAGTTCCGCTGGTTTGGTTTCCTGCTCGCAGTCGCCTGAGAACCCACCACAAACAGCAGCCCGCTGGTTGGATCGAGGGCCATGGAGCGGGGAGAGGGCCCGGTTGGAATGCTCGCAACCACCTGGAAATTGCGCCGGTCGAAGACCCGAACCATGTCCGCCGGGCCATCGCTGATATATCCGTAATACCCCTCTCTGATCGAGAACAATGGCATGTGCCTCGCGCAGCCCCTTGACGACTCCGGCGACCGTGCCGCTCTCCACATCGACCACCTGCACCGCTGGGTCCGTGGGCAATGAACAATTGGTTGGCCGAGGGGTCCATGGTCATGTAGTCCCAGTCGCCGACGCCGCCGACGAACCATGTCTTGGTGATGAAGAAAGGGTGGGACGGGGTTGCCGTGGACGGAGGCGGGACACGGGGTCAACTGTGCGGATGCAACGCCGCACACTACCAGCCAGAGGCTCAAGAACATCCTCATCACGCGACCGCTCCTGTTAGGATTTGACGCGTTAAGTTGTTCTCGCGTTCAGGCTTTTTTGGCATGGGCGCCGATTTGTGCGCCCATGCGATCTCGAAACAAATTCACAACTCCGGAATGTCTGCGGCATCAGAATCGGTGAGGCCGTGCACGGTCAGAAGGTCGGAAGTGTGCGCGCCGCATTCCTGGTTCAGACTCAAGAATCAGAAAGGATGCCTCAAGATGGATGCTCGTCAGTTGAACGAAACGGCAAAAGCCATGGTGTGCCGGCGACAAGGGCCTGCTGGCTATGGATGAAAGCACGCCCACAGCCAACAAGCGATTTGCCGCCTCGGGCATTCCCCAGAACGAGGAGACCCGGCGCGCCTATCGCGACATGATCGTCACCGCCCCCGGCCTGGGCGATTGCCTCAACGGCGCCATCCTGGTGGACGAAACCATCCGCCAGCAGACGAGAGCGGGAGTTCCATTCGCCAAGGCACTGGAAAAGGTGGGCATTATTCCCGGGATCAAGGTCGATGCCGGAGCCAAGCCGATGGCGGCGCATCCCGACGAAAAGATCACGGAAGGTCTGGACGGCCTGCGCGAGCGCCTCGCCGAATACGTGAAGACTGGGCGCGCGCTTCGCCAAGTGGCGCGCCGTCATCACCATCGGGGACGGCATTCCCAGCGACGGATGTCTCGAAGCAAATGCGCTCATCCTCGCTCTCTATGCGGCGCTCTGCCAGGAGGCCGGCCTGGTTCCCATCGTCGAGCCCGAAGTGCTGATGGACGGCGATCACACCATGGAGCGCTGTGCCGAGGTGACGGAACGAACGCTCGCACACCGTCTTCGACCAGCTCGTCGCCCAGGGCGTCCTGCTCGAGGGCATGATCCTCAAGCCCAACATGGTTGTGCCTGGATTGAAGTGCCCGCGCCAGAACACCAACGAAGAGATCGCCGATGCCACAGTACATTGCCTCTTGCGGACCGTTCCCGCCGCCGTGCCCGGCGTCGCGTTTCTCTCCGGCGGTCAATCCGGCGAGCTGGCCTCTGCCCGGCTCAGTGCGATGAATGCCCGCTTCAAGGGACGGATGCCGTGGGGTCTCGCGTTCTCGTTCGCGCGCGCCATCCAGGAACCGGCCATGCAGATCTGGCACGGCGAAGACGCCAACGTTCCCGCCGCGCAGAAGGCTCTTGTGCATCGAGCCCGGTGCAACGTTGCCGCTCGCCGCGGCGAATACACGCCGGCAATGGAGAAGCAATGACTGGCAAGCGCTTCATCGAAGAGTTCCGCGTCCCGCCCGGCAGACGCATGTTCGGCTCAGCGACTTCGACCCGAGCTTCAAAGGCAAGCACAGCAAGAGACAAGCGCTCCGCAAGACGGAGGAGCTATGCAAGAAAATGAGCGATCTGCAGCAGAAGCTCTTCGCCGAGCGCAAGCGCTCGCTGCTTGTTTGCCTGCAGGCGCTCGATGCCGGCGGCAAGGACGGCGTAGTCAAGCACGTCATCGGCTCCATGAACCCCGACGGCTGCCACGTCGCCAACTTCAAGGAGCCCACGCCAGGAAGAACTGGCGCACGATTTTCTGTGGCGCATTGAAGCGCAGACGCCAAAACGGGGCGAAGATCGCCATCTTCAATCGCTCCCACTACGAAGATGTGCTGATTGTGCGCGTGCACAACCTTGTGCCGAAAGAAGTCTGGTCGCAGCGCTACGAGCAGATCAACGACTTCGAGCGGCTGCCACGTCGACCAACGGCACGCGAATCCTCAAGTTCTTTCTCCACATCAGTAAAGACGAGCAGTTGAAGCGCTTCGAGCAGCGGCTCGACGACCCCACCAAGCGCTGGAAGATCAGTGAAGCCGACTACACCGAGCGTGAGTACTGGGACGACTACGTGCGGGCCTACGAAGATGCGCTCGCCAAGTGCAATACCGAAGATGCGCCCTGGTTTGTGATTCCGGCTGATCACAAATGGTTTCGCGACCTGGCCGTCTCGGAGATCATCGTGGCGACATTGGAATCCATGAATATCCAGGTGCCAAAACCAACTGTCGATATCGAAGAAGATTCGACGCGAAGTATCACTCGGCGGCAAGCGAGGAGAAACACGGCAAGACCCGCCGTAAGCATCGCGCTCACGCTGCGCACTAAATACGTATCCACTGAACAAGTGTTCGTCATTTGCGCTATCCTTATGCCGCGTACCGGCCTGATCGGCGGCCCTGTGGAGCTCGCAATGGGCGAACTGGTTCTAAACATCAATGGCAAACAATATAAGGTGAATGCACCCGCGGAAGAGACCCTGCTCTCCGTCCTGCGCAACCGGCTTGGATCTGACTGGCACGAAGTATGGCTGCGGCGAAGGCCAGTGCGGCGCCTGCACCGTGCTGATGGATGGCGCTGCAACGCGCTCCTGCTCCATTCCTGCTGCGGCCGCGGCGGGCGCGAAGATCACAACCATCGAAGGCCTCGAACAGGACGGCAGGCTCACCGCAGTCCAGCAGGCCTTTCTCGACGAAGGCGCTTTTCAGTGCGGCTATTGCACTTCGGGGATGATCATGAGCGCCACTGCCCTGCTTCGCGATCAATCACGCTCCGAATGACGAACAGATTCTTGGCGCGATGAACGGCAACGTCTGCCGCTGCGGGACCTACCCGCGCATTCTCGAGGCGATCAAACGTGCGGCCTCTCAGCCAACCAACGGAGGTGCGCGATGAACCTTCGAGAATTGCAGATCATCGAACGCGAGGAGAATGGTCTGGGCGTGGAATCGTCAGACGCACAGTCAACCGGGATCGCAGTTCGATCGCCGCGACTTCCTGAAAATACTCGGCGGAGGCTTGCTCGTCTGCCTCACGCCTATACCTTCATGGACGCAGGAGTCGGGCCGTGCATTCGGCGGTCACGAGCTTCCCAAGGACATCAGCGCGTGGCTGCATATCGATGCTGACGGCCACGTGAAGGTCTTCACCGGCAAAGTTGAAGTGGGCCAGAACATCCGCACCTCGCTCGCGCAGGCCGTAGCTGAAGAACTGCGCGTCCCGTTCGACTCCATCACCATGGTCATGGGCGACACCGATCTCGTTCCGTGGGATATGGGCACCTTCGGCAGCCGCACCACGCCCACGATGGCCCCGCAACTGCGCAACATGGCAGTCGCAGGCCGCGAGCTTCTGGTGGAGATGGCCGCGCAGCGCTGGAACACCGATGCCTCAAAACTCATCGCCGCATCCGGGAAAGTGACAACTCCTGATGGATCGAAGTCGCTTACCTACGGCGAACTGACGCGCGGCGAAGCCCTGGTAAAGAGCGTCGCCGGAGATCCGCCGTTCACCCCGGCAACCGAATGGAAGATTGCCGGAACGCCGGTCCCCAAGGCCAACGGCCGCGACTTCGTCACCGGCAAGCATCAATTCCCTTCAGACATCGTGCGGCCCGGAGATGATGTTTGGCGCGGTGCTGCGGCCGGAAGGATTCAACGCAACGCTGCAATCTCTCGACACCAGCGCCGCGGAAAAGATGCCCGGCGTAAAAGTCGTGCGCGACGGCGATTTCACCGGCGTGGTGGCCGGCGATGCATTCACCGCACAGCATGCGCTCGCGGCGATCCAGGCCAAGTGGAACGTTCCCGACCAGCAAGGCAACCAGGGCCTCTTCGAATACCTCAAGAACAATCCGGAGGGAGCAGGAGGACGCCCCGATCATGTTGCCGGCTCGGTTGCAGATGCGCTTTCCGGCGCCGATGTGCAACTCGAAGCTCAGTACACCGTCGAGTACATCGCGCACGCTCCGCTGGAACCGCGCGCCGCGGTCGCCGAGTGGAACAACGGCAAGCTCACGGTCTGGACCGGCACGCAGCGGCCCTTCGGCGTGCGCGACGAGTTGATGCAGGCCTTTCATCTGCCCGCTGCAAAGGTCCGCGTGATCCAGCCCGACATGGGCAGCGGATACGGCGGCAAGCACACCGGCGAAGCGGCCATTGAAGCAGCGCGCCTGGCCAAGGCCGCCGGCAAACCCGTGAAGGTGGTGTGGACGCGGCGAGGAGGAGTTCACGTGGGCCTACTTCCGCCCCGCCGGCCTGATCGAAATCAAAGCAGGCGCGCGGCACGATGGAACGCTCGTGGCATGGGAGCATCACAACTACAACTCCGGCCCCGCCGCCATCGGCACGCCCTACGACGTTGCCAACCAGCTCATCCAATACCACCCGGCGAAGTCACCGTTGCGCCAGGGTTCCTATCGCGGGCTCGCCGCAACCGCCAATCACTTCGCCCGCGAATCGCACATGGACGCGATGGCGCACGCCGCGCAGATGGACCCGGTGGCATTCCGCCTGAAGAACATCAGCAATCCGCGGCTGAAGGCCGTCGTTCAGGCTGCGGCCGACAAGTTTGGCTGGGCCGGCGCCAAGTCCACACCGGAGCGCGGATTCGGCATCGCCTGCGGCACCGACAAGGGTGGATTCGTGGCTACCTGCGCCGAAGTGGACATCGATCCCGCGACAAAGAAGGTTAAGATTCGCCGCGTAGTCGAAGCCTGGGAGTCGGGTGCGATCGTGAATCCCGACGGACTGCGCAACCAGATGCAGGGCGCGATCGTGCAGGCTATCGGCGGAGCGCTGTTCGAGCGGATTCTCTTCGGCAACGGCCGGATCCAGAATCCTCTCTTCTCCAAGTACCGCGTGCCGCGCTTCAGCGACACGCCGCAAGTGGAGATCGTATTGCTCGATCGCAAAGATCTGCCCTCGGCCGGCGCCGGCGAAACAGGACTCGTCGGCCTGGCTCCTGCCGTTGGCAACGCGATCTTCGCCGCCACCGGCGTACGCCTGCGCAGCATGCCGATGACGCCGGACAACAACGCCATTCGCACGTAGCTGTCTTCATTTGACGGGGAGCGGTTTTGCTGTCCAGGTCCTGCGATTGGCCTCCGCGTTGCGTCCGGCTCGATCGATCAGCTTGGAATATGCACCGGGGTTGCCGAGTGCAAAGCTGTGCGTAACTTCGCGCCCAGCCGCACAAGCCGGGGAACCGCAATCAGCGTAATTGCGAACAGGAAGATCGATCCAGCGATGAATTCCATGTGCCCATGGCGCAGGTCTTCAAACAGCAGCTTCGCCGCCACAAACGCCAAAGCAGCATAAGCCAGGCGCGTCATCGAGATACGGCCCCACCGTGAACCTGCAAACGCCAGGCATAATGCCATTGCGGAAATCACAAGGGTGCGAAGAAATGCAACGTGATGCGCATCCTGCGGCAACGCGAGATTCGCGAAAGTCACCACACCGCGCACCAACAGCGCACACAGCATAGACGCTGCCAGCGACGCGGGAACAAGATGCAGCATCTGGCGCGACCATCCATCATCGCTTTTGTCCGTTCCCGCAGCATAGGCCAAAACCGCAGCGCACGCGACGATCCACGCTGTCATTGAGTGTCCGGCTGGCAGCGAGCCCGCAAGAGCGCCGAAGATATACAGCGCTGCACCTGAAACCTCTGCAGCCGTGCACAGAAATGCTGCGCCGTGCAGTTCGAGGATATTCGAGTTGATTCGCGCAGCGGCAATATACGCGGCCAAAGCTGCAACCGCGAGCGCGATGCCTGACTCCGGGTTGCGGCAGTGCCCACAGCACTCCGGCAACGAGCAAAGCTGCACTCCACATGCTGAACACGCGAAAATTGCGCCTCTCGGCACAACGACCGAGATACCGGAAACTCGCCGCATATGCCGCCGCCGACAGAACCAGGCAGGCTATGCCGAGAATGAGCACCGCGTTGGGCGCGAAGAAAAGCACGCTGGAAATCGCGAGTCCGAACGCAATCATCACTTGAACGATTTCGAATACCGTGATCTTGTGTTTCTGCAAAATCGTGCGTACAGCTACACTCGTTGCGTTGATTGCAAAGAGCAGACACGCCGGAAACACCAGCGCCGCGACGCCTAATTCCGGATATTCCGCTCGCGCATTCTGGGGGCCGCTGTAGATGAAGATCATTCCCCAGATCGCGGCATCGGTCACAAGCGCAATCAGGGGCCACACGGGCTGCGCATAACCCCGCGCTCTTGCGCACTCAATCACCAGCAATGCAAGCAGAAGCGCAGAGACGAACGGCAACACATCGTGCGTCGCGAGCGCAAGCGCGACTGCGGTGATTGCGGCAACGCTCTGCGCGATCCACGCAAACCGCGGAAGCACCATCTCTTTGATCCGATAGCCGTTGCAAGCGTCACGAAGCCCGCCAGAACTCCCGCCGTCACCATCGGAGTGAAGACATGGAAGTGCAGCGTAGTCTCCCACAACATCGGCACCAGAATCAGCGTGGACGTTCCGGCATATATCAACGGTACAAATCCAGAGGCTCTTGGCGCCCGCGCGGCCCAAATCAGCCACGCAAAGGCATAGGCAATGGCCACAGCGGCAACTGCAACCCTTGGCATCAGGCCTGCCTCTGCAACCGCGCGCAGCACATAGGCTCCCGCAATGCCGAGCATGGCGCGGCCCAGGATCGGAAAAGACGTTTGCTGTTTGAAGAGAGTCTGCTTCGCCGCCAGATGCGTCGCTCGCCAGCCGCGATAACCGGCTTCACCGCCGGCGATCTGTTTTCGTCTGGATGTTCCAGCGCGTGGACGCGCTTCTCCAGCTCATCCACGCGGGTTGAAAGCAATTCCAAGGTACCGGGAGATTCGTTCATATCTCACCCGATCGGTCACCAAATCGGCGCGATCCGATCAATCGCCCGTCGCGGCTTGCGGTGCATGGCTCTGAGGTCCACGGCGGCAGCAGCTTCACCAGCGCCCACAGAATGAACAGCGGCAGGATGCGTCAATCCGACGGCCACCAGCGATCCTTCGCGCGTCACCAGCGCCATCTTGTAGGTCGTGTAGCCCAGAAAGCTCTTCGAGAACAGCTGCCCGCCGATCACCACATTCCAGCGCATCGCAAAGATGCCCATCAGCGTCAGGCATCCCGACGCGACATACATCCGCTTGCGCACCATCTCCGGCAGCTTCACCACCTGCGTGATGAACAGCAGGATCAGCGGCGTCAGCGTGCCCAGAAAGATCTGGATGCACGATCTGCGAAAAGTAGAGCTTGGTGTGCACCATGAAGTTCAGGCTGCGGAACGATTCATCGGCCTCGTAGATGCGATGAATCAGGTCCAGCATCTCCAGGCTGAAATCGATGATGAAGATATAGAACAGGTACATCGCGATCGTGTCGACGCAGCGGATGTCGATCGTCTGCTTGCGCAGCTTCGTCACCGCCATGTAGAGCAGCATCACGCCGGCGATGCCCGACACCATGGCCGAGAAGATGAACACCACCGGCATCAGCGGCGACGACCACCACGGATTCGCCTTGATCGATCCAAAGATGAATCCGACATAGCCGTGCAGCAGAAACGCCGAAGGAATGCCGATCAGCGTGACAATCCAGCCCACTCTTTCGTCGATGTGCAGCGAACGCTCGCTGATGTTGTCGAGCCCAGCGTCATCACTTTGTAGATCAGCCGCAGCAGCCCTTTGCTTGACTGCGACAGCAGCACGATATCGCGCCGGTAATCGAGCCAGATCTCGAACACCAGCACGGCCATCAGGTACCACAGGTACACATAGCCGAACATCGCCATCGCCGAGGTGCTGTGCGGCGTGAAGTACATCTCCGGCGACCGCTCCGGATGCCCCAGGTGCAACTGCAGCGGCAGCGGCGCCACAAGCAGAAACGAAAGCGCCGTCAGCAGCGCCAGCCGGTAAGTCGGCTTGACCGCTTCCACGTGGAACACGCGCTCCAGCGAAGCCAGGATGAACGCGCCCGCCACCAGCCCCGTGATAAATGGATACAGAACAATCAGCACGCTCCACTGCAGCCCGATCTCGTTGGGATACATGAAGCCTTCAACACCATTCATAAGCTCTTCACCTGCTCGCTGCAAGGACACATTCGTCCCGAGATCTGCTACATTACCGCACCGACCCATCCAGCCCGTTGTAGAAGGCCTTCGCACCCGTGGCCATCTGCGGCTTCAACACCTGCACGCTATGCGTCTTCAGAAACTCGTGAATCGGATCCTTCGGATTCTTCAGATCCACCAGTTGCCGCGCACCGGTCGGGCAGGTCTCGCAGCAAGCGGTCGTCAGTCCCTTGGTGATGCGGTGATAGCAGAGCGTGCACTTGTCCGCGACCTTCTTCTCCGGATGAATGTAGCGGCATCCGTACGGGCAGGCCTGCACGCAATAAGCGCAGCCCAGGCAGTACTTCTGATCGACCAGCACCACGCCGTCGGGGGTCACAAATGTTGCGCCCACCGGGCACACCTGCGTGCACGGCGAATCCGCGCAGTGGTTGCACATCTTCGGAACGAAGAAGTACTTGCCCGCATCTTCCTTCGCAACCGGGAAATCCTTCTTTGCCGCCGTCCGGCGAGATGACCTCGGGGTTGGTCATGTTCTCGTCTGTCGACGTGATAGCGCTCCACCCAGGTGCGGAAGTAGCCGTCCGGCACATCGTTCTCCGTCGCGCAGGCGCGCACGCAGTTGCCGCAGCCAATGCACTTGGGGATATCGATCAGCATGCCCCACCAGTGCTCGCTCATCTTGTAGTTCGCAGCCTGCTCCGGCGTTCCGGCCAGCACGGACTTCCAGGCAATCGCCGCCGCCGGCATCAGGACCAGAAAATGACGTCGCGATAGATTCACTTCGCACCTCCTGCGGCCGGCGCTGCGGCTGCTGCTTCGATCGCCGGACTGTGCGGCTGGTGGCAGGTCTCGCACGGAACGCCGTTCGAGTGATCCGCCGGATCGACCTGCGGAAAGCCCTTCGGCTTGGCAGCGCTCGCCGTGTGACACCGCGCGCACAGCACCGCCGTGTCCGGCTTCACCGGCGTCACCGACGACGGATCGTCGGCGTGCTTGGCCAAGGGCCCGTGGCACGCTTCGCAGTTCACGTGCGCATGCTTGCCCTTGCTCTTCACATCGAGCACGTCGCTGTGGCAGGTTTCGCAGGCCTCGTGTCCGGCAAACTTCACCGGACGGGCCGCAATCTCGCTGATCGCAGTGCCGCGATAGTGACCGTATTGTCCGAAGCTCTTTGGAACCACGTAACCGCGAACGACAAGAAAGACAATGAAGGCGAGAACGAAGAGTCCCGCAAATCGGAATAGATGCCCTGCATCTTTGAAGACACTCATTGCAGCCGAATCTCCTGATGCTGTCCAGCACGAGGCAAACAAGAGAGGCCCCGTGTGATCCAGATCATGTTCGACACCGAGATTGGCGTTTTGAATAAAGAGCTGTATGTGAGTCAGATCACGAGTGACTGTGACGGCCGCCGCACAATACCGTAAGATGCTGAACTGCAAAGGCTTATATTTCGTTTAATTTAGGTATCCAAGGTTGAGATTCCGTCGAATGTGAGGAAAATCACGATTTGCAGTGAGGCGTGAGATGAATCGCATCCGCTTTCCTAGCAGCGTTAGGGCGGGTCAGGTCGGTCATGGTCGAGGCCGGAGACGATACGATTGGATGGGAGAGTTTGATGCCAAAAGTTCTCGATGGGGCGGCGATTGCGGCGGCAATCAAGCAGGAAGTCGCGGAAGAAGTGCAGGCGCTCGCCGCGCAGGGCATCCGTCCCGGGCTGGCGGCGGTGCTGGTCGGCCATGTGCCCGCTTCGGAGATTTACGTGCGCAGCAAGGTACAGACCTGCGCCGAACTGGGCCTCTTCAGCGACCTGATCACTCCGCCCGACACCGTCACGACCGAGGAGATGCTCGACCTGGTCCAGCAGCCTGAACGACCGCGACGACATCGACGGCATCCTGATTCAGCTGCCGCTGCCGAAGCAGGTCGACGCCAAGGCGCTGCTCGACGCCGTGCTTCCGGCCAAGGACGTGGACGGCTTTCATCCCGTGAATGCGGGCAAGTTGCAGGCCGGCCGCCCGGCGCTTGCGCCGTGCACGCCGGCGGGCGTCATCGAGATTCTCAAGCGCAGCAACATGCCCATCAGCGGACAGCATGCGGTGGTCGTGGGCCGCAGCGACATCGTGGGCAAGCCCGTCGCGATGCTGCTGCTGCACCAAAATGCGACGGTGACGATCTGCCACTCCAAGACGCGCGACCTCGGAGCGGTTACGCGCGAGGCCGACATCCTGGTCGCCGCCATCGGCCGTCCCGGCTTCATCACGCCGGAGATGGTGAAGCCGGGCGCCACCATCATCGATGTCGGCATCAACCGCATCACGACGCGCGAGGAGTTCGACCGCTTCTTTGCCGGCGACGCGAAGCGCGAGGCCACCTTCGCCAAGCGCGGCTCGACGATCGTGGGCGACGTGCATCCCAAGGCGTTCGAACTGGCCGGCGCGTACACGCCGGTGCCCGGCGGCGTGGGTCCGCTGACCATCGCCATGCTGATGGCCAACACCGTGCGCGCGGCGAAAATGCGGCAGAGGCCTCTAGCCGATGCTGCGCGTTGGACTGACCGGCGGTCTGGGCAGCGGCAAGAGCACCGTCGCCGCGATGCTGCGCGAACTGGGCGCCGAGGTCATCGAGTCCGACGAGCTGGGCCGCGCGCTGATGGAGCCGGGCCAGGCGGCCTTCAATGAGATCGTGCGCGTCTTTGGCGCCGGAGGTTGTCGCTGCCGGACGGCCGGCTGAACCGCGCTCGGCTTGCCGAACTGCATTCAGGGGCGGGCGCGTGAAAGAGCTGAACGCGATCGTCCATCCGGCGGTGATTGAGGCGCAGCGGCGGTGGATGAACGAGGTCTTCGCGCGCGATCCGGCAGCCGTCGCCGTGGTCGTCTCGGCGCTGATCTTCGAAGTCGAGCGCGATGCGCGCGCAAGCGGCGAGGCCAACGCCGTCTTCGCCGAGTGGCGCAGGCGCATTGACCGCGTCGTGCTGGTCACCGCTCCCGACGAGCGCGAAGATCGCCCGCTACGTGGACCGCGTCTCCCCTTCCGCCGCGAACAGCGACAGCCGCCGAGGCCGACGCGCGCTCCCGGCTGGCCCACCAGATTCCCGACAGCGAAAAAGCTCGCGCGGGCCGACTACCTGCTTGAAAACACCGGCGATATCGAAGCGCTTCGCGCGCAGGTCGGGGAGCTCTGGCCGCGGCTGAAGCAGGAGAGCAACTTAAACCTCGAATCGATAGTTATTAAAATAGAAGCAGTGACAAAGCTGTTGCGAGAGCCCGCACTGCTTCCCTGGGAACTGCGCCGTATCGGGCTTCGTAACTGTATATGGAAAGGTCGTAAGGTTTAAGAGAGCTATGAAACTGCGCCAGTTTGTTTTGGTCGTTCTTCTGGTGGGTGGATTCTGGTTTGTCACCACCCACTTTCCAGCGAGGCTTGAATCCTCTGACACTCACGAGCGTCGCGAGCCTCCGACTCGCCGCTGGAACTGACGGAGGCGCAGGCAGCGCCTGCATTCGACGCTGAAGAGCAGAACAACATCTCCGTCTACCGGCGCGTGCTGCCTTCGGTGGTGAACATCACTTCGCGCGCGGTGGTCTTCAACTTCTTCTATGGAACGGTGCCGCAGGAAGGCCAGGGCTCGGGATTCATTCTCGACAAGGCCGGCCACGTGCTGACCAATTACCACGTGGTCGAGGGCGCCAATCGCGGCATCGAGGTGAAGCTGAGCAACAAGCGCAGCTACAAGGCCACCGTGATCGGCAGCGACAAGGTGCACGACCTGGCGCTGCTCAAGATCGACGCGCCCGAATCTGCAGCCGGTCATGCTGGCCGACTCAAGCCAGCTTGCCGTGGGCGAAAAGGTCTATGCCATCGGCAATCCCTTCGGCCTCAGCGGCACCATGACGCAGGGCATCATCAGCTCCATCCGCTCCATCCGCAACGGAGACGGCGCGCCGATTGAAGACGCCATCCAGACCGATGCGGCCATCAATCCCGGCAACTCCGGCGGCCCGCTGCTGAACTCGCGCGGCGAAGTCATCGGCATCAACACCATGATTGCCTCGAACGGCGCGGAACAAAGCTCGGGCATCGGCTTCGCGATTCCCATCAATACCGCCAAGGCCGTGCTTTCCGACCTCACGCGCTACGGGCAGGTGCGGCGGCCGTCGCTGGGCATTTCGTCCTATGCCATCGGGCCGGATCTTGCCGAGCAGATGGGACTGGCCGCGGATTATGGCGTGCTGATCCAGAAAGTGATTCCGGGCGGCGCGGCGGAGCGGGCCGGGCTGCGCGGCGGCAACGAGCAGGCATACGTCGGCAACCAGCCGGTGATGCTGGGCGGCGATTTGATTGTGGCGATCGACGGCCAGCAGATCACCGATCCGCAGGACATCAGCGTCATGATGGACAAGCACCAGGCCGGCGATACGGTGAGCGTGACCGTGATGCGCGGGCAAGCGACAGATGACGGTGAAGGTAGTGCTGGGCGAGGCGCGGTCGGTGAATACGTAGCAGCCTCAGCATTTCAGAATGAGAAAGGCCGCTCCGACGATCGGGGCGGCCTTTTTCAGCTACGCCAATGTGAACTCGGGCAAAAGAGACGAATAGCTACGGAGTCAAAAGTGGCATCCGCTTGACCGGAACCTAACCGTAGGAGCCGCTGAAACACTCTAGGATCAGCATCCAGGTCAGACGCCAGAGAGTTCTTGCCTTACCGCTTCGCCAAAGGCTGTTGGGATGTAGCGGGTGACGAGGAAGGGCTCGTTAGACCAGCTCCAGGCTGTCCAGCCAATCTCAAGTTCCCGCAGGTAGCGCATCAGGCTTCGAACGAATTCGAGATCACCCGGAGTATCGCTGCCTCCAAACTCGCCGACGAAGACGGGTTTTGATCTCGCGAGATTGCCGAAAGCTTCCGGCCAGTTCATTCCTTTGCTCGGGTAGACGTGCGTTGAGTACACAAGATTTTCCACGTCCATCGGCATTCCACGGAGATCATAGGCCCAGTTGATCCCACCGACGAACACCAGGGCATTCGGGTTCTCGTCCCGAACTGCCTGCGTGAGCTTGCGTGCCCAGGGCTGCCATTCCTTCACAGTCACGCTCCTCTGACCCAGGGGATACGTCGTACCGTCTTCCTTGTTGAGAGGAAAAGGGTCATCGATCAGGCGGTCGTGCGGCTCGTTGAACAAGTCATAGAGAACAGCCGGTTCGTCTTGGTATCGGCGAGCAAGTGCAGTCCACAATTCGAGCGATTCGATATTAGGCAGCGGAGCCACGAAGTTGCGATTGCCGCCGTAGACACGATCCGCATCGAGCCATTGCAGATCAAGCAGTGTGTATGCGCCGAATAGCGAAGCCCAGTAGATTACCTGATCGATTGCCTTTTTATATTCCTCGCCAGAACGTCCCAGGCGCCCCCGGAGAACAAAGTCCTGATTGAACGGAAGGCGGATGATATTGCATCGCCACTCTCTGACGATGAACTCTATTTCAGATCTGGACAACGAAGCTCCAGACAAGAAGCCTTGTTCGTCTGGTCCGGCGTATTCCAATCCGGAGCGATTGACACCGCGCAACAGGATTGGCTCACCGGTGGCCAGGCTGATGATGCGATTTACCGACGTTCCGAGCGCAGCAAGGCCGTTGGAAAGCTCACCATTCATGACGTTGTCTCCGATCTCCTGCAACCTAGGAATCGGATATACAGGTTCCTGCCTCTCGACGCAAGTTAGGCTCTGCGTCGTTGTGGGCACCTCTTCACCAGGAAAGACGTGCTGGTGATAGTGCTTTGCCCAAGGAGATTGCGCTCAAGCTCGACTCGCACCTCGGTGATTTATTCGCCAGCAATGGTAATTTGCGGCTGTCTTGGCAACCTATTGTCTATTCCTTCGCGGCAAATCGATGCCGTACGCGCGTTCACTTCCCTCGTCCACCGCGAAGAACGTCACGATCGCCCCGGGTAAGCCAAAAATGAAGGCCAATGTTCGCCAGAACGCGCTCGGATTGTTTTGCGCACGCATGCCAGCGAAACTCACGTTGGCCAATACCCACAGTCCTGAGATGCCGGTATCTCGGATTTGAGCCTGTGAGACCGTGCCCCCCTGAGCCAAAGCTGCAGACGTGCAGGAGATGAGGCCGAAGAGAAAGACCGCGATATCCCTACGAAAATGAGCTTGTCGCATTCACAACTCCGTTTCGCACTTGATGCTTTGATGCGGACACGCATATTTTATGCGCCCCCCGGCCTATTCGACAGAGCTATCAGGTAACTCGTCCTCCGTCGGTTTGTGATCCTTGGCCGCCGCAGCCGGAGCTGCCGCGCCCTCAGCCTTGGCTGGAGCAGCGGCTGGTTCTGTGGGCAGCGCTGGATGATCGAAGACGTACAGTTCGTTGAACAGGTACTTGTAGGTGGCATGCGACTGCCCGCGGAACTGCGGCTTGAATCCGAAAAGCACAATGCGCCCCTTGCCGTAGGCAAGTTCCAGGGCTGCCGCCTTGCCCTCAATCGCCTCCGGATGCAGCAGCAGTCCGCTCTCCAGCGGATTGGTCTCCTTGGGATAACGCGCCAGCACCGCGCCGTGGAATCCCGGCAGCGGCTGAAATGCCGGGCCGTTCTGGAACATCACCACCGGCGCATCGGAAACGCCGTAGTTGACCGGCAGATCGGCATGCTCGGTCTCCACGCGCAGCAGCGCGCCCGAGCAGAAGAACTTGTCGCTCTTGGCGCCCTCGATCACGTTCTGCACCGGCAGCGACATCAGCGGAATCAGGCTGCTGCGCCGTCTTGTTCAGCGCAATCAGCGTTCCGCCTTCGCGCACAAACTCGCGCAGATTCTCGATCCCATCGTCGCCGATGCCGCCCGCGTACTGGCCCGGCACAACGCCGACGCCGAATCCATCCATCAGCTGCTTTGACGACATGTCGGGCAGAACGATCACGTCGTAGCGGCTCGTGCAGATCGGCCGAGCGCATGTCCGCGTTGTAAATGCTCTTCGGCTCGAATCCGTAGTTCTCCAGAATCCAGCGCGTCCAGCCCTCGTCGATCGACGGCGCCCACGGCCGGTAGAGCCCGACGCGCGCCTTCTTCAGTGCCGATGCGTATGCGCGGGCGCGCTGACCGCCACCGCCGACACCGCATACTTCTTCGCCAGGTCGCCGAGCGATGCGCGGCTGATGCCGCCAATCAGAAATGCGCCCGTCTCCGTGCCCTCCGCGGTCTTCACCGGGTCCTGCGCCAGCGAGACAGTTGCGCCCGCCTGCAGCGCCGCATTCACCAGCTCGAACGACGCATTGGCCTTGTGGCTGACGGCAAATATCGTGCCCGCTGCCGTCGACGGCAGCTTCCGGCAACTGCCACCTTGTCGATCTTCGTCAGCATGCGCGCGCTGGTCCGGCTGCCAGCGGATCGGTCACCGCATCCACGTTCACGCCCATCTGCAGCGGCAGCGTCCAGCCCGTCACGTCATAAGGCAGATCGATGGACTTCGCCGTGCCATTCTCCAGCGCGTCCGGATACCGCTGCCGCTCAAACAGTTCCTTGGCCAGCGCGGAGAACGGCTGGTCCATCGGAATCACCCACGAGCCCGCCGGATAAGCTCACGCCATTCGCCTTGAAGCCGCTCTTCGACGCGTACACATCCAGGCCGTTGTCGATCATCTTCTGCGCCAGCAGGCCGGCCTCGGGCGTATCTGCCTGCTTGTCGCTGATCACATAGGCAAACGGCGGCTCCTTGCTGAAGTGCTGGATGTTGTCGCGCGCCGCCTGGTAGCGGTTGTAGAGCAGCGTCTCGCGATTCTTCGCGGCCAGGTCCAGCACCGACATCGAACCGCCCACCATGTAGTCGACCGCGTCTTTCAAGCGCCACCAGCCGCCTTCCCACGGCGTGGAGTACATGCTCAGCGCGCGCAGGTCCTGATAGTCCTTCGGGAAAGTCGTCGCACCGTGTAGAAGTGCGGCGTCGCATAGTCGTAGAGCGCCGTCTCGGTAAAGAACGAAATCTCGTTGCGGAAGACGTGCGCCCAATCCGTAAATCCCGCATACCAGTTATCGAAGCGCGATTCGGAGATCGCGCCCGGCATGTTGTGCGCGTTCAGATAAGCGGTCATGTTCGCGCCCGATCACGTTCAGCCAGCTGCGCACATAGCGGGCTGATGTTGCTCGAAATCGGATCGGAGAACGGCGGAATCCAGATGCGCGCCGGAAACGGCGCCGTCTGGTGCTGGCAGTAGAAGATCACCGGGCTGTACTCCAGCTGCGCCTTCACCACCACCTGCTCTTCCTTCATGTTCATCATGTAGCCGTCGCGATTGTTATCGTGGCCCACATACTCCTGGTAGAGATACGGCATCGGGCTGACTTCATACTTGCGTGCCCAGGTTCTGCCGGTACCAGTGCACCACCATGTCCTGCCCGTCGGGATTGAGCGTCGGCCACAGCACCAGGATCACCTGGTCGAGAATCGCGTCGATCTGCGGATCGTTTTGCGCGGAGAGCAGCTTGTAGGCCAGCACCATGGTGTGCTGCGGCCCCGCCACTTCATCGGCGTGCAGGCCGCCGTCGATGTGCACAATCACCTTCGACGTGCGCGCCAGTTCCTTCGCCTGGTCATCGTTCAGATTGGTGGCATGCGCAAGCCGTCCGGCAATCATTTTGGTATTCGTCCAGCTTGGCCAGGTTCTGCGGCGACGAGATGACGGCGACCTCAATGTCCTTGCCCTCGGTGGTCTTGCCCACCGTGAACATCTTCATGCGGTCCGAGGCCGCGGCCAGCGCATGGAAGTAGCGAACCGTGTCTTCGTAGTCGGCAAGATAAAAGTCGTCGCCGGGATTGTGCCCTAGAACGGAAATCGGCGTCGGCACCTCAGCGCGCGCAGCGACGCAGGGGACAAGGGCAAGACAGCAGGCAGAGATGCACACGAGACGAAACCACAGGCTCAGCTTGGACGAACGCATTGACTCTCCTTTTGCAATTGAGACACACAGCCATGGTGCGAAGGGGACGGGGACGAACGCACCTCACAAACCAGAAGGGCGGCCGCTTCAAACTGTCTTGCGTTTTTCCAAGGGTAACGCACTGGATGGGCTGCGCAAAAGGGCGATTCCTAATCTTCGGGCGAATCTCAATTGTCGTCCTAAGTCTCGCGTCAACTGCCCCACGGACCGCGTGGTCCGTGGGGTTGGCGCATCGAAGAATCTGCTTTCTCCGTTTAGAACTTCACTCCCAGCGAGGACAGAAATGCCTTCACGTCGGGCCAGACGGCTTTGAGGTCGGTTGCGGTCTGAATATCGAGAGCGATATTCAGCGGGTTGGAGGCAGCGCCAGCGAGTTCGGCGATCGGCTTTTCAACTGCAGCGATCAGCGTGGCGAGCGCGGCCACGACCTGCGGTGCGGCTTTGAGAGCCTTGTTGGCACCGGTGAGCCATTTCAGGGCGTCCTCGGCTCCGATTTCGATTCCTTTTTCGATATTGACCAGGATGTTTGCCATCGCGATGGTTCTCTTTTCTGGCCGGCGGGCCGGGTTTTCGCCGGCTGCCGACATGATTTTGCGGCGACGGCGCTGGCGGAGATGGCCGTGGTTGCGGCTGTAATCGCGAGCGAGTCGCCTGGCGCAGACGACAGCGGGCGCGCGACATCATGAGTCGCACGAGGATCCGCTGGATTGTCCGGCTATGTTTCCAAGCTTAGACAAACCTGAGAAATAACCGGCAAAACGGCCAGAAGAATCGACCTCATGGAATCAACGAGTTGTGCGATTTGTTTGGGTGGAGGGGCTTGACATGATTTTTTCGTGGACAAGCAATGTGGCTTCGGGTTCGTCGAAACTCCCATTTTTTAACCCCGGCAACGCTTGTGTGAAGAGACAAAGCCGCAATGATTCGACTGGCAATTCGGCCAGTGTCAAAAAGAAGAGAGGCACCCTAGACTTCTGAGGGCTGGCTTTGCCAAATCCCGCAGGAGTCGAATGCCTGATGAATTCTGACGTGAGAAGGCTGCGAGTTCTTCTGATCGTCGTCATGCTGTCCGTACCTTGCGGCTTCGCGCAGAAGATCAAGGTGGGTTACGACAAGAGCGTCGATTTTTCAAAATACAAAACCTACACGTTGAAGATACCGCCCCCCTCGAGCAGGCCGCTTCTCCACGCGTCGGTAGTGGGTTCGATCAAAAATTGGCTTGAATCAAAGGGGCTGGCCAGCATTGAGAATGGCGGCGACCTCACCGTGATTGCGGCCGGCAGCCTGGACTACGGCCTGAGTTCCACCAATCCCCTTGCCGATACTTGTGCTAATTGTCAGGCACCGCAAGTAGACGTGCTGCGATGGGCTGGATTCAAGCCACCACCCGGTTCCTCGGGGCAACCTCAGCCAAAGGGAGTTCTCGAACTGGATATTGTTGACCGGGAAAGCAATAAAGTCGTCTGGTCAGGCACGGTTATGCAGAAGCTCGATGCGCAGAAACGAGACGAATCGCTGCAAAAAGTCGGTGCAGCAATCGAGAAGTTGCTGATGGAGTTCCCGCCGAAAAGCAAGTAAGGGACTCCTGAGTCAAGCAAAACTCCTCTATTCGATCTGATCGAGGCCTGCAGGGTGCTCGCGGGCAGCGGCGATCGCGCCTATAGAGACGGCGAGAGACATGGGGGTATGCCATGTTACGGCAGGGTCACCACGGGAAGTCCTTAATTCGAATCGCTCAATGCTTCAGCTGCGCGGTCTGTGGCTCGGTGCTGCTGTTCGTGGGGTGTTTTTCTGGGAATAGCACTAGAAAGGCCTCATCGCTAAAGTCGACAAAGAATGTGCAGTCTTCGGCGCCGGAACTAAGCTCACGAAATCAATCGATGCTCGCCCTCTATTCGGCCGAGATAGAGGTTGCGGCTGACCGAATAATTTCGGAATCGCCCTCGCCTGTCGCACAGAGACAGGCACTGGTATGGAAGACCGAGGCGATTCCGGTTATGCAGACAACCTTGTTGAACACGGATCCTGTCGCAGCGGTTCTCGACACCTGGGCGTTCATTTTCCAAATGACGGCGTATATGGAACGGCCGGCCTTGAAACAGAAACTGGGGGAGTCCTATCCTGTTGTCGTCGAGACGCTCAGGAACATGGACTCCGAGATGGAGGAGCTTGTGCTTCAGGGCGCGCCTGCAGCCAATGTGGCCGACTTGCGTCAGAGAGTCGGCGCTTGGGCGAAAGCCCATCCCATTCAGACCAGTCTCGTAGGCCGTCAGTCGGTCGATGCAGATGTCATCCGGAAGGTTGGGCAATCTGATTTAGGCATGACAACCTCAATCAAGACGCTGGCGGAAGGTTTGGGCGACTTTACGGCTCGCTTGGATGCCTATAATGTTTACCTACCCAAACAGGCGCGCTGGCAAGCCGAACTCTTGCTCACGGATTTCACGCATGACCCGCAAATTAGCGCCGCTCTGTCCGATTTCGCGGTGCTTTCGGATAGTGCTACGAAGGCGTCAGGCAACCTGGATCGGATGCCCGAGCTTGTGGACCAAACACGCAAGGCGTTTAAGACAGATGTTGACGGCGAGCGCTTGTCCGCACAGGCCTTCTTCCGGGAAGAGGGCTTGAGAACCCTGTATGCCCTGCAGCAGGAGAGAATTGCGACCATCGATGCCTTGCATGGCGAACGGCTAGCCACAACTGCGCAGATCCGTGAGGAACGAGAAGCGGCAATGGAGACGCTTCGCGGTCAGGAAATAACGATCATGAACGAGTTTGAGGCTTTCAGTGAGAAGGCCATTCAGGACGCTGACAAAAGGGGTCGCGGTCTCATCAATTACTTCTTCATACGCGCTCTCGAACTGATGCTGCTAACGCTGGTCTTGTGCTCTCTTCTGATATGGGCTGTACTGAGGCGCTTTGTCGGCGGCCCTCCAGGTCGCTCCTCAAGGTCACTCGGCCGTACTTCTGAGTTCGACAGAAATCAGTGAAATGCGGATCAGGCGGACTCACGATCGCGCAACTGTCTTGAGATCAAATCCGGAAAACTTCTGTTCTCTTCTCTGATTGCTCTTGAGCACTATGCTTCGCGTTGCTCAGCGATACGTCTGACATAGCGGCGGCCTTGGATTTCGTAGTCGCCACTGGCCACGCGGGCGATTGCTTCGGAGTAGGCGATGTGCTCTTCGACGAGGATACGATCGGCGAGCGTGTGTGCGTCGTCGGTATCGAGAACAGGAATGGCGCGTTGAAGAATGATGGCGCCGTGGTCGAGGTGCTCGTCGACAAAGTGCACGGTGCAGCCTGCAATCTTGACGCCATAGTCGAAGGCCTGTTGCTGGGCGTCGAGTCCGGGGAATGCAGGGAGCAGCGAGGGGTGGATGTTGAGGATGTGGTTTGGAAAGGCGGCAATGAATTCCGGCGAGAGCAGGCGCATATAGCCGGCAAGACAGACAAGGTCGACTTGGCGCTCGCGCAGGCTGGCGATGAGGTCGGCATCATGGTCGGCGCGTGGGCGCCCTTTGGAAATATAGACAGCGGTGGGGAGATTGAGGTCCCTTGCTGATTGAATGCCGGGGGCGTCGGCAACGTTGGAGATGACGACGGCGATTTCGACGCTAGGGAGGCGGCCTTCGCGGATGTTGCGGGCGATGGCGAGGAAGTTGGAGCCGCGGCCGGAGAGCAATATTCCGACGCGAAGGGGCACTTTGGATTTCCAGCCTTCCAATGATCTCTCCGTGGTTAGACTTGCTTTGCCCGCCAGGCTTCGTATTCGGCAATCGCTGCGCTGCGCTTGGCCGGATCGCCGAGACGTTTCAGCAATTCAATACATTCCCGATCGCCGAAGTCTGCCATACAGCGAGCGCAGTCACCGCCCCAATCCATCGTTTCAGGAACCATGGGCTGATTCAGCTCGCGTCCGCAGATTCCGCATTTCATGAGGATCAGGTGTACTGGACCCGGTGGTCGCCTTTGACGACGCGGCCGATGACGTAGAATTTTTCTTCGGCGCGGTCGAGCAGGGTTTTGGCGCGCGTGAATTTGGCCGCTGGAATCACGGCGATGAGGCCGACTCCCATGTTGAAGGTGCGCATCATCTCGTCCTGCGAAACCTGGCCAAGGTCGCGGAGGTGGTCAAAGATGGGCAGCACAGGCCATGAGCCGAGTTCAACTTGCGCCGCCAGGCCCTTGGGCAGGATGCGGGGCAGATTCTCGGTGATGCCGCCACCGGTGATGTGGGCCATGCCTGCGGTCATTCCGGAGGCAACGAGTTTCTGGATCACGTGGAGATAGCTGCGGTGCGTCTTCATCAGCGCTGCGCCGGCTTTCTCCTTGATGGCGGTGACGTATTGGCTTGGCTTGTATTTGGCCACGTCGAACATGAGCTTGCGGGCGAGCGAGTAGCCGTTGGTATGGAGGCCGGTGGAGGGGAATCCTACGAGAACATCACCGGCCTTGATTTCGGCCCCGGTGACCATCTTGTCGCGATCGACAGCGCCAACGATGAAGCCGGCAAGGTCGTATTCGCCGTCGGCGTAAAAGCCGGGCATCTGGGCGGTTTCGCCGCCGATAAGGGCGCAGCCATTAGCCTTGCAGGCATCGGCCAGGCCGGAGACTACGGTTTCAGTGACTTCAGGGTCGAGCTTGCCGCTGGCGAAATAGTCGAGGAAAAAGAGCGGGGTGGCGCCTTGGACAGCGATGTCGTTGACGCAGTGGTTCACCAGGTCGGCGCCGACACTGGAGTGGAGGCCCATTTCGAAGGCGATTTTGAGCTTTGTGCCAACACCGTCGGCTGAGCTGACCAGGATGGGACTCTTGAATTTCTGCAGGTCGAGCCGGAAAAGGGCTCCGAAGCCGCCGATACCGCCTAACACATTGCGGTTAAAGGTTTTCTGCGCCAGGTACTTGATGCGATCCTTGGCGCGATCGCCCCGGGTAATGTCGACTCCGGCGTCGGCATAGGTGATGCTGCGCTTCTGCGCTGAATCGGATTTCGGCTTGGTTTCTTCGGGCACTCTGCGGCCTCTTAGCCATCCCATCCACGAAAATCTGTCGATGGGGACCCCGGTTTCCCAGGGCTAAGGGTGATGGTTTCCGAATATCTGAATCGGAAAGGTTGATTCTAGCAGGCCGGTGGGGCCGGATTGTGAAGGCAGAAATCGATTTGCTGTTCAAAACGTGTAAGAACGGCTAGGGCTTGACGGAGAGTTAACTACGATTTTCGCCGCGACTTCTATACTGAAACCACGATGAGCACCGAGGCTACGACTCCGACGCATACACGTTCCCACGAACTGCAGCAGCGCGCTGAGCGCTTCTTTCCCGGCGGCGTGAATTCGCCGGTGCGGGCATTTCGCGCGGTGGGCGGAGCTCCGCCGTTTGTAGAACGGGCCGAGGGCGCTTACGTGGTGGACGCGGACGGCAACCGCTACATCGATTACGTCGGTTCATGGGGACCGATGATCCTGGGTCATGCGTTTCCGCCGGTGGTGGAGGCGATTGAACGCGCGGCGCGGAACTCGGCGAGCTTTGGCGCGTCGACGGCGAGCGAGGCAGATCTGGCGGAGCGGATTATTGCGTGCTATCCGGCGATTGAGAAGATGCGGTTTGTGAGCTCGGGGACCGAGGCGACGATGTCGGCGATCCGCGTGGCGCGCGCAGCGACGGGCCGGAAAATGATCGTCAAGTTCGAAGGCTGCTATCACGGACATGCCGACGGGCTGCTGGTGAAGGCGGGTTCGGGCGTGGCGACGTTTGGGATTCCGGGGTCGGCGGGCGTGCCGGAGGAGATCGCGGCCTTGACGCATGCGCTGCCCTACAACGACACGGCGGCTGTGGAGTCGGCGTTCGATGCGCATCCGGACAAGATTGCGGCGGTGATTCTGGAGCCGGTGGTGGGGAATGCGGGGTGCATTGCGCCGATGCCGGGCTATTTGCAAGCGCTGCGCGAACTGACCCAGCGCGAAGGCGCTCTGCTGATCGTCGACGAGGTGATGACGGGGTTCCGCGTGGCGCTGGGCGGAGCGTGCGAGTTGTATCAGCTCGATCCGGACCTGGTGACGCTGGGCAAGATTGTGGGCGGCGGGTTGCCGGTCGGCGTGTTCGGCGGAAAGCGGAAGTATATGGATATGCTCGCGCCGCTGGGGCCGGTTTACCAGGCCGGAACGCTGAGCGGGAATCCGCTGGCGATGGCTGCGGGGATTGCGACGGTTGGCTATCTGCAGGAACATGCGGCGGAGGTATATCCGCATCTCGAATGGACTGCGAAAGCTGTGGCGGAGGGCGTTGCTGCAGAGGCGGAAAAGGCCGGCGTGGCGCTGACCACGAATCGCGTGGGGGCGATGTGGACGTGGTTCTTCAACGAGGGTCCGGTCACGAATTACGACGAGGCCGCGAAGTCGGATACGGCGGCGTTCGGGCGTTTTCATCGAGCGATGATGGACCGCGGCGTGTGGCTGCCGCCGTCGCAGTTTGAGGCGGCGTTTCTCGGTACGGCGCATGGGGATGCGGAAGTGCAGGCGACGATTGAGGCAGCGCGCGAAGCGTTGCCTGATCATCGATGCTGCACAGAGCAGTAGGCGCTGTCATCATGGGGCGAATCCACGTCAGAAAAATGAACAGAGTTCCTTGCTTTCCCACCCATGCCGGAATAAGACCGCGTCATGGATGGGGCACCCAGGATAATGTCGATTGATGCTTTCAAGAACTGCAGATTTTCGTGGAGTTACTCACTCCATGCGTCGAGCGTGACGAATTTGTGCGTGCTTGCGTAGCGGCCGAGGAGCTGAGCGGCAGCGTTGACGGATGGGCCGCGATCGGCGTTTTGGCCACGATGACTGCCGTCGTGGAGGACGATATTGCTGGCAAAGCCGCGGCTTTGGTTGCTATCGATTTTCCGAATTAGATTTTGAGCGATTTTGTCGGCGGACGGCTCGCTCCAGTCCGTTGTCATGGCATTCCACGTGACCGGGACCAGGCCGAGTTGGCGAGCAAGCTTGAGCACGTAGGGGCGCCGCGCGCCGAAGGGTGGGCGAAAGTAGCGAATGGGTTTGCCGGTGATGTCGGCGAGAATATCGCTGGTGCGGGTTAGCTCGTCGAGAACGTTGGCGGCGCGCGTGCGGGAGAGGTCGGGGTGGCTCCACGTGTGATTGCCGATGAGGTGGCCGCCGTCGGCGACGCGCCGCGCGAGTACGGACTCGGCCTGGGCAAACTTGCCGACCATGAAGAAGGTGGCATGCACGTTGTGCTCGGCGAGGATGTCGAGAAGGCGCGGCGTCCACTGCTGGATTGGGGCCGTCGTCGAAGGTGAGGGCGAGTTGACCGGGAGTATGCGGGGCAATGAGAGTGCGGCCGAAGATCTGCGAAGTGGGCCAGCGGGAGGCATAGGCAAAACCACCAATGCCAAGCCCGGTTGCGCCGGCTACGCCGATAGCCCCGTAAATACCCGCTGCCAAAGGAGAAAGCATTGCTGTAGATAGTGTGCGGCGGCGGGTGCCCGGTCAGCAAGCAGAGTGTGACGAGTCGGGATAGGCCTGGCGTATACTTGTGTTGTTCGGGTCGCATCCTGGTTCTACGGAGCGGCACTGGAGACAACATGAGCATTACGAACTTCCCCGGAAGCGCGAATTCCTCGCCGCTGGATTCTTCCATCACAAAAGTCACAATTCCTGCACTGGCCGAGATGAAACGGCAGGGCAAGCCTATCTCTGCGCTCACCGCGTACGACTATGCGACGTCGCGCCTTGTGGACGAGGCCGGCATCGACCTGGTGCTGGTGGGCGACTCGCTCGCCATGGTGGTGATGGGCCACGACAACACGCTTGCCGTCACCGTGGACGAGATGCTGCATCACACGCGCGCTGTGCGTCGCGCGGTTCGGCGGGCGCTGGTTGTGGCCGATATGCCGTTCGGCAGCTATCACGGAACGGTGGCCGAAGGCGTGGCGAACGCGGTGCGGTTTATCAAAGAGGCTGGAGCCGAAGCGGTGAAGATCGAGGGGCCGCGCGTGGCACTGGTGCAAGCGCTGACGGAGGCGGAGATTCCGGTCATTGGCCATCTTGGGCTGACGCCGCAAAGCGTGCACCGGATGGGTGGGTATCGCGTGCAGGCTAAAACAACGGACTCAGCCCAGCAAATCAAAGTCGATGCCAGGGCGCTGGAAGAAGCAGGCGCGGGCTTGCTGGTGCTTGAAGGGATTCCGCGCGAAGTGGCGGCGGAGATTACGGCAGAGCTGACTATTCCGACGATCGGGATTGGGGCTGGGCCGGATTGCGATGGACAGATTCTCGTCTTCCACGACATGGTGAACCTGAGCTTCGCACCGAAAGCGAAGTTTGCGCGACGCTATGCGGATGCGGCAGGGATGTTCCGCGCAGCGATTGAGCACTATCGCGAAGACGTGGAGCATCGCGCGTTTCCTTCTGATGAGGAGAGCTATCACCTGTCGTCGGCGGTGCGAAGGGAACAGGAAGCAGAGTGCGCCGAGACGGAACCGGTGAAGCAACTGCGCAAGGCATAATGGAAATTCTCAGAACAGTAGAAGAATTGCGACAGTGGAGTCGCGCGCAACGATGCGATGGCGAGGGGATCGCGCTGGTGCCGACAATGGGCGCGCTGCATGCGGGGCATGCATCGTTGATTCGCGCGGCGGCTGAAGGACCGGCCAGGACGCGTGGCCGTGAGCATCTTTGTCAATCCGACACAGTTTGGGCCCAACGAGGATTTCGCAAGCTATCCGCGGACATTCAAAGCGGACTGCGAGCTGGCCGAGCGGGAAGGTGCGACGGTGATTTTCGCGCCGAGCGTTGAAGAGATGTATCCCGCGGGTGCGGCAACATTCGTTGACGTTGAAGGACTGAGCGATCGGCTGGATGGCAAGTCGAGGCCGGGACACTTTCGCGGCGTGGCGACGGTGGTGGCAAAACTGCTGAATGCGGCGGAGCCTGATCTTGCATTCTTCGGACAGAAGGACGCAGCACAGGTGGCAGTGCTGCGGCGCATGGTTGCCGATCTGCGACTGAGCACGAAGATTGTGGTGTGCCCGATTGTGCGCGAGGCGGATGGGCTGGCGCTTGAGTTCGCGCAATGTGTATTTGAGCGCAGAGGAACGAAAGCAGGCGTTGGTGTTGAGCAGGGCGATTCGGCGTGTCGAAGAGCTCGTCGCCAGCGGGGAGCGACAAAGTTCAATATTGATGGAAGGCGGCGCGCGGTGTGTTTGCGGCTGAGCCGACGGTGCGCATGGATTACATCGAGATGGTGGACTGGAACACGCTGTGGCCTGTACTGTCTGCCACGCCGGGGACGTTGTTTGCGGTTGCGGCGTGGGTGGGCGAGACGCGGTTGATTGATAACACGATCATCCTCTGAGTTGTTTCCAACGATAACCAAAACGGCTACGGAGCATATTTCCGGTGGTTCGTTCCAGCCCTCCGGATCGGCATGACGTCGGGGCCCGATTCCCAGGGGTGCTCTTCGCTTCCCCTGGGCTATTTTCAAGAGCCCCCTACGGGGGCAACACTCATTCATGTGGCAGGTATAGGTCGAGCCACTCGATCCAGCGGCGGTAGACGTCGCGCATGCGCACCGGATCGTTAGGGCTGTGGCCGCCGATGGGGTATGCATAGAACCACGTCTTGATACCGCGATCTTTGAGCGAGTGGTAGAGCTCGTATCCCTGCGTGATGGTCACGCGGTAGTCGCCGACATCCTGCAGGACCAGCGTTGGCGTGGTCATTTTGTCGTAGTAGGTGATGGGCGACTGCTCGACCCAGTGCTTCATCCAGTCGCCAGTGTAGGGCGAGCCGCCGATGGCAGTGGCGCGGCCCACGTTGCTGTCGGAGAGCGCGTACTGATCGAGCAGGTTGGTGACGGGTGCGCCGGCGATGGCGGCTTTCCAGAATTGCGCGTGGCCGATGAGCCAGCTGGTCATGTAGCCGCCGTAGCTCCAGCCGGTGACGGCGATGTTGGACTCGTCAACGATGCCGCGCTTCTTGAGCATGTCGAGACCGGCGAAGACATCGCGGCCGGGACCGTCGCCGGAATCGTCAACGATGGCGCGGCTGAAGTCGTTGCCGAAGTTGTCGCTGCCGCGATAGTTGGGCTCGAAGACGAGCCAACCCTGGGCGGCGATGATCTGCGCGAAGAGCGAGAAGGTGTCCTTCGACGACGATGTGGGGCCGCCGTGGATGTAGAGCACGAGTGGCAGTTTTTTGCCGGGCGTGTAATCTGGCGGATAGGTGAGGATGCCGTTCTCTGTCCAGTTCTTCGGAGCCTTGTCGGGGCTTTGCCACGTGACGACTTCACTCTTGCCGAGATTGAGCGAGTCGAAGGCCGCGTGGAATGTGGTGAGACGGCGCGGCTTGGATTGAGGCGTGTCGAGAATGTAGATCTCCGACGGGCGATGCGGCTCGGTCCCGACGAAGGCGATCTGCCCCTGGTTGCCGACTGTGGCGTCAAGCCAGAAGCCCGTGTTGGGTGTGACGTCGCCAAGGTCGAGCTTGGTTGCGTTGCCGCGTCAGAGGTTGGATCCAGAGGCTGGCTGTGGCTCCGTCATTCGCGCCGGTCAGGATGGATTTGCTGTCCGGCATCCAGAGAGCGCGGAAGAAATTGCGATCGATGGCGCGGGTGATATTGTCGCCGTCGCCCTTGATGCCTTCGACAACATAGATGTCCTGATAGTTGCGATCGGTGCCATCACGGGGATAGACGTACGCGAGGTGCGATCCATCGGGCGACGGCACGGGTTGCGTTGAATACATGGTGTGAGTCGTGATCGGGTCTGATTTGCCGGTCGCAAGATCGAGCACCTGCGGCGAAGAGTAGCGGCGATCGCCGGAGTAGGTGTTTTCAAGACGCACGTAGACGAGCTTGTTGCCATCGGGCGTGAAGGCGATGGGCGAGGCGGGCGGTCCGGGAGGAAAGGCGACGGGCAGGGTCCACTCGCCGGAGGTAAGACGCTTGGCTTCGCCGCCTGCGGCCGGAATGAGCCACAGATGCGTGGGTAGAGCTTTGTCCTTGTCGAGGAAGCTGCCATCGCCCACTTCGAAGGCGTCGTCGAATTTGTCGGCGCCGGTCTTCTTGGGGGACGCGTCGGCTGCAGCAAAGGCAATCGCACTGCCGTCTGGCTTCCATGCGAATTGCTGGATAGAGGTCTGGCTTTTGGTCAGCTGTTGCGATTCGCCGCCGGCCATGTCGAGCACGAATATCTGGTTGTGCTTGTCGCCATCTTCAACGAGGAATGCGATGCGATCTCCTGACGGAGACCATCGCGGGAATGAGACATGCTTGCGATCGTGCGTGAGATAGCGTGTCTTGCCTGTTAAGGTGTCGACCAGCACGAGATCGGATGCGTAGATGTCTTCGTCGTAGTCAGGATGCGCGACGACGACGGCAAGCGATTTGCCGTCGGGCGAAATCCTGGGGTCAGTGATGCGGAGAATCTTGCCGACCCAGGCGAGGTCGAAGACTTTTCCGGGCGTAGTGGGGATGGGCAAACGCGACGTGGCCGTTGCAGTGGGAGGGCTCTGGCCAAACAGGGCTGCGTTGAACACGAAGAACACCGCAAGAAGAGAAGGCAGAAGACGCTTCATGGTTTTTCGCACCTTGGATTGAAAGGTCAGCAACAAGGGAAGGCGTGGGTCAAATATACAAGATGTTGCTCTTGCGTCAACCTCGCGCCAGCACGCAAGCTTGTACACATGCCGGAACTGCCGGACATCTCTGCGTACATCACTGCGCTGGAAGAGCGCATCGTGGAGCAGACGCTGGAGCGCGTGCGATTGGGCTCAGTGTTTGTGCTGCGGACGGCGGACCCTCCGATCTCTTCAGTCGATGGAAGGGTGGTGCGCGAACTGCGGCGCATCGGGAAGCGGATCGCGATTGGCGTGGACGAACAATTGTGGCTGGTGCTGCACCTGATGATTGCGGGACGGCTGCATTGGAAGCCTCCGCAGGCGAAACTGGCCGGCAGAAATGCGATCCTCGCCATCGACTTTCCCAACGGAACTCTTGTGCTCACAGAGGCTGGCTCGAAGCGGAGGGCTTCGCTCTATGTAGTGCGCGGCGAGGAAGCACTACGCGCGATGGATCCTGGTGGCGTGGAGATTTTTGAGACTGATCTGGATGGATTTCGTGCGGCGCTGACCGCGGAGAATCGCACGCTGAAGCGCGCACTGACCGATCCGCGGCTGATCAGCGGCGTGGGCAATGCGTATTCCGACGAGATTCTGCATGCGGCACGGCTGTCGCCGATTACGCTGACACACAAGCTGAAGCCAGAGGAGTGGGAGCGGCTATTTGCAGCAACTCGCTCGACATTGACAGCATGGATGGATCGCCTTGGGGCCGAGGCGCGAAAGAGCTTTCCAGAGAAGGTGACGGCGTTCCGGCCTGAGATGGCGGTGCATGGACGATTCAATTTGCCGTGTCCGCGATGTGGGGAGAAGGTACAGAGGATTCGCTATGCCGACAACGAGACCAATTACTGTGCGAAGTGCCAGACGGGTGGAAAGGTGCTGGCGGACCGCAGCCTTTCGCGACTGCTAGGTTCAGACTGGGCGCGGACACTGGATGAGTTGGAAGCCTCGAAGAAGAAGTGATTTGCGGGCGCGGAGGACACGCCGGATTTGACGGGGTAGTATCCTTCGGGACAAATTCGGCTACACCCAAGCCTGCACCATTTCGTTTGCGCTGGAAACGAAAATGTAATCCGAGTTAAACGCGAGCAGGTGTAGCGGGATAATGCCTAGAAAAGGACGCCCCCACTTCGCTCCGGGCGTACTTGGCTGTTTATGAAAAAGAATGATTATCCCTTTGACACATGTACGATTTAGCGAGATGATGCGTGTAGTCGAGGCATGCGATGAATCTCTATTCTCTGACGCGCCGGTTTCCAAGCGAGAAATCTGCACTGAATCACTTGGTGAGGACGCGCTGGCCGAGGGGTGTTCGCTGCGTGGCATGCGATCACGGCAAGTGCTGGCCGATTGAGTCCACCAACAAGACTGGCGGACCGCGGCGTTTGTTTCAGTGTGCTTCCTGCAAGTTCCAGTTCAGCGCCACGACTGGAACGCTTTTCCATGATTCACATCTGCCTCTGACGAAATGGTTCGCTGCAATTTCATTGATGAGCGATGCCAAGAAGGGCATTTCAGCCAGCCAGCTTGGGCGTCATATCGGCATGACCTACAAGACCGCTTGGTATGTCGCTCACAGGATCCGCGAAGCCATGCGGGAAGCCAGAGACATTCAGCTGGGAGATCCCGACACCACCGTGGAGATCGATGAAGCCTACATCGGAGGGCGCCTTCGCCATAAAGGCTCCAAGGTGGCCAAAGCTTCTAAAACAATGGTGATTGGACTGGCCGAACGCAATGGGCGGGTTCATCTGGAGTCGATGTCCAACCGCAAATTCGAGGCCATGAAGCCGGTGCTGGATGCCAAACTCGCCGAGGATACCAAAGAAGTTGTCACCGATGGCAATCCCACTTACGAGCGCCTCATCCCCAGAGAGAAACACTCAAGAGGAAACCACGCGAGCGAACTGGCAGAGCGCGTCTGGACAACAACTCAGACAGTTGAAAATGCGTTTTCACTCTTCAAGCGTGCCATCGTCGGCAACTATCACAAGCTCAGTCCCTGGCACCTGGACCGCTACATGCGTGAGTTCTGCTGGAGGTACAACCGTCGCAGCGTGCAGGCTTCAATCTTCGAGATGGCCCTGGTCAGCATGGTTAGTCGAACTCCGTTACCGTACAAAACGCTGGTTGCGTTCTAAACCAGACCATCAAAACAACAACCTACTTAATCCTCGCGGCCTTGCGCCGTGCTGCGATCTTCGCGCTGATCTCAGACCGCGACAGAGGCTTGGACTGCAACATCCGTCGCAGAATCGCGTCAAACCTCTTCTCCGCTACTGTCTGACTGCTCATCATCACATTTTACTGACTCATCAAACATGCGTGATCGGGATGATCATTCTGAGTGGTAACTTCCGAGTAGATGGGATGAGAAGGTCGACCCCCGATCGAGGCCAGCGCTAAGCTGGCTCTGATCAACGCACTCAGAGGTGCAATCCCGAAGGATGGAGGCCGACCCGTGAAAAAGCATAGCAATTCTGTGAAGAAGAGTGAATCCCCGATGAAGCGAAGGAACTTGCGAGAGGCGGAACGACGGGATTTTAGTGAAGTGATGGCGGAACTGGTTTCACAACTGAGGCAGCAGTTGGAAGCGCAGAGAGCTCCGGTTGTTGAAGTGCGCGAGCGCGATGCAGTGAGTTCGAACCTGGATCGTCTGACCGTGGGAGTGGATCTTGGAGATCAGTGGAGCAACTACTGCATTTTGGGTTTAGGCGGCGAGACCCTTCGCGACGGCCAGTTTCGGACGAGACGGGAAGAAGTTGGAGCGTTCTTTCGGGGCTTGGCGATGTCGCGTGTGGTTATCGAAGTGGGAACGCATTCGGCGTGGGTACGGGAAGTGATCGCCGGACTTGGACATGAAGTGCTGGTTGCCAATGCGCAACGGATGGAAGGAAGAAAGCGGCGCCGGCGCAAGAATGATCGGATCGATGCCGCCAAGCTGGCCAGGCTGGGTCGAGTGGATCCGAAATCGCTGTACCCGATTCAACACCGCAGCACCGAAGTCCGCGAGGACCTGCTGGTAATTCGAGTTCGCGATTCGCTGGTCGAGTCGCGAACGAAATTAATCAGCACGGTGCGCGGGATGGTAAAGACCATGGGAGCGAGGGTGCAGTGCTGTTCCAGCGTAAGCTTCTCCGTGAAAGCGGCAGAGCAGGTTCCGCACGAAGTGCGCGAAACGCTCGAACCGTTACTGCGTCTGATCCAGACGTTGAGTGAGGAAATCAAGAGCTACGAGAAGCGCATCGAAAAGATGGGCAATGAGAAATACATGGACACGAAGTTATTGCGGCAGGTCAATGGAGTAGGGCCTGTCACCTCACTGGCCTATGTGTTGACGTTGGAGACTCCGCAACGATTTAAGAAGAGCCGCGATGTTGGTCCGTACCTGGGATTAGTGCCTCAGCAGGAGGATTCCGGCGACAGCCAGCCGCAGCTGGGAATCAGCAAGGCTGGCGACAGGATGCTGCGCAAACTGGTGGTGGGCAGCGCGCATTACATCCTGGGCCCGTTCGGGCCGGACACCGACTTACGACGATTCGGAATGAAGCTCTGCCAGCGTGGCGGTAAGAACGCCAAGAAACGAGCATCCGTCGCAGTGGCGCGAAAACTTGCCGTCTTACTGCATCGACTGTGGTCGAGCGGCGAAGCCTATGAGCCGCTTGGATACGGAAAGACGACAACCGAATCGGCCGCGGCGTAGATGAAAACACAAATCTGTTTTTGTTCGTTCCAAAGCAATCTGCTTCTCGATGTTGATTAACAATGACATCCACCGCCTTGTTCGGACGACTGCGCGTAACCGCCCGATCCTTTAGAGATCGCCGGTTAGATGGCAGCGTCCCAACAACCCAGGTCCATCATCGTTGTGATGGACCTGGGCTTTAGATCGGACCCCAATATGCACCGGGCCCACAGTGGCCCATCAGAGTGCGGATAGAAGGCAGGCAACGTGGGTGGCGTGAATATAACCTCGGGAACAATGGTTGAGGAACGAATCAGATGATGTCCGTGGGAAAACTCCCACTTCAACTAGGGAACGAAGCTGAACTGAAACACGTTCCGCTTCGTTCCCTGATCGAGTGTCGAGAGGTGTTGAACAGCGTCAAGGGTCAAGATGAACGTCCTGACGGACGCCTTTGACACTGTTCAACACCTCTGCCGGAGGTCTCTGTGTCCAGACTAGAACGGCCGCCACGTCGGCCTTGACTTTTTTGACCTTCTCATAGAAGGCGGTTATACGCCAATAGCTATGGTTACTTAGAACGACAGGCTCTAACGAGTCTGCTTTCAGATGGCTACTCGTTGAGGTTGACCCTGCGCAGCACGGCTTCGTAGCGAGGTTCTGCACGCAGACCATCAAAGATCGGATCAGCCTTGACTGTGCCCACGAGAAAACAACGTTCATTGAGAGCGCGATCGAGCCAGTCGAGTGCCTCCTTGTTCCTCCCGAGGCGAGAGTAATCCGCTGCAATCTCGAAGGAGGTGCAGGCCTGGTTAGAGAATGCCTGCAGCATTTTCAACTTAGTTTCCCAATAAGTCGTACGGTTCCCGGACTGATAAGCTGCGACAAGTCGTGGCCGCCAGCCGGAGGGATCGGATGGGGTGAGGATGCGCAGATCCGCCGCCATCGCCTCTCCAGGCATACCTTTCATCTCATATGCCTTGCTTTCCCATGGCTCGATAAAGCTGACGAGGTCCGGTTCCATTTCTTGGGCGCGCTTGAAGAAATCGAGTGATTGATCGTATTGGCGCGTCCAGTAGTAGACCGACCCCATATGCCGTACGTTGAAAAACGAGAGCGGATCAAGTTCCAAGGCCTGCTTCATGTGGCCGACAGCTTCATTGCTGCGTCCGACAAGGCTGAGGAAAGTGGCATACTGCAGTTCCGGGATAGAGTCGCTGGGACTCAGAGTAATTGCCCTCTGCAGGTCCTGCTCGGCAGTCTTCCAGTCCCATTGCCAGTTGAACGCCACCATGCCTCGCACCGCCCAGGCTTCACCGTTGAGCGGATCGAGTTCGATGGCGTGATTGGCGGCCGCGATGGCCTCGCGGGCCGGCCCGTCAAGGGGATCCTTAGAGCCCATTGCCGAGTCAGCCAGACTCGATGCGAGGCCAGCCCACGCACGGGCATACCCAGGATCAAGCACGATGGCGCGTTGGAAAAGTGGCACTGCCCTCTCGACATCCCGCTTGCTCAGTAGGTAGCGGCCTTGCAGATAACCGTCAAATGCCGCCGGATCGACTTTCTGCTGTTTGTTGAATCCGGCCAGCGTTGCCGCAGAGAGGGGTATCAGCGTATGATCGGCGATTTCTCGGACGGCGTTCTGCTGGAGCGCGATGACGTTGGTTGCGGAATCCGAGACCTGTGCCTGCCAGAGCTCCCGGTTCGACCGGGCGTCGAACAGGCGAAGATCAAGCTGAGCCTTATCCTTTGACCGCCGCACGGATCCCGTAACAACAGCTTCGACTCCGAGCGAGTGCGCAATCGACGCGAGGGAGTCGTGACTGTCCTTCCACTGCATGACTGCGTTGTGAGAAGCAACTCGCAGGCCCGGAATGGTTGAGAGCTCTGCGATGAGTTCTTCGGTCATACCGTCCTGAAAATATTCCGTCCCCGGATCGGAAGGGCCTCTGAGCGGCAGCACTGCCAGGGAATGGATCGGCTGGGGTGATTGGTGGCGAACAATCCAAGCTATCGCGGCGCCGATCAGTAGAAAGGTCGACACGGTACAAATCCAGAGCAAATGCGGCGATCCAGAATGCGCCGCCGGTTTGGCGTTCGTAGTCACCGGGAAGGGCGCCAGCTCTGCAGAGGTGAGTTCCCGGACCAGGGCAATGAAGCGATAGCCCATGGTGGGAACTGTCTCAATGAACCGTGGCTTCCGCGGATCATCTCCCAACTGCTTGCGCAAGAGGGCAACTGCACGCGTGAGCGTCGTTTCTTCCACGAAGGTCCCGCTCCAGACTTCCTCGAGTAGAGCGTTCTTCGAAACCAGCTTTCCCGGGGCGCGAATGAGTTGGATGAGAACGCGCAGCGACTTCGGCTCGAGAGCGATGCGGCTGCCGTTCTGGGTGAGGCAGAAGTTCTCCTCATCAACCACGAAATTGTCGAACTGATACCGCATCCTGGCTTCCTAAAGCGCGTCCCAAGCAATTCCTAAGGATTTCCTATGGTGGAAAGCATGACCAGTTTAGCTGTTTTCGTCCAATCTGCCCGCCGAGGGACACCATGTTTGGTTGCTTCTGCCGCAGGATCCTGGTTCTGTATGTGTTTTGGCCGCACGTGCAATTGTGCTTCAGCCAGGCCCCCGCCCCTGCTGTCGTACATCTGCGTCATTCAAGAACCGTGCTTCTCATCGTTGAGGCTCGCATCAACGGGACCGGGCCTTACAAGTTTGTCGCCGATACGGGCTCCAACATGACCCTGATCGAGTCCTCACTCTTTCATCAACTCGGCCTGGAGGATCGCGGCGCTACCTCGGCCAAGGTCATCGATGGAATGGCGCTCGGAAGGCTCGCTTTGGCGCGCGAGGTTTCTATTGGGGGCCGGACCGTCAGGAATCTAGAGGTATTGGAAGTAGACGGGATAAAGCGCCCAGATCTTGGCCGTTCCGTACGCGGCGTTCTAGGGGAGAACTTCCTCAGCCATTTTGACTTGCTCATCGATAACCGGCATCATAGGTTGCTGCTCGACGACGGTCAAACCCTGGTCGCTTCCCTCCGTGGAGAGCGTCTTCCTTTGTCGATGACCGCGATGTCCCGTGGAATGATGGTGACGAATAGGCCATCGATTCAGGCCAGCATTCCATCTTTCGGCACTCAACCCTTGCGGCTCTTACTCGATACGGGTAGCGAATCGGTGAATGTGCCGTACCGAATCGGGAACGGAAAGGAGATCGATCCTTTAATTCCCGAATCAAAAACTCTGTTCTCGAAGCGCAATGGTGACGGTACATGCGGGCGATCGAAGGGAAAAGTACGCCTTGGAGAGACAGTTCCAATGCGTACGATCTTGATCACCTCTTGTGCAGAGACCGGAGATGAGGCGCACGACCGCGATGGCATCCTGCCCACCTTCATCTTTCAGCGCGTCTTCATCAGCCATGCGCACGGTTTCGTCATCTTCGACCCGGCAGATTCCGATGCCCTGCATTGATGGTTTCTACTTCTGAGCCTCGATTATCGGCGGCATCTCGCATCTTCGCTCTCAAACCGTTCATGTATTTCCGCGCGAGACTCGCGCCGCCACGTCTCCTGGGCCCTTCCCCTCAGCTCTTGTATAGTGATCAGCCCGGAAGTTGATATGGTGTGACCTGTCAATATCTGCAAATCGTTTGGGTTGTTTTTGTCGTTGTACTTCGAGGACAAGGTCAGCAGCAGCCGTGGCAGGTAATGGCGACGATTGATCAAGCTGATATTCGCGGGTCGGAACCGCATAATCATGATCCGTCGGGAGCTGCCTCTGACTACATACGCGAGTCCGGCTGAGCCTGTCGCAAACTTCCGCCGAGGATTCTCCTTCGTGCTTGCTCCGGCTGCGGCTGACCCTGTCCTCGAATTGGATAGCGTTGTTCATGGGTTGATGTGTTTTTGCTTTTTCCTTATTTGGAAAGTTTTTGCTTTTGTTCTTTCGTTATCGTCATGCCGCCATTTGTTGCTTGCATGACGCTTCGGCTTTGATCCCGATGGCCCAGATGAAGCCCAACAATTCGCGTGCCACTGCCGTCATGGTCTTTCTCTGTTCTTTGCCTCGCGCCATCAGCGCCATGTAGCGTTTGTGCAGACGGTTCTGTGCTTTCCATGCAATATCGGTGATCTCTGCTGGCAGTCCTTCCTGGCGCCTGCGTAACCTGGCTCCGACCGCTGGCCGGTGTCGATAGCTCCACGCCGATTCGACAATGATTCGTCTGAGGTGCGCGTTGCCGGACTTGGTAATGCCTCCTCTTCGAACACGCTTGCCGCTGGAGTCTTCGTCCGGAAATGCTCCGCTGTATCCCATCAGATCCCGTGCGTGCTCGAAGCGGGAGGTGATGTTACCCAGCTCGACAGCAATCGTGACTGCCGAGATGTGTGCGATGCCGCGCAATGCCTGTAAACCACGAATTACTTCCTGCATCGACGCGGGAGCCAGCTGAATCACTTCCACAATCGAGTTCTCCAACCGCTTGACTCGTTCGGCCATGTGCTGAACTTCGTGCAAACAATCGAGCAACGTTGCTTCCTGCGCAGGATGTGTGTAGCGAACCTGCTGGAGCCACTCCGCATGACGTTCCGTCCAGACCTTTACTCCCAGTGGAGGACGGCGACCGGTACGCAGCAGGAACTTGGTGAGCCGGTGTTGCGCCCGCAACTGATCGCGCTTGGCCGCCTCTCGCGCACGGACAAGATCGCGTAATGCTTCTGAAGCTTCATCCGGTATCTATACCGCGGTCAGATCACCGGAGCGGTGACTGCGCGCAAGCTTCAACGCATCCCGTCGATCCGTCTTGACACGATCTCCCGGCTTCTTCGGAACCAGCGACGGCGCAATCACATCGCACCGGACTCCCAGCTGCGTCAGTTGCCAGTACAGTACGAAGCCCGTTGGGCCGGCTTCGTAGCAGGCCCGCAGATGCTCGGGCGAACCAAGCTTGCGGATGAACTTGCGAATCGAATCTTCGCGGTTGGCGATCGTGCCCAGGCTGCGAACCTCACCATCCGGTTCGGCTACGGCTACAGCTATCGTTTCGGCATGGACATCCATGCCCAAAAATCGTAACTTCTCTCTCATGACCGGTTCCCTCCGCTTGTGGCTCTGGACTGGCGTTCTTAACAAACTCAGCCTAACCCACGACTAGCGCATCGAACCGGTCACACCATAATGACTACCAGTTGAGTAACACATTCGGCAACTGTGTACTGAGTAGCAACTTCCGAGTAGATGGGATGAGAAGGTCGACCCCGATCGCCGAGCGATAAGCTTGCGGTGATCAACGCACTCGAAGTGCAATCCGGAAGGATGGAGGTCGACCCGTGAAGAAGCATAGCAGTATTTCAAATAGCCGAGAGTTGTCCCGCAAGGGGACGAAGCCGATGCGGCGTGAGTCGCGGGAAGTGATGTCGGAACTGGTCTCGCAACTGACCAGGCAGCTGGAGACGGACACAGTTGTATCGCCAGTTGAAGACAAGGTTGTTCCTGATGCGGAGAAGCCGAATCTGAATCGTTTGACGGTGGGAGTGGATCTTGGGGACCAATGGAGCAACTACTGCATTTTGGGACTGAGTGGCGAGACATTCGCGGAGGGTCAGTTCAGAACGAGTCCGCCGTCGATAAGAGAGTTCTTTGAAGGCCTGTGCGGATCGCGCGTGGTGCTCGAAGTGGGGACGCATTCGGCGTGGGTGCAGGAAGTGATCGCCGGACTTGGACATGAAGTGCTGGTTGCCAATGCGCAACGGATGGAAGGAAGAAAGCGGCGCCGGCGCAAGAATGATCGGATCGATGCCGCCAAGCTGGCCAGGCTGGGTCGAGTGGATCCGAAATCGCTGTACCCGATTCAACACCGCAGCACCGAAGTCCGCGAGGACCTGCTGGTAATTCGAGTTCGCGATTCGCTGGTCGAGTCGCGAACGAAATTAATCAGCACGGTGCGCGGGATGGTAAAGACCATGGGAGCGAGGGTGCAGTGCTGTTCCAGCGTAAGCTTCTCCGTGAAAGCGGCAGAGCAGGTTCCGCACGAAGTGCGCGAAACGCTCGAACCGTTACTGCGTCTGATCCAGACGTTGAGTGAGGAAATCAAGAGCTACGAGAAGCGCATCGAAAAGATGGGCAATGAGAAATACATGGACACGAAGTTATTGCGGCAGGTCAATGGAGTAGGGCCTGTCACCTCACTGGCCTATGTGTTGACGTTGGAGACTCCGCAACGATTTAAGAAGAGCCGCGATGTTGGTCCGTACCTGGGATTAGTGCCTCAGCAGGAGGATTCCGGCGACAGCCAGCCGCAGCTGGGCATCAGCAAGGCTGGCGACAGGATGCTGCGCAAGCTGCTGGTGGGTAGCGCGCACTACATCCTGGGCCCGTTCGGGCCGGACACCGACTTACGACGATTCGGAATGAAACTCTGCCAGCGTGGAGGAAAGAACGCCAAGAAACGAGCTTCTGTCGCGGTGGCACGAAAACTCGCCGTCTTACTGCATCGGCTCTGGTCGAGCGGCGAAGTGTACGAGCCGCTTGGATATGGAAACGCGATCACCGAATCGGCCGCGGCGTAGAAAGAAAACACAAATCTGTTTTGGTTCGTCCAAAGCAATCTGCTGCTCGAGGTTGATTAACAATGACATCCACCGCCTTGTTCGGACGACTGCGCGTGACCGCCTGATCCTTTAGAGATCGCCGGTTAGATGGCAGCGTCCCAACAAGCCCAGGTTCATCATCGTTGTGATGGACCTGGGCTTTAGACCGGACCCCAGTATGCACCGGGCCCACAGTGGCCCATCAGAGTGCGGATAGAAGGCAGGCAACGTGGGTGGCGTGAATATAACCTCGGGAACAATGGTTGAGGAACGAATCAGATGATGTCCGTGGGAAAACTCCCACTTCAACTAGGGAACGAAGCTGAACTGAAACACGTTCCGCTTCGTTCCCTGATCGAGTGTCAGAGGTGTTGAACAGTGTCAAGGGTCAAGATGAACGTCCTCGCGGACGCCCTTGACACTGTTCAACACCTCTGCCGGAAAGGTTCTGTGTTCAGACTAGAACGGCCGCCACGTCGGCCTTGACATTTTTGACCTTCTCATAGAAGGCGGTGATCCGCCCGCAACGTGGCTCAGTTCGCAGTTTTGTGGAACCCAGAGTGGTTCGTGATCCCGGTCTTTTGGATGCCAGTGTAGACCTCAGTAGATTTTGATCCCCAGTTAGACATGAAGAATCCGGAGACCTAGCGTCAGAAGCATTACGTTATGGAGAGAGTGCATGACTGCCGTATTCAACGTCGAGTGGGTGCGCAATCTCACGTAACCCAAGGAGATCCCGAACATAAAGGCGTACGGAGCCAGGATGAACGAACCATGTTCAAGAGCGAAGAGCGCGGACATTGCGACGACGGCCAAATCCTCCCGCATATGCTTGCGCAGCCAGCCCAACAGGAGGCCACGAAAGAACACCTCTTCGAAGACCGGCACCAAGAGACACCCACGAGGAATTGCGATGATCCAAGCGGCCGTCGGTTGACCCTTGAGGCGGCCTGCGTCCGTCGCGAAGGAGACAATTTGTCGCGCAACGCTGGGTAGGCTGCCGAAGATCGATCCGAGGCAGTAGTAGAAGAGAACGACGACGGCAACAGTGGCGACGAATATGCCAACGCTTGCGGCGAGTGCTTTTGCGCCGGTGAAGCGGAGCGAAATGGGGTCGTTGGTAGCAGGTCTGAAGAATAGACATAGGGTCGCCGTCAACGTCGCATAGACAAGAAACGCGACGGCTTGAACTCTCACGCTCTGGCTCATAGAACCAAACGCCGCGTAACTTATTCCGCCTATCCCAGCGGCAGCCAGAATCGCTGATCCGATCGCTCCAAGAAATCGCTTTCCACTCACTGTTTCCTGTTGGAGTAACGTTGCCACTTCCGTCATGAGGTCACTTCCTTCGGAAGGTTCAAGCGGACACTAACGGGACACTGGAGGCCCTTTTGGGGGCGAACCCAACAATAATTCAATAAATTATAAGTTTTTTGTTTTCAGCAGGATGGCGGAGAGAGGGGGATTCGAACCCCCGATAGAGCTTTTGACCCTATAACGGTTTAGCAAACCGCCGCCTTCAGCCACTCGGCCATCTCTCCGTGCTCAATCCGGATTATAGCGGAATTCGCCCTTCCCGAGAGTTTTGTTGGCCCGTATTTGCCTGGATACGCGTCTTCCCACCTGATCAAGTCCCGGTCAGGTAGTCTACTCCCAAACTTGATCCTTACGGGACCGCTGCCCCGCCGACATCCGCCGGTGCGCCTCCCGAACAAGGTTGAAGAGCGCCACCACCAGAAGCGAAGAGCTTGCACCAACGATTGCTGAGAGCACAATAGGATCGCTCGTCATCAGTCTGCCTCCATTGATCATCATTCGGAGTCTAGGCCGAAAGGTCTAAAGAGCTGCTAAGAAGCGTCTAAGGCTTTCGTAAGAACTCCGGGCATCGAATGCTGCCGACGCGTCCCCGCCAGAATTCGCCTGCGCTTCTTCGCATCCCATAATCCACCGCTGCACGACCGCCTCCAAACCCGAGGATTTCTATCGAACGAGCCTTCACCGGCATCCCGAATCCGCGCGCCGGCAGCGGCCTTCGAAACCCGAGAAGTCTCCCGTTTTATCTGCTCGCGAACTCGACACCAATATTTGTGCCAACCCCACTCAACTGACCGAAACTTTTTGTTACATTCACATCAATGCACCTGGCCGTCAAATCCGCGCGCCGCAAGATGCGATTGCTGCCCCTTGTTGCCGCCACGTACTTCATGGTGTCGGGCGGGCCGTACGGGATTGAGGACATCCTCGGCGGAGCCGGGTTTGCTCGCGCCATCATCATTCTTCTTGTCCTGCCGATTTTGTGGTCGCTGCCCACGGCGCTCATGATCGGCGAACTAGCCAGCGCGATCCCCGCCGACGGTGGCTTCTACGTCTGGGTGCGTCGCGCCCTCGGTCCGTTTTGGGGATATCAGGAAGGCTGGCTTTCGCTCTCGGCCAGCGTCTTCGATATGGCCATTTACCCGGCCATCTTCGTTCTCTATCTCGGCAAGTTCAATCCCGGCCTGACCTCCGGCTGGCACGGCTACGCATGGTCGCTGGCTGTCGTTGTCTTCTGTTGTTCCTGGAATCTCCGCGGTGCGCCCTGCTGTCGGCGAGGGATCCGTTGGTTTGTTTGCACTCCTGCTTGCCCCCTTTGCCGTTTTTCTGGTGCTCGGACTATGGCGCGGGTTCACACTCCACCCGCGGTTCAGTGGAACCACACCAGGCTCTGAGGCCGCGCTCTCAACCGCGGTGTTGGTGGCGATGTGGAACTACATGGGGTGGGACAATGCCTCCACTGTCGCCCAGGAGGTGGAGAATCCGCAGCGGAACTATCCGCGAGCCATGATCGCTGCAGCCATGTTGGCGGCCGTCACTTATATTCTGCCGCTTCTCGCCATGGCGCTTGCCGGCCTCTCTGTCGACAGCTTCTCAACCGGCGACTGGATGACCGCTGCCAACGCGATCGGAGGTCCGCTGCTGGGGTTGGCAGTTGTTGCCGGTGGCGCGATCTGCGGAATCGGCATGTTCAACGCGCTCATGATGAGTTACACGCGCCTGCCCATGGCCATGGCTGAAGACGGAATGCTTCCGCGCTTCGTCGCTAGGCGCAACAGCCGCGAAGTTCCGTGGGTCAGCGTGCTGCTTTGCGGACTTGCATGGGCGCTGGCGCTCAAGTTGACCTTCGAGCGCCTCATCTCCATCGATCTCATTCTCTACGGCTCAAGCCTGCTGCTTGAGTTTGTCGCGCTCGTTGTCCTCCGCATCCGCGAGCCGAATCTCACCCGGCCGTTCAAGGCCGGCAATCTCGCCTTTGCCTGTTCCCTGGGAGTCGGCCCAGCTGCGCTCATCGGCTACGCGCTCTATGCATCGCGTGGAGAAGAGATCACTCTTGCGCACTACTCGATCTCCTCGCTCGTCTTCTCCGTCGTGGTCGGCTTGCTTGGCCCCGTTCTCTATTGGCTCACCGCCGTCAGCGATTTCGCGCCGTCGGCTCGCTGCCGCCTCAGCCACCGACTAGACCAGATCCAAAAGCAAAAGCCGCGCAATCGTTCGCGCGGCTCTCATGTCTTGCAGGCTTGTCGAATCCTGCCTACTTCGCAATTTTTGGCTTCAGCGCAACAGGCTTTGGCTTCCCATCCTCGAACAGCTTCGCCGCCCGTATCACGCGGTCGCGCGCATACGCCGCATCGTGCCATCCCTTGATCTCCACCCGCTTGCCTTCCAGATCCTTATAGATCGAGAAGAAGTGCGTGATCTCCTTCAGCATGTGCGGATAGATATCCGTGTAGTTCCACACATTCGTATAGCGTGGATTGTTCTTGCCCACCGCCAGCACCTTCTCGTCCAGCACTCCCTGGTCCAGCATCTCCAGCAGGCCAATCGGGCGCACCTCCTGCACGCATCCCGGAAAGCTCGGCCCCGGAACCAGCACCAGCACATCCAGCGGATCGCCGTCATCGCTCAGCGTCGAAGGAATAAACCCGTAGTCCCCGGGATAGTGCACCGGCGAGTGCAGGTTGCGGTCCAGCTTGAAGACGTGCAGCTGCTTGTCGTACTCAAACTTGTTGGTTCCATCCTTGGGAATTTCGATTACCGCCCGAAACACTTCGGGGGAACGGTCGCCGATCGGCAACTCAAGATAATTAACCATCGTTCTTCCTTCTCCTTCAGTCGTGGGGGAATGGTCCGGCACCCTGAATGAAGCCCTTATCATGGGGACCGCCCGGCTCATCGTCAGAACGCGGGCTGCATGCACAAAGTATCGGGTATGCCGGCACCGTCTACAGACCCTTATATAATCACGGATAATGAAGGCGCATGTCTACGTCACGTTAAAGACATCGGTCCTCGATCCTCAGGGCCAAACCATCCACAATGCCTTGCGCAAGATCGGCTTCAGCGAAGTCTCCGCCGTCCGCCAAGGCAAGTACTTCGCCTTATCTCTTGCAGATGGCCTCGATCCGCAGGCTGCGCGCACCCAGGTCGAGCGCATCGCCCGCGAAGTCCTTACCAACCCCGTCATCGAAGAGTTCACATACCGCATAGAGGAATAGAGCAACCTGTTCAGTCTCATCTGCTGATCGATTCCAATCGATCGCCTTCGGGTCGAGTCACAGCTCGCATCCGGCTCCCTCGCATAAAATCCAATCATGTGCGGAATCGTCGGTTACGTCGGCCGTAAAAAAGTTGTCCACTGTCATTATTGAAGGCCTGCGCCGCCTCGAATACCGCGGCTACGACTCAGCCGGCATCGCCGTCGGCAGTCCCAATACCGCTCTTCTCGAAGTCTGCCGCGCTCCCGGCAAACTCGCCAATCTCGAAGAAGTCCTCCGCGAACATCCTCTCGACGGCACCTTCGGCATCGGCCACACCCGCTGGGCAACGCACGGCCGCCCCACTGAAGAGAACGCCCATCCCCATCGCGACTGCTCCGGCCGCATCGTCGTCGTCCACAACGGCATCGTCGAGAACTACCTCGACCTCAAGCGCGAACTCACCGCCCAGGGCCACAAGTTCGTCACTGAAACCGACACCGAAGTCATCGCCCACCTCATCGAGCAGATCCAGAACGACGCGGCTTCTGCCGGCTCTCCCATCCTTCTTGAAGATGCCGTCCGCCGCGCCGTCAAGCGCCTCACCGGTGCCTTCGCTCTCGGCATCCTCTCCTCCGCCGAGCCCGACAAGATCATCGCCGCCCGCTCCGGACCACCCGTCGTCATCGGCGTAGGCGAAGGCGAATACTTCGTCGCCTCCGACGTGCCCGGCATCCTCCACCACACACGCAATATCTATTTCCTCGCCGACGGCGACATGGCCATCCTCACCCTCGACGGCGTCAAGCTCACTGACTTCAACGGCAAGCCTATCGAGAGCCAGCTCCAGCGCATCCAGTGGGATCCCATCCAGGCGGAAAAGGGCGGCTACAAGCACTTCATGCTCAAGGAAATCTGGGAGCAGCCGCGCGCCATCCGCGACACCACCCTCGGCCGCGTCTCCCTCGACTCCGGCAGCATCTTTCTCGGCGAAATGGAGATTGACGACGACGAACTCGCCGGCGCCTCCAGCATCAACATCGCCGCCTGTGGCACCAGCTGGCATGCCGCGCTCGCCGGCAAGTACATGATCGAGCGTCTCGCCCGCATGCCTGTCGACGTGGACTACGCCAGCGAATACCGTTACCGCAATCCCATTCCCGATCGCAACGCCCTCGGCCTGCTCATCACCCAATCCGGCGAAACCGCCGACACCCTCGCCGCGCAACGCGAGATGATCAGCCTCGGTTCAAAGACGGTCGCCATCTGCAACGTTGTCGGAGCCATGGTTGCCCGCGAAGCGCACGGCGCCATATACACTCACGCCGGTCCTGAAATCGGCGTCGCCTCCACCAAGGCTTTCACCGCGCAACTCACTGCGCTCTTCCTGCTCGCGCTCAAGCTCGGCCAGCTCCGCGGACGCCTCAACACCGAGCGCTCAGTGCAGCTCATCGAAGAACTCAGCCGCATCCCCGCCAAGATTGAAGAAGTCCTCAAATCCAGCTCTCCGCAGTGCGAGCAGCTAGCCGCCAGCTTCTCCAACGCGCGCGATTTTCTCTACCTCGGCCGTGGCATCCATTTCCCCATCGCCCTCGAAGGTGCGCTCAAGCTCAAGGAAATTTCCTACATCCACGCCGAGGGCTACCCAGCCGGCGAAATGAAACACGGCCCGAACGCCCTCATCGACGAGACCCTCCCCGTCGTCGTTCTCGCCACCCGCGACGAAGCCGATCCCGCGTCAAAGTTGCGCTACGAGAAAACGCTCTCCAACATCCAGGAAGTCACCGCGCGCTCCGGCCGCGTCATCGCCGTCGCTACTGAAGGCGACACCACACTCGCTGGCCTTGTTGAGCACGTCATTCTCATCCCACCCGCCTTCGAACTGCTCTCGCCATTAATTGAGATCGTCCCCTTGCAGTTGCTCGCCTACTACATCGCCGTCCGCCGCGGCTGCGACGTCGACCAGCCTCGCAACCTTGCAAAATCTGTCACTGTCGAATAAATGTGGGTTACGAGCCCGCACGGTGGTCGCCGCGCGCTCGCTCATCGCGAAGCTTTATCGATCCGCTTCCGCGTTACCCACGTTGTCATGCACCGGTAATCCTGCACGATCGTTGTCTTCAGTGGATCCACCAACACGGCGTCCAACTCATCGGTCAAGTCGAGTAGCATCTCCTCATCCACCAGAAACCACTCGGAGCCGTCTCCGACTTTGAAGATGTGACCGCGCACTGGTTCGAAATCCATCCCGATGCGCGAACCCAGCCGGCAGAACAGCATCCCACCCGGTTTCAGCACCCGCCAGAGGCCGGCGATCATTGCCTGAAATTGATCGTCGTCCCGCGCAAAGTGGAGTACCGCGCTGCAGATCACCACATCCGCGATCGCTTCTGAAAACGGCATCTCTTCAATCGAGCCCACCTGAAAATTACTCGAGGGTAAACCGGTATTCAAAGATTCAGACAGGCGGCGAACATGCTCAATGCCGTCGGCATCGGTGTCCACCGCGAACACCTTGCACCCTTCGCGTAGCAGGTAAACCAGGTTGCGTCCGAACCCGCATCCCGCATCTAACACGCACATATCGCCGGAGATGTTTCCGCGCAGAATCTGATCGAAGACGTAAATATCGATTTGCCCGAATTGTTCCTGGACGCTCATTTGCACGCGGACACCCCAGTCGTTTGTAGCAGGTCCGCCGCACACATCGTGGGACAAAAAAAGGCCGTCGCACTTCGAGGAGATGCGGCGGCCGTGAGTCAGTGCTTGCAACACTTGCTTCGAAGCTCGCTGTTACTCGCCGCTCTGATTGCTCTGCGCCGGATGCACCACGCGATAGCTCGCGCCTCCGTGCGACCACACCAGCAGCAGGATGTCCTTGCCCGCCGGAACCGCATGCACGTCATCCGCAAACTCCTGCGCATTCTCGACCGGCTTGCGATTCACTTCCTGGATCACGTCGCCGGGCTGCAGTCCCGCATCGTCCGCGGGGCTCGCAGGACGAACACTCTGCACCGCCGCGCCCTTCACCTGCGACGGAATATTCATCTGCTGACGCATGTCCGGCGTCAGATCGCCGACGCCCAGCCCGAGCTTTCCGCGCTGGTGCGATCCATCGCCGTCGTTCTCTGCAACCTGTTTCTCGCCTTTGAACTCGCCAACCTTCAACGTCAGCGTCTCCGGCTTGCCGTCGCGCAGAATGCCCAGCTTGATCTCGTTTCCCGGAGCAGTCTGGCTCACCGCAACCTGCAGCTGGCCGCCGTTGCTGATCTTGCTGCCGTTCAGTTCGCGCAGCACGTCGCCGCTCTTCAGTCCCGCGCGGCTTGCCGGCGAGTCAGGCGTCACCTGGCTCACGATCGCGCCCGTCGCATCCGGCAGGTTGAAGAAGCTCGAGTTGTCCGGCGTCACATCGTTCATGCTGATGCCGAGATACCCGTGATGCACCGTTCCGTCCTTGATAATCGCCTCGGCTGAAGCGCGCACGATCTGCGAAGGAATCGCAAATCCCGCACCCGCAAACGAGCCGTTATTCGTGATGATGAACGTGTTGATGCCCACCAGCTCGCCATGCGCATCCACCAGCGGTCCGCCCGAGTTGCCCGGATTGATCGCCGCATCGGTCTGGATGTAATCGCCCGGCTTGCGCGCATCGTCCGAGTATGGATTCGGCCGATCGAGCGCGCTCACGATGCCGCGCGTCACTGAGAACTGGAAGTAGCCGAACGGGCTGCCGAAAGCCAGCACCGTCTGTCCCGGATGCAGCTTCGTCGAGTCGCCCCATGCAACCGTCGTCAGGTTGTTCGCGTTGATCTTGATCACGGCGAGGTCGTTCAGCTTGTCCACGCCGACTACTTTCGCGTTGAACACGCGCCGGTCATTCAGCGTCACGCGAACCTGCGTCGCGCCATCCACCACGTGATTGTTGGTCACGATGTAGCCGTCCGGAGAAATGATGATGCCGCTGCCGATTCCATGCTCGATCTGCGGCTGCGGATTCTGCCCGCGCCCCATCGGCCCGAAGAACTTGCCGGAACTCCGGCGGAATCGCGCCCTGCGGAATCTGGCCGCCCGAATCCTGGCCGTCGTCATCGCCCTCGCTTCTTGCTCCTGTCACGCGCGACGTCACCGCCACGTTCACCACCGCCGGCGTTACCCGCGCCGCGACAGCTTCCACTGCGTTGTCCAGCGCCACCAGCGACGACACGCTGTTGTCATCCATCGGCGCTCCGCCGCCAGAGCCGCGCCATTGCTCGCCGCGTGCGCTGTGTGTCCGATCAGGAACGAACCAGCCAAGCAGGACCGCCGCAGCGGCTCCGGCTGGAGCGCCAAACTTCTTGCCTTTGCCACTAATGAATTAGTTGTTACAGACATGTTTATCTCTCACCTTGAGGTTTGAAGTTGAACTTACAGTTGAATCACGAACCAGCCGCCGCGAACCGATCCCGTCGCCGGCTGAGTAGAATTGGAATTCGAATTTGCGGGCACCACTCTCAGAATCAGCCGCGTAACCGTGTACTGGCTGTTCGCCTGAGTTGGGCGACGTCTTGGTCGCCTGTCGCCGTCTGCCCCGTTGCTCTGTCATCTTTTTGCCGTGCCTGCGCAGCTCCATCGCCCGTAACGTCGTCGTCGCAGCGCTCGCGTCGTAGTCCGAAATGTGTTCGATGTGCGGCTCACAGTCTGCACTTCCTCCCACGCCGCCAGCACAACCCATTGCTGCTCGCCGACTCGGATTCACGCGGTCACCGGCGACGTCAGCCTTCGCGATCTGTTGCGCATCATCTTTCGCGGCCGCCTTTACCGCAACGGCTGCCTCGCTCTTCTGCGCCTCGATGCTTGGATCGTGTTCAGACGCTGGTCTCAACGGCGGCATCACCGCCTTCGCCTGCACCGCATGGAATCCCGCCGGCAAACTCATCTTCGCTTCGGCATTCTCCCGCGCCAGCATCGCGGCCATCTCCTGCTGCCGCTCCGGCGTCATCGCCAGACTCTTCTGCTCCGGCACAAACGCCACCAGTTGCGGACACCGCGCCATCTCCACCGATCCCGCCACCAGCGCGCATCCCACCGCACCCAGCAGCGCGCCCGCAGCGGCTTTGCTCAGCCCGCGCTTCCGCAGCAGAATCCCATGCACGCGATGCACCAGCTCCGACCGCCGATGCCACGCACCAAGCGACAAAGCCTCAGCCCGCCGTTCCAGTCCACGCTCTGCAAGGCTCGCAAGGCACGCCGCATACGCTCGCGGCGCCTTCGTAATCCGCACCACGCCCTCGTCGCACGCCATCTCGCGCTCGCGGCAAAGCCGGTGCTCCATCCACGCCAGCGCCGGATTCAGCGGAAACGCCACCAGCGCCAGTTTCTGCGCCAGGTTCGTCCAGTCATCGCGCCGGCGCAGATGCTCCGCCTCGTGCAGCACAATCTGCTCCAGCTCGCCTGGCGTCAACCGCGCCATCAGCCACGCGGGAATCAGAATCCGCGGTGCCAGAAATCCAATCACGCTCGGCCGGTCCAGCATCTCCGTCGTGCAAATCGTCACGCGTCCGCCGCGCACATCTCCGAGCGCCGCAGCCAGCGTTGCGCTCACTTCCACCGGCCGCGCGGCCTTCCACAACCGCCGCAGCCGCATCGAATGCACCGCCAGACTCGCTGCCACGAACCGCCGAAGCCGCCACCCAGAGCCCCGCAATCGCCAAACCCCACCGCGCATCCAGCTGCAGCAACGGTCCCGCCGAACTCCCCGTCGCGCCGGCATCAGCAGTACCCGCTGCGGCGCTCGCTCCGAAATGAAGCAGCGGCCACCAAGGGCAGTCCCGCCGCAATACCAAAACCCGCGGCCCAAATCGCAAACCGATGTGCCGCCGAAATCCGAGGCACCAGCCCGCAGGCAGATCTCCAGCGCGCACACAATCACCGCGCCCTGCCAGATCGACGTCACCAGCGTAGTTCCTGCGGTCCGTGCAAACGCTTCCCACGCCGAGGCAAACCACGCCCACAACAGCCGGAGCCGTCGTACCCAGAACGCCGATCAAGCCGATCAATGTCGCCAGGTGCATCATTTAGCCTTCGATCACTTCATCTGCCGCATCCGGCGCCGCTTCGCGAATCGCAGCCTTCAGCCGCTCCAGTTCATCCCGCGAAATCTCGCCATCGCCCAACAGTGATAACAACAGCTGCTCCCGCGAGTTGCCAAAGAAACGGCTCAGCACGTGCTTCACTTCGCTGCGGCTCGCGTCGTGCTCCGCCACCACGGCCCAGTAGATAAACGCGCGCCCCTCCTGCCGATGCTCCACGTATCCCTTTTGCTCCAGAATCCGGATCGTCGTCAGCACCGAGTTATAGGCCAGCGCTTCACCCTCCGGCATGGCCGCAACCAGGTCGTTCACCGCCGACTCGCCGCGCCGCCACAGGATCTTCATCAGCCTCAGCTCGGCTTCGGTCAACGTGTTTGATTTCTTCGGAGGCATCCTTTAACTCATTGATTCCATTTATTTCAAGCGCAATTCAGGCGTCGATCTTGCCCTGATTGTTACCTCATTTAGACGAGCAACTAAAGGATTAGTTACCACGATTAGCAGCACAAATTTCAACTTCGCGCCGGGCATCTCTCCTATATTGATTAGGTCGCGTCCGGCCGTCTGCCACCGGCCCGCATCCCGATTTCCAAAGGAGGAGCTCCGATGCCCTCTCTCTCCGACTCCGAAATCAAATCCCGCCTCGTCACCGTCCCCGACTGGCAGATCGAATCCGGCGAGCTCGTGCGCACCTTCCTCTTCAAGGACTTCCGCGCCTCTCTCGCCTTCGTCAACAAGGTTGGCGACCTTGCCGAAAACGCCGGCCACCACCCCGACATCGACATCCGCTACAACAAGGTCCGCCTCGCCCTCGTCACCCACGACGCCGGCGGCATCACGCAAAAAGACTTCGACCTCGCCGCCGCCGCCGACAAACTCTGCTGAAATACACGAGAAGAGCTTCGCTCTTTGCCCTCAGTGATTGACCTCACATCCCGGGAACCGTATAGTAGTCCCAATGAGTCTTTGTTCCATGCCGGTCGCTTGTTGCGCATGTTGTTGTGCGCCGCGCCGGACTATGGGATAAGCCACCACTAGACTCACCGGAATTCCCCATACCCCGCGCCGCAGCCTTCCTGCCGCCGCGGGTTTTTTATTGCCCCTAAAACAACAAAGGAAACACATGACAGCGACCGCCATCCCAGAGAAGTCAAATCTGGCTAATTCCAATCCGGTCCCGAGCACTCGCCGACGAGCACAACCGCGTCGATCGCTTGAGCCACATCCAGCTCCTCGAAGCCGAGAGCATCCACATCTTCCGCGAGGTCGCCTCCGAGTTCCAGAACCCGGTGATGCTCTACTCCATCGGCAAGGACTCCTCCGTCATGCTCCGCCTCGCGCAGAAGGCCTTCTACCCCGCGCCCATCCCGTTCCCGCTCCTCCACGTCGACACCGGCTACAAGTTCCGCGAGATGCTCGAATTCCGCGACCGCTACACCGCCGAACTCGGCCTCAAGCTCATCGTCTGGCGCAACGAAGAAGCCCTCGCCGACGGCGCCAACCCCATCAAGCTCGGCACCCAGCGCTGCTGCGGACTGCTCAAAACCCAGGCCCTCCTCGACGGCCTCCGCGCTCACGGCTTCGACGCCGCCTTCGGCGGCGCGCGCCGCGACGAAGAAAAATCCCGCGCCAAGGAGCGCATCTTCTCCTTCCGCGACGCCGCCGGCCAGTGGGACCCCAAGAACCAGCGCCCCGAGCTCTGGTCCCTCTTCAACGGCCGCATCGGTCCCGGCGAAAGCATCCGCGTCTTCCCGCTCTCCAACTGGACCGAGCTCGACATCTGGCACTACATCCATCTCGAAAAAATTCCCATCGTCCCGCTCTACTTCGCCAAGCCGCGCAAAATGCTCGTCCGCGGCGACTCGCTCATCCCTCTCGAACAGCCCTTCATCCAGGGCCTACCCGGAGAAGAGCAATGGGTCACATGCCGCCTGCGCTCTCTCGGCTGCAGCCCCTGCACCGGCGCCATCCGCTCCGAGGCCGACACCGTGCCCAAGATCATCGAGGAGCTGATGGCCGTCCGCAATTCCGAGCGCGCCAACCGCATCATCGACCACGACCAGGACGGCTCCATGGAACTGAAAAAGCGCGAGGGCTACTTCTGATGATGTCCGCCGAAAACCTCATCGATGTCGCCATCCCGACGCCCGCCGCCGTTTCGCCACTGGTAATCGAGCCCATCGAACAGCGCCTCGAAGCCGAGCTAGCAAAGGATCTGCTCCGCTTCTCCACCGCCGGCAGCGTCGACGATGGCAAATCCACCCTGATCGGCCGCCTGCTTTACGACTCGCACAACGTCTACGACGACCACATCCGCTCCGTCACCCGCAACGCCGCCATCGACTTCGCCCAGCTCACCGACGGCCTTCGCGCCGAGCGCGAGCAGGGAATCACCATCGACGTCGCCTACCGCTACTTCTCGACGCCCGAAACGCAAATTCATCATCGCCGACACTCCCGGCCACGAGCAGTACACCCGCAACATGGCCACCGGCGCCTCCACCGCCGACGTCGCCATCGTCCTCGTCGACGCCCGCAAAGGCATCCTCGCCCAGACCCGCCGCCACGCCTGCATCGCCGGCCTGCTCGGCATCCCCATCGTCATCGCCGCCATCAACAAGATGGATCTGGTCGACTTCTCTGAGGAAGTCTTCAATCGCCACAGCGCCAGCCTGCAAGGCCTGGCCCGTCAACTCGAAATCCCGCAGCTCATCCCCGTTCCCGTCAGCGCCCTCGACGGCGACAACGTCGTCCATCGCAGCGCGCGCATGCCGTTCTACACCGGCCCCAGCATTCTCGAACTCCTCGAAACCCTTCCCCTCGCCATCGAGCGCACACAGGCAACCTTCCGGTTGCCCATCCAGCGCGTCGTCCGTCCCAATCAGGACTTCCGCGGCTTCGCCGGCCAGATCACTGCCGGCGCCGTCCACCCCGGCGACGAAGTCCTCGCGCTGCCCTCCGGCCGCCGCACCCGCGTCCGCACAATCTCTACCTTCGACGGCGATCTCGCCCGGGCCCGCGCCCCGCAATCCGTCGTCCTCACCCTCGAAGACGAAATCGATCTCAGCCGCGGCGACATGATCGCCTCCGTCGCCGCGCCTCCCCGCAAAACCAGCCGCATCGAAGCCACGGTCGTCTGGATGCACGCCAAGCCCCTGCGCCCCGGCGCCACCTACTTGCTCAAGCACACCAGCCAGACCGTCCGCGCCACCATCACCGAACTCCGCTCCCGCATCGACGTCGAACACCTCGCCGAGAACTCCGCCACGCAGCTCGCCCTCAACGACATCGGCCAAGTCGTCATCGAAACCAGCCGCCCCCTGCTCGCCGATCTCTATCGCGACAGCCGCGCCACCGGCAGCTTCATCCTCATCGATCCCGGCCGACAACACCACCGCCGGCGCCGGCATGATCCGCGTCATCCACGATGCATCCGATTCAGAACACAAACATGCAACCACAGGGCTGCTCAATGTCGGCAACCGCGCTGATCATCGCCGCTCGAATCGAGCAGTCTCTTCTCGCCGAAGGCGCTCTCGTCCTCCGCACCCGCGTTCCGGCCTCCGCGCAGCTGGCTCACCTTCGCCCGCCTCGGCGCCTTCGTCATCCTCGAGTCCGATCAACCCGATCCGATCACATTCACCGCGTGCCGACGGCCTAAGCGCAAAGCCGCTGCAACTCGCTCCCGACTTCGAATTCACCAACGACGCAGACCAGCTTCTCAACGAAATCCAACGCCTCGCTTCAATCCACACAGGAGAAGACGACAATGACAACGGCCTCGGCATCTGACGCTCTCGCCCTCACCGCCTCGAGCTTCCTCCGCGAGCACCTCGAGCACGCGCAGCGCGCCTGCATCACCAGCAGCTTCCAGGCCGAAGACGTCGCCGTGCTCCACATGGTGCTCCAGCTTCAGCCGCGCATTCCCGTGCATCTTCCTCGAGACCGGCTACCACTTTCCCGAGACGCTCGCCTACCGCGATCGCATCGCCTCCGATTGGAACCTGAACCTCGTCAATGTTGAGGCCGAGCTCATCCGTCGCCGAACAGGAGTCGCAATTCGGCATCCTCAACCAGACCGCGCCCGACCGTTGCTGCGGCCTGCGCAAAGTCGAGCCGCTCTTCCGCGCCCTCGGCTCCTACACCACCTGGGTCACCGGCCTGCGCCGCCAGCAGTCCAAGTCGCGCGCCAACCTCCAGCCGCACGAGTTCTTCACCCTGCCCACGGGCAAGATCCTCGCCAAGCTCAGCCCGCTGGCCGAGTGGACCACGCGCGACGTCTGGCAATACGCCGAGCAGCACTCGATTCCGCTCCTCCCGCTCTACGAAAAGGGCTACACCTCCATCGGTTGCGCTCCATGTACCAGCCTGCCCTTCGACGCCAACGACCCGCGCTCGGGCCGCTGGTCCGGCCGCAAACTCGAGTGCGGCATTCACCTGCAGGCTCACTGAGTGCAGCTTCGCTGACCACCGGAGATCGCCATGGAACTCCTTCTCGGATTTGCAATCGCCACGCTCATCGCCATCACCGGCGTCGGCGCCGGCACGCTCATCGCGCCATTGCTGATCCTGTTTCTCCACGTTCCCGTCGCCGAAGCCGTCGGCACCGCCCTTGCCTACTCAGCTGCCGTCAAACTCGTCGTCGTCCCAGTGCAGATCTGGCGCCGCCAGGTCGAGTGGCGCACCCTCGCCATCATCCTTGCCACCGGAATCCCCGGCGTCGCCCTCGGCTCGCTCCTCTTTCAGCGCGTCGCACACAATGCAGCCAACAACCTCTGGCTCTATCTCGCACTCGGCGTCATGATCGCCCTCTCTTCCGCCTGGCACATCTACCGCCATTTCCGCCCTGCCGCTGAACCCGCGCAGCGCAGCCAACTCTCCCCGATGGCTCGCCCTCGTCATGTTTCCCATCGGCGCTGAAGTCGGCTTCTCCTCTTCCGGCGCCGGAGCCCTCGGCACGCTCGCCCTTCTTGGCCTCACCCCGCTCGACGCGCGCCGCATCGTCGGCACCGACCTCGCCTTCGGCCTCTGCCTATCGCTCATCGGAGGCACACTTCACCTCAGCAGCGCCGGCCTCAACTCGTCTCTACTTATCAATCTCATCGTCGGCGGAGTTCTGGGCGCCCTCGTCGGCACCGGCCTCGCCTCGCGCATCCCCGTCCGCACCATGCGCCTCGCACTTTCGCTCTGGCTCTTCGTCATGGGCCTTCAACTCTGCTGGCACGCACTGGCGTAGAACGAAACCACCGCAGCCGCTGCGATTTGATTCCATAAACTTCCGTATCTGCGCGCGCAAAATGCGACTGCCGCCCCGTGCACGCCGGACGATATACTGCATTTGGCTCCCTGTATGGCTCAATCTTCAACGCAAGCGAGAATCTACCTTGGCGCGTGAACTGCATTCGGCACGTTTGTTAAGCAAAACGCTAATCTCTGAATCGGCCCAGTGTTACCACTTCGATTTCGTTCTTGAAGATCTGGAATCCTTTCCCTTCATCTCCGGCCAATTCATCTCCGCTGTCGCCACAGATTCCAACGGCAAGCAGCAGACTCGCGCCTACTCCATCGCTTCCGCGGCCAATTCGAACCATTTTGAGCTCTGTGTCAATCGCGTGCCTCAGGGGTTCTTCTCGAATCACCTCGCCGACCTCATCGATTTGCCTCCCAGCGGCCGCATCCAGATTCACGGCCCCCACGGCCACTTCATCCTCAAGCAGCCCATCACCGATTCCATCTTCATTTCCACCGGCACCGGCATCGCTCCCATGCGTGGCTTCGCGCAATGGCTCTTCCCTGAAACCGGTCCCGACGCGGGCATCGACCGCAGCGAAGGCAAAGAGATCTGGATGGTCTACGGCACCCGCTACGAAAGCGAGCTGTACTACCACGAAGAGTTCGAGGCCCTCGCCGCGCGCAAGCCCAACTTCCATTACCTGCCTACGCTCAGCCGCGCCGACGATAGCTGGAAGGGTCTTCGCGGATACGTACAGGAGCACGTCGGCCGCATCGTCGAAGAACGCGCCGCTCGGCTCGGTCAGCCCCTTCCCGCGCCGCCGCCCGATCCAACCATTCTTCCCTCTGAACTCAAGTTCGACATCTACGCCTACATCTGCGGCCTTAACAACATGGTCGCCGGTGTCCGTGAGAGACTCGGCAGCTACGGCTGGCACCGCAAGCAAATCATCTTCGAACGCTACGACTGATCGCTTAATCGCTCGCTCGCGTATTTTTCCGACCGACTCTTCGCATAGCGAAAAGAAGCGGAACCCGCAGCTTTGGCTTTTCTTTGGCACGAGTTACCCACAACTACAAGCAATCAAATTTATTTTCAATAACTTAACTGAATAGACAGACATAACGTTGCTAAAGGTTGCTACCGCCATCCGAAGATCCGAGTACGGTCGCTCGCCCAGAACTCAGCCCAGTCCCACGAGTGACTCGACGATTTCGCAGCGATCCGGAAATCGCAGCCGTCCTGGAGGCCGACGCGCAGCGGGCCGCGGACATTCGCCATTTCACCATCTAAGCAGGTGAAGGTTGTGAGCAGCGTGGTACAAAGCGCGGGAGGGCGGCAGCGGATGTTGTTGAATGGTCGTCGAGCCGTCAATTCTTTAGAACCCCTTATTCGAACAGGAATGTGGCAACGAACCAGAGGAATGGCTCGTGCGTACTAAACGACAGCTTGAGATTGCATCTCTGCTTCTTGCCGCATTCGTGCTGCTCGACGGCCTACGGTTCGCGCAGGCGAGTAAGAGTTCGGCGGGTACGACGCGCGCCAACGCCAGTACAACACCGAAGCAGAAGGGAGCCGCTGCCCGGCTGAGTGGGATCGTCGCTTCAGCCGCCTCGAGGATCTTCGTTGGCCCAACTTCTCCGACTATCGGTCGCAGCTCGCCAGCTTTTACCGTCCTTCAGGTTACGCGCTCGCGTGGGTACGAGACGGCCAGCCTACGACTCAGGCGGTTGAACTGGTCCGGGTTCTACAGGACGCCGACCGGGAGGGCCTTCAAGCCGAAGACTACGATGCCTCACGCTGGGCTGATCGCCTGAAACTACTGAATGGACCGCATGAGGAAGCTGCGGAAGCGCGCTTCGATGCCGCCCTCACGGTGTGTGTCATGCGCTATCTGTCCGATCTGCAGGTTGGAAGAGTCAACCCGCAGCATCTGGGTTTCGAGTTTGACAACTCTCAGGAGAAACTCGACCTGCCCCAGTTCTTTCGCTACGCCCTGATCAATGGTTCCAATCTTCGCTCGGAAGTGGCCGAAGTCGAGCCCCTTTTCGAAGGCTACAGGCGGCTACGTGACGCTTTGCCGCACTATGAGGAACTTGCGAAGAAGGATACCGGGGAGAAACTGCCTCCCTACGTACGAGCGCAGCCGGGCAACCTGTACAGGTACATCGCACGTGTCGCAAGTCTGTTGCGATTGCTTGGCGATCTGCCGGAGAGCGCGACCATTCCGCCAGACGCTGACAAATATGAGGGGGTCATGGTTGACGCGGTCAAACACTTCCAGGAACGTCATGGTCTGGCGCCAACAGGCGAAATTGAGCCCAAAACGATTGCCGAAATGAACGTGCCACTGAGTGATCGTGTCGAGCAGATGCGCCTGGGATTGGAGAGATATCGCTGGTTGCCTTACCGCTTCATGGAATCGGCGATTGTAATTAACGTTCCAGAATTCCGCCTCTACTGCTTCGAGGGAGATCGACCCGGCCTCACTATGACCGTGGATGTGGGCGACCAATACGATTTCCAAACCCCGATGTTCGACAAAAATATGCTGTACGTCGTCTTTCGTCCCTACTGGAATCCTCCGCCAGGCATCCTGCGCAAAGAAATCCTCCCCGATCTGGTCAAACATCCATCGCTGGACGAAATCGACCTGGAACTGGTCAGGTCGAACGGGCAGGTCATCAAGTCCGGGGGCATCACGTCGGCGATGGTTCAGCAGATCCGAACGGGAGAGCTGACAGTACGGGCGCCACCCGGTCCCGACAATGCGCTGGGACTGGTCAAGTTCATGTTTCCCAATAAACACCACGTCTATATTCACGACACTCCCGCGAGCGATGCGAAGTTCTACGGCAAAGCGCAGGCCTCCAGCCACGGGTGCATCCACGCTGAAAAACCGGCCGAGCTCGCCGCGTGGGTTCTTCGCAACAACCCCGGCTGGGATTTGCAACAAGTTGAGCACGCAATGAACGAGGGCCGTAATAACTTACGAGTCAATCTCGCTTCACCGATTCCGGTATTGGTCGTCTACCAGACCGCCATCGTGGAGGAGAACGGAGAGGTTCACTTCTCTCACGATATATATCTGCATGATGCGACGCTCGAGGAGGAGTTGGCCAAAGGCCACCAGTATCCCAAATGAAGAAGAGGCCCGTGAGTTGCATGGGGCCGACTAGGGTTTGATCTTGATCGGCGTGCCGTTTGCGACTGCTCGCCAGATTTCGTCCGTCTCAGCGTTGGTCACCGCGATGCAGCCAAGGGTCCAATCCCCCAGATTCTGACTCGGTCCGTGATAGTCATTCGGCACTCCATGGATGAAGAGATTCCCTCCGGGCGGTACACCCATTTTTCTGGAGCGTGCCAGATCTTCCGCGTTTGGATAAGAAATGTGTATAGACCTATGAAACTGGCTGTTCGCGTTATGGCGATCAAGCACATAGTTGCCTTCCGGCGTCCTGCTGTCGCCTTCCCTGATCTTCGGCCCGACTGGATTGCCTCCCAGCGAGACTCTGTAGGCCTTCAAAACTTCGCCACCCTTCATCAGCAAGAGTTTCCTCTCCCCCTTTAGCACGATCACGCTGTCGGCCGTGGCAACTGCCGGCAAGGGAGGATCACTTGCTAACTGCGACTGCAAGGCAAGAGGCGCGAGCGTAAAGAGCGCGAGAATTACGGAACTGATGCGCAAGGCAGAAGACACACGATACTTAGTCATTTGAGGCTAGATTCATTTCTAGCACTGTTGCCGCCTCGAACGACAGATATCTAATGTTTGTGGGCCAGTTGCCGGTAACAGGGCTAGGCACTCATTGACGGAGTAGCGGGCGAGTTGTCGCCGATGGTTCCGAGTCGTGCGTTATCGCGTACTCGTCACTATGCCGTCTGTTCGCTTGTGACCCAGCGCCATCAACGCCTGATCAGACACGTATAACGCCCGGCACGTACATTCTGGCTCTCGGTCTCGGCGGACCGATGAAGCCACCTACAGATTGAATAATTCCCGCAGCCGCTTTGTCTGCGCCCGGCTCACCGGAATCTCCGTCTGCTTCTTGTCATTCATCCGCAGCTGATACGTCGACTTGAACCACGGCACCACTTCGCGAATTTGGTTGATGTTCACCACGAAGCTCCGGTGCGCGCGCCAGAACACCGCCGGGTCCAGCTGATCCAGCAGTTCCTCAATCGTCCGGCACTTCGACTGCCCTTCGAACTGCTGCGTCACCACGCGAATCACGCCTTCTTCAATCTCTGCAAAGCAAATCTCCGCCTGGTCCACCAGCAACAGCCTGCTCCCCGCCTGCACAATCAGCTTTGCCGCGCGCGCCGCGCCCTGCGGACCCTTCAGCAAACTCAGCAACGCATCCAGTTGCGACTCAATCGGCGACTCGCCGCTCACGCTTACCGCAGCGCCGCTCGTTATCCGCCCCCGCACCCGCTCCAGTGCCTTGTCTACACGCCCGCGATCGAACGGCTTCAGCAGGTAGTCCACCGCGTTCACATCAAACGCGCGCACCGCGTACTGGTCATACGCCGTCGCAAACACAAACTGCGGCAAACTCCATCCGTTGCCGTCCCTCTGTTTGCGATGCCGATCCATCACGCGCTGAATCACAGCAAAACCATCTAGCCCCGGCATCTGCACATCCAGAAACACCAAGTCAGGATGATGTTCTTCAATCAACTCCACCGCCTCGATGCCGTTCGCCCCCTGCGCCACCACATCCACGTCCTTCGCCGCCTCAAGCAGGTACGCAAGCTCGTCGCGAGCAAGTTGTTCGTCGTCGATAATTAGCGCAGAAATCGTCATGCGGAAGTGAAGTCGAGCAGCAGCCGAGTTAGCATCAGTCTACCTCCCAAGGTAGGGCTGAACCTGCAGAGAAGGGAACTGATCTTTCTTCGTTATAAAGTAAGAGTGAAAGCTCCAGAGCTTCCGCGCTTGAATCTCTAGTCCCTGGTCCCCAGTCCCGCATGCATCCTCAACCGAGCCGGCATCTGATCGCTCTCCAACTCATGCCCGCATCGCGTGCAGAACTGATCCGTCGCCCGCACCGTCCTGAAGCAATTCCCGCAACTCGCCGTCAGCTGGTAGTTGCACTGCGGACAGAAATGGAAATCGCCCTGCACATGTGTTCCGCACGCCGGACACTTCGAAACCAGCGGGGCCCGTAGCAGAAAGTACAGCACCGCGCCGATCCCACCCGGCATTACAAAGCAGATCAGCATCCAGAACCGCGCACTCATCGCCCGCCGCGGCGCGTCCTTGCTTACGTACCCCACCATCAGAAAGTAGAGCGACGCCAGCAATCCCCACGAGACGTTCATGTAAATGCGGAGCCCCAGCGGGGGAACATGATGTTGCGTCTGAGGAAACACCAGCCAGAAGTAGTACTCCACCAGCACAAATACCGCCGCTGCGATCACAATCGACCACACCGGCACCAGCCGCGTATCTTCGTTCGGGTTGATCAGTTCAGGTTCACGCATAAGACTTTGACCCTCGCCCCGAGGGCTCACGCAGCAATCTCGGACAGCGAATCGCTATTCAATGGACGGCCGCGCTCGAAGTGAAGTTGCGACTCAGTATAGAGGAATTGCACACCCAAAGAGAAAGTTACTGGTTTGAGCGCATTACAAAGATGCGTATTGCCGCCTCGGACGTCATTACGACTTACGCCGCAACCAACCCGCCAGCAGGGCCGACCCCAGCAGTGCAGTTACTGAGAAGAATCCCCACACCGCGAGCTCGCTTAACAGGCTCGTCAGGTGCTCTTCTTCAATCAGCGTATCCGCCACCCACCACACTGGCGGTCCCACGACGAAGAACACCACCAGCGTCGCCGCCAGGGTAATCGCGCGAATCCGTTTCCGGCCCGCCCGCTGTTCCTGCATCACGCCTGCTGAAGCCATTACCACGCGCCGCGTCCGATCCGCCGTCGCTCGCTCGCGTTCGCCGCCGTATCCCGCAGTGGCTTCCACCAGGTCACCATGCGCGGCACTATGATGGTTTTGCACCGCTTCCATGGCAGGCCCTGGTCCGGTCACACAGCCTCCCGGCGATGCGCCTGCGCCCGTTCCAGCCGTGGCTTGATCGATGCCATGCCGCGATACAGCCGCGATTTCACCGTAGACAACGGCGCCCGCGTCACTTTCGCAATTTCTTCCAGCGATAGGTCTTCGTGGAACCGCAGCACCAGCACCTCGCGGTACAGCGTGTCCAGCTGCAGCAGCGCCGCCGCAATCTGTTGCCGGTCCTCAACGTTCGACAAGCGGTCAAACGGCCCCGGCTCGTGATCGGCAACCTCAAACGCCATCGGCCGGTCGTCGTCGCTCGCCCGCCTCAAACAGCTCGTCCAGGCTGCTCATGGTCCGCTTGCGCCGTTGATCGATCACCAGATTGCGCGCGATCGTAAACAGCCACGTCTCAAACCGTGCCTTCCCATTGAATTGCCCGCCGCGGGTCAGCACCCGCATCCAGACCTCCTGAAAAAGGTCCTCGGCCATCTCGCGGTTGCCGGTCAAGAAGAGCAGATAACGCAGCAGCCGGTGCTGAAAACGCACGATCAGTTCGTCCAGCAGACCCGCGTCCTGCCGCTTAAGTCCTTCGGCAACAGCAAGATTCTCCTGCCGAACCTGCTCCTCGGCAGCCGAGACAGCTCCCGGGGCAAACAACGAACGTATTGCCGCAACTGTACTCATCTCGTTCAATTAGACGACAAATCGCTCTCCCAAGCCGCATAAATTCCTTCATTTGCACCAAAAATACGGCGATTTACAATTCGTTAAACGCCCTACAACCTGTTTTCGCCGCTGGAGTGTCAGCGCGTTGCCGGGCCATACCGACATACATCAACCTGAACCGCTCTAATCCTGCTCGCCGAGTGTCTGAGCATAAGTCTTGCCATAGGGATAAAACAGATCTTTGCGGCCTTGCCACGCGGCTTTCATCTCCGGCGTCGTGATATCCCAGTCCGGACGGCATTTTTTGGTCAGCGCACGGAGGTCCTGCCGCAGATCCTCAATCGTCGGGCGGCCAAAAAACCAATACCCGTTGTAGACCTTGTAGACGATCAGCCCCGGCTCCAGAACAATGACGTGAGGAATCATCGGATTGTGTTCCGCATCCGTGTATTCGGCAATGTCGAGATCCTTCTGCACGTGACGACCCGCATCCGATAAAAACGGCCAGTGAGCACCCACTCCTGACCGGTACTCGTTCGTGAGAGCGATATTGTCTGTGCTGATCGTGACCAGTCGGCAGTACCCAACTTCCATCTCGCGGTGAAACTCGACAAGCAGTTCGGCCTGCCTGCGGTCCTTGGGGCAGTAGCCCCCGCGGCTCAGCACTAGAACCATCGGATGCTGCCCCTGCAGCTCCGAGAGCTTGCGCCGCTTCGCCGTATGATCCGAGAGTTCGTAGTCAGGAAAAACTGCGCCCGCCACAATGTCAGATCGCATAACGTCTCCGAGAAATACGCCAGCAGCGTAACGCAACCAGCAAAGCATCGGTACCGTCATTTTTGACAGCCAACTGCGAAAACCTCGGTCCCATTTTAACGAGGCCCTGTCAGGCTCTTTAAGAGCGCAAAGAACAGTCGTTTGCACCAAAAATATACCTATCGCGCGTTTCTAAACCCAGAATTCATTTGCGCTTTGTAATCCTGCATCATCCCAGTAGTAGATGTGATCAACGAGGAACTTAATCCGAAGGAGGCAAAATGCCCACCATCTCAACCAAGGACGGCGTCGAGATCTTCTACAAGGACTGGGGTTCAGGCCAGCCAATCGTGTTCAGCCATGGATGGCCGCTATCGGCCGATGATTGGGACACACAGATGTTGTTCTTCCTGGGTCATGGCTATCGCGTCATCGCCCACGACCGCCGTGGCCACGGGCGTTCCACCCAGACCGGCGACGGCCATGACATGGACCATTACGCCGATGACCTGGCCGCTCTTACATCTCATCTCAACCTGCAAAAGGCCATCCACGTCGGCCATTCCACCGGCGGGGGCGAGGTGACACGTTATCTGGCGCGGCATGGCGAGAGCGGAGTGGCCAAAGCAGCGCTGATCAGCGCGGTTCCGCCGCTGATGTTGAAAACCCCGGCTAACCCTCTCGGCCTTCCCAAGTCGGTGTTCGACGATCTGCAGGCGCAACTCGCCGCCAGTCGGACCAACTTCTACCGTGACCTGCCGGTTGGACCTTTCTATGGCTATAACCGGCCGGGTGCGAAACCGTCGGAGGCCGTCATCCAGAATTGGTGGCGGCAGGGCATGATGGGCGGCGCCAAGGCGCACTACGACGGCATTGTCGCCTTCTCCCAAACCGACTTCACTGAAGACCTCAAGAAGATCACCATTCCGGTGCTGGTTATGCATAGCGAAGACGACCAGATCGTCCCCTATGCCGCTTCCGGGCCGTTGTCCGCAAAATTGTTGAAGAACGGAACACTGAAAACCTACAAGGATTTCCCGCACGGCATGCCCACGACGCAAGCCGATACCATCAATGCCGATCTGTTGGCTTTCCTCAAGGGATGAGAATGGCTGCGGTTAGAAGAGCTGCGCTCCTGGGGCGTCCGCCTGCTCGGCTAAACTCTCTGCAATGATGTTTACCAAGCGTCTCCGCGACGGTGTCCGCCGCGGAGACATCACCTGCAGCGTCCGCATCTGGCAGAGCCCCCGCGTCAAAGTAGGCGGACGCTACACCATGGAAGAAGGCCAGATCGAAGTGGACTCCATCGAACCCATCGGCCTACCCGACATCACACCTGCACTGGCTCGCGAGTCGGGCTTCCTCGGCGTTCTCGACCTGCTGAAGGTCGCCAAACACGGCCCCGGCGACAAGATCTACCTCGTCCGCTTCCACTACATCCCACCGGCCAAGTCGAAATGCCGCCTCAGCCCAACTGGACGCTAATAGCTGAAAGCTGATGTCCTATTCTCACTCGCAACGCAGCGCCGTCAGTGGATCCACCTTCGCCGCCCGCCATGCCGGAATCCACGCTGCCGCCACCGTCATGGCGCTCACCACCACTCCCGCCGCCACAAACGAGATCGGATCCATCGCGCTCACCTGGTAGAGCTGCGCCTTCAGCACGCTCGCCAGCCCATACGCCACTCCAAGCGCCACCGGAACGCCAATCACCAGTCCGGCCGTTAGCAGAACCAGCGACTCTCGTAGCACCATCCACAGCAACGTCCGCGTTTGTGCTCCCAGTGCCAAGCGAATACCGATCTCGTTCGTCCTTCGCGCAACCGAGTAAGAAATCAACCCGTACGTCCCAAGCGCCGCCAAAAACACGGCAAGCCCAGCAAAGAACCGAAAGCCACCCGATCATCCGCTGCGTGGCGATCGAGCCCTGCACCTCGTCCGCCATTGGCACTATCTGCGCAACTGCAATCTCCGGGTTCACTTCCGCCACCGCGCGCCGCACCGCGGGCACCAGCGCTGCCACCGGCCCATTCGACTTGACTGAGAAGTTGCCGAAATACTGAATCCGCTGCGCATACGGAAAATACGCGGCCATATGTTTGCCTTCGCCCATGCCTACGTATTTCGCATCACGCACCACGCCAACAATCTCCTCGTCGAAGTCGTGTTTCTCCGCGTGCTCCGCGTTCGGATTGCACAGACAGAACCGGTGCCCTAGCGCCGACTCATTCGGGAAGAACCGCTTCGCCAGCGTCTCGTTCACGATGGCCACGTGCGGGCTCGTCGCCCTGTCCTGCGAATTGAAGTTCCGCCCCGCCACCATCGGGATTCCCAGCGTCTGCAGAAATTCGTTTCCAATCACGTTGTAAAGCACGTCTTCGCTGTTCAAGGTATTCGGAGTAACTCCCTGCATCAGCATGTTGCTTGACCACTCTCCCTGGTTGAACGTAAACATCGAGAAGCTCGCCGACTGCACGCCGGGCAGCGCCTGCACCTTCTGTTCAATTTGCTCCTGCAGTTGGGTCAGCCGTGCGTCGAGCGGCAGATTCGCCGCATACTCGTCGAGCGAAAACACCATCACGTTCTGCGTATCCAATCCCAGGTCCTGGTGCGTTAGGTTCCGCAGACTTCGCAGGAACAATCCCGCCGCCGCCAGCAGCAGGATCGACAGCGCAACCTGCCCGACGATCAGCGATCGTGACAGTGCTCCGCGCGCCGAGGTCGATGAGGCTCCGCGCCCATCTCGCAGCGCCGGAGTCAATTCCAGCCGTGTCGCCCGAAGTGCCGGAGCCACGCCGAACAACACCGCCGTCAGCACCGTCAACAGCAGCGTGAATCCCAGTACCCGCGCGTCCGGCGTCAGGTCCAGCGGCATCGTCTCCGGCCCTTGCGAACCCAGCGCCAGCAGCAACTGCAATCCACGCCAGGCCAGCAAAACACCAAGGCCCGCGCCTGCCGCCGCTAGCAAGGAGCTCTCTGTCAGAAGTTGCACCACGATGCGCCCACGCGTCGCGCCCAGCGCCTGCCGCACCGCGAGTTCGCGCCCGCGCGCCACACCGCGCGCCAGCAGCATGTTCGCGATATTCGCGCACGCAATCAGCAGAACCAGCGCAACAATCCCCATCAGGATCTCGAGCGGTACCGTGAAACGCAGCTTCAATCCCGGCAATCCGCCGGCTGCCGAGGTCAGGTCCACTCGCGCCTCAGAAAGATCCGCAAGAGCACGTGGCGAAGCGTTTCCGCCCAAGAACTGCGCGCGCACAATCTGCCGGAACAGCACGTTTGTGCTCGCACTCGCCTGCGCCAGCGATACGCCGGCCTTCAGCCGCCCGATCAGGTACAGCGACTGAAAATCGTGATCCGCCAGTCCGTTCCACCCCGGCGAAATCTCCTTCTCCATCGACAGTGGAATCCACAGGTCCGTGGGCTCCGCCGGCGCAATTCCTCTGAAGCCCGCCTGTGCCACGCCGATGATCGTGTAATCGCGCCCCTGGATGTGCACGGTCTGCCCGATTGCTGACGGGTTCCCCTGAAAGTGCTGCTGAAACCATCCATAGCTCGCCACTGCTACTGGACTCGCGCCCGCAGCGCCGTCATCGCTCTCCGCGATCACGCGTCCAAGCGCCGGCGGCACTTCCATCACGTTAAAGTAGCTGCCCGACACCAGGTCGATCCGTACATGTTCCGTTGCGCCGCCACCGATAGAAATATGGCTGCCCATCTGGATGCTGCTCTGCGCCGCCACTCCCGCGAACGACTGCGTTTGCCTTGCGAAATCCTTGTACAGCGGATCCGAGAAGAGCTGCCAGCTCTTGTTCGGCATCCCGTCGGTGCTGCCCACCCACTGTCCCTTGCCGAAGAGATACAGTCGCTCCGGGTGCGCTACCGGCAAGGGCCGCAGCAGCACCGCGTTCAGCAGCGTGAAGATCGCCGTGTTCGCGCCAATCCCCAGAGCCAGCGATAGCAGCGCCACCGCCGTGAATCCCGGGCTCTTCGCTAACGCGCGAGCGCCGATGCGCACATCCTGCATCAGCCCTTCCACGCGCGACTCCCACCGCGACGACCACACCTGGTGTTTCACCGCATTGCGGCTGCCCATCTCCGTCATTGCCGCGCGCCGCGCCGCCTCAGCGCTCATACCCATCCGCCGTTTATCCGCCGCAGCGGCTTCGAGAAAGCCCTCCAGTTCTTCGTTGAGTTCCCGCTCCACGCGCCGCTTCGCAAACAGCGACCTCAGTCCCATGCCGATGCTGTTCATCCAACCCATCGCTGTCCTCCGCAAGCGCCCATCCTCCCAAAGCAATCCGGCCGAAGCACGAACCAGGGTGCCCCATCCTTGCGAAGCAAGGGTGGGAAAGCAAGAGCGCATCAAGCCCGTCTCCCATCACGCCTCCAAAATCCGCGCAATCGCCGCCGTCTGCCGCTCCCACTGTTCCGTCTCCGCCGTCAACGCCCTCCGCCCCTTCGCTGTCAGCAGGTAATACTTCGCGCGCCGATTGTTCTCCGTAGCCCGCCACTCGGACTTCACATGTCCCGCGCGCTCCATCCTGCTCAGTGCCGGCAGCAGCGACCCAGCGTTCACCCGAAACACCCCGCTGCTGATCTGCTCAATCCGCAGCGCCACACCGTACCCGTGCATGGGCTCAAGAGCCAGCGGTGGTGCGCCGCCGTCGCCCGCAGCCGTAGCGCAATCTACACTAGATACATGGAAGTTCTCTACGGCGTGCACCCGGTTGAAGAAGCTCTCAAGGCCGGCCGGCGCCGCTTCGATCACGTCCTTGTCGCCGCCGAGCGCCACGACGAGCGCCTCGCGCGCCTCGTCGCCGACTTGCAAACAGGCCGGCGTCCGCGTCCGCCAGGAACCCCGCGAGCAGCTCACCCACCTCGCCGGAACACCGGCCCACCAGGGCGTCGTCGCCCTCGTCCGCCCGCAGGAATTCCTGGCCATCGAAGACCTCTTCACCGCGCCCGATCCCTCCGCAACCGCCGCCTGCTCCTCGCCCTCGACGGCGTCGAAGATCCGCAGAATCTCGGCGCTCTTCTCCGCGTAGCCGACGGCGCCGGCGTCGACGGCGTCGTCCTCACCGAGCGCCGCTCCGCGCCGCTGAGCCCCGTGGCCGTCAAAGCCAGCGCCGGCGCAGCCGAGCACCTCCGCATCGCCCGCGTCGTCAACCTCGTCCGCGCCCTCGAAGAGCTGAAGCGAGCAGAACATCTGGGTCATCGGCCTCGACGAACGCGGCACCTCCGACTACGACCAGTTCGACTTCACCGGCGACTGTGTCCTCGTCCTCGGCCGCGAAGGCGCCGGCCTCCACGACCTGGTCCGCCGCACCTGCGACCACCTGCTGCGCATCCCCATGGCCGGCGGCGTCAGTTCCCTCAACGTCTCCGCCGCCGGAGCCGTCGTCCTCTACGAAGCCGCCCGCCAGCGCCGCGCCGCCGCCCGCACAGCCCGCCGAGTGCTCGCCATCGGCAGCGCTCGCAGCGTCCAAAAAGAAGCAGAAAGGCCTAGGTTCATGAAGTTGTTCCCCGCCCGGGCGCTGGCGATCGCATCCCTTGCCGCGCTCCTGGCCGTTGTCCCCGGCGAAGCCCAGACTCCAGCTAACCCCAGTCCCGCCAGTCAAGCTGGCCAGCCCAATCACGGACCAAGCTCCACCAGCCCGCCCCTCAGCCCGCCGAGCCAGCAGGCAAGGTCATCTTCCAGCGTTCCCTCGACGCAAACGGCAACACCGTCAGCACCACCGGCCCCGCCGCCAAGCCCGCCGCGCAAGCCGCCGACGCCCCATTCTGTCGAAGACGCCGAGCGCCAGGCCGTCACCATCACCGGCCTCGATCTCGACGTCCGCCTCAATACCGCGACGCACAGCAACTCGCCGCACGCGCACTTGTCACCGTCCGCAACACCGGCAACGCGCCGCTGGCGCGCATTCCGCTGCAGATCTCCTCGTCCCTCAACTGGGAGCGCATCCGCATCGCCGGCCGCGACGTCCGCTTCCCGGTCGCCACCCTCAACTCCGACGCCGACCACACCGGCCAGCTCCACGAAGCCGCCGTGCCGCTCGCCGAGCCGCTTGCCCCCGGCGCAACGCTTCAGCTCGACGTCACCTACTCCGGCACCATCTCCGCCACCGCTCGCCGTCTCCTCTCCGTCGGAACTCCCGGAAGACTCCGCCATCGCACTCCGACTGGGACGAGATCAGCCCGGCCTTCACCGGCCTGCGCGGCTTCGGCAATGTCGTCTGGTATCCCGTCGCCAGCGTCCCCGTCATCCTTGGCGATGGAGCGCGTCTCTTCGACGAAATCGGCAGGCAGAAACTGCGCTCGTCCGGCAGCCGCATTCCGCCTCCGCCTCACCGTGGAGTTTCCCCACGGCCAGGCGCCCACCGATTGCCGCATCAATGGCAATCGCCGTTCCGCTCAAGGTCGTTGATCCTCAGAGCCTGAGCTCCGATGTGCCCGGCGTCGCAACCTCCGATACCGGCCCGACCACGCTCAGTTTCGAATCGCCAAGCCTCTTCGTTGCCACGCAGACGGCCCATCCGGGAACCCACCTCACCGCTCTACACGATTCCTGAAGACGAATCGGCCGTCAAAAGCTGGCTGACCGCCGCCACCAGCGTCTCGCCATGATTGAGCGCTGGCTCGGGCCCAATCCACGCACCCAGCTCACCGTCCTCGATCTGCCCGATCCCGAAGATGTGCCCTGGGAATCGGGTCCGCTGCTTGTCATTCCCGTGCGCGATGCGCCTCCCGACCAGCTCTCATCGGTGCTCGTCGCATGCCCTGACCCACGCGTGGATGGCGCCCCGTCCCTACTGGCTCAACGAAGGCGCGGCCAACTTCATGGGCACGCTCTGGGACGACCACCAGCACCGTCGCGACCAGGCCTTGGGCACGCTTGAGGCGGGCCGCCAGGCGCTGGCACTTGAAGAGCCACCCAGCCCCGGTGAAGGTGCAGGCCAGCCCCTCGCGCACGCCACCTCGCCCGTCTACTACCGCACAAAGGCTGCATATATCCTCTGGATGCTGCGCGATCTGGTCGGCGACGATGCGCTTGCCGCCGCTCTCCGCGCGTCGAACGGTGCCGCCGAGCAAGCGAGACTGGAACGGCGCCGGCGCCGATCCTGCTCCGTCCTTTCAGGCAGCCTTGAAGGCTGCCGCGCCCGGCAAGAATCTCAACTGGCTCTTCGCCGACTGGATCGACGCCGACCACGGCCTGCCCGACCTCACCATCGACAAGGTCTTCCCCAACGCCGTGCAATCCGGCAACTGGCTTGTCTCCGTCACCATCTCCAATGCTGGATACTGCCGCCGCCGAGGTGCCCGTCACCGTGCGCTCGGCAACCAACACGACCACCGAGCGAGTCTTCGTTCCCGCCCGCGGCACGGTTACGCCGCGCGTCCTCGTGCAGGGCAAACCCACCGAGGCCCAGGTGAACGATGGCACCATTCCGGAGACCCAGGCGAGCGTCCACATCACGCATCTTGACCAGCAACCCGAATCCAGAACCGACAGCCGCCGCGCCTCAATAGCTGGCAACCCGCTGGATCCGAGCGCGATCGATTCTCGATCGGCGCAGGTTCTCCATCCAAAGACTGATGCGCAGCCATGCAGTCGGGTTCGTAGGATAGCCAAACCATGGAGGTCGATCCCCAAACCAGGCGGCAGATGGGCGTGTGGGCGGCCACGGCCGTCGTCACCGGCGAAGCCATCTCCCTCGGCATCTTCCTCACTCCAGCCGGGATGGCCCGTTCGCTGGGCTCGCCCGCGCTGCTGGCAGCAGTGTGGTGCGGCATGGCGTTCATCACGCTGGCCGGAGCGCTCTGCTTCACCGAGCTCGCCATCCGCAATCCCCACGACGGCGGCGAATACGTTTATCTTCGCCGCGGCTTCGGCTCGCGCGTAGCATTCCTCTACGGCTGGATGGCTGCCATCGTGATGTATCCCGGCGTGGCCGCTGCGCTTTGCGTTGGCACTGGTACCTTACATCCAGGCTCTCTTCCCGGTTCCCGTCTGCACTCGCCAAGGCCCTCCCCGCGCTGATCCTGCTCACTCTGGGCGCGCTCAACTATTTCGGTACACGGCTCAGCAGCGGCGTGATGACGGTCCTCAACTGGCTCAAGGTTCCCGTCCTCGCCGCTCTGGTTGGCTGGGCGCTTCCTTTCAGGGCACGCGACAATGGCCAATATTGTGCCGCTTTCTGCGCGCCGCACCGGCTCCGATCCATTAATCGACGCCATTGCTGGAGCGACCATCAGCGCCTTCTTCTGCTTCGGCGGCTGGTGGGAGGCCGGAAAGATCGCCGGCGAAGTCCGCAATCCGTCGCGCAACCTTGCAGTTGCCTTTTCCGGCGGCGTGCTGATCGTGACGGCGATCTATCTGCTGCTCAGCTTCGCATTCGTTGCCGTCGTTCCCATGCAGCAGATCCAGTCCAACACCGCATTCGTCGCGCTGTTCGGCCAGGCGCTTTTCGGTGCAGCAGGAGGCCGCGTGCTTTCGATGTGCGTCGTGCTTTGCGTGCTCGGCGGCCTCATGGTGCTCAGCATGGCCGTGCCGCGCGTAACCTATGCACTGGCTCGCGGCGAAGCGGGCAGGCGACATCCGCAGGACCGCTTGCCGCATTCGCGCGCCTGCATCCGCGCTTTGGTTCGCCGGCCAATGCGGTCCTGCTGCAAACCGGAATGGCGCTGCTCGTCCTGATGCTGGGCGCCTTCGACCGCATCCTCGCCTTCATCATTTTCTCCGCTGTCGTCGTTTCTCGCGCTCACCGTGGCAACGCTCTTTCGAACCATCACCCCGGTGCACCGCTGGTGGTATCCCCTCGCTCCCATCGTCTTCATCGCCGGCAGCGGAGTGCTCGCCGTCATGCTCTTGATGCATAACCCGGTTTCAGCGCTGCTGGGTGCCGGTGTAGTGCTTTGTGGTCTGCCGGTCCGCTGGCTACTGACCCGACGCAGCGAGGTGGCAACCTCCGTCGCCGCAGATTCCATCTCTCCATGATCTTGAGATCCGCAACTGATGCACTCAAACTGAGAACTGAGAACTGACTAACTGAAAACTGGAGAAACATCATGCCCCACATCCCGCTTCCCCCCGAACACATCGGCATTCGCGGCGCCATGGCCTTTCGTCCCGAAACAGCAAAGCCCTTGAACGACCTCGTCGAAATCCTGCTCACCGGGCCCAGCACGTTGAGCAAAGGCGAGCGCGAGCTGATCGCCACCTACGTCTCCAGCCGCAACTGTACCCACTTCTGCGCCAGCATTCACGGCGCCATCGCCGCGGCCCACCTGGGCGGCGACGAGGCGCTGGTGAAGCAGGTAAAGACCGACTTCACGCAGGCCGACATCAGCCCCAAGCTCAAGGCGCTGCTCGTGATTGCCGGTAAAGTGCAGCAGGATGGGAAGCTCGTCACCACTGCCGATGTCGAAGCCGCCCGCAAGCAAGGCGCGACCGACCTCGAGATTCACGAACGGTGCTGATCGCCGCGGCATTCTGCATGTACAACCGCTACGTCGACGGCCTCGGCACCGTCCAGCCCGATGACGAAGCGCTCTATCGCGAGCGCGGCCGCATGGTCGCGCGCAACGGATACGTGCACACAAGCAAGGAGTACCTCGGCGAAGCCGAGGAAGTTCACAGTTGACAGTCTTCAGTTCTAACACTGCACGCGCAACTCATGCACACTTGGAACGTAAATAGGAAGCACTGAAAACTGACGACTGAGAACTGACAACTGGAGGTATCATGCCGCACATCAATCTTCCCGAAGGCTATCCCGGCATCAGCGCCGGATTCACTTATCGCCCGGAGACAGCCAAGCCCATGCGCGAACTGGCTGACATCCTTCTCCATCAGCCCAACTCGCTCACTCCCGGCGAACGCGAGCTGATTGCCACGTATGTCTCGTCGCGCAACTGCACGACATTTTGCGCGTTGAGCCACGGAGCCGCGGCCGCGAATCATCTCGGCGACGCTTCGGTCGTCGAGAAGGTGAAAGCCGATTTTCTCGCAGCGCCCATCAGCACCAAAGCTCAAGGCGCTGCTCGTCATCGCCGGCAAAGTCCAGCAGGACGGCAAACTCGTGACCGAAGCCGATGTGCAGGCCGCGCGCATGCTCGGCGCCACCGATATCGAGATTCACGACACGGTGCTCATCGCCGCAGCCTTCTCCATGTACAACCGCTACGTCGACGGGCTTGGCACTGTGCAGCCGACCGATCCGGACATGTACGCGCAGATGGGCAAGCATCTGGCCGAAGAGGGCTACACCAAGCCTTCGATCCGCCAGCCGCTCAATGCGCTGCAATCTGCTTAAATAGCAACTGTCTGGTTGCATGTGAGATAGGCCATCACATCGGTCAGGCTATTCTTTGGTGTCGGCATTCCTGGCCTTCACCTTGAACCAGATCGGCGTGCCCTTGAAACCGAAGGCCTCGCGAATCTGGTTTTCGAGGAATCGCTCGAAGGCGAAGTGCAGCTTGATGTTGCGATCGGTGAAAAGCACAAACGTGGGCGGGGCCACCGCGGCCTGGGTCATATAGAAGATCCTGATACGCTTGGCCATCGGCACCGGAGCGCGCTGGAAATCGATCTTGTCGAGGAAGCGATTCATCTGCCCGGTCGTGACGCGCTTCCGCCGCTCTGCCGCTACCGACTTTACTTCTTTGAGAACGCGCGGCATTCCCTTCACTTCGAGAGCTGAAAGAAAAATCACCGGCGCATAATCCAGGTACTTCAGCGCACGTCGTAATTGCTTCTCGAAAATCTCGCGATCGGCGGGCGGCTTCCCGTCCGTGCGACCGGTCGTCACCGCGTCCCACTTGTTCACGATGATGATGACGCTGCGGCCGCTTTCGTGCGCATAGCCGCCGATGGTGGCGTCGGCACCCGTCACGCCTTCTGTCGCGTCGATAACCAGCAGCGCAACGTCCGCCGCTTCCAGGTGGCGTCGCGCCATCACGACGCTCATCTTTTCGGCCATCAGGTGCGTCTTGCCCTTGCGCCGGATCCCGGCGGTATCCACAAAGCGCAGCGTGCTGCCTTCGAATTCGATCGCCTCATCCACGGCATCGCGCGTGGTTCCGGCAATGGGCGAAACGATGGCGCGCGACGTTCCCGTCAGCGCATTCAGCAGCGTCGACTTGCCGACATTCGGCCGCCCGATAATGGCTACCGCCGTTTCGCGTTGCTCAAATTCGCCGTGGGTGCGAATCAACCGCTTGTGCGATTCGTCTTCCTCGCCCGGTTCGAGCGGGCCACCCTCGGAGATCTCAGCCTCTTCTGCGATTTCCTCAGCCGTCTCTGCCGCAGTCTCCGCTTCCGAAGCAGGGATCGCCTCGGATATCGCATCCAGCAGATCGCCGATGCCCAGCGCATGTTCCGCGCTGATTGCGTAACACGTTCTTGATGCCCAGCTGGCGGAAATTCTCCGCGGCATAGGCCATGGCCTCGCCCTCGATCTTGTTCACCGCCAGGAATACAGGCTTTTTCGCGCGCCCCAGCAGCCGCACCAGGTCGTAATCCGGACTGGCCAGCTCGGTGCGCGCGTCGACCACCATCACCAGCGCCTGTGCTTCTTCCAGCGCAACTTTCGCCTGGTTGTAAATCTCGGTGGGAATCAGCTCCGGGTCATCGGGGACGATGCCGCCGGTGTCGACCAGCCGAAACCGTCGCCCCATCCACTCGTATTCGCCGTAGATGCGGTCGCGCGTAATGCCCGGCTCGTCACCTACAATCGAGCGCCTGCTCTTCGTCAACCGGTTGAACAGCGTGGACTTGCCCACGTTTGGACGGCCCACGATGGCCACCAGAGGCAGCGCTTCCGCCCCGGGCCGCGCGGGAATTACCGATCTGCGATACGTAGGCAAAGCGTTCTCCTCAGAAAAGACAGCACTTCCAGTCTACCGTTCAGAGGATCTCCGGCCCAATCGGTACTGGTCTTGCAGTTCCTGTTTGCCACGATCTCTTCCGAAACGCTCGCCGTCCGCGCGGGACCTTGCCCTCCGCGCAAACTGCGCTGCCGAAGCCTGACCTATGATGGAGGCAGTACCTGCCGCCGATGGCCTCCTCCCAAACATCAACCCGCACCTTGCCCACACTGCACGAGTTCTTTTCGCCCGGCGGCATCCTCTCCCGTTCTCCGCTGCCCTACGAATACCGCCCCGGGCAGCTCGAAATGGCCAAGGCCGTCGAGCGCGCTCTCACTGAGCGCCGCCATCTCATCGTCGAGGCCGGCACCGGTACCGGCAAGACCCTCGCCTACCTGCTTGCCCGCCCTGCGCACCGGCCAGCGCGTCATCGTCTCCACGGGAACGAAGGCCCTGCAGGACCAGCTCTTTTTCCGCGACGTGCCTTTTCTCGAATCGCTGCTCGGCAACCTGCAGGTCTGCTACATGAAGGGCCGCGCCAACTATCTTTGCCGCCACAAACTCGTCGTCCTGCGCGATCAGCCAATCTTGTCCGGCCTCGAAGAGATCGACCAGTACCGCCAGATCGCCGAGTGGGAGAAGACGACCGAGACCGGCGACCGCTCCGAGCTCTCCGAACTGCCCGAGTCGCAGCGCCCTCTGGCACAAGCTGGACGCGCGCAGCGAAGCCTGCCTCGGGTCCACGTGTCCCGATTACCGCCGCTGCTTCATCACCGAGATGCGCCGCCGCGCCCTCGAGTCCGACATCATCATCGTCAACCACCATCTCTTCTTCGCCGATCTCGCCGTCAAGCAGGAGGCCGCCGGCGCGCCCGATGCAGGCATTCTGCCCGAAGCCGCCGCAGTGGTCTTCGACGAAGCACATGAGCTGGAAGAAGTCGCTTCCAGCTACTTCGGGCTCTCCGTTTCGAACGTGCGGTTTGAAGAGCTGGCCCGCGATACCGACGTTCTGCTTCGCGGCAAGCCCGGCGCTGAAAAGCTGCCTGCCACAACGCAGCAACTGCGCGATCGCGCGCGCATGTTCTTTGCCAGCCTGCCCAGCAATGGCGACGGCCGCCAGCCCTTCGACAATCGCGAAGAATTCCTCGAGACCTCCGGCGATATCTATCTCTCGCTGCGCAACACGCTGCGCCTGCTCGAGTCGGAGATGGAGCTGTTGACCGAAATCGACGAGGCTCCCGGCCTTCGCAAAGCGCGTTGCCCGCCTGCGCACGGAGCTCGAATTCCTGCTCGAATCCAACTCCAGCAACATGGTCTATTGGCTCGAACGCCGCGCTGTTGGCGGCCTCAACGCCGATAAGTCCGCAACCCCGCATCGCGGAGGCGCGCGATCACAGAGCCGGCACACGTTCCTGCAGGCCACTCCCATCGATGTGTCGGAACTGCTGCACGAAATGGTCTTCGAGAACATCCCCACTGTAGTGCTCACCTCGGCCACGCTCACCGTTCAGGGCGGCTTCGAGCACATCCGCAAACGCCTCGGCATGACCGAAGCGCGCGAGCTCGTCGTCCCCTCACATTTTCGCTACGGCGAGCAGGCGCTGCTCTATCTGCCGCCACAACATGCCCGACCCGCGCGATCCCGAATTCCCTGAAGCCGCCGCCAACTGCATCCGGCGCGTGCTTGAGATGTCGAAGGGCCGCGCCTTCTGCCTCTTCACCAGCTACGCGCAGATGCGCGATCTCTACGAGCGCCTGCTGCCCGTACTCGACTATCCGATCCTGCTGCACGGCACCGCTCCGCGCAAAGCGCTGCTCGAGCAGTTCCGCACCACGCCCAATGCCGTCCTCTTCGGCACGTCCAGCTTCTGGCAGGGCGTCGACGTGCAGGGCGAAGCGCTCAGCTGCGTCATCATCGACCGCCTCCCCTTCGCCGTGCCCAACGACCCCGTCGTCCAGGCACGCATGAAAGCCATCGAAGAAGCCGGCGGCAAGCCCTTCTTCGACTACCAGGTCCCCTCCGCCGTCCTCACGCTGAAGCAAGGCTTCGGCCGCCTGATCCGCTCCCTCGAAGACCGCGGCGTGCTCGTCCTGCTCGATCCGCGTATCAGGAAGCAGCGCTACGGCCAGACATTTCTGGCAAGCCTCCCGCCCTACCGCATGACCGCAACGATCACGGATGTGGAAGCGTTCTTCAGCAGTTGAAATATTTTGTCTATTAACGCTGTCATGCCGACGCGAAGCCTCGGGATGACAGCGTTATCGTTGGTATGGGAATCAATGAAGATCACTCCCAGCGACGCTCTCATCGTCATCGACGTGCAGAATGATTTCTGTCCCGGTGGCGCGCTCGCCGTTGCCGACGGCGACGCCGTCATTCCGAACATCCATTCCGTCGCGCCGCACTTCCAGCACATCATCCTCACGCAGGACTGGCACACCCCCGACCACAACTCCTTCGCCTCGGCCCACCCCGGCAAAAAGCCCTTCGAGCAGATCGAACTCCCCTATGGCCCACAAACACTATGGCCCGATCATTGCGTCCAAGGCACTCGCGGAGCCGATTGCCACCCCGCGCTTCAACTCACCCGTGCCGAACTCATCCTGCGCAAAGGCTTCCGCCGCGAGATCGACTCCTACTCCGCCTTCTTCGAAAACGACCGCACCACGCCAACTGGTCTCGCCGGCTATCTGCGCGAACGCGGTCTCACGCGCGTCTTCCTCGCCGGCCTCGCCTACGACTACTGCGTCGGCTACTCGGCCCTCGACGCCCGCCGCCTCGGTCTGCCCGCCGTGATTCTCCGCGACGCCTGCCGCTCCATCGACCTCAACGGCTCAGTCGCGGCCATCGAGCAGGAATTCGCCTTCGCCGGTGTTGAGTTGGTGAACACGGCTGCTCTCCCAAGCTGACCGCCGAGCCGTAAAATCGCAACAGGCCTTTGTCCACGAGCATGTCGCGAAACTTCTACATCCTGGCAGCCGCACTCGGCTTCTTCGCGCTGCTCTCGGCAGGCATGACCATGATCCCGTCGAGTTTCCAGCCAGGACTGCCGACCAACGGCTCTCTTTGGAGAACCGTGGCGTTGCTGATGCTTCTCGCCGGGCTTGCCTGCGCCCTCATCGGGGTAATGAGCAACCTGTTTGAGCAGGTGGACCGCCGCAGCGCAGAACAACGCAAGACCGCGCGCCGCAAACGGCGCGAGGCGCGCCCGCCCAGCGATTGACTGCTGATACCAAAGGTTTTGTAGGCGGCGCGGGACCGCACTGAAGTTGAAAGAACTAAAATGAATTCATGTAGGGATATCTCCCTGCAACAGGATCGGATCGCTGATGTTTGAAGTTACCGTGGAGGGCGGATTTTCCTCCGGGCACTATCTTCGCAACTACCGTGGCAAGTGCGAGAATCCGCACGGGCACAACTACAAGGTGCGCGTGACGCTCCACGGCAAGGAACTGGACCAGGCCGGCCTGTTGCTTGACTTCAAACTGCTCAAGCAGGTGATGCGCCCCGTCATCGATCGCATCGACCACCAGATGCTCAACGAACTGGAACCGTTTACCGAGCTCAATCCTTCAGCTGAGAACATCGCCAAGTTTTTCTACGACCAGACCAACGAGCAACTTGCCGAGATGACCAAGGGTCGCGTGCGCGTAAAGGATTGCACCATCTGGGAGACGGACACGACGACAGCCACCTACTTCGAGTAGGCGCCGATTCATATTCTGTCCGCTGGTTCGAATCGCAGAGTAATTCGTTGTCACCTTCGCTTGTGTTTGGCGCAGACATCGCGACGAAAGCAGTCAGCCGCATGATCATTCACAATTCCGGCCGCCTGCATCCACGCATAGACGATGACAGGCCCGACGAATTTGAACCCGCGGCGCTTGAGCTCCTTCGAAATTGCGACGGAGAGTGGCGACTCCGCAGGGAGCGGTCCCGTGTTCTGGATCGGCTTTCCGCCGGCGATTTCCCACACCCAGTCAGAAAAATCGATTCCGGCGTCTTTCATTTCGAAGGAAGGTGCGTGCGCCCTGGATCGTGGCCTCGATCTTCGCGCGTGCGCGGATGATTCCAGGATTCTGCATCAATCGTGCAATATCGGCGTCTTTGAATCGCGCCACCTTCACCGGGTCGAACCCGCGGAAGGCCTCTCGGAATGCATCCCGCTTGCGAAGCACGATGATCCAGGCCAGGCCGGCCTGAAATCCCTCGAGCATCAGCAGTTCCCAAAGCGCACGGCTGTCAAACTCCGGCACGCCCCACTCCTCATCGTGGTAAGCGCGCAGAAGCGGATCGCTCTCGGCCCATTTGCACCGACGTTTCTCTTTCATCTCTTCTTTATGTTAAGTGCGAGATGCTTTACTTCATCTCTTTTGATTTCGATTTCAGATACGTGTCGAAGGGAATCTCGAAGAAGAAGAGCTCCTTGCCCTCAGCGTCGCGCAACTCGTGCAGGTGCATCTTGGCGCCCTCCAGCGGATGATCGAGCTGCGATACATCGTAGAACAGAAACCCCGCGCGCGTGGTGTGCGGTTCGACGACCAGCGCCTGATATTCAAACTGGTCGAAATCCTGCTCGATATCCTTGTTGCTGGCCTTTGGCTTCATCTTGATCGAGGGCAGCGGCCCGGGCATGGGAATCTTCTTGCCTTCGCGTTCGCTGCGCGTCATCAGCCGCTCCACGTCTTCAGGCTCGGCGGCATTGATCTTGTCTCCGCCGGCCGTGTAGAAAAGAATCCGCGCATCGCGTAACGAGACGGGCTTATCGCCATTGTTGGTAATAATGAGCCGCACCGGCATGACGCCGTGGCCAAGATAGTCGACGCGAAAGATGGATTCCTTTTCCCTGGTGTCGTAGGGCTCAATAGCGATCGCGACGTGCTCCTCGTCGTGAACCTCGACCGCGGGAAATGTGGTGGCAGGCTGCACCGGCGGCGCCGTGTGATTGGCGGCCCCGGCTGTGACTGCTAGTCCAACGACCAGAAGCGGCACCGTACCAACGACCTTCATCGACGCTCGACTGTATCATTTGAGGGTTAGACCGGGGGAAGGCGAATTCCGTCTCGCATGGTTCTCATTTTCTATAACCTCGCACTGCTGACGGTCTTGCTGGCCGGTGCTCCGTGGTGGCTGTGGCGGATGGCCACGACGCAGAAGTATCGCCAGGGGTTGGGCGAACGGCTGGGTCGGGTACCGCCAGCGGTTGCGAAGCGCGGGCAGGCAAGCCGGTCATCTGGCTTCATGCCGTTTCCGTCGGCGAGGTGCTGGCAGTCAGCCGCCTGGTGCAGGAGATCGAGGCAGCCTTTCCGGGATACCGTCTTTGCATCTCCACCACCACCCGCACCGGCCAGGAGCTGGCACGTACGCGTTTTGGAGCCGACCAGCGTCTTCTACTGTCCGCTCGATCTGCCATGGGCTGTGCGTGCCTACCTCAACGCGCTTCGGCCGCGCATGCTGATTCTGGCCGAGACTGAATTCTGGCCCAACCTTCTCAACGGCTGCTTCAGGCGGGATATCCCGGTGGCAGTCGTCAACGCCCGCATCTCCGACCGCTCGTGGCCGCGCTATCAGATGCTGCGGAGTTTGTGGCGGCCGATTCTCGGGCGCCTCAGGCGCGTGTTGGCGCAATCGACCACTGACGCGGAGCGGCTCATTGAGCTTGGCTGCGAGCCGGCATTCGTCAGCGTGTCGGGAAATCTCAAATTTGATGTGAGAGCGGCACAAGAGGCCGAGGCAACAAGCATTCTGAAGACTCTGGGATCCGGCATGCGGATTCTGGTCGCCGGCAGCACGCTCGAGGGCGAAGAGGCTGCGCTACTTGAGGCCTGGCCGCGGGTGCTCGCCGCCGATCCGAACCTGATCATGGTGCTCGCGCCGCGCCATCCGGAGCGCTTTGCCGCTGTCGCTGCGCTTCTTGCCGGTTTGGGTAAGTCGTCGGTTCGTCGTTCGGAGTGGAAAGGGAAGCCGGTAAGCGCGATTCCCGCGCTGCTCCCCGGACAGATCGTGCTGCTCGACACCATCGGCGAACTAGCCTCCGTCTATTCGCTGGCGGCCGTAGCCTTCGTCGGCGGAAGCCTCGTGCCATCCGGCGGACACAACCCGCTCGAGCCCGCGCAGTTCGGCGTGCCCATCGTGATGGGCCCGCATTATGCAAATTTCCGCACCATCACCGAGGATCTGCGCAGCACACAACGCCATCCGCATCGCGCCGCGAGAAGAGCTGGTGGAGATGTTGATCGAGTTGTTTACAGATCGTAAAGATGCTGAGGCAATGGGCGTACGAGCGCGCCAGGTCTTCGAGCAGCAGGCCGGTGCGACCACACGCTCCATCGACGCACTGCGCGAAGTTCTGCAACTTCCATCCGTCTCGCCGGCAACAGCCAGCCGGCAGGGAAGAGACGAGGGCCGCACATGAAGCGACCCTTGCTGCTGCCCCTGGTGCCACTCTATGCAGCAGGCCTCGCGCTCCGCGAACTGCGCTTGAGCCGCGGTTGGGAACCAATTCGCCGCCTGCGTTACCCGGTGATCAGCATCGGCAATCTCTCCACCGGCGGCTCAGGAAAGACTCCTCTAACCATCGCACTGGCAGGACTCCTTTCCGAGCGCGGATTCCACGTCGATGTTCTTTCGCGCGGCTATGGTCGCCGCTCCGCGGTTCCACTCCGCGTTGACCTCAACGGTTCGGCGGACCAGTTCGGCGACGAGCCGCTGCTGATCGCGCGCGAGACTGGCGTGCCCGTCTACGTTGCCGCCGAGCGCTACGATGCCGGAGTACTCGCCGAAGCGGACGCAAGCCAGAACGAACGACCGCTCGTACACATCCTCGATGACGGTTTCCAGCACCGTCAGCTCCACCGCGACATCGACATTCTTCTCGTCAGTCGCGAAGATTGGCACGACCATCTTCTCCCAGCCGGCAACCTGCGCGAAGCATTGTATGCAGCGCTGCGGGCAAACGTCCTCGCCATCCCGGCAGACGATCCCAATTTCGAAGCCGAACTCCGCCACATGGGGATGGAACGGCCCGATTTGGCGTCTCCGCCGCCGCATGGAAATTCCCAACGTGCCCGGACCCGTCGTCGCCTTCTGCGGCATTGCCCGCCCGGAGCAGTTCTTTGCTGGACTCGAAGCCGAAGGCGTGCGCATCGGCGCTCGTGTCGTCTTTGCCGATCACCACCGCTACACCACGCACGATGTTGAACGCCTTGTCGCGACAGCCCGGCCTGCAAACGCCACTGCCCTCATCACGACCGAGAAAGACACGATCCGGCTCGGCAAACTCGCTGCAGCGTTTCCACCCTCGCTTCCGCTTGAAACCGCCCGACTCAATATCTCAATTGAAGACGAATCGCAGGTAAGTCGACTGGCTTGCTGCGCATGCTGTGTGCCGAACCCTGCCCCGCAGCCTTTGTGAGAAAATAGAACTTTGCAGACTCAATCCAAGTTTCGCCTGCTCGTGGTCCGTTTGGGCGCCATGGGCGACATTCTCCATGCCCTCCCGGCCGTTACCGCGCTGCGCATCGCCCATCCCGGATGGACGATCGAATGGGTCGTTGAGCCCCTGTGGCGTCCGTTGCTTGCGGCGGAAGGAAGCGCCGGCCGCGACACCGGCAACGATCCCGCGATGCAGCCGCTCGTCGATCGCCTGCATATCGCGTCGTCCAAGCAATGGCGCAAAACCCCTTTCGCGGGCAAGACTTGCCGCGAAATCAATGAGCTTCGCCGTGCGATCAAAGAGCGAACACTACGACGCGGTCGTCGATCTGCAAGGTGCATTGCGTTCGGCGGTAATCGGCCGCATGGCCGGCAGCCGGCGATTTATCGGCGAATCCAAGACCGCGAGAATGGGCCGCTCGCTGGCTCTTCACCGAACGCATCGATACGCACGCAGCGCACGTGATTGAGCAGGATATGGAATTGGCTTCCGCGGTCGCAGGAGATGCGCTGACCCCGGTTCAGCCGTGGCTCCCCGTGGATCCTGCAGCCGAGGCCTGGGCCGACGAACAGTCTTCTTCGGACGATCGCCCGCGGTCCTCATCAACCCCGGTGCGGGATGGGGCGCCAAGCGCTGGCCTGTCGAGCGCTATGCCGATGTCGCACGTGCGCTGCTGAACCGCGGTTTTCGCGTGCTGGTCAATGCCGGGCCCGGCGAAGATTTGCCTTGCCGACACCATCGTCGAAGAGAACCGGGGGCGGCGCAACTCCGTCTACTCTGTTCGGTCGAACAACTCATCGCCATCACGCGCCGCGTGAGCCTTGCCATTGCCGGCGATACCGGACCGCTCCATCTGGCCTGTGCGCTCGGCCGTCCGGTTGTCGGCATCTATGGTCCCACCGACCCCAGCCGCAACGGTCCCTACGGCACGCCGTTCAAGGTGCTGCGCAGTCCTGAAAGCCGTCGCGACCATACCCGGCACGAAGCTCCCGAGGCTGGCCTGCTAACCATCTCGCCCGAAGATGTGCTCCAGGCAGCCGAAGAACTGCTTTATTCTGAGGCCGCCCGATGACGCAGCAAGAACAGGGTCCGAAACCCAAAGGCTCGAAGGCTGGAGCGCTGGCAGAAGGTTGCGCGACGCATCCGCGTGCCTCTCGGCTTCCTGACCGCCGCGCTTTATCTCTTCGAACTCTGGCGCCGAGAGCCCCATCCGGCTGCAGTGGCGCTGGAGCTTGGTTCTCGTCCTGCCGGGTCTCTGGCTTCGCGCATACGCTTCGGGTTACGTCAAAAAGAATCGAGAACTCACGCAGACCGGCCCCTATGCCTACACACGCAACCCCCTCTACCTGGGCTCGATCCTGATTGCCGCCGGCTTTGCGGTTGCCTTGCTCAGTTGGCCGGTGGCTGCCATGCTCGCAGCCATGTTTTTGATCATTTATGTGCCTGTAATCGCGTCGGAAGAGCGGTTTTTGCGTTCGAATTTCGCAGATTTCGACGCATATTGCCAGCGGGTTCCGCGTCTTGATCCCGCGTATTACCCCGGCCGCTCCGACCGCCGGCCAAACCGAAGTTTCGTCGGGCAAGTTCTCTGTTGATCTCTATTTAAGGCATCGCGAGTACAATGCAACTATAGGAGCCGCACTGCTTTATCTCAGCCTGCTCTTCCTCCGGCCGGCTTTGGGTTTGTTTGTAAATGTGCCGCATTAAGCTGCGCTGCGGCGCAATCAGGGATTAGCCGGCTGCCGGTTTCATTGCCAATTCAGTCAAATTCTCAAAGGAGCAGAGCCCAGCGGTGAGAAAGCGCACGATTTCAAGGACATTTTTTTGCGCTCTTTCTGCCCTTGTCGCTCCTGCACGCCCAGCAGACCCCGCCTGCCGCATCCTCGCTCCCGCAGCTTAGCCCGCCACGTCCGGGCTTCAGCTTTCCTCAGAACCAGACACTCACCTATACGGTCGACTGGCGCGTCTTCTCCGCAGGGACCGCAGTGATCCATTTTGAAGCTGCCGGCGACCGCGAGAAACTCACCGCCAACGCGGACACCATCGGCGCAATCAACCTGCTCTTCCACGCCAGCGACCAGTTCCAGTCGAACTTCGATCGCGCCAAGGGCTGCACCTACGAGTTCGACAAGCAGACCGTCGAAGGCCGCCGCAAGGTCAACTCCACGCTCAGGATGGACTACGCACAATCCAAGTCGATCCTCGATGAGAAGAATCTGGTCGCGGGCCAGGCCAAGCATGTTGAGTCGCCGATACCCGGCTGCATGACAGATCTGCTTACGGGAGTGTTCTACGCCTCTTCGCAACCGATGGAGGTCGGTCACAATTTCGTGATGCCGGTCGTCGACGCGATGCACAACGTGTCGGTCACCATGAAAGTGGAAGGCCGCGAAGTGATCAAGACACCGCTGGGAACCTTCAAGACCATCCGCGTGCAACCCACCGCCGATGCTGGCGTAGTGAAGAACCGCGGAAACATCTGGATCTGGTACACCGACGACGACCGTCACCTGCCGGTGCAGATGCGGGCCCGCCTCTTCTGGGGCACCATCACCTTCCGCCTGACCGGCAACGAAAACAAGTGACGCAGTTAGCAGTTCCATCGCCGTTAGCTTGCAGCCCCAGCTGCCGAACCGTATTCCCTAATCCCTGATCCCTATTCCCTGTCTTCACTGCATTCGATATCGCTCGCGCATCAGCCTCTGCAGGCGCGGCCAGTAAATCAGGTCGAAGGCAAGTTCCTTGTCAGGAAACATCAGCAGGGCAGCCTTGCGTGTGTCGGCCACCATCTCCGAGGCCTCGTCAACGGTCAGCGTCGAGTCCTGTGCGATAACCTGCATCACCATGTTCATCACCATCTGCAGGCGGCGTATCTTGCGGCTTTCTTCCTTCAACTCCTCCGGCGACTGAGTCCGTTGCTGGCTCTCGGCATTTGAAGCGGAGGGGGAAGCCGGGACGGCATCAAGCTGCCGATCCCAGGAGTTCTCCGATAGGCCCATGCGGCAATTCCTCCTGCATATATTGGATGAAATTGTCGTGCTTTTCAGTGCATAGTAGCAGCGGATTCCTCGAACTCCTGCGCTCCAAAGTAATTGGGACTCTAGTGTGCCACTCGCAACTGCGCCGAATAGGGATCTTCCTTCCACCCGACAACATGATCGTTTTGAAAGAAGACACGCGAGCCGCCATAACCAAACTCATTGTCAGAGAAGAGGGTTGGAGTCCCCTGCACCGCAATGACATCGCTCTTCGACGATCCGGCGCCAAAGGTGATGAAACCGGGAACTTGCGCGGTATTGGGCCAGAGCTTTACCCGTAAAGGAGCAGTTTTGGCATCGATCTTCCATCCCGACACGTGACCGTTTTTGAAATCGATCTCCGACCCCTTGTAGAACATCTTTTCTCCCGAGGAGGAGGTTGGATTCCCCAGGATCGACAAAACCTCCATGGGCGTCAATCCCGAGGTGATGTAAGGCTTTGCCCCATGCACTTCCTTTGGGGACATCGCAACCCGCGTATCCGCTGCGGTTCCGCCCTTGGCCACCGGAACTTGCGCCGGCGTGACGCTCGGCATTGATGATGCCGCCGGGGGCAGGGCATTTTCCGTCTTCGATCCACGCATGTCCTGGGTTGCGTTCGTCCACAGCCGAAGCGCACTCGCGTGAAGTTCCCGCGAGACCTCGGCTTTGAACTCTCCCCAGGGCCCCGATGTTTTTGAATTCTCCAAAAGGAAGGAATCGAGTGAAACCCAGAGAAGAGCAACAGCAGCAATCGCGCCGGTGGCAACAACAATCCTGAGCAGAATCTTCAAACCATAGTTCAAAGCCCGCCGCGCTTCCACCTGCTCTTCGCCCATCGTCTCGGTAACAAAAACAGGGGTCGGCGGCTCCTCGGGCTCGGGGGTCGGTTCAGGATCTGGTGCGGCAGGTCGATGCTTTCCAGGCGGATGCTCGGACGTCAGATAGTCGTGAGCAGTGTTGATCTCCTTCAGCTTTTCTTCGGCGGCACGTTTGAGCTTCAGGTCGGATTGAAATCGATCGGGGTGCCAGACCTTGACGAGAGTCAGATATGCGTTTTCAATCTCCGCAGCAGATGCATTCTCTCCAAGGCCAAGCGTTTGCAGTGCGGCGCAGCGATCGCACAAGCCGCCAAATGTATCCGCCGGATTACCGCACATGCACGTGCTCATGAAGGTAGGCGAAAGCCGATGCCGTTCTCGATTCGAAGAATGCTTAATTATAGAAGGGTTGGAGGGATCACCCGAGAGCGCCGACGGCCACCATCTTGCCGTAGGCAGATTACGATACTCGCGAACCCGTAGAATAGGATTGGATGGCCTTTACGGAACAATACGATGTCGTAGTGGTGGGTGCCGGCCACGCGGGCTGCGAGGCTGCCATGGCTGCCGCGCGCATGGGCCAGAAAACAGCGCTCATCACCATGAACCTCGACCTCATTGCGCAGATGAGCTGCAATCCGGCTGTCGGCGGCGTGGCCAAGGGCCACCTGGTCCGCGAGGTCGATGCGCTGGGCGGGATCATGGGAGAAGTCGCTGACGCCGTCGGCATCCAGTTCAGGCTGCTCAATACCTCGCGTGGTCCGGCTGTCTGGAGTCCACGCGCGCAGTGCGACAAGCAACTCTATCGCGTGAAGATGCGCGAAGTTCTCGAAGCGCAGCCCGGCCTGCACATTCGCCAGGCCGAAGTCGTCGACCTTGTGATTGAAGAGCAGCGGAATAGGGAATAGGGAAGAGGAAATAGAAGACCTCACTGATGATGGGGGTCGAGCTGCCCCGTCCCAAGCGCCCGCGCCGCCGCGTTCTCGGCCTCAAGCTTCGCGACGGACGCCGTCTTCTTGCAGGCGCCACAATCATCACCACCGGCACCTTCCTCAACGGACTGATCCACTGCGGCGAAGAGCGCTATCCCGCTGGCCGCAGCGGCGAGCCCGCCTCGGTCCTCCTTGGAGAGGCCCTCCGGAGACTCGGCCTCCGCACCTGCCGCCTGAAGACTGGCACACCGCCGCGTCTCGACGGCCGCACCATCCGCTGGGACGCTTTCGAAGAGCAACCCGGCGATGCTGAGCCAACCCCGTTCAGCTTCCGCACAAAGAAGATCGTGCAGCCGCAGATCAGTTGCCACATCGCATTCACCACGCCGGAGACGTTGCGCCTGATTCGCGAAAACGTGCATCGCTCGGCCATGTATTCCGGTCAGATCGAGGGCATCGGCCCGCGTTACTGCCCCTCGATCGAAGACAAGATCGTCAAGTTTCCCGACAAGACGCAGCATCAGTTCTTTCTCGAGCCCGAGGGCCTCAATACCCACGAGGTCTACGTCAACGGCATGTCCACGTCGCTGCCGATGGAAGTGCAGTGGCAGATTGTGCGCTCCATCCCCGGCCTTGAGGAAGCTGAGATGCTGCGGCCCGGCTACGCCATCGAATACGACTCAGTCGATGCAACGGAACTCGATCGCAGCCTCCGCGTGAAATGCATGGAGGGCCTCTACCTCGCCGGCCAGATCAACGGAACCAGCGGATACGAAGAAGCCGCTTGCCAGGGAATCATGGCCGGCATCAATGCTGCGCTGTGGCTGAAGGGCGAGCCTCCGTTCACCATGGATCGCACTGAGGGCTACACAGGAATCCTGATCGACGACCTCATCTCCAAGGGAACCAACGAGCCGTATCGCATGTTCACCTCGCGCGCGGAGTTTCGCCTGCACCTGCGCATCGACAACGCCGACCGCCGACTCACACCCCATGGCCGTCGCCTTGGCCTCATCAACGACGAAGCATGGGCGGAATACCAGCAGAAACAGGCCCGCATGGCCGCACTCGAAAGCCTTCTCACCACGCGCAAGGTCGATACAGAAAAACTTGCCGCGGCAGGGTTGGGCGATCTCGGATCCGTCAGCGGTCAAACCTGGGCACAACTTCTCAAGCGTCCCGAAGTCGGCATTCAGCCCGTGCTGAATGCGCTGCGCGATGCGCTCGCCGGCGATCCGCTGCTCGCCTACTTTGGCAACAGGATTCGTCCAAAACCCGGAAGCGCGAGAGCGCAGCGCGCGCGGTCGAAACAGAAATCAAATTTGCCGGCTACCTCGATCAGCAACGCAAGGCCATCGACAAGCTCAAAGCCGCTGAGGCCGTTGCCATTCCCGATTGGATCAACTACAGCGTCATCAGCGGCCTCTCGCGCGAGATGCGCGAAACCCTCGAGCGCGTTCGCCCCATCACCATCGGGCAGGCCAGCCGCATTCCCGGCGTCACGCCGGCAGCACTCTCACTTGGTCCATGTGTCGATTCGTGTCCAGGGCTCTCAAGCGCGACAAGCCTCGAGCAGCGAAAGTCGGTTAACCTCTGCGTCTTTGCTGATGTAGATTGGGGTATGTTCTCGCACAATCGTGTCGTTGTTGTATTGCTCCTGTCTTCAGCAATAAATGCGTACGCCCAAGCCGGGAAATCCGCGACTGTTCGCGCACGGGATTTCGGAGTTCCAGTCGACGGCTCACCCGGACAATTCAACGCCATCACGGATGTTCCCGGTGTTGAAGTTGGCTCCACGACCCTGATCCGGGGTGAAGGTCCCCTCAAGGTTGGCGAAGGACCGGTCCGTACCGGCGTCACTGTGGTTCTGCCGCGAGGCGCCAACAGCACCGACCCGGTGTATGCGGGATGGTTCAGCCTCAATGGCAACGGCGAAATGACCGGCACCACCTGGGTCGAGGAGTCCGGCTTTCTTGAAGGTCCCGTCGCCATCACCAATACCCATAGCGTCGGTGTCGTTCGCGACTCGATGATTGCGTGGGGCTTGCAACATGGAGCGCTCGCTCAACCCTGGGCACTCCCCGTTGTCGCCGAAACCTGGGATGGCTATCTGAACGACTTGAACGGCTTTCACGTAAAGAAGGACGATGTCTATGCTGCACTCGATTCCGCAAAGTCCGGCCCGGTTGCCGAAGGCAATACCGGCGGCGGTACCGGCATGGTCTGCTACGGATTCAAGGGTGGAACCGGAACTGCGTCCCGCGTCTTGTCGAAAGAGCGAGGCGGCTACACGGTCGGCGTTCTCGTACAGTGCAACTGCGGGCGGCGTCCCAATTGATGATCGCCGGCGTTCCCGTCGGCAAGGAATTCCCGGCGACGAGCCTTACGCCGGGAACTGCTCCTACCGCCGCTGCCCGGCGAGCGAAATGAAAGGCGACGTCGGCTCCATCATCATCGTCATCGCAACCGACGCGCCGCTGCTGCCGCACCAACTGAAACGCATCGCGCGGCGTGCATCACTGGGCCTGGCGCGCACCGGATCGATCTCGGGCAACGGCTCTGGCGATATCTTCATTGCTTTTTCCACGGCCAACCCGCACGCGGATGCCGAGCCGGGTCCAAACACGGTAAAAACCGTGTCAAACGAGCGCATCAGCCCGCTTTTTGAAGCACAGTGGAAGCTACGGAAGAAGCCATCGTGAACGCCATGGTCGGCGCGAAAACGATGACGGGCATCGACGGGCATACCGTCATTGCTCTGCCTCACGACAAGCTGCAGCAGGCACTCAAGAAATACAACCGCTGAAGAACGCCGGTCTTTACTGCGCGTCCTTCTTGTCGCTCTTGCCAAAGATCGGGAAGTGGAAGGGCAGTTCGGCATTCGACTGCTTCTTGTTTTTGCCGCCATCTTCGCGCAGCACGGTGCGCTGCGAATTGATGCAGAGCCAGCCGCTGTGGGCTCGCTCAAACACGTGGGTAAACACGCCCTTTTCGTCCACCTGCCCTGACGTCCCGCGATGATGGAGGACATACGTTCCATTCGCCACCGCGATGTCTCCCAGCATGCGAACCGTGATGACCTTCTGCTCCAGGTGCAGCGTCTTGTCCTCGGTGGTGATCAGGTAAGCCACTTGCTGATTACGGGTGCTGATATCCCCGGAGGCCGAGACATCCAGAAACAATGGTGAGAGCACCAACTCCAGGCCATACTGATCGCGCCGGTTCACGGCGTCGTCCCAGGAACTCTCAATCTTCTGGAATTGCTGGATTTCGGGGGAAGATGTTGTCGTTACAGGGATCTGGACCGGTGCCGGAGAAGGACTCGGAACCTGTGCCAGCGCAGTGCAGGAGAGAAGAACTACAGAAAAACAAGCAGCAAAACGAGTCATACGCGTACCAATACTCCCAGATACGATGATATCTCTTGGACTTCAGAGAGAGGCCTGGCGGAAGCTGAACACCGGGTACAGCTGAGATTGGACTAGTTCAGGTTCTGGAGCCGTTCCGGCTGGTGGAGCGTAATTACTGAGTCTTCAATCGAAATCGCATCCATCTTTGCGAAATTGGCCCAGGGTGCGCGTCACGGTCTCCCGGGTTGTGCAGGCCATTGAGGCCATTTCCTCGTGCGTCAGGAGCAGCGGGAACCGGAATCCGCCATTCACATGCTCGCCAATCTGGTGCGCCAGCTCCAGCAGCAGGCGGCCGAGCCTTCCGGCAACGGTCTCTGCCAATGAAATGCGGCACGCATCCTGCAGGGCAAAGCGATATTCCTGGCAGATGCATTGCACCGCGCGCATTTGCGCTTCCTTATGATTGCGAAGAAATGTGAGGAATCGCTCCCGCTCGACCGGGCGGAGTTGGGCAGGGGTCAATGACTCGGCCGATACCTCGTAGACCCCGTGAGAGAGCGCCGCGTATAGCCCCAGCATGGAGCCCGGGCCAGCCACACGCACAATCATCTGCCGATCCTGGGCGCGGCCCGCTGTGAGTTTCAGGTAACCGCCACAGATCAGGTAGAGGCATCTCGCGTCTTCGCCCTGGGTGAAAAGGGAAGCCTGCGAAGGCAGGCTGATGGTGCTGGTCAGGAGTTCCAGATCGGCCAATACCGCGCTGCCTAGCGAGCAAAACCAGCCCGGACGGCGATTGGAACATGCCGCACAACCAACGGGAGACGGACGGGACAGGCTCTTTTGCCGCCTTTGCGGGCCCGCCGTGATTTCAGATTCGGCCATTTTTTTGCCCACATTCAGTCTGCCTATCCTCGCGGCGTGTGGATGTGATGGGGCTCACGTGTCCCGAGCCAATTGGTGTGATTTAGCAGCGACAAGCCCCCTCAATTCGCGCTCGGTTTCCAAGTGTCGAAGGCCTCATTCCTGCCAAGAAATTTAACAATCCACTTGAATGTTTTCAAAGAAAGGTGAGATTGTGACGACACAAACGCCCGGTTGTCTTCTTGGGCCTCGCATTGGTTCGGCTGAATGTTGCCGGAAATCGGCAATTCGCCCGAAGAAAAACGGGGCAGTCTGTCCTGCAACATACTCAATTTGCTGCAGTTACTCTTCGAGAAACGCTCCATGAACGACCAAGCCTGGAAGGGGTTTTTCCCTGGGCGTTGCCCCAGTTCTAACCAGCTTGCCGAAGTCGACGCGATGTGACGGATGTCACCGTATCAGCACTCCAAGCCAAGGTACGATTGCGCACATAAGGTGATGCTCCACACAAAATCCACAGTCGTTCCAGAAACGACCAAAACTGCTCAGCCCTGAACGGGATGTGGAAGAGAATGGCAGGGCGTGGACCCGAAGCGTGCGACGGGAGCTCACCAAGGTGGACCTTTATGCATAGAGAACGGCTGAGAAAGCGAACGCCCGATACGGAGTCTTCGGGAACGAGTCATGGCCTGCTTTTTTCGTTCTTGCTCCTTCTCGTGATGGTTTTGTTCTCAACCCAGGCAATCGGTGCTCCAGCCAAGGGACAATCCACAGCCGGAGCAAAAACCAGTCAGGCCGCACCCGCAGCGGGAGACTTTGTTGGCCAGGAGGCCTGCGCGACCTGCCATGAAGAGGCCGCAAAGGGATTCACCTCGAACCCACATACCAAGATTGCTGAAATGCATGGCAAAACCGGTGTGACCTGCGAGGGCTGCCACGGGCCGGGCAAGGCACACGTCATGGCGGCGGCGACATTACCAAGATCTTCAAGCCCGCCAAAGCTACGGCCAAGGAAGTTGACGACCAAGTGCCTGACCTGTCACCAGGGCCAGCACGCCAACTTTGAACGCACAGCGCACGGCGAGGCCAATGTGAGCTGCATCAGTTGCCATAGCGTTCATCACTCGGAAGACAAAGAGCAACTCCTGAAGGCCGCCCAGCCGACTCTCTGCTTTCAGTGCCACACGGACGTCAAGCCGGAATTCAACATGCCCTTCCATCACAAGGTGGAAGAGGGCCTGATCAAGTGTTCCGACTGCCACGATCCACACGGGACGTTCAACAGGAAGAACCTGAAGGCTTCGACGCAGCAGGATGCGGTCTGCACCAAGTGCCACACCGAAACAGCCGGACCTTTCGTATACGAGCACGCGGTAGTGAAGACCGAAGGTTGCGTTGCGTGCCACTTCCCGCATGGCGGCCCGAATCCGCGCCTGCTGAATCGCGCGAACGTGAACACGATTTGCCTGCAGTGCCACTCGCCGTCGCCGAACTTCACGACCAGTCAACCGATGGGTCCAGTCCACAACCAGGCCGTGCAGTATCAGTCGTGCACCATCTGCCATACCGAGGTTCACGGCTCAAACATCAGCGCAGTTTTCTTTGCGACACAGTAGGTAGGGGACGAGCGATGACAAATCAGACAAAATCTTTGTTCAGTCTGGGTGGGTCGCTGGCCGGGCTTAGCATTCCCCGGCTTTGCACCCTTACCCTCGTGGCCACGCTGGCCGTGTCCAGCTCGGTCTCCGGCATTGCGCAACAGCAACCTTCCGGGGAAAATGCGAAGCAACAACCGGCAGCCATCCAACCTGCGAAAAAAGCTACAGAAACAAAGACCACCACTGCGCCCGAGGGGAAGATGGTAGGCGCCTACCAGGTCCACCAGATGATCGAACTCGGCGGACGTCATCACCAATCAGAGTGGCAGCGATGCTATGTGGGCGACGATGGTCAACCAGACAAGCGGCTTTCGAGTCCTTGCGCAGTCGCTCGATATGCGCTCCACAAACAAGGCGAAGACGCCATTCTTCGATGTCTTGACTTCCAATAGCTATGGTTACGGGGGCGATCCCTATGATGCAAGTTATCTGAATGCTTCCAAGGGTCGCTTGTGGGACTTCGCAGGCAGTTTCCGGCGCGATCGCAATTATTTCGATTACAACCTGATCGTGCAGCCGTTCCTGACGACGGCGACGCCGATAAACCCGCCGCTGGTTCCCACAGCCCAGTACACTGCACATATTCAACACCGTGCGGTACAACACCGATACCATGGTGACCCTGTTCCCGGTCTCCGTGTTTCATGTGCGCGTCGGCTACAACCATGGGACACATGAGGGCCCGACATTCTCCACCATGCATAACGGCGGAGACGTACAGCTGTCCCAGTGGTTCCGGAACTCGTTGGATACATACGTGGGCGGCGTCGACGTAAATGTGGCCAAGCGCACGACTCTCAGCTATGACCAGTTTGTCGGTTTCTATCGAGGTGACACCACCTGGCAACTGGCGCCGACTCCTTTCGTTCTTTCGAACGGCACGCCGGTCTCGCTGGGCGTTACGGTTCTCACCGGACCCGGCCAGACTTGCGGTTCGGGTGCATTCAAGACCATCAACGTCGTCAACGGAGTTGCCAATCCGTTTTGCAGTGGCACGATCACGCAAAGCTGGACCGCTCCGTCACGTACATCGTTCCCGACTGAGCAGTTTCGCTTCGTCTCGCATTACTGGACTCGCGTTGGAATGAACGGACGAGCCACGTACAGTGGTGGGGTCAACAATGTGAACCACTTCAACGAGACGTTCAATGGCCTGGTGACCCGCACCTTCACGCGCCAGTCGATCTTAACCGGCGGATTTGCCAATGGCCGCCTGGCTGAGAACAAGCGGGTCAACGTAAACGCCGATTACAGCGTTGACGCCGAGATCAATAAGTACATCTCGGTTTCAGATACGTTCAATTTCTGGAATTTCCGGATTCCAGGAACGAATGCGGTCACGTCGCAGGTATGGGCCGGTACCAGTGCAACCAATCCGCCAAATTTGAACATGCTCACGCCGCTCAGCCAGGTGCCGATGACGACAACGACGACAACGAATACGGGCTACCTCGCGCAGAAGAATACCGGTAACACCATTCTTGCGGTTGCGAACGTAACTCCTGAGGTTAAGATCTCGGGTGGCTGGCGCTTCAATGATCGCCAGATCAAGTTTGGCACCGACCCGACGCTCGTCTGGCATCAAAACTGGGCGCTCGTGGGGGCGGTCATACAGCCGTCGCAGATCTTTCGGCTGAATGTCGACTACGAGGGAATGTCTTCGTCGGCCGCCAACTCCGCGACGCCGACAAATACCTACACGCGGGAAATGCCGAACAGCATCGAGCACATTCGGGTTCGCGCGCTGGTTAAGCCGGAGAAGTGGGTGAACTTTGCCGTGGCCTACAACGGCTATGATGCAAAGAACAATGATCCGCTGGTAAATCACACGCAACATAATCACAATTTCAGCATCGGCGCGCACGTTATCCCGACGGAGTCGCTCAGCCTCGACTTCAACTACGCGTACGAAGACATCTTTTCCCGAACGGACCTGTGCTACCAGTTCACGCCGAACCCCCAGGCTCCGCTCCCTCCGGGCGCGGTTAATGCCGGGACGTGCACCGTGGCCAACGGCGGCAGTTCCAGCCTCTATCTGGGCAACGGATACTATGACGCCCCTGTCAACTTCTTCCTGGGCGGAGCGAATTGGGCTCCGACGAAATACTTGAACGTTTACGGTGCCGCACGAGTAACCAGCACGAGTGGCGCTGCAGAGATGCTGAACCCGCTCATGCAGACGGGCGCCCTGGGCTCAACGGTCGTCGATCCGTATGTCGACCTGCAGGTGCGAATAGCTCCTCAGTGGTGGTGGCACGGAAACTGGGAGCACCAGGGTTACAACGAGTCTGGCGGGGTTGGTCCGGCGCCACGCGAGTTTCATGGTGATATCTACACATTGGGTGTGAAGTATGCATTCTGAGTAACGTGGGTGGACTGGACACCGCAGAGTTTCACCGGTCCATCTGTCAATGAACGGCGCAGTTACGGATTCGCTTTCTCGTGTAGTACCGCGGCTGCCCTGAACAATGTCCCTTTCGTCGGCGATTTTCCCCGCGCAGTTGCAAGGGGAGATCTCTGGGAGAGTAAGACATGAGCAATTTGACTCGCAATAGTCTGGCACCAATTCTGGTTATGCTCCTTGCCGGCACAGTGAGCTTCGCGCAGTCTTCGGGCGAAGCGACGTACAAGGCAAAGTGCCAGATGTGTCATGGGGAAAAAGGATTGGCCGATTCCGGCGCAGGCAAAGCTATGAAGGTAAAACCGGCGACCGATCCCGATGTGAAGAAGTTGAGCGAAGCGCAGATGATCGATGCCGTCCACAATGGCTCGGGCAAGATGCAGGCCTACAAGGACAAGTTGACCGAAGAGCAAATCAAGGATGCAGTCGGTTATTTCCGCACGTTTACAAAGTAGTTGTAGTGTTAGTTGGTAGTTTGCAGTCGTAATTCGCAACTGGCAGTTAGTAGTTCGCAGTTCAGTTTTCAATTCAGTATGTCGTAGTTTGCAGATAGATGAAGGCAGTCCCGGCGCATCTCGAAATCATGAGCGTGCGCCGGATTTAAGTTGGACGGTTCCTGGTGCGCATCACAGGCGAGACTTCCTGTTGCAGCCGGTGTTTGAGCAAGTAAGGTTCCGGTAAATGAATGGGTATGGCCCCCAGCGAATCTGGCCATAATGCAATTTTGAAGGAGTCTTGAAATGACGAAGACGATTCGATCGATGGCGGTGCTGGCGGCGACTGTATGTCTGGCCGGCTCCATGGGCTTCGCTCAATCAGCGGGTGAAGCGGTCTACAAGGCAAATTGCCAGAGCTGTCACGGCAGCGCCGGAACGCCCAGTCCTGGCATCGCGAAGATGATGGGCGTGAAGGCTGCCTCCGATCCCGACATGAAGAAACTCTCGGAGTCCGATGCGATCGCCTCCGTGAAGAACGGCAAAGGAAAGATGAAGCCTTTCTCCGGCAAACTCACTGACGAGCAGATCAAGGATGCCGTCGGATATTTCCGCTCCTTGAAATAGAACATAGCCGGCCCGCTTCATGCCGTAGATTTTTAGAACCAGCTACAAGAGTTCGTCGCTGGAGCGGTTGAAGCGGGCCAATTAAAGTTTGGGGGAACTTAGCAATGTTTCAACGATTCCGCGAGAACTGGGTCCGGCCGGCACTGTTCTTCGGCAACAATCCAATCAGCCTGGCCGGTGGCGCCATCACCAGCGCCGCTGGTGTAACCATGATCGGCTACTGGCTCGTGGAACTCTTTGGCCGGCCGAATGACAATCCTTATCTTGGCATCATCTTCTTCCTCATATTGCCCGCGCTGTTTGTGCTTGGACTGCTGCTCATTCCTGTCGGCGTGTTTCTCCGCCGCAGGGAACTCCAGCAGGCCGGAAAGATTCCGGCGGAGTTTCCCAAGATCGATCTCAACGATCGCATGTTCCGCCACGGTCTCGACATCGTACTCGTCGCGACAATCGTGAACCTGCTCGTCGTCTCTATGGCAAGCTATCGTGGCGCGGCCTACATGGATTCGCCGCAGTTCTGCGGACAATCCTGCCACGTCATGCATCCCGAGTACACTGCGTACAAGGTCTCTGCGCACTCCCACGTGGCATGCGTCGAGTGCCATATTGGCTCCGGTGCACAGTCTTATTTTCAAGCGAAGGTGAATGGCACCAAGCAACTCGTTGAAGTCGCGTTCAACCGTTACCCCAAGCCCATTCCATCTCCGGTACGCAATCTCCGTCCCGCCCGCGAAATCTGCGAGGCATGCCACACGCCGGCCAAGTTCGTCGGTGAAAAGTTGCTGGTCAAGTCCAGCTTTGCCGACGACGAGAAGAATACTGAAACGCAGAGTGTCGTCGTCCTGCATCTCGGAGGCATCGACTCGCTTTCACACCTCACCGGCATTCACGGCGTGCATCTCGGCCACATCGAATACATCGCGACAGATCCCACGCGTACAAGCATCCCCTGGGCAGAGCGCACCTATGCAGACGGTTCGAAAACGGCCTTCGGCTCTTCGAATCTGAAGGGCGCCGTTCCGCAAGGCGAGCGCCGCGTGATGGATTGCATCGATTGCCACAATCGCGCAGCTCACACCATGCAGACCGCCGAAGATGCTCTCAATCGCGCCATGGCTGAAGGCGCCATCAGCCCCGATTTGCCCTGGGTCCACAAGAAGGGCCTGGAATTACTCAAGGCCGATTACACGACCGAAGCCGAAGCGCGGGTGAAGATTCCCGCACAGCTCACACAGTTTTATCGCGATGAGCATCCTGATGTGCTGGCTGCGCATCCTGATCTCGTCAATGCGGCAGGCCAGGGGTTGGTCAACGTGTTCACCACTAACGTATTCCCCGATATGAAGGTCACCTGGGGAACTCACCCGAATCACATCGGTCACATGAGCTATCCCGGATGCTTCCGCTGCCATGATGGCGACCACGTGGCAAAGGATGGGGCAAGTCAATTACGCAGGACTGCTCAGCTTGCCACAACTTGCTTGCGGTGGACGAGGCGAAACCCAAGGTTCTCTCGGATCTCGGTATTCAATAAAGGTTGTGCACCTGTTGGGGGGAGAGGGGGGCGGCATCGCGGCCGCCTCTTGGTGCGTTTGCACAGGTCTCATCGGCGCGTGATAGGCTGGCTCTTCACCGCGAGGGCCCATTTACGATGCACTCCACCAAGACGCTGAATTTTGACCTTGTAGCAGCGGCGCACGCCGACATGATCGAAAACGGCTTTCAACCTGATTTTCCGGCCGGTGCCGATACCGAGTTGGCAAAGATCAAGGCGCAGCCCGCGTTGCCTGAGGTTCCGGGCGCGCAGGATCTGCGGAACCTTCTCTGGTCGTCCATCGACAACGACACCTCGAAGGACCTCGATCAGATCGAGTGGGCCGAGCAGTTGCCTGACGGACGGATCCGCGTGCTCATCGGCGTAGCAGATGTGGACATACGCGTGCCTCGCGGAAGCCTGCTCGATAAGCACGCCCAATCTGAGACAACCTCCGTGTACACCGGCGTAAAGGTATTTCCGATGCTTCCGGCGGATCTGTCCGAGGGCATCACGTCGCTCAATGAGAACGAAGACCGCGTCGCAGACGTGATCGAGTTTGCGGTCGACTCGACAGGCTGTGTCTCTGGAGGAACGGTTTATCGCGCACTGGTCCGCAACCGTGCTCAGCTCGCCTACAACAGCGTGGGCGCCTGGCTGGAAGGTCACGGACCTGCGCCACAAAAAGTGGCGGCCAGCCCTGACCTCGCGGTCCAGCTCAAGCTCCAGGACAAGGCTGCGCAGAGCATGCTCGGCTGCCGCTTCCAACATGGTGCTCTCGATCTGGAAACCATCGAGACGCATCCGGTGATGTCAGCCGATGATCAGGCCGTCGGCATTACAAAACTCGAGAAGAACCGTGCCACTTCGCTGATCGAAGAATTCATGGTCGCGGCGAACGGTGTCGTCGCTCGCATATTCGAGGCAGCGGGGATCGCATCGATCTGGCGGATCGTGCGCACGCCCAAACGCTGGGATCGCATGGTCGAAGTCGCCGATAAGCTGGGGACAAAGCTGCCCGAGCAGCCGGATTCAAAGGCGCTGAATGACTTCCTGCTGGCGCAAAAGCAGAAGGATCCCGATCATTTTCCTGATCTTTCGCTAACTGTTGTGAAGCTGATGGGGCCAGGGGAATACGTTCTTGTAAAACCCAATGAACCCTCACCCGGCCATTTCGGCCTCGCAGTGCGGGACTACCTGCACTCGACGGCGCCGAACCGCCGTTTTCCCGACATCATCACGCAGCGGATCATGAAGGCACATCTGGCCAAGGCCGAGCAGCCCTACTCTGAAAGCGACCTGAATGCGATGGCGCAGCACTGTACGCAAATGGAAGATGCCGCCCGCAAAGTGGAACGCGTCATGGAGAAACGGATCGCTGCCGTTGTCCTGCATCCGCGCATTGGCCAGACGTTTCCGGCAATCGTTACCGGCGTAAATAAGAGCGGCACATTCGTGCGCGCGCTCAATCCTCACGTGGAAGGAATGCTCGTGAATGCAGGCAAACCCGGCGCGAAAGGTCTCGACGTGGGCGATAAGCTCACCGTCAAACTGGTCAACACCGATCCCCAGCGCGGTTTCATCGACTTCGCGATGTAACCCTCGTTGATTCGAGACACGAGCCGGTCCGGGCAAGCCTCAGCAAGTGACAGTTCCGCTTCTGTTTTGAAGGGTGCGGGCTTCAGCCCGTACATTAACCCTTGCATAATGAGACGGGCTTTAGCCACTGAGGGACGGTTCTTCGACCCGCATAGCGCTTTTCCACAGCCTCTTCAACCCCTGACCGGCTCTAGCGCTCCGGATCTTTTGCAGCCTCCGCCGTGTCGACTTCGCTGGTCTGAGGTGCTGGCTCCTCTAGCGCCGTAGCCTTAGCCCCCGGCTCATCGATCCACAGACACACGATCCACCAGATCAACACCAGGACATAAACGGCGCTGTTGGTGTTCAGCAGCTTTGCCTGCAGTCCCAGCACGTGCTCATATTCCGCCCGAGAGTGCGGCGTCGTGTGCCGCGCGATGATTTCCCAGATCTCCTGCGCTCCCATCTGCGCCAGTGACGCCGTCGAGAGCCCGATCATGATGCGCTGTACATGGCTGCGCCAGCCGGCTCCGTAGCGCTGACCGAACGCTACCACCAGAAACCCCAGCGCCACCGAGAGCACATCGACCAGCAGACCTGTCTTTACGGCGAGCAGTTGCATGAACTGCAGCTTCGCGATGGGAGTATCGAAGGTGATCGCCTTCCACTGCGGCCAGGGGCCCCACTTCCAAAGCACGAGGCCTCCCAAAGCAAGCAGCCCCAATCCCCATCCAATCCATGCCCGCGCACTGGCAGTTTTGAAGGCCTTCCGCGCCATCTCCACCAGCACGAGCAGACCGACCAGTACCGACAGATCCGCCAGCGTAATGGCAACCGCACCCATCGTCAGCGGCGGCAATTTGTCATGCAGAAGCCGGTTCGTCAGCAATCGCAGTGCGACAAGCACGATCGACGTCGTAAACCAGGGGAAGCGTCGAGCGCGGTCGCGTCCCATCAGAACCACCAGCAGCACCAGCAGCGACGCAAAAGTCAGCGTCCACAAAATCGAAAGAGCCGTGAAGTGATAATCAAAATGCATGCAATCCCCGCGATTCCGGCCTCAAATCCGGAACTTGTTCAAAATTATTTCAGGAAATCTGAGGAGGGATGAATGGTGCGCCCGGAGAGATTCGAACTCCCGACCTAACGCTCCGGAGGCGTTCGCTCTATCCAGCTGAGCTACGGGCGCGCTCTACCAGCATACCGTATTTCGAGTACCCGGGCTCTGTTCATCGCCGCTCGGGAGTGTTTCCGTTGCGCAAAACGCCAGCCTTATCAGGCCTTTCAGTGATCCCCGTTCCCTGGACCCTTTTCCCTGTCCTTCCGCAGCTCCTCCATCACCGACTGAATCAGCGCCTTGGCCCCCACCATGCCGCTTAGCACCGCCTGCAGATCGAGCGCCGGCTTCGATGGATTGCGGCTCGATGCGCAGTACACCCCATGCTGCCCTACCATGATCAGCGAATCGGTCAGCAGGTCCAGCGCCACTGCCAGCCTGCCCCGCTCCACGCCCATCATGAACTCGTGCTTCTCAAGCTCCGCGCGCTTCTCGTCGAAAATGTCCATGAATCAAGCCTATCCGAAGCGCCCCAGCCTTTACCGTTGCCAACGGTCGCAGCTGCAAGAACAACAATGAAGTGGCCGAACGGCCACGATTTGCCTGTCCCTAAAGCTTGTGGGTGGGGATTGCGGGCCACAAGTCGAGTCGGCCTCTCGAACTGCTTTACTTGCTCGTGACGCTGGATGAAAATGCCGACCTCCGCGTCTTAATTGATGAATTGTTTATGGAGCACGGATGTAAAAGCGGTCGGTCGTCGTGAATCGGCTCAGGACCCCAGATTCAGTCCAATCAGATCCGCTGGCTCATCTTCCTGAAAGACAATGCTGCCGGCACTCCTCCACCTGCGTCGTGCTAGACTTCTGGCGGCAGCGGCGCACAAGGTCAGCGTCACAACGACAAAAGCAGAGCCAACACGAGTTGCCAGCAACTTCGCTTCGAGCACCCCACATTCATTTGCGATCGGCACGCCGATCAACACCCCACTCCAGAAAATCAGATGAAGCTTCGCTTTCCCGGGCGCGTAGGAGCAAGCGAATGGAAGCTTTCTCACCGCCAGCAATCCAACATCAGTCACGATCAAACCGAAAAGGCCCAGCACAATCAGATGAAACACCGTCGGCCACAGAGGAAATCGCCAGAGCATGACTACCGCGATTAGCACCCACACAGGGAGAACAGAAAGTGCAAGCATCGTTCGTCGCACCGCAGTCATGTATGCGCCCGGCGCATGAACCTGGTTCAGTTGAAATGTCCAGTTTGCCCGCAGGGCCACCGGGATCCCGATCACCAGTCGCAGACCAAAAATCGCGAAGCTCAGCATCATCAAGGTCGCCACAAGGTAAGGCACTGGCACTTGTCCTGATCCCGTTGCCATCTGAATTTCTGTCTTCGGAATGGCGGTATACAGAAGCGAAATTGCGAAACCGATGCTCAGGTAAAAGGAGTAGAAAAGCCGATGCTGACGGCTGCGCAGCAAGCTCGCACGCTGAACTGCACTACTGCAGAATCGACCGACGCGTTCCATGGTTCCCATGACCAGCCACCGCTACGAGCGCGCAAAATGTCGGGTTGTTCCACAACATGCTTGAGCCTTAGAACCCAGAACAGAAGCAATAATGCGACTGCAGAAACTACAGCGAAGGCCAGCGCGATCCAGCCTCGCCGTGCCAGCGCAGTAAATGGCGGGTCCATTGACCCGTTCAATTGCTGAAACAGCCCTAGGAACCAATATGAGGGCAACTCCCGCAGCAGACGTTGATTTCCAGAATCAGTGAGAGCAGCGACGCTTTCGAGCGAAGGCTCAAACAGGTAGCCGCCAAACAAAACAACGAACGCGCAAAATTGCAGAAGCGATGAAATACGAAGAAACAACTGTCGCGGCAGCATTAGTGCCGCCGCACCCTGCAGGCATAGCACGCAGCAGAAGATAAAAAGAGCAACAGCCGCCATCGTGATCCAGAAGGCGCCGACCGATCTCAATACGCCCACGAGCCCTGTGCCCGCAGGGCTGAAGTAAAGCGGCCACATGATTCCGGTAAAACAGTTGAGTGCGACAACGGCGAAGGTAAGCACACCGGCCAGCGCGGAGAACTTTGCGAAGAATATCGTGCGGGGGTGGATGGGCAAAGATCCGAGCACAAGCAGGTCGCGACGATCGGGGAGCGAAGAATCCCAACTGAGAATGGCCAGCACCCCGACAACGGTTAGCGTGGTCGCAATGAAGAGATGCTCAAATGTCCAGAGATCGGGCTTCTGCATCGGGCCGCCGATCAAGATCACCGGAAATGTGAACAGAATGCTGATGCCGGCCAGCAACACAGCGATGTGCCCGAGCAGCCTCTCGGCGTCGCCCTCAGGCGAAAGCACCTCAAGGTCAATAACCCGGAGCCAGAAGATTCGATAGAGTATTCGAAACTGCGCGAGCTCCTCGCCAAACCATTCACGCATGGATCAGGTCCGCGATTTGCCGTGAAATAGCAGCGGTGTCCTGCTCGACCGCTAACTGTGAAAAGATGTCTTCAAGACTCGACAGCGACATCAGGACTCGAAGCTTCTCGATTGAGTCGTCAGCGACGATGCGCCCTCGATGCAGAATCACGACGTGCGAACAAATGCGCTCCAAAGTCTCCAATTCATGCGAACTGAACAGTATCACCTTGCCGCGAGAAGCAAGCTCCTGGATCAGGCTCCGCAAAACCAGCGACGATCCAACGTCGAGCCCGGAGAAGGGTTCGTCGAGTAAGACAAGGTCCGGATTGTGAAGCAGCGCAGCAGCGAGCAACACCTTCTGCCGCATACCCTTGGAGTAGGACGAGATTGCCACGTGGCGCTCGCTGTGCAAAGCAAGCAGGTGCAGCAAACCATCAATCGATTCGGAAATTTGCGCCATCGGAAGACTGCGCAATTGTGCCACCATCAGCAGATATTCAAGCCCGCTGAGGTGCGTGTAGAGATGCGGCTCCTCCGGAACATATCCAATCCGCCTTCGCCACACAATCGGATCCTCGCTGACCGACACCCCGTCAAACAGAATCTCACCGGAGTTCATTTCGATCAGCCCGGTAATCATCTTCATCGTGGTCGATTTGCCAGACCCATTGGCGCCCAGATATCCGGTTATTTCTCCGGATTGAGCTACGAAGCTGACGTCGTCGACGGCAGCAATTCCTGAATAGCGCTTCGATACATGGCGGAGATCAAGTGAGATCGGCATGGGTCCTCTGCTTCGTCGAACTCTACCCAAATGGCCAGGGTGTGACAAACCTACTGCCACTTCCATCTGAATCCTAGGCCATAGATCAAAGAAGAGACGACATGAAATTCAATCATTCCGGTCGGATTGTGGCCAACCAGGAGATTTCTTCTGGTTGACATCCCGTTTCCAGAGCAGCCACAAAGCGCTACACGTCCAGCTTTCTCATGTAATCAGCGTTTTCACGCAGCTCCGTGATCGGGTCTCCTTCGAATTCTTCCTGCTCGATGAAGTAGTGCTTCAGTCCCGTCGCGGCGCGGAAGATCGGCCTGTAATCGATCGTCCCTCTTCCCATCACCACGTTGCGCCACTTTCCATCCGGCGTTTTCACCATGTCCTTCACGTGCAGCATTGGAAAACGCCCGGGAAATTTGCTCAGGTATTCAACGGGATTGTGCCCGGCGGCTACGACCCAACCGCAGTCCATCTCGAACTCCACAACCTTGGGATCAGTGCGCTTGAGCAGCTCATCAAAGAACACAATCCCGTTCTCTTTTCCGAACTCGATGGTGTGATTGTGATAGCCGAACTTCATGCCGGCCCCTTTGACCCTCTGTCCAATCTCGTTGAACTGATCGGCCACGTAGTGCCAGTCGTCGAGGTCCAGATCGCCGGTGCGCGTGGGATCGCGATGCACGCCCGCCCACGAACAGATGATGTATTCAAGCCCGAGAGCCTGTCCGTACTCGATCAACTGGTCGAATTGCGTCTTCAACTGGACAAGCTGATGATGCGTACTTACGCACCTGAGCCCCGCCTTTTGCAGGGCATTGCCGAAATCCGCAGCCGTCTTGTCAAAGTATCCCGCCGCTTCCACTTCTTTGTACCCAGCGGCTGCCAGCTGATGCAGCGTGCCTTCAAAATCCTTCGGCAGCAGATTACGCACCGAGTAAAGCTGCAATCCGATCGGCAGGCGCACAGGCGCCCCCATTAATCGGTCGGCGCCCACGCATGCCGCGGCTGCCAGTGCCCCTGAAGTCTTCAAAAAACTGCGGCGAGAAGAAAATGTCATTCGTTCGTTCTCCTCAAGGCCTTTGTTAGCCCTTGATCGTTTCTGTGGCTGCGTCCCACGTAGCCATGTTTTTATGAAAATAGGAATGATTGGCCATGTGGCACGCAATTGCGGTGTTGTTGCCGAAGACCTCGTCCTCAACAACGTGCTCGCGTGTCTCCACGGCGCGAAAAAAATTGGCAATGTGATCGGCCGTATCGTCGTAACCCTGCGGCGCGGAATACGTCTCTGTCAGCGGTAGCGCCGTCGCCGGCTGCGGATGCGCAGCGTGCCACTCGTCCATGTATTTCTGCTTCGCCTCAGCGGTCCACCCATTCAGCGAGTAGCCCTCCGGCTGCGGCCGTGTATCCTGCGGAACCACGGTGAGCGTATTGCCATTGATCGTCATCGTGGCATCCTTACCATAAAAGATGATGGGTTCGCCTGCAGCGTTGTTCTGGTTGCAGTGCACGTTTACCGTCACGCCCGGATAGTCATAAAGCGTCGCCAGCAGATCTGGATAATCGCGTCCGTCTTTGAAATGCGTCAGGCTCCCGATTGAATACGCACGCGAGGGAATGGCATTGAAGCCGCTGATGCACTGGATCCCCGACAGGAGATGCACGTACAGATCGCCGGCTACGCCCTCGCCATAATCGGCAAAGCAGCGCCAGCGGAAGAACCGAACCGCGTCAAACGGACGCTCGGGCGCATCGCGCAGCCACGTTGTCCAGTCGATCGTTTCCGCGCTCGCATCCGGCGCAATCGGATACACCCATGCCCCCGATGGCGAGTTGCGATCCGAATGTCCTTCGATCAACGTCACCTCGCCCAGAAGCCCCGACTTGTAAATCTCCGCAGCTTTCTTGTACACGGTGTTGCTCACGCGCTGGCTGCCGGCCTGGAAGATCCGCTTGGCCCCCTGCACCGCCTTCACCATTGCCTGCCCGTCGGCAACGCTGTGCGACATCGGCTTTTCGCAGTACACGTCTTTTCCCGCCGCCACACAATCCAGAACGACGCGCCGGTGTTGAAAATCGGCGACGGCGACGATCACGGCATCCACATCCTTGCGATCGAGTAGTTCGCGATAATCTCGCGTCGTCGGAATGTCCGTGCCGTAAGCCTCCACGCCGGCCTTGCGGTGCATCTCATATAGGTCAGCAGTCCCCACGCAGACGCCGCTCTGCACCTTCTTCGCCGAGCGCAGCAGATCGCATCCTCGAATCCCCGTTCCGATCGAAACGAAGCGAATTCTTCTCTCGGTCTGTGCAGTCTGTGCGGCCAGAACAGTCGGTGCCAGCACAATCGATTTAACCGCGGCCCCTGCCGCCACCGCACCTGCGCCCAGGCGCACAAAATCCCTGCGTGAAATTAGTCCCATGCAAACAAGCCTTTCCTGTGTGACCGCAATTCTCGCCTGCCAGACGGCGTCGTGTCCACCGACTTAGGCGTGATAGCAGGGGAATGGCATACGATGCTTAAGTCATCAGATTTCACATCTCAGGAAGATGCGGGACATGCCGAAAACCCGATCACTTAGAGCTTGCTTAAACATTGCGACTGCCTCCGCCACCAGCCTCAGCCTTCTCGCGCTTTCCCTGCAGTTGGCGCTTGCCGAGTCACCGCACGTGCTCAAACCCGTTTTGCAGCCCGACTTCGGTCCCAACATTCTGCTCTTCGATCCCTCCATGCCTTCTGCTGACATCCAGACCCAGATCGACAAGGTGTACGCTATCCAGCAGCACAGCGAGTTCGGCGCCGCGCGCTACGCCCTGCTCTTCCTCCCTGGCGAGTATCACGTCGACGTCCCCGTCGGCTTCTATACGCAGGTGCTCGGCCTCGGCGCGACTCCAGACGCTGTCCACATCACCGGCAACGTCCACTCCGACGCCAGCCTGCCGCGCAACAATGCCACCTGCACCTTCTGGCGCGGAGTCGAAGGTTTCTCCGTCACGCCGAAGGACGGCACCATGCAGTGGGCCGTCTCGCAGGCCGTGCCCTTCCGTCGCATGCACATCCTCGGCAACATCGTCCTTCATCAAAAGGGTGGATGGGCCAGCGGCGGCTGGATGTCCGACTCCGTCATCGATGGCAATGTCGGCGCAGGCCCGCAACAGCAGTGGATCTCCCGCAACAGCGAGTGGGGCAGTTGGACCGGCGCCAATTGGAATATGGTTTTTGTTGGCATCCCGCATCCGCCCGCAGGCGAGTGGCCGGAGCCTCCATACACCAAGGTCGACCGCACGCCCATCGTCCGCGAAAAGCCCTTCCTCGAAGTCGATGCGAAAGGGAACTGGAGCGTCCGCATTCCCGCGCTTCAGACCAATAGCCAGGGCATCACGTGGCACGGCCGCGTCACTCCCGGGCGCAACGTTCCCCTGAGCCAGTTCTATGTCGCACACGCCGACAGAGACACCGCTGCCACTATGAACGCGCAACTGGCCATGGGCAAGAGCCTGCTTCTCGCTCCCGGCATCTACGACCTCACTGAGCCCGTTCGCGTCACCCGGCCCGACACGCTTGTCATCGGCCTCGGCTTCGCCACCCTGCGTCCCGTCAACAGTACCGCAGCCGTCACCACCGCCGACGTGGACGGCATCGATATCGCCGGTATCCTCTTCGACGCGGGCGAACAAATATCGCCGGTGCTCGTTGAGATCGGCCCCGAGGGTAGCCACGCCTCGCACGCGAAAAACCCCATTTTCCTGCACGACGTCTTCTTTCGCGATGGCGGAGCGGGCGCGGGCAGCGTCAAGATCAACCTCCGCGTGAACTCCAACGATACCGTCATCGATCACACCTGGATCTGGCGCGCTGATCACGGCCACGGTGTCGGCTGGACGAGCAACTTCAGCGACAACGGCCTCGTCGTCAATGGCAACAATGTCACTGCTTATGGCCTCTTCGTGGAGCACCATCAGCAGTTCGAGGTGCTGTGGAACGGCAACCACGGCCGCACTTACTTTTATCAATCCGAGATTCCCTACGACCCGCCAGACCAGCCGAGCTACACATCCGCCCCCGGCACCAACGGCTGGGCCTCTTACAAAGTGGCCGACAACGTGACCAGCCACGAAGCCTGGGGACTCGGCATCTACAGCGTCTTCCGCCATCCCAACGTAGTGCTCACACGCGCCATTGAAGTTCCCGTCACGCCCGGCGTCCGCTTCCACCACATGATCACCGTCGCCCTCGACAACCTCGGAGAGATCTCCAACGTCATCGACGACAAAGGCGGCCCCACCCATGTCGCGCCCGGTCGTGTGACACCCAAAGTGGCGGAATTTCCGGAGTAGAGCTGGAGAAGGGAAGAGCGGCGCATGTGCAAACGTGCCGGGTCTCGCGTGGGACAATGGAACAGTAGACATCATGAGCGACGAACGCATTCCCGAGTCCCAGCCGGCCCCCGAAATTCCCGACGCCACCAGCGAGCAAACCGCTCCGCCCGCAGCGAGTGTCCCCGCTGAAGCGGCGGAAACTGCAGTTCCCGCTGCACAATCAGTTGAGCCAATTCCTGCGGCTGCGGAAGTCCCAGCCGAAGAGCCGGCCGAGCCTCAGGAAGACTTCGCCGACATCCTCTCCCAGTTCGAGCGCAGCCACACCCACAAGCCAGCCTCCGGCGTGAAGCAGATTGAGGGCACCGTCGTCTCGCTCTCTGCCGATCAGGTTTTCCTCGACATTGGCTACAAGATCGAAGGTGTTCTGCCGCGTTCCGCATTCCCGAACAACGCCGAGGGCGTGAAATCCGGCGACAAGGTCCCCGTCTCCATAAGCGGCCGCAACGAAGAGGGCTACTACGAGCTCACGCGCTTCAGCGTCGCGCAGCCCCGCGACTGGTCCGCGCTCGAAGCAGCCTTCGCTGCAAAAGCTCGCCGTCGTCGGCACCGTCACCGCCGTCATCAAGGGCGGCCTCACCGTCGACATCGGCGTGCGCGCATTTATGCCCGCCAGCCGCAGCGGCACCCGCGACGCCGCCGAACTCGAAGCACTGGTCGGCACAGAAATCACCTGCCGCATCACCAAGCTCGACGTCACCGATGAAGACGTCGTCGTCGATCGCCGCGTCGTCCTCGAAGAGCAGGCGCGCGTCCAGCAGGAAGGCCGCTTCGCCGCCATGCAACCCGGCGAAGTGCTCGACGGCACCGTCCGCACCCTCATGCCCTACGGCGCATTCGTCGATCTCGGCGGCCTCGACGGCCTGCTGCACATCAGCGACATCTCGTGGAGCCGCGTCGCCAAGCCCGAAGACGTGCTCTCCGTCGGCCAGCAGATCACAGGTCCGCATCCTCAAAATCGATCCCGACACGAAGAAGATATCGCTTGGACTCAAGCAACTTCAGCCCGAGCCGTGGGACACCGCGCCTGCAAAGTATCAGGCCGGCCAGCGCATCACCGGCGCCGTCACTCGCCTCACCGACTTCGGCGCGTTCGTCGAAATCGAGCCCGGCCTCGAGGGCCTCATTCACATCTCCGAAATGTCGTGGGGCAAAAAGATCCGCCATCCCAGCGACGTGCTCAAGCAGGGCGACGCCGTCGAGCCGATTATTCTCGGGATCAAGCCCGAAGAGCGCCGCATCTCGCTCGGCCTCAAGCAGACGCTCTCCGACCCATGGTCCGAAGTCACGCACCAGGTTTCCCGTCGGCTCGCAGGTCGAAGGTCCGGTCACCAAGATCATGAGCATTCGGCGCATTCGTGCAGATCGCCGAAGGAGTCGAGGGCCTCGTCCACGTCAGCGAGATCATCGCCGACCGGCGCATCAATCATCCGCAGGACGTGCTGCGCGACGGCCAGATCGTCAAAGCGCAGGTGCTCGCCATCGAGCCGGAAAAGCGCCAGATCAAGCTCAGCATGAAGCAGTTGATTCCCACCAGCATTGACGAATACATCGCCGAGCACAAACCGGGCGACGTCGTCTCCGGCCGCGTAGTCGACGAATCTGGATCTGTCGCGTCCGTCGAACTCGGTGAAGGCATCCGCGCAACCTGCCGCATTACGAAGTCCGCCGCGGCTACATCAGCCGAGACCAAATCCTCCGGCAAAGCTGACCTGTCCTCACTTTCCTCGATGCTGCAATCCCGATGGAAGGGGAGTACGCCCTCACCATCCGCGGCCCCTGAGCCGCTGCGCAGCGGCCAGATCCGCAGCTTCAAAATCACCAAGCTCGACAGCGACGCGAAATCCATCGAAGTACAACTGGTCTAGCGCCTCTACAGATACGTCTCATCGATGTAGCACCAGCGCCAATCCTCGCCGCGCTCGGCCGACCGGACCAGCGGATGCTGCGACGCGTGGAAGTGCGCACGCGCGTGCTGATTCTTTGATGAATCACAGCAACCCACATGTCCGCACTCCAGGCACATGCGCAGATGCACCCAGGTGTCCCCGATCTTCAGACAGTCCTCGCATCCTTTGCTGCCTGGCTTCACATTCTTTGCATGATCTTTCACATGTGTGCACTTTACCGCCATTGTTCACCTCCACTGGGATACCACGGCAATTCCTGAGTTGGTGTAGCCATTTCGAGTCTTGTGCAAGATCGCTGCTCTCTGTTGGTCGCGTCGACTTAAGTGAGATGGCTCCGGGATACAGCTACTCAGGAATTGCGATAGCCTTCACACCATATATTGTTTCGCCAAAACGTGGAATTCCGCCACCTGCGCTGCCGCCCAGGCTTCGTCGCGCCCTAGTTCCACCGCCAGCAATCGTGCGACCGGTTCCGACATCGCAACCGCCGCGCGCGCATTCAGGAACAGCGCCCGCGTTCTTCGCGCCAGCACGTCCTCCACGCTCCGCGCCATCTCGGTGCGCGCCGCCCATACCACTTCGGCCGCAATATAAGGCAGCTCTGGATGCAGACGTTCCGCCAGTTCCGGCCGCTCCTTCAGCAGCGCGCGAATCGCCTCCGCGTCCGTTCCATACACTGTCAGCGGATCGCCATTCTCCTCGGCACCCACCATATACCCATGAATCCGCAAAGTCTTCGTTGGACAAGCCTCGTCGCGCAATCGCCCCAGCGTAATCGCATGATCCACGCAGTCCTCGGCCATATGTCGATACGTCGTCCATTTGCCGCCAGTAATGGTCAGCAGTCCCGATGTATCCACGTGAATCACATGATCTCGCGATAGCGAAGAGGTCTTCCCCTCGCCGTCGCTCTTTACCAGCGGCCGCAATCCCACGAACACGGCCAGCACATCGGCGCGGGTCGGCGGACGACTCAGGTAACGCCCCGCCGTTTCGAGAATGAATTCAATTTCCTCGTCGAGGGCTTTCGGCTCAAGGCTCGGCGCATCCACCGGCGTATCCGTAGTGCCCGCTACGGCGTGTCCATGCCACGGAATCACAAACAGCACGCGCCCATCGCTCGTACGCGGCACCATCAGTGCCGTATCGCCCTTCAAAAAACTCCGATCAAACACGAGGTGAATCCCCTGGCTGGTCACCATCAACGGCTCAATCTTTGCGTCGGCCATGCGCCGCACTTCATCCGTGAACACGCCTGTAGCATTAACCACGATGCGTGCGGTGATCGCCAACTCCTCACCCGTTTCTTCATCGCGCGCGATCAGCCCATTCACGTAGCCTTCGTCATCCCGCAATAATTTGGTTGCAGGACAATAATTCACTAACATCGCTCCGTGATCCGCAGCCGTCATCGCCAGATGGATCAGAAGCCGCGCGTCATCAAACTGCCCGTCGTAGTAGACAACCCCTCCGCGCAGCTCCTCCGGTTCAAGCGCTGGCAGTTGAGCCAGAGTCTCCTCACGGGATAAGAGCCTGGAAGGCCCAAAGCCATACTTGCCCGCCAGCAGGTCATAGAGCTTCAGCCCGATGCCGTAAAACGGCGCCTCCCACCACGAATAATTCGGCACCACAAACGCCAGGTCATGCACCAGGTGTGGCGCATTCTGCCGCAGCAGCCCGCGCTCTTTCAGCGCCGACATCACCAGCGGGATGTTTCCCTGTTCGAGATAGCGCACGCCGCCGTGCACCAGCTTCGTGCTGCGGCTGCTCGTGCCCTTGCCGAAGTCATGCCCCTCCACCAGAACCACGTCGAATCCGCGCGCCGCAGCGTCAACCGCAACGCCCATGCCGGTCGCGCCGCCGCCGATCACCGCAATGTCCCATGGCTCCTGGCTATTCGCGCGTTCGCGCATCCTGCGCAGCATCTCCTCCCTGCGCATCACTCGCTCCAGTTCTTCGACCGTTCGACCGCGCGCTGCCACCGTCCGCGCCTCTCCGTCCGCTCGCTGGCATCCATTCGCGGCTCAAAGCGCACATCGCCCTGCCTTTTGGCGCGCAGTTCATCCGGACTCGCCCAGAATCCAGTCGCCAGTCCCGCCAGGTATGCAGCGCCGAGAGCCGTGGTCTCCGTCACGAGCGGCCTCACCACCGGCACGCCCAGCACGTCTGCCTGGAACTGCATCATCAAATCGTTCACCGCAGCGCCACCATCCACGCGCAGCGCACCCAGCGGTGTCCCCGTCTCGCTGTGCACCGCCTCCAGCACATCTGCCACCTGGAACGCGATGCTCTCAAGCGCAGCCCGCGCGATATGTCCCGGCTTAGTGTCGCGCCGCAGCCCGATCAGCAGCCCACCCGCATGTGGATCCCAGTAAGGAGCGCCGAGGCCCACAAATGCCGGCACAAACACCACGCCGCCGGTGTCGGGCACACTCGCCGCCAGCGTCTCTACCTCAGCCGACGAACCAATGATCCGAAGATTGTCGCGCAGCCACTGCACCACCGCGCCGCCGATGAAGATGCTTCCTTCCAGTGCGTACTCACGTCGTTTCTGCGCACTCGCCGCCAGCGTCGTGATCAGCTTGTGTTTCGATCGCACAAACTCCGTCCCCACGTTCTGCAGCAGAAAACATCCGGTCCCGAAGGTATTCTTCGCCTCGCCTGCATTCCAGCAAAGCTGTCCGAACAGCGCGGCCTGCTGATCGCCCGCAATGCCTGCGATCGTCACGCCGCCCAGTCCAAGCGTGGTTGTCACCTCTCCGACAGGCTGGCTTGACCAGACCACCTCGGGCAACATGGCAGACGGTACGCCGAAGATGCGCAGCAATTCCGCATCCCACTCGCCCTTCACGATGTTGTAGAGCAGCGTCCGCGAAGCGTTGGTCACGTCCGTCACGTGACGCATGCCGCTGGTCAGGTGCCAAATCAGCCAGCTGTCCACCGTGCCAAACGCCAGTTCGCCGCGTTCCGCCCGCTGCCGCGCGCCCGGGACGTTGTCCAGAATCCAACGCACCTTTGTCGCCGAAAAATATGGATCGAGCACAAGGCCCGTCTTCGAAGAGACCTCTTCTCCGACCCCGCTCTTCTCCAGGAGTTCGCACTGCGGAGCAGTCCGACGGTCCTGCCACACAATCGCCGGATGAATCGGCTTGCCGGTCTCACGCTCCCACACGATCACGGTTTCGCGCTGGTTCGTGATGCCGATTGCAGCCACATCGCGCGGCCGCACACCGGCTTTGCCAAGCGCTTCCACGGCGCACGCCATCTGGCTTGTCAGAATTTCAGTGGGATCGTGTTCCACCCAGCCCGCCCGTGGGTAGAACTGCTCAAACTCATGCTGCGCTACTGCCGCAATCGAGCCGCCTTCATCAAAAAGAACGGCCCGTGAGCTGGTTGTGCCCTGGTCCAGTGCAAGAACATATGCCATTGCGTCGGGTATTCCCTCGGACCCAAGTCAATCACGCGCTCCCGCGCTCCCGCAACCGCCTGCGGATTGGGAACGAGAGGAATTCACACAACGTACAAATCCATGTACTCGCTCACCGGTATTTGCTCCAGCCGCTCGCGATCCATCGACGCATCCAGAATCCGCTGCTGCTGTTCCTCGCCAAATCGCCTCGCCAGGTTGCGCTTGAACTTCTCCACCAGCAGCGGCATTCCTTCCTTGCGCCGCCGCTTGTGCCCGATCGGATACTCGACGGTTTCTTCAAGCGCGGAGCCATCCGTCAGTTCCACGCGCAGCGAATTCGCAATCGAGCGCTTCTCCGGGTCGTGATAATCGCGAGTGAATTGCGGCTCCTCCACACACTCGACCTTCGCCCGCAGTGCATCGATCCGCGGATCGGCAGCCACCACGTCCTCGTAATCTGCCGCCGTCAGCCTGCCGAAGATCAACGGAATGGCAATCATGTACTGCACGCAATGATCGCGATCCGCCGGATTCGAAAGCGGCCCCTTCTTGTCGATAATGCGCAGACATGCTTCGTGCGTGCGAATCGTAATCTTGCGAATGTCTTCAGCTGTCTTGCCCTTCGCATCCAGCTGTTTCTTCAGTGTCATCGCTGCCTCAACCGCTGTCTGCGCGTGAAACTCCGCCGGAAAGCTGATCTTGAACAGCACGTTCTCCATCACGTAGCCACCATACGGCCGCTGAAACTTGAATTCCTGCCCGCGAAACGAAACGTCGTAAAATCCCCAAGTCTTCGCGGTCAGTGCCGACGGATATCCCATCTCGCCGGCCTTTGCCATCAACGCCAGGCGTACAGCCCGGCTCGTCGCGTCGCCTGCCGCCCAGCTCTTCCGCGATCCCGTATTCGGCGCATGCCGATAGGTCCGCAGACTCTGCCCATCCACCCACGCCAGTGAAATTGCATTGATGGTCTGGTCACGATTCAACCCCAGCAGCCCGCACACAACCGCCGTCGAAGCCACCTTCACCAGCACCACGTGGTCGAGGCCGACCTTGTTGAATGAGTTCTCCAGCGCAATGCAGCCTTGAATCTCATGCGCCTTGATCATCGCGGTCAGCACCTGCCGCATGGTCAAGGGCGACTTGCCTACCGTCGCACCCGTGCGCGACAGCCAGTCCGCCACGGCCAGAATTCCGCCTAGATTGTCCGAAGGATGCCCCCACTCCGCTGCGAGCCAGGTGTCGTTGTAGTCGAGCCAGCGAATCATGGCGCCAACATTGAACGCCGCCTGCACCGGATCGAGCTGAAAGCTCGTACCCGGCACACGCGCGCCATGCGGCACCACTGTTCCCGGTACGATGGGGCCCAGCAGCTTGGTGCACGCCGGATACTCCAGCGCCTCCAGTCCACACCCCAGCGTATCTAACAGACAGTAGAGCGCCGTTTCATATGCGAGATCGCTCTTGACCTCGTACCCCAGCGCATAGTCCGCAATATCCGTGATGACTTTATCGAACGCCGGCCGATCATTACTAATGTGCGATGACACACTCTCTCCTAATTGAATCGGGTGCCCCAGGTCTCGCTTCTGAGACCTGGGAGGGAGGTTCGAATAATAGTTATTCTGGGTGCCCCATCCTTGCGACGTCTTTGTTTTTGTCGCAAGGGTGGGAGAGCACTACACTCTCAAAAGGACTACGCCCGCTTTTCAATCGACACAAACTTTTTATTCTCCGGCCCCGTGTACACCGCAGACGGCCGAATGATCTTCCCGTCCTGCCTCTGCTCAATCACATGCGCGCTCCATCCCGCCGTTCGGGCTATCACAAATAAAGGCGTAAACAAATCCACCGGAACGCCCATCAGGTCATACGCAACCGCGCTGTACCAGTCGAGATTCGGGAACATGCGCTTGACCTCATGCATTGTGGCTTCGATCCTCTCCGCCACGTTGAACAGCCGCGAATCTCCACCGGATTTTGCAAGTTCGCGCGCGACACCTTTGATGATGTCGCTTCGCGGGTCGCTGATGGTGTACACCGGATGTCCAAAGCCGATAATCACCTCGCGTTCGCCCACGCGCCAGCGCATGTCTGCCTCGGCCTCGTCGGGCCTTTGATAGCGCTTCTGTATCTCCAGCGCAACTTCATTGGCGCCCCCGTGCTTCGGCCCTTTCAACGCACCAATCGCGCCTGCGATGCACGAATAAATGTCGGAACCTGTTCCCGCAATCACCCGCGCCGTGAATGTCGATGCGTTGAATTCGTGCTCCGCATACAGGATCAGCGACGTCTGCATCGCCCTCGTCCACTCTTCGCTCGGGGCGGTTCCATGCAGCAGGTGTAGAAAATGCGCGGCAATCGAATCTTCAAACCGCTCCACTTCGATCCGCCGCCCGTTGCGCGCGTAGTGATGCCAATACAGCAGCATCGACCCCAGGCACGCCATCAGCGTATCTGCAATCCGCCGCGCTCCGCTCTCCTTGTGACTCTCGCTCTCCGGCAGCACGCAACCAAGAACGGAAACGCCCGTCCGCAGCACGTCCATCGGATGCGTCGATGGTGGCAGCAGTTCCAGCGCCTGTTTCACGGCAGCCGGCAAACTGCGCAGCGGACGCAAGCTTGCCTTGTACGCCGCAAGCTCCGCCACATTCGGTAGTTTCCCGTGCACCAGCAGGTAGGCAACCTCTTCAAACTCGCAGTGGCCGGCGAGATCTCGGATGTCGTATCCGCGATAGTGCAGATCGTTGCCGCTATGCCCCACTGTGCACAGCGCGGTGGAACCTGCCGGCGTTCCCGACAGCGCAACTGACTTCTTGGGTCTGAAGGCAACGGGTGTGTTATCTGATTGTGTCGAATTCATCTTTGCCTCCGAGTTGTATGAATTGAAAAGCACCTCAAGCACTTGCCAGTTATTGTGAAGCCAGAGGTCCCTCTGTACCTTTAGTTCGCAGAATACTCCTGGAGAAAAAATAAAGCAGAAGAACCTCCACTATGGCTGTCGTTGGAGCGATTTCAAAAATGAATGTGAGGAAATTGTATTCAGAGAAGAAGCTGCTCGGGAAGATCAAGTTTTTTACAAGATTCCATTCCGCGATATTCGAGTCACCACCCAAGACTCCGCCGCAACCAGCGATGCCATAGAGAACTAACGTAATGAGAATCCCGAGAGCGGCCCATAGAGCAAAGGTGCGAGGGTTGCTGCCTCGCCTCGCACCAAACCATATAGCCCACGATGAGGCGATTGTGCAGATCAACGCTGTCCTGAAGATCACGATGTATTGGTCAAGCAGACTCTTGTATGGCCACAGCGTAGCCGCGCCGTGCAATCCATAGAAATAGTGAAAAGCAAGTCCACAGGTTATACAGGTTCCAAATAGCACGGCAAAGATCGCAGCGCCTCGTACGACTTGATCCCGGATATGAGGCAACAAACCCTCCCGAAGAGTCTTTGTTGTTGGATTTGTAGTTTCTTACTCCTTGCGCTTCGCAAACAACTCATCAAGCTTCTTCTCATACGCGTGATAGTCGAGATATTTGTAGAGATCAGCCCGCGTCTGCATCATCGGGATCATATGTTTCTGCGTGCCCTCGTTGCGAATCGCCTCATACACCTGCAATGCCGCGGCATTCATCGCCCGATACGCCGCGCAGCAGTACAGAATGATGTCCACTCCCGCCTGCGCAAGCTCCTCGCGCGTCCAAAGCGGAGTCTGCCCAAACTCGGTGATATTCGCCAGGATCGGCACGCCGACGGCCTTGCGAAACTCCGTGTACTGCGGCAACTCCGTAACCGCCTCGGCAAAAATCATGTCCGCGCCGGCCGCCGCGTACGCTTGCGCCCGCTCGATCGCTGCCGCTAACCCTTCGCCCGCCAGCGCATCCGTTCGCGCCAAGATCACGAAGCCTTCATCGGTGCGCGCATCCACAGCCGCCTTGATGCGGTCGACCATCTCCTCGACCGGGACAAGTTCCTTTCCCGGACGGTGCCCGCAGCGCTTCGCCCCAACCTGGTCTTCCATGTGCACCGCCGCCGCGCCTGCTTTCGCCATTGAGCGAATGGTCCGTGCAATGTTGAAAGCCGTGCCCCAACCGGTGTCAATATCCACCAGGAGCGGCACCGTCGTCACCTCGGTGATCCGCCGAACATCTGTCAGCACATCTTCCATCGTGCTGATCCCCAGGTCAGGCATACCCAGCGAATTCGCAGCGACCCCGCCGCCTGACAGATACAGCGCGCGAAACCCGGTCGCCTCCGCCATGCGCGCCGTGTAGGCATTGATCGCGCCCACCACCTGCAGTGGCTTTTCATCCGCTACTGCCGCGCGGAATTTCTCACCCGGCGCTCCATTATCGCGTGTCTGCTGCATGCAATGCCCTTCCGCCGCATGATAGCAGGCGGCTCGATCAAGCTTTCCCACCCCTACCCCTTGGTGCGACAATCGTTCCCGTTGCGGCGGCCAGCCGTTTTTATGCCGCTGCGGAGGAGAATTCACACCATGAAGCCTTTCATCGTCTGTGCCGGCCTTCTCATCGTTGCAACCACCCTCTTTGCCCAGCAGGGTCCGCCCAAGAGCCCCCCGGCCAAAGCTACCGCCACCATCGGCGGCCACGAAATCACCATCACCTACTCCTCACCGGGCGTCAAAGGCCGCGAAGGAAAAATCTTCACCAAGGACGGACTCATCAAAACCAGCGGGGGATCGCAATATCCCATCTGGCGTGGGGGCGCCAACGCTGCCACTACGCTAAACACCGACGGCGATCTTATGATCGGCGACCTCCAGGTTCCGAAGGGCACCTACACCCTCTTCGTCGATATCTCCGATCCCGATAACTGGACCCTCATCGTCAACAAGAAGACCGGCGAGTGGGGCCTCGCCCACGACGGTTCGCAGGACCTCGGCAAGACCAAAATGATCATGAGCAAACCACCCGCCACAGTCGAGAACCTTGTGTACACCATCGCCGATAATGGCGGTGGCAAAGGCACCCTCACACTCGCATGGGAAGACCACTCCGCGTCCGTGCCAATTACCGTGCACAAGTAAGTAACAACGACGCGATCAAAAATGGCCGGGGCGGAGATTTCTACCAATCTCCGCCCCGCCGCTACAATAGAAGAGAGATTTATCGCTTCCGGAGAGTTGAACCGCCTTGCCTCTTTACGCCTATCGCTGCACAACCTGCGGCAACAAATTCGAAAAAATCCAGAACTTCTCCGCCGACCCGGAGACCGTCTGCCCAAAATGCGGCAACGCGACGCTGATCCGTCCGCTCACGGCGCCGCGCCTCAATTTCAAGGGCGCCGGCTGGTACATCAACGACTACGCCCCGAAAAGCTCCGAGTCCTCATCTGAATCCACGTCGGAGTCGAAGCCAGTCGAAACAAAGGAAGCCTCAAAGTCCAGCGAACCTGCCTCGAGCACTTCCTCAGCTCCAACCGCCCCGTCCGCCCCCGCGTCGACGCCCAAGTCCTCCACCGACAGCTAAATCATGGCCGAACGCATCAGCGCCGCCAATTTGGGTGCCTCAGGTCTCGTTTCTGAGACCTGGGAAAGCACAGACCTGGCCCTACCCAACCCCGTTAAACTGAATGCAGTACATGTCCCTGCTCGACCCCATCCCGTCCCGCGTCGAAAACGCCGACACCGCCACCCTTGAATGGCAGCCCCTGCTCGCCTTCGTCTCCAGTTACGCTGCATCCTCCGTTGGCCGCGAGGCCATCCTCGCGCTTCAGCCCTCGACCGACGAGCCGTGGATCACGCGCCAGCATCAGCTCACTGGCGAGGTCCGTCTCCTGCTCTCCGAGCAGGTAACCATCCCGCTGGGCGGCCTCTTCGACCCCACCCAGCTCGCTGCCAAGGCGCAAATCCCCGGCGCCGCACTCGAAGCCGCCGAATTCCAGTCCATCGCCCGCATCGCCAACGACGTCGCTGCCTGGCAGGCCCTGCTGCGTGAGCCTCCCGCACGCGTTGCCTGCAGGCTTCCCGGCCTCACTGAACTCTCCGCCGCGCTCGCCGGCTCGTCTCTCAAACCGTTAGCCGAATCCATCGAGCGCAAAATCCAGCCTGACGGAACCCTCGCCGACGACGCCTCACCCGATCTCAATCGCATCCGCCGCGAGCAGGAGCGGCAACAACGCGCCATTGAAGAATCTCTCCGCTCGGCCTTGCGCAAACTCTCCGGCGAAGGTTCCACGCAGGAAGATCTCATCACCATCCGCGGCGATCGCTTCGTCATTCCCGTCCGCAGCGAACTCAAGCGCCGCGTCTCCGGCGTCGTCCACGGTGCCAGTTCCTCAGGCCAAACCGTCTATGTAGAGCCGCTCGAAACCATCGAGCAGAACAACGAACTCGTTCGCCTCCTCGAAGAAGAGCAGGCGGAAATCCACCGCATCTTCGTCGCTCTCACGCGTCACGTTGCCGGCTACGCCCATGCTCTCGTAGAAGGCGCCCGCGTCCTCGCGCTCGTCGACACTCTTCTCGCTCGCGCCCGCTTCGCCCGCGACTTCGACTGCGTAGCACCCGCCATCGCGCCCGACAAGCTAAGCCTCACCGCCGCCCGTCACCCGCTGCTCGAGCGCCATCTCCGCGCAACTGGCGGCCACATTGTCCCACTCACTTTGGAACTCACCACCGACGCCCGCCAGCTCATCATCAGCGGCCCCAACACCGGCGGCAAAACCGTCACCCTCAAGACGACTGCGCTTCTCGCCATGATGGCCCAGGCTGGCTTGCCCGTCCCCGCCGCCGCGGCATCATTCCCGATCTTCACCGCATTCCTTGCCGACATCGGAGATGCGCAATCGATCGAGGCTGAGCTCTCTACCTTCTCCGCACACATCGTCAACCTCAACCGTCTCTCGCGTCTGGCCGATCCGCAGTCCCTCGTCCTGCTCGACGAGCTGGGCTCCGCCACCGATCCCGAGGAAGGTTCCGCGCTCGCCGTCGCCGTGGCTGCACATTTCCTTGACCGCCGTGCATGGACGCTCATCTCCACCCACCACACCTCGCTCAAGGTTTATGCCGCCAACACCCCTGGCGTGCTCAACGCTGCCGCTGGTGTAGATGAAGTCACACTCGTGCCGAACTACCAGCTGCATCTCGGTGTCCCCGGCGCTTCTGCCGGAATTCAAACCGCCGAGCGTCTCGGCCTCAATCGCACTATCATTCAAGCTGCACGCGAGCGCCTCGGTTCCCAGCAAGTCGACATCGCCCGCTTCCTCGACAAACTGCACGACGATCTTTCCGCACTTGAAGTCGAGAAGAAAAGCGCGTGCGAACAGCGATACGCCCTCAATCAGGAGCGCGCCAAACTGGCCCGCGAGGGCGACGTCGAACTTCGCAACCGTACCCGCGAACTCGAAGCCAAACTCGCATCGTTGATGAAGGAATTTGAATTCCAGATGCGCGAGAACGTCCGCGCCATCGAAGACCGCGCCGCGCAGCAGAAACTTTCTAAAGAAGCCGAGCGCCGCATCAACCGCCTGCGCCGCGAGTTCCAGGAAAGCTTCAACCAGACCGTCGTTGCCCACCGCACCGGTGCCGATTCCGGCGATGCCAATGCGCAGCCGCACGTCCTCCGCCACATCTCACCCGGCGACCAGGTTCGCATCAAGTCCATGAACAAGATCGCCATCGTCCAGCGAGAAGTTGAGAAAGACGTCTTCGAAGTCGCTCTGGGCCCCATCAAGATGCGCGTCAAACGCGACGACTGCTCCGCACCCTCGCCTTCTGGATCAGAGTCGAAGCAGGATAAGCACGACCCCCTGGCCGCAGCCCGCAAGCAGAAGGGCGTTCACATCTCCGTCACCAGCGCCAACACCGACGACATGCGCATGGAGATCAACCTCATCGGCCGCACCGTCGATGAAGCCACCGAAGAGCTCGAGAAATATCTCGATCGCGCCTTCCTCGCTGGCCTGCCCCGCGTGCGCATCATTCACGGCCACGGCGCCGGCATCCTCCGCCGCGGAGTGCGTGACTTCCTCAAGTCGCACCCCCACGTCGCCACCATCGCCGAAGCCCCGCAAAATGAAGGCGGCCAAGGTGCCACGCTGGTCGAGCTGCGCCAGTAACCGCTAGATGGATCAGGAATTGTCGCTAAAATTTTGTTGACAATCCGTCTGGCCTGGACCCGTATGATCGACTGCAGCCCGGCTTCACGGAGGTTTTCATGCGCAGACTGATCTTGTCTCTGATGGTGTTTCTTGCAGCGGGCGGTATGACTGCCGCGAATGCCACCACCATCTACGACTTCACGATGAACTCCATCGACGGCCAGCCCGTCAGCCTCAAGAGCCACAGTGGCAAGGTCGTTCTGCTTGTGAACGTGGCCAGTAAGTGCGGCTTCACACCTCAGTACGCGGGTCTTGAGGCGCTCTACGAAAAATATAAGGACCGGGGTCTAGTCATCGTTGGTATCCCGGCCAACAACTTTGCCCAGCAGGAGCCAGGAACGAATGAAGAGATCAAGACATTCTGCTCGCGCAAATACAACGTCACCTTTCCCATGATGGCCAAGGTTTCGGTGCTTGGCGATGACAAGACGCCGCTCTACCAGTTCCTGACCGACAAATCGGTGAATCCCAAGATTGGCGGAGACATCAAGTGGAACTTCACCAAGTTTCTCTTTGATCGCAGCGGCAAGCCCGTGGCGCGATTTGAGCCGGCTGTCACCCCGGATTCCCCGGAGGTCGAGGCCGCAATCGAATCGGCGCTCGGCAAATAACAATCACTCAAGTGAGGATTGTGGCGCTTTTCGACCTCTCTTTCTAGCTCCTGAAACAAATCGGGCTCTGCATTCGCAGAGCCCGACTACTGACCACCGATCCCTGGCCACTGTTCACTGCCTCTACGCCATCGCCTCGCGACCCATCGGCTCAAAGTGCAGCGCGTTCGACTTGCGATCCACGTCGATCCGAACGTGCGCGCCGTGGAGCACCTCGCCATCGAGGATCTTCATCGCTAGGGGATCCTGCACCATGCGCTGCAGTGCCCGCTTCAGAGGCCGTGCACCGTAAGCCACGTCCGAGCCTGATGCCAGGATCAGCTCCCTCGCCGGGGGTGTCAGCTCGATCGAGATCTGCCGGTCTTCCAGCAGCTTGCCAATCTCGTTCAGCCGCAGTTCGAGAATGGCCTCGAGCTGTGCATGTCCCAGCGGACGGAAGATAACCATGTCGTCCACGCGGTTCAGAAATTCCGGCCTGAAGTGCTCCCGCAGCACGCGCATCACGCTCTCGCGCGCCATGTCAAAGTCGTGCTCAGTCTTCAGCGCCTCCGTTGCGAGGAATGCCGCACCGAGGTTCGACGTCATGATCAGCACCGTGTTTTTGAAGTCCACTGTGCGGCCCTTCGAATCAGTCAGCCGTCCGTCGTCCATGATCTGCAGCAGCACGTTGAATACGTCCGGGTGTGCCTTCTCGATCTCGTCGAAGAGGATCACTGCATACGGACGCCGGCGCACAGCTTCAGTTAACTGGCCGCCTTCGTCGTATCCAACATATCCCGGAGGAGCACCGATCAACCGCGCCACCGCGTGCTTCTCCATGTACTCGCTCATGTCGATGCGGATCATCGACTGCTCGTCATCAAACAGGAACTCCGCCAACGCGCGCGCCGTCTCCGTCTTGCCTACGCCAGTTGGTCCAAGGAAGATGAACGAACCAATCGGCCGTTTCGGATCGCTAAGTCCCGCACGCGAACGACGAATCGCATTCGCCACAACGCTCAGCGCCGCATCCTGGCCAACCACGCGCTCACGCAGCCGCGCCTCCATTTGGACGAGCTTCTTAACTTCGCCCTCGAGCATCTTCGACACGGGAATGCCTGTCCACTTGCTCACGATCTTGGCGATATCTTCCTCGTCAACTTCTTCCTTCAGCATGCGAATCGAGCCGCCACCATCTTTTCCGGCACCATCCTGCAGCGCGTTCAATTGCTTCAGCTCAGCCTCAGCCTTGGGCAACTCGCCATACTGAATCTGCGCGGCACGATCAAGCTGGCCTTTGCGTGTCTGTTCCTCTGCTTCGAATCGTAGAGCCTCGATCTTCTTCTTCAATTCGCTTACGCGGCTGATCGCATCGCGCTCCTTGGTCCAACGGGCGCGCAGAGCGGTCGTCTGCTCCTTCAGCGTTGCCAGTTCGCGTTCCACCTCTTCAAGCCGTCCACGGCTATTCGAGTCTGTCTCTCGTTTCAACGCGGCCTTCTCGATTTCAAGAGAAGTCGCCTGCCGTTCCAGTTGATCGATCTCAGTAGGCACCGAGCCAATCTGAATCGCCAGCGAAGCCGCTGCCTCGTCCACCAGGTCGATGGCTTTGTCGGGAAGGAAGCGATCGCTGATGTAGCGATGCGACAGCGTTGCAGCTGCGACGATTGCCGAGTCCTTGATGCGCACGTTGTGGTGCGCCTCGTAACGGTCCTTCAGGCCGCGCAGGATCGCGATCGTGTCTTCGACGTTCGGCTCGCCCACATACACAATCTGGAAGCGCCGCTCCAGCGCCGCATCCTTTTCGATGTACTTGCGGTACTCATTCAGCGTGGTTGCGCCAATCGCCCGCAATTCGCCACGCGCCAAAGGCGGCTTCAGCATATTGCTCGCGTCAATTGCGCCTTCCGCAGCGCCTGCTCCAACCAGCGTGTGCAACTCGTCGATGAACAGAACAATCTGTCCATTCGACTCTTCTATCTCCTTCAGCACCGCCTTGAGCCGGTCTTCAAATTCGCCGCGATACTTCGCCCCGGCGAGCATCGACCCCAGGTCCAGCGAGATCACACGCTTGTCGCGCAAACTCTCCGGCACATCGCCGGAAACGATACGGCGCGCCAGCCCTTCAACGATGGCAGTCTTGCCAACGCCCGGTTCGCCGATCAGCACAGGATTGTTCTTCGTTCTGCGGCTGAGGACCTGGATTACACGCCGAATCTCTTCATCGCGCCCAATCACAGGATCGAGCTTGCCGCGACGCGCGAGGTCGGTCAGATCCTTCGCATATTTTTCAAGCGCCTGGAATTTGCCTTCGGGATTCTGGTCGGTGACGCGCTGCGATCCGCGCACCGCAGTCAGCGCTTGCAGAATCGCCTCATGCGTAGCGCCAACGGCAAGCAGAGCATCGCGCGCCGCGTCGCCTTTCTGGTGTGCAATGCCCAGCAGCAGGTGCTCGGTCGAAATGTATTCATCCTTGAAGTTCGCGGCTTCGCGAAATGCTTGGTCCAGCGCCTTGGTTAGCGCGGAACTGGGGGCGGGTTGCGCCGAGCCCCCCTGCACACGAGGCAGTTTCTCCTCGATCTGGTGCAGACTGCTCTCCAGCCTCTCGGTGGGAACACCAATCTTTTCGAGCACCGCCGGGATCACGCCTTCGCGGTCCTCAATGAGCGCCAGTAGCAGATGCACCGGCTGGATCTCAGGATTCCCTAGCTCTGCCGCGCGCCCCTGCGCCTGCTGCATCGCTTCCTGTGACTTTACGGTCAGTTTTTCCCAACGAATTGCCATCGAATTAGTCCTCAGTGATCAGTTCTCAGTTTGCAGTTTCTTGCGACAGCGGTCTGCTGTCGTCTGCAGCATTCAGCAAAAGTATGGCGCGGTCTGTCGTGCTTGGCAAAAACAAATGTCAGCTGCCAATCTCCAGAGAACCAAGCGCGCCCAGCGGCTCCGAGCAAGGAGACTGACAACTGACAACTTAAATCTGATAACTGGCGTTACTTACCGCGCGCCCACCAGTTCTTGCTCTTCCTTCTTGCTCTCCACCTTGCTCTGGCTGCCGAAGTTCACCTTGATCTGTTTCGGCTGCGCTTCGGGCTTCTTGTTCAATTCCAGCTTCAGAACGCCGGCGTTGTAGCTGGCCTGCACGTTCTCTGTGTCAACCGTCGACGGAAGTGTGAAGGCGCGACAGAAGGTGCCTAGCGGCGCTCAATCCTATGGAAGTTCTCTTCCTTCTCGTCCTTCTCGAATTTGCGCTCGCCTTTCACGGTCAGTGTGTGGTTTTCCACCCGGATGTCGAGGTCCTTCTCTTCCATTCCAGGGACTTCGAGCTTCAAAACGACCTTCTTGGCGTCTTCATAGACGTCCACTGCCGGCACAAAGCTGGCTGTCGTCAGCGGACTGTCGCCTTCGTTCATTTCGCGGAAGAGCGAGTTCACGCGATTCTGCAGGGCGACGACTTCACGAAAGGGGTCCCAACGAGTGATTGCCATGATTTTGTGTCCTCCAACTATTTTTGGGATTGCGGGGATGGGAGCTTCAACTCCCAAACCGTCACTCAATCTGATGGCACTATAGCATAAGTAATTCATAAAATATGAGCGTAATACGCTAATGATTGGGAGGCCGCCATAAAGCTCAATAAATGAGCTATCTATATTGCGGGGCACCTATAAATTGCCAGTTTGTGGCGAGTTTTTTGCGCCGGATTTCGCCGGGATCCGAACTCCAAACCGGGCGGCTCGGAAACGGCCGGTACACGCAGACTTTTCGGTTTCATGGATGATCTGAGCCCGGAAAAGGTCGTCTGCAGACGGTGAATTCTTAGCTCAAATCGACTCAAACTGCGGCCGGAACAAAGCGCTGCGATTGGCGCTGGGAGGCGAATGAGACGGTCCCTTTAGAATCAACAGAGATGATCGTCCTATCCGGCCTCCCTTCCTACATGGATTGGCGTTGGCTTTGGCTCACCATTGCGGCCTTTCTGGCCGGAGTGTTGAATGCCGTGGCGGGGGGCGGGTCGTTTCTGCTGTTTCCGGCGATGTTTAGCATGAAAATGCTCCCGATTCAGGCCAACGCGACCAATACCGTGGCTCTTTGGCCGGGGCAGCTCACCTCGGTTGCGGCTTACCGCGACGAAATCCGCAAAAATCTCAGAGTCGCGATCCCGATGTCGGTCGCCGGCCTCCTCGGCGGAACCGCCGGAGCAATTGTGCTTCTCAACACTCCGCAGATGACATTCATGCACCTGGTGCCATGGCTATTGCTGGTTGCAGCAGTGATCTTCGCGCTCAGCGGCCCGGTCTCACGCTGGCTGGAGCACCGCAAGTTCATACGCAGCCAGGCGCCCGGCGGACGAGGTGCACCGGCCCAACATGGTCGCAGTGTTTCTCGGCACCATCGCAGTCTGCTTTTACATCGGCTACTTCGGTGCCGGCGCGGGATTTCTGATCATTACGCTGCTCTCGCTGTTCGGCTATCAGGACCTCAACGAGATCAATGCACTGAAAGTCGCCTCGACCACCATGGCAAATGGCATCGCCTTTGTGCTTTTCGTGATCAACGGCCAAGTGGTTTGGCGCTATTGCCTTGTGGCGATGATCACCTGTGCCATCGGCGGATACACTTCGGCAAGCCTGGCGCGAGAAATTCCTCAGCCGGTCCTGCGTGGAACAGTGGTGCTGATCGGGCTGGGGATGGCGGCCTGGTTCTTTTATCAGAACAGTTCGTAGGTCAACAGTTCACAGATCAAAGTTCTGAGTTCAAAGTTCGCGGAACTTACTTCTTGCTTGTCGCTCCAACTGCAAACTGCGAACTCAGAACTAAGAACTAAAATAGACTCATGAGTCACGAAGGCATTCGCTTCGTCAGCAAAGAAGACCAGGCACGGGAGGATCTCGCAGATCGTCCGCTTCCGCGCATCGCCGTCACCCCGGAGAAGGTGCGCGTGAAGATCACCGAGGGCACAGGCCTCGAGATCGACTGGCAGGACGGGCACAAGAGCGCGTGGAACTTTGCGTGGCTGCGCGACGCCTGTCCATGCGCCACCTGCATCGACGAACGCAAGGCCCAGGGCCGCAAGGCGGGCCAGCCCAAACCCAAGCCAACGGCTGTGCTGCCCATGTACACACCGCCTGCCAAGCCGGCCAGCGCGCATGGAGTGGGCCGCTATGCCCTTCAATTCAATTGGGCTGACGGTCACTCGGGCGGCATCTATTCGTGGGACTATCTGCGCCGCCACTGCCAGTGCCCCGAGTGCAAATTCGAAGCGACCGAAAGCACGGGTACGCCCAACTGATCGCAGCTTGCGATACCGCAATCTATACATATTGCAGGAAGTTATAAGTTACTCCGGGTACTGAAGATTCGCCGCTTTTTCTCGAATCCCAAACAACCCGCATGTTAGAGTTGCTTTCCAGGATCGGGGAGGCGCACGTGACTCTCAAGCAATTTGTAGCCAAGCAATTCATCGACGTCATTCAGTGGAATGAGCCGGAAGACGGTATCCTCGCTTACCGCTATCCCATGCAGGACATGGAGATTCAAAATGGCGGCCAGCTTACGGTGCGCGAGTCGCAGATGGCTGCGTTCGTCAACGAGGGCAAGATCGCCGATGTCTTCGGGCCAGGTTTGCACACGCTCAACACGCGGAATCTTCCCGTTCTGACCGATCTGATGAACTGGGACAAGGAATTCGAGTCGCCGTTCAAGTCCGATGTTTACTTCTTCTCGACGCATCTGCAGATCGATCAAAAGTGGGGCACGGCAACGCCCATCACCATCCGCGATAGTGAATTCGGCGCGGTCCGCATTCGAGGCTACGGCATCTACTCCTTCCGCGTTGCAGATCCGCGCACGTTTTTCACGCAAGTGAGCGGAACACGGCCGACCTACTATGTCGGCGATCTCGAGGGCCAGCTCCGCAACACAATCGTCGCGCGCATGACGGACATCTTCGCGACCAGCAAGATCTCATTTCTCGATATGGCTGCGAATCAGGCCGCGCTGGGCAAGCAGATCGAAGCGGAGATGAAGCCGAACTTCGCCGCGCTCGGTCTCGAACTGGCATCCTTCGTGGTCGAAAACATCTCGCTGCCGGATGAACTGCAGAAGGTGATGGACCAGCGCATCGGCGTGAGCATGGCCGGCGACTTGAGCAAGTACACACAGTTTGAAGCAGCGCAGGCGCTTCCGATTGCTGCCGCAAATTCCGGCGGAGCAGCCGGCGCGGGTGTTGGCCTGGGCGCAGGCGTGGCCATGGGACAAAACATGATGGCCGCAATGAAACAGCCGTCCGAGGCCGCTCCTGCTGCGGCTTCTGCAGGGGCGAAGTTCTGCGTGGACTGCGGCAAGTCCGTTCCCGGGGGAGCTCACTTCTGTCCGGAGTGTGGAAAGGCCCAATGAACTGCCCATCCTGCGGCGCCGCAATGCGCCTGAACGCCGACGAAGACTACCTCAAGTGCGATTACTGCAAGAGCATTTTTTTCCCCTCGAAGGACGATGAAGGTGTGAGCGTGCTGCAGCTCGCTTCAGACGAGGCATGCCCGGTGTGCGCTGTTCCGCTGATGCATGCAGCCCTGTCCAAGATCCGCATGCGCTACTGCACGCGATGCCACGGAATGCTGATTCCCATGGCCGTATTTCTAGCGCTGGTGGAAGAGCTGCGGTCTGGAGAGCCGGGAACGCTGATTGCGCTGACACCCGACACCCACGATCTGCAGCGGAAGATCAACTGCCCGCATTGCCATCAGCGGATGGACACACATTTCTACAACGGACCGGGCAACGTCATCATCGACGACTGCGACAACTGCGCCTTGAACTGGCTCGACCACGGCGAGTTGATGCGCATCGTGCGCGCCCCCGACTATTCGCAACAGCGTGCCTCCGACTCGTTCTGACCCAGCTTGCTTGCCTTGGAAGCCATCTCATAAATCTGTCTTGAAAGGGCACGGCTTTAGCCGTGCCACAAAAAACCGCGTAACCAAGGTGCTTTTAGCCCGGCGATGGCTTGGGCGAGGAAGTGGCATTTTTGAGACAGGTTCTAGTCAGTGGTCTGTTCTGCCTTCCTGATTTCGTCGATGAGCTGCTGTAGTTGCTCGCGCTTGCGGTCGCTCATATCGAGGAAGCGGATGCCCACGTTGAACGGGTCATAGATCGCCTGCGTCACGCCGCCGAGGCGGAAGGGCAGGCCCTCCATGCGAAACTCGACCTCGACTCGACGGAATATCCCGACAGGAAATCGCCTGTCGGTGCGAATGTGACAGCCACCGAGGCTGACGTCGAGAATGCGCCCCTGCACGTCGGCCGCCAGGTTGATCAAGCGCATAACGGCGCTCGTGTCGACTCCGTGTCTCGCTTCAAGACGACGTGCTACGCGCGCAGTTGCAATGGACCGCCCCGACGGGAATTCCGCTGACGAGGATGCGCGCTGACTGTTATCGCTCTTTGGCTGATCCGCCACGCAATACTCCTCGCATCTGCGCGAGGACCGCGCTAGTGGCCGCTTTCCAGTTCCCACGGCTGCTTTGGCGCCGGAGCCTCGTCTTCGCGCCCACTCAAGCGGTCGTACTCATACAGATCGCTTGTGGTGCCGAGCGATTCGTTATAGAGGCTCGTGCCACCGGTCAGCTGCGTCAGTTCCTCGCTGAATGTATGAATCGCATGCAATTGGCTTGCCGTCGCCGGCAATTCATATTGGGAAGTCTTAATGAACTTCTGATAACCCCGGTCGATCAACCGAGCCACTTCCCCGCGAACCAGGATTCCGGGCCGCTCCGCAAATGCAATCGGTCCATCATCACCGTTTCGCGATGGAACCAGGACCGCCGCAGCTCCCGCTTTGCTCACCAGCACGCCGCCCGGGACCCCGCTGAATGCCGACACCGTGAATCCGTCCGCGCGAAGGGTTTCCATAATCTTGTCGAAGCTTTGGCGAACGGGCTTTCCGGGCATAATTGAGTCTCTATTTGCGAAGATATGTAGGGCTGGTTCCCACTTCAAATCTCGCACACCAGGAGCTGTGCCTGCAAATAACGTCCTTTCGGCCAATGCGCCCGACCAGTATCGATTGGACCCGCGGTTCGTCTACCGGTCCTTCGCTCATCGCAAGCAGTCTCTGAGCAAATCCCGGAGGACCCGCCAAACCCGCATCCCGCTGAAACAACATGAGAATGAGATTTAAGAGCGGCTCCGGCGCGTACGGGGCTGTTTCTCTTTTGCTAACCTGTATAGGAAGGCCGAATGCGCTTCCCCATTGTTATCGCAATGGCTTTGCATTCGAAATCCGGGAAATTCGGATTGTCCGCAGCAAAAATACAGACGATTGAGAACAGAAAACGATGGTCACTCTAACCGAATCCACGGAACTTCCTGAACTCACGACCGACGACCTGTCGCGCTACTCGCGCCACCTGATCCTGCCCGAGGTCGGCATGGAAGGGCAGCGCAAACTGAAGGCAGCGCGCGTTCTCTGCGTCGGTACCGGAGGACTCGGTTCGCCACTGGCTTTTTATCTGGCTGCGGCCGGCATCGGCACGCTGGGGCTGGTCGACTTCGACGTCGTCGACGCCAGCAACCTGCAGCGGCAGATCATCCACTCGACCAAAGACATCGGGCGCAAGAAGCTCGACTCGGCCGCTGAGAAACTCACCGCGCTCAATCCCGCGCTCAACGTCGTCAAGCACGAGACGATGCTCACGAGCGCCAACGCACTGGAGATTCTGAAGGACTACGACATCGTCGCCGATGGCACTGACAACTTCCCGACGCGTTACCTCGTCAACGATGCCTGCGTCCTGCTGGGCAAGCCCAATGCCTACGGATCGATCTTCCGCTTTGAAGGCCAGGCCAGCGTCTTCGCCACCGAGGAAGGTCCCTGCTATCGCTGCCTCTATCCCGAGCCGCCGCCGCCCGGCCTTGTTCCGAGCTGCGCGGAAGGCGGGGTGCTTGGAATTCTGCCCGGCCTGGTCGGCGTCATCCAGGCCACCGAAGTCATCAAGCTCATCCTCGGCAAAGGAAATCCGCTCATCGGCCGACTGCTTCTCGTCGATGCGCTCGCCATGCGCTTCCGCGAGCTGAAGCTGCGCAAGAATCCCGAGTGCCCCGTATGCGGCGAGAATCCGACGGTCAAAGAGCTGATCGACTACGAGCAGTTCTGCGGCATCGTTCCCGAATCGAAAGAGGAGAAAGCTGTGAAGAATGGCGTTCCGCAGCTAAGCGTGAAGGAACTGAAGCGGCGCATCGATGCCGGCGAAGATGTGTTCATTCTCGACGTGCGCGAGCCCTACGAGTACCAGATCGCGCAGATCGGCGGAAAGCTCATCCCGCAGAACGACGTCCCGCAGCGTCTCGCCGAAATCCCGCGCGATCGCGAGATCGTCGTGCAATGCCGGTCCGGTGCACGTTCACAGAAGATCGCCGAATTCCTGAAGCAGTCGGGATATCACGCAGGTGGTGAACCTGGCCGGCGGCATTCTTGCGTGGAGCGACGAGATCGATCCCAAGGTGCAAAAGTACTGATCGCTTTCGACCACGCGGCAATACGATAGGAGAATGATTAAGGTAAGTATTCTCTACCCCAGCAAGCCCGGCAGCCGGTTTGACGTTGCCTATTACGTTGACGTGCACATGCCGATGGCGGTCAGGCTCCTCGGCGCAGCCCTTAAAGACGTTTCAGTTGAGATTGGAATCGGGAGCGGAATGCCAGGCGAGTTGGCGCCGTTCGCTGCGATCGCGGGGTTCACCTGTGAGTCGGTGGAGGCTTTTACCGCCGCGTTCACGCCCGTTGCCGGGCAGCTTCAAGGGGATATCCCAAAGTACACCGACATTGCACCGGTGATCCAGATCAGCGAACTCAAAGAAATCTAACCGCCGGGCAAACCGGATTTCATCTGCATCCGCCGGATGCGTGAGCGTCTACCGCGCCAACTCCACCGGGCCTGGTTTGCTTGGCTCGGCGGGCTTGCCGTTCTCTTCCATCTTCCCGAAGATCATCTTCCCGCTGGCCGTCTGCAGGACGCTGGTGACGGAAATCTCGACCGCCCGGCCGATCATCTTGCGGGCGTGATCCACCACCACCATCGTGCCGTCGTCGAGATAGCCGACGCCCTGGTTGTATTCCTTGCCTTCCTTCAGGATCAGCACGTTCATCTTTTCGCCCGGCAGCACAACCGGCTTCAGCGCGTTGGCAAGGTCATTGATGTTCAGAACTTCAACATGATGAAGATGAGCCACCTTGTTCAGGTTGAAGTCGTTGGTCACGACCTTGGCTTCCCACTTCTTGGCGAGTTCGAGCAGCTTCAAATCCACTTCGCGGATCGAAGGAAAGTCGTCCGGAACGATCTGTACCTGGATGTTGTTGTTGGATTGCATCCGCTGCAGCATGTCGAGCCCGCGACGACCGCGCTGGCGCTTGGAGCTGTCGGTGGAGTCGGCGACAATCTGCAATTCGCGCAGAACAAACTCCGGCACCACCATCATTCCGTCGATGAACCCCGCTTCGGCGATGTCCGCGATGCGGCCATCGATGATGACGCTGGTATCGAGTACCTTGGCGCTTCTCCGCGTGGGTCGGTCGCCGGCAAACAGCGTGCCCAAGCGCAGCGGGATTCAGCAGGTCGCCCTTGCTGGCGCCAACCAGCAGGCCGACGTAGGTCATCAGCAGCAGGACAAAAATCTGGAGCACGGCCGACGTGGACGGGTTCAGCGGGGCAGAGCGCAGCACCAGGCAGAAGAGCGCGGCGCCGAAGATGCCCAGCACGCTTCCGGCAACCGCGCCGATAAGCCGGCGCAGGCTGAGCGCGCGCACGCGAAGTTCAAAGACGATGACCGCGACTGCAGCCAGCGCGCCGCCGGCCGCTCCCGCCCAACCTGTTATGCCGAAAGGATGCAGGAAATAACAAACTCCCGACAGTAAGGCAACAAAAAGAAGACGAACAAGGATGAGATCCATAAAAGCCTGCTTCCGCTGGTGGGAAGGAACATACACCAGTCTGCACACCGTTGGCGAGTATGCCCATAGGCACTTTCGGTCGTCAAGTGGGGCAGGGGAGGGGCAGCCACACCAAGGGGATTGCACCGTGATTACTTCCAGGGCGGTCGAGCCGCGGAGCGGCCATCGCCCCAAATCGAAATCAGGAAGCGACGGCCAGTTCCGTGTTCACCAGGCGTGAGACGCCCTTGCGCGGTCCACGCTTGCGAGCGCTCATGATCTTGACGCGCTCCAGCAGTTCCTGCGGAGAGCAGGTCTTTTTGGCCAGCAAGGGCATCGGCGCCGTGGATCTGGCCATTCATCTTTTGAGGGTCGCCAAGGATCACCATGGGAACGTGCGAGGCAATCTGCTTGAGTTTGAGGACCAGTTGGTCGCCACCCATCTGAGGCATGGCATGGTCCGCCAGAACCAGGTCGACCTGGTTGTCGGCGAAGAGAGCGATGGCTTCCTGGCCGTTGGTGGCAGATAGCACGCGATAACCGTTTGTTACCAGCATGAACTTCAGGACGGATAGAGTCCTGTTCGTTGTCGTCTACGCAAAGAATTACTTTCTTTGGCCGCATGTTAGGGGTCTTGCTCCTGTTCGTTGAATTTTTTTTGACCCCATCCGAGGCGCACAACAGCGATGCCCGTTTGTTGGTCGGGGCAGGCTCGTCAGGTCCGGGGCCGTCGGCCACAGCACGGTTCCTGTCAGGGAATTGGGCACACTACGCCGCCCGAGCGGCGGCACCCCTCACACAGAAGTGTGCGACCCCTCCAAGCGACTTCGAGAGCAACCAATCCGTATGAGGGGATGACCTCTCTGCGGTCAGATTGAGTTTGAAGCCGTTATAAAAACCGGAATGATTCCGGCTGAATTGCCTTCGATGCTTGGGCAAGAGTAAGGAGCGCGGAAAGCCGTGAAAAGAGGGAATAGGAAGCGAAACCTTGCATGAAAACCATCTTGAAACAAAGGAAAAACGGGCAGAATGAACACAATAAGTAACTTGGCCTGATTAAAATCTGTTGAAAGCGTGTGTATTACGGCAGGAAAAGCTGCCCCTTTGCAACGCGAACGGTGCTGCCCGCGACGCGCACATCGCCGACCTTGCCCGAAATGATATCGGCGGCCAGAAATAAATCGCTTGTGCGGCCGATTTCGACCCCTTGCTGAACGTGGATTTGCTGGCGCGGCGCGACGATGCCATGGCAGACAAGGTAACTGATCGCACATCCGGCCGCGGAGCCCGTGGCTGGATCCTCGCCACCATAAAACTGCATGCGCGCTCTCCATGCGGGGTTGTCTGCCGCCGGTTGGCCCGAGAACGTAGAACCAGCGGCCGCCATGCTCCCGCAAGTACCTCGTGGCTTCTTCCTGCTCGACCTTCAGGCGGGCGAGCGAGTCGTGCGAACGCAGAGCGACGATGGCAAATGCCGTGCCAGTCGAGACCACTTGGGGCGAAGCCCCGATGTGCAGGTCGTTAGTACGCAGGCCAATCAAGCGCGCGACGGTTTCCAGATCGAGCTGGGTCGCCAAATTCAGGATCGCGCTGGGTCATCTCTCCGAAGAGGCTGTCGCCTCTGAAGCGGACCGGAACAGCGCCGACCTTCAGAGCCAGCGTAACGGTGTCGTCGGCAAGCGTCTCCGGCGCGGAGAGCTTCAGCACGCTGGCCGTGCCTAGCGTTGGGTGGCCGGCAAACGGAAGCTCCTCCAGCGTCGTAAAAATGCGCACGCGGACGCCTTCGCGCTTTTCCGTGTCGGCATCTCGGCGCTGGATAAACGTGGTCTCAGACAGGTTGAATTCGCGCGCAATAGCCTGCATGCGCTCGGTGGTGAGCCCGACCGTATCGAAAACCACGGCCAGCCCATTGCCCTTGAGAGCGTTCTCAGTGAAAACGTCAACGATCTGATAGTCGAGTGTCTGGGTGGAGGCGGCGAAATCGACCATGCACCATTATGAATCCGCTCGAGCGAGAGCGTTGATTCACAGACTGTTTCAGAGCGCAATCATGGGGCGGGGAACGCGCGTTCCGGAATTATCGAGGAAGCGGCGCATGCGCAAGGCTTCAGCGCGCTGAACGGCGATCAAGCGCATCTGGCGCCGCAGGTGGTCGCTGTTGCCGAGATGCGGCAGAAGCGCTTCGTCGCTGAGTCGCATCGCGTTCGAGGCGGGCGATGCGATCTTCGATCATGCGGCGGAATCGAAGACTGATTTCGAATCCGTCACGAGTATCTGGTGCCGCTTCATCGAAGGTCATCGCGAACTCTCCGGGCTGGATTCGCTTGAGAATTCAGAGCAATCAGCTCAAGGTTTCCCAGCCATCGCCGATAGTAGCGATGCGTCACGCTTCGCACCAGATTACGATGTCGCGGAACTTGAGTAATCAGACTGCCCTGAAACACGACATGGCCGGAGAGTTACTCCGGCCATGCCCTGTGCGCTTTTCCGAGATTGTCGATTTATCGACCTGTACCCTGCGGTGCCCCCGCGACCGCGAGAACCATCTGAGCGCCGCTGTCAAGATGAATGTCGCGCCGGGCGCCGAGCAGCATGCCTGACGCATTTCTGAACGGGAGGCCGTCGATGTTGTTGGCAATCAGCACTCCGGGAATCGCTGTCGTGCGGATGGCAACATTGCCGTTGCGCGCCACGATACTGCCCGGAGCGGGCATACCGCTGTTCGTGTTCTGATCCGTAACACCAGTTTCAGCCGTAGTATTGGAGTCGGGGCGGCTATTGCCCGCGTTTTGGTTCATGTTGCTATTCGATCCGGTCATCGCGGGCGAAGAAGGGGTTCTCCGTTCGGAGCATCGGAGAACTGGCCGAGGCCGAAGAGGTTCCGTCGTTTACCGGAACTCCGTTATCCGTGGCGCTGCCTGCCCCCGGGGCGGGAGATACAGACTGGATGACAGACTCGATCGCGACACTCTGGCCGTCCTTCAACTCAGCCTGGTCAAATTGGATGGCAATCTGGGAATTCTCTTTGTCGTCTGCGCGCGCCTGCACGTTGGTGACGTGTCCAACCAGCTTGGATCCCTTGGGAATCTCGGTGCCTCCAGGAAACTTCACGTCTTCCTTGGTCTTCAGCACGACACTGTCGCCCTCTTTGGCAGATTTGGAGTCGAGTTTGCTGACCAGTTCGCCGGTGACCGGCTTCAGCTGAGCCGCGGCCGCACTGGGTTGGGATTTGTCGGCACCCGATGGCGGTTGCGGCCCCGGAGATGTTGTTGAGGGGGCCTGCTGCTGATCTTGTTGTTGCTGCATGGGTTGTTGCTGTTGCTGTGCTGTCGAGGGGAAGCTGGAAAAAGTGGCCAGCGCCGCCGCGATTACTGTGGCGGCTTTCATCATGAGGTCTTCCATCGGTTCACCATCCGGTCTGGCCGTCGATTTCGCGGCGCGAAACTGCGTGCGCTTAACTCAGTCGCACGATGGCTGCCAAAGTCCCGCCAAATCGATCTAAATTTCGAATGGATTCATCTCTGTCAAAGGAGGTCGTTTGTCGAGCGGAACTGACGTGGAATGGGCTTTGAACCGAGTAAATAGGCGGCAGTTTGTGCGGGGAGTGTAATTTCTGACGTGTATAAAATGCACGGCAAATCCAGCCCGAAGATTGGCCTTCTTTGCTGATCTACCGGCCGTTGCCCTCATTTTTGTGCTTATTGAGCGTCCGGCAAAGGCGCGTAATAGCCCTTGCGGACCTGCACCTTCATGTCGTCGCCCTTGCACTGCACGGAAATACGGCGGAACGAGCCGTCCGGCTTGGCATTCGTCGGCGTGTAGCTGGCCAGATACTCGGTGCGGAGTTCTTCTTCGATCTGCTGGAAGGCGGCGTCGAGCTTCTTGCCATTGGCGCCCACGTTGATCAGCCGGCCGCCGCTCTCCTCGGAAATCTTTTTGGCAGCGGAGTATCCGTTGTAGCCGAATCCGCCGTAGAAGCCGGGATCGGCGATGAGAATGACGTAGATGATCGTGTTCGCCTTCTGCGCCGCGGCAATGGCTTCCTGAATCTTGTGGTCGCTCCCCTGGTCGTCGCCGTCCGTCAGGATGATCATCGCCTTGCGGCCGTTCTGCTGCGACATCTTCTCATTTGAGGCAAGATAAATCGCGTCGTAGAGCAACGTGCCTTTTGGCGTTCCATGGACCGGGATGGTGCCGCCGCCGAGGCCGGGAATGCCTGAGCCGCCGTTGCCGCCCGCGGTGTTGATCTGCGCCTTGTCCATGGCGTGGCTCAGCATCCGGGCGCTGTTGGTGAAGTCCTGCAGAAGATCTACGTTGACATCAAAAGAGAGCAGGAACGCCTGGTCTTTGGACTTGAGAACGCGTTCGAGAAATTGGCTGCCCGCTTGCTGTTCCAGCGGCAGCACGTCAATCTGGCTGCCTGAGGTGTCGAGCAGAATCCCGAGCGTCAGCGGCAGATGCGTCTCGGCCGTGAAGTTCTTCAGCGTCTGCGGGATTTTGTCTTCCGAGACCGAGCAATCATCCTTCGTGAGGTGCGGCACCAGCTCGCCCGACTTGTTCTTGACGGTGAAGAAGAGATCAACCAGGTTGACGTTGAGCTTGAGAGTGCCCATCGACTCTTCCTCGGGCGGCGGAGGAGGTGCAGTGCTCACCGGCGGGGCGTCGGGGGAGGGAACAAGCTGTCCCCACGCTGCCACGGACAGGAGCGGCAGGGCAAAAAGCACGACGGCGAGGCTCCGGGGGATACGCATGCTGCTAGGTTTGACGGTGGAAACGGCCTGAAAGAGAGCATAGCTTAACTCTTTCAAGGCCGTTAGGGCAAACCTGCACCGCGGCCGCGCGTCTGATACTCTGACGGGTGCAGCCTCTCTAAGCTGATTTGCCATTGAGGCGTGTAACTGCGGGCCAAAAACCGGTTGGCGCAGCGTTGTATGGGAGGAAGAATACCTGTGGATCTTGGTTTTAAAGCACTGGCGCTGACCGCTCTTCTGAGTTCGTCCCTGATCCTCGGTCCGGCGACTTTTGCCCAGTCTCAGCAGCCGAGTCCGGCTGACCAGCAGGCCGTTCCGGATGCTCCTTCCCCACAGGCACCCTCGTCCCTCAAGGGCTTAGGCCCATTGACGCCTGGAATTGGGGCGACCGTCAACAGCAGCTTCTTCAAGCACATCCACCGACGTGCCACAGCAGGCGCCGGCTACCCAGCCTCCACCGGCCCAGACCAAGGATGTCCAGACAACCGCTCCGGAAAACATGACGCCGGAAGATATCGGCCCCACTCTTGTGAGAAACACGACCTACGTCGAAGTCCCGGTCACGGTAAAGGACTCCAAGGGAAAACCGATCGCAGGGCTGACCTGGCGCGACTTCAAGGTCTACGAAAACGACACCTGGGAACCGCTCAAGATCTTTTCGGTCGACCCGGCTCCGCTGTCGATCGCCTTTGTGATCGATCAGAGCCTGACCTCGGACGTGATGGCCAAGGTGAACGACTCGCTGGGTGCGTTCCAGGGTGCGCTTTCGCCCTACGATGAGGTCGCCGTCTTCTCCTACAACAACGGCCCGCGGGAGTGGACCGGCTTCACCGGCGCGCAGGGCAATCGTGTACCGGCGGTGCTGGCGCTGGCCAAATCTGTCGGACGCGATGAACTTGTTCCCGTGAACAGCGGCCCCTTTGCGGGGTGCAGCATCACCAAGAACGGCGGCTGCGTCGACCCGAACATCCAGGAAGGTCGTTCGGTCGGCAACCCATCGTTTATCAACATCCCCAAGGAAATCCACACCCTCAACGATGCGATCCTTGCAGCTGCCAAGGAGCTTTCGACGCGTCCCCAGGAACGCCGCCGCATCATCTACGTCGATCTCCGACGGCAAGGAGTACGGCAGCAAGGCGACCTACAAGGACGTGCTGCGCTACCTGCAGACCAACAAGATCGCCGTCTACGGCACGCCGTTGGCGACTCGGCCCGCTGGGGCGAGGGCTACGTGAGCCGGCTCCACCTGCCCTTCACCATGTACGACAATCGCCTCGCTGGATACGTTCTCGCAACCGGCGGCATTCTCGATTCCGAGGGCAGCATGAACGGCATCGAGAAGAGCTACGCACGGATCGCCCAAGAGGCGCGCAACCAGTACACGCTGGTGTACTCCAGCCACGAGCCTCTGATCGACGGCAAATACCGCAAGATCGAAGTCCGCGTCGATCGGCCCGGCGTGGAAGTCATCGCGAAAAAGGGCTACTACCCCTCCGGCCAGGATTACCAGCACTAATCATGAGCTCCTCGGGAGCTGCGGCGGGCCTCGGTCTGCTTTCCGCCGCCACTTGGGGCGGGTCTGACTTCGCCGGCGGCTGGGGCGCGCGCCGGGCTTCGTCGCTTGCTCGATCACCGCTTCAGGCCAGATCGTTTCTCTGCTTGCCCTGTTGCTGGTCTGCCTCGCGCTGCGCATGGCCGTTCCGGGTATGAGCTACCTGGTCTACGCAGCGATCGGCGGATTCGAAGGAGCTATCGCGCTCGCGGTCTTCTACCGGGCGCTGTCGATGGGCGCCATGGGACTCACCGCGGCCCTCACTGGGCTAATGACGGCCTTTGTCCCCGTGCTCTTTGAGCTGTTCCATTCCGGCTGGCCGGGCACATCTACCTCCGTGGGGCTTGCGACCGGGCTCACGGCGATCTGGCTGATTTCGCATTCACCGGCGAAGAACGGTGCTGGATCTCCTCGACGCGCGCTGCTGCTGGGTGCATGCGCCGGTATCGGATTCGGCGTGCAGTTGATCCTCTTCAAATCGGCAGCGGCAGGCGGCGTGTTGTGGGCTTTGACCTCAGGCAGGATTGCAGGCGTCGTCGCGATTCTGCTGGTAGTCGCTGTAGCGCCGCCCAAGGGACCGTGGCGCGGGTTTTGGATCGCCGGAATCGTCTCGGGATCGCTGGATACAGTGGGAAACCTCTTCTACATGATGGCATCGCAGATGGGGCGGCTGGATGTCGCGGCGGTGATCTGCTCGATGTATCCGGCGGGGACAATCCTGCTGGCGGGAATCTTGCTGCGTGAGCATCCCACGAAGCGGCAGGTAGCGGGAATGGGGTTGGCGTTGGCTGCTGTCGGGCTGTTGAGTTTTTAAAATCGTCGCCAGCGAGCTTCCTCAGCGATTTTTTCAAGATCACTCACTAGCGCGCGACACATCTCACAGCCTTGTACATGGGGATGACGCTCAAGGTCTTCTCCTGACTCGACCAAATCTGATAGCTGTGCCTGAAACTGCTCACAGGTCATGAACATCGGATCTGATGCCATGGCAACCTCCTAAAGGCGCGAAAGGCCTGCGCCGGATGGCACAGGCCCTCTCAAACTCGAGCGTTCAGTCCAAGCGCAAAACGTTTCGGATCTAAACCTGCTTGGGGGGTTCGTTGCTGGAGGGGGGAGGGGGAGGGGGGGCTTGCGTGCTCTGTTGTGTCGTCGGCGGAGCGGGGTCTGCGACGCCCTTGATTCCTTCCCTAAACCCTTTCAATCCTTCACCAAGACCCTTGCCAAGCTCCGGCAGCCGCTTGGCGCCGAAGAGCAGAAACGCCACAATTGCCAGCAGAATCAGGTGCCATGGCTGTAGTAAGTCGCCCATCGTGTATCCTTCCGCGCGCCCGGTCTCATTGCGCGCTTGTCACCCATAATTGTCGCACAAAGCCAACCGGCCGGTGTGACCAATGCCACTCGTGTTGTTACCGCTTAGAGCAGTTTCGGAATTTACCTGGACTTCCTGAAGGCGTCGAAACGTGCCGTTTTCTTGATGAAAACGGCACTCTGCCCTGTGCTTTCGGTCTACACCAATTCCGAAACCGCTGTAGCGGCGTCCTCTTGCAGTACGTTCAATTCACCTGGGCCGGATTGCCCAGACCGCTCTGTCACCATGGTGAAGAAACTGCGCAGGTCCTCTTCTTCGCCCATGGTCAACCGCCGATATACCTTCATCAGCGGAAACAGTCGCGAACCCCGCACATCCACTGCCGGAACCGCGTGCTCTCCGCCCGGATACTGTGTCATCTCCCAGGAACCGGCGTAGCGCTGACGGAGCACCTCACCGAGGTAGCTGCCCCACAGGCGGGATTCAAAATCCAGATCGATCTCGACGCTTTCGCTCAGCAGCACGAGTATCTCGTCGAGCGCGTTGACCGAGTCGGCGGAGAAATCAAGCGTCTGCCGAAACTCGCTCTTTGCCACCTCGGCCGCAGCCTGTGCGTAGCCTTCCATCATGGCGCCCAAATCGGAGAATGCGTGCGACTCGAGCCTTTGGCGGAGCTTATTCATTATCAATAGAGACTAAATCTTCGCCGCGAAGGTAGCGGGCGGAATTGTAACTCAATGGTAATCCGCTGCATCTCTATGGCAGACTTGAAAGAGCTACTGGAGGACTCCCCGCCCATGAAACTTACGAAGCTTTTCGGCCTGATTGCCGTTGCGGCGCTGACCGCGGGGCCCGCGCTTTCTGCTAATCGCGATATCTATCCTGACCCCTCGCAGGCCAAGGCTGACCTTGCCGCCGCACTCAAGACGGCAGCCGCGACACACAAGCGCGTGATCGTCGATTTCGGCGGAAACTGGTGCGGTGACTGCCAGGTGCTCGATATCTACTTTCACAATCCTGAGAACCGCCCGATCCTCGAATCGAATTTCGTGCTGGTCCACGTAAACATCGGTCACATGGACGAGAATGTGGATATCGCCGAGCATTACGGTGTCCCGCTCGACAGAGGCGTTCCTGCATTGGCCGTGCTGAGCGACACGGGCAAGCTGCTTTACAGCCAGAAGAGCGGCGAATTCGAAGCCATGCGCCGCATGGAAGCCAATTCGGTTACAAATTTTCTGGTGCAGTGGAAGCCCACCAAACCCGGCTGCAGCGTCGCAATGGTGACCTGCTGAGCGCTTGGTCCACGATCAGGCCTCGCAGATGGAATTTTGTCAGTTCCGAGTTGCCCGCCATCCACCAAGAGCACCTTTGCGAACGCCGCCTCGTGAAATGCAACTTGAATATTTCCACCGTGGGTCGCGGTCGCATTTTGTTGTTCTGGGAGTGTCCAGACGGTGTTGACCGTTGGAGCAATTGGCTAGGCAGATTTCACGGGAACAAGGTTTTCCGCACCGTCATCTGTTGAGGATCGCTTCCACACGCGCTTGGCTAGTTTGGCTCCAAGATTCATCATCGGCTGTTCCAGCACCATGTGCGAAACAACAACAATCGACACCAGGCTTGCAATTTCAGCAGCGAGGCGGAGCGGCATGCTATGTGCGTGGAGATAATTGATCCCAAGTGCAATACAAAAGGGATGGGCGAGATAGATTCCGTAAGAGTATTTCGCTACCTGATGGCTCGTGGCGATAAGCCACCGCGCGCGAATCTGTCGAAAAAGTGGTATCGCCATTCCCAGCACAAAGGTAAGGATCCATCCACCTCTCCAAGTGGGATTGAACATGAAAATGGAGAGAAGTGCTGCGATTAGAACGGAAGGAGGAGTGCAGGTAATCTAGGCCGTACCTTGGTGAACAAAACATATGCAAACACGCCGGGCAGGAAATATGGAATGCAGCTCACAAACGTCGAAGCGTCGGGTAGGAAAGTTACTCTGGCATAAGCAGCAACCGCGCCCCATAGAGCCAAGAGTGGCCAAATGGAAAAATTCTTTCGCAGAAGAAGAAGAGAAATGGAAGCAAGAAATACATGTCCACTTCAAGCGGAAGCGTCCATGTAACGCCGAGGATATTGCCGCCCCATCCCAGGTTTTGAGCAAGCAAAAGGTTTGAGAAAATGTTCCCAATTCCACGCGTTTGAAAGTATGTGTCACCCAAGGGATTCTGCATGGTGGGGATACGAAAGATGACCAGAATAAGGATTGCGGCGATCGCAAGAGGGTATATGCGGAAGAATCGCCTGATGTAGAACCCTAACGTCTTCGAGTGGCGAAGGTCCTCGAAGGCAAACGCAGATTTCTACACCGCTCGCCGCGGCTAGTGGGACGGGATGATGATGGCGTTCGCGGTTCTGGGCCTTACTGGCTCAGCGGCGCCAGATGCTTGGTGTTCTGGTAGGTGTACTGGATGCGGTGAATCACCGTGATGGTTGAGAGCACGGCCAGCACCCACAGCACCGGCGCCATCACGCCCCAGTGATTGAACAGCGCGCCGAGCAGGATGAGCACGATGCGCTCCGGGCGCTCCATGAATCCCACCTTGCACGGGCCGATGAGCGCTTCGGCGCGGGCGCGCGTGTAGCTGACCATCAGCGACGTGACCATGACAAACGCCACCAGCACCACGTAGCGGAAGCGATTGATGCGCGCCGTAGTAGACCAGCAGGCCGAAGAAGAGCACCACGTCGGAGTAGCGGTCGATCACCGAATCGAAGAACGAGCCGAAGACGGTGACCTGGTTGTTGCGGCGGGCCACGCGGCCATCGACCATGTCGAAGATGCCGGCGCCGAAGATGACCAAGCCCGCATAGAAAAACATGCGTCCGGCATTGGTGGCGTTGGCATGGCCGAAGAAAAATGCGGCGACGATGTTGATGACCAGCCCGATGAAGGTAAGTGCGTTGGGAGAGATGCGGGTGAGCGCCAGACCATGCACGATGCGATCAAGAAGCCAGCCGCAGGCGCGGCCAAAAGCACTGGTCCAGGTCATTCCTATCTTCCTTTACTTCTCTGTGCCGGTATCGGCCTCTTCGTCGTCTTCGCCCGCTTCATCGTGGATGGTGGTCAATTTCAGAATCTCAAGCTCGCGTTTGCCGTTGGGCGTGACGATGGTGGCGACATCGCCCACCTTCTTGCCCACGATGCCGCGGCCGATGGGCGAGGTCGTGGAGATGAGTCCCTTGGCCACATCGGATTCCTCGCTCGTCACGAGCCGGTAGACGATCTCTTCGTCTTTGGTGGAGTCGAAGACCACAACCGTCGAACCGAATCCAGCCTTGTCGTGAGGAATGTTGGCCAGATTCACAAGCGAGAGCTCGGCCATGCGCCTTTTGAGCTGGCCCAGGCGCGCATTGACGAATTCCTGCCGCTGCTTCGCCATGTGGTACTCGGCGTTCTCCGACAGGTCTCCCATGGCCACGGCCTTCTTGATCTCGGCGGGCAGTTCGTGAGCAAGCTCATGCTCGAGGACTGCGATCTCTTTGAGCAGCTGTTTTTTAATGTGATCGGGCATCCGTGATCCGTGGCGGCGAGCGGGGATGCTCAACCGCGGAAAATGATACGTCTAGATCTTTCATTATACGCGGCACAAGCGGCGTGGCCGCGGACCGCGCCCTGCGCTCGGGAGCATAGGTCAGAAGCATCTATATTTCAGGTTGTCCGCGGTGCTGATCGAGAAACGATTGCAGAATCAGCGTCGCTGCGACCTGGTCGACTAATCGGCCGTGATCCTGGCGCGCGTGGCCGGCCTCATACAGAAGCTGGTGCGCCTCGTGCGTGGTCAGGCGCTCGTCCCAAAGGTGGATCGGCAACCCGGTCAGTTCGCCCAGCTCAGCCGCGAAAGACTGTGTTTTTGCCGCCTGCGGACTGAGTTCTCCGGAGAGTTTTAGCGGATTTCCGACCACGATTCCCGCTACTGCGTAGCGGCGGCAGAGCCTCGCGATCGATCGCAGGTCTTCCCGCGGGTTGCGACGCCGTTCCAGGGTAAGAACAGGCTGTGCCGTCAGGCCCAGCTCGTCAGAGACGGCGACACCGATGCGCTTAGAACCCACGTCGAGCGCAAGATAGCGCGGAATTGGCGCCTCGGCCACCTAACCTCCGTTTCCCCTTGAACTTCTAGAATCTCACCTAATCGCCCTTCCCGTTTGGTCAACTCAACCCCTCAATCGAGAGGCCCGGTACAATCGAAGAAAGAAGCAGAATCCGCGGCGGCCTAACCCGCGTCTTATCTTGAGGAAGGGTGTTCTAGCGTACATGGCGTCACGCCGCACTCGAAGGAATCGGAAGAAGAGGGGGCTTGGCGCGGCGGGATTCTTTCTGGCGCTGTTCCTCATCGCGCTGTTGGCGGCGGGAGGAGTTGCGTGGCTGATTTTCACGCCATTCGGGCCATCGGCGGAGACCTTCGTCGATATCGCCCCGGGATCTTCGACGACCCGCATTGCACAGCAACTGGAGTCGGCGGGTGTGATTCGCAGCCAGTTCGCTTTCGACTTTTGGCGCTGGGTGCGCAGGGGGAAACTGAAAGCGGGGGAGTACCGGTTCGACCATCCGGCGCCACTGACCGAGGTGTATGACCGTATCGCGCGGGCTGATGTCTATACGGTCGCGGTGACCGTACCCGAGGGAGCGAGCATCTTTGACGTGGCCGCACGCCTGGAGCAGGCCGGTATCGGAACGCGCGAGGAGTTTTTGGAGCAGCAGCCGAGACTGGCTGCGTTGGTGGCCGACATCGATCCCAGGGCCCGGACGCTGGAGGGTTATCTGTTTCCCGATACGTACCGGTTTCCGCGGACGATAACACCGGCACAGGTGGCTGCGGCCATGGTCCGGCGGTTCAGAGTAGTGGCGACGGAGATCGGTTTAAAGGAGAATGTGCACGACGTGGTGACGCTCGCTTCGCTGGTAGAACGGGAAACGGCCGTGGATGCCGAAAGGCCGCTGGTCGCCAGCGTGTTTGAAAACCGTCTCGCGAAGCGCATGCCCCTGATGACCGATCCCTCCGTGATCTACGGACTCCAGGTCAAGGACGCGTGGACCGGAACGATCCATGCCAGCGACCTGAAGCGCGATACGCCGTACAACACCTACCTTCATGCGGGGTTGCCGCCGGGTCCGGTGGCAAATCCGGGGTTGCCTTCGCTTCGCGCAGCTTTGGATCCGGCGCGCTCGAACTATCTGTATTTTGTCGCGGCGGGCGCAAATCCGCAGGGCAGGTCGCTGTTTTCAACGACGCTCGAAGAACACGCACGCAATGTCTCCGGTTACCGCCGAGCAAAGAAGAAGGCGGAGCAGCGATGACGAAGCGGAATCGTGTCGCAATCGGGGCTCTCGCTTTGCCGCTGTTTCTCAGCGGTTGCGGTCTCATGCCGATGAAGCGACATCTACCCGTACCCAAGGTCCCGGCAAATGTGCAGACAACCACACCTGAAGAACTGGTTGATCAAGTGAATCGCCGCTGGGATGACTTCCAGAATCTCACGGCCACTGTGGAGATCCAGGCGACACTATTCAAGCCCCAGCAGGGATTGGCGACAGATTACCCGACCGTCCGCGGATGGATTGTGATGGAAAAGCCAAATCACTTGCGGGTTGTGGGCCAGTATCTTGGCATCCGCGCATTTGACATGGCCAGCGACGGAAACACGTTCACCTTGGTGATCCCGCAGAAGGGCAAGGCGATCGAGGGCCCTAATACGCTAACCAAAAAATCAGAGAACCAGTTCGAGAATCTCCGCCCTGGATTTTTCTTTGACGCCATGATCGTGCGTGGCGTGGAGCCGGAAGACTACTTTACGCAGACTTCCGATATCGAAACCATTGAAGATGCGGCTAAGAAACACCTTTTCTTGATGCCGGAGTATGTCCTGAACATCACCCGCCATGATCCCAACGGAAGCAGGAGAGACAAGCCGGTTCGCGTGATCACGTTCCATCGCGATGACCTCTTGCCCTCCAATCAGGATCTATACGACAACGAAGGAAATCTTGAAAGCCAAGTCTCGTATTCCGCCTACAAGTGCTTCGGAGATAACAAATTTCCGACCAAGGTCGTGATCAAACGTCCCCTGGAAGGGATAACGATTGTTCTGACCGTTGAGAAGGTGGAAGAGAATCAAAAGCTGCCGGCAGACCAATTCACCGCAAAGATTCCGCCCGGCACAACGATCCAGCACCTGCAATAGACAGGACTCGATCAGGGCTCAAACCGCTCCATGGGCTCAAACCGCTCCACCTGCAGCGCGGCCCGTCTGGTTGAGTTCCTTGTAGAAGCCCAGGTCGCGGCCTTCCTGCATCTTGATGATGTAGACAATCTGTCCGTAATGCAGTCCGAAGTGTTCGACCACCTGGTACACAGCCGCCAAGCCGCTCACCGTGTATCCCTGGATGTGCCAGGTCGCCAGCAGTTCCTCCGGAGTCAGGCGCTCCAGCACCTTCTCAGCCTCGTCAATCGTCTGACCGAGTCGCTCGAGCAGGTCGGCAGCCGACAGGTCGCCGGTGGCACTAAACTCCGCGGGGCGATCGCGTCGGTCTTCAAGCCGGTTGAACGAAGCCACCAACCACTGCCAGACGTTCCCGTTCAAATGCAGGATGAGGTTGCCAATGCTGTTGCTGGCGTCGTTAGGCCGCCACCATATCTGCTCATCACTCAATGGTTCGACCGCTTTGCGCAGACGGGGCCAGTACTGCTCGAGCAGCTTGTGGCGGGAAAACTGGAGGAAGAGTTCGCACGCAGGATCAGCAGGCATGAATGGAGCCTCCTTGACGAGTAGGGCCTGATCACACTACTGGGGTGGATGGCGTTGCGCGCGAAAATCGGGCCAGAAGAAGCCGAGCCTGAAGGCTGTGGCGGGCCCACCGTCGAGGGCGAGAATGAAGTATGGCCCGATTTTTCGCCGCAACCCGAAGGGCCGGGGCCAAGTTTCCCGATTTCGTCGTCGATCGTCGCTAGCAGACACCCGGTATGCGTCACTCTTCACTCCTTGAACTCGTAAAAATTGGCTCCTGGCGCCACCGCCCCAGTAGTGTGAACATGCCCTGGATTCTATCGAAGGAGCCCAACGCACCACCGCCGAAGTCATCTCTGCGAGAACAGTGTCTGACTTCGGCGGAAGTGCTGCCTGGTTTTGTATTAAATAAAGTCCCTGAGGAAAGGCGATCCGGACGCGAGATTGTCTGCCTCGCATCCGGACCGGTTAGCTTATCGGTTGTTGGGGTCTAATTTTAATGAGGTTGCATCCATTCGCTTAGGAGGCCAGTGCCTGGATACTGTCGACATGGATCATCTTTGAGTCCGCGTCGAGACGTCCCGTCACCTTCACAGTCTTGCCTTCAAATGCTTGCGCACGCGAGGAATCATCGAGCTTGTAAACGCTGCCCGAAGAATCGCGAAGGACATACTGTTCGCCATCCTTCACAACGATGCCCGTGAATGTTGCAGTCTTCGAATCCTGGTTCGGCATAGCCTGGTCAGGCGGAATCTGTGAAGGAGGAGCCTGAGGCTCCTGGACTACCGGCATAGGGCTAGCGTAATTCGGAGAGGTTGCTCCCCACGCTTGCACGCTCGCCAGCAATAGAGCGCACGAGGAGATCCCGAGAAGAATCTGAATTTTCGTCGATTTCATATTTTCACCTCCGGGGTGGAGCGTTCCGGCATTCGCACCGTTTTTTTCTATATAGTTCGGGCGAAAATATCGAGAAGCGCCCTTGTCTAACGATTACCTTAGCTAGCAAATGGCGGGCCATTGCGCTCCCGCTTTCGTTCGAGCAAGTTGCCATAGAAAGTCAGTTGCTAAGGAAGGGTAAGAACTACCGGGTGGGAAAATAGTGCCGGATACTTTTAGACGATTGGTGCCAAACCGCAGGAGTATAACGTCCATTTTCGACGTGGGTGTGCTAGCATCCCCGCTAGCATCTGCCGCCCAATATTTAAAGGATTCCAGGCATGGAAACGACTCTGCGCCCGCTCACACTTGGCGAAATTCTTGATCGTACCGCCGAACTCTACCGCTCTAATTTTCTGTTATTGGCAGGCATCTCATCGGTGTATGCAGGCATCCTGCTGGTCTTGGGTCTGGTGCAGATCGGTGCGCAACAAGGTGCGCGGGCACTGCATATGAACACCGGTCTCATCGTCGTATCGGTGATAGGGCTCGTAGTGCTCGGACTGGTCATCTTCGTGGCCGGCGGTTTGTCTATTGCTGCCAATACCCGCGCCGTGGGATGGCTTCATCTCGGGGAGCCAGCCAGCATAGGCGCTGCGTATCGGGCCATCCTCCCCCGTACCGGGCGGTACCTGTGGCTGATGACCATCACGTACTTCAGGGCGTGGTTTCCCTGCGTGCTCATCTACGCGGCGTACGCTGCGCTGCTGCTGGCGTATATCCACCCAAAGGGATTGTTTGCGCCGCATGCGCCACCGCCTGACCCGAAGATGTTGATTGTCTTTCTGGCATCGACTGTTGCGTTTCTTTTCCTGCTTCTCGGTTTTCTGGTCTACGGCATCATCATGAGTCTGCGCTACGCTCTCGCCATACCCGCCTGCACGGTCGAGAACCTGAAGGCGCGTCAGGCGATCCGCCGCAGCATCCAACTCAGCAAAGGCTCACGCGGACGCATCTTTATGCTGGGACTGCTTGCACTCATCATCCAACTCGGCCTTACAGGCCTCACGCAGGGCTTTTTCATCATGGTGGGGATCAAGAACAAGGGTGTGATCCCGGTATGGATGAGCGTCGTCCAGCAATTACTGGCCTTCCTCACCAACACCTTTGTGCAACCGATCTACGCAACCGGCTTTACTCTCTTCTACTATGATCAGCGCGTCCGCAAAGAAGGCTACGACATCGAACACATGATGCAGAGTGTGGGAATGACGCAGCCGCCACCCATGATCGAATCTCATGCCGCGGTCGAAGCAACGCCTTCTCTGGACCGGGGGAGCGGGCATGAATGAGCCGCTGCATCCGCTGTCGCTGGCGGAAATTCTCGACCGCACCGCCCAGCTCTACCGCTCGCGCTTTCTTGTCTTCATGGGCATCGGTGCCATACCTGCTGGCACGGTCTTTGTCTTCGCCGCGGGAGTGTTTGCCTTCTTCACCTGGATGGGTTCGAATGCCAGACACGGGGCCGCGGTTGCGGATGTCCTCGTTTGGGCCTTCCTTATCCTTCTGCTGGTACTTGCCATCCCAGTCAGTCTGGGTGCCAGCGCCTTGGGTGACGCTGCGATGAGCGATGCCGCCGGGCGCGCCTTCCTCGGCGAAAAGATCACCATCCGCAATGCCTACAAAGCAACCTGGAAACGCGGTTGGCGCTATGTCGGCCTGTACACCTTGCAGGGACTGGTGGTCGTCGGCGCTCCTACAGTGGTTTTCTCGATGGCCACGGTTGGGATGGTCGCCGCCAGGGTGAGTGGCATTCGCTCAAACGACAACAGCCCGCTCTTTGCCGGCTTGCTCTTCCTGGTCCTTCTTGTTTTGAGCATATTTGCTGTCTGGATGCTGCTGCGCTTGTGCCTGGCATTTCCGGTGTGTGTTGTAGAACAAGCCTCGGCGTGGAAAGCACTCAAACGCGGCGTCACGCTCAGCCACGGAACGCGCGGACGCATTTTTCTACTCTATGTGCTGGGAGTATTCCTTAGCCAGATCCTCGCCTGGTGCGTCACTTTTCCAGTTCTGCTTGCCATCGCATTCCTGCCCGGGCTGCAGGGCCAGGCGCACGCGCAGACCGTCGGCATGGTCGCCTTGTTTGTGACCTACGGCTCATTCTTTGCCGTGAAGGCTCTGACCAAGCCGATCTATGGAATCGCACTCACCGTTTTTTACTTCGATCAGCGCATCCGCAAAGAAGGATTCGATATTGAGTGGATGATGCAGCAGGCGGGGATGTTGACGCTGTCCGCACCCCAGCCCACGCCGGAGGTCAGTTCTACGTCTTCGTCGCAAGAATCTCCCGCGGCCGCCGAGCCGGTTCTGGAAGTATTCGCTGCAGCCGAAGTGTCTGAGCCGATGGCAGTGCATCAGGGGTTAGAAAACACTTCTGGGGAGGGCAACGCATGAGCGATGCGCTCCTGTACCCGAAGTGTGTCTCGATCACCCTCTTGAATGGAGTGTCTGCAAGTCTCGCGTCCGCTGGAGTTTCAGCATGACGGCAGCGCTTCGTCCCATGAGCCTAGGCGAGATTTGTGATCGAACATTTCAAATCTACCGGTCGAGATTTTTCACTTTTGTAGCTTTGTCTACGTTACCCGCACTCGCCATGATGGCGTTGAACATTACGAATCAGTTCTGGTTGAGACTTCTCCCGAATAGTTACGGCCCGCACCTGTTTCTTTGGTTCACGCCCCAGATCTTGCTGTATCAAGTGGCACTTGCGCATGCCGAGATCCTCTTTAACTTGTTTATGTACCCCGCATTCAGCCTTGTGGTATCAAGTTGCGTCTTCGGAGAAATAACAAGCTCGACAACAGCGTTGGCGTCTGGATTTGCGCGATGGCGCAGTTGGATCGGACTGACGCTCTCCAATTGGTGTATTCCGCTTATAGTGCCTGAACTGCTGATTACTTCTCTAGTGGCCGTAACTGGATATCTACTCTTTGAAGTATTCAAACTTGATCCTTCAGATCCCATGCGACTTGGCCCTAAGATGCTTCTTGCCTCTCTGGCCATCGGGTGGCTGGTTTTCCAATGGCTGAGTGCCGCTACGAGCTTTTCGCTCCCAATCTGGATGCTCGAGAGGTTGAAGATAGGTTCAGCTCTTCGCAGAGGTTGGCGCGTTTCCAAGAATAGTAGGATGCGCGTGGTTCTCGTGAGATTCGTTCCGATCGTGATCGGCTGGATCATGACTCTTGCGATTGGCAGCTTTGCCTCTCTCTTCTTTTCAATATTTTTCGGAAATGAGATGCATTGGTGGCTCAGACAACACCATGTGTACATTGGAATCTTAATTTTGACGAACTGCGCTGTAGCTGCGGTTGTCGGTCCGCTCTTCCCCATCGCTTTGACCCTCATCTACTATGATCAGCGCATACGCCTTGAAGGATACGACATCGAGTGGATGATGAACGCCGTCGGCATGAACGCACCTGTTCCCGCTGTCACGCAGAAACTCGCGGAAGTACCCGCTTCGCTGGAGGAGTCCCGGGGGTGATGTCCTTGCGAAGAGTTCCAGGCAAAGCGGCAATCCTCGTCATGGTCCTCGCCGCGTCGGCCGCCGCGCAAACTTCTGCCTCATCATCCGCGCAATCTACTGTGCGCTGGCGCGATGTATCCATGGAGGACTACCGCCAGCACCTCGAAGCGCTTTCCACTCTGGTCGACGCCTGCGCCAAGGCACGCAATATCAAGACCTGCGACCCTGCGCTTGTTGGTCCCGATGATCGTGTGCCGATCGCGAATGGCTCGCAGACGGAGCAGCGCCTCGTTCGCTACGGCTGGCTGCGCGTCCTGTTCTCGGCGGCTGAGGACGCGGATCAGCCGATAGCGAAGGTCCCCAAGCCTGGCCATGTTGAGGCCGAGGTGCAAAGCTCTTCGTCTACATCGCAGCTCTTGAAGGACGCGAAACTGCGGCTGGACAGCGATCTCGCGCAGTCCCATGAGCCTATTTCGGCCGGTCCACCGCACGCAGAGGAACGCGCCGCGATGCAGCAGGTGCTTGCCGGCCCGGACTTTCGCAATCTGCAGCCGTCGGTTCGTGATTCGGTCATGGAGAAGTTCGGCAACTGGCTGAATCATATCTTTGAGAGCGCAGCGAATCTGAAGGCGCGCTCCGCATGGGTTGGACGTGCCCTCGTTTGGGGATTCATCGTTGCGGTTTGTGTCGCACTGGTGTGGTCGCTGCTGCGGTTGGAGCGTCGCTGGCGCGTTCAGCTCACTCCAGATGTCGATCGCCCCGCGCCCGGTGCTCCTTCGGCCCGCGATTGGCAACTCTGGCTTGAAGATGCGCGCCGCTCTGCAGCAGCGGGGCTGTGGCGCGAGGCAATTCACTTTGTGTATTGGGCCGCAATTTCACGCCTCGAATCGCGACGCCTGTGGCCCGCCGACCGCGCACGCACTCCGCGCGAGTACCTGGCGCTCGTGGCTCCTGAAGATCCGCGCAAGCCGGGACTGTCGCAACTGACCAGCACATTTGAGCGCGTCTGGTATGGCGGCCGTGCCGCCGGCGAAAGCGACTATCAGAACGCAGAGAACCTCGCATCGACGCTTATCTCCGGCGGCACGTCCATCGGTGCCCACGAAGTTTCGGCCGCATCAGAAGGTGGTGCGCGATGAAGTTTATGTCGTCGCTCGATCCCAAGGACCGCCGCCTGCTGCTTTGGAGTCTTTCGATCGCGATCGGCCTGGCCGTGCTCATCGGGTTTGTCCTGCCCGACGAAAACAACAACGACAACCCCATGCCGTCGACATATCTTTCAGGCCAGCATGGCGCTCGCGCTGCATACGAGTCCCTGTTGCGTGCGGGCTACAACATTGAGCGCTGGGAACGGCCGCTGGGCGAACTCGCTGCGACAGCCGGCCCGAATACTGTAGTCATTTTCGCGCAGCCCTTCACGCGGGAGACGGAAGATTTCAAATCTGTCGAGAAGATTGTGGCGCGCGGCGGGCGCGTGCTGGCAACGGGATTCTGGGGCGGATACCTGGTCCCGGATGGAGATGCGGGAACGCCCAAAGAGTTCACATTCGCCGCCTGCCAACTCGAGCCCGAGGGCCTCGATGCGCTCGCCAACAGCGGCGAAGTGTGGATGGTCCCCGAGGCTACCTGGCAGGTCGGCAATCCTGCGCAGCGCATCCAGTACGGTTGCGCGGGGCAGCCCGCAGTCGTGGAGTATGACTATCGAAGTGGCCACGTCGTCTGGTGGGCCAGTTCCACCCCGCTTGAGAACGGATCGCTGGCGCGCGCCGCGAATTTCGACCTGTTACTGAACTCGCTTGGCCCCCGCGAAGGCCGCCACTTCTACTGGGACGAGTCCCTGCACGGAGATGTGCGATCGGAGTGGAGCTATGTTTCCGGACCAACCGTGGCGCTGTTGTGGACCGGCATGATCCTGCTTTCCATTCTGATCATTTTCAGCTTCAGCCGTCGCAGTGGTCCGGTTCGCGAACTTCCGCCGCCGGCGCGAGCCACGCCAATTGAATTTCTTGACGCTCTCGGCTCGCTCTATCGCAGCGCGGGTGCGTCTTCCACTGCGGTCAGCATCGCATGGGAGCGTTTCCGCCGCTACGCATTGCGCCTTTGCGGATTACGCCAGGCCTCGGTGAGTGCCGAAGAACTGGCCGCCGCAATCCGGCGGCGCTTCCCGAATGCCGATGCGAGCCTTGAAGCCGACTTGGCGACCTGCGAGGAAGCCAGATTGAATGAGAAAATTGAGCCACGCGCAGCCTTGAAGATCATTCAGTTGCTCCATCGACATCGGCAGATGCTCGCCGAGGCATCAAAGTTGGGCAACAACTCCATTCCAGTCGCAAGCACTGATTCCACCAGGAACGAAAGGCCCTCATGACCGAGGAACTGAAAGAGAACACGATGATCGAGCAGCCAAAGCTCCAGGCAACGAGTGAGCTCATTGCGCATGCGCGCGCTGAACTGGGCCGCGTGATTTCCGGCCAGACGCGGGCGGTCGAAGAGGTGTTGATCGCCGTCCTTTGCCAGGGCCACGCGCTGCTCGAGGGCGTGCCCGGCATCGCAAAAACGTTGATGGTCAAGACGCTTGGCCGTCTGCTGGGTCTCGGCTTCCAGCGCGTGCAGGCCACTCCCGACCTGATGCCGGCCGACATCCTCGGCACCACGATTCTTCGACCCGGAACCGATTCGTTCACCTTCCACGCAGGACCTGTGTTTACTGACCTCCTGCTCGTAGACGAGATCAACCGCATGCCTCCGCGCACGCAGGCCGCGCTGCTTGAGTGCATGGAAGAGCGCCAGGTGACGAGCGACGGCACGCGCCGCCCGCTGCCTTCCTGGTTCACCGTATTTGCAACACAGAACCCGGTCGACTTCGAAGGCACATATCCGCTGCCGGAGGCGCAGCTCGATCGCTTCCTGATGAAGATTCGCGTCGCATACCCAACCGAAGCGGAAGAGTTGCAGATTCTTGAACGCCACCACGCAGGCACGGGTGCAAGTCTGCTCGACGATGCGACCATCGCTCCGATTCCAGCAGGAATGCTCGAAGCCGCACGCGCTGAGGTTCGCGCGATCCGCATCGAGCCGGAACTCTACGGATACATCCTCACGTTGGCGCGACGCACGCGTGAGTGGCCAACCCTGCTGCTCGGCGCCAGTCCGCGCGCAGCCCTCAGCATCATGCGCGTGGCCCAGGCCACAGCGGCGTTTGATGGCCGCGACTACCTCGTTCCCGACGATGTAAAGCGCGCGATTCCGCCCGTGCTGCGTCATCGCGTGATGCTCAAGCCCGAGGCAGAGCTCGAAGGATTTGATGCCGACCGCGTCCTCACTGACGTGATTGCGGCGGTTCCGGTCCCGCGCCAATGATTGCGCCCTCTTTCCATCCCGGCACGGTTCGCGCAACATGCGAGCCGCGAGGCCGCTGGAGCTTCGGGCTTACACCGCGCTCCATCGCGTTACTCATCGCCGGATTCGCATTCCTGATTCCGGGTTTCTGGGATGCGCGTCTGAGCTACGCGATGCTGGCTTGGGATGCGCTGGTCCTGCTCGCCGCTGCACTGGATGGAATGCGCCTGCCTCGCGCCGCACAATTGGCCGCCACGCGCACATGGTCGAACGCTCCCTCGCTCGACAGCCAGACCGAGATCGAGTTGACGATCGAAAACAATGGCTCGGTCATCATCGAGTGCCGTTTGATCGACGATCTTCCCCCTGCGCTGCGAGATCCCTCAGCACAACAGGAACCGATTCGCGTCACGTCCTTCCCGCGTGTGCCTGCATCGGTGCGTTATCGCGTGGAACCGCAGGAGCGCGGCGACTACACCACGGGCCTGCTCTATGTTCGTTATCGCTCGCCTCTGGGGTTAGCCGAGCGCTGGGCCAAGGCGCCGTTGGCACAGACGGTCCGCATCTATCCGGCATTGCGCACCGGCGAAGAGCAGCAGATCTTTCTGGCGCGCAGCCGGCAGATCGACCTCCAACTGCGGCAGACGCGTCAGCGCGGACTGGGTCGCGACTTCGAAAGCCTGCGCGACTACCGCGAAGGCGACGACATGCGCGACATCTGCTGGACAGCGAGCGCGCGGCGCGGAAACCTGATTACTCGCCAATACCAGACCGAGCGCAGCCAGCCGGTTTGGATCGTGCTCGATTGCGGACGGCTGATGCGCTCCCGCGTCGTGGCTGCTCCCGGCGTGAATGCGGCTTTGCCCCTTGCTGCTGGTTCTCTCCGGGAGCACTCCAAGCTCGACCATGCATGTACGGCCGCCGTCGCACTCGCGCAGCTTGCGCTGTTCTCGGGCGATCGCGTCGGGTTGCTCGCCTACGGCCAGACCATACAACAACGTTTATTGCCCGGACGCGGCGCGGCCCATCTCCGCCAGATGATCGAGTTGCTGGCACAGGTACGAGCCGAGTCCAGCGAAGCGGATCACTTGCGCGCAACCACGCTGCTGGGGCGTTTGCAGCCGCGTCGTTCGCTCATTCTTTGGGTTACAGATCTGGCGGAGACCGCGATGCGTCCTGAAGTCATCGACGGTGCGATGCACCTGCTGCGGCGTCATGTGCTGCTCTTCGTTGCCATGGCACAGCCTGAAGTTGATTCGATCGCGCGGCAACGGCCAAAAAATGTGGAACAGATGTTTCGCGCCGCAGCCGCGCAGGAGATGGCCGGCCGTCGTGAACTCCTGCTGGCCCGCCTGCATGAGCAGGGCGCGCTCACGCTTGATCTGAATCCGGAGGCGGTAACGTCGTCCGTGCTGAACCAGTACCTGATGGTGAAGGAACGCGCGATGGTGTAGAGCCTGCGCCAGGCTCGCGGAAACTGAAACCGTGTTCCGCGATGAAGGCTATTTGAAATAAAAACTCGGGTGCCCCATCCATGACGCGGTCTCTTGCGGCATGGGTGGGAAGGCACGAAACTCAATCTTCGTCTTCTCTGGTTCTATGTTGCGACTTCGACCGGCTGCACCCGCTTCGCAAGCGCCCACTTCAATTCATCGATCCCCTGGCCGGTCACGGCAGAAATGGCATGAAACTCCAGCTTGTTCCGCTTCGCATAGGTCGTCAGCTTCTTCAGCTTCTCTGGATTTGCCGCATCGATCTTGGAGGCAACAACGATCATCGGCTTGTCCGCGAGCGGGTGCTTGTCCGCGGATTCTTCGCTTGCCTTCGGCGAAAAATTCGCCAACTCGTTGTTGATCACCTTGAAGTCCTCAACGGGATCCGGACGGCCTGATGTATCCGACACGTCCACGAGGTGAACCAGGAGCCGCGTGCGCTCGATGTGGCGAAGGAACTGCGTGCCCAGACCTGAGCCGAGATGCGCGCCTTCGATGAGACCGGGCATATCGGCGACCACGAAAGATTGCTGGTTCGGTTCCTCGCCCACCGTCACAACACCCAGATTGGGCTCGAGCGTCGTGAAAGGGTAATCCGCAATCTTGGGCTTGGCAGCCGAAATCCGTGAGATCAGCGTCGACTTTCCGGCATTTGGATACCCCACCAACCCAACATCGGCCAGCAGTTTCAATTCCAGCCGGAAAAGGCGCTCCTCGCCCTGCCGTCCCAATTCGTGCTCGCGCGGCGCCTGGTGAGTGCTGGTAGCAAAGTGCTGATTGCCGCGCCCTCCGCGTCCGCCCTTGGCGACGATCAGGCGTTCGTCCGGCTCGGAGAAATCGTGGACAAGCTCGCCGGTTTCCTGGTCGTAAAGCGCTGTACCCACAGGCACTTGCAGCACGATCGATTTGCCGTCGAGACCGGTGCAATTCGATCCCATGCCGTGTTCGCCACGCTGCGCCTTGTGCTCAGGGTTGAAGCGGAAGTGGATCAGGGTGTTATGCCGCTGCGATGACTCCATGATGACGTCGCCGCCCCGGCCCCCATCGCCGCCGGAAGGGCCCCCGCGTGGCACAAACTTCTCGCGCCGGAAGGCCATGCAGCCATTTCCGCCGTCGCCGGCCTTGACCCGTATTTTGGCTTCATCAATGAACATAAATTGGCATTACAACATAGGTTATGAATAGGCTCTAGGGCTTGCAGTTCGTTCCCAAACAAGACTGCTTCTTCACCAGTCTATCGAATCGGGCCACTCAATCCCAAAGGCCTGCCCAAAGGCTGCCAAGTAGGGAACTCCTTCTCCCGCCACACGTGTGCCCGGAATCACCTCGCTGTTTCCTCAGCATTGCTTAAAATCGCTGGCGAATTCACTGCGGAGAAATAATCCGCCCAATGCTTGGCATCCCGCCTCGGAGCCGGCGTTCCTGTTTCCATTTGCGGGAGCAGACCGGGCGCGCAGTGATGTCGGACTGAATCGACCGCAAGCTGGTCATTGGATGGTAGCGCGAGTTCGGACGAAGCCGCTGGCAAGAGCCGCGCTGCTGATCATATTCGGAGCGGGCTCGCTCTCCTGTGTTCATGCGCAAGTGCTGCCTGCGAATGGCTCCCTGGCTGGACAACTCACCGATACCCGTTCCTCCCCGCTCGAGAACACGGCCGTCACACTGCGCAATGAGGCTACGGGCGCCGAAGCGCAAACGACGACAGCGCATGGGGGCCGATACCACTTCAGCGGACTGCCCGAAGGCGAATACATGCTGACGGCATCGGGTCCGCTCGGCACCGGCCATGTTGACGGAATCTTCGTTGCTGCTGGACGCGAAGCACACATTCAAACGGCGATCGATTTTCAAGTGCAGCATCAGGATGATGCGGGCGGTCATCAGGGACCCGAAGTATCTACCCCAGTGATTGATTCTCAGTCGCTCCGATTGCGAACATTGCAATCGACGCATCTCGACATCAGCGCAACGGATCTGAATGCGAGTGCTGCACAAATCTCTTTGCCGTCAGAACCTCTCGTCTCGCTGCCTCTCAGCGGGATGAAGCATGAGTCATCGGTTCCTGCGCATCCACCAATCACCTCGCCTGATCACCCCGCCGTGGCTTCCGCAGAATTGTCGAGTGCCACAGTGCCCAACCCTGTTCCGCCCGTCCTCCAACCTGGTGAGAGTCGCGTTAGCCCCAAGGCACAGCCAGCGATGACGGGAACTGCCGCCTCGCAGCAATCTCCGCAATCGTTGGACACCGCCCAATTGCAGTCGCTACCACTCCAAGGCCGTAATTGGCAGAGCTTTCTGCTCGATACGCCTGCAACAGCGACGGGCGCGAACGATGAGCAACGAACTCCCGCAGGAACTGGTGTGACACCCGAGATCACCGTAGACGGGACACGCATTCAACCCGCTTTTGGAAACACAAACGCGGGTGGAACACGAAATGCCTTGATGAGTTCGGGCTCGGGGGACTCGACAGTTCGCGAACTGCAAATCGTGGAGGTCGCTGGCACTGCTGCGCAATCGAGCCTTGGCCGAATCAATGTTGAAACCCAGCGCGGAACCGAACATCTGCACGGGCAGGCATTCGTGTTCGATCGCCAGAACGTTTGGGGTGCGCAGAACCCATTCACGCAGTGGGTGCAGCAAACAGCGCCCGCTTCCTCCACCACGATTCCGGCATTCACGCCTGAGCCGTACAGCCCCGGTGATCGCGAAGTGCTGTGGGGGGCAGGTCTGGGCGGCGTCATTCATAAACGGCGCCTGTTCTGGTTTGGCGCTCTCGATGGCTATGAGCGCAACGATCCTGGAGTGGCGATCGTAAAGCATCCCGACAATTTCTTCGCGCAACCCTCGAACGACCAGATGCAGGTGCTGAGCGCGCAACTCGGCCTCAGCAGTGCCGATCCGGTAAGCGCCGGCTTAGGGGCCTATTCGATGCTCCTCGAAAGCCTGGCCGGCCTGCTCGGTCCGGCACCGCGCAGTGCGTCCCAATGGACAGGCTTCAGCCGTCTCGATTGGAGTGCGGGCGAGCGGCATCGATTCACCGCGGAGGCGACGGCGGCACAACTCGACTCACCGGGGGGCGGCTTTACGCGTGCATCGGAGACCTACGGAACGCACAGCTTCGGCTCGGTGAATGCGACCGGGCAGTGGGCTCTCGGCAGGTGGGAAGCCTTCGTGACACCGAACATCTTGCCTGTGACGCAAGCTTCCTACGGACATCAGGTGCAAAGCGCAACGGCAGAGAAGCCTTCCGCATTTGAGCAGTCGCTGAACATTAATGCATGGGGTCAGCTACCGCAGATTGTTGTCGACTCGGGCTACGGATTCACCATAGGTAATCCAGCGCGGTTCGGACCGGGAAGCTATCCCGATGAGCACCTCATCATGGCGCAGGAGCAGCTCAACTGGGTGCGCGGTAACCTGATGGTGAAAGCTGGCTTCGAATTTAATCACAATACAGATGCAACCAGCCGGTTGCGCAATCAGACCGGAACCTACTACTACGCGAGTGTTGAAGATTTCGCTTCGGACGCTCTCGCCTTTGCGGCTTACGGCATCAGTGGCCAGCTCAATCCGATGGACCAGCACAACTGCGATCAAACCGGTAAAGCCTGGCGCGATACGTCGGGTGTGTTGCATGGCCTGGGCTACCTGCCTTGCTATTCCTACTATTCGCAGACCATGGGCCCTGCAGACTGGTGGCTCGGCACGAACGACTGGGCCGGCTACGTCACCTCGCAGTGGCAGCCGAGCAAACGAACGGCAATAACGATGGCCATGCGCTGGGAGTTGGAGCAACTGCCATCAACTGTTGCATCGCTGCAGAATCCGGATTTGCCGTTGACCGAGCACATGCCCGGTCTCGGCAGTCAGTGGGGTCCGCGCGTCGGCTTTGCCTGGGGCGCCGCCGAGAGCCGGTGGCCGGTGGTTCGCCTCGGCTACGGTATGTACTTCAGCCGAACGCGCAATGCTGTTGTGGAGAATGCGCTCACGCAGACCGGCTCGCTTAAGGGTGATCTCAACTTCTTCATGCGCCCTACTGACAATTTGAACGCCGGTGGTGCACCGCCTTTTCCCTATGTACTCGCCGGTGAGCCGGCAAGTGTGGTCAAGCCCGGTGCGGTCGAGTTTGCGCCGGACTTCCGCAATGGTGAGATTCACCAGGCCGAGGCCGCTGTCGAAGAGACATTGCCGGGACGAATTCACGTGGAGGCCAGTGCTATTGCGAGCCTTGGCCGCCGGCTTCCCGTCACCTTCGACGCGAATATCGATCCTGCTGCCGCAAAGACCATCACCTATGCCGTGATTGACGGCAATGGTTCGGGACCGATAAAGTCGCCGCAGATCACGGTTCCGTTCTTCGCGTCCTGGCCGTCCATCACTCGCCAACGGGTTCGCGGGCGACTCAATCCTAATTACCAGCAGGTGAGCGAAATCTTCAGCCGCGCAAATTCCACCTACGAAGCGGCAATGCTGCGCGTCTCGCGGAGCGCGCGTGCCCTCACGTCTGCGTGCCCGCTACACCTACGCGCATGCGATGGATTGGAATCCCGACGAGACGTCGCAGGTCAGCGGGCCCAGCGTCCTCGATCCCCTCGACTTCCACCAGGAATACGGAACCAGCAGCCTCGATGTGCGCCACTCCGCCACCGCTGCTGTGATTCTCCAGCCAAAGTGGAACCTCAAGAATCTCGCTGGACGCATTGGCAACGGCTGGATGCTCAGCGGTACATCATATTTCCGCAGTGGCCTGCCCTACACCATGCGGACAGCTGGCTCGTTGGCGAAGGAATTCGATTCGAACGGAAGCGCCATCGTCGCGCTCAGTACGGGCATGAACGGTTACGGCGGCGACAATCGCGTCTACGGCGTTGGTCGAAATTCATATCGCTATCCGGCAACCTGGAAAGCCGACCTGCGCCTCGGCAAGCGATTCGATCTCGGCCAGATGCGGCAACTGGAGCTGATGGCTGAGAGCTTCAACCTCTTCAATCACCGAAATGTGACTGAACTCGAAACCACCGGCTATTCCATCGGATCGGGAACCGTGAGCGGCGGACTCCCTCGCCTGAACTTTCTCACCGGCCTCAAGACCGGCCAGACAGAATTCGGCAAACCGCTCAACATCAATGCAACCGATTTCTACCGCGAACGCCAGATTCAATTCGGGGCTCGTTTGCGCTTCTAGGGTAGCGTTGCGTCAAACTAAACTTAGCCCTTCAATACAGCTTGAGAGCGTGCAACTATCGATCCGGCATTCCGCAGAAGGCACTTGCTTTCACAGTGCCGCCATCGAGTTCAAAGCAACTGGCTCCGCTGATGTCCGTCGAAAACGTGCGCACGTGCAACGCTTGCAACTCCTCGAGAACCTCTCTGCGCGGATGCCCATAGCGATTGCGCAGCCCGCAGGAAATCACGGCCCATTGCGGTGCAACCCGCGCGAGAAACTCAGGCCGTGTGGAAGTGACGCTGCCATGGTGGCCAACTTGAGCAACGTGCTTTCGAGCCCCGGCTCGGCGAGCATCCCCTCTTCAATCGGAGCCTCCGCGTCGCCTTCAAACAGGACTGAAGTCGCCTTGTACTTAACGTGGAGCTACCAGCGAATCGTTATTGCTAGGCTCCGCGCCGGGACTGTAATTTGCAAGCGGTGCGAGTACGTGGATTTGTGTGTCTCCCAAAATAGCGCTGTCGCCCGCTCGCATCGTACGAATTTGAACCCGCAGCAGGCGAGCCTCATCGAGCAGTGCGTTATACGCAGCAACCGGCGGATTATTGCCAACCCACAATTCATCTGGCCTGAAATTTCGCAGCACGCTGGGCAAACCGCCCATGTGGTCAGAGTGCGCATGGCTCAGCGCAACCACGTCGAGATGGCGAATTCCGCGGGACCAGAGCACGGGCGAAACCACTTCTTCGCCGATGTCGAAGTCTTGCGGAGCCTGCCGCGGTACCACCGCCAAATCCGCCTGCCATCTACCAGCATGGTCTTGCCATCCGGCGTGATGAGAAGCAGCGAATCTCCCTGGCCCACGTCAATGGCCTCGACAAGCAGCGCGTCATGCGGATGCTCGATGGGGCGCGGCATCACGACAGCAACGGCCGCAGCAATCATCGCTACCCATGCCGTGCGTCGCGGCCAATGCGCGCCGGTCAGGTTCGCCCGTCGGGCCAGCACAACTGCCAGCCCAAGCAAAACGCAGAAGGCGCCAGCCTGCATTGGAAGCGGCGCGGGAATTCGCAAATCGCCGACGGCCGCCGATCCAAATAGCTTCACCAGTCCGACGCCAAGGTGCAACAGCAACGCGGTCACAGCCGCTGGAACCACTGCAACCGAGGACGATACAAGCGACGCAAGCAGCGTGAGTAATGCGGCAGGCATGAGTACGGCAAGCAGCGGCAGGATGAGGATGTTTACCGGCAGCGCGAATACCGTGACGCGATGGAAGTAGACGCGCCATCGGCAGCGCCATCGCCAGTTCGACGATGCACGATACAACCAGGACCTCCAGGAACCGCAGCGCGAATCGTACGATCCACGGGAAGACAGCTCCATCCGATGCGTCTGCCGGTTGCCCTGCCACAGCCGCCGCGAACATGCGCAGCATCACGCGAAATTGCGCGTGCCGCGGAGGCAGCTTGACGTCGAGAGCGACAAGCGAGAGCTCACGCGTTGCAGTCAGATAAGGATGCACCGTGTTCGCCAGCAGAGGTACAGCGACCCCTCCGATGGAAACGACCGCGAGCAGCGTCATCTGCAGACTCGATTCGAAGAGGCTGCGCGGGCTCGCAGCCAGCAGACACAGCGATGCAAAACCGATCGTGTTCAGCACGTTTCGCTCGCGATAAACGAGCCGTCCCACGAGATACAGAGTCACCATCCACAACGAGCGCTGCACTGGTGTTGCGAAGCCAGTAAAGAGGGCGTAGGCAAACGATGCTCCGATCGTTACCAGCGTTGCCGGAAGTTGCGGCATGCGCAATCGTCGCGTGATCCAGAAGAGCAATCCGGCGACGATGGCCAGGTGCAATCCCGAAACCACGAGCATGTGAAACGAGCCGGTCCGTTCAAATCCCACGCGCAGCGAATGTGTCAGGTAGGTGCGGTCGCCAGTTACCATGGCGGCCAGCATTGCCGCGTCGTCTTCGCTCAAGCGCAACAAAGGCGGTAGACTGTGCATCGCTGACGGCAGCGCCAGAATTTCTGCGCTCGCTTTCTGTTGCCAAGCCGAGACGCGACAGGCCACGCTGCGTTCATTTGCCGGACCAAGCGCCGCCACGCGATCCGTGTTCACTGTCGCAGTCGAAGTGGAGTGCCTGGCCTTTTTTGAACCAGTTCCAATGAGAGAGACTGGACAAAAAGGAGCGGAAGATGGCGAAGGGTAAGAAGCATACACCTGAACAGATTGTGAGTCTGCTTCGGCAGATCGAAGTTGCGGTTGCAAACGGCAAGACGACACCGATCGCGTGCCGTGAAGGCGGGATCACCGAGCAAACGTACTACCGCTGGCGGAAAGAGTTCGGTGGTTTGCAGGTGGATCAGGCACGGCGTCTGAAGGAACTTGAGCAGGAGAACGCCAAGCTGAAGCGTTTGGTATCGGAGCTGAGCCTTGAGAAGTTGGTGTTGAAGGACATCGCCTCGGGAAACTTCTAAGCCCTGAACGACGGCGCTGTGCAGTGGATCATGCGCAGGAACGAGGCATGAGTGAGCGGTGGGCGTGCCGTTTGGTGAATCAGCCACGCGGCACGCAACGCTATCAGCTGACACAACGCGAAGACGAGGATGCACTGACCCGGGCGATCGTGGAGTTCGCCAGCCAGTATGGACGTTACGGCTACCGCCGAATCACCGCACTGCTCCAGCGGGACGGTTGGCAGGTTGGCAAGGACCGGGTAGAGCGCATCTGGCGTCGTGAAGGGCTGAAGGTTCCGCAGAGGCAGAAGCCGCGTGGGCGGTTGTGGTTCAACGATGGATCGTGCGTGCGGCTGCGGCCGGCACATGTGAACCATGTCTGGTCGTACGACTTCGTGAGCGCGAAGACAAACGACGGAAGAACGGTGCGGATGCTGAATCTGATCGACGAACACAGCCGGGAGTGCCTGATGATCCGGTCGGAACGCCGATGGAGTTCAGCGAAGGTAATCGAAGCGCTGGCCGATGTGATGGTGACCAAGGGTGTGCCGGAGCATCTTCGTTCCGACAACGGTCCAGAGTTCGTCGCGAAGGATCTGCGCAAGTGGCTCACCGGCACGGGAGCAAAAACGGCTTACATCGAACCAGGCAGCCCGTGGGAAAACGGCTACTGCGAAAGCTTCAACTCGAAACTAAGAGACGAGTTCCTGAACGGTGAAATCTTTTACTCAATGAAGGAAATCAGAGTGCTGGCGGAGCGGTGGCGTGTTCATTACAACACCGTCCGGCCACACTCTTCGATAGGCTACCGGCCACCAGCGCCGGAAGCCCGGATAGCAAAGAACTTGGGGAGTGGAGAAGTGGAAACCGCTACGCGCTTCCCACTTCTCCACTCCCCCGACTGCGACTATCAATCAACAAAGTTAGCCGCGCTACACTAACAATGAATCTGGTTCAAAAGATCGGGCAGACCAGCCTTGGTCGAGTAAATAATCTCTCCGGTTCCACGCACCGGGGTCGCGATACACCTCCGGCAGCAGCAGCCGTGCATCCGCGCGAATTCGCTGGCCACAATGAAAACCACTCGAAGGCGATTCTCCTTCGGGCCATCGTACTGTCAGCCGCGCGCCGCCCTGCATTGTTGTCTGCGCGTCTTCATCGTCCGTTACAACTTCAGCGTTTGAAATTAGCACGTCGAGGCGCTGCGTTGGTGCGGTGTTCGCCGCCTCTTCGACATTCTGTTCCAGTTCGCCACGCACTGGACCGGCATCAATTACGGTGCCCTCCATGGTGCGCGCGAGGCCATCAGAAAGCGCAGCGATTGCGGGCGCCGGCGCTGGCTGCGGTTGCATTTCGGCGCACCACGCGCCAAGCAAACACCACAGCGCCGCGAGAGGAAGCCAAGCAATTCGTTGCGCGCGCAATGCCGCAATCCCGCACAATATGCCAAGAGGAATCAATGCGATTAGCAGATACGCCGGACGAAGCCAGACCGTATGCGCAACCACGATGCCGAGCGCAAACAGCCATGCGGCGTGGAAGAGCGGAACTCCAATACCGGCCCAGGCGGGACGGAACGCCGAAGGCTCCGAATTACCCGGTTCAGCTTTCATTACGTCCAAATTTAGAAATTATCTATGGGCGCAAGGTTATCAGGATCGGCGCAATTCAACCACTGACTCCAGGTGAAAGGTCTGCGGAAACAGGTCAACGAGCGTGACGGAGCTGAGCGTATATCTCGAGTCGATCAGTGCGCGCAAGTCACGTGTCAGCGTCGCAGGATCACAGGAAACATACACGATTTCGGGCGCTCCGACCTCGGCGAGAAGAGAAGTCGTTTCGCCGCCTAACCCCGTACGGGGCGGATCGGCAACGATCAGGTCCGGTCTTGCGGCGTTGTCCCGCGCCTTGAGAAATGCAAGCGTATCTGCCTTCACGCAAGTGCCCGCGGTGCCTTCGAGGTTATGCTTGAGCGCTTCCGTAGCCATCGGAGCGGACTCCACTGCGACAACATGTACAAAGTTCCCTCCGAGCTTGCGCGCAAACAGGCCCACACCAGCGAAGAGATCCCATGCAAGCCCACCTTGCCGGTTCGCCGTTACTCGATTCACAAACTCGTCGATGAGCCAGCGATTCACCTGGAAGAAAGCACCGTGGTCGACGCGATAATCAAACCCCGCGGCGCGGTACGTCAGCAATTTCCCGCCCAATTGCGCGATGGTTCTCGGCGTTTGGCTCGCGCGTCCCTCTTCAACCAGTTCGGAGCCGATAAGCGCCGGGATGCGCTTCTTCCACTCACCGAATAGCTGGTCAAATCCGCGAGTCGAAGAATCGCGCACAAAGACGCTGGCCAGCAGCTCTGTTTCTTCAGTATTCGAGAAGAGCGAAATTTCCGTCGGCCGCAGGGCCGTCTTCATGTCGCACAGAATCTCGGCTGCACTCAGCGCAGCCTTCACCAAAAGCGGCGCTGCAATTGGACACTCGTTGATAGAGAGCAGATCGTGCGAACGTCGTGCACGATATCCAACTCGTCCGGCCGCGTCGAACGCTACTCGTATGCGATTGCGGTAGTGCCAGGGATTCCCGGACAGCACCTCAATCTTCTCCGGCACGTTGACGCCGCCGCGTTCGAGCGTCTCACGCAGGACGGCCTGCTTGAACCCAAGTTGTGCCTCGTAATTCGCGTGCTGATACTGGCATCCCCCGCACACGCCAAAGTGTCTGCAGCCCGGCATGACGCGTTCCGGTGCCGCCGCTAGAATTTCTTCCGGCTCACCCGTTGCATAACTGCGCTTCTCGTCAACAACGCGCACACGCGCCAGCTCGCCCGGAAGCGTCAGCGGTACAAACGTCGCTTTGCCGTCCACGCGAGCCAGGAAGGCTCCGCCGTAAATCGGCTTCTCGATCTGCACGACCGTGCTTCGTGCCGGTTTGACAGGACGTGGTTGGGGTTTGGCACGCTTCATTGCTGGCTCATATAGAAGAGGCTAAGCCGCGGCAGGCTGTAGTGGACGAGTAGCTGCTTCTGCACAAACTGGTGTTCAATCTGTCGCAGTTGCACGGCCCCCATCCTGCTGCGGTACGGAGCGAGTTCTCGCGCCGCATGTTCCTTGAGTGCAACCAGCAGTTCTTCGGGTGCCGCAGCGGTAAGCGCGGCAAACAATTTTTCCTCGAGCACCGTGAGAACGCGTTCGAAAGCCTCCATCTCGTGTGCAATCGTGGTTGTCGGCTTGGGCGCGCGCGCCTCGGATGCAAGTTCCCGCAAGCGCGTTGCTGTCGCAGCGCAGGCGTCGTGGGCGATAGTCGAGGCGTCAAGAGCGCTCGCAGCAGCTTCCAGATGCAACGCGACGCGCTCATGCTCGAATCCTGTCTCGCCCTGCGCCGTCGATGAAGGTGCGGTACCAGCGCTCGCCTCACGCAACTCCTCGGCCGCCTCCATCACTGCCTGAGAACACCACGCAAGCCCGTTGACGCGTCGCATGCGCCCACGCTTCTGCCGCGACTCGTACTTGTCAAATGCCGCGTCAATCCCGCGCAGCACGGCTTCCAGCGGAATCCCCGCTTCCTGCCACATTTCGATCAACGCCCAGTCGAGCGTGGAGAGCAAAAGGATCGCCCCCCGCCGCTGTTGAAAGCGCTCTTCGATCTCCGTAAAGTAGTTGAAGTAGTTGCGCACGGAGGAATCCGGATCACTCAGGTCTGACGGGTATGCGAAACATAGGGCTGAGAACCATCTTGCCTCGTTTGAGGTCTTTCATTGATTCGCCATCAGGCCAAATCCAGAATGCCAAGCGAACCGATTCGCCCGGTCGAAGATCGAGCAATCCCATATCGATTGAGAACTGAAGATCTGCTTCGCCATTCGCAGGAACCAGAGTCGGATTCCATGATTTGGGATCCTCAGACCCAAGACTGGCCGCAAGGCCTTTTCGAACGGGAACCGCCTTGCCATTGGGTCTCCGCAGGGAGGCCATGCAAAATATTGGTTCGCGCGCGTATCCCGAGCAGCTTGGGACTACGAGAGGGACTCCGCTGCTTCTGACGGTAACTAATACGGTCACGTAGGAAACCGAAGACTCCTCGGCTTCGTGAATCGCGTGGAGCACACGCACGTCGATCTTGCCAGTAGGCAGAACCTCTTGAGGTCTACTCTGGGCAGTGTTTGAGGCGGATGCAGCGAGTATCAACACTGCCGAAAGGATCTTCAATCGCTGCGACCAGTGCCCCACTCTATCCACCTCAATGAGCTCTTCCGCGTGGCCGCACATTGCGATTGCGCTCAAAGAGAATGCGCAGGCCATCGAGGGTCAGCAGGTCGTCGATTTCCGAGATGTAGTGCGAGTCCGCCGCAACCATTCGCGCCAGCCCGCCCGTCGCAATCACACGCGGCTTCTGCCCAAGCTCGGCAAAGATGCGCTCAAGAATGCCATCCACCAGCCCGATATACCCGTAGTACAGACCGCTCTGCAAATGTCCAACGGTATTGGTGCCGATAACCTTGGCAGGCCGCTTGATGTCCACGCGGCTCAGGCGCGCTGCCCTCGAAAACAGTGCCTCCGCGCTCAATCCCAGCCCGGGGGCAATCGCGCCGCCAAGGTATTCGCCCTTTTCTGAAATAACCTCAAACTTCGTCGCGGTTCCGAAATCTACCACGATGCAGGGTCCGCCGTAGCGCTCAATGGCTGCGATGCAATCGGCGAGGCGATCCGCACCCAGCTCTGTCGGATTGTCGACCAGAACCGGCATTCCCGTCTTGATGCCGGGTTCAACGAAAAGTGGCTCCAGGTGAAAATAGGTCTCGCACACTTGCCGAAGCGTTGAGTCCATTGGCGGAACAACCGAAGAGATGATGATGTGCGTAACCTGGCTTGACGACATGCCATGCATCTCAAACAGGTTCACGAACAACACGCCGTATTCATCAACGGTTTGCGTGCGGTGTGTGGTAATGCGCCAATGCGCGGTCAGGTCGGACCTGTCCTTGGGGGCTACGGCCGCGCCCTTCGGCGGAAGTCCTGCCTCCGCATCCAGCCGGTAAAGTCCCAACACCGTGTTTGTATTTCCAACATCGACTGCCAGCAGCATTGTCTTTCTTAGTCCGTCTCTGCGGCGCGAATGCCGCCTGTTTGAACCGTCACCAGGCCAACGGCCGTACGCACCAGCAAAAATCCCTGTGCATCCAGACCCGCCGTTACACCCACACATTCCTGCGGACCGTGAACTTCAACCGGCCGACCCTTCAACCATGTTGAAGCCTGCTCGACACGCGCCAGGGTTGCGCTGATAGCCTCAGGGCTCGCGAGCAAAAGCGTTTCACGCTCAAGCGATTTTAGCAGGGCAGCAAGCAGCGCTTGTCGGCTGACGTGATGGCCCGCAGCGATGTCGAGCGACGTGGCTGGCGTTGAATGCGCCGGATCGAAAGCCCGCTGGTGCACGTTGATGCCGATTCCGATGACGGCAAACGCCAGCGTGGTAGCTTCAGTTTTCGACTCAACGAGGATGCCGCCGACCTTGTGCGGGCCGATCAGCAAATCGTTAGGCCAGCGCAGGTCTATCGCGAGTCCGGCAATCGATCGAATCGCCTCAGCTGCAGCTAATCCCGCCGCAAGCGGAATCAGCGAAAGATGCGCGGGCGACAGCTTGGGCCGCATCAGCACGCTCACATACAGCCCGTCTCCTGCATTCGACTGCCATTTGTGGTTGCCTCGCCCGCGGCCCGCTGTTTGCTCATCCGTAAAGAATACGGATCCGTGCGGCGCTCCATTGCGCGCCGCAGCAATCGCATCGGTGTTGGTCGATCCCGTTACAGAAGAAAAATGCAGCTTGCCGGCAAAGATCGTGCCCGCAAGTTCTGCATCCAGCGTGGAAAGGTCGTACACGCTTACGCTGGCTCCGCAACAATGCTCATGGAAATGTCGGCGGCATTGGCCGAGTGCGTCAACGCGCCAACGCTGATAAAGTCCGCACCCGCCTCTGCATAGGCGCGAATGTCGTCGAGCACGATGCCGCCCGAAGCCTCAATCGGGATCCACCGGTCTTCCTTGCGAATCCGTTCAACGGCCACTTTGACATGCGCCGGTGTCATATTGTCGAGCAGGATGGCCTCGGCGCCGCATTCAAGCGCTTCTTCCAGTTCTTTCTGCGTGCGCACTTCCACCTGCACCCGATTGCCTGGTTTGCGCTTTTCGAGAGCATTCATCAGGGCTGTACGCAATCCGCCGCCAAGCGAAATATGGTTGTTCTTGATCAGGATTCCCGAAGAAAGATCGAGCCGGTGATTCGTGCCTCCGCCACAGAGGACCGCATACTTTTCCAGAGCGCGCAGGCCCGGCACCGTCTTGCGAGTGTCCAGAACGTGGGCCTTTGTTCCCTGGATCGCATCGACGTACTGGCGCGTAAGCGTCGCAATGCCGCTCAGGTGCTGCATCAGGTTCAGGACCACGCGCTCACAACTCAGCAGCACGCGTGCATTGTGGCGAATCACCGCCAGTACCTGTCCCTTGTGCACCCTGACACCGTCAAAGATCTCCGGATGGCTGACAACGTCGAATCGAGTGTGCGCTGCCGGTCGCGGATCGAGCCGTGCAAAAATTTCCATGAACCGCGGCACTGCGCCCAGCCCTGCCACTACCATCTCCTGCCGGGCGATGATGGATGCGGAGGCGCGCAAGTTCGGATCGATCGTGATATTCGTCGTGGCATCGCTGACTGCCTGATCTTCCAGCAGGGCCTGCTCCAGCAATGCGTCGATGCGGTGGCTCTTCCAATCCATTCGTTCTTCTTTCGATGTTCAAGACTGCGAATTCGATTTCATTTGTCGTAGGAAGTTATAAACAACTTTCTTGACCCTGTCATCCGGCCGGTCGGTCAGGACACTGAACTGCATTCCATTCAGTCGATTGATGATGAGCGAATATCGTTGTGTCTTTCCCGCAATGGTCTCCGCAATTCTTTGCCACGCGCCTGGCTTTTTCCGGGCTTGCAGGTCGATCAGCTCAATTTCCCCGAGGTCCGCGTACCAGATGACCGAGAGGATATCCGAGGCATCGCGAATCAACACGCGGTGCCTGGTCAAGAGAATGAATTGCACACTCCGTACCGATCCGGGCGATAGATCGACGAACCCAACCGGGGGGTCCGAGTGCTCAAGACGAACCGCGGCGATGGCCTCGCGAACGTAGACAGGGAAGTCCTGTGCCGCGAAACAGTCGGCCGCGCCGCCAAAGGAAATCGTAGGCAGAGCTTCCTTGCGGACAGGAGTGACAAATCCGGCTTCGCGCGGCATCTTGGACGGATTGTCGAAGTGCTCGCAAAGCGCCAGGTAGGCCGCGTTAATGTGCTTGAATCGCTCTTCCGCATCGAGACGTTCGTGCTGGTTGTTCTCAAAGCGATCGGGATGCCAGAGCTTGGCCGCAGCTCGATACGCCTTGTGAAGCGCGGACCTGGAAGTTGGCGCGGCTGCAATTCCCAGCGTTCTGGAATGCTGAAGACAAGCTCTGCACACACACGCCATTCGCTACGTCACTTACGCAGGCGGCAGGGAATCGAGATCCCTGCGAAATTTGTCGAGCAGCTGTTGTGCATCATCTCGCTGCTTCTTCAAGCCCTCGACAATGTGCACAGGCGCCTTGGCGGTGAAGCCCGGGTTGTTCAACTGGCGTTCGGAGTTTGCGATGATTTTTTCCAGTTTCGCGATTTCCTTAATCAGCTTCTCGCGCTCAGCGGACACATCAATCTTGCGCTCGTAGATCACTGCCACATCGAACTGTGGAGTCGATTGCTTGGCAAGGCCAGCCGAGACCCGGTCGACAAACCGCACTTCGCTAACGCGCGCCAACCGTTCAACAGTTGCGAGATTTTCGCCGATCGCAGCCTTCAGATCGGTGTCGATGCGGACTTCGATCGGCACGACAGCCTTCTCTTCTACGCCGATCTCCTTACGCAGTGCGCGGACTTCAACGATAAGGCCCTGCAGGAGAGCCATCTGCTCCAGCGCTCCAGAAACCGCTTTCCCGCTGTTGGCTTGCGGGAATCGTGCCAGCGCGATCGACTTTGCCGGTGGATTGCCATCGTAGATCGCATGCCAGACCTCCTCGGTGAGAAAGGGCATGAACGGAGACAGTAGCCGCAGAGAAGCCTCAAAGACACTCACGAGCGTCGTAAGAGATGCCTTCGTGCGCGCCTTGTCAGCACTCTCGCTAAAGTCGAGGTTCAGCTTCACGATCTCGAGGTACCAGTCGCAGAAACTTCCCCAGAAAAACTGGTAAATCGTATTGGCTGCGTCGTCGAAGCGGTAGTTTTCGAGCGCCTCATTCACCTTTACAGCGGTCGCATGGAACTCTGCCACAATCCAGCGGGATTCGAGGGGAGCATCAGTTCCGGCGACGGGCATTCCTCCGAGCGCAGCCGGATCGACTTTGATCCCGACCTCGGCTGCCCTATCCACATTCATGAAGATGAACCGCGCTGCGTTCCATATCTTGTTGGCGAACGCCCTATAACCCTCCGTACGCGCGACGTTGAACGCGATATCCGTTCCGGGCGAAGCCATCGAGGCTAACGTGAATCGCACAGCATCGGTTCCGTACTGTTTCACAATCTCAATCGGATCGACGACGTTCCCCTTGGTCTTCGACATCTTCTCGCGGTTCGCATCCCGCACCAGCGCGTGAATATATACCTCGCGATAAGGCACGGATTCTCCAAGTGGCCTCGGACTCCCATCTGGCATCGGAACATCCGTCGAAAACCAGCAGCCCAGCATGATCATTCGGGCTACCCAGAAGAAGAGAATGTCGAATCCAGTAACCAACAGGCTCGTCGGATAAAAGGCGTCAAAGTCCGCACGATTCTCAGCCGTAATATTCGGCCAGCCAAACACCGAAACTGGCAGCAGCCCCGAAGAAAACCACGTATCCAACACATCCGTCGACTGCGTGAGCTTGTCCGATCCGCAATGCTGGCACTTCGTCGGGTCCTGGCGCGCCACCGTTATCTTGTGGCACACCGAGCAATGCCAGGCCGGGATGCGATGGCCCCACCAGAGTTGCCGCGAGATGCACCAGTCGTGGATGTTCTCCATCCAGTTCAGGTAAGTCTTCGCGTACATCTCCGGCGTGAACTTGATGTGTCCTTCCTTCACCGCCGCAATCGCCTTGTCCGCCAGTGGCTGAATCTTCACGAACCATTGCAGCGAGAGCCGTGGCTCCACGACCGTCTTGCAGCGGTCGCAGTGGCCCACATTGTTGACGTGGTCCTTGATCCCCGCCAGCAGACTCATCTCTTCGAGATCGGCAACAATCTTTTTGCGCGCGACAAAGCGATCCAGCCCCGCGTATATCCCGCCCTCATCGTTGATGCGGGCCGCGTCGTCCATGACGTTGATCGACGGCAGATCGTGTCGTTGACCGAGCGCGAAGTCATTGGGGTCGTGCGCCGGCGTCACCTTCACCGCACCCGTGCCAAACTCCGGGCTGACCCATTCGTCGGTGCTCACCGGGATCTCCCGGCCCACCAGCGGCAGCCGCAGTTTTTTCCCATGCAGATGCTTGTAGCGTTCGTCCGCGGGATGAACCGCGACGGCCACATCGCCCAGCATCGTTTCAGGGCGTGTCGTCGCAACGGTCAGAAACTCGCCTGTGTCCTTGCCATCGTCCCCGATAACGGGATATCGGATCTCCCACAGATGTCCCTTGTGCTCGTCGTACACCACTTCCAGATCGCTGATGGCCGTCTGGCAGCGCGGGCACCAGTTCACGATGTAGGCGCCGCGATAAATCAATCCCTGTTCGTAAAGCCGGACAAACGCCTCGCGCACGGCCACCGAGAGTCGCTCGTCCATGGTGAAGTATTCGCGGTCCCAATCAACCGACGCACCCAGCCGCTTCATCTGGCCGAGAATGGCACCGCCGTAGTGCCGCCGCCATTCCCACACGCGTTCGACGAATTTTTCGCGACCCATCTGCTGCCGCGTCGTGCCTTCCGCTGTGATCTGGCGCTCCACCAGCATCTGGGTCGCGATGCCGGCATGGTCCGTCCCCGGAATCCAAAGCACACGGTCGCCGCGCATGCGGTGCCAGCGAATCAGGATGTCGCTCTCAGTGTGCTCGAACATGTGCCCCATGTGCAGATTGCCGGTCACATTGGGCGGGGGCAGCAGAATCGTGAAAGAGGACTGGCCGTCCAGGCCCTCGTTCTCCGGGCTCGTGCCGGGTGTGGGCTGGGCGAAAAGCTTCTCGCGCACCCAGTACTCGGCCCAGTGATCTTCAATGGCGGTCGGGTCGTATGCTTTGGGCAGATCGTGCGGCATGAGGGTTGTCAGGTAGCCCCTCACGGTTTGCACCGAAACCCAGATTTCACAAGGATTTCAGACAGGGGGACCACTCTTCACTCTAGCAGATTGAGCAACCCTCATCGCCGCCAGCCGGGCATCGTCAAGAGCACAAAGCGAAGGCCGCACCCTCGTCGGATGCGGCCTCGCTTTCTCTTAAACTGCTTCTGCCTAGAACGGATTCAGCTTGCCCAGGCCCTTCTTCTTTTTCTTCTTGCTCGAGGACTCCTCGTTCAGATCGGCCTTCGGCTTCTTCTTCGCTGCCTCGGCTTGGTCTGCTGCTGTGCCGTGCCCGGCTTGATGTCGTTCACCTGATCGGGCGCTTCAGCCGGCTTGTCCACCGCAGGCAGAGTCGTATTCGTCGGCCCAACAGGCTTCACCAGCGCGTTGTTTGGATCGCCAGGCGTGCCGGCCGGGACCGCTTCATTGCCGCCTGGCGCAGCCGATGCGTCGCCGTTCCCGCTGCATTCACAATCGTCACACCCACGCCCGTTCCTCGCTCGCGGGTGGAGCAAGCTCGGCGACGGTCGAAGGCTGATCGCTGCGCGGAGGCTCGTTGGGACCGGTCGGCGTAACAGCAGTCGTCGCTGCGGGCTTACCCTGCATTGAGGGCCTCGTTGAAGAGTGCAACATTTTCCTTCGTTACGTCGGGCGCCAGCGTCCGCTTCGGATCCTCGAGCGGAAGGCTCACCCACGTGTGCGGCTTCCACCACCGTTGGGCCGCGCTTGATGATATCGAGCGCGCGATTCGTGAAGCGAATCGGCTGCATGCTCTTCTGTTCCGCGTCGTTTTCGGCCACCGCCGCGTCGGTCGGCTCCGGCACAGGCCGGTTCATCGCCACCAGGCGGTCGCGTGCGTCTTCAACGTGCGGCGCCAGCGGGTAACGCGTAATCACCTTGGCATAGGCCGCTGCCGCCTTGTCCTCGTAGAGAGCGTGCAGGCGCTCGCGCACAGCGCCGTTTAGATTCGGTGCAATCTGCACCGCATGCGCTTCACCCGCGTAAGCATCGCCGATCGCCAGCAATGCCTGGTCGCTCTTCGAGTACAAGGGATAGGTGTCCACCACCGTCTGCAGGCGGGCGATCGAGGCAGGGAAGTTGTCCTTGGCCCCGTAATATAGCCCGATCTGCGTCTCCCGCTCCGCCAGGACCTCCTGCACGTCGCGCAGCTTCTGCTTGGCGCGCGGAATCAGCGGCGAGTCCGGGAACATGTTGATCATGGTCCGGTACTCCTTCTCCGCATCCTGCGCGTTGTTCCAGTCCCGGTCGGGCTTCTCCATCTGCTGGTAGTAGATGTCGCCCACCTTCATCTGCGCTTCGGCGGCCTCAGGCGCGTTGGGGAAGAAGGTGATGAAGTCCTTGTATTCGCTCTCAGCCTGGGTCAGCGCCGCGGTTCCGCCTTCTTTGAACCAGCTGTCGCCCACCGCCAGCTTGGCGCGCATCCGGTATTCCGAGTCCGGATAAGTATTGAGCATGGTCTGCAGGTCGAGCCGGGCCACATCGTAGCGCCCTTTCTTCAGCGCAAGCATGGCCTTGTCGAACAGCTCCTTGTCGGGCTGCTTCGAGTTCACGTTCGCCAGCGGATTTGCGCTCAAATCCTGGTCTTTTTTGTGCTTGGGCTTCTTTTCCTTGGCCTGAGCCGCTACCCCAGACAGCACCAGCGATGCCAGCGCCAACGCAGCAAAACTTCTCGACAACCGGTTCATACCACCTCAATTTGCGGCAGGGGGAAAGCTGCCACGGTTTTACGAATCTACAAGAACCTGCTCGCCGGCGGCTTCGCGGGCCGCAGCCAGCAAAGCGCGGGCATCCCGCTCGGCCTGTCCGGCGCCAAAAACGGCATTGCCGGCCACCAACAGCTCCGCACCTGCTTGGACGACCCGGGCGACCGTGTCGTGAGCCACGCCGCCGTCAACTTCGATTTTAAATGCCAACCCCAGCTCCTGCCGCAACTGGACCAGCCGCCGGATCTTGTCCAGCGAAAACGGAATAAAGCTCTGCCCCCCGAAACCCGGGTTCACGCTCATGATCAGCACATGGTGAACCATGGGCAGGATGTCGCGAATCAGCTCCACCCGCGTCGCCGGATTGAGCACCACTCCCGGCTGCATGCCATGGTCGGCGATATGCGTCAGCGACCGGTGCAGGTGCCGGCAGGCCTCGTAGTGCACGCTGACCCAGTTCGCCCCGGCCTCGGCAAAAGCCGGAATGAACTCGTCGGGGTTCTCGATCATCAGGTGGCAATCGAGCGGCAGCTTGGTCGCCTTGCGCAGGCTCGCCACCACCGGCGGCCCGATGGTGATGTTGGGCACGAAATGCCCATCCATGACGTCGACGTGGATGACGGTGCCGCCGCCCCGCTCCGCCGCGGCAACTTCATCCGCAAGGTGCGCAAAATCTGCCGATAATATCGAAGGTAGAAGTTCAATCATCTTAGGCTGGAAGACGAACCATGTGTCTGGGAGCACCCGTCCGTGCCCGGTCAGTTTATCACCGGCGCTCGGCCATAGCGCAGCGCTTGCAGCGTCTTGCGGCCAGTCTTCTGGCCGTTGCGCCCGGCTTGCCATGGCTCCTGTGCCCCGTGTCTCAGGCAACGGCCCTGTGATCACCGGCAGCTCCTTTCCGGCCTCAATTCGCTTCAAAAGGATCCGTCCCCGAGCGCGCATTGCCGGTGTACCGCTCCGGCTCAGAATACGCAGCATATCCAAGCACCTCAGGCAGCAGTGACGGGTTCCCAGCGCGTGAGCCCAGCCAGCCCGTGCATCGCGCTGGTTTTCACGATGGAACTCTTATCGTCGAGCCAGGAGCGCAGAATCGCGGCGGCGCGCGCGCTTTCGGCCTCGGTCAGTGGCGTTCGGGAGATCATCAGCGCCAGATTCCAGCGAAGCTTGTTTTCCGCGGCGTCCAGCATGCGATCCAGCAGGGCATCCTTCCAGCGCGCAAGGATCTCGGGCCGCCTGCCCGAAGCGCGCTCCAGAGCATCGGCGGCCCGATTCGCCACGCCCGCATCTTCGTCCCAAAGGCACTCGACAACCTGCTCGGTCTTGCCCGGATCTCTGAGCAGCAATGCCGCGACTTCGCACGCCCGGCCCAGCATCAAGCCGGTTGCCCGGTACGAGCATCTCGCGGATCGTCTTCGCCTTGGCCATCGCCAACCTTCGTCAGACATTGTGCTACGTGCGTGCCGCATGTGCCAGAGACTTTGCCGCCACCCGCCCCACGCTCCGCAGCATTGACTTGATCGGCCACTGTCCATCGTCGTTCGGGAAAGCAGACCTCGCCTTCGCGCTTCACCTCCGGCCGGTAATACCAGCGCTTCAGCAGCGCCAGGTGCCCCTGCCGCACCGTCGCCGACGGCGGCCCCGCATCCTTCTCAAGCTCAGCCAGCACCGCTTCCATCCGCGCCTCCAGCATCGTCCGCGCGACCTTGGCATGCCGCAGACACCTTCGTCTCCGCTCGACTCTGGCTTATAACTGACCCCTGTTCACTGATCCCTAATCCCTGTTCCCTGATTCCCTGTCTCTTCCGGCACCGGCTCCAGCGCCATCGGCTGCGCAAACAGCGAACTCGATCCCGATTGCTCGTTCTGAATCCGCATGCCGATAGTCGAGAACCCCACCGGCCCGCGCAATGCTGCCGCGTTCAAACAGGAAAACCGACGACCTCGTCCGGAATCTGCCGACGCCTGCAGAACGACTGCCCGCAGCTTGCTCAGCGGCTGCACCAGTTCCGGCGCCAGCGCTCGCACCGCCTCCACCTTCTGCACCTGCGCATGCAGCGCCGCGGCATCTTCAAACGCCAGATTCGCCGAAGCCGCATCGCGCTCGCTGCGCAGCACCACCAGCTTGCTCTCGCCGCGCGTCGCCAGAAAACCCTGCACCGCCGCAGCCTCTTCGGCGTAGCGCTCGTCCGTGCAGCCCTTGTAGCAGGGCGCAAGGCACATCTTCATCTCCGAATACACGCATCCCGGATGGCTCGGATCGGGATTCAGATCGTCGGTGCACCGCCGCAGCAGAAACAGCTTCAGCGCCTCTTCCGCAAACCGCTCCGCCGCAGCCCGCGAAGCAAACGGCCCGTAGGCCCAGTCCGCCTCGCGCTGGCTGGGCTTGTGCGTCACCACAATCCGCGGATAAGGATTGCCGCCCAGAAACCGCACGAACGCCGGCGCGCGCAGATGCATCCGCTCCAATGCCTTCGCGCCGTACACCTCTTCGAGCAGGGAAAACTGCGCAAGCAGCGACTCAAAATCCGACCCCGTCAGCCGAAACGCAATCCGCCGCACCCGCCCTGCCAGTTGCAGCCGCCGCGGATGCTTCGCCGAGGGCTGCAGCAGCCGCTCCAGCCGCCCGCGCAGATTCGGCGTCCGCCCGATGTAAGGCTCGTCCTTGGCTTCCGCTCCGTAAAGCGCAAATACCGCGGGGCTGGTCGGCAACTGGCTCAGCGCCGCCTTCGCGTCGGCCGGATCAAACGGGACGGATTGCAATTCGACGCTCACTCGCGCTCCGTTTACGCTCCCGCAATCGTCATCCCGTCAATCCGCAGCGTTGGCGACGCCACCGATCCGCGAAACACCAGGTCGTTCCCGATCGCCGTCACATTCTTCAGCATCTCGCCCAGGTTCCCGGCAATCGTGATCTCCTCCACCGCATGCGTCAGCTGCCCATTCTCGATCCACAATCCCGCGGCGCCCGCGCGAGTAATCGCCCGTCACGATATTCGTCCCGAATCCCATCAGGCTCGTCACGTACAGGCCCGCCTTCACCTCGCCGATGATCTCCTCCGGCGTTTGCGTTCCCGGCTCGAGATACAGATTTCCGCAGCCGATCCCCGGCGCACCCGCCAGCCCGCGCGAAGCATTGTGCGTCGACTTCATCCCCAGCTTCCGCGCCGCATACGAATTCAGCATGTAGTTCCGCAGCACGCCGCTCTCAACCACCACAGTTCGCCGCGATGGCAGTCCCTCGCCATCAAAGGGCGAACTGCCAAATCCGCCCACGCCCGTCGGCAGCAGCATCGTGCTGTCGTCAACAATGGTGATCGTCGCTGCGCCGATCTGTTCGCCCAGCTTGCCCGCCAGATACGAAGCGTGCCGCCAGATCGCATCGCCCGACGCCGCATCGAACACCGACCCGATCAGCGACCGCGCCACTTCCGGCGCAAACACAATCGGCACCCGCTGCGTAGCCACGCGCTGCGCACCCAGTCGCCGCACCGTCCGCCGTGCTGCTTCGGCCCCCACGGCCTCTGGAGATTCGAGGTTCGCCATGCGCCGCGCGCTCGACCACCATCCATCGCGCTGCATCTGCCCGTTGACATCCACAGCCAGCGGAGCCGCCGAAACCCCTGCATAGCTCGACCGATAGCTCCCCACAAATCCCCGCGAGTTGGCCAGTACCTTGCTGCCGGTTGCCGCGTCGAAGCTTCCGCCATCCGAGTTCGTGATGCGCTTGTCCGCCGCCATCGCCGCCGCCTCGGCTCGCCGTGCCCACTCAATCCGCTCCGGCCCCGGCAGCGAGTACACATCTTCGTAGTAGAGGTGCAGGTCGTCCTTGATCGCAGCCGAACTCCTCCGTTTCCGGCAGCCCGATAAACGGATCCTCCTCCGTCACCTTCGCCAGCGCCATCGCGCCCTCAACCAGCTGCCGAATCCCATCGGCCGTCAGATCGCTCGTCGAGGCCGATGCCGACCGCTTGCCCTAGAAAAACCCGCAACCCCAGCGCGCGCGAGCCCGACTCCTTCAGCGTCTCCACCTGTCCCATGCGCACATTCACGCTGAACTCGTCTCCTTCGCGGACAACGACTTCAGCATCACTGGCGCCGGCCTTCATGGCCAGCTTCACCACATCGGTTGCAAGGGATTCGAAATCAACGGTGGCGACATCGGGGAGTTGAACAGCTTCCGGCATGGGTCAACCTTAACAAACCAGCGCAGGACGTGCATCCGCCCACAGATGGCCGTCACAACCCGACTACTGCTGAATTTGCTATGGTGTTGAGTTCCCCCGAGAGGCCTTATGACGTCGCGCCGTTTCCTTCCGCTTTCGATCTATCTGCTTGCTCTCGTATCTCTTCCGGCTTCCGCGCAAAAGAAGGCCATCGACCCCGCTCTGCTGACTAGAGCGAATGCGGGAGATGCGCAGGCACAACTCAAGCTGGGCGAAGCCTATCTATCCGGCATATCCGCCGCGCAGGATTACACCAAAGCCGCCTCCTGGTTGCAGAATGCCGCCGACCAGGGATTGGCCCAGGCACAATTTGACCTCGGTGCTCTTTACGAGGCCGGCAACGGCGTTCCACAGGACGATTCGAGAGCGGCAGCGTTGTACCGGAAGGCTGCCGAACAAGGATTAGCTCCCGCCGAACTCCACCTCGGCCGGCTCTACGATCGTGGCGAAGGTGTCCCGCAGGACGATGCCGAAGCTGCCGGATGGTATCGCAAAGCGGCTCTGCAGCATCTTCCCGAGGCCGAATACAACCTCGGCACTCTCTACGAACGCGGCATCGGCGTTCCGAAAGATTTCGCGCAAGCAGCCGACCTTTACCGTCGCGCCGCCGAACAGGGAAACGCCTCTGCCCAGTTCAACCTCGGCTTGCTCTACGACAACGGCACCGGCCTTGAGAAGGACTACGCCCAGGCCGCAGCCTGGTACGCCAAGGCTGCTGAGCAGGGACTGCCCCGTGCCCAGTTCAATCTCGGCTCAATGTATGCGAATGGCCAGGGCGTCCCGGTCAACCTTGTGGAGTCTTATGTCTGGCTCGATCTCGCTGCCAAAACCTGGTCCGGTTCGCGTCAGGATGATGCGGTTCAGGCTCGCGATCTCGTCGCCCAGCACCTCAGCCCAACAGACTTGGCGGCTGCCCAGGATCGCTCCGCAAAGTGGCTCGCCGCCCACCAAAAATAGGATCGCGGCGGAATAAGCGAATTCTGCACACGGTCTGCCCCCACTACAGTGTCATCCTGAACGCAGTGAAGGATCTGCGGTTGCATTTGGGAAGTTCCAAGCGGCGTCCCGAATTGGCCACGATAGACGCCCAACGTGCCCGCGAATGGCACAAAGCCAGCACAGATTTTGAGCGTCGGGACGGCGAAGCTCTTCAATTGACGACAACTCGGGACATCAGCGTCAAACGCGGTAATCTGGACATCAGTGGAGACTGACCAACAAAGAATACTGAATTCCCTTAAAGATAAAGGGCCTGAGGCGTGGAGTGCATATCTGCGTCCCTTCGAGGATGATCCGCAGTTTACGTCGGGCCTTAGTATGCTTGTGATTTTCCACTATCTAGCGCCTTTGGCAAAGAAACAAAGCAGCCTGGACTGGGCTGAAGTTGCTGTGCGGGCTGCCGAACTAGAAGCTCGCAATTGCAGTGGTATCGGGAGCGAAAATGCCCAATTGTGGGCCATGCAGCTTCGTTCTTGGTTCATATCGAAGTTCGGGTCACGTCCAGACCATTTGGTTTTGGACAAGGAAATTATCCTCCGCTGGGTCACCGAGGGGCTAACTCTGTCGGTCCAGGCAGCAAAGGTGAAGGCTGCACGGATTGGAGAGGATCTATCGAGAGTGAAGGATTCTTCCGATCCCAAAGAGATCCAGCGAGTGACTGATGATTTACGGGAACTCCGCCGAATTAAGCACCGTCTCAATACCGCGAAGGTGCTTGCCGATTGTGGGGAGCCAGTGAGTGATTCCGGGCTGAACGAATGGTTGGAAATACGCGAATAACTCCCCTGAGGGAATCCGCCGGTCTTATCGCCCCGTTCCGCCCACCGTCATCTTGTCCAGCTTGATCGTCGGCATGCCCACGCCTACCGGCACGCTCTGCCCGTCCTTGCCGCAGGTCCCGATCCCCTCATCCAGCTTCAGATCGTTCCCCACCATCGAGACGTACTTCAGCGCCTCCGGCCCGTTCCCGATCAGCGTCGCATCCCTCACCGGAGCGGTAATCTTGCCGTCCTCGATCAGGTAGGCTTCAGACGCCGAGAACACAAACTTGCCGTTGGTGATGTCCACCTGACCGCCGCCAAAATTCACCGCGTACAGGCCCCGCTTCACCGACCGCAGAATGTCTTCGGGCGCGTCCTCGCCCGCCAGCATGTAGGTATTCGTCATGCGCGGCATCGGAATGCAGTGGTAGCTCTCACGCCGCCCCGAGCCGGTATTCGCCGTTCCCGTCAGCCGCGCCGAAAGCTTGTCGGTCAGGTAGCCCTTCAGAATGCCGCCCTCAATCAGCACCGTCTCCTGCGTCGGCGAACCCTCGTCGTCCACATTCAGCGACCCGCGCCGCCCGGCCATCGTGCCGTTATCCACCACCGTCACCTTGCTGCTGGCGACCGACCGCCCGATCAGCCCCGTAAACGCCGAAGTCCCTTTGCGGTTGAAGTCCGCCTCCAGCCCATGCCCGACAGCCTCGTGCAGCAGGATCCCCGGCCATCCCGGCCCCAGCACCACCTGCATCTCGCCCGCCGGCGCCGGAACCGCGCCAAGCTGCAGAATCGCGCCCCGCGCTGCCTCCTGCGCCAGATGCTCCGGGCTCTTACTCCCTGTGAATTGGTCCAGACCGGCACGACCGCCTCCGCCCGCCGATCCCCTGGTGGTTGTCGGGCCATCCTTGGCGATCACGGATACATTCAGCCGGCAAAGCGGCTGCGTATCGCTGGCAAACGCACCGTCCGAAGCCGCAATCAGGATCCGCCGCAATTCCTCGCTGTATCCCGCCCGCACCTGCACGATCCGCGAATCGAACGCCCGCGCCGCCCGGTCAGCCCGCAAAATCAGCTCCAGCCGCGCCGCCAGGTCCAGGTCAAATCCGCCCAGCGGAACCGGGTACAGGTCGGCACCCGCGGTCTCCGTAAATCCCTGCACCGTGCTGCTTCGCCGGCGCCGAGGCAATCAGCGCTGCCGTCCGCGCCGCATGCAACAGCCGCTCCGGGTTCAGATTGTCGGTGTAGGCGTAGCCCGTCCGCTCGCCCGAGAGCACGCGAATTCCGCACCCCGCACTCGTCCCCGTGCTGGCCGACTTCACAATCTGCTCGTCAACGCCCAGCGAAGTCGAAGTCACCGACTCAAAGTAGAGATCGGCATAGTCTCCGCCCGCCGACAGGGCTTCGCCCAGACAGCGCTCCAGCAGCCGTTCGGTGATTCCAAATTTCTCAAAAAAGTAACGTCTGTGACTCGGCTGTGGGGAAGGGGCAGGTAGACTCATCGTTGCATGTAGTTTACGCCTCTTCGGCTTGGTCCGCATTCTGGCACGAAGCGTTTCCTCACTTGATTCATGGGATGCCTACTGCAGTAGTTTCCACAATTCGCCTCATGCTAAATTCACCTCATGAAGAAGATCCTTGCTGCTGTGCTCCTGGTCCTGGTGTTCGCCGCTCCGGCGTTCGCCGCGACGACGCATCATCATCACCACCATCATCACCACCATCACAAGGCCTAGTTCCGTCCCAGGCCAAGTCCGTCCCCATGCTCATCCGGGGTGGCGAACACGGCTGCGTGTAACTGGAACGATTGGCCCATCTATGGTGTGGGCCAGTCCCGCGTCAACGCGGGTCGAGGGATGATCCTGTGTCAATTTCCGCGTTTTTCCCATTACCTCTCTTGGTCCGGTGACTTCCGGTACTATCGCTCGCCCCTTTCTCGTGCTACATTCCTGCCATGAGGAAATTTGCAGTTGCCGCGCTGTTGCTGGTGTTGTGTGCCGCTCCGGCCTTCGCCTGGCACAAGAAGCCCCACAAAGATCCCCGGGTTGTCGAGCATCCCAAGGCCCTGCACGCAAACGAATCGAGAATTTCAAGAATGCGCCGAAACACAAGATGCCGAAGCACCACACTTAAAGGTGCATCACACTTAAAAGAGATTTACCTCGCCGAGCGCCGAATCGTTACCGCCGCCTGCGAGCCCTCTCAAGGTTGTTGGGCAATGACAGAATTGGAAGACCTCCGCTACCCGATCGGCCGCTTCACAGCCGCCCGCCTCCACTGAACCCGCAGTTCGCGCCGAACAGATCTCCACCCTCCGCCTGCTTCCGTCCACGCTTCAGACTGCTGTCAATGGACTGACTCAAGCGCAACTCGACACGCCCTATCGCGAAGGCGGCTGGACCGTCCGCCAGCTCGTGCATCACATCGCCGACAGCCACGCCAACGCCTACGTCCGAACCAAACTCGCCCTCACTGAAGACTGGCCGACCATCAAGCCCTACGACGAAGCCGCCTGGGCTCGCCTCGCCGACAGCCGTCTCCCCATCGATGGCTCGCTGGCGATGGTCGCCGCTCTGCACGAGCGCTGGGTAACGCTGCTCGAGTCGCTCTCCGATGCGGACTTCCAGCGCGGCTACAACCATCCCGAGAACGGCCGCCAGGATCTCGCCACGGTCCTTGCAATCTACGCATGGCACTCGCGCCATCACACCGCGCACATTACAAATTTGCGCGCCCGGCAGAACTGGTAGGCGGTCGCGTGCCCACGGCAGTCGACGCGCCATCCGCCGCCAAACTCGCCGAAATCCTCGAAGAATATCTCGCTGCACACCCCGCCGCAGCCCTGCTTGAAGACGGCCGTGTCCTTTTCGACATGCGCCTCGCACGCTACTCCGTCACCGAGTCGCACGGCCGCTGCCTGTTCCAGTTGTGGAGCGAAGAACGCAACATAGTCCGTACCGTCGTCGAAATCCAGCACCGCGCCCAATGCCTCCGCGTGATGACTCGCCGCATGGGTGCGCCCAAGCCGCAGGCCCTCGAACTGGTTCCCAACAGCGACCGCCGCACTCCCACCGCCCGCGACTCAGCTCGCCGCAACTACCAGCGCCTGCTCGAACGCGTCCTCAGCCGCGCTTTTCTCGGCGCCAAGATCGACGGCCTCCGCTCCGCCATGGACCTCGAACACAGCTTCGGTCCCGCCTACATCCGCGGCCGTCTCCTGCGCGGCACAGCGGCCGAAGCCATCATCGGCGTCAGCGAAGCTGAATCCGCCTCGACCATCGACGGCATCCTCACCCTCGGCATTCTCTGGCTCGACTATTGCCGCCAGAAAAGCGATGCGCGCCGCCACTTCGGGGGACTCAAAGTCATCGTCCCAAAGGGAACCGAGCGCACCACGGCGGAGCGCATGGCCTGGCTCACCAGCAGCCGCTGACTTTCAGCTTTTCACGCTCGACGAACGCAGCGAAGAACTCACGCCGGTCGACTTCCGCGACATCGGAAATCAGACCGCGCGCCTGATGCACGCATTCTCCCCGGAGGCGGCGCTCGAACGCTGCCAATCCGGGATAGACCGGGTCCTGGAACTTCTACCCGCAAACGCGAAGACCCGCATCGAAATTCGTCCGCGCTCTGCCACCGAAGTTGGCCTGCTGCTGCACGGCCTCGAGTTTGCCCGCGTACGCCACGGCGCCGGCACCCACTCCTTCGCTCGCGAACAGGAGATCACCTTCGGCGCAGGCGCCAACGAAACTCCTCTTACCGACGAGACCGAAACCCTGTGCCGCGAACTCTGCGCGCGCCTCTTCCCAAGCCGCCATCGCGACGGAGCATATAAAGACCCGCTCTTCCGCATGTCAGCCCGAGCGCTGGCTCGAATCCGAATTCCGCGCCGGTCTCAGCCGACCTGCTGCCCTCGCTTCGCGGCGATCAGCTCTACTCGCAGGTCCCTGCGCTCTCATCCGGCGATCGCGGCATGCTCGACCTGCTCACTCTCGATCGCAACAACCGCCTCGTTGTCATCGAGCTCAAGGCCGACGAAGATCTGCATCTGCCCTTGCAGGCCCTCGACTACTGGATTCGCGTCCGCGCTCTCAACGCCGATCGCCAGCGCACTGCAGCCAGCGACCGGCCGCTCTCCGCATTCGAGCGCGAAGGCTACTTCTCCGGAACAGAAATCTCGCCGCATCCGCCGCGCCTTTTGCTCGCCGCGCCCGCCCTGCGCATCCATCCCGCCAATCTGCCCGTCCTGCGCTATCTCTCTCCCGAAGTCGAGTGGGAACTCATAGCCCTCAGCGAACACTGGCGCCAGCAACTGCAAATCGTCTTCCGCAAACACAGCACCGACACGAAAGCCTAGTATCCTGTCGCGTGAAGGTTCACGATAAAAATTTGGCGGTGTCATGTGCTGAGCGAACGGAGTCCTCGGAAACGTCTTCGGGGTCCCCAAAGAACGATTCGTTGTTCTTTGGGGCGGAGGCGGGGGTGGCTGAGCGAAGGATCTGCTTTTACTCCTCAAGGAAATACGGAAATGCCCAACTCGCGCTCACTTCACCGCCGCAGCCGAAGCCGCGCCACAGGCGCACTCCTCCAGATCGCTCAAGCAGCGCGTCCACCCGCTTCAAATCCGTATCCCACGCAAACATGATCCGCGCCGCGCCGCCGATAAACGTGTAGAACTTCCACCCGCGTCCGCGCAGGCTCTCCAGAATCTCATCCGAAGCATTCAAAAACACCGTGTTCGCATCCACCGCCGACACCACCTGCACATTCGCAATTCGCGCCACCCGCTCCACAAAATACTGTGCGCACTGGTTCGCATGCTGTGCATTGCTCAGCCACGCGCCGCTCTCCAGCATCCCCACCCACGGAGCCGCAAGAAACCGCATCTTCGAAGCCAGTTGCCCGGCCTGCTTGCAGCGATAATCAAAATCCGTCGCCAGCGCCTTGTCGAAGAACAGCACCGCCTCGCCCACGGCCATGCCATTCTTCGTTCCGCCAAAGCACAGCACATCCACGCCGCTCTTCCAGCTCAGCTCAGCCGGCGAACATCCCAGGCTCGCGCATGCATTCGCAAACCGCGCTCCATCCATGTGCAGCAAAAGCCCATGCTCCTTGCACGCCGCTGAAATCGCCTTGACCTCGTCCAGCGTGTACACGCGTCCCGTCTCGGTCGGCTGCGTAATCGTTACCACCCGCGGCTTGGGATAGTGAATATCCTGCCGCTTCGTCGCCAGCTCATGAATCGACGCGGGCGTCAGCTTTCCATCCACACCCTGCGCCACCAGCAGCTTCGATCCGTTTGAGAAGAACTCCGGCGCGCCGCACTCATCGGTCTCGACGTGCGACGCATCGCAGCAGATCACGCCGTGATACGACTGGCACAGCGACGCCAGGGCCAGCGAGTTCGCCGCCGTTCCGTTGAAGACGAAGAACACCTCGCACTCGGCCTCAAACAATTCACGAAATGCATTCGCCGCCCGCGCCGTCCACACATCATCGCCATATGCCGTCGCATGCCCGTGGTTCGCCCGCTCCATCGCAGCCCATGCCTCCGGGCAGATACCCGCATAGTTATCGCTTGCAAACTGCTGCCCCAGATCGTCAATCTCTCTGGTCATCTCGTCTTCTGCTTTTTTACTCCCTAGTCCCTATTCCCTAATCCCTGTCTTTACGCCAGGTCCGCCATCGACGAGTTCAACCCGTGGAAGACCCCGTCGTAGCTCCCATTCTCTGCCGCAAAGCGCAGCCCCTTCACGTTCTCCACGCAGATCTCCGCCGGCGTCGGCTCCAACTTCAGAATGCTCATCACCTCGGCGATGTACTTGTCCAGCGGCATGGCGCGCGGATCCGATTTCCCGCCCATCAGGTCCGTCGCCACATAAGGCGGGATCAGCTCCAGCACTTCGATCTTCGTCTTCTTCAACTGGTAGCGCAGTGACTGCGTATACGAATGGATTGCCGCCTTGGTCGCGCAATACGTCGGCGTCAGCACCATCGGAACAAACGCCAGCCCCGACGAACATTCATGATCGTTGCGCTCTCTTGCTTCTTCAGGATGCGGCAACAGCGCTGCCGTCAGCCGCATCGGCCCCAGCAGGTTCGTCGTCACAATGGCCTCGGCATCCGCCAGGTCTTCCTGCTGATCAAGCAACTTCTCGGCTCGCATGATTCCCGCGTTGTTGATCAGCACATTTAGCGCAGGAAACGTGGTCGCAACGTTCTCGGCAAATTGCTGGATGCCTTCCCGTTTTTCAATATCCAGCATCACCGACTGTATGCCGGGATTCGCCGCCGTTGTCTCATCCAGCGCCTGCTTCCGGCGCCCCGCAATCACCACGTGATTGCCCAGCTTATGGAGGGCTTCCGCCAGTCCCCGGCCAATCCCTGATCCGCCTCCGGTGATCAGAACCGTATTCCCGCTCAGTTTCATACGATCCGCCCCCTTTTGAGTCCAGCTTCCCTCAATTTTGGATGATAAAGGTCATGAGTCCTGAACAGTTCCACAGTGAGGTCCACCCCTTTCTCGTGCCCACGAAAAGACTGCTTCGCCCCTTCCGGACCCTGGTCAAAAAGATTCGCAACTTTCGCACAGGTTTTCCGCAGAAATAATTTGTCCCCTTCTACAGATGGAGGTGATATAAATCACATATTTCCTGAAGAGAGAGCGGGAGAATCACTTCATCCGCGAGAGCAGTTGCTCAATTCCTGTAGGGTTCATGCTTCCTCCGGCATGAATCCTCAGGTGGGAGTTATTATCGTGCCTAGTCAAGCTTTCTATGAGTTTCGGTCCCCGGCAGTTCGAACCGCCGCCGCTTCCTCCACATCTTTTTTCGTTCCCGGCAACGTGGTATCGATCTGCGACTCTCCAGTCTTTTCGAAGGCCGAAGACGAAGGAGTCGTCGACTCGAATCCCGACGGCCTTGGCTGCTTGCGCGGTCTACGTTCCGCCTTCCTTTTCGAAGCCGGCATGGTCCTGCTGGGCTACGGAATCTGGCATTTGTGGCATTTGGTCCGCTAATCTAAAGCCTCCGCGCGCGGCAGATCGTCCGGCTGCATATCTCACGCGCTGGTCTTTTCCGAGCCGCCCTCTATTTCTTCAGCGGCTTCCGTGCGAAGTAATACAGCGAGTACGCCAGCATCGCAAAAGCCAGCACCGACACCCAGGTGTGATCCAGCAGCGTTCCCTGCGGGAAGTTGAGGATGTCGCGGTTTTCCATGTACGTGGCTTCCACAGCCTTCAGCGCCACGCCGATCAGCCCCGCAATTCCGCCCGCCGCAATCAACCCAGAAGCAAACAGCGAACCCGACGAGATATCGCTCTCGGCCTCCGCCTCGCCGGCCCGCGCAGCCGCCCGGTCCACCATCCACCGAACCACGCCGCCCACAAAGATCGGCAGCGTCGTGCCGATGGGCAGATACGCGCCCACCGCGAACGTGAGCGAGCGAATCCCCAGCAACTCCACTGCAATCACCAGCGAGACGCCCAGCAGCACCAGTCCCCACGGCAGCTTCCGGCTCAGGATGCCGTTGATCACCGTCGCCATCAGCCGCGCCTGCGGCGCCGGAGCAGCAGCGCTGCCGATGCCCTGGATCCAGTGCACTTCAATCTTCCCCGTCGCCGGCGAGTAGAGATATTTCCCGTCCTGCAACTCGGTCGACCCGATCGCATTCAGCACCACGTACTCCGAAGCCTGGTGCGTCGTGGCCGATCTTGTCTTCCGCCACCACGCGAATCTGCGGCGGCAGATGCTTCACGTCAGATTGAATCGAAACGCCCGGATGCGAGGCGTTGATGTCCCACGGCTGCGCGGCCGCGTGGAACTCCTGCAGCCCCGTGTTCATCAGGTTCAGCGTCACTCCAATCACCAGCGTCGAAACCACCACGCCGATCATCAGCGCGATCTGCTGTGCTCGCGGCGTCGCCCCGATAATGTAGCCGGTCTTCAGATCCTGCGAAGTGTCGCCGGAGTTGGAAGCTGCAATGCACACCACGCCGCCAATCGTGATCGCCAGCGCGCCAAATGCCGGCGCCGTCCAGCCCTGCACCAGGAAGACCGCCGCTGTGGCCATCAGCGTCGCAATCGTCATGCCCGACACCGGGCTGGCCGACGATCCCACCAGGCCCACGATCCGCGAACTCACCGTCACAAACAGAAATCCGAAGACCACCACCAGCAGGGAAGCCGCCAGGTTCGCCGCCCATCCCACAAATGCTCCCGGCACCGGCTTGAACTCGAGGAAGAGGAACATGCAGGCCACGATCAGCAGCGATCCGATCAGCACCACGCTCATCGAAAGATCATTCTCTGTGCGGATCGGTTTGGCCTGCACCGTCTCAGCCCCGGGCCGCATATTCTTGAACCCGACCGTGAGCGCGCTCCAGATCGTGGGCAGCGTCTTCAGCAGCGTGATCAGTCCCGCCGCGGCCACCGCTCCCGCGCCCATCGGCTTGATGTAGGTGGCCCACAGATCGCTCGGGCCCATCTGCGCAATCGGAATCTGCCCGGGATACACCGGATGGGGCAGTTCCTTGCCGAAGAAGTAGATCAGCGGCATCACCACCAGCCACGAGAAGACGCCGCCTGCAAAGATCACTCCCGCCACCCGCGATCCGATGATGTAGCCCACGCCGAGATACTCCGACGTCGCATCGGCATTGATCGATGCGCCCTTCAGCACGTGCTGCGGCCCAAAGTCGGGCTGGAACTCCGGCGAACTCGGCCACGCGCGAAACAGATTTTCGTTCTGGAAAAACGTGTAGAGCCCGCCCAGTCCGAGTCCCAGAAAAACGCGGCTGGCCAGCGATCCGCCCTTCTCGCCGGCAATCAGCACATCCGCGCAGGCCGTTCCTTCAGGGTAGGGCAGCGCGCCGTGTTCCTTCACGATCAGCTGCCGCCGCAGCGGAATCATGAACAGCACGCCCAGCCATCCGCCGATCAGCGCCAGCATGAAGATCCGCGAATACTCCAGATCGAAGCCCAGAAACACCAGCGCCGGCAGCGTAAAGATCACGCCCGAAGCGATCGACTGCCCCGCATTGCCCGTCGTCTGCACAATATTGTTTTCGAGAATCGAGGCACGGCCAAACGCGCGCAGAATGCTGATCGACAGCACCGAGATCGGAATCGAGGCGGCCACGGTGAGTCCGGCGCGCAGGCCCACATACACCGTGACCGCGCCAAAGATGATGCCGAAGATGGAACCCAGCAGCAGCGCGCGAACCGTAAACTCCGGCGGATGCTGATCGGGCGAAACAAAAGGTTGAAACTCGGCCACGGCTTGCCTCCAACAGAATGCAGACGAAAGCGCTGATTTCCCTGAAGGGAAGAGTTTACGTCATCCCAACCAGTATCTTTGCTTTGCCCGTAATCCTAACGCAGCCGGCTGCACGACTCGATTGGCACGCGGCCGAACTTGCGTTTCCGAGAGAACCTGCGATCTCCGTTGTCGGGCGCAAGCCACACATTCATGCGGACAAGTGTGACCCATCAGTGCTCCTCGATCGTCGACCAGCCCGAGGTAACCGCTCGTACAACGCGGATTGCCGGAATTCTGTAGACACCGATTCCGCACTTGCCTGAGAATGCATCAACGCCGTACCCAGTTGTGACCTCGTTGAATCCCGCATTCCCCTCATCAAGGAGAAACTGTGATTCGGAAACCAGGGAAATTCCTGCCCGTCTTCGCAGCCCTGTTGATCGCCGCAGCAAGCTGCCTGGCTCAATCTGTCATGACGCACCACGTGCGCGACGTGGTTAGCAACGGCAAGGCCCAGGCCAACGGCCGCCTTCCCGGCAACCAGGTGCTGCAACTTGATCTGGTCCTGCCCCTGCGCGACCCTGCCGGACTCAAGGCATTCCTCGCCGACGTCTATAACCCGAAGAGCCCGAACTACCGCCAGTTCCTCACGCCCGCGGAATTCACCGCCCGTTTCGGACCCACCGTCGACGACTACGAAACCGTTGTCCGCTTCGCCAAGACCTACGGCTTTGAGGTGGTAGGCGGCTCGCGCGACGGCATGCTGGTCCAGGTCAAGGGCACCGTGTCCAACATCGAAGCCGCGTTCCACGTGAACATGCGCACCTATCAGCACCCCACCGAGAATCGCACCTTCTTCTCGCCCGATCGCGAGCCCACCCTGGACCTGCCCTTCAACCTGTGGCACATCTCCGGCCTCGACAACTACTCCCTTCCGCAATCCGCTGTACGTCATGAACAGAGACGAGTACGCCGCGGCCCACGGCATCGATGCGGAGAAAGTCGTTTCCCACGCCACCACCGGCTCCGGCCCGTCGGCCTCCTTCCTCGGCAGCGATATGCGCGCCGCCTATTACGGATCGGGACTGCCCTCACCGGCGCCGGCCAGAACCTCGGTCTGCTTGAGTACTACGGCACCGACCTCGCCGATCTGACCACCTACTTCAAGAACGTGGGCCAGACCAACAACGTTCCCGTCACCCTGCTCTCGACGGACGGCACCAGCACCAGCTGCTACACTATCCGGGCTTGCGACGACACCGAGCAGACTCTCGACATGACCCAGGCCATCGGCATGGCTCCCGGCCTCGCCAGCCTGGTGATGTACGTCGGCTCGACCGACACGTCCATCATCAGCGCCATGACCACCCACAATCCGCTGCCGACCACCATCGGCTGCTCGTGGGGATGGACGCCGGCCGATCCCAGCACCCTCGATCCCTACTTCCAGAAGATGGCCGCGCAGGGCCAGAACTTCTTTGCGGCATCCGGTGACTATTCCACGTGGAAGGCCAGCGGCAACGCGGCAGCCTGGCCGGCAGACGATGCCTACGTCGTTTCCGTCGGCGGCACTGATCTGACGACCTCCAGCGCGGCCGGTCCATGGGCGTCTGAAACCGCCTGGGTCGACAGCGGCGGCGGCATCAGCCCCGACAGGCATCGCCATTCCCTCGTGGCAGCAACTCTCCGGCGTCATCAATTCCAGCAACAAGGGATCGACCACGCTGCGCAACGGCCCGGACGTCTCGGCCAACGCCAACTTCACCTTCTACATCTGCGCCGATCAGACAAGCCTGCCAGGCCAACTACTACGGCGGCACCAGCTTTGCCGCGCCCATGTGGGCCGGCTTCATCGCGCTGGTCAACCAGCAGTACGCTCAATCCAATCCTGGACAACGACACATCGGGTTCATCAACCCCACCATCTACCGCAAAACGTCAATGCCACCACCTACGCCGCGGACTTCCACGACATCAAGAGCGGCACCTCCGGCAGCTATTCCGCCGTCGCCGGCTTCGATCTCGTCACTGGATGGGGCAGCCCGACAGCCGCTCTGATCACGGCGCTCACCGGACCGCCGCCCGCCGGCTTCAGCATCTCTGCGTCTCCCACGTCGGTCTCCATCAACCCCGGCAGCAACGGATCCACGACCATCAATAGCGCCGTCACAGGCGGATTTACCGGCTCCATCACGCTCGCGGCCACCGGTCAACCTTCCGGCGTCACCGTCGGATTCACCACCAATCCTCTCTCCGCCGGCAACAGCACCAGCATGACGATCGCGGTTGCCGCGGGAACCACGCCCGGCACCTATCCCATCACCGTCACGGGAACCTCCGGCAGCACGGTTGAAACCACAACCGTCTCGCTCACGGTCGTCGGAGCTACCCCCAACTTCACCATCAGCGCGTCGCCCACCTCGATTTCCGTCTCGCCCTCAGGCACCGGAAAGGTCACCATCACCACAGCCGTCAGCGGAGGGTTTAGCTCCGCCATTGCCCTGTCTGGCACTGTCACTGGCTCCAGGGTTACGGTCGGCTTCAGCCCGACATCGATCACGGGCGCTGGAACCTCGACCATGACCATCACCGTCAACCGCAGAGCCGCAACCGGCTCCCGCACCATCACCATCACCGGCACCGGCGGCGGAGTCACCCACACCGCAACCGTTGCCCTAACCATTCCATAGCCGTCCGAACCACGGCAACAACGAAAAGCCCGGACCGTCAGGTCCGGGCTTTTCTCATGCATGTGTCGGGCTATTCTGGCGCTGCTTTATCGAACTTTTGTGCGGAGTGCGGCTCATGCTGCCGAGTCCTGTAACCGATCTCAAGACCTTTGTGCCCGCCAAAAACCCTGAGCTGTCCAAGAAGTTCTATGTTGATCTCGGTTTTACGATCAATTGGAGTAACGAGCAGATCGCAGAACTTCAAATCGGTTCGTTCCGATTCCTTTTGCAAACGTTCTACGTCGCAGAGCACGCCGGAAATTTCATGATGAGCCTGAGCGTTGAGGACGCTGACGCATGGTGGGAACACATTCAAAGGCTTGAACTCACGAAGAAGTACCCTGGGATCATGTGCAAGCCCCCGCAAATGCAGCCCTGGGGAATCCGGGTGCTCTATTTGAGTGATCCATCAGGCGTTCTCTGGCATATCACGGACCAGCGTCAAGTCGTAACCTTCCGTCTGACGCTCGAGCCCCGAATAGCCGCTCACTGTGCTTCGAGCGCCGGTTATAACCAAGGATGAACAAGGTGGCCCCGCCTGCCATAGCTCCACCCCCAGCACCATAGAGCTCGGCCCGATGGGAGGAACAACCGAAACAGTTCCCCAATGCCGCGGTTCTAAAAACGACTATTCCCCCGATTGCAAGCATGCCAATGCCGATGCCGGTCATGATCTCTCCTCCCTTGGTCATGTGCTGCCCGTGAACGGGTGAGGTCGATGTGGATTGGTCCTTGGCATCGGTGATCGGAGGCAGGCTGGGCTGCGCGCCTGCGGTTTCCATCAATGCCTTGAATGGAACAGGACCCTCTGCCGTCGCCAACGCGGCATTGCACAGCATCCGAAGAGTTAGAAGTGCCACTGCGACTAGCTTCATCAATCACTCCCAGGAGATTCGATAAGTCCAACGCAAGTTCACATGAAACGGCCACCACAAATCACGAGCAGTAGTTTTCGCACAGGTCTCCTATTTGATGGTGTCGGCCAGCTTACCATCGTTTCTCACTATTGCGCTTTTATTTTTGCAGACAGGTTCACGTCTGTGGCATGGCCTCTAGCGGCGCTTCCAGCCTTGACCGCCGCGAAACCTTTCCAGCAACCCGGGCCTCAGTCACTGAAAATGGAGGGATTTGCCGGGATCGCCACTCCCCCGGCACTCAGCAGCAAGGACAGCGACATATACGCGAAAACACGACCAAGCTCCCACGTTGCCTGGAGGCTGCGTGATTAGTTAGCTAAAGGGGTAGTACGAAGGGTGGCGCTTTGTCATGCGCAGCAATCGTCAAGCTGGCTTCGAGGCGTTAGAGGTCCGCGCGCAAATTGGACCTACTGCACGTAGCGCCAGCGCATGGACAGGCTAACGCCGCCCGCTGGAATAACACCGCCTTGAAGAAAATGACCCCTCAAGTACCCTCCCGAGGACTGTGTCCCATCCGTATACTTCATTTCCACTCGAGAATTGTCTTTGGGATGAGTATTTCGGTCTTTCGGGTTGAACTTGCGCCATTCATTCTTCATAGATCGATCTTATCACCCATCGATATTTCTTATTCCCCGGGGACATCGTCAGTTGATGCCATGAGAAGTCCTCTTCGAATGAGGAGATCTGACTGGATGCGTCGTTTCGCAAAAGTCCTCCCACCGTGCCGGCCAACTTTCTGGGGAACCTGTCAGTACTTACAGTTCAGTTCAGGTCAATGCGGGCGGCAGAGTATTGCTGAGTGAGTCTGGATTCTCACTCTGGTGCATGAACAGGATTGTGGACATCAAATCCACGCGTAGGCTAAGTACCTTTCGCCGCTGCGTTGTTGCCACCGGCGTCTGCGCACAGACGACCATCAACACTCGAAGAGGAGAACCGAAAATGTCGAAGCAAAAAACCCTGGTGACTCTGGCGTTGCTGGGCGCGATGGCGCTTGCCAGCGAACCGATAATTGCCCAAACCGCGCAGAGCGCGCCCGCCGCGGGCACTGCCAGCCTTGACCAGGAGATCAAGTTGATGCGGGAAGATGTTCAATCGTCGAGGAAGAAGATAACTGCGGCGAACATGAACCTGACCGCGGACGAAGCCACCAAGTTCTGGCCGATTTACGACCAGTATGCGGAAGAAGTTGCCAAGATCGGTGATGCCCGCGTGGCGCTAATCAAGGAATATGCGGCGAGCTACGACACAATGACCGATGATCAGGCGAATGATTTCATTCAGAGGGCGGCCGCCATCGACCAGCAGTTCGCGGCCCTCCGCTCGAAGTACGTGCCGGTCTTCGAGAAGGTCATCTCGGCCAAGAAGACCGCGCTGTGGTACCAGATCGACCGCCGCCTCGACCTTCTGATCAACCTGCAGTTGGCAGCCAACATTCCCGTGACGGACACCACCAATTAAGCTCGCAGCAAGGGCGGTACCTCGGCGATGGCCCGTGTGCTTCGAGCCAGAAGTCTGGGTGCCCGGGTTTCGTCTTTGAGACCTGGAGTGAAGGTACCGGCTTCCGACCGCACATTGCTCAAACACATGCTCCACTTGGCACACCCCGCCCCCACCGCGTAGCGTAGGGTGCAAGCAGTTTCCACGGAGCGGCAATGCAGCCAAGTCTCACTGAAAAGCAGACGACCGTCACCAATCCGTCCTTTGCGCAGAATCCCGCCGTCGCGGGCAATCCCGTTAAGCGCCTCCTCTCCCTCGACGTGGTCCGCGGCATCACCATCGCGTTCATGATCATGGTCAATAACAACGGTGGCCCCGGCTCATGGCATTTCATGAACCACGCCATCTGGAACGGCCTCACGCCCACCGACCTCGTCTTCCCCACCTTCGTCTTCGTCGTCGGAGTCTCGGTCGTCTTCGCCTTCGACGCGCGCCTTGCCAAGGGGGTGCCCCGCGCGCAACTTGCCCGGCACACCATCATCCGCGCCATCGTCCTCATTCTCTTCGGCATCATCGTCAACAACTTCCCGTTTTTCGAACTCGACCACATGCGCTTTTACGGCGTGCTGCAGCGGATCGCCGTCTGCTACCTCGTCGTCGGCCTCTTCTATCTCTGGGACAACCGCGCCTCCACCAAGTGGATCGCGCTCGCCGCCTGTCTCATCGGCTACTGGGTCCTCATCCGCTGGGTTCCCATCCCCGGCGTCGGCATGCCCGGCCACGACGTGCCCTTCATGGACATGACCCAGAACCTCGTCTCCTGGATCGATCGCGGTCTTTTCCCCCATCACCTCTATCTCTATTCGCCCGATCACAATGTGCGCGATCCCGAAGGCCTGCTCAGCGATCTCCCCGCCATCGGCACCGCGCTCATGGGCGTTCTCGCCGGCCTCTGGCTGCGTACCACCCGGTCCACTTCGACAAAGACCGCCGGCCTCGCCATCGCTTCAATCTCCAGCCTTGCCGCTCGGCTATCTCTGGTCGCTCGAGTTTCCCTTGAATAAAAACATGTGGACCAGTTCCTTCGTACTCGTCGCCGGCGGCTACTCGCTTGCCCTGCTCACCTTTGCCTACTTCACCATCGAGCAGATGGGCTGGCGCAAAGGATGGACGTGGCCGTGGCTCGTCTTCGGCTCCAATGCCATTGCCGCTTACATGTTCAGCGAACTCACACCCGGCATCCTCGACACCATCGCGATCCCGTCCGGCCCCACCTCGCATGCCAGCCTCAATGCCTGGATCTTCCTCCACGTCTTCGCGCACATCCCCAATCCGCACTGGGCCGCCTTCGCCTACTCCGTGTCCTTTACAGCTTTCTGCTTCATCCCGGTCTGGATCCTGTACAGGAAGAAAATCTTCCTCAAGGTCTAGCGAGCCAGGGCAATCAGCCTGCCAGTGTGAACAGGCCCTGCGTGACTTCCGGTGACCACCGTGCCTCACACAAAAGTGTTATCCGCGATTCATCGGATAACCATAGAGGTATGCTAGGCGTCTATCTGCTCTACAGGCATCAAAGCCTGAGCAGACAGGATGTCCAACCCGGCTCCTGTACCCGGTTTGCCGAAGCCCCGGTTTCACTCTTCGGCAGGAGGTCGCGCATGAGTGTCCCCGCCGCATCCATCGAAAATTGCGCTTGCAGCGCAACTCCATCGCGAAGGCGGCGTATCGCATGGGAGATCGTCGAGCTTCTCGTCGGATACTGCCTGATCCTTGGCGTGATCTGGACTCCGCGACCCCTCCAGCACTGGCTCTACTTCATCGCTCTCGGATGGTTCATCATCTCCATCGTCCTCTCGTTCGAGAGCTGGAAGACCATGGGCTGCTGTGTCGCCGGATTCTGGCGCTCCTCGTGGGTTGTCGGCGTCGCCCTCATCATGACGGCGATCGCGACCTTCTTCGCCAGCAACATGCACACGCTGCACCACCCGGGCGGACCCGTGCAGTGGGTACGAACCTTCGCCGGCTACACAGTCTGGGCACTGACGCAGCAGCTCCTCCTGCAGGGATACTTCCTCGCGCGCCTGTTACGCATCATTCCCAACGCCAAAATAGCCGCCCTCACTACTGCCAGCGTATTTGCGCTCGCGCATCTTCCCAACCCGATCCTTACCCCGCTCACCCTGATCTGGGGATTGACCGCCTGCCTGGTCTTCATCCGCTCGCGCAACATCTATCCGCTGGCTATCGCACACGCCATCTTCGGCATCTGCGTTGCCATCACCATTCCCGCATCCGTGCTGCACAACATGCGCGTCGGCCTGGGCTATATCAACTACCGCCCGCGCCCGCTTCATCTCAGCCAGAGCGACCATGTCGCATCCACCGTTGCATGGGTAATCGCTGAAGCGCCGACTCTCCGCTGAGCCCGCCACGCCCGCCCGTAGAACACGCCTGCAATCGCCGCCATCACCACGTAGCGCCAGTTGAAACTCAACGTCCGCTTATTCCAGTGCGCCAGCCCGAACAAGACTGCCGTCAGCAGCAGGGCCGCGGTCCGTCCCATCCGCCGCTCCAGCAGGTTCTGCAGCCAGCCGCGAAAGAAGAGCTCTTCGGGAATCGCAATAAACAGAAACGTAAAGACAAACGCGCCCACCGCCCGCAGCGGTGAAGGCAAGATCGCATGAACATGCAGAAACCCCAGCCACAACCCCAGCGGAATTGCAATCAGCGCATAGACGCAGTACTCGCCCAAGCCCCTGCGCAGGTCCCGCAGCGTCAGCCGCAAATCAAATCCAACGCCCTCCAGCCTCCGCACCACGAGGAACCCGAAGATCCCCGCATCCAGCAGCAGAATCTTCCCCAGCGCCGCCAGCCCGTGCGGCCACGCTGGCTCCAACCAGCGCAGATCCACTGCCAGCCCCAGCGCCAGCAGCACTACAAAATCGCGCCAGTTTCCGCGCTGACCTGAATCCTCGCTCCGAGCCTGCTCCAGTAGAAACGCAATCGCCACAGGCAGCAGCGCATAAACCGCAAACCAACTCCAACTGAAAATGCTGAAGGACGTCGCCACAAGCGCATACGGAATACACAGCAGCGCTGGTCCAGCCACGCGCACCGCCCGCGGCAGCCATCTTCCCAGCTTGCCGAGGGACGCAGGACAGAACCCCGCCGCCAGCATCGCCGCCACAAGAAGAACCGCCGCGACCACTGCGCCCGGCCGCAAGAAATATCCAACATTCATTCGTTTGGCAAACTCCGAATATGCGGGGCCCAGTTGGCAGGCGCAACTTCAGGCTGCGCACAGACCGGTATTTTGAAAGAGCGCGACGCTAACCCCTATTTGAAAACACGGAAGTTGCGATGCATTAAATACATAAGATGACCAAGAAAGCGTGAAGCTTTCTTCAACAAGTTGCGACGTTCCCGTTCGCTCCTGAGCAAGTTTCGTTGCGTTGCAAGCCCAGCCACGTACCGGGAAATGCGTTTCGTCTCCTCGCCCAAAATCGCAGCAACCTCCGCCTCCCATGGCGTACGGCTTAACCACTCGCCGATTTCCACTCGAAGCAGCTGTTCCAGACCCGCATCTGTCTTTGCGCTTGCGGCCGCTTCCTCGAGATGGGCGCAAATGGACTTTACGCGCTCGGCATCGTGATCCTCCAGCGCAGTTTCCAATACCGGTATCAGGAACGTCCCAAATACCACGTAAGGCAAGTCTTCGCGATCGAGGTAAGAGAACTGCTCGTTATAGAGGGGCACCAGTCCGGGTATCCGCGCGAACAACTCTCGTACCACGCTCTCGTAAGTCACGGTTCCATCCTGCGTCATTGAATCTGCGCAACAGCCGAGGCCTTCACCGGCCGGAACAGCCACGTCAGCAGCAGCGTAAACAGCAGCCCGCCCACCGTGAACTTCAGCCACACCGGCGCATGCGAAGGCGAGAAAAATCCCTCCAGGCATCCAGCTACTACCAGCATCGGAATCACGCCCGCCACCAGCTGTGTCGCCTCAATGCCGCCCTTCGCCACCGATTCCTTCCACCGATATCCGCCCGGAAACAGCATGGCCCGCCCCATGCGAAAGCCTGCTCCGCCTGCGATGATGATGGCCGGCAATTCCAGTGACCCGTGCGGCGCAATAAAGCTCCACAACATGAGCGACATGCTGTACTGGTGACAGGCCGCTGCGATCACGCCCAGCATCATGCCATTGTTGAACAGCATTATGAAGGTGAAGATCCCGAAAGTGATTCCCCCGGCAAATGCCAGAAAACTCACCGACAGGTTGTTCGTCATGATGTGGCTTGTTTCTTTCGGCGCAACGCTCACAATGGAGTCTGTCCACATCTTGTGCTGCTCCATCGTCGCAATCATCGCCGGCCCTACGAAGTGCCGCATAAACTCCGGCCGTGCCATGGTCAGCGCCGCGCCCAGCACCCCCCACGCGATGGTCACCAGCAGCGCCGCACCCACGTAAGGCAATTGCCGTTGAAAAATCGCCGGATACTCGTCTTTGAGAAAACGAAACAGCGTCATCCACGTTGTCTTGCGGCGCGAGTAAATGATGTGGTGCGCGCGCGCCAGCAGTTGATTCACATGTTCGCTGTAGGTGCGCGCTGTCTCGTCGCGGCGCAGTACCGAGAGGTCTGCCGCCACTTGCCGATAGAGCAGCGCCATCTCCTGCAGTTCAGCGCGGGAAAGGCTTCGCAGCCCGTTCTGGTCCGAGCGGGTAAGCAGGAAAGCGAGCCGGTCCCAATGCGGCCGGCGCTTGGCAATCCACTGATTCGATAGAATGGGCGCCATGTATCAAACTGACCAAAGTTCAGATCAGCTTAGCATTGAAACACCCGAGCTCGTCGCTATTCAAATGCCCGTGGCCGGTATTGGCAGCCGTTTTATCGCTCTTCTGGTCGATTACCTGATCTGGGGCACCGGCATCGCCTTCGTAATGTGGATCTTCGCCTTCCTCCTGCCCGGCCTCGACTGCCTTCAACCGCCTCTCCGCGCAATGGGCAACCGCCCTCTACCTCTTCCTGATTTTTCTGTTCAACTGGGGCTACTTCACCCTATTCGAGGCCTTCTGGAACGGCCGCACCCCCGGCAAGCGTATCGCCGGCATTCGCGTCATTCAGCGCTCCGGCCGCGCCATCGGCCTCTTTGAATCCATGGCGCGCAACTTCGTCCGCTTCATTGACCAGATCCCGTTCTTCTACGCCGTCGGCGCCATCGCCATCTTCGTCACCCGCGACCATCAGCGCCTCGGCGATCTCGCCGCCGGCACGCTCGTCGTCCGCGACCGCATCGAAGAAGCTCCAATCAGCACAGAGTCCACCCGCACCTTCACCGCCAACATCTTCGCGCCCTGCCGTCCCCACCCCCGAACCCCACGCCGGCTTCTCGCTACCGGACCACGGCATCGCCAAACTCTCCGTCTCCGATCTGCAGGTCCTCGAGAGCTTCTTCGCCCGCCGCCTCGACATGCCCCTCGCCACACGCCAGGTGCTCGCCCAGCGCATTGCCGCCGCTATCCAGGCCAAGTCGGCCCTCGAGCCCCCGCCCGGCGTCAGCACAGAAACATTTCTGGAAATCACCGCAAGACAGCTTCGCGACTTGGCCCGCATGCACTCCTGAGGACCAGCGCTTCCACCAAAAGGCTCACTTCCGGTTAGGCCATTACCCGACCGGAACCGAGAACTGATCTCGGGATTCAACCGCTCAGGTTGGTTCAACTCGAGGTTAATAGGGCTGAGATCGTTATGCAGCGATCAAGCGATCATAAGAGGTAAGGCACCAGGGCAGCGGTCTTGCGAGCATAGGCGGCATACGCCTCGCCGAACTGCGAACGCATCCACTGTTCCTCCATGCGGAGCTTGATCCAGAATGCGAGGAAGAAGAGAACGAAAGCGATGAACCCACGCACCTGGGAGATGGCGATTGCGGTGCCGAGCAACCCTGTCAGAATGCCGGTGTAGATGGGGTGACGGACCACGGCATAGGGACCGGTGTTGATCAGCTCGTGGTCCTGCTTAATGGTGACGGAACGGCTCCAGTTTCTGCCGAGATGCACGCGCGCCCAGACGGCGAACAGAAGGCCGGCGATGGTGACAGCAGCTCCCAGCCAGAAAGGCAAAAGGCCAACCGGCCAGAGCTGTAGATAAAGCCACGGCAATGGGATGCGAGGTATCGAGAGCAGGCCGATCGCGATCAGCTGAATGAAGACGCGCAGGATGCGAGAGGCCGCCGGCTCGAGGCGCTGGGTGGTTTTGGTATTGGCGGCTTTGATCTGCCAGTAGAGAAAAAAGGCAATCCAGACCACGGGAAAGAACGATTCGTAGAACCAGAGCATTCAGGACCTCCGAAGGTGTTTACGCAGGTGAGCGAGGGGAGGTTCAAAGGCACGCGACATCTGTCAGAGGCATTGTCGCTGTGCTTTTCGCATCGATTGTCGGATCCCTGACCGCCTTCGTCAATATTTCCGGGTTGAACGCTGCCCCTTTATCTGCGCAGCTCTTCGGCGTAGCCCGTATGCACTCTTAGGGCCTCCGTTGCATCCAATCGCGAAGGTGACTGCCTTGAAAGATTGGGTTCTGCTTGTCCTCTTGATACCTCTAGCCGCCTTGGCATTGTGGTTATTCGGTTTCTTCGGTGTGCAGGGATTTGCCTGGGATAGAGCTTATGAACATGCCCTTTCGAAGTACAAGGAAGCCTACGCTCATCGGGATGACCTCGGAAGCCCAAACGAGCTTTCCCTCGTCGATAAGGAATACGACACAGCCGAGAAGCAACTCGAAAACGCTCAGATTGAAGACCCCGAAAGGCTCCAAAAATTCAAGGACCTGCACGCTTGCGGGCTCAGCTTGAAGGGCTATCACAATCTGAAAGTGAATGGGTTCGGCGCCGCTTCATTTGAGAAGGCTGCAGCTTCTTGTGCCCAATAGCCTGCAAGGCCGTACGCACAATAATCCATCCCAACCCTGGTTCGCTGACCGCACTAGCCTCCCGGACAGCGTACAAAATAGCCCCGGATGAAATACTTAGGGCCCCGAATCCCCCCGGATTCGACCGCCGCGCGCAGGTCGGTGCCAATTTCCGCGACACTGCCGCATGCCACCATCCAACCTCTCGCGTCCATTTGTCCCATTCATCTCCACAGGCGACAATGTTTAGTGTCGGCTTCAACTGACACGGCGTGCATTGGGCAAAACACAGATGGAAGGGAACCGGTGAAACTCGTCCTGCATTCGAAACTGGCATTGGCGCTTTTCCTCGCGGCCGCTTCCGCCCTCGCACAATCGCCGTTGCAGCCCAACGACCTCCGTCAATCCGCTCTCACTCTCGAACAGCAAGGCGAATTCGTCGAAAGCGAAGCAGCGTGGCGGGCCTTTCTCAAGTCGCACCCCTCCGACGCTGAGCCCTACGCGCACCTCGGCCTGCTTGAGGCCCGGCAAGAGCATTACAAGGAAGCGGTCCCTCTCTATCGCAAAGCCCTCGCGCTCAAGCCAGGCACTCCGGGCCTTCGCCTCAACCTCGGCCTCGCTCTCTTCAAAGCCGGAGACCTCAAAGGCGCAATCCCCGAGTTCACCACGCTCCTCAAAAGCGCACCGCCCAACTCGCCTGAAGCCATGCGCTTTACCATCCTCCTCGGCATGTCGCACTACGGCCTGGGCCAGTTCACCGAAGCCGCACCCTACCTCAAGTCCGCCGCGGATGCCGACCCGCAGAACCTGCCCCTTCGCCTCGCACTCGCGCACAGCTATCTTTGGTCAAAGCAGTACAGCCGCGTCCTCGACGTCTACAAAGAAATCCTCACCCTCGATCCCGACTCTGTCGAAGCCGACATGCTCGCCGGCGAGGCACTCGACGAGATGAAAGATAGCCCTGGCGCCATCGATATGTTTCGCAAGGCCGTCAAAGCCAAGCCGGATGAGCCCAACGTGCACTTCGGTCTCGGCTACCTGCTCTGGTCTGAAAAGCAATATCCCGAAGCCATCAAGGAGTTCCAGGCGGAGCTGGCCAACGACCCTAACCAGGCACAGTCCATGCTCTATATCGCCGACGCTTACATTCAGATGAATCAGTATAGCGACGCTGCGCCTCTGCTTGAACGCTCCGTCAAGCTCGACCCCTCGATCGCTCTCGTACATCTCGACCTAGGCATCGTCGCCGCCAATGACGGCCGCAACGATGACGCGCTACGCGAATTCCTCGCCGCGGAAAAACTCAATCCCAACGATGTCAACGTCCACTGGCGCCTTGGCCGTCTCTATCGCGCCATGGGCCGCAAAGAAGAAGCCAAGGTCGAACTCGACAAAGCAAGCAACATCACAAAATCGGCTGACCGGGAACTCTACAAGAAGATTTCAGGCGGCCAGGCCAGGCCGCCAGATGCGACAGCACCCGCTGCCGGGCCCACGAACAAATAGCAGCCCAATCAATTTCGGTTAGCGTGAGCCACGTTCGCGGACTCTTTGGCGAGAAGTTCAGACAGCGCCCTCTCCGGGCAGATGTGTTGCACCTCGAGCCGTCGCAGATCCTCTTCGGTCTCAACCGACGTGGCAACTGTCAGAAGACAAAAGAGGCAGCGCGTTTTGTAAGTCCCATTTTCGTTTTGCGTTCGGTTGTACATAACTACCATCCACCTGCTCTTAGGCAGCAAGGTTTCTCGATAGTACGCACACGATGAAACCGAAGAACGTGACTGGCATCACGCCCCCGTGTGAGAAGCGAACACGCGTTATGTTCAACCCGACAAGCTAATAAATAAGGGAACTCAGATCGCATCAGATCTTCGTATTATGATTTTGGTTGCGCCGCAACTGCCAGCAAGGGCTCTCGCCACTCTGCGAAAAGATCGACACGGAGCAGGGAACATCGCTCGTCCCCAGGTAGTCAAACTCCGACTTATTCCCCTTCAGCGGAACCGTGAGGTATCGGTTCACCGTGACGGACCCTTGTGGTGATCCGCGCATCTTGTACACCGCCCAATCACCGCCGTAGAGAGCGACGAAAGCCGCAACCAGCGCCACGACAACCCGTTGTATCCACTTAACCATCACACTCTGTCCCCGCTCGCAACATCTCCGTCCGATAGTACTTGATCGTGTCTGGCGCTCCGTTTGCACGGCTCAGCATCAAGACAGGCACATCCAGTCCTCTCTCAAAGCGCTTCAGGAGGTACTGCTAGAATTCCCGTTGATCGCCCCGGCCTTGGAGACACACTGATGAACATCATCCGCCACATCCGTTTGCCACTATTCCTCTTCATCATTGCTTGCACCACGCTTCCAGTCGTCGCGGATGCCCTCCAAGCCGACAGCCGATCTCTCATCGTCTCCACGACTGCGGGTCAAATCCAGGGAGCGTCCCGTCCCGGCGGCGGAGCAGAGTTCCTCGGCATCCCCTATGCACAGCCGCCCCTCGCGGATCTCCGCTGGCATGAACCGCTGCCAACGAAACCATGGACCGGCATTCGCAATGCAACCTCCTTCGGCGCTCCCTGCTCGCAACCCGACCTCGGCGACTGGAATCGCCACGACGCTGAAACCGGAAAGGAAGATTGCCTTTTCCTCAACGTCATCGTTCCAGCGTGGCCCGTCCAGAAACCGCTTCCCGTCATGTTCTGGATTCACGGCGGCGGCAACGAGGGCGGCACCGCCTCCAGCGCGCTCTACAAAGATGGCACCCTCGTCAATCACGGCGTCATTCTTGTCACCGTCAACTACCGCCTCGGCATCTTCGGCTTCCTCGCGCATCCCGAACTGACCGCCGAGTCTGCCCATCACGCCTCCGGCAACTACGGGCTCATGGACCAGATCCTCGCCCTCCGCTGGGTGCGCGATAACATCACCAGATTCGGCGGTGACGTCAACAACATCACCGTCTTCGGCCAGTCAGCCGGCGCCACCGACACGAGCTTGCTCATGACCTCGCCGCTGGCCAGGGACCTCTTTCAAAAGGCCATTGCACAGAGTGGAGCCACTGCGCCGATCGCGCCGATTGCCAGTGCCGAAAGTGCAGGATCGTCCGTGACCAGGATCCTTAATAGCGAGGCAGATTAAATACCTTCGCACCCTCTCCGCATCCGATCTTCTGGCAGCGCTGGCCAAGCTTCCCAATCATCCGCGATTCGGCCCCAACGTCGATGGTTACGTGCTTCAACGTGAGCCTTCGGAGATCTTTGCGGCGGGTCAGGAAGCCCTTATTCCGCTGCTCTATGGAACCACCACCCGCGAATTCGGCAGCAAGGAGTCCGTGGATCAGCTCAAGACAACTATCTCCATGGCTGCTGGAGTCTTTGCCAGCCGGACTCTTGCGGCATACGATCTTTCGGGCGACTCACAACCCGCTCCCGACGCCAAGTACGGTTCGGTCGCCGATCAGTGGACCGCCGACGTCATCTTCCGCTGTCCCGCTGTCACGCAGGGCGGATGGCACGCAGCAGCACGCAACCCGACATACGAGTACCAATTCAACCACGCCATTCCCGGACAGGAAGCACAGGGAGCCGTCCACTCCGCAGATCTGCCCTACGTCTTCGGCTACTTCCCCAAGACCGGAAATATCGCTGGCAACTTCACCGACGTCGACAAGAAACTCGCCAACCTCATCCAGACCTACTGGACCAACTTCGCCAAAACCGGCAACCCCAACTCGTCGGGACTCCCCAACTGGCCACAGCAAGGCGACGCCGGAACCTACATCCAGTTCCAGCAGGACGGAAGAGTTGAGACCGCCACCGCCTTCGCGCCGCCCAATGCGACATCTATAGCCAGTGGCTCGTCGCTCAATCGCGTCCAACGCGCTGACGCAAACTCGGACCAAGTGTAAGTCGGGCCCGATGTAGGGATTTGGGTGGGATTGCACGATAAGCGCATATCACCATCAAAGAGATGTCTGTACGCGTTGTGCGCAAGAGCAGAGGACCGGCATCGCCGGCCCTTCTGCATTCCACTCATCAATTGCTAAGCGTGATGCGCCACCGAAGCCGCCCGCGGCGAAACCCCGCTCAACTCCGCCGCCCGCGCTTCGGCATACGAGGCCGCGCCTATCAGCGCCGACCCGCTGTCCAGAATCACGCGCACCGGCATATTGATCAGCAACTGACTGAGCCGCCCCTTGTCCTGGAACGCCTTGATGAACGTGCCGTCCTTCAGCTTCTCCAGAATCTTCGGAGCAATCCCACCGCCCACGTACAATCCACCCACCGACAGCACCTTCAGCGCCAGGTTTCCGGCCTCTGCTCCGTAGATCGATACCATCATGTCCAGCGCCTTGGCGCAGAGCTCGCTCTTCGCCGACAATGCCATCTCGGTGATCACGCTGTTCGGGTCGTGCACTTCGGCAATCTTGTCCGCCAGCCATTTCGGCTCTTCCATGCCGCGGCTGTCGCGCAGGAACTCGTAGATATTGGTCAGTCCCATGCCACTTACCACGCGCTCATAGCTGACGCGGCCGTTGTACTTTCGCTGCAGAAAGCGCAGCAGCTCGATCTCTTCCTCATTGCGCGGACCAAAATCCGTGTGCCCGCCTTCTGACGGATACGGCACGTGGATTCGCCCGTTCCATGCCAGGATCCCCTCGCCCAGCCCGGTTCCCGCCGCAATCAGTCCGCGGTTGCCGATCTGGCTCGCATCGCCGTTGCTTAGCGTGTAAATCTGCTCAGGCCCCAGCTCTGCAACGCCATACCCGTTTGCTTCCAGATCGTTGATCAGGAACACGTGGTCAATGCCGAGATTCTTCGCAAGCTCCCGGCTGTCCAGCGTCCATGGCAGGTTGGTCAGGCGCAGACGCCCGTCACGCACCGGCCCCGGCACGCCAAAACAAGCCGCGCTCACCTTGTCCGTTCCCAGAAACTCCTTGACGATCTCCTCGAGCCCTGAATATTCCCTCGCTGGAAACTGCTTGTCCCGCGTTTGGCTCAACTTGCCATCGGTAAAGTCATACAACGCCAAGTGGACTTTCGTGCCGCCCACATCCCCAGCCAAAATCATCGTTCCCTCTCTAAAACCCCACGGCCTTGCCCAGCCGTTGCGGGCAACAGCGCAGCAGCATCCTTATCCAGGATCAGAGTGAGTATACCGCCTGCAGGCCATATCAGCTGACTCGGCAGCCGCTCCGGATCGCGCGGTCCGGTAAAGACCTCCCTCACCAGTTCAGCCTTGTTTTTGCCGCCGATCAGGAAGAAAACCGAACTCCCCTCGTTGATCACCGGCCACGTCAGCGTGATACGCCAGGTATCCTTTTGCGGAACCTGGTTCGCCGTCACCAGCCGCCCCATGGTGTGGATCGCCTCCGTGTGCGGAAATATCGAGGCCGTGTGCCCGTCGTCTCCCATCCCCAGCGAGATCAGGTCAAACCGCGGACTCTCGGCCCCCTCCAGCCTGAAGTTGTTTCTCAGCAGCGACTCGTACCGCGCCGCCGCAACCTCCGGCTCCAATTCGCCCTCCATCCGGTGCACCTGCTCCGGCTTCAGCGGAACGTGATCCAGCATCGCTTCGCGTGTCATCCGGTAATTGCTCTCAGGATCATCCGGCGGAACCGTCCGCTCGTCCACCCAATAGAGTTCCAGGTTGTCCCACGGCATGCGCTTGAGCCACGGTTGCCCGGGATCGGCCAGCAGTTGGAACGCAGCCTTCGGGGTCGAGCCTCCGCTGATCGCGATCCGCGCCACACCTCGCTTGGCTGCCGCCTGCTCCGCCACTTCAACAAAATGCTCTGCCGTCCGTCGCGCCAGCGCCCCCGCATCCGGCTCCACGATGTATTCAATTCTCAGTTTCGCCGCCATTCCATCGGACCTCCGATTCCTACATTAGATGCCCGGTCCATACGCATTCACCAAGCAAACCTGGCCGGGTCTTTCCTGCTTATGGCCACTTCACCGCGAGCGCATAGATCTCCCGCGTGCCGATGTCGCGGGCGAATACCGGCGAGCCATCCCCGGCAACGCCGAACTTGGTGTTTCCGCCCGGACCAATGGCAAGGGGCAGGCTCTTCAAGCTGGTGATGGTTTCCACCTTGTGATCGGCCAGTCGAATGCGAAAGGCCATTGGCTCGGGTCCGCCAGTGGTGTAGTAGACGTACTTATGATCCGGCGAGTGTTCCACGTTTACCATGTAGCCCGGCAGTGTCGCAGTCACCAAGTCAGACCATTTCTGCGTCGCGACGTCGAAGACCATGATTTTCTTGCTATCTTCGGTGATTGCGGCAAGCAGGTCATCGGCAACCCACCGAACGGCATAGAAACCCAGAGACGCAGGATCAGCCGAGCGTTTTCCAGTGCCAAGATCGAAGATCTGGATGGAGCTATTTGCCGGGTTGCTGCTGTCGATAAGCACCAGGCGGCTGCCGTCCGGCGACCATCTCGCACCGCCGGAGTCTGTCTCCACCAGCGTCTGCGGCGTCCCTCCGTCCATACTGATCAAGAAAGTTGCGCCTGCCGATGTCGAATAGGCAACGTGCGTCCCGTCCGGTGAAATGGAGGGATTAAAAATCTGCGCAGGCGGGAACGTAAGCTGCAATGAGTCGGTTCCGTCGGTGCGGCTGCGCCACAATGCATGATCGGGGAAGACAGTGTAGGTTACCCATTGGCCGTCTCTTGAGAAGGTTGGATTGAAAGCCGCCACGCCAGGAAGAAAAGGAAGAAACTGCTTCGACTTCGCGTCATAGCGGACCAGTTCACCCCGTTGTTCGGTGCCCACCGCATAGATATGTTTCCCATCCCGCGCGACGACGGGCATCGTGTAAGAGAGTGGACCATTGGTCAACTGAATGGGTTGCTGCGGCCGTGAAAGGAACCCGGTCTTCATGGGCAAGGCCCAAAGGTCGTGCCGGTTTTCGTAGCGGCTCACATAGACAATGTATCGGTCATCGGGAGCCCACGCAGGGCAGCAAACACGCCCGGTTTCAGTGCTGTTTACCAGCGTACGGAGACCCGAGCCGTCTAAACCGGCCTCGTTAATGGTGCGCACCTTGGGCTTATGAAGCGTGAAGACCACACGTTTTCCATCCGGGGAAACACTGGGCCAGTCGATAGCGTCGTCGGCGCTCAGAGTCCGGCGCGGATTGGAGCCGTCTTTGTCCGCAATGTGGAGGTCCTTGCCCAGGGCGTAGAGGATCCGTTCGTCTGGTAAAAGGTCCGCGTCCTGCGACTCAATCGATCCGAGTCGGCGCGGTTCGCCGGTGGGCAGCGGGACGGCCCAGAAAGGAAGTACGTATTTGTCGCCTGTCGCACCTAGCAGATACGATCCGTCCTGGCTCAACGCCGTGAATTGGAAGTTGGCGAAGCGGATCGGAATGATGGCTGTGGCGCCGCCGGCAGTCGCCACTTGCGCTGTTTCATAACTCCCCACGGAGCCTTCGAGGAAGTAAATCCGCGAACCGTCGGTTACCAATCTGCCGCCGGCTCCCTTCACCTTGCCGTCATTGGTCAGTTTGGTTACAGCGTCTACGACCGGAACTGCCGGCGGCTGCCTCCACACCATCACGAGGACAGCGAAGATTGCGACAATCGCCACAGCTGCCGCGATCCAGATCCACTTTCTGCTCGAAGCCTCTTCGTGAATCGCAGGCATCGCTGTGTTGCTTCCATCGGAGAGAGCTTCCAGCGCGAATCCAAAGTCCGATGCGTGTTGAAAACGCAGCTCCGGGTTCTTCGCCAGGCAGCGGTTCACAATTTTCTGCAACCCCGGTGAAAGGCTTGGCGCAACCTGCGAGATCGCCGGCGGATCTTCGTTCAGGATCGCTGTCATCGTTTCTACCGACGTGGCTTTTTGAAACGCCCGCTTGCCGCTGAGCATTTCGTAGAGAATCACGCCAACCGCGAAGATATCGCTGCGCGCATCCGCAGCTCGTCCGCGCGCCTGCTCAGGCGACATGTAGCCCACTGTGCCCAGCACCTGTCCGGGCGCTGATTCCTGCCGATAGGGGATAGTCGAATCATCTGCGGTAGCAGTCTTGGCCGGATCGAGCCTGGCTAGCCCGAAGTCGAGGATCTTGATCCGCCCGTCCTTCGTTACGAAGATGTTCTCCGGCTTGAGATCGCGATGAACGATTCCCGCGCTATGGGCCGCCGCCAGCCCCCGCGCCAACTCCATGCCGGTGTCGAGTACTTCCCGCAACCGCATCGGTCCTCTACGAAGGCGATCGCGCAGTGTCTCACCCTGTAGCAACTCGGTAACGATGTACGGCGATCCGTCGTACCTGCCTACGTGGAAGATGGAAACGATATTGGGATGATTTAGAGCGGCGGTGGCTTGCGCTTCCAGTTCGAAGCGCCGAAGACTCTCCGGATCGCGCGACCAGTAGGCGGGGAGAACTTTGATCGCCACCTCGCGTTTCAAAGCGCCGTCACGCGCGCGATAGACCTCTCCCATTCCACCCGCACCCAAGGGTGCGATGATCTCATAAGAGTCCAGCCGGAGCCCGCGATTAGCGTCATTTGTGGGTTGAATTATACCCCGAGCTACGCATTGGCAGATTCGTTCAAACGGGCGCACTCGATGAACAACTCGCCATGTGCGTGCGGCTCCGTCGTCACTTACATCCGATATGGTGATAACAAAGCTTCATGTTCAGCCGGGGAGCATGAACGACCTGTCAAATGAACAAAACTTCATCGATCTTCGCTGCCCCCCGGACGAGCCAAAGCCCGCCGAATCGCGTCTCTACCAATTACATGGTGGCTCGGGCTCATCGGATCTTCCGTCACCGCCCTGGCGAACTGACCCTCGCCGTCGTCGTCCTCCTCATCGCTCTCGTCGTCTACCGCGTCCAGCCTTCCGTTCAAGTAGCCGCCTCAGCCTCTGCGGTCGAGCGCGGCCGCCTCGTCTATATTTCCGAAGGCTGCATCCATTGCCACTCTCAATACGTCGACAAGATGCGTCCGGAGAGTCTGCCCCTCATCGACAATCGTCGTCAGGGCCCCGATCTCTCGCAAGTCGGTGCTCGCCGCTCTGTGCTGTGGCTCAAAATGCACCTCTACAATCCACGCCAGGTGAGCGGCTCGTCCATCATGCCGTCTTACGCCTTCTTATTCCGCGACCAAAGAGGCAACGATCTGGTTGCATATCTCGCAAGCCTCGGCACGCCGGTGCACATCAGCACATCGCCGACGAGCAACAGTGGCATCTGCCCGCCGAGGCCCCCGCTGACGCAAACCCCGCCGAGGGCCAGCAACTCTATAACCATACTGCGCCACCTGCCACAATACAAATGGCCGCACGCGCCTCAGGTGGCAGTCAGAATTCATCGAGTCTCCGGCAGTTCTGACCTCCGGCGCAATCACTCGGAGTACGGTGCCACGGGTGACAGGCGACCGGCTCGACGCCCGGAATCCACGCACATCGATCACCTTGCGCAGATCATCAAATTCGGTCTCCCTGACTTCCGACATGGCCGGCCACGAGTGTCTGTCCGATAAAGACATCGCCTCACTGAGTTCGTGGCTCGCGCAGAATGCCGCGCAGCCAGGTCAAAGCAGTAGCTCTGTTGCTCAATTGCCACCAGCCTCGCCCGGCACCAGACCTTTCACGCACAAGCAGGACCCCTGCTGGCTAAACAAAGCAAAGGCGACGCATACATCGCACGCGCCGCATGTAATTCCTGCTCAAAAACTTATTGTCCCAGATACGCCCGATACTGCTGCTCGATAACCCCGCCGACCGCGCCAGCGCCAGCTTCGACAGATTGTATTGATACAGGCTCTCACATGTTGGTCTGCGCCGTCGCCAGCGAGGCCTGCGCAGTCACCAGCGCAGATTGTCATCCACACCCGCATTCACGCGGTCCGTTTCATCGCTCACCGTCTGCGTGGCCAGTTCAACATTCGACTTCGACACTTCCACTAGCTTCTTCGCCGCCTCCACATCCAGCAGAGCCGACCGCACCTGCTGATCGATCTGGCTCCGCAGATCCTCGAGCTGCGCATTTACCGCGGCCAGTTGCGCCGCCGAAGCATCCACCTCTCCGCGAATGACTCGCCTCGCGGAAGATCGGAACATTCAGCGTTCCCACCGCCGAAAACACACCGTGGCTGGGGCTCCCGTTCACCTTGTCCACGCCGTAATATCCGCTGAAACTCAAGCTCGGCAGCCGTTGCGCCCTGTAAGCCGAATGCAGCGCCCGCACTTCAATTACCTGGTTCTGCAAATTCTGATAGTCCTGCCGATTCTTGTACGCAATCGCGCGGACTTCCGCCGGCGTCTGCTCCGCCAGATCGCTATACGGCGCAGGATCGGTCAGCACGATCTTCTGTCCCGGATCGATCCCGATCTCACGCTTCAGCAGGATCAGGTCTTTCTCCTCGGCATTCTGCGCCGCAATCAGCGATCTGCTGCTGCGTCTGCAATTGCACCTGTGCCCGCAACTCATCCAGGTTCGCCATCGTGCCCGCCGCATGCGCGCATCGCGCGCGTGCTGCCAGCGTCACTTGTCGGCCTTCATCCAGCGCCGTCGCATTATCCACTTCGCTCGCATCCGCAATCGCATGCAGATACGCCGTCGCCACCTGCTGCACCACCTCGCCGCGCGCCGACATCTTCTGCAAAGTACGCCGACCTGGCCGCCGCTCCCGCTGCCTTCCATCCCGCAATCACTACGCCAGAAATCAGCGTCTGATCCAAAGACACCTGCCCTTGCGTCAGGTCATCCTTGGTAATCAGCGACAGTCCCGGTGGAACTCCCCCCGGAAACAGTCCCGAAAATTGCTTCAGCGTACTCGGCCCAAATCCCAGCGCCGCCAGGTTGTGCTGGAAGACACCGGTGCCTCCGCTCAGGTTGATCGTCGGCAAAAACTCCTGCAGCGCCTGGTTCTTCTCGCCTTGAAACTGCTTCTCGCCGCTCTCGGCTTCTCTGAGCCCGAGATTGTTCTCAAGACCACGCCGAATCGCATCGTCCAGCGATAGTTTCAGCGGCTCATCGCTAATCGCACGCACCGTCACGCTGCCGTAATAAGGATTCGTCGCCGAACTCGGGTTTGGTGGTTGCACCTGCGCATTTGCAAGCGCACCCGCCAGTGCCAGGCCCGTCAGGCACACGACGCCGCGCGCCCACACTAGCCACCTACCCCCAGGCCTGCAAAATGTCCAGCTTCTTTCACATTCACTATTTTCTCAGATGTCCCAGCGGCGGTAAGGATTCCCATCACACGCAAAAAGGCGAATGAACCGCTTTTTACCCCGAAATCCAGCTAGATCTGCTGCCGTGCCCACCTCCCACGCCGGAAGAGCACCATTCCCGCCACCGCAATGCTGCATTCCGCAATCACAATCGCAAGAAAGACGCCCTCGCTATGCATATGAAGCGGCACCGCCAGCCACCATGCCAGCGGCAGCTCCAGCACCCAGAAGCCAAAAAAGTTCACAATGGTTGGTGTCAGCGTGTCGCCTGCACCGTTGAATGCCTGCAGCATCACCATCCCGTAGGCATACCCGATGTTGCCGCAACTGAACGTCCGCAATGCCACCGCGGCAATCGGCACCACTGCCGGATCATTCACAAACAGCCGCACCACCGGCGTGGCAAACACGATGAAGAACACTCCAATCGCGCCCAGGAAGAGCATGTTGTAGAACCCCGTCTGCCACACCGACTGCGCCGCACGATCCGGCCTCTTCGCCCCCAGGTTCTGCCCCACCAGCGTCGCGGCAGCATTGCTCAATCCCCACGATGGCAGAATGAAGAACACCACAATCCGGATCGCAATCGTGTATCCCGCCACCGCCGCCGCGCCGAACAGCGAATGATCCGCACCAGCACAATCCAGCTCGCATTCGCAATCGCAAACTGCAAGATGCCTGTCACTGAAACCCGCAGCAACCGCAGCATTACGCGCACATTCAAGCGCAGATGCCGCGCCAGGATATGAATCCGCTCCGTGCCCTTGAGCAGCCGATAGAACTGGTAAAGCACGCCGATCGATCGACCCGTAAACGTCGCCAGCGCCGCGCCCGTCACGCCCATCCGCGGAAACGGTCCGAGGCCGAAGATCAGGCACGGGTCAAGCACCAGGTTGATGATGTTCGACACCCACAGCAGCCGCATCGCAATCGCGGCATCGCCCGCTCCGCGAAAGATTGCGTTATTCAGGAAGAGCATGATGATCGCGCCGCAACCACCCAGCGCAATCCGCGCATACCCCGACCCGCTCGCCACAATCTCCGGCGAAGCGCCCATCGCGCGCAGAAGTTCCGGCGCATAAATCCCTGCCGGAATCCCCATCGCCAGCGAGATTGCCAGGCCAACCACCACCGCCTGTACGCCAGCGATCGCCGCGTCCTCCGGGTCCTTCTCGCCGATCCGCCGCGCCACCATCGCTGTAGTCGACATCGACACGCCGAGGCCGATCGCAAACACCAGCGCCAGCATCGACTCCGTGATGCCCACCGTTGCCACTGCATTCGCGCCCAGCCGCCCCACCCAGAACACGTCGGTGACGGCAAACAGCGACTCCAGCACCATCTCCAGCACCATCGGAATGGCCAGCAACAAAATGGCGCGATTCAAATTTCCCGTTGTGTAGTCCTGGTGCGAGCCTTTCAGCGCCTCGCGTACCGAAGACCAAAAGCCGCGATCGCCCTCAGTCGGCGGCGGCGTCAACCATTCAAGAACAGACATAGCAATAGCTCCAAGTAGCGCATACGTGCCAATGGCAAGACGGTGGGGTGCCCCATCCTTGCGACGCTTTCTGTCGCAAGGGTGGGAGAGCACGACCGCGTCAGGGCGGAGCCCACCGCAGGGGTCACACTGCCATCAGATTGTGATTTGCAGAATCACCCCAGGTCTGAATCTGACCTCGGGGACGAGCGAAAGGGAAAACCCGAGGCAATGTTCAGCGCGAAGGTCGTACGACGACAGGCATGAACATTGTTCTCCTCCATAGCCGGCGAGACCGGCGGGTCTTCAGACTATAACCCGGTTTCGTTTTCAATTTCCAGCGAAATCCGCTCCCATAAAGAGGCAGATTGTCATCCTCTTATCCAGAAACGGCTGCGCAAATGGAGTTTTGAAAGGGCACGACTCGGGGAACCCATGTAGCGGGTCGCTTGCCGCCAGCGGCCCTTGAAAGCCGGGGTTTCACAGGCTGCGGAAAAACTCTTCGCGCTCGAGTCTTGTGCCAGGGTACGGTTTCAACCGTGCCTTAAACGCCTCAAAATACGAGAGGGCTTCAGCCCCTGAGAGATGGCATCAGGCCGACCAGGCACGATTTATGCAACCAGCTCTAGTTCGCTTGTATCGATGGGCTCATGTCGGCTGCTTCCTGCAGCTGTTCTTTCGGGGCGAGCCTGATGGCGGACAGTCAATTCCCGAATGAATCTGGAGAGTTCGCTCGGGAAAAAATGCAAAGGAAAATCCGCGATCATCTTCGAAAGATAGCCGCGGATCTCTTACAACGCGAGTCTGACGACTCTGAAACGGTGAACCGGGTGTCCTACTCCTCTTCCTCGTCCACCGGCCGCTTCGCGTTCGCGAGGATCTTGTCGGCCACCAGTTGCGGAACGATGTCGTAGTGGTGCATCTCCATCCGGTAGCTGCCTTTACCCTGCGTCATCGAAGTCAGCAGCGTGCCGTAAGTGAGCATCTCGGCCATCGGGACTTCGGCGTTGATCAGCGTCGTGCGTCCCTTTGACTCCATGCCCTGTACGCGCCCGCGCCGGCTGTTCAGGTCGCCCATCAGCGTGCCGGCAAACTCGTCCGGCGCCTCGATTTCGACCTTCATGATGGGCTCAAGCAAGCACGGCTTGGCCTGCTCCATACATTTGCGGAAAGCCAGCCGGCCCGCCACCTTGAACGACATTTCGTTCGAGTCCACATCGTGATAACTGCCGTCGTAAACAGTCGCCTTGAAGTCGACGACGGGATAGCCGGCCAGATAGCCGCGCGCGGCCGATTCCACGATCCCCTTCTCGACCGCTGGCACAAACTGACGCGGAATCGCGCCGCCGAAGATCTCGTTGCCGAACACAAACCCGCTGCCCCTTGGCAAAGGCTCCATGCGAACCTTGCAATCGCCAAACTGCCCATGCCCGCCGCTCTGCTTCTTGTGACGTCCATGCCCCTCGGCGCGTCCTCGGATGCTTTCGCGATAAGGCACCTTGGGCGCCTTCAGCGTCACCTCCGCGTGATAGCGCTTTTTCAGGCGCGAGACGATCGTTTCGATGTGCGGCTGTCCGGCACCGGCGATCAGGAATTCATTGGTCTGCGGATCGCGGAAGAACCGAATCAGCAGATCCTCTTCCATCAGCTTGTGAATTGCGGGCGCCAGTTTGTCTTCATCGGCGCGGCTCTTGGGCTCGATTGCGTAGGTCATGGCCGCTTCGGGTAGAGGCGCCAGGTCAACTTGAATATCCGCGCCCTTCGCTCCCAGCATGTCGCCGGTCAGCGTCTCGCGCAGCTTGGCCACCGCGCCCAGATCGCCGGCATGCAGTTCCGCAACCTCAACAGCCTTTCGTCCCTGCATCGATGCTCAGGTGCGCGAGGCGCTCCTGCCCGCGCCGCGTGTAGTTCTCGAGCGTCGCATCGTTCTTCACCACGCCGCTGACGACTTTGAAGAAGGTGATGCGCCCCGCAAACGGATCGCTCATCGTCTTGAAGACCACCAGAGCCGTGGGTTCGCCATCGTCTACTTTGCGGAAGCGAGACACCGTTGCCCGCGCCCGAATCGCCGCCATTGCCGTTGGCCGCCACGGCTTGCATCGCCGCCGTCTTCACCGGAATCGGCGCGCGCTCAGCGGGCGACGGCGCATACACCTTGATGAAGTCCAGCAGATGGTCGGTCGCGACATTCGCGCCGCCGCTGGCAAACAACACCGGGAAAATGCGGTCTTCGCGAATCGCCTCATGCAGCGCGCTAATCAGGTGCTGCTCGGGAATCGTCCCCTGGGCAAAGAACTCTTCCATCAGCTCGTCCTTGCCTTCGGCCACCAGCTCCACCAGCGCTTCGTGTGCCTCCTTCGCCTGCTGCGCGATGCTCGCTGGAATCTCGCCTGTAATCTTGCCGCGTCCATCGCCGTTCGGCGTGTAGTGGAACGCTTCCATCGTCACCAGGTCCACGACGCCGTGAAATCCCTGGGCGTCAGAGATAGGCATCTGCACCGGAACGCAATTGCGTCCCCACCGCTCGTGCAGGTCATCAATCAGCGCGCTCAATCCGCCACCGCCGCCGGCTTTCGGATGATCCATCTGGTTGATCACCACAAACCGCGGAACATTCGCCTCTTCCGCGAACTTCCAAACCCGCTCCGTGACTGGCTGCAATGCCATGCTGAGCGTTCACCACCACGCACGCCGCCTCGACCGGCAGAAGTGCAGCCCGCGCCTCGTGCGAGAACATGTGGAATCCCGGCGTGTCTACGAAATTGATCTTCACTCCCTGCCACTCGGCAAAGGCCACGGCGTTCTGCATCGTCGTGCCGCGTGCTATTTCTTCCTCGTCATACGCGGTCACGGCCGAGCCTTCATTCACTCGTCCCTGTGTTGGTGTCATCTTTGCGGCATGCAGCAGCCCGGCAATTAACGATGTCTTGCCGCTTTGCGCATGCCCCACTACAGCTACGTTGCGGATCTCACTTCCCTGGTACGTTTTCATGGCAATTCTCCTTGAAACGGATATGGATGCGAATGCTTGGACTTGGCGCGTGCGCCGGACACAGAAGATGGAAGGAGCACCCCGGTGCTTGGCAGGAAATTAAGAGGCGAGTTGCACAGGGACTTCGTGGAGGCGTCCGTCGGGACGTCAGCGCGTCCGGTTTGCCGGGCTCGAACGCCGGTCACATCGATCAGCAGCTTCAACCGGTCCGGGTCCTGGAACCCGTCTCGTTGCAGGGTTCCATACTCCGCAGAGTATGCCCCGTTGCCGATGATGTGACCGGGCGGAGGGCCCGGTCTGCCGTCTTCCTCGTCCATGCGGAGAGTCTCCGGCAGGCGCCAGGCGGCAAAGTGCAACGGGCAGCCGCCGGACGTCTAGCTTTAAGAAAACGGATGCTATCACAGCCGGAGTATGAACGTCCTGTGACAAAAAATACAGGCGACAGGGGGCATTGATCAGGAGTCAGTTACCAGCTTAGGACTGGGAGCAGCGCGGAGTAGTCATCGGTCCACGGGCGCAGACCCGGTACGAGATCGGGATCCTTGGCGGCCCGTGCAATCTCGGGCTGAGCGAAAAAATCCTGGTTGTTGCTTAGCAGCATCCAGGTCGCCGTGAATTCGCCTCGCCGGTCATTGGCCACGGTTGCGACAGTGACCGCTTTTACACCTGCTGTCCTAGCAAGCACAGCAATAGGCGCCTCGAGGTTGACGTGCCGATTCGAGATATGGAAGGCGATGACTCCGCCCGGCGCCAAATGCCGCCGATAGAGTGCGAGTGCCTGTGTCGTCAGCAGGTGCAGGGGAATCGCGTCGCCGGAAAACGCATCAACCACCAGCACGTCGAACCCCTGTGGCGGCTCCTTTGCAAGTGAAGTTCGTGCGTCTCCTTCGACGATCGATACCTGCGCCTCTGAATCGCGGATGTAGGTGAAGACGTTCCGCGCGATCGGCTCGACTGCGGGATTGATCTCATAAAACTCGATCCGGCCGCCGGGACGCCCGTATGCAGCAATGGTTCCTGCGCCCAGACCGATCACACCGATGTTGCGTGGTCGCCCGTTGCAGCAGAAGCGAATCGCCAGTCCAACCCCCGAGTCCTCCGCATAATAGCTGGTTGGCGTTTTGCGCTCTTCATCGGTGCCGAAGATCTGGGTTCCATGCTCTACGTTGCCGTTTGTCAGTGTGCGCAAAGTAATTCCAGGGACGGCGAACTTCTGCTTCACCCGCAGCGCGCCGTAGAAGTTGCGCACTGCAACGGTTGTGCCGCGCTGGTTCACAATGTTTATCCAGAAGATCTGTACCGCCATCACAATCGTGGCTACACTCCACAACAACCGCGAACTCCACCCGTCCTCCCACGTCACCAGCGTCGCCAGCAGTGCGGTAAAGCAGCAGGTAATCACGAGATCGAAATTGAAGCGGAACAGCAACGGAAACAAGATGCCAATCACAAACGATCCAATTGCGCCACCTGCCGCAAACAGCAGGTAGAACATTGTCGACTCAGACGCACGTCGAGGCCGCAACCGGTACGCCTCACTGTGGCAGAAGAGGCATGATGCAAAGGCTTCGATCAGGAAAAATCCGATGCTGATGCGCAGCGGCCACTCCACATCTTGTTTCGACAGCGCGTAGCCCAGTCCTGCAAGCATCAGGATCAGGAAGCGCGCGAGAAGACTGCGCGGCAGCAGGTGAGGGAATTCGAACGCGATGATGATCGTGAGCAGATAGACCGTGAGCGGCAGAATCCACAAGAGGGGAATCGCTGCTATGTTCGCTGTCAGATAGCTGGTCACCGCGCTCAACTGCATTGCCGCTCCCATCGGTAGCAGGATCCAAAGCAGCTTCTGCGCAGGCAGTGCCGGTGCTCCTTCCTCAACCGCAGCCGTGACATTCTGCGTGATCGGGCTTGCGGTTGCCGTCCGCGCCTTCCACGCCAGCAGGCCGGTGATCATTGCGAACATTGCGAATCCGCAACACCATGCAATGCGCTGCGCCTCAAGCGTCAATCGCGGCTCGATCAGCGTCGGATAAAGTCCAAGCGCCAGCAGCGATGCCAGGTTCGACAACGCAAACAGCCGGTAGGGAATCCCTGTTCCGTATAGCCGCGCCCACCACACCTGCATGAGCGGACTTGTTGCTCCCAGAACCAGAAATGGCAGGCCAATGGTGCTTCCCAGCACAGCAAATACGGTGAGGATCGGATGGGTCGATCCTCCGCCCGCACCACCGTTCCGGACGCACCAGCTCACTGCCGACGCGAATCCAACCAGAAGCAAAGCGAAATACAGAGGCCAGCGCGGCCGTTGCGCCATCCAGTGCGCATAAAGGTAGGCGCCCAGAAGCGCTGTTTGAAAGAAGACGAGGCATGTGATCCACACGGCGGCGGACCCACCCAGCACCGGCAGCAGTTGTTTCGCGGCGATCGGCTCGACAAGGAAGAGCAGGAAGGAACCCAGAAAAACCGCGCCCGCAAACAACAGCCGCGAACGTGTCATGACAACCTCAGCCAGAGTTGCGCGATCAAAACTGATCAGCATGATCAGGCGGATGCTATCACAGAGGCAGTCAAGGATTGAAGCGATCCAATCTGGCGATGGCTATGGTAAATTCGCCTTACCCCGCTCGTTTCAGCTCCCGGCGCGTCATCCAGACTCCCACGAGGTCAGCAAGAATGCCGGCATTCGGACCCAGGCCCGATCAGGTCGCTGATCTTGACAGTGACGCTGTAATCGGCGCTTCCGCACAGCGCAAAGCTGCGATACGCCTGCTGCCAATCATCTCCATCGGCTATGGCCTCGCCTACATGGACCGCATCAATATCAGCTTCGCTTCGCTGCGCATGAACAGCGATCTGCACTTCAGCGCCACGGTTTACGGCATTGGTGCGGGGCTTTTCTTTATCGCGTATGCGCTCTGCGAAGTGCCCTCGAATCTCCTTCTCTTGCGCTTCGGAGCGAAACGCTGGCTCGCCCGCATCATGTTTACGTGGGGTCTGCTGGCGGCCGCCATGATGTTTGTCCGAACACCCTGGCAGTTCTATGGTGTGCGTCTCCTGCTTGGCATGGCGGAGGCCGGCTTTTTCCCGGGAGTCATTTACTACCTCACTCTGTGGTTCCCGGCCAGCATGCGAGCGCGCGCGGTGAGCCGGTTCTACATTGCGCTTCCGCTCAGTTCAGTGGTGATGGGCTCGGTTGCCGGCTGGCTGATGGGGCTTCAAGGCACGCTGGGGCTCGCAGGCTGGCAATGGCTCTTTCTTGTGGAAGGGGTGCCCGCGGCCCTCTTCAGTTTCGTCTTTCTTTGGATCCTTCCTGACGGGCCCATGCAAGCTTCATGGCTCACGGCTGAGGAGAGAATGTGGCTCAAACGCCAACTCGACGCTGACGCTACGCATGCTCATCTGGGCCACGAAGCGGGCGTGCTGCAAGCGTTGTTGTCTCCCAAGGTCTGGATGATCGGCGGCTACTTCCTGTGCGCGCTTACGGCGAACTATGCTTACAACTTTTCCGCGCCTGCAATTCTGCAGGACGCTACAGGCTGGAGCACCACGAAGGTGGGATTTCTGGTGGCGAGCTTTGGCCTTGCCGGAGCTGCCGGGATGCTGCTGAACGGCGCGCACTCCGATCGCAGCGGTGAACGGACTTTCCACTCTGTTATTCCCTGTGTTCTCATGGCTGCAGGTTATCTGACGGCGAGTTATGCGCGAACACCATGGCTTATCGTTACGGCGCTGGCGTTGAGCTTCATCGCTTTCATGGCGATGCAAGGACCGGCGTTGGCGGTGCCTACGCAATTTCTGGCAGGACGCGCTGCCGCTGCGGGAATCGCCGCCATGAACACCATTACGATGTTCAGCGGCTTCATCGGTCCTTATTGGATGGGCGTGACGAAAGATGCGACCGGCAGCTACTGGCTGGGACTGCGCGGTCTCGTGGTGCCAAGTCTAGGCGCTGCGCTCGTCATGTTCCTCCTGACGCGCAACCTCGCGAAAACGTACGCTACGGCACGGAGCGCGGCCCTCGCCAACGAGCCTGTGTGACTTGGGATCGAGGTCCCACTGCCGAGTCGCACTCTCAACCCATGTGCGCTCAGGCTAGGCCGCATGCGGAAAAGCTGAAGATGAAGATCTCGGCTGCGAAAGACCTGCGAGCAATCCTCAACTCAACTTCCGCATCGGCAGTTACTCGCCCGCGTCATCGGTTTTGTGTCAGGGCACGACTTCACAGCTTGGTGAAAAACTCAACGAACCGCTGTTTTGTCACAAGGGCATGGCTTCAGCCAGGCCGCAAATTCAACAAAATGAGTGTCGGGCTTTAGCCCCTGTGCGATGCCGGCTCGGCCCATACGGACTTTTCACCAAGCTGTTTAGTCGTGCCGCAAAGGCACAAAAAATGTCCGGGCTTTAGCCCCTGAGGGATGTGATTTCCGAGTGGCCGGTTACTCACCCGCTTCGAATCTCTCGAGCGCTGTCATCCTGACGCGCAGCGGAAGGATCTGAGGTTGCCTTTCGCTACTTCCCCATAGGCGGTAGCTCGACCATCACGCTTAAAATGGGCTGGTACCACCTGCACAATGTCTGAATTCCGTTCCCTATTTCGAGTGGAGTTAGGTCCGCATCACCTGCGCCATGGCCGCACGAAACACCAGCTCAAGGATGCGACAGGTCTGCGCGATTTTCCGCCCTTCAATACCCTTGAAATCTGCTCAACAGTTCCAGGCAATGGTTTCTACATCCTGTATCAACCGGAAAAGGGACAGGGAACGGATAGCTGGCACCAGACACTCGATGACGCTTTCGATCAGGCGGAATGGGAGTTCGTGTAGCCCGAGAAGAATGGGAGAAGACGGATCGGCCCCACTCCTGATTGTTTACGTGTGGTGGCCAACCCGGACATAACTCGATTTTGGAGTAACTACTGGCATGGTCCGCCGCCTTAACCTCCACGGAGGTATAAGGGGAGCCCAGGAGGCGTCCCATGGAAATTCACACAATCGGCATCGATCTTGGCAAGACAGTCTTCCACCTGGTTGGTCTTAACGCTCGCGGCGAAGTCGTGGTGCGCAAGAAGTGCTCACGCGATCAGATTCTGCGTTTCACCGCGAACCTGCAAGTGTCATTGATCGGCATGGAAGCCTGCGGAGGGGCGCACTTTCTGGCTCGTGCCCTGCGCGAGCAGGGACATGATGCAAGGCTGATGCCGGCCAAGTATGTAAAGCCTTACGTGAAGACCAACAAGAACGACTACATCGATGCGGAAGCTATCGCGGAAGCGGTCGGCCGTGCGAGGATGCGCTTCGTACCCATCAAGACAGACGACCAGCTGGATCTGCAGTCCCTTCACCGGGTGCGCGAACGCTGGGTATCGGGTCGTACGGCGGTGATCAACCAGATTCGTGGATTGCTGCTGGAGCGAGGCATCACGATTCGCAAGGGACGTCGTCATATCGAAGAGTCTCTGCCCGGGATCCTGGAAGATGCCGACAACAAGCTGTCAGGCGCATTGCGTGTATTGCTGACACAACTGCGACTGGAGATGCAATACCTGCAGAGGCAGGTCGACGAGTGCGACAAGCTGATCCTGCGGATTGCCGACGAGCTCGAGGACTGCCGACGGATGCTTGCGGTCCCGGGAATCGGACCGATGACAGCTACCGCCACGATCGCCGCGATCGGCAACGGTTCGGCCTTCAAGAAGGGTCGAGGATTTGCTGCCTGGTTAGGCGTGGTGCCTGGAGAGCACTCCACCGGCGGCAAGCAAACACTGACTGATACCAAGAGGCGCGGGAACAGATATCTGCGCAAGCTCTTCGTGCAGGGTGCTCATGCCGTCCTGCAGCAGAGGATGAAACAATCAAACGGCCTGAACACGTGGCTGGCTCAGCTCACCTCCCGCAAGCGCATTCAGGTGGCGGCGGTTGCGCTGGCCAACAAGATGGCGCGGATGGTCTGGGCGGTGCTGTCCAAGGGTGAAGCCTATCGCCCTCCGCTTTTGATTGAAACTGCAGCAGTTTGAAAACAAGTGGTCTGCAATTGACGCCTGGCAAAAGATGCCAGGCTTGGAAATCGCATTCGCGATTCCCACAATTGCAGACCAGCGGCGACTGAGAAGAGTTTTTCGATTCCTGCCAGGTTTGCTGGCGAACCATGACGATGGCAAAAACGGTCGAACCCGGCACTCTTGAAACCTGTAACCCGGAATAGGCTTAAAAGCCTGCGTTACTAAGTAGGACAAGAGTGCAGCGCATTCCATCAAGGGCCAGAGCACTCGCTCACACAAAGGCCGGATACATTCGCGCAGACCTACCATGTCATTTTCATCTTTCGCTTGCAATGCGGCGGCGGACCATACATTCCGGGTTGGCGGTCAACCGGGACTAATGCGCAGTGATGAGAAAGAACCAAATCACGAGTCCGATTGACGGGCTGAGGATCGCGCCATGGCTGAAATCCTTTCCTCTCATTGCAACCACAAGCGCGAGGATACAGCTTGGAATCCCGAACATGGCGTACCTTAAAGAGTAGTCGAGAGTGAAGAATTGTTTTGCTACCCCAACGGTGAAGGCAACTTGAAGAGACGCGCTCACAGCGAAGATTGCGACAGCCTTCCAATACTGGGATGACACCGGCAGATTCCGCAACAGCGGGATACAGGCGGGCACAGCACTCGCAATTATGACAGCGATGAGTATAGCCTCCATTGACGCACCTCGACCCGAGCAGAGAATAATTGAATATCAGAGTACCTGTTGGGTTGTGGCCAATTGGGAAGTAACCCCATTTGAGAGCTACTTACAGGGCGGCGACTCTGAAGCGGACAGCCGCATGTCAATACCCGCCCCGGCAGAAACCGCCCTATCTGCCTCATTCCTCTGAGCAAATAATTCTCCCGAACCTTGCAGGTTATTTTTCAGAATTCTCTACACTTATAGGAGTGACACAAAGTAGCACGAATAAGAAAGACGCGGGCGGCCGTGAGCAAAATCACTTCGGGCCGAACGCCGTTGGAGCAACACACCAGATCCTGAGACCACCTGCTCCCGAAATAGTGCAATCCGCCCGAAAATCCTCGCTAAGTTCAATTTTATGACGACTTTGACACCTAAGTCCAACGCAATGTATGACATAGGCCACCCCCATTCGCCTAAGTCATGTCTGCTGACGACTTTATCTGAATTTGTTTTTTTAAAAGCGCAACCGCATGGTTGCGCATCGTTCAAAGCATCACAATCGGGCATCCCGGGCTCGTGTGCTCAAACCTGGACGCTCTCCGTGGCTGGCAGAATCTCATCCACATCCACCCATGCCGTCGGATAGTTGCCCGTGTAGCACGCAGTGCAATACCCGTTGTGCTCGCTGCCGTCGCAGCACTTCAGCAGACCCTCCAGCGATAGATACGCCAGCGAATCGGCCTCTATATAGCGCCGAATCTCCTCGACGGTGTTGTTGGCTGCGATCAATTCTTTCTTGCTGGGCGTATCCACCCCATAGAAGCAGGGTGAAATCGTCGGCGGACAACTGATGCGCAGATGCACTTCCTTCGCACCCGCCCCACGCACCATGCGCACAATCTTCCGGCTCGTGGTTCCGCGAATAATGGAGTCGTCGATCAGCACTACGCGCTTGCCTTCAAGAAGGTTGTGCACCGGGTTGAGCTTGAGGCGCACGCCAAAGTCGCGGACGCGCTGCTCGGGTTCAATAAACGTGCGGCCGACATAGTGATTGCGGATCAAACCAAATCGAAAAGGAATGCCGCTTTCCTCTGCGTAGCCCAGCGCCGCGGTCACCCCCGAGTCAGGCACCGGCACAATTACATCCGCAGGCACGCCTGATTCGCGGGCCAGTTGCCGTCCCATCTGGTCGCGGCTCTCCTGCACCCAGCGGCCGAAAATGCGGCTGTCGGGCCGTGCAAAATATACGTGTTCGAAGATGCAGCTCGTCTGCGCCACGCCCGTCGCATACTGACGGCTGGTCAAGCCGTCTCCCGTCACCATCACCAGCTCGCCTGGCAATACATCGCGCTCGTACTCGGCGCGCAGCAGGTCGAACGCGCAAGTCTCGGAGGCAAACACAATCGTATCCGGGCCTTCAGGGTTCTTGATGCGTCCGATTGACAGCGGCCGGAAGCCACGCGGATCGCGCGCTGCAAAAATCCGATCGCGCGTCATCATCACGATGGAAAATGCGCCCTCGACCTGCCGCAGTGAATCCGCAATGGCGTCCACCAGCGTGCCCGCCTTGGAGTGCGCAATCAACTGCACGATGATTTCGGAATCCGACGTCGTCTGGAAGTATGCGCCATCGCGCTCCAGCTTCGCTCGCACTGTGCCGAGATTCACCAGGTTCCCGTTGTGCGCAATCGCAATCAGCCCCTTGGTTGAGTCCACGCGGATCGGCTGCGCATTTAACAGCGCCGAGTCTCCCGTCGTCGAATAACGCGTGTGCCCGATTGCCATTTGTCCGGGCAGTTTCTGCAACACTTCATCGGTGAAGATTTCTGATACCAGTCCCATGCCCTTGATGTTCGCAAGGTGCTGCCCGTCGGCTGTCGCAATGCCTGCCGACTCCTGCCCTCGATGCTGCAGCGCATAGAGCCCGAGATACGCCATCCTCGCGGCGTCCGCATGTCCATGAATGGCAACGACCCCGCACTCCTCATGCAGTTTGTCCTCAGAGCCATTTTTCATCCTGCATGAAGCGTCGTCTGCCGACGACGCGAGGTCGAAGGACCTGCGGTTCGATTGTTCGCGGAGCGCCTCTGAAATGTCAGCGACCCCCTTGACCCCCTGAAACAGCAACCGGCTCATGCCGTCACCTCGTTGTGGAGTGCTGCTTCGAGAGACTTTGCCCACGGTTCACGCAACTCAGAGAGCGAAGCCGAGATGAATACGTCGCCGTAGACGGCGATCTCCAGCCGGTCTCCCCCGGTCATCCCGATCCGGGCGACGTTGAATTTAAAATGCTCTGCGATCTCTTCGATCTCCGAAACCCGCCCCGGATTCGCCGTGATGAGTACCGTCGAAGCCGGCTCAGCAAACAAACCGAACAGCGGATGCACCATCAGCGGCTGGGCCTGCTCTACTCTCGCGCCAAAGTTGTTTGCAAATGCAGCCTGCGCCAGCGCCACCCCGATGCCGCCGTCCGATATATCGCGCGCTGAATGCATCAATCCCCGATTAGCCAGCCCGATCAGCATCGTGTGCAAATCGGCCTCCGCTTCAAGATCGAGTTCAGGTGGCCGCCCCCATGTTGAATTCAGGAGCGCCTTCGCGAACTCCGACGAGCCAAAGACTCTCTGCTTCGCAGAAGCGGAAGCGTCTGGCACCAACGACTCTTCAGCTACGATGACGGGCTCATCCCCCATGACACCGGGAACCACATACGATGTCGAGTCGGTCGGCTCCGGATGCGCAGGAACGTCGAGATTCGGATTCGGCTCTTGACCCCGTGGGATCGGCAACAACAGCAGAATCGCATCGCCCGCCCGCTGAAAGCCCGCTGGCACCGCTTTGGTCACATCATCCATGATGCCGACAATCCCCAGCACCGGTGTCGGATAAATCCCCTCGCCCTTGGTCTCGTTGTACAACGAAACATTTCCACCGGTAATCGGCGTCCCCAATGCCGTGCATGCCTCTGCAATCCCATCAATCGCAGTCGACAACTGCGCCATGATCTCCGGCTTCTCCGGATTGCCGAAGTTCAAGCAATTCGTTGCAGCCACCGGCAATGCGCCCGTCATCGCAACCTTGCGGGCGGATTCCGCGACAGCGTGCATCGCACCCAGCTTCGGATTGAGGTAGCACCACCGTCCATTGCCATCGAGCGCCATCGCCAGCCCGCGTTCGTGGTGCAGTGTGCCGGTTCCCTTGATGCGCATCACCCCGGCTTCGCCACCCGGCCCCAGCACGGTATTGGTCTGCACCATCGTGTCGTACTGCTCATGCACCCAGCGTTTCGAGCAGACATTTGCACTCGCCAGCAACTTCTTCAGGTCTGCAGTAAAGTCCCGGTCCTTGGCAAGCTCATCGAGCGCGTCTGCCGGAGCATTCATCGGCAGCGGCGACTTCCACGTCCCGACTGGCCGGTGGTAGAGCGGCGCATCATCCGTCAGCGATTGGTTTGGAATATCCGCGACCAGCTTGCCGTGATGCCGAATGCGCAAGCGCGGTCCCGACTCCACTGTACCCACAATTACTGCATCGAGGCCCCATTTCGCGAAGACGCTTAGCACCTCATTTTCGCGACCCTTCTCAGCCACCAGCAGCATGCGCTCCTGGCTCTCCGACAGCATGATCTCGTAAGCGCTCATGCCGGTCTCGCGTTGCGGAACCAGGTCCAGTTCCACGTTGAGTCCCACGCCGCCCCGTGCGCCCATCTCGCAGGTCGAGCAGGTAAGCCCTGCGGCTCCCATGTCCTGGATGCCTACAATCGCGCCCGTCTTCATCGCCTCAAGGCACGCTTCGAGCAGAAGCTTCTCCATAAACGGATCGCCGACCTGAACGTTCGGCCGCTTTGCTTCGGTACCCGCGTGGAATTCCTCGCTAGCCATCGTTGCGCCGTGAATACCGTCGCGTCCCGTCTTCGCTCCCACATAGATCACCGGGTTCCCGGTGCCCGTCGCCTTCCCGTAGAAAATCTCATCCTTCCGCACCATCCCCAGCGCAAACGCGTTCACCAGGGGATTCCCGCTGTAGCATGGCTCAAACTTCGTCTCCCCGCCCAGGTTCGGCACACCAAAACAGTTCCCGTACCCAGCGATGCCGCTCACTACGCCCTCCACAACGGAGTGGTTCTTTTGAACGAGTTTCGGCTCCACGCCCGGCTCCGGCTGGATCGGACCGAAGCGCAGCGAATCCATCACGGCCAGCGGCCGCGCGCCCATGGTAAAGATGTCGCGCAGGATACCGCCAACGCCTGTGGCCGCGCCCTGGTAGGGCTCAATGTAACTGGGATGGTTGTGGCTCTCGATCTTGAATGCACAGGCCCAGCCGTCGCCCACGTCAATAATGCCGGCATTTTCCCCGGGCCCCTGCACCACGCGGTCGCTCTTGGTGGGCAACCGCTTCAAATGCACACGGCTCGACTTGTACGAGCAGTGCTCGCTCCACATCACGCTGTAAATGCCCAGCTCAGTGAGGGAAGGGACGCGTCCCAGGGCCGCCAGAATCCGTTCGTACTCATCCGGAGTGATGCTGTGCTGAGCCAACAACTCCGGGGTTACGACGACCGGCTCGGGAACGACTGCGGAAGAGGCAGTAGTCATCACGATTAACTCCATTGTCGCATGGGATCAGCTCGCGAGGTTTGCCGTTGAGATTTGGGAGGAATGGCGCTACGCCAGTACCGCAGAATTTCGGTGGACGTTTTCCGCATTGGATTGCTGAAATGCCAGGGAGGCCGGTAATACAAGCCTGACCCCTTCCGGCGGCATTGTGGCGCTGTCTTTCATAGACTGCTACAAGCCGGGAGACAAGGTACCCTTCAGCTTCGATTCCGCTGCAAAGAAGTTAGTCAGCTACGAAGTGAATACCTATCTGGATGATCCGGAGAATGACATTGTGACGATGACGAACAGATTCGATAGCCTTCCTGAAGGGGCGAACTACGTGTAGCAGACAGTGCTTGACGCCAATTCCAAACAGATACGTATCACCACGACCAACTCCAAGTACAATCGTGTCGATCAGCAGATGTGACCGCACGAAGAGAACTTTGAACCCTCTATCCAGCTCTGAGCGGCATCTCGGTTTGAATCTCCAAACCGCTGAGAATGCCGCTGCGTTTGGGCGCCTGCTGGCTGCTGTCCACAGGCTGTGCGATACTAAGATGGCTCAAAAGACAAGAGTCACAAAAATGAGCTCGTAATTTTGAGATCACCGCAGCAGCTCAATTGATTTCGACGAAAACTGTTGAACATAATGTAGTTATATTGCATGGCCGGGATGGCGGAACTGGCAGACGCAGCGGACTCAAAACCCGCCGACCTCACGGTCATGGGGGTTCGATTCCCCCTCCCGGCACCATCTAATCCGTTTAATCAACACACTAATTTGCGCGTGTCGCTTGGGATTCGATTTCTACCGACTGCGTCGCGTGACTTATTTCGTGACCTATTTCTGTTTATGCTTCGCTGGGTTGTAGTTCCCGCGCCGTAACAAGACCTGCCTTTATTGCAAAAATCTGGGGTATTATCCAGATCAATAGTAAATAGGGTATGAAGCAAATAGGGATATGAAGCAGAAGAACGATCAAGCGATCGCGATCCTTCAGATGCTCATCACCGTGCGTCTTGACGAGAAAAGGCGTCTCGAAAAGATCATCGCCGACGATTACGGATCAGGAGCGGACAAGAGCATTGCCCGAGCAAAGCTTGCTGAACTCGAACGGGATGACGTTGCCGATTTGGCGGAATTAGAAAGACTAAAGGCCAGGGAGAGACTAGCTGGGTAGCAGCGGGAAACGTTGCGGCTCACAATTGGGTAACGCTCGAACACGCTGCATGTGCGCCATCCACCAAACACAGAATTGTCGACGAGCTCCATCCGAAACTAGAAAAATCGCCTCGCCAAGTTGGGCTTGATGACCGCTTCTGTTATCGCCAGTTGGCAGCGGTTGTCTCATTTGAGATCAGACTCGCGGGTTCACTACCTGTTCCCCTATCAATTTCACTAGTAGACGGCCTTTCGGGACCCTCCTAGCATTGCCCTGAATGAAGAGGCGACTCCCGCCGCCCACACGAGATCTTCTGCCAAATATGTAAAGGAGCACCATATGGCCACGCAAACCGTACCCGCATCCGATAAGGCAAAGGACTGGACAAAGGCCGCCGCGATGGCGATCCCCAAGGGGGGATTTTTCAAGGACAAGGTTGAGCAAGGCAGGTACGGCCCGATCTTTCCCAAGACTCCGGCATGCTACGGCTTCTCCGTCATTGCAAAGGTCATCCCCGGAAGGGAAGAGCACCTATACAACCATGCCAATGCCATCGAGAAAGCGATCGCAGATGACCCCGCCACGCTCGCTGTGCTCCAGGCGCACTACTTGAGGTGGCTGACCTTCACCATTAATGGGGAGACCTACATGATGTACCAGGGCATCTTCGATACCGATTTCGATAAATACTGCGAAGATGCCTCTTTCCTCTTCGGGAAGACGGGCATCGCGTCAGCCTTTGAGGCCCTCGAGGGGGGCCGGCGGATTACGCGACAAATCCATCGTCCATAGTCAAGTTTTTCCGCGAACACCAATGTCCGAGCTTCCTCGAATACAGCGAGCATCCCTATGTGAGTTGCGAAGAAATCAAAAAGGCGCTCAAGCTCAAAGCGGCATTCTCAACTGCGCTCGACCTGATGCAGTGACCGAGGGCACGTCGTGCTTGAATACGAGGCATCCAGAACATCCCGGCGCGCGAACCAGCACTTACGGGCATGCGCCATATCAACATCGCGTGGTGCTTGTCATTTAGAGAGTTGCGGAAGGCATTCCGTACTAGCGTATTTCTTTGTCGTGATGACGTTCCTTTCCACTGGCGCGGCGACAGCGCAGACTAATGCATCTGCTGGCCAGCCACCAGCGCCGGCAGCGAATGCCGATGAGCTGCGAAAGGAGGCGCAGAATCCCGTTGCCAGCCTCATCAGCGTTCCTCTGCAGGACAACATAAGTCCGGGAATTGAACCAGGGTACAGAACCCAAAATGTACTGAATATCCAGCCTGTAATTCCAGTAAAAGTCAGCGAAGACTGGAACATGATTGTTCGCTGGATTACTCCCATCGTCTACCAGCCGATTACGCCGCCGTCTCCTGGTTCGCCTGAACTTGGCGCGTCCGGCCTTGGCGACATGCAGCCGAGCTTCTTTTTCTCGCCGAGAAAGCCGCAGAAGATAACGTGGGGCGCTGGACCCATTATTCAATTACCGACGGCGACCAGTACGTACCTGGGACAAGGGAAGCTTGGCATCGGGCCTACCGTCGTCGTTCTGGCGATGCCCCGCAATTTCGTGCTGGGCGTTCTCGTCAACAATGTCTGGTCTGTTGCGGGTAGCGGCAGCCGTACTGATGTCAACCAGATGCTCCTGCAGTACTTCATCAACTACAACATGAAAAAGGGTTGGTACCTGACCACCCAACCCATCCTTACCGCCAACTGGAACACCACTGCAGCGAGCGGAAGTGTGTGGACGATCCCGTTCGGTGGGGGCTTTGGAAGAATCATGAAACTGGGAATGCAACCGGTGAACATCAATGTTCAGGCTTATGGCAACGCCGTGCATGTTCCTCAAGCGTCGCCCTGGGGGGTTCGAGGAACGTTCGCGTTGCTGTTCCCTAAGGCACCCAAATAGCCGCACGAGATGATCCTTGGCTAACCACAATCGCGCAGCCAACCAATCCCGGCGACGGAGCATCCTTCCCCCATGCAATGGGCTGATCGCGTCAACATCATCCATGCGCTCCGTGTGACGATTCACGCGCTCGAGCAGGACGCAGAGCCGCCTCACGCAGAGCAGCCCGATCTCACCGCGCTCAAGAGCATCCTTCTGCGCCGCATCTCAGACCTTGAGCGGGCTGACGAATCTGCTTCTACAGAAATCATCAGCGACGAGCCTTAGGTGAGATGAGGCGCGAATCTCGTGTGCCGCGTGACATTCGGACACGGTGAGTGTAGTGTTGGATACCTCTTCAAACCGGAGGTCCGGCCATGGAAACGTCCTCTCCGATCACTTTCAGTCACAGACACAATAAGAACGGTTCTTGGGATTCAATCTGCCTCCAGTGCTATCAGACCGCCGCGAGTGCGGAGAACGAACTTGATCTCAGACCAGTCGAACAGGGGCACGACTGCGAACGGGTAGACGACAAGGTGACGTAAGAGCCTTTGATCGTGTCAACACCTGTGAATAGTTCGGTTTGCTATCAAACCGACGCATATTTCTCCAAATCGTCGTAGGTCAAGCCCGAATGGCGAGAATGATTTGCGTCTTGGCGGTCGGGCCGCGCCTCAGGAATCGTGCACAATTTCGTGACCATCGTGCCGTCACCAACCGACACCGGACCTCACGGACCGACCCGCCTGGGATTTCGTAAGTGTCTATAACTCCAATCACTTCTCTAATTTAGAAATCCGGGAGGGGTGACTCAAAACCCGCCGACCGCAAGGTCATGGGGGTTCAATTCCCCCTCCCGGCACCATCCAATCTATTGAATCTACACACCGATTTACGCGTGGCTTTTGCGCTTCGCTTTCTGCGTCTATGTCGCGTGACTCATTTCGTGACCTATTTCCGTTTGTGCTTTGCGGAGCCCCTTTGCGGATGGAAGTTAAGCCGACATCCTCTTCTGGTGAGTAGCCAGATATTCCTGTAGCTTTTCGGTAAACAGCACTTCACTTTGGCGTAATGCCTCTTCTGTCTGCTTTCTCTTGCTGATGTCTTGAAATGCCACAACGCCCCATTCAGGCAAGCGAGGGTTCTCACGCATGAGCGCGGCAGTCAAGTGGACCCATATCGTGCCGCCAGCCTTCCGCGACAAGAGCATTTCGCGGTCGTCAACCTGTATCTTTCGCGAGAGCAGTGCCTCCACGCCTTCCTCGGCAGTGACTTTGTCCCCCGGCGCCGCTAGATCAGCAGCAGTTAATCCTAATCCGACAATCTCATCGAACGAGAAACCAGATATTTCTGCAAACTGTCCGTTGGCGGATGTGAAACGCCCATTCTGATCGATCATTGCGATGCCAAGCGGCGCATTCTCGTACAGTAAGCGAAACTTCTCATGTGTCAACTCCAACTCCGACACCAACCGCTCATTCGTTAGCGCGATGAATCCGAACGCCAGGGCAGTGAGAGCGAACATGATGAGGAGGAAGAAGAGAGTATTCGAAGGGTGCGTCGAAAAAAATGGTGAGGGGTGCTCGTGCAAGTAAGAGATGGCTACCATCCGAACGCAGGAAGCAACGCAACCGAGCAGAAGCACCGCTGCGGTAAAACGATATCCGAACCTGCACCCCCCGGGTGGCGTGCGCAAAAACGGCCGAGAAGCATCGATCAAGATGGGAATCAATAGCAGCGAGTTAACGAAGATCCGAATGTACAGGGGCTGCGTAAGAAAGAGAATCGTTTGCAGCACCATCGCCGCCAAAACATAGAGAGCAGGCCAACGGCCTCGGCGTGGGGATCCGCAAAACAATCGGATTCCACTGTCGATCAATGCAAAGGTAAAGATGGATGTTATCTGAATGATCCAGAGCGCATCGGAAACAAACCCTCTCAGATCAGCAAGGACGACTGCAACAGTGAGAAGATCGATTCCAACAACCATCCTTATCTGTCCGGGATAGAGTTTCCGCGCTTGGACTGCAAGGAGTGTCAGCAACGTCGCGGAAACGAGCCCAGAGGCCAGCAACAACGTACGGTAGTCGAGGGAAGGTGAGTGCATGTTGTTTGTTCCTCCAGATGCTTACCCAGAGGATGGCATGCGAGAGGATCCAACTTTGTCCATGCCAACCCGCCGTGCAAGCGGGCTTATTCCGCATGGCGAAAGGGGGGTGCCATGCGAATTGAGGGCATCCTACGCCGATTCCGTATCGCGCTCAATGCCGCATTGCACAAATTATGAGGAATTTTGGTGTGATTGAACTATCAGACTGTTGTTTGAACTGCCAGATTTTACAGATCAGGAGCACAGTTTGGAAACTTCTGAATCGTGTGCGTCTCCGCGTACGAACCAAACAAGAGTAGTGCCGTTCGGCGTAGTCCGTGTGCGTCGCGGTCGAGTGACAACCAACCCGGAAGTTTACTTCTTAATCGAAAGACCGGCGCGCCAGGAGAGACCGGGGCCTGGGTTTTTGTCAGCCATACGCGCACATGCGCACCGCGCGCGAGGGTTCGGCCACCGCTCAAGCCGGAACGGTGAAGGTGATTTGCGCCCTGGAAGAAGATCAGAAATCGTGCACAATTTCGTGACTATCGTGCCGTCACAGACCGTCACCGGACCTCACCGACCTAACCGCTCATATCTTTGCAAGCATCTGTAAGATCAATGCGTTGTGCGATCTATAAAACCGGGAGAGGGGACTCAAAATCCGCCGACCGCAAGGTCGTGGGGGTTCGACCCCCCCTCCCGGCACCAGATCTCACAACACTTTTAGAATCTGACTTAGAGAGCATCAAGATCCTTTTTGCCTAAATCCAGGTTGTGCCAGGGTTTCCCGCTAGCATCTTCTTCGACTTTAGTGTTCCCTGATCGAGACCGTCGGCCGAACGGTTAGCAACACAAATTTAAACCTGCGTTTCAACAAAGCAGAGCCTGTGGACCGTGCCGGGAACAACCGCTATCTGATGGCCACACTGTCGTTCCCACAACCCGTAGATTGCTAAATCGATAAAGCTTCCAGTGAAGTGGATTCTTCTTGACAGCGTCGATGGCTCAAAGCTAGCTTGTTCGGAATTCGAACAATATAAAAAATTGGGCTCCGAAATTTCAGATCGACTTCTTGGAGGGTTGCAGATGGCGAAATCAAGTACGAGTGTGAGTTCGTTCCTGGGGATCCTAACCGCGTTAATCGTTTTCTGCTTCTCCCATCAATTGATGGGTCAGGCGGTCAATGGAACTCTGCTGGGAACCATCACCGACACTTCAGGCGCGACCGTCGCAGGGGCCAAAGTGTTGGCAACTGCAGCCGAGACCGGGGCTATTCATGAGTCCATGACCAATGAAAGCGGTAACTACTCCTTCCCGGACCTTCAACCGGGAACCTATGCTGTCGGCGCGGAAGCAAAGGGATTCAAACGAGTCACTCAAGAGAACATCGCGCTGCTTAGCAATTCCTCAATCCGTGTTGACTTATCCCTGACACCGGGAAATGTGTCGGAGACCATTGTCGTCAACACGGCGCCGCCAGAACTTCAAACGGATCGCGCCGACATCAGTACCAAAATCGACTCGGAATCCGTCGTGGACATGCCTTTGGGCACGAACCGCAACTTCCAGACACTTTTGAATCTGGTTCCGGGCGCTGCGCCCGCTGTCTATCAGCACTCGCAGTTCTTCAACGCGGCAAGCTCCCTGCAAACCGAGGCTAATGGCCTTCCGCGGGAAGGGAACCTTTATCAGATTGAAGGCATTGACGACGATGAGCGTACGGGGCTTTTGCAGATCATCATTCCTCCGGCCGAGGCCATCGATTCCGTAGACATCTCGACAAACAACTTCGAGGCTGAACTTGGCCGTGCTACTGGCGCTGTCACAAACGTCACGTTAAAGTCGGGCACCAATCGCTTTCATGGATCGGCCTTCGAGTTCGTCCAGAACAACGATCTGAACGCGCGCTCCTACTTCGGCGGCCCGCTTGGGCATCTCTCTTATAACTACTTCGGCGGGAGCGCCGGAGGCCCCATCATCAAGGACAAGCTGTTTATCTTCGGCGACTATCTGCGCACATCCGATCACGAAGCGATCGGAAGCACCTTCACAATTCCGGATTCCCGCTACTTCACGCCAACCATGGGACAGGCCGGATGCAGTGATCCGGCGGGGTGCATCGACTTGAGCGCCGCAGAGAGCGGTACGAAGGGGCAGGTCTACAACCCGACCACAGGCGATGGAAGGACGGTTGCCCAGGGGGGCACTCCGCGCACGGCGTTCCCGAATAACCAGATTCCGTTCAGCGTGGTTAACCCGGTGTCGCTGGCAATTCTACAGCAGTTGAACTCAGCGGCCGCGAAGTATGGAACGCTGACGACCAAGCCGCTGAACAATCCGGCGAACAACTACACGACCAATCTTCCATTCACCAAGACCACCGACAGTTTTGACATCAAGGCCGACTTCAAATTGACGGAGAAGGACCATATCAATGGCCGCTATAGCTTTCAACGTGTGATCACCTTCCAGCAGGCTGCTTTCGGTAACTTCCTCGGAGGGCCGGCAGGAGGCGGCTTCGAGGGTACAGGCAATCAGAAGTCTTTCAGCACCGGCGTCAATTTCGATCACGTCTTTTCTCCGACGTTTCTCACTGAAGCGCGGTTCGGTGTTGCGCACCTGGGTAACAGCGCACAACCGAACGACTACGGCTCGACTGATGCGACCTCGATCGGAATCCAAGGTGTGAACATCGCGGGGCAACCGTTCACGAGCGGGCAGGCTGCTATTGCTTGGGCAAGCGGCCCCTTCTCGACCCCGATGATGGGCTACTCCGCGTCGGTGCCGTGGATCCGAGCCGAATCCAATATCGACTTCGTCAACAATTGGACCAAGATTGTCGGTAACCACACCTTCAAATGGGGTGCGGACGTTCGCCGCATCCGCGACGACCTCCTTCAGGATCAGACCTTCAGCCCGCGAGGCGCGTTTACGTTCGCCGATGTTCAGACTTCTGACGCGAGTGCGCCGGGAACAACCGTTGCCAACTATATCGCGAGCTTCCTGCTTGACCAGCCGAGCCAGACCGGCCGCGACCTCAACACCTTCTTCCCCCGCTACCGGCAGTGGTGGGTCTTTGCGTTTGCCAGTGATAAGTGGCAGGCGACTTCGAAGCTGACTTTGGATCTTGGCGTGCGCTGGGACTTCTATCCGCCTGCAACGCCGGTCGTCCAGGGCGGATTTTCCAACTACAACCCGGCCAACAATACGCTCGTTCTCACTGGCTTTGGCGGTAACCCGTCAAACCTGGGCATGAAGACGCAGTACAGATACTTCGCTCCTCGAACCGGGTTTGCTTACCGTGTCACTCCCAACACAGTAGTCCGCGGAGGATTCGGCATTAGCTACACTCCATTCCCGGACAATACCTACGCGTACAACTATCCGGTCCGTGCAAATAATAGCTATCAACCGGTCGGCGCTTCCGGCTTTACTCCAGCAGTTCTCGGGGATGGAACAACAGTAGCGACCTTCCAGGCAGGTTTCCCCGCCCCGGTTCCGGTATCGATTCCTTCCAACGGAGTCATCGTTCTGCCAACATCGGGTTCAACACTTTTGGCAAAGCAACTCATCGCGCAGGTCTACACCTACATTCCACTGACCTACAAGAATCCGTATGCAGATTCATGGAATGTCGCAGTGCAACAGGCTTTGCCATATGACCTTTCGTTTCAACTCGCGTTCGTGGCTAATCACGGTACAGATATCTCCGGCAGTCAGAACATTAATCTGCCCAGCTACTACGGCGGAGGTGCCGCGTCCGATCCTGAAAATCACGACGCGAATGGAAACCTGACGTTTGGCCGCACAGCGGCTACAAATCAGTACTTCCTCGGCTTTTCCTCCAACTACGAATCACTGCAGGCTCAGCTCACCAAGCGCTCCTCGCATGACCTGACATTCACCTCAGCTTTCACATGGGGAAAAGCGCTGGGATATACCAACGACGACGACGGCGGACTTCAATTCTTCATCAACTGGCGCAGGAACTACGCCCCGTTGGACTTCGATCGCCAGTTGAACTATGAACAGAGCTTCACCTACGGATTGCCTTTTGGCCGCGGACATCAGCTTGCGAACTCAACTGTTGCGGATGCGATCGTCGGAGGTTGGAGAGTATCCGGGATCATATCCATCGTCTCTGGTCTGCCCTTTACGGTTACAGCCAATGGAGGCTCGCTCAACACGCCAGGCACGACACAGACCGCTACACTGACACGTCCTTTCAGGAAGATTGGCAAGATCGGCGCCAGCACGCCATGGTTTGACCCAACTGTTTTTTCGCAACCAGGCGGGTGCGCAGCGAACCCATGTACGAATGTCGGACTCGGCAATACTGGAAGAAACCAATTCCGCGGTCCAGGCTACATTCAGGACAATGTCTCCATCTTCAAGCGGTTCACAATCTATCGCGAAAGTGCGCTTGAGGTTCGAGTCGACGCATTTCAGTTGAGCAACACCCCACAGTTTGGTCAGCCCAACGGAAGTGGTGTAACCGCGGCAAGCTTTGGCACCATCACGAGCACCCTGGGAAGCGGCCAGGGCAGCGTGAATGGTGTTGGAGGAGGACGTACTCTTCAGGGATCAGCCAAGATCAGCTTCTAGAAAGCCGACTTGCAAAATTGAACGGCCGGTAATCGCGCAACGGTTATCGGCCGTTCGACCTGTTAGAGGAAAGGCCGTGTCGAAGAGCATCCTCACATGAACAATGGAGCAGTATGACTAGCTGTTCAAGACGCAAATTTCTTGCGAAGGCGGGAGCAGCAACCGCAGCCTGGTCTGCCTTGCCGATTCTCAGTATGGCTGAATCAGTGAAAGGTCCGTTTCGGATTGCAGTGATTAACGATGAGATTTCTCCGGACCTTGATCACGCCTGCTACGTTGCCTCACACGATTTCGGGATGAGTTGGATAGAACTTCGTTCCATGTGGGGCAAGAATGTCATCGATCTCGATGCAGCACAGATCAATGAGGCGCGAACAATTCTCCGCAAGTACAAGCTTCAGGTGACTGACATTGCCAGTCCGCTCTTTAAGACCGATTGGCCAGGAGCGCCAACATCGCCGTACGGTTCAAAAGAGGATCTGCACGGCGCTCCTGAAGTCGCCTTCAAGCAACAGGATGGAATTCTGGAACGCTCGATTTCGTTGGCGAAGGAGTTCGACACCGGTAAGGTCCGCTGCTTCGACTTCTGGCGACTGGAAGACGTTGCACCCCATCGTCAGGCAATCGACGAAAAACTGAGGACAACGGCAGAAATTTGCGGCAAGCAGGGGATCCTTCTGGTTCTTGAGAACGAGTTCGCCTGCAATACAGCAACCGGCCGGGAAGCGGCACGCACCATGAAAGAGGTGCGGACTCCACATCTGGCGCTGAATTGGGATCCGGGCAATGCCGTGATGCGCAATGAGCTGGATGCTTTCCCTGTCGCGTGGGACCTGATTCCAAAGGATCGAATTCACCATTGCCATTGCAAGAACGCAATCAAGGGCACCGGAGACAAGATCGAATGGGCGCCGGTCGATAAGGGGTACATCGATTGGGCCGGGCAGTTTCGCGCGCTCAAGCAGATGAGCTATCACGAGGCAGTCAGCCTTGAAACCCACTGGCACGGCGGCGGCACTCCGGAAGAGTCCACACGGATCAGTTGGGCAGGCATGAAACGAGCCCTCGAGAGCGCCAAATCCGTTTGACGCCAAAGATCAGTTACAGATCGACGACGTTGCACTTCAGAAAAGGAGAGAAGCGATGCTCACCCGAAGGGAGTTTCTCGACACGCTTGCTGCTGGAAGCGCAGGCCTTGCAATGAATGCGACTGCCAGGAGCTATGGCCAGATTCTAGGGTCCAACGACCGGTTGAATTTCGCAGTCATCGGCCTGCATTCGCGAGCCTACGCACATCTTTCCGCTTTGAAGGCCAACAAGGATACGGCTCGCGTCGCGTATGTGTGCGACGTCGACACCAACACGATGAAGAAATTTGCCAGCGATACCGAACGCGAGTTGGGATACGCTCCGGCCACGGATCAGGATTTCCGGCACATTCTTCAGAGAAAGGACGTTGACGCCATCACCATCGCGACCCCGGACCATTGGCACGCTCCCATGGCCATCCTCGGATTACAGGCGGGCAAGCACGTCTATGTCGAGAAGCCCTGCAGCCACAATCCTGCCGAAGGAGCGCTGCTGGTGAAAGCGCAGCAGAAGTATGGAAAGCTTGTCCAGATGGGGACTCAGCAGCGTTCTTCCGCTCATACCATCGAGATCGTCGACAAGATTCACAACGGTCTCATCGGCAGAGCCTATTACGCGAAAGCCTGGTATAGCAACATCCGAAAATCGATCGGCGTCGGTAAGGAAGCGCCCGTCCCTGCGCAACTCGACTGGGATCTGTGGCAAGGGCCCGCTCCGCGAGTGGCTTATAAAGACAACGTCCAACCCTACAACTGGCACTGGTTCAAAATCTGGGGCACCGGCGAGACTCTGAACAATGGTACGCACGAGATTGATGTCTGCCGCTGGGCTCTCGATGTTGACTATCCTCGCTCCATCTCATCATCGGGCGGCAGATATCACTTCAAAGACGATTGGCAGTTCTATGACACGCTGGTGACAAACTTCAACTACGAAGACAAGATGATCTCGTGGGAGTGCAAGTGCTGCGAAGGGATGAGATTCTACGGCCGGGATCGCGGATCAGTCATCGTCGGAACAAATGGCTCTGTGCTCGTCGATCGCGACGGTTATGAAATCTACGATCTCAAGGGAAGCAAGACAAGTGAGTTCAAAGCCGGCAGCGTAACACTGTCCACCGATCTAACTGGCCGCGATTCCATGACGGATGCTCATTTTGCAAACTTCATCGCCGGAGTTCGCAAAGGCGACAAGCTGAATGCCCCGGTCTCCATTGGGAATGTAGCCGTAACCATGCTTCAGCTGTCCAACGTGGCCTGGGAACTCGGGCGCGAACTACAACTCGACCCAGGCACTGGCCAGCCCCGAAACAATCCGGATGCAATGAAGCTATGGGGCAGACAATATGAAAAGGGATGGGAACCGCGAGTCTAGCACGATAATCCGAGATACTCTCAGGACAAGCAGCGCGGGAATGTCCCTCTCGGTCCTTCTCGTGCACGGGCCTTGTATCCTATCCTCGAAATGGAGAATAAAGATTCCAGATGCCGACGTCGCGCTTCATCCTCAATGGAAATCTGAGCGCGTCGAATAGAATCGCCAGACAAATCAATCGGAATCTCATCTTCAACCAGATACGTGTCAAGCAGCCAATCTCTCGAGCGGAGTTGGCGCGCACCTCGGGCCTTCAAAGAAGTACGGTCTCCCTTATCGTTGAGGAGTTGCTCACAGATCGGTGGGTTGTCGAGGGATCAACCGGAGAGATTCCTCGCGGAAGAAAGCCAACGTTTCTCAACGTCAACGGTCAGCGCGGAGTCCTTGCGCTCGACATACATCCAGCCCATGCCATGTTGGCTGTGACTGATCTGGGCGGCAGGATCGTTTCTCTCGATTCCGTGCAGCTTCCTGCAAACCCACAGAGCGTTATCGGGGCAATTCTGAGTTCCCTGAAGAAGATGCTTCGAGCTCATCCGGGCCGCACTTTCGAGGGCATCGGCATCAATCTCCCAGGGCGCTATGATCCACATCTTGATAAATCCATCTTTGCGCCCAACGTCGACTGGCCTATCGGGCAGCTCAAATCGCGCGTCGAGCGTGCCACCGACCTTCCTGTTGTTGTTGACAACGTGGCCAACGCTTGTGCCTTGTCTGAAGTATGGTTCGGACACAGCGACAGGATGCATGACCTGGTCGTCGTCAATGTCTCTGAGGGAATTGGCACCGGAATCTTCGCAAATGGGCATCTCCTGCGTGGTCAAGCCGGTGTAGCGGGCGAGTTTGGCCATATTCAGCTTGACCCGAATGGAGTGCGATGCGGATGTGGCGGCAAAGGGTGCTGGGAGACGATCGCTTCCAATCGCGCTGGCATGCGCTACTACGCTGAAATCGCAAAGAAGCCGGTCTCGTCATTCGATGCCCTCATCCAACTGGCCAAAGCGGATGATGCCGCGGCAAAGCAGGCGTTGACAATGATGTGCAGAGCGTTGGGACGTGGAATGCACATGATTGCTCTGGCTCTGGCTCCCGGTGAAATCGTCGTCGTCGGTGACATCGCCAATGTCTGGGATTTGGCAGGTCCCGTGATTGAAGCCGAGATGCGTAGCTTCGCGTTAGTCCGGGCTCCAGGGATTCGACCTGCTCGCGAGGGAAACAACGCGCGCCTTCGCAGTGCGGTTGCGTTGATCATGAATTCAAAGGTGCTCTAACGCTTGATCGCCTCAAGTCTCCTTAGGATCATTCAAACAGCGTTTGGGCATCTGCCGGTCTTTTGATCGGAAGATCTCAGGCCATCTTTGGCCAACGGAATAATGCATCGCTCGCCAATCTCACCGCCGCCAATAAAGACTCTCTTTAGCTAACCGGCGACGAGTTGTTGCCCGCCGTCGATGTCGTAGGTCGCGCCGGTGAGGGCCGTGTTGGTCATGATGTGTACGGCGAGCGCGGCGACGTCGGCCGGTAAGACGACGCGGCGGATGGGAAGCGTGGCGCGAAGCTGATTGCGGCGGTTTTCGAGCTCATCGCCGAGGAGCGATGCCGACAACGGCGTGTCGACGAAACCCGCGGCGATGAGGTTGACTCGGATGGGCGCGAGTTCGAGCGCGAGGCTGGCAGTGAGGGCGGGGAGCGCAGCGGTGACTGTCGGCACGATCCCCATTCCGATGCCTTGGCGGCGGCCGCCGGTGCCGCCCATGAAAATTAGCGTGCCTCCCGGTCTTACCTTGTGGACGGCGCTGCGGGCGACCTGGAGCATCTGCAAGAGGTGCGTGTCGAGGGCGCGGCGCGCCTGCTCGAAGTCCATGTCGAGAAGGCGCCCGTAGTGCGGCTGGCCGGCTGTCACCATCACATGATCGATCGTGGCCGGCTGCTCACTGAAGAACCGCTCGAGTTGAGCAGGATCGTTGGCGTCGAAGGCCGCTGTGCTCAGCGCTTCGAGTTCGCCGGCGGCGCGTTGAAGGCGCTCGGAATTCCGGCCAGTGAGGATCAGCTTCGCCCCCTCAGCGCGTGCTCGTCGGGCCGTTTCGAGCCCAATGCCGGCGCTGCCGCCGATTACAACGACAGTTTGCCCGAGGAGTTCCGGTTCGCGCCGGATGGGAACGGTGGTTGTTGCTGTGCTCATGATTACCTCCAGCAAACCGCGATCGAGAGCCTCCCGCCGGGAGCGATGTCGGTCCCGGCGTAGTCGTTTATTGCGGCAACTCTTTGCCTGACTGCTCCGCAACCATGTAGGCGGCGTACCAGTCTGGCCAGTTCGTCGTCGCGCTGCCCGGTGCGCTTCTCGTGCTCGCCGTGTGCGGCCTCCGCACGCCGAAACGCGCTCGCCAGATCGCTCGCCGATGCGAAGGTCGTCGCCGTCGAGTCGATGCGACCAGGCAGCCGCGTCGTGATCTCCTGAAACAGCCAGCCGTTCCCGTCCGGATCGCGGAACGAGGCGAACGAGCGGTAGCTGCGATGCTCGGGATCAGGACCGTTGACCCGGATCCGCCCAAACAGGTAAGGCTCGTCCGGGCCCGCGTACACATTGCCGGCGCCGTGGAACACGTCGCTGATCTTAACGCCGCGCCGGAGCAGATTATCGCGAGCGGCCTCGATGTCGGTGACGATCAGATAAAGGCCCTGGGCAGAGCCGGGAGCCGCCGCGGTGACGTTCTTGCCGAAGATGACCGAGCACCCGGAGCCGGGCGGCGTGAACTGAATCACGCGAAAGTCCTTGCCGTTGTCGAAGTCGGCGTCGAGTCGCCACCCGAGCCTCGCGTAGAACTCCTTCGCGCGATCGACATCCGAGACGGGGATAACGACGAGTTCGAACTTCATATCGACTCTCGCGACGCTCGCCTCGCTGGCGCCTTCGGTTTGGACTTCATAGGTCGCATTTGCCATGTTGTTTCCTCCTTTGCTTTCAACTGAATCGAAAGATAGAGATCACACACGTTCAGGCTAGGATCCTCTTTCGCAAGTTTGGTATCGAAATGATGGGACATAGGTTTGCTCTCTGCCAATGCGTCATTGATGCGTATCCGTGTCATCGTCGTTCGGCCGTCCGAGCGCAGGGAGGTACCGGCCGAAGTTCAATTCGAAGTCGCTCCGAACGCCGTACCCCATGTTGCGGACCTTGGCTCGGCGCGTCAGCTGACCGGGCCAGGCCAGGGCAGAGAAGAAAATGTCCTGGCTCGACTGGATCTCGGCAGCTGTCGGCGTCCCGAACCGATTGACCTGGGCCTTTACCGCGCCGAGCGCTTCGCGGTCGAACGAGGCTATACGCCGGACGAGCGTATCGACAAACGAGTCGAGTTCACCATCGTCCAGCGTGCGGTTCACCCAGCCATAGCGCTCGGCGATATCAGCATCGAAATCGTCGCCGCTGAGCAAGAACTCAAGTGCGCGCGAGCGGCCGACCAAGCGCGGGAGCCATTCCAGCGCTCCGCCTCCCGGGACCAGTCCCACGCCGACCTCGGGGTTGCCAAACAGGGCGCTTTGCCGGCTGGCGAAGCGCATGTCGCAGGCCAGAACGAACTCGTTACCGATGCCGCGGGTGCGACCGCGAATCTTGGCAATGCTCACGACTGGCGTGGACGAGAGGCGTAGCACAAAGTCGCGCCAAAGGCCCAGCACCTCTGGCCGTTCAGCTGCCTTGGCTACGTCGAGATGGGCGATAAAAAAATCGGGATTCGCCGACTGCAACACTACGACCTTCACGGACGGGTCAGCCTCGAGGTCGGTCATTAGCGCTCCCAATTCGACGATCGTTGAGGGAACAAACATGTTGATCGGCGGGTTGTTGAAGGTCACCGTCCACCGGCCCGGATAGGTGCGGTCGGTGTTGAACTGCGAAGCCTGGACTTCGTACGTCGCATTTGCCATGTTCTTTCCTCCTTTGCGTTCAACTGAATCGAAAGCCATCATCGTCGAATGCGAACGTCAGCCATCAGAATCACTTCTCCCGGAGGCGGAGGCATTCGATAAGTCTGCGATGAGAAGCCTCTGGTGCCTGTCGTGAGCCTCTAAAGGGGTTCACGGGCAGCTTGGAGGATCTCCCAGACCCTGCTGTTTTGTGAGTGACTGAGACGAACGAGCACGGGAAGCCGAACACGTACCGGTATGTACATATGATGCACTGAAATCTGCGAGTGACTATTGATTAGACAAAGGTATTGGTCGATACCTCGGCAATGCGAGACACTAACTATTTGTTAACAGGAAGATTCGTCACGCTCCAACGGCGCGAAACTGGAAAATTGTTGGTCTTGGTAACAGCATTAGAGCTCAGCGAATGCATTTTAGAGACTGCGATTAGTCCTTGAGACCCCCAACATCGACAGAACCGGTCCCATAAGCCGAGTTAATCAACTCTCGCGGGACGTGGGACCCGCCTTGTTGTTGGGTCGCATACTGCCAGAAAGCAGCCATGTCGCCCTTTATGAAACCGGTGGTAGTCGGTCAACCATGAATAGCAGGTAATGCTGGGATCTGACAAAAATGGTACGCTTTGCGGCTTCGCGCTTTATTGCAATTTGACTATTTAGTAGCCTATAGGAGATGGCAAGTTTGTCGGACCAAGCCAAAGAAGGAGAAGATTCTGATGGCAGAGACCCCGAAGAAACCGACCACCCGCAAGAAAACCAGTGCATCTGCTTCCGCACCAAAGGCAGTTGCGCCCAAACGCAAGGCTGCCGCCTCAAAGGTGACAGCAATCAGCGTTTCGCACGAAGTGATCGCGCGGCTGGCGCACAAGTTCTGGGCCGAGCGCGGGGGACAGCACGGTCACGACGCAGAAGACTGGCTCCGTGCAGAACAGGAATTGCTGGGCAAGGCATCGTAAGGGCTACTTTTCTTTTTACTGGCTTACGTACGCTATCCGGCCCTCGCTGATTGTCCAGCGAACTTTGCCTTGCATTGCCCAGCCGTCAAAGGGAGTGTTGTGCGCCTTGGAGCGAGTGTCCTTGGCGTGATACGTCCACTCGGCCTTGGGATCGAAGACAACCACATCGGCAAAGCTGCCGACTGCCAGGGTGCCCCGGCCTTTGAGGCCGAGCAGCGCTGCGGGCTGTGCGCTCAGCAGGCTGAGCACGCGGCCTAATGGCAGCTTCCACTCCTTGTGCAGCCAGCGCAGGCAGAGGCCCAGTGCTGGTCTCGAGACCGGTGATGCCGTTGGGGGCGTTTTCGAACTCCACTTCCTTCTCATGCGTCGCGTGCGGCGCGTGATCGGTCGCGATGGCATCGACGACGCCGTCGAGGATGGCTTCGATCATGGCGTCGCGGTCGGCCGCTGAACGCAGCGGCGGATTCATTTTTGCGTTGGTGTTGTATTGGCCCACGTACTCTTCGGTCAGCAGGAAGTGATGCGGCGCAACTTCGCAGGTGACGCGAAGACCGTTGCGGCGAGCCTTGCGGACGGCTGCGACGGCTGCAGCAGTGGAAGTGTGCGCGACGTGCAGATGCACACGTGCGTCGCGAAGCTCGGTGACCAGGCGAATGTCGCGCTCGACGAGACTGCTTTCGGCTTCGGGGGGCATGCCGCGCAGGCCTAGTTTGAACGCGGTAGGGCCGGCATTCATGCTGGCGCCCTGGGTCATGCGCGTGTCTTCGGCATGCTGGATGACGCTGAGTCCCACGCGCGCCGCTGCTGCCAGCGTTTCGCGCATGACGCCGTCTTTGAGGATCGGATGGCCGTCGTCGGTGACGGCAACGGCGCCTGCTGATTTCATCGCGGCAAAATCATTCAGCGCCTCGCCCTTCGATCCGCGCGTAGCGGCGCCGATGGGATAGACGCGAATGCATGCGCCGCGTTCGGGTGCGAGCATCCAGCGGGTGATTTCGGGCGAGTCGTTGACGGGCGTGGTGTTGGGCATCGCGGCCACTGCGGTGAATCCGCCTGCGGCTGCCGCTGCAGTGCCGGTGGCGATGGTTTCCTTGTAGGCCTGGCCGGGCTCGCGCAGGTGGACGTGAATGTCGATGAGGCCGGGAGCGACGGTGAGGCCGGATGCGTCAAGCACTTCGGCTGCCGTTTGCCGGCTTCAGTTTGCCGGGCCCGGCGATTTCCGCAACGCGGCCGTCTTTGAGCAGGATGTCTTTGGGTGCATCGACGCCGGCGCCGGGATCGATGAGGTGGCCATTGCGAATCAGGAGCGTTGTCATGCGCGGCCTTCCGTTCCGGCTGTCGCAAGCGCGCGCTCGACGACGGCCATGCGGATCGCTACGCCGTGTCGCACCTGTTCGAGGATCGCGGATTGCGCTCCGTCGGCGACGCCGGCGGTGAGTTCGAGGCCGCGAATGATGGGGCCGGGATGCATGACGACGGCTGTGGGTGCTTGTGCGGCGAGGCGCTGGCCGGTGAGCTGGTAGGCGTCCTTGTACTGCGCGAGGTCGAGTTGCAGTCCTGCGAGCCGCTCGGCCTGAATGCGCAGCATCATCACAACTTGCGATTGGCGGAGCGCGGCTTCGAAGTCGCGTTCAACGGAGATACCAGGACCGGCGTTGGCGGCGGAATCGGGCAGCAACTGCGGTGGTCCGCAGAGGATGACGCGTGCGCCGAGGCGCGGCAGCAGCAGCATGTTCGATCGCGCTACGCGGCTGTGCAGGATGTCGCCGACGATAGTCACGGTAACGCCGCTCAGTGTGTCGGCGGTCAGGGTTTCGACGCCGTAGCGGAGATGCGCGAGGATCGTGCGCAGATCGAGTAGCGCCTGAGTTGGATGCTCGTGCATGCCGTCGCCTGCGTTGAATACGGGCAGGCGCGTCGCTTCTTCCAGGAGCCAGGGTGCGCCCGAGGAGTTGTGGCGGAGGATGATGGCTTCAGCGCCCAGCGCACGCAGGGTGAGGCCGGTGTCTTTCAGCGTTTCGCCTTTTTCGATGCTTGAAGAAAGGCTCGATACCAGCGTTGTATCGGCACCGAGGCTCTTGGCGGCGAGTTCGAAGCTGGTGCGGGTGCGCGTCGAGGACTCGTAGAAGAGAAGAGCGACGCGGCGCTTGAGCAGAATGCGGTCGCGGATCAGCGGATCGAGGTTCTCAAGCACCGTTGCCCGGAACAGCAGATGGCTGATGTCTTCGAGCCGAAGGTCCTGCACCGAAAGCAGCGAACCGGGATTGTAAGGGAACGGAGATGCAGGAGCTTGCGGCGTTTGAAGCTGGCGGCGTACGGGGGGCGTTGCTGCGATTGCATTCATTTTCTGGCTCTCAGCTCTCAGCTTTCAGTTCTCAGTCGAGAGCTTCCAGCGATGAAGCTGAGAGCTGAAGGCTGAAAGCTGAAAACTGTTGATTTCAGTCCACCCGCTCGACCAGCAACACCTGCTCGTCGTTGTCGACCTCGTGGAACTTGACTTCGATGATCTCGCGGCTGCTGGTCGGCACGTGCTTGCCGACGTAGGTTGCTTCAATCGGCAACTCGCGATGACCGCGATCGATGAGGACAGCAAGTTGCACGCGCCGCGGACGTCCATGATCGAAGAGCGCGTCGAGTGCGGCGCGAATCGTGCGGCCTGTATAGAGCACGTCGTCGCACAGCACGACGTCGCGGCCCTCCACCTCGCAGCCGAGAGCGCCAGGCGTCACCACCGGACGCACATCTGCGGTCGAAAGATCGTCGCGATAAAACTGGATGTCGAGCGTGCCGGTGTCGACGGGACGCTTCTCAATGCCGGCGATCAGCTTGCCCAGGCGCTCGGCCAGCGGCACGCCGCGCCGCTTGATGCCGATCAGCGTCAGGTCTTCGCTGCCGTTGCTTTTTTCGACAATCTCGTGGGCCAGGCGCACAAGCGTGCGTTCCACCTCGGAGGCGGACATCAGCCTGCCCTTCACGCGCAGGGCCGGTGTAGTTGTTTTTTCGCTCATAGACTCTCTCGTGCCGCTATTGCGGAACCACAGAAGGCTTATCCCGAAGCCGAAGCGCTCAAGTCGATGCGATCATCAAGAAGCGGCGACCTGCGCCGGGAGCAGCCAGGACACGGTATCTGTGGTCTCGCCATTGTCTCTCGCCGGATCATAGAAGGGTTGACGCCCCGGGGGCAAGCTGTGGAGAAGTGGGACTCGTTGCTCTGAGCAGAACCATTGCGCCGGGTCGAACCGGTTTCGCTGCTGCAATCCTAGACTTCGGTCCGCCGTTTCCGGGCCTGCATGCGCGCGCCCAGCGCGCCTCCAGCCACTCCGAACAAGACGAGCAGAGAGCAGTTCCACATCAGGCCCATGGTCTCAAACCCGGCATGTCCTTCTGGCGACAGCATCCAGTTGTGTTGGGCGCTGGCCTGCGCAGCGTCGTTGGGCAGGTTCATCTCCGCCAGCCACTGTTGCGTCTTTTGCTGACTCTTATCGACGCTGTCGCGCCAGGTTGTGTCGATTTGATTGCCCTGGTGCGAAACCACACGCAAGACAAACAGCCCCACCCCACTTGCGCCAAACGCGAGCCATCCGGCGATCAAACCGGTGACGAGCCCGATTCGTGCGCCGGCCCCAATTGTGATCCATGCCGGTCGCTGACCGCGCATATAGAGCGCTACAGCCCAAGCGGCAGCGCCAGACATCCAGAAGATGCCCAGCACACTGAGAGGCGAAATTCCTGAAGAGAGCAGTCCTGCCGGCACGGCAACGATGAGCGCCGCACGCATTCCCAGCTTCCAGTCAATCGAACTGGCATCGCGTACAGGTTCGGGCCAGCGTTCAGAGGCTGGTGGCACGCCACTCTCGCCATCAGCGCTGCTGTAGACAAGCTGAGGCAATCCGCAGGACGGGCAATAACAGCTTTCCGCCGGAACAGATTGATGGCAGCGATTGCAGGTAATCTCCATGCTGAGACAAGCCTATCAGCATCGGGCGGCACAGCCGTCCGCATGAGGGCGGCGAAATCGCAGCACTGTTCCGGGTGTAAGCGATCCGATGTGGCTTACAGACGCCTTCACGCTACGACGTATTCGGACGCTGGGGCTCTGCGGCAACTGGCGCTGCGCTCAGCGCACGGGCAGCAAACCACCGCTTTCTGCAACTGCGGCATCGCACCGGGTATTGGAAGGCAAGTAGATGAAGAGCGTCTGAGACATGTATATGGGCTCGGCGCACATGCTTGACCCACATTCCTCGCAGTGAAGAGACATCCCTGCCTCCTGCATCAACAAGAGGCGGTTGAGGATGGTGATCCACCGGTGCGGCACATCAAAAGTTGAGCAAATCGACCATTGCGAACGAAACTCGTGCAACGCCGTGCCTGGGACATCATCGTTGAGAGTCGGCCATTACCCGCTTGGCCAGCCAAGCGTTCACCGTCGCTTCTGCTGCTTTGACGGCTTCTTCGAGCGTAAGGTTTGTTGAGTCCAGCAGGAAAGCGTCGGGCGCGGGCTGCAGGGGAGAATCGGCGCGATTGCGGTCTCGTTCGTCTCGGGCCCGCAAGTCGCGGATCACTTCTTCAGGCGGCGGCACCGGCTTGGCATCCGCGTGACCGCGCTGACCAATCTGGTCATAGCGGCGCATGCCACGTACCTCTGGAGCCGCATCCAGGAAGATCTTGACCTCGGCATTGGGAAAGACGACGGTTCCGATGTCGCGGCCTTCCATCACTACACCGCCTCTGGCAGCCCATCTCCTGCTGCCGCTTTACCATCGCTGCGCGTATCGGCGGAAAGACGCTTACGCGCGATGCCGCGTCTGTGACGGTCTGGTTGCGGATCTGCCCGGTGACGTCTTCGCCATCGAGCAGCACACGGTTTTCGTCGTCGCCCGGTTCGAGCCGGATTTCGGTTTCGGCGGCGAGGCGCTCCAGGGCCGCGGGGTCGTCCAGGGGGACATCGAGTCGCAGCGCTTTCAAGGCAAAGGCGCGGTACATCGCACCCGTCTCGAGGTTGAGCAGGCCGAAATGACGGGCCAGATGCCGTGCGATTGTGCTTTTTCCCGCACCTGCCGGCCCGTCGATGGCTACCACGATGTTTAGCTTGGACTTCTGCTCGGAAGTCTTGTCAGCCCTCATCCGCGCTTCTTCGTCCCCTGTTTGCTGCGGTTATTAAAGAACCGCTTGCCGCTCGCCGCTGGCCGTCCGGCAGCAGTCAGCGCGGGACGGCTCTTGCGTGCCGGTCGCACATCCTTGCGCGCCGATACCGTCTTTGCAACCGCTTTGACACTCTTGGCGCTCGCGGTGCGCTTGCTCCACGATGGGCCAGTCGGCTTGCCATTGTGATGTGCGCCGTTGCCATTTGAAGCGCGCGAAGAGGTCCGTTCGAGCGGGTTCCGTTGGTGGTATGCGACGAAGCATGTGCGCCGTTGTGCTTGCCGTTCTTTGCAGCCGCTCCAGCGCGTGCTGGCAGCCGACCGGGTTCCGCTCTGCGTCCGGGACACGGGCCGGGCCGGGCGTCAGAACTTCTGCGGGCTGGCCGTCCATTGGATCCAGACTTGGACGGCCTGCTCGCGCTCGCCGGCTTGTGATCACGGCCATTGGAAGCCGACGGCTGAAATGCGGCCGCGCGGAATCGGAGGTTCCATTGGTCGAAGGCCTGCGAACCGGTGTCCGCGTAACGTGATTCTCCGGCTGGACCGGTTATCAACGTGAACCGGAGCGGGCACCTGCTGCGGAACGGCAGGCTGCCGCTGCGCGAACGGCAACGAAACTGCCGGACTTGGCGTTTCCTCGTCCCGCTCAAATGAGCGGAGAAAGTAAGCGGAAGCCGGCATGGACGAACTGGCGTAACATGGTCGAAACCGGCTCGAACTCGGGCAGCGTTCCGGCGACGTAAAAGTGCGGCGCATGGCCCAGCGAGATGGTGTGCACCTGGCGCGTCGCAACCAGCCCGCGGATGCACTTCGCGTATCTTGCTGCGCGCGGTCAGCGGGGCCAGGAACAGCTCCACATCTTCCATGCTGGCGGCAATCACGGCCTGCAGGTAGATGGAGGCAAGTACCGAGATCGCCGTCACCTGCGAAGTGGAAGCGCCTTCGGCGATGGCCTTCTGGAAGCGCGTGCGGAGCAGCTGCCACTTGGCCGCCTGTCCGCGGGCTGCAATCACCGGAATGATGCGCAACTGCTGCCAGAGCTCGGTGATGGCGCGAATGACCGCGGACTCGGAGACTTCGCGGCCCAGCGCCTGCTTCAGCTGGGAGATGGTGGCATCGCCGGCTTCCAGCTGCTTGTAGGCCTGGACGGCGAGCTGCGAAACCTGGCGCGATCCGGTCAATTGCGGGCTGCGCCGCCAGTCGCGATCGCCGCGCAGCGCATACACGTAGGGCAGAACCCAGCCGGCGACCACGAAATCGGGCTGTTCGCCCGGCTGGCCCAGCAGGTTGAGCCTTACCGCAACTCCATCATTTTCAAGGCGCACAAGCAGATCTTCGGCATGCGCAATGGTCTTCTGATCCGGGGTCGCCTCCGGCCGTCCAGCGACGGCTTCAACAAAAGAGGGCGCAACGGAAGAGGAAAACTGCCGCCTCGGCAGAAAGAGACACAAGTCCGGTCTCCTCAATCCACGTTCGGGCATCTTCCAAGGTAAGTGTCCCAAGTCCGTTTTGGCGCATCCTTTCGGCGCGCGCTGCTTCTAATTGTTCCGATGTCAAAGAAAAACCTCACTTCCGGGTCGGCGCTAACGCCCGGCAACCCTCACGCATCGCGGAGAATCACCACCCCATGTTTTATCTTAAATGCCTTTTAAATTCGATGGAAGGCCCGCTGAATGTCCTTCCAGGAATACAGCAGAGCTATCGGACGGCCGTGCGGGCAACTGGTTGGGTGCTCGGTCTTTGCAAGTTCCAACAATAGCCACTCCATTCGCTTCGGGTCAAGAGGGGTATTGATCTTGATGGCGGAGTGGCAGGCGATGGAGGCGGCGATGCGCGTGCGGAGAGAGCTAAGATCCTCATTCAACGCGGCTTCGCTCGGGGGCATCGGATTGCTCGATGACTTGAGTCGAGCATGCGCTCGAGCGCCGCGCCCTCCAGGCCCACCGGAGCGGCCTTCACCGCAAGTGTCTGAGGGCCAAAGGGTTCTACTTCGAAGCCATTGCGCTCCAGTTCCTCGGCAATTTGCGCGAAAACCACCATCTGCCAGGGTTTCAGCTCCACAAGCAGGGGCATCAGCAGGCGCTGGCGCTGCACATGCTCCACTTGCCGATCGCGCAAAATCTTTTCAAAAAGCACTCGTTCATGTGCCACATGCTGGTCGATGATCCAGAGACCGTCGTCGCCGGTGGCCAGGATGAACGACTCCCGCAACTGGCCCAGCGGCCTCAGTGAGCCGAGCTGGTTGAGGTTGGCGGCGGCCTGCTCGGCTTCCACCTGGGCCGTTGCTGTCCTGCGTGGCTTGCCGGCCTAAGCGCCTTCATCGGAGTAGTCGGGCGAGCAGTTGTCGCGGGCGCATCGCTTGCTGGAGCGTCCATAAGCGCAGCGGCCGCTTGCCGAAGCGTCTGCTGCTCGAACCGCAGCTGCGATCTCGCGCTCGCCGAACGGCAGCTTGCCGGGGACAGGTGTGAGCGGGCGAGATGTCAGCTGAAACGATTCAGCCTCGTAGGCCTGAATCGTCGTCGGCCTCGCTGTCGGGCGGCAAGATCTTCAGGCGCGCCGGGAAGCCGCGAGATCGGCGCGGGCATCAGCGAAGGGCTCGCCGCGGGCGATGAGTCCAGCGCCGCCAGAAATCCGGCGGCCGGCCGCGCGTTGATCAGCGCAGTGCGCAGGCTGTCGCGCACAAAATCGTGAATCAGCGACTGCTGGCGGAAGCGCACCTCGGTTTTGGCAGGATGGACATTCACGTCCACTTCTTCCGGCGGCATTTCGAGAAACAGCAGCACCACGGGAAAGCTGGTCGGCGGAATGATGTTCCGGTAGGCCTCGGTGATGGCGTGCAGCAGAAGCCGGTCGCGAATGAGCCGCTTGTTGACGAAGATGTAGATCGAGTTGCGATTGAGCTTCTGCAGTTCCGGCTTGGAGTAGAAGCCGGTCAGCCGCACGCGCACCGGGCTTGCGCGCCGGCTCGTCGGGATCGTGCTTCCACGGCGGAGGTTCGGGAAGGCCGGCGCGATCGAGCTGCGTTTCGGCGGCGACGGGCAGCAACTGCGCCAGCGTCTCTTTGCCGAAGATCTGGTAGATGCGCTCGGCGGTGCGGCTGACGGGCGGCGCGGAAACCAGCGTGTGCGTGGCCGAGAGGAGCTCGAAGTGCTTCTCAGGATGCGCCAGCGCATAGTGCGTCACCAGCGCCGTCACGTGCGCCAGCTCAGTCGATTCGGCGCGGAGAAATTTGCGGCGCGCCGGGGTGTTGAAGAAGAGATCGGCGACGGAGATCGTGGTTCCGCGCGGCAGGGCGGCGTCTTCCACGTGAAGGATCTTGCCGCCGGCGATTTCGATGTGCGTGCCCGGTCCGTCTTCGCCGGTGGCGGTTTCGAGCGTGACGCGCGCAACGGAGGCGATCGACGGCAGCGCCTCGCCGCGAAAGCCGAGCGTGGCAATCGAGAGCAGATCGTCGGCGGTGCGCAGCTTTGAAGTGGCGTGGCGCTCGAAGGCCAGCAGCGCGTCGTCGCGATTCATGCCGTGGCCGTCGTCGGCGATGCGGATCAGCTTGCGTCCGCCGGCTTCGACTTCGACGCGAATGCGAGTGGCGCCGGCGTCGAGCGCGTTCTCCAGCAGTTCTTTGACCACGGAGGCGGGACGGTCGACCACCTCGCCGGCGGCAATCTGGTTCGCCACCTGGTCGGAAAGAACTCGGATGCGCCCCATGTGAAGAGGGTATCAGGGGCAGGGATAAGAGGATCAGAGACCAGGAAAAGCAAAGAACAGAGGAGCGGATTAGGGATCGGCGGGGGGGACTTTAGCGTGCTTGACTCGTCCGGCGAGGATTCTCTTTGCATCTGCTCGAAGCAAACCAATGCGCGCTCACCGTCGGAGCCTTTGACCGGCGCGAGGTTGCAAATGGCGAGGCAAAGATTCGCCAGCGCGAAGGTAGGCGAGGCATTCCAGAACAAGAGGATCAGCGCAACATTTGTCAGCGGGCCCGCAAGCGAGATCAGCATATTCTTCGCTCGGCGAACCGGCTTCCCGCACGATGTACATGCCTTTCATGCACAGTCCAATGCTCTTTACTTTGATGCCGACCATCAGCGAAGTCACAAGGTGCCCGAATTCATGCAGCACCATCGCAGACAATCCTAGAAACAATGTTCCTGCTAGGGAGATGAGCCAATGTGTCAGCAGATAATTCATGTCCCAACTCCCTTCACTCTCATCTGATGTTTCTCACCAATCGCGGGATGTATAGCAGACGCGGGTGCGACGGATTGATCAGCGGAAAAAAGCGAGTAACTATGCGGATTGATTACGCTTGATAGACGAAGATCGAGTACTCTGGGGCTCGGATCACGCGTGAACGTGGCTCAATTTGAATGAACCTGGATCACCGCCTGGCGCATCGGGTGGGAGCCAACTGATCGCAAACTTCCAATTCATTTGCAATTGAGATTGCGGAAGAGTATCTGCAAACGCAGGTGGCGGTGCCTCGGCATTCGCGTCAGTCACTTGCTCGCGTGGTACAAGCTCTCCTCGGGCCTGAGGCTGAGCATGTCTTTTCAGCAGATCCAGATGCCTCCCGGCAACACGAACGCGGCGAGTATTCCGATGGCGTCGAGAGTGAAAGAGGCGAGGATGCCGAGGGGATGAGTTTGCCACGAGTGTTGCCCGAAATGGGAAACTCCCGGTACATCCACCACAGCAGAAACCACCACTCGCCGACGCGGACTGGAACGAGCAACGCGAAGAATATCCAAGTCACAAGAACACCATGGTTTTCAAGTCCGGGAATTCCGGAGAAGAAAGAGAGTCCTGTCAGCGCACGGGCGGCGACACCGATGACCGTGCGGGCGGCTCCGGCTTCAAAAGAAGACGGAAGTTTGGGAAAAGAGATTTCGGCGGGAAATAAGGTTGAGGTTGGATTCGGCGTTGCCACGCTCGAGAATGCGCGGCTCGACAACCCACTGGCAGAAGGCAGTATAGCCAAGAAATTTGGCCACGGCGAAGTATGCGAATCCAATGGCGGTTCCACCTGCGGGCATGACGAAATCCTAAACGCCGCGGAGGAAGGGAAGAAAATGAAAAATGCCGCGCGAGGCGGCATTTTGATTCGTATCTGAGACGCCGTTAGATTTAGATCCCGACGCCGAATTCGGTGGATTGGTGGTTGCCGGCGTTCGAGTAGAAATCGTAGGGAGTGCGCCTGTTGAACTTGTAGCGCAGGCGAAGCTCGCGGCCTACGTATACGCCGAGAGCTGCAACGGCCATCGCAGCGGAGATCCATCCAATGACCTTGAGGGTTTTACCGTCCTCCTCATCGTCGAGGAGTGTCAGATTGTGGCATTCTGCAGACATAAACTGGACTGGTCTCCTATATCAATCATAGCTCAACTCCCGTTGGACGCACTTCCCCGTCAAGTGGTGAGACTACAACTTTGGTTGGATGCGTTCCTAACTGATTAATATGGCTGAGCAATTTTGCGGAGCCATGAATCCTTTGTTGCTGCGGGAAGAAAACTGGCGCGCATCGAATTCGCAGCAAGCTGGCGCAGTTCGTCGCGGGTGAATCCCTGCTCGGTGTGGGCCAGCAGGTATTCGTTGGCGATATCGGAGCCGAAGAACGCCGGGTCGTCGGAGTTGATGGTGACCAGCAGTCCGGCGTCGAAGTAGCGGCGCAGCGGATGGGCGGCAAACGACGGGCAGACGCCGGTGCGGACATTTGAAGTTGGATTCAGCTCCAACCCGGTGCTCCGCACTTTCAACTCCTGGATCAGATTTGGGTCATCGATGGCCGAGAGCGCGTGACCGAGACGTTCGGAGCCGATGGAGAGCGCTTCCCAGATCGCTTCAGGCGCCGGTGGTTTCGCCGGCGTGGTTGGTGAGGCGCAGGCCGGCGGCGCGCGCCTGGGCATACATCGCGCGAAACGGCTCGGAGCCGCAGCGGCGCTCGTCGCCGCCAAGGCCGATGCCGATGATCGACGGAAACTCGGCGCGCATCTCGGCGGCTTTTTCGAAGACGCGCTCGGCCTCCGGCACGGTGAAGTGGCGGACGGCGTCGAAGATCCAGTAGACCGAGAGGCCGAGTTCGCGCTCAGCCCGCAGCCGCGCGCGCTCCAGGCCTTCGAAGATGGGCTCGAAGCAGGCGGGGTCGTGGTTGCGCCACATGTAGATGACGCCGACGGAGATGAAGACCTCGGCGTGGACCACGCCCTGCTCGGCAAGATGCTGCATCATGCGCCAGGCGGCGAGTTCGTAGTCCTCGGCGTGCATCAGCTGGCGGGTGACGGCCTTGAAGGCTTCGATGAAGCCGGTGAAGTCAGTGAACTGGTAGAGGGCATCGGCTTCGGCCTGCGTGATGGGCGTGGCGTCGTGGCGCTGGCTCAGCTCGACCAGCGTGGCAGGCGTGATGGTGCCTTCGAGGTGGAGATGCAGCTCGGCCTTGGGAAGGCGGCGAATGAACGCGCGAATATCGTCCATCCATAGAGTTTACCGGCTGATTCTCAGGCGTAGGGAAGGGGGCCACTGCGACGCTGGTGTCGCAGCTACTCCGGCGACATACGGGCTCGATGAGTAATTCGGCGATTTGGTTTTAGCTGAAGTGGCTTGCACGACGAACACATCGTCGGCTATACAATGGCTTGCATGCGAAGGCACGTAACGAAGCCTGAGGGCTACTGGCAAGCGACCTCGGAGCAACTGCTCTGCTTTTTTGTGCTGTGCCTTCCGTACTATCAGTCGCTGTTATTCGCGGGAATGAGCGGGATGATTTCCTTCCTCCTGCTTAGTCTCTTGCTCATGTTCGTGGTTGCGCGCTCGCCGGCGATCTACCGCGTCATGACCGCCTGCCTGAGGGCCCTCCCGCTGTCGTGGGTCGCTCCAACCTTGGACCGGAGAGATCGTTGGGTTGGCTCGCCTTTATTCGTGGCAGCTCCCGGCCCAAGTCTCGCTCCTTCCTTCCAGCGTCCCCCTCCGCTCTTTTCCTGATTCCAGTCGCTTAGCAACGCACGGCTACCTCAGGTGGCCATGCATGGCTTTTCTTCCCGCGGTTCTCCGGGTCATTGTCCCGGAAGGAAAAGGTGTCCTTTGCCTGAAATTCATAATCCTGATTTTGAATCCCGGAATCCCGGCGGTAATGGCGATGTTCGTTTTTTGCTGGGCTTTCTCATGCTGGCTTTTGTGCTTTTCTTCGGTTTTCAATATGTTTGGAAGCCCAAACCAGCCGTGCCGATTTCTGCCAGTCAGATGCAGTCGCAAATGGTCCATGCGGAGATCGCCAACGCGCCCTCGCCAGCGGATCGCGGTCAGGCCGTTGCATCCCGTGGCAATTTTGGCTGGCTGACATTCATAGCCAAGCCGCTTTATTTAGCACTGCGCTTTCTTCACGATCACGGCATTGGCAACTGGGGCTGGTCGATCATCGTTCTAACCGTGATCTTCAATCTGCTGATCATCTGGCCGCGAATGATGTCGATGAAATCTTCTTTGAAGATGATGCGCGTTCAACCCAAGGTCGACGCTCTGAAGAAACGCTACGCACACCTCAAGATCAACGACCCCAAGCGGGCAGAAATGAACGCGGAGATGATGGCACTCTACCAGGCTGAGGGGGCGAATATGTTCGGCGGTTGCGTACCCCTGCTTTTACAAATGCCCCTGTTATTTGCATATATGAGTGTGCTGCGGAACGCGGCCGAGTTGCACCTGGCGAACTGGCTATGGCTCGCTGACCTCTCCCTGCCGGATCCGCTGCACATTTTGCCTCTCCTTATCATCGGAAGCATGATTCTGACGCAGTGCATCACGCCGGCACCAGGCTTGAGTGCCTCTCAGCGGTGGATGTTCGCCATCCTGATGCCTGCGGTCATGGGTTTTTCTCTATGGCATTACGCTTCGGGACTTTCGCTTTACTGGGTCACTGGCAACATTATCAACTTGCTTGTCCAGTTTGCGATCAATCGCAGCAAGTTGGGTAAGGAAATGCACGCCCTTGCCGCTGCGCGCGCCAGATAATCTCAAGGACCAACGAGTAGTGAGAACGACGCTGCCAAGTATTTTGGGTTTATCTGCCGAAAAACTATCGCATACCCGCAAACTCCGACCGGTGGCGGCTGTAGAAGAAGTAGATCATCAGGCCGACGAGGAGCCAGATGAAGAACGCCTCCCACGTCAGGACTTCGAGTCCCATCATCAGCATGATGCAGAAGATGATGCTGAGCACGGGGAAGACTGGTCCCCAGGGCGCGCGGAAGGAACGGGGGCGTTCGGGTTCGCGATAGCGCAGGATGAGCACGGCGATCGAGACGAGGACAAAGGCGAAAAGCGTGCCGATGTTGGAGAGGTTCGATACGGTGCCGATGTCGAGCAGGCCGGCGGGAATGCCGACGACGAATCCGGCAACCCAGGTTGCGACGGCGGGGGTGCGGTAGCGCGAGTGAATCTTGCCGAAGACCTTGGGCAGCAGTCCGTCGCGCGACATGGCAAACCAGACGCGCGCCTGGCCCAGTTGAAACACGAGAATCGACGAGATCATGCCCAGCATGGCGCCGATGAGCACGACCAGCTCGACCCAGCGCAGGTTGTGTCCGCCCGGTTCGAGCGAGAGGCGCTTGAGGGCGTTCACCACCGGGGCTCCGTCGCCCATGATGGACTGCCAGGGCACAATGCCGCTGAGACAGATGGCGACGCCGCCGTAGAGCAGCGTACAGGCGACGAGCGTGGCGAGGATGCCGAAGGGCAGGTCGCGCTGCGGCTGCTTTGCACTCTTCGGCAGCGGTGGAGACGGAATCGAATCCGATGTAGGTGAAGAAGATGATGGAGCCGCCGGAGAGCATGCCGGTCCAGCCATTGGGCATGAAGGGATGCCAGTAGACCGGCTTGACGAAGCTGGCCGCGGCGCCGATGAACGTCAGGATCGCGACGATTTTGACCAGGACAAGGATGTTGTTGGTGCGGGCCGACTCGCGGATGCCGCGTACCAGCACGACGGTGAGAACCATGACGACGAGGAAGGCGGGAATGTTGAAGCCGAAGTGCCAGCCGGGTGCGTAGAGGTCTTTGCCGGCGAGGTCCTGCAGGCCGGTGGGCAGATAGGCGGGCGAGATCCATTTAAGGGCGGGATGGATGCCGAACCATTCGAGCAGGGCCTCGATGTGCGCGGCGAATCCGACGCTGACGCTCATGTTGGAGAAGGCGTATTCGAGAATCAGATCCCAGCCGATGATCCAGGCCACCAGTTCGCCGAGCGTGGCGTAGGTGTAGGTATAGGCCGAGCCGGCGATGGGAATCATCGAGGCGAGTTCGGCGTAGCAGAGGCCGGTGAAGACGCAGACGATAGCGACGAGGACGAGGGACAGTGCGAGTGCCGGACCGGCGCCGGGGCGTCCGGCCATGGCGGTGTGCGTGAGCAGGTAGTGGATCAGCGGGGTGTTGCTGACTTCGGGAGTGTCGAACTTCTGTCCCGCCATGGCGGTGCCGATGACGGTGAAGATGCCGGAGCCGATGACGGCGCCAATGCCGAGAGCGGTAAGTGACCAGGGCCCGAGGGTCTTTTTCAGCGCGTGTTCGGGTTCTTCCGATTCGCGGATCAGCTTATCAATGGATTTGCAGGCAAGCAGTTGGCTTGGCAGGGCAGTTCTCCTCGTCCGGTCCGGCATGCAGCGCTGCGTACGCAGGTGGTTCCAGTTTGCAGTGGGAAGCCTTATGCGGAAGTTTACATGATGAGGATTGGACGAATGCGAGGAGGGATGGGATGATGCGGAATGGTTGCGGCGAGGGGTATGAATGCAAGCCCGGACCGGTTCGTTGTCGGTCCGGGCCCTTGCACTTTTGCTCGCTTCAGCCGATTTAACGCTTCGACTGGCCGCGTACCAATTTTTTGAGCTTCTTCTTGTTTGAACCGCGCGGAGTGGTGCGCTTGGCCTTGGGTGCGGCCTTCTTGCGGGCTACACGTTTCACTTTCTTGCGCTCTACCTTGTCTTCAATCTTCTTGGTATTTGCCAATGCCAAACCTCTCTTGCTGAATCTCTTCAATGTGTCCCGAGTTAACGGGCGATGCGAACTTTATGGTAACAGGGATTTCATCGAGGGGAAAAGCCGCCGGCGCGCATTGTCGCAGCAGAGAACAGCCGCAAAGGCCATTTCATGGAAGCACGGCGACGACCGAATTCACGTGGTTTTTGCGATTCTAGCGTAGAATGAAAGCTAGACGCGATCTGGAAGCTTCCAGCCTGCTCGGCTTTGGCCCCCTCATAGCTTTGACGAGCTCCGTAGCACACGCAGCAATCACTTGTCGACGGCTTAGCTGTCGGCATTTTCCCCGTGATCGGAGTTCTTCATGCGTTCTGACAAGATTCATCGCGTGCTCGCCCAGGGCATCAACCGCTTCGAGGTGTGCCAGCTCGTCTCAAAAGGCGTGCGCGCCACCCACAAGCTGGGCTCGCGGTTTGAAGACACCATCAACGATGCACTGGATTTCCTGGGCAAACACAAGTCAGATCAGAAGTCGTTGCATCCCAGCTCCGAAATCCCTCAAATCGGCCGCGTAGGCCGCATCGATTCGCAAATACGCAAATATACGTATAAAAATGAGAAGGACGGCAGTTATGCCGTCCTTTTTTGATCTCACATCGAACTTTCGTCCCGATTTAGACAGGCTGTACGTTCTCTGCCTGCCAGCCCTTGGGGCCCTTGGTCACGTTGAACTGGACCTTCTGGCCTTCCTGAAGCGAACGGAAGCCGTTTGCCTGGATGGCGGTGTGATGGACGAAGACGTCCTCGCCGTTCTCACGGCTCAAAAATCCAAATCCCTTGGCGTCATTAAACCACTTGACTGTGCCTGTTTCCATTGTGTGTTGTTCCTTTGATACTGAAATTACCGCGAACGCAATGTAGGAAGTTTGCGAGTGAGCGGGTAAGCGGAACAGGCAATGACTTCTAGATCGAATTCTACGATTGAAATAAGTATAGCACAGGTCAGGAATCTTGACCTGTTAATTTGATCTCCGGCAATTGGAAGCAAACCACTTGCGCGATTCTGTAGCCGTCAGAAACGCCCATTGAAAGAACCCGGAAACCGTCCTGAATTGCGAAGGGGCCCGGTGGCGACATAAGCGTGGATTTGCAGGCCGGGACGGCCTATGTTGCAGCTTATGTTGAATCACTCCGGAGGAGATCAATCCGGCAAGTGGATGTCGAGTTTCTACCTCTGCTGCGCGGCAATTCTCTTCGCTCTCGGCCTCTGGCTCCTTCTTGAGCCGGCCGCCGCACACGGCCAATCGATGCGAGATAATGTGATCGCCGGGAATGCCGATGTCCGCAGTGCTTGATCGCAAGCCAGGAGGCCCGGCCATGCTGCGGCATGTGAGGCCGAACGTGGCTGCTTCGAAAACCCAATCCGGCGAATGGATCGACCCTGACGAAGAGCAGCGTGCGAGCTTTTGGGGTCGCATTGCGACGAGTTGGTGGGGACTCGCGATCTTCGGGGCGCTGATATCCACGGCCGCAGGAGTCCTCTTCGCCCTGCCAGCCCTCGGCACCGCACACTGGCACGACGAGATTCGAATCTATCTCGCCCAATTCTGGAGCTGGGCCCTGCTGACCCCGGCCATCGCGCTGTTCGACCAACGGCTCCCCTTCTCCGCCAGGGAACTGGGGCGGCGCATCGCCGTGCATATCCTGGCGAGCCTGGTCTTCACCGAGATCTACTTTTATATCTTCACCACGATCCGCGCCCTTTTCGGGGTTACTCCGTGGAGTTCTCTCCGCTTCTCCCAGATATTCAGCCCGGCGGTCGTGGGATGGCAGCTCTGGTGCTGGCTCATCTACTGGGTGATCCTCGGCGGCGTGCAGGCCTATGAGTACTACAGCCGCTATGTGAACAGCGAACTTCGGCTGGAGAGGCTGGAGCACAGCTTCAGTGAGGCGCGGCTGAATGCTCTGCGGATGCAGCTGGATCCGCACTTCCTCTTCAACGCGCTGAACACCATCTCGTCACACGTCGAGCGCGACCCAAAGCTGACGCGGCGCATGATCGAGCATCTTGGCGACCTGCTGCGGATGTCGCTCGAGTCGAAGGATCGGCAGGAGGTTCCGCTGGCCGAAGAACTCGCGTTTCTGGAGCATTACCTCGAGATCCAGAAGATTCGCTTTGGCGATCAGCTCCGCGTGGTAATGGATGTGGCGCCCGAGGTGAAGTACGCCCAGGTGCCCTCGATGTTCATTCAGCCGCTGGTGGAGAACGCGATCCGCCACGGCATTTCGCGCCGGGCTGCGGGGGGAACCCTGGTGGTGCGCGCAAAGGCGCTGGGCGACAGGCTGGAAGTTCGCGTGATGGATGATGGCGTTGGATTGCCTCTGGGGTGGACGCTCGAGAGTTCAGAGGGCCTGGGTCTTTCGATCACGCGGCAACGCATCGCCGGGCTTCACCCGAACGGGACCAGTCGCTTTGTAGTCCGCAATCGTAGCGTGGGCGGCACCGTGGTCGAAGTATCGCTGCCATTGCGCCTGGGAGATGAGACGAATGAACGCGCATACGCTTGAGCCGATCGCTGTGCTGGTTGCCGACGATGAGCTTCCCGCGCGGCAGCGGCTGATGGATCTGCTGCGCCGGGACGACCAGGTGGCGTCGGTGAGCGAAGCCGCGGACGGTGAAACCGCTGTGGAGATGATCCAGCGGGAAGACCCGGATCTGCTCTTTCTCGACGTGCAGATGCCGGAGCTGGATGGCCTTGCCGTGATTGATGCGATCGGCGCGGCGCAGATGCCGCTGACGGTCTTTGTGACTGCGTACGATCAGCACGCGATTCGGGCTTTTGAGGCCAACGCGCTCGACTACCTGTCTGAAGCCATTCAGCGATGAGCGATTTGAGGCGACCATGTCGCGTGCAAAGGCGCGGCTGGACGAGCGCAGTATGCGGGAGTTCGGACAGCGCGTGGTGAAGATGGTGAGCACCGCGCCCGTCCGCGCAGGAGCGCAGGCTCGATCGGCTGGTGGTGAAGGCCGGTGGCACCACACGCTTTATTCGCGTGATCGATATCGACTGGATTGAGGCGGCGGGCGTGTACGTCACGCTGCATGTTGGCGGCAAGGAACTGCTGTATCGCGCGGCATTGAATGACCTGGCCGAGAAGCTCGATCCGCGGCGGTTCGTCCGCGTGCACCGCTCGGCGCTCATCAATATTGAGAGCGTTCTGCAACTGGAGCCGATCTCGCACGGGGAGTTTGAAGCGGTGCTGAAGAATGGATCGCGTACCCGTGTCAGCCGAACGTATCGCGTGCAACTGGAGAAGCGGCTCGGGCAGCCGCTGTAGAAGCGAGCGAGGGATCCAAATCGAGCCGTCGTGAGAGGTTGCGGAAGAAGAAAGGCTGCGAAAGAGAGCTTCGGAAACGGGTCCGCGAGCTAAAGGGCAGCCCGAGTCCGCGTGTTTTTGGAACCGAAACTTCCCAATCGGCGGTCATCCGCCCGTTTCGAATTCCCTCTAGCGCTGTCATCCTGACGCGCGGCGGAAGGATCTGCGGTTGCCTTTCGTTACTTCCGCATCGGTCATACGCCAACTCCAATGGGTTTTGAAAAGGCTCGACTTCCGAACTCGTTAAGAAACTCGATGAATTCAAGTTTTGTAACAAGGGCACGGCTTTAGCCGGGCCGTAACCGCACCCACACGAATATGGGCTATAGGCCCTGCGGGATATAACTTCCCCATCGGCGGTGATTCGACCGGAACACGAGAATCTCTCGGATCGTCAGTTCCACCATTATTTGTTAGGAGACGCTGGGGTAGCATCTAGCCGCGCCGTTTCGACCGGGAGCAACTTCAGATTGGGATAAAGAGTGCTGGCCAGCGGAGTGCGCTCCTGCTGCTGTGCGAAGCTTTCCGGGCGCGGCCGGTGAATGATATCCGCGTCGAGACGCGGGTCGCCAACTTTGGGTGCGTGGCTGGGAAGAACGACACGCGGCAAAAACATATTCTGAAAGGGAGCCTTAAAGGCGGGTGGCTTGCTAAAGTCACGTGGTGCCTGCTTGAACTGCGTGGGCATTTGAAATATCTGATCCGGATCGATGGAATGTTGCGGGTTGCTCTGGCAAAAAGAAGGAATCGCTGCTGATAACAGGAGAGCCGGAACCAAGAATTTCATCGCACCCCCTCGCACTTAGGAACGATTCGAATATCGATAAAGCGTAGCACCAAATCGGATCTGCCTGCTTCAAGCAGACTAGGACGGAAGATCGTTTGGCGGCATCGCTGGTGGTTTGTGGGCAACTGGGAAGTTAAGGCTTCGTTTTGCCTCACAGTGTCCTGCGCCAAGTTTGTAGCGGCCCAGCACAAAACAAGAGGGACGGCTGTTTGGCCGTCCCTCTGCTGTTTCAGAAATCTTGTAGCTCCGGATTAGAGAGCCTGGACGTTCTCAGCCTGCCAGCCCTTGGGCCCCTTGACCACGTTGAACTGAACCTGCTGGCCTTCCTGAAGTGAGCGGAAGCCCTGCGACTGAATGGCGGTGTGATGGACGAATACGTCCTCGCCATTCTGGCGGGTGATAAAACCAAAACCTTTTGCGTCGTTGAACCACTTGACTGTGCCTTGTTCCATTGAGAATGCTCCTTTGAAGCTATTACCGCGAACGCAATGTGGAAGTGTTGCGTGTGGAGCGGTAACTCGGAACAGGCAAGAACTTCTACTCGAATTCTGGGATTGCAAAGAGTGTAGCATGGCTGGGGAGAATTCCGTGCCAAACAAGGGTAACCGCGTTCTCGTCATCAATCCCGGTTCGACCTCGACTAAGTTCGGTGTTTTCAACGCCGAGGGAGCGGAGTGGGTAAGTTCGGTTCATCACGGCGACGAGGAAATTGACCAGTTCCGCGGGCGCTCCATGCTGGCGCGTACAGGCTATCGGGCGGCGTTGATCGAGAAGGCGCTCGCGGCGGCGGGATACGAAACAAAGGACTTCGCCGCCGTGGGCGGACGCGGCGGATTATTGCCGCCTATGGCCTGCGGCACCTACCTCGTTGACGATGCTCTCATTGAAGAACTCCGCCTGGCGCGTCGCGGCGAACATGCCAGCAATCTGGGAGCCGTTCTGGCGCTTCGCTTTGCGCAAGCCGCCGGGGTGAACGCCTACATTGTCGATCCCGTGACGGTGGATGAGTGGCAGGAGTGTGCGCGGATCTCGGGTTCGCCCCTGATCCAGAGATCGTGCGTGGGGCATGCGCTGAACATCAAGGCCGTGGCGCGACGGTTTGCGCCGCGAGACCGGACGCGCCTACTCCGATCTGCGTCTGATCATCGTGCATATGGGCAGCGGCATCACGGTCTCGGCTCATCGCGACGGAAGGATGATCGACAACAATACTCCGGAGGAAGGCCCGCTGGGGCCGGACCGGACCGGTTGGCTGCCCGTCCGCGAACTGATCAAGCTCTGCTTCAGCGGGAAGTATACAGCGAGACGCAACTGGATCGAATGGTTTTCGGCGAAGGCGGGCTGTTTGCCTATCTGGGAACGCGGGATCTCGAGGAAGTGGAACGTCGCATCGATGCGGGCGATGCGAAGGCCGGCGCCGTGTATGAGGCGATGATTTACCAGGTTGCGAAAGAGACCGGCGCGATGGCTGCGGTTCTGGAGGGACGCGTGGATGCGGTGCTGCTGACCGGCGGCATGGCGCACTCGGAGCGCATGATAAGCCGGCTGCGCAAATACATCGAGTGGATCGCTCCGATCACCGTTTATCCCGGCGAAGATGAGTTGCAGGCGCTGGCTGAGGGCGTCTTCCGCGTGCTCAATGGCGAGGAGCAAGCAAAGCGGCTGGAGGCTCACGAAGAAATAGCCAAGGGCCGCGAGGCGCTGGTGATCGGGCTGGAGTGATTTGGCAAGACAGCCAAGACTTCGCTGTCTTTAGCAATTCCCCTGCGCGCTGGTGTTGGCAAAAAGGTATTGACGGGTTGGCCACAAATCGCTCACAACCTTCTAAAGACGGACGAGTCGAAGTGGTGAAGGAGCTAGAATCCACGCATGCGGCGAATCGACCTAACGATCTCAGCATTCGTTTTTTTGGCCTTGTTCGCCGGAGGCGGGAAACGTTGTGATGCGTCCGTTAACCCGCGTTTCGTTGTACGAGATGGCAAGACCCTGGTTTGCGCTGTGCGGTTCGCTGACACGATGTCTGAAGACTGCGGCACCGAAGGCTACGACGCGGTGTTCACGGCCAAGATTCTGGTCACCGACAAGATGCGCGTCAGGAGCCGGCTGGATTTCGCCTCCGCTCGAGGCGGCACGGCTCCCAGCGATCTGCGCTTGACGGTTGAGCCAGAAGAGGTGTTCAAGGGAAATCCAGCCCGCAAGATGCAAATCGTCGCCGAGCAGGGAGAATGCTTTGCTGAGATCCGTGTCGGTGACGAATGGCTCTTCTTCGGCAAGGCAGGCGCGAAGGCGAGCGAACTGGAAATCTGGTACATGTCATCGAATCCCAGTGGTCCTGTCGAACAAAGGGGCGAATATATCGAGCGTCTGCGCCGGCTTGCGCACGGCGAGGGCCTCAGCTACGTCGCAGGTGAAGTAGATCTTCCCTCCGTCGATCTTTCCCAGGTGAACGTTTCAAACCCCCGCTCGAATCACCATCTGTTGATCAAAGCCGAAGACGGGAAACGAAGTTACTCCGTAGAATGATTATCCCTTTGACACATGTACGATTTAGCGAGATGATGCGTGTAGTCGAGGCATGCGATGAATCTCTATTCTCTGACGCGCCGGTTTCCAAGCGAGAAATCTGCACTGAATCACTTGGTGAGGACGCGCTGGCCGAGGGGTGTTCGCTGCGTGGCATGCGATCACGGCAAGTGCTGGCCGATTGAGTCCACCAACAAGACTGGCGGACCGCGGCGTTTGTTTCAGTGTGCTTCCTGCAAGTTCCAGTTCAGCGCCACGACTGGAACGCTTTTCCATGATTCACATCTGCCTCTGACGAAATGGTTCGCTGCAATTTCATTGATGAGCGATGCCAAGAAGGGCATTTCAGCCAGCCAGCTTGGGCGTCATATCGGCATGACCTACAAGACCGCTTGGTATGTCGCTCACAGGATCCGCGAAGCCATGCGGGAAGCCAGAGACATTCAGCTGGGAGATCCCGACACCACCGTGGAGATCGATGAAGCCTACATCGGAGGGCGCCTTCGCCATAAAGGCTCCAAGGTGGCCAAAGCTTCTAAAACAATGGTGATTGGACTGGCCGAACGCAATGGGCGGGTTCATCTGGAGTCGATGTCCAACCGCAAATTCGAGGCCATGAAGCCGGTGCTGGATGCCAAACTCGCCGAGGATACCAAAGAAGTTGTCACCGATGGCAATCCCACTTACGAGCGCCTCATCCCCAGAGAGAAACACTCAAGAGGAAACCACGCGAGCGAACTGGCAGAGCGCGTCTGGACAACAACTCAGACAGTTGAAAATGCGTTTTCACTCTTCAAGCGTGCCATCGTCGGCAACTATCACAAGCTCAGTCCCTGGCACCTGGACCGCTACATGCGTGAGTTCTGCTGGAGGTACAACCGTCGCAGCGTGCAGGCTTCAATCTTCGAGATGGCCCTGGTCAGCATGGTTAGTCGAACTCCGTTACCGTACAAAACGCTGGTTGCGTTCTAAACCAGACCATCAAAACAACAACCTACTTAATCCTCGCGGCCTTGCGCCGTGCTGCGATCTTCGCGCTGATCTCAGACCGCGACAGAGGCTTGGACTGCAACATCCGTCGCAGAATCGCGTCAAACCTCTTCTCCGCTACTGTCTGACTGCTCATCATCACATTTTACTGACTCATCAAACATGCGTGATCGGGATGATCATTCTCCGTAACAACCGATGCTCAAGGACGATTCGAGCTTGGGCCAGTTGCCCCTGGCTTCTATCAGATTGACGCCGACACCGATCCGCAATTCCGTTCCGTCTGGAGCGACATAGCGGATGCTGGGGTTTCAACGGCCAATGGATGTTCCTGGGTCAGAATCGACCTCGAAGTCAACAGCGAGATCAGTGGAAGGGTGATTCTCCCGGAGGGCTATCAGTACAAGAAATCGGAGATGGGCAATTACTTCCCGCTCTTCTACGTAGATGTGGATACTCCCGATGGCAAACAGGTCGGCGGAACTTCCATTGGAGACGGTCTTAAGTTCGCGGTGAGGGGTCTCGCGCCTGGAAAGTACATTGTCCAGTTGGTGAATTATCTGGGAGAGGACTGGATCAAAATACCTGTCTTCGCTCCCGGTGTGACCGACCAGTCGACCGCACTTCAGATCGAGCTTGGTTGGGCCGAGCACAAGACCGGACTTGAGATTCGAGTGCCACCGGAAGCGTTGAAATTAGCGCACTGAACTGGTACCGTGCATCTGACCACTGTGATCGTTGACCTGAAGAACGACGCATTTAGTTGATCGCGAGCGAATCACCGCCTACACGGAAATTACTACTCAAGCAACACTCTGACGCCCGATCGCCAACCGTCAAACCATTCAATTTCTGGATCCAGCGAAGCGCAGCTATTTGGCCAACATTTTGTTGTTTTCGCATAATTGCGCGTAATGGAAGGCAATGCGATCGGAGTGCATCAACGGATCAATCAGACAGCGTTCGCAGGCTGATAGAAATCGGCAGGCCGATGAGAAACATGTGTGCGAGCAGGCCCTGAACCAGGCCGCGGTATTGGTACGGGCCCATGGCGTGGTAAGCGCTGAGCGGCAGGACAACCAGCTGCATCACAAGGAACACCGCGATCCCGTAGAACAGGCCGCAGACAATGAAATGGTCTCGCAGGAACGTCAGCTTTTTGCTCGCGAGGCAATACACGGCGGCAGCCGAGAAAGCGATGAAGTAGTGAATCGAGAGGCCGAGGATGTACTGGCCGACTGACACATGACGTCCCGCTGCGCCGACGATGCCCCCGGCAATTCCTATCGGCATGTAGCGGCCGAAGGTGATGTAGGCGGAGGTCATATCCAGCAGGCCTGCGACCCCGCCTCCCACCAGGATCGGAAGCGCAAGGCTGGTTCTTTGAGCCGGTGCGGAGATTGGAACAGTGGACATGGGGACCTCGGGGAAGGCGGTGCGTTCTTCGTGAAGACATCGTCGGCGATCTTGATCAAAGCGGCAATGTGTTTGCGATGGGACGGATGCGGGGGCGGACAGGGCGGCTTAATCAGCCGGCAATGCGGATGGGATTTTTGGCTTATTAACGGTGAGAAACTGGCGAGAGACATCCCTCAGCGGCTAAAGCCGACGATGAAATTGTGCTGCTTGCGGCACGGATGAAAGCCGTGCCCTTTCAAAGCGAGGAATCTTCCCCGCAGACTGTAAAGTCCGGTGCTTTCAAACTCCGTTGATGGATCAGCTCTAGAGCTTCTCGAGGTTGGCGAACTTTTCCATCAGCTTCTTCATGCCGTGGCGCGAAAAGAGCACGGTGAGCTTGGCGTCGTCGCCTTCGCCTTCGCGCATCACGATCTGCCCTTCGCCATATTTGCTGTGGCGCACGCGCTGGCCTTTTTTCAGGCCGGCGGCGCCGGTGGGCTCCGGGATGTCCATCTTGGGGCGCGACGAAGCCGGCCGAACGAACGAGCCGGGCTTGACGCCCTGTCCGCCGAAGAAGCGGGCGATGTTATCGATCGAATTGCCGCCGCCCTCCGGCGCTTGCGCGCTCTTACTTTTTGGACGAGAGCTCGCCGCCTGAAATCCTTGTCACTTCCTGGCTCTCATCCTCGTAGTTGTAGTGCCGGCTGTCGAATTCGTTCGATTGTCCGTGCCGACGATTTCCGCCATAGCTGCTTCCACGGCCGTTTCCGTACGCTGGAACAGACCACGCTGGCGACGCGGCCGCCGAGATTCTCGACAAGCTGGTTCGGAACCTCTTCAAGAAAGCGCGAGGGAACGCTTAGCTCCGGCGCGTCGTTGCCGTAGCGGCGGCGGTAGTGCGCGCGCGTGAGGATCAGCGTATTCATGGCGCGCGTCATGCCGACGTAGCAGAGGCGGCGCTCCTCTTCGAGTTCCTCGGGATTCATCAGCGTGCGCGAGTGCGGGAAGAGGCCCTCTTCAAGTCCGGCGAGAAAGACGAGCGGAAATTCGAGGCCCTTGGCCGCGTGCAGCGTCATCAGCGTGACGCGCGCGTTGGGATCGAACTGGTCGGTGTCGGAGGCGAGCGCGGCGTGATCGAGAAATTCGGCGAGCGTTTCGCCGCGCACTTCGGCATCGTGCGCGGCGTTGGCCAGTTCCTTCAGGTTTTCAATGCGGCTGAAGGCTTCCGGCGAGCCTTCGGCTTCGAGCGCCTTGATGTAGCCGGTGCGATCGATGAGGAAGCGGATGAGCTCGGGAAGCGTGGCGGGATCGCCGGGCTTTCTGAAAGCTTCCGAGCGTTCTTCTTCGGGCCCGGGTTTGTTGCTCGTTGCAGCTCCGCTCCCAGGTCTCTCTGCGGAGACCTTGGGCACCCGTCCTGTGCTGTTTCGGCATCTGCAGAAATGGCCGCGCCTTCTTTGCGGCGGACGACTTTTCGGCGAAGGGCGAGAAGTGGCTCGGATCGAGCAGCGGAATCTGATTTTCGTTGTCGCCGAAACTGAACTCGGTCGCTGCTTCCAGCGCGTCCGTGACTTGCCGCTTCTCCTCGGCGCCTGGTTCGGCCGCGCCGAAGGTAGAAGTCGGTGTCGCGCGTCTTCCGCGCCTACATCGGCGGAGAGCTTGCCCGCGAAGTCCGGATCCATCATGGCCTGCGCATCGAGAATGAGCTGGCGGAACGACTCGAGCGCCATCTGCGCGCGCGTGGGGATGAGCCGCTGTGCGATCGCCGTGCCCAGCGCGTCCCACGTGGACTGGCCGGTTTCAAGCGCCAGCCGTTCCAGCGTCTCCAGAGTGGTTTTGCCGATGCCGCGCGCAGGCGTGTTGATCACGCGCTGCAGCGCCATCGAGTCGTGCGGATTGCGGACCAGGCGCAGATAGCCGAGCAGGTCCTTGATCTCGGCGCGTTCGTAAAAGCTGAAGCCGCCGACCATGGTGTAGCTGATGTCGTAGCGGCGCAGCGCTTCTTCCACCAGCCGCGATTGCGAGTTGGTGCGATACAGGACGGCGCACTGCGGGCTCTCGTCGTCTCGGCGTCGAGCTTGCTTGCGCGGAGAAATGCTCTGGATCCGGTCGGCGATGAAGAGCGCTTCGTTTTCGCCGTCGGGCGCTTCGTAGTAGCCGATCAGCGAGCCGCCCTGGCGATCGGTCCACAGCTTCTTGCCTTTGCGGCGAAGGTTGTTGGCGACGACCGCGCCGGCGGCTTCGAGAATGATCTGCGTCGAGCGGTAGTTCTGCTCGAGGCGGACGATGCGCGCGTTGGGAAAGTCCTTCTCGAACTCGAGAATGTTGCGGATGTCGGCGCCGCGCCACGAGTAGATGCTCTGGTCTTCATCGCCCACGGCGCAGACGTTTTTGTGCTCGCCGGCCAGCAGCTTCATCAGCTCGTACTGCGGGCGGTTGGTGTCCTGGTACTCGTCGACAAGGATATAGCGATAGCGGCGCTGGTAGCGCTCGCGCGTTGCGCGCGGAAACCTTGAGCAGGCGCACCGCTTCGAGCAGCAGATCGTCGAAGTCGAGCGCGTTGTTCTTGCGCAGTTCGTCCTTGTAGCCCTTGTAGATGTGCGCGATGCGCTCGCTGTCGGGATCTTTGGAGCCGAGGTAATAATCCTGCGGATCGACCATGTGGTTCTTGGCCCAGGAGATGCGGCCCAGCACGGTGCGCGGCGTCAGTTGCTTGGTGTCGAGCCCCATGCGGCGCATGATCTGCTTCACGATGCCTTGCTGGTCGTTCTCGTCGTAGATGGCGAAGGAGCGGGTGAGGCCCTTGCCTTGCCGACCTTCAGCGCTTCGATATCGCGGCGCAGAATGCGCACGCAAAGCGAGTGGAATGTGGCGATAAGCGGCTTGGCCAGCGAGCCGTGGCCGAGCAGTCGCTCCACGCGCTCGGCCATCTCAGCCGATGCCTTGTTGGTAAACGTAACGGCCAGAATGGAATCCGGCGCGACGCCTTTTTCCTGGATGAGCCACGCAATGCGGCTGGTGATGACGCGCGTTTTGCCCGAGCCGGCGCCGGCGAGGATGAGCAGCGGGCCATCGGTGGTTTCAACGGCAGCGCGCTGTTCAGGATTGAGATTTTCGATGAGCGACTGCACGGCGGGTCCAGGCGGGAAGGTTCCTACACCAGTTTACCTTCGCCCAGGCTGTTGTGCGGGTCTGTGGGTGGCTGGCCCGGCTCAATACTCTTGCAGAAACGATCGGAGCCGTGATGATGTCACGGCTCCGATCATATGTTCAGTTTCATTCGACGTCATATCGTCGTCGGATTGCCAATCGTGGTCGTCTTCGCGTCTCAGTTAGCGGGCGCGAAAGATACTCCACGAAGCACTTCTCCAAACCCAGCTGCGCGAAGGGTCTGGAATTTACCCAGACCATTGGGCCTTGACGTGGCTTTTAGTTGATCCTTTACCGTCACCAGCAGGTTGGGGTCGGCACCCTGGTCCCCACTCGTGCTGACGGTTGAGGTCACGGCATACAGATCAACCGTTCCGTCGCCGTTGTTCTTCCCGGTAAGATTGCGGCAACCGTCGGTTGCGGGAGTTGGATATCCGGGGACGCTGTAAGGAACGCCGATGTTCAGACCGTTGTTAAGAACATAAGCGAGTTGCCATGTGGTGCCGTTAAAAATCCATTTCTGTACGCCTGCTGTGGCCTGGCTTGCCGGCAGAAGCGACATTGCCATCCACTGCAGGGGTCACCAGCGTTCCGTCGCCTTCGTCGCAAACATAGAGCGTGTCTGCGTCTGCGAACCAAATGCCAAAGGGAAACGCGACCGAATTGCTTGTGCTTCCATCAAGCGCTACTCCGCTCGCCAGTGTCGTAGGAAATCCTGGCAGGACCGTGATCGGCTCACTCGCAAGCTGCGCGGTGCTTCCCGTCGGCAGCATACCTGCGTTGCCAACCTGGTAGACCGTGTTAATGCCGTTTGAGCCACTTCCTTTGGTGACGTACAGCGTGTTGTTGAAGATGGTGATACCGCGGAAGTTATTATCTTTCCCCGCCTTATCCGCGGTCGTGTAGCCAAGCTGCGTGATTTCGAAGTCTCCAATTTTGTCGATGTTCGGCGGCACCGGAGGTATCTGCCCCGGTACCAGCAGCTCGACGCCTGTCGACGTAACCAGATCCACTCCAACCTGGGTCGTAAGAAGCTGGCTCTTCGAGAGGCCGCCGTTGTTGTCGTTTCCTGCCAGGTAATACATCTCCGGTGCTTCCTTTGATTGCCGCGCGGCCATTATTACCGCTATAGGCATTTCCATCCGTGATTTGGATATTTCCCGCTCCGCGTCCACTTCGGCTACAGCCCGGTAATACTGCGAAACCACAGGGTTGGTCGGGTCCACGACTCCCGGGGTGTTTGAATTCGACACATCGAGCTGGTTCGGCCCGGTAACGAAGCCAGGGCCATGCCTTATAGCCCATGAAGGTGATCGATTTTCCGTCGGGCGACAAATGCAAAGCCAATTCGGACTTGGAACTGAAGCTGGTCACGATCAGGTTGCTGGGAACCGCGAACGTTCCAAGCAGTTTGCCGTTTTTCGAGATGTTATCGAGGTAGATCGGCGAGGTGACGCCGAAACTGCCGTCGGGGATGTCGTTGTTGAACACCGCTGGATAAGTCCCATCCGCAACTGCTGTGCAGCATGTAACGGCCACGCTTCGTCGTTTTGCCGGCGGAAAGCGGCAGCGTGGGGACTTTGACGATGCCCACGACGCAACCGGGAGGTAACGTCTGTCCCACCGTCACCGTTAAAGCGGTTCCAGCATAGACAGAGCGGCTGAGAACCAACGTGTCGGCTCCAGCGGCGCCGTTTTTATTTACAAGTGTTTGTGCTGACAACGTCGAAGTTGCTGCGATAACAAGCGCAGATTGAAAAGAATTAGCTTCACGACTGGGCCCTCCTCGGGGACTCCAAAGACCTTAATTTCCCCCGGTGGGCCGTAGGTTTAATTGATTGTTAAACTTCAGTGAACCCCATACAGAGACTTGTGACGCGCCGTTGCCGTGACATCACGGCATATCGGAGCTGCTTGGAGTTCTGCCGGTGGTGCGCCCTCGCGACATACCGGCGCTATTCTGGGTGCGCGATGAAATTGAAACGGGTGGCCGTGTATTGCGGATCGGCGAATGCGGAGCGATCCGGTGTTTCTGGCGGAGGCAAGGGCTTTGGGAACCGCCATTGCCGAAGCGGGATTGGTCTCGTGTACGGCGGCGCGAGCGTGGGGCTGATGGGAGCGGTCGCGGATGCGGCGCTGGCCGGACGGAGCGGAAGTGATCGGCGTGCTGCCGGAGATTCTTGTCGGGCAGCGAGATCGCCCACGGCGGGCTGACTCGGCTTGAGATGGTGCCCACGATGCACGAGCGCAAGGCGCGCATGGTGAAACTGGCGGATGCGTTTCTGATGCTGCCGGGCGGTTACGGGACGCTGGACGAGATGATGGAGATCGTTACCTGGAAGCAGCTTCGCCTGCATGCCAAGCCCTGCGTGCTGATCAACACGGTGGGATACTGGGATCGCTTGCTCGCATTTCTGGATCGCGCGGTGGAAGCCGGATTTCTGAAAGCGGAGAACCGGCGGTTGCTTGAGGTAGTGGCGACGGCGGAAGAAGCGGTAAAGCGAGCCCTTCAGAGTCCCTAGACCCCAGAATCGACGTGGCGGTGCGGTTCTGCCGCGAACTCCAGTTGCGGCCCTTGAGGAAGAAGTCGGAGTCGCGCCTCGCTGGCATTTCGATCGAAGCGCAACAATGTCGACAGGGCGCAGGAGCCTCGGCGAAGGGGTCTTCAGAGGGCGCTACGTCGTCCGCTAATCAGGTTGAAGACGAGGATTACCAGGGCCACGACCAGCAGGATATGGATCAGGCCGCCGGCGATGTGGAAACTGAAGCCGAGAAGCCACAAGATCAGAACGACTACAAAAATTGTCCAGAGCATAGTTACCTTTCTAATGCAGCGGGCGTCCCTGCCGTTGAGGTGCGGACGCCCGCAATCTGCAAGACGCGTTCTGTTAGTTCGAAGCGACTGCCTGCGCTTTCGCGCCTCTGACTGCATCGAGGAAGGAATGCGCTGAGGAGGGAACGGTTACTTCGCCCTTGAGGATGCGGGCATTTGAGACGTCGTGGCCGTAGATGGCCCGGGTGGAATCTTCGTCGTGACGAATCGAAGCGCCGTTGAGAGTGAGTCCGGCAAAGGCGCCCTTGGCTCGCGAGTAGGTGAGGATTTCGGCATCCATCTTCCAATCGGTATCAGCCGAAGCATGACGGCCAACCGGTCCGGCTGCCGCAGACGCGTCTGCGCCGAGCTCAAATTTGCTGGAGAGCAACTGGCGCATTCCGCGCTCGTTCTGGATAATCATGACCAGGTCCACGCCCTCGACGCCGATCTGCAATCCCCAGCTGCCGCCGGTGATAGCGAAGAAGATTGGCGCGCTCCAGCCGTCTGGCGGTCCTGCAGGTCGCCACGCCGCGGCCATTTTCCGCGCCGAACACGAAGCCGCCTTTGAGAAGATGGGGAACAACGGCAACACACTTGGCGTGCTCAAGAACTTCTTCAGGAATGCCCTTATCCGGCGCGTCCATGATCTCGTGAAGCACTCTGCCGGCATGATCGAGTCGGTCGTTGGTTGCTTCACGATTAGTTCCCGCCCAGCCAATGCTGGTCATGCTGAGAAGTGCGACGAACGTAATAACTTTCTTCATGCGATACACCATTTTTCTACCTGTGCGGGGCGTTTCTTTCTTCACGCGTGTACAGAGCGCATCCGGTAAGTTCCGATACTATTTGGAGTCTCGGACTGGTGAGTCTGAGCATTAAAGCTCACTTCCTGAGAGATACTTGTATTAGCTGATGCAGTCCGATGTGAGGAATGCTACTCTGCCTCGAATTGAAGAGGGAGCTCTCTGATGGTTGAACTCGAAAAGACCCCATTTGATGCCGCGTCTTCCTCGCGCAGGCTGGGACTTGGACGACGGATCGTTGAATTGGCGCCGAAGCAGCCGTTCTTACTCGCAGGGAGATCCGGCGGACTTGGTGTTCTATCTGCAAAAGGGCGGAGCAAAGATGACGGTTGTTTCAGGCCGGAAAAGAAGCGACGATCCTGATGCTTGCGGCCGGCGAGTTTGTCGGCGAAGGAGCGCTGGCAGCGATACCCGGGCTGCGCTTGTCCACGGCAACTGCGATCACCGCCTGCAGTGCAATGAAGATCAGCCGAAAGGAGATGATTCGCGTCATGCATGAAGAGCATGGATTCTCCGACCTGTTTGTGAAGTTTCTGCTGGCGCGCAGCATTCGCATCCAGGCGGACCTGGTCGATCATCTCTTCAACTCGAGTCGAGAAGCGACTGGCGAGGATTCTGCTGCTGATGGCGGAGTTCGGGAAGCCGGGCAGAGCAGGAAACGCTGATTCCCGCGTATATCGCAGGAGACATTGGCAGACATGATTGGCACCACGCGGTCGCGGGTGAGCTTTTTCATGAACCGGTTTCGCAAGATGGGGTTCATCGACTACAGGAGCCGCATCCGCGTGCACAAGTCGCTGCTGAACGTGATTCTGCTTGATCCGATACCGGATGACTAAGCATCAGGATGACCAGGTGATCGTTCGTAAATACAACCAGGGGCCGGGGACAGAGCTAGTGCAGGCGGGCGCGTTCGCGCTGGAGTTCGCGGTAGAGCTCGCTTTTGGATTGGCCGAGTTCGCGGGCGAGGCGCTTGAGGGCTTCTTTTTCGTCGATGCCGGATTCGGACTGGAGGCGGGCGACGCGAGCGGAGATGGTCTCCCGGGTCTGAGATTCCAGACCTGGGGCACCCGGACTTTTGGCAGGAGCTTCGACGAGCAGGACGAATTCGCCGCGGATGCGGTCGCGGGCGGCGAGCTGCTGGCGAACATCGGCGACGGTGCCGCGCAGGAATTCTTCGTGGATCTTGGTGAGTTCGCGGGCGACGACTACGCGCAATCGGGACCCAAGACGGATTCGAGATCGGCGAGCGTGTCGAGGATGCGGTGCGGGGCTTCGTAGAAGATGAGTGTCTCGGCGGAGTTCGCGAGGCTGTCGGCGGCGAGGTCTTCGAGGCGCGTGCGGCGGGCGCCGGCTTTTTCCGGCAGGAATCCGAGGAAGTGAAATTCGTTCGGTGGGCAGGCCGGAGGCGACGAGCGCGCTGAGGGCGGCGTTGGCGCCGGGGATGGGGATGACGGGGACGCCGGCGGCGATGGCTTCGGCGACGAGCCAGGAGCCGGGATCGCTGATGCCGGGCATGCCGGCGTCGGAGACGACGGCGATGCGGGCGCCCGGCTTTGAGCGCTTCGATCAGTTCGGTCGGCGCGGTCGCGCTCGTTGTGCTGGTGGCAGCTGACGGTGGGCGTGGTGATCTCGAAGTGGTTGAGGAGCTTCTGGGTCTGGCGCGTGTCTTCGCAGGCGATGCGGTCGGCGTGCTTGAGAACGTCGAGGGCGCGGAGGGTGATGTCGCCGAGGTTGCCGATGGGCGTGGCGACGAGGTAGAGGCCGGGGGCGAGTTGCTTGCTGATCATTGACTTAGAACATGGTAGTTGAGATTGGTAGGTCTCCGCACCCGTGTCATCCTGAGACGGAGCGCGTCTGGGGTCCCGCAGATCGAAAGATCTGTGGGGTAAGCGAATCGAAGCGATCTGCTTTTGTGCTCTTGGAGAACTGAGTTGCGCTGGCAGGCCTATTCGGCTGGCGTCCTCGCGCTTCGATGCGGCGCTGCTCGGCGAGCAGGGACATGGAGCTCATCAGGTTCTGCACGCTGACGATGCCGACGACCCGGCCGCTTTCGGTGACGGGAATGAGCGCGAGGCCGTGGCCGGCGGTGAGGCGGCGGATGGTGGTGCCGAGGGTGTCTTCAGGGCGGGCGACCTGGAAGGCGCGCGACATGACCGACTGCACGTAGCCGTTGCCGTCGTTGCGCAGTGCGTCGACGATGCGCTGGCGGGAGACGATGCCGACCAGTTGCGGGCCGCGGACGACGGGGAAGTCCTCCTGCAGAGAGTGAACGCAGCGGACGAGCGCGTCGGCCAGCGTGTCGGACGGCGAGAGCGTGGCGAAGTCGGTGAGCATGACTTCGCGCATGCGCACGGTGTCGACGACGGACTGGAAGAAGACGCCCTGGTCTTCAATCTGCGCGCCGATCATGATGAAGAAGCCGGCGATGATGAGCCAGTAGCTGTGCAGCGCCATGCCGCCGATCATGACGGCGAGAGCGAGAGCCTGGCCGATGCCCGAGGCGGCGCGGCCGGCGGGCGCAGAGCCGTGGGTGCGGGCGAAGCTGCCGCGGAGCAGGCGGCCGAAGTCGAGCGGATAAGCGGGGAGCAGGTGCAGGAGCGCCGAGGCCGGCCTGCATCCAGACCATGCTGCGCAGCAGGTGAGTCGGCGGTGATGAGGGGGCGCTCGAGAGGTGGACGTCGCCGCCGGCGCCGATGAAGGCGGCGGCGAGCATGAGCGCGGTGAGGCAGTTGGCGAGCGGGCCGGTGAAGCGCCATGGCGAACTGGCCGATGCCCTGGTTGGCGGTTTCCTGGCTTTCGGGGTTGGCGTAGGCGAAGAGGCCGCCGATGGGGAGCAGGAGCACGGCGCGCAGGCGCAGGCCGAGCCACGCGGCGACCATGAGGCGCGCGGTTTCGCGGACGAGACGGCGGCGACGCAGAACGAAGAAAAGGCCAAGGCCGCGCAGGATTCCGTCGGTGGCGCTGAGGCCGAGGCAGACCAGGGCGAGAGCAGGGAAGAAGACGTGGACGCGCATCTCCACGCCCATCCATCGGCCCAGCGGGATTGACCAGCCACGCATACTAAATTGTAGAGGCTCAGGCTTGGCGAGCGTTTCTTATATGCTGATTCGCGATGCGCATCATTGCGGGAACGCTGCGGCGACGGACACTGGAGGCTCCGGCGGGGCTGGCGACGCGGCCGACGAGCGACCGGCTGCGGGAGACTCTGTTTAATGTGCTTGCGCCGCGGATGGAGGGCGCGCGGTTTCTGGATTTGTATGCGGGATCGGGCGCGGTGGGGATCGAAGCGCTGAGCCGGGGAGCCGCAAGCGTGGTGCTTGTGGAGCGGGCCGGCCGGCGCTGAAGGTGCTGCGGGCGAATCTGGAGAGCTGGGCTGCGCGGCGGGGTTCGCGTTGAGGCGCGGAGCGTCGGGGCGTTCCTGCGGCGTATGCGGCCGGAAAGTGCGGCGATGCGGCTTCGACGTGGTGTTTCTCGATCCGCCGTATGAGGCTGCGGAGGAGTATGCGACGGCGCTGGGGTTGCTGGGCGGGGAGGCGGCGGGGTTGCTGGCGGAGGGAGCAGTGGTGATTGCGGAGCATCGGCGCAAGGAGAAGCTGGAGGATGAGTATGGTGTTCTGCGCAGGACGCGGCTGCTGGAGCAGGGGGATGCGGGGTTGAGCTTTTATGAGGCAGCTACTGGGCTCTTAGCGGTACCAGCTGGCTTCGATCTTGGACGGTGCAGGACTTTCGTGCTGCATGGAGAGATTGATGCGAAGCGTAAGATGGGGCGGATTCAGAGAGAGATCGCGTGAAGACGATTCTGAAGTAGTGCGGTTGCGCTGTGTGTGTTGCTTGGGGCTGCGGGGTTGCAGGCGCAGAGCGCGACGCCGTGGGTGATTGGGCCGTTTACGCGGCCGGCGACGGGAAATCCGGTGATGTCGCCCGATGCGGCTTCGACGTTTCAGGATCCGATTCTGAAGACGCCGTGCAGTGGGAGGCGCTGCACACTTTTAATCCGGCGGCGATTGTGCGCAAGGGCAAGGTGGTTGTGCTGTATCGCGCGGAGGACAATTCGGGTGCGATGGAGATTGGCGGGCACACTTCGCGGCTGGGGCTGGCGGAGAGCGACGACGGGATTCACTTCAAGCGCCTGGGCGAGCCGGTGTTTTATCCGGCGGAGGATGACCAGAAGGCGCGCGAGTGGCCGGGCGGCGTTGAAGACCCGCGCATTGTGGAGCGCGAAGACGGCACCTATGTGCTGACGTATACGCAGTGGAATCGCAAGACGTATTCGGTGGGGATTGCGACTTCGCGCGATTTGAAGCACTGGACCAAGTACGGGCCGGCATTTTTGACTGCGCTGGGCGGCAAGTATGCGAACCTGAAGTACAAGTCGGCGGGAATCGTGACGCAGGTGAAGGACGGGCGGCTGATTGCGGCGAAGATTGCCGGGCGCTACTGGATGTACTGGGGCGAGGGATCGATCCGGCTGGCGACGTCGGACGATGCGATTCACTGGATACCCGTGGAGGATATGCACGGGCAGCTGGTGGAATTGCTGCGGCCGCGGCCGGGGCATTTTGACAGCACGTTTCCTGAGACGGGGCCGCCGCCGGTGCTGACGAGCGCGGGGATTGTGATGCTCTACAACGGCAAGAACGCAGACGGAGGGCGGCGATCCGGCGCTGGGGCCGAATGCGTATGCGGCGGGCGAGGCGATGTTTGAGGCGTCGAATCCGGCGCATCTGCTGGAGCAGACGGATAAGCCGGTGCTGAAGCCGGAGCTGCCCTACGAGAAGACCGGGCAGTATGCGGCGGGGACGACGTTTGCCGAGGGGCTGGTGTTCTTTCACGGCAAGTGGTTTTTGTATTACGGGTGCGCGGATTCGCTGGTGGCCGTGGCGACGGCTCCGGCTGAGGCGATGAGCTCAGAAGGGCTGCGGATGACTCCGGCGAGCGAGACCAGATCGCACCGCCGGCTGGCGGCGAAGGCGGATGCGACGCCTCCCGGCGCTGAGGCGAATGCGCGCGGGTTCTATCTGCACGAGCGGCGACACGGTCGTGTTTTACGGCGACAGCATCACGGAGCAGAACTACTACAACCAGTGGGTCGAGCTGTACGCGGCGACACGGTTTCCGTGGATGCGGGTGCATTTCTATGGCGCGGGTGTGGGCGGCGATCGCGTGACGGGCGGCGGCGGAGGGCCGATCGATCAGCGGCTGGAGCGCGATGTGTTTTCAGAGAAGCCGACCGTGGTTACGGTAATGCTGGGGATGAATGATGGCGGGTACCAGGCCACGACCGACGAGATCGAGCAGACCTATGTGAAGGGATACGAGCACCTGCTCGATTCGATTCGCGAGCACGTGCCGGGAGTGCGGATGACTCTGCTGGGGCCTTCGCCGTATGACGATGTGACGCGGCCTGTGACTTTCCCGGGCGGATACAACGCGGTGATGCAGCATTTTGCGGAGGTGGATCAGTCGCTGGCGGACAAGTATGGCGCGGCGTTTGTGAATCTGAATCCGCCGGTGGTGGCGGCGATCCAGAAAGCCGATGCGATGGATCCGAAGCTGGCGGTGCTGCTGCTGCCGGACCGCGTGCATCCCGATCCACTGGCGCACTGGGTGATGGCCGAGGCGCTGCTGAAGGGATGGCATGCGCCCGGCGCTGGTGTCGGACGTGACGGTGGACGCGCATGCGGGAACGGTGACGCAGGCCCGGAACGCTGCGGTGAGCCAGGTGGACCAGACTGACGGCGTACTGAAGTGGACCGAATTGGAAAATGCGCTGCCGCTGCCGCTGACGCGGAGCAATGCAACCACAGCGCTGCTCGAGGATCTGACCGACATCGAGCAGCAGCTCAACCAGGAGACGCTGCGCGTGACCGGATTGGCCGCGGGCCGATACACGCTGAGCATCGATGGCGAAGTGGTGGACACGTTTTCGCCGGAGGCCCTCGAGAGCGGAATCAACCTGGCGGATATGGGACGCCGATGTTTCACCAGGCGCAGCGGGTGAGCTGGCTGGTGCGCGATCGCGACGAGACGCACTACATTCATCTGCGCATGCGCGTGCGAAACGCGGATACCGGCAGCGAAGAGGGCAAGGACGTGATGCAGGCGTTCGAGAATTCGCTGGAGGACTCGATCTACGACGCGGCGATGCCGAAGCCGCATGTGTTCCGGTTGACGTCTGTCGCGACGGGAACGACGCAGAGCACGCGGTGAAGTTGCCGCGTAAGATGAGTGCGCAGATGAGGAGGGTGTGATCGCGGGGATTTCGCTGAAGTCGGTGCTGGAGACCGAAGGCGCCGAAACGGGAGGGACGCTGCGCGATGTGGCTACGCATGCCGCGGGCCCCGCAGGGCGCGCTGCCGCTGACGGCGGAGATGCTGCTGAAGGAGCCGTCGGGGAATCTCTTCGGGCTGAGCCAGAATGCGGGGATGGGCTGGGAGGCTTCGCGGCTGCTCGATCCGGAGTTTCTGATTCTGAGTACGCATGGCGGGCTGCGCGCGGAAGATGGGCGGCCGATTGCGCTGGGATTTCACACGGGACATTGGGAAGTTGGCTTGCTGGTGGCCGAGGCCGCGCGCGAGTTGAAGGCGCTGCATGCGATTCCGTTTGCAGGGGCGTGCACCGATCCGTGCGACGGCCGAACGCAGGGCACGACGGGGATGATGGACTCGCTGCCGTTTCGCAACGATGCGGCGATGGTGCTGCGGCGGCTGATGCGGTCGCTGCCCACGAGCAAAGGCGTGCTGGGCGTGGCGACATGCGACAAGGGACTGCCGGCGATGATGATGGCGCTGGCTTCGGCGGGTGCGCTGCCGGCAGTGCTGGTTCCGGGCGGAGTGACGCTGCTGCCTGAGGCCGGCGAGGATGCGGGCAAGGTGCAGACCATCGGCGCGCGCTTTGCGCAGCAGCAGATCACGCTGGAATACGCGGCGGAGGTGGGATGCCGCGCCTGCGCATCGCCGGGCGGCGGATGCCAGTTTCTGGGCACGGCGGCGACGGCGCAGGTAGTCGGCGAGGCGCTGGGGCTGGCGCTGCCGCATACGGCGCTGGCGCCTTCGGGACAGGCGATCTGGCTGGATGCGGCGAAGCGTTCTGCACGCGCAATCATGCGGTTGCATGAATCGAAACTCGGGGCACGCGATGTGCTGACGGATGCCGCGGTGCGCAACGCGATGGTGCTGCATGCGGCGTTTGGCGGATCGACGAATTTGCTGCTGCATCTGCCGGCGATTGCGTTTTCGGCGGGATTGAAGCGGCCGACGCGCACGGACTGGGAGGAGGTGAATCGCGAAGTGCCGCGGCTTGTGGATGCGCTGCCGAATGGGCCGCGCGGGTTTGCGACGGTGCAGGTGTTTCTTGCCGGCGGCGTGCCGGAGGTGATGCTGGCGCTGCGCGCGGCGGGGCTGCTGGATACGAGCGTGAAGACGGTCAGCGGCGACACGCTCGATGCGAGCCTCGACTGGTGGCGCGACAGCGAGCGGCGGCACACGCTGCGCAAGAGATTGAAGGAACTGGATGGCATCGATGCGGACGACGTGATCATGACGCCGGATCGGGCGCGCGAGCGCGGGTTGACGGCGACGGTTTGCTTTCCTGTCGGGAATCTTGCGCCGGAGGGTTCGGTCATCAAGAGCACGGCCATCGATCCTTCGCTGATCGACGAGGACAACGTGTTTCGGCATCGCGGGCCGGCGCGGGTGTTTACGACGGAGGCGGCGGCGATCGAAGCGATCAAGGCGGGCGAGATCGGGCACGGCGATGTGATTGTGCTGATCTGCGGCGGCCCGAAGGGCGCGGGGATGCAGGAGATCTACCAGGTGACGTCGGCGCTGAAGCAGTTGCCGCACTGCAAGCACGTTGCCGTGCTGACGGATGCGCGCTTCAGCGGGGTTTCGACGGGCGCGTGCATCGGGCATATTTCGCCGGAGGCGCTGGCGGGTGGCCCGATCGGCAAAGTGCTGGAGGGCGATGTGATCGAGATCGTGATCGATCGCGAGAAGCTGACGGGGTCGGTGCACCTGGTTGGCGATGCGAGAGGCGAGTTTGGTGCGGAAGAAGGTGCGCGGAGATTGGCGGAAAGACAGCCGCGCGCCGATTTGCAGCCGCATCCGGCACTGCCGGACGATACGCGCCTGTGGGCGGCGCTGGTGGAGGCGAGCGGCGGCGTGTGGGGCGGGTGCGTGTACGACACGGACAAGATTGTGGCTGCGCTCCAGAAGCGCAACTAGAGGGTCGCGTATTGAGGATAGATGGATGGATTCTGGCGGAATAAATAGGCGCAATTTTCTCGGCGGATTGACGGCGGCGGGTGCGTTTGCGGGGTCGTCCATGACGACAGGTGTTTCCGCGGGCGCGGTGCGCTGTCCGGATCGCCCGGACGGGCTGGCGTCGCTGAAAATCGATGCAGTGGAGCTGGTAGAACTGCATGGTCACTACAGCGAAGAGGCCGGCGTCGACCATCAGCCGCAAGTGAACCCGCTGGACGTATACGACGAACTCCGGCCCGCTCCCTACAAGGACAAGCCGGATGGCACGCGGGAGGTGCAGTACGAGGCAATCTACATCCGGATCCGCACGGTCGCGGGGCTGGAAGGATTGTACGGGCCGATTGAGCGCGAGCCGGCAACCATCGTTCTCGAGGATCTGCAGCACTTTCTGATCGGCAAAGACGCGCTGGCGGGCGAGGTCGTGTGGGACGAGATGTACCGCTCAAACCGGCACTCGCGCGCTGGCATTTTTCTGATGGCGGTGAGCGCCGTGGACAATGCGCTGTGGGATTTGCGCGGGAAGTTTTACGGTGTGCCGGTGTGGCGGCTGCTTGGTGGGCCTTCGCGCGAGAAGGTGGAGATGTATGCCAGCGCGCTGGGCTTCTCGTTGGAACTGGACGCCGTTCGCAAACGTGCGACGGATCTGAAGGACCAGGGATTCCGCTACCAGAAATGGTTTATCGGCTATGGTCCGGGATCGGGACCTGAGGGTATGCGCAAGAATGTCGAGTTGGTGAAGACGCTGCGCGAGACGCTGGGCGAGGACTACGAGATCATGTTCGACGCCTACAGCGGATGGGACCAGGATTACGCGCTGGAGTGGGCCCGGCAAGTCGAGCAATACCGGCCGTACTGGATGGAGGAGGTTACGCATCCGGAGAAGATCGACAGCTTCGCGGCGATCCGGCGGGGAACAACGGTGCCGCTTGCGGCAGGTGAGCACTTCTACGGACGCTCGGAAGTGGAGCGGTATCTCGAGGCGGGCACGCTGTCGGTGGTGCAGGCCGATCCGGAATGGTGTGGAGGCGTGAGCGAGCTGGTGAAGATCGGCACGGTGGCGTCGTTGCACGATGTGCGCGTGATTCCACATGGACACAGCCTGCGCGCGGCAGTACACACGATTCTGAGCCAATCGCCGATGACCTTTCCGCTGGGCGAATACCTGGTGACGAAGATGCGGCACTATCACCACTTCGAAAAGAATCCGCTGGTGGTTGAGCAGGCACACATTGCGCAGCCGACGGGGCCGGGGTTCGATATTCAGCTGGATGAGGCGAAGATCGACTCGCAGCGGCTGCTGACGGTGGAGTAGTGCAGGAACATGCGTGGGTGCTGCTGTGCGAGACAAAAATAGGGAGAAGAACCAGGTGAATGGCGTGAAGAGATTGAAGGTATTTCTGATGGTTGCTCTGGCAGTGGCGCTGGCGGGGAGTTTCTGCGTGAGAGCGCAAGAAGCCAGCGCTGATACGAAGAGTTCTGCATCTCCGCAGTTGGTCATTATTGATACCGACATTGGCGATGACATCGATGACGCGTTTGCGCTGGCGCTGGCGTTGAAGAGCCCGGAGCTGAAGATTCTGGGCGTGACGACGACGTTTGGCAATACGGAGATGCGCGCGCGGCTGCTGGACCGGTATCTGCAAGCGGTCGGGCGGAGCGACATTCCTGTTTTCGCTGGACCGCCTTCAAAGACGGACAACGTGATGACGCAGGCGGCTTATGCGATGCGCGCTCCGGAGAAAAAGCATGCAGATGGCGCGGAGTTTATTTTGCGCGAGGCTCGCGAGCATCCGGGCCAGATCACGCTGATCGGCATCGGACCGCTGTTTCACGGTGCAGGCGGCGATTGAGCGCGATCCGGCAGCGTTCAAGAAGCTGAAGCGGGTGGTGATCATGGGCGGAAGCATCGAGCGTGGTTATGGCACAGATGCGCTGGGCAAGCCGAAGCCGCCGGAGCCGGAATGGAACATCGATCGCGACCCGGCGGGGGCCAAAGCGTTGCTGGCATCTGGAGTGCCGGTGTTCATGATGCCTCTCGATTCAACGCAAGTGCCACTGGACACGAAAGGCCGTGAGGCCATCTTTGCGCATGGATCGCCGCTGACTGACCAACTGACGTTGCTCTATCACCAATGGATGGCGGGGACTCCGTCGCACGGGACGACGCCGACGCTGTTTGATCCGGTCGCGGTGACATATGCATTCCGGCCGGATTTGTGCCCGGCAAAGCCAATGCATATCGATGTCGACGAGAAGGGCCTGACGGAACCCGGGCCCGGGGCTCCAAATGCCCAGGTCTGCCTGCAATCGGACGAGAAGGGGTTTCTGGACCTGCTTTTGAAGCGAATGAACGGAGATTGATGCGGCGAAATTGATGTGGATTTCCAGTGGATAACGGGCTGAAATCACACGAATTCAGTCGAAATTCGCAGATGTGTGCTCAGGGTCACATGCAACTCCATTGACAGCAGGGGAAAGTAGGAGAAAAATGGCGGGTCGTTGGGAATCTGAGCCGATAGGCACGCGTACGGAAGGAAGTGTGAGAAGCATGCTGAACTGGAAGGCTTTAGGGATGTTGCTTCTGGGGTGTTCGGGTCTCGTGATGGCCGGTTGCAAATCGGCGCCCGATTTAACCCCGACGCAGGCATTGGCGCTGGTGCAGGCGAAGTATGACCAGACGGCCCCGGTGCCGACAACCATCCTCGTGAACGATGAAGGGATGCGGGCAGGAATCACGGCCAAGCTCTGGGATCGGACGAAGGTTTATCCGAACAAGTTGTGGGCGGATTTCAAGCTGACGCCAGATGGGAAGAAGGCGGTCGTTCTTCCCGGAGGCGGCGACGCGATCGAGTGGCGTCCAGCGAGTTTGGACGACAACAACTACACCGACCGTGGTGATGACCGTGGCTGCCAATCACCTGAGAGCACACGATATGGGCGACTTGCAGGATGAGATGATGGCAGGCGCGGATACAGCGAAGTCAGGGAAATACACCGAGGGCGTGAACCTGACCGGTGTGCCGCCGGTGCTGCAGGACATCGCGCACAACCCCGGCAACAAGCTGAGCACCAAGAAGCAAGCCGATTTTTCGCTGGCAAACGGGACCTGGGCGCTGAAATCGATCGAATAATCGATGAAATGCAGGAAGGGTGGTGTCGAATTCGTTGACCCCACCCCTGTTTCTTGTTATCTTTATAAGGTTCCGCAAGAACACGCCTTTCCGTGTGTGCTAACGGCAGGCGGGTAACGGGAGATCCCGGCGGGAAGTTTGGCGAGGGATCTGTACCCGAGGCCGCAAGCAGCAACTCGGCCATAGTCCCCGAATCGCTCTCCTCTTGCGAAGGGCAGGGACACATCGCTCACCCGGGTGAAGGAAAGACGGGAAGGCGATAATCGCATCGGTGCTCGCGCGTTTCTCCACCTTGGAGGGCTATGCGAGCCGGAACCGGCGAAACGGAGTTGGCTTTTCCCGTTTAAAAGCGGAAAAACGACCGGCCACCGTCCTGGTTCTCGTCTGGAAGTGGAACGAAGGCAGACGCGAAGCAGCAACTTGGGCTTTCGTGCGTGTGCGCGCTGAAAGGTGCGCTCTACAGCATGAAAAGCCGGGAAGGCTTGCGCGCGGCTGTAAGCGGGTTGGGTTTAAAGGTTTTTGGGGTAAGGAGTTTCAGTTTGCCGACATTTAATCAATTGGTTCGCAAGGGGCGTACGGCCCCGCGGTACAAGACGGCGTCCCCTGCACTGCAGGCCTCGCCGCAGCGGCGCGGTGTTTGCACCCGCGTGTACACACAAACCCCCAAGAAGCCGAACTCGGCGCTGCGTAAGGTAGCTCGCGTGCGGTTGACCAACGGGATTGAGGTCACGACCTACATTCCCGGCATCGGCCACAACCTGCAGGAGCACTCGATTGTGCTCATCCGCGGCGGCCGTGTGAAGGATCTGCCGGGCGTCCGCTATCACGTGGTGCGCGGCACGCTGGATTCAGTGGGCGTGGCCAACCGGAAGCAGAGCCGCTCGAAGTACGGTGCGAAGCGCGCCAAGGGCGGGCAGCGGCGGCGAAGAAGTAGTTTGCGGTTCCCGGGCGGAGTGATTGGACCGGGACTGGGGCAGTAGAAGCGGCGCGAAGGCGCGAAGGACTTTGAGGAACTATGCCGAGAAAAGGGCACATTGGAAAGCGGGAAGTTGCGGCGGATCCGGTTTACGGTTCAACGCTGGTCACCAAGTTTGTGAACTCGATGATGTGGGGCGGCAAGAAGTCGACCGCGCAGGGCATCTTCTATCAATCGATGAAGAACCTTGAGGAGAAGGGCGGCGGAGACGATGCGCTGAAGCTCTTCAAGAAGGCTGTTGAGAACTGCAAGCCGCTGCTCGAGGTCAAGACCCGCCGTGTAGGTGGCGCCAACTACCAGGTTCCGATCGAAGTGAATCCGGATCGGCGTACCTCGCTGGCGATCCGCTGGCTCATCACCTACGGGCGTGCCCGCGGTGAGAAGGGCATGATCGACAAGTTGAGCAATGAGTTGCTTGACGCGGCCAATGGCCGTGGCGCGGCGATGAAGAAGAAGGAAGACGTGCACCGCATGGCCGAGGCCAATAAGGCCTTCGCGCACTACCGCTGGTAGTTAGGCGGTGTAGTGATCAGTGGACAGTGATGAGTTTAGCCGGCAGAAAGATCGGTCCGGCGCTGAAGGCCCTGAACGGAGTGGGCCTTCGAACTGTAATAAACGGCGGGCTCTTGAGCTCGCAAGGATAAAGAATAGCCGTGGCTCGCACCATACCTCTAAGTCGTTGCCGGAACATCGGAATCATGGCGCACATCGACGCCGGAAAGACGACTGCGACCGAACGCATCCTCTTCTACACGGGCATCACGCACCGCATCGGCGAAGTGCATGAAGGCACCGCGACCATGGATTACATGGAGCAGGAGCAGGAGCGCGGCATCACCATCACGTCGGCTGCAACGACGTGCATGTGGAAAGACATCCGCATCAACATTATTGATACCCCTGGCCACGTGGACTTCACCGCGGAGGTGGAGCGGTCGCTGCGCGTTCTGGACGGTGCGGTTGCGGTGTTCGACTCTGTTAGCGGCGTGCAGCCCCAGACCGAGACGGTGTGGCGGCAGGGCGACAAGTACAAGGTTCCGCGTATCTGCTTCGTGAACAAGATGGACAAGAACGGCGCCGATTTCGAGCACGTTCTGGACACGATTCGCAAGCGGCTGGGCGCGCGGCCCGTGGCATTGCAGATTCCGATTGGCGCAGAAGCTGGTTTCAAGGGCGTTGTCGATCTTATCGAGATGAAGGCTGTTCTCTGGCACGACGAGACGATGGGCGCCGAGTATGACGTTCAGGCGATTCCGGCCGATCTGCAGAAGAAGGCGGAAGCATTCCGTCTCCAACTGATCGAAGTGATCGCCGAGACCGACGATGTGTTGCTCGAGAAGTTTCTCGAAGGCGAGACGCCGACCATTGAAGAACTGAAGAAGGGTATTCGCCAGGCGACCATCGATCTGAAGGTCTTTCCGGTGATCTGCGGTTCTGCATTCAAGAACAAGGGCGTGCAAACGCTGCTCGACGCGGTTGTCGATTATCTGCCCAGCCCGCTGGATAAGCCTCCGGTGGAGGGTATCGATCCGCACGATCACAGCGTGACATTGATTCGCAAGGCAGACGATAACGAGCCTCTGGCGGCGTTGGTGTTCAAGCTGATCAATGATCCATTCGGCAAGCTGTCGTTCATTCGTATCTACTCGGGTTCGCTGAAGACGGGCGACACGATTCTGAATCCGCGTACCGGCAAGACGGATCGCGTGGGACGCCTGGTGAAGATGCACGCCAACAAGCGTGAGGACATCACCGAGATCTACGCGGGCGACATCTGCGCGTGTGTGGGCCTGAAGGAATTGAAGACGGGCGACACGCTGAGTTCGCCGCAGCATCCGATTGCGCTCGGCGCCATCGTGTTCCCGGAGCCTGTGATTTCGGTGGCAATTGAGCCGAAGACCAAGGCCGACCAGGAAAAGATGGCGATGGGGTTGTCGCGTCTGGCCGATGAGGATCCCACCTTCAAGGTGCGTACCGATGAAGATTCAGGTCAAACGATTATCAGCGGAATGGGCGAGCTGCATCTTGAGATTCTCGTCGATCGCTTGAAGCGCGAGCACAAGGTTGAGGCGAACGTTGGCGAGCCCAAGGTTGCTTTCCGCGAGACGATTCGCAAGACGGCCGAAGCTGAAGGCAAGTACATTCGCCAGACCGGCGGCTCGGGCAACTACGGGCATTGCAAGCTGCGTATCGAGCCGAATGAGCCGGGCAAGGGCTACGAGTTCATTAACGAAATCAAGGGCGGGTCGGTACCGAGGGAATACATCAAGCCCATCGATCAGGGCGTGCAGGGTGCGTTGGAGTTGGGCATCCTGGCAGGCTTCCCGATCGTGGACGTGAAGGTAATCCTGTTTGACGGCAGCTACCACGAAGTCGACTCGAATGAAATGGCGTTTAAATTCGCCGGTTCGATTGCCTTCAAGGAAGCCGCACGCAAGGCGCACCCGGTGCTGTTGGAGCCGGTGATGGCGGTTGAAGTCACAGTGCCCGAGGAGTTCATGGGCGTGATTATCGGCGACATCAACTCGCGGCGCGGACGGATCGAGGGCATGGAGCATGCAGCAGGGTCGCAGGTCATCAAGGCGATCGTTCCGCTGAAGGAAATGTTCGGCTACGTGAACGAGATTCGTTCATCGACACAGGGCCGCGCGTCGTATTCAATGCAGTTTGCGCGCTACGAAGAGGCGCCGCGCATGATCGCCGATGAAATCATCGGCCGTGCGCAAGGGAAGTGAAGAGCAGTTGTAGTTCAGTCATCAGTTGCAGTCGAAGCCCGGTGATCGTGGCCAGGCGCAACGGTGAAAGACTGAGAACTGACAACTGAACTGAGAACTGGTTTTTTTGGGGCTGGAGCCGGAACGCCGGCGCCCCTGGGAGCAACGGGTAGTACAAGCCACTGAAAGGGAATTGGATTTCTTATGGCGAAGGAAAAGTTTGATCGTTCGAAGCCGCATGTGAACGTGGGAACGATTGGTCACATCGATCACGGCAAGACGACGTTGACGGCGGCGATCACGAAGGTATTGCAGAAGCACAACCCGAAGAACACGTTCCGTTCGTTTGACTCGATCGACAACGCCCCGGAAGAGCGGGAGCGCGGCATCACGATCGCGACGGCGCACGTGGAGTACGAGACCCCGAACCGGCACTATGCGCACGTGGACTGCCCCGGCCACGCCGACTACATCAAGAACATGATCACCGGCGCAGCGCAGATGGACGGCGCGATCCTCGTAGTCGCAGCGACCGACGGCCCGATGCCGCAGACCAAGGAGCACGTTCTGCTGGCCCGCCAGGTGGGCGTGCCCTGCATCGTGGTGTTCTTGAACAAGTGCGATGCGGTCGAAGACGAAGAGCTGACGGACCTGGTCGAGATGGAAGTCCGCGAACTGCTGTCGAAGTACCAGTTCCCGGGCGACGACGTTCCGGTGATCCGCGGATCGGCCCTGGGTGCGTTGAACGGCGAAGCGAAGTGGGAAGCGAAGATCGACGAGCTGATGGATGCGGTGGACAAGTACGTTCCGCAGCCGGAGCGCGCCGTGACTCTGCCCTTCCTGATGCCGATCGAAGATATCTTCTCGATCTCGGGACGCGGCACGGTCGTGACCGGAAGAATCGAACGCGGCAAGGTGAAGGTCGGCGAGGATGTCGAGATTGTCGGCTTCCGCGAGACCCGCAAGTCGGTTTGCACGGGCGTGGAAATGTTCAAGAAGCAGCTGGACGAGGGCCTGGCGGGCGATAACGCCGGCATCCTGCTGCGCGGCATTCCGAAGGAAGATGTGGAGCGCGGCATGGTTCTGGCGAAGCCGGGATCGATCACGCCTCACACCAAGTTCAAGGGCACCGTTTACGTGCTGAGCAAGGAAGAAGGCGGCCGTCATACGCCGTTCTTCAAGGGCTATCGTCCGCAGTTCTACTTCCGCACGACGGACGTGACGGGAGTGGCGGAGCTGCCCGAAGGCACGGAGATGGTGATGCCGGGCGACAACGTGGAACTGGTGATTGAACTGATTACACCGGTAGCCATGGAAAAGGGTCTGCGGTTTGCCATCCGCGAAGGCGGACGCACGGTAGGCGCAGGCGCGATCAGCGAGATTATTAAGTAGCAAGAAGCAAGTTGTCAGTCGTCAGTTTTAAGTTGTCAGTGATCAGTGATGTGGCGAAGACGCCGGCAGCTAAATCTGAGAACTGATCGACTTAGAACTGTGAACTGCGACCCGAAGGGAAGGCAATGGTAGGTCAAAGGATTCGAATTCGGTTGAAGGCATACGACTATCGCGTGCTGGATACCTCGACCGGCGAGATTGTGGAGACGGCCAAGCGCACCGGGGCAACGGTGGCGGGACCGATTCCGTTGCCGACGATCAAGAACAAGTACTGCGTGCTGCGTTCGCCGCACGTGGACAAGAAGTCGCGCGAGGCGTTCGAGATTCGCACCCACAAGCGGCTGATCGACATTCTTGAGCCGACGCAGCAGACCGTGGATGCGCTGATGAAGCTCGATCTGCCCGCAGGTGTGGACGTCGAGATCAAGGCGTTTGAAAAATAAGCCATCAGCCGTCAGCTATCAGCTCTCAGTTTGTTATGAGAGCGAGCAAGCGGCGAGGCCAAGCTGAGAGCTGAAGGCTGAAAGCTCTCCAAAAATTCCGGCAGTGCGGCGCTTCAAGCCCCGCATGATGAGGTGAGGAAGATATGGCAGTCACAGGGATTCTGGGAAAAAAGATCGGCATGACGCAGGTCTTCGACGAGAAGGGCGATGTGCACCCGATTACGGTGTTGCAGGCAGGCCCATGCGTGATCACGCAGTTGAAGACGCTGGCCAAGGACGGCTATGACGCCGCACAGATTGGCCTGGTGGAGTTCATCAAGACCAAGAACGTGACCAAACCGCAGGCCGGGCACTTCGCAAAGACCGAAGCGCCTCCGGTGAAGGTGATCAAGGAAGTCGACGTCGAGGCCTCCGCGGATGGCGAAGTCGAGACCAAGGCCGGCGATCGCGTGCTGGTCGATATCTTCACCAATGCGAAGTTTGTGGACGTGATCGGTACCTCGAAGGGCCGCGGGTTTGCGGGCGTTGTTCGCCGGCACAAGTTTGCCGGCGGACCGAAGTCGCACGGACACATGTTCCAGGTGCAAGGTTCAATCGGTGCATCGAGCTTTCCGTCACGCGTGTTTCCCGGGCAGCGTATGCCGGGGCACATGGGCGCGGCGCAGATCACGGTTCGCAACCTGCGCATTCGCGGCATCGATGTGGAAGAGAACCTTCTGATGGTCGAGGGCGCAGTTCCGGGATCGCGTGAAGGGTACGTGCTGATTTCGAAGGCGAAGACTCCGCCGCGCGAGCGCCGCGGGTTTGCGGGTTTGGGTACGGTAGATCCGTTGAAGGCTTCGAAGAAGGCAACGGCGAAGAGAAAGTAAACAGCTTTCAGCTGTCAGCTCTCAGCTCGTTGGTTGCTGGAGCCAGGATGATTGCTTTACCGATGGAAGACTGATGGCTGAAAGCTGATAGCTGACAGCTCGTAGGAAGAAGACGATGGCAAACGTGGATGTTGTAAATCTGAACGGCGAAAAGGTGGGCTCGCTCGAGCTGGCCGATGCGGTATACGGCCAGGTGAACGAGGCGCTGCTGTGGGAGGCGGTAAAGCACTATCGTGCTTCGCTGCGCCAGGGCACGCACAAGACCAAGAGCCGCACCGAAGTTTCCGGTTCGGGTAAGAAGCTGTGGAAGCAGAAGGGCACGGGCCGCGCTCGTATCGGCTCGGTTCGTTCGCCGCTGTGGCGGCACGGTTACACCGTCCACGGACCCCAGCCGCGCAGCTATGACTATGCGTTCCCGCGCAAAAAGCTGCAGGGTGCGCTTGCGTTCGGCGCTGGCCTCGAAGCTGGCCGACGGCAAGCTGACGGTAGTGGATACGCTGGAGATGAAAGAGGGCAAAACCAAGCTCTATCGCCAGGCGCTGGACAAGCTGGCGGTAACGCGTACGGCACTGATCGTCGAGAACGGCAAGACGCTCTCGCAGGCATTGATGCTGGGCGCGCGCAATCTCAAGGGTGTCGAGCTGGTTCTCAACAACGAAGTGCATCCCTACGATCTGCTGCGGTATGAGCGGGCAATCTTCTCGAAGGCCGCGATCGAGCAGTTGACGGATGCTCTCGTGAAGAGCGTTTCGAAGCGCAGTGCTGCGCAGACGGAGGCCGCGTAATGCCGAGTCTTTATACAGTGATTCGCCGGCCGTTGATTACGGAAAAAGGCCTGAGCGTAAAGGAAACCGAGGGCACGCTGGTGTTCGACGTGGCTCCGGATGCTTCGAAGACCGAAGTGAAGCAGGCGGTCGAGGCTCTCTTCAAGGTGAAGGTGGCCGCGGTTCGGACTGCGAATGTGGTGGGCAAGGAACGCCGCCGCGGAAAGTTCGCCGGATTTCGACCGGATTGGAAGAAGGCTTACGTTCGGCTGAAGGCCGGCGAGAAGCTGCCGGAGTACGTGAGCAATCTGTAAGGCAGATGTTAGCTGTCAGTTCGCAGCTTTCAGCTCCGTGGTCCGGAGCCAAGCGCGAGTCTGAGGTAAGTCACAGAAGTTGGTTCAGATGGATGAACTGAGAACTAACGAGCTAGAACTGAAACTGGCATCAAGGACAAAAACGATGGCTATCAAGACATACAGACCGATCACGCCGACGTTGCGGTTTCAGACCACGCTGGTCAACGACGACCTGACGACGGACAAGCCGCACAAGCCGCTGCTGGCAGTGCGCAAGCGCACGGGCGGACGCCGCAACACGGGCGACATGACGATTCGGCACCATGGCGGCGGGCATAAGCAGAAGATCCGGCTGATCGACTTCAAGCGCGACAAGTTCGGAGTTCCGGGCAAGGTGGCGACCATTGAGTACGATCCGAACCGCTCGGCGCGCATCGCGCTGGTGCACTACGCCGATGGCGAGAAGCGTTACATCCTGCAGCCTGTTGGGTTGAAGGTTGGGGCGACGGTGAGTTCCGGTCCCGAGGCCGACATTCTGGTTGGCAATGCGCTGCCGCTCAAGAACATTCCTGCCGGCACCACGGTGCATGCCATTGAATTGCGGCCGGGCAAGGGCGCGCAGATGGCGCGTTCGGCCGGTGCGCAGGCGCAGTTGGTGGCCAAGGAAGGCGATTACGCGCTGCTGAAGCTGCCTTCCGGCGAAACGCGCAAGGTGCTGGTTGAGTGCCTGGCGACAGTTGGGCAGGTGGGCAACACCGATCACGAGAACGTGGCGATCGGCAAGGCGGGACGCAACCGTTGGAAGGGTATTCGCCCGACCAACCGCGGCGTCAGTATGAATCCTGTGGATCACCCGCACGGCGGCGGTGAGGGCAAGACCTCCGGTGGCCGTCATCCGGTGACCCCGTGGGGCCAGCCGACACGCGGATACAAGACACGCAACAACAAGCGGACCGATGCATTCATCGTCAGCCGCCGGGCGAAGTAAAGAGCAGCTTTCAGCTATCAGCTATCAGCTTTTAGTTAGAAGCGGCATGAAAAAGGTTAAGGCAATCGCCAGCAGGCCGTTTGAGCAAGCAACAAGCTGAAGGCTGAGAGCTGAGAGCTAGGAGCAGAGTTTTTATGGCACGTTCGACGAAGAAGGGCCCGTTTGTGGATGCGCACCTCACGACAAAGATCGAGGTGCTCAACACGGCCAACGATAAGAAGGTCGTGAAGACCTGGTCGCGACGTTCGACGATCTTCCCGGAGTTTGTGGGACACACGATCGCGGTGCACAACGGCAAAAAGTTTGTTCCGGTGTACGTGACCGAGAACATGGTGGGACACAAGCTGGGTGAGTTTGCTCCGACGCGCACGTTCAAGGGGCACACCGGCGGATCGAAGGCGGCGGAAGCTTCGGCCAAGCCGGCAGGACCGCGGTAAGAGAAGCAGTCTGCTGGCTCTCAGCTTTCAGCTCTCAGCTTGCTGATGCATGGCACGAGGCCGGAGCGAAAAAGAAAAGCTGAAAGCTAACGGCTAAAAGCTAATAGCTGATTTTGAGGAAGAGACCAATGGCAGTCGAGACAAAAGAATACCGGGCCGAAGCAAGGTTTCAGCGGGTGTCGCCGCAGAAAGCGCGGCTGGTGCTGGACCTGATCAAGGGCCGGGGAGTTCAGGAAGCGCTGGAGACGGCGCAGTTCACCAAGAAGCGCATTGCTCCGGTGATTCACAAGCTGCTGACCTCGGCCGTGGACAACGCGAAGTACGTGTCGGGCGAGCAGGGGGTTGATCTGGACGTGGATAACCTCTACGTCAAGTCGGCAATTGCGAACGACGGTCCGCGCATGAAGAGGATTCGTCCTGCACCGATGGGGCGCGCGTATCGCTACCAGCGCAGGCTGACGCACATTATTTTGTCCGTCGCCGAGCGCGATGGCGGACACTCGCACCTGGTGACCAAGGCTGACGAGCCGGAGACGGCGGCGAAGTCTGCGAAGAAGACGGCTGCAAAGAAGGCAGCTCCGAAGAAGACAGCGGCGAAGAAGCCGGTTGCGGCAACGAAGAAAAAGGCCAAGAAGTAGACCGAGGTGATTTCCAGGGTCGATGCAAATCGAAACCTGGACAGCAAAGTCGACGCGACCATCAGGGAGCGGCGACCTTCGAAAAAGGAACAAGGGCGCTGCAACCCTGGAAATGCAGTAGAGGTTTGAGGAAAAAAGTATGGGACAGAAAGTCCACCCTTATGGATTCCGGCTGGGAGTTAACAAGCCATGGCGTTCGCGCTGGTTCTCTGAGCGCGACTATGACAAGCTCCTGGTTGAGGACGTGAAGCTCAAGGCTGAGCTGCGCGAAAAGCTCAAGGCTGCCGGCGTGAGCTCGGTGGAAATCGAGCGTCCGGGCAACAAGCTGCGCTTCCTGATCCGCACCGCGCGTCCGGGTATCGTCATCGGCCGCAAGGGCGCGGAGATCGAGAAGCTCAAGACCGAGCTCGGCAAGCGCACCAACCGCGAAGTGTTCATCGACATCATCGAGGTGAACAAGCCGGAGCTGGACGCACAGCTGGTGTCGGAGAACATCGCGCTGCAGCTGGAAAAGCGCGTGAGCTTCCGCCGCGCGATGCGCAAGAGCGTGGATTCGGCGCTGCGTTTCGGCTGCAAGGGAATCAAGGTGCGTGTCTCGGGCCGTTTGAACGGCAACGAAATCGCGCGGTCGGAGTGGTATCTGCAGGGGCGTTTGCCGCTGCACACGCTGCGCGCGGATATCGACTACGGGTTTACCGAGGCGCACACCACCTACGGCGTGATCGGCGTGAAGACGTGGATCTATCGCGGCGACATTTACGAGCAGAAGCGCCGCCAGGCCGCGCCGTCAGGCACGGGAGTGTTTTAAAGGCAGTTCAGTGATCAGTGCATCAGTGTTTCAGTTCACGGTTAGGCTGTGAGAGCGGCTGGATGAGCGGTCGAAGGCAGCTGAGAACTACGAACTGTTCACTGAACTACTGACCACTGGTTTTGAGGATTTCGTTATGTTGATGCCAAAGAAGGTGAAGTTCCGGAAGCAGCAGAAGGGCAAGCGGCGCGGTAAAGCGTGGCGCGGGTCCTCGCTGTCTTTCGGTGAGTACGGTTTGAAGGTCCTGGAGTGCGGCTACATCACCGACCGGCAGATCGAAGCCAGCCGTATCGCCATGACCCGCTTCATCAAGCGCGGCGGCAAGATCTGGCTGCGGCTGTTTCCGGACAAGCCGATTACCAAGAAGCCTGCCGAAGTCCGTATGGGTTCGGGCAAGGGCGCACTGGATCACTGGGTTGCGGTCGTGCGGCCGGGCAAGATCCTGTTCGAGATGGAAGGCGTGACGCCGGAGATCGCGCAGGAAGCGATGCGCCTGGCGTCGAACAAGCTGCCGTTGAAGACGAAATTCGTGCAGCGGCCGGGCGCCGAGAAGACAGTAGCGGCCGAAAAGAAGTCGGCGCATAGGGTAAGACGCGCGGCTGATTCCTGCGGGGATTGGCAGAGCGCCGGAGATAAGAGATGGAACTCGCAAAGATTCGTAGTTTGAGCGACGACGAGCTGCTGCACCACGAGAAGACCTCTGGTGAGCAGTTGTTCCGGCTTCGCTTCCAGGTCTCGATGGGGCAGAACGACGGAGTGAAGAAGCTCCGCCAGCTGCGCAAGGAGATCGCACAGATCAAGACGGTTTCGCGCGAGCGCGAGCTGGGCATTCGCGGCGCCACGCACGAGCTGGTTTCGACCCTGCCGGCAGGCGAAGAAAAGAAGAGCGCCAAGAAGGCCGTGAAGACCGTGAAAAAGGCCGGCGAAGCCGGCCACGGCCAAGGCCAGCGCGAAGAAGAGCACCAGCAAGAGCGCAGAGAAGAAGGGAGCCGGTAAATGACGGCGGCAACAGAGAAGCAGGCGCCGGCAAGCCGGCGCAACGAGAAGGTGGGCAACGTGGTTTCGACCAAGATGCAGAAGACCATCGTGGTCGAGGTCGAGATGCGCAAGGCCCATGCGAAGTACAAGCGCATTGTGAAGAGCTCGAAGAAGTTCTATGCGCACGATGAGCAGAATTCGGCGCGGCTGGGCGATGTGGTCCGCATCCGCGAGACCAGGCCGCTGAGCAAGCTGAAGCGCTGGTCGCTTGAAGAGATTGTGCGGCGTTCGTCGCTGGCGCAGATTGAAGACACGGCTGGAACAGCCGCTGAAGTAGACGCCGCCAAGTAGGCGGAGCGGTTCTAAGGAGAAGAATCCATGGCTGTGCAAATGAGAACCATGCTCGCGGTGGCCGACAACTCCGGCGCGCGCAAGCTGCAGGTGATTCTGCCGCTGGGCGGCGGACTGGGCAAGAAGGCCGGTCTGGGCGATGTTGTGACCGCCGCGGTGAAGGAAGCTTCGCCGGATGGCACGGTGAAGAAGGGCAAAGTGGTCAAGGCGGTCATCGTCCGCACCCGCAAGGAGCACCGTCGCCGTGACGGAACCTATATCCGCTTCGACGAGAACGCGGCGGTGGTGATTGACGATGCGCACGAGCCGGTGGGGACGCGCGTGTTCGGTCCCGTGGCTCGCGAACTGCGTGAGAAGAAGTTTTTGAAGATTGTGTCCTTAGCACCCGAAGTGGTTTAGTAGTTCGCAGTTTGGAGTTCGTAGTTCACAGCAAGAGCAGATGCAGTTCAAAACTTAGAACTGTGAACTTAGAACTGCGAACTTCATTGGAGAAACAGATGCCGAGTTTGAATATTCGTCGTAACGATATGGTGAAGATCCTCGCGGGTTCCGATCGCGGCAAGTCGGGCCGTGTACTGCGCGTGTTTCCTGACAAGGGAACGGTGCTCGTGGAGCATGTGCGCGTGGTAAAGAAGACGGTCTCGAGCAAGCGTGGTCAGCGGACCAAGGGTGGCATCGCGGAGCAGGAGTCGCCAATCAATATTTCGAACGTGGCTCTGATCTGCTCGAACTGCGAGACGGCCTCGATCGGATACAAGGTTGAGGGCACCAGCAAGCAGCGGATTTGCAAGACGTGCGGCAGCGAGTTGCCCACGAAGAAGTAGAGAAGCAGCTATCAGCCATCAGCTCTCAGCTTTCAGTTTTTCGTGCTGAGTTGAAGAGTCGGCTAGGAGCTGGCTGAAAGCTGACGACTGAAAGCTGAAGGCTGATTTAGGAAACCTTCCGCAGCGGTACACGGATCGACAAAAACGATCCACTCCGAAGACCGGAAGAAAGAGAGTGAAGAAATGGCAGCAAGGCTGAAAGAGAAGTACAACAAAGAAATCAAGCAGGCGCTCAAGAAGGAACTGGGCATCGAGAACATGATGGCAGTTCCGCGGCTGGAGAAGGTCGTCATTAACATGGGCCTGGGCGAAGCGACGCAGAACACCAAGCTGCTGGATCCGCTGGTTGGCGATCTGACGCAGATTACCGGACAGAAGCCGGTAATGACGAAGGCGAAGAAGTCGATTGCCGCTTTCAAGGTGCGCGCCGGCATGTCCATCGGAGCAATGGTGACCCTGCGCAACGAAAAGGCGTACGAGTTTCTCGACCGCCTGATCTCGACGGCGCTGCCGCGGGTTCGCGATTTTCGCGGCGTGTCGACAAAGAGTTTTGACGGGCGCGGCAACTACACGCTCGGTCTGCGCGACCAGCTGATCTTCCCCGAGATTGATTACTCGAAGGTGGAAAAGCTGAAGGGCATGAACATCACGATCGTGACCACGGCGAAGGACGACAACGGAGCGCGCGCGCTTCTGAAGGCCTTCGGCATGCCGTTCCGGCAAGGGGCGTAAGAACAGTTCGTAGTTCACAGTTCATAGTTCGCAGCCAGGGCACCGGCGATTGAACAACTGAGAACTATGAACTAAGAACTGTGAACTTTTGAGGATTTATGGCAACCACTGCAAAGAGAGTGAAGGACGCGCGGAAGCCGAAGTTCAGCTCCCGCAAACACAACCGGTGCAAGCTCTGCGGACGTCCGCGGGGATACCTGCGGAAGTTTGGTATCTGTCGCTTGTGTTTCCGGGCTCTGGCGCTCAAGGGAGAGATCCCCGGCGTCGTGAAGTCGAGCTGGTAGAGGGCAGTTCGCAGTCGAGAGTTCATAGTTCGTAGCTGGTCTAGGCCAACTGAGAACTACGAACTGCGAACTTAGAACTTGGGGCGAGAGCCCCACACATTTCCGCTGGTTCTCCTGTTGAAGTGAGACCGGGAGCGAACGGGGAATGAAGGAGAAGGAATGAGTCTGACCGACCCAGTAGCAGATTTTCTGGCGCGAATCCGGAATGCAATCCGTGCGCGTCATCAGAAGCTGGATGTGCCGGCTTCCAAGTTGAAGACCGAGATTGCCCGCATTCTCAAGGAAGAGGGCTACATTTCGAACTACAAGACGCAGGAAGAGGATGGCAAGCCGATTCTCCGCGTGTACCTGAAGTACGGCGGACAGGAAGCAGCCATTCGCGACCTGGCGCGCATTTCGCGTCCCGGCTGCCGTGTCTACATCGGCCGCGACGAGATCAAGCGCGTTCAGGGTGGACTTGGCATCTCGATCATGACGACGCCCAAAGGGCGTGATGACGGGCCGCCAGGCGCGCCGCGAAGGCGTAGGCGGCGAACTGCTCTGCGAAGTGTGGTAAGGCAGTTCAAAGTTCTTAGTTCAGTAGTTCAGTCAGTTCGGCTTTAGCGAACTTAGAACTATGAACTCAGAACTGCGAACTGCCGGGCCATTGGCCCGGCCCGGCTGCAGTGGAACGAAGGCAGCTTGGAACTGATCACTGAAAACTGATCACTGACCACTGCTTCTCGGGACTCGCAAGCCAATGAAGGATTGGATTCGATGTCGCGTATTGGAAAGAAAGTAATTCCGCTGCCCTCCGGCGTGAAGTACAAGGTTGAGGGCAACACGGTCCTGGTAGAAGGGCCCAAGGGCAAGGTGTCTGCGTTGATTGCGGATGGCATTTCGCTCGAGACCAAGGACGGCACGCTGCATGTGAACCGCGCGAGCGATGACAAGGCCGCGGTCCATGGACTGACGCGCGCCTTGGTTTTCAATGCGGTGCACGGTGTGACCAAGGGCTGGACGAAGGAACTGGACATCGTCGGCATCGGTTATCGCGCGGAGTTGAAGGGCAAGGGCATGGTGGTGTTTACGCTGGGCTACTCGCACCCGATCGAAGTTCCGCTGCCCACAGGCATTGAAGTGACGATCGATCCGAAGCAGACGCACCTGACCGTCTCTGGCATTGACCGGCAGAAGGTTGGACAGGTTGCAGCCGATATGCGTTCGCTGCGCAAGCCCGATCCATACAAGAACAAGGGCGTGCGGTACTCGGACGAGAAGCTGAAGAAGAAGGCCGGCAAGACGGGCGCCAAATAAGAGAGCTTTCAGCCGTCAGCTTTCAGCTTTTAGTTTTCATCCGTGCCGAGTTGATGTGCATGGGGCGAGCAAGATGAGCTGAGGGCTGACAGCTAGGAGCTGAAAGCTGTAAGTTCACAACCCGAACGGGGCCGTAGGTCGGTTCCGCTAATAGGAAAGAGACGAAGATGATCAAGAGAAACGAAATTCGCCAGCGAATTCACTCGCGCATTCGCGCCAAGCTGGCAGGCACCGGTGAGCGGCCGCGGCTGAATGTATATCGTTCGCTGAACCACATCTACGCGCAGGTGATTGACGACCAGAAGGGCGTGACCATCGTGTCCGCCTCGACGCTGGCCGCGAAATCAAAGACCGGCGGCAATGTGGCTGCAGCCAAGGAGATCGGCAAGACGATCGCGGAGAAGGCTCAGGAAAAGGGCGTCAAGAAGGTGGTCTTCGATCGCGGCGGCTTCCTGTATCACGGCCGCATCAAGGCTCTTGCCGAGGCAGCGCGCGAAGCAGGGCTGGAGTTCTAAAAGCAGCTATCAGCCGTCAGCTCTCAGCTATCAGTTGCATGTGGCCAGGGCGATGTGCAATAGCGAGACGAGCTGAAAGCTGAAGGCTGAAAGCTGAGAGCTTAGAAAACGAGAGAGCAATGATGATTTCGAATAAGAAACTCGATGCCAACCAGTACAACCTGAAGGATCAGGTGGTTTCCATTAACCGCGTGACCAAGGTGGTGAAGGGCGGCAAGAACATGTCGTTTGCCGCGCTGGTTGTGGTGGGCGACGCCGCTTCGGGCGTGGTGGGCTACGGATCGGGCAAGGCCAAGGAAGTTCCCCAGGCCATTCGCAAGGGAATTGAAGCGGCCAAGAAGAACCTGGTTCGCATCAACCTGACCGATACGACGATTCCGCACCAGGTGCTGGGGCGTTTCGGCTCGGGCCACGTTTTGCTGAAGCCGGCTCCGGAAGGAACGGGCGTGATTGCCGGCGGCGCGGTGCGCGCGGTGATGACTTCGGTGGGCGTGCAGAACGTGCTGACCAAGAGCCTGGGAACGGCGAACCCGCACAACGTGATCAAGGCTACGTTCGATGCGCTGGTGCAGCTGCGCGACAAGAGCGATGTGGCCACGGCGCGCGGCAAGCAGGTTGAGGAGCTCTAATCATGGCTGAGACCAAGAAGATTCGCATTGAATACTACCGCTCAAAGAACTCTACCCCCGCCAAGCACAAGGCGGTTGTAAAGGGACTTGGCTTTACGCGGCTCAACCAGATCGTCGAGCGCGTGGACAACGAATCGATTCGCGGCATGGTGAAGACCATTCCGCATCTGGTTCGAATTCTAGAAAACTAGTTTTCCAGAATTCGCGGTTCACAGTTCTAGTTCAGAGTTCACAGATCGAATGTTCACGGGCAACTGTGAACTTGGAGCTACGAACTCAGAACTCAACGCAACGCGAGTCGGCGGGGATCAACTCCAGCCGGCGTTATCAGCGAGGAAAATCATGGCAAAGAATCTTTCGAATTTGCGCGCGCCCAAGAAGGCAAACACCGGGCGCAAGCGCGTGGGCCGGGGCATGGGATCCGGCATGGGTAAAACCTCGGCTCGCGGCCACAAGGGCCAGGGTTCGCGTTCGGGCTTCAGCCTGATGCGCGGTTTTGAGGGCGGCCAGATGCCGCTGCACCGCCGGCTTCCGAAGCGCGGCTTCACCAACATCTTCCGCACCGAGTACAGCGTGGTGAACCTCGACCGGTTTGCCGAGCTCTCCGTGAAGGAAGTTGGCCTCGACGACTACAAGAAGCTGGGCCTGGTCTCGAGCAAGAAGGCGCTGATCAAGGTGCTGGGTTCGGGCGAACTGACCTCGGCCATCACCATCCACGCGCACAAGTTTTCCAAGTCGGCCATCGAGAAGATCGAAAAGGCCGGCGGCAAGGCCGTAGTGGCGGGAGCGCCGGCGGCAGCGTAGGATACCAATCCCGGGTCTCAGAATCGAGACCTGGGACACCCAGTGTGTCCGGGAACACCGCCAAGCTGGTTTCCAGGCTGCCAAGATCGAAAGCTGAAGGCATCCGGCGGAATTCAGGGACACATGGCGACCTTCGCGCTTACACTGGATTTTGGCAAGATTCGAGCGGCGTCATCGCCTGAAGCGGAAAACCACACATGCTTGAGAAGTTTCTGAATATCTTCCGGATTCCTGACCTGCGCAAGCGGGTTCTGTTTACATTGGGCATTCTCGCCGTGTACCGTCTGGGTGCGTTCATCCCCACGCCCGGCGTGAACACCCACCAGCTTGAGCTCCTGTTCAATGCGCAGAGCGGATCGGCGCTCGGCCTGATGGACCTGTTCGGCGGCGGTAACCTGCGCCGCATGACCATCTTCGCGCTGGGCATCATGCCCTACATCACCGCGTCCATCATCTTCCAGTTGCTGACCGTGGTGTATGAGCCGCTGGCGCGCATCCAGAAGGAAGGCGAACTGGGCCGTCGGAAAATCACGCAGTGGACGCGCTACATGACGGTCGTTCTGGGAGCGTTGCAGTCCATTGGTATCGCGGCCATTCTGACCAAGCAGGGCCTGGTGTTGAATCCCGGCATCGGCTTCAGATCTGATGACGGTTCTGACCCTGACCACGGGCACGGCGTTCATCATGTGGCTGGGCGAGCAGATCACCGACCGTGGCATCGGCAACGGCATGAGCCTGCTGATCTTTGCGGGCATCATCGCCGGTCTGCCGCGCGGCATTGGCGACCTTGTTCGGCAAGGTGCAGACCAGCGCATGGGGATCGTTCACCATTTTTGCCGTGCTTCTTGCTGCCGCTGGCATGGTCGCGGTCGTGGCGTTCATCGTCTTCGTGGAGCGGTCAGAGCGCCGAATTCCCATCCAGAGCGCCCGGCGCATTGTTGGCCGGCGCATGATGGGCGGCTCGTCGAGCCATCTGCCGCTGAAGGTGAACTCGGGCGGCGTCATGCCCGTCATCTTCGCCAGCTCCATTCTGTCGGCCCCGCTGCTGTTCGGGCAGATGGAGTGGGTGCAGAACAACCGCTTCTTCCAGCCGATCATCCAGGCACTCGCGCCGGGCTACCCCTGGTATGAGCTGCTGTACATGCTGGGCATCATCTTCTTTGCCTACTTCTATGTATCGATCGTGATGAAGCCGGACGATATCGCCGACAATTTCCGCAAATCGGGATCGTTCATTCCCGGCATCCGGCCCGGAAAGCGCACCTCGGACTTCATCAACGACATTCTTACCCGCATCACGCTGGTCGGCGCGATTTATCTCATCATTATTTCCCTGGTGCCCACCTTCCTGATTTCGGGCATCCGTTTCGACAAGATCTGGCTTATCGGCAGGTTCTTTGAGAGCCTGCCCACATGGGCGACACACGGTTTGGGGGTCAATTTCTACTTTGGCGGCACCTCGCTGCTGATCGTAGTGGGTGTCGCTATGGACACTGTCAACCAGATCGAATCGCAGCTGATCATGCGCCATTATGACGGCTTTTCCCCGCGTTCCGGTCGTATACGCGGAAGGAAAAACTGGTAATGTCGCTGTCTGCAGCAAGTGTAGAAAGTGCAGTAGAAGGAGATCGAGGGTCGGCAAGGATGATCGTACCTGGACCGATTCTCCTGTTGGGTGCACCGGGCGTGGGAAAAGGTACCCAGGCCAAGGAATTGGTGCAACATTGGGGGATACCCCAGATTTCGACCGGAGACCTGCTCCGCGCCAATGTGGCCCAGGGCACGCCGCTGGGCAAGACGGCCAAGGAGATCATGCACCGGGGAGAACTGGTTCCGGACTCGCTGGTGAATGAGATGGTGGCCGTGAGGCTGCAGCAGCCGGATACGGTCAAAGGCTACATTCTGGACGGGTTCCCGCAGGACCCTGGCGCAGGCGCACTGGCTGGATGGCCGTCTGGCGGTGGGGGCCTCCGGCGACAGCGGGAACCCTCTGGGTGCGTCGCAGGGGTCACTGGCAACGCAAACCGAGGCTTTACCGCTGGTTGCCGTCAGTATCCAAGTGGATTATAATCAGTTATTGCGCCGCATTACGGGGCGCAGGAACTGTCCAGTCTGCCAGACCATCTACAACATCTACTCGAAGCCGCCCCAAAGGGCTGGTTTTTGCGATGTTGAAGGGGCTGCACTGATCCAGCGAGCCGATGACACGGAGAAGGCTTTTGCGGAGCGCATGCGCGCTTACGAGGCCCAAACCGCGCCTGTGATTGAGCACTATCGGGAGCTGGGGCGATTTGTAGAAGTGCCTGGAGACGGGCCGATCGCCGCAATTGCGGCTGGAATTGTTGCTGCCGTTGAGCGGCTGCGCCAATAGCGCAGTGCGCGAACGGGTATTTTGTGCGTTTGGTCGAGCCGAAAGGGATTGTGAAGTGGCGGTGGTGTTGAAGTCGTCTCAGGAGATCGAAAAGATGCGCCGCGCGGGCAAGGTTGTCCGCGAGGTGCTGGAGCTGGTGCGCAGCCAGGTGAAGCCGGGCGCGACCACTCTGGATCTCGAGAAGGTGGCGGAAGCGCGCATCAGCGAACTGGGCGCGAAGCCGGCCTTCAAGGGCTATCACGGATTTCCGTGCGTGCTCTGCACCTCGGTCAACAACGAGGTGGTGCACGGCATCCCATCGAAGAAGCGAGTCCTGAAAGAAGGGGACATTGTTTCGGTGGATTGCGGAGCGATTGTCGACGGCTACTATCGGCGACGCTGCCATCACGGTGCCGGTGGGCGAGAAGATCGCGCCCGACACGGCGCGGCTGCTCGAAGTGACGGAGAAGTCGCTGCATGCGGGCATCTCGGTGGTGAAGCCGGGAGCGACGCTGGGCGACATCGGCGACGCGGTGCAGAAAGTGGTCGAAGCCGAGGGGTTTTCGGTGGTGCGGGATTTTGTGGGCCATGGGATCGGCAGCCATATGCACGAAGATCCGCAGGTGCCGAATTTCGGCGAAGCGGGCTCCGGCATGAAATTGCGCGCCGGGTATGGTGATCGCGATCGAACCCATGGTGAACGCCGGAAAGCCGGATGTGCGCGTGTTGCGCGATGGCTGGACGGCGGTGACAGGCGATGGAAGCATGAGTGCTCATTTTGAGCACACGGTGGCGGTTACCGACACCGGGGCAAAGGTTCTGACTGAGTAGCGGCAAGTATTCGGTCCAAAACTCGAAGGGTGCGGAAGCACCCAGAAGTGGATACAGTTTGTCGAAGGAAGACGCGATTGAGGTCATGGCAACGGTCATTGAGACGTTGCCCAACGCCATGTTCAAGGTGAAGCTCGAGACGAACCACGAAGTGCTGGCTCATGTCTCGGGCAGAATGCGCAAGAACTTCATCCGCATTTTGCCGGGTGACCGCGTGGCCGTTGAGCTGAGTCCGTACGACCTGAACCGCGGGCGAATTGTGTACCGCTACAAGTGAGCTGTCAGTTTTCAGCTCTCAGTTCACCAGTGATTTATACCGCGTCGTCAGCAGATGCGCGGAGAAGGGCAGTAAGCAATGAAGGTCCGTGCATCGGTAAAGAAGATTTGCGTGAAGTGCAAGGTCATCAACCGCCGTGGGGTGGTTCGTGTGATCTGCGAAAACGCAAAGCACAAGCAGCGCCAGGGCTAGCAGAGTCTGGCAGGAGGCGGAAACTCCAAGGCAGTTTCAAGTTCAGAGTTCGTAGTTCACAGTTGAATCAAGCAACAACAAGAGTTGTAACTGTGAACTTAGAACTACGAACTGTGAACTTCGCAGGGGCTAGTTAGCTTGAGTCAAGGCTTGCGATGAACCCCGGAGTGGATCACCTCAGCGACGAAAGACTTGTCGCCGGGGACCCCGATAAACCGCGTAACCCGTGCGAGCCGGTTGAGGCCGGAGGCACAAACTGAAGTAGCAAAGGATTCAGAATGGCACGTATTGCTGGCGTCGATCTGCCCCGCAACAAGCAGGCTCGGATCGCGCTCACATACATCTACGGCATCGGCAATCCCCGATCGCTGAAGATCCTGGAGAAGGCGAATGTTGAAGCCTACAAGAAGATCCAGGACCTGGGCGAGGAAGAGGTAAACCGCATCCGCCAGGTGATTGAGGACGAGGGTGACGTCGAGGGCGATCTCCGCAAAGACACCCAGATGCACATCAAGCGCCTCATCGATATTCAGAGCTATCGCGGCAACCGGCATCGCCGGTCGCTGCCGGTACGTGGACAGCGCACCCACACCAATGCCCGCACCCGCAAGGGACCGCGTAAGGGCACTGTGGCGGGCAAGAAGAAAGCGACGGCGAAGACCTAATGGCGAAACCAGAGCAGAAGGCCGCAGCCGGCAAAGCTGGCAAGAACAAGAAGTTCAAGAAGCGCGAGCGCAAGAATGTGCCGTACGGCATTTGCCACATTCAGGCCTCGTTCAACAACACCATCGTGACCATCACCGACCAGATGGGCAATACGCTCAGCTGGAAGAGCTCGGGTTCGCTCGGATTCCGCGGTTCGCGCAAGGGCACGCCGTTCGCGGCGCAGCAGGCTGCGTCGAATGCGGCAGCCATGGCGCGCGATCACGGTCTGCGGGCAGTCGACGTGCGCGTCGCCGGTCCCGGATCGGGCCGCGAGTCGGCCATCCGTGCGCTGGCAGCAGCAGGCATCGACGTTCGCTCCATCCGCGACGTCACGCCGGTGCCGCACAATGGTTGCCGTCCGCCGAAGCGGCGCAGCGTCTAAGTACAGTTCTCAGTTTCAGTCGTCAGTTTATGCAGTCGCGGAATTCGCGGCATCGAAGCTGATGAACTGACTGAACTGATCACTGACAACTGAAACATCGGGCCGGGAGGAAGTCTCCTCCGGAGATGTAAACCGGCCGACATCCGAAGTCAGGAGAAGAAATGGCTCGTTATACCGGAGCAGTCTGCCGCCTTTGCCGTCGCGAAGGCACCAAGCTCTTCTTGAAGGGCACCAAATGTTTATCGGACCGTTGCCCGATTGAGAAGCGCAACTTTCCTCCCGGACAGCACGGCAAGGACCGCAAGGCCAAGATCGTGGGCTACGGCCTGCAGCTGCACGAAAAGCAGAAGGCCAAGCGTATGTACTTCACCCTCGAAGGCCAGTTCCGCGAGTACTACGAGAAGGCCAACCGCGCACAGGGCGTCACCGGCGAATTGCTGATTCAGCAGCTCGAGCGTCGTCTCGACAACGTGGCTTTCCGTCTCGGCTTCGCCATTTCGCGCCGCCAGGCACGCCAGGTTGTTCGTCACGGCCACGTTTCGGTCAACGGCCGCAAGGTGAACATTCCCTCGTTCCAGGTGAACGTGGGCGACGAGATCGCGATTCGCGAATCCGCGAAGAAGCATGATCATCATCGAGCAGGGCACGCAGTATGCCGCGCAGAACCCGGTGCCGGTGTGGCTCGAAGCGAATTTTGAAAACATGTCTGGGCGCATTCTCAGCCTGCCCAAGCGCAAGGACGTCAACCTGCCGATCAACGAACAGCTGATCGTCGAGTTGTACATCAAGTAGAACCAGCAGTGCACAGTGCACAGTGCACAGTGATCAGGACCGCTTCGGCGCCACTGATCGACTATGCACTGTTGCACTGTCAGCTGATCACTCAACACAAAGGAGAACTTGCGCGGCCGCCGCAAAATGCATCGCGACGTACATGCCGCGCGGGAAAAGAGATCAACATATGCTTTGGAGAGGATTCCAAAAACCGAAGCGCCTGGCAGTCGATGCCGAGACGCTCAGCGAAACATTTGGCAAGTTCAGCGCCCAGCCCTTTGAGCGCGGATTTGGCACAACCATCGGCAACGCCCTGCGCCGCACCCTGCTCAGCTCCATCGAGGGCGCCGCAGTCACCGCGGTTCGCATCGAAGGCGTGCTGCACGAGTTCCAGTCGATCGCCGGCGTTGTAGAAGACGCGACCGACATCATCCTGAATCTCAAACAGATTCCTTTCAAGCTTGCGGGCGACGGTCCCAAGGCGCTCTACCTGCGCGCCGACCAGCCCGGTGTGGTCACCAGCGGCATGATCGAAGCCGACGGTGAAGTGGAGATTCTGGACAAGAACGTGTACATCGCCACCGTCTCTGAAGGCGGCCGGCTCGAGATGGAAATGCGCCTGAAGCGCGGCCGCGGATACATTTCCGCCGACAAGAACTTCGACGCCGATCTCGGCCTGGGCTTCATTCCGGTGGATTCGGTCCACTCGCCCGTGCGCCGCGTGAACTACGTGGTCGAAGCTGCTCGTCTGGGTCAGATCACCGACTACGACAAGCTCACGCTCGAAGTCTGGACGAACGGCGCCGTTCTTCCCGCCGATGCTGTCGGTCTGGCCGCGAAGCTGCTGAAGGACCACATGAACATCTTCATCAACTTCGAAGAAGAAATCGAAGCTGAGTCGCGCGGCGAAGAAGGCCGCGTGATGCTGCGCAACGACAACCTGAACCGCTCGGTCGAAGAGCTGGAACTGTCGGTCCGCAGCTACAACTGCCTCAAGAACGCCAACATTCAGACCATCGGCGAGCTGGTGCAGAAGACTGAAGCCGAGATGCTGAAGACCAAGAACTTTGGCCGCAAGAGTCTGAACGAGATCAAGGAAATTCTCGCGCAGATGGGCCTTTCGCTGGGCATGAAGATCGACGAGAGCGGCAACGCCGTTCCCGGACCGACCAGCATTCCGCCGGCGACAGCACTGGCTGCCAACTACAGCCACTTCGACGACGAGGACGAGCCGCTGGATTCGGTCGATCTCCAGCTGCCCACCGAGACCGAGAACTTTTAAGAGACAGTCGACAGCTGATCAGCTTGGACAGTGATCAGATACTTGCTGATCTGACAGCTGAGCACTGTGCAGCTGAGTTCACTAGATTTCGAAAGAGAGTTTCACCATGCGCCATCGCAATGCAGGATTCAAACTCGGACGCAACACCAGCCATCGCCGCGCGCTGCTGCGCAACCTGGTCACGTCCGTCATCGTGGAAGATCGCGTGGAGACCACCGTGGCCAAGGCCAAGGCCGTGCGTCCGCACGTGGAAAAGATGATCACGCTGGGCAAGAAGGGCGACGTGCACTCGCGGCGCCAGGCGCTCAGCTTTCTCATGACCGACAAGGCAGTTGAGCGGCTGTTCGACACCGTGGCTCCGCGCTACGGCGATCGCCAGGGCGGCTACCTGCGCATTGTCCGCACCGGTTTCCAGAAGGGCGACGGTGCCGAGAAGGCGTTCATCGAACTGCTGGGCGCCGAAAAGCAGCTCGACGAGAAGCGTCAGAAGCGCGCCGAAGTAAAGGCCAAGAAGCGCGCCGAACTCGAAAAGCAGCTCGAAGAAAGCAAGAAGGACGAAGAAAAGGGCGGCGAAGAAGCCGCGTAGCTTCTTCGCCCCAGCCTTCTTTCTAATTAGATCAACGGCGCATCGCCCATCGCGGGCGATGCGCCGTCTTTTTCTGCGAGAATTTCTTCGGCATCCCGAACCTTTTCCGCCCTGCGCCCGAAGTACACATCGGAGACCGCAATTGCTCGACGAACGGGAACTCTGGAAGAAGATCTCCGCTGGCAACGCCCAGGCCTTTGACACCTGGTATCGCGAGACCGCCCCGCGGCTGCGCATCTTCCTCCGCCACCTGCTCGCCAGCCCGCAAGCGGCCGAGGACGTCATGCAGGATACCTATTCCCACATCTGGCGCCGCCCTCAGGGTTTCGACCCCGATCGCGGTACATTGCGCGCGTGGCTCTACGGCATCGCCCGCAAACAGGCAGCGGAGTGGTGGCGCAGACAGAAGTCCACTGATCCGCTTGACCCGCTCGAATTCGAGAGTGCTGCTTCCGGCCGCGCCGAAGCGTCTTCTGTGATGGCCGACATCCTCCGCCAGTTGCCCACAGAGCAACGCAGCTTGCTTTGGTTGCGCGAGGTAGAAGGCCAGTCCTACACAGAACTCGCTGCCATTCTCGACATCCCCATCGGCACCGTCCGCTCGCGCCTCTTCGCTGCGCGCGAAGCTCTGCGCGCCATCTGGCACCGTGCGCCCGAAGGAGTTCCCCATGATCTGCACTGAAGCTGCGGAGTTTGTCTCTGCCCTCTGCGACGGCGAATTCATTCCACCCGCCGCCGCCGAACATATCGGCACTTGTCCTGCGTGCCAGACTCGGCTGACCGGCTATCTCGCGATGGGCGTGGAACTGCGCCGCACGGCCAGCCTGGAACAGCCTGCGTCCGTCCCTCAACGAACCTGGACGCGCCCGCAAAACCCACTCACCGCACTCCTCCAGAAAGGATGGGGAACCATGCGAATTCCACGACTCGCCTTCGCAGCCATGATCGCCGGCATCGTCGCCCTCGCCTGTACCCTCGCCGTCGTCAAGGTCGGCGCGAATTCCAATGGAACCGTTGTCCTGTTGACTACAACGGGATCAAACGGCGCTCTCATGGACTGCCCGTTGTCAACGCTGGACAAAAACCAAGCTGTCTGTGACTGGTACGGAACGATCGGGTCGCAGAACCTCGCATATAGAGTCAGGCTGCTTTCACGCGATGGAAGGCCGGGTCTTGCTCGCGATTCGCACCCGCACCTACATCCAGGGAGAGAACCTTTCTTCCTTCACCTTTGACGCCGATCCGGCCGCGAAAGTGAAGGAAGTCTGGTTCGAGCCAGGCGAGAAGTTGAAAGTGGATGTGGCCGATGTGGGCTCCCTCACGCTGGCAGGAGAGTGGATGGATCACATTCCGATCCTGATGAATTTGCACGGACAGGACATGAGTCCCGGACCGGGTGAACTTCGATTTGCAAGCCCTCTTCTGCTGAAAGACAAGAGCGTCGTAGGCGATCTCGCAGGTGCCTTCAGCGGAATTTTTAGCACCGGATGATCCGAATCAGGCCGCGTGGATGTACATCCCGGACAGGGCAGTTTTCTGGTTTCGCTTTTGCCGATAAAGGGTGCCGTTGCTGCCAATGTCTTCCTCAGCCGAATCTCCTTTGAGGAAGGCGGACACTCATGGGAATTTGTGACCGGTGCACCAGTTTCTCGCGCGAACCGAGTATGGGTTTTGCACCAACCGGATTTCAAGCTAATGAGCCCCGAATTCGGACGTTGTCTTCGTCAGTACGCGGCGGCTTGTTCAGACCGCATCCGGCGAATGGGTTCCAAATGATCGGCAATGATATGGACGCCTGGTCGCTCATCCGGCAGAGGGCGTCCGCATCTCCGGACGCCCATGTTCACTTGCTGACTCGGATTCAACGGTGAAACCGACGTCAATTTGGTCGGGTTAAGCAAGCTCGGCAATTCGCTTACTCAGGCTCTGTGCGTCGAACGGAGCGCGAACTTTAACATCGTCATCGAAGTAAACGAAGACATCGCGTGCGTCTCGCTTTGGACCCGGATCGGGATGGATTCTGGTCCCGTCCGTCACTTCCTCTCCGCGCGACCACGCGATGACTCTGCGAGCCCATAGATCAATCGCGTCCGACGTGTATCCGTTGGGGTATAGCTTCTCGCTTCCATGCAGGCGGCAATAGACAATGTCCGCAGTCACGTCCATCATCACCGGCAGCTTCACGGTATCGGCGACCACAAGCGCAACGTTGTTCTCGCGAAGCAGCGAGACGTATTCGGGAACCGCGAAGCTTTTGTGGCGAATTTCAACGGCGTGATGAAGCGGCAGGTCTTCTTCAACCTCCAGCCATGAGCGGCTCGCCATCCATTCATCGCGTTGCCGCGCGTAGGCTGCCGCTTGCTTCTGCGTTCGCGGCAGAAGTTTGAAAAACGCCTCGAATCGCGGCAAGTCAATCGAGAAGCCTGGAGGGAATTGCCAGAGAATCGGCCCCAGCTTTCTGCCGAGTCGCAGCAGTCCTTGCGCAAGGAAGTTAGCCAGTGCTGTCTCGACATTCTCGATCTTGCGAACGTGAGTGATGAATTGCGAGCCCTTGATGGAGAAGACGAAGTCGTCCGGCGTGTCCTTGCTCCACTGCTGAAAGCTCTGCGGCCGCTGCGTCGAGTAGAAGGTCCCGTTCAACTCGATTGAATTGAGCTGGCGCGATGCGAACTCAAGCTCGCGCTTCTGTGCGAGATCCTCCGGGTAGAAGGTACCTCGCCATTCATCGTAGCGCCATCCAGCGATACCGATGCGGATTTGTCCTCGTTCGCTCATAGATCTGAACACGCGAGATCAATCCGACGACAACGCAATTTCACACCGGCAGTGTATCAGGCGTCGAGAATGTTGCGACGGATCAAGCCGCTTTTGAGAGCCGGTTAGGCCATCTCAGACGAATGAAGAGATACGCAAGCAACAGCAGCGCCACCGCGCCGCAGCAGTCGAGCAGCACATCGGAGGGCACGCCGGTGCGGTTGGGAAGGAAGGACTGATGGAACTCGTCGGAACTCGCGACCAGCGCCGTTCCGAGTAGCGCAAGTACCGCATCCAGCAGGAAGCTCGCGTGGGGCAGTGTCATCCCCCAGGCGCGCAGCCACAATACGCCCATGGTTCCGTATCCGAGAAAGTGGCCGCTTTTGCGAATGTAGTGATGCAGAATGGTCCAGCTCGAGTCTGAGACCTGGCCGAAGAGGTGTTCCCACACCCAGCGCAATGGGCTGCTGGTATGGTCGGCTCCAAACATTGCAGTGGACTCCAACGCAATGACGCAGATGCCTGCCACGACGGGCCACCAAGCACTGATCCAGTAGCGCGTCGATCTTCGGGTCTGGTGCGGATGCGGTCTTACTCAACGTGGTAGTTTGGCGCCTCGCGGGTGATGATGACGTCGTGCACATGGCTCTCGCGCAGGCCTGCATTCGAAATGCGCACGAACTGCGCCTTCTCCTGCAATTCGGCAATCGTGCCGCAGCCAAGATAACCCATGCCGGAGCGAAGTCCGCCGACAAGCTGATACACCATCGCTTCGAGCGGTCCGCGATAGGGCACGCGGCCTTCAATGCCTTCGGGAACGAACTTGGCGAGGCGGTTATGTCCGTTGCGCTCGCGCTGGACAACGCCTTCGGTGTCAATTTCCTTGGCAAGATCTTCAGCGCTCTGGAAGTACCGTTCGCCGGATCCCTGGCTCATCGCCGTCAGCGAACCCATGCCGCGATAGCTCTTGAAGCTGCGCCCCTGGTAGAGAATGGTTTCGCCCGGGCTTTCGTCGACGCCGGCAAACAGCGATCCGATCATCACGGAGCTTGCGCCCGCCGCAATCGCCTTGGTCACTTCGCCGGAGTACTTGATGCCGCCATCGGCAATCACGGGAATGCCGCGCTCGCGCGCTGCGCGCGCGGCTTCGGCGATGGCGGTAATCTGCGGCATGCCCGCGCCCGTGACCATGCGCGTAGTGCAGATGGAACCTGGGCCGATGCCCACTTTGATGGCGTCTGCGCCGGCATCCATGAGAGCGATGGCGCCTTCATACGTGGCAACATTGCCGGCCAGCAGGCCGACATCCGGGAAAGCGCTTCTTCACTTCGCGCACCGCTTCGAGCACGCGCGAAGAGTGGCCATGCGCCGAATCGATCGCGAGCACATCGGCGCGGGCGCTTGACCAGCTCTTCTGCGCGCTCCAGAAAATCGCCGGTTGCGCCGATGGCTCCGCCAACGCGCAGGCGGCCCTTTTCGTCCTTGCTGGCGTTGGGATATTTCAGTTTCTTCTGGATGTCCTTGACCGTGATCAGGCCCTTGAGATTGTACTGATCGTCGACCACCAGAAGCTTCTCGACGCGATGCTTATGCAGGATCAGTTCGGCCTCTTCGAGCGTGGTGCCGACCGGCGACGGTGATCAGGTTCTCCTTGGTCATCACATCGCCAACGGGCACATCGGTGCGCGTTTCAAAGCGCAGGTCGCGATTGGTGAGAATGCCAACCAGCTTGGTGCCCTTGGTGACAGGCACGCCGGAGATCTTGTAGCGGCGCATCACTTCGAGCGCGTCGGCGATCTGCTGATCGGGCCCGATGGTCACGGGATCGACGATCATGCCGCTCTCAGAGCGCTTTACCTTGTCGATTTCGCCGGCCTGCGCGCTCGATGGTGAGATTGCGATGCACGATGCCGATGCCGCCCTGCTGCGCCATGGCGATGGCCATGCGCGACTCGGTCACCGTGTCCATGGCCGAGGAGAGCAGCGGCGTATTCAGCGTGATGTCGCGCGTGAGCTGGGTCTGCGTGCTCACCTGCGCGGGCACCACGTCGCTGTACGCGGGCACCAGCAGCACATCATCAAAGGTGAGGGCTTCCGGCAGGTTTTTGGCTAGCATAATGCTCTGATGCGCCTGGCGGCCCGGGATTCGAGTCGCACGCACAGACAGGCGCTTATCGCTATTGTATCGCGGGGCACCTGGCGGCGCTTATCGAATGCTCATTGTCAGCGTGAGCGCAATGAGGTGCTGCGGACAGTCGCTCACGTCGCTGAGCGAGGTTACGAGCGGTCTGTTACACGCCCACCGGGAAACGGCTTCGGGCTCGACTCGTCCGTGTTCGCTTCAGTGCCGCGTGCGCCAGCGCTCAAACCGGCCCTGCAGCAGGCTCATCAGGCCGGTGTACCAGTAGCCGATCACGAACAGAATCAGAAACGGCGCGGTGAAGTAGTTGTGGTTCGTGAAGGTGTAGATGATCGCGAGCAGGAAGTAGGCAGCCGATGAAGCAGCTCGATCCACGGCGCCAGCTTCAGGCGCTTGCGATACTTGGCCGCCTGCGACTTCTCGCCCTTTTGCGCCACGCGATATTTGGGCGTGCGCACAAACGCGCTCTTGATGCCGAACAGCGCTTCCATCACCGCCTTGGTATTGGTGACGGTCAGGCCGATGCCCAGCGCCATCAGAAATGGCAGATAAAGAAACGTCCTCTTCCAGGTCTTCGGATAGAGCTCGCGCTGGCTCGCAAGGTAGAAGACGGCGATCGACGCCGACGACGCCGTGAACAGCGGAAAGTCAATCAGCAGCATCTGGAACCAGCCCTGGTAGAAGCGGCACGATCATGGCCGGAATCAGCAGCGCCGTCATGATGATCATCAGCGGATAGCTCAGGTTCGCGGTGAGGTGGTACACGGCTTCGATCTTGATGCGCCGTGGCAGGTCCGACTTGAAGATGCGCGGCAGCATCTTGATCGACGTCTGGATCAGGCCCTTGGCCCAGCGCGCCTGCTGCGTCTTGAACGCGGTCATCTCGATGGGCAGCTCGGACGGGCATTCGACCTCGGGCAGGTACTTGAAGCGCCATCCCGCCATCTGCGAGCGATAGCTGAGGTCGGTGTCTTCGGTCAGCGTGTCGTGCTGCCAGCCGCCGCCGTCGGAGATGGCCTGGCGCCGCCACATGCCGGCCGTGCCGTTGAAGTTGAAGAAGTCGCCCGTGCGCACGCGCGCGCCGTGCTCCAGAACGAAGTGGCCATCGAGCAGGATGGCCTCGATCCGCGTCAGCAGGCTGTAGTCGCGATTGAGATGCGTCCAGCGGGTCTGCACCATGCCCACGTCGGGCTCGGCAAAGTGGTGGATCACCTTCATCAGCCAGTCGGGCGGCGGCACGAAATCGGCGTCGAAGATGGCGACGAACTCGCCGCTTGGCGACCTTCAGGCCCGCGTCAAGCGCTCCGGCTTTGAAGCCATGCCGGTTGGTGCGGTGGATATAGACGATGGGGTGGCCAAGCGCGGCATAGCGTGCCACGATGCCGGCAGCGACCTCGGTGGTTTCGTCGGTCGAGTCGTCGAGGACCTGGATCTCCAGCTTGTCCTGCGGATAGTCGATGGCGCAGACGGCCTCGACAAGGCGGTCGATGACGAACTGCTCGTTGAAGATGGGCAGCTGGATCGTGACCCGCGGCAGCTCTTCGAAGTGCTTGGGCGGATTGGGGTTGTAGTTCTTGCGGTATTTGAAATAGAGATAGCAGAGCGTGTAGCGGTGCACGCCGTAGATCGCCAGCACGATCATCACGAGGAAGTAGGGAATCAGCAGCGCCGCGTCAAACCAATTCCAGTAGTGGCGCACCGTGGAGAACGGGTCGCTGAGCAGCATCTTCACCTGGTGGCGGAAGCTGTTCTGTTGGCTGCCGGCGAGGAAAAAGGCGGCTTGCGCAGGCAGCCCGGCGACCAGGCTGGAGATCAGTTTGAGCTCGGCGAGCAGTGCAGATCCTCCGCGGACGGGATAAGTGCAATTGTATGCGATGTCAGACACTGAGGCTGCATCATCGGGCACTTCTTGTTCCGCGGGGATCCAGAGGAAATCGGTGTCCAATCGGATGTCGGTTTTCGGCCAAGCGCTGTCTCAAGGGCTGTCTCCTTGCGCGCGACCACATCCGTGCAATTTTAGACAGCCCACCAATTGCCGAGCTGAGTCGGATTAGCGTAATGTTTCCATACAGTTGGAGAAGATCCCCATGTCCACGACGACTGTTTCTCCCGGTTCTGGCCGCCAAGGGCGGAAGCTTTCTTATCGAGACACGTACGCCCGCCGAGGTCTTCACCCCGGAGGACCTGAACGAGGAACAGCGGCAGATGGCCGCAACCGCGGCCCAGTTTGCCCGCGACGAGATTCTGCCCGGCAGCTGCGGACATCGATGCCAAGAAGCCCGGCGTGCTGGCTGGACTGCTGCGCAAGGCGGCGGAACTGGGGTTCACCTCGGTCGATATTCCCGAGGAGTATGGCGGCCTGGGGATGGACAAGATCACCTCCACCATCATCACCGACCATCTCTCGATGCTGGCAAGCTTCTCGACGGCCTTCGGAGCGCACATCGGCATCGCTACGCTGCCGCTGGTCTGGTATGGCACCGAGGAGCAGAAGCAGCGCTATCTGCCCAAGCTCGCCACCGCCGAGTGGATCGGCGCCTATGGCCTGTCGGAGGCAAGCTCCGGCTCCGACGCCATGAACGTCCGCACCCGCGCCACACTGTCGCCCGACGGCAGCACCTACACGCTCAACGGCGAGAAGATGTGGATCACCAACTGCGGCATCGCCGGGCTGTACACGGTCTTCGCCAAGATCGATGGCGAGAAGTTTTCCGCGTTTCTGATCGAGCGCGACACGCCCGGGCTGACGGTCGGCGCCGAAGAGCACAAGCTGGGTATCCGCGGCTCGTCCACCTGCCCGCTGGTGCTGCAGGACTGCAAAGTTCCGGCGGCAAACCTGCTCGGCGAGCCGGGCAAGGGCCACCACATCGCATTCAACGTGCTCAACGTGGGCCGCTTCAAGCTCGGCGTGGCCTGCATTGGCGGAGCGCGTCACGCGCTGGCGCACATGGTTCGCTACGCCAAAGAGCGCAAAGCTTTCGGCAAGCCGATCGCGGAGTTCGGTCTGATCCAGCGCAAAGATCTCCGAGAGCGCAACGCGCTTGTATGCCGCCGAAAGCATGGCTTACCGCACGGTGGGCATGATCGACGCGGCACTGGAGCAGCTGGGCGATCACGGCAGCCGGTCCTCGCGTGAGATCCAGCGCCGCATCGAGGAGTACGCGGTCGAGTGCTCCATTCTCAAGGTCTACGGTTCCGAGATGCTGTCGCTGGTGGCCGATGAACTGGTCGCCACCATGGGCGGCTACGGCTACGTCGAAGAGTATCCGGCGGAGCGCTTCTATCGCGATGCGCGCATCAATCGCATCTTTGAGGGCACCAACGAAATCAATCGCCTGATCATCACCGGCTGGCTGATGAAGCGTGCCATGGCTGGCGAACTCCCGCTGATGGCTGCGATCAAAGCGCTGATGGATGAAGTGATGCAGCCGCCATCGTTCGACGCCGCGGAAGATACCGGCGAAGTGCTTGGCACGCGAAGCGGAAATGCTGGCAGCCGTCGAAGAAGATTGGGCTTTTCGCCGCCGGCGTTGCCAGCCAGCGCTACATGACGGCGCTTGCAGGATCAGCAGGAAGTGATGGCTGACCTGGCAGACATCATCACCCAGGTGTTTGCGCTCGAGTCGGCGCTGTTGCGCGCGCGAAAACTGTCAGCTGCTGACAAAAGCTCGGCAGCTGTAGCGGCCGCCATGACCGGCCTGCTGGCCGATGAAAGCATGGCGCTGGCAGAGCAGGCTGCGCGACGCGTACTGGCGGCCTGTGGCGAAGGCGACATGCTGCGGACGCAACTGGCAATCCTGCGCCGCCTGGCGCGATTCACGCCGGTGAATTCAGTAGAACTGAGCCACGCCATCGCGAACTCGTGCGTTCAACTGGAGCGGTATCCGCTTTAGTCCTCCGCGACTGAGCTTCGTCGCGCAATCGGCGCGAAATGTGCGATTACGAGGGATACGCTCCGGCAATGTAGCCTTCGAGAGCCTGGATAGTCTGCTCCTGGCCGGAGATCACCCACTTCACCAGGTCGCCAATGGAGATGACGCCAACCACGGTGTCATTCTGAACGACGGGCAGATGGCGGAAGTCGTGCTCGCGTCATGAGAGTCATGCACTCGTCGATGGTGTGCTTGGGGCTGACGGAGATGACCGGACTGGTCATCAGTTGGCTGACATTGGTTTCGCGCGAGGTGTGCCCGCCCAGAATGCCTTTGCGCGCGTAATCACGCTCAGAGAAGATGCCGACCAGTCGATTGTCCTTACACACGAGCAGAACACCGATGTTGTACTTGGCCAGCATCTCCAGCGCCTCGTAGACCGAGTGGTCGGGATCGATGGAGAGCACCTTTCTGTCGGGTCGACACCCGAGCAAAATGCCAATTGTGTCGTTGATCTTCATACGAGCCTCCTGGGGCCAAGTGAATGACGGTCAATATAGTCCATTGAGATAACAGCCGAAAAGCAGGAAATTCAAGAGATTTTCCGACCCCGGGGATTGGAAGCGCAAAAGAGGACATAAATGCCTGCTGCCGTTGGAATCGGCCGCCCAAGTGGCTGGTTGCCCCTATCCGATTTAGAATGATCCCAGGAGCCGCGGTTTTCCCTTTGAAACTTCGGAAACCGGCCCGCAAGTGAAGTGGAGAGACTCCGATGGCCATGTTCAAGACATCCAATCCTGCCTTAGGTTCCAAGACCTTCCAGGACGCAGTCACCCGCTCCGGCGGTGCGATTGATGCTGCTAACCGGATGACCCTGAGCGGCACGGTCAACCGGACCGGCATTCTGCTGATCTGCGCTTTCGCCACCGCGGCATATACCTGGCGCACGTTCATGCAGACCCATGACCCTTCCGACGTGTCGAGGCTGCTGATGCTCGGCGTCTTCGGCGGTTTCATCACCGCCATGGTCACCGTCTTCAAACAGAGCTGGGCGCCCATCACTGCCCCGATCTATGCGCTGCTGGAAGGACTCTTTCTGGGCGGCATTTCAGCCTTCTTCGAGCTGCGCTACCCCGGCATCGCGATCCAGGCCGTCGGCCTTACCTTCGGCAGTGCTGCTGACCATGCTGGTGGTCTACAGTTCCGGCCTGATCAGGGTGACGAACAAGCTTCGCATCGGCATCATCGCGGCTACGGGCGGCATTGCGCTGTTCTACCTGCTTGAGATGATTCTGGGCTTCTTCGGAATCCAGTTTCCTCGCCGTCAATGGATCCGGACTCATCGGGATCGGCTTCAGTCTCCTCGTCTGCGCCATCGCCGCGTTGAACCTTGTGCTGGACTTCGACTTCATCGAGCAGGGCGTGAACTACGGCGCTCCCAAGTACATGGAGTGGTACGGCGCCTTCGGCATCATGGTCACGCTGGTGTGGCTCTATCTTGAGATCCTGCGCCTGCTCTCGAAGATGCGCAGCAGGAACTAGGAACCCGTTGCACAAATGAGGCTTTGAAAGGGCACGACTTTAGTCGTGCCGTCAGAGGCGCTTAAAGGCCCGGGCTTCAGCCCCTGAGGGACGTCATCATGCGGGTCAAGCATGATTTACGTAGTGAGCCAAGGAAACCAACCGACTTCAATCTGTCTGGGAAAGCGGCAATCTCGCACGGGATCGCCGCTTTCTGATTTTTGGACGTCTTGCTCACGAGCTGCCGAACTTCGCTCGTGAGATAAGCGGCGATGCTCAGCGCGAAGCTTGGGCGCCAGTTCCCACAATCAGCTGCGCGTGGGCAACCTCTGGCAGATTCGTATCCGCCCTGGGCCACGCCTTCAGAAATGCTGCATAGGCCTGGCGCGCTCCTGCGGCATCACCCGAGGATTCCTTCACCAGTGCGAGCCCGTAGAGTCCGAAGCCCGAGTTCGGCCTTGCAACGAGCGCTGCTTCGTATGCCGCTTCTGCGTCCTTGTAATCCTTCGCCTTCAACAGGGCCGCGGCCTCGGTCTCGGCAACCGGCCGGATATAAAACGGCGGCTCATGGTATCCGGCCTTCTTCTCCTGCTTCGCGGCGTCGGCATAAAGCTTCTTTGCCGGTCTCAGTTTGTGCTGCGCGACGAGCACCCCGGCCCGCAGTTCCATCGAAGCAATGTTCAGGGACTTCAGGATGGGCTCCGGCAATGCATCGGGCGAAACAGGCACCATCGGCGGAGTTGCATTCGTTTTTTTCTTGGAGACGTCCGCCATTTTTCCGAGAGCGGTCTGCATCTCCTGCATCTGTTTGAGACCCGCGTCCAGGCTGGTTGAATGCTCCTGCGCTGCGACCGTATCACCTGCATTCCAGCGCTTTCATGCCCTTCGCGTAGTCGGTCAGTTCGGCAGCAAAGAAACGCAGGTTCGCCGCCTTGTCGCCTTTGGGGAGATTGGAATCGTTGAGCATCGCCAGTACCGCATCCCAGTCGCCTAAACGTAGAGCAACCGGCAACCGCCGGCTGATTCGCGCCATTTGATCCCGCGCCGACCAGATATAAAGCGAAGCCGAAAGCTGGCCGCGTGCCGCAGCAAGATGATCTGACAGCGCATTCGCATCGGTGAGCCGCCCCTGTTCCATCAGGTTTGCGATCGCGTACATCATGTTGTGCGCGTAATTCCAGTCGTCATCGGGACCGACCTGCTCCGCTTGCATGTAATGTTCATCGGCAGCCATCGACGCCGAGAACCACCGCTCAGCTTCGGAGTAGTTGCCCACGCGGTAATAGATGTGGCCCGGCATATGTACCATGTGGCCGGATGTGGGCGCGAGGCTCGCCAGCAGGGCAGCACTCTGAATCGCGCGCTCGGGACGATTACCCGGCTCAATGGCGTGTATCCAGTAGTGATTAGCCGCCGAATCGTTGGGCGCGTCGTGCAGGATGTCTTCGAGCGTCGCGATCGCTTCGCGCTCACCCTTCTTCGGTTCCCCCTTATCGTCGTAGCCGTTTTCCAGTGCGAGGGCGAGAAACAGGCGAGCCTCGATATCGTTGGGTGCTATGCTGACCAATTCGCGGAGAATGGCGATCTGTTGCTTCTTTGCTCCTCGTTTGGATTCGTTTTTGATGGCGGCGTCGGCCTGTGCGGCATCAATGTAGAGCTTCTCAGGCTCGGTGGCTTTGTCCTTCAGCTGGACCGCCATCTCCAGCGCCTGCTTTCCATAGACCTGTCGTGGGCTGTGACCAATCCCTTCGGCCTGCGCCAGCCCCCACCAGCACATCGCACAATTTGGATCGACGCGCACGCTCTGCTCGAACGCCTTCACCGATTCGTAATCCCAGAAGTCGTGCATCAGGTTCAGTCCCTGGTCGAACCACGCTTGCGCTTCGGGACTGGCCGTAATGGTGATATGAGCATTGCCGATGCCAGTCATGCGAATGGGTGCGGGAAGCCGCTCCGGCGGCGGCACGGGCTGCATGTCGGCCATGTTGTGACCGGCTGACATCGACTGCTGCGCACGGACGGGAGTTGCTGCAGTTGCAATCAGGAACATCCAGCCGATGCGGGCAAGCAATCCCGCGTGTTTGCGGCGAAAAGTGGGATCAAGGCAGCCTCGATGCAGAGCACTAAAACGGTAGCGCATGGCTGAAATATACATCCCGAGCAGGACGGCAGGCGACGGGAAGATGCGGTAGTTCCGGTCCTTGGATTCCTCTAGATCGTTTGCGGTAGAAAATGCAACAGCCATCTTTCCGTGAAGCTGATGCGGAAGGATGGCTGCCCAGAGCAAGGATGGATTATTACGCGTGCGTGTGCTCCTGCACACCATGCGCAACCGCTTCGATGATGGCCTTGTTGAACGCCGGGATATCGTCCGGCTTGCGGCTGAAGATGAACTGGCCATCGGTGACAACGGCTTGGTCAACCCAGTTGCCTCCCGCGTTCTTGATGTCGGTCTTCAGCGAAGGCCACGAGGTCACTGTTTTTCCTCTCAGGACGCCTGCTTCCACCAGCGTCCACGGCTAGATTCCCTCACCCATCGAGACGTATTCGGAGAGCTGCTTGAGTTCCTCGCGATAGGCGGTGCGTTCAGCTTCTTCTGTGGCGAAAGGCTCGACGCGACGGACGTGGGCGCCGAGCTTGTCTTCGAGTTCCTCGACGCGGGCGGAGAGGGCGATGAGCGCGTCGGAGAGAGGATCCTTGACATCGTGCGGGTCGGTGATAAGCACGCGCTGGCCATTGCGATAGACGATATGCGCCGGGACGCCAACGACGGTGGAGTTGGGCGGGACGTCGGTCAGGACCACGGAGCCGGCGCCCACGCGCGAGTTTTGGCCGATGGTGATGTTGCCGAGCACATTGGCGTTGTTACCGACAAAGACTCCGTCGCAGAGGGTGGGGTGCCGCTTGCCGTGGCCCTTGCCGGTTCCGCCGAGGGTTACACCTTGATAGAGAGTGACGTCGCTGCCAACGATCGCGGTTTCTCCGATGACGACACCGGTGGCATGATCGATGAAAAGGCGACGGCCGACCAGCGCGCCGGGATGAATGTCAACGCCAGTATAGAAGCGGGCGATCTGCGAAAGGATACGCGCGGACAGTCGCAGCTTCATCCGCCAGAGCTGATGCGAGACGCGGTGAAACCAGACGGCCCATAGGCCCGGATAGCAGAGCATGACCTCAAGCCAGGAGCGTGCAGCGGGGTCGCGCTCCAGCACTGAGCGAACATCTTCGCGGACGCGGGCAAACATGGGTCGAGCCTTTCCAATGTGCGGGAAGATGCAGGCGGAATGATATCACCCCGCCGCTCCGCCTCACTCTTACACTGCGACCGGTTCGGGTTGCAGGGCCAGCACTTCCTGTCGCAGCGAGTCGAAGAGGATGCTCGACAGATACCGCTCGCCGAAATCGGGCAGAACAACCACAATGAGTTTGCCGGCATTCTCAGGCCGTGCGGCCACCTTCAACGCCGCAGCCACCGCCGCGCCGGAGGAGATGCCGACAAACAGGCCCTCTTCGAGCGGCAGTCGCCGCGCCATTGCGACGGACTCGTCGTTGGTGACCTGGATGACTTCGTCGACGAGTTTGGTGTCGAGGACTCCGGGGATAAACCCGGCGCCGAGTCCCTGGATCTTGTGCGGTCCCGGCTTTCCGCCGGAGAGAACCGCGCTGTCAGCCGGTTCTACGGCAATGGCCTTGAAGCCAGGCTTGCGCGGTTTGATGTAGTTGGAGACGCCGGTAATGGTTCCACCGGTGCCGACACCGCTAATGAGGATGTCGACCTTCCCGTCAGTGTCCTCCCAGATCTCAGGGCCTGTGGTGGCGAGGTGAATGGCGGGGTTGGCCGGGTTGTCGAATTGTTGCAGGATATAGCCATTCGGAGTTTCGGAGCGAAGCTCTTCAGCTTTGGCGATGGCACCCTTCATGCCGTTGGGTCCGGGCGTAAGCACCAGCTCCGCGCCAAAGGCCCGCAGCAGCACGCGACGCTCGGTGCTCATGGTCTCGGGCATGGTGAGGATGAGCCGGTAGCCTTTGACGGCGGCTACAAACGCGAGGGCGATGCCGGTGTTGCCGCTGGTCGGCTCGATGAGGACGGTTTCGCCGGGCTTGATTTTGCCGGCCTTTTCGGCGGCATCGATCATCGCAAACCCGATGCGATCTTTTACGCTGGCAGCCGGATTCTGGCCTTCGAGCTTGGCGACGACGGTAGCGGGCAGACCTGCTGCCACACGATTCAAACGCACGAGAGGGGTATGACCAATGAGTTCAGTTACATTCGCGGCAATACGCGCCATGATCTTCTCCTTTTCCGGGATAAGTTCCCAGACATGAGTTGGATATGCGGGAAATAGCGGTGGAGCTGTCAGGCGGGAAAGATGCGCGCTCAGGGGCGCACGCCGGGCATCGGAGCTCTCACCAGGGCGGTGTTAGCGACATCGACGCATGCAGATAGCGTAGACTCGTGGGGCTCGGAATGGCAAGCTCGGACAATTGCACCAACGACAATTCCAGGCTTCGTTGGCAAAAGGCAACTTCCGTGCAATCGTGCCGGCAAACATTAACCATCAATAACGCGACAATACGCGAATGCCTGAACTACACATCTACCGCCGTGACCATCACGAACATTACCGCCACCCCTAACGCCTGCACGGCAACTTGTAACTGAGAGGAAACCATGAAAATGAGATCTGTTAGGGTGCTCGCATTGCTCGTTTTGTCCGGAGGGCCCCTTGGATTCGGCCAAGGGGATTTCTCAAAGCAAATGGTGCCGGCCCTCCATGTAGAGGGCTTGGGGATTGCAAGATGTAATGCACCAGGTCTCAGACCAAACCCAGCTGACAATCGGGGTGGAGTTGGATGTTGTCATGGCGAAGGCTGGCCACGTTGAGTTGGACTTCCCCGGCGGCACGGTCGCCGACTTGGCTGAGAAGTGCACGGCGCTGATGCACGGCACGTCTTGGAAGATTGTGAACAACCGTAGCCTCTTCATTTTTTCTCCCGGCAAGGCCACGGCAATTTCTGAGTTGCAGATCCAACACCCCGGGAGGAGTTGTCCGATCATTCCGAAATCGATACCTGGCTGGGCAAAAACAACTGTAAGAGACGGGAGATATGGATGAGTGACCCATGGCGAGGAGACAAGCCGACGATTTCAATACCAAGTGGCGCCATTAGCCTCGGGGATTTGCTCGAAACCGCGGCCAGCCAATCAGAAAACCATTTCTGGAGCATCGTAAAGAATTCGAATGATGGGGAGCAGTGTGTTGTGTCGATATGGCTTTGGTGACAATGACACGATGAGAATTAGATTTCTAAGGGCGGTAACCGCCACCAGCAGAAGCATAGACAGCGAAGCGCAAACGCAATCTGCATGACAAGTGGGGGCCGTTCGTGGGTAGTGTCTCAGTTTGAAATTAGGTAGGCTCTGAATTCGGATTTTCTGGTGTCGCTTGCGCAAAGTGCCATAGCACCCCCGACGGATCGAATACATAGGCCACGGTGAGGCCCCACGGCTCGACCCGGGGTGGCGCTGGGGACGGAACGTCGAATTGACGGGTCAGGGCCAGTGAATCGATATGTCGCCACCACGCGTCGACATCTTCGACGAGGACATGCATCACCGTGTTTTCGGCCCATTCCTTAACGTAGTAGCCTTGGAGTAGGAAGGCGTGAGTCCCAAGGCTTAGTTCGGCGAGAGTCTCCCCGAGTGAATAGGCTTGGAAACCGATCGCCTTGTAGAAGCGCAGGCTTGTCTTGAATTCCCGTGCGGGAAGGAAAGGGCGAAACGCACGAATTTTGGCAACTAGGCCGGTGACGTCGTCCACCGAGGGTTCCTTTCGACTGCGTCAGTATACAGAAAAGCCGGATTAGCGCCGTCGCTGGGTCGTCAATCGAGCCAACTCAACAATCTCACGCCCGCAAACCAATCCCTCAATGTGCGCCTTGTTGTGCGGGTGCGTTCTCGAACAATTCCAGGTTTTGGCTCTTCCACACCATCGCGGAGTGGATGCGGTTGTAGCCACTGGGATGATCGAAGAAGACGAATTCCTCGATGGCGCCGGGGCGCATCTTGCGGTACTCGCCGAGGTGGATTGCGGCCTGGGCGAAGCCATCGGGCTGGCTCGAGGCGTTCAGGCCGAAGATGTCAGCCTGCTTTTCGTGCATGCGCGTCTCGCTGTTGATTATCGGTTTGAGCACGAAGAACAGGATCGATATGAGCAGCATGGCGAGGGGAAGAACAGCTGGGTCACTGGGGCCGGAGATTCCCCAACGACTTCCCCAACGGCCGATGGTCCACTGCAGCGACCAGAACAGGTAGGCCATGGAGACGGTAATGACGATGCTGATGAACATAATGTCTTCAAGGACGTGATCGAGGACGTAGTGGCCCATCTCATGGCCCATGACGGCCTCAATTTCTTCGGGTGACCCACGCCGCAGCAGATTGTCATTGAGGGTGATGCGCGTGGTGCCGGCAAATCCGCTGACATCGGCGCTCATACGTGTGGTCTGGCGGCTGGCGTCGATCTCGTAGACGTCGTTGACCGGAATTCCGTTAGCGCGCGCGAGGCGCAGGATCGGAACGGTCACCTTGAGGTCGTTGAGCTTGGTGATCTTGTTGAAGATGGGACGAATATAAACGGGGGAGATGGCTACGGCGAGGATTGCAAGGGCGAGGCCGGCGACAGAACCCCAGATCCACCATGTTCGCGAGAACCGGCGCACGATTGCAAAGAGCAGAACGACTGCGGCGCCGCCGAGGATGACCGACAGCATGAGCACTTTCATCTGGTCGCCCATCCATGGGCCAAACGTCTGCGTGGCGAGGCCATATTGCTGCTCGCGGAAGAGGCCTTCATACCAGGCGAGGGGGAAACCGAGGATCGTTGTGACGACAAGATACTGGGCCCAGTAGAGGAAGACCTGCAGCGAGCGAAAGCGTGTGACGCGAACCGCCAGATCGCGCATGCGAGCCGACCAGCGGAGATTGAGCAGCACAAGGGAAATCGCCGCGCCGTAGAGAAAATCCCAGAGGATGAGCCAGTAGCCGCCTTCAAAATATGCATTCGAGCGCGCCACAGCTGCGGGCGGCATCATCGCCATGTAGGCCGCGGTGGCGGCTTCGGCGTCGAACTTCGGCGAGGGCTGAGCGGCGGCGGGCACCTTGGTGATGTCGGCGGTGGGTTGAATCGCGGGCTGGGCTGATGCAGAGAGTGCGGCAACTGCAATCAGGGTCCAGACAAATATTGTTCTTGAGATTCCTTGCATGCGAGACCTTCCTTGCGTGATCCCGGCACGTGCGACACACAGCACGATCGAGTTTCCGTTGGGTACTTCGTCCTCTACGCAGGTCCTTCGGCAACGGTTCCACTTTGAGGCGTTATATCCTTAACGAAGAGGACCGGTCCGTGGTTTACACATGGCCGATTCAGTCAGGACCCTAAAGCCATCATGAGCACGCAAAATATCGCCGTACACCTGCCCGACGGAAGCATACGCGAAGTGCCTGCGGGCACGACACCTCTGGATATCGCGAACTCGATTTCGCCACGGCTGGCTGCGGCCTCGGTTGTGGCCCGGTTAAGCCCCGTGACTACCGAGACGAAGGCGAAGGCGACCGCAGAAGGCGAGTCGGAGGCTGCGATGTATGCGGCGGAGGATGCGTCGGCGACCCGACTGGTAGACCTGGCGACGCCGCTCAACGCGGATACGAAGCTCGAGCTGGTCAAGGAGAACGATCCCGAGGCGCTGAAGGTGGTGAGGCACTCGGCTGCGCACGTGCTGGCGACGGCAGTGCTGGAGCTGTTTCCGGAGACGAAACTGGGCCATGGACCGGCGACAGATGCGGGGTTCTTCTACGATTTCTATCGCGAGAAGCCGTTTACGCCCGATGATCTGGCGGCCATCGACAAGAAGATGGCCGAGGTGATCGCGCGGGACGAGAAGTTTGTGCGCGAGTACGAGCCGCGCGAGCAGGCGCTGGAAGAGTTCCAAAGAGACGGCGACTTCATGAAGACCCACTTCGTGACGAAGTTTACGGAGCCAGGGTCGCAGGTCAGCTTCTATCGCAATGGCAAGTTTGTGGACTTCTGCCGGGGCCCACATGTACCTTCGACGGGGCGCGTCAAGGCCGTTAAGGTGACGAGCCTTGCCGGTGCGTACTGGCTGGGCGACGAGAAGAATCCACAACTGCAGCGGGTTTATGGCACGGCCTTCTTCTCGCAGAAGGATATGGACGCGCACTTTGCTCGGCTTGAAGAGGCGGCCAAGCGCGATCATCGCGTGCTGGGCAAGCAGCTTGATCTGTTTAGCATTCAGGAACTGGCCGGGCCGGGTCTTGTCTTCTGGCATCCCAAGGGCGGCATTGTCCGCAAGGTGATGGAAGATTGGATGCGCGACGAGTGCCTGCGGCGCGGTTACTTGATGGTGTATACACCTCACGTGATGCGGCGCGAGTTGTGGAAGGTGAGCGGACACGAGGGCTACTACTCCGGCAACATGTACACGCCGATGGAACTGGATGACGCCGAGTACCGACTCAAGCCGATGAACTGCCCGGGGCACATCCTTATCTACAAGAATTCGCCGAAGAGCTATCGCGATCTGCCGCAGCGCTACGCGGAACTCGGGAACGTCTATCGCTATGAGCGCTCCGGCACGATGCACGGTCTGCTGCGCGTGCGCGGCTTCACGCAGGATGATGCGCACATCTTTTGCATGCCCAGCCAGATCGAGAGCGAAGTTGAAGCGTGCATCGACTTTGCCGAATCGGTGCTGAAGACATTTGGATTTAACGAATTCAGGGTTGAGCTTTCGACCTGGGATCCGAACGATCGCAAGAGTTACACCGGCTCGGATGAGAACTGGAACCTCGCAATTGGCTCGCTTGACAGGGTGCTGAAGGCGAAGGGAATTCCGTTCAAGACGATTCCAGGTGAGGCGGCGTTTTATGGGCCGAAGATCGATATCAAGCTTGTGGATGTGCTGGGGCGGCTCTGGCAGTTGTCAACGGTGCAATTCGATTTCACCCTTCCGGCGCGGTTTGGGCTGGAGTACGTCGGCGAGGACGGCGAGCGCCATCAGCCGGTGATGGTGCATCGCGCACTGTTCGGTTCAGTCGAGCGGTTCTTCGGCGTGCTCATTGAGCACTACGCGGGTGCGTTTCCGCTGTGGCTGGCGCCAGTGCAGATCGGCCTCGTGCCGATCAGCGAGCGGCACGTCGCGTACGCGGAGAAAGTGGAAGCGGAGTTGAAGGCCGCGGGCTTCAGGGTAGAGACTGATGCGCGCAACGAGAAGATGAATGCCAAGATTCGCGACCTGGCCAACCAGAAGATTCCGTACATCCTCGTTTTTGGCGACAAGGAAGAGTCGGCGGGGTCAGTGAGCGTGCGCACACGCGGCAAGGGCGACCAGGGATCAATGCCGCTGGCCGACTTCATCGCCAAGGCTAAAGGGCTGGCGGAGAACAAGTCGACGGAGTTGTAGCGTTCGAATAGCGGGCGCTCATGTTCAGCTGGCTACCGTTACTTCGGGCAATGTAAGGCGCCACTCCTTCGTCGCATGGCATTCGGGACTCTGGTATTGTTTCCAGTAATCCTGGTGACCTTTCAAATGCGCCGTATAGCCAGCAACTTGATGTGCTGTTCCGTTCCTCTGCGCCTAGCAGTTAGCGTGATCACTCTCGCCCTTGTGCTTTTTAACTCTCATTTTCTGTCTGCGCAAAACCAGCCGGTCAAGGTTTGGCCCCCTCCGGCCAAGCCGGTTCAGAGCGAAACTGAGCCAGACACATCCGCGCCTGTAGCCCAACCCAGCACGATCAAGGTACCCGACTTCTCAAAAGAGGGATTGGTGCTGGAGCGAGTAAGCACAAGGATTCGTGTGGAGGCGGACGGCACAGGAAGCCGCGAGACCATCTCTCGCGCGCACGTTCTGGCTGATTCCGGCGTGAAAGCGCTTGCCATTCTTGCGTTCACCTATACGGCCTCGAACCAGCAGATCGAGATCGGCTATGTGCGCGTGATCAAGCCCGATGGAACCATCGTGACTACGCCCGATTACAACATCCAGGACATGCCGGCCGACGTATCACGCGCCGCGCCCATGTATTCCGACATCCACCAAAAGCACATTGCGGTGAAGGGCCTCGGTGTCGGCGACATCCTTGAATCCGATGTCACGCTCCGCACGATCAAGCCGGAGATTCCGGGGCAATTCTGGATGGCTTATTCCTTTGAAAAGAACCTGATCGTTCTGGATGAACAACTCGATCTTGATCTCCCCGCGAATAAAGACTTCACGGTTGCGAGTGCGGAATTGCAGCCTACGGTGACAACAGCGGGGGGACGCAAGCTCTATCACTGGTCCAGTTCGAACCTCACTCGACCGGATCCGGATGCGCCACCCAAATCGACGAGGCATTTGAAGCCTTCGGTGCAGGTGACCACGTTCAAGAGTTGGAATGAGATTGGTGCTTGGTACCAGTCTCTTCAGCGCAATTCGCTCGTTGTTACGCCCGCAATCCAAGCCAAAGCCGACGCACTAACCAGCGGGCTCAGCAACAACGAGGAAATTGTTCGCGCTATATTCACGGATGTCGCACTTCACACGCACTATATCGGCGTCACTTTCGGAATCGGCCGTTACCAGCCTCATCCGGCCGACGATGTGCTTGCCAACGAGTATGGGGACTGCAAGGACAAACACACGCTGCTGGCGACGCTGCTGAAAGCCGCAGGCATCGAAGCATGGCCGGTGCTCATCTCAGCCAGCCGCGATCTCGATCCCGCCACACCGTCGCCCGCACAGTTCGACCACGTCATTACACTTGTTCCTCTCGGAGGCAAGCTTTTGTGGATGGACTCGACCATGGAGGTGGCACCCGTCGGCGTCCTGGCGGCCGTGCTGCGCGACAAGAAGGCTCTCGTTGTGCCCAATGACAAGGTCCCTTACCTGGAGACGACGCCTGCCAGCCTTCCTTCTCCATCATCCGTCCACTTCCAGGTCGCGGGGAAAATCTCGAATCAAGGAGTTTTTGCCGGGCATGTGGATGAAACTGCAGATGGAGATGCGGGCATGTTGTTCCGCGTTGCGTTCCGACGAGTTCCACAGTCGCAGTGGAAAGAACTGATGCAAGCGATTGCGAGGTTGCAGAACTTCGGCGGAGAAGTTTCCAATCCGCAAGTTTCTCAGGTTGAACAAATCAACCAACCTTTAGCGTTCTCTTTCGACTACACGCGAGAGAAGTATTACCAGTGGGATGATCATGACAGGTCGCACTGGATCGGACCGCCGATGCCGGGCATGGGTGGAGAACTCGCCCCCGGTGTGAAAGAAAAGAAACCGGCCGACGATCCTGAACTCGGGGCCATCGGGCAGACCATATACCGCACAAGTATGCGATTGCCGGTCGGCTGGTCCATGACTCCTTCCAGAAACACAGACATCAAGGAGGACTGGGGCGAATACTTCTCTACTTACAGTTTCTCGGGGGGAGTTTTCACGGCAGAGCGTTGTCTCATTGTAAAGAAGACAAAGGTCCCACTCGACCAGTGGGAGCAATATCTAGCGTTTCGCCGCGCCATCTTTGAAGACGAGAACCGCCAGTCACTGATCGCGCCCACCCGATCCTCGGCTGGGACAAAGTAGTCGAGACTCGTATGCCGCCAGTTCTTATGGTTTCGATCAACCGAGGCTTGTCCAATCGAGGACGACTTTGCCAGTGTTGCCGGAGATCATGGCGGCAAAACCATTTTCAAACTCGCTGTACGGGAAGCGGTGCGTAATGACGGGAGAAATGTCCAGGCCTGAGTCCAACATCACCGACATCTTGTACCACGTCTCGTACATTTCGCGGCCATAGATTCCCTTGATCGTGATCATGTTGAAGATCACAGGGCGCCAGTCCATGGGAACGCTTTTGGAGGGGATGCCGAGTGCGGCGATCTTTCCGCCGTGGCTCATGTTGGCGATCATGTCGCTGAGAGCCTGGGGATTGCCTGACATCTCCAGGCCCACGTCGAACCCCTCTGTCATCTTGAGCTGCTTTTGAATTTCACTGAGCGGCGTTTCAGTGGGGTTGACCGCGAGTGTGGCTCCCATCTTGCGCGCGAGATCGAGACGGAAGGGATTGAGGTCGGTGATGACGACGTGCCTGGCTCCGGCGTGACGCACGACTGGAATGGCCATGATGCCGATGGGGCCGGCGCCGGTGATGAGCACGTCTTCTCCAAGCACAGGAAACGACAGGGCGGTATGAACGGCGTTGCCGAAAGGATCGAAGATGGCAGCGACTTCAAGATTGACGCCGGGATGATGTCGCCAGATGTTGGTCATCGGCAGCGAGATCAATTCAGCAAAGGCGCCAGGACGATTGACGCCGACCCCCTTGGTCGAGACGCAGAGATGCCGTCTGCCGGCGAGACAATTGCGGCAGCGACCGCAGACGACGTGGCCCTCGCCGCTGACGATATCGCCGGGGAAGAAGTCGTTGACATTCGAACCGACTGCGACAATTTCGCCGACAAACTCGTGGCCGATGGCCATGGGAACAGGAATGGTCTTCTGCGCCCACTCGTCCCAGTTGTAAATGTGAACGTCGGTTCCGCAGATGCCGGTGTAGCGGACGCGGATGAGCACATCGTTGATGCCCATGGTGGGTTCAGGGATGTCTTCCAACCAAAGTCCGCGCTCCGCCCGCGCTTTGACCAACGCCTTCATTCACGACCTCACTGCTCATAACCAATCCGTTGAAAGTGTAATGGTTCCGGGCGGGGTGGGCCACACGTGCAGGCACCCGCTGGGTCAACGATTTGAGATTGGAGAGGATTGAAAACGATTTATGCGCTAGGCTACTTTGGATTCATTCTCTGCGGTATCGAAGGGCGAATAGGTCGGATCCTCTGAGATGCTCGTGGCTTGTGATTCGGAGAGACGGGCCTGCGCGATCTCCTTCTGGCGCGGCGTCATCACACTCGACATCTGCTTCAGAGCACGTGTCGCAGACGCGTCCCCGGCGGCAGCCGCACGGCTGTACCAGAGATATGCAGTCACATAGTCCAATGGAACGCCACGGCCGGAGGAGTACATGGTGGCAAGGTTGTACTGAGCGCGACTGACGCCACGGACGGCCGCATCGGCGTATAGGGTCGCCGCCTGGCGATAGTCCTTGGCGATTCCCAGGCCGTCTTCGTACATCACGCCAAGGTTGTTGTCTGGCTTGAGCCAGCCCCTGAGCGGCCGCTTTGCGATACCAGTAGAGCGCCAAGATCGTAGTCGCGCTCGAGTCCGATGCCGTGCTGGTAGAACGAACCCAGGTTGTTCTGGGCGATTGCATTTCCCAGTTCCGCGGCCACCCGATACCACTTTGCTGATTCAGCGTCGTCGTGGGCTACGCCGCGGCCGGAGTGGTACAGGTTTCCGAGTTTACATTGCGCTACAGCGTCTCCTTGTTCGGCAGCGGCACGATACCAGCGGGCAGCTTCTTCAAGATTAACCGGTACAGCCTTTCCCTTTTCAAGGAAGTAACCCAATCGCTCCTCGGCTGCGGCGTAGCCCTGAAGAGAAGCGGCGCGGACGAGCGTGTAGGCCTTCGCATCGTCATGGGGAACGCCCAGTCCATTTTCGTAAAGCGCACCGAGATTGAATTGCGCGGGGGCATAGCCCTTGGAAGCGGCCAGAGAAAACCATCGGGCGGCTTCTTCGTAGTTCTGCTCGACGCCTTTGCCGAAGGCGTAAGCGAAAGCCAGGTTGTTCTGGCCTAGAGGATCTCCGGCCTCAGCGGCTTGTCGTATTTCCGCGATCGTCTGCGTGACCGGCGCATTGTGATCCTCAATGGACAACCGAGTTGCAGATGATCGAACGGTGCTGGACGCGGAATCGCTTGTCTGGCACCACGACACGGACGCTGCTGCAAGTAAAAGGGCAGAAATGACCAGGTTCGGAGACGAGATGCTGCGGTACTTCATAAGTCCCTCCGCAATTCACGCGGAATGGACGATAGTAACTCTATTCACAATATTTTCTCAAGAAATTCACGATTCTTTAATGACAAACAGGCTACGAGTAGGCATACGCCACTGGCGGCATCGGGTAGGAACCCAAACGCGAGCGCAATTTACGCGTTGATGGCCATGCCTTCCACGGCGGCGTAGGCGTCGAGCATGGCTTCGCTGAGCGTGGGATGCGCGTGGATGGTGAACATGAGTTCGTCGATGGTGCCTTCGAGTTCCATGACGGCGACGGCTTCGGCGATGAGCTCGGTGGCCTGCGGGCCGATGATGTGCACGCCGAGAATTTCGCCGTACTTGGCGTCGGCGACAATCTTGACGAAGCCGTCGTGGCTGCCGACGATGGTGGCCTTGGAGTTGCCCGCGAACGGGAACTTGCCCACTTTGACCTCGTAGCCTTTTTCTTTGGCCTGCGCTTCGGTCAGTCCCACTGAGCCGATCTGCGGATCGGAGTAGGTGCAGGCGGGAATGCGGTCGCGGCGGACGGGACGATATTTGCGGCCGGCGATTTTGGTGACGGCGACGATGCCGCTCATGGAGCCGGCATGCGCCAGTTGCGGCAGGCCGGCGACGATGTCGCCGATGGCATAGATGCCGGGCTCGGCGGTCTCCTGCGCTTCGTCGACTTTGACAAAGCCGCGGTCGAGCTCGATGCGGGTCTTGTCGATGCCGACGTCGGCGGTGCGCGGGGCGCGGCCCACGGCGACGAGAACTTTCTCGGCTTCCTTTTCGACGGGCTTGCCGTTGGAGGCGGTCCAGGTGACTTTGACGCCGGTTTCGGTCTTCTCGATCTTTTCAACTTTGGCGCCGGTGTTGATGTCGATGCCGCGCTTCTTGAAGACGCGCGTGAGCTCCTTCGAAATCTCTTCGTCTTCAGGGGCATGACGCGGGGCAGGAATTCGACGAGCGTGACCTCGGTGCCGAAGCTGCGGAAGATGGAGCTGAACTCGACGCCGACGGCGCCCGCGCCGATGACGATGAGCGATTTCGGCACCTGCGGGATGGCGAGAATTTCGATGTTGGTGAGGATGCGGTCGTCGGGCTTGAGGCCGAAGATCATTTTGGCATCGGAGCCGGTGGCGAGGATGATGTTCTTCGCTTTGACTTCGCTTTTAGCGCCGTCGCGCTGCAGTCAGATCGACGGTGTGGATGCCGTCTTTGGCCGCGCCGGTGAGGCGGCCGTAGCCGGGGATCACGGTGACCTTGTTCTTCTTCATCAGGAAGTCGAGGCCCTTGGTGTGCTTGTCGACGATGGCGGTCTTGCGCTTCTGCACGGCGTCCCAGTTGAGGGTGCGGCGCGTCGACGTTGTCGATGCCGTACTCGGCGGCGTGCTTGAGGTGGTCCCAGAGTTCGGCGTTGAAGAGCAGGGCCTTGGTGGGGATGCAGCCGACGTGCAGGCAGGTGCCGCCGAGGACGTTGGCGGATTCGATGAGCGCGACCTTGAGGCCGAGTTGTCCGGCGCGAATGGCCGCCGTGTAGCCGGCCGGGCCGCTGCCGATGATTGCCACGTCATAGATTGTGTCTGCCAAAGCGAGCTCCGTTCCCGCGCGCTCCATGATGCTCACGAGCAGCGCTCGTTCCACTGTTCAGTTTAAATGCTTGCGATTTGATTGGATGTGGCACTGCCAGCCTATTGATTCGCTCTGCACCAGCTCGGATGCAATGCGCTGCGTCTCGGGCATCATCGCCGAAGGCTTCGATCCAGTGCACGTCGGGCTCGCGGCGAAACCAGGTGAGCTGGCGCTTGGCGTAGTTGCGATGGCCTTGCTGGGCTTCGGCGATGGCTACCTTCTCGCTGACGCCCTTGAGGAGAACGGACATGCGCCTGACGGTAGCCGAGCGAGTCGAGCGCCTTGACGGGCCCGTAGCAGGCGAGGAGAGCGCGGGTTTCCTCGACGAGGCCGGCGGCGAACATCTCGGCGCAGCGTTGATTCAGCCGCTCATAGAGCGCGGCGCGGGGCGGGTTGAGGCCGATGCGCAGCAGGCGGAAGCCGGTGAGGGGATCGCGGGCCAGCACTTGCGACATGGGCTGGCGCGCGGCGAGGCAGACCTCGATGGCGCGGATGAGCTTGGGCGTGTCGTTGGCGTGGATGCGCGCGGCCGATGCGGGATCGAGGCGGGTGAGCAGGCGATGCAGCCAGGCGCTGCCGTGGCGCTCGGCGCTGCGGCGAAGGCGCTTGCGCAGGTCTTCCTGGCGAGCGGGGCCGGCGAAGAGGCCTTCAGTGAGCGCGCGCAGGTAGAGGCCGGTGCCGCCGGTGACGATGGGGAGGTTGCCGCGGCTGGCGATTTCGCGCAGGGCGGCTCGGGCGAGGCGGCTGTAGTCGCCGGCGGTGAAGGGCTGGTCGGGATCGGCGACGTCGATGAGGTGATGCGGGATGCGGGCGCGTTCTTCGGGCGTGGGTTTGGCGGTGCCGAGGTCCATGCCGCGATAGACGGCGACGGAGTCGCAGCTGATGATTTCGCCGTTGAAGCGCTCGGCGAGGGCGAGCGAGAGGGCGGTTTTGCCGCTGCCGGTGGGGCCGAGAAGAAGGACGGCGAGAGGGTCGCGTTCGTCAGTCACCGAGACACCCCAGGCCGTGCAGCATTATTCAGAGTTGAGGCACTCGTCCGGCTAAGAATGGCGGCGAAGCAGCGGTTCGCCCTCCGCGAAGGAGTCATGGGCGCCACCAGCCGGGAGGGAAGATCCATTTGGGGTTGGTGTGGAAGAGCCACCAGATGAGGATCGCAGCCGCGATGATGAGCAGGCCGAAGGTCTGGTTGCGGCGGAAGGCTCGACGCTGCTCGTCGCGCCGCTGGTCTTCGGCCAATTGTTCCTGGTACGGCTTGATGCGGCGTTCGACCATGCGTGTGCTCTCTTCGGCGGACTGCAATGGGCGCGCCGATTCACCACGCATCAGTATAGGGGCTGATGCGCATTGAAGTTACCATGACACGGTTCGGTTGCGCAAGCCGATCGAGCAGACGGACACGAGTCGCCTCATAAAACGAGCCGATATCAGCCACTGCCGTTTGACTTAACCCGGCTCGATTGCCGACCATGGTTTTTCTGGCTTTGCGCAGTGAAGAGGAAGGTTTGAAGTCATGAAAGTCCTGATCCTTGGTTCGGGCGGACGCGAACATGCGCTGGCATGGGCGGTGAGCCGCAGCCAGCGCGTAACAGAGGTTGTGTGCGCGCCGGGCAACGGCGGCATTGCGCAGGTGGCGCGCTGCGTTCCTGTGGACATGAAAGATGTGGGCGCGATGGTGCGGCTGGCGGAAGTGGAGCAGCCGAGCCTGACCATCGTCGGGCCGGAGCTGCCGCTGTCGCTGGGCATGGTGGATGCGTTTCGCGAGCGCGGTTATCGCATTTTCGGGCCGACGCGCGATGCGGCGCGGCTTGAGTCGAGCAAGGCCTTTGCCAAGCAGTTCATGAAGCGGCACCAGATTCCCACGGCCAACTACGCCGTCTGCACCACTGGCAAAGAAGTGGAAGAGTCCATCAAGCACTTTCATCCGCCCATCGTGGTGAAGGCCGATGGGCTGGCTGCGGGCAAGGGCGTGATCATCTGCCCGACGCGGCAGTTTGCGATCGATGCGGCGCATGGGCTTTTCAGCGGCGAGCTGCTGGGCGTAGCTGAGAAGCAGGTGGTGATCGAGGAGTTCCTCGAAGGCGAAGAGGTGAGCTTCCTGTGCCTCAGCGATGGCACGCACGTAGTGCCGCTGGTTCCGGCGCAGGATCACAAGCGCATTGGCGAGGGCGACACGGGACCGAACACCGGCGGCATGGGCGTCTACTCCACCGACGAGATGCTGGAGCCCACGATGACGGAGTGGATTCTGCACCACATTGCGGAGCCCACGGTGCGCGGCATGGCGGAGGAAGGGACGCCATTTGTCGGCGTGCTCTATTGCGGGCTGATGATGACGGCGCGCGGGCCGCAGGTGCTGGAGTACAACGCGCGATTCGGCGATCCGGAGACGCAGGCGATCCTGCTGCGGCTGGAGTCGGACCTGGTGGATGCGCTGGAGGCCTGCATCGATGGCCGTCTCGCGGAGACGGAATGCGCTGGAGCTCGAGGCGCGTCGGCTTGCGTGGTGGCAAGCTCTTCGGGATATCCGGGCAGCTACAAGACGGGGCTGCCCATCACCGGGCTCGAGCCTGCGGCGCAGATACCGGGCGTGGAGGTATTCCACTCGGGCACCTCTCGCGTCGGCAGCCAACTGGTGACGAGCGGCGGACGCGTGCTGGGCGTTACGGCCGGAGGCGATTCGCTGGAACGAGGCGCTGGCGCGCGCATACGAGGCACTGGCGCAGATTCATTTTGAAGGCATGTATTACCGCCATGACATCGGGCACCGGGCGCTGAAGCAGCCGCGCCGGTAAAAGCCGCACTCGGCGACTCTTGCAGGCGCGAGAGCGCGCCAGAATCCGGCAGAAGAACCGCGGGTCAGCTTATCAGCTAACGGAGGCGCAACTGGCGCGGCAGGTGCAGACCGGAACGGTCTTGGCTGCTTCTGGAAACACGCGCGGCACAGGACCGGCCTGCCCTGGGTGGGCTTGAACGGCACCGTGGTTTCCGTGCCACAGGCCGAACAGGTGGTCCGGGTCTCAGAACGAACCCGACCGCCCGTGGCGCGCTTAGCCTTGCATTGCTTGCAGTGCTTGGGGTCGTTCTTGAATTGTTTGTCGTGAAAGAAAAGCTGCTCGCCCGCGGTGAACACAAACTCCGCGCCGCAGTCGATGCACTTCAAAACTCTGTCGATAAATTCCATGGCCGGCTTCCCCAAAGCAGGGAAGACTGTCGAAATCGGCCATGATCTTGAGAGCTTGCCGGTCCCGTTTCCCTGTCTTTGAACGTCCTTGAACAACAAGGGCCCGGGCCGCAAAAAACAGAGCGGCGAAATTTACAGTGTCTCCGCAATACAGGAGACTAAGATAATTCGCGCTTGTTGCAACTCAACTTTCAGCGCAACGTTGAATAAACAATCGCGATGCGCCGCCCGATTGGTCTTGCTATATGGCTGCTCTCACCTCGGGGGAGCAAGTATAGCCCGGGCGGCGCAATTCGCGATGTGTGTTGAGTAACTTAGTCCTGCTCTTTACGAGCTTTCTTGCGATTCCGCTTGCGTGCCAATGCTGCCTTGACGCGGCGCTTTTCACCGGGTTTCAGATAGTAGGAGTGACGCTTCACTTCCTTGATGATGTCTTCCTGCTGTACCTTCCGCTTAAACCGGCGCAGCGCATTTTCAAGCGGTTCGCCTTCTTGCAAGCGAACCTCTGCCAAAGGGTAACCACCTCCAAACCTGCCAAAAGGCCCTATTCATGATACCGGAAGTTCCTGTGATCAGCCAACTTAGGAATATTTTTGGGTTCTTGCGGGAGGATCTACTTCCGTTGTGTTGCGCTTGCAGAATCGCAAGGCCTTTCGCATCAGGCAACCAATGATCCGTGTTCTCGTTAACTGATTCCGGGCTCTGCCAGGGTCGCTTACACTGATCCTCTGAGGTTTCTTAAACCCAATGATTCGCAGCTACCAGGGGCAACTTCCCGCCATTCCCGCCAGCTGCTATGTCGATCTATCCGCACAAGTGATTGGTGACGTGAAGCTCGGCGAGCACTCCTCGATATGGATGAATGCCGTTCTCCGCGGCGACGTGAATTCCATTCGCGTCGGCTCGAACTCCAACGTGCAGGACTGCTGCGGTGCTGCACGGGCAGCGGAATCTCTATCCGGTCACCGTGGGCGACTGGGTGACGATCGGCCACAACGCGACTGTGCACGGCTGCGTGGTGGAGGATGCGGTGCTGATCGGCATGGGCGTCACGATTCTGAATGACTGCCGCATCGGCGAGGGCTCGATCATCGCGGCCGGAGCGGTGCTGCCGGAACACACGGTTGTCCCGCCGCGGACGCTGTGGGCCGGGGTGCCGGGCAAGCTGCGGCGCGAACTCGGCGACCAGGATCGCAAACTGATCCTCGAATACGCCCAGAATTATCTCGATTACACGAAGATCTATCTTGCCGAAGACGGACAAGTAATGCAGAATGACGATTCATTCATCTGAATGGGATGTTGCAGATCATTTAGCATCGAAGAAACCGTGAACACCTCTCGGCAAGATTCATCCCGCGTTTCGCTCTGCATATCGGTCTCTTTCTTTTGCTTGCAGTGGCTTTCGGTGTCAGTGTTGATGCGCAGACATGGCCGCCTGCGACCTCGTTACCCAACGCGCCGCAACCGCAGGTGACGCTTCGCGACACGCCGATGAAAATCCTGAAGGACCAGGGAGCGATCTGGTCGAGTCCCGTCCGTATCCGTGACGAGGATTTTCGCTACCTGATACCGCTCGGCCTGGCGGTTACCGTCGCCATCACCACCGATCATCAGGCGATGTCGGAAGTTGTTTCGCACAATCCGAGCTTTAACAACGCCAATACCAATGCTTCAAACGTGCTGGTTAGCCCGTTCATTGCTGCGCCGGCGAGTGATGTTCGCGGCAGGACAGTTTAAGGGCAACGATCATGCTCGCGAAACCGGCATCCTGGGCGGCGAAGCCATGCTCAACGGCCTGGTCGTGGAGCAGGGAATGAAGCTGATCTTCTGGCGCGAACGGCCCACGGTCGACGGCGCCAGGGGCAAGTTTTTCCAGACCAGCGTTGGATGGGACTCGTCGTTTCCTTCGTCGCACAGCGTGATCGCATGGTCGAGCGCGGCCGTGCTGGCAGAGGAGTATCCGTCTCGTTTGAATCAGATTGGGATTTACACCCTGGCCACCGGCGTGAGCCTGACGCGTGTGCTCGGCCAGCAGCACTTCCCTTCTGACGTACTTGTGGGCAGCGCTTTCGGGTGGATGATAGGCCACTACGTCTACAAGAAGCACCACCGCTGGCACGGCCTTGACTCGCAATAATCACCCAGCGAGGTGCAGCACTGCGATCGAGTGCTGCTACACGTGCGGCATGTTTTCGGTACCGCAGGAATTCGTCGTCGATAAGGTGAGGAAGGATCTTGGCCCATGCGTGGCGATCGCATCGTCGGTGTCGACACCAAATCCGGCGTCAAATCACTAGACCGGCAGCGGATTGCGTTCGGTGAAGTTGCGCTGATGCCAGTAAGGGTACACCGGCGTGACCGCGCTGGCCTTGTCGAGTCTGGCGACCTGATCCGCAGTCAGATTCCAACCGATGGCATCGAGATTCTGCCGAAGCTGCTCCTCATTGCGAGCGCCGAGAATGAGTGATGAAACGGTGGGCCGCTGCAGGAGCCAGTTCAGTGCGACATGCGGAATGGTCTTGCCCGTTTCGGCAGCTACAGATTCCAGCGCATCCACGACCGTGTACAGATATTCATCAGCAACAGGAGGGCCCGCATCGGCTGTCTTGTGCAGGCGGCTGACCTCGGGCAGCGGCTGGCCGCGGCGGATTTTGCCGGTCAGCCGTCCCCAGCCCAGCGGGCTCCAAACCAGCGCGCCAACTTTCTGATCGAGACCGAGCGGCATCAGTTCCCACTCGTATTCGCGACCGACGAGCGAGTAGTAGACCTGGTGCGCGACGAAGCGAGTCCAGCCATAGCGATCGGCGACTGCGAGTGACTTCATCAGGTGCCAGCCGGAGAAATTCGATGCGGCGATGTAGCGCACTTTGCCTTCGCGCACGAAGGTGTTCAGGGTGTCCTGTACCTCTTCGATCGGCGTGAGCGCGTCGAATCCGTGCATGTGGTAGATGTCGACGTAGTCAGTGCCGAGACGGCGGAGACTGGCCTCGAGCGCCCGGCGCAGGTGATAGCGCGATGTGCCCCGGTCGTTTGGCCCATCGCCCATGGGGAAATAGGCCTTGGTGGAAATGAGCGCGCGATCGCGTTTCCCTGCGAGTGCCTTGCCCAGAATCTCTTCAGACCGGCCGTTCGAGTAGCCGTCGGCGGTATCGAAGAGGTTGACGCCGGCTTCGAGGCAGATGTCGATGAGGCGTGTCGCCTCGGCAACGTCGGTCTCGCCCCAGGCCTTGAAGAATTCGTTGCCGCCGCCAAATGTGGCAGCGCCGAAACTCAGTGCAGAAACCTTGAGGCCTGAGCCTCCCAGCAGTCGATATTCCATGTCGGTTCGATTACCGGACCCCATGCGAGGATGCACAGGTTGATACAGTAGGGGCGCGATTCAGCTGGAGGTCGTGGGACGGATCGTCACGGGCAGTCAGTGCGCCGCGCCCTCGATGGGGTCACTCTGGTGGAAGATCTTGCGATTAATATCGGGCCAGAACTCCTTAACGACGAAGGACCCTGCATCGATGCCGATGTCGACGGCCCACTCGCTGGCCGTGTTGCTGAAGCCCCGCTGACTGGCGGGATAGTAGAGGTTCGAGAGGCCCGCAGATGCGCCGGAGCCTACGACCTCGCTGGTGTTGAAGGTTTCGTTGCCAGCGTCATTTCTCGTGATCACGGCGCGGCTGAGCGCATAGCCCGTCCGTTTGAAGAATCCGCCGCGGCCGAGAGTGTAGTAGCGGTTGTCCTGGTGCGTAACGACGGGGAAGACGAATTCGACCATGTAGTTTTCGCTGGTCTGGTCGAGAGCGCTGTGCCAGAGATACTGGCCGTAGCCGGCGGCTCCCTGGCCGAATTCCGGCGTTGAATCTCTTGCCATAGAAATGCCGGCGAGCGCTCCCGGGATGAAGATCGACGAATAGTCGAAGGAGTCGTCGGTGGCGGTGAGGAACTTTTCTTTGGCTGTCATCGGCGGCAGCTTTTCGTCGGTGCTGACGGAGCGGAAATTGGGGACGATGCCGAGGATGCGCTTGGTTTGGGGGCTCCTGGCGGGCAGGGAATTCTGGCGGACCGGCTTCTGGAGGGAGTCGTCGGACGGGCTGGGTTGAGAGGGATTATTCTGCTGCCGGTCTTGCGCGACTCCTGGAAATTGGAGAGAGCCTGAAGACCGAAGACCAATATCAGAAGAGGATGGAGGGGACATTTCCGCCGATTGCGCGAACGGAAGAGGTGCGTCCGGGATCAACGCGGTGCCCGAAGCAGTATCCGGGCGCAGCGCAGCTGATTGCCCGGGTGCGATTAGCGCGGAAAATCCGATAAAGAACAGACTCAAGATGCATAAGAACCGGCTCGAATGCCTCAAAGGGGAAGTCTCCTCGCTTAGAAGTACAGAATGAACGACAAAGTGATGTATTTTCTGACTGATTTAGTGGTCAGAAGTCAGTCCGTCCACAAAAAAATGAGGAAATCTTCATCGATTTCGATGGGATTGTGACCTAGTGAATGGATGCGGCGCCGGCGAAACTGTCGCAAAAACCTATTCTGCTTCATCCATTTAAACTGGATAGGTTATGGCCACTTTGAAAGCTGTGCGCGGCACGCGCGACTTATTGCCGCCGGAAACCGTGCTGTGGAATCGCATCGAGGCGACGGCGCGTGCTGTCTTTGCCCGCTACAACTTTGGTGAGATCCGGACGCCGGTGTTTGAGGACACGTCACTATTTGCGCGCGGAGTCGGCGAAGAGACTGACATTGTCTCTAAGGAGATGTACACGTGGGAGGATCGGGCGCGTGCGCAATCTGAAAAGCCGCAGTCGTTGACGCTGCGGCCCGAGAACACGGCCGGCGTGGTTCGCGCTTATATCGAACATAAGCTGGGCGAGACGGGGCAGTTGCAAAAGCTCTATTACATCGGGCCGCAGTTCCGGCGCGAACGTCCCCAGAAGGGGCGGTATCGGCAGTTTTCGCAGATCGGGGCCGAGGTAATCGGGCCGCCGTTGGCTGGCAGCGAATCGCCTTTGAGAGACGCAGAAGTGCTGGAGATGCTGGCCACGCTGCTGGATGAGCTGGGCATTAAAGGCTGGAATCTCGAGATCAATTCCGTCGGCTCTTCTGCGGACCGCGCTCGTTACAACGAGACACTTCGCCAGGCGTTGATTCTGCTGGCGCCGAAGATGTGCGCAGACTGCCAGCGACGCGCGGTCACCAATCCGCTGCGGGTGCTGGACTGCAAGGTGCCGGAGGATCAGCCGATTATCGAGACGTTGCCGAAGATTGCAGATTCGCTGGATGAGGCGTCGAAGGCGCATTTCGCGGCGGTAACGGCAGCGCTGGATGCGGCGGGGGTGTCGTACACGCGGAATCACCGGCTGGTGCGGGGGCTGGACTACTACACGCGGACCACGTTTGAGTTCACGCACGGCGGTTTGGGCGCACAGAACGCGCTACTCGGTGGCGGGCGCTATGACGGGCTGAGCGAAGCGATCGGCGGGCCCAAGGCTCCCGGCATCGGCTTTGCCATGGGCGAAGACCGGCTGGTGCTGACGCTGCAGGCCCTTCAAGCGGCAAAGCCGGAGAAGAACGACGCTTATGTTGCGCCGCTGGGCGAGGCGCTGAACCCTGCGGCACTGGCGCTGGCACGGGAGTTGCGGCGAGGCGGATTGAGCGTCGAGTTGGGAGACGGATCGTTTCGGCTGAAGAAGTCGTTTGAGGCTGCTGACCGCACGGCGCGGCGCATCGTCATCCTTGGCGAGGACGAGCTTCAATCCGGTATCCTAACGGTGAAGGACTTCTCCACCGGTATACAAACCAAGGTTCCGCGCGTGGAGTTGGCGGCGTATCTCTCCCTGCCGGCACACGCGTAGAAGGAAATCTCATCGTGCTCGACTTTTTAGGCAATCTTGAACGGACCCAGATGTGCGGCGAATTGCGCGCCGCCAACGCAGGCGAACACGTGGTCGTGATGGGCTGGGTGAACCGGCGCCGCGACCATGGCAACCTGATCTTTCTCGATGTGCGCGACCGCAGCGGTATTGCGCAGGTGGTGTTGGATAAAGAGCTGACGCCAGAGGGACATCTCAAGGGCGAGCAGGTTCGTCCGGAGTACGTTGTCGCCGCCGTGGGCAAGGTGCGGCTGCGAGGCAAAGACGCCATTAATCCGAAGATGCCAACGGGCGAGGTGGAGATTGAAGCGACCGAACTGCGTATCCTGAACGACGCGCGTCTGGCGCCGTTTTCACCTTCGGAAGAGGCTATCCAGAATGAGGAAACCCGGCTCAAGTATCGCTACATCGACCTGCGCCGCGTGGAGATGCAGCGCAACTTCTTGCTGCGGCACGAGATTACGCGCGCGATCCGCGAGAGCCTGAGCGGGCAGGGATTTCTGGAGATCGAGACGCCGATCCTGACCAAGTCCACGCCGGAGGGCGCACGTGATTTTCTGGTGCCGAGCCGCGTGCATCCCGGCGCATTCTATGCATTGCCACAGTCGCCTCAGATTTTCAAGCAGATCCTGATGATTTCCGGGTTTGACCGCTACTTCCAGATCGCGCGCTGCTTCCGCGACGAGGATCAGCGCGCCGACCGCCAGCTTGAGTTCACCCAGGTCGACCTGGAGATGAGTTTTCCACGCCGCGAGCACGTCTTTGCGGTGGTGGAGAAGTTCTGCGCGGCCGCATGGGCTGCTGCGGGCATCACGCTGCCCACGCCATTCCCGCGGATCACGTATGACGATGCGATCCGGCAGTACGGCTCGGACAAGCCGGACCTGCGTTTGCCCGGACTGACGGATGTGCGTTCGGCGTTTCCGGAAGAGGCATTGGCAACGCTCCAGATTGATCCGGCGCTGCCCATTGTGGCGCTGCGCATTCCCAGCGTGGGTGAGTTGAGCCGCAAAGAACGCGAGGAAAATCATCCGCTCTTCGACCGGAAGAAGGGCGCGAAGTTCATCGACGACTTCAAACGGCTGGCGAAGAGTTTGCCGGACACGGTCACTAAGATTCGTGAGCTCACGGGCGCGGCCGAGAGCGATTTCCTGATCGTGGTGGCGGGCGATCCGGCACATCACATCAAGGCGAGCGATACGAAGTTTGAAGGACGGCTGAGCGAGCGCGAAATCAACGTGTACTCTGCCGCTGGAAACTTCCGCAGCGAACTGGCGAAGAAGTATGCCGACCGGCACAAGGCTTTTGACATCACCGATGAGGCGGTCCGAAACGCAGAACCACGGAGTGGCGGCAAGATGCTCGATGGCTCGGCGGCGTTTCATCCGATTTGGATCGTCGACTTCCCGATGTTTGAGTACGACCTGGCGAGCGGCAAGTGGATGCCCGCGCATCATCCGTTCACAGCGCCCTATGAGGCCGACATGGCCAACCTCATCAGCGATCCGGCTTCGGTGCGCGCGGATTGCTACGACCTGGCGATGAACGGGCTGGAGCTTGGATCGGGATCCATCCGGATCCACCGCAAGGATGTTCAGCAGCAGATTTTCGCATCGCTTGGAATCAGCGACGACGAGGCTCGCAAGCGGTTCGGCTTCTTCCTGGATGCGCTGGAATATGGGACTCCGCCGCATGGCGGCATTGCGCTTGGACTCGACCGCATCGTGATGCTGCTGGCGGGCGCGCCCAGCTTGCGCGAGGTGATCACGTTCCCGAAGACCGCGAAGGCAATCGACCTGATGGCGGAAGCACCGACGACGGTGAGCGAGCAGCAGCTGAAAGAGTTGCATATCAAGGTTGTGCAGCGGGGGTGACGGGCAAAGCAGCCTTAGTCATGCGGGCGTTGGGAAGCCCGCTTGATTCCGAGCACTAGCAGCGAGATTCCGACGCCGATGAAGAGAACCGTAGCCAAGTAATATCCGAACCACTGAGCCGAATTACTCGGCAGGAGTCCCGGAGTGATGTTTCTCGGGTCGAAGATCTTTTTAGACCGAGAAGTAGCAGAATTCCGCCAGCTCCCACGCGCCACCAGGAAATTCTCCGGCTTTATCCTTCCATGAGTGTGCGACCTCCGTCGTTCAGTCTCCCGTTGCTTCCACTAATTGGTCGGGAGCCGTCATAGCAACGGTATCAATGGTGAGGCATTTGCCGAGTTCGTTGAACTCCTTGTCCCAGCGAGGACGATCGAAGGCGATCTGCGAGGTAAGCGCATAGCTCGAGCTGCGCAGAATTTCGTACCAGATGTTCTGCGCCTGCCAGAGATTCAGCTCAAAAGGTAACTCCACCAGCGTGTGTGCCAGACTGAGCGCGCGGTCCAGCATCTCCAGCGATCCGGCCGACATCTGGAGTTCGACCATGGCCCGCTTCATGCGCTGGTCTGCAATGTAGGACAGCGTCGCGGTCTCGAGCGGCACCTTATCGGCCTTTGCCAATTGAAGGAACGAGCGCAGGAGCGCCTGGTCAATCGGATCGCCCTCAAGAGCGCGCCGGAGGCCAGCGTTGATGGCAAACCCGGCGGCGAGGGTGAGCGCCGGAGGCTTCGGCAGTCCTGCCTGCGCGAGGTAGTGCAGGAGGCTGGCGTGGTCTTCGTAGATGTTGGTCAGCGAGCTCTCGATATCCCAGAGCGTCGAATTGAGAATCAAGTGCACAATCCGGCGCTGTTCGTCACGGAAGAGCGACGTAAGCGAGTAGTCCACGTGCCCGTAGTAGCGATCGATGAGGCGGATGACATCAGGAAAATCGGCATGCTGCACTTGCTCCGCCGCCTCCGCCGCAAACGCATAGAATTCCGTCGCGTCCTCGCCACGGTAAGGTTTGACGGCCGCAGTAATGTTCTGATCGCCAAAGTGCAGGACCGCGAAGCTGAATGTCTGCGCCTTGCCGGTGATGGCGCTGATGATGTGCGCACTACCCAGCGCGAGCCTCCCGCGACCCGAGGTGTACACATCGTACGAGATGCGACGCACGTGGTAGCAGAACAGCTCAGTCTCTTCAGCAAAGGACGAGAAGACGCTGCTGATGGCGTAGTGTGCAGCTACCTGCTCGAGACCGAGCTGCATCGTCAAAATCTTCTCGTTATAGATTCGCGCACCGTCGCCTGCAGCAGCCAGATTCGACTTTGCTTCGGCAAGTTGCGCGAGGAATGCAGGTTCCAGGTTCGCAACCTGATCGCCGAACAACTCCTTTGCTAATTGAAGCGCGCGGGCGGCATAGGCGATGACCTGCACGGTTTCGATGCCGGAGATGTCGTCGAAGAACCAGCCGCAGCTTGTGTACATCAGTTGCGCGTGGCGCTGCATCTCCATGAGTTGCAGTGCCCGAACGCGCTCTTCCGCGGAAAGTGGGTGGTCGCTGGTGATTCGCAAGAAAGCGATCCACGACTTCTTCATTGCGATTGAGAATCACGTCAATGTACGCATCGCGCGCGGCCCACACATCGGTGAAGAGCTTGGCGCCCTCCTGTTCGGTCAAGGGGGCAATTGCATCACGGAGTTCGTCAAGGGCCTGGCGCAAGGGGGCTCGCCATTCCTGATTCCATCCCGGTTTGCCGCTGCTGCATCCGCAGTTGGAGCGCCAGCGCTCGACTGCCATGCGCGCAACTCCACGAGGTGTCGTCGATGATTTCGCACTCCCACTCGGGCGGAAACTGTTCGAGATAGCTTGCGTAGTTGGTCAGCTTGACGGTCTTGTCCTGCTCGAGGAGGCGCACCGCATAGGCCAGGGCCATTTCACCGTGGCGATGATGATGGCCGTACGATTCGCCGTCGGTTGCCACGCTTTCGAGTTGGGGCTGCGCAGTGTCTTTGAATCCCGCTTTGAGCCGTGCGGCGAAGTTTTCTCCGGAATTCAGAAGGCCTTCAAAGGCGATTGCGCGCGAGGTGGCGCCGTCATAGAAGAACACCGCAATCGCCACGCCGGAGTCAAAGCGCACGAGGTAGGGCCGTGTTGTGTCTACGGAGTTGCCGAGCGGCGTGGTCCAGGGGGACCCGGAGCCGGTTCCGTCTACTGCGAGAGGCCGGACGCGCTTGCACTGGCTGGGCGCGAGGACTGTGAATTTGATTCCGTGTTGCGCCAGCAGTTCCAGCGTCTCAGTGTCGGCTGCCGTCTCAGCGAGCCACATGCCTTCGGGCATGGAGCCGTAATGGCTTTCGTAGTCGGCGATTCCCCAGCGGATCTGCGTGATCTTGTCGCGCCTGTTGGCCAGCGGCATGATCACGTGGTTGTAGACCTGCGCCATCGCCGAGCTGTGGCCCTGGAAGTGCTTTTTCGGCTGCGACGCTCTCCGTCGAGAATCATCCGGTAGGTGCGCGGCGCATTCTCCTTGAGCCAGCTCAACAGCGTGGGCCCGAAGTTGAAGCTCATCCGCGAATAGTTGTTCACGATGCGGATGATCTGGTTCTTATTGTTTACTGTGCGGGCGGCGCCGTTGGTGGCGTAACACTCGGCGCAGACGCGCTCGTTCCAGTCGTGATAGGGTGCGGCCGAATCCTGGGTCTCAACGGTCTCGAGCCACGGGTTCTCGCGCGGGGGCTGATAGAAATGTCCATGAATGCAGATGTAGCGTTTGGTCGTTGCCATGCGTTTTCGATTGCAGGCCGCCGGAATGGCCTTGTCTGATTATTGTAGGCTCCTGCGAAGCCGCGTTGTTCGAGGCCGAACGCGGCCCCGGCGACTTCAGCGATGCAAAGTTTTGGAGCTACTCCGCAACGGAACATCCAGCGGCGGGCGTTGACTTGGCCAGGTCGCATGCACGCCACAGGTACCAGCTCGCGACGGAGCGGAAGGGCCGCCATTTCTGGCCGCGTCTGAAGAGCACATCGGGCTTGGGAAGATCGGCGGCTTCGATCGGACGGTTCTTGGGAAGACGTTGAAACGTGAGAGCGAATCCTTTGCGCACGCCGTAATCCGTTACTGGGAGCACGTCGGGGCGGCCCATGCGGAAGATCAGCAGCATCTCGACGGTCCACGGACCGATTCCGCGGACTTCGGTCAGCCGCTCGACGATGTCGGCATCCGGCATCTTGAGGATGGCCTTGTGTGTCGGCACGGTTCCATCCAGCGTCTTCGCAGCCAGGTCGCGCATGGCCTTGATCTTGTTGCCGGAGACGCCGGCAGCGCGCAGTGGTTCATCCGGCGTGTCGAGCAATTGCTGTGGAGTCGGGTCGCCATGGAAGAACTCGCGCACGCGGCGATGGATGGTGGCTGCGGCCTTTCCGTGCAGTTGCTGATAGAGGATGGATTCCAGGAGCGACTCAAAGGGCGAGGGTGCCGGATCGAGCCGCAATTTGAATTCGCCGGCTTTGTCGATGAGCGCGCCCAGCTTCGGGTCGCAGGTTTTCAAGTGTGAAATTGCCTCCGCAGGATCGAAGGGGAGTTTCCGGCTCTTACCATCGTGGATCATAAGCGAACAGTGTATCGCGCGATTGCAGCAGAGATATGCTATGTTGAATCTTCATTGAACAACCCCCACTTGTGGGTTGGCCCGGAAAAGCACCCCGCGATGACAACTCAAGTCGAAACTCCCGTCCGTTCCAACAACCCTGATACTGATCAAGCAATCGCGGCACGCATCGCCGGAATTTCGTTCACGCTTTTTGTGGCAGGCGGCTTGATCGGACTCCTCAATATGGGTTTGTTGCCGGTCCCGTTTGGCTGGGGATTCGAGATGGTCACGTTGGCCACCAACCTGGCCAACCATGGTACTTACGCTAATCCCTATTCGGTGCTCGACACTGGACGCACGGCTGCTTACACGCCTTTGTATCCCCTCTACCTCTCCGTGCTTATGCGCGCGTTGAGGAATCCCGATCTTGTTACCCTGGCGGCAACAATTGGTAATATTCTCATCAATGCCATCATTGGAGCTTCCCTTCCACGCGTCTCCTGGCACTTCCTTCGCAACGTAGAAGCCGGCGTCGTCGCCGGGATTTTCTGGCTGCTCTCGGTTCAACTGATGCCGGATTGGGATGCGAGCTATACCGCGGCCGGGCTGATTCTGTTCTGCATGTACACTGCCGTCACCGTTGGCAAGACGAGGTATGGGCTCCCGGCTGTTTTGAGCGGTTTGATGGCCGGCGCTCTGTTTTTGCTCAATCCCTCATCGATGATCGTCTTCCTCTTGTGGATCGCATATCTAGTGATGTTTCGGAAACCTTCATTCAAGCGAACGGCCATTTATGCATCTATTGTGCTAGCGCTTTTCGCGATCATCGCTTTCGGCTGGGGCTATCGAAACGAAAGGCAGCTTGGGAAATTCGTAGTGCGCACAAACCTTGGTATTGCGCTTTATGCGTCCAATAACGACTGCGCAAGCTCTAGCTTGTTTGATGAAGAGAACGACAACTGCCACGAGGCATATCACCCGAACACGAACCTCCAGGAAGCGCAGTTGGTTCGTAGTCTCGGAGAAGTGGCCTACGACAGCCTGCGTTCTGCCGATGCCAAGAGCTGGGCACGGAATCATCCTCGGCGGTTCCTTATCCTCACCGCCGGCCATTTTCGCGATTTCTGGTTTCCTGCAGCGGCTGGACATCCATACAAAATCGCGATGATCTGGCTTGGTACCTTGCTGTCTATTCCTGGCCTGGTTCTTATGATCCGTAAGCGCCTGGATGTGACTTTCTTCCTGCTGGCGGTCTTTGTGCTCTATCCATTGATGTATTACCTAGTTGTGAGCGATGTGCGCTATCGCTACCCGATTCTCTGGCTTACTCTTTTGCCCGCCGGTTTTTGTTGTGATGCACTACTCAAGCGCGTGCAATCGAAGTGGCTCGGCAAGGCTCATCAGGGCGCACCCGCCTAGAGACTTGCGAAGGGCTGGAAGCAGCGTGTCCCGTTCGGCCGGTCAATTCGCCCCCGGGTGGTTCATCCAATCACGCCGCCCTTGTACCATCAGAGCGTAGGCACTCGACGGGGGGCAAAAGACAAAGATGAAAATGCGTCCGGGATCGCAAACCGGTTTTCTTCTCTGCGGCAAGGAATGGAGCGAGGGCGAGGCACTGGAAGTACGCTCACCCTGGGACCAGGGGCTGATCGGCAAGGTTACGCTGGCGACGCGCGCCGATGCGCGCGAGGCCGTGAACCATGCCGTGGCCAGCATGCGCCGCACCCGCGCGCTGCCTCGCTGGAAACGCCGCGAGATCCTCGAAGATATCGCAGCCTCTCTGATCGAGCAGAAAGATCGCTTTGCGCAGCTGATCATGGCTGAAGCAGGCAAGCCTATTCGGCTGGCGCGTACTGAGGTGGATCGCGCGGTGCTCACCTTCAAGACTGCGGCAGAAGAAGCGGCGCGGCTTGGCGGCGAGACGATTCCGCTTGATCTGACCGAGGGCAATGAGAATCGCTGGGGACTGGTGCAGCGTTTTCCAGTGGGTCCGGTGCTGGCGATTACTCCTTTCAATTTCCCGCTCAACCTGGTGGCGCACAAGGCTGCTCCGGCAATTGCTGCCGGCTGCCCGATCCTGATCAAGCCCTCGCCGCAGACGCCATTTACCGCGCTCGCGCTGGGCGAAGTAATTCTCAAAGCGGGTTGGCCGGAAGAAGCGCTTGCCGTTTTGCCGCTGGCGAACGCTGATACTGCGTGGCTGGCGGAAAAGGAAGATCGGATCAAGCTGGTCAGCTTTACCGGATCGGCGAAGGTGGGTTGGGAGTTGAAGGCGCACTCAGGCCGCAAGCGCGTTCTGCTGGAACTGGGCGGCAACGCGGCGCTGATTATTCACAGTGACTGTCGCGATCTGGACGAGGCGGCGGAGCGCACTGCGCACGCTGCTTTTGGCTACGCAGGGCAGTCGTGCATCAGCGTGCAGCGCATCTTTGTCGACAAGTCCATCTTTCAGACATTTATCTGGAAGCTTGTGGAGGTTGCAGGCAAGCTTGTCTCCGGCGATCCGGCGAACGAGGCAACGGAGGTTGGCCCGCTGATCAGGGCCAGGCGAGGCCGAGCGCGTCGAGGCGTGGATCAAGGAGGCTGTCGAAGCCGGCGCGCGCCTGATCGCCGGCGGCGAGCGGACAGGTTCAGTGATTGCGCCTGCCATTCTCACCGGAACCAAGGCGGGCATGAAGATTCGCGACGAAGAGGTCTTCGGGCCGGTGGTGATTGTGGAGCCGTATGTTGATTTTGAACAGGCGCTTGCGGAAGTGAACCACTCGCGATTCGGGTTGCAGGCCGGTCTGCTGACGCGCGATGCCGGGCGGATTCTGACGGCTTATCGCGAACTTGAGGTGGGCGCGCTGATCGTGGGCGACACTCCGGCCTGGCGGCTCGATCCCATGCCTTACGGCGGGGTGAAGGATTCAGGGCTGGGGCGAGAAGGGTTACGGTCTGCGATTGAGGAGATGACCGAGCCGCGAATGCTGGTGATGTCAGGGATGAATTGAGGCATGCGCCTGCCTTACCATCGGGCCAGATCTCGTATTAGTGTCATGTAGTTAAACGGGTTGTTTGGCGGGTGACATGGCACGGATTAACACTGCCCTAGACCATAAAGTGTCCAAACCGTGGGTACTTCTGGGCCTCGATTCAGCTTTTAGGGGATATGGCCTGCGGATGCGTTGGTGCTATCTTCAAACTTCGTATAGACAGAGCTCGGTTAGAAAAGAAACGGGGCGTTTGATGCTCCCGCACAACCCACTGCAGCCGGAGAGTTTCCACGGGTAATGGAAAGCATCGAAACCAAGACTTGCCACGCGTACAACGTGACGAGGAGCTGCCTTGTCAGCTCCAAGGTCATTGTTTCCGATAGCGCGAATCAGCCTCTGAAGATCCTGAAACTCCTGGTGGAGAGTCTTGGCTTCAAGGCCGAGGCAGCAATCTGGTTGACCCCGCTTTCGTATGCTCCGCAGTTGATGCGGCCCTTCCCTTTTGATCTTGTGTACCTCGACAAGGACTTCAAGGTGATTCAGGCAGCGGAACTCCACCCTCAGATATCGCTTCCGCTATACGATGAGAGGGTTTCCACCGCACTGCTTCTGCCGCTACGGGCGATCAGTTTGACCGGGACGCAGATTGATGACCACCTGATTGTTTGTGCCGAGGAGGAACTGGAAGCCCGGATCGCTGAGATAACAGCTCCCGCGATAGCTACAGTTTCCGCGGTCGCAGAGATTGCGGCTTTGGCGAGCGCAGAGGTCCCGGTTCTTTCGCTGGACGCTTCGGTTGCACCGACTGTTGCGGACGCTCCGATTCCAGCGACCACTCTCCCGGAGCCGCCAATTCCAAGACTGCCAGCGTTTTCGTTTCCGGGTTCGGTCGTCGCCCTTCCGATCGCCGCCGCTCCTGTTTCACACCGCACCGGCTTCACGGTGGCGTCGACGACGACATGGCATATCACCAACTCCACGATGGCGCCGGCTCTGCCGGAAAGCATCATCGAAGCTGCCGAGAAAGCTGCCCCAGACTCGCGGCTTTCAATTGTGGAAGTTCCTGAAGCGGACGTTGAGCCCTCGGTGCTGGCGGAGGACATCGCTCAACCCGGGCAAGCGGTACGGGATGCCGACAAACCCGATTCGGACCCCCCGGCCCTGGTTGCGGATCGCATTCAAGCGGAACCGTTACCGATCGCAGAGGTCTCGGCCGGCACTGAGCCGAATTCGGACGCCGAAGCCCTAGCAATGGCCGCAGAGGAAGCGGAACGCCTGAGCCTTCCCGATGCCGCTGTTCGTGGCAGAAATTCTTCGACACGGGCGACAAAAAAGGCGCAGAACCCTGATCGGGAGACGCGAGTAGCATCTGCTCCTGTTGCGAAGATCGAGATCACGGAGAAAGCACCGGCGACGATCAGCCAACCGACTGCGGTTGAACCAAAAACTCCGAAGAATAGATCACAGCGCAAGAAGAAAGATCCCTTTGAGATGCTGAAACGCTTTCTTAACGCCGAGGATCCTCTGCCAGAGCGTCGCACGACGACGCGGCTCTTGTCGCCGGGATTGGTAGCCTATGACGCGACTGTAGGCAACACCAAGCCGTGCGAGGTCGGCGACGTGAGCCCCACTGGACTTTTTGTCCGTACGAAGGAGCACTGGAAGCTCGGAGACTTGATCTCGCTGACGATCCAAAAGAAGAACGCGACGGAGAACGAGCAGCATAGCCGGGTGGTGGTTCAGGCCGGCGCGGTCCGCAACGGCGCGGAGGGCGTCGGTCTGGCGTTTGTGCTGCCGGAGAACGTGGAGTTTCGCCCATGGCATCGAGTGCATACCAAGAGATCGGATGAAACAGACGGCCAGTATTTCGTGAGGGAGTTGCGGACTGCCAAGGCGCTCGGGTTCCTGCGACGGATTTGTCCTCCAGCGGGCGAGGAGATAAAGCAATTGCTTTACGAGCGACACAGCAACAAGAGAGTCGCCAGCGCAGTGGCCATTGCCCTGAAAGCCGAAGAACTGCTTGCGCAGAACCCCAACGCGGAGAGCATGCTGGCTCACCCGCATCTTGTGGTGCGCATTCTTGAGGACGGGTCGTGGGCCGAGGATGAATGGATACAGCAGCGGTGGGCCGGACTTCTTGCCACATCCTGCACGGCAGATGGTCAGGACAAATCGAATCTCGTTTTCGTGGAAATGCTCGACAAGCTGACGCCGATTCACCTTCGTATTCTTTATGCTGCGTGCCGTAAAGGCGCTGAAGTTAATTCGACGGCCGAATCGGCTTCCAAAATTGCCCTTTATTGCACGGCGGACGAATTGATTGAAGCCACTGGGACACACAGCCTTCCCAGGATCCAGCAGACAATCGGGCACCTGGCCAACTTTGGTCTGCTGGCTGAAAACAACAGGCCCTCCTACATTCACGCTACGGAAAAGACGAAGACCAAGACCACTCCAACGAGTCTGGGGTTGGCGATGTTTACACGCTGCAGCGGCCATCGATGATGATCGCGGCTGTGCCAATGGCCTCAAATTACCGCTGATCCTGCTGGATCCGCTCCATCGCAACCAAAACATGACTCGAACTGGCTCCAGCACAGCCTTGGGGAAGTGTGTGGTGCGATGAGCCTGGCCAGTGCGATGATTTGAAAGGACCCAGTTGTTTTGGGAGAGTTTATGGACCTCGGACTGAAAGACAAGTTGATTGTCGTGACCGGAGGCGGAGCGGGAATTGGAGCGGGTATTTCGCGCGCCTGTCTGGCCGAAGGAGCACGCGTGGTTGTGCTTGGGCGGCGATCTGAAAATGTACGGGCTTTTCTCGAGGAAACGCAAGCAGCTTCGAATTGCAATCTGGTTGAAGCGCATCTCGAAGACCTGGATCGCTGCCAGTCGGCCATCGCTGAAATCGAAGATCGCTATGGCGATATCTACGGGCTGGTGAATAACGCTGGAGTGAACGACGGAGCGGGGCTGGAAAAGGGTAGCGTCGCTCGATTTGTCGAAAGCCTCAACAAGAACCTGATTCACTATTACGCGCTCGCTCACTATGCGCTGCCGTCGCTGAAGCGTACGCAGGGGGCGATTGTAAATATCAGCTCAAAGGTTGCGTTGACCGGGCAAGGAAATACGTCGGGATACGCAGCGAGCAAGGGTGCACAGCTTGCGCTGACGCGGGAATGGGCAGCCGAGCTGCTCAAGTACAACATCCGCGTGAATGCGGTTTTGCCCGCAGAGGTGATGACACCGCTTTATAGGCGCTGGCTGGATACACTGGGTGATCCCGAAGCGGAACTAAAGCGCATCACGGACAAGATTCCGCTGGGGCATCGGATGACGCTGGCCTCGGAGATTGCAGCAACGACGGTGTTTCTGCTGTCTCCTACGCAGTCTGCGCACACTACCGGTCAGCATTTGATTGTGGATGGCGGCTACGTGCACCTGGATCGCGCGCTGACATAGATTGCACCGGCGCAAGGGGCGTCGGCCGATGCGATTTCGCTTCAGAGTAGTTTGGTCACTCTCCTGTGGCAGTCCCACAGGTTTCTGTGACATACTTCTGTGGTCTTACCACAGGTATTGAGATGTCTCCTGAAAAACTTGATCTTCTGCAAGGCACGCTGGACTTGATGGTCTTGCAGACGCTAACAGTGATGGGCTCGCTGCATGGCTACGGCATTGCACGACGCATTGAGCAAGTGAGCGGAAACGGAGTGCTGCTGAACCAGGGCACCATCTACGCATCGCTGGTGCGGCTGGAGCAGCGCAAGTGGATCGCCTCGCGCTGGGGCACGTCAGACAACAACCGCAAGGCCAAGTTCTACGCGATTACGGCAGGGGGCCGCCGCCAGCTTATGGCCGACGCACGCTACTGGGAGCGGCTGAAGGACGTGATGGAGCGCGTGATGACCATGGACAAGTCCGCCGAGGGAGCCGACGCATGAGTTGGCTCTCGCGCCTTTTTGCCCGGATCTGGGCATTTATGTGGAGAAAGCCTCTGGATGCCGAGCTCGACGCCGAGCTTCAGGCACATCTTGAGATGGCCATTGAAGACAACATGGCGCACGGATTGCCGGCTGCGGAAGCACGACGGCTGGCACTGGTGAGCATCGGTGGTATGGAACAGGCACGGTACAGACACCGCGAGGCGAGAGGGTTTATGAACATCGATATCCTGATGCAAGACCTGAAGTACACCATGCGGACACTGTGGCGCGATCCGAGCTTCACCGTGGTCGCCGTCCTAATTCTTGCACTGGCGATCGGCGCGAACATTGCGGTCTTCAGCGTTGTGAACACGTTGCTGCTGCGGCCGCTGCCTTTTTCCAATGCGCAGCAGCTGGTGTGGATTGCACCGCCACCGACCAAGTGCGGGCTCTCTTGTGCGACGTACTCGACCGATGCCTACGATGAGTTTCGCGCGATGAGCCGGTCTTACCAGGATGTGACAGGGTACTTTGCTTTCTCGAGCGCTGACAATCTGAGCCTGAGCTTTGGGGGAGGCGCCCCGATCACAGCCACCAGCATCGATGTAATTCAGAACTTCTTTCCGGTGCTGGGAGTGCAGGCACAGATGGGACGCGTTTTCACGCCAGAAGATGCGCGAAATGGTGCTGCACCAGTGGTGATTCTGACCAATGCGTGGTGGCGACGGCAGTTCAATGCAGATCCAAAGATCATCGGCAAGGCGTTTGACATGAACGGCCAGCAGACGACGGTGATCGGTGTGCTGCCTGCATCGTTTGATTTTGGCGCAGTGTTCGCGCCGGGCACGAAGGTGGACGCGATCACGCCGCTCAATCTCTATGGGCCTCCGCGCGACTGGGGCAACATCATCACCTTCATCGGGCGGCTTAAACCGGGTGTATCGCTGGGCCAGGCTCGCGATGAAGCGGCGCGCATCGCTCCGCACATGTGCTGGAACAACAAACGTCCCGAGACCTGCGGCGACTACAAGGATGCGGTGGTTCCGGTACCGCTGAAGGACTACATCAGCGGAAAGCTGCGGCGTTCACTCGTGGTGCTGTGGTCGGCGGTTGGGGCGATTCTGCTGATTGCGTGCGTGAATCTTTCGAACCTGTTGCTGGCGCGAGCTTCGGCACGGTCGAAGGAATTTGCGATGCGGGGGGCGCTGGGCGCGAGCCGCGGACGTATCGTTCGCCAGCTTTTGACGGAGAGCCTAGTGCTGTCGAGCGCAGGGGCGATCTTCGGATTAATGCTCGCGGCAATTCTGGTTTCGTGGCTGGCGCATCAGGGAGCGATCGCTCTGCCGTTGCTGAGCACGTTGCACATTGATGGCGCAGCGCTTGGGTGGACGGTGCTGATTGCCATTTTTGCAGCAGTTGTGTTCGGACTTGTTCCCGGATTGCGGATGGCGAGCGGCAACCTGCAGGAATCGCTGAAGGATGCGGGGCCGGGCGCGAGCGCCAGCCGTAAACACGAACGCATTCGGTCGGTGCTGGTGGTCTCGGAGGTGGCGCTGGCGTGCATGTTGCTTGTCGGCGCGGGACTGCTGCTGCGCAGCTTTATCAACGTGCTGAATGTCGATCTTGGCTTTCAGCCGGATCGCGCCGCCGCGATCAAGGTCAACTACGACGACAATGTTCCGGGGGACAAGACTGGGGATTTGAGCGCGCACAAACGCGGGGTGATCTTCCAGCAGATCCTGGCACGCGTGGAATCGTTGCCGGGTGTCGAAGCTGCAGGCATGGTGGATTACCTGCCGCTCGGGCAGAATCGCGCCTGGGGAACTCCAATTCCCAAGGGTAGAAATCCGAACGACTTCAAGAATATTGCCGGACCCCTGGTTTATGTCATATCTCCGGGATACATTCGCGCGATGGGTACGAGGCTGCGTGGGCGCGACTTTACCTGGGACGATGGACCGAAGAACGAAAACGTTGTGCTCATTAATGAATCAATGGCACGCTTCTTCTGGCCGAATGAAGATGCGGTGGGGAAAGTCCTCGGAAATGGCACGGACGACAAGAACAACCTTCGCGTGGCCGGTGTTGTCGACGATGTGCACGAGGAGAATGTTGATGGAGAGGCTGGCTGGCAAATTTATTATCCGATGACCCAGGCAAATCCGTCCGGTGCGGAGCTAGTGTTGCGCACGACACTTCCTCCGGCATCGCTCGCGACCAGCGTCCTGACCACGCTGCGCGAACTGAATCCTCAACAGCCTGCTGCAGAGTTCAAGCCGATTCGGCTGCTGGTGAATCACGCTGTGTCCGGGAGGCAGTTCTTCGTGTTGCTGGTGGTCTCATTTGCAACCCTGGGGTTGCTTTTGGCGGCGCTCGGCATCTACGGAGTGATTTCGTACTCCGTTACGCGGCAGACGCAGGAGATCGGCATCCGCATGGCGCTTGGGGCAAGCGCGGGGATCGTTCGACGGCAGGTGCTCGCCGGCACGATGCGTCTTGCACTCATCGGAATTGTGCTGGGAGCGGCTGCATCGATTGCCGGAGCCCAGCTCATCGCTTCGTTGCTGTTCGGCACATCTCCGTGGGATGCGGGCACGTATCTGGGGATGTCAGTCGTACTTCTTGCGGTGGCTGCCGTTTCCGGGTATATTCCGGCGTTCCGGGCGTCGCGCATCAATCCGACGGTGGCGCTGCGCGCCAATTGAATCGGACTGGTGTTGCGATTTCACTCCGGCTGCTGTGTTCCTCCTTTCGTCTGCTTGCTGAGCATGACGCGTTCGGAGCGCGTGCGCAGGAGCCCGGGTCCGGCAACGCGCGCACCAGTCTTGACACTGCCTTTTGCAATTTCCTTCTGGCCGATGCTTCGAATTCAGGACAAAATGTCAGAAGGAGCGAACATGTCCCCGATCCGAATCACCCGGGAGGTCCACCAGGGTTGGCTAAGCGGTAACGGAATCGCATGCAAGTGCAGAGTGGAACTCGCGACGAAGATCACGCCCGGCTTCCCCACAGTCCGGACGCTGGATATCTGGATTCCCGACAAGCCGCCGGAGGGCAATTACGATCTGCAGATCAACGGCGCTACTCTTGAAGTTCAATTCAGCCGTGGCGCGTGGCTCGAAGCCGTTGCCTGACGTTCCTTTCGCGTACGCGAATTTCCAACTCCGACACGAGTAGAGCGCCGAGTTCGATTGCCTCTCCAACCGAAGCATCGTCGTGATGCTCGCACCGCCTGCTTCCCCGCCGAGAGTCTACGAACGGCCTGAATCACCACAGACAAGAGCACGGAAGAACGTTCGGAATTATGGCTGTCTACTCGCGTCGCGGGTCAATCTCGCCGACAATGCTGGAATGCTCGCCGACAATGCTGGAATTTGTTTGAGCGAATTCGAAGAATGGTGAGGTGTATACTCCCGCCTGTTATGAATTCTCACTCTTTCAAGCTCCTCGCCATCGCGGTTGTGTCCGTTGCTGTCACTGTCGCTAATGCCCAGCAGGACGCACAAGCCAAGCCCAAGCCGGAAGACACCGAGATCTGGCAGCCCGTGCCGAAGGTGGTAACACCTGCCGCCGAATGCGATTCTCAGCCTTCAGACGCGGTCGTGCTCTTCGACGGGAAGAACGTGGACGAGTGGGTCAACGTGAAAGACAAGCAGCCCGCCCTGTGGGACGTGCACGATGGCGTGATGACGGTGAACAAGGCCGGCGGCAGCATCGAGACCAAGCGTCGCTTCAAGGATTACCAGCTTCACGTGGAGTACAAGATTCCGGCTAGTATCACAGGCACAGGGCAGGGTCGAGGCAACAGCGGCGTCTTTCTCGCGTCCACTGGGCCAGGCGATGACGGCTATGAGCTGCAGGTGCTGGACGGCTACAACAATCCGACGTATGTGAATGGCATGGCGGGCAGTATTTACAAGCAGAGCATCCCGCTGGTGAATGCAAGCCGCAAGCCGGGCGAGTGGCAGACCTACGACGTGGCCTGGACCGCGCCGACGTTTAACGACGACGGCTCACTGAAGACGCCGGCGTACGTGACCGTCTTTTTCAACGGAATCCTGGTTCAGAATCACTTTGAGCTGAAGGGGCAGACACTGTATATCGGCAAGCCGTTTTACAAGAAGTACGACGCAGCGCCGATCAAGCTGCAGGCGCACGGGGACAAGAGCGAGCCGATGAGCTACAGGAACATCTGGGTGCGCGAGCTGCCGTAGCACCCTTGGGGCGCATCCTTAGGCAGCCATGAATTGAAAAGAAGAGAATGTCCTCCCGGCAAACAAGAAAAAAAGCAGATCCTTCACTCCGCCTACCCCGCAGGCTACCGTCTGTGGGGCCCCTAGCGTGCGGAGCTCAGGATGACACTTCAGGAGGGGGCTTCGAGCGTTCGGCGATCGATCAGTGCGCCATCGCCTGCATCTTGGCAAGGGTCACTGCATTTCGAAGAGCTGTGACGAAGGCGTGGGCGGCGGCAGTGTCGTTGAACGTGAGTCCGAATGCTTCGACCTGATCCTGCATCTGGCCATAATCGGAACTGCTGTGAGGGCCGGGGCCGAGGTGCGCGAGCTTATCGCGATCGTAGATGAGGGCGCGGAACTTCTTTCCGGGCATGCCCACCACTACAACCATGATGGCGTCGCCTTTGTCACCGGGCTTGTAGGCCTTGGGAGCTTCAGGCTTGGTGAAGACGCGATCCTCGCTCATCAGGGATTCATCGACGTCGGCAAGCGGAACCGTGATGGAGGAGAGAGGGAAAGCGTAGCGATACCACGCAATTGTTCCGTCCTCCTCGCGGGGCATGGCGCAAATGGGACCCGGCATGTTGGGTTCGATGACGAGAGTTTGGCCATCGAGCGCGACAATGCTGCCCGAGGCGGTGTAGGCGGTCCTCATCTGCTCCATGTGCGAGCGGAGATCCTGCGCGCCACATGTGCACGAGACAAGGAGGCAACCAAACAACAAGCGAAACAAGGTCTTCATAGGTGAGCCTTTGGTGTGCTTTCAATGATGGGGCAGATTCTGAAAAATTCGCGTGATTTATCGCACCCCGGCATTACCAAGGACACAGGTCGAAGGTGGGTGGTTGGCCTTCCTGTTCGGGTGTGCTGAGTTGCCGATAGAGCAAAATCCGAGACGTCGGCTCAGTGCTACGATCCAGGCAATTCCAGCGAGGTTAAAGACATGGCGAAACTCGCCACTCTCGCAACCTTGGCTGTACAACTTCTGTGGGAGTTGTTGCTGGGCAGCCGTTCAGGACCGCTACTCATTCCGCGTCGCAGCTTCCGACGCGGTACAGCGTTTCTCGAATTCGGGAAGAAGGTTGTTTTATTACGACGAAGCGATCGAGCTCCTTGTTCGTTCCCGCATCTGGACTCGAAGTGATGAATCGAAGGCAGAGAACGCGCATGAGAAACCGAGGGGTGCGATTCTACTTTGCCGTCGGGTTGGACGTGGGGGCACCTCGGGGGCAGTTGGTGGGGCGAGAGGTTTGGATGGTGGAGTGAGGACGAATCCGTTGCGGACGAGGGCGAAGCCCTGCTGCGGAAGTTCGGCCTGGAGGAGCTGATTTTCAGGGCCGGAGAAAAGGTCGGTGGGGGCGTCTGAAATGGTAGCGACCATGTGATGGACGGCGACGGGCTTGCCATCGAGCGTACCGTGCTCGTCTGGATAGGTGGCGAGCTGGATGGGCGCGATGGAGCCGGCTTGCTTGGGAATGATGGCCCAGAGGTCGCGATTGTTGTTGCTGGCTGCAAGAGCCAGAAGCGTTTCAAGAGCGCCGGGGTCGAAGTCGGGAAGAAAGACAACGCGATCGTGGGCGTCGAGACGGGTGGTGCTGCTGTGGCCGTTGGCCGAGATGTTGAGCAGGAACTGCGCGGCGTCGGGCCGGGCGACGACGCTGACGGCGGAGTTGTTGATGATGGCGCTGAGCTGGACGTGAAGGAGGCCGTTGGAAGGGGAGAGCTCCTCGGTTTTCGAGAGCGCGTAGTTCAACCCTTCCATGTCGACGTGGACGACCGAGGTGGAGTCGAGGCCGCTCGGTTTGGAGGTAAAGCTGAAGCTGGCGGTGCCAACAGACTTTCCGTTTTCGCTAACGGCGAAGCTGGCCGACTGGGCCACGGCTGAGGCCGAAGCGCCGAGAAGAACGAAGGCAAAAAATCCCGAGTGCGGGATCAGGGTGCGAAAACGCATCTTCTTCTTTCCAATCCGTTAGACACCGAAGTGCGAATCAGGTTGTGAGCGGGTTGCAGCTCCGGTGAAAGGGCTACCCCCTATTACCCGGTCTCTTTGGGTAAAGATCCCGGAATCATCGAGTTACCGAGGCAATAATATACTTGCCTCATCACGCAAGCTGGACTATGCTGATAAGACAAAGGATAAGCCGATGACCCTGTGTATCGCGGCTGCGTGTAAGCATGGCAACGATCCAGCCATCGTATTTTGCTCCGATACGCGCAGCAGTTCGAATGCTGGCTGGTGGGGAGAGACGATAAATTCTGACAATGCCGACAAGTCGAGAACGGTAGAGGATTATTCAGCTTGCGTGTCGGGCGATCCTACTAAAGCTGATGAGCTACTCGCGTTATTTATTGGTCCGGCTCGAAACTTCTCTCGACAGTCACCAAGTGCAGACTCTGACCTGTACATATCTCAATTTTTCGAGGGTTTGCGTACAGCTTGCCGCTTGCGAGTAAAGGCGATTAAGGATCACCATATCGCGATGCATACCCCATTTGAGGATGTTGAGGAGTTTCTTCAGAAAGGGACCGCTACGATTCCCCCAGAGAAGTACAACGAGATTTGGAACGAGCTTAGAAATCTAAATCTCGGCTGCGAGATTCTTCTGGGGTGTTTCCACGAAGAGGCCATCATCGTCAAGGTCGGGATGGATGGCGAGGTGCATTGGGTCAACGAGTACGACGCCATTGGGGCTGGATGCAGCGATGCATTGGCTTTCTTGGGTCAGAACGAATATGACGAGTCAGAGATTCAATCTCATGACTGCTTATTGCGGCTGACTGAGGCGCTTATTTTTACTGCCAACATCAATCCGAAGGTGAGCTTCACTAGGCGCTATGAGGTTTTCATTGAGGACAAGGGGAGCTTCGATATTTCGAAAAAATTCTCCGACATGCTGGAGAAGAAATATAGGCTTTTAAAACCTGTGAAACTCACCAACATAGGAGATTTTCTCGAAAAAGTTGGAGAGGGCGTATCATCGAAGGGTGAGCAAGAAAACACCCAGCAGACAGATGCAGGCAATGAACAGCCTAGTGGATCTGGTTCTAGCAGTGCCGAAAGCGGAGATTCAGCGCCGACAGGCAGAGTACCTGGAGACGGTTCGCAACAACCCCAAGCGTCCGGGGCCGAAGAGAAAATCTAAACTTACGGCCTTAGTGCTGGAAGCAGAGATAAAACCATGATGAAAGTTAGAATTACGACGGGAGATTATGCAGGAAGGTATGTAGGGCCAAATTTCTCTGGCCTGCGCACCAACCCCTCTCTTCTGGCATCTCCTGAAGTGAAGTTACCAGGAACGCCATACTCACTTTTTACTCAAGAGCAAGTGGCAAATAGTTATTCGGAGGAGAAGGCCGTAAAGGTACAGGCGGAATTGAAAGCACTCGGCTTGGGCTCAGAACTCGTCTAGCCGATGAAATAGAAAAGCCGCGCTTCCCGGCGCGGCCCTCTTGATCTTGTGCGGACACACAAATCATGTCATGGAGTGTGTCTGGGATGCAATCACCTATCAATTTGGCTTTCCGCTTGACTTCCATTCTTGAAGCCATACGTGAGCCGCTTCCTCAAGAGCGGATTGATTATCTTTGTCAGACAGTTCGGGAAAGTCTGCAAAATACCTATCTACCTCTGCCTGTACTGCTGGAGCCTTGTGAGCCGCTTCAAGAACATCATCCAGAGAAGGAACCCCATAGTCCTTAGCAAACTGGAGTCCAATGCGATAGACAACAGTAAGGTGATACATGTCTTTCAGCCTTCTTCCGAGATAGCTGATAAATTCTCTTTGCTTTTGTTCATCCATACTCTTTTTCCCTCGCCGCGATGTCACTGCCATTGTACGTAACTAGGCACAAGAAAAGCGGAAACCCTCAAGGCTTCCGCTTCCCCCGTCCCTGCCTTCTCACCTTGCTAGAACGGCGCTTCTCCAGTCTTACCTGTCAGTTCTGAATATGTCAGCCTCTTGCCGACGATCTGGGTAACGGCCAGCGCGAATCTATCTGCGTCGGTGAGCGGATTGTCTTTGGTCGCCCGATTATTAAAGCGGAATGCCTGCTCGTCAATGTAGCGGTCAAGATGGAACGGCTCGACGGCAACGTATGTGCCGCGCAATCCCCGCTTGAGCAGTGACCAGAAATTCTCGATTCCTTGAGTGTGAACCTGCCCGTTCACATACTCCATTGAGTGATTGACGACCTTGTGAACGAACTGCTTTTTGAGTTCATCGTAGCCTGAGAACTCATCGGTATAAACCTTGGCGAACGGCGTGACGTTTTCGAGAATGGCATTCTGTAATGACTCGCGCTTGACGTTCGTCATAACCTTCGCGCGAACCTGCCGAAGTTCCCTATCGAGCATTCCATGAACGGCAGTCTTGCCGACATAGAAGTCTCCGCGCATACCCTGTCCACGCTGCGCCTGATACCGTGCCTTGCGGTCCTTGTGCATCTTGGCAGGATTCGGCCCCACATACGTTTCGTCGCTCTCTACGGGGCCGCCAAAGCCGAACTTGTGTGTGCGGTCGTCCTTCAATGCCAGCCGAATGCGATGCAACATAAACCAAGCCGTCTTCTGAGTGACGCCCAAGGTCCGATGAATCTCCCAACTGCTCGTGCCGTTTTTACAATTTGAGATCATCCACATCGCCGCCAGCCACTTATCCAAACCAATCGCACTGTCCTCGAAAATCGTGCCGACCTTGATGGAGAACTGCGCTTTGGGATGGCGAGTCTTGCACTGCCAGAGACGACGCGCAGGCAAGTAGGCAGCATCATCACGTCCACACAAAGGACACTTCGCCTTGCCATCTGGCCAACGCCGTTCAGCGAGGTATTCAATGCAATTCTCAGGCTTTGAGAAGTAGAGAATTGCATCCTGTAGCGTCTTGGGATCGTGTGCCATGAAGTAACTATGACAGAGAATAGTTGAGGAGTCAAGTATATTATTGCCGTTACCGAGAGGGGGTGGCGCTAAATTCCTGTGTGGATTGGGGTTAGCCGTAGATTCCTCTGCCGATTGAAGTTAGCGGCATTGCGACGCGGCGTGTTTAGTGGAGTTAGCGTGCGCAATGCGCACGTTCGCGGAGCCCGTGGTCCCAATCACGATTTCATTGTGCGCCGGAAGAGGGAAATTATCTGCAAAACCGGGACCCGGATTTTTGCGAATGGAATGAGTGCTTTAGTGCGAAAGGGAGAACTGGGGCACTTGACTGCTGTGGAATGGTTTGCTGGACGAACTCTCCACGCTTTGCACCGTTCTGAGATTTCCAGCACGGAGGTGCTGTCCCAGAATCGCCTACCTCCAGCCAGGACGGCGTCAGAGGAAACCACCAACCCCGAGTCGCCAAGCCTGAAAGATACCTGCCAGCCAGGGAACATCATCATCATCGCGCAAAACGACTCGATCACGACCGCGTCGATGTTCGCCGGATCGCATTCTACGATCGAGACCCTGTCGTGCTCGTTGTACATGTCATCGACCACAAAAAATGTGGGATTCTCGACGATTTCGGAACTGAAGGACGGTTGGTCTTCCTCAGCGGCGGAAAGATCGACTTCACCCATCGGACCAGCTGTCCCGAAGACCCTGAGCACACGGAGCACTTGATTCCTGAAGTTGTAGAACTCTCTCCAGGTGAACAGCCCCGGCAGTTCATCGTCAGTTTTTGGTACTTCAAAGTAGTCGCCGACTCGGATCGTGTGCATGGTTCTAATTTAGATTCAAGCCCCTTCGGATCGAAGCGCATCAGTCGGCGAACCTCATCATCGAAGATAAACCGGGAGTCGCGGGAGAAGGTAGGGCTCGATAGCCGAATTCTCAATATTGCGGGCAATGCGGAAGGTTCGAGTGAGCCGTATCGGCGGACGTGCCGGGAAAGCTTACCGCCGACGCTTTGTGTCGACGCGATTGGCGGCCACATTGCTCGCCGATGGGGCGCCTTGCTTCGCCCTCTGCGCCTGCCCCGCCTTGGTCATCAAGCGCGATTGTTCGTACATCTCGATCCACTTCTCGCTCGAAATCGCCGAGATCAGCTTGCCAATCACTTCGAGCGGCAAATCGTCCGGCGACTCGAAATGAACGCAACACTTCCCCATGTCGAGCTTCTTCCCTGCCGCCTTGAACGCCGCCCTCAGCTGCTCGAGCTGACTCGCACTCCAAAACGCGCCCATCAGATAGAGCGAACAGTAGTTCTTCTGCGACGAGAGCGCGACGTAGCAGATCGGCTGCTTGTTGTAAGTGTCTGGATATCGAGACAGGGGGATCGTCCAGCCGATCGTGCCCCAGACGAGGCACTCATCGTAGCCGCGCGGAATCTGCTTGTTCACGAGTGCGCGCACCGTCGCGATCGTTTTCGCACGATCGGCGGGGAGTGAGGCGATATATTGCGCTGGCGTCTTAACGTTCGATGGTGGTTTCATAGACTCGTCGTCTTCCCGAACGAAGTGTATCCGCAAACCTTGATTCATCGAAGGATAAACTGGGCGTCGCGAGCGGGTGGCGGTCAATGGGGAAGTTTCGGTCGGATGAGATGCCAGGAACAAACGCAGATCCCTCGCGGTGCTCAGGATGACAGCGGCTTTGGCAAGCGAAGGTCGTGTTTTGTGGCGAGATTCCCGAACGGTGGGCGATGCGGAAGTTTCGATTGAGCTGGATTGGCGGACCTGACGGGCCCGACCGCAATGTGAAGCATTGCCCTCCTGTATCCAATCGCGGGAGCCATCGCGGTAACGATTGGGTGCATGGAATCGCACAGGGTGTGTCCGTAGGACGGCGATCGCAAGGTGGCGTGCATTCGGACTCGGGAGGGGGAAATGCGGCGACAACCCCGACCCATCGCGATGAAGCGATGAATGGGGCACAGAGCGCTCAGATTCGAGATGAGGCCAACCTATCCCAGGTGGAGATCGTAGTTTCCCACCCAAGCGGAGCTTGGATGGGGCACCCAGATTTCATTCAGGTATCTGAATTGTCAGGGCAGTTGGTTTGGATTGAGGAGGGCGGTGGACCCGTCCCACTCATCGCGATGAAACGATGAATGGGGCACAGAGTCGGTTCTCAGTTATCAGTCTTGCCTGACTGTAGTTGATGGCGAGGCAAGGCAGGAGCCGGGGCGGGTTGCAATACATCGTAGCCGGCCCTTAGGCTTCCCTCAGGGGCTGAAGCCCGCCGCTCATTTTGTTGCATTTGCGGCCTGGCTGAAGCCATGCCCTTGTTACAAAACAGCGGGTTCTTTGAGTTTTTCACCAAGCTGTAAAGTCGTGCCCTTTTAAATCGAGATCCATGCAAGCAGTCGCAGTGGCGGTGGCTGCTTTTTACTTCTTTGCCTTGTCGAAGCGCTTGTTGACTTCGGCCCAGTTGACGACGTTCCACCAGGCGGCGAGGTAGTCGGGGCGCTTGTTCTGGTACTTGAGGTAGTAGGCGTGCTCCCAGACGTCGTTGCCGAGGATGGGATAGAGGCCCTGGCTGAGCGGCGAGTCCTGGTTGGCGGTGGTGATGACCTTGAGCTTGCCGCCCTGGTAATACGAGCCAGCCCCAGCCGGAGCCGAACTGCTTGGCGGTGGTCTCATTGAAGGTCTTCTTGAAGGCTTCAAAGTCGCCGAAGTCCTTTTTGATCTGGTCGGCGATGGCGCCGGAGGGTCCGCCGCCTCCGCCGGATTTGGGCGAGGCCATGATGGTCCAGAACATGGTGTGGTTGGAGTGGCCGCCGCCGTTGTTGCGGACGACGCCGCGAATGTCTTCAGGGACGGCGTTCAGGTCGCTGATGAGGTCGTCGACGGATTTCGCGGCCAGATCGGGGTGGTTGGCCAGCGCGGCATTCACGTTGTTGATGTAGGTCTGGTGGTGCTTGTCGTGATGCAGCTTCATGGTCTCCGCGTCGATGAAAGGCTCGAGGGCGGCGTAGTCGTAAGGAAGCGGTGCAAGTTCGTAAGCCATCGGGGAAATCTCCTCAGTTGGGATTGTACTGTTTCAGTGGAAGCTCATCGTATGAGCTGTGAGCGCATCCGTGTGCGGTTGACCACAGCAGAGGTGGGACCTAATGAAACCATCCATTCACATTCGCGGGCAGTGCCCTATGTTTGGATGGATGCTGATAAGTCCGTCGGCAGGGTTCGAAGTATTCGGCAGAAAACAGAAACCTTGGGGCTGGTCCCGACATCCTAGTGAGGTTGGATTCCCCGAATTGCGCTTCCCTACCCAAACAATCGGTGCGAATGCATGAATGATCGACCATCGTATCGCTGGCTCGACCAGCAGGGTGAGGCCTTTGGCGCGCCCGGACTGCTGCCTCGCTGGACCTCGAGCGTCAAAGACGCCATTGGAACCGCCTACTCGGCTTCGAGCCGGGTATGGTTTACCTGCTCTCACGGCATTCTCAACGAGATTTACCACCCCACGATCGACAGCGCCCAGGTGCGCGATATGGGGTTCCTGGTCACCGATGGAGAGACGTTTACGCACGAAGAGAAGCGCGACCTGGTGTCGACATTCGAGTACATCCACCCGGAAGCGCTGGGGGTGCGCTACATCAATCGCGACCCCGGCGGCCGTTACACGTTGACCAAGGAGATCATCTGCGACCCGCATCATAGCGTCGTCTTGCAGCGCGTGCGGCTGGAGGGGCACGAGGATCTGATCCCGCGGCTGAAGGTCTATGCGCTGCTGGCGCCGCACCTGGATGGCGGAGGCGCCGGAAATACCGGCGCGTGCGCTCGACGTGGCCGGGCACAAGATGCTGCTGGCGTGGAAGAACCAGTGGTCGCTGGCGATGGGCGCCAGTTGCGGATTTTCGCGCGTGAGTTGCGGGTTTGTGGGCTCAAGCGATGGCTGGCACGACCTGCGCGATAACTACCAGATGGATTGGGAATTCGGTTCGGCCACAAACGGCAATATTGCATTGTTCGGCGAACTGAACCTGGGGGCGGCAGGGGACGACGGCGCGCGCGAGTTTACGCTGGCATTTGGACTTGGCGAAGGGAACCATACAGCGCTTCAGAAGACAGTGAGTGCGTTGGCGACGCCATTTGATCAACATCGCGACCGGTTCATCGCGCAATGGCACCGGTTGGCCAATCCCGAGTGGCTGGCGGCGAAGGCGTGCGATGGCGGCAAGCTGATGCGGGCCAGCCACAACGTGCTGCTGGCGCACGAAGACAAAACATTTTCCGGCGCGTTTGTAGCTTCTGCTTCGATTCCCTGGGGGCAGGCGCATGGCGATGATGACCTGGGCGGTTATCACCTGGTATGGACGCGGGACATGGTGCAGACGGCGACGGCCCTGCTTGGCCTGCGGGCGCGCTGAGACGGCGCGGCGCGCGCTGGTTTACCTGGCGTGTACGCAAAAGCCCGACGGAGGATTCGCGCAGAATTTCTGGGTGGACGGGCGGCCTTACTGGTCCGGCGAGCAACTGGACGAGGTGGCGTTTCCCATCATCCTGGCGTGGCGGCTGTGGAAGGCGGATGCGCTGGGTGAGATGGAGATATTTCCGTTTATCGAACGGGCAGCCGGATTCCTGGTGCAGCATGCGCCGATTACCCATCAGGAGCGATGGGAGGAGAACGCGGGCTATTCGCCCGTCAACGCTTGCCGCGGTGATCGGCGGGCTGATCTGCGCGGCAGATATGGCGCGGGCTCACGATTCGATGGAGATGGCCGTATTCCTCGAAGAGTTCGCCGACTGGATCGAGCGCCATCTGGAAGACTGGACCGTAACCAATAACGGCGTGCTGCTACCTGAGGTCAAGCGGCATTACATGCGCATCCGGCCGCCGGAAAAAGGCGAAGCGTACGCGTGCGAAGACTGCGGAACCGAGATCATCCACATCAACAACCGGCCGCCGGGCTGGCGCACTGAATTTGAAGCGCGCGAAATCATCGATGCGGGGTTTCTTGAGCTGGTCCGGTATGGGGTTCGGCGCGCCGACGATCCGCTGGTGATCGATTCGCTGAAGGTCGTGGATGCGGTCCTTAAAACGCGATCTGCCGCAGGGCCCGGGCTGGCACCGGTACAACTTTGACGGCTACGGACAGCGCCCCGACGGCGGACCGTTTCAGGGATGGGGGCAGGGACGCGTATGGCCTCTGTTCACGGGAGAGCGTGCGCACTATGAGCTGGCTGCGGGCAGCGGATCTCGCTCCGCTGATCGCAACCTATGAGCGTTTTGCCACGCTTGGCCAGATGATGCCGGAGCAGGTATGGGACGAGGCGGACCGGCCGAGCGGCTTGGAGATGGGCAAGCCGGCGGGTTCGGCGGTTCCCCTGGTGTGGGCGCACGCCGAATACCTGAAACTGTTGCGATCGACAGTGGACGGCAAGGTGTTTGACCGCATCGATAGCGTGTACGAGCGCTACTGCGAGCCGAGAGGCAGAAAGCAGCTGCGCGCGAATCTGGAGTTTTACAGCAAGCGTCGGCCGATCCAGAAGATCATCGCCGGGGACACGCTGCGCATTCTCGACGACGCGCCATTTGAAGTGATTTGGACGACGGACGAATGGAAGACAACGCAATCGACAATGGGCCGCAGTCTCGGCAGCGCCGGTTACAGCGTGGATCTTTCCACCGCTCCGAACCAGGCGAGCGGTGTTCTATCATGGACTCTCCACTGGCGCGAGCTGAATCGCTGGCTCGGTTACAACGTGGAGATCAAGATCGAAGCCCGGAACCAGGCATTAATTTCCGCAGCTTTTTTGAAAGGAAATGGAACAGAGTTTTATGGCTACTCTCGCGGATCTTTCACTCGACGAACTATCGATTGACACGTTGCGGCTGCTGGCTGTTGACGAGGTGGAGAAGGCCAATAGCGGCCACCCCGGCGCGCCGCTGGGCTGTGCACCCATTGCCTATCTGCTGTTTCACAAGATCATGAAGCACAATCCGGCGAACTCGAAGTGGGCCGACCGCGACCGGTTTGTGCTCTCGAATGGGCACGCGTCCGCGATGCTTTACGCCTCGCTCTTTCTCTCCGGCTACAAGGTGACGATCGAAGATCTGCAGAGCTTTCGCCAGTGGCATTCGCGCACCCCGGGGCATCCCGAGTATGGCGACACCGATGGCGTGGAAGTGACGACCGGTCCGCTGGGCCAGGGGTTGGCGATGGCTGTCGGCATGGCGATTGCGGAGAAGCATCTCGGCGGCTGTCTACAACAAGCCCGGCTACGAGATCGTGGATCACCACACTTACGTCGCTTTGCGGCGACGGCGACCTGATGGAAGGCGTTTCGCACGAGGCCTGCGCGCTGGCCGGAACGCTGGCCCTGGGCAAGCTGATCGTGCTCTACGACGACAACCTGATCTCGCTCGACGGCCCCACGGAACTGAGCTACAACGACAACGTGCTGGAGCGCTTCGAAGCCTATCACTGGCACACGCAGCGCGTCGCCGACGGCAACGACCTGAAGGCGATTGAAGCCGCCATTGAAGCGGCGAAGGCTGAAACTGGAAAGCCCTCGCTGATCGCGGTGCGCACGGTGATTGGCTACGGCAGCCCGAAGGCAGGCACAAACAAGGTGCATGGCGAAGCGTTGGGTCCGGCAGATACGGCGGCAACCAAGAAGTTTTACGGATTCCCTGAAGACCAGAGCTTTTATGTTCCCGACGATGCGCTGAAGAACTGGCGCAAGGCGGTTGATCGCGGAGCTACGGCTGAGGCGGAATGGAAGAAGCTCTTCTCGCGCTATGCGGCTGAGTTTCGCGACCTGGCGGTTGAGTTCGATCGCACCCAGAAAGGTCTGCGCAAAAAGGATTGGGAGAAGGCGATTCCTTCATTCCCGGCGGACAAGAAGCAGGCCACGCGCAACGCTGGCGGCGCCGTCATGAATGCCGATTGCAGATGTCGTGCCGGAACTGTTTGGCGGCGCGGCGGATTTGACTTCATCGACGAAGACGATTTTCAAGCCGGGCGAGAGTTTCCATGTCGATCCGGCGGGGCGCAATGTGTTCTTCGGCGTGCGCGAGTTTGGCATGTGCGCCGCGGTGAATGGCATGGCGGTGCATGGCGGTCTGGTGCCGTTTGGCTCGACGTTCTTTACCTTCTCCGACTACTGCAAGCCTGCGCTGCGACTGGCCGCGTTGATGCAGATGCCACTCGATCTTCGTGTTCACGCACGACTCGGTTGGGTCTGGGCGAAGATGGGCCGACGCATCAACCGATCGAGCAGCTGATGATGCTGCGCGCCGTGCCGGGACTGACGGACTTCCGTCCCGCCGATGCCAATGAGACAGCGGCGTGCTGGCGGCTTGCGCTGGATCGCACTACGCCGAGCTTCTTCGCGCTGACGCGGCAGGATCTGCCGGTGATCGATGCGACGAAGCACGATGTCTACGGCGGAGTAAGCAAGGGCGCGTACGTTCTGGAGGACGCGGCGAGCCGAAGGTGATTCTGATCGCTACGGGATCCGAGGTCTCGACTGCGGTGGACGCGGCAAAGGTGCTGGCGGGCGGAGGGAATTGCCGCGCGTGTGGTGAGCATGCCGAGCTGGCGCATCTTTGAAGAGCAATCGGCCGAGTACAAGGCGAGCGTGTTGACGGCGGGAGTGCCGAGGCTCGCAGTGGAGGCAGGCGCGACGCTGGGCTGGTGGAAGTATGTTGGACTCGACGGCGATGTTGTGGGCATCGATCGCTTCGGCGCGTCGGCTCCGGGCCCGAAGGTGATGGCGGAGTACGGATTCACGCCGGAGAACGTGGCGGCACGAGCGAAGGCACTTTTGAAGAAGTGAAAGCAGGGAGTAGGGAACAGGGACTAGGGAGTAACAATCAGGATCTATTCAGCTATTCCCTGCTTTATCCCGAAGGAGTCTCATGAAGTTAGTTATTGCATCGGATCACGCGGGATTCGAACTGAAGGAAGAAGTACGCGCGTATCTGACTCGGGCAGGTCACGAGATATTGGACCTGGGCGCTTACAAAGTTGAGCCGCAGGATGACTATCCGGATTTTGCCGAGCGCGTAGGCGAAGCATCAAGGCAGGCGAGGCACCGCGCGGGATTTTGATTTGCGGTTCGGGTGTGGGCGTGAGCGTGGCGGCCAACAAGATTCCCGGCATTCGCGCGGGCATGTGCCACGATACCTATTCCGCACACCAGGGCGTGGAACACGATGACATGAATGTGCTGGTGCTCGGCGCGCGCATCGTGGGGTCGTCACTTGCCTACGAACTGGTGGATGCATTCATCAGGGCGAAGTTCATTTCCGACGAACCACGGTTTACCCGTCGTTTCAAAAAAGTGCTGGCAATCGAAGCGAAGTACCAATGCGGTTGAAATAAGGCTGGCGGTTTGTTTTGAGAGTCAGTTCCGGGCGGCCAGTCACTGACCACTGTCCACCGTTCACTGATCACTGACCACTGTTCTCAAGAGACGCCGATGTTCCCCTTCGACGTAATCCTCTTCGATGTTGGCGGGGTCCTGCTGACCAACGGCTGGGACCATCGCGAACGCGCAACCGTTGTCGAGCAGTTTCACCTCGATGCAGCGGCGCTGGAAGCACATCACGCCAAGGCATTCGAGCCATGGGAGCGCGGCGAGATCACGCTCAATGAATATCTGGATGCGGCAGTGTTTTACGAGCCGCGGAGTTTTTCGCACGAAGAGTTTTTCACCGCCATGTGCGAGCAGTCCAAGCTACTTGCCGATGGTGCGACGTGCATCCTGAAGGAACTCGCGGCATCAGATAAGTGCATGCTGGGCGCACTCAACAACGAAGCTCGCGAGACGCACGAATTTCGAATGGAGAAGTTTGGCCTTCGCAACTACCTGAAGTTCACGTTCACGCTCATGCTACATGGGGCTGCGCAAGCCGGATCCGCAAATCTATCGCCGGGCGATGGGCATTCTGGGCAAGTCCGCCGAGCGTTCGTTGTTCATCGACGATCGCCTGGAGAACGTGGCGGCTGCAGCCGCCGTGGGCATGAAGGCGATTCGCTTTACCGGCGCGGATGCACTGCGCCGCGACTGCAGAGCATTGGAAGTTTTGTAACGAGATTGGAAGGGAGAGCGATATGCAACTGGGATTGATTGGTCTGGGCAAGATGGGCGGCAACATGGCCGAGCGGCTGCGCCTGGGCGGGCACCAGGTGGTGGGCTTCGACTTCAGCGCGGAAGCGGTGCAGAAGCTGACGGCGTCAGGCAATGTCGGCGTGAATTCGCTCGAAGACATGGCGAAGAACCTGAAGGGCCGCAAGGCGATCTGGATCATGGTGCCGCAGGGCAAGCCGGTCGACGACACCATCGCCAAGCTCGAGCCGCTGCTGAACAAAGGCGACATCCTGATCGACGGCGGCAACTCGAATTACAAGGATTCGCAGCGCCACTACAAGGAAGTACGGCGAAGGGATTTCAGTTTGTCGACGTGGGCACGTCGGGCGGCGTGTGGGGCTTGAAAGAGGGCTACAGCATGATGATTGGCGGCGACAAGGAAGCCGTCGATTATCTGCGGCCGATTTTCGAGACGCTGGCGCCGGCGGCAAGGACAAAGGCTGGGGACATGTGGGCCCGGCGGGCGCGGGCCACTTTGTGAAGATGGTGCACAACGGCATCGAGTACGGCCTGATGCAGGCGTATGCCGAGGGCTTCACCATCATGGAGAAGAAAGAGGAGCTGAAGCTCGACCTCGCGCAGATTTCGCAGATATGGCGTTTCGGCAGCGTGGTGCGCAGCTGGCTGCTCGATCTGACCGCCGATGCGCTGAGCAAGAATCCGACGCTCGATGGGCTCGAAGCGTATGTGGCGGATTCCGGCGAGGGACGCTGGACGGTGTTCGAGGCGATCGATCTGAATGTGTCGGCGCCGGTGATTACGGAGTCGCTGATTCGGCGCATCCGTTCGCGCGAGGAGAACAACTTTACCGACCGCATGCTGGCGATCATGCGCAATGAGTTCGGCGGACATGCGGTGAAGAAGGACTAGTATCAGAGTTCAGTGCAGTTCTGAGTGATCACAGTGAATCCGATGCGCAATCGTTCACTGTGAACTCGGCAGCTGTAGAACTGCGAACTGCGACACGGAGGTCGCTATGGCATCAGCAACTGTGCAGATGAAGGTGCGTCCCGAGGATCTCTCGCAGGTTCCGAAGGGCGGCGAGCGAATTCCCGAATCCGGGCATCCTGGTGATCTTTGGCGCCTCCGGCGACCTGACCAAGCGCAAGCTGCTGCCTGCGCTCTTTCATCTCGAGCAGGACGGCCTGCTGCCGAAGAAGTTTGCCATTGTCGGCGTGGCGCGCCGGCCGCTGGGCGACGAGTTTGCGGCCGACATGCGCGAGGGCATTGTCGAGTTCGGCGACGTCGACGAGGCCGATCCCAAGCTCGAGGAGTTTGTGAAGAAGATCAGCTACTATGCGCTCAACTTCGACGATGCTTCGCACTACGCGGGCTTGAAGGCAGGAACTCGACCGCATCGCGCAAGGAGAAGAACATCGGCGCCAGACCGCCTGTTCTATCTCGCCACCGCGCCGGAGTTCTTTGCGCCGCATTATCGAGAACCTCGGCGCGCAGGGCATGGCGCAGCCGGAACACGGGCGCGTCGGCGTCGTGATCGAGAAGCCCTTCGGCCACGATCTCGATTCGGCGCGCGAACTGAATCACCAGGTCAACGCCGTCTTCCACGAGAACCAGGTCTTCCGCATCGATCACTACCTGGGCAAAGAGACGGTGCAGAACATCTTGGTCTTCCGCTTCGCCAACGGCATCTTCGAGCCGATCTGGAATCGCAACTACATCGACCACGTGCAGATCACCGCGGCGGAAACGCTGGGCGTCGAAGGCCGCGGACCGTTTTACGAGAAGGCCGGCGCGCTGCGCGATGTGGTGCAGAACCACATGATGGAGTTGCTGAGCTTCGTCGCCATGGAGCCGCCGTCGAGCTTTGAAGCCGAAGCCGTGCGCCGCGAAAAGGTGAAAGTGTGGCGCGCCATTCCGAGCATTCCGATCACTGAATGCGGTGCGCGGGCAGTACGGTCCGGGCATCGTGGAGGGCAAGAACGTCATCGGCTATCGCGACGAAGATCGCGTCAATCCCGAGTCCGGCACCGAGACTTATGCGGCGGTGAAGCTTGGAGATCGAGAACTGGCGCTGGGCGGGCGTGCCGTTTTATCTGCGCGCCGGCAAGCGGATGAAGAAGCGCGCCACGGAGATCAGCATCCAGTTCAAGCAGCCGCCGCTGCTGATCTTCAACCGCATGCAGTCCACCGGCCCGTGCACACGATATTCAGCCCAACCTGCTCACCATCCGCATCCAGCCGGACGAAGGCATTGCGCTGCGCTTCGGCGCCAAGGTGCCGAACACGCCGAACATGTCGGTGTGCCCGGTGAACATGGACTTCGATTACGCGGCGGCGTTCGGCAAATCGACGCGCCAATGGGTATGAGCGGCTGCTGCTGGACGCCATGCTCGGCGACCAGACGCTGTTCGCGCACCGCGACGGCGTGGAAACCACCTGGGCGCTCTACACGCCGATTCTCGAGGCGTGGGCGGCAAAGAATCCCGAGGTCTTTCCGAACTACTTCGCGGGCACGTGGGGACCGGAGTGCGCCGACCGCCTGCTGGAGCGCGACGGCCACGTGTGGCGCAACAATCTCGGTGGAAAGAGCTGATCCGGACAGACCGCCACTATGACTGAGTAAGAAAGGCCGGAGCTCTCATCGAGTTCCGGCCTTTTTCTTCGCGCTCGTTCGGCTCCAATGGCAACCTGTGAGTTGCAGGTTGGGCAAATGAGTTTTGCCCTGCGAGGACCTTCTATTTCCGCGTGACCTTCACGAAGATTCCGTCGGGTAGCTCGCCTTCGAGCAGATGGACGACGCCGCCCTTCACGTAACCCTCGAGGACCTGCGTTGGTGCGTTGTCTGAAGCCGGCTTTTTGACCGGAACAGGCCTGCTTGGGCTGGATCCGCCGCTCGACGGTCCCTGAGGTGCCGGTTGCCGTCCCATGCCTTTGTCCATGGCTTCGTTGGCCAGTGGTCGGCTTCCTTGTTGCCGCCGCGCAGGGTGTGGCGCATCTCGAAGCGCTCGAGCTGGCGGGCGAGGCGCTTGGCTTCTTCCCAAAGAGGACGCAGGCCGGGGCTGGCTACCTTGTACTGGCCCTTCATCTGCTTCACCATCAGCTCGGAGTCCGAGACTACCCGCAGCCGTCGCGCGCTGTGCTCGTGTGCCCAGGCCAGAACGGCCAGAAGCCCTTTGTATTCAGCAAAGTTATTGGTCTGGCGGCCGAGGAATTCGCTCAGCCGGGCCACCACTTGGCCCTCTGGGTCTTCGATGACGGCGCCATAGCCTGCTGGCCCGGGATTTCCCCGCGATCCGCCGTCGCAATGTGCGGTATACCAGCCTTCGGACTCGCCGCGCGCGGCTTCCATTCCGGCAAAAAGAGACTCGTTCATGCTTTCCCAGTGTAAAGCCACCCGTCGACGCACCTCGCCAGAGGTACCTGGTACCCGCTGCCGACGGGGCCGTGTCACGCGACGTCACCGCGGCTGGTTTTGGCTGCAAATGGCGCTCACAAACAGGCTTGGCGGCGTCTACTCAAGTGCGATAACGTCTGCACCACCGGAGCGAAAATCTCGATGGCATCGGATGCAGTGAGCTACCCTTCATCGCCGAGTGCGCCTGGCGCCGGCACTTTAGCTTGGCCGGCCAAAAGGAGGATACAATCTTCCGCAGGTATGGCCTCCAGGGCAATGGACGGACCGGATCGCGCTGCAGGAGCGTCTGCAGGCCCGCGCGCCGGAGATGGAGCTGATCCGCGAGGCGCAGGCCGGATCGCGGGTCGCCTTTGATGCCCTGGTCCGCCAATATGAGCAGCAGGTACTGCGGCTGGCCCTGCACCTGACCGGCTCCGAGCACGATGCGGAAGACATTTACCAGGAAGCCTTTCTGAAGGCATTCCGGTATATCGGGAACTTCCGGTTCGAGTGCTCGTTCTATACATGGATTTACCGGATCGTGACCAATCTCTGCCTTGACCAGCTTCGCCGCCGCAAGACCCGCCGCGAAGACCAGGCAGTGGTGGTGGACCACTCCGGCGACGAGATCGACATGCTGGCTTCGGTCTCCGACAATCGGTCGTTTTCGAATCCGGCCAAGGAACTGGATCGCAAGGTGCTGGGCGAGCGGATTCAAGCTGCGCTCAGCAAGCTCACTCCGCGCGAGCGCATGGTTTTTGAATTGAAGCATTACCAGGGTCTCCGCCTGCGCACCATCGGAGAGATGTTGAACACCACGGAAGAAACCGCCAAGAATACGCTCTTCAGAGCGACCAAAAAGTTGAGAACTCAACTGGCGGGGTTGCGCTAAGGCCCTTCGCGGGCGGCGAATCTTTTGGATCAGATTCGCGGTAGTACTTACGAGGCTGGAAGGACGTAAAGAGATGAACTGCGAACTTGCACATGAGCGCATCGTGCTGGCGGCCTACGGCGAGCTGCCCGACGAACAGGCACACGAGCTGGACCGGCACCTTGCCGGCTGCTCCGAGTGCAGCCAGGAGCGGCAGCAGTTGCTGGCGCTGAAGACGCTGGCCACTGCCTACCCTGTCGTTGAGCCGCGATCCGAATTTTGTCGCCCGCTCGCGCATGCGCCTGGAAGAAGCGCTGGATGCACTGCCACCCAAGCGCTGGTATGAACGGTTTGGCCAGCGCATCCTGAACAACTTCGCGAACCTGCAGGCTGCTCCCGTTGCCGCTCTGCTGCTGCTGATTGTGGGGCGGGCGCCGGAACGCTGGGCGGCTACGAATATGCGCAGGCCCGTGCGGCCCACGCGGCAGGGCGAGTTCCGGCTGTTGCGCAAATACCGAATCGGCGCAGCCGATCACCGCTGCTCCGGTGACCGCTTCGGCCGAGGTGGCCAACATTTCCAGCATCGTGCGCCAGCCCAACAGCGAGATGGTCGACGTGACGTACAACCAGGTGGTGCCGCAGCATATTGAGGGTTCGCTGGACGATCCGGCGATCCGCCAGTTGCTGATGCTGGCCTCGGAGAACGCGTCTTCGCAAGGCGTCCGCGACGACTCCGTCGGCCTGCTGGCGGCCGAATGCCGCGCCGGCCATGCCTGCCAGGGTGCGGGCATTCGCGACGCGCTGATGGTGGCGTTGCGCTACGACAAGAGCGAGGCCGTTCGCCTGAAGGCGCTCGAGGGCTTGCAGCCTTACGTGGCCGAGGACATGCGTGTCCGCGATGCCGTACTGGAGGCGCTGCTTGAACGACAGCGATCCGCGCATCCGCGCGGCGGCGATCAGCGAACTGGAGCCGGTCGAAGCCGATACAGGCGTAAGACAAGTATTGTCTACAGTTGCCAATTCGGACCATAATCCCCATATCCGCACGGTGTCCCGGCAAGCGCTCAGCCGGGCGCCGGTAGTTTCAATAACTGAACCCTTACTTTCAGGCAACCGCACCGTCCATACAGAGTGCGGACCTGGATGAAGGAAAACGAGGAAAGTACCATGAACCGCTTTATGAGGCCTTACATCCAAGCTGGAGTCGCCCTGCTGGGAGCCGCAATCACAATCGCGCCCGCCGTGGCGCACGCGCAGGCGATGCGCATCTGCGCAAATCATTGAAGAACCCAACCCACTGCTTTTGCACTCCGGCTCGCAAGGGTATCTCGGCGTGCTGGTGGGAGACGTTGACAGCGATTCAGCAAGCAAACTCAAACTCAAGGAAGTTCGCGGCGCGGTGATCACGCTCATCGATCACGATGCACCGGCGGCGCAGGTCGGACTGCGCGTGAACGACGTTCTGCTCGAAGTCAACGGCCAGACCGTCGAGAGCGCAGAGGCTTTCGGGCGCATGATGCGCGAAATTCCTCCGGGCCGCAAAGTGACGATGCTGATCAGCCGCGACGGCGCCACGCAGACAGTGACGGTGCAGCTTGCCGACCGCAAGAAGCTGGACACCGACATCTGGAACAAGCTGAACGACGGCAGCGACATCAACTCTCCCGTCGAAGGGGCCTTGGCATCCTGGGCACCGGCGGCGGAGATGCGCCGCTTCCGGGCGGATTCCACATGCCGTTCGTCGGCAACAGCACGTTGAAGGTAGGCGCGATGGTTGAGCCGCTCACCGCGCAGATGGCCGACTATCTCGGCATTCAGAATGGCTTGATGGTGAAGCAGGTGGCGCGCAAGAGCGAGGCGGCAGCCGCCGGCATGAAGGCCTTCGACGTGATTCTCAAGGTCGGGCCAGACAACATCGCCACGGTTTCTGACTGGGATCGCTCGATGCGCGCCAACCAGGGCAAGGCAGTTCAGGTCACGATCCTGCGTGACAAAAGACAGCAGACGCTGACTCTGCAGGTGGATTCGAAGAAGAAGAGCGAACTGGATTTCGAAGAACTCTTCCCCGATAGCGAATGTCCGCTGATGGCCTTCGCCGATCCCGATGTGCTGCAGGACCTGGCCGGGCATCTCGACATCGACGAGTCCGCCGCGCAATCGATGCGCGATCAGGCCGAGGCGTTGAAGGATCAGCTCGGGCAGTGGCAGGACGATTCAGGCAACTATCACTTCGAGGTCACGCCGCAGCAGGCGGAGGAATTCCGCAAGCAGGCTGAGCAGTTCCGCGATGCTTTCAAAGACCGCAACTTTGGCATCGACCTGAAGCAGATGGACGAATTGAAGAAGCAGATGGAGCAGTTCCGCCAGAACTTCAAGCCAGAGGATTTCAAGTTCGACCAGAAACTACTCGAGCAGCTTCATCAGATTCAAGCGCCGACATTTGACGAACAGATGCGCGAACAATTGAAGCAGCAAATGGACCAGCTCGAGCGCCAGATGGAAGAGATGCAGGCACTCGGATTCGACCACATGGTCTAAGAATCAGAATCATAAATTCAGAGGGCGCCGCTGAGAAACACCGGTCGGCGCCCTTGCTGTTTGTGAAATGCGATTGCATCGCTAAGTCTGCTTCGGCGGCTCCAGGATGCACCCCGGCGTTGAGCGTGCAATTTCCCACTCCTCCTCGGTCATGTCTACCGACACATCGGCGAACAACGGCGTGCTGAGATAGCGCTCGCCGGTATCGGGCAACATGCACAGAATCGTCGATCCCTTCGGCGCCTCCGCGGCTACCTGCAACGCCCCTGCAAAGGTTCCGCCCGAGGTGATGCCGACAAAAATGCCTTCCTTCTTTGCCAGATCCTTGCTGCATTTGAGGGCGTCGGCATTGGCGATGCGCAGCACCTGGCTGATTCTCTTCGAGGCCACGGCATCGCCGGTCAGCTTGGCGATGAAGTCGGGGCTCCAGCCCTGCATCGGATGCGGCTTCCAGCTTGGATGCCCGGACTTTGCCGAGCCATCCGGCATTGCGCTCCTGCTCGACTCCGCTCGAAAGCATCGGCGCATCATCGGGCTCGCAGACCACGATCTTCGTTTCCGGCCGCTCCTTGGCCAGCACGCGCGCAACGCCCTTGAGCGTGCCGCCGGTGCCGAATCCCGTCACCCAGTAGTCGAGCCGCTCACCTTTGAAATCGTTAAGAATCTCCTGCGCCGTGGTGCGCGAGTGCATGTCGGCGTTGGCTTCGTTTTCAAACTGGCGCGTGTAGTACCAGCCATGCTTCTCGGCCAGTTCCACGGTCTTGTTCACCATGCCCACGGCCCGCGCCGCGGCCGGCGTCAGAATCACCTTCGCGCCAAGAAAACGCATCAGCTTGCGGCGCTCGATGCTGAAGGTCTCCGCCATGGTCACCACCAGGGGATAGCCTTTGGCCGCGCACACCATGGCCAGGCCAATGCCGGTGTTGCCGCTGGTCGCCTCCACCACGGTCTGGCCCGGGCTTCAGCTTGCCGGTGCGCTCCGCTTCTTCAATCACGCCCAGTGCGAGCCGGTCCTTCACCGACCCCAGCGGATTGAATGCTTCCACCTTCACGTACAGATTCACATCCGGCGGCGCCAGGCGGTTGATCTTCACCACCGGGGTGTTGCCGACCGTTTCCGTGATGTTCGCGTACTTGCTCACTTCGTCGACCTCCGAATGCTGCGCAATTGTACAGGCGCAATGCAACGTGGTTGCTAAAGAATCTTGAGGATACCGCGAGGAACAGGAGCTTCCGGCGGGTACAGCCATCCGGGGCAAGAAACGGGAATCGCGCCTGACGCAGCAGGTCCAGTAGAATTTCTGCGAGGTCTCCCCATGCAACAAACCGAGACAATCGCAAAGCGCACGTCTCCGCTGGCCATGCCCTCCGACGAGTTTCGCGCGGCCGGCCATCAACTCGTCGATCGCATCGCCGATTTCTTCGACTCGCTTCCGCAGCGTCCCGTGACCACCGGCGAATCGCCTTCCGCAGATCCGCCAGGCGCTCGCCGCTGATCGCCCCCTGCCGCGACAGGGCGCCGATCCGGCAGAGTTGCTCAACCACGCCGCCGGTCTGCTCTTCGACCATTCTCTGTTCAATGCGCATCCCCGCTTCTGGGGATACGTCACGTCCTCTGCCGCGCCGATCGGCGCACTGGGCGAATTGCTCGCGGCGGCGGTGAACCCCAACTGCGGAGCGTGGCTGCTGTCTCCGATGGCCAGTGAGATCGAGGCGCAGACTATCCGCTGGATCGCGGAGATGCTCAACTACCCCACCGATTGCGGCGGCCTCTTTGTCAGCGGCGGCAACATGGCCAACATTGTCTGTTTTCTCGCGGCGCGCCAGGCCAAGGCCGGCAGCGACGTACGCAGCAAAGGCGTCGAAGGCGCACGCCTGCGCGCGTACTGCTCGAAGGAGACGCACACCTGGATTCAGAAAGCCGCCGACATCGCCGGCCTGGGCACCGACTCGGTGCGGTGGATCGCTGCCGACAACGAAATGCGCATCGATCTCAAGGCTCTGCGCGCGCAGATCCGCGATGATATTGCCGCCGGCGACAAGCCGTTCCTGGTGATTGGCAATGCCGGCACAGTCAGCACCGGCGCGATGGATCCGCTGCCCGAGCTTGCCGCGCTTTGCCGCGAATTCGATCTGTGGTTCCACGTCGACGGAGCCTATGGCGGATTCGCCGCGGTCGTTCCCGATGCTCCCGCCGAATTTGCCGGGCTCAGCGAGGCAGACTCCATTGCTGTAGACCCGCACAAGTGGCTCTACGCGCCGACTCGAGGCCGGCTGCGCCCTGGTGCGCGATGTGTCGAAACTGCGCGATGCATTTGCGTATCACCCGCCCTACTATCACTTCGGCGTCGAGGCCATCAATTATTTCGATCTCGGTCCGCAGAACTCGCGCGGCTTTCGTGCGCTCAAGGTGTGGCTCGCGCTGCAACAGGTCGGGCTGCGATGGCTACGTGCAGATGATCTCCGACGACATTCGTCTCTCGCGCGCCATGTTCGATCGCATCGCGCGCTACCCGGAGCTTGACGCGCTGACCCAGGGACTCAGCATCACCACATTCCGTTATGTCCCGCCCGATCTGAAGCGCGACGAGAGCGACTTGGAAAGCTATCTGAACGATCTGAATCGTGAACTGCTCACGCGGCTGCAGCAAGGCGGAGAGGCCTATCTCTCCAACGCCATCATTGGCGGCAAATATGCGTTGCGCGCCTGCATCGTCAACTTCCGCACCACGCTTCAGGATGTCGAGGCGCTGCTGCCCATCGTTGTGCGCATCGGCAATGAAGTGGACAAGACACTGCGCCCAGATTACACCGCGCAAAAATAATCGGCAGTAATCCAGCATCCGGGATAAGGCCGAATTTCGAGCGCGGGAAAACTTTACTTCACGCCTTTGTCTGGGTTCCAGACGCCCTGCAATTTACGCACGTAGAGAATCTGGCCGACGTGGTACGCATTGTGCGCGCCGACATGCGCGATGAGCGACGCATTGGCGGCGAGCTTTGCATCGTCGGCAGTTTCGACGGCTTTGTCCCAGTCGGCGAGCACCTGATTGAGTTTCTTCACCAGGTCGTCCCACTGCGCGGGCGTGAAGTTGTCGAAGGTCTCGTTATTGTTGCCATCGAATTTCTCATTTTTCTCGCCCTTGAAGTCATTGAGCGCGCGCTGTCCCAGTACCAGATGTGGTAGGCAAGCTGGCCCACAGAGTGGTTGCCTTTGCCGGGACTCCACATGGCTTGCTGCGCGGTGAGTCCATCGACGGCAATGCTGACCGGAACAAACCAGTCTTCCTGGTCATGCGTGGTGCGAAGTTGCTCCAGCAGCACGCCGCGCAACGTAGTGGGCGGCTTCTTGTCATTGGTCTGGGCGAAGAGCGGGGCGGAGAGGAGCAGAAGGAATCGCAAGCTTTTTCATCGGCTCTATCATCGATCGGGACCTCGCTGAAGATGCAGTGTCCGGAGTATACCGCCGGGCCATCGTGCAGGGCATCCGGCAAACTGCGTCTCCAGACCGTTTCAGAACTTGACTGTGCTGACGCGTCACTTCTCGATTGGAATGCTGCTCGCAATCGGCTAGCTTCGGAGTCTGATGACGCCGAGCACACAACCCGCTCTCAAATTTGCTTCCCGGTCCGCTCCGGCTCAAGGAACCGAGACCATCCAGCAACCGGCGATCCAGCGACCGGTGATGATCCAGCAACCAGCGCTTACCTTGTTCGCCATCGGCTTGATCGGGCTTGGTGTGCTGGCGCTTGTCTTTAGGGACTTCGCCATGGTCTGGCAGCCCGTTGCACCGTGGTTCCCCGGCCGCACCGCACTGGCGTATATCGCGGGCGTGCTGGAGGTTTGCGTCGGAGGCGGATTGCTTTTTCCGCGACGCGCGCGTGGGCGGTCCGCATTCTTTTTCCGGGACTGATCCTGTGGGCGCTGCTCAAGGTGCCGGCTGTCGTGGTGGCTCCGCAAACCGAAGGCGTGTGGCTCGGCCTCGGCGAACTGACGCTTCTTCTCTCCGGCGGCTGGACGCTGTTTGCGCGCCTGGCCGAATTGCCGAGGGATCGGTATTCGCGATTTGCCGCTGGAGAGCGCGGAGTGCGGGCAGCGCGGATGCTGTTTGGCGCGTCCCTGCCTGCCGATCGGGCTTTCGCATTTCGTGTATCTGCAGGCCACGGTTCATTTTGTTCCGGCATGGCTGCCATTTCGCGCGGGCTGGGCGCGCCTCACCGGCGCTGGACAGATTGCGAGCGGCCTGGGAGTGCTGTTCAACGTGCTGCCGCGCGTGGCAGCATGGGCTCAAGCAGCGCAAATCTCCATCTACACGTTGCTGATCTGGCTGCCGGTCAGCCTGATGACGTTGTCTACTAACCTGCAGGCGCGTCTTCGGCCAGTCGGAAAGCGGCTGCCCTTTACTGCCTGTTCATCTCGTGGACGATTGCCGCGGCAGCATGGATGGTTGCGCAGAATATGTCCTCGGAAACGCGTCGCTGAGGCAGAAAAATGAGCGCCGGAGTCTTCCCGGCGCTCAAGACCAGGTAAATCAACTCGAGCAGCTTCCGTTAGTGCCTTCGCCTGCATTTCGCAACTTATCGGGTGTTCGGCTGCCATCGTCATGGCTCCATGCCGCGCTGACCCAGACGTCGCGAAACCGCGCGTCCCAGAAGGCGCTTGCCGCGAAAGACCCGCGACTTCATGGTGGCCACACTCAGGTTGAGCGAACGGCTGCCTCCAACTGAGGCTGTTCTTCGAGCATGCAAAGCTCAATCGCGCGACGGCACACCAGGCCCAGCTTGCCCACTTCCTCGCGCAGGATGTCCTCCATCTCCTTGCTCTGCCATGATTCTTCCGGATTCTTGGCAGGGTCAGGCAGATCGATCTCAACGACCTCGTTGTCCTCCTTGTTGAGAAATTCGATCGACACGAAGACGCGGTTTCGGCGGCTGCGCAGATGCTCATGCGCGGTGTTCTGCACGATCGCGCCCAGCCAGCTCGACATCTGCGACTCCCCGCGAAACTTCGCGAGAGCCTTGTAGGCTTTCATAAACGCTTCCTGCACGATGTCCTCTGCGTCTTCGTTGGAATTCGTCAAGCGCCGGGCCATCCGCAACAGCTGCGGACGGCGCCGCTCAGCAGTTTCGAGAAACTCCCGGATTCCCATCGCACAGGACTATCGCAGCATCGGCGCAGTCTGTTTCCACTTCCATTGCACTCAAGGCAATTGGCATATACACCCGCTCCCTTCGGGTGGGCATTTCGAATTCATTCGGTTGGAATGAAGAGCCGGAAGGCAATACACGCGGCCAGATGCGATTGTTACAACACAGGCCGGTACTGCCGACTACGCCAGGGAAGGATGGAGTGAGGGAGGAGCCCGGAAGGGAATATGCGAAGAGATAATGAACGCTACACGCGCCGGAGCCGGCGTGGTGACGAGCATGATCGCGCGAGACGCGCGGAAGCTGCTGCGGCGCGAAAAGGGCGAAAAGCTCGAAAGCGGAGATCTCGTTGCGGCTCGTGTGTGCTGTTGCGAACCGTGATGGAAGAGTCGTCGCGATGATCCACCCACATGCGGGTGGCCGAGGCCTTTGAAGCCTCAGAGTGCTGGAAATATTGTGCGAGCTTGTAGCCGTATCCATTGCCGCCGACCGCGATGGCCAGCGCGAGGAACGCAAGAACATAAGGCCGGAAGAACTGCCTCACCGCGACGCTTTCGCCGCCATCGTGCGCGGCCACCAACTCCTGACGCTTAACCTGCGCCTCAGGTCTGGCCGCGATGGAATTCGTCGTGCAAGATGTCCTTGGCTCCTCGAACGGTGCAGCGAAGGTTTCACAAGTATAGACTCGTGCTCGTTTCATAAGTCGCGCAAAATTCTGCCCCGGGGAGTAACGGACCAAGTTCGCGAGGTATAGAGGCGAGGCTACCATCATCTGAAGACGCACCTAAAGAACTCAATCCAAGAGAGAAAGTATTCTCGCCCGGCGATCACTCACTGGGCCACAACCTGTTCTGCACCTCGAAAGAGGGCACGAAGAGCCCGCCAGACCCAGCGGATGAGCAGGATCACGACCAGCACGAACGCTGCCGCAATGCTTGCGGCGAGGTAGGGGTGCACTGTGGCCAGCCAGGTCAGCGAGACTGACAGTGCGTCCTCTCCGAGGCTGAGGCCGATGTTCGAGAGCGGCTCCGGCGAAGGCGTAACGGCGGCGCGGGCAGCGGTTTTGCCTCCGTGCGCAGCCAGTGCGATCAGTCCGCCCAGAAGCGTGGCGGCGAGCTGCTCGCCGGGCGTCAGCGTGGCTGTCGCACGCCAGGCCAGCAGCGCAGCGACCGGCACGCGGATGAAGGTGTGGAGCGCGTTCCAGACAAGGTCGAAGGCAGGGACCTTGTCGGCAAAGAACTCAACTGAAAATAGCGCGGCGCTGGCGCCGATGACCCACCAGCTGGCCAGCAGCTTCAGCGAATCCGGTAGCGCCAGCAAGCCAACATGCGCCAGCAGCCCCAGTGTCCCCACGGTGGCGTAGACGTTTAGCCCCGCCGCAAACGATATGGCGACAATCAGGGCGACGAGTTCATGGCCCGACATCGGGAGCTTCACGAGCTAAGTATAGGGCCAATCAAGGTTGCGATTCCGGAGCGATTTGCGGTCGAATTCGGTGTTTTCGGGACTGTTCCCGACATAAATGCATTGTTTTCAGAGGCGGATTTCAGCAAAAACGCAATTTTTTGCTTCCCGTCGTTTTGCGTTTGACCTAGTCTGTCTCTGTGCCCGCCTACTTCCCAATCATCTACGTGCGCGGTTTTGCGTTTTCAGACAGCGAAATCGAGGAGACGACCGACGACCCCACGAACGGGTTCAATGTCGGGACGACGCATGCGCGGCAGGGATTTCGCGAACGCCCGATCCGGTACCGGTTCCCGGGTCCGTTTGTACGGCTGATCACGGATCACGGTTACGAGGACGCGATCCGCGGCTACGAGGATTCGCCCGACGGGGCCGCCGATCCGCGCAGGACGCTCTGGATACACCGCTTCTACGAACCCTACTCCGACACGTTCGTCGAGACCGGAAAAGGCGGCAGGCCCAGCATTGTGGAGGCGGCAACCGGTCTGCAGAGTCTTGTCGAACATGTGCGGAAAGTCTGTTTCAAGGAGGACGACGCCGACAAGCGCGTCATCCTGATTGCGCATTCGATGGGAGGGTTGGTGTGCCGTTCGTTCATGCAGCAGGTGCTCGAAAGCCCTGCGGGCGACGCGATTGAAAAGGTGGTCACCTACGGAACGCCGCACGGCGGCATTCCATTGTCTTCCCGGTGGATTCGGTATCACGGCATCAGCAACTTCTCACCCAAGGATCTGTTTCGATCGCTGGCTCCGAAGGGCGTGGACGAGAAGGACTTCGATCCGCAGGAGCTGCGGAATTTCGAACCCGAACGATTTCTGTGCGTGATTGGCACCAACGATCTCGACTATGACGTGGGCGGCATCGTGCGCGCGCTGGCCGGTGCTGCGAGTGACGGCCTGGTGCCGATTGATCGAGCATGGGTAGCGAGTGCTCCGCGGGTTTATGTCTATCGAAGCCACAGCGGACGTTACGGACTTGTGAGTTCGGCGGAGGCGTGGGCGGCGGTGGAGCGCTTTCTGTTTGGCGGGTTGCGCGCAACGGTGCGACTGGGCCCGAACGGCGATCATCACTTTGGTTCCCATCCGCCGACGGACAAAGACCCCGACACAAGGGTTGTGTCACTGATGGATTTGGAATGCACGATCGGCAGGGAGGAGGCGCGTGTCAACGACCGCAGGGCCGATCATTTAAGCGCGCTAGTCCTCGCGGCAACCGCCGATCGGGATTATGTCGGCGCTGAAGATCGAGCGTATACCTTTTATTTCAAGAAGGCAGACCTGAACACCGGCGCGTACGGCTTTGCGATGAGTTTTCGCCTGAGGACGGATTACTACGCACAGGGCAAGATGAGGGAGTCCGATGTCTTGATGATGCAGCATCTCTCTGCCTGGATCACCAAGCCGGAGAAGCGATTGGTATTAAATTATCAATGGCTCGGCGGCGAGATGTTGCAGGCTGACCTGGCTGACAATGCGTGCGAGATCGCATTTCCTCCTTACAGCTTCGGCATTGAAGGTGTGAACGACGTCACCCTGCGGATCGAGCTGGCGGAAATCGATGAGGATGGCTTTACGTCGGAGACCCCGACGACAGCAACGCAGTCGGGTGGCGGCAGTCCGGCAGCGGCAGTGCCCTATGAGGATGTGACCGTCGCGGACACGAATCCGGTTGAGTGGAAACCCAGCGAGAGCAAGGCGGAACTGGAGCATTATCCCTGGGAGATTGAAGAGTCGTGAGAGCTGGGTTTGTCCTCACGCCCCGAACAACGTCGCAAGCCTCAGAAGCGAGACCCTTCGACTCCGCTGAGTGCAGGCTCTGGGGCATCCGCAGAAGTGGTGGCCAAGACTTGGACCGCCTGCCGCGCACGATCTTGGGTGATGGCAGAAGCGCACACCGAGCGGTGTATCTCCAGTTCGCTCTGAGCTCGCGCCATTTCTATCTCGCTGTAGGCGACAAACCGTGAGCTGATCTGGCAATAGACTGTATTTGAGCAGGCACTGTTGTATTCGCTGGTTCTATCCTCAAGGGCTCGTTCAAAATCGACGCAGATTCTGATACATATGAAAAGCGCACACGCGTATATCCTCGTGGGGAAAACACGGATTCCCGAAGTTGTTGCTTCAGTGGCTGCAGAAGGCTGCGAGGTGATAACTTCATCGTGCTTTGAACGGGTATTTACTTTAGTGACGATCATGCTAACCCTTCTTATATATCCATAGCTAAAAGGGGAATAACTTCAGAAAAACTGCCTTAGTTCAGAGAATCTGAAGAGGAGATAGAGGTTCTCACTCAACTATCATGGTACGCTCATCCCGCGCGGGCGCACGTTGTTTCTTAGAGGAGGCTGATCCCCAGTTACTCTGAAGTGGGCTCCCTGACAGGACCACCTTCAGAGAAGAAAGGATCAGCCATGCTTCAAGTATGCAGTGTGTACTCGCAGCTTTTGCAACTGTTTTCGCGTGGGCAGTTCGCTCGTGCGGTCAAGCACCATCAAGCCGAGCGCAATGCCAAAGGCTTCAGCAGTTGGGAGCAATTTGTGGCCATGCTGTTTTGCCAGTTGGCGCATTTGAACTCGCTGCGCGAAGTATGCATGGGCCTGGCCAGTTGTGAATCCCCGCTGAAGCATCTTGGGATAAGCACCACGCCGAAGAAATCGACCTTGGCGTATGCCAACGCCAACCGTCCGTGGGAACTGTACGAGTCGATTTTCATGCAGCTGCTGGAAAAGTGTCAGTTGGAGACGGCGGCGCACAGCCGTCGCAAGTTCCGTTTCAAGAACAAGCTGATGAGTCTGGACGGCAGTGTCATCGAGCTGTCGGCGACCATGTTTGATTGGGCCAAATACACGCAACAGAAGGGCGCGATCAAGCTGCACCTGTTGCTGGATCATGACGGCTACCTGCCCACGTTCGCGGTGGTGACGGAGGGAAAGTATAGCGAGTTGAACGTAGCGCGGGACTTGCGCCTGAAGGCGGGTACGATCCTGGCCGTTGACCGCGGCTACAACGATTATGTGTGGTTCGGGCAGTTGACGCGGGCCGGGGTCTTCTTCGTCACGCGGATGAAGACCAACACGGTCTACACGACCGTTGAGGTGTGTGCGGTTCCAGAAAAGGGCAACGTGCTCAGTGACCAGATCATCTCTGTGCCTTCTTTGCGCAGGCATAGCGAGACGCCGGTGCTGTTCCGGCGCATCGAGTACTGGAACGCGGACAAGCAAGAGATCCTGGTCTTCTTCACCAACCTGCTCCACCTGGCGGCCTCGACGGTGGCCGCGATCTACAAAGACCGCTGGCAAATAGAACTGTTTTTCAAAGCACTGAAACAGACAGCAAAAGTGAAGTCGTTCCTCGGCACCAGCGCCAATGCGGTCAAGACGCAGATATGGACGGCATTAATCGCCATGCTGATCCTGAAGTACCTGCAGATGAAATCCAGCTTCGGTTGGTCGCTTTCCAATCTGGCTGCTCTGCTGCGCCAACAGCTGTTCATCTTCAGAGACTTGTGGGCTTGGCTCAACACTCCTCTGGAAGGACCGCCCGCCGCAAGGCAACTCTGCGAACAGTTACCGATGCCGATGACGTGGTGAGCAAGACTTGGACAGCAGCGAAAGAATAAAAGTCAGATAATCCAATAGCTCAGCACTTACACACCAACTACTTGGACAGCAGGAACACCGAGCACATAGAAATCCATCCAGATCGATCCCTCGGCCAAACCCGCCGCCAACGGTGGGGAAGATGCCCATGTCCTATGAAATCAACTGCGTGAATCTACAGAATCGCTGTCTTGGACAAGGATGCCAAATATGGGTGGCCCGTGTCCCGATCAGGAGACCCGGGGCCACCCGCCAAGGTTATACGAATAATCTACTTTTTATCGCCATCTTTGGGGCCTGCGTCCTTGTGTCCGCGGCCATCGCGCGTCTCATTGCCTTTGAAGTTGTCGTTCTTGTCGAGATGATTGGTCGGCTCGGCTTTCTCGCCGCGTTCCGGCAATTTGCCTTTATAGCCGTTGTCCAGGATGGAAACGGTTGTCTACATGACCGCGGAAGTCTTCAGAGCCATGGAACCAGGGCCCGGCGCCGACGAACACTCCGCCGTTGAACCATTCCGTACCGTAGTAGCCGTAGGGAGCGCAGGAATACGGAGCGGTGTCATAGTAGCCATAGGGGCACTCGGGGGCAGTGCCAATCTCAACAGCGATTTGCCCATGAGCCATTGCTTTGGGGGCGGCTGCCAACATGCAGCATCCAGCAACAGCCGATAACATTACAAGCTTCAAACCGTTCATAGTTCTCCTTAACCTTGCGGGGAGCCGATGGCACCCCTAAACAGTGACCGTAACGGTTTGCATGGTCGGTGTCTGAGCTATAAGGACCACAAGCCGTTTTGGGTGAAGGAGATTTGCACTGGAGTTGCGGCTGGACAGTCCGAGAGGATATGCAACCGATGAGTTGCTTGTTACCCGGTATCTGGAGCGAAGTTACTTTTTTTCATGGGGTTGCGAGAGGGGTATGGTTGCACTTAGCCGCAGATTCTTCTCAGGGAATGACTTAGCCGCAGCAGTTTGTGGATCCTGTGGAGCAGGGAGGCTTGAGGCTCTTTCGCTTCTGATCCGAGTATGCGCGCAGCACTGGAAATTATCTGCAAACGGAACTGAGGAAAAATCTGTTTTGCAATCAACAGCTTGGAGGAGTTACGCATTGGCAGCGGCTTGACACGTCAAGAGCGTCGGAAGGCGCTCGGAGTCATGCAGGTGTCTTGCTAAGCGCCGAATTGCTGGAGGTGGTGATCGATGTGCTTGTACATCCAGAAGGACCACTCGTCGGGGGTGAGGTGGCCGAAGAAGCTGTGGGGATGCGTTGTGCAACCGGCAGGACCGCGGCGGCAAAGCGGTCGATGAGGCCGCTGAGTTTCTCGCGTTCGACGGAGAGGTCGCGGTTGTCAGTGACTTCGAAACCAGGAATGGTGGGGGAGTTGCGCCGCATGGGCTCGCTCTCCTTGAATGCCATCGGCTTGATCACGAACCCAAGGAGGCGGCCGATCAGCATGCGCGGCGGACGCCGGTCGCCGAGGGCCAGCTCCATGCCGATGGTGCAGTGCGCCACGGCCTGCGCCGGCGTCATCTTGCCCCAGAGGCGCGGGCTGTCGGGGCGGAGATGCGCGAGGCGGTTTTTCAGCTCCTGCACGGTTTCCGGTTGCCAGAGGTTTTTCATGGAGGGGAGGTCCTTCTGAGGACGAGGATTCGAGGTGATGGTATCAGAGCCAAAGACCCGCTCATCGCGATAATGCTCAGCCCATGATTTCAGAAAAGTATGAGTGGGCAACCCGTCTCGAAGGATTAGTGGAGATCGAGTCGGAGTGGACTGCGCGAAGGCGCGAACTACGAAAGGTCGTGCTTTCCCACCCTTGACCAAAAGAGGGTCAAGAATGGGGCACCCAGATTCTGCGTTCGGTTAGATTTGAAAGCCTTGTTTGGGCCAGGCACCTGCCGTTCACGGGGCCCTAAGCTGCTCCGCTCAGGATGACACGGCTGGATGGCTACCCGACATGCCTACTGTTTGTCGTAGACCAATGTGACCGCCATCGGCCTTCCATCGGCATCGGTGCCGGTGGCTCTCATGGTCATCGTCTTGCCATCGGACGAGACGACGATCCGGCCATGAGCGTGATATTGTCCGGTGCTTTTCTTCGCATCCCATGTGAATGTGTTGGCGTCAGTCTGTTTGATTGAAACGGTGTCGTATGGGGATCCCTCGCCGGAGACAGAACTGGGAGAGCCATCGTACTTTGCTGTATAGGTGGCGTTCACCGCTGTGCCATCGGCACGTTCGCCGGTGCTGGTCACCTTCACGCCACCGTCAGCGGCTTCCCGAACCGACGTAAGGCTCTTGATAGGGAAAGTTCCTGGGTTATATGTGCTCTTCTCTACATTCACCTTCCAGGTTCCCAGAGAATGATCAGCACCGAAAGCGGCGGTTGTCGAGGCGATTGCCAACGTTGCGAGAGCAAGAAGTCTGAACAGTTTTTGCATGGAGTTCTCCTTTTCCTTGAGGTCACGTGGGCGAGTGAAACGTGTATTGCTCAAGAATGGGAAGGCTGTAACCGAGGCCGGGGGAAGGGCTGTTCCGAAATGCCCACGTCCGAAATGAGCCCTCAATGTAGTCGCGCCTTCGACGTCCGGTCAAGACAAATCTTGTGTGTCAAAAGCAGTCAAGCAGCCAAGCAGTCAAGAAGTCATGAGGCGCTCAGCTACGAAGGTCTTGACGGCGCGATCGCCCAGCAATTAAGTTCGGGACTCATTCTTCCGGTTGTTCCGATTTCCCTCCCAGACGAAGAATGCTCTGTTGCGCCGAGTCGCAATGCAAGTGACTCGCTCGCCGGGTTCCGAACTATTCCCAACGAGACAAAAGGAGAAATGTGATGAAGTTTATTGTGAAGTGGAATATCCCCAAGGGTTCTGTCGTGGATGCAGAGCAGCGGTTCTTGAAGACCGGCGGGGGGCCGCCTGCCGGCGTGACGATGATCGGGCGATGGCATGGCATGAGCGGCGGCGGAGTGTTGATCGCCGAGACCAGTGACGCGAAAGCGCTCTACTCCTGGCTGGGATTCTGGAACGACCTGCTGGAATTCGAGACCACGCCGTGCTTGGAGGATGCGGATGCAGGCGCGGTGCTGGCGGCTCTGAAGCGCTAACCGCACTGAGGACAAACTCCTTCTTCTGTCAGTCGGAGTCCGTCGTATGCCACGTCTCAAAATCGAGACGTGGGGCACCCGGCCTCGATCTACGAAGGGCTGGGTGCCCGCCCGCAGTGTTGCGAGGTTTCGAGTTGAGAGAATCCGGGTGCCCCATCCTTGCGGAGCAAGGGTGGGATAGCAGGATTTCCGTTCCGGAACTAAACTGGTTCGTCCATGCCAATACGCCTCGTTCGGATTCAGAAGGCCGGCTGTTTTCATTTCGTCACGTTCAGCTGCTTCCATCGTCTTCCGCTCCTCGCGCGGCGGTTGGGATATTCAGTCTTCGAAAAACAACTCGAAAAAACACGGTCGCAATACGAATTCGTTGTGGCTGGGTACGTGCTGATGCCGGAGCATGTTCATCTTCTTGTGAGCGAACCGAAAGTCAGCTCGCTCGCGACGGCGATGCAGGTTTTGAAACAGCGAACTTCGAGATTGCTGAAGCAGCCGGCCGAGAGGCAGTTCTGGCAGCGGCGCTACTACGACTTCAACGTGCACAATCCCGAGAAGACATCGGAGAAGCTGCGCTACATGCACCGGAATCCGGTGAAGCGGGGCCTGGTTTCGAGCCCTGAAGATTGGACATGGTCGAGTTTTCGGCATTACGCAATGGGGCTCGAAGGAGCAGTGGAGATCGAGTCGGAGTGGACGGCGCGGAGGCGGGAACTGCGGAGGGTTGTGCTTTCCCACCCTTGACCAAAAGAGGGTCAAGGATGGGGCACCCAGATTTTGGGTTGGGTTGGCTTTGAAAAGCTTGGGTGGGCCACCTGCCCACCCGCCATCGGAATCCGGTGAAGCGGGGACTGGTTTCGAGCCCTGAAGATTGGACATGGTCGAGTTTTCGGCATTACGCAACGGGGCTCGAAGGAGTAGTGGAGATCGAGTCGGAGTGGACGGCGCGGAGGAGCGCATTGCGGAGGGTTGTGCTTTCCCACCCTTGACCAAAAGAAGGTCAAGGATGGGGCACCCAGGTTTCGGGTTGGGTTAGGTTCGAAAGGCTTGGATGGGCCACCTGCCTCTTCGGGGACCCGTTCGCTCAGAATGACACTGCTTGCTTTTGAAATTTGCAGTGTTATGGGAGGGGCGTGGCTGACGGGCGGCGGAGATCGAGTAGGAGTCGACGGCGCGGAGGGGCGCATTGCGGAGGGTTGTGCTTTCCCACGCTTGACCAAAAGAGGGTCAAGGATGGGGCACCCGATTTTGGGTTGGGTTAGGTTTGAAAGGCTTGGGTGGGCCACCAGATTTGTGGTTGGCTGGGCCTAGCCCAGCATTTGCAGGTGCAGTGATCGAAAGATCGGGCACCAACAGGTGTGGTGATCGAGACATGGGCCACCGTCATTCTGGCATGTGTTTCAATAGTAAGAATGGGTATTCCCCGGAGATCTACGGTGAGAGGCAAGTGGATTGCGGCTACGGCGCAAGGCGCGCGAGTACGCGATGGTGGCGCGGGCGCTGGCGTCTACGTCGCATCCGGTGCTGGCGCAGATTGTCCCGGCGCGGTTCTGCAATCTTGAGCTGCGCCTACTGCAACGAGTACGACAAGGTTTCCGAGCCGGTGCCGCTGGACGAGATGCTGCGGCGCATCGACCACCTGGGACGGCTGGGGACGGCCATGATCGGCATCTCGGGCGGCGAGCCGCTGACGCATCCGCGAACTGGACGACATCATCCGGCGCATGCGGCGGACGGGCGCGATTGCGGGGATGATCACGAACGGCTACCTGCTGAATGTGGAGCGGATCGAGCGGCTGAACCGGGCGGGCCTGGACCACATGCAGATCTCGATCGATAACCTGGAGCCGGACGAGGTTTCGAAGAAGAGCCTGAAGGTGCTGGACAAGAAGCTGCAGATGCTGGCCGAGCACGCCGAGTTCCACGTGAACATCAATTCGGTGGTGGGCGGGGGCTTCAAGGATCCCAACGACGCGCTGGTGATTGGCAAGCGGGCGCTGGAGCTGGGGTTTGAGTCGACGATCGGGATTATCCACGACGGCGACGGGCAGCTGAAGCCGCTGAAGGAGGACGAGGCGCAAGGTCTACTTCGAGATGACGAACCGGAAGAAGACCAACTACGCGCAGTTCGACAAGTTTCAGGAGGCGATTGTGCAGGGGCGCGCCGAACGACTGGCGCTGCCGGGCGGGGTCGCGCTACCTGTACATCTGCGAGGACGGGCTGGTGCACTACTGCCGCCAGCAGCGCGGGTATCCGGGGGTGCCGATTGCGGAGTACACGACGGCGGATGTGAAGCGGGAGTTTTTGACGGCGAAGAGCTGCGCGCCGAATTGCACGATTGGGTGCGTGCACCGCATCAGCCACATCGACCACTGGCGCGCTCCGCAGACGCAGACGGTTTCGCCGGGACGGGCAGGGCGAGCTGGTGAAGATACAGCTTTAGTTCACGGTTGTCCGTTTCCTTTTGCGGAAGCGGCGAGACGCAAATGCAGATCCTTCACTCCGCTTACCCCCTTTGTGGGGCCCCAAGCGTGCTCCACTCAGGATGACACCGCTGAACAGTGCTAGCGTCCTCGGCGCGACTAAACAGCTTGGTGAAAAAGTCCGTATGGGCCGAGCCAGCATCCCTCAGGGGCTGAAGCCCGACAATCATTTTGTTGCATTTACGGCCTGGCTGAAGCCATGCCCTTTGTTACAAAACAGCGGGTTTGTTGAGTTTTTCACCAAGCTGTAAAGTCATGCGTTGATACAAATAAGGTTGAGAGTTTTGCTTTCCCACGTCTCAAAATCGAGACATGGGGCACCCAATTTGGTTTGTGGTGATACGAACTAAAAGCAACAGCAGTCGTTCATGGCGCGATGCGTCACCCGAAGAACATGAGAATTTAGAATGATCTGGAGTGTCCGGGCCTAAAGGCCAGTGACCCGATGCGTATGACTTCAGCAGCCTGAAGGCTGCTGCTCCCTCCGTATTCGCAACCTCCAATCGACGCTGGCTGTTGAAATTTTCAGGGCAGATCCTTCACACTTGCTGCCTGAAAAATTACGCCCAGCTAGTCGCTCGCGGCACTAGCGCGTGCGGACATTCGCTGGGTCGCTTCGCAGTGGGTGCGGAGGCCGTTGGCTTCGCGGGAGAGGTAGTCCCGATTGATGTCGCGGTAGAGCCGGGCCAGGATTGCTCCGAGGATACCGGAGTAGTTGAGCGAGAGAGTGACGCGGCTGAGGTTGCCGATGGCATCCACCTGGTGGCGGGCGACGATTTTGATGCCGAAGGTGCGGGTGGTCCAGGCGAAGATGCGGCGCTTCTCGTCGAGCGAGGTGACGCACCAGACGGCAGGCATGAGTCCAGGCTGCCAGATACGGGTGCGACTGCCGAGGGTGAGCGGGCCGATGTCCATGCGCTGGACTTTGGTGACGGAGGTGGTCCACTCGGGCCATTGCTCGACTTCGAGCAGAACCGGCCAGATGCGTGCCGGTGAAGCATGAATTTCGACAACGTGGCGAAAGTCTGACATGGGGAAGGGGCCCCGAATTACGAGAACAATTATTTGTGTGCTGTTTTCACAGGTGTTGAACGGGTATCGGCAATGGCCTGGTCGATGAGCTGGAAAAGCTTGGTGCGGTCGACGACTTCTACGAAAGGCGCGCCCTTGCTGTTCGCAGTGGTGATCCAGATGGTGGGAGTGTGCTCGATGCCGATGCGCTGGCCGAGCGCGTAGTCGGCCTTGACCTCGGCGGCGAACTTGCCCTGCGGATCGATGGCAAAGGGCAGCGCGATGTTGTGGCTCTTGGCGAAATTCTCAGTGAACTGGCGGAGCTGCGTCGAGGCTCTCGATGGAGCGCTGGTTGGCGAAGACGGCATCGCGGTAGTCGTCGCCCATCTTCTTGCTCTTGGTGTCGAACCAGCGGGCATTGACGGCAGCCTGGAAGCTCCAGGGATGGAAGGGCAGGGGAAAGTCGTGGCGGACCCAGGGGATGTTGTACTTGGCCGCAGCCTCTTTGAGCAGCGGGATTGGCGTTGGCGCAGTCGGGGCACTCCATGTCTTCAAATTCGACGATGGCGACGCGGGCGCCGGCGGGCGGCTTGAGGGCGGCCGGGTCGTGGACCGGCGTGGTGGGCGGCGCTCCAAACTGGGCGCGGGCGCCTGGAACGGTAGCGAACAACGTGGCGGCAACGAGGCCCAGCGAGAGAGCGATACGGCGTGCCGGGAAGCGAAGGGCGTGGGCAAGGTTAGAGTGCATGGCGTCTTGGACGACTCCCTTCCACTCATTGTAACGGCTGGAAACGAAGAAAGTTGCGGGCGGGCATCCCACTTGGGAGACGTGGGGCATCGGATTTGTCCCAGAGGCGCGGCCGTAGCTTTTGGTCGTTACCGGGTCTTGTGGAAGTCTGGGGATCGGAGGCGTGGGGCGTGTCCTGGTCGGTGCGGCGTTTGGCCATCCATTGACGCCATTTGTAGTCGGCCACAAACGACAGGGCAAAGACGACGAGCGCGAGAATGGCGAGGGCGAGCTTCATAAAGGCAGTTCGTAGTTCAGAGTTCTAAGTTCACTTTTCAGTGAGCGTGCTTCAAGGGGGAGGATAGCTTGCGGAGGGTGCGGCGCGCCAATCGTACTGACCAGATGATCGCGACGAGCAGGAGGACGGTGTCCACGTAGCCGGTGACGAAAAGCATGAAGGAGCACGCAAATGAGTTTTCGCGCAGAAACGCGATGCGATCGCAGGCGATGACGCCGGGGAGGTGAAGCAAATACCACTGCAAGGCGACGGCGGCGGACTGGCTGGCAGATGTAAGGCCATTCGCGCCAGCGGGATAGCCGACGACCCAGAAATTCACGATCTCAATGGGAAGGGCCGCGAGCAGGGCGACCTTTAGAGCTGAGCGCATCCGGTGAGCCTCAAGTTGGCGGATGAAGAAAACGCCGCCGGGGTTGGCCGCGGCGGCATTTTCTGGCGAGTGCGCCTTGCAGTCGGATCAGAATCAGCCTAGCGGCCGACGACGATGACTTCAAAGCTGCCGGGAATCATTGGTGGGCGCGGGCGCGGATTCTCGGCGGTGGCAGCGGGACGGGGTCCAAAGTCCGCGGTTACGAGATAGACGCGATCGGTGGCGGGATCGTAGGCCATGGTGCGTGCGCCGCGCTTGGTGGGCAGCGACTGGATGGTCTTGTAGGTGGCGCCGTCGACAACCGAAAGGACGCCGTCGCCGCTGGAGGCGAAGGCCAGCTTGTGTTTGGCGCTCCAGCCGGCGGCATCGGGACCGTCGCCGATGGCGGGTGTGGCGAGGATCTTGCCGCTTGCCGCATCAATCACGCTCATCTTGTTTCCGTCGCAGACCGGGAAGAGGCGGTTGCCGGTCGATGTCGATGGCAAGGCCGGAGGGCGATTCGCAGCCTGCGGGCCAGGTAGCGGTGATCTTGTGGGTGTGTGCGTCGATCTTGAGCACTTCGCTCTTGTCTTCGAGGTTGTTGTAGACGTTTCCCTTGCCGTCGGCGGCGGCAAACTCGGGCTTGCCGGGTACGGGGATGGTGGCGACGACTTTCTGCGAGGCGGCGTCGATGACGGTGATGTCCTTGCTGCGGCCGTTGAAGGCCCACACGGTTTTTGTGGCGGGCTCGAAGATGATGGCGTCGGGGTTGGTGCCGGCGGGAATGGTGGCTACGGTGGAGAGATTGGAGCGATCGAAGACCACGACCGCGTTGCCGCCGCCATCGGAGATGTAGCCGAGCTTGCCGTCGGGGTTGAGGGCTACGCCGTGGGTGCCGTGCAGGCCGCTGATGGTGCCGATCAGTTTGCCGGTTGGTGGTGTCGACGGCGTCGACGTGGTCGCCGCGCGTGATGTAGACGCGGTTGGCCGCGGAGTCGGCCAGCAGGTAGTCCCATCCGCCGGCGTCGGCGAGCTTCCACTGATCGAGAACCTTATAAGGTCCCTCTGACCCCACGGACGAAGACCTGTCCGCGGGGACCCCGCCTGCGCCCGGGCTGCGATCGGTGCGGCAAAGAGGGTGGAGAACAGGGCGGCGGCAAAAAGGGTGCGCGCAAAGGCTGGGAGACAACGTTGATTTTGCATGTTCGGCTCCGCGTGGGCTCGGCAAATCGCGAGGGGCAATTCTGATGGATTGGCCGGCGCAAGCATTGTTCCACGGGCGGGATTAAGGGATGCTGAAGGACCGGGCATGCAATGCTTCCAGTTCATCATCCCTAGTGTTAATTTCTGGTGGCAACCTCCATGTGTGTTCCTTAAGAATCGCTTCCCAAGGGACCGCAGGAGAGCCGCTACTGTCTAGGTATGCGTACGGTTGCCGTTGTTCCCTGCCCCGGTTCGCTGGCAAGCGTGATCGTGCCGCCGGCCTTTTCAACCGCGGCCTTGCAGATGGCGAGGCCCAGGCCGGAGCCGCCGGTGGCGCGGGCGCGCGAGGGATCGCCGCGATAGAAGCGATCGAAGACATGGGGCAGGGCGGCCGGGTCGATGCCTTCGCCGTGGTCCTGGATCGTGAATTCGATGGAGTTGTCCCGCGCGGCGACGCTGCACTTCGACCTGCGATCGCGGCGGGCTGTGCTGGATGGCGTTCATCAGCAGGTTGGAGACGACGAGTGTGCAGTCCTCTGCGTTGAGTGGAACGATGCACGGGGTTGCGGGTAGATCGCGCACGACGAGCTCCACCTGGCGCACGGCTGCAAAAGTCTCGAGTTCTGCAACGGTTTTGCCGACACACTGGCTCAGATCGCATGTTGCTGTCAACCGTTGCGCTCGCTGACGCCGCTTTCGACACGAGCCAGGGTGAGCATCTTGGCGACGAGTTCTTCGATGCGCGCGGTGTCGGCGAGAGCACGCTCGTTGCCGGCCTGGTACTCCTCCGGCGTGCGCTGGCGCATGCCCACCAGTTGCAGCGACGACTTGACGACGGCGACGGCGGTCTTGAGTTCGTGTGCCGCATCGGAGACAAACGTGCGCTGCTGTGTGAACGAGCGCTCCAGCCGCTGCAGTGCGTTTTCAAGTGCGCTGGTGAGCGGGGCAAGCTCGGCGGTTTCGCGTGCGGAAGCGGGCGGCGAGAACTCCCACGAATCGGCCGAGACGCGGCCGGCCATGGCCGCAAGCTGGCGCAAGGGCTCGAGTCCGCGATGCAAGCACCCAGGCAATCAGCGGGCCGGTGATCAGCACCAGCAGCAGCATGCCGGCTGCGTAGAATTCGACCGCGCCGTAGATCGCTTGCCACACGTGCTCGGTGGGCGCGCCGTAAAGGATGGTGACAAAACGCAGCTTGCCGCCGCCGGATTCGCCGGGATCGACGATGCGCGTGCCGCGCATGAAGAGCAGGCGGTAGTCATGATCGCGCAGCTTGATGCGGAAGATGCCGTTGTGGTCGGGGACCGCGCATGCCGGCGCTGCCCTGCCAGTTTGCTGAGCGGCCGAGCAGATGGCCGCGGCCGTCCCACACCTCGTAGACATCCTCGGGCGGCACGTGCAGATCGGCGAGGTCGAGCATCACGTTGTCGCCCACATCTTCGGCGTCCTGCACGGCGCCGAGCACGGAATCGGCGCGGCCGTGCAGCATCACGTCGAACGAGCGGAAGTGGCTGTGGCGCTCGTATCCCCAAGCGAGCAGGATGACCAGCGCTGCGGAAGCCAGCTCCACCAGCAGCACGGCGGCGATGAGGCGGAAGGCGATGCTGGTTTTTCCGAATGCAGAACGGCGGGTCATGACGAGGGCTCGGGCGCAGAGGCGGTAGCCGCGGCCGCGCAGGGTCTCGATCACGGGCTCGGCATCGGGGACGGCGGCGTCGAGCTTCTTGCGCAGGTTGGAGACGTGCGCCTCGATCACGTTGGAGTGGTGCTCCCAGTTGTAGTCGTAGAGGTGCTCGAGCAGTTCCTGCTTGCTGACGACTTTGCGCGGATGGTGCAGCAGGTATTCGAGAATGTGGTACTCGGTGGGCGAGAGATCGACGAGCGTGCCGTCGCGATGGACGGTCTGCTCCAGGGTATTGAGTTCGACGCCGAGCGCGTTGAGCGTGGGGTGGGCCGCGCCTTTGCCGCGGCGGATCAGGGCTTTGGCGCGGGCGATGAGTTCGCCCAGGTCGAATGGCTTGGCGAGGTAGTCGTCGGCGCCGGCGTTGAGCAACTGGACGATGGCGTCCTTGCCTTCTTTCGCGGTGAGGATCAGGACGGGCGTTGCATCTTTGCGGGCGCGCATGCGGCGCAGAACGCCATAGCCGTCGAGCTTGGGCAGCATCAGGTCGAGGATGACGAGGTCGTAGCAGAGATTGCGCGCAGCGTCGTCGCCGGCTTCGCCGTCGGCGGCCCAGTCGACTGCAAAGCCGGGGCCGTCGCGCAGGGCGGCGGCAAGGTTGTCGGCCAGCCGGACCTCGTCTTCCACGAGCAGGACGCGCATAGTGCGGGGTTCTCCTCTGTAATTATCGTGCTGCAAGATTAAATCAGGCTGAACCACCTGCGGTGGGGCCGGCGTTTTATCGTTGGTCTCCGCCGTAGAGAGTCGAGGACTTCCAGTCTGGGCCGATGCATTACTCTTATCCTTGCGTCTCCATTCCGAGTTACGGACACGACATTGCGCATCGTTCTCTCGAACATCGGCACCTATGGCGATATCAATCCGCTGATTGCGCTGGCGCTGGAACTGAAGCGGCGCGGGCACACGCCGGTGATGGCGGTGCCGGAGGTCTACCGGCCGAAGATTGCGCCGCTGGGACTGGAGTTCCACGCGATCCGGCCAGACATCGATCCCACCAACAACGTGCTCGTGGAGATGGTCTACGACGTCAAGAACGGCACCGAGCACGGGCTGCGCGATTTTCTGTTTCCCTCGCTGCGGCAGACCTATGACGATCTGCTGGATGCGGCGACCAAGCCGGTGCGCGCCGATCTGCTGCTGCTGGGCGAGCTGAATTACGCAGGGCCGATCGTGGCGGAGGTGACGGGGATTCCGTGGGCGAGTTACGTGCTGGCGCCGCTGTCGTTCTTCTCGGCGTTCGATCCGCCGGTGCTGCCGCCGTATCCGAGGCTGGCGAAGGCCGACAAGAAGGTGCCGGGATTCGGGCGCGTGATCAAGCGCGTGGCGCGATTTGTGAGCCGCAAGTGGCCGGAGCCGATCTATGAGCTGCGCCGCGAACTGGGATTGCCGCGCGGCGCGAATCCGCTGTTTGATGCCAAGCACTCGCCGAACCTGGTGCTGGCGCTGTTTTCGCGCGTGCTGGGTGTGGAGCAGAAGGACTGGCCGCCGAACACGCTCATCGCAGGCTTCTGCCTACTACGATGCGGACGCGGGCAATGCCAAGCTGCCGCCGCACCTTGAGAAATTTGTGGCGAGCGGCGAGCCGCCGGTGGTGTTTACGCTGGGTTCGGCCGCGGTGCTGGCGGCAGGAGATTTCTACGAGGTGTCGGCGAAGGCGGCGATGGAACTGGGCGTGCGCGCGGTGCTGCTGATCGGCACGGATCCGCGCAACCGCCCAACGCAGGCGCTGCCCGACTCGATCTGCGTGGCGGAATATGCGCCGTACTCCGCGCTGTTTTCGCGCGCTTCGCTGGTGGTGCACCAGGGCGGCGTGGGCACGACGGCGCAATGTCTGCGCGCGGGCAAGCCGATGCTGATCATGCCCTACTCGCACGACCAGCCGGACAATGCGCGGCGCATGAAGCGGCTCGGCGTGGCCAAGGTGATCCAGAAGGCGGGCTACACACCGAAGAAAGTCATACGCAAGCTGCGTAAGATGCTCGACGATCCAAAGCTTGCCGAGAAAGCGCGCGCCGTGGCCGAGCAACTCAAGGGCGAGGACGGCGTGAAGACGGCGTGCGATGCGCTGGAAGGGCTTTACGCGCAAACAAGGCAATCGCATGCCTCATCCGCTCGACAATGATGATCGAACCGCACACATCTTCTTTCGGGCAGGTAGATGTGATCCAAGCAACGATTGAAGAAATGCCGGTTGTCGCAAACCTGCTCGAGTTGTACGCGCATGACTTCAGCGAATTTCACCCAGTCGAGCCCGGTCCGGACGGCAGGTTTGGATACCCGGATCTGCCACTCTACTGGAGCGAAGCCGGGCGCCATCCCTTCCTTATCAGGGTTGATGGAAAGCTTGCTGGATTCGCATTGATCCGTGAAATCTTACCTGTTTCTGGCAGCAATTCGGTCTGGGATATGGCCGAGTTTTTTGTTCTTCGCGCATATCGAAGAAGCGGAGCAGGCACGAAAGCTGCCGAAGCGGTTTGGCGGCAATTTCCGGGGAACTGGCAGGTGCGGGTGATGCGCTCGAATCGCATAGGACTTAGCTTCTGGTTGCACGTCATCGACGAGTTTGCCGGGGGAGAAGTATCTTCGTCCAATGAAGAGAAGGCTGGCGAGGTATGGGCCGTCTTCTCGTTCACGTCGACTGCACGGCGTTGATGAGACTCACTGGTGCGACGCCGACACGCGTTTCGCGTTCGTATGCTCGAAAGCTCTTATTCATAAACCACTTGCAGACGAGTAGGACCATCGCATTTGGGCAACTCCATTTCGCGTCGCTTGCATCGCATGGTTTGCGTGTCGGAAATCTCCTGACGCGCGTTGGAGGAAATAATGAATATAAAAGGGATACCTTATAGCTTTGGCATCAGCACCGCTACAGTTCTGTTCGCCTGCACGGTTTCTTTCGCGCAGATGACGCAACCTAAACCCGTTCCGCAGCCGGAGCAAATGCCGAACACAGAGAACCCAGGCTCCGGCGCATATCCCGGCACTGCACCGACGGGCCAGGGTTTCGCCGACAAGGCCTTCGTCTCCAAAGCAATGGAGGGCGACAACACAGAGGTGCAACTGGGTCAGCTCGCAAAGGAGAAATCGCAGAGTGCTGATGTGAAGCAACTCGCGCAGAAGCTTGTGTCGGAGCACTCTCAGATGAACGACAAATGGTTCATGCCGGTAGCCCAGCAGCTCGGAGTCTCGCAGCCAAAAGGCCCTTCAAAGAAAGACAAGAAGGAGATTGCCAGGTTGCAGCAACTCTCAGGTCCGGACTTTGACCGCGAGTACATCATGCTGATGGTCAAGGATCACAAACAAGACTTGAAGGAGTTCCAGAACGAGGCGCAGATGGCCCAGGATCCGAACGTAAAGCAAGTAGCGCAGCAAGGCGCAAATGTGATCGCGCAACACTTGCAGTTGCTTGAACAGGTTGCGAAAAATCACAACATCGATACTGGAGAGAGCGCGAAGGCGCCAAGCATGTAACGGGCGAACTCAGCACATTCGATCGCATGCAGGCCGGGGCGCTCGCCTCCTTCAGGCGAAGCACCCGGTTCCGGCCCCGGACTTGATGAGCGCATCCTTCAATCCATTCCAGCTTTCGCGAGTCGAGGCTTCGGGCGTGCCGGCGCCGCGCCAGTGCGTCTCAAGGCTCACGGCATAGCGATAGCCATCGCGCTGGAGTGCTGCGAGCTGGCCGGGCCAATCGACAACGCCGGTTCCCACGGGCGCCCACTCCCACTTGTCGTCGGGCTTGCGGACGACGTTCTTTGCGTGGCAGTGGCCGATGCGTTTCTTCGGCAGCAGATTGTAGCCATTCGGGAACGGCTCGCTGTTGGGGAACGTGGCCGCATTGCCCGGATCCCAGTTGAGCATGAAGTTGGCTTCGGGCACGGCGCGCAGCGTGGCGGCGGCTTCTCCGCCCGTGGCCGTGTTGCACGACATTTCATTTTCGAGAAGCAGGATCAGGTTGCTGCCGTGCGCAGCGGCGCGCGGCATCGCGCAGCTTTTCGTTGATGGCCAGCGCGATAGGGCGCAACGTTTTCGAGCCGCCAGAAATCGAAGCAGCGGATGCGATCGGTGCCGAAACGTCTTGGCGAGCGTGATGCAATGCTCGAGCAGGTCTTCCTGCTGCTTGAAGGTGAAGTCGGCCTTGAACTGGTCGCGGTGCTCGCTCAGCTTTGAGAGCGGCGCGCCGGGCCAGTCGGTCTTGAAGAGCGGGCTGGCGATGTCGGTGACGCGCAGGTTGTATTTGGCGAGGATGGTCTTTGCGCGGTCGAGATCGGCGTCGGGCAGGTCGGTTACGTTCTTGCCCCACATGCTGCGCAGTTCGATCCACTCCAGGCCGAAGTCGTGCGCGACGACAGAGCAGACGTGATCGAAGTCCTGCGAGATTTCGTCGTTGATGACGGCGACGCGGAAAGGGCAGGCCGCGCGGGCCGCGCGCGTGAAGGCTGGCGAACGATGCTGCCGCTGCTGCTCCGGCGATGAATTTGCGGCGCGAAATGGTCATGAAAATTCCTTGAGATATCGAGAAGAGAGGATTCGTGCCGTGCTCAGGATCACAACAATCTTATGTTTTCGAGCGATAATCTGCCGAAACAGATTACGACGTGGTCCGCTGAAGTTGGTGCTTGTGGGGACGTGTCAGGGCACGACTTCAGTCGTGCCGATACATAGCTCAAAGAGATGTGGAGGGCTTCAGCCCCTGATCATGTCGAAGCCTTCGCGCCCATCCGATCCAGAAAGATGACCGGTGGACGCTCGCGTACCTTCTTCGTGACGACAAAGACCTCAGGCGGGCAGAGCCATCTTGCAGACAGAACAGATGGCCAGTCTGATGATCGAGGTGTTTCGATCGTGTACGCGAGAAATCGAGGTTTGTTGATTCATGACTTTGTCGTGATGCCGAATCACGTTCATATCCTGATGACAATTCCAGGGGATCTCAGCATTGAGAAAGCGATGCAATTGATCAAAGGAAGATTTTCCTTTCGTGCCGGGCGGGAATTGGGATTCAAAGGTGAAGTTTGGCAGCGCGGATTCTCGGATGTGCGGATCACGAGCGATGAGAGCTTTCTTCGCCATTGCGCATATATCGAACAGAATCCGATGAAAACAGGGCTAGCCGAGCGCTGCGGACGAATACCGCTTATGGCTCTGCGTACTAAGAAGCAAACGTCTGAAGAAATGCTATCGGGCGACTGAAGTCGGCCCGCGGTCTGAAGCTCGAATTTGGCGGTGGCCGTCGGCACGACTGAAGTCGTGCCCTGACAAGCAGCGATCGACGTGACAACGCCTGGCCTAACAGGATACGGCTCGAAATGGGAATTTGCGATGAGGTCGGCGGTACCAACGACCTATTATACTCGCACGGCATGTAATTCGTTTGTGTCTCGCCGAGTCGCGCGAATTGGTGATGCTGAAGCTGCCGTCGCCGTCTGCGACTACCTTGAGGTAATGGCTGTCGCTGTCGTCCTTCAGATTCGCGATCAGCGCCTCCGCGCTGTTGTGCGCGGCGTCGGAGTCTTCGGCGGTGTGCAGCATCCACAGGTCTGCAAGGCCGGGACTTTCATGCACGGTCTGCCAGGCTTCGGGGCTGCCGGCCTTGTGCGCGCCGTTGTCCATGATGGCCACGCGGGGATGAATCGCGTCGACAAAGGCCGCGAGTTGGAAAGGTTGAATCCGTGATGATTCACCAGATAGAGGTCGACGTGCCCGATCAGGTTGTCGGGGCAGACGAGCGGAATCTCCTTGGCCTTGGTCAGGTCGCCGAGATCGAGAAAGCGGAATTTGCCGAAGCGAACCAGAATGCCGGCGGAGCGCGGATTCTCGGTCGTGTCGAGCTCCCACTTCGGCTCGCTGGCGCAATAGGGATTGGGCTCGGGCTTGATGCCGGGAACCGAGCTGATGTGTTCGCCGTCCGCGGTGATGCACGATGGTGTTGAGGCCGGGGATGTCGATGGTGTCGCCGGGATGCACGGTGCGGCGCGGTGTGGTGCCGATGGCCTTGACGTAGGCTGCGTAGTCGTGGCGCGTGATGTCGGAGTCCTCGCGGTTCACGCCGTGATCGAGAAACTCGCCGACCTTGACGCGCTCGACGAGATTCGGCACGCCGCCCACGTGATCGGTATGGAAGTGGGTGATGAGCACCTTGTCGATCTTCGTGATGCCCGCATCTTTCATCGCCGCCTGGATGCGCTCGGCGTCGCGGCCATTGTTGCCGGGCCAGCCGGTATCGACCAGCAGCGAGCCGCCGGAGGGCGAGACCAGCAGCGTGGCCTGGCCGCCTTCCACATCGATGGCGTAGATGTGAGGTCAGTGTTGCCGCGAGCGCGTGGCCTGGGCGGCAGCCGATTGCGGCAGGACAGCGCAACCGAACAGCGAAGGCGATGGCGAAGGGTCGACGGACGTGAGCGAACGATGGGCGGTAGAGGCTGGGAGAAACGGCGCGTTTCATTTGCCGATGAGTGTAAACGCTGGGGCGGACAGCGCGGAACTCGTGAAGCAGGTCGCTTCCCGCTGGCCGGGATGCGGACCGGAGACGCGTAGGCATCGGCGAACAGCCTCCAGCCTACCGTCTGCGGTCAAGAGTCTGCAGATTCTGCTGGAATTGCACTACTGGTAAAATAGAAATTGCCGCATTGTGTGGCCATTCATCTTGTATTCATTCCCAACCTGATGGCCGCCTGAGGCCATACCTGAGCGCAAATCCAGATTTGCCCTAGAAGAGAAGGAACACTACCCCTGTGAGCCAGACGATACGCAATATCGCCATCATCGCCCATGTTGACCACGGTAAGACTACCCTTGTTGACGCCATGCTTCGCCAGTCCGGCACCTTCCGCGCCAACGAGCAGGTGGCCGAGCGCGTGATGGACTCGAACGACCTGGAGCGCGAGCGCGGCATCACGATCCTTGCCAAGAACACGGCCATCAATTTTGAAGGCGGCAAGATCAACATTGTCGATACGCCGGGCCACGCCGATTTTGGCGGCGAGGTGGAGCGCGCGCTGAAGATGGTGGACGGCGTGATGCTGCTGGTGGATGCGGCCGAGGGTCCGCTGCCGCAGACGCGCTACGTGCTGGCCAAGGCGCTGGAAGCGAAACTCAAGCCCATCGTCGTGATCAACAAGATTGACCGCCCCGATGCGCGCCCGCAGGAAGTGCTGAACGAAATTTACGATCTTTTCATCGACCTCGATGCGGAAGAGTCGCAGCTGGATTTTCCGGTGCTGTACGCGGTGGCCAAGGCCGGCACGGCTACGCTCGACATGGCCAAGCCGGGCGAAGACCTGCAGCCGCTGTTCGAGACGATCGTGTCGACGATTCCTGCGGCGACAGGCGATGTCGATGCGCCGCTGCAGATTCTCGTTACCAATCTCGACTACTCCGACTACTTCGGCCGCATCGCCATCTGCCGCGTCTTTCAGGGAACGCTGCATGCGGGCGACGATGTGAATATCTCAAAGCGCGACGGGTCGCTGATGAAGACGCGCATCACCAAGCTGTTCACGTTTTCCGGATTGAAGCGGACCGAGACCACCGAAACCACGATGGGCGACATCGTGGCCGTCGCCGGCGTGGAAGGCATCACCATCGGCGAGACCATTACATCGCTCGAAACCCCTGCGCCGCTGCCGCTGATCGTCATCGACGAGCCGACGATCGCAATTCAGTTCAGCGTGAACAATTCGCCGTTTGCCGGGAGGGAAGGCACAGTACGTGACGAGCCGCAATCTGCGCGAGCGGCTTGAAAAAGAGCTGCTGACCAACGTGTCGATTCGCGTGGAAGAGACGGGCTCGCCCGACACCTTCAAGGTGCTGGGGCGCGGCGAATTGCAGCTTGCGATTCTGATCGAGATGATGCGCCGCGAGGGATTCGAACTGATGGCGGGCCGGCCGGAGATCGTGACCAAAGTCGTCGAAGGCACGCGCATGGAGCCGGTGGAGCACCTCACCATCGACGTTCCCGAGCAGCACACCGGCGTGGTGATCGAGAAGCTCGGGCCGCGCAAGGGCGAGATGACCAAGATGCACAATCACGGCTCAGGCCGCGTGCGCATGGAGTTTCGCGTACCCAGCCGCGGGCTGATCGGCCTGCGCAGCGAGATGCTGACCGAGACGCGCGGGACGATTGTCATGAATTCGCTGTTCGATGGATACATTCCCTACCAGGGCGAGATTCCGCAGCGGCCCACGGGCGCGCTGATCGCCGACCGCCAGGGATTGACGACGACCTACTCGCTGAATGGATTGCAGGAGCGCGGCATTCTGTTTGTCGGTGCAGGCGTGGAGGTGTACGAAGGCATGGTTGTGGGCGAGCACTCGCGCGACAACGATCTCGACGTGAACGTGGTGCGCGAAAAGAAGCTGACCAACATGCGCGCATCGAGCGCCGATGATGCGATTCGCCTGGTGCCGTACAAGACGCTGAACCTGGAGCAGGCCATCGAGTTCATCGCGGATGATGAGCTGGTGGAGATTACGCCCAAGTCGCTGCGGCTGCGCAAGAAGATTCTGCAGGCCAACAAGCGGCCCAAGCGCTGGGAGAAGGCCGAGCAGTTCAGCTCGTAGCTTCACAGAGATGCATTGTGAAAGGGCTCGACTTTAGCCGTGCCGCAAAGGTTGCATGATGAATGGGCTTTTAGCCCATGCGGGAGCCTCCTGCGGATGCTTCGGCCGTCCCGTCGCTCGCATCTGACTTGCCCTGGTGGCAGCGTGTTATCTTTCTGCAATGTTCGTAGATGTTTACATTGAGTTCTTTGTGCGCCTTGCGATCAAATTTGTGCGACGGATCGGCACCAGCGCTGGTCCCGGCTCTATGCAATTGTCGTCTCCTCGGTGCGGGAGTCATCTTTCACTGGATGCATTCTCGTGATCATCCATTACAAATATCGCAATGCTGATCTGCGGTTCGAAGGAACTTTCAAGCAGCCGTTCGTAAATGACAATTATGCCGATGCGTATCTCCGTCGCCATCCCGGCGGATCTGAATTTCCTGGTGCTCGTGAATCTTCAAGATTCGCTCTTGTTCTATCCCTGCGGAAGGAAGAATTGTTTTCGCGCGCGCGGAGTAAATCGAGCGCTGGAAGCGCAGAGAAGCAGATTCTTCGACTCACCACCCCCGAACCTGACCCACAGAGCTAGCGCTCTGCGGGGCCCCTGGTGCGTTCGGGGACCCGTTCGCTCAGAATGACATCGCGAAGTTCTATCGCGAACATCGAGGACAGCGGATGCGAGCACTCAGGAATGACCAGCTCGTCCAATGCTAGCGCGCAGGCACCAATCAGCCGCTGCTTCGCTTCAAGCACGCGCTCCAGCGCTTCTTCCGCAGTTGCGCCGGTCGCGGAAAGATGGCCCATCTTGCGGCCCATCTTTGCGGCGCGCTTCTCGTATAGATGCAGCCGCACGCCGGGAACCTCAAGGGCTTTGGCGAAGTTTGGCGATGAGGTGAGCCACACGTCGCCGAGCAGATTCACGATCGCGGCAGGGGTGATCAGCGACGTATCGCCGAGCGGCAGATTGCATGTCGTCCGCACCAGTTGCTCAAACTGGCTGGTCACGCATCCGCGCTCGCTCTGGTGATAGCTGTTGTGCGGGCGCGGCGCAAGTTCATTGATCAGCAGCCGTCCTTGCCGCGTGATGAACATCTCCACGCAAAGCAGCCCCTCAATGCCAAGCTTCTCGATGATGGATGCCGCCAGTTTTTCGGCGCGTGACTCGATTTCCGGTGAGATGCCGGAGGGCAGCACGCTCCAGGCGAGGATCTGGTTTTCGTGGTGATTGCGTGCGGCGGGATAGGTGCGCACCTCGCCTGCAGGACTGCGCGCCGCCATCACGCTGATCTCGCTGACGAGGTCAAGCGCCTGCTCGGCGACCGACGGGCTTCTCTCCAATACTGGTCCATGCGTCCGTGATGATTTGCTTGTTCAGCAACGCTTCCATGCCGATGCGCGCCTGGCCGCGGCCGTCGTATCCGCCGCGCCCGATCTTGAGGAAGACGCCGCCCGGCGAGCACCTTCACGGCATGATGCAGTTCCTCTTCGTTACGGATGATGCGGAATGGGCCGACGGGAAATCCGTTCTCCGCGAGCCAGGTCTTTTGCAAGATTTTGTCCTGGATGATGCGGATGGGTTCGACGCCAGGGCGCAGCGGCGCAATGTTGCGCAACCTCGCTCAGCGCATCTACGCCGATCTGCTCGATCTCAAGCGTGACGGCATCGGCTCCGCGAGCCAGCTTTTTGCGCAGCGGCCACATCGTCCCACTTGCCCACGATGGTTTCGTCCACCACGAAGCTCGCTGGACACTTGGCCTCGGGGTCCATCACGCGAACGCGATAACCCATGGTGCGTGCGGCCATGGCGGTCATGCGGCCAAGCTGGCCGCCGCCGAGAATGCCGATCAGGCCGCCGGGCTCGATGACATGCGGTCTTTCTTGTTCAGGGGCGAATCGACAGACACTACGGCAGCTCCTGTGTCATCACTTCCTGCGGTCCGTGCGGCGCGCCAGGCAGCCAGCCGGTCGTAGAGTGCGGAGTCGGTTGCGGCAAGAATCTCGGCCGCAAGCAGCGCGGCATTGGCCGCGCCGGGTTTGCCGATGGCCAGCGTGCCGACGGGAACGCCCTTGGGCATCTGCACAATCGAGAGCAGGGAATCGAGGCCGTTGAGCTGCGTTGCGGATACAGGAACGCCAAGCACGGGCACCAGGGTCTTTGACGCAAGCATGCCCGGCAGATGCGCTGCGCCGCCGGCTCCGGCAATGATGACGCGCAGACCGCGCTCTCGCGCTGTTTCAGCGTATTTGAAGAGCCAGTCAGGCGTGCGATGCGCGCTGACGATGCGGGCCTCGTGCGGAATTTCCAGAGCGCGCAGGATTTCTACGGCAGCGGAGAGCACTTCGTAGTCGCTCTTGCTGCCCATCACCACGCCAACTAACGGCTTCTCGCTCATGGGGTGATTATAAGAGCGGCGTATCGGCAATATACCCCGCGGGTTCACTGTACTCTGTGATCGCCAGAAGCCATTGTGCCGGAGTGATCTAATGATGATGCCAAGCCTCGACAGCCACTTCCACAACGGCGAGCAGCACGCTGAATGCAGCCAGAAATCCCTTGGCGCGCTGCCAGTTCTGTTCGTGGCGTTCCATGCGGTGTTCGAGTTCGGCGATGCGTCCGCCGTTTCCGTCGCCCATCAGGCCGTTCATCTGAGTTTTCAGTACATTCAGATCGCTCAAAACCTGCGCTTCGAATTCGTTCATCATGCGCATCCGTCGTGCTCCGCGGTTGCCACTCACGAACGCGAGCGGCAGATTGAAGATCAGGGCCGCCGAAAACTCAGAGTAGTTGGGCGGGTTCGATCCGTCGGTATTCGGTGCTGGTGGTGCCGTCGCTCATGTGGTAAATCGCCGTGTAGTAAAGGCCGGCCGGAGACGAGCCAAGATTGGGCGCAAGGTTCACGCTCACAGATCCATCAGCGCCGATATTCGTGGTGATCTTCCCGGCAGCCACCGCCTGGTTGGTTGCGGTGGTGAACGCGGGCCAGCTCAGTTGCAGCGTGCCCGATCCCGGCGAGCCATTCGCCAGGTACACCGTTCCTTGCACCGTCGTGGTGCTGATGGCTTGCGCAAGGGCCACAACAGCCATCGCCATCCAGGCGAGGCACACTCCCAGAACTCCGGCGGCGCGATTGGATTTGATTCGAATGAGGCTCATGCGTGATTCTTCCTTTTTCCTGTGCTGCAACACGGGCCATGACCGCTAGCCATGCGGCAGCCCGGACTGTGGCGTGGCCGTGGGCCATGACCCGTTCAAGGTTATCGTTGATGAGAAACCGCTTCTTGGCAACCGGCGTCGAAATTACGAATCGTCGGCGACGCTCGTCCTCTTCGTCCTGTACTTTGGGCCAGTCGCCATTCCATTCCGGCGCATTCGCCAGTTCCGTAGCCATACTGCGGAGCTTGCGGGCGCTTTCACCCTCGCCGGCTTTTTCGTTTTGTTCTGCGAGTTGATACAGGAACTTGGTGCTGAGCATCTGGCCTTTCTTGCCATTCGATGACAGGGCCTCGACGATCGGTTTGCAATCGCGGCCAACAATCTTGTCGGCCGCGTCCCGCATTTTCTCGGCGCCTTGTTTGCGCTTTTGTTTTGTTGCGCTCGTCTTTCTCTTCTTTGCCATCGCGACGAGCTTCGGTTTTGTTGCGTTCATCTGTCCGACCTTCCCGGACAGCCTTCCACGGATGGAACCCTCAGACCACAGAGGGAGAGCGATCTCAATCTAGCTCGTCTCGCTGGCAATTGGATGCTATGCAGCGATGCCCGCCGATTTTCAGGCGAGGTTCGCGTCCAATTGCGTCGAGTTGCGCTGATTCAGCTTGTTCTCTGCGGCCAGTTCTCCGCGGAAGGAGTCCGAAAGAATTGAGAGCCTCAGCGGCTCTCTTTTGTGCATGATTGCGATTGATGCTTCAAGCTTAGCGGAATGCCGCATAATTACCTGCAAACTCCGGCAAAGCTTTTTGCGCAATGAATTCAGAGGTTTAGCGTGCTTTGAACCTTGAAGGGGCTCTTGACACGAAAAACTGCGATCGCGAAACCTTGCGGTTCCGGACGCTTGTGATGAGCGCATTCATCATCCCGGTTCGATCGACTAACATTACCGGGTGATGAAGTCAGCAACGTACAAACCAACCCTGCTGGTTCATGGCGGAGCCTGGGCCATTCCCGACGATGCTGCTGCGGCACACGAGACCGGCGTGCGCAACGCGCTCGAAGCCGGATACAAGATCCTGGCGCACGGCGGCTCGGCGCTCGATGCCGTCGAAGCAGCCGTGACCGTGCTGGAAGACGATCCGACCTTCGACGCGGGGCGGGGAAGTTTTCTCACCTCCGACGGCCGCGTGCAGCTCGACGCGCTGCTCATGGACGGCGGCCGCATGAAAGCCGGCGGCGTGGCCTGCGTGGAGCGCCTGCGCAATCCCATCCAGGCGGCGCGGCTGGTTCTGGAGCAAAGCCCGCACGTCTACTTTGTCGGCGCCGGCGCAGAGGAATTTGCGCGATCGCACGGCATGCCTCTCATCGACAACGCGGAACTGGTGCTCGATCGCGAGCGCGAACGGCTGAAAGTGGCGCAGGAGCGCGAAGCCGCTGGCCTGGCCGACGCCACGTTCTCAGGACTGGAAGACGACAAGGGCCCCGAGACGGCGGATACCGCGCCAGCGAGTGGCGCAAGTGATCCGTGACAGAGCGATGAGCCGATCCGACATAGGATCGCACGACACCGTGGGCGCGGTCGCTCTCGATGCACATGGCAATCTGGCCGCCGGCACATCGACCGGCGGCACGCTGAACAAAACTCCCGGCCGCGTCGGCGACTCGTCGCTCATCGGCTGCGGCTGCTATGCCGACAATTTGTCCGCCGCGGTCTCGCTCACCGGCTGGGGCGAGCCCATCATGAAACTGGTGCTGGGCAAGTGGGCCACCGATCGCGTCGCCGCCGGCAGCGCCCCGGAATTTGCCGCGCGCGAAGCGATCTCGTATCTGCACAACCGCCTCGGCGGCCACGGCGGCATCATTCTGCTCGGCCCCGACGGCCGCTTCGGCATGGCCCACAATACGCCCGCCATGGCCTGGGGACTGGCGACGGAGGGCATGGGTTGGAGACCGGGCTGAGAATCTGAAGGGAATCGGAGAACGCTGAGTGCATGAGTTCTGTCCGCACCAGCTTCCATTTCAGCCGCGTATACGCCACGCGGAAGCCCTTGCGCTCGGCGTTGCGCTGCGAATTGCTCCCGCCTCCGCCACCATCATCGCCAGATCGCATCCGTGGTCCGCGGCATAGCGCATGCGCTCCTCCAGCAGCGCCGCCTGCAATCCGCGCCGCCGCAACTCCGGAACCGTAGCTGCTCCGCCAAACAGCGCCACGCCCTCATGGACGTCAGCGCTCCCGCGCGCCCGGGTACGCCGTCGATCTCGGCCAGAAAGCACGGGCTCTCCTTCGCGCGCCGACCATCAGCACGCCAGCTTCCCTCACGAACTCCTCGAATTCAGGATGCTCATGCGTCCATCCCCGCGCGTTGATGTCGCTCCAAAGCTCGTGCTTCGTCCGGCCCGACTACGCGCACGCGAATGTCGGCTGCATGCGAGTCGGCTGGCGGTTCAACCGCACGATAGAGCACGTTGCTGATCTCGAACGGCCGATAGCCGCGCGCGCAGAGCAGGTCCAGCGTTGCCGCGCCTGCAAATGGACAGACCTCGTGCATCACCTCCGCGCCGCGCTCGAGAAAGAATCGCTCGATCTCATCCAGTGCGGCCGGAGTGAGCTCTTCGAACAGGCCGAGCCCGAAGGTCTGCGTCGTCGGTGCGTCGATGCCGTCGAACACAACGGTCGCGCCCGCGCATTTCATCCATGCCGACGTGCTATCGGGAAGCAGCCGCTTGCGCGCCTCAGCGAACTGCGCGCAGGCATAGGCCTCCGCGCCTTCCAGTCGCTTTGCCAATTCCAGATCAGCAAAGATCATCGCGCTCCTGATCGTACACGCGCGTCATGCGCGCATGCGATCGGCTATTCGTAGCTGCGACCGCGATCAGCCGACGCTACCCTAGAGAAGTCGATATGCGCCGACTGATTCTTGCTTCCGCTTCACCCCGCCGCCGCGAACTGCTCACGCAGGCGGGCTACACATTTGAGGTGCGGCCGGCGCACGTCAACGAAGATCCGCGGCCCGATGAGGAGCCGATTGCCTACGTCGTCCGCCTGGCGCGCGACAAAGCGCAGGCGGTCTTCGCGGAGATGTCGTCCAAGATCCGGCCTCACCGCACGTGATCGTTCTCGGCGCCGACACCACCGTCACGCTCGACAGCCACATCCTCGCCAAGCCCGAAGATGCGGCCGATGCCGCGCGCATGCTGCGGATGCTCTCCGGCCGAACGCATCGCGTGATCACCGGTGTCGCAATCGCAACCGCAAAGGGCACCGAAGTTGCCGCGGAAGTCACCGGGCGTGCAGTTTCTCACGCTGAGCGACGAAGAGATCGCCGCCTACATCGCCACCGGCGAGCCCATGGACAAGGCCGGCGCCTACGGCATCCAGGGCCTCGCCGCCAAGTGGATTCCGCGCGTTGAAGGCTGCTACTTCAACGTCGTCGGCCTGCCGCTGGCGCTGGTGGCGACGATGCTCGAACAAGCGAGCTGAGATCTCGAAAGACTGCCAAGCTGCTGCAAGAGCTGAAAGCTGATTCTTACGAGCTTTACGCATCGACCCGCATCACCCTTGTAAGCTCACGCCGTGTGCCTGTGCCGTGCTGTCGCCGATTCCGATCCCGTGCCCTCGCCGACCACGACCACGTTGAAGGTGTGCTTCTCCAGCATCCCCGGAAAGCTTCCCTGCGCGCGCGCCAAACGTCAGCGTCTTCGCGGCATCATCCCAATGCAACTGGAATGGTTGCATGTTGGCCCTTGGCGTAGTCGTAGTTGTCGTTCTCGTCTTCGTAGAGCGTGAAGTCGCCGTCGGCTCCGGGATAGATGCGAATCTCAATCGGGATCGGCGGGCTTTTCGGTTGACCACTCCATCGTCGGCCCCATGGGGATGATCGAGCCGGCGCGCACATACAGCGGCAGCTTTGCCAGCGGCGCATCCGCCTCAATGCGCTTTCCGCCTTCGACCTTCGCGCCTGTCCAGAAGTCGTACCAGGTCGCCTTGCGGCAGATACACGTCGCGGCTGGTTGCGCCCTGCGTGGTCACCGGGCTGACCAGGATCGCCGGCCCAAACAGATATTCATCGCCCGTATTCTGCGCCTCGACATCGTTGCGCCAATCCATCACCAGCGGCCGCATCAGCGTGCCGTGGTTGCTGGTCACCTGCCACGCCTCGGAATAGATGTAGGGCAGCAGGCGATAGCGCAGGGTGTCATAGTCCACCAGGATCTTCTGCGCCTCCGGCCCATACGACCACAGCTCGTTCTCATCGGGATTGCGCGTGCCATGCACGCGGAAGATCGGCGAGAACGCGCCGAACTGGAACCAGCGCACAAACAGCTCGCGAAACTTGGGATCGTTCAGATTGCCGCCGGAGATAAATCCGCCAATGTCCGTCGTCCAGTAGGGCATGCCGGAGATGGAGTAGTTCAGCCCCGCCGGAATCTGCCGCGCGAAACGTGACCCAGTCGCTCAGCACATCGCCCGACCAGGCCGTCACGCCATAAGCGCTGCGCTCCCGCATAGGCCGAACGCGACAGAATGAATACGCGCTTCTTGTCCGACGCAGCCTGCTGGCCCTCCGACACGCCCCCCGTGTGAAACAGCGGATAGATATTCGCATAGCGCGCGCCCGAGCCGATGTGCAATTTGTGATCGACGAGAATGTTGTCTTCGCTGGCCCTCGGTCTCCGGCTCATCGGTATCGAGCCACCACGCGTCCACGCCCTTTCTGAAAGAGCGCCGTGTTGATGTTGTCCCAGTACTGCTTGCGCGCATCGGGATTGGTCGGGTCGTAGAGCGCCTGGCCCACGGGATGAAAGCTCGCCGGTCAGCGTCTTCGCGATGAACCAGCCATTCTTGTCGAACTGGTCATAGTCGCGGTGCCCGGCCGGAAGATACGGCCACACCGACACCATCAGATGAAAATGCTCCTTGTGCAGCTTGTCGATCATGCCCTGCGGGTCGGGGTAGTTGGGGTTCCACTTCATCTCGCCCATCGTGATCCACCAGAACCAGTCCTGCACGATGTTGTCGACCGGAATGTGCAGCGCGCGATACTTCGCCGCAACGCCCTCAATCTCCTCTTGCGACTGGTACTTGTTCTTGCACTGCCAGAAGCCGTAAGCCCAGCGCCCAAAGAGCGGCACCTCGCCGGTCAGTTCGCGATAATGGCCGATGATCTGGTCCGCCTCCGGTCCATAGATAAAGTAGTAGTCGATGCGGTCGGCAACTTCGCCGCTCATATAAAGCGAATGAACAAAGCGGTTATTCACGCACGCTGCGCGAAGGATTGTTCCAGAAGATCCCGTAGCCGTTGGTCGAGACCAGCAGCGGAATCGCGATCTCCGTGTTCTCCTGCGACAGGTCGACCGTCTCGCCGCGATAGTTCCACACGCCGGCCTGGTGCTGCCCCAGCCCGTAGAGTCCTTCATGCGACCCGTAGATCGGAAAGAACACTTCCGCATGGAAGGTCTGTCTCGCCGTTCACCTCAGCGGGATGCAGAGATGCGATAGCCTGTCGGTGGTCAGTGGCTTGCCGTCGGCGCCCATGATAGTGCAACGCGCCGCTCTCCCGCTCGACCACGACCTTCAGCTTCTGCGTGGTCAGCGTGATGGCCTTGTCGTCTGCTGCACGTCGAACTTGCGCGCCGGCCAGTCCTTCTTGATCACCACATGATCGGAAGGGCGCGCTCGGCTGGCTGGCATCGAGCGGCGAGTAAGTGACGTGCAGCACGTCCGGCGCATCCACTTCGAGCCGCAGCACGCCGTCCTTCTGGTGAATCTCGAGGCCGTTGGACTGTTTCTCGAAGCTCACCACCGGGTTCGGCGGATTCCACTGCGCCATTGCCGCAGAACGGTGCCAATGCGGCCGCACAAACCACCGAGATGCCGCTGCCCAGCGACGATCACTCATTGAATACGTTTCCTTTTTTCCGCAGATTCCAAACGCATCAAGTGTACCGTCCCGGGTCCGATGTTCTATGCGCAGAGGGCATACGGAGCCCGTTGAGGGGGACAACGCCATTTCAGAAGCCTGGAAGGATTGATATAGCCCAAACGGGGCAAGGGAACGGCGACGAATCACAACCGGACTGCGGTACACTTCCAATCATTCTTCCATAAAGGGACTAGCTCATGCGATCGAGAATCGCCCTGCTGTTTTCACCTTGCTGTGTGGCCACGGCATTTCCTTCCGTGCTCCATGCTCAATTCCAGCCCCCGACCAAAGAAGAACTGGAGATGACCTCCGACCCTAAGGCGCCGGGCGCGGACGCAGTGTACCTCTATCGCGAGGAGAAACCGGACGACAACCTCCACTACCACAGTACTATGTCCGCATAAGGTGCTCACCGAGAAGGGCAAGGAACTGGCGACGGTACGCATTCCTTACGAGCGCCGCAGCTTCAAGGTGACCGACATCCAGGGCCGCACCATTCACCCGGATGGCACAATCATTCCCCTAACGACCAAGCCGTCAGACCTGACGGATATCAAGACAAAGGGGTTCCAGGTCAACACCATGGTCTTTACGCTGCCCAGCGTTGACGTCGGCAGCATCCTGGAATATCGGCTGCAAATCCGATACGAAGACAACATGGTCTCCTCGCCGACATGGGAGATCCAGCAGCCGTATTTCGTCCACAAGGCACACTATTGGTTTGAACCGACACGAAACCTTGAGAACATTACGAACTCCCGTGGCGATCTGGCCAACAACCTGATGTATGCCTTGGTCGTGGGCAATGGTGTCAAGATGCAGCACGATATAAGCAACCGCTACAGCCTCGACGTGAGCGACGTTCCTCCCTTTCCGAAAGACGATTGGATGCCCCCGCTGAATACGATCAAATGGCGGGCGGAGTTTTACTACAGCCCATATATGAGCGGCGGCGAGTTCTGGCAGAAGGAGGCCAAACGCTGGGCCAAGGAAACCGATCGCTTCGCCAACCCCAGTAAGACGCTGAAGGATGCGGTCGCAAAGATCGTCAACCCCGGCGACACCGACGAGCAGAAGGCGCGGAAGCTCTATGACGAAGTCATGAAGCTCGATAACACCGACTTCACCCGCCAGAAGTCCAGCGCAGAACGCAAAAACGAAAAGCTGAAAGACATTCGCGATGCCGAAGATGTGTGGACCCAAAAGAGCGGCTCTTCCGACGATCTTGCGCTCCTCTATGTCGCCCTGGCGCGCGCCGCGGGATTGCACGTAAACCCCATGCAGGTCGTCAATCGGGACCGGGCAGTCTTCGATCCAAATTACCTCTCGCTCAGCCAGCTCGATGACTACATCGCAGTAGTCTCCCTTAGTGGAAAGGATGTCTTCCTCGATCCGGGGCAGAAGATGTGTCCTTTCGGGCTGCTCCATTGGAAGCACTACTACTCATCCGGGCTTCGGCTTGCCGATACTGGACCAGCCGGCGGCAACACCCCCATTGGCGTTTACACGTCATCGAAATCCCAGCGCGTTGCGGATCTCACTATTGATAGCTCCGGCGGCGTCAAGGGAACCGCGCAAATCATCCTGACGGGCCAGGATGCTCTCTATTGGCGTCAACTCGCAATTCAGAACGATGAGAGCGAAGTGAAAAAACAATTCAACGAAACCGTTCGCACCTACATGCCCGATGGAGTGCAGGCGGAATTTAATCACTTCGTCGCGCTCTCCGACTCTGAATCAAATTTGATTGCCTTTGTTGATGTCTCCGGGAACATGGGGACTGCGACCGGCAAGCGCGTCTTCCTGCCCGGCCTCTTTTTCGAGGCTCACTCTAACCACCCCTTTGTAGCGCAGGACAAACGGGCAACGCTGGTTGATGTCCACTATCCAAAGCTTGAGATCGACCAGGTCAACTACCATTTGCCTGCAGAGTTTGCGGTTGAGACGTCGCCCCAGGAGGCCAATATCTCGTGGCCTAACCATGCGCTCTTCAAAGTGGACGCAAAAGCAAGCGGGAATGACGTGACGGTGGCCCGTAGCATGGCGTTCAACTTTTCAATTCTTCCCTCCAAGGACTACGGCGATCTTCACGACTTTTATCAAAAGGTCGCGACAGCCGATCAACAACAACTCGTGCTAACACGCGGGCAGGTTGCCAAAGGGAATTGACATGAAAGTTCGTCTAAGGACCATCGTTCGCCTTCATCCTGTCTTGATTGCGGGCATTCTGGCGGCTGTCCCGACTCCCGGGTCGGCCGGCATCTTCAATAAAAGCCTGCCGCTGCCTGACTGGGCCGTCGAGGCCAACAAGACCCACACTCCCGACTACGCCAAAGATGCTTCCTCGGTCATCCTCTACGACGAGTACATAGAGACAATCGATACAAATGGCCGTGCAACTGAGCGCGAGCGCGAGGCAATTCGGATTCTGAAACCACAGGGACGTCACAACACCTGCGAAGTCGGCTACGACGTCGATGAGAAGGTCAACTACTTCCGCGTGTGGACTATCGCTGCCGACGAAAAGCAATATATGGCGCAGGATACCGATTTCGCCGAAGTGGGTGATACCAGCGTTCCCATCATGCTCTCGACTTACAAGGCACGCGTTGCCCATCCTCCCGCCGTTGATGTGGGCGCCACCGTCTTCTGCGAATCAGAAGAAGTTCTCGAGCCATATATGCACGAGAAAGTCTGGCGAATTCAGAACGAACTCCCTGTAGTGTTTCAAGCCCTGGAACTGGATTTGCCGCTGGGACGCCCACACTCGCAGTCCTGGCACAGCTTCAAGTCGGTTTCCGCGGTCGAGGTCGTACCAAGCCACTGGCGCTGGGAACTGAAGGACATGCCCGCGCTCGATCTTCGCGATATACCGTCGCATCCGGAGTGGTCAGCCCTCGCGGCAAGGATGAGCGTGCAATGGGGTGATGCAGCAGTAGACGGAACCGACAACGAGTGGCGAGCAATTGGACAGTGGGTGACGACACTTGAGGCTGACCGGCCGTCGCCGTCGCCCGAGATCACGTCCTTTACGCAGACCCTCATTGTGGGCGCGCCGGACTTCTACACGAAGCTCAGTCGTATCACCGATTCCATCCAGAAAAATATTCGCTACTTCATCGTCGAACGAGGTATCGGCGGGTTGCAGGCCAATCACGCCGCCGACATCTTTCGCAATCGTTACGGCGACTGCAAAGACAAGACCACGCTCCTCATCGCGATGCTGCGCGTTGCCGGCATCAATGCATACTACGTTCCGGTGGATGATCGTCGCGGCATCGTCGATCCTGACGATCCATCGCTTTACGGCAACCACATGATCACCGCGATCGAAATTCCCGCCGACGTGAATGACCCGCGTCTGCTTGCCGATGGTGAAGGCGCATGATGGCAAACGCTACCTGATTTTCGACCCCACCAACGAGCGCACGCCTGTTGGCAATCTGCCTTCGTATTTGCAAGGCGGCTACGGCACGCTCGCTGCCGGGTCGGCAAGCCAGATTCTGGCTTTGCCTGTTCTGCCGCCCGACGCTAACGGCACCAACCGAAAGGGAGAATTCAAGCTCGCGCCTGACGGAACCCTTACCGGCCTCGTCGACACTACACACTCCGGCCCGGAGGGCGCAGACATGCGCATGATCCTCAAGTACTCCGACGAGAAGGAACGACGCGAGTCGCTGGAGACCGCGATCTCGCACGATGTGCCTGGCGTGGTTCTGAACTCGTTTCAGTTCGTTCAGCCCACTGAACTCGACAAGCCACTCGAAGTGCACTACAAGCTGACTGCGACGCAGTATGCACACCAGGCCGGTACCTTGCTGTTGGTGCGTCCGCGCGTGGTCGGCTCGCATGCCATACCCTTCAACGACAAGCCGCGCACTGTGCCCATCGACCTGAGCGCGACTGGGCGCTGGCGTGACAGCTTCGACATCACACTCCCGCCAGGCTATGTAGTAGATGAAACTCCCGACCCCGTCAACCTCGATCTAGACTTCGCCAGCTACCACTCGAACATCACGGCGAAGGGCGACCAACTCCACTACGAGCGCGAATACGTCGTTCGTCAGGTTGAGTTGCCCGCCACACGCGCCGCCGATTTCCGCAAACTCGAAGGCGCGATCCTGATGGATGAAAAAGGAACCGCAGTCCTCAAGAAGCAGTAAAACAAGTTTCCCCTGGGGGGATGCAGGCCGCGTGGCTCCATTCGCGCGGCCTGTGCTCTTCATTGGATGTAAAGCAACCCTCTGCGCGGAAAACCCGATGGGCCGCTTCGTTATCCTAGTCTTAATCTATGACCGATCGGGAACTGCTGGCTCAAATCGCGCGCTCCGCAGGCGGCAAAGCCGGATACAAACAACTGGTGCGTGAACTGGGTCTCGGCGGGGGTCGCGAACGCCGTCTGCTTCTCGAGCAACTCGCCCGCATCACCGCGCGCGGCGACCTTGTCAAAACCGATCGTGAGCACTGGAGCATTCCCAAAACATCCGGAGGAGGAACGCGCGACAATCTCATCGCCGGCCGGCTCGATCTCCATCGCGATGGCTACGGATTCGTGCGGCCCAACGCCCGTCAGGGTTCGCAGAAAGAAGACGATGTCTTCATCCCGCCCGACGAGATCAACGGCGCCATGCAGGGCGATCAGGTGCTGGTAGAGCTTGCTCCGCCCCGCAACGACGGTCGCCGTCTCGGCCGCATCGCCCGCATCCTGGAACGTCGCAACCCTACCGTCGTGGGTACCTTTCACTATGCCCGGTCGGAACGCGAGATGGGAGACAAAGTAATTCCCTTCGACGACCGCATGACGCAGCACATCGTCATTCCTTTCGGCCAGGAGTTGCCGGAGATCGACGAACCCGCCACGCCGCATCGCGTTCTCGGCCGCGAAGCCGAACACGCCGCGCACCACGACGATCTCGAGGGGCTCGTTGTCGACGTGGAGATCACCAGCTGGCCCACGCCCACGCGCGCGCCCATCGGGCGCATCATCGAAGTGCTAGGCGATCCCGAAGACTTCGGCGTCGACGTCGAAATGATGATTCGTAAGCATCAGTTGCCGAGAGTCTTTCCCGACAAGGTGCTCGCCGAGGCGCGTGTCGTCGCCTTCCTCGATGACGTTGAAGTCAATCGCCGCTGCGATTTTCGCGGACTCCCGATCGTCACCATCGATGGCGAAACCGCGCGCGATTTCGACGATGCCGTCCTTGTTACCGAACGCGCTGATGGCGGGTACGAGCTGCAGGTCCACATCGCCGACGTCGCCGAATACGTTGGCGCCGGTACCGACCTCGATCTAGAGGCGCGTCTCCGCGGGAACAGCGTCTATTTCCCCGACCGCGCCATTCCGATGTTGCCGCAGGAGCTATCGACAGACATCTGCAGCCTTCGCCCGAAAGAAGACCGGCTAGTCCTGAGCTGCATCATGCAGCTCAGCGCGGCGGGCCGCATTGAAAGTTTCGAGATCGTCGAAGGCGTCATCCGTTCCGCCGAGCGCATGACCTACACTGCTGTACACGCCATCCTCGAAGGAGATTCTGAAACTCGTGTACGCTATGCTCCGCTGGTTTCCGACTTTGAGCGCATGCGCCACCTTGCCGGAATGATGAACAAGCGCCGCGAAGAACGAGGCTCGATCGATTTTGATTTGCCCGAGCCCGTCATCGAGTTTGACGAGCAAGGCCAGATGCGCGGCGTAACCAAATCCGAACGCACGTGGGCCAATCGTCTCATCGAAGAATTCATGCTCGCCGCCAACGAGTGCGTCGCCACGTGGCTCGAAGACCTCGACGTCCCATCGCTCTACCGCATCCACGAAAAGCCCGAACCGCGCCGCGTGGTGCAATTCGAGGAGCTCGCTGCCAGCTTCGGCTATTCCCTTGGCCTCGGCGCGCTTCCGGTCAAGCGCATTCAAACCCGCGGGGATCGCCGCGATGCGCAGCGCACGGGTCGCCAAGTCCGCACCCACGAAGTCCCCGAAGACATTGCCGTCACGCCGAAGATGTATCAGAATCTAGCGGCCCGCATCGAGGGCAAGCCCGAGGAGCGCATTCTCAGCTACCTCATGCTGCACTCGCTCAGCCAGGCGCGCTACTCCGAGATCAACGAGGGCCACTTCGCGCTCGCCGCGCCCACCTACACGCACTTTACTTCGCCCATTCGCCGCTACCCCGACCTCATCGTTCATCGCATAACGAAGTCATTGCTGCGTGCCGGAGTGGTTGGACGCGCTGAGGTTGGCGAAGAACGTCATGCCTCGCCCTGGACGCATCCCCACGAAGCGCTAAAGGGCATCGTCATTTATCACGCGAAGAAGCACAGGCCTGGCGAAGGCTTCACGGGCGAACCCCCGGTCCCCGAAGCCGAGTTGGCGCAGATTGCCGACGAATCCAGCCAGACCGAGCGGCGCGCTGCTGAGGCTGAACGCGAACTTGTCGAGTGGAAGAAGGTGCGCTTCATGGAGAACCGCGTGGGCGAGGAGTTTGCCGCGCTAGTCCTCAATCCCACTAAATACGGCCTCTTCGTCGAACTCACCGACCTCTTTGTCGAAGGCTTGGTTCCCATCGACACGCTGCGCGACGATCGCTATACTTGGCGCGAAAATACGCACGAGATCATTGGCGATCGCTGGGGACGCCGCTTCCGCGCAGGCGATCGCGTGCAGGTGATTCTCGATCGCATCCTCGCGCAGGAGCGGCGCCTCCAGTTCTCCATCGTCGAGGAAGGTATTCCACTCACCGGTAAAAAACAGCCGAAAGCGCCGGCCAAGTCGAAGACGAATCGGCGCAAGGAAACCGTTGCCTCCGGACCGAAGAAGAAAAACCGCCACATCCGAAAGCAAAAACGCCGCTGAGACGTGATTACGCCGATCCGCGATAGCCTTGCGAGGCCAGTCTTAGACGCCCGCTTGCTGAGCGGCATATTTGCCGATAATTGGCAGCTGGTATTTCTCGCCCTTCATCGCCCTCAACAGCGCCATGATCCAGGCCACGAAAACGACCACCATGCCAACCAGGAAAATGATCTGGCCGAGGATGGGAACGACGTTGATAAAGCCGATCACAAAGGCGACAACGCCCAGGAAGATCGACTGCCACGCGTGGAAGCGCACAAACGAGTTTTTGTTGTAAGGCTCCACGAGCAGGAAGATGATCGCCGGAATGATGGTGATGTAGGCAAGCGCTCCGGCGGCGGTATCGGATAAGCCGCTCTGCGCGGCCTGCGGGGGGATGGGCGTGTACTGCGGGGAATCGGACATGGCTGCTCCTTCACGTTGAACCTGGATTAGGCCCGGGAGTGCTGAGAAAAGAGCGAATGTTTGCGGAAAAAACAATCTGCGAGCCGATCGGGGATATGGCTCATCGCGTCATAAATTCCAGTAGTGGCAAAAAGACTACTTCATCGCAAGCTTTTCAGCAATACTTCCCAGCAACGGAACCCTGAACCGCTTTCCGTTCATTGCCTGGATGACGCAAGCCAGCCACAGTACCAGCCAAAGCAGCGACAGTATCCTGAGCGTGTAGGCGAGGGTTGCGGACCCGAGAAACAGCGTGAGAAGCGCGATGGACCCAAGGATAATGTCGACCACAAACGCAGAGAGACACAGCAGCACGGATTGCCATGCATGAAAACGAACGTAGCTGCTGCTTCTGTACGGTGGAATAAGGAGAAAGAGGATGGCCGGAATGAAGGTGAAGTAAGATATCGCGCTTGCCGCGTTATCTGAGATTCCGACCCGTGTCGTAACGGTCATAAGAGGTCCTTCCCTGCCGCGTGGAACATCGGCTCACCGTTGCTTTTCGCCTCGCGCGTGCGCCAGGCAGTTGGAACGTTGGGCCGCAGCCCTGCGCGATTGGTCAGGCAACAGGATTCAGTTAAAGAAAGCGCCTGCGTGTGGGAAAGTCAAGTGGAATCATCACATTGACTCCTCGCCGGTACCGTGGGGAACTGCTAGAACAGTAGCCTTTCCGGCGGATGCTCGTTCAGCAATTCGGCATCGTTGTTGCGGACGTTACCCACGCGCTCGTCTACCGGCCAGGAACGCATCTTCTCCGCAGGATACGGTCGCAGCAAATCGACGGGGGGACGCGCCGGATCGCCGGGCTCCATCCATCGCGAGTAGTCATGCGGCTCGAGGATTACGGGCATTCGATTGTGCACGCGCTCGGCCAGCACATTGGGATCAGTCGTCAGGATCGTGAAAGTCTCCAACGGCTCACCCTCCCTGGGCTTCCATCGCTCCCACAGACCCGCAAAGGCGTAGGGCTCCCCGCTCTGCAGTGCAAACGCAAACGGCCGCTTCGTTTTTCCGTTGAGCTGCTGCCATTCGTAGAAGGCATCTGCCGGAATGAGGCACCGGCGCTTTTTGAATGCATCACGATAAAGGGGCTTCTCCGCGGCCTCTTCAGCCCGTGCATTGATGGTGGAGTAGCCGATCTTGGCATCCTTGGCCCAGTAGGGCACGAGCCCCCAGCGCATTAGCGCAAACTCCCGCTTGCCCGAGTCCGCATTCAGCCGCACCACCGGCTGCGTGCTCTGCGGAGCCACGTTATAGTCGGGTGCAAACCACGGCATGTCCTCCAGCTCCACGCCGAACCAGTCGGCGAGAACCTCTTGCGTGGATCGACGGGCAAATCGGCCGCACATGGCTTTGAGCATAGCTGGCGAGCCATCTCCGCAGGCAACAACAATCCCGCCCGGAGCATGATCCAATACAATGGAACCAGGAGCAGGATCGATGGCGCACATGGTTTTTTGCGTTCGTAACAAGAAAGAGATGGAGGGCCTGGACGAGCCGCCCTTCGACTCGGAGTTTGGCCAGAAGATCTATAAGAATGTCTCGAAGGCCGCCTGGGGCGAGTGGGTCGACCGCCAGAAGATGCTGCTGAACGAATACCGCCTGCAGCCCTGGACCCCGCAGGCGCAGCAGTTCCTCGTGGAGCAGATGGAGGAGTTCTTCTTCGGCGAAGGCTCGGCGCTGCCGCAGGAGTACGTTCCGCCATCGCATTGAGAAGATTCGAGCGCAGCTTGACAAGATTCGAGCGCAAGCCAGCCGAATGACAGCCTGCGGACCTCAGTCACGTGATGCTGGTGTAAACTAAATCAGAACCCCATGAAGCCGGCTCCCCCGAGCCGGCTCGATTGTGTCGGGACGTGGCTCAGCCTGGTAGAGCACTCGCTTGGGGTGCGAGGGGTCGGCAGTTCAAATCTGCCCGTCCCGACCATTGTTCGTTTCAACTCTTTTTACAATCAAATCAAATGGTGATCTGTAAGTAGGATAAAGACTTAGATCTACTCGCAGAAGCCACGCGCCTCTAATGGCGGGTGGCAATGGCGGAAGAGAGGCTTAGGGCGCTAGCCGGCCGCGCGCGTATTCCAGTCTGCGGAGCGCAAGCAGGTAATCGTATCGCGCGTTCACTGCCGCGACGGCCGCCTGAGTGATTTGCAGTTGCGCCTGACTGAGTTCGACGATGGAGCTGAGTCCTAGCTTGTATCTGGTTTTCGCGAGAGCAAGTGCCTGAGCGGTTTGTTGCCGGAATTGATCAGCGACCGCAATACACCGAAATGCGGTTTGTGCGTTCAGGAGGGCAATGCGCACGTCGCGAGCGATGTTGTTGGAGAGGTCTTGCGCCTGTTTCTCGGCAGCCTTCTGACGCAGATGGGCCTCCTGCGCCTGTGCGTTGATGCGGAATCCGGTAAATAAAGGTAGGGTCACATTCACTCCTCCAGCTGCGTACCAGTTGGGAATGAAGACGCCATCAGGAGCAACCGGGGTGATTCCGCCCGCCAAAGCAGAGATGGACGGTAGGTATTGCCGTTCCTGCGCGCTGGCAAACTTCTGGTCGGCGGCAGCGTTGAGGCGAAGGGCCTGGAGGTCGGGGCGTTGCACCTGTGCGCTCGCATTGATGGCTGCAGAACTATTCGGCGATGGGGGCGGGGGGGCAGGGTCTCTGGATCTTCGACTGCTCGATATACCGTGTCGATTGGCACTGCGAGGACAGCGGCAAGCGCGGCGCTTGCGGAGGCGACTTCGTCTTCCGTGTCCAGCTGCAGAAGTTGCGCTTGGGAGAGATCTGCGGATGCAATGTTGAGATCGAGATCGCTCTTGAGGGCGCTTTTGGTCAGTGCCGAGATAAGGTTTTGGACATTGCCCCGTGCCGCAACAGTTGCTTTGGCAACATCGAGCAGAGACTGTGCGTCTAGCAGGCGGTAGAAGGCCTGGTCGGTTGCCAACAAGACATCCTGCTCAGTCGCTAGTGCGGTCTGATCCTGTGCTTTCTGTTGCAGTTTGCTGGTCGCAACGAGATCGCGCGTGTGGCCGAAGTCCGTAATCAGTTGCGAAAACGAGCCTCCGGTCCCGGCGTGGGTATAGAGACGCGAAGGTAATAATATCGTTGACTGACTACAAAGTAAAGGCGAAGATGAAGAAGCCGTGACAGGGCAGTCTTTACCTTACGCTCGGTCTGTAGTTGGAATATGGGCATGGGAAGGCGTAGAGATTGGTGGTACCGTAAGGAGAGTAGGGATTGGTGCGTCTACACTATGGCGGAAAAGAAGCGAAAGCTGCCCATTCTTGGAATCGAGTTTGACGTGTCTGAAGTCCCTGTGGCAGAGATGAAAGAGGTCTTCAACGAGTACAAGCTTGAAGATGGCACCGTTTTGAAAGTAAAGGGTGCGCTTTCCTCAATCGTTAGGGTTGACAACCAATTTCTTCCAGACGGAAACCCCATTTATATGGCGTTTCTCACTCCGATCGTAAAGGTTGAGAGTTCAGAATTGAAGGTTCCCGCCTTCCATTCAGGAAAGCCTAATTGACATGCAGGTACAACAAGATTTCAGCAGTACGCTAATCCCACAGCAGCAAATCAGCGGCGAATTGCAGGGCTTCCTGCTGAAGGGGATCATTCCATCCCGCCTTTCATTTCGTGTGGCTTTAGATAAGATTCCATGTGAAAAAAGAGTCTTTGAATTTAGCCTCCCGATAGAGTTGCAGTTTACGCAAGATGACGAATCGTGGTCTTGCGAGGCATGTGGCATCGAATCGTTTGGTGCTGATCCCGGTGAGGCAGCTGCATCGTTCTGCGAAGATTTTGGCGTCCTGTGGGATGAAATCGCCCAGCAGCCAGATGAGGTATTGACGGCGTCCGCGCTGGAGACCAAGAACTGCATTTTGAAAGCTGTAAAATCCGCACGGTAAGGGATCCCGTTTGCCTCAGAAAGCTCGCGATGTAAAGGCAGCGTTAAAGCAAAAAGGGTTCAAAGAAACCACGCAGCGCCACCACCTTTACTACTTCTTCCATCACGGCGATAAGAAAACCGCTATCTTTACCAAGATAAGCCATAGCGAAACGGAGATTAGTGACAATCTCTGCTCATGCATGGCGAAGCAAGTAAAGCTTTCAAATCCCCAGTTCCGTCAATTAGTCGAGTGTCCACTGACGCAGGACGGATACATAGCGATACTCGTTGAAGGCAAGTTTCTCGAAGAATCTAAATAGTGCAGAGAATTATACGGGGATACCCTCCACAAGCCTTTGCATGTAGATTCGCACAGCGCTGATAATGTGCTCTGCGATATCGGGCGTAAATTCAGCGTTGAAAACCACGACAAGATTATTCGCAGCGTGGTCAACTGTAAGTGTCGGGGGCAACTTGGAATGTCCAGCATCCACTATATCTTTTAGCTTTTTCTCTGTCGGTCGCCATCCTTTGAGGGGATCACTGATCCCTATGAAATCTCCGAGGTGAATAGCACCCCATTCGGCAACGTGCAGAGCGTGAAACATGGACGCGGTATAGCGGCTGAGAGCGAAACACTTATTCATTTCTTCTACATCGCGTGACGCCTCGGGGAAGCGATCCAGGATATCTTCCCAACCACTTGCCCAATAGTTAAAGCGCAGCGCCTCGGATGAATTTAAGGCAAAAAAGGATTGAAGCAACATCTCATCTACAATTCTGCCCTGTAATTCCTTTGCTAATATCTCCTGTTCTCGATAAGTAGCATCAGTTTTTCCATACAACGCCAGAATCTTATCAATGGTCACCTCCGACGCTTTTAATTCCAAATCCGCACACATCTTTATGCAAGGACTGAAGGCTACTATCCCCAACTCCTTAGATCTAGACTCTAGCTTCGCAGAAGGATCGTGCGATGAAGTCACCATTTCCAGAGCTTGCGCAACGACTAGGAAATTTGCAGGTGAAAAGCGTTTCATAATCTCCCATGGGCTTACGAGTTGACTGTGGCACACCACGGCGCTATCCTCATTTCTGAGGACTCACTGTGGCGAATGTCCCGAGCGATCCCGCGAAGAATGTTACGGGAAATTCTGCCAACCTCATAGATTTCATGCGGAAGCTTGTACAGGTTCCGCACGCAGAAATAAAAGAAAAACTGGACGCAGAGAAAGCAGCGAAGCGAAGGTCTAAATCCGCTTCCCGCGTCTCTGGCGTCCCAGCCAAGCAAGCCTAGACTGTCGTTTCTCCCACCTTGCCGGTCAGTTCTGCATAAGTCAGTCTTTTCCCTGAAATCTGCGATACAGCCAGCGCAAAACGGTCGCCATCGGTCATCGGTCTGTCTGGGGTTGCGCGATGATTGTAGCGGAATACCTGCTCAGCCACATAGCGGTCAAGATGAAATGGTTCGACGGCCACATAGGTTCCGTTCAATCCCCGCTTGAGCAATGCCCAAAAGTTCTCGATTCCCTGAGTGTGGACTTCGCCTCTCACGTATTCCTGCATGTGGTTAACAGTCTCGTGTACGAAGTGCGCAGCCTTGAGGCCGTCATAGCCGTAGGCGCTATCGGTATAGACCTTGCCTACCGGAACGATGTTCCTGAGAATCTCGGCCTGTAGGGTGGTCCGCTTGACGTTCGGGATCACCTTGGCCCGCACGGTGCGAGTGTGGCGATCCAGAATCCCCATGACGGCAGTTTTGTTGTCGCCGTTCTCAGCCAGATTTAGCTTCGCCCGTTTGCTGGCGTGCATGTTCTTCATCTTGCCGCCAACGAAGGTTTCGTCTACTTCGACAGGCTTTCCAGAGAATCCCATTTTCTTGAAGCTGCCAGTTTCCATTGCAAGGCGAATCCGATGCAGCATGAACCATGCACTCTTCTGGGTAACGCCGATTGCGCGGGAGAGTTCATAGCTGGAGATACCGTTCTTGCAATTGGTGAGCAGCCAAACGGCGGGAAGCCACTTGTCTAGACTGATGGGCGAGTCCTCGAATACGGTGCCAACCTTGAGCGAGAACTTCTGCTTTTTGTGGTCACCATAGCAGCGGTATACGTTAGCCTTAGCAAGCCAAGTGAGTTTGGTAGCGCCACAATACGGGCAGGCTACGTTACCGTCAGGCCAGCGTACGAATACCATAAATCTGCGGCAGTTCTCTGGATCCCCAAAGTGTTGAATCGCTTGCTGTAGAGTCTTAATCTGTTCCATGACTTACTTAGAATAGAAGAAAAAGCGTAGTCTGTCAAGTATGTTATTACCGACGCGAATCAGTGAGGGCACCGGCACCGATGCGGCTGGCGTCCTCGGCCTTTTCCGCGGTAATGGCGCCGGAGATCTGGGGCAGCTCCCCCGATCGCGTCTCGCGCGTGACTTGTCCCGCGGCCAAAGCGAGGAGGTGACTGGCCGTGATGCGGGGATTGTTCTTGAGGGCGATGCGCTCAGCATCGGCGCGGCTGATGGGGGTGGCAGCTGTTGTGGGATCGATGAGAGGCTGCTGTTGATCTGGCGCTAGAGTCGCGGCTTGGGATTGAGGTGAGACTGTGTTCGAATTGGTGATCGCAAGCCGAAAGGAAGCGGATGAAGGCACCGGGGCGGCGGGTAGATCCGTGGCGCTGGTCTGCGCAAGCGCAGACAGAGGAGCGCTGAATAGGAGAGTAAGCAGCCAGCTCCTCATGCGGTCACCTCACGAGCCTGCGATGAATCTCCAGAAGAGGCTTTGCCGGCGTGCCCTCTGCGAGCTTCAATACGGCGGTGTATGAGTAAGTAAGCACTGGGCACAAGGAAGACCGTGACGATACCGGAGACGGTAAGGCCTCCGAGAATTGCCCGGGCAAGCGGTGCGTACTGTTCGCTCCCCGCCTCCAGAGACAGGGCCATTGGGATGAGCCGAGCACGGTGGCGAGCGTGGTCATCAGAATTGGTCGCAGGCGCACCTTGCAGGCAGTAACGATCGCCTCTTCTAGCTTGAGCCCTTGCTTGCGGAGCTGTCCCGTGAACTCAACGATCAGGATACTGTCGGATACGACGATGCCGGTCATCATCAGTACACCCATGAGGCTCATGATGTTGATGGTTGTACCGGTAACCAGCAGGAAGAGGATCACGCCGGACATGCCAGGAGGGATGGCCAGCAGGATGATGAAGGGGTCAACAAACGAGGCGAACTGCGCCATCAGAATCAGGAAGACGAGCACGATGGATAGGATGAGGCCTGTAGAAAACGATTTGAAGGACTCGTTCATGTTGTTGACGGTGCCTCGCACCGTCAGAACCGTTCCAAGAGGTGGATGCATCCCTGTGACGATTTTGCTTACGTCCTTGCTGATCGTGGCGAGGTTCTCCTCCTTCGGCATCACGAAGACGTCGAAGACTCGCCGGAGCTGGTAGTGATCGACTTCGGTCGGGAGTGTTGATTGACCGGATCGACGCCACCGTTTCCAGCGGAGTCGTGGTCTTGCCGTCAGCAGATCGCAAGGGTATCTGCTTGAAGTCATTTAGCGTTTGTACCTGACTCTCCGGGTACTGAACAGTGAGCATGTAGTTGTTGCCGGTCTTCGGATCGATCCAGTAACTCGGATCAACCATGCCCTTCGACGTCATAGCCGTGATGACACTATCGACGATGGTCTTCGGCGTTAGACCTTCAAGGTTTGCCTGCTGGCGATCGATGTTGAGCGCGAGACCTGGGTAGTCGATGTCCTGGGGGATCAGGACATCGCTTACGCCGTGAAGCATTCGCATCTTTTGCGCTAGCTGCCGCGCGACGGCATATCCCCCCTCCATGTCGTTGCTGCTGACCTGGATGTCGAAGGGCGCGGGAAGCCCCTGATTGACGATCGAATCAACGAGCCCGCCGGACTGGAAATAGGTCTGGACAGAGGGAAGGTCGTAAGCGAGCTTTGTACGCACTCGCTGCATATACGCAAAGCTGCTGAGACTGTGATCTTCTTTCAGGCTGACCTGGACAAACGCGGTGTGCATTCCCGAGTTCGAGGTGTAGATTGCCGAAAGATCGGGTGTGACTCCAATATTGGACACGATCATGTTGAGATCTTTCGAAGCCACAACGTCACGAACATCCTGCTCGACGCGGGCGATGTATTGGTCGGTGAGTTCAATGCGCGTGCCTGTTGGAGCCTTGACGCTGATTACGAATTGGCTGGGATCTGTGCGCGGAAAATAGGCACGGCCCAGGAATGGAGCCAGCGCAAAACTAAGCACCACGAAGATGGAAAACGCGACAACGACCAACGCAGGTTTGCCCAGACAATGGTGAATCGCTTTGTCGTAATGCTCCTGCAGCCAGCCGAAGCCGCGGTTGAAGTGATAGACGGTCCTTGCGAAAAGATTTGTTTGGCCATGACCGCCTCGCATATGCTCCGGCACCGGGTCATCCTGCTGCGCGGACTCATGCTCATGGTCGTGACCCGTGTGCTTGATGAATCGAGAGCAGAAGAGCGGTACAACGGTCATCGCAACGACGTAGGAGCAGAAAAGTGCGATCACCACCGCAAGCGCGAGAGCTGTAAAAAGGTATTTACTGATCCCCGTGAGCAGGACTACAGGAAAGAAGACAATGGCTGTGCTGAACGTGGCCGCCAATACAGCGAGCTGAACCTCTTTGCCGCCCTCCTGTGAGGCCCTGACCGGATCTGAGCCCATCTCGAAATGACGGAAGATGTTCTCAAGCACTACGACCGAGTTATCGATGAGACGAGACAGCACCAGCGCCATGCCGCCCAGAACCATCGTGTTGATCGAGTCGCCGAACGCTTTCAGGATCAGGAACGTTGCGATGCACGAGATTGGGATCGACAGCAGAACCGCAACGGTGGCGCGCACGTTGCCGAGAAACAGAAGGATCATGATCCCGTCAGGCAAAGGCCGATTGCACCCTCACTGATGACGTTCTTGATGGCGGTCTTGACGAAGACGGATTGATCGAAAACGACGGTGGTCTTGAGCTGTTGCGGGATATCGAGGAGATGGGCGGTGGCTTTGCGGATGCCAGTTGACGATGGTGATGGTATTGGAGTCGCCGCCCTGCTTGAGGACCGGAATGTAGACGGAGTGCTGTCCGTCGACACGCACGATATTGGTCTGGAGTTGGCCGCCATCGACTGCATGGCCAACGTCGCCCACAAGGATGGAAGCATTGCCGACTGTCTTGAGCGGGATGCTGTTCACGTCGTCAGGCGTCGGCACCTGGCTATTGGCGTAGATGTTGTAGTCCTTGGGGCCGATGCGGACGTCGCCTGCGGGCAGGATGAGGTTGGAGTCGTTGACTGCGTGCACGACATCCATGACGCCGAGTTGCGAAGCTTGCGAGCTTCAACGGATCGACGTAGACCATAATCTGCCGGTAGGTTCCTCCGTATGGCTGAGGGACTGAGGCTCCCGGGACATTGGCCACCTGGTTTCGAACGCTGAACTGTGCGACATCCTTCAATTGCGTCTGATTCATCCCGGCGCCTTTCAGCGTAATCAGACACACTGGAAGATTCGCTGCGTCGAAACTGAGGACGACAGGCGGAAGAGTGCCCGGAGGCAGGCGGCGCAGGTTTGCCATCGCCAGATTCGAGATGCCGCTCACGGCCGCTGTTGGATCGGTACCCGGCTGAAAGTAGATCTTAATCAGACTGACACCGGACATCGAACGCGATTCAATGTGGTCGATATTGCTGCCCAAGCGTAAAGAAGCGCTCGTCGCTGTCTGTGATGTCCGATTCGATCTGCTGAGGTGGCATACCAGCATAAAAGGTCGCTACGACCACGACCGGAATCTTGACGGGAGGAAAGAGATCGACAGGCATGCTTGTGATAGCCGCTACACCGACTACGACGACGATCATGCAGGCCATGAGGATGAAGAACGGGTAACGAATCGCAAAGAAGGACATGGTTATTGGCCGCCCTTCTGGTTCGCTTGTTGATAGTTTTCCAGGTCGTTCTTCGCAGGCTGCGGAGTGACTTGCTGGCCGGGCTGGAGCTCTGACTGGCCACCGATGATGACCCTGTCGCCGGGCTGAAGCCCTGAGGTGACCTCCTGAGAGTTTGCACTGCTGATACCCAGCAGTAATCGGCCGTTTCTCGACTCGATTGTTGCTATCGACAAGCATCACCGAAGGTTGATCGCCTTGGATGATGGCGCTTGCGGGAACAATGAGCGCATCGATCTTTCTGCTCCAGATTGAAGGTCACATCGGCGTACATCCCGGGGGTGAGCGTTCAGTTCTGGATTGTTCACGTCGACTTCGGTCAACATCGTTCTCGTTGAATTTGGAAACGTCCCGTGTGTAGCGTACGACCGTTCCTGGGAACTGCTGCCCCGTCGCCTGCACATGAACAGTGACTTGCGATCCGACATGTACGAGTGGCACGTCCCGTTCAGGAACCGGCATGCGGAGACGCAACACGTCGCTCTGCGCGAGCCTGGCCACGGCCTGGTTCAACCCCTCCGCGGTTCCCGCGGGAATGAGCGAGCCGGTGTTCGCATATCGCATGGTAACGACGCCGCTATAGGGGGCCGTGATGGTTGCGTATTGCTCCATGCTGCTGACCCTCAGATTCTCGGCTCGCGAAACGCCTAGCTGTCCTTGCGCCGCGGCTACGGCAGATTTGGCAGCATCTACTTGTGACGCGGCTCGACCGGTCTTTCGCCAGAGCATCATCAAGCTCCTGTGCCGCAACGAGGCCGGGCTGTTCGTCGGATGCCTGCTTCAATCGCGCGTAATTGGCATGAACGGCTGCGTAAGTAGCTTGATCCCCGGCAACTTCATTTTGCAGGCGCGAGATGTTTTGCTTTGTTTGGGTAATACCTGCCTGTGCTCCAGCAACTTCAGCTTGCAATTCCGGCACTTCCAACACGGCAAGGGTCTGTCCCTGATGGACGCGGTCGCCTATATCCACATAAATGTGTCGGATATAGCCAGAGACCTTCCCGTGAACGTCAATCTCCTGGAATGCTTGGAAAACTCCGGCGACGGTTAGCTGATTGGCAATAAAGCCGGTGTGGGCTATGGCCACCGAGACAGCCGGAGTCGCTGCCGGTGTATCCGTGGCAGCCTCCCTCCTATGGCGGGCATGCAGAAAATAGAACAACAGCAGGACTGCGGCCAAAACACAAGCAGCAATCACAAGCAGGCGCTTGGTGCGCATCGAGGACCTTCCTTCGAATAGATGTCCATTTCATCCGCAGGAAGGCGATCTTATCTCCAGCGGTTAAGCCAGGGACAGCAGTTCGTCTGGAGGGGGCCTAAGATAGAGAATCGGGGCACGACGGAGTTGTGAGAGATCGATGACCGAGTCATCGCTCAACCGATCGAAGGTAAAATCTCTAGTTTCTTGGAAGAGGGAGGATAGAACCGCCATGCTCGGAGGAGTCTGAGCTGCAGTATGACTGTCCGCAGCATGGTCTAACGCGTTCTTCGCAGCGTCGCTGCCGCGTGTGCACACTTTAGCTGGGGAAATTCGATGTTCCGTCTTGTAGAGCGACAGCCTGTAATTTGTTCCCCAAGCGAAAACCATGAATCCGAGGAGAAGGCATACAACACCGCGAAAGGAGAGCAACCCCTTTGCTTGCGGAGCCCGGCTTGGAGAGGCACAGATCATGTGAATTTTACGAGCCCCGATCATTATTTTGACGGATCGAACGTCAGATAGGTTAACTAATCCCGGCCCACGTAGAAATGGAGGTCTCTCTGAAAACAGGGTGCAGGCTTTCAGTTCGGGCCATGCGATTGAAGCTCGACGTTCGGGCGAGACTGAGTCGACATCGTTCCCCTACACCGCCTCAAGGTTTTGCCGTACCGCGGCAACTAGTCCGACGAGTCTGGCGCAAGATTGCCCCAGACTCGCCTGGTGGCCTCTTGCTTACCGGTGGTACACGGTCCAATTCTACACAGGGTCAGGATGGGGCCAATGCTCCTAAGTGAAAGCACCCTCGAGTTCTGGTCAAATGACCGCCAACCCTGAAATAGCTCCGGGTCGGATGCCGTCAACTGTGCGAGAGCGTGTCAAATGCGTCGGTACATAGAAGGAGAGTTCTAAAATCGTCCATCAGCGCCGACCATTTATCTTCTGATATTTACAAGAACAATTTTCCGTCAGTCAAATGAGATTGTGGGGATTTCTGTGGGGACTCCGAAAACGATCCCTCGGGACTAAGGCGTAATTTATTGCTCGACCTGAGGCTGAAGTGATTGCAAGGATTCGACAGCTCTCCTCTTCACTGGCGACATGACTGTAGTGGTCTAGCATCTTCCGACTGAGGTGACCGCTGATTACCTGAAGCCTCTATCATCGCCATCAGTGCCTGTCGTTCTTTTAGAGCCACCCGGGCATTGAATATGGATAGATAACTAGAAACGCCCTTCTCGTGGCGATCGTCGGAGATGAGCAATACCAGGTAGGACAATACTCGGACTTTGAGAACTCGTACGAATTGTCGTACGGCTTGAAGCTTTTGCCGAATGGCTATGCGTGGGATTTCGAGTCGGCCCTGAAGGATCCCGCACAGCCAACCGGACCGCCTTCTTACAGCGACACGCGCGTCGGCAGCTGCCACGGTCCAGCCAACAGGTGGTAGCGGCTGGATCGTCTTCGCAACGTTAGGCTTGACCTTTTCAATACGCATTCCCCCTTTGCGAGAAATTGCGAAGGGGGAACTTCTTTTGCCTGGCTCTCAGTTCCCGCTCGCGGCCCTTCCTCATCCGCAACCTGCGCCCACAATAGATTATGTTTTGCTCGTATGAGGACCATCAACGCGGTAAGGACGAGACAACTGACAGCATTGGTGCTCCAGTCAACGGGGCGCCCCGGATTTCTGTATCAACTGCAACTAGAGACTTTGGCAGTCAAGGTTCTCCGGACTTTGATTCGCGGGCCTGAAGTTCGCTCCAGATACTCAACAGAGAGTCTCTCATATGGGCGCTTCTTAAAAGAGCTTGAGGGTTATGCCTGCGAGCGACATGGAACCGAAATACGACGAAAGGTGCTTCGGATTAGATTCTTGAATGGCGATATTCGACTCGCTTCAACGCGCTCGATTCGCGGCCATCCATTCACGCGTCACAAACGACAAAGCCCGGCGGCGGGGGGCGCGAAGGCCATTGGAGTAGCAAAGCTCTGCGTCCTAAATCTACATGCTTCAATGCAGCGGTGATTTGCGCCTCACGTGCAAATTGCTCCTGCTCATAGCGCATACCTTTCGTCCGAATCGAATTCCCGATTGGACGAATTGGCAGGATTAGGTCAAGAATGGATGCAACGTGGAACTGTGCGAAGCACTTCAAATCCCCTAGCGAGACCAAGAGGAAGCTGACGGTATGAGATGGTTGTTCGTTGCGATATCCATATTCTGGATGATTGGATCTTTGCACGCTCAGGATTCCGATATCAACCAAAACAGCGCCGGCTATGTCCCCGTAATTTCGGGAGCCGTCGGATATATCTACAATGTGAATGGCGGTGTTCCAGCACTTTCGCCGCAGATCAACCCTGTTTTGCTGGTGCCGTTCGGTCCGCATGTTCTGCTTGAGTCCCACGCGGATTTCATTGGTTTCTTTCAGCGGCAGCACCAAACATCGGGGCCGTACACAGGCAAGGTTTTCAAAACAGTTGAATCCGCCCAGCTCGATTGGCTGGCTAACTCACATCTGATCGCAGTTGCCGGAAGATACCTCCTCCCTTTCGGGCTATACAATGAGCGGCTGTCGCCGTTGTGGATCCACGACCTGCAGGACGGGCCTATCACCTCTTCGATCGGAACACTCCCAGGCGGATCCGCAGACGGAATCATGCTTCGAGGCGTACTCCGCCAAACTCCCTCATACTCAATTCAATATTCCAGCTACTTTTCAACGAATTGCAGCGTGAATCAGCTTGAGGCTGCGCGCTCTGCCGGTGGAGATGCAAGCATCTATCTGACCGATAGCCGTCTTGAAGTTGGCGGGTCATATCAGCGGTACCTTCAGGATCATGAGATGAACAGTTTTGCGACTTACGCCTCCTGGCAACCTTTCCAAGCGTCCTTGGACGTGAAGTTTGAATATGACCACAGTTATAACGGCTATGGTTATTGGCTGCAGGCCGCCTATTTCTTCAATCAGACCACGATAAAGCCCGCCTTCCTTAAGCGCATGCAGTTGGTAGGTCGCGCACAGCAGTTCCGTCCGCTGAATGGCGGCGGCAACAACCTTCCGCAAGTGGATACCGACCGGCTTGATTTAGGACTGAACTACCACGTACGCGATAATCTCAGGCTTGTTTCCAGCTATGGGCGGCAATTTAACTCCCCAGAAGATGTGAACATCTGGGACCTGGGCGTCACTTATCGCTTTGTGTGGCCGCTTTGGCCGGAGAGAAAAAAATGAAACCTCAAATTCTTCTCGCGCTTCTAGTCACTTTGATCTCATTGGCGCCAATCGCCGCTCTGGCATTTCAGGGTCAAGCGAAACCTGACGCCAGCGGGCAGAAACAGGTCAACAAGCGACACGACTCGCAAAAAGATGGAGAGCGGGTTTTCATGGCGAACTGCTCGCGTTGTCACGTTCCGCCGATGAGCATCACACCGCGGACCACGGGGACCATCATCATGCACATGCGCGTCCGCGCCCGGCTCTCGCGGCGGGACGAACAGCTTTTGCTCAAGTATATGGCGCCTTGACTTTTTATGGCTTCAAGACAACGGATATGTATCCCGCCATGCAGAATCGCATCCAATGAGGGTGCACTCGGGAGAATTATGAAGCAATTCAGTCTGAACACCGCCGCCCTCGTATTGTTGGTTTCTCTTTTCTCAACCAACTTTTGCTACGCGCAAGATGCAACGCGCACCATCGAGATTCACGCAAAGCGCTTTGCCTTTTCGCCCGCCGAGATCACGGTCAGGAAGGGAGAGACAGTCAAACTGGTACTGACTTCCGACGATGTCACCCATAGCCTCGTGATTCCGGACCTGAACGTAAAAGAGATCATGAAGAAAGGTCAGACGACAGGAGTCACCATTACTCCCACAAAGGCAGGGGATTTCAAAGGGAAATGCGGTCACTTTTGCGGAAGCGGCCATGGCTCCATGGTTTTCACTGTGCATGTGACGAACAACTGATAGTGCTTTGAATCGTCAATTTCAGCAGCTTTCACTGTCCGACTGCTCGCGCAAATTGGTGACAATCTGCTGACAACTAATCCCCCTGTTTCGACGTACGATTGGTACGCATAAGGATTGTGAGAGTGCTGCATCCTGGGGGCCGATGAAGGCTAATATTTATTTTCAGCAAACTCTGGTTTTGCTGGCAATTCTCCTCTCAAGCGGCCTACGCGCGCAGGCCCCTGGGACCGGCGCTATCGCAGGCGCAGTAACAGATCCGTCGGGCGCTTTCCTGCCTAATGCCCACGTCTCCGTCTTTTCTAAGCAGGCAGATTTCGCCCGCAAAGTAACGACGACGGCGGAAGGATCGTTTCGAGTTCCGTTTCTTCAACCCGGAGACTACTCCGTTGTCGTGGACGCCGCAGGATTCAAGCGCCAAACTCTGCCTTCCGTTTCTGTGATCGTAAGCGAAACGGTTGAGGTCAAGATCAAGCTCGCGGTGGAAACCGTCAAATCTGAGGTAGGTGTTACGGCTCTCACGGAAGGGGCGCAAACCGAGAGCTCGGCGCTCGGACATGCGACGAATGAAGCGACGATTGAAGCCCTGCCTCTTGCGAATCGGAATTTCACACAAATCCTGGCGCTTTCTCCGGGAGTCGTCGTCGAGCTTCCCGATGCGGCTGCCCTGGGGAGGAATAATCAGAACGTTTCTGCAAATGGGGCGAGAACCACGTCCAACAATTTTCAGTTCAATGGCATCGATGCAAACAACCTCTCTCAAAACTCGGCTTCGGGATATCAATCCGAGGTGGGCGTTGCCGCTCCGGCTCCCGATACAATTGCGCAGTTTAAAGCGCAGACGGGGAATTACGACGCGGCTTACGGACGAGGAGCGGGTGCAAATGTCGATGTTATTAGCAAAGCAGGAACAAATCAGTTTCACGGAAATGCCTGGGAGTTCTTTCGTAACGATGTTTTGAACGCCAATGAGTTCTTCTCGAAAAGAAACGGCCAACCAAGACCTGTTCTAAAACAGAATCAGTTTGGCTTTACAATCGGCGGTCCAATCATAAAAGCAAAGACTTTCTTTTTCGGTGGATATCAAGGCACAGTCCAGCGAGATGGTGACTCCAGCCTGTCTTTAGTGACTGCCATTCTGCCACAACTGACCAATGATCGATCCGCTGCAACGTTGGGGACGCAATTCTGTCCTGCTAACTACGCTGCTAACCCGGGCTATCAAACCGCTGCCGGTGGCGTCCAGGTTTCATGCGATGGGTCCAATATCAACTCAACGGCGCTTGCCCTGTTGAACTTTAAATTCCCGAACGGACAATTTGCGATTCCGAGTCCGCAGGTAAATCTCCCCAATAGCCCTGGACAACTTCCGATTGGTGAATCTACATTCTCGATTCCAGCACGGTATCGTGAAGACCAGTTCACGTTCAATCTCGATCAGGCGTTCTCCGAGAAGAACGAACTCTCAGGCAGGTTCTTCTATTCTCACGCTCCCACAAGCGAACCATTTTCGCCCTTTGGCGCCACCGTGCCCGGCTGGGGTACCGACGAGACAGATCAAAATCTGATGTTCGTTTTGTCGGATACTCATGTGTTCAATCCCCAACTTGTCAACATTGCCCGTTTTGGCTTTATGAGATTCAATGGCTACGCAGCTATTACCCAACCGATCCGTGCATCGGATGTTGGAATGGCAACACCCACTCCGCTCTTCCCAGAAACTCCAGGTATGGTCATCAATGGGCTCTTTACGATCGGCACCGCTGGGGAACCGTATTACTTCCAGAACACAAATACGTTCGTCTGGCAAGACACTGTATCTCTTACCCAAAAACAGCACAGTTTCCGATTTGGTGCCGAAGCAAAGCGGCATCAGGTGGATGTAGATGTTCCATATGTCGTCGATGGGTTCCTGTTCCTGTTCGGATTTCCAGACCTGTTAGTGGGGCAGAGTGCAGCACAAAATGGCGGCGCCATGAGTAATATCTTTCAGAGCACTGCTGCATCGGGTTCTTTCCGTAAGGACGAGAGATATACAGATGTTGCCGGATTCTTCCAGGACGATATCAAGCTGACGCCACGGCTGGTAATTAATGCAGGATTGCGTTATGAGATATTCGGTCCGCCATCGGACATTCATGGACGTCTGCCTACCTTTGATCCTTCAATCGCTTCTCACAGTGCGCCGCCAGGGGGTACCTTCAGCGGTTTTATTCTCCCCGCTAACTACTCCGGCCCGCTTCCCGCAGGGGTGCTGAAATCCTCATCTGCGGGGATGTGGAACTCCGACTATAAGAACGTATCTCCACGCTTAGGTTTTGCGCTTCGATTGGCAGATAGCCCGACTCTTCTATTGCGCGGCGGATATGGAATTTATTTCGACAGGTTGTCCGGTGATCTTGCCGAACAGAGCGTAGGTCAGCCTCCATTTTCACTGACCCAATCGCTACAGGGCGCCCAAAATGGTGCAGCAACTTTGCAACAGCCATACGACCCGCCACTGCCGCCAAACTCCAGTTACCCGATCTTCATCCCACGCACTCCTGGCGGGGCCATATCGCTGGCTGCGATCTCGCCGCGGCTAGAAAGTCCCTACCTGCAGGAGTACAATCTCAACCTTCAATACGAGTTCGCGAAGGATTTTCTCTGGGAGATGGGATACGTTGGCTCAACCTCTGTCCACGTTGCGGGATGTGTCCAATTCAATCAAGCACTGTTCGCCACTCCTGAAAACCCGGTGAATGGAGAAACGACAAATACGAACGAAAATATAGTCCAGCGGCTTCCTTATGCGGGCATCGCGCCAGGTTCTTATATCTGCCAGACGACGTTTAATGCAAACTACAACTCTCTGCAAACCAGTATCAACAAAAGATTGAGTCACGGCCTTGAATTCCTGGGTAGCTACACGTGGTCGAAATCACTCGATTACATCAGTGGTCTGGGATCCCTTTCAAACTTTGAATTGAGCTTTCTGTCCAATGATCAAACGAACCCCCGTCAGGCTCGGGGACCGGATGACCGCGATCGAACCCACCGGGTTGTTATGAGCCTGGTTTATGAAACTCCCAGCCTCCAAACCGCGCCATCTGTTGTGCGCCACATCCTTTCTCCCTGGCAGCTATCGAGCCTGTTTGTCGCACAATCTGGCAGCCCGCTCACCGCGAAGGATAGCTCAGCAGGCTCCGTCTATGGGAATCTCGCAGGTTTTTCTCGCGCAGAATGTACTGGGTTGAACCCGGCGTCCTCGGGATCTGTGTATTCCCGCCTGAATGGTTATTTCAATCGAGATGCATTTACTGCACCGCCGGTCATCGGTGATGGAACCGGTTTTGGCAGTTGCCCTGTGGGCAATCTGCGAGGGCCAGACCAGCGCAACATCGACCTGGCTGTTCAGCGCGGGTTTGCCGTCACAGATCGCAGCCACCTCGAATTCCGGACCGAGTTCTTCAACCTCACGAACACACCCAGTTTCGGGCAGCCTGTCACTGATCATGCTGCCGGAGCCGCATTTGGAGTAATTTCGTCCACGGTTTCCAATCCGCGCATCATTCAATTTGCATTGAAGTACGCATTCTGAACATCAACCATTCGGACCACGCGAACTGGAGGCTAACCAAATGCGGGACAGAGAGAGGGAGACATTGTACTTGGATGAACAGGAAATTTCAGACGCAAGAGAATCGATCGCAATCGCAGATCGGCCGCGGCACGAACGCGCTGAACCCGCCGTTGAAGATGTTTTGCTGCGTCACGCCGAGCTGCCCCTGCGGGCAATGTTTTATCCGATGGGCTTTGCTGTTGAGGTCGTTACAAACTCAGTCGAAGTACTTGCAGCCGCCGAAGAGAGCTGGGGGCATTTTGTTCAGGTGTTTTCCCGGCCCACGGTAGAACTGCGTTTTGGCGTTATTGACGGCAGTTCGACAGAGTGCCCGCCAGCGGTAACCTATCGAGCAAATGGCAATCTTAGATCTGTGATTGCCGATAAAGATAATTTCTGTGTTTGCGATCTTAAGCAAGGCTTCGCATTCGGATGGATGACTCCAGCAGTGGTAGAGCATCATAACTATTTTCGCTACCACTTTCTTGAAGCTGCCGCCTCCTTTTTCTTGATAGATTCTCCTTGTGTGACGCTCATTCACGCCGCCTGCGTAAAGATGGCAGGACATGGCGTGTTGCTTTGTGGAGACTCAGGCGCAGGAAAATCCTCGCTCGCTTTTGCCTGTGCGCGTGCCGGGTGGACATATCTCTCAGACGACCTTGTGCTTCTTGCGTACGGTGGCGAGGACCGTGTCGTAACTGGCAACCCTCACATGTTTCGTTTTCGCGATTCCGCTGCGGATCTGTTTCCAGAGCTTGAAGGAGAAAGGATCGTGCCCCACGCAGTGAGTAAGCCGACGATCGAATTTCCATCCGAACGTGTCCAGCAAATAACAATTGCGGATAAATGCTCTGTTAGTTACATCGTCTTTCTTAATCGACGAGACCCCGATCCACCGGGCCTTATACCGTATCCTCGGAATATTGCGCTGGAATGGTTTGAGCTGGGAATCGACGCCGGCGAGCTTCGAGAGGCAAGAGTTGCCGCGATTCATAATCTGCTCACAGTGGAAATATTGGAGTTGCGCTACAGTGATCTGGATTGCGCTGTGGAAGAACTCGAAAGGCTGGTCTTGAAAGATATCCAGGGGTCTCTATGAATTTATCTTCCGAAACCGACGGAATTATGACGCGCAATATCCCCAAAGAAGTCAAGGCGCTGTTCGCTGCTCTCCAGTTACGCAATGGGAACACTGAGCAACTGCAAGGTTTAAAGGACTCGGAGTGGAGGTCTCTTCTCTCATTTTGCGAAAGGTCATATCTTACGTTTCCTCTATTGCAAGTGCAGACAGATGAGTTTCCGAGTTGGGTCGTGGCGCATCTGAAGAAGAATGCAGCCGACAACGCAAAGCGTTTCGAGAGAGTAAAAGCGACATACAAGGACGTCGCAGCAACACTGGAAGGCTCGGACGTTCAGTTTGTCGTGATGAAGGGTTTTGCGAAATGCCCGGAATATGTGAGCGATCCCCGGCTTCGTATGCAGTCGGATATTGATCTGTATTGCCCTGGGGACGCAATTCACCGGGCCTGCTCCGCGTTATCGACGATTGGCTACTATCCTGACCAGACAATGGACTACAGTCCTGCTGACCATTTGCCAACGCTGTTTCGCGATGAGGGTTGGACTTGGCGCGGAGAGGCATTTGATCCTCAGATGCCGCTGCCGGTCGAGCTTCATTTCTGTCTTTGGAATGAGACAGCTACCCGTTTCCCTGTGCCAGGCCTTGATGGTTTCTGGGAAAGACGTGTCATGCGGTCTTTGGAAGATTTCACAATTCCCACCTTCGGCGAGGTGGACGGCCTCGGCTACTATTCGCTTCACACGCTCCGAAATCTTCTCAGAGGAGATTTGACCGCACGTGATGTATACGAGTTAGCTGTGTTTCTTCATCACCATGCGGAGGATACAGCTTTCTGGGCAAGCTGGCGCGAACTCCACGGTGGCACTCTACGCTCGATGCAGGCGATTGTATTTGGTCTTGCAAAAGCATGGTTCGACTGCAATACCTCCGCGGAAGTACAGGCCGAAATTGAGAATCTTCCACTTGCAATCAAGACTTGGTTCGACGGCTTCGTATATTCTCCCCTGGAAGCAATGTTCCATCCTAATAAAGATCGAGTGTGGCTTTATTTATGCTTGCTCAACTCATCGAAAGAGAAACAATCTGTTTTGCGCAAAGCACTGTGGCCGACACGAATCCCTCATGTTGGAACGCCTGCTGCGGATTTCGATAAATATGGACAACCCCAAAAAGACGGCCCCACTCAACCGCATGTCCGGTACCTCTTCTACTTCGTGTCTCGAACCGTGCACCATACTCGCGCCTTTCCATCCACGTTGTGGCATGGCTTTCGCTGGTGGGCCTCACAGCGTCAACTAGGAAGACAGTTCTGGATATTCTTAGGAGCCGCTTTTTTTTTGACTTGGGCCTTTCCATTTATTTCTTGTTATTCAATCTCTTCCTGATCGGTCATGGATTTAATGAGAGGGCTTTGGGGTTTTTGACCAGTGCCATGGCCGCTGGAAGTATCGCCGGTGCAATCCCCGCCGGCAAACTGGCAAAAAGATTTGGCCTTCAAAAAGCGCTATTGACGTTCTTCATTTTGGGAACAGCCATCTTCGTGATGCGCTCCTTGACCTTGTCTTATTCGGGTCAATTGGTTCTTGCCTTTTTGAGCGGGATGGCTCTTTCAACATTTGGCGTGTGCCTTTCTCCCACGGTTGCTCAGCTCACGAGCGAGCGTACCCGGCCGTTCGCATTCAGTCTGGTTTGTTCTGTTGGCATTGTGATTCCATCTCTAGGTGGCCTGGCAGGCGGCGTTCTGCCGGGGTGGTTGGCGAAGAGTTCGCTGCCGATCTACTCACTCGAACCCATTCAGGTGGTACTGCTGGCCTCATGCGGGATTCTGGCGATGGGAATTTGGCCAGTCTTGAACCTCAGGGTCGGCCGGGCACCAGTTCGCACGAAAATTCGACGCACCTTTAACCCCTTTCTCATCCGGTTCCTTCTTGCGATTGCACTTTGGAGTATGGTCGACGACTCTTTCAGCCCGTTCATGAATGTCTATTTTGCGCGATACCAGCAAATGTCATTGCCACAGATTGGACTGACTTTTTCACTCTCACAGTTCGCCCAGGTGCTGACGGTTCTCGCAGCGCCACTTGTATTTCGGAAATTAGGACTCGTGGCCGGAATCACTTACCTGCAGATCGCGACGTCGATTGCGCTCGGCTCCCTGGCGTTGGCGCATGGGGTAGCCATCTCCGGGTTCATCTACGTGGCCTATACAGCCTTCCAATGCAGCGAACCGGGAATGTACACCTTGCTCATGAACAGAGTGCCACCGGAGGAAAGAGACAGTGCTTCTGCAATGAATGCGTTTGTGATGGCCTGTTCTCAAGCAATAGCGGCAGCATTTGCAGGAGCATCGATTACGCGGCTTGGCTATCCCTTTGTACTTTGGGTTATGTCAGGAGTTTCCTTGATCGCTGCCGGAGTTTTCTGGGGGCTACTTCGCTCTCCGCATTTAGTCGCTGCGTTCGAAGGTGAAGCAGCACCGGCAGCATGCGAATAATCCAATGGGATGGGCAGCCGGCAGTTGAAGCACTGACAAAACAATGACAATCCTGTGACACAACACGCTGCCTGGCGGGGCTAACATCGGCCCTGAGCCACAGGGTGAGTTCCCCTGATAGCGGATGAACGCCCTGAGGTCACGGAGGTCAATGATGATTAGGATCGATCGCATACCACCGCGAGTTTTGGGGCCTGCCGTGTTTGCAGCGTTGATGGCAACTGGCGCGACTGCCGGCTACGCGCAGGACATGGACAACGATACTCCCGTCACCCTTGGGTCGACTGTTCCTGCAAATGGAGACGTGAATCCATATGGCGTGGCGCAGGTTCCGCGCTCCACTGGAAATCTTGTCGAAGGGCAGTTTCTCATCAGCAATTTCAACAATGCGGCGAATCAGCAGGGAACGGGGACGACGATCGTGCAAGTTTCCGCGAACGGCTCGGCCCATCTTTTTGCCGCAATCGACGCAAGCAAGGTTTCGTGTCCGGGGGGCATCGGACTGACGACAGCTCTGGTGGCGCTCCGCAGCGGTTTCGTTATCGTAGGGAGTCTGCCCACTACTGACGGCACTTCGACGACTGCGGAAAGCGGCTGCCTTCTGGTGCTCGACAGCATGGGTAACGTTGTCGAGACAATCACGGGTCACAACATCAATGGTCCGTGGGATATGACGGCGGTTGATGCTGGCAGCATCTTTGCGCTGTTCGTAACGAATGTCCTGAATGGTACTGTAGCGGCCAACGGAAACGTCGTTAACGGCGGAACGGTTGTACGAATGCTATTCGCTGTCCAAAAGAGCGGAGCGCCTCAGTTAATCAACAGCATGGTCATCGCATCGCATTTTCCGGAGCGCACAGATCCTGCTGCCTTGGTGATTGGGCCGACTGGCGTGGCTTTCGATGAGCTGACCGGCAATCTGTTTGTTGCAGATAGTCTCGACAACAGGATCGCGGTGATTCCCGACGCGTTGTTCCGGCTACGCGATGCTGGCAGCGGAAAGACGTTTTCCCAGGGTGGTTCATTGAACGACCCGCTCGGTCTGACATTGAACGGGCGTCATTTATTTACTGCGAACGGCGACGACGGGAACATTATCGAATTCAGCACGATCAACGGCAAGCAAGTGGATATTGATCTTGTGGATGCATCAGGCGGGCCTCCTCCGGGCTCGGGCGCGCTGTTCGGGCTCTGGGCGACGAGCAGCGGAGTCTATTTTGTGGACGATGCGACCAACACGTTTAATTTTCTACCCTGACTTGACGCAATTAAGGGACTGGCAGCGCGAAGGGCATTTTGACAGGGGGATGGACCACGGCTGAGCCTGAGTCTGCTCAGCCCAAATGACAACCGTTTTCAGCAAATGGCAAACCTGAAGTCAACCATCCCCCTATCGCATTCGCCACCTAAACCGAACAGAAACAAGCAAATAGAAAATCCGGCCGATTTGCAGGTCCGCTCCCCGGCGCACAATGAAGTTGGAATCCATCCCAGCTGCCTTGGAGAGTCCCACGGGCGTGGAGCGCTATTTCCGAATTCCTGTTCACGGAACCCTGCTCTAAGTCTTTGCCTGAGAGGACTCTGCGTCTAAGTTCAATCCCGAGAGGACTTTGGAGCTGACGACTCCGCACAACCCATTGAAAGAAGAAACTTTATCAACAGAGTATGGGGGGTACCCCCTCGGCGCAGCTACCCCTTGCGGCGGTAGAGGATCTGGAATTCGTAGCTGGAGTTGGGCGGAAAAAGGCTTGCCATGTGCCGCAGCCGCTCGGCCAGTGCGGGCGCAGCCAGCAGCGGATATTCGCGCTCGCGCAGATCGTGGTAGTCGAAGTCGACCGCGAGCAAGAGCATGTAGATCGCCAGCGCATCCGAGAATGCCGCGTCGTAGAACGCCGTCCGTGAGCGCTCGTCGATGATCTTCTGCCCGTTGCGTGAGTCCTGGGCCCGGCGGCGAGCCTCCCAGGCATCCTGGCTCGTTTCTCCGCGCACCTGTGCCTCGGCCTGCGACCACACCAGGCGTGCAAAGCTGTCGGGCACGCCCGCAGCATCGGCGAAGTTGTGCGCCACGTTGATAAAGAATTCAAATGCCAGGCCGAATCGGTCTTCCACGAGCCGTGTGGAGAGAAAAACAGCCTCGGTTTCCCCAAAGGTCGCGTTGCGATGGCACACCGCACGGTCGCCCAGATCAACAGAGTATGACGGAGCGATCATCACCTCGCCGGTTTCGGCGATGGCCAGCGGAACAAAGTAGTAAGCACGGCTCTTGAGCGCCGGCGCGAGCAATGCGGGAACCACTCCAACCAAGCGTTCCAGATCGGCTTCGCTGACACGCGTCTCGCCCCATCCTGCGAAGTTGATCCCGTTGGGTGCGTGGCCGACGTTCGCCTGTGCGGCGACCTTCTCGGCATGCCATAGCTCGATTTGCGCGCTGCTGGGCATAAAACTGTATTCTAGACGAGAGAGGTCACGATGACGATGGGGCGCCACCCCGGCGGCACATTTCTCGGATTTCCCCTGGAAGGCTTCGGCTTTTTCCAGAGCCTGCTTCTGGCCTTCACCTCGGCATTTTTCGCTTTTTTCGCGACCACTACGGTCGCCATCTTCTCGTTGCTAGCATGGAACCTCATCGGCCATCACTCGGTAAACTACGCCGACAGCTATCTCTACGTTGGCTTCCCTGCCGGCGTTATTGTGCTCTTGCTCGCGCTGCCCGTTTTTGGGACCCTTTGGGTCCGGGCCAAACTGCGGAGGTAGTAACGTCGTATGCCCGTGCATGTCATTCCACCGGATGCACTGAGTCCAGCATCGCCGGCGCGCGAGGACCGGATGCGTGTGTGGTGTGCGCAACTTGAGGCCGGAGGCATCCTCTACTTCCCGCAGACGCCGGTGCCGATTTCGAACGCAGATGTTGAGTTTCTCCTCGGCCAGCAGCAGACCTTGAGCCGCCTCCACAAGAACATCGCCTACAAGCCCGATCGCGAAAAGCTGAGCGGCATCGACGAAAAGTCGACCGGCCCGGATAATGTCCAGCAGATGCACGAGGTCATGCGGCGGTATTCGGCCAGCGTGGACAGCATTCCTGACGGAATTTCTCGCGCCCTACCAGCGGCGCTGGCTGCTTGGATTATGCGAGTTTCCGACCGGTCGAAGAAGAAGGCCGCGACCTGCCCATGCGGCGGCGCAACGATCTGCTGCACACAGACGCCTTTCCAACCCGGCCCACACGCGGTTGGCGCATCCTGCGCTTCTTCCACAACATTCATCCGAACCGCACCCGCGACTGGGTTGTGGGTGAGCCATTCGCGCGCGTGCGTGGGAGAGTTTGCGCCTGCGAAACTTGCCACTTCCGCGCCAGACGGACCTGTGGCGCGCGCCGGAAAGCAGTTCGCACAAGCAACAGGAATTGCCGGCTTGGTTCCGCAATGGAAGCGCACGCCCTACGATGAGTTCATGATGCGCCTGCACAACGCAATGAAAGAGGACGCGGGGTTTCAAGCCGGTTGCCGCGCGAGGAGGTGCAGATTCGCGCCCGGCTCGAGCTGGATGGTCTACACCGAAACAGTGCCCCACGCGGTGCTTGGCGGCCAGTTCGCGCTGGAGCAGACGTTCCTCGTCGATCCTGCGGCCATGGTCACGCCGCGAATCCGCGCCGCTTGCGATTCTCGAAAAGATGGCGGGAGCAAAGCTGGCCTGAATGATACCGGAAATAGCCTCCCCAGCTATAGCGCGAAATACAAACGGCCACTCCGCTGAGGAGTGGCCGGTGTAATTTGCGCTTCGTAGCGCTTAGAGGCCTGCGGGCTTGGGGTTCGCCGGATCGTACTTGGCCACGCGGATCTTCTTGGCCAGGCCGATCTTCGAGAGCAGCCAGATGCCCCAGAAGTTGGGGTCGATCTCATACCACTTGAGGCCATGGCGCGCGGAGACCGGGTGCGCATGGTGGTTGTTGTGCCAGCCTTCGCCGCCGGTCAGCAGCGCAACCCACCAGCTGTTGCGCGAGTCGTCGCGGGTCTCAAAGCGCCGGCTGCCCCACAGGTGCGTCGCCGAGTTCACCAGCCAGGTGGCATGCAGGCCGAGGGTGACGCGCAGCAGCACGCCCCACAGCACCATGGCGACGCCGTTGACCCATCCGCCCCAGATCCAGCCACCGGCCAGCAGCAGCACGCCGCTCGACGGTGATCGGAAGCCAGTGATACTTGCTCAGCCAGACGTGGAAGCGGTCGCGGCTCAGGTCGGGCGAATAGCGCTTCAGAATTTCGGTCTGCGCATGCAGCGCCTCGCCGAAGAGAATCCAGCCGGTATGCGCCCACCAGCCGCCCTCGCGCGGCGTGTGCGGATCGCCTTCCTGGTCGCTGAGCTGGTGATGCACGCGATGCGTCGACACCCAGAAAATCGGTCCGCCCTCAAGCGACAGCGTGGCGAAGATGCTCATGACGTACTCAACCCACTTGGGAGTCTGATAGCCGCGATGCGTCAGCAGCCGGTGATAGCACATGCCGATGCCCACGTTGATGGCCAGCACATAGAGAATCGCCATCACCGCCAGCCGCTGCCAGCTGAAAAAGAAGAACGCAGCCAGCGCTCCCGCATGGAACACCGAGATGATCGCCAAGGTTGTCCAATTGATCCCGTAACCCGCGGTTGCAGCCTTGCCCATGCGGATGAGGAATTTGGCAGGAATCGTGCCATGAGGCGTCGAGTAATCCGGCGCCGCGACAACCTGTTTGGTTGCAGCGTCGGGCGCATCGGAGGGGGAAGGGGGGGACACGATTGATGCCATTTGTATGCCAAATCCTTTAGACGGGTGTTCTGGTGAAGCCAGTCTATACTGAATTGTATAGGAGGCTGGACTTTTCTCTCTCGCAGATATTCATGAAAGTCACGAAAGTTACGGGGATCTTCCAATGGGACGAAAATCGCGGGGATAGATTCGGTGATGCCAAACGTCGGCGCCCCGCAATATTCAGACTGATTGAACCGGAGATGGTGCACAGCAAGCGAAACGGGCGCTTTAGGCATTTTTACGGTGCTCTTCCGCTGCCGCCGCACGTTTCGGAAATTACTGTCCCGGCGCTACGCCGTACTCGCCGCCACCCGTGACGAAGATCTTTTCGGCGGTGCCGCGCAGCACGCGATAGAGCGCAAACTGCCGCTGGCTCGCTCCGCGCAACTCAAAGAGAAGCTCGCCCCGGTTGTCAGCCAGCGCATCGACCGCGTCGACCAGGCGCATGCGCGGGGTCTCGTCGAGATGCGCGTTGTCCGTCACGTTCTTGAGCAACACAAGTGCATTGCCGTAGAGATCGGGCTGGGCAATCAGCGTCACGAACTTTTGCTGCGCCGGAGGCCCGTCCGTGTGTGCCGACAGCACCATCGTCGCGCCGGATCCATACGCAAGTTCAAAAACGTGGAACTTCTCATCAACGAGCTGAGCCGGTTCGGGAGGCGGTGCGGCTTTTGCGTGTGTCTTGGCCGATGCATGCTTTGAAGCGAGCCGGTGGCGTTTTGAGGACCGAGTGCCTGCCGGGCAATGTCCTCCATCGCCTCCTTCATCTTCTCTTCGTCGTCCGGGTTGGCCCAGGTGTAGCTCCAGGGATGTTCGGGCCGGGTCTTGGCATCGGAGACGGCTACTGCCTGCTGCATATCCGTCGGCAGTCCCATCAGGCTTGGCTGGACGTCGGGACCATTGCCGGTCGGTTTGCCGCGCAGGAGTCGCGGGCGGTCGGGATCGGCGGAACTGGTGTGTTCGCCGTCGACCGAGTCGGCTGAGGCCTGCGTGCCCTTATGCAGCACGGGACGGTTGGGATCGCTGCTTTGCGTGCTGCTGGTGCTTGGCGAGTCGCCCGAGTCTTTCTTGTGAAGCGTTGGCTGGTCGGGATCGGAGGAGGAGCTTGTGCTCGAACTGCCGGAATCGTCGGTGCCGGTCTTCTTGTGCAACGTCGGACGGTCCGGATCAGCCGGTGGACCGGATTGCCCGGATGAATCGGAGCCGGAGCTGCCAGAGTCCGATCCGGTCTTGGACGATGCGTCCGTGTGCTTGTGGTGTAAGACTGGCTTGTCGTCGTTGGGATTGAATCCGTCGTCCACGATCGGCTTGGGAGCCGCGGGTTTTGCGGAGGGTAATGGCTTCCACGCGCCGTAACCGACCCACAGGCCCTGTTCCTGGCCAGCGTTCTTGATGTCGTAGAGGCCGATGGGCTGGCCGTTCTTCTCAAGTTCGTACTCGACCTCGCCTGCAAGGGCCATCGGCTGGGGACGAGCGAGGTAGACGTTGCCATCCTGCAGGGCTTCGCCGTCGTATACCGTAATGGGTACGAGGCGGCTGGTCTTGGGCTTGCCCGCGTCGCCGGTCCACTCGAGAACAGCGATGGCGCGCAGGTCGGGGGTGTCTTTGGACTTTTTGGCCACTTGGCCGGGATATTGCGCGCAGGCCGCCGCGGCCAAAAGCGAGAAGGCGATGGCGAGCGATGTTGGCCTGATAAAACCAGTCTTGATGACCCGCGATGACACCGGACGTACCTCTCGGAAATAATGCAGACGGACCTGCCGTTCCAAATCTTTATCCACCATACTGACGATACGAGGAATCTGCCATGGAAGTGAACCAGAAGGTCGCCGATTTTACGCTGCAGACGGACGAGGACAAAACTGTAAGCCTTTCAGACTACGCCGGCAAGCCGGTGGTGCTGTTCTTCTATCCCCGCGCCGATACGCCCGGCTGCACCATTGAGGCGTGCGGCTTTCGCGATACCTTCAAGAAGATCCAGGCAGCCGGCGCCGTGGTGCTTGGCATTTCGCGCGATACGCCCAAGGCGCAGGCCAAATTCAAGGCCAAGTACGACCTGCCGTACACGCTCCTTGCTGATGTAGACGAGAAAGTCTGCAATCAGTTTGGTGTGTTGAAGGAAAAGAACATGTATGGGAAGAAAGTCTGGGGAATCGAGCGGACCACGTTTCTGATCGGGCCGGACCAGAAGCTCATTCATATCTTCCCGAAGGTGACGCCGGAAGGCCATGCGGAAGAAGTGCTGGCGCTCGTGAAGGAATGGAAGAAATCGCACAAATAGCGCCGCAAAAGAGGCAAAAACAAGCTTCCGGGACGGCTGATCTCACGCAAATTCTTCGAAGATTCGCCTGAAAAAGTCTCCCCGAGGCTGCTGGGCAAGCTGCTGGTGGCGCGGAGCGCGGACGGCGAAGTGCTGGCCGGGCGGATTGTGGAGGTCGAGGCCTACCTGGGGCCGCATAACGATCCGCCGGATCCGGCGGCGCACACGCATCGCGGGCCTACGCCGCGGAATCTGGTGCTGTTCGGGCCGCCAGGGTATGCGTATCTGTATTCGATCTACGGGAGGTATTTTTGCGCGAACATCAGCTGCGAGCCCGAGGGATTCGGGGCAGGCATTTTGCTGCGGGCCCTGGAGCCGGTGATGGGTATCGCGCAGATGGCGCGGAACCGAGGGCTGGATGAGGATGCGCCGGTGCGGATGATCGCTTCAGGGCCGAGCCGGCTGTGCCTGGCGCTGGGGCTGACGCGGCCGCTGCACAACGGGCTGGACGTGACCAGCCGCGGCATCATCGCTGCAGGTGCGGGACGACGGGTTTCCGGAGCCTGAGGTCGTGATTACGCCGCGGATCGGCATCAGGCATGCAGTGGATTGGCCGCTGCGGTTTGCGTTGCGGGGACACGCCTGTGTCTCCGGACCGAAGCGGCTGGCGGGAACGTCAACCATCCGAGGCGGTCATTCGTCAGTAGAATAGAGGTCATCTCAAACTGCGAGGAACTTTGCACTTGAAGCTCTCTTCCCCGTCTCTTTCTGCCTGCCTTACGGCCTTGGTTTCCACACTCTTTGCCGTCGCAACCTTTGCACAAACGCCCGCAGCCCAGCAGCCCCCGACAGCCAGCGCTGCTCCGGCGCATGAGCACGAGGACCACCCGACACCGACCAATCTGAAGGTGCTGCCCAAAGACATGACCGGGGAGCAGGTGCACGACCTGATGCACAAGTGGGAGGCCGCGCTGGGTACCGAGTGCAGCACGTGCCACGCGGCCGATCCCAAGAACATTGGCCCGAACGGAAAACCGCGGCTGAATTACGCCGATGATTCCAAGCCGGAGAAGAACACGGCGCGGCTGATGTACCGCATGGTCGAGGACATCAACCAGAACTACGTGAGCAAAGTGGAAAACTCAGGCGTGCCGGTCTCGTGCGGGACCTGCCATCGCGGGCACCTCGATCCGCAGATCTTCACACCGCCGAAGAGCGAGCACGATCATGACCACGACCATGATCACGACCACACCGTCCCGCCCGCAGGGAGCGACAAGCCGACTGTGCAGCGCTGAGGGAAGGCTTTCAGATTTTGTCCTGGGCAGTTCGGGGACTTGACTCGGCCCGACGCCAGCGCTGGCGTCGGGCCTGTTTTGGTCTCGTGCTGTCGACCACTTACTGCTTGGGCATTGTCGTGAGCATTCGACGAACTGGTGCCGTGGTAACTCCAGCACTCTTATCAATGATCTGGGTATTCACCGCGACGCCAGTGATTGGCGTTGCGGAAGTGAGTTGGAGAGTCTTATCCTGAGCGAGCGAGAACTTGGTCAGCGCGGATCCAACCGACAATTCATCGGTTCTCTGCAGGGTTATATTGTTCGTCGATTGAGAGACCAGCCCGTGGGTCACAGTGACCTTAAGGGCATTCTGATCGCGGCTCTGGACTGATATCCCATCCTCAAGTCTCCCTAGATTATGAATCACCATGGTTGGATGGGGAGTCGCGGCCTGAGCGGTGGAATTGATCTCATAGAATTGGCCCGTTTGCCCAACCAGCATGCGCACGGGCCGCGAAGCATTCGCTCCAGACACGGTAAACGTCAGGCTGCCCAAGCTCCGCGGCTGTGCGAGAAATACCTGTCCCGAATTCCCGTAGTCTGCCTCATATTCTGCTTCCAGTTTCTGTACCTGGGCCTGCATGGCAGGGGTAAGGTTCAAAGCATGATTCAAGGCGAACACGGGTCCCTTTGCGCGAGGTCGGTCGTATTGGTTCTGAGCCAGAAATGGAATCTTGATCAACTGATTGCCCAGGCCTTGCGGAGATTGGTCAAGCTGCTGCTGCCCAGGGATATAGAGGCGCTTCCCTGTTTCGTCAGTCACCTGGTCTACGCTGACTCCATTGCCGAATACGATCTTGACCAGGCCGAGCAGGTTTGTACCCAGGTCAGACCAACCATCTTGACCCATGTAAGGAACATAACCAAGTCCACTGTATCCAACCTCGTTGTTGCTTGAGCCGGTCCACGTCTCGCCGCCAGCCATTACGTAGCTCCACTTATTCCCATCAACGATCACCTGTGGGTAATTTGCGGTATCCGGTATCTGACCGCAAGGACGATTCGAATCGTACACATCGATGAGGATTTGCGAGCCCGAACGGCTCACTCGCAGCGGAACAAGCACATGCCCCCCTGTACCATGCTCCAAAGACAGAAGGCCGTAGTTGTAATTGGCCTTCGTCAAGTCGCTCTCAATTTGAGCAGCGGTCTTGGACGGAGATTGGAACGCTGTGTTGATGTAGCCGCGCAGGAACGGAACAGATAACTGTTTCCAATGCGAGACATTGACATCGTATGAAACTGGTGGGGAAGCAATGCCTTGAGATTTGTAGTTTGACCAAAAGCTTTCATCCAGCTGTCCCACGACAAATTGGTCTTCCCCGACATCTGCCAGAAGGCTCATTCCGGCGCAATTTCCTGACGAAGCAAGACCACGTGCGGCAAGGAACGTTATCTCTGTGGCCGGGTCCAGGTAGTCATACCAGCTCAGGCTGAAGGCATCGTTGAATGATTGTTTGCTCAGCTGAGGCGTAGGGAAGTTGAGGAAAGCCCATCCAGCTTGACACCGATATTGCGCAGGCTCAATGCCGTTGAACGTCGATGGATTTGCTGCGAGAGTGCCGTCGTGGCCAATCGAAATGATCACAAATGCATTTACAGAGTTCTTGCATTGATCATTCGTGCCGTCATCATGGGAATAGTAGCCGTTATCCCCATAGCCGTCGTCCTCATACCCTAGCCGCAAATAGAGATCCCCGGGCTGGAGGCCGCCTGGAAGCGGGGAAGGGATTTCGCGGGCTTGATTGAATGCCGAAAAGTTCTGAATCCTGGTGAGGCTGCTGTCGATACCAGGTATCCAGATTTTGCCGTGATAGAGTCTATCCGCATTTGGTCCCGACGGATTCACGTAGAGCTTCCATGTGCGCCCACTACCACCAGTCTGAACGCAACCGCCGGCAGTGATACTCACGGAATCCCCGGGAAGGAATTTGATCTGGGGATAGTTGGTGGAAGCTTGTTTTACGTTGGGTTGAGTGATGCGCCACACGGTTTGACTTGACGTATTTTTCTGAAGGGTGACGACATCAAAGTTGTCTTGGGCGAGCAGAGGCACCGCAAAGGTCGCTGCGATTAGAGACGAAATGGACCAAAGGACAAGGGCTCGTTGGGTCATGGGTCGCTCCTTAGGCACGAACTGGCTGCAACATCACCGGCTTCGTTTTCCTGATAGTGTCTTGATCTGAGAAAGCGTTTCATCCTCAAACGGCTTTTAGGAAATCAGGCAGGCGTCCAGCAACTTTCGGCCATCGCTCGGTAGCCAGGTCGTAGATTTACGACGTCCGCATCTGCACGGGTGCCGGAGAGCACCGGCATCAGCGTCGGCGCGTATATAGCTGAGGTTTCCCACGCGTCGACCTGTCGCAGGGGACCCGATTCGCCAACCTCACAGACGCGTGCGTCTGCGGAGTCCGAAACCGCCACGTGCAGAATGACAGAGTTGTTTGTGGCGCTTCGATATGCAAATCACTCGGCGCGGAGGGCGCGCGCGGGGTCGATGGTCGCTGCGCGCCTTGCGGGAATGAAGCCCGCCAGCACTGCAACCACGCAAATGATCAGGATCCCGGATGCGTATACCGCGGGATCGGCGACTGACACGCCGAAGAGCTGGCTTCGCACGATCCGTGTCGCCAGCATCGCCAGCGGAATGGTCCCGGCTATAGCACCACCGGCCAGCAAAAGCACTTCGCGAAGAATCAGTCCCACCACCGTCACGCGCCGCGCACCCAGCGCCATGCGGATTCCAATCTCGCGTGTCCGCTGCGCCGTTGAGAACGCGAGGATTCCGTATAGCCCGATCCCCGCAAGCAGGGTAGCCAGAACGCCGAAGGCAGTGGCTAGCATTGCGACTGCCCTTTCGGCAATCAGGTTTGCGTCAATCTGCTGCGTCATCGTGCGCAGGTTGCCCACAATCAGCTTCGTATCGAGATCGGTAATCGCCGCACGGACGCTCGCCGAGGCTGCATCGGGCTGTTGCCAGGTCCGCAGGTAGAACGTGAGCCCCGTCTGCCGAAACGCCTGCGAGAAAAGTGTGTAGCAGGTAGCAATCGCTGGATCGCGGACGCTCGCGTGCTTCACGTCGGCCACGACTCCTACAATCGTCGCGTCCGTACCGGTCTTGTTGGGACGAGATAGGCCACGTCCGAGCGCCTGCTGTGCGCTTCCGAAGTAGTGTTTTGCAAAGCTCTCGTTCACGACAGCCACGCGCAGGGAGGTCCCGGTGTCACCCGGATTGAAGTATCTCCCCGCCCGCAGGGGCACGCCCAGCGTCTGCAGATATCCGTCGCTCACCCAGGGAAGCTCCACATCGAACTCGTCGTCGGGCTTCGAAGCATACCCAACGGGAAGAATGTCTCCCTGAATTTCATCGCCTGCCAAATCTTCGTCGTTGGTGGCCCCCACTGCACGCACCCCCGGCAGCGCGGCAACCGCATCCAGTACCCGCTGCTCGACGGGCACGACCTCTTTTCCCGTATATCCGGCCAGCATTGGATTCAGATCGAACACCAGCAGATGATCCGTTGGGAAGCCCGTCTCTGCGGAACGCAGATTATGGATCGTCCTCACGAACATCCCCGCGGCCACCATCAACAACAGGCTGAATCCGATCTGGAGCGCTACGCAAGTTCGCCGGAATTTGAGCGAGCCGCCAGCGCTAGTTCCTGTCCGCTGCTGCATGACTTCTGACAGCCGGGGATTCCGGAACTGCAGCGCAGGGGCAAGACTGAAGAGCAAGCTCGCCAGCATCGTGATCGCCAGTGAGAAGCCCAGAACGTGCCCGTTAAGCACCGTCGAGAAGGGCAGCCCATCCGACGCATTGGCGGACATCCAATGGATAAGCATCCGCAGCGCTCCAGGCGCAAGCGCCAGTCCCAGTGCAGCTCCTGCGAGACCCAGCAACATTCCTTCAGCCAGCAGTTGGCGAAGGACCTGCCGGTTGGTCGCACCCAGGGCATAGCGAACGGATATCTCCTGCGCGCGAGCCGCTGCTCGCACCAGCAGAAGGCTGGCCACGTTGACGACCGCCATCCCGACGACCAGCAGCACCATGGCCAGGATGATAGTAAGCGGCGTCTGCATATCGCCGCGCATTGGACTGAAACCCTTTGCTCCCGCCTCCACGTTCAGGCGCGCCGCCGCAAGGAAATCCTGTCGCGCTTTCGCGGACTGATCGTGCAATCGCTTGAACTCCTCGGCCCTCAGCGCGAGAAAGAGCGTATTGAGCGAGGCTTCCGCTTGCGAGCGTGTCACGCCTGGTTTTAGCCGACCCGCAACGTCTATCCAGTAGGACTGGCGATCGTTGAGATACTGCCATTCCGGCGTGAGCACCTGCTCCATCGAGAGCGGGACAAACACATCGGGCGTGTGTCCCCAAATCATGCTGTGAAACCCCGGGGCAGAGACTCCCGTAATCGTGAAAGGGGTTCCGTTCACAAGCAGCGTCTTGCCGACAACGGGCCCTTGTGCGAGATGCGATTTCCAATAGTCGAAGCTCAACACGGCTACGGGATTCGCACCCGGCGCCGTCTCATCACCGGAGCCAAACAACCGTCCCATCGCCGGTGGCACGCCCAGGGCCTCAAAGTAATTTCCGCTCACCAATTCTGCCTGGACGGATTCTGCATGGTTGTTCCACGTCACGCCCAGCGTCAGCGCCGACTCGGCAATTAAACCACTCAGCGCGGTGTTGCGATCACGCAGATCGCGATACATCGGATACGAGAATTCGTGTGCATGGCCTGGCGTGTTTCCGCCGTCAGAATGCGTATGGCCGGGGTGCGAACCGGCAAAATTCAGCACTACCAGTTGTCCAGGATCCCGCACAGGGAGCGTCTGCATCAGCGCCTGATCGATCAAGCTGAAAATTGTCGCATTCGCACCAATAGCCAGTCCCAGCGTCAACACCGCCATCGTTGTGAAGCCGGGATTTCGCCACAGTCCACGCAACCCGAACCGGATGTCGCGACCTAGTGATTCGAGGAAGTAGGAAGGCCGCTGCTCGCGGCACGCTTCGCGCGCACGCTCTCTGCTTCCGAAGGTAATCGTCGCGCGACGTTTCGCCTCAGCAGTGGACATACCTGCGGCAAGATTGGCTTCCAGTTCCCGTTCAAGGTGAAACTGGAGTTCTTCGTCCACGTCGACGCGCTTCTTGCCTGCAAGGAAAAAGCGAAATCTGGACCACCATTGGCTCAGCATTAGTTCTCCTGCTCGTCCGTCGCGCTAGGCTTTCTGCAGCACCAAATTCACGGCTCCCGTCAGCCGGTCCCAGTTCTCGAGTTCCGCATCAAGCTGCCTTCGGCCTGCGGCGGTAAGCGCATAGAAGCGTGCGCGACGGTTGTTCTCCGATGCGCCCCACGACGCGCGAATCCAGCCCTTGTACTCCAGACGATGAAGGGCGGGATACAGCGAGCCCTGCCCAATCTGGAGCACGTCGTTCGACATTTGCTGGATGCGCTGGGCGATAGCCCAGCCGTGTTCCTGGCCGGGAGCAAGGGTTTTCAAAATCAGCATGTCCAGCGTTCCCTGGAGCAGGTCAGTGGATGGCGGCATCTTCCCCTCGACGTTCGACAACAGCATCGCTCATCTCTTGTCGAGTGTCAAGGGGAGGGAGGGATTGTTTTCTGGCAGCGACGGAGAAGCTCGCTTATTTCTCTCGGGTGTAGTCGCCTGATTTGCCGCCGGACTTTTGTTCGAGCCGGAGATCTCGGATGACGATGGATTTGTCGAGTGCCTTGGTCATGTCGTAGACGGTGAGAGCGGCTACGGATGCAGCGGTGAGGGCTTCCATTTCCACTCCCGTTTGGCCTGTGGTGGCTGCAGTCGCGCGGATGCGGACTCCGCCTTCGACGACTTCGGCCTGAACGTCGACGTGCGAGAGCGAAAGCGGGTGGCACATGGGGATGAGTTCCGATGTCCGCTTGGCCGCCTGGATGCCTGCGAATCGTGCAATCTCTAGTGGATCTCCCTTGGGATTTGCAGGCAGCGCGTCGAGGACGGCGGCGGAGAGCTCGACGAATGCTGAAGCGGTGGCAGCGCGCTTTGTGGCTTGCTTGGCGCTGACGTCGACCATGTGGGCTTGGCCTGAAGCGTCGTAGTGGGAGAGTTGCGCTTTGGCTTTCTTTGGCATTCTGGATTCCTAATGTAGCAGGATACGGACGATGGTACCTGCGCTGAGAAAGCTTGAGTCTTCAGGGATGACGAGGAAGCAGTTGGATTGCGCAAAGGCGGTGAGGTCTCCGGAACCGTGCCACGGGACGAGGGCGACCTGGGGAGGTTCGTTGACCGAGGATCTGAATTGGCAAAGCGCGGGGAGGAAGCGGGTGAGGCCGGGCTTGGCTTTGCGATCGGTGTCGCGGGAGAGGTGGGCGAGGACGAAACGCGGCTGAGTTTCGCGGCTGCCGGCGATTGCGGCGAGGATGGGTGCGGCGAAGAGGTGGAAGGTGGCGGCGGAGGAGATGGGGTTGCCCGGGAGGCCGAAGAAGACCTGCTCGGTCGGCGATCCACCGCTTCGCGGGATCTGTCCGAAGACGAGGGGCTTGCCTGGCTGGATGCGGACGCCGGTGAAATGGAAGCTCGCACCGAGGCGGGCGAGCGCGGGCTCGACGAGATCGAATTTGCCTGCGGAGACTCCGCCGGAGATGAGGAGCATGTCCGCTTGCGCGGCCTGCGCGAGCGCGACATCGAGAGATTCGGCTGTGTCGGCTGCTGTGGGCAGGAGGATGGGTTCGCCGCCTGCGTTCGCCACTAGCGCGACGAGCATGGGGGCATTGGAGTTGCGGATTTTGCCGGGGCCGGGAGTGGCGTCGACGGAAACAAGTTCGTCGCCGGTGGTGAGGATGGCAACACGGGGACGGACATAGACGTCTAGGCGCGCGTAGCCGCAGGAAGCGGCAAGGGCGATCTGGGCGGGGGCGAGCCTGGTCCCAACCGGAAGTTGTTTATCGCCGCGGCGTGCTTGCGCGCCCTTGGCAACGACGTTGTCGCCGGGGTCGATGGTGCGCCGTGGATCGAGGCGGATAGCGTTAGCGGATTTTTCGACGTGCTCGTGCATGACGACGCAATCGGCCCCGGCGGGGACGGGTGCTCCCGTCATGATTTCCCAAGCTGAAGCGGGGGGCAGCGGGCCGGCGGGAGTTTCGCCGGCATGCGTCGAGCCAGCGACGGGAAGTCCGATGTGTGCGGAGGCTTCGGCGGCGCGGCAGGCGTATCCATCGCGGGTGGAGCGTGAGAAAGCTGGCTGATCGTCGTCGGCTTCGATGGGTACGGCGAGGATACGGCCTGCGGCGCTCGCGAGAGAGATCCGCTCGGTGCGGCGATGATGTTGCGCGATTCCTTGAGCGTGGACCGCTACGATGGCGGCGGCTTGTTCATAGCTGGGGAGATCGGAACTCATGGAGGGAATTGTAGTGGTTATCGGAAGCTGGTGTGGTGTAGTGACTATCTATGGCATCTTCTCGAGGAAGCCGTAATAGGAAGGGCGCGCCCTATGATGAGCGCGCCCTTCTGACGAAGCGGGATTGAGAGGAAACTACTTCTTGGTGGCCTTGTAGCTGGAGTTGATCTTCTGGCCGGCTGAGTGAGGATGCCCTTCACGTCCGCGGAGTAGGGGCCGTTGGGATCGAGGTCCAGATACTTTTGATAGGCTTCGCCGCAACCCTCAGGCAGAACGATGCGCTGGGTCTTGGGGTCGACAGTTGCCTTGGTGATGAGAGCCTGGCCCTTGAGGTAGTACGGCAGCGCGTCGTTAGGATTGGCGGCGATGGCTTTGTCGGCAGCCGCGGCCTGGGCGTCGGTGTTCCCCACCTGCGAATAGATGACCGCTTCATTCTTGTAGTAGAAGCTGGCCTTGGTGGGGTCAGCCTTGACGGCGGCATCATAGGCGGCTGCGGCTTCAGGAACCTTGCCGTTGCGAGCGTAGATTTCGCCAAGGCCGGAGTTCGCCAGGCCCTGGATTTCGGGGCGAGGCTTCTTCGATGCGGTATCGAGGTCGATGGCCTTCTTGAAGGCAGATTTCGGCGTCATCGTATTTCTTGAGGCCCAACTGTCCCTGGCCGAGATAGGCCCAGAGCACGGACTCCGTTGGCCGGAGCCTGGGTGTCTTTCATCCATGAGGGTCACGACGTCGGTGTACTTCGCGGTTCTTGATTTCGGTCTCTTTGGCGGCGAGATCGGTCTTGGACGCCGAGGCACCGAGTTGCTGAGCGGCGGTGGCGCGTGCTGCGTCGGCATCGTGAATGTCGGCCATGGCGGTCTTGAGATCTGCGTTCAGCGACTTGATGACGGCATTCGCCTTCAGGGCCTCAGCATTGTGCGTCTTCAAGTCAGCGAGTTGCTTGCGGGTCTCTTCGGGGAGCGTGTCGACGTACTCCTTGCGCGACATGTCGTCATCGGCAACGGTGTCCTGTCCGACAACAATCTTGATGTTGTCGAACTTGTCGGCTTCCTTGTCGGGCGCCATGCCGGGGGTGCGATAGATGAGGGTGTAGGTGCCCGGAGGTGCGGAGCCGTGAGTAGTCACCGTTGGCGTCAACAGGGAAGGAAACTACTTCCTTGGTTCCGTTGTTCAGGCTCATGGTGCCGCCGCTCTGGGGCGCGCCGGTGGGATTGATCACATGGCCGTGGATCTTTCCGGTAGGTCCAACATTGGCGGGCGCGGGAGTCTGCGCGGGGGTCTGGGCGAGCGCGGGCGAGCACCAGCAATTCCAGCAATCCGATCCAGAGCGAAATCGTGCGTTTCATGTTCTTCTCCTTGGGAGCTTGGGCGAGCATGAGAGCCCGCATGCTCGATCGAAAAAAGGTTTCGATAGTCTCTCACACATCATACGAATCTAACCTGCTCATCCGGTTAGATGCGCTCGCGGCGATTTGTCCGACGGCATCAGGAACTTCGCCCTGCGAGGAATCGCCAGACGCATCGGTAACCGGTAAAAACGCTGTGGGCGAGCAGTTGCTGCGACGAGCTAACGGCTGCGACGCAAACGATGCTCTCCTCGGCACGACCAAAGGTAAATCCAACGGATGCTTGAGCACAAGGCCGGAAGACGCAGCTAGTCTGGAATGCCGGCCTTGTCCATGCATCTGAGGCCGCCCGTCTTTCCGATGGTAGTTTGCGCCGGATTGGAGAGCGCCTGTGGCCTGCATCACACCCTACAATAAGACATGGCGACCACGATTCGACCGGCAGTGGCGGAGGATGTGCCGCAGATTCTTGAGTTTATTCGCGCGCTGGCCAGATATGAGCGCGAGCCGGACGCGGTGACGGCGACGGAAGCGGATTTGCTGCGCGATGGGTTTGGGCCGAACCCCGTACTACTGGTGCCTGATCGCGGAGCACGACGGCAGCGCCGGCGGGTTTTGCCTTCTATTTTTTCAGCTATTCGACCTGGATGGGCCGCCGGGGGTTTACCTGGAGGACCTGTTTGTGCTGCCGGAGTTTCGGGGGCTGGGAATCGGCAAGGCGCTGCTGAAGCGGGTGGCGGCGATTGCGGTCGAAAAGGATTGCCCGCGGCTGGGCTGGGAGGTTCTGGACTGGAATACGCCGGCAATCGATTTCTATCGCGCCATGGGAGCGGAGTTTCTGGATGCGTGGCGGAACGTGCGCGTGACCGGCGAGGCGCTGAAGCGGCTGGCCGGCGTTGAGGAGCAGCGCACGGTGAGAATTCGCGTGATTGGCGGAGGACTGGCGGGGCCGGAGGCGGCGCTGACGGCGGCGCGGCTGGGCTGCGAGGTGGATCTCTACGAGATGCGCGCGATGGTGGACGGCAAGCCGCGGCTGACGCCGGCGCACCAGACGACTGAATTTGGCGAACTGGTGTGCTCGAACTCGCTGAAGAGCGAATCGCCGAATACGGCGCCGTGGCTGCTGAAGCAGGAGATGCGGCGCTTCGGGTCGGCGCTGTTGCGGATTGCGGATGAGACGGCGGTTCCGGCAGGACATGCGCTGGCGGTGGATCGCGTGGAGTTTTCGCGGAGGATTGCGGAGGCGATTGCGACCGAGCCGGCGATTCGCGTGATTCGCGAAGAGGTGACAACGCTCGAGTCCGGGCGAGTATGCGGCGACGATTGTGGCGACGGGGCCGCTGACGTCGGATGCGCTGAGCGAGGAGATTCAGCGGATCACGGGCTCGGGGCACCTGGCGTTTTACGATTCGATTTCGCCGATCGTGGATGCGGAGTCGATCGACATGGAGCGGGTGTACTTTGCGGCGCGCTGGGACAAGGGCACGGCGGACTACATCAACTGCCCGATGAATCGCGAGGAGTACGACAGGTTCTACGATGCGCTGGTGGCGGCGGAGGAGGCGGAGAGCAAGGAGTGGGAGAAGCTCCAATATTTCGAGGGCTGCCTGCCGATTGAAGTTCTGGCGACGCGCGGGCGCGACACGCTGCGCTTCGGGCCGATGAAGCCGGTGGGGTTGCGTGATCCGCGAACAGGCAGGATGCCGTGGGCGGTGGTGCAACTGCGCAAGGAGAATGTGCGCGCGGACAGCTACAACCTGGTGGGCTTTCAGAATCACTTGAAGTGGGGCGAGCAGGCGCGGGTGCTGCGGCTGATTCCGGGGCTGGAGAATGCGAAGTTTCTGCGCTATGGGCAGATTCATCGCAACACGTATATCTGCGCGCCTGTTCTGCTGGATGAATTTCTGCGGTTGAAGAATGAGCCGCGGATTCTCGTTTGCGGGGCAGATCTCGGGGGTGGAGGGATACACCGAGTCGATTGCGACGGGGATGCTGGCGGGGATTTATGCCGCGGCGCTGGCGCGGGGCGAGGAGCCGGCGCCGGTGCCGCGCGGGACGGCGCTGGGATCGCTGGTGCACTACATCACGCATGCGGACGCGAAGGATTTTCAACCCGCGAATATCACGTTTGACTTGCTGGAGCCGCTGGAAGAGGAAGTGCGGAAGAAGGTGCGCGACAAGAAGGAGCGGCACCGGATGGTGTGCGAGCGGGCGCTGGAAAAGTTTGAGGAGTGGCGAGCGGCGCAGCAGGTTGGGGCTTCCGCTGTGTAGGGGGCTTAGAGAATTTGCGATAGAAAAGCTTCCGAATCGGCCACGATAGGACATTTGTTTGAAGATCACTTCTTCAGCATTGAAGCAGCGAGTCGATGGGCTTGCTCGATTGGGCCGAGAATATCGTCCCTGAACCCTTGCTGTCGCGCCTCTGGAATTGACAGTCCGATGTCTTCTTCGCACGCCTGAACAACGTGAGGCAGGCCTATTGCTTTGACTATGAGTTGTTCATGCCTCGCGTCCGGCCAAATCTGAAACTCCGTTTGACCCAGAGACTCCAATGCCTGCCTGCACTCTGGGTCTGTATCGGCTCTCTTGAGTGCCAACTCAGTCAAACCAGACGTGGATATTCCAGAACTCGTTGCGCCATCAATGGACTTGAAGGCAGCCGCCGCGGTTTCGTTCACTCCTATCATGAAGTCTGTCCACTTGACCAACTCACCAGTAGCCATATCGAAAACCACCGCGACGTGATCGTTATTTGGATACGATCCATCGCAGAACGACGTTTCGTCTGCCACCATAGCAACGAATCGTGGCCCTCGCATTGTGACCTTGACTTTTCGATCCCATCCACCTTTGGCTCGCGCTGATTCTGGCAGGTTCTTATATGGCGATAGTCATCGTCGCACTCGCGAAGAGCTTCTGACGTGCTCTCATTCATCTCTGCGATTGTCTTATTCGCACGATCACGGATGTGCTGTGGGGAGCGACGATCATCGGCCAACTATCCAGACCCTTTCGCGGCTGCGTAATGCGGGCGATGGTGAATATTGTCGTTGGCTGCTTGGCCGGACGTGCTGAGGGCTCCTGCCCCAATCCTGACGAGACACTGCTCGTCAAGAGGAACACCGAGCAAACGTAAATTAGCTGCAATCTCGGATTGTGCATCGCAGGACTCGATGATTCTACTGGTTGGCGCCGCTGTGCGGGAGTGTCACCGCCGATGCGGAAGTGAGGATTTTTGCGGCTCGAAGGTTCCCTAAGGACAACCGCAGATGTTTCGACTCCGCTTCGCTGCGCTCAACATGACAAGCTAGTTTTGCGTTGTTGGGGAATGATAACCAACTCGGAACGATGCCTCAGTGGCTAAAAAGCCCGATATCCATCTTGTTGCATTTGCGGCCTGGCTGAAGCCATGCCCTTGTTACAAGACGGTGAGTTCGTCGAGTTTTCAGCAAGCTGTGAAGTCGCCCTTTCAAAAAGCTGCCCGCCTGGGTGGATTGGAATGGTGAATGGAACTGCCCCGGTGGGATTTGCGTAGTTTCCGTGGTAGGCTGGGTTCCCTGGAAAGGTCAACGATTATGCACGCCATTTCTGCTGCAGATGCTATCTCTCCCGCGGTTCAACGCACCAAGGAATTTCTGTTCAGGCCGTTCAGCTGGGGCACGTTTCTGAAGCTTGGGCTGGTGGCCTTGATTACGGAGGGGCTGGGAAGCAATTTCCGGTCGTCGTCGTCATCGCACGGTGGAGGTGGCTCATCGTCGGGCAGCGGACCTGATGATCCAATCGCTGAGCGACATTCAGCCGGTGTGGATTGCCGAGGGCGTGGCGGCCATTCTGCTGGTCTTCGTGATCAGCGCGGTGATTTTCTACCTGATCACGCGGTTGCGGTTTGCTTTCTTCCATTGTCTGGTGCACAACACGAAGGAGATCCGGCCGGGATGGGAGCTTTATAAAGAGCAGGCTTCTCGCTTCTTCTGGTTGAACATCGCGGTGGGATGCTGCTTTTTCTGCTGGTGGGGCTGATTGCGATTCCGTTTTTGGCGGGGTTCTGGCGCGTGTTTCATGCCATGCAGCCGGGCGGGGCTCCGAATATCGGGATGCTGCTGGGCCTTATGCTTCCCTTGCTGCCGATTATTTTTCTGCTGATCGTGACGGGATTCGCGCTGGACATCATTCTGCGCGACTGGATGCTGCCGCATTTCGCGCTGGAGGATGCGTCGGCGGGCGAGGCATGGAGTTCAGTGTGGGCGCGGATCAAGGCGGAGAAGGGGCAGTTTTTTGCGTACGCGATTCTGCGCCTGATTCTGCCGATCATTGCATGGATCGCCATCTTCATGATCCTGCTGATTCCGGGGCTCGTGCTGGCCGGGGCGGTTGCGGGCATGGAGCTCGGCATTCATTCGGCGTTTGCGAATTCGACGGGATCGGCGTCGGTGGCCGGCATTATGCTGCAGGTCTTCTTCGGGCTGGTGGCGTTTGGGTTTTTCCTGCTGGCGAGCATATGCCTGGGCGGACCGCTGAGCACGGGAACGCGGGAGTACGCGATCCTGTTCTACGGAGGGCGCTACCAGGTGCTGGGAGATTTGCTGTATCCGCCGGCGCTGCCGCAGGGGTCAATGCCTGCGGGTGTGCCAGCTGTGTGAGCGATGGGCATCGGCTCGATGCGGACGCGAGTGCTGGAGCGTGACGGAATAATGTCGCGCATCAGGCGCGGGTGTGGTGATCAGCCCAGGCTTGCTGCAGCATGGCTGCTGCTTTGTGACAGGCATCGGTATCATCTTTTGCTCATTTCGGTAGATGGCCCAAGCGGCGACAAACGCCGAAATTCCGAGAACATATAAAGACAGACGGAACATGAGAAGTCTTCCTCCGTTTTTCGTTCGTGACTTCGGGTTCGATGCGGGGATTGCAGAGCGAGATGCAGGCTATGTGAGGCCTGAAAGATGGGAGCGCGGCAAAGCGCTCTCATGCCACTTGATGTTCCGCGAAGAAGTCCGCGACGCGGACACTTGGCGAAGAGTACGCAGAATCTCGATTGCGTTATAAGAAGATGGGTGCCGCGATATTTACGCCGTGCCAATCGCCAGGCATGAGAAGCGAACATTTCACGAGGTTCGCGGTGTCAAAGAGAGAGTGGGCGTGCTCCGAGCAGAGCAGAACCGGAAGCCTCTGCGCGCAAGCGATCGGGTGGTAGCCTGAGACTGGGGAGTATCCGGGATGCGGTGGATGACAGTCGTGGCAGGTGTGGCGGTTTTGGCAGGTGCGGATCTGTGCCTGGAAGCGCAGCAGGCTCCGCCGGCGAAAGTCGGCACCGATGATGGTGACGACGGGGTCGCCCACCGCGCCGAAAGAGAAGCCTCTGCTGCCTGATGCGTTTGCAGGATGGGTGTCGGCAGAGAAACCAAAGCCTGTCACCGATCCAGCGGAACTGGACAGTGCGAATGCGGCGGCGCTGAAGGAGTATGGCTGCGCAGGCGGCATGACGGCCGCCTACAAGCGCGGCGACGAGACGCTGAGCGTGAAGGCGCTGAGCTTTCAGGATGTGAGCGGGGCGTACGGCGCGTACTCGTTCTACCGCCAGAACGGATGGCCGAAGGCAGAGATCGGCACGGGAGCGACATCGGACAAGAACCGCGTGCTGTTCTGGAAGGGCACCACGGTGGTGGATGCGACGTTCTCGCATGTGGGCCCGATGTCGGCCGGCAGAGATGCGGGAGCTGGCAAAGGATCTGCCGATCGCCGCAGGGAAATCGGGCGCTGCCGCCGCCGATTCTGGCCAACCTGCCGCAGGGATCGCTGGATAAGCAGACGACGCACTTTGCGCAGGGCCCGGCGGGATATGCGGGAGCGGGCGGCGTGTTGCCGCCGGAGCTGGTGGGGTTCGATCGCGACGCCGAGGCGGTGACGGCGAATTACTCGCTCAATTCGGGGCCGGCAACGCTGACGCTGATCGACTATCCAACACCGCAGATGGCCGAGGCGCAGGAGAAAAGGATTCGCGCGTACATCAAGGCGGGCAGCGGGGCGCAGCCGGCGTTTCCGAAGCCGCTGCCGGATTCAGACCAGGCATCGCTGGAAGTGCGCCGCAGCGGGCCGATGGTGGCGCTGGTGAGCGGTGATGCGATTCCCGATGAGAGCCACAGGCTGCTGGCGCAGGTGCACTACTCGGCCGACCTGACGCGGATGCCGCAGGGCAAGGAGAACGAGATCGTGAAGACCAGCCAGTTCCTGATGGGGGTGGCGATGCTGGTGATCGTCGGATGCAGTGCGGCTGTCCTGCTGGGATTTTTTCTGGGCGGGGGCAGGGCGCTTTACCGCGTCGCGCGGGGCAAACCGGCCTCGTCGGTGTATGAAGTGGAGTTCATCCGGCTGCATCTCGAAGACTGAAATTCAGGTGTGAGAAGAATCACTGCGCCGCATCCGAACGGTTAACGGGCGCATTTTCGCCTGTGGAAAAATGGCCGTAAACCCTAGAAAACACCCCGAAAACACGGCATAATACGGAGTTAAAAAGGCGAATGTCACGGCGAAGATCGGCGGCATCGCTGCAAGAATTGACTCCATCTGTAACTTACTGTAAATAATACCAGTTATATTGTTCCGGATTTATTCTTGACACTCTGGTCCCCGAAACCTACTATGCAGCCAGAAAGTTCTGATGGTTTTGCCTCCGTTGGAACTATTCTCCCTGAGGAAGGAGCTGCCCTGTTGCCGGGCGGCTCTTTCCGTTTTTGAGCGCTAAGTTGCGGGTTACGGCGCAGTTGGATCGGGGATGGGATCGGACCAGGTGTGGCCGCAGGATTCGCAGAGCCAGTTGTTGGAGGGTTCGACGGATTCGAGGGTGGGGTCTTCGGCTTTGCATTTGGGGCAGGCGGGGATTTCGTAGGCCGGGGTTGCTTCTTCTTCCGTATGCTCGTCGATGATGTCTTGCGGGATGGGTTGAGCGACCACGGCGCGGGCTTGTTCGAGTTGATCGGCGGCAACGTTGATCTGAAGATCACCCACGCCCAGTACATCGACCCAAGGAACAACGAATCGCGCGCCAGGACGCTGAATCCAGCTCTCGATTCCAGCGCGACGCAGCATTTCACCTCGCTGAGCTGCTTCATCCAATGACTCGCAACGACAAAGTCCTGTCTTCCAGGTGTATTCGGTGGACTCCGCCTTCGATCCATCGTCATCCGAGTTCTGATAGCTATCTTCCCTGGAATCCCAGTGAATCGTCTGCAGAGTGCGTCGATCTGGAGCGTTCTCCTTGGAGCGCGAAGGTGCGCGAGCACGTTCTCGGAGATTCCGCGCTTCTTCAATTCATCGCGAAGGACTTGCTGTGCGTTGGGCGTGAGGTCGTTGATCTGGTCGGCGAGATCGCGGATTTCGATGTCGCCCATTTCGCTGTAGAGCGCGGTGAGGCGGCGCCATTCTTCCATGGGGTCTTGTTGCATGGGGAGCAGTATAGCGGGTTTCGATGGCGAATAGCTGGATTCGATTCGGCTGGGAGACGAAGCACAGCAGATTCGGAGTCCTTCGCCCCGCTTACCCCATCACGCAAGTGCGCAGACTGGGGCAAGCTTGCGGCGCTGAGGATGACACGATCTTGATAGGGGTCGGGCTCGATTTAGCGGAAGGTGTTCCAGCCGATGTCGGCGAGCATGGCGCGGCCTACCACGAGGCCGGTGACGATGAGGGCGGCGAGGACACAGGTCCAGAAGCCCATGCGGCTGAAGGGAATGAAGAGGACGCTTTGCCTGCCGGCGAGGTTGATGCCTGCCTGATCGGGCAAGAGGGCTTGGACAGCCACTGCGATCAGAAAACCTCCGGCCCAGACGAGGGCGATTCTGAAAGAGAGCTGCAGGGTAATGTTCATCATCGAATTGATTGGCTCCTCTCCCAATCGGATATTGAAGGGACGCCGCGGGCAGTGCTTTGGCTGCCTCGGGGCCCAGCTTTACCGAATACCGGCGCAACGATACAATCGTGAAGGAGACGCGAACCGCGGCCTTCGGTGTGCCTGTTCGCATAGCCCCACAAACAAGGTTTGCGGGATCCTTCATCGGCCGACGTAGCTCAGTTGGTAGAGCAGCTGATTCGTAATCAGCAGGTCATCGGTTCAAGTCCGATCGTCGGCTCCATCTGATTCCAACCGCAGCGATTCCTTCTACAGGCTTAGACACCGCACAGTGCGCCGGCGGGCAATTCTCACAGCGGACGCACTAAACAATTAGTCCCAGCTGGGCGTCCTTTTCAGCCCGCGATGCAAAACAAACATCGCGAGGGCCGCCTTTTCACTGAGTAGATTCTTCGATCCCACTCTTCAGCTGCAAACGACGACCTGAAGGAAGACCGGCCCTTGCGGGCCGGTCTTTGCTGCATATGGGTATTGTTCGAATCAGGCTTTGGGCACGATCAGGACAGTGATGGACTGCGCGGGAAACGTGGCGCCGAGCGTGCTGGTGGTGCTGCCGCTGGCGGGTGCGGTGACGGTGAGGTTGGGCTGGGCCACGATGGCGTTCAGGTTGGCGCTGCTGTAGAGAAAGACCTGCGCCGGTCCACTGGCCGTGAAGTTGGCGAGGTAAGAGTGGCGGTGAAGTCGCCGTAGGTTTTGTTGATGACGACGACGGTGAGCACGTTGTCCTTGGTGCGAAGAGCGCCGTAGACGGAGAGCTTGCCCTGGTCGGCGCTGGTGGAAGTGATGGCCTGGTCGCCGAAGGTAGCTCCTGCGCCGTCGTAGTTGCGGAAGACCTCGAAGGCCACGAGGCCGGGGACTTGCTTGACGGGATCGGGTGGTCCCCAGAGCGTGCCGATGTCGAGACCTTCGCGACCGAAGATGCCAAGGATGTCGGCCTGCGCAAGGGCGCCGTTGATGTGTTCCTGCCCGCCCCAGTTGTATTCCGTGATGGCGAGCTTGGTGCCGGGATAGTCGTTGGCGACCCACTTCTTCATCATGCGGAATCACTTGAGGGGCCTGGAGCGGCGTATTGCAGCTCGAGGTGTAGTTTGCGTCGGTGGTGTAGTTCGGCTGCGGGAAGTTGGATCGGTATAGGTTGGATCCCAGAAGACGCGCGTGGAGTTCAGGCGAATCTCTTGGGTTTGCGTATCGCCGGCCGGTGCTGAAGGCGAGATTGTCGGGAGCGAAGTAGGTGTGCAGGTCGACATAGTCGAGAAGGCGCATGCCGTTGGTGCTTTCTGATACGCAGCGAATTGCTGCAGGTAGTACTCGATGAGTGGGACGCCGCCGTGGGCCTTGCGATCGATGGGATTGCTCCACGGTTCATAGCAGGGACTGCCATTGCCCCAGCCAGTCTCGATGTCTTTCTTCGAATAGAAGTAGGCCCACCAGTAGTCCATGACGGGGCCGCTGACTTCGGCGGTGGGATCGGCGCCTTTGATTGCTGCAGCGTGCGCGATGCCGTTGTTGGTGACTTCGTCGTAGGTGAAAGGCAGCGGGTGTACGTCGCGGTGCACGGCATCCCACCAGGTCGGCTCGTTGTCGAGGTCGTAGATGGCGACGCCGCCGTTGGCTGCGGTGCCGAATTTGCCGACGAGGAAATTGAACCCAGGCGCCGGTCCAGGTGGCATCGACTGCAGTGCTGGTGTCAGTGGCTCGTTGCCGGTGATGTCGCAACCACTGGAATTGGTGCAGCTGTTCACACCGTCGGGGTAGACCCCGTTGCCGCAGCCGCGGCCGTGAGGATCGACTTGCGCCTGGTTGGCATAGGTGGCAACGGGGAAGCTGCAGGATGTGCTGTCTTTCGCGACCCATCCATTGACTGGAACGGTGCCAATGGTCTTCGCGCCGACCGAAGCATCAGCGGTGACCTGTGCGTTGAACGAGCTGTTGCTCTCACTGCCCCCGGCAAGGCCATTCTGGTTTTCGAAGTACCAGTCGCTGGCCGAGTTGGTGACATCGAGCTGGTAGTTGTAGCGGGAGGTGGCGTCGCCGCCCCAGCGATCGATGCTGAGCGCTGCAGCCTTGGCCGCTGGCGGTGTTCGAGCGTATAGGCATTCATGCCGTAGATGTATGGATTGATGGCGTGCGTCACGGTTCCGGCGTCTACGGTGAGCGAGGGACCAGTGGATTTGGCTGGTTGGGAGAGAGTGACGGTGGCGTTGCCGATGACGGTCGTGTCGGATGTGCTGGTGGCGGTGACGGTAACCGCGGCAGGTGCGGAAAGGGCGTGTTGTAGAGTCCGGACGTGCTGATGGTGCCGGGACTCATGCGAACTGCCGGAGGGCGCAGCGACGGACCATGTGACACTGCCCCGTGACCCCGGTGGGAAGCGCAGCGTTGAATTGCACCTGCGAGCCGATGATGGCGGAATTCGGCGTGATGGTGATGATGGGTGAGGTGTAGGTGGCGGTGACGGCGGTATTCGCGTTCAGCGTTACGCTGCAGGTTTCGGTCTTTGCGGAGGTGCAGCCGGACCATGCGCTGAAGGTGTGTGCGCCGGCGCTTGCAGGTGCAGTGATTGTGACGGCTGTGCCGGAGTTATAGGTGCGCGTAAAGCTCGCGTTGCCGTTGGCCGCGCCGCTGTTATCAGCGGGCGCAACGGTCATGCCTACGCCGGTGGTTGGGTCCACCGTGTTGACGGTCAGCGTGTAGGTTGTGGAGGGGGAGGATTGTTGGTTACGCCACTGCCGCCGCTGCCGCCGCATGCCGTCAATCCCGTTGCGAGACTCACTGCCACCCAAAGCGCTCTATTGTCTTTCAAATTCTTCATCGCAATCTCCCGGTCAAACGACCAGAGTTCTTCGACTGTTCTTACCCAAGGTGACCGGCCCTTTCCGGCCCGGTCGCGAGGGATGATGTTCCGAAAGACTTCCGCTACGGCTTGATGATGACTACGTTCATGCTCCATGGAGCCAGAGTGAGAGTGAGAGGTAGATTCTGCGCACCCATATCAGCGGTGGTGGGATCGGCCCAGACGCCGTTCTGCGACTGATCGTAGATGGCCTTGCTATAGGTCTCGACGCTGACGTCGGAGACTGGTGTTTTGCGCGGAGAGCGAAACCGATACCGGCTCGCTCACGGATTGGCTCACATTGAACAGCACGAGCACGGTGCCGCCACTATGCGTGGCAGCATAGGCCCGCACATTCGTTGTGTCGCCATTGACACTTGCGGTGAGCACGCTTTCGCCATTGACGGCGACCTTGCTGAAGAGTTGGAAGGCGCGCGCTGTGGGTGACATGGTTCCGATGGGGCCCGCACCCGCGCACGGGGTGTCGGTTGGACCATCGGCGAAGACGTTATAGCCGCCGAAATTCTGCCAGCCATAGAGCGAGCTGGAATCATTGCCCTGGGTGCCGTTGCAGTTGCCGAAGCCGATCCACCAGGTCGCGCGCGAAACGCCGTCGTTCATCATTTCGCCGAGCACCTGGCCTGCATAGAGGCCCTGAGTGATGGAGAGGCTTTGCTTGCCGGGGTTGGTGTAGACGGAGCCGATTTCGCCGACGTAGATGGGCGTGTTGGGCTTGCCGGCGGTCGTCAAGTTCCGCCTTGATGGTTTTGATCTCAGCTGGTGAGGCCCTGCGCTGCCTGCTGCGACGAGATAGGTATCGCTCTCGCTGCCGGGAGCCTGCGGATAGTAGTGATATTCGACGAAGTCGTACTGCGAGGTCGCGAGCACGATCGGATCCCACGCAGGAGAGTTTCCGGGGTTGACGTCCACGCCCACCAGCACACTGGAGTCGGCGGCCTTGATCTCTGCATAGTAGCCGCCGCTCGTGGAGGCTGTACCCACGGCGGCAGCGTAAGTTGTGGCGTCATTTTTCGCGGTGTGCTGATCGTCTTCCCAACTGCCGTACTCCTCATTGCCCACGGTCATATGGCTGACATGCGCGTTGATAGCCTTCGCCTGGGTGATCCAGGCTGCAGCCTCTGACGGCTGGCCGGGACCATTGCAGGTCGAATTGGTTCCGTAGTTCGCGGTGAGGGCGACATCGAAGTTGCCCGGAAGGACAAGGTCATTCACGAAATTTGCAAAGGTCGCATTGGTGTTGGGAGTGTTGCCGCACATCGTGTTCGTTGCCCAGTGGTAATCGTCAGACCAGGAACCACCCGGCCACCGCACGGCCTGGATGCCTGCCAACTGGAATGCAGGCACAACCGCGGAAGTGGTGGGGTCGTACCAGGCGGCCATGTTCATGCCGAGCAACTGATCCGATACGGCCGGTCCGACGCTGGACTGATCAACCGCTATGGTAGTAGCGACAGCAGTGACGATGACGGCTGACGATGTTCCATTGGCCGTGTTGTAGGCAGAGGAACTTACTGAATCGGGCGTGTAGGAAGCTGTCAGCGTATCTGAACCAACGGCCAGCGAGCCTGCCGGCAGATTCACGGTGGCGGCGCCGCTCGACAAAGTTGTTGCGGCGGAACTGTATGAGCCGCTGCTCAGTGTGACGGAGCCGGTGGGTACAGGATTGCCCGTACCGCCGCTGATGGTAACGGCGACAGACAGCGTCTGCGCCGTGGTGATCGCGAACGAACTTGGCGTCACGGTAACGGTGGGCGTGGTCTTCGGAGACGAATAGGTCGCGATGACTGTCGTGTTCGCACTCAGCGTGACTTTGCAGGTTACGGTGGATGCAGTGGTGCAACCCGACCAGGATGTAAATGTGTTGTTGCCTGCGGTGGCGGGCGCCGTCACCGTCACAGCGGCGCCAGAGTTATAGGTACGTGTGAAGCTTGCAGTGCCGTTGGTTGCGCCATTGTTGTCGGCTGGAGAAACGGTCATTGCGACGCCTGTAGTCGGATTTGCCGAATTCACGGTAAGGGCGTAGGCCGTCGGCGGAGGAGGAGGCGTGGAACTGCTGCCTCCCCCGCCACCACATCCTGTCAATACAGCTGCGAGACTCACTGCCACCCAAATCGCTGCATTGTCTTTCAAGTTCTTCATCGCCGATTCTCTCCCGTTGAACTCGTCCAACTTCACGGTGTTGTCTTCTGCGCAGATGAAACGTTTTCATGGAGCAGATCTCTCCTGGCACGGGACTACGCGGGTGCACCGCTTAACCCCTTCAAAAGCGATTTACGACGTTTCACGCTGCGTGGATTTTTCGAGCAATGATACTCCAGCCTGGGCACAACAGGCATGACGGGCGACGTGGCAGGAAGTGACTTTCGGGCAAGGGTACGAGGGAAAACGGGTTGGGGCTGGGTCCCCCCTGCAACAAAAAGAAAGGCAGCCATAAGGATAGGCGCCAGTTCTTAAATGCCGGCATCGTCGCACTCGATGCGGCCCCGGCCATGAACCCACCGGCCTGCGCGATCGTTGCGGCGGATGATGCGGTATTCATGGTCGAAAAGTTCGCCCCGGCCGACAACTTCCTGGGCAAAGTAGGCGGCCATCATGTCACGATCGTCGGGGTGGATGAGAGAGGTCCAGCCATCGATGGAGCGTTGGTAGGCGGGGTCGATACCGAAGATCTCATCGAGCACGTCAGAGGACGACCAGAGCATGGTCTTCAGGTCGAGCGTGTAGCTACCAAGGCCGGCAATCCGTTGGGACTCCTGCAATGAGCGAGCCAGCGCACGCAGCGTGCCTTCAGCGTCCGAGCTGGGAGTCGAATCGTGCATGAAGCTCGTCCCGGCAGCCATGGCTCAAAAGCAGAAAGACATAGCTCCCGGTGGAGAGGCAAAAATTATCATATCTGTTGCATCAACAGATAGTGGCAGATAGTGGCTTTTATTAACTTGAAATCAAACATTCGTGGGACGAGGAAATGGAGAAGATCAGGGTCAAATGCGGAACACGGCGGCGGACACCGATACTCCCTCTCATCGAAGACACCGCATACCCAGCCACACGGCGGAGATCACAAAGGTCTTGGAACCAAATGAGGTACCGGTTATCCACGCTCTTTTTCATGCAATCTTGTTTCGTCCCGGCTTATCCACGCATATTCTTGGCATAATCCAAGCTGTACTGTGACTTCATGCAAGGCTAGAGAGTCAGGCCGCAGGGCAAAGGTGTAAACACCGGAGCATTGAAGAGTGAACAGCTTTAGCCGCCAGGATGTGTTGAGGATTCTGCAAATCAGTTCCCGCCAGCTGCAGGGGTGGGAAAGAGCCGGGCTCATCTCCCAGCGCGAAACCTACACTTTCCAGGACCTTGGTCAACTGAGAACGCTGCGCTCGCTGCGCGAGGAAGATGTGCCTGCAGCGTCGATCCGGCATTCTATCGCGGCCATGCAGGCGGTCGCGGGGATGTCGAATCCGCTGCAGGAGGCGTCACTGGTGCGAACGGGCACGCGGCTGGCGTTCCGATGCGACGGGGCAATGGTCGATCCGATCCGACGCCAGTTGCTGTTTGATTTCGAGCGCGTGGAGAGGCAGACGATGACAGCAACGGTATGCGCTCCGCGCCGGTTGCAGGGCGATCTCCGCGGGGTGCAGGAGCTGTTTGTAGCCGCAGTGCAAGCGGAAGAGGCCGGCGAAAAGCAACGCGCTATCGCACTTTACGAAGAGCTGCTGCACATGGATCCGGACTACGCTCCGGGCTACATCAATCTAGGAACCATTCACTTTCATCTGCGGCAGTTTCCGCGCGCCGAGGAGTTGTACCGGCAGGCGACAGAGAAGGATCCGGGATATGTGCTGGCGTTCTTCGACCTGGGCAACGTGCTGGACGAACTGGAACGTCCGGACGAGTCGATCGCTGCCTATCAGCGGGCGGTAGAGCTGGCTCCGCGGTATGCCGATGCGCATTACAACCTGGCTCTGGCCTTCGAACGCAAGGGCGAATGCCGCTCGGCACTCCGCCACTGGGAAGCCTACGTGAAGCTCGACAAGTCCGGCCCATGGAGTGAGCATGCGCGTGTGCAGATTCGCAGGCTGCTCGGCACTGAGAAGCTCTCGATCTCCTGGCGGGCCGCTGGGTATGTGGCTCCCGGCAAAGCAATGGCAGATTTGCAAGTGCTTGAGAGACCGAACTAATTCCCAACAGGACAATTCCCGGGCTGATCTTTCGTAACCGATTTGTCCATTTTGGACATGGCCGAAGCAGAGAAACCTGCTTCTGTCCCGGCCCGTTTGACCTTGCCATAACCCCCGCCACAACTTTGTAGCAGGTTTCGAGTCTAAAAAGACGGGTCGAATACTTGGACGTATGTCCAGGAGGTTGACCCTGCACACGTTTGCGCCTGGGCGGCCGGCTCGACTTCTTCCCTGAACAGGACGCTTTCCAGGCGGCTTGACATTAGATTGACTCGAGCTTGAGCTGGTGCGGCTCACGTCTGGTCTCGAACCTTTTCCGTTTCCAAGGATGGCTATGATTACGAAGCTGCTTCAAGGTCCACAGGGGCTTCGAGTATGCGGGTGGATTGCTGCGTTTGCAATGGCAGCAACCGCCGCGGCCGCGCAGACTGCGGCTCCCCGCATCCGAAGCGAAGTTAGTAACGCCGCGGTTATGCAGCTGAAGTCGTCTCAGCAGCCGCTCGGTTCGCCTCAATTCGACGCGGGGCGGGTGCCCTCAGATGCCAGGCTTAACGGCATGAGCATCGTGTTTAACCGTTCGGCAGCGCAGGAAGCGGATCTGCAGGCGCTACTCGCAGCGCAACAGGACCCGAGTTCGCCGCAGTATCACCAGTGGCTGAGCCCCGAGCAGTTCGGGGCCCGGTTTGGCCTGGCGCAGTCGGACATAGACAAGGTGCAGACGTGGCTTCAGCAGCAGGGCTTCTCTATTGACTCGGTAGCTCGCGGGAGAACCATGATCCGCTTCTCTGGAACGGCGGGTCAGGTCGATCAGGCCTTCCAGACCGAAATGCACTACTTCACAACGAACGGGCAGAAGCACTATGCGCCATCGACGCTGCTTTCGGTGCCAGCAGCCATTGCGCCAACGGTGGCGGCGGTGCGCAACCTGAGCGACTTCAGGCCGCGGCCCATGCATATCTCCCCGCGGCGGGCATTTACTTCGAGCCAGTCTGGCAACGTGTTCTTTGCGCAGGGCGATATCGCGACGACATACGACATCAATCCGCTCTACAGTGCGGGAGTCAACGGCACAGGACAGTCGATTGCAATCGTCGGTCAGTCGGCAGTGCTGACGAGCGACATCGAGGCCTTTCAAACTGCGGCGGGGATTCCGGTAAAGGACCCGGTGATGGTGATCGTGCCGGGATCGGGAAGCTCGACGGTGGCTTCGGGCGGCGATGAAGGCGAGTCGGATCTCGACATACAGTGGTCTGGTGCGATTGCGCAAGGGGCAACGATCGACTTCGTGTATACCGGCAGCAGTACCAACCTCAACGCCTTCGACGCGCTGGCTTATGCGATTGACGAAAAGATTGCGCCGATTATCAGCAGCAGCTATGGCGCTTGCGAGACGGCGCTCGGTGGATTCTCGCTGGAAACGCAGCTGGCGCAGGCTGCGACCCAGGGACAGACCGTGCTGTCCGCTTCGGGCGACCAGGGATCGACGGCATGTTCGGGTGACACAACCAACAACCTGACCACCGCACAGCAATTCGCACTCGCAGTGAATTACCCGGCGAGCAGCCAGTATGTGACGGGCGTCGGCGGCACGGAGATCTCTGCGGCAGACAGTGTCTCAACCAACTCGACCTACTGGATCGCGCAGAGCACGAGTGATGTGTTGACCTCCGCGAAGACTTATATTCCTGAGATTGCGTGGAACGATAATTCGACACAGTTCGGATTGAGCTCCAGCGGCGGCGGCGCAAGTACGCTTTACACCTCCAAGCCAAGTTGGCAAACTGGCGTCCCCGGCATACCCAATGACAACAAGCGCGACGTGCCTGACGTAGCGCTCTACTCCTCGCCAGGGTTCCCGGGCTACCTTTACTGCACCAGCGACCAATCGAGCTGGAATACGACGACCCCTCCATTCCAGCAGGCGAGCTGCAACAGTGGGTTTCGCGACGCTGCGACGGGTGACCTGACGGTTGCGGGCGGCACCAGCTTTGCGACGCCCATCTTCGCGGGCATGATCGCCTTGATCAACCAGAAGCAGGAGTGGACGGCAGGACAAGGTCTGGCCAATCCTACGCTCTACAAGCTGGCGGCAAACTCGACCACCTACGCCTCGGCATTCCACGATGTGACGAGCGGCAATAATAATTGCAATGCCGGATCGACCTTCTGCGGCACCACGACGACCGGCTTTTCAGCGGGAAGTGGCTATGACCAGGTGACGGGACTTGGGTCTGTTGATGTAACGAACCTTGCCGGAGCGTGGCCGACAAATCCCACACCGCTGATGGCCACGACGACAATGGTTTCAGCCCAGAGCACGGCACCAAACGTGAGTACGAATGACATCATCACGATCACCGTGGCTCAAGCGGGAGGCACCGGCACTCCGACGGGAACCGTGAACCTGTCAATCGATGGCAGCGGAACAGCCTATGGCGCGGCCGGCAGTACAGTAACGCCTGTGACTCTGACTTCCAATGGTACTGCCACCTACACAGCTAACTTCACCACCGCCGCTATACACACAATTGTGGCGCAGTACGCGGGCGATACTGCGAATGCGCCTTCGACGGGAAGCGTGTTTGTGACGGTGGGCGGAACGAGTTCGGGAAAAGGTACCTTCGCGATGGCCTTCAGTCCCGCAACACTGACCCTGGGCCAAGGGTCGCAAGGGAGTGTAGGTCTGACGATCACCCCCTCGGGCGGATATACCGGGACGGTGAATCTGATGTTCGACACATCGAATGACACGGCGCTCACTAACCTGTGCGTGTTTGCGGGCACGGGTACCAATACCAACGGTTCCATCACCGTGCCGAGCTCGACAGCAGTCACTGGGCAGATCACCATCGATACGAACGCGTCAGATTGCGTAAGCGCGACCGGGGGCGCCCTGAAGGGACGCGGAATGCACGTGGTTCCGCACACGAATGGATCGCTGAAGGCAAGCAACAACACTCCGAAACGAAGCAACTCGATTCCGGCCGGCATCGCCTTTGCGGGGTTGTTGCTGGCGGGCTTCCTTGGACGGTCGTCGCGGAAGTTGCGACAACTGGCTTGCGTGATTGCGCTCGCGTCGCTGGGGCTGGTGCTCTCAGCATGCGGAAGCAGCTCAAGCAGCGGGAGCACGGTTTCCAATCCGCCGAAGGGGACGTATACGATCACGTTTACCGGAGCGGACTCGGTCACTTCCACGATCACACAGAAGTCGTCGTTTACGCTGGTGATCGACTAAATAGCCTCGCTTGATTGAAGGGCTGTCGGGGCAGACTTCGCAAGAAGTCTGCCCTTTATTCGCTCGAAAACCCGAACCAGGCATGCGAATTTGATGAGAATAAACCCGATTGTTGGAACGGAGAGCGGGAGAGATTCGCTGTGAGGTCATTCGACGGCGCAGTCTGATACACTCCGATGCCGGAGGCACTGATTTCCTTGTCAGATAAGAGCCACTTTTCTTCCCCGCTGACGCAACTGGCTGAAGAAGAGCGCATGTTCTTCGCAACCGTGCGGAAGTTTGCGCAGGAGACGATTGCGCCGGCAGTGCGCACGATGGATGATGAACAGCAGTTCGCGCCGGGACTCGTGAATAAGCTTTTTGAACTGGGGTTGATGGGGATCGAGATTCCCGAAGCGCTGGGCGGCGCGGGCGGCAGCTTCTTTGATGCGGTGCTGGCCATCGAGGCGATTGCGACGGTGGATCCGGCGGTTGCCGTGCTCGTCGACGTGCACAATACGCTGGTGGTGAATGCGATTCGGCGCTGGGCGAATGAAGAACTGAAGCAGAAGTGGCTTCCGAAGCTGGCAACCGATACCGCGAGTGCATACGCGCTAAGCGAGGCTGGTTCAGGTTCGGATGCGTTTGCGCTGCAGACGCGCGCGGAGAAGGTCGACGGCGGCTATCGACTGAACGGCCGCAAGCTATGGATATCGAATGCGCGCGAAGCCGGGGTGTTCCTAGTGTTTGCCACGCTCGATCCGGCAGCGGGATATCGCGGGATCACAGCGTTCCTCGTCGAGAAAGGCACGCCGGGGTTTTCAGTCGGGCGCAAGGAAGACAAGTTGGGGATCCGCGCGAGCAGCACGTGCGAATTGCTGTTCGATGGATGCGTGATTCCCGCTGAGAACCTGCTCGGCGAAGAGGGCAAGGGATACAAGATCGCAATCGAATCACTGAATGAAGGGCGCATCGGAATTGGTGCGCAGATGCTGGGACTGGCCGAGGGCGCATGGGGACATGCAGTGAAATACGCGAAGGAGCGGCGGCAGTTCGGAAAGCCTATAGCGGAATTTCAGGCCGTACAGTTTGCGCTGGCTGAAATGGCGACGGAGATTGAGGCTGCGAAGCTGATGGTCTACAACGCGGCGCGGTTGAAGGATGCAGGCCAGCCGCACGTGCGTGAAGCAGCAATGACGAAGTACTTCACGTCGCATGTGGCCGAGCGCGTGGCCAGCCAGTGCGTGGAGGTCTTCGGCGGCAACGGATTTGTGCGCGACTATCCGGCTGAGAAGTACTATCGCGACGCCAAGGTGGGCAAGATCTACGAAGGCACTTCGAACATGCAGTTGATGACGATCGGGAAGATGGTGCTGTGAGAGTCGTCAGTTCTCAGAAAAATGAGACGCAAGATTGGCAACTTCGCGAATGTGTGCCGGGCGTGTGCGGCAGCAGCCACCGATGATCTGCGCGCCGCTCGCGAACCACTCTGTGGCTTTGGCGCCGTAAGCAACTGGGTCACTGCTTCCGGTCCAGCAGCGAGCCTCGGCATCCCAGCCTTCGCCAGAGTTGGGATAGACAACGATTGGCTTGTCTGAAGCTGCGCGGAGTTCAGCGATCAGCCCGGAAATCAGCGTAGGGTGCGTGCAGTTGACGCCAATAGCAATGGTCTGCGGGAAGGCGGCGACGGCTGCTGCACACTGGCGGAGGAGTTCGCCGTGCGCAACATGCTCGGCATCGCGGCAGGTAAAGGCGAACCAGGCGGCGATTTCCGGGTGCGGCTCGAGCGCCTGGCCAATGGCTTCCGCTTCGACGAGAGAAGGCAGCGTTTCGAAAGCGAACAGATCGGGGGCTTCCCGCCCTGCGGCCTTAGCGAGAATCTCGATCCGGTCGGCATGGAATTCGACAAGATCGTTGAAAGTGCAGGTGTAGTTGCCGTGATACTCCGCTCCGTTGTGCAAAGCGGCACCGTAAGGGCCAAGCGATGCGGTGACCAGGATGCGGCGGTTTGGAAATGCAGCGGCCGCCTCACGGGCGAGTGCTACCGATCGAAGGAGCGCTCCGTCGGCGCGTGCGGGATCGAGGCCGACTTCGGCGTAACCCATGCGCGACACCTGGTAGCTAGCGGTTTCGACAATCTCAGCACCGGCTTCGATGTAGGCGCGATGCACGGCAATAACTTTCCCAGGTGCGTCTTCGAGAACGAGCGCAGACCAGAGCGGGCCGTTGATGTCAGCGCCGAGATATTCGAGCTCGGACGCCATACCGCCGTCGAGAACGTGGATGTTGTGAAGAATTGAATCGCGGCTTCTGATGGAAGCTCATGAGTTCGTGATATTGGAGGCTCTCAGCTGAATACTTTCCAGAAAAATGTGAGGTAGACGGCGATGGAGCAAATGAGCGCGGCGATGAGCCATACGATCCAGAAGAGCCATCGCCAAGTTGGACGTAGCGCGGCCAGGGCTGCGATGGCGAAAAAGGCGAGAAGGAAAGGAAGCGTCCGAAGATCGGTGTGGTAGGAGGCTTGGCTGGGTTTACTGGGACCGTGCGCAAGATCGAGCAGAAGGCCGAAACACAGTGCGGCTGGAAAGAGAATCAGCAGCCGGGTGCCGAGCACGCGCCAGCGAGTGAACTCGAGAACGGCGCAGACGACCAGAAGGACGATTGCGAACCAGCAGAAGAGAGTTTCCACGAGAATGCCTCCTTCGACTGCGGCTGCTGCTTGATTGCATGCTAAATGAGAGAGTAGTTTGCAGTTCTTGTTCACGTCTGTCCGTGCGACGAAAGGCCCTGGGGAAAACACCGCAGATCTTTCGAATTCGCTCGTTCAAGATGACACTGCAGCTGGGAATGATGATCGCTGTGTGGTTACAGCTTCTGAGTGCGCTGGACGGCGCGGACGCCTTGGACGCGACGGATACCGAGGACCATGCGGTTGAGGTGGCGCAGGTCTTCGGCTTCTACGATGAATTCGATGACGGCTTCGCCGCTGTCTTCGTGGTGGATGTCGACCCCGCGGATGTTGGTGTTGTCGTCGGAAATGACGGCGGTGAGTTCTTTCAGCATACCGGTGCGGTCGTCGCAGTACACGGTGATCTTGACCGGGTAGCGTTGCGAGCGGCTGGTATCGTCGCCGACGCGTGACCACTCCACGTTGATGCGGCGGTCGCTCTCGTAGAGCAGATTCTGCACGTTTGGACAACTGCGGGCGTGAACGGCGACGCCCTTGCCGCGTGTAACGTAGCCGACGATCTCTTCGCCGCGGATGGGATTGCAACAGCGCGCGCGATAGACAAGCAGATCGTTCTGGCCTTCGACCTGGAGAGAATCGGAACCTGTGAGGTGCAGCTTGCGCACCGCGTCAGACATGGCCGACTCGACAGTGCCCGGTGGTTGTGGCTCTGTGGTCTGTGGGCCATCTGGGGGATTGGCATAGCCAGGCGCAAGCTTGTTGAGCACCTGGTGCGCGGAATGCTTGCCGGCCCCGAGCGTCGCCAGCAGGTCAACGGCGGTTGCAACGCCGTATTCGCCGGCAATGCGACCCAGGTCCTGATCGTCAATCTGGCTCATGGGAACTTTGAACCGGCGCGCTTCGCGTTCGAGAAGCTTGCGGCCGATCTCGACGGCGCGGCGGCGCTGGTCTTCGTTGAGCCAGTGCTTGATCTTGTTGCGCGCGCGAGGGCTCTTGACGAAGGTGAGCCAGTCGCGGCTGGGCTTGTGGTCTTTTTGCGTGACGATTTCGACGATGTCGCCGGTGCGCAGCTTGGTGCGAAGCGGCACCATGCGGCCGTTGACCTTGGCACCGACGCAGGTGTGGCCCACCTCGGTGTGAATCGTGTAGGCGAAATCGACGGGTGTGCCATCGGCGGGGACCACAACGACTTTTCCCTTGGGCGTGAACGTATAGACCTCGTCGGGATAGAGGTCCATCTTCAAGCTGGAGAGAAATTCGTTGGGATCCGTCATCTCCTTCTGCCACTCGACAAGCTGGCGGATCCAGTTGAGGCGCTCTTCATCGCGTGCGGTCAGGACGTCGCCCTTGGTCTTGTACTTCCAGTGCGCGGCGATTCCTTCTTCAGCGATGCGGTGCATTTCTTCGGTGCGTATCTGGACTTCGAACTGGTGGCCGCCTTCGCCGATCACGGTGGTGTGGAGGGATTGGTAGCGGTTTGCCCGAGGGATGGCGATGAAATCCTTGATCCGGCCAGGCACTGGGCGCCAGAGGGTATGGATGAGGCCGAAGACGGCGTAGCAGGAAGCGACGTCGTGGGTGATGACGCGGACCGCGAATAGATCGTAGACCTGCTCGAAGGTGACCTTGGATCGCTGCAGTTTCTGGAAGATGGAGTAGTAGCGCTTGATACGCCACTCGACGCGCGCCTCGATGTTGTTTTCGCGAAGGTGCTCGACGAGGGTGTCTTCTACTCCGCGCAGGAACTGCTCGCCCTCGACCCGTTGGGCCTCGACGGCTTCAGAAACTTTCTCGAAGCTGACGGGATCGGTATAGCGAAAGGCGAGATCTTCGAGTTCGCCGCGGACCTTGCCCATGCCGAGACGATGGGCGAGCGGCGCGTAGATGTCGAGGGTCTCGCGGGCGATTGCTTCGCGACGGTCGGGCTGCAGGTGCTCGAGGGTGCGCATGTTATGCAGGCGGTCGGCAAGCTTGATGAGTACTACGCGGACGTCGGTGACCATGGCAAGCAACATCTTGCGCACGTTCTCGGCCTGTCGGTCTTCGCGGTTGGCGAACTGGATCTTGTCGATCTTGGTTACGCCCTCGACGATGTGTGCCACCTGGTCGCCGAAGTCGGCTTCAATTTGTTCGCTGGTGGCCGGGGTGTCTTCGACAGCGTCGTGGAGAAGGCCGGCTGCGATGGCCGTAGCGTCGAGCTTCATTTCGGCTAGAACTTCAGCGACCTCAAGGGGATGGATGATGTAGGGCTCGCCGGAGGCGCGCATCTGGCCCTTGTGGTGCTGCACGCAGAATTCCCAGGCTCTGCGGATAAGTCCAATATCTTCAGTGGGTCGGTTGACCTGGACCTGGCGGAGAAGAGCTTCGATGCGGCGGTCGATGGCAGCCTGGTCGAGAACCAGGCGAGCAGGTTTGGAGGGCGTCGCCGGCTCTACGGAGGCGCTGGAAAGCTCTGCCGGAGTGGGCTGCCGGACTGTCGCCATGCTTCATTATAGGCCGTAAATGTTGGGCATGCCTCAATGGGAAGGGAGGGCGGTCGTCAACAAACTGAGGCATCCTTTCTCGAAACTGGCGCCGGATGACTAGAAATAGCTCAGATGAGGCAAATTGGGATTCGGTTTTGGGTACGCTCTGGAACGAGAACTTTATCGATCGTCATAAACTGGCTTTCGCGCTTCGGGCAAAAGCTAACGATGTTGTCTCGATTGCGGTTTTTTCTTTAGTTATTAAGCAATTTGTCCTATAACTTCACACTTTTAGGTTTCCGCGGAGTGTGTTCGCGATCACTGCCGGGCACCCATCACTGGGGCGTAGAGTCTCGCTCGGACTAGAGGTCCAGAACCGAGGAACATATGCTCAAAAGTCTCTTAGTTACAGCTACGGCCGCAATGCTTGCGGTGAGCTTGAGCTTTGCGGATCAATCGCAATCGAAGGTAGTAATTCCAGTCAACAAAACCGCTCCGAACGATGGCAAGCAGATGTACGCGAATTACTGCGCTCCATGCCACGGCGTAGACGGGAAGGGACGCGGGCCAGCGGCATCATCGCTGAAGGCTCAGCCGACCAACTTGACGGAATTGCAAAAGAACAACAACGGGAAGTTCCCCGACACGCATGTCACAGCGATTCTGCAGTTTGGCGCAGAAGTGCCGGCGCATGGCTCGTCATCCATGCCGGTATGGGGACCGATTCTTGGTAACATGAACCGGACGAACGTCCAGGACAAGCAGCTCAGAATCAGTAATCTGACTCGTTACCTGGAAGGTATTCAGGCACGGTAACAGCCGGCGGCCAATCTGCTCCCGGCATGGGCGACGAACCCGAGGGAGCAAATGACCAAATCGAAGAGACCGACACCTGATAGCAATCAGAAGGCGCCGGCGGCAACCGGGCCCAAGGCGCCTTCTTACCGAAGTCGAAAGGGGCAGCGGCCGTCAGAACGAGCCGTTGAGCACGAGGCCACCGAGCGCAAGACTCCTAAACGCGACTCGAATCGAATTCCCGATTCTAAGGACAAACCAGTGAACCGCGCGGCGCAAGAGCCCGCCAAGCCGCGTGAACACGGCGTTGGGGCGCGCGTAAGCCGCCGCGCTTCCGATCGGCTGCGTGCGGGGCACGTGTGGGTTTACGCGTCAGACGTGGAGTCGCTGGAGACCGGCGATGGCGCTGCGCCGGCGCTGCTGCCGGTGGCGGACAGTCGCGGATTGCTGCTGGGGACGGCGCTCTACAGTCCGACGTCGCAGATTGCGTTACGACTGGTGTCGCGGGAGGGGATCGGCGAGGCTCAGTGGCTGGAGTTGCTGGACAGACGACTCCGCACCGCAATCGCGCGGCGCAAGCCGATGCTGACCAACGAGACGGACGCATCCCGGCTTTGCTTCAGCGAGGCAGACGAGCTGCCTGGGCTGGTCGTCGACAAATACGGCGAGCTTATTATTCTGCAATTGCTCATGAAGGGCCTGGATTCGGCAACGGTGCGCGATGTTTGCGTGCGCGTGCTGCGCGAAGAGCTTGATCCAGCAGCAATTGTGGAGCGGCCCGATCCGCGCGTGCGTGAACTGGAGGGGCTGTCTGCTCCAAGCGTGGAAGCGCTCTATCGGCGCGATGAGGATTCTTCTAAAAAGAGCAACAGCAAAAAGCCTGCAGAGAATGAGGCTGCTTCGCACCTGAGCGCGCAATTCCGTCTGAATGGGCTGGTATTTCACTTCGATGCAGATTCAGGCCAGAAGACGGGAGCGTTCCTCGATCAGCGATCCAACTACAAGGCGGCGCGCGATTGGGCGGTGAAGCTTGGCTCGACTGGCCGTGCGCTGGATGTCTGCTGCTACCAGGGAGGGTTTGCTCTGCATCTGGCCGAGGTGTGCGAGCACGTCACAGGCGTTGACACGTCGCGAGCGTCACTGGAAGTGGCGGAGCGGAATCTTGCCGCGAATCGCGAGCGGCTGAAGGCCGCGGTGGATTGGGTCGCGGGCGATGCCTTCGAGATCCTGCGCGATTGGTCAGAAGCGGGCAACCGATTCGACACGATCGTGCTCGATCCCCCAGCCTTTGCAAAGACGCAACGAGCGGTGGAAGGCGCGCTGCGCGGTTACAAGGAATTGAACCTGCGAGCACTGAAGATGGTGCGGCCGGGCGGACTGCTGGTCACCTGTTCGTGCAGCCATCACGTGGGATGGAAAGACCTGGTAGGCGCGGTGGCAGCGGCTGCTTCTGATTCCCATCGTCGAGTTCGGCTATTGGAACGCCGCGGAGCCGCGCTCGATCATCCGGTAGTGCTGAACCTGCCAGAGAGCGAATATTTGAAGTGCCTGGTGCTGGAAGTGGAGTAACGCGCGCTCGGGTCGGGGTGGCGGGTCTAGGCGGAGGCACGGGGCCGCGTCCAGTGCGGAAGTAAGCGGGCGCGCCAGTTGTGCGCCGATTGAGGCTCGCGGGAGACCTGCAGATTTGGCGCAGTCGCGGCTTTCATCTCCGATAGAGCTTCCTTCACCTGCGCGCGTAACGATTCTGCCTCGAAGATGCGAGAGCGCAGGTACGCGGAGACGCTGAGTTGTGCAGCATCAGCGCGTTCGTGGAGTTGCACCTGCTCCACTTCAGTGAGACGGATGGTGATGCTTGAGGTCTTCCGGCGTTTGGCGGCGACGATGGGAAGAGGCTGCGGCGCTGGAGCGATGGGGATGGGCTCTGTTTTTCTTTTCGGCAACGGGGCAGGCGGTGGAATACGACGCTGCGAGTGAAGGGCCTGCTCATAGCTGATGATGGCGACATCATCGGCGAGCGCACTGTCGTCCCAGGTCGGCCTTGGCTTGCCTGCGGAGCCAGTTAATGAGGCCAGCATGCCGGCGAAGCTGGACACCGATTTTGGCGCGGGAATTGAGGCCGGTTCAGACATCGCATAAAAGCTTAGCGGGAACACACGCTTGGGATCAGCTAATCGCACGGGATTTGCACGAGCGTGTTCTCAATTTGGACCCGCGTATCGAACGCGTTTCAAAATAGAATTAAGGAGCGCATTTATTCCGTCGGAACGTGAGCTGGTTTCGTTGCTTTTACAGGAGCCCCGGTCTCGGTCCACAGAAAGGCCAACTCGTCGCCGTCGTCTTGGATCTGCTGCCCAACGCTGACGCCGGCGGAGTGGCCGCCCGATAGGCTGTAGTGAAGCAATATAGGCCGGCCGCTGGTGGAGACGGCCTGCAGGAGCGCCGTCATCTTGCGCGCATTCAAGGGATCGACGCGCGTGTCGCTGTCCCCGGTGAAAAACATGACAGCGGGGTAGTCCGAACGCGGTTTGACATTCTGGTAGGGCGAGTATTTGTAGAGATACGGAAATTGCTTCTGGCTTTCAGTGGAACCGTATTCGGTGGTCCAGTGCGGCCCCTGCTCGAATTTGTGGTAGCGGAGCATATCGAGCAAGGGATAGCCGCACCACACAGCTGAAAACAATTCCGGATGCTGGGTTATGGACGCTCCCATCAGCAAGCCGCCATTGGAGCGACCCCGGATGGCGAAGTGCTGGGGAGAGGTGTACTTGTTGTCGATGAGATAGCGCGCTGCGGCGAACCAGTCGTCGAAGACGTTCTGCTTTTTCTCGAACATGCCCTGCTCGTGCCAGCGTTCGCCGTACTCGCCTCCCCCGCGGAGGTTGGGGACGGCGAACCATCCGCCTTGCTGGATCCACCAGGCCCAGGCGGAATTCCACACCGGAGTCTCGCTGAGATTGAAGCCACCGTAGCCGGTCATCAGAAGGCGAGCAGATCCGTCCTGCGGCAGACCCTTTTTGCCGGCGATGAACATGGGAATCTGTGTGCCATCGTTTGATTTGAAGAAAACCTGCTTGAGTTCGTATTGGTCGGTGTCGAAGGGGACTTTCGGTTGGGAGAAAACTTCGAATTTGTTACTGAGCGAATCGACGCGATAGATGGTGGGCGGCTGGATGTAGGACTCGAAGCTGAAGAAACCATAGCGATCTGTGGTGCGGCCGAACACGCCTGAAGCCGACCCGATGCCCAGGTAGTCGACCGTGCCGGTGGGCTTGCCGTCGAGGGTGTAGACGCTGGTCTCGGACTTCACGTCCTTGAGCCGTTTCACGAATATCTTGCCGCCGACGATGGAGAAGTTTTCGATTACGTCTTTGCCCTCGGGTACGACGGTCTTCCATGCCTCGGGCATGATGCCAGGATCGGCACGCAGGATGCGGCCATTGGGCGAGTTGTAGTCGGTGCGGACGTACCAGGTGCCTTTGGCGTAGACGGTGGAGAAGCGCGAGTCAAGTGCCCAGACAAGCACTTCGAAGGGCGAGCCGGGCTTGGTGAGATCGCGGAAGCATATGTCGACGCGTTTGGCCGGCACGCCACGCTCGATGGTGATGACGAGATAGCGAGCATCGTCGGTGATCTCGGCGCGGAAAAGGTCGATCGGGCCAAGCAGCTCGCCATGGAATTCGCGGCCGAAGATGAGCTTGTCGTCGGCAGGACGTGTACCGATGGTGTGCAGATAGAGCAAAGTACCTTTGCGGTCGGTGCGCGCGCAGTAGAGACCTTTGCCGTCCGGCGTGAAGGTGATGGAGTCGTAGATGGCGGAGGGGAGTTCGTCTTCGAGCGGCTTCTTTTTCGCGATGCTGAAGATGCGGACGGAGGCCTCATCGGCGCCGCCCTGGCGGACCTGGTAGGCAATGAGCATGCCGTCGCGAGAAACATCGGCCAGTCGAACAGAAGTATTGGGATCGCGGCTGAGTGCTGCAGGATCGATGAGGCGCTCGTCCTTTGGCGCTGAGGGTTGGCCTTTCGACGCGGCCCCGGTCCAGCCATGGCGCACGTAGATGGAGGACTGCTCCTCGCCGGCGAGACGCTTCATGAAGTAGTAGTTGCCGGCACGCTGAATGGGAATACTCCAGCGCGAGGTATGCTCAAGCGGGTCGAGATCATCCTGGATCTGGTTGCGGATGTGGTCCTGCTTCAGGTAACGCGTCGTGTAGGCGTTCTGTTCGTCGATGAAGGCACGCGTTTCGGAGCTTTTGGCGTCTTCGAGCCAGCGGTAGTTGTCGGTGACCTTGGTTCCGAAGTAGTTGTCAATTACGGGATTGGGTTCTGCAGCGGGCGGCGGGGGGAGAGTGATGCCGTCGCGGCCGTGGATGGACTGGGCAAAACTATTAGAGCCGAGCAGAACAACGAAGAGAAAACCGGCAGTGCGCCGCATCGAAAACCCTCTGCGAACAGGATACTTGGGAAATTTGGCGAATCGCCTGACACGCTTTTGTTGCACGCTTTGAAGTGTGAGGTGACGCCACAGGCACTACGCATCGGAATGCGCTCCAGCGACGCGCACCGCGATCCGCAACCCCGGTAGAATCGAAGTAGTGGAAGAATCGCTGCCAACTCAATCCCCGGCTGCCTCTGCTTCGCTGATGGCGCGGATGATGCGCATGATGCGGCCGTCGCATGCGCACTCGGCGTTCAGCGCAACCGTGGTGCTGATGGCGTCGGTGTTTCTGTCGCGCATCATCGGGCTTGTGCGCGTGAAGTACATCGCGTGGCTCTTCGGCAGCGGGATGCAGGCCGACGCGCTGAACGGCGCCTTCGTGCTGCCCGACATGATCTCGTATTTTCTGGTGGGCGGCGCGGCTTCGATCACATTTGTCACGATCCTGACGCGCTATCGCGAGACGGGGCGGGAGAAGGAGGGCGAGCGGTCGCTCTCCGTGATTCTGACCACGATGTACCTGGTGCTGGGCGGAGCGCTCTTGCTGGCGGAGATCTTCGCGCCCTTGTTCGTCCGGTTGCAGTTCAACGGGTTCGATGCGGAGAAAGCGGCGCTCTGCGTGAAGCTCACGCGCATTCTGCTGCCGGCGCAGTTGTTTTTTTTCGCGGGCGGCGTGTTCGGGGCGGTGCTGCTGGTACGCAAGCAGTTCAACGTGCAGGCGGTTTCGCCGCTGATCTACAACCTGGGCACCATTGTGGGCGGCGTGCTGCTGGTGAAACAGCTCGGCGTGTCGTCGCTGGCGATCGGGACGGTGGCTGGCGCGTTCTTCGGGCCGTTCTTTCTGAATTGGGTATTTGCGCGGCGGGCGGGCACGCGATACCGGCCGATTCTGGACTGGCACGATGAAGGTTTGCGCGAGTGGGTGCGGCTGTCTCTGCCGCTAATGGCGGGCGTTTCGCTGGTGACGGCCGATAGCTGGATCATTGCGCACTTTGCCTCGAAGATCGGCGGCGCGGTTTCGCAATTCAACTACGCGAAGCAGCTTTTCACAGCGCCGATGGCGGTGTTGGCGCAGGCGGCGGGCGCAGCGTCGATGCCGTTTTTTGCCAGCCTTTGGGCCAGAAATAGCCGAATGGAGTTTGCCACCGTCGTGGCGGACTCGGTTTCGCGCGTGGCCTGCCTGGGACTGCTGGCGGCTTCCGCGATGATCGCCCTGGGAAAGCCCGCAATCGACCTTGTATTTACCGGAGGGCGCTTCTCGGCCGCAGATGCCAGTCAGTGTGCGGCGTATTTCGCCGTCTTCTCCATCTCGCTGTTTCTGTGGTCGGCACAGGCTATCTATTCGCGGGCGTTTTATGCGGCCGGAAACACCCTCGTGCCGATGGTGGCAGGAACGATTGTGACCGTGATCTCGTTGCCTATCTACGTGGGGCTGTTCCACGGATTCGGCGCCATGGGGCTGGCGTTTGCGTCGAATATCGGGATTGCCATGCAGACGCTGGCGATTGCGGGGCTGCTGCATCAACGGCACATGGTGTCGCTGGCAAGTCTGGATTATCCCGAACTGGGCCGCTGCCTGGCTGCGGCGCTCACCGGCGGGGCTGTGACGTGGATCGTGTTTTCATGGCTCGGTGGCGTAGTGATTCAAAGGCTGCACCTGGCGGGGCATCACCGCCTGAACGATATCGTGGTTCTGGTGGCGGGAGGCCTGGTTTGGGCCGCAATTTCGATGTGGGTATTGTCGAAGACCGGGTCGGAGCTGCCGCGTGTGATGAGGAATCGGCTGCGGCTGGCATAGGTTCGTGCCGGATCAGCCGTGGACGGGTCGCATCGAAGCAACAAGGCACCGGGACCCCTGTCGAGACAGGGGTCCTTGCGGTTCGGGAAACGGCGAATCGTTACGAGTTCGCTGCTACCTTTGCGTGGTCAGGCACAGCCTGCGGCTTCGAATCGGGCTTGCGGATGTCGATACCGCCCTTGAAGAATGCGCCATCTTCAATGCTGATGCGGGCCGCTGCCACGTCGCCGGTAAGGGCGCCTTCCGCACGGATATCCACGCGGTCGGTCGCGTTGACGTTGCCCTTCAGCTTGCCGAGAACGACGATTTCGCGGGCATTGATGCTTGCCGTGACATTGCCGTTCTTGCCCACCGTGACGCGATTGCCGGGGATACTGATGCTGCCCTCGACCTTGCCGTCGATGAACAGGGATTCGGTTCCGGTAATCTCGCCCTTGATGGAGAGGCCCTTGCTGATGCTGGCCTGCTCGCCGACAGATGACGTGGCCGGACGTGCAGTTTCAAGAGAGGGCTGCACCGGCACGGGGCGAGCCGGCTCGGGGGTCGGAGTCGGAGAGGGTGATTGGCCTTGTTGGGTGGGTTTCCACATAGCGCTCAAAACAATTTCCTTTTCTGTCCTAACGGGACTTAGGGTGGTGCCAAGGCACGGGCCACTACTGTGAACCCGAAGACTTTAAAATTCTCGGACGCGGCCCTTGCTTGCCGGGACGCGTGCGTCCTCACTTTGATCCTAGTCCTTTGCTCGGACTTACCAAGCATGGTTGTTGCCGTTATTGTAAGACGACAGGGCAAAATATTACGAATGCCGAGAGTAACGGGTCCATCCGGTTGCCAATAGTGACAACAGCGTGAGACTGCAAACCCGATGAATCGCGGTGATTTACCTAAAACTCCCGAACCATGAAAGGAACCAATGCTGCGGATCGCCAGAAATATCACGCTACTTTGCGCTCTGGGAATGTTAGGCCAGATCTCTCTGGGCGGACAAGCGACCTCAGAGCAGAAGCCATTCGATGTCGTAATCCTGCATGGCCACATCATTGACGGAACGGGTTCGCCCTGGTACTCGGGTGATGTGGGGATTCGCGGCGGGCGAATCGCCGCTATAGGCGACCTGACCGGCGCGGCTGCGAAGCAGAAGATCGATGCGCAGGGGAAAGTGGTCGCGCCGGGCTTCATCGACATGCTTGGGCAGTCGGAATTGACGATTCTTGTCGATCCGCGGCTGCCTTCGAAGATCTACCAGGGCATAACGACGGAGATCACGGGCGAAGGCGACTCTGTTGCGCCGGTAAATGATGCGATGCTCACGGCTGACCATTCAGGCTATGCGCATCTGCACATCACGCCGGACTGGCGGACGCTGCGGGATTACTTTGCGCGGCTTGAAAAACAGGGAATGGGCATCAACCTGGCGACGTACGTGGGTGCGACTTCCGTGCGGCGGATGGTGCTGGGCGATGCAAAGGTGAACCCCACTCCCGCGCAGCTCGATCAGATGAAGGCGCTGGTGGACCAGGCAATGCGCGATGGCGCAGTAGGTCTATCGACGGCGCTGCAATACTCGCCTGCTCCCTACGCGAAGACCGAAGAACTGATTGCGCTGGCGCGCGAGGCTTCGAAGTACGGCGGCATCTACGCGACGCATATGCGCAGCGAGGGTGATGCGGTGCTGGAGTCGATTGATGAGGCGACGCGTATCGGGCGCGAGGCGCAGATCCCGGTGGAGATCTGGCATCTGAAAGCTGCGGGTAAGGCGAACTGGGGGAAGATGCCGCAGATTGTCGCGCGCATCGACGCGGCGCGGGCCGCCGGCGTGGACGTGAGTGCGAATACTTACGCGTATACGGCGTGGTTCAACACGTTTTCGGCGTTTGTGCCGCCATGGGCGCATGATGGTGGCGACGTGAAGCTGGTGGAGAGATTGAAGGATCCTGCGGTGCGGGCTCGTATTCGCAAGGATATGACCAGCAGCGGAAAGAACTCGGCGGGAGAGGACTGGGACAACGAGTGGCAGGAGATTCCCGGGCCCGAGGCAATTCTGATTGCGGTGGTACAGAACCCGGAGTTGGTGCCCCTGCAGGGGAAGCGGCTGTCGGAAGTGGCTGCGCTCTGGCACGAGGATGCGATCGACGCGCTTTGCGATCTGCTGATCAAGGACAAAGCGTTCACCGAGGTTGCAGTCTTCGGCATGGATGAGCCGGACGTGCTGCTGGCGCTGAAGCAGCCGTGGGTCTCGCTGGACAACGACTCGCAGGGGACGTCACCCGAGGGACTACTGGGCAGCGAGCATCCGCACCCGCGGGCCTACGGGACGTTTCCACGAGTGCTTCGCAAATATGTCCGCGAAGAAAAAGAGCTGACGCTGCCTGATGCGATTCGCAAATTCTCGGCGCTGCCGGCACAGCGGATGCGGCTGACCGATCGTGGCGTGTTGAAGCAGGGCATGTGGGGCGATGTGGTTGTCTTCGATCCGGAGAAGATCACCGACAAGGCGACGTTCGAGGATCCGAATCAGTTGTCGGTCGGAATGGATTACGTGCTGGTGAATGGTGTGCCGGTGATCGCGGAAGGAAAGATGACGGGCGCGCTGCCGGGGAAAGTGCTGCGAGGAGCCGGGTACAAGCCGTAGTCTGGATTTCGTTGCGTCCATCGTGGCCTCAATCTCATCTTTAACCTGATCGGACGAATTCCAACTTCATGAGCCATCCTCTTTTTTCGCCCTTCCAATTGCGTTCTGTTGTGTTTCCCAATCGCATCGGAGTTTCGCCGATGTGCGAGTACTCGTCACAAGACGGCTTCGCCAACGACTGGCACCTTGTGCACCTGGGCTGCCGCGCGCAGGGTGGCGCGGGGCTGGTAATGACCGAAGCCGCCGCAGTCACACCGGAGGGCCGGATCTCGATCAACGACCTCGGCATCTGGAAGGACGAGCATATTGCGAAGCTCGAGCAGATCGCCCGATTCGTTCACTCGCAGGGCGCAAGGGCTGGCGTCCAGCTGGCGCACGCGGGGCGCAAAGGAAGCATGACGGCGCCATTTGGCGGCGAGCGATTGCTTACGCCGGAGGAGGGTCGCTGGGAGCCGCTGGGGCCGAGCCCGATCGCGTTTTCAGCAAACTATGCGGTGCCGAAGGCGCTGGATGAAGCCGGGATCGCAGCCGTGGTGAGCGCATTTGCGGATGCTGCGCGCCGCGCTGACCGCGCCGGATTCGATTTTGTCGAGATACACGCGGCGCACGGCTACTTGCTGCACGAGTTCCTATCACCGCTTGCCAACCAGCGCACGGACGCCTATGGCGGCAGCTTCGAGAATCGCATCCGGCTGTTGCTGGAAGTGGTCGATGCGGTGCGCGCAGCGTGGCCCGATCACTTGCCGCTGCTTGTCCGCATCTCGGCGACGGACTGGGTCGAGGGCGGGTGGTCGCCGGACGAGTCGGTGGAACTGGCTCGACGGCTGCGCGAGCATGGCGTTGACCTTCTGGATGTCTCGTCGGGCGGCCAGGTTCCGAACGCGAAAATACCGGTCGGGCCAGGGTTCCAGGTGCCGTTTGCTGCGCGGATTCGTAAGGAGGCCGGAATTCCGACCGCTGCCGTGGGCATGATCACCGAGCCGAGCCAGGCGAACGAAATCATTTCCAGCGGTGAGGCGGACATGGTTCTGCTGGCGCGGCAGATGCTGCGCGATCCTTATTGGCCTTTGCATGCGGCGACTGCGCTAGGCGAAACCGTGAGCTGGCCTGTGCAGTATCTGCGCGCTGCTCCGCAGGGATCGCCCGCACGGACGGCGATTGAGCGGCCTTTGGGAAGCTGAATCCCGCGATTCTGGCCTGATTTTCAACAAGATTCGGGGTCAGCATCTGGTCAAGTCACCGATTTTGCTTCACTTCAGGTGCAACAGGTGGCCTATACTGCGTCTAAGCAGTAGCCCCGCGCAACCTGCGGGCTTCTGTATCTGTATTTGCTATGGCATCGCATCCATCCCCGAAGCGCGCCGTTGAAAACCCGACTATCCCCGATCGCCTTTATTTCAAAATTGGCGATGTCGCGCGCATTCTCAAAGTTGAGCCGTACGTGCTGCGGTTCTGGGAGTCGCAGTTTCCGCAGCTCAAGCCGAACAAGAGCGGCACCGGGCAGCGCCTTTACCGCAAGCGCGACGTAGAGATCGCAGTCGAGATCAAGCGGCTGGTATACGGCGAGGGTTACACGCTCTCGGGTGCGCGACAGGCGTTAGGCCAAGCGCGTCGAGCGGAGCCACAGGCTACAACTGCTGCTCCGGCGCAGGCACCTGCCACGAAAGTTGCCAAGAAAAGCGATAAGGTTGCAGAGATCATTGGCCGCGCTCGCGCCGAGTTGCGCGAAATTGCCGGAATACTGGCCTCGCCGGCGAAAGACGCGACTTCAACGGTGCAGCCGTTCCGCAAAAAGTCACGACCGTCGACCGTGGAAAACGCGTCGGGCTCGCTGTTCGACGCGTAGCTTCTTCATCCGAGCGATCACGCACGATCCATCTGAATTCTTCCTCGGGCAGCCGAACGTTTGTGCCAACTTACTTGCCCCAGATGTCGACACAGTCGATTAGAATGCCTAGCACCCGGACAGGAAAGAATTTGATGACTTCCCTTGCCGCAAGTGTGGCGAGTTGCTGCCGAGTTGGACCGGTATAGACGCCGGGCAGAGCGTCACGCCACAGATCCCAAGAGGAGCTAGGCATGGAAATCATTTCAGTGGGACCGGATTGGTCACAGAAAGTTGTGTGTGGAAGCTGCCAGAGCACCGTGAAAGTGGCGCAAGCCGACCTTGGCTGGTTCAAAAAGACCAATTGGGCCAAGGGATCCCTCGGCTTTCGTTGCGGGCACTGCAAGACTGCCATCCTCTTCGATCCGGCTCTCGTGGATGGGAAGGACCGGGAGTGGGTCTTCGCCGATTGCGAATATCCTCCAATCCACGTCGGCCAGGCTCTCAAGAACAAGAAAGTCGAGAATATCTGACGATACGCGTTCCACGGGGGTCCGGGTAATTACCAGAGAAGCTTCAAGGCAAATTGCACCTGCCGGGAAGTGGTAGATGTGCTGGTGATGACGCCTGCCGTTCCTGAAACCCCAGTCGGCGTGAATACGATCAGGTTCGGAGTATTGAAGTTGGCGCGGTTGAGCAGATTAAAGAGTTCGGCGCGAAACTCAACTTCCATACGCTCATGGATTCTGGTGTCTTTGAATGTGGAAAAATCCCACGTTCCCAAACCCGGACCGTGCAGCGTATCCCTGCCCAGATTGCCCCAGAATCCGCTGTTGGCCGGAGGCGCCAGGAAAGCGCTCGGATTGAACCACTGTCCGGGGTTGCCAAGAGTGATCGGCCCGTGGAAGTCGGGATTCGCAAACGGCCTCACCGGATTGCGGGTGTCGCCATCGTTTGAGGGGTTGTAGCTGAGCTGCGGGGTCATCGGAAACCCGGACTGTATGGTGACGATGCTGTTCACAGACCATCCGCTCACCAGTCCGTTCGCGAATCCGCGCATATCGTGACCGAAGGCTTTACCCTTTCCAAAGGGCAACGAGTAAACAGCACTGACTACACCGATATTCCTGACATCATAGGTAGCCAGTCCCCAGTCGGTCCGCAGGTCATAGGGATTTGAGGCAAGCCCGGGCGCGTTTCCCGCCGTCGTCGCATTCAGAGAGTCCCCGTTGTCGAGTGCCTTTGACCATGTATACACACCGCGCAGGGCCAGATCATGGCTGAAGCGATGATTCACATCGACCTGGAGCGCGTTGTAGTTGCTGTCTCCCTTGGAAAACCAGGTCCACGTATTCGCTAGGGATGGATTCGCCTTCGGCGTCCCCGCAGGGATGTAGAACGATCCAGCCGGGATCGCCGAGTTCGCCAGCGGAGCAGGGAAATTTGCCGGATACGCAGCCGGACAGGGAGACGCGGGGCAGATCGTCGGTGTCGGCGTGTTGCCATCGATCCCGATGAGTTGATGATATCCGTGTGATCCGACGTATCCCAACGTGAATGACGTATTCGGAGTCACTTCCTGTTCAACTCGCAACGAATACGAAATAAGAGTGGGCATCTTGGCGTCGGGCTGGACTCCACCAGGTACGAGCAACGCTTTGGCGGGCGTCGGAGCCGTGGGGTTGATCGGCAAACTCGATACTGGAAGCGATGCGATGCTGTATGTCGGATTGAAAGGCGCATTCTGATCCATGCGGTATCCGAGATCGTCGAGCAGTTGGTTGTATATGCCGAATCCTGCGCGAACAACCGTTCTATCCTTGCGTGGATTCCATGCGAGCCCGATTCGCGGCTGTGCGAGGAACGTGGCGTTGTTTTCAGTGAAAGCGCTGTGGCCGATATGCGGCTGGCTGGAGATCACTCCGTTAGTGAATGTGTAGTTCGCGGCGCGGTCGTGAGCCTCGTTCCAGCCGGTAGAAAACTCGCCACGAAAGCCCAGGCTAAGTGTCAGTTTCCGATTCAAGTGAATCACGTCTTGCGCGTACACCGCCCCAAACAGAGATCGCCAGTTCATCTCAGTGGGTGCCGGGCTATATAGGAAGCTGCTCGTGGTTCCGGTGAGAAATGTTTGCAGGCTGGTGAAGGTGGCCTGACCGAATTGGCTCAGATTGATTATTTCGTTGGACTGGAAGTTCTGGAACCACGCCCCGAAACTCCATTGGTGTGGACCGTGTGACCAGGTGACACGATCTTCATAGGTGAACAGGTTTCGCACAATGGGTAGATTGCTGCCGTTATTGCTTCCTGCCAGTCCGATCTGGGCCTGCGGATTGGACGCAGCGCTGCCACCAACCACCACAGCGCCAACAGGCCGTCCGCTGATGAAGCCAGGAACTTGAGCCGCGGGTGTGCCTGGGGTGGGCTCTCCAGTAAAGAAATAGTCGGCACGTGAATATCCGACGCGCGCGACGTTGTTCAGGAATGGCGAGAAAACATGCGTTTCATCAAGGCTGAACACTTGCTCGCGGAGATTCAGAATGTCGGTGCTGTAGGGATTGGCAGTCGTCGCTGTAACATCGCCACCATCATCGATGGTGTACACCGCAGAGAGTGTGTCCCTCGGCGAAAACGTTAGGTCGAACCGAGCTGTTCCGAAATCCTCGCGGATAGTCTGGAGTGGGCTCCCGAAAACCTGGGCGATTCCGTTAAAGTCGGGCGCATTCGCCGGAGGAGTGACCCAGAGGTTCAGAAGCGGTTCTACGCTTGGTGCGGCCGCTGCTCGCGAAGCCAAGTCGGGCACAAATGCGACCGACGTCTGGTGGAGGTTCTGGCGGAATCCTTCGTAGTTCGCGAACAGGAATGCCGCGTCTTTCTTCAATGGGCCGCCAAGAGCCGCTCCGAACTGATTGCGTTGAAAGGGAGGCGCCGATCCTTGATCGAAGTAATTGGGCGCATCGAGCGCGTTGTTGCGAAGAAACTCGTAAACGGAGCCGTGCAACTGGTTAGTGCCCGACTGCGTGACGATAATTACCTGCGCGCCAGGCCGCTTGCCGTATTCGGCTCCATAGGTATCACGGAGCACGTTGAATTCCCGGACTGCTTCCACGCCCAGCAGTTGTCCGCTCGGACCGCCCGGTTGCATGTTGTTCTCTGCAGCGCCAGTGAACTCAATTCCATTCAGTAGAAACAGATTTTGCTGCGGGCGGTTCCCAGATACTGCAAAATTGTTTCCTGTGCTTGAATTCGATACCCCAATTCCGCCGGTCTTTTGCGATGTGAAGTTGACGATGCCCGGATTGAGCGTGAGCAGAAGATCAAAGCTACGTCCGTTCAGTGGGAGGTCTCTTACCTGCTGCTCCCCCACCAGTCCCGAAATATCCTGCGTGGACGAGTTAACGACCGGAACATTCTCGGTAACAGTGATCTGCTGTTTGACCTGTCCGACCTGGAGGGTGAGATCGGCAGTTGCATCCTGGCCGACGACCAGGAATATCCCTTGACGCATCTCTTCGGCGAAGCCCGCTTTGCTGGCGTGAACCTCGTACCGTCCAATCGGTAATTCCAGGAGTTGATACCATCCCGACTGATTGGTGAGAACGGTTCGCGAGACTCCCGTTTCGATATTGTTCGCTGTCACCGTGGCTGTCGAAATCGCAGCTCCGGTCGGGTCCGAGATACGGCCCGACAGGTTCGCCGAAACTTGCCCAAATGTGGAAATAGAAGTCAGGCCCGCTGAAGTGACCGCAAGAAGAAGCGCAAATGAATATCGAAGAGGGGAGTGCCTGAGCATTCAATCTCCAGGACAACTGATTTGGCCACGGCACCGGCGTGCCATCTGCTCGATTGAGATCGAACCGTTGGGGTGAGTAGGTCTGTTGGCCCGCCCGGTATTATCGAATTTATATAGTTCAAATCGTATCGTCAACAAGTCTGCAGCGAACTAGCTCAATTCATCGCCCAAGCGTTCTATCATGACGTCGGTCGACTTGATAAGCGCTGCCGCAGTATCACCCTTCTTGAGGCGCAGCTCCCGGACGGCTTCAGCGGTGATAATCGCCGTAATCTGAGCGTCTCCGATTGCCAGGATGACCTGGGCCAGAAGCCCCTCGACCCTGACGCTGACGACTTTCCCGGCAAGTTGATTTCTTCCACTGACGCGACGAAACCGCTTGCGAGACTCTGTGTCGGACTTGAGGGCATCCCGGTCAAGGAACGGCTTGAGGCTTCCGAACGCAACGCGATGGTGACCCCCAGGCGTTTTGACGGTTTTCAGTCTCCCGGACAGTATCCAGTTTTTGATCGTGGGATAACTTATCCCAAGAACGCGGGAGGCCTCGCGGGGTGTCAGCATTTGTTTCTGATTTGCCATGGACTAATCTTTTAGCACTTTCTCGCCTGAAATTCTCAAAAAAGGAGAGCTAGAGTAGGCGGATTAGCGGATCTGGCGGATTGTCTGACGCTAGAATTGCGCTATGAATCGCCGATTTCAATCATTCTTCCATGCGTTCGTGGTCTCAATCGTGGCAGCGACCACCGGTTTTGCGTCAACAACTGCCGTTGCGCAGGACATGGAGCACGCTCGGCCCGCCGTTCCATCGACCCAGTTGACGATTAGGGCACTGGATGGAAAATCGATGACGCTCACGCCAAAAGAGATCGGTGAGATGCCACACAAGACTGTAAATGTCTACAACCATCACACCAGAGCCAATGAGACATATTCCGGTGTACCCCTGGCCGACTTGCTGGGTAAAGTTGGCGTTCCACTCGGAGAAAACGTTCGAGGCAAACTGTTTCTGATCGGTGTCGTCGCTGAAGGGACTGATCACTACGGCGTCCTCTATGCGCTCGCTGAGATCGATCCGTCGATTCACACGGGTGACGTGATCGTCGCTGATTCGATGGATGGGCAAAAACTCGGCAAAGACGGCATTTTCAAGATCGTCTCAACCGAAGAGAAGCGCCCCGCGCGATGGGTGCGCAATCTCGCATCAATTACTGTGATGGAAGTTAAACCATAATCAAACTCCCACCATCACGTGAGACGGCTCTACGACGGCGCTCACGGCATCGCCCTGCTTCAAATTGAGCACCTGGACGCTCTCCCTGGTGATAGACGCGATGAGCATTGTGTCATCGGGCAACTGAATTTCGATTTCGCTGTTCACCGTGCCCGCTTGCAGTTCAACTACTTTCCCGGCGAGGATATTGCGTGCGCTCAGTTTTGCATTTTCCAAATCCTTACTGCAATTTGCGGAGCTAACGGAGTGGGAACAAGCCGGCGGGACCTCGAGCCGCCGGCTTGTGCAGGTTAAGGTTTGAGTCAGCGGATTTCGACACCGCTGGACTTGGGTTGGTCTGCGGCACCGTTGGTGTAGCTGATCACGATTTGACCGCTGCTGTTGGCCGTAGCGGTGAACTGCTCGACCAGTGCTTTGTTCTTTCCCACCGTGGCATAGATGTCGAAGTTGCTCAGGACGGTGGTGCCGTTGATTGCGACGTTGAAGACACGTTTGCCTGCCGCTGACCAGTAGAACTCGGCGAAGTGCAGCAGGACGGTGTGCTGGCTGCCGGCAACCAGCCCCGGGATAGTGTATGTGAAGGTTCCGGCACGCTCCGACTGATACACCGCCTGGGGCGCGGCGTTGGCCACTCCCGCCGTGACTATGGTGTTGCCGGACGTGTCCGCGCCTCCGCCACTGAAGTCTTCGTCGGCAACGAAGGAGGCGTCGCCGCCGCCCGCGTTGCTCACCGCCGGACCACCACAGGCGATCGCTACGACCTCCGAGCTGCCGCTGGCGGCTTGCGTAGTGGCGGATTGTTGCGCTGAAGGGGCAGAATTGCCGTCTGCGTCTACCGCTTCCACCACGTAGTAATAAGTGGTCGAAGCCGTGAGCCCGGTTTTGGAGTAAGTCGTCCCAGTCGTGCTTGTGATCAGGTTGCTCGACGACGGAGTGAAGCCGCTGGTAGTGCTGCCGTAGAGGCTGTAGGAGCCGATGCTGCAGTTAGCTGGAGGATTCACTGCGTTCCAACTCAGGCCGATGGCACTGGAAGAAGTCGCCGTAGCCGTCAGCCCTGTCGGCGCCGAAGGAACCGCGGTGCAGGACGGAGCAGCCAGGGTCTCCGCGCTGGCTTGAGACGAGGCGGGTGATGATCCGGCCGCATCCACCGCTTTCACCACGTAGTAGTAAGTGGTCGAAGCCGTGAGGCCGGTGTTGGAGTAGCTCGTGCCGGTAGTGCCGGCGATCAGGTTGCTCGACGAGGGCGTGAAGCCACTGGTCTTGCTTCCGTAGACGTTGTAGGAACTGACGGTGCAGTTGGCCGGCGGAGTCACTGCCGTCCAGCTCAGGCCGATGGCGCTGGAAGAAGACGCCGTGGCCGTCAGTCCGGTGGGGGCCGAGGATACAGCGCTGCAACTGGAGGTGCTGCGTATCTCAAGACCCGCGGCTGAAGCCTGGTTGACGGCCCCGGGACCATAGGCGACCACGATCTGGCCGCTGCTGTTGGCGGTGGCCGTAAAAGTCTTGACCACGGCGATGTCTTTTCCACCGGCTGCCGCAAACTGATCAAAGTTGGTGAGCACGGTGGTGCCGTTGATGGCTACGTTGAACTCACGATCTCCCGCCGCGGTGAAATAGATCTCGGCGAAGTGCAGCAGCACCGTGTACTGGGCGCCGGGTGTCAGCCCCGGAATGGTGTACGTGAAAGTCCCGTCTCGCTGTGTCTGATAGACCGCCATCGGCGCTGCGTTGGCTCCGGCAGCGGTTGTGCTGATGGTGGCAGCGGTCGGCGTGGCCGCTCCCCCGCCGCTGAAGTACTCATCGGCCACAAAGGAGTCGTCGCCGCCGCTCGAGTTGCTTACCGCCGGACCTTCAAAGTTGATGGCCACGATCTCTGTGCCGGATGCGGCTGCCTGCGTGGTAGCCGACTGTTGCCCCGATGCCGGTGATGTGCCGAACGAATCCAGTGCTTCGACCACGAAGTAGTAGGTTGTCGAAGCCGAGAGGCCGGTGTCGGAGTAGGTGGTGCCCGTCAGCCCGCCGGCGATCAGGTTGCTCGACGACGGCGTGAACCCGCTGGTGGTGCTGCCGTAGAGGCTGTAGGAAGTGATGGTGCAGTTAGCCGGTGGAGTGACCCCGGTCCAGCTCAAGCCGATCACACTGGACGAAGACGTCGTCGCCGTCAAACCAGTCGGCGCGGAAGGAGCAGCGCTGCAACTGCCACTGCCGCTTTGCGTCATTGCGGAGGACTGGTTGGAGGAACCCGATGAGCCATCCGCGTCGACCGCTTCTACAACGTAGTAGTAAGTTGTCGAGGCGGCAAGACCTGTGTTGGAGTATGTCGTGCCGGTAACCCCGCTTGCGACAAGATTGCCAGAGCCCGGAGTGAAACCGCTGGTGGTGCTGCGGTAGACGTTATAGGAACTGATGGTGCAGTTGGCCGGAGGAGTAACGGCATTCCAGTTCAGGCCGATCACGCTGGATGAAGACGCCATCGCCGTCAGCCCCGTGGGCGCCGAAGGAACCGCACTGCAGGCAGGGCCACCGCTCTGAACGGCTTCGATTCCGCTGATGAAGGGTTGATCTTCACCGCCGTAAATGAACTGAGCGATGATCTGGCCATACTTGTCGGCATTCGTGGTGAATTGCGGATCGTAGGCGATGTTTTCTCCGCCGGCCGTCTTGAATACATCGAGATCGTTCACCACATACTTGCCGTTGAGCGCAACGCTGAAGATGCGCTCTCCGTCTCCTGTCCAGTAGGTCTCAGCAAAATGCATTTTCACGGTGTACGAAGCATCGGCGATCAAGCCGGTGAGAACGTAAGTGAAGGGCACATAACGTTCCGAGAGATAGACAGCCTCGGGAGCTGAGTTGGCATTTGTCGTGACGGCAGCTGTCGAAGTCGAGGTGTCGCCGCCGTTGAAGTCTTCGTCAGCTACAAAGGCGCCTTCCGCAGGTCCGCCCGAGTTGATCGCAAGATCGGTCGTTGTTCCGGGTGTTGCTCCAACGGGATTGCTGCCGGTGGCTGGAATAATTTCGATGGCGTTGATCGTGGGGTTCAGATCCGCAACAGTAGTGGTCCCGAGGAGGGTCTGAATCTCGATGATGCCGTTCTCGTCAGCCGTGGTGTAGAACTCCTCCGCGATGGCTGTTGCCCCGGCGCCCGCATTGGCAAAGATGTCGAAGTTGGTTAAGACCTGGTCGCTATTGATGGACACGCTGAAATTGCGCTGCCCGGCAGCAGTGTGCGCCCATTCCACAAAGTGCAACCGGACGTTATATCCCGCCAGCGGATTCAGGCCGGAGATGGTCCATGCCGCAGGCCCCCAGCGCTCTGTGTTGTATACGGCGAGGGGCGCGGGATTTGTAACCTGCGAGGTGTTGACTGCCGAGAGTGCCGCTGGCGGCCCGACGTTGTAGTGATAGTTCGAGTTTCCACCAAGGACAAAGGGGGCTGGCCCCGCTGCCCCTGCGACCGCGGGCCCCGGAGGATTGGAGTTCATATAAGTGCCAACGGCATAACCGCCAGCGCTCAATTGCATGCCCGTGCTGTTCCCTGGAGCCTGAGTCGTTACCGTTGCGTTGGATGCACTGGACTCGCCGCCGAAATTCGCTGCTACTACTGTGTAGTAGTAGGTTGTATTCGGCTGCAGGCCCGTATTTACATAGGACGTGCCCGTAACTTGCTGCGCGACGAGCGTGGCTTGAGTTAGCGCTGTTCCCGAAGTCGTGCTGGCATAAATGTCGTAGGTCACACCCGACGTTGTGCTTGCAGTCCAGGAGAGAGTAACTGCGTTGCTATTGGTTGCAGTTGCTGTAAGTCCTGTAACAGGTGCAGGTGGGCCGGCAGACCATTGAGAGTAATTGACGTAGTTGACGACCATATTCGACGGGAATCCCGTGCCGTTTGGTGTTCCGCCATTTCCACCGATTCCGGAACTGAGGATGAAGTTCATCGGCTGATTCATCTCCCATTGGTCGGTTGCTCCCAGATAGGCCAGGTTGACAGCGCCGTATTGCACACCGTCCAGGAGATACACCATCTCGTATGGTCCCCACTCGGTGCTGAAGACGTGAAATCCATTGTCGAATGTTGCACTGCCCGTCAGGTTGACGGTAGCGCTCAATCCACCGTACTCATAACTCGTCTGTGAGTCCGTCTCTCCGCCGTGGACCGTCGAGCCATTATGCTGGTTGGTCTTGGCCTGGATCTCCATCATGTCCAACTCGCCGCACCAGGGCCATGGCACGCCGCCGCTTGTGCTCGGGTTGGCTGTGCCAGGCGCTGTGGCTGCTGGGTATGCATTGGCTCCCAATGCCCAAAAGGCCGCGCCCATGCCCACAGCACCCGGGTTTTGAATGCGAGCATCCATTCGTCCGTAGGGCCCGGCTGCATAAGTGCTGGTCAATCTCGCCGAGGTGTATGGCACCGCATTGTTTGGGTTATAGGTCATTGCGATCACGAGATCGCCATTCCCGTCGAGATACACGTTCTGGAGACTATCGCTCGTGTTTTGGATCGTGCCGTCACCCCAAACCGCCGTGGGCTGGACGTTGTTCCACCAGTTGGCATGGTTATAAGTTGTGTTGGCCGTGCCAGTGAAATTGCCACCCCAAACCTGGGTCCATTGCGCGTGCAGTGAAGATGCGCATAGGAAACAAAGCGCGGCACAAGATCATGCCAAGACTACTCATTAGACGAGATGGATTCTGATTCACAATAGTCTCCCTGTCGATTGTTGATGGTAAGCTCGGGCAGAAATATCTGGGGAAAAAGAATCAGTTTCCCACTCCGGCCGAGAACGCGTTGTGTCCTCGGCCGATGTGAGGTTGATCGGTCTCAGCGGATTTCAAGGCCTGCGACAGAAGGTTGATTCACCGCGCCGTCGGTGAAGGCGATCACGATTTGGCCGCTGCTGTTGGCCGTTGTGGTGAATGTCTTAACCACGGCTATATCTTTTCCTCCGGCTGCGGCAAATTGGTCAAAGTTGGTGAGTACTCTCGTGCCGTTGATGGCCACGTTGTATTCGCGGTCCCCCGCCGCGCTGAAGTAGATCTCAGCGAAGTGCAGCAGCACGGTGTGCATGCTACCGGCTACCATGCCGGGAATCGTATAGGTGAAGACACCGTCACGCTGTGTTTGATACACCGCCATGGGCGCTGCATTGGCTCCGGCCGCGGTGGTACTAATGGTGGCCGTGGTAGGAGTAGCTTTTCCGCCGCCGCTGTAGTCTTCGTCTGCCGCAAAGGAAGCGTCGCCGCCGCCGGAATTGCTGACCGCCGGACCCTCGAAGTTGATGGCGACAAAATCGCCTCCGGAACCGCTTGTCTCCGTGGTGGCGCTGGCCTGGTTCGAGGCCGGCGACGTGCCGAACGAGTCAATCGCTTCCACGACGTAGTAGTAGGTCGTCGAAGCCGTGAGGCCGGTGTTGGAGTAGCTGGGGCTGGTCACGCCGCTGGCGATCAGGTTGCCGGAGCCGGGCGTGAATCCGCTGGTGGTGCTGCGATAGACGTTGTAGGAACTGATCGTGCAATTGGCCGGTGGAGCAGGCTCCGTCCAGGTCAAACCGATGACGCTGGAGGATGAGGCGGTCGCCACCAGATTGGTTGGCGCCGAGGGATCCGCATCGCAAGTTCCCGTGACTGGGGTGTACCAACGAATGTAGTCCACAGTCATCGGCTGGGCCGGACTGGACAAGCCGCTGTCCGAGCCACCGAGCGTGCCGCCGACTGCCACATTCAAGATCAGGAACATATTCTGATTGAATGGCCAGGTATCTCCCGAAGGGAGAATGCTCGGGGTAGCAGTGAAAAACGGTGAGTCCGGGTTATCCACAAAGTACTGCATTTCGTTCGCCGTCCAAATTACCCCATACGTATGGAAGGCGGTGTTCGTCGCTTCTCCGCTGGGGAAGGTAAATCGCTCTCCGATTCCGTCTCCTCCAGTCTTCGCTGTGTGAATCGTGGAATTCTCCCCCGTGGTGCCTGCGCCGTTATCAACTTGCGGGGACCAATTCTCCAGGATGTCCGCCTCGCCGCAACTGGGCCACGGAACAGTTGTGATGTCGCTGCCCAGGGCCCAAAAGGCAGGCCAGAGACCTTGGTTTGTAGTATTGGGGAGCTCGACACTGGCCTCGAGAATGCCGTATGTAAAGTTCTCCATCCCTTCCGTATTCATCCGGCCTGATAGCCACGCGCCATTTTCGTTGATTGGCCGGATCACCAGGTGCCCGCTGCCATCGATGTAGACCGGAGCGGTGGAAGTGCTGAACGTTGTTGGACACTGAGAGGGATTGCCCGAGTATCCCGGAGGCCCACAGTAAACTTCCGCCTCGCCGTTGCCCCAGCCGCCGTTATTTCCGAGATCAAACTTCCACACCGTTGTGTCTGGAGATCCCGCGCTGCCGTTGAATTCCTGGCACCATGTCGGAGCATATGTCGTTGATCCGACCGTTATATTGGAAACGCCGGTGCAACCACCAGACGGTTGCGCATAGGCAACGGCTGGCCACGAAGTCAAAGTGAGAGCCAGTGATGCCACAAAAATCAGTCCTTGCTTGCTTGAGGTGCATCTCATCTCATCCTCGTTTCTTCTTCCGGTCGAGGATAGTCTCGGCCGAAATCACGAACTTTGTCTTCAGGTCGACGGCACTTGGTGCCATCGACAAGAATTGGTTGGGTTCCTCTTCCCGGATCTAGTTGGTCCGGACTTCAATACCCATAACCAAGGGCTGGTTTGCGGCACCGTCGGTGAAGGCGATGACGATTTGGCCGCTGCTATTCGCGGTGGTGTTGAAGGTTTCGAGCAATGCCGCGTCTTTTCCGACTTTGCCAAAGACGTCAAGGTTGGTGAGGACCGTAGTGCCGTTGATGGCTACGTTGAATTCACGACTTCCCGCTGTGGTGAAGTAGGTTTCGGCGAAGTGCAGCAGGACCGTGTAAGTGCTGCCGGCCGTAAGGCCCGGAATCGTGTAGGTGGAAATTCCGGCTCGACCGTGCTGATAGACCGCCATGGGTGCTGCGTTGGCGCCTGGTTGGGCAAGATTGATGGTGGCCGTGACCGGACTGTTATCTCCCCCACCAACAAAGTCTTCATCCGCCACAAACGAGTGGTCACCGCCGCCCGAGTTACTTTCTGCCGGACCACCACAGGCGATCGCTACGACCTCCGAGCTGCCGCTGGCGGCTTGCGTAGTGGCGGATTGTTGCGCTGAAGGGGCAGAATTGCCGTCTGCGTCTACCGCTTCCACCACGTAGTAATAAGTGGTCGAAGCCGTGAGCCCGGTTTTGGAGTAAGTCGTCCCAGTCGTGCTTGTGATCAGGTTGCTCGACGACGGAGTGAAGCCGCTGGTAGTGCTGCCGTAGAGGCTGTAGGAGCCGATGCTGCAGTTAGCTGGAGGATTCACTGCGTTCCAACTCAGGCCGATGGCACTGGAAGAAGTCGCCGTAGCCGTCAGCCCTGTCGGCGCCGAAGGAACCGCGGTGCAGGACGGAGCAGCCAGGGTCTCCGCGCTGGCTTGAGACGAGGCGGGTGATGATCCGGCCGCATCCACCGCTTTCACCACGTAGTAGTAAGTGGTCGAAGCCGTGAGGCCGGTGTTGGAGTAGCTCGTGCCGGTAGTGCCGGCGATCAGGTTGCTCGACGAGGGCGTGAAGCCACTGGTCTTGCTTCCGTAGACGTTGTAGGAACTGACGGTGCAGTTGGCCGGCGGAGTCACTGCCGTCCAGCTCAGGCCGATGGCGCTGGAAGAAGACGCCGTGGCCGTCAGTCCGGTGGGGGCCGAGGATACAGCGCTGCAACTGGAGGTGCTGCGTATCTCAAGACCCGCGGCTGAAGCCTGGTTGACGGCCCCGGGACCATAGGCGACCACGATCTGGCCGCTGCTGTTGGCGGTGGCCGTAAAAGTCTTGACCACGGCGATGTCTTTTCCACCGGCTGCCGCAAACTGATCAAAGTTGGTGAGCACGGTGGTGCCGTTGATGGCTACGTTGAACTCACGATCTCCCGCCGCGGTGAAATAGATCTCGGCGAAGTGCAGCAGCACCGTGTACTGGGCGCCGGGTGTCAGCCCCGGAATGGTGTACGTGAAAGTCCCGTCTCGCTGTGTCTGATAGACCGCCATCGGCGCTGCGTTGGCTCCGGCAGCGGTTGTGCTGATGGTGGCAGCGGTCGGCGTGGCCGCTCCCCGCCGCTGAAGTACTCATCGGCCACAAAGGAGTCGTCGCCGCCGCTCGAGTTGCTTACCGCCGGACCTTCAAAGTTGATGGCCACGATCTCTGTGCCGGATGCGGCTGCCTGCGTGGTAGCCGACTGTTGCCCCGATGCCGGTGATGTGCCGAACGAATCCAGTGCTTCGACCACGAAGTAGTAGGTTGTCGAAGCCGAGAGGCCGGTGTCGGAGTAGGTGGTGCCCGTCAGCCCGCCGGCGATCAGGTTGCTCGACGACGGCGTGAACCCGCTGGTGGTGCTGCCGTAGAGGCTGTAGGAAGTGATGGTGCAGTTAGCCGGTGGAGTGACCCCGGTCCAGCTCAAGCCGATCACACTGGACGAAGACGTCGTCGCCGTCAAACCAGTCGGCGCGGAAGGAGCAGCGCTGCAACTGCCACTGCCGGTCGTCGTGCCGCTTCCTTGCGCCGAGGCTGCCGATGTACCATCACCGTCAGCCGCTTGTATTTTGCAGTAATGGGTTGTTGCCGCGGCTAGCCCTGCGTCAGAGAACGATGGAGACGTAAGGCCGGAAGCTACCAGATTGCTCGATGAAGGAGTGAACCCGGAAACCGCGCTGCAATATACGTCGTAACTCACCGTGCAAGACGACCCGGCGGTGCTCGCACCCCAGGTGAAATTGATTTGACTGGGAGAGACTCCGGTCCCTGAAGGCGTGCCCGGGACACTCGGAACCGCTGTGCAGCCGCCGTTTGTACCTCCCCAGGAGCCCACAAAGCTGATGTAGGACCCGGACTCCGCCGTGGTGCCTGCATTATCGGTGACTCCCGGGCTGTCAGAGGCAATGGTGTAAGTGATTCCGCCGCTTCCGGCCAGGTACACAGACACCAAATCGCTGAACGTGACTCCGTTGGCGACCGGGGCGGCGATCCCGCTGTTTGAAAAGATCGTGACTCCAGCTACATCGAAGAAGGAGTAAACACCGAGCCCATAAGCCGAATGAGTCGTAACTGACGGCGCAACATTGTAGGACGCATACCCGTCTAAGCTGCCGTTCATCCATGCAGCCTGATTGGGAACGTCGTAAGGCATTTCGCTCTGATAGAAAATGGTTTCGCCGCCTTCGCCGTTCCACACCACTTGCTCCGCTTCATAGTGCTCGACAGCCAGGCCCAGCGCTGTGACGTTGTCCCCGTTCACAACCAATCCATTCATGGCGACATTGCCTGTCCAGGCGGCGTCAGCCCCATGGTCTGCGCGCCAAGACCACATATTGTCGATAATGACGTTGTCGCTGTCGATTTCCGTAGCTACGGTCGCAGTTCCGGCGGTAGCTCCGCCAATGCGGAAGTTCACATCGCTAATCGATGAGGGGTTGCTTGCGTGGCTGACGCGCGGTGCACCCTTTACTCCTACCTGGAGGAGTACTGGCGAGTTGACAGGGCCAGCATCGATCAGGAACCCGGCGAGCTGCACTCCGTCCACGTCTGCAACGGTAAGCGCCGCTGTTCCCGTCTGCGGAACCAGATCCGCGTAGCCGAGTCCAAGCACAACTGTGTTCGCGTTGGTGACATTGATGGCCCCGGAATACTGGTAGATGCCCGGGGTCAGGATCAGGTTCTTGCCTGCAGCCAGCGCCGCGTTGATTTGCGCGAGCGTGCTTGATGGAGTAGCGATGAAGAAAGTGCTGATTGCCAGAGAGTTGCCGGGGCCCATGCTGGTGCTCGTCCAGCTTGGGCCCACGGAGTTGGTCCTCAACGTCGGCGAGAATACCCAATAGTTGCCGCTGCTGTCCTGATAGAGAAAGGGCTTTTCACGAACTACCGGGGTTGTGGCAAGAACGCAATAGTTATTGCCACCGCCGCCCCAGGCAGCCGCCGGTGCGCCGTTGTCCCCGGAGAAGGTCATGTTCCAGAGGTTCCCGGTCCAGCCGGCAAAGTTGGTGTTGCGGGTATACCACTGCTGCTGAGAGCAGGATTCGATGTTGCCGGTGATTACGCTGTCACCTATAAATCCGCCGCTTGCCTCGCCACAGTTGGTATTTGTAAGCTCCACGCTGTCATTGATATCCATGCGGCGGAAATCGGCTCCCTGTGAGACGCCCCACTGCTCGATGTCGCCTGCTGGGAGGGACATTTCCATGTTTTCAATGGAGCGCCAGAAATTTGTCGTCAGATTCCCGTTGCTATCCGTCGTGTTGACGGTCAGGTAGCCGTTGGTGATGGCCGTAGCGGTGGGCACTTCGCCGAGGCCGGCGACCGACATATAGTAGCCAACCTGAGATTCGACGCCGTTATACGTGCCGGGCTCGAAAAAAACGGCATACCGATTGGTGCTGAATTGCGCATTACCGGCCAGCGTCGCGAGGGTCGAATTAATCGATGAGACCGAATCGCTGGGAGTAAAGACATAGACGTTGGGACCGAAGATTGTGCTGTTCTGTCCGAAGACTGTAGCCGTCACCGGGAGCATCGTGGCGAGCACCACAAGGCTGAAGAGCATGTGGGACGAGATGAGCGAACGGTGTCCGCGAACTCTGCAGGAGCATCGCCTCAGGCGTTCGCGTTCGGCGGGGCGACCAGAGAAATTGGAACTCGATGGCGGCAGTGCGTGCGGAGGAAGAGCGCCTCCGGGGAGACTGTTTGGCGAATCCATGAGCGCTCCAGTTGCCAGCACCGAGATTTGCGGGGGTGCGCAGGGGCCGGCCAATGCAACGGCGAGAATCCGGGAATGACGGCTCATCTGGCAAGTGAGTCCCCGTTTATTCACGGATAACGGAGGGGGGCCGCCGCAAACGCAGATTCGACAAATCTCGGCCCGGTTATGCAACGCGTTTAACTGCTTTAACTTGTTTCTAAAAGCTTTATTTTTAGGCACATACTGGCTCCCAAGAGGGAGAACTATCCCTCGAGTTCTGGTTACCGTTAACGACTGCCGATTACGGAATCTTTTCCGGTTGCTTTCGTGTGGCTATAATGTTGCCCGCCGTATGTGAAGGAGCGTTAGCCCCTATGGCCGTGGAGTGTTCCATACTTCCCACCGAGCATGAGGCGGAGCGGCAAGAGCTCCAAGCCGTTCTTCAGTCGGGCATCCTGGACAAGGCGCCGAATCTCCGTCGTTTCCTGGAGTATGTGGCGGAACAGTATTTTGCCGGAACGACAGATCAGGTCAAGGAGTACAGCATCGCCGTCCAGGCGCTGCACAGGCTGGAAAAGTTTGATCCCCAATCGGACACCATTGTCCGCGTAACGGCTCACACGCTCAGGAAAAAACTGGAGCAGTATTACGCGAAAGAAGGTGCCGATCATGACATTCAGATCCGGCTTCCGGCGGGTAAATATCTGCTGCAATTCGAACACAAAGAGCGAGCATCCACGCTGACTGCCGATGCTGGCGAAATTGTGCCAGCGCCTCCCGCGGAACCGGCGCGAAGTATGCTTGGCTCGCGGATTCCTGCAAGGCTGATCTGGGCGGGTGTGGGAACTGCTGGAGTAGCTGTACTGGTCTTGTTGGGAATCAATTATTGGATGCATCGGCAACCGGGAAAAGGTGGTGTTTTGCCATTTGTGCAGACTGGCAGCAGGCAGGGTTCCGCGGACGCCGCAGCGGCCTCGCAGATCGATGGCATCCGAATTCGCTTTGGCGCGACCACGCGCCCCTATGTGGATGTTGCCGGGCAGATCTGGCGAAATGACCAATATTGCAAAGGGGGCTCGACCTTCTCTCACCCAAATCATGAAATTCAGGGCACTGACGATCCCGCACTCTTTGAAGAAGGACGCGAGGGAAAATTCCAATGCAGGATTCCAGTTCCACCGCGGACTTATCAGCTTCAGTTGCTTTTCGCCGACACAGGGGGCGATAAGGAGGCGGCGCGACAGGTCGACGTTTCCATCAACAACGAGGCCGTCGCTGCGCTGGACATCGTGGATGAGGCAGGCGGCGACAATATTGTGGTCGGCAAGGTCTACGGAGGAATCCATCCCATGAGCGATGGGACAATTCACTTGGACTTTACCTCCGATGGGTCCTTCGTGAACGCGGTCGAGCTGACATCGACCGAATCCGGCGTGGGTCTTCCCCTGCGCATGCTTGCCGGTCCTGCTGTCTTGCACGACGAAGATGGAAACACCTGGCTGCCCGAGCGTTTCTTCCAGGGCGGCAGGCGAACATTTCACACCGGTAACCTGCGCGACGCCGAGAACTCCCGGCCCTTCGAGTGGGCGCGCTATGGGCACTTTCACTATTTCATTCCAGTTGTTGCCGGCAAGGTTTACAGAGTCCGGCTGTATTTTTCTGAAGGATGGTTCGGCAGCAGCAATGGCGGTCCAGGAGGAGTTGGAAGCCGCGTCTTCGACGTTTATTGCAATGGCACAACGCTGCTGAAGGACTTCGACATCCTGGAAGACCAGAAGAACGGCTCCGCAGTGAAGACATTCAACCATGTGAAGCCCACCGCTCACGGCATGTTGGAAATATATTTCACGCCGGTCAAGAACTATCCGCTCATCAACGCAATCGAGATTGAGCCAGAAGGCTGAGGCGGTTTCCATCGCGAATATTATCGAGCATCGGCGGCGGATCCACCACACTCGCGGCCGCAGGATTAGAGCAGTTTCGGAATAAACGTGGCCTTTATGATCGCAATGGAGGGTAGCTTTTTTTCTTGAGGAAAAGCCGCTTAAGTGAGCTTTCGGCCTACACCAATTCCGAAGACGGCATGAACAAACAATTCGGGCGCATCGAAGTTCTTTGATTTAAGAGGACTGAGATACCCAGAGTCTCAGCTAGCTCATCATCCCTCACCCGATTCTTCTGGGTCGCTGAAGGCCTCGTGCCACCTGAAGGAACACGGCTACTTCACTGGACAGCCGGCCTGGGCGCCATCAAGGTCTGGCCGGGAAGGCACTGGACAGTCAGAGAGGACTGCCAAGATCCCTCGCCCCCCCCAATGGACCACTTCCATATTTTGGTTATGTATAGTCTCGATACTCGCATGATTCGGGGACGGCAGTCGTTGCTGCAGAGCATGTAGATTGCTCCCGGGAAATGAAGACGCCACCTCGACCCGGAAACCGTTACGCAACGTGCAGTAAATCTTCACCTGGACCCATCAGGAGTTCTCGGTCTTCGCAAAAAAGAGCTTGTCCTGTCCCTGAGGTGAACCCCTACAGTGAGACAATGCAGTACGGATTGACCTAAGCGGGGACCGGCGCGAGGTGGAACCCGCCGACTTGAAGCGTGCAGCACACCGCACACGCTGCTGAAAAACACCCGCGGATCTTTCGATTCCGGTCGCCCTTGCGAATTCCGCTCAAGATGACAGTGGGCAGGAGCGGGATGGTTCTGGGGCATACTGAAAGCGGCAGATGAGAGACCGCGCGGAGGGTATCCATGCCGTTGATGCGCGCTCGACGCGCTATTCCATTGTTTATGGCCCTGGCGCTCTTATTGCCGGTTTGCCGGCGTAGCCATGCACAGGCTGCGCTGCTGATGGATGAACCCTTCGGTTTCTTTGGCTTCTTTAACCCCACTGGTCACGATGCTGTCTATTTCGAGCGCATTTGTGCCGAAACTCCCGTCAAGTTGCGCCGCTGCGCGCCGGGGGAGGATGGTGCAGTGATCACTCGCTACCAGGGGATCGCAAATTACGACTGGATAGCGATGCCCCTGCTCCCTTACCTGTATGCCGTCGAGAGCGCTTCCGAAGTTCCCACGCGCGCGGATCGGAAAGCTGTAACCGACCTGCGCGACAAGTATCATGAGGCTCATTTGGCGAGCCTGGGCAAAGACGTGCCACGGGGCGGCACCGTAAAACGAGGGTGGAGTCAATTTGTGGGTGTGGCATACGACCGACGCATCTATGCTTTTCGGTTTGCAACCGCCGAAGCGCAGGACGACGCGTTGATCACCCAAATGAACGCCGGAGAAAACCGCTCCCGCTTCAACCTGCTCTACAGAAATTGCGCAGACTTTAACCGCGGCATTCTGAATTTCTATTTCCCAAGCACGTTTCAGCGCAGCATTCTGCCGGACGCTGGGATTACCACGCCCAGGCAGGTCACCTACAAACTACTGCGCTATGCGCGCAAGCATCCCGAGACCCAACTGGCTGTCTTCGATATTCGGCAGATTCCCGGCAATCGCAACAAAAGCAGGGCCAATAAGAGCATTGTCCAGTCGCTCATCACGTCAGGCTATGTGGTTCCGCTTGCGTTTATCAGTCCCTACATCGCCGGGGGAGTGATCGTCGATTATCTTGTGTGGGGCCGTTATCCCCTCGGTCTCAAGCATGTGCAGGTGCTGACACCGGACGATCAATTCCTTAGGAAGCGTCAGCCGCAAGTTGAGCGCTTCGTGCCGATTCGTCTTCGGGATTGAATGGGGGTGGGAACTTTGCCCTCAACTCGGCGATCTGAGCGTCGGATGCCTCGCCTCGCCACGCGACTGTCACTGAACGCAGTTGGTTCGAATGAGTTGAGACATGATGCGTCCTGTGCGTCAAGGTGAGCACTCGATCGACGGGAGCTGGTTTGGTCATGTTCACGTCCCTGAATGCGCATCGAATGTCGCCCATCAGCCAGCCGTTTGGCGTCAAGTGAAAATCAAGATCAATGTAATCGTATTCGATGCGCGCGCGAGCTATCTCCGACGCAGAGAGCTCGGTGTACTGATCACTTCCGACTTGGAGATCATGTTGCATATTCACCTGAAAAGTTGCATCTTCATCATTCGATCTTCAGAACCGCTACCACGAAGCCAAGCGCGGTGAAACGGGGTTGCTATCCCATTAACTTAACGCGACTTGGGTTGGTAGAAGATGGCAGTTTGGTGTGGAACGTATAGCCATTTTGTGTTATCCCTGCGCTGACGTTCATGATCGGCCAGGGGTTAAGTCCTTGCTGGGTAATTATCTGGAGGCCGGGACTTCAGCACCGGCATTTTCCCCAGTCCTCCGTGATCCTTCTGCGTGACGACCCTGCAGAGCGATTGTTCCTTCTCACAAGAGGTCAGGGAAGGCAATTTGTCGTCACGAGCAGCGGACGAAAGATCATTCTGCACTGGTTGACCGCCGGACAGTTTTTCGGTGGCGTGGCGATTTTGTCTGCTCCTTCCCAGTACATGGCCAGCACGGAAGTGGAGTCAGGTAGTTGTGTGTTGGTGTGGGATAGAAAGACCGTGCGGGAGTTCATGTCTCGCTTTCCGGTATTGCTGGATAACGCTCTCTCTGTCGCGGTGACGGAGCACATCGCGTGGGCAATCTCCGCGAGGATCTCGTTCATGTCCGACGATGCTGGAGGACGCATTGCCAATCTGTTACTCAGCCTTGCTTGCGGAATAGGCAACCCTTGTCCGGATGGCGTCGAAATCCGGGTTGGGAACGAAGACCTGGCAGCCGGTGCGAATGTGACGCCATTTACTGTCAGCCGCACTTTAGGGGAGTGGCAGCGCGAAGGCATCGGCAAGCTCTTTTTGCGAAGACCGGAACTTCTGATGGATTCCAAATGAAAAAACATTGGCATTGAGACTTCGCCTTCAGTCTTTGCCGTGAATGGTTTAGGGGCGCGGTGGTGGCTCGATTGCCCGGGAGTAATCAACTACCTGCTCTGCAGCAACGACTGCCATCCGGGAATCATGCGAACATCAGGACAATACATAACCAAATTATGGAAAGTGTCCGATTGTTATGGAAAGTGTCCGATTGGGGGCGAGGGATCGCTGGGCAGTCTTCGGACTGTCCAGTGCCTGGAAGGGGTCCAGTCTTCCCACGGGGCAGACCTCGATGGCGGCTGGGCGGATACCGGACGCAAATCGTGGGCTTGTAATCCACCGTCCGTGATGTCTCGAGCCGTGTTCAACGGCTTTCGTGTCCGGGCAGCCGAAAATCGGCAATCAACGGCAAATGATCTGACGCGATCAGCGCCTGGCGGCTCCGCCAGATTTTTGTGTTCTCCATCTCCAGCGGATCTTCGTAGTAGCAATGATCCAGGCTCAGGATCGGCAGAACACCGGGAAAGGTCCGCGCAGAGCGTCGATTTCGTATTGGGCGATCGCTCTGGAAACTCTGCCTGCAGCAGTCTCGTCGTCAGCCCGCGCGTCCATTCATTGAAGTCGCCGATGACGATGCGCGGTCCTCTCAAATCGGGCTGCGCGAGTATCTCGTGCCGATTAGAACCTCGATCTGGCGCCGCCGCTCCATATAGCCGGTGCCCAGATGCACATTGAAGACATTGACCGTGAGGCCCTTGCGCTACTCCGATTGCGCATTGCAACACTCCGCGCTCTTCGCGTCTGGATTTCGTGATGTCATGGGTGCGCGTTTCATTGACGGAAAGCGCGTCATCAGCATGTTGCCATAGCGTCCGCCGTGCAGAGGCCGGGTTTCGCCGAAGGCCACGTTCAGTTCCGGAAATGCCTCTGATATCTGCCGCGCCTGGTCATATTTGCCGGTCCCTCCGGCCGCATCCACGATCTCCTGCAGACACAAAATGTCTGCGTCGAGCTCCTCGATCACGCGTATCACACGTTCCGGCGAAATAGTTCCGTGAATCCCCCGGCACTTATGGGTGTTATACGAAGCGATGCGGAATCGAATGTGTTTCTCACTCATTGCTGTCGCTCGATTGCAAAGCTCCCTGGACTCGCTCGCCTCATCACGGATCGTCCGAGCCACGCCTGAAGAGGGTTTTCCGTCATCTTATGATCGCTCTTGGGCCGAGAGCGACCATCATCGGAATTTCGTTAGTGTCTGCGCAAGGATTCTCTTAGAGGATCGAAAGGTACCACCTATAGCCGCGAGCACTGCTATTTGGATGCGAAGAGAACAGCATTCTGCTCTCCGCGGCGGCAAAATTTCCTAGGTATCATTCCGCCCGGGCAGATTTTGCAGATCGATTCCCAGCTGCTGGCACTTTTTGTAGAGATGGCTGCGCTCCAGGCCGAGGGCCTTGGCGGTTTGGGTAATGTGCCGGCCATGTCGCTCGAGTTCTGCCAGCACGGCCTGCACGCTCGAAGGCAAGTACGCGCTGCGCCAGCGGTCCGGTTTCTCCGCCTGCGACTTGGTTGTGCACGGCGCCGTTGTTGCGCGTCGCAGGCAGCGCCACGCTACACATCTTCGCCGTTCACTTCTTCGCCGGCCAGCAGCAGCAACCGCTCCACCACGTTGCGCAATTCGCGAATATTTCCCGGCCACGCGTATTCCTTCAGCGCCTCAATCGCTGCCGCGCTGAACGGCACCGGCTTCCATCCGTTCTGCGCGCTCACCTGGCGCGCAAAGTGCTCCACCAGCGCCGGCAAATCTTCGCAGCGCGTCGCGCAGCGGCGGCAGAGTCCACGGGAAACACCACCACGCGATGATACAGGTCGCGCCGGAATCCGCCCGATCTCGACCAGCTGCTCGAGATTGCGATGCGTCGCCACCACCACGCGCACATCCACCGTGGTGGGCTTGTCGGCGCCGATGCGCTCCACTTCGCCCTCTTCCAGCACGCGCAGCAGCTTGGCCTGCATTGCGAGACCGGCATGTCGCCAATCTCGTCGAGAAACAGCGTGCCGCGATGCGCCTGCTCAAACTTGCCGGTGTGCCGCTGCGCCGCGCCGGTGAACGAGCCCTTCTCGTGCCCGAAGAGTTCGCTCTCAATCAGCTCCGCGGGAACCGCCGCGCAGTTCAGCGTGACAAACGGCCCGCCTGCGCGATGGCTCTTCTCGTGCAGCGTGCGCGCCACCAGTTCTTTGCCGGTGCCGGTTTCGCCGTAGATGCAGACGCGCGTTTCGCTGGCCGCCACGCGCTCAATCTGCGCCATCACGCGCCGCATGGTTTCGCCGGTCCACACCAGCGTGTGCTTGCCCACGCGTGTGCGCAGGTCGCGATTCTCAGTTTCGAGGCGCGTCAGCTTCAGCGCGTTCTCGACCGTCACCAGCAGCTTTTCGGTGGTGAGCGGCTTCTCGAGAAAATCCAGCGCGCCCAGCCGCGTGGCGCGCACCGCCATCTCAATGTGCGCCTGCCCGCTCATCATCACCACCGGCGTGGCAACGCCCGGCGTTTCTCAAGTCTTCAAGCAGTGCAAGCCCGTCGCGCTTCGGCATCACCACATCGCTCAGGATCAGATCGAAGGGCTGCGCCTGCGCCAGCTCCAGCGCGCGCGCCGCGTTGTCGCACACCACGGCCTCGTGCCCGGCCAGGCGAAAGGCGCGCGAAAGCGAGGCCAGCGTGTTGGCCTCGTCGTCGACGATCAGAATTTGCTTTGCGCTCATGCCTCAGCCCTCGGCAGCGTAATGATAAAGGTTGCGCCGCTGTCCCGCGCGGCTCTCCACCGCAATGGTACCTGCGTGGTCGGCGACCACCGACTGCACAATCGCCAGCCCAGCCCGGTGCCGTGCTGCTTGGTCGTGTAGTACGGAGTGAACAGCCGCTCGCATTCTTCCGGCGTCAGCCCCTGGCCGGTATCCGCAACGCGCAGTTCCACTGCTTCACTCCTTAGGATGAGCGGAGATCGTCAGCGTGCCGCCGTCCGGCATCGCGTCCATCGCGTTCAGAACCAGATTCGAAAGCGCGCGATGCAGCAGTTCCGGATCAACCATCGAGCGGCATCGGCTCATCGTCAACATCGGTTTCACGAATCGATCTTCGGCCCGTCCTCGCTGCCTGCGTCGCATAGAGCGCACGCACACGCGCCACCACATCCTTGGCATCGATCCGCTCCAGCTCCGGCTTCGGCATCTTGCTGAAGTCGCTGAAGCGGCCGATGATGGTCTTCAGATTGGCGATCTCCATGCTCAGCGTCTGCGTGCTCTCGCTGAAAGACTTCGTCGAACTCCGCCGCAGGCAGTTGCGCGCGCGCGCACCAGGTTCTCGACCGTCAGCTGCAGCGGAAACAGCGGATTCTTCAGCTCGTGCGCCAGCCGCCGCGCCAGTTCGCGCCACGCGGCCACGCGTTCGCTCTGCACCAGCCGTTCGCGCTGGTTCGTCAAGCTGCTCCGTCATGTGATTGAAGCTGCGCGCCAGCACGCTCACCTCGTCGCGCCCGCGCTCTGGCACGCGCGCATCCCAATTGCCGCTGGCCACTTCTTCGGCCGCTCGCGCCAACTGCTCGATCGGCCGCGAGACGCGCGCCGCGATCCACAGGCTGAAGACGATCGCCAGCAGGATCCCGCCGCTCGCGACGCCGTAGGCGATGGCGCGAATGTGCTGCTGCTCCTCCACCAGGCCGCTGCGCGAAATCGCCACCGTCAGCACCGCCAGCACATTGCCGGCGGAGTTCTTCAGCGGAATCGCCGTCGCGCTCACGCTGTCTTCGCGCCGCGGCGTCAGATAGAGGATGCCGCTCGCCTGCTGTCCACTGTTGCGGCCTGCGTCAATCAGCGACTGCATAGCGCGCCGCCCCGGCACTTCTCCGCTCGCACCGACCAGCCGCTTCGGATCGAATCGCCGCCGAGCCTGTGCCGCTCGATCTGCAGCTATGTCGCTCGTCGCGTCATTCGTCGCGCTGCTGTCTCGCTGTAGAGCGCGACTGCATCCCGGGCGCGACCGGCAGATCCGCAAGAAAGCTCTGGTCGAGCCGCTCTGCCTCCGACAAGCTTCACCGCAGGCTCAGCGCCGCGAATCGCGCGCACCGCAAACAGGCCGAGCACCGAGCTGCCATCCGGCAGCTCTTCGCGCTTCAGGAACGGAGTCTGCGAACCTTCGCTCGCAGCAGGTTCTGCGTAGCCAAATCGCGCCGGCCACTGCGCCGAGCTGACGATGTTTCCGTCCGGTCCCACGATCTCAAGAAAATCGAGCTGCGCATCCTGTGCCATGGCCTGCGCCTCATTCAGATACGGCGCGGCGTCGTTCGATTGCACCAGCTCAAACGCCATGCTGCGCGCCCGCTCCTGCCCTGCGATGCGGTCGACGGCCGCAGCCACTTCCGCCGAGCGATGCTGAAACTCGCGCTGAAACTGGCTGACGAAGAGCGCTGTCTCCTCCTGATCGCGCTGCTCGAAGACCTGGCGGATGCGCACCAGCACGGTCCACGCTACCGCCGCAACCGCCGCGGCCACGGTCAGAGAAAACAGCAGCAGCAGCTTCTGCCGCAGGCTCACGGCGCGTCCTCCAGCGAGGCATCGGCAAGGTCCGGCGTGCCGTCCGCGCGCAAACGCAGATCGCGCACCGCGGTCCGACTCGCATAGGCCTCGGGCAAGACGAGCAATGGAACAATCGTCTTGTCGTCCAGAATGGTTTGCTCTGCGCTTGAAGAGAGCAGCATCGGTCTGTTCTGTAATCGATCCGATCTTTCCTGTGTCCGCAGACGATTCTCTCGAGGGCAGCGGCCGGGTCGGAACCCGCAACCAGGAGCTTCCGCAGCACCAGGTCTGCGTGCTGCGCGTTCCGGCATTTGTCACCTGCACATTGAATCCTGCCTCGTGCAGATTCAGCGCGATTCGCTGCGCCGCCAGTTGCATGGCAGCATCCCCTTCGTGCTCAGCGTCAGCGGTGGTGTCGTCAGCCCTCCGCGCAGTTCATGTGCCTTGTTCAAATCGCGATCCGTCGGAAAGAGAAACGAATAGCCGGTCAGTCTCTGCGGCAACAGGCTTGCCGTGACTTCGCCCTGCTTCTGGAAGATCACGTTGTAGAGCGCGCTGCGATCGACGGCCGCCGCAATCGCGGCGCGCAGCTTCACATTCGCAAGCGCGCCGGAATCGTTCACCTGCAACGCAAGCAGCATGACCGGCGGTGAGGTCAACACGGTCAGCTTCTGCTGCTGGGCCTGCCGTATCTGTTCCGCTGGAACCTCGACCACGTCGGCGCGCCCGACGCTCAGGTCGAGCCATTGCTCGCGAACCGCTCGGTGCACCCGAATCTCAATCGCGTCGGCAAATGGCCGTCCCTGCCAGCAGTTTTCGTTCGCCGTTAGCGCCAGCACGCCGTTATTGAATCCTGTCACTTGAAACGGCCCTGTGCCGATTGTGCCCACCGGCGTCTTGCCGTCCGCAGTTGCGACGAGCGCGATCAGGAACTGATCGCTCGCCAGCAGCGCGGGCAGATTCGGCATCGGCGAGTCGCTCGTAAACACCACCAGCGGACCCACTGCCTTCACCGCTGTCCACGGACAATTTGCGCTGCACGAAACGATGAGGGACGCCACCACGGCGGCCGATGTCAGCGGCGAACCATCGTGAAAATGTACTCCCGGCCGCAACCGGAATTGCCAGCGATGATTGTTGCTGTCCGACTCCCACGTCGAGGCCAGGGCGGGCTGCAGCGCACCGTGCCGCATCCATCTGCGTCAGCCCGTCGATACACCAGCCTTCGCGCGATTCCATCGGGACGTTCCCACGGCGTCGCCTGCAGTCTCCACGTGCAGCGTGCCGCCGTAATGCGGACGCGTCCTTGCCCCAGCGCGCAGATGCCAACGCGAGACCAGCAGAAAACTAATTGCAAAGCGCCGTAACACGGTCCACCTCGTATTCACCTGCCGCATTGCGCACCACCGCAAACACGCTCTTGCATCCTGCGCCGTCCACAACGCCGTTACGGTTCCATCCATCGCCAGCGGCCCGCTCGCCGGCACGGCCTCCAGCGCGGGAATTTCAAATGCGCGCAGGCTGTCGTTCATTGCCTCGCCGGAGCTCGACGCAATCACCTGCGTTCCCGCGCCGCACCCGAGCGCACCACGGCAAAATCGCTGCCCCAGTCGCGCGTTCCAGCCACGGTGTCGCATCGCGCCGTTCTCCACCAGTTGCACCTTCCCATCGATTCCGGCGAACAACAGTGCGGCCCCGCCCGCGGCTCGCGGAATCATCGCCGCCGTGTAGAACGGCGGCAGATCGACACCGATGCTCGGCGTAACGACGCCGGTAAAGAAATTGCGCGCCGGATTGTAGAACGCCTTCAGCGATGGCGCGCCGCTCGCGTCGCCGCTCTGATACACCGGCCACGGGTCATCGCTCGCGTGGCAGCGCACGATCCAGCCGCTGTCGGCAGTCGCGCCGCGAGGGGAAGGGAATAGCTCCCCGTGCATCCCGTTCCCGGAGCATACACCGTGAAGCCGCCTCCGTCCGCAGTTGCCAGCAAAACTCCTCGCGGATCGCGCCCCAGCCGCTTTTCCAGGACGAATGTGTTCGGCTTCCGTCCAAGCGCCGGCGCTCGCTGAGAAGATCGAGATTCGATCCGCCAAACAGCACCACGAAGTGTCCGTTGATCTCGGCGGCAGCAAGGATCGGGTTGTCCTGCACAACTCCGCCGATTCCGGTAATCCTCTCTCTCCGCAACACCATGCGGGCATCGGCAACTCCCGTCCGCGCCGGCGAAGCGTCAACGTGCACCATCGCCACGTGGGTTTCGCTCCCCTCTACCACTTCGGCCACCCACAACCGTTCGCGCGCATTTTCGCTCAATGTCACGCGAACCGCATTCGCGCTCTCCGCACCCGAGGCAAGCACGCCGTGCGCCTTCAAATCCTGCTCCAGCAGTTTTCGAATTGCTGGAATCTCGCTCGTTTGAATTGTCGAGAGATTGCGAATGGTCAACTGCGCCTGGCCTGGCCCAAGAATGTCGGCTGATCTGTGCCGCCAGATCCGCCGCTGGCTGTGTCCCATCGGCTCGGCGTCTGCGGCGCTTGCGCGCCACTTGCCACGAGGCCGGCTAACACCCACACCCCCACTGCCATTCCGCAGATCAGCCTCATTGCTCTCATCATTTCTGTGCTTGTTCGTTGCGCGGATTATATCGTTTGCGGCGCATCTGTGCCGGTCGGCACTTGGATCGTTGCGCCATAGCTAATCAAGGAGGCGCAGCCCTCGCCGCGCCTCCTCTCGGTTGCCACCATGCTGCACTCAATGCCCGTTCTTCGGCTCTGGCTCCGACTCCGAGTCCATCTCCTGCTTCACCATCGGAGCGTTCGCCATGTTCTTGAAGACATCGTTCGCGAAGAAGAACTTTCCGTCCGAAGGCACCATCACCACCTGGATCTTGTCCGACAGCCGCTCGGCCACGATCTTGTTGATCAGCAGCGGCGACTTGTTCAGCAGCGCGGCTTCGCTCGTCATCCGCTCCGCATTGGCCGCGGCAATCAGCTTGATGCGGCTGGCTTCCGCATCGGCCAGCAGGTTGCGCCGCTGCAGTTCAGCCTTGCTGTCGATCACCTTGGCCTCCGCATCGGCCTCGCGCATTCTGGATCGTCGCTTCCTTGCGCGCTTCGGCCTCCAGCTTGCTCTGCTCAATCTGCTTCTGCTTCAGCGGCAGCGTGTACTGCATCGCGTCCGACTCGCCCTTGGCCTCAACCACCTTGGACTGCGCGTCGCCCTCGGCCTGCTTCTCCTTCTGCTTCGCCTCGGCCTCGGCCTGCAACTCGGCAATCCTCACCTGCTTCTGCTGGATGTCGGTGTCCACGGTCATCTGGTCGTCCTGCTGCTCCTTCAGCAGCAGCCCTTCCAGCCCCTTCGCGTATTGCTCCGGCAACTGAATATCCGACAGCATCACTTCTTCCACCACGATGCCGTCGGTCGCCAGCTTGCTTCGTGATGATCCCCGACGCTGCGTTCCGCACCTCTTCGCGCTTGCTGGAGAAGATCTCGCGCACCGTGTACGACGGCGCCAGTTCCCGCCACGCGCTCGCCACCACCGGAGGCACAAGTTCCTTGTCCGCCGGCTGCGGCAGATGCGCCTGCACGCTCGCCAGCTTGTTCGGATCGAGCCGGTAGCGCACCGTCACCGCCAAGTCCGATGTTCAGCCCTTCCCGCGACTGCACCGTCATCTCGTTCTTCAAGCCCGGCTTGCCCGCATCCACAATCCCGGCGGTGAAGAGATGATCGCGCAGGTCAAACAACTGCACGCTCTCTACCAGCGGCGTCACGAAGTGCAGCCCCGGGATACAGCGTTCCCGGCTCTGTTCCGCCAATCTGGCTGATGCGCACGCCGCCCATCCCGCTGGGCACCACCACAATGCTGGTTGCGATCAGCAGCGGCAGGCACGCCACCATCGCCAGCGCCACCGGCCCGCGCCACGCAATTGGACCGGGTTCCGGCTCAGCAATACCTGTCTCCAGGAACAGCCCGTCTCCATCGGCCTTCTTTTTCATTGCATAGCGAATCTGCATCCCCAGCCCATACAGCGGAATCGTCACAGCGGCAGCCATCATCAGCACTCCCGCGACCATCAACAACATTTTCAACGCGATCATTTCCAGCCTCCACCACCCGGGGTCCCCACAAACCGTTCTGAGTTTGTGGGGTGGTCACCCATGTGCTTGTGCTCTTTCCGTCCGCACATCGGCGAAGGCCTTCCGCCGCGTGCCCCGTGTTTCCCGGCTCCCGGCCATGGAGCAAGCAACAGCCGGACCAGCCCGCCAAACGTCAACTCCTCAAACAGCAGTGCCGCCGCTACCGGCAGCAACGCTGCTCCCAATCCACTCATCGCATCTGCCAGCAGCCCCATCGCCATCCCCCTTTACCAGTTACCGGTCACGGCCAAGCCCTCCGTGGCCGCTTCGGTCGTTGTCGTGATCGCGACGGGCGCGGCGCTGGCCGTTAGCATCGGCTCCTGCGCACTAGCAACCACCGGCTTCTGCTCGTCACCGAATAGCTGCGCCGTCTCTTCATTGCGCTGCCCGACCAACTCCACGGTGTCGCCCACGCTGACCAGCTCGTACATTTCTTCCAGATCCTTTTGGGCCATCCGGATGCACCCATGCGAAGCAGCCTTGCCGATCGACTTCGGTTCATTGGTCCCGTGAATTCCGTAGCCCTTCACGCTCAATCCCATCCACCGCGTGCCCACCGGGTTCCCCGATCCCGGCTGAACTGTCTTGCCATTGTGCGAATAGGTCGGGTTCTTGACGCGCCGCGCGATCGTGAACGTCCCCGTCGGGCTCGGTGTCGTGGGCTTTCCCACCGCGACGGTGTAGACCTTCTTGACTTGCCCGTCTTCCACCAGCGCCAGCTTCCGGTCTTCGAGGCTCACCACGATCACCTGCTTCGCAACCGGCGCGGCCTGAATCCCAGGCGTCTGAACCGTTGCAGCCTGCTGCGCCATCGTTTGAACTCCGAGAACCACCGCCATGCTCGCCGCCACCGCCCATTTGCTCGTTCCGTTCATCGCGTCCCCCGACCCAGCTCTCATTTGCCAACGCCTTGAGTGATTGCAGGAGGTGTGCCAAATGCGCGTCTCACTGAAAACACGAGCTTTAGGGGATAGACAGGCGAGCGGAGCCGTGTCACGAACAACACGACTGTGTTTCTCGTGACACGCTCAACTTACGAACGATCAAGGCGCAGTCGTTCACAAATGTCATAAAGAGACGTGGAACCGGCAGATTATTTGCGGGGTATACTCGGCGGATGCGAGGCCGAGGCGGCTGTCTTACAAGTCTGGGTGGTTGCCTGACGAAGGTCGTGCTGGTGTTGATCGCCGGAGCGGTATTTTTCTGGGTTGTCTTTGTGGCGCTGAATCCGTGGGCGCTGCATATCGGTGGGCGCTCCACGCCGCTGCTCTACTGGCACGGGACAGGCACGGTCGTGTCAAAGGACGGCAAGACATATCCGCTGTATGTGTCGTTCTGGCCGGGAAAGCCTATGCGGCACAGCGGCGGACGGCGCGAAGGCAAGATCTGGAGCGCCGACTTGCAGGGAACCGGCTGGCTATGCACTGCGCCGGGGTCAGTGGAGCGGATGGATCTGAGCGGCACGATGTACGGCGGATACCTTAGCAGCGACAACAGCTTGTTTGACTTCCGATTTTTGGAGTGGCAGAAGCCGTTCCGGATCAACTACCAAAATCGCGGCTTCTTCGATGTGGCCGGAAACTGGCACGGGCCGCTTCTGGTGATGGACCGGCCGGGGGAACAGGGAATCAAGCTCAACACCGGGCCGTTTATCGACAATGCGAAGGTGACGCTGCGCTGGGCGAGCTATGAGGAGTTCGAAGGGGCTTGCCAGGTGATGAGCAGCCCGCCGGGGAAGTAGCTGCAACCGGATGGTTGCATGTTCGACTGGGCAACCCGAAAGGTGCAGGACAAACGACTGGAGGCGTTCCAAACCATGACACAAGAGACGAATGAACGGAGAGTGCCATGAAGAAAAACAAAGTCGCGATCATCGCAGTAGCGTTGCTGGTCCCGGTTGTCATGGCCTATCAGGCAGGAGCGCAGGCGGAGAAGGCTGCTTATCCGGCCATGGCTCCTGTCGATCAGTATTTGATGCCAGACCAGAACGCTGAAATTGCGCTGGCTCGCACTGGCGCGCCTGCGTCCATTTCGGATGGGGCCGAAGTGATGGTGCTCGGACGGACGGGATTCACGACCGCCGTGAAGGGCACGAATGGTTTTCTCTGTATAGTGGAACGATCGTGGGGCGCCACGACGGATGACGCGGAGTTCTGGAATCCCAAAATTCGTTCGCCCATCTGCTTCAATCCGGCGGCCGCGAGGACGTTTGCGCCCATCTTTCTGATGAAGACCAGACTGGTGCTGGCGGGAAAATCGAAGACGGAGATCCTCGCGGCGACCACATCGGCACTGGACAAGAAAGAACTGCCCGCGCTGGAGCCGGGAGCGATGTGCTACATGATGTCGAAGCAGCAGTACCTGAACGACCGCGGCATGAGCTGGCATCCGCACCTGATGGTTTTTGTTTCGGGCGACGCGGAGAAAAGCTGGGGAGCCGATGTGGAGGGCTCACCGATTATCGCGGCGAATGACCCTGAAGAGCGAGTCACGATTATGATGGTTCCGGTTTGGAAGTGGTCGGATGGGACGCCGGGGCCGTCGCTTGCACACTGATCCAATTCGATCAATGCTCAGGATGACGCGGGCTGGTTGGGTTCGTGCTTTCCCACCCTTGCTTCGCAAGGATGGGGCACCCACGGTTGTGCTGATGATTGATTAGGGTGGGCCAACCGCCGTCGTCGAGAAGGGCGGCCTGAGCCGCCCTCCGGGACGAGATGTTTACAGCTCTTACATGGTTGCGGGGACGTGATGGAAGGTCGAGACGACCGTCTCAAACGTCTGAACGCGCGGCGTTCCATCGATCGTTTTCGCCAGGGTCTTCAACACTTCGGGGTAGACGCGGGTGTTGTAGTCGTCGGCATTGCTCTTGTGCTCCCACAGACTGATTGAAACTGCATCCTGCGAGCCGGGGTTGCACAGGGTGATCTCATCCTGGAAGCCCTTTTGCTTCCGTAGCAAAGGAAGAATCTGGTTTTCGAAGGTCGTGGATGTGTTCGGACTGCATGTTGGCTTTAACGCGGAAAGTTACATTGCGTGCGTACATATATTCAACCTCCTATAGGTTGTTTTGCTTGTAAGTGGGGGGGAACTTCAGATGGCCTTTACTTATATTCAGGGGACCTGAATGAGGTGACTGTTTCTATATGCCTCACCTGCGAACGTAGTCTCATGGTCGGGGGATGTCAAATCGAGCGTTGAGGGGTGAAACGGAGGCTGGATGAGGATACCGGATAAGTCGTGCACTAACACAGGACAAGGGCAAAAGCAGGTCCTTTGCGCCGCTTGCCCCACTGGGTGGCGCGCCAAGCTTGCGGCGCTCAGGATGACGCGGGCTGGGGTGGGTTTGTGCTTTCCCGGGTCTCAGAAGCGAGATCCTTCGACTGCAGCTGAGGACAGGCGCTGGGGCACCCACGGTCTTTGGCAGATGGAGACGGCCCGAGGCTGTGCCAATCAACGGGGAGCTTGTATTCCTCTTGTCTTGAAGGTGTCATCCTTCTATGAAAAAGGCCGCACCTGTCCAGAGGTATTTGCGAATAGTTGCCGACAGACTTCTATTCGTGCTCCTGGCACACAAGGGTGATTCGAATCCCGGCCGCTCCATCTGAGAAGGCCCTCCCGCGGTCTTGCTGTTTTCCGCGGTGGGCATAGGATGAACGAGCTGGCCGGGTTCTCCTTGCAACCGTCGCAAATACCTTTTGCCTGTAGCCGCAGTCGTGGCGGTGGGAAAGTGGGAAGCGCTGGTCAGCTTTCCACTTTTCCATGGCCTGCTTTCAGCCGCGGACAAACAACTCCTCGTCGTAACACACTCCGTGGCGCAGCAGTGCCCACACCACGGTCAACAACTTCCGCGCCAGCGCGATCCTGGCTACCTGCCCCGGCTTCCTCTCGCGCAGCTTCGCATAATAGCTCCGCGCTGCCGGCGAATGGCGCGCCGCCACCTGCGCCACCTGCAGCATGATCCAGCGCAGTGTGTTCGATCCCTGGTGCGTAATTCCACCCCGCTTGCGCTTGCCCGCCGACTCCCGCACCACCGGCGTCAATCCCGCATAGCTGGCCAGCGCACGCTTGCTCTGAAACCGCTCCACATCGCCTATCTCGGCCACAATCACCATCGCTGCATACGCGCCGATCCCCGGCACCGTCTGCAAGAATCTGGCCCGCGCATCCGCGTTGGCCAGCCGTTCCAGCTCCCGTGTCTGCTCCGCCAGCTCAACATCCAGATGGTCAACCTCGCGCAGCCACGTATCCACCACCATCCGCCCCGCCGCACTCAGCTCCAACCCCTTCAGCCACGCCCGGCCACGCTTGCCAAATACATCCGTCACCGGCTTCTTGAATCCTTCCTGGTGAAGCACCGCCTGCAGCTGGTTCTTGGCCCGGGCCCGCTGCCGGCCCAGCGTGATCCGCAGCCGAACCAGCAGCCGCAACTGCTGGGTCGTCTCATCGGCCATCCACGACTCGGGCAGCAGATCGCAGCGCGACAAATGCGCCAAGGTCTCCGAATCCACGCGATCGTTCTTCAGCTTCGCCGAAGCTATCGCCTTCACTCGTTGCGGATGTACCATCACCAGACGTTCGGCCAGAATCCGCTTGCCTCAACCACTACCTGCCGCGGCCGCTCCAACCCCTGCAGCCAGTAACGCAACGCCGATGCATCGTTCACTACCTGGCCCTGCTTGCGCAGCTTCCCGCTTGCATCCACCGCCGTTAAGTAACAAAATCGTTGATGGAGATCTACTCCTACGTGGGTCTTCATCGCGTACCTTCCTCCTATACTTCTGTGTGCCTTGAGCACGTATCAGGAAGGTACGCCCCTTTTCATCCCATCTGAGCGGAGCGGCTTTCTTCAGCGACGCGAAGGATCTGCTTTGTATGACGACTGCCGAGTCTCCAAATGCGGAAACCACGGTTCACTCAGGTCTTCCCATTTTGGATTCCCGGCTTCGATCAAAGCGATCTTTCTGACGCGAGTCCATCCCTTGAGTTCCTTTTCGCGTTGGATCGCGGCGCTCACTTCGCTGAAACTCTCAAACCAGACGAGACGGTTGCAGTTGTATCTTGCTGTGAATCCGGGATGCGTCTTCTGCTTGTGCTGGAAGACGCGTCGGCGCAGGTCGCTGGTCACACCGACATAGAGCGTTCTGCTTCTGCTGGCGAGGATGTATGTGAAGTAGAAGCGCTCGTCCATTGGCAGAACGGTAACGAAACGGCGGGGAATGGAAAGTGTTTGCGGTCACGGGAGCCTGCGAGAAGCAGATCCATCGCTCCGCTTACCCCATGAACGCTGTGCGTTCACGGGGCCCCAAGCTGCTCCGCTCAGGATGACACGGGCTGGGGCGGGTTTGTGCTTTCCCAGGTCTCAGAAGCGAGACCTGGGGCACCCGGCACCCGCATTAATTCATAACAACATTTTACGCAGAAGGAAGCCGATTCCCAGCAAACACTGCACAAGTTCGAGGAGGAGAATTAACGCAATCACTGGTCCTGACAAACCATTGGTGATTGGAGCTTCTGAGGTCTGAGGTCTCCAAACTCCGAGTGCAAACGAGACAGTCAGCATGGTTCCTGCTATGGAGAACATCCACAACTTGGTTGCACCCTCCACTCCTGGCACCATCATGAGCATGAAGACGAACAGCACGAAGACAAATGTCGAGACACCTGATAGCGCCGAGTAGAGGTACTTGCGCCTCCGGCCCGCCTCTGCAGCTTCGTGCACGCTTTCCATTCGGATCATCCCACCAGTACGCTCTTCGCCAGCATCTGCTTGATGCCGCGGATGGCTTGCCTGGTGCGCTCTTCGTTTTCTATCAGGCTGAACCTTACGTGGCCGTCGCCGTAGTCGCCGAAGCCTATGCCGGGGCTTACGGCTACTTTGGCTTCGGTGAGTAACAGCTTGGAAAATTCGAGCGAGCCTAGGTGGCGATAGGCTTCGGGGATTTTGGCCCAGACGAACATCGTTGCCTTGGGGCTCGGGACGGGCCAGCCGGCGCGGTTGAGGCCTTCGATCAAAACGTCGCGGCGGCGGCGGTAGTTTTCGCGGATTTCGGCGACACAGTCTTGCGGGCCTTCGAGTGCGAGAATGCTGGCCACTTGAATCGGCGTGAAGGTGCCGTAGTCGAAGTAGCTTTTGAGGCGGGCGAGGGCGTTGACGAGGACGGGATTGCCGACCATGAATCCGACGCGCCAGCCGGGCATGTTGTAGGACTTCGACAGCGTGAAGAACTCGACGGCGACATCTTTGGCGCCGGGGACCTGGAGGACCGAGGGCGGCTTGTATCCGTCGAAGCCGAGGTCGGCGTAGGCGAGGTCGTGGATGAGGTGGAATCCATACTCGCGTGCGAGCGCAACGAGGCGCGCGAGAAACGGCAGGTCGACACACTGCGTCGTCGGGTTCGACGGGAAGTTGACGATGAGCGCCTTGGGGCGCGGGGTCATGCGGGGGATGATGGATTCGAGCTCCGCTAGAAACTGATCGCAGTCGTGGACGGGGACGCTGACGACGTGGGCTCCGGCGATGACGGGGCCGTAGATATGGATGGGGTAGCTGGGATTGGGGACGAGCACGGTGTCGCGCGAGTCGAGAATCGCGAGGCAGAGATGGGCGATGCCCTCCTTCGATCCGATGGTGACGATGGCTTCGCTGTTGGGATCGAGGTCGACGTCGTAGCGCGACTTGTACCAGTTGCAGATGGCCTTGCGCAGTCTTGGAATCCCCTTGGACACGGAGTAGCGATGGGTGACGGGCTTCTGCGCCGCCTCAATCATCTTGTCGACGATGTGCTTGGGGGTGGCGCCGTCGGGGTTGCCCATGCCGAAGTCGATGATGTCTTCTCCGCGGCGGCGGGCGTTGACCTTCATCTCGCCGGTGATGTTGAACACGTAGGGCGGGAGGCGCTGGATGCGGCTGAACTCTTCCATGGTGACTCCAGTGTAAGGCGAGTGGACAGTGAACAGGGGGCAGTGGACAGGGTCCGCAGTGACAGAGGGACCTGATGTGGAACTGTGAGTCTGGATTGGGATGAGGTGGGGCGGAGTCTAGGCGGCCGGAGCCGCCGCAGCACGGGCCGCGATCGCGAGGGCGGCGGGATGGTGGTGGTGCGGCATGGAGAAATTATAGCGTGCCCGATCTAGTGGAGCTCGACGATGTGCCGGATTGGGGTTCGTGCTTTCCCACCCATTTCGCAATGAGGCTGCCACCCAGAGGGTTCCCGGGATGCGGCACGCGGCTGATCAAAATTTGAAAAGCAGAAGCAGATCCTTCGCGCCGCTTACCCCACTGCGTGGGGCCCCAAGCTTGCGGCGCTCAAGGATGACACGGGCTGGGGTGGGTTCGTGCTTTCCCACCCATTTTGCGATGAGGCTGCGAAATGGATGGGGCACCCGAGGGGCGTGCGAATGGAGAATTCGAGCCCAGGATCGTGACTGAAAGCTGAGAGCTGACGGCTACTCGCTGACTTTGAGGACTACGCGGAATCTTGCATTGCCGGACATCATGCGCTGGTAGGCTTCTTCGGCTTTTTCGAGGGGGTAGACCTCGTTCATGGGTTTGACGCCGGTGAGGGCGCTGAATTTGAGGGTGTCTTCGGAGTCCATGCCGGTGCCGGAGGGCCAGCCTGCGACGGTGCGGCGGCCGAGGAGCAGCGGAAAGGGGTTGATGACGATGGGGCCGTCTTCGGGCGCGCCGACGACGATGAATTTGCCGGCGGGGGCGAGTCCGTCGATGACCCATTCGAGGGCCTTGGCGCTGGTGATGGTGGAGAGGATGATGTTGGCGCCGCCGATTTTCTGCAGTTCCTTCGCCGGGTCCTGCGTGGTGGTGTCGATGTAGATGTGCGCGCCGAGTTGTTTGGCGAGGGGAGCCTTGTCCTGGCCGCGGGCGACGGCGACGGTGCGGTAGCCGGCCTTGGCTGCGTACTGGATGGCGAGGTGGCCGAGTCCGCCGATGCCGACGATGGCGACGGTGTCGCCGGTGCGGGCGCCGGAGTTGCGGAGGGCGTTGAAGGTGGTGATGCCGGCGCAGAGCAGCGGGGCGGCGTCGGTGTCGTTGAGTTCGGGGGCCATGAAGGCGAGGGCGTTGGCGGGGGCGATGACGTAGTCAGCATATCCGCCGTCGTAGTTGATGCCGGGGATGGGCTGGTTTTCGCAGAGGATGAAGTCGCCGCGGCGACAGGGCGGGCAGTAGTTGCAGTGGCCTCCGTGCCAGCCGAGGCCGACGCGCTGGCCGGGCTTGAAGAGGGGGACGTCGGGGCCGACGGCGTCGACGACGCCGGCGATCTCGTGGCCGGGCGCGCGCGGGAATTGGATGCCGGGCCAGTGGCCTTCTTTGGTGAGCGAGTCGCTGTGGCAGACGCCGCAGGCGTGGACGCGAATGCGGACGTGGCCGGGGCCGGGCTCGGGGAATTCTTTTGTTACGAGTTGAAACGCTCCGCCGGCGGCGGGTACCTGCATGGAACGGCCTTTGACTGGTGGCATGGGGAAGTCCTCTCCTGCGCCTTGGATGGGGCGGAGGTGTGGAAGTCGCAAAAAACTGGTGTGGGCGCTATCTCAGGGAGCAGCGTTCGACGGTGGCTTCAGCGTGCGCGAGGACGATGGACGACTTTGCGGCGGCCTGGTCGAAGTAGCGTGTGAACCGCTGCGGCTCGTCTGCTTTGTAGGGAGCGAGATTGTGCGCCCAGCGGAAGCCGATGGGCTGGTACTGAAGCTCCGCGGTCACGTGGAAGGGGCCGGCGGTGGCGGGAATGTCGTAACGTGTGGTGGCGCTGCCGCCGATGAAGGCGGGATCCTTCTAGCGCCGCGCCTTGAACGGCGATGTCGGGCGAGGCGGAGGTTTTGTCGAAGCCGGCGGGGAGGATGCGGTTGTCTTTGAGGTAGTGGGTGGTGGTGAGCAGGGCGGTCGTTACGTGGTCCTGCGCGTCGCCGAGGATGGGCTCGAAGATCTGGACCTGATCAGGTGCGGTGATGGTGGAGTAATGAGGCGAGTACCGGGTGGGATCGGCGTCATTGAGGTTGCCCGCGATGGAGCCGTCGGCGTTGAGATGACCGGACTCGAAGACGACGTGGCCGGAGGCAGTCGGCAACGGTGACGTGAAGCCATGCGCGACGCGACGGGAATGCGGTTGGAAGCTTGTGGCCGGTCAGGTTCTGGACGGTGACGGTGAAGGAAAGATGGCCGTTGGCGACAGCGAGTGCGCTTAGGGAGAGACGTGCGGCCTGGGACTGGAGGTAGGAACGTGTCTCAGTCGATGCGGAGGTGAGTTCGGCGGGAGACGCGGTCACGGCGAGTTCATCGTGATGCTCGCCGAGCAGATCCTGCATGAAGAAGTTGGCGCCGGGGAAAGAGTGACGGCGGACATCTTCGCGGGGCGGGCTGTCTGAGCGTTGCGTCGGGGGCAGGATCGGCGATGGCAGGCATGTGGCAGGACTGGCAGGTTTGCTTGTCGTGGTAGTCGCTGTGGAGCCACTCGAGGTAGGGCATCTGTTCGGGGAAGCGGCCGGCGGGCTTTCCGGAGGCGTCGAGCGTGGTGGTGTAGAGGGTGTGGCAGGAGCCGCAGAGGGCGGCCTGCTTGAGGTGATCGGACTGGGTGACGGTGAGGCCGGAGGCGAGATTGTGAATGGAGATGGAACGCGCCTCAGCCGCATAGGGACCGTAGAGCGGGCGGGGGTGCTGGCTGACTGGAGCGATGGTGAGATTGCCGTTGTAGGAGTCAGGCGTGCCCAGTGCCTTGCGGTTCGGCCTGGTGGCAGACCGTGCAGGAAACGCCGTCCGCCGCGGCTGCGGCGTTGTGAGCGTCATCGAGCGGCAAGTGGGAGAAGACGGCGGTGTCGTGACCGGCGGATTTGTCGATGAAGTGCTGCAGGGGCATGTGGCACGTGGCGCACTCGTTCTCAATGGACGATGCGGCGGATGCGTGATCGAGGGCCTCGCGGCGGACGCTGGCCTGCCAATAAGGATCGCGGGCGGAGTTGGCCATGATGCTGGCACGCCAGGCCGAGCCGATGGAAACGTCCTGACCTTTGGCGGTCTTGAGATTGTTGTGGCAACCGAAGCAATGGTTGGAAGGGGGAAATGGAGGCTGCTGCGCGCGGAGAGTGACGGGGAGCGCAAGCGCGACCGAAGCCCACACAACCGTGGAGAGCACAGCACACATCGAAGCGCGAAGAGGACAATTCGTTTCTCCCGGAGACCGCCGTAGCGGCCCTCGCTTAGAGCATATAGAACCTGAATAGGCTAGACTGACAACCGATTGCCATGCATCCAGGGAGGTGCGTTATGCGGTATCAGAGAGCTCTTGCAGGTTCGCTGGTGTTGGTACTGTGTTGTGCGGTTGCTGCGGGCAAGGACAAGAAGAAAAAGATCCTGTTGCCGGCAGATGTGCTGCAATCGAGAACCGCTCTGGTTGTTATCGATCCCGATGCCGGAATGTCAGCGGATGCTCCCAACTCGAATCGAATCGCCCAGGAAGACGTGGAGAAGGCGCTCGTGAAGTGGGGACGCTTTGAGTTGGCCACCGACGTCTCGACTGCCGATCTTGTGATTGAGGTTCGCAAGGGAAGTGGAAAGATTGCGCAGCAGACGATAGGAGGACTGCCGACGAACAGTCGACCAGTGGTTTTTGAACCCACGGATTCAGGAAGCCGGACCAGCGGCGGCACAATTCCGGCGATGGGTGGCAATGATCCGGCCGGAGCGCAGCGCCCGAATCCCTCTCCGCAGGTCGAGGTAGGCGCAGCGGACGATGTGTTTGCGGTATATCGAGGCAAACGGGACAATGCGCTCGATGCTCCAGCGGTGTGGCGCTATACGGGGAGAGATGCGCTTAGTTCGCCGGGAGTTCCGGCCGTGGATGCGTTCCGAAAGCTGATCCTTGAGGCGGAGAAACAACAGGCGGCTCAGCCGTGATCCTGCGATCCCTCGCGTTACGGGCTCCGGCAAGCTCCACTTTATATACTCAAAGACGGTATGAGTACGTTTCTTCCTGTTGACGAACAGATGGATCTGCTGCAGAAGGGCGCGGCGGAGATTATTCGCGTGGCCGATCTGCGCGAGCGCCTTGAAGAGAGCCGCAAGACCGGCCGCCCGCTGCGCGTGAAGGCGGGATTCGATCCGACGGCGCCCGACCTGCACCTGGGACACACGGTGCTGATGCGCAAGCTGCGGCACTTTCAGCAGCTCGGGCACACGGTGATTTTTCTGGTGGGCGATTTTACTTCGCTGATCGGCGACCCGACGGGGCGCAACGTGACGCGCAAGCCGCTGACGCGCGAACAGATCGACACGAATGCGCGAGACCTATAAGCAGCAGGTCTTCAAGATTCTCGATGAGAAGGCGACCGAGGTGCGCTACAACTCGGAGTGGCTGGGCAAGCTGGGGTACGAGGAGACGATCCGGCTGACGGCGCACTTTACGGTTTCGCAGATGCTGGAGCGCGATGAGTTTCACAAGCGATTCCAGGCCGAGCAGCCGATCAGCTTGCACGAGCTGCTGTATCCGGTGATGCAGGGATACGACTCGGTGGCGCTGGAGTGCGATGTGGAGCTGGGCGGGACGGATCAGAAGATTCAATTTGCGGTGCGGGCGCGAGCTACAGCGGCACTACGGGCAGAAGCCGCAGATCGTGCTGATGACGCCGATTCTCGAAGGCGCTGGACGGCGTGCAGAAGATGAGCAAGTCGCTCAATAATGCGATCGGCATCAACGAGCCGCCGAGCGGAGATGTACGGCAAGCTGATGAGCATCTCCGACGAGTTGATGTGGAAGTACTGGGTGTTGCTGACGGATCTGAAGCAGTCGGAGGTGGATGCGATGCAGGCGGAGGTGGCGGCCGGGAAAGCTGCATCCGATGGACGTGAAGAAGCGGTTGGCGCGGACAATTACGGCGGGGTTCCACGGCGAGGCTGCGGCACGACAGCGCGGATGAGAACTGGGCGCGGATGTTTCAGCAGAAGGAGACGGCCGAGGATCTTGAAGAGGTTGCACATCGCGTATGCCGATTGTGAGCCCGTCGTGTCCGGCGGGAGAGTTGCAGATTCGCGTTTCGAAGCTGCTGCTGCAGCTGGGACTCGCTGCGAGCGGAGCCGAGGCCAGCCGGAAGATTGCGGAGAAGGCTGTCAAGATCGACGGCGAGGTTGTTACCAATTCCGCGATGCCTCTCGAAACGCTGCCGGCCCGGGTAGTGGTGCGGCTGGGCAAGCGCGCAAAGGCGGCGGTCATCGGCGGCTATGGCGAGGGCGTTTAGTTTGGCGTCTGGGCGATGTCGCAGGCGCCATCTGAATTGGATATAGACAAAAACAAAAGCAGATCCTTCGCGCTGCTTATTCACCCCACAAACGAAGACCTGTTTATGGGGACCCCGCGCTTACAGCACGGACTCTCGTCCGCCGAGCCCCGAGCGCGCGGAACTCAGGATGACACTCCTTGATTGTTGTTCGTGCTTTCCCACCCATTTCGCGATAAGGCCGCCACCCAGAGGGTTCTCGGGATGGGGCACCCAGAGTTGTGGGTGATTGAGAGATCTCGATAAGCAGATCCTTCGCCCCGCTTACCCCACGGACCTTCGTCCGCGGGGCCCCAGGCTTGCGGAGCTCAGAAGGACACCGACTCGCATAGGTTCGTGCTTTCCCACCCTTGCTTCGCAAGGATGGGGCACCCGGCACACGTCAAACTACAGCCCTCAGCGGCTAGAGCTGGATGTCATTTGCGACTTTGCGGCACAACTGTAAAGTTGTGCCCTTTCACAACCGCTCGACCGCGGCCCAATGGCACTTCAGAAGCGGAAGAGATAGGAGAACTTCACGAAGATCTGCTTGCCGTCGTTGAGGTAATTGTTGGCTCGCGGAGGCACCGGATTGTCTGGATCGCAGGCGCCGGTGAGGCCGCGGTTGCAGAGCGATCTATCGAGATTCTGCAGGTCGTTGTTATAGCCGACATAGACTACGGTTCCCGGATGGGGAAGCCAGGTGAACAGGGCCTGGGTACCGATCTGCTTTGTTCGCGACAGGGATGTCTCTGCCGGATTTGACAAGGTTGAATCGTACTCCGTAATGACGCGCGCTGAGATGGAGCGCGTGAACTGATAGTTGATCTTGGTGCGGAAGACCTGGTTTTCGTAAACGAACGCGCCGTTGGCAACGGAATGATCGCGGTCGAGGAGATAGGTATTGTCCGCAGTAAGGCGCTTGACTGGCTGGATCGTGATGATTGCCTCGACCTCATCGGCATTCAAGAGCGAAGGCACGCCACCTGAAACGGGGTTGTAATTCACGTTCCCGGCGCGAAGGCCAACGCCGTATACGTTCAACTGGGAGTACGGCGCGCCGCGTACCACCAGGCCACCGAAGTTTTCTGTGAAATTCACGCTGTGGGCGAGTGGGTAGCCGTCTTGCGGGCCGAGGGTATCGGAGTTCTGGCCCAACTGCGGGGCGATCTCAAACTGGCGCGGAAAAGTCATGAGAGGAGAGAACGTAAAGTAGTGATACAGGCGGTTGCCCTGGTGATCCCATCCGAGAAGTTGCACTGCATCGAGGCCGAAACTCTGAACCAATCGTTTCTTCGGATACCACAGGTACGTTGCGTGGGTCTGATCGTTATAGAGGTTAGTAGTCGGAATGAATCCGAGCTGCGTCTGAAAGCCGGAGCTGTAGCTCTTGAAGAAGTTGTCGAGGTTGAAGGAGTGGCCCGTGCGCTGGATCTCAAGGTAACTGGCAGGCCCGGCGGCATAGGCTGGAGGGCTTCCGGGGTTGTTCGGATTCATGGTGGAGCTCTCGACCATCTGGCCGATTGCCGTCCAGCTCTTGTTTAGATGCGCAGTAAAGTCGAGACCGCCAACCCGATTCCAGCCCCCTCCAAATTCCTGGTCGGTGAAGATGAGGCCCACACTGGAGTTCTTTCCCAGATCCTCTGAGACGCGGGCCACCACGTACTTAGCGCGCTGTTGGTAGAGTGGGTCGCCGGGCGCATAGGTCTCTCCTGGTTCGCGATCGTCAATGGCAAAAAAACCAAGATTGGTGCTGCCGATTTTTCCTGTCAGCCGAATGCCGTACTCCGGGTGCACGATGTTGCGTGTGTAAACAAGCAGAATCGGCGTGGCGAAGTAGTTGGCATTCTCCAGAAAGAACGGCCTGAGTTCGGGAAAGTACACCGGGTAGCGTTGATTGACCGTGAACTGGGGCTGGTCCGACTCGACGTCGCTGAAATCGGGATTGATGGTGCCGTCGAGCACAACTCTGTCGTTGACGATGAGCTTGGCCTCGCCCCCGCCGGTACCTTCGAGAACCCTGGAGCTGAAGTAAGGATTCAAGGGATCGAGATTGATCAGTTCGCGTTCGTTCTGGGCGAGCACGTAGGGGTTGATCTGCAGGTTGTGGGAACCTGTGACGCCTTCAATGCCGCGCATGGTGGCTTCCTGCGTCAGCACGCCGGAGATGCTTGTAGAAACCCGGGGCCAGAAGTCCTGCTCGCTGTTGCGCGGCAGATTGCGCATGAAGACGACGCCCCAGTCGGAGCCGGTGGTAGGAAATCGCAGGCTGCGGAATGGGATGGCAATCAGGGCCATCCAGCCGCCGGTGGTGACGCGCGCCTCGGATTCCCAGACCTGGTCGTAGCTGTAGTCGCTATCGCTGGAATAGTCCACGCTTGGCGTATCGGTCCACGCAGCATCGGCCTGCACGCCCGCCGGGTTGACGGTGAAGAGTACCCCTCGGCGCCGGTCCTGGAAGGGATCGACGAGAACCGAGACGGTGTCGTCGCCACCGATGTTTTCACGGCGCGAGAGGTGGCTGCGAATCGCGCCAGGGCGGTCATCATGACAGGCGAACACGAAGTAGATCGTGGATTTGGTGTGAGCGATCCAGACGTCGGTTTGCTGAGTAGCGGCCTCGCCGTCGTTTGGAGTGTTCTGCGCGAAACCGGAAATCTTTGCCAGCTTGCCATTGAGGGCCAGCCCCGGCTCCATTTCGGCAAAATCTGACAGACGTATCGGTTCAGTGAGCAGGGGAATCCTGAAATCGGTTGGAGGGGCAGCTTTCGGCAGCAGCGGCGAAAGCGCAGCAGGCCTGCTGTTCTGAGCCGAAGAATGCTGAGTCGAGATCACAGGTGCACACAGAAGTAATCCAAGAGAGAGTGCCCTGGAGCCCCTGCGGTACCTGCCCCGCATCGTTACGTTTCGAGCAAAGCCATACTTGGATCGCTCTTTGATAAGGATCATTCAGAGTCCCGGAAGACAATTTGCTACGCGGATGTAATGGAGGTCACACGGAGACGTAGCTATCTGTGCGCCACTGCGAGAGTTTTCGTCACGACAGAGAATTGCTCAGATCGATCCGCGGCTCCCCAATGATGGAAGTCGCGAAAAGTGCCTGAATTCAGAGCAAATCGAACAAGCGTGCAAATTGGACAGGTAAATTACTGCGTATTATATATTTATTCCATCCATTCGTATCGGCTGTGTGCCTCGAGTTTTGGGGAACCATGTTTGGCATTGTCTGTCCTGCCAACGGGTGAAATTCGGGAAGCGCCAGCCGTAGGACTCGTAATCGACAATCGGCGATCTCGTTTCTTGACGACTGTGCTTCTAACGCTTATGGGTGATTACGGTGGTGCATGCGGCAGGTGACGATTTGCTCGGTTTTTCCTCTATGGAGTTGGGGCCAAGTCATTGAAAACAAGTTTACGAGCGATACAATTCGAGCACGCCAACGTATCAGAACGGCCATTCTCGATGCCCGACAAATCAACTTTAGAGAGCCGTGGTTTCCTTGAGCAGGCTACGGTGGGGATTGTTCATGCCACACCTGAGGGCCACATTCTCCGCTGCAATGCGGAGTTTGCCGAGCTCATCGGGTATCCGCGCGAGGAAGTCCGCGGGCTGATGCTCCAGGAAATTACCCCGGATGAGGACGGCGCGCAGTGCCTCGCTTCATTCCAGAAGCTATGGACCGGCGCCAGCGACGCTCTCAGCCTCGAGATCCGGCTGATCCGGAAGGACGGGACGCTGCAGTGGGCCAAGCTGACAGTATCGCTCTTACGGGATCGCGAGGGCTGGCCCTCTCACCTGCTGGCGCATGTTGAAGGTATGCAGGAGCGCAAGAGTGCGGAGACTGCGCTAGCCGTGCCTGCTCAGGAAGCCTCGCCGGCGAAGGAAGACCGCTATCGGACCATGTTCGAGACGAGTCCGGATGGAGTGCTGGTTGCGCAGGCGAAGGACGGCAGGATTGTGGAAGTCAACCCGGCTTTCCTTGAAATTCTGCAATTCAGCCGCGAGGAGGTCCTCGGCCATACATCAAGGGAATTGGACATATGGGCGGATGCAGGCGACAGCCTCAAGGTTTCTGATGCACTGCACGAACAAGCGGCTGCGCGCGACCTGGAAGTCCGGTTGCGGCGGAAGAATGGCGAGGTCTTCTGGGGACAACTCTCGGCTTCGTACGCCGATTTCGATGGTGAAACCTGCGTCATCTCGTACATCCGGGACGTCTCCGCGGCCAAGGCGGACGAGGAGAAGATCCGCAGCCTTGCCTTTTACGACACGCTGACGGGATTACCGAATCGCCGGCTGCTGTGGGAGCGGTTGCGCCAGGCGCTCATTTCCAGCGTTCGCAGCGGCAGCAAGCATGCCCTGCTGTTTGTGGATCTCGACGGATTCAAATCGCTGAACGACACGCTGGGTCATCACATCGGCGATCTGCTGCTGCAGGAGACGGGCCGCCGGATCGCAAGCTGCGTTCGCGAAGTGGACACGGTGGCACGGCTGGGAGGCGACGAGTTCGTCATCATTCTCGAGGACCTGAGCCAGATCGCTGAGATTGCCGCCGCGCAGGCGCGCACCGTTGGAGGAAAGATTCTGGCTGCGATAGACCAGCCGTTTTTGCTCGAAGGGCGCGAGTGTCACACCACGTCGAGCATGGGGATTACTGTCTTCGGCAATCAGAACGAGAGCACCAACGAGGTGCTGCAGCAGGCCGATATCGCCATGTACCAGGCCAAGGCAGCGGGACGAAATGCGATGTTCTTTTTCGCGCCGGCGTTGCAGGCATCTGTGAATGCCCGCGTGGCTCTGGAGAAGGACCTGAGAGAGGCAATTCGCGACAACCAGTTCTCCCTGTTCTACCAACCACAGCTGGATCGCGGGCTCCTGATTGGAGCTGAAGCGCTGATCCGCTGGAAGCATCCGACGCGCGGAATTGTGACACCGCAGGACTTTGTCCCCCTGGCCGAAGAGACGGGGCTCATCTTCCCCATGGGCAGTTGGGTTTTGGAGACTGCCTGCATGCAGATTGCTGCGTGGGCAGGCCGTAAAGAGGGAGCGCATCTCTCGATTGCAGTGAATGTGAGTGGGCGGGAGTTCCGGCAACCCAAGTTTGTGGACCATGTACTGGGCGCCCTGGAACGCACCGGCGCCAACCCCTACAACCTGAAGATCGAGCTGAGCGAAAGCATGTTCGGCGAAAACGTTGAAGATGTGATTGCCCGAATGAACAAGCTGAAAGCTTACGGGGTTCGATTCTCACTGGAGGATTTCGGAACCGGCTATTCGTCGATGGCTTATCTGAAGCGCCTGCCGCTTGATCAGATCAAGATCGATCGCACGTTTGTGAGCGATATTCTGAAGGATCCCATCAGCGGCGCGGTCGCACAGGCCATCATTTCGTTTGGCAAGGCCATGGGGCTCTCAGTGATTGCGGAAGGGGTGGAGACAGAGGAACAGCGCGCATTTCTGGCCAAGATGGGATGCTTCTCGTTCCAGGGATACCTCTTCAGCCATCCGCTGCCGCTTGGCGAATTCTACGCGAGTTAGTGTGGTGAGTCTGAAGTCCTTAACATAAACCAGGAAAGCCCAGAAGAAGGTTCTTCGCTCGCCACCCCCAAACTGACACCGCCATTTAAGGGAAGAATTTCAGAATCAGGACACTAGACATCTCATGCGGTGCACGAGGCGAGGGCGCCGGCCTCAGACTCGTACACTCCGAATAGCGCCAGGATGCCGACCATCTTGAAGGTTTTGGCAACGAACGGCGAGGGGTTGATGAGTTTGACGGTGCCCCCAACCTTATTGGCCTGGCGAAGCGCGTTCACGACGGAGCCGATTCCGGACGAGTCGATATAAGGAAGAGCCTGAAGATCGAGGACCAGGAAGATGTGTCCGCCGGCGAGTGTTTGCTGAAAGGCGCTTTCAAACTGATTGACGGCTTCTCCGCCTACCAGCCGGCCCTTCAATTTGAGGATGCAAACAGCGCCAGATTCCTTGATATCCAGGTCCACAGCTCACCATTTTCCAAGCTAGATTTCGCTTTACACCGAGTTTGAGACTTGTTAATCTCCAAGCCTCAACTACCTGAGAATCAATAGCTCGCCTCCCCTTGTCAAGCAAAGTTTTGCCGGATTTTCTGGGACCTCATGATCTCTCCAGTGAATGATGTGGCTGTCGAGGTCGGCGCGCAGCTTCTTGCCGCACCGGACGCTGTGATGCGGGCTTCGATTGTTGCGTCCGCCATCGTTGCGCAGTTGCAGAACTGCGCCTGCGCTATTCATCGATTCAATAGTGAGGGTGTCGAGAACGCCTGGACTGTGATTGGACTGGCGGGAGATGTTTCGCCGCAGCCTGCGTCGACGGGATCCGGCAACCGGCTGATGGCTCCTTTGCTGCTCGAAGCGGCCGAGACTCTGATTTACGCGGGCGCCGATATCTTGCGTGAGGACTATTCGCATATACAGATTTCGCGCTCTGTCTCGTCGATCACCTACATTCCACTTCTTCAGGGAGAAGAACTAGTTGGAGCCGCGGAGATCCTCACGTTTTCAGGAACTCCGCGGATGCAGGATCTGGAGGCCATCGCGCCGATTATCCAGCTGGCCTCGACCGCGATTCTGGCGGCCGAAAGCACGGAGGCGCAGCGGCAGGATCTGCTCGACTCCGTTCACCGGATGTCGCAGCTCTATGACCTGGAGAAGTCGCTCAATGCGACGCTCGAGTTCAATGCGGTGGCCGAGCTGATTCCGATGAAAGCAGCGGCGATGTTGCCGTGCCAGGCGATGCATCTGTGGATGTTCGACGGCGAGATTCTGCGACTGATCTCGACGCACGGACAGGACGCCACCGTGGAGGTGGGCGGTACGCAGGATCCAGGCGAAGGCTACGTGGCAGATATGGCCGAGCAGGGTGAGGCTCTGCTGATTGGCGATGCCGACGACGAGCGGCTGAAACAGCGGAATGCACTGGCAGATATTGAGTCCGGGGTCCCACCCATCACGGACGTGTTGCTGGTTCCCCTGATGCATGACGACGCAGAAGTTGGCGTGCTCGAGGCGATTAACCGCGAGGAGCGGCCTTTCGACGACGACGACCAATTCCTGATGATGTCGATGGCCGAGACGATTGCCAGCGCGCTGAAGAACGCGAGCCTGCTGCTCGCGGAGCGGAAGCTGGAGATCCTGAAGGCGCTGGTTAACGTGAGCGGTGAGATCACATCGACGCTCCGTCTCGATCGCCTGATGGGGATCATCGTGAACAGCCCGCAAAACGTGCTTACCTATGAACGGTGTGCCATCGCACTGGACCAGCGCGGCAAGCTGCAACTAAAGGCCGTGTCGGGCATGGCGTCACTTCCGCTGGGCGATAGCACTGTCGAACGGTTGAACCAGCTGATGCGCTGGCTGTCATCGCAGACCGAGCTTGTGTATGCGCGCCAGATTGACCATGCGGGAGAAGAACAGAGCGAGATTCCGGGGCCGGTCGCGGAGTATTTTACGGCCACTGGGTTTCGCGCGCTCTACGCCATGCCGTTGAGCGACGATCAGGGCCGCGTAGGCGTACTGACGTATGAGAGCAGCGATCCTGAGTTTCTCGATGTTCCGCACATCGAGATGATCAAGATTCTCGCCGGACAGGCAACGGTTGCCATTCGCAATGCGCTGCTCTATCGCGAGGTGCCGCTGATAGGTCTGATCGAGCCCCTGGTGAAGAAGAAGCGGGAGTTGCTCAACAGCCAGCGGAGCCGATGGATGACGGTCGGCGTCCTGTTTGAGTGCGCACTCTTCCTGTCGTTCTTTCCGCTGCCGATGCGTATTGGCGGCGATGCCGTGGTGGCACCGCAGCACATGGTCACGATTGACGCGCCTGTCGATGGCAACGTCACGATGGTCTACGCGCATGAGGGGCAGCGGGTAAAGGCAGGTGATGTGCTGGGCGCAATGAATGACTGGCAATGGCGCGCCGATCTGGCTTCGACCGAAGCAAAGTATCAGCAGGCGATGCTGGTGATGCAAAACGACCTGGCACATGGCGCTGCGCAGTCGGGCGCGGATCGGGCACAGGCCGAGTTTCTTCGCGCCGAAGTGTCACGTGCACGCGCTCGCATGGAAGGCGCACAGCTGCGGTCGCCGATCGACGGAATCGTGGTGACGGCGGATCTCCAGAACGTTGCCGGAAAGCGTTTGGACGCGGGAACGGCCTTTGCGCAGGTGTTGGATCTTTCGTCGGCAATTGTGCAGGTTGCGATTCCCGAGCGGGATACGGTGCTGATGCATCCGGGCGAAAATGTGGCGATCAAGCTGGATAGCTATCCGCAGCGCACGTGGCGCGGACCCATTTCGGTTGTCAGTCCTGAAGCGAAGGCGGGAGACGGCGATCGCACGTTTACGGTGGAAGTGCCGCTCTCAAATGCAGACGCAAGTTTACGCTCCGGAATGACTGGACGGGCCAAGGTCTCTCTGGGATGGAAACCTGCCGGGTACGTTCTGCTGCGGCGTCCGGCGCTGTGGGCCTGGCAAACACTCTGGAACTGGATTGGTTGGTAACGTATGAGCATTGTGTTTAGCTGCCTGGTTTTTCGGTCCCCCGAATTTCGCTCACCGGTTCGCTCGAGTGTGGTTGTTGTCGCGGTTGTCCTGGCCTGTTTCTGCGCAGGGTGCGATTCCCATCCTGCAGTAATGGATGCGAGCGCGGCCACGCCGACAGCCAGCGTGCCGCCGGCAAAGGCTCCGCCTGAGTCCCAGCCGATAGCAGAGGCGGCTGACCCGAAGTCGTTCTCGACTACGGGACCGCTGGTGGCGGAGCAACAGGCCGACATCGCCGCTGAACGTGCTGGTCGCATCGTGAGCATCGATGTACGCATTGGCGACCGCGTTAAAAAGGGGCAGATTCTGGCGCAACTTGATGATCGTGCGCTGCGGTCGGCGCGCGACTCGCAGAAGGCGCGAATGGCGTCGGCACAGGCGCAACTGCGTGAATGGCAAGCGGAACAGCTCACCGCAGAATCCGATCTGCGACGAGCAGATGCGATGCGCGCCGGCAAGATCATCAGCGAGGAAAACTGGGAGCACGCGAAATACAGGGTTGACGAGACCATTGATGAGGTGGCTCGATTCCGCGAAGAGGCTTCGGCTTCGGAGGCGGATTTGAGCACGGCCAACCTGCAATTGGAGCAGTCGCGCATTGTCGCGCCGTTTGCCGGAGTGGTTGGACGCAGCACGGTGCGTCCCGCGCAGGAAGTGAAGCAGGGTGATGTGCTCTTCTGGATTACCGCGGAGGCGCCACTGCAGGTGCTGTTCACGGTGCCTGAGACTTCGATGGCTGCGTTTGCAACCGGCAAGCCGCTGGAACTGACGACGGCGGATTATCCGGGGCTGCATCAGTTGGGGCGGATCGCGCGTGTCAGCCCCGTGGTTGATCCCGCGAGCGGCAGTGTACAGGTGATCGGGGCCGTAGTGCATCCGTCACCCTTGCTGAAGCCGGGAATGACGATGCAGGTTCGGCTGGCGCCATGAACCTGAGCGAAGCTCTCGATGCGGCACTTCCGGAAATTCCGAAGGAGCGACTGTCACGCAGCCGTCCGCCGAAGCTCGACCCGGAGCTGATTGTCCGCGATGGCGTGCTTGACGGCGAACCTTTTGTTGGAGTTCTGCAGCGAGGCAAGAACAACTATTTCCGCCTGTCGTCTTCTCAATGGATGCTCGCGCAACTATTCGATGGCGAACGTACGTATGAAGAGATTGCCGCGGCATTAGTCGCGGAAACCGGCGTCACTATCGAAGTGGCGGAGGTGCGATCCTTCGCCGGTCAGATGGACGAGCTCGACTTCTGGTACAAGACCTACCAGGAGAAGAATCTCGCGATGCGCGAGAAGCTTCTGGCGCAGCGGGGACGCCGCACGAAGTCGAAGATCAATGTCGCCCACATCAGCTTTTCGGCATGGGACCCGGACCGTTACCTCGGATGGGTCGATCGCATGATAGGCCGATTCATTTATAGCGGCTGGTGCGCACTGGCCGTTGCGATTCTTCTGGCCTTTGAGACGGTTGTCGTCATCGAGAATTGGCGGTTCATCGGCCCGGACACGGTGCTCTTCTTCAATTTTGCGCAGAAGAGCTGGGGTGACTTTGCAGAGTTCTGGCTTCTGATCCTGGTGGTCGGTTTTTGTCATGAGACGGCGCACGGGCTCACGTGCAAGCACTTTGGTGGACAGGTCCACTGCATGGGCCTGATGTTTCTCTACTTCGTTCCGTGCTTCTTTGTGGATGTGACGGAAAGCTGGGTGTCCGCTACCAAGATTCAGCGGCTAGGCACCATCATGGCGGGCATCTGGATTGAGCTCGTCATGTGTGGCATCGCGATGATCTTCTGGCTGAATGCTCCGCCGGGAAGCACGGTTCACAAGGTTGCGTACGAGGTCATCCTGCTGACGGGAATCGCCGCGGTGGTCATCAATCTCAATCCGCTGATCAAACTGGACGGATATTACTTTGCCACGGAGGTCATCGAGATCCCGGACCTGAAGGAAAGATCTACTGCTTTTCTGACGGGGTGGTTTCAAGCAAGGGTGCTTCGGCTGCCCGTCGAGGTTCCGGTTGTTCCGCGGCGGAGGGCATTGTTTTTTGGCCTCTACGCCTTTGTGTCGGGACTCTACAGTTATGTGCTGCTGTTTTTCGTTGTGCGGCTCTCATACCGGCTGGGCTCGAGGTTCATGGCGGAGTTCGCGCTGATTCCTTCATCTGCATTTGCCTTTGCGTTATACCGGTCGCGCCTGCGGTCGCTGGCGAGGGTCGTCAAGGAGGTGCGGGAACAGAATTCTCAGTCAGGATTCCGGTGGCGTCCCGCGCATGTGGTTGCTGCGCTCGGTTTGGTTGCACTGTTGTTTGTGCCGCTGTGGCGAGACCGGGAGGACGCTTTCTTTGTGATCGAGCCAGCTGAGTCGCATGCCGTGTGCGCTGCGGTTCCTGGCAGAGTGAATGCGGTCCTGGTGCAAGAGGGGCAACAGGTGCGCGCCGGACAGCCGCTGCTTCAGATGACGAGTTATCAGGCGGCGTCGATGCGGTCCGCTGCCTTGGCCCAGACCCGGAGTGCCCGATTCAAGACATTCGATGCGCAGGTTCAGGGGCAGAGCATTGGGATGGCCATAGCCGATCAGGCGGCGGCTCAGAGGATGACGGCGCTGGCTAAGGAAGCGCAGTCGGGGCTTGAACTCACGGCGTCGGCAGACGGCACGATCCTGACCGACGATCCGGCATTGCTGGTGAATGAGGACGTTGGATACGGTCAGCCCCTGTTGCAGTTGGCCGAGGGCGCGCGAACAGTGAGGGTATATATCCCCACATCGGCGCTGGACCGGATTGCTGCAAATTCCGAGGTGGCCTTTGCATTGCCGGGCCAGTTCTCTCTGATTCGACTGAGGCTGACGCCACCTGCGGGTGACCCGGTTACGCTGCCGGCCGGTCTGGTTTCCGCCGAGAAATACCAGGGATTCAAATCGCCAGTGTTCTACAGTTCACGGATCGCGCTGCCGCCGGCTGCGGGAACTCCGATGTATGGCCTGGCGGGAACTGCGAAGATCTTCGGAGAGAGGCGCAGCCTGGCTGGCCGCGCGGCTGCTACGCTGTCGAATCTCGTGAGAGCGCACGTCTGGTAAGCGCGAAAACGGCGACCAGGGGATGGCCGCCGTTTGGCTGTTCCGGGGGAGGGCACTTAAGTGAATTTCTCCCGAACCCGATGTGAGGCTCTCGAAGCTTAGACCGGCGGCCTCATGGCGTTGATAAGGCCGGCGCTCCGTGCCACCTTGAACGCGGTCTTTGCGCTGGCGGCAACGAGAGGCATTGCAAGTGTCCGCTGGGCGGTAGCCAGCTTGGCGGATGAGGTTGGCTTGGCGACCTTCGCGGTGGACTTCGAGGTTGACTTGGAAGCGCCGGAATTGCCGATCAGAGACTTCTTTGTGACTGCCATCGTAATATCCCCCAGGAAATGGATTTTTGAATTGCCTACGCAGACCTTACTGCATGCTGCGTGCCAAATCTAACGATGGAGTTATCTTTTCTGCAAGTCGTTGATATAAATATGGTTTGGGCGCAGAGAGGCATTCGAATGAAAATCCAGGTGGGATCCCTAACGAGTGAGAAATTAAACTTTCACAGGTGAATTTTTAACCTCACCTGGATTTCAGAGAGAATATTTGCGGCAGAGGTATTTCATTTTCTGGACATCGACGTTGAGCAGGCGCGCGGCTGCCGTCTTGCTGCCATCTCCTCGGCGAAGCGCGGTGGTGAGTAACGCGACTTCGAGCTGTCGGACTTGCTCATCGAAATCCGTGCCGCCGTCGGGAAGCAAGAAAGCTTCACTGGCTGCCAGGCTGCGCTCAATCACGCGAGGCGGAAGATCGGCCGGACCGATCTCATGGTGACGCGTGGTAATGATCAGCCGTTGAACGAGGTTTTCCAACTCACGAACGTTGCCGGGCCAGGTATGTTCTTCCAGCGCAGACAGGGCGTCGGCGCTGATTCGTTTCTGCGGCACTCCGTTAGCGGCGCAATGGATCTGGAGAAAATATTCGCAAAGCAGGGGAATGTCTCCGACGCGCTCACGGAGCGGGGGAAGCTGAATGGGAATGACGTGGATGCGGTAGTAGAGGTCTTCGCGGAACCTGCCGGTTCGGGCCATTTGTTCCAGGGGCTCGTTGGTGGCGCAGATGAGCCGGAAGTCGATCTTGCGGAGGGTGCGGCCGCCGAGACGCTGAACCTGGTGATCTTCGAGGACGCGAAGCAGCTTGGTTTGGAGGGGCAGGGTGAGGGTCGCGATCTCATCCAGGAAGAGAGTTCCGCCGTCGGCAAGTTCAATGTGTCCGGGGCGCGATTCCGTGGCGCCGGTGAACGCGCCCCGTTCGCTGCCGAAGAGTTCCGATTCGATTAGGTTTTCGGGAAGTGCCGCGCAATTGATCCGGATGTAGGGCTTGTTGGCGCGGCGGCTCAGGGCGACGATGGCGCGAGCGGCGAGTTCTTTGCCGGTGCCGCTTTCACCCCGAATGAGAACATTGATATTGCTGGTAGCGATTTGCTGGATGGCATCGTAGACGAGCCGCATCGGCTCGCTGGCGCCAATGAAATCCTGAAAGCGGCTGGCCTCGAGCGCCTGCTGCCGGGACCGCTCGCGCTCGGCCTCTTCGCTACGACGGCGGATGGTGTCGAGGAGCGTCATCCGCAATTCGGACACGTCAACCGGGTTGCGGAAGTGAGCGTCGGCGCCGGCGCTGAGAGCTTGTTTCTCAACCGAGCGCGCGTGGGCACGGCTCATGGAGAGCAGAGTGAAATCCTTGTTAAGCCTGCGAAGCTCGGTGAGAACAGGAAGTCCCCCGTACGGATCGTCTCCCTGGGTGTCGATGTCGAGCAACACGGCGAAGACCTGCTTTTTGCGCGTCCAGCGGGCGAGATCCTCGTAGGTGTCGCGAACGACAATCTGGACCCAGGGCAGCAGTTCATTCCGCAGGATATCGAGGAATTCTTCGTCGAGCGTAACGATGCAAACCGTGGGAAGCGGCGCAGGTGCGGATGCCTGAGAAGTCAGTAGCACATTCTGTGCCGGGAGCATACCGCATTCTATATAGGAAGCTTGGGCATGATCTCAAGTGTTTTTCACGGAAGAGGATCGAAAACAGTGATAGAGTAGGGAATTCCGCGATCGAGCGAGAGGGTGCACGAAGGTATCTGCGCAAACGCACCCGAGTGGTACCGGGCCAGGTTACCGGGGTGCTACTCAAGTAACGGGTTTCCTGTTTTCAACTCACGATAAAGGATGAGACATATAGTCTATGTCTTGGGGAAACACGATGGAACCTTTGCTCAACCTGCAGGAATTCATGAAGACCGATGTCGTCACGGGGCCGACGCACAAGCCGGTAACGATCCCGGAGATCGGCCTTCGCCAGTCGGTTCTAGAAGATCTGGCACTGAAGCACCTTTACCTTTCCGGGCCTTTCTCAGTCCTGGAAATGGCGAAGATGATGCGGGTGAGCTTTGAGGTCGCGAGCGAGTTACTCAAGAGGCTGCGCTCCGAGCAACTGTGCCAGGTGACCGGCCTGAGTGGCCAGATCCCGAACCTGGCGATTACCTCCCAGGGAAGAACGCGCGGTCAGGAGTTGCTGTCGCAAAGCCAGTACACCGGCCCCGCACCGGTAACGCTCACAAGCTATGTGGCCCAGGTGAAGCTGCAAAGTGTGGCACACGCCGAGGTCCATCCGGCCGATGTTCAACGCGCATTTGCCAGCCTGGTGCTGGACGACCGTATTCTGTGGCAGCTTGGCACCGCGCTGAACTCCGGTGCGGCTATCTTTCTCTATGGTCCCTCGGGCGTCGGAAAAACGTCAATTGCGGAATTATTGTCGAAGGTGATCGCAGAGGATGCCGTGTGGCTTCCGTACGCAATCGAGGTCGACGGACAGCTGATCACCGTTTACGACCCGACTTTGCACACGCGGCTGGCTCACATGGAGCCACCAAACCACGACGAACGATGGGTGCTTTGCCAGCGCCCCTCCGTAATGGTCGGAGGGGAATTGACGATCGAGATGCTCGATCTGCAATTTAACCCGGCGACCAAGTTTTATACCGGCCCAGTTCAGATGAAGGCCAACAACGGTGTGCTGATTATCGATGATTTCGGCCGCCAGAGAGTGCGGCCTGATGAGTTGCTGAACCGGTGGGTGGTTCCACTGGATCGTAAGATCGACTTCCTCACCCTGGCAGGTGGCCGGAAGATCGAAATGCCGTTTGAAATGTTGGTCGTTTTCGCATCAAACCTCGATCCCGCGCAGCTTCTGGATGCAGCATTCCTGCGTAGAATCCAAAGCAAGATTCACATCGGCGAAGTGAGCGACGAGGAATTCTGCGAGATCTTCCGCAGGGTGGCGACGGACCGGAAGATCGATTGCGACGACACCGTGGCGCACACGCTCATCGACTTTGTCCATGGCACGTTGAAGCAGGAGCTGCGGTCGTGCTATCCGCGCGACATCATCAACCAGATTTGCTGGGCGGCGAAGTACGAAGGCAAGGAGCCGCAGATCAATCACCGCAACGTGACGCGCGCAATCGAGTCCTACTTCCTTACGAAGGACTAGAAGCTATCTCATAAATGCCACATCTTCCCCGGAGGCATCCCCCGGGCGCTAAAGAGCCCCTTGGTTTATACGGCTTTTTTGTGGCACGCGACCCAGAGGGTACCCCGAGCCGTGCCCTTTCAAAACAGATTTATGGGATGGCTTCTCGCGTCTGCGCCAGCACAAAGCTTCAACAGTGGAACCGGCATTACGGGAGGCGCTGGTGCACAAGGCGCGAGACTGCGGCGCGTTTTTCTTCATCTGTCGAAACGGACTGGACAGCGGCTTCCAATTCGCGCACTTTCGCTCCTACAAGAAAGCGGTACCAGAATCCCTGGAGCACGTGATAAACAAGTCCCCGCCTGCCGTCGAGAAATCCAAGTTGAAAAACGTATCTGTATAAGAAGAAAAGGAACGCCGAGATTTCGAACGGAAGGCGATTGTAGACGGACTCTTTCAAGAACCTCTTGATTTTTGCCTGCTTTGCGGTCTCTTCGGTCGTGAGTGCCAGTTGCGGCTCAAACAAGCACGTCCGCTGATTTAACACATCCAAAGCTTCCCGGCTCGCATAAGCTTCACGGTAGTTGACCGTAATCCAGTAGGCGTACAGCTTCGCCACGGCATAGGGAGACCGCGGATAGAAAGGCGTCGTCTCTTTCTGCGGAGTCTCCTGCACTAATCCGTACATCTCGGAGGTCGAAGCTTGGTAGAAGCGTGTGACCTTCTCGAGTCCGGCAATCCGGATAGCCTCGAGCAGGCGCAGCGTGCCGAGCGCGTCCGAGTTCGCCGTATACTCCGGTTCCTCAAACGAAACCTTCACATGGCTTTGCGCGGCGAGGTTGTAGATCTCATCCGGTTTTACCTGCTGCACGATCTGGATCAAACTGCTCGAGTCGGTCAGGTCGCCGTAATGAAGCATGAAATGACGGCCCTTCGCATGCGGATCTTCGTAGATATGGTCAATGCGATTGGTGTTAAAGAGGGATGCGCGGCGCTTGATACCGTGGACTTCGTATCCCTTCGATAGCAACAGCTGCGCCAGATAGGCTCCGTCCTGTCCGGTAACACCCGTAATCAGCGCTCTTTTCACAATAGTGCTCCCCGGCCGCTCGCGACCTGCTTGCCACATCGTACAGGGCACGACGCGGATGTGGCTGTGTTCTAAAAGTGGCTAGGCAACAGCCTCAACGCACGCTCTGAAGTATTCCAGACTGAGTTTCAATCCATTCTCCAGATCGATTTTGGGATCCCAGTGCAGCAGGCGCCTGGCTTTGCTGATGTCCGGCTGGCGCTGCGAAGGATCATCCTGCGGAAGAGGACGGTGCACGATCTTGCTTTTTGACTCCGTCACGCGGAGCACAGCTTTTGCGCATTCCAGAATCGTCCATTCCGTCGGATTGCCAATATTCACCGGCGCGTGCTCATCACTGCGAGAGAGCCGAAGAATCCCATCAATCTCGTCGGAAACATAGCAAAAGCTGCGCGTTTGGCTTCCATCGCCGTATAGTGTCAAGTCGTTGCCCCGTAGCGCCTGGGCAAGAAAATTTGAAATTACCCGGCCATCATTCAGCTGTAACCGCGGACCATAAGTATTGAATATTCTGACGAGCCGAGTATCGACCTTTTGGTAGCGGTGGTACGCCATCACCAGCGCCTCTGAGAATCGCTTGGATTCATCGTAGACGGAACGCGGTCCGATGGGGTTCACATGCCCCCAGTATTCCTCGGTCTGCGGATGCTGTTCCGGATCTCCGTAGCACTCTGAGGTTGACGCATGCAGAAACTTTGCGTCGTATTTCTTTGCTGCTTCGAGCAGATTGCGCGTTCCCGTCGAGCCGACCATGAGGGTTTCGATTCCCAGCCGCATGTAATCTTCCGGACTGGCTGGAGAAGCAAAATTGAACACGTAGTCCACGCGCTTGGGATCGAACGGACAGCAGATGTCCTGCTCCAGGAACTCGAATCTCGGTTCACCTGCCAGATGCTTGAGGTTTTCAAGGGAGCCCGTGCAAAGGTTATCGACGCCCAGAACCTCGTTCCCCTCCTTGAGGAGGGCATCGGTTAAATGGGAACCGAGGAAGCCGGCAGCACCGGCAATCAGCACGCGCATCGTACAGACGTCCTTAATCTGAGTGTTCTTCTCATAAAGCTATCGCAACCAGACGGTGATCAAAAATACCCCGCTTGTGCAACGCCACCCCCGCGAGTAACAGGCTCTAGGTCTTCGCACCATCTCTGTGACGGGGGAGGAAGAAGGCTGCAACCGGATCCAGTGGCTGCGCAAGGCCGGGCCTTCCTACGCTCAAGTAAGTAAAGCCGGCCTTGGTCATGGTTGCAGGATCATAGAGGTTTCGGCCGTCAATAATGATCGGATAGCGCAGCGTATAGTGCAGCTTGGCCAGATCGAGTTCGGCAAATTCTTGCCAGTCGTTCAGAATCAGCAGCGCATCCGCATCCTGCGCGGCCAGGTAGGGGTCGTCAACGTAGCGCATGTTTGGCCCCGCCGGAATGATCGCCATGCAGCGATTTGCCGCTGCAGGATCATGGGCGCACACCACGCAACCTTCACTCAGGAGTCTTTTCACGATATCGAGCGCCGGCGACTCGCGCACGTCATCCGTACCACCCTTGAAGGCCAACCCCAGCACTCCAATCTTCTTTCCGCGGAAGGTCCATAGCGCTGAGCGAATCTTCTGGAAGAAGCGCTGCTTCTGTTCCTCGTTGATCTTCTCCACTTCGTGCAGGAGTCCAAAATCAACGCCCACCTGCTCCGCTACGTGACGGAAGGCCGCAACATCCTTGGGGAAGCACGATCCGCCGTAGCCAACGCCGGCGCGCAGGAATTTCGGACCGATGCGCGTATCCATGCCGATGCCCCGTGCAACCTCTTCCACGTCTGCTCCGGCTGCCTCGCAAACATTGGCAACAACGTTAATGAACGAGATTTTGGTAGCCAGCAGTGCGTTGGAGGCATGCTTGATAATCTCGGCCGCCTTTGTCGAGGTGTGCAGGATCGGCGGTGGATCGGCTGCCGTCCGCGGCCCCGGCACAGATCCCGGCACATTGTAGTAGTCGCCGCTCGTGAGGGGCAGATAGATGCTCTTCAGCAGATCGGCCGCGGGTTCAGTGGCTGCCCCGATCACGATGCGATCCGCATGCAGAAAGTCGACAACTGCCGTGCCCTCGCGCAGGAACTCCGGATTCGACGTCACGTCGAATAAATCCTTTGGCACACCGTTCCGCTCAATCACGCGCCGAATCCATTCATTCGTATAGACCGGGACCGTGCTCTTTTCCACGATCACCTTGTAAGAGTCCAGGGACCGCGCAATTTCGCTTGCCACGGCATCCACAAACGAGAGATCGGCGCTGCCCGTCTGGCTTTGCGGAGTTCCAACCGCGATGAATACGGCCTGCGCCGACTGCGTGGCGGCTCGCAGATCCGAGGTGAATTCCAGCGATTTGCCACGGTGGCGGGCGAGCAGCTCAGGCAGATGTTCTTCGTGGATCGGGATTCCACCTTCTTGCAGCATGCGCACCCTGGATTCATCGTTGTCGACGCAGACCACGCGATGTCCAATCTCCGCAAAGCAGGCAGCATGCGACCAGACCGACATAGCCCGAGCCCACTACCGCAATGGTTGCCGACTCCTTCTTTGCACTCATCTTGCCAGTCTCTCCCGTTTCATCCGCACCTCGGTGCGTGCTGCGTAAAGCTACTCTACCTGTGTCAACGGCTGTTCTCTGCCCTCGGGCAGCGGAAGCTGATCTCGATAGCGCCAGATGAGCGGAATAAGCTGTGGCGCAGATAAATACCGTGGAACGTAGCGTCGCGGCGACGACAAACAGCGAAATAGCCAGCCAAGGTAAAGCCGATCAGCCCAATCCGGAATGCGCACCTGGTCTCCGCTGAGGAATGCAATCGCCGCTCCGATGCAGTGAATCGCGGGGAGGTAATCCAGATTACGCTTCAGATAGAGCCCGAGCCGCTCCTGTGTGCCGCCTCCTACCGTGATCACCACGTGTTTCGGCCGTAACAATTGCAACTTGTCAATGAGTTCCTGGTCTTCAATCTTACCGCCGTACATCGGAGCCTGATAAACAAATTCTGGCGGAACTTCGATCCCTTCTGACTTCAGCCAATCCACATTCTTTCGCGAACTGGCGCTGCCCGCCATCACCCAAAAGGTGTTACCGGGGGTGCGTACTTCGTGCCGTTGCAACAGTTCTTTCAGATACTTGAGCCCCGACAGGCGCTGGATCGAGTCGCCTTGCAGGAAATTCCATACCAGAACCATGAAAGCCGAATCGGCAATCGCCACATCGGCGTTCGTAAGAGCTTCGCGGTAACTCTCATTCCAGGCAACATCCTTTAATGCCGGCGCGGCTGGCACAACTAGCAGCCCGCCCCGCGCAAGACGTCCAATGGCGCCTTGCACATCCCCGACGTAAAAGTTCACTCCCAGGATTTGCCGTTCATTCAATGATTCGCTCATTTGAAATCTCTCCGGTGGTGAGTTTCCGGTTGATTGGAGCGCCCGCTCACAGCGTGCTTAGGCATGGGCAAGGGTGAGCATTTCCTTCTGAATCCATTCGTAGGTCTTCTCAAGGCCGTCTCTGAGCCGGATGGAAGGCTCCCAGCCCAGGTGCCCGAGAATTCTGGCATTGTCGCTGTTGCGCCCATTCACACCCTTCGGCGCGTCCAGCTTGTAGCGGCGTTTCAGCTTTACCCCCGCGATATTTTCAACAATGTCGACAAGTTGATTGATCGTCACGAGCTCATTCGATCCTAGATTCAGCGGCTCGTGGATTTCGCTTTCCGTAATCGCCAGGGTGCCCTTGGTGCAGTCATCGATGTACATGAAGCTCCGGGTCTGATGGCCGTCGCCCCAGATTTCGATCTCGTGTTTGCCGGAGAGCTTGGCTTCAAGCACCTTGCGGCAGATGGCAGCAGGCGCCTTTTCGCGTCCTCCGGTCCAGGTTCCAAACGGTCCGTAGACGTTGTGGTAGCGCGCAACTCTGCATTGCATTCCAAAATCTTCTTCAAAGTGGCGGCACATCCGCTCGCTGAACAGCTTCTCCCATCCGTACCCGTCTTCGGGAAGTGCTGGATAAGCGTCTGACTCCTTCAAGGGAGTGACGCGGGCGTCCTTTTGCTTCTCGCCGTTGTAAACGCAGGCTGACGAGGAGTAGAAGAAACGCTCCACTCCGGAATCGCGCGCAGCGAGCAGCATGTGCGTGTTGATCAGCACGCTCAGCATGCACAACGCCTTGTTGTTCTCGATAAATCCCATTCCGCCCATGTCGGCGGCGAGCTGGAAGACAACCTCCGCGCCGTCGGCTGCCCGGTAGCAGCTTTCTTTGTCCTTCAGATCCGCAACCACGTTCTCCACATCCGGAGATACCTGGTACCACTCATCCATCGGTTTCACGTCGACAGAACGAATGACATTTACCCCATTGGCAAGGAGGCTACTTCACAAGATGGCCACCAATAAATCCTCCGCCGCCGCAAACAACTGCTGCTTTACCCTTGAGATCCATCGAGTCGTAATGCTCCTTTTGTGCGAATCGAATGGCCAGCGCATTCAAATCATCGCGGGCCGACTTCCGTTTTAATTCTTTTGCGCAGAGCTATTCACGATGTAAATGTGCGCCACGCAAAATCGCGATCGCTTCGCAGCAATCACGCGAGGCAAAACTCTGAATACGTCTCAAACAGTGAATTGAGATTCTCGTCGTCGCCCAGGAAGACACGGCGCAACGGGCCCCGGCTCAGAACAATTGCGATCAACGTAAGCACCAGCGTCTTGGCATTGGAACAGCGCAATTCCCTGCGCTCTACCCACGGCTCCAGATACCGGGCCACAACCTCGACGAGTTCTCCAAGATGTCTGCGCAGAAGCGGATCAAGATCGTCGCTCAACTCCAGAGCACTGTACTGCAGCAAGCGAAGCAATTGCGGCTGCTGCTGCAGGGTTGTCGAGATTAGTTCAAACGTGCAGGCAAGTGCTGTGCGTCCGTTCTCCGCCTCAGCCAGCCGCGAAAGCAATTCGCCGCGCAGCTGAACACGCTGTAATTCTGCTCCGAGGACCGCTATGTAAAGATCGCGCTTACGGGGATAATGCCGATAAATCGTAACTTCATTCACTTCCGCGGTCGAAGCAATTTCGCGCGTGCTCACTCCGTTGTATCCAAATTGAGCAAACAGGGACGCAGCGGTGGTGAGAATGCGCTCTTCCGTGCTGCCTCTTGTTGAGCCGGATGGTCCAGTCATGGATTCTTTTGCCGCCTGTCTTGAGCTGGAGAGTCTCAAAATCAATTGCTTCAGTCCTGATCGAAGCGGGTTCCGAACGAACGGATGTTCGGATTCTCGTTGGGGGGGCGAGATGCGGAAGCAGCCGGGGAGGGTTGAAGGGGTTCGAGAATCCACTCACGTCAGACTCTCGTCTTACGACACTGCCGTAGCCCTCGTTGCCTTCTCGACGGTTCCGCGGCACCGGCTCGCTTCCGGCCGGGATCATGCAGTTTCAAATCTGGGGAAAGAACACCAACGTCAATCTATTGCAAACTACACACACGGACCTTGCGATTACGATTCTCTGCTGCGAGAGCGCACACACACTAAGCTTCCTGAACGCACAATCCATGAGTGATTTCGAGCAGGCTTCCCTGGCGATTCTTCACGCCGGTCAAAGGTTCAACATCGTCTTCGTCCAGTTCGATCGCAACGCTTTGCATGATCTGCTCGAGGGTCAGCACGATGCGGAAGCCGCTCTTCTTGCGCACCACAATGCCTTCCATACCTGCGAAGGCTCCCGACCGGATGCGTGCAAGCTGTCCGACGCGTAACAACGGATGCGGTTCAATCCGATGCTCCAACAGGCCGATTCGTAAAGCCTCGATTGCCGTATCCGGAAGCGGCGCTGGCTCTCCTCCCGTTCCGCCAACAACAGTCAGGGCTCCGGGGACACTCAGGACGCCCACGCGCTGAGAGCGCTTGATGCGCACAAAAATGTAGCCGGGAAACAAAGGTAATTCGAGCGTCACTTTGGAACCATCGCGCCACTTGCGATCCGCGCGATAGAGCGGAAGGTAGTGCTCAATTTCGCGTTGCTGCAGATGCTGCGCGATCCGTTTTTCGTGACGGCAGGTGGTGTACACTGCGAACCACCTTGATGCTCCACTCACTCCCGCGTCATTGTTATCGACGGAGAGTTTCGGCCGGATATCGTCGAAAAAGACTCTTCGCAAGGCTTCGCCATCCTCACTTGGGTGAAGGTGTTTTCACAAAACACTAGCTGAAGGCCCAAAGCAACGAATTAAGGAAAGGTCTAAGGGGAAAGATGAAAGCAAGTGCTTCCATCTATGATGCGTCTGCGAGGCACCGCGATGGCTACCAGTGCCCCCAATATATCAGCAAATCTTAAAAAAATGAGTGAAAATGGCGCAACACTTAAGTACGATCTCAACTTGTGAACCATCATGAAGCAAGCGCCTGCAAACATTTTGGACTGCAGGCAACCTTTTCGCTTTTGACTGCACCAAACGGCTCATCATCGCGAAGTTCCAAGTTTGGTGTTTGGACGAACGGATCCTCTGGAATCCGCAGTAAAGATTTTTTAACATTCTGCCAAGAGTGGCCGTTGTATGAATAGACGAATTGTGACGGCTCTCGGCTCCTCCCGGGCAAGACCAAGTTTTGAGACCGTCCTCCATGATTCGGCTTTATAAAAAGTCATTGCAATCGACTGAATTACCCGTGGAGTTACCTCTGCCCGGTTTCGCTAACCGGCCACTTGGACCTGGCGTAAGTAGCCAATCTCTAACTCGATCTTTGCAGATGAGAGTTCAAGCTCGAAGAACCTGAGATTTCCGGCGATATCCCGCTCTGAATCAGAAGCCTGACGCGAAGTGGCTTCGACTTTGCCCGGAAATGGCGAATTCGTGAATGTAGGCTCTTTTGTGGACGCCTGCAGGTCAGCCGAGTAGTTCGGCGACGACCTTCGCCGCTGACTGCAGGGCAGTGTCGATTTGCGATGGATCTTTGCCGCCGGCTTCGGCGATGTCGGGCTTGCCGCCGCCGGATCCGCCGACGAATTTCGCAACTGCGCCGACGAGTTTTCCGGCCTGGATGCGCTTCGTTAGCCCCGGCGTGACGCCGGCAATGATGGCGACTTTGCCTTCGGGCTGCGCTGAGGCCAGAACGACTACGCCTTCGCCAAGCTTCTGCTTGAGATTGTCGACCAGCGTGCGAAACTGCCCGCGCTCAAGCGAATCGGCACGATGCGTGAGCACCTTTACGCCCTTCACTTCAGTCGCGCGCTGAACGGCCTCGTCGAGTCCTCCGGCTGCGGACTTCATGCGGGCTTCTTCGAGTTCGCGGCGCAGGCGCTTCAATTCGTCGTCCTGGGCCGCAAACTTGGCACGGAGGCCTTCTGTCAGGTTGTCGACAGATGGAACGTATTGCCCGGCCAGCTTCGCCACCTCAAAGTCGCGGCGGAATGTGTCGAGCGAGCCCAGTCCGCTGATCGCTTCGACGCGGCGGACTCCGGAAGAAACGGCGCTTTCGCTGGTCAGTTTCAGTAGGCCGATTTCGCCGGTGGCCGCAGTATGTGTGCCGCCGCAGAGTTCGGTTGAGAACCCGTCAGACAGCTTCACCACGCGTACCTTGTCGCCGTACTTCTCGCCGAACAGCGCCATGGCGTGGTACTCGTTGACGGCAACATCAATGGGGACATCGACGAGGGTTTCGACCTTGGCGTTGGCCAGCACCTCGCGGTTGACGATGTCTTCGACTCTCCTGCAATTCTTCGTCGGCAACCTGGGCGAAGTGAGAAAAGTCGAAGCGCAGGCGGTCAGGGTGCACCGCAGAGCCGGCCTGCTTGACATGCGTTCCGAGAACCTGGCGCAGGGCAGCGTGCAGCAGGTGCGTGCCGGTGTGGTTGCGCTTGATGTTGTCGCGCCGCGCGCCGTCGACGACGGTGTTCACGTGATCGCCGACTGCAAGGTCCTGCTTAAGGATGGCTTTGTGCGCGCGGACGCCCTGCACCGGCAGCACGCAGCCGGTAATCTCGGCGATGGTGGTGTTGCCGTCGGGCGAGGTGAACCAGCCGGTGTCGCCGATCTGGCCGCCGGAGTCGCCGTAGAAGCTGGTGTGGTCGAGAACGACTTCAACCTGATCGCCGGCCTTGGCTGAAGGCACGCCAACGCCATCTTTCACGATGGCAAGGACTTCAGCGTCGTTGGCATTGAGCTGCTTGTAGCCGAGGAAGTCGGTTCTGGCGAGGTCGCGGAATACGGGGCTGGCGGATTTCTGGCTGCCGCCTTTCCATGACGCGCGAGCGCGGGCCTGTTCTTCGGCCTTCGCTGCTTCGAAACCCTCCATGTCGAACCGAATGCCTGCGTCGCCGGCGGCTTCCACCATGAAGTCGAGCGGAAGACCGTAAGTTTCGTAAAGGTGGAAAGCTTCTTTGCCTGAGATTTTTGACTCAAATCGGATTGCTTGGACGTAAGTCGACATCCCGGTTGATTCCCGGCTAGGCGAGGCGGCTTCCCTTGCATTTCGAATAACCCGCTCGAACGCAATAGCTCCAGCCTCCAGAACACGTGCAAATGCTTCTCTTCGGCTTCAACAACTTTTGCTACGCGTGAGGCGGAGTCGATTAGCTCGGGATAGGCGCCCTGCATCAGATCACGGACCGCAAAGACCATCTGGTTCAGGAATGGCTTGTCCTGTCCGAGCAGACGTCCATGGCGGATGCCCCGCCGGAGAATCTTGCGCAGCACATACCCGCGCCCTTCGTTCGACGGCAGGACGCCATCGTTAATGAGAAATGTAGCCGCCCGAGCGTGATCGGAGATGATGCGGAGGCTGGCGGCATCGTCGTCAGCAGTCCGTGTCTGCTCCTCAAGTGCCTTCTCGTTGACGCTTTTGCCCGTGAGCTCTTCGGCGCGCTCGATCAGCGGCGTAAACAGGTCAGTCTCAAAATTGGTTACCTTCCCCTGCAGCACGGCGGCGACGCGTTCGAGGCCCATGCCAGTGTCGATGGAGGGCTTGGGTAGTGGCGCTGAGCTGTGTACTCCGGTAACTCCTCCGGAACCTGGAAGCGTGGAACGGTCAAACTGCATGAAGACCAGGTTCCAGATCTCGACGTAGCGGGCTTCGTCTTTCCCGAAAGGCAAATCGACGCCGGGGGTTTCAGCGGCTTCGATGCCCATGTCGTAGAAGATCTCCGAACAGGGTCCGCAGGGGCCGGTTTCGCCCATCTGCCAGAAGTTATCCTTGAGGCCGTACTGGAAGATGCGTTCCTTGGGAACGCCGGTTTCCATCCAGAATTTTTCAGCCTCATCGTCGCGCGGAACTCCGTCTGCACCTTCGAAGATCGTGACGTAGAGCCGGTCCTTGGGGATTCCAAACCATTCGTGGCTGGTGACCAGTTCCCAGGCGTAGGCGATGGCGTCGCGCTTGAAGTAGTCGCCGAAGCTGAAGTTGCCCAGCATCTCGAAGAAGGTATGATGACGGCGAGTGAAGCCGACGTTTTCGAGGTCGTTGTGCTTGCCGCCGGCGCGGACGCACTTCTGCGACGTGGTCGCGCGGGAGTAGTCGCGCTGCTCGGCCCCAAGAAAGAGGTCCTTGAACTGGTTCATCCCGGCGTTGGTAAACAGCAGCGTCGGATCGTTGGCAGGCACCAGCGACGAAGAGTGCACCCGGCGGTGGCCCTTGGTCTCAAAGAAGCGCAGAAACAGCTCGCGAATTTCGTTTCCCGTGCGGAATTGCATGACTCTTTTAGTGTAACCACCTGCGGTGGGGCCACTCCCCGCTTCGCGGGACCAGGCCTGGATCAGTGCGTATCCCTAAAGCGGTTTCCGCATCCTATGCCTGAGGAGGTCAGCATGGATAAGCTCGCATTGCTGGTATTGCTGAATGCCAGGCCTGGAAAAGAGCAGGAAGTGGAGACGTTTCTGAAGTCGGCGCAGCCGCTGGCGTTGCGCGAAACCGACACCAGTACCTGGTATGCCGTGAAGCTGAGCCCGGGCAAGTTCGGCATCTTCGATACCTTCAAAGACGAAACCGGCCGGAACGCGCACCTGGGCGGCGAGATCGCAAAGGCGCTATTCGCTAAAGCCGAGGATCTGTTCTCGACTCCTCCTCTGGTGGAAAAGCTGGAGATTCTGGCCTCCAAGGCTCCGGGGGCGTAGAAATACTGGGCGTTCAATTCCGACTGGCCGCTCGCGCTTTTCGTCCAACAATCATGAATGTCTGCAGGCGGGGCCTGATGCTCTTGTTGAAACTAAGCCTCGCCATGGCGGTTGCGGTGCCTTCCGTGGTGGCTGCGCAGCCCGGCCGCGGGCTGACCATTGTTGCTTCTCGCGAATTGAAGATCGGCGGAGCGACGCTGCAGATCGATTTCGCCGCTGGTCCGCTTGACCTTTCGCAGGATGCCGTCTTTGAGCATGTACGGGCCGCGGCATCCGCCATCACCGCTTACTACGGCCGCTTCCCGGTAGAACGCGCACGTATTCTCATCGTGCCGGTTCCGGATCGGAGCGGCATCGTGCAGGGCACTACCTGGGGCGACATGGCGGGCTTTCCCGGCATGACGAGGGTCCGCCTCGGCCAGCATGCGACGCTGGATGATCTCAAGGATGACTGGATGATGACGCATGAGCTCGATCACATGGCTTTTCCGTCCCTGCCAGACGATCAGCACTGGATGGAAGAGGGGCTGGCAACGTACGTTGAACCTATCGCACGGGTTGAAACCGGAGAATTGAAGCCGCAGCAGATCTGGCACGATATGGTGCGCGACATGCACAAAGGCGAACCGGCCGAGGGCGACCAGGGGCTCGACCACACGCACACGTGGGGACGAACTTATTGGGGCGGAGCGATGTTCTGCCTTGTCGCGGATGTCGAAATCCGCCGCCAGACTGGCAACAAAAAAGGATCTGCAGGATGCGCTTCGCGCCATCGTCGCGCAGGGCGGAACGATTGATCACGAATGGCCGCTGGATAAGGCGCTGGCCATTGGCGACCAGGCGACCGGAACGCATGTGCTGACCCAACAGTACGCGAAGTGGAAAGACACGCCCGTCATTGTTGATCTGGACAAGCTGTGGACGGAGCTTGGGATCCGGCGCAATGGCGACGAAATCGAGTTTGTCGATGACGCGCCGCTTGCGAAGGTACGCGAGGCCGTTGCAAATCCGTCCCGATAGTGAGCGGTAAGCCGAAACTCAGGTCGATTCGAATCCTGGGTGCCCCATCCATGACGCAGTTGTATCGCGGCATGGGTGGGAAATCGAGAACATCCAATGCGCACAAACTGGGTGCCCCATCCTTGCGCAGCAAGGGTGGGATCGCACATCAACCAGCCTCACAGCTTCCCACGTTGTCATCCTGAGCAAGCGCAGCGCGTCGAAGGATCTGAGGTTGCTGCTTTGTGTGCACCATAGCCTGTCCTGAGCGCAGCCGAAGGATCTCGCGTTTGAGACATGGGAGGACATTCCGCGTCCCACAAACTGGGTGCCCCAAACAAGCATGGGTGGGAATAGCATGACTCTACGTTCCGAAATCGCTATTCCTGCTGATCCAGGTTCTCCACGTTATCCAGAGCCGAAAGCGATTCGTCGGGGAGGTCCCACTGGCGGAGGATTTTATAGATTACGGTGGTGGCGAAGCCGCCAGCGACTAATCGGCGCATGACGCGGGCCGTTTCTTTTTCATTCGTCGGCTTGCGGATGCGCTTGCGTTCGAGGTATTGGCGGGCGAGGGCTTCTTCATCGGTGTCGGCGTAGCGGGCTTCGACGGCAGAGGCAACGATCTGCAAAGGCACGCCGTTCTGGGTGAGGGACTGGCTGACGCGGCGTTGACCGAGTTTTTCGTTTTGCTGGCGAAGGCGCGCGTAGATCTCAGCATAGGCGGCGTCGTCAAGGTAGCCGTTTTCCTTGAGTCGGGCAATGGTGGCGTCGATGTTCGCTTGGCCGCGCTCGCCCGGGCTCGACGCGCATGCGCATCAGGCGACGCAATTCGGCTTCGGTGCGCATGTGGCGGCCGAGCGCCTTGATGGCGTAGTCGTACAGGCCGGATTCGTTGAGGTGGGTCTTGGGCTTCATGGTCTCGCGATGAGTGTAATTGGTGCCGTACCCCGGCAGCGCCAGGTTGTAGCACGTCAGGCGGCTGTCAATACGCCTCTCCTCAGAATCCACCCTATCTGCCTCATTCTTTTGCGGAATTAAAACCCCGCAACCTTGCAGGTTATTTCTCCGAATCCTCAACACTTGTCCCGGTAAGAAAAGTGACTGCATGGCGACGGCTAATGCGGCCGGCTGAGCAATCACTCCGGCCGCCCACTTGTTGGAGATACATCCCGCAATCTGGCACAATCGGGCCGCAAATCAGTGCAACCCCTTCGAAATCCATCGCCAAGTCATTATTTTTGAATACTTTACGGATTAACCTATTTGTTTTCAATCACTTACAATAGCAACACCAAGGATAACTCTTCTGAAATGAGGGACTTGACTCAAATACGGAAAAAAGAGAACCTGCCGGAAGGCGCAGCTCTTCCGACTCCCTTCACCGCGTTCAGGGTCGCTCAGGATGATGGGCTTTTGGGTGAGGGTGGTTGTTGAGGTCCCTATTCCCTATTCCCTAGTCCCTGTCCCCTGGTCCCTGTCTCTTTCGTCCATTGGTCGACCCAGTCGTTGACGGTTTTGTACCAGAGCTGGGAGTTCTGGGGCTTCAGGACCCAGTGGCCTTCGTCGGGGAAGTAGAGCATCTTGCTGGGGACGTTGAGAAGGCGGAGAGTGTTGAAGAGCTGGAAGCCTTCGCTCACGTCGAGGCGGTAATCGAGCTGGCCGTGGACGACGAGCGTGGGAGTCTTGAAGTTCTTTGCCGAGAGCGAGGGCGACCATTTGCGGAAGGGGTTCTCGCTGTCGGGCCTGCCGTAGTAGTCCCAGGGACGGCCTTTGAACTCCCAGATGTTGAACCAGTCTTCTTCGGTGGCGCCGAAGGCGGATTCGGCGTTGAACATGCCGTCGTGGGAGACGATGCACTTGAAGCGGTTGGTGTGACCGAGGATCCAGTTGGCCATGTAGCCGCCGTAGCTGGCGCCGAGGGCGCATTCGCGCGTTTTGTCGATGAAGGGGTAGTGCTGCTCGGCGTAGGTGAGTCCCTGCATGAGGTCGGTGAAGGGCTTGCCGCCCCAGTCGCCATTGACGCCGTCGACGAAGGCTTGTCCATAGCCTGTTGACCCGCGGGGGTTGATCATGACGACGACGTAGCCGTTGGCTGCGAAGAGTTGCGCGTTCCAGCGGTAGGACCAGGAGTCGCCCCACGCGCCCTGCGGGCCGCCGTGGATGAGGAATTTGACGGGGTACTTTTTGTTGGGATCGAAGGATGGGGGCTTGATGAGGAAACCTTGGACCTTGGTGCCGTCGGCGGAAGGGAACCAGAAGTCCTCCATCTTGGGGAGATCGAGGTCGGCTAGGAGGGGGTCGTTGAGGTGGGTCATTGGGTAGGCGCCCGATGAGTCGTGGCGAGGTGCCGTCGTCGGCACGAAACCCGTCGCATGCTTCACGTTCAGCACGGGGTCATTGGTCGTGATCAAAACTTCGAGGTGATTCAAATCGTTGAAAAGAACAACCTCGCTGGGTTGACCCACAGTTTGTTTCGCCGCAATCAACCACTGTCCATCAGGAGAAACATGCAGATCAGAGAACTCTCCGGATGTTGAAAACTGATTTGGAGTATTCCCGATCTTTGCTACGCCGAGGTCCACACCAATGCTGAAGATTGATTCTTCACCTTTGTCCGCGGAAGTGAAGTAGATGATCTGTGAGTCGGGATTCCAGACGAACTCATCGACCCAATTGTCGAAGTGTGGCAGCAAATCCCTTATCGTCTTCCCGACACGTCCGTAGAGCACCAGGCGGAACTTGTCGCTTTCGTAGCTGGGGCGGAGTTGGCTACGCCAGGCCAGGTACTTTCCGTCTGGCGAGTAGGCGGGGTTGAAGTCGCCGCCTTGCGATGTGCTGACTTTTACCGGCTTCGCTGACGGGTTTGTCAGGTCGAGGGTGAAGATGTCGGCGTTGGTGCTGATAGCGGGCTCGGGGTCGAGGTTCTCAGTGAAGGCCAGTTCCTTCGAGTCGGGGGAGATATCGAATCCGCCGCCGCCTTCGAGTGAGAAGGGCGGGACGTCATGGGGGTCATTGGGGGTGAGGTCGCGTATTCCACCGCTCTCAACCGAGACCTGAAAGAGATGGGATCTCTTGTCGCCGGTGAAGTGGTTCCAGTGGCGAAAGAGGAGGTGGGTGAAGATCTGCGCCTTGACCTTGCTCGCTGCCAAGGCCGCATCGCGCTCATAGTTGCACTCGGCTCCGGCGCCGTTGTCGTTGGGCACAATTGCCGGGCAGTCAGGATAGACAGACGCGGTGAAGACGATGGATTTGCCATCCGGCGACCACTTCGCATTGTCGATGCCAAGGTCGAGGTTTGTGAGCTTGCGCGCGTTGGTGGCCGCGCCGGTGGCGGAGTCGAAGGCTGCGAGCCAGATTTGCGGCGCGCCGGTGCGGCTGGAAAGGAAGAGGATGTGCTTTCCGTCGGCGGAGAACTGGATGCCGTCGTCGCCGGGCTGGCCCGCTGCGAGCTTGATGGGGTCGCCTCCGGAGATGGGCTGAAGCCACAGATCCGATGTTTTGGTGTTTTGGGCGAGATCGACGGTTGTCACGGAGTAGCCCAGCCATTTGCCGTCGGGCGAGACGGCGGTGGAGCCGAGACGCTTCATCGCCATCATGTCTTCGAAGGTCATCGGCCGTTTTGTGTTTTGGGCGGGAGCGAGGGTGGCGGCGAGGAGGAGGGCGAACAGGATGGATCGATGCATGAGTTTTTCCCGATGGCGGAGGTTCGTGCTTTCCCGGGCCTCAGAATCGAGACCCGGGGCACCCAACGTATGTCGGCGCGAAGGAGAAGTTTACAACTCGGAGGCAGCTTTCAGACATCAGTTCTGATCCCTGATCTCTGTTCCCTGCCTTTAGGCGGCCTGGAGTTCTAGCAGGATGCCGGCGCCGCGGGGTTCGAAGTTCATGGCGGAGGCTTTGCCGTTGTTTTCGCGCATGATGCTGGCGCACATGCTGAGGCCGAGGCTGGCTGGATTCATCGCCGGCGGGTTCGGGGATGAAGGGATCGAAGGCGCGAGCGGGCACGAGGAACCTTGCGCCGGAATGGGTGACGAGGATCTGCACCTGGTTGTTTTCGGCGACGGCTTCGAGACGGACGGTCTTCTCGGCGGTGGTGTCGAGTTTTTCGACAGCGTCCATGGCGTATTGGAGGCAGTAGAGGACAGCCTGGCGGACCTGCTGGGCGTTGCCGAGGACGCGGGGCAGGGCGGGCGCGATGTGCACGCGGAAGTCGATGGAGCGCTGGACGAACTCGGAGCGGTGGAGCTGCTCGAGGTCGTTGAGGAGTTCGGTGACGGAGATGGCGGCGACCTGGTCGCCCTGGGGGCGGGAGATGCGCGCGAGACTCTCGAGGGTAAGACGCATGTGACGCGCCTCGTTGAGGATGGCCTCGATGGCTTTGTGGGCCTGGGGGTTGAGGTCCTCGGTTTCGTCCAGAAGCGACGCGTAGCCGAGGATGACGGTGAGGGGGTTGTTGAGCTGGCGGGTGACGTTGCCGGCGAGCTGGCCAAGGCCGACGAACTTCTCGGCTTCGACGAGTTTCTCGAGCATCATGGTCTGGCTTCGGACCGATTGCAGGCGGGAGGCGAGGACCTCGAGCGGGAGCAGATCAACGGCATTGACAGGCTCAGCGGGGTTTTCGATGCCGGTAAGAAAGATAGCGCCTTCGGTGGATGCACGTCCGCGCATAGGGATGGCTTGTACGGTGGTGAGCTTGAGGCGGGCGAGGTCGTCGCCCGGGAACCAGGAACGGGCTGAGATCGAGACTAAAGGCAAGGCTGTGCTCGGAGGCTGGGGAGCTGGAGCCGGGATCGAGGAATCCGGCGACGGGGATACGGGTGATGAGAGCTTCGAGGGCGTTGAGAGTGGCGTCGTCAAATCCGGCAGCGCCGGCGAGGCGGTAATGGCCGGAGCTTTGCAGGAGGACGACGGCGGCCTGTTTGAAGCGGCTATTGGAGACGATGGACTGGCAGATAACGGTGCCCTGGCGGTCGAAGTCGTCGACGCGGCGGCGGGCCAGATTGAGGCGAGTGTAAGCTTCAAGCTCCTCGCGGGCGTGGCGCTCTCGGACCTGCCCGGTCTGATTGATGGCGAGCTGGTCTTCAAGGGCGAGAAGGATCATGCCGATGGCGGCGACGACCTTGGACATGGCGATGGCGCGAACGGCCCAGATGGTGGGTTCGCCATGATGGAAGAACGGGAGAGTCTGGCCGATGTTAAGCGACCAGGCCAGGAAGCCGAGGCCGGCAAGGACGGTTCCGGGCGAGATGCGGCGAAAGACGTAGAAGACGAGGAAGGCGGTGACGCCATGGATGGCGCATTCGACGTAGACGAGGGGCCAATCGCCTCCAACGCGGACACATATCCATAGACCGGCGGCGCCGAGGATGATGCAGAGGGCGAGCGCGATGCCACGGGGAATGCCGCGGTAGGAGATGGCCCAGGCGCATCCGGCAAAGAGCGAAAGTCCGCCGAGGGCGGGAAAGATCAGGAACGCGAATCCGTTCGGGGTCTTGCCGTCGTAGACGCCGTAGATGAGGAAGGCGTAAACAATGAGGGGAATAGTGAAAGGGACGGCATAGAGGATGCGGAGGCGGCCGATACGGAAGCCGAGAGGAGCGAGAGACGCGAGGAAGAGACCGGAACTGATGAGAATGGAGGCCTGACCGATCGAGGCGATCCAGGGGTGGGCGACGGTGTCGGTGTAATTCCACCAGCCCAGGTTGTAGAACTGCAACATGCGGATTGCGGCGAAGAAAAAGCCGAGAAACCAGAGGAGGGTGCGGGTGTCGCGGAAGCGCAGATAGAGCTGGAAAAATGCCGGCAGCAGGAGCACCGTGAGGACGAGCGCGGGAAGGTGGTAGCTGTCGGGCATGGAAGTGCGAGGGTCTCCATCGACGACCGCATAGCAAAAAGCAGTGTCACCCTAAGGACGCGGCGCCAGAATCAAGTGTTCCCCGGGGCTGGTCTCGATCATTATTGAGTGAGCTTAACCCATTGATGCGGCGAGGTAAATGGCGAGTTGAAGGGACGAACCTTCGAACACCCTCGGAAGAATACGTGCAAGTGGCGCCAGTTACGCGCAGCGACAGCTTTACCAATGGACGATTTTGCAGCCACCCGGGCCGGTTGTATATACGTCTAATGTGGTAGCGGGAAGCGTGCGAGCGGGTTGCGCAGGGTGAGAAGCAGCGGGGCCTGAGGGTTGCGGACGATACGCAGAGGAGACGTGCAACGGTGAGGAATCGATGGTGGTTGGCGCTGGCAGCCGCAGCGTTGCTGGGGTTGACGGCGGGCGCGCAGGAGAAAGACAGCTTTACGCCGATGCCGCTGGATGCGGGATTCGGGAAGCTGGATATTTCGGACCCTGCGACGCCGGCCGAGGAGATCATCAAGAAGTTTGCGGCCAAGGAGAGCGAGTTTCAGGAAGCTCTGAACCACTACACTTATCGCCGCATGGCGCGCGTGCAGACGATCGACGACGACACCAACAAGGTGGACGGCGAGTGGTACCAGGTGGACGACGTGACCTTTGACCCGACGGGCCGCCGTATGGAGAAGACGGTATTCGCGCCGGAGAGCTCGCTGCAGCGCGTGATGATGTCGCCGTCGGACTTGCAGGATATTCAGAAGGGCTACCCATTTGTGCTGACGACCGAGGAGATTGCGCAATACAACGTGAAATACGTAGGGCGGCAGAAGGTTGACGAGGTGAGCTGCTACGTCTTCGACGTGGAGCCGAAGCAGATTGAGAAGAACAAGCGGTATTTTCTTGGGCGCATCTGGGTGGATTCGACCGACCTGCAGATCGTGGTGACCAACGGCAGGATGGTTCCTGATGACACGCGCAAGGGGAAAGAGGATTTGCATCCGCCATTCATGACATGGCGGCAGCAGATCGATGGACATTACTGGTTCCCGGTGTATACGAAGGGCGAAGGGCGTGCTGCACTTCCAGGGCGGAACCGGGTACATGAGCCAGGACGTACACATGCGGGACACCATCAAGTACACCGACTACAAGCGGTTCGGATCGACGATCAAGATCATCTACGACGGGCAGGACATTACGCAGAAGGACCAGCAGCAGGGACAGACGAACAAAGGGCAGCAGCAGGGCCAGGGACAGCCTGCAACGCCGGCGCAATCGAAACCGCAGCAGGGAAAGCCGCAAAACTAGTTGAAAGTTCCAAGTTCGTAGTTCTGAGTTCGCAGTTCTCCTAGAAACGGAGCGAGAGGCAGCTCAGGCCGCCGTCCATTTTTTGAAACTCTGACATGTTGAGGGCCAGGGGGCTGAAGCCGCGCGCGATCAGTTCATCGTGGAGGTGTGGGAATCCTTCGGCGATCAGGATGCGGTGGTTCACCTGTACGCAGTTGGCGGCGTAGCTCTCGGAGGGGGAGATGCGGATCAGGTTGAAGCGGGCGAACGTGCGGGTTGGCGGCCATCTCCTCCATCACGACGAGGGTGTTGTCGCCGATGTAGCTGATGCCGCTTTTGAGATGCAGGATCGTGGTCATCGAACGGATATCGATGGTGGAGGCGGTGTAGCCGAGCGCATCGAGATGCGCTGAGAGCTGACGCGCGCCTTCCTCATTCGTGCGTAACGAAAGGCCAATGAAGAAGTGGTCTTCTGCTTCGCAGATGTCGCCGCCGTCAACGGTCCCTGGCGGGTCAATCGTTAAAATTCGGGAATAGAAGCGCTCGATCACGGGACGAATCGCAGCGACTTCGCCCTCGCGGCTTGGGGCGCCGGGGCGGGTGAGGATGGCCGCGTGCGGCGTGAGGATAGCTGCGTCCTCGACAAAGGTGGAATCGGGGTGGCGGAGATCGGGCTCGAGGATGGTGAGTTCGAGACCGCACGCGCGCAGGGCATCACAATAGTGCGAATGCTGGTGCAGGACTACATCGAAGTGGGGAGTTCCGAGATCGACGGTGGTGAGGCCGTCAGCGAAGTTGCTGCCGGGAACGCGAACGATGGCGCGGGTAAACAAGCGCAAAGCTCCGGTTGCATGAATTGAGGTGCCGGGGCTTCAGTATATCGTTTGCGGTGATGGAGCGGGCTCCGGAAGAATCACTTGAACCAAGCGAGCGAATTGTTACGGTTGCCGATGGCGGGAGGGAGTATTCTTCTTCCAGTTTCAGGGCAACTGTTGGCGCTCCGCCTCTGCCGCCTCAATATTCACGAAGTCTTCTGATTAGTTTCAAAGGCTTTGATGTGTTGCGGTCGCCTGGGAGAAATCTGTGATGCTTTCAATTTCCGAATTGCTGGATCTTTCGTTTGCTTTGGTTCTCTCTTTCGAATTCAACAAGCATTCAATGAATCGTTGCCGCGCAGTGCTGGTTTTGATTCTGTTTCCCGCGATTCTGTTTGTCCCCGCGGGCAGAACTGCGGCGCAGGCAACGCCGGGAACCGCGACGGTGCGGGACCTGATCCAGCGGCCGATTGACGATGCGCAACGAACGGTATTAAGGGGGAATCGGCACCCGCTGGCACGAGCCGAGTTTGATCACGGGGCGGCTCCGGCTGGATTACCGATGCGGCGCATGCTGCTGGTGCTGAAGCGCAGCGACGAGCAGGAGTCGGCGTTGAAGGCGCTGCTTGCCGATCAGCAGGCAAAGGGGTCGCCGCAGTTTCACCAGTGGCTGACACCCGAAGAGTTTGGCAGACAGTTTGGGCCTTCAAACAGCGACATCGCGAAGGTGACGGCGTGGCTGAATGCCCATGGATTCCAGGTTGCGAGCGTTGCCAAAGGCCGAACTGCGATTGAGTTTTCAGGCACGGCCGGGCAGGTGCAGGAAGCGTTCTCGACTTCGATTCATCGCTACGAGGTGAACGGCGAGCAGCATTGGGCCAACGCGAACGAGCCGTCAATACCATCGGCGCTGACAGCGGCGGTGAAGGGCGTGCTGACGTTGCACAATTTTCCGCGGCACTCAAATGCAGTGATTCATGGGCAGCAGGTAAAGCCGGCCCAGGGAGCCGCGTCGTCGCCTTATTTCACGTTTACCTCAGGGCAAAGCACCTTTTACGGGCTAGGGCCGATGGATTTTGCGACGATCTATGATGTATTGCCGTTGTGGAAGGCTGGGATTGATGGAACCGGCCAGACGATTGCAATTGTGGGCGAGACGAATATCAATGTGAACGACATTATTTCGTTTCGGAGTTTGTTCGGCTTGCCAGCGAAGGCGCCACAGATCATTCTGAACGGCGCAGATCCGGGAATCGTGGGCGATGAGCCGGAGGCAGTGCTGGATGTTTCGTGGTCGGGTGCAGTGGCGAAGAACGCCACGATAGACCTGGTGGTTTCGGCGAGTACGGAGACTGCGTCAGGCGTGGATCTGTCGGCACTGTATATCGTGGACAACGATCTGGCGCCGGTGATGAGCGAAAGCTACGGCGAGTGCGAATCGGCTCTCGGAAGTGCGGGCAATGCCTTCTACAACGCGCTGTGGCAGCAGGCTGCGGCGGAAGGCATTACGGTGATGGTGTCAGCGGGAGACTCGGGGTCGGCGGTTTGCGACAACTTCAACACTCAGAACTTTGCCTACAACGGATTGGCGGTGAGTGGTTTTGCCTCAACGCCGTACAACGTTGCGGTGGGCGGGACGGATTTCGACCAGTCGGCGGCGACATTTGCGAACTACTGGAATCCGACGAACGATCCGACGACGGGGGTTTCGGCCAAGTCCTACATTCCTGAGATTCCGTGGAACCAGTCTTGTGCGGCGCAGGGTGTGGATGGGTGCGGGCCAAGCGCGACGAATCTGAATATTGTTGCGGGTAGCGGCGGCCCGAGCAACTGCTCGAATATGAACGGCAATTCCATGTGCCTGGGTGGCTACGCGAAGCCTTCGTGGCAAACGGGGAATGGAGTACCGCAGGACGGCGTCCGCGATTTGCCGGATGTTTCGCTGTTTGCGAGTTCGGGATTCAACGGCAGCTTCTACATCATCTGCGAAGCGGACTTCACTCCGTTCGGCCCGATTCCCGGATACAGCCAGCCGTGCAGTCTGACAAACTACTCATTTGTGGGACTGGGCGGGACATCGGCGTCTTCGCCTGCGTTTGCGGGAATGATGGCGCTGGTGAATCAGAAAATGGGGATGCAAGGGCAGAGCGCGCGACAGGGCAATGCCAATTACGTTCTTTACAACCTGGCTGCGCAGAGCGGGGCGAGTTGTGATTCGTCGATGCCGTCGAGTGGCGCGAGTTCGTGCATTTTTCATGATGTGACCAAAGGCAACAATGCGGTTCCCTGCGCGATGAACACGCCCGATTGTGGACAGACAGTGATAGGCGGATGGGGTGTGCTGGTGGATCCGAACAACACGACCACGCCGGCGTGGACGACGACCGCAGGTTACGACATGGCGACGGGACTGGGCACGGTGGACGCGTTCAACCTGGTGAATGCATGGGGCAGTGCGGCGGCCGCAGCGCAGACCACAACGACGCTGACGAACGTTTCGCCTGTGAACCTGGTGCATGGACAGGCGGTGAATGTAAGTGCCACGGTGACGGCGAAGAGCGGATCAGGAACACCGACGGGGACGGTGGCGCTGATGGCGACTCCCGCTGGACAGAGCCTGAGCATCGATGACTTCGCGCTGACCAGCGGCGTGGCAAGCGGCACGACTTCCTTGCTGCCGGGCGGAACCTACAATGTGACGGCGCATTACGCGGGCGACGGAACGTTTGCCGCGAGTGATTCGACACCAATGCAAGTTACGGTAAGCAAGGAGAACAGCCAGACGACGGCCAGCCTGGCCATGTACGACTTCTCAAACGGCGTTTTCACATCAACTGCGGCGGTACCGTACGGGTCGGTTGCATTCCTGCGGGGCGATGTGACGGGCGCTGCCGGAACGAGTTGTGCTCCGAATCCGAAAGAGACCGAGGCGGCGTGTCCAACAGGCAACGTGAGTTTCTTGAGCGGGGGCAAGCCTGTGGATGCAGGCACGTATACGCTGAATTCGCTGGGATTTGCCGAGGATCAGAAGATCTCATTGTTTATGACCGGGGTGGGGAGCTACTCGATGCAGGCCCAGTACGGCGGAGATGCGAGTTATAACGCGAGCCAGGCGGCGCTGACTGCGACAGTGACGCAGGCCCCGACGAATCTCAACTACATTGAGATTTCGGACCTCTCGCCTTCGTTCAACGGAACCACGCAGACCTACCTTGCAATGTCGGGGCAGACATTTCACGTGATTGGTGTCGCGTACACAGCGAGCGTGCTCGCTGCGCCGACGGGGACTGTCTCGTTTCTGCAAGATGGCAATGCTCCCTCCGGTACCGTGACATCGTATCCGCTGAATGGCAGCTACAGCGGAGGATTCACCGGGGTGGGGTTTGCATACCTCGAGGGCGACCTGGCGACGAGTATCGACACGCCGGGGAGTTACAACTTCACGGCCACGTATCTCGGCGACGCCAACTACCTTGGGTCGCAGACCCCGTCTCCGGTGAATGTGACGGTGCAGGACACGACTTTCAATATCAGCGGGACAATTGCGAATATCACCGTGAAGGCGGGCCAGACCACAACGGCGACGGTGAGCTTTGCGGGCGTCGATAACTTTGCCGGGCAGATCACTGTAACCTGCAAGTTGCCGGCAGCGATGACAGAGGCAACTTGCTCGGGAGCATCTGCTTCGTTGATGAATGTTTCAGCGACGAGTTCAACCATCACGATTACGACAACGGCGGCACATCAATTGGCTGCAAATGAAAAGCCTCGCGTCGGTGGCGTTGCGCTGGCGCTGGCCGGCGGGATCTTTCTATTTGCCTTCGGCGGTAAAAGGCGCGGGAGCCTGGCGGCCCTGGTGTTGCTGATTTGCGCGGGAACGTTCGTGGGCTGCGGTGGCGGCGGTGGCAGCGGTAGTAGTCCCAGAGGCGGATCGACTGACCCCGGAACTCCGGCGGGCGCTTACATCGTGAATGTAACGGCGACGTCGCAGAACATTACGCGCACGGCGACGTTCACCGTGACGGTGCAGTAAGCGCTGGGTTGGGCTTCTTAATAGAACAGGTACTTGCGCCAGCGGTCGTCGCCGCGGCCGAGCATGCGCATGATCTGGCGGCTGGTGTGGAGCGAGAAGGGGCGCGGCTCGCGGAGCAGGATCATGTCGTCGATCTCGTTGAGCATGCGATTGCCCTTGCGGCGATTGCAGGCGTGGCAGCAGGCAACAAGATTTTCCCAGGTGGAGTTGCCGCCGCGCGAACGCGGGATCACGTGATCGAGGGTGAGCTCGCCGGAGGGCAGCACGACGCCGCAGTACTGGCAGTTGTTGCGATCGCGCAGCAGGATGTTTTTGCGCGAGAGGGCGCGGGTCTGGTGCGGGATGCGGCGGTATTCAAGCAGGCGGATGACGGAGGGCATGGCGATGCGGCTGCGCTGCGCGTGAAGGGTGAGGCCGTGCTCTTCTTCAGTGCGGGCGATGCCCTTGAGCACCAGCACGAGGGCGCGCCGCGCTCCGCAGATGTTGATGGGCTCGTAGGAGGCATTGAGCACGAGCACCGGCATCTGCAGGATGTGGTTGGCGTGAATGGCTGCGTGGGTGCCTGACTCGGCAGCATAAGCGGCAGCGCTGGCAGCGGATTTTTGCTTGCGTGCATGAATCATGGCTTTTCCCAGCGACATCCTTGTCCCCTCGTTAAAAAGGTTGGTGAGTGGATGATGACGAATGCATGCTTGCGAGCGCTGAAACATTGGCCGGCTCGATGCCGGGTTGGGCGCTGGTTATTCCGAATGAACGGTTCTGCGCGTTGTGGTCGAAGCGGCGTGCACGGGCGAGCGTAGCGACGTAGACGGAGGCCCGCTCCTGCTTTCAGAAGGGACTGCGATGCGGCGCGGGCGGTAGCGCCAGTGGTGAGAATGTCGTCGACGAGCAGGATGTGCTTTGCCAGCGACGGCGGATGGATCGGAGACCTTGAAGGCGCCGCGGACGTTCTGTCGGCGTTGACGCGGCGTGAGTCCGGCCTGGCTCTCGGTGGAGCGCAGACGCATGAGCGTGGTGGGCGCAAGGGTTAGATGCCATTCCGGATGCGATTTGCGCAGGGCATCGATGGCGCAACTGGCGAGGGCACGAGCCTGGTTGAATCCGCGCTGTTTGTGCTTGGTGCGGTGCAGCGGTACGGGAACGACGAGCAGGCCTGCTGGAGCATCGGGGGCAAGTTGCGCAATGGCCGCAGCGAGCATCGCGCCAAGGCGGCGGGCGGCGGGATGGATGCGATCGTATTTGAGCGCATGGATAGCGGCGCGCATCCGGCCGTCGTAAGTGCCGAAGGAAACGGCGCGCGCAAAGGAAGGCGGCGCAAGGCGGCAGGCACGGCAAAGTTGTGTGGAGGCTATGGCCGCGACGGGAGGCTGGTCGAGCGAGTCGCCGCAACGTTTGCAGACAGAGCCTCGATGGACGGGAATTTCAGTCCAGCATGCGTCACAGATTGGAACGGAAGAGAGTTGCGGCAGCGGGGAGCCGCAGAGGGTACAGGAGGCGGGAAGGAGTGTGGAACCAATTGCGTCCAGAGGACTTCGGAGGACGCGCGCAACGGCGCGCCAACGGGATGTCTCCGATAGTGGACCGTCGATCGTCAGTGAACCGTAGTTCCTGCGGAAGACGCACCTCACATTGAGCCGGGGCCGGATCGGGGAGAACCGCCGCAACGGCATTACCTATATATCTATAGCTTTTATGCAGATGTTTAGCAAGTAAGGTGCCAGATTCGGCACCGACCCGCGCCGATAATTTCACCCTGCTTTCGATTATTCGATCGGGACGGAAGCCAAACCTGCAGAAAGAGATAAGGCAGTCACCAAAAGGGAGTTTGGGGCAGCAAGCTTTTCCACCTGCCGCCCGCATTGCATTCACGCTGCGCAATTAGCAGCATGAATTTCAGGCTTACTCGCGCTCGCGAACGCTCTCTCGATCGCGGTTGTCGTCGATTTCGTGCTCGGTTTCGATGTTTTCCTTGGTTGAGCTGACTGCATCGCGAACTTTGCCGACGGCTTTTTCAGCCTTGCCCTTTACCTGCTGGGCAGCGCCCTCGATCTCTGACTTGGTATCTCCGGTCCATTCACCAACCTGGCGCTTGGCGCGGCCTGCTGCATCATCGATGGTTCCTTTAACACTGTCGTTATTCATGGGTCCACCTCCGTGGGTCTCAGTTTCATACGTAGTAAGCAGAACTCATCGATTCGCGAGAGCTCACCGGTTCGGAATTGCTGCCGGGGCACGCCTTCGCGACCGTGTGTAAGGTATCGATGAGAGCGGTTGTTTTAAAGCGCGCGAGCACATCCGCGCCCTTCAACTAAAAACCTATTCGTCCTAAAATCACCTCTATAGTGCAGCTCTACGTCCGGATATCAGTTGGATGACCAGTACCACCAGTGCGAGCACCAGCAGGATGTGGATGAATCCGCCCAAGGTGTAGCTGCTGACAAGACCAAGCAACCACAGGACGAGGAGAACCACAAAGATTGTCCAGAGCATTTCTTACCTCCCGAAATTCTCTACGTATATCTACAACACAAGCTTGGACGCCGTGCTGGATGCGGCAGGTTGTTCGTGAAGTGCAGAAAGAGATTGCAAAAACGGGGTGCAACCGCTGCCGCGGAAGGCGCATCGGGGCGCCGAAATTGTTGCATCCATGAACCCTACGCAAGGGACGTACAGCGTGACGACCGGTGTATGCATCAGAGGATGGAGGTTGCGTGCACGGAAGTGGCAGGTTGGTGCACGGACCGATTATCGATAACTCGAAACGGCGCTGAGGCGCTGAATAGATTAGCGAACGAAGGAGAGACTATGCTGCTGATTATTCTTCTGATCATCCTGATATTTGGTTTTGGTTACGGCGGTTATCGCGTTGGCCCCGGCTGGGGCTACTACGGTGGAGGCGGGATCGGTCTGATTTTGACGATCGTGTTGATTCTGCTGTTGCTGCGCGTGTTCTGATTCGCGGTATATGGAACATCGCGTCCGGGCTGATTCACGGTCTGGATGCGGGCGAACTCATTCGAAAGGCACGGCCTCGATGCGGTACACTTCAACCGTCAAGGGGGTCGTGTCTTTTGCGCGTTCGCGTTCTGGTTGGTTGTGTATTGGTTCTATTGATTGCGAACGGCATCACGAGTTCTCAGGCACCCTCAACTCCTCCACAACAGACCCAGAAACCGGGGATGAGCAGCGGCATCGCTTCGGGCGTGCAGTCTGCGCCGCAGTATGACGCACAGAAGAGGCCGATTACGGCGGGCGGATTCGTCGACCACGGTACGGTGGTGTTTCAGGATGTCACGAAGGCTGCGGGGCTCTCGGGCTGGGTCCACAAGATGGGCGTGCTGCAAAAGCAGTTCATCGTAGAGACCAACGGCTCAGGCGTTTGCCTGATCGACTACAACAACGATGGCTGGCTGGATATCTACCTGGTGAACGGGTCGACGCTTTGACGCTCTCGACGGGAAAGAGCCGACGCCGCACGCCGCGCTGTTCCGCAACAATCATGACGGGACGTTTACGGATGTCTCGAAGGAAGCCGGTGTGCAGAACGACCGGTGGGGATATGGCTGCTCGGTTGCGGACTACGACAACGACGGCTGGCCGGACCTCTATGTCGGCAACTATGGAGCAAATCGGCTTTACCACAACAACCATGACGGCACCTTCACGGATAAGGCGGAGGAGGCCGGCGTAGCGCTGGGCAACTGGTCGCCGGGGTCGACGTGGGGCGACTATGACGGCGACGGCAGGCTGGATCTCTACGTGACGGGATATGTGCACTTCGACCGCAACAACCTGCCGATTGCCGGGACCAAGGCGGTGAATTATGCGTCGTGCCTGTATCGCGGGGTGGGCGTGAACTGCGGTCCGCGCGGTCTGCCGGGCGAGCCGGATCACCTCTTTCACAACGACGGCAATGGGAAGTTCACGGATGTGACGGTGAAGGCGGGCGTGGAGGACAAGGACAAGTACTTCGGCTTCGCTGCCATTTTTGTGGACATCAATAATGACGGCAAGCCGGACCTGGTGGTGGGGAACGACTCGGAGCCGAACTTCCTCTACATCAATAAAGGCGATGGAACGTTCGACGATCAGAGCTATGTCTCGGGGTTTGCGCTGAACAAGGATGGGCGCGAGATCGCGTCGATGGGTATTGCCGCGGGCGACTACGAGAACAACGGGCTGATCGATTTCTTCGTGACGGACTTCGGCGACGACTACAAGGTGCTTTACCACAACGATGGCGACGCCAGCTTTACCGATGTGAGCTACAAGGCGGGCGTGGCGCAGACGACGATTCCGTTTGTGGGCTGGGGCGACGGGTTCCTCGACTTCGACAATGATGGATGGCTCGACCTGTTCGAGGTGAACGGACATGTGTATCCCGAGGTGGATCAGCACGACTGGGGCACGACATTTGCGGAGCGGCCGCTGCTGTTTCACAACGTTCCCGACGGATCGGGCAAGGGGCGGAAGTTTGAGTATGTGCCCGCGGTGAAGGGCTCGGGGCTCGCGGTGGTGGTTCCGGGGCGCGGCGCGGCGTTTGGCGATCTGTTCAATGACGGAAAGATCGACGTGGTGATCAATCCGGTAGACGGGCCGCCGGTGCTGCTGAGGAATGTGAATCCCGATCATCATCACTGGGTGGAGATGGGGCTGGTGGGCGGAACAAATCCGGCAACCGGCAAGTCGAGCCCCCGCGATGCGACATGCGCGACGGTGTATCTGCAGGCGAACGGGATGCGGCAGCGGCAGGATGTGCTGTCGAGCGGAAGCTACATTTCTGCGAATGACCGTCGGCTGCACTTCGGGCTGGGCGATGCGACGGATGCGGGCACAGCGGAGATTCACTGGCCCTCGGGCGCGAAGGAGACGGTGAAGATTCCGGCGGTGGATCGGATTTACACGATCGAAGAGGGCAAGGGGATTACAGGCGCGCTGTGCGGCGGCAAGCCGTGTGCCGATCCGAAGGCGCCGGACGCAGCGGCGCCAGGCGACGACAAAGGTGTTGCAATGCGACGGCAGCGAAGCAGATGCGACGTCGACAGACGCGACTCCTCCAAAGAGTTGGCATGCTACGAACTTCGCAGCGTTGCTGCTTCGTCGCGATTGCGCTTATCACTTTCTGTCATAGCTTGTGCCGTCGCGCAGACAGCAACGGCGAAGCAGGATCAAAAACCAAAGCCGGCACAGGCTGGGCAGCAGAGCGGGATGGGGGGCATCTCGTCGGCGGGGACGTTTGCGCCGGTGTATGACGCGGAGAAGCGGCCGATCACGGCGGGCGGATTTGTCACGAGCGGGACTGTAGTGTTTGAAGACGCAACCAAGGCCGCGGGGCTGAGCGGCTGGCAGCACGTGATGGGTACGAAGACCAAGAAATACATCCTGGAGACGGATGGTTCGGGCGTCGGGCTGATCGACTACGACAACGACGGCTGGCTCGATATCTACATGGTGAACGGATCGACGTACGACGCGCTGACCGGCAAGACGACGCCGCCGCATGCCGCGCTGTTTCACAACAATCATGACGGCACATTTACCGATGTGGCAGCGAAGGCGGGCGTGACTAATGATCGCTGGGGATTCGGCGTGGCGATCGCGCGATTATGACAACGATGGCTGGCCGGATATTTTTGTCTGCAACTTCGGGAAGAACCGGCTCTACCACAACAATCATGACGGCACGTTTACCGATGTGGCGGAGAAGGCAGGCGTGACGCTGGGCAACTGGTCAGACGGCGCGACGTGGGGCGACTACGACGGCGACGGGCGGCTGGATCTGTTTGTGTCGGGCTACGTGCACTACGACCTGAATCATCAGCCTGATCCGGACAACGGCGATGTTCCTTTCGGCGATTGCCAGTTGCATGGGTTTCCGGTGATGTGCGGGCCGCGCGGGCTGCCGGGCGAGGCGGATCACCTGTTTCACAACAACGGCGATGGGACGTTTACGGATGTGAGCGTGAAGGCGGGCGTTGCGGATCCGGGACATTATTACGGATTCACCGCGATCTTTGTGGACGTGAACAACGACGGCAAGCCGGATCTGCTGGTGGCGAACGATTCGAATCCGAATTATCTCTATATCTGAACAAGGGCGACGGAACATTCGAGGATCGAAGCTATGTTTCGGGGTTCGCACTGAACAACGATGGGCGCGAGATTGCTTCGATGGGGCTGGCTGTCGGCGACTACATGAACAACGGGCTCGTCGATCTGCTGGTGACAGATTTTTCGGACGATTACAAGACGCTGTATCACAACGATGGCGACGCGAGCTTTACTGAAGTCGGGAGCGAGGCGGGAATTGCGCAGATTCCGGTGCCGTTTGTGGGATGGGGCGACGGGTTCATCGATTACGACAACGACGGCTGGAAAGACATCATGATGATCAACGGCCACGTGTATCCGCAGGTGGATGATCACGACTGGGGAACGACGTTTGCCGAGCGGCCGCTGCTGTTTCGCAATCTGCACAACGGGAAGTTTGAATATGTGCCGCCGGTGAAAGGGTCGGGGCTGGCAACGCTGACATCGGGACGAGGTGCGGCGTTTGGCGATCTGTTCAACAACGGAAAGATCGACGTGGTGATCAGTCCGATCGATGGGCCGCCGGTGCTGTTGAAGAACGTGAATCCTGATCATCATCACTGGGTGGAATTGAAGCTGGTGGGCGGAGAGAAGAGTCCGCGGGATGCGGTGGGCGCGACGGTGTACCTGACGGCGAACGGGATACGGCAGCGCGAGGATGTGATGAGCGGCGGAAGCTATATTTCATCGAACGATCAGCGGCCGCACTTCGGGCTGGGCGATGCGACCGATGCGGGGACCGCGGAGATTCACTGGCCATCGGGCGCGAAGGAGACGGTGAAGCTGCCGGCGAGTGGATCGGATTTTCACGATCACCGAGGGGAAAGGGATCACGGGCGTGATTTGTGAGAAGCAGCCGTGCGGGACGAAGGGAGTGCGCACAGCACAATCTCACAGACGGTAAGCGACATTTTCACATCGGCTGTGTGAGCTTCGAGGATTCCCACCCATGCCGCGATGAGACTGCGTCATGGATGGGGCACCCAATTTCGTGTGGATTGATGCATCTGAAAAAAACAACCGCACGCGACGCTTCACATGACTTGATAAGACTGTGTCATGAATTGGGCACCTTGCCTGTCGGCTGGGTAGGATTTTGAAGGGGAGTCCAGAGACGGCATCGCCGGGTGGATTCCGCCGCTTGCTTTGAATCCACCCGGCGCGCGCCCGGTTGGTATTGCCGGAGAATCCGGCAGCCGGAGATTTCGCGTCTAAAAGACTCCTGCCAGGAAGCTCTCTGCGTGGCGCTCCCTGACGTATTTGACACCGCTCTCGGCGAGCACTGCGGGCGACAGCGTGATGACCGGGCAGTGGGAGTGGGCCAGCACCTTGTACACCACGCCATGACGCGCGATGGCGGCGAAGGCCGATGCGCCATGCGCGCCGAGGACGATCAGATCAGCTTGCTGGGCACGGCTCTGGTAGAGCAGCTCCTCGGTCGGATCGCCGGGTACGACGATGGTCTGAACTGGAGATCTGCTCACGCAGTTCTGTGGGAATGAGGCAGAGCAGGTCGGATTCGATCTCTTCGATCGTGTGGCCGGCGAGCACCTCGGCGCGGTCCTGCGGGCGGATGACGTGCTGGAGGATCAGGCGCGCATTGTGATGGAGGGCCAGTTCGGCGGCGAAGGTCGCCACCACGAAGCTGCTCTCGATGAAGCTGACGGCCGAGAGAATGGTGCGGGTGGCGAAATTGCGATAGGCGCCGTCGACGACCTCGGGGCCGATGATGAAGACGGGGACGCTGGCGGTGCGCAGGACCGCTTCGGCTACGGAGCCTACGAGAATCTTGCCGATGGGGCCGGGAGAATGGGTGCCCATCACGATGCGGTCGACGTGACGCTCCCGAAGAAATGCGAGGATCTGGTCCGCTGCGAGGCCGGGGCGAACTACAACCTCGCATTTGATGCCCGACTGGCGAGCACGCTGGGCCAGCGGCTCGAGATGCGAGATTTCGGCGCGGGCCGCCGCGGCGTAGTCATAATAGCGAATGCCGGAGGTTTCGGACGCAGCCACAACGAGCGTGTCATACGCATGAAACAGAACGAGATCGGCGGCGAATTCCTGGGCTTGTGCGAGTGCGAAGTTGAAGGCGCGCTCGTTCGAGGGAATCTCGGAAGCAAAGAGAATGGTGGAGGGTTTGCTCCAACCCGGCTTGACGGCCATGGGGAACCTCCTTCGAGTGCCTAAAGATATTAGGCTGCTTCCAATGCGCGCTCAGTGCCGCAGGCCACACCGAAAAGTGAGTTAAATCACAGGTTGAATCTGGAACTGCTACGGCTCGGTTGCTAGATCCTCAACCCGGCAAAACGAGCGTACAGCTTGGGAGGATCACCCTGTTGAGTTGGATTTTGGACCCAACGCAATAATTTGTCCAGCCTGGAAAGGTCCTCTCAGGGGAAAATTCTTCGTCTATTTGGTGACCTGAATCACTGATTGACCTATGCAAGGGGTGCTCTTCTGTATGCGAGTTGAGGCGTTCTTCCGCGCCGAGGAGGTTGGAGGCCGTATGCAACAACAACCCATGCATCACATACCCGCTCGTGGCGGGTTGAATTACGACGAGGCACCGTTTCTGGCGATCTGGGAGGTCACACAATCGTGTGATCTGGCGTGTAAGCATTGCCGAGCGGCCGCACAACCGATTGCGCATCCAGATCAGCTGAGCACCGCCGAGGGCAAAGCGCTGATCGACCAGATTGCGAACATGCATATACCGATTTTTGTGTTTACCGGCGGCGATCCTCTGAAGCGGCCGGATTTGTACGAGCTGATTCGGTATTCGGCGGAGAAGGGTGTGAAGGTGGCGGTGACGCCGAGCGCCACTCCGCTGTTGACGCGCGAGGCGATATTCAAGATGAAGGAGGCGGGCGTGGTCCGGCTGGGGATTTCGCTGGATGGCTCGTCGCCGGAGATTCACGATAAATTCCGCGGATTGGCAGGAGCGTGGGCGCGAACGATCCAGGCGGTAGAGTGGGCCGGGGAGGCCGGGCTGCCGATCCAGGTACACACGACGATCAGCCGGCATAACGCGAATGATCTCGACAATCTGTGTGCGTTGTTTGAAAAGCTGGCCATCGTGATGTGGAATGTGTTCTTCCTGGTTCCAGTGGGACGCGGCCAGTTGGGCGACCTGCTGAGCGGTGAGGAATTTGAGCAGGTGTTTGGAAAGATTTACGAGCTTTCGAACCGAGTGAGCTTCCAGATCAAGACGACGGAGGCAATGCACTACCGGCGGTACCTGCTGCAGCACAACCTGCAGGAACGGAAGATGGGGCATGGGGCTGGTCATCCGCATGGAGTGGCACGTGAGTATGAACCGGGCGCGCCTGAAGCCGATGCGAAGACGCGGACTTCGAACTGGATGACGCGGCGCGTGAACGACGGCAAGGGGTTCCTGTTCGTATCGCATATGGGGAATGTGTACCCGAGCGGATTTTTGCCGATTCATGCGGGGAATATTCGCGAGACTCCACTGGCCGAGATTTACCAGAATTCGCCGATCTTCAAGGCGTTGCGCGATACGAGCAGGCTGGAAGGCAAGTGCGGCGCATGCGAGTTTAAGGAGATTTGCGGTGGATCGCGGGCACGGGCATATGCGGTGACGGGCGATCCGCTGGCGCAGGAGCCATGCTGCATCTATCAGCCGAAGAACTGGGTTCCGACAGATACACCGACGAATTGCCAGCCGGAGTTTGCAGGGCCACTGGTGTCGTTATAAATATCTAGAAATTAGGGGTGGGTTGGTGGTCAGGCCGGGACGAAGAGTCCCGGCCTGATTTATTCGCGCGGGATTCAGGAGGCAAGGGGATGGCGGTCATCGCCGCCTAAGCGATCACCGTGATTCTGTACATTCAGCCGATTGGCGGTAAGCAGATGTGATTTAAATCACTTGCCGGATGAGTCCCGGGAGGGATGCTGGAAATGGGGGTCGCGGTGGGTTACACACTCCGGTTTGTGCGGCCCGATGTGGTATCAAGGGACTGAGGTCAAGGATGCGGGTTGCGATCATTGGGGGCGGAATTGCGGGACTGGCAGCCGCCTATGAACTGGAGAGGGCGCGCGGCGCGGGTGCAGAGGTCGAGTACACGCTGTTTGAGTCGCGGGAACGGTTGGGTGGATCGCTTGCATCTGAGGTCGTGAACGGGGTTGTGCTGGAGCGGGGGCCCGACTCGTTTCTGAGCGAGAAGCCGGCTGGTGCCGAGCTTTGCCGAGAGCTTGGACTGGCGGACCAACTGACACCGTCGAATGATGCGAACCGCAAGACGTACATCGTGGTGAAGAACCGGCTGGTTCCGTTGCCCGACGGACTGATGTTTCTGATTCCGACGAAGCTGGTGCCGACGGCTCTGTCGGGGCTGTTCAGCCCGGCGACGAAGATACGAATGGCGCTGGAGCTGCTGCATCCGCCGCGGCCGAGCGGGCAGGACGAGTCCGTGGCAGCGCTGGTGGAGCGCCACTTTGGCCAGGAGGCGGTGGATCGCTTGGCGGATCCGCTGCTGTCGGGGATCTATGGCGGCGATGCGACGCAGTTGAGCGCGCGGACGGTGCTGCCCAAGCTTGTTGAGATGGAGACGCAGTATGGATCGCTGACGCGCGGGATGCTGGCGGCGCACAAACAGATGCGGGCAAAGATGGTGGCGGCGCTGGCGACAAGCGGCAATGGGACTGGCGGAACGCAGGGCCAAAGCGGGCAGAGACCAAATGCGGGTCCGAGATCGATCTTCACAACGCTGAAGGGCGGGCTGCAACAGCTGGTGGATGCGCTGGAAGCACGGCTGAATCCGAAGTGGGTGCGGAAATCGACGGCAGTGAGTTCGTTGGAACGCATGGGTGATGGCTGGCGGATTCGGTGTGCCGGTGCGATTGAGAATTACGATGCAGTGATTGTGGCATCACCGGCATGGGTTGCAGGCGGACTGGTGGCTGCGACGGATGCGGGTCTGGGTGATGATCTGAGTGCCATACCGTACTCTTCTTCGATCACGGTGAACCTGGTGTTCGACGAGGCGCAGCTGGGACAGCTGCCGGATGGATTCGGTTTCCTGGTGCCGGCGGTGGAAGGTAGGGCGATGCTGGCGTGCACTTTTGTTCATCGCAAGTTCGTAGGGCGGACGCCGACGGGCAAGGCGGTTTTGCGGGCGTTCCTGGGCGGTGCGAAGAACGAAGCGCTGCTCGACCAGAGCGATGAGGTGCTCGTAGCAACAGTACGGCGCGAGCTGAGCGAGATTCTTGGCGCTCGAGTCTTGGGGCCGCACATTCCAGCAGAGGCGACGCAGGTTTCACGCTGGCGTCGTGCGATGGCGCAGTATGCGGTTGGCCACCAGGAACGGATGAAGCGGGTGAAAGAGCGCATGGCGACTTTGCCAGGTTTGCGGCTGGCCGGGAATGCATATGACGGGATCGGGATTCCGGATTGCATTCGGACGGGGCGGAATGCGGCGAAGGAACTGATGGCAGAGAAGCAGATACTCGTCTCGAGCCGTTAGATTATCCTCGCCATCTCATGATCGAGGCCGGAGGAGCTTACGTTCCGCGAGCCAGATAGCTGTCACCAGTGCGAGAGCGAGCGCGCTGAGGACCCGGCCCAGCCAAACGTCGGGCGTCGTCGTCCAGTCGACTGCGACCATGGCTTGTCCCGGCGGAATCGGCACGGCTATAAGCCCGTATCCCTCTTCGCGCACTGCACTACTGACCCGGCCGTTCACGGTGACGCGCCACGCAGGATAACTCCGCAGATGCAGGATCAGATAGCCTGCATGGTCCGTAGTTCCCACGAACACCTTGTGCTCGGGGAGGTCTGCCACTTGCAAGAATTTTCCGCTGCATCCATGCATGCTGCCGCTTTGAGATACCTGCCGATCGTGCTCCGCACCAGAGAGATCCTCGATGTTTTTCACTTCGCAATTGGCGGCCACGTCGGGCTCAACAAGAGCGTGTCGGATTCCCGGCGGAGAGTACTCGGGTTTGCCGCGTATTCCCTGGGTGCGCTCCACCAGTGGAATCGCAGTATCCACATCGTGGCAATTCTGAGAGCAGATGCCCCACGCGGCGCCCGTGATTACGAAGAACACCAGCGTACAAGCAGCGCTAAGCGCGACCCTGCCGCGCAGTGGATTGATCCAGACCGCCACCGCGAAAAAGAACGCGAGCGGAGCATTCATCACCACCAGCCATCGCCACGGGAACTGGAGATAGCGCAGAGCTGGAAGCCAGTTCCACAGCGGCTCTGAAAGCGGAAGGTGCATGAGCAAAACTGCAACGGGGATGAGAGCCAGCGGAATCCACCATGCGCGCTCCGTTGCCAGCTTGCCGCGCTTCCACGCTATCCACACGGACGCCGCGCAGATGCCGAACATGGCGAGCGCGAGCCACGAGTGAATATCCAGCATCGTGTAATAACGCGACCAGGCTGGATCGTCGCTGTGGGTAAAGAGCCATCCATTCTCCACTACATACTCACGCTCGCTTATCGCAGATCCAATATTCGCCCAGCCCCGCTCCCAGATTGCGGGCACAAGATACACGGCGGCAAGCGCGCCGCCAATTGCGAAGGACAGGACCGCGCGCACCAGCGGCTCCCATGATTTTCTGATCGCTGCCGAGACAAGAGCCGTGGCGGCCAGCAGGTAGCTCGCCATGATGCCGAGCGGCCCATTGGTCAGCCAAATGCCGGCTACCACAAGGGTCAAGGGCACCACGCCCCCGAGCATTCGTTGCAAGCAGGGTTTCGGAAGCCGTGCTTTCGTGTACCTGCGCAGTTGAAACAGCAACAGTAGCGGAATCCAGAAGCCGCCGGCGAGCTCCGCGAAGTCGCTGCGCATGTACACATCAACCAGCATGTTGCCGAGAAAGATGGAGGCGCATCCCGCCAGAGTGGCAGGGCCGTCGGCAATCATCTGCCGGGCGAGCGCCCGGTTGGCCAGCCCGGTTGCCGCCAACAAGAGATATGCCAGCACAGTCGAAACCACGGGCCAGGGGACGATCAAGCCCAGCAATCGCGCCGGCGATCCACGTCAGCGGCGGGTAAAACACAAACCGCGGCTCGCCCGCACCGAAGTTCGGTCCACTGGCCCAGTGCGGATACAGGATGCCGTGAAGGATGCTTCTTTGCGCCTCTATCCAGGAAACAAGATGAAAGGAGAAATCGGGCCCGCACGAAGGTCCGATCGTCACCAGAGGCCACACCGCCACCGCCGCAGCCGCCAGAATCACAATCGGCCCTGCGAACTGCAGGAAGTAACGGGAGTATTTTTCCGGCTTTCCGCGCGAGTTGGATTTGCGGCTCATCTGCAATCTGCTAAAGCCTCGGCCTGTAGTGTGGCGACGCGATGCGACCTACCTCTTATCGCGGCACGATGGGGAGGATAAGGGCGCTGGGATGGGAGGTGTCGTGGTAGATGGTGTTGGTGGCTTTGACGAAGGTGGAGTCTGTCGATGCGGGTTTGCCGGTGTTGAGGTTGCGGTCGAAGCGCGGGAAGTTGCTCGACGAGACTTCGAGGCGGATGATGTGACCTTTGAGGAAGACGTTGCTGGTGGACCAGAGATCGATTTTGTATTCGTAGATCTTGCCGGGCTCGAGAAGTTTGGCTGGGCCGGTGGTTGATTCGCGATAGCGGGCGCGCAGGATTCCTTCGGTCAGATTCTGCGCGTAGCCATTGGGCCAGACGTCGACTAATTTTGCGGTGAAGTCGGTGTCGACGAGCTGACGAGGCGGCGAAGAGATCGAGAGTGACCGGGCCGGTGACTTCGATGTCGCTGTCGAGAGGCGGCGTGGAGTAGACGAGGACGTCGGGGCGCGCTTCTACTTCTTTCTGATCGCGCGGGCCGGCGGGCAGATGGCCCGGATCGCAGCAGAGCGGGCCGCCTACGGTGGGGACGGGATTGGCAGGGTCGTAGGTGAATGTGTCAGGCTTCTCGGATTTGGCCGACGTAGCAGAAAGGACGCCGTCTCCCGATGATGAATTTGCCTTGCCGGCGGAGTGGAGCAGGTAACGAGTAGACCTGGCGCGCTCGAGAGGCCATGCGTCTTCGAAGCGCCACTTGTTTTCGCCCATGACGAAGATTTTGACGGGATGAGTGGCGAAGTCGTTCTGCTTGCCCTGGAAGAGGTAGTCGTACCACTCGAGGATTACGGTGTTCTCGTCGTATTCAGCGGCAGCGGGACCGAAGTCGACGGTGCCGATGTGACTGCCGCCGCCGGCGTGGCCGCCGATCATGATCGAGAAGATGCTGGCCAGGAGCGGGCAGCTTCATTTCCCGCGTGCGCCTTGAGGCCGAGGTAGTTTCGCAGCGAGCCGCCCTGGAAGATGTCGTACCAGGCGGCGATGGTGAGCGCGGGGACCTGGATGTTCTGGAAGTTTTCTTCGATGGACCACTGCTTCCAGTAGCTGTCGTAGTCAGTGTGGGCGGCCCAGTCGAGAAAATATGGAGCGAGGGACTGGGTGAGTTGCGGCGCCGGTATGCGGCTTGGCAATATTGAAGACCGGAAACTGCGTGAGGGGCAGGACGTTGATGCCGGCGAGGGCGTTGGTGTCGCTGCCGGATGGCGCGGTTGAGTGTATCTTGCGCGAGGCCGGCAGTCCATGACTCGTTGAACCACTGCTCAAATGCGCCGCCCTGGTAGGTCCAGTTTTCGTGGTAGTTCGACGGCGGTGACGACGGGGCAGATGCCGGCGAGATGGGGCGGATGGCCGATGGCGGCGAGCATCTGGGTGGCTCCGACGTAGGATCCGCCGAACATGCCGACTTTGCCGTTGGAGTTGGGAAGCGCGGCAGCCCACTCGATGGTGTCGTAGCCGTCGTCGGTCTCGTGCTTGAAGGGATACCACTCGCCCTCGGAGGTGTAGCGGCCGCGAACGTCCTGCACGACGACGAGGTAGCCGCGCGCGGCGGCGGTGCGGCCGAATGTCGGCGGCGTTGTTCTTGTCGTAGGGCGTGCGCTGGAGGAGGACGGGATATTTGCCATCGCCGGCGGGATGATAGATGTCGGCGTGCAGGGTGACGCCGTCGCGGGTCTTCATGGGGACGCCGTGTTCTACGGTGACGTCGGGGGCGGATTGGGCGAGGGCGATGGGGGCGAGGCAGAGGGCGATCAGGATGTGTTTGAACATGGTGTCTCTCGAGTGGCTTGGGACGAGGACATTGTAGCGGGGTCGAGAGAGCGACCGTGCTTTCCATGCGTGCCGATCCCGAAACCCATCGATGCTCTTTGGCTGATTGATAGTGTTGCGACCCAGGCTATCCCCTCATAAAAGCCCGGATCGAAAAGCCGATTCTGAACTACCGACTCCACCAAAGTTGCAGCGGAAATGTGACGTGAATCACTGTGCGAAGCCGTTTGCCGAGGTAAGCTTGTCTGATTGCGTCGTGTGACATCGAGGTAACCGTGCATCGCGAATCGACAGGTATCGCGATCACATTGCGATGCCGATGGGTTTTGAGGGCTTTGCATGAGATGACGGAGTGGAGGGCAAGTTCGGACCAGAATATCTGTGGTTTCTGGAAGGCGAGTTTGCGTCGCGCAGAGGGGACTGAGGAGTGCGCTCCTCACAACGCTTGTGCTCGCCCTGGCGGCGGTTTGCGCCGTTCTGTCTCCGGCGTGGTCCTCGGAACCCGCGACGCTTACGTCACTCCACGCTGTCTACGCGCTCGATAATGCCCAAGCAGCCCATCGAATTCACGCGATTTTCGAATCCACTGTGGTCTATTCGCGAGGGTACGAGAGGCTGCTGTATGTGCAGGATTACAACGAGGCATTCTTCGTCACCCCTCCAACGACTGCAGAATTTCTTCCCGGTGACCGCGTCCTGATCAAGGGGGACACGCAGCAGAGCTTTCGCCCGCTCGTGGTTGCCAGCGACGTTACCTTTCTCCATCACGGAGATTTGCCCATGCCCGTGCCGGCTACTTTCGCCGAGTTGATTCGCGCGCAATACGATTGCCGCCTGGTCACAGTTCGCGCCAGAGTTCGTGCGGCTGACTTGGTGACCAGTGGCAGCGCGGGCAAACGCAGTTCCCGGCTGCAGCTGGTGATGGAGGGTGGTCACATCGAGACAAATCTGGACAGCGAAGACGAGTGGGATCTCATTGACTTGCTTGACGACGATGTGGAGATCACTGGTGTTGCCGCTGGCAAGCTCGACGACAAGATGCAGCAGACCGGCGTTGCGCTCTACGTCTCGTCAATTGCAAATGTAAAGATTCTCAAGAACGTCAACACGCACCCGTGGTCTTTGTCGCTCACCCGGATGGATCAGGTTCTCGCCGGTTACAACGTGCAAGATCTGACGCAAAGGGTTAGAGTCCGTGGAACCATTACCTACTATCAACCCGGTGCGGCAGTGGTGCTTCAGGACGGTTCGAGAAGCCTGTGGATCACGACTCACACCCGCAAGCCATTTCGTATTGGCGAAGTCACGGACGCAATCGGTTTCCCAGAAGCACATGATCGTACCTTGAATCTGGCAGACGGGGAGATTCAAGGCACCGGAATATATGCTCCGCTAACGCCGAAGCAGGCTTCGTGGGAGCAACTGGCTTTCTGGAATAACAGCCGACCGGACGGGCACCAGAACGATCTGGTTTCGATTGATGGCGAGGTTGTAACGGACGTTCGAGAGGCCACGCAGGACGTCTACGTGGTGGTCTCTGACGGCCGCCTGTTTACCGCGATTTACCGCCATCCTCGCGAAGGTGTTGTTCCACCGATGCGACAGGTGCCTGTCGGTTCGAAAGTGAGGATAACGGGCATCTGCACGACGGATACGAATACGGTCATTCCGGGGCAGGAGGTGCCGTTCAATATTCTGTTGCGCTCCGTCGATGATATTTCGCTGCTCGCGCGTCCCTCATTGCTGAATGTTCGGAACCTCGTGGTCCTGATCGGATTCCTTCTCTTGTTGCTTCTGGCAGTCGGTGCCAGGGGTTGGGTGATCGAACGCAGGGTGCGCCGCCAGAACGCCGCCGCAGCTTACATCGAGCGCAAACGCAGTCGCATTCTTGAGGAGATCAACGGCTCCCGTCCGCTCGCGGAGATCATCGAGGAGATCACCGAACTGGTCTCATTCAAGCTTGATGGTGCTCCAAGCTGGTGCGAGATTTTTGACGGAGCGCAGCTTGGGAACCGTCCCGCAGAACTTTCCTCCTTCAGGGTTGTCGGCGAAACGATTCCTGCACGCTCTGGACCGCCGCTCGGAATGATACGCGCTGCATTTGATCCGCTTACGAAACCTCGGGCCGCGAAGTCCGAGACGCTTTCCAGGACCGCGGGCCTGACCACTCTGGCCATTGAAACGCGGCGACTCTACTCCGATTTACGACACCGCTCCGAGTTCGATTTGCTTACCGATGTTCACAACAGGTTTTCGCTGGACAACTATATTGATCGACAAATCGAAAAGGCACGTGAGAACGCAGGCATCTTTGGATTGATTTACATCGACCTGAATGACTTTAAACAGGTGAACGATGTATATGGACACCAGATCGGCGATTTGTACCGGCTGGAGCGCAGTTTCGATGCCCCGTTTACGTTCGAAGAGGACGTTCTAAACGGCTCGGCGAGTCTGGGCATTGCTCTTTATCCCGAGCACGGCTCGACCCGGGACGGCTTGCTGAGCAGCGCCGACGCTGCGATGTATGTCGCGAAGCAGACCAAGAAGAATGGTCGCTCGTCATCACGCGACAGCCAGAAACAGGAAGTCACGCACAGAGAGCGCACCTAGAGAGGCTTCAGGTGGCGCAGGTATCGCGGGGCCCGGTGCTGAAAATCTCATCCCCAACGGTAGGCGATGCGACGGGGGTCTACGAATAGGCGCGCGGTGATGACGCCGAAGAGGAAGCCTCCGATGTGGGCGAGGTAGGCGACGCCGCCAGTGCGCGCCTGGGTAACAACGCCGACGTTGAGGACCTGCATGAGAAACCAGAAGCCGATCAGGAGCGCGGCCGGGATCAAGGTAATCCGGAAAAAGATAATGAAGAAGACGAAGGTGCGAATGCGGTCGCGAGGAAAGGTGATAAGGAATGCGCCCATGACTGCCGCGATGGCTCCGCTGGCGCCGAGGGTCGGGACGCGGGAGAAAGGATCGCCAAGAATCTGCGCCATCATGGCGACGATGCTGCCGATGAGATAGAAGATGGCGAAGCGAAAGCTCCCCATGGCGTTTTCGATTTCGCGACCGAAGGCCCAGAGGTAAATCATGTTGCCGATGATGTGCATCCAGCTGGCGTGCATGAACATGGAGGTCAGAATCGTGATCCATGCATGGCCGTGCACGATGCGGTTGGGGACGGCGGACCAGACCCAGACGAATCGGTCGCCGTACGTCAGCTCCTGCAGAAACATCCAGGCGTTGAGGACAATGATGAGGACGGTGACGACGGGGAAACGCGTCGGCGGACGCGATGCATCGCCGAGAGGGATCAGGCCGCCCACTACATTACGCCCTTGCCGAGAAGAATTCCGATGCCGTAGGTGACGGCGCCTTCAACTGCGCCGACTACGGTCATCTCGAGACCGGAGGACCACCAGGAACGGATGGTGATGAGGCTCTTGGCAGCGCCGACGGCGAAGTGCGCGGCGAGCGAAACGATGGCCGCGGCAATGACGGCGGGAACTCCGCTCATGAAGAAGAACGGAATGATTGGGATGATAGCGCCTATGGCGGTGGAGAGTGCGCCCGAGGTGGCGGAGACGAGGGGGTTGGACAGCGCCTCTTCCGAAGTGCCAAGACGTTCGCTCGCCAGGGCGCGCAGCATCTGCTCAGGATCGTTGGCGATGTGGTTGACCATGTGGTCGGCGTCGGCTTCGGGCAAACCTTTGACCTGGTAATAGAGCGAGAGAAGCTCGCGGGCTTCGGGACCGTTCATCCGGATGGCTTCGCGTTCGCGGGCGATTTCAGCGTGGTAGATTTCGCGTTCGCTCTTGGCGGCGAGGTAAGCGCCGGATCCCATCGAGAGCGCGGAGGCGATCATGCCGGAGAGACCGGCGAGAAGAACGTATTTGCTGTCGCCGGCGGTTGCGCCAGATACGCCGGAGACGATGCCGAAGATGGCGCCGAGGCCATCGTTGACGCCGTAGATGGCGTCGCCGATCCAGGCACCGGGCTGCTTGCGGCCTTGGCTGCGCTTGGCGAGCAGTTCGTCGAGGACGGCCTTGGCGTCGACCTTGGGAGCTCCGGCGGGGGCCTGGTAGTGGCCGCGGAGAAGCGACCCGAGTTCGCGATGGTGATCTTTCTCGTCTTCGATGACGTGGTCGAGGATGGCGACGGAGCCGTCGTCGCCGAGGTCCTTGAGCTGCTTGCCGTAGTTGGCGATGTGGCGGCTCTCTTCGATCTCAAGGCGGCGCAGGGCCATGCGGACGCCGCCGGCGCGATTGGCGAGGGAGTTGGCCTCGCCGCCGGGGTTGCCGTTGTAAACGGGTTCAGGCCCGCCAAGTTCGATGATGCGGCCGTGCCAGAGGGCAGCGTGCTCCCACTCGGCGCCGGCGAGATGCCGCAGAACCTGGGCACGCATGGGATCGCTGTCGCGGTCGGCGAGGGTGTTGTAGGTGTGGTAGCCCTCCATTTCGGCCTGCCAGTTGGCTTCGAGGGCGGCAAGCACCTTCTTCAACTTGGCGCTGCTCAGGGTGGTGGTCGCCACGGTGCGTCTCCTTGCGTTCTCTTGAGGATAAGGCATTTTGAGGGGAAATCGCAGTGATGGAGGCGGCGGAAAAGATGGCGTGACTATGCGCAGTTGTATGACGGGATAGGCGGTGAAGGGGCGAGATTCTGCATCAGTTTGCCGCATCACTTCCCCAATCTGGGGTTTTCCGTATAGTGTTGTGTGCAGCAATTTGGCCGGATATTTGGCGGCTAACAGGTATCCCAGCGAAAACCAGCTGGCGAAACGCAAACGCGACCGACACGAAGTCGCGCGATCATGCCCTTACCGGGCATCATTTTTCAAGGAAGCGGGGGAGCAAACAACCTATGGCAACTCGATCCACACCGGCAACGGCCGCAACAACGCCGAACTACACCGGACCCTTTATTACGGTAGCCGTGCTGTTCTTTATCTTCGGGTTCATCACCAACTTGAACATGGCGCTGGTGCCGCATCTGCGGTCGATTTTCGATCTGCCGTATGCATGGGCCATGCTGGCTGAATCGGCGTTCTTCCTTGCTTACTTTGTCTTCTCGTCGCCGACTTCAAAGCTGATTGAGACGATCGGATACAAGCGGACGATGGTGGTTTCGCTATTCATCCAGGTGGTGGGATGCCTGCTGTTCGTTCCGGCAGCCAAATGGTCAGCTTTCCGCTGTTTTTGACTGCCGTGTTTATTGTTGGCGCGGGCGTGACGGCGCTGCAAACGGCGGCGAATCCATATGTGGCGATTCTGGGGCCGGAGCACAGCGCACCGGTACGGTTGACCCTTGCGCAGGCATTGAATTCAGTGGGTGGCACGATTGCTCCGCTGGTGGCCGGCGCTTACATTCTGACGGATCCGGCAAGCATGGCCACCAAGGCTGCTGTCGCCAATACAGTGCGGGGGCCGTACATTGCGATTGCGGCCGGGTTGCTGATTCTCGGGTTCGCAGTTGCGTTCATGCATCTGCCTCATGTTTCGCAGACACAGGAGTTCCGGCCAGCGAAGGAAGGCGATCCGATCCTGGGTCGCAGCATCTGGAGCTACCGGCACACGGTCCTGGGTGCAGTCGGAATCTTCCTGTACGTGGGCGTCGAAGTAGGACTGGCATCGATCGCGGTGAACTACTTCAAGACGCAGGGCGTGGACAGTGCCAAGACGGCATCGTTCCTGGTTTCGCTCTATTGGGGCGGCGCGCTGGTGGGTCGCTTGCTGGGGTCGTGGATACTGACCAAGATTCAGTCCGGCAAGCTGCTGGGCGTTTTCGGATTCGCCGCAGCCCTCTTCGTGGTTATTTCCATGTTTACAAGCGGCCAGGTGGCAATCTGGGCAATCGTGATTTGCGGATTCTTCAACTCGATCATGTTTCCGAACATCTTCGCGCTGGGCATCAAGGGCCTGGGACCGATGACGAGCAAGGGGTCGGGACTGATCATGACAGCGGTTGTGGGCGGCGCGATCGTTCCGCTTGCACTGGGCGCGGCGGCCGATAAGTTCGGCATACAGAATTCGTTCGTGATTCCGCTGATTTGCTATCTCTTCATTGCTTACTACGGATTGTGGGGATCCAAGCCTACGCGGACAGTGACAGCGTAAGCGGGTTGGGGCAGTACTCTTGAGGGCCCTCCGGCCATTGGCCGGAGGGCCCTCGCATGTCCGCGGCCATGGATCGCCGGGGGAGTATACTCCCCTCTTTGGATAAGTTTCCTTGTTTCAATGATTTAGAGGGATGATTATGCACTTGACACCGGGCAGGAATGGAGTTCGATTCTCCCGCCCTCCGCTCATTTATGTTGGTAGTATAATCGAGTGGTCGTGTCAAGGGAAATGCCTTATGGTGAAGCCTCTGCCTAAAGTACCACCAGTTTCCAAAGGCCAATTCGACGCGTTGCTTAGTCGGCTGATCAAGCAGATGCCCGAGAAGACTCAGTCGATAAAGGGCTCTCCGGTTCCGAAGCCTCATGAGCCCATAATCCCTAAGCCTCGCCCTCCGGAACCCCGATAAGCTCGACGTATGGCATCGGCGCGATGGCCGCCAGACGGCGCAGTGTGCGGGTGAACTTGTCCGTATCCTTGCGCATATTGAAGCGGAACTCAAACTCGCTCAGATAGCGGTGCAGGCGCTTTATCGAGACACGGTGAAAGCTGCCTATCAGACCGCGCTTCAAGAGCGAGAACGACGATTCAACCGTGTTCGTATGGATGCGCGTGTTCGGCACAACCCATTCCCTAGAGTGATTCACGGCGCGGTGCTTCAGGGCCATCTGCGCATCAAGGGCGAAGTTGTAGACCGCCGCTGAATCGGTATAGAGCCGCTCGGGGTTCGGTACAACGTGCTTTGTGACTGCTTCGCGGATCGTAGCCGCTGTGCCATCGGGGATGTGGACGTATTTCACGCGCCCACCACGCTCACGCATACCGAGAACCATGTCGAACTTCTCAGCGCGGGGGCGTTGGTTTTCCTTGCTGCGTCCAAAGCGGCGCTTGGCTTTGCCGCCGATGTACGTCTCATCAATCTCCACGACGCCGCGAAGCTGCTCAAAAGGGCCAGATTCGTCCGCCATTGCTTTGCGAATGCGATGCGCGAGATACCATGCGGTGCGGTAAGATCCGATTCCCAGGTGCTCTTTGAGTTGGTTCGCCGAGATGCTTTTCTTCGCGTCCACGACGATGGCAAGGGCCATGAACCACTTGTGGAAGGGAAGATGCGAATCATTGAAGATCGTGCCGCTAGTGGCAGAGAACTGCTGCTTGCAGGTAGGCTCTAGGCACTGGAAGATGCTCTTGCGAACGTTCTTCGATGTGCTCTTGCGGGTAATCCGGCTGACTTTATCGACGCCGCAAGTAGGGCAACGAACCACGCCATCGGGCCAGCGCATTTGCTCGATGTACTTCAAGCACTCTTCGTCAGTCGGGAACTGCTTGGTAACGTCTATCAGGTTCATTCCGCACCTGTCTTCTGGGCCAATTCTAGATTCGCCTCTTGAAGTTGAAACTCAATTCTGTTCAGCTCAGATTGCGTAAAATAACGATCACTTCCCTCGATACTAAGAGCAGCTAGTAGGCGCTCTTTGCGTTGGTTCAGTACCTTGATCCTTGTCTTCAAGAGCGCGACATCGTTGGATTTCTCGAACATAAATACAGGTTAAAGGAAGATTGCTTCTGTGTCAAGTGCATAATCATCCCGTAAAGGACTTAGAACAGCAGAAACGCTGATTGCAGCCGCTCTTGGTGAGCCGATCCGCATTTTTCCCTAACCCTTGTCTGAGTATGCGCTCAGGAGGGGAAATTGCCTGCAAATCTGCAATGTGTAATTTCTCCTTTGAATTGTTGGGGTTGGAGAGAACATGCTGGAGAGCGCCCTTGACATTCGAACTGGGCTGCCGTTTGCTTTGCGATTCTTGTTGACGAATATCGCAGATTGCGATATTGTTATTGCAATTTGCGATTGGCTTGCCAAATGTTTTGAATGCTGATCGCGGACGGACGAATGAAACTCGGAGAAAAAATCAGGTATCTGCGCGAGGTGGAAGGCAGCCTCCGGGGTATGAATCGTGCGATGAGCCAGCAGGAACTGACGCGGGCGATCGAGGCGGAGACGGGTTCGAAGCTGAGCCAGAGTTATCTCTCGCAGATCGAAAGCGGGGCGCGGCCTCACCTGACGAACACGACGCGGCAGATCCTGGCGAGGTTTTTCAAGGTGCATCCGGGATACCTGGTGGACGATCCCGACGGGTATCACCCGGAATTGCTAAGTGAGGTGCGGGGCCTGGAGGACAAGCTCGACCTGTGGCTGGTGTCGGGGGCAGAGCGGTTCAGGCGCGATCCCGAGTTGAAGAGCGCGCTTCTGACGGTGGCGCAGCATGAACGGTCACGGGATTGTCTGCTGCTGCTGGAGTCGATTCTGGAGACGCCGGGGTTGATGCCGCGGTTGACGGAAGTGCTGAGAAAACAGGGATCAGGGATCAGGGATCAGAAGACTGCGAAGACGCGCGGCAGGTAATTGGGGGCATGGCTATGAACTGGGAGACGTTTTATCTGGTTTGCTTTCTTGCGGGGTTGATGTTGAGTCTTATCTCGCTGCTGGGCGGGATGGGGCATTTTGGCGGACATGTGCATGTTCCACATGTTCACGTTCCGCATGCAGGACTTTTTCCGCATGTGCCGCATGGCACCGTTGGTGCTTCTTATGCTGCGAGCAGCGGAGGATCGGCGGCACGGGGCGGTGGAGCGGAGGTTCCGTGGTGGAATGCGTTTTCCATCATGATCTTCCTCTGCTGGTTTGGAGCTGCGGGGTATCTGCTGACGAAGTATGGAAGCTTTGTTGCTGGCGTGGTGGTGGTGCTGGCGGTGATTTGCGGCGTTGCGGGCGGGGCGATCATCTTCGTGTTCCTGACCAGGGTGCTGATGCCGCACGATCGCGAACTGACTGCGGACGAGACGGACGTTGTGGGCGTAGTGGGGCGGGTGTCGTCGCCGATTCGCGCCGGCGGGACTGGAGCAATTGTCTACCAACAGATGGGCGCTACGCGATCGGCAATCGCACGCTCGGAAGACGACGAGGCGCTCAGGAAAGAGGAAGAGGTCTACGTGATTCGCTACGAGAAAGGAATTGCGTATGTGAAGCGGTGGGAGGACTTGGACGTCAGTGGTCAGTCATCAGTGAACAGTGATCAGAAACAGGCTACGAGCCGCTAGGCAGACGTGAGCGGCGCAACAGGCTGTGGCCCGGCTGAAGGACCGGGTTCGCAATGACGAACTCAACCGTGCTAATTGCGGATATGGGCATCCTGGTGGGGATCTTTCTGCTGGGATTGCTGGCGAAGTTGTTTCCGAGAAAGACAGGGAACAGAGGACAGGGCTCTGGGGTCAGGGAGCAGTGATCAGTCGGGGAAAACGGTCCCTCAGGGGCTAAAGCCCGACTCGTTTCGGAACTGTCTGCGGCACGGCTAAAGCCATGCCCTTTCAAGACCGGCCCGCAACGCAGAACAACTGATCACTGAAAACTGATCACTGACGATTGAGTAAGAAACCATCAACCGAATTCAACCCCTGTTGAAAGGACAGGGATCGAATGACGAATGAAATGATTCTGTTTGTCGGACTGGGAGTATTGGCGCTGATCTTCCTGATGGGCATTTTGGCCAGGATGTATCGCAAGGCAGGGCCTAATGAAGCATTGATTGTCTACGGTTTTCGCGGGCCTCGAGTGATCAAGGGACACGGAACGGTGATCTTCCCCATGGTGGAGAACTGCCGTGAATTGAGCCTGGAACTGATGAGCTTCGATGTGGCTCCGCAGCAGGACCTCTATACCAAGCAGGGTGTTGCCGTGACGGTGGAAGCTGTCGCGCAGATCAAGGTGCGGAGCGATCAGGCTTCGATATTGACGGCGGCCGAACAGTTTTTGACGAAGACACCGCCGCAGCGGGAAGGGCTGATCAGGCTGGTGATGGAAGGCCACCTGCGCGGGATCATCGGGCAGTTGACCGTTGAACAGATTGTGAAAGAGCCCGAGATGGTGGGCGAGCGCATGCGCGCAACATGCGCGGAAGACATGAGCAAGATGGGGCTCGAGGTCATTTCGTTCACGATCAAGGAAGTGCGTGACAAGAACGACTACATCGCCAATATGGGAAAACCGGATGTGGCTCGGATCAAGCGCGACGCGGAGATGGCGACGGCCGATGCGGAGCGCGATACGGCGATTAAGCGGGCGACAGCTCTGCGGGAGTCGGCGGTAGCAAAGGCGCAGGCAGACCAGGAGCGGGTGATTGCGGAGACAGCTTCGGCAACGCGGCAAGCGGAGGCGCAGCGCGACCTAGAAATCAAGAAGGCCGAGTATGCGGAGCAAAGCCGGCGCCAACAGGCCACGGCCGACAAGGCGTACGAATTGCAGACCAACGTCATGCTGCAGCAGGTGACCGCTGAGCAGGTGAAGGTGCAGCAAGTCGAAAAAGAAGGTCAGATCAAGGTGCAGGAAGCTGAAATTCTGCGCCACGAGAAGGAGTTGATTGCGACGGTGCTGAAGGGTGCCGAGATCGAGCGTCAGCGGATTGAGAATCTTGCCAACGCCGAGAAGGCGCGCTTGACGACAGAGGCGGAAGGCCGCGCGGCTGCAATCCGTTCACAGGGCGAAGCGGAAGCCAGCATCATCTTCCAGAAGGGCGAGGCAGAAGCCAAGGCGATGACTGTGAAGGCCGAGGCTTACCAGGGATGGAACCAGGCCGCGGTGGTGGACAAGCTGCTGACCAACATGGCGGATGTAGTCCGTGCAATGGCAGAGCCGCTGAGCAAGGTGGACAAGATCACGATCGTGTCGACCGGCAACGACGGAGCCGCCGGCGTGAACAAGATCACGGGCGACATGACGAAGATCGCGGCACAGGTGCCGGCATTGTTTGAGGCGCTTAGCGGGATGGACATCAAGCAGTTGATGTCGAATGTGCAGGCGATGAAGACCAAGCCGGGTGACGATAAGTCGCAGAACGGGGACGCGGCGAAGCACTAAGGGCGTGGGCTTACGTGTCCGTTGGTCTGAACAAGGCGCGTGGCGAGAGAAAAAGTTTCTCTTGCCACGCGAACCGGAAAAAGATGAGGAAGGCATGATTCGGAATCTTCGTGGTGCAGTGATGTTGGGTGTGGCAGCGGCTATCTCTTCGACCATGGTGTTTGCGAAGAGTGCGCAGCCGGCGGTACAAGCAGCTCCCAGGGCGACACAGACGGCAGATCAACAGCCCACCGCGGAGCAGTTGGCGAAGCTATTCGAGGTGATGCGGCTGCAGGCGCAGATGCAATCGATGCGGCAGATTGTGCCGTCGATGGTGCAGCAGCAGATCAAATCGGCGATGCAGCAGACGGAGGCGAATTTGCCGGCGGGAACGAAGCTCACCCCTGAGCAGCGTGAAGGAATGGAAAAGGTGATGAGCAAGTACGTCGGAAAGGCGATGGATCTCTATCCCGCGGACGAGATGCAAACGGACATGACCGCGATTTATCAGAGGCATCTGAGCCGGGACGATGTCGATGGATTGATTGCCTTCTATAGTTCTGCTGCCGGACAGCATTTGCTGGATGCACAACCGGTGATTGCGCAGGAGTACATGCCGATGGTGATGAGCAAGGTGACGGAAAGAAGTCAGGCAATGATGAAGGAAATGATGAAGGAGATGTCGGAGTTTGTGCCAGCCAAGCCGGCAGCAGTGAAGCCGGCTGCGAAGACGCCGGCAAAGTAGGCGGCGAGATTTTTGTGAAGTGATTCGAAGGACCGAAGTTCAGAAGCGAGGAGGGAGACTGTATGTCGTTACTGGATAGAGTAAGCACGTTGTTGAGGGCGAATCTGAATGACCTGGTGGAGAAGGCCGAGGATCCGGAGCGGATGTTGAAACAGGTTGTCCTGGATATGGAGAACCAGCTTATGCAGGTGAAGACACAGGTGGCGATCGCGATTGCGGATCAGCATCTGCTGGACAAGAAGAAGGTGGAGCACGAGCAGCAGGCTGCGGAGTGGCGGCGCAAGGCGGAGCTGGCGGTGCAGAAGGGCCAGGATGATTTGGCTCGTGCCGCGCTGGAACGTGCGTTGAGTCAGGACCAGTTGGCAATCGGTTTTACGACACAGGCTGAGGATCAGAAGCACGAAGCGGACAGCCTTCGGCAGGCGCTGCACAAGCTGGAGCAGAAGCTGACGGAGACACGCGCGCATTGCGAGATGCTGATTGCGGAGCATCGCAGGGCGAAGGTGGTGGGACGCGCGGCCAAGGCCCAGCACATAGTGGGCAACGACCAGGAAAACACCATTGGCCGGATGAAGAGCAAGGTGCACATCACTGCGGCGGAGAATGCGGCAGCCACGGAGGTGCTGAATCCGGAGTCGCTTGAAGACAAGTTCAGGGCGCTGGAGAGCGAGGACAAGGTTGAATTGCTGTTGAGCGAGATGAAGACTCGGCTGGCGCTGAAGCAAGGCTGACGAATTGACGTTGCACTACTTCTTCTGCCTTGCGCTTGGAGTCAAGTTGCGCAGAACGAACTCCTGGATAAGGCCGTTAACCGTGCGGACGCCGGTAGTGACGAGGAAGCCCTGGAAGAGGAGCCGTGCGCCCCGGTTCGTCTCGGGATAGTAGATGTTGGAGATCGCGCCTGAGATCAGATCGCCTCCCATGCTGGAGTAGTTCGGTTGCAGTTTTCCATTGTCTCCCATGCAGACGTATGGAGAGGAGAGTGCGTGAAGGGCACGAGACCTGGTTGTTCCCGTGCCCTGATAGAAGTAGCGGGGGTCCTGATGCAGAAGCGATGGCAGGATGGCGCCACCAAAGAAAATGTCGGTTGTTGAATCCGCGAAGGCCGCTCCAACCCTCTGGCCGTAGCCTTCCCAACCTTGCTGGTAATCCGGAAGGTCTCCTGCCTGGTAGATGGCCGCAATGAAAGCAACCCCCAAGAAGGTCACGGGGTCGGTGGCCGATTTGAATGCCAGCCTGTATTTCAGCTTCGTTGTGAGCGGCACTGGGTTGCGATCATAGGTTACATAGAAATTGGGGATGAAGCCGAAGACTCGCTGCTTCTCTGCAACGATGACTTGCTGAGTGGCGATCTGCTCCCGGGACCCGTACACAATCACCGAAACATCGGAGGCGGGGAGCTTCAGCTTGATGTTCGTCAGAAAGAAGAACTGCCCCGGAGCGAGGACAATCGGCGGCGACTTCCAGGGCGCCATGCCCTTGGCAGCTATCGAGACGCGATATTGGATTCCCGACTTGAGGTTGTGAAATTCAAAGGCTCCGCGTTCGTTGGCGACGGCGGTTTGCCGGTCTTTTGGGCTGACGCTTTCGAGCGTAATGGTAGCCCCCCCGATGACGGTCCCGTTTGCATCCGTGACTGTGCCGCTGATGGAAGCTGCAGACGGATCGAGCGCAGAAAGGGGTGGCTGCTGGGCGCTTTCCTGCAGCCGGTCCTCGATGCCCGCACCAACCGCGATCTGAGAAGCAATGAGCTGATCGCCGAAAGACTCCCTGGAGGTTGGTACAGGATGCGGTTGAGGCGCATCTGGGAGAGTTTCAGGGCCGGCTGCCGCTGGGACGGGCTGGCCAGGTTGCGCAGGAAGATGCAGGATTGGAAAGAGAAAGACGGCGGATATGAGAAGTACGGCAGAACCGAAGCGGGGCACCACCACATCCATTCACCACTCACCGGAGAGACGCTCATCCTGAAAAAGGTGCCGGTGATTCTGAGCAAATCCCTGAGTCCCACTCGTCTCATACGGGCTCGCCACGCGTGCGCGTACTTCAAGTGGGGCTCAGACGGCTCGTTGTTGATTTTCGCCTCACTCTCAGGCCCTTGTTCTTCCGCTAACCTCTCTCAATCTCATTATTCAGGGAATTCCAAGGCTACGACACTGCCAAAAGTGATAGTGAATCGGCAAATGAGCAGATGAGGTTTGCCGGTTCTTTCCCCGTACCCAACGAGGGCAAAGGCCGTCTAAGCATATATAGTTGCCATTATCTTTCTGGAGTCTGTTCGACCATGGCGTTGTCCGGTTCGGCACGGGGAGCAGGGTCTCTCCACGGTGGCAGCGCGCGGGAGATTCCAGTAATCTATTGGAAAAGCACGGATTCACTTGGCGGCGGAGGTTCGAGCAAAATGGGCTTACGCGATCATGCGCGATGCCGCCATAGAGATTTTCTGCAACTTCTCACCCGATGTGGTGACCTCTGTCCCGCAGGGGCGCTCCTGATCGACGCCCTGGGAATAAATGTATTGACTAGAGAGAGAAAGGGCCTACTCATCGTTTCGCATTCCGCTCGTTACTTAATTGCTGCCTCAGTTTTTCTGCTGGCATTTCCGTTTTTTTCGATCGCACAGGAAACTGATCGAGGCACGGCTACCCTGGTCACCCTCGACTTGCCGGAGGCGCCACAGCCGCAAGGGGGCATCGGAGACGCACTTCAGCAGGCTACGCCTGGCCAGAATCCGCAATCGCAAGCTCCGGCCGCCGGGTCGTCCACCTCGCAGGGCCAGGATGGCCAGATGAGCGAGGAGGATCGCCGCCAAAAGGCGGAGGAGCAGATCAAACAACAGGAGAGCCAGCGGGTACTTGGGATCTTGCCGATGTTTAATACGTCGTACCGCAGCGATGCCGTATCGCTGACGGCCCGCCAGAAGATGAAGCTGGCTTTCCGATCGGCGGCTGATCCCGTTACGTTTGCGGCCACAGGCATTGTGGCGGGCTTTGGAGAATTGAGCGGCGGTGGCGACAACAACAATGGGTTCGGGTGGGGTCCTGCCGGATATGGGAAGAAATGGGGAGCGGCTTACCTGGACTCGTTCAACGGCACCATGATCGGCAACGGTATCTTGCCCTCGATTCTTCATCAGGATCCACGGTATTTCAGATTGGGACGCGGGAGCACCACGCATCGGTTGTTGTATGCCGCGGCGACGACGGTAATATGCAAGCACGACAGTACCCGGCGATGGGAGCCGAATTACTCGAACGTTGGCGGCAACCTCATCGCGGGCTATATTTCGAACTTCTACTATCCGTCTTCGGACCGATCCGGCTGGGAGCAGACGATCAGCAGTGGGATGATTGTTACGGCGGAGGGAGCCATCGGGGGCGTCTTCCAGGAATTCTGGCCGGACATTTCCCGCAAGCTGTTCCACAAAGATCCGACACACGGGCTCGACGCCCAAGCGGGCACCCAAGACTCGGCGGCCAAGCAGGACGAGGAGAAAAAGCAGCTCCCGCCGCCTGCAACCAAATAGAAGAGCCAGGGACCCCGGCCGAGGGACTCACAAGGTCCCTTGGTCTCGCTTCTCGTCTCCTTGCCTTCTGTCTACCTCCCGCGCGATACTCAGGGCACGCTTCGGTGCCAACTAAATCGCTTCACATGCGGGGAAAAAATCGTGTCACGTCCCACCTTCAGGACTCATTCGTCCGCTATTCTCTTTTTTCTTTTGCTCGCATCGATGCCCGCAGCGCTGGCCCAGGCGCCGTCATCCGATGGATCCGGCGCTTATGCAACAGGCAAGTATCGCAACCTGTTTGCGGAAGACGGGCACTCGCATAAGGAAATACAAAAGAAGATTGAGACGGCGTACCAGCAGCTCTTCCACGGTGACAAGCAAACGCAGGCCATTGCCTTTGATGCGGGCAGCAATGCAAACGGGCCGCTGATGTATGTGACGGACTGGGCGAATCACGACGTGCGGACCGAAGGCATGTCGTACGGAATGATGATCACGGCGGAGCTGGGCAAGAAAGCTGAGTTTGACGCGATTTGGAACTGGGCTAAGACGTATATGTATATCTCGGACCCGAAGGCGCCGAGCTACCAGTTCTTTGCGTGGTCGTGCAAGACGGATGGGACACATAACTCTGAAGGAGCAGCGCCGGACGGTGAATCGTATTTTGCCATGGCGCTTCTGTTCGCGTCGAACCGCTGGGGAGACGGGAAGGGAATCTACGACTATCGTGCCGAGGCAGGGAATTTGCTGACGGCGATGGTGCATCGGCCGGTGATTACCGCGCCCGACAAGTATGGACCGCATACGGTTGGGCCGATGATGAATCCTGAGCCACCGATGATTCTGTTTGTCCCCGATGTTTCTCCGCAGATGTTCACGGATCCCTCGTATCATCTTCCGGCGTTTTACGAATTGTGGTCGCGCTGGGGACCGGAGGAGGATCGGGCGTTCTGGGCGAAGGCGGCAGAAACAAGCCGCGCGTTCTTCGTGAAGACGACGAACCCGGAGACGGGCCTGGCCCCGGACTATGCGAACTTCGACGGTACGCCGCATGTGAACCGGTTTCCGCAATCGGGCGAGTTTGGGTATGACGCGTGGAGAACGGCGAGCAACTGGTCAGTCGATTGGTCGTGGTGGCACAAGGATCCGACAGAGCAGGAACTGAGCGATCGCATTCAGACGTTTTTTGTCTCGCAAGGAATCGACAAGTATGGACCGGTGTTTTCGCTGGACGGAAAAGATCTGGGTGCGACGTCGGGACTGACGCATGAGGATCATCCGACGGGACTGGTTGGGACAAATGCGGCGGCGGGGTTGGCGGCTGCGGATCGCGCGCAGGCGAAGAAGTTCACCGAGGCTTTGTGGAATGCGCCGATTCCCTCGGGACAGTATCGGTACTACGACGGGATGCTGTATTTGATGGGCCTGATGCACGTGAGTGGGGAGTTTCGGATTTGGGCGCCGAATAACAGGAGTAGAGAGTAAAAAGCAGATCCTTCGCCCCGCTTACCCCACGAACGACTGCGCCGCTCGTGGGGCCCCAAACGCGCGGGTTCTCAGGATGACACCCAACCTGCTAGACAAACTTTGTGGGACATTGGAATCCTGCGAGAGTGCTAAGTGCTAGAAGTTCGGTTGCCCCAGGCGCCGCCGCCGGGGGATTCTATGCGAATGCGCGTGCCGGCTTTGAGTTCGCGCGTGCATTTGCCGGGCAGGTGCTCTTCTTTGTTGTCGCGGATGATCGTGGTCTGGCCGGGGGCGCCGGGGTTGCCGCCGGCGAGTCCCCAGGGTTGCGTCTTGCGGCGATCGGCCAGCAGCGTGACCTGCGCGTCGCCCAGCAATTCAAGTTCGCGAATGATGCCGTCGCCGCCGCGATGCTTTCCTGCGCCGCCGGAGTTGCGGCGGAGGGCGTAGCGAATCATGCGGAAGGGATAGGCGTATTCGAGCGCCTCGACGGGGGTGTTGAGCGAGTTGGTCATGTGGGCGTGATGGCCGCTTGCGCCCGATGATTGCGGCGAGGCTCCGTGGCCGCCGGCGATGGTTTCGTAGTAGGTGTAGGGCTGGCTGTTGCGCGGGTCGATTCCACCGATGGTGAGGTTGTTCATGGTTCCGGAGCTTGCCGCGGGGATGCGGTCGGGCAGTGCGGGGGCGAGCGCGCGCATGAGCGTGTCGACGATGCGCTGGGAGGTTTCGACATTGCCTCCGGCGACGGCTGCGGGAGGGAGCGCATTGACGATGGAGCCTGCAGGTGCGAGCACTTTTACCGGGCGCATGAGGCCGGCGGTAGCGATGGCGCCGGGTGGGAGCAGGCAGCGGAAGACGTAGAAGACGGCCGACCAGGTGATGGCGTAGACAGCGTTGATGCTGCCGGGGACCTGCGGGTCGGTTCCGGCGAAGTCGACAATGGCGCGACGGCGTTTGGGATCGTTGCTGACCTTGACGCGGATGGCGATGGGGCCGGGGATGACGCCGTCGTCGTCGAGGAAGTCTTCGGCTTGCCACTGGCCTGCAGGCAGCGATGCGAGCACGTTGCGCATGAGGCGCTCGGAGCCCGCGAGCATGGCGCGGACTCCGGATAGCAGTCGCATGTAGCCGAAACGTTGGACGAGTTCGAGCATGCGCGCGGCGCCGATGCGGCAGGCGCCGAGTTGCGCGGTGAGGTCGCCTTCACGCTCCTTCGGCGTGCGCACGTTGGCGAGGATGATCGCCAGAAGTTGCGTATCCATTTTGCCGCGCGCATGAGCTTGACGGGAGGGATGCGGATGCCTTCCTGCGCGATCTCGCGGCAAGGGCCCATGGAGCCGGGATACATGCCGCCGACGTCGGCGTGGTGCGCGCGGTTCGCGACGTAGAAGGCGGCGCGCGTGCGGCCGGGGAGAAAGACGGGAGCGACCATGGTGATGTCGGGCAGATGCGTTCCGCCGCGATAGGGATCGTTGAGCAGCGCGACATCGCCGGGGGCGAGGCGGAGGTCGGCGAGGACGGCAGCGACGGACATGGGCATGGAACCGAGGTGGACGGGCATGTCGTCGCCCATGGCGATCAGTTCGCCTTCGGCGGAGAAGACGGCGGAGGAGTAGTCGCGGCGCTCCTTGATGTTGGGCGAGAAGGCGGTGCGGCGCAGGGCTGCGCCCATCTCGACAGCGACGGAGTGGAGCGCGTGGCCGATGACGGCGATTTCTGCGGGGTCGAGTGGGCGGCGCGTTGGTCATCGGCGGGCTCCTGCTTGTGGAGTGAGTGACGAGATTCGAGAGGGCGTCGACGGCCGCGGTCCAGCCGGTGGGGAGATATGTAGTGGCGCTGAGTTCGGTAATGACGGCGGGGCCGGCGATGCGATTGCCTGGTCGTAGAAGTGCGCGATCGTAGAGGGCGGCGCTTCGCCAGCGGCCTTCTTCGAAGATGCGGTGCGAGGAAAGCTTGCGCGTGGCGGGCGTCTGGTTTGCCGAGGGCTGCGCGTTTGTGTCGCGGCTTGCGTGAACGTGCGATGGCCTGGACGCGGAGAGTAACGATTTCGACGGTGCGCGTGGGATCGGCGTAGCCGTAGGACTGCGCGTGGAGGCGATGGAAGCGCGCGACGGCGTTGGCGGACCAGTCGACGCGGAGTTCGAAGCCCTGGCCGTGATAGCGGAGATCGGCGGAGCGGGTGAGGATTGGCCGCTTGCCTTCGGCGGAGAATGCGGCGCGGGCTTCGGCTTCGAGGTCGCGAAAGACGTGCGCGATTTGCGGAGAGCCGGGCGCGAGCATGACGGTGCGCGAGAATTCGCGGCGCAGGTCAGCGTCGAGGATGCCGAGAGCGGAGAGCGCGCCGGGAGCGGCGGGAACGAGAACGCGGCGGATGCCGAGGGCCGATGCGAGGGCGCAGGCATGGAGCGGACCTGCTCCGCCAAATGCGAGCAGCGTGAAGGTGCGCGGGTCGTGGCCGCGTTCGACGGAGACGCGGCGGAGGGCTGATTCCATGCGGGCGTTGGCGACGCGGAGGATGCCTTCGGCGAGATGTTCGAGGGTGGCGAAGGATTTTGTGGGGACCGCCGAGAGCGCTTCTGTGTGCGCGGGACTCGTCGAGACGCATGGCGCCGCCGAGGAAGTGGTCGGGATGCAGATCGGCCAAGAACGAGATTGGCATCGGTGACGGTGGCGCGGTCGCCACGGCCGTAGCAGGCGGGGCCGGGAACGGCTCCGGCGGATTGCGGACCGACCTGCAGCGCACCGGCAGTGTCCATCCACGCGAGCGAGCCGCCGCCTGCGCCGGCGGTGTGGATGTCGAGCATGGGCACGCCGACAGGGAGGCCGGCGACCTGGCCCTCGGTGCTGGTCGGGGGCTCGCGGGTGGCATCGAGCAGAGCGACGTCGGTGGAAGTTCCGCCCATGTCGAAGGTGAGGATGCGATCGATGCCGGCGGCGCGGGCAACGCTGAGCGCGCCGATGACGCCGCCGGCAGGTCCGGAGAGGATGGTGCGGACGGGTTCGCGCGCGGCGGATGCGGCGGAGAGGATTCCGCCGGAGGATTGCATGATGCTGAGAGCTGGCGCTGGCGGCGGGCGAGACCGTGTTCAAGAGATTGGATGTAGCTCTGCATGCGCGGGGCGAGGTAGGCGTTGAGAGCGACGGTGGATCCGCGTTCGTATTCGCGGAACTCGGGAAGGATCTGATGGGAGAGCGAGATGGGTAGACGAAGAGATGCGAGAGCGTGCGCGATGGCTTGCTCGTGCGCGGGGTTGGCGAAGGAGAAGAGGAGCGAGACGGCGATGGATTCAGATTTCGATTTACGGATATCGCGGCGGAGTTGGTCGAGTGCGGCGCGGCGTTGGCGCGAGAAGGATTTCGCCGTTGGGCCCGATGCGCTCGGGGACACCGAAGCAGAGGTCGGTGACTGGGGCGGGGCGGTGATGGTTCCAGTCGTAGAGGTCGGGGCGGGCCTGGCGGGCGATGGCGAGGGTGTCTTCGAATCCCGCAGTGGTGACGAAGGCGACGCGCGCGCCTTTGCGTTCGAGCAGGGCGTTGGTGGCGACGGTGGTGCCGTGGCGGACTTCGACGGTGGCGGCGGGAACGAGTTTGCAGATGCGGCTGACGGCTTCAAGGATGGCGCGGCTGGGATCGTCGGGCGTGGAGGGAAGTTTGAGCACGTCGATGCGGCTGCCGATGCGGTAGACGCAGTCAGTGAAGGTGCCGCCGGTGTCGATGGCGATGGTGAGATGCGGGGCCACAGCACAAAACATATCAGGCGTGGGTTCATTGACTATAGACCGGCAGCAACGCAAGATGAGAGGCTGATTTAACTACAGGCAGGCATGGGGTTGTACCGCGCTCAGCAAGCAGGAAAGGATCGTGCTTTCCCACCCATTCGACGGTAACCTGTCGAATGGATGGGGCACCCTAACTCTTGCTCTTGTGGACTAGGCATCCCGGCCCTAGCTCTCGATATTTCATGGCGCCGATGACAGATGAAGCTTCCACGATTTCGATGAGTCCTATGGATTCGAACTCAACAGCCTTCAGCTGGCGCGGCGCTACCACTGCGCAGCGGCGCGTGGTGGTTGCGGCGGCGCTGGGATGGATGCTGGACGCGTTCGACGTGATGCTCTACTCGATTGTGCTGGCAACGCTGATGCGGGCGTTCGCCATGAGCCGGACTACAGCGGGGCTGCTGAACGCGCTGACGCTGATTGCCTCGGCGCTGGGCGGGCTGTTGTTTGGAGTGTTGGCGGACAGGTATCGGGCGGCGGATGCTGAGCGCGAGCATCCTTGTCTATTCGGTGTTCACGTTTGCGTGCGGACTGTCGACGACGATCACAATGCTGGCGGTGTGCCGATTCCTGCTCGGGCTGGGGATGGGGGGCGAGTGGAATACGGGCGCGGCACTGGTGGCGGAGTCGTGGCCCTCTGCGCTGCGCGGGCGGGCTTTGGGGATTGTGCAGAGCAGTTGGGCGGTGGGGTACGCGATCTCGGCGGTGGTGGCTGGCCTGATCCTGGCACATGCGAGTTGGCGTTGGGTTTTCTTTGCGGGGATTTTGCCGGCGGGGCTGGTGTTCTGGATTCAGAGTCATGTGCCGGAGCCGGAAGTTTGGGAGCGAGTGCGGGCAGCGCACGCGAAGGGGGAAGCGCGTGGTCCGGGCCGAGGGTCAGTGAAGGCGCTGGCGGTGCTGACGGTGGTGAACACATTTGGGATGTTCGGGTGGTGGGGGCTGTTTACGTGGATTCCGGCGTACCTGGTGCTGCCGGTTTCGCAGGGCGGACGCGGGTTTGCGACGCTTAGCCTTACGGGGTTTCTGGTGACGGTGAATCTTGCTGGGAATGCTGCCGGGGTATTTGCTGTTTGGCGTGCTTGCGGATCGGTTCGGACGGAAGCGGACGTTTGCTGTGTATCTCGCCGCTGCCGCCGCGGCGGTTCCATTGTTGGCTGGAGCACGGCAACGCGGGATGGATCCTGGTGTTTGCGTGCGTGGCAGCGTTCTTTGGGACAGGATTCTTTACGGGGTCGGGGATTATCGGGAGCGAGATTTTTCCGACGGAGAGGCGGGCGACGGCGCTGGGGATTTCATATAACGTGGCGCGAGGATTGAGCGCGCTGGGTCCAGTGACGATTGGGGCGCTGAGCGAACAACATGGGCTGGCGTGGGCCTTTGGGGCGAGCGCGGTGGCGTTTGCGGCAGCAGCGTGCATGGCGCTGCTGCTGCCGGAGACGCGCGGGGTGGAGCTGGGGTGAACGCGGGCTAGTGCGGATAGGTCAAGCCGGAGCAGATAGGTAATTGCGCCTTGGCGATGTTCGAATCTCAGTGCCCATCGGCGTCGACGGGCGCGCTCATACCGGAGAAGATGCGCCAGACTCCGTCATCGTCACGGCACCAGGTATGCAGAATGCGCATCGCGCCAGTCTGTTCTTTTCCGTCCTTATCGATCCACGTGCAGTGGGCTCGGTAGGTGGCCGTGGCGAGATTGCCGGAGATCTGTACGGTGAGGCGCTCGAGTGTGTAGCTCTTGAGGCGTTCGCCCTTGCTGGTGCGCTGCGTGATTCAGTCGGTGATGTGCGTTTTGCGTGCGGGCTCGGGACTGGTGACTGGCCAGCCGAGAAAATCGTCGCGCCACAATGCGCGATAATCCTGCAGATTGTTTGTCTGCACGGCTTGCCAATAGGCCCGCTCGCGCGCCCAGACGGCGTCTTCTTCTTTTGTGGTTTGCTGGGCAGGGCACATTCCCGGGAGGACAAGCAGAACAACCAGCATCGAGGCGAGGCGCTTCATGATGTCTCCTGTGGTTCTTCACGATAGCAGGGGGAAGGTCGCAATCGAAAAGCAGGTCCTTCGCGCCGCTTACCCCACTTCGTGGGGCCCCAAGCTTGCTTCGCTCAGGATGACAAAGAGGAGGGATTGAACAAGATCATGCTGTGCTGCCGGATTGTATACGTGGACTTCACGACTTTGGAGGAATCTTGATTTGGACTGCCTCCATGGCCCCTTTGCGGACATATTTGGGGATATGCAGATTTCCCGGCTGCACGGGATGTACACCTGGGCCGACACCGGGGCCAGTGGGAGGAGGAACGGCTACCGGTGACAGCGGAAAATCAAGGTGGACATCTGACTGGAGCGGGCTGGAAAGCGACTGGGAGGCGGAATCCTTGTAGCCTGTGGCCGTCGCGCTGAGCATCGCGCCCGCATCCGACGGCAATCCAGTGAAGTCGAAACGGTAGGCGCCGTTGGCGTCGGTGATGTCGTGGACCGGGCCGTTGGTGATGCCGCTCCCCCTGAGTTCGATAGCCACCATCGCCCGCGGTACGGGCGCGCTTCCGGAGTAGACCATTCCTTCGAAGACGGTTACGGACGGGGGCGGCGGAGTGGGAGGAGGAGTGGGAGTCCTAGTGAAGTAGTAGATGGCTACGCCGACAATAATGCTTCCGATGATTCCCGCCAGCCAACTGCCAAACTTGCTCATTGCGATCTCCTTGCCCTCATGGGGTGTCTCACGCCTCGGCTGAGACATGCCGAGGATATAGCACTGACTCAAATCGGTACTGCATCATCGTGCGGGCAGCGAGGGTTTCGTTTCATCCTCTGGCGCAGGACAAGGATTTTTCCGGAATGGCCCGTAGAAGCGCTTGCACAAGATTTACAGTTGAATAGGAAATCCCTGACAAGCGAGAAAGCACAAACGGCTTGCGGGAGTTGTGTGGAAAGGAACTTTGATGGCCAGATTCTCTCTCGCGCCCGTGTGGCGCGCCGTTGCACTGCGAATGTTTTTGATAGTTTGTGTGGTCGCGTCGGGATCGGCGACGGCTCTCGCCCAATCTACGTATGGCTCGATTCTGGGCACAGTGCATGACGCGAGTGGTGCGGCGATTGAGGGAGCGCAGGTGACGCTGACCAACGAGGGTACGGCGGCAGTGCGGACGGAGTCGACGGACGCGGGCGGCAACTACGCGTTCCGGAACATCGACGTGGGCGTGTACAAGGTTGCGATCAGCCGCAGGCGATGTCGGCGATTTCGCTGACCGCACGGGAGACGCGTCGTGCGGATGCAACTTTGCGGATCAGCGGAGACGTTCAGACGGTGGTAGTTGATGACAGCTCGGCGGTTCCGGTGATTACGACGGACGTGTCGAACCTGGCTGAGACCAAGGTGGGCGATGAGCTGGTGGAGCTGCCGGTGGCGATCTACTCGCGGTCGACGGGATCGACGAGCCCGATTTCGACGCTGACGACCGAGGCAGGCGTTCAGACGGACGATACCGGGAACCTGGCGGTGCTGGGCACGACGGCGGCGCTGCTCAGCGTGACAGTGGACGGCATTTCATCGGTCGGCGTGGAGTATTCAGGGCCGGTGAACGAGATGTTTCCGTCGTTTAACTCGATCGAAGAGATTCGGGTGAGCGAGGCGAACAACAACGCGGAATTTTCGGGCGTAGCAGATATCACTACTGTGTCGAAGGCGGGCACGCTGCATTATCACGGCGGAGTTTTCGAGAATCACGAGAACACGGTGTTCAACTCGAACAACCCGTTTGCGCTGGCAAAGCCGAAGATCATCATGAACGATTTCGGGGGGACGCTCGGCGGACCGCTGCGCTTCAAGCCGCTGTTTTCGAAGCAGAGCCCGGGGTTTTTCTTTATCAGCTACGAGGGCCTGCGAATGCCGCGCGAGACGCCGATTGTGCTGAGCGTGCCATCGATGGATATGCGCAACGGCAACCTGACGGAATACCTGGCGGGGCAAGGGATCAGCGCGATCTATGAGCCGGACGGCGTGACGCCGATTGATCCGGCGAATGTTCCGGTGAACCCGGTCTCGGCGAACCTGCTGGCGACGCTGATGCCGATGCCGAATTACGGGCCTGCCGGCATATACGCGAACAACTACCAGATCAATTTTCCTTCGCCGATCTCGTCGAACCAAGGCGATGTACGGCTGGACAAGAATGTTTCAGACAAGCAGTCGATGTTTGCGCGCTTCTCGTACAAGAACCGGCAGGTGACTACCGCCCCATCTGCGTCCTGCACTTTTACGTATTGCGCAGAGGCGGGGAGCCCGCTGCAGGGCGGGTACAACACGCCGGAGATCGATGAAAGATTGACGTTTGCGCACAACTACGTGTTCACACCGGCGTTGCTGAACGAGTTTCGCGCCGGGTTCAACGAGCAGCACACTTCAGAGACGCAGTCCTACTCGACGAATTCGCTGCTGACGCAGACGGGAATCACGGCGGTTCCGCAGCCGGATACGCAATGGTCAGAGGCGCCACAGGTGCTGATCAACGGATTCATGTCGACGGGCGCGGGCAATCCCGGGACGCAGCGGGGACAGATTATCCAGGCGTTGGACAACCTGACATGGACGAAGGGAAAGCACACGCTCAAATTCGGCGCAGACTTCAAGCGGCTGGCGGACCACGACGATAACGTGTTCGGCAACTACCGGTCGGGTTGGTACGTGTGACGGGTCATCGAGCGTGGGCACGGCGATCGGCGATCCTTACACGGCGTTTTTGCTGGGGTATCCCGACTACACGTCGGTGAGCACGACGAATAATGACACGATGAACGGGCTGGGCTACTCGTATTCGTTGTACGGGCAGGACGATTGGCACGTGACGTCGAACCTGACGCTGAATCTTGGATTGCGTTACGATCTGCATCCTCCGCTGAAGGAGACGCACGCGAACACGGCGGCATTCATGCCGGATTGGACGGGCCTTGGCACGGACGGGATGACGCAGGTGAGCGGCGCGGTGGTGGTTTCGAATGCAAGCGCGCTGGCGAATGAATCGCAGAGCCTGGAAGCGGCAATTGCGCCGACGCCTATTTTGACTGCATCGCAGGCGGGGATTCCCTCGACGCTGCGTTACACGGATCACACGGACCTGGGACCGCGGATTGGTTTTGCGTGGCGGCCGTTTGGCAAGGACAAGACAGTGCTGCGCGGGGGCTGGGGACGCTTTATCGAGACGCCGCTGGGATTCTCCCTGGTGTCGGGCTGGGCTGTGGCATCGAGCTACGTGGGGACCTACAACCAGAACTACCAGGAAGACGGCGTGACGCCGGTGCTGAGTTTTTCCGATCCGTTTGATACGGCGGCAGGCAGCTCGACGGGGACGGCCGGTTTCTACTATGCGTTTCCGATTCACTACAAGGATCCGACGGTGCAGCAGTGGAACATGACGCTGGAGCAGGATTTGGGACACAGCATCGGCGTGCGTTTTTCCTACAGCGGTAGCCACGGTTCGAATCTGGAGGCGATGGTCGATTTGAACCAGGTGCAGCCGAATACGGTGGGCTATGCGAACGCTGCGGCAAATCTTCCGTATCCTGACTGGAGCATCATCCAGAGCGTGACGAATCTGGCGGAGAGCAATTACAACAGCGGCACGGTGGAGCTATCGCGGCACAGTGGCAAGGGCATCACGTTTGATTCGAGCTACACGTGGACGCGCGATCTTTCGGATGCGGGTGGAACAGCGCCCAACGCTTTTGCGGTGGCGGGCGGCACGTACCTAACGACGCGCTTTCATCCGGGGCTCGATTACGGGAACGTGATCTACGATCGCAAGCACCGTTTTCTAACGACCTGGCTCTACGATCTGCCGTTCGGGCGGGGACAGCGGTGGATGTCGTCGGGCAGTGCGGTGAACGGATTTGTGGGCGGTTGGCAGTTGGCCGGGGTGACGGTGCTGCAGTCGGGGCCGTTTCTGACGCCATATCAGCAGTCGGTGGATCCGGCGAACACGAACTGCAGCTGAGCGCGGAGGTGGCGAATGTGCTCAACCATCGCAACTACGAGCCACCGAACATGCAGGTGGATTCGTCGGGGTTTGGTTCGGTTACGGCACCGCAGACCGCGGAGGGCGCGGGGCCGAGGAGCCTGGAACTGACGGGGCGGATTGTGTTCTAGGGTTCGTCCAGGTGTCTGTGAGTTTGGGCCCAGGGCGAGAATAACAGTCTTGGGAAGATCCATCCGATGTCTCAGACGCGAGACATCGGGCACCCAGGCTGCGAGTGTCATCCGGGCTGAGAATGGTGGTGGCGATGCCGCTGACCCACGTGGTGGTGGAATGGCTGAAGCGCGCCGAGTCTGCGGATGCCGTTGACCGGCAGACGAACTTCAACCCGTTCGCATGGCAGGAAGAGAGCGCGTAAGGGCCGAAACGACCGGTCCGCAACTCCTGTGGGCAGTCGCGAGAAAAATTTTGCGACAATGCGCTTGTTCGTGAGTCGGATAAAGGAGCGATTCCCAAAATCGGCACGAAGTGGAGTCGCAGTCTTTATCGTCACAGCGCCCGCCCTCAGACAGGTCTTAGGATGGGTCGTGCGCACCAAGCTAACCCGTAGCCGTCCTTTTCCAAGCCGGGTTTAACAAGAATCCAAAACGAGGGGTATGGCGTTGAAACGCATTCTTAGCTTCAGTAGCTTGTTGTTTCTGTTGGTTTTGGCCGTGGTGGGTTGCAGGCAGAAGGGTACGCCCGCCGCAGCCGCCGGGATGCAGGCGCTGCCGGTGCAGACAGTTGCCGTATCCATGGCGCCGGTGCCCGATGGCAGCGACTACACCGCAACGATCAAGTCTCGGCAGTCCGCCACATTGCAGCCCCAGGTCAATGGGCGGTTGACAGGGATTCCGGTGCGCTCCGGTGAGGTGGTCAAGGCGGGGCAGGTACTGATGGAAATCGATCCTCAATACCAGCTGGCGGCGGTGAGGTCCGCGACAGCAACGGAGCGCCAGAAAAAGGCCCTTTACGACTACAACACAATCCAGATTGAGCGGCAGAGAAAGCTCTATGAGGCGGGTGTTGTAAGCCGCGACGCCTACGACCAGGCCCAGCAATCCTACAGCAACACCAAAGCGGACTACGAAGCGGCCGTAGAGACGCGGAAGACGCAACAGGAGCAGCTGGCCTATTTCACGATCAGGGCGCCGTTTGATGGTGTGTTAGGCGACATCCCGGTGCACGTAGGGGATTACGTTGCACCAAATACGGTGCTGACTACGGTGGACGAACGAAGGGATTTGGAGGCCTACATCTATATCCCGACCGAACGCTCAGGTCAGGTGAGGGTGGGCCTTCCTGTGGATTTGACCGACAACGCCGGCAATCTGCTCGAAAAGACAAAGATCAATTTCGTTTCCCCCGAGGTTGACAGCGGTTTGCAGGGGATTCTGGCAAAAGCTCCCGTGCGCGATCCCGAGGACCTGCGCCACGCGCAGATCGTGAAAGCGCGGGTGATCTGGGAGACGAAGCCGAGGGCCGTTGTGCCGGTTCTTGCCGTGACTCGCCTTGGTGGACAGACTTTTGTATATGTCGCCGAGGACCAGGGCGGAAAGTATTTCGCCAAGCAGCGGCCCATCACCGTAGGTGACACTGTGGGCAACGACTATGCGGTGCAAAGCGGGCTGAAAGCAGGCGACAAGGTGATCGTCTCAGGAACGCAATTTCTGATCGACGGCGCACCTGTCATGCCCCTTCCGCCTGGCCCGGCCGCAGCCAGCCAGGGCGGGGCGTCGAATGGTGTCGGGATTTAAGCAACACATTCAACGGTCGAAGACTCTTATCTGCACGACAACAGAATTGTGAGGGCATTGTGGTTGATTTCTTCATACACCGGCCGGTGTTTGCGACAGTTTGTGCTCTGCTGATCATCCTTGCCGGGGCCGTGTGCATCCCAACACTGCCCATCTCTCTGTACCCGCAGCTTGCTCCTCCACAGGTTACGGTGAGCAGCAACTACGTGGGCGCCAACTCGCACGTGGTCGAGTCGGCTGTCACTATCCCGCTGGAAAAATCGATCAACGGCGTAGAAGGCATGCGTTACATCAGCTCTTCGAGTTCGAATGACGGAACCAGCCAGATCACCACGACATTCCGCACTGGCTACGATCTGAACATAGCGGCGGTGGACGTACAGAATCGTGTCGCTTCCGCTGAGGGACTCCTGCCCCAGGCGGTGAAAAACACCGGCGTCACCATCACCAAGGCGAACTCCAACTTCGTATTCGGCGCCGCGTTCGTCTCCGATCCTCCGGGGCGGTACTCTGATCTATTCATCAGCAACTACATCGACGTTTATGTGAAAGACGCCCTTAAGCGCGTCCCCGGCGTCGGCGACGTGCTGATCTTCGGCGAGCGAAGGTACGCCATGCGGATCTGGCTCGATCCCGATCGCCTCGCCGCGCGCAGTCTTACAGCTGCCGATGTTGTGAACGCTCTCTCCGAGCAGAACGTCGAGATTCCCGCCGGCCAGGTTGGGCAGCCTCCCTCTGACCCTCAACAGCGCTACCAAATCACGGTGAACGTGGTGGGGCGCCTTTCGGACCCCGTACAATTCGACAATATTGTTCTGAAGAGCACATCTTCGGGAATCGTCCAGGTCAAGGACGTGGGGCATGCCGAACTCGGCGCGGAAACCTACTCAACGGATCTGCGCTATAACGGCCAGGATGCAATCGGCGTTGGCCTGCAGCAGTTGAGCAATGCCAATGCCCTCCAGGTCGATACCGATGCCAAGGCGGCGCTCGATAAGCTGTCGCAGACTTTCCCGCCAGGGCTCAAGTACGTCATTCCATTCGATACCACGACTGTTGTGGGCGATTCGATCCGGGAAGTGGTAACCACGTTGCTTGAGGCGATCATTATCGTGATCGTCGTCATCTTCCTCTTCCTGCTCGATTGGCGCGCCACCATCATTCCGGCCATCACGATTCCGGTTTCGCTGATCGGCACCTTTGCCTTCATCAAGATCTTTGGTTTTTCGATCAACTCGCTGACTATGTTCGGCATTACGCTGGCCACCGGCCTGGTGGTCGACGATGCGATTGTCGTGATCGAAAATGTACAGCGCCACATCGCCACGGAGCACTGCGACGCGCGAAAAGCCACTTCAGAGGCAATGGGCGAAGTTACCAGTGCGGTCATTGCCACCTCGCTGGTGCTGATCTCGGTGTTTGTGCCGGTGTCGTTCTTCCCGGGCACGACCGGAATTTTGTACCGGCAGTTTGCCATGACGATCGCTTTCTCGATCGCTATCTCGGCTTTCAACGCGCTGACGCTTTCGCCGGCCCTGGCCGCGCTGGTTCTGCGTCCCGAAACCGATAAGCGCGGTGTTCTCGGTTTCATCGATCGCACCATTCACCAGACCACGCAGGTTTACGGCCGGTTTGCTCACCGGGTCGTCCGCCTGCGTTGGGCGATTCTGGTGCTCTTCTTTGCGGGGCTGGGAGCCACGGTCTTCATGTACCGCTCTGTGCCCACCGCGTTTGTTCCCAGTGAAGACCAGAACTACTTGATTTGCATCGTGCAGACTCCGCCTGGCGCGTCGCTTACATATACCAGCGACGTGGCCCAGCGGGCGACAGCGCTCATTCGTCAGGATCCGGACGTGTATGGCACCTTCGCGGTCATGGGATTCAGCTTTAGCGGCAGTGCTTCGAACTTCGGTTTGATTTTCGTTCCGCTCAAAGCACAGGACGAGCGTAAGAAAGAGGGGCCGGGTCATACCGCGTCCGACATCCAGCGATTGCTCTCGCCCAAACTATTCGGCGTGCCTGGCGGACTGGTGATCCTCCAGGAACCACCTGCGATTCAGGGCTTGGGCAGCTTCGGCGGCTTCGCCTTCCAGTTGCAAGACCTGGGCCGCAATACGCTCTCCGATCTGGATCGCGTCGCCCACCAGATCGTCGGTGCAAGCCAACAGTCCAAAGAGGTCACCAACCTTTATACGAGCTACACATCGAACGATCCGCAGCTGCTTGTCTCGATCGATCGCGAAAAGGCGAAGCAGATGAACGTCGGGCTCGATCAGATCGGTTCGACCTTGGGCGTCTTCATGGGCTCGGAGTACGTGAACGACTTCGATTTCAACAACCGGTCCTATCGGGTATACGTGCAGGCGGATCAGAAAGACCGCATGCTGCCGAGCGATCTGCGTAAGTTCTATGTGCGCTCGAGCTTGGGTCAGATGATTCCACTCGACAACCTCGTGACCATCGAGCAGTCCTCGGGACCTCAGGTGATCACGCACTACAACATGTTCCGCTCTGCTGAAATCGATGGACTGCCCGCACCGGGTGTCAGCTCCGGCCAAGCGCTGAATGCCATGGAGGAGCTGGCGAAAAAGAGCATGATCCAGGGCATGAGCTTCGAATGGACGGGACTCTCGCTTGAGGAGATCGAATCGGCCGGCAAGGCGATCCTGATCTTCGGCCTGGGCATCGTCGTGGTCTATCTGACGCTGTCGGCTCAGTATGAAAGTTTCGTACTCCCGTTCATCATCATGCTGTCGGTGCCGATGGCGGTTCTGGGCGCGCTCGCGTTTGTCTCGCTACGCGGACTGGCCAACGACGTGTACTGCCAGATCGGTCTGGTGATGCTGATCGGTCTCGCCGCCAAGAATGCAATTCTTATCGTCGAGTTCGCCGAGCAGATTCGTGCGCGTGGCAAGTCGATTATCGAGTCTGCGATCGAGGCTGCCGAGCTGCGTCTTCGCCCCATTCTGATGACGTCTTTCGCCTTCATCCTTGGGATTCTGCCGCTGGTCTTTGCGACCGGAGCTGGTGCGATGGGCCGCCGCTCGGTGGGAACAACTATCGTCGGCGGCATGCTGGTCTCCACGCTGCTTAACCTCGTCTTCATTCCCGTGCTCTATGTGATCGTGAAGACGCTATTGGAGCGCTTTACACCGAAGCCCAGGGTTCCCGCGGAAGGCTGCGAGGAAGAGGTCCCCGAGCTTACTGCTTCTCACGGCGCGCGATGACGTAATCCTTGATTCGGTCGTACACCTGGTTTGTGACGACGCCTCGATCGATCAGATCGTTCTTGGTGCGATAGGGGCGGTAGCGAACGATACGCGCGGCCCAGGTGCGGGTCATGCCGGGCACTTTCAGGAGTTGATCGAGACTGGCTGAGTTAAGGTCTACGCGATCTTCCGGGGCAGGCGCGGCGTGCGAGTCGGGCCGGGCTAACGGCGATTGATATGCGGAACTTCCGATGCCGGATGAGAGCGCGCAAAGCAGTACGGCCGCCAGCATGCCGGAAGACGGTGGTATTCTCACTCACCTATTGTCTGCCATCGGGTGAACGAGGCGGAAACCTGCGGACGCAGTCAAGTGGAAAAGTTGGAGACTGGAGAGCCGGTTTCCTGCAAAATGGGTACATGGCAATTCCCCCGATTGCTCCATCTCTGGGCCGCGCGCTGCGCAGCAAGGTTCTCAGTAGCACCAGGCTAGTCCTCCTTCTTGTTCTGTTGGCGCTCTTCGCGGTGTGCCTGATGTTTGCGTGGCTGACGCGCGATGCGATGGCAAATTTCTCTTTTCTGAATAGGCAAAATGGCCAATCCGGGCTGAGAACCGGCAAGAAGACGATTGTGGATTTGAGTCCGTGGCAAACCGCTGCGGCTCTTGCGCCTTTGGCGGTGACCGCTGAGGAGAAGGAATTTGCGCGCGATGCCCAGCGGCTGGCTGATCACGACGTAGACCAGGCATTCGCTTCTGCGCTGCGCGAGGCCACGCTTCAGGCACAGCACATTACGCTGACGGGGGACGCGCTGTCGCTTTCGCAAAAGATCGCGCAGCTTCAGGACCTCATCAAGCAGGATCAGGAGCAGGTCGACAGCATTGAAAAGCAACTGAACTCGCCTTCGAACCAGGCCAGGAAGAATGCGCCGCCACCCGTGGACAGCGGAGACCTGGATGTGGCCAAAGCGCAGCTCGGACTGGACAAGGATCAGCTCGCCGATGCGCAACAGGACCTCGATCGCATGACTGGGGATCGGACAGCGCAGATCCAGGCGGAGTTGACGGCGCACGAAGCTTCAATGCGCAACTACGATAAGCAGATTCAATCGGGCGGTGATGTCGCGGTCGTCTCAGCGACGCGAACCGGAACCATGGGCAGCCGTGTGAAGGCCTGGTTCAATCAGCGGGATCGCAATCAGTTGCTCGAGCAGGCTCTTCAGCAAACGCAGGCGGACATCCAGGCACTCACTGTTGCGCATAATGCTCTCGAGGCGAAGGCTAACGCGGGGGCGCCTGCAGCTTCGGCTTCCACACCTGACCACTCGACCAGGCTTGCCCAGATCAAAGACAGAGCCGCGGTGCGCCAGATACTCGGCATCTATGACGACCGCATCCAAACAAAGCAGCAACTCGTCACGGTCTACAGCAAATGGGCGGCACAGGTGCAGTTGCAGCATCGCATTGTGCTGCACTTGATTCTGGAGTCGCTGGCGCTGATTGTGTTTATAGGAATCTGCATGGTTGTTTGCGATGCGATGGTGCACCGGCTGATGGACGATCCTGCGCTTGACCGCCGGCGCTCGCAGACGCTTCGCAGCATTCTGGAACTTGCGATCCAGGTGATCGGATGCGTGCTCATCCTGCTGGTGATTTTTGGTTGGCCGCGCGAGACGCCAACGATCCTTGGCCTGACCACGGCGGCGCTCACGATTGCATTGCAGGACTTTATCATCGCGTTCCTCGGCTGGTTTGTGCTGATCGGCAAGAACGGCATCCACGTGGGCGATTGGGTGGAGATTAACGGAGTGGGCGGCGAGGTAATTGACGTGCGGTTGTTCAATACAACGCTGCTGGAGACCGGGACGCTTGCAGACAGGGGGCTGCCGACAGGGCGGCGCATTACCTTCATGAACGGGTTTGCCATTCGCGGCCAGTACTTCAATTTTTCGACGAGCGGGCAGTGGATGTGGGACGAGATTTCGCTTAATCTGCCGGCAACGGGGAATGTCCACGCTTTGCTCGAGCGCATTCAGAAAGTGGTGATAGCCGAGACGGAAAAGAATGCGGAGCTGGCCGAGCAGGAGTGGAAGCGCGGCGCGCACGGGAGCAGCCTGACCCGGTTCAGCGCGACTGCGGCCGAGAATCTTCGGCCGTCGGCTTCGGGGATCGAGGTTCGGATTCGCTACGTTACGCGCGCGACGGAGCGGTTTGAGCTACGAAATCGTCTGTATCAGAAGCTGCTTGAGCTGTTCCGCGATCAAGGACAAGAGCCCGAGACCGAAGCCGCCGCTGCCGCGCAAAAAGGGTAGGTTGGAGCTGAAACTTTCGTGATTCCAGGTACTTGAGGTTGACACGGCATGGGGTTTGCCTTAGTTTTGAAACAGATGCTCAGCAGCCGCCATCACGGTCATCACCACCATCATGGGACATCCATGCCGGCGGACTGCCATGGCCTGAACCTGAATTAGACGGCCAGAGAGATCGAAGAACCTAAAAGCCCGCCGGCCTGAAGCCGGCGGGCTTTTGATTTTGCAGCAGAATTTACGGTAGACAGGAAAGACAATGAGCACACAACCAACGATTGATTTTGAAAAGATGGATGGCCTTGTGGCCGGCATTGTGCAGGATGCGCAAACCGGCGAGGTTTTGATGCTGGGTTTTCTGAATGAGACCAGCTACACCAAGACCCTCGAAACGGGGTTCGTTACCTTCTGGAGCCGCACGAGGCAGAAGCTGTGGATGAAGGGCGAGACAAGCGGCAATCGTCTGCGCGTTGTTTCGGCTGCAACGGATTGCGACAACGACGCGTTGTTGTTTCGCGTTGTGGTGGAGGGGGACGGACTGGTCTGTCACGAAGGCACGCTGAGTTGCTTCACGAAGCCGCTTTCGTTTCAAGGTGTGGCGGAGGTGGCTCGTGGCTAACAAACTACGGCTTGGATTGCCCAAGGGCAGCCTGCAGGATTCGACGATTGCACTTTTCAGGCGCGCAGGTTGGAGTATCTACGCGGATGGGCGTTCGTATTTTCCATCGATCGATGATGCAGAGATTGAGTGCATGCTGATTCGCGCACAGGAGATGGCGCGGTATGTCGAACATGGCGTGCTGGACGCGGGACTGACCGGGATTGATTGGGTGGTGGAAAGCGGGTTGGACGTGACCAGCGTGACCACTTTGACCTATGCCAAGCAGAGCCGGCGCAAGGTGCGGTGGGTGCTTGCGGTGCCGGAGTCGAGTGGGTTTCAACGGGCGGAAGATCTTGAAGGGAAGATCATTGCGACGGAGCTGGTGGAAGTTACGAAGAGATATTTTGCCGAAAAGGACGTGAATGTGAAGGTGGAATTCAGCTGGGGCGCTACCGAAGTGAAGCCACCGACACTTGCCGATGCCATTGTCGAAGTAACGGAGACGGGCAGCTCGCTGAAGGCCAACCATCTGAAAATTATCGACACGGTGATGGAGAGCGAGACGCACCTGATCGCGGGGAAAGCGACGCTGGCGGACGCATGGAAGCGAGAGAAGATCGACCAGATTGCTCTGATGCTGCGAGGAGCGATTGATGCGCAGTCGCAGGTGGGGCTGATGCTGAACGTACAACGCGCTGATCTGGATGCAGTGCTGGCGGTGCTGCCGGCGCTGAATTCACCGACGATTTCCCAGCTCAGCAATTCGGAGTGGGTGGCTGTGAACACGATTGTAGAGGAGCGCGTGGCGCGGGATGTGATTCCCAAGCTAAAGGCTGCGCGTGCAACCGGGATTGTCGAATATCCACTCAATAAAGTCGTGCTGTAGGAAGAGACTGGACGAGAGCGATGAGGGTGATTCGAACGCAAGGGCGAGGAGCGCCTGAAGCTGTTGCTGTTCTGGCCACGTTGGAAAGTCGTGGCGGTGCGGCGTTGGATTCGGTTCTGCCGGCGGTGCGGCGCATCGTTGCAAGTGTCCGGCGCGGTGGCGATCGCGCGATGCTTCGTTATGCGGCGCAGTTCGACGGGCTCGGGGATGCAGCGAAGTTGAGGATTACCCCGCAGGAGATGGGCGAGGCGTGGGAGGCGATTGATCCGCCGCTTCGCGAGGCGCTGAGGATGGCGGCGGGGCAGATTCGGGCATTCGCCAGGCGACAGCTTCCCAAGTCGTGGAGTAGACCTTCAACTGCGGGGCTCACGGTGGGGCAGCTTCTGCGGCCGGTTGGATCGGTGGGCTGTTATGTGCCCAGCGGACGGCATCCGCTACCCTCCACGCTGCTGATGACGGCGATTCCTGCGCAGGTGGCGGGGGTGGGACGGATCGTGGTGGTCTCGCCGAAGCCAGCGCTGGATACGCTGGCGGCGGCGCATCTGCTTGGCATCACGGAGTTCTATCGAGTTGGCGGGGCTCATGCGATTGCTGCTCTAGCTTACGGGGCGGCGACGATTGCACGAGTGGACAAGATTGTCGGGCCCGGAAATCTGTACGTGACGGCGGCCAAGCGGCTGGTCGCGTTTGATTGTGCGATTGATATGCTGGCGGGACCGACGGAGATTGTGGTGACGAGTGAGCTCGGGGATCCCGTAGAGATTGCCGCGGATCTTGTGGCGCAGGCGGAGCACGATCCGGAGGCGGTTGCGATTTTTGTGACGACGCAAAGCGAACTTGCACGGCGGGTGGTTACGGAAGTGAGGGCGCAAAGCCGCAAGAATCCTGTGGCGCGTGCTGCGCTCGATCAGAATGGAGTTGTGATCGTCGCCGCGGACGCCGAAGAGGCACGCGCGATCACAAATCGCCTTGCTCCGGAGCATTTGACAGTGGATTCGGCTGAAGATCTGGATTGGGTTTCGAATGCGGGCTCGGTGTTCGTGGGAGGCTGGTCGGCGCAGCCGATGGGCGACTACATCTCGGGGCCGAATCACACTTTGCCCACGGGCGGTATGGCGCGGGTTCGCGGAGGACTCAGCGTGAATGATTTTGTAAAGCTGATTACCGTGCAGGAGTACACTGCGCAGGGAATGTGCGCGATGGGTCCGCAAGCGGCGTTGCTTGCGGAGGCGGAAGGATTAACCGCACACGCTGAAGCGATACGCGTGCGGTTGCGCAAGGCCTCACGGACGCGAGGGGCAGTCGGAGTACGTGCAGGGAGGGCCCGTGCATAAGTCTGCTTCGGTTGTTCAACCCGCTCCGCGCGCCCGTGTGCAGGCCATGAAGGAATATCATCCGCCGCTGGGGAACCGCGATGCTATGCGGCTTGACTTCAACGAGAATACGATTGCGTGCTCGCCGAAGGTGCCGGAGGTTCTCGGAAGGATTTCGGCGGGCGATCTTACGCGCTATCCCGAACGTGCACCTGTGGAGCGGATTGTCGCTGGGCATCTGGGTGTCGTGGCGGAGCAGGTCGTTCTGACGAATGGCGTGGATGAGGCAATTCACGTTTTGTTCGAGACGTTTCTTGAATCAGGCGACGAGCTTTTGCTGCCGGTTCCGACGTACACGATGTACGAGGTCTATGCATCGGCGACAGATGCCCGTGCGGTGAGGGTGCAGGCCGGTAGCGATTTACAGTTTCCGTATGAACGGCTTCTGAGTGCGATTACGCCGCAGACGAAGATTATTGCGATTGCGAATCCCAACAGCCCTTCAGGTTCGATTGCGACACGAGAGCAGATTATCGAACTTGCGCAGCGGGCTCCGCAGGCCGTGGTGCTGGTGGATGAAGCGTATTTTCATTTCTACGGCGAAACCGTGATCGACCTGATCGATGCTTTGCCGAACGTCGTGGTGGCGCGTACGTTTTCGAAAGCATATGGGCTGGCTGGACTGCGGGTCGGGGTGCTTGCTGGGCCTGCTGAGTCGATGCAGTGGATTCGTCGGGTGCTCTCGCCGTATAGCGTCAACTCGCTGGCTCTGGCATGTTTGCCGCCGGCGTTGGAAGACTCTGGATACCTGGACTGGTATGTCGGGGAAGTGATTGCCGCGCGCGAAGAATTTGCGGCGGCGCTGGATGCATCGGCTGTTCGCCGCTGGCCGAGTCATGCGAATTTTATCCTGGTTGAGATCGGTGCGAAACATGCTGAGTTTGTGCGGTTGATGTCTGCCGGCGGCGTGCTGGTACGCGACCGATCGAATGATCCGGGCTGTGACGGCTGCGTTCGCATTACGATTGGCACACGTGAGCAGATGCGCGAGGCGGTGGGCGTATTGAGCAGAGCGCTGGAAACGCTCCGCGGCAAGAAGGATGGGCGATGATGGCGGGAAAGGTGCAGAGGAAATCGGTTGGGAAAGCGGTTCGCAGGGGCGTCGTTGTACGCGATACGAATGAAACGCGTATAGCCATTGATCTTAGGATCGAAGGCAAGGGCCAGTACAAGGTGTCCACCGGCATTCGGTTTTTCGATCACATGCTTGAGCTGTTTACGCGCCACGGAGCGTTTGACCTGGAACTCACGTGCAAGGGCGATCTCGATGTGGATCAGCACCACACGGTGGAGGATGTGGGGATCGCGCTGGGCGAGGCATTCGATCGCGCGCTAGGCGATAAGCGCGGAATTCTGCGTGCGGGTTATTTCCTGATGCCGATGGACGAGACGCTGGCCATTGCCGCGGTGGACTTGAGCGGGCGAGCGGCATATGCGGTAGACACCAAGGTGCGGACGCGGCTTGTGGGCGATCTGCAGACCGAGTTGGTGACGGACTTCTTCGAGGGGTTTGCGCGTGGTGCGCGGGCGAATGTGCACGTGAAGACGATGTACGGCCGGTCGAATCATCATAAGATTGAGGCGATCTTCAAGGCTTTTGCGCGGGCACTGCGCGTGGCTTGTTCGCGCGACAAGCAACTGGGCGAAATGCTTCCGAGCACGAAGGGGCTACTCTGATGGCGGAGCGTACGTGGCGGCAAAAATGTGGACCGGTGGGGGTTGTCGTCGCCAGCGCTGGTTTGTTGGCTTACGTCGGCAAGTTTGTGGTGACTCGGAATTTCATTGCAAGCCACTCCGGCGCGATGGGGACCTGGTCAGAAATCGGATTCCTGCTCGGCATCATAGGAGTGATCCTGGGTCTCATCAGCACAGACAAGAAACTCAAGACTCCTGTGCTTCTTGGATCCATGATTGTGTTAACCGCATGGTTCTGGGATATCGCCTTGTCAGCGGTGATGAAATGATCGCGGTCATCGACTACAAAGCTGGGAATCTGACGTCGGTACTGAAGACACTGCGGCACCTGGGTGCGGACGCGGTGGTAACGGATTCGGATGTCTCGCTTATCGAATCAGCGGAGCGGATCGTGTTGCCGGGGGTGGGGCATTTTGCGGCAACAGAGAGGTTGGATTCGACTGGTATGACGAGGGCGATACGCGCTGCGATTGCGCGGGGAGCACCGTTTCTTGGGATCTGCGTGGGGATGCAGTGGTTGTATGCGGGGTCGAGCGAGGCGGCGAGCCAGCGGGGGCTCGGGCATTTCAATGAGTCCTGCACGCGATTCCCGGAATGCAACCAAAAGGTTCCGCATGTGGGATGGAATTCGTTAGAAACTAATTCTGAATCGCGTCTTCTTGCAGGGGTCGGGGCGGGCGAGTTCGTTTACTTTACACACTCCTATAAAGCTCCCGTGACGACTGACACTGCTGCGGTGACGGAGTACATTGAGCCTTTTGGCGCCGCGGTCGAGCGCGGGAATGTGATGGGGGTGCAGTTTCATCCGGAGAAGTCCGGAGAAGCGGGACTGAAGATTCTGCGCAATTTTCTGGAGTGGACATGCTGACCAAGCGGATCATTGCGTGCCTCGATGTCCATGGCGGGCGGGTGGTGAAGGGCGTTCAGTTTGTGGACATCGTCGATGCGGGCGATCCAGCGGCGCTGGCTGCTCGGCATGCGCGGGAGGGCGCGGACGAGATTGTGCTGCTGGATATTACGGCGACACATGAGGGGCGGCAGACGCTGCTGGAGACGGTGCGGCGCACGGCGCGGGAGTTGTTTGTGCCGTTCACGGTGGGAGGCGGCATTCGCAGCGCCGAGGAGGCAGAGCAGGTGTTCGAGGCCGGTGCTGACAAGATCAGCATCAACTCGGCGGCGCTCGCAGACCCCATGCTGATCAGCGCGATCGGGAGGAGCTTTGGAGCGCAGGCCGTGGTGGTGGCCATCGATGCGCGGCGCGATCCGGAAGCCGAGGACCCGGTGCGCGATGCGCAGGTGTTTGTGCAGGGTGGACGCAAGCTCGCTGGGCGGCGCGTGGTGGAGTGGGCGCTTGAAGCGGAGGCGCGCGGAGCCGGTGAGATTCTGCTTACATCGATGGATGCGGATGGGACGCGGGCGGGATTCGATTGCGAGCTTACGGCCGCAGTGAGCGAGTCGGTGAACATTCCAGTGATCGCATCGGGAGGCGCTGGAACAGTGGCGCATTTCGCTGATGTGTTTGGCAGAGGGAAGGCGGACGCGGCGTTGGCAGCGAGTATCTTCCACTTCGGCGTGTCGAGTGCACGGTCGCTTAAAGAGGAACTGGTCGTCGCAGGTGTTTCGGTAAGGCTGCCATGCTGATTCCTTCGATTGATTTGATGGGCGGGCGGATCGTGCAGCTGGTGCAGGGCGAGAAGCTGCGGCTTTCGTTTGACGATTTTGAATACTGGATTGAGAAGTTCTCGCGTTTTCCTCTGGTGCAGCTGATCGATCTGGATGCGGCGATGCGGCAGGGGGATAACTCCGCATTGGTGGCGCTGGTTGCGCAGCGGCTTCCGTGCCAGGTGGGTGGGGGAATTCGCTCGGTCGAACGCGCGCGCGAGGTTCTGGACGCTGGCGCGCGGAGAGTGATCATCGGTTCGGCTTTGTTTTCGGAAGATGGAAGAGTGAGGGTGGATGTTGCTTCAGAGCTCGCGGCTGCCGTGGGGGCGGAGCGGGTGGTTGCGGGAATCGACACCAAGAATGGGCGCATTGCTGTAAAGGGATGGAAGGCGCAGGTGGCGGTGACGCCCGACGAAGCGATACCGCTGCTCGATCCGCATGTGGCCGGATATCTCTACACGCATGTGGACGGCGAGGGTTTGATGCAGGGGTTTCCCATCGACGCCGCTGCACGGTTGCGCAGATTGACGGCGCGCCAACTGACTGTGGCCGGGGGAATTAGAAGCCAGAAGGAAATCGATCGGCTGGATGCGATGGGAGTGGATGCCGTGGTGGGTATGGCGGTCTATACGAATCTGCTTCCGGTTTGAGTTTGAAGAGCGTCATCGCTGAATCTCACATTCTGCCCCGCACTTTAAGTCATCGGATATTCTGAAGACACCCGTACCAAAAATGTGTGCGAAAGAGAGAACGCAGGCCATGACGAAACCAAGTGGGATCCGCCTGGCAAAACGCCTGGATGAGGTTGGATTCTCTGATATCGTGCAGATTCGCAACAAGGTCATGGAGATGCGGGCAGAGGGGTTGCAGGTGCACTCGCTGCACGGTGGCGAGCCTTATTTTGAAACTCCGGAAGCGATCAAGTATGCGGCGATGAAGGCGCTGGCGGAGAACTACACGCATTACGCGCCGTCATCGGGAGTGTTGCCGCTACGCAAGGCGCTGGTGGAAAAGCTTGCGGCGAAGAATGGCATCAACGCAACGACCGACGAGGTGATTGCGACGGTTGGCGGCTCGCAGGCTTTGTACGGTGCTTTTCAAAGTGTGCTCGATCCGGGCGATGACGCGCTGGTCTTCTCGCCTTATTGGACGCCGATTGCCGACCTTGTGACGGGAACGCAGGCGCGTCCGCTGGCGGTGCCGACGGCGACGGCGCGGCGGAATGGGATTCGCAAGACGCTGGAGCAGTTTTCAACGCCGAAGACACGGGCCATCTACTACAACACGCCGCAGAATCCGAGCGGGCTGGTATTCACTCGGGCTGAAGCGGAAGAAGTGGCGGCGTTCGCACGCGAGCGCGATCTGATTGTGATCGCCGACGAGGCGTACGAGGATCTCGTATACGAGGGCGAGCATTTCTCCATTGCTTCGTTGCCGGGCATGGCGGAGCGCACCATCACGTGTTTCACATTTTCAAAGACGTATGCGATGACCGGGTGGCGCGCGGGATACGCAGTGGCTAAAGAACCCTTCATGACAGCGCTGCGAAAGATTGTTCTTTACTCGACGAATGGCGTGACGACCTTTGTGCAACAGGCGATGATTCATGCGCTGAAGACTCCGGAGTCGGAGATCGCCGCACATCGCGAGGAATATCGGAAACGGCGCGATCTGCTGGTGGGAGCTCTGAACGAGGTTGGGCTGAAGTGCGAACCGCCTGCGGGCGCATTCTATGCGTTTCCGAATGTCGAGAAGATTCACAAGAACAGCCGGACGGCTGCGCAGATTCTTCTTGAGAAGGCGCACATTGCGACGATTCCGGGGTCCGTTTTTGGAGCGCAGGGGGAAGGGTATCTGCGGTTCGGGTACGCGATTACGACGAAGGAGATCGAGGATTGCGCGGAGGCGTTGCGCAGATTTCTTGGCTAGGGCGCGTTGCACAAAATCACGCTTGAGACGCATGACGACATCCCTCAGGGGCTGAAGAGGCTGCGGAAAAACTGGCGAAACGCCGAAAGAACGTCCCTCAGGGGCTGAAGCCCTCTCGTATTTTGAGGCATTAACGGCACGACTGAACAGCTTGGTGAAAAACGCTCTGTTTTGTCGGCTGTGGTTTGGCCGAGTCGTGGTTTTCGACCGCCAGCGGGCGGGTTGTTGGGCTGATATTTTGCCTCTTCTTGCCGTTTTCGCGGCCAGCAGAGACACGTCTCCCGGCTCAGGCCTGGGCTTGAATCGGAATCAGATTGCTCATGCGCAGCAGGTTGTGCGCGGCTGCCACCAACTGAAATAGCCAGTCCACTCGCTTCAAGCCGCGCAGCTTGGTCTGTCGCAGCCGGTCCTGCTTGATCCAGCCGAACACCTTCTCCACCAGCTTGCGCTTTCTCCACCAGCTTGCGCTTCCTCTGGCTCACGGCCAGGCCTGGATCGCTGCGTTCGCCCTCCGTCAGCCAGTTGGGCCACTTCGGATTGGGCGCGTACTCGGCTACGTGCGGCGCCACCTTCTCGCCGCGCAGCGTGCTCACGAACGTCTCCTCTTGATAGCTCTTGTCGGCCCCCAGCGTCATGCGCTTTCCACGTCTCAGCCCCTTCAGCATCTTCAGGGCCGCATGTCGCTCAGCCGCATTGCCCGCCTCGCTGGCCATAGCGGCCACCACAAGGCCGTTGCGGTTTTCCGTAATCACGTGCCCCAGATAGCTCGGCACCACCGCGCCGGAGCTGCTCTTGCGATACAACCGTGCCTCCGGGTCCGTGGTCGACTCGTGTGTGTCGCGCAGCAGCTTGCGACCTCGCGCACCGGTGCCGCGATTCGGCGGATCCACCTTCTCCTTGAAGCTGCGCCGGCTGGCCCAGGCTTGCAACAGCGTGCCGTCCACCGTAAAGTGCTCCTCGCTCAACAACTGTTGGCCGCGCGCCTGATCGATCACTGCCAGCAGCAACTGCCGACTCGCTTCGCCTGCGATTAGACGCTCCCTGTTCTTGCTGAACACCTTCCCGTCCCACACTGCCTCGTCCATCTCCAGGCCCACAAACCAGCGATACAAAATGTTGAAGTCGATCTGCTCCATCAACTGACGCTCCGAGCGGATCGAGTACAGAATCATCAGCAACTGCGCCCGAAGCAAACGCTCCGGTGCAATCGACGGACGGCCCGTCTCGGAATAAACCTCATCGAAGACTGAGCCCATCGTCTTCAGCGCCCGGTCTACCATTGCACGGATCCGCCGCATCGGGTGATCGGCCGGTATCCGCTGTTCCATCGTTACATAACTGAATATCGCTGACTGCTGCTTGTCGTCGCCGCGCATACAAACTTCTTAATCCAAATGCCTGTGGAGAAAAAGTGACTCCCTTGAGACTTTTTCACCAAGCTGTGAAGTCGTGCCCTGTTACAAGACTCGAATGCGAACGAGTTTTTCCGCAGCCTGTGGAGCCCTCGCTTTTAAGCACCTCTGGTGGCACGCGAGCCACTGCGCGGGTTCCCCGAGCCGTGCCGTTTCAAGCCCTCCATTTATGCAAAGAGTTCTAACTCTCGTTGAGCTGCGCTTCGCCGATGGCACGGCTGGTCTCTACGCGCGATGAGCGCAAGAGGCGAGCGATCTGCTTGAGATGCAGCTGGAGAGCGTAGGCGCGCAGGATTTCAGCCTGGGAGAAGTTCGAACCTGTGTGGCGCACTTTGGCCATGCGGTCTTCGAGCTGCGCGATGTCTTCCTCAAGATTGAGATTGGGTGGCGGGATGTGGAATCGCCAGCCGTGAATGCATTTCGCGAGGTATTGAAAGCCTGATTGGATATCGGCAACGAGACGGCCCAGTTCGGGTTCGAGTTGCTGGGCGTAGCGGTCTTCGTGGCTTTCGCGGACCGCGAGCTCGAGGGCAACAAGCACATCGAAGATCGTGCGGCCAAACTGTGCCAGCATTCCGAGGCCCTCGCGCCAGCCGGGACCGCCGGAGGGCTCGTTGCGCGACTCTTCCAGAAGTGCGTTATTGCTGCGCAACATGGCGAGAGTATCTTCGCGCAGTTCGGCGAGGTTTGCTGCGGGAAGCCCGCGGAAGCCTTGCAGGATCCCTTCGAAGAATGCATTGAGCACGAGGAATTCCTGGGCGAGGCCATCGCGCAATCGCAGGCGGGCGCGATCGGGAAAGACCAGGGTTGAGACAGCGATTGCGACGACGATGCCGAGGAAAACTTCGCTAACGCGGTGCAGGGCGAGCAACCAGTGGGAGCCGGTTGAACGCACGAGCATCACAATCGCGATGGTGACACCAGCAAGCCGCGAACTGTTGCGCAGACCGAGAAGTCCGCAGAGGGTAAAGGCGCACAAGGCTGCAAGAATGAAGTTCCACGGCAGCGTTCCGACGAGCGAAAACGCAAAGCCGAAGGCGGCGCCAATGATCGTGCCCAGGATGCGATCGCGCGAGGCGGAGATGGTGGCGCCGAAGTTGGACTGGAGTACGATGATGGCGCTGATGGCTCCCCAGTAGCCGTCGTGCAGGCCGAAGCGCAGTGCGATCCACCAGCAGAGGGCGGCGGCGACGGCGGTTTTGGCTGAGTCGATCAGGAGCCGCCTGCGCTCCCAGTTGAGCAGACCTTGCCGGGTGGCGCCCTCAACGCGCAGTTTGACGGCGAGTTGCTGTTGCGACCACGTTCTGTCCTTGGTCAATCGCATGAGCGTGAAGGAGAAACTCCTCTGTCATAGCATGACGCATTTGGGGAAGCATTCGTGCCGCAGTCTGGAGCACACAGCATGTAGCATAGAGGCAGGACCACCGATCTCTGCGTATTTTTCTTTGCCTATGCTTCGTGTTGGATACTCAGCAAATATAGCGCCGGAGCTGCTCGCCGATTTCCCGGCGGGGATCGAGTTGATTCGTTTGCCGCGCGATCTTGATCATGATGTCGAGATCGAGGTGTGGATTCCCGATCCTTATCCGACGAGGAACACGCAGATCGTTCCGCATCTGCGCGGGGTGAAGCTGGTGTTGTCGCTGATGGCGGGGACGGAATGGATTCCTGGGGCAATGGGACCGCATGTGACGATATGCAACGCGCGCGGGGCTCACAACATTTCGACGGCGGAGTGGACGCTTTCGGCGATTCTGACGATGCTGAAGCATTTCCCGTTGTTTCTCGATATTCAGCGGTCGGGGGAATGGAAGCGGCGGTTTGAGGCAAGCGCGGAATATGCAGCGATCAGTGGCGATGCGCGGACGCATTATCCGCCCGTAATGCTGGAGGAGCTTACAGGGAAGACGGTGATGCTGGTGGGATATGGCTCGATCGGCAAGGAGATCGAGCGCATGCTGGAGCCGTTCGATGTGGAACTGATCCGAGTTGCGCGGACGGCACGGGAAAATCCCAAGGTACATGCGGTGGAGGAGTTGGATGCTTTGCTGCCGAAGGCCGCAGGTCATCGTGCTGATTTTGCCGTCAACAGCGGAGACGCGATGGCTGATCGGCGAGCGGCAGTTTTCACTGATGCAGCAAGGAGCGCTGCTGGTGAATGCGGCGCGGGGGCCGATCGTGAACACCGACGCGCTGGTTCAGGCTTTGCAAAGCGGGAAAATTCGTGCGGCGCTGGATGTGACGGATCCGGAACCGTTGCCGGTTGGGCATCCTTTGTGGAAGTGTCCGAATCTGCTGATCACGCCGCATGTGGGTGGGTCGAGTCCGGAGTTTGCGCGGCGTTCGTTGAAGATTGCGGCCGACGAACTGCGGCGCTATATGGCCGGAGAGCCGCTGCGCAACGTGGTGCAAGCTGCGGTTTGAGCGGCGCGCGCGGCGCGCTGCCAGTCGCGCAGGCCGAGGATGGCAAGACCGACCAGACCAGCGTAGAGAACTGCGGTGAGCCACAGGTCCTTATACATGTACTCGCCGATGTAGACGAGGTTGACCACGATCCAGAGCCACCAGTTGGCGATGTGCTTGCGTGCCTGCCACCAACTGCCAACGAGGCTGAAGCTGGTGAGTGTGGCGTCGAGATAGGGCAGGGCGGCGTGAAGTCGTTTGGCCAGTTCGCCGAGGACGAAGCTGCCCGCGATGCCGGCAACCAGCGCGATGAGAAGGCTTGGCAGCGCGAGCGGAACTACGCGCACTTCGCCTTCCTCGCGCACGCCGCGCCACCAGTGCCACCAGCCGTAGAGGGTGAAGGCGATGAAGAAGATCTGGAGGAGCGCGTCGGAGAGAAGCCGGGCGCGATAGAAAACGATCAAGTAGAGAATGTCGGCGGCGAGGACGACGGGCCAGCAGATGAGGAGCCGTCTGGTGGTGAGCCAGATGCCGACAGCGGTGGTGATGAAGCCGGCGAGTTCGACCCAGTTTGCAGCGAGATAGTGGGAGACGGCCGAGAGGATCATGCGCGTACCGCCTGGGATTGGCGCGTTTCGGCCCAGCGGCGCAGGGGGTCGAGGAGTTTTTGCCTGCCTGGGCCGCGAAACCACTGCGCGTGTTTCACGAGGTAATCATTGGTGGCGATGCGAGCTTTCTCCGGCGAGTGTAGAAGCGCAGAGGAAGTAATGGGCCTCAGTGAGTGCGAATTCCGCGTGGCCCAGGGCCACCATCGGGGCGAGCGCGGCGGCTTCTGCTTGGCTGAGGGGTCGGACTTGCTCATAGCCGTCGAGCATGGCACCCAGGTGGTCCAGGTGGACCGGGACATCTTCGCCGTTTTTGGGGTCGCGCATGAGGACGAGCCATTCGACGATGTTGCGTTCGATGGCCTGGGCGATATCGTAGACGGCGTTGGTGCGGTCGGCGAGTCCGAAATCGATGACGGCGGTGGCGCGGGCGCGAGGGCCGGTGTCGCTCCAGAAGAGATTGGAGGCGTGCAGGTCGTTGTGTGTCCAGAGCGGATGGAGCGAGGGCAGGAGCGGCTTAAGTTCCTCATGGAAGGGCGAGAGCAGATAGAGCGCCTCTTCGCAATCGCGGCGAGTCGGTAAGTGTTGGTCAAGTACTGGGCGCGCGGCGAGATATTGCTTGAGCGCTCCTCGGGCGTCTTGCGATGCAAAGATGCTGAAGCTTGCGACGAGAGGGCGCGGCTTTCTGGGTGGAGCGTCGTAATGCTGCGGCGGCGAGGTGGAGGCGGGCCAGCATTTCGCCGGCGGAGCGAGCGTGGTCTTCAGATTGGAACGGAGTCCACGAGATTGCGTCTTCATACAGGTCGAGGCCGACGGGGATCTCGTGTGCTTCGTAGGTGCAATCGTTGATTTCGACTGCGGTTTCGCCAGCGGCGGTGGCGAGGACGCGGGGTACTTCAACGCCATTCGCGCGAAGATGGTGCATGAAACGGTGTTCTTCCCTAAGGCCTTCGGCATCGCGGACCGGGCGCGCGTGGCGCTTGATGAAGACTTTGCCGTGGCGGGTTCTGATGACGCCTGCAGCAGAGAATGGGCGCGGGCTGGTGGATAGGATTTCGATCGGGTCGCCGGCAGCGGGAAAGTCCTGCAGCAGCGTGCGGACTTCGTCGAGCTTCAATGGCGGCCAGTCGGGCTCGACCAGGGTGCCGTCCAATCCGTGCGCTTTCGTGGCTTCGTTCAATGCAGTTCCTTACTGGGATCTCTATCGCTAAAACGTGTAATGTGCCGAGAGCCTGACCGTTGTTGGCGCGCCCTGATGGATGAAGGTGTCGCCGTAGCTGGCGCCGGTGTCTTTCCAGTAGCGCTTGTCGAGAATGTTGTCGGCATACAAGTGAAACGTCAAGCGTCCGCTTTCGCCGCCGGGAGTATAGCGGGCGCCGAGGTTGAAGAGGTTGTATCCGCCAACGCTGACGAGGTCGTCGCGCGTGGCTTCTTTGCGGCTGGTGTAGCTCCAGCCGGGCATGATGTGCAGGCCACGGGCATGGGCAACCAGGACATCGGCGAAGAGCGCGGTATGAAAGCGGGGAACGTTGATGACCTGCTTATTGTCGAATGCGGGTGTGCCGGTGTTGCTGGAGATTGCGCGCAGGGCCGTCGCCGATGCGCTGAGCTGAATCCAGTTTGCGGCTTTGCCTTGTGCGTTCAGTTCGATGCCATCGTGGGTCTCGTGGCCTTCGGATTCAAAGCAGAGGTCGCCGGGCATGACATCGCCGCCAGTCAAAAGATTGGTCGGGCAAAAACTGTCGGCCGTTTGAATGACTCGGGGATAGAAGAACGGCTGACGCATGCGGAAGAGCGCGGCAGTGAGCAGAACTGTGTGTTCATATTTTGCGCCGATCTCGGATTGACGCGTCATGAAGGGTGTCAGGAAGAGATTCGCGTTGTCGACCCACCACGGAGCCTGGGGCCCAAGCGAAAGCAAGGCGCTGTAGTTGCCGTAAAGCATGAAGCCGTGCGCGGGCGAGTAGGTGGCTCCGTACTGCGGCAGCCATAGGGTTCGAGGCGCGGTGTAGTTGAAGTCGGTGACTTGCACAAAGCGGCCGCCTGCTTGAAATACGACGTTACCGGGGAGATGAGCGCGCTCCTGCACGATGGCGGAGCTCTGGTGGTTGAAGTCGGCTAGCGTGGAGGGGCCTGCCTGCTGATAGGGGTTCTCCGGTGCGTAGGGAATATTTGGCTGGTAGACGTTTTCGACGCCGAGCGGCGTGTAGACGATGGAGGGAGAGAGATCGACGGAGCGATGGAAGAGTGAGCCTCCGCCGACTACGTCGTGGCTGATTTTGCCGGTGGTGAAGTGGCCTTGAAGGAGCGCTTCTCCAAGGGTATCGATGCGCAGTTCGCCGGGGCTGCGGTAGTCGTAGATTTCGTAGCTGCCATCAGGGCAAAAGAAGTAGTAAGGCGAGTCGGGGCAGAGGGAGTTGCCGTTGGCGTCGAGGGCCGGACCGTACGGCCAGATGACGTTGTCGTCGATGAGCGAGTGGCTGTAGGAGCCACCGAAGCGGAGGCTCCAGTTCGCGGATAGCTTGTGCTGGAGGCGCGCGCCGGCGTTGAAGGTGTCGAAGGTGTTGGGCTTGGACCAGGGTTGGAAGCCGAGCATCACCGAGGGATATACGGGAGAGGGAACTGTGGTTCCTCCGAGCAATTGATAGCCAGCTTCGGAGCGCTCGACTTTGTGTTGATATTCGAAGTCGGTCATCAACTCGGTGGCGTCACTGAGTTGCCATCGGCCATTGGCGGCACCCATCCCGCGCCAGCCGTTTGCGCCTTCGACATAGGTGTGGATGTCTTCGCCGGCGGCGGTGATCAGCAGGCCGGAATTGCCATGGAATCCAGGCACGAGGAATTCCGTTGATCCATAAGAAGAGCCGCGCTGGTCGGTGGCGACGTCGAGGGTGGGACGCTCGCCCCGGTTTGGTTCTTTGGTCGCATAGTTGATTACGCCGCCTGCGGAGGCAACGCCGCTTTCGAGTCCGGCGATGCCCTTGACGAATTCAACGCGCTGCTTGTTCTCGAGGGGAACGTCCTGCTCGCCGGCGATGGTCATGCCATTGATCTGCAGGCTGGTGGCGAGATCGATGGGGAATCCGCGGATTTGGTAGTCACCGTAGTAGCCGACAGGCGCATAGTCTTCGCCAACGGAAGCGTCGTTCTTGATGACGTCTGAAAGCACCCGCGAAATCTGATCGCTCATCAGGGCGCTTGTTACAGCCGTGACGGAGAGCGGCGTCTCGCTGAGCGGTGTGCTGTCGAGGCCCGATGCGATTCCCGTGTCGGAGAGGTAATCGTCCTTGACCTCGCCATGAACGACGACGGTGGTGGTGACGCGGTCTGGCTTTTGCTGCGCAGAGTTTGCGGGTGGGTTCTGGGGTGCGGACGTGTTTGGTGTTGCGGTTTGCGCCGATGCGCGGGATGCAATGAGGACGAGAAGGCAGGCGATGAAGCATTGCGAGGCCATACGCAGGCGGAGATTTGTGCCAAGCGTGAGGCCGGTGGTGAAGTTCTGGTTAGATCCTCGCTTTGGAGCGTTGGAATCGAGTTGTCGAGGAGGAAATTGGCGCGCACGCATGCCTTGTTCTCACTTTCATGAAACAAGGGCGACTGCGCTGGGATTCGAGGAAGTTGGCCAGTCTGGCTTCGAAAGCTTCCCACGCCGGTATTATCCGGATCGGGTTCGAGGGTATCTTCTCAGCCCCACACAGTGGAGCACCCCTGTTTCAGTAAACACGATTGAAACACTGTGGGCGGGCGGAATGCAAATTGAGCAGATTGGGATGTGGTCCGAGGTCCAGAGGAGCGCAAGGAAGCCTGATGGGCTTAGAGGGAGAAGATGGCTCCGCGGTTTGGGAAGTTTGGTCTATGCAAGAGGTCGCTGGCTATCGGTCGGAAGGTCTGTCACTTATTCGGGATATCCAGGTCGGTAAGTGGACACCAGTCGGCTATTTAGTCCTTGATTGGAGGATTATTCGGGATGCAAGCAAGCAACTTATCGCAGAAGAATTGCCTATTTTACTCAGAAATGCGTGAGATGGGGCAGAATTCGAAAGTGAATGCACCATGAATGGTGATATCCACAGAAAACAATAGGGTTTTGCACTTGCATCCACAGATCGATCGGGCCTACTGTCTCTAACTAGCTGGTGACTCTGTAGCTGATTGGAACAACAGCTCCGGCCCGGCAGAAGGCGCAAGTAACGGTTTCGATTTAAAGGTTCATGGTCGGCAGTAATGTCGATAGTGGATACAAAGATTGAGATTGAGAGTGCACCGGAAGCCAGATCGGGAATGTTGTGACTTGATTGGACTCCGAAGATTCATCCGTGGCGCAAGCCGGGGATGCAAAGTTCGATTCAGCCAGGGAGACATCATCGACTCAGCCGTAGATGCGGAAGCGGGGCAACTCGCGGAAGCCGATACGGATCAGCCGAGGAACCGAGATTCGGGGCGACTCGAAGCGAGGGGAATCAGCGAACGGCGAGAGACCCGAGATTTAGGGCAACCTGGAAATTGGTCGATTGCCGTAGCCGAGGGAGGATGTCCAGGGCAACCTGGAGATGCAACCAAGGCAAACCGGATGGTGCGTGATCCGAGGTAACTCGGATATCTATCAGCCGGTACCGGAGGATTCTGAGTTCGGGGCGACCTGGACGACGAATCGTCGGCGATACCGAACGGTCAGGACTCGAGGCAACTCGAGGATTGGCAAGTCGGCAACGCCGAAAAATGCGAGAATCGGGGCAACTCGATGATCCATTGCCGGTAAAGCCGGAGATGCAGGACACGGGGCAACCTGAGTCCTACATCGCGGGCGCTGCAGGAGGAGGCGAGAGCCACTGGGGAAACCCAGTATCTTGCTGAAATCAGCAACGCCGAAGGCATGCGAAGCGCGGGGCAACCTGAGCGGACCATCGCCGGCACAGCCGAAGGCCCGAAGCCACGGGGCAACCTGAGGATTCGGACGCCGGTTCAGCAGAAAGGGAGCGAGGTACGGGGTGACCCGGAAACGCAACCCGGGCTGAGTGGGAAGATGCAGGATGCGGGGCAACTCGCAACCTCATCGACAGGCAGAATGGGACGATGCATGATCCGATGAGCTATAAGATCATCCGGAAAACGCCAGAGGCCGCAAGGTCTCTGGCGTTTTCGATTTTTGGCGTGGATCAATCCGTTGCGGATTTCAGGATCTCAGAAAACTCGTCTGCGGTGACAACCGTGGCGCGGCAACTCTCTGTAAGACGGGTATGCACGTAAATTGGGTGCGCGCGGTTTGAAACTCGGGTGATCAGTGTATTGCAGAGGCGCCGGGGCCCTGTCCGGGACGGTTGGCGTTGAGCATGAAGGCCATGAAGACGAGGAAGAACGACAGCCACGAAAGCTCCATGTATACATCCTGGTAGCCCTGCATCTGCGCCTGCTGATTGAGCTGGTTGTAGATGGATGCGAGGGCCATGCTGGCGCTGTTGGGGCCGCCGAATGTACCGCTCAGGAATCCCGTGAGCGCCTGGCTGTGCTGCGTAAATGCATCGGAGCCGGATTGCATGGCGGCTTGAAGATGTTGCTGATGCCAAAGCGAGCGGGATGTGACCTGCGCGTTGGTGAGGGCAATCATGATGCTGCCGCCGAGATTGCGCACGAAGTTGATGAGGCCGGCAACCTGGTTGCTTTCCTCCTTGGGCATACCAACATAGGCCGCGTTGGTGATGGAGATAAAGCAGAAGGGAAGCGGAAGCATCTGAACGACGCGGAGCCACGAAGCCTGGGCAAAACTCATCTGCAGGTTGGTGACATAGGCGGCGTAGCGGAAGGTGACGATGAACATGATGAATCCGGCCACTGCCAACGTGCGCGCGGAGATCTTACCGGTGGCGAACCCGGCCATGGGCATCACGATGACCAGCGCAACGCCGCCCGCGGTGAGCGCGAGGCCCGCCGTGGTGGCGTTATAACCCAGCAGTTGCTGCATGAATTGCGGTTGCAAAACCGTGTTCGCGTTTAGCACGCCTCCAACCAGCATCATGAGGAAACAACAGATTGCGAAATTCTTGAAGCGGAAGAGTTTCAGGTTGATGAGCGGATCCTTATGCCGCCATTCCCAGACCACGAGTCCGATCATGCCGCCGACAAAGAGGACGGCGAAGAAGCGAATGAAACCGGAGGCGAACCAGTCGTTCTCTTCGCCTTTATCGAGCATGATCTGCATGCCGCCCATGGCGACGATGAGAAATGCGAGACCCACGTAGTCCATGTTGCGGAGCTTCGAAGGATCGGCCTTGATCCACGGCGGATCTTCAACGAGTCGCGTGACAAGAAAGAAAGCGAGGATGCCGACAGGAATATTGATGAAGAATATCCAGCGCCAGGTGTAGTTGTCGGTGATCCATCCGCCGAGGGTGGGGCCGATGGATGGAGCAAGCACCGCGACGAGTCCGTAGAGTGCGAAGGCCTGCCCGCGCTTGTGGGGCTCGAAGGAGTCGGCCATGATGGCCTGCGCCATCGGTTGCATGCCGCCGCCTCCTGCACCCTGAATGACGCGGAAGATCAGCAGCATGGGAAGGGACGGTGCAGCGCCGCATAGGAAGCTCGCAATAGTGAAGACGGTGATACAGAAGACGAAGAAGTTGCGACGGCCCATCAGGCTCGACGCCCATCCGCCGAGGGGCAACACAATTGCGTTGGAGACAAGATAGCTGGTGAGCACCCATGTGCTTTGATCGGTGCTGGCGCCGAGGCTGCCGGCGATGTGCGGCAGCGCGACGTTGGCGATGGAGGTGTCAAGCACTTCCATGAAAGCGGCCAGCGCGACAGTGGCGGCAATGAGCCAGGGATTGACGCGTGGCTTCCACAGCGCATGATCGGCGTTAGGATTGACTACCGTTGCGGCTCGCGCTGCTCCAGCGGGAACTGGCGGTTCTGTCTGCAACTCGGGCAAAACTCTCTCCTGGGACGATTTGCTGCGCTTTCAGTTGCGGGGAACTAGAAACCTCGGCGGCCGGAACTCGGCTCAGGATGCTACCGATCTGCCACTCAACTATAGATGTACGTTGGCGTCGCCGCGGTTCACGGATTGTTGTGAGTGCCTCACAATGCGGCACTTGGCGCCCGCTCGCCACTTCGCCGGATTACCGGCGAGCGCCAGCCGATGAGAGCAATTGTAAGGGCAATAAGTTGCATGGCAACGATGAAGGCGACGCAGGCCGGCCATTTGCCGAGGGCCCAGAAAGCTCCGGGAACCACACCGGCAGCCGTGCCACCGAGGTAATAGCAGGTGATGTAGATGCCGGCGGCGGTGACGCGTGCGTCCGGCGGAGCTGCGACGCGCAGATGGCTTTGCGAGGCGGTTTGCGCGATGAAGACTCCACTGGAAAGCATGGTGAGGCCGAGGACGACGATGGGGAGCGAATGAACGAGCGTGAGCAGTACGCCAGCGATTGAACAGGAGATCGCTCCGCCAATGCCAGCGCGGAGGCCGACGCGGGTGATCAGGTATCCGGCGCCTGGGGTAACGATGAGGCCGATCAGATAGACGAAGAAGAGCGAGCTGAGCGCGGTGATGGAGAGAAAGAATGGCGCAGCGCTGAGGTAGAAGGTGATCCAGGTGAAGACGCCGACCAGCGAGAAGAGGACATTGAATCCGACAGCAAACGTGGCGACGAGACGCCGACTGCGGAACATTTCCTGCACCTGATAGGGAAATGCGGGAAGCGGATTGGTCCTGGGATGCGGCGAACTACGGCGGTGACCGTGGGGGAGCCAGGCGGCAACGGCGGCGGCTCCGACGAGCGATGCGGCACCGAGAGCGATGAAACTGACGCGCCAGCTGAAGCGGTCGGCGAGAATGCCGGCCGAGATGCGGCCGATGAAGCCGCCGAGGGCCGTCCCGCTGACGTAGAAGCTCATGATGAGGGCGACGCGATCGGGCGGCCACTCCTCGCCGATGTAGGTGACCACAACGGCGATGATGCCGGGCACCATGATGCCTTGCAGGAAACGCCAGAAGATGAGTTGCGCGAGCGAAGTTGAAGTTGCGGCGAGAAGCGTTGGAATGGAGACGCCGAGAATCGAGATGACAATGACGCGCTTGCGGACGAGCCGCTCCGTAACGGCACCGAAGATGGGTGCGGAGATGGCTACGCCGAGAGTAGCGGCGGAGACAGTCATGCCGACGCCGGTCTTGGATGCATGGAAGAGATGAGCCAGCAGAGGCAGGAGCGGCTGCGTACAGTAGAGCTCAAGAAACGCGCAGACACCACACAAAGCCACGGCTGCTGCGGCCATCTTGCTGGGCTCCGGGTGGCGTTCAGGCTGGCTGGGTTGTTCCAAGAATCAGAATACAGGGCAATCAGGAGTGCGCTCGAAGCAATTGCGGGACGGACGGCGCGCATCCCGCGGTGGATCATGTCTCTTTCGCGGGGTCACCGCGAGCGGTTAACCTAGGCAGGAGATGGATTCCCCTTCCACGAGGCCTCCACGACGGGGGATGGAGGCATTTGCCTCTCGCGATTTTCGTCGATATCAAATGGCGCGCGTTGCGGTGATCCTGGGTGCCGAGGCGCAGGCTGTCGCGGTGGCGTGGCAGGTCTATTCGATTACGCATCGGGCGCTCGACCTCGGATACACGGGGCTGGCGCTGTTTCTGCCAGGTTTGCTTTTTCTGTTGCCGGCGGGGCACGTTGCCGACCGCTTCGATCGACGGCACGTCATTCTCTGCTGCTACACGCTGCAGGTGTTCAGCACCGTGGCGCTGCTGGCGCAAGCGATTACGGGAACGCATCGAGTCTCATTCATCTACGCGGTTCTGTTCGTGATCGGTACGGGCCGCGCGTTTTCTTCGCCTGCCAGTTCGGCGCTGATGCCTCACCTGGTTCCGGAAAAACACTTCGTGAATGCGGTTACCTGGGGCGGCGCGATATTCCAGCTGGCCAATGTGACGGGGCCGGCGCTGGGTGGATTGTTGTTTACACTGCCACTTGCATTTGCGCTTCGCAGCCTGGGGCTGGAGGGAGCGGGCATCGTCTACATCTTCACGCTGGTGACGCTGGTTTGGTTCCTGGCGCTGATCCTCAGTCTGAATGTACGGCCGGGGCGGATGGAGCATCGCGCTGCGTCGCTGAAGGTGGTGCTCGCCGGGATTCCAGTACGTGCGCACTTCGCCGCTACTGCTGGGGTCGATGTCGCTGGACCTGTTTGTCGTGTTGCTGGGCGGTGCGGTGGCGTTGATGCCGATCTTCGCTAACGAGGTGTTGCATACGGGGCCGCGCGGGCTGGGTGTGCTGCGAGCGGCTCCGGCGATCGGGGCGCTGACGATGTCGCTGGTGATGGCGCGGTTTCCCGTCAGCCGCAAAGCGGGCGCGCGGATGTTTGTGTGCGTTGCGATCTTTGGCGTGGCCACGGTGATCTTTGGCATGTCGAGGAGCCTGTGGCTTTCGCTGGCGGCGCTGGCTGTAAGCGGCGCTGCGGACATGATCAGCGTGATCATTCGCGGATCGCTGCTGCAACTGGCGACGCCGCCTGAGATGCGCGGCCGGGTGAGCGCGGTGAACTCACTCTTTATCGGCGCATCCAACGAATTGGGTGAGTTTGAAAGTGGCTTGACGGCGCAGTGGTTTGGCGCGGTGCGCGCAACGATCTTTGGCGGGTTGGCCTCGCTGGCTGTCGCGGGCGTTTGGGCGGTGCTGTTTCCGGGTCTGCGGCACACGGATGAGCTGAGCGCTGAGGCTCTGCGGCCGCGGCGATCCGACTCAGCGAACGTACAGACGCCGGCGGCAGGTTGAATTCGAAGTCATGCATTAATTCGAAGGAGGATGCGTGAAGCCCTGGAAGATTGTGGTGATTCCGACAGGCATCACGCTGGTGATTGCCGGCATTTATATGTTCTCGGTTTATAAGAATCGGCAAAATCCGGGCGTCGTGAACCAGGGGCAGGAGCAGAAGCTGACCGCGGATGATGTGGCCGTGGTGCGGATGGAGTTTCCGGCACACTTCGATGATTTGAAAGACGAGGAAGGCAAGAGTGTTTGGATGAAGAACGGCTACACGATGCCGTATTTTCCTTACGCGGGCGGGAAGGTGGACTTCAAGAAACGCGTAGGCGTGATTCCGCCATTGCAGAAGCTCGATATCAAGAAGGCAATCAAGATTGCGGTTCCGGCGGACGTGGATGACGGCATCAGCCACGGAAGCAAACAGGCGATGTTTGTGTTCACGCTGCCCAATGACAAGCAGGAGTACGCGACGCCGGTGGGCGCGATGGACGGGAGCGAGGAGCAGTATTACAGCGACTTGCTGTTTTTCTACGACGATCCGCGCACGATCTATGCGAACTGGCCCAAGGATGTGTGGGCGGCCGTGGATGCGCACCAGGCGAAGCCGGGGATGAACGAGTTGCAAACGCGGCTGGCACTGGGCCAGAAGATCCAGACGGACAACCCGCAGACTGAAGGGAACCGCACCGTCACCTACAATGCGGATGGAAAGAAGTGGACCGTGAAATTTGTGAGCGACCGGGCGACGACGGTTCAGGGCGGTTGAGGTCGTGTCGGCGTTCCAGGATATTTTTCAGGAGGATGCTTCCCGACTGGTGGGCCCGTCCATATCACTCGCGATTTTATCTCTTCCGAGACGCAGTCGATTCGTGCCGCTCGCGCTGGAGAAAGTCGTTGGCCTTGGGTAAAGTCTATCGGACGGACTTATTTCGCGCGCGAGGCGTGCTGGCGTTCGAGCACTAAATAGGCACCCGGCCCGAGCTTTCGTGCTTTCCCAGGTTTCAAAAGCGAGACCTGGGGCACCGGCCCGGTTCCGGAAGATAGAGCCCAGAAGCAGATTCTTCGCTCACCACCCCCAAACTGAAAGACGTTTGGGGCCTCGTTGACTCAGAATGACACCGCCAATTAGGGGAAGAAATTCAGCCTTAGGAACATTACCGTTGCAGCAGATCGATGGGCTTGCTGAAGTCGGTGGCGCGGATGTATTTGGCGAGCGTGGGGTGTTGGCGCTCGAGGGCTAAATACATTTCCCAGGCGACGCGGCGATAGCTGAAGTGGCCGGCGGGAGCGGAGCGGAGTTCGCTGATGTATTGGGCTTCGGCGAAGTCCATCTTGAAGAGGCAGCGGACGCGGGTGGCCAATGGCAGCAGGTAGAGCGCTGATGCTTTCGCTTCGGGTGCGGAGCCGGCGGCAATTTTTGCGCTGGCGGCATGTGCAGATTCGATGGCGGACTGGTAGTCGGCGAGGACGCCGGCTTCTTCGAGTCCGGCGGCGTCTCCGGAGTGGGGTGTTTCGTAGCCGTGGAGGGTTGTGAATCCCTGCTGGATCTGCGTGACGCGGCGATGGCGATGCATGTCGCGGAAGCCACCGATGTCCATGAGGATGTCGAAGCGGAGGGCGGCTCCGGCGTGGAAGACGCGAAGGGCTTCGTCGTGGCGGCCGCGATGGTGCAGGCCCAGCTCGATAATTTCAGAAACGCGAGAGGCTGGAAGGCCAGCGACGATGTCGCGGACCTGGCGGTAGGGGTGATGGCTGGCCCAGTAGATGAGGGTTGCGGCGAGTTCGACTTCGAGGGATTCGGTGCGTTCGACGAGATCCACTGCGTGGGGCGGATTTTTGGACGGGATTTTGTCGAGGAGCTCAGCAGCGGCTTGTTCGAGTTCGGCGCGCGTCTGGATCAGATACTGGTTTGGCTCGGCGTATTTGACGAGCGTGGGCGCGGTGCGGACTTCGCGGGTGAGGAGGTTCGCAGCTTCGGCGGCGAGGCTTCCCTCAGGGGCTAAAGCCCCTTCTGTTAATACAGGTGCTTGCGGCACGACTGAAGTCGTGCCCTGATACAAGACTTCCGTCGCTTTGAGTTTCTCAACGAATTCGGCGGCGGCGCGGGCGTTGACGTTCCAGGCGGGGCCGGTGGCGGCTTCGCGGAGCTTTGCTCCGAGGTCGCGCACTTCGGCGATGGGGTGCGAGAGGAGACGGGAGACTTGCGTCTCGAGCGTACGCGCGTTGACGATCTGGCCGAGGGAGGTGTTGGTGGCTAACGGAAGCAAGTATCGTGCCACATCGAAGGCTCGCGCCTTGAGGGTGCGGTCGTAGGCTTCGGGCTTCATCGCCTCGGGGCGGGCGACGCGCTGGCGGAGGGCTTCGTGGACAGCGGCGGTGGTGCGCTGGTAGGTCGAGAACAGGTTTTCGACGGTCTCGCTGTAAAGGTGGGCGGAGGCGGCATCGGAGCCGAAGTCAGGGAAGTACCAGCCTGATTTCTGGAAGTTCTGATAGCGGGTGGAGCGTTCCTGGCCGTCCCAGCGCTGTTCGTCGACCAGTACGATGGCCGCGAGCAGGCTCAGGCGTTCAACGGCAAAGGCGATGTGGGCCAGGTCGGCGATGGAGCGATGGCCGTACTGAAAATAAAATGTGTTAAGGAACTGCTCGGCACGCTGGGCACTGATTTCGGTGAGCGATTCGCGCATGGAGAGCGAGGACCGGGAGTACTTGGCCATGGCATAGGCCAGGACTTCGGGATCGGCTCCATGAACGGCATAGACATCGGTCTGATTCTGGGCACCGGCGGGCGAGAAAGATTCACTGGACATGGGCGAGGGCTCGCGACCAGAATACGGCATCAGGTAAGGTCCGGCTGTGAATCCCCCGGACCGATGAAACGTCAAAGCTGTTGGACGGGAGCGCGCGGCGGAATGCGGGAGTTCAAATTGCGTACATCGCAAAGGCCCCGGCCATTGCCAACCGGTCGCTGGACGGTGTCTCAGCGCTGGAACGATCTCCTTTTTGCGCATTGGCGCGTACCTGCGGCGACCGTAGCGCCTTTTTTGCCGGAGGGATTGCAGCCAGACACTTTCCAGGGCTCAGCGTGGATCGGGATTGTGCCGCTGTGGATGGATCGTTTCAACTTCCGCGGGGTGCCATCGGTTCCGGGGACGGGGAGTTTTCCCGAGCTGCACCTACGCACCTATGTTCACGACCAGCATGACGAACACGCCGGGCATCTATAACCTCTCGGTGGATATCGGCAGCCTGCTGGCAACCGCGGCGGTACGGCTCGTGTTTCGCCAGCCCTGTACGTGGGCTGAGATGCGGCTGAATCAGCGGACCGAACGCGAGTTCTCGTTTTACAGCCGGAGGCGGTTTGTCAGCCATCCTGCAAACTTCATTGCGCGTTACCGGGGGCTGGGGCCGACGCGGAGACTGGCGGAGATTCGCAGCGGGACGTCTTGAATATTTCTTTACGGAGCGGTACTGCCTGTTCACCAGGAATCATGCCGGGCTCGCAGTGCGGGCGAATATTCATGCGGTGGCTTCTCCGCTGGAAGATGCCGAAGCGGAGATCGAGCGCAATGACTTGCCGGCTGCGTTGGGAATTCAGGTCACGGATCACGAGCCGGTGCTGCACTACTCCAGGCGGCTGGCGGTGTATGTCTGGCCGGCGGAGACTGGCAGAGCCGGCGCGCAGGCGAGAGCGTATTCCGGCACAGGCGATGCCATCAAACTGAGTCCGGCCGACATGCTAACGGCTGGGGGCTTGGTCGGCGGCTTCGCGTTGCCCGACCTTTCGCGCAAGCAGCAGAAATCCGACGAACGCTAAAGACTGAAAAGTGAATTTGGCGATGAGGTCGACGCGTGTCCAGCCGGCGGCGCTGATGTCGCTCATGGCCATGCATCCGAGCACTGCTCCGAAGGATAAGGCAAAGCGGTGGATGTCGCGCCAGCCTTGCGCGGCTGACCAGTAGCGGACGATTGCGAAGGCGAGGAGTGCCCAGATGAGGCCGGCGGCGAGAGGAATCCAGGCGGCGAGGCCGGGGTGGGGAACGAAGACCAGGCCGATGAGTTCGAACCAGGCTGCGGCGAAGACGAAGGCTTTGATCCCGAGGATCCACGGGCTGGCGGGTTGGCGCGAATCGATCTGACCGGAGTGGCCGTAGTTGCGCACGAGCCAGGCTGTGCCGATGAGGGCGGCGATCGCGGCGAACGCCGACGAGGATGAGGATGGCAGGCGGGTGGTACGGCGCGGCGTGAAGTCTGGGGCGCGCCTGTTGCGTCCAGCCGTACCAGGCAATGCGGCTGCCGAGGAGGAACGCGATGCATGTCGCGATGAGTCCGCGTTTGCGCAGCCAAGGATGCTCGCGGCGATTGGGAAAGATGAGTTCAGTGACCTGGACTGGAATCAGAACCACCCAGACGCTTTCGAATCCCAGCATGAAAAGGAAGTAGATCCAGTTGACTCCGGCGTAGCGGCCGAAGTCGGCGTTGGCGCCGGGAAAGGGGAGTGGCGCGATGGATGTCTGCTGGATGATGAACTCCTCAGCGACGGAGAGGGCGAGGCCGAGGCAGCAGGAGGCTGGTTGCGCCGGCTCGCCAGCGGCGAACGAGTTCGCGGCAGAGAAGCGCGCCGCCGCCCCAGACCATGATTTCAGGAATGAGTACGAAGAGGATGCTGAGGCGGGTGGAGCCGCTGAGGACTTCGCCGATGACGGGAGCGAGGACGAGCAGTGTCCAGATGGCGCCGCGATAGCGTGTCGGGGCCGGCGCTTGCAGGCTCGTGTTGGCGGGGATGGATTCGGTTTGCATGGATTACTCCTCGGGGCGCGCGGCCTTGAGTGCGGATGCGCGCGCGTCTTTCAAAACGCTCTTGAGATCCCAGGAGAGATCGCCTGACGAGATTTCGAGATGAGATTGCGAACCCAGGCGAGTTCGGCTTTCAGCATGGCGATCAGGTATTCGCTTTCGACCAGGTTGATGCGGAGAACGCGTGCCGATGCAGCGGCAACGCCGGCGCTGCGCAGTGCGATCTCGTTTTCGAGATGCTGTGCTCGTTCGTCGAGGCGGGGCAGGGCTTCGGCGGGTGTGAGATGCACCAGGAAGCTCATCGCGGCCATGAACTCGGAAGACTCGCGGCGAGGTACCGCAATGATTTGGCGAAGGACGCGGGTGAATTCCTTGCGGCCTGCGGCGGTGATGGCATAGGTGGTGCGTTCGGGGCGCCGTCCGTTGCGGGTCGTGGATTTGGCAGCGATGAGTTCGTCGCGGACGAGGCGGCCGATGGCGTGATAGAGCGAGCCGCGCTTGAGGGCAAGGATTTCGTCCTTGTGACGCAGGCGGAGCAGGCTCTGCATCTGGTAGGGATGCATGGGCCCTTCGCGCAAGAAGGGAGAGAACGGCGATTTCCCAGATTCCGAGTTCGGTCGTCATATAGTTCAGATGAACTATATCGCATGAGCTAACGCTATGACAAGCGCGATTGCAGTTGATGTTTCGGGAAGTCGCGCGGGTACAGGGAAACAGGACGACGTGGGCTTGCCTATAATTGGCGTTGGAAGTGCGCGACGCGATTGAAGTTAGAGCGGCGCTGAAGGTGGGAACTTGATGGCGGATCTGCAGGGAAGAGTTGCGCTGGTGACGGGAGCGTCGCAGGGGATTGGGCGGGCGTGTGCGCTGGAACTGGCGAAGGCGGGAGCGACGGTGGCGCTTGCAGCGCGCAATGAGGCGAAGCTGGCCGAGGTGGCGGCGGAGATTGCGGCGGCGGGCGGACAGGCGGCGGCATTCGGGCTCGATGTGGCCAGTGAGGAGTCAATCAAGAATGGCGCGAAGGCGGTGTTGGATCGGCTCGGCAAAGTGGAGATCCTGGTCAATAACGCGGGCATCACGCGCGACGACCTGATGATGCGTATGAAACGCACCGATTGGGATGATGTGCTGGGCACGAATCTGACTGGCGCGTTTCTTGCTGACGCAGGCACTGTTGCGGCAGATGATGAAGAATCGCTGGGGAAGGATCATCAACATCACGAGCGTGGTGGGCCGCACGGGGCAGGAAGGCCAGGTGAATTACGCGGCGTCGAAGGCGGGGTTGATCGGGTTTACGCGGTCGCTGGCGCGCGAGGTGGCTTCACGCGGCATCACAGTGAATGCGGTGGCGCCGGGATATATCGAGACGCCGATGACGACGGTGCTGGGCGAGAAATTGCGCGAGAAGATGATCGATCAGATTCCGCTGGGGCGGCCGGGGACGGATATGGAGATTGCGCAGCCGGTGGCGTTTCTGGCTTCGGATGCCGCGGCATATATTACAGGGCACGTGCTGGATGTGAACGGCGGGATGTTTATGGGGTAAAGGCAGGGATTAGGGATTAGGGATTAGGGACTAGGGACTAGGGATCAGGACCAGGGATCAGGACCAGGGATCGGGACTAGATTCCGAGGCGGTCTTTGAGGGTGCGGACGCGGTCGCGGGCGACGGTGAGTTGGGTGTGCTGCGGGTCTTTGAGCGTGAGGACGACTTTGCCGGCGAACCATGAATTGACTTCGTGGATCCAATCGACATTGACCAGGGCAGAACGGTGGATGCGCAAGAACCTCGCTTGATCGAGGCGATGCTCGAGCTCGGCAATCGTCTGGTCGACGCAGTGGCGGCGTCCATTTGAAAGAGCAAAGGTGAGCTTGTCCTGGGCGATGAAGTGGGTGACGTCGTCGAGCGCGAGGAATGAGATGCGTTCGCCGACGCGGGAAGCGATGCGGTTGGGGTAGGTCGCGTGGCCTTCCCGGAGGGATGCGGTCAGCTCCTGGAGCAGCTGCGGCAGGGCGGGATTCTGCTGCCAATCTGATTTGATGATGGGGCGAAGGCGGCCGAGTTTCTTGAGCGCGCGCTCCAGTTGTTCGGGCTCAATGGGCTTGAGCAGATAGTCGATGGCGTTGGTTTCGAAGGCGCGGAGGGCGTGCTGATCGTAGGCGGTGGTGAAGATGACAAAGGGCTGGGTGTCGAGACGTGCGAGGAGTTCGAAGCCATTCATGCCGGGCATCTGGATATCGAGGAAGAGCACGTCGATTGGTTGCTTGTGAGAATCGTTGAGGTTTGCGACGGCGGCGGATGGGTCGGTTGTGGTACCGGTTATCTGAATCTCCGGGAAGGCGGCGAGCAGGCGCTGCAGGCGTTCGAGCGCCAGGTGTTCATCGTCGACGAGGAAGGCGCGCAGCGGAGCAGATTCTTGCGTCATTGCGGCTCTCCGGCGGGAACTGCGATGGAGACGACGGTTTTGTCATCGACTCGCTTCACGTTGAGTTGTGAGGATTCCCCAAAGAGGAGTTGCAGACGTCCGACGAGATTGCCGAGGCCGTGATCGGGGGAGACGTCGGCGAGCGAGAATCCCGGGCCGTCGTCGGTTACGGTGAGTTCGCAATGCTGATTGCGTTGTGTGCCGTTGACCTCGATGGAACCTCCGTTACTGCGCTGGGCGACCACGTGTTTGACGCTGTTTTCGACCAGCGTTTGCAGGGCAAGAGGCGGAACTTTGAGATTCGCGAGAGACTCGGGAACGCGAATTTCGTATCGCAGGCGCTGACCGAAACGGGTTGCTTCAATTTCGAGATAATCGCGGACGATTTTGAGTTCCTGCGCAAGTGGGACCAGGCCGTCGTGGTTCGCATTGAGAGAGAAGCGAAGAAGAGATGCGAGCTTGCTTACGGTTTCTTCGGCGCGCTTGGGATCGGAGGGGATAAGCGAGGCGATGGAGTTGAGGGTATTGAAGAGGAAGTGGGGATGGATGCGGGATTCGAGAGAGGAGAGGCGGGCTTCGGCGAGGAGTTTGTTGGCGCGCTCCTGCTCGACCTGGCGGGTGCGTAGTTCGAGGGTCGCAGCCTGGAGCTTGTAGCGCAGCGTCTCGAAGGTACTGATGCTGAGGCCAAACATCAGGGAGATCACCAAGCTGAAGGGGAGAGACTCTCGGAGTTCAATCCAATAACCGCCTGGGCGGACAATGCCGGCATATTGCAAGACCAGGTCGGCGGCAAATGTGCCGACGGTGGCGGTGCAAACCAGGACCAGAGCCTGCATGAGATAGATCAATCGCGGGAATCGACTGGTATAGAGAACGGAAATTCGAGTGAGGATAGGAGATGGAAGGCATGGCGATGAGAGCGGAGTAAACAAATACTGCTGAAAATCTGAGTGCCAATCTGCGAAAGCCTGTAATGGCCGATGGAGAGAAAGATGAGGAAGATGACCAGAGTGGCGCTGGTGACGATCCAGATGGCCCTCGACAGAAATGAGCCATAGCTGGGGGCAAGCTTTGATCCATTGGCTGGATCGCGCATGTTGGTTGGGGTGCAATCGTTCATAGATGGAAACGCACTCCGGCGGAGGTGGCTGTGGCGTACGGCGTTGCGCCGAAGTCGGAGGTTTTGCTGCCGGCAGGAATTTCAATGTGCATATAGGAAGAGAAATGATTTCCGAACCAGCGGCTCACATCGAGAACCGTGTGATGCTGTGATCGTCGAGATTCGCGACGACGGAACCGGAGACGTCCCACTCCTTCCAGCCGGGAAGCTCGCGCAGGCGGGTCTTGCCGACGTTGAAGAAGGCGTAGTGCTGGCGGCCGGCGAGCGGCGAAACGGACATGTCGCGGAAGTACGGCGTGTTGGGCGGAGTGTAGAACTCGCCGATGAAGGTGACGCCGGAGCGCAAGGTGCATTTGCCGCCGAGGAGCACGGCGGCCTGCTCGCGCCACGCGGCTTCGCCGTGCACTTCCCATGCCTGGCCGAGGACGCGCGTGAAGGTGAGTGCTCCGAAGGAGTCGCCCCCGCGATCGTTGCCGGCGATGAGCGATGTGTCGAATCCGCGCACCAGAACGTTATACCGGAACGCGGTGGTGTCGCGCAGTGTGGAGTTGGCGGGTGCGAGGGCGGCGGTGGACCATGCGAGCGTCAATGCGTGCGGGCCGTGAACCCAGTCGGCTTTGATCATGTCGCGGCCCTGGTTCACGTTAAGGCGGTCGGTTGGATTGGTGGGATCGCGCGGGCGGGTCGAGAACGCCGGCAGCTGTGAAGGCGTAGCCGGTGCCCCAGCGGACCATCTTGCGGCCGGCGGTGAAATCGAAATCGCCGGCGGAGAGTCCGGCGTAGGTTTCCTTTACGAGCATCTTCGAGGCAGTGTCGGTGTATGTCGTGGAGAGGCCGATGAGGCTGGTGGAGAAGGTGAGGCGGTCGTGATAGCGGATGCCGAAGGTGGGCTCGACGAGGACCTGGTTGAGGACTTGTGGCGTGGGCTGACGGAGGTCGCTGTAGAAGGTGGCGTCATCGATGACGGCGAGGGAGTAGCGGGTGCTCAGGGAACTCTCTTCGGCGGGCGGCGGATCCTGCGCGTGGACGCCGGACGTGATCGCAAGGAGGCCGTGAATGTGAGCAGGTATTTCATCGAGGGCTTGTGTTGCTCCAAGTCGTATAAGAGCGTTTAGTTTGTGCTTTCCCAGGTCTAAAAATCGAGACCTGGGGCACCCATTCTGATGGCACTTGCATCAGAACCTGTCGGCGCGGCCCTGGTAGAAGAGCTTGTCGGGCAGATCGCGGGGCGCGGCGTTGGAGTAGTCGAGAACGCTGTGCGAGTTGTGGCGGATCTCGTCGTAGAGCGTTAAGCGCTGGAGCAGCATCTTGCCACCGAATGGCGCGTATTCGTCGAAGGTGGCGGATTTGATGTGCTTGCCGGAGGTGAGGTAGAACTCGGCGCGCACGGGACGCGCATCTTCGACGCGGACCCAGTAGAGGATGCGCTGGTAGGTTGCACCTTTGCGCCTGGCGGTGAGGTCGAGGACGTAGCAGTTCTCGTTGCCGACTTTTTCGTCGCGAACGTACGCAGCGGTGTAATCGACGGCGTAGTTGGTGCGGGCGATGTCGCCATTGGAGGCATCGCCGGAGAGCCGTTCGAGGGGCGTGATGCGCACGGGGCGGCTGGTATCGGGCAGGTAGATCCACATGTCGTCGCCGAGCATGAGCAGATGGCGGCCCTTGTCGCGGGGGCTCATGAACTCGACGTAGGTTTTGTCGGTGCCTTTTTGCGAGACCTCGTAGAGCGACTCTTCGTCGGATTTGCCGGATTCGTAGTTGGTGATTTTTACGCGCAGGGTGTAGGCCGGCCAGCCGTTGCGATAGGTGTCGGAGCGCTTGAGCAGAGCTGTCGGCGTCAGGCGTTGCGGCGTGGCCGATCGCAGCCCAGGCGATGAGGAACGCGACGGTGACGAGCAGCAGGAAAGAGCGCAGCGTGAAGTCGACTTTAGACGTAGATCTAGACATGAGCGAGGGCCTCCGCAATTTGCAGACGCGATGCGCGGATCGCGGGAAGGATGGATGCGAGCGCGAGCGAGATGACGACCATGATGGAGGAGCCGATCATCAACGCGGGCACGTGCAGGACGCGGAACGGAATGTTGATGGTATATCCCGGAGGCGGCGGCATGTGAAGGCCGGCAGGCATTAAGTAGCGAGCCGAGGAGATTGCCGCCAGCGACGCCGAGCAACTGCTCCAAGAAGGCCGAGGAGCGTGGCTTCGAGCATGAACAGTGCGACGATCCACGCGCGCGGCGTGCCCATCGCCAGCATGGTGCCGATTTCGCGGATGCGCTCAATCATGGCCATGAGCAGCGTGTTGATGCTGGCCATGAGCACCATGAGGAAGACAATGAGACCCATGAAGAGGAAGATTCCGTTGAACATGGTGTGAACCTGGTTGTAGTAGGTGGCGAGGTCGATCCATTTCTTCAGCGTCATTTCCTGCGGCAGGCCGTGGAGACGCGGGGCGAGTTCTGTGTAGACCGCGTCGGTGTTGTCGGTGGCGTCGAGGCCGACGACGAGGTTGGTGACGCGATCGCTTTGCAACAGGCGCTGGGCGGCGGGCAGGGTGATGCGCAGATAGCGGGCGTCCATTTCGGCGATGCCGGTTTTGACGATGCCCACGATCTGCACGTCGACGCCGTTGAGTGCTCCGTCGGAGGTCATGGCGAGCAGCGTGAGACCGTCGCCGACTTTCACGTTCATCGACTTGGCCAATCCAGCGCCGATGAGCGCTTCGACGTCGCCGCTGGACTTGGAGGAGAGATTCCGGCCGGCGCCTGAGACCTGGTTCGCGAAGCCGAGACTGCTTTCCGCGTCAGGATCAACGGCGCTGCCCATGAAACCGACCGCCTTGATTCCATTGGAGACCATGCCGTAGAACTCGATGCGGGGCGCGACGCCGCGTACGTGCGGCGCGGAGCTGACCGTTGCGGCAACCTGGCGCCAGTTTTCGATTCCGGTGTCGAGCACTTTGACTTCATCGCGCTTGAAGTGATCGGTGGTGAAGATCTGCAGGTGACCGAGGCCGGCGCGGATGGTGTCTTCGCGGAGACCGCGGGTCATGAAGGCGAAGTATCCGCCGGCGAGGAGAAGGCCAGCTACGCCGCCACCGACCATGAGCAGGGTCATCAGCGTTCGGCGGCGATTGCGGAAGACGTTACGAAACGCAAGCAGTAAGAACTTGCTCATGGCTGGCTCCTTCAGATTGCTCAGAATGGGTGTCGCTGATGATGCGGCCGTCGGTGAGGCGGACGATGCGCGGGGTGTGCTCGAGCAGGCGCTGGTCGTGGGTGGAAAAGATGAAGGTGAGACCGAGGCTGCGGTTCAGGTCGCGCATCAGGTCGATGAGCTGGGTGGCGTTGCGGGTGTCGAGATTGGCGGTGGGTTCATCGGCCAACACCAGGGCAGGACGATGGACGATGGCGCGGGCGACGGCAACACGCTGACGCTCGCCGCCGGAGAGCAGATCGGGACGATGGTCGGCGCGGGCGGAAAGGCCGACGTTTTCGAGCGCTTCGGCTACGCGCTTGCGGCGCTCGCCGGCGCTGACGCCCTGAATCAGCAGCGGGTACTCGACGTTTTCGCTGGCCGTGAAGACGGGGATCAGGTTGAAGGTCTGAAAGACGAAGCCGATTTTTTCGCGGCGGAGCGCGGAGGTTTGCGAGGAGCTGAGGCGCGAGGTGTCGACGCTGTCGATGAGGATGCGGCCGCTGGTGGGCTTGTCGATGCAGCCGATCAGGTTCAGCAGCGTGGATTTGCCGCTGCCGCTGGGGCCGGAGATGGCGAGGAATTCTCCGGCATCGATGCGGAGACTGACGTCGTCGAGAGCGGTGACCGCGCTGTGGTCGAGGGGGAATTTGCGGGTAACTTGCTCAACGCTGACGAGTGGGCCGGTTGGAGCCATCGGGCGGTTCTTCCTTTCCGGGGCGTTATCGTGCGCTGGTAAGGAAGATAGCGAGGGTTGTCGGGGATTACGCGGCGAATCGGATGAGGGGCTGAGACGGCGGATGAACGGTGCTGAGAAACGGATGAATCGCACCCAAATCCCAGGTCTCAAATGCGAGATCCTTGGACCAACTCAGGACAGGCTCTGGGGCACCCAGGTTCGTGCTATCCCACTCATGACGCAAAAGACGAGTCATGAATGGGGCACCAACGATGTATCGATTTAGGCTTACTTCCCACTATTGTGGCGGGGAAGCTGGAACGGCGCTGTCGTTGCGCTGGGGGGGTGGGCCCATGACGGCGACCGTGGTGGCGAGGAAGGAGCCGTTTTTCACTGCTCCTTCGGCCCGCACCATATCGCCTACCTGAATATCGCCGAGGGTGATGGGGTCGCGGCGTTTGCGGAAGGTGGTGTTCTCGTCGGCGAGGAAAATGTGGGTGGCGTTATCGGGGCCGCCTTGGAAGGTCACTTTCGCTTCGTTAATGGCGGTAACTTTGCCCATGAGCCATGTCTTGCCGTAGTTGGCCTGCATCTCGCGCATCTGTTTGGCGCGTTCGGGATCGATCTGGAAGATGACGACGGCGCCGACGGATTTGACGCTGCCATCTATCTCGCCGGAGGCAGCGATGGCGTCGCCGACTTTGATGTCGGTGGCCTTGATGGACTGGGGCGGATTGGTTGGGGGCTGATTGTCATCGCTCTGGCCGCGGCGCTGGCCGCCTCCGCCCCCTTTTATGATGCGGGTGTTCACGCTGTAGTGGATGGCGTAGAGATCGCCGGCTTCGGTTTTGACGGTGTAGTGGTCAGGGGCGACTTCGGTCACAGTCCCCATGACGCCACGTCCCATCATGCCGCCACTGCCCCAGGCACCGCGCCCTCCGCGCTGTCCGCGGCCCTGTGCGGGCTGGTTGGGATCTTGAGGAGGATTTGTGTCCTGTGCCAAAGCGCTAAGACCCACTGTGCCAAGCAGGACCAGAAACGGCAAGACCAGAAACGGCAACGAAATGCGACGGGCTTTCATAGGGCTCCAGACGGGGTTAATCCTGCATAAATAGACGCAGACGATCCTGGATAAGACGACGGTCCGGTCGTAGCTTGTCTTCAAATTGATGCGAGATCACTGTCTTTTTTGCGTCTCAGACAACATCAATTCCTCAAATTCGGGGAACCCGTGCAAGGCTGCAAACTCGTTGTCCGCAATGATCTTTTTGGGGTTTGTATATCCCTCGTTGAGAGCCATGCGCAGGTATTGAATGGCGCGTTCGGGCATGCCTGCGCGCACACAGCCCTTGGCCAGGTAATAGTTCATGGCGCCGCGATCGGAAATCGACGCCGGGTTCTCGATGCGCGGCCTGGAGCTGTTATCAAAAATACTCGGATCGATCTTGAGAGCGGCTTTGTATTCTTCCCAGCCTTTTTGGTATTTGTGCTGCGCCAGCAGATTTGTGCCGAGATTCTTAAGGATGAGAGCGGAATTGGGGTCGACTTTGAGCGCCTTGCGATACATTCTCTCTGCGCTGTGATATTCCTTCGTCGCATCGTAGACTGTGCCGAGATTGTTCAGGACGTTTGAGTTTTTCGGGCTGAGTTTCTCGGAAACGCGGTAACAATGCATCGCATCGGTGAGATTGAACATCAACTGGTAGGCGATGCCTATCTTGTTCCAGACGACGGCATTGTCGGGGGATGCTTTCTTGTAGGCTTCAATGGCTGCCTGATAGCGTTGATGAGCCATGAGGGCGTCGCCGACCTGCTCGGCGGTTGGAGGAGTTGTTGGCAGGGTAGTTGAGGTTGTTGATCGCGATGCGGGATTCGGCGCTGCTTCAGGAGACTGTACGGCTGGAGACTGAGCGAGACTCAAACCGGAGGTACTTGCAATGGCTGCCATCAAGGTCAATGCCGGCAGCAAGCGTTTATCGGACCTGCGCATATTCCCTCCTCAAGAAGGAATCTGGGCGACAAACCTGCGTCATCGTCTCATCAAATTAGAGCACCAATCTGTGGAACATCGTCAAGTTCGTTGGTAACACCGGTGCAAGGCGGACTAAGAAATACATGAGCCGGACCAATCTGCGGCTCTAAAAATCCGCCGGAAACGAGGATCGTCGAGCATGAGCACCACGGTATCTCCCGAGCTGCAATCGGAAGTGGGGCAGCGTTTTCGTAGTGTTCGGCAGCGCACACTGGCCTTGTGTAAGCCACTGACACCCGAGGACATGATGGTGCAGTCGTGTGCCGAGGCGTCCCCGGCCAAGTGGCACCTTGCGCACACGGCCTGGTTTTTCGAGTCCTTCATCCTGCGGAAATTTCTGCCCAGCTACGAGCTGTTCGATGCAGATTTTCCATGGCTCTTTAATAGTTATTACCGTAGTTTCGCGGAGTTCCCGGAGAAGCGGCTGCGATCTTCATTTTCGCGCCCGGGACTGGATGAGGTGTTGCGCTATCGAAGCTATGTGGACGAGGGGATTGAACGTCTCCTCGAAGTGAATCCGGAGCCGGAGGTGCTGAAGCGTATTGAGCTGGGGGCTAACCACGAGGGGCAGCACCAGGAGCTATTGCTGACAGATATCCTGCACGCGTTTTATACGAATCCGTTACGGCCGGCTTATCTGAAGGAGGAGCAGGAATTCAGAGGCTCAGATGGGTCGCAGAATCGAGATGCTTCGACCGCGGGAGACCCCGGCTGTGGGACACCCAGCTGAGAGGTTTGTGGAGTTTGCGGGTGGGCTGGTGGATGCGGGATTTGCCGGAGACGGATTCTGCTACGACAATGAGCTGCCACGGCATCGCGTCTGGCTGGAGCCGTTTGCGCTGGCAAGTCGGCTGGTGACTAACGAGGAGTTTGCGGCGTTTATTGCTGACGGGGGATACCGGCGGTCGGAGCTGTGGCTTTCGGCCGGATGGGATGCGGTGGAGCAGAACCGCTGGCGCGCTCCGCTCTATTGGAATGAAGACGGAAAGAGTTGGAAGATCTTTACGCTTCGGGGCGAAATACCTCTGGAAGAGATTGAGACAGCGCCGGTTAGCCAGGTCTGTTACTTCGAGGCCGACGCCTACGCACGTTGGGCCGGGAAGCGCCTGCCCACGGAGTTTGAATGGGAAATTGCAGCAACGGGACAGGCGGTAGACGGCAACCTGCTGGATGCAGACCGGCTGAGGCCGGCTGGGGCGATCGACGCGGGCGAGCAACTTTCCCAGCTCTGGGGCGACTGCTGGGAATGGACGGCGAGCGCGTATCTTGGCTATCCGGGATTCGAGCCGCTGGAGGGTTCCCTGGGTGAATATAACGGGAAATTCATGAGTGGACAGATGGTGTTGCGGGGCGGTTCTTGTGCGACGCCAAGATCGCATATTCGCTCGAGTTATCGCAATTTTTTTCAGCCGGAAACGCGATGGCAATTTTCCGGAATCCGGTTGGCAGACAAGTAACTTCCACACGTGGAGGAGCATCCTAGTAACGGCATGACTACGACCCCTATTTCCCCATCCAGCTTTCACATTTCAGACAAGATCGCCTCATCGGTATACGAGGGATTGTTGTCCAGTCCAAAATGGTTGCCTTCCTGGTTGTTCTACGATTCGGCCGGGTCGCGCCTTTTTGACGAGATCACGCGTATTCCGGAGTACTACGTCACGCGGACGGAGCGTGCGATTTTAGCGGACCGCGCCGCGGAGATTGTCAGTCTGGCTGCGAGCGAACGCGCGTTGCGTCTGGTGGAGCTTGGTGCGGGCTCGGCCGAAAAGACTCGGTTGCTGTTGAGTGCCGCGGTGGAGCGGCAGGACACGGTTTTCTACGAGCCGGTGGATGTCTCGGCCAGCGCGCTGGTGGAAGCGCAGATCCGGATCGAGGACGAAATTCCGGGTGTGCTTGTCTGTCCGCGCGTGCAGGATTACACGCACGACCTTGAGCTTGACTCGACATTGCCCAGTGAGCGCCGGCTCGTGCTCTACATCGGGTCGAGCATCGGCAACTTCGAACCCGGCGAATCGATGCTGCTTCTGGAGCGGGTGCGGGCGGCGCTCGATCCCGGCGATTGCCTGCTGCTGGGCGTCGATTTGGCCAAGGATCAGGCGGTGTTGCAGGCGGCTTATGACGATGCAGCAGGCGTGACGGCGGCGTTCAATCGCAATGTGCTGGTGCGCTTGAACCGCGAACTGGATGCGGATTTTCGTCCGGAGGCGTTTGCACATCGCGCAGTATGGAATGTGGCGGAGTCACGGATGGAGATGCACCTTGTGAGCGAGACGAAGCAGACGGTCAGGCTGCCGGCGATTGATCTGCGCGTGAATTTTGAAGCGGGCGAGAGCATTCACACGGAGAACAGCTACAAGTATCGGACGGGCGATGCCGAGGCCATGCTTGCGAAGGCGGGGTTTGCACACGAGGCGACCTGGATGGATGAGCGCGGGTGGTTTGCGGTTTGTCTGGCGCGGGCGGTTTAACGAGTTGCTGGCTCGTTGATCGGCTTGGGCGGTTAAGCTTATTTGTAAATGTCCAATCCAGGCCGTCCGGCTATCGATGATGCGATGCTTGTCACCGGAAATACTGCTCGCACCGCTCCAGAAAACCGAAATTTTTACCCCGCTCTCGATGGTCTCCGCGCGATCGCATTCCTCATGGTGTTTGGTCAGCACTATTTGCAACTTCCATGGGGATGGACCGGCGTCGATCTTTTCTTTGTCCTTTCGGGGTTCTTGATTACCGGCATTCTTTTTGACTCGCGCAATGACGCTTATCGGGTGCGCAATTTTTATATTCGCCGCACACTTCGAATTTTCCCGCTCTATTACGGGATTATGCTGGCGATGCTCGCCGTTGAGCCGATAGTGCATTGGGAATGGAACTGGCATTGGCTGGTCTGGCCAGCTTACGCGGGCAACTATGCGCGGTTCATTCACCCGTATCGACCAGGGGATGCTCTTCAAAGACTCGCAGATTTTCAGCCTCTAGGCCATTTGGCAGGGCAAAAAATCATCCTTTTTTTAGGTCATTTCTGGTCGCTCTGCGTCGAGGAACAATTCTATGTAGTGTGGCCATGGGTCGTGTTTTGGATCCGAGACCGCCGGAAGCTGTCCTGGATCTGCGCCGTAACGGTACCGACTTGCTTGGCGATGCGGCTTGCAGGTCAGCATCTGCTGCCCAGTTGGATGTTGGATAATGAGATTCTCTATCGAGCAACTCCGTTTCGCCTTGATGCGCTCCTCATGGGAGGGCTAATCGCGTTGATATTGCGTAGCTCCGCGCGACAGTCGTTGCTGCGGATAGCGCGAATGGTCTTCCCCATTGTGATGGCGTTTGGCTTGGCGTGGATCGTACTATTTCCATCCGGGCATATCTGGGTGCGGAATTATGTCTATCCGACATGGAAATTTACCTGGGGACTTTTCGCGGTCGACATTCTCTCTGGGCTTTTGATCTTAGGGGCGCTTCAGCCGGGAACACTCATTCACAAAATACTCAAGATCCGCTCGTTGCGTTGGCTGGGTCGCATAAGCTATGGAGCGTATGTCTGGCACGATATTTTCCATCCAGAATTTCTCTGGGTCGGGAAAAGATTAATCTTGTTGTTTGAGCCGGGGAATCAAAGTACTGCGACAGGCATGCCGGCACACACGACAGTTGTCGTCGCCTGCATCGCAATTCTGTTTACGGTGTCCATCGCGTGGCTCAGTTTCCGCATTTTTGAGAGCCCCTTCCTTAATCTGAAAGAGCGGTGGACCAAAAGGTCCGTCGCAAGTCCAACCGACGTGCCCGGGGTGAACTCTCTCGTGCGGTAGTGGCGAGAAGGCTGCGGGGAGATTTGTGACTTCCCACCATTGACGCGGAAAGCGGCGTCAAGGATGGGGCACCCAAATTTTTGGCTTGCCAAGATTCATATTGTGCTATTTCGGATTCGCGATTCTGAGCAGCAGGATGTCGTGGCTGGGGAGTTCGATGGGCATGTTGTTGGTGAGGTCCATCTCCTTGCCTGTCCAGAGGTCTTTGGCGCGCTGCGGGCCGTGCAGGCCGAGTCGCGCGAGATCAAGATGGAAGGGGTGGGTTGAGTACACATCGCTGCCCACGTTGACGATGGCGACGGCTTTGGCGCCGCCTTTGAGGTCGCGGGCCCAGACTTCGATTTGGCCCCCGCTGTAGATGTACCGTAGCCTGATGGCCGAGTGGATCTTGATTGATCGCGATGACGTCGCGGTTGGTGAGGATGGCCTTGACCTCGGGCTTCATGTTGGGCAGGTCGTTGCCGGCAAGAAGCGGCGCGGCGAGCATGGCCCACATGGAAAAGTGTGTGCGGTTCTCAGCGAGCGAGAGCTTGCCGTTGCCCACTTCGAGCATGTCAGGGTCGTTCCAGTGGCCGGGGCCGGCGTAGGATGCAAGGCCTTTCTGCTGGCTGAGGATGTCGTAGATGCTTTGCCAGCGCGCCTGGATATCACCGGTGGTACGCCACAGGTTGCCGCCGATACCGGGCGCCCACTCCCAGACGTTGTCCCAGCCGTACTGGCAGAACGAATAGACGATGGGGCGGCCGGTAGCCTTGAGGGCTTTGCCCATCTTGTCGTAGGCGGCGAGCATGAGGCGCATCTGCGCAGGCTTGTCGTTGGGCGCCTGCTTTTCCATCACTGCCGGAATGAAACTGCACAGGTCGTACTTGAGGTAGTCGATGCCCCATGAGGCGTAGAGTTGTGCGTCCTGCTCTTCATGGCCGAGCGAGCCCTCGTAGCCAGCGCAGGTCTTGGGGCCGGGCGAGGAGTAGATGCCGAGCTTGAGGCCCTTGGAATGGACGTAGTCGGCGAGGGCCTTCATGTCGGGGAATTTGGAGTTGGTGTGGAGCACGCCGTTGGCGTCGCGCTCGCCCTCCCAGGTGTCGTCGATGTTGACGTAGATGTAGCCGGCATCTTTCATGCCGCTGGCGACGATCTGGTCGGCGGAGTCGCGAATGTCCTTGTCGGTGACCTTGCCGGCGAAGTAGTTCCAGCTGTTCCATCCCATGGGGGGCGTAGCTGCCACCGGTTGGTAGATATTCCTTTTCGTCTGTGGCTCGGCGGACCCCTGAGCGTTGGCGTTGAAGGAGGCCAATAAGGCCAATATGAAAGTGGCAAGCGGAAGCGATGCAGATAAACGCATGGGCTGATCTCCGATGGAAACGATTACAGCTGAGAATGGTAAGCGGCCTGCCTAGAAGTTGACAATCGCGGGGACCGCGGCGGGTAGGAATTCTTGGGGAGCAACAGAAAATTGCATAGCGCCGCAGATCAGTCTGCCGCGGGAGCGACGGTGTAGCGGGGTGTTGATGCCATTAGCTGTTCGATTGCTTCAACGGAACTGATGCCGCCGCGGGCGCCGGCGCGGGTGCAGTTGAGGGCTGCGGCGGCGCAGGCGAAGTCGAGTTGGCGATCGAGCGGCCAACCTTGCAGCAAAGCGTAGATGAATCCCGCATGAAAGATGTCGCCGGCGCCGGTTGTGTCGACGACCGGCACGCGATAGGCGGCGTTCATATGAAATTGCTTGCCATCCCACGCGAGGACGCCGTCAGCTCCGAGCGTTGCCGCTGTAATCGTGCAACCATAGCGCTTCTTTGCGGCGCGCAGGGCCTGTTCAAGACTCCGTTCGCCGGTGAGTCGCGTGGGAAAGTCGCGGCTGACGATGAGGTAATCGACGTTGGCGACCAGGTCGTCCACGCCTGGATAGGTTTCGTCGAGATCAGCGATCACGGGAACGCCGGCAGAGCGGGCCCAGGAAGCTGCCTGGGTTGCAGCGGCGGTTTCGAAGCCGTCGACGAGGAGGGCGCGCGCATTGACGATCCAGGAGCGATCGAGGTCGGAGGGTTGAAGCAGGAGGCGTTCGTCGCGACGGCAAAGGACAGTGCGTTCCCCTCCCTCGTCCACGAGGATGAGGGATTGCGGGCTGAGCGCGCTGGGGACCGTGACCAGGCGGGCGTCAACACCGGTGCGCGCAAACTCACGGCGATGAATATTGCCTGCCTCGTCGTTGCCCAGCTTGCCGACGTAGCGCGTGATGAGGCCCCATGTCTGGCAGGCGATGACGGTGGTAGCGGCCTGGCCGCCGGGCAGAATGCTGGCATTTGTGTATTCGGTCTTGGAGCCGCGGGCCGGGAAGTGAGCAAGGGAAATCAGCGTGTCGATTGCATTGAGACCCACGCCTACGAGGTCGACCTTACCGGGCTCTGCCATGATCTTTATTTTACCGATGAAGATCTGCGTGCTGCCGCCCTCAGGACATCAGGAGAATTTCGTCGACTTCCAAAGCAGCATCGCAGCTGCGACTGAACTGGCCACCAGAACCGCTGCAAGGACGCCGACCCAGACAAGATTCATGGCAAGCTCGGGCACTTGCGCATTGACGCCGAGCCAGACGAAGATGCCGACGGCGCAGGCGAGAATTGCGTAATCCCACCATGCTCGGCTCTCGCCGCCGACGGTCGGAGACTGTCCGGTTGACGACCGCACCACGCGGTCGTAGTCGAGGTCGTAGCGTGCGCACTCTCGGACGATAGCTTCGCGCATGGAGGCTCGTTCTTTTTCGGTGGCGACGGCGGTGGTGACGGCGAGTGCGCCGCAGATCATGACCAGCGAGCCGATGACGACGAGGAGTCGATGCGCTGCGTCGGCATGGGCGAGTTCGCCGAAGACAAGTGCACCCCAGGCGAGTCCCCACATCTGGTTGGTATTGGAGAGCGGGATACCGCGGCCGATGCCGAGGTACTTGGTGGCGAACTGCTGGAATAGATCGCCGATGACCCAGACAAATCCGCCAAGAAAGAGCCAGAAGAGCAGATGACGCGTCTCGCTGGAGTGGAAAACGGCGGCCTTGGTTCCGCCATCGAGTGCGAGGACCAGCGCCACCATCGTTCCCAGTTCGCCCAGTGTGAAGACGGTAACGAAGGAAAGCGGATTCAAGCCGCTGATGTAGGCCTTGCGGTAGGGAATATACATCGTTCCCCAGAGAAGGCTGGCGCCAATGGCGGCGAGAACACCGCCGATTACACGATTTGCGTGCGGACCGCCGCTGTGGATCGTGCTGTAGCCCAGCATGACGGCCGCGACGACAATGGCCAGCGATCCAAGAACGACCTTGGCGATGTTAATGCGGCTGGCTCCTTTCAATTCTCCAAAGAGCAATCGGCCCCAGAGGATGCCAACGAGGGAGTTGGTGTTCCAGAGCGGAAACGCGATGGCCAGGCCTACATCGCGAATGGCGAATACCGTGAGCGTGTTGGCTACGGCCCAAAGCATTCCGGCCAGGATCGCGATGGGGATGAGATGGCGGTGCTCGGAGAGATCGGCGAAAACCTGGCGCGTGCCTTTGAGCAGTGTGGGGACAGTCCAGCGGGCAGTGAAGACGCCCGCCACCATGCAGAGCGAAATGGCGTAGGGAGAGAGGCCGGAATTGACGAGCTTGGTAGGCGCCTCAGCCGCGCCCAGCCACACTCCTGCTGCCAGGCCGCAAACGACACCGATGCCGTGGACCGAGGGTATGACAAGGGGTGGATTGGTGCGGGCCGGCGAACTCATCCGTCTGACGAATTTCCTTTCGATTCAAAAATGCACGGCCCGCATCGCGATTGAGCTGTGTGAGGAGAGCCGGAACCGTCTGTTTTAATGCAGTGCGATGAGCAACGCCAGACCAAAGCAGAGGACGATGAGCGGTATCACGAAGTGGATATCGGTGAGGACGGCTTTTGTCTTGTTGAGAGTGATCATCCGTGTCCTATGGATATGTTTACGTCATCGTATCCGCGCAACGTTGCTGGAGCATTTATTTCAAAGAGCTCATGTCGATGACAAACCGGTATTTCACGTCCTGCTTCAACATCCGCACGAAGGCCTCGTTGATCTTCTGGATGGGGATGACTTCAACTTCGGCGGTGATGTTGTTCCGCCCGCAGTAGTCGAGCATTTCCTGCGTCTCGGGCATGCCGCCGATCATGGAGCCGGCGATGGACGCGCGCTTTGTAATGAGGCTGAAGACGCTCACCGAAGGAGGTTTTTCGGGCAGGCCAACCAGGGTGATGGTCCCGTCCTGCTTGAGGAGAGAGAGGTAGGGCTCGAGTGCGTGCGGAGCGGATGCCGTATCGAGGATGAAGTCGAAGGTGCCGGCGTGTTTCTTCATCGCGGCTTCGTCAGTGGAGAGGACGACTTCGTCGGCTCCGAGCTCGATGGCATCGTCTCGTTTTTTAAGCGAGGTGGTGAGCTGCACGGTGTGCGCGCCGAAGGAGTGCGCGAATTTAAGTCCCATGTGGCCAAGGCCGCCTAGGCCGACGATACCGACTTTCTTACCGGGGCCGACATTCCAGTGGCGCAGCGGAGAGTAGGTGGTAATGCCGGCGCAGAGAAGCGGGGCAACGGCGGCGAGGTCGAGATTGGCGGGAACGGTGTGGGCGAAGCGCTCGTCGACGACGTGGTTGTTGGAGTATCCGCCCATCGTGATGGAGCCGTCGACGCGGTCCTTGGCGGCGTAGGTGAGGGTGGGGCCTTCGGCGCAGAAATGTTCTTCTCCGCGGTTGCAGGGGGCGCAGTGACGGCAGGAGTCGATGATGACGCCGATTGCGGCCAGCTCTCCGAGCCTGAACTTTTTGGACGAGTTTCCAACCGCAACCACCCGTCCGACGATCTCGTGGCCGGGGACCATGGGATAGATCGCGATGCCCCATTCGTTGCGGACCATGTGGAGGTCAGAGTGGCAGACGCCGCAGTAGAGAATTTCAACGGCGATTTCGGTGGGGCCAGGCTCGCGGCGGGAAAAGTTGTACGGAGCCAGCGACGATTTTGCGTCGAGAGCGGCATAGCCTTTGGATGGCGGCATGAAGTGTTTCCTTTCCGGAGAGAAGTTTAAATCAAGGACGCACGGCGATTGAGCTCAGAGCGGCGGTTGAAACGCGACTTTCTTCACGTCTAAATCTCGATTCAGCGAAAGCGCGCGGATTCAAGGGCGGCGGGCGATGGCGACGCGGGGAATGCCTTGCAAATCTGGCGTGAATTGGAGGTCGGTGAATCCGGCGGTGGCGAGGAGTGAGTGGATGGCGGGCTGTTGGGCGTAGCCGATTTCGAGTGCGATGAAACCGCCGGGGACGAGAGCGGCGAAGGCCTGCGGGATGAGGCGGCGGTAGATGCTGAGCCCGTCGTCTCCGGCGAAGAGAGCCAGCGCGGGCTCGTGGTCGCGGACTTCTACGGAAAGGGAGTCGCGGTCGGTGGCGGGGATGTAGGGAGGGTTGGAGACGACGATGTTGAAGGATTCACTGGCAACGGGGGCGAGGAGATCGCCTTCAAGGAAGCGGATGCGGTCGGCGATCTTGTTGCGGTTGGCGTTCTCGCGGGCGATTGCAAGGGCATTTTTTGAGACGTCGGTTGCAGTAACGCTGGTATTCGGCAGTTGCGATGCGAGTGCGACTGCGACCGCACCCGATCCCGTACCTACATCGAGAATGCGGATGGGTGAGGCGGGGTTCGTGGTTTCCCACCCATTCCGCAAAATGCGCGGAATGGATGGGGCACCCAGGTTCTGAGGCTCTTCCCACATCTCTTCGAGATTTGGGGCCCCCGAGCGTGTTGCGAGAGCGAGACACTGCTCGACGAGGAGCTCGGTTTCAGGACGGGGAATCAGCACATCCGGCGTGACGCGAAAGGGGATGCCGTAGAATTCGCACTCACCGGTGATGTACTGGATTGGCTCGCCTTTGCGGCGGCGTTCGAGCAGGCTGGCGTAGTGGATCGCCGTGCATCCGGCGAAATCATCATCTGCGTGCGCCATTAGCCAGGCTTTGTTTTTGCCGATGAGATGAAGCAGGAGCGTTTCAGCGTCGAGGCGCGCGTGATCGAGATGCGGACCGGCGTTGAGCTGTGCCTCGGCCTGGGCTAGCCATTCACGCAACGTCATCGGAGATCCTTAGAATGAGGTTGTACCCGAGGCCGGGATCGTTCTCCAAGCAAGCTCCCACAGGGGCTAAAGCCCATCGAATCCTCAGCTACTTACGGCACGACTAAACAGCTTGGTGAAAAAGTCCGTATGGGCCGAGCCGGTATCGCACAGGGGCTAAAGCCCGACACTCATTTTGTTGCATTTGCGGCCTGGCTGAAGCCATGCCCTTGTTACAAAACAGCGGTTCGTTGAGTTTTTCACCAAGCTGTAAAGTCGTGCCCTGACACAGAGCGGTTTGCCGTTCAAGTGTTAGCAGCGACGAAATCGGCTTTCTGACGCATCGCACGTTGCGGCAACCGCTCATCAGAAACTCAGCACTTTCTCTCGGGCGATCTACGCAGCCTGGTCGTTGTCGGCTTTTAGCTGCTCAGCCTGGTAGTGGGCGATGAGGGCATCGACGATTGGCTGCAGGCGGCCTTCCATGATGAGGTCGAGTTGGTGCAGCGTCAGGCCGATGCGGTGGTCGGTGAGGCGATTCTGCGGGAAGTTGTAGGTGCGAATCTTCTCGCTCCGGTCGCCGGAGCCGACTTGCGATTTGCGAGCTGCGGCCAGTTCGGCGTTTTGCTTCTCCATCTCCATCTCGTAGAGGCGGGAACGCAGGACGCGCATGCCTTTTTCGCGATTCTTGATCTGCGACTTTTCGTCCTGGCAACTAACCACGGTGTTGGTAGGAATGTGGGTGATGCGGACGGCGGAGTATGTGGTGTTGACGGACTGTCCACCGGGACCGGAGGAGCAGAACGTGTCGATGCGAATGTCTTTGGCTTCGATCTTGATGTCCACATCTTCGGCTTCGGGAAGGACGGCGATGGTGACGGCGGAGGTGTGAACGCGGCCCTGCGTTTCCGTCGCGGGAACTCGCTGGACGCGATGGACGCCGCTCTCCCACTTGAGTTGCGAGTAGACGCGCTTGCCTTCGATGATGGCGATGACTTCCTTGTAGCCGCCTACGCCGGATTCCGAAAGCGACATGACTTCGACCTTCCAGCGGTGTTGCTCGGCAAAACGGGTGTACATGCGGAAGATCTCGGCGGCGAAAAGCGAGGCCTCGTCACCGCCGGTTCCGGCACGGATTTCGAGGATGACGTTCTTCTCGTCGAGGGGGTCTTTGGGAATCAGCAGGATCTTGATCTCGTCCTCGATGGCGGAGGCGCGAGGCTCGAGCGCGGCGATCTCTTCTTCGGCCATGGCGCGCAGGTCGGGGTCGGTTTCGGCCAGCATGGCGCGGGCTTCGGCGAGGCCCTGCTGTATCTGCTTCAACTCGCGGTACTTCTCTACCGGCTCTTCGATTTCATGCAGGGCCTTGGCGGTCTTCTGATATTTTTCATGGTCGTTCAACACTTCAGGCAGCGAGAACTGCGCCTGCAGGTCGTTGTAGCGCTGCTCCATTTGTTCTAGGCGATCAAGCATTCCGCCCTCCGGGCTCTTGTATTTTGTGATTTTGGACGGGAAAAGGGCGCAGAACAGTGTAGGCGGCGGGCGCCGCTAGAGGAGGGCCGGGATGGGCTGGTGGATAATCATTGCCACACTTCTATTCTAGCGCGAGTTGCGCAATGAATAGAAGGGGTACGTGCCTCAATTGGAAAGCCCGAGGTGCTTGCGTGTCTCGGCGCGCGCAGCGGCGAGTTCCATCTGGAATCGCGGAGTGCCCAGCATGTAGCCGAACACGGCGTACGCCACATCGCGGCTTGCCGCGATATCGCTAGGGTAATGAACGCCGCAAACTAGTCGATTGTGCGCATAGTCATCGGCGCGCTCCAGAATCTCGCGACGTCTCTCGGGCACCATCTGGGCCAGGGTGAAGGCCTCGAGATATCCCGAGAGCGAGTGTCCGCTGGGGTAGGAATTTGGCTCAGTTGTTGTCTTGCAGACGGGGTGCAACGTGCTGTCAAACTGGTACGGCCTCGGACGCTTGAAAAGAGCCTTCATCGAACCGCTTGCAACGGGTTCGTCGCCGTGAACGTGCGCGGAGAGAGCCCCTGTCAGCGGTAAGTCCTCAGGCCGGAAGTTGTCTCCGAGAACGGTGCGAAAGATGAAAATGTCTTGTTCTTCCTCGTCGGCCTTCGCTGCGGCAACCTGTTCCGGCGTGCGAGTCCGCTCGATTTTGTGCAGCTCAGCCAACTCGGCCTTCACAGTCTCCGAATCCTGCGATGGCGGCAGCGGAAGAATCAGCGACATATCGATCACCTTCGGATCGATGAAGTAGGCGGTTCGCGCGGGCTTGGTGGTCGATGGCGCCTGGGCTGAGATGGTCGTGCAAAGAAGAAGAATGAAGGCAGAAAGAGCACTCTGGGGCCGAGTCATATTTCAAGCACCGTATCTTTCCCGTGTGAAGAGGTTGTTAAAGCGCATCCGGAAGGTTCTCAGAAGCACTCGATGTGGTCGCAGGCGTTCATCAGGGGCAACTGCAGGTTGGAGTCGTGGTCGCTGCCGGAGTAGATGGTGATGGTTGCGGGCTTATAGTCCTCAGGCTTGGCGGTCATGATGTTGGGCACGAAGGTCTGCGGGTTGCGGTCATAGAGCGGGAACCATGTGCTCTGGATCTCGACCATCACCGTGTGCCCAGCTTTGAAGACGTGGTCTACGTCGTGCAGGCTGAAATGGTACTCGTGAATTGAGCCTGAGCGCATGGGGGTCGGCTTCTCAAAGCTTTCGAGATAGCGGCCGCGGAAGATCTCCTCGTTGGTCATAAGCTGATAGCCGCGCATCTTCGGGTCGTGGTCGTTGTCGGGATATTGATCGATGAGCTTGACAACCATGTCGTTGTCGGTACCGGTGGTTGAGGCGAAGATGTCGGCGAGGACTTCGCCGGTCACGATCAAATCCTTCTTGAGCACGGGGAGCTTCCAGACGGCGACGTCTTTGCGATCGGTGACAAAGCGCTGGTCTTCGGTGAGCCAGTTGAACCACTGCGAGCCATCACTATAGGTGACCTGGATGGGGCGGTGACGGTAGGGAACCGGATTTGCCGGGTTGCTTTCGTAGCTGGTTTTCGCCGGCTCCTTGGCGTCGCTCCAACTGAGCAGGCCGTCGCCAACAAGATGCAGGCTGGTCGGCTGGGCTTCTTTGGGAGGGAAGTGCGAGTAGCGCTTCCAAGTATTCGAGCCGGTCTGAAAGCTGGCGGTATCTTCGAGGTCAAAGCCGGGTTGATCTTTCAGATAGTGACCGAAGAACTTTGCTTCGATCTGCGAACGATACTCCTTGCCGATGGACTCGCCGTAGTTGAGATTGCCGAGGTGGCGAGACGAGGAAGACCACGAGCCGTGACGCCAGGGGCCAAGCACGAGGAAATTCTCATGTTCGCTGTCGCGGGGTTCCAGCTTTTTGTATTCCTCTTGCGGCCCCCACATATCTTCCTGGTCGTAGTAGCCGCCAACGCTGAGGGTCGGAACTGCGACCTTGTCGAGATGGTTTTCGACCGCGCGTGACGACCAGACCGTGTCGTAGCTGGGATGATCGAGGAAGAGCTTCCATGTGGGAAAAGGCTGCTTGACGCCGGATTTCTTTACGTCTTCAGTAAAGGAACCGCGCTGGAGGAAATAGTCGTAGCCGTCGACGGGTTTTCCATCTTTGTCCTTGCCGTAGCTGACGTCGGCATTTTCCTTGTTAGACTCCATGCCGAAGACGTAGTCGTAGCCATAGCTTTGGCGGAAGGCGCCGTTATGGAAGAAGTCGTCGCCCATCCAGACGTCGATCATCGGAGCCTGGGGCGAGATGGCCTTGACGGCCGGATGTGGATCGATGCCTGCCGCCGTTGCGAGGAAGCCCGGGTAGCTGGTGCCGATGAAACCTGCGCGGCCGTTGTTGCCGGCGATGTTCTTGAGGAGCCAGTCGACGGTGTCATAAGTGTCGGTGCTCTCGTCGACAGCTTTCAGATCATGGTGGTCGGCCTCGGGGCGGCTCATCACGAATTCACCCTCGCTTTTGAAGCGTCCGCGAATGTCCTGGGCCACGTAGATGTAGCCGTCGCGCGCGAGTTCGGGGCGACCGCCGAAGAAGGAACCGCGGTTGGTTCCATCTACGCCGTAGGGTGTGCGCTGGATGAGGAAAGGAAGCGGCGCGGAAATGTCGGCTGGTTTGAGGATGACGGTGTGCAGCTTGACGCCGTCGCGCATGGGGATCATGACTTCAGAGCGCTGGTAGTCGTGAAAGACGTGGTGCACGGCGTCGCCGGTACGCTTGTAAATTACCTGGGGATCGTTCGCCGCGAATACGGTTTGAGCGCGACCGGCTGCATCCAAGGTGAACTTCAAAGTGACCTTCGATTGGGGAACACCGAATTCGGTGGGCGAATTCTCTGTAAGTGTTGTCGGCACCATCCGTTCGGATTCCAGGATCAGCTTGCCGTCCTGCGTGTAGAAACTGATGGGCGTGTCGGGGTCACTCGGATCCGTATATTCGCCGGAGAGCGCTTCAAGTTGAGAGCTGGCCGACGAAGCGGCCTGACCTGACGTTGCCGCCTGTGCAAGTGACGCTAGCCGAAAGCTTCTGTCTGGTGAAAAAAGCAGCGCAAAACACAGAACAGCTAAAGCAACTCGACGTTGAGTCAAGGGCGGAGACCTCCTGAATGATGCACTAAAGACTAATGCGCGTGTCCGTGATGGCTGTGAGCGGCAGGGCTGCACATCTCCTCAATGGGAACGACGCAGCCGTGGAGCTCTTCGCATCCTTCGTGTTCAAACTGAATTGTAGAGTGCTGAATTGAGAAATGGTCGCGCAGCACGTGATTCAGCTTGACCAGAATGCAGGCGCTTTCAGATGGCGGGATGTCGGCAATGCAGACGTGGCAGGCGAGGGCATTGCTGTTGGAGCCGAGGCTCCAGACGTGCAGATCGTGTACGTTGAGGACGCCTTCGACTTCTTCCATGCCCGAGCGGATCTCGTTCAGCGTAGCGCCCCGCGGCGTGCCTTCAAGCAGAATGTTGAGTGTCTCGCGCACGATGTCGAAGCTGGACCACAGGATCAGCGCGGCGATCAGCAGGGACAGAACGGGGTCGATCCAGTTGCGTCCGGTGAACAGGATGCCCGCGCCGCCGGCGATGACCGCGGCCGTGGAAAGCGTGTCGCCGGCCATGTGAAGGAAGGCGCTGCGCATGTTCACGTCGCGGGCCACTCCCCAGAGCAGAGCGGCGATGACGCCATTCATCAGCACGCCGACGGCAGCTACAACCATCATGAGTTTGGGCTGGACTGCGACGGGGGCGCTGAGGCGATGGATGGCTTCGATGGCGATCCAGATGGAGATGACGATGAGAGTGGCCGCATTCACAAAGGCAGCGAGTACGCCGGCGCGCTGATAGCCGAAGGTCTTGGAGTGGTTGGCCGGGCGCGTCTGGAAATAGACGGCGGCAAAGCTGAGCAGGAGCGCGAGGAAATCGGAGGCGTTGTGACCGGCTTCAGAGAGCAGCGCGAGAGAGTGGGCGCGCAATCCGGCTACGAAGGTGACGACCACATATGCAAGCGTGGCGACGAGAGAAAAACGGAGTACGGATTGTGTCCTGGATGCGCCGGGGGATGCGGGCGCTGCGTGGACATGCATATAGGTAGTGTAACCGGGGCTGGGTATCGGACGCTAGCGGCAAATCCGATCGTACCGGAGCGGGATTCTAGCCTTGATCGGGGTGTAACTGCCCTAGATCCCTCGGCTTTGGGGACTCCTTAGCCGGGTAAACCGGAAGGCTCGAGCGCAGGCCGGACCAGGATTCCGAGATCACAATGCTGTTTTGCGGGTTACCGGTCTGGTAACGGACGGTGCAGGGAAAGCCGGCGCGCATCTGGCCGAGGTCGACCACATTGAGGAGTGTCGTGATGTCCTGCGAGCACTCGTAGTCCACACCGGCGCTGCGATAGCTGTATTCGAGCATCGTGAGTGGGCGGCCGTCTTCCAGGGTTATCTCGCGCACGTCGAGCAACATGCCGTCGATGAGGCGGCCAGACAGCGCAAGCATCTTGCGGCGTTCGCGTTCCAACTCCTCTTCTGTCGGGCGTTTGCGCCGCAGATAGAGGATTGCGCCAACGGTCAAACCGGCCATCAGGGTGACTCCGGTTGCCGCTTCCCATGCGTTTCTGCTTACGAGGGTCATTGCGAGGGGAGATCGAATGTGCTCCCGCTTTGAGCATACCGCAGAGTGAAATGCTCCGTACCACGGAGAGACATCAATTCGCAGTCCGAAGGTACCGGGGGGCTGCGTTCTTGATGAGTTATCGTCTGCATCTAAACTCGCGTGATCGGAGGCGTGCGATGAAGGTTGGAGTGCTTGGCTCGGGAGACGTGGCGAAGACTTTGGCCGGGGGATTCCTGAAACATGGCCACGCCGTGAAGGTCGGCAGCCGGAGTCCTGCCAAGCTGGCGGACTGGTCGGGCAAAGAACTCCGGGAGTTCTGTCGGGACGTTCGCAGAGGCTGCGCAGTTCGGCGAGTTGGTTGTCGTGGCGGTGAAAGGCAATGCGGCGGTAGAAGCCTTGACGCTGGCTGGTGCGAAGAATCTTGCGGGGAAGACCGTGATCGACGCCTGCAACCCGATCGAGGACTCTCCGCCGGAGAATGGCGTACTCCGGTTTTTTACCGATATCAACGAATCGCTGATGGAGCGGCTACAGCGGCAGTTCAGAGACGCTCATTTCGTGAAGGCGTTCAACTCGGTGGGCGCACCCTGTATGGTCAATCCGCAGTTTGCAGGGGGCAAACCGACGATGTTCATCTGCGGTAACAACGATGGCGCGAAGAAGCAGGTGGCGCAGATCAATGAGCAATTTGGCTGGGAGACGGCGGACATGGGCGCGGCCGAGTCTGCCCGCGCCATCGAACCGCTTTGCATGCTGTGGTGCATTCCGGGATTTATGCGTAATGACTGGACGCATGCGTTCAAACTGCTGACGAAATGATGGCCGGAGCGGCGGAACTGCGGACTCGCCGGTTGATTCTGCGGCGATGGAGCGACGGCGATCGCGAGCCGTTTGCGCGGATGAATCGGGATCCGGCGGTAATGGAGCATTTTCCGGCGTTGCTTTCGCTTGACGAGAGTGATGCGCTGGCGGATCGTGCCGAATTGCACTTTGAGCAGCATGGGTTCGGGCCCTTGGCCGCGGAACTGACCGCGACCGGAGAGTTCATTGGGTATATTGGGCTGTTTATTCCCGTGTTCGAAGCGGCTTTCACACCGTGTGTCGAGATCGGGTGGCGGCTGGCCCCGGAACACTGGGGCAGGGGATTGGCGACGGAGGGGGCGCGCGCTGTCATCGATCATGCGTTTGCCGATCTAGGATTGCCGGAAGTGGTTTCGTTTACGGTGCCGGGCAATCTGCGCTCTCGTCGCGTGATGGAGAAGGTGGGAATGACCTATGATAGGCGGGATGACTTCGATCATCCGCAGCTTCCCGAGGGGCATCCGCTGCGGCGCCATGTGCTGTATCGCCTCAGGAGCGATGATTGGAAGGCAATGAATTTGCGTTGAATGCGAGCTAGAGAGAGTGCCGTTGCCTTGACCCGGCGGAGCGCCCCCTCGTATGCTCGGGAACGATTAGAGCAGTTTCGGAATACACGTAGAGTGAAAGGTGGATTGTCCTTGATGAAAACCCACTTAACTGCATGCTTTCGGTCAACACCAATTCCGAAACTGCTGTAGGCGCATGCGCTGCATCGAGTTGCGCGTGCGCGGGGAGAGCCGAGCATGAGCACGATTGCACCGGCCACCACTGCCGTACCACTTTTCGCCGCACAGCCGCTGCTGGTGCGCCGTGCAGCGGTTCTTGGCGCGGGAACCATGGGCTCGCGCATTGCCGCGCACCTGGCCAACGCGGGCATCCCTTCGCTTCTTCTCGACATGGTTCCGGCGGGTGAGGGAGCCCGGAATCGGCTGGCTGAGTCGGCGCTTGCGGGGCTGGCGAAGGCCAAACCGGCGGCGTTCTATGAGGCGTCGCTGGCGTCGATGATTACGCCGGGCAATTTTGAAGACGATCTGCCGAAGCTGAAGCAGTGCGACTGGGTCATCGAGGCTGTTGCCGAGAATCTCGAGATCAAACGGGCGCTGCTGGATCGAGTCGCGCCGCACCTGGCGCCCCAGGCCGTGCTTTCGACCAACACCTCGGGATTACCGATTGCGAAGATCGCTGCGGGGCTCAAGTCGCACCGCGATCGCTTTTTCGGGACGCACTTTTTCAATCCGCCGCGCTACATGCAATTGCTGGAGATCATTCCAACGGCCGAAAGCGATGCCGCGCTGGTGGCTGCCTTCGCGACGTTTGCCGATCGCGTGCTTGGCAAGCAGGTGGTCTTCGCCAACGACACGCCGAACTTTATCGGCAACCGCATCGGCGTGGCCGTCATGTTCAGCGCTGCGACGCTGATGCTGGAGCAGGGGCTCAGCATCGAGGAGGTGGACGCGCTGACCGGGCCGGCGCTGGGCTTTCCGCGCACCGGAACATTTCGGCTCGCCGACATGGTGGGCATCGACATCCTGGCGCACGTGGCCGCCAATTTTCCGCAGGGGGTGACGCCGGGCGGATTCTCGCCGATTCTGCAGGAGATTGTGAAGCGCGGCTGGCTGGGCGACAAATCCGGCCAGGGCTTTTACAAGAAGTCGCGGGGTGCGGACGGTAAGGAGCAGCGGATGGTGCTCGATCTTACGACCTTCGAGTACCGCCCGTCGGCCAAGCCGGCGCTGCCTTCGCTGGAGATGGCGAAGAATGCGGCCACCGTGCAGGAGCGGGTGAAACTGCTGCTGGCCAACGATCCGAAAAAGGACAAGGCCGCGCGGTTTCTGTGGCCGTTTCTGTCGTCGCTGTGGAACTTTGCAGCGGAGCGAATCGGCGAGGCTGCGAACGACGCGCCTTCCATCGATCAGGCGATGCGCGCGGGGTTCAATTGGGAACTGGGGCCTTTTGAGTTGTGGGATGCGGCGGGTGTGCGCGAGTCCGTGGCACGTATGAAGCGCGCTTGGCATTCCGGTGAGCGCGGCAGTTCAGGGGCTGCTTGATTCCGCGCCGGAAACTGCGTCTGTCTCCTGGTATTCGCCGGACGGGCCGCAATGCTACAACCCGACCACCGGCGCATGGGAGCCGATCCCGCAGCAGCCGGGTCACGCCCGCGTCGCCGACTTCCGCCGGACCAATGGAGTGGTTCGAAGCAATCCCGGCGCGTCGCTGGTCGATATTGGCGACGGCATCGGCTGCATCGAACTGCACTCGCTGAAGAACGCCATCGGCGGCGACGTGGTGGCGATGATCTCGTCGGTGCTGAATCCTACTTCGGAGGCGGTGAAGAATTTCCGCGGCTTTGTGATCAGCGGCGACCGCGACCGGTTCAGCGTCGGCGCGAACCTGATGCAGCTGCTGCTGGGTGCGCAGGAGGGCGAGTGGGACGAGGTCGAAGGGGTCGATTCGCGCCTTCCAGCAGATGTCGATGTCGATCAAATTCTGTCCGCGGCCTGTCGTGGTGGCGCCGTTTAATCTCACGCTGGGCGGAGGTGCGGAGATCTCGCTGCACGCTGCGCGCCGTCAACCCTATGCCGAGACTTACATCGGGCTCGTGGAAACGGGCATCGGACTGATTCCCGGCGGCGGCGGCACCAAGGAGATGCTGCTGCGCGCGGTTGATTCGGCTGCAGCGCTTGCGCCGCCCGATCCCAAGGATCCGCCTTCGCGATTCGCGCAATCGGCCGAGATGAATTCGGCGTTGAAACGCACGCTGGAAACGATTGCCATGGCGAAGGTTTCCACCTCGGCGGCTGAGGCGCGGGGGCTCGGGCTGCTGTTGCCGGCCGACGGCATCACGCTCAATCGCGAACGGCTGCTGCTCGATGCCAAGGCGCAGGCCATCGCGCTGGCGGAGGCTGGCTACACGGCTCCGCAACCGCGCACAATTCCGGCGCCCGGCACGGCTTCGCTTGCGGTGCTCAATACCGGCGTCTTTCTCATGGGCGAGGCGGGGTTTGCGTCGGAGCACGACATGAAGGTGGCGCGCTGGGTGGCGTACATCCTGTGCGGCGGCAAGGTCACGGCGGGTTCGCTGGTCAGCGAGCAGTATCTGCTCGATCTGGAGCGCGAGGCGTTTCTTTCGTTGTGCGGCGAGCGCAAGACGCAGGAGCGCATCGCGTATACACTGAAGACCGGCAAGCCACTGCGCAATTGAAATGAAAGTCGCAGCACTCATTCTGTTTTCGGCAGCATCGTTCGCGTTCGCAGCGTACCGGCGCACTTGCACAGGATTCAAGTCTGCCCCAACAGCCAATCGCGCAGCAGCTCAATGAGTCCGGCAAGACGATCGTCGACGGCCGCACGGCATCTTATCTCATCCACCGGCTGCCGGCGAGTTCGTTTCCCGACTTGCCGGATGCGGTCGCCGAAATGCTTGACCAGCGTGGATGCATGATTCCGCAGACCTTCCAGGCGCATCGGCCTGAGAATGTGATCCACGCCAGCTTTGATCATCCCGGCTCGTCGGACTGGGCCGTGCTTTGTTCGACGCATGGCAATGTGGAATTGCTGGTTTTTTTTGCCCGCACGCCCGGCAAGCCGATGACGCTGGCTTCGGTTCCGGAACTGCAGCGACTGCAGCGGCACGGTTCCTCCGGCGTCCTTGGATTTGATTGGGGTATTGATCCCGCTTCACCGCAGCAGATTCGCGAGGCGCAGGCGGGCATGGAGCACCATCCCCCGCTGCTCGACCACGACGCGCTTGCAGATACCGTGCTGAACCAGAAGACGGTCTATCACTTCTATGCGCAAAGTGCCTGGACGCGTGGTGGACACGACGGATTAGCGCAGCCTGGTTGACCGCGCCGGGTCAAGCCGTCTAACAATGAGCCAGCGGATCTTGGGAACTGATCCGCGTTTCTCTGGAGAGATTCATGCCCGAAGCCGTTCTTGTCAGCGCCGTACGCACTCCCGTGGGCCGCGCACCCAAGGGCGCTCTTTCCACCACTCGTCCCGACGATCTTGCTGCGGCTGCGTTGACCAATGCTTTGGAGCGGGTTCCTGCCCTGGATAAGGCCGAAGTCGAAGACGTGATCCTCGGCTGCGCGCAGCAGGAGGGAGAGTCAGGCTGGAACATGGCGCGCATGACGGCGTTGCGCGCCCAACTCCCGGTCGATGTGCCGGGAATGACGGTGAATCGCCTCTGTGCTTCCGGGCTGGAGGCGATCGCGCAGGCCGACATGCGGATTCGCAGCGGCGTGCAACGCGTGGTGATCGCGGGCGGGGCAGAGACCATGAGCATGCTGCCAATGGGCGGCATCAAGCCGCGGCCCAATCCCTGGCTTGCCGAGAATTATCCGGCTGCGTTGCTGACGATGGGTCTGACAGCCGAGCGCGTGGCGAAGCACTACAACATTTCGCGGGAAGATGCAGACGCTTTTTCGCTCGGAAGCCACCAGAAGGCGGTGGCCGCGCAGGCTGCCGGGCGGTTCAATGAGGAACTTGTGCCGGTGAAAGTCACGACTGCTACCCCGGGCGCGAAGGCCGGAAAGCCGGTTACGTCGGAATCTGTATTTTCCGCTGACGAGGGTCCGCGCGCCGACACCACGGCGGAGGCTCTTGCTGCGCTGAAGCCTGTCTTTCATGCGCAGGGAACTGTGACTGCCGGCAATTCGTCGCAGACATCCGACGGAGCGGCGGCAACGGTTCTGATGGATGCGGTTCGCGCGAAGGAGCTGGGGATTCAGCCGCTGGCCAGGCTGGTTGCTTACGCGGTGGCCGGATGCCTGCCGGAGGAGATGGGGATGGGTCCGGTCTACGCGGTTCCCAAGGCGCTGAAAAAGGCTGGCTTGAACCTGAGCGATATTGGCCTGATCGAGTTCAATGAGGCATTTGCGGCGCAGGCGCTGGCGGTGATGCGCGAGCTTGGATTCGATCCAGACAAGGTTAACGTGAACGGTGGAGCAATCGCGCTGGGCCATCCGCTGGGGTGCACCGGGGCTAAACTCACCGCGACACTACTCAGAGAGATGAAACGCCGGAACGTGCGCTACGGGATGGTGACGATGTGCGTGGGCGGGGGGCAGGGAGCCGCTGGAATCTTTGAGCGCTTGAACTGAACGGAACGTGGCACAAAAGAAACGGCCGGGATTGCTCCCGGCCGCTCTTGCTTCAAACTGGCCCTGCACCACCCCGGCAACGAAGACCTGTCGCAGAGGACCCCTGGTTTCGGCCACCCCAAAAACTAAGCTTTTGCCGTCGACAGTGCCTTGAGCCGTGCGTTGAGGCGGCTCTTGTAGCGGGAAACGGTGTTCGAGTGAAGAACACCCTTCTGCACGCTCTTGTCGAGGGCGGAGACGGTCTCGCGGAACTGCGTCTGGGCAGCCTTCACATCGCCCTTGGCGATGGCTTCGCGCAGGGCGCGGAGGCTGGAGCGGACGCGGGTACGGTTGGCGCGGTTCACGGCGGTCTTGGTTTCGGTCTGGCGGGCGCGCTTCAGCGACGATACATGGTTTGCCATTATGCTTCCTTGATCTAAAGCCCTGATTTGTCAGGGAAATTGATGCGGGCCTTCAATGCGCCCGGATGCGGGTCAGAATGCCGACACACCGCACCCCTCGCAATTTCCTAGTCTACGGGAAAGTGGGCGGGGGGTCAAACGGGATCATCTAGAATCCAATGACCATCGACTGCCCTTTCCGGGCACCCAGTTTTGACATTCTGGCATCCACACCCTGGCGTCCGCATTCCTAAAACAACTTCCAGTTTCACGGTAAGAGCTCTACAATCGGTTCCCGAACTGGAATCCTTTCTCCGACTGGCGTGTTCCAAATGCACTCCTCGTGTTGATCGAACAGGTTGGCGGTTGGATTTCGGTCGGCCATCGAGTTGCACCGGAGGCAGAAATGCGAGTCGTTTTCCACCTTGTTATTGCGGCTCTTTTTATCCCGTCGGTGGCGCACCTCCGCGCACAAGGAGCGCCGGGATTCGATGGCGGAGTGACTGAGACACTGCAGAGCATCTACATTCCTCCGCTGGTTGGTGCACCATTCAGCGCGGTCGTGCACACGGAATGGGCCCGACCCATTCCTAGCGGCGGCTCGTATACCGCGGTCAACCAACGCCGGGTAGCGCGCGACGGACGCGGGCGCATCTACGAAGAGCGCTGGCTGCTGGTGCCCAAGGACTCGGGTGTACAGTCGCGCATGAACGTTATCCAGATAGCCGATCCCGACAACCACACGCTGTATAACTGCTTCGTGCTTGAGCGGCGCTGCATGCTTCTCAAGTTTGCGGAGCTTGCCATGACCAGCTTCAAGCCGCCGGTTATCCCATCCGGTCCACTCGAAAACGGCAAGGGCTTCACCACGCACCTGGAGCTTGGGGTGCGCACGATCGCAGGCATCGACACGACGGGAACCCGGGAAACGACCACGCTGAATCCGGGCGCCATTGGCAACGATCGTGCCTTCGTAACTGTGCGCGAGTTCTGGCAGGCGCCTCAACTTGGTGTGAACATTCTCTCCACGGTCGATAGCCCGCAGAGCGGTCAGCAGACCTTTACGCTGTCTGACGTGAGCCTCACCGAGCCTGACCCGCAACTCTTTGAGTTGCCAGAGGGCTACGAAGTGTTGGACCGACGTCAGAAACCCGGAACTACTGCCCCACCTCGCCCGGAATAAGGGAACTGCAGCTTCACTGCACGGTGATCGTTCCCACGCGGTTGCAAGGTCGGCGGTTGCGGGAAAAGTGACAATTGGGTCAATTCATCGGGGTTCCGTGAACCGTTTTTTTCCGGAGTTGCGGTGCTCCTTCGCATATATTCGTTAACTTGAGCCCATAAGCAACTGTGCCTGTTTGGGTTGCCAGGAATTTAGTTCGCCATACGTCGGCATCTCCATGTTAGACTCGCGGCCATCCCCTAGCTTCTCCCGGCTCACAAATCCTGCTTCCCGAGGTCGTTAGATGTCTCGTCTTTGCGTACTGTGCCCATGTGCCATGGCGCTCGTCCTCGTATCCGCCTCCTGTTTTGCGGCCGACCGCATTCTCCTCGACCGTCTTGGTCCAACCCAAGGGAGACTCTTCATCTCGAACGCGGATGGGTCCGCAGAGCATCCACTGACCCCGCCGGGATCTCTTGACTACAATCCTTCATGGTCGGCCAAGGGCGACTGGATTGCTTTTACGTCGGAGCGCGCGGGATCGGCGGATCTCTATCGCATTCATCCTGACGGCACGGGAATCGAACGGCTGACGGATGACCCGGCGTATGACGACCAGGCTGCCTTCTCGCCGGACGGACAACGGCTTGTCTTTGTCTCGACGCGAGCGCGGCGGAAGGGCGAACCTGTGGGTTCTCGATGTCGCGACGCATCAGGCCAGGGCATTGACTTCAGGGAATGGCGGCGACTTCCGTCCCTCCTGGTCACCGGACGGGCAGTGGATTGCATTCTCGTCGGATCGCGAGAGCAGTTTTCCGGATGCGAAAGGCCGTTGGGAGCGACTGCACCTTGTGGACATTTACCTGATTCGTCCGGATGGCTCGGGGCTGAAGCGGATTTCGCAGCATGGGGATTTTTGCGGCAGTCCCAAATGGACGCCCGACGGCAAGAGCGTAGTTGGATATTGCATGCTGGCGCAGGAGACCTGGGATTTTCGCTTTGGCGGGAGCAACGGCGAAGACAAGCTGATGAAGTTCGATATCGGCACGGGGAACGCGACGGTGGTGGCGGCGGGACCCGGAGTGAAACTGCAGCCGGCGGTGTTGTCGTCGGGCGAGATTGCGTATTTGCGCCTGGACCCTACGGCCAGCGGGGTCTTTTATGGGAGCGGCAGGCCGGGCCCGAAGGGGGACGATCTGCGGAGTCCGTCGTGGGCGCCGGATGGAAAGCAGGTTGTCGTTCAGCCGCTTCGTGTGGAAGCACCTTACGGAACCGGTGAAGCAGTTCAGCAAGAATCCAAAGTTTGATCTCTACAGCACGGCGTGGCTGCCTGCGTATGACCCAACGGGAGAGCACCTGGCCGTAACCAAAATGAAACCCGGTGGGGGAGGGGTGAGCCTCTTGATCGTCGATGAGGGCAAACCGGCGCGCGCGATCCTGGAACGGAAGGATCTGATTCTTGCTCCGGGCTGGTCGCCGGATGGCAAGCAGATCGTGGTGGGAGTGGGGAACTTCACGGCATTTCTCGACTCGGAGGCGGGCGGAAAGAAACCGATCGATCCCGTAAATGGAGGGGCGCAGGTTGGGATTGTGAATGCGGATGGAACGGGCTTTCAGATCGTTACGTCGGGAGAGAACAACAATGCATTTGCCTCATTCGGGCCGGATGGAAAGCACATTGTGTATCGCACGCTGGGCGCGAAGGAGATGGGGCTGCGCATCATGAATCTGGAAGACCATTCGATCAAGGTGCTGACGAGCGAGTGGGACAATTTTCCGGTCTGGTCTCCACGCGGGGATCTGATCGCATTCATTCGACGAACAGGGAGTGATTTTCAGGTGTTCACCGTTCATCCGGACGGGACTGGTATGTCGCAGTTGACGCATACGAAGGGCAATGAGGCGCACCTCGCCTGGTCGCCCGATGGGGAGCGGATTCTGTTTACGAGTTCGCGGATGGGATTCAAAGATGAAGTTCTGTTGATCGGCGCGCCACAGCCGTACGGAGAAATCTTTGTGATGCGAAAAGATGGCACCGAAGTGGAACAACTCACGGACGATCAGTGGGAAGAAGGTGGTCCCGCCTGGCAGCCGCATCCGCCGTCCGCTACGCTGGCTGCCGCTCACTGATTCTTACTGCACGGTGATCGTTCCCACAGTCACTAGACTTGCGGTTGCCGAGGAGTTGCCGAGATAGACCGTGTACTGTGCCCGAGGCGACTTTCCAGGCGTTTGAAGTGATGTCCCAGTAGGACATGGGGTGGGATGAGTCGTTCTGATCCACCTCGATGGTGACACTTTGCGATGCGCCGGGGTTGAGTGTTACTTTCTTCCATCCGACAAGGCGCTTTGGCGGTTCGTTCAGGCTGGCGGGCATGCCGAGGTAGACCTGGGCGACTTCGGCTCCCGCGACGCTTCCTGTGTTGGCCAGGTTGAAGGTGACCTGGAAATTCGGGTTCGCTCGCCGAACTCAGGTTGTTGACCAGCGCCGGGTTGGTGATGGAGAACGTGGTGTAAGAGAGGCCGAAGCCGAAGGGGAATAATGGCGTCAAGCTGTTCGCATCGAACCATTTGTAGCCGACGTTGTAGCTTTCGGAGTAGTTCACCGTAGAGGGCGTGGAGCCGTCCGGCGGCTGTGGAGTCACTGGGGCGGGGAAGCTGGGCGTCGCTGGCGGGGAAGGTGACGGGCAGCTTGCCGGATGGATTGGCGGCGCCGAAGAGCAGGTCGGCAATGGCTGGGCCGCCGTTCTGGCCGGGATACCACGCCTCGAGGACCGCGTTGACCTGGCCAAGCCACGGCATCAGGATGGGGCCGCCGCTTTCGATCACCACGATGGTGTGCGGGTTGGCGGCCGCGACGGCGGACACCAGTGCGTCCTGGTCGATGGGGGTGGAGTCCACCAGGTCATTCAGGGCGAGGCTGGACTCGTCCATGCCTTCGCTGGCCCACTGGTTGACGAAGACGATGGCCACTTGCGATGATGCGGCGAGAGACGCGGCCGCGGTGACATTGGAACCGTCAGCGAACTGGACTTTGGCATTTGGCGCCTTGGCCTGAATGGCCTTCAGCGGCGACGACGGATCCCACACCACCTGCGCCCAGCAGGGTGGGCAAGGCGACGGACCGGTGATAGCGCCGCCCACGGGCTGTACCTGCGCCGAGCCGCCGCCGGAAAGCACGGCTGTGTCGGCCTTCGATCCGATGATTGCGATGGACTGAACCGACGCGCTGAGGGGTAGCTGGTTCGATGAATTCTTGAGCAGCACCGCGCCCTGCTCTTCGATTTCCTGCGCAACGGCTGCGTCGGCTGCGGCTGGGAATGGGCTGAATATTCTGTGGATTGTCGAAGATGCCCACTTCATACATGGCGCGCAGAATGCGGTGCACCATGTTGTCGAGTCGCGACTTGCGGCACCTGGCCGTTGGTCACCGCTGTGCCGAGAGTCGAGAAATATTGCTGATTCGGCTGTTCCTGATCGAGTCCGTTGATGGCGGCGGTTGCTGTGCTGTGCGTGGCCCACCAGTCCGACATGACAAAGCCGGGGAAGGCCCAGTCGCCCTTCAGCACATCGTTGAGCAGATGGCTGTTTTCGCAGTCGTACTGGCCGTTGGTGAGGTTGTAGGAGCACATCACCGACTGCACGTTCGAGTCCTTGACGCCGATCTCGAATGCCAGCAGGTCGCTTTCGCGTCCGCCGCGCTCGTCGATGATGACGTTGGCGGTGGTGCGGCCCGACTCCTGGTCGTTGAAGCTGAAATGCTTGATGCCGCCGATGATGTGCTGCGCCTGGATCGCGTTGATGTGCGCCGCGGTGATCTTGCCGGCGAGAATCGGATCTTCACCTTTGGTTTCGAAGGTTCGCCCGTCGCGCGGTTCGCGGCCGATGAGGTTTACGTTGCCGCCGAGATTAACATTGATGCCATAGTCGGCCAGCTCGGTGCCGATGACGTTGCCATACTTGGTCGCTTCATTCAGATCCCAGGTCGCGGCACTCGCGAGAGAGGAAGGAAGTGCCGTCGCAGGACCCACGCCGTTGCCGACACCTACGCTGCCGTCGGCTAAATAGAGTGCTGGAATGTTGAGGCGCGTGTTTCCGGGCACCCATCCACCGGCACCGCGCGGGACCGTGTACCCATAGGTGAGATTCGATGTCACTCCGCCCTGCACCATTTGCAGCTTCTCTGCCTGCGTCATCTGTGCGAGCAGCGCATCGGCCTTTGCGTCGGGGGTCGTCGGCGTAGGAGTAGGAGTTGGCGTCGGAGTTGGCGTCGAAGCGGAACTGCCTCCGCAGGAACTGAGGCCAAAGGCGAAAGCCAGCAGAGCGACTGATGTGGTGGCAATTTCTACGAACCGACGAACTTGCATGTATACCCCAGGACGCGAATGGGGAACTCACAGGTAATCATAGCTCCATTGGAAACTGCAGTATGCCGTCGGCACGTATCGAGATGGTGACTAATTGCGGGAATCTTAATGAGCGGTGGGATTGACGAAATTGACCACCGGCGCTACTCTCTCCCCATACATAGCCACTTGGTTGCCTGCTCCAACACGGAGTTCCAAAACACCAGCCTCGATCGAGTGCGCTTCTGTTTGCAATCCACAAAAAATTACTCCCAATTTCACCCATTCCACTCACAGAATCATCAAATAAACAGCCGGTTTCTGCCCTTGAGGCAGGGCCAATGGAGGCACTCTGAACGCTGATCTGGAGATCACGCCAAATCTTGAGCCCCTTTTCGGGACCCGCGATGAAAACCTCAGACTGATGGAGGATTCACTAGGCGTCAGGATCGATTTACGATCCGACGCCGTGCACGTGGAAGGGCCAGACGAAGCGGTCGGCAGAGTCCAGCGAATTTTTCAGGACTTCGAGGCGCTGCGGCGGCAGGGCATCAATCCCCACAACGGCGAACTGAACGGGATGCTGCGGCTGGTCGTGGCCGATCCCGCGACCACGCTGCGTTCGCTTGCGGATTCCGGCAAGCAGCGCTCCGCTGGCGTGAAGCGCACGGTGCAGCCGCGCTCGCTGAATCAGCGCAAATACATCGAAGCCATCGAGCAGAACGACATGGTGTTTGGCGTCGGGCCGGCCGGCACCGGCAAGACGTACCTGGCTGTGGCGATGGCAGTGGCTGCGATGAACGCGAAGAAGGTGAGCCGCATTGTCCTGGTGCGCCCTGCGGTAGAAGCGGGCGAGCGGCTTGGCTTTCTGCCCGGCACCCTGCAGGAGAAGGTAGACCCGTATCTTCGCCCGTTGTATGACGCGCTTTACGATTTGCTCGATCCCGAGAAGGTCGACAAGATGCTTGAGAAGAATGTGATTGAGGTTGCGCCGCTGGCCTTTATGCGCGGCCGCACGCTCAACGACGCATTCATCATCATGGACGAGGCGCAGAACACGACCATTGAGCAGATGAAGATGTTCCTGACGCGCATGGGGAACAACTCCAAGGCGGTGATTACGGGCGACATTACGCAGATCGACTTACCCAATCCGCGCAAGTCAGGACTGCTGGATGCGATCAATATCCTCGACGGCGTGGAGGGGATCTCGCTTCTGCCACTTTGCGGATGGGGATGTGGTGCGGCACGCGCTGGTGCAGCGTATCGTGCGCGCTTACGACGGCGCCAAGCCGCAGCAGCAGGAACTGCCGCTGAACCTGGGAGAGGTCACCGAGCCACCGGCAGAGCAGCAGGCACCGCAGCAGGCCGCGCACCCTGCCAAACCGCAATGAATTGGCTGATCGCGTAAAATGATGAAGACACGGGGCCGCTGCAGATGGCGGCCTCGCGCACGATGATCCTCCTCGACCCAGATTTGGACGCTGACGTCTCCCGGCAAGTGACAATGCCGAGACGGCTAACGGGCTCCGCTCGAGCGGTCTCACCCCGGAACCAACGCATTCCGTCCGTTCGCACGCTTGCCGCTTTTCTTCGCGAGGCGCAGTCAGCAGTGAAGTTGCGGGGCCAGGTGACCGTACTGCTGACAACCGACACAGCCATTCGGCGATTGAATCGGCAATTCCGCGGCAAGAACAAAGCGACCGATGTGCTTTCGTTTCCGGCAGCGGCGTCAGGGCCCGTGAAGATTGCCGGCGATCTTGCCATCAGCATTCCTACCGCGCGCCGGCAGGCTGACGAGCGCGGACATTCGCTTTCGATTGAAATCAAGGTCCTCGTCCTTCATGGATTGCTTCATCTTGCCGGGTATGACCACGAGATCGATAGGGGCGAGATGGCTCGGCTCGAGCAGAAGATTCGGCTCGACTGCGGCTTCCTCACGGCCTGATTGAACGACCATGAGTGGCGGCACAAAAGTGGGTGCCCATCCTTGCCGCAGTCTTATAGTGGCAAGGGTGGGAGAGCGACCTCAGAGGGCGACGCCATGAGTTGGCTTACGATTTCGCTCCTGGTTATTGCCGCGCTTGTGGACACGTTTGCCGCATACATAAGCCGGATGTATGCGGAGTTCGGCAAAATTCTGCCGCGGGAAGTGCAGGACAATCTCGACGAGTGGGAAGAGAGGGTCGAACCGCTTCTCGGGCTGACGCGCGAGCACGCCGCTCTGTGCGCAACGCGTGCTGCAGCAGCTGACGCTGGGGGTGTTTGCGCTCGCCATTGGCGCAGTGCTCTTTGATCGCGCTCCGCATGCAGCACGCCCCACGTATCCTGAGATCGTCCAGGCCGTTCTGGTCGTCATGCTTGTTGTCGTCTTCTGCAATCAGATCCTTCCGTCGTTGCTTTTCACGCATACCAAGGGCCGCTGGGCCGCGCGGCTGGTGTGGCCTATTCGTCTGCTGCTGTGGCTTACAACGCCGATTACCGCGGTGATCCGTTTCTTCTTCTCCCTGGCCGCGCTGGCCGAAAAGCCCGTCGCCGAAGAGGATGAGCCCGCGCCGGATGTGGAATCGCTGCTCGAGGCAGGCGAAGAAGAAGGCATTCTCGAAGAGAGCGATCGCGACCTGGTTCGCTCCGCCGTTGAGTTTGGCGACAAGCTGGTGCGCGAGGTGATGACTCCGCGGCCGCAGGTCTTTGCGGTTCCGCAATCGATCACACTCGAACGTTTTCTGGAAATGCTGAAAGAACACAATTATTCGCGCGTGCCGGTTTACGAGCGCACACTGGACTCCATCACCGGAATCGCGTTTGCGCACGATTTGTTGCAGATCGCCGATGAGGAAGCACGGACGCGTACCGTCGCCAGCATTCAGCATCCTGCGGTATTTGTTCCGGAGACCAAGCGCGGCTACGAATTGCTGCGTGAGATGCAGCGTGAAAAGCAGCACATGCGCATTGTCATCGATGAGTACGGGGGCGTCTCCGGCCTCGTCACCATTGAAGATCTGCTTGAGGAAATTGTCGGCGACATTCGCGACGAGCACGAGAAAGACGGACACATCGGTGATCCGCTGCGCGAGCCCGGCGGCGTGTGGGTAGTTCCCGGTGACTTTCCGGTGGATGAGCTTTCAGCGTCTATTTGGCGACGATGTCGAGGTCGATGGAGAGTATGAAGCTACGACACTCGGCGGGTTGGTCAGCGAGATCGAGGGCCGGATTCCGCTGCCGGGTGAAGTGGTGCTGCTCGAGCACAGCGGCCTGCGCATCCAGGTCGTGGCTTCCACGGATCGCCGCGTCGACAAACTTCGCGTCTTTCCGCCGGCGAAGGAAGAAGCAACGGCGCTGCCATGATCGCGCCGATACGGCGGTTCCCTTGGTCTGACCTGCTACCCGAAATGCCGTACACTCATTCAGGAGCGATTTGTCCCAAGTGAAATCAGGATTTGTTGCCATTCTGGGCCGGCCCAACGCCGGCAAAAGCACGCTGATGAACGCGCTCACCGGCGAGAAAGTGGCGATTGTCACGGCGAAGCCGCAGACCACGCGCAACCGCATCATCGGCGTGCTGGAGGTGGCAGCGCGCAAGAAGGTTCATCCGGCGGCGCAGATCGTTTTTGTCGATACGCCGGGAGTCCACAAGCCCGCATCGCAATTAGATCGGCGCATGTTGCAGGAAGTTCACGAAGCGCTTTCGACGCGCGATGTCGTTCTCGTATTGGTTGACGCCAGCCGTCGCGTACAGCTTGAGGCTGCGGGCGAATCCGGCGACGTGCTCGAACAAGCGCAGACCCGGGTAGCGCCGGCCTCGCATTTGAAGCCTGGTAAAGACCCCAGACCTCAAACCCGGAAGTCCGCCGCCTGGGCCAGTGAAGAAGAGTTTCTCTTCTCGCTTATTCGCGGACTGGATTGCCCGGTTTTTTTGGTCCTGACAAAAATTGATCTTGTTGCGAAAGATGTGCTCTTGCCGCTGATTGAGACGATGACGAAGCAGTACAAGTTCGCCGAGATCATTCCCGTCAGCGCGCGCAAACGCGACGGTCTCGACCTGCTGGTCAGGAAAATTGTCGATGCACTACCGGTCGGCGAACGCTTCTACCCGAAGGACCAGTACACAGATCAGCCCATGCGTTTCATGGTCGCGGAGCTTATTCGCGAACGCATCCTGGTGGAGACCGGTGAGGAAGTGCCGTATGCTGCGGCTGTGGTGATCGAGCAGTTCGAAGAAGCTGAACCGCCCGCTCCGCCGCGCAAAAAAGGTCAGGCGCCGGCCCGCCTGCCGCTGACGCGCATTGCCGCCGCGATCTACTGCGAGCGTGACGGGCAAAAGGCGATCCTCATTGGCAAGGGCGGAGCGAAGCTGAAAGAGATTGGCACTGGCGCGCGCAAGCAGATCGAGTCGCTGCTTGGCACACGGGTTTATCTCGAACTGCGCGTGATTGTGGAGCCCAACTGGCGTGAGTCGCGGCCGTTTATCGAGTCACTCGACTGGCGGAATCAGCTGGAGAAGCTGGCGGAGAAGCAGGAGAACGAAGTTGCCGACGACGACGAAGAAGACAAGCGAAGAGTCTAACGCTGTTGCATAAATCGTGCTTGACCCGCTTAACATCTCCCAGTGGCTAAAGCCCCGGCTCTTAAGCGCCCCCGGGTGGCACGGCTAGAAGCCGTGCCCTTTCAAAACCCATTTATGTGAACACGCCTAGGCGCCTCTTACTTTGCCCCGCCCGTTACTCTTCACCGCGTACATGCGCGCGTCGGCGGCACCGATGATGGCGTGGACTGCGGGATTATCAGGGGGGCAGGTCGCAAGGCCGACGCTGGCGCTGGCTGTCAGATCCAGTCCATTGCTCATGCGGAATTGCGTGTTCATCAGCTCCCGGTGCAGGGCGGTTGCCAGCACGATCGCATCGGAGGCCGCGGTGTCCGGCATCAGGATCACGAACTCGTCGCCGCCATAGCGGAAGCACATGTCCATCTCACGGCTGAGCTGCTTCAGCCGGGCTCCCACGTGGCCCAACAGTTCGCTTCCGATCAGGTGGCCGTGCACATCATTGACCAGCTTGAACCTGTCCAGATCGATGAATGCCAGGCTCAACGGTTGCCTCATGTACCGTCCCCGATCCAGTTCCTGCTCAAGCATTTTGTAGAGATGCCGAACGTTGTAGAGGCCGGTTGCATCGTCGGTGATGGTGAGCTGCTGGATGCGCGCCATGTCGCGAGCATTTTCGATGGCGATCGCCGCGTGGTCGCACAGGATATGGAGAAATGCGATGGTGTAATCGCTCATCTGGCTGGCGCGCGGATTGAGAATTTCGATGACGCCCTGGATACCCTTACGCCCGCGCAGCGGCATCGCAATCGCCGAACGCACGGTGTGCCTGTCTGCGGAGAGCGTCTCACGCAGGCGTGGATCGTCATTCTCCGACTCCGGAACGATGAGCGTTTCACCGCGTTCCACCACCCATCCCGCGATGCCCTCGCCGGCCCTTACGCGCAAATCGCGCAGCGCGTCCTCGCCGTTTCCTGAAGCGATCGCGTAGTACAGATCCCGGCGCGCCTCGTCGAGCATCAGCAGCGCCCACATGTCCGCCGTGATGATGCGCTCCATGTGGTCAAGAATTGTGCGCAGGATCGTGTCCAGGTCGAGGCTCGAATTGAGCGACCTGGCCAGCTGGTGAAAGACCATGAGGTCATCGAGGGGAATGCGATTTTCAGTCAACTGGGGCATCTCTGCGCAATACAGGGTAGGTGATCTGATCTGATGCGAATTCTGTCACGCGCGCTGATTCAAGTTGCGCACGAACAGTCTCTTTGGTCTATGTCATTATGTACTAAAGTTACGCGCGACAGACCTTCCTTTATCGCACGTCAAACGATCCATGTCGCAATTTTTGTGCGGACACATTTGCCACTCCCGATTTAATCAAATTGTAAGGACAGAGATCGCTGAGAAGTGTTTTCCGGTCAGCCGCCAATGTGGACCATGGAGCGAGATGGCTTCAGGAATCCGGGCTCTCCGATATGGTGCCGGGCCTCTTTGCCGTAGATCGTCTGCACAATGTAGTCAGACAGCTCCGCCTCATTTTCGCCGGCGCGCATCCGGCCGTAGAGGTCGTGTTCCACCTGCGAAAAGAGGCATGTCCGGATTTTGCCGTCCGACGTGAGCCGGACGCGGCTGCATGCGCCGCAGAACGCCTGGCTGACGGGGGCGATGATTCCGATCTCGCCGACGCCGTCGGTAAAGGTGTAGCGCCGGGCGGTCTCGCTGGCCTCTCGCGGCGGCAACGGCACAAGCGCCATCTCCCGACCGATGCGCTCCACGATTTCCTTGAGTGTGACAACAATCTCAGGTGTCCACAGACGACCTTCCTCGAGCGGCATGAACTCGATAAAGCGCACCACGACGTCTTCTTTGCGGGCAAAGCGGGCAAATCCCTCGATTTCGTTGTCGTTGAAGCCACGCAGCAGAACGCAATTGATCTTCAGCGGCGTCAAGCCGGCAGCGCGCGCCGCACGAACTCCAGCAAGCACCTTTGCGAAGCTTCCTGGAACACGGGTGATGCGCTCGAAGGTGGGCGCATCGACGGCGTCCATGCTCACGGTTACGCGGTTCAGCCCGGCAGCCTTCAACGGCCCTGCCAGCTTGTCGAGCAGATGTCCGTTTGTGGTCAGCGCCAGGTCGAGTGGGTCGCCCTGGGGAGTGCGCAACCGCGCCAGTTCCTCAATCAATTCGATCAGGCCGTGGCGCAGGAGCGGCTCGCCGCCGGTGAGGCGAACTTTTTCAGTCCCCAGGTTTACAAACAGCTTGATGAGCCGCAGATACTCTTCGATCCCCAGTTCGGGATACTGCGCTCCGAATTCGCCCGTCCTGCAGTAGACGCACTTGTAATTGCAGCGGTCGGTGATGGAGACGCGCAGATCGTGAATCACCCGGCCATGGCTGTCGATCAGGCGGCGAGACATTGATTCTGCGGCGGATGCAATTGGGGAAGCAGCAGCCATCTATATCAGGCTATACCGTTTTTTCCCACTTTGCAGGGGCCTAAAGAGCCAAGAGCCGGCGAAAAGGCCGGCTCGGTTGACGATAGTTCGCTGATTTTATGCGATTTTAGTCGATTCGCGGCGTTCCTGATCGCAAAGCCAGACCTGTAAGGCCAAGCACGACCACCAAACCGACGGCGATCGCAAAGTAAAAGGCCATGGGATGCACCCACCCGGGTGAATAGGTCATATCCTGCCCCACCCAGAGCAGCAGTACGGTCGCAATCACGGCAAACTGGCACGCAATCACCAGGAGCGTGTGTCCCCATTCGCGCCGTTTGTCCAGCGCCTCCACCTGGTCAGGGGTAAGGTTGCGCTCTTCGGGGGGAAGAAGGGAATTCGCCATCGGATTCTGTCTCCTCGCAGGACCACAGTCGGCCTCCGGGCCCTGGGCTGCTCACTGTTTCGATTCAATCACATGCCGGCCGACCCGCGCCAGCTTTCGCGGTCCCGGATTTTCATCGCATCGACTACTCATTCAGAAACGCCAGCGTTTGCAGCGACGTAATCTCAAAGGGCTTGCGGCAGCGGATGTTCACGCAACTGAGCTTGTCGTCGCGCCGCACCATGTAGGACTGCGCCTTGGCAAACTTGGCGCGGTCGCGTTCGTCGGCGTTGCGAGGCAGCTGCGGCCGCTTGCGCCTGACCACCCATGTCACTTTGTACTCGCCAGCCTGGCCGCATTTGGGGCAGGTCAGGTTATGCGTACGTGTCTCCGTCGTCTCGTTGAAAAACTCCCGTTCGTCCATTTCCCTCACTTTCCACGTCTGCGAAAAAGCCCCGTCGCGGATCTTTCCCGACAGAGCCTCGCAGATAAAAGTTCCAGGCACTTCCGCTCCGGCCCGAACTCTTCCATACTAATCCTCTCGCGTCGTTCGCGGCAGAGAGCACAGCATTCATGCGGCTTTTCGCATAATCTGTTAGTGTCCACAGGTGCCCGTCGCCCGAGCGCCCACCAACTACATTCTGTCCCGAAGGGGATCCATGTTCGAGAAAGATGGCAAGTGCTCGCCATACTGCGACTCAAACGGTGGGCGTCGAACGCGCCGCACTCAAATGCGGCCGCACCACGCGCCTTACCAACGCCGGATGGAGAGCGCGCCGCCTGCAGGAGCCGACGCCCGCAACGTCTTCGACTTCGAACAAGCTTTGTCGCGCCTCGACTCAACCCATCAGCTCGCACTAATCCTCACCTGCCGCGACGGCCAAGGCAACGCCGCCACCGCCGACAGTTTCGGCGGGAACGCAATTCACGAACGATTCAATCTCTGCGGATAGAATTCCCGATCATGGACACCCGTACTCGGCTTCGCGCTTTTCTTGATGACTTGGACGAGGACGAACTCATCTCCGCTGAGATATATCTGCTGGCCATCGTGCATCGCCGGGTTTCATCAGAAGCAAGCGAAATGCAATTAGATAGCCTCCAGGAGCGGGGCCAACTGTTCCAAAGGGCCGCGGAGAAACGCTGGCGAGAGGCTGGTCAACGTGCGAAAGACAGAGGACTAGGCATCGTAATGGGGTTCGGCGGAGGTGGCGGATTCGGTTTCGATCTTCGGGGACGCGCGAATGGAAATATGCGTTTCTCCTATTCGGACGAAGGAGCCTCTGTTGAAGAAACGCTGCACTTCATCGCTGGACAAGAGATCGAGATTTCGGATCTGTTTGGAATATCTGATGAAGGTGATGGGTTGTTGTACAAGCAGATCGTCAAGAGTGGCGGACGTGACTTGACCCGAGAAGAGGTGTTCCCTTTTCAGGGCACAGATGGGAACACTCGCTTTGTCAAGTGAACCGCTGATGGATCAGCACCGAGCTCACCAGCCCATAAGCGGTGCTCCCCGCGCTTCGCTCCGGCCCCCCGCCCCACCCTCAGGGTCGCGCTCTGTTTGTAAAGACCCAGGACAACGTGCAATCTCTGCGCACCGGCCCCATCAGATCCAATCAAAAACTTAGACAAGCAGGCTTAACTTATTCCATACTCGACCTGCAATGGTGAAACGCAAGCCACGGAAATTTTCGGCAACCAAGGCCGTGAAGGCGAACGCACGCGAACTCGTGGGCCAGCCCAAGCCCGCGCGTGTGGTCGACGACAAGCCGCGGGTCGGCCGGCAGACCAAACACAAGCCAAAGCTGGAGCAGATCATTCAGCAGGAGGAATAGTCATGGCAAAAGCCGTGGTAGTGGGCGGCGTGTTTCTGAAGGCCAGTGACCCGAAGAAGCTGGCGGCCTGGTATGTTGAAATGCTCGGCATTCCCTTGCAGGATGGTGGTTCCGTGGCCTTCGACGGACCAGAATCTGCGGGCATGACCGTTTTCGCGCATTTTCCCGAGAGCACAAAGTACTTCGGCGATGGGCCGCAGCAATGCATGGTCAACTTCCGCGTGGACAACCTGGATGTGTTGCTGACGCAGCTTGCGGCCGCCAACGTCCGCATCGATCCCAACCGCGAAGACTATGCCTACGGGCGATTCGCGTGGATATGGGACCCGGAAGGCAATCGGGTTGAACTGTGGGAGCCTGCGTAGGCGAATTGAGTACACGGGTGACGTCAATTAGTTTTTAGTCTCGAGAGGTCGCGTCACTGCGCCGTTGGAGAAGGTGGTGCCGCTGCTGGAATCCGCACGGTGTAGGGACCGGGCCGTGTGGGGTCGGCGGTTTCCGCTGTGCCGGGCTGTGAAGTTCGTTTGGAGTAGATCCGGAACGACACCACAACGTCCAGCGCTACGGGAACAGGCTTGCCGTCTTTCATTGCCGGCTGGAAAGTTGCCTTGCGAATGGTCTGCTCCGCGCTCTCGTCGAGGCCGAATCCGATGGGACGTCCGGCAACAATCTCCTCGACCTTGCCGTCCCTGCCCACCACCGTGTGATAGAGAGCCATTCCTGCCACTCCGCTGGCCTGGGCAAACGCGTTTGACGGCGGATCGAGCGCAGAAATCAGCTTGGCTTTCTGGTCAACCGCGTTCGGATGAAATGCACCGGGATCGGCCGGTTTGAAATCCACTTTGCCTGCTGCGGCCTGGTAGTAGAGCTTCCAGAAATCGGGCATCGCGGCGATCATGCGCTCATCGATTCCAATCGAAAAGACTTTGTCGAGTGCGGTCAGCAACAACTGCGAGGCATGAGCCGGCGAAGTGGTTGTCGTTACTTTCCTGTCACTGGAAGCGTGCCTGTCCGCGAGGTTTTGCAATGGAGCTGTACCCGGTGCTGAAGAGGTCGCATTCTCCTGAGCGGCAGCCGAATCAACCGGAGCCGATGGAGATGCAGCGTTTGCCTTCGCCTGATCCTGATCGTTGTGCTTGTATTTATCTTTGCCTTTCTGTTTTTTCTTCTTGGGTATCTCCACCTGCTCGCGATCGAAAGAGATGCGAACAGTTTTTTCTTTGGCGTGATCTTCACGCGATCAGTTGCTGTGGTTGGATCTTCAAAAGGAGCTGCGCCCAGGAAATGCAGCCCATACCGGTCGCCTTCGAGTTCCAGCTTGCGCTTCGACAACTTCACCTTGTTGATCTGGATCTGGCTCAGGGTGTAGGAGCCCTGCGGAGAACGCCCCTGTAATCTGCCGTGTTCATCAAACTCAAGGTTGTTGTCGAGGTATCCGGCGCGCAGGTATAGGGTCTTTCCTACCAACAGCGGTTTGAGTTGGTCCTCTTTGATCTCCCCGCCGACGGTTTGGACTGAAAAAGCTCCCTGGCTCAGGACTGGATCCTTGGCGATTGCCGCGCGTGGGGCGACATTTGGTTCGGGCTCCGGCGATGCCGGGCTGGCGGCGGGTTCATCTTGTGCCGGAGGCGGTGTTGTCGCGACCGGAGCCAACGTCGATGACGATCCGGTCTGCGGCGAAGGGGGAAAGGGAGTCTGGGCCGACGCCGTCAGGCTCAAGGCAGTCAGTAGGGCGACTGGATAAAGTACGGTTTGAATGCACACAACTTGTAGTTTGCGAAGAGCGTCGATGAACGTACGCATCCGGCCACCTTTCGAATGTCAAGAATTTGCCAAGTATGTGTTTCCCGCCGGTAGGATGCGCACGATCCCCAAATCGTTGCGCACTCAAAATGTAACGTTTCGCCGCTTCAAACGCCATAGAATTCGACGGAACAAACCCAGCGCCCTGCGGTTGTCGGCTGCACTCAGCTTAAGACGCCGCAACATCAGGCGCAGGTCGTGCCGGTTGGCTTCCTGCATCGTTGGCGGTGAATACTTTGCAGCCACCATGACCTCTTCGATGAGGCCGGCGAGGATGTCGAGATTGCCGGAGGTCGGCGCAGGTTTCTGCGCGGTTGGAGGCTGTTGGGTTTCGGTGCCGGGGAACGTCGATCTGCTCGATGGTTCAACGCGCGTAGCCAGCTCATATAAACAAACCGCTGCAGCCTGACCGAGATTCATAGAGGGCTGATGCGGATCAGTTGGAATTTCGACGAGAATGTGGCAATAGGAGAGATCTTCGCGGGTCAGCCCGTGCTTCTCCGGCCCGAAGACCATGGCGATCCGTTCGCCGTGGCTCAACGCTTCGGCTGCCGTTGGCGCAAGGTTATCAAGCCTAACCACGGACTGTTCTGCTTTGCGATGGGTCAACGTGCCTGTGCCCAGCACGAACGAGCAATCTCGAACTGCCTCGGCCAGAGAGGCTGTCTCACGCGCGTTTGTCAGCAATTCCGGCGCGCCGACTGCGGAGCGAGCTTCGCGCCAATGGGGCTCGTAGGGAGCAACTACCGTGAGTCGCGTGAAGCCGAAATTCGCCATTGCCCGCGCCACGGCGCCGATGTTCAGCGGGTTTCGCGGCGAAACGAGGACGACGTCAATGCGTTCGCGTTGGGACTCAGGAAGCAAAGAACGATTGTAGAGCGGCGATGACCGAGTGGCACCGCCCAGCGTCAATGCGGCGGGAAACCTGGTGGATGGAAACTGCGACAAGGACGGCGTAGGGGCGAACCAGAATTGCTAAACTGCATTCACGATGCCGCAGGAGACGCCTTCCCTCAAGCAGGAGATCGAACAGCTTTGCGCGACCGCTCGCGCCTGCTACGCCCGCGGATGGGTGCCAGCTACCAGCGGTAACTTCAGCGTGCGTTCGGGCGGCCACATCTTCATCACGCCGACGGGTCTCGACAAGGGTACGCTCACGCCTGCTGATCTTCTGGAGATTGATCTTGAAGGACGCGCGATATCAGGCCAGGGGCGTCCATCTGCTGAGACGAGTCTGCATACCATCATCTACGGGGAGCGACTTCATTCGCACGCAATCCTTCACGTCCATACCATCTGGAACACGCTGCTCTCGGGCAAGTTCGTTGCAACGGGATATGTTCATTTGCACGGCTATGAGCTTCTGAAAGGCCTCGCGGGCGTCGCAACGCATGAACACACCGAGCGCGTGCCGATTATCGAGAACACGCAGGAATATTCGTCGCTGGCGGAAAACCTTCGTGATGTGCTTCGCCGCAATCCCGATGCGCACGGGGTTTTGCTGAGCCGGCATGGGCTTTATACTTGGGGTGAATCGGTGGCTGAAGCACGCCGTCACCTGGAGGCACTCGAATTCCTCTTCGAGGTGGAGGGACGGCGGATACTCGGCCAGCCTTCTTGAGAGCGGTCGGGCTCTCGAGGCAAGGTGCGCTTTCTGCCGGCCAAATTCCGAGGAGAACGTGATGGCCGTTCTGCGCTTTCCCAAATCACCCCAACGACGCGGACCTGTCGTCGGGGACCCCGAGGAAAATCGCACCATCGAAGTGGAACCCGAGATTCGCAAAGAGCTTGCGGTTCTGGGCATCGACTACGAGCGCTGGAGCCTGGACCGTGTGGGTGTGGACGCATCCGCGGACGAGGTTCTCGCTGCCTACTCAGATGAAATTGATGAGATGAAGCGACGCGGCGGGTATGTCACGGCCGATGTTATCGATGTGAATCCCGCTACGCCGAATCTCGAAGTTATGCTGGCAAAGTTCGACAAGGAACATACGCACGACGAGGACGAGGTGCGTTTCATTCTCGCGGGACGCGGGATTTTCTTTCTACATCTCGGGGCAAACGTCGTTTCTGTCGAGGTTGGACCGGGCGACATGCTGCGAGTACCGCGCGGCACGACGCACTGGTTCACGCTCTGCGAAGACCGGCGGATCCGCTCCATTCGCTGGTTTCAGGACACTGCCGGTTGGACGCCGCATTACACCGGCTCGGGAGTCGATCAGAGCTACCAGCCGCTGTGCTTCGGTCCCGCGTATCTCGGGGCGCGCGCAGCCACTGGCATTCGCCTATGACCAAGCCCAAGCCGCCAAAACTTTTTCTTCTGGACGTTGAGGGCACAATCGCGCCCATCTCACTTGTCTACGAGCAGCTTTTTCCTTACGCGCGCGCGCACTTTCAGACGTTTCTGCAATTACACTGCGCCGACCCGGGCGTTGCCAGCGATCTGACGATGCTCGCCGAAGAATGCGCGGGCGAAACAGACGAGACGGCGCCCAGATTCACAACGCCGGAGTACTGGGACGAGGCGATTCCATACCTGAACTGGCTGATGGACCGCGACCGGAAATCGACAGCACTCAAGAGCCTGCAGGGGCGCATCTGGAAGGGCGGATTCGAGCGCGACGAACTGCAGGGCACGCTATTCGACGATGTTCCGAAGGCTCTCGAACGCTGGTCGACGGCGGCGCACGTGGCTATCTATTCTTCGGGATCGGTCGCCGCGCAGCTTCTGCTGTTTCGCCACTCCAACTATGGCGATCTGACGCAGTTGATCTCGGGTTATTTTGATACCCGCACCGGGCCGAAAACATCCAGCACCAGCTATGAATCGATTGCGTCGGCGATGGGTTGCGAACCGCGCGAAATCATGTTCTTTTCCGATGCGGTTCGCGAACTCGACCCTGCCCGCGAAGCCGGCTGTCACACACGGCTGGTGATGCGAGAGGGCAATGCACCGGTCGGTGACAGCCATGGCCACCGCCGCATCAAGAGCTTTAGCGTCCTCTAGAAAAATCAGACTGAAACGGCGAGGAATTAATAAGGCCATGCTCGACTGGACGAATCCTGCCACTGCTGCACTGAACGAGATCCGCACTGCGCCGCTGGTGCGCTTTTCCGTGCTGGCGCTCAGCTCCATCTTTTTTCTGGTCGATCCGTTCGCGGCGATTCCTTCATTCCTGGCCATTACGCAGAGCGTCGATCCTGCACGGCGAAAACGCATGGCGCGAAAGGCTGCGCTGACCTGCTTTATCGTGTTGACGAGTTTTGCCCTGGCCGGACAACTTATTTTCAGGATGTTCGGCATCACCTTGCCGGCGTTTGAGATAGCAGGTGGGTTGATTCTGCTGCTGATTGGACTGGACATGCTGGAGGCCAAGCGCTCGCCCACGCAGGAAGCATACGGAGACACGGAGGAAGGCGCGGCAAAGGAAGATGCGGGCATTGTGCCCTTGGGGATTCCCATGCTGGCGGGGCCGGGCGCCATTTCGTCGGTGATGGTGCTGGTGGGCCAGGCGCCGAGCCTATGGCGGTGGGAGATGGGGGCGGTTCTCGGCTCCATCGCTATCACTTGCGTCGTCAGCTACTTGGTGCTCGCGGGTGCGGGACGGGTGAGGGCGGTTCTGGGTGAAACCGGCATTCGTATCCTGGTGCGAATCATGGGGTTGCTGCTGGTTGCGCTGGCAATGCAGTTTTTTGTGAACGGCCTGACCGATCTTGGCGTCATTTCGCGCCCGTAAACGGACAGAAGGGCTGAGGAAAGCCGCTCATCGGCCGGGAATTCGACGGAATCCTGGGCGAGGAAGGAACTTCGGCCGATCAATTTGGGCCTGATTTGAAGCATCCCGGAAGGTGTTTCCCACAGAAACAGCCGCCTTTCCACAGCCATCGCGGGTTGCACTATTCCAGCTCCGTTGCTATTCTCAGGAAGTCGCGAAACGGAGCGAGAAGTCAGCCGGTTCGAGATTTGCATAGAGAGTGGCCTGTGCTACTCTTAAAAAGTTGCAGATGTAGCAGTGGAGCCTCCCGGTGGCCTTTGTGGCCTGCCCCGAGTGGGAAGTGGGAAGCCGGTTCGTAGGGCGGATAGGAAGCGCAAGCTCATCCAGCCCCTGTAGGGAATCCCGCAGAGAACAAACCCATTGCATGACCCGAGAGGAAAATCCTTTCGTGCGCCTTTGTGGCGCTAGGCATTTGATGCCGGTCGCTCTTTGATATTTTGCGCAGTGCGACCTTCTGCGGCTGACTAATCTCGCCGCTATGTCGATCGAATAGGCGGGTAAACCTGCCTGCCGAGGATGGAAGAGTTATGGACTTGATTCTCACAGAATCTTGGCTTGACACGACATCGGAACTTCGATAGGTTTAGAAGGTTCGCGCAAAAATGCCGATGACCGCTAAGAAGCGAGATTTTGGCACTGCGCAATAAGTTCGAGGACACCCTGACGTCACAGTCCGGGCCTCGATCCAAACGGCCCCGCTCAGGCGGAAAGCCATAAGGATCTTTGACAATAAGGTTGAACGTGCCAGTCGTGAGAAACGATCAGGTTTTGGCTTGATCTTCTCACAAGGTAAGTAACACGTCTCGCGCAGTGATGCGCAGACGAGTCGAATCTATCTCTGACCTCCGTCAGAGGGGACTGACAACTAGGTTTCAAACGAGAGTTTGATCCTGGCTCAGAATCAACGCTGGCGGCGTGCCTAACACATGCAAGTCGAACGAGAAAGGGTAGCAATACCTGAGTAAAGTGGCGCACGGGTGAGTAACACGTGACTAACCTACCCTGGAGTGGGGGATAACTGAGGGAAACCTTAGCTAATACCGCATAATACCTACGGGTCAAAGGAGCAATTCGCTTCAGGAGGGGGTCGCGGCCGATTAGTTAGTTGGCGGGGTAATGGCCCACCAAGACGATGATCGGTATCCGGCCTGAGAGGGCGCACGGACACACTGGAACTGAAACACGGTCCAGACTCCTACGGGAGGCAGCAGTGGGGAATTTTGCGCAATGGGGGAAACCCTGACGCAGCAACGCCGCGTGGAGGATGAAGTCCTTCGGGACGTAAACTCCTTTCGATCGGGACGATTATGACGGTACCGGAAGAAGAAGCCCCGGCTAACTTCGTGCCAGCAGCCGCGGTAATACGAGGGGGGCGAGCGTTGTTCGGAATTATTGGGCGTAAAGGGTGCGTAGGCGGTTTGGTAAGTCTGATGTGAAATCTATGGGCTCAACTCATAGTCTGCATCGAGAAACTGCCGGGCTTGAGTATGGGAGAGGTGAGTGGAATTCCTGGTGTAGCGGTGAAATGCGTAGATATCAGGAGGAACACCTGTGGCGAAAGCGGCTCACTGGACCATAACTGACGCTGATGCACGAAAGCTAGGGGAGCAAACAGGATTAGATACCCTGGTAGTCCTAGCCCTAAACGATGACTGCTTGGTGTGACGGGTACCCAATCCCGCCGTGCCGTAGCTAACGCGTTAAGCAGTCCGCCTGGGGAGTACGGTCGCAAGGCTGAAACTCAAAGGAATTGACGGGGGCCCGCACAAGCGGTGGAGCATGTGGTTTAATTCGACGCAACGCGAAGAACCTTACCTGGGCTCGAAATGTTATGGACCGGAGTGGAAACATTCCTTCCCCGCAAGGGGCCGTAATATAGGTGCTGCATGGCTGTCGTCAGCTCGTGTCGTGAGATGTTGGGTTAAGTCCCGCAACGAGCGCAACCCTTATCTTCAGTTGCTACCATTTAGTTGAGCACTCTGACGAAACCGCCTCGGATAACGGGGAGGAAGGTGGGGATGACGTCAAGTCCTCATGGCCTTTATGTCCAGGGCTACACACGTGCTACAATGGCCGGTACAAACCGTCGCAAACCCGTGAGGGGGAGCTAATCGGAAAAAGCCGGCCTCAGTTCGGATCGTAGTCTGCAACTCGACTACGTGAAGCTGGAATCGCTAGTAATCGCGGATCAGAATGCCGCGGTGAATACGTTCCCGGGCCTTGTACACACCGCCCGTCACATCACGAAAGTGGGTTGCACTAGAAGTCGGTAAGCCAACCGCAAGGAGGCAGCCGCCCAAGGTGTAATTCATGATTGGGGTGAAGTCGTAACAAGGTAGCCGTAGGAGAACCTGCGGCTGGATCACCTCCTTTCTAAAAGAGAAAACATGGCACACTTATTCCTTCCGCGATAGCGGAGTCGCTTCGGCGATCGGATAGGTGTCCATGCAAATCCTGCTTCAGCCGGTTAAACGGCGGTGGCAGGAAATTCGATACAAGCCTTCTTTTCCTGGCCGCAAATTCTTACGATCGTCATGGGTGGCGTAGCTGCTCAGCATGTTCAACCTTTGTCCTCGAAACCCATTAGCATTGAATGAGATTTGGGCGAGCCGCCGGCAACTTATCGGCGGGGGAGCGCGCAACGCGGGCCTGTAGCTCAGTTGGTTAGAGCGCACCCCTGATAAGGGTGAGGTCGGTAGTTCGACTCTACCCAGGCCCACCATCTTAGCCACGCAACCCTTAAGGGGCTGTAGCTCAGCTGGGAGAGCACCTGCTTTGCAAGCAGGGGGTCACCGGTTCGATCCCGGTCAGCTCCACCAACCTCATTCACTGCGTCCAGTTCGGTGCCTTCTTCGTTGAGGGCTTCGACCTGGAAGCAGGCCGCGATCTTCGGATCCTGGCAGGTTTCAACAGCCTCAGGGCTGGTCCTCCTCGATAGAGGGGGGTCTGATGTTTGACAACGAAATTGATTGGGTAACGCAAATCGGATAGCCGCATGTCCGCCGCGAGGCGCACAGGGCGGCGAAAGTTTCCGAGGAGCGTATACATACAAGGCCGAGCACAAGCAATGAGCTGCTGCAAGTCAGCGACTCAGGCAAGTGTTCAAAGTAAGAAGAGTGTCTTTAGGAGTTGTAACTTGAACGCGCGTGAGCGTGGTTGAGTTACTCTCAAGGCGAATAACTGGGAATAACTAGCAGACAGGACCGAAGTGATTCGGCTCCCTGCGCTGGAGTTAATTCTATGGTCAAGCTACTAAGGGCGCACGGTGGATGCCTTGGCAGAGACAGGCGATGAAGGACGTGGCAAGCTGCGATAAGCTTCGGTAAGCCGCACACAGGCGTTATAACCGGAGATCTCCGAATGGGGAAACCCTCCCGAGCAAACCTCGGGAACTACCCGCTGAATACATAGGCGGGATAGAGCGAACTCAGGGAAGTGAACCATCTCAGTACCTGAAGGAAAAGAAAGAAACCTCGATTCCGATAGTAGTGGCGAGCGAACTCGGAATAGCCCAAACCCGTAGCATTTCGGTGTTTCGGGGGTTGTAGGGTCCGCAACAGTAGAGTTACCAATCTGGCTGCTAGCCGAATCCTCTGGAAAGTGGATCCATAGAGCGTGACAGGCGCGTAGGCGAAAATAGTCCAGACTCGAAGCGGATACCTGAGTAAGGCGGGGCACGTGAAACCCTGCTTGAATCCACGGGGACCATCCCGTAAGGCTAAATACTCGTCTCTGACCGATAGTGAACCAGTACCGTGAGGGAAAGGCGAAAAGAACCCCGTCGAGGGGAGTGCAAAGTACCTGAAACCGTGTGCCTACAAGCAGTGGGAGGACTATGCCCGCAAGGGAATGTCTGACCGCGTGCCTATTGCATAATGAGCCGGCTAGTTATTCTTGTCAGCAAGGTTAAGCGTAAGCGAGCCGAAGCGAAAGCGAGTCTGAACAGGGCGTTCAGTTGGCAGGAATAGACGCGAAGCGGGATGATCTACCCATGGCCAGGTTGAAGGTGGGGTAACACCCACTGGAGGACCGAACCGGTGTTTGTTGAAAAAAGCTCGGATGAGCTGTGGGTAGGGGTGAAAGGCTAATCAAATTCCGTGATAGCTCGTTCTCTCCGAAATAGCTTTAGGGCTAGCCTCGGACGAATTGCGTTGGTGGTAGAGAGATGGATGGACTAGGGGGCTTTCCGGCTTACTGAATCCAACCAAACTGCGAATGCCAGCGACAACATATCCGGGAGTCAGACGGTGGGGGCTAAGCCTCATCGTCGAGAGGGAAACAGCCCAGACCGCCTGCTAAGGTCCCCAAGTTACAGTTAAGTGGGAAAGGAAGTCGGAACGCTCAGACAGCCAGGAGGTTGGCTTAGAAGCAGCCATCCTTTAAAGAAAGCGTAATAGCTCACTGGTCAAGCGGTCCGGTGCCGACAATACAACGGGGCTAAAACTGTACACCGAAGCAGCGGATGCACACCTTTTAGGTGTGCGTGGTAGGAGAGCATTCTCAACAGCAGTGAAGCCAGACTGAGAAGACTGGTGGAGCGTTGCGAAGAGACCCTGCCGGCATAAGTAGCGATAACGGAGGTGAGAACCCTCCGCGCCGAAAGTCTAAGGTTTCCTGAGGAAGGTTAATCCGCTCAGGGTTAGGCGGTCCCTAAGGTGAGGCCGAAAGGCGTAGCTGATGGACATGACGGTTAATATTCCGTCCCTCCCAATGTTCGTTTGACGATGGGGTGACGCAGAAGGATAAGCATGCCGCACTATGGCTATTGCGGTTGTTGCACGTAAGCTGGATCCGATAGGCAAATCCGTTGGGTCATTAACAGTGAGGTGTAACACAGTCCCGTATGGGGCTTACGATTCTGATTCCACGCTGCCGAGAAAAACCTCTAAGGAGAACAAAGGGAACCGTACCCCAAACCGACACAGGTAGACGAGGAGAATATCCAAAGGCGCTCGAGTGAAAGCTCGTTAAGGAACTCGGCAAATTGGCTCCGTAACTTCGGGAGAAGGAGCGCCCACGCAAGTGGGCCGCAGTGAAGCGCGTACGGCGACTGTTTAACAAAAACACAGGTCTCTGCTAAGTCGAAAACGACGTATAGGGGCTGACGCCTGCCCGGTGCCGGAAGGTTAAAAGGAGAGGTTAGCGCAAGCGAAGCTTTGAATTGAAGCCCCGGTGAACGGCGGCCGTAACTATAACGGTCCTAAGGTAGCGAAATTCCTTGTCGGGTAAGTTCCGACCTGCACGAATGGCGTAACGATCGTACGACTGTCTTAACGAGTTGCTCGGCGAACTTGTAGTACCGGTGAAGATGCCGGTTACCCGCAGCTAGACGGAAAGACCCCGTGCACCTTTACTACACCTTAACTATGAGTTATGGTTCTTGCTGCGCAGGATAGGTGGGAGGCTTTGAGACCAGGTTCTCGGACTTGGTGGAGCCAATGGTGAGATACCACCCTGCGAGTGCTGTGATTCTAACCTCCTCCCGTGATCCGGGAGAGGGACATAGTTAGGCGGGTAGTTTGACTGGGGCGGTCGCCTCCTAAATTGTAACGGAGGCGCGCGAAGCTACTCTCAGACTGTTTGGAAATCAGTCGTCGAGTGCAAAGGCATAAGAGTGGTTAACTGTGAGACCTACAAGTCGAGCAGGTGCGAAAGCAGGCCTTAGTGATCCGGTGGTTCTGTATGGAAGGGCCATCGCTCAACGGATAAAAGGTACGCCGGGGATAACAGGCTGATCATTGCCAAGAGTTCATATCGACGCAATGGTTTGGCACCTCGATGTCGGCTCATCGCATCCTGGAGCTGTAGAAGGTTCCAAGGGTTAGGCTGTTCGCCTATTAAAGCGGTACGTGAGCTGGGTTCAGAACGTCGCGAGACAGTTCGGTCCCTATCTGCTGTGGGCGTAGGAGATTTGAGGAGGGCTGTCCTTAGTACGAGAGGACCGGGATGGACGAACCTCTTGTGTTCCAGTTGTCCTGCCAAGGGCACGGCTGGGTAGCGAAGTTCGGTTGTGATAACCGCTGAATGCATATAAGCGGGAAGCACGCTCCAAGATGAGATCTCCCTGAAGGGCCCAGAAAGACCATCTGGTTGATAGGCTGGAGGTAGAAGCGCAGTAATGCGTGTAGCTTACCAGTACTAATCGCCCGTTCGGCTTGTCCATAGAATTAACTCCGCGCAGTAAGTTATTCGCGGACATTCTTCTTACAAGCCTTGTACGACCAATCAATTTCGTGTCATTCAGATAAACTCTGAGCAAAGTTTTTGTGGCGCCAGATTGCAGTCCGCGTTCCTGCCGGGCCTCGGGAGAAACAATCCGGGACAAGCAGATGCCGCGGCAGGCTGCGGGCAAACCACCCGCCAAGCGCCATACCAAGTATCAAAGGCGAGCTAGAGATCCTTCGCGCGTAGCGCTCAGGGATTCGGCTCAGGGCTCACGGCGCCAAGCGCCTCACGCCCTGAAAACGCCTCAATTTGCCGGTGACCATACTGCGAGGGATCACCCGTTCCCATCCCGAACACGGAAGTTAAGCCTCGCTGGGCCGATGGTACTGCACGGGCGACTGTGTGGGAGATTAGGTGATCGCCGGCAATAAATTCAAAGAAAAAGCCATGCCTCTCGGGCATGGCTTTTTTGCGTTTGCAGATCCGAAATCAATGGGATGAGATGTGGGTTGTTCTATGCGCGAGGGGGAGGCCCGAGCAGGTACCCGGCGGATGGTCGAGAGGTGGTGTTGAAGCCACCCTGGCTAGTCCGCTCAGATGTTGGCGCGTCTATTTCCGGAAACCAATCGCACTATCCACGTCAGAATCACCGCGCCGATGACGGCGATCACGATGCTCATGATCAGACCGTGCTCTCCAATTCCGCCAAGTCCGATGCGGCTCGACAAGAAGCCTCCAATGAGTGCGCCGACTAAGCCGACCACCATGTCCATGAAGAAGCCGAAGCCTCCCCCCTTCATCAGCTTTCCGGTCAGCCATCCGGCGACCAAGCCAATGATGATCCATGCAATCAATCCGTGACCCATATGACTCCCTTCCTGGTGATTTGTGGATTTGAAGCCGACAAAAATGGCCGATCTACGTCCGTTCGTCGTGCTCTGCCGCAGGCGCGGCAGGATGCACGCCATCCCCATGAATGCACTACGCTTTTCTGCGAACCTTAATTCGCATGTGTGTGGGATGCGGAAAACCGGGCCCAGCGTAAAAGAAATTCCCAAAGCGGCTCCAGTTGACGACAGAGCGCCTGGCCTTGCTGGAAAAGTCTGCATTGAAACAGGGCTCTCCTTGACAGACTAGGAGAGTCGTCGTAGGCTCTCTCCTAGATCACCAAGGAGAGTTCTCTTCGTGGATAAATTGCAAGACAGGCAGTCGCAAGATGGGCAGATGGAGCTGCTCCAGGGCACCCTCGATCTGCTCATTCTCAAAGCGGTGTCGCTTGGACCTCTCCACGGTTATGGTGTCCTGCTTCGCATTCAGCAGATTTCGGGCGAAGAGCTCGTCATCCTGCAGGGATCGCTGTATCCGGCCCTCTATCGCCTAGAACACCAGGGTGTCATCGCCAGTGACTGGGGCGAGAGCGAGAACAAGCGCCGCGCGAAATATTACCGCCTTACCACCTCAGGCAGAAGGCGGCTTGATGCCGAGACCGAAAAGTGGAATCGCATGGCCAGTGTCATTGCAGGAATCCTTCGCACTACTCCGGAGAATGTGTGAATGCAGGGAATCGGGAACAAGGATCGGGACACGCATAGGGCATGAAAGGTGCTCTCAGAATATTCGCGCAGATGCGCTCATGGTTGCGAGCCATGTCGCATCGGCAGTCGCCTGGAATCTGACATGGAAGCGGAGCTTCAACTTCATCTGGAGCAGCTTACTGACGACCTCATCCGCGCCGGCCACTCGCCCGCCGAGGCTGCGCGACGCGCCCGCATCGCGCTGGGGCCGGCGCTTGTGCACAAGGAAGGCATGCGCGCTTCGCTGGGACTGCGCTGGTTCGATGAACTCTGCGCCGACATCCGCTACGGAATTCGCATTCTTGCGAAGAGTCCGGGGTTTACGCTGATTGCCGCGTTATCGCTCGCGCTGGCGATCGGCGCGAATACAACGATCTTTGCCATGGGCAAGCAACTGCTTTTTGACCGTCTCCATGTTCCTCATCCCGAACACCTGCGCATGTTGCGCTGGAACGGTGACGGCCACGAAGTTGTCCAGAGCATGTGGGGAGATTTCGATTCAACGGCGGACGGCGGCATGACGAGTTCTGTCTTCTCATACCCGGTCTATGAGCAACTGCGCGATCATAACGAAAAACTCCAGGACCTGGTCGCTTTCAAGGAAGACGGGATGAATGCGACGGTTCGCGGCAATGCCCAGCGCGTGAACGCGGCCCTGGTGTCAGGTAATTTCTATGGGGCTCTGGGCGTGCGGCCGCAACTCGGTCGTATGCTGCAACCTTCGGACGATGCCGTTCCCGGATCAGGGGCAGTCGCGGTAATCAGCGATGGCTTGTGGCAGAAGGAGTATGGACGCTCACCCTCGGTTCTGGGGCAGACCATCACGCTCAACCAGGCGATTGTTACGATCGTTGGCGTCAATCCGCGCGGCTTTACCGGCGTAAAGAATGTGCTCGCGCCTCCCGATTTGTTTGTGCCGATAAGCATGCAGCCGGTGGTCGACCCCAGGGGCAAGACATCGCTTCTGACCGACGCGACGATGTGGTGGGTTAGCGTCGTGGCCCGAACCAAACCGGGCGTCAAGGACTCGGAAGCGGAGGCCGCTCTCGATGTGCAACTGCGAGCCGCCGTGCACGCCACAATGCCGATGGCAGCGGGTGACACGATGCCGCGCCTCGCGCTCGTCGATGGCAGCCGCGGGTTGCACTACGCAGACCGAATGTTCAAGAAGCCGATCTTCGTTTTATCAGGGTTTACGGCCTTCGTCGTGTTACTTGCCTGTGCGAATATTGCCAACCTTCTTTTGGCGCGAGGAGCGCAGCGGCAGCGTGAGATGAGCGTGCGCCTCGCCATGGGCGCGGGCAGGGCGCGCATCTTGCGCCAGTTGCTGACTGAAAGTCTGCTGCTGGCCGCCATTGGAGGTGCGGGCGGGCTTTTGCTTGGTTACATCGGCAGCGGCGCTCTCCCGATGCTGTTGACCAATGCGTGGGAGAGCAGCGATCCAAGCTTCGTACGTACGCCCTTTGATTGGGGTATCTTCGCATTCACCGTCTCCGTCACGCTGATTACCGGCGTTGTTTTTGGTTCGGCGCCGGCGTGGCTCGCGGCCCGCGCCGAAGTCAGCAGCAGTCTCAAGGAGACCGCGCAGAGCACGTCGCGCCGCCGCAAGGGACTTGCTGGAAAATCCATCGTCGCTTTTCAGATCGCGCTCTCCACACTGCTTGTCGTCGGGGCGGGACTCTTTGTGCGAACGCTGGTCAAACTGAACTCGGTGGACGTGGGATTCAATGCGGATGATCTGGTGCTTTTCGAAATCATTCCGTCTGTCCGCCGCTACCCGGGACCAAAGGATGTGCAGCTGCACCAGCAATTAGAACGGCGTTTCGCCGCGCTGCCCGGAGTGGAGCGGGTTGCACCGGGCGCGGTCACTTACATCGCGGAGAGCATGGACAATACGGATTTCTTTCCGGAAGGGGAGACCATCAACCCTAAAGAGAAACATGCGGAATATGAAAATAGCGTGGGCACCGACTTCTTTCCGACGCTTGGAATTCCGATTGTGGCGGGACGCGGATTTGGTCAGCAGGATACGTCCACCTCGCCGAAGATCGGAGTTATCAACCAGTCTCTCGCCCGCAAGAGATTCCCGAATACCAATCCAATCGGCAAGCGGTTTAAAGCGGATCGTGAGACCTCTGATTGGATACAGATCGTCGGTATCTGCGCCGACACGCGATATTCCGATCTGAGGGGAAATCCGCCTCCACAGTTCTTTCTTCCCTATGTGCAGCAGGCTGAGGTGGGTGGGCTGACCTACCAGGTGCGGACACACGCAGAGCCGTCTGCACTATTTCCGGCGTTGCGCCAGGTAGTTCAATCCGTCGACCGCGACCTGCCGATCATCGATTTCCGTACGCAGCGAGAGCAGATCAATGCCACGATGCAAATCGAGCGAGCTTTCGCGGCCCTTACTGCCGGATTTGGAGTGCTGGCGCTGGCGCTGGCTTGCGTGGGTATTTACGGCATCATGGCTTACTCCGTCGCACAGCGAACGAATGAGATTGGGATTCGACTTGCGTTAGGTGCGCAGCCAGGCCAGGTGCGCAGAATGATTTTGCGCGAGAGCACGTGGCTGACAGTTGTCGGGATTCTTGCGGGGGTAGCGTCGGCACTCTGGCTCACGCGGCTGGTTAAGTCGATGCTTTATGGAGTAACCCCGAATGATCCGGTTACGCTGGCGGCCGGCATCGCACTGCTACTCGGCATCGCTCTTGCGGCAACGTGGATACCTGCTCAACGCGCGGCTTCGGTGCAGCCGATGGAAGCGCTGCGCCACGAATGAGAGGCATTGCGAGAGCCCCGGGAGATGGCGGTCGCTGGCTCGGGAAAGCTGAAAATTTGAAAAATCCCTGCTTTATACGCCCACAGGCAACAACGGGAGTCCGCCTAGCTGTTTGGCCTCGGGGACGATCGCATCGAGGTGCGCCAGCACTTCAGGAACCGAGACGGTGTAGACTTCGCGGCCGGCGTCGTAGCCCTCTTCGATGAGCTGCTTGAGTGGCGGCCGGCGATCTGGACGGCGAGCTGGTCGGTGATGACCTTTCCGGAACGCTTCTTCTGTTCGAGCCATGCGGTGCAGGGCAGGGCGATCCACATGGGGCGTCCGTTTACTTCAAATCGCACGTCCACAGCATCGGCATGGCGGGTGGCGATGGCCACAATGTTGGCCTTCCACGAGCAGTGCAGGTCTTCGCCGCTCCAGCGGTCGGTCACATGGAAATCTTCGTACATGCAATTAGCCTATCGTCCCGGCTTCAGCTCGGCAAGCGACGCAGATCACGCCTGGTGGACGCTGTTCTTTCGCCCACTGGTAAACTAGTAAGGTTGCAGTGGCTGTGCCCCCACCTGTACGGACCCGCCTGCAAGTTGATCGAAGCGAAGGACAAAACACCCCGTGGATACACAGACTCGTCACGCCCTGAAGGGCGACAAATTTGCCCAGGCCACTAAAACCAGCGTTAACTGGGTCAGCGGCCACCGCAGCAATGTGATGCAGTGGGCCATTTCGGCCGCAGCGGTTCTGATTCTGGGCATCGGACTGCTCGTTTTCTGGAACCTGCGGGAAGCGACCGCCGAAACAGAGCTTGGTGCGGCACTGGATACGTACACCGCGCCGTTGGCGCTGCCCGGCGCCCTGCTCAAAAGGGCGAATACGCCACCGCTGCCGAGCGCTCCAAGGCTGCGAATCAGCAATTTCAGGCGGTAGCCGATAAATATAGCTGGCTTCCCGAGGGCGGCAAGGCCCGCTATTTTACCGGCGTGACGGCCCAGGAAATGGGCCAGACTGCAACAGCCGAGACCGAGCTGAAGAAGGTCGCTGATTCGTGGAACCGCAATCTTGCCAATCTCGCGAAGGTGGCCCTGGCGTCGATCTATCACCAGACAGGATCGGGACCAGCAGGCTATCGATCTCTACAACGAAATCATTGCCAAGCCCTCGGATACTGTCACTGCCGGGACTGCGCAACTGGATCTGGCTGATCTTTACGCCGCCACGGGCAAGCAGGATCAGGCCCGCGCTCTGTGGGCGAAGTTGAAGGACTCCGACAAGGACGGCGCGGCCGGGTCGATTGCGGCGCAGAAGCTCTCCGGCAAAGTAGACGCGCGGCGCGGCCGGCGGCAAGGCGGATTTGCCGGAAATCCCGGATATTTCAGCGGTCTGAGCATTTTGCCGGGCGTCTGCGTCTGGTGTTTATATGAGCGCCAGCCAGACCCTAGTCCCAGGATGGATGGAGATCGTCGAGAGCGCCGTGCATGACGAAGCCCGCCAGCGCGCACAAGAAGAAGCCCTGGCGGCGCTGGTCGACCAGTACGCGACGACGCTTTACCGTGTAGCTTTTTCCGTTCTGCGCAATCAACTGGACGCCGAAGACGCGGTGCAGGAAGCTTTTCTGCGCGTTCTGCGCCATCGTGAAACGCTCGGTGAAATCCGCGACCATCGCGTCTGGCTGATCCGCATCGTGTGGAACATTGTGCTTGACCGCAAGCGTCGAGCGAAGACCCGTCCCGAAACCGACGACGTTGCCGAACTCGCGCGCGTGCTGCCCGCTCCGGGACTTGTCCGCCGAGGAGCGCGCTGCTGCTGCGCAGCACCATGCTCATGTGCTTGCGTGTATTGAGAAGCTGCCCGCCCGCGAGCGCGAGGTGATGGTGCTCTCCGCATTCGAGGAGCTTTCAAGCGTGGAGATTGCGGCGGTTCTGGACGTTACGGAGTCGAGTGTTCGCTCGCGCCTGTTTCGTGCGCGCAATCTTCTGGCCGAGCTGCTCAACCATTCCAGGAGTATCCGATGAATTCCTCGACACATAACGAATTCGATCGCAATGCCAGCGCAATCAACGCCGAAGAGACGCTTCGTCTCATTGCATCCTTGCCGGCCCCTGAAGGAATTGAAGACCGCGTGAAGTCCGGCCTGCACGCTGCTCCGCGTCAAGCCAGCGTCATTTCGTGGCCGCTCTCATCCGCGAATGGGGCGCGCTGGACGCAGTGTCTCAGCGATGCGGGCGGCCGCTGCGGCTGCGATTGTGTTTGTCGTGGCGGGCGGGGGGTGGGAAGTGTATTCGCATATCCGGCTGGCGCCGCGCCCACTGCTGTCGCGGCACCGCAGCGGATCGATGGACGCGGGTGGTCTCTCAGCTGCCGGGGCCAAGCGCACCCCCAGGACGCTGGAGGGACCGGTGGTGGTGGCGCCAGCGAAAGACAAGCCGAGAATGGGTAAGGGCAAGCCCGGCAGCGGTTCCGCAGGGTCACAGAGCGCTAACGGCTGCGAAGAGCAAAGAGTCGCTTCCGGCCCAGCGATAATCAGGCGATTGCTTCTGGTCTATTGATCCTTCATGATCGCGCGGATGAGCATGCCGAGCACGGCCAGAATCACTGCGGCCCAGAAGGCCGGAACCCATCCGTAGACAATGAATCCGCTGACGAGTTTCGAGGCCAGCATAATCATCGCCGCGTTGATGACGAGCAGGAATATTCCGAAGGTCACGATGGCGAATGGAAACGTGATGACCTTGAGCACGAAGCCGAGCGTTGCGTTCAGTACGCCGATTACGAGAGCTGCGACCAGCGCAGACTGCAGATCATTCACATAGAACCCGGGAACAAGATTCGTCGCTACCATGAGTGCGATCGCGCTTAAGAGCCAGTGGATCAGTGCTCGAAACATGCTGCGTTTTCTCCGGAGTGTCGCTTAAGGACTCGACGTAGGGTCGTTGGTATGCAATCATATCGCGACAGGCGCGTATTGATGCGCAATTTATGCGACCATTCTAAGTAACGCATTTCTGCGAAGTTGCTCATCCTCGATCGACGGACAAGATGCGCAGCACCAACGGTCAATTTTCAGCATGTACATACGTAATCGTTCCTCTTTGTTCGGTTGCAGTTTTCTCGATGTTTGCGGTCTGTGTCGCGCCCGGTCAGCAGCCGGCGCAGGCACCGCTGCCCGACATTCGCCAGCTGATGCGCGAGGTGCAGGAGCACCAGAAGCAGCTTGATCAGATTCGCGAGAACTACACGTACAGCTCGTACCAGGTGGTGCAGGACATCGATGGGAACGGCCAGGTGAAGAAGACGGAGTCGTCGGAATACGAGGACTTCTTCGTCAATGGCCACGTGATCGAGCGCAAAGTGAAGTCGAACGACAAGCCGCTCGATGCGAACACGAGCAGCAGAAAGAGACCGAGCGGGTAACGAAGCTGGTAGAGAAAGCGGAGAAGACTCCGCGCGGATCAGTCTCTCGAGGGACCGACGCATCAGCATCAGCCGGGTGCTCGAGATCATGGACGTGCGCAACGAGCGGCGGGAAATCTATCGCGGCGACCCAACGATTGTTTTCGACTTTGTGGGCCGCAAGGATGCGAAGACGCACGGACTGGCCGAAGACGCCTCAAAGAAACTGCAGGGTACCGTCTGGATCGATGAGGCGGACCGCCAGGTGGCCCACCTCGAAGTGAGCTTCGACGACAACTTCCGCCTGGTGGGCGGGATCCTGGCGACGGTGCAGAAGGGGTCGAGCTTTCGCTTCGACCAGGCGAAGGTGAATGGCGAGATCTGGTTGCCAACTGGCGCAGAGGGCACGGTGCAGGCTCGCCTGCTTCTGCTGAAAACCCTCCGCCAGCACTTTCGCGAGCGCGACTACGACTACCAGCGTTTCAAGGTGGAGACGCAGCAGCAGACGAAAGACGCGAAGATTGCGCCGGGGAAAAAGCCCTGAGGCGCTGCTGTAGGCTTAGTGCATGTTCGTGCGCAAGCTGTCGATCGAGCGAGTGGATGCGGCGGGGGAACATCATCCGTGTCCGCTGCGCTGGATCGACAACTTCGCCATGCGTAACTTCACCAACGACGCTATCTTCGATGACACTCTGCCCTGCGCGGACGGGCTGATGGAAGCCGGTCATCGTGTGCCGCTCGATCGGTTGCTGCCCGCCATGGAGGAGTGGTTTCGGCGAAAGGGGTACATCAAGTCGGGCGAGAGGATCGAAATCGTGGAGCTTAACGGGCAAGGCTGACCTACCCCCAGGGGGTCTCTGCCTGGAAGTACCTGTTTTCAATGGTTCAAAAAAAGCGCGGCTGTAAATATCTCTGTCCATTAGGGTTATCCCCAAAAAAATCAGACAACAAAGGACTTGCGGACTGCTTTTTGGCTAAGCCGCCGCAGTTTCGCACTTGCTTTGCGGATCCCAGAGGTGAAACTCGGCTTCGCGACGGGTCTTGAGGCTGGCAATTTCTCGAGAGCCGGCGTGATCCCATGCCAGCAACTGCCAGGCTGCGGCGTCGTAGTTGCCGGAGTTGAGATAACTGAGCAAGGTCGAGGAGGCGAGGCGGGCAGCGCCGAGGTTGAAGACGAAGTCCACCAGGGCATCGAATTGACCCTGAGCGAGCGGGACTTTGACTAAGCGCTCGATGGCGGCTTCGGCAATTGCGAGGTCATGGCTGAGAATCTCCTCGCCCTGCGGTTGGGTGATGGCATTCGGATAAGCTTCGCCAGCCGTGAGGCGGTGGCCGAACCCAATGGTGCGAAATCCGGCGATGTCTGCGTAGACGCGGTCGCGGAAACCCTCGGATTTTTTCAGTAGTTGCAGTCCTGTGGGACTTAAGTGCACGTTTCCTCCCAAAGAAAAAGGCCGCTTGCGGGCGGCCGGTGTGGATGTTTGTCAGTCCTGAGAAGTGCCCTCGAGGACTGAAGAGGCATGGGGCGAAAAACACATCCCCAGGGGCTAAAGCCCTCTGGCATTTGAGGCATTTACGGCACGGTTGAAACCGTGCCCTGACACAAGACTTGAGCGCGAAGAGCTTTTTCGCGGCCTGTGAGATCCTGTTCATTATGCTGGGGTTATATACGGTCTAGAAGACTGTACCTTCAAAGCAGACGCGAAATGCGTCCCCTGAGGAGCGGTCTATTTCTCGAGGCTAGCAGGATTGGCGAAATAATCTGCAAATGTGTGGGGCTAATGTGCGGGCGAAGGTAACATTCCTGTAAGTCATTGAAAATTAGGCGGGATATTGCTCAGCGCTTCGTCGAAATTGGGGTCCTGGGTCTCTTGCAGCAGGGAGACTCCTATTGACCCATCAACGTCCAAACGATGTTGTGCGTCTCAGGTTCATAGATAGCACGGGGTCAGACACGCGTTTCCGATAATCGGGCTGTCGGGGCGATGGACTCGGGTTCGAATACGAGCATCGTACGGGCTGCCCATTTAACCGTGGGGTCAAGTTGATCGACGCAATCAGGGACTTCAGGCAGACAGACGAACGGAGAACTAAGTCTATGGCTCTCAATGAGATTCCTCCCTTTTCGATCCACTCATCGGAGATGACGGTTCGAGCGCGACGAAAGTTACTTTCCCAACACGAGTTTGCCGTGGTAATCTTTGCGGCCTCAGGGATCTCCGCGCATTCCCGGAGCGTCGCAAGAGCACGGGTCACTGCCGCGGTGGAGTGGTCAAAGAAGGGCAAGAAAATGATCCTGCACCAGGATGGTTGCAGCTCCAAGCTGCGTTGATTCAGGTGCTTACGTGGCGTACCATAAAGTGAGTCGATTTTGGTTAAGTTTTTGCCTGCATCTAATTGAATTTATTGGAGGATATCGGCCCGTCCGGCTGATAAAATCAGAGGATGCTTATTCGACCAAAAGCAACGAACACGAACCTCAAAAAGCCACTGCCGTTCTGGCTGCTTGTGGGGACCTCCTGCTTGGCAATGGCCGGGATACTGGGAACGATTTCCACCCGGACAGTGCAGGCAGACGCTCGGCTGCAAAGGCCAATGGCAATTCCCGCACCGGTGGTTGCAAACGCGACTCCGGAAATGAGTGTTCAGTCTCAGCCAGCAGCAAAACCGCACCACAGATTCTTCCGCGGCATCGCGTCGTGGTACGGATCGGTTTTCAACGGACGGAAAACAGCGAGCGGCGAGACTTTCAACATGTATGACATGACCGCATGTCATCCGACGCTTCCATTTGGAAGCATGGTTCGCGTGGTGAACTTGAGGAACAAGAAGTCGGTAGTGGTGCGCATCACTGATCGCGGCGACCTGGGGAATGATAACGGGCGCATCATCGATCTTTCCTACGCGGCGGCGGAGAGGCTGCAGATGACGCAGGCCGGGTTGGCGAAGGTTTCGCTCGAAGTGCTGTCGGTGGGGCATCCGCGAGACGCGGAGTAGAGGAATTCAGGGAGACGGTTGAGGGCCGGCCCGATGGGCCGGCCCTTGATATTTGTGTGGCAGTTCACTCCATTAGAGGCCTTCTATGTGCTCCGATCTCTCACCTGATAACGCAGGAAGAGGTAATCTGCTGCACTTTTTGCGCTGAGAAGCTTCCACCAGGGAGCCGTCGCGGGGGAGAACTGGACGTTCGCAACCAGGCCAGGCCTGGGATGCGCTGCGACTCTCCCCGCAATCTGAGGCGCCACTGTCAGGAAAAGTTCATCCATGAACCCGCCTGCGAGAAATTCGCCAAAGAGTGTCGGGCCGGCTTCGTGAAGCAGCAACTCCACTCCGGCTTCCTGTCTGAGCAACGTAAGGATGGCGGAAGGAGAGATGCGCGTCTCTGCCGTGGAGAGCGCCTTCACCTCGACAGAGGCGAGCGCCCCCGATCCGCTTTGCGACAACCTCTGTTTGCCTTGCTCCGTAGTCAGTATGAGCACCCTGGTTCGCGGCGTATGAAACACGGCGCTGGCGAGGTCCAGCCCGCCCGTTCCCGTGACAATCACTACAAGTGGATACTCCAGCTTTCGGAGCACCTCGGTTCGATACTTTCGGTATAGATCTTTCGCTGCCGGATAGACAGATTCCGGGAGCCAGGAGGCCTGCGGACCAGCGGCTTGAAGCGTCCCCGAGCCCACTACCACCGCGTCTGCTGAGGCCCGCAGCAGGCCCATGATGAACCGGTCTTCTTCGTTCGAATCACTGATCTGAGCTCCTTCCGACTGACCCGGTAAGTTGAAGCTCACGACCCCGTCGAGTGTCGACACGAAGTTTGCGATGCAGATAGGGACGCTCCTCCGGAGCGGGCGGAAAGGAAAGATCTCCATCGTATCTGGCGCGAAGGCCATCGGGAAGGACTGCTCGCGACGGCTCAGTGGATTGAGTTGCGAACAGCGTGCGGATAGGCTCCATAGTAAAAAGGCTACTTCAATCGTTGCCCGGCGTGTTTCGACAATCAACTTTGATGGAAAGCACGTCATCGCTGGACGCGTGCCCAACTTGCTGAGGATGGCAGAAAAAACAAAGCAGAACCTTCACTCCGCCTGCCTCAGAAACGATATATCGTTCCTGGGGCCCCAGAGCGCTCCGTTCAGGATGAGAGGGTGCAGTGGAGGAACGTTTACTGGCCGTTGTCGGGGAGTTTGTAGGGCTTCTGGAGAGCCACTGGCGGGCTTCGTTGACGGCGCCCTGGGTGTTGTCGTTGGTCTGGACGGCGAGGCGGTATTCGTTGACGGCGCGGTCGCGCTGGCCGGTGATGTCGAAGATCTTGCCGAGCGCGATGTGGCTCCAGACTTCGGTCCAGCGGGGCTCGCCGTCGCCGCGGAGGGCGTCGCGGTAGGAGTTGACGCTGGCCTGGATAGTTGCGCTGGGTGAAGAGCACTTCGCCGATGCGGTAGCTGGCCAGGGAGCTTTGCGGGTTGGCGTCGAGGGCCTTCTGGTACTCGGCGAGGGCGCCGGCCAGGTCGCCCTGCGCGACGAGCTGCTGGCCTTTGAGGATGGCGATGCGGACCTGGAGGTCGGGGGTGGATTTGAGCACCCAGTCGCCGGGATCGATGGTGATGTGGCGGGGGCGGCCGAAGGTGTCGACGACGTATTGGGAGTCGGTGCCGACGACTTCGATTTTCTGGTTTTCGGTCTTGCCGTCGGTTTCGACGCGCAGATCGACGGGCATGCGGAAGAGGTCGAGGTCCTGGTTGATTTCGCCGATGGTGCGGAAGCCCTTGTTGTTGCCGAGGCGGTAGACGGCGTACTTGTTGGTGAAGGTGGGCGCGCCGGTGCCGTCGATCCACTGGGCAGAAGAAGGGCGTGAGCTGCTGCTGGCTCTGCGCTTCGGCCACTTTTTCGAAATCGGCTGGCGCGGATGCGGCTTGTCGGTGTATTGGCTGAGCGCGCCTTTGAGCGTGGCGAGGAAGGCCTTGTCGCCGATCTCCCAGCGGAGCATGTGGAAGATCATGGCGCCCTTTTCGAGGGTCATGGACTGGAACTCGGGCGAGAAGGGGCTGAGGCGGCCGGACGCTGGAGAGCGGGATGGTGTCGTAGGCGAGGGCGCCGGCGGAGACATCCTGCAGCGCGGCTGTGCAGGGCGCTTTTGCCGCTCTCGTCTTCGACGTACATCAGCTCGCCATAGCGGGCCATGCCGTTGGTGATCCAGGCGTCGTTGAGGGTGCGCGGGCTGACTTCGGAGCCCCACCACTGGTGGGCGATGGTGTTGGCGAGCAGGCGGATGCCGGACTTGTCGCCGACGCGGGAGCCCATGATGGCGGCGAGCTCGGGCGCCCAGACGGCGGGAAGGGTGTCGTCGGGCAGTTCGACGACGTTGAGGTGCTGGGTTTCGAGCTGCGCCGAAGCTGTCGGTGAAGAAGTCGTACTCTTTGGTGGCGGTTTGCGCGAGCTGGTTGGCGGAGGCCTGGTGGCTGACGGTGAGATAGACCTTGACGTTGCCGGCGCCCGCCGAGACGGGGCCGACAAAGCGGCCGGCGATGATGGTGCCGGGGAAGCCGGGCTTGTCCCAGTTGAAGTCGAACTCGTCGCCGGGCTTGCCGTTGGCGAGGGTGACCGGGCGTGGACGCGCCTGTGCTGCCGCTGGCGAAGACCCGCATGCCCTGCGGGACGCGGATGTGGATTTCGGCGGTGAAGCGGTCGGTCATGTAGCCGGTGGTGGGGAACCAGCGCGCGGGATAGAGCAGATAGGTGATGGGCTCCTGGATGGCGGCGAGCTTGAGGCCTTCGACGGGGCCGTCTTCATTGCCGGTGATGGTGCCGTCGTAGTCGAAGGTCCAGTGGTAGGCCTGGCCGGCGACGAAGGGCGTGGCGGGCGTGACGCGGATGGTGCCGTCGGCGGAGCGCTCGCCGGTGAGCAGCTTGCCGGAGTCGTCGGTGATTTTGGTGACTTTGAGCGCGGGATGGAAGCCGAAGCTGACCATCTCGGAGTTTTCGGGCGCGGTGAAGGTGACGGCGGCCTTTGGCGGCGAGATGATGGGTGGTGGTGTCGAGCTCGGCGTCGATGACGTAGCCGGTGATGTCGAGCGCGGGGCGTTCCGGACGCTGTGCGGCAGAGGGGATACGGCGCTACAAGATCCGGCGGCCAAGACATCAAGATTGCAGCCAGCAGGCCCGGAGCGGAGGCGGCCAAGGATGCGAGCGAACGTTTGCAGTTTCAGGCATTTCCAGTGTTAACGCATGTGCTTTCCATCCGCGATGCAGCTCATGTTCTTCCAAGGCATCACAAGACCTTAGCTGTCAATGCCCCGCCGTGCAAATTCAGGATTGCACGGATTCCGAGACGCTGTAGTGCTGCGCCGAAGCTGCTTGATGGTAATGTCCGCCACCCGGCTAATGGCGTTTCGACCTCTTCGCCCGTGACCGTGTCAGGTGGGGCGTGAGCAGGCCTCGAATGCGTGCCAGCTCCTATCATCATGGACTCGCGAGGGGGGCCGTCGGGTAGCAGGGGCTCAAGGTGTTGGACGATATTTGCCGCGGTGAAGTCGTTTTGGATCAGCTCTGGAACGACGCGTTTGCCGGCAATGAGGTTGGCCATGGCGACGTGGGGCACGTTGACCACGCGTTTGGCGATAGCATAGGTGAGGGGCGAGACGCGGTAGACGACGACAAAGGGATTGCCGATGAGGGCGGCTTCGACGGTGGCGGTGCCGCTGGCGACGACGGAGGCGCGGGCGTGGAAGAGGGCGGCGCGGGCATCGTCGACAAGGTGGACGGGCAGGCCGTCGCCGTGGTGTTTCACGAGGCCGGCGAGCATCGTTGCGCTGGGACGGCGTTGAGGGTGGGAGCGAGGGGGATGATGAATTCGAATTCCTTGCGCGATCCAGCGGCGCGGGGGCCACGCAAAGTGAGAATGCGGGCGGCGGCGAGCATCTCGGGCAGGTTGTCGCCAATCTCCTTGGCGCGGCTGCCGGGAAGAGGGCGATCCAGGTGCGCGCAGGGTTCAGCCGTTTTCGCGGGCGAATTGCTCGCGGGTGATGGCGGGCAGCGGCAGGTCGGCGAGCGGATGGCCGACGAACTCGGCTGCGACGCCGCGCTCGCGGTAAAACGGCTCTTCGAAGGGAAAGATGACCAGCATGCGGTCGACGTATTTCTGCACGAGCTTGATGCGGTGCTTCTTCCAGGCCCAGAGCTGCGGGCTGACGAAGAAGATGACGGGAATGCCGAGGCGGTGAAACTCTTCGGCGAGGCGGAAATGGATGTCGGGGAAGTCGATGAGGATGGCGACGTTGGGCCGGTGCGTCTGGATGGCGCGCTTGAGCTTGCGGAATTCGCGGTAGATGCGGGGCAGGTGGCGGACGACCTCAGTGATGCCCATGACGGCCATGTCTTCAGAGCGGACGATGCGCTCGAGGCCGGCGGCGGCCATGCGCGGGCCGCCCATGCCGAAAAATTGGCCGTGTCTGACCGGCCGCGGCGAGCTGGTTGCGCAGCTCGTCGATCAGCAGCGCGCCGTAGTGCTCGCCGCTGGCTTCGCCCGCCGAGATGAAGATGGTGGGACCGGACAATCCGTGCCTCTTCCCGCGCTGGCACCATGATAACGGGTTGGGGATGGAAAGACTTCGCCTAGTTGAGCGGCGGTTAGGGCCTGATGGCAAAAGCGAGGCAACAACGTTGGCAGATCACCAATTAAATTGGTCCATATATACGAGAATTGACGTAAGTGCGGGGCCGAAAGGCGAGCTTGATGGGAAAGGCTCCGACCTCCAAAAATCATTGCCGCAGATGCATTCTTGTCTACATTGTGGCGTAGGTGACCGATGGGAATTCTCTATCCGGTGGCCGCAGCGTCTTTGCCTTCGACCTTGGCGGCGATTCAGCCGATGCCGTTGCGCCTGCAACGCAATACCGCGCCGCCGCTCGCGCCCAGCCGCCGCTTCAGAATCCGATTCCTGCGGGACAGCTTGCGTTTCTGAACGTGTATGCGGGGCGGACGACGAAAGAACTGCTGAAGGACAAGCAATTTCGTGCGCTGAAGAAGGAGACATTCCCCACACGGAATATCACTACGGCCGCGACATGTCGTTGTCCGATGCGCTGGATGTTGTTCTGAACGGTTCGCCGCTGCCCGTGAACGTGCGCGACGGCCGGTATGCGACGGTGATGGGCATGCAGGGACCATATCTGCGCGGACGAGGTTTTCTGTGGTTCGACCTGCAGGAGGGAATTGCGCTGGGCGGCTTCTACTTCACGCCTACCAATGGCGAGCCAACGCCGACGCTGACGGTGTTTTCGCGGCAACTGAAGTTGACAGCGCTGGCGCTGAGCGAACTGCCGCGTGAGTTCGTTGATGACCTGAGCCAGTGGAGAGCGGTGGCGAGGATTCCGTCGATCACGCCGCGGTACTTTATTCCCGATAACGGGAAGAAATACGTGCTGGAGCACAATGAGGATTATTGCTGGCATCCGACAGGCACGCCGGCGCCGCCAGAGGATGAGTGCATGCAGGCCAATCTGGACGCGGCGAATGCGGATATGGATGCCGCGTACTTTATGAATGAGACACATAATGCGGCAAATGCAACCGCGTGGATGCTCGATCCAGAGCAGACCGCGTGGCTTGCGATGCGTGCCAGCACCTGCGTGGGACCGGATGCACTGGGTTGCCGGGTTCGCATCACGCGGGAGCGTACGCGCGTGATCCTTGGACCGGGAGCGCCGCGGCCGCGCCCGTTGCAGGCGAGCCGATAGCGATCATCGATTCAGGCAGCGATTTAGGCGAATGACGCCTCTTCTTCCACGATACTGGCCGGGGAACTCTCTTTCAGGCGCAGAATCAGTGCCTGCAACTCCATGTAGTTCCTTCCATCCTGAAACTGACCGTCTCTTACGACCAGGAAAGATGAACCATCGAGCGTTTCTCTCTTCATGGTGGGTGCGAATCCGAGGTGGTCGCCGAGATGAGTCATCGTTGCAGTCCAGCGGACGGCAACCATGTCGCCCTCCGTGATGATCTCCTGCACCGTGAAACGGAGGTCGGGAAAGGCTCCCAGGAAAAAGCGGTGGATTGCCTTGAAACTTTCCGGACCGACGAGCACGGAATGCGGCTCGGGGAAGCCATATGCTTTGCCGCCTGGAGCGAACATTTCATCGATTGCCGCTTCATTCTGCTGGTTCCATACTTCTTCAAACCAGCGACGTACCAGTCTCCTTGTTCTCTTCGGACATGCGGAACCCCTCCTGAGGCAGTAAGCATAGCAATCGCTCAGTGCGCGAACAAGGGAAATTCTGTTGCGATCGCGGACGATTTCTACAGCCTGCGATAAGAGCCATTTGGTAGACTCTGCGAGTCCCGGATGGGATCCCCATTGAATTATGAAAGCCCGGCGGGCGCCAGGAGGTCGTATGCAAGAAGGAAGTGAGACGAAGGCACCGCTGAATCCAGGCATTGTTTTTGATATGGTGCAGGCGGTACAACGGACGGCAGCACTGAAGGCTGCTATCGATCTGGACATCTTTAGAGCAGTTGGCCAAGGGCCGGGAGACGTTGCCTCGATTGCAGATCACGCGAAGGCTTCGGAGCGCGGCATTCGGATTCTCTGTGATTTTCTGGTAATCAACGGCTTGCTGACGAAGGAATTGAATTGCTACAAGCACACACCGAACAGCGCTGCATTTCTTGATCCAGCGTCGCCGGCGTGCATCGCTTCAGTGGCTCACTTTATGAGCAGGCCGGAACTGATTTCGGGACTTACCGGGCTTGCAGATGTGGTGCGCGCAGGGCGAACGCACCTTCCAGGCGAAGGCAGTGTGGAGCCGGAGAATCCTCTTTGGGTGGAGTTTGCGGAGAACATGGCGCCGATGATGGGTCCGATGGCGGGGCCGCTGGGAGCGGTGGTGCTGGAGGGACACGAGGGACCGATGCACGTGCTGGATATCGCTGCGGGGCACGGACTTTTTGGCATCGAGATTGCAAAACAGAACAAGCATGCGCAGGTGACGGGATTGGATTGGGCTCCAGTGTTGCGGGTGGCGCTCAAAAATGCGGAGAAGGCTGGCGTGCACGACCGCTACAACATGCTGCCCGGGAGCGCGTTCGAAGTGGAGTTTGGCGGCCCGTACGATGCGGTGCTGCTGACGAACTTTCTGCATCACTTTGACAAGCCGACGTGCGTGGGACTGCTGAAGAAAGTGCGTTCATCTCTTAAGCCGGGCGGCAAAGCGGCGACCCTCGAATTTGTGCCGAACGAGGATAGGGTATCGCCGCCCATGCCTGCCGGGTTTGCCATGACGATGCTGACCACCACGACAGCGGGCGATGCGTATCCTTTTAGCGAACTTCGCTCGATGTACGACGAGGCAGGATACAACGGCGTGAAGGCGCACCCGATTCCGATGAGTCCGCACACGATTGTGATGGGGATCGCCTGAGAGTGATTGACGATGCTGAGTGGATGCGCAACCTGTGGGTTGCGCATTTCATTTTCAGGAATAGAGGTGGGCGACGAGATCCCGGACGATGGGGTAGCACTCGCATGCCGCGCTTTCGAGGCCTTCTCGATCGACGACCTGAATACGGCCGCGGCTGTACTTGATGAGGCCGCTGCGCTGCAGTGTTCCCGCGGCGAGCGTGACGCTGGTGCGGCGAGCGCCAAGCATTTCAGCGAGAAACTCCTGGGTGAGATCGAAGTGATCGGTTCCCAAGCGGTCCCGGACCATGAGCAACCATCGGGCAAGGCGTTCTTCGATCTCGTGAAGCCCGTGGCATGCGGCAAGCTGGCTGAGAATGAAACCCTGGCCCTGCACGCATTCCAGAATGCGTTGGGAAAGCGGTCCGGGTACGAGGAAGAGTTGCCGCAACTCGGCAAAAGGCATGCGCAGGGCCGTCCCGTCACTTTGGATGAAGGCCGTGGTGGGGGCGGAACCCGGCCCGAGGAGGTTGATCGACTCAACGAGGCCTTCACGGCCAATCACGCCAACTTCGGCTCCCATTCCATCGGACATGAATGTAACGACGGAGGCAATCCCGGAGGTCATGAAGTGCGCAAACGGGGGTGTCTGGCCGGGGTTGGTGAGTACTGTTCCGACAGGCAAGTCGACTGGCTGCAGGCGCGCGAGCAGCGACGATTTCAGCTCAGACGGAAGGGCATTGATGATCAGATTTGATAGTTCGGCGGCCATTGGGGAGATCCTTTGCGACAGTCGCAAGGGATCTCGCTTGGTCGGCGAGAAGAATTGCGCTGAGAACTACTGAGAGATCTATCGCTATCTGCGAAAGACTATATGCTCATTACCCAACAGAAGAATGTTCAATACCGCACATAGCCACAGATTCCATTGTGATTTAGATCACTTTGGCGGTGAGAGGAAATGAAATACGAAAAACCGTGCCACTTCGATGAGGGCGCGTGTTCGTACGGCTGCGAATGCGGCCGTGATACTTCTCGACGATGGATTTGGAGATGGCGAGGCCAAGGCCTGTACCGTGTTCCTTCTTGGTGGTGAAGAATGGATCGAAGATCTTCGGCAAGATGGGGGCGGGAATGCCAGTTCCGTTGTCGGCTACGATGACGTGTGCTTCGTTGTCGGAGCGCTTGACGCTGATACACAAGATTCCGTTCTCAGGCAAGGCGTCGATGGCATTGGAGACGAGGTTGGAAAGGACCTGGAGCATTTCGCCTGCGTGGACTTCAGCCGTGACTTGAGCCTTGAACCGTTTGCGGAGATTGATTCGCTTCGCAGAAATCTTCTGCTGGTGCACGCGCAAGGCGGCTTCGGCCAACGTGGAAATAGCGATCGACTCCAGCGTCTCAGACGATCGATAGAAGCTAAGTGTCTGGCGGGAGAGCTTGGTCAGGGTAAGGAGCTGTTCCTCGAGCATCCTGCTGTACAGGCGGACCTGCAAGGGGTCATCTGCTTCCTGCTGAATGAGATAGTTGAGATTATTGACGGCTTCCAGAGGGCCGTTGATCTCGTGCATGACCGTAGCCGCAAACTGACCGGCGACGGTAAGTTCCTGATTCTGCCGGAGAATCTCCTGGATTCCCTCGCAGTGGTTGTCGTCGACTGGCCGGATCATAGTCATCCCTTATCCAACACTGGGCGGATGCCATTTCTCGACATCAACTCGGAGGGAAGCGCCTCCGCAGACCAGCTGCTGCTTCGGCATGGAAGGTAATGGAGGGGGACGCCAAACCCGCAATGTCAGGTATTAAACATAGGATGGCAGGGGGCGGGAAAAGGTGGTCTGCAAAAGGTGTGGATAAATATCCCGCAGCGGTGACTCAGGTGGTCGAGCGTCGAGTGCGGGCGGCGGCTGCCAGTTCCTGGAGGAGCGGATATGTTTGGCTCCAGTCGATGCAGGCATCAGTGATGCTTTGACCGTGGACAAGCGGCTGGCCGGATACGAGTTTTTGTGCGCCGGCGACGAGGTTGCTTTCAATCATGACGCCAATGATGTTGCGGTTTCCGGCGGCAATTTGTCCGGCGATGTCGCGGCAGACGAGAGGCTGGCGGGTGTGCTCCTTGTTGCTGTTGGCGTGGCTACAGTCGATCATGATGCGGGGCGCGGTCCCGGCTTTCTCCATTTGGAGAGCAGTCTCGGCAACGCATGAAGCGGTGTAGTTGACCATTTTGCGGCCGCCACGCAGGATGATGTGGGTCTCGCGATTGCCGGTGGTGACGAAGATGGCGGATTGGCCGTACTTAGTGTGGCCAAGAAAGGTATGCGAGTTCGATGCCGAGAGGATGGCGTCGATGGCGACCTGGATGTCGCCAGAGGTGGCGTTCTTGAATCCGACGGGGCAGGAGACGCCGGAGACGAGCTGGCGGTGAACCTGGCTTTCGGTGGTGCGCGCGCCGATGGCTCCCCAACTGACGAGTCCGGCGATGTACTGTGGCGAGATCATGTCGAGGAATTCGGTGCCGGAGGGAACGCCCATCTCCGCGAGGTCGAGGAGAAGGTGGCGCGAGAGACGGAGGCCGTCGTTGATCTTGTAGGAGCCGTCGAGATGGGGATCGTTGATGAGGCCCTTCCATCCGACGGTGGTTCGGGGCTTCTCAAAGTAGACACGCATGACGATCTGGAGGTCGGCGGAGAATTCGGCTATTGCGGATTTGAGCAGGGCGGCATATTCGACAGCAGCCTTGGTGTCGTGGATGGAGCAGGGGCCGACGAGTACCAGCAGACGCGGATCGCGATGCGCGAGGATGCGCGAGATGTCGAGGCGCGCGTTGAAGATGGTGGCCGTGGCCTCCTCGCTGATGGGGCGCTCCTCTTCGAGGAAGACCGGGGGGAGGACAACCTTGGTCCACTGGATGCGAACGTCTTCAATGCCTTGGTTCATGAGCTCTGCTTTATCGGGTGTTGGCTGCGCCGTCGTGAGATCGGACAGCGGGAATTTTGTGTGCTCTTTCTTCAAGATTACCAGCGAAAAGCGTCCAGGGGACCAATCGGGCCGAATTGCCACCTGTCTCGGAAGCCTCTGAGCGCAGCCTATACGAAGGGCATAAGCAGATCCTTCACTCCGCCTACCCCATAGACGCTGCGCGTCCATGGGGCCCCCAGTGCGCTGTGTTCAGGATGACACGATGTGGAGGAAGCCTCGGGAGGGCTAGCGGCGGGATTTGCGTTTGGCGTCGGCGCGTGGCCAGTACTGGAATTCGTCGGAGAAGAGTTCGCCATTAAGGTCGGTGACACGCTGGAGCATGCGTGTTTGTGCGTCCGAGATGGCCTGGTTGTAGATGGCTGGGCCAATCTCTTCGAGGATGAAATTGAGCAGGAGACCTGCGGGCAGATCGCCGAGGGGTTCGAGGTTCTCCGCGAAGTAGCGCTGCATGGAAGCGATGGCTTCGGTGCGTTGTTGTTTTGTTAGTTCGAGTGTGACCATTGGACGGCTCCTGGCAACCATCCATGGTACGCGACCCGATGTTGGGAACCATGGTCTGCCGATGCGAACGCAATTATGTGCAGCCTGTCACCTGCGTGGAACCGTCTTAGAGTTAGAGTGGAGCGCGTAGTGGGCATAGACGCGGTGTTGGGAGAAGTTCATGGGCATGGAGACTGTGTGAGGTTCAGCCGCACGAACATGAGCAAGTTGGCGATCGGGTTGTTTGTCGTTTTTGCGGGATTGAACCTGGGCGGGGTCGCGCAGTCGAGTCCGGCCACTGGAGCGCAGGCGGGGCAGCAGCAAGGAAGCGATGATCCGGTGCTCGCGCAGCGGCCGGCGCCCAAGGCCAAGAACCTTGTCATTCCGGAAGGAAAGATCAAGCTGGATGTTGTGGTCGATGACGGCGCGGGAAAGCCGGTGCCGGATCTGCAGCCTTGGGACTTCAAAATCCTCGACAATAACCAGCCGCGCAAGGTGCTGTCGTTTCGTCGATACGACGGCGTAACCGTGACGCCAGACCCGCCGGTGGAAGTCATTCTCGTGATGGATACGCTGAACCTGCCTTTCCAGCAGGTGGCCTTTGTGCGCGGAGAAATAGATAAGTTTCTTCGGCAGAGCGGAGGAAAGCTGAAGCAGCCACTGACGTTGATTCTGTTGACGGATGCCGGCATACGGTTTCAGCCCCGTCCATCCACGGATGGGAATGCGATTGCGAGTGTCGTGGACGGAATTAGAGGCAGCGTGAGTGTGATCAACTCCGCCATGGGTGGAGACGGTTACGTAGGGCGGTTTCAACGCTCAGCCAGAGCAATGGACAATATTGCTCAAAATGAAGGAAGGAAACCGGGGAGAAAGCTGCTGATATGGGTGGGACCAGGCTGGCCTATTTTGGACCGGCCCTCGGATGGATACTCCGACAAGGAGCAGCGGCGGAATTTTGACAACATTGTCGAGCTATCGACTGCTCTGCGACAAGGGCGGATCACGGCCTACAGCGTAGCGCCGAGCTCAGCAGTGACCCCGAACGCGCTTCTCTATAAGAACTTTTTGAATGCAGTGAAGACCTATCGAGATGCGGATTTCGGAAACATGGCGCTCAAGGTTCTGGTGACGCAAACCGGTGGAAGAATCCTGGGGCCGGACAATGATCTTGTGAAACAGATCAACCGGTGCATCGAGGACGCAAATGCGTTTTATCGAATTTCGTTCGATCCTCCGACGGCAGAGCATGCGGACGAGTATCACGAACTGAAGGTGACGGTGGAGAAGCCTGGAGTCGCGGTGCGCACGAATTCGGGATACTACAACGAGCCCCCTGCAAACTAGGGCTTCTAGGGGTACGGCCAAATGAGTTCGGCGAGATGCATACGCTCGGTCTCAGGCGGCTCGCCGCGCTTTCTGGATCATGCGCATGGCGGCGTCGACTTTCTTGCAGCCGAGCAGCTTGTATCTCTTGCCATCGAGGCGGTGGTAGTTGACGAAGAATTCTTCGAGTTCGCGGAGGAATTTCTTGGGCAGGTCTGACAGGCGTTTGATGTATGCGTATTCGTGGTTCATTTCGGCGACGGCGAGAAGGCGGTCATTGCGATTGGTTTTCTTTCCCTCGGTCTGCTCTCCTTCGATGATGCCGATGAGGCGGGCACGGACGGCGATGCCGGGGAAGGCCGGCTCGTCCATCAGAAGGAGAACGGCGATAGGGTCGCCATCGGGGGCGAGGGTGCGGGGGAGGAAGCCGAAGTCGTAGAGGAAGGCCATTCCGGCCGGCAGCACCTTTTTGACGATAAAAATGCTCTGCTTTTCATCGAAGGCGAACTTGTTGCGACTACCTTTGGGGGTCTCGATGATGACCTGGATGGTGCCGTCGGTTTTATCTACCGGCTTCAGAAGGACCGGATTTGTGAGGCTTCTGGCGGGCTTCCTTGCCATTGCACGCTCCATGAATTCACGAATTTGTCATCGGTCACTGAGAGAGCTAGTGGACTGATTCGGTTGCCCTAAGGGGAATGTCTGCAGAGACGGCGGTTGGGAAACTTGTTCCGGAACTTGACAGTGCCGCTGTGAGATTTCTAAGATTAAGAAGGACAATCCTACCCATTCGGATCTCTAAGCATCTCATTATGGGAGGATTAGGGCGGTTCTGCGGCAGTCGCAGACCGCTGGAACCGGGTTCGGGCATGGCAGCATCGACCTGCCGAAGGCACGATGTGCCCGACACAATGAGGTAGCTGATCAGATGCCTGAGACGCGCGTGAGTCCGCGGGAGCGGCTGGTTCTTACGGCGATTATCGAGCTCTATATCGCTACCGGCGAGCCGGTGGCCTCGCAGGCGGTTGCGGATCATTTTGCGCATCGAGAAGGGTTGAGCTCGGCGACCATCCGCAACGTGATGGCGTCGCTGGGCGATGCGGGACTGCTGGAGCAGCCGCACACCTCGGCCGGACGCGTGCCCACGGCGTGCGGCGTTTCGCTACTACGTGGAGCAGATCACGCGGCCAGAGGCACCGCTGGGCCGGATCGGCAGTGGGCGGAGCGGCGTTTGCCACGTTGCCGCAGGCTGCGATTCCGCTGAGCGAAGAGCGCCGCGGGCAGATTGAGGAGAGCTTTTCGGGCGTCACCAGTTCGAACGAATACCTGGAGCGGACTTCGCATGTGCTGGCGCTGATTTCGAGCGGGCTGGGCGTGGCGCTGGCCAGCTCGCACGGCGGACCAGGTGCTGGAGCATATTCATTTTTCGCGGCTGTCGACGGGGCGCGTTCTGGCGGTGCTGGTGACGCAGGCGGGCGCGGTGCTGGACCGGGTGTTGGCTCTGGACCGGGAGATGACGCATCTGGAACTGGAGACGGCGGCGCGGTATCTGAACGAGAACTTCCATGGCTGGCCGATCGAGCGCATCCGGGCTGAGGTGGCGCGCCGCATGGAGGTGGAGCGCGAAGCCTACCACCAGTTGCTGACGTCGGTTGAGGAGCTTTGCCGCAAGGGCGCGCTGGCGGTAGGGGAAGCGGCCTCAGTGCTTTTCGTGGAAGGCATGGCGAATCTGATCGCGGCGGAGGTGGACCGGGAGCGGCTGCGGCAGATGCTGCTGGCGCTTGAGGCCAAGCAGCGGCTGGTGGAGCTGCTGACCGCGTATGTGGACGGAAGCCAGCAGGAAGTGCGCGTGGTGGTGGGACTGGATGAGGCTTCGCCGGCGATGCAGGACCTGGTGCTGATTGGCGCGCCGGCGCGGCTGGGCGGAGCAAGCCTGGGAACGGTGGCAGTGATCGCGCCCACCCGCATCCAATATCAGGAGATGATCCAGGCGGTGCGCTATGTGGCGCGGCTCTCCGAGCGCATCCTGGAGGTTCCAATTCAGTAAGGTGCGCGGACAGAGCGGATTGCGCGGGGTAAATCCGCACATCGTGGGGCTTTGCGCCGCAAGATCTGCCGGAGAGAAGCCGGCACTTGCCGAGGAATTTATCATTGACTAAGAAGAGAAACATTTGGGGAATACGTAGAGATATGCCAGAGAAGGAAGCAGAGTTGACTGCGCTGGAAAACGAAGAGACCGGCGTGACCGAGAACGCATCGACTGGCGGAGTGCCGAGACGTCTGCGGCTGAGGTGCGGGCGGAGCAGACACCGGTAAGCCGGCGCCGAGTTTGAGGGGCTCCAGGCGGAGTACGACCAGCTGAAGGCGGAGCGCGACCAGCTGGTGGACCGGCTGGCGCGGCTGCAGGCGGAGTTTGAGAACGCGCGCAAGCGGGCGGAGAACGAGAAGGCCGAGTTTCGCGACTATGCGACGGGCTCGGTGGTGGAGCAGTTTCTGCCGGTGCTGGACAACTTCGAGCTGGCGCTGAAGTCGACGGGATCGGCGGAGCAGCTGCGCTCGGGCGTGGAGCTGATCGTGAAGCAGATGGAAGAGATTCTGCGCAGATGCAGGTGAAGCCGGTGGCGACGGTGGGCGAGGAGTTCGATCCGCGTCATCACGAGGCGCTGGGCTCGGTGGAGCGCGACGACCTGCCCGATCAGCACGTGGCGGAAGAGATTCGCCGCGGCTACAGGCTGCGCGAGCGGCTGCTGCGGCCGGCGCTGGTGCGCGTGGCATCCAATCCAAAACAGACGAGCGAGTGAACGCGGATGGCGCTCAGTAAGCAGGTGTTCCCGGGGATTGAGAACCGGGTCAGCAAACGTGCGATGAGCGGGGCGATTTCCGCGCCTGAATTGAGAGAGGGTTGCAAAGGGTTTGAATACGAGAGTGAGCAAAGCGGATTATTACGAGGTGCTGGGCGTTTCGCGCGAAGCCAGCGACCAGGAATTGAAGAGCGCATATCGCAAGCAGGCGCTCAAGTATCATCCTGACCGCAATCCCGGGGAACCACGCCGCGGAAGAGAAGTTCAAAGAGGCCAGCGAGGCCTACCAGGTGCTGAGCGACGCGGACAAGCGCGCGGCCTACGACCGCTTCGGTCATGCCGGCGTGAGTGGCGGAGGGCCGGGCGGATTCGGCGGCGTTCGCGGGCAGCGTGGACCTGGGCGACATCTTCGGCGATTTGTTCGGCGAGATGTTCAACATGGGCGGCGGGCAGCAGCGGAGTGCGCGGCAGCAGCGCGGCGACGATCTGCGCTTCGACCTGGCGATCGATTTTGAAGATGCGATCTTCGGCACAGAGAAAGAGATCAAGATTCGCCGGCTCGAGACCTGCGCGACCTGCAAGGCAACCGGCAGCGCTTCGGGACGCGGGCCGACGGTATGCCCGCAATGCCAGGGGCGCGGACAGATCCGCTATCAGCAGGGATTCTTCTCAGTGGCGCGGACCTGCAGCGCGTGCGGCGGGCGCGGCTCGATCATCAGCGATCCCTGCCCGACCTGCCGCGGCGAGACGCGAGTGACGAAGGAGATCAAGCTCACCGTGAAGGTGCCGCCGGGCGTGGAAGAGGGAACGCGCATTCGCTACACGGGCGAGGGCGACGCGGGCCGCGGAGGCGCGCAGAGCGGCGATCTGTACGTGGTGCTTTCGATTCGGGCGCACGACTTCTTCGAGCGCGACGGGCAAGATCTGCATTGCGTGATTCCGATCAGCTTTCCGCAGGCGGCGCTGGGCGCGGAGATCGAGATTCCCGGCATCGACGGGGCGGTGATGCTGAAGATTCCCGAGGGCACGCAAAGCGGGAAGGAGCTGCGCATTCGCGGCAAGGGCGTTCCGTATCTGAATGAAAAGGGCCGCGGCGACCTGATCGTGAAGGTTGTGGTGCAGATTCCGAAGAAGCTGAGCCGCGCGCAGCGCGAGCTGGTTGCGGAACTGGGCAAGTCGATGACGGTGGAGAACAAGCCGACGTCGCCGGGGCTGCTGGAGAAGATGAAGGATCTGTTCAGCTAGCGGGAGTGTGGTCTCTCCGATGTCTGCGCGTACTTACCACATTTGAAATGCCGGTATGAATGAATGGCGGATCAGCGTTGCAACGCTGGTCCGCCATTTTCGTTTGCAGCCAAGTTGTAAGACTCAAATTGCAAGCAGCACAATCACTGCCACGACGGCGCCCATCACCAGGCTGGCAGCATCGGAGAGTGCGAAGGCGACGGGGTCTTCGTCGAGCTCTCCGCGCGAGGCCAGCAGCCACACCCGGCAGAGCCAGAGAATCATCAAGGGAACAATGAGCCACAGGCGGCGCGGGTGGTGATAAAGGGCCGTAACATCAGGACTGCTGATGTAGTTGGCGAAGACAACGACTGCGGCGAAGGCGCTGGCTGTGCCGAAAGCGCGCAGCTGTTCAATATCGCGCATCAGATATCCGCGGCCATTCTTGAGTTGCGCGCCACGCAGACGGAGGCTTTCCAGTTCTGCGAAGCGCTTGACGATGGCAAGGGAAAGAAAAAGGAAGATCGCGAAGCCTGCCAGCCAATGCGAGATGAGCGTGTCGGTCGCGGCGCCCCCCGCCAGCAAGCGCAGGGTATACAGGCCGGAGAGCACAACGACATCCACAAGGGCGATCCGCTTCAGATAGATGGAATACAGCAGGCTTGTACAGAGATACACGAGCAGCCAGAAGGAAAATGTCGCGGGAAGCAATTGTGCCCCGGCGAAGCCAATCGCCAAAAGCAGGACGATGACAAGGAAACCCGCCGAGGGCGCCAATTCCCCCGAGGCGAAGGGACGCAGCCGCTTCTTCGGGCTGCGCCTGTCGGCCTCAATGTCGAGAAGATCGTTAAACAGGTAGTTGCCCGATGCAGTGCATGCAGAAACAGAAGAAGGCTAAAACCGCAGACATGAGCACCCGGAGCGAATGCGTGTGGGAGAGCAGCGCCGGAAGCAGAATGAGCAGGTTCTTGGCCCACTGATGCGGCCGCAGCGCCTTCAGGAGCGTTCGCCATGACTTGCTCCGTTCTTCAAAGGAGCGGGAAGGGGCAATTCCTTGCTCGCGCAGCTTCAGGCGAAGTCTTCGGCTCGGATTGGCCACCATGGCTTCAGCGGCGTCGGCCATCAGGGGAAGATCGGCAATGTCGTTACCCACGTAAACGAAGCCGCCGGCGAACTGGTTGCGCAGGCTGTCGAGTTTCTTGTGGCCGGTGAGGTTGATGGCGCCGTCGCTGCCCAGCACTCCGTCGAAAAGGCCGAGGTGATCGGCGACGCGCCGCGCAAGACGCACGTCCGCACCGGTTGCGAGATAGATTTCACGGCCCCGGGTATGTTCTTGTTGGAGAAACTGCACCAGCTTGCGGTTATACGGCAGATGCGCCACGTCGAGGTCGACATTATCGGTGACAAACGCCTTAAAGATCGCCTTTCCGCCGAGGAGTTTTCCCGGCAGGCGCAGCAGAAGAAGCGGGCGGGTGCGTGCCAGAACGAGCAGGGAGTCGATCAGAGTATCGGATTTGGCCAGAGTTCCATCGAGATCGACACACAGAGGCTTGAACTCCTCCGCCTTCGATTCCGGCCGATTCAGAACTAGGGGCAACTGTTACCTCGCAGGAGATAGCCGCAGAAAACCCGGCAGTCGTTGGTCGTGAAGCAGATCTTTCATGACTGATACTGCAACGAATCTCGACGACCGCAAAAATTGCATGGAAGTCTCAAGTATACAGCCGCAGTGAAAAGAGAGTGAGCGAGGAGTCGATCACGGGTGGAGGTAACATTCGGAGCAACCAAACCTGCAATTTTACGGTGCTTTATACCTGTTTCGTCTGTCCTCAGGGGCCGCAGAGCAACGGCATGGAGCGATATAATCGCGCAGATGCCACTCAACCCGCACCAGTTCATCGACCACTACGAAATGCTTGCGCTACTGGGTTCGGGCGGTATGGGCGAGGTGTATCGCGCCCGCGACACGCGTTTGAATCGCGAGGTCGCCATCAAGGTTTTGCCGGGATTCTCGACGGCTGATGCCGACCGGCTCCGTCGCTTCGAACAAGAGGCGCGTGCGGCTGCTGCTTTGAATCATCCGAATATCCTGGCCGTGTACCAGATGGGGATCTACCAGGGTGCACCCTACCTGGTTTCGGAGTTGCTGGAAGGCGAAACGCTGCGCGAGAGATTGAAGCGCGGTCCTCTGCCGGTCCGGAAAGTCGTCGATTACGGGGTACAGATTTCGAAGGGACTTGCGGCGGCTCACGAAAAGGGCATCGTGCATCGGGATCTGAAGCCGGAGAACCTGTTTCTGACGAAAGACGGCCACGCCAAGATTCTGGATTTCGGACTGGCGCGATTGACGCAACCGAAAGAGACCGAACCGGCGGAATCGTCGCACGAAGTCAAGACGATGGCGGGCATGCTCATGGGCTCCATGGGATACATGTCGCCGGAACAAGTGCGCGGACAGGTGGCGGATCAACGATCGGACATTTTTACGTTCAGCGCCGTTCTCTACGAGATGCTGACGGGACAGCGGGCTTTTCAGAAAGCGACCTCCATCGATGCGATGAGCGCAATTCTGAACGAGGAACCGACGCCGCTAGCAAAGGTCTCGCCCAGTCTTCCGCCGGGACTCGAACGCGTATTGCAGCGCGGCCTCGAGAAGAACCCGGAACAGCGGTTTCAGTCGGCGTCGGACCTGGGCTTTGCACTGGAGGCAGCGGCGGGCCCGCTGTCGACTTATACATCGGGCTACCGGTTTGAAGAACCGAAGCGGGCGAGGTCGCGCAGACCGCTGTGGGTGATTGGGATTGGAGCGCTTGTCGCGGTTGCCGTGGCGGCGTACCTGTGGATGCGGCCGATGCCTGAGCCGCAGGTTGCCGACTACGTTCAACTGACGCATGACGGCCTGCAGAAGTCGCTCATCGGGACGGATGGGTCGAGACTGTTTCTGACCGTGCTGGATTCGGGCGTGGAGGACACGGCGGCTGTTCCGATCACGGGCGGTGAGCCGACGAGGATCGCGTTGCCAGGCCCCGGCATGTTTCCCGTGGATCTTTCGCCGGATAGTTCGTCGTTTCTGGTGGTGGATGGAACCGGGTATCCCGCGAGCGGCCCGATGTGGAGCTTACCGGTGCTGGGGGATTCTCCAAGGCGGCTGGGCGATGCTTCGGGTCACGTTGGTGTGTGGTCGGCAGACGGAAAACAATTGGCGTTTGGCAAGGGATCGGACGTTTATCTGGCCAATGGGGACGGAACCGAAGCACGCAAGATCGCGACGATGAAGAATCTCATATCGGGCCTCGCAGTTTCGCCAGATGGGTCGCGTTTGCAGGTCGAGACGGAAGAGATTTCGCAAAGCGGCACGAGCGTGGTGGCGGGCGAGAGATCGATTTCAGAGGTTTCGGCTAGTGGATCGAACACGCGTCCATTGGTTTCGGAGTGGCAAAACTCGACCAACGAGTGTTGCGGCAGATGGACGGCGGACGGGAAGTACTTCGTCTTCCAGTCGGGTGGGCAGATCTGGGCGCTTGCTGGAGAGGGACACTTTCTGCAAAGAAAGGCAAAGCCGATTCAACTGACTTCGAGCCCGATGCAATTGCAATCGCCGCTGCCCAGCAAGGACGGGAAGAAGCTCTTTGTTGTGGGAATGACGTTTCGCGGTGAGCTGACATCCTTCGATGTGAAGACCGGCAAACCTTCGCTTTACCTTGGCGGAGTCTCGGCCGATTGGATTGACGCGAGCCGCGATGGCAAGCAGGTTGTCTATGTCTCGTATCCACAAGGAGAACTGTGGAAGAGTAATGCGGACGGGACGAATCGCGTGCAATTGACGTTCGGGCCGGCCAAGCCCGTGTTGCCGCGATGGTCGCCCGACAGCCAGACCATCCTCTTCTTCGAGTTTCCAGATGGCCCGAACAAACCGGGAAAGATGTTCGAGATTCCGGCATCGGGAGGCACTCCGCGCGAATTGATTCCGAACGATAGACAGAATGAGCAGGACGCAACCTGGTCCGCGGATGGGAAGCGGATTGCATTCGCCGGGGACGCGAACGATGCGATGGCGCGGAGCAGCGGGCCGGCGATCAGGATTCTGGATGTGCAAGCAGGAAAGGTGACGCCGCTGGCTGGTTCGCAAGGAATGTTCTCGCCGCGCTGGTCTCCGGATGGACGCTATATCGCTGCCATGACCAGCGACTCAAGCAAATTGATGCTGTTTGATTTTCAGACGCAGAGTTGGAAGCAGATCGGCAGCGGGACACTGAGCTGGCTGAACTGGTCGCGCGATGGACAGTACGTTTTTGTGAAGGATCTTTCCGGCAAAGGTTCGGTGGAACGGATTCGAGTACCGGATGGAAAAGTGGAGCAGGTTGTGGACCTGAAGGATTTTGTGTTGACGGGTCTGGGTGGGGGCGCGGTTTCAGTCGCGCCGGATGGTTCGCCGCTGCTGTTGAGAGATAGAGGCACGCAGGACATCTATGCGCTCGACTGGGTTCAGCCTTAAGCCTGTCTCATTGTGCTGAAGAGTTTCGAATTAGAAGCGGAGTTTGGTGGAGCTGAGCGGGATCGAACTTGAGCCGAATTGCGGGCGTCTGACCCCGCAGGCGAAATCCCGAGCGGGGCGAAGGACCCCTCTTCCATGCGCTGAAACTTCAATTGGAAGGAATTGGTGGAGCTGAGCGGGATCGAACCGCTGGCCTCCTCGTTGCGAACGAGGCGCTCTCCCAGCTGAGCTACAGCCCCACGACTTTGACTAGTTTAACAGCGGGCGCCGGTTCCGGAAAGTGCCCTGGAAAACACAAAGGCCGGGAGGTCGTCCCGGCCTTTTGCCAGCTGCTGGAAACCAGTACCACCTAGACCCCAGAGCTGGAACTTTGATCCATGTAGTGCGATGACAACGCCTACTGGAGAGATGTTGTCCCTGGCGCATTCTGCACCGGATGGAGCTGGATTTCAGGTTCTCCCTCGATCTCCCACTCCGTTGAGTCGAGCTTACCGAGCTGGAGTGCTGCTTCCATGATCTTGTCGACGTCCAGCTTTTTGCCCTCGCCCTCGTCGCTCGGTCGCATGACCTCTTCCGTGATGGGGACCGAGACGTGTGCGCTCTCGGCCTGCCTTCGGCGCAAACGAACCGAGATGGAGAGGGTGTTCGATTCCATTCGGCTTAGAGCTGGTTCATGTTGGCGAGGAACTCGGCGTTGTTGCGGACCTTTTCGAGGCGGCTGATGAGCAGTTCCATGGCTTCGACGGGCGACAGCGGGTTGAGCACCTTGCGCAGGATCCAGATGCGCTGCAGATCTTCCTTGGGAATGAGCAGCTCTTCCTTACGCGTGCCGGAGCGCTGAATGTCGATGGCCGGGAAGACGCGCTTGTCGACGAGCTTGCGGTCGAGGATGATTTCCATGTTGCCGGTGCCCTTGAACTCTTCGAAGATGACTTCGTCCATGCGGGAGCCGGTGTCGACGAGGGCGGTGGCGATGATGGTGAGCGAGCCGCCTTCTTCAATGTTGCGGGCCGCGCCGAAGAAGCGCTTGGGGCGCTGCAGGGCGTTGGAGTCGACGCCGCCGGAGAGCACCTTGCCCGAGGGCGGAACGATGGTGTTGTAGGCGCGGGCGAGACGGGTGATGGAGTCGAGCAGGATGACGACGTCGCGCTTGTGCTCGACGAGGCGCTTGGCCTTCTCGATGACCATCTCGGCGACCTGCACGTGGCGGGCGGCCGGCTCGTCGAAGGTGGAGCTGATGACTTCGCCCTTGACGGAGCGCTGCATGTCGGTGACTTCTTCCGGGCGCTCGTCGATGAGCAGGACGATCAGGACGACTTCAGGCTGGTTGGCGGTGATGGAGTTGGCGATCGACTGCAGCAGCATCGTTTTGCCGGTGCGCGGCGGAGCGACGATGAGGCCGCGCTGGCCCTTGCCGACCGGGGTAAGCAGGTCCATGACGCGGCCGCTGACGGCTTCGCGCGACGGTCTCCATCTTGATGCGTTCCTGCGGATAGAGCGGCGTGAGGTTGTCGAAGAGGATCTTGTTGCGCGTCTCTTCGGGCGACTCGAAGTTGATGGCCTCGATCTTGACCAGCGCGAAGTATTTCTCGCCTTCGTGGGGCGGGCGGACGTTGCCGCTGATGGAGTCGCCGGTCTTGAGATCGAACTTGCGAATCTGCGAGGGCGAGACGTAGATGTCGTCGGGGCCGGGCAGATAGTTGTAGTCGGGCGAGCGCAGGAAGCCGTAGCCGTCAGGCAGAATCTCAAGCACGCCTTCGGCAAAGATGTGGCCTTCTTTTTCGCTCTGGGCCTGAAGGATCTTGAAGATCAGGTCCTGCTTGCGGAGGCCGCTGGCGCCCGGGATTTCCAGGGTGCGCGCAATGCGGCTCAGTTCAGTGATGTTTTTTTCTTTCAGTTCGGCGATGGTCATGTTCACCTGCGAGAAGGCGGGATGGAGTGGGGGACCCGAGAGGGGGAAGTGCTCCAGGAACAACTAGGCGGGGTTTAAGAGTTGCGGTCGAAGTGCGGCACAGCGTCAAAGCAAAAAATCGAATTAAAGAAGGGGCTTTGACACAGGATGGAAGCGGCCAATCACATACTTGCGAAGAGGCCGCCAAGAGTTGCTGGCTTAACTAAACTCAATTATACAGGAGTTGCCGTTAAGCCGCGCGCCGCGTCTCAATCGGCCTTGCTGCCGGTGCAGTGACCTGCGACAGCGTGCCGGGGTTAGTGGAATGGAAGCGGACGAGGACCTCGTTGGTGGTGTCCTGCAGCCGGGTGTTCGGCTTGTGCAGCTTCCGGGTGGCCTTGCTGGCCAGCTGGCAGAGCTGGTAGCGATTGGACACATGAGAAAGTGCCCCAAAAACCAAATCAGAACGCATGAAATGAATCTCCTTCCAAACCTGTCCGATTGGCACTACCTTGGCACCAGCGGTACAGTTAATGGCTAGATATAAGATCGAGCTGCTGCCCCAAACAGCCTGTCCTGCCCTTTAGACGCACGAATTGGGCATCGAGTTCAAAAAACTTTTGCCGCAAAACATCGCTCAGCGGGAACAGGCAGCCTGCCCTGTAACGGATAGAAGTGACTGCTACATGCGAGCTTTGCGCCTCGCTGTTTCAGCCTCCACGGAACCCCGAAACACACCCTGCCATCTGTGGATGAGTCCAGGCTCAAGTTGGAGGCGGAAAAAGCGGAAAAACGCGCGATCGCGCTGTGCAATCTTCCCCTATGGATGGCACTCATGAATGTACAACGGGGCTGTTTTGGGTCAACATTTTTTTTACGTCACTGACTACGGAAAAATGAGCCAGGTTACTGGAATGGTGCTAGTATGGTTAAGTTGTTATATTTGTTATATTTATGGGAAGAATCAACCTGCTCGGTCGGCGATTATGAAGAGCGGTCTGGACCCAGTCTCAAATCAACGAATCGATTGGAGTTACTGGCACTATGTGATGCCCGTCACTCAAGTGCTACGGATGCTGCCGTTTAAGCCCAGTAGCTGCGGTCCAGAGTGCGGTACTGGATGGCTTCGGCCAGGTGGGAGACGGCGAGCTGCTCTGCACCTTCGAGATCGGCGATGGTGCGCGCGACTTTGAGGATGCGGTCGTGGGCGCGGGCGGTGAGGCCCTGCTGCTGCATGGCGCGCTCAAGCAGGCGTTCGGCGTCGGGGCCAAGTTCGCAGTGGGCGCGGATCTGGCGGGTGGTCATCTGGGCGTTGGAGAAGATCTTTTCGCCGGCCTTCTTGAACCGGGCTCGCTGGCGGTCGCGGGCGGCCATGACGCGGGCGCGAATTTCGGCGGAGCCTTCGGCGGCGGCTCCGCCGCGCAGCTCCTTATATTGAACGGCGGGCACCTCGATATGGATATCGATGCGGTCGAGGAGCGGGCCGGAGATCTTGGCGACGTAGCGCTGGATCATGGGCGGGGTGCACATGCACTCGCGCGATTTGTCGTTGAAATAGCCGCAGGGGCAGGGATTCATGGCGGCGGCGAGCATGAAGCGCGCCGGGAAAGGTGAGCGACATGGAGGCGCGGGCGATGGTGACGGTGTGGTCTTCGAGCGGCTGGCGCATGACTTCGAGCACGTTGCGGGGAAACTCGGGCAGCTCGTCGAGGAAGAGCAGGCCGTTGTGGGCGAGGGAAACTTCGCCGGGACGCGGCACGATGCCGCCGCCGATGAGGCCGGCGTCGGAGATGGTGTGATGCGGCGAACGGAAGGGCCGCTGCGTGACGAGGCCGGCGGCGGCGTCGAGCACTCCGGCGACGGAGTGGATCTTGGTGGTCTCGAGCGCTTCTTCAAAGGTGAGCGGCGCGAGGATGGAGGGCAGGCGCTTGGCGAGCATGGTTTTGCCCGAGCCGGGCGGGCCGATCATGAGGATGTTGTGGCTGCCGGCGGCGGCTACTTCGAGCGCGCGCTTGGCGGTCTGCTGGCCGCGCACATCCTTGAAGTCGACGGAGAAGTGCTGCAGCTCGCCGAGCAGCTCTTCGGTCGTGACGCGGAAGGGCTCGCGCTGAATCTGGCCGACGACGGTGGAGTTGAGCAGATCGAGCACATCGAGGAGCGAGGAGACGGGATAGACATTGACGCCTTCGACGACGGCGGCTTCGGCAGCGTTGGCGGCGGGAAGAATGAGATTGGGAATATTCTTCTCGCGCGCGAGGATGGCGACGGGCAACATGCCGGGGACGGCGCGCACGCTGCCGTCGAGGCCCAGCTCGCCGACCAGCAGAAAGCGGCTCGACGTCGTCGACGCGCAGCGCGCCGTAGGCGCCGAGGATTCCGAGGGCGATGGGAAGATCGAAGCCGGAGCCTTCTTTTTTCAGGTCGGCGGGCGCGAGGTTGATGGTGATGAAGGTGGGCGGAATGAGGTAGCCGGAGTTCTTGATGGCGGCGCGCACGCGGTCGCGGCTTTCGCGCACCGCCGCGTCGGGCAGGCCGACGGTGTGGAAGATGATCTTTTTCTGCAGACGACGCCGCTGTAATCGACTTCAACGTCGATGAGGTTGGCGTCGATTCCATAGACGGCTGCGCTGAGGGCTTTAAAGAGCATGGCAGTAAATTGCGTGGAGTGTACCAGACGGCAGTCGATCAGCAGATCGTGTCAGGATGCACTCGAGTGATACGAGTGTAGATCTTAGCCGGATCAGCGATGTCAGGTTGAGTTTCGCTGACAGCGCAGTTCACGGCTGCGATGATGACTGTCCTACAATCTTCTGCGTGACGACGAGTCTTTTCGACCTTTACAAGATCGGCGTTGGTCCTTCGAGTTCGCACACCATGGGTCCGATGCGCGCGGCGTGCCGCTTTGCGCGAGAGCTCGAGTCGAAGGGCGAACTTGAACGCGTGAACCGCGTGCAGGTGGAGCTGTACGGTTCGCTGGCGTTGACCGGCATGGGCCACGGAACGGATCGCGCCGTGCTGCTGGGCTTGTCGGGGAACGAGCCGGCGACGATCGATCCTGCAGTGATTGAGGCGACGGTGGCGGAGATCCGCGCGACGAAGGAGACTCAAGCTGGCGGGAATGCGATGCCATCGGGTTCGACGAGGCGCAGCGATCTGATCTTCGAGCGCGAGACCATGTTTCCGCCGGGAGCGCACACGCAGCATCCGAATGGACTGCGGCTGACGGCTTATGACGGGCCGGGCGCAAGGTCGCATGAGCGCACGTTCTTTTCCATCGGCGGCGGATTCATCGTCGAGGATGGCGCGGAGACGGCTGCAGTCGGCATGAGAGCGAGGAGCGGCTTCCGTTTCCTTTCCACAGCGCGGCGGAGTTGCTGGCGAGTGCGCATGCGAACGGACTGTCCATTGGCCAGGTGATGCTGGCGAACGAATGCGCGCGGCTGCGCGTCCATGATCCGAGCGCGAGTGATGCAGAGCTTGAGGTGGTGCGCGACGGGATCGATGCAATCTGGCAGACGATGAAGGGCTGCATCGAGCGCGGCATTGCGACGGAAGGAATTTTGCCGGGCGGGTTGAATGTGCGCCGCAGAGCGCACCGGCTGGCGGAGCGGCTCACGGAGAAGGAAGCGACGGGCAGCGCGGCGATCCGCTGGCGCCGCTGGACTGGGTGACGGTGTACGCGATGGCGGTGAACGAGGAGAATGCGGCGGGCGGGCGCGTGGTGACGGCGCCGACGAACGGAGCAGCGGGAGTGGTGCCGGCGGTGGCGCAGTACTACGAGCGCTTCGTGCCGGGAGCAGATCACGAAGGGCATCATTCGCTTCTTTCTGACGTCGGCGGCGATCGGAATTCTCTACAAGGAGAATGCGTCGATCAGCGGCGCGGAGGTCGGATGCCAGGGCGAGGTGGGCGTGGCGTGTTCGATGGCGGCGGGCGGATTGATCGCGGCGCTGGGCGGCACCAACGGGCAGGTGGAGCACGCGGCGGAGATCGCGATGGAGCACAACCTGGGCATGACCTGCGATCCGATCGGCGGGCTGGTGCAGATTCCGTGCATCGAGCGCAATGCGATGGGCGCGGTGAAGGCGGTGCATGCGTCGCGGATCGCGCAGAGCGAGTCGGAGGAGCACAAGGTTTCGCTCGACCAGGTGATCCGGACGATGTACCTGACGGGGCTCGATATGCAATCGCGCTACAAGGAGACGAGCCTGGCCGGGCTTGCGCTGAATGTGATCGAGTGCTGAGACTCGGGACGTCCGTCTTTGTTGAGAGAACTGCTCTCTCGTCTAACATCGATCATCAATGGAACCCATCAACGAGCCAAGTCGAACAAGGATGCACGGAAGCGCATGGGTTTCGCTGCGCCGATCGGCGAGCCTGCTGCACCCAGACGGCGACATCGATTGCTCCGGTGTGGCACACGGTCTTGCTGATCATTGGGATACTCGCGCGTTTCGATCTGGCTGGCGTTTACCGGCATCCCGGCGGACGCTGGCGTAGTGCGACGAATCGGCTTCACACCTATGGCGAGACTGCGGGGCTTGAGCTGGTGCTGATGGGCTGGGTCGCCTTTGGGTTGCGGCTGAGAGGGATTCCGCTGCGATCGCTCTTTGGGAAGGTATCCAGCGATTTTCGCTCGATTGCACTCGATGCGGGCATTGCGATTCTGTTCTGGATGGGTTCGCTGATGGTGTTGGCAACGCTCGTGCTTATGTGGATCAGCATCGAGGCGACCATCACGCACAAGCCTATACCGATTCAGAACAGGCCACACAGGAAAGACGATTGCGCCGGACTCGTCGCAGGAGAAGGCAGCGCGGGCCGTGGTGCAGTTGGCGCCGACGAATGGCAAGGAGATTGCGTGCTGGCTGTTGCTGTGTGTGCTGGTGGGTGTTGCGGAAGAGCTTGTGTTTCGCGGGTATTTGCAACAGCAGTTCACTGCGTGGGCTCGTGGCGCGGCAGTGGTCGGCGTGGTGTTCTCGGCGCTGATGTTTGGCGCTGCGCATGGGTATGAAGGAGTGCGAGCGATGTTTCTGCTCGCAGTGTTCGGCGCGCTCTTCAGTCTTGCTTGCACTGTTTCGACGAAACCTGCGCGCGGGAATTTTTGCTCATAGCTGGCACGATGCATTCGCTGGATTGATGGTCGCGCTTCTCCATTCGCATCACGTTTTGTGATCGGGAAGGAAGAGAGGGCGATTGCGGTCTGAAAAAATTGTTGCCACTTTTTCCACTCCATTGTCGTTTTTTTCTTGACACTTGACGACGCATGAATCTATACATTCCTCAACTGCAACAAATGTTGCAGAACTCGATGCAAACCATCGAAAAGGGAGAATAGGCAAATGGCAACTAAGAAAGCAGCCAAGAAGGCACCCGCGAAGAAGGCCGCGAAGAAAACCGCGAAAAAGAAGTAACGGGTCATCCAACCAAAAAGGCAACACCTCGGGGGACGCAACAGCGTCCCCCGAAGTGTTTGTGCGCATAAGCGGAAAGGTGCATGAATACAGGCGATGACGCGACGTCGATGGATTGCCGAGCAATGGGATGAAGCCACAGCGACTCTCGCGGGAGCGCAAGCGGAGCACATGGTGCGAGTGCTGCGCGCTCAGCCGGGAGTGGAAGCGGACGTGGTTGCGGGAGGCCGCGTGTTCCACGCGGTGGTGGCTGCGAATCTCGGACGGGGGTCGGGCGAGACGGCGGAGGTGAGGTTCAATTTGATCGCCGAGGTCGAGTCTGAGCCCGCGATGCCCGTTACGCTGGTAATGTCGATTTTCAAGTTCGATCACATGGAGTGGGCGATCGAAAAAGCGACGGAATTGGGAGTCGCTGCGATCGTGCCGGTGATCGCGCGACGCACCGAGAAGCATCTCGCGCTGGCTGCGATGAAGCGCGTGGAGCGATGGAGACGCATCGCGCATGAGGCTGCGCAGCAGTCGCGGCGGTCGGATGTGCCGGTGGTTCACGATCCGGTGAAGCTGTCGGATCGTGTGAAGACCGCATCCAACTTGAAGCGGATCGTGCTGGCGGAGCAGGAGCGATCGGCAACGTTGCGCGGGGCTCTCGAGGAAGCGATTGCCGCGGCCGGCGCAGAGATGCCGGATCTGGAAATTGCGATCGGTCCGGAGGGCGGATGGGCGCCGGATGAAGAAGCGCTCTTCGATGCGAATGGATGGCAGGCTGTATCGCTGGGGCCGCGCATACTGCGTGCGGAGACGGCAGCGATCGCGGCACTGGCGGTGGTGGCTTCGATGCTGGAGTAGAGAGCGGCTCCGGGTGTTCGTGCTTTCCCACCCATGACTTCGTCATGGATGGGGCACCCGAGGGTTGTGGCTTCGAGTGCTGGAGTCGGATGCGATGCTGCGTAACGATCCTGCATGACGATCCTTTGACGATTGAGAAGCAGGTCCTTCGCTCCGCTTACCCCACGGACGAAGAACGTCCGCGGGTGCCCCAAGCTGCTCCGCTCAGGATGACAGCGGTCGATTCAGACCCGCAGCATTCAAGCGAAGGCTAGAGCGAGACGCCGCGCTTCCAGGGGATGAAGTCGTTCTGGCCGAACTCCTCGGCCTTGGTGAAGCGATTGCCGCTGGCTACTTCAATGCACAAGTCGAGAAGCTGATCGGCGCATTGGGGGATGGTCGATTCTCCGGTGACGATGCCGCCGGCATCGAAGTCGATGATGTCGCCCATGCGCTCGGCGAGCTGCGAGTTGGTGGAGATCTTGACGACGGGCGCAACGGGATTGCCGGTGGGCGTGCCGAGGCCGGTGGTGAAGAGGACGAGGTTCGCACCGGCACCGGCTTGCGCCGTGACGCACTCAACGTCGTTGCCGGGCGTGCAGAGCAGGGTGAGGCCGGGCGTGGTGGCGTACTGTGGAAAATCGAGCACGTCGCGCACGGGAGCGATGCCGCCCTTGCGCGCGGCGCCCGCGGACTTGATGGCGTCGGTGATGAGGCCGTCTTCGATGTTGCCGGGTGAGGGATTCATCTCGAAGCCGGAGTGCACGGCCTTGGCGCGCGCGGAGTAGGCCTGCATGAGGTCGAAGAAGCGCTGGGCGAGTTCATCGGTGGCGCAGCGATTGATGAGTTCCTGCTCGACGCCGTGCAGTTCAGGGAATTCGCTGAGGATGGATTTGCCGCCGAGTTCGCCGAGCAGATCGGAGATGTAGCCGAGCGTGGGGTTGGCGGAGATGCCGCTGAAGCCGTCGGAGCCGCCGCACTTGAGTCCGATGGTGAGCGCGGAGAGCGGGGCGGGCGCGCGCGTGACGCGATTGGCTTCGACGAGGCCGGCGAACGTCTGCTCGAGCGCGCCGGTCATGAGAACGGTTTCGCGGCCGGAGCGCTGCTGATCGAAGAAGAGCACGGGCTTGGTCAGTTTCGGGATCGCGAGCGCGCAGCTCGTCCATCAGCATGCTCGACTGTGCATTCTGGCAGCCGAGGCTGAGCACAGTGGCGCCGGCGACGTTGGGATGATGGATGTAGCCGGCGAGCAAGCCGCAGAGCGCCTGCGCGTCCTGGCGCGTGCCGCCGCAGCCTCCCTGGTGGGTGAGGAAGCGGACGCCGTCGATGTTGGGGAAGATGCGGTCGGCACTCGATTGCGATTCGTGAGCGATGCCGTTGCCGCTCGCGACCTGCTTTGAGACAAGTTGCCGGACAAGGGGGCGATAGCTGTTGTGCGAACTGCCGTAGCCGAGCTCTTCTTCGAGAGCCTCGCGCATGCGATCGACGTTGCGGTTTTCGCAGAAGACGAGCGGGAGGACGAGCCAGTAGTTGCGCGTGCCTACCTGGCCGTCGGCGCGGTGATAGCCCATGAAGGTGCGGCCGGACCAGGATGAGGCATCGGGCAGCGCGAAGGTGACGGGATGGCGTTGAGCGGTGTAGTCGCCGGTGCGATGACGGACGTTGCGCGTGGAGAGCAGGCCGCCGCGAGCGATAGGCTGTGTCGCTTCGCCCACAACCATGCCGTACATGATGACGAGGTCGCCGGGCTTCAAGTCGACGAGAGCGAGTTTGTGCTTCGCAGGAATGTTCTCGGTGACGGGACAGGAACTTTGCCCGATATGCACGGTCGGTTCCGGCTGCGAGTGGAACCAGGGCGACGAGGACGTTATCGCGGGGATCGATTTGAAGAGCGGTGTCGGGCATTGGGCCGGTTCCTCGATGACGGGCTGCGGAAACAATCTGTCTTTGAAAAGGATATCGCCTAGGGACCAGATCGATGGGGACTGCTCGGCTATGATCGAGGGTTCGCAGAATGGAGGTGATTGAGATGAAGGCGATTGTGCTGGAAGGGCCGGGACGTGCCGGTGTGAAAGAAGTCGAAGAGGCCGCGTTCTGGCGAGGGCGAGGTCTTGCTGCGGGTGCGCATGGTCGGGTTGTGCGGAAGCGATTTGAATTCGTATCGGGGCAGAAATCCGCTGGTGAGCTATCCGCGCATTCCTGGGACACGAGATCGCGGCGACGGTCGTGGATCCCGGATCGACATTCGGCGTGGGAGGCGGGCACGGCGGTCACGCTGTCGCCCTACGCAGCTTGCGGACGCTGCGCTGCTTGTGTGCGAGGCCGTCCGAACGCCTGCCAGCGATAACCAGACGCTCGGGGTGCAGCGCGATGGGGCGTTGACCGAAGTTGATTGCGGTGCCGGCGGCGAAGCTGTATCGGGCGAATCTCACGCTGAAGGAGCTGTGCCTGGTTGAGCCGCTTACGGTGGGCTTTCATGCGGTGGGGCGAGGTCGCGTGACTGCGGAGGACACGGTGGCTGTGTTTGGTTGCGGCGGGGTGGGACTGGGCGTGGTGGCCGGAGCGGCGTTTCGAGGGGCGACGGGTGATCGGCATCGATCTGGATGACGACAAGCTGGAGACCGCGCGGAAGGCGGGCGCGACCGAGGCCATCAACTCGAAGACGAGCGATGTGCATGCGCAGCTCATGGAGCTGACGAATGGGCGCGGGCCGGATGTGGTGATCGAGGCGATCGGTCTGCCTGCGACGTATCGTGCGGCGGTGGAAGAGGTGGCCTACGCGGGGCGCGTGGTGTACATCGGGTGGGCGAAGGAGGAGGTTGCCTATGAGACGCGACCTTTCGTGCACAAGGAACTCGACATTCTCGGTTCGCGTAATGCCATGCCGGAAGATTTTCGCGAAGTGATCCGGATGCTAGAGGCGAAGCGTTTTCCAGTCGATGCCGCGGTGACGCACATGGTGCCGTTCGAAGAGACGCCGAAGGTTCTGGAAGAGTGGAGCAGGGAGCCGGCGCGATTCACGAAGATCATGGTTGAGGTGAGCTGAACGCGACTAGATGCTGAGGTGCGGTGCCGCTTTGGCTTAGAGCTTCGCAAAATGGAGGAGCACACCTGCAAGCGCGCCACCCGTCAACGGACCAAGCACGGGGATAGCTGCGTAGCTCCAGTTGGATCCGCCTTTGCCGGGGATAGGCAGCAACGCGTGGGCGAGTCGCGGGCCGAGGTCGCGCGCGGGGTTGATGGCATAGCCCGTTGTTCCGCCTAACGAGAGACCGATGCCCCAGACGAGGCTGCCGACGAGCCATTGACCCATCCCTGCTGCGGGTCCATTGCGGAGACGCCGTGCGAGAAGATGGCGCCGGCGACAATGACGAGCACCATGGTGCCGATGACTTCGCCGACGAAGTTGCGCATGGGATGATGGATCGCGCCGTTGGTGCAGAAGACTCCGAGCTTGGCTGCCGGGTCGGGCGTGATCGACCAGTGGGGCGCATAGTGCAGTGCCATCAGAGTCGCGCCACAAATGGCTCCCAGCATCTGTGCGGACCATAGTGAGAGCAGCTGCGAGTAGTCGCCGCTGGAAACTGCGGTGGAAAGGGTGATCGCGGGGTTGAGATTCGCGCCGGGGCTGCCAAATGCCTGGGCGGTCAGCACTCCGCAGAGCACGGCGATGGCCCAGCCGGTGGTGACCACCATCCAGCCCGCGTCTGCCGCGTAGGACTTGCGGAGGGTGACGCCGGCGTTGACGCCGTTGCCGAGCAGGATCAGAACAAGCGTGCCAATAAACTCGCCAAACCAGGGAGAGTGCATGTTTTTCTTTCCTGTGATTGCGGAATGAGTGTCGCAGATCAACACCGGGATGATCAACCGATGATCAGAACCAGGTCCTGCGCCGGTACGCCACGTATTCGTCGCCAAACTTCTCCTCCAGGACTTCCGCTTCGTTCCGGATGCGCACGACCTGCATGGGAATGAGAATCGCAAAGATGAGAAGAAGCCATGGATTGCCGATCCAGATGATGAGGCCGAGAAAGACGAACATGCCAAAGACGTAGATCGGGTTCCGGATGCGCGAGTAGAGGCCCGAAGTGACCAGGATCGAGGCCTTCGCGCTGATGCTGAACGCGCGGCCCAGTTGAAATCGCGCAACGACGAGCAGCACAAGAGCAGGCAAGGCAATCGACAATCCAACAATCCGGTTGAGCGTCCACGGCATTCCCGCTGCCTGCCGATAGAAGAGCAACACTCCCGCCGCGATAATTGCCAGCGTCACTATGTTCAGTTTCATTGAAGTGCTCCTTCATTCGTAGTTGCCGGCTGGCGCGGCCATTGCGCAAGCAGGGCATTCACGACCTCGTGTCCAACCTTGTAGGCGGCTTCGAGCGAGGGCAGGTAGGCGCTGTAGGTTCCGACGCGCTGATGGGCAAGGCTCTCGGCGGCGGTCATTCCGCGCGGCTGCTGGTCGAAGTTGCTGACGGTGCGCAGGACGAGGATGCGCTGCCAGTCGACGCGACCTGCCTGCGCGAGATATTTGAGCGACTGCAGAGTGCCGGTGTCCTCCATCGCGGTGGTTGCGAACTGGCCTTTGCCGCCGGTGAAGTAGCTGACCCACTCGCTGGCCCAGGCGTCGGAGAGTTTGCCATGCCAGTAGGTGGAGGAGGAGACTTCGTCGCCGAGGGTGACGAAGGGCGGACGCTGGGCGGCGGCGCCGTCGAATTTCGCGCGAATCTCCTTGAGTGCGTCGGGATCGGCGAGGCGGTGTCGTTGCGGGTGAGGTTGTAGGCCCACTGTGCGAGGCCCGCATTGAGTTCGTAGACCTGGCCGTCGAGCGGGGCGGCGGGAGGTTCGAAGGGGCGCGTCTTGCGCAGAGGCACGTAGCCGGTGGACCAGTCCGGCGGAATTTCGCGGGGATCGATTTCGTAGCCGAGGTCGCCATCGACAACCCAGCGCGCCCATGCGGCCGAGCCGAGCGAGATGCGATCGGGGCTGCCACCGGCGATGCCTGCGATGAGCCAGTAGGCGTGGGAGAAGTCGAAGCGCGGATCGAGGCCGAGCGCCATGATGGTGGCTGCGGCATGCGCTGTGCCCTGGCCGGTGAGGATGGCCATCTCGCCGTCCTGGCGTTCATGCGGGCGGCGTGATAGCCGGCGGGGAGCGGATAGATCTGGTCGAGGTGATCGCGCTCGACCCAGTACTGGAGTTCGCCGGGCTGCATCGCCGGTGTCCTGGCCGACTTCAAACATGGCGACGACGACGACCTTGACCTGGATTGGGCGCGGTCTTGGCGGGTGCGATGGATGCAAAGGCGAAGAGCCCCAGCAGGCTGGCAAGACATCGAGTGCGAGGAGTCATTGATTGCGATGGTAACTAAAGACAGGGACTAGGGAACAGGGAATAGGGAGATGGGAATTGCGGCTCGCGGGGCTCGCGGGTTATACCATGTTCGATAAGTCTGATTCGTGTGGTGATGGTGTATTTCCTGGGAGGTCATCCAAATGAGAATGGCGGTCGGCGTGTGTGCGTTGATGGGGTTGGTTGCGGGAGGCGTGTCGCGGGGCGTTATGCGCAGCAGCCGGCGCATCACTGGGCGATTGTGGTGCATGGCGGCGCGGGCGTCATTGAGAAGTCGGCGCTGGGGCCTGATGGCGACAAGGCGTATCGCGCGGGGCTCGATCGGGCGATTCATGCCGGTGCCGCGGTTCTGGACAAGGGTGGGTCGGCGATGGACGCCGTTGAGGCGGCGCTTCATGTCTTCGAGGATGATCCGCTGTTTAATGCCGGCAAGGGTGCGGTGTTTACGCGCGAAGGGAAGAACGAGATGGACGCGTCCATCATGGACGGATCGAATCTGAAGGCCGGCGCGGTTGCCGGCGTGACGCGCCCGCGTCATCCCATCAGTGCAGCGCGCGCGGTGATGGAGAAGTCGCCGCACGTGATGATTGCCGGGCCGGGCGCCGATGCATTCGCGGAAAGCGTTGGCCTGGAGATGGAGCCGCCCAGCTACTTCTTTACCGAGAGCCGGTGGCAGTCGCTGGTGAAGCAGCTCAAGAGGGAAGGCAAGCCGATTCCGCCGCGGCCTGCGGGGGTGCCGCCTGAGGGCAGCACGGTGCCGGTCGCGTCCTTTGACGAGTCGCCCGACATGCACCGCTATGGAACCACGGGCGTGGTGGCGCTCGACAGGCAAGGCAACATCGCCGCAGGCACGTCTACCGGAGGAATGCAGGCCAAGATGCCAGGGCGCATCGGCGATTCGCCGATTATCGGAGCGGGCACATATGCGTCGAACCAGTCGTGTGCGGTGTCGGGCACTGGCACGGGCGAGTACTTCATCCGGCTCGGCGTGGCGCGCGAGGTCTGCAACCTGGTGTTCTTCAAGGGCATGAAGCTGCAGGATGCGGTGGACCAGGTGATCCACAAGGAGCTCGAAGATCTGCACGGCGATGGCGGCGTGATTGCGATTACGCCGGATGGGCAACTGGCGTGGAGTTTCAATACGCCGGGAATGTTTCGCGCGCGGCTGGTGGAGGGAGGCCAGGTGCAGATGGGGATTTATCGCGACGAGCCTTGAGTCGGCGGCGATATACTCTGCCGCGCTTTCACCTGGCGCAGGAGACGAACGTGTATTTCAAGCCTCTCAGTGTTGCGGCGGTCCTCGACAAACTGGAGGCGGTCTATGGCACGCAGGAGCCGTGCTGGCCGGTTGAGCCGTATGCGTTTCTGATCTGGTGGCACTGCGGATATCCGGCAAGCGATGCGACCTGCACCCGCGGATGGGATGCGCTGAACAAGGAAGTCGGAATCGAGCCGCGCCAGATTCTAAATGCGACGCAGGCAAAGTTGGCTCACGCACTGAAGGCCGGCGGCATGGTGCCGGAGGTGAGAGCGATGCGTCTGCAGCAGATCGCCGAGCGCGTAGAGAATGAATTTGGCGGGGATCTCCGCAATGCCCTGGTCGGCCGAATCGAGGATGTTCGAAAGAGGCTGAAGAAGTTCCCGGGACATTGCCGATCCTGGTGCGGATCGGATTCTTTTTATTCGGCAAGGTTGCGCCGGTGGCGGCGGTGGCCTCGAACTGTCCTCATGTGCTGGTGCGCATTCAGTTGGGGCTGGAGCGCGAGAACTACGGGGTCACCTATCGCGAGGCTCAGGCGCTGATCGAGGCCGAGATTCCGAAGCAGTTTCACCCGAGGATGCGCGCCTACCTGTTGTTGAAGGAACACGGGCAGACGCTTTGCAAGCGCAGCAAGCCGAAATGCGAGGAATGTCCGGTCAGTGCGCATTGCGCGTATTTCGCCGGCAAGGATCGAGGACGAAGCCGACCGCAATGAAACCGAGCCTCCGTTTTTCCCTATCGCCGGGGAACCGATTCCTCAACTAAACTTTCCGCATGGCGTTGAAATTCACCACCTCATACATCGAAGATGCGCTGGCGGTTTTTCACCAGTACAAGCTGCTTGGCGAGCGGGCCATGCAGCAGGTTTCGGATGAGCAGCTCTTTGCGTCGCTGGATGACGAATCGAATTCGATTGCGATCATCGTGAAGCACATGACGGGCAATATGCGATCGCGGTGGACGGATTTCCTGACCACGGACGGCGAAAAGCCGAGCCGCAACCGCGACAGCGAATTTGTTGACCCGCCGGTGACGCGCGAGGCGCTGATGCGCGAATGGGAAGATGGCTGGGCGTGCGTATTTGGCGCGATTGAACCGCTGACCGATGCAGACATGGGCCGCATAGTGACGATTCGCGGCGAGGCGCACTCGGTGATGCAGGCAATCAACCGGCAACTGGCGCACTATCCGCAGCACGTGGGCCAGATTGTTCTGCTGGCCAAGCACTATGCCGGCGACACGCTGGCAGACGCTCAGCGTTGCGCGCAATCAAGTCGGCGGAGTTCAATCGCAAAGTCGCGTCGGGCGAGGCTAGCCAGCGATAGCACGGCACAAACGGAAAGACCATCCCGAAGGATGGTCTTCTGGGTCTGAAGTGTTCTGGACTTTATTGTACGGTCGCTGCGCCAGCGGGCTTCGGCTTTCTGAGCGAGCACTTTGTGTGCCGTGTCTTCGAGGGCCTGTGCTTCGGGCAGGAAGGTCAGCGCCTTCTGAATCATCGGATCCCAATCGGCCATGACGCGAAGACCCTGGAGCTGACCGAACTGGCTGGTGATGATCTTTTCCTTGATGTTGGTCTTCAGCCAGTCCATGTTGTCGTTCAGGTCCTTTTCGGTCAAGGGAATGTCCTGGCTGGTGAGGTACTGCTTGAACTCGTTCAGGACCGCATCGTCGACCTGGAAGTTCTTGTCGACGGTGCGATTGGCAAGATAGTGTGCGGCGAAATGGAAGAAGGCGTTCTTCCCATAGACCCGAGTTCTTCCTGGAAGATGTTGCTCTTGGGGCTGTCGATCTTTTCGTCGGGCGTGATGCCGCCGCCGCCATACACCGTGCGGCCGGAATCGGTCATCTTCACTTCGCGGTTGCTCGAGTTCGGCGCGCTGGCCCCGGCGTGGTTGTAGTAGTAGTCGTAGAGCGAAACGCCGGAGTAGTTGCGCTGAATGAGGCGGCCCGACGGCGTGTAGTAGTGGTAGGTGGTCAGTGCGAGGCCGGTATTCTCGCTCAGGTTGTACACCGTCTGCACCAGGCCCTTGCCGAAGGTGGTTTCGCCGACGATGAGCGCGCGGTCGTGATCCTGCAGCGCGCCGGAGACAATCTCAGCCGCCGAAGCTGTATTGCGATTCACGAGCACCACGATGGGGAAGGTCTTGCCGTCGTTGCCGTGGGTCGCGGTGTAGTTCTGGTCAGGATAAGCGCGGCCGCGCTGCGAGACGATGGTCTGGCCCTTGGCGAGCAGGTGATCGCATACCTCGACTGCCTGGCTCAGCAGGCCGCCCGGATTGCCGCGGAGATCAAACACCAGTCCCTTCAGATTCGGGAAGCTGTCGATGGCGTCGTTCACTTCCTGGGCGGTGGTTTCCTGGAACTGGGTCAGGTGAATGTAGCCGATGCCCGGACGGATCTCGTATTTCAGATCGACGGAGGGATGCGGAATCTCGTCGCGAACGAGGTCGAAGGTGAGCGGCTTGGTCTGGCCTTCGCGAATCACGGAAACCTGGACGTGGGTGCCTTTGGGCCCCTTCAGATTCTTGGCGACGAGATCGGAGGTCATGCCGTCGGTCGATTTGCCGTCAATGGCGGAGATGATGTCGCCGGGACGCAGGCCTGCGCGGAAGGAAGGCGTTCCTTCGTAGGGCGTGATGACGTAGACCTTGTTGTTCTGCTGCTGGATCACCATGCCCACGCCGTAGTAGTGGCCGCGCTGGTCTTCGCGCATCTTGGCGTACGCCTTGGGATCGTAGAAGTTGGAGTGCGGATCGAGAACGCGCAGCATGCCGGGAATGGCGCCGTCGTAGATGGCGGTGTCGGCCTTGTCGCCCTGGATGGGCTCGGCGTAGTTCTGCTCGACGATGGCGTAGACGTCGGTGAACGACTTCAGGCTGTCGCGAATCTGGCTCTCATCCTGCGAGGACTGAGCTCCCACCTTGCGCTGCAAAAACGTGCCGGCAACCGCGCACACGGCAAAAAAGACGATGAGGCTGAAAATTGCCCGGCGGGCAGGGGGAGTCATAGGTGGAAGGAACCTCCGGAGTGCAACTACACCAGGCGCCTCCGAGGGACCTCGCAGGCCAAACCTGGGCTAAAGTATAGCACTGGGTTATTTGACGGTCTCTGGCGGTCTTCGGGTAGCCCGTTACCGTTGCGAGAAGTCCCGGAAATGCCGTCTGCGGGCGACGAGGTTTATTGCTGTTTCGATTCGGCGGAATCGCGAGGAACCCGGTCATCTCGCGGCCGCATTTGCTGCCCAGGCATTTACAATGACGTCTATGCCTATGGTGGAGTCCGCAGACCGCCCGCTGTGTGCCAAATTATGAATCTGAGAATTCTTCGTATCCCCGGAGCGGTTTCGCTCTCCGCAATCCTGCTTACCGGCTTTGCATTTGCGCAAGCGCGACCCTCGTCTCCCGCAAGCCCTTACGGCGGCGCCACGGTGGAGGAAATCATTGCGCGCGTCAATGACCAGATCATCACCAAGTCCGACTACGACCGCGCGCAGACCGAGCTGGACCAGGAAATGCGCCAGCGGGGCGCCTCAATGCAGGAGATCTTCCGACTCCCACAGGGATTTGCTGCGCAACCTGATCGATCAGCAGTTGTGGCTGGCCAAGGGCAAGGAACTCGGCATAACGGGCGAGACCGAATTGGTCAATCGGCTCAATGACATCCGCAAGCAGTACAACCTCGCAACGATGGAGGACCTGGAGAAGGCGGCCAAGGAGCAAGGCGTATCGTTTGAGGACTTCAAGGCCAATATCCGCAACCAGATCATTACCCAGGAAGTGATGCGCGACCAGGTGGGCCGCAAGATTGCGCCGACGCCGGGCGAGATGCAGCGGTATTTCGAGGCGCACAAGCAGGAATATGCGCAGCCGGAGAGCGTGAAGCTGGGCGAGATTCTGGTCTCGACCGGTTCGCAACCCGATGATCCGCAGAAGCTTGCGGACGCCAAGGCCAAGGCCGACGATATCGAAGCCCGTCTGCACGCGGGCGGCGACTTCAGCCAGTTGGCGCGAAGCTTCAGCGACGGCACCACCGCGGCAGAGGGCGGCGACCTGGGCCAGTACAAGCGCGGCCAGCTGGATCAAAGTCTTTGAAGAAAAGACCTTTGGCCTCAAGACCGGGGATGTGACCGAGCCGATTCGTACCAAGCAGGGTTACGTCATCCTGAAGGTCATTCAGCATGTGCCGGGCGGCAGTTCCGCAATTGAAGGACGTCGAAAACGACGTTGAGCAGAACTACTTCGAAGCCAAGGCCGGCCCGGCCATGCGTGAGTACCTGGCGCAGATGCGCGACGAGGCGGCCATCTACGTCAAGCCCGGCTATGAAGACAGCGCTGCAACGGCCGCCGAGAAGCATCCAAGCATCACCTTCAGCGCGTACACGCCGCCCACCGCCAAGAAGAAGCGGAAGGTAGAACGGACCCGTTTCCGCGAGACGACGCACACTTTCCGGCAGAAGTCCGCTGCCGCGGCAACCGCAGATGCGGCAACACAACTGCGCCGGCGCAACCGGCAAAGGCGAGCAAGAAGTAAGACCGATAAGACGCAACAGGCTTCGATGAAGCCGGGCAAGAAGGAAAAGATCCGCTTCGGCAAGGCTCCCCAGGAGACATTACCGAAGGCTCCTTCGAGCCAGACTGAGGATGCCGGTGCTGGCGCTGGAGAGCAGGTAGCGAACAATGCGGCGGCAGAGCCGGACAACCCGCTTGAGAACAACACGAAACCCGAGAAGAAGTCCCGTTTCAGCGACCGTGCCAAGCTGCCCAAGCAGCCAAAGCCGAAGGGGCCGCAACTCGATCCCGAGGCGCCTGCGCCAGCAGATGCGGCCGAGGTGGCGGATCGCCAGGCACAGGCCGGACCGCTGGGTTTGGGCGGGAATCAGACGCCGAGCAAGAAGAAAAAGAAGACCACCACGACCGGCGACAAGACGCGTTTGAGCGACCAGAAGAAGACGACTGAAGATACGGGCGACAAGCCGCTGGGGAATGCTCCGCAGCAGCAGACTCCGAACGGAACCACTCCGTCACCGCCGCAGCCGGGTGTGCCCACGACACCGCCGCAGTAGGTCGCAATTATTCTTGAAAACTGCGGGCCTGAGATCGAATCTCAGGCCCTGTTTCATGTGGGTTGCAGTGGCGGAATCCCGGATTCACGCATCGGCTTGGGTTTTTGATGTGCTTTGCCGGTTGCTGTATGCTTTCCCGCAGCATGAAGGATATCTATATTGCCGATCTGTCGGCGTTCGAAGAGAGCAGGAACTTCGACGCATTTTTCCTGGTGTTGCACAAGCAGCAGCGAACGACCAAGACCAACAAGCCATATTTGAATTTGATCCTGGGCGACAAGACGGGGCAGGTCGAGGCGCGCGTTTGGGATCCCGGCGATTCGCGCATCGCGAAGGAATTTGAGCGCGGAGACATCGTGAAGATCCGCGGTTCTGTGTCGCGCTTCGACGATCGCCTGCAGATGAAGGTCGAGCATTTGCGGAAAGCGGTCGTCCGGCGAAGTCGAAAAGAACGACATGCTGCCGTGCACCACCTGCGACGTGGACGAGCTTTGGCAAAAGCTGCTGGGTTTTGTAGAGAGCTTTACCGATCCCGACCTGAAACGATTGCTGAATACGCTGCTTGCCGATTCGGGGCTGGCCCAGGCGTTTCGCGAGGCTCCCGCTGCAAAGCAGCTTCATCATGCGTGGCTTGGCGGATTGCTTGAGCATGTCGTCAGCCTGCTTTCGCTGGCCGATCGCGTTGCGCCGCATTATCCGATTCTGCATCGCGACCTGCTGCTGACCGGCGTAGTGCTGCACGATATCGGCAAGGTTCGCGAACTGGCCTGGGAGGTCGGCTTCGAATACACCGTGGAAGGCATGCTGCTCGGGCACATCCAGATGGGAATGGAACTGGTAGAGAACACGATCGACAGCCTGCCTGATTTTCCGCCGCGGCTGAAGACGCTGGTGCTGCACCTGATCCTCTCGCACCACGGCAAGCTGGAGTTTGGTTCGCCCAAGCTGCCGATGATTCCCGAAGCGCTGGTGCTGAATTTTGTCGACGATCTCGATGCCAAGATGCAGGCGGTTGCCAGCGAATTTGAAAAGTCAACGCGAGAAGGCAAGGGCGCCGACGAACTGACGGGCAGGATATGGGCGCTGGATCAGCGGCAGATGCTGAATACCCGGGAGTGGCTGAAGCGCGATGCCAAGCCGGAAACAGGCAAGCTATTTTAGAAACCAGTCCCACTGCTTTTCGGTGAGCGGCACGACTGAGAGCCTCCCGATCTTCACGAGCGGGGAATCTGCGAAGACGGGGTCAGCTTTGATCTGATCCAGGGTCTTCGGGTGCTTGAGCGGACTGCCGACCTTCACGCGCACGACGGGCACCTTTGGATCCTTGGCGTCAACGCTGACTACCGTTCCGGTTCCGACGGCGGTGCGTTCGTCGCCGGTGTGATAGAAGATCCACTTTGTTCCGGGCTTCATCTCGCGGAGATTTTTGACGGCGGTTGGGTTGGTCACGCCATCCCAGTTCGTCTCTTTGTCGCGAAGGAAGTCGTCGAAGGAGTAGACGCCGGGCTCGGTTTTGAAGAGGAAGTAGGCCATAGTGCTCCATCGTAAGCGAGAGAGCGGGGATATGGGAACGGGGAATCCGTATTTTGAGTTGTCGTGCTAGCCTTTCCCCATGGTGCACCGGACTCCGGAATCGCTGCTTGAACAGGGCCGCAATGAGAAGAGAGAGCATCGCCTCAAGTATGCGAGGAGCTCTTTCGGAGGCGCTCCGGGAAAGCCGAAATAGCGATAATCAGGCGCTGCGTGCGACGCTGTTCGAAGAGTTGGCGTACGTTGATCGCAGCTTGCGTGATCTGGAAACCTCGCAGCGGCATTACCGTATGGCGAGCGAAATCTATCGCGATCTCGACGATTCTCTAAAGACAGCCCATACAGTGCGGCACGCGGCGGATATCCTGCGCGAGCAGAAGAAAGCGGAAGAGGCTGCGCCGCTGTATGCCGAGTCGCTCGAGATCTATCGCAGCCACAAAGAGACATCGCCGCTCGATCTCGCCAATGCGATTCGTGGCTTTGCGCTGCTGAAGGAGCAAACTGGAGACCGCGAGCGAGGCATTGAGCCTGTGGAGGAAGCCAGGGAACTCTATGATCTGACCGGCATTGACGCAGGGGTGTCGGAATGCCGGGCACGAATCGGATCGCTTTCGGCCAGACTAACCCGTTCTGCGATGCTGGCGTGGACTCGCAACCGCCACGTTCACCCTGCGTTGCTTCCATTACAATCAAAAGAACATGATCCGATTTTCAACAGCGGGCGAGTCGCATGGCGAAGCCCTGATCGCGCTCGTCTCCGGGCTGCCTGCCGGGGTGCCGGTCGATCTCGAATTCATCAATCGCGAGCTGTGGCGGCGGCAGCAGGGCTACGGCCGCGGCGGGCGCATGAAGATCGAGACCGACAAGGCGCATATCCTCTCCGGCGTGCGGCACGGCAAGACCATTGGCTCGCCGATCGCGATCGAGATCGTGAACCGCGACTGGAAGAACTGGGAAGAAAAGCTGCCGGTGGAGGCCGGCGACCCGGCCAAGCACCAGGCGGTGGCTTCGCCGCGGCCGGGCCACGCCGACCTTGCCGGGGCCTGAAGTACAACTTTCCCGATGCGCGTTACGTGCTGGAGCGGGCTTCGGCGCGGGAGTCCGACCGCTCGCGTGGCGGCGGGCGCATTTGCCAAGCTGCTGCTGCGGTACCTGGGAATTGAAGTCTGCAGCCACGTGATTCGCGTGGGCCGCGTGGAGCTGGAGCGCACGGCGACCTGGGATGAGATTGCCGCCGTCGCCGAGCGGCCGGAGATCGTGCTGAGCTGCGTGGACGCGGCGACCGAAGCGCGGATGAAGGAAGAGGTCGAAGCAGGCTTCGCGCACCGGCGACACGGTGGGCGGCGTGTTTGAGGTGGTGGTGCATGGCGCGCCGGCGGGACTGGGCACCTACGCCAATTGGGACGAGCGGCTGGATGGGCTGCTGGCCTGGTCGGTGATGAGCCTGCAGGCAGTGAAGGCCGTGGAGATCGGGCGCGGCGTGACGGCGGCGGAGTCGTTTGGCTCCACGGTGCACGACGCCATTCACTACGCGCAACGAAGATACTGGCAAGCCGACGCGCTTTACGCGCGAGCAGAACAATGCGGGCGGCATCGAGGGCGGCGTCTCAAACGGCGAAGACATCGTGGTGCGCGGATATCTGAAGCCGATTTCGACGCTTGCGGCGGCCGCTTGAATCGGTGCGCTTTGACACGCGCGAGGCGACCAGCGCAAGTTATGAGCGCAGCGATATTTGCGTGGTGCCGGCTGCGGGAGTGGCGGCCGAGGCGATGGTGGCGCTGACGGTTGCCGGGCTTGGCGCAGCAGAAGTTCGGCGGCGACTCGGCTGCTCGAGATGAAACGAAATTTCGAGGGATACATCGAACAGATACGGAGCTATTAGCAGCAGCGATGATTTTGAAGATTGTGAAATATCCGGAGCCGGTGCTCTCGCAGCCCGGCGAACCGGTAACCGAATTCGACGCCGAGCTGCAGAAGCTGGTCGCCGACATGTTTGAGACCATGTATGCCTCGCAGGGCATTGGGCTGGCGGCGCCGCAGGTGGCCGTGGCGAAGCGCGTGACGGTGATTGACCTGAGCCATGGGCAAGGACCCGGCGCAGAAGCTGGTGCTGGTCAATCCCGAGGTTATTTTTCGCGAAGGCAAGCAGTACGAAGAGGAAGGCTGCCTGAGCTTTCCCGAGATTCGCGAGAAGGTGCAGCGCGCCGCCAAGGTGCGCATCCGCGCGCAGGATCAGAAGGGCAAGTGGTTTGAGATGGACGGCGAGGAACTGCTGTCGCGCGCATTTCAGCATGAGATCGATCATCTCGACGGCATGCTGTTCATCTTCCGCATGAGCGCGCTGAAGCGCGACCTGATGCTGCGCAAGATTCGCAAGATGCAGCGCGAAGGCACATGGTAAGACTGTGAAGCTGGTCTTCTGCGGGACGCCGCGCTTCGCCGTGCCCACGCTGGAGGCGTTGATTGCGGCGGGCCATGAGATTGCCCTTGGTGGTGTCGCAGCCCGATCGCCCGGTGGGCCGCACGCAGCAGATGACCGCGCCACCGGTGAAGCAAACGGCGCTGGCCGCTGGGCTCGAAGTCACGCAGCCGGAGAAGATCAAGAACAATGCGGAGTTTCGCGCGCGGCTTGAGGCCATCGCGCCCGATGCGATTGTCGTGGTCGCTTACGGGCGCATCATTCCGCCGTGGATGCTGGCGCTGCCGCGGCTTGGCTGCATCAATCTGCATGCGTCGCTGCTGCCGAAGTATCGCGGCGCGGCGCCGATCCAGTGGGCCGTGGCGATGGGCGAGACGGTCACGGGCAACACCACCATGCTGCTCGAAGAGGGCCTGGACACGGGGCCGATTCTGCTGCAGCAGCGAGATCGACGATCGGGCCGGAGCAGACGGCGGCGGATCTGTTCGATGTGCTGGCGAAGGACGGCGCGCCGCTGGTGGTTGAGACGCTGGCGGGCCTGGCAGATGGCACGCATCAAGCCGAAGCCGCAGGACCATGCGCTGGCAACGTTGCGCCGCTTCTTGATCGCGAAGATGGGCGCATGGATTTTGGCCGGCGCACGGCGACGGAGCTTTGGAATCGCTGGCGCGGATTTCAGCCGTGGCCTGGTGCGTTCACGAGCCTCGAAGGCAAGAAGCTGATTGTGCATCGGATGCATGTGGCTGCAAAGACGCGCTGCGGGTGCAGCCGGGAGCAGTGGATCTTCGCGGACCATCGGTTGCTGGTTGCGTGCGCGCAGGGTACATGGATCGAGATCATCGAATTGCAGATGGAAGGCAAGAAGCGGATGGCCGCCTCCGAGTTTCTGCGGGGCGCGGGGCTGCGGTCCGGGATTCGGCTTGGTTAGGACCATGAGCGAGGTCTCGCCAGCGCGCGGCTGCATTTGCGATTCTGAAAGCCGTCGAGCGCGGCAAGGGCACTCGGACGATTTGCTGCGGGGCAAGCAGGTCGAAGCTCTTTCGCAGGCCGACCGCAACCTGACGACAGCGCTGGTGCTGGGAGTTCTGCGCTGGCAGATCGAGCTCGATCAGCGCATTCGACCGCTGCTGAAGCATCCCAATGCAAAGCTTGACGCCGAGGTTCTGATTGCGTTGCGACTTGGCGCATTTCAGTTGCTGCACATGGATCGGATTCCGGCGCATGCCGCGATCGACGAAAGCGTTGAGATCGCGAAGCGGCTGGTCATCGCTTTGCTTCGGGCATGGTGAATGCGGTGCTGCGCAAGCTGGCTGCGGCGCGCACAAAACCGAAAGAGGAGTCGGAACTGGATGATTGGCGAGCGCGCATTTCCGGCCTGGATGGTCGAGCGCTGGAGTGCGACTCTACGGTGAGGAGCCCGCGCGCGATCTGTCGCCATGGGCAGAGCCAGCCGAACATCACGATCCGCATGGCTGGTCGGCGACGTGGAAGCCGAGCTTGCGACCCAAGGTATTACGTTGTCCGCCGGACAATTGCTTACGGCGGCGCGCCGCGTTATCTCAGGCGACATAACCGAGACCGCGGCATTTCGCGAGGGCCGTGTTCGTCTTCAGGATGAGGGATCGCAATTGGTGGCGGAGTTGGCGCCGCGTGGCAGTGACGATTCTGGATTGTTGCGCGGCTCCGGGCGGGAAGACGCTGATTCTTGCCGAACGAATCCTGGAGCGCGCATCGTGGCCTGCGAGTCGAGCCCGCAGCGGCTGGCGCAGTTGCGCGAGCGGCTTGCGGTGCTGGGCGATCGCGTCGAGTGCCGCCTGGCGGATGCCGCTGCGCTCGAGGATGACACAGCGTACGATGTGGTGCTGGCGGATGTGCCTTGCAGCGGCACCGGTACGCTGGGGCGCAATCCGGAGATTCGGCACCGGCTGCGGCTGGAGGATCTGCCGCGGCAGGCGGAGCGGCAGCGCGCGATTCTTCGCGCTGCTTTGCGCGCCGTGCGCCCCGGCGGGCACGTGGTCTATTCCACCTGTTCTCTGGAGCCCGAGGAGAACGAGCAGGTTGTTGCTGCGGTGCTTTCGGAGAGGCAGAGATGCGCGAGCTGGTTTCGCTGCAGCCGCGCGATCGAAGAACTGCGTTCTGAGGGCATTCTCACGCCATCCGGGGCTAACAGCTTGCTGCAAAGCATCACCGGAGAGGGCAGTTTGCGCCTCCTGCCGGGGATGTTTGAGAGCGACGGGTTCTTTGTTGCGATGATCGAGAAGACGGGTTGATGCGTCGGCAACAGTCACTCTGCAGCGAGTCGGAACTCGGCATAGTCGCGCTTGAGCACCGCGCACAGCGCCTCGATCACCAACTCGTGGTCCTCGCGCATCGGCAGGCCGGAGACAGTTACGCTGCCGACAACGCCTGCGCCGGCGACGGTCAACGGAAACGAGCCGCCGTGGGTTGCGTAGTCGGCGAGCGGGAGGCCCTGACTTTCGTAGATCGTCTCGCCCTTCTGCTTCTCACGCAGGCCGACAGCGTAGGAACTGCGATGAAAGCGAGCGACGACGTTGCTCTTGCGCCGCACCCATTCGACATTGTCGGGAGTTGTGCCATCCATCGCAGCGTAGAAGAGAGGCTGCGCCGAATCGCCGCACGTCAATCACGACGGCGAGGTTGCGCTCGGCAGCCATCGTGCGAAGACGCAAGCCCAATTGCCATGCCATCTCTGCGTCCAGCCGTGGCAGTACGAGTTCCTTCTCTTGCAGTGCGATCCGTTCCAGGTCTTCGCTTAATCCCATCGCTCAGGTCCTTTCGCCTTGCCATCATAATGCGAGCAGCTCAGCTTTCGGCCGTCTCTTCGACTGGGATTTCTCTGAGGGACGATGCCAAGGCGTTCGTAGATCGGCCGCATTTCCTTGCGAATCGCGGTAAGGCGCGACGTAAACCAGATCGAGCCCAGGATGCAGGCGATTCCGCTGACGATGACGGTGCGAGGAGCGCCGATGGCGTGAGCCAGGGCGCCGGCCAGCAGGCTGCCGAACGGCGCCATGCCGACAAAGGCCATGGTGTAGTAGCTCATCACGCGGCCGCGCATCTTTTCGTCGACGAGCGTCTGAATGATGGTGTTGCTGCCGGTGAGGCCCTGCATCATGCCGAAGCCGGTGACGAGCATCATCAGCATCGAAAGCCACAGGAAATGCGAGAGGCCGAAACAGATGAGGCCGATGCCGAAGACCGCAGCGGCGATCGGGATCATCTTGGTGAGGCCGCGCACCGAGCGCCGCATCACCAGTCGAGAGCGCTGAAATCAGCGAGCCCACGCCAACGGCGCCCATCAGAAAGCCGAGGGTGTGCGGCGCCGCCATGCAGAACCTGCGCCGGCGAAAATCGGCATCAGCACCATGAACGGCCAGCCCATCAGGCTGAGCAGGGCAAACAGCAACAGGATGGTGCGGATGGGCGCGAAACCTGCGACGTAGGTCCAGCCTTCTTTCAGTTGAGCAATCATCGAGGTCGGTGGCGCGCTCTTCACTGGTCAGGCCGAATGCGCATCATCAGGAGCGAAGCGATGACCGCGATGTAGCTGATGCCATCGACCAGAAAGCACCAGCCCTCATTGGTGGCGGCGATCAGCAATCCCGCGAGCGAAGGGCCGATAAGCCGCGCCGTGTTGACCATCGACGAGTTGATGGCGATGGCGTTGGAGAGGTCGGCGCGATCTTCGACCATTTTGACCATGAAGGACTGGCGGCCGGGCATATCGAATGCGTTGATGATGCCCTGCATGGCGCTCAGCGCAAGCACCTCGGCGATGGTGATGCGATGCGACAGTGTCAGCCAAGCCAGCGCGAGCGACTGCACCATGGCCAGAGTCTGCGTCCACACCAGCACCTTGCGGCGGTCGATGCGGTCAACGATGACGCCGGCGATGGGCGCGAGCAGAAATGTCGGAATCTGGCCGGCGAAGCCCACGGTGCCCAGCAGCAGCGGAGATTTCGTGAGCCGGTAGACCAGCCAGGACGTCGCGATGCGCGTCATCCATGTGCCGATGAGCGAGATGCTCTGGCCGCCGAAGAAGAGTCGGAAATTGCGATGTCGCAACGCCCGCCAGGCATGCGAATAATCGCCGGGCGACGGGAGCGGAAGGTTGCTCCTCCTGAGAGCTGCTTTGGTCCTGTGTCATGCGTCTCTGTTTTGGATGTCGCGTAACGAGGGCCATCGAGCCCCATCTATTTTGCTGCGGTGAGCCTGATCATGGTTGTCTGGTCTACGCGGGCCCCCGCCATTGGCTGTTGCGCAATCACGGCGCCAGGTGCGATCGGGAGCTTTCGGCTGCTCGGCTCCTGTGCTCACCGCGGGCACAAACACGTCTGCGTAAGACGGAGTGTCGACTTTCAGGCCCATCCTGCTCAGCATTTCCTGGGCGGTGATGATCGGTACGCCTGTGAGGTCGGGCATCACGTAACCATCCGGCGCGGCGGTGTCAGGCGCGGCGACAAGGATGTTTACGCTGGGCTGGGCGATTCCCTGGGAGTGTGCGGGAGGGTCCTGCGCCAGAACAGTGCCGTCTTCAGCGCCGTTGCAAGAAAGTTTCGCGGTGACGCCAACTTCGAGTCCGGCGCGACGGAGGCGCAGCGCGGCGACGCGGGCTTCTGAGCCTACCGTGTCTGGAACGTCAACCTTCTGCGGACCAAGGCTCTCGGCAACGCGGACATGCCATTCGCGACGGACAACGGTGCCCGGTGCAGGGGATTGCGACAGGATATGTCCTGCGGCGACGTCTGCGGAGTAATAGCGATTGTCGACATCCAGGTTGAGGCCCATGCCCGCGGCCTGGCTGCGCGCCTCGGCAACGGTCATTCCTTTCAATGCAGGAATTTTCACCTCGGCACCATGGATCGCGAAGTGCATCGTGGTGATGGCGGAGAGAAGCGCGGCTGCAACGAGCAGCATGACGACCGAAGCCATGCGAAAGAAGCGGATGATGAAGCTCCTGTTCATGGTTGCGGTTCCCCGTCGGGGTAGACGATTTCGTATTCGACGGTCGCCGCTTTCTCCAGCATCTTTGAGACGGAGCAGTACTTGTTCTTGGAGAGCGATACCGCGTCTTCGACGGCCTTACGGCTCAGACGGCCGCGGACTGCGTAAGTGAGCTTGATGTGGGTGAAGACGCGGGGAGGAGCAGGGGCATGCGTGGCGGTTGCCGTGACTCGAAGGCCCGAGAGTTCCTGGCGCTTCTTTTGCAGAATGCTGACCACATCGACCGAGGTGCACGCGCACAGCGCCATCAGAACCGCTTCCATGGGGCTTGGGCCGTGCTTATGGGCGGAGTTCGCATCGAAGGTAATGGTATTGCCGTTCTCTGCGATTCCCGTCGAACACCTCGCCCTGTTTCCACTCGCTGTGTGCGATCAACAATCCGGTCCTCCTCGACCCTGATTTCATTATCCGGCATCCTGTGCGAGGGTGTTACATGGAGTCGGGTTTAATGGAAGGCGATTTGTGCGAATCGGGTGATCAGCAGATATGCCGCCAGCAAGAGAAGCGCGAGGCCGGTACTGAGGCTCGTTGCCAGTGCCGGGTTGATACGGCCTTCTTTCGTTCGCTTTCGGATGAGTTGCAGGAAAAGGAACGCTCCGAAGGCTGGAATCCAGACGAGAAAGGGAAGGTCAAATCCTCGAATTCGATGGAAGACCGGGGTGGCTCGAAACCACAAGCCCCGAATCATGAATGCTTCAGCCAGAAACATGCACAACAGCGAAGCGATAAAAATTGTCGTCGACAAATCGAATGTGTGTCTGGTTCTGACCGGGACAAAACTGGACATCCGCCATCCCTCCAGCGATGCCTTTATAGACGGAGAACCCGGGCTGCCGGTTGCGCTTTAATTGCGCTCGAAGCCGGCGGTCAGCGCGTGTTGTCTGTGACCGGCTCTGGATGAATCGTGACCCGGTAAACCTCGGGGCATTCGAGCTTGAAACGATCTTCGAGAGACGTGATCACTTCGTGCACACGATGCATCGAGAGGTCGTCAGGCAGCGTGCAGTGACAGGACAGAGTGATGTGCTCAGAGGTGCGACCGACCATAATCTGGTGCACATCGATGATCTCCGGATAGAGTGCGGCGGAGTCTCGAAGCGCCTTCTCGATTCTGCGGTCGTCTTCAACGATTTCTTCGGGTTGTTCGATGGTCGCGGGCTCGCTTTCGATGTGCGTGAGCACGGAATCAATCTCCGGGGTTTCGCGCAGGATCTCGGCTTCGAGGCCGCTGACAAAGTTGTGAGCCTCAATCAGCGGCAGGTTTTCGTCCAATTCCATGTGCAACTCCACGTGCAGCTTGCCATGAAGGGATTGCACGCTGAGATCGTGCACGGCGACGTTGTTCCTGGCAGCCACCGCTCGCACGCGGTCAAAGATGCTCTCAGCCCTCGCCTGGCGGGGAATCGTGTGAATGACGACGTCTGCAGTGGGAAGCGCGCGATGCACGGCTTCAGTGGCGGCGCGCACCAGTTCGCCGGTGTGCTCGAAGGTATAACGGCGAGGCAACGCGAGTGTCAGGTCAGCAAAATAGTTCGGACCAGAGCGCCGAACCCGCGCCTGCTCCACAGCCAGAACGCCGGGAACCCGTTCGGCCTCACGAATAACCTGCCGTCGGGTCTCGGCCGGAATCTGATCCATGAGGACGCCGACGGTTTCTCGCGTGAGGTGGGTCGTAATGCGAAGAATCATCAACGATACAAAAATCGCGGCAACCGGATCCGCATAGCGCAGCCAGTCAACGTGAAAAGCAGATCCTGCCCACGTAGCCAGCAGACCCGCCAGCACCGCCAGAGATGCCCATATGTCTGAAGCGAAATGGAACGCGTCCGTAGCGAGCGCAGGTGAGCCCGTGCGCTTGGCAACGCGGCGCAACTCCCGCGAGCGCCAGAAGTCGACAGCGATCGAAGTGAGCAGCACCAGTACGGGCCAAACGGAATAGCGGAGTTCGAAGGTGTTATTCCTGATTCTTTGAATTGCCTCCCAGATGATCCAGGCGCAGGAGAGGGCCATCAGCCCGGCCTCGAAGAAGGCGGAAAGATTTTCGACCTTTCCGTGGCCGTAGGTATGGTCCTCGTCGGCTGGTTTGTCGGAGACGCGTACAGAGAAGAACGTGAGTCCCGCTCCCGCAAGGTCCAGTCCCGAGTGAGCCGCGTCAGACAGAACACCCAGTGAGCCTGAGATGAGGCCGGCTGCCAGCTTCAAGGCAGTCATGCAGGTGGCCGCAAGCATCGACTGGAGCGCGACACGCCGCTTCAGCGCCGAATTCTGTGCTGGGTCAGATTCGACAGGGATGAGCGTAGCGAAGGTCATCGCGATTCCTAGAGTACAGGCGTGCGCACCGCCGTGTACAACCCGGCGATTCCGAAGGTGTAAGCCTGCCAGTTGCAATCGGAATACCCGGCCTTCTGCATCATGGCGAGCATTTCAGTTGGGGTAGGAAATGCACCGACGGATGCCGGCAGATAGCGATAAGGGCCGTCTTTGCCGCAGATCATGCGCCCGATTGCGGGCAGTATCCGGCGAAAGTACAAGGCATATACCTTGCCGATCAGGCCGCCCGGCTCGCTGAATTCGAGGATGCCGAGTTGACCTCCGGGCTTGAGCACGCGATGGAACTCGCGCATACCCGCTTCGTAGTTGGCCAGATTGCGAAAGCCAAACGCCGTAACAATCAGATCGAGCGATCCCGAGCGAATTGGGAGATGCAGGGCATCGGCTTCAAGCGCGATGGCCACGGAGCGATTTGGACTGGGGTCGCCAAACTTCTGTGCGCCGCGACGCAACATGCCGTGCGCAAAATCTGCTGCGAGGATGGGCCGGGCGTCTTTCGGGCGGTGTTTCAGTAACGCCATGGTCAAATCACCGGTGCCGCAGCATATATCGAGAATCGCGGCGTTGCGATCGGCCAGCACAGAGCGAAACTTCGATGCAGTTCGCGCCCACCACAGGCGGTCGATGTTTGCGGAGAGGATGTGATTGAGCAGGTCGTAGCGTGGAGCGATGGCATTAAACATCTGCTGCACGGCTTCGGCTGCATGCGCCTCGTCCTGAACACCCATCGGCTTGGCACCGGTTGTCGGCATCGAATCTATCGACCCATCCCGAGCTTGAGATCAGACCGATCAAGCTCTTTCAGTTGATCGCAATAGAACTGTTTTAGATTCACTCCGCACCATGGACAGTAGTTCACTAGCAGCTCAGAGACGGTAGACATTGGAGATTCAGTAAAAGGGGGAAGAGCGTCCGGATCCAGCGCACGATGCTGGAGGACAAATACGCAGCCGTCGGGATATCGCGCCGTGAAGACTGCGAATTCACGCAATCCGGAGTTTTCGTGCAGTCTTTCGATCTCGCGGCAGCAGAATTTCATTCGCTTCCTCCGGATGTCACGCACGAGGTTCTTTGGCTTGCGAAAGCATGTAGGCCACGGCCGCTTGAAGTTCGGCCGTCGTCAGATCCTCGATCACGCCCGCATCGCCGATCCCAATGGGAAGAACGAATCGGCGCACGCCGCCAACATTCTTTTTGTCGCTGCCAGTTGCTGCTATCAGTTTGGGCGCTCGCAATTTCAGCGTCGGTAAAGGACCGTAGAGGTGAATCAGATTTTCAAGACGTGCAGCCTGGGCGCCCGTGATGGATTTGCGGCGATGTGCAACATAGAGAGACGCGATCATGCCCCATCCCACTGCCTCGCCGTGCAGCAAGGTCTTGTAGCGCGTCGCCTGCTCGATAGCGTGGCCGACCGTGTGGCCGAGGTTCAGGATCATGCGCAAGCCGTTCTCGCGCTCATCGCGATTCACCACTCCCGCCTTCATGCGAATCGATGCAGCGATCACTTTTTCCAGTGCCTTCGGATCGCGGCCGAGGACGTCGTCAGAGCTTTCCTCCATGAACCGGACGAGCGAGCGATCGCGGATGATTCCGGCCTTGATGCTCTCCATCAACCCGGCGCGCAGTTCGCGATCGGGAAGCGTGCCGAGCACATCGATATCGGCAAAGACGGCAACGGGATGGTGAAAGCTGCCAACGAGGTTCTTGCCCTCGGGAAGATTCACGCCGGTCTTTCCGCCGACGGATGAATCGACTTGGGCGAGAAAAGTCGTGGGCACCTGGACGTATCGGATTCCCCGCATGAAAATCGCGGCAAGGAATCCGCCGACATCGCCCACAATTCCACCGCCGAATGCAATCAGGAGGGAACCACGATCGCCGCCCGCCGTAATCATCTGGCGGAGCAGTTTCTCCACGCTTTGCATCGACTTGTGCTTTTCACCGGGCGCCAGAAAGAGAGCGATTGGAGGATCGGAGAAGGACTTGAGAAAGACATCGCCCCACAAGGCCCAGATTTCCGGTGAGGTCAGAACAAAGACGCGCCGCGGCAATTTTCCGGCGACACGTGCTATGCGCGGCGCGAGCGTGCCAAGCAGTCCGCTGCCCGTAATCACATCGTATTTTGCGGAAGGTGTATCGACTCGTATCGTATGCACGTTGCTTCCATCCTAACGGAATCAAGTGGATGAGGTTTCCGTTTCGATGTCGACATTGCCTATTGTTAAACTGGTAAACATGCGTATTGGTGTTGATTTTGGAACGACTCGCGTTGTCGTCGCGGCTGTGGATCGCGGCAATTTTCCCCTGGTTTATTTTGAGTCTCCCGACGGACAGATGCGTGACTGGTTTCCGCCGGTCGTTGCGGTGAGGGGGAACGAACGTCTTTACGGCTGGGAAGCGATCACAGAGCAGGACGAAGAGGGCTGGACGCTGCTGCGGTCTCCCAAGCGGTCGTTGCGCACAGCCGGCCCAAAGACGAAGGTAAAAGTCGCTGATCAGACCATTCCGCTGCAACAGCTGATGGCGGAGATGATGGCGTCATTGAGGACGCAGCTGCTTGAGCACTCGAATCTTGGCGCGGAGCCGAACGAGAAACTGGAAGTGATGCTTGGCGTTCCGGCCAATGCCAGCAGCAACCAGCGTTTTCTGACGGAGGCGGCCGCAAATGCAGGCGGTTTCACTGTGCTCGGGTTGATGAATGAGCCGTCGGCGGCGGCGATCGAATACGCGTATCGTAACAGCGCCGAGCGCAAACATCGTGTCGGCGGCAGCTTGCTTGTCTACGATCTTGGCGGCGGCACATTCGATGTTTCTCTGGTGACGCTGGGCGCGACGGAGCACACTGTTGAAGCCTCCGATGGGCTCCCGCAGGTCGGCGGCGACGACTTCGATGAGATCTTGGCGGATCTCGCCCTGGAAGTTGCAAAGAAGCAAGAGCCGCCTACAACGGCGGAGTGGCGCGTTTTACTCGACGAGTGCCGCGAGAAGAAAGAATCGCTCAGTCCGAACACACGCAAGATCACCATCGATATGGAGCGGGTGCGCCCCGAGTGGGAGCAAGTGACATTTCCGGTCGATCTCTACTATGACCGCTGCCGACCGCTCATTGAATCTACCCGGGAGATCGTTGAAAAGCTGCTGGCGACTCACCCTGACGCTCAACTCGACACATTGTACGTAACCGGAGGAGGATCGGAGCTTCCGCCGGTCGCACGGGTTCTGAAGGAAAGTTTCGGACGCAAGGTGCGCCGCTCTGCCTATATGCGGTCCGCGAGCGCTGTGGGGCTGGCGATTCGCGCGGCTTCAGGCTCGGAGCAGTTGCACGAACAGTTCAACCAGAATTTTGGCATATGGCGCGAAGCCGAGTCGGGCCGCGCAATCATCTTTGATCTCATTTTCCCTCGCGGCATGCATCTGCCGGAACCGGGGCAGCCCGCTTTGCGGCTTGAGCGGACCTACCGGCCGGCCCACAACATCGGCCACTTCCGTTACCTGGAGTGTTCGAGACTCGATGAGCGCGGCCAACCCATCGGCGAAATCACGAACTGGGAGCAGATTCAGTTTCCATTCGACCCGCACCTCTCGCAGTCCGCTGACCTTTCCGCAATTCCAATAGAACCGATGACCACGGAGAACAGCTTGTTGGTTCGCGAGGAATACACTTGTGACCTGAACGGTAACCTGCGTGTAACGATCTCCTCGCTTCCGGCAGGGAACAAGCGCGAATATGCGATTGGTCAGTTGGCTTCGAGCTGAGTAGCGCCGTGCGGGCTATCTCTCGTATCGCGAGACGAGTGTTCTGCTGCCGTTTCGTGTTGAATGATAGGCTCGAAAGTTATGACATTGGACTCTTCGGTGGACTACCTGGTGGTGGGTGCGGGGGTGGCGGGATTGCGAGCCGCCGTCCACTTAGCCGATCACGGTGAAGTTCTCGTCATCACGAAAGAGTCGCTCGGCGAGTCGAACACGCACTACGCGCAAGGCGGTATTGCCGTTGCCGCGGCAGAAGATAGCGAAGACCTGACGCTTCACCTGGACGACACGGTTTCCGCGGGCGATGGGCTGGTGTTTCGGCCGGCTGCTCAAGCGCTCGTCGCCGAAGGGCCTGAGCGTGTTGCCGAACTCATTGAGTGGGGTACCCGGTTTGATAGCGAAGCCGGACGGCTGTTGAGAACACGCGAAGGGGCGCACTCGCGGCCACGCATTTTGCACGCCAACGGTGACGCTACCGGTGCGGAAATCAGCCGCTCGCTGGTGGCGCACGCACGTCCGCATCCTCGCATCAAGTTTGCCGAGTGGACGATGGTGACAAAGCTTCTGGTTGCGGATGGTCGCGCGATCGGAGCGGAACTGGCGTCAGCGAAGTTTGCGGTCGCTGAGAGCGGCGACCGGAAGCGGATCAGTGCTCGCTCAGTCCTCATTGCATCGGGTGGCGCGGGACAGGTGTACAGCGATACAACGAATCCCGAAGTCGCAACCGGCGATGGACTCGCGTTGGCTCTGGCGGCCGGTGCTGAACTTGCCGACATGGAGTTCTATCAGTTCCATCCCACTGCGTTTTCGCTGGCGGGTGCGCCGCGCTTTCTGCTCTCTGAGGCACTGCGAGGCGAAGGAGCTTACCTTCGCAACGATCGCGGTGAGCGCTTCATGGAGCGCTATCACCCGCTGCTCGAACTCGCTCCGCGAGATGTGGTTGCGCGCGCCATCACACGGGAGGGCCTCGACGAATCCGGAAACGCGCGAGCGGTCTATCTCGATATGCGCCACGTGCGCGGCGTGGATCTGCATCACAGGTTTCCTGGGATCAGCAGGTTTCTGTCACGATACGCGCTCGATCTCTCGCGCGACCTGATTCCTGTGCGTCCGGCAGCGCATTACCTGATGGGCGGCATTCGCACGGACTTGATGGGACGGACGAAGGTGCGAGGGCTGTTTGCTGCGGGCGAAGCAGCGTGCACGGGCGTGCACGGCGCCAATCGGTTGGCGTCCAATTCGTTGCTTGAGGGATTGGTTTTCGGTGCGCGAGCAGCAAAGGCGATGGTTGAAGATGAGTCGCCGATGGTGCCCGTTGAACCCGATCGTGCCGCGGATACGCCGCCGAATTCAGACGATGCAGCGGTTGTTGCGGATCATGTTCGAACTTTGCAACGTGCCATGTGGGCGGATGGCGGATTGCTGCGCTCCGCATCCACTCTCCAGGATGGACTTCGAGCGCGGGCGGAATGCGAAGCAAGCTTGGAGCTGCTCGAGCAACGGGGAATGCGAAGTCGCCGTCTCTTTGAGGCGCAGTCCCTGGCACGCGTGGCCAAGGCAATCTTGGCGTCGGCTCTTGCGCGCGAGGAGAGCCGGGGAGCTCATTTCCGCAACGACTTTCCGCATCGCGACGACGAGCGCTTTCAGAAGCACTCGATCTATTCGAATGACGGCAACGTTGCGTTTGAGTCCTGGTAAAGCAATACCCGAGTCACGCTTGTTTTCCAGCAACAGTGGGGCCGGACTTATTCCCTGCAATCCACGAAACCACCGCGCAGGTGCCGAGGATCGCGCCCATGATGGCCAGCGAGATGGTGATCGGCACCTCCAACCAGCGCGAGGCAAGCATCTTGAAAGCAACAAATGCCAGCATGGCGCCGAGGCCGTAGTGCAGGTAGCGCAGGCGATCGAGCAACGCGGCAAGTGCGAAGTAGAGCGACCGCAGTCCGAGAATTGCGGCAATGTTTGAGGTGTAGACAACAAAAGGGTCGTGGGAGACGGCCAGCACGGCGGGAATCGAGTCCACTGCAAACAAAACGTCTGTGAATTCGACGGCAAGGATGACCGGGAGCAGAGAACCCTTTGCAGGCTGCAGGCGCTGAATCCACTTCGGTATTACTGCGTGCGCGGAGCCGCCGCGCAAAAGCCGATAGGCCGCGCAGAGCAGGAACAGGCCGAAGATCCAGCTGATCCACTCGAATCGCTGGATCAAAGTGACGCCCGCCGCAATAAACAGCGCGCGCAAAATGATTGCGCCGGCAACTCCCCACAGCAGCGCCGTATGCTGGCGTTTCTGGCTGATGCGGAATCCCTGGAAGAGGACGAGGAAGACGAAAAGATTGTCGATACTCAGAGACGTCTCGATGGCGTAGCCCGCGACGAATTCGAGCGCGTTGTGGTGGCTCTGCCCGACAGCGATCCAGATTGCAAATAAGGCCGTCGCAGCGACCAGAACACCAGTCCAGATCCATGCCGTTGCCTGCGTGCGCGGCTCCTCGCGACGGTTTGCAGGCAGCAGCGCATCCACCAGAAGCAGCGTGAGCACTGCGCCATGAAACCCCAGCCACCATGCCCAGGAAGCGCCAGCGATCATTCTATGGATGCTACAGGATCAGTGGTCAGTCGTCAGTCGTCAGTGGTCAGCTGTTTCATTTCCGCGCCGTCCTGAGCTGGCTCGTGGGTGGCGGCGGATTTCTCTTCCACGCATCTTCGGAGACCCCCCTATTACCCGGTCTCTTTTAGGGGGTCGCGCTAAATTCCTGTGTGGATTGGGGTTAGCTGTAGATTCCTCTGCGGATTGGAGTTAGCGGCGTGAAAGCGGAGTTAACGTGCGCGGTGCGCACCTTCTCGGAGCCAAGAGCAAAACCAGAAGGTCCAATCACGATTCCATTGTGCGCCGGAAGGGGGAAATTGCCTGCAAAATGGCGGGAAGTTTTTGGCGAATGGAATGAGGGGGTTAGCAGAATTTTTGGCGGGGTGGGGTTGACGGGTAGCGGAGCTGGCCGAGACAGGCGCGGGTATTCGCGGAGCCGGGTGGACGCTCGTGCTCCCCCACCCCTGCGATGCAAGGATGGGACATCCAAGGTTGAAGGCGGTTTGCGCCGATAGAGATAGCTAGCGGGCGTTTTCCAGTACTATCCCGTGACCAAGGCCGGACTTTACAAGTCAAGACATTGGAATCCTCTCTACACGGAATGTCTTCCCGTCAAATGTGAAATGACGGTGTGAGTGCCCGCGAGCCAGGCCAAAGATGAACGATTGGTATGGCGCTTTCCGCCGACATTTGCTCGCAGTGGCGATGCAGCGCCTCTTGGTTCCCCTCTAACGCATAGACGAATGCCTTGTCGACGTTCAGCTTCTTCGCTTCGCAGAGCAGTTTCTCCATCTCCTGCGGTTTGAATTCGCCGGCATTGGTCTTAACTTCGCCAATCCATAGGTAGCCGTCAACTAGGCATACAGCGTCGATCTCCTTGACGGGTTTTGTGTCCTCAAAACTCTCGTAAAATTCGAGGCCCGGACTATAAATGAAGCTGTGTCTCGCTTGTTCACGCGCCTCCGCGAGCGCGTGGATGAGCGCTATTGTTCCATGCTCCGTGATCGCGCTGCGAACCAAGGTGTTGAGGCGGTAATACCAGGTCGGCTCGACGGGGGATCGAACAATAGCCCCACAGCCAGTGCAGTTGAACTCTCGTTCCAACTCCGAGATCTCTCTCCAAATGCGCGAACCGCAATGTGTACACCGAGCGACGATTCCTTGTCGCATAATTTTGGCGTTTACAAACTCCTGCATGGCCCGCCGAAGGTCCCCTTGTGCCCCCTTTAGTTGGGTTTCTGGATCCACATTTTGTCGGCCCGCGATCTCTTGATGTTGAGCGAGAAACTCGGCACGCTCCCTTAAGAGATGTTGCACAAGCTTTTGGAACGTCGTTTCATTTTCCCGAACCCGAACATGCTGCGTTAGCTTAACGATCTCTTTTTCTATTCGCTCGGCCTCCTCGACTTGAGAGATCGTCGGGTCAATTGTCCAGCGCTCAGGATGCTTAGTGATTTTCTGCAGGACCATGCTCGGGGACTCTCCGGGCTCTCGACCCCCGAACCCAGCAAGTTGGAACAGGGTCTCTCTCCAGAATCGGTTCTCAAAAGTTTGGTGCGCGTATTGAAGTCCTTCGAATAAATTCAACACGCCCCGGCAATATCTGGCCTTGTCAGACGGGCCGTGATCTTGGTAGACCGGAGCAATTTCACGATGGTGAAGGTTTTCGTCGTAGCCGACTTGCCTCCCACATCCAGTAGCGACCAGTATCAGTTCTCGGTCTTCCGGGATCTTTATGAACAATGGATCTTGCCGCCGCTTCAGGAACGAGAGGCCTCCATCCGCGTCGACCCGCCCTGGCAAGGCGCAGAAACACCGGGCGATTCCGCCTCTCCTCGGGAGCTGATACTGCAGGTCTTCATTGCCGTAGTACGGATGCTCTGCGATGTATTGAATGCGAACGTCCTGAATCCATTGTTCGTTTCGAGCAGTCGCAAAGGGTAAGCCGGGAACGTTAACGAGGCCACCGCTGGCAGGGATTTGATGGGCCGAGGCCCCAAACAGTTCAGGGCTCCCAAGGCCGCCCCCCCCGAAACTCGAAGGAATACCTTTCGCGCACCGGGAGTTCAGGGAAAGACCATGGCTCGCGCCGCGAAAACTGAAAGTAGGCATCCAACCTCTTACTCTGGAGGGGCGCCGCAAGAACCCGTAGCTCGTCCTCCGCGAGGTTTGCGGAGGTCCAATTGATGTATGGAGGGTGGTTGCCATTTCGATGCGCATATCTTTTGAAAAACTTAGTGAGGGCTTCTATCGTCGTTGTATTGCCGAGTTCTGCGGACGGCAGGCAAAACGACTTCCAGCTGGCACGAGAACCGGACCCTAATGTGAAGATATGGTTCCAGTGTGATATCCACGACTCGAGATCGTCTCCGATGTATAGCGTATAAGTCGTCTCATGGTGGCCGATTCCCGAATCAACCACGGCACGCGCGAGGGACGCGGCAAATGGAAATACGAACTGCTCGCGCTGTTCTGTAAGCCGATTGAGAAAGGCAGCGAAGTCGTCAGCAACGTCGAAGCTGACTTGGGTCACGTTCTCCGGAATCGGTTCCGAGAGAATATCGTTGCGCAAGAGCCCAAAATTCCTTGTGATTAGCTCGTTGGGCGTCTCGCCCGTTTTGCTGCTATATGTGATAAGGGCAGGTTTTCGAAACCATCTCATTTCCGTCGCAAAATTAAGAACCCGATTGACACTTACAAGACGGTGATGAAGAGACGGAGCATAAAGCGGGTGCTCTCCTTGCATGAGATGCGGTGCATGCTGCTCCATAAAAAGGGGATTGATTCCGCTGGATAGGCGATCAACGAGTGCCTGCGGTAGGACGGTGTAACTGTAAATTAAATCTGGATCGACGGTCCGCAAGAGACTCCAATAGCCCGGAGAAATCGTGCCGTTAATGACCGGCACGATTGGAAAGAGGCGACCACCCCAAGCACTCGTACAGGCAGAAAACAGAGCGTCTAGCAAGGTCAAGGACGTTGAAGCCGGGTCAAGCAGATACGCGACGCGAATCTGCCGAGGCCTGGTGACCACGGTCAGATGGCGGCTTCTGTATTCCTCGTCACTCATGGATCTTGGGTGTCAGACTGTCATTGTAGAACCCGGCGCCAACCCCAATCCGGCAAGCATCGTACGGTACCAGTCGTGCAACCGTTTCTGGATCAATCACATGCTGACCGGCAACTAGATGAATACCGAAATGTCTTAGTGCTGTATCTGGAGCGCCCGCTACGCGACCATGCGCATATGCGTGATCTCCGAGGGGCGCTTCTGATACAGCGACTTGAAGGAAGCCGCCCCTGATGGAAGGCTATGTACTTTGAATAGGTCTGATCGGGTGCAGGGGGATCAGGTACCGGCGGAGTTGGGTAGGATGTGGGGCTTTGACGTTGCGATGGACGGGTGCAACCCCGCAACGAGGCGTCAGTCGAGGGCTGAAGGTGCAGCCAAACGAGCAATCCGCGCCAGATGCGACAAGGGATCGGCATACGCTCCGAAGGGCGGGCAGTGACCGAGGATTTAAATAGAGCTTCATGCTGCGTGCCAGTCTGGTTGCGGCGGTGACCGAAGCATGAGTTGCGCGGCAGAGAGCCGTTCGACGACGCGCATGGTTCCACCGCATACTGGACAGTTCCAGAGTGAATGAGTCTGATCTGTGGACAGTGATGGCGGCGTAGCTGTGTCTTGCTGTGATCTGCCGAGTAGCCGCTGGCACAGCGGCAACAGAATTGCGCGGTTCCGGTTGGCGAGGAATCCGAAGTTGCGGATGCGCACGAAACCGGGCGGCAGCAGATGGAGCAGGAAGCGTCGCAGGAACTCATCTACAGCCAGAGTCATGAGCCGCTTCTTGTTCCCATGCGCGGAATCACGCCAGCGGAAGGTGACGTTGCCATCGGCGAGAGCGACCAGCCTGGAGTTCGAGATGGCGACGCGATGGGTGTATGCGCCGAGATAATGCAGCACATGTTCTGGTCCGCCGAAGGGCTGCTTGGAATAGACAACCCAGTCGTTGCGGAACAGCACCCGCAACCAGGCAGCGAAGGCGCGGGGATGAGCTAGCGGCAAAAGCTCTCCGTGAAACTCAAGTTCACCTCGCTGGAAAGCGCTGCGAAGTCCGGCAACAAACTTGCCGCGGAAGAGGCGGCTGAGCACGCCAATGGGAAGGAAGAAAGAGCGCCTGGCAGCGACCCAGCCTGAGTGGTCCGGATCGAGGCCGCCGGCTGCAACGACGCAGTGGATGTGCGGATGAAACTGCAAGCGCTGATTCCAGCTATGGAGCACGCTGAAGAAACCGATCTCGGCACCGAGATGGCGTGGATCACGAGCGACTTCAAGCAGCGTCTCAGCGCTGGCATGGAACAGCAGGCTGTAGATCAGCCGCTTGTTCTGCAGGGCGAGCGGAGCCAGTTCGCGCGGCAGTGTGAAGACGGCGTGGACGTAGCGGGTGGGCAGCAGTTCCCGTTCGCGCGCCTGGAGCCAGCGCCGGCGCGCGTTGCCCTGGCATCTTGGGCAATGCCTGTTTCGGCATGAGTTGTAGGAGATGGTGGTCATATGTCCGCAGTCAGCGCAGCGATCGCGATGTCCACCGAGCGCGGCGGTGCGGCAGCGCTCGATAGCGAGCAACACCTTCCGGTGTTGCCAGTTGATCCACCTGCGACTGCGTTCTACAAATCCCTGTCCCGCACAGCGAACGATGTCAGCCATCTCCAGGAGAGGCCGTCTCATGAGCTGTGCTTGTGTCCTCCCTGTGCGAACGTGAGTGCATCGAGCGGGCTGGCCGTCGCGCTGAGATGCCGTTGGGACAGATGAAGGTAGACTGTGGTGACCTCGAGATCACGATGACCGAGCAGGATCTGAATCGTGCGCAGGTCGGCGCCGGCTTCGAGAAGGTGGGTCGCAAAACAGTGGCGCAAAGTGTGCGGATGAATGCGCCGGTGGTCGAGCCCAGCGCGTTCAGCAGCGATCTGGCACGCAGACCATAGGACCTTGGTGGTCACCGGGCGACTGGATGTGTGCCAGCTGTTGCCGGGAAACAACCACTCCTTGGGCTTGCGCCGAAGAGTTCGCCAGTAGGCGCGCAGCTCTTCGAGCAGCCTCGGGCTGAGCATGACATCGCGGTCCTTGCCGCCCTTGCCCTCGCGGATATGAACCACCATCCGCCTGCTATCAATGTCGCTGACCTTCAGGTGAGCCGCTTCTGCGCGGCGTGCGCCAGTGGCATACATCGTCATGAGCAGAATGCGATGAAAGGGGGAGTCCGCGGCCTCAATCAGTCGCGCGACTTCTTCCTGACTGAGCACCCCGGGAAGATGACGTAGCTTCTTGGGATAGGGCGTCTCGGCGATACTCCAGTTGCGCTTCAACACGTGAATGTAGAAGAAACGCAGCGACGCCAACCGCAGGATGACGGTGTTCGGACTGTACTTCAACTTGCTGAACAGCATCGCTTGATACTTACGAATATCTTCAGGACCAAGCCGATCGGGGGGACGGCGAAAGTACCGGCTGAAATGCGCAACACCGTGCAGATAGGTGCGAATGGTAGTCGCAGCGAAGTTGCGACGTTGCAACTCCTCAAGCATGAGCTGACGTAGTTGGTTCACAGAGAATCCTCCTTCTCTGCGAACCAAACTACCCCGGCAGTCGCAAAAGCCGGCTCAGCCGCACGCGGAAGCGTCCGCCGCCGCAGCGGCTTCGTTGTGCGCCGGGCATGTTCAATAGCTCGGAGGTGAAAGTCCTCTACCCGACCTGATGGAGGTAAGGGTTAGCAATGACGCAAGGGCTACCGTCGCGAGGCGGGGTCTGAAGGAAGCGTGGAGCAAATGCGCGAGTCGATGGACAAGAACCGGATACAAGGCGTGAGCGTAGGGCGAGCGGGCAACTTACCGCGAAGCCCATATCCATCAAGTACGCGGAGCGTAGATCCGGCGACTGTGCGCAGATGGCGATTGAACTTACCCCGGGAGATCTGCTTCGTGTCGCTTCGGCGACTGAGAATGCCGCGAGGCATCCTGACCACGGAGCAGAAGTCAGCAGAGGGCATATTAGGCCATGACGTCGGAAAGGCTAATGAGGCACTCCAAAGCCGAAAGGCGGAGTCAACAGATAGGCCGAGCCGGGAACGATGGTCGAAGGCCCAAACGAGAGGAGAGGCAAGTAGGTCATGAGTCTCAACAACGACATGCGGCAGAACATCCAGAGCAATCTGGACTTCTCTACTTCGCAAACGGGTGAAGCCCAGAGAGCGGAGCGGGAAGGGTCCGAATCGGTGAGGACGATGAGTGAGCCCGAAAGCCCAGCTAGAACAGATCGAATGATGGAGGAGATCGTTGAACGAGAGAATCTGAAGAAAGCGTTACGACGGGTCAAGGCGAACAAAGGTGCGCCGGGCGCTGACGCAATGACGGTCAACCAACTTGGCGATTACCTGAAACAGCACTGGCCAGCCATCCGGGATCAACTACTCAACGGGACATACAGACCAAAGCCGGTGAAGCGGGTAGAAATACCGAAGCCGGACGGCGGAGTGCGCAAGCTGGGCATCTCGACGGTGCTGGATCGATTCATCCAGCAAGCGGTCATGCAGGTTCTGCAACGGCGGTGGGACCCGGAGTTTTCCGATCACAGCTACGGTTTTCGACCGGGGAGATCGGCGCACCAGGCAGTCGCGCAGGCACAGCAGTATATCGCCGAAGGCTGCGGCTGGTGCGTTGACCTCGACTTGGAGAAATTTTTCGATAGAGTCAATCACGACAGACTGATGGCTCAAATCGCCAAGCGGATCGATGACAAGCGGCTGCTGAAACTCATCCGCGCGTTCTTGAATGCGGGTGTAATGGAGAATGGGCTGCTCAGTCCAAGCGTGGAAGGAACTCCTCAAGGGGGACCTCTTTCGCCGCTGCTTAGCAATATCGTGCTTGACGAACTCGACCGCGAGTTGGAGCGCCGGGGACACCGACATGTCCGCTACGCAGATGACTGCAACATCTATGTGCGCAGTGAACGTGCGGGTCAACGGGTGATGATGAGCATTACGCGCTTCATCACTCAGCGGCTCAAGCTCAAGGTAAATGAGACGAAGAGTGCGGTAGCGCGACCGCAAGAGCGAAAATTCCTCGGATTTAGTTTTACGAGCGACCCGGTGATCAGACGAGCGATTGCTCCGAAGGCTCTGGCTCGCTTCAAAGATAAAATCCGCGAGATCACGCGACAGGCCAAGGGCATAAGCATCGAGACGACAGTGAAGCGACTTGCCACCTATATGGTGGGATGGCGCGGCTACTTCGGCTACTGCGAAACCCCGGAGGTGCTGATCGGCCTTATCCGTTGGGTACGGCTCAGACTGCGATGCGCACTCTGGCGACAATGGAAAACACCCCGTCGTCGCCGGGCCGCGTTGCTGCAACTTGGGGTCCGTCCGCGATTGGCTGCTAACACGGCCGGTAGTGGTCGCGGTCCTTGGTATCTGGCCCGTTCCAAAGCTCTGTCAGTCGGAGCTTCCAATGCCTACTTCCGTTCGCTCGGGCTACCTTCACTGTTCGAGAACTACTAGCCCAACTTCTCGAACCGCCGTGTACGGACCCGTTCGCACGGTGGTGTGGCAGGGGTCGGCAGGTGACTGCCGCCCCTATGCCGATCAAGTCGGTTTATGTTTACTGCTTGTAGTGCGGCGAGACGTCACCCATCGCCAACAGGCTGGGGCACCCGGCAAGTTAGCTGCGCTTTGCGCGAGAGCGAGTCAGCGGGTGAAGCTGCTCACGCGATTCTTTATCGGAGTTAGTTGATCGTTGCCCCCGTTTTTATCGCCGGTTGGGGCACCCGGCAGTGATGCTGCAAGACAAAAGCAGATCCTTCGCTCCGCTTACCCCACTACGTGGGGCCCCAAGCTGCTCCGCTCAGGATGACACGGGCTTGGGTGGTTTGTGCTTTCATCCGTCCGATTGTCGACAGCTGCTGTTACCGCTTATTGATCAGCCGGATCGTTTCCATGAAGACGTCGCCGTCGACGGTGAGGCTGTGGGCGCTCACCTTGTCGATCGTGTCCTGCGCGGTGTGATGGTAGCTGTTGTTCGGTCCGTAGTCGAGATCGATCACGTCGATCGAGGGAACCCCGCGCTGCACAAACGGCAGGTGATCGTCATCGACGGCTTCTTCGGATTGGAAGAAGTAGCGTTCATCGCCGAATTTCTTTGCGGCTTGCCGCACCAGGTCGACAAGCCACGCTGTGGAACGCGATTCGCGCTGGATATCGAGATCCTTGTCGCCGATCATGTCGGCGAGCATGAAGGCCTTGATGCGGCCGAGCGTGCCGTCGCCGCCCCACTTTGCAGCCAGGTGGCGGCTGCCATAGGTTGAGTCGGAGGCAGACCAGTGTTGGAACGCTTCTTCCCCATCGAAAAAGACTAGCCACACCGAATAGCCTTCGAGCTTCTTGCCGCGCAACTGGTCAGCAATCGCCATCAGAAGGCCAGTGGTTGCGGCGCCGTCGTTGGCTCCCACGAAATTGATGTTGCGCAGCGGATAGTTCGTCTCGTAATGCGTGCCGAGAACGATCACGCCATCCTTCTTGCCCGGGAAACGGACGATGAAGTTGTGCAGGGTGACGGGGCCGATGGCCGTATTCGCTGTGAAGGTGTCTTCTTCAAGCTGATCGTGCTTGAAATGGTCACGGAGGAACTGCTCCGCCTTGACGTGTCCGGGGCCGGTCGGCCAGCGCGGACCGATCGCGGCGAATGAGCGAGCGTACTCGTAGGCCTGCGCGCCGTTGAAATGCTGTTGTGCGGGCAGCACGGCGGGGATGAAGAAAAGGAGGAGAGCAACGATACTAGGCCACGATTTCCCAGGTCTCAAAGTCGAGACATGGGGCACGCGCCGGTGATGTTGAAAGACAAAAGCAGATCCTTCGCTCCGCTTACCCCACTGCGTGGGGCCCCAAGCTGCTCCGCTCAGGATGACACGGGCTCGGGTGGTTTGTGCTTTCACATGTCTCAACGACCCCAGCGACAAAGACCTGTCGCCGGGAACCCCGCTCAAAGTCGAGACATGGGGCACGCGCCGGTGATGTTGAAAGACAAAAGCAGATCCTTCGCTCCGCTTACCCCACTGCGTGGGGCCCCAAACTGCTCCGCTGAGGATGACACGGGCTCGGGTGGTTTGTGCTTTCACATGTCTCAACGACCCCAGCGACAAAGACCCGTCGCCGGGGTCCCCGCTCAAAATCGAGACCTGGGGGACGCGCCAGTGATGCTGAAAGACAAAAGCAGATCCTTCGCTTCGCTTACCCCACTGCGTGGGGCCCCAAACTGCTCCGCTCAGGATGACACGGGCTTGGGTGGTCAACGGGCGGATCACTGTGCGGCCTCTTTGGCCTTCCTGCGCGAGGGGTGGACCCACCAGGCGACCGCGATCCCAATCAGGTATAGCGCCAGCATGGGAACAGCGTAGATGCACATTGTCCACGGATCGGGGCTGGGGCAGATAACGGCGGCAACCAGGAAGACGGCGAGGATGGCATAGCGGATGTTCTTCCAGAGAAAGCTCGGGCTCACGATGCCGAACATGGCGAGGAAGAAGATGAGAATCGGCAGTTCGAAGCTGATGCCAAGCCCGAGGATGATCGACCGGAAGAAGCCGGTGTAGTCCTCGATGGTGACCATCGAAGTGAAGTTGTGGCCGAAGTCGACGATCAGGATCTTGAGCGCGCCGGGCAGCACGTAGAAGTACCCAAAAGCCGCGCCGCCGAGGAACAGGCCTACGGTTGCGGCCATGAACGGCACTACAAAGCGGCGTTCGCTCTGATATAGACCCGGCGCGATGAAGAGCCATACCTGGTAGAGGATGAAGGGCGAAGCCAGAATGGCGCCGCCGATCAGCGCAACCTGCAGGTCGAGGTTCAGCGGATCCATGGGATGGGTGAAGACCATGGACTTGCCGATGCGGTTCAGGGGCGCCTGGATGAAGCCGACCAGCCGGTCGCGGAAGAACCACGACGACAAAGAAGCCGATAGCGAGATAGATGGCCGAGTGCACGATGCGCTTGCGCAGTTCGTCCAGATGCTCCATCAGGCTCATGCCTGGGAGTTCCGCGCGTTCTGATACCGCTGCTCGCGCCTTGCCGATTGCTTCCACGGCATCAACCATGCTGGTTCAGTGCCTCCGCGGCGTTGGGTGAGTGGCTCGAGTTGTTTCCGGATCCAATTGCATCGGTGCCTGCTTCCGGTGGCGTCGCGTCGGTAGGCTCAGCAGGAGACTCTGTAGCACGCCCCGGTCGCGCTGCTGCAACTGTCTCGCCCGTAGTGGGCGGCATGATACGCGGAACGGACTCCTCGGATGCCGTGGTCGCTGGAGATTCGGGCGGGTACTGCGGGGGATAATTGCCTTCGCCGGGGTAAGGAGACTCCATTATCTTGGCCGGCGGATCTGCTGAAACTGAGGCCTGCTCGGTCGCCGTCTGAGCCGCAAGCAACCGCTGGCGCTCCTCTTCCTTTTTGCGGCGTTCGGCTTCCTCGGAGTTCCGCAACTCCTCTTCCATCTGGAACTTGAAGTCGTTTGAGGCCTTGCGGAACTCGTACATCAGCTTGCCGATCTGGCGGCCGATCTGCGGCAGTCGCCGCGGCCCAAACACCACCAGCGCCATCACCATCAGGATGAGCGAGTCCGCCATCCCCAATGTGCCCAGCAGGATTGGAGGGTGTGCGCCCATGAAGGCTAATGATAACTGCCCGTGCACTGCACTCACAAACATCCGGGTTTACCACCCGTGTTTATGCCTCAAGGAAACTCATCCTCGTAACAGGTGCGGGGGAGCGTGGATGTAGATGCTTTGATAAAATCGGCGTGATGGCAGCGTTTCTTGCGGACCAGAATTCCTGAGTCCGCTGCAAGCCGGGCGCATCCATTGTTTTGAGGCTGCAACATCCCCGCGGGTGGGTCGCGTGGAGGGGCTTGGCTCAAGAGCCGGCTTTCCATAGCGACAGCGCATCCGCTGCAGCCGGTGATTGCTTTCAACATCCCCGTTCGCCGGTTCAATTGGATCGGGCGGACTGAAGGCGGAAAAAGTGAGTTTACTGATTGACGAAGAAACGGCGGTCTCGCCTGAGACCGGTAGTAGCTGCAGCCTTGAAAACTACCTGGCGCTTCCCGACCACAGCATGGACGAGCGGATTGCGAAGGCCCGCGAACGGCTTGGCGCAACAACCATCCTGCTGGGCCACCACTACCAGCGCGACGAAGTGATTCGCTTCGCCGATTTCACCGGCGACAGCTACAAGCTTTCGAAGATGGCCGCCGAGACCGATGCCAAATACATCGTCTTCTGCGGCGTGCACTTCATGGCGGAGAGCGCCGATGTGCTCGGCCGCGAAGGTCAGCAGGTCATCTTGCCGGATCTGAATGCCGGCTGCTCGATGGCCGATATGGCGGAGATTTCGCAGGTGGAAGCCTGCTGGGAGGCGCTCGAGCGCCTTGGCCTGACGGCGGACACGATCCCGATCACCTACATGAACTCGACCGCTGCCATCAAGGCCTTTTGCGGCGAGCGTGGCGGGCTGGTCTGCACCTCCTCCAACTGCCGGGCGGCCTTCGAGTGGGCCTTCGCGCGCGGCAAGCGCATTCTTTTTCTTCCTGACCAGCATCTCGGCCGCAATACGGGGTTCGCCATGGGAATCCCGCTGGAGCAGATGGTGGTGTGGGATCCCTGGGGACTGCAGGGTGGGCAGGCGGCGCTGCTTTGACTGTCGAGCCGCATCTTCTTGTGGAAGGGGCACTGCTCCGTTCACCAGCGCTTCCTGCCTAGCCATGTGGATGAGGTGCGTGCAAAGCATCCTGGTGTGCAAGTCATTGTCCATCCCGAGTGCCGCTGGGAAGTATGCCAGAAAGCGGACGCACTGGGCTCAACCGAGCGGCTGATCAAGATTGTGGAAGAGGCTCCGGGGGGCACGACCTTTGCGGTGGGCACGGAGATTCACCTTGTGAACCGCCTCGCGCAACGGTTTGCCGGCGATGGCAAGCGCATCATCAGCCTCGACGATCACGGCTGCCTTTGCACCACCATGTACCGCATCAGCCCGCAGCATCTGGCGTGGGCGCTGGAAAACCTGGTTGAAGGGCGCGTGGTCAACCGCATTAAGGTGCGGGCCAGCGTAAAGCAGTGGGCGCGGGTTGCACTCGATCGCATGCTTGAGATTGGCTGATCGCATCTGTCCGCGCAGCAGGATTTGACTGGGTTGGTCGTCATGCTTGGTCGCCCTGATGCCAGCCACACGTTCGGCTCCGAAACGGCTAAGCTCCGTCGTTCTCGTGTGGCTCGGTGAACTTGAGTTCGTTGCCAACCTCGTCGCGAACCCGGAAATCGCGATTGCCCCAAGGCTTTCGCTCGATTCTCTGCGTGATGATCGCGCCAGCGCCTTGCAATTCCGCGAAAAGTTGATCCAGATCTGGTGTGAAGATGTGGACACCTACTGCTGAGGGACTCTTCTCTCTATCGCTGAACAGGTGAATGGCTACTCCATCGCGTTCCACGATCGCGTATTCATCTCCGGGCAGCCGCATGGCAACCTCGAATCCGAGTTTCTGTTCATAGTAGGCAATGGCGTTGTCGAGGTTTGCAGATGGTAGTTCGGGTGCAATGCGAGCGAGCTTAGCCATGATTTTTCCTCTTTTAGCCATGATTTTTTCCTGAGTGGACGGCAGCAATACCAGAGGGAAATCAGAGTAGCAGTCCCTAAACCTGCCGTCCAATTTCTTTGGAACCAGAGAGGGCAAACAAATTCGTTACCCCGGTTACTGAAGATGCTGGTCGATCAGGTGCATCCGTCGTATCCTAAACCTAGGTAAATTCATTGAAAACCTTCACCATTGACGAGGCGCAAGCGCTGTTGCCTTTGATTGAGTCGCTTCTGAAGCGAGCCATCGACGGCAAGAGTGCCGCACAGGAAGTGGAATCGCAACTTGCCGCGCTGGGCCGTCGCATCTATCTGGCTGGAGGCATGCGCGTGAATGTGGAGGAAGTGGGGCGGCTCCGCACCGAGATGGACGCGCACCTGCGGAGGGTTCGCGAGAGCATTGCCGAGATCGATTCGATCGGCGTGCAGGTGAAGGATGTCGACTCGGGGCTTCTCGATTTTCCCTGCCGCGTTGACGATCAAGTCGTTCTGCTCTGCTGGCGAATGGGCGAGACGGCCATCGAGCATTGGCACACCATCGAGGATGGTTATAAAGGCCGCCAGCCGGTGGATGAACGATTCCGGCGCCGGTCGAACTCCAACAACCGGCCCAACTGATCCTGACCCACCCTCCCGGCGCTGTAAACTGGCGGCCTCTATGTATATTTCCGAGCAAGAGGTTCGCGCAGTTCTCACTTACGAAGCGCTTATCCCCGCTATACGCCAAGCGCTGATCGACTACTCGGCCGGGCGCGTGAATCAGCCACCCCGGATGATTCTGCGTGCCGGCAACGCGGGCGACTATCGCAACGGCTGGTTCGGCGTGATGCCGGTCGTCGCCGATGATGTGCTGGGAGTGAAGACCGTCACGTTTTATGCGGGGAACGATGAACTCGGCCTGCACACGCACATGGCGATCATTGAGCTGCTGAAGCGATCGACGGGGGAGCCATTGGCAGTGATGGATGGACGGTTGATTACCGAGATGCGTACCGCCGCCGTATCCGCTGCAGCCTTCTCCGGAATTGCGCCTCTTCACTTCGAAACAGCGCCAACGAGCTTTGGCATCATCGGCTCAGGCGTGCAGGCACGGGCGCATATCGCGGCGCTGAAACATGTTTGGCCGGAGATGCGGGACATTCGCATTTCGAGTCGCAATGCCGCGAATGCTGCTCGTCTTGCCGATGAGATGAATGCGCGTACTGTCGCCGCCGACGAAGCTGCCGCATCCGATGTGGTGCTTACGGCCACTACTTCTCCCGTGCCCGTACTGAAAGGAAGCTGGCTTAAGCCGAACGCGCTGGTGCTTGCGGTTGGTGCAAGCGGTTCGAGTGTGCGGGAACTCGACGATGAAGCCATGCTCTCCAGCTACATCGTTGCTGAGGGTAGGACCTGTGTCGAACGCGAATCCGGCGATGTGATTCTCTCCGGCGCGAAGGTCCAAGCAGAAATCGGAGACATCCTGTCTTCTCCCTCCAACGCAAAAATTCCGCGGGATCGACGCATCATTTTCAAGTCAGTGGGCATGGCGATTGAAGATGTCACCGCGGCGCGCCTGGTTTGGCAAGCGCTTTGAGACGTGCCACGGAGTGAAGAGTGATTTGCCTGAGCGGATGGTCGGCTCCGCGCGTCCTTCCAGCAAGATGGCAAAATAAGGAAGCCCTGTCCAAAGCTGAAAATGGGACAGATACGCCGGGAAGCGTTAACCTTAGAGCGGCATAGGGCGACCCGGTTTGGGAGGGAGCGGCGATGAGAACACGTTATCTGGCATGCCTGTCGGTAGCGGCAATATGCTTGGCGGGCTGCACGGGATTTTGGGATCCGCTACCGAGCACCGGCGGTGGAAGCGGCTCTACAACCCTAAGCAGCGGAGATATCTACGTCCTGAATATCGCGACCAGCCAGATGGTTGGGCTCTTTGTGAACGCCGGTACGCTTACCGCTCTGCCCGGAAGCCCCTATACACTCGGCGCTGCTCCGATTGCCATCACCGTCGCGTCCAATAATGCTTTTCTTTACGTCAGCACGGCGGGAGGCATTTTTGTCTACACTGTGAACACGTCAACCGGTCAGCTCACTTTAGCAAACGCTGGACAGCCCATTTCGACCGATCCGGCCACAGCCATGCAGGTGGATGCAACGAATAGCTGGCTCGTGGAAGGAGTTTCGGGGGCTCCCACCCTGTTTGCGATTCATGTGAATTCGTCGACAGGGCTGCTGGTTGCAAACACGGAGGAGACCGTAGTATTGCCGAGCGTAACTGGACAGACCCCAACTGTGCAGCAGGTTGCCGTTTCTCCCGACGATACGTTCGTGCTGGTCGCCATGGGTTCCATCGGCACGGCCACTATTCCCTTCAATCCCAATAATGCCAATCCGTTTGGAACCGTGGGAACTATCGGTGTAAAGAATGCCACCGGCGCGGCCCTATCCGTTGCCTTCGACCCGATTCCTTCGGGTTCTACGGCTCCTCGCCTGTTCTACATTGGCGAGACGGTTGCCACCTCAGCATCAGCCAACACCGGGGGGCTACGCGCATTCAATTTCAGCACGACGCAGGAGATCTCAGGCTCTCCCTTCACAATCGGCGGACTGGCGCCATTTTCCATCCTGCCCCTTGCCACGGGGGATTTCGTCTACGTTGTGAGCCGGCAAACCAGCAGCAGCCAAACTGGCGTCATCGCCGGATTCTCGATCGTCAGTGTGAACAGCGCATTCGCCCTCACTGCACTGGGAAGCACATTTGCCACCGGCATCAACCCCCAGGCGATTGTGGAAGATAACACCCAGGCGTTCGTTTTTGCCGCAAACTTCGGCGGCACTCCGGACCTGAACGGTTATACGCTCGACACCACACATGCAGGCTACCTGGACCAGGTAATCACCAGCGCAACGGGCACGGATCCCGTGCAAGCCGGGGCCATTGCAGCACTGCATTGATACGGCGCCATGTTGCCGGGCGGCGCATTGCTGCTATCCTCAAAACAGATCCTCCTGGTTGTGCTCACGCGATTGCTAAATCTTACCGTCTCGTCTTTCCGGCCCACTGTGGCTGGGATTCCCGCCCTGCTGGCAGCCAGCATTCTTCTATTCGCCACAGGATGCAACCGACTGCGCCATGAGCGGCATGAGACCGTCTATGTTTCCGCCCGCCAAATGTACCTTCACGACCGCGTTGCCGCCGTGTCGAACCGCGTGGGAGAGGTCGTCAACGGGGAACCGCTTGAAGTGCTGGAGCACGGACGCCGGTTCCTGAGGGTCAAGACCGACAAAAATGAGATTGGCTGGATCGAAGAGCGCGCCGTCATTGATGCGAAAACCTATGACGCTTTCGCCCACCTGGGAACAGATCATAAACAGGACCCGGTTGTCGCGACCGGAACCCTGCGCGACGATGTCTATCTGCACATAAGTCCTGGCCGCAATTCCGATCGTTTCCTCCTGCTCCCCGAAAACGACAAGGTTCAGTTGCTGGTGCGCGCCTCGGTGCCGAAGGCAGCACCCGGCGCGCCGGCAGAGCCGCTGAAGCACCCAGTTCCGGCGCCTGCAAACCCAGCCAAATCCGCTCCGCCGACAGCGAAAGCATCGGGAGTGAAGCCGGAGAAATCTCCGCCGGCAGTTCGACCCACTTCAGAACCATCCGACCAGCCCGAAGAGCCAGAGGTTCCAATGGAGGACTGGTGGCTGATCCGCGACAGCCAGGGCCGCACCGGTTGGTTGATCTCTGGTCGGGTCGACATCGATGTGCCCGATGAGGTCGGACAATACGCAGAAGGTCAGCGCATTGTGGGCGCTTATGTGCTCTCGCACGTCACCGATTCCGAGGCCGACGTTCCCAACCACCAGGTTCCGATATATGTGACCGCGCTGAGTCCGCCAAAATCAGGCCTGCCGTTCGATTTCGACCAGATCCGTGTCTTCTCCTGGAGCCTGAAACATCACAGGTATGAAACTGCGTTCCGCATCCATCCGATCCAGGGGTTTCTTCCTGTTCGTGTGTGGACACAACCCGGGCAGAATGGCACCGAACCCGTGTTCAGCTTTCAGATCCCGAGTTCTCCCGACGTCTCGATCGATCCGGCAACCGGTATTACCAAGCCAGTGAATCCGCGCACTATCGTCTACGCGATGCGCGATAACATGGTCCGTCGCATCGGCCCCGACATGGCTCCGATTCCCACATCGCACTTGCCGGGAGAGAAGCCGAAATCCGGGAAAGCGGAAAAAAAGAAGCACCGCTAAATCTGCATCAGGCGCTTGGCGCAGGCCGCCGATCGAGCGATTTGCCGGCAGTGAAGCGTATCGCCTGCATCGCGCGGTCAGGGATTCGTGTGGATTGTGTGATCCGGCCCATTGCACCCGGCAAAAGCGACAGCAGAAACGGAGCTATTGCTTGAGCGACAGGAGTCACCATCGCTCGCGAGAGCCCAGACGCAAATCGCATCCCGCTGCGAAGCTGGGCTGTCAGGCAGCGCACGTATTCCTCCGCGCTCCTGCCGTCGAGGTACATCTCTGCTGCAAGATTCGCGCTGTGCAATGCAATCGACATCCCATCGCCGGTGAACGATGGGATCACCGCTGCCTGGTCACCGACGCGCCACAGGCCGTCTGCCGGGCCGCCGAGATAGCCATACGGAATCGGCGAAATCGCCAACGGTTTCTTCCAGCAGGGCGTGCTATTGAGCAATCGCGCGCCAAGTGCGAGCACTTCGGCCTGAATGGATTGGAGCAACTCATGCCAGCCACCGAGTGCGCGCAGGGTCTTCTGTCGCACCACCAGGCACAGATTGGCGGTGCCGCCCTCAACCAGACACAGGCCGCCATAGCCCCCGCGAAACAGAAACAGCTCCATGGCCCCACGAAGAATCTCGGCTTGCCCAGGAGCCAGCTTCCAGTGCATCTTGAATCCGACGAGATCAGCCTGCGTTGCTCCGCGGCGCTCCCACGCGTTTACGTCGTGTTTTCCTGTTGCCAGAAATACCTTACTTGCCCGCATCGTCTCCCCGCCGCGAAGACGAACCAGCCAGCTGCCGTCGAGTGCTTCCAGCCTCTCAACGCATGCGCCGCGACGTATCTCGCTGCCCGTTGCGGTTGCCTTGGTGAGCAGGGACTCATCCAGAACCCGCCGCGACAAAGACAGCGCCGCGAAGGGAAGGGGGGCCTCTACTGTCCGCTTGCCGGAATGCAGGCGGGCACGGTCAATTGCGCGGGCGCCAAGCTCAAGCGGATCAATTCCGGCCTCACGCAAATACTCGATGGCCTCACGGCTGAGGAACTCGCCGCAGACCTTGTGGTGGGCTTCTCGCTCCTTTTCAAGCAGAACGACCTCGCGGCCAGCCACAGCAAGCCGCATCGCAAGCATCGAACCCGCGAGTCCGCCGCCAATCACAAGGTGCTCAACTGAATCGCGCATCGTCATTGCCGTTTTCTTCGGCCCACACAGAGGCGGCCCGGTGTGAAGCTCTCGACGTTGAACTCATCATTCCGCAGTCCTGCCGCTGCGGACATGCGGCGCCAATCGTCCGGTACGAACGCGCGGGCGAAGGAGACTGGTCCATCATGCTGCACAAAGGGATGCAAATGAACCACCTTTGAAAACGCCTTGAACAGGTGATAGGGAATCGGTGCACGCGAGAGATCGTTGATGAACCATCCGATCCGCGCATGATCTTCCATCCACCGGAGGTATCGCACAATGTCGCTCTCAACCAGATGGTGCGTGAAGAGTGAGCTGAGAACGATATCGATGGGCTCGGTGCTTTGATATTGGAAAACATCTGCGGCAACCCACTCGATCCGGCTTGCGTCTGTGCTCGCTTCTGCAGCGATCGCAACGGAGTCCGGATTCAGATCGCATCCCGTCAGCCTCACGCGAATCGCACGCTCTCGAGCCCATTGCTCAATCCGTCGCAGAGTGTCGCCGTAGCCGCAGCCAACATCAACGATACGTACCGGCGCATCGAGCTTATGCAATTCAAGCGAATCGAGCCAGTGAAGGATCGGTCGGTACCCCAGAAACCAGCGATTCACCCTATGGAGGTCTTTGAGGCATGCTCGCAACACTTCGCGGCTGCACGGCTCGTCCATTAATTCCGTCAACTCGGCGCGCCTGCTGAAGTCGAGAGAGCTAGGCGACATGGAAGAGCATCGTCTCTGCGGTTACCCCGGGCCCGAACGACATGGCGCATCCCTGCTGTCCCGCGTGTGCATCTCGCAGAATGCTCTGCAGAACGAACATCACCGTCGCCGAAGACATGTTGCCAAAACATGCAAGAACTTCGCGCGACGGCCGCAGCGAATCCTCCCGTAGACCCAATCCTTTTTCGACGGCATCAAGCACGGTTCTTCCACCCGGATGCACCGCCCAGAGATCAATATCGAGCGGATTCCCGCCCTGCGTGATCTGGCTTCCTATCTCTCGCATGGCCTTCGAAATCTCTGTGGGCACCTTTCCGGAGAGGTGCATGTCGAACCCCATTTCACGGATCTTCCACGTGATCAGGTGACTGGTCTCCGGGATGCGCAGCGCGAGGAAGCTGTCGATGCCGATACCCACCGCCTTGCCGCTCACCAGGCAGGCCGCGCATCCGTCGGCAAAAAGGAGAAACGACAACATTTGTTCCAACTCCTGCGTCTCCTGCAGGTGCAGCGTACAAAGCTCCAGATTCAGGATGAGTACGACGGCTTCGGGCACGGAGCGAACGATATGATGGGCAGACTTCAGCGCATTGATTGCGGCGTAGCATCCCATGAACCCGATCATCGTTCGTTCAACCGAGGGGCTCAATCCGAGATGATCCACAATGTCGTAGTCCAACCCCGGCGCATAGAGTCCGGTGCACGAGGTTACGATGACGTGCGTCACGCGCTCGCGCTCTTCCGCTGTCAGACCGAGCTTGTTCAAGGCGCACACGGCGAGTTGCGGCGCAAATTTCTCAAAGGCATGCATGCGGCGCGCCGTACCGGGGAAGCTGCCCGTTGCATAGAGGTCTTCTGCGTCTCGCCATTTCCCACCCTCGCTCGCTATCGGTTGCAGAAACGAGTAGCGATGTTCAATCGCCGACATGCGGACCATGCGCCGAAACAGCGATCGCGTGGTCCCTTCCGGCAGCATGCCTTCGGCAAAGGCGATGAATGGACGATGCACATCGTGCGGGGGAACCGATGTCGCGATCCGGTTGATGTAGGCGGTTGTCACGGTATACCTCGATGCGCAAAGTACCTGCTATAGACATTCTTGATTCATCGGGCCCTGGAAGTGTCATCGAAATGTCATGTCGATTTCAGCAAATCGTCTTGCAATTGGAACAGTGTTCAGCACGTAAACATTACCACTGAACGCCGGGATATAGGCTGGGCCACCTGTAGGCATGAAATTGGTAAGCATTGGGCGTTGTGCCCTGCCAGATCACCTGGGTCGCCTGCGGATTCAGTTCCTGCACGATTGCACCGCTCACTGCCGCGCTGAAGTTCGCATGGATGTTGCCGTTTGGCAGTAGCTCCGCGTTGCCTCCGAAGAAGGAGAAATAGCTTGGCGGCGGTTCGTAGTGCGTCACCAGCGTGGCGGTCATGTTTGCTTCGTTCAACTCGAGCACGGGAACAGTTGAATAGCAAGTGGGAGTAGGCGGCTTGAGCGGCTGGCACAGCACCGGCCCGCTCGGAAACATGCGGTCGTTGCCATTGTCCATCAAGCCTAGTCGAAACACTCCAGTGGTGTTTGGCGAAAAGAAGCTCAAACCGTGCTGTGCATAGAACCAGTCTGTGGGGTCGGTGCCCCCAACCAGCTTGAAGTCTCCGCCCTCTCCCAGTTTCCACATCACCGCTCCGGAGCCAGTACCATCGAGGAAATTGACCTTGATGATCCAGTTCTGGTGGCGAATCGACAGCAGCAGATTGTGATCGTCGCTCGAATACACCATGTCGTTCGAGTGTGTCCAGTCGGGAAAGTTCATCGGATGCCGGTTGATATCGAGATGGTCGAAGGTGTTCCACACCCAGTCTGGATTGCCGTTTGCGTCCACATCGACGATGGCATCGCCGATTACCGAGGTCGTCCCCGGAGAGCCCGGCAGGTTGGTGTAGCTCCTGTTATAGGCAGCCAGCATCACCCAGTGGCCATTGGGCAACCCAATCACTCCGTGATGAAAGCTCTTGAATTGATATACATTCCCGTTTGCATCGCGAAGGCTCGATGCCGCCAGTTTCTGATTCAGCGTGTCCATGGTGATATCGCGCACGATGTTTCCGGCCAGATCGACTTCGCGAACATCATTTACCAGCCCCAGGGTCCCGTTTACCGTGGTCGAGGAAAGGTACGAAATCAGCATCAGCATGTTGCCGTTCGGCAGAAGTTGAATTCCCTGGATCAGATCGACGGTCGAGCCCTGGTAGAGATACGACCAGATGATGTTGCCCTGTAAATCGGTGGCATAAGCCTGAATTACGTTTGACGGAATAACCGTATTCCATATCTCGATTCCCGGCTGAGGTGTTCCACCGTTCATTGCGGAAGCCTGTATCACAGGCGTCGGTGGCGGCGTTCCGGTGGTGCAGGTGTGGTCCGCATCGGTGTATGTCGCGCCGTTGTCGAGTGCGACCTTTGCGCGCATGTGGTAGAGCGTCTTCCCCATCATGCCCGCGACCAGGACTTTTACCGGTCCGCCATTCGGCCCACTCGGAACTTGCCAGGTATTCAGGCCGTAGTTGGTAGTCTTTCCAAATTCGACCGACATATTTCCAGACGAAGGAAGACTGATCGTGTAGGCGGCTACGAGGGGACTTCCCGTCGCATCCGGGCACGAGACTTGCGCGCCGGGAATGATCGCAGCCACTGCGGTCGCATAATTTTGCAGTGGTGAAGAAGCCAGCGCAGCGGTTACAGAAATGTTCTCGTTCTGCGTGATAACCGCGGGCGCCGTGTAATTGCCCGCAGTATCCACCTGTCCGGTCTCGGGTTTTCCGCCTACTACGCCATTCACCAGCCACTCGATTGTGCCCCCTCCGGCTGCCATCGCAGTGAATTGAAATCTCTGCCCGGGCGAGAGTGCGACATAGGTCGGCGAAATGGTCACCGACCCGTGCTGCGAAGGCGTGCCGGGGCCGGTGGGCAGCACGGCGTTTGAGTTGGTGAAGTAGCCGCAGCCGGACAAGCTGGACGAGAGAGTCGCGAGACCAAGCAGGAACATGCAGGAGGGCGAGGACGCAAAGGTTCGCATCTCGATTCCCACGCACATTGCCCGCTGGCGCAGCGGACGGCGGCCGACCTCGGGGGAAGCACTCATCAGCCACTCTCAACCTGAACGGTAGGGATCTCAAAGTGCATGCAACGAAGAATCAACGCTGAAGCTATTGACGGGCAAAGGCGCGAGAAGGGTGCTTCAGCGCGCCGGCTTTTTAGCGGCGAAGGAGGTCAATCCGTTGCCGGGGTGGGACTTAGCTCACGCGTTTGCGCAATTCGTGCTCGACCACGCGCATCATTTCCGATTCCGGAGCCGGTTTGCCCGTCCAGATCTCAAATTGGCGTGCGCCTTGCTGTACAAACATCTCCATGCCGCTGATGACCGGGATGCCGCGCGATTTCGCGAGCTTCAGCAGCGGCGTTTCGATTGGGTTGTATACCATGTCGAACACCAGGCTCGCGTTCAATTCGTTCTCCGCGATTGGGAGCGCCTGCTTCGTCCCCGCCATACCGCAGGGCGTAGCGTTGATCATTACGTCAAAGTGCTGTTTCGCGAGCAACTCGTGCTTCAGAGACTTGGCTTTTGCATGACGTGCCAATGTGACTGCGTGTTCGTGCGTGCGGTTGACGACCAGCACTTCTGCGCCCTGGTCTATCAGCCCGAAGACTGCCGCGCGAGCCGCGCCTCCGGCCCCGAGGACAACGACACGTGCACCCTTCAGCCGCAGTCGGCGTTCGAGGGGGCGGACAACTCCGGCGACATCCGTATTGAAGCCGTAGAGCTTTCCATCCGCGCCCATGCGCAGAGTATTGCAGGCCCCGATGCGCGACGTGAGCGGATCCATGTTCGCAAGATGCGGCAGGACCTCAGTTTTCAGCGGCATGGTGATGGCGCAGCCGGCCAACGGCAATTCCAACGCCAGGGTCAACAGATCCTGCACGGATCTGGTCTTCAGCGGAATCATGACGGCATTCACAATTTCGCGCCGGAATGCGGCATTGTGCAGCAGCGGAGAAAGCGAGTGGGAGATAGGGTTGCCGGCGACTCCGAAGACCCGGGTAGCCTGGTCGAGGTGGTCGAGCCGGTACACATCCCGCATGGTCTCCGCTCTCACCTGTCCGGGTGCAGTCTCCGTGTCCTCGGAGTAGGACGCGAAGGTGAACACGGCGCCGGCTCGCGGACCGAGGACGCGGCTCACGAGGCCCTCCTCGCCCATGGCGATGCCAATGACATGCGAGGCCAGGGAGCGATCCTCAATCAGTCGAAGGACGGCGAGGTTGTCCGCGAGGGTGCGGGCCGTTGAGACCACCTTCACAAAGTCCGGCTCGAAGACCTCGATCCGGTCGGCTGCCTGGTCCAGTCCCTTTGTCCGGCTAAAATCATGAAAACTAATCAGTAAGGCGGCGCCCGCTGTGCGGAGTTTGCTCAATTGGGCCGATTTGGCTTCTTCCGCCGATTCCACTTCCAGATCGATGATCTGGCACCCGGCCTGGGCTGCCTTGGTGAGGATTTCGAGTTCAGCCGTGAGCGGACCATCGAATCCGCCGCCATGGACCTTGCGGCGGCAGGTGGCTATCGCGGTGACCTCTTTGTGCTCACTCAGAAACTGCTTCAAATAAGAGAATGCATTCGCCGGCTTCGGAAGAGAATCAAGCCTTAACTCAATGAATTTGAAGTCTTTGACGGCCGATTCGGCCCTGTCCAACAGTTCCGTGGGTGAACTCCCCTGGATAGCCACGCACATCTTCCCGAGGCGCAGGCGCGGGGTAACTGGGAGGGGGGTGGGGGGGGGCGCGATGGCGATGGCGTGCGGCACTTTCGTTCAGACGCATCTTAGATGGCTTAGGTTTCGTATGCAACAGCAAGATAAGCCCTTTCGTAACTTTCTCAGTTAAAATCGCTGATTGGAACTGCCTATTTCGTGATGCTTTTCGGGGCTATTACTCCTCGCGAAGGGTCTTTGCGGGATCGATTTTGGCGATTCTGAGGGCCGGAATTATCGCGGCAAGTATCGTAACCGCGGTCAAAGCAGCCAACACTGCGAGCATGCTCGGAAGATCAAAGGCTCCGACCCCATAGAGCAGACTGCGCATGGCACGCAGGGCGGCGACGCAAAGCAGCAGCCCGATCGCCAAGCCGACGGCCGAAGCGCGTACGCCGGAACCCGAGACATGAGCCATCGCCTGCCGGATGGTCGCGCCGAGGGCGATGCGGATGCCGATTTCTCGGGTCCGCTGCGTTACCAGGCTGGCCACAAGCGCGAAAATGCCGACTGCGCTGAGCAGCAGAGCGAGTACCGCCATGGTGGTCAGCAGGGCGACTTCGATGCGCTGCTCTGAAAGTGCTTCCGCCTGAAGATCATTCATTCGATAGAAGCCGGAGAAGGGAAGCGAAGGATCGACTGTGGCGAGCGCCTTCTGCATCTGCTCAGTCAAGCCGTCTACTTGCTTTGCGGTGCGGACCACCCAACTGGGTTGGAACCAGACATGAACGCCGAGCATTCCAGTGCCAACCTGCGCTGCCGGGATGTAGATGGTCTCTTCACTCTGCAATGGAGCGATAGGATTCAGGCCTGACGTGAGCTGCACGTCGGAGACGATGCCGACAATCGTCCTGCCCTTGTCGACAGTGAGACCCACGGGGTTGAGCCCGGGGTAGAACTTGCGCGCAAAGGAAGCGTTGATGATGGCGACCGGCTGCGCTTTCGGTCCATCGGCGGCAGTGAAGGTGCGGCCCGCGATCAGCTCCATCTCGAGCGCTTCGAAGAAGCCGGGTGTCGCATACAGCGTGTCGGAGCCAATCGTTTTTTCGGCCCGCGGACCATCATGCAGAAGCACGCCGCCGTTCAGCGCGCGTTCGAAGGGCAGGCTGAGCCCAACGCCGGCCGCCTGCACGCCGGGAACGCGCTGCATGGCGGCGACGCTCGAGCTCATCAGTTGCTGGAACGCCGCCGAATCCTGGTAACGGGCGTCGTCGAGTGAGGCCTTGGCGGTCATCACGCCTTCGGGGTTGAATCCCGGAGGCAGCGTTTCAAGATGGATGAGCGACCGAATGAGCAGGCCCGAACCCGCGAGCAGAACCACGGTCAGCGCCACTTCGCCGGCAATGAGCGCCTGACGGAGGCCCACTGATTGGCCAGCCGATGCGCCGCGAGAGGTCATTGAGCTGCGAAGATCAACACGGCTGGTCGCCATTGCCGGCAGCATGCCGAAGAGCACGCTGGTCAGCAGCGAAACGGCCATGGTGAAGGCGAGGACGGGCCCATCCAGGGGTACGCTGGCGACCGGCAGAAAACCCTCAGGCAGCAGGGAAAGCAGTCCACGCAACGCGGCGAGACCAACGCCAATACCGGCGGCGCCGCCGAGACAAGCAAGCATCAGGTTTTCGAGCCAGAGCTGATTCTGAATCTGCCATCGGCTCGCGCCGAGCGCCATGCGCGTTGCGATTTCGGGAAGGCGCCGCGACATGCGAACCAACGTGAGTCCGGCGAGATTGGCGCAGGCGATCAGCAGGATGAATCCAGCGGAAAGCATGAGGGCGATCGCGCGTGGCCGGAGCCTGGTAGTCATTCCGCGCTGGAGCGGGACGGTGTAGTAGAGAATTTTGGTCCCGGGATCTTTGCTTTCGATCTGCGATATCCGATAGGCCCAGGCGCGATTAATTTCGGCATCGGCCTGCTGCCAGGTCGCGCCATCCTTCAGGCGAAACATGGCTTCGTAGTTGGTACCCTGGCCTTCGCCGGTGGGGCTGGGCTGCAGTGCGGTATACAGGTCGGCATTCAGTGGTGTCACCTGCCCCTGCGGAAGGATGCCAATGACGGTGTACGGCGCACTCTTCAGATGGATCACCTGGCCGATGAGGTTGGGATCGGCGCCAAAGGTGGTGTGCCAGAGGTTGTAGCTGAGGATGACAGCCCTGGGTCCGCTGGGGCGGTCTTCTTCTTCGTTAAAGCTGCGGCCATGAGCCGGGCGAATTCCCAGGACATCGAAGTAGTGCGCAGAGACGCGGCCGTCGTGGACGTAATCGATTCGGTGGTCGGCTTCAAGGTTCGCTCCCGCAGCCAGCGAGGAAGAGACGGCGGAAATCAGCGAGGGCACGTTGTCGCGCAGATGCCCCCATTGAGTGCCGTCAACCCAACGCAGTCCATCGGAGGCGTCAGGTCCCTGTTCCCGCTCGAAGAGAGTTCCGATGCGGTCGGGCTGCGGATAGGGCAGGCTCTTGAGCATCAGCGCATTCACGATGGAAAAGATGGCGGTGTTGGCGCCGATGGACAAGCCCAGCGTAGTAACGACCGTGACGGTGAATGCGCGATTGCGAACCAGTTGCCGCACTGCAAAGCGAAGATGCTGACCGAGAGATTGCATCGATTTGCCTCCGGTGGGGAAGACTCATGAGATCAAGCATTCTGATCGCCAAAGCTGATATTCGTATAACCCGAATCGATTGAGCGCGAAGGATCGGGAACCGATGTATGCAGAAGTTGCCGAAGTGTCCATTTCTGAACAGATGCGAACGGCGGTGATTTCGGCCTGCGGCGTTGACTGGGAAGTAATAACTGAAGGTTGGCCCACCATACGCCCATAACAGAATCTCGGAACTCCGTTACCGTATCGGACCGAGAGAGTTCGCGCACTTTTCCCGCCAAGTCTCAGGTGTGTTCAGCGCGTGGCCACGGTCTCCGATCCACGTCAAGTAGTAGCAGGCATGAATGCGGTAAGCCCCATGTGCGAACTGAAACCAAACGAGGGTTCGATTTGTAGCATTCGAGTGGGAACCCAGCACGATGTCCCTATAACCATTGGTTGACCATGGCCGAATCAGGACCTTCTCGAACGTGACCTCACTCCGGTCGTTTGTGTCGAGAAGAAGTTTCAGCCCATTGGCGGTTTGTTCAAATATCCAAAAGATGCAGTTGCCGGTGCCGCCGCACGGACCGAGGCCATTTGCTTGAGCGATAATCTCAGGCTTGCCATCACCGTTGAGATCAACCAACTCCACCCGCGTCTCTTCAGCCAAGACTCTAACTTGCCTTTCGGTCAGGTCCTCCACTAGATCGTCGTCTCTTTTCATTTGGAGGACCACGGCATTCGTTAGCGCCGTCTTCTCCGCAGCGGAAAGGTCAGGAGTCTTTGTGATTGTGCGCCTATAGTCGAGTTCGTGAGCTTGCGTCTCACTCCAGCTAAAACGCGCCCGTGGGGCGAAAGGCGATGGCATCTGTTGTCCGTGCAAGAGCATCGACGACGCCACGACAACTGAGAGCAGCGTTTTCATAAAGCCATAGAATACTCCGAATCGTTTCTGTCGGGCCGTCTTACCGCCCGCCCGGAAGTAGCCCCGAAAACGACTTACTTCCGTCGGCCACCACACGCCCAGGACCTCGGCTTTTGCCAACAAACATTCAACCTTGCCATCAATGACTTCGTGAACAATCATCGATCCAGGCGCACAATCCTCCGGCAGCTCGCCACGGCGGCCGTTTGCGGAATGACGCAACTTGCTTCAACCGCCATCTTCCGTCGCCGAATGCGCGAAGTCATTTTGTTTGCGGCCAATCCTCCGGATTGCCAACCAGTGGCCGGTTGAGGGGGATCAAGCGCGACGTTCGTGAGGATGGGAGCAGTGACAGGGCCGGGCCGCTCTATGCGCGTGGCAGCGTAAGGATGTGGTAAACCGGAAAACACAGCAGGATCGTGGCGATCACGAGCAGTCCAAGGCGTACACCGCGAGTCTTGAACCGCTGGCTGATGGCCATCAGCAGCAGGACGGTTGCCAACGTCACAGTTGCTCGCACGTATTGGTCGGAGAGTTGCCGGCCTCGAGTGCCTTGATCGAAGACTTTTGTGGCTTGATCATTCAACCTGACCGCTTCTTCCGTTTTGGAGCTTCGATATTCCGCCATCAGCTGAGGACCTGCTGGAGCATTGGGGTTGTTGAGCGGGTCGGTCTTCTTCCAGGCTTCAAAGGCGGGACGAAACTCGGGAAGAAAACGGCGTTCGAAAAGGTCGGCGAGCTTCTTGTCGCCGTGGGCCTCGGCCTTCAGCCACTCAACCACGGTCGACGCGTTATACAGGCGCTCCTGATTGGCGAATGTGGCGGCTCCCTCGGCTTCAACGCGCAGTCTGCTCGCCAAGCCGTACAGTTCTGCCTGATGTCCAGTCCAGAGAGCTGCCTGATAGCCGCTCCAGGCAGTGGCGATGGCAACTACAGCGAGTACTATGGCCTCCGCGATCTCCAATATCTCGTGTCCCAAAACCTGCTGAGACTCTTTGTGCTCGCTGAGATGGTGGGCAATTTCGATGTTGGAACCGCCAGCTTCCGGCATTGCGAAGACCCCCAAGACGATCAAAAGCTCTGTACGGATGTAGATGCTGACACTGGTTGACAAGTACACGGTGAGCTTAGGGGCGGGGGGACAGGATCGAAACGTGTTTGATGTTGGCCGCTGCCGTCGACACGCGATCTTTGTGGTCCTCGGCAAACGTGAAACCTGTGGCGCCAACGATGAGCGCGCAGGTGAGCGTGACCGACGCGAGGCGCGTCAGGAGAAGCTTACGCATAGATGTCCCTCCGGGGAAGCTTGCTTGGTTTTGAGTAGTTTCTCAACCAACCTGGCAAAGCCGGGTTACAGGGGTGTAAACATTTAGCGTGTTCGTGTTGCGCGGCGTTGCAGGAGTGATTCCGGCGGGATCTGAACGGGGAGAGAGAGCATCGTTTCGGACTGGAAAGGGTTACTGACGAGTAGGCCACAGTCCAACCGCGATGAGTCAATTGCTCGCGGTGGTAAATTAACTTCAACAACTTCTCGGGGTATGTTTGCCAGGCGTGCAGTACCGTCTAGGGGCGGTTCGATGATAAGTCCGGGCTACGGTTCCGAACTCGCTGCAATTTCTCTGATTGTAAGCGCAAATGTGCTATTTGCAGCTACCTCAGCCCTACAACAGGAAAAGCGAGAGCGGCCAGCCGATGAGTTTCCCTATGTTCTCCACGTAACTACCCGTGAAGTCGTAATGGATGTCATCGCCGTTGACGGTCACAATCGCACTGTGTCTGATCTCAGCGCAGACGAATTGAGTGTGAGCGAGAGAGTCGGCAAATTCAAGGAGATACCCGAATTGGTCTCTGGCTTTCGGCTAGTTGATCCGAGTTCAGCTAGCCTCGCTGATCCTCCGGCAAACGGTTTTCGAATCGCCTTGAACGAAAGCTGTCTTCAGCGATATTCGACCCACTACGAGGTTGCGTACCACCCTGGATCGCAAGCTCTCGCCGAAGGAAACCACGGAGTTCACATCACCACGTCTCGACGGGGCGTTCGCCTGTTCTATCGTCACGATTACTATGTCGGTGCCACATCGAGTCGCGAAGCTGAAGTTTCCCGCACAAAGAAGCAGAGGGACCAGCTGCTCTTGGTCAACGCTTGCAGCCATCTCATCGTTTCTCCATCAATTTCTCTGCGGGCGGCTCAAATCTCCACCGGCTCAAGGGACACAATCCGTTACAAACTCAACATCGACAGCAGCTCGCTCGCATTCATCTCCTTCTCAAACAGTGGCCGCGGACTCCAGCTCGACTACGCCGCCTGCAACTTTGACATGGTCGGTAAGCCCATCAACTTTATGACAGCCAACACTGAAGAGGTGCTCACGCCCGTGGAGTACGCGCGCGCTGAGGCCCAAGGGCTGCTTAAGATTATGGAGCTTGCTGCGCCGGTGAATCTTGCCATGACCCGCTTCGTTGTTCGCGATCGCAGAACCGGCAACATAGGGTTGGCCGACGTTTTGGTCGAGTTTCCACAGAAGGCTTCGTCGACGGAGAATGCTCATGCGCTCGATGGCGCGATTCAGAAAGCTCTTGCCGTTCAGGAGAGGAATGCCCCGGGAAGCGAGGTCTCATTCACTCGCTTCAATAATTACGGCATTGGTGACGTCAAAGCTCTCCCGGGACCTGTCGGTTCGTACGGGTCGGTAGTGCCGAACAAACAGGCGTTTTGCGGAGATGTATTCGAACTGGAGCCCGGCGTTCGTTTGCTTCCAGACTTTCGTCCCCTCGACCCGATTGGTTCCGTCTACACCACCTCTCTTGTCGTCCCATACCAGGACCTTCCTCCGCAGACGGGGATTCCCGGTATAACTGATCGGATCGCATGGTTTGGCGTTGACTATCATGCCAGCTTCTGGATCCGCGTTCCAGGTCGATATGAATTCAAGCTGATGTCCGACGATGGGGCGAAATTGCAGATCGACGACAAGTGGATTGCCGAAGTCGATGGCCTGCACACACCTAGAAAAGGCACAGGTAACATCGTGCTTGATGCGGGCCGTCACTCGATACACGTTCCCTATTTCGAAGGTACCCCGACGGGTGTAGCCCTAGTGCTGTGGGTGCGTCCGCCACAGGGAACCTGGAAGATTTTTGACCTCGTGATTTTGAAGAACCGCGTCCTACAACAGAATGAACCACGAGCCCGAGGAGGGTCTGTATCGACCCATTTGGGATGTGTCACCGCCTTCTATGAGAAGGTCATAAGAGTCAAGGCCGACGTGGCGGCCGTTCTGGATTGAACTTCACAGTGGTGACGAACTCTGTCAAGGGCGTCCGGAGGACGTTCATCTTGACCCTTGACAGGGATCGTCACCACGGGACACTCGGTGCGGGAACGAAGCGGAACCGTTCTTGTTCAGCTTCGTTCCTTATTGGAAAAACATCCTTTTCGCTCTCTTCTACTGAAGTCTGCTAGAACTGGATGTTCGCATCCACGCTGCCTGCCTTCTATCCGCACTCTGAATGGGCCATTGTGGCCCGGTGCATATTGGGGTCCGATTTCACTTCCCAGGTCCATCACCGAGTGATGGACCTGGGTTGTTAGGGCGCTGCCATCTAACCGGCGATCTTTAAGGATCAGGCGGTCACGCGCAGTCACCCGAACAAGGCGGTGGACGTTGCTTCCAGCTTTGCTATGACGGAAGAGTTGGCCTTGCATGATCAACAACAGTTGAGTTCTACGGTTATGCTGCAGCGGGCGCGAACGAGGGCTGACGCAGAGGCTGGTACACCTCTCCGCTGATCCAGAGTCGATGCAGTAGAACAGCAAGTTTTCGTGCTACCGCAACAGTCGCTCGCTTCTTTGCGTTCTTTCCTCCCCGCTCGCACAGCTTCATTCCAAATCGTCGTAAATCGCAGTCCGGCCCAAACGGTCCGAGGATGTAATGGGCACTTCCCACCAGCAGCTTGCGTAACATCCTGTCACCCGCCTTGCTGATGCCTAATTGCGGCTGACTGTCGCCGGATTCTTCCTGCGCAGGTACCAGTCCCAGATACGGACCCACATCGCGACTCCTGGCGAATCGGAGCGGTGTTTCCAGAGTCAGCACATAGGCCAGTGACGTCACCGGCCCGATTCCCGTCACCTGCCGCAACAACTCGGTGTGCTGATATTTCTCTCGCGCCAGCTGTTCGATTCTCTGTTCGTAACATTTGATCTCCTCACTCAGGTTCGCAATCAGACGTAACAGGGGTTGGATAGTCTCCCGGATTGGCTGCGGAATCTCCCCTGCCACTTTCCTCGAAAAGGCCTCCGTGGAACTGCTCGACAGTCTCGTTCCTCCCATCGTCTTCACCAGGCCGCGCACCGCGCTGATCAACTTGGTGCGCGACTCCACCAGAGCCTCACGTGCGCGAAGCACCACCAGATCTTCGCGTACCTCCGTGCTGCGATGCTGTATCGGATACAGAGATTTCGGATCCACACGACCCAGCCGAGCCAGCTTGGCGGCATCAATCCGGTCGTTCTTGCGCCGACGTCGCTTCGATCCTTCCATCCGCCGTGCATTGGCAACCAGCACTTCATGGCCAAGTCCGGCGATCACCTCCTGCACCCACGCCGAATGCGTCCCCACTTCGAGCACCACGCGCGATCCGCACAGGCCTTCAAAGAACTCTCTTATCGACGGCGGACTCGTTCTGAACTGACCCTCCGCGAATGTCTCGCCACTCAGTCCCAAAATGCAGTAGTTGCTCCATTGGTCCCCAAGATCCACTCCCACCGTCAAACGATTCAGATTCGGCTTCTCCGCATCAGGAACAACCTTGTCTTCAACTGGCGATACAACTGTGTCCGTCTCCAGCTGCCTGGTCAGTTGCGAGACCAGTTCCGACATCACTTCCCGCGACTCACGCCGCATCGGCTTCGTCCCCTTGCGGGACAACTCTCGGCTATTTGAAATACTGCTATGCTTCTTCACGGGTCGACCTCCATCCTTCCGGATTGCACTTCGAGTGCGTTGATCACCGCAAGCTTATCGCTCGGCGATCGGGGTCGACCTTCTCATCCCATCTAACCGAAAGTAATCGTGCGCCGTGAAAAGGCGCTGGACCACAGTGGGTGCGAGTCCCACCCGGGAACTGGATCGCTCCACCCGGTAGCAATCGAAGGAGCAGAGGAGGCAACAAATCTGCTGGAGCCTTCGGTGTAGAGGGTTGCATAGGCAACTTGGCGATCATGCAGGCCGTAATGGAGGTAAACGCTGAGCAGGCCCCGAAATCGGAGATGCAGGAGCCGACCAGCCGGTTAATCGAGGGAAGGCCGACGCTGATGGGAGAGTATGAGCGAATCAGTCACATCAGTCCTGCCGGGGTAGTGGCGACGGCATGCATGAAAACGTGGACCAGACGCAACACGGGAAGCCCCAGCGGTGATTCGTAGTTGGAATCAACTGGCAACTCGCGAGAGCCAGGCCGGGCCGTTTGGGGTGGCGGGGAGGTTCGTAGTACCGATGAAGCCGGGTAATGCCGGGGGAGGGAAGGGACCTCAGTTGGAAGCAAAACGCAAGAAGTGACGAAGACAGAGGGATTGGCGATGAGCCTAGCAACCCCAGAAAGCGTTCAGAAGTTACAGACAGCGTTGCACGACAAAGCGAAGAGATCGCCTGACTTTCGTTTCTATGCGCTGTACGACAAGGTGTACCGGAAGGACGTTCTGAGTTTTGCCTACAAATGCTCGAAGGCTAATGGCGGCGCAGCAGGAGTGGACAATCAGACGTTCGAGGACATCGAAGCGTACGGCGCGGAGCGATGGTTGGACGAACTGACGCAAGAACTGAAAAGTCGAACCTATCGGCCTCTTCCTGTGCGGCGGGTGTATATCCCGAAGCCCGGGGGGAAGCAGCGTCCGTTAGGGGTACCCACCATCCGCGATCGAGCGGTAATGATGGCGGCGGTGTTGGTTCTCGATCCTATCTTCGAGGCCGATCTACCACCGGAACAGTACGCCTATCGGCGAGGCCACAGCGCACAGGACGCAGCAAAACGCGTCTTCAAGCTGATCAACACCGGGCATCGCGAGATCGTTGATGCGGACCTTGCCAGCTATTTCGATCTTCTTCCGCATGCTGAGCTTTTAAAGTCGGTAGCTCGCCGTGTCATCGATGGCGCCATGCTTCATCTGATCAAGATGTGGCTGAAGGCACCCGTCGAAGAGACAGATGAGCGCGGGAAGAAGCATCGCAATACGCGCAATCGGGATGAAGGTCGAGGCTCCCCGCAGGGATCTCCGATCAGCCCACTGCTCAGCAATCTTTACATGCGCCGGTTCGTGCTTGGGTGGAAGAAGCTCGGGTACGAGAAACGTTTTGGTGCATGCATCGTCAACTATGCCGATGACATGGTGATCTGTTGTCGAGGCAGAGCGGAAGAGGCTTTGATCGCGATGCGGGTCATGATGACGAAGCTGAAGCTGACGGTGAATGAAACCAAGACGCGGGTCGCGAAGCTGCCGGAAGAAAAGTTCGATTTTCTTGGGTACACGTTTGGTCGTTACTACTCGCCGATAACGGGACGCGCTCATCTGGGCTCGGCCCCGTCAAAGAAGCGAGTGATACGCATCTGTCGGGCTATCAGTGACGAAACCAAACGCGACCGGACCCAGCTGGACCACAAGTATGTCGTAACTAAACTCAATCAGATGATGAATGGTTGGGCGAATTACTTCAGCCTGGGTTCAGCCAGCAAAGCCTATCGGGCAATCGAACAACATGCCTGTAAACGGCTGCGTCAGTGGCTCTGCATCAAGCACAAAGTGCCATGGCCGGCGTTCGGGAGGTTTACTCGCGAAAGCCTGTACACCACCTTCGGGCTTGTCCGGCTTACACAGCGGAAGCGCAGCTTTTCGTGAGCGAACTCGTGACGTTTCCTCCGGGAGCCGGATGCGGGAAATCTGCATGTCCGGTTCGACGAGCGGGATGTGGAAACGGAGTATGGTCCAGCTAATGAGGCACCGGCAGAACGAAAGGGCCGGGAACAGATAGGCCAGACCTAACCCACCGCGCCACATCTCGACTCTACCACGGAAGGTCGATGCGGTCGAGAAATGGCGGCGGAGTCTAGCGGGTAGAAAGAAGGAATGTTGGACTTGCTGTTCCTAAGTGTTCCCTCGCAGGGAAAGAGAGGGGCCAAAAACCCTCAGTAAGCTGCTGATTCCATGGTGGGCGCTGCAGGATTCGAACCTGCGACTTCCACCGTGTGAAGGTGGCACTCTACCGCTGAGTTAAGCGCCCCGGCCCAGAGGGCGCCCCGGATGGCGTGAGGCGCGCCAGAGGGGCTCCCTGTAAGGTAGAGTATCACCAGCGACACTCTGCGGCCAACCTGTGGTATCTGCTGTTTGGGAGGCGACGGAAATCGCTCTAAGTTACTGATGCGCTGGCGAGTACGATCAATCCGATCAAGCCGAGAGGCACGCGAGTCCGCCCCCGAGGACAAGCCGCCGGCTCCTCCCCTCTCCGGCGCCGGCAGAATGGGCTGGCGTGGCCTGGAACTCGCCGCAGCCGGCGCTGGGGACCTGGGAGAGACGCCGTCGCTGGCGGCCATGTCAAACCGGGCAAATGATGAAGGTGATGAAGGGACTACTGGGAAGGCCGACACAGGATCCAGCTATCCTGAGTCAAACCGTTCAGGGTCCGGCCGTCCTGAGTCCAGCCATCCAGGGTCAGGCCGTCCGGCGAAGGCATCCAAGGGGCAGAGACTGGTAAACAGTGCAAAATCAGAGCCGGAAACCGACGATTATGCGCAACCTTCCGATACGGACGGGGTTCCAGAGGATATGGCAACCCTGGTACTGGACAGTCCGGCACTGGGACCGGCACTGGGACAGGGCGCAGCGCTGAATCCGCCCGATCCGCAACGGCCCATCAATTACGCGCTCGATGAGTCCAGCGATGCGGCGGTGATGCTGCGGGTGGCGGCAGGCGATGAGGCGGGTTTCAATTACCTCGTCGGGAAATACCACCGCGCGATGATCAGTTTCCTTTTTCGCATGGCGCACAACCAGGCGGTTGCAGAAGAATTAGCGCAGGAAGTTTTTCTGCGGGTGTATCGTTCGCGTGAAAGCTATCGAGCCGAAGCGAAATTCACTACGTGGCTCTATCGCATTGCAACCAATCTTGCGGTAAATCACGCGCGCGATACCAAGCACGAACGTTCTGCGCAGACGATTTATCTGGACGCGCCGGATCCGGAGTCAGGGACGAGACCGGACGTGGCCGATGATACTCCGACGGTGGAGCAGAACATTTTGCGCGATGAGCGCATGGCGGCGATCCGGGCCCATGTAATGGCTTTGCCGGAACGCCAGCGTATGGCAGTGTTGATGCACAAGTATCAGGGGATGGATTATCGGCAGATCGGGGACGTTCTCAAGTTGAGCGAGTCGGCGACCAAGTCGCTGCTCTTCAGGGCATACCAGACGCTGCGGGATAAGTTAAAAGATTTTGTATAGGAATTGAAGCCGGGCGACACCGGCGGGGAGTGGGGTAGCGATGGAAACCGTGAACAAATGCACCGCGATGGAAACGAAGCTTGCAGACATGCTGCTCGATCCAGAAGCGGCTCCGGCCAAGGTGAAGACTCATGTTGCGGAGTGTGAAAGCTGCCGCAAGGAGCTGGAGGAGATGCGCGCGACCATGGCGGTGATGGATGCCTGGACAGCGCCTGAACCCAACCCCTACTTCATGACCCGGCTGGGTGCACGGATGCGCGAGGAACGCGAAGCTCCGCCGCAGTCATGGTTCCAGCGCATTCGCGCCCGCTACGCTTATGGGCCGCCGATGCACGCTCGTCCGCTGGCTGCGATGGCGCTGACGGTGATGCTGCTGGTAGGCGGCGGAACTTACCTGGGCGTTACAAACGTCGAGCAGCCTCAGCCGCAACAGGGTCCTGAAGCTGCGGTCGTACACGATTTGCAGACTCTGGACAGCAATGCGCAGGTGCTCGATCAGCTGGAAGCAATCTCCGATAGTGGAAACAGCGGTGATGTGCAACAGCAATAGTTGAAGCAATAACAAAGGAATCTGAGGAAACGGCGGGGGCAAGACAATGAACGGGGCACGGAATGGGGCAAGAAGCAAAGGCGTTGCGAGGCGGACGCGCCGGGCGGTTCTGACCGCTGTGACGGCGGTTGCCCTGTGCCTTCCCCCTGCCGGGCTGTTTGCCCAGCACCAGAAGCCGGCCGCTCCTCATTATTCAGCTCCGCATCAGCAGAGCCGGCCGCAGAATACGCATCCCCAGTCGCCACGCCAGCAGGGGCAGGCTGCGCCGCAGTACCAGCCTTATCGCGGCGGCGGTGCTGGAGGGCAAGTGCAGCGTCCGGCGCAGAATCAGTACGCTCCGCAAGCGGGCGCTCGTGGCGTCTATCCGAATTCAAACTACAACACGCCGGCCGATGGGCGGCAGGCGTATCCGGGAACGGCCAAGCAGCTCTACGCGCCTCCGGGGCATCTCGGCGCATGGCTCAATAATCATCGTGATGTGCCGGTGCCGCAACAGCAGCAGATGCTGCGCAACGATCCCAGCTTCCGCCGACTGCCGCCGGGCGAGCAGCAACGGGTGATGAACCAATTGAACCGGGTCAACCAGTTGCCCGACGCACAACGCGAGCGGCGGCTGGCGCGTGCTGAGAATCTCGAACGGCTCTCGCCCGAAGACCGCGCCCAGGTTGCGGCATCGGCGCGGCGCTGGACCAGCTTGCCACAGGACCGGCAGGCGATGATGCGTAACGCCTTTCGCGATCTGAAAGCTGTTCCGCCGGATCAGCGCGCTATTGTGCTGAACTCAAGCCGGTACCAGGGGCAGTTCAGTCCGGAGGAGCGGGGCATCCTGTCGAATATGCTGCGGGTTGAGCCTTACGCGCCGCCGCAGTAGTTTCGGAGTGGAATTTCCTTGGTGCCCGTCGACCGGTCTCGGCGGGATTTGTTTTTGGGGCGGCGGCACGTGCGGTGATGTTGAAGTCCTTCGCAGAAACCGGGGAAGCCAAAAGCAGATTCTTCGCTCACCACCCCCAAACTGAACCGCGTTTGGGGCCCCGTTCTGAGCGAATGACACCGCAGCTGATCGGGCAAATCAGAGTCGGACGCTAGGGGATGACGCGGTTGCGCTGTTTTACTTTTACGGCTGGCGAGCCGGCGTAGACGCCCCAGGGATCGAGGTCGCGTGTGGCCACGGAAGCAAGGCCGAGCACTGCGCCTTCGCCTACGTTCACTCCGGGTGCAACACAGGCTCGTGCGCATACCCATGCATACGCGCCGACCTCCATTGCATAAGCCAGCAACGGAAACGCGGGATCGTCGAAGTCATGGGTTGCGCCGCAGAGGTAGGCGTTCTGCGAGAGAATCGCATGCGAACCAAGGCGGACGGGGGCGGGATTGTAGATTTCGGCGCCGTCGCCGGCGGTGACCTGGTCGGCGCAAATGAGATTCCATGGCGCCCACACGCGCGAGGTCGGATAGAAGTGGCAGTTCGGCCCCATCCTCGCGCCGAATAGACGCAGTAGCATGGTCCGCCACGCATGGAACGGTCTCGGTGAGAAGCGGTAAAAGATCGCCCAACAAATGTTCCAGGTGAGACGCGCGATTTTGTTGCCCGTTGAGAAGGCGGGTCTCAGGTAAGGATCTTTCGCTGTTTCTGGCGAGATGTTTTCCGCCGCGTTGTAGTGGACCTGCCTTGGCATCTGCTCCGAGTTTATCAGCGGGTCACAAAGCACGCTCTCGTGTGGCGTCTCAGAAGTTATTGGATAAGTCTGGAGGTGCACAAAGCAGATTCTTCACTCACCACCCCCGAACTGAAAGACGTTCGGGGCCCCGTTCTGAGCGAATGACACCACCAACTCTTATCGTGAACTTCAGGGACAGGATACTAGAACGGGATGTCTGTGTGGTGCGTGACTTCGACTGGCGCCTTGAGGCGGATGTCGCGTGAGGAAGCTCCAACCTGCGCTTCGAACGTGCCCGGATCAAGCACCCACTGCTTTGTCTCGGGATTCCAGTATTCGAACGCCGAGTGGTCCAGCCAGAAAGTAACGGTCTTTGACTCGCCCGGCTGCAGCTCGACACGCTCAAATCCTTTTAACTCATGAGCGGGCCGATCTATCTTTGCGTGGCCATCGTGGACGTAGAGTTGGACAACTTCGGCTCCGGGACGCGAGCCCGTATTCCGGACGTTCACCTGCACCAAGGGATCTAAGAGACGTTTGTTCCCATTTATCACGGTGATCTCGCCGACTTTCAGATTGCTGTATTCAAACGTCGTGTAACTCAGCCCAAAGCCAAAGGGGAATTGTGGCTCCACGTTCTTCGTGTCGAAGTAGCGATAGCCGACGTAGATGCCCTCGGCGTAATGGACGACCAGATTTTCTCCGGGATAGTTCTTCGCCGCTGGAGAATCCTCATACCTTTTCGGAAATGTTACGGGCAGTTTGCCCGAGGGGTTCGCATCGCCAAAGAGAATTGCGGCAAGAGCATTACCGCCTTCCTGGCCGCCGTACCACATATCAAGCAGCGCGGGTGTCGAGTCGATCCACTTCGTCATGGTTACGGGGTTGCCGGTATTGAGAACGACGATTGTGTGCGGATTCGCTTTTTCTACAGCCTGGATTAATTCATCCTGTCCAGCGGGCAGATCCATTGTCTTCACGTCGAAGCTTTCGGACTCGAGTTTGTTGTAGCGGCCGACGACTACAACAGCAACGTCGGCCTTCGCGGCTGCGTCCGCCGCAGCTTTCAGATCATTCGCACGCGCTTCGGGAGTGTCGTGCGCTGGGTCCTCGCCCACCATGCCTACGCCAAGCGCTGACGTTACCTGGACTCCCGCGCCTGCACGCTTTTGTATCCCCTGGAGCGGAGACACGACATACTTGGGCCGCACCAGCGAACTGCCTCCGCCACCTGTGCGCGCCACCAGCGCGTTGGGTCCGATGACTGCGATTGAATGAATTTTTGAAGCGTCGAGCGGCAGCAGATTGCCCTGATTCTTCAGGAGCACAATGCCTTCGGTCTCGCCGTCGCGCACCACCTTTTGCTGTGCGGGCGTGTCCACTTTGCCCAGCGCGGTGTGTGGGGAATCCATGATGCCGCTCAGGAAGATCACGCGCAGAATGCGGCTCACGTTGTCGTCGAGGGTCGCTTCGGAGATCTGGCCGGCTTTGACTTCGGCCAGCACTTTGTCGGATGTCAGCCGACCGCCGCTGCTGCCTTGCTCCTGTGCCTGCGGGCGCGCCAGAAACGCTTCCATCGGCGGTCCGCCGGGCATCTCCAGGTCCATGCCGGCATTCACAGTCGGCGCGGTCGAGTAGGTGCTGCCCCAGTCGGACACCACAAAGCCCTTGAAGCCAAACTCCTTCTTCAGAATGTCGGTCAGCAGATAGTTGCTCTCGGCGCAATGCGTGCTGTTCACCTTGTTGTAGCAAGACATTACAACCCAGGCGCCACCCTGCTGTACTGCGGCTTTGAACGCGGGCAGATAGATTTCGTGCAGTGTGCGCTCGTCGATTTTCGCGTCGACGCGGTGCCGCTCGAACTCCTCGTTGTTCGCCGCGAAATGCTTCACCGAGGGGATAACGCCTTCGCCCTGCACGCCGAGAACGTAAGCAACAGCCAACTGCCCGGCCAGATACGGATCCTCGCCGTAGCCTTCGAAGTTGCGACCCCACAACGGAACGCGATTGATGTTGACCGTCGGTCCGAGGATCATGTCTCGACCGAGAGCCTTCACCTCCTGCGCAATGGCCTGTCCTTCGCGCTGCAACAGCGCGGTGTCCCAAGTGGCGGCCATCGCGATGCCCGAAGGGAATGCCGTCGTCTCGACTCTCATTGGGTTGGCCGAAGAACTGGTGAGAGCAGAGCTGCCGATCCATGAGCGCACGCCCATCGGTCCATCGGCCATTTTGATCACGGGAATGCCGAGGCGCTCGATCGGCGCCGACTCCATCCAGCCTGATCCGGAAAGCATCGTCGCCTTCTCTTCCAGCGTCATGCGCTTGAGCAGATCGGCAACGCGCTGGTCAACGGGAAGCGCGGTGTTCTTGTAGGGAGGGTTGGCAGATGAGGCTTCCTGCGCATAGAGGCCAATCAATGCGGCCAGGTTCGCAGTGAGAAGAAGAACAATCAAACAACGAAGCGGGTGGAGACGAGCTATGCGCATCGAAAAAGCTCCAGGAGCGAGAGGTTCTGTACCTCTCACGCATCTTCGGCGTGAGACTTTCCAAGTCTCCGCGTCAACGGAATTGTATGGGTTCGGGGCGATCGTCGCCTCATTTGATTGGAATCACCATATTGCGAAAGATTTTCCAGCTGCCGTCAGCCTGCCTTTGCCAAGCCGTCAGATATTTTTCGACAAGCCTTTTGCCGCCGGCATACGTCGCCTCCGCTTGACCCCATTCATAGGCAAAGTCTCCTTGTTGGGTCGATCCCGCAGACGCCACTGCGGCTGAGCGGGCCAGTCCGAGACTTGCAAGCTGAGTCTTCATGTGCCGTTCGATTTCAACTCGTCCTTTGACACACTCGCCGGAGGACCCGCAGTCAACAGCGTCATCGGCGTACGTGGCGATAATCAGCGCGATGTTACCGGTTTTCACACCATCGACCCAGGCTTGATTTCCGGCGTCGATTCCAGTTCTTGCCGAGACAGAGGCCGGTCCGCCCTGCGCAAACGTTGCCGCAGAGAACAGCGCCCCGGCAGCCATCATGATCATCAGCGATTTCATTTTTTTGGCTCTCCTTGTGCGATCGAATCACGGGCCAAGGCCTTGGATTAAGGGTCTTGGCTTATTGCGTATCTCGTTGTTAAGCGCTCTGGATCTGCGCGCGATATGCGCCAGGTGGAGTTTGCAGATTGCGTACGAACGATCTCCTCATGGTCTCCGCACAGCCGAACCCGCACTCGGCTGCGATTTGCTCGAGGCCGCGATCTGTTTCTTCAAGGCGGCGGCGCGCGGCATCAAGGCGGATCGATTCGATGAACCTCGCCGGCGTGACTCCGACCTGCGCGACAAAAGCCCGTGCGAAGTTCCGGGGACTCATGTGAACCTGGAACGCCAGATCCTCCACGGTAAGGGGCAGGTGAAGATGGTCGAAGATCCATGTCTGAAGCTCGCGGAACGGGTGGTAATCCGCCATTTGGAGCTTCAGAACCGGGCTGATCTGTGCCTGGCCGCCGGGTCTGCGGAGAAACATGACCATCTCTCGTGCAATATCCGTCGCAATGGCACATCCAAGATCTTCTTCGATGAGCGAAAGTGCCAGATCCATTCCCGCTGAACATCCCGCCGAAGTGTAGTACTTACCGTCGCGGAGGAAGACCGGTTCTGGGTTCACCTCGATCCTTGGGAATCTGCGAGCAAGTTGCTCCGCGTAACGCCAATGCGTGGTGGCACGATGTCCGTCAAGAACCCCGGCCGAGGCAAGGCAAAACACTCCCGTACATACGGAGCAAATTCGCCGAATCACGGAATCTCCAGCTCTTATCCACTCGTCCAATTGCGACCGCACCGGATCAGAGGCAAGAGAATCCGGTTCGCCGGTCACAATCAAGGTGTCCGGAAAGTCCTTGTATCGGCGGAAAGGGAGGCCGCCGGTAACGGTGAGCCCGGAGAGCGTTCTGATGGAGCTGCCGCTCGAGGTCAGAAGGTCAACCTGGTAGCCGGGAAGCAGGGGGTCTCTTCGAGCAAGTTGTCCGGCTTGGACAAATGCTTCGTACGGCCCCGACAAGTCAGACAGGACGCTGTTGGGAAGTGCCAGGATCGCGACTCGCCGCGGGTTCCTGTGAGAAGGGGCGTTGCTCGTCCTGGACGTGATCAATCGAAGCCCGTTCAATGTCGGCGTTTTTCTCATGCGGTCCCTTTAGAGCCGTGGCTACTACGTTCCATCTTCCACGCCGGTGAGGATTTCCGCTATGTCAAAGAGGCCACTATTTCTGCCAAAACGAGCCTGCGATGCCGCCCCGGGATGCAATGAACAGGAGCGAGGAAAGGCGTGAAACGAGACAAAAACGCAAAGTGCGGCAACTCATACGAAACTCCAGGGCGGTTTATCTTCCTCCATCGAATCGCAGCCCATGGTAGCGGATAGCTGGGATACGATACCGTCTCGATACTTCTTGTACGGGCCGATCCGCTCTGGAGATCGCGCAGGAATCTGAGAGAAAGGACCTAAGAAATGAACGACTCGAAGCCGCCGCGACAAATCGGTAGAAGCATTCTTGCCGTCTCGATTGGAATGGTTGCGGGCGTTGCGGTGACTGTCGCTACCGACTTTGTGCTGCACGCAATTCAACTATTCCCTCCCTGGAGCCAGCGTGTGCCGGACAGCTTGCTGGTACTTGCTACTGCATATCGCACGATATACGGTGTGGGGGGCAGCTACCTGACCGCACGGCTAGCTCCCTACAGTCCCATGAAACATGCGCTTGTCGGAGGTGCGATCGGATTTGCCATCAGCGTTGTGGGCGCGGTCGCAACCTGGAATGGCGGACCGCAATTCCAGCCGCATTGGTATCCGGTTGTGCTGATTTTGCTGGCGTTGCCTTGCGCCTGGGTCGGCGGCATGCTTCGTCTCAAGCAAATACAGGGGCTAACTTCATCGCGCTCTGCACAATCGAATTGATCGGAATCGAGCCCTCCAGCATCGCCGGAATACTCTTTGACAGCGCTTTTCCGCCGCGTTACCATCATGCCCTCTACCCCGGGGCCCGTACCGAAAGACCTGGAGGTCGGAATGGAATCCACAACTACATCACCTGCTTTCGAACAATCGAAGTTCGATGCCTTCATGGGGAAGGCTGTCATGGATATGGGCGCTGCGATGCACGCGGCGCTGGTGGTCATCGGCGACAAGCTGGGACTGTATAAAGCAATGGCCGGTGCGGGGCCGCTGACCCCGGCCGAGTTGGCCACGAAAACGAAAACAACCGAGCGTTACATACGCGAATGGCTCAATGCCAACGCAGCAAGCGGATATGTTACCTACGACGCGGCTTCGAAGAAATTCGAGCTGCCGCCGGAACAGGCGCTTGCCCTTACCACGGTCGACCTGCCGGGCGCGTTCCACATCATTTCCTCTTGTTTCAAAGACGAGCCGAAGATCACCCAGGCATTTCGCACCGGCGAGGGCGTTGGCTGGCACGAGCACGACGCCAACCTTTTCTTCGGCACCGAGCGATTTTTCCGACCAAACTACGAGCAAAATCTTTTAAGCGCCTGGATCCCCGCGCTTGAAGGAATCGGTGACAAGCTTGCCAAAGGCGCCGCGGTGGCCGACGTCGGCTGCGGACACGGGGCCTCGACGCTGCTGATGGCCAAGGCCTTTCCGAAGTCGCGGTTTAGCGGATTCGACTATCACAGTGGCTCGATCGAGTACGCACGCCACGTTGCCGGACGCGACGGCCTCCTCGACCAGATCAGCTTCGAAGTTGCGAGTTCCAAGAGTTATCCCGTAAATGGCGGATACGATCTCGTAACGTTTTTCGATTGCCTGCACGATATGGGCGATCCGACCGGGGCGGCGGAACATGTACTTTCGTCGTTGAAGCCGGACGGAACCTGGATGATCGTAGAACCATTTGCGAACGACAATCCCGAGCAGAATCACAACCCAATCGGCCGCATCTATTACTCCGCCTCTACGATGATCTGCACGCCTGCTTCGCTGGCGCAGGAGGTTGGCGCAGCGCTTGGCGCGCAGGCCGGCGAGGAGCGTATTCGCGATGTGGTCAAAGCGGCTGGATTTACGCGCTTTCGCAGAGCGGCGCAGACGCCGTTCAACCTGGTGTTCGAAGCGCGGGCTTGAAATGCTCAAATTCGCTCGGAGAGAGCTAGTGTAGTGTCCCAGAAGCTATTGGGTAGAAGTATGGAAGCGCAAAAAAGCAGATTCTTCGTTCACCACCCCCGAACTGAATGACGTTCGGGGCCCCGTTCGCTCAGAATGACACCACCAACTTTTATCGTGAACTTCAGGTTCTAGCTAGTGCGGTTTCCCAGAAGCTATTGGCATGAGTCTGGGAGTGCAAAGAAGCAGATTCCTCGCTCACCACCCCCGAACTCTGCCCCAAAGAACAAAGATCGTTCTTTGGGGACCCTGAAAGACGTTCGGGAGCCCGTTCGCTCGGAATGACACCGCCAACTTTTTTCTGAAGTTCAGGCCCTAGGTGATCCCGAGGGGCGAGGCGGTTTCCTCTGGTTCGTCTTTGGGTGCAAACAAAAGCCAGCCTGATCCGAGGGCTATCAGGAGCAAACCCAGCCAGCCGCGCCATTGAACTCCGGGTCGCAGGAACGCAAGGCTGATAAGATTCGCCAACAGTGGCGCTATCAGAAATCGCGTGGTCATACGCAGTGCCGTCATCCGGCGCATCAGCCAGAAAAGCAGCGCGAGGACCAGCAGATCGAGTGCGGTCCAAGGATCCGGTGTCCACGGAGCTGGTATTGGCGCAGGCCGGGCGTGGTGCTGGAATACTGCGCTGAGAAAAGCCAGGCAGATCGCCGCGGATCCTGCGGCGATGGATGGGAAAGTGAGTGCTGACTGTGCGTTTTGGTCGCACGCGAGGCGGACGGCGACGCAGTTGGCGGCCGCGACGGAAGCGACTGCTACGACAACTCCACAAAAGGCGAGAGCTGCGGCGCTGGACTGGGGTAGATCGAGCGGGAACACAAGCATTGTTCCAACCGCTGAAACCAACGATGCCGCAAGAGCGGTGCGTTGCGAAGTAAATAATGCAGAGCCCATGTACGGTTCGAAAACGACGGCGAAGACGGGAGCCAGCGAGAAGAGTGCAACCCGGGTGGAGTCGTCGATCTCTCCCCTGGCAATTTCAATCAACACAGCCGGCACAAAAAAAAGACCGAGACCGGCGAGCACAGTTGGGCCAAGCATCTTGCCGCGGGGCCAACGTGCCTTGCGCACCAGTGCGACGATGGCAACGATGACGGCGAACAGCGCCAGGGGAATTGACTGCATCGCCAAAGACGAAGAAACGGCGGCCGGGGCCGAACCGGGCAGGAGATCAGAGCGCAACAAAGGGAGGGCCCACAGCAGGCACAGGAGCAACAACACGACGGCAGGCGTGATGGCGTTCCTTCGTTCAGCCAAGGGAGGTGCCTCTCTCACCTCGATCAGAACACATCGTCACGCATGCACCGGGCAGTGGACCGAAGAGGCGGGCCGATCACCCCTAAGTTACAATGGAGATTGGGCCAAGGCCGAATTTTTCAAGTAGAGCAAGGAGCTTCACGTTTATGGCGATTCCCGCCACCCAAATGCGTCCGGGCATGATCATCAAGCATAACGACGTTCTTCACCTCGTGTTCAAGGTGGAGCATCGCACCCCGGGTAACCTGCGCGCCTTTATCCAGGCAAAACTTCGCAATCTCAAGTCGGGCGCCATGTTCGAGCACCGCTTCCGCTCCGGCGATGCCATCGAGAAGGTTGTGGTCGACGAGATTTCCATGGAGTTTCTCTACGCCGATGGCGACGACTACTACTTCATGAATCCGGTGGACTATGAGCAAACCGTGCTGAAGGGCTCTACGCTTGGCGATGCCGTGGAGTACCTGACGCCGAACCTGCAAATCAAGGTCAGCTACCACGACGGACATGCCGTAGGCATCGAACTGCCGTCGTTTGTCGAACTCACCGTGGTTGAGACAGAGCCCGGCCTCAAGTCAGCGACGGCTTCGTCAGTGACCAAGCCGGCCAAGACTGAGACCGGACTTGTTGTGCAGGTGCCCCCCTTCATCAACGAAGGCGAGAAGATTCGCGTGGACACGAGCGAAGGCGCTTACATGAGCCGGGCCTAGGGCTTTCACATGGATTTGCAGGAACGCCGGGACTTCTGTCCCGGCGTTCCTGCGTAAAGAAAGGTCTGCAATGAAATCCCGCCCCATTCCCGATTCAAGGACTCGCAACGGAACCGGGCTGGTATTCGGACAGACCTATCCTGACGGTTGGGCGGCATCCTTACGCCGGTTTGATCATCCGGTGCAATGACCGCGACAAATTATTGTAGGAAGTCTTCGATTACCGACGACGGGTGCAAGCCCAGCCCACGAGACTACCCGCGAAGATCCCTGCAGCGAAGACAACGCCCATGGATTGAAAAGGCCTCTGCTTCACCGCGCGTCTTGCCTCGTAGAGCGCATCTTCGGCAGCGTCGCGGCCATGCTTCATTGTTTTGACTGCCGACTCAATCCCCTCTTCCACCGCATCGGTCAAGACGGCCTTGAACTTGGAGACCTCGCGAATGACATCCTCGACCGTAGCCTGTTTTTCCAATAAGCCTGACGCCATAGTCTTCGACCTCTTTTCCTGAAATAGGTGCCTCGGTCTCTGGAGACCGTGGAGAAATGATGCCTGACTGTTGTGATGTGATATGGCCAGTCGATGTTGTACACACCTGCAATTTGAAATCACCAGGCCTGAATTACCTGGACCATTTTTGGGTCGAGTCACCGTTTACCGCCCAATTCACAGCTTGCAATGAAAAATCTCTTGCGCGCTCACTTCTTTTGTATGTTACAGTCTGTAACACTATGACGAGTAACACTCACGACCCCTCGGAGCTTGGGGAACTGGAACGGGAGATCCTTTCGATTGTGTGGCGGCGGGGGTCGGTGACGGCCGAGGCGGCGCGCGAAGAGCTGAACCGGCCTCTCAAGGATTCCACGGTGCGCACGGTGCTGCGACGGCTGGAAGAAAAGGGTTACCTGGCGCACCTGGTTGAAGATCGCACGTTTATCTATCGACCGGCCGAATCGCGCCAGCGCGTCGCGGGTCGCGCGGTGAAACGCATCGTCGACTGGTTCTGCGAAGGATCGGTCGAGGCGCTATTGGTGGGCATGGTCGACTCCAAGGTTCTTGACCGGGCCGAGCTTCAGCGGCTGGCAACCCGGATTGCCGAGGCGCAAAGGCAGGCTGGCGTTGCAAACTCCTCAGGTTCCAACAAAAAGGAGGCCAAGGGATGATCTCATCACTTCTGGTTGAAGCGGCCATTCGTTCGGTACTGCTGGCCCTGGCCGTGTGGATCGGCCTGCGGATCTTCAGCGTGCGCAATGTACTGGCGCAGAAGGCTGCCTGGGGATTGGTGCTGGCATCGGCGCTTTTGATGCCCATGGTGCTACCGATGGCGGCGCGTTTGCCGGCGACAGTGGTGATTCCGGCGGAGATGCTTCGCGTGATCGCGGGATGGAAGCCTTCTGCGGCGACTGCGCCAGCCCCGGCAGAGGTTCGGGCGACTGATGTGAGGATGACCGCGGCTTCGTTGGCTGAAGGGAAGCAGATTGCTCATGCCGCGATTCGGGCGGAAAGGATCGAGCCAGAAAATGCCACACGATATTCCGCGGACAATTCCGCAGACACAAGCGGCATGGTGGCGGCAGATCGCTACCCGGCGCCTACGATTTCAAATTCGCATGTGAGCACGGGCGAAGTCGCGCCTCCGGCGAATGTGTCGGGACGCAGCGAGTATTCGCTGGCTCAGATTGCGGGTTTGATGTATCTCGCCATTGCCGGGGTGCTGTTTCTCCGCTTGCTCTACGGGCTCGCTGTAGCGATTAACGTGTGGCAATCTGCCAGGCCTGCGCTGCTCGATCCTTCTCCGTTGACCGATGGGCTGCGTCTGCGCGTGAGCGAGGCCGTGTCGTCACCAGTGACGATTGGGTCGGCGGTTGTGCTGCCTGTCGAGTATCGCGACTGGGACAGCGAGAAGCTGCGCATTGTGCTGGCGCATGAGCGCTCGCACATCCGGCAGGGTGACTTTTATCTGCAGCTGCTGGCGGGATTTTACGCAGCGCTGGTGTGGCCGAGCCCTCTTGGGTGGTGGCTCAAACGAAAATTATCTGATCTGGCCGAGGCCATCAGCGACCGCGCGGGGCTGGAACAGGCCGCGGATCGCACGTCATACGCGCAGATTCTGCTTGAATTCGCGGCCGCGCCGCGCCCAACCCCGATAGGAGTCGCCATGGCTCGCAGTGGATCTCTCTCTCGCCGCATCGAGCGGCTGTTGAATGATGTTTCTTTCAAGCAGGCATTTGCGGGTACGCGGCGCGGGTTGGTAGCCGTGCTTGTCGTGCCGGTGGCGTTGTTTGGGGCCACGGCGATGGTGCGCGTACAGGCTGCTGGTCAGGCGCCGGATCCGGCGGGAGTCCCGGCAGTTCCGGCTGCTCCGTCGCTTACGAGCGTCCCGTCACAGCCCGGAGCGCCGGCCCAGGTCGTTTTGGCTCCAAACGAGCCAGCCGCTCCCGTTGCACCGGCAGGCGGCGTATCGACACCCGAGCAGATTTCTGGGGAGTCGATGCCTGCACAGGTCGCGATCGCTCCAGTTGCGCCGGCGCAGGCAGGTGTTCCCGCAACAGCTGCGCCTGCACCGCCTGCACGACTTTCCGAGTATCCGGCTTTGATGATTTTGCCGTCCGTGCCGGCGCACGGAACGCTGGTGCTCCTTGCGCCGAAAGCCCCTCATGCACCCGGCAATGCGTCGCTGACGATCGTTGCGCCGTGGGCTCCAACGATGGCGCTCATCGCGCCGCGAGCGGGCTATGGAGCAGGTTACGGATACGGAGTGGGCCAAAGCACAACGACCGAAACCGGTAGCTCCAACCTTAGCGAGAACGGGAAACACTCGGGCTACCGCTACTCCTACTCGTCGAATGGACAGTCGTATGCCGTAATCCGCGGCGGCGACACAGAACATATGACGTTTTCGGGCAACTGGATGGAGGGGCGTCGCGAGGAGATTGACAAGGCGCGCACGCAGGCACATGGCGACTTCCTTTGGTTCACACGCGAGGGAAAATCCTACTTCGTCGACGATCCCGCAATCCTGAGCCAGATCGAGGCGATGTATAAGCCCATGGAAGACCTTGGCAGGCAACAGGAGGTCCTCGGCAAGCAGCAGGAAGCGCTTGGCAAACAACAGGAAGAGCTGGGACGACAGCAGGAGGCTGTCAGCATACCCACTCCTGACATGAGCAAAGAGATCGCGGAAATTGAAGAGGCCATGGCAAAGTTGAAGGCCAGCCAAGGCAAAAATATGACGCAGGAGCAGTTCTCTGAGATCGAGTCGAAGCTCGGCAATTTGCAGGGCGAGCTCGGCAAGATCCAGGGCCGAATCGGCTCAAGGCAGGGCGAATTTGGCGCGAAGATGGGCGAACTGGGACGCCAGCAGGGACAACTGGGCGCGCAGCAGGGCCGCCTCGGCGCGGAGCAGGGAAGAATCGCACGGGAAGCAGACCAGAAAATTAGGTCGATCATCGATGAGAGCCTGAAGGACAGCAAGGCGCACCCAGTACAGTAGGTCGAATATTTTATGGGCGGGGTCAGGAATGAAGGGGTAGAATCCCGCCCATCATGATCAGCGGCATCACCTTCTCCTCTACAGTCGCGATCCCGATGCGGATCGCGCTTTTTTTTCGTGACGCGCTCGGCATGCGACTGCGCTGTGGCTTGGGCGTTTTCTGAATCACCGGAATGGAAATTCCGATGTACCGATCTAAGCGTGTAAGCTGATGGGGCAAATAGGAGGACGATCAAAATGCCCATCTCGCCGCGCCTCGCCGTTGCGTCGCAGAGTTTCAACATGAATGCCAGTTTTATGAAGCAGTCTTTGAGCGGATTGAACGCCGAAGATTGGTGTAAGCGCCCCAACGATCACACCAATAACCTGTGCTGGCTCGTGGGCCATGTCGCGTGGGCGCGCACCATGGTTCTGGCGCGGTTGGGACAAAAATGGACCACGCCGTGGATGCCGTTGTACGCGCGCGGGACAAAGTGCGTCGAATCGCTGGAAGCTCCAAATTCACAGGCGTTGATGGAAGCCTGGGACGAGACATGCGGCAGGCTCAATACGGCGCTGGAGTCAGCTTCAGACGAATTGCTGGATACTCCGGCTTTGCAACCGGGACCACCTAGCGCGGACGGGAAGCTCAGCGGAGTGATTAATTTTATGGCGCTTCACGAGACTTATCACGTTGGGCAGGTGGCATATGTACGTTCGTGGCTGGGACATGCCGGTGTGATGGGGTGAAGATACGCAACTAAATGGTTGCGTAAAGTGAGGGTTGTGGCTCGGAAGTCGCCCAGATTCATGGTGACATGCGAGCGCTTTGCTCCAAAAGCAGGTCCTTCGCTCCGCTTACCCCACGATCGCTTCGCGATCATGGGGCCCCAAGCTGCTCCGCTCAGGATGACACAAGGTATGGGAAGACATGCAGCTAGATGGTTGCGGGTCAGAGCTGGACGAGTTTGGCTTCGAGCAGCGCTTCGATGGTCATGAGGGCGTCGAGGACTGCGCCGGAAACCGGGGCGTCGACCTGGACGACGGCGAGGGCCTTCACTGGTTTGGTTCCGGTGCGCTCGCGACCGAGGGCGAAGTTGGCGATGTTCACGCCTTGCTCGCCCAGGATGGTTCCGATCTTGCCGATCACACCCGGAACATCGAGGTTGCGGCAGACGAGCAAATTGCCTTCGAGCGGCGCTTCGATGTCGATGCCGTCGAACTCGAGCAGGCGCGGCTGTTCGCCATGAATTACCGTGGCTGTGGCGTGGCTGCGACCGGAGGCAGTGTGCAGTTCGATGGTTAGGACGGTGGCTGCACCGCCTCGGTGGCTTTCCTCTTTTTCTTCGTGGATGCGGATGCCGCGCTCCTGCGCGACGGCGGCGGCGTTGATGCGGTTCACGTTCTCCGAGCCCTGTAGAAGGCCTTCGATAGCGGCGTTGCGGACGAGGTCTGTTTTGGCATCGGCAAGCGCACCGCCATAGGTGAGATCGATGGCTTCGATGCCGCTTTTGCCTGCCTGGGCGAGGAACGAACCCAGGCGGCCGGCGAGGTCGATGAACGGTGCGAGCTGCACGTATTCTTCGTGGCTGAGGGAGGGAAGGTTGACGGCATTCTGAACGACACCGAGCTTCAGGTATTCGCGCACCTGCATGGCGATCTGAATGCCGACGGCCTCCTGCGCTTCAGCGGTTGAACCGGCGATGTGCGGCGTTAGGATGACGTTCTCGAGTGAAGCGTAGGGCGAGTCCTTGGGCGGCTCAACGGTGAAAACATCGAGCGCAGCACCGCCGACGTGACCGGACTTGAGCGCAGCAACGAGTGCGGGTTCGTCGACCAACTCGCCGCGTGCGCAGTTGATGATGCGCACACCCTTCTTCATTGCGGCCAGTGATTTTGCGTTGATCACGCCGGCTGTCTGCGGCGTGAGGCCGACGTGGAGAGTGATGTAATCCGAGCCGGCGATGAGTTCGTCGATTGCCACCAGGCGGATGCCGTTTTCGCGTGCCACTGCCGCGGATACAAACGGATCGCTGCCGATGATTTCGAGGCCAAAACCGCGGGCCCGTCGCGCAACTTCAAGTCCGACGCGGCCGAGGCCGAGAATGCCGTGGGTTTTGCCGCGAAGTTCAGCTCCCTGCAGGCTTTTCTTTTCCCACTTGCCGGCGTGCATGGTGTTGTTGGCGGTAGGCAGCTTGCGAGCTAGCGCGAGCATGAGTCCGATGGTGAGTTCAGCGACAGCGACGGCGTTCGCGCCGGGGGTGTTCATGACGACCACGCCGCGGCGAGTGGCGGCCTCGGCATCGATGTTGTCGACACCCACGCCGGCACGGCCGATGACGCGGAGCTTCGGTGCATGCTCCATCAGCGCATCGTCGACCTGCACGGCGCTGCGGACGACCAGTGCGTCAGCGTCGGCGAGTGCGGCGGGCAGGCCATTGGGAAGCTGGTCATGCGAGAGAACTTCCCATCCGGGTTCGGCTGCAAAAACGGCGAGGGTTGCGGGCGATACCTTCTCCGCCAGAACGATCTTCATCTTGTCTCCCTTGGCCGCTGTGGCGGACCCTGTTTCAAATTCGTCGAAACGGATGCTGTGTTTTTCGCAGAGCAGGTCGAACATGCGCACCACGGCGGCGTGCGGCTTGCCCTCGCCGCGCTCGTACTTCGTAATAGAGTTTGGATGCACGCCAAGCAGCTCGGCCATCTGGTAGGAGTAGAGGTCGAGCTGCCTGCGCGCGATGAGAAGTTTTTCGCCAAATGAGAGTTCGGCCATGCCAGCTCCTGTGGAGCAGTGAACAGTGTTTAGTGCACAGTGGACAGAATGATTTGTCGATACAACTCAAGGTCACTACACCGTTGGCGTGTTCAACTGATCACTGTCCACTGTTCACTTGCTCTGCGTACACCTTTTGCGCCGCCGCTACCGCTTGCCCGTATTCAACCTTGAGCCCCAGCGTGTCTTTCGCGATGTGCTCCATGGCGCCGAGAAAGGCCACGGTGTCGAGGTAGTCGAAGAAGCCGAGGTGCGCCACGCGGAAGATCTTGCCCTGCATTTCGCCCTGGCCATTGGCGGTGACCAGCGCAAACTTCGCTTTCAGCGCCTTCACGACCGCACCCGAATCCATGCCTTCAGGCACGGCAACGGCGGTCGCGGCTGCGGCAGGAGCGGTCGGAGCAAAGAGCGTGAATCCAAGCGCAACGAGACCGGCGCGCGTGGCAGCAGCGTTGACTTGCGCGTTGTCGATAAGGGCGATGCGCCCCTTCTCCAGATCGCCACCTGCCTGTCCGGCGATGTAGTCGAGCGCTGCGCCGAGGCCGGCGACGAGAGCCACCGCAGGCGTGTAGGCGCTTTCACCCTTGACGGCGTTTTTGCGTTCTTTGCGGAGATCGAAGTAGTAGCGCGGATTCTTTGACTTCTCCATCGCAGCCCAGGCTTTTTCGCTGACGCTCAGGTACGCGAGGCCAGGCGGGATCATGACAGCCTTCTGCGAGCCGCCGATCAGGATGTCGATGCCCCAGCCGTCCACATCGAAGTGCGTGGTGCCAAGGCCAGTAATGCCGTCAACAACGAGAAGCGCTTCGTGCGCCACTTCGTGGACCACCTTGGCGATCGCTTCAACATCGTGGCGGACCGCGGTGGAAGTCTCAGTTGCCTGCATATAGACGGCGCGATGCTCGGGCTTGAGGGCGGTGCGGATGGCGTCGAGGTTGAAGGTCTCGCCGTATGGGGCTGTGACCACATCGGGTTCGCAGCCGAAGGCTTTGGCCAGCCCAGTCCAGCGCTCGCCGAATTTGCCGGCAGTGAGGACGAGGACGCGGTCGCCGGGCGATGTGAGATTGGAGACGGAGGCTTCCATGGCGCCCGTGCCTGAAGACGAGAGCAGGAGAACGTCATTCCTGGTGCCGACGAAGATCTTGAGCTGGGCAAGCACCTTCAGAAATAGGGCGCGGAACTCGGGAGTGCGGTGGTGGATATCGGCGGCTGCCATTGCGAACTGGGCGGCCGGCAACAGCGGCGTTGGGCCTGGCGTAAAAAGACGGGTCTTACGAATCATGGACTTAGCCTCCCGGAATGGATTTTAGAACCATCCCTGGCGACGCAGAAGGTGCGCGCCGCGGAAATCACAGAATACACACATTTGTGATTTTTGTGAATATCTACAGTCTTTCTTCCTCAAGAAGATGCCGAGCGCTTAGAGTTGATGGCGTCACTAAGGCAAGGAGTTTCCGGTCAATGTCTTGGTGCTGCGGTCGCAGGGGGCGCCGGTTTGGTGGAGTCTTCCACCTCCGTGGGGTCCTCGGGCAGGATACGCATTTCTGCACGGAAGATATGGTACGAGTGATAGACCGTATCGTTAAGGGAAATGTCTTTGGGATGGACTACCTCAGCTGGCGTGCAATTCGAGTTTCCGGAGCATGAGGCGTTCTTGGTTGAAACGGAGTCCATGGTCTGGGCGATGGAGACGCTCTTTGCAGGGCAGAGGTACTGCTGTCCTCCAATCTCCACCGGACCGTATTCGACCAGGACGTCTGCCCGGTAGATCGGGTGGCCGGGAGGGATGTCGGTTTGAATCGTCAAGCGAAGAATGGCTCCGGTCTCTGGATCGACGGCGATCTCCCCATGATAGGAAGGGTGAGCCTCATACATATGCCAGCTATTCGAGCTGGGAAAACAGCAATACTTTACGTCGTAATGAGATCGATCCTGTGCTACTGCATAGCGAAAGACGGCCGTTGTTCCCTTTTCACCCTGCTCCCAATGTTCCCAGCCCATTTTGCCGGTGAAGATGTCAGTGACGACGATCTGCAACAGCGGACCAAAGACGCCCCAGTTGTACAGGCCGCGCTGGTGTTCGGAGTGTTTTGCAGCCGCAACCACCGCTTCTGAGCCATTGCGATAGATGACCGTTTCTTTCGTTGTATTGGAGTAGTGATAGGGCTGATCTTCCACCACTGCCACCGAACCACCGATGTAGTCAACCTTCAGATTTGCGAAGCGTGCGGTATCGCGACTGACGATGAAGTTGGGCAGTCGGGGAAGTGTCACGCGAATGTAGTCCATGGCCTTGTTGAGGATTTTGCCCTGGGTTTCGCGGTCGGGCGGGGTCAGTAGGGGGATTTCGGCAGCGGGGAGACCGTGAAAGGCGGAGGCGTCAGAGAGGACCAGCAGCGTCTGGCGGGACTTAGCCCCGGGCAGGCCGGCCTGAAGTTTCTCCAGCCGCAGCGTGCTGAGACGCTCGGTCAGTTCAAGTTCGCCCAGTTGTTTGGCGAGATCCTTGTCCGACTGTCTGTGCGCGTTAGTCAGCATTTGTTCCAACTGCGCAATCGTAGTTGGTTCCTTGGCCAACGCCGGCAGAATGAAGGCGAAAAGAAGAACGAGAAGTAATCGAGCACATCGCATGGCCTTGTTCCCCTGATAACAATCCATAGCTACTGTTTTCGCGGAGTTCCATTTTGCGGTTGAGAGGATGAAAGCGAGTCTTCGGACCCGTTAGAGGCGTTCCGCGAGTCCGAGTGAAAGACGCGATAGGACCCGTAGACCGTGTCGCTGACCACAGTGTCTTTGGGGTGGACGTAGGTGCGAGGTGTGCAATGAAAATCCACGCAATTACCTTCTTGAATCATGATGGGGATCGAGGCCTGGGAAATGGTCACGCTCCGGGCGGGAAGAAAGTATTCTTTCCCTCCAAGCTCGACCGGGCCGTATTCCACCAGGATGTCTGCCCGGTAGATGGGCTGGTCAGCAGGGATGTCGGTTTGGATGGTCAGGCGAAGAATGGCTCCGGACTCCGGATCGATGGCGATCTCCCCATGATAAGGGGGGAGGGTCTCGTAGACATTCCAGTCTTCCTTGCCTTCATCGCCGGCTGGTTCTTTACCGCTGGTGAAGCAGCAATACTCCAAGTTGTAATTGGATAGGTCCTGGGGCACGGAATAGCGAAAAACGGCGAGGGTGCTCTTTCCCGTCTGCTCCCAATGACCCCAGTCTGTTTTGCCGGCGGAGATATCGTTGGCGACAATTTCCGGCAGCGGACCAAAGACACCCCAGTTGGAGATACCGGATTGAGGTGGGCGTTTGGGGGCGTTCTCAGGAGGAGCCACCACCGCCTTGCCATTGCGGAAAGCCATCTCTTCTTCGCCGTTGCGATAGGTGATGGTCTCGGTGTTTTTGCCGGTGAGGCGATAGGACTGATTTTCAACCACTGCCGACGCTACCGGCGGGAACCGTGCCGCATCCAACTCTGCCTCCGACATCTTCTTCGCATTCGCCGTCGCCGCCGGCACCGCATGGCTGAAACTGACCACTTTCAGATTGTCGAAGTGGTTTGTGTCGCGGGAGACAACGATATCGATCAATTGGTGAAGTGTGACGCGAACATAGTCCGCGGTTTTGGCGAGGATTTTGTTCTGGGTGTCACTATCGGGCGGGGCAAGCTGGGGGATCTCCGCAGCTGGAAGATCGTGAAAGGCGGAAATATCTGAGAGGACCAGCAGCGCCAGACGTGACTTTTCGCCGGGCACGCTGGCCTGAAGTTTCTCCAGTCGTAGCGTGCTGAGGCGTTCCGTCAGTTCCAGCTCGCCGAGTTCTTTGGCAAGAGCCTTGTCCGATTTTCCCTGCGCGGCGGCCAGCATCTGTTCCAACTGCGCAGCCGTGACCGGCTCATAGGCCAGCGCGGGCAGGGTAGCGAAGGCCAGGAATATGGCGAGAGTGAAAAACTCGGCAATCTTATAGGCCCGTCGCATCGAGTTGTCCTTCACGGGGCGCTCAAATTGATTCGGTAAGAAGAGTAGCTAGAATCAACGTTCGCGCCCTTCATGTCATCACTTCGCAAACGGCAGACTCATTTATTCATCCCGGCAGGCCGAAAGAAGTGCCTGCAATGGAATCGGCCGGAACGCAAAAGCGCAGCCCTGATGCTGAACGTTCAGGGCTGGCAAAGTTCGCCCAAACCATAACACATCTGTGAGAAGTGTTTCAGTGTTGTTGTTCTCTGGGACGGGTCGTTTTGTGCGACGAGTGAACGTAGCGAGAACAAGTTGCCAGATGGAAAAATGGCCTCCAGCAAACTGCTGGAGGCCATTCGTGGGTTCAAACTCGCCGAAACGTCAGGTTAACGACGGCCGCCGCCGGCGAAGCCGCCGCCACCGTGGAAGCCGCCGAAGCTGCCACCGTTATGGAAGCCTTCGGATTGGGCGGCGTTTCCGCGAATCGCGCCGCCGACGTAGCCGTGACCCACGTAGCCATGCCGGAAGTGTCCGTAGTAGCCGCCGTAGTATCCGCCACCGTAGGTATATAAGCCACCCCAGCCGAAGGGGTAGAAGCCCCATCCAAACGGGCTCGCGAACGGTCCGAAGCCCATGTAAGCATAGTTGAAAGCCCACGGATCCCAGTACCAGCCGGGACCGGCGTAAGGACCGGCGTATTCAGCAGCCATCTGGTTATTGGCTTCGGCCATGTATTCCGAACGCAGACTGTTCCAGGTGTACAAATCATCCTTAGCATCGTTTTCGTCGAAGCCGGCCGACTTTTCCTTCGCCAGCGCCTGCCCATCGGTCAGTGCCAGTTCGTGGTGTTCTTTGATCTCGCGCCACTTGTCGTCGCCAACCTCGACGTGAGCCTCGCCTTTGAAGACCATGGCCTCAGGTTTGTTGGCGTCGAATTCGTAATACCCACGCTTGTTGAGGCGCGTCGTTACGCCGCCGTCGATCACCTGAAGATTGTTCTGGTCGTGGATCTCGTCGACTTCGACTCCGGCGCGGCCCTTGTCGAGTTCTACCTGGGTGAGCGCCAGGTCGGGCGAAATCATTTTCGCTGCACTCGAACCATCGAGTCGCAGGAAGACGCCCGGCGTGAGCAGAATTTCAACCTTGCCGCTGCCTGTGGTGATTTCCTGGCCCGGTTGCAGGATTGCGTTGCCAACATCTTGCGACTTCAGTTGCGATCCGTCTAAATAAACCGCACCCTCTATATAGTTCACCGTACCCGGAACTGCCCGTCTGGCTTGTTCTCCCTGTTCCGCTTGATCCGCGGCAAATAACGGCGGCCCCATTAATCCCAAAGCGAGCAGTGCTACCACTGTCAATGGTCGGCTTTTCATATCTTTAATACCTCAATCAATTAGATTGTGATTTGCGCAAAAAGTCGCGGATTTAGCTCTCGGGAAACCACTCGAAAAGCCCTTGGTAAAACGTTTGTTTTGATTCTCGCGATCGTAGCAGTGCCGAGGCGGGAGGCCAGCATGGAAGCCGAATATTTTGAATCCTGCAAAGGGACGTGCTCATTGCTTTCGGCGGATTTCCGTTCGCAAAAGCCAGCGACGCGGAGGATGATGAAGCCGACGTCTCCGCCCCTGCGATGAATTGCCGAGGCGCTTCCGCATTGGCTGAGGCGATACACTGGAGATTCTCGCCAAGGGAAGGGAACCATGACAGATGCAGGCGCCCTGGAAGCGCTGATCAGCCAGCAAGTGATTACCGCGTTGAAGCTGCACGATGCCGAGCGGACGGGCACGCTTCGCCTTATCAAGAACGCTTTGAAGAATAAGGCCATTGAGAAGCGCGCGCCGCTGACGCCAGCCGAAGAGCAGCAGGCGCTGGCCACGATGATCAAGCAACGGCGCGATTCGATTGAGCAGTTCACGAAGGGCAACAGGCCGGAACTGGCGGCGAAGGAAGCGGCCGAAATCGTGGTGATCGAGGAGTTCCTGCCTAAGGCCCTCGACGAATCGGGCCTGCGCACACTGGTTGCCGAGGTGATTGCGGAACACGCAAACGCATCCGGCAATGCGCCGACACCGAAGGAGATGGGATCGGTGATCAAAGCTGTACAGGCTCGATTGCAACAGGCGGGCGTGCGGGCTGAAGGCCGCGTGGTGAGCGGGATGGTGAAGCAGGGGTTGGCTGGCTAGCGGGTAGTGGCAGGAGAAAATCGACCAGGCGCCTAATGGCCGAGTTTGCCGGGCAGCTTGCGTGGATGCTCTTCGTGGAGTTCGTGGTGCAATTCCTCCACTTTCTCTTTTGCCTTTTCGAGGGCGCGTTTTCCGGATGGCGTGATCTTGTAGAGTCGGCGGCGCCGCCCTTCGACGCGGTCGAATGTCGAGCGCAGCAGGCCTGAACGTTCCAATCCGTGTAGAAGGGGATAGAGCGTTCCGGGGCCGATGCGATACCCGTGGTGTTCCAGCTCCTTCATCATTGCAAGTCCAAAGATCGGCTCATGCGCTGCGTGCAGCAGCACGTGGATGCGGATGAGGCCGTCGAAGAGTTCCCGCTTTTGATCTGCCATGGAAACAACTATAACTCTGCGTCATCATTGCGGTCTTGACTATTATCGAAATTCGATATAACGTCGGCTGCAGATGGCTTCCTCGCAGGCGCAACATTGCAGCGGCTGGAGACAATCGTTGCCAAAGACCGGCCGAACTGGTTGGACGGCGCTGCTGCTGTTGCTTGCCAGCCTGGGCGGCGGAACGAAACTCTGGGCCCAGGGTCCGCCGTTCCAGGTGGACGACCCGGTGCCTGTGGATTTCAAGCACCACGAGTTCTACATTTTTGGCGCTACAGACGGCACTCCGGCGGAGACGGATTATTCCTTCCCTGCGTTTGAGTTCAACTGGGGCGCTGTGCCGCGTGTGCAACTGCACGCAATTCTGCCGTGGGGCGGCATCTATCCCTCGAACAGTCCGATCTACCTGCCGGGCGGAACCGGGCCGAGCGCAACCGGCCTGACCGACATGGAACTCGGAGTGAAACTCGCGATCATCAAGGAGACGAAGACCATTCCGCAGATAGGCATCTTCCCCATGTTCGAGATGCCGACCGGCAACTATGACAAGGGACTGGGCGTGGGAAAGGTCTGGTACCGGGTGCCGTTGTGGCTGCAGAAGAACGAAGGCAAGTGGCTGTTTGACGGCGGCGCGGGCGAGACAGTTGTGCCGCAGACGGGCTACCACAATTTCCCCTACGGCGGGTTTCTGCTGAAGCGCGAGATGAACGAGAAACTTGAGCTGGCGGCCGAGGTCTTTTCGCACGGCGGCGAAGGTTTTGCGGCAGCGCAAACGCAGTCTTCCACGATGATCGACGCCGGTGGCTACTGGCATCTGAAGGGCGAAGATACCATCCAACTTCTCTTCGCGTACGGTCACTCCATCGCTGGTCAAACTGAAAACTATGGCTATCTCGGCCTCTACTGGACATGGGGAAAAAACGACAAGCCCGACGATAAGGACAAGGATTCTGACGAGAAGAAGACATCGCTGCTGAGAAACGCAATGTTCTCGGGACACGCACTCAAGAACGGATTCTGATCTTCAACGGTTGTTACGCGACCAATCGCGACGGGAGCGAGTGCCATGGAGATGACGACGCGCGGCCTTTGGACTCTGGTGCACGGCATGGGATTCGGCGCACTCTATCTGCTGGCGTGTTCCTTCGCAATCGCCGTGTATCTCCGCTACAGGCCCTATTCCCTGCAGCCAATTTCTGAAGAGGACGAGAGGTTTCTGGGCAGGTGGCTGATGATCATGGCGGTTGTTGCGTGGATCACGGTTCTGACGGGCGCGTACTTGATCTATCCCTGGTACCGCGCTGTGCCGCCGCCGGGTACGACAATGCTCGGTGCATTTCCGCAGGCGCTGCTTAAGTCAAACCCGAACACTATTGGCTGGCACGCGATCGGCATGGAGTGGAAAGAGCACATCGCCTGGTTTACGCCCATCTCAATCACGATGGCAGCGGCGGTTTTGACTTTTGTTTTTGTGTCATTCGCGAGCGCCGGGGTCGCCGGATTCTTCGGTGCCGAGTTGAACAAGCACGCTCCGGTCGAGGGTGGAGCGACGATCAAGTTGATGCGCTGAGGGAGGAGACTGATGGCGAGCGAGGCTACGAGCAGCGTCTCAGCGAAACTGACGCCCAACGGCCCCGGCGCAGCGGCGGTGTTGGCCGCAGGCATCGGTTGCTTTGTGCTTGGAGTCATTTCGGTTCTTGCGGACAAATTGCCGACTCTTTCGCGCGTGCTGAATGTCTACAGACCTACCGGCCCGCTTTCGGGAGTTTCGACGGCAGCGATTGTTGCGTGGCTCGCGGCATGGGCGGTGCTTCATTACCGCTGGCAGGGCCGTAGTGTCGATCTGGGACGCACCACCGGAATCGCACTTCTTTTGCTCGCATGTGGTGTGCTGCTGACGTTCCCGCCCGTTGGCGACCTTTTCTAGTGGTGTCCGCCGCAAATAGGATCATTTACCGAAAGGGGCTAAAGCCCAGCACGTTTGGGCCGTTTACGGCACGACTGAACAGCTCGGTGAAAAAGTCCGTATGGACCGAGCCGGTATCGCACAGGGGCTAAAGCCCGACGCTCATTTTGTTGCATTTGCGGCCTGGCTGAAGCCAGGCCCTTGTTACAAAACAGCGGTTCGTTGAGTTTTTCACCAAGCTGTGAAGTCGTGCCCTTTCAAAACTGAACGACCATCTGTGCGACGGACACCACCAGCCCGTAAAGAGAAAGCGCCGGAACCAGCGCCGCGACTGCGGCTCCGGTTCCGGCGTTTAAAGCGAATCAAGTCCCAACTCAGTCGAGATCGTCGACGTAGTGGCCCACGAGCACCGTGTTGCCACTCGTCGGATCTTTCAGCAACAGTCCGACAACGCGCACGTTGGTCGCAGACGAGACGTCAGACAGTTGTGTGAAGCCGTCCCGATATTGACAGTTGTCAGGGATGAAGACAGTGACGGTTTGCGGAATCAGCAATCCGGCGAATCCGTTCACCTGCATCTGGAACGTGTCGTTGCCACTGTTGATGCTACCGGGCACGACGGTTCCGTTGAAGCCCCAGTGGCGCAGGACAACGCGCTTGACGGTGACTCCGCTGGCGTTGGTTGCGCCGCTGGCCGGCCCACCGACGGCGATGTGCTGGCCGGGAAGAAGCCCGCTCTGATTGAAGAGGAACTGCGCGAACGGTCCGTGCATCCAGTAGATCGAATACTTCTCATTCCCGCTGAGATCAATGGTCGCAAGCTGTCCAAGGGTGAGGCCGGTGGTTGTCGGTAGCAGGCCGCGCACGTAGAGGTCGAAGCTAGTGGCGGGCCCTGAAGAAGGATTGACGTATGTCACCTGACCGGCGGCGTAGAAGCCACTGTCTGACAGGATCGCGATTTCGTCTGCATCGATGGTGGCATCGGCGCGATCGAGGGAACCGGAGACCTGGATAATGCTGCTGGATGTGAGATCGCCGAAAACAGCACCGCCGTCCCATTCGGTTTGACCGTTGACGTTGACGGTGAACTGACGGCCGTGTGGCCCCTGAATCGTGATGGTTTGCGTGCCCGCGTCGGCGCTCACAACGGCAGCATCGAATTCATCGATGTAGGCGCCCTTGTCGTTGTTGTTCACCCCGTTGACGGTGAAGGTGGGAGTGACATCGCCGGTGATCTGTCCACTGGAAACCACAATCGATTTGCGAAGGTTGAAGTCCATGTGCAGACCGACAGGCGCACCGGACTGGGCGACGGCCATTGGGTTCTTGAGGCTATAGGTCACCGAGGCCGGCGAGATGTTTGCAGGCATCGTCTTGATCGTCGGCTCGGTCGTGCTGTTGTCGAGGTAGCCGATGGTGCCGTTGCTCAGAGCGATCGACACGTTGCTATAGGTGCCGACCGGAACGTCGTTCATGTCGATCAGCGTCTGCAGGCCGTTGAAACGCGCAAAGTCAACCGTCGGAGAGCCGCTGGTCAGTTGCACGGTGTTGCCATTCCCGTCAGTTGCGGAGACACTGACCTGCACGCTGAACGATACGACGCTGGCCATCGGGGCATCGGTACCGACAACGAAAGAAGAGCCAGTAACCGTTTGCGAATTGGTATTGGCGGAGGGGGTGTAGCTGCCGCAGCCTGCTGCGAGAAGAGTGGCAGCCGTCAATGCAACAAGAGACGAAAGGGCATGCCTTCCTGACTTTGAAATAAGCATTCCAGATTCACCGCGCTTTCTGCGAATGCCCGTGGCCTCACGGAGCCTTTCGCGGGTCGGGTGCACAGCGTAGGTGGAAGGATCGGTTGTTGGCTGTGTCCCTATTGGGCGGAACCCAGGTAGGCGAGATAAAGTCGCGAATTTCTTAAGCTATTTTTAAGCCGGAATTACGCGCGTGACCTTCGTGCATCCGGGTACATTACCCTTTAGGGGATTTTTTGAACGTTGGGCTCAACCTGTGGCTCATTTAATCGTCCAGCAACATCCTCCGCTGTTCCAGGAATCGGCGCACAGCTGGATCTCGCTCGAGGCCGATAGCGATCGAGTAGGCATGACGCGCTTCCTCGCGGGAGTCGATGCGAGCCAGCAGTTCTGCACGCGCAGCCCAATACGGTTGATACTCGCCCAGTCGCGGATCGGCGGCAATTGCATTCAGATCCTGGAGAGCCTTGTGTGCATCCTGTAGTTCTGCAACGGCGAGGGCGCGATTTACGGCCGCTACCGGGGATCCGCTCAGCTCAAGCAATGCATCGTAGAGTTGCACGATTGCCGCCCAAACGGAGTGACCGATTTGAGTGCGAGCGGCGTGGGCAGATTGAATGGCTGCTTCAAGCTGATACCGGCCAACAACGTTCATCGCGCCGGCACGATGCAGAAGAGACTCGGCCTCGGCGATCATCTCCGCGTTCCAGAGCGATAGGTCCTGCAGTGCGAGAGGGACATATTCGCCATCGGCATTCCGGCGCGCGAGACGGCGTGCTTCAGCGTGCAGCATGAGGGCAAGAAGGCCGAGTCCTTCCGGTTCGTTGGGCAACAGCTCTACGACGACGCGTCCCAGGTAAATGGCCTCTTCGGCGAGGTCGCGACGTGCTGCATCGGTGCCGGCGGCATCGATCCAGCCTTCGGAAAAGGCGGCATAGATGGCGTCGAGGACGGTGTCGAGGCGAGAGCGGAGCTGGCTGCGCTCGGGGATTTCGAGCGGAATGCCGGCCTGGCGGATCTTGTTCTTGGCGCGTACGAGGCGCTGGCTCATGGTGGCAGGCGAGATAAGAAATGCCGACGCGATGCGCGCGGCGTCGAGACCAAGGATGGCCTGCAGCATCAGCGGTGCGCGGATGGAGGCCTCGATTGCGGGATGCGCGCAGGCAAACATCAGGCCGAGGCGGCGATCGGGAATGTTCAGGTCGTCAGCGCCGGCTTCAGTGGCTGCGGTTGTCTCAGCAATCTCATCCGCAGGGAATTCGCGCGCACGGCTTCGCACCGCGTCAAGGTATTTACGGCGCGCCACGGTCATCAGCCATGCTTCAGGATTTTGCGGGCAGCCGCTCCGGGGCCAGTCAGCGAGCGCCGTTGCGAAGGCCTCCGAGAGCGCATCTTCGGCTGCGGCCACATCACGAGTGCGCGCGGCGAGAAAGGCGACCAGCTTTCCGTAACTGCGGCGCGCAACCTGCTCGGCCAGGTCGCGGGGTTGCACGCCGCCTTCGCATCCACTCATGTCTTACATTGTCCAGATCGGCCGCACTTCGATGATGCCGTGTTGCGAGCCGGGGCACCGCGCCGCCCAAGAGAGGGCCGCATCGAGGTCGGGTGCGTCGATGAGGAAGTAGCCGCCAAGCTGTTCCTTCGAGTCGGCATAGGGTCCATCGAGCACTTGCGTCTTGCCGTCGACACTCCGCACGGTGGTTGCCGTGGCAATGGGCTGAAGCCGGTTCGATCCAATATATGCGCCTGCTTGTTTGAGCGCCTCGGTGTAGGCCATGTACGCGGCCATACCCTGTTGTTGCTGCTCCTTGGTCATGCGCTGGAAGCCCGCTTCTTGTGCGTAAAGCGTCAATAAATATTGCATGGGGAAAACCCTCCATTGTGAATTCGGGCGGCGATTGAAAACGCCGTCACCACGATGACGCCCGACGCGTTCGCATTTCGACACGGAGAGGGCATTTTTTCTGACGCAAGGATTCTGCGGCGAATCAGAACATCCGCATGTCGCCGGCGGGCATTGGAGCGAACTTCAAGAGGCCCAGTTCGCCGGCAATGCGTTCGAGTTTGGCGCGGGTGGCTGGCATAGGCGAAACCAGGGGCAGGCGGACGGTGTCGGATGTACGGCCCATCAGGTTGAGGATGGTTTTCACCGGCCCGGGGTTCGATTCCCAGAAGTTTGCCTCGAAGAGACGTCCGTAGCGGCGTTCGAGCTCACGGGCCTCGGACCAATCATCGTGCAGTGCAGCGCCAACCATGCGCGCCATCTCCGCCGGGATTTCGTTAGAGGCCACGCTGACGAGTCCCTGAGCGCCGATGCCGATTGCAGCAAGGGCGAGGTTGTCGTCGCCCGAGAAGATCTTGAAGCTTGACGGCAGCGAGTGCACCAACTCGGTGATCTGCGGCAGCTTGCCGCTCGCTTCCTTGATGGACTGGATGTTTGGCGCGGTTTCCGCAAGGCGTACAACGGTCTGGGGATCGAGGTTTACACCGGTGCGGCCGGGTACGTTATAGAGGCAGACGGGGATGGGGTCCACCAGCCTAGCCAGGGCCAGAAAGTGCTGGAACTGCCCCTCCTGCGTGGGCTTGTTGTAATAAGGATTGGCGGAGAGGATGGCATCGACACCAGGTATCTGGCGGAGCATGGCAGCCAGCCGCAGCAAAGTGCGCGTGGAGTTGTGGGTGCAGCCTGCCCACACGGGGACGCGGCCGGCGGCGGCTTCGATTACGATCCTGACAGCGCGCAGCCATTCCTCTTCTTCGAGCGTGGCGGCTTCGCCGGTTGAGCCGCATGCCACGATAAAGTCAATGCCTGAGTCGATTTGCCAGTTCACCAGCGCCCAAAGCGCCGGCTCGTCGATCAATCCGTCCGCCCGGAAAGGCGTGACGATTGCCGTGCCGCAACCCGTAGTTTCCATCATTGAGAAGTGTATATCGACCGGTGGTGCGAAAGTATGTGATCGAGCGCATGCGGAGGTGGACCAAGCTCGGCAGTCGGACTGGCGCTACCGATACTCCGATTCCCGGATCGACATGAGGCGCAGGTTGCACCACTGACCCTCGGGCGTGCGGCGTCGCGCATGATGCCCTCGTACTGAAAGCCGAGGCTCTCGTAGAGGTGGCGTGCCCGGGCGTTGTCATCATAGACGTCGAGAAAGAAACGGTGAGCTCCGAGTTCGCGAAAGGCGATACGCTTGAGCTCTTTGAGCATATGGCGGCCGAGGCCGCGCTCGGGTATGGCGACAACAATGCGCTTGAGTTCGATGGCACGGGAGTCCTCTTTGAGGCCCCGCAGAATGGCGTAAGCCTGCACTTCACCGCACTCCGCTTCGTTCACGTAGTAGTGGGCATCGCCGCCTGCGAGGGTAGCCAGATGGCGATCTTCGCTCCATTGGCCGACAAATTCGCGGGCCATGGGAGTGCGCTCGAGGGCGATGATGGCGGGGAGGTCGGCTGGCGTAGCGAGGCGGAGATGCATGGCGGATGAGTCCATTGTATTGATAACTTTGAGGCTTTCTGGAGCCGACCGAGGTTCTGGAAGTGAGTTTTTCAGCTCCCAAAGCCATTCGATTGCCGGGCGTTTTCGTCGACGTGGCGGCAAAACAAGGTCACAGCACGGTGTTTTGGCCCAAATTTCGCCTTTTCCGGCCCCGAATGTGACGAAAGGCATGTATCCCCTAGTACCCAGTGGTTCCATATAGAACGAGAACCCATATACCATGGCCGTTACAGGACCGGAATTCAGCCTGCGCAGTCATCCCGGGGAAACTCGGAAATGGAATGCGCATTGAGCTGAATCCAAAGGATCTTGTTCTGCGAAATCCGAAATGGATTCGCAGGCAGTTGTAGCTTCTTTTCCCAGATCCGTTTGCAAAAGCCGATCGTCCGGATGGGCTATTGATGCCTATTTACGACGATTGCGTCGTTGCACATGTCGACTCCAGAGCTGCAGCCAGACCGTAATTGCAGCGGCATTCGGCATCGACATTGATCGAAAAAGGATCGAGGATCATGATCGCCAGAGCTGAGATGTCGACCAACGCGCAGGGCCCCCAAGCCGAAAAGAGCGCTTCGAAGGGCATGAACGTCGCCCTGATCGGCCCAAATGACGCGCACCGTCAGATCGTTGCCCGGGCTCTTGCCTCTTCCCAGGGTCGCAAGGTCCACGAGTTCAATGACTACCCCGACGAGCTGAACGATCTGCCGCGCATTGTCGAGCAGAACTTCGATGTCGTGCTGGTCGACGTGGACACCGACGAGAGCTATGCATTGCAGATCATTGAGAAGTTTGCAGAGATCGGACAGTCCGTGATGGCGTATTCCGCGCGGACCGACCAGGAACTTCTGATGAGCTGCATGCGCGCCGGCGCTCGCGATTTCCTTCCCCTTCCCACAGAGAGCGGCTCGGAGCAGAGCCAACCTCAGCAGCTCCCTGCCCAGCCTGCCGCCAAGCCTGCCGTGGCCGCCGCTGCGCCTCAGGTTGCTTCCAGGCCAGTCGAGTCAAGGCCAGCGCCGTTGCCGCCCGCGCCGCAGGTTGCTTCCAGGCCAGTCGAGCCGAGGCCGACTCCTTTGGCGCCGGCGCCCGCTGTGCGTTCCAACGTGACGCCGATTATCCCGGAAAAGCGCGTTGAGCCAACGGGAGAGCCATGGCCTACGCACATCAAAGAGGATCATAAAGACCCTGAACTGGCGCACGTGATCCAGGAGATTATGGTTCCTCCCGGGACGGAGACTGCGGCGCCTGAGGACATCACATCTGATTTTGCCGCGTGGGATGCTGTAAATCTGCGTCCCTCTGGGCCTCCGTCGACCGCCAAGCGGCCTGAAGTGCGTCCACGCCCCGCTCTTGTACCCGAACGCAAGAAGACCGATGCCATGCCTCGCGTCACTCCGAGCCTGGAAACAGCGGTCGCTCCCGCGATTGAGCGTCCCCCGGTTGCGGTGGATCTCTTCCGTAACTCTCAGCCGCACGTTGAGTCAGAACATGACGAAGCCGATGAGAAGCGCGGCGCCAATTGGGTCAAGTGGATTCTGATTGCAGCCGGACCGGTTGTGCTCGGGCTTGTTCTGCTGGTCGTCTTTACCCGTCCTTCGACCTCCAACTCCGCGGCAACCGCGGTGAAGGTGGCGCCGGCGCCGGTTCCAGCCCAGACTGAATCGCAACCGGTCGTAGACACCGATTGCCAACCCAGCCGCAAAGCCGCCAGCCGGAACTATCGTCGCCAAGACAACGCCCGATTCGGGCACGCCGCTGCCGGTTGCTACTGCTTCGGCCTCAGCGCCAGTCTCGCCCGATGCCATGGCCGCGCAGCTTGTTGCTCCGACGCGAATCGCTGGTCAGATCAAGAAGTCCAGTGCGGCAGATGAGCCGCCTCCGGCTGCTCCCGCTCCGGTTGGACTGGAAGATAACAGTGCGGTCCCGGGTGCGCTATTCGGGGGTGCAGCGAAGGTAAAGTACGCGCCCCACGTGGTGGCGATCTCCGCCGGTGTTGCGGATGGAATGATCATCCGCAAAACACCTCCGATCTATCCCAAGTTCGCTCAGGAAGCCCACATCAAGGCAAGGTAGTGCTGAAGGCTACCATCACCAAGCAGGGAACTATTGAAGGCGTTCAGGTCCTCAGCGGACCGAAGATACTGGCGCCTTCCGCTGCCGATGCGGTGAAGACCTGGAAGTACAAACCCTACATGCTCGACGGCCAGCCGGTATCCGTTGAGACCAATATCACAGTCGTCTTCGGCGCATCCGGCAAATAACGCGGGCAGTCTCGAAACAATTCAGTTCTCTGAAGGGCGCTCGATGTGGTCGATAACGGCCACATCGAACGCCTTTGCAGGTTCAAAAGTTTGGATCGGGAATTCTAACGCTGACGCCTGCTACAACCGGTCGAAGATTTCGCGGAATTCCCAGACGCCGGATTTGCCGTTGAGCCACTCCGCGGCGTGGACGGCGCCGATGGCAAAGCCGCGGCGGGAGTGGGCGTCATGGCGCAGCACGAGCTCATCGTGCTCGCTTTTCGCGGTGACAATGTGTTCGCCATTGGCATCGCCCAGTCGATGCGACTCGATGGGCACATCGATGCCTGGCTGGACGGACTGGATGATCTGCTTGAGTGTGATGGCGGTGCCTGAAGGCGCGTCAAGCTTCGAAGTGTGATGCGTCTCGCTGATGGCGAATTTGTAGCCTTCGAGTTTGGCGAGCTCTGCAGTGAGTCGAAAGAGCTTTTGCACGCCGATGGAGAAATTGGTGCCGTAAAGCAGCCCACCGCCGCGACGCTGCGCGATGGCTTGCAACTCTGCAAGATGCGAGTACCAGCCGGTTGTGCCGACGACGATGCGGCAACCGAGTGCGAGGACAGCGCGGATGTTTTCGACGGCGGCGTCGGGAGCGGTGAAGTCGACGACCACGTCGATGCCGGCAAGATTGGGCGCCGTGAGTGCCGAGGCGTGCTGATTTTCATTGACGTCGAGTGCGCGTACGCCGTGTCCGCGCTCGCGTGCCACTTCGGCGACGAGCGAGCCGGTTTTTCCCTTGCCTAGAACGAGAAGAAGCATGCTTTAGCTCCTTTGAGACTAATTCACAAAACTTGGCGAAGTGTCGGACCTGTCGACCAGGATTTTGCCCGAAGAGTCGAAAAGTGTCTTCAGCCCATCGAGTTCCTCGGTTATCCAGCGAGTTGCGCTGTTCCAAGCTCGCCCTGTTTTGTAAGTAGATCCAATTTTACTGAATACGATGACTGCGCCATCGTTATTGCGCAGCACAACTTGCGAGCCGTCATATGGGTATGTGCAGCGCTCTTTCTCTTCTGATCGAGCAAGGAATAAGGGCCGAGATCATGAGGGCTGTTCCGATTGAGCAACGTCCCTGATTCCACTGCTCCGAAGATGGATAATGAGTCGCTATACAGCATCGCGCCGTTCTGAATGGAAAGAAAATCGAGCCACTCCTCACGGATAGCCGGAAGAGTACGGGTTTCTTCAAGAGCCCTCGGGGTTGCCGGCTTAAAGAGCCAATGCAAATATGCTTCAGGTGCCACCCATGGAGTGTGGTTGTAAAGGGAAGCGGAGGCGCTTTCCTTCTCGACTGCCCAGCCTTGGTCCGCGAGCACTTCGGCGAGATTCACTGGAGGCTCCTGCAAGCATCGGCGGCTCTAAACGCAGGTCCTGCGAATGTAGCCGCTATTAGTGTAGCCAACCAGGATGAGGGCACAAAGGCAACCGCAGATCCTTCGGCTTCGCTCAGGATGACAAAGCAGATGGAGTTCGGGGCTAAATGTTTCAGGCTACGAGCTACAGGCTAGTTGTTATGAGCTGACAGCGGCTTTGCGGGCTTCTGTGTCGAAGATGGTGGGGTCGGGATTGCCAAAGAAGGTGGCGTGGAGTGAGCGCACGGCTTCGTCGGCGTCGTCTTCTTCGATCATGAAGCTCATGTTGATTTCGCTGGCGCCCTGCGAGATCATGCGCACGTTCACGTGCTTAATGGCGCCGAAAACCTGCGCCGCCATGCCGCTCTGTCCGCGGATGTCTTCGCCGACGAGACAGATGAGCGCTTTCTTGCCTTCGTACTTCACATCGGCGAGCTGGCTGAGATCGGCGGCGATGAGGGGCAGCTTGTCGTTGGAGTCGACGGTGAGGGAAACAGAAACTTCGCTGGTGGAGACCATGTCGACGGGGCACTGGTGCTTGTCGAAGATGTCGAAGATGGCCTTGAGATAGCCGTGCGTCATGAGCATGCGGCTGGCGACGACGTCAATGATGGAGAGCTTCTTTTTCACCGCGATGGATTTGAAGGGGCTGCTGCAGTGCGGCGCGATGGAGATGATGCGCGTGCCTTCGTTGGTTGGGTTCTTGCTGTTGAGCACCAGCACCGGAATGTTTTTGCGGACGGCAGGCAGGATGGTGGCGGGGTGCAGAACCTTGGCGCCGAAGTAGGCGAGCTCGGCGGCTTCTTCAAAGCTGATGACCTTGACGCGCAGTGCATCGGGGCAGACGCGCGGGTCGCTGGTCATGATGCCGTCGACGTCGGTCCAGATTTCGATGGCGTCGGCAGCCAACGCGCCGCCAAGGAGGGCAGCGGTGAAGTCGGAACCGCCGCGGCCCAGTGTGGTGGTGATGCCGGCCTCATTTGAAGCAATGAACCCGCCCATCACCGGAATCTTGCCTTGTTCGAGCAACGGGCGCAGATGGTCGGTGGCGCGCTTCTCGATCAGTACATCCAGCGGCACTGCCTTGCCGTACTGCGAATCAGTGACGATGACCTCGCGCGCGTCGACGTGAGCGGCGTTGATCGCGCGCTCGGCGAAGGCGGCTGCGATGATGCGGCTGGAGAGGCGCTCGCCGTAGCTGACGACAAGATCGGAGATGCGCGGCGTGAGTTCGAGAATGGCGGCGAGACCGCGGAGGATTTCGTCGAGGGAGTCGAACTTCTGCTCGATCAGGTTGCAGAGCGCGGAGGCGTCGGCCGGCGTCTTGATCAAGCGCGCAGGCTGTGTCGCGATGACGAGCGCGCAGACGGGAACTGATGGCGAGTGCGCCGGTGCGATCGCCTTTGGCTGCAGCAGCGGCGGCGCGGAGCAACTGGTCGGTCACCTTGGCCATGGCGCTGACCACGACGACGGTTTGCTTTCCGGCGGCAACGCGACCCGCGACGATGGAGGCGGTACGGTTAATGGCGGCGGGGTCTTCCACCGAGGTACCGCCGAATTTCATGACAACCAGGCTCATGCGTTTCTTGTTTCGACCTCATGGGCTAAAGCCCACTTTCATTTGGAGGCTTGATGTGAGGGCTGAAGCCCGCACCCTCCGATCATTCTGACCCAGGGGCTAAAGCCCCTATATCCGCGAACTGTTCGGCACGACTAAAGTCGTGCCCTGCCACAAAGCGAATGCCACGTTTATAGCCGCTCCTGACACAAAAGCAAAATGCCGTTTTGTTCGGTACTACCTCTGCAGTCGTGCTGTGAAACATGGCAGTGCTTCGTTTCTAGGCGCGAGTTGTAGTTTCGGCAACAGGCTCCTATTTTCCGAGGCTGGCAAGCAACTCGGCATTCAGAATGGTGGCGCCGGCAGCTCCGCGAATCGTATTGTGCGAGAGCACGGTGAACTTCCAGTCGAGGACCCCACAAGGCCGCAGGCGGCCGACGGTCGCCGCCATGCCTTTGCCGCGATTGCGGTCGAGGCGAGGCTGCGGGCGGTCCTGCTGCGGCGCCCACTCGACGGGCTGATCCGGCGCGCTCGGCAGATTCTGACCCGCCAGGGGGCGAAACTCCGCCCATGCGGCGAGGACCTCTTCGCGAGTTGCCTTCCTGGCGAGCTTCACGCTGACGCTTACCGTGTGGCCGTCGACCACCGGCACACGATTGCAACTGGCACTCATGCGCGCGGCGAGCGGCTTCACCGCGTGACCGTCGAGCTTGCCCAACAGCTTGAGCATCTCCTCTTCCATTTTCTCTTCTTCGTTGCTGATGTAAGGCACGACGTTATCGAGAATGTCCATCGACGCAACGCCGGGGTAGCCCGCGCCGCTGACAGCCTGCATCGAGGTCGCGAAAATCTGCTCGATTCCAAAGCGATCGGCAATCGGCTTCAGAGCCATCACCGGGCCCATCACCGTGCAGTTGGAGTTGGTAACGATGTAGCCGCCCGACTCCTTCCGCCACGACTGCTCCTCGATCAGGTGCAGGTGTTCGGCGTTCACCTCGGGAAGCACCAGCGGCACATTGGGCGCCATGCGGAAGGCGCTCGAATTCGAGACTACTGCGCAGCCGGCCGCCGCAAACCTGGGCTCCAGTTCGCGGGCATAGGCCGCATCCACAGAGGCAAAGACGATCTTCGGGGCGCCTTCGGGCTCGGCTGGCGAGACGGTCATACGGGCGATGCGTTCGGGCAGTGGGGTGTCGAGGCGCCACTTGGCCGCATCGCCATAGATCTTGCCGCTGGAGCGGTCACTGGCGGCAAGCCAGGTGATCTCAAACCAAGGGTGATGTTCGAGCAACTGAATGAAACGCTGGCCAACCATTCCGGTTGCGCCGAGGATGCCTATTGGATATTTGTTTTGCATGATAAGTGAACACTCCAGTGTACAGGAGAGCAGGGTCGGCCAAACACTGTGACCCTGCAGTGGGCGGGTTGGACTTGCTCCAGCGTCCTCAGGCTGACGGATGCGCATCCGGCGCGGACTGATCGCGAATCATCCGTTCGCCATCCTATAAATGGAACGTTCCCGGCGACTCCACGTCGAGCAGCAGTTTCACGGTGCGCCGCATTCATCCATCCTGGTGAGTCTTTTCAATCGGTCCATGCAACTGGCACAAGGGGTCCATCATGAACAACCGAGCCTCGATCATCCCATCTGTCTTCCTTCTCATATTTGTCTCGCCGCTCTTCGCACGCAACAAGACCGACGTGCTGATCATGAGAAACGGAGACCGAATGACCTGCGAGGTAAAGGGACTCAGTGGAGGAGTGCTATATGTCAGCTTCGACTACATCGATGGAACAGCATCCGTCGATTGGTCAAAAGTGGACCGCCTTGAAAGCACCCAGTTGTTCGTTGTCAAGACTACGAGTGGCATTGTGTACACGGGAACGCTCACAACGCCGGAAAGACCCGAAGACCGGCCAGTGACGATTGCGGTAGTCGAAAACCCGGAGAGCAAACCTGCGCTAATCAAGCGTTCGGAGATCGTTGACATGGTGGCGACATCCGACAGGTTCTGGGAAAGATTCAGCGGTGACATCACGTTCGGAACAATCTATTCCAAAGGGAATTCATCCACGCAGTTCAACCTGAGTTCCAATGAGGAGTATGTGCGAGAGCGCTGGAACGCAGCGGCCGGTTTTTCTTCGAGTCTTTCGTCCAGCGCCGGCGTCAGTGCCTCCGCACGAAACTCGCTGACGCTCGTGGGGCAACATCTGCTTCCGCCAAAGAACTGGTTCTATGAGGGTATAGCCAGCGCTCTTCAGAGTTCGGAACAGCAGATTCGGAGCCAGATCACGTTGGGCGGTGGTGTGGGCCGTTACCTGAAGAACACAAACAATTCGTCGATTGCCGTGCTGGGTGGACTGGGGTGGCAGGGCACTGACTATGAAAACTCCGAGCCGCAGGCAAGCAGACAGAATCTTGCTACAGCGCTGATCTTTGCAAACGCGAGATTCTTCCGATTCAGCCAAACCAGCCTCAATATAGACGGCGCACTATTACCGGCTCTCTCCCAGCCGGGCCGACTCAAATTTCAAACCAACGCATCCTATTACGTAAAGATCATCGGCGATCTCAAATTCAATGTTTCGTTCTACGGCAACTGGGACAACGAGCCGCCGCCGAACCTGCCCGGGAGCGACTACGGAACGAGTTCAGGCCTGACATGGAGCTGGGGGCTGAAGTAACCGCGACAGCCGCCAAACCATATTTGAAGTCTCTGCTTGGCGCACCGGTGGGTCGATTCAGTGTATGGAGAGTGGGTCGGCCAGACAACTCGAGTTCAGGCGAATGCGAGTCGAATGAGATGCTTGGAGGCCGCGTCTGCCTGAAGTTGCGTGTGATGTTCAGAATATTCGCCGACAATTGATTTCCCGTGACCTTTAAGGCGTGTGTATGATTGACGACACAGCAGGCCACAGACGCATAGTTCCCTGCAAGGGTGCAGTCCCGCACATCGGCGGATCGCTTTGCTCCGCTCCGAATCCTCCCGACGGACTCGCACTTTCGAAAGGCAGGCCCTTACGAGCGTTCATCTGGTCAATCCCAGCGACAATTCCTTTGGTACGGCGGTCATCACACCGCGCTGGTTATTCGTGCTTGCGGCGGCAACGCCCGCATCAGCCGGTACCCCGATCCTGGTAGACGAATCGCTCGAGCAGATTGTGCCTGAGAGCATTCAGCCGGGGGATATCGTCGGCATCAGCGTGCACACAGGCAATGCCCTGCGCGGCTACCAGGTTGGACGCATGGCGCGCGCTCGCGGCGCATGGGTGGTGTACGGCGGCATTCACGCCACGCTCTTTCCCGAAGAAGCGCTGGAGCGCGGCGAAGCGCATGCGGTGGTCAAGGGGGATGGCGATATTGCATGGGGCAGGGCGGTGGCGGATTGCATGGCCGGGGCGCCCGAGAAGATCTATGAAGGCGGCCGGATTGAAGGCACGCAGTTCCTTGCGGCGCGATGGGATCTGATGCGGCCCGACAAATATATGTGGGCCTCGGTTCAGACCATTCGCGGATGCCCCAAGCACTGCTCCTTCTGCAGCGTTTGGCGCACTGATGGCCAGAAGCCGCGGCAACGTTCGTTTCAAAAGGTGATCGACGAGATCGTAAGCCTTCGCCGTCTCGGCTTCCGGTTTATCGCTCTGGCCGACGACAATTTCTATCCTGTTACGCTCACGGATCTGCGTCTCGCGCGGGAGCAGAAGAACTTTGCCAAGGTCGAGGAGCTGACTGCGATTCGCAATGAGCGCTTCCAACTGATGGAAGAGCTTGCCAAGCTGCCTAAAGACATGGTGTTCTTCACCCAGATCACGATGGAGGCGGGCGAAGACGGCGACTACCTCGACGCGATGCGCAGGGCCAATATCAAAGGCGCGCTGGTGGGGGTCGAAGCGGTTACGCCCGAGGGGCTAAAGGCGGTCTTCAAGGATTGGAACTACTCTGGCGAGGCACTTGCAAAGCAGTTGCAGACGTTCAAGAAGCACGGGGTTCACGTGCTTGGCTCGTTCATCTTCGGGCTGCCGACCGACAAGCCGGCGACCTTTGACGCAACGGTGGAGATGGCGTTGAAGGCGGGGGTCACGTTTGCGCAGTTTGTGATGATGACGCCGTTCCCTGGCACGGTGGATTTCGGCCGGTGGGAGAAAGAGCAGTCCACGCATCCGACCATGGTGGGCGATGTGCCGATCACCCGCTACTGGCTTATTCCCACCGAGGTCCGGCCAAAGATGTTCACGCCGCATCCCTCGATGAGCTCCGACGAGATACGTGAGCGGACGCAGCGCGTCTGGGACAGGTTCTATAACTGGAAATCCATTTGGGAGCGGTCCTCCTGCACGCCCAATCTGCGGGCGCGGCTTGGATTCATCTTTCTCTCAAAGCTCTACCGGCAGATGTACGCGGGCACGGGCATCTCGACCGATAGCGCGCGCCGGAAGAAGTCGAAAAGCTGGGCGCGATGGACCGCTCGCCAGTGCAAGAAGCTCTTTCAGGCAAAACCGATGCCGGATCTGCAATCACCTGCATGGCAAACTGCGGCCGCCACGGGTCCACACGGTGGAATCGATTTCCCACTTCCGCTCACGCCGTTCGTCGTGTTGTCGGAAGAAGAGTAGGCTAGAGCGGCCAATCAGTCGCGTACGATCGCGTCGAATGGCAGGAAGAACGCGAAGACCGTGCCGGAACGGTTTGCCGACTGACGCGATCTGACTGTGAGGGTGCCACGATGCCGCTCGACGATTCCGCGGCTGATCCAGAGTCCGATGCCATTTCCTTTGTGACCTTTGGTTGTAAAGAACGGCTCGAAGATTTTGGTCAACGTGTGCGGAGACATGCCACAACCGGTGTCGGCGACGGTTAAGATGATTCCCTTGCTTTCGGTCTTCCAGTCAGTACCTTCCCGGCTGCGGATCAGGAGACGACCGCCGCCGGGAGTCATTGCGTCGATGGCGTTGCCAATAAAGTTGCTAAGAACCTGCAATATTTCGCCTTCAAAGCAGGTGACGGGATGGCTTCGGCGATCGCGTCTCTCCACCCTGACATGGGCGTTGAGCAATCGGCCCTGGTAAAGCGGTATGGTCGCATCAATCAACTCCGTGCCCGTGACTTGCTTTGGATTGGTCGATTGCCGATGGAAGCGCAGAGTCTGGTTGGCGATCGCTGAGACTCGACGGAGCTCGACCTCGGCGCTAGCTAGATAACGCTTAGCCTCGGGGTCACCCACGGATTGCTGCGCAAGATAGATGAGGTTTGTGACCGCTGCGAGAGGGTTATTGATCTCGTGCGCGATGGAACTGGCAAGCCGGCCCACGGCGTTCAACTTTTCAGATTGCAGCAGCAATTGCTCAGAGCGCCTGCTTTCGGTGACGTCGATGCCCAGCACGATAATGCCTGAGACATTGCCATCCGCATCGCGTCGCGGCTGATACACAAAGTCCAGGTAGCGCAAATCGAACGGCTGCGTCTTGCTGCGTGCCAACTGGATCGGCATGCCGCGCCCGACAAAGGGCTCACCTGTCTGATATACCCGGTCAAGGATCTGAACGAAACCCTGTTCCTCTGCTTCCGGCACGGCTTCCCCAATGGTCTTGCCGACCACATCGCGTCGACCGATCAGTTCCTGGTAAGGCAGGTTCACCAATTCAATCCGATGCTCTGGTCCACCCAGCGCGGCAAAGAAAGCCGGAGCCTGTTGAAACAGCTCTGCTAGCCGCTGGCTCTCGCGCTCCAATTGACGCTTGGCCAGTACCGCTTCGGTGGTTTCAGTGCAGACAACCAGCGTTCCCCTGATTCTTCCCTCGGAGTCACGCACCGGGCTGTAGCTGTAGGTCCAGTAAACATCCTCCAGCTTGCCGTTGCGGTTGATCGGCACCAGCTGGTTCTCATGCCAACTGGCTTCGCCCCGTGTCATCACCGCTTCAATCTGCGGCCCGATGACGTGCCAGATCTCCTGCCAGCACTCTCTTCCCGGCTGCCCAAGCGCGCGTGGATGCTTGTCTTCGCGGATGCTGGGGCGATAGGCGTCGTTGTAAAACTGAATGAGTTCTTCGCCCCACCAGAGGAACATCGGGTGACGGGAAGCCAATAGCGTGTTGACCACGATGAGGAGAGCATCCGGCCACTGATCAACAGAGCCGACCGGGGTTTTATCCCAGGGAAAGGCGCGCGTTAAATCGGCCATCTCTCCGGATCCAAAAATCTCGCTCGACATTCCAGCTGCGACTGCGGTCAAATGCTCACCGTTCTTGCGTGCCACACTAGAGCTCATCAACGATCTTCCTGGTTTTCGGTCATGCATTTCGTGGAGTCTATGCCCGTGATCTGCGTCCCCTCGTGAAGCCTGCGCTACGCTTCTCAAGGGATTGCAGCAGGGCGCTTTGGATTGGATGCAAGATCGCCGACAACCGTGGTCCACTCGCGCACGTGCCAGCGCTTTACGATGCCGCTGGTGACGTAAGGATCGGCCTTGGCGAATTTCTCGGCCACTTCGGGCGAGTCGCCCTTGAAGAGCAGGACAGCGCCGTCGACCGGATTCGCCAGAGCGCCGCCGAGGATGAGTTCACCGCGCTTGGCGGCCTCCCAACCCATCTTGAGGTGGATATTGCGAAATTCGGCGCGGCGGGTGATGTAGTCGTCGGCGGCTTCGTAGAAGAGCAGGTAATGCATGGAGGTTCGGCTCCTTTCCTCAACAGCGATTCTTCATCCGATCGAGCGGCGTCGCAACAATCGGCACGCAACAGGCGTTTCCGCAGCCGCAAGGATACATCTGTGGTTTTAAAGAATGTTCTTCAGGACGAGAGAAACCGTGCGTGTTTTTGCGCCATGGCGCACGGTCAGGTGCAGAACGGTCCCGACGGGCTGCGTGAATGCGCTCTGCAATGACTCGTCGGTGGGCCGTTTCCCGTCGATCTGCGTGATGACATCTTCTTCTTTCAATCCGGCCCTTGCTCCGGGGCTGCGGGGAATCACGGTCTTGATCTTCAGGTTTTCGGGATCCGGGTCGAGCAGGAGCCCGGCGCGGTTGAAGATGTCGGGTTTGCCGTAATTGGCATTCTTCTCCAGGTACATCTTTCCGTGGGGCGCATCGAAGACGATGTTGAACTGTCGCAGGATGTGCAAGCCGATGTTGCCGGCAACCGTAGCAGAAGACTCTGCGCCCTCCGTGTCGGTGGAAAGGACTGTGATGGGGCGGACTACCTCGACCTTGCCGAGTTGCAGCGTATCGGCACGTGTGTAGAAACCATGATCGGCTCCTCCGAACCCCTGGCCTGCATAGCCGTAGATCTTCGCACCGTAGTGTTCGACAAGCTTGTGCTGCTTCACGAAGGGTGCGAAGAGCGAGAGAGAATACATGTCCCCGGTGTCGATTCCGAAAAGGCCGTCGATTCCATCGACGGTGGCCTGTGCCAGGAGGTTGCCTTTGCCATCCTGCGCGTCAATCGGGACCGCTGTTCCATTGCCTGAGTATTCAAAGCCCTCTTTGGAATAGAAGGTGATCTCCTGTTTTTCAAAATCGAGGCGAATGGGCAGATTCTGGAGCAACAGGTGGCCGATGAAGATGCCGTCCTGATCCTGCGTCAGAGGGGCATCTATCACAGCGAATAACTGATCCGACATCGTAAGGCCGCCGATATTTACGGAAGCAACTTTTGCGACTTTTCCGTGGACCGTTCCGCCGCCCGCGTCCATGGTGGCAGAACCTTCGAGTTTGAGGCCGAGACGTTTGGCTAGACTGGCGGTCATCCCGTTATCGGAGCCGGTATCGAAGATCGCATCAAATGGTCCCTGGCCATTGATCATTGCTTTGAGCTCAACGCCGTTTTTGGCGGGCACTGTCACTGCACGCGCCGCGGCGGCAGATGTCTGCGCAGAAACTGCCCTACCGGCCAAAACGATCAGGAGTGCAAGCGCCAGGCAGCGATGTAATGGGTTGACGGGCATCGGTATTAACAGCCGATTCGAAGTTGAGAACCGGAAAGTTTGCTTGATGATATCGCAGGCGACGCAGCGAGCGTTTTTCAAGTTCGGGATGGCTCTTGTTGACGCGGTTCGGGCCGTTGTCGCAGTCCTGCGGCCGGATTCGACGATCGCGCATCAAGAACATTCCGCTACAAAGATGGCGGTCGGCCACTAAACTTGAAAGTCGTGAACCTAAATTCTTCTGAAACCCTCGATACCGCCGTTCCGATGCGTGCGCTGCTCGCCGGAGCCCGCCGCAAGGAATCTGCACTCCTTAAACTCACGAGCAAGCTGGTCGTCACCGAGTCTCCGTCCGACGATAAGGCCGCGGTTGACGCGTGTGTCGCGATTGTTGCGGAGGCTGGGCGTGCACTTGGTGGACGCATCAAGCTCCATCGGCAGCGCGGATATGGCGATGTTCTGGAAGTACGATTCGGCCCGCGCGCCCGTAGCAAGCGTCAGAATCAAAAGCCAGTTCTGCTGCTCGGGCATTTGGATACCGTCTGGCCCATCGGCACGCTGAGGCATATGCCTTGCCGCATCGCCGACGGACGCTTGTGGGGGCCGGGCACGCTTGATATGAAGGTCGGCGTAGCTATGGCACTGACCGCTGTGGAGATGCTTGTGGAAGCCGACCTGCTTACCCGCGAGACGATCCTGATGCTCAACAGCGATGAAGAAATCGGCAGCCCGATCTCGCGGCCGATTACGGAGAGCCTCGCGCGGGAGTGCTCCGCTGTCTTTGTTCTTGAGCCCGCGCAGGGCCTTGCCTACAAGACCGCGCGCAAGGGTACAGGAAACTGGCGCATTGATATTCGTGGAGTGGCAGCGCACGCCGGCGTCGATTTCGAAAAAGGCGCCAGCGCTCTGCGCGAGTTGTCGCGCGTCATCGAAACCGTGAGCGACTGGACCGACCTGAAGCGAGGAACAACCGTTAGCGTTGGCGTGGCCGGAGGCGGCAGCAAGACCAACGTCATTCCCGCCGATGCATTTGCCGAGGTCGATGTGCGCATCGCGAAGAAGGCCGATGGCCCCCGCATCGAGCGCAGGTTTCGATCTCTCAAAGCTGCAGACAAACGCTGCGCCGTGACGATCGATGGCGGCATCAACAGGCCTCCGATGGAGCGCACGCGCGGTACCGTAAAGCTCTTCGCGCACGCCCGATTGCTCGCCGGCGAACTGGGCCTCGAACTCCAGGAAGCATCCACCGGCGGAGCCTCCGACGGCAACTTTACCTCGGCTCTCGGCATACCCACGCTCGACGGGATGGGGGCGGTAGGCGAAGGCGCGCACGCCAGTCATGAGTCGATTCTGCTGGAACACCTCGCGCCCAGAACAGCCCTGCTGGCAGGCATGCTGGCGCGATCAAGTTGAATACTGCTGCCGCACGCTGCTTAGCTTTATCATTACTTCGGAACCGGAGGTCCAATTCTAATGTGTCGTTTTGCTTCTTCAATCGTGATTGGAATGATGGCGCTATGTGCGCTTAGCTCGGTAGCGCAGACTTCCCCGCAGCCGCCCTCGGGCATTGACGCCATCATGGCGTATGCCGGTACGTGGAAGGTCCATGGGGAGCATTTTCTTACGGCCTACAGCCAGGCTGGCAAGGAAGACAAGACGTTGCGCAATGACTGCTGGAAAAGTGGCGCCTACGTTGCTTGCAACCAGTATGTCGATGGCGAATCAAAGGTTCTACTTGTGTTCACATACAACGAAAAGGAGAAGATGTACACCTCCTACCAGGTTCCGCAGGGCGGCGACGCTTTGGGCTCGGGCAAGCTTCAGATCGTTGGCAACATCTGGACATTCCCATGGCAGGTGACGCAAGGTGACACCACCATGTACTTCCACGTGGTGAATGTCTTCACCGGCGCAGATCACATCGACTACGCACAGGAGTTTTCCACGGACAACGTGCACTGGAACACGATGGCCAAGGGCTCGGAGACGAGAACGGGTAACTGACTTCGTGTGAGATTGGCGAAGGGAGTGCCTCCGCGGCTAAAGCCGGCCACCAATTCTGTTGGTTTTATGCGGGGGTTGAAACCCCCGCCTCCCTCCGATTCGAGTCTTTCCGCAGCCTGCCAAAGCCACGAAACAGATTAGCGTACGGGCATGGCGTAGTTCTGCACGAAGAAGTACGCGGCCGTCATGAATCCGATAGCAGCGACCGTTCTGCGCATGATGGCCTGGTTGATCAGCCGGCTGTAGTGCGCGCCGATGTATCCGCCGATTGCGGCCAGGATCGCCATCTCGAGACAGAAGCGCCACTCTACACGCCCGGCAATCATGAACGACACCGCCGGGATTCCGATGGAGACCGCAGCGGTGAGCACCTTCAGCGCGTTCATCTCGTGAATATCGTGAACGCCGCATATTCCGAATAGCGCCATCACCAGGAATCCGCCGCCGGCGCCAAAGTATCCGACATAAACACTGACGACCACCATGCCTACGATCAGTATCTTGTTGTGCCGTTTGCCGCCGGAGAGGGTCTGCAGCCAGCGCCCGAGGGGAAAGCTCAACACAAACATAACCGCCGCAAACAACAGCAGCCACGGCAGCAACTCGCGGAACATCCGGTTTCCGGTTCTCAGCAGCAGGAAGCCACCCAGCCAACCGCCGATCCCCGAGGCGATCCCAACGGAAGCAGCTCCCAACCGTACTCGCGCAGTTCCTTTCGAAACGCGACGAGCCCGGTCAACTGGCCCGGCCACAAGGCGACGGTGTTTGTGGCCTGCACCGCGACAGCGCCAATGCCGAGGGCAGCCGAACTGGCAAAAAGAGCGGGAAGGGAAAGAAACGATCCGCCGCCTGCGATCGAATTAAGAACGCCCGCGAAAAAGGAACCGGCGGGGAGCCATGAAAGACGGAGAAGTTGAAGGATCAGTTCGGCCATGAGTCACTGTAGCGAGGAGGGTATAAAGCCCTTATAAGATTTCAGGATTCAGGACCCTGGGGTGGGGAGTGAGCGCCTGTTACACTCCGATGAGAACAAATCGGAGTATTTCTCGCAATGAAACAATTTGTTTTGAGTCTTTTTCTGGCGGCCACCGCCCTCGCATGTCTCGCCCAAACGCCTGCCAAACCCGCCGCGCCCCAGGCCTCGGCCAGGCCCGCTACGACGGCAAGCGGTATCAAATTGCCTCCCGGCGTGCCGCCATCGCGCGCGGTCGTAAAGACGGCGTTCAGCCTGCGCTACCAGGACATCCGCATCGGCAAGGGTGCTGACGCGGAGCCCAACAAGATCTACAAGGTGAATTACACGGGATGGCTCGCGGCCGATGGGCATAAATTCGATTCGTCCTACGATCACAGGACCCCGGTGATGGGGAAAGACGGCAAGCCCGAACTGGATGCCGATGGCAAGCCGAAGATGAACGAAGGCGAGCCCATCAGCTTTCCGCAGGGCTTCGGACGAGTGATTCCCGGCTTCGATCAGGGGTTCACAGGCATGAAGATTGGCGGTAAACGCCGGCTGTTCATCCCCTGGCAGCTTGCGTATGGCGCCCACGGACGCCCCGGACCGAACGCTGCGAATCCAGGTATCCCGCCGAAGCGCGGACCTGATTTTTGATATCGAGCTGGTAGACATGAGCGAGATGCCGGCGCCGCAGGCTCGCCCCGGAATGATGAATGGGCCGAACGGACAGCCGATGCGGATGACGCCACGCCCGCCCACTCCGGGTGCACCGGGAACACCAGCCGCTCCGGGCACGCCGGCAACAACGCCTCCGGCTGGAACGCCACCACCAGCCAGCACTCCGACGACTCCGCCACCTACGACCCCGCAGGCGAACAAACCTCAGTCGAACTGACGGGATCAGGCCACGCTGGTTGGCAGTTCTGGCGTGGCCGCCAGCAGTTTGCGTGTATAGTCCTCACGCGGATGTGCGCACAAAGACTCAGCCTCGCCGATCTCCACCAGACGGCCATGTTCCATCACCGCGATGCGCGTGCTGAGATAGCGTACCAGCGGCATGGAGTGCGAGATGAACAGATAGGTCAAGCCGTGATCGCGCTGCAGCCCGCGCAGCAGGTTGATAATTTGCGCGCCTACGCTGACATCGAGCGCCGAAACAGGCTCATCAAGGATCAGCAGCTTTGGCCGAAGCGCCAGAGCGCGCGCAATGTTGATGCGCTGTCGCTGGCCTCCGGAGAATTCGTGCGGATGACGATGCAGGGCTGAATCGTCGAGGCCGACTTCGCGCAGTAGTTCACTTGCCCTGGAGCGCAAGAATGTGCGGCGATTGCTCCCCTGATTTTCTGGCGAGACTGCGTCGGTGCCGTGAATGGCCCATGGTTCGGTGATGATATCCAGCACCTTCATGCGTGGATTGAGCGCGGCATAGGGATCCTGAAAGACGGGCTGCATCTGGCGGCGCAGGGCTTTCAGTTGGGTCCGAGATGCTTTTGTGATATCGATGCCCTCGACGCGAATCGAGCCCCCGCTCGGCCGCACGAGGCCGAGAATCATACGTGCAACGGTGGTCTTGCCAGAGCCCGATTCGCCGACCAAGCCCAGCGTTTCTCCCGCGACGATCTCAAATGAGACATCTTCAACCACTGTGCGCATCTCTGTGCGCAGTCCCACGCGGCGGGGATAGCTCTTCGAGACTGCGTCGACTTCAACCAGCGCCATGCAGAAATGGTACATGGCTGGAGACTCCTAAAACGTCCCGCTTGCGACGGGTGAATCTTCCATGTGATTGATCTATCCGAGCGCGTCGATCCGGTCGCGGCGATCCAGTTCAGTCGAGTTTTGGATGCACCTTGTTGAAGCCGGTGGCTTGCTGATACGCATGAGCGAAGGCCGCCAGCTTCGCATCCTTGTATAGTCCGGCGAGAAACGTGATCGAGACTGGCGTGCCGGGTCCGCCGATATCATCGTTGTCGCCGTCATCCGATCTTCGGCGGCTTGGGCGCGTCGTCGCCGCGGAGGCCGTTGGGCACAATGAGAGCCGGATGCCCAGTGAGATTCGTGGCCAGCAACTGCTGTCCGCTTGAGGAGGCGACAATGATGTCGACCTTGTCGAACAGCGCGGAGACCTGCTGAATCGCCAGAGTGCGAGCGCGATTCGCCTGGATATATTCGACGGCAGGATAAAAGCGCGCGGTGCGAAATTCATTGGGCCAATCGTCCGGGCCCTGCTCGGTGAGCAAGCGGTCACGGCCGCTCAGGGTGAGGTCGTCGAAGGCAGCAGCGGCCTCGGCTCCGAGAAGGCCAACCATCGCGCCGTAGGGAAGCTTGGGCAGTTCCACCGGAATCAGGTTGATGCCCATCGCGCGCAGCTTGTCGAGCGCGGCCAGATCGTAGCGGCGATCGTAGGCGCGGCGTTCTCGCGCAGCCATTTGCGCGGCCTGCTGCTTTTCGCGTTCTTCTTCTCTTCGGATGTTTCTGCCGCGGGCGGAGCTCCGGCTTGAGTGGCTTCGGCTCGTCGAAATCGCTTTTGAGATAGCCGACGCGGAAGGATTTTAGATCCGGTCTCGGCATCCAATCGAAGCGCGCGGATAGGCAGAGGTATCTTGTCCGTCGGGGCCGTGAATCACGCTGAGCACAAGCGCGCAATCTTCCGCCGAGCGGGAGATGGGGCCGAGCTTGTCCATCGTCCAGCTCAGGGCCATGGCGCCGGTGCGCGGCACGAAGCCGAAGCTGGGGCGCAGGCCGGTTGCGCCGCATCGGGTGGACGGCGAACTGATGGAGCCGAGCGTCTCCGAGCCGATGGCGAAGGCCACGCATCCGGCGGCAACAGCGCTGGCCGATCCAGCAGAAGAACCGCTCGAGCCTTGCGCGGGATTCCACGGATTGCGCGTGCGGCCGCCGAACCACTTGTCGCCCATGGCCAGCGCGCCCAGCGTGAACTTGGCTACGAGGACTGCGCCGGCGGCGTCGAGACGCTTGACGACGGTCGCGTCTTCATCGAATGACTGATGCTCGAATCCGCCCGCGCCCCACGTCGTCGGATAGCCTTTCACGGCCAGCAGATCTTTCGCGCCCCACGGAATTCCGTGTAATGGGCCGCGATGATTGCCTGCCGCGATTTCGGCATCGGCCGCTTTGGCTTGCGCGAGGGCGCGATCTTCAGTGAGCGTGATGACGAAATGAAGCTTGGAGTCGTAGCGCTTGAGCCGAGAGAGATACATCTGCGTAAGGGCGAGGGAGGTGATCTTGCGCGCGTGCAGCAGGCTGGCGAGCTCGCTTACCGTTGCGAAGGCAAGGTCTTCGATGTTTGAGGGCGCAGCGATATTGAGATTGGGCTTCCAGCCGTGTTACGCTTCGGTATCTCGGCGGTAACGCGCGGAGCACTTCCCGCGGCAGCAAGCGGATGAAATACGTAAGCAGGCGCGATGGAATTTGGCAGCTTCAATTTGCGGATGGCTTTGAAAGAGCCGTTCTGATCGACGAGGCCGTCGATCATCATCTTCTTCTGCTCGTCGGTAAAGGGGCCGATGCCGGCCATGATCGCAGCCTGGTCGATCATTTCGGGAGTGATCTTCGGCGGCTTGGATTGGTCCGTGCTCGGCGACTCCTGCGCCTGCGAGGCAAGCGTGTAGAGAACTCCGGGGAACAAGGCGGAGGAGATGCCGGCGCGGCTGCAGGCAGCGAGAAAACCTCGACGATCCAGGGTCATTACGATGTCCTTTGGGCGGGGAATGGTCCTTCGCCCACTATATCCGAGCGAACCGGTCGAACTGGGAGTGTCAGGTGGTGAGCCGGTCTGTCGAGATTGCCTCGAGCGGCCATTGCTTCAGACGCGATACTTTCCCCCTTCAATAACGCGATCTCAAGTTCGGATTCGCCGGGGCGCACGCTGTACACGCGGCTGGTGAGCGCCTCCCGGCCTGCGATGAACGACTCGATAACCGATCCATCGATAAAGATGCGAATTGTGTCATCGGATTTGATTTGAGGTGGAAGTGCGAAAGTGATATCGCCGCAGGTGACAAGGCTTGCCGGAAACATCGACGACGAGTTCCCAGACCGTCGATGCCCTGCGTGATGCAGCCGAACGGCGATATTCGGCTTCGAAGCACCCAATGCGATGCGCAATTCTCTGCGCAACGTCGTGAGCGTTCGCTTGATAGGAGCGCCGGCTTGCAGAATCGAAACCTCCTCAGCGACCGCGCAAGCTTCTCCGACTTCGATTGCCGGATCGATTTCAAGCTGGCCGTATCGATTCACAGTGAGCACGCGCGGAAGCGCCATGGCGCCGGCCCATCCGGCAGCAGCGAATTCGGCTTCAGGACGCGTTTCGCGAATCCATCCCCACAGAATGCGGCGGCCGTCGGGTGCGAGAAAACTTTTGGGTGCGTAGTAAGCGCCGTGGTCGAGAACGCCGCGTGCGCATGGGAATATAGCGATGCCGATGCGCGTCGTATTCGCCGGTCGTCCAGAAGACCTTGCCCTCGGTGGAGTAGAGCAGGCAGTGGTGGCCGTTCACGTCAAAGAAGTCGGGGCACTCCCACATCTCGCCGCTGTCGCAGGGATTGGCGGCGACTCTTGCCGTTCGGCTTGCCCTCAGCGAGTTTGTGCAGATACTCCCAATGGCGCAGATCGTGCGAGCGATAGAGCAGCACGCAGCCGCCCTTGCCGCGCTCGCCGGAGCCGATGCCGAGATACCATTCGTCGCCTTCGCGCCACGGGCAGGGATCGCGAAAGCCGGTGACGTACATTCTCTGCGGCGGAGTTGGGATTACGGGCGTCTGCGAGCTTCTTCCAGTGCAGCAACTCGATCGTCTTCGGCAGTGGCGAGCATTTGCGTCTCGCGCAGCTTGTCATTGCCGTCGTGCAGTGTTGTCTCGATCGGGCGGCGCATTCTGCACGCCGGTGTAGATGAACGTCGGCATGCCATCGAAGACGACCGCCGATCCGCTGAAGCAGCCTTCGCTGTCCGGTCCGCCGGGAGTGGGCGCAAGCGCGATGGGCTCGTGATGCCAATGCACCATGTCGGGGCTGATGGCGTGGCCCCAGTGCATGTCGCCCCACACCGCTGCATGCGGATTGAGCTGATAGAAGAGGTGGTACTGGCCCTTCCACCAGATGGGGCCGTTGGGATCATTCATCCAGTTGTGCGGCGGAAGCAGATGAAATTCGGGCCGAAGAGGATCGTGCGCGATTGACGAAATCTGGTCCTCAAGCTGAGGCTGACAGCTGCGAGGCTCCATGCGGCGAAGAAAGCACGATATTCGACTTGCAGCTGCTCCGTATCCGAGCGTTCTTAGAAAGCGATCGACGATCAAGCTTCATGCGCAGGATGGGACTCCCATGCAACTATAACGCTGCGGCAGGTCACCGCGAGAAGCTTCGTCACTCGAATACAGAGCGCAACATTTCCAATCCTGATTGAGCGATGCCTCAGTCGACCGAGACCGAAGCACTTCACATGTGGACGAATCTGGGTGCTGAAATCTGTGACTGAGGTCCGACATATGCGCAAAGCACTTGCACTTGCATTGTCTGCATTGCCTTGGCTCTGGCTGGATGCTCGCATCCGCAGCCCGTGGTCTACTCCGCACCACCGCCTCCACCGGCTAACTGAAATTGCCAGCGGGGCTACCACGATGGCTGAGAGGCAGGCGGCACGATTTCACGCGAAAGGCTTGCCCGATGCCGATCGGCATCCGCGATTCCGCAATCCACCCGTGCCTCCTCCGGCGTGGAGGACTACCGTCATGGCTTTCAGCGGGCTTCCGTACCAACGCTCCGCCTCCGGGACGGTTGACTGAAAGACTGAGCGCGGGCGGCGGAGCACGTCTTTGCCTGCCGCTCTATTTGCGGTGCTCGTCAGCTTCAGCGCGTAGGCATATTTGCACGCCGCGTCCGCGGGAAGAGTCACATCGAGCGCATCGGCAGTCTGCGTCCACGTGACTTTCCCGGTTGATCCAAGCAACTCCACATTGGCAATGGGCAGCGAACCGCCTTCATGCGCAGTCCCAGCGCGTGGATCGTTGCCTTGCCGTCCGCGGGGCAGGCCATGCCGATTGCGTACACGGTGTTTCCTTTCGCGGTGAAGCGGAAATCTGACGCGCGTGTAGGGCTTCATGTCGGTGTCGTGGAACGCGCCGCCTTTTACCTGCGTTGGCCCTTCACCAAAGGTCTTCCACGGCGTGGTGGCGTAGATCGCGTCGCCGTTGACCTTGAGCCACGCGCCCATTTCGAGCAGCGTCATCGTACCTCGTCGGGAATGGTGCCGTCGGATCGCGGCCCGAAGTTGAGCAGCAGATTGCCGTTCTTGCTCACGATGTCGACGAGCTGATGGACGAGGAACTCCGGCGACTTGAAGGTGTCGTGCTCGATGTAGCCCCACGATGCGTTGCTGATCGAGGTGTCGGTCTGCCAGTGGTCGGCAATGATGTGATCCTGCTGGCCGCGCTCGAAGTCGCGCGTGCCCGACTTCCAGTTGAGCGAATAATCCTTGAAGTCGATGACGCCGGTATAGCCGTGCGCTGCGGCGAAGTTGTAGTAAAAGGCGGCGAACTCGGTGACGGCGCGGCGAAATGTCGGCTGCCCGATCCACCAGTCGAAGTAGACGATCTCAGGCTTGTACTTCTCTACGAGCTCCGTGTCGCGCGCCAGCCAGTCGCGCGTCCACGCCTCGCTCACCCAGGTCCAGTCGTCGTCCAGCCCGTGCGCATCGCCGCGGCGCATCGAACCACTGGTGCGCCGGGCCATAGAGCGATGCGTACTTCGGGTCGTTGACGTCGGAGCGGATGGTCGCGGCCATAGTAGTAGAAGAAGTTGTGCTCGGCGCGATGCGAGCTGAGGCCGAAGTGCAGGCCTTCCGCGCGCACCGCGGTCGCCAACTCCCCCAGCGTGTCGCGCTTCGGCCCCATCTTCACAACGGTCCAGTCCGAAAGACCGGAGTCGTACATCGAGAAGCCGTCGTGGTGCTCGGCCACCGGCACCACATATTGCGCGCCCGATTCTTTGAAGAGCTTCGCCCATTCGTGGCGTTGAAGTGCTCCGCGCGAAACTGCGGAATCAGATCCTTGTAGCCCTTGGCGTCGTCGCCCGCGGCATAGTGCTCTTTGAAGTTCTTGTAGGCGCCGCTCTTCGGGTCGTACATGTTGCGCGGATACCACTCGTTCTCGGCTGCCGGCACCGAATACACGCCCCAGTGAATGAAGATGCCGAACTTCGCGTCCTTGTACCACTGCGGCTGCTGGTACTTGATGAGCGTGGCCCAGTCAGGACGATAAGGCCCATCGTTTGCCTGTCGGTCAGCTTCGGCCAGAAGGCGATTACGTTCCGCATCGTACTTGCTGACCGACTGCTGCCACTCGCGATCGATCTGCTCAGCAGACTTCACGTCCTGCGTAGGCGCGAGCGGATCGGATGTCTGGGTGGGAGACTGTGCGAGGAGAAGAGGGAAACCAACGGAAAGAATTGCAGGTAGAAGAAATGGGCGGATTTTCATACGGCGCAATCCTAACCGATCGCTGGGAGCGGTGCAAACGCTTACATCCGCTCACTACCGAATATTCATCCACGAATTCCGACGCTCCAAGGCCATCTCCACCAGCATCGGCATGCCAACATCATGGAGCACGTCGAATCCCAGGCGATCGAGTTCCTTGAGAATCGTCTGCGCCTCGGGGCAATCTAGACCGCCCAAGGTCTTCATCTTTTTGCCTGCGGCTTTGAAGACGATCCCATTTACGGCGCCGTATCTGGAGTAAGAAACCGGCGCATAGGTTATTTGGCCGATCTCCATCCTTGGATATGTTTTTCTGTTTCGTTCCAACCCGCGAACCATCTTGATCACCTCAAACGAGTCGCGCGTACAGTGAATGGCGTATTGGCCCGCGAACATCGCGATCGAATATGACAATCCAATGAGAGCGCCGAACGTCAGCAAGAATTCCAAAGGATGATTCAATTCCGCGATTCTGCCTAGTAACGCGAGACCGAATGCGCCGAATACAATAAAGCGGAACGCCCTTCCCCACCGAGCAGATTTCTTCTTCTGCCAGGCTTTCGGGTCTGGAGTCACAGTTAGTTCATCTGGTCGGACGTCTATCCGGACGCCGCCATCATTTATCACCCTCGGTGTGTTTATTAGGTCCGTCAATTTGGGGTCCCCGCTACCTATATTTTGCCGGCCGGCGTAAGGAGCACAGATCTTCCGCACAGGAATGGAGATGCCACCCAACGTATCTGATTCATTTGGCAGCATCGTAAACTGCGGCGCTATGGGATCGCAAACGCTCTGTTGCCGCGGATAACTGCGGGCCCCAGCAAGCACGTATCGAAAGCCTATTTACAAATACTCCTATTTGATTAGCGCGAGAGCTCGCAAATCCAATTCACTTCCCATGTCTTTCCGCCGTCAGGGGAAAAGGATTGCTCCATGCGCGCGGATTTCGGCGAGATATTGAGCCAGACGTAACGCACCAATATTGCGCGGCCTTTGAACGGTTCCTGATCGAAGAATTCTCCTCGATTTCCCGTGAATCCACCGACAACAGGAGGAAGGCCGATCGTGCCTTTGTCGACATCCAGGAGATAGATGCTCCACTGGCGCGTCGCGGGATTGTAGAGCCGAAGCGTTTGAGCCTTCATGTGCAGTTTCTTGTCGGTGCTGGTGACCTCGAACTCCTCAAAATTTGAGTTGCTGTCGAGGATCTTCTTGTGATTGGAAATGCCGTCAAACTCGATCCAGGTATTGGAGTTGTTTAACCGGTCAGGAGACGGCGCACGTGAGCCTTCCAATTGCCGATTAGAAAATCAAAGTCATGTGAGCCGTCCCGTTGCGGGAGATTGGCGGGATCGGCAGCGGTTTGCGCGTAAAACGGTGCCGCCTGCATTGTTCCAAAAACGAAGAGGGAGAAGAACACGCACTTGATGAGTTTCACTCTGGGTTACCTCGGTCAGTCTGGGAATATGGAGCGAACCGGTTGCGCTGATTGGGGATGGGTAGACACGCGCGGCCCTGCGCAAGTGAGTGTCATGGACGATCACAACTCCAGACTAGGATTCAGCCGACAGGCAACGTAACCCAATGGAATTGTTGCGAACCGGCATCTGTGCAAGCTGAAAGGCGCCGGATTGCAAGAGGGGTACTTGACATATTCCCATATCGGCATATATTCGTATTCATCATGGCTCGAGCGGCAACAACTTCGGATGCGTTCAATGCAATAGCAGAGCCGCGGCGGCGGGAGATACTGCTGCTGCTGGCAGCCCGCGAGCACTCGGTGAACGAGATCGTGGCGATCCTTCGCGTCGATCAGCCTTCCGTATCGAAGCACCTTCGTGTGCTCCGCGACGTGGGCCTGGTGCGGATGCGCTGCAACGGACGGCAGAAGCTTTACCAGACCAATGCGGAGGGTATTCGGCCGCTCCACGAATGGACTTCAGAATTCGAGCGCTACTGGACCAACCAACTCAATCGTGTGAAAGAGCGGGCCGAGAAGCGCGCTGCAGACAGGGCTTCTGCATCAAACAAAACCGTGAACCCCAAGGAGGATCAATGATCGTAAATGCAACAGCAGGTATTGAGGATCTCACGCTGCTGGTGGAGCAGGAGATTCATGTGCACGCATCGCTGGAGGATACCTTCGCCGCGCTGCTGGAACAACTCGGTCCCGGGAACGAAGTCGGCGATGGCCGCGCGATGCCGATGGTGCTCGAGGCTTGGCCTGGAGGCCGCTGGTATCGCGATCTCGGCGACGACAACGGACACTTCTGGGCGCACGTGCAGGCCATCAAGCGGCCTACTCTGCTGGAATTCAGCGGGCCTCTAATGATGTCGCACCCGGTGGCCAACAATGTGCAGTACAGGCTGAGCTGAAGAGCCGGGTGGAACGCTGATCAAGTTCCGCCACTCCGGTTTTGGCATGGTTCAGGAAGATCACCGGAAGGGCGTGGTCGGCGGCTGGGGCTACATTCACGGAAAGGTTCGCGAGCGCGCGGAAGGTTCGCATAAGAAGTAAGCCGATGTTCACAATTCGATTTCCCCAAGGACATAAGGAGGTCTCCATGTCGATTACACAAACACTTATCGGCGATTCCATTGCGCAGGCGATGCTTGCCGAATTCGAGACGCAAGCGCCCGTCACGCGCCGGTTCCTCGAACGGCTTCCGGGAGACAAACTCACCTGGAAGCCTCACGAGAAATCGATGACCGCAGGCCAGTTGGCATATCACATTGCCTCTACGCCGGGCGGCGTGGTCCGCTTTGTGCAAACGAACCCCGCGCAGGCTCCAGAGTTCGCGAAGTTTCCACAGCCGGCGAGCTGTCAGGAGATTATGCAGACGTTTGATGAGAGCGTCGCTGTGGTCCGGGAGATTCTGCCCTCAATCGACGACGCGGAGATGGCGGAGACCTGGCGGCTGTTGGCCGGAGGCAAAGAAGTGCTGGCGCAGCCGCGTGGGCAGTTTCTGCGCGACGTGATGTTCAGCCACGTATATCAGCATCGCGGGCAGTTCAGCGTGTATCTGCGCATCCTGAACGTTCCGGTGCCCGCAAGCTGGGGCCCGAGCGCCGACGAACCGCCGCTGTTCATGCAGCAGGGCTGATCGGCCTCGACCAGGAGGAGCATATGTGCCCATTCTGTCTTGCGACCGCAGCTGTGCTGGCAGCGAGCGCTACCGGAACCGGCGGCCTTGCGGCACTTGTCACCGGCAAGCTGCTGCGAAGAGTGAACCCGAAACAAATCTCACCCAAGCTACCGACACGAAGGAGGTTCAACATGGCCACAATGACTGCGGGTCCGAAGCTGGCGAAAGTGGTGTCGCACAGCGAATGGACTGAAGCTCGCAAGCAATTCCTCGCGAAAGAAAAGGAGTTCACGCGGCTGCGCGATGAACTCAGCCGGCAACGCCGCGAATTGCCGTGGGAAAAGGTCGAGAAGAAGTACGTATTTGAAGGACCGCGCGGCAAAGAAACACTAGCCGATCTGTTTGACGGGCGGAGCCAGCTCGTCATCTATCACTTCATGTTCGGCCCGGGATGGGCTGAGGGTTGTCCCAGCTGCTCCTACCTCTCCGATCATTTCGATGGCATGACGATTCACCTTGCGCATCGCGACGTAACCTTCGCCGTGGTTTCACGCGCTCCGTATGGCGAGATCGATGCATTCAAAAAGCGCATGGGCTGGAAATTCCACTGGGCCTCGTCGTTTGGATCGGATTTCAATTACGACTACCACGTGTCGGCGACCACGGCTGAGCGAGAGACCGGGACGGTCGACTACAACTACACCGTCATGGAGTTTCCCAGCGAAGAGCGGCCAGGAGCGAGCGTCTTCTACAAAGATGCGGACGGCCAGATCTACCACACGTATTCGACCTACGCGCGTGGACTCGACATCCTGGTAGGGACCTATAACTTCCTTGACCTTGTGCCAAAAGGGCGGGACGAAGACGGATTGGCGCACACGCATGGCGTGGGTTCGCCACCACGACAAATATGACGGCGGCTACTTTGTCGATCCTAACCAGAAATACGAACAGCCACGGCAGGCCAAGACAGGCTCTTGCTGCTCCGGTGAACAGCACGGATGATGTGGGTTTTTGGCGTTGCACCGGTGAGTGCTGCATGTGCATCGCAAAAGCAAGGCGGGACCGCAGACATTTCCTTCCGATGGTCCCGCCGCTTTTGCCTCCGTTACTTTCCTGCGTCGCTCACCAGCTTTGCCGCCCGGCTCAGTGCGTCGGCGCGTTTCTGTTTTTCGGCCTGGATGTCGATCTGACCTGCGTTGTGCCGAGACGTGCGCTGTGCTAACTCGTCCAGGCGCTTCTGTGCCTCCTCCACCACCTTACTCACCGCTGCCTGTGCTTGAGGCAGCACCTGGTGGAAGTGGGCGATCTCCTTTTGCGCCAATTCAGGGTGATAGCCAATGCGATCGCCTGTCTGCATGGCATCGATAAGGATGTCGGGCGGAGCGGCTGCCGGAGGAGTCATGTTGAGGGCGTCGTAGGTTCCACGCAGTCGCGCCATCGCACCGTTGAATCCATCGAGGTCTCCGCGCTTTGCGGTCAGTCCTGCAGCGCGATGGACTTCGATTGTCACCTTTGATGCGGTGCTCAGGCTTGCAATCGGAATGATGGTGGTGAGCGTGTTGCCTTCAAAGCTCCAGCCACCTTTGCCGGTCGGCCCTGCCTGCTTCACCGCCACCCCATTCACTGTGACGGATGAAGGCGGCCAGTCGGCGGGCAGTTTCAGTGTGTAGCCGCGAGACTTGAGCATGCCGGGGAAACTACCTTCCACCGGCCCGATTTCAACGCGCAGTGTGTCGCCGTTCTGCGTGGCCTTGATGGGCGTGCGCGTGAAGACGCCGTGCTGATACTGCTCGGCGACGCCGGAATCTTCGTAGAGCGTGTAGCTCGAGCTGGCTCCCGGGCTCGAGCGGCCACACGTTGACGATCAGCGGATCGACGGGCTTCTCGCCGGTGTAGTTCATCTCCGGCTGCATCGGAACAATGGCCCCGGCTTTCAGGTAAATCGGAATCTGCTCAATTGAGAAGCTGCGATCGACCGACGTCGGCCCGGAGAAATGTTTGCCTGTGGGCCACTCGATCCACTCGCCTTTCGGTAGCCATACCTTTTCCGTTGCCAGGCCTGAGTCCTTGTCTCCCGGCGTCACGACCGGAGCAACGACCATCTCGTCGCCGAAGAGATATTCATCCTTGTTGTCGTAAGCTTCGTTGGCTTCGGGCCAGTCGTAATAGAGCGGCCGCAGAAAGGCGATGCCCGTGTCGTAGGTGCGTCGCGCCTCAGTGTAGATATACGGCTGCATGGCATAGCGCAACTGGAAGGTTGCACGAAGAATCGAGGAGTACGGCTCAGGATAGGCCCAGATGCGCCGCTCGGATTCAGGATTCTTGGTGGTGTGCGTGCGCAGGATCGGGCTGAACGCGCCGAACTCAACCCAGCGCGTGAAGAGCTCCGGATCGACTGCGCCCGGCATGTGTCCGCCGATGTCGTGGCTCCAGTAGGCATAGCCCACGTTGGCTGCGGTCGCGGTAAACCACGGCTGGAAGGCCAGCGAATCCCACACCGAAACGGTGTCGCCGGAGAAACCGATCTGGTAGCGATGATTGCCGAGGCCGCCCCAGCGATGGAAGAGCAGCGGGCGCTTGCCCTCGCGCTGCTGGTCGGTGAAGTGCACGTAGTTGAGCCACCAGGTCGGCGTTACGCCGGCCATCTTTGTGTTCTGCTCCTGCTGCCAGTCGAGCCACCAGAAATCGATGCCCTGTTTCTCAAGCGGATGAAGGACGAGGTTGAAATAGTTCTCGGCGAACTTCTTGTTGGTGATGTCGAAAGGCACGTACTGCTTCGTCGCCGGGTCGATGCCCATGGCCTTCGCCATCGCGGGATACGCTTCCTCCCACGGCTGGATGCCGGAGGCCGGATGCAGATTCAGACTCGTCTTCAGATGATCGGCATGCAGCCGATCGAGAAACAGCTGTGGGTAAGGGAACAGCTCGTCATTCCAGGTGTAGCCGCTCCAGCCGAGAGAATGCTTGGACTGATCCATGTTGTTTTTGTCGCCTTCGCCCATGGCCTGGAGTTGCTCTCGGCTTTTGTGCCAGCCCATGTCGATCACGAACACATCGAGCGGCGTCGAGTTTTCGTGGAACCCGCGAATGATCTCCTCGATCTCCTGGTCGCTGTAGTCCCAGTAGCGCGACCACCATGCGCCGAAGGCAAACCGCGGCGGCAGCGGAATGCGCCCGGCCACGCGAACGTAATCGCCCAGCGCCTTGCGATAGTCATGGCCATAGCCGAAGAAGTACCAGTCCTGCCGCTCGCCGGCAGGCCGCTCGATGACCCACGGCCAGGGACTCTTCTCGCCCTCGGTGAAACGGAAATCTGCGGAGTCGAACAGCGGTCGCGAAGAATCGTCGACGAGCGCCCATCCAGAACGTGATACGAGGCCCTGCTCGATGGGTTCGCGTGTCTTGTCGCCGCGCGCTCCGTCCAGCGTGCGCGTCGTGCCTTGCAGGTTCTCGCTGTCTGTCATTCCCGGATGCCATGTGACAGGCTTGCCGTCGACCGTCAACTCGATCGAGAGATTATCGGCAGTGAAGCTGCCTATCGTGTCCGGCGCGTCACATTGTAGGTGAGTGTCAGAGCGTCGGTCTTGTATTTCGAGTGTTCCGGACCTGGTGGCCCATCGACGACAATCGAATGTATGAAATTTGGGTACCGGCAGCCGGCGGTTGATGAAGACAAACGAAGCATGATCCTCGAACTTCCCGTCCGCCGCCCACTCCATGCGGATCAGTTCAGGTGTGAGGACGGTGAATCTTGCCTTGCCGAGGACGACGACGCCCTCGGATCGGCAACTGGATCATCGGCGGCCTCCCTTGGCATGTGCTGTGCGGCTCGGGGCGCTGCGGTTTGAGAGGTCTGTGCCTGTGATGGCTGCGGCGCGTGCAACCGCGCTTCCTGCGGCGGCGCCTGCGCTGACACTCCGATTGTGGAACTGACTACGAGCCCGATTGCGGCAAAGTGAAGCAAAGAAATACGCACGGATTTCTCCTTGGTTTTTGGTCCATGGGAAGGCTACCACCGGAGGCTCAAAAGTGAGATGGGAAACAGGGTAGCTCAACGGCCGCGAGCCAGTGTTGAAGCATACTCCCAGCGTTTCGATGAATAGAGTTTCTTGATGACGCACAGCAACGGGTGCTCTACGATCTGAGCATGCGGATCCGAACGGGAGGTCCTTCGGAACAAGCGCAGCCGCCCCAAAGCACGTGTGGTCAAAAACATGGATCCAGTAAGTCCTATTCCAGTTGCCCTGGCGCTGCACCTACAGGGAGACCGAATGCGTGTTATCCCGCAGGACTTTCGTTTCGCGCTGCGGCAGTTGCGCAAATCTCCCGGCTTCACGGTGATGGTCGTTCTCACGTTAGGGCTGGGCATCGGCGCGACCACCGCCGTTTTTTCGTTGATCGAAGGGATTCTGCTGCGCCCACTGCCTTTTCCGGATCCCGAAAGACTGGTGGTTCTCGGCGACCGTCTCGGCAGCGGCACGAACATGTCGGTAACCGCTCGCGACATCGGCACATATCCGAGGGCGGCAAGCGCATTCTCCTCCAGGGAGGGTATTTTGAGCAGTGCGTATGAATTGTCGGGCGGGCAGTTTCCCGAGGAGATTTCAGGCGCCAGGATGACGGCAAGCACGTTTGCCACGTTGGGCGTTCAACCGGAACTCGGCCGTGTCTTCACCGCGCAGGAAAACGATGGGCACCAACCGGTTGCAGTGATCAGCGATGCGCTCTGGCAGAACCGCTACCATCGCGATCCGCATGTGCTTGGCAGTGCAATCGAACTAGACCGCAAGGCATATTCGATCATCGGCGTCATGCCGCGAAGCTTCGAATTTCCCGTCGACACGGGACGCCTGGACCAGGCGCAACTCTGGGTGCCTCTGAGCCTCACGCCCGACGAACTCTCCGATCAGGCTGCGGGCTTCTTTGGATATCACATCGTGGCCCGACTCAGGGACGGCGTACTTTCGCGGCCGCCGCGCAGGATGCGGACCGGGTAGCTCACGAAATCATGCGCAACTTCCCGACCACGATGACTTCGATCAAAATCCGCGGGGATGTCGCTCCGCTTCATGAATACGTGGTGGGCGAGACGCGGCCGATCCTGCGCGCTTTGTTTGTCGCCGTGGCCATCGTTCTGCTGATCGCGTGCGTCAATGTTGCTGTTCTGATGCTGGTGCGCGCGATCCGCCGCCGTCGCGAATCGGCTGTGCGGCTGGCACTGGGAGCCCGGGCGGCCACCATTATTCGCGAGTCGATGGTCGAAGGCCTCCTGCTGAGTTGTGCCGGTGCGATGCTGGGTTTCGCCCTGGCCGCACTTGCGGTTCGCACTTCGCTCGACTTCCTGCCCGATTCCATTGCGCGTATCGAAGCAGTTTCCATCGACGGAGGCGTCGCTCTCTTCGCGCTCCTTCTCGCCATTGTCACTGGAGTTCTTGCGAGCATGGCGCCCGCGTTCGCGTCAGTGAACGCCAACATTACAGACACGTTGAAGGATGGCGCTCGGGCCGGTTCCGGCGGCAGGACTCATGCGTGGCTTCGTTCCGTTCTGATCGCGGCGGAGATTGCCATCGCCCTGGTTTTGCTCACCACGTGTGGAGCCTTCATGCGCAGCTACCAGAAGATGCTGGCGGTCGATCCCGGATTCAGACCCGATCGCGTTCTCGTGGCCGAGTTTCAATTGCCCCTGAATCAGTACAAGACCTACGCCGTGGCCGAAAATTTCAACCGTGAGGTCGTCGACCGGTTATCTGGCAAGCCGGGTATGGTCGCAGCCGCAATCAGCACACTTGTGCCGGGTTCAGACTCGTATGGACGGGCCGCATACACGATCGAAAGCCAGCCGACCGAGGGTTGGAAGCTGCAGTTCGCGGTCTTCGGCTCGGTCTATGGCGACTACTTCAATTCGCTGGGCATTGCTCTGCTTGAAGGGAGAACTTTCACCGAGGCAGATCGTGCCGATGCGCCGTTGGTGGCCATTGTCAACCGCTCCATGGCCGACCACTATTGGCACGGGCAGAGCGCCATCGGCAGGCGCATGCACGTCGGTAATCCAAAGAAGGGGTTGCCCTGGGCAACCATAGTGGGCGCCGTGGCCGATACGAAGATAGGATCTCCCGACACTCCCGATGAAGACCAATGGTACGTCCCGATCGAGCAGCCGGCGATCCTTGACGGTGCCGATCCTTCCGCAAATCTCGTCAATCCATCCGGCGGATTCATCATTGTTCGCTCAACGCTGCCTGCAGGTCAAATCATCCAGACGGTGCGCGGGACAGTCGCAGGAATCGATCCTCTGCTTCCCTTGGAACAAGTCCAGTCAATGTCCGCGGTGATATCGAGTGTGGAGGCACCGCGCCGCTTCAATACGGATCTGATCACGGTATTTGCGATAGGAGCGCTGGTGCTCGCGATTACCGGGATCTACGCCGTCGTCGCGTTTTCGATTTCGATTCGGGCGCAGGAGATCGCGATTCGCATGGCATTGGGCGCACAGCGCGGCAACATTGCGCGACTGGTTCTGTTCTCGGGCGCAAAGCTCGCGCTGATCGGTTGCGGACTCGGGCTGCTTGGGTCGTTCGCCTTGTCACGTCTCGTAAGCTCTTTCCTCTTCGATGTCAGTGCCACTGATCCGTTGATCTATGCGGCGAGTGTTCTTGTGATGATCGCCGTGGCATTGCTGGCATCGGCTCTGCCGGCCGCTCGAGCCGCATCAGCCGATCCCGTGGATGCGTTGCGAGCGGTCTAGAGCTAGTTGCATAAATGGCTCAAGCGAATGTCAAACTTCCCTCAGGGGCTAAAGCCCGCTGGTTTTATGCGGTCTTTGCGGCACGACTAAAAGTCGTGCCCTTTTACAGAACCATTCATGCAATCAGTTCAGGCGCGACTACGTCCTCGGTAGTTCAAACTGAAACGCGATGCTGCGATCGGACTCTCTCTTTACAGCGCGTCGACGGCCAGCGAGTAGCTCAGCTGCACCCACGCTTCCACGCAGGCGGTTTGTCTCTCGGTCTACGACCAGCAGACTCATCAATCCCGTGGTAGCCATCTCCTCGGCGATAGCGCGGCAGGTCTCGTCGGAGAAGACGTAACTCTCCGGCAGATGATCCGGCTTGCCTACCAATACTTCGTCGCCGGGCGGTAGCTCCGTCATTACCTCTGCCGCTGTCAGGAGTTCCAGCGGATCTACGCCATATTCGCGTGAGAGATGGTATCCGCGACGCCCGAGCTTCTCTGTCAGAATGGAGCGCGGCATGATGAGCGAAGTGACCAGGTACGACGCCGTGCACGCAAGCACCACTGGCAGGATAGCCGGTAGGGCATGCGTCAGCTCCAGCGAGAAGAGTACCGCTGTCAGTGGAACGCCGAGTGCGCCTGCGAGCATTGCGCCCATCCCCATCAGCGCCCACAATGCCTGGGTCTGCCCAGGAAGATTAGCGAGATGCGCGGCAGATTCACCGATGGCTGCTCCGATCATCAGCAGCGGAGCTAGCACACCGCCCGATGTTCCGGAACTCAGCGAGAAGGCCCACATCAGTGACTTTGCGATGATTAATCCCAGCAACAATGCGAGCGGTGCGTTGCCGCGTAGCAACTCGGCGATGTTGTCATAGCCCACACCCAGGCCGCGCGGGAAGAAGTAGCCGCCAACGCCGATCCCGATGCCGCCGATCGCGGGCCACCACATCCAGTGGATGTGAGCGCGCCCGCAGAAGTGCTCAAACGCGTCTTCAAGCCCGTACATCATGCGGCTGAGGCCTGCTGCGGCAAAGCCAACAAGGATTCCGAGCGGAACGGCTATCAGGAGTGATTGCTCGAGATGGATGTTCGACGGCAGATCGACCGGAAACAATGGACCCGCGCCAAGCCACCAGATGCGCAGCGCTCCTGCCGTGACGCTTGCCACCGCAACGGGTACGAGCGATCGCGGACGCCACTCGAAGAGAAGCAGTTCCACTGCGATGAGTATGGCGGCGATCGGCGCGGCAAATGTTGCCGACATGCCCGCCGCGGCGCCGGCCACCAGCAGCGTCGTACGTTCCGCATCAGAGAGCCGCAGCCATTGCGCGACCAGCGAGCCGAACGCTCCGCCGGTCATGATGATTGGACCCTCTGCGCCGAACGGACCGCCGGAACCGATGGCGATTGCCGCGGAGATCGGCTTCAGCACGGCGACGCGCGGTTCTACGCGGGCTCCGCGCAGCAGAATGGCCTCGATCGCTTCTGGAATGCCATGGCCGCGAATTTTGTCGGTTCCGTAGCGTGCCATCAAGCCGACAAGGATGCCACCGATGACGGGTATGAACAAAACGGCTGCATGCGGCTCGTTTGACCCCGCAGGGCCCACCATGGCGAGGCTCAGGCGGTGATAGAAGAAAATGTTCGTTGATAGCGCGATCGCACGCAGCAGCAGCACAGCCAATGCCGCTCCTCCGGCGCCAATAACGATCGATACGGCTGAGAGAAACCAAGTGCGCCGATCCACCGTGAAGTCGCGCAAGGCTGAGGGTCGTGACCTCACAGGGCCTCCGCAGCAAGGGGAGCCCTGGAATGAACCTGCACGCGCCGGAGCGCCTGTACCAACCGCGGCGCCATTTCGTTCAATTCGCGCGCATGATCGCCGGAGAGTTTATGCAGCACCTGCCGGCCTTTGCGCGTAAGGCGCAGGATGGCGCGGCGTTTGTCATCCTTGTCGGCCGTTCTCTCAATCAAATCTTCCCGTTCTGACCGATCAACCAGCTCAACGGTGCTGTTGTGTTTCAGGCCGAGGCGGTTCGCTGCATAGGCAATCGTTACCGCTGTTCCATCAGCAGCGCCGGCGATCTGAAGGAGAAGCTGATGCTGCTGTGGGTGCAGGCCGGCCTCGAGCGATGCGCTTTCGCTGAACTGCAGAAATCGGCGCAGCTCAAATCGGAATTCCGCCAGCGTGTTGAGCAGATGATCAGAGTGATCGGTTTGGCACGTCATAGTTATATCGTATCACGATATATATTGTCGACAACGGCTGCGGCAGCTGCCGCGCAAACTACTCTTGATTCTGGGGTTTCAACTCTATGATTTGAGCCTTATCGACAGACACTAGACTGCCATGATCTTCACGCCGGCCGCGGCGAACGCACGTGTCGCTTCTTCCGAGATTCCGTTGTCGGTGATGAGAAGATCGATGTCGCTCACGGGGCACACAACAGCTGGACTCACCCGTCCCACCTTGCTCGAGTCGGCCACCACGATGACCTGACGTGCCTGGCGCGCCATGGCGCGGAACACCGCTGCTTCATCTGGTTGGATCAGCGTAGCGCCGTGCTCCGCATCCACGCCGGTGGCACTCACAAACAACCGGTCCATCACGACAACCGCAAGGGCTTCGATGGCGGCGGGTCCGACCAGCGAGAAAGCCCCGGCCCAGCGGAGATTGCCTCCCGTCAGCATCGTCTGCAGCCGGGCACTCGAACTCAGCTCCATCCCGATATTCACGGCATTCGTGACAATCTGAATATTCTTTCGATTTAGAAGCTGGCGCGCCACAAGGGTTGTCGTGGTTCCTGCGGCGAAGCCGATGGTCTCGTTTTCCTGGATCAGAGCCGCAGCGGTGCGGGCAATGCGCTGCTTCTCAGAGGCAAAGCGGTCTTCGCGTACCTGGAACGAAGCATCGAACCGAAACGGCTCGTAGACCGCGTTGCCGTTCCCTGCAAGCATGGCTCCGCCGTGCGTGCGCGTTACCAGGCCATGGCTCTCCAACCGCACCAGGTCGCGGCGGATGCTTGCCGGCGAAGTACCCAATGAAGAGGTAAGCTCATCCACTGAGGCTTTGCCGTGGCTTAGCAGCAGCCGCAGAATCTCCTTCGCTCGTTTATCTGTCTTTGATGACATAGTTACAGATTGGGCCCGATGCAAATCGGGATCAGAAAACTGGGGTTATTGTACGGGCGAGCCCGTCTACGCTTCCAAGGCAATTGCATCGAGCGCGGACTTGAATGCCCGCACGTTATGCTCCAGCAGGCGGAAGTTTTTGTAGCCTTTCTGCCGGGTATACAACACAGCACCGACATCAGATTGCTCGACTTCTACGTCTTCACTCAACGAGGTGTGGATCTCGCGAACGCTTGTCTTCAGCGCAACGGCTCGCACATTCGAAGCACGAATTCCTCCGCCGGCCATGATCTTGATGCGATCGCCGGCGCTTCTCTGCAACTGTGCAATTTTCGCTGCGCCTCCCATGGCGTCAGGCTTACCACCCGAAGTGAGGATGCGGTCGGCTCCGCAGGCGATTACGTCTTCCAGCGCGAGATCTAGATTCTTGCAGACGTCGAATGCGCGATGAAACGTGACCTGAAGCGGACGCGCCGCTTGGATCAGAGCGCGCACACGCGCAACATCCACATTGCTGGAATTCGTCAAAACACCCAGTGCAACGCCATCCACTTTGCGCGCCTTCGCCTCCAGAATGTCCTGGTGCATGACCGTCAGTTCCTCGTCGGAGTAAACAAAGTTGCCGCCCCGCGGCCGGATGATAACGGACACATCGATGTTTACAGTTGAACGAACCGTGCTGATAAGGCCGGCGCTCGGCGTAATGCCGCCTTCGCTCAGTGCGCAGCACAATTCGACGCGCTTCGCACCACCCTTGGCCGCGGCAATCGCCGATTCAACTGAATCGACACAGATTTCCAAATTCATGATGAATGTGCCTTTTCATGCCGGCAAGTTTCTTGGAGTGCGCGACGGACCTGCGGGGAATCGATGGAAGAATGACGGCGGTACCGGATCCGATCTACAGATCCGATCTATGAATTTAATTTACATCTGAATGATCATTTTGTCCACAATATTGAAAACTATGATCAATTTATGAAAATAATCAGTCACTTTCCGCGCTGTAACTCGCAGCATCTGGTAGGCCTCCAGAGAACCTTCCAAGCTTACGGCTGCGCTGACCGCTGAAAACCCAGCCTTCGTAGCAATGGCGCAAAAAACTGGCAGCAGTGCTTAAAACACAAGAGGCGAACCCATTCAAGAGTTCGCCTCTTCGGTTCAACCAGCTTCCGAAGGAGTCCAACGTGCAGGACCTTGGCCTGTACACAAGTTAATCGACGCTCGAATCTTCGCAGCCCCCAGAATCAGATCGATTACCGCGCTTGCAATTCCGGCTGATCCGACGGGGTCTTTTGGGTTATGTGGACCGAATGATCGAGAGTGAAAGTCACAAGGGTCTCGGCCGGCAACACAATCTGCTTATTACCCGTGAAGGCCGAACCAGCGGTGCCGGCGCCTCCTCCGGCCAGCGCGCCGATCGCAGCGCCCTTGCCGCCTCCTGCGATTCCACCGATCACCGCGCCCAGGCCGGCGCCTCCGCCGATCATGGCTGCAGAGCGCTTGCCCTTTCCTTGCTGAGTTTGAGAGATGGTGCTCGTGGCGACTGGGTAGGAGCCCCACTTTGTGCGGACCCTGTCCAGCTTGATTGAAAGCAACGCTCCGCCTTTGAACTTCCCAAGCGGTTTCGCGTCAATCACTGTTCCATCGGCACGCGCACCCTTCGGAATCACTACCTCTCCATTTCTCATCACGCTGTCAGCAACCGTAGCAGTGAACGCATCGCCTGGCTGCGAAATCTTCGAGCCAAGATCATTGACGAGCCGCACGCGAATGGGGGTGCCCGCCGCGAGGGTGATAACCGCAGGCGGAGGGGGAGGTGGCGGAGGAGGTGGAGTCGCAGCAACCTGCTGCGCTGCAGTCGTTGCGTCCTGTCCTGCCGCCCCCGGCTGCATGGACGCGGGCTGATCAGATGCGGCCTGACCTGGCGCGGGCTGACTTGCTCCCGGCTGACTTGGCGCTGGCTGGGATGGTGCCGGCTGACTTGGTGCTGGTTGTGTGGCCGCAGGCTGCGAATTCTCTGCGGATGGGTTTGTCTGGTTCGCCGGTGGCGCGGTATTCGATTTGCATCCCGCGAGCAAGAAAGTAATTGCGAGTGTGGCGGTTGAGGTAATACGGAAGCTGGGATTGAAGTTCATAGCGCAGACTCCTTCCAAGGGGAATCTCGAAACAGAGCGACCGGCAACATGAGGCTTCAAAATGCCACGGGAACGATCATGTTGTCCCGTGGCGATCCCTGCAGACTACTATCCGATGTTTAGATGTCGAGATTCTTCACGTCGAGCGCGTTGTCTTCAATGAATTTGCGTCGTGATTCAACATCTTCGCCCATCAGCGTGGTGAAGATGGCTTCGGTTTCGGCGATGTCTTCGAGCTTCACCTGCAGCAGCGTCCGCCGCTCCGGATCCATCGTGGTTTCCCAAAGCTGTGGCGCGGTCATCTCACCCAGTCCCTTGTAGCGCTGCACATCGTATTCCTTTTTGCCCTGTTCCACGATGTAGGTAAACAGCTCACGTGCAGTTTGCTTCTCTACAGGTTCATGCTGGATGCGCGATGTGCGCCGCGCCGCCTTCGCTTCCGCCTTTACCTTCGGCGGTGTCTGACCCTCTTCGAACTCAGTCCCTTCAAGCTCTTCCGCAGAATCCTGCGCTGTCTTGGATGCGTACTCGATCAGGAATGGGGGTTCCAGGTACTGACTGATCTGCGAATACTTCGACATCATCTGGCGGAACTCCGGACTCGAGGCCAGCGCGTAGTCGATGCAGCGTGATGCGCCCTGCGAATCGCTGTAACAGAGTGACCAGGTGTGGTGCTCTTCGTCTTCAACCGGCTTGTTGACCTTGATTGCAAAGTCATCTGCCTGTTGCTCAAGCTGCTCGTGCAGTCTCGCCAGCTTCGCCGGCACTTCATTGCCGTTCTTCGAGGTGAAGTCGGAGCGATGGGTCAGCTCGGCACGCGCGATCAGTTCCGTGAGCTGTTCGTTGCGGATGCGCTTGTCCACCTTTTCGACGAAGGCAAGGTACTCGTTCAGGTAGCCCATGAAGCGCGTCAGCTCACTGCCTTCAATATGGCTGGCATTCTCGCCGTGCCGCACGATCATGCCCTCGGAGGCACGCTTGATCGCGACGCGGTTCAGCTCGCGCTCGTCCTTCACATATTGCTCAGACCGGCCCTTTTTGATCTTGAACAGCGGCGGCTGCGCAATGTAAATGTTGCCTCTCTTGATCAGTTCCGTCATGTGCCGGAAGAAGAATGTCAGCAGCAGCGTGCGAATGTGCGATCCGTCCACGTCGGCGTCGGTCATCAGAATGATCTTGCCGTAGCGTATCTTCGCTGGATCGAAGTCATCCTTGCCAATGCCGCATCCCAGCGCCGTGATCATGGCGCGGATTTCCTCGTGGCCCAGCATCTTGTCGTAGCGGGCCTTCTCCACGTTGAGGATCTTGCCTTTCAGCGGCAGAATCGCCTGGAAGCGGCGATCGCGCCCTTGCTTGGCCGTGCCGCCTGCGCTTTCACCCTCGACGAGATAGAGTTCGCAGCGATCCGGATTGCGTTCGGAGCAGTCAGCCAGTTTGCCGGGCAAACCGCCGCCGTCCAGCGCACCCTTGCGCCGCGTCAGGTCGCGAGCTTTGCGGGCAGCCTCGCGCGCGCGTGCCGCTTCAATGGCTTTGTTGATGATCTTGCGGGCTACAGGCGGATTCTGCTCAAGATACATGCCCAGTCGCTCGTTGACGAATGCCTGGACGGTTCCCGCGATATCGGAATTGAGTTTGCCTTTGGTCTGGCCTTCAAACTGGGGCTGCGACAACTTCACGCTGACGACCGCAACAAGGCCTTCGCGCACGTCATCGCCGCTCAGGTTCTCTTTCACGTCTTTGAATAATCCGAGTTGCTGTCCGATCGCGTTGATCGTCCGCGTCAGCGCAGTACGGAAGCCCGACAAGTGCGTTCCGCCATCCACGGTGTTGATATTGTTCGCGAAACTGAATACCGTCTCGGAGTAGCTGTCGTTGTATTGCACCGCAATTTCGATCTCGACGTTATCGCGCGAAGCTTCCATCACAATCGGCTTCTCGTGCAGCACAGACTTGCCTCGATTGAGATGCTTTACAAACTCTGCAATACCGCCGGCGTAGCGGAACTCGGCGCGACGCGCTTCGCCGGTCTTGGGATCGGACGTGCGCTCGTCGGTCAAAGTGATTTCGAGCCCTTTATTGAGAAACGCGAGTTCGCGCAGCCGCTGCGCCAGCGTGTCGTAGTTGTATTCGGTGGCGGTGAAGATTGATTTGTCAGGCAGGAAGTGAACCTTGGTGCCGCGCCGCTTCGACGTGCCCGCCATGCGTAGTTCACTTGTGGCTGTGCCGCAACTGAAATCCATCTCCCAGGTGTGGCCATCACGCCATATCTCGACGTTCAATTCCTGGCTGAGCGCGTTCACGCAACTCACGCCGACGCCGTGCAGGCCGCCAGACACCTTGTAGTTGGAGGAATCGAACTTTCCTCCTGCATTCAATTTGGTGAGCACCACTTGAACGGCGGGCATCGACTCGCCATTTGCAAGCGTCTTCATATCGACGGGGATACCACGGCCGTCGTCGACGACGGTGATGGAGTTGTCGACGTGAATGGTGACTTCGATTTTTTTTGCATAACCGGCCAGTGCTTCGTCGACTGAGTTGTCTACTACTTCGTAAACAAGATGGTGAAGACCCATCTCACCGGTCGAGCCAATGTACATTGCCGGACGAAGTCTTACGTGCTCCATGCCTTCCAGGACAGTGATGTCTTCGCCGGTGTAGTTTCCGTTGTCTGCGGGGAGAGAAGTTACGTCGCGTGGTTCAGTCGCCATATTTTTCCATTCGCAGAATCTTCGCCTTCGGCCGTCTCGTCCACAGACCGGCCCGAGCATCGATCGGGGCCGCAGTTTTGGGGATTAACCGCTTGAAACACGAGGGCTTTGTGAGAATCTCTGCCAGCCTCTATTTTACCATGCCAAACCTTGTAGATTTACGACCCGGGCGTTCGTTACGAGCGCGCAGAGGAAGGTAACTAAATTGGGTACCTAAGCGTAGATTACCGAAGAATGATGTTACTTTTGTCACTTATAAATGCGATACTTTCGATGTACTTGAAAAGGCTGGACTTAGTGCAGAAACTGCACTAACATAAAAGTGTCAGCAATCCAAACAATTTCTGTAGAGATTTCTTTGAGGGGTAACCAATTATGAAACTCGCCTTCCGCGTTTTTGTTCTGTCCGTTGTTGTTGCCGGTGCCGCCGCTGCCTCGGTTTCCTCGACCCCGAAGCACTCTTCTCGAGCCACCAGTCGGCCACGGCGGGGCTGCCGGTTCCCACATGCGGACCTGGCATGGGCTGCACCAACACAACCAGGTAAGTCCCGTATCCCGTAGCACCAAAGTGCTACACGCGGCAACCTAGTTTTCATTTGAATCCAAGGGCAGCAAGGACTATTCTGAGAGAACCCTCAGGATGGAAAGGGCCTTGTATGCCTTTAGATTTCATGATGTCGCTGATGAGCGTGGTTGAGTTCGCGCTCTGGGCAACACTCGGCTTCCTGTTTTGGAAGAAGGGATTGCAGAAGCGCTTCCCCGCATTAAACATATATCTTGCTCTGCGTGTCGGCTCCATGCCGATTCTCCTGGGATTGCTCTACATTCAGGCGCAGCCTTGGGGCCACCAGTATTTTCCGTTTTACTTCTACCCGTACTGGGCGGTCTACATCGCGAGCGCCATCACGCCTTTTCTTTGTCACGCTTGAGATCTTCCGATCCGTGCTCTCCGCCTTCTCTGGCTTGATGCGCCTGGGAACGGTAGTATTTCCGCTGGGTGGCCCTGGTTTCCGCCGTCGCGAGCCTCGGATCGATCTCCTACACGCATCCCAGCATCTCGCTGATTCCCGATTTTGCTCTCGCGCTGATGCGTTCGGTGAGCATTCTCGAACTCTGCCTGCTGGCGTTCCTCTGCCTGTGCATCAACGCCCTGCAGCTCTCTTTCAAGGATATTGCCGTTGGGTTCGGACTCGGGTTTGGATTCATGTCGGCGAACGACTTGATCTACGCCGCGCTGAGTCCGGGCAACTCGTCTCTGAATGCGCCGCTGCAGTTTGCCTATGAAGGCAGTGATTCTGCTTGCTGTTGGAATGTGGGTCGCGTATTGTGCCATGCCCGAGCGCGTGCGCAAGCCTGTTGGTGATGCCGGCCAACTCCACGATCTATCGCTGGAACGAGATTGCCTCGGCTCTCGGCCACGGAACGCAAGTTGCCGTGCAGCAGCCGGCAAACGGCTTCTTCCTCACCGATGTGGAACGTGTTGTCGAGAAGGTGCTGACGCGCAATCTGCAAGGCAACGAATCGAAATCGTAAGCTCACGAGTTGTCGTGACGAAAAGGGCCGAACCAATCCTGGTTCGGCCCTTCCATTTTTGCAGCACCAATGCAAACACAAAAGCAAAGGCCACGGCGAACCGTGGCCTTTGCTTTTGTGTTTGGAACTGCGGCTATTCCGCCGCGACTGGCTCGATCGAGGCGAAGCGCCCGCGGTTGCCGTGGTCGGTGAACTTCACCCGGCCGGTGACCTTGGCGAAGAGCGTGTCGTCTGAGCCGATGCCGACATTGGTGCCCGGCTTGATGCTGCGTGCCGCGCTGGCGCATGATGATCGAGCCGCCGGTAACGAGCTGGCCGCCAAAGGCCTTCACGCCCAGCCGCTGTGCATTGGAATCGCGTCCGTTTGTGGAGCTGCCTCCACCTTTTTTATGTGCCATTGCCGAATCCCCTTCTGAATCCCGGCTTTCAGCCGTCAGCCGTCGAATCTGTGAATCTCGTCCTCAGCGCATGAAGAAAGCTGAAGACCAAGAGCTAGCAGCTACTTCTCCGTGTAGGTGACGCCGTCGGCCTCAATGGCCTTGATGCGCACCTCGGTAAAGTTCTGCCGGTGTCCCTGCATCTTCTTGTACTGCTTCTTCCGCTTCAGGTGGAAGACGAGGATCTTGTCGCCGCGGCCCTCGCCGACAACTTCGGCGGTCACTTTGGCGCTGCCGGCTTGGCCATGCTGCCGTCTTCGCCGCTAAAGGCGAGAACATCGCTGAACTCGACGGTCTTGTCGTCTGAAGCACGGTCTCGATCTTGACTACATCGCCTGGCGCGACCCGATACTGCTTGCCACCGGTACGAATGACCGCGTACATAAACCCTCCAGAGCCGATCGCACGCGCAACTGCGGATGCGCTCTACAAATCTAGAAATGCTCGGGCGGAAACTTCCAGGTCCACGGTACGCTCAAGCGCCGAAAAACTCTGGGCGAGCGGTTGGCTCCGCGGCGACAGGCAGGAATCGCCAAACTAGAGTAGTTTACCGGGTTTGCGGGGTGGGGTCAATGCGGGCCTCCCTGAGTCGGTCCCAATCTCCATGAATCAGGGACCTTTCGAAGACGCATGCACAGGCAAATTGGCCGACACGCGATTGTCGTCGGTGCCGGCCATCGTCAGCGAGCCGCGAGGTTCGCATCTGAAATCGGACGGGATGGTTGTCGTCGGGTTAGTACGACCGCTGCGCTGAAAGACCTCTGAATCGGAAGTTGGCCTTCGCGCGACGCTGGAACGGATCACCGTCTGAATCGGCGGGCAGCGGAGCGGGAACATCAAGATACGAGTAGCTGGCCGCGGTCTCTACGGGTTCCTGCGCGTCATCTGAAGCCTCTTGCGGGGGCTGCAGAGTTTGGACTGGGGCATGCGCTGAAGTCTCCGGCGCGGCTTGTTCCACCGCTGAAAACATCGGCTTCAAGCGCCAGAATGAGGCTCTCAACGTTCTTCTTGCGGGTGGTTAACCATTCGAATTTCGCGCTAATCAGGGTCAGGTCTTCGAGGGCCTTTGCATACGCATTGCGATAGGGATCGGGTGTCATACTCTCGTTCTCTCCACGCGAAGTGTAGCATCGGGTGTCCTGGATAACTCAAAGGTCCATGCTCAATCCAACCCAAAGGTAATGTGTGCTGAGCTGTTCTGAAACAGGCGTGCAGATCTGGTCGGTCCCCCGTCCACACGGCGCGGTGCTTAGGCCGGTTTTACCACGTAGAACAGGATGGCAAAGTAGTGCGCAACGCTTCCAGCAAGCACAAACAGGTGCCATGCCGAGTGGAAGTAGGGAATGCGATCCAGCGCGAAAAAGACGATCCCCAACGTGTAAGCCAGTCCGCCTGCGCCCAGCCAGAGCAGACCATGCGGGCTGATGGCGTGCATGAGCGGATGTACCGCGAAGATTATCACCCATCCCTGGAAAAGATAGACGATGGCCGACGCCACAGCGAAGCGCCCGACGGCGAAGCTCTTGAAGATGACGCCCGCCACGGCCAGTGTCCAGACGATGCCAAAGAGGGTCCAACCCACGGTCCCCGGAGCGATACCAGCGTAAAGGGCGTGTAGGTTCCTGCAATCAGCAGGTAGATCGCTCCATGATCGAGGATGTGGAATACGTGGCGCGCGCGCGTCCGGACCAGGGAGTGGTAGAGCGTGGAGCAGAGATAAACCAGCACCAGCGTTCCCGCAAAAATCGAGCAGCTTACCACAATCCACGCTGACCCGCCTGTGCTCACGACGATCAGATAAACCGCTCCAGCAATTGCCAGCGCTGCGCCAACGCCGTGTGTGATGGAGTTGGCAAGAATGTCGCCCAGGCGATAAGTGTTCTGCACGGCTTGATCATAGTGGCAGACGGATTGACCGTCAGTGACGGAATTGCCAATTACCGGGAAGCCGGAGCTAGAGGGTCTTTGCCGCCGGGGTGCCGGGCTTGGTCGTAGCCTTCCAGTCCACTGAACGGGTGCCCTCCGCATCCGTGAACTGCAGCTTTTCGATGACGAGTTCACCTTCGATCATGTTCACCGCTACGGTGTGGCCGTCGAGGGCAATGGTGCCGTATCCCGTCGCAGTCGAGAAAAAGCTTACAAACGGATGCACCTTCAGCTTCGGTCCAAAATGCAGAGCTTTGTCCACGGCAGAATAGCGGAAGCCGGAAAGCGCACCCACCAGCGCGAAGCTCGACATGGCGCGCGCATACCAGTTGCCGCACTCGTATTCGTTCCAGGGATTGCGCGTGCGCCCGTCGTAGCGGCTGCGCAGTGCTCTTGACGATGGTGAGGCCTTCGTCGACGAATCCTTCATGAATGAGGTGCGAAGCGACCTGGTATTCGATCCCAGTCCATACTTCGTCGGAATAGACGAAGGGCAGCGTGGGCTTGTCGCCGTGCGGCCAGCTGCAGAGCAGCAGGCCGGGCTCGTGGCCCATCGCGTATCCGGGCCGCTGCGCGTTGGCGTGCTGGCTCAGATCGGTCTTGAAGTTGTTGCGGAAGATGGCTTGCAGCGTGGAGCGAACGTTCTTCTGCGTAAGCGGCGTGTCAATTCCGTAGAAACCAGCCATCCATGCGCCGATGACGCCGTCGGACAGGCATCCTGAGCCGTACTGATACTTTGGGCCCTTCGCGTTTGAGCAGTTGCTGCATCTCGCTGCTCTTCTCATCGACGTGCGCGATGGATTGCGCGAACGATTTGTCGCGGAGATCCTGGAACTCAACCTTCTGCTGGTAGTAGTCGCCGTTGAAAAGCGTCTCGTCCATGAACTTCGCGCAGCGCTGGGCAAGATCGCGTATAGAGTGCCGCGTCGGCAGACTCGCCGACAGCAGTCGCCATCTTGTGCCATCGCGGAGAGTGCGCCAAGGTAAATGCTGGTGCACATGCCATCCGGACCCCAGAACTCAATGTCGTAGGTGTTGTGGTGTGGCTCGAAGAGTGCGCCGCGATGATCGGGATCCCACGTGGCGATGCAGTAGTCGATCGAGCGCTTGGCAAGGGGGTACATGCGCTTCAGCCATCCGCATCGCCGGAGATCTGCCAGTCGCGGAAGACCTTCATGATGCCGCCCAGTTGGCCGTCGGCGGCCGCGTGCCACGTGTGATCGACGGGGCCATCGGGAATGGCTCCACGGAAATTCACGTGCCCGCGGTCGTCCATGGAGCGGACCAGTTCGAGATCGCGCAGCGTTCGCTCGAGCTGGGGGTAAAGATGCGGGAGCGCCTGCGCATAGTTCCACACGTGCGTGCACGATCCGTGGCAGCAGCCCGCGTCAGGAAAGCAGCCCTCCCATCCCCATACGTTGCCATTCGCCTCGCGCAGAATCGTCGGCGCCTTCAGGATCGCGAGGTTGGCGGAGACGGCGTCCAGCACATACGGAGGAAACGTTGAGCTGAAGAGGGCGTTCTTGAACTGGACGGTCCGGGTGCGCAGCGTGGCGTAGTTCTGCTCCACATACGCGGCAACGTCGCGGGCATCTTTCCATTGCGTGGAGTAATACGGATGCCACGGCGGCGGAGCATCGGCGGGCACGGTGCGGCAGCCGGGCTGGCCTTCGAATGACGGCTGCGTTCTGCGCAGTGCGATTCCGCCCTCGCGCAGATAGCAGTTGGGAAAATGCCAGGTAATCAGGATCGGGTAGGTGTGCGATTCGCCCGGGGCCGAGATGTCCCTCAAGCAGGATGGAAGCGCCGTTGCGGCCGGCATTGTCCACGGTATTGGAGCCGTCGTTGGTGGTGAAGCTTCCGGTGGAGACTTCGCGCCAGAGCGCCGAAAGTGAGTCGAACTCCCACCCGGGGCTGCGCAGCCACATGGCCTTGATCTTTGGTTTGCCGCCGATGACGGTCAGCGTGGCGCTGCCGTAAGCCTCGGCATTGGGTGCTTCGCGATTGAAAAGAAAGGCGCCTTTGCCGGGGATCACCGCATTGGCGCTGGCGGCCTGATCGGGCCTGCAGCCGGGCGCCAGATGCGAGAGATGATAGGAGAACTCGTAATCGACCGCGCGCGACGAGGTGTTGTGCAAGCGTGTACTCAAGAATCGCGCAGGGGATGCCGGAGTTCTTGTCGTCGAGCGGAATGAACGGGTTCCACGCCACGAGCGATACATCGAGCGGAATGGACTGGTCGGCGAAGCGAACTTCGGCGAAAGGGAATTCCCCGCGGAAGTTGCATTCTCAAAGCGCGGAAATCCTTCGAATCCTCCGCGGCGTAGACCCTGTCCCTGCAATCCCTGATCGAAGATCTTGAAAGCCGGAAATGGGCCCTCGACCAGCTTGGTGACAGCTGCCGCTCCTTTGATATGTAGAACTGCGAAAGCGGCTTCCGGCGAGTTGGAGGTAAATCCCTGCGGGAAGTGCGGTAGTTTCAGGCCGGGTGCGGATGGAGAAGTCCTGCAGACCGCCTGAGCCGTTTACGCAGATGCATCCGGCGCCGAGTCCCCCAATCGGCATCGCCACCTGGGTGGCGCTGTCCCCACTGAAAGTGCGCTGCGGGCCCGGCTGAAACAGCTCTGCGGTCGAGAAGGGAACTGGCTCGCGATCAGGGGTCTCCGAACCTGGGGTAGCGATTTGCCGGCGTTGCTGCATCCGACGTGGCAGCAGGCACCGCGGCGACCAGGGCCGCGGATGAACCCGCGACGAGGAATTCGCGGCGAGTTGGCTTTTTCAGGGACATAGAATCTTGGTATTCGGCGCTTTCGCAGTCATCGTTTCCCGCCAGGCCCACCTTCCTCTGAGGCCTTGACATGGATGTAGCAACTGCGGAACCACTCTTAAGCTGTGGAAAGGGTAACACTGGCCGCTGCCCTGCCGGCCAAGAAGATTCGGAGACAATTTCGAGCCGGAATTGCGCTAGAATCGGGGGCTAACGCTGGATAGGTGATCGGCCATGCCCCGTGGCCTTCTGGTAAATTCGCAACGCGGATCATTGACGCGGTCCGGAGAGCGGAGAGGACATCGTTTGATGCGATCGCTGGTTCTTGTTGGAGTTTTGACGGCGCTGGTATTGCCCGCGAATGCGGTCGAAAAGATGGTCGAAAAGATGACCGTGGCCCAGCTCGATCAGATTCTCGCTCAACGTGCTGCGCAGCCACACGAATCCGCAAAGAAGCGCAACTCCGGTGCTACCGATGAAATCATCGATATCAGCGACGGTGATCTCCTGCAGCAACTCGATCAGGACGACGAGATTATTCCTCGCATCGCGGGGATGGAGTTGACGGAGCGCCTGAGCACCCTCACAATGTACCGTCTTGCCGGGAAATACAATCTGGGTACGCATGTGCAGCAGGCGTTGGAGCAATTGGCCGACCGCTCGGCGCTGCTCAAACTGCCGGTCATCGAACAGCTCCCGCAGCAGCCGCCGAATCCTGAAGAACAGCAGGCGATGCTCAAGCAGTCTCGTGCCTACGTGCTGCGCGAGCTGTCGCACCTGCCCAACTTTGAGGCAACCCAGACCACAACGCGGTTCGACGACTCTCCCATGACATTGAAGTATTTCCAGGCCACGACCGATCACTCCGGGTTCCATCGCGTTGGCACGATACAAAGGAAGATTACGTTTCGGGATGGGAAAGAAGTCACGGACAGCAATCCGGGGCCAAACGATGCGAAGCAAAAGGATACGGGCTTAGAGAGCCGCGGCGAATTCGGTACTGAGGCGGCCGTCGTTCTGATGGATCTGGAGCGGGGAACCACCGTGTTCGACCACTGGGAGCAATCCATGGCGGGCCCGGCGGCCGTCTATCAATATTCGGTTCCCCGCGAATACTCCCATTACGAGGTTACCGACGCCTGTCGGAATCGCGTTTCGTTTCACGACACTCCTGGGTATCACGGCGAGATCGCCCTGGATGCCAAGTCTGGAGCTATCTTGCGAATGACGCTCGAGGCCGAATCGAAGGCAGGCGATCTCGGTTTCGCACGTAGCCAGCGTGATTGAATACGGAGCTGGTTGTCCTTGGCAATCAGCGTTCCATCTGTCCCTTGCGCAGCCTCGACTTTCATGGTCGAAGAAGCCAACGGTTGTGCCCACGGGAATCACAAATTGCAAAAGCCGCTCGCGATGATCAACCAGACGATCTTCTCCAATTACCACCGTTTTGGTTCGAGCTGCGACCATGATTCTTGACGAAACGGCGAACAGTCGCATTTCGCCGGAAGGCGCTCCAGAAAAGCCGGTTTCGGGCGGACAAAAGGGTTTGCCGCTTGCCCCGGCAGTCGGCGGCCAGAACAGAAGGCCCTGATCAAAGCATTTACCGGGACTGCGGCATCAAAAGGTGCTAGTCTTTCTGCGCGCGGAGGTCCCCGCATGAAGCTCTTCAACATGGGAGTCGCTGCATTTGCGGCCGTTTTTGCGACGGCTTTGGTAGCTCAGACCAACGATGCAGCAAGCAACGTCGCCGAAAGCACACTGAAGGTGAACAGCCGGGCGGTGCTGGTGGACGTGATTGTCACCGACCGTAATGGCAACCCGGTCAGAGGGCTTGAAGCAAGAAGACTTCAGGGTCCGGGAACAGGGAAACCCGCAAACGATTACCTATTTCGAAGAACACGATCGTGACTTTCTGGCGCGGCGCCGGCAGAATGGGGAGTTGCCGCAACTGCCCCCGAATGTGTTTAGCAACTTCTCTCCGCTGCCAACACCGCCAGCGGTCAACGTTCTGCTGCTGGACGCCTTGAATACGCCGATGAACGACCAGATGTATCTGAAGAAGGCCGCGCAACACTATTTGAAGACTCTCAAGCCGGGAACGCGGCTGGCGATCTTCACGATGTCGATGAGGCTGAGCTTTATCCAGGGTTTCTCTGATGACCCTGCCGTGCTGGCAACGGCAATGGGCTATCGGAAGAACGACAAGTCGGAGCCGGCGGTATTGTTGCAGTCGCAAGAAGAGTCTCATGCGCAGGGTACCGTCATCGAAATGATGGTTGAGATGGAAGCTGCGGGATCGAATCAAACTGCGCTCGCCGTTTCTCCGCAGACCATCGCTGCGTTTCAGCAGTTCATGCAGGAGACGCGTTACGCGCAGGATAGCGACCGCGAATACCGGACGCTGCAGAATCTGAATCAGCTTGCTGCTTTCCTCGGATCGTTTCCCGGGCCGCAAGAATGTGATCTGGATGTCGGGAGCATTTCCGGTGGAATTGTTCGGTCAAACTGCGAATGCGTTTTGACGGTTCAATCGACAAAACCATCAATCTGCTGTCGGCGGCCCGCGTGGCGATTTATCCCGTGGACGTGCGGGGCACAACTGTTCCTCGCTCTTACACTGCAGAGAATGCGCTTGATCCGACAATGACCTCAGCGCCACAGTTCCTGGGTCCGCCACCGGGAGTGACTGCGAGATGCTCCGAACATCGGAACTGGTGGGCTTTCCGGCGGACTGCAGGATGAGAGCCAGGCAAAGAACTCGAGCAATTCGACCATGGATATGCTGGCCGGTGAAACCGGCGGCAAAGCCTTCTACGACCAAAATGATCTCTCTGGAATCATCAGCAAGGTAACCGATCACAGCGCGGATTTTTATACGATCTCGTATTCTCCGAACGACGCGAATATGGACGGGACCTATCGAAAAATCGAAGTAAGAGTTGGAGACGGAGAGCATTACGCGCTGTCGTATCGCCGGGGGTACTTTGCTCGGGACGAGGATCTGCCCGGAGCTGCCCAAACCAGGCAGGATCAAGCCGCGCAGCATGCCTCCCAAAACCCTACGCAAGATCGATCCGCTCGAGCCCTTCATGGTCTTCGGAATGCCGCAATCCGAACAGATTCTGTACAAGACGCGGATCCAGGAAACAAATGCAAAGCCCGATGAATCTGCCACTGCAAAACCGTCGCTTACGGGCCCGACGGATCATTATTCCGTCGATTTCGCGCTCGATCTGAATGATTTGAACTTGAAGCTGGATCCTGACGGTCTGCGTAAGGATACGTTGAACGTGTCGATGATCGTTTATGACAAGTACGGCCAGATCACGAGCCGCAAGGATCACCTGGTGAAACTCGAAATCAAGCCCGACGTCTATCCCATCTTCCAGAAGACCGGGGTGCAGATGCACGGCGAGATCGATGTGCCCAAAGGACAGTACTGGCTTCGCACCGGCGTCTACGACGAAACCTCGCACAAGGTGGGAACCATGGAGGTTCCATTCAGTGCGGTCAAGGGAAGCGTAGCCAGCAAGTAGCCGGTTTTCGGTCGGCTGCCGGCGATCTTCCGGGTTTGGCGCAGACGAATGCCGCTTGGTATACTACCCAAGTCGTTGCAGCGCACTGTCCGTGGAGCCGCCCACCCTTCTCCGGCAGCGCCGGATTCCGCGCAGGAAATGCAACTGAAAGTCTGCACTGAGGCCAGGTAGCTCAGTGGTAGAGCGCGGCCCTGAAAAGGCCGGCGTCGGCGGTTCAATCCCGTCCCTGGCCACCATATTTTCCAATCATTTAGAGCCCTCCAAGAAGAATCTTCCATCCGCGATCCACTGCTCTCACGCCCCGTGCTTGAGGATGGCACTGGGGATCTGGGAGAGAGCGGTTGCCTGGGAACCCACGTGCCGCGCCTCGATCATGGAATTGAAGTTCAAGAGCTGCATGCGGTCGCGCGTTTGCCTTGAGTGCTCCAGATGAGCTTTTGTGGTCTGCATCAGCTCTGCCAGTCCGCCCAGGCAGCGCTCGATTTCAGCATCGTCGGCCTCACACTCCCGTTCCAGACGCTCGATGCGCGAAAGCTGCGTCGATAGACCACGTTCCTGGTCAAGAATCTTCGCTCCAATGGCGACTACGTCGGTCGAACCAACGCACAAGATACTCTCCAGGCGGTGGTTCACCTGCAGGATTCACTCTTCAGTGCTGTTGCGCGCAGCGTCGACCTGGCGCCTGAATCGTCAGAATCACTGAGTGTCGAGCTTGTTCCTGTGCAGTCTCGTGTTTGAAGCTTCTCATTTCGCCGGATATCCTATTCAGCGCACCTTGGACATCTTCGGTCTGCTGTCGTGTCAGGTCCTGCATTTGCACGGCCGCCACTATCCGGGAGATGTTGTCGGCGATCACTGACACACAGTCTTGAAAATCTGCAGGAATACGCGTCAGTTGAGCCAATTCGATGTTCATCGTAGCAATGGCTTCGCCAAGCTCCGACTGGATGATGCCGAAACGCTCTCTGCTCCACCGCAGCGTTTTGATTCAGCTTGCGCCGCCTGTCGAGGATGTTTGACCGGTGCCGCTCGGCCTCGTTTTGAACATCCTCGGCACCGGAGGAAACCATGCTCGCGAATTCATTGAGCTCGCTCGCCATGTATTCAAATCGCCGTCCGGCTGTGCCCAGCCTCGCCACTTCAATGCTGGCCAACATGCCGAGCGCATTTGCTTCACGGGCAATGGAGTGCTGTTCCTTGGCGAGCGTCGACAGGTTTTCAAGCATTTTTGCTTCGCTGCTGAAAACTGTACTGATCGCCGCAATCGATTCGATGCGCTCCTCAATGAACTGACGTGTGGCCCGATCCAGTTTGCGCGTCATCGGGACGAGGGACTGAGTCCAATCTTCCTGAACGCAACCGACGATGCCGGAGGTGAATCTAAGAACCAGTTGAACTTCCGCTTCCAGCTTTTCGAACTGGGTTGCCACGGCGCGAATGTCCTCCCCGGTCGTCGTCAAGAACGACTGCAGCTTTTCGCGAGCACGGCGGATCGCGGCGCTGATTTCGTCGGTGACGATCGAGCCGGATTGTTCAGAAGCTTCCGGACTCTCAATCCGCCGCGTTCAGCGATGGTCTTGAAAGGAGCCCGAGGCTCGATACGGCTTCGCCGACCAGGCAAACTGCCAGAGCAGCCAGTGCCTGGTAGTCCTTTAATCCGCATGCGAATTCCGAGCTGCTCTTCTTCCGCCAGCTCAGCCGGCGTCTTCTTTGAAGTCGTTTTCGCTACATCTCTAATTTTCATATCGTCACGTAAGTGCAATCAGTTAGCTGACCGTCCTAGTAATCGCTGATAGACTGCCTTCAATCCAGCGACGGAGTTCCCATGCTCCTGCGGCACACCATCGACGCAGTCACCTACACGTTCGAGAGCCTCCGCGACTTGCTCGCCAAGGCCACACCGTCGCGCTCCGGAGACGAACTCGCCGGGATCGCCGCGCGCAGTGCCGTAGAACGCGTTGCCGCGCAGATGACCCTGGCCGATCTGCCACTCGCGGCCTTCCTTGAAGAGCCCGTCATTCCCTACGAAACAGACGAAATCACCCGTCTCATCTTCGATACGCACGATGCGGCGGCTTCTGCCCACCGTCGGCCTGCCCGGCCGCCTTTCCACGCGCCTTCAGCCCAATCACCCCACAGACGACCCGCTCGGCATCACCGCCGCTATCGTTGATGGCCTTCTCTTGGGCGCGGGCGACGCCGTCATCGGTATCAATCCTGCAGCGGATAACGTGGCCAGCACGGCGAAGCTCCTCCATCTCATCGACACGATTCGTCAGCGCTATGCGATCCCGACCCAGAGTTGCGTCCTGGCGCACGTCACCACGCAGCTTGCCCCGCTGGAGCAGGGTGCGCCGGTCGACCTCGTCTTCCAGTCCATCGCCGGCACCGAGCGCGCCAACAGTTCCTTCGGTATCAACCTCGCCTTGCTCGCCGAAGCAAACCAGGCCGTATCCGAACTTTGCCGTGGCACCATCGGCCAGAACGTCATGTACTTCGAAACCGGCCAGGGAAGCGCGTTATCTGCGAATGCGCATCACGGCGTCGATCAGCAAACCTGCGAGACCCGCGCCTATGCTGTTGCCCGCCACTTCTCCCCCATGCTCGTCAACACTGTTGTCGGCTTTATCGGGCCCGAGTATCTTTATGACGGCAAGCAGATCATGCGCGCGGGCCTGGAAGACCATTTCTGCGGCAAGCTCCTTGGCCTACCCATGGGCTGCGACGTGTGCTACACCAACCACGCCGAGGCTGATCAGGATGACATGGACTCGCTGCTGACTCTTCTCGGCGCCGCCGGCGTCAACTACATCATGGGGGTTCCCGGCGCCGACGACATCATGCTGCAGTACCAGAGCACCTCCTTTCACGATGCCCTATACCTCCGCTCCACGCTTGGCCTTCGCCCGTCTCCCGAATTCGAAGCGTGGCTTGCCGGCGATATGCCACACCGGCTCGCTGAACCGTTGCAGGCCCAATTGCTCGCTGGAGAATGAGGCGCGTCATGTCCGATCTCATTCGCAAAACCCGCCGGAACCTTCGCGACCTGACTCCGGCGCGCGTTTCGCTTTCCACCACGGGCAATAGCATCACCACCGAAGAGGTGCTGAACTTCCAACTCGCGCACGCAAAGGCTCGCGACGCCGTTCACGCGGAGCTGCATCTTCCGTCCTTCGCGCAGCGTCTCATTGCCGAGATCCCGATTCTGAGCGAAGCCTCCATTCCGATTCTGCAGTTGCGTACGAACGCGCCGAATCGCGCCGCTTATCTGCGCCAACCGAATTTTGGTCGCACGCTCCATCCTGACTCAATCGCACAGCTCGGCGCCGCCTCATGCGATCTCGCTATCATCATCGCCGACGGACTCTCCGCTCTTGCGATCGAACGCAACGCGATCCCTGTTCTTGCTTACCTGCTTCCTCAACTCCTCGCAGACGCGTGGAGCATCGCCCCTCTCACGCTGGTTCAGCAGGGAAGAGTCGCCATCAGCGACGCAATCGGCTGGAGTCTTGAAGCACGGTGCAGTCTGATCCTGATAGGCGAACGCCCGGGACTTTCTTCTCCCGACAGTATGGGTGCCTATCTCACCTGGTCACCGCATCCCGACCGCACCGACGCCGAGCGCAACTGTCTCTCCAACATCCGAAGCGGTGGTCTTTCACCGGAACTCGCCGCAGAACGCCTGCTACGTTACCTCCGGCAAGCGCGTACCGGACAGCGAACCGGGACCTCCCTCAAGGAGGGCCCATCTCAACGGGAACTAGATTTACAGTCCGCAACCGAATAGTTGCGCATATTTATTTTGCGAAGTTATTCGTCATCCCCGATCGGCATGCCCGGGGGCGCCTCGACTGGCTTCGCGGGAACGAACTTGTCGGGGTCGTGTTCGAAACTCTGAATGCGGTCGACGAGAGCCGCGCGATGAATTGCCTCGGCCGTATCCTGCGGCGCTGGAGTCGAAGTCCATTGTTTTAGAAGATCGCGAATATGCCACTGCGCGATTGCGCGCGCCTGGCTTGAGGCCGCCGGATTCACTGCCAGCGCCATCATCGCTTCCACCGCACGAAACTCGACGGCACGTTCCACTTCCGAAGACATGCTGTGTCCCGCTTCCGGCCGCTCGGCAACCGTCGCCGATATCGCCTCGAGAACGCTGCGCAGCGAGGGTGAGGCCGGAACCCGCATGTGGTACTCGATCAGCCGGCTCGCACGGGCCGGATCCAGCAGGACCGTGAGCGTCAGGTCCGCGGCAGACTCGGCAGCCGCGATCGGATCAAAGGTAAGACCGGTATGCGAAGGAAAGGACTCACGCGTTCGCGGATACCCTGGTGGTACCGGCGGCAGAAGCCGAAGAATCGATTCTGGCAGCGTCAGCGTCTCTGGCTTCAGCGTTGTCAGCACAGCGTCAAGTGCCTTCTTCTGCTGAGCCGGATCAAAGACCGCAGGACCAGGCTGCCCGTCTCCGCGCAGGTTGTACCGATAATCCAGCCCGCCAATCTCTTTGATTGCTGCCTCGGTTTGATAACGGTGAAACAGGTACAACGGAACCAGCGTCTGCTCCAGTTGTGCCACCGGCGCGCCCGGCTTAATTGCGTTTTCACTGAAATTCTTCAGTGCCGTCGCACGCACGGTCAGCACGCGGTCAAGTTCTGCCGCTGGATCATTGCCGTTATCCCAAAGATGTGCGCGCGGATGGGCAGAGCCGAAGGGGCGAGCGTCCTCGTCGGTGATGAACACCTGGCCGGCATGGTCGGCGGCGCTCAGAAGTTTGTCGAGTGCAGCCTTTTCCTCATCAGCAGTCGTGTTTGCGCCGAACGCACGATATCCATAGTCGATCGAGATTTTGTCCCACTCGCCGATTCCAGTTGCATACGCGTGCGACATGTCGATTTGGCCATTGTCGTTGAGTGTGATGTAAGGATGCGGGTAGTCCATCACGCTGTCGCCCTGCGCAACCGTGGACGCCGCAAAGTTGTGCGCCAACCCGAGCGTGTGCCCCGTCTCGTGTGCGGACAATTGCCGAATGCGCGCCAGTACCATCTGCAACATCGGATTGTCAGCGGATTTCCCCGCCGCACCCGAAGCCGACCCTTCATAAGGGGACAGCAGCGCTTCCGCAATCAGGTAGTCCTGCCGTGCCCGGAGCGAGCCCAGTGTCACATTGCCCTTGATAATCTCGCCTGTCCGCGGATCGGCGATGGCCGCGCCATAACTCCAGCCGCGCGTGTACCGGTGCACCCACTGAATGATGTTGTAGCGCACATCCATCGGGTCGGCGCCCTCGGGCAGCAGATCGACGCGAAACGATCCCTTCGCCCAGCCAGCCGCTTGAAACGCCTGGTCCCACCAGCGCGCACCTTCCACCAGTGCGGTTCGAACCGGCTCCGGCGCGCCGCGATCCACGTAATACTGGATTGGAGTCACCGGCTTGCAATCGGCAGTGCAATTCGGATCCTGTTTGATCAGCCGATGCCGAATGATGAAGAGCTGATCGAGCGGCTCACCCAAAGGTGTTGTGTAGTCGCGGTAGCCGGTCGGAAAATATCCCGCTCGCGGGTTAAATCGCCGCGGAACAAACCCCGGTGGAGGGAGCTCGATAAACGAACTTCTCTCGCGAATCGTCATCGCATGCGGATCCGGCGTCACATCGGCGACAAACTCCCCCTTCGGCGGTGCATCCGTCGTGAATGTCAGCTCCGCTTCCACCTCTGTGTTCCTCGGGAAGGCCTTCGTGTCGTCGAGTGCAATTGCGGATCGAGTCGCATCCACCCGATACGCGCCCTGCTTCAGATTTGTCAGCCGGTCTGCCACCCGGTGCGCATCGTGCAGAAGGAAATCCGTTGCATCCACAAGCACTGCGCCATCCGGCGACTCGGCCGCGACCGTGAATCCCCACAGTACCGACTGCGCGAACGACTGCGTCACCGCCAACTGCTCGTCCGCATCGCTGCTCGACGAACGAAACGCGAGGTTCGGTTGAACCAAGAGCACCTTGGGTCCGCTGCGCTCAAATCGGACAATGCGCCCCTCCGATATCTGTCCGCGGTCGAGCGCCAGATCATTCGAGCCCGTTCCGAACGGCAATGATGTGGCATAGATGTATTCAGAACTCCGGCCGTCCGTTCCCAGATGGCCGAGCTCGAGATAGAGCTTTCCAGTTTTCGCATCCCAATCCAGCGGAATCAAGCCGTCAGAGTGCTTCATCCCTGCGGTCTTCTCGCGAATACTGGGCGGCGCCACCTGATCAGTTGCTGAGACCGCCGCCTTTGCACCTTGCGCAAACGTGAGAACGGAAGAGAGAAGCAGGGCTAAAAAGGGAAGCTTGAGCATGTTTCCTTCTATCACGGCCCAGCGCCGTGCCGGTCAGGTTTCAAACCAGATGAAAGACAACTCCGCAATTGATTGAAGGCGCGGTGAGGAAATGCTCTCAGAACAAAGTTGCCGGGCTCTGGCTACCGCATATCTTCAATCCGCACGAGATCCATATCCGCATAGTCCTGGTTCTCTCCGCCCATTCCCCAGCAGAATTTGTAGGCCTGCGTCCCCACGCCCGCGTGAATCGACCATCCCGGCGACACCACAACCTCGCGATCAGCCATCACGACATGTCGCGTCTCTTCGGGCGGCCCCATCAAATGAAAAACCCGTGCGGTCTCCGCCACGTCGAAGTAAAAATACACTTCGCTCCGCCGCATATGCGTATGGGCCGGCATCGTGTTCCAGGTGCTTCCCTCGTGCAGATGCGTCACACCCATCACCAGCTGGCAGCTCTTCACTCCCCCGGCATGAATGTACTTGTAAATGGTGCGGTGATTACTTTGCGCCGCTCTTCCCAGCTCCGTCGGTTGTGCGCATTCCTTCTTCACAACCGCCACCGGGTAGGCAATGTGCGCCGGATAGCTGAGCAGGTAAAAAACCGCAGGCGTCTCCTTCGACTTCGATTCAAATCGAATCTCCGGATTGTCGCGCCCGATATAGATCAAGTCGAGATTCGCCAGCGGGTACGTCGAATTCCCGACGTGAACGAGGCCGTCGCCGCCGACGTTCAGCGCGCCGAGCTCCCGTCGTTCCGTAAAGAATGCCGCCCGCAGTTCGGGGCTGCTGGTCAAGATAATCGGTCGATCCGTCGGGGCAGCGATTCCCACCACCGCCCTGTCCAGATCCACATAGGTCAGGTGAATCTCTCCGGGCCGCGAAATCCCGTCGACGAGAAACGACTCTCTAAGCTCTTGCGTTGTCATGCGCGGATAGCGGACTGGATCCGAAATCAAAAGTGTTTTCATTGGATGGCACGACTTAAGCGAGGAATGCGCATATCGTCATCTACTCGCACTTCTGGTTTAGCACAGGCTGGATCGAACTCCATCAGAATAGTTTAAGCGTCGTTCCGGCCAGCGGGATCTATAATTTTAAGGACTTTAAGCGCTGCAACATCGCAACTCCTGCCTTCCAGACCTGCGTGCGAGTCCCGCAATCATGTCACAGCACGCGAAGCGACCCTCAATTTGAGCGAAGCGTTAAGAGCGTAATTTCAGGGCGGCAATCAAATCGGAAAGGCACACCCACGCTGCCGATGCCACGATTTACATAGAGTTGCGTGTTTCCCAGTTTGAACAGGCCTTCAACATACTTGCGCCCTCCCGGCGGCAGACGTAGAGGACCAACAAACGGCAGGCGAATCTGTCCGCCATGGGTGTGACCGCTTAGCACAAGTGAAACCGCCTGGCCGGCCGGGTGCATGCGCACCTGATCGACAAAATCGGGCCCATGACACAGCAGGATGATGGGCTCGTTGGCTACGTTTCGAATGGAAGAAGGGATCGCCCGATCTAGATCGGGCGATCCACATACCGGATCGTCAAGTCCCGCCAGCCAGATCCTGCTTCCGTCGCGTTCGAGGGGGAGATAGGAATTCCGAATCACTGTCATGCGGTGCGATCGCAGTGCATCGCCTACGTGTTCTTCGCCGGCCCAGATGTCGTGGTTGCCGAATACTGCGTACCGCTGCTTGCATTCGAGCCTGTTCAACAGCGCGCCACATTGCCAAGCCGCTTCCGCCGTCAATTGGGGCGGCAAAACGTCTGCGCTGACATAGTCGCCGGTAAGCAATACGAAGTCCGGTCGAGCCTGATTGATTTGGTCGATAGCTTCACGCAGCACAAACGGCTCAGTAAATTCGTCGAGGTGGATGTCGCTGAGTTGTGCGAGCCTGACTCCATCAAAACCGGAGGGGAGTCCGCAAATTCTGATTTCCTTCTGGACGACTTCAAGCCAGTGCCGCTCAAACTCCCCCGCGTAGAGCGCTAGACCGCTTCCGCCGAACATCGCACCCTTGAGAAATGAGCGCCTTGAAACTTGCTGGCTCAAAGAACCTGTCGATAATTCCACTTCTTATCCGACCCTACGCATATTCGAGAAATACCCCTAATTAACCCCATTGCAGACAGAACAAAACTGAATCTCTGATCAGATACTCCCCGCGGACCAATGTCTGCGATTGCTGTCTGCGATTGCGCTTACTTCTTTTTGGATGCAAGTAGCGACGGAGTGTGTGCCCTGCTCTCCCGATTACTGCACTTGATTCACCAAAGATTCATTTCAAAAACGGCTATACGCGACAAGTCGATGAAAGCAGGAATGCCACGAGATGCAAGAATGGAAGTGCGAAGCTGATGACGACCCCTTACACTGGAAAGCAACATGCGCCTATCATCTGCAAGTTCCTTCCATCTTGCTGCGATCTCGCTCGCTGCAACGGTAGTCCTTGCTCGGCCTGCCGGGCTTTCAGCTGCCGTCCTTGAGATTGCCGCACAGCCCGTGCAATCTCCCGTGTCCAGCGCGCCGGAAGCTCGCGCATCCCGCGCCTATCAGGCTGCGCTTCACCAGGGGTCGCTTGCGGTGCAGGCATTTCTTGCCGAGTTCCCGAAGGGAGCGGACCTGCATTTTCACCTTGGGGCAGGCGTTTATGCGGAAACTCTGATTCGGGTCGCAGCCGAAGACAAGGTTTGCATCGATCCAGCAAAGGCGGAGTTTGCACGCAACGAACAAGGCAAGACATTAAGAGAGCCCTGTGCGCCTCCGCTCGTCCCTGCCAGTGAGTTGAATGGGAGCAGCCTTACCCCTGCACAACAGGATTTGTACGACCACGTTGTCGATGCCTTTTCGATGAGAAACTTTGTGCCAACGCCGGGCTACAGCGGACACGATCAGTTCTTCTCGACTTTCGATCGTTTCGGCGGACTCGATAAGAGCCACACGGGTCAGTGGATTGACGAAATCACGCGTCGTGCTGATGCCGAAAACAACCAGTACCTTGAACTGATGCATACGCCGGTATTCGGGCATGCTGCGCGAATCGCACACGAACTGGGCTTTAATTCAGATCTCGTCCAGATGCGCCAGGCGCTGCTTGACCACGGACTGAGGGATGAGATTGCCGCGGATCGCGAAGAAGTGAAGGCGGCAATTGAGTCGCGCAACCGAATCCAGCACTGTGGGACGCCGCAGGCAGCCAGAGCATGTAGAGTGCAGGTGCGATTCATCTACCAGGTGCTCCGCGCATTTTCGCCGGAACAGGTATTTGCCCAAACGCTGCTTGGATTTGAGACGGTGCAGCAGGCGATCGAGCAGGACTCAGACGATTGGGTGGGCATCAACTTTGTGCAGCCAGAAGACTACATGATCGCGATGCGCGATTACACACTTCACATGAAAATGATCGAGTATCTGCATGGCCTCTATCCCAAGGTGCACATCACGCTGCACGCGGGCGAACTTGCCCCGGGCATGGTTCCGCCAGAAGGCATGAAGTTCCACATCCGCCAGGCTGTGGAAATCGGGTATGCAGAGCGCATCGGTCACGGAGTCGCCGTGATGTACGAGGACGATGCAGCCGGTTTGTTGAAAGAGATGGCGAAGAAGCACGTGATGGTCGAGATTAACCTGAGCTCAAACGAAGGAATTCTCGGCATTACCGGCAACCGCCATCCTTTCGACTACTACCGTGCGGCACGCGTGCCGGTAGCACTCTCAACCGACGATCAGGGTGTGAGCCGTATCGATCTCACCCATGAGTACGTGCGAGCTGCGAATGACTATCATTTGAGCTATCAGGACTTGAAGCAGTTAGCGCGCACTGGAATGGAACACGATTTTCTGCCAGGCGACAGGTTGTGGGCGGCGCCTGATGCATTCACAACACCGGGGAATGATTGCAAAGGACAGATTCTCGGCGGCCCCAAACCGTCAGCTGCATGCAAGCGCTTTCTCGATGCAAATGAGAAAGCCGCGGCGCAATGGGAACTGGAGCGGCGCTTCCGTGAGTTCGAGGCTAGGTTTTAGCTGGTATGCTCCTGCCTGGGCACAGCGCCGCCGTGCTCACATCCACTAATCTGTAACGGGAGTCCACAATTCGATGCCGCAGATTGCTTATCTCGAATGCACTCGTTGTCACGCGCGCACATCCGCCGAAACACCACAGACCGTTTGTCTGCAATGTCCGACGCAGCCCGCCGGATCGCTCTTCGTACGCTATGACTTCTCGGATCTCAAAGGGACCACTGCACGCGATGTGATCGCGAAGGACGCAGGCGGGCCGTGGACAGGAATGTGGCGCTATCGTTCCGTGCTTCCTCAAGCCGATCCTGTCACGCTCGGCGAGGGATGGACGCCGATGCTGAAGAGCAAGCGGCATCCTGGCGCGTTCGTAAAAGAAGAAGGCGCCAATCCTACGGGCACATTCAAAGCGCGTGGACTGGCGATGGCTGTGACGATGGCAAGGCAATACGGTCTGCACAAGCTTGCGGTGCCCTCTGCGGGCAATGCTGCCGGCGCGTTGGCTGCTTATGCCGCCGCAGCTGGGATGGAAGCGCACATCTTCATGCCGCTCGATGTGCCGTTTGCCAACTACGTGGAAGCGGTGGCTTATGGCGCTCATGTGGAGCTGGTGAATGGCTTGATCTCCGATTGCGCGCGCATTGTGCAGGAGCGGAAACAGCAGGAAGGGTGGTTCGACATCTCCACGCTGAAAGAGCCTTTTCGCGTCGAAGGCAAGAAGACGATGGGCTACGAGTTGGTGGAGCAGCTCGGCTGGGAATATCCGGATGCGGTCTTTTATCCGACAGGCGGCGGCGTTGGCCTGATCGGGATGTGGAAGGCGTTTGAGGAGATGGAGGAACTCGGTTGGGTTCGACCCGGCAAGCGGCCGAAGATGATTGCGGTGCAGTCGTCTGGCTGCGCGCCGGTAGCTCGCGCCTATGACGCAGGCGCGAACGTGAGCACGATGTGGCAGGACGCGGCGACGTTTGCATCGGGGCTGCGTGTTCCGAAGCCGTATGGAGACACAATCATCCTTGATATCGTGCGTGCGTCAAATGGACTGGCGATGGCAGTGAGTGACGAAGAGATCCTTGCGTCGATCCTGGATTGGGCGCGCAATGAGGGCATCTTCCTCTCGCCGGAAGGTGCGAGCGTGACGGCGGCATACGACAAGCTCCTCGCGAATGGATATCTGAAGCCGAACGATCGCGTAGTGCTGTTCAACACCGGCGCAGGACTCAAATACACAGACGTGACTGCCGAAGCGATGGGGCTGAAACGCCCGACGGCGCAATAGATCACAATGGCCACAACCGCTACAACACGCGCCCAGAGCAAAGATCGCATTGCGTGGGCTTGCGCCGCGGCAGGCGCATTGTTTGTAGTGGTGGGAGTTGCGCTTTCGCTGGTAAATCTTCCGGTGGTGGGTGAAGTTCTTCGCTGGATCGGGATTGCATGTTTCCTTGTGGTAGCGCTTCGCAGGCCTTCTCTGATGGTGTGGACCTTTCTTGCGATGCTTGCCGGAGTCGAACTCGGACTCGACGCTCCGCATGCAGCGGCCCAGGCGCGATTGCCCGGTGATTTGTTTCTGCGCCTCATCAGAATGATCGTCGCGCCACTGTTATTTGCCACCATCACGACGGGCATTGCAGGGCACAACGAGTTGCGATCGGTGGGCCGAGTTGCAATCAAGGCGTTGATTCTTTTCGAAGTGGTCACCACGCTCGGCCTCATCATCGGCGTTGTTGCGATGAACGTTTCAGGCGCGGGCTGGGGCGTTGTGATTCCGGCAGCCCTTGAAGGAACGGCGCCCGCTGCGGCACAGTCTTCTCAAACCTGGCAGCAGGTCGTCCTCAATCTCTTTCCTGAAAACATCGCACAGGCTGTGGCGCAGAACCAGATCCTGCAGGTTGCGATCTTCTCGATTCTTTTCGGATCGGCGCTGGCAATGTTGCCTGAGCAGAAACGTGCACCTCTGGTCACGGTGCTTCAGTCGCTCGCAGATGTGATGTTCCAGTTGACGAGGATCATCATGTACCTTGCGCCGCTTGCTGCCGGCGCTGCAATCGCGTTCACCGTTGGCAACACGGGGCTCGCGACACTTCTTCCCCTCGCGAAGCTCGTCGTAACGTACTACATCGCGCTGACTGCGTTCGCCCTGTTGGTTATGGTTCCAGTGATGGCGGCGTTTCGGGTTCCACTGGGCAGATTCATCAAGGCAGTGGGAGAACCCGCAGCGATCGGCTTTGCAACGACGACTTCGGAAGCGGCTCTTCCGCTGGCGATGGAGCGCATGGAGCAGTTCGGCGTACCGCGCTGGATTGTCTCGTTCGTCATTCCCACGGGTTACAGCTTCAACATGACGGGCGGAAGCGTGTACCTCTCCATGGCGGCTGTGTTTGTGGCGCAGGCTGCTGGCATTCATCTTACGTTTGGCCGGCAGATCGCTGTGGTGCTGGTACTGATGGCCGCGAGCAAGGGGATCGCAGGTGTTCCTCGCGCGTCGCTGGTTGTTCTATTGGCTACGGCGAGCGCTGTTCATCTGCCAACGGCGCCGATTCTGCTGATTCTTGGCGTGGATACGCTGATGGATATGGGCCGGACCATGATGAACGTTGTCGGCAATTGTATGGCGGCGGCCGTGATCGGCAGGACCGAGGGCGCGCTCACTACTTCCTGAGGGCGTAGGGCTGCTGATACCCCGCAGGTCTGACGAACGAGGCTGATCTGGTGATGACAAGGGACGAAGCGTGGCAACCCTGGTTCGCAAGGTATGCACAAAACTCCGCAGGCAGCCGGATCTCGTGCATTGTCGTTCCCGCAATCAGCACAACGGTGGTCTGATCCTTTTCTCCGACGACCTCGTAGCCTATCGTGATCCCATGGGCGTGGATCTTTTCCTGCCGAGAGGATTGAGGTGCATGGACGATCGCCACGAAGATCATGCCCAGGGTCATGCCGAGGAGTAGAGCGTTGAAATGTGCGATTAGACGGCCCATAAATCCTCCAACGCGGGCGCCCTTGTCCGCGAGTGTTGAATCGGTATCCAATGGAGCGCGAGCCAAATCAGCCAGCCGCGCGACAACTGAAACGAGGACGGCCTACTCCGCCGCCAGGCGAGCGCGATATGTCTCCCTGGCCCACTTGCCGAGATCGAAGATGAGTTGCAATAGGACGATCGCGCAGATCACGACGAAGGCGCTGTGGATTCCGTTGTTGGCTTGGTCAAGACTCTGGCCGTAGCGTGCCTGATCCAGGGCGGGATTCTTGAGCGAAAGGTAGATGTGGCCTGGAGCCGTGAGCAGAATCACGATCGGGATGAGCCCAAGTGTCTTGGAGACGACTTGCTGAATGCGGCTGGGCTGAGACCACTTGCCGCGAAGAAGGTCAATGCACTTCCAGACAATCTGCACGATGTTCAGCGCGATGAGCCACCAGAAGAATGCCCACCACGCCGGCGATAGCTGGTATGGAACCACCTTCAGAAAGACAACGCCGGGTCCGAGCATCAGGAAGGGATGGCTAGGGATGAGAAGCAGCCACACGAGGAACAGGGAGCCAAAGATAATCTCGGCGACTGCCTGGGCGAACGAGCGGCGCTTGCCCGGTCGGTTGGCGTCTTTCTCGAGCGGTGGCAGCGTACTGGGATTCCAGTTTTGCGTGACGCCGGTGGAGATGCCGGTGGAAGTTGGAAACGCATTCGGATACCGCGCCCGGAAGAAGTCGAGGGCAGCGAAAACGAGCGTGATCCAGGCGGCAGTCTGGAGAAGGATGCCCGGCATGCGCAATAGAGATTCGAAAATGGCCTTTGCGCCAGGAGTTGTGAGCGGAGTGACGACGACCGTCACGATCATGCAGATAACGAACGCCCACAGCATGGTGAGTCGCAGCACATAGAGATACATCGGAAAGAGTGTGGGACCGATGAGGGATTGCTGCGGCTGATAGCGCGAAGCGACGATTACGGGCGAACCCATCTTGCGGAGCAGGTCTTCCATCTCACCCTGGGTGAGGGGACGGCCGAGTTCCGACTCTTTGTCTTCGATCTGCGACTCCATGTTGGCGCGCAGCTCGGCGATGATGTCGTCTTGCCGACGTGCTGGCAAGTACTTTTTCACGGCTTGGAGATAACGGTCGAGAAGTTCCATGGCTGTTTCCTTACTTGCTGCTCTGGGATTCTGGGTGTTCGAAGATGCGGTTGATGGAATCGTTAATGGTCTGCCATTCGTCCAGCAGTTTGGCCAGGATCTGTTCGCCTTCGGGCGAGAGATGGTAGAAGCGCTTATTGCGCTTGTCTTCTTCGCGCCACTGGCTGATCAGCAGGCCTTGCGTCTCGAGTCGCCGAAGGAGCGGGTAGAGCGTGCTTTCGTCGATTTCAAGGCCGCGCTCGGCCAGGTCTTTGCGAAGCGTATAGCCGTAGTGCTCCTGGCGAAGTTGAGCGAGGACGGCGAGTGTGAGGCTGCCGCGGCGAAGCTCCAAGCGAAGACTTTCAAATAGGTTCTCAGCTACGGTCATGCTGTACCTCATACACTGTACTTCATATACTGTATTACAACTAGTGTATGGCGTCAAGTAGATTCTTGAATTTATTTTGCGGGGATTTCAGGGTTATCATTTCCGGTGGATAAAGGAGTCGTGGCGCCCCATGTCTCGGAAACGAGACATGGGGCACGGCAACAGACGAGTGGAACCGGGGCCGGGTGAGGCACGTATGTTCATGTGAATGAGCTAGAGGCAGGTGTCATGGTTAAGTTTCTGTTGTGGTGCATTCTTCTGATTCTTTGCTGGCCGCTGGCTTTGCTGGCGGTGATTGCCTATCCGTTTGTGTGGCTTCTGCTGCTGCCGTTCCGGATCGTCGGGATCGCTGTAGGGGGCGTATTGGAGCTGGTGAGCGCCATCATCTTTCTGCCTGTGCGCATGGTGAGGGCGATCTGAGCGGCAAGTGGACGCGGATCAGTGGGGGTTGAAATTACTGAGGGGGTATATCCCCATACTCTGTAAGGAAAGTATCTATTTTCAGTGCTTTACAGGAATTTATCTGGCCAAAATACTCTTGTGCAAGGACTTAACCGCAGATTCCTCTCAGGAAAAGGACTTAAGCACAGGGAGCACGAAGCAGGAGTGCCAAGCGATGGCGCGTGGAACACGGAGATCTCACACCAGAATCATTTTGCCACAAGGCCCCGAAATGATATGCAAATCGAATAACTCGATTAAGCGATTCTTTCTACAGCACTTAATTTCGCTTGATCCCGGCAGAGGACTTGACAGGTTCGCGCGGGATCCCAGCGGAGCAACACGACTATGATCCGTCGTCAGGGTCTAAACCCCAAGCGGTAGGTACACCTCAGTAGTTTTCATGGGTCTCGCTCCCATCAGGAGTTCCAAGTCCTTGCTCTGAACGTGTCCGTTTTTATCGATACACCATACCAATCGATTGCACCGAGGAGACCTTCATGCAGAGGAAATGGCTGTTGAGATTCTTGTTGTTTGCCGGGCTGGTTGTCGCGGCCGGCGCGAGTCGAGCCGAAGCGCAAACCGAGCTTGGGCTGCACGGGGAAACCGATGTTGCGCTGAGCTTGTATGGCGCGTTCAGCGGAACGACGAACGGAAATGGAACGACACAGAGCCCGGCGAATTCGGCGGGCGGAATCGTTGAACTGCGGCACATTTCGAATCCGCTGATTGGGTATGAGGCCACCTATTCCTATAACCGGGCCAACCAGACGTATCAATCGACGTGCGCCGGTGTGACATGCACGGGGATTGCTCCGGTTTCAGTCTCGGCCAACGCGCACCAGATCAGCGGCGACTGGATCGCCTCAGTGCATATCGCAAACCTGAAGCCGTTCGCGCTTGCCGGGGTGGGGCTGCTCTTCAACCAGCCGACCAGCGGGCAGGCCAATACCACGAGCGCCACAAAGCCGGTGTGGCTATACGGAGCGGGTCTCGACTGGGGCGTTCTTCCGCATCTTGGATTGCGATTTCAGTACCGAGGCAATCTCTACAAGGCACCGAACCTGACGCAACTCTTCACGTCGACGAGTTCGTTCACGCATACTTCGCAGCCGATGATCGGGGCGTATTTCAGATTCTAAGAAGGGTAGCTGTTCGCTCCAATTGCGATCCGTCGGCTGTGAGACAGGCGTCGTTTATCCCCGGTCCCCAAAGGCGAGGGACCGGGGCACCCTCATCGCGGGTCGGAAAAGTCATTGGGACCGGGGCCACCCGCCCACCCGCCGAGCCGGTGATCCGTCATTCGGTTATTGTGATCTGCAATTCATTGGAGTACACGAATTGGAATCTTTCATCAGGGTGATGGACACCGAAGTGTTCCAACTCGTGCTGGACAACGACCTTATAAACTCCAGGCTTGGTCATGTCATAGAGCTTGCTCAGGATCATAAAATCGTCCTCTGATTTTCCTGGTTCTACGGTTATTGTCTTTCGGCTAAGCCCCGAATGACGCCCCGCGATCCAAGCCACAGGCTCGCCTTTGGCATCGAAAACATGAGGATGGTTTACGAATTCAGTCTGCCCGTCAAACCCCAAAGCCTTCAGGATCGGGATCGTCTGGTCTGACGTGTTCTTAACCGAGACATCGATTCTGATTTCTTCTCCACTCTTTGCGACGGGCGTCGGCGTAGAGATCGTAACCGTGATTGGAGCTTTCTGTTGAGCGAAGGCCGAGATTTGCAAGCAAGAAGCTAGCAACGTTAATGCCACAACCGATCTTGGTTTATAGATCACAGGTAGCGGGCTCCGGCACGACAATCGTGAGCGTGTTCGACTTGACCGTGACACTTTTTTCATGAATCTTCAGGTCGCTTTCCCTGCTCACAGTAACCTCGTATGTCCCTGGCTTGCACAAAGGATAGTCCGCGGAAAAAACCAAGTATCGCGTCCAGGATTCGCCCGGATTGATTACGGCGCGAGAAAGCGGCAGCATACACGGTTTTTGTCTCGCATTCGCCTCTCTCTTCTTGCGCGCCGCCGGCTCTCTCTCCTCAAGAGCAACACCGTCATATACAACTGAGACGCTGAACACACCCTGAGCCTCCCAGCAGCCTGCTTCGAGGATTGGTTCATTCGATATGTTTGTCTCCACCAAACGTATCTCGCGAAATTCTGGCTGTCCTGGCATCGCCGAGTGCCCTCCTCCCGGCTGGGAAAGGGAGATGGCGAGGGAGAAATTTGGGTCCGGCTTTTTGGAATTCTGGGCGTAGAGAATGGCTGTCGGTATTACAAGCGCGGTACAAGCGAAAAGAAGATTGCCTTTCTCATTTTTGCTCCTCCTGTTCTTCGTTCGATTGGACGGCTGAATCTGTAGCCCCGATAGTGTTGGTTAGAATCATCGTCCACGTTGGGCGGGTATCCCGTTATCGCAGCCCTCGCAGCGCAAGGGCAAGCAGATTTCGCATGGTGGAGCGGAGCGATTCCGTGCCTGGCTATTGAGGCGTCACTTCTGTGTTGGATCACCCACCGGGAGCACAGCGATGGTGATGGTGTTGGAGTTGAATAGCCCTCGTCAGGTCTCTTCTCTGCGAGTCGGGAAACCTGAATTGTGTAATCGCCCGGCTGATCGAAGTGATAGATCTCATTGATCGCAATATCCGATTTCTTGCTCTTTCCAGGGTCGATACTGCAAGGGTAGTTGCCTCCAACAATGCCTACAATCTCCGGATGGGATGGAAGAACCTTCTCCGCTGGATTCCCGTCCGGACCACGGACAGCGTATAGGAAACCATGGTCGTGGGTGTTGGTCTCGACGAAGGACGAGCAATCGAGGACCTGGTCTGAAGTGTTCGTCATCTCGATCACCAACCAAATATGTTTTCCCTTGTAATTCTCGGGCTTGCGTTCACTCAGTTTCAGAGAGAACTTCGGGTTCACTGGTTGAACCTGTGCGACCAAGAAACCGGGTAACGCAGCGAGCGATAGGAACGCGAATGTTATGAATGCTTTCATTTGTCGTCTCCTTTTCGTGTGTTCTACGGGCATACACGCGAGGCTACTTCACTCCATGTTGGGTATCCGTAAGATGTCTGGCCGGGTGCCCCCATCCTTCCGCGCTCTTTGCGGAAGGGTGGGAGAGCACGCATTTCACGGGAACGAAGATACAACTGAATGTCACGAAGTGAAAGCAGCCGCCCTGCTGGTAACGGATGAGCTTCGCCATGAAGGAGAATTCTATCTCCCTCAGCGGAGCGAAGTTCCTTCCATCCCACCCTTCGCCAAAAGCGCGAAGGATGGGGCACCCAGAGTTATGAGCTGGCTAAGATGAAAGAGCTTAGGGTGCGCCACCCGCCAATCGCAACTGGGATAGATGTATCGTCTATTTGCGGGTTCCACATCAAATTCATCTGAAAGTTCAACGTATTGTTCGCACTGGTCTCTGCAACTGGAAGGAGACCGTCTGCGGGGCCATCTTCGGGCGGGTGGCCCACCCGACGCTAGTAGGTCATCGCTCATTCGTGTGCGCCGTGTTTCTTGAGGATGTCTACTGCAGCGTTCTCATCCTTCTGCATTGCGTAGGTCAGGGGACGGTGCAGGCTTTGGTCCTGCGCATTGACGTCGGCGCCTCTGTCGACGAGCAGCTGCACCATGCTTTGAAATCCAAGGTGCAATGCGCAGTCGAGGACAGCGTCGCCATAGGCATCGGGCGTATTGGGGTTTGCGCCATGATCCAGCAGGAATTTGACATCGTCCTTCTGGTCGCGCATGACGGCCCAGAAGAGGGGCGTAGCGCCACTGGCGGCGCGAGCATTGACGTCGGCGCCGTGTGCGACGAGGAGCTGCATCATCTTGTTGTGGTCGCTGGCAAATTCGGCAAGGTCAAGAGTGGTGTAACCATTCTTCAGTTCGCGCGTGTCGACCCCCTGGGCGTTGAGTTCACGTGACCGGTAGGCCTCTTGTGACTGCAACAGGATCACGGGATCCTGCAGGTTTTTGGTCCTGAAGAGCTGGTTCAGATCGTCGGGTAGGAAGGGCGTGTAGTTGTTCTTTGCGTTTACATCCGCGCCGGCATCGATGAGCACCTGCGCGGCGTCGAGCTGCCCGTGCAAGGCTGCCACGTGCAGCGGCGTGTCTCCAATGCTGTCCCTATCGGAGACGAGCTTGGGATCGCTTTGCAGCATCTCTTTCAGCTTTTTCACGTCGCCTTTGCGGGCTGCGTCGTGGATGGGGCCGCAAAGTGCCAGGCTGCCAGAGGCGAGCAGTATCAGTGCCAGCGCAGCGAGCCGGACGGTGCGCGTTGGAAGAGAACTAGAAATGTTTGCAGGTGTATTCATTCGGTCTCCAGAGAAAGCGTCTTGATTCGATGGTGGATTGCTGCCGCGTTGAACGTTCTTGGATCGCAGCCAATCGTCACACAGATTGAGACGGAAAAAAGCTCACGGAGGTGGCGGGAAATCTCGAATCAATAGTGCTATAGGAGACCGGCGGTGCTTTACTTCTCTTGTGTCAACGCTTAATTTGGCCCTATGGCTGGTGTGTCGCTGGTATTGAATGGGAAGGTTGCGCTGGTCACGGGTGGATCGCGCGGGATTGGCGCGGAAACGGTGCGGCTATTCGCGGCTGCGGGTGCGCGGGTGGTGTTCAGCTATCGGCAGGCGAAGGAGCAGGCGCTGGCGTTGATGGCGGAGTGCGGCGGGCCGACTCGCTGCGTGCCGATTGAGCAGGATTTGCGATTGCCGGCGGACGGACGTGCGCTGGTGGGTGCGGCGGTGAAGGCCTTTGGGCGGCTGGATGCGCTGGTGGTGAATCATGGCGTGTGGCCGGCGGAGGATGTACCGATCGAGTTGATGACGGAAGAGCAGTGGCGGAACACGATTGCGGTGAATCTGGACTCGGTGTTCGGGCTGGTGCAGGCGGCGGTGGTGCAGATGGAATTGCAGGGGCCTCCAGCGACAGGCGATGACGGGACGCGGGGGCATATCGTGCTGATCAGCTCAACGGCGGGGCAGCGGGGCGAGGCGATGCACGCGGACTATGCCGTGACCAAAGGCGCGCTGATCAGTCTGACAAAGAGCCTGTCCACTGAGTTGGCGCCGCGAGGGATTATGGTGAACTGCGTGGCACCCGGGTGGGTGGCGACGGACATGTCGGCGGGAACGCTGGGGGATCCGACGCTGGGCGCTCGGATCAAGGCTGGGATTCCGGTGGGACGCGTGGCGACGACGCGGGAGATTGCAGGGCCGGTGTTGTTTCTGTGTACGCCGCTGGCGGGATTCATCTCCGGCGAGGTGGTGAATGTGAATGGTGGAGCGGTGCTGGTGGGGTGAAGGCAGGGACCAGGGAATAGGGATTAGGGACATAGAAACGGCGCGGAGGACGAATGCGGAAGGGATTTGCGGTGGGACTGGCGTTGGTGCTGGCGATGCCGCTGGGGCTGAGGGCACAGGGCGGATGATGCCGGCGCGAAAAATGCTCCGCAGGCGATGGATGCGTCTGGAGAGAAGAACGCGGCGAAGGCACGCGCGGCGCTGGACGCGATGGTGAAGGCGATGGGCGGCGATGCCTGGCTGAATATGAAGAACATGGTGCGCGAGGGGCATATCGCGGCGTTCTTTCACGGCAATCCCGACCCGGGCACGACGCTGTTCTGGGATTTTCATCAGTGGCCCGATCACGATCGTGTGGAGTATACGAAGCATCGCGACGTGGTGCAGTTCTACGAGGCGCGCAAGGGAATTGAAGTGACATATCGCGGCGCGAAGCCGTTACCGCAGGAGCAGGTGGATGATTTTATGCGGCGGCGGGACCACTCGATTGAGACGGCGGTGAAGGTGTGGCTGAAGGATCCGAAGACGATCCTGGTGTACGAAGGGCAGCGCATGGCGGAGCGGCACATGGCCGAACAGGTGACGATGATCTCGCCTGAGAATGAGGCGATCACGATCCAGATGGATGTGCAGACACATCTGCCGCTGATGCGGAGCTTTCAGTGGCGCGATCCGCTGTACAAGGACAAGAACACGGACGTGGAGGAGTACGCGGATTATCACGATGTGGACGGGTTTCCGACAGCGTTCTCGATTACGCGCGTGCATAACGATGAGACGGTGCGGCAGTTGTATATCGACAAGGTGCACTACAACCAGGATCTGCCGGCCGAGTTCTGGGATATCAATGCGGTGGCGAAGAAGATCAAGAAGTAGCTGTCAGCTTTTAGCTGCTAGCTACCAGCTTCTAGCTGCAGCCCTGCGGATTCGTACCGTCGAGGTATTCAGGGGGACGATTTGTACTTTTCCACCTTTGCTGCGCGAGGATGGGCACCCTCATTTCGGTGGAGTCGGCTTCGTTATAATCCTCAGGGAGCGCGGCGCGGGTTTCGCGCGCTTTGTGGAGCCAGAGAATGACGTTCGACATCCAGGAGATCCTGGAATTTCTACCTCACCGCTACCCGTTTCTGCTGATCGACAGGATCACGGAATTCGAGCCGACCAAGCGGCTGGTGGCGATCAAGAATGTGACCATCAACGAGCCGTTTTTCCAGGGACATTTTCCGGGCTATCCCATCATGCCGGGGGTGCTGGTGGTGGAGGCGATGGCGCAGGCAGGCGGCATCATCATGATGCACGAGATGGAAGATCGGCACTCGAAGCTGGTGGTGTTTACGGGGATTGAGCGGGCCAAGTTTCGCCGGCCGGTAACACCGGGCGACCAGTTGCGGATCGAAGTGGATGTGCTGTCGTTCCGGACGCGGGCGGGGAAGATCCATGGCCGGGCGACGGTGGATGGCAAGCTGGCGTGCGAGGCAACGTTGACGTGCGCGGTGGTGACGCGGGAGCGCGAGCGAAAGGCACATGGTGACGAGCCCAAGTGAGTGCGTCGGCGCCGGAGGCGGAGTGAGTATCCATCCCAGCGCGGTGGTGGCCGAGGGAGCGGTGGTTCCCGACTCCTGCGAAGTGGGGCCGTTTTCGACCATCGGGCCGGACGTGGTGCTGGGCGAAGACTGCCGGCTGATTTCGCACGTGGTGCTGGATGGGCGGACGCGGATCGGTGCGCGGAACGTGTTTTATCCCTTCTGTGCGGTGGGCATGGCGCCGCAGGATTTGAAGTATGGCGGGGAGCCGACGCAGTGCGAGATCGGCGATGACAACACGATTCGCGAGAGCGTGACGATCAGCCGCGGCACGGTGAAGGGCGGCGGCATTACGCGGGTGGGCTCGAAGAACCTGCTGATGACGGCGGTGCACATCGGGCACGACTGCATCGTGGGCAACGGATGCATCCTGGCCAATGCGGCGACGCTGGCGGGACACGTGATCATCGAGGATTTTGCGACAGTGGGCGCGTTCAGCCCGGTGCACCAGTTCTGCACGGTGGGGAAGTATGCGTTTATCGGCGGCGGGACGATTGTGACGCAGGACGTGCTGCCGTTTTCAAAGACTTCGGCGCGGCGGGAGAACAAGGCCTTCGGCGTGAACAGCATTGGGTTGGAGCGGCGGGGATTCAGCGCGGAGCGGATCAGGGCGCTGCAGAAGGCATTCCGGCTGCTGCTGGTGTCGAAGCTGAACACGACGCAGGCGCTGGAGAAGATTCGGGAGCTGGAGGGCGAGGATGTGGCGCTGCTGGTGAAGTTCATCGAGCGCAGCGAGCGCGGGGTCATCAAGTAAGGCCACGACCGGTTTCCTTTTGTCGATTCTCCCGGAGGGAGAACGCGAGAATAGCCCAGGGCGAAGTGCAGCGGAACCCTGGGAATGCAAAAATGCAGGATCGTCGAGCCCCGTAGGGTCGATCGAAATTAACCCCAGATGTAGTGCGGGTCGTATTCGACGTGGTGCTTCTTGAGGAAGGCGATGAATTCAGCCTGAAAATCGTGCCTCTGGTGATGCTCCGGTTGGCGGGTGATGTAAGCCAGCGTGGAGGCGATTTGAGATCGTCCGACGGAAAATGCGCCGTAGCCTTCCTGCCATTCGAAGCGCGCCAGGCTGCATATATCGTGCATCCACCGCGAAGATGCGGATTTGATATCGCGCATGGCATTGGCGATCGTCAGCGTGGAGGGCAATGAAAGCAGAATATGAATGTGGTCGTCAGAACCGCCAACTGCGAGTGCCTTCATGCCATTGTTGCGTGCGATGCCGCCGATGTAGGCCCAGAGGCTTGGTTGGATTTCCGGCGAAGATCGATTTGCGCCGCTCCTTCGTCGAGAAGACGCAGTGAAACAACGAACAGCAGTAGGTGTGTGACATGGTGAAGGATAATGGTAGCGCAGATTTCAGTGGGTGGTTTCGGTCGGCCCTCCGGGGCGAGGAGGTTGTTGGCCGGGACACATCCCAGGGTTTCGCTGCGCTTCACCCTGGGCTATTTTCGTTTCCTCCCTACGGGAGGATTTGACGTGCGCAACAGCAGGTTTATTGCTGGGCGGAGTGGAGGAATGTTTTGAGATCAGGTAGTGATTGGGGCGGGGTTGGCTCTGAGATGCGCATGAGATTCATGCGGTGGGTGCGATGAGATTAGGCCTGATTGCGGGCAATGGGCGGTTTCCGTTTTTGCTGCTGGATGCGGCGCGGGCGCAGGGGTTCGCGGTGACGGTGGCGGCGATTCGCGAGGAGACGGATCCGGAGATCAACGATCGTGCGGCAGCGGACGAGAAGATTACGGTGCACTGGCTTTCGCTGGGAGAGCTGTCGCGGCTGATTGAGGTGTTTCAGAAAGAGGGAGTCAAGTCCGCCGTGATGGCGGGGCAGGTGAAGCACAAGCAGATCTTCAGCAGCATCCGGCCAGACTGGCGGCTGGCGAAGCTGCTCTTGAATCTGCGCACGCGGAATACAGACATGCTGCTGGGAGCGGTGGCGAAGGTGCTGGCCGATGAGGGCATCGAGTTGATGAGTTCGACGCAGTTTCTTGAGCCGCTGCTGGCCGAGGAGGGTTCGCTGACCGAGGCGGTTGGTGGGCGCGCGCCGAGTGAGGACGAGCGGAAGAACATCGAGTACGGGTTGGGCGTGGCGCGAGCGCTGGCAGGGTTCGATATCGGGCAGACCGTGGTAGTGGCGGCGCAGGCGTGCGTGGCCGTTGAGGCGATGGAGGGCACGGACGCGACGATTGAGCGGGCCGGGCGTGTTGATGAAGTCGATGGACGAAGAGTACGGCTCGCCTGCTTCAACCCTTGAACGGCGGCTGACGGTGGTGAAGGTCGCGAAGCCGAACCAGGATATGCGATTCGATGTGCCGGTAATTGGCATGAAGACGATTGAGACGATGGTGCAGGCGGGAGCGAGTTGTCTTTCGGTTGAAGCGGGGCGGACGTTGCTCTTCGATCGCGAGGCGCTGTTGAAGCGCGCGGCGGAGGCGGGGATTGCGGTCGTTGGGAAGAGCAGGGAATAGGGATCAGGGAATAAGGAGTAACAAGCACCGAGCTGACTGGCAGACTTTTCGATGACAATCGGGGTCTGGGTCTGGAACTATACTGGCGGGGCAGCGGGGCGTCCCCAGTTGCTTCCCGCTGCGTCTCAATGAATGCCGGTGATTCGGCCCGGACTCCGATGTATGATCCCCGTTTTATGAACAGGAGGTTACAGATGAAGAAGACGATTCTCATGGTTTTTGCCGCAGCGGTTGCGCTGTCGGTTTCGCTGGTAACGGTGCGGGCAGCGGATGAACCCATGCCCTCGGCCGGACAGATGGCGCCTACGTTCACCCTGCCGTCGCAGGATGGGAACCAGGTTTCGCTGGACAGTTTCCGCGGCAAGTGGGTGGTGCTGTACTTCTACCCGAAGGACATGACGCAGGGCTGCACGATTGAGGCGCACAACTTCCAGCGCGATCAGGCGAAGTTCGATGCGGCGAACGCGGTGATTGTGGGCGTGAGCGTGGACACGCCGGACAGCCACAAGCAGTTCTGCACCAAGGAAGGGCTGACGTTCAAGCTGCTGGCCGATCCGGAGCACAAGGTGGTGGACGAGTACGGTTCGCTGGGTCACTTCGGCACCATGACGATCGCGGTGCGGAACACGTTCCTGATCGATCCGAAGGGAAAGATCGTGAAGGTGTGGACGAAGGTCAATCCGCAGGTGCACTCGGAAGAGGTGCTGGCGGCGCTGGCGGAGGCGCAGAAGGGCTAAAGACCCAGTGGACAGCTATCAGCCTGAACAGTGGTCAGTTCTCAGCTGTGAGCTCAGACGGGCCGAGCAGCTCGAGACGGAAACGAGAGACATGATGACCGAAGTTGCGCAGACAATTTCGGGCGGGGTTGGACGACGTGCATCGGGCGCTGCTTTTGGTGCCGGAGGCGCTTGCGGATGTTCCATGGCGCGAGGGCGGGTGGACACGGAAACAGATCGTGGGCCACCTGCTCGATTCGGCGACCAACAACCGGCAACGGTTTGTGCGGGCCACGAGCGATGGCTCCTTCAACGGACCTAACTACGGGCAGGACGCCTGGGTCGCCGCGCATGGTTATGCCGATCAGACCATGGGAAACGCTGCTGGGCTGGTGGGAAGCGGAGCACGAGATCCTGATGGCCGTTGTGGATCGGATTCCGGAATCAAGGTTTGACGCGCCCTGCGTAATGGACGAGGATGCGCCGGTGACGTTGCGGTTTCTGATCGAGGATTATGTCGCGCATCAGCGGTGGCATTTGAAGCAGCTGCTGGCTGCTGGCTCCTAGCTTTCCCACCCATGCTTCGCATGGATGGGGCACCAAGGCACCATTTGACGCAGAGCTATTGGCTTTCCCATGTCCCAGAATCGGGACCTGGTGCACCCAGAAGTTCATTGGTACGATTCACTGCAACCGACAAATACAGACGCAAAAATGCCCGGCGGGATGCCGGGCATTTTTGCTTGCCTTTTGAAGATTGCGGTTGCCTGGTTACTTCTTTTTTGCAGCCTTCTTGGTTGCCTTCTTAACTGTCTTCTTCGCTGCCTTCTTGGCAGGGGCTTTCTTCTTGGCTGCCTTCTTGGCGGGAGCCTTTTTTGCTGCTTTCTTAACGGCCAACTTTTTACCTCGTTTTGTGGTTTTACCGGCGCGCTTTGGAGCCGCGGATTTCTTCGCGGTCTTTCCGCCTTTTGCGCCAGCGGTTTTCTTGGCGGACTTCTTTGCGGCCTTTTTCGCCGGAGCTTTTTTTGCTGCCTTCTTGGCTAGCCTTCTTCGCCGCTTTTTTGGCTGGAGCTTTCTTTGCCGGGGCCTTTTTGGCGGGGGCAGGCGCAGCAGCTTTCTTGGCAGGAGCTTTCTTGGCGGCCTTTTTGGGGGCCGGCTTTGGTACGGGAACCGCTTCGCACGATGATCACGCCCTCTTCGACGACACCTTCGTCGTCGTCGGAGGAGGTGAGCACGCTTGAGGTTTCAACCTCGTCGTCCTCTTCCAGTTCATCGTGATCGGCGCTCAACTCTGCCGGCTCCAGGTCAGGATTGCCGTCATTCATTGCGTACATCTTGATCACTTCGTCCATCCGATTGCCTCCAGCGGATTACCGCTGCCCAAGTGGGATTTGCATCTCTGCGGTACAAAAAAATCATCTCCGCATGCGGAGTCATTTTAACAACAACCTCGAAAGAAAAGCTATCAAAACACGAGAAGAGAAAACCGGCCGATGGTTATTTTTGTGCATGCGCGGATGACGTCGTGTGCGAGGAGTGCTTCGTGGAACCCGCGCTGTGCGCGGCTTTCGACGATGCGGACTTGCTGCTGCGGGTTGTGCGGCTGCTGCGGGACGAAGTTGTCTTCGATCGAGAGCTGTGAGAAGCGGAGGAAGGTTCGTGGGCGGGTGTATCGGCGCTGGCGATTTCGTGGGTGCTGCCGGTCTTGCCCTTTCCATGGCGATGTGCGGCTGCTGCTGGCGCGGACCAGGGCGGGTTCGGCCACATGGAGACGCCGGCCTGCCGCGATCTTGATGCCGGTGGCGGGGAGTTTGTTCCAGCGGCGGAGCTGGGTGAGGGAGACACCGAAGCGGTCGGCGACAGAGACCAGGGTATCGCCGCGGCGGGTGGTGTAGTAGACGGTGTGGGCCGAGGGGGCCGCAGCGGGCGCGACTGGCACGATGAGCGACTCGATGCCGTCGAGCTTGGCGGTCTGATCCAGTTGATTGGCTCCAGCGAGCGCGGAAACAGAGACGCTATAGGTGTGGGCGATGGAGGCAAGGGTGTCGTCGGGCGTGACCTTGTGATAGCGCCAGGAGTTGCGCTTGCTTTCGGGGATGGCGGCGATCTTTTCCTGGAAGAGAGCGGCGGTGCCGGCGGGCAGGTGCAGGTCGAACCCGGTGTCGGGCGGAGTGACGAGGCGCAGCAGGCTCGGGTTCAGGGCGATGAGCTCGTCGACCGGGAGCGCCGACAATGTCGGAGACCAGACGCAGGTCGGCGGAGTAGTTGATGGTCACGGTATCGGTGAGCACGGGCGGGTCGAGCGTGATTTCGTCGAAGCCGTACTGGGTGGGGTGGTTGGCGATGATGATTGCGGCGAGAATCTCAGGGACGTAGTTCTTGGTTTCGCCGGGAAGGTTGTTGCGCTTGTAGAGTTCCCAGAAGTCGGCGTAGCCGGTCTTCTCGACGGCGCGCTGAATGTTGCCGGTTCCCCAGTCGTAGCCGGCCATGGAGAGATACCAGTCGCCGAGCTGCGAGTAGATGTACTTCATGTAGCGGGCGTAAGCGCGGGTAGATTTCTCCGGGTCGAAGCGCTCGTCGACATATCCGTTGCGGGTGAGGCCATAGTTGCCGTAGGGCATGAACTGCCACATGCCGCCGGCACGGGAGCGGGCGTTGATGGCGCGGGGCTGGAAGCCGGACTCGGCGACGGCGAGATAGATGAGGTCCTGCGGGACGCCTTCTTCGCTCATGACGCGTTGAATCATCGACCGGTAGCGGCCGGCACGTTGGAATGAGTGGAGCAGGGTGTTGTGGCCCTTGGTGGTATTGGCGAAGAAGTTGATGTAAGCGGCGACGTAGTCGTTGACGACGAGGGGAAGGTCGGACTTGGTCGTGGCGAGTTCTGCATTGGCCTTGGCCACGATGTTGGGATCGACGACGAAGGTGACATCGCTGGCGGCTTCGGCGGGGGTGGCCTCGGTCTTGGGGGTGAAGCCGTTGCCTTGCTTCAGGGCGTCCATCTCCAGTGAGTTGATCTGATCGACGATGCGGTCGAATTCGTCCTGGAGCGCCGGGGTGGATTTGATGTCGACTCCGCTGATAAGCATGAGATCGACAGCGCGGTCGAAGTCCGATCGGGCAGCGGCGAGGTTCCGCTTTTTGTAGTCGGCCTGACCGTGCGAGTAGGCCTTCTCAGCCTGTTGAATGAGCGTCTGCACGCGCTGCGGTGACGCATTGGGCTGTTGAGGCGGCGAAGGCGCGGGCGCCTGTTGCGGCGCGGGTGCAGCTACGGCAGGAGCGAGCGCCTGGGAAACGGGAGTTGCCGAAGCCGCGGGTTTTGGCGGGTCGCATCCCGACAGCAAGACGGCCAGCGTGAGGGCCAGCGCGGCGCAACCCAGGTCTACTTAAGCGAATCAATATCATGCGCAACAGTCGATACCTGTGACCGGTCTTCCGAACGACGCGTATCGGCCCACTGAATTCCTGAGACCCGCCTTGATGACGGAGCATCATATTCGCCGGAATGAGCATCGATTTTGACGATGAGACCGGTTATACCCCAAAGCGCGGAAGGCACTATGCCGATGATAAGCTATGCCATGGAGACATCGCTCACTTTCGTAATGTTCCTGCAGTGATCAGCCACCCTAAATGGACGTAAAATTCCTCCGCAATTTCGCAATTATTGCCCACATCGACCATGGGAAGTCGACGCTCAGCGACCGTCTGCTTGAATTGACGGGCTCGGTGACCGGTCGTGAAATGCAGGCGCAGATTCTTGACGCCATGGACCTTGAGCGTGAGCGCGGTATCACGATCAAAGCGCACGCGGTGCGCATGATGTACAAGGCCCGCGACGGGCAGACCTATCAACTGAACCTTATTGATACGCCGGGGCACGTGGACTTCAGCTACGAGGTTTCTCGTTCGCTGGCTTCATGCGAAGGGGCGCTGCTGGTGGTGGATGCGACCCAGGGCGTGGAAGCGCAGACGCTGGCGAATGCGTATCTGGCCATCAATCACGGGCTGGACATTATTCCGGTGATCAACAAGATCGATCTGCCTTCGGCTGACATCGTGCGGACGCAGGAGGCGATCGAGATGGCCGTGGGGCTGGACGCGACCGATGCGATTCCGGTGAGCGCGAAGACGGGACAGGGCGTCGACGAGGTGCTGGAGGCAATTGTGCACCGGCTGCCTCCGCCGACAGGCGATCCGGACGCGCCGCTGCAGGCACTGATCTTCGATTCGTGGTTCGACGCGTATCGCGGCGTGATCGTGCTGGTGCGCGTGATGCAGGGGACGATGCGCAAGGGGCAGCGGATCCGGCTGATGTCGAACGGGAAGTCGTTTGAGGTTGAGTCGATGGGCGTGCTGATGCCGAAGCCGGTGGAGATTGCACAGCTTTCGGCGGGCGAGGTGGGATTTTTCGCGGCGACCATCAAGACGGTGAGCGACACGCGTATCGGCGACACGGTTACGGAAGAAGAGCGGCCCGCGGCAGAGCAGTTGCCGGGATTCGAAGACATCAAGCCGATGGTGTTTGCGGGACTCTACACCGTGGACTCGCACGAGCACACGCTGCTGCGCGATGCTCTCGAAAAATTGCGACTGAATGATTCGTCGTTTTTCTTCGAGCCGGAGAGCTCGGCGGCGCTGGGGTTCGGTTTTCGCTGCGGGTTTCTGGGGCTGCTGCACATGGAGATTATCCAGGAGCGGCTGGAGCGGGAATACGAGCTTGACCTGATTACGACGGCGCCGGGAGTGCGGTATCACATCACAATGACGGATGGGTCGGTGATGGAGGTGGACAATCCCTCGCGCTGGCCGGAGCCGACGAATATCGATGAGATCCGCGAGCCGGTGATCACGGCGAAGATTCTGACCAACGAGGAATATGTCGGCGGGATTTTCAAGCTGGTGGAAGAGAAGCGCGGCAAGCAGATGAACTTCGAGTACGTGACGCCGACGCGCGTGCTGCTGACATATGAATTGCCGCTGAACGAGATTGTGCTGGATTTCTACGACCGGCTGAAGTCGATTTCGCGCGGGTATGCTTCGCTGGATTATTCGCTGGCAGGCGAGTGGGAATCGCCGATGGTGAAGCTGGATATCCTGGTTTCCGGCGAGCCGGTGGATGCGCTGTCGATCATCGTGCATCGGGACTTTGCCTACGAGCGCGGGAAGGCGCTGGTGTCGAAGATGCGGGAGCTGATTCCGCGCCAGCAGTTCGAAGTGGCGATCCAGGCGGCGATCGGGGCAAAGGTGGTGGCGCGGGAGACGGTGAGCCGCCCTTAGGAAGAACGTCCTGGCCAAGTGCTACGGCGGCGATATCGCCGAAAACGCAAATTATTGGAGAAACAGAAGGAAGGCAAGAAGCGGATGAAACGGATCGGGAAAGTGGATATTCCGCAGGAGGCTTTTCTGGCGGTTTTGCGGGTGGGGGAAGACCAGCAGAAGTAACTCTCAGATGGTGACTTGGCTCACGTCGCAGTTATCAATTATTCATGGGGAATTGTGGAAAGCTCATTGCAGGCGAGCGTCGGGGTCGGCGCGCAGATAGATCGAGTACGCGGTCGATGCGACCTGCGCTTCTGATAGATAAATAAAGGACTTCCTAGGTTTATCAGAGCGTCCAAAAATTGGCAAGTGGGAAAATTCAGCATTTTTTTGTGGATCGTGCGGCTCGAAATCCACAATTTTTTCCACAGACCGGATGTCAAGATTTCATCTGGTGAAACAGGGCCCGCGGATTCGGTTGGATTTGCAGCGAATTGCATGGAAAAGGCCCCGGATTTCGGGGCCTTTTTAGTTGATCCGCAGCGACCAGCCTGTGCATACACTGTCCGGCTGCCGAGTTACTGGGGAGTCGTGGGCCTCGGCGCTGCGGGCTTGGGAGCCGAGGGGACTGGTGTCGTTGCCCGCTGCAGGCGCCACTGGGGCAGGCACGCCCGACTTAACGTTATAGGCGTCAATGATGGCCTTGGTGATGTTGGTCGATTCGGTGGCGTAGAGCACGGGGCTCTGCTGCTGCGCCACAGTCGAGAACGAGCGTGTAGCCGTGCTGTCTTGGCGTAGTCGTTCAGCACGTCGTAGACCTTGGAAGCGAGCGAGCTGTAGAGCTCCTGCATCTCGTTCTGCATGTCGTTCTGGGCGTCCTCGGCGGAGCGCTCGAGCTGCTTCTTTTTGTCGTCGATGGTCTTGGCACGCGCGGCGCGCTCGTCATCGCTGAGCTTGTCGCCCGAGGCCTGGAGCTGCTTGGTCAGAGTGTCGATTTCATCGTTCAGAGCCTTGAGCTGCGTCTGCTTGGGCTGATATTTGCGCTGCAGGTCGGCAAAGCTGCGCTGGCCCTCGTTGGTCTGCGCAACGGCGACCTGGAAGGCAACCACAGCGATTTTGGCAGGACCGGCGGGCGCTGTGGCAGCGGGTGCAGCAGCGGCATCGGGAGCGGACGGCGTTTGAGCTGCGGCAGTCAGGGCAAGGCCTGAGGCCAGCGTGAGAACTAATGCAACAGAGTGCTTCATTCGGCTTGAAAACTCCTTAGAAATTCCCTGGGGCTGTCCGCGCATTCAAGTTGGAAGGCGAACCAGAACCTTCCCAGCGCGCGCCCTCTGAGAAACCTCGCGACAAATTTCCTCGAGGGACTTCCATTAGACGGAAGCAAAGACGAGAAAAGAAGCGGACGGAAACATCAGCAGGAACTAGATGGATTATAGGGGGGCGGGGGTGGGGGGTCAAACGGCGGAGAGCAGGGAATGGGGACAGGACTAGGGAGTAGGAACATGGTGAGCCGGGAGTGCTGAAGACAAAAGGCCTCGCGGGTGGGCGAGGCCTTTTGGGAGGGTGCTATTCGACCTTAGTGTGCGCCGGTTGCTTTGGGAGCGGTGGTGCTCCTGGTGGGAGTCGTTGCTCCCTTGGTGGCTGCGCCGGCTGCAGCCGGGTGCTCGGGAGCCGGGATGCCGGACTTCACGTTGTACGCTTCGACCACGGCCTTGGTGATGTCGACCGAGGGGTTGGCGTAGATCACGACGGGAAGCTGCTGGTTGCCGCCGTCAAGCACGACGCTGAAACCATGCTCCGCCGCGTAGGCATCGAGAGTCTCGGCGAACTTTCCAGCCACGGCTCCAAAGGTTTGCTGCATGTCCTGCTGGTAGTCGGTCTGCGCATCTTCGCCGGTGCGCTTCAGTTCCTTCTGCTTGTCGTCGAGGAGCTTGGCCTTGGTGGCGCGGTCGGCATCGCTCAGCGTTGCGGCCTGGGCCTGAAGTTCCTTTTGCAGCGAAGTGATCTCGTCGTTCAGGGTCTTCATCTGCTGACGCTTCGGCTCATACTTCTTTTGCAGATCGGCGAAGCGGCGCTGGAAGTCGTTGGTTCCTGCAACAGCTTCCTGGAAGCCGATGACGGCGACCTTCGGTGACCCGGCGGGTGCGGCCGGCGCGCTGGGTGCAGCGGCGGAGACGGCGGGCGATTGTGCGGCGGCATTCAGCGCGAGGCAGGAGGCCAGCGCGGCTATTGTAACGAGAGTGCATTTCATGTAGATCCAATACTCCTTGAAATCCCTGGAAGGCAGCCGTGCAGCCATGTGGCGCAATGGCGAGCCTGTGCCTCCTGAGCAACCTTCGGTCCTTTTCGTTGGGAAACTCCGCGATGGGTTGAAGCAGAGACAAAAAGACGCGGACGGAGACGTCAGCAGGAACTAGCAAGAATTATATGGGGGGCGGAGAGGAGGGTCAAACGGGGGAAGGCGGGCGATAGGGAATCGAGACTCAACAGGATGAGTCGGCGAAGGTTATCAGGCGCGAGCCAGCTTTGCAGCCCACTCCTGCGGGCTTGGCAGGGAGCGGGGAATCCGGGAGCGGTTCAATTTATAGAAGAGCTTACGGGGAGCATGGAGCGGCTGGTCGTCGATGACAAAGGGCAGGAGCCGGGTGGCTGCGCTTTCCAGTAAAGACCGCTGGCACCGAAACGCGGCTCCATCTTCGGGGCGGAACTGGGACCAGGCAATGGAATTCACGAAGCCGGCAGCGCCGAAGCGGTCGGAGCGCAGCATGTCTTCAATGAAGACGCGGATGGGACCGGAAAACTCGTGCAGTGCATCGTGGAGGGCGACAAAGCCGTTCGAGAGCAGGTGAGGAAAGAATCCATCAAAATCGGATTTGGCACCAGGATAGCTGTGGTCTCCATCGATCCACAGGAATCGGAAACGAGAAGGCCGCTCGGGTGAGCGGCCTTGGCAAATACTGGTTAGGATTGCGAGCCCGAAGGATTTGCAAAAGTGATGATTAGAAGGTGGTGGAGACGGTGAGGCGGAAGGTCTTGCGCGGTTCGCGGAATAGATTCTGCGCGCCGTAGCCCTGGATGGTCTGCAGGTAGGTGTAGTCGCCTGCGCCGCCCGGCGGGAACATATCGCGGGTGATCAGCTCTGCCGTGCAACTCTGCACCTTGGCTCCGAGGGCTACGTCGTTGCAATAGGGGCGCTCGTAGAGGCGAAGCGGGTTATAGGCGTAGTAGAGGCGGAAGGGCGCGTTGATGACCGGCATGATGATGGAGAATTCGCCGCCGAGCGACATGCGCGGAACAACGTTGGTGCCGGCGACGGGCCGGATATCGCGCTGGAAGCCGACCTGCGATCCGGGGATGCCGCCCTGGCAGGAGCCGTTGTTATAGACGGGGCAGCCGTAGAGCGGAGCGGTAAGGGAGGCGAAGCCCTCGGGGCTCTGCTTCAGCTGGCCACGGTTGGTGACGACGTCCATGCCAAAGTCATCGAAGAACGCAGAACATCGCGGAACCCACGATGGGAATGCGGTATTCGAGGTTGCTGAGTGAAGCTGGTGTCGCCGCCGATGGAGACGATGCCGTACACCGGAATCGGAACCGCGATGCACTGGTTCAACTGCGGATTGTTCGGATCGCGCGGAACGCAGGAGCCGTCGGGATTGGTCAGCTGGACGGTTTGGCGCGTGGGCACGTAGCCGTAGGGCGTCGCGCTGCGAATGTCGAAGCCGCGCAGTTCGGCATCGCCGCCGGCGTAGAAACGGTTGTTCGGAGGAGCCACGTCGCCGCCAAAGCCCTGGATGTAGCCGAGCTGCGCTTGAAGGCGAGGACATTGTGGCCGTTGGGATTGAACGTAAGGTAGTGCATGGAGCGATAGCTCTTGTAAGCGACCAGGGGCGAGAAGTAGCGCACGTTGCCCCAGATGCCGGCTACCTGGAAGGCCGCCGTGAATTCCTTGCCGCGTGCGCGGGCGCAGCGGATTGTTGATGGTGTTGTAGGTGTAGGTGAAGGACGCCGGGCTGTTGACGATGCCTGCCAGCGCATTCGATGCCCTGGATGCCCGACCGGAAGCTGATGGTCTGGAAGAAGGTCTGCGAAGCGGTGCTGAACGCGGTGATGTTGGCGCGGGACAGCGAGTAGGTGAAGCCTACGCGCTGGAAGGCGTGACGGCGCAGCGGATAGCTCAGCGAGAAGTTCAAGCCGGTGGAGGCCTGGTTGTAGTTCTGCGTGAGCGACTGCTGCGCGGCGCTCAGGTTGAGGGCCGTGCCGGTGGTGGTCTGGTAGGTCTTGGCGGCGTTGAAGTCGGACTTGTTGTTGAAGATCTGGAAGCCGAGGTTGAGAGGGCGGTTGCGCACGTAGGGCTGCGAGAAGCCGAAGAGGAACTGGCGGCTCACGTTGCCGAGGTTGCCCTGCACGCTGAGCGTTTCGCCCAGGCCGAGGAAGTTGTTGGTCTGGTAGTTGACGCCGAGGAAGGCGCCGGAGAGTCCGCTGACGCCGCCGTTCAGGCCGATGGAGTTCTTGCCCTTCTCCTTGACCTTCAGGAGCAGGTCGACGGTGCCGGCTTCGGCGTTCTGGTGGGCCTCGGAGTCCTGGTCGACCTTGAGGGGCTCGAAGTATTCCAGCTGGTTCAGGCGCAGCAGGCTGTACTCCCAGAGCTGGGAGTTGTAGACCTGGCCTTCATCGAGCAGCAGCTCGCGGCGGATGACGCGGTCGCGGGTGATGGTGTTGCCTTGAAACTCGATGCGCGAGACGTAGAACTGCTTGCCCTCGTCGATATCGACCTGCAGCGAGACGGTCTTCTTCTGTTCGTCGTAGATGGGCTTGGGAATGGCGCCGAAGTTGATGTAGCCCAGCTGGCCGTAGGCCTTCTTCAGGTTTTCCAGGCCCTTGCCGACGAGGGTGGCGTTGAACCAGTCGCCATCCTTGATGGCAAAGGTGGCGCGCAGGGCCTTGGTGTTGGTGATGTGCCTTGTTGCCGGTGAAGGTGATGGTGCCGAGGCGGTAGCGCGCGCCCTCTTCAATGGGCATGCAGGATGTCGATGCGCTTGCCGCGTGTTGGGCCGGAAGGTGAACCAGTTCAGGCCGCCTTCGTCGCGAATCTGGGTCTGGGGCGTCTTCGACGGCGGCGTTGGCGTAGCCCTTGTCGCGATAGGCGAAGCGGACGCGCTCGGTGTCTTCCTCGAGCTTGGAGGCGTCGAAGGTCTGCGCGAAGAGGTTCTCGAAGATGATCGAATAGGGGATGCCGATCGGGCTTCAGGTTCTTCATCGAGCGGCGCAGGTACGAGGCTGCTGAGGTGCTGGTTGCCGGTGAACTTGATCTCGCCGACTTTGACCGTCGGGCCTTCCTTGATGTTGAAGTTGATCTGCACCGAGGCCGGAGGGATGGTCTTGACGTCGGTCTTGATGGTGGCGAACTGATGTCCGTGCTCGGCGAGCAGTTCCGCGAGGACCGTTTCGGCGCGCTTGATCTTGGTGGGGTCGTACTGGCCTTCGACCGAAAGGCCGACCTTCTCCTTCTTGAAGCGGTCAAGAATGTCGGAGGTGGAGACGGAGCTGTTGCCCTTGTAGTTGATCTCGCGGATGGTGGGGCGTTCGCGGACGAAGACGTTGAGGATGATGCCCTTCTCCGTATCTTCGCGCTCGATGCGCAGGTCCTCGAAGTAGCCGGTGTTCCAGAGGGAGTTGAAGTCGCGCTCGATCGAGACCGGATCGTAGGTATCGCCGGGATGGGTGAACATGCGGGCGAGGATGGTTTCCTTGGGAATGCGGCGGTTGCCGATGACCCGGATCGGATCGATGGTCTGCGGCGTGCTGGGCCAGCGCGGCGCCGGCGGAAACGACAGAAGAATCAGCACCAGAACGAGCCGGGAGAGCAGGAAAGAGATCCGCAATTTGCGGGAGATGGAAGTCGTGCTTGATCTTCACCGGGCTGGAGTCCTGCGGCGAGCACAAGTACTGGTGCGGTCCATGGTAAGGCTTCACGGGAAGAATATGCACACCCTCACTGCTTAAGTTCTGTTACAGCCTTTAGGAAAGATTGATTTTACCATCTCGAAGACGATGTCTTCTGACCGCAGCAACCTCACCTGAAACACGGATGAAGCGCCCGGTTCGGAAACCGAAACCTTCCCTAATTTTCCTGCCGCGCTTATGAGTACCCCACGGACGAATACCTGTCCGCGGGGCACCCCGCCTATCGCGTCATTCGGGACACCGGGCACTTCGCGACACGAGCTGACGAAGAGTGGATGCGGACGAAACAGACTTCATACGAATCCAGCAACCAAATTCATCGCCAACCGCCCGCTCATTTGGGTCCTAGATCAGTTTACCGGACCGAAATGGGCGTGCGCGCTAACAGCACCCCACGGAGGAAAATCTGTCCGCCGGAACCGTATCAACACCCGCGAACCGCCAGAGAATCTGCCTGCCTGGGACCCCGTAACCCTACGACTGGATATGAGCGAATGCACGATCTTTAGACGCAGGCGCGGGCAACATGACATCCTCAAAGCGACGAGGATTGAGGAGAAAATGGCAGAAACTTCGAAGACCGTCTACGAGTTTTCGGCTGAAGACGCTGGACGGGCGCGCTGCGAGCCTGTCGGATTTCAAGGGCAAGGTGCTGCTGATCGTGAATACAGCCAGCCAGTGCGGGTTCACGCCCCAGTATGCCGGGCTGGAGGCGCTTTATCGGACATATAAGGAGCGCGGGCTTGAGGTGCTGGGTTTTCCGTGCAACCAGTTTGGCGCGCAGGAGCCGGGAACGGCGGCGGAGATCGGCGTCTTTTGCGAGCGGAACTACGGAGTGAGCTTTCCCATGTTTGCGCAAGATTGATGTGAACGGCGAGAAGGCGCATCCGCTGTACCGGTTTCTGAAAAAAGAAAAGCCGGGGCTGCTGGGCCGCTGGGCGGCGGGGCGATCAAGTGGAACTTCACGAAGTTTCTGGTCGACCGCAGCGGAAGAGTGGTGGCGAGGTTTCGCGTCGACCACCAAGCCGGAGAGCCTGGCGAAAGACATTGAGAAACTGCTCGAGAGCAAGTAGGCGAGGGAAGCGATGCGCAAGAACCTTCCGATGATTTTGATTCGGGTGATTGTGGGAGTGGTGTTTCTGACCGAGGGGATTCTGAAGTTCGTGTATCCCGGCGAACTTGGTGCTGGGGCGATTCGCGCACATCGGGCTGCCGTTCCCGCACGTGCTGGCGCCATTTGTGGGCGCGGTGGAGATTGCGGCAGGCGGAGCGCTGATTCTGAATTTGTATGCCGGCGATGCAGCGCTGCTTGCTGCTGGTCGTGATTTTGACGGCGATCTTTACGACCAAGGTGCCGATCCTGCTGGGGCATCCGCTTGGCCGCTTTGCGCCGCCGAAGCTGGACCACTACGGGTGCTGAGTTTCATCCACGAGGCGCGGACCGACTTGTGCATGCTGTTCGGGCTGGTGGCTATTCTGCTGGACAGCGGCATGAAGCTTGGGCTGAAGAAGCGTTAGGCGCGCAGTGCAGCTGTAATTCGCTTGATTGCGGAGAGTCGCATTGAAAGTCTACCTGGTTGACGGCACTTACGAGTTGTTCCGGCATTATTTTGCGGTGCCCAAGGCGCGTGACGCCGAAGGCCGCGAAGTGGGAGCGGTTCGCGGCGTACTGGCATCGCTGCTGGCCATGATGCGGGGCGGTGTCGAATACATTGGAGTCGCTACCGATCATGTCATCGAGTCGTTTCGCAATGATCTCTGGGAGGGCTACAAGACCGGAGAAGGCGTGGAACCCGATCTGCTTTCGCAGTTCCCTCTCCTCGAAGATGTTCTAACTGCAGCCGGCATCGTGGTGTGGCCGATGGTGGAGTTTGAGGCTGACGATGCCCTCGCGTCGGCAGTTGCACTGTCGCTCGAAGACCGTCGGGTCGAGCAGGTTGTCATCTGCACACCCGATAAGGATCTGGCGCAATGCGTTCAGGCTTCTCGCGTCGTGCAGTTGATCCGGCGCACCGGGACCACCGTGGATGAAGCCGGCGTGATCGCAAAGTTCGGCGTGGCGCCCGAATCCATTCCCGACTACCTCGCGCTGGTGGGCGACTCGGCCGATGGGTATCCGGGCCTGCCGGGGTGGGGAGCCAAGTCGACGGCCGCCGTCCTGCGAAAGTTTCGGCCACATCGAGTTGATCCCGGAGTCGGCCAGGGACTGGCATGCGAATGTGCTGAATGCGCGGTTCACTTGCTGACACACTTTCGCGGGAGCAGTCGCGCGCGCTGCTGTTTAAGACGCTTGCTACCCTCAAGAGAGATATACCTTTATTCGAAAGTGTGGACAGTTTGCGGTGGACCGGACCGACAGCGGAATTTGACGCCATCGGGCAGCTTGCTCGACAAAGCAGTGACCGAGAAAAAGCCGAGACCCAAAGGCAAGACGACTCCTGAGTTTCGCCGAGTTTGATCGTGATCGCCATCGGAGTCAGCCGTCGAAGCGATAGGCGCTGATCTTTGCGCCCATTGGCTCGTCGGTGAAGATGCGCTTGCCAGGTGCGTCGCCGCCGGCTCCGGCTGCAACCATGAGGGGAATGAGATGCTCCTCGCGTGGGTGGGCGAATGCTGCGAAGGGGGCTTCGCGCCATTTCGCGAGCAGTGCGTCGCGCTCCGTCACGGGAGACTCGACGGCGCTTGTAAGCCAAGTATCGAAGGCGCGGGCGCGATCAACGGTCTCCGGATGAAGGTAGGCGCGAAGATTGTGAAAACTCATGCCGCTGGCGATGATGAGGACACTTTCATCGCGCAGAGGAGCGAGGGCGCGGCCAGCTGCGATGTGCAAGGCCGGATCGAGCGAGTGGGCTAGAGAGAGAGTCACGACCGGAATCTCCGCCTGCGGAAAAGCAACCTTGAGCGGAACGAAGACACCGTGGTCGTAGCCGCGGTTTGGGTCGGTTGCAGCGGGCAGGCCGGCGTCGCGCAGCAGATCAGCGACACGTGCGGCGAGCGACGGATTGCCGGGTGCGGGCCAAGTGAGCTGGTAGGTGTGCGCGGGGAAGCCGGAGTAATCGTAAATAAGTTGTGGCGCTGCTGCGGAGCCGGCGGTAAAGGCAGGCTCTTCCCAATGGCCGCTGATAACGAGTAGGGCCTTGGGGTGCGCGGGCAGCGTGGAAGCAATTGATTCAAGGAAGCGCTGGGTGGCGTGCCAGGTGTCTGCCGGGCCCCAGGTCCAATCCATGAAAAAGCAGGGACCTCCGCCGTGGGGAAGAAAGATGGCGGGTTGGCGGTTGTGGTTGGTTGGCATGGCGTGGTCTCCGATGCTCCTGGTTGAGACTTAGATGCTTAAACAACTATCGGATGCGCCAGTGCGGGCTCGAGATTCAAGAACCGCTAGAAGCCGGGTTCGGCAAGGACATAGACGTAGACCAGCATGGCGGCGCCGACCAGGGCAGGGATCAAGCCTGCGAGAAAGACCGGTTTCCCGTGAAGAAGTGCGTAAAGAAAGATGGTGACTCCGATGCCGACACCCATATTGATGATGCCGCCGATTTTCAGACCTTCGCGGGTCTTGATGGTTGCGATGCGCTCCTGCTCACGCAATAGCTCGACCGCTGCGTTGTCGCCTTGACCGGGCGCTTCGGCGATGCGTCGAATCGTTTCGGCCTTGTAGAAGGCTTCGCGCTCCTTGCGCCGGTGATCCATCCAGGTGGCAGTGGGAAGAAAGATGCCGAACAGCGCCACTGCGCCGACAGCGAGAAAAATCCACATTCCATTCGCCATCAGAATGTCCTCGGAATTGAAAAGAAACTGAAGTATCAGATTTGTCATACGATCCTCCTGCTTGCCGGGCAGCGTTTCATCCCATGCGTACAGTGGGACACGGGACCCGACGGGGTGGTTGCATTTTGTTGAGCCTGTCAGATTCCCGTCGGCGGAAGGCATCAAGCTGTGGGTGTGGCAGCCATCACATCTGGCTGTGACTGAACCGTCCGCATGAGGAGCTTTCGCGTATAGGTTGTGCATGAGTGCAATTCAGATCGCTCCTGAGGTTGCGTCCGGGCTGCCCGCCGGACATTTCTTGACCTTCGCGCGAAAGACCTGGCTAATGAGCGGTGGAGTGGTGGTGCTGATTGCCGCTGTGGCGAAACTGCTGGTTCACCTTTATGCGAGCCGGCATTACGGATACTTCACTGACGAGCTGTATTACCTGGCATGCGCGCGGCACCTGGCATGGGGCTACGTGGATCAGCCGCCCTTGATTGCAGTAATAACGTGGCTGGGCGCCGTGTTCTGGGGAGAATCGCTGGCGGCTATCCGGTTTTTGCCGGCGCTGGCCGGGGTGGGGAAGATCCTGCTGACCGGCCTGATTGCGCGCGAACTGGGCGGAGGGCGATTCGCGCAAGGGCTGGCTGCAATTTCAGTTTTGCTGGCGCCGGGGTTTCTCGGCATGGACAACCTGCTCTCGATGAATGCGTATGAGCCGTTGTTCTGGCTTGGGTGCGCCTATTTTGTGTTGCGGATTGTGAACAGCGGGAACCAGAAATTGTGGCTTTGGGTGGGTGTGCTTGCGGGGCTTGGATTGCTCAATAAGCATTCGATGGCGATCTTCGGGTTTGGCCTGGTGGTTGGGCTTGCACTGACAGTGGAACGGCGGTGCTTTAAATCGCTCTGGTTCTGGCTGGGGATGATGATCGCGTTTCTTATCTTTCTGCCGAACCTGATCTGGAACATCCAGAATCATTTTCCATTTCTTGAGTTGCAGGCCAATATCCGGCGCGATGGGCGCAATGTGCAGTTGGGAGCATGGGCGTTCTTCGTGGAGGAAGTGCGATCGATGCTGCCTTTGACGCTGCCAGTCTGGTTGGGCGGGCTGTGGTTTTTCTTCGCAACGGAGAAGGGTAGGCCGTTTCGCGTGCTGGGCTGGACCTGCGTGGTGACATTCGGCGTGATTTATGCCCTGAATCCTCGCGTGTATTATCTGTGGCCGGCATTTCCCGTGCTGCTCGCAGCGGGTGGTGTGCTATGGGAGCAATGGCTGAGTCGGCCGCGACTGGAGTGGGTGAAGGTCGCTTATCCGGTACTGATGATCGTCATGGGGGCTTTGCTGGCGCCGATGCTGTTGCCGGTTTTGCCGGTGGAGACATATATCCGCTATGCGAAGGCGATGCACCTGGAGACTCCGGCGATTGAGCAATGGAAGCTGGGGCCGCTACCACAGATTTACGCCTCGGAGTTCGGGTGGGAAGAGATGGTGGCCACTGTCGCACAGGTTTACGAGAGCGTTCCGCCAGAGGAACGAGGTAAGACAGGGATCTTTGCGCAGAACTTCGGGCAGGCGGGTGCGATTGATCTGTTCGGAAAGAAGTACGGCTTGCCGGATGCGATCAGCGGACACCAGAATTACTTTTTGTGGGGGCCGCGCGGGTATACGGGCGAGAGCATGACCGTAATCAACGGGCGACAGGAGCAACTGGAAAAACTGTATGCCTTTGTCCAAAAGCGCGGGCACGTGGATCATCCGTATTCCATGTCGCGGGAGCACGGGGACGTCTTCTACTGCCGGGGGTTGAAGGCGCCCCTGAAAGAAATGTGGCCGATGGTGAAGAACTGGCACTGACCCCGAGAAAATGCAACCGTGTTTGGCGGGAACTTGTCCCACTTGAGGGAGAGTGACGGATTTGGGTACGACTGCCGGCAGCGCGAACCAATCGCAGGGCGCAGAGGCTTTGCGGGGCGCTGACGCCGATCTGGCTGACGTGGAGCGTGCGCTGGCCGGGGATGTGAATGCGTTTGAGGGCATCGTGCGCAGATGGCAGGGGCCTCTGGTGAACATGGCATGGCGCTATTGCCGCGATCGCGGGCGCGCCGAGGAGATGGCACAAGTGGCGCTTGTGCGTGCATGGCGAGGGTTGAAGCTGTGGCGGCGCGAGGGCATTTTTTCGACCTGACTTTTTGCGCTGGCGGCGAATGTGTTTCGAACGGAACTCAAGCGCTTTCCGGTTGAAGATGTACGCATTGAGGATGCACCGGAACCGGCACGGGCGGCGGTGCAGGAGAGCGGGTTGGCGACGCGGCGAAGCGAGGACGCGGTACGGAGGGCGGTGCTGGCGCTGCCGGTGCGCTATCGCGAGCCGGTAGTGCTGTTCTACTTTCACGAGATGAATGTGGGTGCAGCGGCGCGCACCATGGGGATGCCGGAGGGAACGATGAAGGCTCGACTGGCTAGAGCGCGGGCGCTGCTGAAAAAGAGGTTTCCGCGCCTCGAAGATGAGCAGGCGGCGATGGAACTCGCGGAGAAGGAGGTCTGACGATGGAATCCATGAAGAAGACGGACAAGCTGGATAGGATTCTCACCGCGGAAGAGGAACTGGTGCCGTCGTCGGGCTTTGTCGCCTCAGTGATGGAGCACGTGCGTGAAGAGGCTGCCGCGCCGGAGCCGATTCCGTTTCCGTGGAAAAGGGCTGTGCCGGGTGCAGTGCTCGCCGTCGGGGGTGTGGCGTGGATTGGCGTTCAGGTTGCACGGCAAGGACTGACGCACTTGCCGGATCTGGGCTCGCCGGTTGAGCTGTGGGCGCATGTGCCGCTGCAAATGACAGGGACGCTGGAGAGCGCGGGTTGGGTGGCGGCGGCGTTGGGCGTGTCGCTGCTGTCGTGGCTGCTGGCCCGTCGGATGATGGGACGGGGCGGATTGCTGTAGAAGCAACTCTACTCGATGGCGAAGACGGCGTAGACGCTTGCTTCGCGGCTCACCTGGTGGGGCTCGATGGAGAGCGGCTGGGGCGCTGGCTCTGCACTTTTCATGGCCATCATGGGCATGGGCCTCGGGTACTGGGGCGCAGTCACCTGGTTGCTTACATAGATCAGTGAGCCGAGGCGCACACCCATTCCCTTGGCCAGCACCTCTGCATTTGTCTTGGCGCGTGAGGCGGCGTGGTCGAGTGCTTCTGCTTCAAGGGCTTTTTCGTCCTTCACGGTCCAGTCGATCTGGCCGCTGCTGGTGGCTCCGGCGTTTATAGCAGTGTCGAGGATCTCGGCGGCGCGCGCGGGCGCAACTTTGACGGTCCACTGCTGGTGAAGCGTGTATTTGCGCAGCTTTGTGGTCCAGTCGCGATCGAGGTACTGCGACTCGCTGCGGATTGCGGTCTCCTCCACTCCGGCCTGCTTGAGTGCGGCGATGATGGCGTTGGAGGCGCGGGCTCCATCGGCATAGGCGGACTTGGCGTCTTGGGGTTGCGTAATGAAGCCGATGTGCAGGATGGCGAGATCGGGCTCGACGGTGACGCTGTCGGTTGCGGTGACGGTGAGCGTGCGATTGCTGGAGTCGACCTTGAGCTGTGGCTGGGTCGGCTGCTGTGCTGCCGCCGGATAGCGGCGAGAAGAAGAACAGAGGCGAATGTAATCAGCGATGGATTTAGTCATGAAGAGCTTCCTCATGTTTAGTCGAGCGGGACTAGCCGGTGGAAAAGAACCTGGATTCTGCGAAGATCATCCCTCAGGGGCTAAAGCCCTGTCGATTTTACGGCGCATTACGGCACGACTAAAGCGCTTGGTGAAAAAGTCCGTATGGGTCGAGCCGGCATCGCACAGGGGCTAAAGCCCGACGCTCATTTTGTTGCATTTGCGGCCTGGCTGAAGCCATGGCCCTTGTTACAAAACAGCGGTTCGTTGAGTTTTTCACCAAGCTGTAAAGTCGTGCCCTTCTACAGAACAGATTTTCGCCACGCGGCATCGTAGGCTCCTTCTCAGCTTAGGAACGGGCACGCGCTAACTTCTTGCGTGCTTTTCTCCGAATGCGCGAAGTTTGGCCAGCGTAGCGGCGGCCTGGCCGGAGTCGATGGCTTCAGCGCCGAGAGCTACGCCTTCTTTAAGATCGCCGGCGAGGCCTGCAGCGACGAGCGTGGCGGCTGCGTTGAGCAGGACGATGTCGCGGCGCGCGCCGGGGATGCCGGTGAGCACGTCGTAGAGCAGTGCCTTGTTGATCTCGATGTCGCCGCCGGTGAAGTCGGCGAGGGCGGCGCGGGGCAGGCCGGCCATCTCCGGGGTGATGCGAGCGCCTTTGAGCGTGGGCTCGGCGCCGGGTTCGTCTTCAATGATGCGGGCGACCACCGACTCTCCGGTGGTCGTGAGCTCGTCGATGCCGTCGGTTCCGTGCACGACAAAGGCGCGCTTCGATCCGAGAGCCAGTAGTGCGCGGCCTACGAGAAGAACGCGGCTGGGCGCGAGCACGCCAACGACCTGGATGCGGGCGTGCGCGGGATTGGTGAGCGGGCCGCAGAGGTTGAGGATGGTGCGGAATCCGAGGGCGCGGCGCAAGGGGCCGAGCGTCTTCATCGCCGGGTGATAGAGCGGCGCAAAGAGGAAGACGAAGCCGGTTTCGCGCAGGCATTCGACGGCGAGTTCGGGCGTGAGGTCGATGGGAACGCCGAGAGCTTCGAGAACGTCGGCCGCTCCGCAAAGCGAAGTAACCGCGCGATTGCCGTGCTTCGCGACCTTGGCTCCGGCGGCCGCGGCAACAAGGGCTGCGCCGCAGGAGATATTGAAGGTGAGCGGACCGCCGCCGCCGGTGCCAACGCAGTCGACCAGTTCGGCGCGCTCCTCGTCGGTGAGCGGGACGGGGACCGACTGCTCGCGCATGACGTCGACGAAGCCGGCCAGTTCGGGCGCCTGCTCGCCGCGTGTGGCGAGGACGGTGAGCAGGGCGGCAGTCTCGACGTCAGTCGCCTGGCCGGAGAGGATCTGGCGGAGTGCATCGCGGGCTTGCTCGCGCGTGAGCTGTGCGCCGTCTTCGGCGAGCGGCTTGAGAAGGGTCTTCAGCGAATCCATATCTCTCAATATGGTATTGCACTGGTGCTCGCCTATCGCGACCGCCATGCGAGCCTGCGCCGCCGCTGCTCTCGGCTGCTCTGTGCACAGTCCCGTACATCCTGCCTGCCGCCCACCGTAGACTCGCCGATGTGCTCGACCGCCGCGACCTACTCTGAGTTACTCCCGGTTGGGCGATGAAGCGGTCGGGATCAGTTGTAAACTAGCCCGCAAGCATGAAACGAAAAGATCCTTGGCAACGGCGAGTGCTGGTTTTTGCTGTTCTCTTGCAGCTAGCGACATATTCGGGCCAAAGCGCGGCTCAGGAAGCACAACCGGCAGATGTCGTGCAAAAGCTTTACCGCGAGGTTGTGGCGCGCCATCCGCTAGGTGTTCCGTATGGAGCGGCCAAAAGAGCAATCTGGCCACTTCTCAGCAAGCGGCTGATCAAAGTCTTTGCGACGAGGAACGCCTGCGATCAGGACTGGGAACGCCAACACCAAAATGCAAATCTGCCATTGAAGGCCCCGGGATTTTACGAAGACGGACTCTTTTCCGGGAGCGTTGAACGGGGTTACATCAATGGTGCTGTGGTGGGACCTACAAAAGTGCAAACGGATGGTTCCTACCTCGTATACGTTAAGGTCTGGTCGTATTTCGACGGTGGAGATTTATCTCTTCGTACCGGGAAGATATATCGGTGGCAGGTTGCCGCCCGCGTGACATCGGAGGACGGCCAATTCGTCGTCGACGACATCCTAGGCTTCAAGGGCGTATTCGACTACGACAAGTCGGTCTATATGTCAAAGATGATTACTCTCGGCTGTAGAGGCTCTCACTCTATGTTTCAGTGACCGGCCCAGCCAGGACACGCCCCGATTAAAAAACCGTAGATACACCATGCTCACCAGCCTATACAACCACGGTTTGCGGGGCTATCGTGCAGCAAGATAGTATTTGGGTACCGCGGGAACGATCGCGCTGACCGGCTTTGTTGTCTTTCCAGAACTGATTCCCGAACATATCAGCGGACGTTGCGGTTCCTACCAACATGAAAATTCACGAGTATCAGGCAAAAGAGATCCTGGCGAAGTATGGCGTTGCCGTGCCCAAGGGCGAAATGGCGAATACGCCTGAAGAAGCGGCCGAAGTGGCGCGCAGACTATTCGCCGAGGGCGCCAATGGCGTGGTGGTGAAGGCCCAGATTCACGCAGGCGGCCGCGGCAAGGGCGGCGGCGTGAAAGTGGCGCGGAGTCGCGAAGAAGCCGAGATGCATGTGAAGAACATTCTCGGCATGCAACTCGTGACGCACCAGACCGGTCCGCAGGGGCAGAAGGTGCAGCGGCTGCTGATCGAGGAGACTGCGGCCATCGATCGCGAGCTTTATCTCGGCATCGTGCTCGATCGCGCCACTGGAAAACTCGTCTTTATGGCTTCGCAGGCCGGCGGCATGGAGATTGAAGAAGTCGCGGCGAAGACGCCCGAGGCCATCTTCAAAGAGACCATCGATCCCGCGGTTGGATTTGGCGCATGGCAGGCGCGCAAGCTGGCGTTTGCGCTGGGACTGAAGCCGACGCAGATCAATGCAGGCGGTCGCGTTTCTGCAGAGCCTCTACAAGGCGTTCATGGATACGGATGCTTCGCTGGTGGAGATCAATCCCTTCATCACGACGAAGGACGACAAGCTGTTTGCGCTCGACGCGAAAATCACCTTCGACGACAACGCGCTCTTCCGGCATCCAGACGATCAAGGCACTGCGCGATGTGGCCGAGGAAGATCCGCTGGAAGTGGAAGCGAGCAAGTACGCGCTGAACTACATCAAGCTCGACGGCACGATTGCCTGCATGGTGAACGGCGCGGGCCTGGCGATGGCGACGATGGACATCATTCAATATGCCGGCGGCTCGCCTGCGAATTTTCTGGATGTGGGCGGCGGGGCTACACAGGAACAGATTGAGCATGCGTTCGGAATTTTGCTGTCGGATGCGCATGTGAAGGCGATCTTCATCAATATCTTTGGCGGCATTCTGCGCGTGGATCGGCTGGCGACGGGCGTTGTTGCCGCGGCGAAGAACTTGAACGTGCAGGTGCCGATTGTGCTGCGGCTCGAAGGTACAAACGTGGAAGAGGGCCGCAAGATTCTGAAGGAGTCGGGATTGAACTTCCAGGTGGGCGCGACTATGAAAGAGGCTGCGGAGATGGTGGTAGCCGCTGCGAAAGGCTGATAGCTGTCAGCTGTCAGCTTTCAGTCGACAGCCATGCAGAGTAAGGGATTTAGATGCCACAGGACGCTCAGGATTTGATGGTTTGGCAACGAGCGATGGACTTGACCGTTTGCGTTTACCGATTGACGCAGCGTTTCCCGAAGGAAGAAACATATGGTCTCGTTTCGCAATTGCGCCGCGCCAGCGTATCTGTCGCAAGCAATATTGCTGAGGGACGAGGAAGGCTGAATGCCGCGGAGTTCCGGCAATTTCTCGGAATTGCATTGGGTTCTACCTTTGAGATTCAAGACTCAACTTATCGTTGCCGGGAGACTGGGCATGGGATCCGCGAGCAGCAATTGACGAGGCAGCAGCACTCGGTGAGGAAGTTTCAAAGATGCTTACCTCGTTTATTCAAAAACTTGGCTCGAAAGCGAGACGTCAAAGCTGAGAGCTGAAAGCTGATAGCTAGGAGCTTCTAAATGGCAGTTTTGGTCGATAACGATACGCGGCTCATCGTGCAGGGAATCACGGGCAAGGAAGGCACATTTCACGCGCTTGGGTGCGCGGAGTACGGCACCAAGGTTGTGGGAGGCGTGACTCCGGGCAAAGGCGGGACGAAGCATGAGGGCTGGCCGGTGTTCAACACCGTGGCCGATGCGGTGAAGGAGACGGGCGCGAATGCGACGATGATTTTTGTGCCGCCGCCGTTTGCTGCCGATGCGATTCTCGAGGCCGAGGACGCGGGGATTCCGTTGATCGTGTGCATCACCGAGGGGATTCCGACGCTGGACATGGTGAAGGTGTGGGCCAAGCTGAAGACGTCGAAGTCGCGGCTGATCGGGCCGAATTGCCCGGGAGTGATTTCGCCGGGCAAAGCGAAGATCGGCATCATGCCGGGGCGCATTCATAAGGAAGGGTCGGTCGGCATCGTGTCGCGCTCGGGAACGCTCACCTACGAGGCGGTGCACCAGCTGACGCAGCGGGGTATCGGGCAGTCGACGGCGATCGGCATCGGCGGCGATCCGATCATCGGCACCACGCACATCGATGCGATGCGGCTGTTGAATGACGATCCTGATACCGAAGCGATCATCATGATCGGCGAAATCGGCGGGTCGGCGGAAGAAGCCGCTGCGGAGTTTGTGAAGCAGCATGTGAAGAAGCCGGTAGTGGGATTCATCGCCGGGCAGACCGCGCCTCCGGGGCGCCGCATGGGCCACGCGGGCGCTATCATCTCAGGCGGGCAGGGAACGGCCGCCGACAAGATGAAGGCTATGACGCGGGGCGGGGATTCACGTCGTGGTTTCGCCTGCGGAAATTGGGGCGACGCTGGCGAAGGTGATTGGGAAGTGAAGACAGCCACTATCTGCTAACTGCAGCTTCTAGCTCAAATGAAAGGCCCACCGCGATGGGGGGCCTTCGTGCTTCACTGGCTGGTATGGGGCCATGGGAATGAGAGACGAATCAAAAACAACCGCAGATCCTTCGACTGCGCTGCGCTTCGCTCAGGATGACAGGCGATATGTTGATGGCATTTAGATTCATTGAGTTTTGATTCTCACCAAACGCGGCAGGGTTTTGCGCTGACCATCTTGTCGGTTGGTTTGCAACTGAAGCTTTTGGCAAACTCCGGCAGATCCTGCAGGATCGAGTTTGTTCGGTACTCGTCCGGCGCATGCGGATCGGCTTGCGCCTGGCTGCGGAGCTGTTCGGGGCGCGTTTGCGTGCACCACTGTTGCGCATACGCGATCCAGAAGCGCTGGTCGGGCGTGTAGCCGTCGGTTTTGGCGGCCATGTCGAGGTGCGCGGCCTGGGCCTTGTCGTGCCACGCGAGCCATGCCAGCCACAGGCCGCCGAGGTCGGCGAGATTTTCGCCGAGCGTGAGTTTGCCGTTCAGGTGAACACCGGGGACCGCTTCGATGGCGTCGTATTGCTTGACCATGCATTCGCGCTGTCGTTGAACTTGGCTTCGTCGTCCTTGGTCCACCAGTCCTTCAGGTTGCCGTCCTTGTCGATACTGGCGGCCTTCATCGTCGAAGCCGTGGGTGAGCTCGTGGCCGATGGTGGATCCCATGTCGCCGTAGTTGGCCGCATCGTCTTCCTTGTCGCTGAAGAAGGGCGGCTGAAAGTAACCGGCGGGGAAGTTGACGTTGTTCTGCTGCGGGTCGTAGTAGGCGTTGACGGTGGGCGGCGACATGTACCATTCGCCCTTGTCGACGGGCTTGCCGATCTTGGCCAGGTCGCGATTGAAGTTGAACACGCCGCACGCGCTCCTGGTTGCCCAGCGAGTCGCCGCGCACGATGTCGAGCTTGGAGTAGTCGCGCCACTTGTCGGGATAGCCGATCTTGTTCATCACCGTCTTCAGCTTTTCCTTGGCCTGGACCTTGGTTGCGGGGCTCATCCAGTCGAGCGAGTCGATGTCCTTGTCCATGGCCTGCTCGATGGCCAGCGTCATTTCGAGCGGCCTGCTGCTTTGCTGCCGGCGGAAAATATTTGGCTACGTAGACCTGTCCGAGGGCCTCGCCCATTTCGCGATCGACGCGGCTGGTGCAGCGTTTCCAGCGTTCCTGCTGCTTCTCAGCGCCGTTCAGGATGTGCGCGTAGAAGTTCCACGACTCAGTTTCGAAGGCTCTCCGGCATGCTGGTGCCGGCATAGGCATGCAGCAGGTGCCAGCGCAGATAGGTGCTGATCTGGTCGAGTGGCGTGTCGGCGACGAGCGCGTTGAACTCGGCAAAGAACTTTGGCTCCATATCGTTCGCCTTGCCGGCTGTGGGCGCGTGGGCAGCTGCAACGTAGTCAGGCAGCGAGAAGTGAGTGAGCTCTTTCGAAAACTTCGCAACATCGGTGGGGTGGTTCAGGTTTTGCGGATCGCGCGTCTCCGTGATGGTGAGCGAAGCCTTGGCCAGGCGCGTTTCGATGGCCATCACGGTGTCGGCATCCTTGGCCGCTTGCGTTTCGGGTTCGCCGGCGAGCATGAACATTTTGCGGACATGGTCAACGTACTGCTTGCGCTGCTCGACGGATTTGGCGTCGGTGCGCGTGTAGTAGTCGCGTTCAGGCAGGCCGAGGCCGCCGGCGCCATAGAAGCTGATGACCTGGGTGGAGTCAGCAAAGTCCTGGTTGGAGCCCATGCCGAAAAATGCGTTCACGCCAATGGTGTGCAGGTGCGCGAGCAGCACCGGCAGTTCGTCGATGGACTGCAGCGCCGCAATGCGGTCGAGTTCGGGCTGGAGTGGCGTAAGGCCGAGTTTGTTGACGCTGGCAGTGTCCATGCAACTCGCATACTCGTCGCCGATTTTCTGCTCGTTGGGCGTGCGGTTCGGGTCAGGTTTCGAGGCGTCTTCGAGGATCTGCTTCAGGTGCAGGCGATTCAACTCGAAGAGCTCAGTGAAACGGCCGTACGAAGTCTGGTCTGGCGGCAGCGGATTGCGCTTGAACCAGCCGTTGCAGCTGTAGCGATAGAAGTTTTCGCAGGGGTTGACGGTTTTGTCGATCAGTGAGCTGTCGAAGACGCGCAATTCCTGCGTCGTCTGCGCCGATTGGATTTGATTCTGGCTGAGGGCAGGTATCGCCGGGAAGAGAGCAACCAGAGCAAGGCCGGAGAGAGGGAGTACGTCGGCTAAGCGGGACATGGCGAAACTCTAGCAGATTGGGCGCCGGTAAGTCGTCAATTGTGACCGGTACAATAATGGATGGGCTAAAGCCAATTCCAAGGAGCAATCGAGTGGCGCAGCGCACTTTCAGCATTATCAAGCCGGACGCAGTGAGCAAGGGTTATGCGGGGGCTATTCTGGCCGAGATCGAGAAAGCCGGATTCAAATTCATTTCGATCCGGAAGCAGACGATCTCTAAGGACCAGGCCAAGGGTTTCTATTATGTGCACGCGGCGCGGCCATTCTTCAACGACCTGTGCGAGTTCATGTCATCCGGACCAATTTTCCTGATGGTGCTGGAGAAGGACAACGCGATCGCCGATCTGCGCAAACTGATGGGCGCCACCAATCCGGCGAATGCTGAAGAGGGAACGATTCGCAAGAAATTTGCCGGATCGATCCAGGAGAACGCAATTCACGGTTCGGATGCGGAGGAGACAGCGGCGTTCGAGATCGGCTATTGGTTCGCGGGGTATGAGCTGATTTAGGAACGGAACTGACCACCGCTGGACGAATGTCCTTATCAATCCGTACGTTTGTCTAGCGGTACCAAATCGGCCGAGCGAGCCAAAGCCAACAGGGTCGCACCGTAAGAGGAACTTATCTCGATGATAATGAGATGGTCATTCTGTGCCTCTTTGAGCCTTCCCAGCGCCTTTTCTTCATTTCTGAATCCAAAGAGTTGTTCGATGTCTTGATAGGTCATTTGGTCTTCCTCTCGAATCAAGACTTCAAAGATGATGTTTCCCTGTCTGAAATCATCCAATTTCAGCGAAGCTAGACCTTCGATTCTCAAGACAAATGGCCGTCTTTGCAAAGTGGATATAAATAGCAAGGAGAATCCCATCCATCCATCCGTCATGAAACTGATCGAATCGCTTCATTTTGCTTTTTTGGCCACCTGCGGCCAATTTTCAGCTTTCCCGATAGGGATAAGGCATCGATTGTCGCCTAGCCGTCTCCGAACAGGCCATCCACTTTTTGGCGCAGCGCATTTAGTTCGCGCTGAAGTTCGGCGAGGGTGGTCTCCAACTTTGCAATGCGATCGCCTTGCTCTGGCGTTATTGTCGCGGATTCAGCAGTAGGCAGAGCGGCAGCAGGCATCAAAATTGATTCCACCGGGCCCGAAAGCAGATGCGCATAGCGCGCTTCTTTGGTGCCAGGTTGGCGCGGAAGCACGGCGACGAGCGAAGGTTCGCGCTCCATCAGCTTTTGCAAGCCGGCTATGACGTCGCTGATCTCGGTGAATTGGTGCATGCGCTCGGTGCGGCTTCGAAGTTCGCCGGGCGTTTGCGGTCCGCGCAGCAGCAGTACACAAATCAGTGCGGTTTCGGCGCGGCTGAAGTTAAACGCCTCACCCAGCCAGTGCTCATACTTGGTCACGCGGCCGTCGGCGGAGCGGGCGCGGCCGGCGAGTTGTTTGTTTTCGAGGCCGTGCAGCGCCTGGCGCGTGTCGTCTTCGTCCATGTCCATTACCGGCTCGCGGTTTGAGCGCTGATTGCAGGCATTGATCAGCGCATTCAGCGTGAGCGGGTAGTAATCGGGTGTTGTGGCTTCTTTCTCGACGAGGGCGCCGAGGACGCGGGCTTCGGCGGTGGAGAGCTTGATGGGCTCGGTAACCATGGGTCTATTGTGACATCTGGCTTCGCACTATTTGCCGTTGTTGCGCGATCGTTTGTAGGAATTGTGCAGTGTCGGTCCGTTGCTTTCCCACCCATGCTTTGCATGGATGGGTCACCCTAGATTGGCATCCATGCATCAAGCGGGCTCTTCCTGCGGTTTGCGATTCTTCGTAAGCAGGAAGTAGACGACCGGCGTGACCACGAGGCTGAGGACCATGGAGATGGCGAGTCCGCCGATAACGGCGATTGCCAGGGGCTGCAGCATCTGTGAGCCGGCGCCGAGCGCGAAGGCGAGCGGGAGCATGCCGCAGACCGCGGCGATGGCCGTCATGGCGATGGGACGGAGTCGGCGTTGCGCGGCATGCATCATGGCTTCAGCGGCGGAGGCGCCTTCAGCGCGATACTTCTCGTCGGCGTCGAGCAGCAGGATTCCGTTCTTGGCTACGATGCCGATAACCATGATCAATCCCATGAAGGACGCGACGTTAAATGTCGTCCGCGTGATCAGCAGCGCGAGGATGACGCCGGAGATCGACAGAACCGATGACGTGAGAATCGCGATCGGAGCGGGGAAGTTGCGGAACTCGGCGAGCAAGACACCGAAAACCAGCGCCAGCGCCAGCAAGAGTACTTTGAGCAGATCGCGGAAAGACTTCTGCTGTTCTTCGTAGGTGCCGCCATAGGTGACGCGGACCGACTTGGGTAGATGAAGTCCTTCGACGGTTTGCTGCACCCTGGCCATCCCAGTGCCGAGGTCGGAGCCTTCGAGGCGTCCCGTGACAACTACAAGGCGCTGCAGGTTTTCACGGCGAATTTCGTTCTGCGGCGGGAGTTGCTGAACGGTGGCGAGCGAGCCAAGCGTCGCGGTATGGCCGGAGGAACTGTTGAAGACAGTATTCTCGATGGCGTCGAGGGACTTGCGGTGGTCGTCGCTCAGGCGCAGGCGAATGGTGTAAGGCCGGCCATTGGCAATCAGTGGATCGTTGGTGGGCAATCCGTCAAGGATCGAGGTTGCATCTTCGGAAACTTCGGTAGGCGTGAATCCGAGGCGTGCCGCAACCGTGGGATCAACCTGGAAGTTTGTTGCGGGGCCACTTATCGTGTTTTCGATTCCATCCTGCACGTCGACTACACCCGGGATCTTGCCGATAGCGTCGCCGACTCTCGGGCCGAGCTGAGTCAACGTAGCCTCGTCGTCGGAAAAAATCTTGATCTGGATGGGTTCGGGCGCGTTGGAGAGATCGCCGATCATGTCCTGCAGCACTTGCGTGAACTCGACGTCGAGCTCGGGCTCGGTGGCTTTGATCTGCGAGCGGACGTCTTCCATGATGTCGTCGATGGCGCGGCTGCGTTTTGCTTTTAGCTTGACAGTGAAGTCGCCGGTGTTGGCTTCGGTGACGGCGGCGAGGCCCATCTGCAGGCCGGTGCGACGCGAGGTACTCTCAACTTCAGGTTCGGATCGAAGGATGCCTTCAACATGCTGGAGGACGCGGTTGGTTTCAGTCAGTGAACTGCCGGCGGGCATGATGTAGTCCAGGATGAAGCCCCCTTCATCCATCTCCGGAAGCAAGTCCGAGCCGAGCATTCGATATCCAAAATACGTGGCGATCACGAGCACCAGGCAAGCGACGCCGAGCGAGAGCGGCTTGGCCAGCGCCCAGTCGAGCACGCGACGATGGACGCGCAGTACGCCGTTGAGGAATCGGCCTGCCGCGTGATCGTCGTGTTTCACGGCGTCGGCGTCGTGATCGCGCAGCAGCACGAGGCTCAGGCCCGGCGTCCACGTCAGCGCCAGCATCAGCGAGGTGAGCAGTGACGCAGCCATGGTGATGGCCAGCGCGCGGAAGAAGCTGCCTGTTACGCCGCTGACGGAAATGAGCGGCAGAAACACCACGACCGGCGTGATAGTCGAGCCGATCAACGGGGGGGTGATTTCGTTGAGAGCCTTGCGCACGGCGCTGGCGCGGGGTTCTCCGTTGTCGCGATGCATGACGATGTTTTCGACTACTACGATAGCGTCGTCGATGACGAGGCCGATGGCGGCGGCGAGGCCACCGAGCGTCATCAGATTGAAGCTTTGTCCGATAGCCCAGAGCACGAGGATGGTGACGGCGATGGTGACGGGGATAACCAGGCCGGCAATGAGCGAAGAGGTCCAGTCGCGCAGGAAGAGGAAGAGGATGATGCAGGCCAGGATAAGCCCGATGAAGATGGCGTCGCGCACGCTGGAGATGCTGTCGCGCACCAGTTGCGACTGATCGTAGAACGGTTCAAGCTTCACGCCTGACGGCAATTTCTGTTGGAGCTGGGCGATTTCGGCGTCGACTGCGTTGGCAACCGCCACGGTATTCGAAGCAGGCTGGCGCGCGATGTTGAGCAGTACCGCGTTTTTTCCGTTGGCGGTAACTGTGGTGTAGACGGGCAGCGTCGAGGGAGCCACTGTGGCCACGTCGGCAACGCGAACTGGCGCACCGGCGGCGGTGGTCTTGATCACAAGCTGCCGCAGTCCCTCGGCATCGTGCACCTGTGCGCCTACCAGCCCGAGGATGAGCTGATGGTTGGCTTCGTAGAGTCCGGGCGAATCGACGATGTTGGATGCCTGGATGGCGTTGACGAGATCCGTCACGGTGACGCCATTGGCCGCAAGCAACGCTAAATCGGGCGTTACACCGAACTCCGGCACCTGGCCGCCCTGCACTGTTACGGTGCTTACGCCGAGCACGCGGTTCAGCGGCGGCTTCAAGTCGAATGTTGCCATCTCCCAGAGCTGTGTTTGCGAAACGGTATCGGAGGTGAGGCTGTAGCCCAGAATCGGAAACGTGGCGAAGGTAAGGCGATTGGTGGTGATGCGCGCGGTGGGCGGCAACGTCTGTCCGACTTTGCTGAGAGCGGCGTCCGTTAGCTGCAGCGCGCGATACATATCGGTGTTCCAGTCGAAGAAGAGGCTGACCTCGGCCGATCCGCGGCTGGTGTTCGAACGCACGGTTACGAGTCCGGGAACCGAGTTGACCGCATCCTCGATGGGGCGCGTGATGGTGACTTCCATTTGTTCCACGGGCATCACGCCGTTGTCGATGCCAATGACCACACGCGGAAAACTCGTCTCGGGGAAGACGGAAATGGGCACCTGCAATGCGGCGTAGATGCCCCCGATGGTCAGTACGGCGGCGAAGAAGAAGATGGGGCGGGTAAAGCGGGTCAGCCAGAATGTTTCTTCGTGTATTACCGGCGCTGGAGTGGCGATCGACATCAGTCCTTGTCGCCCCCTTTGTCAGCTGCGGGCTTGGTGTCGTCGCCCTCGGCGGGGCCGACCTTCACCTTGGCGCCTTCGTCGAGTCCATAGGAGCCGCTGGTGATGACCGTGTCCGCCGTCGTAAGACCGTTGGTGATCTCGACGTCGTCGCCATCTTGAATGCCGAGTTCGACGGCCTTCTTGTGCGCTGTATTGTCGGCGCCGACTACCATGACGGATTTGGAACCTTCCTGCGCGGTGAGGATCGAGGAGACGGGAACCTTGAGTGTCTGCGCAACGGTGCGGCCGGTGATAGAGACTTTGACGGGTGTTCCGACTTTAAGCACAGCGTTCTTGTTGTCGACCTTTAGCCAGATTTCAAGCGTGGTACTGCCGGGGTCGAGCGCCGGGCTGATGAGCGTAACCTTTGCATCCACCGGATCGTGGACGCCGGGCACGAGAATGGTCGCATCGTCGCCGATCTTTATCCGCTGTGCGAGGCTTTGCGCGATGTGCGCCTTGGCCAGCAGCGATGAGGTATCCATCACGGTGAGCAGCGGCGCACCGGCGGCAGGGGTTTCGCCAGCGTAGAGCGGGCGATCGGTGACCACGCCGTCGATGGGGCTGCGAATCTCGGTGTAGCTGACCTGCGCGGCTGCGTTTTTGTATTTGCCTTCTGCCGACGTGAGCTGGCCCTGGGCCGACTTCATCGCGGCCTCGCGGCTGACGTTGTGCATGGATTCGAGATGCTTCGCCGCGGCGTCGTAGGCCGCCTGCGCCTGCACCAGTGCGGCCTGCGCGGTGTCAAGATCGCGGCCGGGAATGGCTCCTTCGGTGAAGAGTTGCTTGCGGCTGTTTACGATGCTGGTGTTGAGATCGAGATTGGCCTTGGCCTGGGCGTAGTCGAGCTCTGCCTTCTGCGCATCTTCCGGCACCTGCGCTTTGGTGGCTGTGACGTAGGCGGCCTGTGCGGCTTCGTAAGAGCCCTGGTTGTCCTGGGCCGCGGCGGTGAGGTCGGCGTTCTCGAGGACGGCGAGCAACTCGCCTTGCTTTACTTTCGCGCCGCGCTGCACCAGGAACTTTTTGACCGGCGCACTGATCTTGGGCACGATGGCTGCCTGTGCCAGTGGCGCAAGGATGGCCTCGGCAGTAATGTGCTCGGAGATTGGGCCCTGTTCAGGATGCTCGGCCTGCACGGCGATTTCGGGTGCAGGTGTTTCATCCTTCTTGCAGCCCGTAGCTAAAAAAACGAGGAACAGGGCAGCAGCAGAGGATACGCGTAGGTATTGTGGTGCGCGTTGCCTCGGGCGAGTGCGGTAATGGTCTTCGATTCGAATCGCTTGGTTCATGGGTTCACATGGTTCCAGTGAGGGTTTGCAGCGCTGCCAGTGCTGCCTCGTAGCGCACGCGGCCATCTTCTCGGGCATTCTCCGCTGTGATGAAAGCCGATTGTGCGTCGACCACTTCAAGCACCGTGGCCTCGCCGCCGGTGTAACGCATCCGGGTGAGGCGCTGGCTTTCGGCTGCGGTGGTCACGCTGTCGTCGAGCGAGGCGAGCTGATCGCGTGCGGCCTGCGCTTCGGCGTAGGCTTCGTCGAGCTGGGCGATGAGGCGGCGCTGCGTCGCGGTCAACGCCACCTTCGCGGCATCGCGCTTGATCTCGCTCTGCTTCACCTTGTGCTGGGTGGCAAGCCAGTCCCAGACCGGGATGTCGAGAGTCGCCATGGCGGAGTAGCCGAGGTTCTTCACGCCGTCCGGGCCATTTACAGCAAATTGGGGCGCGTCGATGCCGTAGGTGTAGTTGAGGCCGAGGCTGGGCAGATAGGCGGCGCGGGCGGTAAGCACATCGGCATCGCTGACCTGCAAAGTTGCAAGCGCGCTTTTGAGCTCGGAGTTGTTTTTGGCGGCGAGCTGATCAACTTCTTCGCGTGCGGCCAAAGGCGCCGGGGTGCCAGGCACGCTGATACTGTAGGGCGTTCGGGGATCGGGGAAGAGCAGCACGGCAAGTTCAAGACGCGCCTTGTCGGCGTTGATCTTTGCGTCGGAGAGCTCGCGAGTCGCGCTGCTGCTGCTCAAGCAGGGCCTTCACCGTGTCGGCGTGCGCGGCTTCGCGGGCCTGTTCACGTTGGCCTGTGAGCCTGGTGAAATCGTCAGCCTCTGCCTTGGCGCGCTGGGCAATGGCGAGCTTCTGATCGGCGGCGGCGAGGCCGTAGTAGAGACTGGTCGCGGCGGAGACGAGTCCGCGGCGGGCGATCTCCAACTCGGCGGTGGCAACGGCTGCGGCCGCGTCTGCGCGGCGGACGCCGGAGATCTGGGCGAGCCCGATCTCCTGGTTGACGATGGCCTGGCTGGCGTATTCGCGCACGGCATTGTTGGCGATGAAGATCGGGGAAGGTTGGGCCCCCGCGCCCTGGCCCGCCTGATTTTGAAGCCCATTTGGCTGCGTGTAGAGATATTGGTTGTGATACACCACGCTGGGCAGCAAACCGGCGCGGGCAATCGCGCGGTCGAGGCCGGCAACTTTGCTATCGGCCAGCGCGGCCGCAAAGGTAGGCTCGCTGGATTGTGCGCGCTTCAGGGCTTCATCCAGCGTGATGAGGACAGGCTGCGAGGTCGCTCGTCGAGTCCGGCGGCGCGGCCTTCACCGTGGTTTGCGCAGGGTTGCGGATGGCGAAAACGGATGCGCCAAGAAGGGATGCACCGAGCCACGGAAGCAAGTTGGTGCATATCGAGCTGGAGATTGGTTTGATGTCGATCGGCACAGGAACACAGGATATAGGCAAAACCTTAATTTCACCTGAGTTCAGCATGAATCCACGGGAGTTGGCGGCCAAACGTTGAATTGTGCGCTTAAGATATTTCTGCATGGAAACGACAAAGATAGCAGGAATGGAAGTCTCGCGGGTGGGCTTGGGTACCTGGGCCATCGGCGGATCGGAATGGGGTGCGGTGGCCGAGGATGCGGCGATTGCGACCTGTTTGAGTGCGATCGAACGCGGCATCAATTTGATTGATACCGCGCCGATCTATGGCCGGGGCCGCGCCGAGGAGATTGTCGGCAAGGCGATGCGGGCGCATGGCAGACGCGATGCTTTCTATATCGCAACCAAGGCCGGGCTGGAATGGAACGAGCGCGGGGTGTTTGCGAATTCGACGGCGGCACGGCTGCGGCGCGAGATCGAGGACAGCCTGCGCAGGCTCGGTACGGACTACATCGATCTCTACCAGATCCATTGGCCGGATACGCGCGTGCCGGTGGCGGAAGTGGCGGGTGTGCTGGCGGAGTTCCAGCGCGCGGGCAAAGTGCGAGCCCTGGGCGTGAGCAACTTCAGCGCGGCGCAGATGGAGGAGTTTCGGAGTGTCGCTTCACTGGCCTCAGATCAGCCGCCTTACAACATCTTCGAGCGCGACATTGACGGCGAGACTCTGCCGTGGTGCTCTGCGAATGGCGTAGCGGTGCTGACGTACAGTTCGCTTTGTCGCAGCATGCTGGGCGGACGCCTGCACCGGGGCATGAAGTTTGAGCCTGGCGATATCCGCGCAGTCGATCCGAAGTTTCAGGAGCCGCGCTTCGGGCAATATATGACCGCGGTTGAGCGGCTGGCCGTACTGGCTCGCGAGCGCTATGGGAAGTCCGTGGCTCAGCTGGCGGTGCGGTGGGTGCTTGATCAGCCGGGTGTTTCGGTGGCGCTGTGGGGGGCGAAGCGGCCCGATCAACTCGACGCAGTTGCCGGAGTGATGGGATGGAAGCTCGATTCCGCGACGATGGCAGAGATTGACCGCATTGTCGCGGAGTCAGTTACGGATCCGGTGGGGCCGGAATATCTGACGCCGCTGGTGCGGACCGTTTGACCGGGTCGCAGAGAGCCAGCTGCTGGCGAAATGTGCACACGCCACCCCGGGCGGTTCTGCGATACTAAACCGTTATGCCAATCGAAGACCTGCAGAAGGCTGCACAGAAAATTGCCGGATTCCTTGCTTCCCTTAACAAGCTGGGCGGAATGCGCCTGAAGTATCGCATCACCGCCGGCGACGGCGCGCGCGATCCCGAGGGGCTGGAAGCGCGGATGATCTACGTGGAACTGGGCGGACCCGATGTGCCGCTGCTGACGCAGCACAATGGCGAACTGCTTCGGGCACTTGAAACAATTGCCGCCCAGATGCTGCGCCTCGAGCAGCGCGAGCACGACCTGGTCAGCTTTGACGCAGGCAACTTCAAGGCGCTGCATGCGCAGGAACTGCGTATGTCGGCCGAAGTGGCTGCGGATAAGGTGCGAAAGTCCGGCGTTCCGTATGCGTTTCCGCCGCAGAACAGCCGCGAGCGCCGCCTGTTGCACATGGCGTTTCGCGATCTTCCCGGCGTGGAGACGGCGAGCTCAGGCGAGGGACAGGACCGTTTCCTCGTGGTCTTTCCCGAGGGCAAGACGAACCTGCCGGTGACGCCGCCGATGAAGCCGCGGGGATTCGGACGGCGATGAGGTTCACGGACGGAGAAGGGATAGCACGCCGCCGCTCTGTACTCTCCTGGAAACGGATTCGTTGCACATCCAGTGTTGTCCTTTAATTCTCTTTGGTTCTTTGAGCGAGAACTGGAGCTGGCAAATGTCGTCGCAACCATGGCAACTCGAATTCAAACGTCTCTGGAAGGAGCTGGTTCCGCTCGAGGGTCAGGCCGCGACGATTCAAGGAGAATTGATTCGCGCCGTGGGCAGGTTGAGCGACGAGGCCTATCGTAACGGCAATCACAATTTCGGCAAGAACCACAAGATGCTATGTCAATTCCTGCGTGCGAATCTCAGGGACCCTGATGTCTTTAGTGCGACCGAAATTACAGAAATCGATCAATGGATCGACCGTATTCTTGATGCAAAGAACCCGGATCTAAGTGGGTCGACGTCCTGCTACTGTCGCCTCACCGAGAAGACCGTAAAATGGTGCCAGTCCAAGCCAGATCCGACACCGCATAAACCAAATAAGTCTCTCCATATTTAGATGGCGAATGAGAAATGATGAAAGCGCGATCTTTCGGAATCCAAGAATGAAGGCTGTCGTTTATTTGTTGATTGTGTTCGCGGCATTCGTGTGCTCCGCGCAGAAACGCCTTGTATTGATCGACCAGGACGGTTCGGGTCCCGGCGGCTCGAACCAGATGGCGATGCTGTCGCTGCTGCAGGCGCCGCAGGTCGAAGTCCTCGGCATCACGATGGTGACTGGCAATGCCTGGCGCGATGAGGAGACGCTCCACGCGCTGCGCATGCTTGAGTTGACCGGCCACAGCAATGTCCCTGTCGCAAAGGGAGCCATGTTTCCGCTGGTTCGAACCGAGCGGGAGACGCAGCTTTCGTCGGCACTGGACGGCAAGGTTACGTGGCTAGGCGCGTGGGGGCAGGGGCCGATGACGCTGGTCGAAACCAACGGCGGCGTCACTCCGTTCACACCCGACAAACTCAACACCCATGGGCCCTATGCGATTCCACCGCTGCCCGAAGGCATGCCGTCTCTCAAGCCGATCGACGAGGATGCCGCCCACTTCTTGATCAGGCAAGTTCGAGCGCATCCGCACCGGGTGACGATCTATGCCGCAGGGCCGCTGACGAACATCGCCCTCGCCGTCTCGATCGATCCTGATTTTGCGGAGTTGACGCAGGGCATCGTGATCGTGGGCGGAAGCCTGAATCCGCAGACCGACGATCCGGAGTTCGCCAGCAGCCCGCGGCATGAATTCAATTTCTGGTTCGATCCGGAGGCAGCCCATATCGTGCTGCGCGCCGCGTGGCCGCGCATCGACGTGACTACGGTCGATGTGTCGATCAAGGCCCCGTTCACGCAGAAGATGCTCGATGAGATTTCGAAATCGCAATCGCCTACCGCGAAGTACATCGCGGCATGGAGCCAGAATCGCTATTACCTGTGGGATGAGTTAGCGGCATGCGCATGGCTCGATCCAACGCTTATCACCAAAGAAAAGGTCGAGTACATGGACATCGATCTGAGCCACGGTCCCAGCTACGGGGACACACTTACATGGACTGACAAGCTGAAGCCGCAGACGGGCGTGCGACTGGCTCATGAGCAGCTCGATCTCGACCTGCCCCGCTTTCAAAAGATGTTTGTCGAGCTGATGTCGCGCTAGGGGGAAAGCGGCGGAACTCCCCTGAAATCAGGTGGTCTCTTCGGTACTCTTGCGAAATTGGACGAGCCCTCATCTAATGAACAGAAGTAATGAACAGAAGCTTTCTAGATTATTTGAAGTCCTTTGCCTGATTGCCTTGCGTTGTCACCAGATCACAATTGGAAAGAGGTCAATCATGTTTCCTTCAGACTTTTTTGCGCGCACCGGGCGTACACCATTGCTGGCGATCGCGCTGACGGTCGCGCTTGCGGGATGCCAATCGAAGCAAGACAAGGCGATCGACCAGGCAAAGAAGCAGGCAGCCGCAACCGGGCAACCGCAGCAGGTCGTTTCCGTCGATAAGGCTGGAACGACCACGACAACGGTGGTGCAGCCGCCTGCAAAGGGGCAGTCTAACGAGGCGATGACAACTACCACGACGCCTGCGACGCCGGGAGCGCAGGTTCCGCCGCCGCAGGATCCGAAGGTCTATCCGGTTGGAGGGGATCCGAACCAGAATCAGGATCAGGCAAGCGGCCCGGCCGGGCAGGATGGCGGCAAGACTTCGCCCTCAGGGCCGCCGGCCACAGTGCATGTCACGATTCAGGCAGGAACCAGCCTGGCGATTCGTGTCGACCAGCGCATCAGCGTGAAGACCAGCCATCCCGGCGATACGTTTACGGGCGAAGTCGTGGAACCGGTGGTTGACCCCAACGGAAATGCGATCGTGCCCAAGGGAACACGGGTGGGTGGTGTGATCGATGAAGCTCACAAGCGCGGCCACTTCAAAGGCGCGTCGGTGTTGGAACTGCGGCTGACCTCGATGACCCTGAACGGGACCGAATATCACCTGAGGACTGCCGATCTCACCGAGCGCAAGAAGGGCAAAGGCAAACGCTCTACGGCCATGATCGGCGGCGGCGCGGGCCTCGGCATGTTGATTGGCGGTATCGCTTCCGGAGGCACGGGCTTGCTGATTGGCGGACTCGCCGGCGGCGGTGCGGGTGCTGCGGGCGCTGGACTCACCGGCAATCGCGATCTCGACATTCCGGCAGAGACAGTGGTGCACTTCAAGCTGGCGCAGGACCTGGTTGTTCAGGGATGAACACGGCTGCCTGATCAGAATCCTCTTGCCAGCCGCGCATCCCCGCGGAACAATGCGGCAGAGGCGAGATATGGCAGGCGAATCCATTCTGGGCGGGAGCGAACTGGTCGCGTTCGCTCCTACCACCGATCCCGCAAAAGCACGCGCATTCTACGAAGGCGTACTTGGTCTGCGGCTTGTGGCCGATGAGGCGCCCTTCGCGCTGGTCTTCGATGCGAATGGAACGATGCTGCGCGTGACCACCGTTCACGAGTTGCATCCGCATCCGTTCACTGTGCTCGGTTGGCAGGTCGCAAGTATTGAAGAGACCGTCGACCGACTTTCTGCAGCCGGCGTCGAATTCAACAGCTACAAGGGAATGAACGATGGCGATCCACGCGGTATCTGGAACTCGCCTAGCGGTGCGCGCGTGGCCTGGTTCAAGGATCCGGACGGAAATGTGCTGGGCGTGACAGAGTTCAAGGTGGCGTAAATTTGAGGTTTCCCCTGTCTCAGAATCGAGACCCTTCGGCAAGCTCAGGGCAGGCTATGGGAAACCCCACCCAACGAATTGATTTGCGCCATACGCAACCGTTTGGTTGCGGGATACCCCTCCATACCGGTCTCTGGAGGTAAGTTTCCTCTTTTCTGGAGCTTGCAGGGAGGGGTTGCCGCCAGATTCCTCTTTACATTGGACTTAGCCGTAGATATTTCATCACAAAGGACTTGGCAGCATATTTAGATCGCCCGGATCTAGAAGACCCCGTCGGAGAATGTGGAACTCTCTCAGGAGATATTTCCGCTTGATGGAGACTGGAAGGCATTCTGAAAAGACATTCTAGCGATTGTCGAGAAATAACATGCAAACGAGGAGAAGTTTTAAATTCAGCGGTGTGAAAGAGATGCGCGTTGCGGTTGAGGGTTGACACTTGACAAGTCACTGAGCGTCCGTTCTGGGTGCTGTGGGTGTGTCATGCGTGAAAGAAGATTCATTTGGCTTCGACGATCATTGCTGACATCTCTATGTTTGCTGGCTGCAGCGTGGATTTTTGCTGAAAGCAGCCAATGGCTCTTTCGCCGGCGGGCGGAACGATTGCTGACAGATTTGAAATCGATCGAGGTCGGCGGCAACTCAGCTGATGCACAAGCGATCCTGCAGAAGTGGCACGACCGGGCAGAGATTGAAAGAGACTGCTTCGGAACCGAGAGAACTACCTGCCACTTTGGCGTCTATCTCCGCCACCAGCTTCCCCAAGTTCTAAGAGGGGATCCCGAGGGCGAAATCAGAAATCGGTTCCAGCAAATCGTCGGGGCTCTCGGGCTACGAAGTTCAAATGTGGGGACAAGGGTGCGCACCGAGAATGGAATCGTGACTCGAAAGTGGTTCGCGGAAGAGGTGGATTTACCAATTCGGGATTGGTATCTTCGCGGTGGCGCCTACGTGCCAACGCTCACAGTCGACAGCGATGAGGAACTCCCGTCCCAACACCCCGCTAAGAGACCAAATCAACATCGACGCTTCTCATCCATTTCGCTATGCACGGAGATACAAGGGGCCATGGGGTCTCCGAGTTGTATTCACAACAGAGGAATCATCGTCAGAGAAGGCCGCGTTGATGGATTTTCACCTCTCATGCATCACGCAGTTCTTTCCGTGTCGGAGTGAGCGACAAGTCTTGGAAGAAGGTGCGAGACTTCTGGATCAAGGCCAATAGCGGTCGGATTACCGCCTACTCGGAAATAACCATTCAGCTAATACAATCAGGAAGCTGAGCATTCGTAGAGTTGAGAGGTTTGAAAAGCAACTGCAGATCCCTCCACTCCGGTCGGGATGACATCGCTTTTTGCGATGGTTCTCAGCCTGGAACGAAGCAAAGATGAGGCTCCGACCAAATCTGAAGCTGGACGTTTGGCAACGACGTGTCTTGAAGCCCGCGGGACGATGGCGTTTTTGGCAGAACAAAAGGCCGCGCATCGCGCGGCCTTCTTAATCCCTAATCGCTGATCCCTGCTACTACCCGTTCAACATTTCCTGCAGCTTGTTCAGTGTGCGGTGCAGATCCTTGTCTGTACGGCGCTGCTCGTCGATTTTGCCTATGGAGTGCATGACGGTGGTGTGGTGCTTGTTGCCGAATTGGCGGCCGATTTCGGGCAGGCTGGCTTCCGTCATCTGCTTGGCCAGGTACATTGCGATCTGGCGCGGCACTACGACGTTGCGCGAGTTGTTCTTCTGCTTCAGGTCGCTCACCTTCATGCCAAACTGCTCGGCTACGGCGCGCTGGATCGACTCGATGGTGATCTTGCGTACCTGCATGTCGATGAACTGCTTGAGGCATTGCTGCGTTGTCGCAAGCGTGATCTCGGTGCGGTTCAGGTTGCACCAGGCGACGAGGCGGGTCAAGGCGCCTTCAAGCTCGCGCACGTTGGTGCGCACGTTGGAGGCGATGAACAGGGCCACGTCGGTGGGAAGCTGAACCTGGTCGTTCTCGGCTTTCTTCTGCAGAATGGCGACTTTCGTTTCAAGATCGGGCGGCTGAATGTCGGCGATCAAACCCCACTCAAAACGCGAGCGCAGGCGGTCTTCGATCTCGGCCAGTTCCTTCGGCGGACGATCCGACGCGATGACGATCTGTTTCATGCTCTCGTGCAGGGCGTTGAACGTATGGAAGAACTCTTCCTGCGTCCGCTCCTTCTGCGCGATGAACTGGATATCGTCGATGAGCAGCACGTCGACGGTACGGAAGCGATCGCGGAAGCTGGTCATGCGATCGTTGCGCAGCGAGGTGATCATTTCGTTGGTGAATTTCTCTGCCGAAACATAGCAGATGCTCGCGGACGGCTGGCGTCGCTTCACCTCGTGGCCGATAGCGTGCATCAGGTGGGTCTTGCCCATGCCGACGCCGCCGTAGAGGAAGAGCGGATTGTAGGCGCGCGAAGGACGCTCGGCGACTGCAAGAGAAGCCGCGCGAGCAAACTGATTGCCATTCCCAATGACGAAGGCGTCGAAGGTATAGCGGGGATTGAGCTGCGCGGCAGTCGACCAGTCGAAGCGCGTCTGTTCCGGCGAGCGCGACGCGGGCGCACTGGGCGCATGCGCAGGCAGGGGACCAAAGCCACCATCCCTGCGTTGCGGCGGCATCGACGGATCCTCGTCCACCGTGACGAATTGCACATCGTCGAACTCCAGCGACTGGAGGTCGATGGCTTCCTGGATCAGGTCGCCATACTTGTCACCGATGTGCTGAAACTCCTTGGATGGAACGCGGACGAAGAGGATGCGGCCACTGGCGTGGCTGAAGCGGGTTGGTTTCAACCATGTCTCGAAAGACTGGCGAATCACCTTTTTTTCCAGAGCTGCAAGAATCTGCAGCCAGGGATTGAGAGCCGAAGCCGGCGAAATTGCGAATGCCATCGAGCGAATCCTTGCCGGCGTCACCTGTGTACTACCGTGTGAGTTCAACCGCGCGGTTAAGACAATGGCTCACGCTGCGGGTGAAGCAATCGCTCACCCGCATTTGCTGACTGAGAACATGCCTGATGACCGTTGGTCTGCCTCGGAAAACACTGCGAGGCACGGGTTGAAATTCACTCCGTGGGACGCTCGGAAACTTTCTTGAACGGTCCCGATGGTAGCACATTTGGGGTACGTTGCAATGCCTCTTTCACATAACTTTCGGGAACTAGGCAAAGGTTGCACCACGCACGGTGAAACAGATCACAGATGATCGAAATTCTCACTCAGCGACTGCAAATTCCCACTCAATTGTTGCTTCCATCGGACACTCTCGACTTTAGATGCCGCATGCGGCTGGCATGGTCGCTGGGATTGGATTGATTCGTGCGGGCCGATCTTAGACTGCATGAAGCATGCTTGCAAGCCGAGGGCCGAACGGCGGGCCGCTGGCTTCCCAGCCCAACCTTCGATATACTTAATACTTGCCGTTCAGGCGAAGATTTCAGACAGGAAACAGGAGCGCATTTTTATGCCCAAGCGCACATTTCAACCCAACCGGCGTCACCGCTCGAAGACGCACGGGTTTCGCTCACGTATGAAGACCAAGTCGGGAGCGGCCGTGCTGAGCCGTCGCCGTGCCGCAGGGCGCAAGCGCGTCTCAGTCAGCGCCGGCTTTCGCGACTAAGCATTTCTTCAATTGGATGTAGAGCGAAACGACGTGCCAAGTGGCTCTTCCCTTAAAGCGAAAGCCACCCTTTACCGAACTAAGGTGCCGCATATTCATTGGAGAACCGCTCTAAGTCATTCCCGCCGTTTCGTTTCGGCTGGAGCAGGTACCAGAGTTTACAGTCCTCTGGCCGAAATCCTTCCAGTTTTGCGATGAGCATTTCCTCCAAGCCTGAGCCGCATACCGCCGCATCTGCAGCGCGAGTTGCACCGGCTGCGCCAGAGGTTCGCCAGTCTCTGGCTGGCGCACGTCTGCGTAAGCACGCGGATTTTCAACGCGCCTATGCCGAAGGACGGAAGCGCCGCTGCAGTTCGATGAGCTGGTTTCTGGCTCCACAGAGTGAGGCGGCCGGCCCGCGCGTGGGACTGACAGTGGGCAAAGTGCTCGGCAAAGCGCACGAGCGTAATCGCATGAAGCGACGGCTGCGTGAGGCGTTGCGGCGACACGTGGACATCATGCCAGCCGGGTGCGACCTGATCCTCCATCCGCACCGAACGGTGCTGACGCTCGAATTCACGAAACTTGAGGCGGAGATTGTGCGTATTCTCCAGCAGGCAAATGCGGAAAAGGCGCGTGCAAACGCGAACCAGGCTGCACGCTCCGGCAAAGCAGAGCCCGCACGATGACACGCCTTCTTCTTGCCCTGCTCGAGTTCTATCGCCGCTGGCTGTCGCCGGCGGTGCACTCACTCGGTTCCGGCGGCGGTTGCCGTTTTGTGCCGACCTGTTCGGAGTACGCTTCCATTGCGATTGCCACGCACGGTCCGATCCGCGGGACCGGGCTCGCGATATGGCGACTGCTACGCTGCCATCCTTTCAGCCGCGGAGGGCTGGATCCTGTTTCGCCCGCAAGAGCCACGGCTCATTTGCCGTACAACCCGTTACCATAGAAAGAGCGGCTGCCATTTGGCGCCTCTCCTCAAAGACAGGAAGTTACTGTGCCCGAAATTCGTAATCCAAACCTTGAGTCGCAGGGTTCCGGCGGCGGTGGTGCCAGCGGCGGTGATTTCCGCAGCCTGATCCTCTTCACGTTTCTGGCCCTCGCGGCCCTGATGGTCTATCAGTATTTCCAGAAGCCGGCGGCGAATGCCCCGGCCAATCAGACCCCGCAGACGCAGCAGCAGACACCGCAACAGCCGACGTCCGCGCCTGCCCAGGCGTTTGGAAGCACCGGCCCCGTCAGCATCGGTGGAGCAGCCCCAACGCCATCCGTAGGTGCACAGGCCGAAACCACGACGACCATCGAGAACGAGAAGTTCCGGATCACGTTTACGAACAAGGGCGCACAGGTCCGGCACTGGATACTCAAGCACTACATCGACTCCAGCGGCAAGCCGCTCGACATGGTGCAGCAAGACGCCGCAAGCCGCTTTGGGCTGCCGCTTTCGCTTTTTACATACGACAACGCACTGACCACGCAACTCAACACGGCGCTCTATGAGCCATCGGCCACGGGCCAGGTGCTCGCGCCAAATTCCGTCACCTTTCGCTATGCAGCGGGAGGTCTCGATGTGGTCAAGACCTTCACCTTCGACACCAGCTATGTGATCGGTGTTCACGTCAATGTGAGGCGAAACGGCGAGCTTGTGCGCGCTCTGGTAACCTGGCCGGCCGGACTTGGCGACATGGAGGAGTTCACGGTTCAGCGCGGCAAGGGGGCCGTTGTGGTGCCGACGCAGTCGCAGCTTGCATGGTCCATTGACGGCAAGCAGGACACCATGGCCGCGAAAAAAGTGAGCGGCGAGGCCACTCTCGAGCAGCCGTTTGAATATGCCGGACTCATGGACCTGTACTTCGCCACGGCGTTTCTGCCTGACGTACCCTCGCGTGCGACCGTGGTCACGTTTCACTACTCCATCGATCTGCCCAGCGACCTGAGCGATCCGAACAGCGCCAAGAAACCTGCGGACGTAATCGGACTGGCGATGGGGGACCAGAGCGGCGACACCCGGTTGCGGCTCTACGCCGGACCCAAAGAAACCAATATTCTCAACTCCGTTCGCGCCATCGGTGCGGACGGCAAGCCGACCGGGGAGCCGCTGTCATCGATGATCCAGTATGGCTGGTGGGGCATCATCGCCAAGCCGCTTTACCTGGCTCTCCGCGCCCTGCACAGCATGATGGGTCCCGGGCCTTATAACTGGGGCTGGGCCATCATCATCGTCACCGTCATCTTCAACCTGGTACTGCTGCCTACGCGCATCTGGACGATGAAGTCGTCGCTGAAGATGATGCGCATTCAGCCGCGGCTCGACGGGCTCAAGAAGAAATACGCCAACCTGAAGATCAACGATCCCAAGCGCGCCGAGATGCAGGCCGAGCAGATGGCGATCATGAAGGAAGAAGGCGTGAACATGTACGGCGGCTGCCTTCCCCTGGTGCTGCAGATGCCGCTCTTCTTCGCCTATTATCGCGTGCTGCTGAATGCCGTTGAGTTGCGCCAGGCGCACTGGTTCTGGCTCACAGATCTATCGATGCCGGACCCGCTGCACATTTTGCCGATTCTCATCATCGGAACGATGTTCCTCGTGCAGTTCATCACGCCTTCGCCGGGTATGGATCCGGCACAACGCCGCATGATGGCCATCATGATGCCGGCCATCATGGGCTTTACGCTGTGGCACTTTGCCTCGGGCCTGGCGCTCTACTGGATCACCGGCAACATCATTAACCTGATCATGCAGGTCGCCATCAACCAGTCCAAGATCGGCAAGGAAATGCACGAGATTGCCGCTCGCCGCGCCGCGAAAAAACTGGGCGGGGGCAAGGGCGGAAACGTGAACCAGCGCGTGATCCAGGGCCGCCGGTAGGAGTTCACCAGACGATCAATCGGGTGCCCCATCCATGCGCGATTCTTGCGCATGGGTGGGAAAGCACAAATGCTTCAGCTCTCCACTGCCGCTTTCAGCCCCGCATCAATCTCCGGCAACGAATACCGGAATCCTGCCGACAGCAGCTTTTGGGGTTGCACACGAGCGCTCGCCAGCAGCGCTTCATCGGCCATCTGTCCAAACAGCATCCGCACGGCGAACGCGGGGACAGCCAAAAATGCCGGCCTGTGCAGTTTACGGCCCAATGCCTGGGTGAATTCCGCATTCGTGACCGGGTTGGGCGCCGTCACATTCAGCGGGCCGGACAGGTCTGTGTGATCCAGCGCAAACAGAATCGCCGCGATTGCATCGGCAAGTCCGATCCAACTCATCCACTGCCGTCCGTTGCCGAGGCGCGCGCCCAGGCCGACGCGAAACGGCGGCAACATCTGCTGCAGTGCGCCCTTATTCGGTCCCAGCACAACCCCGAAGCGCAGATTCACCACGCGAATACCGGCCTGAACCGCAGGCTCCGAGGCTGCTTCCCATTGGCGGCAAAGGTCAGCAAGAAAACCGGTGCCGGGAGGCGAAGCCTCGCTTAACACTTCATCGCCGCGATCGCCGTAGATTCCAATGGCCGACGCCACGAAAAATGATCGCGGCGGAGTGCGCAAGCCGGCCAGCACCTTCGCGAGGCGGTTCGTGGAATCGATACGGCTGGAGGCGAGTTCATCGCGGTATGCGTCGGTCCAACGATGAGCGGCGAGGCTGGCGCCGGAGAGGTGAATTGCGGCCGCAGCGCCTTCCAACGGTTCCGGATTTTCGACGGCTCGTTCTGCGTCTGGATTCCATTGGAGCTGTCCTTCGGCCGTCGGAGTCCGTCTTAGTAATTGAACGGTCGGAACGTTGCGCGAATCGAATGCCCGGTGAAGGGCATTGCCCAACATGCCTGATGCGCCGCTCAGGATGATTGAGCCAGAAACACTTGTGAAATCCATATTTACAGGATGGGCGTTCCTTGATTGCGCGACCGATTTGGCCGGTTTGCCCAGAGCACATGAGTTTAGTACCATAGGAATAGGTTTTGATCGGGGCAAAATGGTCCTCGCTCATTCCCTGGAGGGCTGATGACTGAAGCGCCGGCTCGCAACGAGGAAACACAAAAGTCGCAAGTGGACACTGAAACCACGGAAAAGTTCATTGCGGAGAAACACATTGGCGAGCGCATCAAGCGGTTGCGGCTGAAGAAGTCGATGGGTTTGGTGGAGCTCGGCAAGCACACCGGTCTCTCGGCCAGCTTTCTGTCTCAGCTGGAAACCGGACGTGTGGTTCCCACGCTGCGGAATCTCGCCCGTATCGCGATGGTCTTCTCGAAGGATCTCTCCTATTTTTTTGAAGCCGAACCGCAGTCGATGTTTCGTGTGCACCGCCGGAAAGAACGCGTGCGTTTGCCTCAGACGGGCGTCGAAGATCCCACCTATTTCTTTGAGAGCCTTGGCTACATGGTGCCCGACCGGCACATGGATCCCTACTTCGCCGAGTTCATCCCGCTGGAAAGAACCAGGGAGCCGCGGGCGCATATGCATCCGGGCTACGAATTTCTCTACATCCTCGATGGCGAGCTTGAATTGCACCACGGCGAGCACCACTGTACGCTCGGGCCGGGCGATGCCGTCTATTTCGACTCGAGCACGCCCCACTCGTATGTCTGCGCAGGCAAAAAGCCGGCCGATGCACTGATCGTGACGATGCACCAGCCACCGGCAAGCCAGCCCGTGACTCTGTTGCGTTCTGGAAGCGGCGCGACGCTGGTCCAGCGAGCGGTCGCTGGTCGCGGCGTGCTTGGCCTGCGCGAGCCGACTGGAAGCTAGTCACAGATTTTGCGTTCGCGTTGGGCATGCGCCGCGACTGACATTTCTTAAATCAGGTTTGAACCTTGTCACGCCTACTGCGGCTTCGCAGGCGTGGTGGTCGATGTGCCCGCCGGCGTCGTCGCCGGAGTGCCTGCCGCCGGCTTCGCCGTTGTGCTCTTGGGCGCAACCTTCTTCTTTTTTGCCGGCGTCGGTGGAGCGGGACATTTGGGAGCCGGCGGTGCTGCCGCGGCAGCTTTCAGCGACGCTGCCTGAGTCTGCACCGTCGAACGCAAATCGCTGATATGTTTCTCCTGCGCGGCGGCGGTTTGCTGCAACTGGTCTCCGAATGCAACGCGGGCCTTCTCCAAGCCTGCCAGGGCTTGCTGCAACTCGCCGACCTGGTCACCCGGTGCAGAGACCCGGGCAGCTTCCACCACGTGCACCATCACGTCGTAAAGGGCGTCGATATTGCGCGAGAGCGGCAGCACCTTGCTCAGCGTGTCCGGAGCAGCATCGGCTTCCTTCATCAGTGCAGGCAACGTTCCGTTCATATCGCGCTGGATCGCATCGATGTTTGTCCCTGTCTCATCGCGGACGCTACCTCTCTTCCACTTGTCCAGCTTCACGGCTCCCACGGTCTGCTGCACTTCATCAATAGAGCGTTGCAGAATGTCGGATGGCTTAGCGGGAGTAAAGACGGTGTTTGCCGGACCGGCAGCGGCCGGCGCGGGGGCGCCGCCCGGTTGTGCGGAACAAACAAGGATCGCCGGAAAGAAGACAGGGGCGAAGAGGATGGCCTTGGATATCTTCATTAGGAATTTGCCTTCCTGAAAAATATTGGACTTGCGTATACCTTTGAAATAGACGGTTCGAAAGACCGGTGCGGTTCGCCGGACCCGAACCCGTTCACTCAGTATCGCCAATACCTCCTGCATCGAACAAGTTGGAGCGAACTTGGACCCACATGGTCCGGCGCATCGCGTGATCAGCCCGCGAAATGATTGGCGTTTACGATCATTCCGGAATTGCAGCGAAGTATTCCGCAACTTCCTGCCAGTTGTTAACGCGCACAAATCCCGTTGCAGTCAGGTTATGCGGCGCCGTGTAAAGCAATCCCCGTCCTTCAAAGCGCAGCAGGTTCTTCGGCAGATCATCGATCAGGTAATCGGCGCGCAGTATCCTCTTGTCTCCGCAGAAAACATAATGCGTAGGCGGAATGAATGGAAAGTGCCGCTGCAGCCAACGGTACTTCGGCCCGAGCGAGTTGGGTACCGCCATCGCCTGCGTAGCAATAAAAACCTCATAACGCGATGAGAGCTGCTTCAGGATCTCCTGCGCGTCGGGCATCAGCGGAAGATCTTCAAAGAAATCTTCCGCATCAAGAAAAGCGCGAAGCTCCTTCTGGCGATCCGCCGGCGTGATCTCCCACAGACCTTTGCCGGCCAGGTCGTTGATCGTCACATCCTCTTCAAAAGCCTGGTTGTAACGGCGAAGGTGCTCGGCCAGGGTATCGGCCATCACCTCGTCCATATCCACACAGATGCGCTTCAATTTCTGCTCTTCGGTGTTTCTCATCTGATTTTCGCATTGCCCGCGGTACCGGCCGACCGTCGTGCAAAGAACCCATTCGCGGTCGTGCGGAGCTCTACGCTCCGGCCTGCCGCGGTTTGCGGATCGCACGGCCCGCCTCCACCGGAGGCTCAGGTTGCGGCGTCTTGGGTGGTGGCGCCATCGCGGGATCCCAATACAGCAAGCGTCCGCAGCTATCGCAGGTCAGCAACTCGCCTTCGCGTAACTGGTTCCATACCTGCGGGCGGACGCCCATGCGACAGCCCATACACTGCTGGTTCTCAGAGCGGGCAATCCCGGTGCCCCGGTGCGCGGCAATTCTGTCGAAGCGGGTCAGCAACTCGGATGCAATCTCCTGGCGCAGCGCCTCGCGCTCGACGCCCAACGCTGCCAGTTGCTCTGCAATTTCTTTCTGCCGCCCGGCTACATACTCGCGCGTCTTGTCCAGCGTGGCAGCGAGTTCCTCTACCTGGGCCCGCGCCGTCGCTAGAGTTTCCTCCTGCTCCTCGGTGCGCTCCAGGCTGGCAAACTCCTCATTCTCAAGACGGTCGATCTCAGCCTGCGCAAACTGTACCTCGTGCTCAATAGCCTCCGCCTGCGCCGGAGTGGTCACCGAGTCCTGCTGGGCCTTGTAGCGGGCGGCCTTCTGGCGATGACCTGCAATCTCCCGCTCCAGCTTGGTGCGCAGCGAGTCCTCGCGGTTCAACGCGTCCGATGCGGCAGCCGTCTTCCCCTGCATCGTTGCCAGGGCGGACTCAGCCTGGTTGATTTCGACAGGCAGCGCCTTGGCAACTTGCGCAAGTCGGTTCCGCTCCAGTTCCACAGCTTGTAGCTTCACCAGGTTGTCAATGTTCGCATCCATCGCTGCCAAGCAGTTTAGTTCATCGGCCGTCTAATCAGAAAATGGTTGCAGATGACGAAGGACTTGCATCCAACACGACAGATGAAGCCTACTGAAGCCGAAACCCCGCGCAGGCGCATACCGCACTGGCCATTCTGGGTCGGCGGAGTCGTTCTTGCCGTCCTGGCGACCGTCGTCATCCTTCTTGCCATTGCGGCTCACCGGGCCGAGCCCTTTGTGCGCAAGCAGGTTATCCAGGCTTTGTCTGATCGGTTCCATGCCCGAGTGGAACTGGACAGTTTCCATCTCACGCTGGGTAATACATTGCGCGGCGAGTGGGGCGTCTGGGGTGAGGGCAAAGGTCTTCGCATCTGGCCCCCCACAGATTCGGAAGGCGCCCAGGTTTCGCAGGTAAACCCGTCAGTCCAGCCGCTGATCCGGCTCGATGAGTTTCACTTCCATGCGCCGCTGCGTTACACGTCCGGTCGGCCAATCCACATCACACAGGTTCGGCTCAAGGGTCTCGACATTCGCTTTCCTCCGCGTTCGCACATGCAGAAAACGTCAGAACCGGGGAACGCTGCCAGGCCCTCGTCGAATTCGCTGAATGTCAGCGTCGTGGTCGACGCCGTTGACTGCACCGACGCACGGCTCACCCTTGAAACCGACAAGCCCAACAAGCTGCCGCTTGAATTCGCCATCAGCCATTTTCATCTCAAGGGTGTCCGCACAGGCGCGCCTTTGGACTTCGACGCTCAGTTGCAAAACCCCACACCGCCCGGCACCGTCCACTCGACCGGCAGCTTCGGCCCATGGATCGTTGACGACCCCGGCAGCAGTCCAGTCCGCGGCGACTACACTTTCAATCACGCCGACCTTTCCGTCTTCAAAGGCATTGCGGGCATCCTGAATTCGACGGGGCATTACCAGGGCACTCTGCGCGATCTCACCGTCGACGGCCAGACCGATACTCCCGATTTCCAGCTCTCGCGCTCCGGTCACCCCATGCCGCTCCACACCAATTTTCATGCGCATGTGGACGGAACGACTGGCGACACGTGGCTCGAGCCGGTAGAGGCAACGATGGACTCCTCGCACTTTACGGCAAGTGGCCCGATTGTGCGCGTTCTGAAGACGGGCGACGATGGACGCCTGCACAGCATCGGCCACGACATCGCGCTTGAGGTGAATGTGGATGGTGCAAGGATCGAGGATTTTCTGCGCCTCGCAACGGATTCCCCGACCCCAATTCTCGACGGAGACATCGAGGTGAAGGCGCAGCTCCATATCCCACCGGGAACGGCTCCGGTACACGAGCGCATAGCCCTGAAGGGAAATTTCATTCTGGATCAAGCGGAGTTCTCCAGCCTTCAGGTGCAAAAACGCATCCGCGAATTGAGCCTGCGGGGACAGGGAAAGCTCGATCAGTTGAAGTCCGCCGAAGAGGAAAAAATCAAGTCACACGTGGCGGGAGATTTTAACCTGAGTGGCGGAGTGCTCACGATACCCTCTGTGCTCTATACGGTCCCGGGCGCGGACATTCATCTGCATGGCACCTATCGCACCCACGGCGACACGTTGGATTTCACCGGGACCGCGATGATGCAGGCGACTGTGTCGCAGATGGTGGGCGGCTGGAAGGGCATGCTGCTCAAGCCTGCCGATCGATTCTTCAAGAAGAATGGTGCTGGGACCCAGATCCCCATCTACGTCGCGGGCACGCGCGAGAAGCCGCAGTTCGGTTACGACTCAGCGCACCTCGGCGGCACCCATCCCCAGCGCCCAGACACAGAACAGCCGGAGACGGCGCCACGGTGAAGCGCTTCGGCCCAAAGGTGTGATTCCGTATTCATGGCTGGTCTGTATAATTCTCCGCATATTTCACAGACAGTATTGCGGAGGCTCCTATGGACCTGGTCTTTTTGATCGTGTTAGGCGTTGCAGCCATCATTGTTCTCTCGCTCATCCTGGGCAGCTTCTTCACCGTCAGTACTGCTGAAGTCGCCGTACTCACGCGGTTCGGCAAATTCCTCCGCGTCGCCGAAGCGGGACTTAACTGGAAGGCACCTTATCTCGACTCCGTTGCAGGCATGGTGACTCTTCGCGTCAACCAGATCACGCTGACCATGGAGACCAAAACCAAGGACAACGTCTTCGTCACCATTCCCATCTCCGTGCAGAATCGCGTGCGTCCCGAGCGCGTCTACGACGCGTTCTACAAGCTCTCTGACCCCGTCGCACAGATCAAGTCCTATGTCGAGCAGGTGATTCTCGGACACGTTCCTGGCATGACTCTGGACGAAGTATTTGCCTCGCAATCGAGCATCGCCGCTGCCGTCAAGCAGGAATTGGATGCCGACATGGCCGCATTTGGCTACGAGATCGTTAACGTCCTCGTCACCGACATCGTTCCGGACGCGAAGGTCAAGTCGGCCATGAACGACATCAACGCCGCCCAGCGCGAGCAGGTGGCTGCAACAGCCCGCGGCGAGGCCGACAAGATTCTTGTGGTGAAGAAGGCCGAGGCTGAAGCCGAAAGCAAGGCACTGCAGGGGCAGGGAATTGCGAACCAGCGCAAGGCCATCGTCGAAGGCCTGCAGGCCTCGATCGAGCAATTCCAGAAAGCCGTTGAAGGAGCAACATCGAAGGACGTCATGCAACTGGTGCTGGTCACGCAGTACTTCGATACCCTGAAGAGCATCGGCGAGAACGACAAAACGAACACATTGTTTATCTCTCACTCTCCCGGTGCGGTGAAAGAAGTCTCGGACCAGATTCTTGAATCGATGCTGCTGGCGCAGAACTCAACCGTCATGACGCGATGAAGCGCGAAGCGAGCCGTTTCCCGGTTATACCGAGGCGGCTCTAATCGCTTTGATACGCTGATCTTGTGAAGAGCGCACGCCAGCCCGGAATCTACGTGGAGATTTTGATTCGCGAAGATTTAGCGAGAATCTGGGAACTCACGCAGAAGCCACAACTGCATGAACGGTGGGATCTGAGGTTCACCCACATCGAGTATTTGCCGCGTCCCAGTCTTGCGGAGCCGCAACGCTTCCTCTATCAAACTCGAATCGGATTCGGTCTCAACATTCAGGGAACCGGTGAGAGCGTCGGTGAGTGCGCGACAGATAGCGGCGACACCACGTCTTCGTTGAAGTTTGCCTCGTCAGACCCAAAGTCCCTCATTCGTCAAGGCTCCGGATACTGGCGTTATGTTCCATTGAAGGTGGGACTCGCTTCTTCACTTGGTACGACTACCAGGTTAAGTTTGGGATGCTCGGGCGCTTCATTGACCGATCCGTCTTCCGCCCCTTGATCGGATGGGCAACCGCGTGGAGTTTTGACCGGCTTCGGCTGTGGGCCGAGCTCGGCCAATCTCCTGAAGCCTCGATGAACTTTGCTCTTATCCACGGAATCGCAAGAATCACCGTCGCTTTCATCTGGCTCTGGCATGGACTCATCCCGAAGCTCATCTACAGGCAAATTGACGAGCGCACTATGCTGGCCTAGGCCGGAATTCCAGTCGCATGGCTGCAGTGGATTGGCGCCTTCGAGATAGCCCTTGGATTGCTCGTGCTCTTCACTTGGAACCGGCGCGGCATCCTGATCGCAAACGGATTGTTGATGGTTGCAGCAACAATAGCGGTGGCGATTAACTCGCCAGTCTATTTCACTGCTGCATTCAACCCGGTAACTCTGAATCTCGCCGTCATTGCTTTGTGCATTGTCGGCTGGATCGCATCACGATCGCTCCCGACCGCTCGTCGCTGTCTGCGCCTAGATCCGAAGGGACGCCCATGATATCGATCTACCAGCGCGCTCTTGGTTCGGAGTTCAACAAGCTTCATCCGCAGATTCAACGTCGCTTTGGATTCCATTCAGCCAGCGGTGTCGCGTCCGTGGGAACCGGAGTGATGGAGCGCTTGTGGCATGGTGCCTTCTACACGCTCCCGTTCTTGTATGTCGGGACATGGAGGAGCATCATGTTCCCCGAACACGGCACAAATGTTCCATTCACGATTCAGAACTACGCTTATCTCGATCCTCTGGGCCGCGAGACCGTGACATGGGTGCGAACCTTTGCGGCAACCAAACAGCGCCGCTTTGACGCATACATGGTCTACAGCGAAAAGCGCGGATGCATCGTTGACTATCTCGGAACCCATCAGCATCTCGCCGTGGACCTCGAGTTGAGTGTGGCCTCCAATGGAGGCCTGAAGCTGGTGTCGACAGAACAGCGGTTTTACGAAGGGCCCCTCGCTTTCAAATTTCCCATGTTCTTTTCTGGAGTCGCCGAGGTTTGCGAGTGGTACGACGACGCAGAGCAGTGTTTCTGTATCGAAGTGAAAGCCTCGAATCGCACTTGGGGGCCTCTCTTCGGCTACAAAGGAAAGTTTCAGGTGGAGTGGCTTCGCGTGCCACCCCAGCCGATCCCTGCCAGCATCTTGCCGCGGCGCATCGAGCCGAGAAACTGAGAAATCCGTTTGGACCTTCGCTCTTCCAACGCGGGCCCGATGTGATATTTTTGCGTGTTCACACCGTTGCCGATATTACGAGCACCGGAACACAGAGGGACCGCAATGCACTGGACCAAATCTGTTGTAGCCGCGATCACAACATGCGCTCTTAGTCTGTTCATTGGAGCGCCCGCATCCACCGCAACAGCACAAACTAAAACTCCTTCCGCACAAGCGCAACCTACCGGCCCTGAGTGGTGGCGTCACGCGGTGATCTACGAGATTTACCCGCGCAGTTTTCAGGACTCGGACGGCGATGGCGTTGGCGACATCAAGGGCATCACAGCGCGGCTCGACTACCTGCACGATCTCGGTATCGACGCCATCTGGATCACGCCGATGTATCCCTCGACGGGCATCGACTACGGCTACGACATCTCCGACTACACGGCCATGATCCGCTCTACGGCAGTATGGCCGACTTCGACAACCTCGTCGCCGAAGCGAAGAAGCGCAACATCCGCGTCATCATGGACTACGTCATCAACCACACATCCGACCAGCACAAGTGGTTTCTCGAGTCCCGCTCCTCACGCGACAATCCCAAGCGCGATTGGTACATCTGGCGCGATGGCAAGGGCGAAAATCACCCCACGGACAAAGACCCGTCCGCGGGGACCCCGAAAACCGCGACAGACAAAGGCCAACCGCCAAATAACTGGCAGTCGTGGTTTGGCCACTCTGCATGGCAGTGGGATGAGAAGACGCGGCAGTATTACTACCACTACTTCTATGTACAGCAGCCCGACCTCAACTGGCGAAACCCCGAGGTCCACACTGCGATGGATGGCGTGCTCGACTTCTGGATGAAGCGCGGCGTCGCCGGTTTCCGCATCGACGCCGTCTCGCGTCTCTACGAAGATCCCAACCTCCACGACGATCCCTACCTGCCGGGCCGCAATGAGTACGGCGATCGCAACATTCAGCACAAGTACACCGACGACCTGCCGGAAGTACACGACGTGCTCAAGGAAGTCCGGCGCGTCGTCGACAAATATCCAGGCGACCCTGTGCTTGTGACCGAAGCTGACGAGCCAAACGTCGAGGCACTCGCCAGGATGTACGGCAACGGAGACGAAGTGCAGTTGCCAATGGATTTCCAGATCGCCGACGTGAACGAGCTTTCCGCGCCGCGTTTCCGCGAACTCTTCAACGAAATCGAAAGCAACTCCGCGCACGGCCAGCCCGAATACTTCTTCTCAAATCACGACCAGCCGCGCCAGTGGGACCGCTACGGCGACGGCGTGCACAACGACCAGATCGCCAAGCTGATGGCCGTGCTGGAACTCACCACGCGTGGAACGCCGCAGATGTATTACGGCGAGGAACTCGGCATGCGCACCACCGATCCCGCGCGCGTCGAAGACGTCCACGACCCCATCGGAAAACTTGGCTGGCCCAAGGAAAAAGGCCGCGACGGGGAACGCACGCCCATGCAGTGGGATTCGTCGGCTGGCGCCGGCTTCACAAGCGCGACCAAGCCGTGGCTGCCCATCCCGCCGAGTGTCTCAAGATACAACGTCGATACCGAGAGCAAGGACCCCAACTCGATCCTGAATACGTACAAACGCCTGCTGGCTCTCCGCAAAACAGAACCTGCCCTGCGCGACGGCGTGCAGGTAAGTGTTGGGAACGATCCCGACGTCTTTGCCTATCTCCGCAAAACAGGCGACGAGACCGTATTCGTGCTGCTGAACATGAGCGCCCGCGAGCGAACGCTCTCGTTCAAACCGGACGAGTTGCAGGGCAGTAACACCAGCCAGCTCACGCCGCTCTACAGCTCAACACCGACTGCAACGTCGATCTCACCGACGCACATTGAGCTGCCTCCATTCGGTGCACTGGTGGCAAAGGTGCAGTAGATTCCGCCGGCTCCAATTGTGATGCCGGCGGACGATTTCATCTGGCCTGGGCGATGTTCACGTTTGTGTGTCGGCCCGTGTGCGCTGGCTCGCCCAGTCTTGTTTCAGGATCCACCCCCAGCCACGCAATCGCGCCAGCGATGCCCAGCAGAGCTGCCGCGAGGAACGACGAAGTCCAGCCAAACCGCAGGGCAATCCAGGGAGTGAGTGAAGCGGTGACCGCGCCGCCAATCTGCGCTCCCATGTTCATCACGGCTGACACTACTCCGGCGTTCTGTCCGGCGATGTCCGCCGTCACGGACCAGTACGAGCTCTGCGAGATGTAAAGTGCGCCTGCACCCGCTGCGAGCGTCATCGCAGCCATCGGCGCACTCTCCACACGTGAGCCAAGGATCAGCAAGCCCGAGGCGGCCAGCAGTGAAAAGAATCCCGGACCGCACCGACCCGCGCGCAGTCCATGCCGCGCTGTGATCCAATCGCCCAGCACACCGCCAGCCACGCAGAAAACCGTCATGGCGATAAACGGAAACATGGTGTAGACCGCGCTCGCTTTCAGATCGAGACCGCGCGCCTGCGCCATGTAAAGGTAAAACCATCCGAGAAAAATCCAGGCAATATAGCCAAAACAGAAACATGCAAAGGTCAGCAGGAGCAGCGTGCGGCTGTGCAGAATCGCGCTCCAGGGAATACCAGCCCTGACTGCGGGGACTTCAACGGCGTCAGCGCGAATTGTTCTGAGTTCTTCGGGCGAGACGAGCGGATGTAGCTCGGGAGTATCGCGCGCAATGAGGAACCAGACCACGCCGGCAATTACTCCGATGGCGGCACTGAACCAGAATGCGGCGCGCCACCCATGCACGGCGATGATCGCGGCCAGCAAAGGTGGAGTCAATCCGGCTCCGGCTCCTACTCCGGCAAAGATGACGCCGTTGACGCGGCCGCGTTCACGGGCCGGAATCCACTGGGCGACGAACTGATTGGAGGCCGGGTACATGATTGCCTCACCGACTCCAAGCGCGAAACGGACTGCGATCAGGGTCCACAGGGCGCCGTGCATCCTCGGGGAAACGAGAGCAGTGCCGAGCGTAAATACTGCCCACCACAAGACTGCCAGCGCAAGAGCGCGCCTGGGCCCAAGCCTGACCGCGATCCATCCGGCCAGCACCTGCGATGCCGCATATCCGACGAGAAATGCGCTGAACACCCAACCCAGCCGCACGTTGCCGAGCCCGAACTCGCTGCTGATCTGCGGTCCGGCGATGGAAATGTTTGTCCGATCGAGGAATGCGATAGCGCTCAGCAAAAAGAGGCAGAAGACCAGCACGGCGCGGATTGGCAGCTTGCCCATTCTGAAATACTCCGATCGAAGGTCTTCGGTAAGATGATATTCACATCAAGCAGCTTCTGTATGATTCCCGCGATTTTCCAGGAAAGGCGCGCCGTTGCCAAAGAACGGAGAACTGTCCGGAAACGGAACTCGACGAAACGGGCACGAGAGCTTCGGCTTATCCCCGGAGGGTTTGCGTACGTTGCGCGCGTTGAAAACGCCGGTGCAAATCCAGAAATTTCTTGACGCGCTGCCATACCAGTACGCGAACACGGCTTGGTCTCCGCAACGCGCGTTGCGCGAGCGCAAGGGACACTGCCTTGAGGGAGCACTACTGGCCGCTGCCGCCCTGCGTGTCAATGGCCGTCCCGCGCTGCTGATGGATCTCGAGGCCGTTCATGACGACGACCATGTGCTGGCCGTCTATCGCGAAGGCAACCTGTGGGGAAGCATTGCCAAATCGAACTTCGCGGGGCTGCGCTTCCGTGCGCCCATCTACCGTACGCTTCGCGAACTGGCGCTCAGCTACTTTGAGCACTACTACAACCTGCGCGGCGAGCGCACTCTGCGTTCCTACTCGCAACCCGTAAACCTGGCGCGACTGGACAGCCGGGGCTGGATGACATCAGAGGAAGACGTCTGGTGTGTTCCGGAACTACTCATCGCAGCAAGGCACTATCCGCTCTTTCCCCACAAAGTGGCGCGCGCATTGCCCCGGCTCGACCGCCGCAGCTTCGAAGCGGGAATGCACGGCTGGATGAAGCACTGATGGGCTTCGCGCGTGAGGTCGCGGCCGGCTTTCAAGTGATTGCAAACACTGGAGCATCGGTTCACTCAGACCCATCTCACTTTGGTTCTCATTTTGGCACACTTTGAACTCCCCAAACCCAGCCACATGTGTTAGTTTTGCCCTGTTCACACCGTAGCCAATTCATGAGCACGGAATCGGGGTGTGTCCACGCTCGCTCTCGAAGCGCGGGACCGCCCCCCAGGGACCAGGAGACCGCAATGCATTGGACCAGGAAAGCCCTAACCTTCGCCGCCGCAGCTTTTTTGCTTTCTACCTTCACATTCAGAGCCGTAGCCCAATCCTCACAGCCTGAGGCTGCCAACAACAAGAACTGGTGGCGCAACGCCGTCTTCTACGAGATTTACCCGCGCAGCTTCGCTGATTCCAACAATGACGGTATCGGCGATCTCAAAGGCATCATCGCGCACCTCGACTACCTCAAAGCCCTCGGTGTCGACGCCATCTGGCTCACGCCCATCTACCCCTCACCGCAGGTCGACTTCGGCTACGACATTTCCGATTACGAGGCAATCGATCCCAAGTACGGCACCATGGCCGACTTCGACCGCCTGATCGCCGAAGCCAACAAGCGCCACATCCGCGTGCTCATGGACATGGTGATGAACCATAGCTCCGACAAGCACAAGTGGTTCCTGCAATCGCGCTCCTCCCGCACCAACCCATACCGCGACTGGTACGTATGGCACGATGGCGAAGGACAGACCGATACGGACAAGGGCCAGCCACCCAACAACTGGCAATCCGACTTCGGCCATTCGGCATGGGAGTGGGACGAGAAGACGCGCCAGTACTACTACCACAAGTTCTACGCTCAGCAGCCCGACCTCAACTGGAACAATCCCAAGGTCCACCAGGCCTTCAAAGACATCATCGCGTTCTGGCTCAAAAAGGGTGTGGCTGGTTTCCGCTTCGACGCCATTACCACCCTTTTTGAAGATCCTCAGAGGAGAGACGATGACGTCATGCTCGACAAGGATGGCAAGAGCTTCCTCAATAACTACGGCGATGTCGCGCTCAATGATACCCGTACCAATAACCTGCCTGAAGTTCATGCCGTGATGGCCGAGATGCGCGCCGCAGCCGACAAGTTCTCGACCGACACATTTCCCGGCACACGTATCTTTATTGGGGAAACCTACCTGCCTAACATTGCCGAACTTCTCAAGCAATATGGAACCCCCGAACACCCCGAATTCCAGTTGCCTATGGATACACAGATCGGCTTTATCAACAAACTCGACGTTTCCGCGTTCCGCTCGAAGATCGAAAATGCAGAGGTCGACCTTGGCGACAACGTGCCGTTGTTGATCTTCGACAACCACGACAACCCGCGCCTCGACGCCCGCTATGGCGACGGCGTGCACGACACCGACATCCAGCGCGTCATTTCCACCATGCTCTTTGCCAGCCACGGCGCTTCGCTTTTCTACTACGGCGACGAGATCGGCATGACGACCACCCCACCCACACGGAAAGAGGACGTGAAGGATCCAGTCGGCATTACCGGCTGGCCAAAAGAGAAGGGTCGCGACGGCGAGCGTACGCCAATGCAGTGGACCCCGGGTCCAAACGCGGGGTTCGATGGCCCCAACGCCAAACCCTGGCTGCCGGTCCCGCCCAACGCCTCCACCATCAATGTGCAGATGGAGAAGAGCGATCCGAACTCGCTCCTGACCTGGTATCAATCCCTGATTCAGCTCAAGAAGACCAATCCGGTCTTTTCCGAAGGCTCCGACACCATGCTCGACACCGAAAACACCAAGGTGCTGAGTTGGAAGCGCGAAGCTGCGGGGTCACCTCCGTTGGTGGTGGCGCTCAACTTCACGGCCGAGCCGCAAACCGTGAATCTGGTGGGCCCCGGCCTGCCTGACGGCTCCCTCAACACGTTATTGAAGACACCCGGCGCGGCCAGTCCGGGTTCGCTCAAGAGCATTCAGCTCGGGCCATACGGCGTCTATATCGGCCAGCTTCAAGTCATGATCAGCCACTAGCGCTGCGGAGCAAGTCGAGCCCAAGGCGTGGCGATCTCAATCGGCGGTCCCGATCATCCGGAACCGCCGATTTTCGGTTTTGCGGCCTGAATCAGATTCCAATCCTCAAACCATCGACGGCTGGAGTAATATGCTGGAACGCCCCCAACCAGGGCACGGGCTGACCGTAGCCCATCCCCTTCAGGATCACGAAACTCCATGCCGGAAACCACCACTGACCGAGCCACCATCTTCCAGGCCGCACTGGCTGAGCACATCCAGATCATTCAAGCCCTCAAGGACCAACAGCACACCCTCGATCTGATCGCCTCAGAGATGGTTCTCGCCATCCGCATGGGCGGCAAGATCCTCTGGTGCGGCAACGGTGGCAGCGCGGCCGACGCGCAACATCTCAACGGCCAACTGGTTGTTCGTTTCCGCCAGGACCGCGCCGGCATCCCGTCGATCGCCCTGTCGACCGATACGTCCATCCTCACCGCCGCCAGCAATAACTACGGCTACGAGCACATCTTTCAGCGCCAGGTCGAGACGCTCGCGCGCAAGGGCGATGTGGTGGTCGCCATCTCGACCTCCGGCAACAGCCGCAACGTTTTCCTCGCCCTCGAAGCCGCGCGCAAAATTGGCGCCGTCACCGTGGCCTTCACCGGCAGAGGTGGAGGCAAGATCGCCACAGCGGCCGATTTTCTATTCGAGGTTCCCTCCGCCGACACGCCGCGCATCCAGGAAGCTCATATCCTGGCGGGTCACGTTCTGTGCGAGATTCTTGAAAAGGAATTGACGGCCGGCCAGGGAACGGCTGCCAAGAACGGGGCGGGAATCAGAAGTCCTCTCCCGACTCGTCCTCAATAATTTTGGACTCGGAATCCGAAATCTCATTTCCAGCCTCCCGAAGCTGGGAGAGCGTCTTACGGTAGAACCACGCTGCTGCCATGCCACCTAATACAGCCGATGCGGCGGCAATGGCCCCCACTTTCAACCAACCGTGCGGTGCCGGATTCCGTCTGGCAGAGTCCGACCGCGGACTGGTTTCTTCGGAACTCGTTGATTTTACATTGCTTGTCATTCTTAAACCTGCCACCTGAAAACCCGACTCGGCCCAACCCCCAAAATTGAAAACCATTAGACGCCCTGCTCCCAAAACGTGTTTCACGTCTCGCATGGCGGGAAAATCTGAATTTTTGTATTTGCTTCGAAGTGAATCTATAGTATCGTGTAGATATTCCAGTGATGGAGAGCGGTCCTCCGGATCGCACCAGAGCTGGAAGTAGTTTGCGTCACTGGCCTCCCGGCACGAACAGCAAAACGTTCGTGCCGCCTTTTTTTGCGCAAAACCCCGAAGACATACTACCGCGAATCTGCATTTGGATCTGCCGCCCACGCTCGCGGAGCCAGGTGATCTCTGTCGTGCAGCGCAAGCCGAAGATTCCGCTTCTCTCACAACGCAGTCTAAAATGATCAGGAGAGAGCTCCGCAAAATGATATTCGCCAATCGCCGATTTATTCTGGGTTTCGCCGTCTTCGCCCTCACCGCCGGCAGCTACGCGCAATGGTCCAACCCGGCCGATGATGTTCCGGCGTATCACCCATCGGCGCCCCTCAAGGTCACGGCGCTTCCGCCGATTCTGTCCGGCGCGAAACTCACGCGGCGAAAACTTCCGCTATCCGTGGCAGGTGCATGTCTACCAGCAGGCCGCGAAGATCGGCAACGTACTCTACCAGCTTCCCTGCAACTGCCGCTGCGACCGCGCTCTCGGCCATACCAGCCTGCGCAGTTGCTATGAGGGCTATCACGGCACCGAGTGTTCCACTTGCGCTCAGGAGGCCTTCTACGCCTACGCCATGACCAAGGCCGGCAAGACACCAGCGCAGATCCGCGCCGGAATCGCCCAGCATGCCTACGAGCAGATCGACCTCGAAAAGCAGTAGGCAATCCGTCTAGACTTGGGCAGTCAATCTTCACGTTTTGGCCGGCAGATAGGTCCGCAGTACCAGAGCAGACAAATAGGCAACTGTGCCGCAAACTCCGCTAGCCTCTTCGAGTTCATAGGCACACAGGCTTCAATGCGTTAAAGAACCCCCATCATTGCATTGGTTATTCGGTTGTGAGCGAGTCAGAGTTCTTCGACCTTTTTGATCCGGATGACAAGACAACCCAGAGTTTTGTCCCCGGCAAGCACCATCTGGTAAGGTGTTCCGGCTGCAATGTGAACCACGTCTCCCGCGCGCAACTCCTGCTTGGATCCGTTACTCGTACCCGGGTCTTTGGCATGGCTGGCCTCGCTCGTCTCCTCGACTGCGCTGCCTCTGACCAGGGTTGCGCGCCCTTCCAACACGATGAAGAGCTGGGCAAACTCCTCGCTGATTTCAAGCGGTCCACTGCGCAGTCGCACAGTGAGCAACGCGTTGTGCCCCGGAAACGACTTGAGCTCTTCGCTCGCAGTCCCGTCTCCGAACCTGGCCAGCTTCCGCAAGTAGGCGACGCGTTCCAATAGCACGGGCGAGGACCAATGATCCCAAGGACGGGAACCAGCAGTCTCTGGAGGTTTGGCGCGCTCAAACGTCCCGCTTTCAGCGGAGAACAACTTCCCCAGGATTTCTGCCTGCTGCATTCTGTCCATGCCGTTCCTCTCACCAATTTCGCTCCAATCCTGTTTAGAAGCATCGTAGCTACTATTGGGAACGGAGGCGCAGAGGGATTGGAGTTGGCAATGTTACTGAGTCCCTATTCCTCTTGTTCCCATTGGGTTATGCCACTTCAAACCAAATAAACCTGCCCCTTTTTGGACAATGAAGCTGTGACTTTCACCCCATCTGGCCTAGAATAGAACCTGCAGCACGAGCCAGTTGGCCCGGCTCGCACCCTGCGGAGCGACTGGCTCATCAAACGATGAGCCGATTGGTTCCCGGCAAATGGGGGCGTCACGGTTTCGACGGGATCGATTGCGGCATGGGAGGCATGTCGGGGTGTGGGCACCCGTAATCGCCTGCAAAAACAAAGTTGCCAACGATAATCTGGCACTTGCTGCTTAATTAACTAAGCTGCCGTCTTCCGCGGCTTCGCCTATGGGCTGCGAAGCGGACGTCATTCAGTAGGCTGGTGGCTGCGGCTCGGTCCGTGTTGCAGCCACAAGATCATCGGACTAGCTTCCGGCGCATCTTGTCCGTTCTGAGCGCCGGGGGCGAAAACATGCGGAACCGGACAGAGCATGGACTCTCCCGGCTGACAGCGATTTCGGACGCGGGTTCGACTCCCGCCGCCTCCACCATAGATAAAGGCAATTATTTTCAATCATATAAGCTGTGGAAAAGTAAGAGATTTCGGGAACTGTACCAGATTTGTACCAACCGATTTTTCGTGCTAGATTGACGGCATTATGCTGTCCGTCTACACCCGCCACCACCCCGATTGCGCGAAGAAAGACGATTCCAACTACCGCCGTTGCCGCTGTCCGAAGTGGCTTGACGGGACACTTCCCGGCCGCACAGGCCGATTCCGCGTCTCGGCAAAAACCAAGTCCTGGGAGCAGGCCGAACTCCTCGCTCGCAAATACGAGCAATCCGCTCTCGGCGGCGAAGACGACGTAAAAGCGACCAAGTTGACTACAGTCAAGGAGGCAGTCGGTGTCTTCCTTGGCGATGCAGAGGCCCGCGGTCTGGCAACGGCTACGCGGCAAAAGTTGCGGAGCTTCTTCGAAGTGCAGCTCCTCGGATTCGCAGAGGAACGGGGCATCACTTTCCTGAGAGAATTCAATCCCCGCAATCTTACAGAGTGGCGGCAGACCTGGAAGGAGAAGGAACTCGCCCGCAAGAAGAAGTTCGAGCGGGTGATCGGCTTCTTTTGGTTCTGCGTCCGGCAGGGATGGCTGCGGGAAAATCCAACGGCGACCATGGGCCGAGTGATTGCGAAGCATGTTCCAACGGATTACTTCACGGCAGACGAGTACAAGTGCATCATCGATGCCACCTACCGGCTCGGCGAAAATGCTGAACGCTCATGGGCTCCGGAGAAGCGCGGCATTCGAATCCGCGCTCTGACGGAGTTGATGCGCTGGAGCGGCCTGCGTATCCGCGACGCGGTCAACGCTCGAATGCTCGCGTCTCATCGAAAATAAACTCATGCTCTATCAGGCGAAGACCGGCACGCCGGTTTTCGTGCCGCTGCCGCCCCACGTCGCCGAAATGCTCCGTTCAATCCCGCCGGGCCTCAAGCCTAATCCCAATTACTTCTTCTGGTCCGGTAATGGTTTGCCCAAAACCTTCGTTGCCAACTGGCAACGCGCCTATCGTAGACTCTTCAAAGTCGCCGATCTCCGCAAGCTGGACGGCACGCCAAAGCGTTGCCATTGCCACATGTTCCGCGACACCTTCGCGGTAGAAATGCTGCTTGGCCGGCGTTCCCATCGATCAGGTGTCGATCCTGCTCGGCCACGCCAGCGTCCGCGTCACGGAAAAGCACTACTCGCCATGGGTGCGAGCCCGCCAGGATCAGCTTGAAAAGAGCGTGCAATCGGCATGGCAACTCTTGCCGGAACACAAAGCGGTAGCAAGCTGATGTTGAGCTGTTAGGTTGCCCCGCGACTCGATTTCGAAAGTGGAGTGAAACTTGCGCCGAACTCTGCCCTCAGAAAGCATCGCTCCTCAGAGCTGATCATCGGGGACAGCAGTCGAAGAGGTCGAAGAGGTTGTCGCCTCGCACATCGCGGGCCGAGTGCGCATTCGAAGCCTCAAAATAGTTGGCAATTGGCAGGCGCACAGAAGGGTCTTCGATGCTAGATTTGCGGAAGGCTCGGCGCTTCACTAGTCTGGTCTTTGGTTCATTATGCAGACGCCACAAATTCTGAGTACGTCGGCGCAGCGCCAGCAACTGATTTCAATCGTTCGGCGATCGAACGAACTCATTGCGCTGGTCTGCAAGACGAATACTGGCACGGAGGAGGCCGTCCCGGTCATTCAATCTCTTCCGCTCGAACTGGTTCGCCGCTCCCTTAACGTAACGAACCAGCTTGCCGAGGCTTGGCGTTGTCTTTCAACGGCAAAATCATCCGATGAGAAAACGCTCTACGATCTCCTGATCGTGTTGATGGAAACGGTCCCGGATTTATCGAGCGCCAGCAACCGGCAGCGGTTGCCCAACGGCTGGGGCGAGGAAACCGCCCCGGTCCGTGCTACGCAGGCACATCCCCGCGCGTTTCGCGGAACAAAGTTCAAGCCGCCCAAAGAATCTCAAGAGCAACAGTTCGACATTCGTCCTTACCTGTGCGATCCCGGTTCGGTTCAAAAGATCCTGGCATCTCTGTGGAAGTGGATGCCACGAGTAAAACCGCAACTTGAACGGCAAGGTTATTCGCGGGCATCGCTCGAAACGCTCGAACAGGAACTAATCTCGCCAGCTAAAACACCAAGAAGCCGGCAAAAGAAGCACTGGACATTTCCTCCACGATTCCTCCAGTACATCTGGCCATTCGTCCGGTGGAGCGATCCGCGCGAACTCTCGGAGTTTCTATCGATTTATTCGACGCTAGATTTGGAGCACGATGCCCAATTACTCGATGCGATCAGCTGGCTTATTGCCTCCTCCGATGTCGGATTAGCGCGCAAATGGTGCGAGGTTGTGTCAATTTTGCCGCCCCATCGACAAACGGTCGTTATTCAGAATCTGGTTCACACGAGCGCATGTAATACCGAACCCACGCGCGAAACAATTAATCACGTGGAAGAAATTAGCCGCCTAACGACGGATGAAAACTTTTTGGCGTGGATGAGGTGCTTTCTCATCGGAATCGCTAACAAAGTTTCCGAAGAGTATCTTCTGGCTGGCTTCCGCATGGCGGCGCGTTTCCGCCCAGATCACCGCTTCGATGTGGTCACGAAGTCTGACGATTTCCCCGAGCAGGCAGTGGCAGATTTAGCTGGCAAACTTGCCGAACAGGATGCCTATTCGGGCTGGCTCACAATGGCGCTTTGGCAACAATGCGCACGGCTGCCTGGCCTTGCTGATGTAATTCGCGCCTCCAAGTGGCGAGGTTTTCTTCCAGCCGCAGGCCGTTACTTCGAATTCTTGCAGGGAATCGTCTACGAAGATCATTCTGAAAGAAGTCTACAACGCAAATGGAATGCGATCCGGAAACAAATTCCTGCGATTGAGAAACTGTTGATAGATCTTCCCGCTACACATCAAGCCAAAGCCGTTACCTGCTTAGCAGACTGGCTGTGGGATTGGAATGAACCGGTCGAGATTGAGAGACATTTGCCTTCTGGCTACAGACTTCTATGTCGCGTAGCGGCACCGCCCTTTTCAACAGATGAGGGATCGTCCAACGCGCTATTTTCGTTTCTGAATATCGATAAGAAAGACTTAGTCGGGACTTTTCTGAGCACATCAGATGCCAGCTTCCACGCGCTCGAACACGCCTGCATTCGCGACAACGATGCGCGGCTAATTTCGCGAGGATGCTTCAGCCTTACGGAGTTTCTTCCCGGCTTTACTGTCAATGCATTTCGCGCAGTGCCCAGTAAACTCTTCAAAGTTGCCAGAGTCTTGGGCGGAATCGCCTATCCGGCCCGAACTCACTTAATCAAACGCTGTCAAGAGCATCTGTTGTTTCAGCGTGATCTGGCGAGCCTCCCAATCGCGGAGGCAGTGGCCACAGTCGCACCACTCCTCACGAAGGGGTGGACAAACCCGATCTCTGCACGGCTTCGTAGCTGGCTCGCCGGCGAAGCTAACCTTTCCCCCGAAAGCTTGGACCGGCACCGGCGCGTCTTCCACGAAAAGCTGGTCATGACGCGGCTGGACATGATCGAGCAATCGGCGTTCGAGTGGTTGAAACAGGGCTTCCCGGTTCAGACTGCTACAAAAAGCGACGAACATGCGCTTCGCTTGATGGGCTCACTCGATGACAACCGAAGGGGATTGCGCAAGTTTCTCAAATCCTATTGGTCGGGTGACCACGATTATCTTTCGCGTCATCCGGCAACTATCTCTTGGTATAGAGAGCACTCGTCGATGTCGCGCGAGGCATGGGAACAAGGCCTCTCTTTCTCCTCTTCCGACATTACACTCCGCATCGAACAAGATCCGTTGGAGATTTTGAAGATGGGTGCCTACGCTGGTTCCTGCCTAGGCATTGGTGGCATCTGTGCCTATTCGGCCGCCGCAGTATTGCTCGACATCAACAAACAGGTTCTGTATGCGCGCGACCGTCAGGGCACGGTAGTTGGGCGGCAACTGTTGGCGATCTCTGACGACAACCGCCTGATCTGTTTCCATGTCTACCCAACTTCCTGCGCACAGGCCATCAAGGCACTGTTCCTTGAATATGACCGCTTATTGGCTCGCGCGCTCAATCTTTCGGTCTACGATCCGGCGAATGAGAATGCACCGGCTTACAAAGTCAGTAATGTTCTGTCGGTTTATTGGTGGGATGACGACAGTTGGGATTTCAAAACAATGGCAGATTGAACCATGGCCTAACTCCATGTGAGCAGCGGGCCTCTTGATACTGCTGTCTCCGATGAACGACCCGTGTTCCAAGAGACCGTTCTTGCCGTTTTTTAAACTCGTGACGGCGAGTCACAGTTCGAGCCATCTTATCGCCAAGAAGGCTCGCACAGGTACTTGCCTTTGCAACTCCCATTCTCCTGAATGAAGCTCATTACAAGCCTCAATCAGACTTTTTCTCGGCGAGTTCCCGGAAGTGGAAGCACCTCACGTGTGCTTAACTCGCTCGTTGCGTACGCTGGCGATGGACACGCAGCATCACGCTTTCAGGAATGCGCAAGGTGATGTAACCACGTTTACGCCGGGTTTCTGGACTACCCCATTTCAGCACGCCCTCCTCATTTTCGAACATGCGACGGATGATCTTTTCGCTGAAGCCCCACCTTTCGGCGATCTCACCTACTGAATAATGGCGTTCCAATCCTAGAGCGGCCGTTCCTACGCTTTGAACTGGCTTTTTGAGGAAGAGTTCTGCGGGCATAACAATGTCCTTAAAGAGAATCTGAGTCTGCATACGTGCAAAAATAATTCGCACGTCGTGCCTGTCTTGCTTGAGTCGTTACATGCCAAGGCCAATACCGAAGCCCTGGCTGAAATCCTGATGTGGCGTTTCGCTATGAGCAACCTGCTGCGCAGGCGGAACGATTGCCTGCTGCGGCTGATAGGCGCTCTGGTGTGAAACGTCATGCCCAAGCGCGTTCGCGAGTGCGCTTCTGTCATTGGTAAAAATCTGTGCATCCCACTGGCCGCGCGACACAGAGACATAGGCCATACGGTTGTTGAGCAGGTCTTTCGCACTCAATTCCGTATCCACATTGATGAGGACTCGGTCTGCCGTTTGTCCCTGGCTGGAGTAGCTGGTTACAGCGTAACCGTGGTCCAGATGTGGGTGGCGCTGCGGATCGAAACTTATCCTTCGGTCGTTGTCCAGCTTCAGGCGTATCTTGCCGTCCTGCAGCGATGCTTTCTACCGTTCCCAATTCGCGATTCGCAATCTTCAGATCCTGACTGGGTGCCGTGAACTGTACGCGGTCGCCGGCGGAGAACACCTTCTCCTGCTCTCGATATACCGAGACGCCCATCTGCCGGCGCGGATCATACGTTGTCTGTTGCCCGTTGCTCCGAAGAACTGTGAGTTTGTTTTCCTCGGCATTCACAGAGACAACGCGAGAGTATTCCCCCTTATCGATGCCAGTTTCGCGCGATCTTCGCGAGTAGCGAAGAATGTCGTCAACCTGGTATTGCTGAGCCCAACCGCGGTCCGCTCCTGTCATCTCCTGGCGCGGCACGAGTGTCTGGAAGCTGTGACCTTCGCGGCTCACAACACCTCGCGTCTGCAACTCATCATGAATCCGCTGATTGATCTCCGTACGCGAACGGTTATCTGGCGAAACCACAAGTGTGCCTTCGGGAGATTTGGCGTACTCGCGCGCAATGGCGGAGATGCGCTCCTCATGCCCCTTCACTTCATGGACTCGGCCTTGCTTGCCAAGGCTCTCGACTGCCGCGCCAATTTCGCCACGCGCCAACTGCTCGACTGCTTGCTTCAACTCCGGGTCGCGCTGCCGGACGATCTCGTCCAGTTTCGCTGTCCGCATACCCGCTTCCTGAAGTTGCGCGAAAGGCCGGCCCGCTTCGACAGCCTCATGCTGCCGCGTATCGCCGACCAGGAGAACGCGGTCATTGGGTCGAAGCCGTCTCTATGAATTCGTGCATCTGGCGGGTGGAGGCGAGCGACGATTCGTCGAGTACATACAGCCTCTTCTCGCCGGTATCGGGCCGCTCTCCCCTGGCAAGATGATGCTGGAGCGTTGAAGTTTCGATTCCCGCCTCAGCAAGCTTGTGAGCCGCTCGCGAAGTTGGGGCGAATCCCTCGACGGTGAATCCCTGCGCTTCCGCACCCTCACGGATAACAGCCAGCGTTGTAGTTTTGCCGGCGCCGGCCACGCCGTCCAAGCCAACGATCTTCTCGCGGCTTACAAATATGTCGTCCACCGCTTTGAGTTGTGACCGGCTCAGCTCAGGATGCCGGTCCTCGGTCGCAATGCGGAGTTGCGGCGATACCAGCATCGGGTCGCGGAACTCTCGCCGATTGCCTTCCTGCATCCGGGCAATGATTTCCTTTTCCATCCGGACCATCTCGGATGTGGTGTACTGCGGCGCTGCTCTGCCATCTGTTCGAGCAACTTCCCGGAACTCGCCTCGCCTTAGCCTCTGCTCAAACTCCTGTCGCACCTGGCCGTATGTGGCTTGCCCCATGCTCCGGTCTATCGCCGCCTGCAGGATGGCTCGTTCATCCTGAACGGCAGAACGCTCGAAGACGTGGTTCCGGGAATAGGTCACAGACTGCTGCACAGTTTTCTCAGGCTGCTGCGTTTGCTTGTCGGGTTGTTGCGCGTGATGCCGCGAATTCAATCGCGCCTCGGCCACAACACGATCCGCCTGGTGCCCGAACTGAGCGGCCAGTTCGCGGTGCCGTTTCAGAACTTCTTCGGGCGAGTGAAGTTCCTTACTGTCCCGCGTGCGATGAGCTGCGACTTGTGCAGCGCCTGCACCGTCCCTGCCAATTTCCTGCAAGTGGCCGATGATCTGTTCCCGGCGCGGGCTCGATGCGTCAAGATATTCCTGGCTGTAGCCCTTAATCTCCGGTTGGCCATGTTTGCCGCGTTCAATCTCATAACCCAACCCGTGCAGCCGCAAGGCGAGTTCGGAACGGTAGACGGTTGTCACATACTGTTGCGATTGGAAAAGGCTGCGCTCTTGAAGCGCGCGCGTCTGGCCGTTTTCACGCTCGGTCATGTTGAAGATGACTGCGTGCGTGTGAAGCTGGGGCGCTGCGTAGCCATCCACTGGGCGGGCAGTATCGTGCTCGAAGGTCGCGGCAATGAACTTTCCGGTCGTCTCCGGCGCATGCACGTTGCCGATGCGGGCCTGGGTATACCGCTCCAATTCTCCGAGAGCCACGCGAACACTTTCGCGGTGCGCATCACGGACGCGGTCATCGCCTCCCACAAGGGCGGTCAGAGAGACTGACTTTGGCGCAGAGAACGTGGCATCCCATCCCGCGCGATGTTCGACGCTTGTAATTTCCTTGCCGCGCTCGTTTTCGTAGGTTCGGGCAGGCTGATGCTTAACAAGCTGCGCGCCGCTTTCTGGATGCTGGCCTTCGCTGAGACGCGCAAAGTGCTCGGCTCCTACCGAGCCTTTGAGACCCCACTCCCGCGCGAGGCTACCTCGCCATTCGCTGTGCACTTGCGGGTCGCGGCTCCAGTAGTTCTGTTTCTCAGACGTGAACTCGCGCGAGTGATACGTCTGCGCCTGGCCCGCCGATAACGATTTGGAGATGGTCAACATGCGCGTGAAGCCTACATCGTGCGCGGCAGCATCTCGCTTCTGCCTTCACGCATAGACTAACCGCAATTCGCAATGTAAGCGCACTCAACTCAAATTTATTTTTCGCATTTCTCCAGTGTTCATGCACCTTTTGTCGCTAGTCATGCCCTGATCGCTCGGATGTTGTGCTGACATTGACCGATCTAACAAGCATCTATTGCGCCGCCGAAACGACGCGTCGAAGCTTGTCTTTGAGCATTCGAAGAGTAGCCGGATTACCCATCCGAGAAGGTGGCACAAACAGATATGTGAACGTGCGCGGAATGACCTTCCGATTGGTTCTTGAATCGAGGAACTGGTAGGCTGCGAATCCCAATGCTGGAAGCACCGAAAATATCAATCGATGCCACCCTCAATGCGGCGGCTTCGACCGCGCAATGGAACCGCTTGGAATCAGAGTTCGAGCACTTGGAAAGACTCTCAAAGACCAGAGTCAACTTGGATTGGACAAGTGGTGTACGGGATTCACCTTGGCTCAGTCAATCCATTGTGATTCGTCCCAGCTTGCGGGCTGCTCATCGGCGGTCTTCTGTCTTGCGTTGCCAGGGAAGATCGAGTGACGTTTGACCGGCTTCCTGGGAGGGCTGGGAAGGTTGGGAGGAACTGTCGTTGTCTCTGCCTGCGAATGTGTATCGGGCTGTTCTGCGGCGGCCATTGGGAAGACATTCGTGGCGACCTGTCGGAGCAGCTTTGGCACGGTCGCTCCGGGGCGGTCACAGGAGACAATCGGGGCGGCCGTTCCGACTTCGTTTCGGTCGCCGGCGCAACGCTGGATGTAGCGCGGTTTGGCATGCCCTTCCGAATCAATTCGGCGACGGCATCCGCACAGCGTTTGAGAAGCCGTCGGGACCATGGGAAGACGCGCGTCACCACTCGCCATTTGTCCTCGCTATCCCGGAACGATTCAGACCACATCTCCTGACGACGTAATCGTCTTTCGCGCGCTCTTCCCACGAACCACTCTCGGGCCGCAAGAAGGGCAAACAGGACGAACAATCCCCAGCGCAAGACCGGTTCGAAGAGCCGCCAAAAGCTCCTGCCATCGTAGAACTGATCCCGGAGGTAAGGTTCCAGTTCTGCAGCCTTGTACTCCTCTCTTGGTCCCCGAACCAAGCCGGTCCAGCCAGCACTTCGGGCGGCGGAACTGAGGTGCATCGGGACGCGAACGTCCTGCTGATCGCCTGGACTGTCCGCGTCAACATCGTCCTCAACCGCGAGTTGATCGGGTCGTCCAGACGCCGTCTTGTAGAGCCATTGAACCGCGGTCGTTGCGGCCGGGTTCCGGTGTGCCATTGTGCTGCTGAAATACGCTCCAGAGTAATAGAGCTCGACGGGTGGAGCAGCCCACCAAAGCCACATGGGTAAGGGTAGGTTGGCGAGAATCCCGGTCACTATCACAAATGCAATCAAGACTGGGGGCAAAGCTGCTCGGAGAGACGGAACTTTCATGGTTCATTCTCCGGAGTTTTCGCAGCCCCGGATCGTGCTCGCAACTTCGCGAGAAACTCGTCAGCCTTCTGCTGCTTGACTGACTCGGAATACGCCGAGATCTTGCGCAGAGATTCGTCGCTGATTGGGTTCCTCGAACCCTCCCTGAAGAGGTTCAGAATGAGGGCTCGGATTCCCATCAGCTCAGCCAGCAGAATTGGATCTGTGTGGCCTTCGTCTTCGCCGCGCGCCTCGGCCAGGGCAGCGTCGCGGAGCCATTCGCCGACCTTCTTGCCGGCGCGCGCGGCGGCCTCTTCGACCTCGGCAAACTCTGCCTCCGTCAGGCGGGTGGCGATGGATTTGGCACGAAAAGTATCGGGAGACCGCGCGGCTGTGACCGCTGGCGGAATCAGCGAAGGCGGCTTGGAGTCCGGGGAAGACATCAGCTCAGCGCCTGCTTCGCAACCTACGCCGACATCTTTTTCTTGTCAAACCGCCAAGGATGTTTTCACAGCAACTGACTGGAAGAAAACGTGTTAACGCCACCTCGGCTCATTGCGATGATCCGCAACCATCCAGTGTTTACGCGCGTAAACGCGAAATGCAAATATTTGAAACAGAACACGTTGACAAACGTATACGGCGGTATCCCTGCAGCGCCCCGTTGGGGATGACGTGTCATCCTCCAACCGCTGCGAAGCAGCGCGGCGTCCAGCGGCAGCACCTGGAATAGCAAGATGCCGCTGGACGCTCAACGCGGGCCACAGAGCCGCTCCAGTGGCCCACAGCACGCTTACAGCCGAGGGTCCACTGGCTCGCTTTCCAGCGCCAGAACCGCAAAGGCGCACTCATGAACGCGGCGCAGAGGCTCGCGTTCCACAAACCGCTGCAACGCTTCCATGCCCAGGGCGAACTCCCGCAGAGCAAGAGAGCGCTTCGTCCCAAGCCCACGAGAGCGCAATCGTTCCAGGTTCTGCGGTGCCGTGTACTCCGGTCCGTAGATGATTCGGAGGTACTCTTTCCCCCGACATTTCACTGCCGGTTGGACGAGTCCTCGCTTGTTTCTGGAGACGAACTGGAGCGGCTTCACAACCATTCCTTCACCGCCCGCGTCCGTCAATTCCTGCCACCAAGCCACGGCTCCAGACACCGCTTCCGGCTCGTTCAGGTTGACGACTTTGTAAGGTGTGGCGAGCAGCAATTCGGGGTCGGCTTCGGCCAATTTGCCGAGGATTTGCATGTGCCATTGGTGGTCCTTGTCGGTGTGGACGAACCCCTCGCCGGCGAGCAAATGGAAGGGCGCGAGCTTCAAATCCAGCAGTGATTTTACCGGCCAGCAATAGCGGCGATAGGCCTCGACATACGCTCCCGCCATGCCCGCCCGCTGCTCGTACCAATCGACCAAAGGAGCAGCTTCCGGAAGGCGGTCCGCCGTGAGTTTCAGGGCAGCGACAGCCTGCTGCAGACCTGCTTTTGCCGCGGCTCCGGCGGGTGCGTATTGGTTCTTCAGCAGGTCCTGCGCCTTGGCTGACCAGGGCATCAGTTCGCAGTCGAGGCACAGCCAATCGGTGTTCAGTTCCTCCCAGAGACCGGCCTTGTCCGCCGCAGAGCGGATGCGATCAAGGAACTCCCGTTCGAGACTGGGGTCCGTGAAGAAGCGCCGCCCCGTCCGGGTATAGCAAGTCCCAGCCTCGTCCTCTGCAACCCCGAACCGCTTGAGCGCAGCATCACGGTCCCGGCAGACGATCACAACCGCACGCGACCCCATGTGCTTTTGCTCGCAGATAACCTGCTCAACACCGGCTTTGCGGAAGTACTCGAACGCCTCGGCCGGGTGCTCAAGGAGACCCGGTTCACTGCTCGTTTCGGAGGGAGACATGGTCGGCGGAAGGTAGATCAGCCACTTCGGATTCACCGCAAAACGGCTCATCACTTCGAGCGCGGCGATGGCGTTTTCTTCGCGAATTGTGAGGTTCCCGTGCAGGCGGGTTTCAACGATCCGCTTGCCGATCACGTCGTCAATATCAAGCAGGTCATCGTGCTCTTGCTGCTGGGTCAACGGGCTGGCGGACGTGTCCGCGGCGCCATCCTGCAGGAACGGTTTCGATGGTGCGTAATACTCCCGGATGGCGGGTACGGACACGAGTTCTTTCTCCGGATAACGAAGCGCAGTAAGCTTCCCACCGAAGACACAACCGGTATCAATATCGATGGTCCGATTCAGCCATTCCGGCTCCGCAACGGGCGTGTGGCCATAGACAACCATCGCCTTTCCGCGGTATTCGGCGGCCCAGTTATAGCGGACCGGAAGACCGTAGTCGTCGGTCTCTCCGGTGGTTTCACCGAACAGCGCGAACGAGCGGACCGCCCCCGATCCGCGCCCCTGCATCTCCTCTTTCATGCCGGCGTGGGCGACCACCAGGCGGCCATCGTCGAACACATAATGGCTCACCAAATCGTCGATGAAGTCGGCGACCTGGCGCTTGAATTCGGGCGACTCCGGCTCCAATTGGGCCAGCGAATCGGCAAGTCCGTGAGTGATTTTCACTTCTTTTCCGCGCAGTTTTCGCATGAGTTTTACGTCATGATTTCCGGGCACACAGAACGCAGTTCCGGCCTTCACCATCCCCATCACAAGCCGCAAAACCTCCATGATTTTTGGCCCGCGATCGACAAGATCTCCGACGAAAACTGCCTTGCGGCCATCGGGCGGAGTGACCCGAAAATCAGCGCCATCCGGCTCAACCGTGTATCCCAACTGCTGGAGCAGCGTATTCATTTCATCGAAACAGCCATGGACGTCGCCAATAATGTCGAACGGCCCGTGCTCGTGCTTCAGGTTGTTCCACAGTGGCTGGCGCTCAATTTCGAGCCCCTCAAGGTCGGCGGGGTCATTGAAAACGTGGACGTGGCGAAACCCTTCGCGCTCCAATCCCCGCAAAGACCGCCGCAATTGTTGCGACTGATTCCGGATCACGTGTGGGCCGAAGTCTCGATCAGCGCGGTCTCGATTGCGCTCCTGGCACAGCTTTTCCGGGAAATTGAAGACGAGCGCCACAGGCAAAACATGAAACTCGCGCGCAAGTTCAACCAGCGGTTTGCGCGACTCCGTCTGCACGTTGGTGGCGTCGATTGCCGTCAGCCGCCCCAGAGCGAGCCGCTTCCTGGCGATGAAATGAAGGATCTCGAATGCATCGCCAGTGACCGTCTGGTCGTTCTCGTTGTCGGCAACGAGGCCGCGGCAGAAGTCCGATGACAGGACTTCTGTCGGCTTGAAATGCGTGCGCGCAAACGTCGATTTGCCGGAACCAGATGGGCCGATGAGCACGACAAGGGAGAGTTCAGGAATCGTGATCTTCACTTCGTGAACACTCCCATCTGCGTCGGCGATCCGACTTCGGCATCCTCGTTGCCCACCGGGCGAAATGCGACAGTGTACCCAAACCGCTGCGCCACATCTCCAGCCCAGGTCTGGAACTGTTCCCGAGTCCATTCGAAGCGATGGTCCTTATGCCGGAATTGGCCGGCGGGGAGCGTTTCGAAGCGCACGTTGTACTCCGAATTGGGCGTGGTGATGATGATCGGTGTTCGGCTTCGCGTGCTCGAAGACAACTCTCTCGAAGGCCGCCAGACGCGGCGGATCGAGGTGCTCGATGACCTCAACGGCAGTTGCAGTTTCAAATCCGGCGAGGCGCTTATCCTTATACATGAGCGAACCCTGAAAGAGACGAATCCGCTCCTTCTGTTTCGGCGGCATGGTGTCGAAGTGCAGACGCTCGCTGGCAATCTCAAGGCTGCGATGGGAAACGTCCATTCCGGCGATTTCCTGAACCTGCTTCTGTTTGAGCAATTCCCGTAGCAGCCTGCCCTCTCCGCAGCCAAGGTCAATCACTCGCGTGGCGGCGGATTCGGTAACGGCCTGCAGTACGGCCTCCAGCCGCAGCTGGTTGAGCGCGATTGGCTTTTCGATGGCCTCTTCCTGCTCCGCCTTCTTCTCCTGTTCTGCTTCAGGCTCGGCCTCTTCATCGCCGATCAGGCGGGCCAGCGCCTCCGACGCCAGATGCTTCTGGTAACGCAGGTAGCGTTTTACGATTAGTTCCCGCTCGGGGTGCGCTTGCAGCCAGCCTTCCCCATGCCGGAGCAGCTTCTCAACTTCATCCTGGCCGACCCAATAGTGCTTCTCGGCATCGAGTACCGGAATCAGAACGTAGAGGTGCGTCAGCAGGTTTTGAAGGCTGATGTTCTGTTCCAACTCCACGGTGTAGTAGTTGCTCTCACCCCATTCCGGAAACGCTTCGTCGAGGGCATGATGCTCGGCGCGCACGGTGTAACCGAGTGGCTCGAAGAGCCGCTTCAGAATGTCCTCGCCTCCGCGGCAAGGCAATACGGTAATCCTGGCGACCAGCGGCAGAGCCTGGTCGACCATTTCCGGACGTCCCTTGCTGGTCCCGGCAAGCGCGCTCGCCAACACGCGAGCGATGGCGACACTGAGGAAGGACGAGGCGACATAAGGCCGGTCGTTGACGTATTGATCGAGCGCGCCACCTTCGCCGGACGGTCCGCGGCGGGTCCGAACCAACGCAACCGGATCGACGTCCAGCAAGAGCGCCGCGGTGCAGCGCTCAGGCGTCGCCTCAGGGTAGAAAACATGCGCTTTGCCAAATGAAAGGTCGAACGACTGCACTCTATCAGGATTCTTATGGAGCAGATAGCCGAGGTCCGTGGCAGGTACGCGCGTGCTGGTGATTGTCATCAACATTTCAATCCATCTTATGGCAGCAGGCTTCTACCGTGAGTCATTGAGAATCCAGACACCATTGAGACATCCGGTTGCGTGTTCTTTATTCGACGCGCGAGTGGCCGCGGCGAACAAGCCCGTCGGGCGGGAAAATCGAGACCTGACGCGAAGCGGCAGCACTGACAAGGGTGGGAAGACGGGCGCACGCGAAAAAAGGACCTGCCCGGAGGCAGGTCCGAGATTCAAGATTTGTTATGTCGCGGTTAGCTGGCTTGCGCCACTTCCGCAACGGCCTCGTTCTCTTGGGCGGGTTCGTCCGGCTGAATGGCGGCGAGAATCACAGCGGAGGTGCGCTGGATGACTTCAAGACTTTCGGCCAAAAGTGCTGCGTTGCCCGCGTACATCTGGATGTAATCGCTCGAAGCGTTGCCCATCTCCAAGCCAACGCCTGCCCCACGATGAAGGCCACGGCCTCGGCTTCGGTTTCGCGCACGGTCGCGGTGGTCATGGTGCGGCGCTCGGCCTTGTGTAAAAGTTCATGCGCCGTTTCGTGAACCAGAGTGGCGAATTCCTCGGCCTTCGACTGGCCGGGAAGCAAGGCGATCTTGCCGCCGTAGCTGACGCCCAGCGCCGGGGCGATCTTCTCGTTGAATTCAAGCGCGATGTTCTGCTGTGCGAGGAAATGCAATCAGCCGGTCGCGCTGCTCGCCCACTTCGCCGGTGATGTTGTGCTCGAACTCCGGCAGGTCTTCGCCTTCGGTCTGCGCCACATCGAACACATACACGGCGCGGAAACCGATAAGCATGGGCTGAGGCTTGGCGCTGGCGTCGCGTGTTCTGCTCGGCGTCGTCCTTCTTCCGCCGGTAGCCGATCATCGGCGCGAGAATCTGGATGCCCTTCTCGCCCCTCTTCACAAACCGGCCCATCTCTTTCCATGTGCCGAATCCCGCAACGCGCGTAGCCGTGGGCCGCTGCCGCGCAATGGCAACGATGTTGCCAAAGCTGTAATTGTGGAACCGCGCCATCGCGCCGAGGTACGCGGTCAAGGTTTCGCTCTTGCCCGCCTCAAGCTGCTGGATGAGGAAGTCCACGGCCTGCTTGATGATTAGTTGAGTTGGGTTGTCTTTCTGGCTGGTGCGCTGCTGATAGGGCGAGTCGCTGCGGTTGCGCTGCGCCGCATTTTTCCTGTGCGGCGCGGCGTGGCTGCTGGCTGTGCCATTGCTGGCGGTGGTGGCTGCGATGCTGGTAGTGCCGTTGCTGAATTCCATGACGATGCTCCTGCGAAGCCCCGTGGGGCCGATTGGCGTCCAGAAGCAAGAGCACCTCAAACCAAATTTTTTTCGTTGAGTGCCCCCGCTTCATGGCTCTTGCAACGGGCGGAGGCGGAAGGTTCCGTCAAGGGCGCGCGTTGGGTGCGCGTTCATCGAAGCGAAGCGGAGACCCTTGACGGGTTCTTCCGCCTCTGCCAAGCCCGTTGCTTGAAGCGGGGGCACTTGACGAAGGAAGAAAATTGGTCCTCTTCCTTATTGCTGTACGCTCGTGCGCACGTAGGGGCCGGGCGTTGCGGGGCAGGATACAGGCCCCGCATGGATGGGGAGCGGAAAACGCCGGCACGATCGGCGGTTGCAGCGGGGGAAGGGCGGAGCATCCTTCCCTGGGAAATATGACTCTTTGGAACGGAGGATCGAGCGGCGAAGAACGGCGATTGGAATAGGAAGCGCAGGGGGATGCCGCCCTTAAGAGTTTCTGCCTTTTGTTTCCTGTTAGAAAAGCGTTCTCTATAGCGTTTGCCCTAAAATGGTTGCACACTGTCTTTCCACGGAAACCCATTGATTCAAGAGCTGTCGTCCGGACCAAATTCGGAGCGGTACCAAGCCGCAGTTGTGAGTGAACCCCGGCCCCACCCCCTCTTTCGGGCCGCAGTGATTTCGGGTTCAGATCAGCTGGTGCGGATGCATATTGCCAGGGGACGAGACGTAAATGCGAGAGACGAAACTGGCACCAGCCTCCTTGCATTAGCAGCGAGTAAAGGACACCTGGGTACATTCAAACTTTTGCTGGAAGCCGGAGCCAATCCAGCGCTGAAGGATCTTAGGGGCAGAGATCCACTGGAAATCGCACGAACAAACGGCTACGTCGAAATCATTGAAATGTTGTCCGCATTGAACGCTGTCGTACGAGCAACCGCGTTGCCCCTCGAAACTGTCCCGGAGTCTGACGCAGCTGTGGAGTCGGACGGTGGATTATGGGTAGCGGAAACGAGTCCAAGCGAACCTGTCGGCGACCCCGAGTACATTTCCCGCGCGTTAGCAAGCGAGACAAGAATTACAGATTTCGAATACCTGAATCCTGACGAAGACTGGGATGATGTCTACGCCGATCTTCCTACTTACCAAGCTTTCGCAGGAATACGTAAGCAGGAATTTCACGTTCTCAGATCCGAGCTTCTTAGGTTCTTTGGCGCGGCAATCGTTTCGGGGACCGTGTCAAACGATCAGATTGCAGCACTCGGAGATGATGGCGACGAATTCGACGAAGAGGCGCGTCAGTGTCTGGGGCGGGTACTTGACGAACTCGGGATCGAAGTCTCGGAGGGTATCGATCCTGAAATCATCTCGACCCCGCCTGATGCAATTAGCGACGACGAATCTGAGATGGCTGAAGACGCCACGGCGTATTTCGGCGAACTGTGGTCGCCCGTTCAAGATTCCTACTGGCTCTTCATGCGCGATATGGGGAGAGCTAAACTCCTTAGTGCCGACGATGAAGATTTGGCTCGCAGAGGCGATTGAGAAGTCGCTGGCTTTCGATCACACGGGAAGTTTGCACTAACCTCCACACGCTCACAATTCTGTGCTCTGTAGCGGACAAAATTTCGAATGGGGAACTGCCACCCGGCTATCTATTGGTCTCACACACAGATTTCCGCGATGAACCAGTCTCAGTAGCTTTGGACGACAGCGTCGATGCCGATGAATTGGAGCCCCGGAATTCGATGCTGCCTCGGAAGAGACCGCCTCATTGAGGGAAGATAAGGATTGGCAGAGCACAGTGCAGAGGCTCCGCCTCCTATCGCGACAAACTAATACAACAAGGGAAAAGCTCAACGCTGAAGTGCGGGATCAGGCATTTGCACTGCTTCGTGAGATTCGCTTCTCCGAGCAATTTGTTCGATCTCTCATTGCCGAGCTCCAGTCGAATAGCGATGCGACCGACTTAGAGTCTGCCGAGGCCATCGGAAGGATACTCTCCGAATATGAGGGATATCGTAACCGATTTGCGGAAGCAAACCTCCGTCTCGTCCATTCAATCGCCCGAACACACTCCTACCGTGGCGCGGAGCTCATGGATTTGGTTCAGGAAGGAAGCTTGGGGCTTTTGAAGGCTGTTGATAGATTTGACCACCGCAGAGGATTCAAGTTCTCCACGTACGCAACTTGGTGGATTAGACAATCCATCACTCGAGCCATCTCGGACAAGTCTCGCACGATTCGTATCCCCGTTCATATGGTTGAAAAAATCAATAAGGTCCTGCAGTCATACGCCGCTAAGAGCGATGACATCGACAGCGTTGATGCTGACAAAATTGCTGAGGAACTCAAATACCTGCCCAGAGGGTGAGATAGGATTCATCGATTTGTCCGGTCAGACTTCTGGCATTGGAGGATCTTGTCGCACGAGACGATTGATTCTCTCGTTGACGATTCGGCTTCGACCGCATGGCGCTCAGTCATGGATGGTGATCTTCGCTCAAGAGTCGGTAAGGTCTTGAGAACACTGAAGCCCAAAGAGCGGGAGATTATTGTCAAACGCTTCGGGCTTGAGGGTGAAGGATGAGCACACTCTGGAAGAAGTCGGTCAGTCGATTGGCGTGACGCGAGAGAGGATCAGACAGATCGAATACAAGGCTCTCAGAAAATTGCGCCATCCTGTCCGAAGCCGGATTCTAGAAGCCTTTTCGCGGGGGTTTCGATTTGAGCAGAGCATTCCGTTCATCCCCTCCAAATGCAAGCGCCATGCTTGAGTCTCTAAGAGGCTTAGGCTATTCGCCTGAGACCGCTATTGCCGATACAATCGACAACTCAATATCTGCGGGTGCGACCGAGGTGGATCTTCATTTCGATTGGCAGGGTGAGGACAGTTCTGTCGCCATTGTCGATAACGGGTACCGGGATGTCCGCGACTGAGCTGGAGTCGGCCATGTGTCTCGGAGGAACTGGCCCGCTCTTGCAGAGAGGGCCAAAGGATCTTGGTCGTTTTGGTCTGGGAATGAAAACTGCGGCGTTCTCGCAGTGTCGCCGGCTTACGGTGATGAGTCGAAATGATTCTTTTACCGAGACGTGTTTTTCCTGGGACTTGGACGTTTTAGCGTCCTCCAACGATGGAGCATGGCGTCTGCTTGAGGGCGCTGACGAGCGTTCATCAGCACACCTCGCGAAGCTTCCGGCAGGGCGAGACGGGAACATTAGTGCTCTGGGAGACACTTGATCGCCTGATTCCAAAAGGCAGCAATGAACAGGAGTTTCTCAACACGATAGACCGTATCGAATGGCATCTTTCCATGGTGTTTCATCGCTTCCTGGAACGTTCACGGCCGAAGCTGACAATCCGAATCAACGGCAAGAGTATCTCCCCGTGGAACCCATTCGTCGCCGGCACAGTCGGTCCATCCTGGTCGTCCCCACTCGAAAAACTGCCTGGCATTCTGGGTGAATGCGAGGTCCAAGCCTTCGTGATGCCTTATAAGGATCGCCTCACAAAGGCAGAGTATGACTCTGCTGGCGGCATCAATGGCTGGAATGCACAACAAGGATTCTATGTATATCGGAACGATCGTCTCCTCGTTGCCGGAAGCTGGCTTGGGCTTGGGTTGCCTCGTCTGTGGACCAAGGACGAAGTTCATCGTCTTGCCCGTGTCTACCTAAACTTCCAAAACGTCGCTGACTCGGAGTGGAATATTGATATCCGAAAGTCTATAGCTAAGCCTCCACTGAATCTGCGTGCGCGGTTGACGTCGCTCGGAGAAGACACACGCCGGAGAGCCCGTCTGTTTTTGCCAATAAAGGGAACATACAGCGCCGTCCCAGCGAAGAGCCGATCTTCGAAGCGTGGCAATCCATCGTCTCAAGTGGAGTGACAAAATATCGAGTCAATCGGGATCATCCCGCTGTGAGAGCAGTGCTCGATTCTCCTCTGGCGATAGATGGTTCGGTTGACACAATGTTGTCGGTCCTCGAATCGACAATCCCGGTCCAAAGAATTTGGCTCGACACCATAGAGGAGCGGACTGCTCCGCAGCAGATCACTCAGATGCGGAGGCCGAGAGAGTCCGGCCAATGCTTGAGGCTCTTTACCGTTCCTTTTTACGACGGGATTACTCTCCTGAGGATGCTAGACAACGGTTGCTCAGAACGGAACCGTTTCAGGCATATCCGCAGCTCGTTTCTGAGTTATCCGCATTGGATACAGAAAGTGAGATCGAACATGGCGACTCCTCAGGAGTTGGAGCAGCAGGTCGTGAAGTTGGCTCAATTGCTGCTTGCGGATGCAGAGACCGGGACAGTAGATTCTGTTCGCATCGACGAAGCAATAGCACAGGCCCTGACAATGAAGCCTTCCTGGGCTACGGGATTAGAATCTCTTGGCCGTCAAGGATGAATTGATCCGAAGGCACAGCATTTGGATTGGTGAAGACACCACCCTTAAGAGCGAAAAGGGACATATCGCGTGGCTCACCAGTGACCGCAAAGCCGGGTGGCGATACTGGCAGCGTTATCGGGAACTGCTTGAGAACAGTTTGTCGGAAACTGCGCTCGATGGTTTGGATCGATCCACCGATACGATTTTGGGCTTACTAGAAGATCCCAATCGCCAGGATACCTTTGACCGTCGTGGGCTTGGTCGTTGGACATGTTCAGTCTGGAAAGACAGCGAGCTACACGGGGCTGATCTGCAAGGCTGCCGACGCAGGCTACAAGATCGTCATTGTTCTTGCTGGTCTTCATAACAATCTTCGTTCCCAAACCCAAGTCCGACTGGACGAGGGATTTCTCGGTTACGAGACTCGTGTCAATACCAGCGATGTCAAGCTCGCAGGTGTGGGGCTGATCGACACCGATCCAGCGATTCGTCCTAACTACGCGACCAATCGGTCCAACAGCGGAGACTTCAATCGAGCAGTGGCTAAGAGCCTGGGTATCAGCCCTGAGCAGAGACCCTGGCTGTTTGTAGTCAAGAAAAACAAGACTGTATTGACGCTGTTGCTGAACTGGATTCGTAATCGTGCCGCGAATACAAAAGATGCTTCATCCAATCGCCCTATCGTTACAAATCTCCCTTTGCTATTCATCGATGATGAGGCGGACCACGCGTCCGTCGATACCGGCGAGAATGTCGTAGATGAAAATGGCTTACCCGATCCAGAACACGAGCCTAAGACAATCAACCGCCTGATTCGAACTATTCTCCATTCTTTTACGCATTCTGCTTACGTCGGATATACTGCGACCCCATTCGCCAACATCTTTATCCATGAGCGCGGCGAAACGAAGGAGGAGGGCCCAGATCTTTTCCCATCGAGTTTCATAATCAACCTGGCGGCGCCTTCGTCCTACGTGGGGCCAAGCAAGGTTTTCGGAACGCTGCAGGATGATGGTTCACGGAACGCACTCCCACTGACCGTGGCAGTATCGGATTATCTCGATCCCGATAGCGCGGAAGGCTGGATGCCTCCGAAGCATAAGCCAGACCACATACCACTTTGGCAAGGCCAGGACACATTGCCACCATCAGTTCGGCAAGCAATTCATACGTTCATACTGAGTTGTGCAGCTCGTGTGTGTCGCAGTCAAGGTTCGAAGCACTGTTCGATGCTGATCCACGTGACTCGATTCACGGCGGTTCAGGATCGCGTCTGGAAACAGGTCGAGACATACGTAAACGGAATCAGACAGCGACTCGAACGGAACATAGATGCGAACGCGATCCTGAGTGAGCTTCGCATCATATGGGAGACGGACTTCCTGCGACGAGCGCTAAGGTCGCTTCTCTCGCACCTGATGATGCGCCGCCTGACATTGCAAGCTGGGAAGATATTTCCGCAGTCGCTCACCTCTGTCTGCGGGGACATAAGCGTGCGAAAGATCAATGGAACAGCAAAGGATGTGCTCGATTACGCAGACAATGAAGGAACAGGGCTCAAGGTCATTGCAATTGGTGGCGACAAACTGGCACGAGGTCTGACGCTGGAAGGGCTCACCACAAGCTACTTCCTGCGGGCCTCAAAGATGTATGACACTCTCATGCAGATGGGGCGATGGTTTGGATACCGTCCTGGATACCTTGATCTCTGCCGCCTTTACACAACGTCTGAGTTGATCGAATGGTTCGGTCATATAGCCGACGCCAGCGAGGAACTGCGTCGTGATTTCGATCTGATGGCGCAAAGTGGATCGACACCTATGGAGTATGGGCTTCGCGTTCAGTCTCATCCGAGCCTTATGGTCACCTCACAGGTCAAGATGCGGGCTGCACGCAATCTCATGATTTCGTTCAGTGGAGAATCGGTCGAAACCGTGACGTTTCGGATCGATTCTCAAACCGTCAATCGGAATTTCCACGCGCTCCAGACCCTTTTGAGTCAACTCCCTAACGCTGAAGAAGATCCTGTTCGTCAGCGAGACGGGAGCACTGAGAAGTGGCAAGGGTATGTTTGGAAGAACGTAGACTCGCAAGCCGTAATTGGTTTCCTGAGCCACTATGAGACCCACACTTCCGCACACCGGGTGAATACCCAACTCCTGAGTGAGTTCATCACAAAGATGAATGACGAAGGAGAGCTAAAGCATTGGACGATTGCACTCATCGGCAGCAAGGATGCCCGTGATCGCAGGACTTTGGTTGATAACGTCAGCGTGGGAATGCTGGTCCGCACTGATAAGGCAGGTTGAGGGCCGTTACTCGATCGGTAGATTGTTGTCTCCAAGGGACGAAGGCATTGACTTGGATGAGAAGAGTTGGGGAGCAGCTTTAGACCTCAGTCGGAAGTCGTTCAAGCCTGACCCGGGAAGAGGTCGCATCAATCCTCCAGACGCCCCAAGCGGTCCCGCTATCCGATTTACGCGTGGCTTCGGGGCGCCGGATGCAGGCGTCACTGCAACGAAACAGGGTCTACTTCTGCTATATCTCTTGGACCCTGTTGAATCGAAGGCTCCGAAGATCGACAGTTCATCTCCAATAGTGGCCTTCGGATTGAGCTTCCCGGGCAGCAAGGCGGGCACAAAGGTCGAGTACAAGGTAAACAACGTCCTCTGGGAGCAGGAATATGGCCACTCAGAATGAAGCGAAGTTTGCAGAAGCATGGCGTGCATTGGATGAAGACTCAGCTAAGCTTGGCTGGAATACCCTTCCAATTGCCACGCGATCTAACTTGCTGCTATGTCGCGGGAAGACACCATCCGCGCAATCAGGAGTCCATGCTTATCGGGTTCACAGTAGCAGCGCTCCCAAAGCAGAGTTCGCTACCGCAATGCAAAGGTTTCACGCTTGAAGCTATTGAATTGCCGTTCCAAGGGGTCCGATACTTCTGCCTCGCAATAACCCGACAACCCTCGGCGAGTTTAGACATCTTCAGCGCAATGCTCGATGACATCGTCATGGTGCTGGAGCGTTTGGGCAGAACGGAACCGGAGCATATCGCCGCTGTAATCGATCGCATTAGCGGTTGGCAACGCTTCATGAGTCGCGAGGATGACGGCATCCTTAGCGCCGAGGCGGAGCTTGGGTTGCTCGGCGAGATTGCAGGTTCTTCGATCGTTGATCTACGCCGGAATCTCCGCTGCCGAAGCAGTTGAATGGTGGCAGGGCCCTACCGATTCGCTCCACGACTTCATCTGTCCACTCGGAGACATCGAAGTGAAGAGTTCCACTAGAAGTGGCTCCTTCTCTGCAAATGTCGCTCCTTTGGACCAGCTTGACGAGAGTCTTGGTGCAGATCCCTCTATCTTGCCGCGGTCCAATTCAGCCTGTCCGCCTAGCGGACTTCGGCTTCCCCAGCACATTGATTCAATCCGTCTTCTTCTGGACGCGGATCAAGAAGTCGTTACGGCCCTAGAGGGCAAACTGCTGGCGGCCGGTTATCATCAAGCTTTGGCGCCTCGTTACAAGCGGCAGTTTTCCTATCTTCTGACATCGTTCTACGAGGTAAACGGCGAGTTTCCACGTTTAACCAAGGGATCGGTCCGGGCCGGTGTGATCGACGCGCAATATCGCATCGAGATTGACTCGACAAAATTCCGTGCTTTGCCGCTGGATGAGATTCTGCAGCGAATTGGATAAGGATCATGACCCTAGAGGAATTCCTCCTTCAGACTCACACGGATGTTCGCACAGAGATCGGAAACCGGCTCGGGACTTTCCAGAGCGAATACCCCTACGCAGAGCTGATCTTCGCTGAGATAGTGATGGAGCATTTGTCAGAGATAGGAATGACATTCGAGCCGCAGATGTGTCATTACAACGGGAAGATTGGAAATGCCCAGTTGCATCTTACCGGATACTCCCTTTCAGACGACGGTGAGCAGATTGATTTCTTCGTCAGCGTTTACGATGGCTCGGATCATCTTGAGGCTAATGAGCGATACCGAGACGAAGGCCGCGGCCGAGCAGTGCCTCCGCTTCGTTAGCAAATGCGCAGATGGCAAACTCTCGGTGCACATTGATCCATCCAGCGATCCCGAGACTTACGACCTTGCAAAGACAATCGAGGAACTCTATTCAAAGTTCAATCAAATCCGCATCTATGTAATCACTGACAGGCAGGCGAAGGCCAAACAGTTCAAGCCTCGCGAGGTCGCTGGAAAGACTGTAAAACTCGAAGTCATCGATATTGAACGTCTGCATCGGCACTGGTCCGCCGGTAAGCCTCGCGACGAAATTGTGGTCAATTTCGAAGAGGTTTCCGGAACCGCCTTGAAGTGTGTGTATGTTCCCGGAGAACGCTCCAATTATGATTTTTCCCTCACCGCTATTCCAGGGGAAACCTTGTTCGCGATCTACGAAAAGTATGGAGCAAGGCTTCTGGAGGCCAACGTACGGTCATTTCTGAGTGTCACGGGTAAGGTCAACAAAGGTATTCGCGACACTCTGCGAAACGATCCCGAGCATTTCATGGCATACAACAACGGCATTGTCATCGTCACTGACGAGGCAAAGCTTGGGACTGACTCATCCGGCACAGAGGGTTTGCTTTGGTTGAAAGGTATGCAAATCGTCAATGGTGGCCAGACCACCGCCTCGATTTACTTCACGAAGAAAAAGAGATTCCCTGACGGATCTTAGTAGAGTTCGAGTCCCTGCCAAGATCATTGTTCTGAACTCGACGGACAGTGCTGACGAGGAGCGCCTGATCTCAGACATTTCCAAATTCGCTAACAGCCAGAATTCGGTAAAAGTGTCGGATCTGTCAGCAAACAAGCCATTCCATATCGAAATTGAGAAGCTGGCATTGTCTACATACTGCCCAGATGGCGTTTCGCGCTGGTTTTATGAGAGAGCAACAGGAAGCTATAACACTTTGCTTGCCCGTGAAGGCACCACGCCGGCGCAGCTTCGGAAGCTGAAGGACTCAATTCCCCCATCTCACCGCATTACGAAAACTGATTTGGCGAAATATCTGATGGCGTGGAATCAGAAGCCCGATATGGTCTCGCTTGGTGCGCAGAAGAATTTCGAACGCTTCATGAATCTCCTGACGGATGCGGAACAGACCGCAGGCGCCCCAACCCAGAACACGGTGGCAACCTATAAGGAGATGATTGCAAAGGCGATCCTATATAAGGCGGTTCACAAGGCGTCGCACAAGATGTTCAAGCAAGCGACCGGTAACGTTGTTGCATTTACAGTGTCTGTGATTTCCCGGCTGATCGGCGATCGGTTCGACTTTGACGTAGTGTGGAGGAATCAGGATGTCTCGCCGCAGTTCAAGCGCCAGGCTGAGATCTGGCTCCGTGAAGTTGGCGATGCACTCTTTTCGTCGGCGGACGGCAAGATGATCTCGGAATGGGCCAAGAAACCAGAATGCTGGGAGACTATAAAAACAAAACACTACACCTCCCCGAGCGAATCACTTCCTGAAACGAAATCAATATAGGAAATGAAGCTAGAGAGATTTCTTCAGGCGGCGAGCGAGAGCTGCTTCATCTCTGGTCTCGCATTCCCACACAACGACCTGCTTCCAGCCAGCTTCCTTGAGTGCGGCCGCAACCTCGGCGTCACGTTCTTCATTTCGAGTGAACTTCTTGGTCCAGAATTCCAGATTGCTCTTTGGGGTGTAGGCCAGAGAGCAGCCCCCATGCCTGTGCCAGAAGCAGCCGTGGACATAGATCGCCGTGCGATACTTCGGCAGCACGATATCGGGCCTACCGGGGACGTCTTTGCGATTCAGTCGAAACCTATAGCCGAGACTGTGCAGCAATGAACGCACGAGGCGCTCGGGCCGCGTGTCCTTCGCCCGTATCCGTGACATGTTCCAGCTTCTACGTTCTGGGCTCAGGCTGTCCATCTAGATGCGCTTCAGCTTCTGGTTGAGAAACAGGGTCGAGACCGATTTCGCTATTTCACGAGCTAGAAGTGGCGGGACAGCGTTGCCAACCTGGATGTATTGCGCAGTCCGCGGTCCGGTGAAGAGATAGTTATCTGGAAATGATTGAAGGCGCGCGGCCTCTCGCACCGTTAGGCTACGAGCTTGTTTGGGATCTGGATGAATATAGTAATGACCATCCTTTGAGATGTGTGAAGTGACAGTCGTTGCCGGCCGGGACCAGGGCTGAACGCGGAATCTGTCGAGAAACATGCTGTGTTTAAGAATCGCGTTTGGTATGTTCTTGTGGAGGGGCAAAAGATCCGTCGGGAACTCTGCAATTTGCGGTGAGGAATGGGCGACAGATGCATAGCAAGCGGCGAAAAAGTAGCGATACAGGTCCTTTGTGATGTGGGCACGAGATGAATGATTGCAGACCCCATGCAAACGGGAATCGAGAAACCAATCAGCACAGTAAGCGATGTCAGGAGTGCATGCAACAAACTCTCCACCCCGTTTCGCCGCGGGCACAGAAGTCCCCGAACCACTTTTGCAGCGAGATCGGAGATTCCGTCTGGTCCAAACTTTCCCATGCTTTTAAACCAGCGACGATTTCTCAACTTCTGAAAACAGTTTTAGCCACGCCGGTCACTGTCTTTTTTGTCCGTGATGCGACCCCGAACCGCTGGCATTTGCTTGAGCACTTTCGAGATTGGAACTGGCGCACACTTCTTCAATGAATCAGGCACCTCATCGCTGAAGTCGTCGCGTACTCCAATAATGATCACACGATGACGAGCCTGGGGGACTCCATGCTCCTCCGCGCGGAGGACAAATTCACTGCCGGCGGGCTCCCCATTTGTGCGGCGCGGCGATAGCGAGTAGAGCTTATAGCGGTGCTGTCGAGCGGCCGGGATTGTCGTAATATCTTCCGATTCGGCCGGTGCGGTGAGATCTACCAGGATACGAGCGAAAATTGGATCTTTCTTTGGGTCGGGTTTGGATGACAGCAAGCCCTTGACGTTTTCCATGACGAATACAGCCGGCCAGAAACTCGCAATGATGCGCAAATACTCCCGATAGAGAAAGTGTTTGTCATCTTTCAAGGGCTCGTAGTTCTTCTTCCTTTTGTTTCTGGAACGTCCCACAAGGGAATAGGCTTGGCAGGGCGGGCCGCCTATTAGGAGCCAGTCGCTCTCACCGTGCAGCGCACCTTCGATCATTGAAGACACGCGTTGCCAGGAGTCTGGCCCTAGTGTCTCTTGGACGGCCTCAGCCTTGGCCCTTGCGGACTGCGATGGGTAAAGGGCGAACAGGTCATCAATCGTTTTGTCTGTTCGAAGAACTTCATAGTATTCCTCTGGGACGGCTCCTTGATCGAACTGTCTATAGAAGGCTCTCAGCTGTAGTGTTTGATGCGCATGGCCCTCTTTTTCGATGGAGAGCTTGATCTTGAAGATGCGTTCGCCCGACTCATTGAGCAGCGACGAGAATCCTTCTCCGAGCCCTCCCGGGCCAGCAAAAATGTCGATTATAGGGATCATTGGTTGTCGTTCACATCTCGATCTTCAGAAGCCTAAGCGGGGTTCTTGTTCATTGCTTCGTCAGAAATGCCAAGTGTCTTGACATATGCTTCCGCAGTCGGCCAATCTCCCGAGACAAAGAGTTCTTCTGTTTGGTGGCCCCGTGACTTAGTGACGATGAAGTAGGAGAACGAATTCCAGTCCTCCCGGGCCTCGTCTACCATGACATCCCAGATAAAATCTTCGTAGCCCTCGTCGGTTGGTTTCGGGATCCCGCTCGGCTCATAGAGCGATTCGAGGTTTAGCGATGAGGTGAGATGAGCCAGAGCGGAATCGTCCATGTTGCGAAAGGCCTCTTTAGCAAAATGTTGATCGTATGTCTTCAGCACCTCGATGGTTTCGTCGCCGTTCTTCACCGACAAGAATGTTTCTTGGCGCGGCATTCTCGTACCTCCTGTGCTCTTGCTGGCGGGCTTCCTTTACCAGGGTAATCCCTCCCTGGTCCGCAGTCCAGGTCTTGATTGCTGTTCTTTTCACATTGTCCCAGAAGCAGCATGCTCGCGCATAGTAGTTGCCGGGAAACTGGGACGAACAACGGTGCTCCAAAACGAATTACTATGTTGATGAACTATGCAAGCTACTAAAGTGCACCGTGAAACTCTCTATAAGGAAGTTTGGGAAGATCCGATTTCCAAGCTCGCAATTCGTTACAGCATCTCCGATGTGGCTTTGGCTAAGGTCTGCCGGAAACTGCAAGTGCCGGTTCCGCCGCGAGGTTATTGGGCAAGAATCCAGCATGGGCAGCATGTGACTAGGCCAAAGCTACCGAAGCTGTCAAACGGTGCGCTTGAAGAGGCTACAATTTCTCCCGTCCTGGTTCGCTCCCGCATTCTTCCCGATGTAGTGGTAAAGCAGAAGGAATTTGAAGAGGACCCCGCGCACCGGATTTCTATAGATCCGAATCATGAGCTTCATCCTCTGGTACGGAAGACGCGCGCTATTCTCAATGGACGGGTTTCAGATCCAGACAAGAGTCTTCCACTCGCTGTCCATGTCGGGAAATCATCGCGGGAAAGGGCGCTCTGCCTCCTCAGCACAATGCTGTTCGCCTTTGAAGAGCGCAACTTCAAAGTTGAAGTCTGTTCAGGCACAAACAATGGATCGTTTGTCATCATCAACGACGAACCTCTGCAATTCTCTCTGAATGAAGAGACGCGAAAGGCAGACGCCAGACTGGCCGCCAACACGGAACACAGTCTTGATGCCGAAAGAGTGGCCGAAACAAGACTCGTCTTTCGAATTCACGATTATTGGGCCCAGGGTTATCGGAAGATGTGGGCAGACGGCGTAAGGCGTTCATTGGAGGAACAGCTTAACGACATGATGCCGGCTCTCGTGGAATTGAGCGCGGTTATCCGCAAAGAACGGCTGGAATGTGAGCGAAGAAACGCCGAGATTCACGAAGAGTTCCGTCAACGCGATTTGGAACGGGCTCGCATGCAGCAAATGGAATCAGATTTGAAGAACTGGCGGATTGCGGTGGATCTGCGCACTCTGGTTGCTCAGGTGTCGAGCCAGGCTTCGGACGAACAGAAGAATACGCCGGATGTGACTCGTTGGATCAAATGGGCCAACTGGGTTGCATCCGTGAATGACCCTTTGCAAAAGGGAGTCGCGCCCTTTGTGGAGCGTTACAAATTCTGATTTGAATCGGACGACTGCGCGCGGTTCACCGAGGTTGGTTGATTCGTTGCTCCAATTCAGCGATTGAGGCCATGACGCCCTTGAAAGGTGGGATTGTGCCAAAGACCATGCCAGACATGGCTTCATAGTCCCGCCGCAGATCAGCGAGCATTCCGTCGTGCGGAGTCAGAGCGAAGCTGCCGGGGAGGCAGAGGCCAGGTCAAGATCGGGCCGGTTGAAGAACATCCGCGCATGGCGAACACAGTCCTCGGCCATCTCCATATCTCCCGTTGCTCTGCCCAATCTCCGAAGCCAGGAGCCGATAGACATCGTAGTAGTGGCGCGAGACGCGCTGCCCGCCTCCCTTTAGCTCGCCACGGCGGTCCCACCAGCGGCGCAGGCCATGCAGGATAACAACCTTGTCCCAAAAGGTGCGGCTGGGGTCAACGGTCGTCACGTTGCCGACCGTCAGATCAAAGTTCGGAAGATCGTCTGCGATGTACGGCTTTACGACGACGGGAGCATGAGGGTCAAGGGCGGATTTCGCGCCCGATTCGATCTTGATGGCCCGACGGATGTATCGCATTGCCTTCTGTGGTTGCGGTGGGATACCAGAGAAGCAAGCTCTGCCGGTCGGGGTCATCGGGATCGGCTTCAACGCGCGCCCGATCCGCTTTTAGATTTGCGGTCTGGAGCGTCTGCCGCAGCAACGCGCTCAACTGTTCCAGCATCGGGCCGTGAATGTACTCCTGGCAAGCGGCTTTGATGGCCTCCAGGCGGTCGTTGCGCTTCTTGCCGCTCAGCGCCTCCAACTCCTCGACGGTCGCGGGCTGTCCAATGTCCTCCCGGAAAACAGTGATGTCGATGTCTTCTGAGAAGCGTTCGATCAAGCCGTAACCTTTGGAGAGCGAGGTGCCGCCTTTGAAGAGCAAGCGCGGGCCACCGGCCTCCAGTTCGTTGAAGAGCGCATCGAGCGTCCAGCAAACCCAGAAGTCTTTTTCGATATTCTGCTCATTGGTGCGGAGCCGGTCGGCAGCGCCGATAAAGAGGTCGCGGCGCTCTTTTTCGCTCGCCGCCAGTACGGTTTGAAATCCCTCGGTCATCGGCTTCTCGGACGCTTCGCACTTTTGATGATAGGGGAGGCGCGGTGCCTGCGCGCGTCTCAAGGGCTTCGGCGCCTTTTCGGTCGCCGGCGGCGCTCCAGCGTTCGCCTGCTGGAGCAGGTCGCGCACGATCATCCGCATCCACTCCGGCAGCGCCGACAGGCCGCTGCGCAAATCGTCCTGAATGGCTTGCCCGTGGTCGGGGTCTTTGAGGATGGAGACAAGGCGCTGGTGGAGGCTTCCGTCATCGGACGGGAAGCATGTCGCGCAGCCAATGGAGCGCCTGCACGAAGCGCATGGCAGGGCGGCCCGCCCAATAAAGGCGGCTGGGCGCGGCGGCCTGGAAGTCGAGCGTCAGGTTGCCGAGGGTGATGGGCCGCAGGCGTCCATCGGTAAGCACGCCGATGCGCGCCGGGACGGCGTGGGTGAGTCCGAGGTCGTTGGCGGCGGTGAGGCCATCGACCACCACCCGGACCTTTCCCTTCCGGGCCAGCGCGTCGATCACGTCGCGCGGGTTGGGATAGGTGGGCTTTCCGGTGAGCCGGTTATCCTGGGGGATGTCGTAGAAGCCGCGCGCGATCCGCCGCAGGCTTTCGGGAAGCGACCAGCCTGTGGAGGGCCTGATCGACCGCGGTGCGCGGCCCCAAGTCGGCAAAGTCTTCCGGGGTCCAGACGCGCGGCTGCGCCGGGGCGGAGATGCGGTCCCGGATGGCGGCTGGAATACTTGATGCCGGAGTGGACATGGCATAGCCTGATGTCAGAAAAATGCAACAAACTTCTGACTGCTCCAGTATAGCTCTATGTCAGAAAAATGCAACAAACTTCTGACATGCTTGGGTGATAAAAAGAACCAGAGTTCGAGTCATGGAGGTGGCGGGCCGCGAGCGGGCTTCCGCAGAATTTCGGCTCAGCGCTCCAGCGGATCGAGTATGCTGATCGGCAAGCTCAGGCGCGGTGAGCTCCTCTGACCGCAGTCGGCAAGATTTGTACGGAGTCGGTACAGTACAAACTCGAATCCAGAATACGGGGGCATTTTTGTACAAATCGCGGTTTTTTGTACGAAATTTGTACTTCAGCCCGGCATTGTGGACTTTCTGGCATTTTGTAAGTTTTAGAAACTATTGATACTTAATGACTTATCCTGTGGAAAAAGCGTTCGACTCCCGCCGCCTCCACCAACTTTAAGTTACTTATTTTCAGTAGCTTATCTTCCAAGGCAAAACGGACGCGCAGATTTTGTACGTAATTTGTACGTTGCGCCCTTTTGACCGACTTCCGTTCTGCGGGCAATCTCACCTGAAGAAGTGGGAGCCCGATGCTGCTTTCTGTCTTTACCCGCCACTCTACCAGCTGCAGATTTTCAAGAGACCGTGCCTGCCGCCGCTGCAACTGCCCCAAGTGGGTCAGTGGCCAAGTCAACGGATATTACTTTCGCCAGAGCGCCAAAACCCGGCAGTGGGCCGAGGCGGAAGAGGTATGCGTCAAGCTTGAGGAGGCGCTCATCAAAGGCCTGCCGCCTTTCGGCGCCGCGGTGGCGACCGGTTCGGTGCCACGCCAATTCCCACTCCGGCCGATCCTCCTTCGCCGGCGTCACGGACGGAAGTCCCTGAGCCACGCCTACCCAAACCGCGGCCAAGGGTCACGGTGGCGGAAGCGGTGGAAGCATACCTGGCCGATGCCGTGAGTCGCAGCGTCGAATCCTCGACGCTTAAGAAACTCGAGACCATCTTCCGCAAGCAGTTTCTTGCCTGGACGCGCGTCGAGGGGATCGAAATACCTGGATGACTTGGAATCTGGACGCTCCGCTGAGAGCCGGGCTATAGGTGAACATTCCGGCTAACCCTGCGTTGTTGTAAGTAGTCGCCGTCGCATCCAGCTGTGTACCTGAGAGGGCCGTTCCATATGGAATTGATGCCGGTGTGGCCCAGGTCAGGCTCGGTGTCGCCTTGTTCACTGCCAGCGAGAAGATCGCTGTGGCCGTCTCGCCATTGGCGTCGGTCACGGTCACCGTGTAGGTAGCCGTCGGACTTGTTGCCGTCGGCGTTCCCGTGATCGTGCCAGTCGACGGGCTGAAGCTCAAACCAGCAGGCCGCATATTCGATGAGAATTCAGGGTAAAGCTGCGTTGTCTGCCTCGTGACTCATTGATGAAGCAAATCAGTGAACCGCCTTAGCGAAGGCTTCAAGATCTTGAAAGGACCAAAGGACTGGATTCAGCCCGGCCATCTGAACCTTGCACAGCAACACATATATAACTTGCACAGCAACACATATATAAAAGGATGGACCTTGTTTTCGAGTCAGCGAAAGAGAAACGTTAAAAATACCCACCTAAGCGATTGAAAGAGAATGTCTTATCAAAGTGTTTAGAGGGGACCGGGGAAATCAGGCTAGTTAACCGCAAGGAGCTTGGAGCCGTTCTTTCATGGTCAGATTGATCCCCGCCTAGTCGTTCTGAAGGGCTTGCATTGCAGCAAGAGTTCGTCACGACCGCGACTACTCACGAAGATCAAAAGACCCAGAACGCACCGCTACGATTTCTCGATTGCAATCCGCTAGGTCATCCAAAGCTGTGCGATAACGGCAAGTCGCCATTGGTTGGGATCAATCTGCCACACTCCACCCCCGGAAGACGCGCGAATCTAAAACCGAAAACCTCATTGACGACTTCAGACCAAAGCCCTCATCCAGTGACAGGCCGGGCGGCCGTGGAACTCGGTTTGATATTCGGCGATTTGGTGCCAACTTTGAGTCGAGGGTTGGGGGTTTCGGTTAACTTTGCACCGCGAACACGTAAACCGCGCCCGGCGTCGACGCCCGGGGAGGCACGATCACGTAGAAGCGCCCACGCAGCCCGCTGAGCAGACCGTTCTTGCCTTTCGGCTCCGACGGCACCTTGCCCGCAAGTTCGTAGTTGTCCGCGTCGCGCTGCTGGTACACATAGATCAGGCCGTCTCCGCCGCAGGTCGCATACAGGCGCTTGCTGCCCGCGTCAAAGACCATATCATCCACGCCCCCGCCGATCGGCAGCGACGTGAGCTCTTTCCCCGTCCCGGTGTCAAACACTGAGATCGCGCCGCTGCGCGAACCCACGAACAACCGGTGGCCTGCTTCATCGAGGGCCATCGCCACATTGTGCTTGCCCATCGTCACCGGCCAGTTCGCCACAATCGAGCGGCTCCCGCGGTCGAGCACCACTACCTTGTTCAGCGCTGCGTCGTTCACATACATCTTCCCGGAGGTCTTCTCGAGCGCCATCGCCTCCAGCGTGTCGCCGTCGATCTTCACGTCCGCCACCCTGGTGTCGCGCGTCGTGTCCACCACGCTCAGCATCGAGAAGGTCTCGTGCGCGTCGCCGCCGCCGTTGTCGATGTAGAGGTAGTGAGTCGCCGGATCGTAGCCGATCGAGTCCGCGTCCAACTTGAGCGGAATGCTCTTCAGAAGAGCATACGTGCGGCCGTCGAACACCTTCAGCGCTCCCGCGCCGCCGTCGGTAATATATATCCGGTTTAGGTCCTCCCTCACGAAAATCGCATGAGGAATCTGAATATTGGGAATCGAGCGCACATATTTCCCGCTCTTCAGGTCGAACACCAGAACCTGGTGTGCGCTCTCTGCGGCAACAAACAGCCGGCTGCCCTTCTCATCAATGCCGAGATGGTCGAACTTTCCCTGGACAGAAGCCGGCATTTCGAGCTTCGCGACCGGCTGCAAAGGCGCCTGCGCCGCGGCAAACCGGGGCAGGAGCACAGGAATCACGGCAAGACTCAGCACAACGAATACACGACGTCGCAACACGCTTCATCTCCTTCAAGGAACGTTTGGCCCAAGCCTAGCAATCGATGCTTAACTGCACCTTAAGCGGCGGACGCGAACACCGCCCGATCCTAACATCCGACGAGCGCCCGCTCTCCCGTAATGGAAGGCCGCGCCTCTCCCACCGCCGTCCCAATCTTAAGGTTGCCTTAATCTTAATCCTTTAAGATAATTTCAAATATCCCAGGAGCACGCGGACGACCGCGGCGCAGCCGAGGAGCGCCCCGGAGCAGGTTTAAAGCTCCGCCCATCTCCACTGCACCGTCACGAGTGCCAGGGCAGGATCATCCCTCAGAACCAGGCCAGCCGATCGCCAACGGAAACGTATCGTTCACTCCTGAGGTTATTTTTCTGAATGAGCTGCTCCCGCGTTCTCTCCCTCTCTCTCTTCGCTCTCGCCTCCGCTGTCTATCTGCCGGCACAGAGCGCGCCCGATCCCTCGCTTTCTTCCCAGCCGCCCGCTGAGGCGCGTACCATCGCCCTCACCGTTCCCGACGGCACCCCCCTGCAGATCGCCCTCGACAGCGAGGTGCGCGTGCGCAAGGTCGGCCAGCCCATCCACGGCCGTGTCATGCAGCCCGTCTACGTCTTCGACCATCTCGTTATCCCTACAGGCACGCAGGCGACCGGCCACATCATCGCCATCGCTCCCGTTCCCGGCCGCACCCGCGCCCTCAGCGCCCTCAATGCAGACTTCACCCCGGCCCATAAACTCAGCGTCAATTTCGACCAGCTCATTCTCCCCGGCGGCCGTGCCATCGAGCTGCACGCAACCGTGGTTCCCGGCTCCGGACAGGTTGTCCAGCTTGCCACCGCTGGCGAGCACCAGAAGAACGTCGTGAAAGACGCCGCCGCCCGGAAGATGGAACAGGCGCGGGCGCAGTGGCACGACGCCATGAAGCAGATCGAGTCGCCCGGCCGCATGCATGTCTTCGTGCGCTACGCCGTCGCCCAGCTCCCCGCGCACCCGCAGTACATCGATGCCGGAACCGTCTATTCCGCCGAGCTCTCCCGGCCGCTCGACTTCGGCAGCGAATCCGTCTCCGCCGCAAGTCTCTCCTCCATCGGCACCCAACCCCCGCCCGGAAGCCTCGTCCACGCCATACTGCTGACGCCGCTCGACTCGAAGCATACCCAGAAAGGCAGCGACGTCGATGCCGCGCTCTCCCAGCCGCTGTTCGATAAGGGACGCCTCATCCTCCCCGCCGGCACCCGGCTTCGCGGCTCCGTCTTCAGGTGCGCCCTGCCCGTAGCTTCCATCGCAACGGACAGCTCCGCATCGCCTTTCGCCAGGTCATTCTTCCCGACGGAGCGGTGCGAGACCGTCGACACCAGCCTCCAGGGCGTCGAGTCCGACGCCGCCGGCAACGTGCAGCTCGACACCGAAGGCGGCGCCAAATCCACTCCCTCCAAGACCCGCTACATCACCACCGGCATATCCGTCGGTCTGGCGCTGATCGGCAGCGGCGGCAAGAACGACGTCGGCACAGCCGGCCCGGTAGCCGGAGGCGCAACCGGATACAAGCTGATCGGGATCATCGTCGGCGCCGCCTACCAGAACCACACCTACGCCATCCTCATGAGCGCCTACGGAGGCGGCAGCTCCATCTACAGGAACTTCCTCGCACGCGGACGCGAGATCGTCTTCCCGAAGAACACCGCCATGGACATCGGCTTCGGCAACCGCACCACGCTGCCCATGCCCGCCGCCGATCGCGGACCCGCACGATGAAAGCCCGCTCCACGGCATCCACAATCTTCATCCTCTTCTTCCTCGGCGCGCTCTCGGCGCATGCGCAAAGCCATCCGCCGAAGCACAAACCCTCGGGCCCGTACACGTTTGAGGTTAACGCCGAAGAGGTCGTGCTGAACTGCACTGTCCTCGACAGCAAGGGCCAGCTCGTCAACGGCCTCGACAAGAGCAACTTCAAGGTCGCCGAAGACGGCATTCCGCAGACCGTCATCTCCATTCAGCATCAGGACACCCCAGTCTCCATCGGCCTGCTCGTCGATAACTCTGGATCCATGCGCCCCAAGCGCGCCGCCGTCGCCACCGCCGCCCTCGACCTCGTCGAAGCCTCCAACCCCGGCGACGAGACCTTCCTCATCAACTTCTCCGATCAGGCTTACCTCGATCAGGACTTCACCTCCGATCTCGGCCGCCTGCAGAACGGCCTCGCGCACCTCAGCCTCTCCGGCGGCACCGCCCTCTACGACACCATCGTCACCGCCGCCGACAAAATGGAGCAAAGCGCGAAGCGTCCCCGCAGGGTACTCATAATCATCACCGACGGGGACGACAACGCCTCCCGACTCTCTCTCGACCAGGCCATCCATCGCGTTCAGGACATGCAGGGCCCCATCATCTACTCCATCGGACTGCTCTTCTCCGGCAACAGCGGCGGCGGCGACAAGCGCCGCGCCCGACACGCCCTCGAAGCCCTCGCCAGCCAGACCGGAGGCATCGCCTTCTTCCCCGCCTCGCTCCAGGATGTCGATGCGGTAGCCGCCGAAGTCGCCCGCGATATACGCAATCAGTACATCCTCGCCTATCACTCCGCGCGAGCCTCCACCGCTGGATATCACTCGGTCAAGGTGCAAGCGCGAGCATCAGGGCGCGGCAAGCTCACCGTTCGCACGCGAACCGGCTACTACTCTAAGCAATCTCCGTTCGCGCGCTCAAAGGCGGACGAGAAATGACCGATACCAATATTGGAGGGCACGATCGGGCCAAGTTCCGCATGTATCGGCCATACGCTTGACGGAACGTATGAGAGAAGTTGCTGCGGCTCAGGAAACCACTGCTTGAGTGACCGCAGTTCGGAAGTCAAACTTCAGTTGTTGATAACAAGACAATGAACTAGAGGGTGGCTATAGCAGGGCAGCCAGGATCGGCAGCGTCCATGACACCGCCAAGTCGCGGCATCTCGCGCTGATCGAGTCCGTTGCCCAGGGACGAGTTCCAACAAAGGATATCGACGAAGTATCGTCGTCTTGGCAGAGATGCGCAAGCGAACTTCTTATCAATCCCGAGAGCCAGGCAGGTCCACACGTCGCAACAGAGAGCGAACTCAGGATCTTCCGCGAGCCGCTTACAAGGGCAATCATTTCAGCTCAGGAAGAGATCAATCGTCTGTTTGCGATCGTTCGCCAGGAACGCTATGTCGTTCTGCTGTGCAACAGCGAAGGCGTTGCGATTCACCACCGCGGCCACGAAGCCAGGGACGAGGAGTTCAAGGCTTGGGGAATTTGGCCCGGAGGTGTCTTCTCCGAGCAAATCGAGGGTACAAATGGGATCGGCACGTGCATCGCTGAACAGCGGCCGGTTCTGGTCCATCGCGAACAACATTTTCGGACACGCTACATCGACCTCAGTTGTGCGACGGCGCCTATCTTTGACCGCAACGGCCATCGGCGGTCGTGAAGAGTGCCTCCGCTTCGAGCAACGCCGTCAACTGGCTGTCGGCGCTGTAGAGCACCGGGAACCAATGCGGCGCGTTGTACCGACTGCCGCGTTGTACGGCGGCTATCGCGGAGAGCGGCGAGTCACGCCATCTGTCCGCGATGACGCGGTAACTGAAACCCGAGTATGAGATCAGCGGAGCGCGCTCCAATACGCTGATTAGTCTATCGATGGAATGCAAAGGCGGCTCGTTAGGCGGGTTGCCGGACACTCATGGCATCGAGGAACACCTCCAACGGAGCCAGGTTCCCCTGCTCGATGAATTCGATCGGAGCATGATTCTCCAGATTCCTGTTCGGGGCATTCAGAAAGATGCGCGCATGGGTCTTGTCGCCGGCGTACATCTCCACGACCCCCGTCCATATCCGATAGAGACGGCGGAGCTCACCCTGAAGGCTGCTGGCATCTGGATGCTTGCGGACCCCTGGAGCCTTGCGGCCAATGGCCTCCGCGATCATGCCCACCGGGACATTCATTTCCCTCGCGATGCGGGCAGCATCCAGCCGACCCGTCTCCGGGTTAAACAAAGCCGGATCGGCGGCAACGAACGTGTGAGCAGCAGACATAAAGCACCTCTACTTTGGGATAATAAGGGATCGTTTATGTTGCGTCAAGGTATCTCTAAAGTATCTCACGAGTTCCGCCGGAGCATGAAATATCTCAACCGATAGACTGTGGGACAGAAGGCTTTGACCATTTTCAGGATCCCCATCATTAACAATAGAATCAATAACTTATACGCCGGAGCAGCAAGCTCCTTTTGGGGAGCAATGAGCTGTTCCACTGGCGTTTGGGTAGCCTTGGGGAGCGACTAGGTCCTTTGGGAATCAGCGGATTACAAGAGTTTGGGGAAGTGGCATGGAAGAGGTCGTCGGCTCGATCCCGACGAGGTCCACCAATTACACCCATAACCTAGCGGAACCCCCGCCCGACATCCCGGCAGCATTCAGTTTGTGATGAGAGGGGCGTTTAAGGGACTAGGAAGTGTCTGAAGAATCCGAGTAAGTATTTATGTTGGTTTGTGAAACCTGTTGACCTCATATACATTCCCGATGCACAGCATATATTGCAGAAGCCGAAGCAGCGCTATGCCTCCCAGCAGGGGAATGTAGACCGGTTTCGATTCTGGCTGCCAGGGTACGAAGACCCGGATCCCGCTAAGAAAAAGCAGCACCAGCGTTGGCATAGTTGGCGTAGGTTGGACTGGGCTGCATGGGAATGAGCTTCGGCTATGGGCCGGCCGCAGACAAGCAGTCGATGATCGCGTTAATACAGCCGCAGTGGAGCGAGGGGTCACCTTTTTCGATACGGCCGAAGTGTATGGCCCTTTCACGAACGAAGAGCTTGTTGGGGAGGCGTTGGCTCCGGTCCGCGACCGGGTGGTCATCGCGACGAAGTTCGGGTGGGAGCCGAACCCGCAGGACGGCGGCAAGTGGAGCGCGTTGAACAGCCGGCCAGAGCACATCCGGGGGGCGTTGGAGGGCTCGCTGAAGCGGCTGAAGGTTGAGGTCATCGATCTTTACTATCAGCATCGCGTCGACCTGAACGTGCCGATTGAGGATGTTGCAGGCACAGTGAAGGACCTGATCCGGGAGGGTAAGGTTAAGCATTTCGGACTGTCGGAGGCGGGCGCGCAGACGATTCGCCGGGCTCATGCCGTCCAGCCTGTGGTGGCATTGCAGAGCGAATACTCGCTGTTTTTTCGAGAGCCAGAAGATACGGTGATGCCTACCCTTGAGGAGCTCGGGATCGGCTTTGTGCCATTCAGCCCGCTTGGGAAAGGTTTCCTGACCGGAAAGATTGACTCTGAGACCAAGTTCGATAGCACCGACTTCCGCAATACGGTGCCGCGCTTCAGTCCGGAGAATCGCAAGACAAATCAGGCATTGGTCGATGTGATTACCGCGTTCGCGGACAAGAGGAAAGCCACGCCGGCTCAAATCGCTCTTTGCCTGGCTGCTCGCGAAGAAGCCCTGGATCGTTCCAATTCCGGGCACGACGAAGCTTTCACGTCTGGACGAAAACCTGGGTGGCGCAACCATCGAACTCACGAGCGACGAAGTACAGTCTCTTGAAGACGCTTCATCAAAGATCGAGCTGGAGGGCGCCCGCTACTCGCCATTCCACCAATCGTTGGCGGGCCGATGAGCGGCGCTCGTATCAAAACAATCGCGGGCGGCGTCCTTGTCGCGATGGCTCTCACTCTCCGCGTCAGCGCAGACTGAAAGGAAGGATAGTGCGCGAGAGAAGTTGATCGGCGCATGGCATCTGGTCCGCATTAAATGATCGCAAGCAAACTGACCAATCACTGCGAGTTCCACATCGATGGCGCTAGACACCTTCAATGATCTCGGCTTGGGCTCTTCTATTGCTTGAGTCTAGGCCTGGAAACGTGCAAAGGCCTGTCGTCGCTATTCGAGATTCTTGGGCTCTCAGTTTTGGACCGTTCCTATCTGCTGAGACGCCCAACATTTGATCGGGGTGCAAAAGACGCTCAGGAAGACGGCACTCAAGAGTTTGCCTTGTTTTGGGGATGGTGTCCGCCGCTCTCCCCTTGACATCTAGGGTATGCCGAGCGCTACGCTCTTCTCTACCCTCGCTGTCTAGGGTAAAGAGCTCTATGGCAAAGAATGACCTGCAGGGCGCGCTCGATCTCCTGATCCTCAAGACTCTCTCGCAGCTTGGATTCCATGCACGGCTACGGCATCATGATGCACATCCGGCGCGTCACCGACGAGCTGCTCATTGTGGAAGAGGGCTCGCTCTACCCCGCACTGCACCGCATGGAGCAGAACGGCTGGGTGCGCGCCAGCTGGGCCGTTACCGACTATGGGCGCAAAGCCAAGTGGTACGCGCTCACGCGCGCAGGCCGGGAGCAGCTGGCCAGCCGCGAAAAGAACTGGGCGCAGGTCGTCAAAGGCGTCGATGCGGTTCTGCGTTTTGCATGAGGTGAACGATGGCACTCTTCCGAAGAATTCTGTCGCTGGGAAGGCGCGCGCGCATGGAGCGCGAGATCGACGCGGAGCTGCGGGAACACATGGCCATGTGCGTCGACGACAACATGGCCCAGGGGCATGAGCCGCGAAGAAGCGGAGCGCGATGCGCGCAGGCGCTTCGGCAGTCCCACAGCCATGCGCGAGCGCGTCTCGGCGGAGGATGCCGCGCTCGGGCTCGAGAGCCTCTGGCACGATGTGCGCGGGGCCTTGCGCGTCTTCCTCAGAAGTCCAGGCTTTTCCCTCGTCGTCGTCGCCACGCTCGCGCTCGGCATCGGCGCTAACACCGCCATCTTCGAGATCCTGAACGCGGTGAGACTGCGCACCCTCCCCATCACGAAACCCGGCGAGTTGGTGGAACTGCGCATCGCCGACGGCAATCCGACTGGAATTGGGGTCAAAAACAGTGCATTCACCGACTTCACCATGCCCATGTGGCAGGAGGTCAAAGAGCATCACGACCCGTTGTCCGGCATCTTTGCCTGGGCCACAGGCGGCGCCATTGTGGGGCCCCCTGGCCAGACCCGCGCGGTGAATGGTCTCGCGGTCAGCGGAGAGTTCTTCAACGTGCTTGGGGTCACTCCGGTTCAGGGACGTCTGATCGAACCGCAGGATGAGGGCTGGCTGCCAGGCTACAGGCGTCGTGGTCAGCTACCCATTCTGGAAGTCGCAAATGGGCGGTGAGCCGATCACCCCGAAAAGCACCATCATTGCCGGAGGACAACCAGTGCAGGTCCTTGGCGTGACACCGCCGTCCTTCTTCGGTATGGTCGTCGGCGACCGCTTCGATGTTGCTTATCCTGCCTGCACGCCTCCCAATATGCAAGCCGATGAGTTTGGCGTCACGGTGATGGGACGGCTGAAACCTGGCTGGACCCTGAAGCAGGCAACGGAGTATTTTGACGCGCTGAGTCCCGGGCTGTTTCAAAAGACCGCGCCGGCTGGCTACAGCTCCGAGGCTCTCAAGACCTGGAAAGCCTTTCGCCTGGCCGCGTATCCAGCCGGCGCCGGGGTCAGCTACCTGCGCGACCAATACAACTCTTCGCTGGAGATTCTGCTGGCGATTACCGGGCTCGTGCTGCTGATTGCCTGCGCCAATCTCGCCAACCTGATGCTGGCGCGCGCCAGCGCGAAGAGGCGCGAGGTCGCCATTCGCATAGCGCTGGGTGCTTCCCGCGGGCGCCTGCTGCGCCAGATTCTGCTGGAGAGCGCGCTGCTCGCGGCCTGCGGCGCGATCCTGGGCGCGGCCATCGCACAACCGCTCAGCCGGGCTCTGGTGAACTCTCTCAATACGAGCCAGAACACGATTCAACTGACGATCGCACCGGACTGGCGCGTACTTCTGTTTGCCGCGGCAGCCGGTATCGCGACTTGTGTCATCTTCGCAGCGCTTCCTGCTCTACGCAGCACGGGTGAAGATCCACTTACTTCGCTGAAGTCCGGCGAACGCGGAGTGGTTGGCAATCGCGAGCGATTCTCGCTGCAGCGCGCCATGGTGATTACCCAGATCGCCGTGTCGATGGTTCTGCTCGTGGGGGCATTGCTCTTTGTGCGCAGCTACCGCAACTTGCTGACCCTGAACCCGGGAATCCGGGAGAACAACATCACGATCGGCAACTTTGGTTTTCCATCCGCGAATGTCAAGATGGAAAATCTTGCGCAACTGGTGGATGCGGTGCGCGCCATTCCAGGAGTAGAAAACGCCGCCGCGACCACGAGAATTCCTCTCAGCGGCCAGGACTGGCAACATGACGTCGAGGTTGGAGCTGTCGCCGGGTCGAGCAAGTTTACCTACGTCAGCCCAACCTTTTTCGCGACCATGGGCATTCCACTGCTCGAGGGACGCAACTTCACCGAATACGACACGAACGGCAAGCCGTTGGTGCTGATCGTCAACCAGGCCTTTGTCCGGAAGTATGTCCGCGGGCCGTCGCCTCTCGGGGTTCAGGTCCACGTGCGCCCTGAACCGCTCTATCCCGCGCGCACCTATCAGATTGTCGCCGTGATTCCGGATACGAAATATGCAGATCTGCGCGCGGACCCGCCGCCTCAGGCATTTGTGCCCGTTGCTCAGCTTCCGATCACGGCGCAGAATCAAGGAATGGCGATATTGATTGCATCCCGCGATCCTGTTGCCGCGCAGTCGGCCGTGCGGCGCATGCTGGACGCACAGTATCCCGGCAATGCAAATGCAATTCTCCGATTTTCAGCAGGGCATCCTCGACCACCTGGTGGGTGATCGCATGATGGCCAGGCTGGCGGGGTTCTTTGGCATTCTGGCGGCTCTGCTGGTCGTCGTCGGACTGCACGGAATTCTCTCGTACTTTGTTGCCCAGCGTCGCAGCGAGATCGGCATTCGCATGGCGCTCGGAGCCAGCCGCGGCCGCGTCGTCGCGGTCATGCTACGCGATGCCTGCCTCATGCTGGTGGGCGGCCTGGTGGCGGGAACGGCATTGTCGCTGTTCGCTGGCCGCGGAGCCAGCACGTTGCTCTTCGGTCTGAAATCGTGGGACCCAGTGACTCTTGCTGGCGCTGCTGCGCTGCTGGCACTGGTTACCGTCGTTGCAAGTGTCGTTCCGTCACTGCGCGCAGCAAACGTAAATCCGATCGATTCTCTCCGCGCGGAGTAGGGGAGGGCAATTATTACAAGCGCCGAAGCTAGAGCCTGCTCCACCACTCAAGGGGAACAAACGATCCGATGCGGGCATTGCGAACTGTATAAATTCCATTTGCGGCTCTGCCGCTGCTACCAGAGCGATGCTCGAAGAAATCGCTCATGTGTGCTTCCTTCCCCCTTTCTCCTCATGTGAAAGGGGGATCTTTTTGGGAGATGGCATATTGGCAGCGCGGGCTGGTCGGTCAACCGCCGAATGTGAGCTTTCATCACTGGGTGACTGTATGTTGTCCGAATCGAGGATCGATCAGGACGGCTTCCAGTTCTTGATCGACTTTTCAAGAGCTTCGACGCGCAGGAATCCGGAGTGTCTTCTGCGACTTCGGTAACGCCCGTGCCCCGCTTATCACGCATTGTTAGGTCGGATGCATGCATCCAAAGCACCCCTGAATGAACCAGGACGTTGACGGGCAGGAATGGTGTTTGGATTAGTCCACCCATCGCGAGTAGGATGAGACCTCTCCGAAACGAAATTGGCCGTAATTGCAGTATCGAATCCTTGAACAATCAACATTGAGGCGCACGATCGGAAAGGCAGATCTCGAATGAATTTGGACGTCGAAGACACGATTGCTATTGTCCAGTATGCTCACGGATCCATCATTTCGATGAGGCAGTGCATCCTCGTAGATCGCCAGCTTTATCGAAACCGAATCATGGTAGCGGGAGCATTCATGCTTCTCCTCGGCGCCGGAGCGTGTTCCTATGCCTTTGCCCAGGCGCCGGTAGACCGCATGGATCAGATCGTGCGCTCGTACTCCGATAGCCATCAGTTCATGGGTTCGGTTCTCGTCGCGCAAGGCGACAAGATTGTTTTCGAAAAGAGCTATGGAGACGCGAATCTGGAATGGAACATACCCGACGATTCGTCGACCAAGTTCCGGATCGGCTCGATGACCAAGCAGTTTACAGCGGCCTCGATCCTCTTACTGGAGGAACGGGGAAAGCTCAGCACCGATGACACCGTGAAGAAGTACATGCCCGACGCCCCGGCTGCCTGGGACAAGATAACGATCTACAACCTATTGACTCACACGTCGGGGATTCCGAGCTTCACGTCCTTTCCCGATTACTACGCCAGCGAAGCCACCCCGACAATTCTTAAGGCGCTTGTAGACCGTTTTCGCGACAAGCCACTCGAATTCCAGGCAGGTGAGAAATGGAACTACAGCAACTCAAGTTATGTGTTTACGCAGGCGACGGACAGGGGAAGGTGGAAGTGTTTCCGGAAACCGACCACGGCTTCTTCCTGAAGGTAATTGACGCGCAAATCGCCTCTGAAACCGATAGCCAGGGGAAGACGACCAGTCTGGTGCTGCACCAGGGCGGGGACCATCCGGCCCGCCGGATCCAATAGCCAAGCCCGTTCTTCCATTCTGGACGCCGGTTATTCAGGTATAACGCGCAAAACGTCCCGATCATCCCCCTGTATTTGTTGAGATTCGATTAAGCCGATGGCTGGCCAGCCATTCCAGCTTGGTTCCATCAGGGCCAGTTTGAATGGCAAATGATCGCATCGGCTGTTCGCTTTTGGTCAGCGAGCTTTGATTCCGGACAAAGATCGCGTTGGCGATCGCCGCCCTGGAACTGAACTTACTTATGAATCAGTGACTTGAAGTTGGAGCGTTTTGGCTGGCTACGTGCACAGTTCTACGCAGATCGCAGCTCGTGCAGAGACCGGTCAAAGGAGGCCTATGAATTTGTTAGTGTTCCGATCCATTGCTCGCGTCATGCTTGCTCTTGGCATGGTTTCTGTTTCCGTCTTGGCGTCCTTGGCCAACGCCCAGCAAGGCATGCCCAATCCGATTGCGGCGCCGAATCCGCTGACGACGACGCTATCCATTTTTCGCAGCAATATGCAGGACAAGATCATGAAGTCGGCGGACGCGATGCCAGAGTCCAAGTACAGCTACCGGCCGACGAAGGACGTTCGCTCGTTTGCGCGAGATCCTGAATCATGTGGCGGATATATCGTACACATTGTGTTCAAACGTCAAGGGTGAAGCGAACCCCGTCGCGCCTACCGCGAAGGTTTCGAAGACCGAGATCATGGCTTACCTCAAAGGCTCGTTCGATTACTGCGATGGCGTGTACTCCGGGTTCACCGATGCGCACCTCAATGACCCGGCGGACTTCTTTGGCGTCAAGACGAACAAGATGTTCATCTTGACGCAAGTCGGAAATCATGACGCCTTGCATTACGGCAATCTCGTCACGTATCTGCGCCTCAATGGCCTCGTGCCGTCCGGGGGCTGGTTTTGATGGCCCGGTGGCGCCCGCGTCCCACTAAGCGATTTCGCATCGGCCGGTCCCGAACACGATCATGGCGAACATCCTTCTTCCAGCACTGATGAAAGCCGCGAGCGGCAAGCCGCGCAGGTCTGGCATTGCAAGGTCGGCTTCGCGAGGGAATTGGTGCCGCGAAGCGGGTTTATTGGGAGCAATCCTGTCTCTCTTTCCGCGACGTGCTGGGTTCTCTTCGTTCCGCGCAATCGGAGCTGCCGAAAAGACAGGCGGTCTCAACCGGTCGATGCAACACTGGCTTGAAGTTTACTTGCGGGAGTTTCAACGCCCAAAGTTTTCCGCGGGCGTTGATTGAGGCGCAGCGCTACTTTGTCGAGATCGGTGAGAATAATTATGTGGCATGACTACTGGAGGATAAATGGATCGGGTCAAAAGTATCCTGGGAAGGCGCTCTAGCGGCAACACAGCCTCTCATTTCGATTGGACGTATTTCAGGCGCATAGCTGTCGCTGTTCCGCTACTCTTGTGTGCCGGTTGGTCTGCATTCGGGCAATCTGTACAACCGGGACATCTCCCCACCAAGAAACAAGTCGCCCACATGACTCCCGAAGAAGAGAAGAACCTCGCCTTCGTTCTCGACTGGTGGAGAAAAGTTGTCGAAGCTCGCCACACCGAACTTGCAGCCAATTACGCGGCCGAGGATTTCATCCAACACAATCCGAATATTCCTACCGGTCGAGCCGCTCTTTTGAAGTTCTTCCAGAGCCTTGGGCCTGCGATAGATCCGATCCCCGATCGACTTGCAAATCCTCCGGTGGTCGAGGGCGCAAAGGGAAATTTCGTCTGGCTGGTCTTTGAGCACAAATTCAAAGATCCCAAAGACACTTCACAGTCGGTCTATGAATACAGCTTCGATCTGTTTCGCATTCAAAACGGAAAGATACAGGAGCACTGGGATGCTGCCCGGAAGGACCCCGGTTCACCTGCGTTCATTCCGTCCACAGCTCCGCCGCCCTCAACTTGGAACACGGCGAAACCTTCAACGGCGGAACAACAGAACCTGGCGATCGCAACACGCTTCGAGAAGAATGTCGTCGAATATGGACACATCGAGGACATCGAAGAGCTTCTTTCGTCATCCTTCATCGAGCACAATCCCGTCAAGCCCGTTGACCGTGAAGGCTTGAAACAGTTCATTCACAGCCTCCCCGTCCATCAGCCTCAGGACATCAAGCCAGAGTGGAAGCATGCGCCGGTACTGGCATTCGCCAACGATCCTTTTGTCGTAATGATGTGGGAGAACCGCTACAAAGATCCTTCTGATCCGACGCGAGAATATACGCGCAATCATTTCGAGATTCTACAGATCGAAGATGGGCGGATTCAGGAAATCTGGAATTAGGTCCAGGAGAACGCTCCACTAAGCCGAAGAACCCTGGCTTGGGGAGAGCGGTTCTCTGAGAGCAAGTTGTGCGGCTGCAACATCCATTTCGACCTTCGCGCGATCCAGCGTGTTCCTCAGTTGCAGGTGCGCAGAGACGAAGGTGACAACGAGGTTTTGCACAGTAGAGGTCCACAGGGGGTTGCGACAAGCGGTCGAGTGGTTGTGCTGGTTCCGAACACCCGCGCAGGCTGTGGAACAACCGCTCAGCAGCCGCCCCAGCAAGATTTGCTGCTTGCGCTTTCATTCTGCCGCGCTGTTTACGGGCTGACTTTTCGTAAGGGACGATCGGGAATGCCACGATGGAATAACGAGATAAATGCTCTGGCTGCCTGTTAGCCAGAAAGGCGCTCTGAGCCTACCCACAGTTGAGCCAGATCTCTGAGGTTGTCTTTGTATGTACGCGTTACCAAGTATTCCTTCCCACCTTTCACACGCAGCCTGTACTCTCCCGTCGGTAAAGGTTGGATTTCCTCCACCGCAGAAATATTCACGACGACCGAGCGGTGGATGCGAATAAAACCGTAGGGCTTGAGCTTCTGCGCCATGGACGAGAGGGACTCGTGCAGCAAATAGGGATTGGGTCGGTGTCGCAACGAAACGTAATTACCTTCCGCTTGCACTGCCACGATCTCAGCTAAATCCAAGAATAAAATTCTACCCTTTGCCTTGAACGCGATTCGTGGCGTCTGTCGTTTTGCTATAACCTCCAACTGGCGCAAGACTCGGATGAGGTTTGCAGCATCAACTCGGGTTACCGGAAACAATGAAGTATCTGCAAGTTCGTAGAACCCGTCTTCTGCCGGTGATTCAAGAGTGTAATCCCGTCTACTCTTGAAGGAGCAAATCGTGTCCTCCCGCAGTGGGCTAGACGAAACGTCCGCTTTAGCGTGAGCAGCTTGTTCAACAAACATCTCACGTGCAATGGCCTTCTGATCCTGAATCTCGCGGGTGCTCATGATGGAACCCCTTGCATTGCTCTCTTGTTTCGAACTTCCTGCTACCCGACGGGAGACTGACGAGTGCACTGCTTCTAAATGAAGTGGTCCTACATAACCGGAGCCGCGGATCCGTCTGACCACCTGCCCACGGGAACGATAAACACGTCGATTGGTTGAACGCCTTTGAATTGTGGATTCAGCATTACCGGTGATTTCGGCAGATCAGCACCCCAAGCCTTGCCGTCCAGCGGAGGCGCATAAAACATCAAGTGGGCCACGTTGTGATCATCGCGATCGGTGAGATAAGCTTCCTTCGACATCATGTAACTCATCGCGCCGGGTTCGAGCGGTGGCAGTTCACCTTTTTCGAATGCTGCCTTGTTGCCCTCGATGATCTCAGCTTTCGTTCGCCCCGCTAATACCATCTCTGTTCTCTTGTAAGTAGTCGGTAAAACGGATCGCGCGGCCGGCGGATTGAAACAGATTGGGCCTCGAATTTTAGGGTTCCAAAACTCCGGAGCGTCGGAAGGGGACATCCACCCTCGCTCGACAACACACACAAAACCGTTCTTCCCTTCGACGGCAGTTTCGTAGCCATGGCGCCCGAGGACCAGAATCTTTGCATCGCCCGATATGGCATCCGGTGCCGCGCTTCGAGCCAAGGCAATCTCGGCATTTCGGTCTGCCATGAGGTACTGATCGAGTGGCGCCATGCTCGGATAGGCTGTTTTGGGCGCATGTGCCTGCCCTTGCTTCATTCCAATGAGCCCTGGGATCAGAGAGAAATTTAGAGCGGCTACCATTCCCAATACTTCGGTTCATCGTTTTCTCCTCCGTTGCTTGACAACATGCTCCTTCGACACCCGTCGTCCGCCTCTCCGAGATTGACTAGGCGCGCGAAGAGACCTCAGCCATCCCACGATATTTCTGATTCCCACTTCCCACACCTTCGCATCTTGAGCAACCTTTGCCAATGAGGCGGTGCCCTCGACCATCGCGACCAGAAAGCTGGCAGTCTCGTCTGGATTCAGGTCGCGGCGAACTGTTCCTTGGGACTGCCCTCTCCGCAAAAGCGTAGCAACTCCTTCCTGCCAGGCTTGGAAGATCCTCTCCAGTCGCTTGCGGAATTGCTCGTCCAGCGGAGACATCTCCTGCGCCAAATTAAGCAGCGGACAACTGGCTCGAACGTCTTCGGGCCGAACTGGTATCCGCCGGACAATGCCGATCAAAATGTCGATGGCTTGCCCCTCGCTAAGCAGAGGGCGCAACCACCTGTCGCGAGTAAAATTTGCGACGATCTCGTCGACGATGGCATATCCCAGGGCTTCCTTGCTCTCGAAATGGTAGTAGAGCGCGCCCTTGGTGACGTTGGTGGCGGCGAGAATTGTATCGATGCCGGCACTCTGGAAGCCTGATCTGTGGACCTCCCGAAATGCCGCTTGCAGCAAGCGTTCCCGTGTACGCTCTGGATCACGGACTTTTCGCTTCTTCTCGTGACCACCACCTAACATACCGACCAGTATGTATGTTGACCCATTTGAAAGTCAATCGAAATTGATCGGCCTGACTCTTGGCTGCTCGGCGTTCTCGAATTTCGTAATCTCTCGCCGGTGTCTGTATGAAAAGTTGGAGAAACAGTCGCTCTAGCCGTTTTGGGATCGTCCCAGAAGATTGTTAGTCTGCCACTCTGCTTCGAAATCTGAAATGTTGGCCTGTTGTGTCACGTAATCGTTGTGAACGTGGAACACCACATGCTCCTTCAGTTCTATCAGCAGGATTGTGACGTTGTGAGCCAATTCTGCTGCTACACTACTGTAGAGCGCCGAGTGGTATGACGTAAATCGCCAGTCATCACGGCGACTTTACCGGAGAAAAAGGAGAAGATATAGCGCGCTAAGACGATTGCGAAATTTCTGGATACCGTGGGTTGCGACGATTGTTCTGGCTTCCTTCAGCAATGCAGTCGCACAAACCAGCTACGAAGTTACCGATTTGGGCACTGAGGGGAATAACAATATGGCTTGTGCCATGTCCGTCAATAATGAAGGGTGGACGGAGATCATGGCTGGGACCTTGCCACCGGGGCAGGTGGATAGCATATTCGGGACACTTCTAAGCGGACGCGCACTGATCGACGCCGACGGATTCAAGCCCGACCTCGGCAGGCTCGGAGGACAGAACAGTTGGATGAACTGGGGTGAGATCAACGACTTCGCGCAGATAGTCGGTGATTCTGAAACGTCTGTCCCAGACCCGAACGGCGAAGACATTTGCGGCTTCGGCACACACCTTACGTGTCGCCCGTTTCTTTGGCAAACCTTCCACATGAGCGCTCTCCCGACGCTGGGCGGAAATAACGGGGAGGCGAGTGCGATCAATGACCGTGGACAAATCGTAGGAATGGCGGAAAACGGTAACGTGGACTCCACCTGCCCGCCTAACACGACGAATAATCGGATTCACTGCCGGTGTTGTGGGAAAACGGCAAAGCCCATGCTCTTCCTACGGTGGATGGCGATCCAGACGGGTTCGCATTTTGGATCAACGATCGCGGCCAAGCCGTAGGCTACACGGGAACCTGCACCGGTGCTCTTCACGCCGTATCGTGGAAAAACGGCACTGCCACCCCGCTTCCTGACTTCGGAACTGGCGCTGTCGCCTATAGCATTAACAACCAGGGCCAAATTGTTGGGACAGTCGGCAGTGCTGACGGCACAACCCAATATGGCGCGCTTTGGCAGAACGGCGTACTCACAAACCTCGGCACTCTGCCGGGAGATGCTGCCGCCATCGCCACCGGCATCAACAACCGGGGCCAAGTGGTGGGAAGCACCTGGGACTCCAGCTTCAACTGGTCCCATGGCTTCATCTACCAGAACGGCGTGATGACCGACCTCAACACGCTGTTTCCTGCCAAGTTCCAATCTCTACGCAGTCATGGCTAACAAGATCAACGAGCGCGGACAAATCTCGGGCATGGCAATCGTGCTCAGCGGGCCGGATGTGGGCAACATCCACGCCTTTCTGGCAACCCCTGTAAACGCAAGCATAGACAAGTCGGTTGCAGATGTCGCACCTACACACCCGAAATCCAATGTGCCCGCGAATGTTAGCAAACAGTTCTTGCAGAGATTCAGACTCGGCCGATTCGGGCAATAAAGGCATTCGTTCCCCTGGGTATGTGCCTGATCTCTGCTCGGTTTGATTCCCCAGACGCGACGGCACGCACGGCTAGGAACGCGAACCCGTGAGGCATGATAAACGGGACGCCACACGGTTTTTTTCGATACGAAGAATTTCTTGCAAGTCGTGAGCCAATACTGCTCTGGATCGAACATTAGTTGTTAGGCTGGCTAGCCTCCCTTAAGGGCGCATCTTCTTGATGCGCCCTCTATTTTAGCTATCCCAATTCCTGAACCCAGTATTCATCGTCCAACAAATGCTTTATAACGCCTTAGTGAATAACCCACAGAACCTGAGTGTCGCAGGAGAGTTTGAGATACGCCCTTCATCGCCTTCCATAACCCGGCTGTCGCAGATCAGGGTGCCAACGCTGGTCATTGTAGGCGATGCTGACATTGGCGACCTGTTTGCCTATTCGGGTGCAATCGAAAGCTGCCGTGCCTTTGGCGTCGCTTGAAGTCTGGAGGAATACGGGTCACTTGTCCAGATTCAGCGCCGTGCAGAGTTGGCCACTCGCTTTGACCGCTTCGTCGCCTTGGCTAATCGAAAAGAGGTCCGCGTGAGTGAAACTAAGCTCGCGGGGATTGCTACGAACGCGCCTCGCAATGGCGGACGCCCTCCACCAATAGGCAAGTTCGTTGGCCACTATCGCATCCACGGCCGATTAGGCGACGGAGGGATGCGCGTTGTTTATTCAGCTTAAGGTGCTGTCTTGGAACGCAAAAACTTCATCGGGCTCATTCCCACCAGATGGGTGACGAGCGATTGGCGGCAAAATTCTTCGAACTCCGACTTAAGCGACCCGGGCAGCCCCCGTCTGGCTCCAGGTTCCCGGCTGAAAAGAAGTGAGAGTCCCAATCGGCGAAATGGCTGGAAACGTCCCGGCGAATGCCATTTTTGTCCAGCATGCCCGGCTTCTCCTGGCCGCGCGGTCCAAAGCGGATGAATCTCAATGTTCTTTCTCCTTTTTGAGCGCTGCGCTCAGCTGCGCTGTCAGCAGCCGCACGGCCGATGTGGCCTGTGTTTCCCGGGCGAGTTCATCCACCATCATGAAGCCGTGCAGCGTGCCCGCAAACCGGACAGCGGTCACGGAAACGCCGACAGCGGCGAGCTTGCGCGCGAACGCTTCGCCTTCGTCACGCAGCACATCGCATTCCGCTGTAATCACTAACGCCGGAGGCAGGTTCTTCAGCTCGTCTTCCAAAGCGCGCAGCGGCGAAGCCAGAGGGTCGGCGCGCAAAACCGGATCGGGAACGTATTCTTCCCAGAACCAGCGCATGGCCGCGAGGTCGAGATTCAAACCGCTTTCGAAATCGCGATAACTAGGCCTAGTGAAGTCGCAATCGGTGACAGGGTAGAGCAGCGCCTGCAGGCGAATCGATGGGCCGCCGCGCCGTGCGGCTAGAAGAGACACGGCCGCTGCAAGATTGCCACCGGCACTGTCTCCGGCAATGGCCAGCCTGGAGGTATCGAGGCCAAGGGAGCGGCCACGCTCCGCGAGCCATGTGAGCGACCGATAACATTGTTCGACAGGAAGCGGGAAGCGCGCTTCGGGCGCGCGTTCATACTCCACGAAAACAACCGCCGCCTGCGACTGCAAAGCGATTTCGCGCACCATGCGGGCATGCGTATAGGCATCACCCAGGACCCATCCACCGCCATGCAAATAGACGATGACCGGCAGCGGTTCGTGGAGAGCGGCGGGCTTGAGGATCAGCATGGAGAAGCCGTCGAGCGCGTGCCGCTCCGTGGTAACTGGATAGGAAGATACATCAACCTGCTGCATGTCGCGCATCAGCTTCCGGGCATCGGGTACCGAAAGCTCGCTAACCGGAGGACCGCCTGTCGCCCTCAGTCGTTCAATGTATGCGCGATATTCCGGCGCGAGCAGAGCAAGCATTTTTTCATCGTCAAAAGCCATGGGCTACACCTCTGTGCGCACGAATGCCTTGATCGTGGCGGACTGCTTTTCCGCTGACAAACCTCGCGGGCGAATGGTGTAGGCGCCGACAGCGGCAGGAATGATAAAAGTCTCGGCATAGTGGACGACATACGGCTCGAAGGCATCCGTGGGGCTCTCGACGATTGCCTCTTCGCCCTCGATCAGATTAAGGACGTTGACTCCGCCGCGGGTATCATGAGGAACTCGTCCGGTAAACCAGTGGCGGCGGGTCTCGATGAACTCTCGTCGTGGAGACCGGTGCGCTCTTCACGCCAACCGTCACCCTCAGCCACAGTTTCGAACTGGTTGATCAACTCACTCTGAACCCACTTCGTGGTGCGGTCCCACTGAATATTCGCCGCGCCGTGTTCAATATGGATGGGCCGCGGCTTTCCATCCAGCCCGAGGCGCCCCCAGTCCCACAGTTTGAAGGTAAAGATATAAGGAGTGGCGCTGATCTCAAGCACCATGCTCTCTGCACCCGAGCAGTGAATCGTACCCGCGGGGATGAGGAAATGGTCATGCTTCTGCGCCCGCCAGCGGTTCACATATTCGTCCGCGGAAAACTCCCCGGCACCCTGTTGCGCGCGGAAAAGATCATCAATCATCTTTTTCGGAGAGACGTTGTCCATTAATCCCAGATAAACGGTGGCGCCTTGACCTGCGTCGAGCAGGTAGTAGCTTTCATCCTGGGTGTAGTTCATCCTAAATTTGTCCTGAATGTATTCGGTGAGCGGATGCACCTGCAACGAGAGATTGCCGCCGCCCATAGTATCGAGGAAGTCGAAGCGGATAGGGAACTCCGTTCCGAAGCGCGCATGGACGGCATCGCCCAGCAGCGCACGCGGCTGCGAGAATACGAGATCGATGGAGGGAAGTTCAACGCGATGTTCTCCGAAGCCAAGCAGCAGGCTGTTCTCTTCCGGCACACAATCGAAGCACCACGCATGATTGGGCACATCGCGCGGCAGATCGCAAACCTCTTCCATCCAATGCCCGCCCCACGGCCC
>CAVTCT010000003.1:0-282344 GCA_963733325.1 uncultured Acidobacteriaceae bacterium
TGATTCGGTTTGGAGTGCAGACGGATGATTGAGGTTCGTGCTTTCCCAGGTGCCAGAAGCGGCGCTGGGGCATCCAGCTCCGTGATTGGTTCAGCTTCATTTTGGCGATAGCATGATTTGTTCATAGACGCGCTCTAGAGGTTCAGGAGAAACGCTGGTCTTCCCTCTATAAGGATTATCCAGAACTGCTATTAAGAAAATCAGCAGAGCCAACAAGGCAGAAAACAATATCGTCATCCAGAAGTGCATGGTGAAACTTTCCGGATGAAGGAACCAAGTGACCGCGATACAGATCCCAGCTCCTGCGATTACCAGAGCCCACAGAGGTCCGGGCATTTCGCTGGTTACGCTGTTGAGCCGGGCTCTTCGGCTTTCCGTCAGATCATTGAAGGCTCTATACGCTTCTGCGGCCAGGATTTTCTGTCTCTCGTCCTGAGGTTCGTAGGACATAAAGTGCTGTTGAAAGTCGTTCAACACAGAGCTCGCATTATTGGGAACGATTCCGCGCCGTTGCATCGGCCACCCCACGTCGATAACCTGGCGAGTATAAGTGCGCAGGTCTTGCTGCAGGATGGTGCGCGCAGGTTCGGGGTACGCGCCGAGGTCGCGGTAAAGAGCGCCAAGCGCGGCCGCCTCATGGTCGACCTTTCCCTGCACATCGGAATAGGTAGCCCAGGCTCCAATGGCCAGCAGGCCTGCACAAACTGCATACAAGACAGTGACACCCGCCATGTAGAAACCGACTATGTGGTTGTAGGCGTGGTGCTCATTGCTGTCAAGGCGTCGCACCCAACCGCGAGTGAGGTAAAGGCCGGCCAAACCGAAGGTCACAAACGCGACCACAGTCAGAATGCCAGAGAGCCAGGTCGGAATACTGTATACCCAGTAAATTTTCATCGAGGCGATCCTATGAGAACTGCGATCCACACAACCTGGACGTTGTTCACATTGGGTTCGAGGCGTTCAGGTTGAGGTTCGTTGCTTTCCCAGGTCTCAAAAGCGAAACCTGGGGCACCCGCTCTTAGTGCTGGGGTTAGAGTGCGGGGAAACTGGAGACCTGTCAGACAAGGAAGGGTCGAAGACGATTCACTGAGAATTACGGCGCAAGCTTTCCGTTGAAGGTCGCGCAGTCGCTTACTTCCCCGCCGTCGAGGCCGCGCTTGAACCACTCGATGCGCTGGGCGCTCGATCCGTGCGTCCAGGACTCCGGACTCACGGCGCGACCGCTCATGCGCTGCAGGTGATCGTCCCCAACGGCTGCGGCCGCTTTGAGCGCGCCGGCAACGTCATCGGGGTGCACGATGTTCCGCTGCTGAGTGCTGTGACCCCAGACGCCGGCAAAGCAGTCGGCCTGCAACTCCAGATCTACTGAAAGCGGATTCTGTGCGCCCTCATCCTGCTGCGACAACCGCTGCATTCGCTGCTCGATGCCTAACAACTTCTGCACGTGATGACCGAGCTCATGCGCGACCACGTAGGCCTGCGCAAAGTCGCCGGTGTCGCCGCCGAAGCTCTTCAGCTCGCGCCAGAACGAGAAATCGATGTACACCTTCTCGTCTTCGGGGCAGTAGAACGGCCCGGTGGATGCCTCCGCCGTTCCGCAACTGGAGAACGTGGCATCGCGATACAGCACGAGCTTGGCGCGGCGATATTGACGGCCGTGCGCCTCGAAGATCTGCTGCCACGTGTTCTGGACGTCGTCCAGCACAAAGCTGATCAGGTGCACATCGCGATCTTCGGTGGGAGATTGTTGAACAGGCTGGTCAGCCGTGGAGCCCGGTTGCACATTCGCACTTCCACCGCTGCCCGCAAAGAAGTTGCGCCCGGTAATCAGGCTGATGATGAGCAGCAGAATGAATCCGCCGATCCCCATGCCGCCGCCAAAACCGAAGCCGCCGCCACCGCCTCGGCGATCCTCCAAGTCCGAGCTGATTCCCTGGTCCTGCCATTCCATACTGGAGGCCCCCGGATGCCTCAAACTCAGTTTGGCATAAAGCGCAAATCGGTGTCGGCCAGAGACGATTCACTCGATAAGTTGATATCCTGACTGGCAGGAGATCTCTTCAGTGGTCAAGCAGTTGGGTGCGGGGTTTGCAGGATTTGTGCTGGCCGTTTCAGGCTTTGCCCCAATGGCCCACGCCACGTGCAACGGTCCGGCTGAATTGGTTGCCCAGGTCAAGGCCCATCCCACTACAGACAATGCGGTTCTGCTGGGCAGCTGGTACGCCAGCCACAAGCAGTTCGAATGCGCCGTTACGACGTTTCAGGCGGCCATGAAGGGCGACCCAAAATCCGAGCAGCTCCACTATCTTGCCGGTCTTGTGTATGTAGAGGACAACCGGAACGCCGACGCTCTTCCTGAATTGCAGAAGGCTGTGCAGCTCGATCCCCATGTCATAAAACCACATTTGGTGCTGGCCTATGTTCTCGATCAGACGGGCAAGCGCCAGGAGGCCGAAGAACAGTGGCGCAAGGCGCTCGCGATCGATCCAAAGTCGACGGAGGCGCTGGAGGGTCTGACCGCGGACCTGCTTGCGCGTGGAGATTATCAAGGGGTCATCCTTCTGCTTCAAGATGCGCCGCGAACGGAAAAGCTGAACATCCAGCTCGCGCAGGCCCTTGGCCGCCTCAACATGATCAATCCGGCGTACCAGGTGCTGGAGCAGGCGCTGAGTGCATCGCCGAATTCCGTGAGGCTGGCCAGTGCGATGACAGCCGTTCTCATAAAGATGGGACGGAATCAGGAGGCGATCAACCTCCTGCAGCATGCGGCTGACACGAATCCGGGAAACCAGGAAGTCCAGGTGGAACTGTTCCGCCTTCTGGTACTCACCAACCACATCAATCAGGCGCAGCCGATGGGGCCCAAGATGCTTGAGTTGCGTCCGAAAGACCCCGAGGTGCTGTACCTCAACGGCATTATCTTTCGATCGGTGGGCGATTACCCGAAGGCAAAGACGCTGCTGGAGCAGGCCGTCGCCATCAACCCGAATTTCTTCAACTCCCGTTACAACCTCGGCATGGTGCTTGTCTTCCTGAAGGAGTGGCAGGGGGCCAGGGATCAGCTGGAGAAAGCTATCGAGCTCGGCGCGCACGAACCGCAGGTGCATTTCGAACTCGCCAAGGCCCTGCGTGGGCTCGGCGACAACGACCGAGCCCTTGAGGAGATGCAGACCTACCAGCGGCTGAAGAAGGAAGAAGAGGCCGGAATGGAGGCCTCGAATGCCGCGATCGAAGGGGATAAGGCCCTGGAGGCAGGGAAAGTTCAGGAGGCGCTCGCGCACTATCGCGAGGCGGCTGAGGGCAAGCCCGACAACGCGCAATACAAGTACAAGCTTTCTGTTGCACTGCATCAGTCCGGCGATGCGGAAGGAGAGCGCGCGGAACTAGAAGCAGCCGTGAAGCTCGACCCCAAACTTGCTGCAGCGCAGAGCCAACTGGGATACCTGCTGTCGCGCAGCGGCGATACTGCCGGCGCAATTGACCACTTCAAACTCGCTGTTGAGGCCGCGCCGGAGTGGGTCGAAGCATGGATCAACCTGGCTGCGCAACTGGCTATCGGTGGCCAATACACAGATGCCCGCACCGCTGTCGATACCGCTCTGCGGCTCGATCCTGGAAACGCACAGGCCCGGAAACTCAGCGATCGGCTGGCGCAGGATCCCGCGGCACAACAAGCTCATCCCTGAGGTCTGCTACAGGGTCACTGTGAGCGTTTGCCGGTTCTGCATCGGTAATGTCAAAATGAAACTGCCTCAAAGATGAAAATGTTGTCCCCTACTGCCCGCTGGAGCCGGCGAAGACTGCTCAAAACTGCCCCCGCTCTGTGCGCTTCGGCTGCGCTGCCGCGAGCTTTGTTCGCAGCGACTGAAAACTCGGCCACTGCTGTCAAGCCATTTTCGACGTTCACTGACGTTGCCCAGAGTGCCGGCCTCACCAAGAAGATGTTCTACGGAACGCCCGAGGCGGTCACGTACATCATCGAGGAGATGGGTGGCGGCTGCGCGTTCTTCGATTACGACAACGATGGCTGGATGGACATTTTCATCGTCGGCGGCCGGACTCTTGAAGGGATCCCGCCCGACGCCTCGAACAGGCTCTACAAGAACAACCGGGATGGCACGTTCAAGGACGTCACGAAAGAGGCCGGGTTATGGGATGCCGGCTGGGGTGTCGGCGTCTGCGTGGGCGACTACGACAATGACGGCTTCGAAGATCTGTTCGTGACCTACTACGGCCAGAACAAGCTTTACCGCAACAACGGCAACGGAACCTTCACCGACGTCACCGAGAAAGCTCATCTCTCCTTTGACGGCACCCGTTTCGGGGCCGGCTGCACGTTTCTCGACTACAACCGGGACGGCCTGCTGGATCTCTTCGTTTCAAACTATGTCGACATTGACCTGGCGCACGCAGCCAAGCCGAACCTCGATATGTCGAATTGCACGTACGAGGGTGTCGCAGTGGCATGCGGTCCGCGGGGACTGAAGGCGCCGCAGCACTACCTCTACCGGAACAACGGCGACGGGACCTTCACCGATGTATCGAAGGAATCCGGCATTGCTGCGATCAAGGGCTCCTATGGCCTGACTGCGGTTTCCTTTGATGCCGACGAGGATGGCTGGCCTGACCTCTTTGTCGCCTGCGACTCCACGCAGAGTCTCCTGCTGATGAACAATCACGACGGCACGTTTCGTGAAGAGGGACTGCTGCGCGGCGTGGCGATCAGCCCGGACGGCAAAGAGATGGCGGGAATGGGGGTAGGAGTTGGCGACTACGACCTCGATGGGCACCTGGACATCCTCAAGACGCATTTCCAACTCCAGCCAGCGGGCCTTTACCGTAACGATGGCAAAGGCAACTTTGAAGACGAGGCGCACCCCACCGGACTGGCCGGCGAGCGCACCTACGTGAGCTGGGGCGATGGAATCGTAGACCTCGACAACGACGGCTATCCCGACATCTTCTGGGTCACCGGAAACGTTTACGCGGAAATTGAGAAAATCAACCCGAAATTCCCGTACAAGGGGCCTCGCGTGCTCTTCCGCAATCGAGGTAATGGCACTTTTGCAAGGATGGGCGATGAAGCGGGTCCGGCGATCACTTCGCTTCATGTCAGCCGCGGATGCGCTTTTGGCGATTTCGACAACGACGGCGATCTCGATATCGTGATCATGAATCAGCACGAGCCCCCGTCGCTACTGCGCAACGACGCGCCAAAAGAAAATCACTGGATCAAGATTCGCTTGGAAGGCACGAAGAGCAATCGAAGCGCGATTGGCGCACGCGTCGTTGCGCGCTACGGAGGCAAGGCGCAGGCGCAGGCTGTGATGAGCCAGGCGAGTTACATGTCGTCCAACGACCCGCGGCTTCATTTTGGACTGGGATCGGAAACAACAGCCGATATCGAAGTGATCTGGCCGACAGGTGCTGTTGAGAAGTATCCGGCGCAGCCTGCGAACCGCCTGATCACCATCCTCGAGGGCCGTGGAATCGTGCCAGGGAGGCCCTTTCGGTAAACGTGAAAAATCAGTGATTCGGGTCACATCTGATAGCCGGTGTGATGCCATACAAAGTTATGGGGTATTTTCTCCCTTTCCTGGGGGACTTCGAGCCGAGAACGAAAAAAAACGAGTCCGGTGACAATTGAATGTCGATTCGCCCAAAGGGTCGCCCGGATAAATCTTGAGAAATCTGAGTGATATGGGAAACCGTTTTACTTGAGGGTTCGAGCCCTAAAAACAGCTTGCCCATGGTATATCGACTGTGTTATCGATACTCGATTCACTTAAACGGTAATCTGGCTGTGGCTAACCTCGGCGCGTCGGGGTCAGTTGTGTGCCAGAGATTAAAAAACAAGGACAACAAACGCTTCAGGAGGCTTGGTAAATGTTTACAAACCACACAAAGACATCAGGTGGTTCATCGATGTCGAAATGGTTTAGGGCGAATTCCATGGCTGGTGATTCCAGTCATGCTTTTGTCGTTTCCATCGCACACGCACAACAGCTGACCGCGACGTTAAGCGGCCTTGTTGCCGACCAAACAGATGCCCGCGTACCAGGGGCCAAGATTGTAATAGCCAATGAGGCCTCGGGTGATACCCGCAATAGCAAAGCTGATGACCAGGGGTTCTTCTCAGTCCCAGCTCTACCGCCGGGCACCTACAAGATCACCATCACCGCTAAGAGCTTCGCCGGCTGGGAAGAAAATGGAATCGTTCTGAACCAGGGCGATAGCCGTACGGTCGCGAACATTCAGCTGAAGATCGGTTCTGAGGCGACGGCAGTGACCGTTATCTCCGGCGCCGACGCTGAAATCCCCGTAGATACGGCAGAAATCAGCGCCACGCTGAACAACGAACTCGTCGACTCCGCAACACTGACAGGACGCAACGCGGCAGAGCTGATCAAGATGATGCCGGGTGTTACGTTCACCAGCATTAACGGCGCCAATGGCTCCGGCTTCAACAGCCAGGTCACCGGCACCAACAACGGTCCGGCCGGCGACTTCTCGGCCAACGGCACACAGCCTTACGGCTCCACGGCTGTCATGCTCGACGGCGCAATGCTTGTTGATCCGGGTAACGCCGGAACGCAGATTGCGAACATCAACCAGGACATGACTGACAGCGTCAAGTTTCTGTCAGCCTCCTATGGCGCTGAATATGCCAAGGGCCCCGCGGTTTTACAGGCCTTCAGCAAGAGCGGTGGCCAGAAGTTCCACGGCGAAGGCTACCTTTACGCCCGCAACACGGCTGTCGGCTATGCCAACGACTGGTTCAACAAGTCAAAGCGAAATCGCGCAGAACAAGCCGAATCAGTTTACGCCACAGAGCTTCTACTATATTGGTGGCAACATTGGCGGCCCGGTCTTCTTCCCGCATTTCAACCACAACAAGGACAAGCTGTTCTTCTGGGCGGGCTACGAGAAGATGATCCAGCATCCTTACAACGCGGCCGTACGAAATGAACGTCCCGACCGATGCCCAGAGGGCCGGAGACTTTTCAAACCCGGGCGTGCCCACGGGTGTCTATGATCCCGTACATAACAACGGCCAGTACGTGAACGCATACCGGCTTCCGTGCTCAACCACCACGGGGCAGGGTTGCAATCCCGCCATCTCGCCTTGGGTAGGCAGCAACAGATTCAGTCCGTCAGACAATTCGACCCGGTCGGCATAATCGTCAACGGCCTCAACCCGAAGGCAAACCAGACTCCTACCGGTACAAACGGCTGGAACAACTTCGCCTATTCGCCGGTTACCCCGCAGGATCGCTGGGAAGTTACGGGCAAGGTCAACTACTCCTTCAACGACAACAACAAACTCTGGGGTTCTTACACTTATCAGACTGAAACCGACTCACACCCGCTGTCGGTCTGGTGGGCGCCCCCCAATACCATTCCTTATCCTGGTGACCCGGTCGGAAAAGAAACGGCTCACGTATACCTGGCCAACTTCACCCACGTATTCAGCGCCACAACGACGAACGAGTTCGTTTTCGCGTATGCGGAATTCGTCAACGCCACCACCCTTGGCAATCCAAGCGCTGTCAGCCGTAAAGCTCTTGGGTTCCCAACCGAAAGTATCTTCGGTTCGTCGCACGCTAAGGACGTCATTCCCGACTTCCAGGGCGGATGGGAAGACGGCATAAACTGGATCGGCGATGAAGGGCAAAACGAGTACGACAGCGGGATCTATGGCGCGAACAGCTTCGGCAAGACGGCCAAGGCCCCAAACATCAGCGATACCTTCACGAAGGTCATCTCCACCCACTCGATCAAGGCTGGTTTCTACTGGGATACGCAGGAGAACCTCCAGTCTCCCGGCTCTCCAATCGACGGCGTGTTCGTAGTGAACAGCGGAGGCTCGACCTCCACCACCAACGAAACTCTCGATCAACTGATGGGCCGCAACAACCAATACTACGAACAGAATTCCGTTCCCATCCCGGACTATAAGCAGCATCAGTGGTCCATCTGGGGACAGGATTCCTGGAAGGCAACGCGGAAGCTGACTCTCAACCTGGGTCTCCGCCTCGATCACATCGGTCAGTGGTATGACACGCTTGGCGGTACGCAGGTGTGGGATCCCGCCACCTATGACAACAGCGCCAATGCCGCCCCCAATACCGGGTTGCAGTGGAACAAGATCAATTCGGCGATTCCCGCCTCCGGCTGGGGGAGCCAGTTGTTCACCTATAACCCGCGTCTGGGCGCTGCCTATGACGTATTCGGCAATGGCAAGACGGTGGTTCGCGCTGGATTCGGAACCTACCGCTATCAGGTCTCGTCCAATGACGCCGGCGGCGCCATGGTCGGTCCGCTGGGTTCGTTCAGTTACAACACCAACAACAGTTCGACGGCCACCGTCTCCGACGGCAGCACCAAAAATTGCGCGTCCAACGGATTCATCGGCTACAACATCAACAACGGTGCCGTGTCAGCACTCAACTGTACGGGTCCCGCTGCCGGGCAGGGCACCTCGGTTGTAACCGTTACCTTGCCTGTCCCAACGGGTACCTCACAGAACGGCAGCACGATCACGGCAGACGCGCTGGGCGACAACAAGGTGCCCTTCGCAGATACCTACAGCTTCGGCGTGGCACAGGCATTGCCTGGCCACACCGTGGCCGAGGTTTCGTATGTCGGCAGCGCCAGCCGGAACCAACTCGAAAACGGCGGCAACGGTCACATCAGCGATGGCAACCCAGTTCCGTATGGATCGTTCTTCCAGCCCGATCCGCTCAACGGCACTCTTGAAAACCCGGCTGCCATTACCGGGAGTTCCCTGAATCCAACGACTACCGTCCGTTGCATAACTACAGTGACATCTGGATCCAGACGCACGGTGGCTACGCAAACTACAACTCGCTGCAGGTTTCGGCGCAGAAGCAGTCAGGTAATCTGTACCTGTTCAGCAACTTTACCTTCGGCAAGGTGCTGGGCACCCGCGACGGTTCCACCTCCAACGGAAACGGCAACGGCGCAGTGGTCAATCCCTTCAGTCTGGATTCCAACTACGGCCCCTTGCAGTATGACCACACCAAGGTCTTCAACTTCTCCGCCAGCTACAAGCTGCCCAGTGCCATCCACAACAATGTGATCCTGGGCGAAATCGTCAACGGCTGGCAAATCTCCAACTACACAACCTATGAGGATGGGGCTCCCTACCAGGCCCAATCCGTGAACATGAACGTCGGCTACTCGTGCCAACCGCTGCCGAATGGTGGCAAGAATGCCGATGGCACCACATGCGCACAATACTTCACCATGCCGAGTGGCCTGCAGACCCAATCCATCGAAAATCAGACGTGGTTTGGAACCAGCCAGTATCAGAACGGCCTTCAGCCGGTACTGCGTCTGCGATCCTCGCAAGGGATTGCTGAAGAACCAGTACTTCAACCCCAATTGCTTTGCCGCGCCACTGCCACCAACCGCGACGACCTTCGGTCAGGCGGGCCAGATCATCTGGCCTTACATCCGTACGCCGCATTACTTCGGCAGCGACATGGCGGTCTTCAAGGCGTTTCGGGTTAACGATTCGCAGCGGGTAGAGGTTCGCATCTCGGCGACCAACTGGCTCAACCATGCCAACGCCGAATTCGGCCAAAACGGAAACTCCGACAACCAGTTGTGCTTTGTGGGCGCCAGTACTGCCTCCGCACTGTCCTACAACACCAACTCGTCCACCACCGGTATCCCTTCGACCAAGTCGGGCTATCGCTGGATGCAGTTCGCAGCCAAGTACTACTTCTGATTTAATTCGGGATAGTACAATACACGAGGGGTGGCTGACCGCCACCCCTCGTTTTTTTATGCGATGCGCAATCCACTTCCTTCCTGCCTGCATCTAGCGGCGCTGACTCTCGCGGCATTGGCGACGAGTACAGCTTTGCCGGGCCAGCAGCAGCAGCGCCGCCCAGTCCGATTCGTTTTGAACTCAGGAATCTCCCGTTTCGTCTGGACAGCAATGAAAGTCAGGCGAGGAACGCTCCCGAGAGCATGGCTGGCGGCGTCGCGGTCTTCGACTATAACGGGGATGGCCGGCCCGATATCTTCTTCACCAACGGCGCCGACCTCGCGACGCTCAAGAAAACCTCGCCAAAGTACTCGAACCACCTATTGCGGAACGACGGTAACGGCGTGTTTACTGACGTAACCGCGCAAGCCGGGCTGGCGGGAACCGGATTCGATGTCGGCGTCGCAATCGGTGACTACGACAACGATGGACATCCGGATATCTTTGTCGCCGGAGTGCACGGCAACACGCTCTATCACAACAATGGCGACGGAACATTCACCGATGTGACGAAGAAAGCGGGCCTCGACAAATGGAACGATCCGGAATACGGGCCACTGTGGGCCGTGGCTGCAGTCTGGGTCGACGTGAACAATGACGGCCTGCTCGATCTGTTCATCGTGAATTATCTGCAGTGGACCTACTCCGACATTCCCAAATGCGTAGTCGAAAACGTCGCGGAGTATTGCCACCCGCGCTATTACAAGGGCCTGCCCAATCAGCTCTTCCTCAACAACGGTGACGGCACTTTCAAGGATGTTTCAAAGGAGTGGGGCATTCGGGATCACGTCGGCAAGGGAATGGGAGTGGGGATGGCGGACTACGATCTGGATGGCAAGCCGGATCTCTTCGTGACCAACGACTCGGAGTACAACTTCCTCTTTCACAACCTGGGAAACAAGTTCGAGGAAGTGGCTTTTGAGGCCAATGCAGCGCTGCCGGAGGAAGGCGATTTCATCTCCGGGATGGGACTGGATTTTCGCGACTTCAATAACGACGGTTATCCGGATATCGCCTATGTCGCGCTGAACAGGCAGACGTTTCCTCTTCTTCAGAACACGGGAAAGGGCGACTTCGCGGAAGTGACCGCCTCGAGCGGCATGGGCGCGCAGAGTATGAGCATGTCCGGCTTCGGCGCCGCGCTCTACGATTTCGACAACGATGGCTGGAAGGATCTGTTTGTCTCCCGTGGCCATGTCTCCGCGACCCACCCTCCGGGAGCCAGCGTCAAACAGCCGAACACGGTTTTCAGGAATCTCGGCGCGAGCGGAAAATGGCAGCCTCTCACTGCCGAAGCGGGCTTCGTCGATTCCACCGCCGCACGCCATCGCGGCTGTGCGTTCGGCGACTTTGACGGGGATGGCCGCATCGACATCGTCGCAACCAGCATGGATCATGATGCGGAGTTGTGGATGAACCGCAGCCCCGAATGCCGATCACTGGCTCAACATTGCCCTGCAGGGGGTTAAGTCGAATCGGGATGGCATCGGCGCGCGGATCAAGGTGGTGACAAAGGCGGGAACACAGTACAACCACCAGACATCCAGCGTGTGCTACGCATCATCGACACTGGGGCCCGTGCACTTCGGACTGGGCGCGGAAACGAATGCCACCACCGTGGAGATTCACTGGCCCAGTGGAATCGTTCAGACCCTGCAAAATGTCGCGGCTGACCAAACCCTGAAGGTTGTCGAACCTGCGGAACCACCTACGCCCCGGAAATGACGACTATTGCTTCGGCGGTCCGGCCTTCTGCTGCTTAGCCTCGATTTGCTGCACGATGTCGCGTTCCCGCTGCCCGTCGTCAGGCCTATGGAGCTTGTAGTAGATCGCTGCGAGTTCAATGTGCGGATCGAGCCAGTTGGGATCGGCCTTCTCCAGCTCTTCAAGTGTCGCCGCAGCCTCGGTGTACTTCCCTGTCATGCCGTTGAGCTTTGCCATTTGCAGCCGCGCCATTGGATTCGCAGGTTGCAGTTGCAACGCAAGCTCGAGCATGGGGCTGCGCGCTCTCGAGATCCCTTTGCTTCAGCCGCATAGCCCCCAGATAAAGGTTGGCGGTGAAGTCTTTGGGATCTGCTTAAGCGACTGCTCAAAGGCCGACTGGCGCCGCCTGGGTATCGCCGAGCGCATCCCTCGCCTGCCCAGCCATCGTGTAGAGTCCAGGAAAATTCCCATGCAGGTCGATCGCAGCATCGAGATCGGCCCTTGCCTCATGGAATTCGCGCCGACGCAGCCGCGCCGTGCCGGCGATGAAGTATGCATCGGCCGACCGGGTTGCCTTTGCCACCTTTTCCATGCGCGGTAACCCTGCCGCCTGCTCGCCTGAATTGATCAATGCATAGGCCAGGACGTACTCGAGATCCATGTTGCTCTCGCGCCCGTTCTCAAGCGGCGTGAGCATAGCGGCCGCTTCGTTCGATTTGCCGAGATTGATGTCGGTATATCCCAGAAGTACGGCGGCTGAAACGTCCTGAGGCCGGGCCGCATGTACCGCTTCGAACGCGGCATGTGCGTTCTCCGTGTCGCCCTTCTTGTAATAAGCAAGTCCCAGGTTCATGCGCACGCCGAGGTTGCCCGGAGCCGACGCCAGGACCTTGTTGTCTTCCTGCGATAGCTTCATCAAACTGCCCCGCCGCGGACAATGCCGCTCCCAGATTGGCGCGCGCCTCAGCCAGCTTCGGATCGATGGCCAGGGCCTTTCGGTAATTGTCAATTGCCGCGTTCAGATCATTGTGCTGTTGGGCAGCAACGCCTTTGCGCAGATAGTCATCCGCTTCATTCAAAGGGGACGCTGGTTTGCTTGTCTGGACCCAGGTTCCATTCAGAGCCATCCCAAGCAAGAAAAGTGAAACGGATCGCATGCCTATTAGGATAAAGCAACTCGGCAACGCCACGATTCGACCATGAATTCCGCAGCGCTGCCGCTATCCGTCACTTTGCCCGGCCAACTACTTCTTCTGATTCTCGACGGGCTTATAGTCCAGGATCTTCATCGCCGAACCATATTTCTTGTAGTCCCGGAACTCGATGGTATTCAAGACCGACTGATGATGACTCTGCCGTACACGCAACTCCGCGCTTATCGGCATCAGGTAGTCATGTCCGTTGATCGCGACGTAATCGTAATCAACGCCCATCACTGACGACTGTGTCGGAAAGTCTTTCGGCAAGTCGTCAGCCTCAAGGCTGATGCGCCTCACGTTGCGTGTGGCGCTGTCGATGAAGACCTGGCCATGGAAAGCGACGATCAACTGGCGGTCGTTCGATCCAACTACAGAGAACATCGAGTTGCTTTTCTCCACGCGGTAATCAAATACCTGTACTGTCCCCGAGCCCAGGGCATCCGTCTCTTTCCATTTGAAGTCCGCTTTGGCCGAGGGCGCGAAGACGGCCTTGAGCACCCCACCTAGTTCTCCGCCTGAAAGCGTACTGCCCTTCTGCTTCAGCAGTTGCTCGCGATCTGTGGTGCTCGGCTCGCCATTGATCTCGAGCATGGTGTGGGTTTCTGCCTTGTCGCGATAACGCAGCAACTCCGCAATCGTGTCGCGGTGCTTCCAGTTACCTCTGCCGCTTGGGTCCACGGAGCGATTCGTAACCTCGACGCACATGAAGTTGGGCAGCGATTCAGCATAACCGACAGCCTGTTTCTGCGCGTCCGCAATTAGATTTGCGATCTCCTCATCGGCGGGAGGCTGCACGGGATTGGTGACCGGAGTGATCGCGAGCAGACCGCCGCTGTAGGTATCGTTTGCCTCACTCGTCGCAGTCAGATCTCCGCCGGCACCTCCACCTTGCCCCGGCGCTCCTGCACCCGCGGCTACTGTTCCGTCGCCTTGCACAGTGAACGCAACTTCCTGAACCGAAGTCTTTCCGCCCTGGCTCACCATCGCTTTGACGTCATAGGTTCCGGGCGTCATCGACGCGGTTTTGAAGCTTGCCAGATATGGGACCGGCTCCCCGGCGCTGTTCAGTTTCAACGGCAAAGGAGTCCTTCGTCCGGGATGACCGTTCCTGCTTGCCTCCATCTCCAGCGTCGGAGGCTCTTTCGAGTTGGGGTCCGGGTGCAGGATGAAAAACAGCGAAACACCTTTCGCATTTCCGGAAACGACGCCCGCCAAATTCGGCGTGATCTTGCCCTTCTCATACCGCAGCGGCTCAAGCGGATCGTCATTGTCATCGTTGATGGAGTCCACGCGCTTTACCAGCACAATGGGACTGAGCGACGGCGACCCCTGCGCCTGCGGAATTTCAAACACAGTCCGCTGCGCCCCATACTTCAATCCGTCCTGGTCGTAAACAGCGGCCTCAAGCAGGTATTGTCCTGGGATCGCGAGGAAGTGCCGTTGCAGGATAATGCTCGCAGAAGGATCCGAATCCAGCGATTCGATCGCCCCGCGTTTTGAGATGTTCTCGCCGAAGTGTTCCACTACCGTACCGTTCTTGTCTTTAATCTCCGCCACGATCGCAGCGTGCGCCGTGAAGAGATTGGTGCGCGTGTCTTTCATGGTTTGCAACGAGGAAATCGGCACCTCGACGGCAACCGTGCTCGAGTTCCCATCGGGCAACTCGCCAAACTGCAGAACAGCTGCGTGGAATTTCACGTCCTGGGGAAGATTCGACTGGTTGAAGAGCTTCAGCAGCGGCACTTCAAACGGCCGGATTCCTGCTTCCGCACCCGGCGCCAGCGCAAAATAGCCGGTCTTCGTTTTGATGTTGAGTCCCGTCCGGACCGGCTTAGCGACAATCGTGTGAAATGAACCATCGTACTCCTCAATCGGAGGCTTGTAAGTCGCCTGATAGTACGTGGTCATGTTCTCCTTCATCTGCTGCAACTGGTGGTTCACGTTCTCCTGTGCATCGACGTAGACGCCACCGGTATCTTTCGCCAGGTCGGCCATCGGGCTTTTGTTTGAAGAGAACGGGTTGTCAGGGTCGCGCATCATGAAGTCGGCGCTCGAACCGAGAGGATTCGAGTTGAAAGTCCCGCCGCCCTGCTGCTGCATCGGTGTAAACGTCCCAACTCCACCTGGAAGGGCTTGCGGTGCCGGGTTGAACGGCGCGCCGCCGCTCGTCATCGCGGTTTCGAGCTGATGGCGCGTACCCACATCCAACGCGTCCATATCCACGACGTAGAAGGTCACTCCAGCGCGGGCTGCGGCGCCCGTAATCGTTTTCACCATCTCCTTGGCACCCGAATCCAACTGAAATCCGGCCGTAAAGTAGATGATCGACTTCCTTTCATTCAACCGCTGCTGCGAGCGAACAATCGCCGTGAGGCCGGCAAGCCCAAGACGCGTGTGCTGGTCCTGCATGACCTTTTGCGTATCCTGCAGCGCGGCAAGCAGTGTCGCACACTGGGCCCGGTCTTTCACATCGACATGCCTGCCGGACGAATCCGCGCCGCTCCGCGCAATCGCGATCAAATCCTTTTCGGCCTGCGCCGCGACCTTTGTACGATCGGCATCGTTCTTGTCTTGTGCGATGTTGATTGCCAGCGTATCCGTCGAGGAGAGCCTGACCATTTGATTCGCTGTCGCGACGGTCACAGCCTGCATGATCGCCTGATGATCGCTGGTGAAGCTCTGCAGCAGCTGCAACCGTTTTCCGAAGTCGAGCACCGCAAACGAATAGCGCGTCGACGGCAGCATCTTCAGGATCTTCTCGGCAACCTTGTCGGCTGTCTTGGCTCCTGCGCCTTCAAAGTGATCGAAAACCATCGTTACCAGGTGATCGACTTGATCTTCGCCCTTGACCAGCTGAAAGGTATTCAGCTTCACAGGAACATCGTTGTCCGTAACGACGACGTCTCCCGATTGCAGGTCGAGCACCTTCCTGCCCTTTTTGTCGAGCACCGCGAGGTTGAGCGAAATCTCGTCCACGGTCTGGCTTATCCCAGGAACCTGCGTCTCCGGAACGGGCTGCGCGGGCGGCGCCGTCTGACCATAACCTGCCGATACCATCAGGAAGAGAGAGATAACTCCGAACCACCAATGGGAATTGCTGTTCGATCGCATTTGGCCCCTACGAAACCGTTGAAGTTTACTCATTGCGATGCCCGATTTCCTGCGCACCGGTGCTGCACTCATCTCTGTTGTCGATCTGCCTGAAAAAGCCTTTTAGCTGTTATTTAAAAGACGGGGAATCGCGCACTTTTGACTCGTGCAATTCTACTCGTGCCGAGGCTTCTTGCGCTGCTGCCGAAGTTGCTCATCCCGCCCCGGATCGGCATGTCTCCGCCGACCAGACCCTCAGAGTCGTCGAGAGTACCCTTCGCCCCGGCTCCATCGCAGCCGTACAGATGTGAGCTATCTCACAGCATCCGGCCGGTCCGATCCTCAAGAATCGACTGGGAGACTGCATGCAACGGGTATTGATTTGGACAGCCGCAATCCTGCTGGCAGCTGGTTCGGGATTTGCCGTAAAAGTGGCTGCCAGGGGCGCTGATTCGCTCTCAGCCGAGCCGTTGCCCGCCTATCTCAAACCGGTCCCCATGGACTTCACCGGCCCCGTCGATGCGCAGCCCATCACCATTGATATCCCTATAAATGGGACCATTTATCCGCCAGATCTGATTTCCCCACAATTTGCCTGGCGTGATGACAACCCTGGTGCCACGGTCTGGCGCATTGAAATCCTCTTTGGCGAGAAGGCTCGACCCATCCAGGTCTGGTCTACCGAAGATGCAAATCGGCCCGCTCGACGAATCCCTTACGGGGTACGTCCCCCCCACGCTCACACCCGAACAAGCCGCGGACCACACCTGGCGTCCTGACCCCAAAACCTGGGAAGCGATCAAGAAGCATTCTGTCGCCCAGCCTGCGAAAGTGGTCATAACCGGCTTCGCGAGCCGTCAAGCCCGCGATCCTCTCTCGCGTGCGGAAGCCAGCGTCTCCACCTCCAGGGAGCCGGTCGGCGCGCCCATCTTCTATCGCGACGTGCCGCTGATCCCGCCGAACCCCGACACCGAACAGCGTGGCGTCATCAAGCCTCTCGCCGACTCGGTCTTACCCAAGATCCGCTGGGACCTGCGCTACGTTAATCAGACGGAGAGCAAGGTCGTGATGACCAATCTGCCCACGTGCGGCAACTGCCACTCATTCTCGCGCGACGGCAAGACCATGGGCATCGACGTGGACGGTCCGGCCAACGACAAGGGCCTGTTTGCGCTGGTTCCGATAAAAAAGAACAGCACCATCTCCAACGACTATCTCCTCCGTTGGAGTTCCTTCTCTGAAGAACATTCGCAAAAGCGCTTCGGCTTCATGAGTCAGGTTTCGCCCGACGGCAAATACGTCGTCAACTCCATCGACGTGCCTCGCGCGCATGGCACCCGTGTGCTTGACCGCCTCTACAACGGCTTCTACGAGAACTATGGCTTCGGCCAGGTCTTCCATCCGACACGTGGCGTGCTTGCCTGGTATAGCAAAGAGACAGGTAAGCTTCAACCGCTGCCCGGCGCAGACGACCCCAACTACGTGCAGACGTCGGCGTTCTGGAGTCCGGATGGCAAGTACCTTATCTACTCGCGCGCAGCCGCGCGCGATCCGTACCCGGCGGGAAACAAGCGTTCCACGTATGCCAATGACCCCAACGAAACGCAAATTCAATACGATCTCTACAAGATCCCGTTCAACGACGGCAAAGGCGGAACCGCGGAACGCATCGTCGGGGCATCAGAAAACGGGATGAGCAACAACTTCCCCAAAGTCTCGCCTGATGGCAAGTGGATCATCTTCGTTCAGTGCAAAAACGGCCTGCTCATGAGGCCCGACAGTAAGCTGTACATCGTGCCATTCGAAGGCGGCGAGGCGCGTCCGCTCGAGTCGAATCTGCCGTGGATGAATTCCTGGCACACATTCAACCCCAACGGACACTGGCTCGCCTTCTCCTCGAAGAGTCCATCGCTCTATACACATCTCTACCTCACGCACATCGACGATCAGGGACACGCGAGCCCGCCGGTGGTGGTTGAAAACGCTACCGCGGCAAACCGCGCCGTCAACATTCCGGAGTTCGTCAACCTCGGCGCCGAGGGGCTGGACCACATCGATACGCCGGCGATCGACTTCTATCGCGAATTCGACGTCGCCCAGCAGCTTCAGGATGCACACAAGTATGCCGACGCTGTGCCCGCGTGGAAAGTGGCCGCGGACAAGGATCCACCGATGCGCGCCCGTGGAACAACATGGGTGTATCGCTCGCCGCCAGCGGAAAGACCAGCGACGCCATCGGCCTACGATAAGTCGCTTGCGATGAACAACGACAGCTCCCAGACCCACGACAACCTGGGTAGCGCGTTGGCTGAGGCGGGTCGTTTTGACGAGGCCATGACGCACATCCAGAAGGCCATCGAGCTTGATCCCGACAATGGCACTGCCCACATCAACCTCGGCCATCTGCTCGAAGTCACCGGACATCGCGAGGAAGCGATCGAACAGCTCACGCAAGGAATGCAGATCGCGCCCAAGAACGCCGACGGCCACGATATCTACGGCGCAATCCTAGCGCGCGAAGGCAAGCTTGATGAGGCCATCGCCGAACTCCAGCAGGCTGTCACGCTTTCGACGGGCTCCGCTGAATGCCGTTACAACCTCGGCCGCGCATTCGCTGCCGCCAGCCGCTTCTCTGAAGCTCTTCCGCAGTTCGAAGCCGCTGCAAAAATCACCGGCGACCGCGAGCCCTCGATTCTGCAGATGCTCGCCGCCATGTACTCCGAGACCGGCAGCTACCAGCAAGCCGTCACGATCGCCCAACAGGCCCTCGACCTCGCTGAGAAGCAGCAGAACGCAAACCTCGCCGCCGATCTCCGCGGCAACGTTGCTCGCTATCAGCACCAGGCCGAAGCTGCCCCGGCGTCACAAAGCTCTCCTAACCGCTAGAACGGTCATCGATCCCTCTCTCAAGAACGGCCAACGCTACCGGAATTTTGCCTCGTTCTGCACGCTCCGGCACATCCAAGAGATCAGGATTGGTCAGCAAAGGATGATGCCTATCAAATCTCCGTGTGACGGATTAGCTTCCCAGGTCCCTCCGGGCGCGGTACAGCCATGTAAGGGCCCCTGGGTCCTGATTGCGACCATTCTCGCTTCCAGCATGGCCTTTATCGACGGGACGGTCGTCAACGTAGCACTGCCCGCCTTGCAAGCCAATCTTCATGCATCGGCGACGGACATTCAATGGGTGGTAGAGTCGTATGCCCTTCTGCTTGCGTCGCTGCTGCTATTGGGCGGTTCTCTTGGCGATCTCTATGGCCGTCGCAGGATTTTCCTCTGTGGCGTTCTGCTGTTTGCAATTGGATCGTCCTGGTGCGGGCTCGCGACCTCAATCGCTTCTCTCATCCTGGCTCGCGGACTCCAGGGGATTGGGGCGGCTCTCCTGGTCCCCGGAAGCCTGGCCATTATCAGCGCCTCGTATGCAGAGAGTGAGCGTGGGCGGGCCATCGGCACCTGGTCCGGCTTCACGGCGATCACAGCGGCCATCGGGCCGGTCCTCGGTGGATGGCTGGTGGAAAATATGTCGTGGCGTTGGGTTTTCTTCATCAATCTCCCAATCGCGATCATCGTGATCCTGATTTCACTATGGCGGGTCCCTGAGAGTCGAAACGAAGATGCGAGCAAAAGTCTCGACTGGCCGGGGGCGGCACTCGCTACATTTGGCCTGGGAGCAATTACGTACTCTCTCATCGAGGCTTCGACCACGACACCAGGACACGAAGCAACACTGTGGGTCCTGGGGCTTGCGGGCGTGGGCGCGCTGCTTTGCTTCCTTGTCGTAGAATCACGCTCGTCAGCTCCCATGGTCTCCTTGCATCTCTTCCGGTCCAGGGACTTCTCCGCGGCAAACCTGCTCACGTTTCTGCTCTACGCGCCTCTCAGCGGTATCTTATTTTTCTTTCCTCTCAATCTCATTCAGGTGCAGCATTACTCGGCAACAGCGGCAGGAGCCGCTCTGCTTCCGTTTATCCTGCTCATATTCCTGCTCTCTCGCGGGTCCGGAGGGCTGGTGGCACGATATGGCGCGAAACGGCCACTCACGGTTGGGTCGCTCGTTGCAGCGTTAGGGTTCGCGCTCTTCTTGAGACCGGGGATCGGAGGTTCGTATTGGAACACCTTCTTCCCGGCGGTAGTTGTTCTGGGCATCGGAATGGCGATCAGTGTCGCTCCGCTTACGACGACGGTGATGGAATCGGTTCCTACCCAAGAGGCAGGTGTAGCCTCCGGAGTCAATAACGCGGTGTCACGAATCGCTGGACTGCTAGCCGTCGCAGTCTTTGGTCTCATCCTCTCTGCCGGATTCAACCGCACGCTTAGCCACAGCCTTGCGCGGATGCAACTATCCCCTTCTGTGCGCCAGAACGCCGATATGCAGCGATCGAAACTGGCGGGAGCTCAAATCGGCGAGCCGATCGTAAGACACGCCTTCGATGAAGCATTCGTTTCGGGATACCGCGATGTGATCTGGATCTCAGTCGGAATGGCTCTTCTCAGCGCATTGAGCGCTCAGATGATCCAGTCGAAAAGGAGCACTGAGAGCGCCGGCAATTGAGCCCATCCGCTTTTTTTGCGCTCCGGGAGAGGTCATGGAAAGAAAGAACGCCAGCCGCATCCATCTGCAGTTTGGTCGTGCTGGGTGTGCAAACGATGAATGCCCGTCAACGCGCGAAGCAGTTGCGCTTTAACCAGTGTGGGGATGTATGAGGTTCGAGGAAGGAATCGCGCTCGCCAAATTATTGATTAGATGGTGGACGCGGAAGGAATCGAATCCGCTGGACAACGTAATTTCAATGACTTACAACGCAGCAGATGGCATAGAACGCAGTCTCTTCGATGTAATGCAGTGGGAGCAGCACGGGGATTGGCACGGGTCTACCGCGACGTTGAAGCCGGGGTCAATGAGTGACTTGGCCTGTTGGCGACATCTGAGAGCCTTGGAAACTCTTCCAGAACTCCGGCCAGCCCTGGCGCGGCTCGCCGCACATGTACACCTCTGAATACTTGCCGATGGTCTCGTTGACCACGCGTACGGATTGTGAGGTGTGCCACCCAAGTGCAGGACGCGAAATTCCGCTCAATAAAATCGGGGTCCATTCCGACCATAATGACAGCTTTGGGAGGCGGGTCGCCATAACCGCGCAGCCAGTTGGAATTTCTTGACAATCGAGAGTCGAATGTCTACCATCACTTCTGGCTGAGGGTCGAACGTCTTCCATGGGTAAAAAGCAAGCACCACCGCGAGCGAATTTGCTTCAGGGTACGCTGGACATGCTGGTCTTGCGAACCCTTCTTTATGGGCCGGCACACGGCCATCAAATTGGAAAACACATTCAGCGGACCACGAATGATTTCCTGCAGATGCAACATGGCTCGCTCTATCCGGCACTGCATCGCCTGGAAGAGCGAGGATGGGTCACCTCAAAATGGGAGACCGCCCCGGATCGCAACCGGGAATTCAAGTATTACCGGCTTACGGAAATGGGCAGGAAGCAGCTCGTGGTCGAAGAATCGCAGTGGAAGCAGATGGCGGAAGCTGTGGCGCGCGTGATGTGGCCCAAGGCTGAGGAGAGCTGAGATGCGATGGTGGCGGGGCTGGAAAGGAACTGCGAAACGGGATGCCGACCTTCAGCGAGAGCTTCTTTCCGATCTTGAACTGGGAAGAGCAGCGGGAGCTTGGGCTGTCTGCAACAGAAGCTCGTTTTGCAGCAAGGCGCGCCTTCGGCAACATAACTTTGATTCGCGAGCAGATACGCGTGGCCTGGAGCTGGGGCTGGGTGGAGCAGCTGGCGCGCGACCTGAAGTACGGCACGCGCACGCTACTGAGATCGCCGGAATTCGCGATCGTCTCTGTGCTGGTGATGACACTGGGCATTGGCGCAACTACATCGCTCTTCACTATGGTGCGCGCCGTGCTGTTGCGGCCCTTGCCGTTTCGCGATTCCGACAAACTTGTAATGCTCTATGAGCACTATCGCCACGAGAAAGGCGGCGACGGATTCAATGCGGTTGCGCCAGGCGATTATCGCGACTGGCGCAGCCAGACCCATGGCTTTGAAGACATGGCGGCGATGCGCGGCTACGGAGGCATTATCTCCGGCGTGCATTCCGAACTGCCCGAAGTTGCACAGAGCGCCGCTGGCTCGTCCAATCTCTTTCCACTCCTCGGCGTAGCCCCCGCTCTCGGCCGCATATTTACTGAGGCAGAAGATCACCCGAAAGGTGACCCTGTCGTCTTGCTCACCTGGAGCCTTTTTCAACGTCGCTTTGCCGGAGATCCTTCCATCATTGGTAAACAGATTCATCTGGACACCATCCCGACGACTGTCGTTGGCGTACTGCCCAGCTGGTTCACCTATCCGGATGCCCGCATCCAATTCTGGCTGCCCTACGCGCAGACTTTTTCAGAGAGCGACTACGGCATACACGACGGCCACCAGAGCGAGGTGATTGCGCGGCTCAAGCCTCGTGTAAGCGCAGAGGCGGCGGCGCACGAGGCCAGCGCGGTGCAGTACCGGATACATCTCGCCAACGCCTCCAAGCCCGTCGCTGAAGATGTTTGGTCTCGGCCCATGATCGACGACTTGGTGAAGGGTGTGAAAACACAGATGCTGGTACTGCTGTGTGCGGTCACCTGCATGCTGCTGATCGCATGCCTCAATGTCTCGAACCTGCTGGTGGCGCGGGCTGCAGTGCGTCGAAAAGAAGTTGCCATCCGCGGGTCCCTGGGTGGCGGCCGGCTTGCGTTGATTCGCGAGCAGATGACCGAAAGCCTTCTGATCTGCGCAGCTGGCGGCTGGGCCTGTTACTGTCGCTCGCGTCCACGCGCTGGCTCGCTGACAACTGGCGCAATCTACCCCGCGCCGACTCTGTGCATATCGATGGATGGGTATTCACTTTTGCGACAGGCCTGGTCTTGATGACAGGATTGCTGGCTGGTCTCGTGCCGGCAGTCGCATCCACTGGCAGAGGGCTACTCACAGCCTTACAGGAGTCCTCGCGATCAGCCAGCGCCAGCGCCTCGCGTGCGCGGCTGCGCAAGACGATGCTTGCACTTGAAATCGCCCTCACGGTGATGCTGCTGGTTTCAGCCGGACTGCTCTTCAAGAGCTTCATGCGCCTGCGCATGGCGGACTTGGGCTGCCGTATCGATCACGTAATCACGATGAGGTTCGGCCTGCCCGAAATCCAATACGATACGCCTGACAAGGTGATGCATTTCCACGAGTCGCTGCTCGAGCGAGTGCGCCGCCTGCCCGGAGTACGCGGCGCTGCGCTCGTCTCCAGTGCGCCCGGAACCGGGCCACAAGGCGACCGGGTTTTCACCATCCTGGAGAAGCCCACACCCAGTTACAGCCTTCAGTACGATGCCATGACCATCACTGCCGACCCGCAGTACTTCAGCGTCATGCAGATTCCTCTGCTGCGCGGCCGCGTCTTCACTGAACACGAGCGCCTCGGTAACACCCATTACATCGTTGTCAGCAAGCAATTCGTAGATCGGTTTTTCCCGAGCGAGGACCCCATCGGCAAACACGTCCGCTCTGGATGGGATACCGATGTCGCAAACTACCAGATCATCGGAGAAGTTGGCGACACGATCTACGACGTCACTAAGCCGGTCGTGCCCGCCATGTACTTCCCTATCCTTTCCGGCATTCCCAACCGCACCGGCGAGGCTTCCATCGTGGCCTGGACCTCCGGCGATCCCCTGGCCATGTCGATACCGATCCAGCGACAAATCTCGTCTCTCGAACCGGAGCTGCCCGTTTATAACGCGCTGACCATGGACCAGATTCTTGGCAAAACCACGGCCAGTCAAGGTTTCGCGGCAAATTTGGTCCTGGCCTTCGCTGCCTTGTCGCTTCTTCTGGCCGCAGTAGGCCTGTATGGTGTGCTTTCTTACCTGGTCACACAGCGGGTGTCGGAAATCGGAATCCGCATGGCCTTGGGAGCGCAGCGCGAACAGATCTTACGCCTCATTTTGTTCGACGGGCTGCGGCCGGCACTGCTCGGGCTGATTCTCGGCCTGACCGCCAGCGCGGGCGCAACTCAACTCATCCGGTCCATGCTCTACGAAACCGCGCCGTATGACCCGGTTGTGATTGCCGCGGTGATTCTCACCCTGCTCTCGATCGCTTCGGTCGCCTGCATCTTTCCCGCCTTGCGCGCCTCGCACCTGAATCCGATGCAGGCCTTGCGAACGGAATAGGCCCGACAGTTTGAGAACTTCGGAAAGCCTCATCTGGCGCATCATCGCCGAGGCACTCACCGAAGGCTCGGAGCTTTCAGACTGCTTAGGAGACCGGAGTATCGTTTGCGCGACTGGTCGTTCCTCACTGCAAGCCCCAGAGCTTTCTTCTGTCCGAGAACCACCAGCAGCCGTTTGGCCCGAGTGATTCCGGTGTAGATCAGATTGCGCTGGAGCAACATGTAATGCTGCATGGCCACCAGAATCACCACCGCCGGGAACTCCGAGCCCTGCGACTTGTGGATGGTCACTGCGTACGCCAGAGAGACTTCATCGAGTTCTCCGAAATCGTAAGTCACCAACCTGTCATCGAACCGGATGGAGAGTTCCTGCTCGACGGGATCGATCTTCTCGATAGTGCCGATATCGCCGTTGAAGACTTCCTTCTTGTAGTTATTCTCCGTCTGAATGACCTTGTCCCGAACCTGGAACCGCCATCCGAATCGCTCCGCTGCGGGTTGACCGGGGCGAGCAGGATTCAGGGCACTCTGTAGTGCCGTATTCAACTCGCGGACGCCGATCGAGCCCCGGTTCATCGGGCACAACACCTGAATGTCGCGAATCGGATCAAGCTGATGCCTCTTCGGGATTCTGTCTTGAACCAACCTCGCGAGAGTTGCCGCGATTTCTTCAGGCGTGTCGCGCTCGATGAAATAAAAGTCGGAGCCAGACTCTGTCGGCAGCAGGTCCGGCATCTTCCCCTGACGGATCAAGTGAGCGTTAGTGATGATCTTGCTACTGGACGCCTGACGGAACACTTCGGTCAGGCGAACCACGGGTACAGCGCTGCTCTCGATCAGATCGCGCAGAGCATTACCGGGTCCGACGGAGGGGAGTTGATCCACATCGCCTACCATGATCAGCGCAGAATTCTTGGGAAGAGCACGGAGCAGGGCGTGCATGAGCAGCACATCCACCATCGAGGTCTCATCGACGATGAGGAGGTCGCAGTCCAGCGGCTTATCTTCATTGCGAGAGAACCGTCCTGTGGCTGGATCAACTTCCAGAAGGCGATGAATCGTCTTCGCTTCCAGTCCTGTAGTCTCAGTGAGGCGCTTCGCTGCCTTCCCGGTCGGAGCGCAGAGCAGACACTTCACCTTCTTCGCTCTGAGAATCTGAAGGATCGAGTTCACCAGGGTGGTCTTGCCGACACCGGGACCGCCTGTGATGATGACGACCCGGCTGGTCAGCGCGATCTTCAGCGCCTCCCGCTGGCTCGGGGCCAGGGTCTTCCCGGTCTTCTGCTCGCACCAGGCGACCGCCTTCTCGAAGTAGATTAGCGGGTAGGTCATGCCGGCAGCGGCAAGGCGCTTGATCTTCGTTGCAATGCCATCCTCAGCATTCCTAAGATGGGGCAGGAAGATCAGCGGCTCACCCTCAATCTCTTCCAGGAGGAGAAAGCCGCTGGTCAACATCGTAGTCATTGCCTGCTCGATCGTCTCGACGGGCACTTCCAGCAGTTTCAACGCCGCCGCCTTCAGCTTCTCCAACGGCAGGGCGCAATGGCCTTCGGAGGTCGCTCCAAGGAGTACGTGGCTGATTCCGGCCCGAGCCCGATTCTGCGAGTCCTTCGGTATCCCGACGCTTTGGGCGATTTGATCCGCTGTGGCGAAGCCGATGCCGTGGATTTCCTTCGCTAGGGTGTACGGGTTCTCCTGCACCGTTTGAATGGCCAGATTTCCGTATGTCTTGTAGATGCGGACGGCTCGCCCGGTACTGACCCCATGACTGTGAAGGAAAAGCATAATCTCACGTATATGCATCCCCTCCTGCCAGGCAGTGGCAATCCGCTCCCGACGCTTTGGACCGATTCCATCGACAGACTCCAGGTCGGCGGGATTCTTCTCAATCACTCCCAACACCTCGGCACCGAAGTGTCCGACCAACTTCTTCGCCAGCACAGGGCCGACACCCTTTACGAAGCCGCCAGCCAGGTACCGTTCGACACCCTCACCCGTAGTTGGCGGAACCGCTTTCAGGACATTGGCCTTGAACTGGAGCCCATGCTCCTTATCCCTCACCCACCAACCTTTTGCGGTCAACCACTCCCCGGCGCTTACCGACGGCAAGGAGCCCAGGACCGTCACCAACTCTCGCTGGCCACGGACCTTCACGCGAAGCACCGCGAATCCGCTCTCTTCGTTGAAGAACGTGACTCGCTCAACGAGTCCGGCAATCTCTTCTGATGGGGTACACGGTTGCGGGGAGGAGTCTTTCATCCTGGTCGAAGTGTATTCGGTTGGAGTTGACCTTACCGCTACGAATCGTGGCATGCCACATTCGCACCGGTCGATCGTGCCCCGTCTGGTTGTGTGACATGCAAACAGAGGTAACCTGATTCGGTCGGTTTAACGTGGCTGTGCCGTAGCGCGTCATTGCTGTCCAAAACAGCGGATATCTATTTGACGCGAGGAATATTAGAGGAGGCTGATCCCCAGTTACTCTGAAGTGGGCTCCCTGACAGGACCACCTTCAGAGAAGAAAGGATCAGCCATGCTTCAAGTATGCAGTGTGTACTCGCAGCTTTTGCAACTGTTTTCGCGTGGGCAGTTCGCTCGTGCGGTCAAGCACCATCAAGCCGAGCGCAATGCCAAAGGCTTCAGCAGTTGGGAGCAATTTGTGGCCATGCTGTTTTGCCAGTTGGCGCATTTGAACTCGCTGCGCGAAGTATGCATGGGCCTGGCCAGTTGTGAATCCCCGCTGAAGCATCTTGGGATAAGCACCACGCCGAAGAAATCGACCTTGGCGTATGCCAACGCCAACCGTCCGTGGGAACTGTACGAGTCGATTTTCATGCAGCTGCTGGAAAAGTGTCAGTTGGAGACGGCGGCGCACAGCCGTCGCAAGTTCCGTTTCAAGAACAAGCTGATGAGTCTGGACGGCAGTGTCATCGAGCTGTCGGCGACCATGTTTGATTGGGCCAAATACACGCAACAGAAGGGCGCGATCAAGCTGCACCTGTTGCTGGATCATGACGGCTACCTGCCCACGTTCGCGGTGGTGACGGAGGGAAAGTATAGCGAGTTGAACGTAGCGCGGGACTTGCGCCTGAAGGCGGGTACGATCCTGGCCGTTGACCGCGGCTACAACGATTATGTGTGGTTCGGGCAGTTGACGCGGGCCGGGGTCTTCTTCGTCACGCGGATGAAGACCAACACGGTCTACACGACCGTTGAGGTGTGTGCGGTTCCAGAAAAGGGCAACGTGCTCAGTGACCAGATCATCTCTGTGCCTTCTTTGCGCAGGCATAGCGAGACGCCGGTGCTGTTCCGGCGCATCGAGTACTGGAACGCGGACAAGCAAGAGATCCTGGTCTTCTTCACCAACCTGCTCCACCTGGCGGCCTCGACGGTGGCCGCGATCTACAAAGACCGCTGGCAAATAGAACTGTTTTTCAAAGCACTGAAACAGACAGCAAAAGTGAAGTCGTTCCTCGGCACCAGCGCCAATGCCGTCAAGACGCAGATATGGACGGCGCTAATCGCAATGCTGATCCTGAAGTACCTGCAGATGAAATCCAGCTTCGGTTGGTCGCTCTCCAATCTGGCCGCTCTGCTGCGCCAACAGCTGTTCATCTTCAGAGACTTGTGGGAATGGCTCAACACCCCTCTGGAAGGACCGCCCGCCGCAAGGCAACTCTGCGAACAGTTACCGATGCCGATAACGTGGTGAACACGAGTTGGACAGCAGCGAAAAGAATCAAAGTCAGATGAACTAACAGTTCAGCACTTACGCACCAACTAATTGGACAGCAGGATGAAGAACAGATAGAAACCTTCCCAGAGCGACTCATCGACAAAACCTGCCACTATCGGCCAGGGAAGATCTCCATGTCCTCTGAAATCAACTGCGCGGATCTACAGAATCGCTGTCTTGGACAAGGGTGGTAGCGCGTACCGTAAGACTCGAATCAACACGTAAACGTACTTTCAATAACATGCAGGCCAGCGGATGACACCTTAGACCATGCAAAGCATTCGTAATCAGATAAACAGAGCGCATATAGAGCGCTGAATTCCCTCGTGAAAAATGCCCTTGCCTAATCCGGCCGGACTAGCGGCGGGGTTTACGCCGCTTCTGAAGGCTTAGACGCCGTCGTCATCGAAGCCGACTTTCCCGGTGGACAGGAGGGCTCAAAAATCCCCGCGCATGGAGAACAAACGGCGCCCAGACGTTGTGCATGTCATGTTAGGTTGAGGCAAAGGAGCAGTTTGATCCCAATCTATGCTCACCCGAATGAGAGTGTGTCTTCTCTTGGCCCTGACCTCCGGCCCAAGCCTGTTCGGCACCGATTTTGCCATGAGGCTGACCGAGAAGAATTACCTCGATACTCAAGGTTTTAGCGTATTTCTCTACGACAGCACGTACCATCCTGTTTTCGTGGACCAAAAGAACACGGCCATGGAGATGATTCTTCACGGCCAGCGCATCGCTACGAACGGCGACGTGCGCCTGATGCCAACGCCCGAGCAGTGGGACCTAGTGGCAACCCTCAAAGGACGCCAGGCCGACAAGGCGAACAACCGGCTCACCGCCGATCTCGCCTTCCCGACCTTCGATCTCAGCTATACCCAGGAAGTCGAAGCGGAACCAGGCGGCGTGAAGGTCAGCATCAATCTCGACAAACCGTTACCGGAGAAACTTGCCGGCCGCGCGGGTTTCAACCTTGAGTTCCTGCCGTCGATCTACATGGGCAAGGCTTATCTCGTGGACGGAACCAAAGCCGGCATCTTCCCAAGAACGCCGAACGATCCGATGGTCAAGGTGATGCCGCTGGCGGATGAACCGAAAAAGGCTTACTACCTGGAGGACTGGGACAAGGCGAAGGGTTATACGCAGCCGTTGCCGTTCGCCGAAGGCAAGAGCATCACCCTGGGTGTCGATGATGCGCTGGCGCGGGTCAACATCAAGTCGGATACGGCCAACCTGATGCTGTTCGATGGACGCAACCGCGCGCAGAACGGCTGGTTCGTGTTGCGTTCGCTGATTCCTTCGGGCAAGACCACCGGCGCCATCGTGTGGCACATCAGGCCTGACGTGATTCCGAACTGGACGCGACCGCCGATGATCGCGCACAGCCAAGTCGGTTATGCGCCGGGTTTCTCCAAGGTGGCGGTGCTCGAACTCGACCCGAAGTACAACGGCCCTAAGACGGCCAAAGTGCTGCGCCTGATGGAGGACGGATCTTACAAGCAGGTATTCGAGGGCCCCATCACGCCTTCAATGCCCTGGCTGCGTTACGTCTATTCGAAATTCGACTTCACCCCGATGAAGGATCCCGGCCTTTACGTAATCGAGTACGCTGACCAGCGTACGGCTTCCTTCCCCATCTCCAAAGACGCTTACGCAAACATCTGGCAGGACAGCCTGGACCATCACCTTGCGGAGCAGATGGATCACGTTTCCGTTCGCGAAGCCTACCGCGTGTGGCACGGCGCTTCGCACCTGGATGATGGCCGTCTGGCGCCCGTGGTTGGGGAGCAATTCGACGGCTGGAATCAGGCAACGGCAATGGACGGGAAGTTCAAAGGCGGCGATCACATTCCTGGGATGAACGTGGGCGGCTGGTATGATGCTGGCGACTTCGACCTCGAGGAGCCTGCGCAACTAAGCGTGATTCAGAGTCTGGCCCTGGCGTATCGCGAATTCAATCTCAAGTACGACGAGCTTACGGTAGATGAAGGCGCGCGTGAGGTTGAGATGCACCGTCCCGATGGCGTGCCGGATACAGTGCAACAAGTCAAGCACGGCGCACTGCTCATCCTTGCGCAGTTCCACAATATCGGCCACGCGATCCGCGGCACTCACGAACCAGATCTGCGGCAGTATACGCACCTGGGCGACGGAGCGTCGAAAACCGACGGCCGCATCTATGACCCGAAGCTCGGTCCGAACGAGGTGAAGGGCGACTACTCCGGCAAGCCGGACGACCGCTGGATTTTCTCCACTACGAACCCGTTTTTTCAGTGGAATGCCATCGCGGCGCTGGCTGCAGCGGCCGATGTGCTGAAAGGCTGGGACGACCCATTAGCGAAAGACTGCCTCGAGACCGCGATCAAAACATGGAACGATGAGAAGGCTCACCCAACGCAGAATCCGGCGCGCGGCGGCCCAGAAGGAGCGGCCCCGGCAGGTGCCCCCACAGGTGGCGTTTTGGCTGCGTCTCAGGGTGTGGTGTCTGGCGCTCATAACGCACAGGTCAGTTCGGGAGCTTCGGCAAGTCCCGGCACTACGACGGCGCCACCAGTTCCACCAGCCGGATTTGATCGGAACGCATTTCAGGCTGGACTCGAATGGGCTGCGGCTCTGGAATTGACGATTGCCACGAATGGCGCCGAGCCCTACAGATCCCGTCTGAAGGAGTTGTTCCCTCAGATGATCACCCCGCAGCAGATGGGTTTTCGTGGTTGGACGGCAGTCCGGGCATTGCCTTATCTGGACGCGAGCGCGAAAGATCAAATGCGGGAAGCGGTGAAGACATACATGGCGGGTCTGGACAAGCAGTTGGAAGCCACCCCATTCGGCGTTCCCCCGAGCCTCGGCACATGGGGCGGATCGGGCGCCGTGGTGGACATGGCCATCCGGATGTACTTTCTGCACAAAACGTTTCCTGATCTTGTAGGTCCCGAATATACACTTCGCGCCGTCAATTACATTCTCGGCACGCACCCGGTGTCCAGCACTTCGTATGTGGCTGGCGTCGGTACGGTCTCGAAGACGAAGACGTACAGCAACAACCGCGCCGACAACGCTTACATTCCGGGCGCCGTGATTCCGGGATACATCATCATCAAGCCGGATTTTCCGGAGTGCATCGACGACTTCGGATTCCTCTGGTTCGAGGATGAAGCCGTCGTGGCCGGGTCGGCAAGCTGGGTCGTGGCCGGCAACGCTGCGGACGCGATCACTAAGGAATCGAAGTAGGTCCAGTACTGGAAGCGCCCGGCGGCCCCGAGGCCGAGCGCTTGCCATGGCGCTCACCGAGGTTGGATGGGTCCTCAAATGTCGGCTTCTCAGCTGCAACCTGTTGCATTTCTTCTTTGTTTAAATGGTGAAGCCTGCACCCTCCGAAATGGCGAAGTCTAACTCGTCGCATCTCGAAGACTTCCCTGCCCTCACTCCAAGCAAACTCAATGGAGCAAGCGACGACGAGCACGGAATCCGAACCCGCGACCTCTGCCGTATTGACCTCTGCCCGATGCGAACTTTGGATCAGTGAGCGCAAAGGCCTGTTGACATCGATGGAGCCAAGTGCCACTTGTCCGGAAAGGCGACTATTCGCCGAAGTGGATTCCCAGCGAGCCGCCCCGCGGCCACCCGTCAACCCGCCGCGTACGACTCCTCTCTGAAAGACGAGCGAAAGATTTGTACGCTAACTAACGAGGTATACCTCTACAATTCGTATCGACATATGAATTTGAAGACTGAGGGGTTGAGAATGGCTGAGAAGACGATGGTCGAGAAGGCTGCGGAGACGGTGGGATACGGACTTGCGATGGCAGAAGATGTGGCCGGCTCTCTCAAAACGGCCGTGGGCGCAGCTATGACCACGGTGACAAAGGCGCTGAAGAAGGCACCTCCCAAGAAGCAAGCGAAAAAAGTGGCAAAGAAAGTAGTGGCACAGCCAGCCGCGAAAAAGGCTCCGGCGAAGAAAGCTGCTAAGAAAACCGTAGCCAAGTTATCACCTGCCAAGAAGAATGCGGCTAAGAAAGCCTCGAAGAAATCTGTGAAGAAGCCTACAAAGAAGGCCGCTCGTGCGCGGCGGTGACCTGAGCAAGTCGGTCTTCTGCGAGGAGAAAAACGGCGGTCTATGATGTGAACGACATGGACCTGAAACACCTCGGATTGCGAGCAATGCGGTACGGGCAGATATCGGTAGGTGTACGCCGGCTACTGCGAAGGCAGATAAAGATTACCTAATCGCGTACTGGCGAGCCATTTCAGGGCCGCGAACCGCTCGGACGGCGTTATTTCTCAATTCGGAAATACGCCAAGATTCGGACGATCCAGAGAGAACGTCGGGATCTCAATGTCAAAACGCTCACCGCTTTCACCCTCCATTTGGTAGGCTCCGCCCATCATCCCCGATGGCGTGTTGAGAGACGCGCCACTCGCATATTCAAAGCTTTCTCCTGGCTTGAGGACCGGTTGCTCTCCGACAACACCTGGTCCTTTGACCTCAGTCAATTCGCCACGCGCATTCGTGATCATCCAATGCCGGGACAGCAGATGCACCGTTTCACGTCCCTGATTCTCGATGATCACGCGATAAGCCCAAAAATACTGCGAACTGTCCGGCGAAGATCTAGTCTCAAGGTAAGTTGGCTCAACGCTCACCGCTATTCCTCGGGTGTTTGCCATATACGGGGTCCAATTTGCCATAAGAGAGACTTTAGATCAAAGCCCTCGGCTGAGCTAGCCCGGCATGATCCTGGACCAATGCCAATTCACGGATTGAACGATTCTGATCGACCGCTCTTCGGCAAGTGCCCGAGAACCCGCCGACGAGAGAAGTGAATTCCCAAACTGAGCACGGATTGAAACCATGTGGACGCATAGCCGACTACTCAGACAAGTGCCCCTTCTTGGTTGTCGATGAGTGCCTCGGCGGAGATCAGCGCCAACCGGCGCGGCTCGATTAGGTGCATTATTTTCGAGGGCTAGCCGTTCCGCATCGAAGTTATACGATGCGTCAATTCGTTGGGCGCATACGGTCCCCGGCCTTCGATGGAGGCCTTCACCTGCACGAGGCATTTACCCACATGTGACGGGAGGGCAACGATGGACATGCGATCAAATACTCCTCCTGATTTTACGGTGAAGACGGACAGGGACGACCTCGACCTTTCTGCCGAGCAAGTCGTGGTAGCTTACCACGAAACAATACACGCTATGGGGGATACTGGATGGGCAGCAGCAGATCCGTTCCGCCGTTACGACGGAGCTCCGCTTGTTCGCCTTCCTTTGCCCGACGCGGGGCGGGCGCTTCCGTACTGGCAGCTCTACGTTGCGGACAACATCGTGCCGGCTCCGCTTTCGGTCGATCCATCTCGCTCTTCTTGCGCTATGCATTCTCGCTGACAGCTTGGAAACGGGTCGAGGGAACCACGTGGTCTCTGCGCGCCAATCCGTCGAGCGGGAACCTCCACCCGACGGAGGAATACGTCCTCTTGCCGTCGTTAGACGCCATCCACGATCGTCCCGGCGTATACCACTATGCATCGAAGGCGCACGGTCTGGAGCTTCGAGCGGACTTTGATCCCTCGGTTTGGGCGGCCTTGACAGCAGCGTTTCCGGAGGGCTCATTCCTCGTGGGGCTGTCGTCCATTCTTTGGCGGGAGGCCTGGAAGTATGGCGAGCGAGCGTTCCGGTACTGCCAACACGATGTCGGCCATGCGATCGGGTCGATGCGATTCGCAGCGGCCGTCCTCGGGTGGAAAATCCGCCTCCTCGACCGTGTTGGTAGCGCCGCCGTGGCCCAACTTCTCGGACTCGACCGCGAAGCCGACTACACCGGCGCGGAGCGAGAGCATCCCGAACTCGTGGCGCTTGTGGTCAGGGAGAAATGGGCCAGCGACCGGGGCCTCCGCCTGTCCAAAGAGTTGGTAACCCAGGTGGCCAATTCTCAGTGGTACGGCACAGCTAACGTGCTGAGTCCCGAGCACGGCGTCGATTGGCCAGTGATCGACCAGGTGGCTGTCGCCACTACGAATCCGGGAATTGCGGTCGACGAAGATTTCTCCAGGTTCCCTTCGGAGGAAGAGCTCTTCGGGGCGCCAGTTCGGTCCGGGGCCTTCACTGCGGAAAGAGTCATCCTGGGGCGCAGGAGCGCGGTGAGCATGGATGGGGCCACAGCGATTCCAGCGGCGACCTTCTTCCGAATGTTGGCTCGTCTTGTACCCACCCAAGACGGCCGATCTATGCCGTGGGACGCCCTACCCTGGCGCCCACGCATCCACCTGGGCCTCTTCGTGCACCGCGTGAACGGCGTGCCTCCCGGTCTCTACGTGCTCGCTCGGGACCCGGAGAAGGTCGAGACACTCCGGCAAGCGATGCGGCCTGAGTTCCTGTGGCAACGCCCTCCGTCGTGTCCGCATGGCCTTCCGCTCTACCTGCTGAAGGAGGGGGACTGCCGTGTTCTGGCCGCGAGCGTCTCCTGCGGTCAAGACATTGCGGGGGACGGGACCTTCAGCCTTGGGATGATCGCTGAATACATGGACAGTTTGGTTGTCTATGGCGCCGGCTTCTACCGAAATCTCTTCTGGGAGGCCGGCCTTGTGGGCCAGGTGCTGTACCTCGAGGCGGAAGAAGCGGGTATTCGTTCGACCGGGATCGGCTGTTACTTCGATGATCCGGTTCACGAGGTGTTTGGCATCTCTTTGCGCGATTGGCAGAGCTTCTACCATTTCACTGTGGGTGGCCCAGTCGAGGACGGACGCCTGACCACGTTGCCTGCGTACAGCTTGGGGGAAGCAGGATGAACACCCTGACACTTGAATTGGATCGGCCGTCTGCGGCGTTCATCGCGACCTTGGAGGTACATAGCGCGATGATGCGGGCACCGGAACGGCGATGGCTTTGGTCTTATCTCCGCCGTCGGCGAGCGCATTGGCGATGATGCGCCTACCGAGATTCGAGTACAAGGTCATAAGTAGCTGCTGGACTGAAGAGGATGAAACCAGTTTCGCGGTACGAATGACAGGCCAGGCTATTCGGAGCGCAGAGCCTGGGCAGGATCGGCGGCTGCGGCGCGCAAAGCCGGCAGCGCTGAGGAGACGAGCGATAGCGTCAGCATGAGAATCACGCTGACACCGTACACAATAGGATTGGTGGCGCTGACTCCGAAGAGGAACGCGTCAACCAGGCGAGACACGGCGAGCGATCCCACAATACCGAGAATGCAGCCGGCGGCTGCGATTTTGGCGCCGGAGCCGAGCACAAGCCGCGCGATGTTGCCGCGCTGTGCGCCAAGGGCGATGCGGACTGCGATCTCCTGGGTGCGCTGCGAAACACTGAAGGCGATGACGGCGTAGATACCCATGCCTGCGAGCAGCAGAGCGGCGAGCGCAAATGCCGTGATGAGTCCCGTATTGAAGCGCCGCGGGGCCTCCACCGCTGAAGTAGCCTCGGCCATGGGCTGAACGGGATCGAGTGCCAGGCGCGGATCGATGCCGGCGACGACTGAGCGCAGGGTGTGGATCATCTGCTCGGGCGGCAGCGTGGAGCGGAGTGCGATCCAGCCGCTGGACAGATTGAGCATGCCCGTGGCCCCGGAGCCCTCGATGATGGCGGGCTGCTCCAGCGGGAAATACCATTGCTCACCAGCGGGCTGATCGGGGGCATCGATGCGAACGTCAGGCACAACTCCGACCACGGTAGCCCAGGGCAAGGTGCGTTTGGGATTGCCGATGTGCAGGCGCTTGCCAATGGGGTTCTGGCCAGGCCACTCCTCTTTGGCCATGGATTCGTCGACAATGCAGACGAGAGGTGCATCAGAGCGGTCGTGAACCGTGAAGTACCGGCCGGCGAGGAGGGGAATGCCGAGAGCGCGGAAATAGTCGCCATAGGTTTCGATGAACGGAGCAAACATGAGCTTCCATCCGCCGATGGGGACGCCCTCGATAGTGAAGCCGGCACGTCCTCTGCCGCCGGTATCGGGCAGCGTGTTGGCTAGCCCTGCGGCCACGATGGCGGGTTGGGAAGCGAGACGGCCGACGACCTCGCGATTGAAGGTGGCGATCGACGATTCGGTCGCGTATTGCTGCGCGGGCAACTGATATCCGGCGATGAGGACATGGTCTGGGCGGAAGCCGAGATCGACGGCGAGCATCTGCTGATAGCTGCGCAGGAAGGCGAGTGAAACGGTGAGCAGGACGGTGGCGATGGCAATTTCGGCGGCGACGAGAGACGAGCGGAGCCACTTCTGGCGCTGGCTGCCGGTTGCCGACCGGGCGTCTTCTCTGAGGGCCTCAAGCAGGTTGGTGCGGACAGCAGCCCAGGCTGGCGCAAGACTGCAGAGAACTCCGGTTGCCACGGCGATGAGGAGAGCGAAGCTCGCAACACCGGCATTGATGGAGACGGCGTCGATTCGCGGCATGGACTCGGGAAGCAGTGGCACGGCGGCGCGCACAGCAACGGCAGCCAGGGCCAGACCGAGGAGGCCCCCGGCAAGACTCAGCAGGAGTCCTTCGCTGACGCACCCGCGGAGAATGATGCCCGCGCGAGCTCCGAGCGCTAGGCGCACGGCATGCTCACGGCGACGGCGAACGGCACGGACGAGCAGGAGGGTCGCTGTGTTGGCGCAGGCAATGAGCAGCACAATGAAGACGGCGAGAAAAAGGGTGCGGAGCAGAGGGCGCACGCCGGCGACGACCGCTTCGCGCAGGGGAAGAACATCGCCGCGGATATGGATGGAGGCCAGGTCTGGGGGGAAGTCGCGCATGACCTGCTGCGCAACGCGATTTGCGTCCTGCGCGGCCTGCTGCACACTGACACCGTCCCTCAGGCGCGCGACGAGGTGGGTTCCCCAAGCCCCCGCGGATGGGGAAAGCTCATTGGCGGTGAAGCTCATTGGCACCCATAGCTGCGCCAGGCCGATACGTCCCGGAAGCAGCGGAAATTCGAAGCTGCGCGGCATGACGCCAACGATCGTGTAGTTCCTGCGGTCGAGAGTGATGGTTGCGCCTGCAATGTGTGGATCGCGGTGAAAGCGATTGAGCCACAGTGCGTAGCTAATGACAGTAACGGGAGCGTGCCCGTCGTCTTCCTGCTGGGTGAAGACACGGCCGATGATGGGTGCGATGCCGAGCGTGGGGAAGACACCGGCGGTAAGACGCGCGCCGTTCACCGATTCGGAGAGCGGGCCACCGGAGAGCTCCCACGATGTGGTGTCCCAGGCACCAATCGAGGAGAAGGCACGCGCGGCATGCTCGTAGGTAGCGACTTCGGGGGGAGTAACGCCCAACTGCAGGCCATCGCCGAGACGGTCGCCCAAAAGGACGAGGCGCTGGGGATCGCGAAACGGCAGTGGGCGCAGGAGGACGCCTTCAACGAGCGAGAAGACGGCAGTGGTAGCACCGATGCCCAGCGCGAGGGTCAGCACGATGGTCAGGGAAAAGCCGGGCGCTTTCCGAAGCTGGCGCATTGCGAGGCGAAAGTTGCGCATAGGCGAGGATCCGTGCTCAGCCTGAGGAAGTCTATGAATCTCCGGTCTCCTCGAGGCAAGAAGCATCAGCCGATTGGTAGATGTTCGCAGCCGCAAATCGTGAACGTCAACTGGCGCGTACAGGCCTTAGCACGTTTCCAGACCTGTGCAGTCTGGAAACGCTCGTTGGCGATATCGCGTAAACGTAGACTTCCTTTTCGCCTTGAGGGAATAAATCGGGCAGAATCGAACGGCTTTCGCGCAATCGCAGCGAAGGCGGAAGGGTTCTCCTGTTGACTTCGATCTCCCGGGTTCTTCTTGGCACTCGCCCTGCAACACGGCCCTCGGCTCGATCCTCCTCGCGCGGCGCGCAGGCCAATACGCGGCTTTCAGTTCATAATCGTCATGAACGCAGTCGACCGCCGGTTTTCGTTATAGACTCTTCTGCGAGCGCGAATACCCACTGGAAGGAGCTCAGAGATGCCTGGTGAAACGATCTCCCCTGAACACGCGGCCAGCCTCGTCAAATCCGGCATGTGGCTGGACTACGGCGCGTCGCATTGCCAGCCCGATGTTTTCGATAAGGCGCTGGCTGCACGCAAAGACGAACTGGCGAACGTCAAGATCCGCTCCTGCCTGTCGATGCGTCCCCGCGCTGTGATCGAAGACGATCCGGAAGGCAAGCACTTCCACATGTTCAGCTGGCATTTTTCAGGCTACGACCGCAGGAAACACGACGCCGGCCGTTGCAACTACGTGCCGCTGAATCTGGGAGAGGTGCCGGATTATTACCGGCGCTTTCTCGATCCCGTGGACATCGCCATCCTCAAGACCTGCCCCATGGACGACGGCGGATACTTCAACTTTGGCCCGACAAATATGTGGCAGCGGGCCGTCGTCGAACGCGCGAAGCTGGTGATCGTCGAAATCAATCGTGAGATGCCCTACGTCTTCGGCAAAGAGAACGGCGTGCATGTGAGCGAGGTCGATTTCATCATTGAGGGAGATCATCAACCGTGCGCGGAGCTGCCCAATCCGGAGCCGAGCGAGATCGACCGCACGGTGGCACGGCGGATCGCAGCCGAAATCGAAGATGGCTCCTGTCTTCAGATCGGGATCGGCGGCATGCCCAACGCCGTATGCTGCTTGTTGCTCGAAAGCGGCGTGAAGGATCTTGGCATCCACACGGAGATGCTGACCGACGGCCTCGGCCTGCTTTATCGTTCCGGCCGGGTGACCGGATCGCGGAAGACGCTGGATCCAGGCAAGGTGACTTATACGTTTGCGCTGGGCTCGCACTCCCTTTACGCGACAGCCAACCGCAATCCGGACATGTACTGCCACCAGGTGGACTACACAAACTCGCCGCACATCATCATGCAAAACGAGAAAGTAGTGTCCATCAACAACACCACACAGGTCGATTTGCAGGGCCAGGTAGCTTCGGAATCCGACGGCCATCGCCACATCAGCGGCACCGGAGGCCAGCTGCAATTTGTGCGCGGCGCCTACGCATCGAAGGGAGGCAAGTCGTTTATCTGCCTCTCGTCAACTTACGAGAAGCGCGGTGAGCGCCGCAGCCGCATCGTGTTTAGCCTCACGCCCGGCAACATCGTGACCACGCCGCGCTCTGACGTGATGTATGTGGTTACCGAATTCGGGATGGTCAACTTGAAGGGAAGGTCCGTCGCGGAACGCGCCAAGGCCATCATCGCGCTTGCGCATCCTGATTTCCGCGAGGATCTGGAGCGGCAGGCCTATGAAAACCGGTTGATTCCGCGCGGCGTTTCGTTTTCTTGACGAGAGGCCCGTGGGACGATTTGCCCACACAGAGCGGGTGGTTTCGGTGTGTGGTCGTCAATACGAATCGCTCTGAGGGCTGAAGATTCCGTGTAGCCGGTGACACGGCCAGAACCAGCGGTTCTCGGACCCTTTACCGTCGATGAGTGATTCGGCGATTTGGCCTATAGAGAAAAGCATTCCCTACGACATGGGCGTTTTTCGGGACTGATCCACTCGGAGGTCCTTTACCAGTTCTACAATCTGCAAAAAAACTGGTGGAATCGATCAACTCTTGTGAACTACTTCAAAAGAGTACCCTTCGGGATCGAATACATCGGCTGCGTAATATCCCGGATAGTATTCGACTCGTGACCGCGGCGAGATATTGTCTTTGGCGCCGGCGGAGAGTGCTACCCTACGGAATTCATCGACCTCGTCCTTGCTTTCTGCCATGAAGCCCCTGTGAATTGAGGCCGGATCGGGTTTTCCTTGTTGGAGCCAAAAGAACGCTTGCATTCCATCACAAAATCCCCAGAGGTCAGGATGACCGCCTTCGCCCTTATAGGGCAGGAAGAATTTGATGTTTAGAGGCTTCAAGGCTGCCTCATAGAACGCCAGCGGAAAATCCGCGGGCTTCAGAGAAGCCAGAATCACGTGGATCGAAGTCCCTGGGCGTGCGCCGACGCCCGCGAAAAACGCTGAGAACATCCTTACCAGAAAAGCATGATCAACGTCGACATCTGATCGGAGACCTCAACGTGGATTGCGTTCGTCGTTAAGCCTTTTTTGTTTCCACTGTGAAACGCTCCACCGTTATTACTCACTAAACAAAAGAAGCGAAGCAGCGTGCCCCTTCTGCCGACTCCCCGGCGACTCTCAGTTTAGGAGGAGTTTCCATGGCTCTCGATCGCTCAGCGGTATTGTCACAGCTTGCTGCGCTCACCGGAGATCTCACAAACGTTTCGGGCGCACCCTCGGGCGGGGAGCTTCACCAGGCGCGGATCACCTTGGCAAGCGCACTGGCCTCTCCTGAGCCCTCGGTAATTCACTCCCAAACGGCTGCCTCCGCCCGACTCACAAGTTCTCTTCCGGAGACGGCTTTAAACCAGCTACAGAGTGCGGTTGCAGAGGCGTCCCAGGGCCTCAGCGCGACGGCTAGCGATTCTTTCGCGATCGTCCGCAGGACGGTTCCACTGGCTATGCCCGGTATTGCCTCGCTTACTCCGGATGCGATCGCCGGTCAGACGCCTGACCTCACGCTAGGTCCGTTTGCCGACCCAGTCGGTCGTCCCGTTTGGATCGATCTCTTTCGCATCATCCGGCAAGTGAACTTGGTGCGCGTCGCGGGCGGAACTCCGTTCCTTTCGGTTCCGGTGAGCGGACTTTTAATCTCGGCCAGCAGCTTGCGTTTGGGGGCGGGCTCTGTTTGGATTGCCTCGCAAAAACTCGCTGCAGGTGCGCCCGCAGGAGGTTTTACAGGCCTCCTCATCCACGGCGGAACCCTCCGTTTCAGTAGCCCCCTGCCACACTCCGGACTGGAGATCGTGGTTCCCGCCTCCGTCACCTGCACGCTTGAATTGGATTTCAATCCGGGCACCCCCTCTACCGGCACAGGACCTGGCGACGACGCACGCGCAAGCGTCGCCAACCTACCCGCCAGCGCCACCTTCACGTTCTCATCTGGTGGCGCAATCCTCTCGACGGTCTCGAGCGCCAATGCCAGAGTTTACGGTTCAGCTGTGGATATCGCAATTGCCCCGGGAAAAGCCACGTTCGACAGTCTAACCGCGCAGATCCTTTATCCGGCCACTACTCCAGAGTCGGTGTTCGCAATCAAGGACGTAAGATCGAACCAGTTTCAACCGGCAGGCTCGGCGGAGATAGATCGTGTGGCATGGGCGCTCCCCGTAGCGATCACATCCGCCACCACTCTAGGTGCGGCGTCGGGGGCAGGTAGTCTGGCGATCATTACGAAGAGTGGCCTGACTGCGGCTTGGGCAGGGCAAAGCAATCCTCTGACGATCTCGGCTGTCGCACTGCTGGTATCACCGGGATTGATTACAGTTGTCGGGCTGAACGTTCTCGCTTTGGGCACCAGACAAACGATTCCACTATGGAGTGCACTTCCCGGCGGACCGACTACTTCACAAGTGACCCTTACGTGGGCTGCTCCGTTCGCGCTCCGGTATTCCTCGTCCTCTGCAGGTGTCGAGATCTTGATCATTCCTTCGGCCTGCGACGGCAGCTTCGATCGCCCCCTGACGGTCAATGGCCACCGTGTCTACGTACATTCAAATCTGCTTCTATGCCTGTTCGTTGAATCCGCTGCCATCACCGGATTCGTGATCGAGGGATTGTTACAGCCTCCGGCGGTCAATCCCACGTCGCCGTTGGCTTTTGCGATCGAGAACGCCGTTTTTCGGACAACCCCCGCTGGAGCGATGATCCTCGTCGGACTACAGAACGCCACTGGATTGAGCCGCGTTGGTCTTGCGCTGGAATTCGGTCTGCAGTTCACACTGCCGACACTACCCGATCCTTACGCAGCGAGCTTCGTCATTGCCAATCCGAGAACACTGGATGCGGCCAGCAGGATTGGGGTCATCACTGCCATCGTTCAATGGAGGCCTGCAGCCGCGCCTACGCTCACATACGAACTGCCTGCCGGTTCGATCGCCTCTCAAGCGCTCCTGGCTGGTGCACCGACTGCGGCACTAAACAAGGCGTCTAATTTCTCGAGCGTCGGCACTCACGGCGGAATAATTTTGCTCGACGTTTCTACCAACGTCGATCAGTTTGGCGTCGCATGGATCCACAACCCGGCCGGGGTTTCCGACAGTCTCAGTGTCGACTCAATGTTTCTCGCATCGACCAGCGACTCGGTGGCAGTGATCACCGTTCCTGCCGTGCAATGGGAACCGATTTACACCGAGCCCACGCCGGATCCACCGTACCCGCCAGGCTTTCCTTCGCCAATGAGCTTCGCCAACAACGGCGGACCGAGCGCGATCCGAGTCCAGACGGCAAATCTTGTCCGTCTGGCTCCCGCTCCTGCGCTGGATGCGCTGGTCGGGAATTTTACGACCAGCACCACTCCTGCTCCGGCAACCGCCAACCTAACTCTGCCCTTCGGCATTCGGGCAACCGCCAATCTGAACAAGCCGAGCGGCGAGGGGGCTGCAGGTGCGACCGTCGATTACAATCGGCCTTCTTTCCCCACCCAAAGCGTCAAGGGTGGATATCAGATCAGCCTGCGTGCTGTTGACCCACTTCTCCCCGACTCGCCAGCATTCCAAGGCGACACCACGCAGCTGGAAAACGGATTGTTCGGTGGTGTGAGCACGGGAATGAGCGTACTTGGGCCGGATGTGGACGCCATCTTCAATCCCTATCTCGGCCCCGGTGGAACCCGGCCCATGGTTCCCGTTACTCGGCTCGACCTGTCTGGATATGGCGAGAGCCTGTTCAGCGATTGGCGGAACGAAACCAATGATGTCACCGCCGTAAGCAAGGCGCGCTTCGACGTACTGATCGGCCGCACCGCGGTTGAAGTCGTGCAAGTTCGCAGCATTCTGTATCCGTATGGAGTACGAGTTGTCCGAACCATTACCATCGAGCGCAAAAACACTGGTGTAGTGTCACGGCACGACAGCGGCTGGCAGGCAGCGAGCGATGGCGAATATGCATTCGGGATGGGAACCTTGACGGTGCACCCTGGCGAGATCCTGAAGATCGTCGACGTGACCAACATCCGCGATACAGGGCAGTATGCCGATGCCGGCGGCATACAGGTTGCCGGCGTCTACTTCGACGGTGCCCTCGTGATCGATGGAGTTACCAAGGGCGCCGGAGTGAACGGAGTGCCCGCGACGAATCAGATCGGATATGTTCAACTCACCCCGGAATCCTCCGGTGGTCCGCTCACTCCCGCACAGTACCAGCAACTCATTCAGAACGTCGGCCCCATGGGAGGCACAGTCGACTGCACCATCAACGTCGCCGGCTCCGGTCTCCCCATGAGAATCGGACGTGTAGGAGTTGGAGTCACCGAAGGAATGGGCGGGCCTGAGTTCGTGATGGCCGCGTGGGGAAGCCCGCAATTTCCAACCGGTGCAGGGCAATGGTCCTTCTTGAAGCAGACTGCTGCCGGTGCTGCTCCCGAACTGCTGGACTCGGATCTCGGTGTGCCGCTCATCCGCGCGGGCGCTGCTCCAACTTCGCCGCCGCCCAGTTCGCCCTATCGATTTGCCGATCCGGTCGATCTTGCGAGTCCCGCGAATCCGCTCACGGATTACGGCATCGTGCACGCGACTGGAACCCAGCGCGTATTCTTTCCTCGGCCGAAAATCGAGGCCAACGCGCCTTTCCAGTTCACCAGTACCGTTGCGCCCACTCTGGCCGATCCGTATTCGCTCGCCAATTCCGTCGGGCTCTTCCCGCGTACGGACGCCGCGATACCGTTCCCCGATGCCAATTACTCGCTGGCCATCTCTGGCGCTGGGGACGTCAAGCTGCAATTGCCGTCCCCAAGTTTCCCGGTCACGGTTGGTCAGCGGACCATCTCCCAGGCAAGCGAGGTACGCGCTTACGCGGACTACTCCGCAGCGGTAGTTACGATTGCCATTGATACCGCGGCCTCAATGCCCTGGAGCTTCCAACTCAAAAACTCCGCGGCAGCGATGAGTTCGGCTTCGATGGGCGAGGTCATGCGCCTCGTCGGAGACTTTAGCGCCGACGCCAAACACCCTTCGACTCTGAGCAACTCGAACGTCATCTTCGGTGGCGCGCTTGGTGTCGTGCAAGACGTCTTGAAGTTTTTGCAAGAGCTGGGATTGCCCACGCCGATGAGCGTCGCCATGACCAACTCGCCGGAGCTGAAGATTGGACTCAAGATTCCGTTGGACGATGAGTTGGATAAGTTGATGCCTCCGTGCGGTCCGAGTTTCCAGGATACGGACGTGACCGTTTCATGGACCATCGATCTGGCCAGTGGAGAAGTCGGAGCGGAGTTCGAACTATCGGCAGCCATCTTTATCCCCACTCCGTTTTGCACCTGCACGCCCGCGGTACCGCCGGAGCTACCGTCTATCACCGGGCTCCAGGGAGTCGGTCTGATACAGGTCGATGCCAAACTGAGCACCAGTTTTGGGCAGGTCATCACGCTCACTCTCGGCGCCGGCATTGGCGTCACATTCAAGCTCGCCGACGCGTTCAAAGTTGTCGCCTACTATTGCGAAACAGAGTTCCTGATCTTCGGAGATGTGCTCGGTCTCGGAGTCGGCGCGCTTCTCAAAGGAACCATCGACCTTGAGGTCATTAGCGTCGATGTCAGCGTCGAAGCGAAGATGGCGGTTCTCAGAGTGGACTCGTCCTCCACGTGCGCTTCGGTTACGGTTTGGGGAGCAGCACAGGTCACGTTTGCCGTCGAAGTCACCATCGCTTGGGTCATCAACATCGACTTCGAAGTGCAGACCGAATGGTCGCGCAATCTGAATGGCGGCCCGTGCGCGCTGCCTGACGTTCTCTAGATTTTCTGCGAAGGATGCTCTGTCAGAGGAGGATTTCTCAATGTCAACGACCCGGCTCAATCTTCTGCCCTACCTTCAGCAGTGGGACGGCGCCAACCTTCAGCTTCGGTTGTTGGCAGTTCCTCGCGATAGTCCACTCGATCCTCTGATCACCGGTCTCACGCCGCCGGGGCCTTCTTTCGCGACTGCCCACTTTTCCTTCGACGTCCATCTCGTCCAGGGACTGGCAGGAATACCGACAACCACGGCGCCTTCGACAACGGTAAACATTGTTCCTACGTTTCCTGCATCGGCGGAGGGACTCTTCAACGATCTGGCAACGGTATTCCAGATTGATCCGACCCCGCCTCCCGCAAACCCGCGCCGTGTGGGACGCCAGGTCCGCAAATACCTGCCCCCTACGTATCGCGACGCAGTCGGATTCTCGACCGATCGCAGTACGCTGACGGTGACGGATCATTCGTATCAGTGCATGTTGCGATCTGGCGCCGGCAAGCCGCCTTACAAGAAGATCAAGCCTGCGACCAATCCTGTCTTTCCTTGGGGAAAAGTGATCGCCATGGCTTTGCGCCAGCCGCTGCTTGCCGAAAAGCTGGGGATGATTTATCCCTTGACCATTCCCCTTCCCTCGGCGGACTTCTTTAAGCTCGGCGGATGGGTGTACGTTACGCTCGCTGCAACCAGCGACGGCTTCGCACTCACTGGAATTCCAGACGCACTCAAGATATATTCCACGCGCATCTCGCCCTTGTCGACGCCCAGTTCGTTGTTTTCTCCGGTACTGTTCCCTGTCGCAGCCGTGGTTCCACCAGGTCCGTACGATGAGATCTTTCAGGAAGCGGAGAACTACGCCGATGGATTCGCCAAAGCGGTGCACGGGATCCAGCCTCAATATCTCGATCCTTTAACCGAAACTCCCGATGGCACGCGCCCGGCCAAAGATATTGGCGTGCGCCTCGGCTGGGACGACGAGCAGGTTACCATCTGGCTCAATCGCCAGCTCGATGCCTCCGCGGTCGCACTCGATTCGCCTCTGGGCGTCAGCGGCTACCGGGTCGACGCGCGCCTCAAAGGCACCGCCGCTTGGTCGTCGTTATGCCGGGTCACGAGCAACGTCAAGGTCGGAACAACCGCCGTCGGCGATTTCGCAGGCGATCTTAACATCGAGCCGATGCCGTCGCAGCCGGATGGAGAAATCCTCGGCGATTATTGGCTGCCCAGCTACTACACGCATTGGACCGGTCCATCCATGGTCGCAGTCGACGTATTGGCGCGCAAGTTGATCGGCGACCCCACTTTTGCCGGTCCTTACGCAGTCACCGGAGTCGACCCGGCCTTCCCCTTCTGTACGGCAACACTTACGATTTCCGCGTGCGCCTTGGCGATCATACCGGCGGGGGACCGAATATCAACGAGACTCCAGGGGTTCCGGGACCAAGCCCGATCTTCAGCATGCCTTTCCGGCGCTGGATCCGCCCTCACGCCGTCCGCGTCGAGGAAGATCTTCCGGTCACTCCCGACGCCGCTCACGCACCCACGCAATTACACATCGATCGGCCACTATTGGGTTATCCCGAGGTCGTGTTTACCGGTGTCCCAAACGCAGCAGCGAACCTGCTGGCGGATCTGCCCGTGGCGCAAGCCGCGACGCGCGAAGCAAGCTTGCCCGACCCCGATGTAGCAACGCTTCAAATCACTCTTGAAGTCCGGGCCCTCGGTCTAGATGACGGAGCGGGCGGCGGTACGGACGGCGGATTTCAGCCCGTTTACACTACCACGCGCCCATTTCCGAACGATCCGACAGTCCCTCTGACGCTGGACTTGGCATGGACCGACGTCCATAACGTCAACACTCTCTCGCCCGCGCCCACCACGGGAGCCATTCCCGTGCCGACCTCTCGCGACGTGCGCCTGGTGTTTGCTGCCATCGGCCGCGCGGACCCGACACTGGCCTACTTCGGCGCCGCCGACGTCTTGGTCGGTGCGACGGCTAGTGTCCTGGTGAGGCAGGAATCAACTGACGAGACCGCGCTCTTCCTTCCCGACGAGCCGGGCTATTTGCTGCAGGCCATCTATCTCCAGCCGACCGCGCTGCTCGATGCCGCCACGGCCAGCGCCGCTCTCACCGCCGGGCTGGGCGTTCAAGCGCCCGGGAACCCGATTGGACGATTGGCGGCGGAACTGCAACTGAACGTCAATGGACTCGTGTTGCGCGGTCGCCCAGGCCGAAGGACCGTCTTCGGTGCGTGTGGAAAATTGCGGCACATCCTCGCTCCAGACAATTCGAGTGTTACCTTCGCCTCCAATACGGACCTCTCGTTGCATTGGATTGTTGCGCTGCGTGTCTCCATAGACCGTGACTGGACCTGGAACCGACTCTCTCCAACTGGAATCACCATTCAGCGTGATGGTGTCGTCGTCGGCCAAATCGAGCCCCGCTTTACAGCCGATCACGATGCGTTGATCAACCCTGATCGCACAGTTTTTGATCTCGTTTTCTTCGACGTCGTCGAACCCAAACCAGACTTGGGAGGATTCCCGTCAGAACTCACGCTTGGCTATACTTTGACGCAAAACTTCGTCAGCCCGGCGCCGACAAATTCGGACGCACCGTTAACCGCCAGCGTCCGGCTGCCGATGACTACTCCGCCCTCGCAAGTGCCAAAGCTCGTCTCGGCCGGCATCGCGCTTTCGCCGTACACGCGATCCGCGGATTACTCGACCACCGATCCGCGCCAGCGGTCCCTTTGGCTCGAGTTCGATCGCCCACCAGATAATCCCAACGACAGTTACTTTGCGCGTATCCCGGCCTATGCGCCTGATCCCGTTTTGTCTGCGCCCGAGGGCGATCCCGATGAAACCGCGGAACCACCGCTGCCAATCGATCCGGAACTAATCCGGACCGTTGTCACCGGACAGTCAGATGATGGTGCAGGTCTTGGAGCGATGACGGCTCTCATCCCGTCAGATTCCCCGGTGCATTTCCTGTTGCCGCTCCCGCCCGGCATCCCCGATGCAGCGCCGGAGTTGTTCGGTTTCTATACCTATGAACTCCGCACAGGGCACGCAAAAGGATGGAGCACGGCGCAAGGTCGATACGGATCGCCCCTTCGCGTAACTGGCGTGCAACATCCAGCTCCTGCGTTGACCTGCATGGTGATGCGCAATGGAAACGGGATCAGCGCCAGCGCCCCATTTGCGACACCCGTACAGAATGGCCGCTCCGTTCGCCAGGTCCCACCCGCGACCGAGTTGTTTGTTCTTATCTATGCTCAGGTCTACCAGAGCGATGGTCTCGACTTCCGCAACGTATTGTTGAGCTATCGACCGGCGCCATATATTCCGAGCCGTTTGCAATTCTCTGGAGGATCCGCGGACTCCCTATTCGGAAACGCGACCTGGACTACGGGCGAAATTCAACGCATTCTGGCGAGCCTGACCCTCGATATGGATACGCCCCTTAGTTGTCTTGCTGTCGAGACGCTGCCGGCTGACGACCCAATCCCTGATCCGTTGGGAACAGGGCTCGGTTTCGAGCGACTGCTGCGGACGTCGCCGCTGGTGCCGGTGCCGTCCTGCTGCTAGATTTAGCTCACACAATTCGGAAAACATAAAACTTTAGGACGCGGACGGGACCTCCGTTCCTCCTGCTGCCGCTCGCTAACCATTAACACAACGTTGAACCCGAGTAGGGCCGGATTCCGCCACTAAGGAAATCCCGGTTTGCACCACTTGAAATGGGCTGCGTTGAATTCGACTGCTCGGATGACGCTGTTCAATAGCGCGTTACAGTCCGCAGCCTTCGGGGCGTCCTTAGCCTCACCACAAACACCTAACTACGCGGATGCGGCGGCCTCTTTGCTCACATCGTCCAACTCCGCTCGTAATCATTCTTGAATCTTCAGTAACCGCAATTCGTAATTTGCAAGTTCTTGAACAACGGGAGATGATTGGACTCGTTCCAACCTCCCCCTTGGGAAATTGCAAGTGTTGATCTGACGCCTGCCGTTAATGGGAAACAGCAGGCGTTTCTCTGTTTAAGGGCCCGTCCCGCCCATGTCCTTTTCATTCGCTCCGGTAAGTGGGACGTATCCACCGAAGAAGACGCCGCGCAGATGTGTGAAGAAGCTCGCGCCATCGCCAGCCGCATCTTCGCCGCCTACCCCACCACAGGACCCGCTGGTGCGACTACCCGCACCGACGCAACCTTGTACATTCCTCTAGGCATCGTACTCATCAATTCGATTTGGCCTGATCGCAGACAGACACAGGGCCTGCAGAGATCGCTTACAGTTCTCGTAAGTTAGGAGTCCAGCAATGCCATCTTGTCCCCATTGCCTTGCAGGCAAAACCACTGTAGAAATCGCAGGGCTCCGGTTCCATAATTTCTCTGATCGCTGGATCTCTTGCAGCGGCGTAGACCAGCAGCGCGTTATCGTTCCGGCTCGTGGCGAGTTCATCGGTCGCATGCAAAACGCTTTCCGCTCCACCAGCGTAAGGAACTTCATCCGGCTGCGACGGCGGTTATACATCCCCGACAATCCCTAGGTCTCATTTAACTGCCGTTCCGAGGAGAAACCGAAAGAAAGACCTCATGACCGCGCCCCAACGGTGCAGTCGCACACAAAAACGCCGAGCAGGCAGGTTCGCGTGCTGGGCGTGGTGTTCCGGCGGCGCTTCCTTCGCTCTTGGATCAAGAAAATGTTAGCTTGTGCTATGCCTAGGATTAAAGTGGTTCCCACGATTAAGCCGGGTGAAGCTGGCTTCGAGATGGAGGTTCGAGCAGTTGATTCATTTTACAAATGGCGGAAAGTGTACAGAGACGAAGAGGATGCTTACGCGGATGCCGTTGAACTTGGTTTGGCCTTGGAGGGCGATGCAGCGGGAAGACTCTCGTTCGTCAGGAGAATCCTCAACCCCGAGGCTTGGATAGATACTGAGCGCATCGAGTGGTTTCGATTCCGACAATTCTGAATTGTCGAAGCACACCGGGCAGGGGCGGCGGGTTGAAGTTCTCGCGCTGCTTGCGTGGATGTGTCGGGTCGCCAAAACAAACGCGGATCTTCCAGGCCGTTCAGCGGATGCGTAGGCTGCTGTACGCAGGTGCGGACCCGAGGCCGAACATCAACTCAGGTCTCTCTGAGCACCTTCCGAGCATTCTTATCGTGACGCAAGCCAACGAACGACGCGTGCCGCAAGCGATCATCTGGCGTCCAACCAGCAAACTCGATCTCCGCAACCTGTGTCGGTTTGAGCCAGCGACAATGCTTCATCTTCTCCGCTGTGATTCCCTGACCCCATGCGCCAGCGCGTCGATCCGGCAGGTTCACGAACGGACAATCGGCGGTTTCAAGATGCTTGATCTGGTCATGCACTTCTCGGCGGGTCCGCGGATTGAATCCTGCTCGCACTGCGCCAGCAAACCGTAGCTCTTTCCCTGAGCAGAAGCCAACGAGGAGCGCATCCAGCCCCAAGTCACTCGGAGTGTAGCCGACGACGACAAACTCTTGTCGGCAGTTGAAGCGCATCTTGACCCATGAGCCGGATCGCCTGCCCAGCTCGTAATAGCTGTCTGATCTCTTGGCGACCACTCCCTCGAGCTTCATGTCTCGTACGAAGCGTTCGAGGGTCTCCAGTTCCGGGGACCACGCCGCCACCTGGACGTGATCGCCGCGCTTCACCGTGGACTGTATCAAAGAACGACGCTCCGTTAGCGGCAGCTTCGTCACATCCCGTCCTTGCTCCATGAGGATGTCGAAGACGAAGTACATCAAGCGGGTCGAGCCGGAACGATAGTTCTGCAGCAGATTGAATCGCGGGATTCCTTTTTCATCCAGCGCGACGAGTTCACCGTCGAACACCGTTTCTGGCGGTATCGTCTGCGCCAGTTCTCTGGCTACTTCTGGGAACTGATTCGTCAGGATCTTCTCCTGCCGTGAGTAAAGAATGACGCTGTGTCTGCTGCGAACGGCTACTACCCGGAAACCATCGAGCTTGATCTCATAGGTCCACTTGGCACCGGTGGGCAGCTTCTTCACGGACAGGCATTCCATCGGCTTGGAGAAGCGTGCGCTCACGACGTGATCATAGATGCTGATCGCGCTGGGGGTCGCGGAGATAGAATTTGTCCCGTAAGCTTCGGATGTTGGACCCAAGGGTAAATTCATGGCCGACAATAAAACCAAACCCACAACCATCAGCGTTCCGGCGTTTCTCGATACGTGCACTGACGAGGCGCGACGCGAAGACGCCAAGGCTCTGGCCAAGCTGATGGAGAAGGTCACCGGCAATGAGCCCACCATGTGGGGGTCATCGATCGTCGGCTTCGGCAGCTACCACTATACCTACGAGAGTGGGCGCCAAGGAGATATGCCCATCGTCGGCTTCTCGCCGCGCAAGGCCGGAAACGTTTTGTACGGCACGATAGACTTTGGAGGCGCTGAGGCGTTGCTCGCCAAGCTCGGCAAGCACACCACCGGCAAGGGATGCCTGTACATCAAGAGGCTCGCGGATGTGGACGTGAAGGTGCTTGAGACACTCGTCGAAAAGGCCGTTGCAGCAACGAGGGCGCGACACGCAAAACAAGCGTAGCCTCGTTATTGTGCGCTCGGGGTGTATCGCGGCCAATCCGGAAATTACCACTCAGTTTATTGGCTTCCCTTGCGTGTCATAAAGTACGCATCGGCCTCGTCGAGGATTTCTTGCGCTTCCTTGGCAGCCGATAGCCTGCTGAATAACATCCCCACTCCTAGCGCGACAAACAAGAGAACATTCAATCCGAGCCACGCCAAGAACAGCACATAGGCAATTCGGAGTGCAATGTGAATCATGGCGCTATATTACCCCTTAGATTTGCCTTGAGAATATTACCCCCCAAGAAAAACCTCCAACACACGAAACCAATCTCAGGCGGCCATGCGCTGCCTCTTTATTTGACTCCCAAAAGTCAGCGATATATCGCCGTTCCACGGAACCTCAACGTCAGATGACGGCCAGAAACTCCTGTTCTTGGTGGTTGGTAAGCCACTCGGAAGTTGTGCAAATCTTCGCCTTGTATTCGCCTATATTGTTTTTCGTGTTCATGCTGCCTGAATCCCGGGTCTGTGACTACACCGTGAGCTGCAAAGGATGCGGCGAGAACATCCCAGCGCCGGTGCAAACGATGCCAGACACGTGGATTGTCGCTGAGTGTCCACTCTGCGGACAGCAGCGCCGGTACCTGCCACTAGATATCTCAGAGTTCGGCTGTCACCCTTACTGCTTATTCGCAAGCCGGTGAAAACAGAACGGGGGATTCGCTGACTTGGGGCAGATGAACAGGGCGATTGCACGCGAGGGGGACGACAGGCAGAAGCAGGATCGGTTTGCGTCCACGCTCGTGATTTCTGCCTCGATCATCGCCGCTGTGAGACTGGCACGTGACGATATCAGCCGACCTACGGTCGCTTGATGGGCCAAATGTGCTACCCATTTTAGTTCCTGCAGGCGTTGCAGGGATCGCTGCCAGTACAAGTTGCGAACGGCCCATCAGTGATCGCGCCGAGCAACAGCGGTGTTGCGAGAATCGCAAGCCAAAGGCTGCTCTTCCTAAGCATGGAGAACCTCCAGGGGAATGTTGATTGGACATGAGCAGACAACACGAGGGCGAACGGCGCTTGTCGTCGGACCGAACTAGGAGGTGCTTGTGGTGAGGGCCACGGCGACGTTCGAGAACTCAGTGTTGAGACCGGTCGCCAATTGTTCCATGCCCATAATTGATCCAAAAGCAATGCAGGCAACGACCAGGGAATATTCAACAAGGTCTTGGCCCTCCTCGCGTTCCACAAAGCTGCGCAGGTGGACGTACAAACTGGTGATCAGTGTGTTCATATGCCCCTCCTTTGGGATAGTTAAGTCGATCCTATCGGGGCTAGAGAATCTGGCAATACCACTTCCGCTTCGGCGGCTTTGCCGGACGTGGCAGTGTAAACGAGTAAAAGTTGTTAACACTGCCAAACCGATGCATGGTTTTGTCACGCTAAGTGATTGATTCTAGGCAAGGGGCTTTCCATGTACTACGAATATATTTCGTGTCTGTATGTGGGGGAAATCCGTTTGCGTTTACGCCCCGCCCTGGCAGGGTCGGCTTCAAATCGTGACGGCAGAAAAGAGGGGTAGGGCAGGGTCAAATCTTGTGACTGCCCCTTGGGAGAGCACACAATGGGACATTTTGATACAGCCATGACAATTGCGGAAAAGTGGAACATTTTAGCGCGTTTTTAGACAGTTTTAGTCCAATGTTTCGAACGAGATGCGGGGGAGGCATCCGGGAATGGAGAAGGCAAGTGGAAAGCCCTTGGCTCGATACCGACGAAGCCGCCGCATACCTCAAAGTCAAACGCCGCACCCTGCTCCAATGGGTGCGCGACGGGAAACTCCCCGCTCACAAGCTGTCCGGGCTGCAGCGGCATGTGTACCGGTTTTTAAGGCCTGAACTAGATGCTATGCTTGTGCCGTCATCCGCTGTCACTGCTGAGGGGAGGCAGCAATGAGGGTACAGCGACACACAAACGGATCTGTGCGCTACGATAAACGGCGCAAAACCTGGAATTACCTCTGGTATGACGGCGCGGCCCGCCGCTCAAAGCTAATCGGAACTAAACAAGACTTTCCAACCAAGGCCGCCGCGTGGAAAGAAGTTGACCACCTTGCGATCCAACAATCGAACGAGCAGGACGGGGACACGGTACGTACAGTGAGTGCCCGATACGAAGCCGAGCGAATGCCCACACGCCCGTCCACGGCGCGGGTGTATCGCTGCGTCCTCAACAATCACATACTGCCGAAATGGGGCGATGAACCTATCCGGGCCTTGCAGCCCCGCCCGGTTGAATTGTGGCTCCGGGAGTTGCCCTTGTCGCCAAAGTCCAAGACGCACGTGCGGTCACTGATGCACGGGCTTGTGGAGTTTGCGATGTGGTCCGGTCTCCTGGACATTACCCGAAATCCAATCTCGCTAGTCCGAAATATCGGAGCAACGCGAAAGGTGCGCAAGGCGCGGAACCTCACGGCGGGGCAGTTTCACGCTCTGCTCAAAGAGCTACGCGAACCATACGCGACGATGGCCCTCCTCTGTGTGTGTTTGGGCCTTCGCATCAGTGAGGCTCATGCACTCCAGTGGGGCGATGTGGATTGGCTAGGCTCGAAACTGAGCGTCCGCCGCGGCATCGTAAATCAGATTGTGGGCGATGTGAAGACGCAAGGCTCCGCGAAGACATTCGGCCTCGCAGTTGAATTACTGAACCGTTTGAAGTCCTGGAAATCAATTTCCAAGTTTTCGGGGACCGACGATTGGATCTTCGCCAGTCCATTCAAACTCGGCAGACTTCCCCTCTCGTACACCGGCACGCGGCAAGAGCTAGACCGGGCATCGAAGGCGGCCGGGATTGGACACATCAGCCCCCACGCTTTTCGGCACACTTATCGCTCATGGCTGGATGCCGTGAAAACTCCGATTGCCGTACAGCAAAAAATGATGCGGCACACGGACATTCGCACGACCATGAACGTGTACGGCGACGTGGTCACGGATGAAATGAGCACGGCGGGTCTGAGAGTGGCGGAGCTAGCATTCCAGGGAATTGGAGCGCAAGCGGAGCGCGAAGCGAGCTAAATATTGATTCGATGGTGGACGCGGAAGGAATCGAACCTTCAACCTGTCGGTTAAGAGCCGAATGCTCTGCCAGTTGAGCTACGCGTCCAGAGGGTTCTAAAACGCCAAGCAGTGGGAAAATTGCACGACGCGGATCAGAGGCAAAATCATCACTGACCCTTGAAAAATATAACACAGTGCGAGGCACTCTTCCAAAGCGCGCCTGCCCGAGGGAGGACAGCGTCTGCCGCACCACCGCAGCGCAGAGAACCTACGCACTGCAGGACGAACGCCGCAAACTCGCAGATCTGCACACGCGTTGTCGTTCCTTTACTTTCCTGTTTGGATTTTTCTCGACGGATCTGTCTAGAACGTAAACGCCACGCCTGCGCCAACGCTGCGCTGATCTTGCGCGAACACAACAATTCCGCCATTCAGCAGATACGGGCGGTATCCTTCCGCGAGCAGGTTATTCACATCCAGCAGAGCCTCGACATTCAGTCCATCATGGTGAGTGCGATCGGCTGTCGCAAATGCAGATTCAAATATGGCTCAATCGCGCCCACCGAGTATTGTGCGATCGATGTAACCGTGTCGGCCGGTTGCCAGCGATAGCTTGCGTGCCAGCGCGTTCCTGTTCCCTCAATCGTCCCTGAAAGCGAGATGGCATACATCTGCGCGTGTCGCGGCTTTGCGGCGCTGAACAACTGGCTCAGCGCTGTCGGATGCACTGTCGCCGGCATCACGAGCGCATCTCCATTGGCATAACTCACGCGAACACGATTGCCGCCGGCATGCGATGCTCAACTGCCGCCATCACTCCCGCGCTGGAGTAGTTCTGTCCTGCACCACGCATCAGTCCGCTCATCGGATCGCTCAGCACGCCATCGGCTGCCGCCGCCCGACCCCTCGCCTCGATCACCGGGTTCTCAAGCTTGATCCGAATACACCGCGAAGGATATGTCTGAAGCATCAGTCCGCCGCTCCCAGCCGATCTCCTGATGCAGGCCGTGCTCCAGGGCCAACTGGCCATCGCGCATCGAAACCTGCGGAAATAGGAACCCGCCTGCGACTCAACCTGATTCGCAGCCGACCGGAGCGGTTGCCATTCGATAGCTTACAGTCGAATTTCCGCTGTGCCACGCCAGAGTTGCGAAAGGCAACGCCGCCAAAATCGTATTCGGTGAATTCTGACTGAAGCGAGCCATCACTTGCTGTGCTCCCGCATCGATTTCAAATTCGTCGCCAAGGTTGATGGTTTCGCAGCTGCGTAGAGCAGCTTCCTCCAGACCTTCGCCGCCTGATCCTTCGATCACAGGATGGATCGAAATTGCCGCCATCGACTCGACGGATCCCGCAAAGCCCAAGATCCTGTCGGAAGCCGAGCATCGACTCCATTCCCGCGTCCGTGTCCGGGGCAAAGTCGACACGCGCCAGCAATTCACTGCTGTCTGAAGGTGTGTTTTCCACGCTGGCGGTAAACCGCTCGCCGCTCTCGCCAAACGTACCATCCTGTCCTGTTGCCATCAGCCGGGCTTTCAGTTTGGGACGTCCTCCGGGACGATCCGAAACCACTACCAGCGGTCCATCCTCAAGCCAGCGCAACAGGGGACGATTTGCCGCGGAACGCAGCGTCCACTCCCAGTCATCCTTCATCGCGCTGACGCCCGCGGTTGCGTGGGCAACCATTGCATCACTTCAACAGGGTGTTCAGCGTCAGGTTTACAATAGTGTTAGCACGAACCCTCACGTTCTCCCGCAGCGAAGGCAGGAAGGATGTGTCCATCGCCTTAACGGCGTATTTTCCGGGGAGGATACTTTGAAGGTGTAGGTCGCCTTTGCTTCCGGTGTAGACTGCGGCAATGACGCTCATATCGGGCCGCAACAACTGCACCACGGCGCCAATCTGAGGGAACACCGCTGGAGTCGCGAACCACTCCGGAAATGGCACCGGGAAGTCGTTGCAAGCAATGGCGAGGACGCCACTGCGAACAGCGCGATCATGGAGACGAGTTGGAGCCTGCGCATCATCACTCGAATTGGTGACCCGGCGGCGTCCTGGCTTAAGTCCTGGGAATCAAATGCCCGCAGGTTTCCCGATCTGATGCCGGTTAACCGAATATGCGGGGCCCTCTCGTACTATTCCACGACAAAAGGTGCCGATTGCGCAATCTCTTGTTTTGAGATTTCGTCATTTATTTTGATCGTCACCTTATATTTGCCCGGTTGCAGGCCAGCTATCGGCATGGTCTTCTCCACCGTCAACTGGTCACTGTGTTCGCCAAAGTCTTTGGAATCTTGCTCTTTCTCAAAGACAACCGTGTTCGTTGCCGAATCAATGATCTGGTACGTTACCTTCGCCTCGTTGCTCTTGGTCTGGTCGTTAATCCCCAGGTTGTAGACCTGCATCCAGAAATTCAGGTCCTGGTTACGTTTGTAGCTCACCGGCGTGGCCGGATTCTGAGTCACGCGCGGACAGACATGAATGTTTCCGATAACGCAACTGCCCTGGCCGATGTCGTGCGAACTGACCGGATATATCTGGTCCGCCAGAATAAGAGACGAAGTGCCAAGCTTTTCGTCACGATACGAAGGCACTTCCAGACTTCTTCCGTAGATACCAAGGTGGTCCGGGTTGTTGACGTCCTTGATGGCGATATCCAGCCGGTACAGGCCCGGAAGCAGCGGTACTGCCTTCCAATAGATCGACTTGCGGTCGAGGGACTTCTCCAGCAGTTCGGCGGGCTGCTCCACTTCAACTGTATCCTCAAAGGTCTGCACGGTCTTGTGGGTGAGCGTCGTCACCTTGCCCAGGATGTTCACGACACCCTTGGCGACCCCATCCTTGGTCACGAATGTGATATCGCGATTCTCTGATCTGGACCGTCACCGGCACCAGGACCGTGCTTGAAGTCACCTTTACGAAGTCCGTGCGTACATCGAAGGGAAAGACCGGCCCAGGGAGCAGCTTGTGCTCACTCATGGCGCTTTCCAGATCCGTAAACTTGATCGGCGGCGGGGCAAACAGTTTCGCGGCCAATTCGATCCGATCGAATTCCTTGGATTGATTCCCGCTCGACATGGGACCAGCGCCCAGATTTTCAAAGCCACCCTTGAATCGGTCGGCTTTCTTGGCCATTCCCATCTCTTCCCACTGCGTCAGGCCGGCGCCGGGAACCTTGGCCAAGGCATCCTTCTCGCTGCGGTCGATGGTGAAGTGGAAGTCGCCGCACTGGCAGGTATCCACAAACTCCATGTCGATGTTTTCGCCAACGCCTTCGATATAGCGGTAGTGCCAGACCTCAAACGGGAAGGTCGAAGTTTCGCCGCCGCCCTCGTCCTGTGGGCGCTGGTACGATCCGCCCGAAGGATGAGATTCCGTCGAATCCGGAGGGCCAAAGGCAATGTACATATGACCGCGATCGGTCTTCCATCCCGGTTTGCCCGCCGCGTAATGGTCGTTGGCATATTGAATGCGCCGGTAGTGTTCTTCGCGGAATTCGTTGTCAGGGGAGTCGGGATTAGGGTTGCGACGAAGCCAGAACTGTTCGATGAACGCCTCGCGCTCCTCATCGTTGCTCAGGTTCTTAAATGCTTTCCGCTCTTCGTCGGTAATGATGTACGTCACATCCTGATCGAGCCAGGTTTTGTAGGCGCCTTTCAATTCCTGCCTGACCTCTGCTTGCGCCTTGAACTTCTCCTCGTCGGAACGCTGGCGCTTCAAGGGATCGGGTTCCTGGTCCTGACCAGAGGCCGGTCGGGTCTGCAACGACGGGTCTGAGGTCTGTTGGGCGTGGATCCCGGAGGCGGGAACGAAAATGAGGCCGCAACCGAGTGCGACAAAAAGAAACGAACGGCCATTAAAGATCATTGCGTCGGAGAACTCCCTACCAAACCTTATTCTACGGTCCCCAAAGGTGCGCGGCAAGGCATGATGCTGCTGTCGCTGCCCCTTGGACTCCCGGGTAACCAATAGGTCACCTCCAGATTCCTCTTGGAGGGGCCAAAACATCGCGAATTCTGAGACAAACACCGCGCCATTCGCGTCTCATAAGCAGACCGCAATCTTCTTGCAAATTACCAGGCAGACCAGCACTGACCGGATATTCACACACTACGGATGCTCCGGACAACTGCATTCTCGGTGCATTCTCGCCTCATTCCCATGGCACCGCCAAGGTTAAGGGTTCGTGACTCTGATGAATTCGGCAGTATTCGGGAACCGTGCGAGAAGGTTTTGCGTAAAATAGGTTCGGAGCTCCTGGAGTCCTTGAACGCCCATGAAAAAGATAATTCTGATCGTTTCTGCCGTTATTGTGGCCATCGCCCTTGTTGCCGTCTTCGTTGTCAAGCAGCAGTCGGGTTACACCAAGGTTCTGACCACGAAGATTCATCGCCAGGATCTTGCCACGGTCGTCAGCGGCACAGGCCAAGTCAAGCCGAAGACGTATGTTAACGTCGGCGCCACCTCGTTCGGCCGCATTACGCACCTGTACGTGAAGGAAGGGGACCACGTAAAGCGGGGCCAGGTGATTGCCACCGTTGAGAATGTGCAGCCGGAGGCGAACGTTCAGTCCCAGAAAGCCACCATTTCTGCCGCCAAGACCGACATCTCTTCTTACATCGCTGCGGAAAAGACCGCCGAAGCAAACGTCGAACATGCCAAGGCCGACCTCGAGCAAAAACAGCTCGACTGGGATCGTGCGCAGAGTCTCCTTAAGGCAGGCATCATGGCCAAGCAGGACTTCGACGCCAAGAAAGCCGCCTATGACACCGACGTGGCCTCGGTATCGCAAGCTGAGGCCCAGCTAAACCAAGCCAAGGCGCAGACTGCTTCGGCCCGCGGGCATCTTGACCAGCAGGTGGCCCAGCTTCGCTTCAACGAAGATGCGTTGAGCAAAACCGTTTCCATTGCGCCGTTTGACGGCATCGTTACGAACCTCCCTGTCCGCGAAGGAGAAACGGTGGTTGTCGGCATTCAGAATGCCGAGGGCTCAACACTGATGACCATCGCCGACATGAGCGTGGTGACCGCCGAGGTCAAGGTCGACGAAACGGACATCGTCAACATCAAGATCGGGCAGCCCGCAGAGGTCAGCATCGACGCCATTCCCGGCAAGACCTTCAAGGGACACGTGACCCTGGTTGGCGATCAGGCGCTGCTTCGCTCCACCGGCGTGGCCACGTCACAATCCACCACCGGCACTGAAGAAGCCAAGGACTTCAAGGTCGTTGTCACCCTCGATACGCCGACAGATGAACTGCGGCCTGGTCTCTCGACCACCGCCAAGATCACGACCGCCGCGAAATCGAACGTGCTCTCGCTGCCGATACAGGCTTTGACGATGTTCACGCCGCCGGCACCAGCCAGCAGCGGAAACGTCGAGGCCGCGTCCACCTCGTCCACCTCGAAAGCTGTGCCCCAACAGGGCGTCTACGTTGTCGAGAAGGATGCGCATGGTAAACAGCGCGCCAAGTTCGTCCCCGTAACGACGGGCATCACCGGAGCCACGGATATCGAAGTTCTCAGCGGGCTGCAGGACGGCCAGGAGATTGTCATCGGTCCGTACAAGACGCTACGCAATATCAAGAATGGAGCTCTTTTGAAACGCGATACACAGGCTCCAGCAACACCGGCGTCTAACTCTTGAAGCGCCGGAACGATCGGTAACGCGGAAAGAATTCCCGCAAGATGCGGTGAACACAAGCAGGCAAAGGATAAGATTCACATGGCTTTGAACAGCGTGATCTCCGACGTGGAAATGCAGCAATCCGCCGGACCGAACGGCGACATGATCGTTGTCGAAGACCTGTGGCGCACCTACGACATGGGCTCGGAACAGCAGGTGCATGCTCTGCGCGGTGTCAATCTCCGCATCAAGCAGAACGAGTATGTCGCCATCATGGGCCCATCAGGCTCAGGCAAGTCAACGCTGATGAACCTCATCGGGTGCCTCGACACACCCTCGAAGGGCAAGTACTGGCTCAACAGCCAACTTGTCAGCGAACTTGACGACGATGAACTCGCGCGCATTCGCAACAAGGAAATTGGATTCGTCTTCCAGACCTTCAACCTGCTGTCGCGCGCATCCTCGTTGCACAACGTCGAGCTGCCACTCATCTACAACGGGACGCCCGCGGCCGCACGCATCGAACGCGCGAAGGAGTCGCTGATTAATGTGGGTCTGGAATCGCGCATGAACCACAAGCCGAACGAGCTTTCCGGCGGCCAGCGTCAGCGTGTCGCCATCGCCCGTGCCCTTGTGAACAGTCCATCGATCATTCTGGCCGACGAGCCCACCGGCAATCTCGACTCGAAAACCGGCGTCGAGATCATGGCACTCTTCGACACCTTGCATGCCAAGGGCAATACCATCGTGCTTGTCACCCACGAGCCCGACATCGCCGATTACGCGCATCGCGTTGTACACATTCGCGACGGCCAGATCTACTCCGACGAACCATCCAAGCGGTTCCGCAAGTAGCACGGCATTGTGAGTCATCCTCGTTTTGCGCGGATGACGCGAAGCTCTCACGTTACCCCCGCATCCCGCCGATAAACCGAATATGAGCCCGAGCACTCCGGGCCGCCAAGGCAAGGCGCAGATGTCGATGCAGAATCTCGCACAACGGCGGCAATTTCAACCTCGCCCGTTCGATGTTTCGACCTCCGGGCTCCGTCCCGCCGCCTTTGTGGCGATCAGCACCGTGGGGCGCAAGCTTGTTCAGCGGGCCGAGGTCGTGGCACCTCATCTGCAATTCGCCACCATCGAAGGAGAGTCCGGCGCCGGCAAACAGGCCCTCGCGCAATTGCTGCACGGCCAGTCCCCCCTTTCCGGTTCCAGCTTCAGCCGTTGCGATGCTCGCGAGTGGCTGCTCTCTGAGGCCGATCCGCAATTCCTGGCAGCGTTCACTTACCTCGATCGCGTCGACCTGCTTGCAGCCCCTGGTCAGGGGCTGCTTCTGCGTGTCATCAAGACATTGCAGAATCGGCCCATAGGGGCATATGCCCTGGTGGCATCATCCGAGACTTCGCTCTGTCAGATGGCAAGTGAGGGACGCTTCCTCCCCGACCTTGCCTTCCGCCTCTCTGCAATTCGCTTCGCTATTCCGCCTCTCCGCGAACGACGCGAAGACATCGCACCACTTTCGACATTGTTCCTTGAACGAATCGGCGCACGCTATCGCCTCCCGCATCTCCGTCTTGCTCCGGGCGCCATCGCGCGGCTGTTGCAGCACGACTGGCCCGCCAACGTGCGTGAGCTCTCCAGCGTCCTCGAATCCGCGGTCCTCAACTCGCCGGATGGCGTCATTCGCGCGGAAGACCTGCCTATCATCTCGACCCCGTTACCCGCGCCGCGTCCCCCCGCGCCATCCCTGCAAATTCTCAATCTCGACGCCGTCATCCACAACCACATCCGCCTCGCGCTCGAACTCAATCACGGCAACAAGCTCAAAACCGCGCGTCAACTTGGGATCAGCCGCTCGACCCTCTACCGCTTGCTCGAAGCCGATCATCCTACTTCCCGCTGATCGTTCCATCGCACACCTCTCCGCTGGACGCAACGCTGCCCCCGTGATCTACACTCATCGCAATGCCCCTTTCCCCAATTTCAGCCGAAGGATCTGTCCCTTTGAAACGACTAGCTGCCTGCGCTCTCGCCGCATTGCTTCTCGCCCCCGTTTTTCTCGGCGCACAACTCACGTCCACAACGAATGCGCCCACCACACCTGAAGATCGCACGAAGGCGCTGCACGCTCTGTTCCACGATTATTGGGAAGAAAATCTCAAGCGGCAGCCTGAATTCGCCTCCAACATCGGTGACAAACGGTATAACGACCAGGTCTCCGACTACTCCGACAAGGCGATTAACGAGTGGCTTGAGGCCGAGCAGGAATACTTGATGAAGCTCGCTGCGGTCGATCCTGCCGGGCTCTCCGACCAGGACAGGACCAGCCGCGACCTTCTCATCCGCCGCCTCACCGACGACCAGGAGGCCGCCGAGTTTAAAGCATGGGAGATGCCCGTCAACCAGATGGGTGGCATCTACGCTACGTACCCGCAGCTCGCCGCGTCACTCAGCTTCACCACGGTCAAGGACTACGACGACTGGATCGCTCGCCTGCACGCTCTTCCCAAGGCCTTCGACCAGGTCACTGCCAACATGTCCATCGGGATTGACGACAAGCGCGTACCACCGAAGTATCTCCTCGAAAAGACTCTGGAGCAGGTCAAGCAGTTGGCAAATCAAAAGCCCGAGGACTCACCTCTCGCGCTCCCGCTCAAGAAGTTCCCCGCATCCATCTCTGCCGCGGATCAGACACGCATCAAGACTGAAATGCTCGACGCTCTCACCAAGGAGGTTCTTCCGGCGTACTCGAGATTCGCCCGCTTCCTTGAGGTTGCGTACATCCCCGCGGGTCGCAATGATCCGGGCATCTCGTCGCTCCCCGACGGAGCAAAGTACTACCAGTTCCTCATCAAGCGCACCACGACAACCGCTCTCACCGCGGATCAGATACACCAAATCGGCCTCGATGAAGTGAAGAAGGACGAAGCCGAGATGCTCGCCATCGCGCAGAAGCTCGGCTTCCAGGACTTGAAGAGTTTTCAGGCCAGCCTCAAGAGCAATCCAAAGTTCAAGGCCACTTCGCGCGACAACCTGCTCGACACCTATCGCGGCTATCTCGGCCCCATGCAGGCAAAGCTGCCGCAACTCTTCGGCCATCTGCCCAAGGCGCCGTTTGAAGTCGTTCCTGTTCCCGATTTTCTTGAGAAGACTTCCGCACCGGCCTACTACCAGGCCGGCGCGCCCGACGGCAGCCGCCCGGGGCGTCTCTTTATCGACACTTATAACGCCACTGATCGCGATCTCTACCAGGTCGAGTCCATCGCGTACCACGAAGGACTGCCCGGCCACCATCTCCAGGTCTCCATCGGGCAGGAGCAGCAAGGGGTTCCCGAGTTCCGCAAGTTTGGCGGCTACACCGCGTTCGCTGAGGGGTGGGGACTCTACGCAGAGCGCCTCGGCAAAGACGTTGGCTTCTACCAGGACCCCTACTCCGACTATGGCCGTCTTCAGGGTGACATCTGGCGCGCGATCCGCCTCGTGGTCGACACCGGCGTCCACTCGCAGCACTGGACGCGCCAGCAGATGGTCGACTACTTCCACGATCACTCCGCTATCGACGAAACCAGCATTCAGGCGGAGGTTGATCGCTACATCGCGTGGCCTAGCCAGGCGCTCGCCTACAAGATCGGCCAGCTCAAGATTCTCGAGCTCCGCGATCGCGCCAAAAAAGAGCTAGGCGCCAAGTTCGATATCCGCGCCTTCCACGACCAGGTCATCGACTCCGGCGCCCTGCCCCTCGATGTCCTAGACGAGCGCATCACCGCGTGGATTGCGAGCCAGAAATCTGCTGGGAAGTGAAGCTGTTTTTCGGCTGACTTCCGAGTATGCCACGACTCGCTCAGAACGCGTAAACCCCTCTTCCGGGCGGATTAAGTTTCGATGTTGGCGCACAAGTATGATGATGCAGAGGGCGCGCCCATTTACACTTCTTCGTGACGGCAGTGCTGCAAATCGGGAGGGGACATCATCGTTACACCAAGGAGCCGTGCCAGTTCCAGGTCGGATGAAACAGCACTCGAGGGGCTGAGTAGTATTTGTTCCGTATTGGTTGTTGGTCTGTTTGTTCTTACACTTTTAGCGCAGAATATGGTGATTCCATCGGGATCGATGGAGAACACACTTCTGGTGGGAGATCACCTGGTGGTGGACCGAATCACCTTGGCTCCGCCAACCCGATGGATGCCTCTGATGCATTACCGAGAACCGAAGCGAAGTGACATCCTGGTATTCATCAAGCCAGGCACTCTCGATGCAGACGGAAAGGCTTCCATTATGTATCTTGTGAAGCGCCTCGTCGGCTTGCCCGGAGACCACGTTCAACTACATAACGGAGTCGTATACATAAACGGCGATGTCGTTCCACAGCCACACGCTCAGCCGACGACCACGGAGAATTTCTCGAGGTTTCTCGACGACTTTCCCTCGGTGCCGCCGGTCGGCGATGGCGACCCGACGACCGGTACACCGGACGCATGGGCAAACGAGTTTCCATCCCATGTGCAGAACGGAGAGCTAGTGGTTCCGTCAGGAATGTATTTCATGATGGGGGACAACCGGCACAAAAGCCTGGATTCGCGCTACTGGGGCTTTGTGCCCAGGGAGAATATTGTAGGCCGTCCCCTGTTCAACTATTGGTCGTTCAAAACACCGCAAGATCGGAATGAACACCCGGGGATCGGAAACCAGTTGGCCTGGATCGGGCATGTGGCTCTGCACTTTCTTACAGATACACGCTGGAAACGTATGCTGCACCCTGTGCGCTGAGGAGCGCACCGCCTCTTCCGACGACAGAAATCGCCGAGATGTTGACTCTCGACCTTGTTGTTGTCCTATCACCGCCTACTCGGAAGTAAGTCGAAATTTTTTGAACGCGCGCAGGTCGGAGAGGGTCGGGTCTGACCTCGTCTGAGATACCTATTTACAAAATAGGTATCCAGGGCTAGTATCCATCCATGGCTAGGAACTCCGACGACCGCGACCTTTTCCCCGGCGCACTCGAAATCATGATTCTCAAGTCGCTCCGGCTTAAGCCGATGCATGGCTATGCCCTGGTCAAGCACATCAAACAGGTCTCAGACAACCTGCTGCAGGTAGAAGAAGGCTCGCTGTATCCCGCCCTTCAGCGCATGCTTCGCGATGGCTTGCTCAAGTCCAAAGAGGGGATATCCGCCAAGGGCCGCCCGACCCGCATCTACAGCGTCACCAAGGCGGGCCTTCAACACCTCGAGAAGGAAGTCCTCAGCTTTGAAAAGATGTTCGCTGGAATCACGCGCGTCCTCGCATTCGACAAGGTCTAAGGAGATCCACGATGAAGACCCTTCCCCGCCTCTTCGGTCGCCATCGCCGCTATAGCGACATTGATGTCTCCATCAGCGAACATATCGCGGAACGAGCAGATGAGCTCGAGGCAGATGGCATGTCCCGCAAACAGGCGGAGCAAGCTGCCCGCCGGGAATTCGGCAACGTCGCGCTCGTCCAGCAGCGCAGTCGCGAACAGTGGCAGTGGCGCGCGCTTGAATCTCTTCTCGCCGACCTCAAGTTCACTCTTCGCCGCCTGCGCAAGTCTCCCGGATTCGCCGTCACTGTCCTGCTGACTCTGGCCATCGGTATCGGCGCCAATACCGCGGTCTTCAGCGTTGTGGACGGCGTGCTGCTCAAGCCACTTCCCTACCCAGATTCCAACCAGTTAGTCGCGCTCTGGCTCGATGCTCCGGGCGCCGCGGGGCTCTCCAATTTCGAGGCCGGCCTCCGGCTCTCTCCGTCCTTGTATTTCACCTTTGCCGAGCACAATCACGCATTCCAGTCGCTTGGCGTTTGGATCCCAAGCACAGCGAACGTCACCGGCATCGCACAACCCGAGCAGGCCCACACGCTGGAGATCAGCGACGGCATCCTGCAGACCCTCAAGGTTCCTCCCGAGGTTGGCCGCTGGTTTTCAGCGCAGGATCAGGACCCCAAGGGCGCCAGGACGGTGATGCTCAGCTATGGCTACTGGCAGCGGCGCTTCGGAGGCGACCGCGGAGTGATCGGCCGCAGCATCCAGCTCGACTCGCAAACGCGCGAAATCGTCGGAGTCATGCCGCGCGGCTTCCGCATTGTCGATCGAGACTTCGATCTCCTCGTTCCGACGGCCTTCGATCGGGGAACCCTCAAGCTCGCCGGATTCGGCTACAACGGAATCGGCCGGCTCAAGCCCGAAGTGTCCATTGCAGAGGCCAACGCAGACGTCAGCCGGCTGATCGAAACATGGATGCTTTCTTATTCGAACGGACCGGGCACCAATCCGTTCTACTACCGGGTTTGGAAGATCACTCCGCATTTCCGCTCGCTCAAACAGCAGGTCGTCGGCCAGGTCTCCCAGGTTCTCTGGGTCGTAATGGCCACGGTCGGTCTGGTCATGCTGATCGCCGGTGTCAACATTGCCAATCTGCTCCTCGTCCGTGCGGAATCACGTCAGCATGAACTTTCAATCCGTGCGGCACTCGGAGCGGGCCGCGCCCGTATTGTGCGTGAACTTCTTTTTGAGAGTGTCACCCTCGGCCTCATCGGGGGCGCGCTCGCGCTCGTGGCAGCGTATGGCGCGCTGCACCTGCTGATCGCCTTTGGACCCGCCGGTCTACCTCGGCTGAGTGAGATCGTCCTCGACGGACGATCCATCGCCTTCACGTTCGCGCTCTCAGTTTTCTCGGGATTCCTTTTCGGCTCCATTCCCGCCTATAAGTACGCGCGTACAAGCGCTGCCGCCGCACTTTCCGGCGCCAGTCGTACTGTGAGTGCGAGCCGCGACCGTCAGCGTTCGCGCAGTGCTCTGGTTGTGGCTCAGGTCGCCATGGCAATGGTGCTTCTCATTAGCGCGCTCCTGATGATCCGCACATTCGCTGCGTTGCGCAACGTCGATCCGGGGTTCAGCGATCCCGCTCATCTCGAAGCCATGCGCATTTATATCCCGGACTTACTCATCACCGATCCGGTCCAGGTGACACGGATGCAGAATGAGATCGTCGACAAGATCGCGGCAATACCCGGCGTCACCGCGGTTGGCTTCAGCGGCGGACTGCCTATAGAGGGCATCGATCCCAATTGGGACGAGCTGGGCGTCGAAGGTAAGCACTACGAAGGTGGAGAGCCTCCGCTTCGCCTCTTCAATTACGTGTCTCCCGGATACTTCCAGACCCTCGGAACTCGCATCGTCGCAGGTCGCGACTTCACATGGAGCGATATCTACAACTTCAACCAATACGTCATGGTTTCTGAGAATTTCGCGCGCGAAAACTGGGGCTCGGCTCCAGCCGCCGTCGGCAAGCGTGTCCGCCAGTTCTCGTCAATGCCCTGGCAGGTGGTCATCGGCGTAGTTCAGGATGTGCGCCACAACGGCGTGGATGAAAAAGCGCCGGCCATCATCTATTGGCCCGCCATGATCAACAGTCCATACACGCCGAAACCGACCATCGACCCCCCGCGTGCGGTCTCTTACGCCATTCGCAGTAATCGCGCTGGAAACGAGTCTCTCGTCGCCGACATCCAGCAGGCGGTGTGGTCGATCGACGGAAATCTTCCGGTTGCCAATGCGAACACCATGCAGGAGATCTACGCAAAATCCATGGAGCGTACCTCGTTCACGCTCACAATGCTCGCCATCGCGGGTACCATGGCGCTTGCGCTGGGCATCATCGGCATCTACGGAGTGATCTCCTATGCCGTCTCGCAGCGAACCCGCGAAATTGGGATCCGTCTTGCCCTCGGCGCGCAGAAAAAAGAGCTCAAATGGATGTTTGTTCGCTCCGCACTTACACTCACCGTTGTCGGAGTCGCCATCGGCGTCGCTGCTGCCGCAGCACTTACGCAATCCATGAAGTCGCTGCTCTTCGGCATCAGCCCGCTCGATCCGATTACTTATCTCACGGTGCCGCTCGTCCTTGCCGCAGCGGCCGCCGTGGCGAGTTATCTTCCCGCGCGCCGTGCAGCTTCCATCAACCCTGTTGAAGCCTTGAGAGTCGAGTGAGTTCGTGGTTCAGAGCTTTTAGTCTTAGACTCGGCCTGAAGACCGGAGGCCGGTTGATCACTGTTGAGGCCGGGTCCACCACGTAACCTAACCGACCGCAGAATCTTCCTGCTTTAGTCACGTATCCGATTGTCGGTCATGATTTTTCGTTGGCTGTTCGCGACGTGAACCTCGAACCGGATCATATCCCCTGCCGCAACCTGAATATTGTCCATTTGGGTGGGCATATCCCATCTGGTCGGTGGCCGCGACCAACTGCCTTCCGCCCTGGCTCGGCCAGATCTGGGTCACGTTCCTTCCTGACACCAGATTGATCGATGCGGTCACGCCGGTTCCCCCTTGCTCATCCGCCTTCAAAATCCGTCCCCTGATGCTGATGGTCCCCGCGATGGGGAGCAACCCACACGCGAGCAACCCCACTTCGTCTTGCAATTCCCTGTACAACTTCCAGGCGCCATATTGAATGCGCTCACATATTGTGCGGCGCTGGTCTCCCATGCTCCATTGTTGTCGTCTGCGGCGTAGCGCGGCATCTCCGTCCAGGTCGAATCAGGCGCCTCGTACATGTATCGCCACTGGTTCTTTCCCTGCGTCGCCGAAAACTGCTCCGCTGCGTAGTTGGCCGCAAGTGTAGTCGGGAACGTTATTTACATCTGAGACCGAGCCAATGCTCTTGCCGGCGAAAAATTTGCCGTGCGGCTCGAAGAAAAAGTTGTTGCGGACTTTTCCCGCGGGCGTTCCGAAGCCGTTGCCGTTGTTGTCTTCCCACACTGAAGTCGCTCCCGGCTGGTGCGAGTGCGCGTTCTGTGCAAACGTATTTCCATCGAAATCGAGATCGCTCGAATGGTCGCCGCCATGAATGTTCAATATCTCCACGGCAGGACCCGCATTCCCAGCGAACAGGTTTGCTTGCAGGTTGACATGGTCCTCTGACCACTCAAAGTCGATTCCCGTCTCATCTGGACTATCCGTCGCAGGCACCCCGAAGATAATGTTGTTGACGAACTTTACCTGGCTCACACGTCCCAGGATCACGGCTGCGGTTCCCGTCGGAGTGTGACAGCCGGCTTCATTGAATAAAACCGAGTTCATCACTGTCACATTTGTCATGCCCAGCAGGCGCAGGGAGTCGCTGCACCCCAGCCCCGCTGCCAGGTACTCCTTTGCGGCATTGCCGTTATCGCCTGAGAGAATGAGCCCTTTTAGCTGCACATTCTGGAAAGCATTGTGACCATCCTGATTGTCGCTGGTGTCCTCTCGGCATCAAAAGCCACGCTGTCGAGGTTATTCCTTCCCCTCACGCCGCTGAGCGTCACGCCTTTCAGCACATACTGCGAGCTGGTGTAGGTCAAATTGGACGCGACGTTGAACAATATCCCCGACGACAGGTCGATATTCAAGCTGGACGCAAACGGATCGAGCACGCGGCGTTGCACCGGATAATCCGTCGAGTGCCTGCCCCAGATTCCCTTGTTGTCGTGGGCATCGATATTGCTGATCGTGATTCCGTTATTGAAAAGCTGCGTGTAGTGCAAGAGGATTCCGACACTCGCGCGGCCCACTTCGAGGTCACTGATCTTCCAGTAATTCGCATCCGTCAGGAGCACGCAAATATCGGTGGTCGCCTGGTTGCGCAAAATCTTCGGTTTTGGGCCCGTCCCATACGCGTCCAACTTAATCGGTTCCATCGCCGTGCCGCGCCCCGCCAAAGACAACTCCTCGTTCCACGAGCCGCCTCGAGCCAGCAGTATCTGGTCTCCGGGAAGAAAACTCCTGATCTTGTTCGCCGGCGCAAACGAGCACCACGGCTGCGCCATGCTGTGCGGACCGCCGTCGCTGCAGTTTGAGCCAGCTTGATTGTTGATGTAATAGGCCGTGCCCTCTGCGCTTGCTGGCGCACTAAAGCCAATTACACCCAAAGCGATACAGAGAGCGACAATGAACCAGGAACGCCGCGCACCCAGGCTGCGTTTCACAAGCGGGAAAGTCAATCGAATAGCTGGAGATGCGGGGAGATGCTTCTCGACGAAATCTTCAGAGAAGCCCGGCAGACACACGAATCCCGAACGCAACAAAAGCGACAAAAACACCCCAAAATCAGCGTCATCGCGTTCGGCTTATAGGCGATAAGACACGCCTGTGCGGTCTCCGGGCACGGAGCCACAAGTTCAGCTGAAGCGTTCTAGCTGTGGATTGATTACTTGAATTCTACACAACAAAACTGTGGATTTCCACTTAACCGGCGCCACTTTAAGAGGAGCGTTACCGCTCGCCAAGGCAGATTGGCCTTGCGTTTTGTCCCATGGAACGGTGACAATCCGAGGGTCACTACGTCGCAGCGCACAGAAGCAACAACTTACCTGGCGTTTCGCGATTTTCTGCTCATTTTCCTGCGCATTTTATCGGTCCGGCTCTGGTCAGGGGGAAACTTGATGTCCACCATGTCCGCTCAAATCTGGAAGGGTTCGACCTTCACTATCGAACGCAAGCGAGACCTTGTCGCCGATAGTGTAATCTTCCGGTTCTCCGGCCCCTTCACGGCCCGCGACATGTACTCGTCCCTCACGCCGGCTGCCTTGCGGAACATCTTCGAGTCCGACCCGCCGCACCATGTGCCGTCCGTCAACATCTTCGATCTGACCGATGTCCCCTACATGGACTCCTGCGGTCTGGGCCTGCTGGTGGGACATTTCGTCCGCTGCCAGAGCAAAGGCGTCCAGCTCATCGCTGCTGGTGTGAAGCCCCGCGTCATGGAACTCTTCAAGACCACTAAGGTCGAACATCTATTCCCCATCACCGCAACGGTCGATGAGGCCTCAAACCACCGGCGATCCAAGCCTTAGCGCACGTTCCTAGGTCATCATTCGCACGGTCCGGCGTATCCGTCTCAAACGGAAGTTGCATTCTTCGATGCCCTTTCGGCTGCTATAACTAAGCACGAAATGCAGGATCAAAACACATTTGGCGATCGTTGCCGGAACCATGCAGATTGAAGCCACAACCTTTCCTGTTCAAGAGCCGAACCAAAACCTCCTTCACAGGGCCTACTTCATAGAGCAAATCTGCCTCGTCCTGGCTATTCAGATTGTGCTCATCAACCTGCTGTCGCACGTCTCCACGCTCGTTGGCCATTTTCTGCCGGCAGGCTTGTTGCACATGCGGGTGGTGTCAGCGATTGCGACTCTGTCCGCAACCGTGGCGCTGTTCTTCACTGAAGCCGGCCGGTCCCGGAGCGTCCAACGGATCGGCAGGATTCTTGCCGTCCTGACGACATTGATTGCTGCCGCGACATTTTGGGCGCCTGCCTCTCAAATATTTGCGCTCGACGGTTCTGACCGCACGCAGCTTCCACAGCCACAGGGTTCCCTGCACGCCTCGGCCTTCGCATTCTTGCTGCTGGGAATTGTGATTCTTCTCGTCCGTTCGCGCGACCGCTTTTCGGCCGCATCGCCGACATTGCTGCATCCTTTCTCGTGCTCCTGGTTCTCGTCGTTATATCCGAATCACTTTTTGCAATGGCGCAGATCCCGGGATCGTCCACAGCAGGCCTTCCGTCATTTCCCACGCTTGTTTGCCTCACCCTTTTGACCCTGGTTTCGGTTTTTCGCCGAGCAGAGTATGGAGTCTTCTCGGTATTCCTGGGCGACGGCATCGGGGGACGAATCGCGCGAATCCTCGCTCCTGTCCTGCTTGTCATGCCGTTCCTGCGTGAACTTGGCAGGGCGCGCTTGATGAACGCGCAACTCGATTCCCACGCACTATGCCACCGCGATCCTCACATCGCTGGCGACAATCATCTCGTTTGTCTTGCTTCTATTTCTGGCGCGCCTCATCAACCGCATGCAAAACGAGATTCACGACCTGACTCTGCGCGATGAATTGACCGGGCTTTACAACTTCAGAGGGTTCAATCTGTTTGCCGAACAGGCATTTCGACTTGCTCGCCGCGCCCGAATTCCCTTCGGAGTCCTCTTCATCGACATGGATAATCTGAAGATCATCAACGACGAGTTGGGACACAGCGCCGGCTCTGTTTCCCTGGTCGAAACTGCGAAGCTTCTGACGGCAACCTTCCGCGAGACCGACGTAATCGGGCGCCTCGGCGGAGACGAATTTGTTGTGGCCGGTCAGTTCGATTCGGAGGAGATATCGCGTCGCCATCGATCGCCTTCGTTCAGCCGCAGCCGCGAAAACTCAGCTGGCCGAAAGCCGGTTCTTCCTCAGCCTGAGCATGGGCTATGCTGAAACCGATCACAGCAATGAGGAACCGTTGAAAAGCGTGGTGGCCAGGGCAGATAAGGCAATGTACAAAGAGAAACGCGCTAAGAAGAGGATGGCCCTCGCTTAGCAAGCGCGCATCCATCAACACGTCAGTTCGCCGTAGGCTGCTCCTCAATGTGATCGATCACCAGGACCGGCATCGGCCGCTTTTCCTTCTCCAGCTTCAGTCCAAGCTCATTCTTGAAGGCATCGAAGAGGGAAACCGCGCCGCTGGGATCCGCCGCCAATGCCCCACCGGCCTGCTGATTGTTGCTTCCCGGCGGCGGGGCGAGCGTGCGATCTGCCGAACTGAACGCCAACGTCACATCATACGAACCCTGCAACCCCGTACCGTCTGCAACCGGATAGTAGATGTATCCAAACGCGAGATTCGGAAGCAGAATACCCAGTTGCTCCAGCGTGACATTCTGGCAGAAGACCAGCCGATTGATCATCGGGTTCCCCAGACGCAGGTCCTTCCCATTCGGACCCGGCCCCTCATCGCATCGCGTGCGCGCCATCGGGTCTCCTTTCGTCAACTTCGGGCTCACGGCCTTCAAGGTGTACGCCGTCACTGGCCGGTCCTCCCAGTGATCCTTCATCTTGAAGCGGTCCTCGATCAGAGCGCGCAACATTTGGCGCAGTTCCTCGGCATCGACCTGAGGCGCCTTCTTCGCTGCATCACCAGAATCGTCGGTTGAGATCTTCGCCAGAATGTCGAATTTATCGTCATCGAGCCATTTCGGTGCGGCCACAATCGCTTCGCCGTCATTGGGATTCAAATCCCAAGCAAACGAGATGATCTGCTTCACGGTCAGCCCGTGCACATCCACCTCGCCGTTGTTCACGCGGCCCATGGGCTGTGTATCTGGCTTCGAAGGCTTGATGGTCGCCACTTCGAATTGCGCCGGCGGCAGCGCGGGCAGTCGCTGAGAAAGATCTGGCGGATTTGGAGAGGGAGCCTTGTTTACGCTGTCCACAATCAACACGGGGCGTGGCGCAGTTTCGAGCGTCATCTTCAGCCCCAGTTGCTTATCGACTGCGTCAAAGATCGATATCCCGTCAGCGCCGGCGGCGCCCAGCAACCCCCGCGGAGTCCATGTGATCGTGAAGTCGTAAGCCTCCTTCAGGCCGGTGGCATCGACGACGGGCTTGTCCAGGTATCCGCCGGCCATGTCGTGAATATCGTCCGCAAATTTCTGCATCGTCTCGTTCTTGCAGATCACGACGATCTGACGAATGGCGCCTGCTGGCGGGTTTGCAGGAGGAGGTTGAGGCTCGCAGGTTCCTTCGCCCTCCGCTGCCTGTGCTTCCTTCAGCTTCACCTTGCCGTTCTGCGCTTTCATGACATACGCAGGCATGGGCGCGGTGCCCTCGTGCGTGACCAGGCTGAAGCGCTCCTTGAGCAGCGCCTGCAGCATCAGCCGCAGATCGGCCTTTGAAGTGGTCGGCGGAGCCTTGGCGACAATCTCAAAACGATCCCAGTCAAGCCAGCTCGGGCCGCCCTTCACATGGGTGGAATCGAGGTTGTACGCAGTTGCAATCAAGTCGGCCAGCGTCGCCTGGTGGACGACGTAGCGATCTCCATTCAGTTCCCCACCATCCATGAAGGGACGCAAAATGTGCGGACTGATATGAACATCGGCAACATCGAAGGAAGCCAAACGAGCGTCGGCCGGAGCCGCAGGAGACGGGGTCTGTGCCTGAGAGCAAACGGCAAACACCACAACTAGCGCCAGGGCAGTCTTCAATGCACCCATGATGGAAACCTCCAACGATCGAGAGAAGGAACGGCTGAAACCGGGAACTGGCTCAGTTTAAGACGAACCGTCTGCATTGAGGTCTCAAAAAATACTCCCGTTCGTCACATATTCGCTCTATCCGGCCCGACACAACTGACCATCGGCCGCTTGCTGGAGTGCAGCGATGAATGTCATCCTCAAAAGATGAGTCGAGGAATTCTGCTTGGTGCAGTTGCCAGTCTGATGCTGATCTGCTCCCTTCCCGCTGCAGCACAGGACAAAGGCTATTGGCGTGCGGTAAGTTCCAACGCGAACAGCATCACCGGCGACCTGTCGATCTCCGATGCGAAGATCGCGATCAACTTCATCAGCTTCCCGCTCGCGCAGATTCGTCGAATGCAGCCGGCTGAATCCGGCGCCATCTTCAACGCAGACCCCGGCGAAGGTGGCAGTTGGATATCTCTACCGCTTGAACGTCCCGGCTGATAAGCGCTTCCTCCACCACAACACGCTCTGCGGATCCGACGACACCCAATGGCTGGCGACTTATGTGCACGGTCGCACCCTCGCATGTGGCGTTCTTCTCCGGATCAGACATGCCCGTCCTCACAGCCGAAGCTCTCGCCAACTCAACGGATGTCTGCGGCACCTTCACCTACTCGCGGTGAGTCGCAGCAACAAGCAAGGGCCAGCGCGTTCGCCCAAGTCTCTGAACTCTGTCTCCCTCGAACTCCCGCCAGCATTTATCCTTGAGACTGAACTACCACTCTCACCGAAAAGGAACACCATGGCGGAGATAGCCGTTGAGTCCACCGCAGTTCCCGCGCAACTGCCCGACCTGCACGTAGCCGTCCTCGGCGCGGGCAAAATGGGCGGAATTCTGCTCCAGGCATTTCTCAAGCAGAATCTCTTTGCCGCGGACCAGATTCACGCCACCGTCGCGCACGCTGAGAAGGCCGTCGCCCGCGCCGCGCAATGGGGCGTCGACGTCAGCACCGACAACCTCGCCGCCGCACGCCAGGCCGACCTGATTCTGATCGGCGTAAAGCCTTTCCAGGTGCCCGACCTGATCGCCGAAATCAAGCCTGCGCTCACGCCCGCCAAGACGCTCGTCTCGTTTGCCGCATCGGTGAAAGACCCGCGCCATTGAAGATGCCGCCGGCATCGAGATCCCCGTCATCCGCGCCATGCCCAATACGCCGTCCGCACTCGGCGCGGGCATTGCCGGCCTCTGCCGCGGTCGCTTCGTCTCAACCCGAGCAGATGGACCTGGCGCAGCGCATCTTTGAAACCGTGGGCCGCTCCGTCATCGTCGACGAGAAGCACATGGACGCCGTCACCGGCCTCTCCGCCTCCGGCCCCGCCTACATCTACATCATCATCGAGGCGCTCGCCGAAGCCGGCGTCAAGGTCGGCCTGCCCCGCGACACCGCGACGCAACTCGCCGCGCAGACCGTCTACGGCGCAGGCAAGATGGTGCTCGAAACCGGCTATCACCCGGCGCTGCTCAAAGACGAAGTCACCACCCCCGCCGGCTGCACCATCGACGGCATCCTGGAACTGGAGGAAGGCGGCCTGCGCGTAACGCTGATCAAGGCCGTAATGCGCGCCACGAACGAGCAAAGCAGTTGGCCGCAGGATAGACCGCGGCGGTCTGTAATCGACTGGGCGTGCCCCAGGTCCTACGATGTTCGAGACCTGGGATTCACTCACGCGACTTCGCTCTACTCTGCTAACTTCGCTGACCTGCTAACCTTCACCTTGCCCATCCAACGCCCATCCTGGCTGCCGTCCTACATCCCCGAACTTCAGGGACTGCGCGGCATCGCCGTTCTTTCCGTCGTTCTCTACCATTGCCATCCGCGCTTTGCCGGCACCTGGTTCTATGGCGCATCGCTGTGGGGATGGGCCGGCGTCAATCTCTTCTTTGTCCTCTCCGGCTTTCTCATCACTTCGATCCTGCTTGAATCACGCGGCAAGCCGCACTACTTCCGCAACTTCTACGGACGCCGCGCTCTCCGCATCTGGCCGGTATACGTACTGGTGCTGGTCGTCTGCTATCTGAATGCTCCGTGGTTCATCGGCCCCACCGTCTGGGACGCGATCAGGACCGCGCCGTGGTGGGCATACCTGCTTTTCCTGCAGAATCTCTTCCATCTCGCGTTGCCGCCCGCCATCGGTCCAACGTGGTCGCTGGCCATCGAAGAGCAGTATTACTTCCTCTGGGCGCCGGTCGTGCGTTTACTGCGCGCACCGTGGATGCTGGCCTCGCTGCTCATCGGTGCGCTGATTGCCTCGCCGCTCTTTCGCGAGACCCATTTCGCATGGATGACGCCGACGCACACGCTCACGCACATCGACGGCATCGCCATGGGCAGCCTGCTCGCTCTTGGCCTGTACACGCTGCCGTTCAGCCGCCGCGTCTGGCTCTGGATCGGCCTCGCTGCAATGCCCATCGGGTTCCTTGCCGCCGCCACCATCGCCGGTGGCACGGCATTCCTCGATACCGCGCTCACCACGCTCTTCGCCGGCGCGGTGCTGTCCTCGATCGCCTCAACCGGCGCGCGCAACCCAGTCAACGCGATCCTCAGTCGCGGCCCGCTGGCCTACTACGGCCGCATCAGCTACGGCCTCTACATGACGCACATCATGGTCTTCATCTACTTCGGCTGGTTCGATGCCCGCATGGACCGCTACGGAACGGCGGGAAACCTGGCCGTCGTCGCCTTCCGCCTCGCCGCCTGCACCTCGCCGCCACCATCGCTCTGGTACGGGTTCGAATCCAGAATCCTGCGCCTGAAGCGACACTTCGCAAATAGTCGCGGACGCACTAATGCCCGTGCACGAAAGTCAACGGTCGCCAGACAAAGCGAGAGATGAGGGCTCCCCATCTCGATGTTCCTGCAAAGAGTCCCACTTTGTGAGGCGGCGTCTCAGCAGATTGTGACTTCAATCACCCACGGCTTTAACACTTCGGCTGCTAGGCTGAAGTGAACGGAAATCCTCTCCGAGGTGCCCCCATGACCAGCGCGACGACCGAAATCAACCGGGCCGAAGCAAGTAGCGAAGGCCCTCTCAGTCCCGAGCTTCTCGACAAGATGGACGCCTACTGGCGCGCCGCCAACTATCTCTCCGTGGGCCAGATCTATCTGAAAGACAATCCGCTGCTCGAGCGCCCGCTGACGCTGGACGACGTGAAGCCGCGCCTGCTCGGCCACTGGGGCACCACGCCCGGCCTCAACTTTCTTTACGTCCACTGGAACCGGCTGATCCGCGAGCGCGCACCTGGACATGATTTACGTCATCGGTCCCGGACACGGCGGCCCGGGGCTGGTGGCGAACACCTATCTCGAAGGCTCGTACTCCGAGATCTATCCGCACATCGAGCAGAATCGCGACGGCATCAAGCGCCTCTTCCGCCAGTTCAGCTGGCCTTACGGAATTCCAAGCCACGTCGCGCCGGAGACGCCGGGCTCGATCCACGAGGGCGGCGAGCTTGGCTACTCGCTGGTGCACGCTTACGGCGCGGCCTTCGACAATCCCAACCTGATCGTCGCCTGCGTTGTTGGCGATGGCGAGGCCGAGACCGGGCCGCTGGCCACAAGCTGGCACTCGAACAAATTCCTCAATCCGGCGACCGATGGCGCGGTGCTGCCGATTCTTCATCTGAACGGATACAAGATCGCGAATCCGACGGTGCTGGCGCGCATTCCTCATGCCGAGCTTGAAGAACCTGATGCGCGGCTACGGATACGAGCCCTTCACGCTGGAGGGCCACGATCCGGCGACGATGCACCAGAAGGCGGCTGCCGTCTTCGACAAGATTTTCGATCGCATCGCCGAGATCCAGAAGGCGCGCGCGCGAGGGCGGATCGACCGATCGGCCGGCATGGCCGATGCTGATCATGCGCACGCCGAAGGGCTGGACCGGACCGAAGGAAGTGGACGGCAAGCCGGTTGAAGGCACATGGCGCGCGCACCAGGTTCCATTTGCCGAGATTGCGCGAGAAGCCGGATCATCTGCGCCTGCTGGAAGACTGGATGCGCAGCTACAAGCCCGAAGAACTCTTCGACGAGAAGGGCGCATTCCGCGAAGAGCTCGCCGACATCGCGCCGAAGGGCCGGCTGCGCATGGGCATGAATGCTCACGCCAACGGCGGCCTGCTGTGGCAGCCGCTGAAGGTGCCGAGCTTCCGCAATTTTGCGGTGAAGGTCGACACACCCGGAGCGACGACCGCCGAGTCGACCCGCGTGCTGGGCAAGATGCTGCATGCCGTGATGGAAGCCAACAAGGACACGAAGAACTTCCGCGTCTTCGGGCCGGACGAAACTGCCTCAAACCGCCTGCAGGATGTAATCACCGGAACCGGCAAAACCTGGGAGGCCGAGACGCTGCCGGTCGATGAGGATCTTTCGCGCACCGGCCGCGTGATGGAGATCCTGAGCGAACACATGTGCCAGGGCTGGCTCGAGGGCTATCTGCTGACCGGTCGGCACGGATTCTTCAACTGCTACGAAGCGTTCATCCACATCATCGATTCGATGGTGAATCAGCACGCGAAGTGGCTGAAGGTGACGCGCCAGATTCCATGGCGCAAACCGATCGCGTCGCTCAACTACCTGCTAAGTTCGCTGGTGTGGCGGCAGGATCACAACGGCTTCTCGCATCAGGATCCCGGGATTCATCGATCACCTGGTGAACAAGAAGGCGGACGTCGTGCGCATCTATCTTGCCGCCCGATGCGAATACCCTGCTCTCGGTCGCCGATCACTGCCTGCGCAGCAAGAACTACATCAACCTGATCGTCGCCGGAAAGCAGCCCGCTCCGCAGTGGCTCACGATGGACGAAGCCGTGGCGCATTGCACCACGGGGCTCGGCATCTGGAAGTGGGCCTCCAACGACAACGGCAATCCCGATGTGGTGATGGCCTGCTGCGGCGATGTGCCGACGATGGAAGCGCTCGCTGCGGTTATGCTGCTTCGTACGCAGGCGCCCGATCTGCGCGTTCGCTTTGTGAACGTGGTCGACCTGATGACGCTGCAGCCGTCGTCCGAGCATCCGCACGGATTGTCGGACGAAGAGTACGACGCGGTCTTCCCGCCCAAGGTGCCGACGATCTTTGCATTCCACGGATATCCGTGGGGCATACACCGGCTCACCTACCGGCGGCACAATCACGACAACCTGCACGTGCGCGGCTACAAGGAAGAGGGCACGACCACGACGCCGTTCGACATGTGCGTGCTGAACAATATCGATCGCTTCCAGCTTGCGCTCGACGCAATCACGCGCGTGACGCGGCTGGCCGCGCAAGGTGGATGATGCGCGGCAGTGGTATTCCGAGGAGATCCAGCGGCACCGGCTGTACGTCTCGGAGAATGGCGAAGATCTGCCGGAGATTCAGGACTGGCAATGGCAGCCGGGTCAAGGCTGAGTTAGCTTTGATTTAAAGAAGTTCAAATTACGAGTAAGAGGGTCTTTTTCATGTCGTCTTTGCCTGTTTTGGTTTTGAATAGCGGTTCGTCTTCCATCAAGTTTGCAATGTACGAAGCCGGCGATGGCCAGCGCACGAAGATTTTTGAAGGCGCGGTCGATGGAATCGGCACAGATAACGGGAAGTTCTGGATCAAGGATGCCGCGGGCAAGAAGCTCGTGGACCAGACGCCGCCGCTGCCGAACCGCTCTGTTGCATTTTCGCTTGTCGCAGACGCGCTGCACTCCGGCCAGTTCCCTGCTCCCAAGGCCATCGGGCATCGCACCGTGTGCGGTGGCCCGAAGATACGCGACAATCAGCGCATCACTCCAGAACTGATTGACGAGATCGAAAGCTACGCAGCGCTCGCACCGCTGCATACGCCGATCGCGGTCTACATCATGCGCGAGGCACTGCGAGCTGTTTCCCGGGCATTCCCAATTTCGCGGTGCTCGATACGTACTTCCATCGCACCATGCCTGAGGTCGTCACGCGCATGCCCATTCCCGACGAATACGCGGAGATGGGCGTGCGGCGCTATGGCTATCACGGCATTTCGTACGAGTCGATCATCTATCAGTTGCAGCCGAACATTCCTGAGAAGCTGATCGTCGCGCATCTCGGCAATGGCGCGTCGATCACGGCGATTCGCAACGGCGAGAGCCTCGATACGTCGATGGGGCTGACGCCGACAGGCGGCATCATCAGCGGCTCGCGCACAGGCGACATCGATCCCGGCGTCGTGATCTTCATCCTGAAGAAGATCGCCGAGACGACGACCGACGCGGCCGCCGCAGCCGACAAACTCGAAACCGTGGTCAGCAAGAAGTCCGGCCTGCTCGGCGTAAGCGGACTTTCGAACGACATGCGCGATCTGCGCGACGCCATCAAGGGCGGCAACGAGAAGGCGCGCCTCGCCGTCGACAAGTTCACGTGGACCATCGCCAAGTGGATCGGCAGCTACTGTTGCCGAACTGGGCGGGCTCGACATGCTGGTTTTCACCGGCGGCATCGGCGAAAACGATATTGCCTCCCGCGCCGAGATCTGCGCCGGGCTTGGCGCTCTGGGCATCGTTGTGGACCCGCACAAGAACAATGTGCGCGGCGAAGCGGTCATTTCGGCTGACGATTCCCGCGTGAAGGTGCGCGTGATTCCGCCGGCCGAAGATCTGATGATCGTGAATCACGTGGTGCGGCTGCTTGACAATCAAGGCGAATGAGAGCGATCGCGCCGTGCCGGCTAAGCCGGATGACGCCGCTGTTCTACACTAAAGGGTTCGCATCGGAGCGTTCATTCATGCATTCGGTAGCAACTCAACGTGGACCTCAAACGCCTACCCTCGCCCGCCCTGCGGCGCTTTGCCTGGGGAGTGCTCGCGTACTTTATCGCCGTGATTCTGTGGGGATCGCTGGTGCGCGCTACCGGCGCGGGCGCGGGATGCGGCAATCACTGGCCCTTGTGCAACGGAACAGTCCTGCAGCACTCGGCCAGTGCGAACACGATGATCGAGTTCACGCATCGCATCACCAGCGGGCTATCGTTCTTCTCTGCCGTTGGACTTGCTGATGTGGACTTTTGCGGCAACGGTCCGCGGTCACCTGGCTCGCGCGGCGTGCCGTGGCCGTCTGTCATATTCACGCTGATTGAGGCGATCTCGGCGCATTGCTCGTCAAGCTTGGTCTGACCGCGCAGAGCCAGTCGCCGCTGCGGCCCTGGTACCTCGCGCTTCACCTCACGAACACGCTGCTGCTGCTGGCGGCGCTCACGCTCACTGCGCATATGCTGAGCCGCAAACACGGATATTTGCGCGGCGAAATTCGGCTGGTTGCGCCTTTTGGCGCCATCGCCGGCGTCCTTGTCGTGCTTGATCGTCGGCGTGACGGGATCGCTGGCTGCGCTGGGAGACACGCTGTTTCCGGCGACCTCGCTTGGCTCCGCGCTGGCGCAGGATTTTTCTTCGACGAGCGGATGGCTGGTGCGCTGGCGGTGGACGCATCCGACAATCGCGTTCCTCGCCAGCATCTTTCTGATCTGGATCCTGGTGCGCGCGGCGCAACGCACCACTCATTGGGACAATCGCGGATTGTCAGCGTTGGTGTTGGTGCTGCTGGCTGCGCAGTATGTGCTGGGCGTACTCGACGTGGTGCTGCTGGCGCCGGTGTGGCTGCAGATCGCGCATCTGCTCGGCGCCGATGTGCTGTGGGCCGCGCTGGTGGTGCTTACCGCGCGATTGACGCTGCAACCGTTGAGACAGGGACTGAGGCGTAAGGAAAGGGACTACGAGACGCCATGATGCTCGAAGGGCCATGTCTTAGCTCACCATCCCTTTATTCCCTAGTCCCTAGTCCCTTAGTCCCTGCTTTACTTCACCAGCACTCCCGCTGCTGGATAGACCTTTCCGTTCACCGTCGCGTTGATGACGGGCAATTCGGGCGTGGCCGTGAGCCACTCGATCTTGCCATCGTGCAGAATCACCGTGTCTTCTGCCTTGCCGCCGCGAATGCTCGGATTCCACGCGAACGCCTGGTTGTTGACGACGGTCTCTTTGCCTTCGGGCGTCGCAACCCATTCACGCTCGCCGTATCCGGTGGGGCCGCCCTGGTGATGGAAGCGTTCTTCGCCCGGGAAATCCTTCTGCAGTATACGCCGCCTGGGCCACGCGGAATAGCTCCGCCGAAGTTGCCCCGACGCGCGTGGCATCGAGCAGCGCAGCATTCACCTGCGCAGCCGATTTGAAGCGTGCGCCGAGCTCTGCCGGCAACATCACCGAAGTGCACGAAGCGCGTAATCGAGATCGCCAATCCCCACTTGCGCGAGCAGAGATTGAGCATGCCATACTTCTTCAGCCGCGCACCCCGTGCCACTGCGTGCTTGTACTTGTAGATGCGATCGTCGACCGCAAAGAGATAAACCGAAGGCATGAATACCGCGCCGCAAAAGATTCGCGGCGGTAAGGGCTTCAAGATCGTATTCGCTCAGCCCCGGTTCAACCTCGTGCAGGGACTCGATGGTTGCGTCAGCCGTCTGCGTGCCAAGCCAGCGATAGCGCGCGATCTCGGTCTCGCTCAGGGATGCGCGCAGCGGATACAGATTCACCGAGTATCAGTCCCGGGCCCCGGAGTGTCAGAACCAAGCGGGCCACCGGCCAAGCTGTTGAGCAGTCAGCCGAGCGTATCGTCGGCGTACCACGGGAAACAGCACTGGCTCAAAATCGAGCGCACCGAATTCTTCATCGTGCAGGCGCGGCGCTTCATTCTCGGTCGTAAAGTAGTAGCGCTTCCCTTCCGCCGTGACCAGCAGCGAAGCGACACCCGTCTCGCCCGGCGTAAGCACGCGAACGTCCGACCGCACCGCCCGTCAGCCAGGCCACGTTCTCGTTGCGACGGATCAGCACGCCCGCCGAGCTTGTTTTCGCGCAGCCAGCGCGACCAGCTTGTCGTGCTTGGCATTCAGTTCTTCGTTCCACGCAGCTTCGGTTACAACCGTCGTTCCGTTTACTACCAGGCTCTTGTTAATCCGCTTGGTCATGATTGCCGTCTCCATATTAATCCCTCCTCAAACAAAGTCGGGCGTCGACACAGGAGTCAACGCCCGCCTCTGTATCGCAAATGAATCAGTCCTCAAGACTCGGGTGATAGTGGCTTTCCCATCCGAGATAACGAGCAGCCTCGTGCACCGACTTCGATACATCGCTGAAGTTTGCGGCGACGTGGTGTTCGAATCCTTCGCGGCAGATGAACTTCAGCAGCTTCTGCAATTGCGGAATCTCCGCCACGCCCGCGCCGCCGAAGGTCTCAAGCGGATCGTCGGTGAAGCGGCCGGCTCCGGTATATCCGCGCACGATGCCGCGGCGGTCGTCAGTGGAGTAGCGCGCAAAGCTCATGCCGCCCGCCTTCACGCGTCCTACGCAGGTGCCGAAGGTGTTCAGCTTGCCCACTGTGCCGGCGATGATCTCCTGGTAGTCCATCTTGACGTCCTTGAAGAAGTGCTTGGGCAGGTTGGAGCAGTGGAAGCAGACGCACTTGTCGGGATGGCTGCCGTAATTGTTGTTCCAGTCGAGCAGCGCAGAGGGCGTGCCGCTGGCCAGCGCCAGCATGTACATGCTCAGCGTGCCGGGTACATCCGTTTCGCAGGCTGAGGGAATGAGGTTGTCGCTCATCATGCTCATGATGGTGCAGGGCACGACGCCGAAGAATTCCTCCATCGAAGTCCAGCACTGCACGGCGCTGATGGTCACGTGGGTCTGCTTCATCCAGCCGTCGATAACTGCGCCGAGCTTCGCCATCTTCATCAGCGATTCCTCGGGAATACCGGACGTTGTTACATACTTCTTGATCGCGGCCAGCTTGCCCTGCGCGGCATCGTCGTTGTCTTTCATGCGATTGATGCGGCCGAAAATCTCCGAAAGATCAATCGTCTCGATCGTGATGCCGTTGGTTTCAAAGATGCGCTCGGAATAGCGGACCGTGTTGAATGCCGTGGGACGCGCGCCGATGGCGCCGATGCGAAGGTTCTTGAGGCCCTTCACGATGCGGCAGACCGCCGAAAACCATTCAAGATCGGCCTTGAACTCCGCCGATGTGAGAGCCTCGGTATGCAGCGTGGTGAGCGAGTAGTTGATGCCGTACTGCATCATGTTGTTGCAGGCCGACATCTTGCCGCAGAAGCTGTCGCGCCGTGTGGCGATGGTCATGGCGTCGGAGCGGTCGGGCGTGGCCTGCACCAGTACCGGGACCTTCAGACCTGACAGGCGGATCGCATCGACAATGCCGCGCTCTTCGCCGAAGTTGGGCAGCGTGATGATGATGCCGTCAATCTCTTCGGCGTGCTTCTTGAATAGCTCAGCGCAATGCTGCGCCTCTGTGTACGTTTCCACCGCTCCGTATTTTGATTGTTCCGGACCGAGGACGATTGCGGCCGCGCCGGCGGCTTCGAGTACCGAGATGATCTCTTCACGCCCGGTCTTGGCCAGGTGATCCGGGAAAAAGCCCCGGTTTCCGACAATAACTCCAAATGTCATCTTTCTTTGTGCTGCCATGTTTCAAGCTCCTTAAATTGCCGCACTAACCGTTGCGGCCCGGGCGAAATCGCAGGCTGTAAAAAAGGCCGACGAGCAACATCGAACCGCCCCACCAAACCGGAGCGTGCAGGTTGGCCAGCACCACGTTGGCAAGTTGATTGGTGGCCAACTCGTACAGTCCGTAACCAAAAATCATTGCTCCGTAAACCGTGAGCAGGACGCCGATGAAAAACCAGATTGAAATATGGCCGGAATGCATGCGGCCTCCTTACCAGAAGTAGATGTTGAGGGCCAGAAACAGAATGATGGCGATGACCAGCCAGAAGTACTCGTTCTTGTAGAAGGGCACCGGCTCTTCTTCCGGCAGGGTGGTTGCGCCGTAGACCAGGCCGTTCAATTCTGCGAGCGTCTTTGGTTTCGTGACCAGGCTGACGATCACGTTGACAAGGATGGCTACAATCACCGACCACAGAGCGCGATACATGTTTTCGGCCATGTCCCTCGCATTCGGCGAAATCGCGACGAAACGCAGCGCCGATGGATCAGCTTTCACCCATCCCCACAGCCCGATCGAGGTGAGCGTGCCCATCAGCAATCCCCAGAAGCCGCCAGCTTTTGTGGCGCGCTTCCAGAACATGCCCACCAGCACCACGCCGAGCAGCGGCGAGATGAAGAAGCTGAAGAGTGCCTGCACGTAATCCATAATGCCGGCCGCACTCATCACCAGGTAGGCTGTGCCGATGGAAACAATCACACCGAGAATCGTGGCCCAGCGGCCGACTGTGACGTAGATGCTCATCGGACGCGTTCTTCTTGATCAGCGGCTGATAGATGTCGTACGTCCACACGGCCGAGAAGGCGCTCACGTTGCCCGCCATGCCGCTCATGAATCCGGCAATCAGCGCGGTGATGCCGAGGCCCAGCAGTCCGGGCGCCATGTAGCGCACCATCATCAACGGCAGCACCTCGTTGTAGCTGTGCAGTCCAGAACCCGGAGTAACAAGATTCTGCCCTACAAGGTGCATGAGGCTGCCATCGGGATTCTGCAGCACCACGAGGCCGAGCAGGCCGGGCAGAATGACGATGAACGGAACTGCCATTTTGAAGAAGGATCCGATGATCGGAGCCATGCGCGCGGACCGTAAATTGTGTGCGGCGAGAACGCGCTGCACGACGAGGAAGTCCGTCGTCCAGTAACCGAAGCTGATGGCGAATCCGAGACCGAAGACGATGCCGGTCCAGTGGATACCCATCGGGTTGTCGGTAAAGTGGCCCATGCTGCGCCACATGTGCGTGTAGTCGCCGGGTGCCGTTGCGCCGATGGCGATATTGTGTGCGAGCTTGGCCTTGAATCCGTTCCAGCCGCCAGCCTCAACCAGTCCGAGAATTGGCACCAGCAGCGCGCCGCCCCAGATCAGCATGAACTGCAGCACTTCATTGAAGATCGCAGAGCGCAAGCCGCCCAGCGCGACATAGGCCGCTACCGCGAGCGACGAAACGATGATGGAGAAGTTCAGATTCCAGCCGAGAACAACCTTCATCACCTCGGCCATGGCGAACATATTCACGCCACTCATCAGCACCGTCATGAACGCGAACGAGAAAGCCGAAACGATGCTTGCGCCCTGTCCATACCGGAGCTTGAGATAGCCGGGCACCGAATGCGTCTTGCACACGTAGTAAAAGGGCATCATCACGATGCCCAGGAAGAGCATGGCCGGAATCGCGCCGACCCAATACCAGTGGGCAGCGAGGATGCCGTATTGATACGCCGATCCGGCCCACCCCATCAGTTCCAGTGAACCCAGGTTGGCCGATACGAAGCTCAGACCTGCGATCCACGCCGTCATCTCGCGGCCGGCCATGAAGAATTCTTCGCTGGTGTTGGCCTGGCCCTTGAGGTAGAAGCCGATCCAGATCACCATCACGAAGTAGATCGCGATGATGGCAATGTCGAGCATGCTCAGATGTGCCAGCGAGGGAGTGGAAAGGGCGAGCAGCGCCGCGGGTGCATGAGGAAATCCAGCGGCGGTTAAACCTGGAACCAAAGCAAGCATTCAGTCACCTACAATCGGGTGAATACATCCGTAATTGATGTGGACGTCCGCCCATAAGTAAATGGGTTTACTCCAAGGGTTGTCAAGCCTTCAGGCAAAAAATCAGGGGTCGGGTTCGCGGTGCGCCGAAACCGGCTGGAATTTCGCGTCATCTTGAAAGGATACGTTTTCCGGCACGGAGTCTACCACACCGAACCCTGGACGTAATACGGTGACGGCGTGACGAAAGGGAAGGATCAAGATTCAATGCGGGAGGTCTGTATTTCCTGCTTGTTTTTACAGCGCCGGAACGATAACTTGGGACATGGGATCATCATTCCCCTTCCCCAATCCTTCTGTCTTCCGGCCTTTTGTTTCTCCGCGCCTGATGCGGTTGTCTGTCCAATTCCATCCTCAACCTAAGGAGTCTTGCCGATGTACCCGACCGTCGATCCTATAGCTCCTGCGGGAGTCGCCCCTACCGGAATTTCGCGCCGCAGCTTCTTCCGTTTCGCAGCCGGAGCCTCCGCGCTGGCCAGCCTGCCCATCCTTACCGAGGCGCATCTCGCATACGCCGAACGTCCCAAATTCGCCGACCCCAACAAAGGCATCCACATCGACGCGAACGAGAACCCCATGGGGCCGTCGGAAGCTGCGCGCCAGGCGATGATCGACATCGTTCCGCGGGGCGGGCGCTACCTGTTCAGCGGTGAAGAGGAACTGTCAGAGATCTTCGCCAAGCAGGAAGGCCTGAGCGTGGAGTCGGTCATTCCTTTTGCCGGCTCAAGCGAGCCGCTGCATTATACGGTTCTGGCATTCACCAGCAAGGACCGGCCGCTGGTCGTCGCCGACCCCGGCTACGAAGCGCCGATGTGGGCAGCCAAGGTGAGCGGCGCGCCGATCTTCAAGGTGCCGCTGGCCGATCCGAAGGGCGAAGCCAAGCATGATGTCAAGGCGATGCTCGCGGCCACGTCGAATCCCGGCGTAATCTACATCTGCAACCCCAACAACCCAACCGGAACCTGTACGCCGCGCAGCGACATCGAATACGTCGTTGCCAACGCGCCCAAAGACACGGTGATCCTGATCGACGAGGCTTATATCCACCTCTGCGACGCGCCGCGTTCAATTGACTTTGTGAAGGAAGGCAAGAACGTCATCGTCCTACGCACCTTCTCGAAGCTATACGGCATGGCCGGCATCCGCATGGGATTCGCCATCGGCCGTCCCGATCTACTGGCGAAGATCACGCCGTTTGGCGGAATGAACGCGCTGCCCATCACCGCTGTTGCCGCGGCCAAGGCCAGCCTGCTCGATGCGGATCTTGTTCCTGCCCGCAAGAAGATCATCGCCGACACCCGTGCACAAACGCTGGCATGGCTCAAGAGCGAGGGCTATAGCTGCACCCCATCGGAGAGCAACTGCTTCATGCTCGATGTGCGCAAACCCGGCAAGGAAGTACAGGCGGCTCTGGCTGCGAAGGACATGTATGTGGGCCGCATCTGGCCCGCATGGCCCAACAGCGTGCGCATCACCGTCGGCACGCCAGACGAAATGATGGCCTTCCGCAAGGACTTCACCGCGGTAATGAGCGGCGCCACCGTCGGGATGCTTTCGCCGAAGCTGCCGGCACGCTTGGAACGGGCGCCATTTACGCACATGTCGTAGGTAGGCTCTCAGTTGTCAGTCATCAGTTTTAAGTAGAAAGCCCCGTCCTCGGACGGGGCTTTTTGCTGCTGGATTGTTTGCCCGATTGCCTGACCGATTCCTAGTTAACCAGTTTCGTAGCGCAAAGTGGAATACCGGTCGCTCAAGAGCGACCGGTATTCCATTTTCAAAACGGGTTGTGCAGGCTGGCCTTTCCCTAGAACAGAATCTTCATGGCCAACTGCACGTTGAAGGGTTCTCCCGGCCCGATACCCGGCGAGAAGTTACCGGAACCGATCGTGGATCCTGTTCTGCCGAAGCTTCCGCCCCCGAAGTAGTCGTTGCAGAGCTGGGTGCAGGCAGGGCTGGCGAGGTTTACGCGGTTGAAGAGGTTAAACATTTCAGCGCGGAACTGTACGTTCACCGGGAAATCGTTAATCGGAAACTTTGTATTCTTCAGGACCGAGAGATCGATATCTTCATAACCCGGTCCGTAGATGCTGTTGCGGGCTTCAGTTCCCCAGGTGTTTGCGGCTGGCTCAACATACGCATTCGGGTTGAACCACTGGACAAATTTGCTGCCGTTTGCGGTTTGAATGCTGTGGCTCACACCCGCAAACGGGTTGGACACGCGGTTGACGCGCTGCGTGTATTCGTCGGTGCCGCTGGTGTCATCGCCGTTATAGACCGTGATGGGCTGGCCGCCGTTGAAGGCGAAATGCCGTGTTGAGTTCCCATCCGCCAGTCAGCAACTTCATCGTTGGCGCCGAGGGAATCGAATAGTTCACGTAGCCCTTGAAGCCGTTCCGCGTATCGAAGTCCGAGTTGCCGTAGTCGCCTTTGAAGTTGTAGCTGTCTTGCGGAAGGGCCCCGCGATATGCCGTGACTTCGTCGAGGCCGTGACTCCACGTATACGAGGCCTGCGCAATCGCGCCATGCCAGCTCGACGTGCGGAACACAGCCTGAAGCGAGTTGTAATTCGAAGTTCCGATGCTCTCGATCTGGTTGATGTCGGAGTAGAAGTTTCCTCCGAAGGCAGTTCCGTCTCCCGCGTAGGCGCCGGGTGCGCCACCCAGATGGGGTTGGTTGATGTTCAGAAGGCTCAGGAGCTTGCGTCCCTCGCTTCCGACATATCCAAGTTGGAAGAAGGCCTTGCCGACTTGCCGCTCAATCTGCAGGTTGAAGTTGACGTTGTAGGGCGAGCGGAAATTCTTGTCGACACTGAAAACGCCGCAGGGATTCACAGTGCACGAGAGCGACTGATGTTGGAATGATTTCCTGACCAGGCACGATCAGGACCGGGCTTCCCGTGCTTGCCGCAGTCGTGAGGGTGAATACCGGATTGCTGCCGCCGGGATTGCCTTCGAGTCCATTAGGAGCCGAGTTTCCGGGTCGATTATCCAGGAATGGGTTGGCATTAGGCGTGTCAAAGAAGATTCCGGCGCCGCCGCGGATCACGGTCGGCTTGCGAGGACGGTAGCTTGTAGCTGAAGCCTATCGCGCGGGCTGAAGCTGGTGTGGTCGGGCTCGTAGATGCTGCTGATATCCGCACCCTGAAACGCGATGCCACTCGTTGTAAGTCCCGGCCTGAAGACCGAGAGGTCCTTCTTGCTATCGTGCATTGGCTGCATGTAGTCGTAACGCAGGCCGAAGTTGAAGTTCAGATTGGTGGTGGCCTGAAAGCTGTCCTGGGCGAAGACTGTATACCCGGATGAAAACACCAGGCGCTCAGGGTTTCCTACGGCGATAGACCCCTTCGTCAGGTAGCCGGCCAGGAAGTCTGCAAGAGATGCAACGTCCTGATCGCTTGTATTCCACGTCGTTGAGCCGTCACCGTTTGGTCCCTTGCCCGCCAAGGAATTGGTAGTTGCCGATGGCATGGCGGTGGTAGAACTCATCCACCTGGGCGCGCCGAAATTCGCCGCCCAGACGCAGCTGGTGCTTGCCCTTGACGATGTTGAGCGCTTCGTCGATGACCCCGTCACGTCCTGGCGGCCCTCGGGAGGCGTATTGCCTGTTGGTTCAAAATCGTTGCCGATCAGGATATTGGGTGCGTTCGGAAACGGAGCGCCGGTGATGAAGCCGGCTTGTGCCACGCTCGCAAAGTTTGTGTTGGCATCGGAGAAGGTCTGATGGAAGTAGTTCACTCCGGCCGTGACGCTGTTGCTGATCGAAGGTGAAATCACCCAGTTGTGGCCGGCCGAGTAGTTGTAGACGTGAATGGGTCCGATCTCAAAGAAGTAGGGATTGATGTCGGTCGTTCCCACTGGGGCTGTCTGATTGCCCTGGCCCAGGAAAGCGCGCGCGTAGATGCTGTGTTTTGAGTTGAACGTGTGATCGATCTTTGCGACGCCGTTGTAGCTGTATCCGAATTCGGGCGCCGCCGACTGGATGGAGCCTGGTGTCGTTCCGGCGAGGAGGTCGGCAGGCCACAGAATCGCGAGCAGTTTCTGCGTGGCCGGATCGACCGGGACGCCCGCATCGTTCAGCAACTGCATCGCCGCGGCCTGGTAATACGCATTTGGCTCGAGGCCCGAGTCGCCGGTCGCGATGTTGAACTTCTGCTTCTCAAAGTTGGTGAACCAGAACGTGTGATCCTTATAGAATGGACCGCCCAGCGAAGCACCCCACTGCACATTCTCGAGAGGCAGATCGCCCAGCGTATTGAATGGGTTGCTTGCTGCCAGTGCCTGGTTCCGTTCGTAGTAGTAGATCGAGCCGTGCGGAGTGTTTGTTCCGGATTTGGTAACGAGGTTAACGCTTCCGCCTGGATTTCTTCCCACTTCCGCGGAAGACTGAGTCTGCAGGCTGAACTCTTCGATGGAGTCGATTGGCAATGTGACGCCGGCGATGTTCTCAACGCCTCCCTGATTCACGGCCGGTATGTTGTGCCACCAGTCGTTATTGTCGGTGCCATCAATCTGCCAATTCACTTGATTTCCGCGCGTGCCGTTCACTGACCCGAAGCCGCCCAACGCGTATCCGGCAAAGCCCGGCGCCAAGCCGATCATCTGCGTAAAGTCGCGCCCATTCAGAGGAATGTCCTGAACAGTGGTCTCGGGAATGTCTGTCGTCTGCGTGGCCGAAGTCGTATCGAGCGCAAGGCCCGATGCAGATACTTCGACGGTTTCACCTGTCGCCTGGACAGAGAGCTTCACCGGCAGCGTGTAGATCACGCCCGCCGTTACCGGCACGTTCTTGATCACCGATTCTTTGAAGCCTGAAACAGAGATCTTGACGGTGTATGCGCCGAGCGGCATGTCCTGGAAACTGTACTCACCGGCGCTGGAGGTAATGGTCTTGTGCAGAACACCTGTCGCAGAATCCGTGGCTGCTACCGTCGCGCCGGGAACAACCGCGCCCGACTGATCCGTCACGGTTCCATTGATTCCGCCGCGGAATGTCTGCGCCAAACCACTCAAGGGGAATGCGATCACCGCGGCGACCGCGATGAGTATAGCGGCAAATACACTTCGGGTAAGTCGATGAAGCATTGCGCTTAACCTCCGGAAAATGAGTGAAATTGTGTAACTGCGCGCCCTTGAAAAGTGCTACCGTCTGGACGACGGAATGGGCGTCAAAATTCCCGCATAGGCCCTGATTGTTTTTTGGGATGCTTAGAAGGATGGAATGTGTGGACTTGGTATTCCATTCCCTACGATAGTTTGCGAACAAATAAAGAAGCAATAAGGATTCGCGCGAAATCGATCGGGGAATTCCATCTTTCTGTTTGAGATTTCGCCGCATGTCGTGCCACAGGGGCACTGAACATCTTCGTGTTTGCTCGGCGCCTCTGTGCTCGACAGAGTTCTCAGCGCAAGCCCGCGCAGACGCGTCTTGCGCTCCACGCCCTTCAGTTTGTCCCGTTCGCGGATGAAATCGATGTCAGGCTGGAAGTGCCTCTTCCGAGACATAGCTTCGCGCTGAGGAGAAGCTACTCGATGAAGAAGTTTATGCGGTGAGGCGTTCCAGCTGGTCGGGCTTGGAGATGGTAAGGCTGGCGCCCTTGATGACGATCCATTGGTCGCGGCGGAACTGATTCAGCAGCCGCGTGACCGTCTCGCGAGAAGTGCCCGCCATGTTGGCGATCTCTTCATGCGTGAGGGCCATCGTAAACCGAATCTCCGGCTTCCCACTGGAAGCAGCTTTACCCCAGTCAAGCAGCAGGCGCGCAAGACGTCCTGCAGCGGAACCTGAAAGAGCCAGCCGCTTGGCATCGTGGAAGACGGTGAGATACTCGCCCGACAGCGACTGCGCCGCATGCATGCTGGCGATTCCATGTCGGCCGAGAAAGTCGATGAACTCCTGCTTGCGAATCGTTTTCACCTGGCAGGGCTCGATGGCTTCGGCCGTCACTTCGTGGGGAACGTTGGCCAGGACCGCGCTCAGCCCCATCACGTCGCCGGGAGCCGCAATCTTGAGGATCATGGTCTTACCGTCACGCGAGGTGGACGATATCTTCACCTGCCCAAAACAAATGATGAAGACGTTCCGCGCTGCATCGCCCTCAGTAAACAGCTTTGCACCCCGTGCATGGCTCATCATGACTCCGATGTTGTCGAAATCCTGCAGAGCTTCTGGCGTGAGATTACAAAACATCCGCAAATGGCGGTGCTCGCAATTAAGACAATCTTCCGGGGGGTGATGAGAGTGGAGTCCAGCCATGGGTCTTCCGCGACTTATCCAGAGTATATCTTAGTTCTTCTTGGATAAAGATGGATATGGCTCGAAAGGGTCCTTCTTTGCAGTCGATTCCGGACTGTTGTCGTCGGAATCTCTCGGTGTGCTTCCGCGAGCTTCACGCCTGTTCAGCTACGGCTGGTCTACGCCTGATCCCCGCCAGCCTCGTCGCGCAACATATGCCGTATGCCCTTGAAACTTCACGAGCTAGCTCTTCCAGTAGTTGCATCTTGAGTGGGGGATACAATTCGAATCCACGCTGCAGTGCCTCCTTGGGCAACCGCATAACTGTTCCTCTGGACTGCGCGATAAGAGTGTACGTGTGACGTACATCACCTAACATTGCAGCCAATTCCACCACTTCCCCAGCTCGGACGGTTCCAAGCTTAAGCCGCGTATCCAGTCGCGACGCCTTGCGCAGCATATAACCGGAAATCACAACGTATAAACCCCGGCAAATGTCGTTCTGTTGAAAGATGACATCCCCTGCATCGAACTCAATGCACTCCGCCGAAGCATTCAGCATGTTGCCGACTCCGGGCGGACAGGCTAACAGTTCTGCAATCGGATGCGCCGCGGCGCCGTCGCGCCGCTCGGAGATTGCTGCTGATTGCATTGTCCCCTCTCCTCTTGCCTCTTTCCGGTGCATGATCCAGCTGCGAGCCTGATCAGCTGCGGTTCTCACTTCCGCGTTGTCGCGGTCTCGCCGGCTTCCTCGAAACTCGGAGTAACCAAATCCGATATGCGGCAACTCGTCTCCAGAGAAGCTGCAATTTCGATGGGTTCATTGAGCGGTCGTTGTAAGTTGCTTCCGCCGCTTCGTCGGATTGAGTAGTTCACTCATCCTGCCCACTCGCGTCCTCAGCAGGGCGCACTGGTACAGGTTTCGGATTCCCGCACCTCGGACGCCATCGCCGGCGGTACGCAGAGCACAGGTACGCGCGATCGGGCCAGCAGTGTAAATGCCGTGCCATGCGGTCCCGGGGTTTCGCTGGCTCGCTTCACTCCAATCACCAGCACACTTGGTTGATACTGTCCGATTGCATCGGTGATCGCATCACTCGGCTTGCCGTCCTTGACGATGCAGCGCAACGGAAAGCGCCCCGTGTTCTCAATCCCGAACTGCTCAAGCGTTGTTGCTATGGGATTGAGAAACGCAATGGCCTCCTCAGGCCTGCGCGCATGAACAACGATCAATGTTCGCTGGAAGATTTCGGCAAGCTGTCTCTGCAGCCTCCGCTGTGGCCTCATTCCGCTCCATCGCCAGCATCACGGGGCCTCCCGGCACAGGACGGAACTCGCCTGCATTGTAGTCAGCGGCGACTGCGAGCACCGGACACGGAGCCAGCCGCACCAACTGCTCTGCGATAGCTCCCACGACGATCGGTCCGGCGCCCTGCCTTCCCTCCGTGCCGATCACGATCAGACCGGCTCCGTATTGCCGCGCGACATCCACGAGCATCTGCGCGACTTCTCCCTGGCGAATCTCCGAATGGCTGTGAATGCCCTCGCGGATCAGATCTGAGGTCATTTGATCGAGGGTGGCGCGGGCCTGCTCAGTGAGACTGCTGAGAACCTTTCCGGGAACCGCCACGACCGAAGCGTAATCCAACGGATCGAGCCCGTGAGCCAGCATGATGCGTGCCTCATAGGCCACGGCCAGTTTGCGTGCATACTCCAGGGCGGCATCTGCCCGACCGTCCAGGTCTGTTGCCACGACGATGGTCTTTAAACCAGATGCGAAACTCATAACATCCTTCTTTGCGCCAAGGTTGCCGATGGCGCCAGGGTGCGCCAGGTCGGTTCGGGGCCTGATGGTTACTGAATCTGCGCTTGCGCGAACAGTCGGGCAGTGACAGCATTCACCTCTCCCTGTGACTGTGGTCACAAATCGAAAGAAATGTGGAACTTACCCCGCGGGTGGTCGAGGGACTTCCCATGTGCTGGCCGACGAGATCTGTCGCGGAAGCAAGCGAGGAGAGCGCGCAGTTGACTGCGATTTGTGCCGACGTGAGCGCGGCTGCCCCGGCCACGGTATTTAACGTCAGCAGACCATATTCGGCTGCTGTGTCTCGGCCCGAGGGATCGATGAAGTTGACCGGGTTAGCCGCGGGCATAGTTGTAGCGGTGCAGGCTGGCCGGGTCGTAGATCGAGCCCGCATACGGATCGCGGCTCATAAAGCGCCCGGTCGCTGGGTTGTACCAGCGGGCGCGCAGATAGTAGAGGCCGAGATCGGAATCCCACTGCTCGCCGCGGTGGAGGAAATTGTTCGAGGTGCTGCCGGTCTTGTGAAGGTGCGCAAGTGGCAGAATTCTACGTCTCTGATCCGTCAGCAAAAGCCAAGCGGCCTGAGCGCGAGTTGAAGGGCTTTGAAAAAGTCCACCTCGCTACGGTGAAACGAGGCATGTAACGCTCTCGCTCGATGCCCGCGCTTTCAGCTACTGGGATGAGACGAAGCATGATTGGACAATCGATCCCGGCAAGTTCGTCATCCTCCTTGGCGACTCGAGCGAGAACACGCCTCAGCATGCAGACATCACAATCAACTAGACACACCGCAGAAACAGAGAAGCCTGCCGCAGATCGCGGCAGGCCTTGCTGTTTGAGGAATCGAATCTAGTGTTGATCGTGGTCGTCGTCATCGCTAACGGGCTGGCTCAGCCACGGAGTGGACAGGATATTCGGACCGCTGGTTGTCGAGCATCCCCATGCGCCGGGCCCTTTCGGGCATCCCCAGTAGTTTTCACTGGCATCGCTGCCGCCCTTGCAGCTTGGATCGTCGAGGGTGCAGACGTTGGCCACGCCCACCTTTCCGCCGCGGAGGTCGTTCAAATGAACGTTGACCCAGGCCGGCGTGTTGACCGCAACGTCGATGTCTTCGTCCGTGATGACATTGTGCGAAATGATGGTTCCGTTAACCGGGGTTCCGCCGCCGCCGCTGTTGATATTGATGCCCACGCGTCCGCCCGTGGCGGTGTCATCCACATCCGCGAGATTCTTCGCAATGTAGTTGCCGATGATCACATTGCCATCCATGTTGTCCGCGGGTAGATGGAAATTCGGCCCCACGTGCGTATGCAACGCGACACCGCCGATTCCGTTGCCAATGAGTTTGTTGTGACTGATCACATGTTGCGAGGAGCGGCCCTGCCCGATGCCATCAGAGAAGATGCCCACTCCCGCGCCTCCAACCTGCACGCCGTTATTCTCGACGTCGTTGTCAACAACCGTGACATGGTAAACACCATGATGTTTCGACCCGATCGCTCCAAACGGCGGATGTGACGCAAGCACGATGCCGCACTCGCCCGGATTATCGTTCACGCTGTTCAGGATGATCAGAATGTCGTGGCTTGCTGAAGTCTCGTCGCTCACCAGGATGCCATCATCATTTTTCGTGATCGTATTTCCTGAAATCGTCGAATTCCAAACGCCGATGAGGTGCAATCCCCCGCCGCAATCGCCGGTCTCGTCCGTTTCGAATGCTGGCTGTCCTGGGCAAGCTCCGGGCTCACCGGTAAATGCCGCGGTGGCTTTCGTATTGTTGACGATTTTGCTGTCGCGAATAACGACATCCGAAGCGCTGACCACAAGGACGCCTTCCCAATTCGCATTCTCAACGGTGAATCCGGCGATGTTGACGTGGTCAAGTCCGGCATTGTCGAATCCATCTACAAAAATGCCATTTGCAAGGCCAGTAGCGTCGATGATGGAAACGCCCGCGCCTGCTCCGATCAACGAGAGCGGCATTCCGATCACGACGTCTTCCTTGTACTTTCCAGGACCAACGTTGATCACGTCGAATGCGGCGGCATGGGATACAGCGGCTGAAATCGTGGTGTAGCATCCGTGCGAACCAGAGGGGTTCACACACAACGTAGCGGCTGAGGCGCTCTGAGAGGAACTTGGAATCAGAACAGCACAACACAGAAAGAGCGGGGCCCAAAAGCGTGCATGAAACATGGGGACCTCCTGGGGTCAGTTCCGTTGGGAAATCAATTCTGAGCGCACGCAATATGACCGTCAAGCGAAAATGCTGACAATTTAGGCATTCCGCGAATTGATCGCGAGCAAACGCCTGGCGTGGCAAAAAATTGCAACGCAGAGACGTCGGCCCTGCACTCTGCATTTCGCAGAGCAGAAGGTCACCGCTGAATTATTTTCCTGCGGGAGAAAGCGGCGCAGGCAAACCCACTTCGCCGCTGGCGGCAGCGTATGCGTGTCCCACCAGTGTTGAATGACGTTTTGCCACGCATTGCCGCGGCCTACCCACATCTCGTGTGGCGCGATCGTAGCGGGCCATGTTGTTGGCGAGCCAATACGGGCGGTTGTCGCGCAGCCAAGCTTCGTTGAAGAGCTGGCCAATTTGCGAGTAGCCATCGCGAATATCCTGGAGCCGTCCGTTGTTGGAACCAATCGTGTGCAACGCCTCCGACACTTCGCTCCACCGGCTTTTGTCGCCTGCAAGCGACTGGGCCTTGGCGTAAAGTGATGCGATCTCCTCCGCGGCCTGAAATTTGTAGCCGATGAAGTCGATGCGTCGCGCGCCGAGTTCCATCGCGTCGAGCGCCTCTGGGTTATCCAGCTTTCCGGCCGCACGCGCCTGCGCGAGAAGTGTGATCGCGCGCTCCGCATGCAGGCGAAGTTCCGGCGCCACCGGCATCAGTTTCGCCGCAACCTGCTGGCCTTCGGGCGAAAACGGATCGACCCAGAAGTAGGTATCCTGTGCATCATTCAGGCCCGCCTTCTTCAGCATCGCGTGCGCTGCCATCAGCTCCTGCTGCGCCTGGCTGATCTTGCCTGTCGCGTCGCCATGAAATGCCTGGCCATACGAGGCGATGAAGTCGGCTTCAGAGCTCTCGCCCGGCTGCCACGCGGCCGCCGCGCCAAACAGAACGCCAAACCAGTTCTCGTCGAAGATGCCTTCGCCGTCGTCGTTCCACACCGTGTTCAGCATGCCCGTCGCGCCGAGCTTCTGGCCGTCGCGCACAAAGCGCACGAATGTTGCCCAGCGCCTCGTTGTTGTTGGGATAGACGCGGTTCCAGTTGTTCACTCCCGGCGCGACCCATGTCTCCAGCCCCGACTTGATGAACGGCTCAAGGTTCTTGGTGAAGTCGGGCTTCGCGTCGTAGTGCCACGAGACGGCAATCATGTCCTTGGGCAGCGTGCCCACCAGCTCCGGCGAGTTCTCCGCAATGTCGCCCCAGAAGAGCAGCCGCTTGTGATCGGGCTCGAGCGTGGTGTGAATCTGCGAAAGGAAATTGAGGTAGACCGCGCCGAGTCCCTTCTGCGTCACCTCGTCGCGCGTGCGCCCCAGGCCAAGCTCAAAGGTTTCGTCGGCGCCGATGTGCGCGTATGGCCCGGGAAAAACCTTCGCCAGTTCGCCGAACCACTCGCTGATCTGCGGCAGCGTTCCCGCATCGCCCGGCGCCAGCACCGCTCCATGCGGCGTTTCGCCAAGCGGCGAGTACTGCTCGAATTTGAGCACATGATGCAGATGGCCGAACGCCTCCTGCTCGGGAATGATCGTGATGTGATATTTCGCCGCGTACTCGACGAGTTCGCGCGCCTTCTTCCGGAGTCATCGCGCCACCGGGGAAAGCCGCAACCGGCGTGCTGGCGTAGGCAAACGTGTGCTCGAAGTAGGGCGAAAAGATGTTGTACTTGTACGCCGCCAGCGTGCGGATTTCGCGCTTCAGGAAGTCCATGTTGGGCAGCGGGCCGCGCGACCAGTCATCGGAGAGTCCGCGATGCGCCATCGCCGGCCAGTCGCGAATGGTCGGAACGAGTAGCACGGCATCTTTGCCGGAGCCGCGAATGAGTTGCTTGACGGTCTGCGCGCCATAGAAAAGTCCCGCGGCCGTTTCCGCAATCACGGCCAGACCCTGCGTCGCCGTCGGGTGCAATCACGTAGCCCTCATCGTGCATTGCCGGATCGAAGCTCAAGTGATCCTTCGCTAGCAGTTTCCGCGCGAGGAGTGTTCGCATGCAAAAGCTGATCGCGTGCGCATCGCTTTCGCCGACAGCAATGCCTCGCGTCTCTTGAAGCGACTCTTCGAGATCGTTCGCAGCGAATTCATCTCTCGGCAACCTTTGTCGGAGACGATGCGCAGACCGGCTGACGCCGAGTCGAAATCGACTCACCGCCGTGACACTCCCGCGGCGCGGGCACCAGGTGCAAATCCGCGCAGGTCGGCGCAGCGCTAGCCTGCGCAATCGCGCCGCAACCGGCGCACACAAATAGCAATGAAATCAAAGAAGAATGGAGACGCATCAGGCCCTCACCGCAAAGCAATTTGCAGCAAGGCTATAGCATCGCCGCCCCGCATGTATACGCTCAATCATATGTCATATCGACGTCGCTCAAACTCGCGCATCAGAAAGTATTCGCCTGATGCCAAGCTTGATCGCGAATAGTGACTAGTGTGCAGCCCGAGTTCCATCGCGTCATCGCGGAATGGGTGGGAAGCCGGACAGATACAGACGACCGGCGCTCATGCACTCCAGCGGTTCCATTCAGCGTCTTCAGCGCCGGATACAGCTTGCGCCACTCCGCGTAGCCCGCCTTGTACGCGGCGAGATCCGCCGGATCTGGCTCGATGCGCTGCGCCACTTCGATCGCCTGCCCGCATGCCTCGTCGAGACTGGCCCAGTGGCCCGTGCCCACGCCGGCCATCAGCGCGCAACCAAACGCGCCGCCTTCTTCGGCGGTCAGCACTTCCACCGCCTGCCCGTAAACGCCGGCCTGAATCTTGCGCCACAGCGGACCGCGCGCACCTCCGCCGCCCAGCCGGACTGCGCTGACAGGAATTCCCAGTCTCGGCAAACAGCGTGAAGCGTGTCTTGCAGCGAATACGCCACGCCCTCCAGCACCGCGCGCATAAAATGCGCCGCGGTGTGGATAGTCGAAATGCCCGCGAACGCCGCGCGCACCTCCGGATCGAGATGCGGCGTGCGCTCGCCGAGCAGATACGGCGCCCACTCAAGCCCTTCGCTGCCGGCCGGAATCTTCTCCGCTGCCGCCGTCAGCGCGTCATAATTCTGGCCGGCAAAGAATGTCTGCTTCAGCCAGTTCAGGCTCAACCCCGCCGATTGCGTTACGCCCATCACGTGCCACACGCCCGGCACCGCGTGGCAGAACGTGTGCAGGCGTCCCTTGGGATCTTTCGTCGGTTGCGCCGTCGCCGCAAACACCACGCCGGACGTGCCGATGGTCGCCGACACGGAGCCCGGCTGCAGAATGCCCATGCCCACCGCGCCCGCGCCCTGATCGCCCGCGCCGGCCACAACCGGCGTGCCCGGCCTTCAAGTCCCGTCAGCCCTGCCGCCGTTTCGCTGATGCGCGCGCAAACCTCCGGCGATTCGTAGACCTTCGGCAGCCAGCTCTCCGGAATCCCCGCCGCCTCGGCCACTTCCTTCGACCAGCGGCGATGCGTTACGTCCAGCAGCAGCGTTCCGCTGGCCTCCTGCACGTCGATGGCGAACTCGCCGGTGAGCCGGTAGCGCACATAATCCTTCGGGCACATGATGTGGCGAATCTTCGCGAAGATCTCCGGCTCGTGCGTCTTCACCCACAGCAGCTTGGTCAGCGTGAAGTTGGGCAGCGCCGGATTGCAGGTGAGCTCGATCAGCCTCTCGTAGCCGATCTTCTCCGTGAGCCAGTCGCACTCGGGCTGCGTGCGCGTGTCGCACCAGATCAGCGACGGACGCAGCACCGCGCCGTTCTCATCCAGCATCACCGCGCCGTGCATCTGGCCGGTCAGGCCGATGGCGGCGATCGGCTCGATGCGGCTCGGGCGCGGCGGCCAGCGCCAGCTGAATCGCTTCCTGCGCCGCGCGCCACCAGTCTTCGGGATCCTGCTCCGCCCATCCGGGATGCGGCGTGCGGAAGGGCGCATGCTCGCTCGAAGCGCCGACTGATCAGCTTGCCATCCGCATCCACCACAACGGCCCGCGTGCCGCCCGTGCCCACATCCATTCCCAGGAACCACATCGCCTTGCACTCCTCGTGTAAATCGGTTTTCTCTGCGCACGCAGCATACCAGCTTTGGTGGGTGCGGGGAAGCTCTCTGGCCAGGCAAGAACAGCACTAACCTGGGACATGGTGGCTCATGGCCCTGTAGGGGTGTCATCTTGAGCGAAGCGGAGCGGAGTCGAAAGATCTGCGGTTGTTTTGTCAGTGCCACTCCGAACATTCGCTCGGGAAAAACGCTACTTCCAAATTTCCCACCACTTGCTCAGAATCAGCGTCGACGACGTTGCAGGTGTGCTTATATCGGACTTCGCAATCTTAGGCGCGTTGCAAGCAAGTGCCTTGGTCAATCTGCTTTCTTGGGGGGTGCAGGAGCTTCTTCGAATCCAGGCAGAATGCGGAATTCCGACCCGAACTTGTGGTACCCGCCGAAAGTCACGTCGTTGATCATCGTTTCAAAATAGCTGTAGAGGCTGAACACCATCCCCCACTCGTGGAGTTCGCGTTCGGTGCGGCCACGGGAGATCTCCACGCTCCGCTGAGGACAGATATAGGTCTTGCCGCCCAGTTCCACCGGGCCGTACTCGACCATCAATTGCGAGCGGATGAGGGGCACGTCAGGATCCCGTTCTTCGTCGAGATCCGCATTGATCACGATCCGCATGATGGCCCCGCTGTCGGGGTTGACCGCGAATTCGCCGTAGTAGGTATCCGCCTTGTTTTGGTAGGGAGTGGTCCCGTTACCCTCAGGGAGGCAGCAATACGTGAGCCCGGGCCCGCTACTCGTACCGGCAACTCTGTAGGAGAAAACCGCCAGATCTCCGTCCTTGCCGCGTTCCAACGCTTCCAACTCAGAGTGCTCGTACTGGTAGCGGCGGCCGTCAGCACTTAGGTAAGAATGGGACCGAACGTGCCTGTTGTTTCAAGATCGCGTGCTCGCATCCCGCGGACGACGCGGCTTTTGCCAAGTTTCTTCTTTTTCTCCACTATCTCGTGCCCGTTTCGATAGAGAACTGTAGCGTGCTCCCCGGTGGCAAAGTGGAGAGTCTGGTCTTGGTGCGGCATCTTCCAGCTCTCCTCGGGGCGTTCCAGAGGCTCTTCGAAGCGCACCGTGTCTCTCAAAGCATAAAAGTCGGGCAATTTGGGAATCGCGTTCTGAAGGTAGGCGAATGTGCGCCCTAAAAGGTCGCGCTGCTCCTCCACCGGAGGCGGCGGGCGATTCACAACTTCGTCGGGCGGGGGCGAGAGCGCGATTGACAGATCGGCATCCACCGTCAGTGCCTGGCGTTCCCGTTCGCTGTGGATCTTGTTCAACAGTGCATCGAGCCGGGGCGTGCTCAGCCGTTCGGTCAGTTCGAGATTCGCCAGCTTTCGCGGAAGGTCGATCTGCGCATGCACCAGGTCTTCAAGCTGCGCGACGGTGACCTTTTCTATCCCAGGCCGGGGATTGTCGAAGTACACGGGCTCGTTGTAGTAGCCCGTGAGAGCGCGGACCGTCAGGGCAGGACGATCAACCTGCACACGAAGGTCGTGGTATTCGTCCATCGTGTAGGTGTGCGGGGGATTGAAGGTGAGGGTGTAGAAGCTCCGCACCTCTTCGACACAGCGGTCAATGTCTCTATCCAGGTCTCGATCAAGGTCGCCCGACGAGCCCAACACCAGGCCTCCTGTGTGCGTCGCGATCACCTGCAATGCCAGTTTGGCCGGTTGCATGTCCTTTTGCGAACGGGGCGCTTCGAGGTAGTCGTGATAATTAAATGACTGGTCTGGATTCGGCCACGCGTTAACGTTGTCCAGCGTGATGCGCGCTTCCCGCAGCCGTGTGGACAACTCCGTTGCCTCGTCGAAGCCAACGTCGCCGCCATTCACAGGCCATCCCGGACTGATCCACACCACGACCTTGTGGCCGGGAACGTCTCTCTGATCGATCGCAATCGAGCCCAGGGCGCGCAGAGAGAGCGGATTGGGCTGCGACCTGCTCACCCATGAGCCAAGCAAAGTTTGCCCATCATCTCGACCCGATGGCCACACGGCCAATTGAGATCTCGTCTGTTCCAGTTCTTTGACTAGAAGAGCCCCGTCCGTCACGGGCCTCAATGAGGAGAACAGTCCGTCGCGCGTGATTCGATACAGAAAACACGGGAATCCCAGTGTCCGCCATTTTGGCTCAGGAAATGAACAATCGCGCTTTCGGTCTGCGTGAGCTGCTGGGGCTAGAGATTAACGGTGTCGAGGACGAAGATCAGCTCGGGCGCAGGTTCTGACGCCTCCAGAGCGTTGTGAAAGGTGCGAATCTTTGCCGGCTGGCCGTTGTCGAGAAGAGTGAAGTCCCAGGGCGCGAGGTCCAAAACCGGTTCCCTGACGAGTCCGTTACAACCGCGTCGATGCTGAAGAGGCCATCCCGCACGACGGGATCGGTGGCGCTCAGCGGCGCCAAGGTCTTCTGCGCAACTGACTGATCTCGCAGAGGCGGCGTTTGCCCGCCTGCCCCGCAAGTCCCGAGAATGATCATGCCTGCGATAAAAGCTGTGCGCTGCGGGTTGAGTCGATCACTACGTTTCAACATGTCCCCGAGACTCGCGGCGAGCATAGCATAGAATGCGTTCGGCTCTATGCGAGACCGAGGTGAGCTCACGGACTCGGCGTCCTCTTTCACATGCAAGACGATGTTGACATGTGGCCGCCTTTGCGGAAGTTACAAGCGAGACATTAGAGCAGCCCCGCTCTCGTTTCCGCCCCCATCTTGCCCATTCCCCTCCCAACTCATCCTCATGTAAACTCGTCTCACTCGCAACGCCCAGCTTCCCCGCCGCAAGCAGATCTTCTCGTTCACTGCCAGCCGGTTTCTCCCAAGGGCGAATCGAGAATCTCCGAACGAAAGAGACACCATGACTGCGTCCTCACCCTCGCCCGATCACATTCTGCAAACCGGCCTCGCGTTCTGGGCCTCGAAAACACTGCTCAGCGCTGTTGAGATGGAAGTCTTTACCGAACTCGCCAAAGGCCCCGAAAGCCTGGAATCGCTGACCGGCCGTCTCGGCCTGCACCCGCGCTCCTCGCGAGACTTCCTCGATGCGCTGGTTGCACTTGGGCTTCCTCGAGCGCCAGAACGGCCACTACGCGAACACGCCATCGAGCAACGTCTTTCTCGACAAGCGCAAGCCCTCCTACATCGGCGGCATGCTGGAGATGGCGAACAAGCGTCTCTTTCATCACTGGGGGCACCTGACCACAGCCTTGCGCACCGGCGAAAACCAGAATGAGGCCACCGGCGATCACGGAGACATTCGCCGCCCTCTACGCCGACCCCACACGCCTCAAGGGCTTTCTGCGTGCCATGACCGGCGTAAGCCGCGGCGCCAATATGGCGATCGCCGCGAAGTTCCCCTGGGCGAATTACAAGACAGTTGCCGATTGCGGCACGGCGCAGGGCGACTTGATCGTTCAGGTGGCCCTCAAGAATCCGCATCTCACCTGCACCGGATTCGACCTGCCCGAAGTCGCGCCCATCTTCGAGGAATACGTCGAAGAAAATGGCCTCTCTTCGCGCGTGAAGTTCAAGCCAGGAAGCTTCTTCACCGATCCGTTGCCCAACGTTGACGTCATCATGATGGGCCACATCCTGCACGACTGGAATCTCGAAGAGAAGAAGATGCTGATTCGCAAGGCATACGAAGCACTGCCGGCCGGTGGCGCCTACATCGTCTACGAGGCCCTCATCGACGACGACCGTTCGAAGAATGCCTTCGGCCTGCTGATGAGCCTGAACATGCTGATCGAAACCCCCGGCGGCTTCGACTACACCGGCGCCGACTGCGTGGGCTGGATGAAGGAAGCCGGATTCCGCGAAACCCGCGTCGAACACCTCGTCGGGCCGGATTCCATGGTCGTCGGCATCAAGTAGACCAAACGGGCGGGACAGGCCGATTTGTTCCGCCCAACCGCCGCTTCGTCACAATTCTGCGAACTTTCCCCCTGGTCTTCGCGTAATTCTGGTTACGGCCGAATAGCTCGCCGCGGCTGCGTGCGGTCTCCGTACAGTGAATCCAGGATCAGGAAGGTTTGCCATGGAGTTCTTTACCGATCAGCTAAAGCAAGTCTTCAGAAGGCTGGCACGTGCTCCCCTCTTCACCACCATCACGCTGATAACGCTGGCAGTTGGCATTGGGGCAAACACGGTTGTCTTCAGTGTGGTTGAGGGCGTGCTTTTAAAGCCGCTGGCCTATCCCCAGTCAGATCGCCTCGTCGGCATCTGGCACTCGGCTCCTGAAATTGGCTTTCAAGGCGACCTGAACATGGCGCCCTTCATTTACTTCATTGACCGCGAACAGAGCACGACGCTTGAAGATGTCGGCATGTACAACGGAGACTCTCTCTCCGTTACGGGCGTTGGTGCGACCCGAGCACGTAACGGGAATGGACGTGACGGATGGAACTCTGCCGCTGCTCGGCGTAAGACCGGTTCTGGGCCGGCTTTTCTCGCGCCGTGACGACGCGGCCAGCGCGCCCAAGACCGTCATTCTTTCCTATAACTACTGGCAGAAGAAATTCGGCGGCAGGAATTCCGTCGTCGGGCGGACACTCAATGTCGATGGCACCTCCCGCGAAATCATTGGCGTGCTGCCACGCGATTTCCAGTTCCTCGACAACTACAACGCCGCGCTGTTCCTGCCAATGCAATTGGATCGCAGCAAAACGAAGCTCGGCAACTTCAGCTTTCGCGGACTCGCCCGGCTCAAGCCCGGCGTGACATTGAAGCAGGCCAATGCAGATATGAATCGCCTGCTGCCGATTGCGATTCACAGTTTCCCCGCGCCCGATGGGTTCAGTACCGCGATCTTTGAAAAGGTTAAGATCAGCGCGAACCTCCACACTCTCAAAAAGGATGTCGTCGGCGATGTAGGAAATGTCCTTTGGGTCTTGATGGGCTCAATTGTGGTGGTGCTGCTGGTTGCATGCGCCAACGTCGCCAATCTGCTGCTGGTGCGGGTTGAGGGACGCCGGCAGGAATTGGCGATCCGCTCTGCTCTTGGCGCTGGGCGCTCCAACATCACGCTGGGGCTATTGTTCGAAAGCGCCGTTCTGGGAGCTACCGGCGGCATCATCGGACTGGCACTGGCCTTTGCGGCACTTCGCGTGCTTGTAGCGGCTGCTCCCACCGGACTGCCGCGTCTTCACGAGATCGGCATCAATTTTCCCGTGCTGCTTTTTGCCGCCGGGACTGCGCTCTTTGTGAGCGTTGTGATCGGCATGCTTCCGGTAATTAAATACTCCGGAGTGCAGATCAATACCGGTTTGCGCGAAGGCGGCCGTGCACTGAGCCAGAGCCGCGAACGGCATCGCGCGCGCAAGGCGCTGGTGGTTGTGCAGGTAGCCCTGGCGCTCGTCCTGCTGATTTGCTCCGGCCTGATGATCCGCACATTTCAGGCGCTGGCAAACGTTTCTCCAGGATTCGCCGATCCCGCAAGCCTGCTGAAGTTCCGCATCTACGTTCCCGAATCAACCGTGCCGGAGAACACAGAAGGCAAACGTGGTCCATATGGAGCAGGCGATCGCCGACAAGCTGGCCGCGATTCCGAACGTTTCTTCCGTCGCTTATTCCACTCACATTCCGATGGATGGAAACAGTTCGAACGACGTGCTCTTCGCGCAGGACCGCACCTATCGCGATAACGAGATACCGCCTATCCGGCGCTTCGTCAACGTGTCGCCAGGATTCTTCTCCACAATGGGCACTCCACTCGTTGCCGGGAGAGATCTGACCTGGGCTGAGACGTACGAGAAACGGCCGGTCGCACTGGTGTCGGAAAACCTGGCCCGCGAATACTGGGGCGAGCCCGCAAACGCGCTGGGCAAGCACATTCGCGTCGGCAACACCGACGACTGGCGCGAGATCATCGGCGTCGCCAAGGATGTCTACTACGACGGAGTCAGCCAGAAAGCGCCAACCACCGTGTATTGGCCCGTGTTACATGGCCAAATTTGAAGGGCAGCCGGAGGACAGTGCGGCGCGGCGTATCGTTTGTCATTCGCTCGCCACGCGCGGGCTCGTCCGCATTCATGAGCCAGGTGCAACAGGCAGTATGGTCGATCAATGGCGATTTGCCTTTGGCCGATCCGGCCACAGTTGGCGAACTCTACACCAAGTCGATGGCTCGCACCTCCTTCACGCTCATCATGCTCTGCGTCGCCGGCGGCATGGCACTGCTTCTCGGCATCGTCGGCATCTATGGAGTGATCTCCTACGCGGTCTCCCAGCGCACGCGCGAAATCGGCATTCGCATGGCGCTCGGCGCTCAGCGCGACGCACTGACAGGGATGTTTGTGCGACAGGGACTGTTGCTGGCTGCCATCGGCGTGGCATTCGGCGTAGGAGCAGCCTTTGCCACCATGCGCTTCATGGCATCGATCCTGTTCAAGGTCAGCCCCATGGATCCGTTGACCTATTCACTGGCCACCGCGGTTGTGATCGCAATCGCGTGGCTGGCTTGCTACCTGCCCTCGCGCCGCGCCGCGCAGGTCAATCCCGTCAACGCATTGCGCGCGGAGTAGCCTCGAACAATTCCAGGGCCACGGTGCCCCATCCATGACGCAGTTTCATCGCGGCATGGGTGGGAAGCCGCTTCACTCTACTTCACGCCAAACCCGCCGATGCCGAAAAATCCTAGCTCAATTTGATGTGTCATCCTGAGCCCCGCAGCGCAAGGGGCCCCATTAAAAATGGGGTAAGCGGTGGCGAAGGAACTGCTTTTTCCTTTCGACTGTACCGGCACAAAGCCGCGGTGCCCCATCCATGACGCAGTTTCATCGCGGCATGGGTGGGAAACCGAAGTCCCGCATTGCGCGACTTCGAGCCGTAGTGTGACCTTCCGCACACCTCATTTTCCCCGGCCGGGTAAGAATGAAATCGTCAGGCCGAACAGGTCGCATTCCCGCACCGGCCATGGAGAATGAACACGATGAGCGATCTTGCCCCCCTTGCCGAAGCCGTTGCCGTCGATCCGCTGGTCGGCCATCCCGCCGACTATCACGTCTTTCACAAGTTTCTCGAGCGCTGCAAATCGCTGCCGGCCATCACCACCGCGGTCTGCTGGCCGCTCTCGGACGTCGCGCTGCGCGGCGCCGTCGAAGCCGCTATCGAGGGGCTCATCGAGCCCACGCTGATCGGCGACGAAGCCGCAGATGCAGGCCCTCGCCGCAAAGATCGGCGTCGACATCTCGCCTTACCCGATCCTCGAGGCCGACACCGAAGTCAAGGCCGCCGAGATCAGCGTGAGCATGTGCCGCAGCGGCAACGCCCAGGCCATGATGAAGGGCAGCCTGCACACCGACGAGCTGATGAAGGTCGCCATGCAGCGCGACACCGGCCTGCGCACCTCGCGCCGCATCACCCACGTCTTCGTCATGGATACGCCGGCCTACGCGCGCACCCTGCTCATCACCGACGCGGCCATCAACATCACGCCGGAGTTCGAAGACAAGATTCACATCGTGCAGAACGCCATCGACCTGGCCCACGCGCTCGGCATTCCCGAGCCCAAGGTCGCGCTGCTCTCGGCCGTTGAGACCGTCAACCCCAAGATCCAGTCCACCTGGACGCCGCCGCGCTGTGCAAGATGGCCGATCGCGGCCAGATCACCGGCGGCATCCTCGACGGACCGCTGGCCTTCGATACCGCCGTCAGCGCTCAAGGCCGCGGAGATCAAGAAGCTGGTTTCGCCCGTCACCGGCCAGGCCGACATTCTCGTCGTGCCCGATCTCGAGAGCGGCAACATGCTCGCCAAGCAGCTCGAATACCTCGGCGGCGCGCAACTTGCCGGCATCGTCCTCGGCGCGCGCGTACCCGTCATCCTCACCAGCCGCGCCGACTCGGCCGAAACGCGCCTCACCAGTTGCGCCGTTGCGTGCCTGCTGCACTACGCCACGCATCCGGTCGAGATCGCATAACCACTCAACTATTCGCAATCGATCAAGGGCGCCCTTTCCAAGCGAAACGGCGCCCTTCTTGTCTTCATTCAAACCGGCGCCGGCATATAGACGCATCAATTTCGGAATTGCCGCTTTAGCCCCTGAGGGAAAAGCTAAGCGACAGTTTCCGCATCGGGGGTCATCCAACCGGAAGCATCTCGGAACGGGTCAAGAGCAGTCTCAATCCATTCTTCGGGCGGATTGTGGACCATCCTATTAGCTTCGAACTTCTACCATGTCCGCGTCTCATCCGCTCGTTAAGGCCGGCGCGATTCTGGAAGATGCGGAAATTAGCCTCCTAAACCAACTTCCCTTCTCCTCTGCTCCTTCTGAAGAAAACGCATATTAAAGGTGCGGTGGTGCATCTTAAGCTTTCAGTTATTCCAGACCGGCCCGACGTGCTTCGATAAGACTGTCAATCACTCAAAGGCTAAGGAGAGGTCCTATGGCGTCCATCGAGAGGCTTAACACTCATCAGAAAGCGCTCCACATCAATCTCGATCCCACCAGCTACGGCTCCTTCGCCGAAATTGGCGCTGGCCAGGAAGTCGTGCGATGGTTCCTGGTTGTCGGAGGAGCCTCCGGGACGGTTGCTAAATCGATCTCTGCATATGACAAGGAAGTCAGCGACGATTTGTACGGTTCAGGTGCGCGCTACGTGTCCGGAGAACGCCTCCGAGCCATGCTGGAAAGCGAATGGGCCCAACTCATCAACCAATTGAACAAAAGTCGTGGATCGAACACAAGCTTCTTTTCCTTTGTTGATACCATCTCCGCTCGCAACTACGCCGGAACAAATGAGCCTCACGGTTGGGTCGGCCTGAGGTTCCAATTGCAACCTGGTGGCCCACCGAACGACATCGTGTTCCATATCAACCTGCGCGATCCTTCCAGCATCCTCGAGCAAGAGGCCATCAGCATCCTGGGCGTGAACCTTATCTATGCTGTCTTCTACCAACTTGAGACGAAAGAATCTTTCTTCGAGAATATTGTTCAGGACGTCGAGAAACGGATTGAGATTGACTATGCGGAAGTGCGTGGCCCCGCTTTCGAAGGGTGGGACCAGCGCGCGATCCTGGCTCATCTCGTGCGCGCAGGCATTGCTGAAGCCGTCTGCTTTCCATGCAGTGGGCCGCCCGTGCCGCCGATCGAAGTCCTCCACAAGAAAGCTACCGTACTCGCGCCAGGATCGTTCGAACACGTAGATTCCGCCCATGCAGCAATCCATAATCAACTGCTGGCCTCCGGGATCCAAAAACTCCGCGGAGAGTTAGCTGAAACAGATCCCGATCCTATCGGTTTCTTTTGCTTTTCTGCGATGCCGCTCAGGGATGAGGATCCCCCTCCGGGAATCCCTGACCTGCTGGAACGGATTGATGCCCTTCACGTGCATTGCGGGGATGTCTTGCTGTTCCGTGAACGCGAACTCTACGGCATGACCGCACTCGTTAATCGCTACACAAAGGAACCTATCCGCTTTGTGATAGGCCTGTCTCTGCTGGTTCGCATCTGGGAATATCGCTACAACAAGCTCCCTGGCAGCTTCCTTGAAGCTCTGGCTCGCCTCCTGCCGCATAACGTCCGCATGTACGCTTATCCGATGCGCTCAAAGGATCTCCAGCAGGCAGTTGAAAGTGTCTCAGCCACCAATTGGCAGTGGACTGATACGAATGGATGGGTCTCTGCCCGCCAGCTTCATCCTCCACTGCCGCTCGGTCATCTATACGACTACATTCTCGCCAGCAACTTCCTCGTCCCACTGGAGATTCCGGAGGCTCCGAACACCCGCGGGTAGACGCGCGCGCCGAGTGTGAACACCACCCGCTGCAAAACTGATGCCAATTTGGTTCGGTTCTGCAGGATGACTGGATTACAGAGGTCACGCACCGCACAGGAGCCAGAACCCTGCTGATCACGGAAGGCTCTTGCCGGCGCGGCATATGGATGCGTCAACCTCCGGATTGGCGGCGATGCGACCAAGGTGGCGGAAAAATAAACTAACAATCTGCTTGACAAAAAGATCCAATGCGGGTATCAACAAACAGCCGGAATCTAGATCCTGCGCTTAGCGCCTCATTTGTTGGCTACAATTTGCCAAGGCTAAGCAGATAGCAGGTTGATCCGCGCACTGCTAAGAAACAACGACGGCGCGAATAGTTCATCTCGGGCCTCCCAGCGTACCGCCAAATTCCAACCAGAATTCTTCACTTCGCAGAGGTTTTTCTGCGGTCGGTTCTATTCGTGCGCGTCTTCCATTCGAGATGCGTCCGGATGCCGATTTGCCAGTTCATGAGGATGCCATGAAATGGGGAATTGAACGTTCGCCAATTGTCTCGAAGATGACACACATTCCGGGATGCGAGAGACTTACGAATCGTCTCTACGATCGTTATCTTCGGACAAAATTTGAAATCGACTGGCATTGGAGACGAAATCCCGCCAGTCATCGTCGCTACGTGCAATGTGCGCCTGTCTTAACGGCCTTGCAGGAGCGAATCGTGAGAGAGCTAAACTCCCGTGGTGTTGCCGTGTGTCATTTCGATGAGTTGTTCAAGAACTCGGAATTGTGGCCTCGCCTGAACTGGTTGGTGAATAGCTTCAGTTCGAGTGAGCGAGTCCAATCATCAATGCGCGAGGGGCAGCGCGAATTCAGCGAAAATCAAAACCTCAAACCGGGTGGTCACTACATCCTGACCTATTATGACCAAAACACAAAGCCTTTGATTGATGTGGGTAATCCATTGCTGGATCTGAGCTTGAGTCCGGAAATCGTGGATGTGGTAAACGCCTATTTAAGTATGTGGTCCAAGCTCATCTACTTCGATGTATGGCACACGCTGCCTTTGAACACAGAACACAGGCTTCTCTCTCAGCGTTGGCACCGAGACCCTGAAGACCGAAAGAAGATTCGAATCTTTCTGTACTTCAATGAAGTCAACTCTGAATCTGGAGCGATGGAATACTTCGCCGGAAGTCAGTTGGGCGGCCCTTACCAGAACCTGTTTCCGTGGAAAGATCCTCTCACAATGCCTTATCCGCCGGGCGGAGAATTGGAGAAGCAGATTCCCGCATCGCAGCGCGTTCTCCTAAGTGGCAACGCAGGCACTCTGGTGTTCTGCGATACTGCCGGATTTCATCGAGGTGGAATCGCAAAGTCGAAGCCTCGGATCCTTGCTACGGCGGCTTACGTAACCCCCGCTTCTTTGCATCACCGACGCTTTGAATTGGGATCGGATCTCAGACATACTCAGATGAGTCCAGTCACGAGATTTTCTTTGGTATGACATCCGAGGCCACTTGTCGGCTTATCAGTGCGAAGCAACTTGATGTAAGGTCTAGGCGCCACAGTCGATCGCCTTGAACAAGCAGATGCCCCGGCCATCCTCGCCGACTTCAAGTGACGAACGGAGCCCCGAACGTCTTGCGGTCCCCAAAGAGCGACGGGGACCCTCTGGGTGGCTCTTTGGGCAGAGTTTCGGGGGGTGAGCGAAGAATCTGCTTTTCGCACTTCCCAATAACTTCTGGGACACCACCAGTGTGGCAGGGCTTATTTCCTCACGCCTGGGACCCTGCGCACGCTGGCCGCCGAAACGGTGCCATCGGCATTGTGCGCTACCTGGTGGCAGACCAGCGTGCAGGTATTCGTCGCGCGATTGTAAGAGACGGGCAGCGTTCCATTCGGCGCCACAACGTTCACGTCAAAGTTCACCAGCCGCTCGCCGCTGATGGTGCCGCTGGCGGCGCCCATGCCGTGGGCGGTGTGGCATGTGGAACAACTGACTCCGGCATTGATGTGATCGCCGTGATGGTTCCAGCTCGTGTTCTTTACGATCTGGTTGGCTAGGTCGTGGCACTTGCCGCACAACGCGTAGGGTCCGTTCACGCTGAGATCGGGATTGGGAAAGAGATTGGAAATCGCCTGGCCCGGTACCGCCGTCTGGCTGAATTCATAACGCCGCTCCAGGATGTGGGTCCACCGGGAGCCATGCGGGCCGTTCGCACCCGGATCCGCCAAACTCGCGATTGTCGTCGCTGTTGTGGCAATCCGTGCAGAGAATCTGCGTGCCCATCGCGCGGCCCGGCGTGATTCCGTCGAGGTTCAGCATGTTCGCCAGCAGGCTGGGCTGCGCAAGAGCGCTGCTCCTGTGCATGCATCACAGGATGGCTCGACGTGGCCGTAATCGCAAACTGCGGAATCAGGTTGAGCGGATCGCCCGCCGAAACCGCGCGCACCGGGAAGTATCCATAAATCGGCAGAACCTGTTTGCCGGAACTGGTTCCATGGCAGCGCAGGCAATTCTCATACTGATTCACGGCCGGCGTCAGCACGCTGGTTCCGTCGCTCGCGCTGATGCCTGCAATGTCCTTCTGCGAGATGCGGATCAGCGGCGCAGGGGGAAATACGCCAACCGGTTCGGATCCATGCGCGTTGTGGCAGTCCACGCAGGTCGCATGGCGATTGTTGTTCAGCAGGATGTTCTCGGTCGCAGTCGTGCGGATTGGTCGAAGCTGGGAAACGGATGCCCGACCTTGGGCGCTGCGTACTCCGCAAACACATTGGCGTATGGCGCCATCGGAGAGACATTCGTGCCGCCGTTGTGGCAGGAAATGCAATCCTGTTCATTCTGCCCGCGCAGCAACCGCGTCGGACCGCTCGCATTGTGCGGCGCATGGCACGAGATGCACGCATCTGGCAGCCACCGTGGGATAGCTCCCGAGCAGGGCCTGCGGCGAGATCTTGCTGGTGGAAAGAGCGTGCGCGCTGGTGGACCAATCGGCCAGCGGATTCGACCTGGCCGCCCATCGTGCCGGGTGGGATCGTGGCAGGCCAGGCAGAGCTGCCCGTTCGAGCTGTCCTTCACCAGAAAATTCAGCGATATCGGATCCTTGGCCTGCACGTGCGGATTGTGGCACGACGTGCACTCGACATTGCCATTGATCAGCTTCACTGCGTCCGGTCGGGTCGGCGGTCGTTCCATTCGCGGCCAGCGAGGCAACCAGGTCGATATTGTCCTGCAAGGGCAGCGCAAGGCTGAATGGGTGCGACGACTGCATGTTGCTGCCGAACACATCAGCTGTGAACATCGATCCGCGCGTCGTCACCTGGCCATATGCCACGGTAGCTCCCACCGCCACGGTGCCGTCATGGCAGCTAAGACATTGATTGCTGACGGTGCCGAGCATCGGCTGCGTGCTCGTTGTTCTTCTCGGTGTTGCTGCCGTAGGTCGTGTAGGTCTGCGTGGTGAGCTTCTGGTTCCAGAGGCCCGTGTTCAGCCCGGAGTGCGGAGCATGGCAATATGCGCACGAGTCAGGCCGCGAGCCGGTCACCGGCGATTGGCTTCCGGGCCCGAGATTATGCACGCCCAATGCGTCGCCCGACGATCTGCGCAGGCAGAGTGGTCCCGGTCAGCAGAATCGTCAGCGCGGCCAGCAGAATTCTGATTCTCATTTCGCTGCCTCCGTAGCCGGACTCTTCAGGCCGACGTACTGAAATACCTGAATCCGCCGGTTGAACGAATCCACTACAAACACCTTGTCGTCATGGTCGATGAACAAGCCCTGACGGCAACTGAAACTCTCCCGCATGCGTGCCCTTGGCGCCGAAGTAGTAGAGCAATTGCGCCCTGGCGGTTGAAGACCTGCACCACGCCCCACAAGGCATCCACAACGTAGAGATCGCCTTCCGAGTCGACACTCACCGCCTTTGGCCGGAACATGGCCCCGGTGGTGTCGCCGATCTTTCCGATGGCATACTGAAATTTTCCGGCGCGGTCAAACACCTGCACGCGGAAGTTCATGGCATCGACGACCAACAGATTCGGTGCCGCTCAAGCGCAGTTCGGTCGGGCAGATTGAATTCGCCTTCGCCGTCGCCGGTTTTGCCGATCGTCTGCAGGATGTTGCCTTGCATGTCGAGCACGAAGACCTGGTCGCGCAGCGTATCGGTCACATAAATGCGCTGTTCCGCCGAGTCTACGGCAATTCCGGTGGGCCGTTTGAAATATCCTTCGCCGCCTTTCAGACTGCCGATGGCGCGCATGATACTTTCCGCTCGGCTCAAAGACAAAAATCTTGCCTGCATCCGAATCGGTTACATAGATATTGTCCTGGGCATCGACCGCAACGCATTGCGGCGTTGTCATCGCATCTTTGCTTTTTTCCCTGCGCTCGATGAACTTGTACTTGCGCTGCGCGAAATCGAAGATGTGCACGCCCGACGCGCCGGGGTCGGTCACAATGATGCGGCCGTGCGAATCAGCAGTAATGCTGTAAGGACGCACCAGAAAGCGGTAATCGGGCGCGCCGGCGACGACGTCGACCAGCTTGTTCCAGAAACCGCGGTTCGGCTTGACTTCGAATTCCGAATTGAAACTGCGTTCCCAGGTGAGGCTGCGACCGCCGTCAAGCGACATCTCCCAAAGCTCCGGCGTGGCTGGAGGCTTTGATTTGTGCGCTGCCCAGATCGCAGAGCGGCAGCAGCGCCACGCAAGCCAACAACACGGCTGCGCTCAAGCGTTGCCGCACCTCGGGTTAGAAGAAGTTGAACCACCGTGAAATCCCCATATAGTACGACGAGATCACCTCTGGCTGGGAGCCGGTGCTGCTGAATCCCTGCTCCAGCCGGGCATAGCCGCTGATGAAGTTCAACTTGCGAACCTGATATTGGATCAGAGCGTTGTATTGACTGTTCTGATTTGCAGACGTGATGCTGTTGCTGGAGTGTTGCTGGTCGACTTCGCGTAAGTGGCTGCGAGAATCAGCTTCTTCACGGGCGTACTGGAAACCCCGAAGGAATAGCTCTTCCCGCCGAAGAGGCTCACCAGATCGGAAGGCAGGATCGGCGACGGCACCGGAACACCGACCAGACCCGCCCCGGTCGCGAGCGCCTGGCCGTCGCTTTGGAGTAGCTGCCGGTGGCTGTAAGGAAGGCGCCATAACCCACACTGATCCGTTATAGGACTCGCTGCTGTTGGAGGTGCCGGCCTGGTCGGTCAACGCTGTCCGCGCGCCGCCGCCTCCCGCGCTGACGTTGAACAGTCCCCAGTTACGGCTGACGTTTCCGGAGTAGTTGTAGAACGAGTTCATGTAGGTGACAAGAAGAGTCTGCGCGTTCTGCGCGTAACTGAACGACTCATTCACGCGCCACCCAAGAATCCGGCTGGAGTAATTCTCAGCCGCCTGAAAAGCCGATAGTGTCTTGGCCGTTCTGGTCCGAAGAGTTGGCAGTTACACTGAATGCTGAATTGATGGTGCCCTCGAGAAGCGGTGCGTGAAGGTTGCGCTTCCGCCGTAGGACTTCACGCCGTAATTCTCTCCCAGAAATGTCTGGGTGCGGCGCTCGAAGAAAGCCGAGGTCTGCAGATTCGATAGAGGCGTGTAGGTGGCGACGGTCATCAGATCCAGCGAATTGGAGGATTGATCCGAGTTCAGTCCCGGAACCACGCCGCCTGCCGCAATCACCGACTGGATAATCTGCCCAGTCAGATTGTCTGAGTAATTTGCCGTCGCCGTAATGGACAGCTTGTTGGTCGGGTGTACGCCGGCGATTGCATTCACCGTGTCAATGGCTCCAGTGGAGGTGGCGCCCAGGTAATTGGTATTCCAGGTAGACCGGTTTATACCTCCCGAAAACGAACCCCTCAGAGGCAGAAGGTGCGAGACGTTGTATCCGTAGGCGGTATTGTCGGAATGTATATCCAATATCGCTGCCTGTCACCACTGGCGGAATCACGGACTGCGACGACTCCGGTTGAATAGTAGGCGCCCATGTTGAAGCCGGCCCATCGATAACCGGAGTGCAGATTCAGTGAATGAAATGAGTTCTTCCCTTCATCGTTTGCTCCGTACACCGAATACTGGCTGGTTCCACTTTGAAAGCCCGCCGAGAAGCTGGGCGCATCGGAAGATTCTCGCTCCAGTTGATGCCGAACACGCCGCTGTTACCGTGGGTCACATAGTTGGCGAGCCCCGGAACAGCATAGTTCCCTTCGCTGTCGTAGGCCTTGGAATACGTGATGGAACCAGGAAATTTGCTGCCGGCGAAGATATTGGCGCTAAGGTTGACGCCACTGGCATTGGAGATCGACTGAAAGTTGGAATTGGCCCGCGATTGATTCAGATAAGGCGAGAAGTTATAGGAGAGAAAATTGGGGCTGTGGAAGGAACCCGAGAAAGTGCCGGCGCCTCCGAACGTCCATCCATGGGTGGACGGAGTCATATTTCCATAATTTGCGGTATAACCCGAAGAGAGCGTGCCGGTCGCAGCTGGTGCTGGTTTCGCCGAACCGGATTTGTGCGCCGACAGGAGATGCCAGCAGCAGCAACCCTGCATGTCACCAGCCACGCAAATCGAAAAGACCGCAACACTCAATGCCATCCTTAAGTTCTCTCGTGTCGGCTTCCTCTTGCTCGATCCTCACCGAGTTGTTCGAATCAGTTGTCTGTTTCACGGCCGGATTTTGAATCCAGGCTCCATTCGTCCTCGTTACAATTCGTCGATCTTTGCGTTCTGCCGCAGCTTCTGATCCAGGGCAGCGCGAAGCTGGTTTCTCTTGGTCTGTTGAAGTTCCTTTTGCAATTGTGCTTTCACTTCCTCGAATTTCGCCTGCCCTGCGGGCGTGTGCACCTGCAGGCGCACGATCGTGTAGGCCTGCTCCACCTGAATCAGGTCGCTCATGTCGTTCGGGTGCATGGCATTCAGCGCCTTCACGACCTGGGGCGCCATTTGATCCGACAGGAAGCGGCTTGTGCTGGCCCATCATCACGCGATAATCGTCATCGGAGATCTTCTCCGCTAGAAGTCCGAACTCCTCGGCTGTCTTTGTTGCCTTCGCCTGCCGCAGCGCGCTCTCGGCACGCGTGCGCGCTTCCTTCAACTGCGTCGGCAGTCGCATTGGCCGGAGGCAGGAACGATATCGTCTGAAACGTGAACGTCTCCGGATGATGGAAGCGAACCGGATTCTTGTCGTAGTAGGCCCGGACTTCCGCTGGGGAAACCACGCTCTTTGTTCTCGACTTCGATCTTCAGAAATGCTTCGATCAGCAGCGACCGCCGGATCTTCTCCTGCAGCAATTGCTGCGAGCCGTGAAAATCGCTCTGCAGGAAGCCGTTGTATTCCTCCGGCGTAGCAAACTGTTTGCGAAAATCCGCCTCCGCCCGCTGCAGCTTCGCCGCCGGAACCGTCATCTTCCGGCGCTGCGCTTCCTGATACGCGAGTTCCTCGAAGATGATCATCTTCAGCGCGCCATCGCGAATCTGCGTTTTCAAACTCTTTGGGAATCCCGTTATGCTGGCGCGCATAAGGAAAAATCGCGTATTCCTCGCGCACCAGGTCGGCGTCGGTCAGGATCGCACCGTTCACGCGCGCAACGGGCTTGTCTGCAGCCGGCGCCGGTTTCACAATATTTTGCGCGGGAGCCTGCGTGAACACCGTAGGCGTATGTGACGACACCTGGGCTCCAGCCACACCGATACCCAGGAGAAGGAAACCGAGGAGAATGGAATTTGTACTTCATTTAATTGACCCCCGTTTAAAAGGAAGGGGAGGGAAAGTGCCGCCCCTCCCCTCATGCATAAAGAATCTAGAAAGTAGTAACCGCAGTGCCGCCGTTCATTTCGTTCGACTCGCCACCGTGGCACTGGCGGCAGAATTGCGCCGTCTGGTTGCTTCCGGCGGTTGTGCTTCCCGGGTTGTAGGGAGCGCGAATGAAGAACATGGTCTGCGTACGTTCCGCTCGGCAGACCCGACTTCGGACCGTTGGTTACCTTCACCACGTTCATCAGGTGCTGGTTGTGGCAGGTCGTGCACATGACAACCGGCGTTGTGTTGTAGGTGCCCGGGCTGACGAAGAAGCCGTAGTTCGTGACGAACTTGCTCGAGTTCGGTCCCGTCATCTGTACTGCGCCTGTGCCGCTGATGGTGCAATCCCAGTCGTAGGTTGGCCGCCGCAGGCCATCACGGCATTCAAGCCCACCGGGTGATCATTGAGGTAGTTGCCAACGGTGGTGCCATCATTTCCGAGCAGAGTTGGGATGTTGTTGGCGGTTCCATAAGTCGCAGGCAGCGTCTCATAGACCTTGTTCTTCATCATGGCGCCCTGTGCGTAGTTGCCGTCGTGGCAGCTAAGGCACATGAGCACACCCGATACATCAGGGGTTCCAGCAGTCAAAGTAGTCGGCAGAACTTCGACATAGTTGCCGTGCTCGCTTTGACCTGTGGTGATGGTTTTGCCATACAGGCTGCCAACATCCTCGCCCCAGAGAGCCATACTTCCAGCAGTCGGATCGGCCGTCTTGGCGTTGCCGTTTCCGTAAACGCCGCTGTGTGGTGCGTGACAGGCCGCGCAACCGCGACCGTAGTTGAGGTGGGCGCCGAGGACGTCAGTCGACGGCGAATACGAATTGTTCTGTGCCGCCGCAAATCCCGCGGCTGCCAGAAACATTACAGCGATTAGAAGAATTTTCTTCATTTTGTGGAGCCTCCTAGTGCGCACTCCTACAACTTTTCTGAACCGTTACCTCGACGTTGCTCGTCCTGTTTTCGAGTTCAGTCATCCTTCAGAATGTGCACGCCTCATGCCGTTGCTTTAGTCCGTGGACGCAATTCGGACATCGCGCGTAATTCGTTGTCGCGAAGGGTGTTGCACTGTTCTCCAGGGGAAACGATGAGTTCGTGCGCAAAATTCCCCTCCACTCGATGGGAGTTCTCCCACAGTGCATTGGTGAAATGACCCAAGTCGTTAGTGACAGCCGTCACAATTTGGTCAAAAGAAACGCCTTGCACCGTGATCCGCCTTCGAACATTTGCGATAGGTCGCCCGCGGCCGCGTGATTCATATCACTTCCCAATGTGATTTAACTTGCTCTACTGAACGGTGGCGCGCGGTTGCAGGAATCAGCAGAGCGTCGATGCGTTTCAGCATTCGTTCGGCGGCAAACGTGCTTGCAGATGGTTTGCTGCTTCGTGCTTGTCAACGAACGGCAGCCGCATCTTTGGAGTTCTTTTCGCAATGGGAGTTCACGGCATGACAGACGAACCAACCACAGCGATCTCGGGGGCGCCAACCTTGCGCGCTGCTCAGGTCTACTCCATGGCGGCGCTTTGCCTCGCAGTCGGCCTTGGCATCGGATACCTGATGCGTGGTTCGCAACTGGCTGTGCCTCCGGCGCAGAGCACTGCTCATGCGGTCGCCACGCAGACGGGCCCCGCAGGCGTGAAGCCCACCGGACATCGTCCCAGCCTCGACGAGATGAGACAGATGGCCGACAAGCAAGCGGCGCCGCTGCTCGAAAAACTTAAGAGCAATCCCAATGACAGCTCGCTGCTGGTGCAGGTGGGCGCCATTTATCACACCACGCATCGGTTCAAGGAAGCGTGCCGAATACTACAGCCGGGCACTCGACTCCGATCCGAAAAATGTTGCCGTTCGCACCAAGCTGGCCTCGAGCCTCTATCGCAACGGTGATATCGATGGCGCGATCGCGCAGTTGAACAAGGCCCTGACCTACGATCCGAAAGACGCGAATGCACTCTTCGACCTGGGCATGATCAGGCTGCAGGGCAAGGGCGATCCCAAAGGTGCGCTGGCTGCGTGGCAGCACCTGCTCAAGACAAATCCGCAACTGAGCCCGGACCGCAAAGCCACGGTGCTGAAACTCATGGCCGATGTCATGACGATGATGGGCGATCAACACGGAATCGAGGGAGCGCGAAACAGTGATGGACACTAATAATTCTCGTCACAAGCAGTGGACCGCGCGGCGGGCGCTGATCCTGATGGCGGTCTGTCTGATGGCCGGAGTCGCCGGCGGCTGGGCCATCCGCGGAGGACGCCGATCCGGCAGAAATCGATTCCGTAAAAATCGCGAATGCTCCGCAACCCGCAACAGCGAGCGCGACCAGCCGCAGGCGCCGAGCTCCGCTCAACTGAAATCGATGGCTGATAACCAGGCCGGACCGCTGATCCTGAGACTCAAAACCGATCCGAAGAACACTGACCTGCTCATCGGCATTGGCAACTTGTATTACGACGCGCAACAATATCCCGTTGCCGTCGACTACTACGGACGCGCGCTGCAGATCAAACCATCTGACGCGGCCGTGCGCACCGACATGGCGACTGCTTACTGGTACCTGGGAAACGCCGACTCGGCGATCGCGGAGTTCAATAAGGCGCTCACCTACGCGCCCACCAATCCAAGCACCCTCTTTAATCTCGGCCTGGTCAAGTGGCAGGGCAAGCATGACAGCGCCGGCGCAATCGCGGATTGGAAAAAGCTCCTGGCCACGAACCCCAACTATGCGGCCAGGGACAAAGTCCAACAGATGTTATCCGACGTCGAAAACCAAACCGCAACAAAGGCGGCCGCAAAAGGCTGATGGCCTTCGCCATGCAGCAATCGGTGGCCTCACGATCAGTAAATCGGAGGTTCACCGGGAGGCCGCGTCTTCCAGCGGCGATGAATCCAGAGCCACTGATCGGGATAGCGGCGAATCCAGGACTCGAGAACATCGTTGCATTGCTGCGTTGCCGCAAGAACATCGGCTTCTGTATCGCCCGATCGCGTGAAGTGCAGCTGCGGGCCGAAGTGCAGAACGTATTTCTTCTCGGCGGCCTCCCACAGCATGAACCCCGGCAGGACCGCGGCGCCCGTTTTGAGCGCCACGCGCGCGAGGCCCGAAGCAGTACACGCCGTAATGCCGAAAAACTTCACAAACTCGCCCTGCGGCGGAGTCATGTTGGTGTCCATCAGAATGCCGACGGTGCCGCCCTCGTGCATCGCCGTCAGCAGGCCACGCGCAAAGTCATCCTTGTGGAGCACGCGATTGCCGTGCATACAGCGGATGCCGTTGACGAATTCGTCGAGTCTGCGATTGTCGAGCCGGCGAATGACCATGCCCATCGGGTAACCCATCAGCGAGTGGTAGAAGCTTGAAAGCTCCCACGCGCCCAGATGTCCGGTAAGCACCAGCACTCCCCTGCCCAGCGCCTCGGCAGCGAGATAATGCTCAAGGCCATCGGTACGAATCCAGTCCTGCGTGTTCTCACGCGTGTAGTAGGGCATCCGGCAGAATTCGACGAGTTGCCAGCCCAGATGACCGTAGACGGAGCGTAGAGTCTCTTCCCTCTGTTCGGCGGGGAGCTCAGGCAGCGCCAGCGCAAGGTTGCGCTCTCCCACGCGCCGCAGACGGCCCATCGCGCGATATACCAACCAGGCAAGGGCACCCGCGAGCATACGTGCCAGCCAGCGCGGCATCCAGCCCAGTGCGCGCGCCACCGCAACTACCAGCCAGTATTCGAGGTTTTGCTGCATCGTTTGAGGCAAAAACAAGTTTAGGGCATTGGGACGAGTTTTGTTGACAGGCGCTCATTCGGCCATCGAAAAACAGAAGAGCGGCCCCCGGAGAGGCCGCCCCTCGTTTTCAAAATGCTGTGCTACTTGCTTTCCTTTGCCTGCGTAAAATAGTGCGCCACTGTGCGCACAAACTCCACCGCCCCGGCGGGCACGCCAACGTTGCCCTTGAGCACATTGTCAAAACTCTGCGGCGCGCCATAGTAGATCTCGGTATCCTCTTTGTTCTGCGACACGCTGGTGCCGTCGAGGCTGATGCCCGCGAACAGTCCCTTGTTCCGCGAATAGCTCAGCAACTCGGCGTTCATCTTCCAGTCGGTCGCTGCCTGTCCGGCGCGCCCCACGGGACCCGCAGCCGCAGAGGCATCTCCACCAATCTTGAATTTGTTCTTCAGCAGATCCTGAAATCCGCGATCATTCACAGCTACAAGGACAGGTCGGTGGATTGGCCGCCGATCTGAAGCCCCCATGAGCCGCCCGCCATGCGAATGAAAACCGGGCCGCTCCAACCGTGTCCGGTACGGCATGTGACCACGCCCTGTCCGTATTGCGCACCAAACACAAACGCGCCCTTGATCATGCCCGGAACCACGCCAACGCAGGTCGCCTGACTGCAGGATATTCAGCGGAATCGTACTGGTCCTTTGCCTGCATGATCTGATCGAGCACCGTCTTGGCGGCATCCACGCGGTCCTGCAGATCAGTCTTGGACGAAGCCGCATTGGCCGCTCCAGAAGTCAGTAAACAAAGACAGAGGGAAGCAATAATTTTCTTCATGCTGGGGAGTCCTTTCCATTTCCGAAACGCTTAAATTGCGCGGCTTGATTGGCTGCTGACTGTTTATGACAGCGCAGAGGACCCAAAGTCGCGCACGGAGCTGCGAAGGTTTTGCGCAAGGAACATCGGTGTGCAACAGAGTCCCGATTCAGCCTACAGCATAGCTTCGGACACCGCGATGCACAGACTGCAGAAATCCTGGCCGGACCGCCTCTTGCAGATAACGCCGTCGTTTCGTCTTCAACTTGGAGATGGTCGCGCGCGCTGCGAAGATTTGCGGGCAGAGAGGGACGAGTAACGGTGGGGTCCCCGTAGGAAGTACGCCGCAAACAAAAAAGAGGAGTTCACAGGCCTCATGGTCACATGGTGCCTGGGAACTCCTTTCCCCAGATCTGCGTTGTTTCTGGAATGATTATTAGTAATGTCCCGATATCGCACAAGAGTACTTAGGTTTTACATTCTTAGTAATCATGTGTGAGGTAATTTTAGGTTACTAACGAGCATAACCATGTCAGATCAGGCGCTTACTGCTTCTGCCAGGTGTATACGGAGTTGGCGACGGCTTGTAGGACCCATGTAGAGCTCGCATGGAGAGCTCAATCCGGTTTTCCGCGCCGACTTTGCGCATGAGCTTTCCCACGTGGGCCTTCACAGTGCGCTCTTCAATGCCGAGTTCCTCGGCGATCTCGCGATTGGATCGTGCCAGGAGCAGTAATTGCAACACCTGTTCCTCGCGCGCGGTGAGATGCGGCCGCGGGTTGGTGACACTCGCATCCTCGCCCGACAGAAGGCGGTCAATCAGCTTCGACAGCAGTTTACGCGGAGCCCAGATCGAACCGGAAATTACGACGTCGAGCGCCTCGCGCACCAGACGCGGACCAGCGCCAGTATCAAGATAGGCGCGGGCGCCAGCGATGATCGTGTCCATCATGACCTGCTCGTTGCTGTCGGGACCGATGACCACCATGCGCAGGGTTCGGCCGCTTGCGGCGGATGCCTTCTAGAACGCCGAGCTTCTTGGAAGAACTGCTCCAGTCGATCAGAACGTACTCGATGGATTCGTTTTCAAGATGCTCCTCAAGCGTCCCCACAATGGGAAGAAGTGGTGTTTCTCCGGGCTTTGCATGATTCTCAAAAATACTGGTGAGGCCTTCGAGCCGCATCGGTTCGTTGGCGACGACACCGATTCGGATTGGTGCCAAGCTATACATCACAGACATCGAGCCTCTCCTTGCCCGGGTTCAACGAGCGATGGGGTTATTGGCCTTCGCTAGGACCTGCCGAGCCGTTCACAGGAGAGCGCCTGAGGTTAAGAGATGCTGCATACCCCGTCTTTTGTTGCACTTCGCCAGGCGGTTGTTACCGATGGCATCGTATTTCTGATTACCTTGAAATAACAGTATCCGGCAAAGTGACTGTTTCGCATAGGCCTTAGCACCTCGGAAATCAATGGTACCTATCTCTAAAGTCACAACGGACGGGTTTTCGACGGTCCAAGTCGGGTCATTTCGCAAGCGAACGTGAGCGGGATCACATGAACCGGGATCAGACTTTCTCTGCCCTACTCGTCACTTTGTGTAAAAATCCTCGGCCGCAGTGTTCCACAAATGAGCCAAACGCTGTACCATCAGTCCGGTAGGGCGTGGTACAGTCGAAAACAGTCGCGCTAGCGAGGTGATCGCTTTGATTAAACAAGACATCGTGCACCATGTAATCGAGCGCACAGGCCTGCCCCGCACAAAGGCCGAAGCGGCGGTCGATACTGTGTTTGAAGGCTTGAAAGAGGCCTTAGCCGCAGGGGAACGCATTGAGCTGCGCGGTTTCGGCGTATTCAGCGTGCGCGCCCGCAAAACCGGCATCGGGCGCAATCCCCGCACCGGCACCGAGGTCAGCATCACGCCCGGGAAAGCCGTCCGCTTCAAGCCCGGTAAAGAACTGCATACATTGGACTCAGGCACTCCAGCTCCAAGCGCCTGACCGTGCCGATCAGCAATACCCATCATCGGAAGATTCAAAGTGATCGCCAGCACTCTGGCTGCGCTGATACTCTGTTGCGCGGCATTGTGCGCACAAAACTTCAATTTATCCGCTTACCCTGGCACGACCGGCGCGCAGCGGCGTCTGAACCTCGGTTGCAAATTGAACCCTGATTCGGCAGACGGCTAGCACGATGCACAATGAAGAGAAGCCCGTTTCCTTCGGGATAGTTTCCTACATCAATCGTTGCGCATCGACATCGACAACAATATTCCGCCGCGGAATGCCTGACTCATCGGCATGTGCCAAAGCGCCGCGAAGTGCCGCATTCAACGCCTTCCGCGACGCAGCCTTCAGAATCAGATGAAAGCGGTACACATTCTTGATGCGCGCGATAGGCGCGGTGCAAGGGCCCAGCACCCGCACACCCTCCGGCGCCGTCTTCTGAAACCACTTCCCGATCTCCGCTGACCAGCCGGCCGCTTCCTCCAGCTTCTCCGATTGCACAAGTACGTTCGCCAGCACACCGAATGGCGGATAATGCATCCATCGCCGGTACTTCAGCTCGCGCTCGGCAAACCCTGCGTAGTCATGCGTGCTAGCCGCAACAATCGCATAGTGATCCGGATAATACGTCTGCACCACGACGCGCCCTGGCAACTCGCCGCGCCCGGCGCGCCCACTGACCTGCGTCATCAGTTGAAATACGCGTTCGGCCGCGCGAAAGTCCGGCATCGACAGCGCGTGATCGCAGCCCACCACGCCCACCAGCGTGACGCCATGAATATCGTGCCCCTTCGCGATCATCTGCGTGCCGACCAGCAGGTTGATCTCGCCCGAGTGCAGCCGCGCCAGCAGATGTTCCAGGTCGTGCCGGCCGCGCACCGTGTCGCGATCCATGCGCCCGATCCGCGCTCCCGGAAAGATCTCCGCCAGCCGCTCTTCGCCCTGCTGCGATCCCGCGCCAAGGTAGTAGAGGTGCTCGCTCTCGCAGTTCGGACACTTCGACGGAACGGTGCGCTTGTATCCGCAGTAGTGACACTCCAGGCGCTGGCCCGCGCGCGCAATCGCATCATCGCTGCTGGGCTTGTGATGTGTAAGGGCGATGGCGCAGTTCTGGCACTCCAGCTTCTGCCCGCAGGCGCGGCAGATGACGGCGAACGAATAGCCCCTGCGATTGAGCAGAATGATGGCCTGCTCGCCGCGTTCGAGAGCCAGCCGTGGTCTGCTCCACCAGCGAGCGCGAGAAGAGCTGCTCCTGCCCGGTCTCCTGAAATTCGCGCCGCATATCGATCAGCTCAACCTCAGGCAGCGGCCGGTTCTTTACGCGATCGTTCATCTCGATGCGCGTGTACTTGCCCTGCACCGAGTTCTGCCAGCTCTCGAGCGAAGGAGTCGCCGAACCCAGCACCACCACCGCGCCTGCCAACTTCGCGCGCATCACCGCGACGTCGCGTGCGTTGTAGCGCGGCGTCTCCTCCTGCTTGTAGCTCTGGTCGTGCTCCTCATCTACAAGGATCAGGCCCAGGTTCGGCACGGGCGCAAAAATCGCAGACCGTGTGCCCACCACAATCGGCGCCTCGCCGCGATGGATGCGGCGCCACTGCTCGGTGCGCTCTTCGGGCGTAAGCGCGGAGTGCAGCAGCGCCACACGCTGCCCAAATGCCGCATCCAGCAGCCCCGCCATCTGCGGAGTCAGCCCGATCTCCGGAACCAGCAGAATCGCCGACTGCCCGCGATCAAGCGTCGCGCTGCATTGCCTGAGGTACACGGCCGTCTTCCCCGACCCCGTCACTCCGTGCAGCAAAAAAGAATGAAATCCTCCCAGATTCGAGACAATCGAGGCCAGCGCCTCCATCTGCGACTCGTTCAGGTCGAGCGGCTGTACGGGCGCTTCGATGCCGCCCAGTCGAAACGCCGCCGCCCGCTCCTCGATGCGCACCAGTTCGCGCCGCACCAGTGTTTGAAGCGTGGAGTACGGCAGTTCGCGGCGGCGCAAGTCTGCCAGCGGGAGCTCGCCGCCGTTTGCAGCCAGCTCGGCGAGAATGGCCTGCTGAAGTTTCGTCAGGTTCGGCAGACGCGTGTCGGGAACGAGTACCGCGAAGCGCTCGGTGCGGCGTGCGTCGCGCTCCGTGGCTGCAGTTTCGCGCGCAATCCATTTCTTGCGCAGCATTCCGGCCAGCACCGGCAGACTCGCGTCCGTTGCCGTGCGCAGTGTCGACACCTTCACCGGCTCCCCGGAGGCGAGCCGCTCCAGAACGCGTTGCTCCATGCCGTGCTTGTCTGTTGAAGCCTCTTCCTTGCGGCCGCGCTTCCGGGATGCCGGAGAACGAAGAATTCGGCCGTCCCCATCAAGGCTGCCCGCCAGCACATCGCGTCCGAGATCGGTAATCCGGTAGTAGACGAATGCGCCTGACCTCGGCCATCAGCGGCAGCATGCCGCGCAGCACCTCACCCAGCGGAGCGAGGTAATAGCCGGCGATCCATTCGGCAAGCGCCAGCAGATGCTCACTGAGCAGCGGCTCGTCATCGAGCACCGCTTCCAGGTACTTCGCTTCGAAATCTGTCGGGGCCGCGACATCACGTCGTCGTCACCACGCCGATCAGCTTCTCGTTGCGAAAAGGCGCAATCACGCGGGCTCCGCGTGCCACCTGTTCGCCTTCGTGCAGGGCGTAGGTGAACGTGCGATCGAGCGGCACCGGCAGCGCGACTTCGCAATAAGCAGGCATCGGGAGCAACTCCCAGTTTAGCGGCTCAGCCACCGCGCCTTCTGTGCGTAACTGGGCTCGGATCGATGAGGTAGTGTGCTCCACGATCGCGGTCGCATGATCCTTGCTCACTGAGCACTGTTCACCGTCCACTGTCTTCAGTACAATTCCTGCTGATGACCGACCAACCTATCAAGCCATCCAAAAACTGCACGCGCGCTTCGCCCAAAACCTCCAACCCCATCACCATGTGCATCGATATCGGCGGCTCGGGCCTGAAAGCGATGCTGGTCGATGCCAAGGGCCATCCCGTCAGCGAGCGCCAGCGCGTGGTGACGCCTGCCGTGGCCACGCCCAGGGCCGTGCTCAAAGGCCTGGACCAGTTGCGCAAAGCGCTGCCCGCTTTCGATCGCGTCTCGGTCGGGTTTCCCGGCGTGATCAAGAAAGGCGTCACGTATACCGCCGCCAATCTGCATCCCGCATGGTACGGTTTTCCGCTGGAGAAGGAGCTCGAGACGCGCTGGAAGAAGCCGGTGCGCGTGGCCAACGACGCCGCCGTGCAGGGCTACGGAGCCATCAAAGGCGACGGCGTGGAGCTGGTCGATTACGCTCGGCACCGGCCTGGGTTCTTCGCTATTCACCGATGGGCACCTGTGCCCGGGTCTCGAACTCGGCACATCATCCGTGGAAGAGAGACCGCGAGTACGAGGACTACCTTGGCCGCCGCGGCCTCGACAAGTACGGCAAGAAGCGATGGAACAAGTTGGTGCAGGAAGCGATCGAACAGACCGCCAAGCTCTTCAACTGGGACCACCTCTACCTCGGCGGCGGCAACACCAAAAAGATCGACTTCAAGCCCGGCAAGAATATTGAAATCGTTTCGAACGAAGCCGGCCTTCTCGGCGGCGTTGCCCTCTGGCGCGAGTGGTAGCAGCGGCAGTTCGGAGTTTGAAGTTCTGAACTATCGGTCATCCCGCCTTCTTGGCAACAGCTGTGAGAGAACCAGAAAAAGAAGACCCACGGCAGCGAAACCGTGGGTCTTTGATTGTCTTGAACGTTATTTCTGAAGCTCGCTATTCGCGGTGAAAATTCCAGCGGAGTCCGCCCGCGTACGTCGGATGGTAGTACTCGCGTTGCACCACGTACTGCGGGCTGCCGTTGAAGAATCCGAACACCTCGTTATTCAGATTCAATCCGTAGGCATACACCTGAAAGCCTCCAGGCAGGTTGTAGCTGGCCTGCGTGTCAAGCTGGTAATGCGCGTAGAGGTAGTTGTCGCCCGACGGCCCCTTCACGCCTACCGAGTCGGCGCCATCCTGCCACTGGTATTGGTAGATCATCGCGGCGTCGTAGGTCATGCCGATACGCATCGAGAACCGTTTCGTGTCGTAGGTCGGGCTGAAGTTCCAGGTATTGGGCGCATCACGAAGCAGTGCGGGCTGGTCGCTGCGGCCCGGTAGATCGCGCGCCGCTGAAGCGGTGTGGCTGTAATTGGCCGAGATTCCCAACCCTCCCATCACGCTGGGCAGGTAGGCCAGGCGTTGTTCGAAGCCGACCTCGAACCCCTGCACGTAGGCGCTGCCAGCATTGATTGGCTGCGATACCAGCACATTGGTTCCGGCTGGAACATGCGGGAAGGTTGCCGTCGAGTAGAACTGCTCGTAGGCAATCGGATTGGTAAGGTCCTTGTAGAAGTACCCAACCTGCAGCAGACCGGTATGGCTGAAGGTGCGTTCGTAAAGAATGTCGTAGTTGTTCGCCTGTTCAGCCTTCAGGTTGGGGTTGCCAATGCTGATGGTCACCGGCGTCTGGTTCAACGTCGGCTGGCTCACCGCAGCCGAGATATCCTGCGGATCGGGACGCGCCACGCCTCGCCCGTAGACCAGGCGCAGATCAGAGTCCTTGTCGAGCGCAAACCGCAGCGAGGCGCTGGGCAGGATGTTGGTGTAGTCTCCGCCGGCTTTATACGTGAGTGTGTTCGCGGTTTCGTCGAAGCTCGTCGTATCCACATGTGTGGCTTCGATCCGCAAACCGGCAACCAGACGAACACGGCTCGCCAACTCAATCGTATTCATCACATAGCCTGCGGGAATGCGCTCGATGAGATCGTAGTTATTCGAATTCGGCATCGGGTCCGAGTTAAATACGAGCTGGCCCTTATTCGATTCCACCCAGCCCCGCAGCTTGCCCCAGTCCGTGACCGCCGGATATTTTCCGCCGTACGTTCCGTCGTAATACACCGGATCATTGAAGGTGCTGTTCCACTCGGGATGCGCCGAATTGGCCACAGGAACCGGATTGCCGCCGTCGTCGTTCGGTACCGTGTACCAGGTGTTATAGGTGTTGTCGAACTTGTGCGCATTGCGAATCTTTGCGCCAAATTCGAGAGTTCCGTAGCGCGAACCAAGATGATACTGCCGTCCATAAGAGCCTGATGCTTCCAGATTCAGCTGGGCGCTCAAGCCACTCGTCGGGTAGTCGAATTCCACAAAGCCGTAATTGTTTTTGTCGAAGGCGTTGTCGGCTGCGGCTACTCCGCTCCCGATGCAGCCAGTCCAACCGGGCCGATTTACGCTCACGCCCGGTACGTTGGTGCACTGCGCATTGGGGTCGCCCATCCATTGATAGCTGGCTCCGCCGCTGCCGCTCAGCGAGCGCGAGCGTGCAACGGAAGCGTTCCAGAGGATGGTGTTGGAACCGAAGAGATGCTTGCCCTGAAGATTCAGGCTGCCGATCGCCATGTTTGGACGGCGCCAGTCCTGGCTGTATTGCGGCGCCCCGCCGTCATTCATTGTGAAAACCCACTTGTTGCCCCAGTTGCGGAAGTTGGAATACAGCCCACGCAGCGAAACGCTCGAACCCTCGCCTAGCTTGTAATCCACGCTGCCCGTGCCGCCCCAGCGGGTGCGGTTGTAGACGTAGTCGCGGAAGTCCATGCTGTCGTAGTGCGGCGACGCGTCTCCAGGCGTGGGGACAGGCTCGATATCGTTAATGCCGCGGCCGTTGTAGTCGTAGGTACCGCCGATGAGAACGCCCAGCTTCTTGTCTGCGCCAGAACCGCCTTCCCACGGTGCCGCCCATTTGATCGACTGTCGCGGCCTCCGATGATGTGTGTATAGCCACCCACTCCATAAAGTGCGATCGTGGGCGTGTCGCTCGCGGTCTTGGTCACCAGGTTCACCGACCCGCCGATTCCGTCGGCATCGATATTGGCCTGCAGAGTCTTGTTGATCTCCACAGAATCGACCAGATCCGATGCGATGGTGTCGAGCTTGATCTGGCGCACGCCCGACTCCGGCGATGGAATCGATACTCCATCGACCATCGTGTTGCTCAGCCGCGGTTCGGTACCGCGAATCTGCACATACTTCCCTTCGCCTTCGTCGCGCTCAATGGAGACGGAAGGCATGCGGCCCAGCGCGTCCGCGATGTTGGCGTTCGGCAAGGAAGTGATGACTTCTGCCGGCAATACCTGAAGGATGTTTTCGGCTGCCAGCGTGCGATTGATCGCTTCAGCCTCGCCTCTGGGGCGATCTGCTGTTACCTCAACTTGATCGGCTGCGGACGCAACCTGTAGCTTCGCATCAAGGTGGGCCGTTTGCCCGGCTGCCACAGTCAGGCTGCCGGTGTAGGGAGCAAACCCCACGTACGTGATCGTCACAGCATATTTGCCAGCGGGAACATCGGTTACGGTGAATTCGCCCTGGCCATTGGTCGTGATTGGCCTTAGCTGCGGTTGCATCTCGATCTTGGCTCCCTGCAGGACTGCGCCTGCCGGATCCTTGACCACTCCATCGATTACTCCCTTACCCGTCTGGCTGAATCCAAATGTCGCGGTGAGAGAGCAAATCAGAAGAATCGAAACACAAACAAACTCTGCGCATGGCACTCCTTGCCCCGTTGATTCACATCTACGAACGGGGGACCTGTGAACACAGACTAGGTTCGCGAATCTTAAGCGACTCTTAAGGTAAGGGTCCGATTCATCAGCGTTTCATCAACGATTGACCGCGGGATTCGCAATCGCTCGATTTTTCGGCCTTCTAGACCGCCGGACGGAGAGCCACCGGGCACTCGGCGCCCGGTTCCATCTGTACCGTCCATTTCCGGACACACCCTCCCGCTTCCGAACGTCTCATAGGCGATAGTGAGAGCTTTTCCTTTCTCAAATCCTTGTCTCTGTTTGACTTGGCCCGAAAGCCATTTGGCTGCGAACGTGCTTTGCACTTCAGTGAGGGACCTCGAGGATCTACATGGAGAGATTTGGTCTTCGATCTGAAATTTGCCCTTCGCCAGTTGCAGAAATCGCTTGGCTTTACCCTCACTGCCATCCTGATGCTTGCATTCGGCATTGGCGCCACCACCGCGATCTTCTCCATCGTCGAGGGCGTCCTGCTGCGGCCACTGCCCTTCCCCGATTCCGATCGCCTGATGGTGCTCTCCGATCACCTGCAGGGAGTGGACGTGGGCGGGGGCGGCGACGAAGTCGGCGTCACAGTGCCTGATATCCGGGCCTACACCCGCGACACGCATTCCTTCGCCGCTCTGGGCGGATACCAGGGCGCAGCCTACGAGCTCTCCGGCACTGGCGACCCCGCGCAGGTAAATGCCTCGCGCCTGACCGCGGGCGTCTTCTCTGCGCTTGGCGTCGCTCCCCAACTTGGCCGCGTTTTTACGGCAGATGAGGACGAGCACCATCAGCAGGTAGCGGTGCTGAGCGACGCGACATGGCGCAATCGGTTCCATGCGGACCCGCAGATCCTCGGAACCAAGATCCTGCTCGATCGCAAGCCCTACATCGTCATTGGCGTGATGCCGCGCGGATTTGAGTTCCCGCTGATCCCCGGCCAACTTAATCGCAGCGAGTTGTGGGTTCCCATGAGCTTCACGCCCGAGGAGCTTTCGGCCCCGGCCGCCGCCAACTGGAGCTACTCGATGATCGGGCGTCTCAAGCCCGGCATCTCGCCCACGCAGGCACAGAGCGATGCCGACCGCGTCGCGCAGGAAATCATGCGCGGATACCCCGCAATGATGGCCAATCTCCACATCAACGCGCTCGTCCGCCCGCTTGCAAAACGATACCGTGCAGCAATCGCGCTCCCTGCTGCGCACGCTGTTTCTTGCCGTCGCCGTCGTGCTGCTGATTGCTTGCTTCAATCTCGCCGGACTGATGCTGGTGCGCGCCATTCGCCGCCAGCGCGAAGTTGCAGTTCGTCTCGCGCTGGGCGCGCGTGCGTCGGCTCTGATCCGCCAGGCAGTACTTGAAAGCCTTGTCCTCAGCGTCAGCGGCGGAGTGCTCGGACTGTTTCTCGCCGCCGTCGCACTGCGCGTGGGCAAAAGCATGCTGCCCGAAGACCTGCCGCGCGTGAACGAAATCTCGCTCAGCTGGCAGGTTGTCGTCTTTGCGCTTGGGCTGGCCGTCGTCACCGGACTCGTCTGCGCCCTCGCCCCTGCATTCGCCGCGACTCCGTACCAACGTGAACAGCAACCTGAAAGAAGGCGGACGCACCGGTAGCGCCGGCGGTGGCCACGCGCGCCTGCGCTCCACGCTCGTGGTCGCAGAAATCGCCATCGCCCTTGTTCTGCTCACCGCTTCGGGCCTGCTGCTGCGCAGCTTCGACAAGATGCGCGCGGTGGATCTCGGCTTCTCTCCGCAGCACGTGACCACTGCCGCTTATTCGCTGCCCCAGCAGCAGTACTCCAAGCAGCCGCAGATCGACACCTTCAATCGCGAACTGATGCTCAAGCTCAGCCAGCTTCCTGGTGTGCAGTCCGTCGGCCTCACCAGCATGTTGCCTTCACAGGGCGTGCACAACAACCAGACGTTCGTCGTCGATGGATACGTGCCGCCGCCCGGCGCGAATATGAATCTCGCGACGGTTACGCAGGTCATCGGCAATTTCTTCCCGGCCATGGGAATTCGTCTCTTGCGCGGCCGCTTCTTCACCGAGGCCGACCACGCAGGCACCCAGCTCGTGCTGATCGTCAATCACAAATTTGCGCAGCACTACTGGCCCAACCAGGACCCCATCGGCAAACGCGTCCGCATCGGCACAGCAGCAGATGCAGACGCCGTGGCTCACCGTGGTGGGCGAGGTTTCTGACACGCAGCTCCTCTCGCCCGACAATCCGGCGACCGAACAGTACTACATGCCCGTCGATCAGGCGGAAGAAGCCATCGGCGCGCTCGCCGCAGCCCGGAGACCTCAACGGCAACGGCGGCTACATCGCGCTGCGCTCGGCCGTTCCGCCTGAACAGATGGAGAATGCCCTTCGCTCCACCGTCCGCTCCATCGATCCACTGCTGCCTCTTACGCAGGTGCAGACCATGGAGCAGGTGGTCTCGGATTCAGAGGCATCGCGCCGCTTCAACACCGTGCTGATCTCGAGCTTCGCTTTCGCAGCCGTGCTGCTGGCGGTTCTCGGCATCTACAGCGTCATCGCCTTCTCCGTCGCCTCGCGCGTGCAGGAGATGGCGATTCGCATGACGCTCGGCTCGCAGCGGTCCGCGATCGTGCGTCTGGTAATTCAGTCCGGCGCAAAACTCGCCGCCATCGGATGCATCATCGGACTCGCCGGCGCCGCAGCGGCTTCGGGGCTGCTGCAAATCGATGCTCTTCGGCGTGAGCCCCTTCGATCCGCTGGTGATGACACTTGCGGCAGTCGGCGTACTGCTGCTCGCCGTTATAGCGTCAACATTGCCCGGCGTTTCGCGCCGCATCCATCGATCCGATGCAAGCCCTGCGCGGCGAGTAACAATCCTCGTTCCGATTCGGAACTGGGTGCCCCATCATGGGACGTTTTCCTCCATGGGTGGGAAAGCATGATTATCAACCCACCTGCTTGTGACAAATCGACCCGAGTGCCCGGTACGGGGTACCCATCGAGAACCCTCTCGGTGGCGAAGCTGAGGTCTCGCTTCTGAGACCTGGGAATGCGTGAAGACTACAAGGACACCTACTCCGCGCGCAAGGCACGCACAGGGTTAATGGTCGCCGCGCGCCGCGCGGGCACCAGGCTCGCCACCAGCGCGCACAACGCCAGAGCCGCTACCGATCCACCCAATGCCACCGGATCCCATCCCTTCACTTCATAGAGCTGCGAGGCAATCAACCGCGCGCATCCGATCGACACCGGAATGCCGATGGCCAGCCCGATCAGAATCTGCACGAAGGCTCCGCGCAGCACCATCGCCACCACCTGCGCTCGATTCGCGCCCAGCGCAATGCGCACGCCGATTTCGCCGGTTCGCCGCTCCACGCCATAGGCTGTAACGCCATACAGCCCCACCGCAGCCAGCACCAGCGCCAGAATGCCGAATAGACCCAGTCAATTGCGATACCGTACGTTCCTGGTCCATGCGGTCGGCAACCTGCTCCTCCATGGTGCGTATGCTCACCAGCGTCAGGTTCGAATCAACCTCGGCAAACGCGCGCCGCACCTGCGGCTCCAGCCCCTGCATGCTGCCGTGCATATCCAGCACTACGCCTTCGATCAGGTGCGAACGCTCTTCGATCATCTGCGCCATGGTGGTAGTTGTAGTGCGCACGCTGCGCCAAGCGGCACAAAGAGCAACGGCATCCTCCAATGCCCGCTCGGATCGGTGTAGTTTGCCGTCTCGCACCACGCCCACGATCTCGTACATTCCGCTGTATTGCACATCGTTCATGCCGAAATGCGCGCCAATCGGCTCTTCGCCCGGCTTGAAGAACTTCTTCACGAAAGCTTCGTCCACGACGGCCACTCCCGGCGTCGAGGCCGTGTCGTGCTCCGTAATGCTGCGCCCGCGCACGATGTGCTGGCCCATCATCTCCAGATATCCCGGACTCACGCGATCCCACGAAGAAACGTTATCCGCATTAACGTCGATGGTGGCCTGCCCCTGGCGCGCAATCATGGCGTCCCAGTTATTCGTAAAAGGCGTATACATGGCCAGCGCCGCGCCTTGCACGCCAGGAATCCGCTCTCAGCCGCTCCTGCAGCGCGCGATAGGTCGCATCCAGCTTCTCCGGCGAATAGGCCGAGAACGGCGCATTCACGCGCAGACTCACGCGATGATCGGTTTCGAATCCGAAATTCTGGTGCTCCATCTTCATCAGGCTGCGCGTTAACAGCCCCGCGCCCGTCAGCAGCACGACAGACAACGTCGCCTGCACCACGACAAGCGCTCTTCTGCGGTAACGCCCTGCTGTCGCGCGTGCTGCGTCCAGCGCCGTGCAGAACTGCTGCCGGATTGGTGCGCGCTGCAAACCACGCCGGCGCCGTGCCAAACAGCAGCCCGGTGACCAGCGACATGCCGAACGCGAATCCCAGCACCGCCAACGAAGGCGTCGCGTCAATGCGGCACAAAATGGGCCGAGTGAAACGCCAGCGCGACGATGAGCTTTACGCCCGCGAACGCAACCACGATGCCCGGCAGCGCCGCCCAGCACCGCCAGCACCACGCTCTCCGTCAGGGACTGCCGTACCAGCCGCATCTTCGACGCGCCCATGGCCAGCCGCACCGCAGCCTGCGTTCCGCGCGCCGATCCGCGTGCCAGCAACAGGTTCGCCAGGTTCGCGCAAGCAATCAGCAGCACCAGCCCGCAGACGACCATCAGGATGCGCAGGCTGCTCTCGTAGCCGGCCTTCATCTCGGCAATGCCGCCGCCTGCCGGAATCACTTTCACCGTTTCGCTCGGCAACACTAGCCTTCAGCTGATCAAGATACTGCGGATACTCCGCGCCGAGGTCGCTCAACAGCCACGCGCGCGTGATGGTCGTGAACCGCGCGGCCATTCCATCTGTCTTCGCGCCCGGCCGCAGCCGGCCAATGATGCGCAGCCACGCCAGCGGCGTCTTCATCACCGTGTTCTGCCCGGCAAGCACGGGCTCCTGCTGCAACGGCACAAACAACTCCGGAGGATCGCTTCGCAGCGTCTCGCCGTAGAACCCTGGCGGCGTGATCCCGACAATCGTAAAAGGATGCCCGTCGAGCACGAAACGTCGAACCCACCACCTTCGGATCCGATCCGTACTCCTGCTGCCACACGCGATGGCTCATCATCGCGGCCGGCGCCGCCGCAGGCTGATCGTCGGCCTGCGTCAGTGTGCGACCGGCAAACGCCCGAATGCCCGAGCGTCGCGAAATAGTTGCCCGAAACATACTCAGCTGCGCAATGGCTTCGCCGGTTCGTTGCTGTCGGCGCGCCGCACGCTGAAATCCGAGTGCCACGCCTCGAACGCCGCCGTCTGTTCAAACTCCGGCGCCGCCGCGGCAATTCGCTGGTACAGCGAGTAGGGGAAAATGCCCCACTCTTTCTGCGGACCGATCTGACCGCAGCAGTTCATCCCCGATCCCACGCGATAGAGCCGCGCCGGATCGGCCACCGGCAACGACTTCAGCATCACGCTGTCAATCAGCGAGAAAATCGCCGTCGTCGCCCCGATTCCCAGCGCCAGGGTGAGCATCGCTGTCAGCGTGAACACAGGCGACAAACGCATCTGCCGCAACGCATAGAGAACATCCTGACGCAACGTACGCATCGCAACCCTCTCATGACCTCCATGCGGGGAATTGCAATGAATATACGCTTATCACGACGAGGATGTTCCGGTTCTGAAGAGATGGACATTGTCACAGTTCTCAGCGTCTCCCATGCGCTACAGCGACAGGAAACGCTCGAGATTTTCATGCGACGAATCTATTCCAAAGCGATTGATGCGCATTCTTCTCCTGGAAACGTCCGGATCAGCAGCTCTTCACGCCGGTTCCTTGCTCTCGCCCGGCGCATTCGGCGAAACCGCCGCAGCGCGCAGCCCAGCTCTGACGCAGCCTCTCGCGTTCCTCGGGCGTCATCTTGTCCCACCTCTCCCTGCGCCCGCGCCGTCCGCGATTACCACCGCCTGAACCCCAGCTCCCGAAAAGAATCCGGGACAGCAGCAGTAACCCGAGAGCCTGCCAGAAACTGATCGATGTGCCAGCCAAAAAGCGGCGGCAACAACCAGTTCCACAAGTGCATCACGAACTCGCCAAAGAGCCACACAAACAGCACAATCGCCGGCGGAGCAATCAGCGCAATCCAAAGCTTTTTCATAACCTTCCTCATTTCTCCAGAAACTCGTCGTGAACGGTTTGCAATCGCTTGCGCAGGTGCAGCACCGCATAGCGCTTGCGCGAGAGCAGCGTATTCACGCTGACGCCGCTCTCTGCCGACAGCTCCTTGAAGCTGCGGCCTTCCAGTTCGTGGGCGAGAAAAACATCGCGCTGCTCGGCGGGCAATTCAGCCAGCGCCTGTTGCAGTTCATCCAGCAGCAGGCCGCGCAGGTACTGTGCTTCAGGCCCGGCATCCGGCGAAGGCAGCAGGTCTTCCGACGTCCAGCAGTATCGCCGTCTTCGTCTTCCTGAAGAGCGTCGCCGAAAGCCTCCGGGCGCTTCTTGCGGAAGAGGTCGGTGATGCGATTGCGCGCCACGCGAAAGAGCCAGCCGGTCACGAAATCAATCGGCGTCAGCAGGCGGTACGCTTCGACCAGCTCGATAGAACACATCCTGCAGAAGGTCTTCGGCGTCCGCGTCATTCGAGACCCGGCGGCGAATAAAGCTGCGCAGCCGGGGCCGCTCTTTGGCAATGACATCCGCGATTTGTCGGTCTTGCTCGATCATCGCGATCATGCTCGATGGCCCACCCATCTACTCTGCTAGACGAATGAGGCCGCAAATATTGTAGAGATCCGCGTCAAATCGCAATTGAGTGATAAGCGACTTGCGAGCCTTATCCAAATAGCCTACCGCCTTGCGCTCGTTGCCGGTGGCGAAATAGGCAAGCCCGATGTTATTCAACACGGTGGCCTCGCCTCCGCGATCCCCGGCGCGTACATTATGCCTCCAGCGCTGCTTCATCGAAATGGAGAGCTTCGCGTGGATCATGCAGCGAGCGGAAGATTTCAGCAATCTTGCCCAGGGTCGCCGCTTCCCGGCCGCGATCCAGCCGGTGCCACAACGGCAGAGCCTCCTTGTAGGCATCCAGCGCCTTCTGCTCCATGCCCAGGGCCGTATAGGCTGCCCCCACTTCACAGAGTTCCGTAGCTTCAAAGCTATCCGCGCTCAACTGCCGGTACAGCCCCAGCGATTTTGAAAACGCGTCGAGCGCGTCATCGAATCGTGGTTCGCGTAGTTCAGCAACCCGATCGAATGCAGAATTCCCGCTTCGGCCTGGGCATCTCCTCTTCCATGCGCATCTCTCAGCTCGGCTTCGAGTTGGCTCAATCGATCCTGCGCCTCAGGCGAAAGGGGTGAAGACTTCAGGCCAATCGATTTCTGTAGGTGTTGCATCGTGCGCGTCCGGTGCAAGACCCGCCGGGCGGGTTGGATTAAGAACCAAAGGCACGGAGAACAACAAAGCATGGAGGCGCTTTGCGGGAGTAAACCATTCATGGACCTCCAGGATTCTGAGGCCCCGCACGATCCTGCATCGCCTCCGGCGCGACGGCGGGAGGGTGGGGGAATGAAAGGCACTCTGACCTCAAGTCCGCTTTCAGAACAACGAAAATCCCCAATGAAAGCGTTTGCTCGTCAGCAAATCGTCCTGGTTTCCACATCGTTCGCCCTGCAACCTTCCGGGCATTACCCCCTGCCAATGGGTGATGGTTATAGCCTCTTCGGCGCCCAATCTTGTCCTGTTCCACGCTGATTCCACGAAAGCGAGAAAGATCATGTTCGGTTTTGTGATGGTTTTAGCGCTCGTGCTGATAACGGTCGGCCCCACCGTTTGCGGTCATGGCCACGGCTAAAACGTAAATCCCGTCGCAAGTAGCGCCCACCGGCGCTTCGAGTCACAGGGGATGCGAAAGTGCCCATCGGTTAAACGTGATTCTGCCGTCGAAGTGGAATAACCGCGAAAACTGGAGATATCCGTGAAGAGATCCACGAAAGCCGGGATTGCCAGCGCTGTTCTTTTCGCCAGCACTCCTTGTGCCCCTTATCGTGAGTGGCGCGCTACCTATCAGTTTTGTCTGCGTGATTCTCTCCTGCATCCTCGGGCGCCCTGGCTGCCAGCAGCGGCAAGGAAATGGTGGCTCGTCATCCCCGCCTCCATCGTCGCCGGCTTCGTCCTCGATCTCTACCTGGTCATCTACGCGCTCTAGGGAGTGGCATCGTGCGAGGTCGGCAGCCGGGAACCGGCACCGACCGACAGAGCACATGTACCGGATTAACCTTCTCGTTCGAGAAACGGATCTTGATCAGCAGATCGTCGAATGCGGCCTGGGCATCCTCAGGTGACGGTCGCGCGGCGAATGCGCTTTTCCGCATTGCCGGTTCCGCCCGGCATCTTGCTGAGTGCGATGACCGCGTCCCAGTGCAGCGGACGATCGAACGTGACTTCGCTCGAGGTGGCGTCCATCTTTTTGTACGGCCAGAAGCACCATCCAACGTGATTCTCTTCAAGCGTCTTTGTGAACGCCGCAACCCACTCATCCTTATTTTCGCCTGACTCCCCAAGCCAGATAGGAACCTGTTCTTGTCGCGGAATTCCAGATATTCCTTGATGACGCTGGCGTCGGTCGCGGTCCAGTACTTGTGAAAGGTGTACATCACATTCGAGTCAAATGGCTTGCCGAAAACTTTGAAGTCGGTGTCCCACTGCGCGCCGCCGAGGATGAGCACATGATTGCGATCGACCTCGCGAATGGCCGCGGAAATCCGGCGATAAAGCGGCTCAAGGTCGCCGTCGAAACGGCGCAATTGCGGGAAGTGAGGAATGGGTTCATTCAGCAGATCGTAGCCGAGGATCGGCTTCATTGCTGTAATGCGCAGCGATCCGCCGCCAGAATCTCGATGGTGTGCTTCTGCGCTTCGGGGCTGAGATAGAGCCAGGGATATCCATCACTGTCGTCGATGTTGGTGCCTGTCTGGCCCCCGGGCGCACAGTGCAAATCGATGATGACGTAGATGTGATCTTTGCGCGCCCACTGCACGAGCCGGTCGAGCAGGCGAAAGCCTTCGGCATTGTCCGCGTCGAAGAACTTCCAATGGATTGGGACGCGCACCGAGTTGAAGCCCATCGCCTTGATGCGATCGATGTCGGCTTCAGTGATGTAATTCTCGCGCCATTCTTTCCAGAATGCATCGGCCTTGGCCGGGCCGATGAGCTCGTAGCTGAGTTGTTCGATCTCGCGCGGAGATTGGGCACTATCGCCCAGGTGAAACATGTAGCCCTCAGGTTCGAACCAATTGCCGAGGTTCGTTCCGCGCAACATAAGCGGCTTGCCGGAGCCGTCAACCAAATCCGTACCGGAAGAGTGAACGAAGCGTGTCTGGGCAAAAAGAAGAGGAGTAAATGCGAGGAGAAACGAACAGAGGACACGAAAGGATCTACTCAGCATGGCGACCCGAGTATAAACCTTGCGAATCAGTAGTTCTGCCCCTTCTGCGCATACCTGGAGAAGGATGCAGAATACGTGCACGAGGTATCCCTAGGAAACTGTCTTGGCCGCAGGCTTTAGTCCCAGTTCGCGCATGGCGATCTGCAGGTCGGCCCACGCTTCCTTCTTCTGTCGCGGATCGCGCAGCAGGAACGCCGGATGATAGGTCACGATCAGCTTGCTGCCGCGGAACGAGTGTACGCGTCCGCGCAGCCCGGCCAGCGGCTGGCGCTGGCCCAGCAGATACGTTGCCGCCGTGGCGCCCAGCGCGACGATCACCTCGGGCCGCACCACATCGATCTGCCGGAACAGGAACGGCGAGCAGGTGTTGGCTTCCTCGGGCTCCGGCGTGCGGTTCTGCGGCGGACGGCACTTGACCACGTTGGCGATGTAGACTTCTTCGCGCTTCAGTCCCATGGCCGCAATCATGTTGTTGAGCAGCTGCCCGGCGCGGCCCACAAACGGCAGGCCCTGCGCATCTTCATCGGCGCCCGGCCCTTCGCCCACAAACATCAGGCGCGCGTTGGCGTCGCCATCGGCAAAGACGATCTTGTTGCGGCCCTTGTGCAGCGCGCAGCGCGTGCAGTCGCCGATATCTTCGCGGATGAGTTGGAGGGCGGCGGCGCGGTCGGCGGGTGGAACCGCCGCTGCGATCGGCGGAGGGGCTTGGAAAGGCTTGCGGGGTGGAATGGGCGTCGTTCTCCTGTGACGTCGATGGAGTCCCTGACTGGGCAGCCATTCCTGCGCACGATCTGCGGATCGAGACTCTGGGGCACTCGGATTCGGCTCGCGAATTGATAGCTCGAGGCATCGACAGGCCGGCGATAGAAATCGGTCAGGCCGAGTTCGCGGTAGAAGCGCAGGCGCGCTTCGAGCGCTTCACGGGTTGCGGGGTCGAGCGCTGGCAATGCGGCTACTCCACGATGATCTGGCGGCGCGAGGTGGTCGGCGCGACGGACTCGCTGAGAACCTTGTCCTGCGGCGCGTGCCTTCATCGACTTCAAAAACCAGCGGCCGCGGCCGGCGCAGCGCGACAATCTCGTCAAGGATGCGGTCGGCAAGCTTGCGCTTGGGCATCTCCGGCAGTTCGATCGACGGTGGAAGGAGTGAGAAACGTCGCGGCATTGCGGTCGGCATCGATGCCGACGCCTTCGCCCGAAACATCGTTGACCACGATGGCGTCGGCGCCCTTGCGCAGCAGCTTGGCGCGGCCGTTCTCCATCGTGTTCTGCGGTCTCGGCGGCAAAGCCGACGATGAGCTGGCCCGGCCGGCGCTGCTTCGTCACCTCGGCCAGAATGTCTTCGGTCGGCGCGAGTTCCAGCGTCATCGGTCCTGTGCGCTTGAGCTTCTGGTCGGAGACGTTGACCGGCCGATAATCGGCCACGGCAGCGGCCTTGATGACCATGGTGGCTTCGGCCATGCGCTCCAGCACGGCCTTGCGCATCTCCTCGGCGGTGGTGACACTGCACCACTTCGCAGCGTGCCGGCGGATGCAGCGCCGATCGGCCCGCTGACCAGGATCACTTTGGCTCCGCGGCTCTGCGCCGCATCGGCCAGCGCATAGCCCATCTTGCCGCTGGAGCGGTTGCCGATGTAGCGCACCGGATCGAGCGCCTCGCGCGTGCCGCCGGCCGTGACCAGCACAATTTCGCCGGCAAGATCGTTGCGCCGGCCCATGCGACTTGAACACAACGTCGGCAATCGCCTCGGGCTCGGCCATGCGCCCTGCGCCGACCATGCCGCAGGCCAGATCGCCGCGTGCCCGGCTCGATGACGCGCACGCCGCGCTGGCGCAGGATGTCAAGGTTGGCCTGCATCGCCGGATGCTGCCACATGTTCACGTTCATCGCCGGAGCCACAAGAACCGGCGCGCGCGTGGCCAGATACATGGTGGTCAGAAAATCGTCGGCGATGCCGTGCGCAAATTTGGCGAGGATATTGGCGGTGGCGGGCGCAACGACCAGCGCTTCGGCCCACTGCGCCTCGCCGATGTGCTCGATCGAGGACTCGTAGGTCGCTTCGTTGCGCTTCGGACTCATCCCACAGGCTGGTGATGACCTTGTGGCCGGTAAGCGCGGCAAAGGTAAGCGGCTGAACGAAGCGGGTTGCCGCCTCGGTCATCACCACGTGCACTTCAATGCCACGCCGCTGCAGGGCGCGCACCAGTTCCGCTGCTTTGTACGCGGCAATGCCGCCGGAGACGCCGACCGTTACTCGCATATGTTACGATTGTAGTCCGATTTGATTTGAGCGTGTCGCGGACGCTAGCACTCACGCAGCAGCACGGCATACCATTCCGCAGAGATCGCCGCAAGGCACTAATGCCCTATCGGTAAGTTCAGAACGACTGCTCTGAACTAGAGGATCGGAATGCCGTTCTCAGCCACCAGCGGCTTCACAACGGGCTGTTCCTTTTTGACGTAAGAGATTTTGCCGGCTTCGATTTCATCCTGCGCGATGCGGCAGGCCTTGGTGGAGTGGCTGGGAACGAGCGCTGCGGAGCCGCTCTGGATCTGGCGTGCGCGACGGGCTGCCACAAGAACCTTGCGGTAGTTCGAATCGAAGCTGGTTTCAATCGTCATCGGGATCCTCTCCAAAGGGAAGTTGTTGCTGGCCGGAGCCGCCTTCGATCCCGAAGGCTTCCAGCACAGGTTTAAGCCGCTCCCGCGAGTTCGACAGCCGGCAGGCCGCGGCGACCTCCAACACCCTGCTCGAACGGTAGGCGATCGGCTCGCCATTGCGATAGAAGCGCTCGCCAGCACAATGGCCTCAAGTTGCGCTACCGCCCGGTCAAGGATGTCGTTGACCAAAATATAGCTGTAATCGCGATAATTCTCAATTTCCTTGCTGGCTTCGCTCAGCCGGCGGTAGAGTTCCGCCTCGTTCACAACGCCCTCGGCGCGGCTGCGGTTGCGAAGTCGGGTGCGCAAAACTTTGGGGGTCGGCGGCAGCACAAAGATGCTCACTGCCTCAGGCATGCGACGTGCGGACCTGCGCTGCGCCCTGCACATCGATGTCGAGCAGCAGGTCGTGGCCCGACGCGCCGGGCATCATCGAGCGACTGGCGCGCGGTGCCGTAGTAGTGATCGCCAAAGACCTCGCGCATGCTCGAGAAACATGCCGTTCCGCAATCATGCGCTCAAACTCTTCGCTGCGTGGTGAAGTAGTATTCGCGCCCGTTCTCCTCGGATCCGCGCGGCGGCCGCGTGGTCCACGAGATGGAGAAGTCGACGCCGCTGACCTGCTTGCGCAGTTCGCTCACCAGCGTGCTCTTGCCTGAGCCCGATGGCGCCGAAATGATAAATAGAATTCCTGCCACGTTGCGATAGTCCCTTTCGTCGTCGTATCGACTTGTACTTCTGACTGCCGCTATTCCGCGTTCTGAATCTGTTCGCGGGCCTTTTCGATCTCGGCCTTCATGGCCAGGCCCAAGTTCGGTGATGCGCGTTCCCTTGCCGCCCACGCCGCCGGTCTTCGAGAGCAGCGTGTTGGCTTCGCGATTCATCTCCTGCAGCAGGAAGTCGAGCTTCTTGCCCACTTCGCCGCCCGCGGTCAGCAGCTCGCGGAAGTGGCCGATGTGCGTGGTCATGCGCTCCAGTTCTTCGGAAATGTCGCTGCGGTCCACCAGCACGGCCACTTCTTCAAGCAGCCGCTGGCGGTTGAATTCGTTGCCCGTGGCGGCGATCAGCCGCTGCGTCAAGCCGCTCCTGGTAGCGCTGCTCGACCTCGGGCCGCAGCGCGGCCACGCCTTCGGTGGCTTCGGCAAGCCGGTCGAGCGAGGCGCGCAGAATGGCCTCGAGCGATTCGCCTTCGCGCGCGCGCATGATTTTCAACTCCTCGAGCAGCGGCCCGATCTCGCGCACGCACGCTCTCGGTCAGCGCGGCAAGGTCTTCTTCGCAGTTGCTGCGGTTTTCGGTCTGCAGTGCGCCGGGCATGCGCAAGAGCCACGTTCAGGTCGGGCTCGCCCTTCAAGCGCGAATTCATCGCGCGCCTGCTTGAATGCATCGAGATAGCCGGCGACCAGTTCGCGGTTGTAGCCCGCCTTCTGCTGCGCGGTGCGATCGACGGAGAGCGTCAGTTCCACGTGGCCGCGGACCAGGTTTTCCTTGAGCACGCGGCGCAGCTCCATCTCCAGCGCATCGAAGCCCGACGGGCAGGCGCAACTGGATATCGAGAAAGCGGTGATTCACGCTCTTCACGCTCAGCGTGTAGGCAAGCTGATCGTGAACGCGAACCTGCATGCGGGCAAATCCGGTCATCGAATAGATCGGCATGCTTACTTTTCCTCTGCCTCGGCCCAGAGTGTCGGCTGCAAAAGCCGATCGAGGGCTCGTGATTCGGTTCTCGAGCAGAATCTTCCTGCTCGGGCAAATCCATGAACTGCAGTTGATAAAGCCGCTGATAGGTGGGCGAAGTGGTCAGCAGCTCTTCGTGCGGGCCGATGGCGGTGATGCGGCCGTCTCTCAAGCACGGCGATGCGATTGGCGCGGCGGATGGTGCCGAGCCGATGCGCAATCACCAGCACGGTGCGGCCCTGCATCAGGTTGGCCAGCGCGGCCTGCACCAGCGACTCGCTTTCCGCATCGAGCGCCGAGGTGGCTTCGTCGAGAATCAGAATCGGCGCATCCTTCAGGATGGCGCGGGCAATGGCCAGGCGCTGCCGCTCGCCGCCGGAGAGCCGGAAGCCCTTCTCGCCGATCACCGTGTCGTAGCCCTGCGGCATGCGCAGGATGAAGTCGTGCGCCAGGGCGTTGCGCGCGGCCTGCTCCACCAGCGCGTTCTTCACCTCGGGCTGGCCGTAGGCGATGTTGTTGCGCACCGTGTCGTTGAAGAGGATCGTCTCCTGCGTGACCTGTGCGACCTGGCGGCGCAGCGAACCGAGAGTCAGATCGCGAATGTCGTGGCCGTCGATCAGGATGCGGCCCGAAGTGACGTCGAAGAAGCGCGGAATCAGGTTGACGAGCGTGGATTTCCCTGCGCCGCTCGGGCCCACCAGCGCCAGCACTTCGCCGGCGTCGCACATCGAGATCGACGTTGTGCAGAATCTGGTGCTCGCCCTTCTTCGGTGGAGTAGGAGAAGCCGACATTTTCAAACCGGATCGATCGCTCGAAAGCCTTGCAGCGTGCTGCGCGTGCGGCCGTTCCTTCACGTCGTCCTTGGCGTCGAAGAAGCCGAAGATCGAAGCCGAAGCGCCCATCGCCTGCTGGAAGCTGTTGTAGAAGTAAGCAAACTTGCGCACCGGATCGTAGAGCTTGAAGAGCAGGATGATGAATGCGCCGAACAGCCCCATGGTCATGCGGCCGTGCAGAATCTCATTGCGGCCGATCGAACAGAAACATGGCAATGGCGATGGCGCCGATGGTGTCCATCAACGGCGAACTGATGGACTGAATGCGCACGCTGCGCAGGTTGGCGCGGAACAGGCGCTTGGCGGCGCGTCTTGAAACGCAGAATCTCCCAGAGCTCGGTGTTGAAGGCCTTCACGATGCGGTTGCCGGTGACGGTCTCATGCAGGATGTTCTGAATCTCGGCGAGCTTGTCCTGGCCGGTGCGGGTGCGGGTGCGGACTTCCCTGCCGATCTTGCGCGCGGAGGTGATGACCACCGGAATGAACAGCAGCAGCGCCCAACTCAGATGCCCGCCAAGCCGGATGACGAGGACAATCCCGACAAGGAAGGTGAAGAACTGCTGCAGAAACTCGCCGATCACCGAACTGACCGCCAGTCTGCACGCGGTCCACATCGTTGATGAGCGTGGAGAGGATGGTTCCGGTGGCGTGCTTGTGAAAGAAGCTCGACGAGCGGCGCAGCGTGGCTTCGTAGAGATGATTCCGCAGGTCGGTGATCATGCCGAAGCCGGCGTAGTTGACCAGGTAAGTGCCGAGGTAATCGCAGAGGCCCTTGGCGATGGTGGCAGCAACCAGCGCGAAGGCCACAACCGTCCAGCGCATTGTGCATGTGCAGGAAGTGCGGGACGAACGTCCGCAGGTCGAAGTGCCACCGGCTGTTGGGAAGGCCCAGGAGGATAGGGCCTTCCGGGGCGTCGGGCCGGAGCACCTGGTCAAAGATGGGCTGCAAGCAGGAGAACGCGAAAGGTATCGAGCAGCGCCGACCGCGGCCAGCAGAACGACGCCCGGCACCCATTGCAGCGAGTAGGGTAGCCCGTAGCGCACGAGGCGGAGAAAACTCTTCATGCGGCTTGATCCGCCCGCCGGCAAAGGTGCTGCCGATGATCGGCGCCGCAGGCTATGTTCAGGATGGGTGCCCATCCAAGCATTGTATCCGGGGTGCCACTGGACTGCGCTCCTGGGCCGGGCCGCAGAACTCAGTATGAGTGCAGCTCGTGGATGGCCTTGAGCACCGTGTCCGGCTGGGGCAGAATCGCGTCCTCAAGCACCGGCTGGTACGCCACAAACGTGTCCATCGCGCCGATGCGCTTCACCGGCGCATCAAGGTCGTCAAACAGCTCATCGGCGATGCGGGCCGCAATCTCCGCGCCGTATCCCCAGCTCAGCATGTCCTCGTGCGCCACGATCACGCGGCTGGTCTTGCGCACCGACGTCGCAATGGCCTCCCAGTCGTACGGACTGAGCGTGCGCAGATCGATCACCTCAACCTCAATGCCCTTCTCGCGGCTTGCCGTTTGTGCCGCCTGCAAGGCGCGAGGCACCAGCGCTCCGTAGGTCACCAGCGTCATATGCTGGCCCGGCCGGACAATCTTGGCCTTGCCGAACGGAATCGCAAACTCCGGCCCTGGATAGGGCGCACGGCCATACGACTCGCGGTAAAGCCGCTTGTGCTCGAGAAACAGCACCGGGTCATCGCAGCGGATGGCGGTGCGCAGCAAGCCGTTGGCATCGAGCGCATTCGACGGAAACACCACGCGCAGGCCCGGAATATGCGTGAAGATGCTCTCGCCCGACTGCGAGTGATAGATGGCGCCGCCGGTCAGGTATCCGCCGATGGGCACGCGAATCACCGCCGGCGACGCCCACGCTCCATTCGAGCGCCACCGCATCAGCGCGAGTTCGTTGTGAATCTGGTGCACGGCGGGCCAGATGTAATCGAAGAACTGAATCTCGACCACCGGCTTCATGCCGCGCACCGCATACCCCACGGCCCGGCCCACAATATTGGCCTCGGCCAGCGGCGAATTGAATACCCGCTCCGAGCCGAATGCGGTCTGCAGGCCCGACGTCAGCTTGAAAACGCCGCCCTTGCCCTTCACTTCGGACAGCGCCTCTTCGCGGCTGGCGTCGGCCACATCTTCGCCGTAAACAATAATGCGCGGATCGCGGCGCATCTCGTCGTGCAGGCAGGCGTTGATCAGGTCGGCCATGGTGCGCGGTGCGCTGCCCTTGGCGCTCGCAGATTTCCCCGGACCTGCGCCCGCCGCCTGCACCGTCTCGGTCGCAAAGGCCGCACGCGTCGGATCAAGATCTTCCGAGTAGACATGCCGCGGAATGCTGGCGATCTCCGGCAGCGGCGCTTCCAGCGCACGTTCCGCCGCTTCGGCCGCCTCGCGCTCCGCCTCCTTCTCCAGTGCATTGATCTGCTCCGCCGTCAGGATGCCCTCGCGCAGCAGGCGCATCTGCATCTTCGCAATCGGGTCGCGCATCGCGTCGGCTTCGCGCTCTGCCGCGGAGCGATAAAGCTTGTCATCGTCCGATTGCGAATGCGAATAGATGCGGATGCAGTGCCCGTGCACAAACGCCGGCCCAAGTCCTGCGCGGCAGTGCTCCGCGGCTGCTCTGGAATGCACGCAGGCTCGCCTCGGCGTCGGTGCCGTCAATCTCTTCAAAGTGGAAATTTGGAAAATTCGCAACAAGCCGCGAAATGTTGCCGCCCGGCGTGTTCACTTCAACCGGCACGCTGATGGCATAGCCGTTGTCTTCCACCATGAAGATGACGGGCAGCTTGCGATTCGAAGCGGTGTTCAGCGCCTCCCAGAACTCGCCCTGCGAGGTCGAGCCCTCCCCGACGCAGGCCAGCACCACTTCGTCGCCATGGAACTTCACATCGCGATAAAGCGCGATAATCGCCTTCGACCCTCGCAGCAGCACTCAGGATGGCGGGTAAAGTAGCGCCCGGCTTCCGCGCATCCCACGGCATGCAGAATCTGCGTCGCCGTCGACGAGGACGTGCTCACGATGTTCAGCGGGCTCGCTGCTCCAGTGCGTCGGCATCTGGCGCCCTCCGCTGGCCGGATCGTTGCCCGCGCCCACCGCCTGCAGAAACATATCCGTCGGAGTCACGCCCAACGCCAGGCACAGCGCGCGGTCGCGGTAGTAAGGAAAGAACCAGTCGTACCCGGGCTGCAGAGCCAGCGCCGCCCCCACCTGCAACGCTTCATGGCCGGCAGCCGAGATCTGAAAAAAGTCTTTTGCTGCTTCTTGAGAAAGATCTCGCGGTCGTCTATCCGGCGGGACAGATACATGAGCCGATAAATGTTGATCAGCTCCTGTGAGCTCAGGCGGCCGAGGGCATCAGCCGTCGTCGGCGCGTGAGCGCTGGAAACCGCAAGTCCCATTTGTCTCACTCCAAGGTTCGGGTTCTTTCAAGCTCTTCGAGTCTATATATTTCTATACAAAGATTGTAGCAATCGTCACTGCTGCCCGGGACCACCCATTGGAATCGGCGACGGATGGAATTGCGGTCCAGCCGCCAAATGATTGAGCCATCTTCGCTTTCACGTTATGTGCCAACTTCTCGATCTCCCCGACTTTGTGCAGTTCCTCAGGACGTCAGCTCGTCCGATGGGTTAGATGCGATTTCCGCATCCAGCTGACGAGCCAATTTCAACAGCTTGTCGGTATCAGAAACCATGGACTTGTGGCGTTCGGCGTTCAGTAGCGCCAATGCGCTTGTCTCCCCAAAGAGGGTCCGATTCGATGCTTCGTACCAACGCCATTCTGCGGCCGGTTGCCGGGTACATTTCCGGGCGGGCCACCGCCGGACGGCGCGTATTGCGCCCAACCAAGCAATGTCACGCCAAGAACCACCCCGGCAACTCCCACCGTCGCCGAATTCCCGACCGACCTGACCTTCATCGCTTCAGGCCCCCACTTTAGTCCGCACTCACGGTCAGTTTCATCTTTTCCTTCACATCATTTGCCAGAATCTCAATCACTTCAGCTTCGCGCACCATCGTCGGCGTTAGCGGACCGCTCCCCAGGTTGTCGGTCTTGGCTTTCAGATCCCGTCGCAAGAATCAATAACTTGTTGGTCTCATCGTCAATGACGCGTTTTCGCTCGGCATTCGCAGCTTCAAATTTCTTCTTCTTCGCGTTCTTCTCGGCAAGCTCGTTCAGTTCGTGGGTATCGAGCGTACGGTTTGGAATAACAATCACGCGTTGGAGGAACCTGCGCAGGTCCCTGCTGTCCGGTACCGGCAGACGCGGGAAAGGCCGCGAGAGCAATACAGCCGGCAACGAGCGTCAACCTCCACCACTTCAGTGACGCGGTTTGGCCAACGTCTTGTTTCGATCGATCTTCACGGCACCACAGAAACTGCACCTTGACCTCGCGTTCTTTCGATACCTGACCGTTGCGCGCTCATCGCTGGCAGCAATACCTTCCCCGCGATGCTCAGCGCACTACACTAACCTGGACCTGCACTCTGCTTCATTTTGTCCTTGACCGTCTTTGCCAGCTTTTCGATCGCGTCAGCCTTGCGAATCACGTTCAGCGACAAGGTATCTTTGTTTGTCTTGTCCACTTCTGCCTTCAGGGCAACTGCCATCGCCAGCAGTTGCGTACTTTGGTCTGAGATCTGCTTCTTTCGCTCGTCGTCAGCACTTGCGGCGCTTTGCGGATTCGACGGTTTCGCCATTTCCGCGGACTGCGGTTTGGCGTCCCTTGCAGCGGTGACCGGCGCTTGTGGCGCGGCACCCGTTCCTCCGGCTGCAGCCGCGGCCGGATGTCGGTCTTGGGCAAAACAGGTGATTACAGCGGCAAACACCAGTCCAGCGCATGCCCGCCGCCATTTGAGACCGAGCAGTCTGTCCTGTCCACCGGCATTCGACACGGCGTCAGCCCTCGCCGGAGAGATTTCAGCAAAATGGGCAACTCGCATCGGAACCTCCTGTCTGAGGTGCATCTCTATTATCTGCCGCTTGCAATCCTGGCCTATGGAAAAAGCAAATCATCCGGGATCCCGGCGGGCCGGCCTAAATCGGTCCAGGCCGGGGAGCAATTTGCATCTTCCGCTTCACATCTCGCGCTAGTTTCTCAATCTTTTCCGCCTTGTTGGCGGCGTCGGACGAATGCCTTCCGTCCGGGCCGTTATCAAGCTCCGACTTCAGGGCTAAAGCTAATGAAAGCAGTTTCGTGCTGTCATTCGCAATGTCTTTCTCTCGCTGCCTGTTGAATCCATCAACATCGAACCTGGACCGTCCAGCCACGCGGACCTGCGCATGGGGTATTGTCGCGATCCTCGCGCGGTTCAAATCCGCTGGTCCGAAATCCCTCAGGGACATTGGGTTGGCACGCGAACGTCCGGAGATCGCACCACAAATGAGCCATAAAGTCGCCGCGAGGCAAAGGAGCTTCAGATGTGAATGCTGCGACAGAAAGGAGCGGGTAGAATTCCTGCCGAAACCGACAGAATGGGGAGGCTTCCGATAAAGCAACTGCATAAATGACCTCGGCCCGATTGCGGATTGAAGTCGGCGTGCATCTTTGCTTCCTAGACCCGGGTGCTTGGCGGCGCACCGGGTTCTGCAGAATATAGATACTGAATACAGGAGTTTGTATGCTTGCAATTCTCTTGGCTGCATGGTTCGGATCGCTTACCGAAGGCCGCTTTATGGGCAAGGTGCTGGATGAATGGATCGTCGACGCGCAGGAGTTCATCCACGTAAAGCTGCCGCGTCTGCTGGTCGCGGCCCTGATCGCCTTTGTGCTCTATCGGATCCTCCGTTTGGTCACCTCGCGCATGGTCCGGATTGCCGAGCAGACTACGGCGCCAAAGAGCCGCATTGCCCAGGTCAAGACCATGGCCAGCGTGATTCGTGCCACCGGACTCGCCATCATCGCCACAATTTTCACGATGCAGGTCTTGTCCGCGTTGGGCGTCGACCTTGGCCCATTGTTGGCTTCAGCCGGTATCGCTGGTGTCGCCGTCGGCCTGGCCGCGCAGAACATCGTGCGCGACATGTTGAACGGAATCCTCATTCTGCTGGAAGGTCAGTTCAACGTGGGAGAATCCATCACTGCAGCGGGCGTCTCGGGCGTGGTCGAGTCTATGACGCTACGCAAGACCACTCTGCGCGACAACGACGGAACCCTCTATGTCGTGCCGAATTCGCAGATCACAACCGTGGCGAATCGGAGCGTCGACTATTCGGTGGCCACCGTCAACATCAGCGTGGATTTCTCCGCGCACCCCGACGAGGTAACTGAGCTTTTGAAGAATGTTGCGATGGATGTCCGCAATAGCGAAGAGTTCAAAAACGTGTTCATCGCCGATCCGCAAGTACTCGGCGTGGACTCGCTGAAAGGGTCGGAACTCATCTTCCCCGTCGTCTTCAAAACACGCCCCACCCAGCAACTTGCGCCGGTGCGAGAGTTTCGGCGACGCGTCAGGCTGGCACTGGAAGAACACCATATGCTGCCGGGAGATCCCTATCGCGTATATACCGGCAGTTCCGATTCATCTCCGCGTCCCGGCGTTTTAGCTGGAATCGTAGAGCCGTCGCCACACGATCCAACGACCATAAAGCCGCAGGAAGCGAATCCCTTCACCGGATAAGACTGCTTCGCAATTAGCTGCCTATCCAAGAGCCTGCAGCAAAGCCTCCGCGTCCGTGATCGGGGGCATGCACGTCTGCCCACGGCAAACCAGGGCCCAGGCCGCCTTACCCTCCGGCCTCGGCGCCTGCAGCACTGTCTCCGCCAGCGCCTCAGGAAGCCCGCCCGCCACAAGCTGTTGCGGCGTCATGCGCACCACAGTTTTGTTCACCGCAAAGCGAGCCATCGCCAGAGTCTCGAATTGGTCCGCTTCGGGTCCATCGCCCACCACGACAATTTGCACCGGGTAGAGCAGTAAACGTTCGAGCGCGAGTCCGTAGCTGCCGGCATAGAGCCCGAAGTGCTCCACGATGCCGGCGAAGGATTCTAGCGTATCCTCTGCAATCTCGCGATACTCCCTGCGCCCGCTCAATGCCTCCAGGCGCAACAATGCGGCTGCGGCCGTGGGATTGCCGGCAGGCGTCGGCGAATCCTGCAGCGGCTTGCGTCGTGCAGTTAGTGCCCCCAGCGTAAGATCGCCCGGCCCGACTGCCGTATCGAAAAACGCCCCACCCGTCCGGTCGTAGAACTTCGCGATCATCGCATCCGCCAGCTTCACAGCCGCCTCGTAGAACCGCATCTCTCCGCTCGCGATCCAGCCGTCAACGCAGGCGTGCACCGTCATGGCGTAATCGTCGAGAGTGCCGGAGACCTTCGCCGCGGGGGTCTCGCTGTCGCTTTCGCCGTAGGCAATCACGTGCTGCAGAGATTCCGCTCCATTCCAGGCTTCCGCGAGAATCCGATTCAGCGTTTGCAGAGCGAATGCGCGAGGAGACTCCGCGCGCAAGATCCGAGCCGCCTCAAGGTATGCAGTAACCGCCATCGCGTTCCAGCCGGTATACAGCGTGCGATCGATGAAAGGAGTGGGCCGCCTGGCACGCGCTGCGAGCATCTTGGCCTGCGCCGATTCGATAAGCCGGCGTACCTCTCCCGCCGATTTGCTGCACTGGGTCGCTACTTCCTCCACCGTGAACTTGCGATGCAGCACGTTCTTCGCCGGATTGTGATGCATGTCGCCGAGTTCGCCGATGTCCCAGTAAAGCGAGGCCACCGCAAGCTCGTCAGCGTCCAGTACGGCGCGGGCTTCATCGAGTGTCCACGTAAAGTAGTCACCGTCATCGTCAAGATTGATGTCTGCGTCCTGCGAGGCATAGAAGCCGCCGCGCGCTCGATCGGTCAATACCGCGTCAAGCCACGCAATAATTTCCTCGGCCGTCTGCCGGAAATCCGTCCGCACAAAGCTTTGATAACCGTGCGCATAATTGCGCAACAACTCAGTGTTGTCGTAGAGCATCTTTTCAAAGTGCGGCACCACCCATCGCTCATCCACGCGAGTAGCGGTGGAAACCTCCGGCGAGCTGGTCGTATACGCCGCCACGCGCCATCTGCTCCAGCGTGACTGTAAAAGCCTGCTGTGCCTCTGCGTTGCCGCGATTGAGCGCTGCCTCAAGCAGCAAATCCAGAATTGCAGGATGAGGAAATTTGGGCTGCGAACCGAATCCGCCATTTCGCGGATCGAACTGCGCCACTGCCGACGCCGTAATCTTGTCGATCAGCGCCAAGGTCAGGTCCCCGCCGCGCGAGGAGAAGCTCTCATTGTGCTCGATGGCCGCCATTACACTGGCAGCCGACTCCAGTGCTTCATCGCGCCGCTCCCGCCATACCTGCGCCATCGTCAACAACACCCGGCCAAAACCGGGCCTGCCATACCGATCATCGCGAGGAAAATACGTTCCGCCAAAGTATGGCCTGCCATCAGGCGTAAGAAATGCCGTAAGCGGCCATCCTCCCTGCCCGCTGATGGCCGAAACCGCCGCCTGGTAGCGCGTATCCACGTCCGGCCGCTCGTCGCGGTCCACCTTCACCGCGACAAAGTGGTCGTTGATGATGCGGGAGATCTCCGGATCCTCATAGGACTCGCGGTCCATCACGTGACACCAGTGGCACCACACCGCACCAATATCCAGGAGAATCGGCTTGTTCTCCTTTTGCGCACGAGCGAAAGCCGCCTCGCTCCACGGCATGCCAATGCACAGGCTGATGTCGCGCCGAACGCAGGTAGGAGGAGGAAGCTGCTTCGAGCTGATTGGCGGCCGAAGGCGTCGATGTGTGTTCCACGGGCATGGGCCTAGGATACGCGGACACAAGCTTGCCTTCCACTCTTCCGCCGACTATGATCGCCGACGCCGCTGATGCCATCGTTGTGGATTTAACGTAAAGAATAGAAACAACAGAGACTGGCGCAAGTGCATCTAACTGCGTCAATGGCAGGAAGTGCCAGTTCAAATCACGACCGATCCAACCTGACTTCGTTTACCCGAAACTGCATTGCTGATGGGATCTTGTGGGGTTTATGAAAGCCAGAGAGAACCCGATGCAGGGAGACGCTCCCCAGCCAAGCGGACATGCGGGCACAATTCAGCCTTCCGAGATGAGCCAGTTAATCAGTTCCTACGACTGGTCAACAACCCCGCTGGGACATGTGGCCGGCTGGCCAGACAGCCTCAAGGCAGCGGTGCGCATCCTGGTTACATCGCGGTTCCCGATGTGGATGGCCTGGGGTCCCGACCTGACCATGCTCTACAACGACGCCTATGCTCGCGTCACCCTGGGAACAAAGCATCCCTGGGCCCTCGGCAAGCCGGCGCCGGAAGTATGGCATGAGATCTGGCACGATATCGGTCCCCGCATTGAGCGGGTAATGAACACAGGAGAGGCTTCCTGGGATGAGACCCTTGGGCTCATCCTTGAGCGCAGCGGATTCCCGGAAGAAACCTACCACACCTTCTCCTACAGTCCGCTTGCCGGACCAAGCGACAAGATCGACGGCATGTTGTGCGTGGTAATGGAGGACACGCAGCGCGTACGCGGGGAACGCCAGTTGGCATCGCTCAGCACACTTGCCGGCGCGCTCGTGAACGCGAACACGAGAAGAGATGTGTATCGACGCGATACAGCGCGGCCTGGCGGGCCAAAAGGATATCCCCTTCGCGCTGGTCTACAGCTTCGAAAAGAGCGGCCCGACTCTCTGCCTGGCTGCCCAGACCGGCATTGAACCCGGACACCCCGCCGCACCGCTCGAAATCGACGCCGAATCCTTGAGCAGTCCATGGCCCGTCGACATTCTCTTCAGCTCCAACCGATCCATGACGATCGACCGGCTTGAAGACCTCTTTCCCGACCTGCCCGTCGGCGTTTGGGACAAGCCGCCAAATCTGGCGCGATTGGTCCCCATGTTCAAGCGCGGCCAGGAGAAGCCTGCCGGTGTCTTCATCGCAGCGCTCAACCCCTACCGCCAGTTTGACGCAAGCTATGCAGGCTTTCTCGATCTGTCCGCCGGCCAGATTGCCGCCAGCATCACGAACGCTGAGGCCTACGAATCGGAAAGAAGGCGCGCCGAAGAACTGACCGATCTTGACCGCGCCAAGACTGCATTCTTCAGCAACGTGAGTCACGAACTCCGCACCCCGCTCACGCTCATCCTGGGCCCGATTGAAGATGCCCTGTTGAGCGAGTACGCCCCCGTCACAAGAGGCGATGGAGATGCTGCATCGGAACGCTCTCCGCCTGCTCAAGCTTGTGAACGGTCTCCTCGACTTCGTGCGCATCGAGGTGGGCCGCATGCGCGCGACCTACCAGCCAACGGATCTCTCGCTTCTGACCACACAGCTGTCCAGCGCCTTCCGTTCCGCGGTGGAACGCGCCCGGCTCACGCTGGCTGTCGAGTGCCCGCCTTTGCCCGAGCCAGTATTCGTCGATCGCGAAATGTGGGAGAAGATCGTACTCAACCTTCTCTCCAACGCTTTAAAGGCAACCTTCGAGGGCGGAATTCAGGTCTCGATCTCAACCGATGATTCTTGCGCGCAACTCACCGTGCGCGATACGGGCACCGGAATTCCGGAGCGTGAGCTGCCTCATCTGTTTGAACGCTTCAGCCGCATCGAAGGAGCACGCCGCCGCAGTCACGAAGGAAGCGGAATCGGTCTGGCGCTTGTCCACGAACTCGTCGCAATGCACGGCGGCTCCATCTCCGTCGAGAGCAAACTCGACGAGGGCACCGCCTTCCACGTGCGCCTGCCCTTCGGGCACGAGCATCTTACCCAGGACAATGTAGCTCGAAATGCAGCCAGCCCCCTCGTGGTGCAGGGATCGGCAGTGGCCTACGTGCAGGAGGCGCTGGGCTGGATGCCCGGGCACGACCACCTCAAGAATCAGATCGCCGGTTCCGTCGCCGGCGATCAGGACGACGAGCCACAGCATGCTGCATCCGCAGACAAGCCGGTCGTACTTCTCGTAGACGATAACGCCGATATGCGCGAATATGTCTGCTCGCTGCTGGCGGGACGATTCGAAGTGGTAAACGCCACAAACGGAAGACTGGCACTGGAAGAGGCGCGCCGCCGGCCTCCCGCGCTCGTCCTTACCGATGTCATGATGCCCGAAATGGACGGATTCGCGCTGCTCTCCGCGCTCCGCCAGGATCCTGCGACCGCCACCATCCCCGTCATCATGCTCTCTGCGCGCGCCGGCGAGGAGGCTCGCATCGAAGGCGTTGAAGCCGGCGCCGACGACTACCTCACCAAGCCCTTCACGGCACGCGAACTGATTGCACGCGTCGAAGCACAGTTGAAAATGGCGCGGATGCGCCGTGAAGCCGCGGAACAAAAGGCGGCGCTGACGATGGAGATCAACCGCGCGCGCCAGTTTGCCGGCGAGGCGTTGGAACACGTTCCCGTTGCCTTCTGCATCATGGATCGCGAGTACTGCATCACCTACCTGAACGCAGCGGGGTTGAAGCTGGCTGCTTTTTCCGGCAAGCCCCACATAGGCGCCAGTCTGTGGGATCTCTATCCCAATCTGATCGGGAGCGAAGTCGAGGCGAACATTCGCCGAGCCATGGATGCTCGCGTTGCCGTGGAATTCGAGCAGTTCTTTCCGGCTCCTGGCAATGAGACATGGTTCCAGTTCTACATCTACCCGCAGCCCGGTGAAGGTATCATTCTCTACTGCCGCAATATCACCCAGACTCGCAAGGCCGAGCAGGCCCTGCGGCGGTCTGAACAATTGGCTGCCGCCGGCCGGCTCGCGGCAAGCATCGCACACGAAATCAACAATCCCCTGGAGGCCGTTACCAACCTGCTCTTTCTGGCCAAGAACGATGTCGGGCTCTCGTCGGGCTCAAAGCAATTGCTCGAAATTGCCGACAAGGAACTGCAGCGCCTTTCGCACATCGCTGCGCGAAGCCTGAAGTTTTATCGTCAGCGCACTGCGCCTGCATTTATCGCGCTCGATGAAGTCATCGATTCGGTCATCTACTTCCACGACCCCTCGATCCGCCTTCGCAATATCGCGATCGAACGCCGCTATTCCGCTGCGCCCGCAGTGCTGTGCCAGCCGGGAGAGATTCAGCAGGTATTCACCAACCTCGTTTCGAATGCCCTCGATGCCCTGCCGGACAAAGGGCGTCTCGTTGTCGCCGTGCGGTCCGCGCAGAATCACAACGGACAGCAGGGTGTCTCGGTCACCGTCGCCGACAACGGCTCAGGCATGGACCGGCACATGTTCGAGACGCTTGTTCCACCCCTTTGTCACGACCAAGGGCGAAGCGGGAACTGGACTGGGACTCTGGGTCTCGAAAGGAATCCTCGACAAGCATGAAGCGCGAATTTCCGTCCGATCCAGGCCCGGCTCCGGCACAGTCTTCCGCATCTTCTTTCCCGTCGCGGCCCAGGCTGACTCATCGGCGCCATCTCAGTAGCGTCAGCGCGCCTATTCCTTCGCCAATTCCTCTTTGATTGCGGCAATCAGTTCCGGCGCATCCGGCAGCGTATCCGGCGAAAAGCGCTTCACCACTTCGCCTTTACGGCTCACCACGAACTTCTCGAAATTCCAAAGCACTTCGGGATCCGCGTTGGTTTCAATCCCGTATCCCTTCAGCTTTTCGCGAAACGGAACTTCCGCCACGCTGATCGCTTCCGGTTGCGCAGTCGTAAGCACCTTGTAGAGCGCGTGCTTGTCATTGCCGGCCACGCTGATCTTGCTGAACATTGGAAACTTGACGCCGAAATTCGTCGTGCAGAACGATTGAATCTCATCGTTCGTACCCGGCTCCTGGCTTTTGAAGTTGTTCGCCGGAAATCCCGTCACCACGAGCCCCTGTCCGCGAAACTGCTCATACAGGCTCTCCAGCCCCTCATACTGCGGCGTAAGTCCGCACTTCGAGGCGACGTTTACAACCAGCAGGACCTTGCCCTTGAATTCTGCGAGTGACGCATCTTCGCCCGTGATCTTGTGTACGGGAATGTCATAGATAGCAGTGCTCATGATGAAGTCTCCTTAATAGAATGATTCCGGTTTTGATCAGTTTTGATCATCGGTTGGATGCGGCATTTTCAGAATTTGATGCGGCAAATCAGGCCAGCAACTGCTTCGCAACCCGAATATACAACTCGATGGCTTCCTGCAGTTCTTTCTTCGCCAGCTTCTCAAACGGCGTGTGCGCCACATGAATCGATCCCGGCCCCAGCAGCAGCGGCTCGCCCCAGTTCGAAAGCTGCGGAATGTCGGTGGTGAATTTGGCGATCATCGTCGGCAGTCCCTCCACCGCGCGCAGCCGCACAAATGGAATCTCCAGCGTGAAATCGACTTCTGCCAGATCACCCGCGGCTTCCATCAGCGCCGCGCGCACCGGCGCCGAATCCCCCACCAGCCGCACCAGCACCTGCGCCTCGGCCTTGTCGGCAATCACGTTGGGCGCGTGTCCGCCATGAATCTGCCCGATGTTCAGCGTGCTCGGACCCACATCTTCAGTCACCGGCAGGTCCAGCTTCAGCAGGCGCGCCAGCACCTCCACCAGCTTGTGCACCGCGCTGTCGCCAAGCTCGGGATAGGCCGAGTGCGCCATCTTGCCCGTTGCCTTGAACACCGCGCGCAGCGCGCCCTTCGAAGCCAGCGCCAGGCGATTATCGGTTGGCTCGCCGTTGATCAGGAAGCGGCTTCCCTTCGGCGATTCGTTCGCCGCCTTCGCCCCGGCCGAATCGCGCTCTTCGCCCGACACGAACAACAACCCGATCCGAAACCCCGCCGCCCGCAGCGCCTCTGCTGCAGCCACCTGCGCGGCAATAATGCCTTTGGCATCGGAAACTCCGCGCCCGTACATGAACTCCGCATCTTCGCTGAAGGGGATATACGGCGGCACGGTATCCATGTGCGTTGAAAAAACCAGATCCGGCGTCTGCCCCTGCGATGCCGGCATACACATTCCAGCGCTCGCCCCGTCCGGCGCTCTCCTCCGGCTGCGGCACCGGCGTCTTTTCCACCGCCCAGCCCCGCGCCGTCAGAAAATCCGCAAGAAAATCGCCCACCGGGCCCTCGTTGTAGGTCGTGGATTCAATTTCGCATAACTCGCGGGTAAAGCGAACCGGATCGAGCGGCGGTAACTCGTTCATAGTGCTGCCAGAATATCGCAGTCAGCGATATCCTGATGCGCCCGCTTCGACGCCCGTCACAACATGCGCATCGTCCACAATCGCAGCTGCCACGACGTGAAGACGGCGTAAAATAACCTTTGGAATGACCTTCTCCGCCGTGTCGTCTCGGCTCCGAAACGAGTTCCGCAAAGATCACTCCCTGCGCACCATTCAGATTTGCAGCGGTCCTGCAGGCCGGCTGGAGGCGCTCCTGAACGAAGGCGCGCCCGATGCGCCGTTTGCCGCGCTGGTCTGCCATCCGCACCCGCTGGGCGGCGGCACCATGCACAACAAGGTTGTCTACCACGCCATGAAGGTGCTCAACGCGCCGGAGTGGGGCTTCCGCTGGCCGGTGCTGCGCTTCAACTTTCGCGGCACGGGCCTGAGCGAGGGCACGCACGATGGCACGCCGAGTCTGGCGACGTGCTCGCCGCGCATCGACTGGCTCGAAGCCGAATACAACTTGCCCGTCGTCGCTCGTCGGCTTCAGCTTTGGCGCGGCCATGGCGCTTGCGGCGTCTTGCGGATCGGATCTCGCAAACGGAAGCCAGCACAAATCTCCGCGCATTGGCTGCCCTGGGCCTTCCCACCCAGGGATTCGGGCACACCTACGACTATCCGTTCCTCTCCGAATGCCCCCTCCCCAAGCTTTTTCTCAGCGGCGATCACGACCAGTTCGCTCCGCAGCATGAATTGCAACAGGTGGTCGATTCCGCCGCCGAACCCAAAAGCCTGGTGCTCATCCCCGGCGCCGATCACTTCTTTACCGGTCAACTCGAGCCGATGCAGCATGCGCTCGCGGCTGGCTGAAGGAGCAAGTGCAATGACGCCGGCCAGCGATACCGCCCTCGATACTCTGCACGCCACGGCCACCGAAATCTTTACCGGCGCGCTCGAGGCCTGCAACATCGAGTCGGCCTTCGATCGCCGCATGCGCTTCGAAGGCAACACGCTGCACCGCCTGATGCCCGACGGCAGCGGCCCCGACACCATCAATCTCTCGCAATTCAAGCGCATCTTTGTCGATTGCGCTCGGCAAGGCCGCCGGACCCATGCTTGAAATCCTGCTCGACCGCATGAAGCGCCGCAAGGGCCTGCGCGGCATCTGCTGCACCAAGTACCTGCCCGAAAAAGCGCAACTGGCGCTTCCGCTACTTTGAAGGCGGCCACCCGCTGCCCAACGAGGAGTCCTTCGCCGCCGCGCGCGCCGCGCTTGCCCTGCTGCAAAAAGGCGAAAAAAGACACGCTCGTCTTCTTCCTCATCTCCGGCGGCGGCTCGGCCATGTTCGACCTGCCCCTCGACCCGCAGATCACCCTCGAAGACACCATCGCATTTCACAAGCTGCTGCTCGGCTCCGGCGCGCCCATCAACGAGATCAACACACTGCGCAAGCACTTCTCCGCGGTCAAAGGCGGCCGCCTCGCCATGGCCGCGCCGGAGGCGCTGAAGGTCAGCCTGCTGCTGCCCGACGTGCCCCTGCGCTCGCTCGATGCGCTCTCTTCCGGTCCCACTTCGCCCGATCACTCCACCGTCGACGAAGTGCGCGAGCTCATCGCCAAATACGACCTCGACGCCAAGTTTCCGCCGTCGGTCCGCGCCTTCTTCGAGCGCGAAGACCTGCCCGAATCGCCCGGCAACAAGAGCTGGCGGCCGCCGTTTCTTCCCAAGCTTCCACGCGGCAGCGATGCCGCGCCAGCGCGCCGCGTCACCTCGGCCGTCAACCTGACCGGCGAAGACGAGGCCTTTCGCGATTCGGTCTTCGAGATCCTGCTCTCCAGCCACGACCTGGTCGAGAGTGCGCGCGCCCTCGCGCAAAAGGCCGGCTACTATGTCGTCGTCGACAACAGCTGCGACGACTGGGACTACGCGGACGCCGCCCGCTATCTGCTCGAGCGCTTCCACGATCTGCGCGCCCAGCACCGCCGCTTCTGCCTCATCTCCGTTGGCGAAGTCACCGTCACGCTCAATCGCACACCCGGCGCCGGCGGCCGCAATCAGCAATTTGCCCTGGCCTGCGCGCTTGAGCTCGACCAATCATCCCGGGCGAGCAGCTCACCGTGCTCAGCGCCGGCTCCGACGGCATCGACGGCAACACGCCAGTCGCCGGCGCCATCGCCGATCCCACCACCGTGGCCCGCGCCCATCGCCTTCGGCTTCGATCCCGAAGCAGTCGCTTGCGCGCCTTCAATGCCTGCCCGCTGTTCACCGCGCTCGGCGACTCCGTGGTCACCGGCCCCACCGGCCACAACCTGCGCGACCTGCGCCTCCTGATCTCCGACAAATCCTGAACTAAGAAGCCTCAGATTCAGTCGATGTTCTAAAGGGCTCGGCCTTAGCCGTGCCGCCAGGTTCAAGAAAATCGGGCTTCAACCCCCGAGGATGTCGATCGAAAACGGGACCTGTTCAGACTCTGTAAGTCGTCGCTCCTCGGTTCGACTCAGCAAAGCTGGCGCTATGATGGAGTTCCATTGCATTTACCTTCGACGTACTCAGGATTGGTTCGTGGCTCGAAAAGCAACTCGCAAAAGCGCCGACAAAACGCCCGACATTCGCGCTGTAGCCGCCTTGGCCAAAGTCTCCATCGCCACGGTCTCCCGCACCATCAACGGCTCGCCGTCGGTCAGCGAGCGGCTCTCCAAGCGCGTCTGGCAGGCCATCAAGCAGCTGAATTATTTCCCCAACACCCACGCGCGCACGCTTGGTCTCCGGCCGCAGCCGCCTCCTCGGCATCATCGTTGAAAACATCACCAATCCGTTCTTCCCCGAACTGATCCAGAGCTTCGAAGAGATCGCCGTGGCCCACGGCTACGAGATTCTGGTCAGCTCCTCCAACAGCGATCCTGCCGTGCTGACCACCTGCGTTCGCCGCATGCTCGAGCGCAAGGTCGAAGGCGTCGCCGTCATGACCTTCGGCGAAGAAGAACCGGTGCTCGATCAGCTCGTCAATCGCGACGTTCCCATCGTGCTTGCCGAGTTCAAGCTCGACGATCCCAAGGCCAGCACCATCCTGCTCGACTACTCCACCGGCATTCATGCCGCCGTTCGATCATCTCGCCGATCTCGGCCATCGCAAGATCGCTTTCCTCGCCGGCCCGCACAAACTGCACTCCGCCATCACCCGCGAGAACGACTTCCGCGCCGCCATGCAGGACAGCCGGACTGCCCATCCAGAAGAAATGGATCATCGAGTGCGACCACACGCTCAAGGGCGGCGTCGCCGGATTCGGCAAACTGCAGGCGCTCAGCGCCAGCCCACCGCGATTATCTGCTCCAACGACATGACCGCCATCGGCGTTCTGCGCGCCGCCTACATGGCAGGGCCTGCGCGTGCCCCAGGATCTCTCCGTCATCGGCCTCGACGACATCGATTTCGCCGAGTTCACGCTGCCGCCGCTCACCACCATCCGCCTCTCCCGCGCCGACCTGGCCGCGCCGCCTTCGAAGCTCTCCGCCAGCAGGCCGAAGAACCCGGCAAGTCCGGACCTGCAGCGCGAGTTCCTGGTCTCCACCAGCCTCGTCGTCCGCGGATCGACTGCACCTCCGCCGGCGGCGCCTGAAATTTTCTTGCCTCGGCCTTCTGGGCCGGTATAGCCTGTCACAGGAAAGTCTGAAACGCCAGCTTCACGAGCCTGCGGAAAACTCATTCGAACCGTGTCTTGTGAAAGGGCATGACTTCAGCCATGCCGCAGGCTGCACAGAATGAATGAGGGCTTTAGCCGTTCGGGAATCTTCTTCGCGGTTCACTCGACGGTTCTTCGCTGACTACCGCTACTCTCCAGCACCATCAATCGCAATGTAAACTCTGAGCCAAACGCGCTAGACCGGCTGAAGCATCTCCGCCTGCGCTCGCACTCGCGCATGGCAGAAATCTCCGCAAATGTCTCGTCCGCCGCAACGCGGCGATGCGGATACACGTGCGGCTCGCCGAAGCGAACCTCGGCATGAAAACCCGCGGTGCTCAGCGTCTTCAGCAGATGCGGTCCGAACGTATCATCCCCATACCAGCAGAGTTCGCGCTCCGGCGTGCCGTCGCTGATCACGTAGCGGATGGAAGCGGCCGTAATCGGCGCACCCGCCAGCAATCGCAGGCTCAAAGAGCCGCGAATGAAAGCGCAGCATCGTGCCATCGGTGCTGGTGCCCTCCGGGAAGAACAGCACCGGGACCGGCAGCTTGAGCCGCTCGCCGATCATCGTCGCAACGCGCTCGGCGCTCGCCAGGCTGGAGCGATCGATGAACATCGTTCCACCCACGCGCGCCGCCTTGCCGAAATAGGGCCACTTGTCGATCTCGGCCTTGGCCACAAAGAAACACGGCATCGCCGCGCTGAGGATGACGATGTCGAGATAGCTGAGATGATTCGCAACCACAAGACCGCTGCGTCGGAGCCTGCCCTTCAACACGGCAGTCGAATACCCAGGCTGCGCAGCACCCGTACGCAGGTGTCCTGCACCCAGCAGCGCGCGCCGCTCCAGCGTGACGAGGCCCGCTCAGGCGCATCAGCCAGAAGCGAAGAATACAGGTGATCAGAACGAAAACCAGCGCCACAGCGCGCCGGATCAGCCGCAAACTCATTGCGTCAGCGGCGCCAGGAAGCGATTGCGCGCGGCCGAGCGAGAGCATCTTCAGATCGAGCAGAGTCAGAAAATCGATGGTGCCAAACTCGCGGTCCCACGCCGGCGGGGCGCAAATGCGCGCGCCGATGGCCAGATAAGTCTTCAATAACTTGGGAACCTTGGTTGGGCGGCGACCGGATTCTGCGGGTCGGAGCGATTGCTGTGTGTCCGCGCCCTGCTGCTCGCTGGGACATGCGTATGCAAGCGGTCGGCACCGTCTCAAACTCCGGCGAAACCCGGTAATGCTCGAGCTCGCGATACATCTGCCAGCCCTCGGCCGGATCCTTGGAATTCAGCGAAGAGCAACCGACCAGGTAACGCAGCCCCATGTCGTTAGCATACTGCGCAATGCCCCTCCATAACAGTGTAAGTACTTCGGGAGTGCGATGCTCGCGGTCGATGGAGGCGCGGCCTAACTCGAGAATGTCGCGGCGCAACGGCTCATAAGGCGCAAACTCAAACTCCTGCTCCGAGTAATAACCGAGGTTCATGCGCGGCAGTACTTCCCGATTGCATCCGATAAGTGCCGACAATGCGCCCAGTCGGATCTTGTCTTCAACCAGCAGATGCTCGCAGAAGACATCGAAATGATCGGTGTCGAGTCCCGTCTCGTACGAGCTTTCCAGCCCCTCGCCCAACTCGATATTGAAGACCTTGAAACGCAGTCGGCACGCGGCTTCGCGATCTTCGACGCTCTGCGCCAGTCGCAGCCGGTAGCGGCCAACCTCCGCATGAATGCGCGGCTTCGTCCGGAGCGACGGAAGCGCGTTGCGAGCAGAAATTGATTGGGGAGCTTCCACCGGAGCGGTGGTAGGAGGTAAAAGTGCGAACGGAGCCTTCTGCCCTGCGTGCGCAATCACGGGAGTAGTATCCGGCAGGAATTGTAAGAGGAAGGTAAAGCGGATGCAAATACGTTGCAAATAATTGCGGTGGCTTAATTCATGAGTCAGTAACAAAAGAGCCCTCCGACAGAGGAGGGCTCTCGAATAAACTGTGACTTATCTCACCTAGCTTAGCAGCAACCCCCGGCGATCGAAGGAATGACCAGAACCTCATCGCCTTCCTGAAAGCTATATTTCTCGTTGCCCAGGAAGCGGATATCTTCCTCGTTGACATAGAAGTTGATAAACCGGCGAATCTGCCCGTCCTCTCCGCGCAGATGCTGCCGCAGCGCGGGAAAGCGGCCTTCGATTTCGGTCACAAGTTCCGGAAGATTCGCCGCCGTGCTCGAAATCTCGCGCACGTTGTTGGTGTGCTTTTGAAATGCATTCGGCAACAGTACTCTAACGGACATAGCTTTCTCCCGCCAGGCTCAGGCCCTGGCTCGCTGCGTTGCGTTCTTCCACAAAGTTCTCGAAGTCGGTCAGCCGCGGACGAATCGCCGCGCTCTGCTCGTACGCGCCGCTGCAGGCAATCGGTCGTCTTCAGGCCGTTGCCGGTGATGCAGGTGACCGTCAGTTCATCGGGCTGGATGCGTCCATGCGCATACAGCCGCGCCGTCACCGCCGTCGTCACGCCGCCGGCCGTCTCGGTAAAGATGCCTTCGGTCTCCGCGAGTTCCTGGATCGCCGAAACAATCTCCACGTCCGACACATCCTCGGCCCAGCCGCCCGTCCCGCGAATCACGCGCGACGCATAGATGCCGTCCGCCGGGTTGCCGATGGCCAGCGAGCGCGCAATCGTGTTCGGCCGCTGCGGCTCAATCACGTCGGTTCCGTTCTTCACCGCCTTCGCAATCGGCGAGCATCCCGTCGCCTGCGCGCCAAAGAACCTCACCGGCTTGTCCTCGACCAGGCCCAGCGCGATCAGCTCGTTGAATGCCTTGCGGATCTTGGTGATCAGCGAGCCACCGGCCATGGGCACGACGACGTTGTCGGGCAGTCGCCAGCCAAGCTGCTCGGCAATCTCGAAGCCAACCGTCTTCGATCCCTCGGCGTAATAGGGCCGCAGGTTCACATTCACAAAGCCCCAGTTGTAGCGATCGGCAATCTGCGAGCACAGCCGGTTCACGTGGTCGTAGTTGCCGTCGACGCGCACCAGCGTGGCGCCGTACACCTGCGTGTTGAGAATCTTCGCCGGCTCAAGATCCGCCGGAACCAGGATGAACGTCTTGAGCCCCAGCCGCGCCGCATGCGCGGCCACCGCGTTGGCCAGGTTGCCGGTCGACGAGCAGCCGACCGTGTCGAAGCCGAAATGCCTGCGCATTCGCCAGCGCCACGGCCACCACGCGATCTTTGAAGCTCAGCGTAGGCATGCACACGGCGTCGTTCTTGATGTAGAGATTGCGTCGCGCCGATACTGCGCGCCCAGCCGCGGCGCCTTCACCAGCGGCGTAAGGCCGGACGGCGTCTGCGGATCGTAGCTGTCCGCAACCGGCAGCAGCGCGCGATAGCGCCACATATTCAGCGGTCCCTGGGAAATTGTTTCGCGGGTAAAGCGGGTGCGGGCATACTCGAGGTCGAAGGTCACCTCAAGCGGAGAAAAGCACTCATCGCAGATGGAAAGCGGCTGATGACCATAGGTCTTGCCGCATTCCCGACATCGCAACTCATACGCAGTCGTCAAAGGTCCCTCGCTGTGCGCGAGTGACACGAGAAGCTACGAGCGCGTGACCGGCTCAAAAATGAGCGAACGTGAATTGACTCGAAACTACCTGCGAAGCCGCCTCAAGCAAAGAGTGCTGAAGCGACCCCCGAATCTCATGTTCCCCGTCTCCGGGCAAGAGTTGACACCATACTCCCGTTTTGCGCGGGCAGGTTGTCGTGGCGTCACAGGGCTCGTCCCTCAGCCACTCTGCATGAAACTCAGGCTTGCCCTTTGGGGGCAAACTTGAATGTTTAGTTTGTATCACAGCCCCGTTGAGCCCGCAAGTAACCACTCAGCGAATGGAGGTCAAACCCGTTTGAATGGATCATTTTCGGGGTCGGGAGCTCATGGTGGCACAACTTGCTGGAGAGCATCGATCGCTGCCCAGTACAACGACATGCTGCCATTAGCTCCATATCCAAGCCGCTGCCTCGCAGGTCACATGCAGCTATGTTGAAGCGGTCGGATCTGAAAACGAGAACGTCTAACCAACAATTTTGGAGCTGGGATCGCAATGACAATTCACCCTGCATACAGCCTTATTGCGATCTGCATGCTCAAACATGAAAGCACCGGTGCTTGTCTCGCCGGCGCGCCAAACACGCGGTCCCATTACCGGATCGCGTAAGCATCACTCGGAGGTTCGTGGACGTTTGATCCGGGGATTCCGGAGATCTCGGATGCAGCTACTCGCTTCAATCATTATTCCCGCATACAACGCCGAACGAACCATTGCCGAAGCAATACAGTCCGCCATCCGGCAGACCTGGCCGCGCAAGGAGATCATTGTCGTTGATGATGGATCCACCGATCGCACCGCAGAAATAGTCGAACGCTTTGCGCCCGCGGTTAGGTTCGTAGCCACGAGAAATCGAGGTCTCTCGGCCGCCGCGAATCTCGCGCTTGAACACAGCCACGGGGACTACATTCAAGAGCTCGATGCAGATGATCTTTTGAGTCCAGACAAGATTGAGAGGCAGCTCTCAGCCCTTCGCGCGGGCGACAGCAAACGAATTCTTCTTTCCTCCCCGTGGGCAAGTTTCTACTATCGCACTCGGAACGCCCGCTTCGTAAACAACGCACTTTGTCAGGATCTGTCTCCGGTCGAATGGCTTCTGAGGAAGATGAGTAGAAATCTTTACATGCAAAACGCGACTTGGCTCGTCAGCCGCGAACTCGTCCAGGCCGCGGGGCCTTGGGATACACGCCTGAACTATGACCAGGATGGTGAGTATTTTGCCCGTGTGGTTTCATCCTCGGATGGTACGCGCTTCGTACCTGGAACTGGTGTCTTCTACAGAGACAGCGGGCCCGGCAGCATCAGCTTCATTGGCAACTCCAACCAAAAGAAAGAATCGCTCTTGCTTTCGATGCAACTTCAGATTAAATATCTGCTGATGTTGGAAAACAGTGAACGCGTTCGCAGAGCATGTATAACTTACCTTCAGACCTGGTATGACAATTTCTATCCAGAAAGAAGCGATTTGGCTGAGCAAACACAAAAGATTGCCGCAGAGCTTGGTGGCAGTCTCGAGGAACCACGCCTGAGATGGAAATTTGCGTGGTTGAAGCCTTTGTTTGGGTGGGGAACCGCCAAATGGGCGCAGATGACGTTTCCATGCATGAAGGCATCACTGCTGCGGACAATCGATAAGACGATATACACCCTCGAGAACTCTCCAAACTGAAATGCAGTTATATCGAACTGCAGAAGACGTCCTGGCTATCAACAAGTTGACTGATCTTCCCCCGGCTCTATTCCATGCCAGTAGACCCTATTTGCGCCGGACACCTAGTTTGTATAAATCCTCACGTAGTCCACCTGCATGTCTCCCGGGAAGACCGTTGTCCCATCCACGTTCCCCGGCCAGCTGCCACCCACCGCCAGGTTCAGAAGGATGAACTGCGGACCCTGATCGAACGGCCATGTACCCGGAAAATTCGCCGGCGTGAAAGTTTTATAGACATTGGTCGGATCGTCCACGTAGTACTCCACCTGCCCCTTGCTCCAGATCATGCCGTAGGTGTGCCACGCCGCAGCCGAGAATCCGGACGGATGATACTGCTGGGTGCCATCGGCATGGGCGGCGGTAGTACCACCATGCACCGATCCTGCAATCCAGTCATAGCCCGGCGGCGGCGCTCCAGCATACGGCGGAGGGTTGTTGCCGTCGATATGCTCCATCACGTCAAGTTCGCCGCAGGCCGGCCAGCTGAGCGTGACGATGTTGTTCCCCAGCAGCCAGAACGCCGGCCACATGCCCTGGCTCTCCGGCAACATCATGCGCGCCTCGATGCGCCCATACATGAAGCTGAATTGCCCCTCGGTTTTCAACCGCGCCGAAGTGTAAGTTGTGGCCGAAGGATTGCGCGCCGTGATGTGCAGAATCCCCGTGGTATCGAGATACGCATTCGGATTATTCGGGTCGCACGGTGAGGTCGCCGACCCCGCTGCGCAATAGATCTCCTGCTCGTTGTTCCCGCAGCATTGGTAGCCTGTGTCATACGCCCATATCTTCGAATTCGGCAGTGAATTGCTGGTTCCGGAATTTGAAAATTCGTCGCTCCACACCAGCGTTCCCGAAGCGATGTTTGGCGTGAAACTCTGTGCGGCGACCGAACTGTTCGTGTAGCCCGAAGCTGCCGCAATCGCATTCACAGTCAGGTTCGAGGCCACAAGAAATGGCGCCTGATACACCTGCGACGCGGTTGTCGGGGCCGAGCCATCGAGCGTGTAGTAGATTTTCGCTCCCGTGGTCGAGTCGGCCAGCGAGACAATCACCGCGCCATTTTGGGCCTGCGCCGTTGTCACCGTCGGAGCAGCAGCCGCCGGAGTCGGGGCGGTCCCACCACCGCTCCCGTTGCTGGTGACACCGCCACCCCCACCGCATCCGCAAATCAACGCACTCGCCAAAACCAAAGCGGTAAACATACCAGACCTCAATTGCACGTGAACTCTCCCGTCTGACGACAAAACGGCGGGCACTTCCCCGCCGCCCAATATCAAAGCATTCGGCGTCTGACAGGGTCAATCATTCAAAGCATCTATGGATGTGACTTCGGGCACAATACTACAGGAAAAACTGGCGGCGCGATCCTCTCCAGCGCCATCGTACTTCAAGGCAACCGCTTGCCTTCAATCTTCCCGATCCCGCTAAGCGATGTCCTGGTGTCCTGTCTCTAATATCCGCATCAGAATTGATTTGTCATCCTGAGCGGAGTCGAAGGATCTGCGGTTGCTCTTCGCATTCTAATGTCACGAACTTCTGAGACACCACTTTAGCTCCGACCAAGTCAGCAGTTTCGTTGCATCATCGTGCAGAATCGTAGTTAAGATTCGGCGAGAGCCAGCGCTCAGCCTCGGCCACGCTCATCCCCTTGCGCTCCGCATAGTCCGCCACCTGCTCGCGATCGATCTTGCCCAGCGAGAAGTAGCGCGACTCGGGATGCGCAAAATAGAGCCCGCTCACGCTCGACCCCGGCCACATCGCAAACGACTCGGTGATCCGAATTCCCGATCTTGCTTCCACATCCAGCAGGCGCCAGATCGTTCCCTTCTCCGTGTGATCGGGACACGCCGGATATCCCGGCGCCGGCCGGATGCCGCGATACTTCTCCTGGATCAGTTCCGCAGGACTGAAACTCTCCTCGCGCCCGTAGCCCCACTCATCGCGCACCCGCTTGTGCAGACACTCCGCAAACGCCTCGGCCAACCGGTCCGCAAGCGCCTCCGCCATGATCGCGTTGTAGTCGTCATGCTCGGCGCGGTATTTGTCCGTCAACTCCTTCAGCCCAATCCCGCTCGTCACCGCAAACGCGCCAATGTGATCCCGCAAACCCGTTGCCTTCGGCGCAATAAAGTCCGCCAGCGATCGGCACGGCTCGCTGCCTTCGCGATTCGCCTGCTGCCGCAGAAAATGAAGGCTCTCCAGCCTTCTCGCGCGCGTCTCGTCCACGTAGAGTTCAACATCGTCACACACGGCGTTCGCCGGAAAAAGTCCATACACGCCCCGCGCCGTCAGCAGCTTCTTCTCGATGATCTTGTCGAGCAGCGCATTTGCTTCCGCAAAGAGTCTGCCGCGCCTGCTCTCCCTGCTTCTCATCGTCAAGGATGCGCGGATAAACGCCCTTCAGCTCCCACGTATGAAAGAACGGCGTCCAGTCAATATATTCGCGCAGCGTCGCCAGCGGAAAATCATCCAGCACGCGCACACCAGTAAATTCCGGAACAGGCAGATCCTCCGCTCGCCACTCAATCGGCGTTCGCCGCGCGCGCGCCTCTCGCAGTGCGACGGTCTTCTGCTTCGGTGCTGCATGCGCCTTGCGCACCGCCTCATACTCCGCCCGATGCTGCGCCACAAACTCCGCCTTGCCGTCGTCGCTCAGCAGGCTCGTCGTCGCCGGCACAGCACGGCTGGCATCGAGCATGTGCACGACCGGCTCGCTGTAGTGCGGCGCAATCTTCACCGCCGTATGCGCCCGGCTCGTCGTCGCTCCACCGATCAGCAGCGGCAGCTTGAACTGCTGCCGCTCCATCTCCCGCGCCACATGCACCATCTCATCGAGCGACGGCGTAATCAATCCGCTCAGCCCGATGATGTCGGCCTTCACTTCCTTCGCGCGCTCCAGAATCTTCTCCGCCGGAACCATCACGCCCAGATCGATCACCTCGTAGTTGTTGCACGCCAGCACCACGCCCACGATGTTCTTGCCGATGTCGTGCACATCGCCCTTCACGGTCGCCAGCACAATCTTTCCCTGCGCCTTCACCACCTGGCCCGCCGCTGCCATCGCCGCCTTCTCGGCTTCCATGAACGGCGTCAGGTACGCCACCGCCTTCTTCATCACGCGCGCCGACTTCACCACCTGCGGCAGAAACATCTTGCCCGCGCCAAACAGATCGCCCACCACGCTCATCCCCGCCATCAGCGGGCCTTCAATCACCAGCAGCGGCCGGCCAAGCTTCGCGCGCGCCTCCTCCGTGTCGATCTCGATGTAGTTGTCGATTCCCTTCACCAGCGCGTGCGTCAGGCGATCCTCCACCGTCCCGTTGCGCCACTCCTCGGTCTTCTTCTCCGTGACAACCGTGCCTTCGCTCTTCAGCGTCTCGCCGTATTCAACCAGCCGCTCCGTCGCGTCCGGCCGCCGATTCAGCAGCACATCCTCGACCAGTTCCTTCAGCTTCGGCTCGATCTCCTCGTACACCTCGAGCATCCCGGCATTCACGATGCCCATGTCGAGCCCGGCCGCAATCGCGTGATACAGAAACGCCGAGTGCATCGCCTCGCGCACTCGATTGTTTCCGCGAAAACTGAACGAGATATTCGAGACGCCGCCGCTCACCTTCGCGTGCGGCAGGTTCGCCTTGATCCACCGCGTCGCGTTGATGAAGTCGACCGCGTAGTTGTTGTGCTCCTCCATGCCCGTCGCAACGGTCAGAATATTCGGATCGAAGATGATGTCCTCGGCCGGAAACCCAACCTTGTCCACAAGAATCCGATAAGCCCGCTCGCACACCCGAATCTTGTCTTCGAAACTCGCCGCCTGCCCCTGCTCATCAAACGCCATCACCACTGCCGCGGCGCCATACTTCAGCACCGTCGCCGCGTGCTCGCAAAACTTCGCTTCGCCTTCCTTCAGCGAAATCGAATTCACGATGCCCTTGCCCTGCAGGCACTTCAATCCCGCCTGAATCACCGCCCAATTCGAGGAGTCGATCATGAACGGAACCTTGGCAACCTCGGGCTCGCTCCCCAGCAGCTGCAGAAAGCGCGTCATCGCCGCGACGCCGTCGATCATGCCCTCGTCCATGCAGATGTCGAGCACGTTGGCGCCGTTCTCCACCTGCTGCCGCGCCACGCTCACGGCTTCTTCAAATTTGCCGTCCTTAACCAGCCGCGCGAACTTCGGCGAACCGGCCACATTGGTCCGCTCGCCGATCATGATGAAGACCCCGGCTTGTTGCGTAAACGGCTGCGATCCCGACAGGCGCAGAGGCTTCATCGCCGCCACACCTCGCTGTGCCCACACTCCGCATCTGAACGGTCCTGCTGCATGCCCAGCACGCGCGGCGGCAGGCCTTCCAGCGCCTTCGCAATCGCCGCAATATGCTCCGGCGTATTGCCGCAGCATCCGCCGGCAATATTGATCAGCCCCGCCGTTGCGCAAATTCGCTCAGGTACCGCGCCATATCCTCCGGCCCCAGATCGAATCCCGTCGCCGACAGCGGATTCGGCAACCCCGCATTCGGATAGCACGAGATCGCCACATTCGCCTTCTCCGACAAGCTCCGACAAAAACGGATACATCAAATCCGGCCCCAGCGAGCAGTTCAGCCCCACCGACAGCGGCTTCACATGCTCCACCGCATTCCAGAACGCCTCGGTCGTCTGCGCCGAAATCATCGTCTCGCCGCCGCGCCCCACCGCCGCCGAAATCATCACCGGCAATTCCTTGCCACTTGCCGTCAAGCCATCCTCGTCGAACACCTCGCGAATCGCCACCAGCGCCGCCTTCGCATTCAGCGAATCGAAGATCGTCTCCACCAGCAGCAAATCCACGCCGCCCGCAATCAGCGCCCGCACCTGCTCCGCATACGCCGTCTTCACCTGGTCGAACGTCACCGACCGGAATCCCGGATCGTTCGCATCCGGCGAATTCGACAGCGACACCGTCAGCGGCCCGATCGCTCCCGCCACAAACCGCGGCCGCCCGTCTCGTTCCCCACGCGATCCGCCCACTCCCGGCACATGCTGCGCCGACACCTCGTTGATCTCCCACGCCAGCTCCTTCAGAAACGGATCGTCGATGATCTTCTGGTAGAACTCCGGATCCTTCCGTCCCCCATGCTCCCGCGGATCATCGACGAAAAACTCGCTCTGCGAAATGCGTCGTCGCGCCAAACGTATTGGTCTCGATGATGTCCGCCCCGGCCTCCAGAAACCGCCGGTGAATATCGCCGATCATCTGCGGCTGCGTCAGCATAAACAGATCGCCATTGTTCTTCAGGTCCTTCTTCGCGTCCTTGAACCGCTCGCCGCGAATATCCGCCTCCGTCATGCCATAGGTGCGGATGGTCGTGCCCATCGCTCCATCAATAATGGCGATGCGCTGCTTCAAAATCTCCACCAGGGGATGTTCGTGGTGTCGTCGTCATATCTCTTTGATGATTGTAAGAGGCTTACGAACCAGAACGGCGGTCCGAACAGGGAACAGGAACAATCTGGGATTGGATCGGGAGATTAAAGGCCTGAAATGTCACACCGATCGCGATGGCTGCGGTCTTACTCCGAAAGGTGAAACGGCGGAGCCGCTACTTCGCCGCCGCGATCGCATTCACCGGCAGCAGCATGTCTTCCTTGCGCATCACCAGGTTCGTCGCGTTCAGGCTGGCCAGTTCAAACCCGTGGCCGTGGGTAATAGCGTCTGTCGGGCAGGCCTCCACGCAATATCCGCAAAAAATGCACCGGTTGTAGTCGATGTTGTAGACCTTGGCATACCGCTCCGACGACGAGATCCGGTTCTCCTCGGTATTCTCAGCCGCCTCAATCAAGATGCAATTGGCCGGGCACGCCGCCGCGCACAGAAAGCACGCTACGCACTTCTCCAGCCCATTCTCATCCCGCTGCAGCACGTGCGCCCCGCGGAAGCGCTGTTCAAACTTCGCCCCCCGCATCGGCCCCTTGCCATCGGGATAGTTCTCGACCTGCGTAGGTTGCAGCATCTCCCCAAAGGTGATGCTCATTCCTTTGGCAATCGCAGCGATATTGCGCACAACCGACATGCCCTCAGTATACGATGTATGCCTGGAGGCGACCACCCATGCGGCACAGGACCATTGCCCTCATCTTCTCGCTGGCAATTGTGCCAGCAGCGGGACTCAGCCAGCGCCCCAATGGGATGGGGCCAGGCGGATTGCTGCACCCGCCTGGTCCGCCCGACACGACACGTACCCGCCAGCAAGCCGACGAGGGCCGTGACGCCGTGGTCCTGCCTTTAAAGATCAGCTACGGCAAGAAGTCGGCGGAATGGACCGCGCCCAAGCTTGCCGGGCTTCCCCACGAGACCATCCAGGCCACCAACGAGCATACCCAGGCGCAGGAAACCTACTCCGGCGTGCCGTTGATGGCCCTGTTGGTTGAACTCGGAGTGCCGCAGAAACTGAAAGGGAATGACTTTCGCCTCTACGTTGTCGCCGAAGGCCGCGACGGCAACAAGGTCGTATATTCCCTCGGCGAAATCTCACCTGACCTGCACGATGGCTCTGTGCTACTGGCCGACAGCGTCGACGGCAAGCCTCTGGCTGACAACGGCCCCATCGAACTCATCTGTTCCGGCGAGCATCGCCCGGCACGCTGGGTCCAGGGAGTGATTTCCATCAAAGTCCTGGCTGCCAATTAGATTCGGCTTCCTGTACTTTCCTGGACATTCCGCAGCGAGATCATTGCTGCGTCCCCGGCGGCCGCGACTGCCCATGGTTATTCGGCGGCGGCGTGGTCGTCGGCTTGCGCTCGTAATGCGGCTTCTGGCTTGCCTGGCATAGCGATGAATCCTGCCCCCGGCTCAACCCCGGCACCGCATCCTGCGCACGGCACAGCCGGTCCTTCATTGCATCCACATCGCGCCCCGAAAGCTGTTCCGTCCGCTCCACATCGCTCTGCCAGTCGAGATCGTAGCGATACAAAAAGTCTTCGGCCGGCTTCTGCTTGCCGTAATCCAGACGATTCCACGTGCCTAGCGTCTCGAGCCCATTGGAGTCCGCCATCACTGCATATACCTGCGTCTGCGTCACGCCCGGCGGCGACCTCATCGTCCACACTGGCACGCCATTGCCACCCTGCATCCAGCGCCCCGCCCATCTGTGCGTACCCAGGTTATAGTGGAACGCCGTGAAGTACGTCGTTGCCTGACAATCGGTGCAGTCGTCGTAAAGTGCGCCCAGTTCCCTGCCCTGGCCGACATTCAGCAGCAACCAGTCCATCAGCCGCAGATTCGCTCCATCCATAATGTGAGTCAGCGCACGATTCTCCAGCGACACACTCCAGATCGTAAACGTGTCGCGGTTCGGCGTCGCCTGCGGAGATGCGCGAAGAGTAGTAATCACCAGCGCCGCATCGTACTGCACGCCGATCTCGCGAATCGCAGACCATCTCTGCTCATCCAGTGCGCGCGTCACCCACACCACCACATCCTGATCGTTCTGCGAATGAAAATCGATCCAGCGAAATGTGTCGGGAGCTTGCGCGACACAACCCGGCGTGATTGCGGCCAACAGAGCTGCGATCAAAACGCACAGAGACTGGCAAACGACTGCACGCGTAGCGCCAGATATACCGGGCTGACATTGGAGTTGCGCTGACTTGGAGTTTCCGGGAACTTGCATGTCAGTTTGTTTCCTGAAGGAGCGCCAGGTTTGCCTTGGCCTGCGGGTGGTCGGGACGGAGCCGCAGGGCGTGTTCGAAATCGGCGCGAGCAGCGGCAGTCTGTCCCATCCGGGCCTCAAGCGCTCCGAGATTGTTCCAGCCGTCTGCATCTCCATCGAGCAATTTGAGCGCAGTCCGCTCTTCTTCGGCCGCCTGCCCTAAACTTCCCATGGACGCCAGCAGTTGAGAAAGCGCCGAATGCAGCAGAGCGTCATTCGGCGCTTCGTGAACGGCTTCCTTCAACTCAGCCAGCGCCGAGTTCTGGTCGCCGGACTGCGCAAAGGCTCGGGCAAGTTGCGCGTGTGCCTCCGCGGAATCGGGACGGAGATTGATCGCCTGCTTGAGAAGTTGCACAGCCGACTCAAATTCACCTGACTCTGACCTGATTTCCGCCAATCCCACAAGAGCTGCCAGGTTCCCGGGAGTGATCTCCAAACTCCGGCGAAACTCCGCTTGTGCCACATCTCCGCGGTTTTCCGCTTCCAGCGTTTTACCGAGGCTCGCGTGGGTATCTGCGTCTTCGGGACACGCGAGGATTTGAGCGCGAAAGTCGGCCTCTGCGCCGGGCAACTGTTCATGGCGCAATTCAAGATTGGCCAGGTCAAAGCGTGCATCGCAAGCTTTAGGATCCGACCTGACCACGCTACGAAGAATTTCAATCGCCTCTGGCCACTTGCCCTCTCCATCGAGCGCCACCCCTAAGGCAGTCCGCGAACGCGCGTCAGTGGGAGCAAGTGCCAGCAACCGTTCAAAGTCTGATGCTGCCTCAGCAAACCTGCCTTCGCCCGACAGCGCAGCAGCGTAGTTGTACAGGCTTACCTGATCTGTTGGAGTTTTGCTTAACCGGCTGCGCATCCATGCCTCTTCAAGCAGAAGCCGTGGATCCGGCGAATTTGGCGGCACGTTGACCGGCAAGACCTGCAGCCAAAGATGCGCCATCTCATCCTCTGACCTGTTGCCTGCCCGAACCCGCTCCGGCGGCGAATGCGGATTATGCACATTCGAGGAAGAATTGTCGTACGAGTAACGCATGTGCAGAACTGTACCTTTGGGAAGCAGGATTGGCGCCTTATAGCGATATACCGCTTGGCGGTCGATGTCCCAGTCACGAATCCATACAAGCCATTTCTTCTCGCCATCCGGCAGAATGGCCCAACCCTTCATGTCGTGACCAAGATAGTGAGCGTGGGGATAAACCCCGAGCACCTGGACGTCAACCGGAAGCGTGAGAGAGTCTTCCACCACAAAGTCACCATCGCCCGCCGGAATATCAAGCGCATCATCGCGCTCCAGCGCCAGTAGCATCGGCGCCTTCGCCGGCGGATCCGGGGTGAAATAGAGACCCACTTCCGCGTCGAGGGTTTCCGGCTTTCCGGACGGTTTGAGGTGAATGTTCAAAATCAGATCGTTGCCGGGATCCAGTCGCCACGGCATTCCCGCGGGTTCAACCAGCGCTGGCGAGTCCGGCTTCCAGAAAAGAAAATGACTGTCCGGATCAAAGCGGTTGCCGGAGTCGACCAGAAGTTCCATCCCCGCGACGCCGCGCTGCCAGTCGGCTGCATGTTGACGGCGCAGGCTGCCGGTGCGATCAATGATCACGTTAGCGTGGTGAACCACCTTGGGCGCACCGGGGCGAATCTCCATCGCTCGCACGTATTCGGTGCGTTTCAGCGGATAGGGCAGGATGAAGTTGCGGAAAACATCTGTGCCCCCGGCGTTCAAAGTGAATGGGCGCGTCACTTTGAGCACCAGGTCCGGCTTGCCCATAAGCCATGTCTGGTCATAATGCGGCGGCGCGGGCGCCAATGAAGAATCGCCTTGCGGCATCTTGTCGTTGACCCACCTCTTCAACCGATCTCGATCTTCATCGTTCAGGCGGCGGATATCGGCGAAATCTCCATAGCCCTCCTCTGGCAACCACGGGGGCATGAAATGCGATTGGGTGGCCGCCAGCATCTGCGGACCCCAGCGTCGCGCATCGGCATAGGTCAGCAAGCTGAAAGGGCCGCCGCCGCCGGGGTGATGACAGGTCGCGCAGTTCTTGTAGAGGATGGGCGCGATGTCGCGGCTCCAGGTGGGCACGGTGGAACCGGAGGTTGCAGGCGCGGCAGTTGAAGCGGCGGTTGCTACAGCACCGGCTTGTTGCTTTGAGGCTGCATGCGCAGTTGACCACAAAGGAGAGCCCAGCAGGCAAACGCATATCGCAGTTAACGGCAAAAATGCAATTGTCTCAATAGTCTTCATTTATGTAGAAAGACGACCGAACACCCAACCGGAGGCCCTACGGGCTGAGGAATCGGTTTGTCGGCCAGCGCCGCGTCGAGCGCGAGTTCGAGATCGAGATGGTCGGGCTGCGGCCTCTCATTTCCGATTGCCAGGTAGCGGTCGTCGACACGCCCCCGATAGACCTGGTGCATCCCTTCGCCGTCCACTCGAAAAATGGCCGCTTCGGGCGTGACCGTGATGTGCGCAAGATGGACCAGCGCCTGGCCCGTATCCAGCACCGTCCGCTCTCGTATAGCAAACTCCTGATTGTGCCGCGCGATGACAGAAGCCGTGTCTTCCGGGTTAGGAAAGACCCACCAGACGCGCACGCCGCGGGAGGAATACTCATGGTTGAGACGCGCAATTTCAGGCACGTAACGGTTGCAGATGGGGCAGTCGCTGGCTGCAAAAATAAGCACCACGAGCCGGGTATCCGGTCCAGCGAGTTCGCGAACCGGCTGGCCGTGTAAATCCACACCATATGGTTCAGCCGAATGCACGCGTGCACAGCTGAGTGCCAGAATCAAGGCAACGAGTGCGAAACGTGGGGAAAGTTTGCGCATGAAATTGTGAGACGTTGGCGTTGCCAAGATCTTAACAGACCAGCATTTTCCTGGGGAAATCTCAAAACGGTCAAAGTCCGAGCTTGGACCAGAGATCGTCGATCCTTGCCTTCGTCGCCCCATCCATCTCGATCATCGCCGGCCACGGCCGCTCGAATCCCTCCGCCTTCCACTTGCGCGTCGCATCGATCCCCATCTTCGACCCGTAGTTCGGCATCCGCGACGAGTGATCCAGCGAGTCCACCGGTCCCAGTGTGAATTGAATGTCCCGTTCCGGATCGATGTTATTCGTCACCCGCAGAACCACCTCGCCGATGTCCTGCACGTCGCAGTCTTCATCCACCACCACGATGCACTTGGTAAACATCGCCTGCCCCAGCGACCAGATAGCGTTCATCACCTTGCGCGCCTGCCCCGGATAGCTCTTCTTGATCGACACAAGCATCAGGTTGTGAAACACGCCCTCGACCGGCAGGTTGATGTCCACAATCTCCGGAATCGTCAGCTTCATCGCCGGCAGAAAAATCCGCTCCACTGCCTTGCCCATCCACGCATCTTCCATCGGCGGCTTGCCCACAATCGTCGCCGCATAAATCGGGTCCTTGCGATGCGTGATGCACGTCAGGTGAAACACCGGATACTCATCCGTCATCGTATAGAAACCCGTGTGGTCCCCGAACGGCCCTTCGCTGCGCAGCTCGCCGAGTTCGACGTATCCCTCCAGCACAATCTCCGCACTTGCCGGCACCTCGAGGTCCACCGTCTCGCACTTCACAATCTCCACTGGCTTGCCCCGCAGGAATCCGGCGATCATGAACTCATCAACCTCCGGCGGCGCAGGCACAATCGCCGCAAACGTCGTCGCCGGCTCCGTCCCAATCGCGACCGCAACCTCCAGGCGCGACCCCTTCAGATTCCCCATCGCCACCTGCGGCATTCCGCCAATCGGCCCATCCGGAATCGTCACCGCCCCGCCTGCACTCTCGGCCATCATGGCAACGCGCGCCGACATGGATCCGGCCTCTTCTCCCGTCCAAAGGGCTGCCCTCCGCAGGAGCTCGCGATAATGCTCTGCCGCCACCTTCTGCCGCTGCCAATGCATCCCCGCCGTCTGCCCGTCGTACACCTGCATCCGATACATGCCGATGTTGCGCCTTCCCGTCCGCGGATCCTTCGTATGCACACACGGAAGCGTAATGAATCGCCCGCCGTCATACGGCCAGCACTTTAAGATCGGAAACGCATTCAAATCGAATCCGTCGCGCAAAATCACTTCCTTGCATGGCGCTTCTTTCGCCGTCACTGTCTTCGGAAACGCAGCCGTCAGCGCGCCCAGTTGCGGCAGCATCTTCAGCTTGTCGAAGAGCCCTGACGGCGCCTTCACATTCATCAGCCCTTTGATGCGCTCGGCAATCTCATCCAGCCGCTCCACGCCCAGCGCCATCGCCATCCGCCGCTCGCTCCCGAACTGGTTCATCAGCACCGCGTGCCCCGGAAAACCCTTCACGTTCTCAAACAGCAGCGCCGGCCCGCCAGGAGCATACTTCCCTTTCATCGAAGGAGTCTTTTCCCTGCTCCCTGTTCCCTGTTCCCTGTTCTCCCTGTTCCCTGTTTTTGACACCCGGTCCGTGATCTCCGTGATCTCCAGATCCGGCGACACCTCTTCGCGAATCCGTTTGAGTTCGCCGTTCTTCTCCAGTGTCCTGATCCAATCGCGCAGATCGTCGTATGCCATTCTCTCTCCAAGGAGTCTCTCATCATGTTAACGGGTGAGCGGAATGTGTGCGTTAGGTATCGGTGGTTACATGCGAGTACAGTTCCTCAAATCCCAGAAGCCAATTGAAGGCTTGATGGCGCTCTTGCGCAATGCTAATCAACTCTCGGCGTCGGATCTCCGAAATGAGATCGATGCGTGTGTCATCGACTGATATGTCGTTCTCGATGAGGTCAAAGCCATCGAGCGAGAGTGGCCCCCCAAGTGACTCGATTGACGCAATCAACAAAATCCATCTGACCGGGATTAGACTTCAACAGCCGGAGTCGCCAATGAAGAGTAAGATACCGATCTGCCCAAGCCTCGATCTCCTCGGTGTAACGCAACATGGGTGCCTGCAGGCACGTCTCGCGTATTAGTGCTAAGAGCCCAATTCCATTGGCCACCGCTGGTGGATCGCATTGCTCGCAAAATGAAGGCAACTCGGAAGAACGTAGCGCCCAAGCAAGGACAACAAGCCCTTCACTCTTCCAGATAGCATCGATCACATTCTTGCGATCAAGTTTACCGAGAGGTTGGGCGATCAATTCCCTTTCACGCGGCTCCAATTCGGTGTCAGCCCGCCTTGCGACCCTCACGGGTGAAGGTTGATGAAATTCATGGTCATCTTCCAACTGTTCATGCATGGAATTGGGCACCGGTCCCATTCATTGTGAGTTTCCCCTCACATACTAAGCCCTTACGGCGTGTGACTTTGGTTTCCCCAAAACTCCGCATCAAACCTCCCCTCATAAATTCCCGCATCCAACCCAGAAGAACCACACATTCCTGACGAGGACTTCGCCATGCCCCCTGTCCCGGTCGTTCCCTGCCACCCCTATTTCAAACTCCGCCGTCTCACTCCCCATTTCCAACTCGGTCCTCTCGCACCCGCACCCTGGAACGTCCCCAATCTCTGCGCCGCCTACAACTGGCCCACCGGCCTCGCTGGCGGAGGCATCATCGCCATCGTCGAGCTCGGCGGCGGCTGGGTGCAGTCCGACATCGACCAGTACTTCCAGTCCATCAACCAGCCCGTTCCGCAGATCACCGACGTCTCCGTCGACGGCACAAAAAACAGCCCCAACCAGAGCACCGGCTCCAACAGCGATCCCGACTACGAAGTTGCGCTCGACATCCAGGTTTCAGCCGCCGCCTATTACGCCGCTACCGGCAAGCCCGCCACCATCCGCATGTACTGGTCGCAGGACATAGCCTCCGCCGTCCAGAAAGCCGCCAACGACGGCTGCGATGTCTGCTCCATCTCCTGGGGCGCCGATGAGTCTACATGGGGTACCGAAGCCGCCAATGAAATGGAATCGGCCGCGGCCACCGCCGCCAACCTGGGCATGGTCGTCTTCGCTGCATCGGGCGACAACGACTCGAGCGATGGCGGCTCAACTCCCGCGAACGTCGACGCCCCCTCGTCCTGCCCCCACGTCGTAGGCTGCGGCGGCACCTACAAAACCTCCACCGTCGAAACCGTCTGGAACGACAGCCCCGGCCAGACCAACGGCGAAGGCACTGGCGGCGGCTACTCCACCATCTTTCCCGTACAGAGCTTGCAGATCGGTGCGCCCCCGCCGCCCGCCAACTCCCCTTACGGCAAAGGCCGCATGGTCCCCGACGTCTCCGGCGACGCCGACCCCAACACCGGCTACAACGTCGTCGTCCACGGAACCACAACCGTGGTCGGCGGAACCAGCGCTGTCGCCCCTCTCTACGCGGGCCTCTTCGCAGCCTTCGGAAAGAAACTCGGCTTCGTCACGCCCTCGCTCTATCAGAACCAGGCTGATTTCAACGACATCACCAGTGGCGGCAACGGCCTTTACAACGCCGCCCCCGGTCCCGACCCCTGCACCGGCATAGGCTCCCCCATCGCCAACAAACTCGCCGCCCTCTTCGTCACACCTGCCTGAAGACACGCGCGTCAAGCCAACCGGATCATCAAGCCACAAGCCTCCTTGCCGCAGTGTCATCGCGGCAAGGTAGGGAGCCACACCCCACCCAATTCCCCGCCGATCTGGGAGTCCCCGCAGGCAACTGCCTCCGCACAACCGGCTTCTCCCTCTTAGGCCACATCTGATCGAACATCATGAGATTCTCCCAAACCGGCCTCATTCGACTTATCGCCGTTTTCAAGCTGCTCAAAGCGGCTCTCCTCATTGTGGCTGGCATCGGCATTCTCAAGCTCATGCACAACGATGTCGCCTCGCAACTCCAGCATTGGGTCGCGAGGTTGGGCTTCGATCCAGGCAGCCGTTACGTCAGTCTCGCTATTGAGAGGGCGACCGCTCTTTCGCCCCGCAAGATCAAGGATTTCGGAGTCGTAAGTTTCATCTATGCCGGCCTCTTCCTCACCGAGGGCGTCGGTCTGTGGCTGCTAAAGCGCTGGGCTGAGTGGTTCACGATTGTGATTACCGCTTCGCTTGTGCCGGTTGAGATTTACGAGATCTACCGCCACCCAAGTCCCATCAAGATCCTCGTCCTGGTCATCAACATCGCAGTGGTGGCATATCTCCTCTACCGAATCAAGCACGTATCCCGGGAACCCCGGGGATGACGCCGCAACACCAGCCCATCCCCCAAACGCAATCAGCCCCGAAGGCATCCACCCTCGGGGCCGATCTCGACCAAAAGATAAGGAGAAGTAAACGCTGCTTGTCGGCGTCACATTCAGCCTGCGATCCGGAACCTGTGCCGGATCCTCGCGCCGCCCCACCGATGCAACATCGGAAAGTCCGGCTCGATTCGCTTCCCGCCCGATTCAACGGAATGGAAGTTGGTTCGCAAAGTATATCCAAACCCATCAAATTGCGAACCCTTACAAAAGTCACAGCTGTTTTGCGAGATTGCTCCAGAATTACCGCACCGCGTGCCCGACCTCTGTCACCCTGCACCAGCTCACGTACCGGCGGAATCGCATCCAGCGGAAACCCCAGCCGCTTCCACTCGTCGTATCCCCCGCGCAGCGGCCGCACCCGCTCAATCCCCAGCTTGTGCAGCGTCATCGCCGTCTTCGCCGCCGTAGCCTCGCTCGGGACAGGTGCAGAACAGCACCACATCCCGGTCCCGCGGAATTTCAACATGCCGCGCCGCCAGCGCATCCGGCGAAAAATGCATCGCGCTCGGCAGCGTGAACGGCTCAGCCATCACTTCCAGCGGATGCCGCAGGTCCACGATGTACACCTGCTCGCCCGCATCGAGCTGCGCCTTCAGCTCCTCCGGTTCCAGCCGCGAAGCCACCAGCTTCTTCAGCACCGCCCGCCGCCGATACACCCGCACAACAAAGAATCCCAGGATGCCCAGCATCAGCAGCGCACCGGAGAACCGCCCCACCCAGTTCAGCAGGCTCGGATTCCGCTTCAGCGCATCGCCGAAGAGTCTGCCCACCAGTCAGCAGGGCAAGCAGCCACAGGGATGCGCCAATTCCGTCAAAGAACAGGAACCGTGCCCAGGCTCATCCCGTTCTCGCCCGCCACCGGAGCCGCCAGCGTCGCCAGGCCCGGCACAAACTTCGCGAACATCAGCATCACGCTGCGCCGCCGCCCAAAGGAGTCCTGCGTGCGCCGTACACAGATCGTCGGCTCCATCGAAAGCTTGCAGAGAATGCGCAGCACGTGGTGCCCGTAGCGCCGCCCAATCAAAAACCAGCTCGTATCCGCCGTCATGCACGCCAGGAACCCAGCCAGGAACGCCGCGCCAAAGCTGAGCTGGTGCTCTGCCGAGAAGCCGCCCGCCGCCAGCAGCACCGGTGTCGCCGGCAGCGGAATCCCAAACTGCTCGACCAGAACCCAGCCGAACAGCAGCAGATAACCGTAAGTAAGAAGAATGTGTTCGGGAAGAGCCATGGGTCCGAGTCCAATTTGCTGCTGTGGGTTCAGGTCAAAACCGGGTCAAGACCGCGAGCACCCGCTTGACCTCACTCTATCGGATGATTATGAGCTGAATTCGTTTCAAATCAATCGAGCCTCAGTGCCCCCACCTGGAGCGGACTCCCCATCTTGAAGTTCACGATCGAAGGTTGGCGGTGTCATTCTGCGCAGAACGGGGCCCCGAACGTCCTTCGGGGTCCCCGAAGAGCCATTCTGGCTCTTGGGGGCAGGTTCGGGGGTGGTAAGCGAAGAATCTGCTTCTTTGCCTTCCAGTCTTATTCCAATAACCTCTGGGACACCACGATTTTTCGCTCATTGACTCGATAACCGCTTTGCAGTAGTTCCATCGTACGATATATTATTAGATATGTCTTACGATTCAACATCCCACCTAGGAAACCATCGCGGACGGCGCCGTTCGCGTCACGTGCGACACGGCATATTGGGCAGCGGGAATGATTTTACGACTGGGCGAAAGTTTGAAGCCGTGGATCTCCAGCTTGTCATCCTGGCGTTCCTCGCAGAGCGTCCCGCTCACGGGTACGAGTTGATCAAGACCATCGAGGAGCGGTCAGGCGGCTTCTATACCCCAAGTCCCGGCGTAATCTATCCGGCGCTTACTTATCTCAGTGAAATCGGCCACGCGACCGTCGAGCAGGCAGGGACAAGAAAGCTGTACAGCATCACCGCCGTGGGGAAGGCCCATCTCGCTTGCAATCGCGCTTCCGCAGACGCAATTCTTGATGCCCTTTCACGGATCGGAAGCCGGATGGATGATGTGCGCGAGGCGTTCGCCGGGGTCGGCGATCCTGATTCCGGCCCTTCGGATGAAATTCACCGTGCACGCCTCGCTCTTAGAGACGCGATCCGCCGCAAGCGTGGCTGCGATCCCAAGGAAGCCCGCCGCATTGCCGGAATTCTGAACCGGGCAACGGCCGACATCCTCTCAAAAAAACCATGATTCATTCACCGAAAACGAGGCTTTTCTTATGCAAAACGATACCCCTCTGAGCCCCATCAAAGATGCCCGTGTCCTTGCCGTTATCGAGCGGCTCATCGAGACACGCCGCCGACCCCTGGACGGCAGCCCGATCAATAACCCGGAGATGAGCCGCGATCCTTTTGACTATGCCGAATACGGATTTTCCATTGTCCCCGACCAGGGCGATCTCATCTATCTGCTATGCCGCGGCATGGGTGCGACACGCGTCGTCGATTTTGCGACTTCGATAGGCATGTCAGCCATCTATTTTGCGGCGGCCATGCGCGACAATGGCGGCGGTACCGTCATTGGTTCGGAACTCGTTCCGGAGAAAGTCGCGACCGCCAGGCGCAATCTGGCCGACGCCGGCCTTGCCGATTATGCCGACATCAGGGAAGGAGACGCACGGCAGATGCTGCGCGATCTGGGCGGTCCTGTGGATTTTGCCCTCATCGATGGCTGGCCGAACGGCCAGGGTCCGTCTCTCGCTCGCGAGGTTATCGAAATTCTGGCTCCCCAGATCAGAACCGGAGGTTACGTTGTGAACGACAACGCTGAGCCCGACTTCCTGCAATTCATCCGCGACCCTGCCAATGGCTTTATCTCTGTGAGCCTGCCGCTTAAGGGCAGCACCGAACTTTGTGTGAAAGTCTCCTGAATGCTCGATGAAGCTGCTGGTCAAGGTTCAGGTTGGTTGACCGCCTACCCGGCAATTGCCACTTGATCAATAGCTCACGGGCAGAATGCACGACTGTTCTCCTTACGGCGGCTTGTGTTTACCGATTTCGAAATTCTCAACCGTTGCGCACCGGGCAATGCGCTAATTGAATGCGCAGCGGTTGGTTTTTCTTGGGTTCGGGTCGGATGGTGGGCAACCCGGAAGTTCCCGACCAGTAACGTCCGGGTATGCATTGGTTTGGGGAGTTGCGGACCTCAGCCGTTCGACGCGCACTTGGCCCGCACGATGAAGCGAATTGACAACACCAGCAGCACCACCTGAAACCCCAGGCATACAAAACCGACGGCCGGATTCGCCGTGGGAGATCGTCAGGACCGGGATTGCAGCCAGCGCAGCAGAGGAAGAGCCGCACACCGCGGCCATCCGTCGATCGAGATTTAACTTTGTTTGTGCCATTTCCGTGAAGTATACCGGATTGAATTCGCCAACCACCCGGGGCAACACGCGAAGGCAATCCCAGAAGTAAAATTGCGAAATGCACAGCAATGATCCTCAAGAGAAGCCTGGTGTTCCTTTCGCCGATGAGTATTTGAAGAGATATGAGGCGAACTTGCGGAGGATGCCAGAAGTCAAGGCATGGCGTACCAGGGAATTCGATGCAGGCAGGCCATCGGGTCTAAAGAACTATTTTGGCGCTCACGGATTCGAATTCTGCTCCCACAGCCAGGGTGTCGGTCTTCCATGAACGAAGATGGAATGGGCTATAAGACTGTTGGCTGGGACAAAGATATACAACTCTTTGAGAGATGCGATGTGCGGGGGCACCGGCGTGTGTTCGAGCCATGAAGGTTCCCCGTTCCCGAAAAGCTGTCAATCCCCTCCGTTCCCCGAAAGCCGCTAACTCCCTAAAAACAAACGCCAAAAAACCTGCCCGATTTTGCAGTCTATTTCGCGCATCCCGCTAAGCTGAATCTATCTGGTAAAACTCTGGACTAGTTGCACAAATGAACTTTGAAACTCACAACTCTACATCGTGCGAAGAACCGAGCCTTTCGTACGACGGAGGGAGCGTGGGGTTTCAACCCCACGAATGATGTCCATGGAATCAATGGGCTTCAGCCCCGGGCCTCCCGCGGAGACGGTGAATGGACCTTTTCGCAATTCCTGCTTTGAAAGGGCACGGCTTCACAGCTTGGTGAAAAACTCAACGAACCGCAGTCTTGTAACAAGGGCATGACTTCAGCCGGGCCGCAAATGCAACAAAATGAGTGTCGGGCTTTAGCCCCTGTCCGATGCCGGCTCGGCCCATACGGATTTTTCACCGAGCTGTTCAGCCGTGCCAACAACTACGTAAAGAAATGTCATCCTGAGCCCCGCACGCTCGGGGCCCCGCGGACGACGTCCATGGGGTAAGCGGGGCGAAGGATCTGGTTTTGCTTTTGTGTCAGGCCCTGCGTGACCGTCCCTGCGCGGCGGCTGCACAGGGGCACGGCTTTCCCTGTGAAACTGTAAAACGGTGAATCACAAATCAGGACTCGCACCCCAATCCCCCATAAGTCCTTTGGTGGGAGGAATCTACAGGTAAGTCCTAATGATAAGAATATTTGCAGAGGACACCTATCCGTAAGCACCTGAAAATGATGAACTACTCTACAGAGTATGGGGGTACCCGGCAGAGACCGGGTAATAGGGGTATGCTGTGCCGAATCGAGCAATAGAAAAGCCGCCCGAAGGCGGCTTTTGCCGTAGAGGATGCAGACGACTACCGTGTGCTAGTTGTGCTTGTCACTTGCAGTGCGGCGTGAGCCTGCGTGCCCTTCTCGGCGAAATAATTGCGATCCCAGAGATTCTTGTAGAACTCGCCCGTCAGTTCGGCGGCGCGCGGACCGAATGTCGGCCGTCCGCCTTCGAGGAAGAACACCGTCACCAGGCTTCCCTGCGGCGCATCGGAGTACGAAACAAACCACCCAAACCGCGTTCCCTTGTCGGAGCAGGTTCCCGTCTTGCCGAAGACCGGCAGTTCCTGGAAGTTGGCGCGCAGCCGGCGAGCGGTTCCGTACTCAACCGCGCCTGCCATGCCGTCCTGCAGATCGGGAACGTAGCGAGCGATATCGAGCGTCCGCTTCACCTTCGGCTGGAACGCCGACGACTTCTTCGGTCGAAGTCGGGTGCTGCAGATAGTAGAGAGTTCCGCCGTTGGCGATCGCGGCGACAAAAGCGCCCAGTTGCAGCGGCGTCATCGAAACGCCCTGTCCGAAGCTGCACATCCGGCCCACGCCGCCCTCCGAAGCGGGAATCGCTTCGCGCGGATATTCGCCGAGTTGCTCGCCGTCAATGTGGTAGCCGGCCAGTTCGCCCAGGCCAAACTGCGTGGCGTAATGGCGAACGCGGTCAAAACCAAGTTCGCGGCCGAGCTCTTCGAAATAGAGGTTGTTGCTCTTGGCCAGCGCGTCGGTCATGTTCATGCGGAACCCGGCCAGTTGTACCGGCGTATCGCGCGTGACCAGCCCTTCGCTCAGCGCCGCCAGCGCAACCGAAAGCTTGATGGTGGAGCAGGGCTCTGCGCCCGGCGAGAGCGCGAGCTTCTGATTGACCATGGCCAGGATGCGGCCGTTGGAGGGATCGATCACCACTGCGGTGCCGTTCATATCGCCCAGCGCGTCAATCGCGGCCTGGCGGACCACCGGATCTTCACCGGTCGTGACGTCGCCCGCAAAGATGTCGCTCTTGGCAAAGGAACTGGCAGTGAAACGCTCGCCATAATAATGATGACGGCGGCTACGGGTAAGAACCGCGTGATGAAGCGAGGCGCTCGAAGCTGCCGTAGTATGCACGCGATGAGTCGCGGCTGTGGAGGTCCGGGAATGTGTAGTGTGCTTTACGGCCAGGTGTTTGCTCGCGGTCTTCGAGTGATGCACATTATGTTGCACGTCGAGCGCGCGCAGCTCCGACGCTCGATCCCGACGACAGCCAGCCCCAAGGCAAAAACACAAGACAGTCTCATCCCAGAAAATTCCCCTCAACAATGGATTGCGTGCGATGCGTCTGCCCAGCAGCAGCGCATTTCTTGCTGGCTTTCAAATCTTTATCCCACACGCTCTGGCCGCAGTATGTGAGCAAGGTCACCCGTTGACTTCAATGTTGACTGCCGCCACACACTTGACCGGGGAAAGACAACACCATTGCAATGAATTCCTGTTTTGGACCCTGAATTTTCGAGAGCTACTTTGAACTATACCGATCTCTGGATTCAAAGCAATCCCCGATTTTGAGGCTGCTCTGCGTTAGAACTTCATCCGGCGCATAAACGTCGGTACATCCAGATCTCTCTCCTCTTCACCCGAAGCTGCAGACAAAGGACTTACAGCCGGCTGTGAAACATGCTCTTCGGTAATCGCTGGTGTACGAACGCTGTTACCAAAGTCTGAAGCATAGTCGCGCGGAAGCGGCGCGAAAGCCGGCTCCTCGGCGACTTCCGCGCGGTTCGGCCTGGCTGCTGCGGCCACAAACTCAGGCTCCGCATCGACGCCATCGACCGACTCCTCGTCTTCTTCTTCGCTCATGAACCGCAACGGGGCGCTGGCGCGGGCGGAGGAGCAGGCGCTTTCTCGCGCATCCACGCATCCGCCGCGACCACCGGAACCGAAACAACCGGCAGCTCTTCCACGTTCAGCATCCGCGCCCGCCGCTCCGGCATCTGGTCGCGGAAACCAGTCGCAATGACCGTGATCTTCACCTCGTCGCCCATCCGCTCGTCGAGCACCGCGCCGAAGATGATGTTGGCGTCCTCGTGCGCCGAGCTCTGGATCAGCGAAGAAGCCTCGTTGACCTCGGAGAGCTTGAGGTTGCTGGAGCCCGTAATGTTGATCAGGATGCCGCGCGCTCCATCGATCGCGCCTGCATCGAGCAGCGGCGACGCCATCGCTGCTTGTGCCGCTTCAATCGCGCGCGATTGTCGCCGGAGCGAACCGCTGTCCCCATCACCGCGTGGCCCATGCCGGCCATCGTCGTCTTCACGTCGGCGAAGTCGCGGTTGATGATGCCGGGAATCGTGATGATGTCGGAGATGCCCTGCACGCCCTGCCGCAGAACATCGTCGGCAATGCGGAAGCTCTCGAAAAAGCCCGCATCTTTCGCAACGGCTAGCAGCTTCTCGTTGGGGATCACGATCATCGTGTCCACGCTCTCGATCAGCTCCTTCAGTCCGCGCTCAGCCTGCTGCAGACGACGCTTGCCTTCAAACGCAAACGGCCGCGTGATGACCGCAACAGTAAGGATCCCCATCTCGCTCGCCAGCGACGCAATCACCGGAGCCGCGCCCGTGCCAGTGCCTCCGCCAAGGCCCGCAGTGACGAAGACCATGTCCGCGCCTTCGAGGGCCTCAATAATCTTTTCCGAATCTTCGAGCGCCGCGCGTCTGCCCACGTCCGGATTCGCGCCCGCACCCAAGCCCGGCAGTCAGCCGCACGCCGAGTTGCAGCTTGATCGGAGCAAGCGAAAGCTTAAGCGCCTGCACGTCGGTATTCGCCGCGATAAATTCGACGCCTTCCAGGCCCGCCTGGATCATGCGATTCACGGCGTTGCCGCCGCCGCCACCCACACCAATAACCTTGATCCGCGCGCCCCGTTGCTCTTCGTCGTGAAACTGAATCCGTATCTCTGCGGCTTCTGTCTTCTGCTGATCCATAGCGGCTGGCGCCTCCCCATCCGTCATTGACATGATCCTTGCCTTAGAAACTCGCTGCGAATATGGCCCGCAGCTTGGCGCGCAAACTGTTGTTTTCTGCCGCGCGGGTTACGCGTGTCCGATGTGCATACAGTAGCATTCCGATGGCAGTGGAAAAGCTGGGATGAACTAGCTCGCCTGGCATGTTCGAGAGCCGCACCGGCATGCCGGTCCGCGCCGGAACGCGAAGCTGGCTCTCGGTCACATCCAGCATGCCCGGAAGCATCGCGCCACCGCCGGTCAAAACGCATCCGGCGCCGAGCGCCTCAAGCACACCACCCTGGCGAAGACTCTCTTTCACAAAGTACAGGAGTTCGCGCGCCCGTGGTTCCAGAATCTCCGCAAGCGTGCGCAATACGAGACGCTGTGGCTCCGGATTGTTGATTTCGATCTCCGCCTCAGACGGAACAGCCGTCACCACAGCGTGGCCATACTGGCGCTTCAGTTCTTCGGCCTGTGCGACAGGCATCTGCAATCCGACGGCGAGATCGTTGGTGAAGTGATTGCCGCCGATCGGTACCGACGCTGTGTGCGCCACCGCGCCCTCAAAGAAGACAACCAGGTCGCTGGAGTGCGCGCCGATGTCGAGCAGGCAGACGCCCAGTTCGCGCTCGTCGGCGGAAAGCGTCGACTCCGCCGCGGCGATCGACTCAAGCACCGCCTCGGAGACTTCGAGCCCCGCGCGATTGGCGCATGTGATCGTGCTCTGCAAAGCGCTGCCGGAACAGGTGGCGATGTGCAGATCGACTTCGAGCCGCGCACCCACCATGCCAACGGGATCGAAGATGCCCGGCTGATCGTCAAGAATAAACTGGCGCGGCAGCAGGTGCAGAATCTCGCGATCCGGCGGCCGTTCCACTGCACGCGCACGCTCCACCGCAGCGCGCACATCCTCGCGCGTGATCTCGCGCATCCGGCTGCCCAGGTCGAGTCCGCCGTTGGTGTTGAGTCCGCGAATGTGCGGGCCGCCGACGCCAACCACGCACTGATCGATGTTGGCGCGCGCTGTCCACTCGGCCAGCTCATTCGCGGCCTTCACAACCTTGGCGGCCGGTCCGAGTTCGGAGATGAGTCCTTTGCGCATGCCGGTCGATTCAAGCAGTCCGTGCCCGCGATAGCGGAGAGCGCCCTCATTCACGTCGGCCGCCAGCACCCGCGTCCATGCACTGCCCACATCCAGCACCACGATCAGGTTGTCTTGCGTCTCGCTCATCGTTCTCTCACTGGCCTGTGGTGTCGCCGGACGGGTGTGGCTTTGCGGCCGGCTTCGTGGTCTTTTTTGTTACGTGCTTTGGATCAGGATGCTTCTTCTTCGCGCTCTTGCCCTTGGAGGCCTTTGTCTTCGCTGCCGGTTTTGGGTGAGTGTGCGGCTTGGCAGTTTTCGCAGCATCGACGTGCTTCGGCTCAACAGGCTTTGGCGCGTCGGCCTTGGCTTCCGGCTTTCCGGGGCTGGGCTTGGGAGCATCCACTGAGCCGTCAATGGCCTCGCTCGGATTCAACTTTGCCGGTGCTGCGTTTGTGCCACCCGTCATCTGCAGCACAACCTGCTGCTCGTAGCGCAGGTCCACCTCGGCGAGTTTGGGATATTGCTGCCGCCACTCTGCGATGTGCGCCTTGTAGCGCTGGTAGCGTTCCAGAAAGTGATCTGCACCAAAATGCGCGAGGATGTCGGTTCCCTGCTCCGGCATTAACACACGCGCATCTTCAGGGTCAGACAAATCGATCTCGGAGATCTGATCGGAGAGATGCTGCCCGTTGGAATCGAGTTCGCTTACGAGGTGCTGATAGACATCCATCGCGTGCCCGGCGCGAGGCGATGGGGTCGCGGTCGTCGATCCCAGTGACCACCGGAAAAGAGTAATGATGCTGCGCCATCATCGCCGGCGGTTCGGTGAGCAGAACGCCATTGGCATCGACCAGACCAACCTGCGCGCCCTGACGAAGAAACGCAATCGGTTTGCGCTCCACTACCGAGATTCGGATCTGGTCCGGCAGCAGACGCATGACTGTGGCGTGCTCGATCCACGGAATCTGCTCGAGTTGTTTGCGGCGCTCCGCGAGCGGCACAAAGAAGATGTTGCGCCCGATATCTTCGCCGAATACGGGCAGCATCTCTGCGCGGCTCACCTGTCCCAGGCCCGTCGCCTGGATATTGCTGGTGCCTGCGATGCGGAAACGAGCGTCGTGCTCGAGGAAATTTCGCAGCGCGTAAGCGGAGATGGCGATGACCGAAAACACAGCTACGACGCCGGTTCCAAGAAGAACGCGGCCCACGTGTGGTCGCGGGTCGCCACCAGCGCCGAGCGGGTTCGTCGCTAAATTTGCGCGGCTTGCTGCGGCCGCGAGGATCTTCGTCATCCTCGTCGTCTATTTCGAGCGGGCATTCCGGGCAGGCCGCGGCCGGAGATCGGCACACTCGCCTGCGCGCGCCGGAAGCGCGGCTCTGCGGGGGCGTCGTCCTCCCACACAAGGGACCGGGTTTTGTTATCGCGTTGTGCCACGCCTGAGCCGTAGGTCGGGAGAGTCGCCAGGCTCAACTATAGCCCGCGCCAGACTTGCTTTTTTCCGCTTACACGGCAAGGGGAACCCGTAGCGTAACGGGCTTGCGGCAGCTCAGTAGAATAAGCTACCGAGATGAACAGTTTTCGAATCCTGGGTCTGGGGCTTTTCCTCGCCGCGAGCGCGCTCTCCGCGCTCGGGCAAACGCCCGCGTACCGCTATATCCGCGCAGGAGAGAACGACCGATGTGGCGGCGCAGACGCGTCCTGGATTCGCCTTGATGGGCGGAGGTACGGATCTCGACGAGGCATTCCAATTTCTGTGCGATCGCGCCGGCGGCGGCGATTTCCTCGTGCTTCGCGCCACCGGCGACGATGAATACAACCCCTATATCCGCGGACTTTGCCATCTCAACTCGGTGGCCACGCTCATCATTCCCAGTCGCGAAGCGGCAGCAGATCCATTCGTCGCCGACGCGATCAAACATGCCAGCGCGATCTTCATCGCAGGCGGCGATCAAGCCAACTACATAAACTTCTGGATGAACACTCCGGTGCAGTCTGCGCTGAACGACGCCATCCGAGCGCGGCGTGCCGATTGGCGGAACCAGTGCGGGCCTGGCCGTGCTGGGCGAATACGTCTACACTGCGCAGGGCGACAAGCCCGACGACCCGAATCTCGATGGCAAGACAGCCCTGGCTGACCCGTATCGGTTCCCGCATCAGCCTTACGCAGGGCTTTCTCGACATCCCGATCCTGAAAGCCATCATCACCGACACTCACTTCGCCCGCCGCGATCGCATGGGTCGGCTTCTGGTGTTTCTGGCTCGTCTCAATGAACCGGATGGCAAAGCCCTTCCTGGAAACGTGCCGACGATTCATGGCATCGGCGTGGAAGAGCGCGCGGCCGTGCTGGTTGAACCGGATGGAAAGGCGCGCGTTGTCGGGTATGGCGACGCTTATTTCATCGATGCCAGGGGTGCCGACGGACGCTTTGCAACTCGGCAAGCCACTCACCTTCGGTCCATTCGAAGTGCAGAAGGTGGCGCCAGGCGGCAGCTTTTATCTCAAGAGTTGGGCGGGCGACTCAATCAGCTACAGGATCTCCGCTAAATCCGGCAAGCTCCGCTCCACCCAAACCGCAAACGAAATCTACTGAAGTTGCCGCTCGCGGAAAGTCGCCCAACGCCGCCTCTTACGACCAGTGCAGCGTCTGCACCGAATCTGCCGGCAAATCCACATCCAGCGCCTGCGAACCCATCAGCAACTGCGCGCGTTTCTCCGCGCCCTTGTTTGCCAGCACCACCACGTAGCTGCCATCAGGATTGCGGAATCCGCTGTGCGAAACAGCTGATCCTGTACCCATATCGCCCAATGCATTCGTCGCAAACACCCGCGCACCGCGCTTCACGTGTTTCGAGTAGTGCGCGAAGGCCCAGTATTGGCCGCTGGTCGTGATCTTGTGTGTGGCGTTGTCGATCGTGATAACACCGCCGCAGGAAAATGGACCGATATCCGGCTTGCCCTTTCTCGTCGAGCGCCACGTTCCACGCAGTGATGGAGCGCGCCCAGTTGTTGAGGATGCCGTTGAACTCGTTCGCCCATCGCGTGTAGTCGGTCTGGTAATCCGGCTGATTGATGTCGGGACCGCCCTCGGTCCAATAGGCGTTCTTTGCCGGGAAAGCCTCGTGCACGCGCGTCATCGCCGTAGGCTCGCCGACATATCCATGCCATGCAATTCCATCCACCGCATCGTAGACCGAAGGATCGCTGAGTTCGTCGATCGCGCGTCCCCACAGGCTGTAGTTGTGATCCAGCAGCCATATCTTCGCGTCCAATCCCGCCTTGCGGATCGCGGGCGCCAGGAAGCGTGCCGCAAACTCCATCTCCTGCTCCTGTGCCCACAGGCAGGCCGGCATGTGGCCTTCCTGCTCGGCATCGGTCTCGTTCTGCACTGTAACGGCGTTGATGTCGACGCCTTCAGCCTTGTACGCCTCGAGGAACTTGACGAAGTAACGCGCGTACGGATCAAAGCTGAGCTTGCGCATGGCGCCGCCGATCATCGAATTGTTCGGCTTCATCCAGCCCGGAGGGCTCCATGGCGAGGAAAACAGAAACAGCTCCGGATTCGCCTTCCGCGCCTCGCGCAGCATCGGCAGGTAGAACTCTTTGTCGTGATCGATGGAAAACTTCTTCAGCTCGGGATCGGGTTCGCTGCTCTCGTCGTAGCTGTAGGCCTTTGTCGCGTAATCGCTCGACCCGATGCAGGTGCGGCACACATTCAGCGCCATCGCATCCGGCGCGAAGAGATCGTGCATCACCGGCGCGCGCTCGGCATCACTCATCCGGCTCAGAACATACGCAGAAGCCTCGGTGATGGCCGCGCCAAAGCCCAGGATCTCCTGCCTTGTCGCACCGCTATCGAGTTGAATGGCGTCTGCAGCGACCTGGCGCGGATGCTTCCACTCGAGCGGAGCCAGCGCCGCGTGACGCTGGTCGCGGAACGTGCCCCACACCTTCACAGTGCCCGATGGCGCAAGACCGGCTGCCAAGACGGGAACCCGGCGGCTGACGGCGAGCGCCGCCGCAGTGGCTGTTGCAGTCTTCAAAAAATTCCGGCGCGATCCATAATTCATTTCATGCTCCTAAGGGAAGACAATTGATTGTCTGCGGAATGATACACAAACCAGGACCAGCTAGTGAACCGTTTGACTACGAACGGTGATCGGCGGACACAATCGGTCCTCACGCACAGAGAACCGCCGGCGAAAATGCTGCGGCGTTTCTGCAGGAGTGAAAGCTTGCTTATGATTGGCTCAAGGGCTGCCAGAATCTGCGGACCGAGCTGGCTCACGCTGCCTGCGCCCAGCGTCATGATCACGTCGCCCTCGCGAGCCGCAGCCGGTGACCGCATCGACTGCGGCAGCAAAGTCGGGCGCAAAGTGCGCAACCGCCGATCTGATCTTCGAGGTCAGCAATTCTGCGGTGATGCCGGGCAGCGGCTCCTCGCTGGCTGCATAGATCGGCAGCACGACCACGGTGTCCGCATCGCTGAAGGCTCCGCCAAATTCGTCCAGCAGGTCGCGGGTGCGGGTGTAGCGATGCGGTTGGAAGACAACGTGAATGCGGCCCTGGCAATACTCGCGCGCGGCAGCCAGCGTGGCGCGAATTTCGGTGGGGTGGTGGCCGTAGTCGTCGACCACCGTGACGCCGCGCGCCTGTCCGCGAATCTGAAAGCGCCGATCGACACCGCGAAAACTGGAGATACCTGCGGCGATCTTTTCCGGCGCCACTCCAAGCTGATGCGCGATGGCCACGGCAGCCGTCGCATTGAGCGCGTTATGCCGCCCCGGCACATGCAGCTCAAACGAACCCAGCGCTGCCGTTGGCGCGTGGACCTCAGAAGTGCGAGAAGCATCCAGGGCGCGCTTCGAGGAACTCGAGACGGTAGTCGGCCTCGGGCGACGTGCCGTAGGTAAAGACGCGCCGATGCACGCGCGGCAGAATCGCTGCCAGCGCCGCGTTGTCGATGCAGGCCGTGACCGCGCCGTAGAACGGAACCTTGTCCATGAAAGCAAGGAAGGCGTGCTCCACATCGTCCATGTCGCGATAGCAGTCCATGTGCTCGCGATCGAGATTGGTCACCACCGCAAGAATGGGCGGGAGCTTTAAGAAAGAGCGGTCGCTCTCGTCGGCTTCGGCAACCAGGTACTGCGTGGTGCCAAGCTTTGCATTCGAGCCGAGCGCGTCGACGCGTCCGCCCACCACCACCGTTGGGTCGAGGCCGCCGGCCGCCAGCACCGAAGCCACCATCGACGTGGTAGTGGTTTTGCCGTGCATGCCGGCAATGGCGATGCCGTACTTGAGGCGCATCAACTCGGCCAGCATCTCGGCGCGCTGAATCACTGGAATTTTGCGCGCGCGCGCTTCAACCACTTCGGGATTGTTGGGCGACACCGCAGAGCTGGTGACCACGACCGTGGCGCCCGCGACGTTGGCGGCCTCGTGGCCTTCGTAGATGGTGGCGCCCAGCTGCGCCAGGCGGTCGGTCACCGGGCCGCGGCGCAGGTCGGAGCCGGAGACCTGAAAGCCCAGGTTCAGCAGGATCTCGGCGATGCCGCTCATGCCGATTCCGCCGATACCGATGAAGTGCGCGTGCTGTGAGGTGACAAACATTGGGGCGAAACTTCAGGTTAGCACTTGCCGGAGCCTCATCAGTAGAGCAGATACTTCACCCGAAGCGATCTGAAATTCATCGAGCTTCGCGCCCCAATCCTCCGCAATCCGCCGCGGATCCTCACCGCGAGTCAGGGCATCGAGTGCGGCTCGATTGACCATCAGCGTATCCAGCCCGTCCAGCTTGTACTGCTGCGGGATACAGCTTCAACAACGCGGACGCAACCTCCACTCCAAGCTCCGGTGCATCCAGCGCATTGCGATCTGATCACCACGATATTCACGCCGCCGCATACCCGTCCCGCATACTCTGAACTCACCGGCGTAAACCGCACCGGCACAAACCGCACTCCGCCGATCTCCCGCGCATTCAGGTACCGCGCCAGTTCGCCCGCATCCACCCACGGCGCGCCGACAACCTCGAACGGCGTATCCGTCCCTCGTCCCACCGAGACGTTCGTCGCCTCAATCAACCCAACCCCCGGATAAAGCACCGCCTCGGTCAGGTTCCGCATATTCGGTGAAGGATTCACCCACACCATCCCCGTCGAATCAAACCAGTCGCCGCGCTGCCACCCCTGCATCGGACACCACGGTGAGCTTCGCGTTGATGCTCCGTTCCGCGTTGAACATTCGCGCCAGCTCACCCATCGTCATCCCGTGCCGCACCGGAGTCTGCCAGTAGCTCACAAACGATTCGCGCCCCGCGTCCGCCACCGGCCCCTGCACAAACGCGCCCGTCATGGGATTTGGCCGGTCCAGCACCAGCAGCGGCTTTGCCGGCCTTCGCCGCAGCCTCCAGAAGATATCCCAGCGTCGTCTCGTACGTGTAGAACCGCACGCCCACATCGGCAATGTCGTACACAATCACATCCAGGCCCGCCATCGTCCCCGCGTCAGGCCTGCGCTGTGCGTCCGTCGCGCCATAAACGCTGTACACCGGCGCTCCCGTCGCAGCATCCCGCGTATTGCCGACATTCGTCGTATCCAGCTTTCCCTCGAATCCGTGCTCCGGACTGAAAATTGCGCGATAGCTTCCAGTCCCGGCACATGCGCAAGCACATCTGCCGTTCGCTGCCCACGCGCATCCACGCCCGTCTGGTTCGTCACCAGGCCCACGCGCACCGGATGTGCCGCATCAGGATGCAGTTCCTTGAACCCATGCTCTTCAAGCACGTCGATCCCGCTCTTCACTTCGCCGTTGCGATGATCCAGGCGCCGCTCCGCCATCAGCGATTCGTTGTACCCCGTGATCCGCGCGAGCCGAAGCTTCTCCCGCTCCGATGGCGAAAGCTGCCAGTCCGTCCACCACCGCGGTCGCCACCCGCGAACGAAGCGAAACCACCGATATCGCCTCCGCGCGGATGCACCGCATTGGTCAGCAGAATGATGTACGTGTCGGTAACCGGATCCATCCAGATCGAGTCCCCGTGAACCCGGTATGTCCAAACGAGCCCACCGGCAAGAAGCTCCCCGCGATTGCTCGAGAACGGCGAATCAATATCCCACCCCAGACCCCCGCAGGCTCGCCGCATTCGCCGGCTGCTGCGGCGTGGTCATCTTCTCGATCGGTTGCGCGGCTCAGCACCCGCGATCCGTGCAGCATCTCCTGCGCAAAGGTGGCCAGATCGTCGGCAGTCGAAAACAGCCCCGCATGGCCTGCCACTCCGCCCATCGTCGCGCCGTGGGATCGTGCACCACGCCGCGCAGCATCTCGCCATTCTCGTCGTATTGGGTCGGTGCGATACGTGGCTTCCAACCGCTCGGAGGAAGAAACCGCGTGTGTCTCATCCCCAGCGGCGCAAACATGTTCTCCGCGGCATAATCGTTCAGCGTCATGCCGGAGACACGTTCTCCACCAGGAACCCGAGCACATGAAAGTTGATGTCGCTGTAGACGAACCGGCTGCCCGGCGGATTCGCTGGCGTCTGCTCCATCGCCATTTTGAAGGCGGTGGCGCGCCCCTGCCATGGCGTCTTCAGATCGAGATCCGGCGCGAGGCCAGAATAGTGCGTCATCAGTTCGCGCACCGTGATATCCCGCTTCCCGTTCTGCGCAAACTCCGGCAGATAGGCCGCAACAGGATCGTTCAACCGCACGCGGCCCTCCTGGACAAGCCGCATCACGGAAGTAGTCGTCGCAATGCACTTGGTGAGCGAGGCCAGGTCGAAGATCGTATCCGCCGTCATCGGCTCGCGCGTCGGCTCGAGCGACCGCCAGCCAAAGGCCTTGCGATAGACCACGCGCCCGTCGTGGCCGACGAGCAGCACTCCGCCCGGGACCTCGTGGTCCGCAACAGCCTGCTCGATGATCGGATCGAGCACCGCGTGAAGTCTTGTTGACTCCGCGGTGCTGTGCTCTTTCGCCGAGAAATGTTGCGCGAACACCGACGAAGAGTGAATGAGAGTGATACAGACTGCAACGATGGATGAACGCCAAAGACCCTTGATTCGCGACACGGATACCCCGAGGGTTGAAGGTCAGTGCCAGTTATACAGCAGGTGCAACAGCCCGGCGCTGAACAGCTTGCCACTACTAAACCATGACATAATATTTGTTGCAACGAATAATGGGGTTGGCGCGTCCATTGAGAGATGCTCCAGTTCCCCTGCGCTTCTCTGCCGGCAGCGCTGTCTTCGGCCCGGTTCTCACGATCCTGCCGAGGATGTATCAGCGGCACTTAACCCCGACGGCCGACTGTGCATGGCCCGGGCAGAAACTTGAAAGGAAAAGAAGATGAAGCGTTTGGCATGTGTCACTCGGCATATTGGCAATGGCTTTTCCCGTGATGGCTGTGGCCCAGACTTCCACCTGGGCTCCCGACAAGGCGCATAGCGAGGTCGATTTCAGCATCCTGCACATGAGCCTCTCCAAGGTGCATGGACGATTCGGAAATCTCGGCGGCCAGATCGTGTGGAATGAAGCGGACATCACCAAGTCCACGGTGAACATGACGATCGATGTGACGTCGGTGGACACCGGCGTGGGACCGCGTGACACCGATCTGAAGAGCTCGAGCGCATTCGACGTGGCCCAATTCCCCACCGCGACCTTCGTCAGCACGAGCGTGGCGAAGACCGGCAACGGCCTCACCGTGAACGGCAACCTGACTCTGCACGGTGTGACCAAGCCGGTAGTGTTGCAGGTCGAGGGCCCGACGGGTCCGGTTCCTGGCATGGGCGGCAAGATGCACGCCGGTTTCTCAGCAACAACCACGATCAGCCGGACGGCGTTTGGCATTGGGACGAACTATCCAGTCGGCGGTGCTCGGCGACGATGTCCCGTTGAGCATCGAACTGGATGTGGTGAAGCAGTAAGTGACGCAGCTGGGCTCGGTACGTCTGCTTCGGCAAGCGTACCGAGACACGAGCCCGAGGATAAAGCATGGCCAGCTTTGAAGCAGCGAGATCGCGCAGGAACGTCCTTTTTCGAGCATCGAAGAAGAGGCGCTCCTGAACCTGATGCGAACCACGGACTGCCTGCATCGGGCCTTTCAACGCAGGACCCGTGACTGGGGCATCACCTCGACCCAGTACAACGTGCTGCGGATTCTGCGCGGGGCTCAACCGCAGGGGCTGACCTGTTCGGCAATCGGCGACCGGATGATCACCGCCGAACCCGACATCACGCGGTTGCTGGCGCGGATGAAGGCCCTCAAGCTGATCAACCAGCAGCGCGACAAGCACGACCGCCGCGTGGTGTGGACGCAGATCTCCGCAGCGGGCCTGGAACTTCTGGGCAAGATGGACGACGGAGATCACGCGAGCCCCGAAAGAATTGCTTGGGCACCTGGGTACGAAGGAACTCGGCGAACTGATTCGCCTGCTTGAGCTGGCGCGCAAGAATTGCCTGGATACGCAGACGCCCGTAAGCTGCACTGGCGAACAATGCGAGGTCGCCGGATCGATAAGCAAGTCCGTCTAAAAAAGTTTCGGCGCTGCCGAGGCAGCGCCGGTATGGCAGGTTTAGAACTCTGCAGGATCAGCGGGTAACGATCTTCTGCGCCACGACCACTTCGTCCGCGTCGGACTTGATGATCTTGTTGTGCAGGCAATAGAGAGCAAGCTCGAGCCGGTCGGAGACGCCCAGCTTGTCATAAATCTTGCGCAGGTAATTCTTGATGACCTGCTCGGTCGTACCAAGCTGGAAAGCGATCTCCTTGTTGCGCTTGCCCTGCGTAATGCAGGTGATGATCGCCGTTTCCTTGGGCGAGAGCCGGGGCTGCGTCCGCGGGCTCACCAGTGCTGCAGCCTGGGCGCGATAAGCATCGATGACCCAGTTCACAGCCTGGTTGTCGATCCAGGTTTCGCCGGTGGCGATGCGGCGCACGCAACGAACCAGCAGATCGGGTGAGATGGAGCGGGAGATGATGCCGCGAACGCCGCGGCGATAGAGTTCGACTGTCTGGCCTTCGTCGCTGCCAACCGCCTGCACGATCAGTTTCACATCCGGAGCAACGCGAAGCACGTCGGGAATCGCAGTTAGGGGCGCCGGTGAGAAGGCCACCTTCAATCAGAACCACATCGGCGGGGTGGCGCTCGAGCGCAGAGCGCAGATTATCCAGCGAGTCGGCCTGAGCCACTACGCGGATATCGTCTTCGAGCGCAAAGATTTTGCGAATTCCCACCCGATAAATCGCCTGGGAGTCCGCAAGGATAATGCGGATCGTCCCCGGCTTTACCGGTGCGTCAAGAATTTCGCCATCAGGTGTTTCGTCGAGAAGTTCCATAGGTGGCTGCTACAGCTGTCAATTCAGGGCCGTTACTGCTCTACGAAATGATACTCATCGATAGTCGCAGCAGCCTGATAATGACTTTGGCTTATGGAGCAGCGTACCACACGTCCACGACAGTGAACTAACACATCTTGGGGAGTGCCAAGCACACTTCCGGGCATCCGCAGATGGAAGTCCAATTCCTCGCCAACGCTCAGCGGCCCGTTAAGTTCAAGCAGGACACCGTTGGCCGAAACGTTGCGCGTAACGGCTGGCTGGTCGTGCAGTTTGTCGTCAGACATTTCAACAGGCAAGGAAAGCGGAAAGCGGACCGCGCATCGAACTTCTTTTAAAAAAGTGCCGCGTCCCGTTTTGCTCATTTCCTCGGAAGGGTTCGACTTGGAGGTTTCCATCATGCGATGTCCTTTTCCCCGCTTATATGTCCACTGCTGAATGTATACAACCTTTGCGGCAGAACCTAGAGCACGAAAGTTTAAAAGTAGTAATCGGATAGGTAACTCTGCCGGGGGAAGCAGCATCGCAGATGCGTGCCGAGAATATCAGAAAATCAGCGATCAGAACCTCATTTATAAAATGCCGCTGACCCGCCGACCCATTGCTTGATTCTTATTGTGGTCAACTCCCATCATCTTTCCGCGTCCCAGGCGTACCAGTGACAAGGCCGGCGTGAGAGACGCCGCCGTCCGGCCACAGGTACAGGATGCGGATTTCGGCCTGCGTAAGTCCGAAAGGCGTTTCAATCGTGGGTTCGAAACGCATGCGCTGCTGCACCAGGTAGGCGATCGCTCTCCGTGCGGGAATTGCCTCCAGACGTCGCAAGCGACGGCTCAAACTCGATTCCTTTTCCCGCAAAAGAGAAGAGCGGCTTGAGAAGCAGTTCCGCATAGTACGTTGCCGCCATCACTCAGCAGGAAAGGGGACACCGGCGGCAGCAAGGAAGTCCCGGCCGGGCCCGGCAAGAAAGTCGTCGACAAACACCGCAGGCGGCACAACCGAGAATCTGCCCGGACCTGCGCCAGCCACGGAATCGAGAATTTACTGATCAGGAAATACCAGTTGGGATGCCCGGCCCACTCCACCTCCCAGGAGTGTGAAAGGTCAAACGGCAGATATATATCGCGCGCGATGAGTTCATCGGCAATGGCGCGATTGTAGATGCGATGAATGGGCGTAAGCCGGCCGCCGGCGTCGCGATAATGCAACTTGTTGCCAATCGGCTCCAGCGAGGCAATGTCGACCAACGCGATGCCCAGGCGCTGCGACGTGACGTAGAAATCGGGGAACGTCTTCTGGTGCAGCGGATCAACCTCGGTCAGGACGACGTTTTCCGTGCTGTGATCACCAACGATCGGTGCCGGCGAAGTAGATCCCAATAAGCTGACTCGTCGAGCCCGCCAAGAAAAACGCCCAGCGACTCGGCAAATCGAACACTTCGCGATAGGCGGAGCAGAGTTCTGCCTGGTAGGCAAAGACCGACGGAAAGGCCTGAATCTCGACGAGCCTCGGCACGAGTTCACCGGACGCAGACCGTACCAGTGCGAAGTCAGCAGTGAGGAAGTTTGGATGCGGCGTTTCGTTGGCCACTTCATAGCCTTGAGGAATTGCGCGGCGAGCCGCGTCAAGATACTTCGTGCTCCCGATGAGATGAAGGGCCAGGGCGGCTCCCTGTTCGGCCAAGTCTTCAAGAAGTGCTCTGGAGACAAAAATCGGTGTCTCCGCCACACGGAATTGGATGGGGCCCCCGCAGCGAGCTTTCGAGTTCGACACAGCAAATTTGCGTATGACGCATCGCTGAACTCCGCATTGAATCGATCTGCGCAACTCGGCAATCAAGCTATCTCCTCGGAAGAACAGATCGATCGCATCGCATTGATGACCACCCTTGTGACCGATCGTGGGAGTCCACACAGCGTCCCGGAGCCGATTCCATTGCTGGCTCGGGCAGATTGTATCCGAAGCCCGAGCAGACACATCGCAAGTAACAGTAACGTGACTATTTAGGTGACCGTTACTACTGATATTCCCACGATATAAGACAGGTAAACGTTATCTGACAATTTATTTTCAATTACTGCGGTACTTTTGTTGTAACGAATTGCCCCGTCTTTGCGTTAGTCTTTTCTGCAGTTTCCGTTGTTCACCTTGAGGTGTCTCCAAAATGTCTTCGTCATGGTTGAAAGTTTCATGCGTGGCACTTGGTTCGGCTCTTGCTCTCTCCGCGATTAGTGCGGTTGCAGCGCCTTCCACGCATTCGGTTTCCGCAAAAGCGGGCTCTGCCGCTACTTCGCCGATCATCATGATTCCGCCGCCGACCGGCAATGTAGCCGCCACTTCGCCGATCATCATGATTCCGCCGCCGACCGGCAATGTAGCCGCCAGCTTCGCCGATCATCATGATTCCGCCGCCGACCGGCAATGTAGCCGCAGCTTCGCCGATCATCATGATTCCGCCGCCGACCGGCAATGTAGTAACGGTGCTAGTCACTTTGATCGTTATCCAGAAATCGAAGGTGTGTGGAACTGGTACGAACGCGTAATCCTTTTGTCGAACAAAAAGCGCCAGGGCTGTTAAACTTCGACCAATCTTCTGTCGATGAATGTATGGCGGAAGGCGGATGGTAACCCTGGATACTTCTCTCTTACTTGGCGGCCTTATAGCAGAAGCGACCGTACTCGGCCTGCTTCTGCGACGTCATATTTATAAGCAGCTTCCCCTCTTCAGTGCGTACCTCGCTTGGAGCCTGTTCAACGATCTCGGAGTGCAGTTTCTTCTGCGCCGGTTCTCCGGCGCGGCGATGCGCATTTACCTCGTCAGTGCGATTATCGACGCCGTCTTCGTCTTCTGCGTACTCAGTGAAATATCAATGTCCGTGTTAAAGCCGGTGCAAGCTTCGCTTCCGCGCTGGACGCTCTTCGTTGTGGCTGGCCTGATCGCCTTCGTTTGCGCTGCCGTTTGGCCATTTGCAAAGCCTTCCGACTTCCACCAGGGACCGACTTTCCAGCTGGTGATTGCACATGCAGTTGACAACTGCTTTGGTGCGGGTGCTCTTTTTCCTCGCACTCGCAGCGCTCAGCCAACTGCTTTCGCTCGGTTGGAGAGATCGCGAACTCCAGATCGCAACCGGATTCGGAATATATTCACTTGCCAGCCTTCTGCGCTGCGTTGCTGCCCCGCAGCTTACCGGGCTGGCTTCACGCAGGTACCACCATCTGGATGAGTTGGTCAGCTGCAAGTTACATTTGCGCGATGGCGTACTGGATGGTGTGTTTTGCGCAGAAGGTCCCGGAGAGACGCGAGTTCACTCCGCAAATGCAGAACTTCCTGTTGGCGCTTGCCGGCAATGCCCGAAGCTCGCGCATGGCGATGACCCAATCCTCGACATCGAAATCTGACCGTCAACTGCACCGGTAACCGCCAGGTCGAGCCTGAGTTGGAATGCCGCCTCCCGATCTGATCTGCCGCAAGATCCACATTTTAAAAAGCTTCATCTTGCGCCCTATTGGCCATCTGGCAACCCAAAAGTGTCATTTACTCTGGTCTTAGGTTACCTTACGTTACTGATGTGACCATAATGCTCCGGTTACCTATGTTCGAGAGAAGACGCGCGGAATTGATGGAGAAAGTTCCACAAAGCGTGTCTTTTCTGATAGAAGTGTTAGGAACAGCGAAAAGCGTCCGGCGTGTCCACGGAATGTCATAACAGTTACCAAAGACCGGACTGAGGGCTACTCATGATCTTTCCCTTGCTTCAACTCGGTGCTGTTGTCTTGGTTGCTCTGTACTTGGGTCGTTGGCGATTGGGTGTTCGTCGCCGCAATTCCCAGTCATGGGAGTCCCTGCTCACTCGGCTTCGGCCGGACTGGAGCGCCCGCGAGCTGAGCGATCAGTTCCTTTGGAAGGAAGGACTTGAACGCGACGCCCGAAGACACCTGGACGCGCATGGAGGGTCCGCACGGCCTGTGGGTGATGTATCAGAATGCCAAGGTCATGCTCGAGATGGCAGACTACGCCACCCGGAATTGCGAGAATGTTGACCGCGTGCTGGTGGAGACGCTGCGCAGCGATGCGATGCAGATCAGGGTTTGCGTTCTGATGGCCCTCGCACAGTATGCATTCAGCCATGCAAGCGAAGGCGTTCGCGTCAATGCGTTCCGCGCCGCTTCGATGTATACCGGCATGGCGGCAAGAATGACGCAGCTGCTGCAGGAGAGCGCAGCGGTGCTGGTTCCCGACTTTGTCGCTGCAATGTAACGCGCAGCTCCCTTCTCAACGAAAGCCCCGGCAAATTGCCGGGGCTTTTGCTTTCTCCGGGAAATGCGCTCTGCGTCGCGCTGACGCACGGTCGCGATCTGCAACGGAAGTTACGCGGGATTGGCGGTAAGAAAGCGTTGATGCGCTGGTACTCTTCTTCAGTCAGGCGGAAGTGAAGCGCGGGCGCGAGGCCTTCGACCTGTTGCGGGCTGCGGCCGCCTACGATAGCGGCGGTGATGGCGGGATGATGCAGCGTCCAGGCAACGGCGACGACGCCGGGTTCGACGTTGTGCGGCTTGCCGATTTCGCGGAGGAGTTCTACGAGACGAAGATTGCGGCTCAGGCGCGGCTCGTTGAATTCGGGAGCGCGGCGCCGCCAGTCGTCCTGTGGCAAGTGCGGCGACGCGTTCGGCAGTCATCTTGCCGGTCAGAAGGCCGGAAACCATCGGCGAGTAATTGATGACGCCGATGTTGTTGGCTTGCGCGAAGGGCAGAATCTCCTCTTCGATGGCGCGGCGCAGCATGGAATAGGGCGGCTGAAGGCTGGTGATTGGCGCAATCTTCTGCGCGCGCTTCATCTGATCGACATTGAAATTCGAAACGCCGATCTAGCGAACCTTGCCCTGTTCTCTGAATTTTGCGAGAGTTTCCCAGCCTTCTTCGATTTCCGTTTCGGGGTTGGGCCAGTGGATCTGATAGAGGTCGATGGTGTCGCGGCCAAGGCGGCGAAGCGAGTTGTGCAACTCTTCTTCGAGAGAATTGGCTTTCAGCGAGCGGTAAATCGAGCGGTCGTCGTGCCAGCGCATGGAGCACTTGGTGAAGACGTAGGGCTTGTGGCTCGACGTTTTCAGCGCCTTCGCCACCACTTCTTCCGAGTGGCCGAGGCCGTAGATGGCCGCGGTATCAATCCAGTTGACGCCCAGATCGAGAGCGCGATGGATGGCGGCGATGGATTCGTTGTCGTCCTGAGGGCCCCAGGCGAATTCCCAATTGCCGCCGCCGATGGCCCAGGCGCCGAAGCCGATGGGGGTGAGGTGAAGGTCGGAGTTTCCAAGAGTGCGGAGGGAGGGCGCTGCGGAGGTGGTGGTAGTCATAACACTCTTTGGATGATGAGAGACGAGGACGGGTGCAAACAATTGAGGAGTTGGAGTTTGCGTTAACAATAGGGATTGCAGATTTGGCGCGGGAGCTTTGGGTGATCGAGTCAAATCGTAAATAAGTGACCTAAATCACTTCCTCAGCATTATGGAAGTGGCAACATTTATTTTATTTCGTTACATGAACAGGCTTCCTCAAGACGAAGTGATTCGGGCGCTCCGGGTTCAGTTGGAACATTTTGATCGCAGCCCGGATTTTGGGGAGGGGGAAGCTGTTCAAGTGATACGGCAGCATCTGCTTATGCGGATTCGCGAGGCGGAAGGCGCAATGCGGTGCCGCGCATGGCTCGAGCCGCAACAGATTCTTCGTGCAGAGGTCGCGTGACTATGTCGGTTTTCACACATCGCAAGCCGCCCAGCGAGCATCCAACCCGCAGTCTTCTGGCTACGTTGCGGGAAACGCTGCGGAGACTTGAGGCTGAGCCGGTGGAGACACAGAAGATTTCGAATCTGAAGCGCCTTATTGCCGCCAGAATCGCTGAGATCGAACACAAAAAGGCGTGAGCAACGTCGAGTTCTGATAGATTTCGGTGTTTATCGGGTTGTTCTTGGGCCCAAGTTTTAAACGCAGAGGTTCCCGATGTTGATTATGACGACCATTTATCTCGCCAAGCCGGAGGATCCAGCCGAAGAACGCAAGCAGGAGATCGCCTGGGCTGAGGCCGCCGAAATGAAGAAAGCGGTGCGAGAGTGGGTGAGCAGCTACGAGGGGAAGAACCGCGTGTTGCCGATCGATCGCGATAATTAGCTGGTTTGCACGGCGCGCAGTGATCACGTGCCAGCCTTCAGGCGTCAGTGAAGGGCCTTTCCGAATCCCAATGCTGAAATAAATTGACGCGCGCGCTGCGAGGCGAGCCGAAATATCTGCGCAAATGTGCATCTTCTGTGCCCGCTCGATCTTCAAATGCTGCAGATGTTCTTAGAAGCAGCCCTAAAAGCAATTTGAAGTAGAGCAACATAGAAAGAGGTACGAAGATGCTTATCGTTACCACTATTTATTGTTCGAAGCCAGAACCTCATAAACAGTCCGCCAAGGGAAAAGTTGTCGAGATGAGTGCGGCCAATCTGAAAGGCTCAGCGCGAAAGCTAATAAACGTCTACCAGGGGACAATGCGGTCGTGCGGGGTTCCGCCGACTGAGTAGACGCCGTGCGCCTGGTTGCCAGTGGTCAGTGGACAGTGGTCAGTGACCAAGAGGGCAGTCGTCAGTAGCCAGTCATCAGTCTTCAGTTGCGGCCGGTAAGTATGGCTAGCGGTGCGTTTTCGGCACGAATGAAATTCTTGCGCTGATTCGAACCTGTGCGAAGCGACTGGCTGCAGGAGCTTCGTTTCACTTCTGCTTCCAGAGTTTTTCCCAGTTCCACATATCGGATGTGACGGCGTTCGACAGAGGGAAGCCGAGCTGATGCGCGAGCATTGCAACCTGGCCGCGATGGTGAGCTTCGTGCGCGAGATGTAGCAGAGCATCTCGGGAACAACGGGCCAGGGCTTGGCCCAGCCATCGCGCACAAAATGCGTGATGCGCGGTTTCCTGTTCCCTTCTCCGCTTTGTAAAGTTTGCAGCGCTTCGGCGAGCATCTCTTCACATCGCGTCGCGCTCCCGGCCAGTGCCTTGCTGGCCTGCTGCGGCGTGGAGTGCGCGCGGTTGAGTTGGGCGGTAATCCCCAGATGTGGCGCGGTTAGCCTGATCCACTTGGTGCGGACGTTGTGCATGTGGGCGAAGATCGCCGCAATGGTGCGGACGTTGCCCGGCGGCTTCGCTGTCCATACGGCGGGGTCGAGATGCTCGATGAGGAGCTGGTTCAGACGCTCGTTGGTGGCGAAGATGCGGACTGCTGATTGGGTTGGGGGAGTGGGGTGACGAGTGGGCATGGGATTGTGATTCCTTGTCTTGCATCCGGCATGGAGCGTGCATCCGGCGCTTTTGCACCAATCGAGATCGGATCATCGATGCACCGCAGCAAGTTTCTGCTCTGGCTGAGTGTTCGCAGTCTACGCTATTTCGCAGGCGCGGTGATCCATCGCGCAAGGGACTACCATAAATCGAGCTGACGTACACAATGAAGAGCTTCGAATTGAGGATGGGTAAAGTGGCGCGTCTAAGCCAATCCGAAATCCAAACGCTTGACAGCTGCATTTGTCGCGGTGCTATCCATGGAAAGCAGATCCTTCACTCGCCTGCCCCACAGACGCTACGTTCACGATGACAGCGCGTTGGTTGAGTGAGTTGGGTTCCCTCAGGGGCTGAAGCCCCGCCTCTGAATTGATTGCTTTTGGCACGACTGAAGTCGTGCCCTTTCAAAACTGACGGTGGGCGCGAGTCGCGGTTACGACTGGCGCCCTGCATGGGGAAGTGATGATCTGTAGACGTCATGCACCAACCTTCCGCGTGGAAGGGTGCTGCTATGCGGTTGCGGACATATGGCCTCGGAGTCTTTGGAGGCGTTCGGCTTGCGCTATGAGAGCCAGCTTAGCGGGATCGTTGGCGGCGAGGCTGGCGGCGAGGAGAGACACGGCGAGGCCGGCCTGGTTTACATGCCTGGGGCGTGGCGGAGTGCCGCAGTATTCGTCGATGTCGGCTGCCATGGTGGCGCTAATGCCGGCGGTGAGGTCTTCATTTCCTTTTATGTTGGCGGCGACATGGGCCATGGCTGCCGTTTGCGCCAGGCGCCGAGTGAGAGATACCAAGGCCGATTCGACCGCTGGTTCGCCATAGTGGTCGTCAAGCAACACTGAGCTTTTGGCGAGGGCAGCGAAATCGCGCACATAGGGAGCGATCCACCAGGGAATTTCTTCGTCGCCCACGCCTTCGACCATACGGCCAAAGCGCGTGTAACTGTTGATAAGCAACATGCCGGCACCTTTCCCGAGGGAAATTTGAATTTCACGCGTGATGGCACACGCGAGGATTTCTTGTGGCTTTACTGATTGTGATTGGACGGTGGGAATCGTTACAGGTTGCCGAAGGATTCTCACCGGCCGGGATTTGCGGTTTCCCACCCCTGGACACGCGTCGCGGTTGCGACCGGTGTCGAGGATGGGGCACCCCGGTTCGGTGCCGGTGCGAGGGAGGAACAAAAGCAGATCCTTCGCGCCGCTTACCCCACTGCGTGGGGCCCCAAGCTTGCGGTGCTCAGGATGACACCGCGTTGGTGGTGTGAGTGGGCATGCCGCACCCAGGATGACACGGGTTTGGTGGCTATAGCGTGGGGCATGCGGCGCTCAGGATGATACGACTATGAACAGGCTGGAATGTCAGGCGGCGGTGCCGGAGGGGGTGGTCACTAACTGCTGGGACTCATCCAATGGGTCGGCCAGGGCGGGGTGGGGTTCTACGTGGGCCTGGGCTTCGCCTACGGCATCGGCCAGGGATGTGGAGATGTGGAGGTGTTCTGTTCGGCTGATCATCTGGGCTGCGCGGGATGGATCTTCGTTGTAGTGCCAGATTCCAATGACGATTTCCAGTGCCGGGTTGGCGGAGCGGAGGCTGCGGAAGATGCGGTGTGCGCGGGCCATGGCAACGGGAGGCATTCCGGAGAGGAAGACGATGTCGGACTTCTGCGCGGCGACGGCGGCGACGGTTTCGTCGATGCGCTGGACGGGGACGGAGGTGGCGCGGAATCCGGCTTGGTCGAGAACCTGGGCCAGCATGGTGGAGATGAGGTCGTCGAAGCCGTCGCGGACGGGGATGATGAGGACCGAAGCGGAGTTAGGAAGGACAGCGGGGCTAGCGGAGCCAGGAACCACGGCGTAGTTAGTGGAACTAGCGGGGTCTGAGGAATTCGACGGGGACGGGGCTAACTCGTTCTTTTCTTCGAGGGAGCGGAAGCCGAGTTCGTCAACCATCTCGGAAACACTCGTGCGGATGAAGCGGATGGTGGATTCTTCGAGGCCTCCTTTTTGTCGTTCCATTTCTACGAGGGTGAGGGCGGGGATGAGGATGGAGTCGTAGACAGAGACGAGGGAATCAGATTTGAGAGAGCTGAAGAGGATGTCGGCGGCTTCGCGTTCGTCGTGGGCGAGCATGCGCTGGAAGAAGGCAGTATAGAGCGGGATGACCGGCCGATCGCCGAGCAGCACGGTGAGGAATTCAAGCGACGGCACGTGGCTGCCAATGACGACGAGGCAGACGGTGAGAGGGACGGAGAGGATGAGGCCGACGGGTCCCCAGATGAGTGTCCAGAAGGCCGCGGCGAGGAGGACGGCGATCGAGGAGAGGCCGGTGTGCCTGCCGTAGACGTGAGGCTCGACGTAGTTGGCGGTGACGATCTCAAGCAGAATGAAGACGCCGAAGATTTCAGCGGAGTGGCGCCATCCCTGAAAGACGGCGAGAGAGAGCAGCGTAGGAGTGAGAGCGGCGATGGGGGCTCCGATATAGGGGACGAAGCGACAGAGGGTGGCGAGAGCGGCGAAGAGGACGGCGTGAGGAAGTCCGATGAGGTAAAGCGCGACGCAGACGATAGCGCCGAAGGTGATGTTGACCGCGACCTGGAGAAGGAAGTAGCGAGAGATGCGGCGGCTGGCGTCGCTCATGGCCTGCGTCATGCGGGAGAGGTTGCGATCGCCCGAGAGACGAATGAGCCGATTGCGGAGGTCTTCACGCTGGAGGAGGACGAAGAAGGTGAAGACGACGGCGAGAAGCGCGGTGGTGGCGGGCTCGACAATGCCGCCGAGCTGATCGAGGCGTCCAGTGGGGCGGCCGACTTCGCGGACCTGGACTGGGTGCTCGGGGGTTGTGCCGATGGGGTGGCGGTCAGTTTGGCCGGGCTGCGGGATGGCGGCGGCGGAGTTGGCGATGCCCAGTTCGTTGCTGATGTCCTCGAGTTCTCGCTCAGCGCGGCTGAAGGCGGAGTCGCTGGGGCTGTGGAGAGCCTGCATCTTCGTGGCGATGTTGTCGCGGTAGGTGGGAAGGTCGTTGGCGACGGCGACGAGCTGGGTGAAGAGTGACCAGGCGGCTGCGCAGAGGAGGCCTGCGAAGGCAAGGATGACGAGCAGGGCGGCGATGGGTCGCGGGAGGCGAAGGCGTTCAAGCAGAGCGACGACAGGGGCGAGGAGGAAGGCAAAGAGGATGGCGAATCCGAGAGGGAGCAGGAGGACCTTGGCGACATAGAGGACCGTAATGCCGAGAACGGCAATGGTGATGAACCAGAGCTGCGTAAGCATGCGAGGGGTTGCGGCGGGGTTCATCGGGTCTCCAAATTGCGCTCTCAGGTAAGATGCAATTCCGCGAGACCCGGGGACCAGAGGGACTTAGCATAGGAGCTATTGGCTGCGCGAGGCGCTGACGATGGGAGAATGCGAAGAATTTAAAGACGATTCGATGAAGGATGCGCCGGTGCGGGGGTTTCTGCATCGGGCGGCCGTCGTTGATGCAGATTGCCTGGTGCTGACGCACGGGGCAGGAGCCAACTGCCAGGCTCCGCTGCTGAGGGCGCTGGCGGAGGCGTTCTCTGCGGCGGGGGTGATGGTATTGCGATGCGAGCTGCCGTTCCGGCAGGCGAGACCGCACGGTCCACCGATGCGAGGAAGCGCGGAGAGGGACCAGGCGGGTTTGCGCGCGGCGGTTGCAGCGATGCGGCGTGAGGCGGGCGGCAGGATTTTCCTGGGCGGGCACTCGTATGGCGGCAGGCAGGCGTCGATGCTGGCTGCGGATGCACCGGGGCTCGTGGAGCGACTGCTGATGCTCTCATATCCGCTGCATCCACCGAAGAAGCCGGAGCAGATGCGGACGGCGCACCTCCCTTCTCTCCATACGCCGGCGCTTTTCGTGAGCGGTGAGCGAGATGGATTCGGATCGAATGCGGAGATGGAGGCGGCGTTGAAGTTGATTCCGGCGCAGACGGAGTTGCTGATGGTGCAGGGAGCGGGGCACGAGTTGCTGACGCCGCGAAATCGTGCGGAGCTTCCGGGGCGGGTGGTAGGGGAATTTCTGAAGTTCGCAAACGGGTAAGCAGTGGTCAATACTGTCCCTCGTCTCAAAGTCGAGACATGGGGCACCCTGAGCAAGCTGGTGGTTATTCGCGGGTGACTTTGTAGCCTTGTTTTTCGAGCATAGCGGGGACACCGTCTTTGCCGACGAGGTGTCCGGCGCCGATGGCTACGAGGCTGACGCCGTCGCCCTTGAGCAAGTCCTGGATCTGCTCTGTGAATGCCTGGTTGCGCTTGACGACGAGAATCTGGAAGAGGTCAGGATACTTGTCGCGGAACTCGGCGTTGTTGAGCTTGTCGAGCGCGTCGGTGTCGCCGGCTGACCAGGCGGCGAGCATCTGTTTGAATTTGGCGACGGTGGAGTCGAAGTCGTCAAGCTCGGAGCTGAGAAAATCGACCTGCGCCTTGTCGGGCATGTCGGCGAAGTAGCGCATCTGCTGCTCGGCGGTTTCGAAGCCCTTTACGGGTTTGTTGGCTTTGACGAATTCCGGCTTCAGCTCGATCTCGACGCCGGTGTTGGGATCGTAGCCGGCCTGCATGAGAGGCACGAGGCTGAGCGTAAGGGCTGCTAGCCAGGGCCTGAAGGATTCAAGCATGGCTTCGCCGCCGGGGAGTCCGGCGCTGGCTGCGGCCTTATTGAGCTTGGCGAGCTGATCGGGGGTGAGCTTGGTGGAAAGCGGGTGAGCCTGATCCATGCCCAGTTGCACGACGAGCGGCTGCATGGATGCGGCGTCGTCGACATTGGGAATTTCAAGCCAGAGAGTCTGGCTTTGCTGGATGGCTGCATCGAGCTTGGCGGAGCGCCAGGTCTCGCTTTTCTGAAGTGCATGGATGGTGCCGAAGAGGTAGACCGTGGCGTGCGGACCCTTGACGACCCATATGGCGGGCTCGGCTTGCGCAAGTGTGGGGACGAAAAGCGCGGCAAGAAACAGGACGATTGAGATGAGCCTGCGGTTCCGGACATTGGGCGTCTCCTGCAAGAGTAATGCAGTGAGTATACGCGGGAGGAAGTCTCTTCAAAGTCGGAGATATGGCTATCCGCTGCGAAGATCGCGAGAAGCATGTCCCCTGTGAGCCAGAGGCACGGGCAGGAGAGTGACGCTCAAGATGGCAATTCCTGAACAGCAGGAGGGATTGCGGAATTGAGAAGCAGCCGACTAACTGATCGGCCGCTTCCCTGCCCGCTTTTAGAAGCTGAACTTAGCCGCGAGCTGGAAGGCGCGCGGACCGCCCGAACCGAAGACGCCGCCGGCGGTTGAGACGGGCATTCCAAAGCTGGACGAGTAGCTGGGATTGTTGGGATCGGGCGAGAGCGTATTGGCAAAGCCGGAGTAGTTGAGGTTGCTGACGCCGAGGATATTGGTCACGTTGAAGGTGTTGAAAGCTTCACCAAGCAGATTGACAGTGTACCGGTCGCCGAAACGGAAGGAGCGGTCAAGACGGAAGTCGAGGGAATTGAAGCTGTCATCGAAGTGCGCGCCTGGACTGACCTGGGGAAGAATCACATAGCCGTTGGCGCTGGCTTCATAGACGCCGCCGGCTGCATTGGTGCTGGCGATGAAGGCATTGAGCTGCTGCGCGTTGTGAAATACGCGACCTCCGGCGTTGCGTTGCAGAGTGGGCACACGCTCACTGCCATCGGGAAGAAGAATGTCCATGGGAACACCGGAAGCGATGGTCCAGATGGGCGCGAAGTGGAGCTGAAGTGGCAGATTAGCGATGCCCGACATTACGAGGCGATGGCGCTGGTCGTTGGGGGGAGGGCCGTATTCACGCTGCAGATTGGTTGGGTCGATGGGTGAATATTCAAACGGGATCTGGTCGTCGTTGGCGTAGTTAAAGGCCTTGGCGAGGGTGTATGCGGCGTCAAACTCGCCGTATTTTGAAAATCGCTGACGAACACTGACCCAGAGCGCGTCGTACTTGGTGTTGACGGCGGATTCAAGGTCGGTGACATTGTCTGGCCCTTGTGTATCGGGGTTGTAGACGGTTCCAACGGGGCGGCCGATGATGAAGCGCGTGCCGAGATTGTGAACGCCATCGACTTTGACGAAAAAGCCGCGGCCGATTTGTTTTTCGACGCCGAGATTGAACTGTTGCACCATGGGATTGCGCATGTGGTTGCTGATGACGTCGATGCCGGTGGCGCCAGCACCGGTGAACGGGAATCCACTGAATGGACTGGAGAGCACTTCAGGCGCTCCCGGGACGAAGGTGCCATCCTGATTCAGATAGATAGGAATCCCGTTCTGGTCGGTGATGACGTTGCCGGCGGTAACGTTGAGGGCGAGTGCGCGACCATCGAATCCCTTCTCGAGCGACATGATTTCGAGAGTGATGCGGTCGTAGTAGATTCCATAGCCGCCGTGGATGCTGAGGTTTGGATTGACTGCGTAGTTGAAGCCGACGCGCGGTCCCCAGTTGTTGAAGTCGCGATGGCGCGTGCCTTGATAAAACGACTGCACAATTGGATTGCGCTGGCCGTACCAACTGAGATTGTTCAGATTGGTATCCATCTCCCAGCGAAGGCCTAGATTGAGTGTGAGTCGAGGGAGTGCTTTCCAGTCGTCTTGAGCAAAAAGCGCAAAGTGGTAGCTGTCGTCGTTCGGAAGATCGAGCGCGCGTGTGGGCGTCGAACTGCGGAGAGCGACGGCGAAGAGGAGATCGTTGTCGTCAACCTTGCCGTCCCCATTGCGATCGAAGTCGGGAAAGTCTTCGACGGTCTGGATATTACCCTGCTGGAAGACCCCGAGGTTGAAGTCGGCGTCAATGGATTGCACCTCCCCGCCGAAGCTCAGGGTGTGATTGTGGCGCGACCAGCTGGCCACGTCATCGCCCTGGAGACGGAACTGAAGGGTCTGCTGGGGGACGCGGTAGGTGGCGCCGTCATCGAGATCCGGGTAAGTTATCTGGGGTGCGGTGGACGTTGGCGAAGTGGTATTGATGAAATTGTTGTCTGCAAAGCTCAGGCTGTTGATAACTGCCGGGGTGAAGATGTGTACCCAGTCTGCCGTGAGTCCTTGAAGATGATTGACTGCGGTTTGACGGTAGGCGGCGGTGCCAATTGCCCGATCAAGACTGCTCTGGCTGAGGTCGTCTTCCAGTTCCAGTGACTGGCGGAAGCCGATCCGGTCGCGTTCGGATAACTGCCAATCGAGGCGCTCCGTGGTGAGGAAGTCATGCAACGGAGCAGTGGCAAATACGCGGTTGATGGTTTGGTTTGCGACCTCTCGCTGACCGACAAGGTCGGCGCCGAGTTGCTGGCGGTCTTCCATTGCCACAAACCACCAGGCTTTGTCGCGGCGGAACGGACCACCGGCGTTGCCGGCGTACTGCTGGCGATGAAAGGTCGGAGCGAGACCAGGGATGGGTTGATATGTGGCGGGAAGTCCCTGGAGGGCCCGGTCGCGTTCGTAGATGGCGAGACCGCCATGAAGGTTATTTGATCCCTGTTTGGTGACGACGTTGACGACAGTGGATCCAGAGCGGCCAAGGCCGGCAGAGAAACGGTTGCTGGCTATCTGGAATTCCTGCACAGCGTCCTGCGGAATGTTGACGAGCGAGCCACCGACGGCGTCGTCGTTGTTGTCGGCGCCATCGATGGTGACGTTGCCGCCGCGGCCGGTCTGGCCAGCAGAGGAGACGACGACGGTGTTTTCTTTTGTTGGATCGAAGTTGGGCGCGGGAGCGTTGCCCGGGACAAGATACGCCAGCTCAAGATAGTTGCGGCCGTTGAGGGGCAGCGTGTCGATCTGGCGAGATCCGATGACGCCACCGAGGTCGGAGCTCGCAGTGTCGACGGCAGATTGCGCATCGGATGTAATTTCAATGTCGGTGTGACTGGCGGCGACTTCGAGGCGAGCCAGGATGTTCAGAGTTTGCCCGACTTCAAGGTTGACCGTTTTGTACCAGGGCGCAAAGCCGGATGGAGCGGCAGCCGAGAGCTTGTAGGTCGCTGCTTCAAGTGTGGCGAAGGAGAACGCGCCATCGTTTTGAGTGGTAAAGGTGCGGACAGTGCCCTGCGACACGTTGGTGAGAGTAACCGTGGCTAGCGCAACGGACTTACCGGTAGGATCGGTGACCGTTCCGCCGATACTTCCGGTGGTTGATTGCTGGGCGGCGGCTGGAAGAACCAGCAGACAGGAGAGAAGCAGCGATCCGAAGACCGCCTTGCAGAATCTGGATGCGAACACCATGACCTCCATAATTGCGACTGCATGGAGAATCAGCCTCCGGTATTGCGGGGGATTGAAATCTGGGGCTGAAGCTCATGCGGACTCTACTGGACGCGATGGACCAGGAGCATCGCCTTAAGGGAGGACTGAAGCATCAATCGAAAGGCGGAGGACCATCTGCGAAGAAGAGATCAGAAGGGCTAGTGTCGACGATCAGGCGGAGATGAGGAATTTGCCTTCGCGCATGATCTGTTCTTCGCCGTCTGCGGATTCCAGCCAAATGTTGAAGCCTAATCCGACGACATCGATGTGCGTGCCGGACCGCCAGTGGGCGCCGGTGTGCTCGCCGTAGGGATTGCCGAAGGCGATGTGGATGCCGGGAAATTTCTCGTCCTGCAGGATGTTGCCGATGACGCGGGAGACGCCGATGTTGGTGCCGATGGCGAATTCGCCGACGCGATCGGAGTTTTCGTCGGTGTGGGTGTAGGCCCAGAAGTCCTGCTCGAGCTGCTTGTTGGCGCTGCTGCACGAGACGATGCGATTTTTCGCGATCTCGATGGTGAGCGGTGTGGACGCGAGCAGGCCGTAGCGCGCACAGAGCCAGTCGCCGACGACGCCGTCCACTACGAAGGTCCCGTTGACTTCGCCAGGAGAGGTAAAGCATTCACCGCCAGGGAGATTGCCCCACTTTTCCGGCGAGATGATGCCGGAGGTTTTAAACCACTTGTAAGCGGGGTTCATGTCGGAGACGATACTGGTGCCGGCGGCAGTGGTGGCGCGGATACGGGTGGCGCGGCGGACACTGTCGAGGACCTGCTGCGAGAGACGATCGACCCGGTCGTAGTCTGCGCGCATGCCGTCGCACATGATTTCGGGCGTGATATTGACCATGTGGGCATGGCGCATGCGGCGTCGATTGACGACGTCGGTCATCTGCATGCGGGAGTGAAGCTCATTGGTCTGCACCTGCACGGCGAAGATGGAGACGGGCGAAGTTTCCATGTCTTCGAGGACGGCGGCAGGCATGTCGGTGAGCGGACGCGGCGCGAGGTCTTCGAGGATGAAAGCGTTGAAGGGACAGCCGCGTTCGGCGAGCTGCGCGGCGATAGAAGCGGCGATGGGCTCGGTGACGCGGTCGGTGATGAGGGTGACCTTCTCGTCTGGCTGGATGCGCAGGCAGGTGAAGACGGCGGAGCGGGCGCCCGGGATGAATTCGGCGGGGTAGTCCTGTGACAGCAGGTGCGAGGCGGTGGCGGTGAGGCTTGCGATGATGGTGCTCCGTCAGATGGGGATGCGCACCGTTGGGTGCGTATCTATTGAGGGTAGCAAAAATGATGGGTCGCGGCAGAATCGAGGCTCGATTCTGCGGACCGGGAGACCGGCGGTCGTTTAAGATAACGGACACGGCATTCTTGACCTGGAGTTGAGATTCCTATCCATCACAAGGAAAACAATGCGGTTCCCCAGCGGGCCGTATCGAGGTATTGAAGGAGGGTGAGTTGAAGATGCGTGGAATGAGGAGCGTTGCGGGAGTTGCAGGGACCATGGTGATGCTGTTGGCGGCTGGCGGAGGCGCACGAGTGGCAGTCGCGCAGGGACCGGCGAGCGACCAGCCGGACAGATACGCGTGGCTTGGGGACATCCACGGCGATAAACCGATGGAGTGGGTGAAGGCTGAGAATGCGCGGACGGCCGCGGTGCTGGAGAAACAGAAGCCTTTCGCGGTGCTCGATGAGGCGGCGCTGAAGGTATTGGACTCGCCGGAGAAGCTGGCGTACCCGACGTTTCGCGGCGGGCTGGTGTACAACACGTGGCGCGACAAGGATCATGTGCGCGGGATTGTACGGCGGACAACGCTGGAGAGCTATCTGACGAATGACCCGAAGTGGGAGACGGTGATCGACTACGACGCACTGGGCAAACAGGACAAGCAGAGCTGGGTGGGCAAGGGACTTGACTGTATGGAGCCCGAAGAAGAACGCTGCATGGTGGCGTTGTCGGTTGGCGGCGAAGATGCGATCACCCTGCGCGAATTCAATTTGAAGACGGGCAAGTTTGTCGAGAACGGGTTTGTGATGTCGCGGGGCAAGCAACGGGTGGCATGGCTCGACAAAGATACGTTGTTGATCGGCCGCGACTGGGGTCCAGGCACGATGAGCGAGGCGGGGTATCCGATCACGATAAGGAAGTGGAAGCGCGGCACGCCACTGGAGAGCGCGGTGGAGGTGTATCGGGGCGACACGAAGGACAACGGATACGGCGATAACCCCGCCGTGCTGGTGGATGGACAGGGACATCGCGTGGCGGTTGTCGAGCGGAACAAGACGACTTTTGAGCACGAGTGGTACCTTCTGCTGCCGAGCGGACCGAAGAAGCTGGAACTGCCGTTGAAGGCAGATCTGGAGGATTTGCAGGATAACCAGCTGCTGGTGTCGCTGGAAGAGGATTGGACGCCAGCGGGGCAGACGCAAAGCATTGCGCAGGGATCGGTGGTTTCGCTGGATATGACCGCGGTTAAGGCCGATCCTGCGCGCCTGAAGCCGACGGTATTGTTTGCGCCGACCGCGCAGGAGTTTGCGCAGCAGGTGGCGACAACGAAAAATCACGTGCTGCTGACGACACTGGAACATGTGCAGGGGCGGGCCTATGTCTACACGCATGGGAAGGATGGGACGTGGACCCGGGTGAAGCTGCCGGTGGCGGATAACCAGTCGATCGGGATTGCGGCGGCGAGCTCGCTGGACGATAAGTTCTTCATGGCGCAAACGGGCTTCCTGACACCGTCGGGCGTGTTATTAGGAGACGCCGCAGATGCGTCGCTGAAGCCGGGCAAGACACAGAAGTCGCTGTTCGATGCGTCGCAAGACGTGGTGGAGCAGTTGGAAGCGACCTCGAAAGACGGAACGAAAGTGCCCTACTTCGTGGTGCATCGGAAGGACATTCCGATGGATGGCAGCACGCCGACACTGCTGACGGCGTATGGCGGATTCCAGGTGTCGAATACGCCTTACTACAGTGCGGTCATGGGCAAGCTGTGGCTGGAGCGCGGCGGGACGTTTGTGCTGGCGAACATTCGCGGCGGCGGCGAGTTTGGACCGGCGTGGCATGACGCAGGGCTGAAGACGCATCGGCAGCGGATCTATGACGATTTCTACGCCGTCGCGGCGGACCTTGTGGCGCGGAAGTTCACTTCGACGGAGCGGCTAGGCATTGAAGGCGGATCGAATGGCGGATTGCTGATGGGCGTGGAGTTCAACCAGCATCCGGAGATGTGGAAAGCCGTGGTTATCCAGGTTCCGCTGCTGGACATGCTGGGCTACGAGCACATGTCAGCGGGCGCATCGTGGGTGGGTGAGTACGGGTCAATAAGCGTGCCGGAAGAACGGGCGTTTCTAGCGTCGATTTCGCCGTATAACCAATTGAAAGCGGATGGGCATTATCCGGAGCCGCTGATCTTTACGACGACGGCGGACGATCGCGTGGGACCGGTGCATGCACGCAAGTTTGCGGCAAAGATGGAGGAGTATCACCTGCCGTTTTATTACGACGAGATCACGGAAGGCGGGCATGGTGCGGGTGCGGATAACCGGCAGGCGGCGCGGACAGAGGCGGAGGAGTACACGTATCTGACGATGAAGCTGATGGACTGATCCGGTGCCGGGATGAAGGCATGAAGATCCGTGCCTTCCCACCCTTGACTTCGTCAAGGATGGTGTACCCAGATTCGCAGTTTGTGGGAAGCGCTGGCTCACGGGCCGGCGTTTCTTGTTATTCCAAGTCCGCTGTGCATGGGCAATGGAGCGGAATCGCGCGGATGACGGCGAAAACGCAAGTCCCTCTGGCGGGGACCTAGAATGACGGAACGCGGTCCCGTGAGCAAGGGATTGGCGGACGCGGAGAGCTTGTCGAACAAACGAGGAGGTTCACGATGGGATCAGCTGTGGCGACGGTCGAACGGACGCATGAGCAGAAATTGGATCTGCTGGCGGAAGTGGCCGTGCAGGTTGGATTGGGATTGACAGAAGGACAGGAGCTGGTGATGACAGCTTCGCTGGATGCGATCGCGCTGGCGCGGCGAATCACGGAGCAGGCGTATCGAGCGGGTGCGTCACTTGTGACGACGCTCTATACCGATGATGAAGCCACGCTGATGCGCTATCACTACGCGCCGGATGCGGCCTTCGACAAGGCGGCGAATTGGCTCTACGACGGGATGGGCGCGGCGTTCAAGAGCGGGGCGGCGCGGCTGGCGATCGCGGGCGGAAATCCGGCGCTGCTGTCGAATGAGGATCCGGACAAGGTTGGGCGAGCCAATCGCGCGGTATCGCAGGCGTACCGTCCTGCGCTGGAGTTGATTACGCGGCACGAAATCAACTGGACGATCGTGGCGTAGCGCAACGCCCGCATGGGCTGCGCAGATGTTTCCCAACGATGCACCGGATGTGGCGCTCGCCAAAGCTGTGGGAGGCGATCTTCCAACACGACACGGATCAATGTGGACGATCCGGTGAGCGATTGGAAACGTCACGATGCGGGGCTGCACAAGCGCGCGGATTATCTGAATGAGAAGCGCTATGCAGCGTTGAAGTATCGCGGGCCGGGCACGGATTTCACGCTGGGTCTGGCGGACGATCACGTCTGGATGGGCGGTGGAACGACGGCGGGCAACGGGATCTATTGCATTCCCAATATGCCGACCGAGGAAGTGTTCAGCATGCCGCACAAGGATCGCGCGGACGGCACGGTGACGGCGACGAAGCCGCTTTCGCACCAGGGGACGATGATTGAGGGCATTCATGTGCGGTTTGAAGGCGGCCGGATCGTTGAGGCGCACGCGTCACGCGGCGAAGAGGTACTGCGCAAGCTGATTGAGACGGATGACGGCGCGCGGCGGCTGGGCGAGGTGGCGCTGGTGCCGCACTCGTCGCCGATTGCGTCGAGCGGACAGATCTTTCTAAACACATTGTTCGATGAGAATGCGGCGTCGCACATTGCACTCGGGCAGTCGTACTCGTCGACAGTTCGCGACGGCGACAAGCTGAGCAAGGAAGAGCTTGCGGCGAAGGGCGCGAATGAGAGCCTGATCCACGTGGACTGGATGATCGGTTCGGACAAGCTGGACATTGACGGCGTGACCGCGACGGGCATGCTGGAACCGCTTATGCGCGCAGGCGAATGGGTGTAACCACCCCGTTGATGAAGACCAGTTAATGGGACCCGATGTAAGGATCTCGTGCTTTCCCATGTATGACGCAAAGACGCGTCATGAATAGGGCACCGCTTGTGTGTCGGCACCAGGAATTTGGGACTGAAATCTCGAAGGTCGGACGGGGTATGGAATGGGGAAGATCGGAATCATAGGCGCGGGCAGCGTCGGCGCGACGATTGCGTACGCCGCGCTGATTCGCGGGGTAGCGCGCGAGATCAGTCTTTTTGATATTGCGCGTTCGAAGGTGGAAGCGGAGGTGCTGGACCTGAACCACGGGCTGCTGTTTGTGCCGCAGGCCAAGGTGGACGGCGGAGACGACGTGGAGGTGCTGCGGGGAGCGGACGTCGTAGTGATGACCGCGGGCGCGAAGCAGAAGCCTGGGCAGACGCGCATGGACCTGGCGGAGGCCAATACGCAGATCTGCGCGAAGATTCTGCCGGAGGTGGTGCGAGTGGCGCCGGATGCACTGCTGCTGATGGTGACGAATCCGGTAGACGTGGTGACCGAGGTTGCGCTAAAGCTAACGGGATTGCCATGGCAGCGGGTAGTGGGGTCGGGCACCGTGCTGGACAGTTCGCGGTTTCGCTACCTGGTGGCGAAGCATTGCGATGTCGCGGTGCAGAATGTGCATGCCTATATTGCGGGTGAGCACGGCGACTCGGAGATTCCGCTGTGGGCGAGCGCGACGATCGGGTCGATTCCGCTGAGCCAGTGGAGCGTGGAGGGGCACGGGCGACTAACATCGGGCGACAAGGACGCCATCGTGAAGAACGTGAAGGAAGCTGCGTACCAGGTAATCCAGGGCAAGGGCGCAACGAACTATGCGGTTGGCTTGGCCGTGTGCAACATCCTCGAAGCGATTTTGTTCGATGAGCGACGCGTGCTGCCGGTGAGCGGATTGCTGCGTGGGTTCAGGGGCATGGAAGATGTGTGCCTGAGCCTGCCGCGGATCGTGGGGCGTAGCGGGATTGAGGCGCCGTTGCCGATTCCGATGACGGTGGACGAGGAGAGCGGACTGCGCGAGAGCGCCGATCGGATTCGCGCGGTGGTGCGGGGGCTGGGGTACTAGAGCAGCATCCGAAGGACGTCAGGGATGGCTTCATTTGAAAACAGAAGTGGAGTATCTCGGCCGAGGCGTGTATACCGGCTGAGCCCATGGATACGTTTGTTTGCGGCGGCATTTCTCGTGTTCAGCGTGCTTGGTTTGCTGGGGTTGCTGTGGAGCGAGCGGGCGGGCGTGCAGGGACGGAATCCGGCAGCGATGGTGGAGTGGGGAGCGATTACGCTGTTTGCGGCGTGCTGGGCGATCTATGTGTTCGCCGCGGTGATTGTGCTTTCGGGCGACGCGATTGAAAAGCGAACGCCGCTGAAGACGGACAGCCTGCGTTTTGCGGAGATTCGGGGACGGCGCGAGATGGTGCACCGGAATTTTGACGGCAGTTACATCCGGTATCTGCAGGTGATTCCACGCGATCCATTGATGCCGGTGATCAAGTTTCAGAAGTTTTACGTGTTCGATGGGGCATTTTATGCGTGGTATGACGAGTTGCCGGATCTGGATGCAATGGAACGAACGCGGAACAGGGATTCGGAGTTTGAGCGGATGTGACGAGAGTCGCGATCTGACAAGGCAAAAGGGGGCAGGGTCATGTTCGAGCGCTATACGGAGAAGGCACGGCGGGTCATCTTCTCTGCGCGGTATGAGGCGAGCCAGTTTGGATCGCCGTATATCGAGAACGAGGACTCGTTGCACGGACCGCTCAGCGAAGACAAGGCTTTGACCAACCGATTCCTGCGTTGCATCGCCCGATGGGGGTCATGGCAGCGAGTTGCGGTAGGCGAGGGTGGCGGAAACGCTTGATTATGCTTGCATGTACCGTGCTACATTGGGTGACTTGAACTGGAGCTGTAACCGCATGGATGATGTCCATTTCAAACGGGCGGAAACCGCAGAAGAAATCGAACTGATTCACCGCCTGAATCACCGCATCTTTGCAGAGGAAGTCGGCCAGCATGCAAAGACACCCGATGGCCGCCTCATCGATAAATATCACAGCCGAAACAGGTACTTTATCGCAACGCGCGGCGGCGAACTGGTGGGGATGATCTCGGCGCACGATGGGCCTGGGTTCTCGATTTCAAGCCGGCTGAAGGATGCGAGTGTGTTGACGTCGCTGCGGGCACCGCTGGAGATCAGGCTGCTGGCGATTCTTCCAGGGTTTCGCAAACGGTCGATACTTGCAGGGCTGTTTTGGCAGGTGAGGAGCTACGCGCGGGCACATCAATATTCTGATCTGCTGATTTCGGGAATCATGGAACGCATGCCCATGTACGAGAAAATGGGCTTCAAGGCGATGGGAGCAGCGGTGCCATGCGGCGCGGCGGAATTTGTGCCAATGCGTCTATCGCTGGATGCAGCGACGGATCGGTTTCTGGAGCGAGAGCAACTGTACGGCGCGCGGTGGCGGCGAGATCACGCTACGACGTTATTGCCGGGGCCGGTCGCGATGTCGAATGGGGTGATTGACGCCTTTCGCTGCGCTCCGATCTCGCACCGGTCGCAGCAGTTCATCGATCTCTACGGCGAGATGCGCTGGCGGCTGAGCGAACTGGTGGGTGGGATGCAGCCGGTGGTGCTATGCGGATCAGGGACGCTTGCGAACGATGCGATTGCCGCTAACTTACGGAGTGCCTTCGGCAGCGCCGAGGGGCTGGTGATTGCGAACGGGGAATTTGGCGAGCGGCTGATCCGACAGGCTGCGTGCGCAGGGCTCGACTGCCGCGCACTGAAATTCGGCTGGGGCGACGCCTGGAGTTTCAAGGCGATCGAGAAGGCGCTGGAAACCGAACCGGCATGGATCTGGGCGGTGCACCTGGAAACAAGTACCGGGGTGCTGAACGATCTGGGACGCTTGGCGGAATTAGCAGCGCGGAGCGGCGCAGCAGTCGCGGCGGATTGCGTGAGCAGCCTCGGCGCGGTGGACACAAGCGATATGGGGCGGCGGCTGTTTCTTGCCAACGGCGTTTCGGGCAAAGCGCTGGCTTCGTATGCGGGACTGGCGTTTGTGTTTCTTTCGCAAAAAGCAATCAGCATGCTGAATGGGAAGACTATTTGCCCAACCTTTGACCTGGTGGGTGCTGTACGAAGCGCTGGTCCAGTATCGACGCTTCCCTCACCCCTGCTGATGGCGACGCTTAAGGCACTACGTGAGAACTATAGCGGTGCGACAGAACGAGACGCGCGCTTTGGGCACTATGATGAGTTGGGTCGGTGGGCGCGCGCACGGATGCGCGAGGGGGGACTGGAGTTATTGGCGGCGGAGGTGGATGCGGCGCCCACGATTGCGACATTTCCAATGCCCTCGGCAGGATTTGCACGGCTGTGCCTGCGTGCGGGATTCCGGATCGCGCATGAGAGCGACTATCTGCGAGCGCGGGGGTGGGGCCAGATTGCGACGATGGGGAATCTGACAGAGACCGATTTGAAGCCGTTGTTTGAAGCGTTGCAAGTAGGCGAACCGATTGAAGTTTCGAGGCAACGGTTCCGTTGACCGCTATCGAGGCTCTTCTTACTAGCGAAGTTCGAAATGATAATCCGAGTAGTCGATGACGATGACGGTGCGGCCGAAGAACTGGCTGCTGGACTCGGCGCGGGCGTGGGTGGCCATGGCATAGCCCTGCATGTTGCTGTATCGGCGCATCATTTTTGTCGTTCCGGCAAACATTGATGGGCTTTTGGAGGCGATGCCTACGATTTCAACAAGTGTGTGGTTGTCGGCGTCGACCCAGAGGGTGCCTTCGATCATGCTGGGCGCTTTGTGGCGGGGCGTGATGGCCAGGGCGAGGCAGGCTCGGCCGTCGATGGTTTGCGTGACGCCAGGTTTAAGGTGCATCTCGTAGTTTGCGGAAGTGAACCAGGATTGCGCGACTCTGGCGGGCTCGTTGATGACCTTTTCGTTATCGAGGAGCGGCTGGAGCCCGAATCTCTGGATCAGGGATGAGCCGGATTGCGAGAGGATCGCGTAGTCTTTGCCGATTCCCTTCTTGTAGGTCATCTTCACCGTCATCTCGGCGTCGGGATGGATCTGGTCTCTGCCGCGGAAGACGACGTAGTGCTCAACGTCAGTGAAGCTGAGGACATTGTCGAAGCGGGCCTGGTTGGCGGCATCGAGGTCGCGAATGAGGGTGTCAGCATCGGGCCGCTGAGCGGGCTGCGCGACGGCCGAGAACACAGCCACGAAGGTCACCGCTACGACAATTGGGGCGGATCGAAAATGCAATGATTCACCTCACGCTCGACATGCGCGCTGTGACTGCGCACTGTTGAAATTATCGTGCCCAGGAGCGGGATTTGTTCGGAGTGAGTGTGACACTTCGAAAAAGTGTCGAGCGAATGCGCCGATACGGCGTCCTTTGTGAGTAGAGGCACGTGACAACGACAGGACGGTGAGACCTGCGTGCTTCAAGCGAATCACTTGGAGAGGCTTGCGATGAGATGGAATGCAGAGGATGCAGTTCGGCAGTTGTCGTGTGTCTTGGCGACAGTTGGAGCGGTGTTAGCGATGTCGACAGCCGGGCGCGCAGTCGCGCAGCCGCAGAGTGCGGATCAGAAGCCTTCGGAGAGCTATGCGACGCTTTACCTGACAAACTTGACGGAGAACCGCGAAGCGAACGACGCTGTGACGGATTTGCGGAACATGCTGCCGAAGGCGAAAGATCTATCGCGTCGAGTCGGCGAACGCGATTTCGATGTATGCCACGGCAGAGGACATTGCGAAGGCGCAAAAGATCCTGGCGGATATCGATCGGCCCCGGAAGACGTATCGGCTGACGTTCACGATCAGCGACGGTGGCGCCAATGGTGGGTCGCAGCACTTTGTGATGATTGTCGGATCGGGGAACAAGACGACGCTGAAACAGGGGACGCGGGTACCGATTGTGACGGGGACCTACGGAACTGGCTCGGATCAAAACACTCAAGTGCAGTATATGGACGTGGGAATCAACCTGGATGCAACGCTCGATGGACACGGCGACGAAATGCGGTTGCGCACAAAGATTGAGCAGACTAGCGTGGCGGAGGAGAAGTCGAGTGTAGGGATACAGGATCCGGTAATTCGCCAGTCAGTGCTGGAGGGCGAGTCGGCGATCGTGATGGGGAAGCCGGTGGTGCTGGGTTCGGTGGACATTCCGGGGAACGGACGGCGCGTGGAGGTGTCGGTGTTGGCGGAGGCAGTGAAGTAATTGGCTGCCTGGGTACTCGATGAGGTGGAGATTCGCAGAATCGGACAAAAACAATGACGTGCCAAGGATGGGCACCGGGCTGTGCGGTGATGCGATCGAAAGGCAACCGCAGATCCTTCGACTCCCATCGGTCGCTCAGGATGACGCGCTGCAGATTGGGCAACTGGATGGTTGCGCTTTATAGCCCTGCGCGGGTTTCCTCGGCCATGTAGTCGACTACGGCTTTCAGGTCGCCTTTGCTTTCTTCGAAGACTTTGAGCTGGCGATCGGCGCCGGTGCCGGTCTGCATGATTTTGCGGATGCCGTCGATGGCTTCCCTGCTGCCGAGTTCGTCCACTTCCCTGTCGATGAGGACAAGATATTCCTCGAGCAGATCGCGCTCGGGGACTTCCTGCTGGCGGCCGAAGTCGATGAGATGGCCGTCGAGGCCGTAGCGGACGGCGCGGAATTTGTTCTCCATCAAGAGCGGGCGCGCGTATTGGCGGAAGTCCTGGTTGGCTGCGTGGAGGCGGTAGAGGTAGGCCGCGGTGGCCTGGATGAGCGCGGCGATGGCGACGGTTTCCTCGGCGCGCAGGGGGATGTCGCAGGCGCGGACTTCGACGGTGTTGAAGAACGGATGCGGACGGATGTCCCACCAGATTTTCTTGGCGTTGTCGATGCAGTTGGTGCGTACCAGCAGGCTGACGTAGTTCTCGAATTCGGAGTAGCTGGAGAAGGCGTCGGGAATGCCGGTGCGGGGGAAGTTCTCAAAGACTTTTGCGCGGTAGCCTTTGTAGCCGGTGTTGAGGCCTAGCCAGAAGGGCGAGTTGGTGGCGAGCGCCATGATGTGCGGCAGGAAGTAGCGCATCGAGTTCATGATGCGGATGGCGGCTTCGCGGTCTTCGATGCCGACGTGGACGTGGAGGCCGAAGATCAGGTTGGCGCGCGCGACGAGCTGGAGATCTTTGACGACCTGGTGGTAGCGCGGGTCGGGATAGATCTCCTGCGTACGCCAGTCGGCGAAGGGGTGGGTTGCGCCGGCGACAAGCTCGAGATTGTGCTCGCGAGCGAGCTTGATCATCTCGCGGCGGAGTTCGTAGATGTCTTCGCGGGCCTCGTCGATGTTGCGGCAGATGCGCGTGCCGACTTCGACGACCGAGGTATGCATTTCGGCCTTGACGCGCTCCTGCAGGCGCATCTTGCCCTGCGCAAGCATCTCGGTCTGGATGTGCGAGCGCAGGTCACGCGTAACCGGGTCGATGGTCTGGTATTCCTCTTCGATGCCGAGCGAGAAGGACGGGCGCATGGATGACCTCTTGACTGCGTGTGGCAATTGTAAAGCCGCAGTTCAAAATTCTGAGTTCGTAGTTCGCGGTGGACGGGCATACAATCCTGCGCGTGAGTGAAATTTTGTTTCAGGATCGGCGGGAGGCGGGACGGGTGTTGGGTGAGCTTGTGGCGGCGCTGCCCGATTTGAAAGACGCAGTGGTGCTGGGTCTGGTGCGCGGGGGTGTGCCGGTGGCGTATGAGGTGGCGCGGGCGTGCGGGAGTGCCGCTGGACATCCTTGTGGTGCGCAAGCTGGGCGTGCCGGGGCAGGAAGAACTGGCGATGGGCGCGATTGCGAGCGGAGGAGGCGTGGTGCTGAATGACTACGTTGTGCGTTCGTACCACGTGTCGGAGAAGAAACTTGAATACGTGATCGAACGCGAGACGCGGGAAATGGTGCGGCGCGAGGAACTCTATCGCGAGGGGCGGCCGGCGGTAGATATTGCAGGGCGGGCTGTCGTTCTCGTTGACGACGGGCTGGCGACCGGAGCGAGCATGCGGGCGGCGATTCGCGCGGTGAAGGAGCGGGCCCGGCGAGTGATTGTTGCTGTTCCGGTTGGGGCGAAGCAGTACGTGCGAGGTGCTTGCGCATGAGGTGGACCGGGTGGTGTGCGCGATGATGCCGGAACCGCTGGACGCGGTGAGCTTGTTCTATCGAGAATTTGGGGCGACGACGGATGAGGAAGTGATGGCGCTGATGCGCCATGGTTCAGAGATCAGAGATCAGGGGACGGGACCGGGCGAATCGGGTGCAGCGGACTAGAGCAGTTTCCACAGGATCGAAGGTGGCAATATATTCGCTTTTTCTTCGCCTATCGCGGTAGGATGGATTCGGGCGATGAATCTCTTTTCCCAACTTGCGGCGGAGCCGACGCATGAGGAGATCTACCCTGGCGCAGTGTTGATGCGCGGGCTGGCGCTGAGACAGGACAGCGACTTTTTCGCTGCTGTGGAGGGCATTCTTGCGGCCGCTCCGCTTCACCATGCGATGACCCTCAGCGGGCTCCCGATGTCGGTGATGGTGTCGGACTGTGGCACGCCTGAGGCGTTTCGGCGGCGCTGGGGTCCCGTGGACAGGTCCTGGTCCACGGGGACGGGTGGGATACGCAGAATCCGAATGCGCGGCGGATGTGGCCGCCGATGCCGCGGGTGCTTTCAGATTTTGCGGTTCGCTGCGCGGTGCGCTCGGGATTTCCGCAGTTCCGTCCGGACACCTGCCATATCAATCGCTACCAGGCGGGGACCAAGCTGGGGATCCACCAGGACCGGCACGAGTTTGATTTGTACCAGCCGATTGTGTCGATCTCGCTGGGGCTGGAATGCATCTTTTTGCTGGGCGGTTTTCAGCGCACCGACAAGACGAAGCGCATTCTGCTGGAACATGGCGATGTGATTGTATGGGGCGGGCCTTCGCGCATGCGCTTTCATGGCGTGCAGCCGCTGAAACCTGGGCATCATCCTCTGACGGGGCCTTACCGATACAACCTGACTTTCCGCAAGGTGGCTTAGAGACAGCGACTGAATGGTGAGGGGACGTGCAGATGAAGCTGTCAGCTCTCGGCAGTCAGTCGTTCATCCCGAGGCATGTCACGAATGTCGATGGATCGGGGGTATCCCCCCATACTCTGCAACGAAAATCTCTCTTTTCAATGGTTTATGGACGTAATCATTTGCAAGTTCCTCTGCCTATTGAACTTGGCCACAGAGTCTTCTCTGGAAAGGACTTAGGAACGGTCGGGCACACCGCTGGGTGGCGAAGCCCCAGGATTTCACGGTCAAGAAACCTCTTCCTGGCTCGATTTTCCGACACATTCATTGTGCAGGATTGACACGAAATACCCTGCAAATCGCGCTGAATTTTTTAGCGAGTGGAATGAATGGTTTGGACAGAAGAAGGACCGCGGGGGCTTGACAGCTCTTGAGGTGCACCCCTGCAGTGAGACAGTTTGAGATTTGACATCTCGAACGATGTCGGCTGTTGTCAACAGGCTGGTGCGTGGGCGGCGGTCGGCTCCTGGGGTTGCGGAAAAGCTGAGATTGGCGCCGGGAGCTCCTCCGCGGCTGAAGCCGACCATCAATTTTGTTCGTTTTATGCGGGGGTTGAAACCCCCGCCTCCCTCCGAATCGAGTCTTTGCGCAGCATGTAAAGCCGACGATGATCTTGTGCCTCTTCCTGCACTTCTGGAACGCCGTACCGATGAAAGCGATCGGTGATTTGTGTCCCGGGTTTTTCTCAACCCTGAGCTGATTCCGGGAGGGCTGATTTTGGGAGATCCTTTTCCGGGACACCAAATTGGGACACTGGGCGCGTTGTCTCAGGCTGAGTGGGGTTGGAACTGCTGCCCGATGGTCGATGGCTGTGTGACCGGCCACCGGGCGGCCTGGGCAATGCAAATGACGTGGAGGATCATGAACAGCGGCACGGCGAATGTCGGAATGAGGCTCATGGGAAGCACGGTCATTGCGCTTGTCGCAACTCCGTGAGGATCGATCACCCTGGCAAGCGTGCCCAGGGTTACTGCTGTTACCAGATCCGCCATTCCCAGCAATTGCCAGGCAATGAAGCTTCTGCGATGGCCGGAATTCGCCAGCATCAGTGCAACGAGCGGCGCGGTAGCTCCGATGATCATGTCTCCCCAGCCTGCCGGCAGAGCGAATAACCCTGGCAGGATGCCATAGGCGGCAAGGACAAGGAAAACGAACCCGGCGATTCTCCAGCTTTGCACCCAGGTGAGAACGCGGGGATTCAGGGTCATTGTGAACTGCCTGAATCGAGACGAGGCGGCGAACCACATCAGGAACAACGCGAGCGGGGTTACGGCAGCCAACCCAAGGGGAAGCGGCGGCTGATTGGGGCCGGTGTTGAACAGGTGCAGGCCTGAGGCGGTGAGTGCGAATACGAACCAGGCTGCGATTAACACGGCTGTTAGCTTTCCATACTTCGTCATGACCATTCTCCTGATTCCGTGACTACCGAGGTCACAATGTTGGTTAAGCTCAGAAGCTTTTCCCAGCGATCGCTTCCGAGTTGGCTTCGCAGCCAGGACTGCACTTCTTCCCAACTGGGAAGTGCGCGTTTGAATTGAGATTCTCCGGACCTGGTGAGACGCAGCCGCCATTCGCGGCGGTCTTTGCCCGGGTGTTTCGCGATCCAGCCATGGCGGCCCATAATCTCCAGGGTTCGGGTCAGGGTGGTGCTGTCGATTGCCAGAATCTGGCCCAGTTTTCCCTGGGAGACTTCGCCCGTCAGGGACAACGCCTGGAGAACTGTGAATTGTGTACCCCTTAGTCCCAACGGGCGGAGCGCCTTGTCATAGAGCTGCGTGAGGGTCCGGGAGGAACGGCGAAAACTAGCGCACATGCAGGGGAGCGCGGGAGTGGACGGCTTGCTCATGTCAAATAGATGTATATACATGTATTGAGATTCATGAAAAGACTCGACTGAGACTGAATCGTTCGCTGAAGCGACTACAGATCTTTCAACTGCGGTCGCATGGCGACCACCGCTCAAGTGACAGGCCGGGCCGGAGAAGCGTCCCTCAGGGGCTAAAGCCCTCTCGCATTTTGAGGCATTTACGGCACGGTTGAAACCGTGCCCTGACACAAGACTCGAGTGCGAAGAGTTTTTCCGCAGCCCGTAAAGACTGGTTCATTATGCAGGCGCTAATTAGGGGCTGAAGCCCGTACCCTTCAAAACGGGAAGGGGCGAGTGTGGTTCACTGATGGAAGCTTTCGCGATGCGATAGTCTTAGGGCAGATCAGGACTATTATTTCCGTCTTGGAGTTCTCCAGGGTCGCCGCTCCCTGCTGATTGCGTCGACTTTGGGGCGTATCCTCCGACGAGACCTATTCCTTATCTGCCACACCCTTCAGGAGAATCCGGCCCAAACATGCTCAAACTGCAGAGACTTCCCTTAACTGTTCTGGCTGTATTTGCCTTTGTCTTCCCTTGCCTCAGGGCGCAACAACCGACGACACCGCAGGCTCCCGTCGAGGATTACGTTCGTTCTCACTACACGAAGTATGAGTTTCGCATTCCGATGCGGGATGGGAAACGGCTGTTTACATCCGCGTACGTGCCGAAGGACGAGGCAGGCGGCCCGTATCCGTTTTTGATGGATCGCACGCCGTATAGCGTGGCACCGTATGGCGAGGATCAGTATCCGAAGAATCTGGGGCCCTCTGAGGAGTTTCAGAAGAGCGGATACATCTTCGTCTACCAGGATGTGCGCGGACGGTGGATGAGCGAGGGCGATTTTCTTGAGATGCGGCCGCACATCGATAACAAGAAGGGGCCGCAGGATGTGGATGATGCTTCGGATACGTACGACACGATCGAGTTTCTGCTGAAGCATGTGCCGAATAACAACGGCAAGGTGGGAATCTGGGGAATTTCGTATCCGGGATTTTACACGTCGGCGTCGATGATCGATTCGCATCCTGCCCTAGTGGCGGCGAGCCCGCAGGCCCCGATGACGGATTTGTTCATGGGCGATGATGGGTACCATGGCGGGGCGTTCATGCTGTCGGCGAATTTTGGATTCTATGGGCCGTTCTTTCATCCGCAGAGTGGGCCTCAGACGCCGAAGCCGACAGTGCCGTTTGATTTCGGGACGCCGGACAGCTACCAGTTTTATTTGAAGGCCGGGAACACTGCCAATTTGGAGAAGCTTTATCTGAAGGGGTCCAACTGGCTATTCAACGACCAGGCGAAGCATACGACGTACGATGCGTACTGGCAGCAGCGAGATCTGTCGCGGCACATGAAGAACGTGAAGTGCGCAGTGCTGGTGGTGGGCGGATGGTATGACGCGGAGGATCTCAGCGGGCCATACCGGACGTTTTATGCGACTTCAAAGTTGAATCCGGAGACGCAAACGACGCTGGTGGAGGGTCCATGGGTGCATGGCGGATGGGCCCGCGGCGACGGGTCGCACCTGGGCGATGTGCAGTTCGGGGCAAAGACTAGCGAGTATTTTCGCGCTAACATTCAGTTCCCTTTCTTTGAGCACTACCTAAAGGGCAAGGGCGCGGCGCAGCCGAAGGCCGTGGTGTTTGAAACGGGGACGAATGTTTGGCGGCACTTTGATGAGTGGCCGCCCAAGGCTGCGACGGCGAAGATGTTGTATTTCCACGCAGGCGGAAAGCTGAGTTTCGATGCGCCGACGGAGGTGCAGAGCCGAGATGATTACGAGAGCGATCCGAATCACCCGGTACCGTTTGTGGGTTACACGACGGATACGGTTCCGCAGCGGTATATGGTGGATGATCAGCGATTCGCGAGCGAACGGCCGGACGTGCTGACGTACGTAACCGAACAGCTGGAAGAGGACGTGACGATTGCGGGGCCGATTTCGCCGAAGTTGAAGGTGGCGAGTTCGAGCACGGATTCGGATTTCGATGTGAAGCTAATCGATGTGTATCCGGACGACTATCGGGACGGAACGGAAGCGGGCGCTCCGAACAAGCGCGTGTTGGATGCGCCGCCGCTGCACATGGGCGGATACGAGCAGTTGCTGCGTGGCGAGCCGTTCCGGGCGAAGTTCAGAAATAGCTGGGAGAAACCGGAGCCGCTGGTTCCGGAGAAGATGACGGATATCAACTTCACCATGCCAGATCTGTTTCACACGTTTCGGCGCGGGCACCGGATCATGGTGCAGGTGCAGAGCAGCTGGTTCCCGCTGACGGATCGCAACCCGCAGATTTTTGCGGATATTCCCAGTACTCCGGCGGAGCAGTTTACGAAGGCAACCGAGCAGGTGTTTCATCAGAAGGACGCGGCTTCGGGGGTTGAGGTGCTGGTGATGACGGAAATGCAGGGAATAGGGAATAGGGAATAGGGAATAACCTGATGTTTGAAACTCTCGTGAGGTGTTCGATGTTTGGTCGTACGTATCGTTCTGTTGCAATTCTGGCAGCGGCCGTTCTGACGGCTGCACCTGTGATCCGCGCCGAAGAGGGCATGTGGACCTTTGACAATCCGCCGTTGAAGCAACTGGCGGCGAAGTACAACTTTCATCCGACGCAGGAGTGGCTGGATCATTTGCGGTTGTCCAGCGTGCGGCTGAATGACGGCGGGTCGGGGTCGTTTGTGAGTCCGGATGGGCTGCTGCTGACGAATCATCACGTGGCGCGCGGACAGTTGCAGAAGAACTCGACGGCCGAGCATGACTATCTGGCGAATGGATTCTATGCAGCAACGCCGGACCAGGAGATGAAGTCGCCGGATCTTGAGATCAACGTGCTGGTGGGGATGCAGGATGTGACGGCGCGGGTACAGGGTGCGGCCAAGGGTATTGCCGACGATGCGAAGGCGCTGAAGGCTCGGGAAGCGGAGATTGCGGCGATCACCAAGGAGAGTAACGACAAGACTGGATTGCGCTCGGATGTGGTGTCGTTCTACAACGGCGGCGAATACTGGCTCTATCAATACAAGGTGTACACGGATGTGAGGCTGGTGTTTGCGCCGGAGGAACAGGCGGCGTTTTTCGGCGGCGATCCGGATAACTTTACTTATCCGCGGTATGACCTGGACATGGCGCTGTTTCGCGTTTATGAGAATGGCAAGCCGCTGCACACGGACAACTATTTGAAGTGGAGCGCGAAGGGTGCGGCTCCGGGCGAGCTGATTTTCATCTCAGGGCATCCTGGATCGACATCGCGCCAGGATACGATGGCGCAACTGCTGGTGGAACGCGACGTGATTGAGCCGGCTGTGACGGAGTACTTGAAGCGGCGGATTGCGGCAGCTCAGGCGTATGCGGCGCAGGGACCGGAGCAGGCGCGGCAGGTGGGCACGACGATTTTTGGTTTGCAGAACAGCCTTAAGGTGTATATCGGCCGGACGGAAGCGCTGGCAGACAAGAATCTGATCGCGAAGAAACAGGCGGAGGAAGATGACTTCCGCAAGAGGGTTGTCGCGAATCCGGAGTGGGAAAAGGAATACGGCGGAGCGTGGGACACGATTGCGAAGGCCGAAGAGCAGGTGAAGCCGATGATCAAGTCCCAGGTCTTCCGCAGGACAGACAGCAGACTGTTCTCGATTGCACTGACGCTGGTGCAGTATGCGACGGAGATGAAAAAGCCCGACGGCGAGCGGTTGGCGCAGTTCCATGATGCAAATCTGCAGTCGCTGAAGTTTCAGATGCTTTCGCCGGCGCCGATTACGATAGCGACGGAAAAGCTGTTCATGAAGACGGCGTTGAGTCTCGCCCAAGAGAAGCTAGGCAAGGATGATGCGTTTGTGCAGGCGGTATTGCAGGGCGGACCGGTGGACGCGACGGTGGATTCACTGATCGACGGGACAAAACTAGGCGACGTTGCGGCGCGCAAGGCGCTGATGGACGGCGGCGAGGCGGCGATTGCGGCGTCCACCGATCCGATGATTGTGGCGGCGCGGCGCGTGGATCCAGTTGTGCGCGAAACGCAGCGCAAGATGCGCGACACGGTAGCGAGCGTGCTGACGCCGGCTGGAGAAAAACTGGGGAAAGCGCGGTTCCTCGTTTACGGGAAGAATGCTTATCCCGATGCAACGTTCACGCTGCGGCTGAGCTACGGAACGGTGGACGGGTATCCCTATAACGGAACGATTGCGCCGCCGTTTACGACGTATTACGGCTTGTACGATCGCGCGGATAGCTTCGGCGATAAAGAGCCGTTCAATCTGACGCCGAAGGAAGAGGCGGGCATAACCAAGCTGAATATGGCGACGCCCCTGGACTTTGTTTCGACTGGCGACATTATCGGCGGGAATTCAGGTTCGCCGGTGGTGAATCGCGAAGGCGAACTGGTGGGGCTGATCTTTGACGGAAATATTGAGTCACTGGCGGGTGATTTTGTGTATGACGGATCGAAGAACCGCGCGGTTGCGGTGCACTCAGCGGGAATGATTGAAGGTCTTCGCAAACTGTATAGTGCGGATGCGCTGGCAGATGAAATTGAGGGAAAGAAGTAAGACAGCTTCTAGCTGCTGGTTCTGTTTCGAAAAGGAGGGAGGCCTTGATGGCTTCCCTTCCCTTTTTGCGCGGAACTTTTGGGCTAGGATTGTGCGTTCTTCGGCTGCTGGGGTTGGCGGAGAGCTGGGAGGATGACGGCCATCAGGAGGAGAGCTGCGGGGATGGTGAGCATTCCGGCGCGGAGGCTGCCCGTGTGAGCTGAAGTGAAGCCGGCAATCCAGGGAAGAACGGAGCCACCGAAGCCGGCGGTGAAGAGTATCCAGCGGGAATCGGCAGTTTGGCGGGAGCGGGCGAAGAAGCCGGCGAGAACGAGAGGATAGGTGGGCGCCAGAGCCGCTCCGAGGAGGAACATGGCGACGCTGCGGGCGGCTACGGAGGGCGCGAATTCAAGAAACAGCGCGGACAAGAGTCCAAGTGTGACGGCGACGCGGAGGACCCGCATGGGCTCGGCACGCAACAGGAGTAGAGACGAGAGGCCGCGGGAGGAGAGAAATCCCGCCCAGTAGAAGGAGGTTGAGGCGGTGGCCAAGACGAGTCCGGCGCCGGACATGCGAAGGGAGTAGGTAGGCAACCAGGCGGCGACGGTGTTTTCAATGCCGACCTGAAGGAACGCAGCGAAGGCGAAGACTGCGATGAGGTAGAAAGCAGTGTTGGTCTGAGTGTCGTGAACTGTCCGGGTTGGTTCAGGGCCGTCTTTGAGGACGAGCGCACACGCGAGAGCAGCAACGGCGGAGGCGATGGCGAAGAGGATGTATGCAGCGCGGTACGAATGATGCACGAGAACGCGCGCGGCGATGAGGGGAGCAGCAAGGGCTCCGATGCTCCACGTGAAGTTCAGGAATGTGAGCAAGGGTGCGCATCGCTCAGGGAAGTTCCGGCCGGTGAAAAGAGTGACGGCAGACATGGGTACGCCGACGCTAATGCCGAGGAGCAGGAAAGCGGGCGCGAGAAGTGAGCGCGGGCTGGCAGCGACCGCGAGACAGGTACAAATCATGGCGGCGAAGCCGATGGTCATAAGGCGTGCATAGCTGCCGCGGCATAGAAGCGCTCCCAGCGAAGTGCCGGCGAAGTAAAGCAAGAAGAGAAGGCCGGAGGCGGAATCACTGAGATGGAAGCGAGCAGTGAGCGATGGAAGCAGGGCTCCGCCGACGACGTGGAGAACGCCGGTAAGCGCAAAGACCGGATGAAGAACGGCGAGAGTCCTAAATGACGAGGTCTTGGGTGTAAACGGCATCGAAGACTCAGCCGCGCTTGACGCGGTTGCGTTTGGGATTGGGCGGACTGGTGGATTCGCGAATGACGAGTTCGGGGTGAATGGGAACGAAGTCAGGAAATTCACCCTGCGAGCGAATGCGCTGGAGCAGGATGCGTGCGGCGGTGATGCCCATTTGATAGAGCGGCTGACGAATTGTGGTTAGGCTGGGGTTGTGAAAAGCAGCGCTTTGGATGTCGTCGAAGCCGATGATCGACACGTCAGAGGGTACCTGGAGGCCGTGGTTCATTAGCGCGCGGATTGCGCCGATTGCGGAAACGTCGTTGAAGCAGACGAGCGCGGTGAAATCAGCACCGCGCATGATGAGTTCGTTGGCTGGCTCGAAACCGAGTTCAGGCGTGGAGACGCGAAGCCTGAGTTGCACGACGAGTTCCGGGGGAACGACCAGCTTCAGATCGCGCGCGACGGCCATGAGGCAGTTCCAGCGATCGTCGGCGTCGGAACTGTGGCTGCCGCCACGCATGAATGCGATTTTGCGATGGCCGAGCTGATAAAGATGACGCAGGGCGAGCTCGGCGGCGCGCTTCTGGTCGAGGACAACATTTGTGACCCCTTCAATCTTGCGGTGGCCGGCAACAACGACCGCGGGGAGAGAGCCAAGGCTTCTTTCGAGAGCTGTGTCAATAAAAACAAAGCCCTCGACGGATCGATCGAGAAAGAGGCGGGGATATTCCTCGATGAGGTCGGGTTTGCGACGGTGACTTGCGGTCAGGTAAAAGTAGCCCTCTTCGATGAGGTGCTCTTCAACACCGCTGAGGACCTGCATGGCATAGCTGTCGCTGAGTTCGGGGACGAGGACGCCGACCGTAAAGGTCTGACGCTTGCGCAGGGAGCGCGCGAAGAAGCTGGGGCGGTAGTCGAATTTGGCCGCAGCCTCGATAACCCTGTCGCGGGTGTCCTGCGGGATGGAGCGGACTCCGGGAGCATTGTTGAGCACAAGCGAAATCGTGGCCGGCGAAAGGTTGAGGTACTCACCGAGGGTGCGGAGGCTGATGGGCTGGCCGGGCTGTGGCGCAGTTCCTTGTTTGGATCGCTTGGGCATGCACTCCTGTTTTAACACCGTGGAGGCGACGCGCGCTGTGCTTTCGCAGTGAGCGTTTGCGGAAATGGCGTGCGGCGAGACGCGAGGGAGGTGCATGCGCGAGAATGATTCCGCCAAATCAAACATCGGAGGCGCGTCATGAAACGCCGAATATTAATTTGTTTGTTCGCCATTGTTCTGCTTCTTCCAGGCGCATTAATGGCCTTCGGCCAAACGCACACGGCTGTCGGCATTTTTGAAGGCTATGAGGATGTGGGCACCGTGCTGCATCCAGGATCGACGAGCTACGACGCTGCGAAACGGAGCTACACGGTGACAGGAAGCGGCGAGAACATGTGGTTCGGTGTGGATGATTTTCAGTTTGCGTGGAAGCAGATGAGCGGAGATGTGGCGATCTCGGCGGACATCGCATTTGTGGGCGAGAAGGGGAACAACCATCGCAAGGCGGTGTTGATGATCCGGCAGAGTCTGGATGGGAATTCGCCGGCGGTGGACATTGCGCGGCATGGAGACGGGCTGACGTCACTGCAGTTTCGCGATGCGGCGGGCGCGGATGACCACGAAGTGCAGTCAAATATGGCGGGGCCGAAGCGCGTGAGGTTGGAGAAGCGCGGGGACTATTTCTATGCGTTCGTTTCGGGGCCGGACGGAAAGCTGGAGCCGGCGGGTGCGTCGACCAAACTGACGCTGAATGGGCCGTTCTACGTGGGGATCGGGGTTTCGGCGCACGACAAGGATGCGACGGAGACGGCGGTGTTTTCGAATGTGAAGATCGAGCCGCTGCAGTCGGTCGGAGAGAAGCCGGCGCTTTACAGCACGCTGGAGACGGTACCAATTGCATCGACTGACCGGCGTGTGGCGTATGTGGCGCGGGCGCATTTTGAGGCGCCAAACTGGTCGCGGGATGGATCCTACTTCTTGTTCAACCAGGATGGCGCGATCTATCGACTCGGGATGAATCGCGGTGACCCGGTGCGGATTCCAACTGATCCTGAAGTAAAGTGCAACAACGATCATGGGATTTCGCCGGACGGGACAATGCTGGCGATCAGTGATTCGACTGAGATAGGCAAGTCTCTGGTGTATACGCTGCCGATCGCAGGTGGGACGCCGAATAAGATTACGCCTATTGGACCGTCGTACTGGCATGGGTGGTCGCCGGATGGAGGGACGCTGGCGTTTGTCGGGCAACGAGGGGACAACTTTGACATCTACTCGGTCTCAGTAAATGGAGGCGAGGAGAAGCGGCTGACGACAGCGGCGGGACTGGATGACGGGCCGGAGTATTCGCCCGACGGTCAGTGGATTTATTTCAACTCGGAGCGCACCGGGCATATGCAGATCTGGCGGATGCATCCGGACGGAAGCGAACAGGAGCAGGTGATCATAGACGAGACGAACGACTGGTTTCCGCATATCTCGCCGGATGGGAAGTGGATGACGTTCGTTGAGTTCGAAAAGGGAGTGACGGGGCATCCGCCGGACAAGGACGTGACGCTCAACGTAATGTCGCTGGCGGACAAGAAGGTGAAGGTGCTGGCGAAGCTGTTTGGCGGACAAGGGACCAACAATGTGCCGTCGTGGTCGCCGGACAGTTCGAAGGTGGCGTTTGTAAGCTATGAATATCTGGTGCCGGAGGTGAGAGAGTGAGTTTGAGTTTCGTAGTTTCCCACCCATGCCGCGAAAAGACCTCGTCATGGATGGGGCACCCAGGTCTTGTTTCTGACAATCTTCACGGCAGATCCATCGAGTTTGCTGTGCTCCGCTTAGGACGGCAATTCACACACGGGCGGATGGGCTCAGTTAGCCGTCTAGAAGTGCCGGAAGCGTAAACAAGGAGTAGATGCCAGATGAATGCGAGGACATGGCTGCAATCGAGCGGCATGAAGCTGGGCACGATCCTGACGATTGATCATCCTGCGATTGTGGAGATCGCGCGACTGGCTGGATTCGACTGGCTGTGGATTGACGGAGAGCATGGTCGCTTCAACGAAGTGAGCGCGGCGACAGCCTGTGCCGTGAACTCGGGTGGACCGCCGACGTTTGTGCGGCTACCAGACCGGTCGGCGACATCAATCAAGAGGTTTCTGGAAATTGGATGCGACGGGATCATTCTGCCACAGGTTTCGTCGGGGGTCGAGGTGGACAAGATTGCCCAGGCTGCGCTCTATCCGCCGCGTGGAGAAAGAAGCGTGGGGATCGCGCGGGCGCAGGGCTATGGAACGAGATTCGAAGAGTGCCTGCGCTCGCAGGACTACGCGATTGTCGTGCAGATCGAATCCGCGGCAGGCGTGAGGAACGCGCAGGCGATCGTTGGACACGCGGCGGTAGATGCGGTCGTGATTGGGCCGTATGACTTGAGCGGGTCATTAGGGATTCCGGGCAAGGTTGAGGCGCCGCAGGTGGTTGAGAGCATCGCCAACGTTCAGTCAATTTGCAAGGGCTCCGGAAAGCCCTGTGGGATCTTCGCGGCGACGGCTGAAAAGGCGAAGGTGTACGCGAAATCCGGTTTTGATTTGATTGCCGTGGGGATGGACTGTAGCGTTCTGCTGGGCGGGTATGAGGCGGTGCGCGCGAGGATTGTCGGACGCTGAAAGCGAAGGGAGGAGCTTCGCGGGACTTGAGCTAAACTGAGAGAAAGCATTTGCTTCCCTTGAATGCGGAGGGATGGGTGAGCGGTTGATACCGGCGGTCTTGAAAACCGTTGTGCCTGAAAGGGTACCGGGGGTTCGAATCCCTCTCCCTCCGCCATATATTGATAATAAAAGACTTACGCGTAATAATGATGACATAACACGAGCAGGAAAATACAGAGAGTTGACCCAACAGCTTCCTGTCTTACTTCGTACTCCATTCCATTGATTGCATCTGCCAGCATGTCTCGCTAGCCGGATGTGAATCAACTGAGCAGAGTCCACAAGTGCGGGAGTTTGAGTCCCTTCTTCGGCACCAAATATAACAAAATCAACAACTTAGAGAAGTTTTGCAGGACCAAGGAACAGTTTTGCAGGACCACGTTGTATTTTCAATAACTTGCAACCATCTATATCGGCTCCAGTCATAACTACTGAATCCTTGCGACGCGCCCTCCCCAACCTACGGCTCTGTGTTTCATCTTCGGATGAGATACCTTCTAGTACATCTTTTCCTGTTATAGATTCGCCTTTTATTCGCCTATACTAATCTAGTGTGGAACCTGCCCGACAGCAACATCTGTGATTACACGGTCTGCTGCAAAGCTTGTGCGGAGAACATCCCAGCACCAGTGCCGACGATGCCGGATACCTGGATTGTTGCCAAGTGTCCGCTCTATGGCGAACGTCGCTCATATCTGCCGCCTGACATCTTCAGAGGGCGACTGTCGCAACGACTGCTCACACGCAAGCCGGTGAAATCAGAACGGAGGCTTCACCGACATGGGGCAGATGAACAGGGCGATTGCACGCGAAGGGGACGACAGGCAGAAGCAAGACCGGTTTGCTTCCACGCTGGTGATCGCGGCGGCCATCATCGCGGCAGTTCGGCTAGCAAGGGATGACATCAGTAGACCGTCACCTCGGTTGGGCACGAAGACTGGTCCCACCTACTTACAGATCCGAGGCGGAAACCCGAAGTCCAGTGGAAACTCCAAACCTGACCGAATATCGGTTAACGTATCGGGATCTCTAAACCAATTCCTATGCTTGAACACAGACGACTTCTTCTTCGAGTCGTACTGCTGAATCAGGACCTTTGACGCGATGCTGAATGCGGCATCAAGAGCTACGCGAGGCGAGCTAGAAGGGTCGGGCCACCAATTGTTTGGCTTGGCGAGCTTCCGCAGGTCATGTTCAAGATTAAGGCCCTGTTTCTGATAGCTCATCCTTTGAAGCTCTCCTACGGCAAAATAGATCAATCCCTTCCGCTCCAGAGAGGGGTGCATAGTCTCTTTCTTCAAACGCAAAGCCTTCCTCTTCTCTTCCCAAGAATCCTTCAGGTAGGCACAAGCAAAATAGACGCCGGCGATTAGCGTGAACTCATCAGCCGTTAGCGTGCTATCTGGATTCTTAAAAACCTGTGTGTACAGGCCGGTAGGCGACGCATCAAATAATCTCGATGTTCCTCCAAACATGTCGTCTGGCCCGTAGTGGAAGGCGTATACCGATTTTGTAAGCTCCTCAAGGGTGATCGCGATGTTGTTTTTGCCCTTGACGCTCCTCTTGTTCAAGTACTCATAGCGCCGTCCAGCCAAATTGAGATCGTGAAATCTCCTGGCCAAGTCCTTCTGAACCTCGTCGTTGCTCATGAAGTCTGCGATCTTGATGGCGTTCTGGGTATTGTTGTATTTCGTGACCTCCCGAACAAACGCGACTTCGTGCGGGTAGGAAAAGGACATCAGCCGAAGGAGTACTCTGACGGAACTAACCGGCTTGTGTGTCGGCGCTTTCTTGTCTAAAACCGCAGCGAGCAGCGACCGAATCGTTTGTGCGCCGTTGATCACAGAGAGTCTTTCGCATGTCAGTGTTTGTAGCTTCGAGTCTGGCGTAATCTTGGCGGCGACTGCGGTGACTCCGTTGTTGAAATATTGGAAATCGCTAGGACACTCAAGTGCTGTCTTCTTGATCTGTTTGTTGGTTTTTGTATCGCCCACGTAGTCGCGGATGTTCATCGTGAAGAGTGCAGCCTTGTGGTCCTGTAAGAGGCTCGCAAGCACCGCGCCGCTCACTTCGCCTATGTACATCTCTCTGTCTCCTATGAAATGAGACCAAGGCACTTCGTTAGCATCCGACAGCATCGGTATGACGATAGGCTTGTCCGAAAAATCGGCTGATGCTAGTGCTTCGCGAAGCTCCTGATTCAACCCCGAGAGGTCGAGGTAACGAAATTCGCTCCGCTCCGAAAAGTCCGGGAACGCCAACACTGGCCCTAGGCCCTGTTCTACCCTGTCCTTTACGGCTTGGCCGCTCTTCCCAGTGGTGATGAAGTACAGACGAAACCTATCCTCCGCCCAATCAATCTGAGCAGCCAATTCGACCAGCTCTTTATGGAGGCTCGCTTGTTTGCCTTGCGAGCACAGGTACAGTCGTTCAGGCAGATCGCATATGTGTCCAACAGCTTCAGGTGCCTCTGATGCATCCTTACCGCGATACTTGGCTTGGATGATTAAAACCTGTCCGTCATCGGTCCTGTATAGGAAGTCTGCGCCGCCATCTCCTGATCCATCGATGATGCTGCTCTCCAATTCGCCTTCATCATCTGGCACTATGCCGGGATAAAGCTTTTCGAGAATCTCAAGGACAAAGAATTTGATCATCTGCCGCGATTGTTGAAAGTTGTTGAGCGTGCTGAAGCTCACGTCCAGATTCTTCCCAGACCACTCGATCAGCTGATCCTTAAACTGCACCTTCGGTACGCTCGTTTGCTTCATTGATATTCCTGTCTGGCGGTGATCTCCGCTTCATCATAGTCGGTACAAGTCGGCGAGTAGGTTGTAGATCGTCTGAGGGGCGTGGTCTGATTACCGTGTCGCGTGAACCGGCCCCGATGCTCTAATCAGAAGTTGGCAATAGCCAGCCAAACAAGGAAAACCATTGCCACGGTCGCAAAGCCAATGCCGAGAAACTGCGCGAATGTCCATTGTTTCCTGAGATGTTCGCCCGATTTCTCGTTGTCCTTTAGGATCGTCTCTAGCTCTTCGTCGGATTTCTCAAAATCCTTCACAGCCTGGGCCAAGTCAATCGGTTGACCAGTCTGGATGCTGATTGCGGTTGGATCGGCTTTGAGGCAATTGAGTCTGCACTGTTGTTGATAACGACTACAGCGAATCCAAGATATTTTGTGAATCTGGAGCACATAATTGGGGTAGCGGTAGTTTCGATACAGACTTGCAATCATTGTCAAGACAAGGGAGATCAACGCACCACGAAGTATCCACGTTGGCTGCAACTTCGTCGAGTGAGCGCCTAGGAAGGATACAAGAGCCGCGATTGTCGCACCTGATCCGATCGCGAGCTTGTCGTAGAAATCTACTCTCCCATTGGCCCCCTCGATCTGACTTTGTTCCCGGTCGGAGTCCACTTTTCGCAATTGCTTGTCCGCGCCATCTAAGAGCAAGCGAAGACGTTGAACCTCCACCGGGTCCGCCGCCCGCTGTGGTTGCATTAATTGCTGGGACACGTCGTGCAAGTCGCCCATGTCAGAACTCAGATTCTTTGAATGGATAGAAGTATACCTTTGCTTTAACCTATGCGACTTCCTCCGATTTCAGAAGCCGCATTACGGTATTCGGAGATTTGCCCACCTCCGCAGCGATGGCCCGGATGCTTTGACCATGAGACCGGAGCCGCTCGATCTTGGCAACCAGCTTCGGATCGTCATCCTCGGCCTTCGGACGGCCACCAATGCGCCCCTGAGCTTTCGCACGCTCCAGACCGGCAACAGTGCGCTCAGACAGCCGTACGCGCTCCTGTTTGGCTACAGCAGCAAGTATGCCGATCACAGCTTCCTTGAACATGCCGGTCGAGTCCAGGTACTGCTCCGTAAACGACCGGTAGTTGACGCCGTAGTTGGTGAGCTTTTGGAGATGGTTGAGAGTCTCGACGGTTCCTTCTCGGCTCAATCGGTCAAGGCTCCAGAACAGAAGGCAATCAAACTCACGTCGGGATGCCGCTGCAAACATCTTCTGGAACTGCTCCCGGTCACCACGCTTGCCGCTGGCACGATCAACGTACTCATGAACCACCGCCCAGTCCTGCGTCTCTGCAAAGGCCCGGAGTTGCCGCAACTGGTTCTCGGTGTCCTGCCGTCCGTCCTTGGTCGATACCCGAGCGTAGATCGCTGTCCTCATCATGGTTGAGAATGTATCACAAAACGGTCGTTAATTGAAACATATGATCTGCACCCCTTGAATGCACGCCAAAGGCTCCCTGAAACGCACCCCTTTTTTGACACACCGGGACATTTGAGATTGGCCCGAAGGCTGGATCGTCGCCAGTGCCGTCAATTTTGGGTCCAGACGAACTGGCGGAGGATGCCAAGATCGACAGGGCGGCGTACCCGGCTTTGACGCACACTTCTGGTTGCGGCTGTGTTGCTTCCTGTGTCAGGGCAGATTTTCGCACGGTTGCAGATTGTCCCGGAGCCACCTGCGAAGTTGGTCGCGAACCGATGGCGGAGGCTTGACGGGCACCCCCTGTGCGCTCTGCTCACAACTACAGATCGTGGAGTGCGCGTAGCACTTAGGAAGCGGTTCATGATGTGGATATAAATCCCACCTTCCTGTTTCAACTTTTTCCGGCGGCTGGATCACCACACCCTTGACCAGATCGCACACACGCAGGAAGTATGCTGCATGCGTGGTGGAGCAATCTTCCTCCGCGCAATCGGGGTGCAAAACATCCAGAAAGGTCAGACAATACTTGCTTCGCAGCACGGAACTACAATCCGGCGGATTCTTCTCGAATTTGAGACCGTTCCGTATAGCCAGGAGGCTCAACTCGCCATCTTCGATATGAGAAAGCGGTACGCGACGAAACAACAGCTCGTCAGTGACGAACGTCTGATCAGCGGACTTGCCATCAGTGTGTTGAGGGGGCAAGACTCTACAGGTACTCCATCAGTCGTCGAATGATGCTTAGAAAATCTCCGTCTGGCCTGAACTCCAAACTCTCTGTAGCATGTCCTTTCCCGTAAAACATGTAAGAACAGCTGCCGTCATTAAGCAATTCGAGAACGGCTCTCTTATTGTCACGGCCTCGGAAAGAAATACCCACCCCGCCATCAGCGGTGGGAAGCACTGAATATGGATTCAATGGCGAAAAGGACTGAAGCTGGGAAAGAGCTTTGAGCGTCCCTTCAACGGCGGCATCATTGGGAGACGGGGCGTCGTAACCGTCCCAACCTCTCTTGAACGACTTCGCCCTCTGTGTTGCTTCGCTGAGTTCAATGAAGTGCCGCTCTCTCGTCCAAAAAGCACTAGGAGACATGACGGGAAAGAGATCGCCATGTCCTTTCCAAAATGAAGAGTTCAGAGCACTGACACGATAGATGACTGCGGCAGTGCCGTTCGGAACATATTTCTGAATTGGCGGTGCAGTGCAAATCATGTGTACTCCTTCAACAGGGCATCGGAAATCGACGCAAAGAAGTATTGGTTCTTCAACTGTCTGGCCCTCTCTAATAATTTCCAAACATCCCCGGTTTGTTCTGTGATGGGGAATTGCAGATCATGATCCAACGCGATCGCGACGAACTCAGGTTTTTCTGGAGGAAGCTTCGCTTCTGTCACGAGCAATATCCCTGGTGGTTCGGGAATGGCGAGTTCAAGCCTCACAAATACTCCGAACATACTTTGAGGAAGACCATCCGCAAGCTTGGGATACGTAAACACTGAGTCAAAGATTTCAGTGCCCTCGCGAATGAAGATTTTGTTGATATACCGGACCGCGACCTTTGTTACTAGAATTCCGCCGGATGTTGTAAAGACTTCCCACAACTGTCGAAACTCTGAACGCAGTGACTCCCAGTTTTCATACGGGTGCAAACGTGAACAGACGAATGTGTTCTCGTGCACGGCGCAGACATTTTTCCCATCGAGCGAAACGCACCTTACACCGACTCGGCTTGTCTTACCTGTGGACCCCTCCGCATTGAATGTAATCTCTCCCTTCTGAATGGGAGCTTGATTGGGGTATCGAGATCGGATTCGTTCGACGAATGCATCTCGGAGATCGTCTAGTTTGCCCGAAACAACCACAAAATCGAATGCGATCATCGCTTCGACGATCGGGGCATTCTTGAGATGCTGCGGCTCATTGGCCATCGTCCCGATGATAGCGTTTCGGCCGCGCAACCGCCAAACATTCTGCGAAGGTACACCTGTCAAGATTGATTACCGAAGCTGCCTAGAAAGCCCAGCACTGCGACCAGACACAGCTCATGCGGCCTCGATTCCACGGTGTTCCCGACTACCGACGGAGGTCTCACTTAAGTTGACCTCAGCGTCGTTCGCCACTCTGCATTTGGCTCCAGATCGCACCAGAATGCCCCACAGGGCGTCCACAGGACTGTAAGCAGGGTTGCCCTTGACTGATATCAACGGGCACGGTTTTTCCGTGGGCTGCATAGTGTGTAGAAGTCTTCTGCCCTCATATGGTCCCTGGTGGACCTTCGTATTCGTCGAAATATGAGTGCTCTGTCTCCCGGACCCAATCCCTTCCGATACGCTGCACCAGATCGCTCTTGCTGGCACCGGCGGCGAACTCTCTGCGCACCGAGGGCACGATCAGCAACCCGGCGAGGTCGACCGCAAGGGAGCCACGAAGTGACCGACGCCAGCCTGAATCTGACGTAGGATTTTACGTTCTTCCGCGGCCTTCACAAATTTCATTTGTTTAGGGTCGTACAACCGAACAGACCAGGGATGCTTCAGGCAAGTCACGGTGGTGACGATTAGGTCATGGTACCGTTCGTGAGCACGAGTGAATGGCCAACTCCAGTTCACGCTATCTTCCGAGCAGGAACACGCAGTACGATTGCGAAAAATTCCCAACGCGACATCTCCTAGCTGCCGATCAGCTCAGACGCCGCATCGACAATCTGGTCGGCAGACGGCGCAGAGCGGTCCCTCAAACTAAACCACAATCAACGGTGCAGGCTAATTCTTCACGCCCATGGTGTCTGAATCGACCGCTTTCTTCCCGGTGACTCCCTCAAGACCCGCAAGGACTCCTCTGTAGTCGTTCTTATCCGCCTGGAAAGCAAATCCGCCCTTCTTACCAGCATCATCCCAAGTAAGGCCGACGAAATGCTTCTTTGATTTGGACAGGGCCATAAGGGCACCTAAACCCAGCGTGAAGACTGCAATGCCGATTGCAGCACCAACGCGGCGGTGAACATCCTGCCCGTAGCTAATTTCTGTAACCGCAGAAGCGGGAATCACAGCGAGGTCCTTGCCGTCTTTCGCGATTCGGATTTTGCTGCCCTCGATGTAGAGTTTTACGTTGACCCCCGCTTTCAAGTCCTGAATGGAACCACCGTCATAACCGATCTTGTAGCCGTTGTCACCTGCCAAAGCTGAAACAGGAAAGAGAATGCACAGCAGTAGCGCAAGCCGTTTCTTCATTGATGCCTCAGTTCTCGAGCGCACTGGCTCCACTCGAAAGCGATAGATTATTGGGACTGATGCTGAATGATACTTGTGCCTCGCTCCGCTGTCTATGACCTCTTGGTGCAACTAACTGCTCTCTGCCCATTCACCGCCACCAGCCACTCTGGCTCTTAAACGCGTCATGCATTTTCGTCTGGACGACGCTGCCACACCTTCTCGTTTACACTCGACACAACCCCCTCCCAGCATGATCGATACCGGAGCGGCAACTCCAGCACTCGCAGTGTGGTCGCACGCCGAGTCATCTCTGCCTACACTCAGCGCACCATCTCCACCCCAGCACCGTCGGCGGGTATGAAATCACGCTGGCAACTCGCAAAACTCACGGGATGCCTCAGTGCAGCGAGGTCCATTTAATCCAAGTCGTTGGTGTGCTTCTGACGCTCTCGTTCAGCTTTCTGCCGTGCGTACTGCCGTGTCCTAAGTGTGACGAAGACAGAGCGATTGAAGTTGCTGTCCAGCCACTCCGAAGCCACAACTTCGTATGTGCTGTTCAACCACATAGCTTTCACGGCATGAGCTGTCGCTCCGTATCCGTTTTGTTCGATCTGATCCTTAGTACCGGTAGGATTGCCGAACTTCGTGATCAATGTCTCGCGGAGTTCGTCCCATGAACCAAACACTCTCACGTCAATTTCCACCAACCTGTCTTTCTCGAAGTACACTGCCCCAATGTCTTCTTGGCACCAGACTGTAGGGAACTTCTGCTTGCAGGGCACGTACAGCTCCTCTGGCCGCTCGTCAGGAGATTCAGTTAACAATTTGGGGATGCTCTGACATTCGGGTCCAGAAGCCGTCTGGCACTGAGTGATTCTCGACCTTGTTTCCGGTGTTGAATTCTCCACAAACTGCTGGAGACTCTCGCCCAGCGAGTGGCCCTTGATTGCCGGTGCGATTGCCCGAGCCTGAATAGTGGTTCCTGCCAACAGGGGAATGAAAACTACTAACAGCCTCGATTTCATTACCGCTCCGGGTTCACGATGGATTTGAGTTCCCACACTGCCTCACTCCAGTTGCGATCCAGATATGCAGGGGAGATGTCTCGTTGCCCAATATATTGGGTGGTGAATAAATTGGGCAACAGAAAAAATGGGCTGTGTCTCCGAGACAGCCAACCGGACGTAACCAGAAGTCGCCTGAAGGCGCGTTTGGAGTGGTGCTTCGTGCGCTGAGGCTGGAGGAGAAGTGGAGCCAGGAAGAACTGGCACACAGAAGCGGATACAACAGGAACTACATCAGCCTTCTCGAATGCGGTCGGAACAGTCCTTCGCTGAAGACAATCGTGAACCTGGCTGCAGTGTTTGACCGGAAGCCTTCGGAATTCATGGCAGAGATGGAGAAGCTCCTCAAGGCACGCTAGTCACTCGGCTCGGTCGAAGGCGATTGATTCGGGAGCCGTCGCCAGCTCTGTGGCCACCTCTGCCCTCATCCGAACGTCTCTTTGACGATCAGACATCCTCACACCGGTCCAGCGACCTGTCTGTACACTGGGTGCACACTGCGCAGACTTTGACTGGCGGTCCCAAGCGTCACATTGTGATCTTCAGTGATGGTAGTCATTCAGGTGAACTCGAACCGGCGAGGTGCCGGAGACAAGGCTTAACGTGGCACGTCTGGCAACACTCATCATCTCGAAGAAGGGTCTCTTCTTTCCCATCCTTGACAACATCATGCTCGATCCAAACGACCACGAAAAGCCGGGAACATTCCTGGAACTCTTTCCGCATCCCCTGAGCAGGCTGTTTGTCACATTGCTTTGGAAGATCAATCTGGAACAGGACGGCGATGCCGTGGTGCTCTCCAACATGTGGTTGAAAGATTTCGCAAACCTGGACCATAAGTCTCTGCTCAGGTATCGTTCCTTCCTAATTGACCACAGAGTCATCGTTGCGGTGCCACTCGGGAGCGGTCGGGAATATCTCTATCGTGTTCCCAATCCAAGAACCGGGCTACCATTATCGGACGAAACCAATATAGAGGCCGTCGCACGGCTGGCGAACCCCGAGAGGATCAAGGAAGTGGCACGCGCAAGAATCATGAAGAGGTACCGGAGACGCCTTGTCCAGGAAACGCCTACGCCAGCCACGGAGCCGGTACCGATTCGGTCAAGCTGGGACGAGTGATAGCTATCAATTCCCAGACTGAAATAGAGGATGGCGACCCCCTATTTTTGACCAATAATCGAGGCTTACTTGTCGCAAGTCGCTGATTCTGTTAGATTGACTGTCGATCTGCTGTCTCTCAGATAAGTAGTTTGCAAACTGTTTGTAACTAGTTCTTTGGTTATAGATTTTGGGTAATAGAAAAACTAAAACCAAATCTATAAAACACTTTTACAGAAAACTGAATACAACCCCCCTACCCCCAAAGACAGGGGCAGAAGAAAGAGCAAAGCGTAACAATCTTTCGCGGCGGCGGCCACTGGAGCGGTCTAGTTCTGCCAACGTCGACCTTGCCCTGGCGACCGGCCCGGTGTGCAGGGGGGATAGGGGGTCGAAATGATGCCGACGATTGCTTCCGTTCGGACCGTTGGCCACAAGCCGACAAGCAACCGCGAAATGAATATTTCACTTGCAACCTGACGACAGCCATCTGCGGCACCACTGATGGCCACAACTGGATGCAGATCGGGATCAGTCCTGCCGACAGTTGGCTGCTCAGTGGTCGAAACCCAGGTGGGGTGACCGACCAGTAACTGACGAGTAGATCACTGTCGTTAGCACATAATATGTCCGGTGTTTATAGCAAGTGATATGTCCGCTTTTGGGGCGGTGAGGATGGAGCCATGCGCGAGAGCATGGAGATCTATCCGATCACCGCGATGGAGCGGGCTATGAAGCTACAGGAAGTGTTGTTACGGGCCACATCGGGGAAGATCAAGTGGTGGCAGGCAGCGGAGTTAATCGGCATCAGCGAGCGTCAGCTGCGACGCTGGCGGAAGCGACTCGAGGAACAAGGCCCACAGGGATTACTGGATCGGCGACGGCGGAAGCCAAGCAGCAGACGGGTGGCGAAGAAGCAGGCCGAAGAGGTTCTGAGTCTGTACCGGGACAGATACTTCGATCTGAACGTGCGTCACTTCCACGAGAAGCTCGGCGAAGAACACCAGATCGGTCTGAGCTACACGTGGGTGAAGCAGGCCTTGCAGGCAGCCGGGCTGGTGAAGCGCAAGTCCAGGCGCGGGGTTCATCGCAAGCGGCGTGAACGGCGTCCTCTGCCGGGGATGATGCTGCACATCGATGGCAGCGAACACCATTGGTTTCAGGATGAGCGTAAGCATGACCTGATCGTGATCCTGGACGACGCCACCAGCGATATCTATTACGCCCAGCTGGCTCCGGAGGAATCGACCTTCACGGTGATGGCCGGGCTACGGGCAGTGATTCAACAGAAGGGGTTGTTCTGTTCGCTCTATTCCGACCGCGGAGCCCACTTCTGGCTTACGCCGAAGAGCGGCGGCAAGGTCGACTATGACCGTCCCACGCAGGTGGGCCGCGCCATGAAGGAACTGGGAGTGCAGATGATTCCGTCCTACTCACCGCAAGCGCGGGGACGCTCGGAACGCAGCTTCTCCACCTGGCAGGGACGGCTGCCGCAGGAACTGCGATTGCGCAGTATCCGAACCCTGGAAGGCGCCAACCAGTTTCTGAACGATCACTACATTGCCGAGTTCAACCGCCGTTTCACGGTTCCCGCAGCCGAGCGCGGCACGGCATTTATGTCCTGCCGGAACAGGAACCTGGAAATGGTTTTTACACAACGCTACGAGCGCACCGTCGATCGGGACAACACGGTGCGCTTTCACAACCTGGTCATGCAGCTCGAGCGCGCTCACTGGCGCCACACCCTGGCCGGATCGAAGGCGATCATCCATCAGCACCTGGACATGACCCTGACCCTCATGATCGCTGGACATCGTATCGGGCACTACAGCGAAGACGGGAAGCTCCTGACGCCGCTGAGCAAAAAACAAATCAAGGCCGTGGAAAAGACGTTGAGAGGAAAAGTTCCTTTCCCTCCCAACTTGCAAATCCCGCAACGACGCGGGATTCGCACTTTCCTACCGCCTCTAACGGCTACTAACTTATGAATCCGGACATTTCACTTGCTACGAAAAGCGGACATTTCTACTTGCTAACGACACTTCCGAGTAGATGGGATGAGAAGGTCGACCCCGATCGCCGAGCGATAAGCTTGCGGTGATCAACGCACTCGAGGTGCAATCCGGAAGGATGGAGGTCGACCCGTGAAGAAGCATAGCAGTTTTTCGAATAGCCGAGAGTTGTCCCGCAAGGAGACGAAGCCGATGCGACGGGAGTCGCGGGAAGTGATGTCGGAACTGGTCACGCAACTGACCAGGCAGCTGGAGACGGACACAGTTGTAGCGCCAGTTGAAGACAAGGTTGTTCCTGATGCGGAGAAGCCGAACCTGGATCGTTTGACGGTGGGAGTGGATCTAGGGGACCAGTGGAGCAACTACTGCATTTTGGGACTGGGCGGGGAGACATTGACGGAGGGTCAGTTCAGAACGAGTCCGCAGTCGATAAGAGAGTTCTTTGAAGGTCTGTGCCGATCGCGTGTGGTGATCGAAGTGGGGACGCATTCGGCGTGGGTGCGGGAGGTGATCGCCGGACTTGGCCATGAAGTGCTGGTTGCCAATGCACGGCGGATGGAAGGATCCAAGCGACGCCGGCGCAAGAACGACCGGATTGATGCCGTGAAGCTGGCTCGGCTGGGTCGTGTGGATCCGAAATCGCTGTATCCGATACAGCATCGCAGCACGGAGGTACGCGAAGATCTGGTGGTGCTTCGCGCACGTGAGGCTCTGGTGGAGTCGCGCACCAAGTTGATCAGCGCGGTGCGCGGCCTGGTGAAGACGATGGGAGGAACAAGACTGTCGAGCAGCTCCACGGAGGCCTTTTCGAGGAAAGTGGCAGCGGAGATTCCGCAGCCAATCCGGGAGACAATCCAACCCCTGTTACGTCTGATTGCGAACCTGAGTGAGGAGATCAAATGTTACGAACAGAGAATCGAACATCTGGCCCGAGAGAAATATCAGCACACCGAGTTGTTGCGGCAGGTGACGGGAATCGGGCCGGTGACCTCCTTGGCCTACGTGCTGACTCTGGAAACTCCGCTCCGATTCGCCAGGAGTCGCGATGTGGGTCCGTATCTGGGATTAGTACCAGCGCAGGAGGACTCCGGCGACAGTCAGCCGCAATTAGGCATCAGCAAGGCGGGCGACAGGATGTTACGCAAGCTGCTGGTGGGCAGTGCCCATTACATCCTCGGACCGTTCGGGCCGGACTGCGATTTACGACGATTTGGAATGAAGCTGTGTGAGCGGGGAGGAAAGAACGCAAAGAAGCGAGCGACTGTTGCGGTAGCACGAAAACTTGCTGTTCTCCTGCATCGGCTCTGGATCAGCGGAGAGGTGTACGAGCCTCTGCGTCGGGCCTCGTTCGCGCCCGCTGCAGCATAACCGTAGAACTGAACTGTTGTTGATCAGTGCAAGGACAGACTCTTCCGTCATAGCAAAGCTGGAAGCAACATCCACCGCCTTGTTCGGGTGACTGCGCGTGACCGCCTGGTCCTTAAAGATCGCCGGTTAGATGGCAGCACCCTAACAACCCAGGTCCGTCACTCGGTGACGGACCTGGGAAGTGAAATCGGACCCCAAAATGCACCGGGCCACAATGGCCCATTCAGAGTGCGGATAGAAGGCAGGCAGCGTGGATGCGAGCCATCCAGTTTTAGCAGACTTCAAGGAAGAGAGCGAAAACGATGTTTTTCCAATAAGGAACGAAGCTGAACAAGAACGGTTCCGCTTCGTTCCCGCACCAAGTGTCTCATGACGACGATCCCTGTCAAGGGTCAAGATGAACGTCCTCCGGACGCCCTTGACAGCGCTCGCCGTCAATGTGAAGTTCAACCAGAACGGCCGCCACGTCGGCCTTGACTTTTATGACCTTCTCATAGAAGGCGGTGACTCGGGCGTTACGTGGAAAAGGGCCTCCTACGTCCTCAGTACGGGCCAATATGCCCAAATGACTATCCCGAGGTTGTAGGACGCGTGAAGCGCGAAACAACTTGAAGTTGACCGCGTCGATATCCGCGCGACGCCCAGCAGAATTGCAATCGGAAGCACAACCCACTGATGTTGAATGTGCTCCATTGCAAACACTATCGTGACGATGCTGATGCTCCAAATCGAACCCACCTTTGAGGAAAGCGCCTCAAAGAGAATGCCTCTGAAATAGACCTCCTCGATCAAGGGTTGCATCAGAACTATCGCGAACAAAATAAAGAAAATCAACTTGCCGGTTAAGGCTGGTGACGAGCCGTTGCTGATGCCCGGGCGCACGCCGGTGAAGTGCTGAATCAGGACACTCACGAGTAAACCGATTCCTGTCCAAGCCACGATTAACTGGCGCTTGCTGTGCCAGTGGATTCCTTCCCAGAAATCGTGCCAGTTATCTTTCCTGATGATGATCAGATAAAGGCAAGCGACGAACGTGAATGCAATACATTGCAGAATGGTTTCGACGAGAACAAATTCTCGGGAAGAGAACGTTTCTCTCGGAACAGAGGTTGTCACCAAGAAGTTGACGAGGAGTGTCGTTACCAGGTCCAGGCATCCCAAAATGATCGCGTGCTTGAGGGGCCAGGAAGGTTTGACACGTGCGGAGTTACGAGCCGAATTTAACGGTTCAATCATTTGTTCCCGCGTTGAGGGCTGCAAGCAAGAGTAAGGGCAGAGCGCACGCTAGTACAAATCGTTCCGAAAGCCAACAACGCGGTTCGGCAATCGCGGCCAACTCATGCGTTCCGGTTGGATCGTGGCCTACTCGGAAGTGTCGTTAGCAAGTGAAAATGTCCGCTTTTCGTGACAAATGAAGTGTCCGGATTCATAAGTTAGCCAGTAGCCGTAGAGGCGATGTGAAAGTGCGAATCCCGCGCAGTGTGCGGGATTTGCAAGTTGGGAGGGAAAGAAACTTTTCCTCGCAACGTCTTTTCCACGGCCTTGATTTGTTTCTTGGTCAGTGGTGTCAACAGCTTTCCTTCCGCGCTGTAATGACCGACGCGAATCGTTGCGTAAAGATCATCTCCAGATTCCTGCGCCTGCAGGATATAAACGCCGTACCCCGCTGCGCTGCCGGAACGGTAAAGCTTGCCGACAGCGATCACTAGTGCGAATGTTGAAGCCGCGCCGTATGTTGTAATCGCGCTGAGCCTCGGTTGAGGAGCCACCGTTACGCATCGTCCTTGGAATCGACGCATTCAACGCTGCGGAAGCAAACGATCTGGCAAAGATCGAGCTGGGAAGAAAATGGAAAGATCTCAGCTACGCGACGGACTTCGTAAAAACCGACGTCTAACTACCTGACAACGTTCCGCAATGCGCTCAACGAGAGAATTCCAAACAAAACATTCGCTGCGGGCAAAGATTAGGGCAGAGGTCTATACGGCAGAGGTCGCGGGCACAATAAGGGCACAATAACGGTTACCATGCGTGCCTCAAAGCGCCAAAAGGAGCCATCCATTGCGCTTATTTTCTTTAAGTTACCACCTTCCTGTGCCCTGTCACGGCAGAGGTCAACAACCACATGGCCGTGTAGTCGCCTTCGCGTCCAGTTGGTTTCGCGGGAATGGGCCTGGACTCTAATCGCCGCCAAGCCGGTTTTTCGGCCACTTGCCGAGAACAATGATCGACTTGAATAGCGCAGCGAGTGCATTGCCCTGAAGGAGCGGGGCGACGCTCCGACTACGGTCACAGTAGCCGACAAACCGATCCGGAAGCGACTTTCGAGTATGTGTCGGTGCCGTGACAAAAGGCCCCGCCAAAAACAGCGGCTAAGGTCAAGATTTGTGCTGTCCCGCCTTCGGGCAACTGACCGCACAATCTCCAGACCGCCCGCTCATTCAACGTCGGCGGGTTGTCATAAACAACTGAAAATCGTGGTTGCTTCTAGGGGGTAGTGAAGTGGTTGACTGAGCTGTTCGCCCCATCGCTCTCACCGGTGGCCTGCATCGAACCAACTGTGTAGTAGTAGGTCGTCACCGGCTTAAGGTCATCAAGGCGTACGCGAAAAATCGTCGATGAGTGATCCGCGTTCAACCTGATCGGAGATTTGGCGGTCTCGATCAGGTTATGTGGATCTGTACCATAGTGCACGATCCCGTAATGTACGGGGGAGCCACCGGGATTGTTCGTTGTCCAGTTGATAATCGTCAAATGCTCCTTAGCCAACTCGACCTTAGGCCCCTGGATGATCCGCACACGCGCTGCTTTTGGACTCGTTGGACTTACCTGGGCGGATAGGCTGCTGCTCAAAACCGAGATCGCCCAGATCACGAGCACTCTGTTCATGTGCACACCTCAAAGAAATACTCGCGGACTGATGATCAAAGGTGCGTAACTGCGTTCGGCCGCCATCCGCGACAACTGGTTCGCCCCATCCGTTCCCATCTGCGGTCTTGCGAAAACGGGCAAGGAGAATAGAATCCATTGGTCCCCGCATTCCCATCTTTCAGCATTCGCGCTACGGAATAGGTGGGCTCGGGACAGGGGCAACGCCGCAGATAGCGAACGTACAGGGCGGTAGAGGCGGAGTCGGGATCAAGAAATCGTTGCCCTGGGTCGCAGCCGAACCACCCCTCATGCAGCCACCCGTGTACGTATCGCTGTTGATGTAGGGCCTCGTGAAGCCATCCGACAATGTTTGCAGAAACGCGACGATCTGATTCTCCTCCTCATCCGTCAGGCCAAGATTACCGCTGGTCATATCGATATTGTTCCGTACCTCTGGAATAGGCCAGCAGTCTACTTTTTCGGTCGTTCCCTTCGGGCAATGTCCGGAAGTGACCGGGTACGCATACTTGTCGCGCGTATTGTAGAAATGCACCACCTGCTTCAGGCTCTTGAAGTAGCCATTGTGAAAGAATCCCTTCTGGAAGTAGGGCCCGGGGGCTTCGGTCGTGGGACATTGTGGCGGTGCCAACGCAACGTCCCGCACCGTCGACACCTGCATTTGGCCGTCGACGGTGGGCGCGTATTGTCTCCAGCTTGAGTTCGGGCTGGGGCCGGAACCGAACCCGCTTCTGAGAAAAGTCCCGAGCCCCAAATCTCTGTAGCCGAAGCCGTACGGATTGGCAATGAACCCGTAGGAATCCGGCGTGGTCTGATAATAGAAAGCATCCCTGGGATTCAGCGGTGTGCCTTCGTTCGCCGAGCCGAAGCAGGTGAACAGAGGGTTCACCACGGCGGTCGAACTGGTGTCAGTCTGACCTGTTTTAAGGGTGGTTCCTCTTCCGTCGAGGTGGCATGAATTGCAGTTGCCCTTGCCGTCGAAGAGCTTGAAACCCGCCATCTCGTCTGCTGTGAGCTTGTACTTGCCAGCCAGGAAGGCGTCGAATTTCGACGAGAAAGCGCTGACCTGCACGGACTGCTCGAATGCGTCAATGGACTGCGCCCAGCGGTCATAAACCGAGTTTGCGTGGGTTCGGTCGGCCGCACTGAGAGGAACCGGCGTTGTGTTCCCGCCAAACACTGCGGCCCCTCCAGGGGTTGCGCAGATCCGTGCAGTCTCTGGTGGAAAGTCGATGTCGAAGGAGCCTTTGCCCCATACGTCTTCAAAGAGAGGCCTGTACACGGCGTGCGAAAGCCGGAATGCGATGCAAGCAGTGTCAGGGAAGCCCATTTCCTGGGTATCGACGGGAGGACCCTGTGCCTGTTCGGCGTCGGGAATCCTTAACCTATATCCGGTCGCGCGTGAATCCCAGAAATCTCCGCCAAAGAACAGGCCCTGTTCCTGGTTGTATTGGAGTACGGGGAAGAATGGTGCATATGGGTGTCGTTGCGGTGTTCGCTTCCCGACGCGAAAGTGAACCGTTCCCGGAAACGCGACGATTGTCAGGTTGACCGAGGGGATCGGTCCGCCAAAGCCGGCATATGGCATGTGGCAGGACGCGCAAGCCTCGTTTCTGCGCGGCGAGATCTTGTTGTCGTAAAGCATAAGTTCGCCGAGCGTTTCTATTGCTTCAGTTCCGGTATTCTGAAGGACCGGCGGCTGACCCGTCAGAATCGGGCTCTTTAACGCGTGCCACCGTGCAAGGGCTCGGCTTTCGTTCAAATCCACCTCCCGTTGGACCCGAGCTGTCTCGGAGCTCAAATCAGACGGTAGAATGCCGGGCGGATAGGGGTCGTAGACCGGGGCGGCGGGTGCAGACGGTGCATCACTTTGTCCGCCGACGATGTCAGCGCAGATGAACATGGCGACCGCAATCGTTGCACAGCCCGCGCCCAGTGCTACCAATCTTCTCTGTGTCATGAAGCCCCCTAAGCCGCTAGGGTTTCCTCAGCATTGGTAATTCCATCCGAAGCGGACACCTGGCATCCGTAAATGTACCCGAGGTGGCGTTGCTCAGCCGTTGGTGTAGCCGAGCCAGGACGGGTTCTTGACCGTACCGTCATAATGCGAAGTGGTTTTGAAGAGCTCAAACTTTCCGGTCATGGCTGCTTGCTTATGCTGAGCATGCCGACATCCCGCACTGTCGGAAATGGCAGCAGCCCCTACGGCAGCGGGGCAATGCACGACGGGCGAGTCCGGTGAGCAGCGGCGAGGAAATCGACCGATGAGCAGCGCGCCGGACCTGAGCAGCCGGGATCTGCCGCCCCTGACCTACGCTACGTTCCAGGCACTCCCGCCCGAGGCGCGGGCATCAGCCGCCCGGTCGAGTGCTGGCTCGGCGCCGCTGGCCGAGCGGCTGCGCATCGTGGTGATGCTCGGTCGGCCGCGAACCTGCATAGCGGGGGTCATCTGCTACGCCCTGGGATACACCCTGGTCTCGGACAGGATCACCTGGTATCCCCTGTTCGGCATGTTCATGGTCGTCATCGCGGGGCTGCTGGCCAACCTGTACAACACGTGCTCGGACCTGCACGAGGATAGCCATAACCTGCCCGGCCGGGTGTGGCTGGTGACCACGATCGGGTACCGCTGGCTCACGGGGGTCACGATCCTGCTCAGCGCCGTCGTCATCGGCGGTGCGGCCGCCTACGGCGGGTCTTACGTTCTGCTGGCGATCGCCGTGCTCGTCGGAGTGCACCAGTACTCGTTCCGGCCACTGCGGCTGAAGGCGCGCCCGGTCGCCGACCTGCTGACGTTCAGCCTCGCGGTATTCGGGCCGTTCCTGCTCGGCTACTACGGTGCGCTGCGCAACGTGACGCTGCCGAGCAGGGCCGCGTGGCTATGGACCGGTTTCCTGATCCTGTGGTTCTGCGCGAAGGGCCTGACGAAGAACATCCCCGACTACCGCGGCGACCGGGCGGCCAAGCTGCGGACCACGGTCACGATGTTCCCGACGCAGCGCGGGGCCGCCATCGCCGGCGCGGTCATGACCTTCCTCGCCTACGCGTCGCTGCCGGTACTCATCGCCGCTGGTGCCGCCCCGCTGCGCCTGCTGGCCGCGCTGCCCTGGACGATCGTCGCGCTCGCGAACAGCCTGTCAATGATCGCTAAGGCATCGGATCAGCGGGAGGCGAACCGTGTGCTGAAGCGGGACATGTGGCTGTCGGTCGGCTTCATGGTGACGGTGCTGCTTCTTTCTTCGCCCAGCTGGCTGAGCCTTGTCGCGGTGGCTTTCGGCGCTCTCATCCTGATTAGCAGCGACGCCTTCGCAGTCGATTCCCGACGGGCTTCGGACGTCCGAGGATCGTGAGATTGGAGCAATCAACCCGATGAGCAGAATACCTGGGCCTCGCAGCCCGGCCGCGTTGGCGCCCGTTCTCTCTGCCTTCAGCGAATCCGTGCCCGATGGCCTGATGCTGCTGCAGGACAGCTACTACCCGATCTGCTCCGTCGGATTCGGGCTATTCCGATGGGTCTTCCTCTTCGGCGCCGAGGCCAATGAACTGGTCCTGTCGGATCCTGACACGTTCCGGTTCGCCGGCGGCTACGAAATCTTGCGCCCGATAGCCGGCGACACCGCCCTTGTCGTCACGGACGGCGATGAACACGCGCGACGGCGCGGCGCCATCGTGTCCTCGTTCAGCCGGAAGCGGGTCCAGGGCTATACGGCCACCATGCTCGACCGGCTGGACTCCACCATCTCTTCCTGGACCCCCGGGCAGCGGCTGGATATCTACTCCGAGGTCCGCGAGGCCGTCCGGAGCGCCACCATCGAGGCGTTCGGCGGCGAGCAGCTGGCGCGGGCGAGCGGCTACATACTGCCCAAGCTGGACATCGTTCACGCGACCATGAACCGATCCCTGCTCAGGTCGCTGCTCACCTGGAACCTTCAGTCCCTGGTCGGCCGCCGGGCCAAGGCCGCGCTGGCCGCGGTCGACGTCGAGATCTACGCGGACATTGCCCGGCGCCGCCGGGAGCGGGACCTCGGCCAGGACCTGATCTCCGACATGCTCCGCGCCGAGCAGGACGACGGCGTTGCCTTCACCGACGCCGAGATCCGCGACATGCTCGTGAGCCTGCTGATCGCTAGCTACGACCCGGTGAGCTCGGCCCTGGGCTGGGCGCTGTATTCAATGCTGAGCAGCCCCGGCGTCTGGGCGAGAGCGCGGGCGGAAGTCACCTCCGCCTTCGGCCAGGGCGAGATTCCGGTTGCGGAGCTACGGCGGCTTCCCTACCTCGCGATGGTGGTCAGCGAGACGCTGCGCCTTTACCCGGCCGTCGTGGCCAGCCCCCGGCAGGCCGCGCGCGATTTCGAGTTCGCCGGCCACCGGATTAAGCGCGGCACGCACGTCATGGTGAGCCAGTACGCCACGCAGCACTCGGCGGCTGTCTGGCCGCAGGTCGAAAGCTTCCGGCCGGAGCGCTGGGATCGTTCCGCTGACGGCTACCAAGCCCCGGGACCCTATGAGTACTTCCCGTTCGGCAGTGGGCCGCGACGCTGTCTCGGCGGCGGTCTCGCGGCTGCCTGCGTGCCCGCCATCTTGGCCAGGCTGCTGCAGCGGGCGACGCTCCGGGTCGACCCGGGCCGCCCGCGGCTCACGGGCATCGCCGCCCTCACCCCACGCGACGGCGTTTGGGCCACGGTGACGACGATCGACTCGACGGTGCCCGATCACGACTCGGCGATCGTGGCCCGATGAGCAGCTCGGATCCGGTGAATCCCTCGGATCAGTATCTGGCTGCGGCCGCGATCCGCGAACTGCTCTACGGCAGGCTGGTGTCCGACGCACTGTGCGTCATGGCCGAGTTCAAGCTAGCCGACGAACTCGCCGCCGGGCCGCTCCCGGTCAGCGCGCTAGCCGAGCGTAGCGCGGCGGACGCTGCGGCCCTCTACCGGCTGCTGCGGGCGCTCGGCGCGTTCGGCGTGGTCGTCGAGGACCCCCCGATGGTTTTCGCGCTCACTCCGCTCGGCCAGGCGCTGCGCAGTGACGCCCCCGCCACCGCCGCGCCGACCGCGGCGCTGATCTCGGCCGTGGTGGGACCCGCGTGGGACAGGCTGTCCGGAACGCTCCGGACCGGCCGGGCGGCTTTCCTCGAGACCTGCCACGACGGCTTCTTCGGCTACCTCGACGGCGACCCGCCGCTGCGGGAAGTGTTCGACCAGTCGCAAGAGGCCGGCCTGGCTCTCGAGTTGCCCACCATCCTCGCCAGCCTGGATCTGGCCGGATCGCGGCGCCTCGTCGACGTCGGTTCCGGAGACGGTGCGCTCTCCGCCGCCCTGCTCGCCGCCTACCCGGACCTGCGCGCGACGCTGGTCGACCGGCCGGCCCCGCTGGCGAGCGCCGAGCGCAGGTTTTCCGCTGACGGCCTGACCGCCCGGGCGACGTTTCTCGACGAGGACTTCTTCCGGCAGATCCCGGCCGGAGCCGACCTGTATCTCCTCCGCCACATCATGCACAACTGGGACGACGACGCGTGCATCGCACTGCTCACCACGTGCCGCGAAGCCATGCGGGCGGACAGCACCGTCGCGATCATCGAATCTCTTGTCCCTCGGACCGGCGACGTATCAGCCTTTTCAAGGAACGCGGCGATCATGGACCTCTACATGATGAGCCTGTTCGGGGCGGCGCGGGAACGCACGACCGAAGAATTCGCGGATCTGCTCGAAAAGGCCGGGCTCAGTCTTTTTGCCACTACCCACCTGCCAACCGGCGCCGGAATCATCCAGGCGTCCGTATCACCATTACCCCAGTCGGCGGTCATATTCTGATATGTCAAACCATACGATTGATGAGAATAAGGCGCTCGATATCGCCTCGCGCTGGTTGACTGATTTCGTATGCCAGCCGAACGAAGAGGTCGGCCGGGCCGGACCCATTTGCCCGTTCGTGGAACCCGCCCGGCAAGCGGACACTATGCGCATGGACGTGCGGCGCGGGTTCTCCGCGGCCACCAAGGAGACGATCCTGGCGCTCATCGACGACATGGCCGAGACGTTCCGCGCGATCAAGTGGCCACATCGCAACGCGACCATCCATGCGCTCGTCTACGTCCTGCCGGATCTGCCCGAGCATTCCTGGACGCTCCTCGACCAAGGGCAGCAGGCGGCCAAGCCGGGTCTGGCCGAGGATGGCCTGATGCTCGGCCAGTTCCATGCTCACTGCGACGAGCCGGGCGCCCGCAATTCAGGCTTCCTGGTGGCGCGCTCCCCGATTCCGATGCTCGCGATGCGCAATATGTCCTTGCATGACATCCTGTTTCTCGACCGCGACGCACGGACCTTTCGTGCCTACGACAAGCGTTTCAATCATATGTACCAAAAACACGCGGGAATCTCTCCCCTCTTCCGCAGACTTTACTTGCGGGCCAAGCAGGAGTTCTCATGAGCAATTCATCAGACACCGACAGCCGCGGGTTGCATCAGGAACTGTTTGACCGGTCGGCCGCGCACTATGACCTGTTCAACTCGATACTCAGCCTGGGCGCGGATCGGCGGTGGCGGAACCGCGCCGCCGACATGCTGGCAGTTCCCCGCCGCGCCCACGTGCTCGACGTGGGAACGGGGACGGCGGTCTCTGCCATCACGATAGCGCGGCGGCATCCGGACGCCAGGGTCACCGGGATCGACATCAACTCCACGATGCTGACGGTGGCCAAGGCCGCCGTCGCCCGCGCCTCGCTTTCCGACCGGATCGAACTGATGCACGTCAACGGCGAGAAAATGCCGTTCGCCGACGCGACCTTCGACGCGGTCCTGCTCTCGTTCACGATCGAAGACATGGTCAACCAGGGAGCGGGCGTCAAGGAGATCGCCCGGGTCCTGAAGGCGGGCGGATCGGTGGTGGTGCTCGGGCTGGGCGGGATTCCGTCCAGTCCGGTGCTGCGGGCCGCCGCCTCGACGACGCTGCGCTCGCTTGGCTTGGTGCTGCGGGTGATGAACTCGCCCGGGTACCAGCATGTCCGCGACGACATCCTCACCTACTCCGGCATCAGCGCGGTCCGGTCGGCGCTGGAAAGTGAGGGCTTCGGCTCCTACCAATGCGTCCCGCTCGGCGGCGGCATTGTCACGCTGCACGGCGCGCGGCTCGGGGATGCTCGTGAATGAGTACCGCGATGTACTGGCCCGCGGCGCAGATCACCTGCTCGCGCAGCAGCAACCCGGCGGCTACTGGTACGCGCCGATGTACAGCGCCGCCAATTTCGAGGCGGACGACCTGCTGCTGCGGGAGTTCCTCGGCATCCGCACAGACGCGGTGACCGAGCGGACCGCGCGCTGGCTGCGGCACGAGCAGAACGCCGACGGCTCGTGGGCGGACTACCACGGCGGCCCCGGGAACCTGTCCGTGACCGTGGAGGCTTATCTCGCGCTGCGGATAGCCGGAGACGAGCAATCGGCGCCGCATATGACGCTGGCCGCGGCGTACTGCCGGAAAATGGGGGGCATCCCGGCCTCCCGGACCGGCACCCGGCTGTGGCTAGCGCTGCTGGGACAGATCACCTGGGAATCGGTCCCCGCTATTCTTCCCGAGCAGTTGTTCACGCCGCCCCGCTCTTCGCTGTCAATGTACAGTCTCGCCGCGTGGACCCGGATAGCGCTCGTCCCGCTGAGCATCGTCAGCGCCAAACGGCCGGTCCATCCGCTCCCGTTCAGCATCCACGAGCTGGACGGTGATACCCGGCCACGGCCGGCCTGGCGCAGCGGGCCTTCGCGGCCAGTGACAGGCTCATGCGCCGGTACCAGCGCCGCCCGCTGCCGTGGCTTCGCCAGCGGGCGCTGCGCTCGTCCCTGGATTGGCTGCTCCGCCACCAGGAAGCCGACGGCTCCTGGTTCGGGGTCCACATCATGACGGTGTTCGGCATTCTCGCGCTGCACGCGCTCGGCCAGGGCGAAGCTCATCCGGCGATGAAGGCGGCACTCGCCCGGCTCGAAGAGTTCGGCGTCGAGGAGCAACTGCCCGCAGGACCGGCCCGGCGGGTGGCACTGTGCCCTGGGCACGTGTGGGACACCGCCCTCGCGGTCATCGCCCTGGCGGACGCCGGCCTGCCGGCCGACCACGCCGCCATGGCCCGCGCGGCCAACTGGCTCCTGTCACAGGAAGCGACCACCCGCGGTGACTGGGCCATCAGTCGGCCCGCGCTGGCCCCCGGCGGCTGGTCGTTCGCCGCTGATGCCCGGGGCTACCCGGACTTCGACGACACCGCGGCGGTGCTCCGCGCCCTTCAGCTAGCGGGCCGGACAACGGACAGCCGCGAGGCACGGCGGCGCGGCGCGGCCTGGCTCCTCGGCCTGCAGTCGCGCGCGGGCGGCTGGGCCACCTACGAGACAGGCAGAGTCAGGTTCCTGTCGAGGCTGATCGCGAGCCTTCCGGTGAATGATTTCGGGCCGGTGCTCGACCCGCCGTGGGGTGGTGATCTGACCGGGCATGTGCTTGAGACGCTCGGCCACGCGCAGCTTGCGGACAGCGATCAAGTCAGACGCGCTGCCGCGTGGCTAGCCAGCATCCAGGAACCGGACGGTTCCTGGTACGGGCGCTGGGGGGCCAATTACGTCTACGGCACCTCGGCCGCCGTCGTCGGCTTGGTCCGGGCCGGGACCGATCCCCGTGCGGATCTCGTCCGGCGGGCGATCGGGTGGCTCCCAAGCACCAGAACCCGGATGGCGGCTGGGGCGAGGACTGCGGCTCCTATGCCAGGCCCGAGTTGCGTGGCCAGGGCCCGTCGACCGCGTCCCAGACCGCGTGGAGCCTGCTCGCGTTCCACGCCGCCGGGGTCGAAGCGGCCGACCCTCGGGTCACCCGGGCGCTCGACTGGCTGGCCGGCAGGCAGGCCGCCGACGGGAGCTGGCAGGAGGACGAATACACCGGGGTGGGACATCCGGGTGAGCTGTTCTTCCGGTACCCCCTGTATCCGCAGGCATTCCCGCTCATGGCCATCGGCCGGTACCTGAGGGCCGGCTCCTCGTCCGAGAAAGCGTCACGAGAGGCAGTTCAGTCGTGAACCCGATTCCCCAGGCACCCGGCAAGCTGCCGGTGCTCGGCCATGCGCTGCAGTTGCTGCGCGATCCGCTGGCGTTCCTTTCCTCGCTGCCCGCGTGCGGAGACCTGGTCAGGGTCAAGCTCGGCCCGGTGGCGGCGGTCGTGGTCTGCGACCCGGAGCTGACCCGGCAGGTCCTGGTCGACGATCGCACGTACAACATCGGCGGACCGCTGTTCGACCGGGTGCAGGAGGCCGTGGGCAACAGCGTGACGAAGTCGACCACCCAGCATGTGCAACAGCGGCGGCTGGTCCAGCCCGCGTTCAGCCCGGCCCGCCTGCCCGGCTATGCGCAGCAGATGACCACCCACCTGGAGGAGATGACCGACTCCTGGCGGGACGGGCAGACCCTCGACATCATGGCCGAGATGCAGGCCGTCACCACGAAGAGCGCGCTGGCCGCGATGTTCTCCCAGGCGCTGTCGCCGGGCGCGCTGCAGCAGGCGACCGAGGATCTGGTCACGATCTTCGCGGGCTTCTACCGGCGCGCGGTCACCCCACCCTGGCTATCCCGGCTGCCCGCCCCCGGCAACACGCGTTACCACCGCGCCATCGCCCGGTTGCGCGGCGCCGTCAGCGCGATCATCGCCGAGCGCCGAGACGGCGGCGGCGACCACGGCGACCTGCTGTCAGCGCTGCTCGCGACCGACGACTCGCCGCTCGCCGCGGCCGCGGGCAGCGGCGGCCAGGGCCTGACCGATGACGAGATCACCGACGTGGTCATGGCCTTTTTCATCGCCGGAGTGCAGACCACGGCCAACCTCCTGGCCTGGGCGCTGCACCTGATCGCCACCCATCCGGACATGCAAGCACGGCTGAGCGCCGAGGCCGACGCCATCCTGGCCGGCGCTCCGGTCAGCTTCGAGCACATTTCCGGGCTGCGGCTGCACGCCGAGGTCATCACCGAGACGCTGCGCCTCTACCCGCCCGGCTGGCTGCTCACCCGCACCGTCGCCACCTCGACCCAGCTCGGCGGCTACCTGATCCCAGCCGGCACGGCCCTGTTCTACAGCCCCTACATCATCCACCACCGCAGTGACCTCTACCCCGAGCCGCGAACGGTTCGACCCCGACCGCTGGGACCGGGTCCCGCTGCCGCCGAAGCACGCCTTCATCGCCTTCGGGCACGGCCCGCGCAAGTGCATCGGGGACGCGTTCGGCCTCACCGAGGCCACCCTCGCGCTGGCGGGCATCATCAGCCGCTGGCACCTCGAACCCGTCCCGGGCGAGCGGGTCAGGCCCGCGGTCGCGTTCGCGCTGCGGCCGCGGCGGCTGCACCTGCGCGCCACCGCCCGAGCGTATGCGCCAGAACAAGTCCCCGCAGATCACGCGATCGGAGAAGGCGGCCGAAATGACGTCTGAACAGCACGCGGTGACGGTGGTAGGCGGCGGTCTGGCGGGGATGGCGGCGGCCCTGCAGCTGCGGCGGCTCGGCTCTGCCGTGCCGGCCCACCGAGGCGAAACGACAGCACCTGGGCGGCAAGGCCGGGGTCCGCGCTCGTTGACGGCCGCTGGGAGGACCACGGCTACCACATCTTCATCCCGTTCTACGTCAATATGTTCCGGCTCATCACGGACCTCGGCATCGACGGCAACTTCCAGGACCGCTACCGCTTCTACCAGCTCCAGCGGGGCGACTATCCCAGCTTCCACCGCTACTGGTCCGCCCCGTCCAGGAACATGCGCCTGTCGGACCTGAGATCGGGCAACCTCGCGCTGCCCGACCAGATCCTGTATTACTACACGCTGATCGACCTGGCCGCGCAGCGCTACGAAGAGTCGGACCGGGACGAGTCCGTCGGCGACTTCCTGCGTGGGCGCTGGTACATGACCAAGGACGTGACGGACGAGCTCGACCGCTTGCTGAAGGCGGACCTCCTTCACCTCGATGAGCACTCGGCCCGGTCTTTGCGCAAGGCCATGTCGTTCTACATGCGCCATATGACCCCGGTTTACCGGATGGCCTTGGGGTCGCTGGAGGAGATGTTCATCGGCCCGTTCCAGCGGCACCTCGAAGCCAGCGGGGTGCAGATCAGCACCGGCACACGGCTCAGCGGCGTTGTCCTGGACGGCGACCGGGTTTGCGAGCTCCAGCTGACCGACGCGGCCGGGACGGCGCGGGAAAGCGTCGCGGGCGATCTTGTCCTGGCCATCCCGCACCACTCCATCCCCGAGCTGGCGGGAGCGACGGAACTGCTGGACCGGGCGGGCCTGACCGCGAAGGGCTTCCAGAAGCTGCGTTCCAACCCGCTGTCGTCGCTCCACCTGTACTTCGGGCATGAGATCCCCGACCTGCCGCGCGAGCTCATCCGGCTGGTCGACTCCCCGCATGAGCTGACCTTCTGGGACATGTCACGGAACATTCCCGGCCTCGGGGGCAGCGTGCTCAACTTCTGCCTGGTGCCAGGCGAACTGGTCAGCGCCGACCCCGAGCAGGCGGCCCGCACCCTGGTTGACGAGATCGCGGACTATATCCCCGCCGTCCGCTGGGACGACGTCAAGCACTGGGTCTTTCAGTCCAACGCGGACGCGCCGTTCTTCGGCATGTACACCGATTCCTGGGACAATCGGCCGAGAGCAGAACCGCACTGGCCAACTCTGGCTGGCCGGCGATTACGTGCGCTCGCACCTGGACCTCGCCCTCGATGGAGGCTGCGCTGACGACCGGCATGAACGCGGCCGAGGCGATCCGGTCCGCGCGCGGCCTGGCCGCGACACCGGTGGACATTCGCCGCCCGCGGGAACTCAGGCCCGGCCAAGCCTCGGTGGTCAAGGCCCTGCTGACACCGGCGGCTCTTCTCGCGAAGCTGGCGGCCGCGCGCCGTCAGCGGCGCCGGTAAACCGGGCGCCTGCATCAATTCAAACCCGCTCATAGGGAACGGGCCGTGGTCTCCGCCTCTCTCGTCTCTGTGTCCGCCCTCGGCCGGCCTGCCGGTACCCGGTGGCGCTGCCTTGACGTCGGCGCGCGGGCGGGGTGATGCTCGGACCAGGCCGCCGCGCGCGCGGCCTGCGGCGACAGCGCTGTCGCAGGGGAGGGCCAGCCGTGTCCGACCGCCGGACCGCGAGCACCGGCGCGGCTCCCGGCTGTCCGTGGGTCTCGTCCGCCGCAGTCGCCGTCCCGGCCGAGCCGCCGCCCGGGCGGCCGGGCTGATCGCGATCGCCGAAGACCTCGCCGGGGAGTTCTCGCTCCGCCCGCTGCTCCAGCGCATCCTGCTGCGCTGCACCGAGCTGCTCGGCTGCACCGCGGGTCGATCTGCAGCGTCGACGAGGCGGCCGGCACCTACCGCAAGGAGGCCGACATCGGCGTCGCGTGCCAGTCGGGTCAGGTCTTCCCGCTCAGCGAGGGGATGACCGGGGCCGTGGTGGCCCGGCGCGGGCCGGTCTGGTTCGACCGGTACGACCAGGTGCGGGGCGGTCACGTCGCCGCCGACGACCGCGCCACGCTGCGCGGGGTCATCGGCGTGCCGCTGGAGTGGCGCGGGCCGGGTCATCGGCGCCTGCGTCGTGTTCAGCCGCGACGAACGCCGGGTGTTCGGCCCCGACGACGCCGAACTGCTCGAGCTGTTCGCCCGGCACGCGGCGATCGCGCTGGCGACCGCGCGGATGCACGAGGCGGCCGAGGAGCGCGCCCGCGCCGAGGCGACCGCGAGCGAGCGCGACCGGCTGCTCGGCGAGGTCCAGGACAGCCTCGGGCGGCGGCTGATGTCGATCAGGCTGCACCTCGACGCGGCCGAGGCGGATCTGGCCGAGACCGCCAGGCGGGCGGCCGAGCTGCGCCGGCCGGGGCAGGCGTGGCGCGGGTCGCGGCTGCGGGTCGCTGGTCGCCGCGGGCGGCCGCTGCTGCGGGCCGGGGTGGCCCGGCTGCTGTCGGCCGGCGAGCCCGGGTTCGACGTGGTCGGCGAGGCGGCGTCCACCGAGGACGCGCTCGCCGCCTGCCGGGAGCTCGAGCCCGGACGTCGTGCTGGCGGACCTGGGCCTGCCCGCGGTGGCGACCATGCTGCTGGCGGCCTTCCCCGGCCTGGCCGTGGTCGGCCTGTGCGAGGCCGGGGACGACGCGCTGGTCGCCGCCGCGATCAGGGCGGGCGCGCGCGGCTGCGTGGACCTGGGGGCGGACGGCCCCGAGCTCGCCCGGGCGGTCGTCGCGGCCGGGCGCGGCCAGGCGGTGCTGTCGGGCCAGGTGCTCGACCGGCTGCACCGGGGGCTGCGCGAGGCCGGGCAGGAACCGCTGACCAGGCGGGAGCGCCAGGTACGTGGCCTGATGGAGCTGGGGCTGCCGGACAAGGCCATCGCCGAGCGGCTGGTCCTGTCGGTCAAGACGGTCGAGAAGCACGCGGGCGCGGTGCTGCGGAAGACCGGGGCAAGGAACCGCACCGAGCTTGCCGCCCAGGCGAACCGGGTACGGGGAGCTAGGTAGGGACGCTGCCGAAGGCGGCGTCGCGGAGGTAGGGGAAGCCCTCCGCTGAAAGCGGGGGTTTCCACCGATTCGCGCGGTCGGGGGTCCGCCTAGGTTCGAAATCGTCACCCCGATGCGAGGAGCGTCAGCGCGTGCCTGTCGTGCCACTGAAGGAGATCGTCGACCGGGCGTTCGCCGAGCGCTACGGCGTCGCCGCCATCAACGTGGTCAACGACCTGACCATGGAGGCGGTGCTGGCGGCGGCGGTGGAGCAGCGCGCCCCGGTCATCATCCAGACCTCGGTCAAGACGGTGCGGTCCGTCGGCCTCGACCTGCTGTTCGCCATGTGGCGGGAGATGACGGCGGGCATCGAGGTCCCGGTCACCCTGCACCTCGACCACTGCCCGGACCGCGAGTTCATCAGCGTCTGCCTGCGCAAGGGCTGGAACTCGGTCCTGTTCGACGGCTCGCGGCTGCCGGTGGCGGAGAACCAGCGGCTGACCGTCGACGTCGTGGCCGAGGCGCGGTCGGTCGGCGCCAACGTCGAGGGCGAGATCGAGGCGATCACCGGCGTCGAGGACGGCATCGGCTCCGACGAGGAGGCGGACCGCGAGTCGCTGCCGGTCGCGCTCGACTTCATCCGCACGACCGGGATCGACGTGTTCGCGCCCGCGATCGGCAACGCGCACGGCGTCTACCGGTCCGAGCCGCAAGCTGGACGCGCAGCGGGTGTCCGACATCGTCGCGGCCGAGCCCATCCCGATCGCGCTGCACGGGGGCACCGGGATGACGGACGCCCAGTTCACCGACCTGATCGCCCGCGGCTGCGCCAAGGTGAACATCTCCACCGCGCTGAAGATCGTCTACATGAAGTCCAACCTCGCGTTCCTGAGCGGCGCGCGAGGAGCGGAACAGCTGGGATCCGCCGTCGCTGTTCGCCGCGGTGCGGGCGGACGTGATGCAGATGGCGGCCGAGCACATGCGCCGGTTCGGCAGCGTCGGCCGGGCCTGGTGATGCCGGCCGATGGTGACGTCAGCGCTCATCCTCGACTGCGACGGCGTGCTCGCCGACACCGAGCTGCACGGCCACCTGGTGGCGTTCAACCAGACCTTCGAGGAGTTCGGGCTGCCGGTCCGGTGGTCGGTGGAGGAGTACAGGCGGAAGGTCCTCATCGGCGGCGGCAAGGAGCGCCTGGCCAGCCTGCTCACCCCCGAGTTCGTCGCCGCGGCCGGCCTGCCGGCCGACGCCGAGGGGCAGCGGGCCGCGGTCGCCGCCTGGCACCGCCGCAAGACCGAGATCTACCTGGACCTGGTCGCGCGGGGCGCGGTCCCGCCCCGGCCGGGGGTGGCCCGGCTGGTGGGGGAGGCCCTGGCGGCCGGCTGGCTGGTGGCGGTCGCCTCGACGTCGGCCGCGCCCTCGGTCCGGGCGACGCTCGCGCGGGCCGTCGGCGAGCGAGACCGCGCGGCAGGTCACCGTGTTCGCCGGCGACGTGGTCCCGGCCAAGAAGCCGGCCCCGGACATCTACCTGCTCGCCCTGCACACCCTCGGGGTGCCCGCCGAGCGCGCCATCGTCGTCGAGGACTCGCGCAACGGGCTGCTGGCGGCGGTCGGGGCCGGGCTGACCTGCCTGGTCACCGTCAACGAGATCACCGCCGGCGAGGACTTCAGCGAGGCGGCCATGGTCGTCTCGTCGCTGGGCGATCCCGGCAACGGCGGGGAGCCGCGGTGCTGATCGCCAACCACAGCCCGGCGCCGCCGCCGGGGGACCTGATCACGCTGGCGGACCTGGCCGGCCTGCTGCCGGCCGCGGAGGGAACGGAGGGAACGAGCATGTCCGATGCGGATTTCGCGGACGTGGAGGCGGTCGTGCACACGATCGCCGACCACCGCGGTGGCGAACGAGAAGTACTTCGGCGACCTGGACGCGGTCGTGGGCGACGGCGACTTCGGCTACTCGATGGCCCGCGGCTTCGAGCTGGTGCTCGAGGGCTGGGACGGCTTCGACCGGACCGACATCGGCACGTTCCTCAAGAAGATCGCGATCGTGATCACCAGCCGCATCGGCGGCACCTCGGGCCCGATCTGGGGCACCGCGTTCCTGCGCGCGGGCACCGCCGCCGGCGCCGTGACGACGCTCGACGGCGACCAGATCGTCGCGATGCTGCGGGCGTCGATCGCCGGCATCAAGGCGCGCGGCAAGTCCGACCTCGGCGACAAGACGCTGCTCGACGCCCTCGAGCCCGCCGTGGACGTCATCGAGCAGGAGATCAAGGCGGGGCATCCGGCGGCGGAGGTGCTGCGGGCGGCGGCGGTCACCGCGCGCGACCGGGCGGAGGCCACCACCGAGATGATCGCCAAGCGCGGCCGGGCCTCGTACACCGGCGAGCGCAGCATCGGCACCCTGGACGCCGGCGCCGTCGCCGTCGCCGTCATGTTCGAGGCGCTCGCCGAGCAGTGGGCGAAGCGCCCGGCGTCCCCTGACCGATCGACCAGCCAGAACGACCAACCGAGACCGTGACCGACGACAACCAATGGAGGCCCTGTCGTGAAGAAGTTCGTCAACGATCCCAGGAATTTCGTGCCGGAGATGCTCCAGGGCATCGCGCTCGCCAACCCGGACACGCTCAGGTACATCCCGGAGTACAACCTCATCATGCGGGCGGACGCGCCGCACGATAACAAGGTCTCGATCATCCAGGGCTCGGGCTCCGGCCATGAGCCCGCGCACGTGATGGCCGTCGGCAAGGGGATGCTCGACGCCGCCTGCCCGGGCGACGTGTTCGCCGCGCCGCCGATGGACTACGTGTACGAGACGACCAAGCTGCTCAACTCGCCCATGGGCGTGCTGCACATCATCAACAACTACACCGGCGACCGGATGGCCTTCGAGATGGGCACCGAGCTGGCCGAGGCCGACGGCATCACCGTGGGCACGCTGCTCGTCAACGACGACGTGGCGGTGAAGGACTCGACCTGGACGGTCGGGCGGCGCGGCGTGGCCGGCAACTTCTTCGTCATCAAGGCCGTCGGCGCCGCCTCCGAGCAGGGCGCGGACCTGGAGGAGCTGCTGCGGATCGGGAACAAGGTCAACTCCGTCACCCGGACGATGGGCATGGCGCTCACCTCGTGCACGCCGCCCGCGAAGGGGTCGCCGCTGTTCGAGCTGGGCGACGACGAGATGGAGATGGGCGTCGGCATCCACGGCGAGCCCGGCCGCAGCCGCGAGAAGCTGGCGAGCGCCAACCAGATCGTCGACGAGCTGCTCGAGGCGGTGGTGACCGACCTGCCGTTCAACTCCGGCGACGACGTGGCGCTGATGATCAACGGCCTCGGCGGCACCCCGATCAGCGAGCTCTACCTGCTCTACGGGTACGCCCACGAGCAGCTCGCCCGGCGCGGCATCAACATCAGGCGCAACTACGTCGGCGAGTACTGCACGTCGCTCGACATGGCGGGCGCGTCGATCACGCTGAGCCGCCTCGACGACGAGATCGCCGGCCTGCTCGCGGCGCCGGCGGAGATCGCCATCCGCACGTTCTAGCCGCCGCGCGGCCGGCGAGCCGCCCGGGCCGCGAGCCATCCGGCGCCGGTCAGCCGGCGTCGGACAGGCCGATCGCGAAGGCGGCGTCGAGGTCGTGCCGGGAGTAGGTGCGGAACGCGATGTGCGTCTGGGTCGCGGTCACGCCCGGCACCTTGTTGAGGCCGCCGGGGATGACGTCGGCCAGCTCGTCGTGGGCGCGGACCCGGATGATCGCCACCAGGTCGTGGTCCCCGGTGATCGAGTAGACCTCGCTCACCGCGGGCATCTGCGCGATGACCTCGGCGACTTCGGGGATGCGCTGGATCTCGGCCTTGACCAAGACGATGGCGGTGACCACTGGGTGCCTCCCGGTGCGCTGGGCCGGCCGGCGCGCCGGGCTGGGCGCGCTGCGGCCGGTGCCGACTGGCCGTCGGCTCTCGCGGTTCACCCTATCCCCGGGGCCGCCGCCGTCCCCGGGGGCTGGCTCCGCGTCGGGCGAGGCCGCGCCGCGCCGCAGCCGCCGCGCGGCCGGCGCAGCAGCCGCGCGAGCGGGCGGAGCAGCCGCGCCATCGGACCGGCCGCGCGCCGCCGCCGCGCCGCGGCCGCCGCGGCCGCCTCCGCGTCGCGGGCGGCGAGCCAGGCGTCGAGTTCGGCCAGGGTGTTGATCGCCTCGCGCTCGGCCAGCCGCGCCAGCAGCCGCCCGAGCACGGCCGCGGTGGCCCGCGCGTCGTCAAGCGCCCGGTGCGACGGCCGCACCGGCGTGCCGAAGAACCCGGCCAGCGTCGCCAGCTTCCGGTCCGGGACCTCCTGCGGCGATGGCCATCAGATGCCGCGCCAGCCGGACCGTGTCCAGCACCTCGAAGCCGGGCCAGCCCAGGCCCATGCCCGCGCACGCGGCGGTGAGGAACCGCAGGTCGAAGGGGGCGTTATGGGCGACAAGGACGCTGCCGCGCGCGAACGCGAGCAGCCCCGGCAAGACCGCGGCGACCGGCGGCGCGCCGGTCAGCATCTGGTCGTCGATCCCGGTCAGCTCGGTGATCGGGGCGGGGACCGGCCGGCCGGGGTTGACCAGCGAGCCGAACTCGGCGACGACCCGGCCGTCGTGCACCCGGACCGCGCCGATCTCGGTGATGCCCGCGTCGTCCGGCGCCCAGCCGGTCGTCTCCACGTCCACCACCGTGAAGTCGAGGTCGGCGAGCCGGACGTCCCTGGCGTCCGAGACGGCTCCGTCGCGGGTCTCAGTCATGATCACCACGGTAGGACCGCCCACCGACATTCCCGCTCAGGCGCGCCCCGGGCGGCGCCGCATCCGGGCCGTTTTGTCCCGATTTTCCCGGATCAATCACGCGATGATCACAATTGCCGGAAGCCGCCCGCCGTCGCCGCGCCGACTCAATAGCCTGGCCAGGATTTGTCACGGTGCAAGGCACGGTGAGGGAGCATGAAGGTGACGTTCCGCGCGGGACTGGCTGCCCGTCTGTCGGGTTCGCGTCGGCGTGCCGCCCTGATCGGCGTCGCCGTGCTGGCGGCGGCTGGGGCTCGCGACCGCGGTCACGCAGGCCGCGGGCGCGCTCCCGCAGCCGTCGATCGACCAGGTGCAGGCCAAGATCAACAGCCTCACCACGCAGTTCAACAAGGCGGACCAGCAGTACGACAACGCCGAGCAGCAGCTGACCGCGGCCAAGGCCAGGCTCCCCACCGTGAACAAGCAGCTGGCAAGCGAAGAGGCCACCTACAAGGCGGCGCGGCAGAAGGTCGTGCAGATCGCCGACTCGTCCTACGAGGACTCGGCCCAGACGTCGCTCGCGGGCCTGCTCACCTCGGCCGACCCCGCGCAGGTGCTGGCCGAGGCGTCGATCGTCCTGCAGCTGACCGACACCAGGAGCCTGGAGACCCAGACCTTCCTGGCCGACGCCACCGAGCTCAGCAACGTGCAGCAGGAGCAGCAGCGGACCGAGCAGGGCATCGCGCAGCTCGCCGCGCAGACGTCGCACACCAAGAACCACATCCTCACGCTGCTCGACGACCAGAAGACGATCCTCGACTCGCTCACCGCGCAGCAGCAGCAGCAGGTGAACACCGGAACGTCCAACGGCGGCGGCGGCACCACCACCGCCAAGTACACCGGCCCGACCGGCACCCAGGCGGACGAGGCCGTGGCGTTCGTCTTCGCCCAGCTCGGCTGCCCGTACGTCTACGGCGCGACCGGCCCGTGCGCCGACGGCTTCGACTGCTCGGGCCTGGTGATGTCGGCCTGGGCGTCGGCCGGGGTCACGATCCCGCGCGACACCTACGAGCAGTGGGCGGCGCTGCCGCACATCCCCGTGTCCGACATCCAGCCCGGTGACCTGCTGTACTACAACGGCATCGGGCACGTCGCGATGTACGTCGGCGGCGGCATGATCATCGACGCGCCGACAGCCGGGCCAGGACGTCGAGAGATCCCGATGGCGAGTCCTGGTACGCCGACAACTTCGACGGCGCCGCCGTGCCGTAGTGCCGGCCCGTGCGCCACGCCGCCTACACTGGCAGGCACCATGCGCCGCACGCTGATCGTCACCAACGACTTCCCGCCCCGGCAGGGCGGCATCCAGTCGTTCGTGCACGAGCTCGCCCTGCCGCCTCGACCCGGGCGACCTGACCGTCTACGCCCCGAAGTGGGACGGCGCGGCCGAGTTCGACGCCCGCCAGCCGTTCGAGGTCGTCCGGCACCCGACGTCGCTGATGATCGGCGGCCCCAGCGTCACCCGCCGCGCGGCCGAGCTGGCGCGGTCGCGGAAGGCCGAGGTCGTCATCTTCGGCGCCGCCGCCCCGCTCGGGCTGATCACCCCGGCGCTGCGCCGGGCCGGCGTGCAGAAGGCCATCGCGATCACCCACGGCCACGAGGCCGGCTGGGCGGCCCTCCCGGTCGCCAGGAGCCTGCTGCGCCGCATCGGCGAGCGGACCGACGTCGTCACCTACCTGGGCGAGTACTTCCGGGTCAGGCTCGCCCGGGCGCTCACCCCCGCCGCCGCGGCGCGGCTGACCCAGCTCCACCCCGGCGTCGACGCGGCCGCCTTCCGGCCCGACCCGGCCGCCCGCGACGGCGATCAGGGCGCGCTACGGCCTGGCCGACCGCCCGGTCGTGGTCTGCGTCTCCCGGCTGGTCCGCCGCAAGGGCCAGGACACGCTGCTGCGCGCCTGGCCGGAGGTCCTCAGGCAGGTCCCCGACGCGGCCCTGCTCATCGTCGGCGCGGGTCCGTACGGGCACAGACCTCAAGCATCTGGCCGAACGGACCGGGCTGACTCCCTCCGTCCACTTCACCGGCCCGGTCCCGCAGGCCGAGCTCCCCGCGCACTACGCCGCGGGCGACGTCTTCTCGATGCCGTGCCGCACCAGGCGCGGCGGCCTCGACGTCGAGGGCCTCGGCATCGTCTACCTCGAGGCCTCCGCGGCCGGCCTGCCGGTCGTCGGCGGCGACTCGGGCGGCGCCCCCGACGCGATCCTGGAGGGCGAGACCGGCTACGTGGTCGGCGGCCGGGACGTGCCGGCCCTGTCCGACCGCCTCGTCGCCCTGCTGTCCAACCCCGAGGCCGCCCGGGCGATGGGCGAGAAGGGCCGCGCCTGGGTCGAGCGCGACTGGTCCTGGGACCAGACCGCCGCCCGCCTCCGCGCCCTCATCGACTCCTAGCGCTCCCGCCTGGCCGTCCCCGCCACCCCACGCCAGCGTGCCAAGTGCGCATCTGGGCCGGCGAGCGAGCCCAAATGCGCACTGGCACACGCTGCGGCGCGGTCGCGCTACGAGTAGAGCGCGTCGATCTCGCTCGCGAACTCCTTGGCGAGGACGCTGCGCTTGATGCCGAGCTTGGCCGACAGGTGGCCGTCCTCCTGGGTGAAGTCCACGTCGAGGATGCGGAACTTCTTGATCGCCTCGGCCCGGGAGACCGCCTTGTTGGCGTCGTCGACCGCCTCCTGGATCTCGGCCCGCAGGTCCGGGTCGTCGCGCAGGTCGGCCACGGTCGCGTCGGCGGGCTTGCCGTGCCGCGCCTTCCACGGCCCGAACGCCTCGGGGTCGATCGTGATCAGCACGCCGATGAACGGCCGCCCGTCGCCGACCACCATGCACTGGCTGATCAGCGCGTGCATCCGCAGCCGGTCCTCGAGCACGGCGGGGGCGACGTTCTTGCCGCCGGCGGTGACGATGATCTCCTTCTTCCGGCCGGTGATGGCCAGGAAGCCCTCGTCGTCGAGCTCGCCGAGGTCGCCGGTGGCGTACCAGCCGTCGGCGGTGAACGCGTCCTTGGTGGCCGCCTCGTTGTGCCAGTAGCCGGGGAAGATCGACTTGCCGCGGACGAGCACCTCGCCGTCGTCGGCGATCTTGACCGCGACGCCGGGCAGCGGCAGGCCCACGGTGCCGATCTTCTGCCGGTCCGGCCGGTTCACCGACACCGGGGCGCTCGTCTCGGTCAGCCCGTACCCCTCGAGGACGGCGACGCCGACGCCGCGGAAGAAGTGCCCGAGCCGCGGCGCGAGCGCCGCGCCGCCGGAGATCGCCAGGTCGGCCCGGCCGCCGAGGGCGGCCCGGAGCTTCTTGTAGACGAGCCGGTCGAAGACCGCGTGCTCGGCCCGCAGCCGCAGCGCCGGGCCGCCCGCGGAGTCGAGCGCCTCGCTGTAGGCGACCGCGGTCGCCGCGGCGCGGGCGAAGATCTTGCCCTTGCCGTCCGCCACCGCCTTGCTCTCGGCCCCGTTGTAGACCTTCTCGAAGACCCGCGGCACCGCGAGCACGAACGTCGGCTGGAACGACGCGAGCTCGGGCAGCAGGTTCCCCATGTCCTCGCAGTGGCCGAGGACGATGCCCGCCTCCAGGCAGCCGATCTCGATGACCCGCGCGAAGACGTGCGCGAGCGGCAGGAACAGCAGCGTGGACGACTCGCTGACGGCGTGGATGCCGGCCAGCGGCCCCATGAACGTGTTGCGGACGACGCTGAGCAGGTTCTCGTGGGTGAGCTCGCACCCCTTGGGGCGCCCGGTGGTGCCCGAGGTGTAGATGATCGTGGCCAGGTCGGCGGCGGTCGGCGGCCGTGGCCCGCTCGGCGACGGTCTCGTCGCTGACGTCGGCGCTGGCGGCGATCAGCTTGTCCAGGTCCTCCTGCATCCGCCAGAGGTGCTCAAGCGCGGGCAGCCGGTCGCGCGCGGCCGCGATCATCTGCTCGAAGCCCTCGGTCTCGACGATGACGGCGCGGGCGGCGGAGTCGGACAGGATCCACTCGGCCTGGTCGGCCGAGGAGGTCTCGTAGATCGGCACGACGACCGCGCCGACGCTCCAGAGCGCGTAGTCGAGCAGCGTCCACTCGTAGCGGGTGTGCGACATCAGCGCCACCCGGTCGCCGGGGGCGACGCCGGCCGCGATCAGCCCGCGGGCGAGCGCGCGCACCTCGTCCCTGAACTGCTCGGCGGTAACGTCCTGCCAGCCGCCGGCGCCGTCCTTGCGGCGCAGCATGACAGCCCGGGGCTGCTCGGCCGCGCGGCGCCCGACGACGTCGGCCAGGTTCGCCGAGGCAGGGACCTCCGCCAGGGCGGGCATGCTGTACTCGCGCACGACTTCTCCTTCTCCGTCCACCCGAGTCTATGTTTATCTCATGCGGGTTCACATAGTCAGCGATGTGCATGGCGCCGCGGACGCGCTGGCGCCGCCGGCGACGGCGCGGACATGCTGATCTGCCTCGGCGACATGCTGCTCTTCCTCGACTACGCGGACCACACGCAGGGCATCTTCGCAGAGCTTTACGGCGCTGAGCACGCCAGGGAGTACATCGCGCTGCGCATCGAGCGGCGGTTCGACGAGGCCAGGCAGCTCACCGCCGGGATCGCGGCCCGGCTGACGGCCGAGCGCGGCACCGACCTGCGCACGCTGACCGACGAGGCGATCAGGAAGCAGTACGCCGCGATGTTCGGCGCGCTGGCCGAGCCGGCCTACCTCACCTACGGCAACGTGGACGTGCCGCGCATGTGGGACGACTACCTCAAGCCCGGCCACCAGGTGATCGACGGCGGCCGGGCGGTGGTCGGCGAGCGTCTCGTTCGGGTTCGCGGGCGCCGGGCTGATCTCCCCGTACCGCACGCCCAACGAGATCCCGCCGCCCGAGTTCGCCGCCAAGCTGGACGCGATCGGCGCGGTCGACGTCATCTGCACGCACATCCCGCCCGCCGTCCCCGAGCTGCTCTACGACACGGTGGCCCGCCGGATGGAGACCGGGTCGACCGCGCTGCTCGACATGATCCGCCGCACCCAGCCCCGCTACGCGTTCTTCGGCCACGTGCACAACCCGCTGGCGCGCCGGGTCCGCGTCGGCCGAACCGAGTGCGTCAACGTCGGCCACTTCCGCGCCACCCG
>CAVTCT010000004.1:0-822195 GCA_963733325.1 uncultured Acidobacteriaceae bacterium
ATGCTGTCCCAAACCATCGACACCGCGTGGACGATGAAGGAGACCGGCGAAGTGGACGCCGCCAGCCAGACCGTTACCTGGGATTAGGTGCGTAACATCCGACCTTGATGAACCGGTATGGAATGACTCTGTGATTCGGTATCTCCGACACGCCAGCGGCTTCGTCCTAGTCGCCTTCTCGGACAAGTGGCCTTTGCCTCAACTGTCGCCAACAGGACAAAGCACTCCTCGAACCCAGCTGCGCGCAATTGTCGAGATTAGTCCCCTTAAACGCCCCAGGGTCCGGGAATGAAGTAGCGCCCGGTTTGTGGCCCACTCGCATCCTTGTCCAAGACAGCGATTCAGTAGATTCGCGCAGTTGATTTCATAGGACATAGGCATCTTCCCCACCGATAGTGGCAGGTTTGGCCGATGACTCGGTCTGGATGGATTTCTATGTGTTCGGTGTTCCTGCTGTCCAAGTAGTTGGCGTATAAGTGCTGAGCTACTGGTTCATCTGACTTTGATTCTTTCGCTGCTGTCCAACTCTTGATTACCACATCAGCGGCATCGGTAACTGTTCGCAGAGTTTCTTTGCGGCTGGCGGTCCTTCCAGAGGAGTGTTGAGCCATGCCCACAAGTCTCTGAAGATGAACAGCTGTTGGCGCAGCAGGGCGGCCAGATTGGAAAGCGACCAACCGAAGCTGGATTTCATCTGCAGGTACTTCAGGATCAGCATGGCGATTAATGCCGTCCATATCTGCGTCTTGACTGCATTGGCGCTGGTGCCGAGGAACGACTTCACTTTTGCGGTTTGTTTCAGTGCTTTAAAAAAAAGCTCGATTTGCCAGCGGTCCTTATAGATCGCGGCCACCGTCGAGGCTGCCAAGTGGAGCAGGTTGGTGAAGAAGACCAGGATCTCTTGCTTGTCCGCGTTCCAGTACTCGATTCTCCGAAACAGGACCGGCGCTTCGCTTTTCTTGCGCAAAAAGGGCACAGAGATGATCTGGTCATTGAGCACGTTGCCTTTTTCTGGAACCGCACGCACTTCAACAGTCGTGTAGACCGTGTTGGTCTTCATTCGCGTGACGAAGAAGACCCCGTCCCGCGTCAATTGCCCGAACCACACATAATCGTTGTAGCCGCGGTCAACGGCCAGGATCGTACCCGCTTTCAGGCGCAAGTCCCGCGCTACGTTCAACTCGCTATACTTGCCCTCCGTCACCACCGCGAACGTAGGCAGGTAGCCGTCGTGGTCCAGCAACAGATGCAGCTTGATCGCGCCCTTCTGTTGCGTGTATTTGGCCCAGTCAAACATGGTCGCCGACAGCTCTATGACGCTGCCATCCAGACTCATCAGCTTGTTCTTGAAACGGAACTTGCGACGGCCGTGCGCCGCCGTCTCCATCTGACACTTTTCCAACAGCTGCATGAAAATCGACTCGTAGAGTTCCCACGGACGGTTGGCGTTGGCATACGCCAAGGTCGATTTCTTCGGCGTGGTGCTGATGCCCAGATGCTTCAGCGGGGATTCACAACTGGCCAGTCCCATGCATACTTCGCGCAGTGAGTTCAAATGCGCCAACTGGCAAAACAGCATGGCCACAAATTGCTCCCAACTGCTGAAGCCTTTGGCGTTGCGCTCGGCTTGATGGTGTTTGACTGCACGAGCGAACTGCCCGCGCGAAAACAGTTGCAAAAGCTGCGAGTACACACTGCATACTTGAAGCATGGCTGATCCTTTCTTCTCTGAAGGTGGTCCTGTCAGGGAGCCCACTTCAGAGTAACTGGGGATCAGCCTCCTCTAATATTCCTCGCGTCAAATAGATATCCGCTATTTTGGACAGCAATGGCCCACTCGTCAGTAACGAAATGGTAATTGACGGGTTGGCGGTTGTCGTTAGCACATAATATGTCCGGTGTTTATAGCAAGTGAAATGTCCGCTTTTGGGGCGGTGAGGATGGAGCCATGCGCGAGAGCATGGAGATCTATCCGATCACCGCGATGGAGCGGGCTATGAAGCTACAGGAAGTGTTGTTACGGGCCACAGCTGGGAAGATCAAGTGGTGGCAGGCAGCGGAGCTGGTCGGCATCAGCGAGCGGCAGATGCGTCGCTGGCGGAAGCGGCTTGAGGACGAAGGCCCGAAGGGATTACTGGACCGGCGACGGCGGAAGCCGAGCAGCAGGCGGGTGCCGAAGAAGCAGGCTGAAGAAGTGCTCGGTCTTTACCGGGACAAGTACTTCGACCTGAACGTGCGTTCCATGAGAAGCTCGGCGAGGAACACCAGATCGGCTTGAGCTATACGTGGGTCAAGCAGGCTCTGCAAGCGGCCGGTCTGGTGAAGCGCAAGGCCAAACGGGGTGTGCATCGCAAGCGGCGTGAGCGGCGTCCCCTGGCGGGGATGATGTTGCACATCGACGGCAGCGATCACCCGTGGTTTCAGGATGAGCGACGTCACGACCTGATCGTGATCCTGGACGACGCCACCAGCGAGATCTACTATGCGCAGCTGGCGCCGGAGGAATCGACCGCGACCGTGATGGCCGGGCTGCGGGCAGTGATCGAACGGAAAGGGCTGTTCTGTTCGCTCTATTCGGACCACGGAGCCCATTTCTGGTTCACACCGAAGAGCGGTGGCAAGGTCGATTATGAGCGCCCTACACAAGTGGGTCGTGCGATGAAGGAACTGGGAGTGCACATGATCCCGTCCTACTCTCCCCAGGCCCGGGGACGCTCGGAGCGCAACTTCTCCACCTGGCAGGGGCCAACAAGTTTTTAAATGAGCACTACATCGCCGAGTTCAACCGCCGCTTCACAGTTCCGGCTGCCGAGCGCGGAACGGCGTTCCTCTCCTGCCGGCACAGGAACCTGGAAATGGTGTTCACGCAACGCTACGAGCGCACCGTTGACCGCGATAACACGGTGAGCTTTTACAACGTGATTGTGCAGCTCGAACGCGCCGAGTGGCGACCCACCCTGGCTGGATGCAAGGTGATCATCCATCAGCACCTGGACAATACCTTGACCCTCATGATCGCAGGACACCGCGTCGGTCACTACAGTGCGGACGGAAAGCTGTTGACGCCGCTGACCAAAAAACAAATCAAGGCCGTGGAAAAGACGTTGAGAGGAAAAGTCCAAAAACAGACTTTCCCTCCCAACTTGCAAATCCCGCACACGACGCGGGATTCGCACTTTCCTACCGCCTCTAACGGCTACCAACTTATGAATCCGGACATTTCACTTGCTACGAAAAGCGGACATTTCTACTTGCTAACGACATTGACGGGTTGGCGGTGATTCGACCGGAGCGCACAGTGGCTCACCCAAGACCGTGTCCAAGGCAAATAAAAATGCACAATCCGACATTGCGACGCCCTTAAATGCCGTTAGTTGATGTTTGCACCGGATTGTTTCTGTGCGGGTCTGAACTTGATACCCACGAAGTGCTTCGGAACGCCATTTTTGGCAGGAGTCCTTCCCAAAAATGCCTTGGAAGAAGCATCGTGTTTCAGATAGGCATCCAGAAAGTTCCGAGTATAGAGCACAGTCCACGCATAACTCGTGTTGGCGTCCTCCCGCCCGTAGTCGGCCACCTGATTCTCCGTAAAGCGTTGCGCACTCTCCCTACGTTGGAACATGGAACTGAACTCCGGGTGTGCCATGCCGAGCATATTCACGGTGAGGAGATCGCCATGTATCCAGGCGTTGAGCACGTTTGGACCAACCTTGTCCGCCGAAGGAACTTCGTCATTTTCCAGATCTTCGAGGCTCACGTTTCGAGTAAAGCAAAGAAGCGGTATCGTCATTCGCTCTGGATGAACGTCCCCGGCTCTTGTCACGAGGCCGGGATAATAGCGCATGCTGCCGTCTAACTCCACCAAAGCATCGATGCGAGGGTCTCGTGCTGAGGCAAACAGGCTAGAGATCCCACCCCAGCTCCAGCTCACTACGGCAACCTGAGATAAATGGGTATCAGAAAGCGACCCTGCATAAGTGATAAGGAAAGAGATGTCGAGTGCCTGCGCATTGATCCCGCCAAGATCATCCGTCATGTCGCGCGTCGAAACCCCCATGGACGGACTTGCAAGGACAACGTAGCCATAACTGGCCAAATACTCGCACAGATCGGCATTCTCCCACGAAACGGAAGAGTCGCTCGGAGCATAGATAAGAACGGGATAGCGGCCTTTTGCGGGCTTCGCCTCCCGCACCGCCCAAAGTTTGGTATCGAAGGATGTCTTCAACAACGAACGCCAACGATTTTCTTTCTCTGCTGGCGCGTTGAAATGAATCTCCTTATCCGCTAGTTGGACATAGTCGCCAACGGTCATCAGTCCGCCGACGCTTGGCAACGATGGATACCAGATCAGTGTCTGCAGGGGACGTGCGTTCTTGCCCGGAGAAGACTCTGACGGACCCTTGGTTGGAGCGACAAATGTGCGTGAGGGATCATATTGATTGAAGACCCTCAACCCTACTGGATACGGTCCTGGCTTTTCCCGGAACTGGAAGAAAGGTGTGTGCGAAGCCGCGACTACTGAACCGGAGCCTACGGATAATGCAAGAGCGGCAGTGACGATTCCGGATTTCAATTTGGCGCTTCCCCAAAACCTGATATTGGGCTCGTTCAATGAAAGAAGTTCTGAAACGCCAGGCAGCATTCCCTTATTGAATCACTAGATTCCCGGATACGCATTAACACCTCGATTGGGTTGTGGCTGGATCGTGGGCTACCCGGAAGTGTCGTTAGCAAGTAGAAATGTCCGCTTTTCGTAGCAAGTGAAATGTCCGGATTCATAAATTAGTAGCCGTAGAGGCGGTGGGAAAGTGCGAATCCCGTAGTGTGCGGGATTTGCAAGTTGAGAGGGAAAGAACTTTTCCTCCCAACGTCTTTTCCACGGCCTTGATCTGTTTTTTGGTCAGCGGCGTTGCCCAGAGTTGTCCCGGAGGGGGACGAAGTCGATGCGGCGTGAGTCGCGGGAAGTGATGTCGGAACTGGTCTCACAACTGACCAGGCAGGTGGAAACGGGCACAGTTGTATTGCCAGTTGAAGACAAGGTTGTTCCTGATGCGGAGAAGCCAAATCTGGATCGTTTAACTTTGGGAGTGGATCTTGGTGACCAGTGGAGCAACTACTGCATTTTGGGACTGAGTGGCGAGACATTCGCGGAGGGTCAGTTCAGAGCGAGTCATCGATAAGAGAGTTCTTTGAAGGCCTGTGCCGATCGCGTGTGGTGATCGAAGTGGGAACGCATTCGGCGTGGGTGCGGGAGTTGATCGTCGGGTTTGGCCATGAAGTGCTGGTTGCCAATGCACGGCGGATGGAAGGATCCAAGCGGCGCCGGCGCAAGAACGACCGGATTGATGCCGCCAAGCTGGCCCGGCTGGGAAGAGTGGATCCGAAATCGCTGTATCCGATACAGCATCGGAGCACGGAGGTGCGGGAAGACCTGGTGGTGCTTCGCGCACGTGAGGCTCTGGTGGAGTCGCGCACCAAGTTGATCAGCGCGGTGGGCGGCCTGGTGAAGACGATGGGAGGAACGAGACTGTCGAGCAGTTCCACGGAGGCCTTCTCGAGGAAAGTGGCAGCGGAGATTCCGCAGCCGATCAGGGAGACGATCCAACCGCTTTTGCGTCTGATTGCGAGCCTGAGTGAGGAGATCAAATGTTACGAACTTCGCGTTCTTTCCTCCGCGCTCACACAGCTTCATTCCAAATCGTCGTAAATCGCAGTCCGGCCCGAACGGTCCGAGGATGTAGTGGGCACTGCCCACCAGCAGCTTGCGTAATCGAAAAAAAAGGCGGCTGCATTCACAGGCGTGTTGAGATAGTCTCTCGGCGTTTGGGCCTTCGTCTTCACCGAGAAGAACGCTAGAAACACTGCAACGATGGCCAACGGCGTCTTCGGCCGCGGCGGCGTCATGTTGAGTGCCACGGGGCCTCCACGCGGTCTATGCCGAGAAACTAATATCCAACGGCTGTCACGATACTCTTGCCAGCAGGCGCTAACCACTGTCAGTTCTGTCAGTTCCGGTTACGATCGGCAGTTGTTGCGGCAGGTGACGGGAATCGGGCCGGTGACCGCAATTCCCCAGTGAATACAGGGGCAAATCGATGGGCATTCAACCCTGTGCTGAATCTGAGCATCACCCCGGACAAAGGCGTGTCATGGTTCGATCTTTACGCAGGGGCACTTTTCTTTACGAACAATAATGCGTTCCAGGGAAACAATCAGCTCTCGCAAAACGCGCTGGTGACACTCTCGGGGTTTTACAGCCACAACATCGGGAGACAAATGTTCTTGGGAGCCGGCGTCAGCTACGACAATGGCGGCGGATCATCCATTAACAACATACCGCAGCACAATGCTGCAAACGGCTTTCGCCCCGGCGTGACCCTTAGCAGGGCCATGACCATCTGGAGATACCGGCTCACCTTGCGCTACGAACTCACGGGAACGACGCCGGATTCTGCGCCCACGAACGGTTTGTTTGCGGTCAGGCTATCCGGACCGCTTTTCTAATGCCGGTGGGCTCGATGCAACCAACGCTGGCTTCGACTCCCCTTCGCGAGCCCGACAACTGAAATCCTCAACAGAGATGAGGGTTTCAGACAGAGCCATCTTCGCAGCCGTTTGGCCAAACCAACTCTGCCAAACGGTCCTACATTAATTCGGGTGAGCTCACTGGTAATTCCGCCAGTTGAACTGGTTCGAGAACTGTGCGAACGTCGCCCGTTGAGGGGAATCGAACGATGCGAATCGTGGTTGATTTGAACCGATGCCAGGGGTACGCGCAGTGCGTTCCACTTGCGCCGGACGTTCTACAACTCAGTGGCGAGGAAGCGCTCATGTACGATCCCAATCCCGATGATGCACAGCGTCTGCTGGTCCTGCGAGCCGCGGCTTCCTGCCCTGTACAGGCGATCATCGTGGACCGGCTAGATGAATCCAAGGGACAAAAGCCGTGAGTACTCTCATGTCCGAAGAACGATCGCGACTCGTGCAAGCCGCTATCGACACGATGAAGACCCGCGGGCGGATCGTCATCGTCGGCGCGTCGTTGGCGGGACTTCGGGGTGCCGAAGGCTTGCGGGAAGCAGGCTTTACCGGCCCTTTGACCATCATCGGCGATGAGCCGCACGAGCCGTACGATCGCCCTCCACTCTCGAAACAGGTGCTGAAGGGTTGGGTGCCCGCTGACCACACCAAGCTGCCGCGTCTGCGCGAGGTCAATGCGGATTGGCGGCTCGGCGTAGCCGCCACCCGTCTGGATCGCGCAAACAGGGTAGTGCACCTGGCAAATGGTGATGAAGTTCCATACGATCGCCTGTTGATCGCAACCGGAGTCCGCGCCCGGCCCTGGCCGAATCCGGCAGAGGCTGCGCTCGAGGGCGTCTGCACACTGCGGACGAGCGATGACGCAGCCCGCATACAGAAACAGTTGGCCTCGGGTCCGCGACGCGTGCTGATCATCGGCGCCGGCTTCATCGGATCAGAGGCGGCCTCGATCTGTCGCCAACTCGGACTCGAGGTGACGGTTGCCGAGCGCGGCCTGGCACCACTTGCGGGCGCCCTCGGAGGCGTAATCGGAGCGATTGCCGCTGATATGCAACGCGAGCACGGAGTGGATCTCCGCCTCGGCGTCTCGGTACAGGCGCTCGAAGATGATACGACCGGGCACGTGCGGCGCGCCCGTCTTTCAGACGGAACCACGCTGGAAGCCGATTTGGTTCTTACGTCGCTCGGTTCGCTCCGCAACATTGAGTGGCTGGAGGGGGCTGGGCTGGCCACCGGCTTCTGGGGTGTGGCCTGCGACGCTGGCTGCCGCGCGTTTGATATTCATGGTGTGGTTACGGACAGCATTTTCGTTGCGGGAGATATCGCGCGCTCTCCCCATGTGCTGTTCGAGTACCAGTTCCTTTCGATGGAGCACTGGGATAATGCGGTCCTGGGAGCGGAAGTCGCCGCCCACAACATGGTGAGCGATGAGACTAAACGCATTCCGCACCTGCTCGTGCCCACCTTCTGGTCGGGCCAGTTCGGCGTCAACATCAAGTCCGTCGGGGTGCCTTCATTCGGCGACCAGATCATCTTTACGCAAGGCTCGGTGAAAGAGCGCCGCTTCGCCGCTGCCTACGGTCGCCGGGGCCGCATCGTCGGCGCAGTCACCTTTGACCACGCTAAGTGGCTTGACTTCTACAGAGCGCAGATTGAGCAATCAGGCCCGTTTCCACCTCCTGCCGCGGGATTCGACCGTCCTGCAGACACACATCCGAGGCCGGCCGACTTCCCTGCTAAAGGTGACCCAACCGCAATTCCCGATGTCGTTTTGACGGGATATGACCCCAACGAACGGCATGCCGAATTCCGGCCGCGAACCCGCGCTCATGCAGCGGAGTCAGCGAGAAGATGACCTCACACGCAAGAAAAAGAGGAGCGAAGCATCATGACACCGGAGCAGGCTTTCGCTGAGGCCATGAAGTACGAAAACCGCTGGAACCCCTACCCGTTCTTCGACGAGCTTCGGAAGACCCGGGTGGCGCGCGTGGCAAATGGCATCTATGTCGTCACTGGGTATAAGGAGGTCATCGCGCTGCTTCACGACCCCCGGATAAGCGCGGATCTTCGCAACCGTCCAAACCGTCCCCAGGCTACCCCCGCGAAGGACGGGGACGTGCCCGATGTTGAGGCCGAGCTGCTGGAAAAATATGGCAAAGATCCCATGATGATCATTAGCGATCCGCCCGACCATGACCGAGCGCGTCGCCAGGCAATGCGGCACTTCGGGCCGCCTCATTCGGCGGATCTGATTCCCAGCATGGAAGTGGAGTGCCAGCGCATCGTCAACGGGATGCTCGACAAGGCTGGAGGCAAAAAACGGGTCGACGTTGTCGATGATTACGCCTATCCGCTGCCGGTAGCCGTAATCTGCCGGATTATGGGAGTGCCCCTGAAGGACGAACCCCTTTTCCATGCCTGGATAGCGGATGCGATGGCGGGAGCCGAACTGGGCCCTGACGCAGCCGCGGAGGAGGGGCGCCGCCGCAAAGAGAAGGGCGTCGCGAGCCGGAAGGAGTTTGCAAAATACCTCATCGGCCTCGTCGAGAGCGCTCAGAAAAACCCCGCCGACGGCATGATCTCGAAGCTGGTGCACGACGACGGCCCGGACGGACGCATGTCCCCCAGCGAGATCGTAAGCAATTGCGCGCTTATATTCATCGCCGGTCATGACTCCACGGTCAACCTGATCTCCCATTGCGTGCTCACCTTCCTGCGCAATCCCGGGACCATCGACCTGCTGCGCGGCCGGCCGGAGCTGATTCCGCGCGCCATCGAGGAGGTGCTGCGCCTCGAGTCGTCGGTCAACTTTTGGCCTACCTGGACCGCCCTCGACGACATCGACGTCGATGGGACGACCATCCCGAAGGGTTCGCCGATCTTTCTTATGTATGGCGCCGCCAACCGCGATCCAGAGAAGTTCCGCGACCCGAACAAATTCGATCTCGAACGTGAGGAGAAAGAGAGCCTCGGATGGGGGGGCGGCATACACGTCTGCTTTGGCGGTCAGCTTGCGCGGCTGGAGGTGAACACGGCGGTAGAGGTGTTCCTTCGCCGCGTGGAGAACCCGAGGTTGGTCGTCGATCCGCCGCCGTACCGGAGAAACGCGCTGTTCCGCGGCCCGCTGCATGTCCTCATCGACATCGATGGGATCCGAGATTGAGACAAAACGCGGTGGACAATTCTTGGAATGGGAAGAGCCGCAACTCGTCGCCGACGACCTGCGCGAGTTCTTCAAATCCTTGCGCAACAGGTCCGTCGAGATTGAGGGGATGAAGGAAGTGAAACGATGAAAGCATTCCGGTTTGTCGCGTGGCAGAAGCCAGCCGAACTCCACGAGATGCCGGTGCCCGAGCCCGGGCCCGAGCAGGTCCTTATAAAGGTGGGGGGCGCCGGTGTCTGCCATTCCGACCTGCACATATTAGAGGTGCCCGCAGGCACCACGTCGATGCGGCTCCCATTCACGCTTGGCCACGAGAACGCGGGTTGGGTGGAGAAGCTGGGCACAGGTGTATCGGGGTTTGCGCCAGGGGACCCGGTGATCGTTTATGGCCCGTGGGGATGCGGGCTATGCATGAACTGCCGGTTGGGTATGGAGAACTATTGTCAAAACCCCGGAGAGATTAAACCAGGCGGCCTGGGGGCGGACGGCGGCATGGCCAACTACATGATCGTCCCATCCACGCGTTTTCTCATCCGGCTGGGCGCTCTTGATCCGCGAGAGGCTGCGCCAATCACCGATGCGGCGCTCACCGGTTACCACGCCATCAAGCGGTCACTTCACTTGCTCGGGCCCGGATCTACCGCCGTCGTGATCGGTGCCGGCGGTATAGGCCAGATGGCCATCCAGATTCTGCGAGCGCTGAGCAGCGCTACGATTGTCATCGCTGTGGACACCTCGGTCGAGAAGCTCGAGATCGCTAAACGCATGGGCGCCGACGAGGGGCTACTCTCGGACGATGCGGCAGTCAAGCGCATCAAGGACATGACGCGGGGCCAGGGCGCACAGCTCGTGCTCGACTTGGTCGGCGTGAACCCGACCCTGACCATGGCCGCTCAAGTATCCCGGGTGCTGGGACACTTGACGATCGTCGGCCTCGGTGGCGGAGCGCTGCCCGTCAACTTTCTCAGCCCGGCGAAAGAATGCTCAGTCGCAGCGCCTTACTGGGGCTCAATCCCAGACTTGATGGAGGTGGTCGACCTCGCACAGGCTGGAAAGATCAAGATGATGGTTGAGCATTTCCCGTTGGAGCGTGCGAGCGACGCGTACCATCTCCTTCACAACGGCAAGATTCGAGGCCGCGCGGTGATTACGCCGAATGATTGAATCTGCGTCAGCTGCGTTCACGGAATTGTGTAGCGGTTCCGGGCGAGTCGCGGCCAACCCGGAATGTATGGTCCGCCGCCGCATTGCAAGCGAAAAATGAGAATGATATTGTAGGTCTGCGCGAATGTATCCGGCCTTTATGTGAGCTACTGCTCTGGCCCTTGATGGAATGCGCTGCACTCTTATCCTATTTAGTAACGCAGGCTTTTACGCCTATTCCGGGTTACAGGTTTCAAGACCGCCGACAACTCAGCACAGTCGTGGGATTTCTCGGGCTTCAGAAGGTCATCTTCGCGTTTGGCAGTCGCTACCGTGAGGTAGCACTTCAGACAGATTGAATCCCATGAGCCGTCCGGATTGTGCCTATGTCTAAAAGCGGTCGCAGAAGAAGTATCCATTTGATGCCCTTGGTCGCCCTTAGTTTTTGAGATGATTTGCTCTCGAAAATACGCCCTCTTAGGGGCGTCTTTCACTTGCTTGGACAGAGCCTGAAAACTTTAGTACCAAGCATCAATAAGCGTTAAGGGCATCCGCGATGTGTAAGCCCTGCATCAGTCTAAACAAGAACACTGTGTCTCACCGACCGTCATCTGAACTCATACAGTCTCTTCGAACTACGTTGCAGAAGCTGGAGGAGAACTTTGCCTCGCCGGAAGACCAACCCCGGATTGCGGAACTCAAGCGCATCCTTCTTCATCGCATTGCCGACCTTGAATTCGTAGGAGCAGCCGTTGAACTTGCCGATGCCAAAGAAGCGGAGCATCAAGGCGCAGTTCTTCCATCGGTCGTTGAAGATGACCCCGAAGCTGCTTGAACTCGGGGTTGTGACGAACCGAGCAGCTTCGGCTCCCTTCGATGTGCTCATCAGCGATGTTGTGATGGAAGGAATGTCAGGGATTGAAGCGGCCATTGAAATCCGCAAACTTCTCCCGAACTGCAAAGTGTTGCTCATGTCCGGAAACAACCGGACTTTCGACATGTTGGAATACGCCCATGAACGAGAACATGATTTTGACATCTTGGCGAAGCCTTTCCATCCGACAGTGATAATCGACATGCTCAATGCGATGAGCGTCCTGAATTCAAGCTACGCTGCTGTGCCTCTCGTAGCATCATCCTGCACTCCAACCAATGATGTGTCCGCTAGGTGGACTCTTAGCTTTATCCATGAAGTTTGATAACGGAGGGATAGTCAATGCGCCGTAGACGAAATGACCTCGCCAAATTTACAGTTCGTAAATCTTATGACCGTCTGAGAAGGGAATGGCAATCTTCAGTTGATGGGACTGCTGCTTCATCCGCAAGTCAACCGATTGCCGAAGACGCGGCAATGAGTGCTCAACGGAAAATGGTTGAGCACCGTGAAACTGTGAAGCTTGCAAAAAAGAAGACCTTGCCTTGAAGGAGGGTGAAGTCCCAACACCGGCCTTCGCTTGAATTAGTCAGATATACTTTGGGCATGACTTTAGACAAGATTCTCGCTTCGATTGACGCCGAAATCGCACGTCTCAAGCAAGTTCGTGCTCTGCTGTCCAGCGATGGAAATAAGAAGACTGCAGCCGCTGCTCCGGGCCGCACACGCCGCAAACTGAGTGCCGGTTCCCGGAAGAAGATTGCGGACGCGCAGCGGAAGCGTTGGGCGAAGCAGAAAGCCGGAAAGTGAGGAGACGAAACGCCCCGTTCTCTCTGAATTTGACAGCCTCAAGCAGGGTCTCTCTTCGTCACAGCAGCCGTTTTTCTCGAAACGAATTCTGAGTTGCGAGCGGCAAGAGGCAGGGGTAAACTGACGACAATTGGGGGGCTGAAAATGTGGTCTCCAACCAACTGCGGCATCCTCGGCTTCAAAGCAGCTATAACAGCGGCAGCAGTCGTTCTGACTTTCGCGTTGTCCACTTCTTCTGGCGAAAGCGAACAGGAAAACTGGGTGCCAGCGCCTCCCGTAAAGGTGCAATCGACGTGTACCTTCGAAGATGGAAGCACCATGACATTTGGTACGGGTAAGTCCGCCAGCGTCGAAAGCTGGCACACCGCGGACTATGACGCAACTACTTTGCGCGTCAGCGAGCAAATGGTCATCCCGCCGATGGATAACCCGCTCCGCGTTCCCGCTGGCAGCTACACCTTATTCGTGGAGGACAAGGGGCAACCTCCTTGGACACTAATCATCAGCAAGAAAACTGGCGAATGGGGAATGCCTTATCCCGGTGAGCAGTACGACTTGGGACGCACGGGCATGGGTTCAGACGTTAATCAGCCAGTTGACAAGTTCGTCATCGGTTGCACGCAAAATCCTATATTCGCGCGACTTCAATTGGGTAGATTCTCGGGGCTGTTGAAAATCCTCGCCGTGAGTCCCAAAGGGGAATACATGGTGCGCTAGGCGATTCGGGGAAACAGCAGGTTGTTGCTGCCCGACTGCGGCTGCACTGCTGATACAGCGCATAAAACATTTGAGCATAGCGTCAATTATCACAACCCTTCTCTCGGGCCTCAAAGAGTGGCATATAGGTAAGGCTGACACCAACCACATACGCCATATCAAGTTTGTCGGCCTGAGGAATGACAAGAATCCTCGGCAGGTCGGTCGAGGATAGCTGGCAGGGGAGCGGCAATGAATGTGCGGGTGGTTCCGACCGGCAAGGCCATCGAGGAATCGGTCGATTGGGTGTCGTTTTATTCCGTGAGAGACATGAAGCGTCTTGAACTTGTCCGGCAGGAAATAGCACGGCTGCAGAAGGAAATGTGGTCGACCGTTCAAAATGCTGCTCGTGCAACGCCGTCGATCCCGATGGTGTTGGTGATATCGGGAATGAACGATGTGCTAAACAGTGCGGACTATTCCCAGGCCGCTTGGTGGTATCGTGTGCCGACAGGCGCCTGGCTGACGATGGTCGTGCTGAGCGTGTGTTGCTGTGTCTTAATAGGGTTCGGAGCTCAGACAAGAGGGCGTCTATTATTGGTATTTCCTTTTCTTGTCGCCGTCTCGTTCTTTTTCATTGCGGACATAGACAGTCCAGTCAGAGGCATCATTCGCGTGCCTCCGAAGAATCTGATTAACCTCTCGCAGTCGATGCATCAGCATGAGTAGATGTTGAGGAAAAGCGGCTTGCTGCGCGTGCACGGAACCGGGGACGAGCGCCAGGAAACGCAGGCAAGCGGGCATAACCGAATTCTATGTCCGTTTTCGACATTCGTCACAACTTAAGCTACCTGAGCAACCGCCCCGCTTTTCAGGAGCCGGTGTGATATCAACGAAGCAATCGGCCGGCGTCGAGTCGACACAGAAGGGAATTGAGAGTCGATCCGCTGTGGGGGATTTTGTGGGTATGCTGCTTCAAAATCCTGGGTAATTGTGGGTAATTCCCCCAGTTGTCCGGAAAAGATAGGCTGTTGTAAGCTACTTAAACTAAGCAATATAGAGCACCAATGAGTAGCGATGAAAGAGGCAAATGTCTAGCTGTTAACCGAAGGGTTGTAGGTTCGAGTCCTACCTGAGTAGCCATAGAATCAATAACTTACAACGAATTTAGAGTTGATAAATGTGCCCACTGTGCCCATTTTCGTGCCCACCATATTTTAGAATCTCTCTTTCCTGCTCCCGACTTCCAGGAGAGCCAGCTTTCGACTTGCTAGGTGAGGTAGCGCACGTATCCGCAATGACATGAATCACATTCACGCAATGCTCGATTATCGTGCAAACTGGTTGAAATCGACCGATCCGACATGCTTAGCTGCTCGGGGCCTGCAACCCTTCGGTAATTTTCCAGAGGGTTGCAGGGGCGCGCCATCGGAATCTGATGAAGCGCAGCTTCGAGAACTTGGCGGCCTTTGAAGCATACGTGGAACTGCTTGTCTCCGAAGCACACTGTCGAGAGCAGTTTCTCGATGTGCGGGCACGAATGCAATTTGGCTGGCCGAACACGGATTCGACGTACTCGGAGTCGATGTCTCGCCCCTCGCCGTCGAAAGAGGCCACGCCAAAATGGCGGGGCGCTCCCTGCACTGCCGCTTCGCTGCGTTGGATTTTCTATCTGCGCCTCCGCCCGGGGGTCCATTCCAGTTCGTCTTCGACCGCGGCTGCTTTCATGTGTTCGACGAGCCAGTCGAAAGGCAGCGATTCGCCGAACAAGTCGCTGCCGCACTGGCGCCCGGTGGATTGTGGCTGGCCTGGTCAACAACGCGGGAATCGTTGTGGGCGGACCACTGCTATATATGAGGCCCGATGAATACAGGCGGCAGTTAGAAGTCAACATGATCTCCCCGCTTGTCGTGATCCAGGCCTTCGCTCCACTGCTGGGTACAGAGCTCGACGCGGGTCTCGCAAAGCAGCTCGGACTCAAGAAGCAGTAGCCAAGCTCGGACGATCTTTCGAAGGACGCGGAGGTCCCGTTGAAGCAGCCTAGCTGCAACGATGCTTTTCCCATACCCTCCAGATCCGAGCGCTGTAGCCATCTGACAAGTTCGAAGCGCCTGTCCCAATGGCCCGCGAGGCTTTATTGCCAAGAGAATGTGCAAAAAAGACGTGGAACCGTCGTCAATTGCTCTACCCATGGAGGAGCGGCGGGACCTCATGAGGGTTATCTACCACGCCGCAAGCACGCAGTCATTTTGCCGTCACAAACCGTTCCTTTCAGATCAGGGTTAATGAATGGGCCCGAAATGCGCGTTCTCCGGAGCAGAAGGCTCATCGAGGAACTGAAGCGTTGTAAGAGGGCCAAGGTTGGTCGGGGAGGTCCATGATGCAAGCGCCCACACCACTCTCTTTGATGGCGTCAACTCCAGCGCCTGTAGAGTGCCGGTGCGTTCTTCCGGCTTTGTGTTCCATTCGTTCACCCAGTTGCTGACGACGGTATTGCCATTTTGTAGCCGCCAAGCCTGCTGAAGAGTCGAGAACCTGTATTCGGGCACATCGGACGGAGCGAACGTCCACACCGCATCGCCACGATGGTTGATTTCCCGCACGCCGGTTTTGTCTGTGATCAAAAGGTCGCCATTTTGAAGGGGCGTGACGCCCCAGGGCGCATCGGCAGGGAACGACCACAGCTCATTGCCGTCGAAGTCATACTCCACCACTTTGTTCAATTGCATGTTGGCGGTCACCATGGTTCCGCTCGGCGTGAGTCTGACGTGCCGAAACTGCCCGTGCACCCGGACTGGATGCGCGGTCGGAAGAACAAACTCACGCTCGGTGACATCGGTGACGATGTTAACTACGCGTGCTACAGCGGGATCACCGTTGATCACAAATAGCACATGGCCGGTTCCAATCGGCACCGCCGTGTGAATCTCTAGGCAAGGACTTACCCTGTTTTTTCAGGGCTGCAACCTTCTCGCGGATCTCAACCAATACATCTCGGAATAGAATCAAATCGGATTTGCCGCCTACAGCTCCGTGCCCGGGAATGACGATCGTCTTGTCGGTCACCTTTGCGATGTTTGCTTCTGCCGCGCGTATGTGACCGTCGATGCTGCCTCCCGTCCCGTAATCGATAAAGGGGTAATCGCGGTTCCAAAAAGTGTCTCCGGTATGAAGGATGTCTGCCTCGGGAAAATACACGGAGATATCGGAGTCCGTGTGAGCAGGCGAGTAGTGCTTAAGCATCAGAGTCGCGTTGTTGAAGCGTAGGGTGTGTTCGTCTCTAAAGACCGTGGAGGGAATCGCACCCGCCGGCGCGACTGGGAAAGTATACTGCCAGTTGCCTTCGACGCGCGTGGGCTGGGAAAGGTGTTTGCGCGTATTCTCGTGCGCCAGGATACTGGCGCCAGCTTCATGGACCCACTCGTTGCCGCCGGTGTGGTCGAAATGCCAGTGGGTGTTGATCAATTGTTTGATGGGATCCGCGTTGATGCTCGCGAGGGCTTCAGAGACGTGCGGACCTGCGGTGATGATCTCCGCATCAACCAGCAGCTTTCCGTCAGGACCAGTGAGGACGGCGATATTTCCACCAGCACCCAAAAGGACGCTGATGTTGCGGCGAAGGTTTTGAACCGTGACCTTCGCTGTGGCGGCTTCCTTGAACGCTCCTACAACGATGCCGCCTGTCTGGGCCCTCAGGTAACGTGGAGCAAAACAAGCTGCGGCGACCGTCAGACCTCCCGCAGCGAGAAACTGACGGCGTGAAATATTGAGTGACGCTTCGGGGACCATAAGATCCTCCTGTCGCTTTCGCCTCGAGTTTAGTCGATATCTTTGGCCTTTGCGCCCAAATCTGAAACAGAATCATACCCCGATCACTTGGCAAATGGCGAAATGACGCTTACTTTTACATCTGTGGATCCTTCGTAAACGCCCTTCTTTGTCCTCTCAATACTCCCGATCTGTTGGCGACTCGGAAGTTAAAGTGGTCCTTAATCTTCGTGAGTGATAAATCGCCAGTCACTCGTTGACGGCGCGCGTTTCAGATGGACGTGTAGTCGCCTACTCGTCAACTTGAGCTTGGGTTGGATACCTCGCGCCGAGAATTGTAGATGCGCACGTAACCGGCACGGTCGCCGGAGTGGCCAGAGGGGCGAACCGCCAAGAGGAGCAGCAATAGGAAGCCATATTCTCTTGGTCGTTCCCCTTCCCCGGGATCGGCGCACCGTTAGGTGGGCACACGGCAGGAGCATTTTCTGCAGAAAAGAAGCGCAGTGAAGCAGTGGGCTTCACCGCGCTTATCGGGGCCAGTTTCTAGAAGATGAACTTCCCGCCAAACTGGAAGGTGCGCGGATCAAACGTCGAGGTTACTTGCCCGAAGTCCTTGTTCGTGAACCCGGTGCTGATCGCATTCCATTGTGTGTGATTGAAGGTGTTGTACGATTCGGCACGGAGCTGGATTCGCGGGCCCTCCGCCGAGGTTATCCGAAACTCTTTGAAAAGGCTCATGTTCCAGTTGAAGAGGCCGGGCCCCACAATTGAGTCCTTGCCTGCAGTGCCGTAGCCCTGATTGGGGCCCCCGGCCCATGGAGCGGTCGGAGCTGTGTAGGCTGCAGGGTTGAACCATGCAAGCTGCTTTTTCGGAAAGCTTCTGGCGCTTCGATCGAAGTTTGGACGATTGGTCGTGCTACCAGCCAATCCCAGCGTGTCCGGCGAATAAGTAACGTTAACGGGGTTTCCACTCTGAGCCACCGTAACGCCGGAGAACTGCCAGCCACCCAGCAACATGCGCATGGCTGTGCCCCGATCCTCGAACGAGGCGAAATTGTAGATGTAGTTGGCGTTGAACACGTGCCGACGATCGATGGTACCCGAACCGCGGTCATACCTGGTGTCAAAGGGATTGGAGAGCTGGCCGCCAGAACCCTGTTGGTTTGTTGAAGTCAGGTCGCCGCTCTGTATGTCGATCTCATGGCCATAGGTATACGACAGTTGCAGAGTCAATCCATGACGGTTCTCCATGCGAAGAGCCGCCTGCATCGAGTTATAGTTGCTGTTCGTCGAATTCTCAACCTGGTTAATGCCAGCAAACCCCGGAAAGATCCGGAAGAGGTTAGAGTTAGCTCCGTTGACGGCCACGTTTTCCCGGTCCGCTATGTCATTGAGAGGCAGGGTGTTGATCGATCGTACTACGTTCTGGTGCCAGGCGGACATGCCGACGTACTGAACTTGAGCGACAACGGATGGAGCTATCTCGCGCTGCACTCCCAGGCTGTATTGCTGTGTGGCCGGGGATGGGTAGGTATATTGCAAGCTTGCGAAGGCGCCAGGGAAGAACGGCACTGCAGCTGTCTGCCCTGTCTTGCTGCTGGTATTCGGGTCCGAGAAGTAGACTGCGCTGACATTGGGCTGATATGCGTTCGGCGGATTCACATCAGTGCCGAAGATATCGTTCCCCTGTACGCGTTCGAAGAACAATCCATAGCCGCCGCGGACGACGGTTCTGTGGCCCTTGTCGATGTCGTAGGCAAAACCGATCCGTGGTTGCCAGGTTCCGTAGTGATTCTCTACGAGGCCTCGCGGGAATCCGTCCACACCTGCCAACTTGACACCATTCAGATAGAAGGGAACTGGCGCGCCAGCCGGCTGGCTAAAGCCCGGGCCGGCAGGATTCAGGCTGCCTGTGACGGGATCCGGCGATTGTGCGTTCGCGGCGCTGAAAGCGCCAGGAACGAAGTTTGATGTCCGGTTGTCCTTTTCATAGACGTGCGGCAGGCCGTCAAAGCGGATACCGAGATTCAGGGTAAGCCTCGGCCGAACGTGCCAATTGTCCTGCGCATAGAAGGAAAATGTGTTGTTCAGCCAGTGAAAGATTGACTGCTCGTTCAGTTGCTGGAAGGTGCTCGCGAAGCCCAGCAGGAAGTTGGCATAGGCGTCTCCCGAATAGGACGAATCTTTGAAGGTATAGTCGCCCTGGGTATTGGCCTGCTGCTGCTGGTTTTTGTCGTTTCGCATGTAAGCGGCTCCGAACTTGAACTGATGGGCTCCCCGGCTCCACGACACATCATCGCGCGGCTGGTAGTTGAGATACGAGTTCCGCCATGGCCAGTAGTTGATATTCCATTCTGTGTTTGGCGCACCGGAGAAGGTAATCGACGGGAGACGGTTCTCCGCATTATTGCCTGTGAAAATGCCCACGGCAGACCAGCCGGGGGGTTGCTTATAGATGCCGACGGGCGTGATATTGATCGTGTTCCCGTTCACATTGATGGATGTTTCATTGAGGATCGTGGGCGAAAGCGTCTGAGTCAGCTTGATGACCGTCCCCCATGTCGGGTTATTGAATTGGTCGCCCACCGTGACATAGTTGTCGCCGTCCCACATGGATGGGTAAATGGTCTGTTCCATTGAGTCGTGAATCCAGTGACCCATCAGGTGATACTTGTCGTTAAAATTATGGTCGATGCGAACCACGTCCTCGCGAACATTTGTTGGCTGCTTGGGTGAGGCAATGTACTGTGTGCCATTGGCGGTATTCGGCTTGGGAATCGCGCCTGTACCCATGAAGAGCACAGCGTTGGGATCAAGCAGGTTGGCAGGAATGACAAAGCCGCCGCCCACGCTTGGAAACGGCTGTCCCGCGACCAACCCGTCCGCACTATAGGTCGCGAGCTTTGCGGGGTCAGCGGTGGCCGGAACGATCAAGGGTTTTCCACTGAGCGGGACATAGCTCAGCGGGCTGCCCGCAGTGGGAAAGAACGCGGCTGGAATTGTATTCGTAACGCTCGGATTGGCGCCCTGGACAAGCCTGCGCCACTCTTCGTTCACGAAAAAGAAGGTCTTGTTCTTGATAATCGGTCCGCCAATATTTCCGCCAAAAATGTTCAGACGAAGCTCGGGCGTGGGCACGTTCTGCTGTTTGAAGAAGTAGTATCCGGCGTCGAACGCATCGTTGCGGTTGAACTCCCACAGCGCGCCGTGGAATTTTTGCGTTCCGGATTTGAGAGCCATCAATACGGTGCCGCCAGAGGCGATCCCGTAATCAGGGGTGTAGTTGCTGGCGAGAGTTTGGAATTCGGACAACGCGTCCGGACTGATTGCAACGTCCAGCCGGCCGCCACTCCCGCGGTCATAAACTTCGCCGCCGTCAATCAACCAATTGTTGTGGTCGTACCTCATGCCGTTGAAATTGATTTCTGCGCTGCTGCCCTGGGCGGAGACACCGTTGAAAGAGGGCAGCATATTGGTGACGCCCGTGCCCAACGTGACCAGTGACATCATGTTGCGTCCGTTGGTGGCCAACTGCAAAACCTGCTCGCCGCTGATTAGCGAACTCACTTCGTTGGTATCCGTCTGCACAGCAAGCGCGGTCGCATTGACGGTAATGGACTCGCTTGCCGAGCCCACTTGAAAAGCGATATCGGCGCGGACGGTCGCCGACACATTCATGACGATGTCTGTCTTGGTGTAGTTCTTGAATCCGGCTTTCGCAGCTTTGAGATTGTACGTACCGACCGCGAGTCCAGGAATCTCATAGAGACCGGATGCGCTCGATTCTGTGGTGCGTACTTCGCCCGTACTTGTTTGAGTAACGGTGATCGTGACGCCCGGGACCGCAGCTCCTGATGGATCAGTTACCACTCCAGTGATCGTCCCGTTCTCCTGCGCCGTCGCAATCGCGAGCGTGGCCAACAAAAGCACACAAATTCTGCAGAGATTTTTCAGATCTCTCATCTTGACCTCCTAAAGTCGACATGCGTTTTTCGGAGAGACTCTGCTCTCCTTTCGTATTTGCTTTGGACCTGGAAGGCTTGCAAGCCAAACGAATATCGTGCCAACATCGGCGCTCAAGGATGCGCCGTTTAATGCCGGTCAAGGGCTATATGCCGGTCAGCTTACGCGGATCAAAGCCTTTATGCGTGTCAAAGGCTTCATGCGCGTCGAAGCCTTCGTGTGGGTCGAAGCCTCAAACGTTGGAGGAGTGTTTAATAGCGACGTCTACTGTGATGTAGCTGTCACGGTGATCCGTGAATGGCATGCCGCACAGACACCGGCGGTAACTTCGGCGACAAGTAGAAAAACCACGTTTCTTTTCACTCGTCACCTCCATCCAGAAGCCAGTTTGTGCCACCCATCACGGCGGCGAAAAGTAGATTTTGACCAGGCGGCGAAATGCTTTCACGAACCGGACGCAAGAATGGTCAGAGCGGATTGTTGACCAGGCCTCAGCCGGCTCGAATAGGCTTGTCCGGATTGCAGGCGTGCTCCGTTTCGTACGGTGATCACGTAATCTCCGTGCACGCGGACGAGCCTATTCGTGAGGGTCGAAGTCCACGACGGTCCGCTTGCAGTTGGAGCTAAAGCTTGCGGTTGGATACCTCGCGCCGGATGGCAGACAAGTCTACGAGAAGGCGATTTATCGGCCACTTGGGCTTAGGCATAGATTAGGTAGAACAGCTCAATGAGTGAATTGGCCTGTACGCGCCAATTGAGACCGGCTGGGTGGATTGCTAAACGGAAGCCGATGACAGCTGTTGGGCCAATTCGGCGTTCGCGATGCGTCCATATGCTGACGTCGACCGCCGAATCGGTGCGGCGATGCGACAAAAACTTTCGGGATGTTTCGATTACCAACTGCCGACCGGAGAAGCTACTGCGGATTCCACCGCAGAGAATAGATCTGCACGACGCTGGTGTCGCTCATCATGGCGGGTCGCCCGTCGGATGTAATCGAGAGAAAGTTCTCGAAGGGGCTCGAACTAACTCGCAACCCATTAAACGGGGAAACCAGAGTCCATTTGGCATCGGCAATATTCAACCGGTAGACTCCCGGTTGCTCTCCGGGTTCCGCGGCTATTTTTGCCATCAATATGGACTTGGAATCGTTTGACCACCTCCAGAAGCCCCAGTCACCTCCAAATTGTTTCAAGGTTCTCCAGGTTTTCGTTTCTCGAGAGTAGACGACCATCCGTTTAGGTGAGTCTGCGATTGCGACCAGGTATTTGCCATCGGGCGACCAGGAAGGGACAAACATGCCCGCCGAGCCCGGCCACACGGACACCTTTTTGCTCGCGAGATCGAGAACTTTGATCCCGACGTAGTGTCCTGGAGTCGGGGTGTCACTGAAGTCAATCGATGTCCCGTCTGGAGACCAGGTGGGAGTGACCTCGAGATCGCCGCCTTCTGGAGTAAGCTGCTCGGGAACACCGCCATCAAGAGAGACGCGGTAAATTGCCTTGAAATTACAAAAGACCACCCATTTACTGTCGGCAGACCATTCCGGCATCCATGCCGGTATGTCTGTCAACGGCAGCTTTTCGCTGCCGTCCAGCCTGCTGCGCCATAACAAATGACGCGGATAGTCAGGGTAAACCATCCATTGGCGGTCAGGAGAAATCACGAAACTCGAAGCGGCCACGCCGTCTAAGAAGGGAATGAAGCGTTGCCCCTTGGAATCGTAAGCCTGCATCGATCCTTGAGCGATCCTGCCGATCACAAGCAGGTTGGCGCTGTCCTTGGTCGAAGTCATCGCTACGATTCCTCCCGCATTGCCGGAGGCATAGCTGATGGCAACTCCAAACAACTTGAGCACCACAAGCAGCAGCATCAACTTAAGCGCCATTGTGCCGTTGAGGGCGCTGCCGACGTAGCCGTAGCCAACGCCCAGAACTTGGGGCACAAACCATCCCATCAGGCCAACAGATATGCCGCCTACTACGGGGTGCCACCAGCGCGTGCTCACGGGAAGTCGCAAAAAGAACTTGCGCATTTCGAGTAAGAGACGAGTGAAGGCTACGGACAAAAAACCGCCCGCAATACCCAGGAGGGCATAGATGGCAGGTTCAAGAGGATGGACTAGTGTGTATTGCGGCACTTGAAACAGAGGGTGATCGCCAAGCATGAGTCGCAACACCGCCCAGGAAGTAGCGGAGGCAATGACGACAGATCCTAGAATTGGGGCGTGCATATCGCCCATGACCTCTTCGAGTGAAAACAAGACAGCTGCCATCGGGGTATTAAAGGCCGCAGCAATGGCAGCGGCTGCACCCACAGGAATCAGGACTTTTACCTTTTCCGGACGCAAACCGAGCCAACGACCAAGGACAGATCCTATTCCTGCGCCTACCTGAACAGATGGTCCCTCTCGGCCCAGTGGAATCCCGCTCGCCAGTGTGGTAGCTGTGCAGAAGAACTTGCCCAAACGGTGCGGAGAGAGATGAACCCATTCTGCGCAAAGAGAGCGGCTTTGGTCTGGGGCACACCGCTACCCCCGGCGTTTGGAAAGTAGCGGTAAAGCAGAAAACCCATGGCCAGCGACCCAGCCACGGGTATGAACACCCGTCTCCACCCGGCGCTACCCACAGGGTAGAGGCGCATTCCTAATCGTTCCGTGACCAAGATAAATGCAACAACGGATAGCCCCGTAAGAGCTCCAATAAGGAGTGACAGGAGAAGGAATACCTGTTCTTCGCGTTTCTGAAACTGCGCAATCGAAAGCGAACGAAGCACCATCCGCCAGTTCTTCTCCGGGAGCTTCTTGGCAATGGGGGCAGGAGCCATAGAAGAAGTCTAAATGCATCCCCTAATTCCGCCCTGCTTCAGATAGGTGCGCTCATGTTGTTGTTGGTGGGTTCCGGGTGCGAACCAATGGCGCGCACTTCTCTCGAACAGCAAGTGAGACAGAGGATCTATCGCTGCCCGAAAAAGGTACCGTGTTCTCGAGGAGCGGTTTCAAGCACTGTGCCGTTCGGTTTGGAGGAGTACATACGTATTCGCGCCCGGCGTAGACTGGACCATGGAAACAATTATTCCCTACCTCATCCCGGCCATTGACCGCAAGGGAAAGTTTTCGGGCTATTACAGATGTTCCCTTTGCGTGGCAGAATTTCGCCCTAATCCCGAGTGCCTTAAAGAAATTGCGACCTTCTTTGCTGCCCACGTGCGGCTCTCACACTGCGACGATAAGACGACCCATAAGGACCGAAAGCCGAATCGCCGGACAGATTGAGAAAGAAGATGTACAGAACCAGATAACCGGCACACAAGTGAGGTGGCATGGATAATCTGCAGACACTGAACGCGTTGCTCGACATGGCGAAGGAAGTGGAGGAATTGGCTTCACATGTTGAGAAGTCGGACCGCCTTAGATCGCTATTCGTAGAAATGAAGAGCAAGGCAGGAGAAGAGGGCAAAAGGTTGATTCGAGGTCAAGAACTAGAAATAGCAACACGCTATGAACTGTGCATGATTGAAATCCTTGAGGAATTCGATTTTGGTAGGGTGTCTTGGCAGAACGTTACTGACCTGGAATCGAGACTGCGCCGCATCCGTGAGGAGCTTGAACGGACCATAAAAGAGATCAAAGCCAGCCGTTTAATCATGTAGCCCATCAGGCCGTGGCCTTCTTCTGTGCTGCCCAACGTTTCCGCTGTGCGTCCCCGATTCTCTTTCGTGCGGCTGCGCTCATCTCGCGTTTGCGCTTCTTCGGAGTACCAGGTGTGGTTGTCGTCTTCTTAGTCCCGTCAGTGGAAAGCAACGCACGGACTTGCTTCAGCCGTGCAATTTCAGCGTCAATCGAGTCGAGGATTTCGTCTAGGGCGGACATGGGAACAGTGTATTCCCTTCTGCTACTCACGAAACTAGTGACCGAGCGGAAAGTCTTTCTCAACCTCATATACAAATGGCAGTGATGTCATAATCTTTCTGCCTTTGGTGGGTGTGTCGTCGGGGCGGTTGATGAATGTCAGGAATCCAGATGTGGTCTCAACCTTCACCTCTGTTGGACGGTCGTACTCGATTATTTCGCCGTCAGGCTCGTAAAGTGTAATCAATGCCATCGTCTATTTCTCCATGCACCTGTTAATGGTGAAAGTTGGGTCCGCTCCATCACCGCACAACTCTGGTCCAGTATCGTCAAACCGTGGTGACGGTCGGCTGATGTCATCATGCGCTTGTTTTCGACGGCCCGCCAGGTATCAAACAGGTTCAACCAACTCAGGCCGATTGTTCATGACGTTGCCGACACACGACGGTGCCAGGTACGAGTCATCGAACACATGAGTGTTGTGCGTCTGCACCCACTCAGCGATGCGTTGCTTGTCCGCTCTTCTGCCGTATTGCCCGCACATTTGAAGAGTCTACTTCTCTGCCTTTCTCCAGGCTGACCAACGCTTGCGCTGTGCGGCTGCAATCTTGGCACGCGTCTCTGCGCTCATCTTATGTCCACGCTTCTTTGTGACAGGTTTGGTTGTTGTCTTCTTGGTCCCATCGCAGTTATATGAAGAGCATTACGACCAGGTGACTCGTGATTTCACTATGACGCGTCTCAAATCGTACTATTTGTTCCCCCCCAAGTCGCAGTCCCGACAAACAAGCCACCGGTAAGGTTCTGAATATGACGCCAGAGCTTGAAACACTGGACCAGTTGCAAGGGAGAAACCTTCGTTAGAGATCATCCTGCATCTATTCCCAGACGTCTGCGACCGTTTTTTTGCCGCGCCCACAGCGCGATCAATGGGCGTTTTTAACCGAAATGCCTTTCAGGCATTTCGCGTTGGCATTATACGTGTCTTGGGACATATTGATCTCCCATACTTTATAATCCGATCCCAGAGGGCTATCCGTCGTCGCGACCGGAACGCTGTCCTTTGAATCGATGATGATCGTTACGTTCGTCAGTACCGGGGTATTGCTCGTCGTCGTCCCGGCCTTCTCGACATAATTAAAGCTAAGCCTCTGCTCGGGAGTGAAATCCTTTGTCCAAAGGAAAAAAGGACAAGCGAGTTCCCCCGGCATGAGCGAAGCTGGTTTCGGGAACGGTGTCAGCTTGAACTGCGATTGGAGCACCACCTTCGGCGTGGCTTGCCCGTGGGCAAGAATCATCGGAAGGGCCCCCGCAAGCATCGCGAGAACCAGGGCAAAAGCGAATGACAATCGGGGCGTCATTTTTCTCTTTCCACTTTCCACAATCCGGAATTTCGATTCTGCTTTCTCGGCAACCCACCAATATACTCCCAGTTGCGTCCGTTCGGCATCTTCTTGCATTCGTTCCCACATCAACAAGCTGGATTCGGCTCTCTTGTGTCGGATGGGGAACTGATTTGCTTTTTGAAAAAAGCCATAATCCAAAGATGGAAAAGAATGCAGCGATCCCCCGCATCATTGAAGCCTTGAGAATGAGAGACGGCGTAATCGTCACGTTTGAAGATGGTACGTACGCGAAGTACCCGGCCAGTCTCCTCTATTCCCTGCTTCCCAAAGCAGCCGAAATGAGTGGAAATTTGAGCGACTCCGACCAGTCAGTCTAAGAAACCCGGCGTCAGAGGTAGAGGGCATACAATCCCCGTATGCCCCAGGTGCCAGAACTCCAAATGAGTTATGACGAGAACAGCATTCCCGTCTCTGCCAAGTGTTCTCTTTGTGGCGAGCGGATGCCACAAAGCACGCCACGCATCACGAACCCAATTGAAAATGTGGAGTGGTTCGCGGCTCAGTTCGGTCTTCATGTAGCGCAGAGTCATTCGGGAAATCCCGCGTCCGCCATCATCTAGAGTTCGCCTCAGTATTCACAGTAGTAATCGATCATTACGTAGGGGAATCGGTAGTCGGACGGAAGAGGCGGGAAACGATCGACTCTTTGAGAGGCTCGCAAACACGAGTCATCGAGCACAGAATTTCCGCTGCTCCTTAGAAGTTGCTGCTCCGAAACTGTGCCGTCTTGCGATATCCGAAATACGATGTTGGCTCGCGAGCCGTGTGGGATAGGGAGGCCATCTGGCTTGTACCAACTTGCACTCATTACTCGATTCAGTTGGTCCACGTACCACTGATTGATGCTGCCAAAGCTACTCCGGTCTACGCTTGCGGGGCCGTTTGAGAAACTCGGAGTTGCTGTTCTCGGCAGATTTGCCGCCACCTGCTCGCCAAATTGAGCACGATTCTGGGGAACAGGTTTCTGCTTCGGAGGAGTCTTCGGGGCTTCTTTCTGCTCGGGCTTCTTCGGCTTGCCCTGGATCGGAATAGCAGTTTCGTCTTCAGCTTGTTTGGCCTTCGGCTCAGGTGGAGCAGAAGCTTCGCTAGGCTTCTCGGTGGCCAGCACGTTTTCGTTTGGCGGATGGTCCGGCGGAAGCGGAATCGAACTGATGTTGACTTGGATGGCTCCGCCTGGCCCTGCGTCGCCCCATTGATTGGGATGAAAGAACCCATAGAGAACAATGACGGCTACGATGCCGCCGTGCAGCAACACTGCGCCTACGATCGCCGGTTTCGCGAGCGGTTCGGGCGTCTTCATTGCTGAATGCGTTCTCCTTCGGCTGCGTTCGGACCTAATTTATCACCGACAACAGACCCGCCTTGGCATGGCACCTGTTCGTGGTGCAGTCCAGACTCCGGGCGCAACTGTTCCCCCGGGCGCTGCTGTCGGTGACGGTGGCGCGGCGGCGGCCTCCGCACAGTCTAGATGCTCGTTTTCAAAGAACCCACTCCACTTGCCACAAAATCTGCAGTGCATTCTAATTCCTCAATTCAACGGAGATGTTGGATCAGAATACCGCGTCCCGATTACTGAGGACGAATGAGCAGCGAGCGCATACAACCGATGGACGTTCTGTGAATGCCGTCGGAAGTCTTAAACGTGTCATTCAAAAAAGTACTACACACCTACTTTCATCGAGTGCTGTTCTTCCCGGCTATAATCCGGGAGAGCATAAGGACAACACACATGACGCAACCAAAAATGATTCGTTGCCCCGGTAGTGGGCAGCCAGTTGACGGGCCGGACGAGCCGGACAACACCGTCCTGTGCCATTGCTGTCCAAAACAGCGGATATCTATTTGACGCGAGGAATATTAGAGGAGGCTGATCCCCAGTTACTCTGAAGTGGGCTCCTGACAGGACCACCTTCAGAGAAAAAGGATCAGCCATGCTTCAAGTATGCAGTGTGTACTCGCAGCTTTTGCAACTGTTTTCGCGTGGGCAGTTCGCTCGTGCGGTCAAGCACCATCAAGCCGAGCGCAATGCCAAAGGCTTCAGCAGTTGGGAGCAATTTGTGGCCATGCTGTTTTGCCAGTTGGCGCATTTGAACTCGCTGCGCGAAGTATGCATGGGCCTGGCCAGTTGTGAATCCCCGCTGAAGCATCTTGGGATAAGCACCACGCCGAAGAAATCGACCTTGGCGTATGCCAACGCCAACCGTCCGTGGGAACTGTACGAGTCGATTTTCATGCAGCTGCTGGAAAAGTGTCAGTTGGAGACGGCGGCGCACAGCCGTCGCAAGTTCCGTTTCAAGAACAAGCTGATGAGTCTGGACGGCAGTGTCATCGAGCTGTCGGCGACCATGTTTGATTGGGCCAAATACACGCAACAGAAGGGCGCGATCAAGCTGCACCTGTTGCTGGATCATGACGGCTACCTGCCCACGTTCGCGGTGGTGACGGAGGGCAAATACAGCGAGTTGAACGTAGCGCGGGACTTGCGCCTGAAAGCGGGCACGATCCTGGCCGTTGACCGCGGCTACAACGATTATGTGTGGTTCGGGCAGCTGACGCGGCACGGGGTCTTCTTCGTCACGCGGATGAAGACCAACACGGTCTACACGACCGTTGAGGTGTGTGCGGTTCCAGAAAAGGGTAACGTGATCAGTGACCAGATCATTTCAGTACCTTCTTTGGATAGGCATGGCAAGACGCAGGTGCTGTTTCGGCGCATCGAGTACTGGAACGCGGACAAACAGGAGATCCTGGTCTTCTTTACCAACCTGCTTCACCTGGCGGCCTCGACGGTGGCCGCGATCTACAAGGACCGCTGGCAAATCGAACTGTTTTTCAAGGCACTGAAACAGACAGCAAAAGTGAAATCCTTCCTCGGCACCAGCGCCAATGCCGTCAAGACGCAGATATGGACGGCGCTAATCGCAATGCTGATCCTGAAGTACCTGCAGATGAAATCCAGCTTCGGTTGGTCGCTCTCCAATCTGGCCGCTCTGCTGCGCCAACAGCTGTTCATCTTCAGAGACTTGTGGGAATGGCTCAACACCCCTCTGGAGGGACCGCCAGCCGCAAAGAAACTCTGCGAACAGTTACCGATGCCGATAACGTGGTGAACACGAGTTGGACAGCAGCGAAAAGAATCAAAGTCAGATGAACTAACAGTTCAGCACTTACGCACCAACTAATTGGACAGCAGGATGAAGAACAGATAGAAACCTTCCCAGAGCGACTCATCGACAAAACCTGCCACTATCGGCCAGGGAAGATCTCCATGTCCTCTGAAATCAACTGCGCGGATCTACAGAATCGCTGTCTTGGACAAGGGTGGTCCTGTGCACAAAATGTGGAAGGAGCTTTTTGCCGATGGATAAAACCGTGACGGCAGATGGCAAGGTGGAACTTTCGGTATCTGAGCACAAGTGCCGAGCCAACCCTATCCGCCCCAAGGGTGTTCCCCGTCGCCCCAGAGGCAGGGGTATTTCAAGGCGTGATAGTGGCAGACGCTGAGAGTGACGAGACAGGGATCATGAGCGTTCTATGCAATCTTGTCAGAGCATAGAACATCTACACCAGCCAGTTCCTCGATAGCCGACAAGCGCGTTACAATCGCTTCCTTTTTTGCCAGCAACCGCGCGCCCACGGCCATGGTCACCGAAAGCACGGTCGGCATCGCGACGGGGATTGCAGCGACCAGAAGCACCAGGCAGAATTCCAGCGTGGTGAGGACTTTGTCGCCTCGGAAAAGCGCAAAAGCAAGGATCAACGCGACGAGCGCTACCGCCAGGATGATCAGGTAGTCGCCGATCTTCAGTACTGCCTTCTGGAAGTGACTGATCGTGTGTGCCGACTGCACCATTTGCGCTGTCTTGCCGAAGTAGGTATTCGTGCCCGTGGCATAGACGATGGCGTCAATTTCACCCTGCCGGATGATGGACCCGGAATAGACCGCACCGCCGGGTTTAGCCGTAACGGGCAATGACTCCCCGGTTAATGCCGACTGATCCACCTCGATCGAATCGCCATCCAGCAAGCGCGCATCTGCCGGAACGATGTCGCCTAGACGCAGACGGACGACGTCGCCAGGCACCAGCTCGCTCGCTTTGGGAAGGTCCGGGCTGATTCGACGGCAGCGGACGAATTTAAAAAGAGCGGAACCGGGGTGATGGTCTACTCCTTCGGTATCGGAACCGTTCGCACGGCGGTTGCGCTGCGGAATCTTGGACCGGGGCCGTTTACAAGAAGCGTCGGAACAGTAATCAAGTTCGAGAGTAGGGAACACTCAATCTCGATCAAGGAAAGTTCGGGAACGGTAGAGACTTTCAAGATCACTTCCGATACCGTAGCTGAAACCGATGAAGGGGCAATAGAAGGTCTAAAGCTTCATCCCCAAACGGGCGATCTGGTCCAAATAACCGCCACAGCAGCAAATGGGGGCCAAATTGCCTTACTTATCAATACGTCCTATGCCCCTTAAGGGAGCTTCGCCACCTGGAGTTGACCATTCCGATTTCCTCTAGCAGCAGTGGATCTCTCCGTGAATGTTGCTCCCTCTAAGTATCACGAATGCCACAAGAACAAAGCCACTGTCAACGAGCGATCGGTGAAGAGAAAGTCGTTGACATTCCCAATCTCGCCGTCTGAGGCGTGAACGCAAGATCCAAGCACGTCCTCCAGTTCGTGCCGACCTCCCACCGATCGAATTTCCTGTGCGCCAGATGAGTGGAGACATGGCCTTCTCGATCAGAGCATTGGTGAGTCACGCTGAAAGACATGATCATGGCTGCAAATCGAGGTTCAGATTCCATCTTTGCTGTGATGTAGATTCACTCGACACTCGGCCCAGGAAACGGACTTTACCCATGTTGTGGGGATCAGTATCGAGCGGTTGAAAAGCCAATCTCCAGCTTTGACGTCTAGGTAACCGAGGTGTGCCAGCTCGACTCGTCCACGATGAAGCCTTCGAGGAGCCCTATCTCACCATTTGTGGCCCAAACTTGGTAATCAACTAAACCCACTGCGCTCCGGAGATTTGGATTTTTCCTGGTGCGGACGGGGTATTTTCTGTGAGTCGGAATTAAAGCTCCTCCTCCTATATTACCGGATACCCAACAGGCCAGCTTCCCCCAGTATTCCTCCATCGCGATCTCTTGCTGGCGAGAAACCGGCTCTTCTGTATCAACAGCGGGACAGTCGCGTACTTGCTCTTTGGTCAGGCGGGCTTGAAAGGTTCTGGTCGTCCAATCTGGCTGCGCGACGGCCGCAATCGGCAGGACGACCTCTTGGCGCTTGAACCAATTTCCTACGTCAATCACGGCATAGAAAACTTTCCACGAACTATCATCGAAGAGAAAATTGCGAACCGTTCCTATCTCCCCGTCAGTCGCGATCACGCTAACACCCATCAAGTCTTTCAAGTCGTGCAGCATGTGTCTCCTGTCGTAATGGCTTTGAATACTCGCAACCTGCGATCAACGCCGCCTTCTCTAAACTATGACGCCACTCCTGCGACGCCGAAGACGGAAATACAAAGCGGGTATGCGCATCCGTCAGAGCTTGAAAGCGCCAGCGGGCCCTCTATTTCGAAATAGTAGTATGATTCTTGTCGTAAAGCTGCTCCGTTTTTGCGGCTTTCTCCGCAGCTTTTTCAGCCACACGGTCAATCTTCTTCTCTGCTGCTGCGTCCGAGACCGTCTCGTCTGCCAGCTTCTTTGCTTCTGGATTCTCAAATTGCTCGGCATGATTGATTTCTCCTGTCATCACCATGAACCCTGTTCTTATGAAGTGCTGGTCAGTTTTGCTCACCGCTCCAATCGTGAGAATGCCGACGGGCGTGCCAGGAAATCGACGAGGGACATTTTCGAATACGTGGGCGAACCAAAAATGCTTAGGGTCGTTCCGGTTTTCATACGCAGATGCCGGTCTGGTCACGAAAGGTAGGGAAAAAAGGGATGACGTTTACAAGATGGAGTTTGGCGTGAAAGCGATTCGCGAGGTCGGCTGCCATCTCCAGCGCCGCCTGAGATGATGGGCTGAAATCGATTGGCAGAAGAATCTTTGTCGGTATGGACTCCAAAGCATGACGTTCAAACGGATCATATAGTCGTGGCCAAATGACTATTGTTCTCTCCTTGGAGAACAAAGACTGTGCTCTCTTGCACAGTTCAGGTCGAATGCGTTAGATGCTTTCTCAGGCCGGCATGGCGAATCGCGGCACCGGGATAGCGGACCTCTCCGGTGAGCAATTATGACCTGCAATTTTGATCGGGCACGTTCAATACTGGCAATGTGAGAGCACTTGCTGGATTTGAAACGATGTCGCGTCGACAAACGATACAGCAACAATTACTTTTTTACTTTTAGCGGCGCCTGGTCGCACAGCCTATTGCGAGTGAGGGAAGAGGAGTCATGAGAGTTTTAATGGCAGTTGACGACTCGGCATTTTCTGAAACGATGCTTCGTGCTGTTGGAATCGGGATTCGGCGTGAAAATACCGAGGTCCTGGTGTTACACGTGCTGCAACCGGTTGAGCCCCTGCCTCCGCCTCAGATGGCTCAGGATTACGCTCCCGAGTTGAAAGGGCAGAAGCAGCCAGCTCGTACTTTGGTCGAGCGGATTGCGGGTGAGCTGGGCGGTGCTGGATTTACGGCACAAACCGAAGTCCTGATTGGAGACGTAACAAAAACGATTCTCGACAGAGCAACCGATTGGCGTGCCGATCTCATAACAGTCGGTTCGCACGGGCAAAGGAGCATTCGCGACTTCTTACTGGGCAGCGTGGCCGAGTCGGTCGCTCGTCGAGCAGGATGCTCCGTGGCTGCTCGCCCGCCTTCCAACGCCGCCAGATCTCTGTCCGCTGCGCCGCGGAAACCTCCACTCGCTTCCCTTGTGCCATAAACACCACCTCCTGTGAGACCTCTCACTCAGATGGTGTTGCATCGACCTGTTGAACTCGCATTCCTTTTTGGACAGGACAGTCTTTCCGCGAATCCGTCGCAACATGAAGTATCGTGCACGTTCTCTATACGGAACGAACGTGCTGGTTACGCACTGTTATGTTTTGGATTGCTGTAATAGGAAGATGAAGAACGGCCCCGATCGCCACCCCTCGATAGCCGTCTACTTAATCTACCGCTCGTGATTTCTTCTCGTTCGACCAATCACGCAAATAAACCAAATTAAGCCGGCAAAAGGCATCGCAAGCAGGACCCAAACAGCATCCACGTGTGTTCCTCCTCAAATAAACGATGCGACGCCAGATGAGCTGTTGTTACCACTCTTCTTCATCTGTCCACCTTCATCGTGAAACCGAGCCTTCTTCCTCACTTTGAGAAAAAGCTGTTGACGCGTTCAATGCATTCATCCTCACCAAATGAGAGGATCTCGGCACAATAGACATTGTTGATCAAAAGATTGGGCGACTGATGTTCCTTTTAGGACGTGGTCAATCTCTGCACGGTGAGTTGCCTGATCGTCGCTCCATCCGTCGAGTTCTCTATAATGAAAGAAATCTCGTATTTGCACTGTTTTACGGGGCGAGGTGTTTACCAAATTGGGACCGTCAATGGCGCAAGAAGGAAAGTCTGGATTTGACGTTCATGAATTTCTAGCGAATGCTGGGCCAGGGCGGAAGATCGTCCAGTTAAATAGGACGCAGGTATTTTTTTCTCAGGGAGACCCGGCCAATTGCGTCTTCTTTCTCCAGAAGGGCCGCGTTAAGATCACGGTCGCATCTGCCGCCGGCAAGGATGCCACCATCCGGCTGGTTTCGGCGAATGACTTTTTCGGAGAGAAGGCGATGGCTGCCGATCCGGGATTGCGTTTGACGACAGCCACGGCCACAATCGCCTTCATGAACAAATCATGCTAGCACCAAAATGAACCTGAACCCGAGCGGGTTTCTTCGAGCACTATTCTTGCGTGGTGTAACCATCCACGATTTGCGAAGTCAATACAATCTAGTTTCCACCTAGGGATCGGGCGAGGATAGTTAGGTTTTGCGGTTGAACACTAATGAGGCCTTCGCGTGGGCTATCAATGTCGGCGATGAGGAAAAACGAGATAGAAACAGCAAGCGGAACGATTAGAAACAAAACTGGGCTTCTTCTACGTGCTCCGTATCCGATCATTAGGTTGGAGCCGAAGGCGATTATCCTCATCGGAAGCCATGCTGCAAGTGGGATGCGATTCAGCCAAGCGGCGGTGGTGTATCCCTGCGAGTTCAAAACATCATTCATGCCCGCGATGGCAAGGCCGGTGATTGCGTTCGGCTGAGCTTCAGCTGTACCTCGGACAGCGGACCACAACTCTGTCTGAAGGTGAGCCGTAGAGGCGTTGACCTGATTCAATTGATTTTTATCGCGAGTTTTATAGAACGAAATCCTCTCATCGAGATATCTCTTTAGAAGATCATGCGCCTTTGCCGCATCGGCTGTTGCCAGCAGATCTGCGCGAATGTATTCCGTGCCGATCGCATTGGCTTCTGATTCCTCCAGGCTTTTTCTTTGATCATACCGGCTGATTGCCATCGAAAAAGTGAAGCCAATAAGCAGTCCCAGCAGCGTCAAAGTGGCGGCGAGGATCGTGTTGAAGTCATCCCGGTTTTCATCTTGAAATGGTCGCATCTTTTCGGCGAAGAAGGCTCCTAGGTCGGCCGAGAACCACATCCCAATCAAAGAGATCAGGAATACGAGACTGGGAAGACTCATGAGGCGAATCATAAGATTGTACTTTCGGAGGATAGCCGAGTCTGCGACTGCAATTGCGTACTAACATAGTACGCTTGTTGCATTCATAACATCCAGATTCTCGGAACGCGAATTGCGTCATCGGACAGGTATTGCCGCTCAGAGAGTGGGACCCTCCGCTCATGGGCAATCCCGCTAAAAATGTCCGCCCTTGCGTCGCTTCGCGGATCCAGAGGACAGATGACGTGTACTTCGAACCTGCGGCGATCATCGCTGCCTTGGTTCTTCTAGGACAGGTTCTGGGAGTTGTGTGCTCGCATCCAAAGCAGCGGTGCGATTCGCGCGCTGCTTGGCCTGGCTCCGAAGACAGCAAAGCGGCTTGACGAAAAGGGCGGCGAGGTCGACGTCTCTCTCGATCAGGTGCAAGTTGGGGACCGGCTCCCCGTCCGTCCCGGAGAAAAGGTGCCGTTGATGGCGCTGTGCTCGGAGGCCACGGCTCAGTCGATGAATCGATGATCAGCGGAGAGCCCATACCAGCAGAGAAAGACAAGGACGCGAAAGTGATCGGGTACGCCTGGATGACACGGAACACAATCTGCTGGTCAACTGCTTTAGCCGATGGCAGAGCTCCTTTTAAAAAGATCGGCGCGGTGGATATCCTTCTGTGTCGTCTCCCCGGGAGATGTCTTCCGCGAAGTTGACTTGCGGCAGTAGTTGGCGCGCGCGAAAAAGGCGTGAACTCATTGCGTGCAATATCCTTGGTTGGTGCATTCACAGGAATAAAGTCACAGAATGACCGATTCGTTACAAAAAACGTGAAAGAAAACTTGGAAATGGCTTTTGACGTCCGTCCGATGCCGATTTCTCAGGGAAAAAACCGTCCGACTTAGGACCCGCGGATCAAACTCCTCGCTGACACTTGGCAAGACACCAGAAAGGTTTCACGGTCCGATGTCGATGCAAGAGCGGTTCCGGCACAGGTGACAAGGTGTATGTCCAGTGCAATCTGAGTGGAAGGGGTCGAAGGCAGGCATGTCGCTGCACTACTGGTTGGAGCGCCGATCCGGTGGTGTGCTTCGCGTTGAACTAAAGACTGTGGGCCGCGGCGACACCAAGCCACCTGCCCTGCGGTCCATGTTGCGAAGCCCAGTCTCTGATGCGAGTCCACCGCCTGCGAGCCCTAGCCTAGTACTAGACTGCCTCGACCTTTTCTGATATTAAAAAGGAGAGGTTTGCTTCCTTTGCTGCCTCTCCCATTGCTGGTGCGGGTCAGTGGCACTGCAAGTAGAATCTTTGGTGAACCTTTGGAAGCTTCCAAGCAAAGACGATTTGCGACGCGCTTTTGGGCGCTTCTCCCAATTGCGCTGGGATTATCCGTCTTTCTTTGGGGTTTACAGTACAAGCTCTCCCTCTATGACCCTCCAAAGGCGGCATCTCATCAGGTTCCGATGGCCAAGCTCCTGTCCAAGAACGAACAATCCTCGGTATCTGACAAATCAATCTCGGCCCATGGTAAAGATTCGGCCACGATCTTGCGCGGTGTAGCCCAGCCTTATCTTCTGGTTCTGTTGGCCGTCTTCATCTTGATCTTGCCAGCGATGGACCAAAACCAGCGCTGGACGAATCCCTCTTGGCGGATTCGACGCGTCATCCTTGACGCATTTTTCGTTCGCCCTCCCCCCTTTCTCGTATAGCCCGCATCGCGGTGTTCAGAGCCGAGATATTAGCCAACGAAAGGGCTGATACCTGCTGCGAGCGTCCTCCCGTCTGGAATTCTTTCCCAATTTTGGAGCTCCGAAGCACAACCCTATTTCAGAGGTGCATTTTCTACATGCGAAAGCTAACCTCCCACATTTTTGCCGCCACATTGTCGCTGGGGGCTATTGGTATCGTTGCCTGCCACTCGAATGACAAGGATCCCAGAGTCAACGCTGCGGCAACTCCGTCCGCCACGGTCGTTGAAGTCAAGCGCGGAACGATTACACACACCCTAAACTTGGCAGGCCAGTTTCAGCCCTACCAAGTGATTGATGTTCATGCCAAAGTATCCGGATACATCCGGCACATCTACGTCGATATTGGTGACAAGGTCCATCAGGGCCAGATACTGGCCGTCCTTGAGGTGCCAGAACTCGACGCACAGTTGAAAGGGACTGTTTCAGAGGTCGCTCGCAGCAAAGACGAAATCACACGCGCGGAACACGAGGTGGCTCGCGCTGAGTCGGAGCACTCCGCTTTGCACAATGACTACAAGAGACTGAAGCAGGCGGCGGCATCACAACCTGGACTGATTGCGCAACAGGAGTTGGATGACGCCGAATCTAAGGACCTGGCATCAGAAGAACGAATCGACGCAGCCAAGGCAAGCTTGGCTGCGGCTAAGCAGCAGTCGGCGAGCGCTGGTGCCGACAATGAGCGAGTCGGTGACCTGGCCGATTACACCAGGGTTACCGCACCGATTGATGGAGTGATCATCTGGCGGTACGCGGATACTGGCGCGCTCATTCAGGCCGGTACCTCTTCCGATACGCAGTCACTTCCCGTCGTTAAGCTGTCGCAAAGCAGCTTGCTTCGGTTGCGTCTTCCTGTTCCGGAGGACGCGGTGGAATACATCCATGAAGGTGCCGAAGTGACTGTTCATGTTGACGCAATCCATCGCTCACTTGTTGGCAAGATTGTCCGCTTTACAAGGGACCTCAGCCTCGCTACGCGAACGATGCAGACGGAGATTGATGTCGAGAACAAGAACCTTTCGCTTACTCCGGGTATGTACGCGAATACCACGCTCGAATTGGAACGACACGATAATGTCTTGACCATTCCGGTTCAGTCGCTAATCAGGAACGGGAATCAGTCTTCTGTGCTTGTTGTCGACAGTTCTCATCATGTGCAGCCACGCAATGTAGTAGTGGGGCTGCAGGGATCGAACCTTGTCGAGGTGAAATCGGGACTTGCAGAAGGAGAAATGGTGATCACTGGGGGGCAGGCGAACTACCAGCCGAGTGAAACCGTGACAACAAAGGTGAAGCAGTTGCCCGCGGCCGATGTGAGTGAAGAGCAATCAGGAGGCACAAACTAATGCCGAAGTTTGCTCTCAAGTACCCCTTCTTCATCATTATGGTCTGCCTTGTAATCGTGGTCCTGGGGGTGGTCAGCATCGCATCCATGCCCGTAGATCTCTTCCCTCAAATCGACATGCCGGTCGTAGTGGTAGCGACGTTCTATTCAGGGATGCCGCCGGAACAGATCGAAGCTGATATCACCGACACCTTTGAAAGATTCTTTACGCTTGGAAGCAACATCGACCATATCGAGTCGCGATCGCTGACCGGCGTAAGCCTGATTAAGATCTACTTCCAGCCGGGGACCGATCCAAACGCAGCGCTGAGTAACATCTCGAATCTCGCCATGGCCGACCTGCGGCGGTTACCTCCCGGTACGTTGCCACCGGTTGTCTTGGGGATGGATGCGTCCAGCCAGCCGGTCTGTCTGGTAACGCTCAAGGGGAAGGGGCTGAATGAGACTGACCTAAAGGATTTGGCGCAGTTCCAGGTTCGCAATCAGATCGCGAGCGTGCCCGGTGCATCGGTGCCGCAGCCGTTCGGCGGGCGGTATCGCCAAATCATGGTCTATGTTGATCCGCTGAAGCTTGAGGCTCACAACCTGAGCTTGATGGACGTTGTTCGGTCCGTGAACGATTCGAACTTGATTCTGCCTGCGGGTGATGTTCGGATCGGTCCGAAAGACTACAACATCTATGCGAACAGTCAGGTTCCCACTCCAGAGTTGATCAACGATCTCCCCTTGAAGTCGGTCGGAAATGCGTCGGTGCTTGTGGGTGATGTAGGCAAGGCTCAAGACTCAGGAACGCTTCAGACCAACATTGTTCGGATCGACGGCCAGCGATCGGTGTACGTGCCGGTGTTGAAACAAGGAGGAAACAGCAACACAATCACGATCGTCAATGGAATGAAGGCTGCCATTAAAGATCTAGTTGACATACCTTCGACGCTCAAGACAGCCGTCGTCTTCGATCAATCGGAGTTCGTCAAATCGGCACTTAGGAATCTCGGAAATGAAGGCGGAATCGGCCTTGTTCTGACTGCCCTGATGATTCTCCTGTTCCTGGGCAGCATCAGGGCAACCTTCGCAGTTCTTCTCTCCATCCCCCTCTCTGCCCTAGCAGCATTTATCTGTATCCGGATGGGCGGGGGATCGATTAACACCATGGTGCTCGCAGGTCTTGCGCTCGCCTTTTCGCGACTCATCGATAACTCAGTCGTGGTGCTCGAGAATATCTTTAGACATCTTGAGATGGGGGAAGCACCCGAAGTGGCGGCAGAGACCGGCGGCAGAGAAGTGCAACTGCCTGTTCTGGCTGCCACATTTACAACCGCGATTGTATTCTTCCCCGTGGCGCTTCTCTATGGCGTAAGCCGATATCTATTCACCGCCCTTGCTCTTTCTGTTGTTTTCTCGCTCTTTGCCTCCTATATCGTGGCCATGACCGTAGTGCCACTTTATTGTGCGCGCTTCATCAAGCCATCCGCTGCACACGCATCTGAAGAGGAAGAAATAGATACAGAAGGGCAGCTCGAGTATCACAGGCAACAGAAATACTCCCTCTTTCAGAGAATTGTTCGCGGCTTCAATCATCGATTCCAAAGAATGTTGGAGAGATATGTGATCGTGGTCAATCGATCAATTTTCCGTCCAGTCTCAACGACAATTGGAATTCTTGGAATGGTGGCTTTGAGCTTTGCCCTGTTTCCGTTACTTGGAAGATCCTATTTCCCGCGCACGGACCCTGGTCAGTTTGTCATTGACATTAAATGCCCGAGTGGGACAAGAATCGAGCTGAGCAATAGGTACATTGCGCAGGTCGAAAGCGAAATTCGCACGGTGATTCCTGACCACGATCTCGGCATGATTGTGTCGAACATCGGCATTTCACCCGATCTATCCGCAATCTACACCAGCAACTCTTCCATGGACACGGCGTTCGTTCAGGTGAGCCTCAAAGAGGGCCACAAACTCGGAAGTTACGAGTATATGAGGCGGGTTCGCCGGAAGCTTTCCGAAGACATGCCGGATCTATCCACCTATTTCCAAGCGGGAGGACTTGTAGATTCGGTAATCAATCAGGGACTGCCGGCGCCGATTGATATACAGGTGAGCGGCAATGATCTGGATCAGTCGTACGCAATCGCGACACAGATCGCCGGAAAGATAAAGAACCTGAAAAATGTGAGTGACGTTCTTATCCCGCAAAACCTGCGCTACCCAGGCCTAGAACTAAACATCGATCGCGAGCGAGCGAGTCTTATCGGTCTGTCCCCAAAGGAAGTTGTAGACAATGTGATCACTGCGATGACCTCGAATGGCATGATCGCGCCGAGCTATTGGATCGATCCAAAGACGGGCAATAACTACATGCTTACCGTGCAGTATTCCGATAACAAAATCGGCAATATGAGCCTGGACGACTTCAAGCAGATTCCCTTGCGCGGCACGAGCCAAACAGACTACACGCCATTACGATCTGTCGCTGACATTTCAGAAATTAACACTCCTACGGAAGTCGATCACTACAAGATTCGTCGCGTTATCGATGTATATGTCATGCCCTCGACTGAAGCGCTTCAACGAGTCAATCGGCAAGTACAAGGTGTAATCGACGAAATCAAGACGCCAGGGAATGTCCGAGTGACCGTTCGCGGAAGTGTTGTAAGCATGAACGAATCATTCAGGAGGTTCGCCATCGGGTTGGGGCTGTCGATTTTGTTGGTGTATCTCATCTTGATGGCGCAGTTCGCGTCGTTCCTCGATCCATTCATCATTCTTATGGCCATTCCGCCTGGGTTGGCTGGAGTCTTGTTGATTCTCCTTTTGACAGGCAGCACGCTAAACATCATGTCATTAATGGGCGTACTCATGATGGCCGGCATCGTGGTTTCAAATAGCATTCTGATTGTCGAATTTGCTGGGCATCTCCACCATGACGGTTTGCCAATTGCTGAGGCGGTCGTACAATCCTGCAGAATTCGACTGCGTCCGATTCTGATGACATCACTTGCTACGCTCCTTGGAATGATCCCTATGGCTCTTGGACTTGAGGCAGGTAGTGAGCAATACGCGCCTTTGGCGCGTGCTATTATCGGCGGCCTTGGCGTCTCGGTCGTTCTTACCGTCTTTCTTGTCCCTGCCGTGTATCTGATCGTGCATGGCAGAAAACATGTTGAGGGAGAGGCATAGATGGACCTGATAATTCGAGCAAATACCATCTTCCTGAAATGCGCCTCGATTGCTCTGATGGCATGCGCTTGGACCGCCATTGTAATTGCGCAGGTACCAGCCAAAAGCTCCCCCTTTCCCGACGCACCTGCGCCCCGCCTAATCGCACAAGCGAGCGCACAGGCTGCGCTTGCAACCGAGCCCTATCGCGGTCAAGCGCCGACTTCGCCTGCGAATGTGCCGATAGGTCCGGGGCCGCGCCTCACGCTTGTTGAAGCGGAACAGATGGCCATAAAGAACAATCCGCGAATAAGCATGGCCCGACTGATGGCGCTGGCCCAACATCAAGTGGTACGAGAAACAAGGGCAGCGGAACTCCCGACTGCAACAGCCGCCATAACGGCTGTGGAAGCTGAAAATGGCTCACGTGTTTCCGCAGGCTCGCTCACTGCGTCACGTCTCTTCGAGCACGCCGGAGCTGGGGGAGGATTTACGCAACTTATTACCGACTTTGGGAGGACCGGCAATCTCGTAGCATCGTCAAAATTGCAAGAGAAGGCGCAAAATGCAAGCGCTCTTGCCACTACGGAAAATATAGTCATTGCTACCGATCAAGCCTACTTCAACGCTCTAGAGGCGCAGGTATTGCTTAAAGTGGCAGACCAAAACGTCACCACGCGCCAGACGACAGAGTCGCAGGTCAGTTCATTGACTAAGAATAATCTGAGATCGACACTCGATCTGAGCTTTGCAGATGTCAACTTATCTCAGGCGAAGTTGCTGCAGATCGATGCTCTCAACAACAAAGATTCCACGATGGCAGCACTGAATGCGGTTCTAGGCCTCGATCGGCCCGTGACATTCGAGCTTGTCGATGACAATGCACCGGTCAATGCTCCTCCAAGCGACCCCGATTCGCTTATGCAATTGGCCCTACAACAACGGCCCGACCTGCAGGCACTTAATTATGGTCAACAGGCGGCTGTGAAATTCAGTCGTGCCGAGCGTGATCAAATGCTGCCGAGCATCGCTGCCGTGGGAACTGCGGGAAGCGTACCGATCCGCCCAGCCCAATATTACGTGACGAATTGGTGGGGCGGCATCGGTGTCGACATGAACATCCCCATTTTCAACGGCTTTCTTTATTCATCTCAGGCAAAAGAAGCTTCACTTCGAGCTCAGGCGACCTCTGAGCAAGCTCGCGACCTGCGCGATGGCATTGTCCGGGACGTTCGCACAGCGTGGCTGGCGGCAAACACTGCTTTTCAGCGTGTCGCCGTCACCGACGAGCTCTTAAAGCAGGCGAACCTCGCACTCACACTGGCGCAGACACGGTACCAGCTCGGTCTCAGTTCGATCGTCGAGCTAAGTCAGGCCCAGTATCAGCAGACTGACGCCGCAATCGGCAACACGAACGCTAAATACCAATACCGGCTGTCGCTTGCCACTCTCAGCTATCAGACAGGAGCGATTCCATGATAGAAGTCTTCAATTTGCGATGTTCCAAGTTGTCGCGCGAATGTGAACTATGGGAGACCTCAGAAGAGGTGCTCTCGCACAACCATTGGTGACGCCACAAGCCAGACTGCCTCGATCAACAAGCACTGGAGTTGTAATCTTTGACCGCATTGAAAACGAGTTGCCTGCATTTGGAGCTTCGAGCATAATCGTCGATCCACTTTTTGGGAGAGCAGGGTGGCAAAAAGAACCAAACAATCAAATGCCGGAACGGATCAAACCTTGATCGCGCTGCTCGTTGCTTCTCTGGGGGGTGCGGGGATCATTTTTTATGCTGATTCGGCGTGGGACGACGTTCGGAACTCAGTCGGTCAGCATGCTCCAAGGATACCGGGTTGGCAGGTGCACATGGGTCCAACCTTCTTGGGCGAAATTGCGTTCGTCGTTATCCTGTTTCTTTTGGAGCTTCTCGGCAGACAGTCGAAGATCGCTGCCTGGCGATCCAGTTGGCCATGGCTGCCGTTGATCGGATTTACTGCGCTAGCTACGGTCATCCACATTCCGGCCTATGCGGTCATTCCCATTGGTGCCTTCTCTGCCGTTTGGGCTTACCGTCGTACACGAAGCGCGAGCTGATCGAATCTGTCTTGGGGATGGGCATGAAATGCTTACGGAATTATTCCCGCTGTTCGATTGGCGCGAATTCGTGCGAATCGCCACCCTCGACAGCAGGGAATTGAGAGTCGATTCGCTGTGGGGGATTTTGTGGGTATACTGCTTCAAAATCATGGGTAATTGTGGGTAATCCCCACAGTTGTCCCAAAGATAAGCGGCTTTGCAAGCTCCTTAAAATAAGCAGTCTAGAGCACTAATGAGCAACGCTGAAACCTGCGCATTTCTAGCTGTTAACCGAAAGATTGTCTTACTCAACTTGAAATCTGAGCAACCGTTATTACGCAAAAACGGACTCGGCGTTTTTTCGTACGGATTCATCCAGTGGAATTTAGGGGTACGGAATGGGGTATCTTCGTCAATGCCACTCGCAAACGCCGTAGATTGAGAGCATATGGCTTCCTGGGGGGCAGCCAACAAATCAATCATTTGGCTTCTCTTTTTGCTGGTTCCCCCCAAGGTACAGCGCGGTTCGGCTCTACGATGCCCTGGCCCTTGCAGCGGCGGCCTTCACACTCTGTACGTCGGCTTTTGCCTTTGCTTGAACCACCGCTGCGTCTCGCCGCAGCTTGGCCTTTTCCAATTGGGCCTGGATCCTGGAGTCGAGAGCGTTGATCTTTTCCTGAAGCTTCGCTTTCAGATCTGCCCTGGCCTGGGCATGCTCCGCCTTCATCTGAGCGAGGTCGGCTTTCATGGCAGCGATGTGCTCGTCATGAATCTTGTCTTGCACGTCAGCAACAGAGCGTCTGAACACGGTCCCGCCGATTGCTTCCATGCGGGTGTCCACCGGGGTGACCCACTCTTCGTCAATTTCGGCGACCAACGCCACTTTATTCGGCTTCAGCATCTTTGTGACATCGTCGAGAAAGTCTGCCCCCAACGATGCATTTGAGAGGTCCGCAGCCGCCCCCGCACTCATGCCCGCGGCCGCGCCGGCGACCACTCCCACGGGCCCTGCCAATAGACCGATCAGGCTTCCAAAGGTTGTTCCCACCAAGGTGCCGATCGGCCCCGCGTCATCCCCTTGCTTTATGGTTGCTGTGCCATCCGCTTTCTTCGCAAGAACGGCATAGGCGTACACACCGATGCTGCCTTCGCTCGCAAGTTCCTGAAGAGCGTTCTTCCCTTGATAGGCACTGGTTTCGTTGTCAAAAACGACCACGAGCATCCGGTCCATAAGTCATCTCCTTTGTTCCCGGGTGAAGGGCTTGGGCAAACGTCGGTGGGTGGATGTCCCGCGACATCCCCGACTTTTGCAGAGGAATTCAACGTCGAGCTAAGACGGGTCTCGGTCGAAACCTATCTTTCTTCCTCGGACGGTTTGGGAGCGAACTGTCTAGCTTGACGAGTCGTAGTCTGGCGATGCACTACTCGCGTGTCATCAACTGTTACCGCCGGCAAATAATGTGTCGACGCTAATTGTTTCAGTATCCGGGTCGTGCCCGTTTGAACCCGAAGAAGTCTAGAAAGGCGGAGACTCTAGAAGTGCCCGCAGGTATGCAAGCAAGCCCGCCAAGACTCCAGATTATAGGCACCGGGTCGAGTCCCTTGCAATCTTAACTTCATTTAGCCTTTATCACCGTGTAGAACAAAGCCAATTTCGCTGCAGGTGTCTGTCGACGCATTCAGTGGCCATGACTGTGGTGCTCAGCACCATTTCAGCGGCAAGTGGTTGCGTTTGCTTGTAATGCTCTCCGAATCCCTGGGGCAGTCAAATATGATCCTGTTTGCACAGCGCGGAGTTAGCGCTGTCGAGGTCTCGCGATATTTTGCCAACCATGCGTCGGATCTTCGGTTTGCTGCCGGGAAAGTTGAACAACGGCACACTACGCGTGTTGCATCGTTACGCCGTAGCCATTGGAACCGGCCTGTAATCCTGGCGCGGCCAGCTCGCCCACGGAATTTCCGATCAGATTGAAGCGTGCGCTGCTGGGCAGGAATACGCGGAAGCAGGTGCTGCAACCATTTGCACCGCGGAAACTGCGGAATGAGATGCGGCCTTCGTATTTTTGCACGATTCCTTTGCTGATCCAAAGCCCCAGGCCTGTGCCTTTCGTGGACTTCGTGCTGAAGAACGGCTCAAAGAGTCTTTCCGAATCCTGAGGATTGACTCCAACGCCTGTGTCCGCGATGGAAACGCTGATGCCACGACGCTTCAACTGCCAGTCGCAGGTCTCTCGCACCGAAATCCGCAAATCTCCGCCATTCGGCATTGCCTGGATCGCATTGCCGACCAAATTCAAAAAGACCTGGCGCAATTCAACCGGAAAACCGTGCACCATGCCGGGCGTGAGATACCTCTTCTCCAATTTGATGCGGCTGGTCTGTATTTGCCGTTCCTGCAGCCCGAGTACATCGTCCAGCAACTCGGTCAGTATGACAGCGATTGGAGTCTTCGATTCTCGATAGAAACTCAGAGTCTGCCGAGTGATGTGTGCCACCCGCTGCAACTCCTGTTCAGCCATCGCGGCACAATGGCGGGCCTCATCATCGAGCGAGGGATGATTGCGAAGCAGGAAGAAGATGTTGGTGATTGCTGCGAGCGGATTATTGATTTCGTGTGCGATGATTCCGGCGACCCGACCCATTGCCGCCAACTTTTCTGTTTCGCGTAGCGCCTCTTCAGCATGCAGTTGCGCGGTGATGTCCCGGTTCACTTCGAGGACCGCATCGCCCTCGTGGTTCATGGTCTTTCGGCACGCGACGATTACATCGGAACCGTCCTTCTTTTTCTGCAGCAGGTTTCCGTGCCAGACTCTCCGATCGCGCAGTGTCTTTTCGATTTCCTCCCGTGACACAGGAAACACGGTGCGCAAGGTCGAGTGAATATCCTGACCCAGAATCTCGCTGCGCCGCCAGCCATACAGGTGTTCGGCGCCTGCATTCCAGAAGAGGACTTCGTCGTTCACACCGCGTTCAATGATGGCTTCAGTCGCAAGATCGAGCAACTCGGCTCGTGTGCGGAACTGCTCCTCTCTGCGCCGCAGTTCTTCGGTGCGTTCAGTTACGCGCTGTTCAAGCTGGTTATTGAGCGTCTCGAGCATGCGGGTTTTGCGATGAAGCTCGACAAAAATGCTGATCTTCGCTCGAAGTACGTCAGGCACAACGGGTACCGAAATGTAGTCGACTGCACCGCTGCGGTAGCCCTGGATTTTGTCGGAGTCAGTCAAGTGAACACCGGAGATGAAGATGATCGCGGTTTTCTGGAACCGTGGGTGCTGGCGGATTACATCGGCCAACTCGAATCCGTCGAGATCGGGCATGCTCACATCCATCAGCACCACGGCGATGTCGTTCTTCAGCAGGATGTTCAGGGCCTCGCTAGCTGAAGTAGCTTTGATGAGATTCTCCCCGAGGTCCGAAAGGATGACCTCGTAACTGAGGAGTTTGGCCGGCTGGTCATCAACCATCAAGATGTTGACCTTCGTGTCTGCGTTCATCTATTTCTCTCCAGGCCCACCGCCGCGCTCCGCTAGCGATGCAGCCACATCCGCAGAGCGGAAAGCAGTTGTTCCGTATTTACCGGTTTAGCAAGGTATTCGGAGGCTCCGGCCTCTAGACATCTCTCGCGATCACCCTTCATCGCCTTCGCCGTCAGGGCAATGATCGGAAGTCGACGCAGGGCAGCGTTTTGTCGAATCACCTGCATAGTTTCGTAGCCGTCCATCTCCGGCATCATGATGTCCATAAGGACAATGGCCAGATCGGGCGTGGTCTCAATGGTCTCGATTGCTTCTCGCCCGGTGCCGGCCGAGAGCACGGTCATGCCGCGGCGTTCGAGCACGCTGCTAAGAGCGAAGATATTCCGAACGTCATCGTCAACGACGAGCACTTTGCGGCCGGCGAGCGCTTCGTCAGACTGGTGCAGACGATCGATCATCTGCTGCTTTGATTCCGGCAACTCCGAAACCACCCGATGCAGGAACAGGGCAGTTTCATCGAGCAGTCGTTCCGGCGATTCAACGTCTTTGACCACCACGCTGCGGGCCAACGTACGCAGTTGCGCATCTTCCTCGGCCGATAACTCTCTTCCGGTAAACACAACTACCGGGAGATCTCGCAGTGTGGCGTTGCCCTTGATCTGCTCCAGCACATCGAAGCCGGACATGTCGGGGAGGCGAAGATCGAGCACGATGCAATCGTAGATATTACGCTTGAGAGCTTCAAGGGCCGCCGATCCGGAGTCGACTACATCGATATCGATGTCCTCATGCCACAGCAATTCGCGCGTGCTCAGTTGCTCCGTGGGATTGTCTTCGACCACCAGCAGTCTCTTGCGCCGAGGCTGCGAATACTCGCGAATGCGAGCCAATGCCGTATTCAATTCGTCCGTGGAGGTTGGCTTGGTTACGAAGGCAAACGCTCCACGAGAGAGACCATGATGGCGGTCTTCATCTAGCGTCAGCATCTGGACGGGGACGTGTCGCGTCTTCGGATCCTGTTTGAGGTGGTTCAATACCGTCCACCCCAGCATGTCGGGCAGCATTACATCGAGAGAGATTGCGGTTGGACGATACTCGCGCGCCAACGCCAGCGCTTCGGTGCCGGTCATCGCGACCAGGACTTTGAAACCCTTGTCGCGCGATAGATCGCAGAGAACACGAGCATAATGCGGATCGTCTTCCACAATCAGCAGCACTGCATCGCCCTCTTGCAGCGAGTTGCGATCATCTTCGATCCGGGCTTCCTGCTCTGCGGCAGTGACGTTCGAAAGGAACGTGGGAACAGTGACCGTTCCGCCGTCCTTCTTCTCAGCTTTCACTACGGTGGGCACCGCGGGGCCAACATAGGTTTGCGGCAGATAGAGCGTAAAAGTGCTGCCCTTGCGGGGGTGGCTCTTCAGCTGAATCTCGCCGCCAAGCAGGTTCGCGAGTTCGCGGCTGATAGCGAGACCCAGGCCAGTTCCGCCGTATTTACGGCTCGTGCCTGCGTCTGCCTGCTGGAAGGCCTCGAAGATGATGCGCTGTTTCTCCGGCGGAATCCCGATGCCGGTATCGGAGACCTCGAACGCGATGACGGATCCGGCGCCACTGAGGATCGGGTGATCCGCTGTCCAGCCAGTCGCGGCAGATGATGACTGACAGTCGCACCGTACCCTTGTTCGGTGAACTTGAAGGCATTCGACAGCAGGTTCTTCAGCACCTGCTGCAGACGTTTCGAGTCGGTGACCAGGCTGCGGCCCATGCGCGGATCGTTTGTAACATCGAAGGTGAGCCTGCGGTTTTCGGCCTCGTGCCGGAACGGCCGCGCCACCGTGTCGAGCAACATTCCGAAGAAGACCTCTTCCGCTTCCACCGAGACCGTGCCCGATTCGATCTTCGAGAGATCAAGAATGTCGCTGATCAGGTTCAGCAGGTCAGTTCCCGCGCCGTGAATGGTGCGTGCAAATTCAACCTGCTTGGCATTCAGGCTGCCATCGGGGTTCTCAGCAAGCTGCTGACCGAGCACAAGAATCGAGTTAAGCGGCGTACGCAACTCGTGCGACATGTTCGCGAGGAATTCGGATTTGTATTTCGAGGTAAGCGCCAATTCGCGGGCTTTTTCTTCGAGGGCGCGCCGGGCCTGCTCGATCTCCTGGTTCTTCCGTTCCACCTCGTAGTTCTGTTCGGCCAGCTGTTGCGCTTTCTGCGCCAACTGCTCGTTGGTCTGCTGCAATTCCTTCTGCTGCGTCTGCAATTCGGTAGCCAACTGCTGCGATTGCTTCAGCAAGCCTTCCGTCTGCATCGTGGCCTCAATCGAGTTGAGCACGATGCCGATCGACGAAGTGAGCTGCTCAAGGAACGACAGATGCGATGCAGTGAACGCGCTGAGGCTGGCCAGTTCGATAACCGCCTTGACGCGATCCTCAAACAGGACAGGCAGCACAATCACGTTCTTCGGAACAGCCTCAAACAGTCCGGAACGGATCGGTGCAGTTGTCTTCGGGAAGTTCTGCAATAAGCATGCGACGCTTTTCTGCAGCGCATTGTCCGATCAGCCCTTCACCCACGCGTACTTCCTTCAGATAGCCTTCGGGCGTGTCGGCATATGTGGAAAGCAGCACGAGGCTAGCTTCAGGACTCGCTGAGTCACCACCCATCTGGTAGATAACGCCTTGTTGCGCGTTAATCAGCGGAGCCAGTTCCGACAGCAGCATTCTTCCTACAGTTGCCAGATCGCGCTGGCCCTGCAGCATGCCTGTGAATCGCGCGAGGTTTGTCTTCAACCAGTCCTGCTCGGTGTTGCGGTCGGTGGTGAGGCGAAGGTTATCAATCATCGTGTTGATGTTGTCCTTCAGCTCCGCCACTTCGCCACGTGCTTCCACCTGGATGGATCGTGTCAAGTCGCCTTTGGTCACGGCGGTTGCCACTTCCGCGATCGCGCGCACCTGGTTGGTGAGGTTGTCGGCAAGCAGGTTTACGTTGCCGGTCAAATCCTTCCACGTACCGGCTGCGCCGGGCACGTTGGCCTGGCCGCCGAGGCGTCCTTCCACGCCGACTTCGCGGGCCACCGTCGTCACCTGGTCAGCAAAGGTCGCCAGAGTGTCGGTCATGTTGTTGATGGTTTCGGCGAGCGCGGCGACTTCGCCCTTCGCATTCACGGTAAGCTTCTGGTTCAACGCGCCGTTGGCGACCGCGGTCACGACCTTCACGATGCCGCGCACCTGCTCGGTAAGGTTGGCCGCCATCACGTTGACGTTGTCGGTGAGATCCTTCCAGGTACCGGCCACGCCGGGCACCATCGCCTGGCCACCGAGTTTTCCGTCGGTGCCCACTTCGCGTGCCACGCGCGTTACTTCGGCAGCAAAGGCGTTGAGCTGGTCGACCATCGTGTTGATGGTGTCTTTCAGCTCGAGAATTTCGCCCTTCACGTCGACCGTGATCTTGCGGCGACAAATCGCCGCGGGCCACGGCAGTCGTCACTTCGGCGATGTTTCTCACCTGCGCTGTCAGGTTGCCGGCCATCGAGTTGACCGAGTCGGTAAGGTCCTTCCATGTGCCGGCCACACCGGGCACGTTGGCCTGACCGCCGAGGCGTCCTTCCGATCCCACTTCGCGGGCGACGCGCGTGACTTCGGCCGCGAAGGAGCGAAGCTGCTCGACCATCGTGTTCAGCGTTTCTTTCAGCTGTAGAATTTCGCCGCGGACGTCGACGGTAATTTTGCGGCTCAAGTCGCCGTTGGCGATAGCCGTTGCCACCTCGGCGATGTTTCTCACCTGCGCTGTCAGGTTGCCGGCCATGAAGTTCACGGAGTCGGTGAGATCCTTCCATGTTCCGGCGACTCCTGGCACCACCGCCTGTCCGCCGAGTTTTCCGTCGGTGCCCACTTCGCGCGCTACACGCGTCACTTCGCCGGCGAAATGCGTTGAGCTGATCCACCATGGTGTTGATGGTGTTTTTCAGCTCGAGAATTTCGCCCTTCACATCGACGGTGATCTTGCGCGACAGATCGCCGCGGGCCACGGCCGTGGTCACTTCGGCGATGTTTCTCACCTGTGCCGTCAGGTTGCCGGCCATCGAATTCACGGAGTCAGTCAGATCCTTCCAGGTACCGGCCACTCCGGGCACGTTGGCCTGACCGCCAAGTCTTCCTTCGGTTCCGACTTCGCGGGCCACGCGCGTCACTTCGCCGGCGAACCGGTTCAGCTGGTCCACCATCGTGTTGATGGTTTCTTTCAGCAGCAGAATTTCGCCGCTCACGTTCACGGTGATCTTCTTCGAAAGGTCGCCCGTCGCGATGGCTGTCGAGACTTCGGCGATGTTTCTCACCTGGCCCGTCAGGTTTGAGGCCATGGAGTTCACGGAGTCGGTCAAGATCTTTCCACGTACCAGCAACACCCGGCACCTGCGCCTGACCGCCGAGCTTTCCGTCGGTTCCCACTTCGCGGGCCACGCGCGTTACTTCGCCGGCGAACGCGTTGAGCTGGTCCACCATCGTGTTGAGCGTGTCTTTGAGTTCGAGGATTTCGCCTTTCACGTCGACGGTGATCTTGCGGCTCAAGATCGCCGCGGGCCACGGCTGTCGCGACTTCGGCGATGTTGCGGACCTGGCCGGTGAGGTTCGATGCCATGAAGTTCACGTTGTCGGTCAAGTCTTTCCAAGTGCCGGCCACGCCGGATACCTGCGCCTGTCCGCCTAGCTTTCCGTCGGTTCCCACTTCGCGGGCAACGCGTGTTACTTCGCCGGCGAATGCGTTGAGCTGGTCCACCATCGTGTTGATGGTGTTCTTCAGTTCGAGAATTTCGCCCTTTACGTCGACTGTGATCTTGCGCGAAAGATCGCCGCGGGCCACGGCGGTTGTCACTTCGGCGATGTTTCTCACCTGCGCCGTCAGGTTGCCGGCCATCGAATTCACGGAGTCGGTCAAGATCCTTCCACGTTCCGGCGACACCGGGCACGTTGGCCTGACCGCCGAGGCGTCCTTCGGTACCGACTTCGCGGGCCACGCGCGTCACTTCGCCGGCGAACCGATTCAGCTGGTCCACCATGGTGTTCAGCGTTTCTTTGAGCTGAAGGATTTCGCCGCGCACGTCGACGGTGATCTTGCGGCTCAAGTCGCCGTTCGCGATGGCTGTGGCCACCTCGGCGATGTTACGCACTTGGCCAGTGAGGTTTCCGGCCATGAAGTTCACGTTGTCGGTGAGATCCTTCCACGTCCCGGCAACACCCGGAACGCTGGCCTGGCCGCCGAGTTTGCCTTCCGTTCCCACCTCGCGCGCCACACGCGTTACTTCACCGGCGAACGCATTGAGCTGGTCCACCATGGTGTTGATGGTGTCTTTCAACTCCAGAATTTCGCCCTTAACGTCGACAGTGATTTTGCGAGAAAGGTCGCCGCGGGCCACGGCCGTCGTAACCTCGGCAATGTTACGTACCTGCGCCGTAAGGTTACCGGCCATCGCGTTTACCGAGTCGGTAAGGTCTTTCCATGTTCCGGCCACGCCGGGCACGACGGCCTGTCCTCCGAGCTTGCCGTCGGTGCCCACTTCACGGGCCACGCGCGTCACTTCCGACGCGAATGAGCGCAGCTGATCGACCATCGTGTTGATGGCTTCTTTGAGCTGCAGAATTTCGCCGCGCACGTCGACCGTGATCTTGCGCGAAAGGTCGCCGCTGGCCACGGCTGTGGCTACCTCAGCGATGTTTCTCACCTGGCCTGTAAGGTTTGAGGCCATGGAGTTCACGGAGTCCGTTAGGTCCTTCCAGGTTCCGGCTACGCCCGGCACGACTGCTTGTCCGCCGAGCTTACCGTCGGTGCCCACCTCGCGGGCCACGCGCGTCACTTCTGCCGTGAACACGCCCAGCTGCTGAATCATAGTGTTCACGATGTTGGCTGAGCGAAGGAATTCGCCCTCGAGCGGACGACCATCCACGTCCAGCCGCACGGTCTGCGTCAGATTGCCCTGAGCCACGGCAGCGATGGCGCGGGTTACTTCCGTCGTGGGCCGCAGCAGGTCCTCGACGAGGGAATTCACCGAGACTTCCATGTCGTCCCATGCGCCGCGGCGGTGTTCCACGCGGATGCGCTCGCGGGTCTTGCCTTCTTTTCCCACAGCCTGGCCGACCCTTTTCAATTCGAAGGCCATTTGTTCGTTCGCGATGACAATCTCGTTGAAATTGTCGGCAATCTTGCCCGGCAGCCCGGTCCACGAAACAGGCAGACGCACGCTGAAGTCGCCCTCTTTCATGGTCTTCAGGCTCTGCAGGATGGCTGTCAGGCATTCCGACATCGGCGGCTCCAACGCGCTGACCTGATGGCGGTTATCTCCGTCTTGCCCGCTGACGGGCGATTCAATGGTCGTCGACATGCCCCGGTGCTCCTGGGTGGGATATGGCAACCAGCATTTAGAAAGAACATGCGTGCGCCATCCCCCTGACTAAGTACCTCTGAGGCGCACAAATGCTGGAGAGCAGCGAGGGAATAGATGCATTGGGAGCGTTGCGAGTTGCCTCATTTCTGCTCTGACCGTCAGATTTGACGGTTGACAAAGCTGAGCGCAATGCTGCCTGAGGCAGGAGGAATGTCCGAGTCCGTTGAGCCAATGGCGTTCTAGGTGGTGTAGGTTGCATTCAACTTTGGATGCGGTTTTGGGATCCGTTGTTTTTGTTTTTCCGCTTTCTTAACGGCTCAAGGAACGGACATGCAAGCGTCCTGGGAGTGAATGTATCGGCTTCAAGTTATACAGAGGTGGTCATGTGCCGTGTTTTTTGTCGACGCGCACGGCATCATGCAGGCCTACGACAAACCGTCGTTTCGCGCTGAGCGCAGGCGAAAAATAGAGGAAATCGGTTCGGAACCGTAATTGCTGTTGTGCTGTGTGCTTTCTCAATGGAAATCATGCGAACTCACTTCGGCACATGTGATCTCGATTGGTCTTATGCGATGGGCTTTCACGTGAATTACGCCGTTCTGTATTTGCAGTGTGCCTCCTATATGAAGAAAGCGGTTGCGCGTTACGACAACTCGCTCGCTCTCAAATAGATCAGGTGTGATGATGACATTAGCGATTCCTGTTTCATCTTCAAGCGAAAGAAAGACAAATCCTTTCGCTGTGCCTGGACGCTGACGTGCGATTACGCAGCCTGCAAGTTGAACGAATCTGTTGTTGCTGCAATGGGCAAGCTCATCCGCAGAAAGAAAGCCTTCGCGCTTCAATGTGGCACGATGATAGGTCATCGGATGCGGACCGCAGGTGAGACCACTACCAGAGTAGTCTGCAGCAAGTCGCTCATCTGTAGTCATTGGTCTCAGTGGCATTGGTTCATTGCTGACTTGCTTCGCACTTGAAGTTCGTAGTAGTGGGCCGACGGGACGGCCAGCTTGTTCCACCTGCCAAAGCGCATCGCGCCGATGTTTTACTTCGTTAACTGAATTGAGTGCGCCGATTTGAGCAAGCAGCACGAGTTCTTTTCTGTTCAATTCAGGAGCACGCCGTGCCATGTCGTCTACCGAACGGAAGAATCCATCGGTATTGCGAGAGACCAATAATGCTTCGGCAGAAGATCGTCTAAGCCCCCTGGCGTAGTTCAGGCCCATGCGAACAGACAAACTCCCGTCTGGCTCGTGCTCGATGGAGCATGGCCAGCCGGATCGTTGAACACATATCGGGCGGACACGTAATCCATGGCGTTGCGCATCCTTCACAAGCACCCCAGGAGAATAGAAACCCATCGGTTGATTGTTGAGAAGACCGCAGGTGAATGCTGCCAGGTAATGAACTTTCAAATAGGCAGACGCGTACGCAATAAGCGCGAAACTAGCGGCATGGGATTCCGGAAATCCATACATGGCAAACGATGAGATCCCCTGGACGATGTTGTCCTGCTCTTGCGATCCAATTCCATTGCGTGTCATGCCGGCGCGCAAGCGGCCTTCAAGGTCGCGCATACGCTGCATGGAACGTCGCATGCCGACGGCTCTGCGCAGTTCTTCAGCTTCTGCACCGGTAAAACTTGCGACGACCATTGCCATGCGGAGAAGTTGCTCTTGAAACAGCGGCACACCGAGCGTTCGCTTCAAAACCGGTTCGAGCAACGGATGTGGATATGAGACCTCTTCCTGGCCCTGTCTGCGGCGCATGTAAGGGTGCATCATCTTCCCGACGATAGGGCCGGGACGAATGATGGCGACCTGCACGACGACATCGTAGAAACATCTCGGCGCATTATGAGGAAGGGAGGCCATCTGAGCACGGCTCTCAACCTGAAACATTCCCACTGTATCGGCCTTGCAAAGTGTTGCATATACGAATGGATCTTCGGGTAAGGTGGCCAGATCAACCTGGGTCCCATAATGCGTTGGAATCAACTCCAGCGAATCATTGAGTGCAGCCATCATTCCGAGTCCAAGCAAATCAACCTTGATGAGGCCGAGGTCAGCGCAGTCCTCCTTATCCCATTGCACGACTGTCCGCCCAGGCATCGACGCACGTTCGATAGGCACGATGCGATTCAGCATCCCAGCACAAATAACCATGCCACCCGAGTGTTGTCCGAGATGGCGCGGGAGATTATATATTCGTGAGCAGAGCTCGAGATACTTGGCAATGCTGGGATGACGGATGTCGAGGCCCGCTTGATCAAAGTGTTTCGCCATGGTGTCATTTGCGCCACGCCACTCCCAGTGACCCACCAGACTTGAGAGCTTGCCTAGCTGTAGCTCATCGAAGCCCAGAGCTTTTCCAACTTCGCGAGCCGCAGAGCGACCACGGTAAGTAATCACATTGGCAGTCATGGCTGCACCAAGTGAACCGTAATGCTCATAGATGTACTGGATGACTCGTTCGCGATGATTGCCCGAGGGTAGATCCAGATCAATGTCGGGCCATTCGCCACGATTCTCGCTAAGAAAGCGCTCAAACAGCAACTCCATACCGATAGGGTCTACTGCAGTGATTTCCAGGGCGAAACAGACGACAGAGTTCGCGGCTGATCCGCGCCCTTGCACCAGGAATCCGTGCTGCTGACAGAAACGGATGATGTCCCAGACGATGAGGAAGTAGCCGGCAAATCCCAGCTTCGCAATCAGCTCCAGTTCATGCTGTGCCTGCTTGCGGGCCCTCTCGATCAAGTGCTTCTTGAGTGTGGATGCATAGCGTTTGCGGATACCTTCATCGACACGTTTGGCCAGAAAGCTGTCCATGGTCTCGCCATCCGGAACCGGGTATTGCGGAAATTCGTAGCCGAGATTGTTCAGTGTAAATTCGAGCCGCTCGCTCACAATGCGAGTATTGGCAATCACTTCAGGAATATCGCGAAAGAGATCGCACATCTCCCGCGCAGAGCGCAGATGGCTTAAGGAATTCCTGCAAAGGAGTCGTCCGGCATCGTGCACTGTAGTGTGGTGGCGAATCGCAGTAAATATGTCTAGGAGTTCACGATCGCCTGGTGCGGCACAACGCGCGCCATTGGTCGCGATTGTCGGTAATCCAATGCTCGATGCGATGTTCAGTAATGCGACATTTCGATATTCTTCTTCTCGTTGATGGTGCCGCTGGAGTTCCACATACACATTGCTACGTCCGTAGATGGAGGTGAGTCTGTCAAGGGCTGTGCGCGCACTTGCTTCACCTCCACCATTGAGTGCCGACGCAAGTGGACCTTCCTCGCCGCCGGTAAGGCAGATCAGGCCTGATGAGAATTCCTCGAGATCATCGAAAGTCGCTGCGCCTTCTGTCTTGGTCGACTCACGCATCTTGAAACGAGTGATCAATTGGCAAAGATTCTGATATCCGACCTGCGATGCACAGAGCAGGACTATGCGCGGAGGTTCGTCTGGGCAGCGGTGTGGAAGCCACTCTGCAGGAACAAGCCTGTCACCGAACGAAGAAACAGCGATCTCGGCACCAATATGTGCTTTCACTTTGTTGAGCTTTGCAGAGGTGTGGAAGCGCGCAGCTCCATAGAGGCCATTTCTATCGGCCAGAGCCATCGCCGGCATCTCGAGTTCCACGGCGCGCTCGATGAAAGCCTCTGGATCCGACGCACCGCCGAGGAAACTGAATGCACTTGAAGCATGCAGCTCGATATATTCGTCGCAACGAGCTCGGGCCATCCGATCGCAGATTTGGATGCCCTGGCCATCAATCATAAAATGCATCCAATAGCCATTGATCATTCAAATTGTCATGCACGATCAGGCATCCGATTGATTCGCCGATGTTGTTCGTTGCCATCACATCCCACTCATCTATGTCCCACTTATTTATGGACCACCAGCAGCCGCTTGAGTGCCATGGGCCGTAGGCAACCTGCACATCATAGCGATCAGCACCGTCACGAAATGAAATCGGTTTCGCAAAATGGATTTGTACATGCAGAGGATGCGGTGGCCGCATGCGACGCAGTGATAATCGCGCCGTTGGCTCGCGGCGATGGTTTGATTGATTAGGTATTACGAAGGGTTCCATTGCGAAGCTGCCACTGCGATGTGTGTCCTTCAGTACTGGGGAACCAACCCGATCATCGCCAACAAGTGTTCTGAGCCGTGCAAGCGTGACATCCAGTCGCGATGGTTCCGGCGTCTGAGGAGCGAACAGGCCGAGCTGCATCTTGCTTTGTTGTCCGGCTTCTGCTGTCAATGTAAGCGATGCAATGGCTGCTTGTGGAGGGTATGCAGCAATCTCAAGTTGTAACAGTTTCAATAGAAACCTGCGGTCAATGGTGGGTATGGCAGGGCGAATTACGCGCTCGTAGACTAACGATTTCTCTAGAGACATCTGAACCGTTAGAGTTGCCAATGAGAGTGCTCTACTCGTGGATCGCGAAACGAGATTACCGATCATGCTGGCAGCGATGAAGAGCAGGGAATCGAGCTGCTCAACATGAGTTTCAAATTCGATGTGTTCCCTTAATTCGAACTGGGCTTCAAAGGGCTGAAACGGATGTTCTACCGTACCGCGCGAAAGCTCGAGCCATTGCTTTGCTTGCTGCCCGAGACGCGAGATCAGATCTTCTTCGGGTAATTCAGCCAGTTCGCCGAGGGTGCCAATTCCCCAAAGTGCAAATGTTTCGTAATGCTGCTCTTCAAGACGTAAGGCTGCAATGGTCATCGCGGCCAGAGCCGCTGCTTCTCGTCCGCTTGGAATAACCGTAATGCCTCGTGTGAATTCGGCATTGATGCGTGCTGTATCGAAGTTGTGGCTTACGGATACTGATGCACGAAATCCCGCAGATAACATCGCACTTCGCAGGCTTTGCGACAGTATCGCGGGCGGGCCGAATAGCCGCTCAGTACCGGAGATATCCAATACGAATCCACATGCGTTTGGTGCAAATGTCTCCTCGATACGAGGCGAAAATTTTGACACGCACTCGAGAAGAACCGCCCGCGCTGCAAGCTCTGTTTCCATCGAGCGCGACAATACGAATATCCCGCTGAGTTCTTCTACTTCAAGGCGAGCCATGCTCGGTACAACACCTCTCTTTCTCGCATGGATATTGAGTGAGCAGACTCGTTCCTGTGGTGCGACACCATCGAGTATGACGACAGGTTTTGCGTGTAGATCCGGTCTCAAACGCAGGATTGCCTGGGCGGGGAACTCAGCCGCGTGAATAGCGGTATAGATCAAATTGGATCGATTCGTCATGCACGTTTTTCAGGATTCCATGTTGCTTGTGTCGACCATGTCGATGCAGGTGGCTTGCGGGTAATGTTTGTAAGCGGTGAAAAACGGATGCGGCCACGGCGTGCTCTATAGCGAAAGCCGCGAATTACAGTTTCGGATGTGGCATCGACGCGTTCGGGCAGGCACTCCAGAACAACTGCAGCACTCGACTGGGCATATGGGGCTTTGCCCAATACGATCAGGCTGCATCGGGTGCGATCGGCTGCCTGCCGGTATCTGAACCATGTTGCCAGTGGAATACGTCGGCCATGTTCGATCGCTTCATCCCCTAGATCGAGGACGATGGCCGCAAAACCGCCGGCCTGCATCAACTGATCCGTGGCGCGTACAGCCTGGTCGAGCCGTGTCCATGGCTGCTTCTTTGCAGAAGTTCTATTTCTTATTCCGAGGGAAGGCTTTTCGATGGGTGAATTTCTGCATCGGACCCACAGGAGATGTTTCAGGCTTATGCCGTTTGCTGCCGCCGATTCGGGATCCAGCGCATCGTTCGCGTCGATCCATGCGCAGACATTTCCATCCTGTGTGCGCTGTGCAAGAAATGCCAGAGCAATGCTCGTCCGTCCAGATGATGCAGGTCCGGTAATCTCACTGATTGCTCCTACAGGCAGACCGCCATCGAGTAGTTCGTCGATCTCAGCAATACCCGTCGCAGCTACTTCGCGAATGGTTCGCGCGGCAGGCGTAAGGACAGGAGGGTAGCGATGCTCGAAGACGCTCTCGATCTGTTGGCGAAGTGCGGCAGAAGAAGGCATGGCGTAAAAAGGCAAATTCGCCTTTTGTTCGCCTCTAGAATCCTGCAATTCGGATACGCTTGTCAACGCTATTCCTGTGGAAATAGACAAGCCAAAGCCCAAATATTGCCGATAATGCTTGCCGTATATAATCAATTATATAAATAGCTTAGAAGAATTTATTCACCAATATCATCAACTACTTAACCGGCTCGAGATGTGCTGTAAAGTGGCGCAGGAAAGGCGCCTCATAGGTCAGGCGCATCCCGCGTATACGCTCGCGGCACCGGAAGACTTCTACGATTATCTCGACAAGATAATCAACGTGGCTTTGCGTATACACGCGCCGCGGAATTGCCAGACGGACCAAGTCCATTTGTGCCTCTGCGGCAAACATCAAGGTTCCAATCTCGACAGAGCGAACGCCGCCTTCGAGGTACAGTTCCGCCGCCAAAGCCACTCCTGGAAATTGATCGGCAGGGATGTGAGGCAGGAAGGCACGCGCATCGATGTATATGGCATGGCCGCCGGGTGGCTGGACAATCGGAACGCCGGCCTCGGCGATGTGGTTGCCAAGATACGCCGTCGATGCGATCCGGTAGCGCAGATAATCCTCCTGCAGAGCTTCCTGGATTCCAACTGCGATTGCTTCCAAATCACGCCCGGCGAGACCGCCGTAGGTTGGATACCCCTCGGTCAGAATCAGCAGATCTTTTTCCTGCTGTGCGAGCAGGTCATTAGTGGTGCATAGGAAGCCGCCGATATTGGCCATACCGTCTTTTTTGGCAGACATGGTGCAGCCATCGCCATATCGGAACATCTCTTGCGCAATCTCTTTCGGAGTCTTATCGGCATATCCAGGTTCGCGAAGCTTGATGAACCAGGCATTCTCCGCAAACCGGCATGCATCAAAATAGAGCGGAATGCCGTGACGCTTGCATACAGCACTCACCTGGCGCACGTTCTCCATCGATACTGGCTGGCCGCCGCCGGAGTTGTTGGTTACCGTGAGCATCACGAGCGGAATGCGCTCGCGGCCGACACGTGCAATCAGCGATTCAAGTGCAGCGACATCCATGTTGCCTTTGAACGGATATTGCAAGGAGGGCTGGCGGCCCTCGGGGATCAGCAGGTCGACGGCTTCGGCGCCGACAAACTCAACATTGGCGCGGGTCGTGTCGAAATGAGTGTTATTGGGGACGACATCTCCCTTTTTGCACGTCACTCCAAATAAGATCCGTTCGGCTGCCCTACCTTGGTGCGTGGGAATCACGTGTTTGTATCCGACGATGCCGTGGATTGAGTTGCGGAAGCGGTCGAAGCTCCTGCTTCCGGCGTAGCTTTCATCGCCTTCCATTATGGCGGCCCACTGATGTGTCGACATGGCGCCGGTGCCTGAGTCAGTCAGCAAATCGATTAGCACATCATCGGCATGGAGCAGAAACAGATTGTAGTGTGCGGCTTTCAACAATTCCTCGCGCTGTACACGCGTGGTCCAGCGGATCGGCTCGACACTTTTGATCCGAAACGGCTCGATGATGGTTCTTACTGACATTTCACGCCCCAATCGTTCGGTAGTATAGGTGGTTGCGCGAGTGAAGTCCAAATAGGGCATAGCGCGACATTGGTATGGATCTCATCGCAAATAAATCTACTACTGCATAGCGGACAGCTTTCGCAGGCGATCTCTGACATTCCAGAAGGCCCGTCCATCGTGGTACGCGGCTTTCCAGATTGAACCTTTGTCCTCGGTGACAGCTGTACCGTCAGCCGTGGTCAGGTTGAAATCGCCGTGATACTGCCGATCGATGGTGTGGTTGCGGATGAATGCCCATTGTTCGAGGAATCGCTGGAAGTACACGGCGTCCTGTTTTCCGTAGCGTTCGTGCATCATTAGCAGCGCGTTCAGGCCTTCCACCTGCACCCACCACTCCTTCATGGTGTCTTCCGCTTTGCCAAATGTGGTGCCCTCGCGGAAGAAGCCGCCATTCTGCTGATCCCAGCCATAGGCGAGCGCGTGATCGACGAGCATCCTGGCCATGCGTTCGGTCTTTTCGTCGGCTTTCTGATGGAGTACTTCGTCACTCTCAAGCATCAAGTAGGCCGTCTCAACATCGTGTCCGTGGGAATCATGATCGGGAATCGGCTGCCAGGCGTTCGTGAAGTAGAGATTCATGACGCCCGGCTCGACGCAAATCTTGTCGCGTACGATCGCGAGAAGCTCTTCCAAACGTGAGCGCAGAGTCGGATCGGGCCAGACCTCGTAGAGTTGCGTGAACGCCTCCAGCAAGTGAATATGCGTGTTCATTGACTTGTAGTTGATCGGGCCAATCGGGTTCGTTGCCACGGTTCCCTCGGGAACGTGCGGCACAATCGGTGTTCCATCGCGAGCGAGCCATTCGAAGTACCCGCCGTTTAAGGAATCATGTGCGTGCTCGTCAGCCCATAAAAAGCCGTTTTTCGCGGTTTCGAGCGCCTTGGGGTCCTTGGTGGCCTGGTACGCGGCTGCGGCTCCGTAAACGCAGAAGCCAATGCCGTAGAGTTCTTTCTCGTCGCCAAATGCGGCGCTGATCCTGCCATCGTCGTCCAATCCCCAGAAGAATCCGCCGCCCTGCTTGTCCCACATTACGTCGGCGAGAAAATCGACGCCATGGCGCACTATCGGAATGTATTGATCTTTCAGCGCAGGCTCGCGCAACACCACCTGAGCGGCAACCCAGGTCATGCGTCCCTGAAAGACAGAGAACTTGCCGTCGCTGGGCAACTCTCGCCAGTCGCGTGCGAAATGCGAATGAAAGCCGCCATGCTTGATATCCACCGATCGGGGAAACCACACGTCAAGGACATCATGGTGAAGGGCACCGTCAACTTCCGCGGCCAATTTCAGATAAGTCTCGCGTGCGGGACGCGCTCCTGCAGATGGCGGCTGCGAGGGTAGCAACCGAGCGTTGAATATACACAGAACAACGGTGAGCAACGGGACGAGACGTCTCATGCAATGAGCAAAACACCTCGCGCGAATGCTACCACAAGAAAGTCCCGCACCTTTGCGCGGCACGCAGCTTCGCAACGTCGAATCTGTCGCGGTCCCTGAGTCTCACTCTGCTCCCGCTTGTTACTACTTTGCATCCAACCGAAACTATTGAGTGCCCGTCCGACACGGCGACCTTCTGCTAAGCTAGACGCAAATCCTTGGTTTACTGCGGTCGGCAGCTTCCCTCGGAAAGAGGAGTATGGGCACTCAGAAGCTGTGCGCCTGCGACCGGACACGCCAGAGCGCGATCGGTGTGGAGATTGAATTCGTTGATACCGTTAAGCAGCCCTTTACCGCAATTGTGAAGGACCTTTCCGACGTTTCAAAAAGATGGGCTCTGGTTGAATCCATTCCGAGGCATTCCTCCGGGCCCGCGTCTCTCGCGATTCGATGTGATCTATCTCGACGAAAGTTGCAGAGTACTGGAGTATGTGGAGAACTTCACCGAGGCAGAATTTGAGCCGCTAAGCAAAACACCTGCCAGCGCGCTCATTCTCCCAGCACACTCTCTCGCTTCGGCTCACATCCAAAGAGGAGATCAGTGCAGAATCTGCAGAGAAAGTCGAGCTATTGCAGGTTTTGATGACACGCTGCCGCTAGCTGATCGTGATCATGCGTTTCAATGCGCGAAGAATAGCGTATTTTCGGCGTCGCAGGCGCAGGTGTTCAATCTTGGAGAGCCTGCCATAAAACCTGACTTAGCGTCAGGCCAAGAGGTTGATGAAAAGCCTTCGCTAAAGCTCCGCTTTCTGCGGTGGCTGTTTCCAGAGCCTGCTTCCATCGATCGTCGTCGTGGAGAACGGCTGCCGGTGCCGGGGCTTGTTGCCTATTACTGGACCGGAGGGGCCCCGCAGGCCTACCAACTCGGCAACGTGAGCGGAAGCGGGTTGTATCTGCTCACCGCGGAGCGATGGCTCCCTGGAACGCGCATCGTGATGACACTGCAGAAAGAGAATCACGAACCCAACTCCGTGAACTTCAGCCGGGTTGAGTCGAAAGTGATCCGCTGGGGCGAAGATGGGGTCGGCTGCGAGTTTGTTGAATCAGGATATGTCGACCTGAATAACGGCGAAATTGTAGAGGATCAAAAATTCGACCGCAAGGCATTCGAACAATTTCTTCGCCGCGCGCGAAGTGTTGCGATGGAATCCTGATCGTCGTGCGCGGGCTGGGAGGCATTCTGGCGGAGGATCGCATCGATAAATCAAGCCTCGGCGAGTCCGATGTCCTGAACAACGACACGCCGTGAAGCCCTAATCGAGCTGCGAAACGCCTCCGGCAGAACCCCAACGATCACATCCCAGAGCCCAGATCGCGCAGTTTTCAGAGCTAGATGATCGCTGAGTCCCCAAGTCGGATTTGCTGAATCCTGTCGCTCGGCGTATTGAAAGATCACCTCAAACAGCTGACTTATATTCGGAGCGGCCACCATCTCGCTGATCTTATCGAGTCGCAGAACAATAGCGGTTTTGAAGTCCAATCCATTGTTGCGATGGGAATTGGCGAAAATCATGTCGCAACAGAGTATCGCCAGCGAGTGTTGATTTCGACGGCCCTTCGGATGCGGTCAAAATCGCCTGGCATGAAACACCAATACCGTCCTTCTGGTCCGGCGAAAGCTTTAGGATCATTTTCGCCGACTCTACGTGTCGAACCGACCGCCATAAATGGCAACCCATCGTTGTTCCCGCCCCACACCGGGAGTTTAGATCTCAGTTTCTCGTACGTCTCGGGTAGGGGAAGGAACTCCGGAAATCCCGCGAAGTAGAAAGCCGTGTGATCCCCAGAGCGCTCGTGAAAGTAGTTGAGCGAAGGAAGAATGTCGCTCTTCATCAGGCTCAACTCCGGCCGGCAGAATAACAGAGCCACAAGGCGTACCTGTATCTCTGGAGCCTTTGCGAAGTTCCCCTCTTCGTCGCCGACAATTCTCGACAGATCGCACCAAGGTCGCATGGATGTGGCCACCACTGAAAGTTGTTTCTGCGCTCGTGAGCGATGAATCCAAGAATAACTGAATTTGAGCATCTCAGAACTTGGACTCGATCGGCTGTGCGTTTAAGACCTGGGCCATACCAGTGGTCAGGCGCAACGGCTCCGGAGCCTCGAAGAAGCTGATGCCAGCGAAGCAAGGGACGAGTTGATACGGGGCACTTGAAGCCTTCGCGGTGTTCCGCCCGCCTTGTCGTAGGGGTGTCTCGACAATTCAGAGTAGACGGAATCGATGCCGCTCAAGGTGTTCTGTCTCTACCCAAACTTCAAGTTTGAGGGTTCTCTTGACGAACGAGAGTCTTCCAGCGGGATCACCTTCCAAGGTCGCCAAACCAAGTTCAACGGCCTCCGTATAGGCATCTCCTATTTCTCGGTATTTTTTTCGCCATTTGTAAAATGAATCAACCGCTTTGACTTCCGTCTCGAAGCCACCTTCACACGCTCTGATTGCGGGAACTACTTTCATCCTAGGCATAACGAGCCAACATTATTCGTCTAGGATACCCCGTCATCGCACTTGGAAGCGCGGAGAGTGGTTTGTGAAAAACAGGGGTGAGGTCCGGCGTGGGGAAATTTGCATCCATGTGAATTGATTTTTCGAACGCGAGTGCCGCATCAATTTGGGTGAGCGTGTGGACCGACACCGGCACCGTTGGTGACCCTGGATTCTAAATATATAAGGTAGTGGCGGAGAGAGTGGGATTCGTTCTCGACAAAATCGACAAATTTAGCATTCTGAAGTGGTTGCCATAAGTATTTGCTCCTGAATGTTTTACAAGAACTCTCTCTTCGGCTCCCGTTTCTCCAGTTTCTCTTATAGCCTCAAAAAGCCTCAAAAACGGTATCACTGGTATCACCCCGAGAATGGAGAGAAACCCTCTCCGCCATCAGCATAGGTGACGACAGAGAAATCGAATGAAAACCAGTTCGTGTCGAGTCAAGAGTAAAATGGGCAAAATAAAATCAGCACTCGCGAACTGAGGACCTGTCCATCTATGCGCATTGCCAGTTTGGACGATTATCTCTCTAACGTCGCATTAACCCGGGATCATTGGGATTTGGACGACCACAAAGAACTGTGGTTTCGAGCGGAGGACGATGCGCATTCTGCGACAACCTTACTGCCAAGCCTTTATCGTCCAAGAAAAGGGAAGAGTCGTAAGACGACTCGTTTCCTGCTGAAACTTGAGAACGAACTTTATGAGGAGTTCAGGAGGTGTGCTCCACAGCTGAGTGATAGGCCAATTGGCGATGACGAGTGGGATGCATACTTCTTGATGCAACATCACGGAGTGCCAACTCGGTTATTGGATTGGACAGACGGGGCACTCATCGCGCTTCATTTCGCCGCAAGCCGCAAGAGTGCGCCTCATACGTCAGGCGCAGTCGTCCACATACTGGACCCATGGTGGCTAGTGAAGCTATTGGAGAAGCACCCGGGTCAAAAAGATGCAAAGGCGCGATGGACCAAGTTCGTCAGAAAACACCCTTACGATTCCAGCGAATACGATTGGGAGAGGGTATACCTTCCAGAAGATGAAGATGACCACAAAGAGCCTCTAGTAAAGACGCCAGAGATTTCCGTTTAGCATTCGGAACTTTCACAGTGAACCGCTTTCCCGGAACTCTCTGAAAGCCGAGTGCAGCTAGCTCTCGATCCTCTTTCAGTTCCTTTTCGCGTCTCTTGTTATTCTCCCGAAGTGACTCTTTCAGCGCTTTACGCAAGCTCTCTTCCTGTGCGGCCTTTCGTGCGTTGTCATCTGCGTTTTCAGTGCAGGTTGGACACACGTTTGCGAACCCTTTCTTATCGGGCAAAAGTTCGAATTTGTCTCCGCATTCCTTGCAGGTCTTTTGCATGGCATAAAGAGTACCACTGAGCAATTTCAGATGGAAGCCGTTGACCTTTCCCGCGAGGTACACGGTATCCGTGTATGGAAGGAGCCTCGCATTGAACAGCATTGGCCGCATCCCCTTCACCGAGTACACCCATCCGTCCTTACCCCGCCGACGTTGCGTGAACCGCCTATTGCCATTTTCGTCGTCAGGCAATCTGAGCACTTGCTTTTGCACGATGCCAAATTTGTCCACATATTCGTAAATCGCAAGGGCCTCCTTATCCGGTTCGATGAATTCAATCTGTTTGCCCATCGCCTGAGCAATGCGCTTAATCGTTTCTTCTCCAGATTCATTTGAAAGCTGCATCAAAAGCCGACGACTCGTCCCCTTTTCACCGCAGCTTGCGGAAAAACAATGGAAACATCCCAACGTGGGATTGAAATTACAGGACGGATTTGAGTCATTATGAAACGGGCAACAGAACTTGAACTCTCCGCTGCCTTCACGCTGCGCGGATTCTCCACGTTCATTGAGCAGCTTAAGGAACAACTCCTCAGCCTCTTCAGGAGACATCGAAAGGTCCGCCCTCTTTGAGCGTCCTTTGGCACCTTCTTCGTAATAGTTTCGCGGGTCATTTCGTGGGTTACGTTCAAACTGGGACTCCGAGAGCAACTCTTGAGTGATGGGATTGCGGAGAGCAATGGTCAGACTTCGCATTGTTGACGCAATTGACGAGTTCCATACCAAGCGTCTCGATTCCAACCCCTCCAGCGCCTTCTTGAACGCACGTTCGGTCAGGCCAGTGAGCGTCCTCAGTTGTTGTGCGGAAGTAGGGAATTCACTCGCACGATTTTGCTTAGCAATCCGCATCAGCGTCTTTCGGTCTGCCTTGACGACAGCCCTTCCGTCTAACGCGTCCGCAATAAAGGGGGTGATGGTTCTGCGTATTGTCTCGTTCCTCTGGATAGAGAGCAATGCCACCAGAACGTTAAGAGCGTAGTTGTCTGAGGTAAGCTGGCCCGTGTTCTTGTCAACGATGGAGGATGGCAAGCAGAGCTTAGGCAGTTTTCCCCATATAATGTCCGAGAATCGTGCAGGCGTAACCCGTTGTCGAATTAGCTTTAGCATTTCCAAGTTCATAGCGCTCTCCTTAAGGCCGTTTCATTAGGTTCTTCTGCAATGGTTTAATCAACTAAGCGAACTCGAGTGGAGTGCCCGGCCTTTTTTGTACCAGTTCCAATGAGAGAGACTGGACAAAAAGGAGCGGAAGATGGCGAAGGGAAAGAAGCATACACCTGAACAGATTGTGAGTTTGCTGCGGCAGATCGAGGTTGCGGTTGCGAACGGCAAGACGACACCGATCGCGTGCCGGGAAGGCGGGATCACCGAGCAGACGTACTACCGATGGCGCAAGGAGTTCGGCGGCTTGCAGGTGGACCAGGCGCGGCGGCTGAAGGAACTGGAGCAGGAGAACGCGAAGCTGAAGCGGCTGGTAGTCGAGCTGAGCCTGGAGAAGCTGGTGTTGAAGGACATCGCCTCGGGAAACTTCTAAGCCCTGAACGACGGCGCTGTGCAGTGGATCATGCGCAGGAACAAGGCATGAGTGAGCGGTGGGCGTGCCGGTTGGTGAATCAGCCACGCGGCACGCAACGCTATCAGCTGACACAGCGCGAAGACGAGGATGCACTGACCCAGGCCATCGTGGAGTTCGCCAGCCAGTATGGACGTTACGGCTACCGCCGAATCACGGCGCTGCTGCAGCGGGACGGCTGGCAGGTTGGCAAGGACCGGGTGGAGCGCATCTGGCGTCGTGAAGGGCTGAAGGTTCCGCAGAAGCAGAAGCCGCGTGGGCGGTTGTGGTTCAACGATGGATCGTGCGTGCGGCTGCGGCCGGAGCACACCAACCATGTATGGTCGTACGACTTCGTGAGCGCGAAGACACACGACGGAAGGACGGTGCGGATGCTGAATCTGATCGACGAGCACAGCCGGGAGTGCCTGATGATCCGGTCGGAACGCAGATGGAGTTCAGCGAAGGTGATCGAAGCGCTGGCCGATGTGATGGTGACCAAGGGTGTGCCGGAGCATCTTCGGTCCGACAACGGCCCTGAGTTCGTCGCCAGGGATCTGCGCAAGTGGCTCGCCGGCACGGGAGCAAAAACGGCTTACATCGAACCAGGCAGCCCATGGGAGAACGGCTACTGCGAAAGCTTCAACTCGAAGCTGCGGGACGAGTTCCTGAACGGTGAAATCTTCTACTCGATGAAGGAGATCAGGGTGCTGGCGGAGCGCTGGCGCGTTCACTACAACACCGTCCGGCCACACTCTTCGCTGGGTTACAGACCACCAGCGCCGGAAGCCTGGGTAGCAAAAAGCTTGGGGCATGGAGAAGTGGAAACCGCTACGCGCTTCCCACTTCTCCACACCCCCGACTGCGACTACATATCAACAAAATTAGCCGCGCTACACTAACAATGAAACTGGTACAAAAGATCGGGCAGACCAGTCACGGAACTAGATAATCGTTTCTCCACGATGACTGAGGTTCGCCGTGTAGCGTGGCCGAACTATGAGTCGATTGAGTATTCGGAGCGGATGTTCCTGCAGGGCATCGCAGGAACGTTGGAACTTTTCCACCTGTCGTCTATGACCTTCCAGAGCCTGGTCGAAGAAGTAACTGGTCAGCCCGTGGCTGTGTATCAGCGGATCGATCAGGCCGGACAAAGATTGCCGATTGACGAACGTATTCTTGCCGACACAGACACGCTCATGGTATATGGCCTCGACCACATGGTGACCGAGCAAGAAGCCTCTCCGGATGAGATTGAGTCACTGCGGAGGTTTCTTACTCGCGAGGGCACCTGCCTGATACTTGGTCCTCACCATGACGTCGGCGTCTCAGCGGATCTGAAGGAACGACAAATGGAGTATGCTCACCACGGTGATCCGCTTGTCCCGCGCCAGCAGCGCTTTGGCAAGTACACACGATCCCTCATGAAAGGACTCGGTGTCCCCGTTGAAAATCGGTACGGTCTGCGGCCAGCCACCGTCCAGGGGACCACTCGAACCGTCCCTCTCTCCATCACGAACGATTTGGACACGCGGGGTTGGCTTACCGATGTCAAGACTTTCGTTTTCCACATGCACTTGCCGCATTACGCCGTGACCACCCAAGATCCTGGCGCTATTCATGTGCTGGCACGGCAACCGATCGATATGTCGAAACCTCATCCCTTTGTCGAAGCCGGAAACAGCGAGTTCAATATGTTCCTCTGGATGCCGCCGAAGGGCGAACGAGCTGGTGATATTTTGCTGGCAGATTCCACGATCTTCATGACATTGTTCGGCGGTGACGAGAGCCTGACGCACTTCTGGAAAAACCTCGCGACCAAATGATGCAAATTGGCGGATTCCGGCCCGGGGTTTTTAGTGTGGTCTGCGTGATGATCCTCAGCATGAGCAGTCAAGCCCAAAATCGTGGTGTCTACCCACTCGGCATGACTGCAACAAATTCCGGTGTCACTCCCGCACCTGGCTTTACCTACGTCAACCAACTCCTGTACTACTCCCGCGATCACGCCAAAGATGAGGCCGGTAATACGCTACCGGTCACCGGCCAAAACTTTGTCCTTATGGACATGAATACGTTGGCTTGGGTATCCAAGAAGAAGTTTCTCGGCGGAGCCAATTTCTCTGCGGTAGCCACTCTCCCGTTTGCCAGGAACAATCTCACTTCGGACATTCAGGGAAATGTAAGTGGCGGCGGTGGATTTGCCGACTCATACTACATGCCATTCATCCTGGGTTGGAATCGCGAACGGGTTGCGATCCGCGCAATCTACGGTTTTCTTCTCCCACCGGCCGCTTTGTCGCGGGAGGGAATGACAATGTTGGCTCAGGCTATTGGACGAACGCTGTGTCTGCAGGGCAGACATTTTATCTGAAGGAGAACAAGCGCCTCATCCTGTCTGCGTTCCAAATGTACGAATTCCATGGTGTCCAGGAAGGCACCGGCATCAATCCAGGAGAAACCTTTGATCTCGACTACTCGCTTATGGGCTCGGTTCTGCGGACTAACTCTTTTCAGCTCCAGACTGGACTGGTCGGATATGAGCAGCGGCAGACAACCGCCACCACCGGGCCCGGGGTTTCCGAGGCAGCGTCAATGGATCGCTACGCAGTCAACTCGCTTGGGTTCGCGGTGAACTCTACATTTCCGAAGCATAAAGCGTCTATTGGGCTGAAGTACTTCAAGGAATTTGCGGATCGTTCCACGTTTCAGGGATATTCCGTGCAGTTTTCTGGTTCGATCAGTTTCTAAATGCTGAGAGAGGGAAGACCTCATGGCTTCAACGATTCTTGAACTTGATGACATTCAGAGCGGAGTGCTTCGTCCGCGGCCTACGCCATATGCGGCGACTTACGTGTTGTTTCGCATCGACGAACCCAAGGCGGGTCGGGAACTGATGGCCCGGTTGAGCAGCGTCGTAGTCTCAGCTGCTCACCCCACAAGCCCCACGGGTGACACCTGGGTGAGCGTCGCACTTACTTTCCAGGGCCTCAAGGCTTTGGGTGTCCCGCAAGCCTCACTCGACAGCTTTTCCCCGCAGTTTCAGCAAGGGATGGCAGCACGCGCGAAAGTGTTGGGGGACAGGGGTGAAAGCGCTCCCGAGAACTGGGAAAAACCGCTTGGGTCATCCGAGGTTCATGTGGTGCTCACTGCCGTTGCGCCGGATACGGAGCGTCTTGAGGCTGCCATGGAACGCGCGAGGAAGGCATATCGGGAGTTGCGGGGTGTCACTGCGATCTGGCGCCAGGACTGCCACGTTCGCCCCGATGAGAAAGAAGCTTTCGGGTTCAAGGATGGCATCGGACATCCAGCAATCGAAGGCACCGGTCTTCCCGGCACCAATCCTAACGAGCGGCCTTTAAAGGCGGGGGAATTCGTACTCGGGTACCCCGACGAAATAGCAGATTACTCGCAGATACCGCAGCCAGAGATCCTGGGTCGCAACGGGGGTTACATCGTCTTTCGAAAGCTTCATCAGCGTGTCGCCGCGTTTCGCCGATATCTCAAGGAGAATGCCTCCAGCGCTGAAGCCGAGGAATTGCTGGCAGCAAAGATGATGGGACGTTGGCGCAGCGGAGCTCCCCTGGCTTTGTGCCCGATGCATGACGATCCCGCACTCGGCGCCGACGCAGGACGCAACAACGCCTTCTTGTTCAAGCAGGATGACCCTATCGGCTACAAGACGCCTGCAGGCTCCCACATTCGGCGTATGAATCCCCGCGATGCGGATGTTGCAGGCGTCGTTCGCATTCATCGCATGATTCGGCGCGGGACTTCGTATGGTCCATCGTTACCCGACGGCGTTCTGGAAGATGACGGAGTGGACCGGGGACTGATGTTCGCGTTTGTGGGGGCCCATTTAGGTCGACAGTTCGAATTCATCCAATCCGAGTGGATGAATGACAGCGCGTTTTTCGGAGGGGCTGCCGGAAAAGATCCAGTCGCGGGGGCTCAGGAAGGAACCGGAGTCTTTGATATACCCAAGCGTCCTCTACGGATGCGGTTGCAAGGTTTGCCTCAGTTTGTGGTCACACGAGGTGGTGAGTACTGCTTTCTTCCTGGACTCCGCGCTCTGCGTTGGCTGTCGGAACTCACGACATAGAAGCCCAACGATCCGACCGGAACCGGGTCGAAATGGCTCTTTGCACTGCAAAGGGCGGGTGTCGAAGCGCAACACGCGGAGCAGCGATTCTCACCTGGCGACCAGCAGTTCAGGTTTTTGCAGGAGGATCTTGCCGCGGCCTTTGGTCAAGATGCCTTCGCGTTGCCAACCTGCCAGCGCGCGGCTGACAGTGAAAATCGTTACGTTTGCTCCGGCTGCCAGATCTTCATTTCCAACGTGAATCTCGATGCCACCAGGACCAGCCTTACCAATCCCGGAGGCGAGACTCACAAGCATCTGGGCGACGCGGCCCGTCGCATCGTCCGAAAAGAGAGAGACATGGGCTGCGACTAGCCACGCGATACTCTCTGTGACGGCAATTGAGAATCCGTTATCCAGCAATCCCGGAAATCGAGACGCCAGTTCGCGGATCGTCTTTCTGTCCCATACCAAAAGACAACTGTCCAACAATACTTCAGTGCTTGTGAGGTAATGGGAAGGAGTAGACAGGAGCGCGGCGCCACCGAAAATCTGTCCGGGCGTGAGCCAATTCATAAGTATCCTTCGGCCGTCGCCTGTCAACATGAAGTGTCTGCCCTGACCACTGGTGAGAATGAAGAATCGTTCAGCAGGGTCCCCCTCATGGATTACCACGGAGGACGCAAGGTGTTGCCGATGGGCAGCAGCGGAGAGAATATCGTGGAGTGCGGTCTTCGGCAGTCCCGATAGAAACCGGGGAAAGAGCCCGGGGGATAGGCTGGCAACCCGCTTTCCGGGCAACAATTTGCAATTACAATTTACACAAATTTTTGTCATGACGCTGGGGGCAGTCACTTTCATTCGTCGTTGTCGGTTTCCGATTGACAGCGAGTAATGGGATTATTTTAATCCTGTTCCTGCGATCATCTTTCGTCAGCCTCGTTTCGCGGACCCCGCGCGCCAAACCCAATCCGCAGCACTCCTGGTACCGGACAAGTCCTTCGCCACGGTGGGAGAATTCTATACCGGACGTGGCGATGCGGAAGTTTGCCGTCTCCCACCCTTGCGCCTGAAAGACTGCGGCTTCCGGGTGAATGACTCAACAATGAAAAGGACTCGTCATTGAGTCCGCGCTGCACGCGAGGCATTTCCTCAGTGGACGAATCACCGGAATGCAACGCTAATGGGCGGCGGAATTCGCTGTTCTCGCGAACCGAGAATTACTTTGGGTTAACCCAGCGTACTCGGAAACCCGAGAGCGGCAGTGATGCTGCACGCGAGGTACGAGTTGGCATCAAATATCTTGGGTCAGCGGCTCAGGTGACTCATTCTCTCGTGCGGAGAACTTTGGAATAGCGCTGGGGCCCGTCATGCTGCCAGTTGGAACCATGAAGGCGAAAAGCCAGGCGGGCTCGGAAAAAATTGTTCAGGAGGCGCCAAGTTGGATGTCGCGATTCGGTGGCGAACTGGGCACCTTACACTAGAGCGCCCGAGGGCGCGCCGAATGTACTTTCGTTGTGTACTATGTCTTGTTGTTCCCGTTCGGCGGCAGGATCAACATGCCGACCTTGCAGAGTCGAAGGGAAGAAAGCGGAGCTCTACCCGCCTCGGTCAGGTCAGTAGTTACTGAGCGTTTTTTGCGGTCTGAAACTTCCGGGTGCTCTCGATTCTGAGTTTCGAGGAGAATGAAATGAATAGCAGCGACGAAAGGCCAGTTCGCCCCGACAACGGAACAACTTTATGTGGATCTTCGTCGGCTCGAATGGGCAGTGGAACTCAGCGAGGACACATTGACGGCTATCACGAGCGCGGCTGAGTGGGTCGAGTTTCACGCCGGGGAAGTGGTCCTTAAGGTGGAATCGGAAATTACCCATATATACTTCTTCATAACGGGCCGGGCGCAGTCGACGCTCCACGATTCCCTGGGCAAGGAGGTCCAGAGAGACACTATCGTTCCGAGGCGCTTGCCCTTGCATTAGTTGCGCTCGGTTCATCGGACCGCTCTCTCTTGCAAGTCGAGGCTATTGAGCCTTCGACAGCAATACGAGTTGACGCTATAAGAAGCTGCTGCAGCTGTCAGCGAAGCATCCGGACTTGCAACTTGCTTTATTTCGCTTGGTTGTGAATGCGTTCAAGCGATACGTGATGGTCGATCGTTCCCTTCCGAAACCATCCGTAGTGGGTATTATTCATCATAGCGGGGCGAGCCGTTCACTCGTGGCTCGATTGGCACGCCGACTTACAGAGTTGGGCGAATCTCCCGGCATTATCGGCGACGACGAGCGAATGGAAGCCAGACGGAGATATCCCCTTTAAATTCCTTGCTGGCAGAAGGCCAGGATTCGACAAGACCTTCTTAAAGACTGGTCCTTGAAACGGCGCCTTCTGATAGATGTTCGTGCGGACTATTCACCCGAGGCAATGAAGCGGCTTTTGAGTTACGTCGACATGGTGCTCTGGTGTATTCGGCCGCAGGATGCGCGTCGCAGCGGTTCTTCTGCTCGAAGGACTGGTGAAGAGCGTACCCAGATGGCGAGACAAGATCCGGATCGTGTGGATTCTCGACAGCAACCAGACAATCACGCCGTATGTACCGGAGTTGTATGAACTCGCTGAACGAGACTTCAAACTTACTTTTGACACTCCTGGAGCAAACCAAAATATTTTACTGCAGCATGGATTCGAACGCATCGTTCATCATTTGCGAGGCATCCAGATCGGTTTGGCACTCGGCGGTGGCGCAGCTCGAGGCATGGCTCATCTCGGGGTGCTCAAAGCGCTTGAGCAGCATGGCATCTACATCGACATGCTCGCGGGTACGAGTGCTGGTGCGATGGTTGGCACTCTTTACGCGGCTGGCTTTGATCCCGACTACATTGCTCGTTGTTTCAAGACCGAACTGCAGCCGTCGTGGTTCTTTCGACAGCTGCCCGGTGGCAGCTACTGGTATTTGCTCTACAAGTACAGATGGCACCGATTCGATTCCATGCTGCGGAAATACCTGGGTCAAGCCAGAATGGAACAATTGATACTTCCGATACTTACGGTTTCCGTCGATCTCGTCCAGGGAGAATCGGTCGTGCGCGAGGTTGACGATGCGACAATCGGCGTCATGGAAAGCATCAATCTTCCTCCTCTTTCGCTTCCTATCATTGAGTCAGGCCAGGCGATGGTGGACGGCGGGTTGCTCAACAATGTTCCTGCCAATGTGCTGGTAGCCAAGGGATGCAACTTTGTCATCGCATCGACTGTGACAGCAAAGCTAGAGAAAGATTTTGAAGGAATCCGCTCCAAGGCTCAGCGGTCGGTTCCTTTCAACAATTCAAGTGATCATGCGACAGACCATGGTCCAGGACTACAACATGAACTCCGTTGGGGTGCAGCCGGCAGACTTTGTCGATCGCGCCCGACGTGACGTCCTTTGATATATCGGAATTCACTCGGGCCGAGGAAATGGCCCGTATCGGGGAAACGACAACCAATGCAACCGTCGCAAAGCTACGCAAGATGCTTAGCAGGCTTGATGCCAAACTCTTCGAGTGCTCCTGAATAAGGCTGCGCGCGGGGTACCCAACCGGGACGCGAAGCGGCCAACGAGTAGTCATTATGGTGTGACCGGTTCGATGCGCTAGTCGTGGGTTAGGCTGAGTTTGTTAAGAACGCCAGTCCAGAGCCACAAGCGGAGGGAACCGGTCATGAGAGAGAAGTTACGATTTTTGGGCATGGATGTCCATGCCGAAACGATAGCTGTAGCCGTAGCCGAACCGGATGGTGAGGTTCGCAGCCTGGGCACGATCGCCAACCGCGAAGATTCGATCCGCAAGTTCATCCGCAAGCTTGGTTCGCCCGAGCATCTGCGGGCCTGCTACGAAGCCGGCCCAACGGGCTTCGTACTGTACTGGCAACTGACGCAGCTGGGAGTCCAGTGCGATGTGATTGCGCCGTCGCTGGTTCCGAAGAAGCCGGAGATCGTGTCAAGACGGATCGACGGGATGCGTTGAAGCTTGCGCGCAGTCACCGCTCCGGTGATCTGACCGCGGTATGGATACCGGATGAAGCTTCAGAAGCATTACGCGATCTTGTCCGTGCGCGAGAGGCGGCCAAGCGCGATCAGTTGCGGGCGCAACACCGGCTCACCAAGTTCCTGCTGCGTACCGGTCGCCGTCCTCCACTGGGAGTAAAGGTCATGGACGGAACGTCATGCGGAGTGGCTCCAGCAGGTTCGCTACACACATCCTGCGCAGGAAGCAACGTTGCCCGATTGTCTGCAGAAGTTCAGCACATGGCCGAACGAGTCAAGCGGTTGGAGAACTCGATTGTGGAAGTGATTCAGCTGGCTCCCGCGTCGATGCAGGAAGTAATTCGTGGCTTACGGCAATGCGCGGCAACCACACATATCGTTGCAGCCAGATTGCGGTCGAACTGGGCAACATCACCTCCCCTTCGAGCACGCACGGGATCTGATGGGATACAGCGGAGCATTTCCGGACGAAGACTCCAGCGGCAAGCGTATTCGAAGAGGAGGCATTACCAAGTCCGGCAACGCGCACCTCAGACGAATCATTGTCGAATCGGCCTGGAGCTATCGACACCGGCCAGCGGTCGGAGCCAGGTTACGCAGGCGCCAGGAAGGACTGCCAGCAGAGATCACCGATATTGCATGGAAAGCACAGAACCGTCTGCACAAACGCTACATGGCGCTGATGGCGCGAGGCAAAGAACAGAGAAAGACCATGACGGCAGTGGCACGCGAATTGTTGGGCTTCATCTGGGCCATCGGGATCAAAGCCGAAGCGTCATGCAAGCAACAAATGGCGGCATGACGATAACGAAAGAACAAAAGCAAGAACTTTCCAAATAAGGAAAAAGCAAAAACACATCAACCCATGAACAACGCTATCCAATTCGAGGACAGGGTCAGCCGCAGCCGGAGCAAGCACGAAGGAGAATCCTCGGCGGAAGTTTGCGACAGGCTCAGCCGGACTCGCGTATGTAGTCAGAGGCAGCTCCCGACGGATCATGATTATGCGGTTCCGACCCGCGAATATCAGCTTGATCAATCGTCGCCATTACCTGCCACGGCTGCTGCTGACCTTGTCCTCGAAGTACAACGACAAAAACAACCCCAACGATTGCAGATATTGACAGGTCACACCATATCAACTTCCGAGTTGCCCACAATAGTCCCGGAATCCGAGTTGTACTCTCGTATCAGATGCTTGATCCTTTAGCCTGCGGGATAACTCTATGACAACCGTTCGAATCTCCGGAGGAGTCGTACATAACCTTCCGGCTGATCTCCGAAAGGCGCTCGCGTCCGACGCAAAGGCACTGGCGGCTTGGGAAGACATAACGCCGCTCGCGCGCAACGAGTGGATCTGCTGGACCATCTCCGTCAAGAAAGATGAGACAAGGCGGCAGCATGTCGAAAGGGTGTGCTCGGAGCTCAAAGAAGGGATGCGGCGGCCGTGCTGCTGGCCGGGCTGTCCGCATCGATGAGCATTCTGTGGTGTGATTCGCGCTCCGAGCGGTTGATCGGATAGCGTGGTGACTCCCTTGCGAAGGGCTTCGGCTGTCTTCTCGATTTCAACAGATCACTGTCGCACCCTTCTTGCCTTTGTTGCGAAAAGGACAGTGTTAAGTGTTATCTGTAGCCTTTCCCCCAGAGGTAGTCGTACCTGATGCTGAGGCCCCTCACAGCGGGACCATTGTCGTTAACCACTGCCTTTGCCAGTACCAGGCCGAGCGAGTTCCTCGCATTCAGAGAGAAGATCCACTCGCTGCCCAAAATTAAGTTCCTTTGGCCATCGTTCTGATTCACACCATTGACCGCCGTCTCTCCACGAAAAGAGTAGCGCGCATCCAGCGAGCCCAGGAGGCGATCGAGGAACGAGTAGCTGAGATGTCCCTCGAAACCGGGTAACGGCTGTTGCTGCAGGATTTGCGCGCCGTGGTACAAAGTGTTGTCTGTGTAAAAGTACGAGTTTGCATAGGCATCGATTACCCATCTCTGCTGAGGTCCAAATGGGCAAGAAACAGCAAGTTCGGGATTGAACGACCATCGATCTTGTCCAAGGTTGAGAGTCTTGTCAGGGCTGTACTGGCCTGTTGGCGCAGTTGCAGTCAGACTCACACCCACAGTTCTTGTTGTCTTGTAATTTTTGAACTCCTCGGGAGTCATCGCGGCGCCTCCCTTCAGCAAAACGGCCATCTCGTAACTGGAGTCGCCTACGCCGGCAATGGATCCGACGGTATTTGGGCCCGAGATCGAGCCGCTGAGTACGGCAATCGGAATGCTGGGCTCGATCCAGGCCGTATGGTGGAAGAGACTGAAGTAGCGTGTGTAGCCGATTGTTCCCTGGTTCAGATTGAGTTTCGCGCCTGAGATCACCAGCGCCGAATCCAGCGACGTGTCGGCGCGCGCGTATGCATAAGCAAACTCGAACTGATTCACCCCGACGGGAACATTCTCGTAGTTGCGAGGGTCAGTGAACTGGGCACGTGCCTGCCATGGCAAAGCTGAAAGAACAAGCGCAGAACAAGCGAGGAGCAGATGTGCGGGCGCACTTTGCTTCGGGCGATGCCATTTACCTAAAGATCGGCGGACCGCCATAGGACATTATTCCACCAAGCAAGTCGGTGTATTCTTTCGGAGTTCACGAACCTCTCCGATGAGAAGCCTTTGCCGCAACCACACTCGTTAGAGCACACAGCAAGCCGTGAGATGAGCGGTGGAGGGCTCGTGAGAGGCTATATCGGACATTCCGGTTGGATCACCGGGTTGGCCACCATCCGACCGGACCGGGGCTATATGGCTCTTGATGAGTCTGAGTGCAGGGAATAAATTTGTTGAAGGATCGTGCATGCCAGAGTTCTAGTTTTTTTCGCATGGCGATTTGGTCGCGTGGAGATGCCATCCCCATCCTCCCTTCCATGCGATCCGCTCAGCTCGCGCTTGCGCGATATGAGGACTTCGAGCAAGCGCGGGCTGCCTGCGAATCCGACGCATCCGACTATAGTGAGGGTCGATAGTAGTCTTATCTCGAGCGCGAGACGCAACCTAAACGTCGAGGTCCTGTGCCAAGACTAATAGGGGATTACATAGAACACATTTCGACTTGTCCTGTTTGCAGCAGAAACGTTTTCGGGCGCTCATAATCAAGCGAAGGTAGCCTCTACCTTGTCTCGTACGGATGCGGCTCTAGCGGGTTTCAGATACCTGAGCGTGCTTTCAAGATCACCATGAGAGAGCCATTTCTGTACTGTGCGAAGGTCGACGCCTGCCTGCAAATGCCATGTCGCAAACGTCGCACGGAACTTGTGAAGCCAGAAATGGTCGGGGTTGAGCTTGGCTCGCTTTGCAGCAGACTTTAGATCATCCAAGAAATTTAGCTTGGGTCTGCATCCCGAAGTAGGGAACAGCAGAGCGCATCCCGGTTTTGCTTTTGCCTTCGCTTTCTTCAGGTCTGCTAAGAGCTTTGCAGGAATCGGGATTTCACGCTCTTTGTAATTCTTGGTTGTGAATCCGTACTCAGGTTTTGAGCGAACGGTGACCGTGCCTTCTTTGAAGTTCACGTCCTGCCATTCCGTATGCATCACTTCCTGTTCTCTCATTCCTGTCATCAGAAAGAATGTGAACCAAAGACGCTCTTCTGCATCGCAGGCCGCAAAGAGTTTATCGAGTTCGCTTTTGTCGTATGCTTCCGGCTCTTCCTCAGTGTATTTCGGCCAGTCTCCACGCTTGACGATTCCTGAAATCCCTTGAGCCTTGAGGAAGCTCATCACGTTCGAAAACTTGTTCCAGCATGAACGCGGAGACTGCTTCTTTGTGTCCCGCAGGAAGGCATGAAACTTGAGCATGTCCATGCGCACCAAATCCTCAAGATGTGTCTTCGAAGGATGGAGCGATTCTTGGAAGTATGCGAGAGACGTTTTGTACGCAGAGAGCGTCTTTGGTTTTTTCGTCAGTCGAGTCTCTTCAATGAAGTTCGCAACGGCTGTCGCAATCGTTCTTCCCGGCTCCACGTGTTCGTCAGGAGCGAGAGGGATACCGAGAGCGAGCGCGTTTAGCTCTGCTTCCTTGCGGAGCCGCATTGCTTGAGCTTGCGCAGCGTCACGGCCAACAGAAACACGAATGCGCCTTCGGCCTGCATACCATTCGATGTAGTACGCGCCTTCCTTGTGCTCTTCTTCGTGTTTGTCGTCATCTTCGTAAATCCAAACAGCGTTCGGCTTGACTCTTCCGTTCTTCGAGAGAACAGCAGGGCAGTAACGCATTCCTGTTTCAATGAGAACTCTTTTGGTGAGGTTTACGCTTGCCATGCCGTGCATAGTATCACGGCAAGTATCACGTGTCTATAAGTGATTGATTATAAAGGTGCTGGCGGAGAGAGTGGGATTCGAACCCACGTTAGAGTTTCCCCTAAACACGCTTTCCAAGCGTGCGCCTTCAACCACTCGGCCATCTCTCCAAAGCAGGTGGTTCTATCTTGAATTTATCACATTGGGGTCTTGCGCTTCAGATGCAGCGAAGAGCGCCACATCAGGAAAGTTCCTGGTTGGCGTGAGAAATGAAATCGTTTACTCTCCGAGCTGGGGTGATTTATAGTTCCGCTTTGAAACCCGCATTGAACTTGGTTGGAGCTTAGGAAAGAGGATTGTCTTTATGTCTGGCATCTCTCGGCGTGACCTGCTGTATTCGGGATTGGCACTCTCAGCTTCTTCAATGGTGGCGCGATCGGCCTGGGGAAGAACGGCCGCAATTGATGCCGGGCTATTCCAATGCCTCATCCGCTGAAGCCATGGCCGCCGTTGCTCCGCGTGAACATCTACTTTTCGATTTCGGGTGGAAGTTTACCTTCGGCAACGGTGCCGATCCCGCGAAGGATCTCGGCTTCGGCAACGGGCAAGGCGATTTTGCGAAGACGGGTGACTTTGAATTTGCAAAGGCGAAGTTTGACGACTCGAAGTGGCGCACACTGAGTCTGCCGCACGACTGGGCGGTGGAATTGCCCTTTGTGCGCGACGAAGTGCAGAACTCGCATGGATTCAAGCCCCTCGGACGGCGTTATCCGGAGACCAGCGTTGGTTGGTACCGGCGTTCGTTCGATATTCCAGAGAGCGATAAGGGGCGTCGCATCTGGGTGGAATTCGACGGCGCCTTCAGGGACGTTCTCGTGTTCGTGAATGGCTGCTTCATCGGCCGCAACGACAACGGTTACGCTCCGTTTCAATTTGATCTCACTGACTTCCTCGCGTATGGCAAGAAGAACTATATCGTTGCGCGTGTGGACGCCAGTTTCGGAGACGGCTGGTTTTACGAGGGCGCAGGCATCTATCGCCACGTCTGGCTTACGAAGACCGACGCACTGCATCTGGGCAAGTGGGAAAGCTATGTCCGGCCCGAACTGAACGGCAACTCCGCGACGCTGGCGCTCGGCACCATTGTGAAGAACGAAGGGAGCCAGGCTGAATCGGCCAAGGTGAAATGGCAGATTCTTGATCCTTCGGGGAAGACTGTTGCTGTGCGAAGCGCCGGCGCAATCGATCGCGGTCGACGGCTCGGTGAACTTCACTGCGACTGCCAAGCTGCCCAATCCGACGCTGTGGTCTGTGGAAGAGCCAAATCTCTATCAGGCGATCGTGACCGTCGAATCTGCCGGTAAGGCTCGCGATGCCGAGCGCGTGACCTTTGGTGTGCGCACGGCGAAGTTCACTGCCGACAAGGGCTTCTTTTTGAATGGCAAGTCCGTGAAGATCCAAGGCACGTGCAATCACCAGGACCATGCAGGTGTCGGCGCGGCGGTACCCGATGGGCTGCAGTGGTTTCGACTTGCCGTATTGCGCGAGATGGGCGGCAATGCGGTGCGTACTTCGCACAACATGCCGACGCCGGAGTGGGTGGAAGCATGCGATCGCATGGGCATGATGATGATGTGCGAGACGCGGCAGATGAGTTCGAATCCCGAGGGAATGGCGCAACTGGAAACGATGGTGAAGCGCTACCGCAACTCGCCGTCGATCATCCTGTGGTCCGTTGGGAACGAGGAGAACCAGCTGCAGGGGCCTATGGCCGAGCAAGGCGCTCGCATTGCGGCTGATATGGTGCGGCTGTGCCACGAACTCGATCCGACGCGCGTCGTTTCGGCTGCGGTGAACGGAAACAACGAGCAAGGCGTTTCGGATGCATTCGACATTATCGGATTCAACTACGATTTAAAGCTTCCGGACAAATATCACCAGGAACATCCGAACCGGCCGATCTATGGATCGGAGACTTCGAGTGCGATCGGAACTCGCGGTGTTTATACGTCGGATCCGCTGCGGAACACGGTGAACTCTTACGACGGCGTCGTTCCGTGGGGCGAGACCGCGGAGGAGTGGTGGAAGTTCTACGGCACGCGCGAGTGGGAGGCAGGCGGGTTTGCGTGGACGGGCTTTGATTATCGCGGCGAGCCGACTCCTTACGGTTGGCCATCGATCAACTCGCAATTTGGCATCGTGGACATGTGCGGGTTTCCGAAGGACAACTTCTACTACTACAAGGCCTGGTGGGGCAAGGATCCGGTGGTGCATGTGTTTCCGCATTGGAACTGGACGGGCAGGGAAGGCGACGAGATTCCAGTGTGGGTGTACTCGAATCTGGATGAGGTGGAGTTGTTCGTCAACGGCAAGAGTCTCGGCAGCCAGAAGGTTCCTCATCTTGGACATGTCGAGTGGAAGGTGCGCTACGAGCCGGGCACGATTGAAGCGCGTGGAAGCAAAGACGGCAAGGTCGTGCTGACCGATAAGCGGGAGACGACCGGCCCTGCGGCGACGATTCGGCTGACGGTGGATCGTACTGAGATCAATGCCGATGGTGAGGACGTTGCGATGATCAAGGTGGAAGGCCTCGACAAGGACGGCCGGCTGGTGCCGATCGCAGACAATCGGATCGCTTTCAAGATTACTGGCAACGGCGCGCTGATCGGCGTCGGCAATGGCGATCCCAACTGCCAGGAGAGCGACAAGGCTCCGAAGCGCTCGCTCTTCAACGGACTTGCGCAGGTGATTGTGCAGGCAACGAAAGAGCCCGGCGAGATTCAGATTGAAGCGCACAAGGACGGCTGGGACGGCGCAAACCTTACACCTGCGACGATCACGATCAAGACGAAACGAGCTGAGTTGCGGCCGGCAGTGGGGTGAAGAAAACAGGAATAGAGATCCTGATTAGGGATCAGGGACCTAGTCGTTAGAGATCCGTGGCTGTCTTTGGGACCGATTTCCCCCTATACTCCCCATCTCTTTAAAGAAGTTTCCTGTTTTCATGGGGTTAGAGAGGCACCTGCGCTCTAAATTCTTCTTAAGATTCCACTTGGCTGTAGATTCCTCTTTGGCTGTAGATTCCTCTTCTGTAAGGACTTATGGACCACTTATCGGAGTGTCGCCGCTTGGCAAACTGATCAAAGTAATCACGCATAGATTCAAGCTTAGACCGATTGGCGAAATAGACTGCAAAATCGGACAAAGATTTTGCCGTTTGTTTTGAGCGGGTTAGGAGGGGGATTCTGGGGTTGAGGGCTTGACGTGGAGTTTCGCCCGGCCCTCCGGGGCGGAAGGCGATTGCGTGGGCGTATCCCAGGGTTTCACCCTGGGCTATTTTCGAAAGCCCCTACGGGATTGGGGTGGGTTTGGTGGGGCCTCCGGTGGTCGCGGTCGTCGCGCGCCTCAGCTACCTTATCGCCTCGAATTCTTAATATCGAGTTCTTATCGCCGGATTGAACTCCAAAGGGAAATAACAGGCTCTGGTGCCGTGTCTGCGTAGTTTTGTGCTTTCCCATGTCCCAAAGGCGGAACCCTGGGGTACCAAGTTCAAAGATCCAATTACAAAATCACGTGGACGCGGTACTAGCGGCAGGCGTGGGTTTCCTGGAAGTGTCCGCTGGGAAGCATCGTGGCGAGGAAGTTCGCACAACTGGTGATGCTTTGATAGCTCGGGTCCCTGTCAAGAGAGTTTGAATGCATGGAGTACTTCGCCATATCCATTCTTTTTCTCTCTTCCGCAAGCTTGTTGTTCCAGTTGTCGACCTGGTGGAAGTGACTCGTCACGAGACGAAGCGCGTCTTCGTCCGATTCGTTTTTTGCATCCACTGTTGCGACTCTCAGTTGATCGGCGGCTCTTTTGTGGAAGTCCGCTAAGTGGCTGCCACTGCCGGGAACGCCGCGCTGAATTTCGTCAGCGAGTGTGTGGGTCCATTCTTTCAGGGTTGCAAGAACCTGCAGCGAGGCCTTCATGAAATCGTTGGTCATACCGGGCGATGAGGGATGCTCGTGCGCCTGATTCGATGCAGCGCCTGCGGCAGGGAGATGGAGGATGATGCTGCCTCCGTGAAAGCTGAGCGAGCCATTTGCGATTCGTGCCAGCGATTCGAGGTCAACATAAGATTTGCCGTCGATCTCGAAGACCATTGCCTGGCCGGTGTGTCCGTTGATCTCCAATGTACGCTGCTCGTATTTGGATTGTGATTGTGGCGCTGCAATTCCGGTGGCGATGAGAGGAATGGCAGCGAGGAGTGCGAGATTTGTAAAGCTGCGCATGGCGACAAATCTAGCCGTGCGAAGGAAGCTCTGGGAACTGGCGAAATGCGCAGTGGCCGCTGGGAGCGATTGGTACCGTTCTCGCAGTTGTAGAAGTTGTTGTGAACGGTTTCACGCGCAAGGTGGATTCTCGGCTAACTGGGCGCCAATATCTCAATCGTCTGGCCGTTTGCCGAAGCCGCCCGTTCACCCTCGGCAAACTCAGCCTGGTGTATCTCCTGCACAGCCTTCGTCGTCACCATCCTGAAGTGCGAACTGGGCGGAAACGGTGCCAGTTTGTCCTTGAAACTTGCCATGCCCTTTCCCGAATACCAGCCGAGCGTGTAATTCAACTCGTCCTCGGGCCACCAGCGCATGTCCAACGTAAATTGGCCACCTCCCAGAGTCTGCAGAGTGCCATCCAATTCATTCTGCTCCGTCGGACTCGACAGCTCCTTGAGACGCCGTATCGTCGCCGTATCGGCGAACCACGCTTGCCCAAGCAAAATGCCCTGCACAAGGGCCGGTTCCAGGGCGCTCTCCGAGTCGAAGATCGTCATGTTTGGCCGCGGATGCAGCAGTTCGTCGGGCTTGTCTTTCCATTGCAGATGGAACTTCTCCAGCCGTGCCCACAGGGTATTCTCAGCCGCCGCCGACCCGTAGTGCTGCAACGCCTGGGCGGCGTCGCTCGCCACCGAGGGCTGCGGATCATCGAGCTGCTGGATGGCCAGCTTCTCGACCTGCGGCATGCGGACGTACTCACGCACCTCGCTAAGTTGCGTTCGATAGCAGCCTGTAGGTTTGCGGAGCGCCAGTGCAGCCGTGAGCTCCTTCACGCCATAGTCGGGTTTGACGCGCAGAAAGTAGCGCAACATGGCTGTCTGAGGGACGCAGGCCCACTCGCCGCCGTGAGGCTCGTAAATCGACTGGACCACGGGCAGTATATTCTCGCTGCCGTAGCGATCGATGAGTTGAAAGACTACGTCGTCTGTGCCGCCCCGCCGGATCGCATCGAGCCAACCAGCTTCGAACTGCGGAAATGAATGCTCAGGCAACTGACCGAGCACGCTGATGCGGATATCGCCCTGGGGCTTCGCCATCTCCTGAATCATGAGAGGCCGTGCTTCTTCCGGCGCCACCTGCCAAAGACGGAGCAATGCTGCTTCGCGATTCGCCTCGTTCATCGCGCGGTTCGGATTCGCAGGCCCGGAAACGATCTGCTCAAGAACTGGCAGCCACTCCGGGCCGCCGACCTCCGCCCAGCGATATTCAATCAGCTCATTCTGCTTTTCAATCGGTAGCGTGCTCCAGTTCGAAAGAAGCACCTGGCACCACCGAGTCTTTTCTTCCCGGCTCAGCGGCAGGCCGGATAGCAGCATCTCGCTCGCCGTGGCCGCCTGTGCGGCCGCGTTATGCGGCCCGTGCGAGGCCTGCTGCATGTACTCATTCACTCGGCGCTCGACTTCGGCGTAGTGCGCGTCGTTTGCGCGATGCCATTCCTCCTGGCGGCTGGAATCGTATGCCGGCAGTCGCCATTTCGGATCGACCAACATTTCAAGCGCGACCAGCGTCGAGATATATTCGCGTGTCACCGGATGTTCCGGATTGGATAGTTCCGCCTTCATGGCCTGAACGGCCAATTCGCGATGCGGTGTGCTGAAGAGCCCGAACTTGAACTCCCATTCGAACGGATCGTCCACAGCCCCATAGCGGCGTGCGAGTTCCCGCGTGCTCGCCTCGGAGTCGAGAAAGCGCAACATCCGTGCCGCGTGCTTTTTTTCTTCTGTCTTCGCATCCGGCGAATCCAGGATTCGTGTCGCACTTCTGAGTTGCGAAGCCTGCCAGTCGGAATCGGCTGGTTCCACTTCAAACTCAACCGTATTCGATTGCAATGGGATGTTCGTGTTGTGCCACGATGTCGCGTCGCGCTCCTGGCCGAGACCCAATCGATTTCCGATGATGGTAAGGCGATACGATCCCGACGGCAGCGACTTCCACTCATTCAATTCCAGATCCATGGTCAGCGGATGGCGAGCCGGATCCTGCTCGGAGAAGAGCCCGCCTCCCATGATGGCTTGCAACGAATGGAAGTAGTCATCGAGCGGATCGGTGCCGCGTTCGGGTTCGATGCAGAAGTTCTCCGCACCTGACAAGCGACCGCTACGATCGTAATTTCGGTTGTTCAGCACGTACTTATCACTGCTGACGGCTGAGTACTCAGCAGTGAGGGCGATGATCTCTCCTTCGTGGAACACCGACTGGCCGTTCTTCAGGAGCAGACGCAGCGACGCGTCGCCGGGTGGGTTGGGGATTTCTGTGCACTGGCTAGCCTGTGCGCAGATGTCTGTTGCCGAACACAAAGCCAGAAGTGCACCGAGAACGGCGGATGCAACCAGAAAACGTCGAAGAACCATGAAGTGCGTTTCCAAGGGCGTCTCTCTGGAGCGATCATTCTGTTCGCGTAAGTATAAAAGAACGAACGGACCGCTTTGTGAGTTCAGGTATTCGACCTCAGTAAGAGACGAATGTAACAAGCCTCGTCGCGACTTCGCACTACAGGAGAGATTCGAATCTGCGTTGGGAATGCCGAAAACCTAGTTCAGGTCGGATCACCGTCAACCCGGACATAGTCCCAAAAGCTTAGAGCTTTCAGGGCTGAAGACTGGAATTTATCGACGCAGTTTTCGCAAAGCTGAAGTTGTGCCCCTGATACAACACTGTAGCGAACATGCAGTCGTGTGTCCGCGATGCACTTCGCAGAAGCAGTATATTTTCAGGGCAGGCCCTTCGGCTCCATTTGGCCGAAAAAACAGGCCAAACTTCGCCGGATGACAGATCAATTCTGATGCGAATTTTAGACTCAGGACACTAGTGTGGTGAGTCTGAAGTCCTTAACAGAAACCAGGAAAGCCGATGAGCAGATTCTTCGCTCACCACTCCCAAACTGAAAGACGTTTGGGGCTCCGTTCCCTCAGAATGACACCGCCATTTAGGGAAAGAATTTCAGATTCAGGACATTAGTGTGGTGAGTCTGAAGTCCTTAACAGAAACGAGGAAAGCCGATGAGCAGATTCTTCGCTCACCACTCCCAAACTGAAAGACGTTTGGGGCCCCGTTCCCTCAGAATGACACCGCCATTTAGGGAAAGAATTTTAGATTCAGGAGACTAGATGTGCTTTTCGTTCGGCAGCAGGGAAGGTATTGAGAGTTCTACTCCTTCTCGCATGGCCATTCGCAGAATGTTGCGCTCGGATCGCTGAAAGGTTTCGCGTAGTGACTCAAGCTGTTTCGCGTCGTGAACCTGACTCAGAGCGTGCCTCAAATCGGCAACCGTCAAACTTCCGCCCAATGGCCTGCCGGTGGGATCGGGCGCGAAAGGATCGTGATAAAGAGCCTCATAGAGGCAGCCGAGGCAAACGTTATCGTAACCAGCTGTAAGGTATGTTGCGTATTCAGCGATTGAATTCAAAAAGAACTGTTCGCCAGCTGCCCGCGTAGTGTGCTCACGGCTGGATCGAAGGCCGGTGGTACCCCGAAAGTTGACCGTGTGTCGCGACGACTCATCAGCGGCGATATTGACGATCCTCTTTCCTCCCTTGACCAACTCCCTAGCTGCAAAGTCGCCCGGCTGCAGATTGACTCCATGGGGCCAAATCTCCGGAAACTCGTACCGACAAGCGAGTGCCGGCGCTGGCAGAGCGCGATAGCTCTCGACTCGGCATAGCAGCGCAAATATTGCGGGCTCTTCTTCCCGCGGCACGAAGGACACTGCGGACGCGCTGGGGTCGTTAAATGCTTCGAAGTAAGAGGCGGCCCAGGCACCGTCCATGAGAAAGGTGTCAGCGTCGAGAAAAAGAATGAAATCGCATTGCGCACTCAGGGTCGCGTCATAGAATTCCATGAAGTCGCGCATCCCCGGTCCAGTACGAGAGAGTCGAACTCCGGGAAACAGACTCGGAGGGAATTGATCGGCGTTTGCGTCGCAAAAAATGTTTACGTCCACTGACAACTGGAGGCGTTCGAAGGACGGCACAAGCTCGCGCATGACAAATCGATGCCACAATCGGGCAAGATCGGGATAGCGGTGCGGACTGGCGATGAGCAGGCGTGACATTGGAGTCAGGAAAGGCAGGGGCTGTTGTCTCTCGAATGATAAATCCCGTTGCGATCAAAACCGCCCTCCCAGGTGCCGCTCACCCATGTGCCGCCCCAGAAGATTCCGCCAAGAAAAATACCGCCGACGAACTGGCCCGACCGAAACATACCGCCCATGAACAAACCGGACTCAAAGAGTCCCCCGTCCCACTCGCATTCGAACAAAACCGCGCCACGGTTGACCGTGTCGGCTCCGAACCTTTTCCCAGTATGCGACTCGCCGAGTCCTAAGACTCGTTGCTCATTTTGCATTGGATTAGCATAGACGGGTCTTGTCCGCAGGTGCAATCGGTTGACACCGCGCTACAGAGATTACGTCGTGTTTTCGCTTCACGGGCTGAAGCTGGAGTTTCTCGACGCAGTTGCTGCAAAACTGATGTCGTGCCCCTGATACAACACCGCTTTGCTACTTCTGCTCTGGTTTGCCGTCGCGGAGGCGGGAGATCCCGAGGGGATTTTCGTCTTGCAGTTCGGCGGGGAGCATGGCTTGCGGGAAGTTCTGGAAGCAGACGGGACGGGCGAAGCGGTAGATGGCGAGGCTGCCGACCGAGGTGAAGCGCGGGTCGGAGGTAGAGGGATACGGGCCGCCGTGAACCATGGCGTGGGTGACTTCGACGCCGGTGGGGAATCCGTTGAAGATAAGGCGGCCGGCTTTCTGCTCGAGGATATGGATGAGTTCGCGATTGGCGGCGAGGTCGGATTCGTCGCCGAGGACGGTCGCGGTGAGATGGCCTGAAAGTGCATGCGCGGCGCGCAGGTAGTCATGCGTTGCATCGCAGCGTACAAGCAAGGTGTCGGGGCCGAAAATCTCGTCGGCCAATTCGGGCTGGCCGATGAGTTGCTTGAGGCAGACAGTGAAGAGCTTGGCCTGTGCGTGGAATGGCGCTCCGCGTTCTTGTGTTTTGGAATCTTTTTGCGAATGTGCGGCAAGGGGAATCTGCCCGGCACGAGCTTGGGCGGCGCGGTCGTATTCGCGCGCGATGCGTTCGGTGAGAAGCGTGAACGGCGGCGCCTGTTCGACAAGCGACTTGAGTTCGTCGAAGAATGTGGTGCTTTCTGGAGCTTCGGGGACGAAAACCACGCCGGGCTTGGTGCAGAACTGACCCGCTCCGAGCGTGAAAGATCCGAAGAGGCTTTGCGCGAGTGCGGCGGGACCTTTACGGAGCGCGCCGGAAAGGATGAAGACAGGGTTGCCGCTGGACATCTCAGTGAAGCAGGGAATGGGATCAGGGCGGGCTGCGGCGAGATCCATGAGGGCTCGCCCGGCGCGGAGTGAACCGGTAAACGCCACGGCCTTGATGCGGGGATGCTTGACGAGTGCGGTACCGATCGCGACTCCGGAGTCGAAAAGCATGGAAAAGACGCCGGGATGCAGATCGTGTGCCCTCAGACGACTCGGTGATGATGGCGGCGGCAAGCTCGGAGGTTCCTGGGTGCGCCGGGTGAGCTTTGACAATGACGGGGCAGCCGGCTGCGAGGGCCGAGGCGGTGTCTCCGCCGGCGACGGAGAATGCGAGAGGGAAGTTGCTGGCACCGAAGACGGCGACCGGGCCGAGCGGGCGCAGCATGGAGCGAATGTCGGGACGCGGGAGGGGTTGGCGATCTGGTAGGGCGGGATCGATGCGGGCCTGGATCCATGAACCTTCTTCGACGACGCCTGCGAACATGCGGAGTTGGTTGGCGGTGCGAGCGACTTCACCGGTGAGCCGGGGAATGGGGAGCGCAGTTTCAAGGTGGGCGCGCTGGGCGAGTTCTTCGCGATGGAATTCGAATCCGTCAGCGATGCGGCGGAGAAATGCGGCGCGGGTTTTCCCACTGGTCTGCGAGTAGCTGGCGAATGCTTCGGTGGCGAGCGTGGCCGCGCGCTCGAGTTCCTGCGGCGTGGCTGCGCGAAAGACCGGCTGGAGCGGTTCGCCGGTCTGAGGAGCGAAGGCCTGAAAACTGGCGCCATCGCGCGAGCCGCGCTGCGAGCCTATGAATGAGAGTCCGGTGAGTTCCATGACCTCTCAAGTGTATGCCGCACGGATCTAGTGGGGGGGGTGGAAGGGGTTATTGCTTTCCCACCCAAGCCCATGAAGCCGGGCTTGGATGGGGCACCCTCGTTTGTGCGGGGAGAGAAAATGAAACGGAAATGGAGGCGGTTTATTGTTCGGCAACCACAGGATTGGTGAGCGAGCCCAGGCCTTCGATGGTGACGGTGACGGTTTCGCCGGGTTTGAGCCAGCGCTTGGGATTTCGGCCCAGCCCTACGCCGGGTGGCGTGCCGGTGGAGACGATGTCGCCGGGCAGCAGCGGCGTGATGGACGAAAGATACTCGATCAGCTCTGGAATTTTGAAGACCAGCTCGCGGGTGTTGGAGTGCTGGAGGGTTTCGCCGTCGATGGAGAGGCTGATGTCGAGCGCGTGCGGGTCGGCAATTTCGTCGGCGGTAACGATGGCGGGGCCGAGCGGGCAGAAGGTGGGAAAGCACTTGCTCATGGACCACTGCGTAGTGGCGAATTGCACATCGCGGGCGCTGACGTCGTTGACGATGGTGTAGCCGTAGACGTGGTCGCGCCAGGCAGATGCAGGGATGCGATAGCCGCCGTTGCCGATGACGAAGGCGAACTCGGCTTCGTAGTCGGGCTGGGTGGAGTTTTTGGGGAGCACGATGGGCTCGCCGGGTCCGACGATTGCGGTGGGCAGCTTGAAGAAGACGACGGGCGTGGTGGGGAGTGCCATGCCGGATTCTTTGGCGTGGTCGCGGTAGTTGAGGCCGATGGCGAAGATGCGCGGGGGTTTGGGAGAGGCGCGTGTAGACGCACTTGATCGAGGGGGATCTTCTCAGCGGCCACGGTTGCAGAGAACTCGCGGGAGATGACGTCGAGCGTGTCCTTGAAGCCACTAGGCCTGAGGTCGAGGATGGTTTTCGTGTCTTCGAAGAGGATGCCGGGGTGGATGGGGGTGGTAGGAGTTGAGAAAGAGATCAGCTTCATGAATGCGAGTCTCCAGGGGTTTTTGAGAATGAGAACAGCAAGTCAGCGCCGCTTTGCGGCAGGCGAGTCAGCAGGTCAGCAAGTATGTCAGGAGTGACCGAACACAACAACGCTACGCCAGATTTCTTGCGATCAATGCGCATATGGTCTTAGGCGGCCGTCCAGCCGCCATCGATGTTGAAGAGGGAGCCGGTGATGAAGGCGGCTTCGTCGGAGGCGAGATAGCGGACCATGGAGGCGACTTCTTCGGGGCGGCCGAGGCGGCCGATGGGCTGGCGGGCGCGGAGTTCGGCGCGAACTTCTTCCTTATTGTCCTTGTGGAACTTCTCGAGGTAGCCCTCGACGAAAGGCGTTTCCACAGTGCCGGGACAGATGGCGTTAACGCGGAGCGTCTTGGGATACTCGACGGCGATCTGACGCGTCATGGCGACGACGGCGCCCTTGGTCGTGCAGTAGGCGAAGCGCTGCTTGATGCCAACCAGACCCGCGACCGAGGCGATGTTGACGATGGTGCCAACGGGGCTGCCTGTTTCGCCCGCAGCGAGCAATAGCGGAAGGAAGGCGCGGGTGACGAGATACACGGCGCGGACGTTGACGTTGAGCAGGCGGTCGAAGTCTTCGGGTTCGGTTTGCTGAATGGAGCCGACGTGGCCGATGCCGGCGTTGTTGACGAGGATGTCGAGGCGGCTGAGTTGCGAGACCGCGGAGGCGATGGACTCGGGACTGGTGACGTCGAGATGCAGGGCCTGCGAGGAGCCAACGGATTTTGCGAGGGCTTCGGCAGCGGCGAGATTAATGTCGGCGATCCAGACGAAGGCGTCCGCTCGGACGAGTTCCTTTACCGTGGCTTCTCCGATGCCACTGGCGCCGCCAGTGACAAGAGCGTGACGGCCTTCGAGGCCAAAGGCCTGCGCGGCCGGCGAATCCTTTGGAGGAGTCATTTGAACAATATTCCTTTGCTATCAATCTCGCGTTGCGCTGATTCCAGAATAGCGGCGGAGGGTTGGTTGGTGGTGAGCGCGCGGGTAATGACGTTGTCGATGATGGCGGCAAAGGATGCCATTGCGGGGCCGGAGGGCAGCTGGCGGGCGCCGAGCGAGATGGCTTCGACCTCGCGGAAGACGGGAATGCGAGCCTGCAACGCGGGATTCCGCCACGTTGAGAGGCGTACACCGACGGCACCATGATTGGTTATGCCGAGATCGCGTTCGGGTGAGGCGACGAAGCGAAGAAATTGCCAGGCGAGTTCCTTTTGGCGTGAGCCTCTACCCATGGCTAGCGCCCAGAAGACGGAGAGCGAAACTGGCGGTGCCCCGTCGGCGGTAGGAATGGGCGCGATGGCAACTTTTCCGGCAAGAGGCGCGCCTTCGCGGCCGGCGCGCGCAGCAAATCCAAACCAGTTGACCATCATGGCAACTTCACCATCGAGAAACAGGTCGCCGGATTGGGTCGAGTCGAGTTGTGGCGAGCGGGGATGGCAGATGGCTGGATCGCGAACTATGCGGCGATAGAATTCGAGAGCTGAAAGCGCTTTGGGAGTGGTGAGGAAAGGGCGGCCGCCGGCATCGGTCAGTTCTGCTCCGCGGCTCCAGAACTGGAGAGCGAAGTCGTAGAGGGTATTGTGGCCGTCGGGGAAGGCAGCGAAGACGGTGCCGTAACGACCGTTGGACTGGTCAGTGAAAAAGCGGGCGGTCTGTTCGAATTCGTCCCACGTGGTTGGCGGCGCGAGGTCGCGGAAGAACTGGGAGCGAAAGGCATTGCATGCAGCAGCGTCCTGAAATAGATCAGTTCGATAAACAAGGCATTCGGGGCCATCGTGCCACGGGAGGGAGCTGAGATGATCGCCGAAGAGCAACGGCCGAACGAGGGAGCGTGGCCATCCCTGGGGCCAATCGTGGATGGGGATGAGTTGCTGCCAATGATGGAGGTCTTCGAGGGCACCGGCGGCCTGGGCTTCAGCGAGCCAGTCGGTGACGAGGAGGGCAAGATCGAATCGACCGTCGTGAAGGCCGCCCTCGGAGACGGCGGATTTGTAGAGTTCGTGAATGCCTACAGAGATCAGTTCGATCTTTGTTCCGGGATGATGAGCTTCAAAGAGGCGCGCTTCTTCGGTAAGGGCGTTTTCAAAATCCGCATAGTTGCGGAGAACAATGCGCAGGTGACTCATGCTGCCTCCGGCAGAGTGCCTGAAGATTCAAGGGAATTCGAAGGCGTGTCCATGGCGAGAACTCATTCAGTTGCAGCGGCACCCGCAGTATACCGCTTGTTGCCGCGATGAACGATACTGGTCGGGGGGAGTGAAAGGAGAAAACGGGGTGGCGCTTCTTCACGAGGACAGGTTGTTTCCAGCTGAGGAGAAAACGAGGGCAATTGCCCGGCGGCTGTATCGCGAGATCAAGGATTTGCCGATTGTGAGTCCGCACGGGCACACGCAGGCGGGATGGTTTGCGCGCAACGAGCCATTTCCCGATCCTGTGACGCTGCTTGTGCAGCCGGACCACTACATTTTTCGCATGCTCTATAGCCAGGGGATTTTGCTGGACGAACTGGAGATTGGCAAGACACCTGTGCGGGAGCCCCGGAAAGTATGGGGCATTTTCGCGAACAACTATCACATGTTTCGCGGAACGCCTTCGCGGCTATGGCTGGATTATGTGTTTGAGAACCTGTTCGGATTGACGGAGAGGCTGTCGGCGAAGACGGCGGATCATTACTACGACACCATCGAGGCGAAGCTGCGCGAGAAACAGTTTCTGCCGCGAGCACTTTTTGAGCAGTTTCGGATCGAGGTGCTGGCGACGACGGATTCGCCGCTGGACTCGCTGGCCGATCACAAGGCAATTCGGGAATCAGGGTGGAAGGGACGGATTGTGCCGACCTTCCGACCGGATCCTGTGGTCGACCCGGCGTTTCCTGGATTCGCCGAGAATGTGGCGACGCTGGGGAAGCTGACCGGCGAGGATACTGTGTCGTGGCGCGGGTATCTGCGGGCTCTGGAATCGCGGCGACAGTACTTCAAATCGCTGGGCGCCACGGCCACGGACCATGGGCATCCTACCGCGAAGACGGCGGACCTGAGCAAATCGAAGGCGGAGTGGTTGTTCGGCAAGGTTCTTGAAGGCGAGGCCGACGAAGAGCACCAGGAGCTGTTTCGCGCCCAGATGCTGACGGAGATGGCATGGATGAGCCTGGAAGACGGGCTGGTGATGCAGATTCATCCGGGGTCGGTGCGCAACCACAATGCCCAGCTGTACACGCGCTATGGGCGCGATATGGGTGCAGACATTCCGGGACCAACGGACTATGTCCATGCTCTAAAGCCGCTGCTGGATCGGTTTGGGAATGAGTCGAAGCTGACGATCATCCTGTTCACGCTGGATGAGACGACGTTCAGCAGGGAACTGGCGCCTTTGGCAGGGCATTATCCATGCTTGCGCCTTGGACCGCCGTGGTGGTTCTTCGACAGCCCCGAGGGCATGCTGCGTTTTCGCGAACTGGTGACAGAGACCGCAGGATTCTACAACACGGTGGGATTCAACGACGACACGCGGGCGTTTCTGTCGATTCCGGCGCGGCATGATGTTGCACGGCGGTCGGATGCGGCATTCCTTGCTCGGATGGTGGCGGAGCATTTGCTCGACGAGGATGAAGCTGTCGACCTTGCGCAGGATCTGACTGTGGGGCTGGTGAGGAAGGCGTACAAACTGTAGAAAACAGTCGACAGTGAACAGTGCACAGTGAACGGCGTCTGGCTGCTAGCTGAATCCACTTCGTCCTGCATCCAAGGGATGCAGGCGGGAGTGGATAGCTGTGAAGACGAAGGATCATGCGGCGCAGTTTGTGCCGAGAGAGCGCAAGTTGGCTGTCCTTGCAGAGGCGGTACAGAAGTGCAAGGCGTGCGATCTCTATCGCGAAGCGACACAGGCGGTATTTGGTGAGATCGAAGCACGCGACGGAACTGCGCCGTCAAAGATTGCCATCATGATGATTGGCGAACAGCCTGGAGACCAGGAAGACAAACTTGGAAGGCCGTTCGTGGGTCCGGCGGGCAAACTGCTGGACAAGGCGCTGGATGAAGCGGAGATTGATCGCAGCAAAGTCTATGTGACGAACGTGGTGAAGCACTTCAAGTGGGAACCACGCGGCAAGCTTCGCATCCACAAGAAGCCGACTATGAAAGAGATCCACGCGTGCCGTCCGTGGCTGGAAGCGGAGTTGGAGACACTTCATCCCTCACTTATCGTTGCGTTGGGTGCAACGGCAGCACAAGCGTTGCTCGGATCGAGTTTCAAGCTTACAGAGGCGCACGGGAAAGTGCAGGAGGCACGGGGGTTGCCGCCGATCATTGCCACAGTGCACCCATCGGCGGTACTGCGGGCACTGACGGATGAAGACAGGCAGAGCCAGATGCGGATGCTGGTTGACGACTTGCGCGAGGCCGCGAGGATCGCGGAGAAGCCGAGCAAGGCTACTGCCTCGAATTTGATTTTTCCCGCAGATCAGCCAGCACCTTGAGATAGGCACGAGCAGTTTCGGTGATGGTCTCGGGATGGCCGGCATCGATGGCGGCGAGGTTGACGAGGTCACTGCCCACGCCTAGGGCGCGTGCACCTGCCTGGATGAAACTTGCGGCGGTCTCAAGTGTGACGCCACCGGTGGGGATCAGCTTGAGAAACGGAAATGGTGCGAGCACGGACTTCAGATAGCCGGCTCCGCCCATCGCAGAGCATGGAAAGATCTTCACGTAATCTGCGCCCGCGCGCCAGGCAGTGATGACTTCAGTTGGCGTGAGCGCGCCGGGGATCGAGAGCTTGCCGTTGGTCTTTGTCGCGGAGATCACTTCTGGGTGAAGGCTGGGGCTTACGACGAACTCGGCGCCGGCGTTGATGGTGGCCTGGGCCTCGGAGGCAGTTGTCACGGTGCCCGAGCCCAATAGAAGCTTCGATCCGTATTCTTGCTTCAGCTCTTTCAAAACGTCGATGGCGCCGGGGACGGTCATGGTGACTTCAACAACTGTGACCCCGCCGGCAATCATGGCCTGAACGACGGCGTGTGCTTGCTTCGGATTCTTTGCGCGGAGGACGGGGATGAGGCCGACGCGTTCGATGATTTCTGCAGTGGTTTCGTGCATCTTCTTCCTGACTTGTTGAGTTACGATCCCAGGTCTCAAAGCGAGACCCTGGGGCACCCATGTTCGTGCTGTCCCACTCATGCCGCAAAAAGCGCGTCATGAATGGGGCACCCAAGTTCGTGCTAGCGGGCGATTCTTGCGCTGCCGCCCTTCATGGCGCGTTCGACTTCGGCTAGCGTGGCCATGCTGGTATCGCCGGCGGTAGTCATGGCGAGCGCGCCGTGGGCAACGCCGCAGCGGACAGCCCACTCGATGGGCTTTCCAGCGAGAACGCCGTAAATGAGGCCTGATGAGAAACTGTCGCCGCCGCCCACGCGATCCAGAATATCTATCTCCTGCTGAGGCACGTGGACGATCTGGTCCTGATAGAGGGCGATAGCTCCCCATGCATTGCGGCTGGCCGTTCGTGCAGTGCGCAGGGTGCTGGCGATGAGCTTCAGGTTCGGGTAGGCTGCGGCAACTTCGCGCAGCATATCTTCGTAGGCGGCGATGGGCAATTCGGCAAAGTCATCGCTTACACCCTTGATTTCGACACCAAGCATGGCGGAGAAGTCTTCTTCGTTGCCGAGCAGGAGATCGACTTTGCGGACGAGCGCGCGGTTCACTCCCTGAGCTTTGGCTTTGCCGCCGATGGAGCGCCAGAGGGAGTCGCGGTAGTTTAAATCGCAGGAGACGGGCGTTTGATAGCGGTGTGCGGCGTCCATGGCTTCTGCGGCAACGTCGGCTGTGGAGGCTGAGAGCGCGGCGAAGATGCCTCCAGTGTGAAACCAGCGCGAGCCATTGTTTGAGCCGAAGATGGATTCCCAGTTAAAATCGCCGGGCTTTACCTGGCTGATGGCGGTGTGGCCGCGATCGTTGCATCCGGCGGCGGCACGCATGCCGAATCCGCGCTCAGTGAAGTTGAGGCCGTTGCGGACGGTGCGGCCGACCCCATCAAACGGAACCCAGCGGAGAAGCGATGTGTCGACGCCGCCTTGCAGGATGCAGTCTTCAACGAGACGGCCGACGGCGTTGTCGGCGAGTGCGGTGGCGATGGCCGTGCGCAGACCGAAGCAGCGCCGAAGGCCGCGGGCGACGTTATACTCGCCACCGCCTTCCCAAACGGCGAATTGTCGCGTTGTGTGGACTCGCCCCTCGCCGGGGTCGAGACGGAGCATGACTTCACCGAGACTGAGGCAATCCCAGCGTCGATTTTCATCTGGAAGCAGAATGGGTTCCATATTCGGTCCAATGAAACTGTAACGCATCCCGGGCAGGCCGAAGACACGTTGTCCCGCTCAAGGAGACGGGGCTTTGTCGGGGCCAAGATGGCAACTGATCGCGCGTGATAGATTTTTGGGGTCGGGAAAATCGCAGAAATCAGTGCGGGGAAACGCGAATGCCTGCAAATTTTGAAGCGATGTGAGGAATTGGGTGGGTCAGAGTCTCTTTGATTTAAACGGAAGAGTTGCGGTTGTGACGGGTGGAACGACCGGTATAGGCCATGCGATTGCGTTGGGAATGGCGCAGGCAGGCGCAGACGTTGTGCCGAGTTCGCGCCGGATGGAGCAGGTGGAGAAAGTGGCAGCGGAGGTTGAAGCTCTTGGCCGTCACTCGTTGCGCGTTGCAAGCGATGTGCTGGACCGGGATTCGCTCGAAGCTCTACATGATGCCGTGATCAAGGAATTCGGCAAGGTGGACATCCTGGTGAATGCAGCCGGAGTGACGTACAAGGCTCCAACTCTCGAAACCTCGGAGGCAGACTGGTCGCGGGTGATTGAGACGAACCTTACGGGAACGCTGCGGGCTTGCCAGATCTTCGGCAAGACGATGGTGAAGGCCGGATATGGACGAATCGTCAACATCGCATCCCTGACGACGTTTGTCGGGTTCTACCAGGTTGCGGCATATTCCGCTTCAAAGGCGGCCGTTGGATCTTTGACGAAGGTGCTGGCAGTTGAACTGGCCAAAACTGGCGTGAACGTAAATGCGATTGCGCCGGGGATGTTTCCGACGGATTTGAATGCCAAGCTGATAACAGGGACCCCGCGTGGCGAGGAACTGCATATGCGCGTGCCGATGGGGCGGTTTGGGAAGGCAAGTGAACTTGCGGGTGCAGCGATATTCCTAGCGTCCGAGGCGGCTTCGTATGTTACCGGGGAGATTGTCGCGGTGGACGGCGGGTTCCTGGCGAGCGGAGTGAACCAATAGAGACCGGGACTAGGGACCAGGGATTAGGGACTTGTAACACAGGCAGACAGCATCAAATGTGGGCGAGACAAACGATCGATGAAGATTACGAATGCTTACGTCAATATCACTTCGCCGGGGCGGAACTTTGTCACTTTGAAGATTGAGACGGACGAAGGGATTTACGGGCTGGGCGACGGCACGCTGAATGGCCGCGAGATGGCAGTCGTCAGTTATCTGACGGACCACGTGATTCCGTGCATCATCGGGCGCGATCCTTTTCAGACTGAGGACATCTGGCAGTACCTGTACTGCGGGGCGTATTGGCGCCGTGGACCGGTGACGATGACCGCGATCGCGGCCGTGGATGTGGCGCTATGGGATATCAAAGGCAAAGCGCTCAATACTCCGGTCTACAACTTGCTCGGGGGCAAGAGCCGCGACGGTGTGCTGGTGTATGCGCACGCGAACGGCACTGATGTTGATGCCGCGCTTGAGGATGTTGCCAAGCACAAGGAACTCGGGTACAAAGCCATTCGCGTGCAGAGCGGGATTCCGGGGCTTTCCAGCACCTACGGTGTGGCGAAGGGGCCGGGTCGCTATGAGCCGGCGGAGCGCGGGCTGCCGCACGAGTACGAGTGGTCGAGTGAACTTTACCTTCGGCATGTTCCGAATTTGTTTGCGCGGGTGCGGGAGGAATTTGGCGAGGAACTGCACTTCTTGCACGACTGTCATCACCGACTAACGCCGATTGAAGCCGGGCGTTTGGGTAAGGAGTTGGAGCCATTTCATCTCTTTTGGATGGAGGATCCTACGCCAGCAGAGCTACAGGAAGGCTTTAAGGTTATCCGAGAGCATACGACGACGCCGATTGCGGTGGGTGAAGTCTTCAATTCTGTCTGGGACGCGCACGACCTGATTCGCAATCAATGGATCGACTATTTGCGGATGACGCTGGTGCATGGCGGCGGGATCACTCACCTGAAGAAGACGGCTGACTTTGCTGCGCTATATCACGTGCGGACTGGGTTTCACGGAGCAACGGATTTGTCCCCGGTGACAATGGCGGCAGCACTGCACTTCGATACGGCCATTCACAACTTCGGCATCCAGGAACACATGCCGCACACGGAGGAAACGGACGCGGTATTTCCCCACGGCTATGCGTTCAAGGACGGCATGATGTATCCGGGCGATGGACCGGGTTTGGGCGTGGATATGGATGAGAAGCTTGCGGCGAAGTATCCATACCAGCGCGCGTATCTGCCGGTGAATCGCAAGCTCGACGGCACCTTGACGGACTGGTAGGACAATGGCGAATTCAACAGGGTCTACGGAAGAACCCAAGCGGCTGGACCAACGGGCGGGACCGATGGAGCAAGCCGAGGATGAGCGGGCTCTACCGGGACGCTGGACGATTTGCGCCATGTTGTTCGTGGCCACGACCATCAACTACATGGATCGACAGGTTCTGTCGATTCTCAAGCCCGTGCTCTCGGGTACGACGCTCCATCTGCAGCCCTTCTTTCACGGATGGCCGACGGTGGAGCATTCCATCAACATGAACGAGATCCAGTACGGAAACATCGTGTGGTGTTTCCAGATCGCGTATGCGCTCGGAGTGATTTTTGCCGGGCGACTGGTGGACCGGCTGGGTTGCAGGCGAGGTTATCCAATCGTGACCGCCGTGTGGAGTCTGTCTGCGATGGGGCATGCGCTGGTGACGTCGGTTTTCGGGTTTGGAGTGGCGCGTTTTTTCCTGGGCCTGGGAGAGAGCGGGAATTTTCCGGCTGCGATCAAAGCAACGGCAGAGTGGTTTCCGCCGAAGGAGCGGGCGCTGGCAACAGGGATTTTTAACTCGGGAGCGGGAGTGGGCGCCATTCTGGCTCCCTTCATCGTGCCGTGGGTGGCGCTGCATTTTGGTTGGCGTGCCGCATTCCTCGTCACCGGGGTATTCAGCGCGATCTGGATTGTCTGGTGGTCTGTCCGCTATCGCAGCCCGCAGGAACTTCCGGACTCGAATCGGGGCGAAGTGGTTACGGCACCCGCTGCCCCTGCGATTCCGTGGTGGCACCTCTTGAAATATCGCCAGGCCTGGGCCTTTATTCTGGGCAAATTTCTCACCGATCCGGTCTGGTGGTTCTACCTGTTCTGGTTGCCGGGGTACTTCAGCAAGGAGTTCAAGCTGGACCTTTCGCACATTGGGTTGCCCTTGATTGTGGTGTATGTGTGCTCCACGATCGGGAGTGTATTTGGCGGCTGGCTGCCAAAGGGATATGTGCGCCTGGGATTGTCACTGAAGGCGGCGCGTCTTGCAGCGATGCTGACGTGCGCTTGCCTGGTCGTGCCTATCGCATTTGCAGGCGGACTGCACTCGATATGGACTGCCGTTGCGCTGTTATGCATAGCAACCAGCGCGCATCAGGGCTGGTCAGCCAACATCTTCACGACGGCGTCGGATATGTTTCCGCGGGAGTATGTCGGCACGGTGGTCAGTTTCGGCCAGGTAGGCGGCGCGCTTGGCGGAGCGATCTTCGCGCAGGTAGCTGGACACGTCTTGCAGTTCACGGGCAGCTATGCACTGTTATTTATGTATTCAGGTTCCGCCTACCTGATCGCGCTCGTGCTGCTAAGAACGCTGGCGCCGGGGCTGAAACCAGCAGAGCTGGCGAGCAACTGAATGTCCAAAATCGTCCGAAATTTGCGAGACAATTCGTGACCATAGTCATGATTCGATGGCGAACTTCGCCTGCATTCACTCATAGACGAGCGGTTTGTCGGCTATACAAGATAGAGACGCGCGCATATTGACGCACCAACCCGGACGGGCAGAGACTCTTAAAGCAACATGATCCGAAACAAGAGGGATTGAAATGGCCGGGCAGCGAAAACTGCGCATGGGGATGGTCGGTGGGGGGCCGGGCGCGTTTATCGGGCCTGTGCACCGCATGGCCGCTGAGCTTGACGGCAAGATCGAACTGGTTGCGGGTGCGTTTTCGCAGTCGGCGGAGCGGTCGCGCTTGGGCGGCGAGGTGTACAAGATCGACCCTGCACGCGCGTATGCGGATTTCAAGTCGATGCTGGAAGCGGAGCGAAAGCGGCCGGATTCCATCGATTTTGTGGCTATTGTTACGCCAAACCATCTGCATTTGCCGGTTGCGCTGGCGTCTTTGGCCGCCGGGTTTCCGGTGATGAGTGACAAGCCCGCCACAGCTACGTATGAAGAGGCAGTGGAATTAGAAAAGGCGGTCGCGAAGAGCGGCCTGCCCTATGGGCTAACGCATACCTACGCCGGTTACGCGCTGGTCCGCGAAGCACGCTCTATATGCGCAAGCGGCCAGCTGGGAAAGATTCGCAAGATCGCTGTCGAGTATCTGCAGGGATGGCTGACGAAGCCGATTGAGACTTCCGGACAGAAGCAGGCGGCGTGGCGATCCGATCCGGCGCAGAGCGGATTGGGCGGATGCATCGGCGATATCGGGGTACACGCATTTCATCTAACCGAATATGTGACGCGGCTGAAAGTTGTGGGACTGAATGCTTCACTGCTTTCGGTGGTGAAGGGGCGCAAGCTTGACGATGATTGCACGGCTTTGCTGCGCATGGATAACGATGCACAGGGCGTTCTGATGACCTCACAAATTGCGGCGGGCGAGGGAAACGGGCTACGGTTGCGGGTGTACGGCGAAAAGGGATCGCTGGATTGGCGGCAAGAGGATCCAAATCGGCTGCGCGTGAAATGGCTCGATGGGCCTGAAGAGATTCGCCATGCGGCAGGCGGATACCTCAGCGTGGATGCGCGCGCCGTCACGAGACTGCCGGGCGGTCATCCGGAGGGTTATCTGGAGGCGTTTGCTGTGCTCTATAGAGAGTTCGCCGACGTGCTTGTTGAGTGGCAACAGAGTCGAAAGAGTGAGATTCCGCCGACGCTGCCGGGGATTGAAGCCGGCGTGCGCGGCATGCGTTTTATCGATCGGGCAATCGAAAGCAACAAGCGCGAGAGCTGGGTCGAGTTTTGAAGGACGAGAATTGATTTTGGGAGCAGGCGATGAAGACGATCAAAGGACCTGGCATTTTTCTGGCACAATTCGCGGACAATCAAGCGCCCTTCAACACGCTGGAGGGAATGGCTCACTGGGCAGCGCAACTGGGGTTTGTCGGGGTCCAGATTCCCTCGTGGGACAGACGGCTTTTCGATTTGAAGCTTGCGGCAGAAAGCCGCGACTATTGCGAAGAGATTCTGGGGATTCTGGACGGTGCAGGTCTGAAACTCACCGAGCTTTCAACGCATCTGCAAGGACAGTTAGTCGCCTCTAATCCTGCTTACAATGTGATGCTCGACGGTTTCGCTCCATCGAATCTGGCTGGCAAGCCGAAGGAACAGCAGGCGTGGGCCGTACAGCAACTGGAGTGGGCAGCGATGGCGAGCAGCAGGCTCGGACTCACTGCGCATGCAACGTTCTCCGGTGCGCTGGCGTGGCCGTACTTCTATCCGTGGCCGCAGCGGCCTGCGGGATTGATCGATGAGGCGTTTGAGGAACTGGGACGCCGCTGGACTCCGATTCTGAATCTATTCGATGAAGCGGGGGTCGACGTCTGCTTTGAGTTGCACCCGGGCGAGGACCTGCATGATGGCGTGACGTTCGAACGGTTTCTGAAGGTGGTGAAGGATCATAAGCGCGCGAATATTCTCTACGATCCGAGCCACATGATTCTGCAGCAACTAGATTACCTGGAGTTTCTTGACTTCTATCACGATCGGGTGCGTGCGTTTCATGTGAAGGATGCGGAGTTCAGACCGAATGGGCGGTCGGGTGTGTACGGAGGCTACCAGGATTGGATCAATCGCGCAGGACGGTTCCGCTCGCTTGGAGATGGGCAGATTGATTTCAAGGCGATCTTCAGCAAGATGGCTCAATACGATTTTCCGGGTTGGGCGGTGCTGGAGTGGGAGTGCTGCATCAAGCATCCGAAGGCCGGAGCAGCAGAGGGCGCGACGCTGATTAAGCAGTGGATGATTCGCGTGACCGACAAGGCCTTTGACGATTTCGCCGGATCGGACGCCGATGAAGACAAGAACCGCAAGATCCTGGGATTGACCTAACTCCGGATTGAGCGGGAAGGTCGAAACATAAATGACGACACACCCATGGGGTAGAGCCGTCGCTCTTACTGCCGTTTCGGCACGATTTTCATCCGTGTCCTGACACAGAAGAAAAAACCAGATCCTTCGCCCCGCTTACCCCACGGACGTTGTCCGCGGGGCCCCAAGCTTGCGGGGCTCAGGATGACATTTTCTAGATGCAGATCTTGGCATGACTGAAAAGTCGTACCCTGTTACAAGGCTCGATTTCGAAGGAGTTTTTTCCGCAGCCTGTAAAGTCGTCTCTGTTACGGGTGTACCGGCCCATTGAATGCACTCTAGCGGCGGCGCGTGCGCTTCTTGCTTACCGTGGTGAGCTTACCGAGGACGGCGAATTTGCGGTGCTCGACCGGCGACGAGAGGACGAGGCTTGTAACCGGATTGCCGTAGGGCAGCAGAGCCTCTATCAGTGCTTCAAGATCGGCGAGATTCGTGGTGGTCACTTTGAGCAGGAAGTCGTCGCCGCCGGTGAGGTGGTGGCACTCGCGGACCTCTTCGAGCGTCTGGATGTACTCGAGGAGTCGGTAGTAATTCTGACCTCCACAACTCATGCGGATGAACGCCAGAACTTCAAGACCGAGAGCTTCGCGGTCGATTTCGAGCGTATAGCCGCGCAAGATCCCGACTTCCTCCATCTGTTTGAGGCGTTCGCCGGTTGCCGTGGGCGACAGGCCGATACGGCGACCGAGTTCCGCAAGGCTCAGGCGCGCGTTGGATTGCAGTTCATGCAGAAGCTTTCGCCCGTGAACGTCGAGTAGCGCCGTGGAATCCATTGTCATAATCCACAATCATAGTCTAAATCGTGAATGCAAGGGGTATGTCGCAGACGAAATCGCCTTTATAAGGAGCTATCCACCTGCCTAACATCGCAACTATGGACAAGTTGATTCTGAACGGACAAGCACTGACCCTGAACGAGATCGAAGCGGTCTCGCTGGCTGGATGTCGGGTGGAAGTGGCGCCGGATGCGTTGCGAAGGGTTGCCGAGAGCCGAGGCCTGATTGAAAAGATTCTCGCAGCGGGTGAGACGGTGTACGGCGTGAATACGGGCTTTGGCAAGCTCGCAGACGTGCGGATTCCCGGCGACAAACTTGCGGAACTGCAAATCAACCTGGTGCGGAGTCATGCCGGCGGAGTTGGTGAGCCGCTGGCGGAGGCGGAGTCGCGCGCCATGCTGTTGCTGCGCGCCAATGTGCTGGCGAAGGGGTTCAGTGGTGTGCGTCCCGAGTTGCTGCACCTGCTTGTGGACTTGTTGAATGCCGGCGTGCACCCAGTGATTCCGGAGAAAGGCTCGGTCGGGGCGAGCGGCGATCTGGCTCCGCTGGCGCATCTTGCATTGGTGGTCGTCGGCGAAGGGGAAGCGTTCTATCGCGGAGAGCGGATTGCTGGCGGAGAGGCCTTGCGTCGGGCTGGGCTCAAACCATTGCAGCTTACGGCCAAAGAGGGACTCGCGCTGCTGAATGGGACGCAGGCCATGACGGCTGTGGGGGGGTTGGCCACGGTGCGTGCACGGAGGGTTGTCGAGCTTTGCGATCTATCGGGCGCGATGTCGCTCGAAGCGTTGAAGGGAACACCGGCGGCATTCGATGAAAGGATTCATCTGGCAAGGCCGCATGCGGGGCAGATTGCTGCGGCCGCGCATTTGCTTCGCCTGATGGAGGGGTCGGAGATTCGCGAGTCGCATCGCGAGCACGATACACGGGTGCAGGATGCGTATTGCCTGCGCTGCATGCCGCAAGTGCACGGCGCTGTGCGGGGCGTACTGGAGCACGTTACGGGTGTGCTGGAAACGGAGGCTGGTTCAGCGACGGACAATCCGCTGGTATTCCCGGGCAAGTCTGAGGGCAGCGGTGCGGTGATTTCCGGTGGGAATTTCCATGGGGCTCCGCTGTCATACGCGTTTGATTACGCCGCGCTGGCGATGACGGATCTTGCAGGCATCACGGAGCGGCGTGTCGACCGGCTCCTGAATCCCGATATCAACGAAGGACTGCCAGCGTTTCTTTCTACCGATCCAGGGCTCTCTTCGGGATTCATGATTGCGCAGATTGTGGCGGCGGCACTGATCAACGAGTGCCAGGTGCTTTCGCATCCATCGTCCACGGGCAGCATTCCGACAGATGGTGGCAAAGAGGATCATGTATCGATGGGCATGACTGGGGCCATCAAACTGCGGCAGATCGTCGAGCATACCGAACGGATCCTCGCCATTGAACTGATGTGCGCGGCACAAGCGCTGGAGTTTCGACGGCCGCTGAAGTCAAGCGCAAGAATCGAGCAGGCCCACGATGAGGTGCGCACGGTTGTGGCGCGGCTGGAGAGGGACCGCGTGCTGGCTCCGGATATCGATGCAATGGCGCGCGCGATCAGGGCGGGGAAGCTGGATGGCTGGCGGGAGTAGATGCAGCTGGGGATCGTGGTTCCACCCATTCCGCAATAGGACTGCGGCATGGATGGGGCACCCAGCCTCCGTTTCGATGAGAGAGTTCGGCGTGTAGGATGAGAGCGGACCACGGGAGGCTGCGTGAAACTGTTTCGGACTACCGGCGGCATCTTTGTTGAAGAGGACGAACAACGCTTTCTGATAGCGGTTCACAGTTGGGATGCGCTGCTCTCCAGAGAGGATCTTCCGGAGTTTCTCTCCGACTACGTGGAACGCGCGAAACCGTATGCAGGCTTTCATGAGGGAGAGGTGCTGGCGCCGATCTGCGGGCAGGAGGTGTGGGCGGCCGGCGTGACCTACTACCGCAGCCGCGGTGCGCGCATGGAGGAGTCAAAGGACGCGGGTGGCGGCAACTTTTATGATCGCGTGTATTCCGCCGAGCGTCCGGAGCTTTTCTTCAAGTCGACCGCAAGCCGAACCGTAGGAACGGGCGGCAAAGTGAGGATTCGCGGGGATGCGCATTGGTCTGTACCGGAGCCGGAGTTGACGCTGGTGGTGAGCCCGGCGGGGCGTATCGTCGGCTACACGATCGGTAACGACATGAGTTCGCGCGATATCGAGGGTGAAAATCCGCTTTACCTGCCGCAGGCGAAGGTCTACAGCGGCAGTTGCGCTCTGGGGCCCGGCATTCTTGTGACCGCGAGCCCGCTGGCGCACTCGACGGAGATCGTACTCGAGATTCTGCGCCACGATCGCATTGAGTTTGAGGGATCGGTAGAACTGACAGAGCTGAAGCGCGATCCAAAGGTGCTGGTGGAGTATCTGCTGCGCGACAACAGCTTTCCGTCAGGGGTGTTTCTCATGACCGGAACCGGGATTGTGCCTACCAATACGTTCACGCTGGCGAGCGGCGACCTGATCCGCATCACGATTGAGCCGATCGGCACGCTGGAGAACGAAGTCGCGTGAGCCGGTAGCGGTAAGGATTGGCGTCGAAGAAGCTTTCCTCAGGGGCTGAAGCCCTGGGCTCTTGTGCGTCATTTTCGGCACGACTGCAGTCGTGCCCTTTCAAAACGCCATTTGTGCAGGCACTAGCAGCTCAGGTGTTTCCTGAGGAAGGCGAGGGCGCGGGTACGGGCAAGCGCTGAGGCTTCGGGGTTATAGCTGGTGCGCATGTCGCAATTGAAACCGTGACCGGCGTTCTCGTACCAATGAATTTCTACCTCGGGATGAGCTTTGTGGACTTCTTCCACTCGTTCAGCTGGGATGTGGGTGTCGAGTTTGCCGAAGTGAAGTTGAACGGGGGCTTTCGGGGTTTCGCCGGCGAAGTTTCCGATGCGTCCGGCATAATAGCCGACCGCAGCGTCGGGATGGAGCCGCGTTGCGCTGAGCCAGGCGAGCAGGCCACCTAAGCAGTAACCAATCACGCCGGATTTCTTGCCAGTCTGACGGCGCACGTATTGGAGAGCGGCATCGACATCTTCAAGAGCCTTGCCATTATCAAGCTTTTGCAGGATGGCAACGCCCTTCTGGGAATCTGGACCATCGTATGCGAGTTCAACGCCACGCTCCACACGGTCGAAGAGAGCCGGGGCCACGGCGAGAAAGCCGTCCTTTGCGTAGCTGTCAGCGATGGAACGGATATGGCGGTTGACGCCAAAGATTTCCTGGATGACGACCAAGCTGGCGATGGGTTCGCCAGCAGGACGCGCTACGTAGGCATCCAGTTCATGGCCGTCTGCGGCCTTCAGCTTCACAACTTCGCTCATGGATTCGTCACCTTGTTCGATTGGGAAATGTCCGTGCATTGGTTGGATGCCTTATTGAGCGTCGCGGACGCAACGGAATCCGACGCCACCGGAACGATCGTATGACGGCGCCATGAGCAGGACTTTGCTGTGCTCGTCATTACGATAGGCCTGAGGAAAGTACCAGATGGAGCCTTGCGGTTGATAGTAGCTGCCGCCGCGCACGATGGCAGCTCGAGTGTGATCATCCTCGAACTCATCGGTCCACTGCCAGACGTTTCCGACAAGATCCTGCACGCCGCAGGGGCTGGATCCCTGGGGATGCGCACCGACGGGTTCGGGGCCGCGCATGGAGCGGCCGCCGTCGGGAGCGGGAACATTCGCGGGGTTCCAGTCGTCGCCCCATGGATAGGTGCGTCCGTCGGCGCCTTGAGCGGCAAACTGCCACTCCCATTCGTGCGGCAGGCGCTTGCCGGCCCATGCGGCATAGGCGCGAGCATCTTCCAAAGAGACCCACGTGACTGGGCGGCTGTCCCATCCCTGGGGATAGGCGCCGTTCTTCCAATCGCGCAGAAAGTTGCCCGCATCGCGAGGTGCATAGTGCGCGGCATCTAGGAACTGTTTGAACTGCGCGTTCGTGACGGGAAATTTGTCGATGAAGAACGGCTTGATGGTCATGGCGTGCTCATGGAAGCGCCGGGGCGAGTTCTCCCATGAATATTGCACGTCCACGCCGTTCATGGAGCCGCCTTCGATCTCGGTGCCACGCACGCGAAAGACGAACGAGCCACCGGGGATTTTTACCATTCCTTCCGGAGCCTCTGCAGCGGGCTTTGTCACGGGAATGTCGACCAGATGCTGTTGCAGCACGGCTGGTTCGTGTGAGAAGGAGGCAAGCGGCTTTGCAGTCATCACGGCCATGCGTTGCATCAGGTTCTTGATTGCGTCGGACGGGGCGCCGGGAGTAGCGAGAATTGCGCCGTAGCCGTTGGCTTCAACGTTAAAGCTGAGAACGGAAACGGGGCCGTCTGTTTCGGGCTTCAATTCCACTCCGTGATAGAGATCGAAGTAGCGCATTCCTGGAGTTGTTTTGAGATCCATCTGGCGGCCGTCGATGTCATAGTCAGTGCGATTCACGATGGTCCAGGCGGTTTGATCGCCGAGCGGCCAGCGGCTGGCGTAGACGCCGAAGTTGTGCATGGGGTAGAGCGGTTCCCAGTCAGGACTGACGAGGAACGGCGCTACTCCGCGCTCGATGGTGGCTATGCGGCGGGTTGCTTCGGCATCCCGGGGACTGATGCCATTCCAGATGCCCCAAATGTTTTCCCAGCTCTCCCATCCGACCCCGTTGAAGAAGGCAAATTGAAGATCGTTGGTGTGGTCTGTGGCCCAGCGGTCGCTGATGTTGACCATGTGGCGGGTCTCAAGCCATTTGTAGCGATCGACCATGGGGATGAACGGGAACGAGTACTGGCCCCAGGTCATCACATTCCATGCGAGGGCTTCGTCGCTTGGACCGCCTTCTGGCTCGAATGCCAGAGGATGGCCGGTCTGATCGGCGGCAAGCGAGAAGCCGAGGGGAACGCCATCCTGGGTGTCGCCGTTGATGCCGTCCGCATCAATTTGCTTCATCAACTCGGCGATAGCTTGCGGCCAGGGTTGCGATGGCTGGTGCGTGCCTTCGTCCCACATCATCATGGGGAAGAGGACGCGCACCCCGCGGCGATGGAAGTCGGCAACCATCTGCCGCACGCCTTCGACGCCTCCCGGCATGGATTTGACCATCTCGATCTGGTTTCGATCGTCGATACCCATGTTGGGATAGGTCGACCAGATGAGGACGGCTTCGATGCCTCCGTAGCGTTTCTCGAGGTCGTCCACGTAGCGATCAACCGTGTAGCGCCCGACAGCCGGATCGTAAAAATATCGATCGTGGACCATCATCTGGGGTTGCATGAAGCTCGATTGCGTCCACTTGAATGCGGGTAGATCGTAACGGGAAGGATCGTAAGCGATGCGGATGCGGCGCTCGGTACGCCAGTGCTTGAGGTCGGCCAGCCAGTGCTCATGCGCGAACGGCTGGCAAGTCGTTTGTGGACCCTCCCACGCGTTCTGCAGGTTCAGACAATTTAGAGGAGGAATCTGCTGTCCGCGCGGCGCGTAGAGCGTGTCTTGAGCGGCGGCGTTGATGGCAGCGGCTGCCAGGAACATTGCCAGGCAGATGTTTCGGATCATTCGGGTCTTCTCCATGCGGTCTGCTGGGCGAAAACGCAGCTTGAGCTAGATTGTCTCGCGGCGCTCGGTGAGGAATCTACTGAGATCTGCGCGCGTAGGCATGGATGCTTGTGCGCCACGGCGCGTGACGGAGATAGCGGACGCTGCGCAGGCGAATCGCGCTGCGGCCCACGGATCTTTGCCCTCAAGCAACGCAACGGCAAACGCACCATTGAAGCAGTCGCCGGCGGCTACGGTGTCAATTGCATCGACGGCGAAGGGCTTGACCCATCCGGCTTTGCCGCCTGCGACTGCAACATAGGCACCTTCAGCGCCGCGTTTCAGGACGATGCCGCGGAGGCCGCGGGCAAGTAATTCTCTGGCAACGGGCTCGGGATCGGATCCGCCGTCGAGGTAGAAGGCGGCTTCAGTTTCGTTCGGCGTGAACCATGCGACCTGCTTCCACACCGGATCGCTCAGCGCAGCGGCTGGAGCAGGGTCGAGCATCACTGGAACGTCGAATTGCGCGCAGAGGGCCAGCGTGTGATCGATGGTCGCCATGGGGAGCTCAAGCTGACAGAGGACCATTCCGGCGTCGCGGATAACAGCGACAAGCTTGTCGACATAGGCGGTGTCAACCTTGCCGTTGGCTCCGGGCACCACCACGATGGCGTTCTGGCCGTTCTCGTCGAGGAAGATGGGAGCCAGACCCGAAGACCCGGATGCGGCGACCATCGCGGACGTATCGACTCCGGCGTGGGAAAGATTCTCGAGCAACTGTGGGCCGTAGACGTCGTCACCAACCATGCCGACGAATTGCACTGGATAGCCGAGGCGGGCAACAGCGACAGCCTGGTTGGCGCCTTTGCCACCGGGTGTGGTCGAAAAGCTGGTGCCAATGACGGTCTGTCCGATGCGGGGGATCCGCGGAGTGCAGGTCACCATGTCCATGGTGACGCTGCCGACGACGACGATCGGTTTCCGAGTCTCGCTCATGTAGACCTCAATAAAGAGGAGCCAGCGCAATGGCGCCAAGGCCCATGATAAAGAAGACGAACATCAGAACGAGCAGCATGTGGGCCGCCCGTGGTGCGCCGGCAAACTCACGCCAGACAAAAACGCCCCAGCAGGCCGAAACCATCGTGGCTCCCTGGCCGATGGAGTAGGAGACCGCGGGACCGACCAGGTGAGCACCGGAGGCGACGAAGTTGGCAACAGCTCCGACGCACCAGACGGCTCCTCCGAGAACACCCGCCGCATGCCAGTCGATCGGTGCGTGCCAGTAGTCCGCTCCATTGACCGGCGGTTTGCCGTCAAGAGGCTTGAACATGAGAAGGAGGTTGGCGGGAACCGTGGAGATCAGGACGCCGATTGCGAAGAAGAAGGCAATGGCATAGGGACCGGGAGAATCGGAACCGCGCATGGCATGAGCCACGAGCGGATAGAAGCTGCCCATCAGCACGCCGGCAACGAGACTGAGGACGATTCCGCGAGTCGTGGTCGCCTTCGCTGTAGCCTCGCGTTTGCGATAGGCGGCGGCATCGACAATGATGGCCAGCGCAACGAGCGCGACTCCGCCAAACAGGAGCAGGGGATTGGCGGCAGGGCTCACGAGGTAACTGGAGACTGCACCGACGACCAGGGCGAGGCCGATTCCGACTGGGAAGGCAACAGCAAGTCCAGCGACGTCGATGGCCGCGACGAGGAGCAGATTGGCAATGTTGAAGATGACTCCGCCGCAGATGGCCCAGAGCATCCGCGATGGTGTGGTTTCCACAACGGCCGCGATAAACGGGGAGCCGGAGCGTCCTAACGATCCAGCCGTGAGTCCCAAAGCGACGGCGCCAGCGAAAAGGCCGATTGCGTAGTCCCAATAAAAGAGTTGAAAGCGGAACTTCGGACAGAGCTTGAGCGTGTTGGCCCACGATCCCCAGCACAGCATGCTCAGGATCATGAGCGCGAGAGTGACTTGATATGTTTCAGGCAGAAACATTCGTTGCCCCTGTTCAGTTTTGATTGGTGCAACTCGGAACGATACGCGGAGGAGGTGTGGGGATGCAAATGAAGAGAAAACATTTAGGGCTGCAACGCAGACTCAATCGGCGGATCGAGGTGTGGTTTGATCAGAGCGCCAAGAGTCTCAAAAAATGAGGACTGGAGGAAATTCAGACTTGACTCAGGGACAGCGTAGTCCAAAACCCTCTGGTTGCGTTCCATTACATTGACCACGATGCAAATCAACTGCGTTGTTTTGTCACTGATTTGCTGGCTTCTTATCGGCGTTTCGAGTCGGCTTGAACCCCACGGGATGCAGTCGTCCGGTAGTTGACTCGGTGCATCGAGCGCTTGCTGAATGAACGACCCAGCTTTCCTCGGATCGAGTGTCATTGGAACCAGACTCCAGCGAGGCGATACCAGATCGCGCGCAGAGAAGTGCAGATTACAGTTTCCACTTTCATGTATTTCGATTGTCCAGTTGGAAGATCTGGCTTTTCGATTCGCCAGATGAGTGATTCGCAGCAATTTGCCGGGCAGGTAATCCTCGGGCAAAAGAGCGGAATGATCGCGAATCGCAAGCAATTCGACTTCGCAGCGAAGGAGGGCATTCGCGGGAATTCTTCCGGAAATTCCGGCCTCTCCGTAGGCGAGATGCTGGCTGATCAGAATCTGTCTGATACCGCCGACGCGCATGCCGGGAATGCCTTTTAGTAAACCGGCAATGCACTCGCGCCTGCTGAGGTCAATGATCATTCTTGGGCCAAAACCTGGCGAGTAAGTGACCTCGTCGCCGCGACGCAGGAACATTCGGACGTTGACGGCGACGTTATCTTCCTTAGTCGCCTCAGCTCCTGTTCCAACCTTCAGATCTGTGATTTCGATTCCCTTTATCTTTCCCATCTCACGAATGGTCCCATAGAGAAATCTACGCTGTCGCTAAGAGCATAACAACATCCCTCAGGGGCTAAAGCCCAGCCGCTCCTGTAGAACTTTGCGGCACGACTGAAGTCGTGCCCTTTCACAAAGCTAGAGGCCAGTTTTAACCCTTCGCAGCTTTAATTGCTTCCGTTAGAGCTGGCACGACCTCAAAGAGATCGCCGACGATGCCGTAGTCGGCTACTTCGAAGATGGGGGCTTCGGCGTCCTTGTTGATGGCGACAATGCACTGCGAACCCTTCATGCCGACCAGATGCTGGATGGCACCGGAGATTCCGACGGCGAGGTAGAGCTTGGGAGCGACGGTCTGGCCGGAACTGCCGACCTGGCGTTCGATAGGAAGCCAGCCGTTGTCGCAGATGGGACGGGATGCTGCGATTTCAGCACCGAGGGCGGTAGCGAGGTCCTGGACGAGCGGCAGGTTATCCGCCTCCTTGATGCCGCGGCCGACGGCTACGATCAACTGCGCCGAACCAAGGTCCACTGCCTGTGCGGTGCCTCGGAACGGCTCGCCGGGTTTGGTGCGAATTTGAGATGCATCGATTGTGGGTGCGAAGGTGGCGATTTCAGCTGGGTTGGTTTCTGCGGCGTCTGCGCGGAACGCTCCGGACTGGACGGAGACCAGGCAGGGGACCGAGCCTGATGAACGATAGCTGCCACTGAGACGGCCCTGCATCAACGAGCGGATGAAGACTGGGCCATCGCCGATTGCCGTTACGTCGCCGATGAGTACGCGGCCGAGGCGTGCAGACAGAGCCGGTGCGTAGTCGCGAACCTGGTAGGAGTGAGGGAAGACGATAAAGTCAGGCGACTCGGCGCGGATGAACTGTTCGAGAGCGGCACAAAATCCATCGGAAGTGTACTGGGCCAATAGTGGATGCTCGATTCGTATGACCTTCGCCAGGCACTTGCTCGCGGCTGCCTGGGCCAAGGCCTCGGTCTGTGCGCCGATGACGATGGCGTTGGCTTTTGTGCTCGATTGCGCGGCCAGGATGTTTGCGGCGGCCAGGGCTTCCCAGCTGATGCGGCTGACGCGGCCACCGCGATCTTCAAGAACTACGTAGACGCCGCTCATATCACTCGCACCTCAAATTTCAGTTTTTCAACGAGAGTTGCCGCCGCTTCCTTTGCGGAGCCGGAAATGATTTGTGTGGATTTTTGCTTTTGAGGAAGCGTGATCTTTTCGAGGACCGCTGTGGGTGGGCTTGTCTGGCCGAGATCAGCTGCGGCGATTTTGCGGAACTCCTTCGTCTTTGCTTTCTTGATGCCCATAAGCGTGGCATAGCGAAGCTTGGTACCGCCGGATTGGATCATGAGGACAGCAGGCAGCGGCAGGTTTATGTTCTGGAACCATCCCTCCTCGAGTTCGCGCTTCACGGTGAGGCCAGCGTCGGTTTTTTCGACGTGGAGGATGAGCGACGCATGGGGCAGTCCCAGCACCTCGGCCATGATGACGCCGGTCTGCCCGTAACCAAGGTCGTCGGACTGCAGGCCGGTGAGGACGAGATCTGGGCTCTCCTGCTTCACCGCTGCGGCCAGCAGCTGTGCTGCTCCGAGGGCGTCACGCTGGTTCAGGTCGTCGGCTTCAATGTGAATTGCGCGGTCTGCGCCTTTCGCAAGGGCTTCGCGGATCGTGGTACCGGCGCGTTCGGGCCCTGCGCTTAGAACGATGACTTCGCCACCGTGTTTTTCCTTCAATTGCAATGCTTCTTCAAGTGCGTAGGCGTCGGACTCGTTCATGGCGTATTGCAGGTCCGCCTCTTCGATCCATTTGCCGGCGCTGTTGATGCGCACCTGCGCATCACGCTCGGGGACTTGTTTGATGGCAACGATGATTTTCATGCGGAATGACTCCGGGATTACGGTTGTTCTGCTTTGTCAGGATTGATTTGGGGCAGGCGCCTTGCGGTGAGTTGGGCAATGTCCAGGAGTTGCGGTACGGCTCCGTCGGTTGCCGAGAGTGCATCGCGGAACATGGTGTTGCAGAAGGGGCACGCCGTTCCGATGGTGGATGCGCCAGTAGCGACCAGTTCCTTGCGCGGGTGTGGCTGACGCGATCGCCGGTTTCTTCGCCGAGAAAGGCGAGACCGCCGCCAGCGCCGCAACAGAAGCTGCGCTCGTGCGAGCGTGGGGCTTCGACCACATCACCAGCGAGGGCGGCTACGATTCGGGGTTCTTCGTAGACGTTGCGGTAGCGGCCGAGATAACAAGGATCGTGGTAGACGATCTTTTCTTGGGTGGCGACTGCATTAGGCTCGTTTTGGGCATTGCTTTCCCACCCTTCTCGCAAAGTACGCGAGAAGGATGGGGCACCCTGCTTGGGGAGTTTGTCGACATAGCGCGCGAGGAATTCGCTATGGTGCTCGATCTCTGGTGGTGTGCCGAACTCTTTCCAGTCCTCTTGAATGGTGCGGACGCAATGCGGGCAGATGGAGACGATCTTCTTCACCTTGTTCTGCGCGAGAGCTTCGAGATTTGCTTCGGCCAGTTGCTGAAAGAGCAGATCGTTGCCGAGACGGCGGACCGGATCGCCGGTGCATTTCTCTTTGCGCAGGACGCCGTAGCTGGTGCCGAGGTAGTTCATTACGCGGGCGAAGTCCGCGACGATTTCGCGGCCCTTGGGGTCGTATCCGCCCATGCAGCCAAGCCACAGGCAATACTCCTGCGTGCCGTCGAAGATGGGGAATTCTTGTTTCTGGATAAATTTCTCGCGATCGGTCGCGCTCATGCCGAGTGCATTCGATCCACGTTCGAGCGCCAGGAATAGCTTCGCGCCGTGATCGTCTTCCCACACGCCGGTGTTCACCGCTCCGCGGCGCAGGCCGATGATGATGGGGAGATGTTCGATGCCGACAGGGCATTGGTACTCGCACGCGCCGCAGGTGGTGCATTGGAAGTCGGCGGTCATGGAGTTGAACTTGCCGATCAGGGATTCCTGCGAGGTGGGACCGAATTCGTTCAGGTAGCCGCGCAGTCCCAGGATGATCTCTTTCGGGTTGAGCTCTTTTCCGGTGTTGGTGGCAGGGCAGTGCTCGCTGCAACGGCCGCACTCGACGCAGGAATAAGCCTGCAGACTGACGAGTTGCGTGAGGTCGGTTCCGGCGACAAGGCCGAAGTCTTCGTCGCCAACCAGAGGCGGAATCCTGCTGAAGCCTCCACGGGAGAGAAATATGGTGGCTGGACTCAACACCAGATGCAAGTGCTTGGTGTGGGGGATGATGGGCAGAAAAATCAGCAGCGAAAGAGTATGGGCCCACCAGAGAACTCGCGCGGCCGGACTGGAATCAGTGACCGCGAAGGCTGCAAGGTAGGTCACCATCAGGAGAAAGATCAGCAACGCGATCACGCCGGATTCATAGGAGACTTTCGTGCCGAGCCATCGCGGGCGCACCAAAAATCTGCGGACGAACAGGCCGAAGATTCCAGCGGCGCATGCTACGGCAAAAGCTGCCGCTACATAGAAATAGAATCGCCCGACGATGCCCTGGGGGTCGAGGAATCCGAAGCCGAGGCCGACGGCAACGTGGTTCAGCGTGACCAGGGCAAAGGCGCAAAATCCCCAGAAGACAAAGGCGTGGGCCAGCCCGGGCAAAGGGCGCTCTCGGATGACTTTAGCCTGGCAAAGCACTTCCCAGAAGAAGTCCCACACCCGCTTGCCTATGGGTGAAAGGCTGAAATTTGGATCTTTTCTGGACTTGAGGATTCGCCTGAGAATGGGTCCGAATCGCCGCCAAAATAGTGCTCCAGAAGCGATGATCAATGCCACAAGAAGCAACTTCTCCCACGGCGAGAAGCTTTGCGGTTCAGCCAGCGTGGCAGAAAAGAGATTCATATCCGAACCCACTCACAATACACGATTAGACCCCTGGTCGGCAGGTCGCCGCGAGACAGGTTTTGAGCGGGTAAAGGCCTTCCTGATCGGGCTGCGGTAAGGGAAAAGCATCGTCTTTGATACGTCCACAGCAAAAGGGCGGGATCCCTCGCGAGACCTCGCCCCAGTGCTCTCCATATTTTCGGACGACCCGGTTCGGTGCCCGGATCACAACTCGAGTGTTAGAGATAAGGTGGAACGTTAACCCTCTGCGCGAGTTTCCCTCCCCTGTCCCGTACAACCCTTGATGCATGAGTGATCATGCTGCCATTCGTGAGTTTCGTTGCCGATTCTCTTGAAGGCCATGGACTACTCTCCTCCTGGAAGATTTCTCTTCCGCTGATACGTTAGAGGCGATCGCTCGCAGAGGAGTTGTCGGTCGCGATCTCGACGAAGAGATCAGACGGCCACAATGTAGGAACCGGTAATCAGCCAAAATGGCTCAAAAATGCAGCGAAGGGGGTGTCAATTAACCATTTTGGAGCTGAGCCAGCAGTAGAGTGGCCATGCATGTGCATGCGCGCAGATTGTCATATTCTCAGAGAGACCATTCGTCTTTACGAGCGAAGAGTCGAGCGAATCCGAGGCGCTCCATCGGCCGGTCCAATATTCCGGAAAGGAGTCGAGCGAAGTTGTCAAAGGTCATCTTGCGCAGCAGACTTCGCGCGGCTTCTCGATTGAATGTCATCACTCCCAAAATGAGCGGCCCGTTGAGTGCGTACCAGAAGCCGCCGTTCTCACGTGTTCCGCTTGGTGTGCCGGGCTGCTGTACAGGTTTCTCGATCTGGCGTGCACCCATGGTTTCTCCGGCGAGCAAGCGAGTTTTCAACTCTTCGAAGAGGAGTTGCTTTCGGTCCGCGGGGAATTCCGGGAATGAGAAGGGCAAACCCCTGTGGCTCAAGCCACATCTCCTTTTCACCCAGAGCCTCGTTATAGGAAGTCCACGCCCGGCGCGGGAAGGCGCGAGTGCCGAGGTCCTTCATCCAGGCGTCGAGAAGCTCCTTGCGAAATTCGCGCATCGCGTCGACGAGTTCGGCTGCTCGGGGTTCATGTTCCGCGAGGACTGTGGTCAGGTCGCCCAGAATCGCGATCGCCATGGCGGAGTTCATATGGCTCTCGCCCTCTTCGAACATTCGGTTGTAGGGCATGGTGGTCGGCCAGAAGAAAAACATATCGTTCCAGTCGGAGTTCCAACGGCGCACGATCCCGTGAGATCCGGTGCCGACGCGATCCCGCAAGAATAGAAACGCCTGCCGGACGTGAGCCAGCCCTGTGTCGTGGCCGGAACAATTGAGCGGGTAGTAGCCGATCTCGTCGCTGAGCACCGAGGTGTCGCTCGTGACGCGAAGATATTCCGCCAGCAACAGGAAGAAGAATAGCTGCTGATCACTCGTCTGCTGCGCGCCGCTGGGAGACCAGCCGAAGCCTTCGTCATTGAGTTTGATTTCGCCGTCAGGCACGGTGCGTTTCATCAGGAAACGAAGACGGATTTCGCGACGCGGGATTGGTGTGACACAGCGGCAGCGCATGTTGCGCCAAGTCGCGACTGGATGCCATATTGCCCCAGGTATAGTCGTAGACCGTGCCTTGAGGAACCACTGTCTCGTTGTAGTACTCGCGCCAGGTGGCCATTGCTTCGAGCATGGAAACATTCCACTGCATTTCGCGCCGCAGGATCGGGTCTGGCTCCTTTTCAAAGCCCGGGATGGCGCGCCGCCAGGATTCAGCAAAGGCGGATGTTGGTGGCGATGTTTTGCAGTTGATGATGCTGGAGCTGCGAAGCGAGGCATCGATCGATTCCTGAGACAAATCTCGCGTATAGCCGATGACAAAGGAAAACTCACGAATCTGTCCGGGTGCCGAGGTCTCCAGTCCATCGGGCTCCAATCAGATTGTTACTCTCGGTGTCTTTATCGAGAAATGCTTCGGCGCTTGATTGATTGAATGCACAAAAAGCGCCGGAGGGAATTGCTCAAGCAGAGATGTCTGACCCTTTGGCGGAAACGCCATTTTGCGTTTCGGCCTGGGCTGGAAGCTCACTAAGGCAGTTTTGCCATCTCTAAGAACTGGTTCGTCCGCAGAAAAGTGATTTCACTCCACTCGTAGTCCCACGGGGCAAAGAACTGCTGATAGCGGGCTCGAGTCGGATTCGGCATAGCTTGAGTTCGGATGGCGGGACGCGGTGTTTGTGATCCTGACTTGAACGAGGAAAGCGGAAGTGCCGCCGGTAACGGAGTGCGACGGAGCGACGGAGATCAGCCTGGGGACTGAATACCAGGGTCGAGAGAATAGTCGTATTGTGCGAATCCGACGCCAAAGTGCTTCTCGGCGGCTTGTGCTGCGGACGCACTGGGCCCAGTCAATTCATGCTTTTGCCGGCTTATCTCGATGGTAGCGCGATTGGCTCCGCTGTAGCGAGGATCGCCCTGGTTGACGCGGCCCCACGCACGTTCGCCGGTCAGGATCTGGTAGATGCCGCTGGCATGGGTAAACAGCGTGAGACGGTAATTCCCGAGCAGGAAGATCGGATCGTCGGGGAGCATGACGCCGCCGTTTTCTTTTGGGCTTTCGGGAAACGAAGCGGGCCAGTGAAGTGGTATGCAGGGAGGCCGAGATCATCTCGACCCATTCTCCCAAGCCTGGATTGTTTGGTCCGCCCATGGCGGCATCAAGGAACCGGCCGCAATTGCGCCGGTCGCCGCAAGAAATTCACGTCGGGAAAGATCATCGAACACTGCCATCGCATCTCCTCATTGAAATGTCGGAGGAATTCTAACAGCGGAGGAGATTCTCGGTCGGTGCGCAGATCGCTTCGAAGCTGTTTAGCTTTGTTTCCGCGCTTCGGCCTCGGCCATCCAGCCGCGGCGAAGTTCGTTCTGCGGGAATGCTGGACATATAGGGCTTGATGTCAAGAATGGGCGTGCCATCGAGCATATCGACTCCGCGAACGTGCAGGCTTACCGCCGTCGCGATGGAGCAATTCAACCACGGTAAGAGCGATCGGATTTGGGACGGCGTGGGGAGCGGGTTGCAAAGACGCCATGTGGGCGCTCGTCGAACGGTGGGCTGCCGATCAATTCGTAGCCTTCCGAACGGTCAAAGGTCCAGATGACGAAGAGATGCGAGAAGCCTTCGATATCGGTGAGTCCCGGCTCGAACTCCGCAAGAATCTCGAGCACGCCTTCGGCATCGTGTTTGGCGCCAAGGCCCTTAGGAATCGACTTGGTGTCGTTGTATGGACTGCGAATGAAACCGATGGCTTTGGGCGTAAACACGGACGATTCGCTCTGAATGGAGATGATCTTTGCGGCGTTTCGGAATTCGCTATTGGCCGCAGTCTGATGGTAGCGCAGAAGGGTCTTCCGCCGTTTCGTAGTCGAATTTGCGGAGATTCCGCAGGCACTCGCTCAATGCGCCCGCCAGCGTTTCGTGCCATCCGCAGGGCTGGAATTTCATTGCCTTCTGGTTCAGTTCGACATCCGCAGTGGCGTAGAACTGCATATCGCTGGTTTTGGCAGTGACGAATTCCTTGACCGTGATGCGTGCCTCGATTTCGCCCGATGCGTGTTTCTTTTTGACGGAGAAGAAGTGGAGACGCGCGAGGGCCTCAGAGGGATCTTTCTGCATGAGTTTCCAATCGTTCACTGGGCTTGACCTCAAGGGAAATCGGGTGGCATGAGTGCCGAGTTTAGCGGATTCGCGCGCTGGAGGGACAGGGAATTCGAATGACCTGGGTCTTGGATTTCTAAAAAGGCGGTTTGTCTGGGATGCTTCTTGCCACGGCTGCCGGTGAAAGCAGATTCTTCGCTTACCACCCCCAAACTGAAGTACGTTTGGGGCCCCGTGCGCTCAGAAGTACCAGTCGCTGAAAACAAACGAGTTAATGAAAAACACTGCATAACAGACCATAACAACCTATATTTTTAGGGTCTGGTCAATGTTGCATAAAGAGTAACTTCCGGGTTGGCGGTGATCCACTCGGAGCTTTAGGCGCGCTAAGAAATCCAGTGCATCGAGGCCCAGCTCTGCCGCTTCCATTGTCCATTCTCTAAAGTGAAAGCGAACCAAAACCCTTCTCCGCACAATCCGCCACACCAGTTCGTTGCGTAGACCAGAGCCACAGTGTGGTGCGCATTGAAATAGACCTCACTGAAACCTGGAGTGCCCGGCCTTTTTTGTACCAGTTCTAATGAGAGAGACTGGACAAAAAGGAGCGGAAGATGGCGAAGGGCAAGAAGCATACACCTGAACAGATTGTGAGTTTGCTGCGGCAGATCGAGGTCGCGGTTGCGAACGGCAAGACGACGCCGATCGCGTGCCGGGAAGGCGGGATCACCGAGCAGACGTACTACCGGTGGCGCAAGGAGTACGGCGGCTTGCAGGTGGACCAGGCGCGGCGGCTGAAGGAACTGGAGCAGGAGAACGCGAAGCTGAAGCGGCTGGTGTCAGGAGCTGAGCCTGGAGAAGCTGGTGTTGAAGGACATCGCCTCGGGAAACTTCTAAGCCCTGAACGACGGCGCTGTGCGGTGGATCATGCGCAGGAACAGGGCATGAGCGAGCGGCGGGCGTGCCGGTTGGTGAACCAGCCACGCGGCACGCAACGCTATCAGCTGACACAGCGCGAAGACGAGGATGCACTCACCGAGGCCATCGTGGAGTTCGCCAGCCAGTATGGACGTTACGGCTACCGCCGGATCACGGCGCTGCTGAAGCGGGATGGCTGGCAGGTTGGCAAGGACCGGGTGGAGCGCATCTGGCGTCGCGAAGGGCTGAAGGTTCCACAGAAGCAGAAGCCGCGCGGGCGGCTGTGGTTCAACGATGGATCGTGCGTGCGGCTGCGGCCGGAGCACGCGAACCATGTATGGTCTTACGACTTCGTGAGCGCGAGGACGCACGACGGAAGGACGGTGCGGATGTTGAACCTGATCGATGAGCACAGCCGGGAGTGCCTGATGATCCGGTCGGAACGCAGATGGAGTTCAGGCGAAGGTGATCGAAGCGCTGGCCGACGTGATGGTGACGAAGGGTGTGCCGGAGCATCTTCGCTCCGACAACGGCCCCGAGTTCGTCGCCAGGGATCTGCGCAAATGGCTCGCCGGCACGGGAGCGAAGACGGCTTACATCGAACCAGGGAGTCCATGGGAGAACGGCTACTGTGAAAGCTTCAACTCGAAGCTGCGGGACGAGTTCCTGAACGGCGAAATCTTCTACTCGATGAAGGAGATCAGGGTGCTGGCGGAGCGCTGGCGCGTTCACTACAACACCATCCGGCCACACTCTTCGCTGGGCTACAGACCACCGGCGCCGGAGGCCTGGGTGGCAAAGAGCTTGGGGTATGGAGAAGTGGAAACCGCTACGCGCTTCCCACTTCTCCACACCCCCGACGGCGACTATCAATCAACAAAGATAGCCGCGCTACACTAACAATGAAACTGGTACAAAAGATCGGGCAGACCACGTGGACGAGAACGGATCACAGTACCTCGACAAGGATGGCAAGCCCGCCTATCGATTCCTCAAGGTGCCTGACTTCGACTACATTGAAATCTCTGGTCTCACCAAATTGTTTTTCACTTACGGCGATGGTACTGACGGCACCAGCAACACTGGTGAAGGTATCCATGCAATCAGCCTCGATGGAGGCTCACGCGCAAAGCGCAAGCTGGGATTGACGCGGCCTGCACCACGCACCGCCGTGAATGGCGACAATGAGCGTAACAGGTACGCACGCAAGCTGGCCAATGAAGAGGCAGAGGACGGAGCTGGTGACCAGACCAATCTGATCACAGCCTTCGACCTGCTACATGCGCGTGATGTCAGCAACAATTGGGAACCTGAGTCAACGACTGACTTCGTCTCGCGCATTGCCTCGAAGCTGGGTAAGAGTCAGCGCACCGCATGGACTCGATACAACAAAGCTGTCGAAGATATCGCAGCGATTAAAGACCATGTTGCTAAGACGCGGCGTCTACTCAAACCATCGAGAATCTCGCACCAGCGCACCTGTGAGTATGTGGCGACGAGACGCGGCAAGAGCACTATTGGGCAGGTTGGTGGATGGAAGGGCAAGACCCTTTTGAATGGCTACGCTACTACAGGCGTGGAAGGTGGCCAGCGTCTCGGCGGTGGCAAGGGCTGCAATTGCTCCACTGAGCCAAACCTCGAAGACGTCATGATTGAATCACTCGACGCATCACGTGCTCCTGGTACTTTTATATCGTGAGCGCACCGCAGAGCAGCGGCGGCAGGCGTGGAGGGTGGAATTCGAGCGGAAGCGTCAGGTGGATTTGTTCTTAGGTTGGAACTGAAAATATCTTTTTGAAAGTTGCAGTAAACCGGGCGGGTAACTGACAGGGTATTGAGAGGGGTGCGTTGGGTGCGGACTTGTCCAGTACCAACCACCATCCCAAACTCACGTTTTGAAATATGCCAGATACTTACAAACACTATATCCACAGTGGGCATCCGTCGTCTGCCTCAGCAAATGGCGACATCACAAACACTCTCCTTATTGACCTCACATGCACTCTCCCTTGGTCCAACGTTCGGTATTCACCGTCACGGGATGGGTATCACCTACTGGAAAGGCAACCGCGGTGGTCGTCACTATGCTTACCCGGTGGGCGCATCCACAACTCTCGAAGGGGCTGTTGCCATCCGCGACTCATACGAAAGAAAACTCAAGACAGGTGAAAAACAGAGTTACTAGAAGTCTCAATCGCAGTACAGGAAAAACAGACGTGATCGGCCAAGTTCCAACACGTTTGAAAGAAATCATGGACAGCCTACCGCTTGGCCAGTTGCGCCGTGGTATTTCTGGTGGGACCGTTCATGCTGCACCGCGCACACAACAGACAAAGCCTCACGCGAGATCGGCAGAAGATGAGGCCCTTCTCGTAAAAATTAGAGCGATGCTGGCTCAGGGGCAGGATAAGGACATCGATACAGACTTTCTCGCGACGTCTCGGTACTGGTCGCCGTGAAAGGACTGGCTAACCTCGTGGCTAAACCGATTACAAAGCCGGTTCCCGGCCATCCCGATTACAGCCTCGATCAGCACGGCAATCTCTATGACGTCAACGGACGACTCTACTTCAAGTCATCCGATGGAGCGCAGGCAACCATCTATCCCACTGGTCGTGCAACGTTGCTGACCCTCAGCGACCTGCGCGAGCAGCTATTCGGCATCAGACATACCGCCCGTTCTAGTCTCTCCGATTCCTCCACATATCAAGTTCCCCCTACTGGCGCACAGATGTGTTCTCTGTGCGTCACGGCTGTACCACGTCCACAAACGTGTGGCTCTCACTCACTGCCAAATGCAGGTTAGAAGGTAATCGACTGTGAATTTCAAACTGCAAGCTATCGAGTCTCAAATCGGGGCAACGCGGAGGCTTATGGACCGCACGCACCCTTACCAAGACAGCGAATCATACCAGAAGTATCAACTTCAACTGCACCATCTCCAGATTCAACTGGAAGACGAAAAACGCAAAGCACGTCAGAACCCGCCGACGATGGGATCACCAGTGTATGCGTTTGTTGGTGCCAACCCGGAGACCACAGCCACCCGGAACAACGCGAAATTCGACCGAGCCACATACAATCGTGCATTTCGCGACTATGTGAACGGGCGCACTTCCAAGGAACTGCGTGACGTCACTTCGGCAAGCGCATCTGGATTGTTCCTGATCCCGCAGTTGTTTGCCGTCGAGCTTACTCAGGCACAGCGTACCTATGGTCCTCTCGGTACGCTCGTCAACACAGTGGTTGGCACTCAGCCACACCGTTTCGCTCTGAGCGATGACACGCAGAACAACTTCACAGTTTTGCCCGAGACCAACAGCATCAGTGGTCTGGAGTCAGATCCGTCGCTCTCCAGCGTGCTGATTTCAGAGACTGACTCGTGCGTTCGAGTTGTCAAGGCATCAATTCAGACGGTGCGCGACTCGAATTTCAGCATCGAGTCCTTCATCAATGACATCGCTGGGCAGGCTTATGCTCAGAGTGTCGAACTGAACCTGACGACCGGCCTCGACAAGCCGAGCGGCAGCCAGCTTATTCACACAACCAGTGGCGGCATTCTTGCTGCGATGGCTGCTGGGTCCGCTAACGTCACCGCTGCCGCCAACGGCGCTGTGGCCGCGTCGGACCTCGATGCGCTGTATGCTGCTCTGCCGTATGCGTACCGCGTGAGCAAGTATGCGCGTTTCATGGCCAGCCCCAGTGTCCATGATGCCATCGCTGCTCTCAAGGGAAGCGATGGCCGCTACGTCTATAGCAGGAATCCTGAGACGGGCAACCTCGCGGTGCAGGGTATAGACCTCGTGGTCGACAATGCGATGCCTGCTATCAATGCGACCGGCAGCAAGCCGCTGGTTGTTCTGGCCGATCGGCACCGCTACTGGGTTGCAGTGAATTCTGGCCTGCGCGTTCAGGTGCTGCGTGAGCGGTACATCGACAACCTTCAGGTTGGTTTCGTTCTGAGCTACCGCCTCGGATCGCAGCAGGCGCTTCCAGCGTCTGGCGTCGCGCTGGTGTCGCACAGCTAAGGACGAGCACTGACATCAAGGGGCAGGTAACTGCGCAGGGTATCGCGTGGCACCTGCTCCTTTTGTGTGCCCAAAGGAGAAGATATGAGAAGAACAGTAATGGTTGAAGGCGAAACCTATCGTGCAGGCAGGAACCTGAATCGCCGCCTGCGTACACAACGGCAGAGTGAAGATGTGGCGGCAGAGCGTGAGCGCACAACAAGCACAGGACGTTGGGACATGTCACCGGCTGACGCTGAAACCGTCAAGGTTGACGTCACCGACACCGTGGTGTTGATGGACCGTCACACTGCATACGCTCTGATCGGAGCACGGCAGGGCAAGCTGTGTGTGGACCTCGACACACCAGTGGAACTGATCGCCGTGGAAGGTGCAGCCTAATGGCCAGACCTAAAGGCAGCAAAGACTCATATCAACGCACCCGCAAGTCCAGCCCTGAAGGTTACAAGCGTGGCCCGGCAATGCTGGCAAAGATGGACGCAACAGTAAAGGCGAGACAGGCTGTATTCGACGCAGCAAATCCCGGATGGCGTGAACGTCTCGCGGAATTCAACAAACGCATCATGGAACGGATGTATCGACCCATAGGCGCTCAGCAAGTACCCGGGGCACACCCAGACACCAGCGAGAGTACCTAGAGGCCTTAACGGCCCAACAAACACATCACAGCACAAACACGAACCCCGGATTGGCTCTCGCCTTTCCGGGGTCTTTTTTGTTTTTGTGCCTGTTGTCTACCTGAAGAACGAATCCAGCCTCTTAGTGACTTCTTTGTCCTCAAGGTTGCCGAAGTAGAGGCAAGTGGTTTCGAGTTTGGCGTGACCTGCCCAACGCTGACAATCCACTGGTGGCAGACCTGCGTGCAAAAACGAAGTGATCGCGCTATGGCGTAGCTTATGCACCCATGCATCCTTGGGATCGATACCGGCACGTTCTGCAATCTTCTTAACAGGGTCTAGCAGTTCCTGTCTCCATCTCGCTTTGCCGCTGTCGCCGCAAAGAATGTATGCACTCTGACCCTTGCATTCGTTCGTTTCTTTCCAAACCTTGAGGATCGCTGCCAGTCCATTACCGAAGCGAATAGTGCGACCCTTGCGTGACTTTGTTCGCTTGCCCATACCCATGTTGGCAGGAACGGTATAGGTGCGAGTGTGGAAGTTTACGTTCTCCCACTTGGCGTTGATAATCTCCGCTTCACGCAATCCGAGTTGCAGGCCAATCTCAAGCATGACCGTCTCGCGTCCCGGCTCTGCTGCTGCTCTCAGTGCTGCCTGCTCCGCTGGTGTGAAGTGGTCTGTGTGGTCTTTGGTGTTCTCTGCTGGTGTGAACTCATGTTTGAGATCGTGCAACATGGGGAACTTCTTAAACTGCTCTTGCAGCAGGTTGCAGTGACCATCGCCGAGGAATCCAATCACGTGCCTGTAAGCTGTATTCGCTACGTTGACGGTCTTGCCCTGAGCGACCAACCCGGCAAACCAGTCCGTGACGTGTTGCGCAGTGACGTTTACCGGCAGAAGGTTGACCGGCAGTGTCTTGATGAACGAGCCGACATACCGCTTGTTGTTGTCGATGCTGGCCGGTGTCGTCTTTGTTTCCATGTGCGCTTCGTATTCGTCATGAATCGTCAGCACCTTGTCCTTCTGCTGTGCAGCCTTGCCCGTTTCCTTGATGGAGTCAACTACACCGGCCTGCGCTTTCAGCAACGCAGCGCCAGCGGCACGAGCGTCCGATGTCCAATCCTGATACCCGTTGACGTTGCGAACCTTCACCGCATACCGGATGTCCGATGCTTCGATGACAGAGCCATCAGAGAGCAACACCTTACCAGCGACGACGGTATACTCAAGGGCAACACCGCTGATGGATCGGCGAGTGTCTACCACTGCCTTAGCGATCTTCCAACCGTCAACCGTCTTGTACCGTGCCGCCAGATGTGCAGCCTGTTCCCGGTTGAGTTTGTCGCCGTTTGCGAAGGTTTGAACCGTGGTTGCCATGTCGTTTTGCTCTCCGTTTCGTGACTGCAAAGACAGAGTAGCACACCATAACACGCCATAACACTGAATGTAACACCAATAGAATCAATGCCCATTAGTTCGCTCAGAATGACACCGCCGACTTTGATGCGAACTTCGGGGACAGATACTAGCAGCGGACGATCTTCGGTGAGTCGATGCCCTTGGTGGCGTTCCGGGTGTCGACAACCAGCTTCGCCTGTTCCACGATCGCCTGGTAGTCGTATGTGGAATGGTCAGTCACGATCATTACGGCGTCGAACTGGTCAAGATTCTCGAGCGGCGTGTTGGTCATGTTGAGCGCGTAATGCCGGCCTTGACCGACGGTAGGGAAGTAGGGATCGTTGTAGGAGACGGTGGCGCCTTTTTCGCGCAGCAGCTCGATAATGGTAAGCGAAGGTGACTCGCGCAGATCGTCGATATCGCGCTTGTAGGCAAGGCCCAGCACCAGAATCTTCGAACCGTTGATAGCCTTGCGATGCCGGTTGAGGCCGTCCGCGAGCTGGTCGATCACGAAGTATGGCATGTGGATATTGACTTCGCCGGCGAGCTCGATAAAGCGCGTCCGGAAGTCGAACTCCCTGGCCTTCCAGGAAAGGTAAAACGGGTCAATCGGGATGCAGTGACCGCCAAGGCCGGGCCCCGGATAAAATGCCTGGAATCCAAATGGCTTGGTTTTGGCGGCGTCAATCACTTCGTGAATGTCGATGCCCATGCGCATGCACAGCTGCTTCAGTTCGTTCACCAGCGCAATGTTGACGCAGCGGTAGATGTTCTCGAGCAGCTTGGTCATCTCGGCGACGGCGGGCTGCTGACCGGGATGACGCGGCTGAAGATGGCGCCATAATAGGCGGCGGCCAGCTCGGCAGCAGCCGCGCCGCAGCCGCCAACCACCTTGGGAATATCGTGGCGCGCGACGGTCTCGTTGCCGGGGTCTTCGCGTTCCGGCGAGAACGCAACGTGAATGCCCGGTTCTTCGGGATCGCGCGCCACTTTCAACCCGAACGGATTCCTGCTTCGAGCAGCGGAACTACGATCTCTTCGGTTGTCCCTGGATAAGTGGTGCTTTCGAGGACAACAAGCTGTCCATCGTGCAGGTGAGGCGCAATGGATTCGACCGTGCCGGTGACATAGCTCAGGTCGGGTTCGTGATATTCGTTCAGCGGCGTCGGCACGCAGATGATGATGGCGTCCATCTGCGCGATTTCTGAATAATCCGCGGTTGCGCGAAAGCCGGATTTTTGCGCCTGCTGGATGGCATCGGGAAGAATGCGCACAATGTAGGAGCCGCCCGCATTCAGCGTACTGACCTTTTCTTTCCTCGATATCGAAGCCGGTGACGGCGAAAGCGTTCGCCACTGAACAGCAACGCGAGGGGCAAACCGACATAGCCCATCCCAACGATGCCGATTTGAGCCTGCGCGGCTCTCTATCTTCTTTTTGAGTTCTGAGAGGGTTGTTGTTGCTGTTGTGGTCATGTTTCTCATTGTAAAACCGGCGATGGGACGAGGATCTGTGCGCAGCCAGCAGCCGATAGTATTCTTACTTTCGGCGAGAGTGACGCAATCTGGGAGGCTTGGTTGGCGAAATATCTTGTAACGGGAGCTGCTGGATTCATCGGCCGTTCGATCGCTGCCGCATTGTTGAAGCGCGGAGAGGAAGTTCGCGGCATTGACAACTTCATCACCGGAAAGCGAAGCAACCTGGCCGGGCTGGAGGCAATGGAGTTCGTGGAAGGCGACCTGACGGATACGGAGCAATGCGCCCGCGCCTGCGAAGGCATCGAAATTGTGTTCCACGAGGCCGCACTGGCGTCAGTCCCACGCTCGGTCGCCGACCCCGCGGGTACAAACCTGCACTGCGTTACTGCCACTCTCAATCTGCTGGTAGCTGCACGCGCCGCGGGAGTTCGCCGCGTTGTCTATGCCGGTTCGTCATCCGCTTATGGCGACACGCCCACCTTGCCGAAGCAGGAGGACATGCTGCCCAATCCGATCTCGCCTTATGCCGTGGCGAAGCTTGCCGGTGAGCAGTATATGCGGGCGTTTGCGCGCGTCTACGGGTTGGAGACCGTGGTCTTGCGCTACTTCAATGTGTTTGGTCCATTCCAGGATCCGACCTCGCACTATTCCGGCGTACTTGCGATCTTTTGCAGACGAATGCTGGCCGGGGAACAGCCCACTATCTTCGGGGACGGCGAACAAAGCCGGGATTTTACGTATATCGACAACGTGGTTCACGCCAATCTCCTTGCTGCCGATGCTCCGGCTGAGAAGGTTGCCGGCCAGATGATGAACGTGGCAACCGGCTCGCGATGCACGCTCAACGAAACCTTTCATATTCTGCGCGAACTTACTGGTTGCAAAGGAGAACCTGCATATCAAGCCACGCGCTCGGGCGACATTCGCGACTCGCTTGCAGATATCCGCCGTGCGGGAGAACTGCTGGGATATGGCCCGATTGTCGATTTTCGAGATGGGCTGCGCAGGACGGTGGAGTGGTATCGGGCGTAGGCACAGGCCGGTTGTCTTCAGGCTCATGATTCCGGATGGTTTCTATTTGCTTTCAGATGTGACACGCCTCACTAACAAGTGGCCGAGGATTGATGACACTGATGAGTGCTCAATCCGCTGCGGACGCTCGTCCTGTACTCAGACGATTGCCCTTCGGAAAGTGACGGAAACTGAGGACTCCGAACTTTGCCGGAGACAGCAACAGTCCAGGAAAGGCCAACTACATACCGTGACTCGTTGGTGAGCCAAGTTTCGTCGCTGTCATTTCGCGAGCTTTGGGATGCAATTCGCCGCAATAGGTGGCTATTCCTGTCAACTGTAGGAGCGCTGCTCTGCACTTGCCTGCTTTATTGTCTTCTTGCCCCCAATGTGTACGAAGCCACGGCTCGGGTAGCTTTGCGCGGCACGCCGATTTCCATCCTTGTGCTGGATCGCGAGGAAGGCGCGCCCTCCGGATCGTTTGCCTCAGGGCAAGTGCAGCTTGAAACTCTGGCCAATGTATTTCGCAGTGACCGGCTTGCCTGGGGTGTCATCACCGATCTAAAGCTTTACGGTGCGCCGGGGTTTCAGGGTTCGTTTGCCCGGAAATTCCCCAGCTTCGATCCAACTCAACCCAGTCCCGATGCCAGGGCATGGCTCCTTGACGAGTTTCAGCGCAATCTGACAGTTCAGACGATTCCGCGCACTCTTGTTCTGCAGATCCGGTTCCGCTCACACGACGCGGCGCTTTCAGCGGCGGTTACCAATGCACTCATTGATGCTTATCACCGTCAAGATGCGGACGCGCGGGTTCAGGCGACGAGAGACGCGAGTACGTGGCTGGATGCACAGCTGGGCGAGCTAAAAACGCGGGCAGACCGAGACGATCAGAAGCTGGCGGAATTTCAAAAGCAACACGGGATCCTGAATACTCCGGAGACGCTGGGGAACGGACAGCCGGGTGAAGTGCAGCATACCGCTGAGCTGAGCGAAGTGGACGCGCTGAGCAGGGAACTGGTGAACGCCACTACCGATCGAATCGTGCTTGAGGCGGAGTATCGCGCAGCTGCATCGGGTGATCCGGAACTAGTGCTCGCTTACGATCCAAAACTGCAGGCATCAGGCAACTCTGCGTCGGCGCTCTTGCAGCAACTTCGCGCGCACCGCAGCGACCTTGAGCAGGAGCAGACGCAACTTCGCATCGAGCACGGACCAAACTTTCCACGCGTCGTGGAAATCCGGAACCAGATACAGGACCTGGATCAGCAGATCAAAGCGGAGGATGCAAAGCTGGTTGAGCAATTCCGCAGTGCCTGGAAGACAGCTGAAGATCGCGAGCAGCTAGTCCGTAAAAGTCTCAGCGACGCTACCGGCGCAGGGCAAAGGCTGAACGAAGCGGCATTGAAGTACACGGTGATGCGTCAGGAAGCCAATGCGAACCACGATGTCTATCTAAGGGTCTCGCAGGAGGTGGAAGAGGCGGGCCTGGCCGCCGGCAGCCATAGTTCCGGACTTTCGGTCATCGATTATGCGCGTCAGCCGATGAAGCCTGTTTCACCCGATCTGCCGATATAAATGTTGATCACTCTTTTCGTTTCGCTGTGGCTGGCCCTGGCAGTCGTGCTTATGCGCGAGTCTCTTCATTTGAAAGCGACGCTGATGGCCGTCATAGTCGCGTTTGTGGCGGTGGCCAGCATAGGCCGCGCACAGGCGCCCACGCCCAGCACTTCTGGACTGCCGACTGGTGTTGCACGCATTCCGCAATCGGGAGAGACAAAAAGCCAGCCAAATACCAAGGATGCACCATCGGTGTGGGGCAATCCGGAAGGCGCAAATTTGGCCGGCGTTCCGCCCGGCGCGACAGCTCCATCGGGAATGCCCATGGCTGCTCCGATCGGTCCCGGCGATCAGCTTGAAGTCTCCGAAGCGCACACCCCGGATATGCACGCTTCGGTTCGCGTTTCAGAGTCGGGTACGGTAACACTGAAGCTTGCCGGCGAGGTGCATATCGGCGGGATGGATGAAACATCTGCGGCGCACGCCATTGAGACCGCGCTTGTCGATCGCGGTATGCTGCTTCATCCGCAGGTTTCGGTGCTTGTAACAGTGTACGCGGGACAGGATGTATCGGTACTTGGCGAGGTGGCGCGGCCCGGGATATATAGCTACACAGTTCATCATCGCCTTCTCGACTTGATCTCGTTGGCATCGGGCCTGGGTCCCAATGCTGGCCGTCTCGTCACCATCACGCATCGCGACGATCCCAGAATGATTCGGCCGGTGGTGTTGGACCCGGCCGGAACAGATACGACTCTGGATCACAACCCGGAGTTGCTTCCCGGAGACACCGTGCAGATAAGCCGTGCTGGCCTTGTCTATGTGGTTGGCGATGTCATCCGGCCGGGAGGTTTTCCGGTCGATCCTGTCCAAACGACGACTGTCGTACAGGCCCTTTCGCTGGCGTGGGGTCCGGGACAGAATGCAGCGCTGACGAAGGCCGTACTTATTCGCGAGCAGCAGGGCAGCCGTACCGTTACGACGCTCAACCTGAAGCGCATGATGCGCGGCCTCGATCCGGATATGCCCATCCGCGACCGCGACATCCTCTTCGTTCCCGACTCGATGGCCAAGAACCTTCTGAACCGGACGATGGAGTCGGCGATTCAATCTGCGGCGGGCGTCAGCATTTATGCGGGCATGGTTTACTCGCAGAGGTTCTAGCGCCTTGCGACGGATTGCATGGGTACTTCTGCTTCTCTTCGTGTTTGCCATCCCGTGGGAGTATTCGCTCGACCTGAGTGCTCCGTTTGGCAATATCGCGCGCATCATCGGGGTGATTCTCCTGCTTGTGGCTGTGCCGGCAACCTTGCAGGCAGGGGCCGTTGCAATGGCTGACACTGGCTCTCTCTCTTTGGTTCCTCTGTTCATTCTTCTGGACAGTCACGCCGGACATGACGCTGCTGAAAGTGCGTGGTTATGTACAGGAAATGATGATCGTCTGGCTGATCTGGGAATTCGCCGAGAGCTCGGACGATCTGCGCAAGCTGATGCGCGCATGGCTGGCAGGTTCATGGGTACTGGCCATCCTCACCATCGTCAATTTCGTGTCGTTTGATTTCGGATCAGCGGATCAAATTCGGTTCGCCGCTATCGGGCAGGATCCGAATGATGTTGCGCGTTTTCTCGACCTCGGGCTTCCGATTGCCGCGCTCTTGCTCGACGGAACGGAAAGATGGCCAGGCGAGCTGCTAGCCGCAGGGTATATTCCGCTTGGATTCGCATGCGTTCTGCTGACGGCCTCACGGGGAGGAGTTTTGGCTGCAGTTGTGGCCCTGGCCGGTTGTGCCGTGTTGCTCTTTCGGCGATATCGCTATTCCAAGGGCATCCTTGTCGGAGCCCTGGCGTTTCCGGCGGTTGCGGGGGCCATCTGGCTCTTGGTGCCGCGCGAGACGTTGGATCGCATGGCATCCATCACTGATCAGTTGCAAAACGGAGATCTCAACCAGCGCGTCAACATCTGGTCGGCTGGTTGGCAGGCATTTCTCAAGGCGCCGCTCTTCGGCCATGGCGCCGGTTCGTTCGTCACCGTGGCGAGATTGGCTCCCATCGACACCGTGCACAACACAGTCCTTTCGATCCTCGTTGAGGGCGGTCTCATGGCTCTTGTTCTGGCGACTTCGATTGTCGCCTTTTCGATGCGATCGATATTCGCGACGCGCGGGATGCTTCGCATCGCTCTGATGACGCTAATGGCGATTTGGCTCATGTCGTCACTCGTCGGCACAATTGGCGAAAGTCGCACAACGTGGCTGTTGTTTGCCATCATTGCGTCGAGCCATCGTCTCGCAGAGGAGCGGCCGAATGAACTGGGAGATACATTTCCAAATCTGAGTCCGACCGTCAAGTTTCGGCTGGCCGAGCGATTCCAATGAGCTCAACAGTCGCGCCCGTCGCGGCACAAAGCGTCAATCGCCGCATACTTAGTGCTGTTTCCGCGATCACCCTGGCGGCGGTGGTTGTCAAGCTTGCCGCCACAGCGAAGGAATTTGCCGTAGCCGGAATCTTTGGCCGTTCCGACGCGATCGAGGCATTTCTCGCCGCGGCGCTGATTCCAGGACTTCTCATCAATCTGATCTCGGAATCGATGAACCAGGCGCTGGTTCCCACTCTGGTACGGGTCGGGAATTGCGAAGGCCGCATTCGCGCCCAACAACTTCTCTCGAATTGTCTACTCTGCACCGCGTGCTTCTGGTGATCGCATCCACGGTCATGGCTTGCACCGCGCGATTCTTCTTTCCCCTGGTTGGTGGGCATTTTGCGCTCAATAAGCTTGACCTTGCTGTACACCTGTTTTACGGATTACTGCCGATTATTGTTCTCACCGGCATTGCTTCGATCTGTGCAGCCGTTCTTAATACAGGCGGAGAATTCGCAATCCCGGCACCGGCACCCATCGTTACGCCGTTGGCCATTCTCCTCCTCGTTCCTCTTTTTGCGAGCAGATTGGGAATTTGGTCAATGGTGTGGGCCACGGTCCTTGGGGCGCTGATCCATGTGATCTGGATGGGGTCGATGATGAATGCCAGCGAGTATCGCCTCACACTGCGCTGGTACGGAATGAACGACGCTACCCGCGAAGTCGTTGGCCAATACGGGCCGGTGCTCTTGAGCGGACTGGTAGCGTCGGCGGGACTTCTTGTCGATCAATCCATGGCGGCTATGTTGCCCGCTGGAAGCGTGTCAGCGCTGGCGTACGCGGGCCGCTTCGTCAGCGTCGCCTTGGCGCTCTTTGGAGGAGCAGTCTCCTCCGCGGTCACGCCATTTTTGTCTGAGATGGCCGCCCGAGGAGATTGGAACGGATGCCGAAGGACGCTTCGTGTCTGGGTGGTCGTCAGCAGGTGTCGCAACTGTTGTTGCCGCCGGGCTCATCCTTGGAGCACACGTTCTCGTTTCGTTTGACCTTCCAGCACGGCGCCTTTGGGCCGAAGGATACCGCTGCGGTTTCGTCCGTTCTGGTCATGTACGCTCTACAGATTCCGTGCTTCGTCTGCAGCCGCGTCTTCTATCGTTTTCTGGTGGCGATGCGCCGCACCGACCTTGTCTTCTACTGCGGGCTGCTGAATCTCGCGCTGGATATCATCTTGAACTTGTTGCTCATGCGCTGGCTCGGCGTCGCCGGCATCGCGTTGGCAACGTCGCTCTGGACCATGAGCACACTGCTATTTCTTGGCTACTGGAGTTGGAGAGTTCTGTCCAGAGCAGAACGAGCACTTCCGAATCTCGAAGGTTGAGGGTTCCTTTCGAGAAGGGCGCAGAAAAGCTCCTCCCACCGGTTCAAGACTGCGTCGAGACTGAATTTCTCGACCACGGACTGGCGCATGCGACGGCCGAGTTCGCGTCGAGCCATTTCCGGTAGGCACATCACGGCGTTCATACCTGCGGCAAGTGAGTCTGGATCTCCTGCCGCGGCGACTGGAATGCTATGCGCATCGGAAAGCAATTCACGCGCGCCCGGAATGTCTGTGATTACCACTGGTAGTTCACACGCGCACGCTTCCAGCAGCGCCATCGGCAGTCCTTCCCAGCGAGAGGAGAGGACAAACCCGTCCGCAGCCCGCATCCAGCGGAGCACATCGATCTGGAATCCTGGAAAGGAGACTCTGTCGCCCAAAGCAAGCGTCTTCACCAGGGAGTTCAACCGGCTCTTGAGCGGACCTTCTCCGGCAATGACGAGCCGCGCATTTGACGAGAGTTTAGAAAATGCTCGCAGCAGTGTAGCGTGATCCTTGACGGGGTCGAGCCTGCCGACGGCGAGCCAAAGGAACTCTTCGGATAGACGAAGCTCTCGGCGCATGGCGTCGCGCGCGTTGCGATCACTCTTCCAGTGATCGAGATCCACGCCGTTGGGGACGATGGCAAGCTTCTCCTCATTCACCATTCCTGATGTCAGCCAGGTTTCACTTGCCGCGCAGCTTACGGCAGTGACAGCGTCAGGCAGGACCGCGCTCACTCGGTAGCCGACCTTGCGGGCCACTCTCCCCGTCGCCGGCGAGTGGATTGTGTCTACGAGTACGCGCACCGGCGTAGCGATCCGCGACCATCGCGCCAACAAGGATGCGTGGGGCAAATGTGCGTGGACGACGTCCGGGCGATTGAGCTTGATCCAGCGATGCAGCTGGATCCACCCACGGGGGTCCGCGAGCCCTTTTCGCATGTGAAGACTCAAGAAATCTATTCCCGTTGATTCGAGCTGCTCTTTCGCATCGTCGCCGGTTCCTGAGAGGGTAATCACACTCACGCGCCAGCCTCTTTTTGCCAGTCCGTTCGTCAGTAGAATCACCTGCTGCTCCGCACCTCCGATGCGATCGAGGGTCGGAATGATATAGGCGACGTGCTTCTCGTTCTCGTCTCCAGAAGGACCTGGTCAATGACGTCTTCGTACGCAGCGATCGCTTTGCTCAGATCAAATTGCTCGATCCATGAGTGATCGAATCGCTGTCCCGGATGAAGTGAAGAGAGCGCACGGCAGAGAGTCTGCTCGAGCGCATCTGCGGAAATATCGCTCGCGAGCCAGACACCGGGCTGTTCTCTGAGTAGGTCCACCAGTCCTGGCGACGCGGGAAGGGCAATGATGGGGAGACCCGCAGCCGCTGCTTCAAGGAGCGCATTCGGCAGTCCTTCGTGACGTGACGAGAGGACGAAGGCCGAAGCGCTGCGGAATCGTTCTGCAGGAGAGACTACGTTACCCAGGAACTTCACCTGACCCGCGATTGCCAGCATTTTGCATTGAGACTTAAGTGTGGATTCGCATCGGCCAGATCCGCCAATTTCAAGTTGAATATTGGGGAACTTGTGCTGAACACGCGCAAACGCTTCCAGCAGAAGATCGATTCCTTTTTCCGGCGCCAATCTGGCGAGGGCGAGGAGTCGATGGTTGGGCGATCGCTGAACGCTGTTCGTTCGCGCGGTAGACGCACGAATGCCCTGGAGGTCTACAGGGTTAGGCAGGACGACTAATCTTGCGGGGTCGACTCCAAGCTCCCTTCGGAGTTCTTCTCCCATGGAGTGCGTCTGGCAAATGACCCGGTCTGCGTGCCTGTATCCGGCGGCATAGAGTCGGCGGGCGAGATGTGGATTCGCGCTGACCGACAGCGTTGCTGAGAGAGCGCCGTTCTGACGCACAAGGACGTGAGTCCGCGGCCGGAAAAGAGGCCGCAGCATGAGCACGAGCAGGTTGAGATGGGCCATTCCGGATAGGATCACTGCTGGCCGGATTCGCCATACCAGGTGGAGGAGCTTCCATGCGCTTTTGCGTACTCTACTGGCTCCGAGGGCATGGACAGTGACCCATGGTGGGAAGCCGTTTTGCTCCGGGATTGACTGCGTCGCCAGCCCAAGGTGGATCTCGTATTTCTGCGGACTGAGGTTTTGCGCCAGGGTAGCGGTGATGTGTTCGGCGCCGCCCCCGCCGAGGTGAGGAATCAGCAGGAGAACTTTTGCACGCAGGGTCGAATCCATCATGATCAACCCGGTAGGGTAGCGGACTGGTTGGGATGTCAGAAGTGACCGGCCTCACAAACCAAAATGGGACCGAATGATACAGTTTCGTTTGCTTTTGGGAAAGCACTGGGGCGGCCACGTAAAAGACCAACTGCAACGGCTGAAGGTTCCAGCACAGGTCTGCATCGAAGATGCCCAAATTGGAAGCTTCGAAGCAAGGCGAAGAACGTCGCGAATGTGAAAGGCTGCCTCGTATTCTTCTGGGTGTCACGAGCCCGCAGACCTGCCTTGTACTGCCGGGAAGAGTCCGTGCCTTGCGAGAGGCTGGCTTTCGCGTATCTCTGCTGTCGGCGCCGGGGGAACTGCTGGAGCGAACCGCGCGCAGCGAAGGGGTTGCTGCGTATGCGATCCCCATGGAGCGTGGCATTTCGCCATTCGCCGACGGCATAGCGCTCACTCGGATTTGGCGTCTTCTACGCAGTCTGAAGCCCGACATTGTTGAATTCAGCACACCGAAAGCGGGACTTTTGGGAACTGTTGCAGCCCGTCTTTGCCGGATTCCAGTCCGGATTTACCTGCTTAGGGGACTGAAACTCGAGACTTCACGAGGGTTGAAGCGTTATTTGTTACTGTGGTCCGAGCGAATTACTTGTCGCTGCGCTCATGTGGTGGTGTGCAACAGCCGGAGCCTGCGCGAACGAGCGTTGGCATTCGGCATTGCTCCAGCTTCGAAGCTGGTTCTGCTGGGTGAGGGAAGCAGTAACGGTGTAGATCCGGCGCGATTCTCGCCTGGATCCTCCAACATTCGCGAGCGGTTCGGAATACCCCACGGGACACCGGTCATCGGGTTTGCCGGCCGCCTGACAGCGGATAAAGGTCTTCCGGAATTGCTTGAAGCTTTTGCTTTGATCCTTCATGGGGAGCCAGGCGCGTACCTGCTGCTGGTGGGTTGGTTCGACGCTGCCGAGGACGAGCTGAATGTTTCAGTCAGAGCGCGCATCGAAGGCCATCCACAAATCGTTTGCACGGGCTTTGTGCCCGATGCGGCACCGTATTACCGTGCGATGGACGTTATGGTCCTGCCTTCGTGGCGAGAGGGATTTCCGAACGCGATCCTTGAGGCTGCTGCTACCGGTGTACCGGTGGTTGCGACACTTTGCACGGGTTCGCGGGATGCGGTGGTCCCGGAGGTCACTGGGCTGCTCGTTCCGCCAGGTTATCCCGATGCGATTTGCGCGGCGGTGATGAGTCTGCTGCGCGATCCTGATCGTCGTCGGCGCATGTCAGCCGCTGCGCGTCGATGGGTGGTTGAGAACTACGAAGACCGTCGAGTTCTCGGGACGGCAGTCGCCTTCTACAAGAGCCTGTTGGGCCACACCGGCACCGAGGGACTCGAAGATGCTCATAAGGTGGCCGAGACGGCTACTGGCTTCCCTGCGTCGCTGTGACCTCAGAGGGGACTGCGGCAGCCGGAGGCGCTTGCAGGGTGTGTGCGCCGGCCTCGGTGGCATGCAGGATATTCCCGGGGGCAATTCCCAGCACCAGCGTCGCGCCGACGGCAAACAAGAGCGCAGCCCCCACGGCAATCCCGATCTGCATCATCGGCAACGGCCTTGCTCCGGCATCCTCATCGGGACGCTGGGCAGCTGCAAATGCCAGCCGCAAATAATATGCCGCCGCCAAACCCGAGTTGAGTAATCCGATGATTGCCAGTGCAATGGCTCCCCCTCCAACCGCAGCAGAGAAAGAATAGAACTTGCCGAAGAATCCGCCAGTGAAGGGAATTCCGACGAGCGACACGAGGAAGAAGATCAGGAGGCCGCCGAGAAGTGGTGACCGGTAAAGCAACCCTCTGTAGTCTGCGATCAACGGTCTTTCGTCTTCGTATCCACCTGCCAGCGTGACTACGGCAAAGATTCCCACGTTCATTGCGGCATACGCTGCGGTATAGAAACTGGCTGCGGCAATACCGCTGGTTCCGAAGGCAGCGAAGGCAGCGAGGAGATAGCCAGCGTGGGCGATGGAGGAGTACGCAAGCATGCGTTTCACGTTCTGCTGGCGCAGCGCAGCCAGGTTGCCAACAGTCATCGAGAGGACAGCAACAACCCATAGCACAGGCGACCAGACTGCTCGGAGCGTTGGAAACATCTCGTACACGATGCGCAGCAGAAATGCGAAGGCGGCTGCCTTGGGTGCGGTCGACATGAGCGCCACAACTGGAGAGGGAGCGCCTTCGTACACGTCGGGTGTCCAGATATGGAAGGGAACCGCGGATACCTTGAACAGAATTCCAACCAGCATCAATGCCAGTGCGGCATGCACGAGTGACTGATTCTGGGCTGTCGATGCGCTGCGCGCGATTTCGTAGACGGAGGTCGTCCCCGTTGCCCCGAAGACCATTGCAATGCCGTAGAGCAGGAAAGCGGTTGCAAACGATCCGAGCAGGAAGTACTTGATTGCGGCTTCAGGTCCCTTGCCGGTCTGCTTGCGATATCCGACAAGGATGTAGGTGGCGATGGAAGAGATCTCGAGGCCGATGAAAACGACAAGAAGTTCGACGGCGCCGGTCATCAGGCACATGCCTACGGCACCGAAGGTGATCAATGCATAGTATTCGCCTTGATGATGGCTGTTCTCGGGCAGCGTGTCGAGCGAAAGAAGTAGCGTAACGAGGACGATGCCGCAGATCAACACGTGGAAGAAGACTGTGAATGCACTGGTCTCAACGGTTTCGGAGAAGCCCGTCCCTGCCGGGAGTGAAAGCTGCCAGAGGCTTGCCCACAGTGCGACCGTCGTGCCAATTGCGGCTACCCAGCCCAAGCCGCGGCGCGATCTTTCCGGAGCCAGCGAAGCATCTACCAGCATGACGACCACGCCAGTGATGGTGAGAATTACTTCGGGAAGGATGCGGTATATGTCAGGAACTGGATTCACCGCTGAACCTCTCCACCGTTGGTGCCCGGGATGACATCGGGCTGTCCCGGCATCTCAATCGATCGCGACTGCTCAAGCATGATCGGCCTGGGAGCCATTTCAATGGTGCGGAGCCAGAAATTCGGCGAAACCCCCATAACGAGCATCAGTACGGCGAGCGGCCAAAGGACCAGTTGCTCGCCGAAGCGCAGGTCAGCCGCTCCTGATGACGCTGTGTTGCTCTCCGGACCGTAGAAAACCCGTTGTATCAGCCAGAGCATGTATGCGGCACTCAAGATCACACCGAGGGTCGCGATGATGGCCCACCGATGGCTGACGCCTGAGAAAGTGCTCGACAAGATTAGGAACTCCCCAACAAAACCGTTCATGAGAGGCAGGCCGATCATGGCAAGCGACACGATTACAAAGATGGTCGCCAGACGCGGAATCCTGTTCGCCAGTCCGCCATAAGCTGCGATCTGGCTCGTTGCATAGCGCAACTCAAGCGCGCCGAACAGCACAAACAGCGCTGCGTCAATCAACTCGTTGTTAAGGATCTGATAAGTGGCGCCGCTCCACCCGGTGAAGGTGAATCCGTAAATGCCAAGGGTGATCAGGCTGAGGTGACTCAACGCAGCGAAGGCAAGGAAGCGCCAGAAGTCGCGCTGGACAAGGGCGAGGCACGCCCCGTAGAGGATGCCGATGACCGCCAGCGTGATGAGAAGTGGCGCGATGGCTCGTGATTGGGCAGGGAAGAGGCCGACGTGGAAGCGCAGCATGGAGTAGAGGCCAAGTTTGCCGGCTACCACCATCGCCATTGCTACAGGCGCTTCACCGAAGGTGTCGGCGAGCCAGCCATGTAGGGGGAATATCGGGACTTTGACGGCGAAGGCAAACAGAAATGCCAGTGCAACCCAGAAGAGCGCGCCGGCCGGGAGGGCTCCGGCGACGATCAACATGCGCAGTTCGCTGAAGTTGAAAGTGCCCGTCCGCGCGTAGAGCCACAGAATCGCGACCAGCAGCGGCGCCGAAGGAATGAACGTGAACAGGAAGAACTTGGTAGCTGCCCTTGAGCCCTCCTTGCGACCATACATCGCGATCAGGATGGCCATGGGAACCAGCGACAACTCCCAGAAGCCGTAGTAAAGCATCAGGTCGAGCGAGATGAAGACGCCGTACATCGCCGTCTGCTGGACAAGGAAAAGGGAGTAGAAAACCTTCTGTCGCCGAGTGATCGTCCTCCAGCTTGCCAGAACGCCAACAGGGCCGAGCAGGCCAACAAGGACAACGAGCCACAGGCTCAGGCCATCCACACCGACGTGATAGAAGATGGCAGGGTTTTCGATCCACGGTTTATTGACCGCAAACTGGAAGGCGGACTGGTGCACGTCGAAGTGCGCGGGCAGATGGAGCGTGAGCCCAAAGGTGATCAGCGTCGTGATCAGAGTGAGCCATGCGGGCAGTTTTCCGCGATCGGGCAGCAGCGCGACCAGCACTGCGCCAGCCAGCGGTACAAGGAGAATCAAGGTGAGTATCGAACTATCCATCGCTGTCATCTCCTAGTGTCCCGCCCAGAACATGCCGAATCCGGATGTGCCGAAGACATAGGGCGCCAACACAAATGCAAGCAAGACTGCCGCTCCCAAAGCGAGCCAGGCTGCGTACGATCGGAGGTTGCCCGATTGCCAGCGCTGCAGAATCGCCCCGGCCAGCGAAGCAATGCCGGCTAGCAGCCATGCAAGGCCGCCCAAAATCGCGACGTCGACGACCCACTCAAGCAGATACTTCGAGAGCGCCAGCAGTGGCTTGACGATCAAGGAGCTGTAAATCTCATCCACATAAAATTTGTTTAAGAGAAGTTTGTAGAGTGTCGGGAATGAGGCGGCAAGCTGTTTGGGAAGATCGGGCCGGCGACGGTAAAGGAGATCGGCAATAAACCAACCGAGCAGAGCCACCGCCACTGCAAGCGCACTCAACAAGATTTCGAGTCCCGTGGTGCCTCCCTCGGGAAGCGGACCGTCGGACGGACGGAGATATGCGGCGAAACGATGGATGCCGGACCAACCGCCAACGAGCGTGAGGAAGGCCAAAATGACGAGAGGGCCAAGCATTGTCCACGGGCTCTCGTGAGGATGGGCCTCGGGGTTGCGCGATTCACCCATGAAGGCCAGATACCACAACCGAAACATGTAGAAAGCGGTGAGCGATGCCGCGACAAGCCCCACAAACCAAAGCGCCTTTCCTCCCGTACTTTGAAGGAAGTCTTCGTAGAGGATCGCATCCTTTGAAAAGAAACCCGAGAATGGAGGTAATCCCGTAATCGCGAGGATGGGGGCGGTCATCGTCCAGAACGTGATCGGGATCTTTTTGCGGAGGCCGCCCATTTTGCGGAGGTCCTGTTCCCCGCCGAGCGCATGAATCACGGATCCAGCAGCAAGGAAGAGGAGCGCCTTGAAAAACGCATGCGTCATCAGGTGGAAGATCGCGGTGGAGTAGGCAGCGACCCCGCACCCAAGGAACATGTATCCAAGCTGGGAAATGGTGGAGTAGGCAAGGACGCGCTTGATGTCGTTTTGAACCAGCGCGATCAGTGCAGCGAAGATGGCAGTGGCAGCGCCAACAATTGCGACCACGCTGAGCGCGAACGGTGAGCGGTCGAAGAGGAAATGCATGCGGACGACGATGTAGACGCCCGCAGTGACCATGGTTGCCGCATGAATGAGAGCGGACACCGGCGTTGGACCTTCCATAGCATCCGGAAGCCAGACGTAGAGAGGTAGCTGCGCGCTCTTTCCTGTTGCGCCGACAAATATACAGAGCGCAATGGCGGTCAGGACTCCGCCGGTCCACGATGGATTTGCGGCCAGCTTCGCGGCGATTTCGCTGAATGTGAGCGTGCCGAAGTTCGCCAGCAATAGAAACAGACCGATGAGGAAGCCAAAGTCGCCGATGCGGTTAACGATGAATGCTTTGTTGCCAGCAACTGCGGCTGACGTTCGCTGAAAGTAGAAACCGATGAGGAGATAGGATGCGAGACCAACGCCCTCCCAGCCGACAAAGAGCAACAGAGCGTTTCCGGCGAGTACGAGAACCGTCATGAAGAACATGAACAGGTTCATGTATGAGAAGAATCGCCGGTAGCCTTCTTCCTCGTGCATGTAGCCGACGGAGTAGATGTGGATGAGGAAACCAACGCCGGTGACGATCAGAAGCATGACCAACGAAAGCTGGTCGAGCACAAAGCTAAAATCGATGTGCAGCGTGCCCGCGGTAATCCATTGCCCATACGTTTCAACATGGGGCAGGGCATTCGGCTCCAATGAGAATCCAGTGGCAGCCAGCACGACGAGCAATGATCCCAAGGGCGCGAGCAGCGCAATCGCGGTAACGATTGGTTGAGGTAATCGTCTTCCGAGAAGCCCGTTCAGCAGAAAACCAGCGAGCGGCAGCAGCGGGATCAACCAGAGATGGAGATTTTCGTTCATAGTTTCATCAGGTCGATCCGGTCGACCGCCAGCGTCGCGCGTGCGCGGAATACAGCAATAATGATGGCAAGTCCTACGGCTGCTTCAGCGGCGGCTACCATCATCACGAAAAAGACGAAGATCTGCCCCTTCACCTGGTGCCACTGGTGGGCGAATGTCACGAACGAAAGATTCACCGCATTCAGCATCAGTTCGATGGACATGAAGACCGTGATCAGGTTGCGCTTGATCAGGAATCCAACCACGCCGAGGCAAAAGAGAACGGCACTCAGCAGGAGGTACCAAGCCAGAGGGACTTCCTGTTGAACCATGTGCAATGAGTTCACTTGTTATCCACCCTTTCTCCGTCACCCTGGCGGGCAAGCGCAACGGAGCCCAGGATGGCCACAAGAATCAAAACGGATGTGACTTCGAACGGCAACAAGAGCTTGGTGAAGAGCACGGCGCTCAGATCAGCGGTGCTGGTGATGCGGTCTTCAATCGCAGCATTGCCCAGGCCCTGGATCTTCAGAATCATGGTCGCGATCACGGCCAGGATTGCGACAACCGCCGGGAATCCCACGGTGCGTGCCGCGCGGCTGCCGAGGGTGCGCTCTTCGCGTCCGGCATTCAGAAGCATGACAACGAATGTGAATAGGACCATGATCGCGCCAGCGTAGACGATGACCTGCGCTGCCGCCAGGAACTCAGCGCCGAGCAAAAGATAGAGCACCGCCAGCGAGGTCATCACCACGATCAGCGACAGGGAGCTGTTGATAGGGTGCGTCTGCAGCAGCAGGTTTACAGCTCCTGTGAGGCAGAGTGCGGCAAACACGATAAACAGAATCAGATGCATCTTTCCGTCACTTACGGGCGAGTGCCGGACAAATGCTCCGGCAGGTTGAGGGAAGGTATTGAGGGAGCAGAAATTCCTGCCCGTGAAATCCCTTCCGATTCTAACTGAGCGCATCGCGGAAATCGGTGATCGGTAAACAGATCTTACGACACGATCATTTGGATCAGACTCAGCGATACGCGAGCCAAAGGCTCGTTCCCACGATGTTGAGGATGGCCAGGGGCATCAGCCAGCGCCATCCGTAATTCATAAGCTGGTCATAGCGGAAGCGGGGCAGCGTGCCGCGCACCCATACATACAGAAACAGGAAACTGAAGACTTTCAGGACGAACCAGAAGATGGGGAGGAAAGCGCGAAGAACGAAACTTTCTGGCGTCGGCAGAAGATTGCCGAACGGGCTTGTCCACCCGCCCAGGAATAACAGAGTGGCCACGCAACCCACCATGATCATGTTGGCGTATTCGGCCATGAAGAACATGGCGAACTTCATTGAACTGTACTCAGTGTGATAGCCGGCCGTGAGTTCGCTCTCGGCTTCCGGAAGGTCAAAAGGCGAGCGATTCGTTTCCGCGTAGGCTGACATCAGGTAGATAAAGAACGCCACGAATTGAAATCCCCCGAAGAGATTCCAGCTAAGCATGCCGTGGTTCGCCTGGCTGCGAACGATCACGTCGAGATTGAGTGATCCCGCGCGCAAGACAACGCCAACAAGCGACAGACCCAGAGCTAGTTCGTAGCTCACAAGCTGGGCGGATGACCGCAGAGAGCCGAGCAGGGAATATTTGTTGTTGGAAGACCAACCCGCCAGGGCGATTCCGTATACGCCGATTGAAGTAATGCCGAGGATAACGAGCAGGCCGATGTTTACGTCGGCAATCTGAAAGAAACGGAAATTGCCGGGTCCAACCATTCCCGGATCGCCGAAGGGTACCACTGCGATAGAGATGAGAGCACAACTGAGGCCGATGATCGGGGCCATCAGATAGAGAGGCCGATACACGCCGGTCGGAATGATGTCTTCCTTGAGAAAGGATTTCGCACCGTCGACAAGCGGCTGCAGTAACCCGAACGGCCCAACTCGGCTGGGGCCCCAGCGATTTTGAATGCGGCCAACGAGCTTGCGTTCCAACAGAACCGTGTAGCCGACGGCCATTAGAAGCACCACCGTCACCACCACGATCTTCAGCAAGCTCCAGAACAAAAACTGCCAAATCGTCACGTGCCATCTCCTGAGCGAAGCTCAGCAAAGTCCAAGGACCTGCTTCTCGCCCACAATTCCATAAATAGTTCAGTCTGCTGCTGTCGCTGCCACTTCTGCTGCCTGGTGCTGCTCCAGATCTTTCAGTCCGATGCTGTACCGCCCGAGCGTACCCGAGGTGAACAACCCATTGTGCGCCGGTTTAACAAGGTCGGGGCGCGGTGATGTGAGAGCTGAAGCCGGAACGAATCCCGGTTCCGTGTGCACATCATTGCCGCCGAAGAGATTCAGGCGATCCAGCTTGTAACCGGGGACCAGCCGCTCGATCTCATCCAGTACAGCCAGCGGATCAAATGGGCTGAGTTTCGGTTCCAAATTGTTCGCTGCCAGCCAGACCGCATGCCGGTCCGCCTCGCCCGCCTGCGCTCCGCGCGACTGCCCGAGGTCAGCTGTGACGCCGCCCTTGCCGAAGGGCACAAGCGTCTTTACATCCGCGCCCATGCTGCTTGCGAGGCGTACCAGGATTTCAAAGTCCGGCTTGACGCCTGCGCGGTCCGCCGCCTTGCGTGCGAGTTGCAAATCGCCGAACGTGTTGGTCACCGTGCCGGTCTTCTCGTAGAGGCTGGCCGCTGGGAAGACGACATCTGCGATCGAAGCTGTTTCCGTCAGAAAGATGTCCTGCACAACGACGAATGTGTTTCTCAAAGTAGTTGCGTCGACGCTGCTCTCGCCCAGCGGATTCGCACCCACGACAAGCAATGCACCCAGGCCCCCGTTGGCCGCAGCTGCGAACATCTCCGGCTGCGTCTTGCCGGACGCGTTTGGCATGCCACGATATTCCTGCGCGAATGTCCCGGCCGCGTCAACCGGCACATAGCCCGGCAACATGTCGGGCAGCAGGCCCATGTCGGCGGCCCCACGCGAGTTGGCGTAGTCACCCAGGTACGCAAAGCGCACATTGCCGCGACCAAACCCCCATTGGACTAGATCGGTAACCGCCGCACCGCGATATTCTTCGCCGAATATGACGATCAGTTTCTCTTCGCCCAGCACTGCATCGCGGAATGCTGCGTTGTTGATGGCGGTATCACTTCCACCCAGAAACGCCGCCAATGAGCCGTAGCCGTTCGCCGGGAGCCGCAATGTGGCTTTCGCCTGCCGCTCAAGCTTGATCTGCTTCTCATTCGCTACGTAAAGCCGCGCCCTATTCAAACGCACGTTGGTGCGCAGAGTCCACGCCAGCAGTGGATGCTCATTGGTCGGATCGCCGCCGATCAGCAGGATCGCAGGTGCACTTGAAATATCGCGCAAGGTCGCTGCTTTCCCCTCATGTCCAGCCATCGCGCGCGCAAATGCCACGTAATCTGTGGTGCGTTCGTGGTCGATATTGTTCGTGTTGAGGACGGTGCGGGCGAACTTCTGCAGCAGATAATTCTCTTCGTTGGTCGTGTGATTAGAGCCGATGACGCTAATTGCCTTGCCGCCACGGCCGTCACGAATTTCCTTGAGTTTCGCACCGGCCACGCGAAACGCCTGCTCCCAACTCGCTGGTTCGAGCTTGCCCTGTGCATTGCGCAGCAGAGGGTTCGTCAAGCGTTGCTCGCTCTCGACGAAATCAAACCCGAAGCGCCCTTTCGCGCAGAGGAAATCGCCATTGATGCCGCTTTTGTCACGATTGTCGGCGCGAACAATCTCCGAACCGTCATTTGACTGCCTTACGCCCAGCGTCACCTTGCACCCATCGCCGCAATGGGTACAGACGGTGGAGACGTGGTTCATTTCCCATGGCCGCGTCTTATACCGATAGCTACCGCTGGTCAGCGCTCCTACCGGACAAACGTCGATGCACATGCCGCACTGTTCGCAGTCGAGCCGTTCTTCCTGGTTGGGTGCAATGACTGAGCTGACGCCACGATTCTGAATCCCAAGGGCCCAGACATCCATGCCTTCGCCGCACATGCGGGTGCAGCGATAGCAGAGAATGCAGCGGGGGCGGTCGTAGAAGACTGCAGGTGACCACTGCTGCTCATCACGGTGGTGCTTGGCGTCGACCATCAGGCTTTCGCCGGCACCGTACTTGAAGGTCATGTCCTGCAATTCGCACTCGCCGCCGGCATCGCACACGGGGCAGTCGAGCGGGTGATTGCCAAGCAGCAGTTCGATAGTGGCTTTGCGGGCCTGCGCAATCTCGGGTGACTCTGTTGTGAACACCTGGCCTTCGGCGACTGTCGTTGTGCAGGCCGTCTGCAGCTTCGGCACTTTTTCCTGGCGCACAACGCACATGCGACACGCAGCCTGCAGACTCAGCCCGGGGTAATAGCAGAACGCAGGAATCTCGATGCCCGCCTTGCGGCACGCCTCAATCAGCAGGGTCCCTGCCGGAGCCGTTAGCTTCTTTCCATCGACTATGAGTGTTACGTCAGGCATTCGGTTATTCTGTCCTCTACAGCTCTGCCGTTTCTCTTGTGATTCCTTCAGGGGCTAAAGCCTATTAACAATTTGTGGGCGTCTTCGGCACCACTGAAGTCGTGCCCTGACACAAAGCCGATTGTGATACATCATTTACACCACGGTTAACTCTGGCGCGCCATGTTTGGCGAACGGGCAGGGCTTCCCGTCCAGGTGATCTTCAAATTCCTTGCGAAACTTCTTTACAAATCCCAGCGTTGGCATCGCCGCCGCGTCACCTAGCGGGCAGAAGGTGCGGCCCAGCATGTTCTCGGCGAGGTAGCGGATGTTGTCGATGTCCTTCGCTGTTCCGAATCCAGCATGGAAGCGCGTGAGGGACTTCTTCAGCCAGTCCGTTCCTTCGCGGCAGGGAATGCACCAGCCGCAACTCTCGTGCTGATAGAAGCTGATGGTGCGCAGCGCGAACTCGACAATGCATGTCTGGTCGTCGATCACCACCACGCCACCGGAGCCCAGCATCGAACCGGCTTTACCCACCTGGTCGTAATCCATACCAAGGTTCTCGATCTCTTCGGGCAGCAATACCGGTGTCGAAGATCCGCCGGGAACGACAGCCTTCAATTTGCGGCGGCCGCGGATCCCGCCGGCGACCTCGTAGATCATTTTCTTCAGGTTGTAACCCATGGGCAGCTCGTAGACGCCCGGCCGCTCCACGTGGCCGCTGATGCAAAAGAGACGCGTTCCGCCATTGCGCGCAGAACCGGCAGCTGCGAAGGCTGCACCGCCCATGTTGATCACAGGTGGGACGGTGGCAATGGTTTCGGCGTTGTTGATGACGGTTGGACCGCCGTAAAGGCCAACGACTGCAGGGAAGGGCGGCTTGATGCGTGGAATGCCGCGCTTGCCTTCAAGCGACTCCATCAGCGCGGACTCTTCGCCGACTTCATATGCGCCAGCGCCGCTCTGCGTAATTACCTGAAACTCTATGTCGGATCCGAAGATGTTTTTGCCGAGAAAGCCCTTGGCATAGGCATCGGCGACCGCCTTCTCCATGATCTCAAGCAGATACCGATACTCGCCGCGCAGATAAATGAATCCCATCTTCGAGCCGATCGCCAGACCGGCGATGATGGTTCCCTCGATGACCGCATGAGGATCGTGCAGGAAGATCAAGTGATCCTTGCATGTGCCCGGCTCGCTCTCGTCGCCATTTACGAGGACATATTTCGGCTTGGGCGACTGCTTGGGCACGAACGACCACTTCATACCGGTGGGGAAGCCTGCTCCGCCGCGCCCGCGCAGGTTCGAGGCCTTCATCTCCTCGATGGTCCACTCGGGCCCTTGGGCGAGGCACTTCCGAACCGCTTCGTAGCCGCCAAGTTCGATGTACTTGTCGATATTCGCTGCGCCCTGTCCAAAGCGCTTTGAGACGATCTTGACTTCATCGGGATGCGAGACGAGCCTAGGCATTCTTCGCCGTCCCTTCCGCCAGGGCTTTGCCCCTGTAGTCGGCAAGGATTGCAGGCACACTCTCGGGGGTCAAATCGTCGAGGAAGTCATAGTTGACCTGGATCGCGGGGGCCCAGCAGCAGGCACCGATACACTCAACTTCTTCCAGCGAGAACAAACCGTCCGCCGTTACACCCTTGTGCACGACGCCGAGTTCCTCCTGGAAGCGCTCATAGACGTCGTAAGCGCCGCGCAACATGCAACTGATATTGGTGCAGACCTGGACATTGAATTTGCCCGCTGGCTTGAAGCGAAGCATCGAGTAGTATGTCGCTACGTTGCGCACATCGAGTTCGGTGATGCCGATCCGATGTGCGACCTCTGCGATCACAGCATCAGAAAGATATCCGATCTCGTCCTGCGCATAGAGCAGCATCGGCACGAGTGCCGAGCGCCGCACTGGATATTTCTCCTCCAAGGCATCGAAACGGGCCGCCAGCTTGGGCGAAAAGATGCTCATCGTTTCCGGACTCATCGCATCAACTCCCGCGCCCACGCTTCAGCCGCCATGTCCATCTCTTCCTCACCGGCCGTGCCGCGCAACCGTCCAGCCTCTGTCAGTTCCAGCATTCCGCTCCGTCCGTCGTCGCGCGTCCACGTCACTTGCGCGCCGTTCCGTTTCAAATCGAGCCACGCATCCGCGTGACGCACTGTGATCTGTTCTTCCCCCAACTCAACCGTCGCCTGCCGATTCCCATTCAATCCGTGCGCCGCGGTGTAGCTGCGAAGCAGGGAAGCGAGCGATACCCAAAGTTCCACGTATAGCTGCGCTGAATGCACGGTGGGGCAATTCATAGTGAGTTCTGTTTTTGCCAACCCGCATCCCTCAGGGGCTAAAGCCCCGCCCCATTTGGCGCCACTTTCGGCACGACTAAAGTCGTGCCCTGATACAAAGCGAACGATTGAAACACATCCTGATTCCGAATCCCAGGTCCCTAATTCCTAAAATCCAGGTTCTTCTACCTGTCGATCTCCCCCAGCACAATGTCGATCGACCCTATTACTGCCACCACATCCGCCAGCATGCGGCCCTTACACATGGTTTCAAGCGCCTGCAGGCTTGCAAATCCCGGATACCGCATGTGCACGCGATACGGCTTTGCGGTGCCGTCTGAAACCACGTAATAGCCCATCTGGCCGTGGCCCGATTCGATGCCTTGATAAACCTCGCCGGCCGGCACGTTGAAGCCCTCGGTCACGATCTTGAAATGATGGATCAGCGCCTCCATCTGTGTCTTCATCTTCTCGCGATCAGGAAGCACGATCTTCGGCGCGTCGGCCTTGACTGGACCACCGGGCATCCCGTCCAGCGCCTGCTGAATAATGCCGATGCTCTCGCGCATCTCGAGCAAACGCACTTCGTATCGTCCCCAGCAATCGCAGCGGTTCGAAACCGGCACCTTGAAGTTGAACTTCTCGTAACTCGAGTACGGCATGTCACGCCGCAGATCGAAGTCGACACCGGAAGCTCGCATTGTCGGACCTGTCACCGCAAGCGCAATCGCGTCCTCTGCCGACAGGTGCCCCACGCCCATTAGCCGATTGCGGAAGATCGGGTTTCCGGTCAGCAGGTTCGAGTATTCGTCAATCTTTTCCGGGAACGTCTTGATGAACGCCTGGATGCGGTCAAACAGATCCAGTGGCGGCTCCATCGACAATCCGCCGATGCGGAAGTAGCTGGTCATCATCCGCTGGCCGGAGACCGCCTCAAAGATGCGCAGAATCTCTTCGCGTTCCCTGAATGTGTAGAGGAATACCGTCAGCGCGCCGATGTCCATGGCGTGCGTGCCCAGCCAGATCAAATGCGAATTCAGGCGCGTGAGCTCCGTCAGCAGCACGCGAATCCACACGGCCCGCTCGGGAATTTCCAGTTGCAGGAGCTTTTCGACAGCAAGGCAGTAGCAGAGATTATTGGCCATCGGGCCGAGGTAGTCGACGCGATCGGTCAGCGGGACAACTTGCTGGTAAAACTTCGCCTCACAGGTCTTCTCGATGCCGGTGTGCAAATAACCAATCTCGGGATACAGGCGGACAACAATTTCGCCGTCGATCTCCAGCACAAGCCGCAACACCCCGTGGGTCGACGGATGCTGTGGTCCCATATTGAGGACCATGGTCTGGTCGCGTGCGCCTTCGGCCGGGGGAGCCTGAAGGATCGGAGTGCCTACATCCACCATCAGCGATAGCCCTCCACCGGGTAGTCTTTGCGCAATGGATATCCAACCCAATCGTCCGGCATCAGGATGCGGCGCAGATTTGGATGTCCCTCGAATCGAATTCCGAACAAATCGAAGACTTCACGCTCGTAATAGTTCGCACCGGGCCAGACTGAGGTGATCGATTCGATTGCCGGATCGAAGCTGTCAACCCAGGTCTTCAAACGGATCCGTTCCTTATATTGGTGCGACAGGATGTGGTAGCTGAGTTGGAAGCGCGGCTCAGAGGGCAGCCAGTCGACTGCGGTCATATCCTCAAAGGCGTTGTAGCCGGCGTTCTTGACGGCTGCGACGGCCTCGCAGATGGTCTCAGGTTTCACGATAAGCGTGAGTTCGCCGCGGTCGTAGAGGGCATCGGTCAGGGCATCCGCATTCCAGGCAAGCAGAGACTTCACTGCCGGGTGATCCGGGAGTGCTTCGAGCACAGCTTGCCTTCCGGCCAGAGTTTCGTTTGGAGCGTCTGCCATTCTTAGAGATCCGCCTTGTCCATGCTCCAGTTGAGAATACCCTTGCGCACGATGTAGTACAGGCCAACCGCAATAAACCCGAGGTAAACAACCATCTCCCAGAAGCCGAAGAGCCTTTGCCCAGTGATATGCGGTAGCTGGCGGTAGATTACTGCCCATGGCATCATGAACACCGCTTCCACATCGAACAGGATGAACAGCATTGCGACCATGTAAAAACGCACGCTGAATCGTGCACGTGCATCGCCCACCGACTCGATGCCGCACTCGTAGGCAGCCAGTTTCACCGGCAAATTGCGATGCTGACCGATAAACCACGACGCCAGCACCATGAATGCAGCAAGTCCAACGGCGAAAAGCACTTGCATCAAAAGTGGAAGATATTGCCAGTGGTAGGGAATCATGTGCACCCTGTCCGCAAAGGTTCGTAAAATGTGCGGCATTCTCGCCGGGCCGAACTGCGCCCACTGCGACAGGCCGCTGGTTTGAGCTTAGGTTCCCAACCTCATCCCGTCAAGGCGATCAGGGGCATTCAGAATTGCACCTCAGTTCCAATTCAACAAGGTCGGGACCCGCTTTCTCTTCCGCTTGACCGTGCTGTCAGACGTGATTGCTCGTGAGCGATATCACATTTGTCGCTTGGATTTGTATACGTGCTGCGTGGATTGCGCATCAGTGAGGTGTGTCACAGGAAATCGCGGAGGTGAACTTCCCGCACGTTCGTGCTTTCGGAGAACTTGGGCGCCTTCCGCGCTCGATGTTAGCCTGAAGCCGTGCGTTTACCACTCCCAGAAACCCTGAGGCAGCGTGCACTGACATTGATTTCCTTCGGTTTCGCGTGCGCATTTTTGTCACTCGCAACTGCCGAACCACCAGAGAAGATCGATGTAAACCCCACTTTCACCATCGCCAAATATCAGCCCGGTTCTCCGATTCATATGGTGGGCTACGGAGACATGCGCTTCACCGATCCTTCGGTGAAGATTGGGACCAATCCGCGGGTTCGCAAATGGCTGGCCCAGCGGGTGGCCGAAGAGAGCCCCGAGGTCCTGCTGCTCACCGGCGATATGCCTTACACGGGCGCCAGCGATGCTGACTGGCAGGTCTTTCGTGACGAGACTGCCATCTGGCGCAAGAACCAGATCTTGCAGCTTCCCACGATAGGGAATCACGAAGTCCGCGGCGGACAGAAGGGGATCACCAACTACCTTCAGAATTTCCCGGGCATTGACGGCCATCGCTATTACTCGGTGCTCATGGGCGGTGTGGAGGTCATCTCGCTCGATATGACCTCGCCCTCGGGAGGCACGAGCACGCAGGCCACATGGTTCGCGGCTCAACTGGATCATCTTCCGAAACAGGTGGGTTTTCTGTTCATCCTCTACCACACGCCCTGGGTGGTCGATGAACAATCAAAGCTTTTCACTAACCTGCCTTCGAAGGAAGCGCTTACGCTTCGTCATCTTCTTGAAATTCACTTGTACAAAATGCACGCCAAAGTGATCGTGTTCAACGGCCATATCCATAACTACGAGCGCTTCGAGCGAAACGGGGTGGAATACGTGACTTCAGGCGGAGGGGGAGCCGAGCCATACCCGCTGCTCTTCCGTGGATCAGCCGACCTCTACCAGGACACGGCCTTCCCGGTTTACCACTACCTCACGCTGGATTATCGGAGCGGCCAGTTGCATGCAGTAATGTGGAAAGTAAAAGATCCTGACGCCGATACACTTAGCGTCGAAAAGAAGGACGAATTCACGCTGATCGCCGAACCAAACAAGAAAGGTAAGTTCATCCCGTAGTGGAAGCGAGGATGTGCCGGATGTATTTTGTTGCTTGTTCGGCGAACCCGCGCCCCTTATCGATGGAAAGAACTGCGGTCTACTGCCCCAGCACCAGTACGGCGAAAAGAACCAGCCAGGCCAGGCCCATCGCATGCCAGTACCACGCCGTGGCGTCCACGGCGATCTGCCGCAATTCCACGCGCTTTAGCCTGCGAATAATGACGAGACAAGCCGCAAGGGCGATGACACCCACAATCAAGTGCGCTGCGTGGAGACCGGTGATGATGTAAAAGAAGTAGCTTGCCGGGGTCGACCAATGATTGAACGCAAATCCCTGAGCTGAAAGTTGTCGCCATGCGACCCACTGTCCCGTCAGGAACAAGCTTCCCAGCCCCAGCGTTCCGGCAATCCAGGGCAGCGTGCGCTGAAGCGCTGGATGGCCGAGGCCCAGCCATTCCTCCAACACATCGATTTCACGGAAGATATTCCGCCGCGCAATCTCCATGGTCAGGCTGCTCAGCAGGAGGAGAGCGGTATTGAGATAGAGAATCGGGGGGAGCATCACGGGATGCCAGTCGCCGATCTGCTCATGGGTGCGAGGATCCATGTGGGTGCCCGCCTGGCGCGCGAAGAACAGCGCAACCAGGATGGCGAAGAACATCATGTCTGCCGCGAGAATGGAAAAGACCGAAAAGCGAATCTTGTGAAGCAGCTCGCGCGGACCTCTCCGCTCATGCTGCCGGTCATCATCGCCTCCGCCCCCTCCGCCGCCGGTGGGCCGTCGGTCAACAGGAGGTTTGCCGCCAATTCCTGGCTCTTTCCGTTCCGTTTCCGCAGGGGAATGCGTAAAGGTAGCGGGCATTCAGACGCCTCTGTGCAGTTCAGAGTACACCACAAAGCGCTTTCGCAGTCTCAATGTTTCGAAGGACCGCTAACGGGCTGGCAAGTTCCCGGAAAAGAGCCAACACGCGCAGAAACCAGAAACGGTTGAATCAGCTGCGGGACCGCTCTAGTCCTTTTGACGCAGCCACCCTCAAACAGGATGGCCTTTTCTTTTAATTCCATCACGCTGCGGCGCAATCCGTTCTACGGCAGAAGGGTAGACCTCACCAGATCGACAAAGGCTTTGTGAACGCGCCGATCCGTCGTGAGCTCAGGATGGAACGTTGCGGCCATCAACCTGCCCTGCCGAACCAGCGTCGCCATTCCCTCCCGCCGCGCCAGCACCTCGACTTCAGGTCCTGTCTCCACGATGCGTGGCGCACGGATGAACACCATCTCCAGTTTTTCGCCCGGCAGCTTGGAGTCAGAGAAAAGAATGGAAGAATCGATCTGCCGTCCGTATGCGTTGCGCTCCACCACGACATCCAGCACTCCCAGGCTGCGCTGGGCCGGGTTGCGCACCTCGCGTGCCAGCAGAATCGCGCCGGCGCACGTTCCAAACACCGGCAGCGTCGAACAGAAGTGCTTCAAATCGTCGAAGAGGTGGCCCCGTTCAAGGAATTTCAGGATCGTGGTCGATTCTCCACCCGGCAGAATCAGTCCGTCCAGTCCGGCTAACTCCTCGCGTTTGCGCACTTCTACCGGAGTCGCACCCGACTCCACCAGAGCATCAGCATGAGCTGCGTAATCGCCTTGTATAGCCAAGATACCTATGCGCGGCCGCTTAACTTCCGCGTTCACTCTTCGATCTCCTGTGTTTTTGTCATCCCCAACGAGGGTCAATTATCGTTCTTTGAGTCACTTCAACAGCGAGAATCGCCTTCGATGCGATGCATGAGAGCCGGAAGCGGCTACCGCCTCCGGCTCTGATTCGTGGACAACCGGTTCGGTTGGGTAGCTTACCAGCCGCGCGTCTGTAACAACTGTGACTCCTCGATCGCTGCGGCTGCAAGGCCCTTCATCGTGCCAGTCACTTGTTCGCTCACTTCGGCGAGGATCTTTGGATCGTTGAAGTGGGTCGTGGCAATCACGATCGCTTTCGCCCGCGAAACCGCTTCTTCACGCTCCGTCGGATCATTCTCCACGTCGAGCGGCGTTGCCCGTTCCTTCATGAAGATTCCCGAACCCACGAAGATGGCCTCAGCGCCCAGCTGCATCATGAGTGCTGCATCCGCGGGAGTCGCAATTCCGCCGGCGGAGAAGTTCGGTACCGGCAGCTTGCCTGCCTGCGCCACCATCCGGATCAACTCGTAGGGAGCCTGGTGTTCCTTCGCAGCCGCGTAGAGCTCCTGCTCGCTCAGAACGGTCAGCGCCTTCATCTCCTTCACAATCTGCCGCATATGCTGCACCGCGTGTACCACGTCGCCGGTGCCGGCTTCGCCTTTTGTGCGAATCATGGCCGCGCCCTCGGCGATCCGCCGCAAGGCTTCGCCCAGGTTCCGTGCACCACACACAAAGGGAGTCGTGAACGCGTGCTTATCAATATGGTGGGCTTCGTCGGCGGGCGTCAGGACCTCGCTCTCGTCGATGAAGTCAACCCCGATCGCCTGCAGAATCTGTGCCTCGGCAAAATGCCCGATGCGGGCTTTCGCCATGACCGGAATCGAGACCGCCTGGATAATCTGCTTGATCAAGCCAGGCTTCGCCATACGCGCCACACCACCTTCGGCGCGAATCATCGCCGGGACACGCTCCAGCGCCATCACCGATACTGCCCCGGCTTCCTCCGCGATGCGGGCCTGCTCCACATTCATCACGTCCATAATGACCCCGCCTTTCAACATCTCGGCAAGGCCCACCTTCAGGCGCAGACCAGTTCCAGCAATACTTTTGTTTTCATTCTGTTGGGGCATGTTATTGACCTCGAGTCCGAGCCATCGCTGGCAAATCTTTCAGGCAATCTCTGCTTTCTAGTGTAGCAGCGATGTCATTCCTCTTTCACAAAGGCACGCAGGCCGACCGCGTCTGCCGAGCGCAATTATGAGTCCATTCTAAGAATCGCTTGCTCCTTCTGGCTTCGGCATTGCACCAGCTTCCGCCGGATGGACACGCAGCAACAACTCGCTCCCCAGAGCGCCATGGCTGCTTCGGCAGCTCCCCAGATGGCGGCGGAAGCAGCCCTGGTTCAGATGTCTCCTTGTTTCAATGGCGAAGGCGTTCTCAGCGGCAATGCGCTCATCTCAAAGCTCTCAGTCGAGATTGACGTGGCCGTGCCGATCAGGAAATTCCGGGTTCGCAACCTGCTCACTCTCGCGGAGGGCGCGGTCATTGCGTCGCAGTGGAAGGAAGGGGGAGACATACCGCTGGCGGCGCGAGGCGCCCAACTGGCATGGGCCGAATTTGAAGTCGTCAATCAGCGCCTGGCAATTCGCATTACTCGTCTTGTTTGAGGAGAAAGATCGTGGGAGTTTTCGCAAATGCATTTGGTTTCGCAATCGAGCAAAGCAGTCCGGCTCCTCGCGGAACCACTCGGGAGCGGGGGAGTCTGGCCGCATGGCTAGTCGAACGGCTCCATCGTCACGCGCCGAAGCAGCCTCGCCTTGCGCTCGTGGAGAGGATCAGCCTCGCACCCCGGCAGACGCTGGCTCTCATTGAAGCCGATGGGCAGAGGTTGCTGGTAGCCACAACGCCTGAAGGTGCTTCAACTTTCTTCCCCCTGAAGGCGACCGCCAGACGCTCGATTGCGAATCGCTCTCGAAAAACAGGTGCGGAAGGAAGGAGCATATGATCGCTCTCCTCTTCGCTGCGCCTCCGGCAACGCCACTTCTGCCCGACCTGAGTGCGCGTCTTCATCCCTCGGATTCAACTCCTTGGACGATCCTTTTCGCGCTGACGCTGATCACTCTTCTGCCCGCAATCCTAATGTGCATGACGCCGCTGGTGCGGCTGATGGTTGTATTTCACTTTCTCCGGCAGGCACTCGGCACGCAGACAGCTCCGTCCAATCCCACCCTTCTGGGACTTGGCCTGATGATGACGTGGTTCCTGATGACACCCGTGCTCACCCAGGTTGATCAGCAGGCAGTTCAGCCCTATCGCGCGGGGCAGATTACCGGCTGGGACGCCGTTGATCGCGGCTCGCAACCCGTCAAGCACTTTCTGCTTCACTACGCACGGGAGAAAGATCTCGCGCTCTTCGCCGCAGCCGGACAGTTCCCACGCCCTAATACGCCTGACGATCTGCCCATGCGCGTTGTCGTGCCGGCTTACATTCTTTCCGAACTTAAAGCCGGATTTGCCATCGGCGCCGTACTCTTTCTTCCGTTCTTGCTCGTGGATATGGTCACTGCCGCCATTACCACCTCCATTGGCATGTTCCAGCTGCCACCTGTCGTCGTTTCCACGCCTCTCAAGATCCTGCTTTTCGTCATGGTTGACGGCTGGAACCTGCTCGCCCAATCGCTTTTAAAGAGTTTTTGAGGGGAACACTTATGACTCCCGATCTTGTCGCCGAGTTGCTCCGCCAGTTGATGAAGGAGGCCATGATCCTGAGTGCGCCAGTTCTGGTCGCGGCCGTCGTGCTCGGCTTTGCGCTCACGCTTCTCCAGACAATTACCAGTCTTCAGGAGCAGTCTCTGACCTCAGTTCCGCGCCTTGCCGTTGTGGCGCTCATCCTGCTTGTCGGCATGCCGTGGTTTCTCGGCCGCCTAGCGGCCTACACGCTGCTGCTGATGTCTGACCTTCACCGGTACCTCGGCTAAGCGCACAGCGGCGCAGCAATCCAGGAGGATTTGATGGGCGCTTGGACAAGCTTCCTCAGTGCGATGCTCCTTACGCTGGTACGCGTGAGCGGGATTGTCGTGTTCGCGCCCTTCTTCTCTTCGACGGCGCTTCCGGCGCGGACCAAGGCAGTTTTTGTTGGTGCCGTGGCGTTTCTGCTTGCGCCGCTGGTTGCCACTCTGCCTAACGCGCACGCGGAAATCAGTCTTACGGCTCTGCTCGGCGAAGTTGCCATCGGGCTCGTCTACGGTCTCGCGCTCTCACTCTTGAACGAGATGCTCCTGTTCGCCGGGCAGATTGCCGGTGTGCAGTTCAGCTTCTCCATGGTCAATCTGCTCGACCCGACCTCGTCGATCCAGACACCGCTTATGCGGCGATCTCTTTCAACTTATGGGGACTCTGGTTCTGATTACTGCCGGGCTCGACCGCATTCTGCTGGCTTCGCTGGTGCGCAGTTTTCGTGTTATACCGCTCGGTGGCTACACGCTTGCGTCTCTTACCGCGCGCGCCATCGTCCAGGCTGCGGGCGGCATTTTTCTTGCCGCGGTGGAACTCGCCGCACCGGTTCTCGCTGCCACCATGCTCATCGAGATCGCCGTCGCTCTGCTCAGCAGACGCAGCTTTCCGCAGTGCAGACGAGCCTGATGCAGGCCGATCTTGCCACGGTGGCCACGCAGCTCTCGCTCTCCAAAACGCAGGAGACTGCGCTCGAGTCGGTGATCTCGCAGCTTGGGTCGGGGAGCTTGTTTGACAAGCTGCAGGGCTAACCAGGCAGGCGCCGCCGTGCGGCGAGAGCAACTTGCGCAGTCTTCCCGTTGTCACGCTGGTCCCTGTTGTCGTGTCCTTTTCGGTATCCATTGAGAATGAGTGCGACGCTCCGGCAGTTGATGCGTTCGAGATTCAGGCAGTCGTCTTTGCGCGGGCAATCTATGGTCAAGTTCAATGATTGCAAATATTTGCAGACATACCCTGCTGTAAGCTCTTGGAAACAAGGTATTTCCTCCAAGAGACCGGGATACAGGGGTGTCAGCCGCAATCCGACAAAAAACGTGTATCTGGCTCAAACCCAAGATAATCTAAACGCAAATATCAACGAGTTTGAACAGCTGAAGACTAAGCTGCAAGCTGGAAGCAACTAGGTGAGGGACACAACTTGGCGACGCTCACTGCAACATCCCGCACACGCATCAGCCCCGCTCTCGCCACGCTGATCCTCCTCATCGCCCTCAACTTGCTCAACTACATCGACCGCTACATCCTCCCCGGCGAACTTTCGCTCATCCAGAATGAATTCCACGCCACGCGCGAGCAGATGGGCGCGCTAACCACGGCTATGTTCTTCGTCTACATGTTTGCCGCGCCGCTCACCGGCTGGCTGGGCGATCGATATCGCCGCAAACCGCTCATCATCGCCGGCGCTGTCCTGTGGAGCCTCGCAACACTCTCCACCGCCTGGGTCCACAGTTATTGGACGCTCTACCTCCGCCACGCCATCGTCGGCATCGGCGAAGCCTCGTTCGGCATCTTCGCTCCCGCCGTCATTGCCGACTTCTACCCCGAGCGTGACCGCAACCGCATCCTCTCCATCTTCTATGTGGCGATTCCCGTCGGTGCCGCTCTGGGCTACTTAGCGGGCGGACAGATGGGTTCCACGTGGGGTTGGCGAACACCGTTCTTCATTTGCGCCATCCCCGGCCTCATCGTCGCTGTGCTCTACGGATTCTTCGGCCACGAGCCCGTTCGCGGTGCGCAGGACCACATCAAGGCAACCGCTAGCCGCGCCACATTCTGGGGTCTCTTCGCTAATCCCGCATTTCTCACGGCGACATTCGGACTGGCGACGCTAACCTTTGCCATGGGAGGCATCTCCAATTGGGTCCCCGAATTTCTTCACGACCCCATCGGTCTCTCCGTCGCCAAAGCCAGCCAGGTCGCCGGTGCAAGCACGGTGATCAATGGCATCCTCGGCACGGCGATTGGCGGCTGGATCGCGCAACGCTGGCTCCGCACCAACCACCGAGCCCTCTACCTGCTCAGCTTCTGGAGCGTCGCATTGACGCTTCCATTCGGCATCCTGCTCTTTTTCGGACCCGCGCGCTGGACCATCCCTGCACTCTTCCTCGCCGAGTTCTTTCTCTTCCTCAACACGGGTCCACTTAACACCGCAATCGTGAACTCCGTCTCCGCACCCGTCCGCGCGACCGCCGTCTCGGTGAACCTCTTCTTCATCCACTTTTTCGGCGACACCTTCTCGCCCCAGATCATCGGCAGAATCGCCGATCATTCAAATCTGCGCATCGGCCTCGGCGCCACACTAATCTTCCTCGTGCTCTCCTGCATCATCCTGCTCGTCGGTTCTCGGTTCGCGCCGCCCCTCAGCGAGGAATCGTCTCCCGCGGCTTGATCAGACGCCACGCGCGCCAATCCTGAGACTGAGCGCTGATCACTGATCTCTGCTCTCTGTTCACTTCGGCAAAGTTTCCTGGTCCCGCGAATTCATAAATGCGCGATGCCCACCATGCGGCCGCAGATTCGGATCGGCAATAGGCGGCTTTGCCTGATCCCCCGAGAACCCGCGTAGCAGCTTCGGATTCGGCTTGAACTTCGGCGGCCCGCCATAAAACTGCCGCGCATGACTCAGCACCATGCCATTGCGCCCATGCATCGCCTGCACAATCCCACGCACATGCACATCCGCATCGCGATATTTTCGCAATTCGCCAACGTCCTCGCGATCCTCCCTCAGGCTGACAATCGTGAAGTGGCATTGCTCATCCGGCGTCGTCCGGCGCGCACACATCCATAAACCGCGTCCCATCCGGCAGTTCCACCACATCGTAGACGTGCACATTGATGCACACATCCTTGTTGATGAGCTTTGCAGCGTCATCAGGAGTGATGCACGGCTTCGAACGTTCGGCAAACACCGCAACAGAACACAACGACAGAACCAACGCGAGGCTCCGCATCGCAACTCACATTCTGGGGAAGTACCAGCTGTGTCCTCAGATGAGAATCGAGGACAACTCCGAACTGCGAACTAATTAACTATGAACTGGCACTATCGTGTGCCCACCAGTTCCTCGCTCTTCGCCCCTTGCCCATAGTGGCTCTGCACATAGTTGTCGAGAATCTGCTTGAACTCCGCCACAATCGTGTCGCCGCGCAGCGTCGTGTACAGCTTGCCATCCACATACACCGGCGCCTTCGGCTCTTCAAACGTCCCCGGCAGGCTGATGCCGAGATTGGCATGCTTCGATTCGCCGGGCCCATTCACCACGCAGCCCATCACCGCCAGCTTCAGCTCTTCCACGCCGGGATACTTCTTCCGCCACTCCGGCATCGACGTGCGCAGGTAGCTCTGGATCTGCTCGGCCAGTTCCTGGAAGTACGTGCTCGTCGTCCGCCCGCATCCCGGGCAACTCGTCACCTGCGGCATAAAGCTGCGAATCGATAGCGACTGCAAAATCTGCTGCGCCGCCTGCACCTCTTCCGTGCGATCGCCACCCGGTTTCGGTGTAAGGCTCACGCGAATCGTGTCGCCAATGCCCGCCAGCAGCAGCGGAGCCAGCCCCGCCGTCGAAGCAATCAGTCCCTTCGCGCCCATGCCCGCTTCCGTCAATCCCAGGTGCAGCGCATAATTGCATCGCGCCGCCAGATTCGTATACACATCGATCAGATCGCGAACGCCGCTCACCTTCGCCGACAGGATGATCTGGTCCGGCCGCAGCCCGAAATGCTCGGCCGCCTTGGCCGACTCCAGCGCGCTCACCACCATCGCTTCCATCATCACGTCGCGCGCGGGCAGGGGATCGGCCTTCTTGCTGTTCTCGTCCATCATCCGGGTCAGCAGAGCCTGGTCCAGCGATCCCCAGTTCACGCCGATACGCACCGGCTTCTGGTTCTCAACCGCGCACTCCACCATCACCTGAAAGTTGTCGTTGTCCTTCTTCCCAATCGACGCGTTGCCCGGATTGATCCTGTACTTCGCCAGCGCCTTCGCCGTCGCCGGAAACTTCTTCAGCAGCAGATGCCCGTTGTAGTGGAAGTCGCCCACGATCGGCACCCGGATCCCGCGCTTGTCCAGTCCCTCCACGATCGCCGGAACCGCCGCTGCGGCCTCTTCATTGTTCACCGTAACGCGCACAATCTCCGACCCGGCCATCGCCAGTGCGGCCACCTGCTCAATGGTGCCCGCGACATCGGCGGTGTCGGTGTTGGTCATCGACTGCACGACAACCGGCACCTCCCACCCCACGCGAACGTGGCCGATTTTGACCGTAGGTGTCTTCCTGCGCTGAATCTCTGGCATAGCGACCTCTTTCTCTTCAGTTTACCCGGATTGCGGACTTTGCCTTGTGCCACCAGTGCAGAGAGAAACAGGTTTGTAACAGGGTGTGACTTCCGTCCAGCCGTAACCATCTCAAAATAATTAGCATTTGCCCCTTGCAAGCTGATCGGCAGCCTTTGCATCCCCTGCGGAGAGAATGGATTGAGAATGGCCCAGCACGGAACCTGGGTTTGCGGTCGACACTGAGCATCCGCCTCGGAGGGGCGCCGAATGACATCCTCTGAAAGTCCGCAACCTCCCTCAACCGGCGGTACAACCCTCGCTTAGAGCGCACGCCAGCAGATACAATGCTGGCATGCTGTCGCGCATTTCCTTTCGCTCTCTCGCCGTTGCCCTCGCAGTCGTCTCTGCTCTCAGCCTTTCTGCGCAGGATTCAGCCCATCGTGGCCGCAAGTACAAACCCCCGCCGCCCACCTCGCGCATTGAGGTTACTGTGGTCCGCGATACCGATTCCAAGCCCATTGAGAATGCGTCGGTGATCTTTCACCTCGATGGCGACAAGGGCAACATGGAACTCAAGACCAATGAAGACGGAAAATCGGTGATTGATGTCCTGCCCATGGGCTCTACCATGCGCATGCAGATCATCGCCAAGGGCTATCAGACCTACGGTCAGGATTACAAGATCGACAAGTCCGACCTCGCCTTCGGCATTCGTCTCAAGCGCCCGGGCGAGCAGTATTCCATCTACAAGAGCCACGACGAGGATGCGGGCGTCCAGAAGGACGACAAGAGCGGCGACTCCAGCACACGAAAGGACGCGCCGCCCGCCGACGCGGCACCACCCGCAGCACAGGCAAGCCCGGCGATTCCGCTCCCCAGTCCACGAACCCTCCATCCAAACCGCAGTAGTCAGGCTGCCCTGAACTGCGGCGAAACCAGCGCATGAGCCCGCTATGACCAGCCAAACCCTTGTCGGAAAAGCGGTGCTGGTCACCGGGGGTGCTCGCCGCATCGGCCGCGAAATTGCGTTGGAACTCGCCTCTGCCGGCGCCGACGTCACCATTACCTACCGCAACTCAAGGACCGAAGCCGAACAAACCCTGCAACTCATCAAGCAGCTGGGAAGGCTCGCGATTGCGCTTGAATGCGACGTGCGCTCCGAGCAATCCGTGCGCTCCGCCATCTCCGCCTCCGTCAACTTTCATGGTCATCTTGATGTGCTGGTAAACAACGCCGCCATCTTCGATTCCGCCCCGCTCGACCAGTTGAGCCTCGAGCAGTGGGACGCGGTCTTCGAAACCAACGCGCGCGGGCCGTTTCTGGCCGCCCGCGAGGCTCTACCGCATCTGCGCGCCGCTCATGGCCGCATCATCAACATCGGCTCGCTCGGCGGATTGCGCGCCTGGGCTGGCCACGCCCATTACTGCGCATCCAAAGCTGCCTTGCACATGCTCACGCAGGCCATGGCCAAGGCCTTTGCGCCTGAGATTGCAGTCAACTGCGTTGCCCCGGGATGGATCGATCTCGGCGAGGACAAGGCTCAGGCTGCCGCTGAGCGCTTCGCCGCGAAAACCCCCATGCAGCGCAACGGCACCGCAAAGGACGTGGCACAAGCCGTGGCATTTTTTGCCGGAACCAGCGATTTCATCACCGGCCAGGTTCTCGCTGTCGACGGCGGGCTTGGTTTGTAGGAGTTGTCCCGCGCACAGACTCGGGTGCTCCATGTCTCGCTTTTGAGACGTGGGAAAGCACGGACAAACCAGCCAGGGTTAGTGCCAGGGTATGAGTTTTCAGGCAAACCGCAAGCAGCGGGATTCGGCGGGTTTCAGTCCCAATCTCCAACAAAGCGTCGAGTCGCCAAAATGGCTCCGTCACCGCGAAAACAACCGGCTCCAGAATCCTCTTCTGTTCTGCTCCGCTGCGCCTCGCCGGGCTCCATTTTCGCGTCGGCCCTTGCTGTCGGCTCGGGCATCGAAATCCAGGGGAACACCCTCCCAAAGCCCGACAGGCTCCGGCTGCACCGGCCACTTCGCGCCCTCCACGGCCGCTCTCGGATTGCTGACATAGAGCCGATGCGCCGTCTCCTCGCCCACTTTCGCGCCACATAGTCGTAGCCCTTCTTCAGGTGCAGCGGCCGCCACTCGGGATGATGGGCATCGCTGGCCAGAAAATGAATCCAGTTGCGGTCCAGCAGCGCATCCGCGAATGCCTTCGCAATCTTTCCGAATCGCCCGTACAGCGATGCCGATGTAACCTGCACCAGGCATCCCTCGCGCATCCACTCCGCCAGCGTCTCCGGATCTTGCTGCAGCACCGGGTTCCGCTCCGGATGAGTAATGATCAGCGTATACCCCGCATTCCGTAGTCGGCTCAGCGCAGTCGTCAGTTGCTGCGGAATCAGCATGTCAGGAAATTCGACGAGCAGATAGCCCTTGCCTTCGATCGAATAGCGCAACGGATTCTCAAGGGCATCCGCAATGTTTTCCGCATTCATGTGGAAGTCGCAGCCGAGACTCAACTTGATTTTGTCGCCAACCCGTTCTTGAAGTTCGGCCAGGCGAATCCGATTCACGTCAGGCTGAAAGGGATAATTCTCGCTGGCATGGGGGGTGCAAACGATGTGGGTCACGCCTTCGCTGATCGCCGTTTGAGCCAGATCGACAGAAGTTTCCAGGTCAGGCGAACCGTCGTCTACGCCGTAAATCAGGTGAGTGTGGATGTCGATCATTGATTCCCGGCTTCCCAGTTCGTACGCACAACTCAGCGCGTTGCCAATGCCTCAATCATGGACGCAAAAATCTTCCAGCCGTCAGCCGACCCCAGCAGTTTCTCGCTGGACCGGTCCGGATGCGGCATCATTCCCAGTACATTCCTGCCCTCATTCAGAATTCCAGCAATATTGCTCAGAGAACCATTCGGGTTTGCGCCTTTCGTAATCTCACCAGCCGGTGTCGCGTAGCGAAAGGCAATCCGATCCTCCGCTTCAAGCCGTGCGAGTTCCTCCGGAGTGCAGAAATAGTTGCCCTCCATGTGGCCGATGGGAATCTGCAGCACCTCGCCTTTTTTGAGCTGATTGGTAAACGGGCTGTTCGTCGTCTCCACCCGCAGATGCACCTGCTTGCAGATGTATTTCAGCCCCGCATTGCGCATCAGCGCCCCCGGCAGCAAACCCGACTCGGCCAGTATCTGGAATCCATTGCAGATGCCCAGCACCAGCCCGCCTCCGGCGGCAAACTTCTGCACCGCCTGCATCACCGGCGAAAACCGCGCAATCGCCCCCGTGCGCAGGTAGTCCCCATACGCAAATCCGCCCGGAACCAGCACCGCATCCACACCCTGCAGATCCTCCGAATCATGCCAGAGGAACGTAACCGGCTGGTGCGCAATCTCCGCAATCACGTTGTAGGTGTCGTGGTCGCAATTGGACCCCGGAAAGACCAGAACGCCGAATTTCATGCATTTAGGTTACCAGTTTGTAATGACAAGAGATCACCGACTCACCGAATAGGAATCTAGCCTGGCATTGAACCCTCAAAGCGTTGCCAAGGCGTTATGCGACTCGCTTGGATCTCATCTGCCGTTGGTTTCTTCAGGCGGGAAAGCATGATCTCCCCTCAGTATGTCAGCTGCAACTCCAACCCTTTGGCATTGTCACTCACCAACGCCGTTACGCGATGGTGTTCCGCATCGAAGCTGGTCGAGATCGGAATCGCTCCCGGGTGGTCCAGCAGGGTCACAGACGCGCTGGAGTAAGGCTTTGTGGCGCCATACACCTCGATCGTCAACAGCTTCCACCATGGCTGGAAATAGCCTTTCCGCGGCGCCACCGTTACAATCAGCCCCTGCGCGCTCAACCGGCACGCAAACTGCACCCGCAAGTAGTCGCCCTTCTTGAAGTCGTAGCTCACCCCATCATCGAGGTAGAGCGAGCCCTCGCAATCGGCCCCCAGCGTGGTCGGCGGATAAACCCGCAGCGTCAGCGGCCCGACCGGCTTCTCGTCCGTACTCTGAACCAGCGGCTGCTCCGGCACAATCGACCCCGCCCGCACAAATACCGGCAGCGTCTCCAAGGTTCCGGTGGATGTGAACTTCCGGTTGCGCAATTGCCGCATTATCAATGCCTTTGCGCCCCGAAGTTGGATCGATTCTTGAACCCGTCCAGTAGTCGTACCAGCTCGCGGGCGGCAGCGCCACCTGGTAGTCGTCCAGCTCATCGGGATAGGGACTCTGCGCCACCAGCAGGTCACTGCCCACCATAAAGGCATTGCCGGTGCTCAGATCCAGCGGCCCGCCATCGGCCTCGCCATGCGGAAACTCCAGAAACAGCGGACGCATGATCGGCAGCCCTGTTCGGCTCATCTCCTCCGCTGTCGTGTAGAGATAGGGCATCAGCCGGTAGCGCTCCTCGATGTACCGCCGCCGCAGGCTCACATCCTCCGCCGTCCCGTTTTCCCACGGCTCCTGCGGCAGCGTCCCCACCGCGGTGTGGTCGCGATCGATGGGATGAAACGCCGCCACCTCCAGCCACCGTGTCAGCAACTCCGGCTGCGGAGAGCCCGCAAACCCGCCCACATCCGCCCCCGCCATCGCAAACCCGCTCAGTCCCAGGTTCAGCAGTTGCGGCGTCGTCTGCCGCAGATGATCCCACGTCGCCGAGTTGTCGCCGGTCCACGTCACCGCATAGCGCTGCCCGCCCGCAAAGCTCGCCCGCGTCATCACAAACGGCCGCAGATTCGGCTCCAGCTTCAGCAGCCCCTCAAAAGTTCCGCGCGAGTTCTGCATGCCGTAGATGTTGTGAACTTCAAGATGATTCGTTACCCGCGTCGCAAATCCGGGCTCATCGATGCGATGCTGCGTGTCATCCGGCATCGTCTTTGAAGGCACCAGGAAAATCGCCGGCTCGTTCATGTCGTTCCAGAATCCCGCCACTCCCTTCTTCACAAAATCCGCATACAGCGTTCCCCACCACTCGCGCGAAACCTTCCGCGTGAAATCGGGGAATACCGCTTTGCCCGGCCACACCACGCCCTCGTAAATCGTCCCATCGGGGTTCTTCAAAAAGTGATCGCCGGCAATCCCTTCCTCAAACGGCTTGTACTTCGCCAGCGGCTGATCGGCAATATGCAGATCGGTGATCACCACCGTGCGCAAATGCTGTGCGCGCAGATCCTTGATCATCTGTTCGAACGTGGGAAACCGCTCCGGATCCACCGTGAACGGCCAGTTCTTGTACTGGAAATCGATATCGAGCCAGATCACGTCCGCAGGAATCCGCTCGCTGCGGAGCCGGTCCGCAATGCGCCTCACCTCGGCCTCGGGATAGTAGCTGTACCGCGACTGCTGATACCCCAGCGCCCACATCGGCGGCATCGGCGTCGTACCCACCAGCCACGCCCACGTTTCCATCACGCCCTTCGGCTCCGGGCCATAGAGAACATAGAAATCCAGCGGGCCGCCCTCCGACCCGAACGAATACCCGTCGCGATATTCCTTGTTGAAGTCGAAGCTCGCCCGCCACGTGTTGTCGAAATAAATCCCGCCGCACACGCCTTTGTTGAACGTGATGAACCACGGAATCGACTTGTAAATCGGATCGGTCGACTGCTGCCATCCGAACGCATCGGTATTCCAGTCGGTGAACGCCTCGTTGCGCCGGTCCAGCGGCCCGGGCTTGTCGCCCAGCCCGAAATAATGCTCGTCCGCAGGCGACTTCATATACACGCGAAACGACGCGCCGTGATACTCAATCGGCCTCCCGGGCAGATCCTGCGCAATCACATGCCCCGCGTTATCCGTGACCGTCAGTCCAAACGGATCCTTGTGCACCGCGACATGCAACTTCGCCGTCTTGAACCCGACAGCCGCCTCCATTCGACTCCGGCGTCACGTTTAGGCTCGCCGTGCGCGAAGAGGGAAGCACCGCCCACGAAGCATCCTCCGGCAGTTGCCCCGCCGGCCCCACGCGCACGCGCACCACATCATCGCGCAGCGCCGTGATCTGCATAACCGCCGCGCCCGAGCGAATCTCAATTCCATTCGGGAGCGCCCGCGAAGCAGTGACGCGATCCAGCCGGACAAATGCGGCTTTCTGCTGCGCCGCTGCGTTGATGGTCAGTTGCGATGTTGCGGCTGAAAACAGAACTACAAAAACAACAAACAAAAACGTCTTGCTCTATGCACTCTTCACCTCAATGGGTCAGATTTGTGTCGTTACAAAGAATACGTTGTCGAAGTTGGAAATGGAAAATGCTGAGAATTGTTGTGGGGGGATCTGATAGCCGGGTGACTTGCGCCGAGTGCCCCATTCATGCGCAGTTACGTGTGCGCATGAGTGGGAAAGCACGAACCTCAATCATCACCGACTCAACCCCGAAAGATTCTATCGCCTCAATTTCTCCGCCCGCGTCCGCGTCTCCTCACAAACGCATCATCCTCAGCAAACCCCGCCTTCATCGATCCCAGGTTGATCTCTACATTCGCCAACGCCCCGGTCACCGCCGCCCCCGCCAACGCGATCCCCGTCGTCAAATCCGAAGCCATATTCGGATTCGTCACCGGCCTCAAAGCTTCCGCAATCCGCGCCACCTCGGCCGAACGCTCCGCCACGCCCAGCGGCACGCTCGTCGCCTGCCTCAGCGCCGCATTCACACCTACGCCGCCATCGTCGGTCTCCCGCGCCGCGCGATACGCCTTCATCACCACGTTGTACGACTCGGCATCGGCATCGATCGCCGCTTTCAATTCCTCACGCAATGTGGCCAGTCGCGCAATCGCCTCGCTCAACTTCGCCTCATATTGCAGATAGGCCTTCTTCCCCCGCGACATCGCCGCCACCATGTGCGCCAGCCCAGCCGCCATCGCGCCGCTCGCCGCCGCGGCGCTGCCACCTCCGGGAGTCGCCGTCGGCGCGGCCAGTTGCTCAATAAACGGCTCAACTCCCGCGCGCAGGCCCGCGCTGGTCCACCCGCTGCGATCTTGCCGCCCATCACCGCCGCCAGTCGGTTCTCCAGAATCAGCGACGAATCAAAATTCTCCACCTGCAAAAACCACTCCGCCGCCTGCTCCAGCGCCGCTTTCGGAATCAGCCCCACAATCTCGCTCGACACCGGCATAACGCCATACCGCGCCGCCTCGCGCTTCACCGCTTCGAACACCCGTGCAATCGGCGTCTGCTCAAAGTCCGTCAGGTTCATCGAAACCTGCGCCATCCCGCGCACCAGGAACCCCGCGCCCTTCACAAACCGGAATCCGCCCGAAGAAGCCCGCACCGCCTTCGCAATCTTCTTTGCAACGTCCACATCGGCCGTATTCAAAAACACGTTGTAGGCAATCAGGGCCTTGCGCGCTCCCACCACCGTCGCGCCCGCCGTGGGATGCACCTTCGCCTCGCCGAAATCCGGCTTGCGCGCCGGGTTCGTTTCGATCTCCGCGCGAATCCCTTCAAACTGCCCGCGCCGGATGTTCTCGAGGTTTTGCCGCTCCGGCGAAGTCGCCGCCGCCTCGTACAGGTACACCGGAATCGCAAACCGCTTCGCGATCTCCGCGCCCACATGCTTTGCCATCGCCACGCAATCTTCCAGCGTCACGCCGTCGATGGGGATAAACGGCACCACGTCCGCTGCGCCCATTCGCGGATGCGCGCCCTGGTGCTGCGTCAGGTCAATCAGTTCAGCGGCCTTGCCCACGCCGCGAATGGCCGCCTCCTGGATCGCCTCCCGCTCGCCAACAAGCGTAATGACACAGCGATTGTGATCCGCATCCATCTCGCGATCGAGCAGGTAGACGCCAGGAATTTTCATGGCCTCGACAATGGCATCCACCTTCGCCTTGTCGCGCCCCTCAGAAAAATTAGGTACGCACTCCACTAATGTGTTCGGCACGAAGAGAAGGATAAATCAAGAGCCATACTTTCGAATCATGCATAGAAAACTTGTAAGCTTGATTTGAATGAACATGATCATGGAGATCGAAGGCCTTCATCAAGCATGACTGAATCGAGGTTTTGGGAGCTTCTTGGGAAAGGTCGTCGGCGCGGCGCGATATCCGCCTGCGATTGCTGCATGAAGCGCTATCTGAGCAAGCTCAGCGATGAGGAAGTTTCCGACTTCGGCCTGATGCTGTATGAGAAGATCTGCGATCTCAATGACTGGCGGATCTGGGGCGCCGGGGAAGTGATCATGCCTCAAATGAGCGGCGATAGCTTCCACTATTTTCGAACCTGGATCGTTGGAGCCGGCAAACGCGCTTTTGACACGGCAAGGAAAAATCCGGACGCGCTTGGATCCTTCGTGGATCCGGCCAAGGATCCAGTCAACATTGAGAACGAGTCCTTGGAATACGTGGCACATGACGTCCTTCGTGAACGCGGGCTCGATGAAGACCCGAGGAATCGTTCAAGCAGGAGCGCGGATTTCGAACCGCAGGGCGAACCATTCGACCCTCATACAGTTAAGGCGTCTTATCCAAAGTTGGCTGAACTGTTTCGCAATCGATCCACCAAGGGTGCATCGAGGGACGACGGTTCCCTCGCTCTGCAAACCTTTGCCTTGCGCTACACGCTGGCGTGGTGCAGCCAGAACCCAGCTGCGGTCGCAGCACTTTACGCTGTGGGAGCATCGCTCACAATTAATGACGAAGCGCCTTCCGTTGGACGCGAAGGCCATCACTGAGAAGGTCCGGTCCTTTATGGAAGCGTTTCCTGATCTTCGCGTTGCAATGGGCCGCCTGGTCCGCGTCAGCGACCGCGTGGAATACAATGGTTTCTCACAGGCACCAACACCGGTCCGGGCGGAACCGGCTGCTCCGTCCGCATCAGCGGCTTTGAAAGTTGGCTGTTCGAGCCCGATGGACTCATCCGCGAATCCCAAGGCCATTTTGATGCCGCAGATTATCAACGCCAGCTTACAGGCATAACCTAGTAGCCTGACTCCGAAGCGATCGGCGCCGGTAGTATCCTCAAAGTGGCCATCTCGCAGGAGTTGATAATGACCACCACCACGACATCCCCCATCATTCGCGCCCCTCGCGGCAACACACTTCGCTGCAAAGGCTGGCAGCAGGAAGCGGCCCTCCGCTGCCTCATGAACAATCTCGATCCCGAAGTCGCCGAGCGCCCGCAGGACCTCGTCGTCTACGGCGGCATCGGCCGCGCCGCGCGCAACTGGGAGTGCTTCCACGCCATCGTCCACGAACTCGAGCGCCTCGGTCCTGAAGACACGCTGCTCGTCCAGTCCGGCAAGCCCGTCGCCGTTTTTCCGACCCACGAAATGGCTCCGCGCGTCATCATCGCCAACTCCAACCTCGTGGGCAAATGGGCCACGTGGGATCACTTCAACGAGCTCGACCGCAAGGGCCTCATGATGTATGGCCAGATGACCGCCGGCTCGTGGATCTACATCGGCACGCAGGGAATTCTGCAGGGCACGTTTCAGACCTTCGCCGCGCTCGCCGAGCGCCACTTCGGCGGAACGCTCAAAGCGCAAGCTCGTCGTCACTGGTGGCATGGGCGGCATGGGTGGCGCCCAGCCCTCTCCGTCACCTTAAACGACGGAGTCGTCCTCGCCATCGACGTCGATCGCAGCCGCATACTACGGCGCGTCGAAACAAGCTATTGTGACACGCTGACGGAGAATCTCGATGAGGCGCTGAGGCTCTGCGAATTGGCTCGTCGCGAAGGCCGCGCCCTCTCCGTTGGCCTCGTCGGCAACTGCGCCGATGTGTTGCCCGAGATCATTCGCCGCGGCGTGCAGGTCGACGTAGTCACCGACCAGACCTCGCCCACGATCCGCTCAACGGTTATGTGCCTCAAGGGCTTTCGCTTGAGCGAAGCGAGCGGAGCTCCGCAAACGCGATCCCGAAGAATACGTCCGCCGCTCCACCGCCTCCATGGTCGTCCACGTCGACGCCATGCTCGCCCTGCAGCGCTCCGGCGCCGTCACGTTCGACTACGGCAACAACATCCGCCGCTTCGCCTTCGACGCTGGTTGTGCCGACGCCTTTCTCATTCCCGGCTTCGTCCCCGAATACATCCGCCCGCTCTTCTGCACCGGCGCAGGGCCCCTTCCGCTGGGTCGCGCTCTCCGGCGATCCCAAAGACATCGACGTCACCGACGAACTCGCCCTCGAGCTTTTCCCCGACAACGAAATCCTCACCCGCTGGATGAGACTCGCCCGCGGCCGCTTCGCATTCCAGGGATTGCCCGCGCGCATCTGCTGGCTCGGCTACGGTGAGCGCGCCAAGATGGGCGAAGCCATGAACGACCTCGTGAAGAAAGGAAAGATCTCCGCGCCCATCGCCATCGGCCGCGACCACCTCGACACCGGCTCCGTCGCCAGCCCCTATCGCGAAACTGAAAAGATGCTCGACGGCAGCGATGCCGTAGCCGACTGGCCCATCCTCAACGCGCTACTCAACACCGCGTCCGGCGCAACATGGGTCAGCTTCCACCACGGCGGCGGAGTGGGCATGGGCTACTCGCTCCACGCCGGCCAGGTCACCGTCGCCGACGGCACCGAGATGGCCTCCCGCAAAATCGCCCGCGTCCTCAACAACGACCCCGGCATAGGCGTAGCCCGCCACGCCGACGCCGGCTACGAGTCAGCCCAGCAAACCGCCAGAGAAAAAGGCATCCACATTCCCATGGCAGCGAGAGTAGGTTCACGGGTTATTTGGCTCGGCGCGTCCTGTTCGCACGAGATATCGTTAAATCTGATTGCATGCAGAGAACTTCCTGGCGATTCGATCGTCCGAGGAGGCGAAAGATGATCTTTTGGATGATTGTGCTCGGCGTCCTCGCAGTGGGGAGCGGCCTTGTAGTTGCCATAGGGAAGTACGAACGTAGGACTGACGAACGGGTAGCCGACACGGCAGACTGGATTGAGACCGAGGCGACAATTCAGAACGCAGCTATTGAAAGGCTCGACAAATACACATGGTTGCCCGGCTTTGCATTTTTCTACTCAGTTAAAGGCGAGTATTTCTCAGGTAGATTCTTTCTGAGAGCGAACGAGGACCGATCTCAAGAACTGATAAGGACTCTCTCCAAAGAAAATCCCGGTTCAGTACGATCCCGATGACCCATCGGCGTGGTTCTTTGCGGAGAACACCATTGCGGGTTGCGAAATCATTCAGAAACTGAGTCCGGATTACCCGCCTGAAACCGGACCCTACAGAAGCGATGGGGACGCACCCATCGATTTGCATCTCAACCAATGATTGGAAAAGCAGACTACGGAAAATCATGCTGGGTGCACCACTACACTCGTCCAACCCAAGCTTGCGAATTCCGCTAACACCACTAGCTACGCTATGATCGCCATCGTCAACATCGGCCAACTCGTCACCCTCTCCGGCTCCTGCACGCCCGCGCACCGGCGCAGAACTCAACGACCTCGCCATCATCAACGACGCAGCGATGCTCATCGAAGACGGCCGCATCACCGCAACCGGCAAATACTCCGAACTCAAATCCAAAATCCCACCGCACTCAACCGAATCATCGACGCCGAACCACTGCTGCGTAACCCCCGGCTTCGTCGACGCCCACACGCATCTCGTCTTCGCCGGCAACCGCGCCGCCGAGTTCGAACAGCGCATCGCCGGCGCCACCTACCAGCAGATCGCCGCTGCCGGCGGAGGCATCCTGCGCACCGTCGCGCTCACCCGCGCCGCCACTGAAGATGAGTTACTCGCCGCCGCCCGCCGCCATCGTGACTGGATGCTCCGCTCCGGCACCACCACGATCGAAGCCAAATCCGGCTACGGCCTCGACCGCGAAACCGAACTCAAGATGCTCCGCGTGATTCGCCGCCTCAACGAGGAAGGCCCGGCTCGCATCGTCCCCACGCTGCTCGCCGCCCACACCGTTCCGCCGGAATACAAAGACCGCCGCGCCGACTACGTCCGCTTCGTCACCGAAGAACTCATCCCCGAAGTCGCCAAACTCGGCCTCGCGCAATACTGCGACGCCTTCTGCGACGACCACGCCTTTACCGTCGACGAATGCCGCACCGTCCTCACTGCGGCGAAGAGGCACGGCCTCAAGCTCCGCATCCACGCCGAGCAATTCCGCCCCGGCACGGGCGCCGATCTCGCCGCCGAACTTGGCGCGGCCACCGCAGACCATCTAGAAACCGTCACTGAAGAAACGCTCCAGCATCTTCGCGCCGCCGGCACTCAGCCCGTCCTTCTCCCCGGATCCGTCTTCGCCCTGAGCCGCACGCAATATCCACCGGCGCGCAAAATGATCGAAGCCGGTTTGGCCATCGTCCTGGCGACAGACTTCAACCCCGGCTCATCGCCGGTCCCATCCATGCCCTTCATGCTCTCGCTGGCTTGCTTGCAGATGGGCCTCTCGCCCGCCGAAGCCCTCACCGCCGCCACCATCAACGCGGCCCACAGTCTCGGCCTCGGCGCCGAGATTGGCTCGCTCGAAGCAGGGAAGCAAGCCGACTTCGTCATCCACGAATTCGCCGACTATCGCGAACTCGCCTACTTCATCGCCGCCCCGCTGCGCCCCCGAGTCTTCATCGCCGGCCGGGAAGTCACCCTGCAACATCCCTCCCAGGTCCCCAAGAGCGAGGGACCTGGGGCACCCGACTCAGAACTTTTTTGACCATGGTTCGTTGCTTTCCCACCCATTCGACAAAGGAAGTCGAATGGATGGGGCACCCAAGATCGGGGTGGGTCGACGTTGTCGCCGTTGTGTTTATGAGACGGGAAACCAGGACTAATCATCGTCTTCGTCCCCTTCTTCTTCGTAGTCGGGGTCGCCGGGTTTGATGCTGCGGGTGCATTGGTTCTTGTAGAAGCATTCATCACAGTCCTCGCCATCGTCGCAGATGTAGGTGTGGGGAGCGAGTTCCTCGCCGGTTGCGGTCTGCTGGGCCGACTGCACGACTTCGTCCGGGTCGGGGTAGCCGGAACGAGGGATGAAGCGGGAGGCGATGCGGAGGCCGTTGAAGAGACTGGTGGCCTTTCTCAGATCGAGACGACCGTGGATGACGGCGTCGTTGATACGGGCGACGGAGAGTTGAATAGCAGCGGCAACGTCGGGTGCCGGCAACAGGAGCGGTCCGAATTGCAGCTCAGGCTCTGACCCGACGATGCGAAGTTTGGCGTGGTAGTAACAGAATTGGCCGCCCTTGAGCGCTGGAGACTGGCAGCGGAGGCCGTCGACCTTGATGTGACGGCATTAGATGTACATGAATGAATCTCCTTTTATTGCCGTTTTCAGGCAAGTTCGTGAAAAGAGGCAGATCAGGTAGGATGGTGACCGTGTAAATGATTGATACCATGAGGCTTAATATCTAAAGTCGTCAAAACACAGAATTTAGAGGCGGCGGATTCAGCGGTCCGTCATTTTTCAGAAGCTGGTTTCCGGATCCTGAGGATCGGGGGGCCAAAAGCGAGCGGCCCGGCGTGATGGATAACCGGGCCACTTGCAGCAGTTTCCGTTGTTTCTGCTGCTGAAAACAGTGTAAAAATTTCGGAGAAATGACCTGCAAAGTTGAGACAAAAAGTTTTGTGAATGGAATGAGGGATATGAGGGCGATTAAAGTACGGGGAGGTATTGACATCTCCGGGGCGATCCAAGGTCGCTTCGTCTCGCAAGAGTGCGATCGCGCAGCCGCTACGCTGCCACCGCTCTCTCCGTGTTCTTCGTCTCTCCGCCACAAAAATCGCCACTCCCAGCCCCAACTGCACCAGCGTCGCGCCCGCCACCTTCACTACAGCCATCAACTTGTCCGGCTGGTCCGCCCCCGGAAACAGCGACAACACAATCGTCGTCCCCGTTGCGGCAAAACCCACAAGTCCCAGTGCAATCGCCACCGGCTTCTTTCCCGGCACGCGTCGCACATTCGGCCCCGCCGGCTCCCACTGCAACCGGATCATCGCCGCAAACAGCAGCAGGTACGGAATGAAATAGGAAATCACCGCCATGCTCACCAGCACGTCATACGCACCGCGCACCGTCGTTCCCGTCTGCCCCAGGATCGCGACCAACACACTCGCCAGCCCATACACCGCGATCGCCACCCAAGGCGTGCGATACCGCCGATGAATCGATCCGAAGACGGGCGGCAGATAGTGATCGATTCCCGCCACAAATGGCAGCCGCGAAGTCGACGACAGATTCGCCGCTGTCGATCCCACGCTGTTCACTCCCACCAGCAGCGCAATCGGCACCAGCATCCAGCCGAGTCCGAGCTTCGCGCTCAGCGTCTGCACGCCGTTCACAAATCCTTGCAGTCCGCTTACCGCATCGCTCGGCAGCGCCACGAGCAAGGCCATCGTTCCGCCGATGTACCCCAGTGTCACAATCGTGCCGCCCACCAGGATCGCCCACGGCATCGTCTTGCGCGGATTCTGAATCTCGTCGCCCATCGCGCTCGCCGCTTCCACGCCGCCGAATGCAAAGAATACTCCCGACCAGAACACCGCATTATCCAGCGACCAATGCGGAGTCATGCTCGCAACCGTAAACTGCGTCGCCGGCCCGAATTTTATCCATGACACCGCCGCCATCATCATCAGCAGGGCGAGCGGCACAAGGCTTCCGATTGAGCAAATGTTATTCAGCCACTTGCCCGCGTCCACGCCGCGAATATTCAGTGCGATGATCGCGGCCAGCCAGAACGCGGCGAATCCCATGAAGTACAGCGGACTGCTGTTCAAGTGCTGCGCGCGCGGCCCGAACGCAATCAGCACCGACGCCGCGCCGAAATAGAGCACGCCCGCAAAGAACGGCAGATTGCTCATCCAGTACATCCACGCCGCGACAAACCCCGTAAAGTCGCCGAACGCCCTGCGCGTCCACACGTAGATGCCGCCCTCTTCGCGGATGCCGCGACGAAAGCTCCATCACGCTCGCCGCCAGCGGAATAAAAAAGCACGTCAGCGCCGCCACCCAGATGACCAGAATGCTCGGTCCCGCTGCCGCAGCCGTCGAAGTCCAGCGAACATTGAGCGCGACAACGACGTAGAACAGCGCCAGGTCGCGAAAGCGAATCCCGCGTTTCAGTGCTGGAGTGGAAGCCATGTGCGTCGCAGCATAGCAGAGCCGTATGCGCCGACGGAACTAAATCTGAGTGACACCGCCCGGCGGCCCTAATGATCGGTGTGAGAGTGGCGTTGTGGTGGGCATGAGAACCCTAACATCCTAACAGCGGGCGAAAGACAGGAGTGGGCCACCTGCCGAGGAAACCCTTTAGTCGGTCTTGCCGATCAGGGAACCTGTCCTCGCCTGATCAGATGATGCACTCACTGGAATCTCCAGAGTTCCGGCTTTGCCCGAGTTCCAGTCGTAGACTGCGGTCACAAGCTGGACATCGATATTGGAGGGCAGGTCGATTTCGAGGTGAGCAGGAAGGCCGTTTTCCTCGATGGTCTTGTACTGATCCGGGTTGATGTCCAACGTCTCCGTGTCACCCTCCCAGTTCACGGACGTTTCCATCATGATCGAAGGCCTTCAGGCCAAGAAGGATTTTGCCGCTTCGCCCGCCCTGCGGTTCGGGCTGCAATATAACGTCCTGTTCACGAACAATGAAGTCGACATCGAAACGAGTGAACGGTGCTTTGAGCTTCGCATTCTGGCCGGCACGGTTTGCGTCGGGCGGCGGCTGAGTTGCGGCAGTCTTGACCTGAACTCCGTAGAGAACTCCAGTAGCGCTCGGCATTCCGAACTGCAAGAGCGGCGCCAGGGGATCCATGCCAGATTCAGCCTCAGGCACTGGAGCGCTGTCGGCGTTATAACCGTGCCGGTAGGCCAGCTTGTACTTTCCTTTCGCAAGCTTGACTTCGATTTGACGATAGCTTCCGTCCATCTTTCTTCCGTGGGCGAATAGCCGAGCGTGTAATAGTTGGCGCCGTCGTTGGTCGCGCGGAGCATCGCTGCATTGAGATCGTTGGTGTTGTAGAAAGCTTTGCCGCCCGTCGACGAGGCGATTTGCTCCATAGCATTGATGGTGTCGGCTCGCTCCCCGGCGCCCGCGCTGTAAGGAGACATGACTGAGTCAGTCTGGCTGCCGGCATGGCCCGCCGCTCCCCCAGGGCCGAGGCCTGTAGCATCGGCTTCTCCAACGTGCTCCGTCATCATTCCTTCGGCGTCGATGGGATACACCGCGATCCTGGATAGGGTGAAAAGATCAGCGGTCGTCCTGACCTTGTCCAGATATCCGGCGAGTGGCTGCATTCTCCTTTATCCGCTCGCGCTGCTCGACTGTGGGAAAGATGATCACGGGAAACGAGCTTGCAAACCAGATGAGATTCTTCCGGCCGGGAACCCCCGCGAGATAATGGCCAAGATAGTCGAGAGCCTCGAAGGTCATGGAGGCCCGCGCACTGGAGTTATGGGCCCGGGAATCGGCCTGCGCCTGTCTGGATCGCCTCGATGGCGAACGGAGAAGTCTGCATCGCCTGCAACTGCGCGACTTCAGCAGCGTCGTCGGCCTCGTCACTGCGGCTCCGGGCGGCATGATTCTTTTCCACTTTCATGCCGTTCTGTTTGTCATTGAGGGCCGCAATCAATGCCGAAGTGTCCGTCGTGAATCCTTGAACAAAGCGCAGCTGTGAGCCGAGCATGAAGATCGCGACACGCGTCCCCGGCTGCATGTGCGTCAGGAAGTCCAAGACCTCTCGATGGACATATGCCTGATCCTGCGGTTCGGTGTTCAAGGTATCGAGCAGCAGAACATTGACCGCATCACCCTCCGGCGCCGGCGGAACATTAGTTCGCGCGTGCCTGCGGGCATCGGTGGCATTTTGGGAGGCGCGGTGGATGACTTGGAGTCGTTTTTCGTACGTTCCTCAAAAAAGTCGATGCTTTGAGGCTTGCCGTCTTCTGTCAGCGTAAAGTCCTGTTTGCCAAGGCCCGTGGCACGGATCGCCATTGTCCTTGGTCACCACCACATCAACCACTACTTCGCGTGTGGTGGTCCTGAGGATAGGGGCCTGAGCTAGCGAGCCGCATCCTGCTTTGGTGCGGGCGGCAGGTCAGGCGGCGAAGGGGAACTGGAGGAGGAGTTTCAGACTCCGACGGGCATGCGGGCGGACACCGGGCGTGTGGCAGATTCGGTTTTCTCTGACGAAGATTCGGCTTGAGCCTGGCTCGGGCTCCGCTGGAAGGAACCCCGGTAATTCGTGCTTTCGGTTTTGTCTGGGCTTGCCTGCTTGTCAGCTTCGCTCTCGGGTAAGCACCCGCAAGTCCGCCCGAAACATGTGATATTGCTCGAAGACAACGTCGTTGAGCATCGTTTTCAGCGGATGCGGCGAAAACTCCACACGGCCAGCTGGATCAGGGTCGGCCTTGTGAAGACTGAACCTCCTGTGCGACCGACATCGACAGACTTCTTCACGGGACAGAAGTAGTTCTTCCCGCCAATCTCCACCGGGCCGTACTCGACAAGAGAGCCGCTCGCGTGATCGGATCGGAGGCGGTAAGGTTCGCTTCAACGCTGAGGCGCAACGATGGTCCCGTCCTGAGGGTTTATCGTGATTTCCCCGTGATAACCGGAAAGCTGACGGAAGGGCGTCAATTGTGTCCCAATCGCCATCTCATTCTTCGGAGTGCAGCAGTAATTTACCTCGTAGTGAGATTTTTCCTTGGGACACCTCATAACTGAAAACCGCTACGAGTCCCATTCAGGTCCACTTTCCCAATGACTCCAGCTCAGCTGTGCTTCGTCGCCGCATCAACCAGAACGGTTCCGAGAATAGGACCAAACACACCCCATGATATTAAGGCCGGGTTCCATCGCTACTGTTTTCTTCGCTGGCCCCGCATCGACTGTCTCCCGGCCACCCCGGTAAAGCACGGTGTCGGTTGAGGCCCGAACAAAGTGCAGAGGTTGGTATGGAACGCTGTCGGTGGGTCTCTGCAACGAGCGGCGTATCTTCGAAATACTTCGTCTCGCGCGTCGCGAAGAAGTTGGGTAACTGCGGAATGGTCCTCGTCACATAGCCGACGGCAAGACTCATGATTCTGCGTTGCTCGGCAAAATCGGGTGCCGGCGTCGCAGGAGTTTCAGATGCGGGAGGGTCAAGAAATGCTGATTCGTCGGCCAGGATCAGCAGATTCTGATGAGCTTTTTGGCCTGGCAAAGCAGACCTTCAATTGCGATAATTTTTCAGGCACTGAGCCGTTCGGTCAGTTCGAGATCGGATATTTGCTGCGCGACCTCGGAGTCCGGCTTTCCGCGGGCGGCGGCCAGGATCTGCTCCAACTGGCGCAATCGTAACGCGCTTCGAAGCGAACACCGGAACTGCCATGACCACCAATGCGAATAGGATTGCCAACTTGCGCACGGGCACTTTCAACCCCGCGCACAATGCGGGGTTTTGAACGTACGCTCGCAGCAGCCTAGTCCCCACTCAAATCCCTCAGCACCGCCATCGCCGCATTCCGTCCGTTAATCCCGATTACGCTGCCGCCAGGATGCGTGCACGCCCCGCACAGATACATCCCCGCCATCGGTGTTCGCGCGCTCAGCCGGTTGGCCCACATGTACTGCGGCAGGCACTCGCCCTGGAAAATATGTCCGCCCGTCAGCCCCACCTTCTGCTCGATATCCGGCGGCCCCAGCACCTGTGCATCGATCACGGCCGAATCGAGACCGCCATCGCCGATGTTGCTGCAGAACCGCGCCAGCGATTTCAACGCCAGCGCCCGTACCTCTTCGCGCCGCTCATCCCAGTTTCCATGCGTAAAGTTGTAGGGAACATACTGCGCAAACACGCTCATCGTGTGCGTGCCACCGGCACCACCGACGCATCATGCACGCTCTGGAAATACAGCTCGCACCACAGATGCTCCGGCAACTCGCCGCGTTTCGCCGCTGCAAATCCCGCCTTCCACTCGTCCTTGGTCAGCGGGGCGTTGATCTGCCCGTAGTGATGCGCTTGGTTCGTCCCCGGCCTCGCCTTGAAATTCGGCAGCTCCTTCAGATGGACATTCAGCTTCACCGTGCATCCCTCGATCGGCACGTCCTCCACGCGCTTCGCCACCCGCATCCGCCGCCTCGCCCAGCAACCTCAGCGTCCGCCGCGGATCTGCATTCGACACGACTATTCTTGCCGCGATTCGCTCGCCGCCTTCGAGCACTACGCCTTCGCCCGGCAAAATCTCCGCCACCGGCACACCCGACACCACGGTCGCCCCCGCCTCGCGTGCTGCGTCGCAAAAGTAGAACGACACCATCCCCATGCCGCCCTTTACGTAGCCCCACATCCCCGGCATTCCGCCAAGTCGCCCCGAGGAGTGATGAAACCGGATCGACGCCGTCCCCGGATCAAATGGGCTGGCATTCGTCCCGATCACACCCTGGCCAAGATAGGCCACCTGCAGCCGTTCGTCGCGCAGATAGTGCTCCACCATCTCCGCCATCGACCACTCGAAGAGCACTGCCCGCGCCTCAGCATCATCGCCGAGCAGCAGTTCAATCTGTTCGCGCGTCGGTGCTTCGCCGATCCACGCGAAGAGTCGCGCCACTCTCGCCGCCACGGGCCCGGCCAGCGCATCCCGCAGGCGGCGAATCACATCGCACATGGCGTTGAAGCCGTTCACGTCGTCCGGCGCAAGCCTGCGCACTTCCGCCTCGCAGCGCGCATCATCGTCCCAAAGCTGCACGCTCGACCCGTCGAGGAAGGGAACAAACAGCCCATTCACCGCCGGCGTCCACTCAAACCCGCGCCGCGGCAAATCCAACTCCTCCACCACCAGCGGATGCAGCAATCCAGCCAGGTATGCGCATGGCGACATCCTCACCCCGGGAAATGGCTCCTCGATCGTGCACGCTCCGCCCACACGCATGCGGCTCTCGATCACAAGCACGCGCTTGCCCGCTTTCGCCAGATAGGCAGCGCACGCCAAGCCGTTATGGCCGGCTCCGACGACAATCACATCCCATGTTTTCGCCGCCAGTTCGCGAATCGGCACCGGCAGCCCGATTTCGCCCAGTACATCCGCTGTAGGTGAGCTCATAGAAACTTACGTTAACATCCCCCAACGGAGGAGTAGAACGCAGGCACTAGACGGAGGAGCCGCGGCCTTCAGGCCGTTGAATGCATGCGCCAACGGAACCGGCCTTCAGAGCCGGGCCTTTCTCCACCCGCATACGTGTGCTCCATGTCACGTCAGGAACCACGCACCGCCTTGCTATCATTGGGACGACAAAAATGAGGCCCGCCACAGGCGTCTCTCACTTGAAGGAGATTTTGAATGCCCGAAGATACAGTCAGCGCTGTGCCAACCAAGATCCTGGTTCCTATCGACTTCAGTTCTTCTTCGCACACTGCGCTTGAAGTGGCGACAGAACTCGCCGACAAATTCCATGCCGAACTGGTTCTTTTAAACGTCGTCCCGGAGTCTCCGGTCGTCGCCCTGCCCGAAGGAGTTTCCGAGACCTCCATCGTCGAAGCCGCCAAAAAACAGGCTGAAGGCCACTTCGCCAAGTCGAAGAAGGCTCTCGAAGGGAAGGGAATTACCGTCAAGACCAGCGTCGAAGTCGGATACGACATCGCCGGAACCATCCTGGAAGCCATCGATAGCGAGAAGATCGACCAGGTCGTCATCTCCACCCATGGCGTCTCCGGCTGGTATCCAACGGTCTTCGGCTCTATCGCAGAAAAGGTCATCAAGCTCGCGCCGTGCCCGGTCCTGTTGCTCCGCACGCCCAAGCCGAAGAGCAGCACCAAGGTCAGCTCAAGCCGCTTGATGGAGTGGTGGTAATCAATCTAGTCGGTCACGCCGGCTAATTTGTGCAGCCCTCCCAAACACCAAAGCCCGACGCTATCCGCGCCGGGCTTTGGTGTCGTAGAAGCAATGATCCTTGGCCTAATCGCCGCGTAGAAGGTAATCCTCAAAAGCGAGAGCTTCAATCGTCGGTTGTCCTGCAGTGCTCACCATCGTGACGCCCACCCGGGGGAACGGATTGCAACCGGCTTGGCAGAGTTGAGATCGACCAGTACCCGCTCATCGAGAACATTGTTGTCGCGGAGCTGGCCTTCCAAGATCTTTCCGTCTCGGGCAAACACAAGTCTCCCTCGGCGGTCCCAATCCGCCCAACTGGCTCTTTCGATCTGAAAGAGAGTGGAGCCTTCGCAAGTTGAAACGGCAAATTCCTCGGCGTAGTTGAGCTCCTCAATAGAGCGGGTCAGCCGGATAACCATCGATTCATCATGGTTACGCTTTTCGCGAATCTCTGGTTGACGGGTCGTGTACATCAACGGGTATCCACGATTTTCGACGACCCACTCCTGTTTTAGGTGCCAACCGTCCCGTTGAAGGCGCTCAGAGAACAAGGGGTCGTCCTCTCCACAAACATGGTTCTTCAAGACGACCTTGATCCCATGGGGATGGTGATTTGGATGCGGCTTGGCCACATCCGATTTGTGATTGAGAATGAGAGTCTCGTTGTCCTGGAATAAGCCGCCACCGTGCCAGCAATCACCCTTCGGCCAAAGTGCAAGGGCCGAAATGTAAGGAGGTCTGCTTACAGCGGTCCAAGCGTAGGTGTACTCGCGATCGCGCAGAGTCCGCCCGTTGATCTTCTGGGCAAAATAGACGAGCATCGAGCCATCAGGACTGAGGTCGGAACGGCGTTCGTAAATCCTGCCATGAAACCATTGGCCGCCTTCAAAGGTGTCTTGATCGGTATCCCATTTAAGGACCTGAACCCACTTCGAGGGGCCTTTTCGAAAGACAACTGCCGCAGGTGAACTCCGGGCAAGAATGAAATAGATGCGTGCAGGAACGGGCCCTCGCTCGCCCTTCTGTGTGACCTTCACATTCTGCATCATTTCATTCAAGCACGATGAACTAACCAGTCCTTGTCCTTTTGCATTTTGGCTCCGAGAGTCGCGGTCAATGTTGAAGTTACCTCTCGCAAACATTCCGTACCAAGATATGTGCCCAACCTCACTTCACGCTGATATCCCCATCGACATCCACCACCAGCGTGTCCCCGTCGATCTGCATTGAGCGCACTCTAAGCTTCTCCAGCGTCACCTTGTATCCCGAGGTCGAGGTGGACCCCTCAAGTGCTTTGCGCAGCAAATCTGCGGCGTCCACTTTCATGCTTGACGGCACCTGCCGGCTCAGAAAGGGTGTCAGCAGAAAATTCAGCTCCCGCTGATCGCTCACTTTGATCAGTTGCGCGTCGCGGAACCCGATTGCATCGCCCTCGCCATAGGGAGCCACAGAAACCTCCGCAGTCGGCGAAAGGGAAATCCCAATGCACGCTCCCCCCATCGATTTACCCATCCTGGCCCGCGTCCTCACTTTCACGACGATTCGGTTCTGAGCAAACGTCACCTTGGCGTCGTCGGCATATACTGAGCACGCCGAGCGCTCCGTCCCCTTCATATAGAACCGGCCGTTGGGGCTGCTAAATAGCTGTTGTTTCAGCGTCCGTTCGAGTGCTTCCCGGCTCACCCGCAACTCCACGGCATTGCATCGCAAAGCGCCCGCCGCCAGCAGCATAAGAATGCCGGCAAGCGCCCCCTGATTTTTCTCATAGCTTTATGGTGCCACCGAAGGCCCGGCGACGTCATTGTGCGCATCTAACTGAGCCAGTTGGGCTGTGCCCAATTTAGGAGTGGCTGGACGGTAAGTGATTCTGTTTGAGCCACCTGACTTGATCGCTTTTTGCAGTCCCGCAGCAAGAAAACGCTTAAATTGACTAGATTTGCTATTGATTTTTGAAGAAAATATCCTTAAAATGGAACTATAGAAATCAGCCTAAGGGCCGCGAGGATCCCCAGCCAGCCGCCCAAGGCATTGGGAACCCAACTCCATTCCTTTCTGAGGATAACAAAACCAAATGGCAAAACGTAGAGGAAATCCGAATTGGGGCAAGCCGGAGCCCATCGGCCCCGTTGTACCCACCGTGACCTCCTTCGAACAGATCGTCAAGGAGTTCAAACTCACCCCGGATCAGTACATCCGGTCCACCCGCCTTCGTGAGTGGGCCCGTCGGAACAAAAATTCCAAGTACATTCCTGAGGCGCTCCTTGAAGCCTGGGGCTTTGAGATTGAGTCTACTTTGTAGAATTCCTCTTCTCTAGCTGTCAACAGAAACGCCGCCTCCGGGTGGCGTTTTTGTTGTCCTAAAGTAACGTGCTTTGCCGTAAGGCTCACAATCGGCGAGAATGAAAGTGTTTCCGATGCCTGAAAGCGCGCGCACCTTCGAGCCTCCTTTTACCGACGTCCCAGGCGCCATTGCCGACATTCGCGCCGGTCGTATGGTCGTCGTCGTCGACGATGAAGACCGCGAAAATGAAGGCGATCTTACGCTTGCCGCCGAACACGTTACCCCCGAGGCCATCAACTTCATGGCGCGCTACGGCCGCGGGCTCATCTGCCTTACGCTGACTGAAGAGCGCGCAGATTATCTCCGCCTCTTTCCGATGACGCAGCAGAACTCCTCGCGCTTCGGCACGGCGTTCACTGAAACCATCGAAGCCCGCGAGGGTGTCACCACTGGCATCTCCGCCGCCGACCGAGCTCACACCATCCGCACCGCGATCGCGCCTGGAGCTACCTACAGCGATCTCGTCCGCCCCGGCCATATCTTTCCCCTGCGTTCCCGGCAGGGAGGCGTCCTGGTCCGCGCCGGCCAGACCGAGGCCTCCGTGGACCTCGCGCGACTCGCCGGCCTGCAGCCCGCCGGTGTCATCTGCGAAATCATGCGCGACGATGGCGAGATGGCCCGCATTCCCGACCTTATCCCGTTCTGCGCGGAGCACAACCTCCGGATTCTCACGGTCGCTGAACTTATCCGCTATCGCCTGCGCCACGAGCGGTACATCGTTCGCGCCGGCGAAACGCGCATTCAGACCAAGTACGGCGAATTCCGCATGATCGCGTACGAGAGCGAAGTCAACGGCGGTGAGAGCCACATCGCCCTGGTTCGCGGCGATCTATGCCCCAGTTGCCCCGCCTGCAACGAGGGGCCGGCCAATATTCCCGGCGATGCGCGCACTACGCGGCCGCCATGCTCCCACGCCGTTCTCGTTCGTGTACATACGCGCTGCACTGCGGGGGACGTGTTTGCCGCCGACTGCCACTGCCGCGAAGTCCTCGACAACTCCATGCGCATGATCGCCGAAGAGGGTTGTGGCGCCATCCTCTACCTCCACAACACCTCGCGCGGATTTGAGATCGACAAAGTGCCGGCCGTCGCATCGTCGTTCGATCCCAGCGGCACAGCTCTTTCTGACGGCGTTCCATCCGCGACCGCCAACCGCCTCGTGCTGCACCAGGAACTTCGTACCCGCGAAGGTTCGCAGGCCCGCACCGGCCGCATCCTCCGCGCCATCGGCCTCGGCGGCCAGATACTCTCCGACCTTGGCATCCAGCGCATCCGACTGCTCTCCAACACGCCGATGCACATCCCCGCGTTAGAAGGCTTCGGCCTCGAGATCGTCGAGCAGGTTCCCATCCCCGTAGAAGAGTGCACCCGCGTTCTCTAGCTGACCTCTCCAGTCAATCTCATCACTCGTAGCGCAGCGCGACCATGGGATTAACCTTGGTGGCTCGCTGAGCAGGAACGAAGATCGCCAGCAGCGCCGCGGCCATCAGCAGAACCGCCGCGCCGCCTAGCGCCAACGGGTCGGATGCCTGCACCGAGAACAGCAAGCCGCTCATCAATCGCGTGAGAAAGAGCGCCATCGCCAGGCCAAGCCCCAGCCCAATGGCAATGGTTGCCATGCCACTTCGAATCAGCATGCCCAGCACCTGGCCGCGGTCTGCTCCCAACGCCATGCGCAAGCCAATCTCCACATGCCGCTGCGCAATTCCATACGACGTGACGCCATAAATTCCAACGGAAGCCAGCAGCAAAGCCAGCCCCGCGAAAACCGCAAGCAGAATCAGCGCCAGCCGCCGACGCTCCAGCGAATCGCCCATCACCTCGGTCATTGTGCTTACGCGGTAGACCGGCAGGTCCGGATCGATGGAGGCTACCTCACGCTGAATGGTCGGCACGAGGTTCATCGGATTTCCCGCAGTCAGAATCGCCAGTGTCATAGCCCCGGATGGCCGCTGATTCTCGGGCCAGTAGACCTCCACGCGCGAGCGGGATTCGAGAGTGCGGTTGCGCACGTGCTTGACGACTCCGATGATCGTCGCCCACGTCGCCTTCGATTGCCGGCCGCCCGAGTGCAGCCGTTTCCCAATCGGATCCTGATTGGGCCAGATAGGTCTGAGCGAGGCTCTCGTCCACCATCGCAACCGGCGCCGCGGTGTCTGAATCGCGAGCATCGAAGAAGCGCCCGCGGACCAGCGAAATTCCCATCGCCTTGAAGTAGTCGGGAGTCACCACCCGCTGATCGGCTTCAGGAGTCGTCTCCTCCAGCGGAACCGATTGGCTGTCGATCGTAGTGGTGCCCGAGCTCCCCTGGCCACTCAATGGCAAAGCGGAGACTGCGCCCGCTGCCTGCACTCCCGGCAATTTCTGCACGCGATCGAGTAATTCCGCATAGAAACCCCGAACCTGCTCCGGCTTGCTGTAGACCGCATCCGGCAAAGCGACCCGCATGGTAAGAACTCCATCCGGGCGGAATCCCGGATCCACTTTCAGTATCTCGGCAAAGCTTCGAAGCAGCAGTGCTGCTCCGGCGATCAGTAGCAGCGAAAAGGCCGTCTCGCAAATCACCAGCGCGCTCCTCAGCCGCTTCGGTCGCTTTCCCTCTGTGCTTCTTCCGCCTTTCAGGCCGTCGAATCCACGTTTGCGGCCTGCATGTAGTGCCGGCGACGAGGCCAAACAGAATTCCCGTAGCAAGCGAGATCGCCGCGGTCAGAAGCAGCGCTCTGCCGTCAATGGCTGTGTGGACCGCGCGCGGCAACGACTTGGCTGCTATCGCGACCAGCCCGCGCAATATCCAAGGCGTGATGGCCACTCCCACAAGGCCGCCGGCAAAAGCCAGCACAACACTTTCCGTAAGCAGTTGCCGGACGAGTCGCGCACCACTTGCGCCCAGAGCCATGCGGGTCTCCATCTCCTGCTGACGTTCGGTCGACCGCACCAGCAGCAGGTTGGCGATGTTCGCGCACGCGATCAGAGCACCAGGCCCACCGCTGCCATCAACACGATCAACGAAGGCTTCACATCGCCTACCGTCTCTTCCAGAAGTGGATGCAGAAGGATGCCGAAGCCATATTTCTGGTAGGGGTAGGAACCGTGTTGTTCGATCATCGTCTTGCCGACGCGGTCCATGTCCGACTGCACCTGGGCAAGCGAAAGCCCCGGCTTGATGCGGCCCAGCACCTCAAGTCCGTGGCCGCCGCGGCTGTTCTCGCTCAGGTCGTCTGGCGAGAAGGCAAGTGGACCCCAGATTTCAGCTTCGTCGGGATAGGAGAACCCAGCCGGCATCACTCCCACCACCGACATCGGCACTCCATCGATATCGATCGTGCTTCCAATCACGTTGGGGTTGCCGCCAAAGATGCGTCGCCATAATCCGTAACTGAGCACGACCTCGTGATCGCGTCCCGGCTGCGCCTCTTCAGGCAGAAACGTGCGTCCAAGCAGCGTCTGTGCTCCCAGCATTGAAAACAGGTTGGGCGAAACCGAAGCGCCCACGACGCGCTGCGGGCTGCCCTTGACGCCAAGATTGATCGAGCCGGAGCCGATTGCCGCAAGATCGCTGAAACTGTTGTTCAACTGCTGGAAGTCCCGAAACTCCGGTGCCGAGACCCAATTCTGATCGTTGGGCATGCCGATCCCGGTAAATCGCGTCCATACCTTGATCAGGCCATCTGGATTGCTGTAGGGCAGCGGCCTGCAGCAGCACCGCATCGAGCACGCTGAAGATCGCAGCGTTCGCTCCGATTCCCAGCGCCATGGTCAGAACCACAACTGCCGTGAACCCCGGCTTCTTGACCATCTGTCGAAAAGCAAAACGCAAATCCTGTATGAAATCGCCCATTGCTTTCCTCCGGGAATTTGTGTCGATGGGGGAAGTGGCTCCCAAACTGTGACGTGTTCTTGAAGAAAACGGTCGATCTAAACAAAAGGGAAAGCAATTATCCAGCCAGAGAATCGGTGACCAATCCCATTGATACTACGGCGCCATCCGGCGAAGAGTTCCCGCTGATTCGTCCGCTTTCGATCAGCATGCGCGAAAATGAACAGTCAAGAAGAGCCCAAATTGATACTCGCCACAGCACATTCCGACATACGGCATTGACGATTCTCTGGCCGCTGGATTTCAAGCGCGCGCCGGGCCTCGCTATTAGACTGAAATGTGACCGAAAGCCCAATTACACATCCCAAGACTTCGCTGCGGAAGGGTTTTCTCCGATCATTTGTTCTGTGGTTTGTCATCGGCTTAGCACTCGTGTGGTCGCTTGCCGCGATGAGCCTTCTGGCCCTTCGGTGGATCGACCCACCGACGACCGCAGTGCACATCGAGCGCCGCTTGCAGGCGTGGATTCACAACACTCCTTATCTTGAGCGCTATAAATTTGTTCCGCTCGGCCAAATCTCGCCCGACCTCCAGCACGCTGTTATTGCCGCAGAAGACGCGCGCTTCTATCAGCACCATGGATTCGATTGGCACGAGGTCAAAATTGCCGCCGAAGACGACTTGGAAGGCGAACGCACCCGCGGAGCGTCCACCCTCACGCAGCAGCTCGTGAAAAATCTCTTCTTCGGAACTGGCCGCTCCTTTCTCCGCAAGGGCGCGGAGTTCACTTTGGTGCCGGTCGCCGAATTGGTGCTTGGCAAGCGGCGCATTCTGGAGCTCTATCTCAACGTGGTCGAATGGGGCCCTGGGATCTACGGGGCAGAGTCCGCCTGTCGCGCCCACGACGGAATCGCGGCTCGGAATATCGGCAGGGAGCAGTCAGCGCGGCTAGCCGCGATTCTGCCAGCTCCCCTAAAACGGCGGCCCGAGCGCATGAATCACTACAGCGCGCTCATCCTTGAGCGGATGCGCCAAATGGGCTGGTAATGGGGCGTATTCAGCCTGCACTGCCGTATTGCTTCTCTCACGTCGGATGCGCGCAATGAAAGCGCACTAAGATGAAGTTCATTTCGCTGGGACAGCGCCGTCCGGCTGCGGGAACAGACTTGCAGCATCTCTCGTGAACCTCACCGCCCCGGAGTCCTGACATGCAGCCACCGGCACTCCCATCCGATCAAAGCAGCAGAATCGAAGCGCTGCTGGCGCTCAACATCCTCGATACGCAACCGGAAGAGCGCATCGACCGGCTCACGCGACTCGCCAAGCGGGTGTTCAATGTCCCCTATTCAACGATCAGCATGATCGACACCCACCGGCAGTGGTTCAAATCCATCCAGGGCCTCACCCTTTGTCAGACCTCGCGAGACATATCGTTTTGCGCCCACGCCATCCTCTATGACGACATTCTGTATGTCGAAAACGCGCTCAAAGACGAGCGATTCCACGACAATCCGGTGGTCGTCGGAGATCCGAAGATCCGTTTTTATGCAGGCTGTTCGTTGGACGTGAACGGCTTCAAAATGGGCACCTTCTGTGTCTTCGATAAGAAGCCGAGACAGTTCACCTCTGAGGACCGGCAACTGCTGAAGGACCTGGCGGCGCAGGCTGAACGCGAACTAGCGGCACCGCGGGCCGTCATGTCCGTTTAGCCCGGCGGCTGCGCTCTGTCGACATTCCGCCTTGGCGGGTCAGCTCCGCGATCACGCGAGGTTGACCGAAATCCCGCCCCAGCTCTCGGGCTCAACATCGGCGATCGTCTGCGTGAAGTCCCACTTGTGCCCGTGGAAGTCTTGCGCGTTGTACTGCCGCTCGCCGTACATGTGGTCCGCCGGCTCAGTGAGAATGATAGCGCCGTGCTGCCTCGCGCTCGCAGTGGGCAAGGGCATCTTCAACGCGCACCTGGATGATGTGCGAATGATTCGGAACCACGTTGCCCTCGGCAATGGTGAAGCAGCCGTCGCCGGCCCTCATCTGGATGCGGTGATTGGCGATGCGCAACCGCACCGTAAATCCAAAGGCGGCCGAGAGCCATTCGGCGGCGAATGACGGATCCGGATAGATCAGTAACGGGGATCACGGTGCATGGCGGAACAGAACGGTTTTTGAGCATGACGACAATTTAGCAGGAAGTGAAGCGGCTTCTCCTTGACGCGTCGATGCCGGGCGGGATACTATCGCGAACATTTTCCGGGTCCCCGAGAAAGGAGAACTTGGATGAGATGCAAAAAGCTATTTCCGATTGCCGGCTTTGGAAAAACATCGTTGCTCGCTGCGGGTCTGCTCGCGGTCGCCTGCACAATCCCGGCGGCGAAGGCAGCTACTGCTCCCGCGGACCCATGCTCTCTGCTGTCGGCCGCCCACGTCAGCAGCGCTATGGGCGCCACCTACGGCGCTCCTCAAAAGAGCGTCGCTCCGCGGCCTTACGCGAATACCGTCCAGGGAACCGACTGCACCTATTCGGGCGGCGGAGAGAAGTCTCTTATTCAGGATTTACTTTGATCCTTCACCCGCGGACGCTACGGACCTCTTCGCGAAGCTCAAGATGTTCTACAGCCCGCCGACACCGGTGCCGAATCTTGGAGATGAAGCGTATTTCGACCCCAGGCACGGCCTCCATGTTCGCAAAGGCAATGTTCGTTTTTTCCTAAGCGCTGGAGACGACGAGAAAGCACTGACTGCCCTCGCCGCTCAGGTTGCCGGGCAGTTGTGATCGCCCGAAACGCTCGAGTTAGCGCCTGGCAATAAGCTGCTTATCCAGAAACGCCACGACTTTGTAAGTCTCGGATTCGGGTTTGCCGTCGGGTCCTACGGACCACTTCAGCTTCGCGGTCTTCCCGTTGAACTCTGCCTGCACGTGATCGACGAGCGGCATGCCGCAACTGCGGCGATTGATGTAGTTGCCTCTGGGCGAATACTTATTGATGCAGTTCACCAGCGCTACCCTTCCGTCGGGCAGCAGAAGAGACAGCGTGGTGCCGACCACGTTGTACGTGACGTCCCCTTGCGCAGAGATAAGTCCATTGGCTGGAGTGCTGGGATTGCAATCGGCAGGGTTCGGATCGAGCATGCAGCCAGGGCTAGTCTCCGCTGCGGCCTGGCTCGTATATCCCGGGATCACCGCGAAGTAGTTGACATCGCTGTCTTGACGGAAAAGCACGCTCACATCCAACTTCTGCGCGGAAGCTGTGTAGAAACACGAGCTTAGACAAGTAATTGCTATTCCTATATAGAGCCACTTGGGCTTTTTCATGCTTTGACCTCTATATGCATTTTTCAGAGTCTACTGGACTTTCTGACGAATGCCGGACCAAGAAGGGAGCAGGTCTCTCCGAGGTAACGTGACAGGAGGGCTTCCTCATCTGGCCGAGCGGCGGCGAACGGTCTGGACCTCCCGCGTAGACAGACGCATTGCCACCGCGTCTCGACCCCTCTAAACATTATTAAGAATTTAATATTTAGACGTTCCGGCCTAAGAACCGTGAGGGGCGGATAAGCTGCCGATACCAGAATCTGGTAAATCGATTTCCTCTTTTTGTTTTGTTAGGGATATGAAGCATGCTCTCACTCAAAGGGACCGCGAAGTCTGTGTATCCAGGCGGTCCCGTCTAAGTGTCTTTCGGAGATGGGATTGCCGCTTCCCGAGCCATCGGATTTGTCCCCTTAACCACGAGCCAAAGCATGAACGCCAGTTCGCCGAATAGCGCGGGTTGCGACCAGGCGAACACCGTGCCCTGGTACTCCGGGAACAGCACACCCGTGAAGCTGAGGACGATATAGGCGAAGCCATTGATTGCCAGCCAGATGCCGAGAAAGCGCGGCAGGAAACGCGACTTGTATGTGAGGATCGCCAACGGCAACAGCCAAACGCCCCATAGAATCTCGGCGGCGGTGTTCTGGCGGTCGCGCAATTGGAGGAAGAGCAGGGCCAGGGCGTCGCGCTGCGGTTTGTCGAAGACGGAGAGGAAATTGGCGCCGTGTACGAAGATCAAGGTGCCGAGGTCGTTGACCACGCCGACAATGTCGATGACAGCCGGCATCACGCCTCCGAAGATCACAACCTGAATCGCGAGGTTGCGGTCCACTCCGCTGAAGAGACGGTAAAGAGCCAGGGTGAGAAAGATCAGGATTAACGCGCACAGCAGGTCCGCCACGATGCCGAAGCGGAAGAGACCCTCATGCGCCGCGATATTGTTCGCCGTCGCAGCAGCATTTCCAGAAACGAAGAGCTTGTTGGGGATGTACATCAGCCGCACCGGCCCGAGGATGGTGAGCAGCAGGTACCAGAACCCGGCGACTCTCCCAGGATTGCGGGCCGAGGGATTGCGGGTCGAACTCATGTTGCCTCCCTTGTTGCGCGGGGCTCACAGACGAATCCAGCAGCGGATACGCGGAAGGGGAGCAGAAAGTTTCGCTAAACCGGCAGATTAGAGGGAGACGCTGACTGCGATTCCGAGAGGGCCAGGATGGCTGCGGTTGAACAGATAATACCCGTCCCCCTGGTAAGCCACGTAGACATCATCCGTCTCATACCATCTTCCGCTCCAGTTCTCGGGGCATGGATCCAGCATCGTGAACCAGTATCCGCCGTATTGGAAACGCGGATTTCCACCTTCGTACATGAAAGGAAGACTATAGATCCGGAAAGCGTGTAAATCGCCGTAATGCCCGCGGAAATAGTCATCGGGAACCCGGTAGCCGTTATAACCGCCTCGTTGCTGCCAACTGCGGTGCTCGTATTCCCAGTGGTTCGCGCGCCGCTCCTGCCAGGCACGTTCCTGCGTCCTTTGCTGGTCACGCTCCTGTTCCTGTGAGCGCTCCATCTGTTTCTGTTCTCCGAGGTGACGGCCGTTGTCGCCCGGGTTCTGCTGGTGCGGGCTTCGCTGCCCGTCTGTCTGCCCCTGCGACTGGTTGCCGGGACTGGCATGCTTGGCCTGATTCTGCCGGTTGTCCTTTTCTTTATTCTTGTCCTGGTCGTCCTGGGCGTATCCGAAAGCGCAGGCCCCGAGAGCGAGAAACAGGATGGAGACGGAAGCGACAATACGAAAGCGTGTCATGCGTGTTCCCTCTGTACGGTTTCCGAATGCTCTCGTTGTTGGAAGCTTGCCTCGCCAACAGCATTGAGTGGCCGTTCGGGAACGGATGGTGCTGCCTATGCTACGCGCATTGGAGGTCCGGTGCTTATTTGCATCGCTTCTTCGGCAATCCGAAGTTCCGGAACTCCTGGACTTTTGGGATGTATCCACGGTTTGAACGAGATTCTGGGGCGGCGATGTTCGAAAGCATGGACCATTTTGCCAAAGGGTCCACATCTCGCAAACAAAGCGAAGATATAATGCCTGCGTGCTCCGCTCGATTCTATGTTTGATGATCCTTTGCACCGGCACGGTCTATGGCGCCGTGAAGCATGTCTCAATCCGATCGGGTGTGGTGTTGAAGCCGGGCGAGACGTACAGGGCCCAGGTTAAAAGCGCGAAGCCCGTGGAGATTGAATGGACGGCCGTTCAGGCGAAGAAGTGCAACATGGATTGCGTGCAGATGACCCTGATGAGTGGCACCTGGCACCAACCCTTCTCGGCAGCGATGGGGGCGACGGGGAAATATACGCCGACCGACGGAAAACTCGCGGTGGAATACAAGAACGTTTCGAAGGAGCCGGTCACGATTGACGTGTTTCTCGTGGAGCGGACCTGCGATGCCGAGGCTTGCCGGCTTTTCGACAACAGCAAGAAGGGCAGCTGGCTCGTGTTCAAAGTGGATGAGTTCAAGTCGATCACGAACAGCAACGATGGCTCTTACTCCGTGATCTCCGGTGTCGTCGAGAGCGGGCGAGCCTTCCGCATTCACGCAGTGTGGTGGACGGACCAAAAAGGCGGATTCCTGGGCTGCCCCCGTTGGATAAAGGGATATGTAGACAATCACACGCCCAAAGAGAAGTATCGCCCCTACATCCTTTCAGGGCAGAACGTAGGAGACGAGAACGATATCGTTCTGAAGTCGATCGATGACTGCGTGCCGCTGGCGCCTCACTTCGGAGTTCCCGAGAAGAACGTCTTCAAATAGTCGGGACTGACGCTTAGGAGAGCAGCGCAAGGTGAGGGACCACATGTCGCTTTGGGTTCGCGCTTTCCCACCCTCAAAAGCACGAAAGCCTCTCGAGTTCGAGAGGCTTTCCATTCATGTGGAAGGGGCAGCGCGTGGTCAAACAATACGAGGGATTTCGGACAATGTCAATCCAATATACGAACTTTCGCCCGAAGTGTGTTATGCGGGAGTATGCTTAGTCCTCCCCTAAATCGACCACGGAGGCACGACCCCATGAAACACCCTGTCAGTACTTTCGCCCCTCTCTGCCTGTTGTTTGCTGGTCTCACATTCTGCGTAGCTCCTGCCGCTCTCTCGCAGCAAGATGCCGGTCAAACCCATGGCCCGAGCAAATACCTGTTCCTCGAAAATGTGGAGATCAAACCGAACATGGGCTTTCCCTACGCGAAGGCGCAAGGGGATGAGGTTCAGGCCGAGCGAGCGGCCAAGGCTTCGTTTCACTACCTCGGCATGTGGGGCATTACGGGATCCGGCCATGTGCTCTACTTGCATGGCTTCGACGCTTTCGGTGATCTGCAGAAGGACCACGACGCAAGCTTTGCCATTCCGAAGCTGGTAGAGGCCATGAAGACCAACAATGCTGCGCAGTCTGGGTCGATGGTCACCGACCACAGCAGCATTTACGTCTTTGAGAAGGACCTCAGCCTCAACGCCAATCTGGACCTTTCGAAGATGCGCTTCATGCGGATCATCCTTTTTCATGTGAAGGCCGGCCACAACGAGGAATTCCGGCACCTTGCGAAGGTCTTCGTCAAGGGCTATCAATCTACCCTTCCGGACGCGCACTGGGCCATGTTCCAAAAGGCCTACGGCACGGACAGCGACAAGACTTATATCCTGGTCACGCCCATGACTTCTCTCGCAGAGGTGGACGCAATGGAGGGCGGGGACAAGAAGTTCACGGAAGGTGTTGGCGAAGACCAGATCGCGCTGATGTTCAGGGGCCTGGATACTGCTCTCGAATCCAGCGAGACCGACCTCTTCGCTTTCGATCCCCAACTCAGCTACGTCCCTGATTCGTGGCTCACCGCTTCGCCCGACTTCTGGGGCAAGAAGTAAGTCGACTGCTATCAAGTCCGCAAATGAGAGGACCCATCTTTGCACAGGATGGGCCCTTGAGTCCGGATGTGGCGACACTCATTGAACATCATATGACTCCCCGGCCCCCCTATTACCCGGTCTCTTTGGGTAAATATCCTGCAATCATCGGGTTACCGAGAGGGGGTGGCGCTAGATATTTCTGTGCATTGGGGTTAGATGTAGATTATTCTGCCGATTGGACTTAGCGGTGTGAAAGCGGTGTTAGTGGAGATCATTGCCGCGAATCTTCGCTATCCCCGGTCCCCAAAAGCGAGGGACCGGGGGCACCCTCAGCGGAAAACAACCTCACATGAGATCGGGGCCACCCGCCGGGTTCGCGGAGGCTGGGGAAGGTTCGTGGTTTCCCACCCTTGCTGCGCAAGGATGGGGCACCCGAGTTTGGTGATGGATGGGCCACTCGCCCCACCCGCCAAATAGAGAAAAAAGCGACCCGGCTCACGACACAGTGAGAGAAGCGGATCCTTCGCTCCGCTTACCCCATTGCATAGGGCCCCAAGCATGCGGAGCTCAGGATGACACCTTTGGCGATGAGCAGCAATGGGGTTTTCGACCACGTTTTCAACCGGATATCGTGAAGGTGCTGCGCCGGTAAAATAGTAGTAAGCCATGTCTGAATTCACTCACCTCCATCTGCACACCGAATACTCCCTTCTTGACGGTGCTTGCGACATCCACAAGCTCATTGATCGCGTCGCCGCGCTGGGCCAGAAGTCTGTCGCCATGACGGACCACGGGAACATCTATGGGGCGGTGCATTTTTTCAACGCGGCCAAGGCCAAGGGCATCAAGCCGATCCTGGGATGCGAGCTGTACGTGTGCAAGGCGGAGGATCATCGCGCCGACACGCCCAACGACCAGTACAACCACCTGCTGGTGCTGGCCGAAAACGAAGAAGGCTATCGCAACCTGATCCGCCTGACCAGCGAGGCCAGTCTGCACGGCTTCTATCGCAAACCCCGCGTAAGCAAGAAATTCCTCGCCGACAATGCCAAGGGCCTGATCGGGTTCTCCGGCTGCCTCTCGGGAGAATTATGCGAGGAACTGTTGGCAGGTAATTACGAGAAGGCTAAAGGCGCGGCCGTGCAGTACCAGGACATCTTCGGCCGTGGCAACTTCTACCTCGAAATTCAGAACCAGGGTCTTGCGGAGGAGCACAAGATCCAGACGGATCTCTTCCGCCTCGAGAAGGAACTCAACATTCCGCTTGTCCTGACCAACGATTCGCACTACCTCTGCGGCGAAGACTCGCACGCGCACGATGTGATGCTCTGCGTGCAGACCGGCGCGAAGATTCACGATGCCGACCGGTTCCGCTTCGATTCGGATCAATTCTTCGTCAAGTCTGCCGACGAGATGGCGCGAATTTTTCCCGATTCGCCGGGTGTAACGCAGACGACGATGGAGATTGCCGAGCGGTGCAACTTCAAGCTGCACGCGGTCGACAATCCGTTTCCTGAGTTCGCTGTTCCGGTGGGGCACACCATCGACAGCTACTTCGAAGAGGTGTGCCGCGAGGGGTTGAAGAAGCGGCTGGAGACTGCGGTGCGGCAACTGGAGTTGCGCGGAGTACGACGCTCGCAGACGCACGAATATGAGTCGCGCCTGAATTTTGAGATCGGCATCATCAAGCAGATGAAGTACTCGGGCTATTTCCTCATCGTGTGGGACTTCATCAAGTACGCGCGTGACAACGGCATTCCCGTCGGCCCGGGGCGCGGATCGGCGACCGGTTCGCTGGTGGCGTATGCAATGGAGATCACGAACATCGATCCGATGCAGAACGTGCTGCTGTTCGAGCGGTTTCTGAACCCCGAACGCGTCACCATGCCGGATATCGACGTGGACTTCTGCCAGAACCGTCGCGGCGAGGTGATCGAATATGTTACGCGGAAGTATGGCCGCGAGCAGGTGGCGCAGATCATCACGTTCAACACCATGGCCGCCAAGGCATCCATCAAGGACTGCGGGCGTGCGATGGATATGCCCTACGGCGACGTGGATCGAATTGCAAAGCTCGTTCCGCCGACGGTGGGAATGACGCTGGACCGGGCACTGGAGGAATCGCCGGACCTGCGTAAGGCATATGACGCGGACAAGCAGGTTCGCGAACTCATCGATACCGCGAAGAAGCTGGAGGGGCTCGTACGCGGAGCCGGAGTCCATGCATCGGCGGTGGTGATTGCGCCGCGTCCGCTGACGGAGCTGGTGCCGCTGAACCGCACGAAGAACGATGAAATCGTGACGGCGTATGACATGAAGTCCGTCGAGAAGATGGGCCTGCTCAAGATGGACTTCCTGGGGCTGGCGACGCTCACGGTGATCACCGATTGCGTGAAGCTTATCGAGCAAAGTCGCGGCGAGAAGATCGATATCGAGATGGTTCCGCTTGACGATCCAGAGACATTCAAGCGGGTGTTCCACACGGCGCTGACATCGGGGATTTTTCAATTTGAATCGAGCGGGATGCGGGACATTTTGCGGCGATATAAGCCGGACACCGTCGAGGAACTGACTGCGCTGAATGCGCTGTATCGGCCGGGCCCAATGGACATGATCGACGACTTCGTCGAGCGCAAATGGGGACGGCGCAAGGTGGAGTTTTTGCTGCCCGAACTTGAGGGCATATTGAAAGACTCGCTGGGCGTGATTGTCTACCAGGAACAGGTGATGCGGATCGCCAACGTGCTGGCGAGCTACAGCCTGGGCGAGGCGGACCTGCTGCGGCGCGCGATGGGGAAGAAGGATCCTGCGGCGATGGCGCAGCAGCGTGATCGCTTTATGAACGGCGCTGCGGCGTTGGGGCATCCGAAGGCCCCGGTGGAAGAGATTTTCGAGCAAATGGCGAAGTTCTCAGGGTACGGTTTCAATAAGTCGCACTCCGCTGCCTATGCCCTGGTGGCGTATCAGACCGCATATCTGAAGACACACTATCCTGTCGAATTCATGGCGGCGCTGTTGACCTCGGAAACATCGAAGCCCGAAAACGTCGTCAAATATATCGCCGAGTGCAGGGAAATGAGTATCAAGGTCGAGCCGCCGGACGTGCAGCTCTCCGGTGCGCAGTTCACACCGCATGGCGATGCGATCCGATTCGGACTGGCGGCGGTGAAGAACGTGGGCGGCAACGCGATCGATTCAATCACCAAGGCGCGCGAAGAAGTTGGCGGACGATTCAAGACGCTATGGGAGTTCTGCGAGAAGGTTGACCTGCGCGTGATGAACAAGCGCGTGATCGAATCGTTGATCAAGGCGGGTGCGCTGGATTCCTTCGGAAAACGCGGTCCGCTGTATGCCGCAGTTGATAAGGCAATGGAGCGGGCACAAAAAGCACAGAAGGATGCCGCACAGGGTCAGGCCGGATTATTCGGGCTGTTCAACGAGGAACCCGCGCACGGCAGGAACGGCGACGATCTGCCCAAGGTTCCGGACTGGGAAGAGGGTGAGCGGCTTACCAACGAAAAAGAAGTGCTCGGATTCTTCGTCTCCGGCCATCCGCTGGACAAGTATGCGGACAAGATCAAGAATCTCAGCGGCGTGATTTCGACAGCCGAAGCGCTGGAGCGCAAGCCGCCGGAGCGTCGCTGGGGCAAGGAGTCCGATCCCGCTGACGAAATCCTGGTCGCCGGAATGATGCTCGGACTTCGCGTTCAGAAGACCCGCCGTGAAGGGAAGCTCTATGCGCAGGCCACGCTCGAAGATGCCACCGGCAAGATCGACTTGATCGCATTCCCGCGTGACTACGAACGTTTGTCGGAGCAGTTGAAGATTGAGGCACCGGTATTGGTGCGGGGCATGCTTTCCGGCGACGACGATTCCGCGCCGAAGATTTCCGTGAGCCAGATCCAGCCGCTCGAATCGGTCCAGGTCAAGTTGCCCACGGGCGTGCGCATCCGCATCAGCCTTGATCGGGCCACGGAGGAGTTACTCGCCAGTTTGAAGAGTGCCGCCGATGCTGCACCCGGTCCCGGCAAAGTCATGATCTTCCTTGAAAAGAAGGATGAATTCCAGGTCATCCTTGAACCGGAGAAGATGAGCGTGGCAGCTGACCGCTGCTGGGTAGAGCGTATCGAGGAATTGACAGGAAAGGGAACAGTCCAGCCGTTGGGGTAAGCGCCCAGACGGGCCGGGAGGCTTCCCGAATCTGGCCCAGCAGCTTTGAGCTGCGTTGGTTCGCAAGAAAGGATTTGATAGAAAATCTATAACGGAATGCGAAAAACGCCTATAGCACTAAAGTTTGAAAAGTCAGCCTAACTTACTAACTGCCAGTTATAGCAGAAGTTAGTGACTACACCGTCAGTGTGGAGTCGGGTTTGAGAGCAGGCTCGCCCAGTGCCGAAGTTCATCGCGCGTGTCTCCCCCGGTTGTTTCTTCGCTCGCGCAGAGTTGCAGGGCGAAATTGCCGATGGTCGAGCTTTCGGGATGTCCGCACTCCACAGGCAGGCCGGTGCGCCGCGCGGTCAGATCGGCGAGAAGCTGGTTGCGGCTGGCGCCGCCGATAATGTGGATGCGCGTGAGCTTCCGATCAATCATTTGCTCAAGATCAGCCAGTGCAGTGGCGTAGCGTGCAGCTAGACTCTCGAACACGACTCGTGCAAACTGCGCTTCATTACCGGGTTTATCCACGATGGGCAGACGTCGGGTAACGGTGAGCTCGTGATTGATGCGCGCGGGCATATCGCCGGAGAGGAGCAGAGGTTCGGCACCTACGTTGATGATTCCGGCCAGAGCACATCCACTGGCCCGTTGAATCAGTTCGGGAATGTTAATTGCGCGGCCCGCTGATATCCATGTGTCGATGCATTGCTTCAGGAGCCACATGCCGTTAACGTTCGTGTGGAAGCAGAATCCGCCAGTCGCGGCGCCCTGGTTCGTGTAGCGCGAGGCGAGGGCTTCTGCTGTTGCGATAGGCTCCGATGCGAGTGTGCCTACAAGCGACCACGTTCCCGAGCAGATGTATGCAGTTGAGTCCAGATCTGCTGGAATTCCAGCAATTGCAGAAGCCGTATCGTGACATGCCGGCGCAATCAGTTCTGTGTCGTGAAATGCAGGAAGTGTCGCAAGCGGACCCCGTAATTGCCCTAGCCGTGAACCCGGCGGGACAATGCACGGCGCAGCCTCGATGGGAATCCCAAGCTGTTCAAATAGGTCCGGCGCCCAGTCGCCGGTAGCGATATCCACCAGGCCCGTGTGCGTTGCGTTGGTGTACTCAGCCACACGCGGTGCACCTAGCAAATGCAAAACGTATTCGGGCAGGCAAACCCAGGGAGCCGCCCTTTCGTGATCCGGATCGGCTAGAAGCTGGTAGAGGGTATTGATGCGAAGTGGTTGCGCCCCGGTCCGGCGAAATGCTTCTTCCGGAGGCAGCAATTTGTCGGCGTTCTGTTTGGCTGCAACGGTGCGCTCATCGCGATAACAACAGGGATCATGAAGGGGCTTTCCATTCTGATCGAGGCGCACGTAATCCACGGCCCAGCCATCGACCGCGATGGAGGCGATTCCTTCCGGCGCCTCCACGGCTGCTTTTTGTAGTCCCTCTTCAAGCCCGGAAAGAATTCTGCCGAGCGGCCAGTGAAGAGATGCACCATTTTCGATTGGGCCGTTTGGAATGCGGTGCATTTCGGTGATCCGCGGTTCTTCATCGCGCCAGCGAAGCAATGAGACGCGGCAGCTCTCCGCGCCTAGATCGATGGCGACGCGAGCGCGGCGATCGTTCACTATCGGCAACTCGTCAGAAGTCACCGCAGGAAGGCCTCGGTGAGGCCGCCGTCGACGGGGAAGATATGGCCGGTGGTGCAATGCGTTTTCGGACTAGCGAGGAACAGAATCGCCTCCGCGCAATCAGCAGGATCGATGGGACGATGTGTAAGGGTGCGCTTGGCGTAGTGCGCAGCGAGAAGCGCACGCAACTCATCGTCCGATTTCGATTCGTCGAAAGCTATGTTGTATTTGGTCAGTGATGCACGCACGCGATCACGGGGGAACATCGTGCTTCCCTTGACAACAGTTGCGGGGCTGACCGCGTTGACGCGAACCCTGGGCGCAAGCGAGACGGCTAGTTCACGCACAAGATGCGACAGCGCTGCCTTGCTGACGTCGTAAGCCTCGCTGCCTCGTTTAGGTACAACGGCATTTGCAGAGCTTGTCAGTACGATAGAGCCGTCGAGACCTTGCTCGGCGAAGAGTTTCGCAGCCTCATCGGCAAGGATGTAGTTCGCGGTGACGTTGATATTCAGAGTCGCAGACCAGAGGTCGTCGTTGATGTGGCCGTCGGGTGACGAGGGAAAAAGAGCGGCGGTGTTGATGACAATGTCGATCCCACCGAATGCGGCGATCGTTGCGCGGATGGCTTCGCGGACCGCGTCCCGGCTGCGGATATCGACGATGGTGGATGCGACAAATTCTTTCTGTGTGAGGTGCGTGAGCTCATCTGCGACGCGGGATGCAGCGGCTGCGTCGTAATCGGCGATCATTATGTGGGCTCCGCGCGTTGCGGCCAGATGCGCTACCTCGCGGCCAATGCCGCTGCCTCCGCCGACGACGAGCGCGATGCGGCGGCTGAGTTCTTTCTCGGGCGGCTGACGGCGGAGCTTGGCCTCTTCCATCGCCCAGTACTCGATGCGGAATGCCTCGATGGGCGGAAGCGCGACGTAGTTGCTGAAGGTCTTGAAGCTTGCAGGATCCATCGAGCCGCCGCATTGGGGAAGCGGGCCCGAAACCTCGCCTTCAGACAAGAGAGTTGCCCCTTCAATCACATGAATCGCGTTGGTGTAGAACTCTCCAACGATGCGTGCCTCGGTCTTGTTTTTCCCGAAGCTGAACATGCCAAGGCCGGGGATAAGAACAACGGTCGGGCTGGGATCGCGGAGCTTTGGTGAGTCGGGCATGGCGAAGTAATGATAGTAGGCGTAGTACTGCTCCCGATATTCGGTGAGCGATCGATCGATGTGCGCTTTGAGATCGGCGACGCTGCCATTCTTAGGCCATGGCACGAACATCGGACGGATCTTGGTGCGGATGAAGTGGTCGGGACAACTGGTGCCGAGATAGGCGAGCTCTTCAGCATTCGCGGAATTGACGAATTGCACGACGTCTGGCGCATCGCTGAAGCTGGCGATCCAGCGATTCTGCGAACTCACCCGGCCGCGAAGGTAGGGCACAATCTCCAGCGCCAGCTCTTTCCGATCTGTGCGCGACGGCACCGCTTCTCCGCCAAAACGCGCGGTCCCTTTTGCTTCTCCGTGGCGTGCGATGAACTGCCCGATCTGGTCGACGATGGTCAGCGTTTTCAGGTAGCACTCACGCTGCGTTTGTCCCCAGGTGAAGAGACCGTGGCCGCCCAGGGCAATGCCGTCGCAGCCGGGATTGTCGCGAAGCGCATTCCGCATCATCAGACCCAGTTCGAATCCGGGACGTTGCCATGGAATCCAGATAAGCGAGTGGTTGAATTCGCGATTGAACTCATCCATTTTTATTTTGCCATTGGCAGAGGCAGCCAGTGCGATGCCCCAGTCAGGATGCAGATGGTCGACATGCGGGAAGGGAAGAAAGCCATGCAGAGGCGTATCGATAGACGCGGCAACGGGATTGTTGCGGATGGTGCACAGCGGGTACATCGCCACCATATCGTCTTCGGTATCGACTCCCTTGTAGCTGCGCTCGAGCGCGAGCAGCTTCTCCTGGTAAAGCGTGGCAAAGCCTGTGCGCTTGATACTGCCGAGGTCACCGCCTGAGCCTTTTACCCAGAGCACTTCGACCTCCGCACCAGTAAGCGGATCCGTCTCAGTGACCTTGGAACTGGTATTGCCGCCGGCGAAGTTGGTGATTCGCAGGTCTGAGCCGAGCAGGTTGGAACGATAGCGTAGAAGTTCGGGCTCATCGAGGTTGGCGGCGACTGCCGGATCCCAGCGGTCCTCGAGGAAGCGGAGAGTTGCGGTTGCAAGAGTTGCCTGCGTCATGGTGCACCACCGATCAGGGAATGATCAAAACCCAGACTTCGATTCTACTGCCGAAGTCGCCAAAGGCGATTCCGCATGAACTACCTCGCGAAGCCGTTCCGTCAAGAGGTTAGTGTTTAGGAGAAAGTCACCTGGACAAAAGTCCAGAGATGGCTGCACCAATTGCGGGGCCGTTCTAGGCGTAACTGCTTACGGCCGACTGCCGGCTTGCGCGATCGCGGGTGATGCGTTCGACGTATCCGCCCTCGCGGAGCGCGGTTAGCGGGTCGGCAGCCAGACCTCGGGACTCGCGCCAGGCGGCAACCAGCGGCCGAACGTCCCGCCAGAATGCGCCACGGAAAGTCTCTTCGGCAGCGACCAGATCACAGGATTGCTGGAGTGCGGCAAGCCGATCGCGATCGATGAGCGCAGCTTTCAGCCAGAGTTCCTGCGCCGTTACCACCGTCTGCACCATGGCCTCGATCTTGCCCTTGAGGTTGTGGCTCTGATCAATCATGAACGGCACTGCGTGCAGCAGACCTTTGGATCGGGCGGATTGCTGATCCTCACATATCTCGTGAAAGATACGAAACACCTGGTACGGGTCGATGGATCCGAGCGTAAGGTCGTCGTCGGCAAAGCGGCGATCGTTGAAGTGAAATCCGCCGAGTAGATCAAGATGGAGAAGCCACGCAACGATTTGCTCGATGTTCTGCGAGAGATAGTGGTGGCCGGTGTCGACCAGAACGAAGGCCTGTGGGCCAGCCGCGCGGCACAGGTGCGCTGACATTCCCCAGTCGGCAATATCGGTGTGGTAGAAGGCCGGTTCAAAAGGCTTGTATTCGACAAGCAGGCGCTGATCGGGGGCCAGGTGTTTGTGCGCGGAACAGAGGGCGGCCTGCAGCCACTCAATCCGCTTACGGATGGACTGGGTGCCGGGATAGTTGGAGCCATCGGCGAGCCATAATGAGATATCGCGTGAACGGAGGTGCCTGGCGATCTCGATGGAATCGACGACGTGCTTGAGCGCGTCTTCTCGGATCTCCGCGGATGGATTGCAGAGGGAGCCAAATTTGTATTGCTGATCCTGAAAGAGATTGGGATTGATCGAACCAGCCCGGATCTCGGTGCGACGCTCCAGTTCCTGAACCTCTCCGACGTCAGCGAGTCCGCGAGGCAGATCCCACAAGACGTGCAGCGCAAGCGTTGGCGTAGCGCCAGTGAGGCGGTGAACTTCCGCAGCGTCAGAGAACTTCTCATCCAGCGTGGATGCGGCAGCGGCCTGAACAAATTTGCCGAAGCGCGTGCCGGTGTTGGCAAATCCCCACGAAGGGATTTCAATCTGGAATTGGTTGAGAATGCGCGCTGCCTGATCGAAAAGTGCAGATTCAGATTGGCTCATGTCGGGCTGCCTCGTCCGTTGACGATTGTATCGCTGCGCTGAAACGGCTGCGCGTCCGATACGGTCGTGAATCGGCTAAATCTCATCGTGCACGATGATCACACTCAGAAAGCGTGGTCCGTGGACGCCTTTAATGCGGGTCATTTCAATGTCCGCAGTCGCGCTGGGGCCGGAGATGTAGGTGGCGAGTCGCGGCGGTTGTGGGAAGCGCGCAAAGTACTCGGGCAAAGTCTCGACAATCTGCGAGGCGCGCAGAATGCAAAGATGAAAGTCCGGGAGAAGCGTTATAACGCGCCGTCCCTCGCTGACCCCGTGATGCAGGACAATCGTCCCCGAATCAGCAACAGCGGACGAGGCTGCCGTTACAACACCATCGCAGTGTTCAATCTCCTCATTGCTCAGATTATTGTCGATCTTCCAGTCAAGGTTGGCCGCGAGCCATTCTGCAGACAGGCCCGGCGGTGCGACGAAGCGGCGTCGTCCACTCGATTGAAGCTGGCGCACGATGACTGCCGGCAAGTCGGCTGGTGAGGATTCCATGACCTCCGCGCCGTACTCGCGCAGGCGTTCGGTCATCAGATGGAGGCGAGCCGGCCGCATCGAGCGCGCCATGATGAATATAGTCGCGCGGCACGTCGGCGCTGGCCGTTCGCATCAGAGCAGTGTAGCTGCGCGGATGCGGTCGAGAATGGCCTGGCGTGAAGAGGACGCTGTCATTGGGCCTCCTTGCCGCGGCTTGCCTCGCGCGTCGTCCACCAGTCGCGGAAAGTCTGGTCGGGAAGCGCTCGAAGGTCGCGCGACATCGTCCATCGTGCGCCGAGGCTGGGTAGGCGACTGATCCAGCCATCTTTGCCCGTGAAGAAACGAAGCCCTATGCGGCCCATTCGCTGCGCCAGTCGAAAACGCGATGCGCTGGCAAAAGCGAAATTCGCTGCCTTCATCCCGAGGTACATCGGATCGAACCAGCGCGTTGCCTGCGAGCGTTCCTGGTTCACGATCTGCGCGCGCAGTTCGATCAGCACTTCGGGAATGTTGATTTTGACCGGGCAGACCTCGTAGCAGGCGCCGCAGAGCGATGAAGCATAAGGAAGGGACTGCGCATGCTGCATGTGCTCGAGCTGCGGTGTCAGGATGGCGCCGATGGGACCAGCATAAGGCGAGCCGTAAGCGTGGCCGCCGGTTTGCCGATAGACGGGGCAAGTGTTCAGGCATGCGGCGCAGCGGATGCATTGAAGCGTCTGCCGCTCCACTTTACGCGCGAGAATCTCTGACCGGCCATTGTCCAGCAGCACAACATGAAAGCGCTGCGGCCCATCGCCGGGCGTGACGCCGGACCAGAGCGAGGTATATGGGTTCATGCGCTCGCCGGTTGCGGAGCGCGCAAGAACTTGCAGCAGCACCTCGAGATCGGCGAATCGCGGAAGAACCTTTTCGATGCCTGCCAGCGTAATGAGGGTGCGGGGCAGCGTGAGGCACATGCGGCCATTGCCTTCTGATTCGACGATGGCAACCGATCCGGTTTCAGCGATGAGAAAATTCGCGCCGCTGATCGCCGTCGGCACGCTGAGGAATTTCCTGCGAAGGTAGGAGCGGGCAGCGGCAGTGAGTGCCTCAGGATCGTCGGATAGCTCGGGCAAACCCATGCGGCGTGCAAAGATTTCGCGCACTTGGCGGCGATTGACGTGTAACGCAGGAACAACAATGTGCGAAGGCTCGTCGTGGCCAAGTTGCAGGATGAGTTCGGCAAGATCCGTTTCGATGGCGGCTATGCCGGCCGCTTCGAGTGCAGGGTTGAGCTGAATCTCGGCTGAGGTCATCGTCTTGATCTTGATGACCTCGTTGGCATTCTCTTCGCGCAGGATATCAAGGATGATAGCGCGAGCTTCAGCGGCGTCACGGGCCCAGTGGACGGTCCCGCCCGCCGCGATGCAGTTGGTTTCGAATTGCTCAAGGTAAGTGGCGAGGTTCGCAAGTGAATGCGCGCGAATTGCCGCGGCCGATGTGCGCAATTCCTGCCAGTCCCGCTTTTCTGCAACCAGGTTGTTCCGCTTTGCCTGGATCACGTCGGTGGCGTGGGCTACGTTGCTACGCAGTTGCGTGTTCTGCAGAATCGGCAGTGCCGCGGTCGGGAAAGGAGGCGCAATGCGCGGGTCCATTATTGGCGCGGTTTGGTGAACGCGGGTGCTCACGCCGTCGCCTCGTGCGGACTTGCTGGGGTGCTGGCAAGAATGCCGGCGATATGGATGGTCTGGAGATTTTTGCTCTGGCGATGCAGCGCTCCGCCGAGGTGCATCAGGCAACTGTTATCGAGCGCCGTGCAATATTCGGCGCCCGTCGCGAGCACGTCGGTGAGCTTGGCGTCCAGCATCGCCGTCGAGACTTCGGCATTCTTCACGGAAAATGTTCCGCCGAATCCGCAGCAGCGTTCAAGGTTGGCGAGCGGAACAACTCGAGTCCGCGCACCTTGTTGAGCAAGCCGGAATGGCCGGTCGCCCACGTGCAGGCCGCGCAGCCCGTGGCAACTGGCGTGATAAGTCACGCGGTGGGGAAAGTACGCGCCCACGTCTTCAATGCCAAGCTTGTCGATGAGAAATTCGCTCAGCTCGTAAACACGCGGCAGCAGCACGGAAAACTGCTTCCGCAGCTCCTCATTTCCCATTTCCTCGAACAAGCCGTGATACTGGTCGCGAATCATCGCGACGCAGGAGGAGGAGGGAATTACCACGCATTCCGTATCGCCATACATGCGGACAAACCGCTTGGCCTGCGAAAAGGCTTCGGCACGGAAACCCGTGTTGGCATGCATCTGTCCACAGCAGGTCTGCGCCGGCAGGAAGTCAAGCTCTACGCCAAGCCGTTCCAGCAGCCGCACCACGGCACGCCCGGTTTCGGGAAAGAGCGTGTCGTTGTAGCAGGTGATGAAGAGCGATGCGCGCATCCGCGAGACCCGTCGGCGAAGAAAGGTGTGAAAGAGGATGATATTCGGCGGAAAGAGGGCTTGTCGAATCGCGCGGGGAAGTGATGATGTTGCGACGCGGGAAAAAGGCGGGGGAGGATGAATCCTCCCCCAATTTTCCAGGGGAAGCCGATGGAGACCTATTTGGAGAGATTGTCGAGAGCCAGGTTGAGTTCAAGCACGTTGACGCGCGGCTCGCCGAGAAGGCCCAGGGTGCGGCTTGTGGTGTACTGTTGGATCAGTTGGTTGATCTGAGCCTCGCTGAGTCCGCGTGCCTTGGCGATACGAGCGGCCTGGAAGTCCGCGTTGTCTGGCGTGATATCCGGATCCAGTCCCGAACCGGAAGTTGTCACAGCATCGATCGGCACCGGGTGGCCGGGGTTCTGCGCTGCGAGCTTGTCGATATCGCCCTGTATTCTCTGCACGAGCTTGGCATTCGACTGCGCCAGATTCGACCCTCCTGAAGATGTCGGGTCATATCCGTTGCCGGCTGCCGAGGGACGCGGGTGGAAGTAGCGATCAGAGGTAAAGCTCTGTGCGAGCAATTCAGAGCCGATGACCTGGCCGTCCTTCAGAATAAGGCTGCCCGCAGCCTGGTGCGGAAAGATGCGTGCCGGCGATTCCCGTGACGACAAGCGGATATCCGATGCCGAACAGGAGCGTTGTGAGCAGCGTGAAACGGATGGCAGTACTCCAGACCGAGTGCGTCGCAGGTGCTGCGTGGCTCGGTGCAGATGCGGTCATTGTTGCGGTTGCGTGCATGTTCAGATCTCCTTAGGCCAGGTGCGTGGCCACGAGCAGCATGTCGATGGCCTTGATGCCGATGAATGGGATAATGACGCCGCCGACGCCGTAGATAAGCAGGTTCCGCCGAAGCAGGGCTTCAGCAGCCTTGGGCTCGTATTTCACGCCGCGCAGTGCCAGCGGGATCAGCGCCACGATGATGACGGCGTTGAAGATGACGGCCGACAGAATCGCGGACTGCGGCGAATGCAGGTGCATGATGTTCAGCGCATTCAGCACCGGGAAGGCGACCGAAAACATTGCCGGGATAATTGCGAAGTACTTGGCCACATCGTTGGCAATGGAAAACGTGGTAAGCGCGCCGCGCGTCATCAGCAAGCTGCTTGCCGATCTCAACGATTTCGATGAGCTTGGTCGGATTCGAGTCGAGGTCGACCATGTTGCCGGCTTCTTTCGCTGCCTGCGTGCCGGAGTTCATGGCCACGCCCACATCGGCCTGCGCCAGCGCGGGCGCGTCGTTGGTGCCGTCTCCAGTCATCGCGACAAGTTTGCCTTTCGCCTTGTTCGCGCTTGATCAGGTCCATCTTGTCCTTGGGCTTGGCTTCGGCGAGGAAGTCGTCGACGCCAGCCTCGCGGGCAATCACAGCCGCGGTGAGCGGATTGTCGCCCGTGATCATGATGGTGCGAATCCCCATGGCGCGCAGGCGAGCAAGACGCTCCTTGAGTCCGCCCTTCACGATGTCCTTCAGATAGATGACACCGAGAGCCGAAGAATTCTCTGCCACGACAAGCGGCGTGCCACCGGCCCGAGCAATCTCTTCCACGGCATCGCGGACCTTCTTCGGCAGCGACGATCCCTGGTCTTCAAGGAAGCGCGCGATAGCGTCGGCTGACCCTTTGCGAATGCGCACGCCGGGCAGGTTCACGCCGCTCATCCGGGACTGAGCAGAGAAGGGAACGAACTCTGCATGAATATTGCCGAGATCGCGGCCGCGCAGGTTGTACTTCTCCTTCGCCAGCACAACGATTGACCGGCCCTCCGGCGTCTCATCTGACAGGGATGCGAGTTGCGCTGCATCGGCCAGCCGCTCTGGTGTGACGTCGGGCGCCGGAATGAATTCCGTGGCCTGGCGATTGCCCAGAGTGATCGTGCCGGTTTTGTCGAGCAGCAGCGTATTCACGTCGCCCGCGGCTTCAACGGCGCGGCCGCTCATGGCGAGCACGTTGTACTGCACCAGGCGATCCATGCCGGCGATCCCGATTGCAGAGAGCAGTCCGCCAATCGTGGTTGGAATCAGACAGACCAGCAGCGAGACCAGCACAAATACCGTTTGCGGAGCCTTCGAATAGATGGCAAACGGCTGCAGTGTTACCACCGCGAGCAGGAAGACGATCGTCAAGCCCGACAGCAGAATCGAGAGTGCGATCTCATTCGGCGTCTTCTGTCGCGTCGCTCCTTCCACCAGCGCGATCATGCGATCAAGGAACGTCTCGCCTGGATTCGAAGTGATGCGAATCTTTACCCAGTCCGACAGCACTTTGGTGCCGCCTGTTACGGCGGAGCGATCGCCACCAGCCTCGCGGATCACGGGAGCAGATTCGCCGGTAATAGCTGATTCGTCCACGGAGGCAACGCCTTCGATGACTTCACCGTCGCCTGCGATGTAGTTTCCGGCGGGCACGTAGATCACATCTCCGGCGCGAAGCAATCCACTGGCTACCTGCTCCAGCGTGCCAGAAGCGTTATAGCGCTGCGCGATGGTTTCGCCCTTGGCTTTGCGGAGCGTGTCGGCTTGCGCCTTTCCGCGGCCCTCAGCCATCGCTTCGGCAAAGTTGGCAAACAGTACTGTGAACCAGAGCCAGAGCGTGATCTGAAGATTGAACCCGAATGCGACTCGATGGTTGATGGTGTTGTCGATCAGGAGGGCCGATAGTCAGCACACTGCCGACTTCGACGACAAACATGACCGGGTTCTTGACCATCCAGCGCGGATCGAGCTTACGAAACGAGTCAATCAGAGCCTGCCGGATGATTGCGGTATTCCAGAGACCTCTTTTGCTCCACAACTCCGGCGGTCGATTTTTTTCTGCGATGCTCGTGGTGCTCCGGCGGCAACGAAGATGCTGTCGCTTGAGCCGATGCGGTAGAAGCCGAATCCGAATGAGCTTCAGCTTGCGCAGGAGAATTCAATTTGTCGTAAAAACTCATATCAGGTCTCCTCAGAAAAGCTGTCCGGATTTCAGTTGAAGGTGTTCAAGAATCGGTCCCAGGCTCAGTGCCGGGAAGAAGGTAAGCGCGCCCAGAATCAGCACGACGCCGACCAGCAGCACGGTGAACAGCGGAGTGTTGACAGGGAAAGTGCCTGGGGAAGGCGGAATGCTTTTCTTCTGCGCCAGGTTTCCAGCAAGCGCGAGCACGGGCAGCATCATCAGAAAGCGCCCGATGAGCATGTCCCAGCCGATGGTGATGTTGTACCACCAGTTCGGCCCGAGTCCGGCAAATGCCGAGCCGTTGTTGCCGGCGCCGGAGGTAAAGGCGTAAAGAATTTCACTGAGGCCATGCGGACCGGCATTGGTAGTTGTGCCAAGGCCGACGTTGGGCATCAGCACAAAAATCGCGGTAAGCGAGAGAATGACCAGCGGAAAGATGAGCACATAAAGCATCGACATCTTCACGTCGTATGCCTCGATCTTCTTGCCCAGATATTCTGGCGTGCGCCCGACCATCAGGCCGGCGATGAACACTGCCTGGACCACGAAGATCAGCATGCCGTAAAGCCCTGAGCCCACGCCGCCAAAGATCACTTCGCCAAGCATGATGTTGGTGAGGGGAACAAGGCCGCCGAGCGGCGTGAAGCTGTCGTGCATGCCATTTACCGCGCCGCAACTAGCGTCGGTTGTGACGGTGGCAAACAGTGCGCTTTCGGCGATTCCGTTACGGACTTCCTTGCCCTCCATGTTGCCGCCGGGAGCCGTTGCCGTTGCTGTTTGTGCCGCTCCGTGGATCAGGGGATGCGGATGCGCCTCAGCCCAGTAGAGCGTCACGAATCCCGCGGCAAACAGTACATACATGGCCGCAAACACAGCCCATCCGTGGCCCGGCGATCCGGTCATGCGTCCCAGCGCGTAAGTAAGGCCGGCAGGAATGATGAAGATGGAGAGGATCTGCAGGAAATTCGAAAAGGGCGTCGGATTCTCGAACGGATGGGCGCTGTTGGCGTTGAAAAACCCACCGCCGTTGGTGCCCAGCATCTTGATGGCTTCCTGCGAAGCGACGGGTCCCTGCGCAATGGTCTGCGTCTGTCCCTCAAGCGTGTGAGCAACCGTGTATGCATGCAGATTCTGCGGTACGCCTTGCGCGACAAGCAGCAGCGCGTAGATCGAGCGAGCCGGGTAGCAGGATGTAGAGCAGGGTTCGCGTGGTATCTACCCAGAAATTGCCGATCGTAGCCGAGGACGTGCGCTTGATGGCGCGCACCAGCGCGATGGCCACCACGATACCTACGGCTGCAGAGAAGAAGTTGTGCGTTGCCAGGCCGGCCATCTCTGTGAGATAGCTCATCGTCGATTCCGGCGTGTAGAACTGCCAGTTGGTGTTGGTCGTGAAGCTTGCGGCCGTATTCCAGGCAAGATCAGCACCGACGCCCGGCAAGATGCTGCGGATTCCAGGGCAGCACTGCCTGTGCACGCTCGATAACGTACGTCAGCACCATGGTCACGGCCGAGAAACCAAGCATCGCGAAAGCGTATTCGCCGCCAGTTCATCTCGTGATCAGCGTTGACTCCGCAGATTCTGTAGATAAGGCGCTCGATGGGGCGGAGAACTGGATCGAGCCAGGTCCGTTGTCCTTCAAGCACGCGCACAAGATAGATGCCAACCGGACGCACTGTCAGGAGCAGGACGACCGAGAAGATTAGAAATTGCAACCAGCCATTGGCAGACATGTCAGAATTTCTCCGGAAACAGCAGAGAGGCGGCGAGGTAAACAAGCATCAGGACCGAGAGCAGAAGAGCCACTACAGTGACGAGGTCCATGGTTTACCTCAACTTCTGGCAGGCCTTGACGTACAGAAAGGCCACGGCAAAGAAAACGGCGGTGAAGAAAAGCATGGTGACATCTTGCATGCGAGGACCCTCGTTTCAGAACGCAACAGAGCCGACAGGACTCGTGTGATTCCAAAATCGATTTTGCGGGTAATTGCGTTGTATTCGCGGAAGGGAAATCTAAAGGAAACATAAAGATGGCCCAGGGTCGGCCCATCTAAATCCATGCAACAGCACAGATATCGGCTACTCCCCTTTGTCGTTGAAGCCCTCGGGGACGAAGCGATAGCCAACCCACGGCTCGGTCTGGATGTACTGCTTGCCGGTTTCGGCTTCGAGCTTCTTGCGCAGCTGGCCGACAAAGACGCGAAGGTACTCTGGCTGGTGCGCCGATTGCGCTCCCCAGACCGCGGTCAGCAGGGCGCGATGCGTAATCACCTTGCCGGCATGTCGCGCCAGGTGAAGCAGCAGATCGAATTCCTTGGGCGTCAGGTGGATGGCTTGCCGGCGACTTCGATGCTGTGGGCCGCGGCATCGATCACGAAATCACCTGTCACAATGGCAGATTCGGTCCGCTCCGGCGCCCGCCGCAGATGGGCCCGGACCCGCGCCAGCAGTTCCTGGATGCTGAACGGCTTGGTGACGTAGTCGTCGGCGCCCGAGTCAAGGGCCTCAATCTTGGCGCGCTCGTGATCGCGCACGGAGAGCACAAGCATCGGGGTAGAGGACGTTGTGCGAATGGCGCGGCAAACTTCAACGCCGCTCAGGCCGGGCATCATCAGGTCGGTGATCACCAGGTCAGGTGGCCACTCTGCAAAGATACGCAGGCCCTCTTCAGGATCATTGGCGGTGCGGACATCAAAAGCTCTGCGCGGACAAGGCTGCACGCAGCACACGTGTGATTTGCGGTTCGTCATCGATAACTAGAATTCTGCCCGGCATTCTCGTTCTTCTTCCACCGGAAGCTTACATCATCGGGCGTCCCGCGTATCATTCCGGATGAGACAACCATGCAATTCAAACTCAAGCCGCATCACTATCTGCAGTGGCTGGGCGCAACGCTGGCCGCTGTGCTGACAACTGTCGGCCTTGCGATGACGAGTGCTCGGGCGACGACTGCGGGCATGGTGTTTCTGGTCGTCGTGGTGGTGACGGCGACGCAGGCCGGGCTGGTGATCTCACTGTACAGCGCGCTGCTTTGCGCGTTCTCATTCGACTACTTCTTTTTGCCGCCCATTCACACCTTTATCCTTGCCGGTCCGCAGGAATGGGTGTCGATGTTTACATTCGCCGTGAGTTCGCTGGTCGCCGGACGCGTGGCGGAACGGGCCCGCAATACAGAAGGAGCAGGCCGAACAGCGCCGCGAAGACGTGGAGCGGCTCTACTTGCTGAGCCAGGAGATGATTCTGCACGAAGATGCGGACAGGGCTCATTCGCGACTTGCCGGCTCTGGTGGCGAAGATATTCGCGCTCGAGAGTGTTGTGCTTGTACGTGCAGGATCGGGATCAATACGTGTCTACGGTCGCTGAGTTGCCGAAACTGTTCAAGGCGAATCTGCGCGAGGTAACGGGCGGTTCGCATCCGGCAATTGTGTCGCTGGAGGGGTTTGAGGCTCATGCGCTGATGGTGGGGATGCGCGCCGTGGGTGCGATGGCATGGCGGCCTGCGAATCTGTCGCGCGAAGTAGCCACGGCCGTATGCGCGCAGGTAGGGATTGCCCTGACGCGGGCCATCGCGATCGAGGCAAGCGCGCGCATGGAGGCTTCGCGCGAGGGCGAGCGTCTGCGTGCGGCGCTCATCGATTCGCTGACCCACGAATTGCGTACACCGCTGACGTCGATTCGTGCGGCGGCGACGACCCTGACGCAGGATCAAGGGCTCGACGACGCTTTGCGCCGGGAATTGGCCACCGTGGTTGACGAAGAATCCGCGCACCTCGATTCCCTGATCGGCGAAGCCGTGGAGATGGCGGAACTCGATGCCAACGTGATCAAGGTCCAGGCTGCGCCGCAGCATACGCGAACGCTGCTCGAGCATGCAGTGGAGGCGTCGCACGCCGTACTGGGACGGCACCAGGTAATGCTTGATGGTGCAGGAGCCAGACAGACCGGTGTGGTTCGATGCCAGGCTGCTCGGCCGGGTGTTTCGCCACCTCATCGAGAACGCGGCGCTCTATTCGCCCCCCGAGAGCCGTATCGTTCTGCGCAGCCGGCGCGTCGATGGTCGCGTGGAATTCGAAGTAGAAGACAACGGTCCGGGAATCGACAAGGTCGATCTGCCTCACATCTTCGAAAAATTCTATCGAGGCAAAAAGGGCGCCAAACTCGGAAAAGGCACCGGCATGGGACTGGCCATCGCCCGTGCCATCATGCTGGTCCACGGCGGCGGAATCGCCGTAGAGAGCAATCCGGAGCAGGGAAGTATCTTCCGGTTCTGGGTGCCGCTGGTCGAAAAGGAATCCATAGAACTGCCCGGATGATCAGGCCGGTTCGCCGCTCCAGTCGCACTCAATAGTCGCGGTGCTCATCGGAGCTTTGTTTTGCCCACTCAAGCACCCGCGCGACGCGCCACGCATCTGTCGGCGTGACGGGAGGTGCTGCTGCATTGCCCAGCAGAACATCACGAACGCCCGCATAGTAGAGCCGGTAGTCTCCGGTAGCGGAAGGCACCGGCTGGGTGACCAGGCCGCCATCGACATCGGCGCTCAAGGTGCCCCAGTGATCGGTCGCCTCCTGGCCCCAGTTGGCTTCCGTAATCTTCGTGATCTTGCCAAGGGCATCCTCCTGCGGATCCAATCCCCACTTCCAGAAATTTCCGCGCGTGCCGCGGAGATGGAAACGCGGACGGGCGAGAGACGACAGGCAGTTTGCTCCCAGCGTGACAGAGAACCCCGTGAAGTAGTGCAGTCGGATTGTGATTGCATCATTGGCGCCTTCGCCATCGCGTTCGCGCAGGATATCCGCCCCGACAGCCGCCGGCTGCCCGAAGAGAACCAGCGCCTGGTCGACCAGGTGCGTGCCGATGTCTTGGAGAATGCCGCCTTCGTCTGTCTCCGCTTTCCATGCCCTGCTTGAGAGCCCTGGGCGCCACCGGTCAAAGTTCGATTCGAAGTGGACCAGCCGGCCCAGCGAATGTTCATCCATTAGTTTCTTAATCGTCAGGAAGTCGCTGTCAAAGCGCCGGTTATGGAAGGGGAACAGGTGAAGCCCGATACCCCCGGCGAGCTCCGCGAGTTGGCCAATCTCATCGGCGCTCAGAGCTACCGGTTTGTCGACAACAACATTCTTCGCGGCTTCAAGCGCCTGCATGGCGATGGGAAAATGGGTGCTGTTGGGCGTTGCCACAACAACCAGCTTGATGGAAGCGTCAGCCAGCAACTCTTCAACTGAGCGATAGGTTGTGATGCTCGGGTAACGCTCGGCGGCATTGTTTGCAGTACGCTCGACAACTGCGGCCAGTTCGAGACCTTCGACGGACGATATGAGCGGCGCATGGAACACACGGCCCGCCATGCCGAAACCAATCAGCCCAACGCGAATCATTCTTCCCCCGATCGCAACTGCCTGCTGAAGTGCTATTTAGCCCTCAAGTTTATACCGGGTTTCGGCGAGCCGGTAGAGCCGCCGCCAAACCAGTCGATTCATAGTAACCACCATGAGCGAGATCATGATGGTCGCCAGCAGCAAAATGGGGAAGCGTCCGGCGGCGGTTGCAGCATCAATCTGGGCACCGAGCCCGATCGTCTGAATTGTGCGGTTCTGGACGTTGGCGTATTCGGCAAAGACCGAAGCATTCCACGCACCGCCCGAAGCTGTAACCATGCCGGTGATGAGATAGGGGAAGATCCCGGGCAGGATCAGGGTCGTCCACCGCTGCCAGCGGGTGAACCTGTAAAGGGATGCAGCTTCGCGCAGGTCCGAGGGGATCGACATTGCTCCGGCAATCACGTTGAACAGGATGTACCACTGTGTACCCAGCAGCATTAGTACGACGGAGCCGATTCCGAGGCCGCCGCCGATCTTGAGCAGTCCAATCAGCAGAATGGGAAAGAAGGCCGTCGCCGGCACGGACGCCAGCACCTGTGCAATCGGCTGAACGATGCGCGCGAGTTTGGGATTGAAGCCGATGGCGACACCCACGGGAACGGTCCAAAGCGCGGAGATAAGCAGCGCGACATTCACACGCAGAAAAGTGGCGGCAGCGCCCGCGAGAAGCATGCGAAGATCGGCGAGCGTGACTTGGCGCAGCATCACCGCGCACTGTACTGCTCCCCAGCTGACGGCCAGCGCGAAGGCAACGCCGAAAACCCAGTAGCCAAGGGATGCGCCGCGTCGATCCGGCTCCGGGTCGATTGGCTGAACAACCCGGCACTCCCGCGTGCGTGCCAGCCGGCGATAGACCGGCTCCTGGATGCTGCTCCAGAAGCGACTTGAGAGCGCATTTACAAGCGCGGACCGCTGCAGCAGCGTGAGAATCGGTGATGTGACATGATCGGCCGCTTCTACCTGTTCGAATTTAAACTTTTCGCTCCAGGCAATCAGCGGCCGCCAGATGAGCTGATCGGTAGCAACCACGATCAGAACGATAGCGGCGATTCCGCTGACTAGCGCACGCACGTCCCCTGAGTAGGTCGCCGTCTGGATATAGCTGCCCAGGCCAGGAAGCTGAAAGTTGGTGCCATTCAGCGGGAACATCTCGCAGGCCATCAGCGCAAACCAGCCATTGGCGACGGAGACGATGGAGTTCCACACCAGGCCGATCGCTGCGTAAGGCATTTCGAGCTGCCAGAAGCGCTGCCACGCCGAATAGCGATAGATGCGCGAGGCCTCGATCATCTCGCGCGGTATGCTCTTCACCGATGAGTAAAAGCTGAACGCGAGATTCCATACCTGGCCGGTGAAGATCAGGAGAATGACGCCCAACTCAATACCAAGCTGATGATGCGGAACCAGCGCGATCATCGCCAGCAACACCGGCGGCAGAAAGCTGAGAACCGGAATCGACTGCAGGATGTCGAGAACTGCGATCATCCACGCCTCGACGCGTGTATTGTGCGCTGCAATATAGCCGTAGCCGACCGCAAAGATCAGGCTGAGAAGGTACGCGATCCCGATGCGCGTCACCGAGTACAGCGCGTAAAGCGGCAGTGAGCGTGCGCTTTCGGAGATCGGAGAGGTGGGAACCGCCGTGCCAAGCCAGTATGCGGCTGTGTGCACGATGGCCATGAATACCGCGAGCGCGCAAAGGCCGATGCTTACATCGATGAAGAACGGCCACGTGCGCACGGTGACAAGCGAGCGTGCAAAGGTGCGCTGGAGGGTCACTCGTCGGCTCCCACAACAGCGGCTTCCTCAAGCGCGTCGGGTACTACGAAGCGACGTCGCGCGGCGTCGAAGTCGAATAGCTCGGCGTAACGGCCCCAGTTCACCGCGGTTTCAATCTGGCGCCGCGATTCTTCATCACTGAACTGCTCATCCAGCATGTCGAGGAAGAAATCTTCGGGGACGGTGTGGTCGCTTTTGGATTCGAGCGCGCGGCGAATCTGGCGCAGCAGGAGGACGTTCGCAAGCGCAGCGTCGCGGAATAGCTCCTTCTGGCGCAAGATCTCGGAGTTGGCAAACTCTGCACCGGTTTCCGTGATGGATGCGTCGCCTTCCTCGACCTTGAGAAAACCGAGCAATTGCGCGGCGTCGACGATCGGCAGCAGGTCATCAATCTCGAAGGCAAGATCATCGGCGAGGCGATAGATATCATCGCGTCCGCCTTTGTCGAGCAGCAGCTCCAGCAGCCCAGCCACCCCGCCCGGCCGCGCATGCGGCAGCATCTGGTACTTCATTTGCCGCTGGTCGCGAACGCGGGGACTGGGATGTTGATGTTCAGGCGCCTCGGTCGGAACGACGTCCGGCCGCGTGAGCACCTTGTAGATGTAATCCACCAGTTGCGTAAAGGAATCGGATTTGCGGTCGCGCGGCTGCGGAATCTGTACCCGGAAGTCGGTGCGAATGTGCCCTGGATTGCGGCCGAGGACGATGATGCGATCGGCCAGCAGCACTGCTTCTTCAATGTTGTGGGTCACGATAAAGACGCAGCGCGTAGGCATGGTCTTCTTGGCCCACAGTTCCAGAAGCTCGCTGCGGAGGTTTTCGGCCGTCAGGACATCAAGGGCAGAAAAAGGCTCGTCCATGAACAGGACTTCCGGCTCGACGACGAGGGCGCGGGCAAAGCCGACGCGCTGCTTCATGCCCCCGGAGAGCTCCTTGGGGTAGGCAGACTCGAATCCGTCCAGACCAACGGTGTCGATCATGCGCATGCTGCGGGTGCGGCGTTCTTCCGGATCGATCCCGCGGGCCTGGAGCGGCGCCTCGACGTTTTCAAGAACCGTTAGCCAGGGAAACAGTGCGAAGCTCTGGAAGACGATGGAGACGTTGATCTCGGTCTCGGCGATGGGCTTCTCATGCCAATAGACCTGGCCGGCAGATGGGCGCGACAGGCCTGAGAGCATGCGCAGCATGGTCGATTTGCCCGACCCGGAAGGGCCGAGCAAGGCGACAATCTCGCCCGGAACAATGGTCAGATCCGTAGGCGAAATGACCTGGATGCGGTTCTGGCTGGGCTGAGCGTAATACTTCTCGATCTTTTCGGCGCGAATGATCGCGTCGCCCTGGACGCGATTGGCGGTCTCCGGGGCAGGGTTCAGGGCTGCGTTCGGGATACCTGCTGAGTGCATGCGTGCCTCTCCGCCTGGGGGATCTGCCGAATGATCCGGCAGGGGACTGGTATTTCAGAAGCTTATGAGGGTTGCGTTGCTCCCGGATGAATCGGCGCCGCCTCGAGAACAACCCGCGCGTTTAGAGTACCGCAGTCCGTCGAGGCCAGGGTTTTTACCCGGCTGAAATATATTCTCCGGAACTAATCCGCGGAGTCCCGGCGCTCTTCGGCCCCCCGGCTGCGTCAGAGAGGTTAGATCGATTGCAGAGAATGAATGGCAGTCTTGCGCAATGCCGGATCCGCCCGTAGACTGAGAAGCCAAGCCCGCGAGGGCTAGCTCGTTTCGTTTGTGTCAGGTGTTATCCTGACAAGGTGTTTACCGAGCTGATCGTACCGTGAGCGGTGCAATTCGGCTTCGCTGCGCGGCGCGTTCGACTGAAAGGCTTTTGCGCCATTCCCTTTGGCGTTCAGGAGTGTATGCCCGATAATCACGTTAAGCCCAAAGTTCTTGTAGTAGACGACGAGCGCGTCATCGCTGATACGCTGGCGATGATTTTGAACCAGAGCGGCTTTCAGGCGAAGGCCGTGTACTCAGGAGAAGCTGCGCTCGAATCGGCTTCGACCTACGAACCGGACATGCTCATCGCCGATGTGATCATGGCCGATCTGAACGGTATTGATGCAGCAATCCAGATTCGCGCGTTGCTGCCGAAGATCAAGATTCTTCTGTTCTCGGGCCAGGCCGCAACAGCCGACCTGCTTGAGAAGGCACGGAACCAGGGCTACGAATTTGAGATTCTTGCCAAGCCGGTGCATCCCCAGGATCTGCTGACCCGGCTGCGCAGCTAATCTCATCTCAGCTGGTCATCAAGGCTTCATCTCGTGGCGGCCTTCCATGGCGTGCGCCATGGTGACTTCGTCTGCATACTCAATATCACTGCCTGCAGGAACGCCGGTGGCGATCCGCGTGATGCGGACCTTGAATTCCCGCAGAGCGCTGGCCAGCCAGCTAGCTGTGGCCTCGCCTTCGAGGGTCGGACTGGTGGCGACGATGACTTCATCGATTTCGCCTCGCTCCACACGCTGAACCAGCGAGCGCCCGCGCAGCTGATCGGGTCCAACACCGTGCAGCGGCGATAGCGTGCCGTGCAAAACGTGATACACGCCTTGATACCGGCTCCGCTCCACCGCATCGATGTTGGTTGGCTCCTCAACCACGCACACGAGGCGTTGGTTGCGGGTGGTGCTGCTGCAGTACGCGCAGGGATCGACGTCCGTGATGTTGTTGCATACCGAGCATAGCCGCAGGCTGGCTTTCAGTCCGCGCACAGCATCGGCCAGTGCCGAGGCATCCTCGTCACCTGAGCGCAGAATGTGAAAGGCGAAGCGCTGGGCAGTCTTGGTTCCTACCCCGGGAAGCTTCTTCAACTCATCGATGAGCCGGGCCATGGGCTCGGCATAGCGTGCCACAGCAACTCCTCCTATACAGTGCGATAGACGATTCCGACAAACATGTCCGGCGATCCGCCACGCAGCCATTCCGAATCAAACGGCGCGGTCGGCTTTTTGGAGATCGTTTCCTGCTCGCTTGCGCCCGCTTTCTTGAGCGCGGCTACGTTGTCGCGCACGACAGACAGCATGTCGATGTACTTCTTCAAGTCGGTCTTGTTTCCCAGCGGACCATGGCCGGGGATCACCTTGGTGCCGTCGCTGGTCAGCGCCAGCGATTTCTGCGCCGCATCGATCGTGCCGCCAATCGAGCCGCCGGTGTTTTCATCGATGAACGGATAGAGCTTGTTGAAGAAAATGTCTCCGCAGTGCAGCACATCGGCATTGTGGAAATGGATGTAAATGTCCGTGTCGGTGTGCGCCGGATCGTAGTGGACCAGATCGATGGAGTCGCCGTTGTGTTTATGGCTCATGGTCGTCGCGAAAGTGACGCTGGGTATCGCGCCGGCGGGATAAGCGGGCAGCGAGAAGTGCATGAGCTTCATCTCCGCCGGTTCGGAGAGACGAGTCTTCGTCTTCTCGTGTGCGATTACGAGGAAGCCGGCGGCGTGCATACCTTCATTGCCATCGACGTGGTCGACATGCCAATGAGTGTTGACCAGAGCATGGGGCGCATCACTGCTGACCGCGGCAATTGCCTCACGTATATGGGGAACGGCCGTGGCAAAGCTGGAATCGATCAGGACGTTGCCGTCTTTGCCGGTCTGGATCGCCATGTTTCCGCCAGCACCTTGCAGCAGCCAGAGGTTGTCGTACAGCTTCGTCGTCTTGATCGGTGTGGACGCGCCGGCCGCGCGCATCTGGGCAAGCCTGTCCGTGGGTGGTGCGGGCTGCGCGGTTTGGGGGAAGGCCCAGCGCGGTGCGAGCGCCGCTGCCCCCGCCGCCATTCCGAGATGCAGAAAATGTCTGCGATTGAACTCACCTGTCATCGTGACCCCCTTCTAACTTCACAACAACTCAGTTGTAACTCAACGCGGGAACGGGAAGACGTGTATTTAGCCGAGACCGGGAATGTTCAGGTTCAGGCCGCCAAGCGCGCCCTTTACGCTGGATTGGATCGCCTCGTCCGCCCTGTGGCCGGCGTCGTTGACAGCGCCCACAATCAGAGCCTCCAGCATTTCCACGTCGGGGCTGGGACCGCTTAGGCTTGCGACGGCTGAGGGATCGATCTTGATCTTGATCAGTTCCTTCTTGCCGTTCATAGTGGCCGTCACAGCGCCGCCGCCACTTGAGCCCTCGACGACGGTCTGCGCAAGTTTACTCTGCATCTCCTCCTGCATCTTGTTGGCCTGGGAGAGCATTTCGGCTATCTTGAGGGGATTGATCATCGCGGCCTCCTGGGTCTTATTTGCTGCGCAGATCAACCACGCTGCGCACTTCGGCGTTAAAGATTTCCTTAGCCCGCTGCACCATCGGATGTTCCAGCGCGGCCTGCTGAATGCTTCCCGCCACGGGCGCCGTCACTGCCGATGTTGATGCTACGCCCTCCCCCGGAATCACCATAAATCGCGCTGGGCCGCCGAGGCGCTGCAACTCCTGCTTGATGATCTTCTCTGCGCCAGCATTGACCGTGAGGGCCAGCATCTTCTTGCCGATTCCTGGAACTTCGATCCGCAAACTGGTCGCTTCAAGCGTAAATCGAGCCGTCGAGATCAGCTGCGATGCGGACGCATGACCGTTCTGCTCAAGGTTCGAAACGATGGCGCGCTGCACGGCTTCGGGTGTGAGGCTATCGGCGGGAACGGCAGCAGCGCTCGGCGTAGTCGGCGCTGGCGGAGGAATCGCGGCCGCCAGGTCGGGAGCAGGCGCCTTGGCAGGAGCACTTTCCGTCTCTGGCGCCACGCCCTTGCTTTGTTGGGCAGCGGCAGTGGGGAATGGAATGACGGCTCCCACATGCGCGGCTTCGGTGCGGGGCTCTGCCAGCGCTACGGAGCCGCTTACGGCATGGCTATCGGCGAGCGGCGCGGACTGCGTGGACTGCATCACCGGGCCCGATCCGAACGGTGAGCGGGACGGCGGTGGTGCGTTTGGCGTCGCGGATGATACGTGTGAGCCCGATGATGCCGGACGCGAAGACACAGATGGCGTGCGTGGAGCAGATGATCCGCCGCTGCGAACCGGCACCCCGCTGGCCACTCCGCTGAGCAACTCTTCCAGCGGCAGCAGCCGTTGCGCGTGCACCAGTTTCATCAGCCCGAGTTCGAGATGAAAGCGCTGTTCCTGCCTGTAATTCAAATCGTCGAAGGTCCGCAGCATGATCTGCAAGTTGCGCGTGATCTCTTCCTCGGTGAAGAGCATCGCCGTACGCGCCGCGCGTGCCCGCTCGTCGGCAGAGATCTGCAGCAGTTCGGTCTGCTCGCCGCCAAGTTTCGCCATCAAGGTATTGCGCAGGTAGCGAACCATCTGCCGAGCCAGCGACTGCGGACTATGTCCGGCGTTGAGCAAGACATTTAACTGCGTCATCAGCGGAGCGCTCTCGCCGCCGGCGACGGACTCCAGCAAATGCTCGAAGACCGTATTCGGAACCGAGCCCATCAGTTCCCGAATCTGTGTCGTCGCGAGCACGGGCCGGTTGTTCGCGTCGCTCGGAGCCGAGGCAATTGCCTGGTCCATGATGCTCAAAGCATCGCGCATCGATCCATCGCCCGCTTCGGCCAGCAACGCGAGCGCGGCATCTTCAGCCTCGACATTCTCCTGCGCCGCAATCATCTGGAGCTGCGCCAGAATGTCGTCGAATTTGACTGCATGAAAACTGAAGTGCTGGCAGCGCGACCGGATCGTCTGCGGGATATTTTCGGGCTCGGTCGTCGCCATCATGAAGATGACGTGCGAGGGCGGTTCTTCCAGCGTCTTCAGCAGCGCATTGAAGGCGGCTTCGGTGATCTGGTGCGCCTCGTCGAGAATGTAGATCTTGTAGCGGTCGCGGGCGGGCGCATAGCGAGCGGCATCGCGCAGCTCGCGAATCTCGTCGATGCCGCGGTTTGTGGCCGCGTCGATCTCGATCACATCGACTGCGTTGCCTTGGCGAATCTCCACGCACGAATCGCACACGCCGCAGGGCTCGGGCGTCGGCCGCTGCGCCGAGCCAATCTCTGTCCGGCAATTCAGCGCCTGCGCCAGAATGCGCGCGATGGTGGTTTTGCCGATACCGCGATGACCCGAAAAGATATAGCCGTGGGCGATGCGGTTCTGGGTCAGCGCGTTCAACAATGTGCGCGTTACGTGATCCTGGCCGGCGACGTCGGCAAACCGTTGCGGACGATACTTGCGAGCCAGAACCTGGTAACCCATGCGATCAACTTCCCCCATTTGCGCAGCGATTTTCGTTTAAGCGCCAGGTTGGATTGTATCGTCACGGGGTAGGGCATTTATAGCAAATGATTTGCGGATAACGATGCGATCAAGCGTCGTTACCAGGCAGTGGGAAAGTTACTAGAGTGAGCAGCTGTCAAAACTGCCAGTGTCCTCGAGATCGGCTTGACCATTGCCTGGCTGAGGAACAAACTCTGAGACGTAAGTGATCGCCCACCGGTCACCGGGACGGCGTACGCAAGTCGGCCGCAAGCTTCGCGAGTGAAGCTGTTGAGATCGATCAAGGCCGAAACGTCCCCCATGAAGACGAGAGCGACGAGATAAATCGGAGTGCACTCTGAACCGGTTCGAGAGCACTCGCTGACTTTCTCGAAGGGAACAGAGAGTCACGGCAAAATTAACAATCTGTTCGACTCTGTCTTTGGCTCAACGGGTCGCATCTCAACATGCAACCAAGGAGGGCAAATGCCTGACCTACTCGATCAACTCAAGCAGAAGTATCAACCGGTCCTGGACACAATTCAGAGAGAGGGCGCCGAACTTCAAAACGTCAGTCTTGCCGGCAACCAGCTTTTTCTAAAAGCCATGGCAGTCTCAGAAGCCAGCAAGAACCGCATCTGGGATTCGATCAAGGCCGTCGATCCCAACTATAAAGACCTCAAACATGACATTGAGTTTCGTCAAGGCAACCAAACCTATACGGTGCAACCCGGCGATAACCTCTCCAAGATCAGCAAGCGCTACTACGGAGACGCGAACAAGTATCCCGTGATCGCCCAGGCAAACCATCTCGATGATCCAGACAAGATCAAGGTCGGACAGCAACTCGTAATTCCCGCAGCCTAGACAGGTCGGGCATACCGAGTTTCCACAGCGCAAGCCAACTAACCGGCAGTGAACCTGCCGAAGGAGAGCGCTAATGGGCTTACTCGATGAAGTCAGCAATGTTCTCAAGCAGTACAGCGGCGGCTCGACGCCAAACGCCGCGAACGCGACCGAGCACTTCGATCAAGTCGCACAGGCTGCCCCGTCGAACGTCATGGCGGAGGGACTGTCGGCCATGTTCCGGTCGGACCAAACGCCCGCTTTCGGTAGCCTGGTGGGCAGCTTGTTCAGCGGGTCCAACGGCGAGCAGAAAGCCGGCATGATCAACCAACTGATCTCGTCGGTCGGCCCAGGCACAGTGGCACAATTAGCAGGCGGCGGAATGCTGGCGAGCTTGCTGGGAGGGGGAGCTAAAGCGATTACTCCTGAGCAGGCTCAAAACGTCTCCCCGGAGGTTGTGCAACAGATTGCTGCTCACGCGGAGAAGGCAGATCCTTCGATCGTGGATAAGGCGAGTGCCTTCTACGCTCAACACTCAACGCTGGTGAAGACGCTGGGCGGGGCGGCTCTGTCAGTCGCGCTGGCCAAGGTTGCAGAGCGGCAAAGAGCTGCCTGACACTTTGGAGCCCACTTACCAAGGGACTCGGACGATCTGCGCTTCGACGGGGCGAGAGGAGGGGAGAGTCTATGTTTGCGCTTCTATGGGAAATGCTCATCGGGTTAGTGATCGGAGCAGTCGCCAAGCTGCTCATGCCAGGCAGAGACCCCGGTGGGATCTTCGTTACAATCATCCTCGGCATCGCGGGCTCGATTGGAGCAACCTTCCTGGGCCAGTTGATGGGCTGGTACAAGCAAGGACAGTCTGCCGGCTTCATTATGTCTGTGTTCGGCGCGGTGTTGATTCTCTGGATCTACCGCATGATTAAGCGCAGAACGACGAGTACTGCGTAGGAGTTCGCGGATCACAGCGTCAGACAAATGCTCTTAGCTCGCGTCGAGATTGAAGCTGATGTCATTCAGCCATTCTGCGATCAAATCCTCGTCGCCAGGATCAAAAACATAGGCATCGTTAAGCAGAAGGATCGTCGCCCAGTAGACAAGGTCGCGCTCTGAGACAAGTCCAAAGCGCTTGTGCTCCAGTGCGTTCGAGATGTGTTCGCGCGTAATGACGATGCCGGGCTCAGGGATGGGGAATTTGTTGTTGGCGGAGCGTCGCTGGGTGATGCCCTTGGCGGTCTCCTCCTTAGGGTCGAAGTTGATGTCGAATGCCCCGGTAAGCGCACTCAACATCTCGTCGCGACCCACCTCAAGGAGCGCGAAGCGGCGAAGCACTTCAAGCTGTTCAGCGGTCAGCGGCGGTTGTTCGGGCTCTTGCATCATCGTGATGGATGCCGGTTCAAGGCCACGACACTGTCCAGCAGCCTGAAAGGGCTGCGTGCAATCCGGTCAATGGCCATTGGTCCTAATCTACACCGACGATACGTCATCCCGACGCTTCAGCTGGCCCAGAAAAGCGTTCCCCGATGTGCATCCACCCTTCCAAGACTCCGCTCTAAGCCGCGTCCTCTTCTTCGATGACTGCCGGCCTGCGGGGTACGGGCAGGGTCGTGTTGCGCTTGCGGCGTTTTGCCGGCTTCTTCTCCGGCTTTCTTCGCTGCGGCCTTGCGACGGCGTATCTCCTGCGGCGAGTACATGGTGCCGCGGCATTCCGTGGCGCCGCAGTTGCAAATAGCCTCGTCGTCGCCCCCATCGTAGAGACAGTAGTCGTAGGTAATCTCTTCGCCCGGCTCGATTTTGCGGATGGCCCTGATCCACACGCGGCCCTTGATCTCTTCGGTCTCGCAATTCGGGTCGCAGCTGTGATTGATGAACATGGCCATGCAATGGCCATCGATGACCACCGAGCCGTCGCCGAGTCCAAAGAGATAGGTGATTGGCGACTCCTCGTTGGCTGCATCGGCTTCATCTTTACTGAGGCGTGGCCCGGTGTATTCGGCAACGCGCGTGCCTTTGCGAACTGCGGTGGTGGTGTAGCAGCCGGCGGCGTGGATGGCGGATGAGCGAATGATGAGCGCCATGAGTTGTGCGGATTTTCCCCAGGGGTGAGTTGAAGTACTATACAGCGTGTCTCAAGCACTCGATCTTTCGATTTGCGCCGTGTGAAATCTGGCAAGGAGCCAGGTTTCATGACCTTCGCAGTCGACGAACCTCGAATTTGAAACGTGCTCTATGCACCGCATCGTAACATTGAAGTGACAGGAACGAACGGCGCGAGACGAAAAGAATTGGAATGAAGTTGAAATTTTATATTGTGCTGGGATTTGGATGCGGCTTGATCGCGACGGCTGGCCTGCAGGGGCAATCGACTCCGCCCTCGCAGCAGAAGCCCCCAGCGAGTGCCCAGCAGCAACAACCCGCGCAAAAGCCGCGCTGAGTGCTAATCCGTTCCCGGAAGACACGAACAGTGTGCCGGTGGTGCCGACCAGCGGAGAACCGGCCCCAGCGCCTCCTCGAGCTACCAACAGCGAGAGCACGGTAACGACAAGCCTTCTGAAGGACGACAGCGACCCGGTACACAGTCCTGACGATCCGCCACCCGACGCTTCCGGCTCCGACAGCGGATTCAGTTCCAGCCTGTCCGGGTCGAACGACGTGAACATCCCCGATGAGGCGAAGCCCACGGGGCACCGCCAACTCAACGCGCCCGATACGGTTCACCAGGAAACCGCAAAAGAAGACGAAGACGTAGGTGCGTTCGAACTGAGCCGGAAGAACTGGAAGGCCGCGTTATCGCGCTTCCAGTCGGCACTCGTCACCGACCCTGAAAATCCCGATGTGTATTGGGGCATGGCGGAAGCGCAGCGTGCACTGGGCGACTACGCCAGCGCCAAGGCGAATTACCTGAAGGTGATGGATTACGACCCCGACAGCAAACACGGCAAGGAAGCCAAGCGGCTCTTGAAAGATCCCCAACTGGCCAACGCGCCCGCCGTCTCATCGAACCGCCCCGCTGCTCAAACCCAGCCTCAGTAGGGAGCTTGCCGCCCGCTGTTCTAACACGCCAGCGTGAACAGCAGAAGCAGATCCTTCGTTTCGCTTACTCCCTCGCGCGAGACGCGCGACGGGGCCCCAAACGTGCTCGACTCAGGATGACAAGCTGTGAGGAGGCCGCGAGGTCCTCTCAACTCAACCTGAATTACAGCCCCACCCACCGTAAATACGCAGCGATAATCGGCTGTCCCCATAAAGCGCTCACAATCCCGCCAATGCAAAGGAACGTACCAAGCGGCAGCTTCGAAAGCATCCAGGTTTCGGATTCTCGTTGTGAAGCGGGGACTGCGAGCAGCACCAGCGCGAACACCGCTCCCAGCAGGATGCCAATGGCAAACGAAAGCAAAGCGCCTGAGAGCCCGAGCCACGCGCCCAGCATTGCCATCAGCTTCGCATCGCCTAGACCGATGCCTTCGCGCCGGCGAATCAACCAGTAGGTCCAGCGGATTAGAAGGATGAGAGCCGCGGCGAGGAGAATACCTTCAAACGAGCTAAGCGCAGCCTTTCCGACCTCGTATCGAATCACTTCAGACCTGTTGACTGTGTCGTGCAATGGAGAGAGCGCATCTAGCGTTGCTTTCGCAGTTGCAAACAGGAATCCAAGGGCGATTCCCGGCAATGTGATCCGATCTGGAAGCCAAAGGTTCTCAGCATCGAGTACTGCAAGCCCTACCAGCAGCCAACAGAAAGTAAACATCCCGATAACGGCCACGAAATCCCAGCTGAGGATAGTAGCTGGCATCCAAGAACTAAGAAACTCTGGCATAGACTTCCAGGCAGGAATTGCCCACAGCACCCCCACCGTCAACTCCACGAGCGGATAGCGCCAGCTGATCTTTGTGTGGCATGTCCGACAACGACCGCGCAGAGCGATCCAGCTTAACAGCGGGATGTTTTCCCACCACGCCAACGTTCGCCCGCAGTTGCGGCAGTGGGAGCGCGGCTTGACGACGCTTTCGCCCTCGGGCCAGCGGCTGAGGCATACGTTCAGAAAGCTGCCAAAGGCCAGCCCCAGCAGCCCCGCAATCGCCGTACCCAGAATGCGAATCATCGAAGGTTGAGTATACGGCTCAAAGGACGAGGCCCCCGAACGCATCGCTCGCAGCGTCATTGCAGCATGCGGACCACACTTGAGATCCCAGCGGTACACTAGTCTCGATGGACGGGGCGAGAGACGCAGATAGTCCTCAATCTTCGACGCCTGCTTCGGATCGCGCGGTTCTGACGGATCCCAAGCGGGCGGCAGAGCTATTTCAGCAGTCGGTCGCGATCATGGCGCGCCTTCGTGCCCCTGACGGCTGCCCCTGGGATCGCGAGCAATCCTTCGACACCATCCGCAAATATACCCTCGAAGAAGCCTACGAAGTCTTCGACGCCATTGAGCGCCGGGACTTTCCGCACCTTGCTGAAGAACTCGGCGACCTGCATGCTCCAGGTCCTGTTCTACGCCGAGATGGCTGCCAACGAAGGCCACTTCACCATCGCCGAGGTTCTCGATCACCTCAACCGAAAACTGATCCGGCGTCACCCGCATGTCTTCGGTGAAGAGGCTTCACGTGCTGCCGGCAACGAGGCCGTAGTTGACGCGTCGGTCGAAGGTTCGGCCGCAAAAGTGCTCCGCAACTGGGAAGAAATCAAAGCAGCAGAGAAAGCGCCGAAGCCCGGTGCGCTGGGGGAAGGGAACGAGCCGCCGTCGCGCCTCGACACCGTTCACCGCGCCATGCCCGCCCTTGCCGAGGCTGCCAAGCTGGGGTCGAAGGCGGCGAAATCCGGCTTCGACTGGCCTCACTGGCGCGATCTTCTTCCCAAACTCACCGAAGAAACAGCGGAACTCGAGGCGGAAGCTGCAGCGGCCGAAAAATCCGCGGATCCCGCTCGCAACGCAGCGGTCGAAGCTGAACTTGGCGATCTGCTCTTCACCGTAGTCAATCTCGGGCCGCCACCTCGGCGTCGACGCCGAAATGGCGCTGCGCGGTTGTAATCTCCGCTTCCGTCAGCGATTCAGGGAGATGGAATTGATTTCAGAAAGGCCATTGGAAGACTTGAAACCGGATGAACTCGAAGCACTCTGGACGAAGGCAAAGAAGAAACTGTCTGATTTACAGAGTCAAAGCTCCCACAACGCGTCGGAGCCCCGCCCATGATCCTCATCCGCGCGTGCTCCGGCCATGATGAGCTCGAGGCCTGTGTCCAGATGCAGATTGAGACATGGGGCTATGACGATAGCGACATCATTCCCCGCAAAGCCTTCCTTGTCGGTCAAAAGATTGGCGGCCAGGTCATCGGAGCCTTCGATACTGATCTGCCCGGCGCGGCACCTGATGGAACGCCGGAGTCGATGGTTGGTTTCGCCATGTCTTTGCCCGGCGTGAAAACTGGAAAGAATTCCACGGACGGAAATCCACAGCCCTACCTGCACTCGCACATGCTGGCAGTCCGCGACCGCTATCGCGACCGTGGTCTTGGCGCGCAACTCAAGCTGGAGCAACGGCGTGAGGCACTTTCGCGGGGCATCCGCCGCATGGAGTGGACCTTCGATCCGTTGGAGATAAAAAACGCGCATCTAAACATACACAAGCTCGGCGACGGTCGTGCGTAGCTATTTTGTGAATTTCTATGGTGTATCCTCTTCTCGACTCCAAGGTGGACTTCCAACCGACCGTCTCGTTGCAGAGTGGTATCTCGACTCTGATCGAGTGTGCACGACTCTGGAAGGCCGACCAGCAGCCGCATATGAGATCGAAGAACGCATTCTGGTCCCAGCCGCTATCTACGAGTGGAAGGCTTCCCCAGGTGGCCGGGAGCAGGCACTTGCTGTCCAGTTGCAGAATCGCGAAAGATTTCAGGAAGCATTTTCCAAAGGATTAGCCGTCGTCTCCTTTACCAGGGACGCGGAAGGTAACGGAGTCTTCGAACTGGGCCGTTGGGCCCAACCGGTGCAAGTCTGAAATGGTTTTCAAAGCCGGCGCATTGAAGTACCAACATCTTCATGAGCTGTTATCCGAAGGAAGCCACACTTTATGAGAATCGACGGAATCGTCCTCCGCGAACTGCACCTCCCGCTGGTGCGACCCTTTGAGACAAGTTTTGGCGTAACCCGCAATCGCAGGATTCTGCTTGCCGAGATCCGGTCAGAAGGACTAATTGGCTGGGGCGAGTGCACCGCCGGCGAGCGGCCCCACTTCTCCGGCGAATCCACCGACACCGCCTGGCAGGTAATCGTGAATGAACTTGGCCCGATGCTGGCCAGCGGCGGGCCCGAGCATGGCGGCGATTGCCCGAGAATCTTCAATGTCGTGCGCGGCAATCCGATGGCCAAGGCCGCACTTGAAAACGCCATCTGGGACCTCGAGGCGCAGCGCGAGGGTGTGTCCCTGTCGCAACTGATCGGCGGCGTGCGCGAGCGGATCAATTGCGGCGTGTCCCTGGGCATTCAAAAATCAATTCCCGAACTGATGGACATCATCGAGCGCGAACTGGCCGCCGGTTACCAGCGCATCAAGCTGAAATGCAAACCGGGCTGGGACGTTGACGTGTTTGAAAAGGTGCGCAACCAGTGGCCTGACATCATGCTCAGTTGCGATGCCAACTCCGCCTACAAGCTGCGTGATGCCGACCACCTCGTCACCTTCGATGCCTTCGACCTGCTGATGGTCGAGCAGCCCTTGTGGCACGACGACTTCTACTACCACTCCATGCTGCAAAAGCGCATGAACACGCCGATTTGCCTCGACGAGTCGATTCGCAACCGGCGCGATGCGCTGGCTGCCATCGAGATGGAGTCCTGCAAGATCATCAACATCAAGCTCGGCCGCGTTGGCGGATTCTCCGAAGCCATTGCGGTGCACAACGCGGCGCTGGAGCGCGGAATCCCGGTGTGGTGCGGCGGCATGCTGGAGTCGGGCGTGGGCCGCTGCACACAATATCGCGCTGTCGACGCTTGAAAATTTCCGCCTGCCCGGCGACGTCTCGGCCTCTGCCCGCTACTGGACCGAAGACATCATCGAGCCCGAGGTCACGGTTACACCCGAGGGCGAAATCCTCGTCTCCGATGCGCCGGGCCGCGGCTACGAAGTGCGCGCTGACCTCATCGAACAGCTCACAGTGCGCAAGGAAGAGATTCGCGCGTTTGAACTGGTGGGTCAGGACTAAAACTCAAGCCTCAAACGAGATCATGAATGAAGCTTTGGAGGTCGTCCGGTCGCTGGATTTGCGGCAAGGCGACCTCCAGTTGCGTCTGTCCGATTATTCATTGCACGCATTTCATCAGGTCCCAACGTATCTCTTCAGTATGATGAGCATCGACCGCAGCGATCGACAGGGCACCATTAGGAACCGGACGGGACTCAACTGCGTACTGACAACCGGCGGAGCAACTTTGCCGGCGGGATTGCGTCTCAATAGCGAGAGGCGGCCCAACCTCGCAGTTGCCGGCCGCCGGAGGTTACACCGTTGACTCCCCAGGAAGAACAGCTTCTTAACTCGCTCATTGAGCGTGTCAACCAGACGCAGCTCGAGGAGAAGGATCCTGACGCCGAAGCGCTGCTCAATCAAAGGCTTGGCCCCAATCCCGATGCGCTCTACATGTTGGCGCAGACAGTGCTGGTGCAGAACATCGCTCTCGACCAGGCGAGGGCACAAGTCAGCCAGCTGCAGCAACAGATTCAGCTCCAGCAGCAGCGTCCACAACCTGTCCACACCACTAGTTTCCTCGGCCGCCTTCTCGGCGAACACGATCCGGCGCCGCAGCAGCCTCAACAGCAAGCGCTGGCGCCGGCCTATCAGCCGGTGCCGCAATACGCTCCGCCTGCGCAACCCTATCCGCAATACGGCCAGCCGCAGTACCAGCAGGCACAATACGTCCCCGTCGGCGGCCAGCCAAGCTTTCTGCGCGGCGCCATGCAGACAGCCGCCGGAGTCGCCGCAGGCGCTCTCGCGTTTGAAGGCGTTGAGTCGATCCTCAATGGGTTCGGGCACGGCTTTGGTCATGACGGATACGGCCTTGGCGGTCCCGGCTATGGGATGGGCGGCTTCGGCATGGGTGAACGCCCTGTCGGAGAGACGGTCATCAACAACTACTACGATGATCCCGGCCGCGGTACCGAGCGCGGCGAACACCACCTGCAGGACCAGGGCGCGCAGTCGAATGACACAGGTTACAACCCGCGCGACAACGATTCCAGCGACAACCTCCGTGGATTCGATCAGAACGCCGTACCAGCAGGCGATCAGGACGCCAGCGCCTTTGCCGACACGTCAAACCTCGACGATCAATCCGGCTTTGCTGACCAGAATGCCGACGACGGTGGCGGCAGCTTCGACGACAGTGGAGGCGGGTTCTAAGTACGCCGCATTCACCAGGATCACCCGGGCTGTGTCTTGGTGTCTGCGACGCAGCCCGATCTATTCTGGACTGCGACCAAACCGCCGAGCAGTCTCTCAATCGCATCACAAGCCTGCGACACCGCGTCCTCAGCACAGACATCCCGGCCGATTTCCGCTGCTCGTCGTGTAAATCGCGGTTCTGTAAGAAGGCGCTCAATTGCGGCTGCGGCGTTCTCGACCGAGTATGCTTTGCGAGGAAGATGCAATCCTGTCTCCAATCGCTCGATGCGCATTGCATTGTCGGGCTGATCCCAACCATAAGGAACGATCAGCGTCGGTTTCGCCGCGCGCATTGACTGGCCGGTTGTCCCCGAGCCGCCCTGGTGCACAATCGCAGCTGCGCGCGGGAATATCCAGGAATAGGGCGCGTAAGGAACAGCCAGGATTCCCGGCTCAATCATTGTGGGTGAGTCGCTCGCACCAACCAGAACGGCTCTCCGCCCGAGACGTTTCGCCGCCGGAATACTCACTTCGTAAAAGTGGCCGGGATTGTGCGCGGCGGTTGAGCCCAGGCTAAAGACAATCGGAGGATCACCGGTGTCCGCGACGAAACTCTCCAGGGCCACTCTCAGTTCCGGCTTCATCTCGGGCTGGTCGTAAAAAACAAATCCCGGCTGCACGGTATTCACAGGCCAATCAGGTTGCGGCGCGGCGAGATGCTTCGAAAAGAGCGCGAGAACAAGATCCGGCGAAAACTTATCGCGGAACACGGGATTGCACTTTGTTCTCAGACCTTCTCTTTTTCGCAAGCGCCGTACCGGAGACCACCAATGGCGAATGAATGGCTGACTGAAATCAAGAATTACGCGATTGACCATCCATCCGGCGTCGCGCAGGTGGATGAGGTAAGGCGCGTTCACTAGAAACGACGGGTCATGTGCCGAGAAGAATGAACACGGCGAGAGAATCGCCGAGGCCCACGGCAGGTTGAGCTTCTCCGCAACCAGTGGAGCGGCGAAGTTCAATTCACCCGCGATCATCAGATCCGCTTTCACCGCCGCAGGCAGCAGGTCGTCATAGGTATCGTTGATATAGGGCAGGATCAGCTCCCGAAACAGAATCTCCGGGCCGCGCCTCAAGTTTTCGCATCGCGCAATGAGATCTTTGTCGGTTGGATCCCAATTCGGCCGGAGAGGCGCAAAGTCGAATCCCAGCGCCGCGATATGTTCGCGATAGAACTCAGTGGAAGCAATCGTTACGCTGTGGCCCCTGCGCCTGAGTTCAAGTGCCAGTGCGATGCACGGATGCAGGTCGCCGAGAGATCCGATGCTCGCAAACAAAATCCGTTTGCATTTGTTGATATCGAACGCAGCGGTAGTCAATCGCTATTGATCCTTGTGCCGGCCCCAGTCGAACCGGCGCCCCAGGATGCCCTTGACGATCCAGTGGTCCGTCGCCGCCGTCGGGCCAATGCCAGCCCCAAAGTTGATCTCCCATTTCGGCGAGACGTTCAGATCGATGACGGGGAAGATCTGCTGCTGTTGGTCGTGCAGGTTGGCGATGTCGGTGACGTTCCCATAGTCGGCGTAGTACTCCACGCCGCCAGCAACCACCTTCGTGAAGTTCCAACTTACCTTGACGGCCGGTGAGAAGTCGAGGCCAAGGTTCACGTCCGGCCCGTGCCACGTGCGCTCGAAGGCCGGATTCACCGCCCAGTAGAAGCGCCCTTGCTGCTTGTCGACGATAGGCCGGATCTCCCACGTCCACGTGTCGCGGTCAAAGTAAGCGCGCTGATATCCAACCTCCATTGAGAGACTCACGCCGACCGGCCAATGCCACGCCTCCGGTGCGCGCACGCGGGGACGGATGTGGTCGCCCACCCACTGCACGCCGGTCCCGTTCTGCTCGCTGGTAAAGATGTAAAATCCCACCTCCGCCCAGTTTTTCAATCCTTGCGTGATCTCAATCGTTTCGTGCTCGGCATGATAAGTGGGAGCGACACCGTCAACGAACTGGCGCTGTCCGTCCGCCGTGAAATTTGAATGCAACTCGACCATCGTGGTGCGCGGCGCCTCGGTCTCGGAGCCGTAGACCTGGATCTCGTAATTCCCCTGTGCATTCGCCAGTCCTGCGCCGGCGATCAACGTGAGGAAAAGAACAGAGAGAATGCTCTTCAAGAATGCTCCTGAGACTGGCAGTCCTATTTTGAAGGATCGACGCGTGCGGAGGTTTCGGTCGTAGTTCTGGCTCTTGCAAAATTGTAAGCGGTCACACCTTGAAACCTCGCAACTGCGCCGTCTCCGCAGCGATCGAGCTTCAGAGGGTCCGCCAGCAATCGAATGATACAGATTCAATCCTGCGAGCAGCGCCGATCTTGGCGACAAAGCTCAAGAGCGGGGCCCGGCGAAACCCGAATCACCCCCTCGGAGGCGCGCCAAGACCCCATATTTGCCGTACCTTCGCAGTGATATACTCACAGGGGCGGCGCGGTTCCTGTGCCGGCATCTTCACGTCTATTGAGGTTTCCATGTCCGGCCATTCCAAGTGGGCCACAATCAAGCACAAAAAGGGCGCGCTCGATGCCAAGCGCGGCAAGATATTCACCCGTCTGCTAAGGGAAATCGCCATGGCTGCCAAGGGCGGCGGCAACCCTGACAGCAACGCCCGGCTTCGCACGGCCATCGTCGCGGCCAAGGCCGAAAACATGCCGCAGGACAACATCAAGCGGGCAATCCAGCGCGGTACCGGCGAGCTGGAAGGCGTGAGCTACGAAGAGATCACCTTCGAGGGCTACGGGCCGGGCGGAGTCGCCATCGTAGTGGAAACGCTGACCGACAATCGTAACCGTACCGTCAGCGAAATTCGCCATGCCTTCTCAAAGAATGGCGGCAATCTTGGCTCGACAGGTTCGGTTCTGCACATGTTCTCGAAGAAGGGCGTGATCGACATCGAGAAGGCCAATGCAACCGAAGAGAAGCTGATGGATATCGTGCTGGAACACGGCGGCGAGGATCTGCGCGACGAAGGCGAAGTATGGGAGATCGTGACCGATCCGAATGCTTTTGAGGGTGTGTTGAATGCCGTGAAGGCTGCAAACATTGCGGTGGCTTCGAGCGAGGTCACAATGCTGGCTTCGACCTACACCAAGCTGGAAGGACCGGCCGCAAACCAGATGATGCGATTGCTTGAGGCGCTCGAAGACTTCGACGACACGCAGAATGTGTACTCGAACTTCGACATGGATGCCGAGCAAATGGCACAGATGGCCGGATAACGGCAGGCAGGCTGGCAATCCGAAGGCCGCCTGAGAATGGCGGCCTTTTTCATGCAATTTAGAAACTGAAATCACGAGAAGGAAAGACTGTTGACCCCGAATGCAAAATCTGTTCTGTTCACACTTGCCGTCTTGATGACGGTCACTACAGCCGCTCGAGCGCTGCCACTCGACTCTGATGCTGCCGCCAACATCGATAGTCATCCGCTCTCTCCGGTAGAAATGGCGCGACAGAATAGAAGCTGGGAGTACGGTCCTTTTGTCAATTGGGGTACGGGCGTTGGTGACCGCTCGGACTTCAAATTCTTTTGGGCCGGGTTTCAGGTGGGTAAACCTCTTTCCCCGGTCGTGCACGCGGGCATTCTCTCTGGCCAGTTCGAACTTGGCGGCAATATCATGCCGCTGTGGCAGGCTTACACCCCAGCCCCGCACGAACAGGAGTACGTCTGCGCGGGTCCGAACGGGCAACCGGTCAGCTGTCTTCTGCCTGTTGGCGGCGGCACTTTCCGCGGCGTCAGCCTTACCCCGGTTATCCTTCGCTGGAATTTTCTCACTCGATCGCCAAGGATTCAGCCCTGGTTCCAGGGTGCGGGCGGCCTTATCTATACCACCCACAAGTTTCCGCCCAATCTGCTCAGCTTCGATGGGATCAACGGCGGAACAAGCGTGTGGAATTTCTCGCCCCAGGGCGGCATCGGCCTTCATTACTTCACGCGAGCCAGGCAGTCGATAGACCTGGGTGTGAACGCCGTGCATATTTCGTCTGCCTCGCTGGGCGATCGCAATCCAGGAGTCAATGCCAGCATCCAGGTGCAGATCGGCTACACGTTTTGGCGATAGACCGGAAGTCCGCATTCATTGCGGGTTCGTTCGCGTATGAAAGACGGAGATGAAAGACGCTGTAATCGAGTGCGTTCCGAACTTCTCTGAAGGCAGGGACGCCCGGCGTGTCGAAGCAATTGTGGCAGCGATGCGCATTGAAGGCGTGCGGCTGCTGGACTGTCGATGGACGCGGACCACAACCGCTCCGTCGTCACAATTGCCGGCGAGCCAGCGTGCGGTGCTTGAGTCAGCTGTCCGCGGCGTTGGCAAAGCGGTCGAGCTTATCGATCTGACCATCCAGGAAGGATTGCATCCACGCATCGGGGCAGCGGACGTGGTTCCTTTTGTCCCCATCTCGGGCATCAAGCTCGAACAGTGCGTCATGCTTGCGCGGCAGGCCGGCCTTGAGATCTGGCGGCGCTTCGGCGTGCCGGTTTACTTCTATGAATCCGCCGCGTCGCGTCCTGATCGCGCCAACCTCGACGACGTGCGTCGCGGGCAGTTTGAAGGCCTGCGTGATGCAGTGCGCAAAGAAGCTGCGCGTCGGCCCGATCTCGGCGGCCCCGGCTTGCACCCCACGGCTGGCGCATGCGCAGTGGGAGCGCGCAAGTTTCTCGTGGCCTACAACGTCTATTTCGATTCAGCAGACGTTGCCGTGGTCAGGGCGATCGCGCGCGAAGTGCGTGCCGTTTTCGCCGGCCTGCACGGCGTGAAAGCCTTTGGAGTGTTGGCGCATGGACGCGCGCAACTCTCCATGAACATCACCGATTTCAACGCGACGCCCGTTTCCCAGGTGTACAGCACGGTGTCCCGGCTGGCTCTGAAGCACAAGACGGCGCCCGTTGAGGGCGAAGTCATCGGACTCATTCCCGAAGCGGCCTGCGAGCGGGAAAGCGAGTGGATGCGTCAGTTAAGTGAATTCGATGACCAGACCAAGATCCTGGAGCGGCGGCTTGACGCGCCTTTATCGTGGCCGGGTGAAAGGTAACAGTACCAATACCTGATCTGGTAAACGTCTAAAAACTGTACAGAGGTAAAATAGTGATGCAGGTTAATGAATGTTTTCCTGCTTCCGCAGCTTGCAATACGGTGAGCCACGCGGCTTCCCGGAGGATAAAGAGTGTTTAAGTTTTTTACCAAGATATCGATTCCCGCCTTCCTTGTGGCGACAGCAATCACAGCGTCGGCGGCACAGCTTTCGGGCGACGCCCGCGCGGCTATTCCACACGAAGTGCAGCAGTTGGTCGTGATTGACTACCGCGCCATGCAGAACTCGAGCACGGCCATGGAACTGCGCGACCGTGTGATGCCGCCTGATTTAAAGCAATTTGACGAGGCTATCCGCAAATCCGGCCTGAACGACAATCACGATGTCGACCAGCTCGCGTTTGCGCTGTTCCGCACCGGAACCTCTGCAGACAGTCTGGAGACCGTAGGCATAGCCCAGGGACAGTTTGATGTGCAGGACATCATGGCCAACTTCCGCAAGCAGAAGGTCCAGCCCAAGCTCGTCCGCACCAATCGCGTCTATCCGCTGGCCCACACCGGCATGGTGCTTTGCTTCATCGATCAGTCAACGATGGTTTTTGGCAGCCAGGAAGCCGTTAGGGCCGCACTTGACGTGCGCGACGGGTACGCACCGGGATTGCTGACCAACGGACCAATCATGGAGGCGATGCAGTCAGTCGACTCCGAGCCGCTGTGGAGCGTCCTCGACAAGACCGGCACCGAGACCATGATGAAACAGGTGCTCGGAGAAGCCGGTTCAGTAGCGGACTACGAATCAGTGCGCAAACGGCTTGAGTCCTCCTGGTACGGTATGAACTTCCAGCACGGCGTGAAATTCGACCTGACCATCTCCACCGGCGACTCCTTCGCGGCGGCTACGGTTTCTTCGCTGCTTTCCGCTGCAGTCCTCTATAAGAAAATGAGCGGTGACGAAACGGAGAAAGCCGCACTTGCTGCGACCGAGATAAGCTCGAATTCAGGTCTGCTCAACGTGCACTTCGCCACGTCGGACAACGACTTCAACAGCCTATTGAAGTCGTCTCTGTTCCAAAGCATGGTCCACTGATCGTTACGAGTCGGAATAGTAGTCATCGAGACGGGGGCTTAGGCTCCCGTTTCTTTCTGTCTGCCATCACTCGCAAACAAAATCTGGGCCCAGCGATTTCAAAGTAAAGTCGCAGAAGCGACGAGTCTTCTCAATCAGAGCGGCGGTTGGAGAGAGGGATGAAATTCCACTTTTCCATCCGGCAGCAGAACGATATCGATGCTGCCTTCCTGCCCTTCCTGCAGCGTTGGCCCCTTGATTTGAACGGCACGATTCCCTGTGGCAGTGTATTGAATGCTGATGGGGCCGCTGCCGCGCGTCTGGATCCGATGATGAAAGACTCCGTCCGGCACAACTATATCCGCGCCAAAGCTCGCACTTGGGTAGTCCACCTCGAGCAACGTGATGGAGTTGCCGGTGTGATTCTCGATTGTTGCTTCGATATGGTGCGAGTGGCATCCGGCAACCGCGATCAGAATCGCCAGCAACGTCGGCCTCGCTATCAACTTCTGCCAGACGCGATCCGCCGGCGTCATGCTTTATCTCCGCGCTCGCCGGGTGTGCCATCGTCCGCACCCTGAGCAGTCACTCGTTTTTCGAGCCGATCGAGGCGCTTCAGCAATTCCGGCAGCCGCTGAAAAATAGTTACCGCGCGCAGCCAGATGCGATTATCGAATCCCGGTGATCCCGAGATCATCTTTCCCGGCGGCACATCGTGGCTCACAGCCGACTGCGCCGTCAGAATCACGCCATCTCCAACCGTGCAATGTCCGGCGATGCCGGTCTGTCCGGCAAGAATCACGTTGTTGCCGATAACCGACGATCCGGCCAGCCCTGTCTGCGCGCAGACGAGTGTGTCGTTGCCCACGCGCGACCCGTGCCCGATCTGCACGAGATTGTCGATCTTGCTCCCGTCGCCGATCTCCGTTGCGCCCACAGTCGCGCGATCCACGCACGCATTGGCCTGGATATCTACCCGGTCGCCGATGCGCACCGGCCCCGACTGCGGAATCTTCTCCCATTGGCCGAGCTCATTCTTCGAAAACCCAAACCCATCCGCCCCGACAATCGCCCCATTTTCCAGCGTGACATTGTCGCCGAGTTCGCAGCCTTCGCGCACAACCGCGTGCGCATGCGCAAAAAAACGGCTCCCCGTCTTCACCCCGGGATAAAGGACCACGTGCGGCAGCAGAGTCGCATGTGCTCCGAGCTTCACGTTGTGCCCAATCACCACATAGGCGCCGATATGCGCCCCCTCGCCAATCTGGGCGGTCGGGTCAATCACGGCAGTGTCATGAACTCCGGGCGGGTAGACAGGTGGCTGGTAAAAGAGGCCCAGCGCCCGCGAAAAGGCATGGTAGGGATTCTTGATCCGGAGCGTCGCCGCCTCAATCTCCGGGAATTCCGGTTCCACCAGCACCGCCGCCGCGCCCGTCTTGCGGGCCAGCCCGGCATATTTGGGATTGGCGACGAAGGTGATCTCCGCCGGACCAGCGTCCTCAATCCCTTTGACTCCAGTAATTTCCAGATCCGCGTTGCCCCGCAGCTCTGCCCCCAGCCGACTTGCTATTTCGCCAAGTTTCATCGAGGAGATTGTAACGGAAGGGGCTGCAAGCGAAGACCTTTGCCATGATTGAAGATTCAGGCCTCGGCAATGACGGCGATGGACACTCTCATACCTGGGATTCGAACGGGCAACTTCGCTCCTTGCCTCGCAGGCGGATTCGACGGAAACCACTTGATCCATTCTTCATTCATTCCAGCGAAGTCGCCCTCTTCCAGAATGATCACCGTGGCACTCACGACCCGATCGAGAGAGGTGTCCGCGGCTTTGAGGATGGCGGATACATTTTGCAGACACTGCCTGGTTTGCTCCTGGATCGTGTCCCCAACGATCTTTCCAGATATGGGGTCCCACGGCCCTGTGCCGGAGACGAACACGAGACCCGCTGCCCGTACGGCCTGACTGTAGGTTGGCGGAGGAGGCGGGGCGTCAGGGGTTCGGATAATGTCTCTGGATATAAAAACACATCGTCTCACAGCTCCGCGTGGGGAGCTACCACTTTTGACATCGCTGGGGCGGCCCGAGCGCTATTCGGATTCCGGCTCGGCAGGGAAGAGCTCGGGCTGGCCTTCGGCGGTTCCGGCTTCCGGCCTGCGCTTCCGCCCTGTGGCGCCGATCAGGCTTACGACCTCAAGCGTCTGGATCGCCTGTCGGGGTACATAGATGCGCTGGGTATTCGACCGAGTGTCCGGCGGAGTCACCAGCAGCCCGGCTCCTGTCACCAGCGACCGGTCATTGGCGGCAATCCCTTCCAGCTCGTCCCCATCATTGAGCGTCATTCGCAGCCACAGGCCCGCCGCACGTGGCCGCACTGTAAACTTCTTCTGCAGCAGGCGTTCCGGGTTGGCCATGTCGGAACTTGAGGAAAAATCCCGCACATAACAAACCCACTTCACGGCGTCCCAAGCGACGGTGAGTACCTTCCCAGTAAGGTCCAGCACTTCCAGGGCGGGCGAGTCCTGGCCAAAGGCTGCGCCTGCATAGCCGGCGTACCACTCGCGGGAGAACTTGCGCACAATCACCGGCTTACGAGCGGAGCCCATGGCTTGGATTGTCGCACGCACGGGCTCGTCCGGGGGCCAGAAAGTCGCAGAAATGGTGCTAATCGCTCTGGTCAAAGGGTTTAGATTGTGATAAGGTACTCATTTGCCACCTCTGGAGTATCGCGCCGTAAGCGCAACTGCATCAGAGACTTGGCTGTGTTTTGCTTGCGGAAGCAGGAACGGAATGCCCGACTACATTTACCTTCTTGAGAACCGGCTCTCAGCCGATCAGCAGAATGCACTGCGGCAGTTGCGCGAAGTGGCCCGGGAGGCCGGCACCCTCCTTTTTCTTACCGGAGATGCAGTCCGTGACCTCACCAGCGGCCACGCCGTTCGCGACATCGAAGTCGCCGTCCAGGGCAATGCGCTCAAGCTGAAAAGGGGCATCGAGAAGCTCGGGGCCAAGACCTGGGGCGAAGACGAGGCATCCCATTCCCTCTACTTGTGTTTTCCCGGGACCGTCAGGGTCGACGTGGTCAGTTCCCACCGCCGCGAGTACCCCAAGCCAGGCAAGCCCGCCTTCCACTTTGGCTCCATCCAGGAGGATCTCCGCCGGCGCGACTTCACCGTCAATGCCATGGCCATCTCGCTGAACGAGGGCTCGTTCGGCCTGCTGATGGACCCGCTCAACGGCGCGGCCGACATCGAGGCGCGGACCTTGCGTCTGGTTTCGAATTACGGGTTCCTCGAAGAGCCTGCCTTTCTGATTCGCGCCACCCGGTATATCGCCCGCCTGGGCTGGGAACTCGATCCGCGTACCCAGCAGCGCTATGAAAACGCCAAGGCCGAGAATGTCATCGAATCTCTCTCTGCGCACGATCATAGCCAGGAACTCGAGCAGATCGGCCATGAGGACGAAGGCCTGAAAGTTCTCCGGGCGCTGGAAGCCGAAGGCTGGATGAAGATCCTCTGCGCCAACTGGACCTCGGCAAAGGCAGACGAGGAGAAGCTCACGGCGCTGCACGATCTGCGCGTACAGTTGCAGATGCAGGGTGTGCATCCCGACATGTCGGCGGCACAGATGCAACTTCTGACAGCGAAGATGGCGCCCAAGGATTTGTCCACTCTCAAGAAGCAGTTGCTGCGTCCTGGATTTGTCGAAGAATGGAACAGCCTCGACTCACTCGCCAGTGGATTCTCCAAGGTGCTGATGAATAAGGCCAATGCAACACCCTCTTTGGCCTACAAGCTGTTTACGACCCATGACCCCGAGGCGGTGCTCTGGCGCGGTTTCACCAGCAAAGAGAGCGCAGTCAAGGCCAAGTACGAGCTCTTCCTGAAGACATGGCCCGAAGCACGCCAGCGGATTCCGTACGCGCAGATGCAGGAGATGCGCATTACGCCGGACCTTCCGACATACAAAGACATCGTGCACCAGGTCTTCTTGCAGTTGATCGATGGTGGCTTGAATACTCCGGAAGAGACGCGTGCATTTCTTGAGCCGCATTCGCCGCCCGCTCCGCCTCCGCAGATCACGATCAAGCGAACACGCGCGAAACGCGGCGCAGAAAAGATCAAGGAAAAATCTTTCGACGACGAGGAGGAGGCTGAAGACCTCGACGATATCGGCGGCACTGATGACGAAGAAATCGATCTCGGCCTGAATCTTCCGAAGGGTAACGAGCTGGACGAAGAACTCGGAGACGAGGAAGAAGCAGAATCCGACGAGGTCGATTCTGCTGAAGACGAAGAAGACGAGGAGCCTCGCAAGGGCCGTGGCAAGCGGCCTGCGCCTCCCAAGCCCGGCAAGGCCGCCGCACACAAGCCTGAAGCGCCGGCGGCGAAAGCTCCCGCTGGAAAAGCTGCAGCGCCGCCGAAGCCCGCTCCCGCTGCGAAGCCTGCGCCTGCGGCGAAAGGGAAGCCGGCTCCGCCGAAGCCGGAAAAGGCTAAGACAGCCGCGCACGCGCATCCGGCGAAGAAGCCGTCGGCTCCGCCTGCCAAGCCGGCACATGCAGTGAAATCAGCCGCCACGAAGCCCGCAGCCAAGGCTCATGCGAAGCCTGCCACAAAGGCCGCGCAGGTCAAAGCGCACAGCAAGCCGGCCCACAAAGCTATTCCGGCAAAAAAGCCCGCTCCTGTCGCCAAGGCCAAACATGCAGCGGCGAAGCCGGCGAAAGCGGCTGCCAAAAAGTCGGCACCGAAGGCGAGCAAGAAGCGCTGAAGATGGTAGCGCGGGCATGATAAAACTCTTGCCCGCGCGTTTCCAGCTGCTATTCTCGATTCACAATCAAGACACTCGGAGCTCCCGAATGGTTCGCCTGCTTTCCCGCGCGCTCTTTCTCTGTTTGTTCTGCGTCGCGCTCTTGTCCGCGTCGACTGCGTTCGCCAAACGAATCACGCCTGCTTCTCCTTCCACTGAAACCAGTGGCGCAGGCTATCGCTTCGATCGCGGTGGCTGGAAATATGTGCACCTTGAAGGCACGCCTGAGCAAATTGGATTTCAGCACGGCCAGTTGCTCGCGGCTGAGATTGCAGACCTGGTCAACGTCACCAAGCTCGAAACGCAGCACGACACCAAGCACGACTGGAACTTCTACCGCGAAGCCGGCCGCAAGATGCTCTGGCCGCACATCGACGCCGAGTATCAGCAGGAGATCGCGGGCATCGCCAAAGGAGTTCAGTCGAAGGGCGTGAGACTCGACGTGTGGGATATTGTCGCGCTCAACGGCAGTATCGAGCTGCCTTCCTACTATGTTCCCTGGCTCAACAAGAGCGAACACGCCATGAACGCGCCCGTCATTCGTCCGGACGGTCACTGTTCAGCATTCATCGCCACAGGCGGCTACACCAAGGGTGGAAAGATCGTCATCGCTCACAACAACTGGTCAAGTTATGCCGACGGTGAACGCTGGACGGTAATGTTCGACATCCAGCCTGCACAGGGTCACCGCATGATCATGGATGGAGAACCCGGCGTTATCACCAGCCAGGACGACTTCGGGGTCAACGACGCCGGCCTCATCATCACCGAAACCACAATCACTCAGTTCATTGGTTGGGATCCCGATGGCAAGCCGGAGTTTGTGCGTTCCCGCAAGGCGATGCAGTACGCGGGCTCAATCGACGAGTACGTTTCCATCATCAAGGAAGGGAACAACGGCGGCTATGCCAACGACTGGCTGGTAGGCGATCGCAAAACAGGCGAAATTGCATACCTCGAACTCGGCTTGAAGAACACTCCGCTATGGCGCACAAAGGACGGCTACTTCATTAGTTCCAACTTCCCGCGCGATCCCGCGTTAATCAAAGATGAAACCGACGGATTCGACCCTTCCGACAAGTCGTCGTCGATGAATGCCCGCCACATCACATGGGAGCGCAAGATCGCAGCCAGCAAGGGACAGATTGACGTAAAAAGCGCCGAGGAATTTCTGTCCAGCCACGAAGACAGCGTCACCGGCAAGGTGAGTCCCGATGCGCGTACGCTCTGTGGTCACATCGATGCAGATCCGCACGGCGTTCCTGAGTGGGGAGATCCGCCTTACTATCCCGACGGTGCCGTAACCGGCAAGGTCACGGACTCGGATCTGGCCGCAAATCTCTCGCTCATCGCGCGCGCCGGACATCCTTGCGGCGAAGACTTCCTGGCTGCCCCGTTCTTCGCTGCGCATCCCCAGTTCGACTACCTCAAGCCGATTCTCAAAGACATGAAGGCCGGCCCATGGACGACGTTCAACGCAGGCGAAAAGCCCTGAGAGGGCGTCGAGCTATTTGTAGATGATGTGGATGTTCGTCTCGGTCACCGGGCAGGTGACGTGAACGATTGCAGCTGAGAAGGGCGGTGCGCTCAATCGCACGCGCGGATTGTTCGCGAACCCGAAGCCCTCTTTGGGAATGCCAACAAAATTGCGATCCAGTTTCTGATTCTTGTTTTCGTCGTGAATGGCGACCACGCCGTAATCGCCCGGAAGCAGATTTTCCATCACGACAGTTGCTTCGTGGGCCCCGCTGGCGATGGGTGTGGGCCATCGACGAAACGACTTGCTCGCGTTCTCCGGCCATCCATCAGCCGATTTGAAAATTGCAGCGCCCACCACGCCTTTCGAATTGCGCAGACCGTCCACATGAATCCGCAACGTGCAGCCTGCCGCACGCTGAACGGACTGCATGCCGGATGACGAAGCCGAATCAGCTCCGCCTGACACGACAACGCAAACTCCGGCGATCACCGAAGCGAATATCAGGAATCGCGAAATTTTCATCACAGGGGTTTGGACGCGTTGCCCAGTTGGCTGGCAGAAAAAGAGTCTTCACGCAACAGCGGAGGCGGTTAGGGCCGATTCAGCTGTTTGCAGTGTGTCTCAACCTGGTTGATTTGCGTCAGAGGAAGTTCGGCTCGACGCCTCATGCGAGGCGCCTGAGCCGATGCACCCTAATATCGTCCCGAGCGAGCGCCGCTGCTGCTGCCTTTGCGTGCCTGGTAGCAGTCCCGGCAGAACACCGGACGATCGCCGCGTGGTTCAAATGGGACAGTCGTTGGCTGGCCGCAGCCGGAGCAGATGACAGGTGTTCCATGGGATGGAGCCGGACGATAACCGGAGCCTCCCCCACCTTGTTCGCTCTTCTTTGCCTGACGGCAAGGCTTGCAGCGCTTGGGGGTCGAATAACCGCGTTCCTGGAAGAACGCCTGATCAGCGGCGGTGAACGTAAAATCCTGTCCACAGTCGCTGCACGTAAGTTGAATATCTCCGGCCATGTGTGTCCTCTGAGTATGTCCTCGTCGCGATTGTACATACGAGCCTGTAAGTTTTATACAAGAATCTTCTTGAACAGCAAAAACTTATCTTTCACATTTAATCGATTTAGCAGGTCGGCACCCCCCTTGTTGAGGCGCCATATATTGGCTCTGCAGACGCGCTGAACGTTGAAGATGCGTCCATACAACGAGCCTGCGGGGCTGTTCTCTTTCGATTTCAGTTAGCGCCGTCGCCACTGTACCAAAGACCGCTTGCGCTGATACAAACCCAAGCCAGCGCCGAATTTTCGATATTGTATGAAGCGGATCGAGGGGCCGAGAGGATCGTCGACAGCTTTGTAGATCCCGCGTATCTTCTTGGATTTACGCCGAACTAACCTTTGTCTCCCAGAGATCGTAAGTACCTGTTCGGCGTGCACCAGCCCTGAGGTTAAGCAACGCGGCCTTATCCCGGGCCAATCCAAACTTCTTCCTGGCCCGTTCATAGGACAAAGGGACCGGTGCAAAGATTTTCATTTTCAGCTTGCCCCGTTTCCTAGTAACCTTTCGCGCATGCCAGCACTCCAAGAGTGCGTGCCTCAGTTGTGCGACATCTGTGCTTCCCGGAGGATGTTGCGTAGTGACAACCAACGGCGGCTTCCCCGCCTTAACCCCCCAGCGAGGTCTATCTCACATGAAGAACCAATTCAGTGCAATGCTGCTCACCGCTGCTCTCACCGGTCTGATCGGCGGAACCGTCGCGGCTCACGCAACGACCCCAGGTACAAGCGCAAAGAACACGACGGTTAAGGCCGCCAAGGCCGGTCTGCGCTACACAGGACAAGACCAGCCTGCAAAACACTCCTGTAAGGGCAAGAATGACTGCAAGGGACAGGGTGGATGCAAATCCAGCGACAACGGTTGCAAAGGCAAGAACAGCTGCAAAGGCAAGGGCGGCTGTGCAACCGACGGGTCCAAGATGCCGAAGTTCGCCTAAACACTTCTCCATCGCCGAAGCGGCGGAGAGGCCGGAGCATCTCCGCTGCTTCGTTTCAAGCGATTCCTTGGTAGGCACTGGGCTTGCGCGAAACCCAACCTGGCGAAGGAGAACTAACATGAGTGTTTCTGAAAACAACAATGACAGAACGGTTGAAACGCGTTCCTCAGGACTTTCGAGGCGTTCATTTTTTGAACATGCATCTCTCGCGGGTACAGCGACCGCATTGGGGCTCGTTGGTCTTGCCGGTACCGTGCGCGCATTTGCGGAACGGCCAAATCCCGGCCGCGATCCCGACAAGGACGCAACTGCGGCCAGCAGCGACGTGGATATTCTTTCTGCCGCGGCCATTGCGGAAGCTCTCGCTGTGGCAACCTACACCGGCATCATTCGCGATTCCGGCTGGTTTACTCGTATCCCCGATGACGACCAGGGCTACTTCCACGCTGCACGTCAGGAAGAGATGTCGCACTATCTCCTGGCTTCATCGGCGACAGGACAGGCTTCTCCGTTCACAACTTTTTATTACCCGAAGGACATGTTCTCAAGCGCACAGGTCACGCTCAATACGCTGGTCAGCCTTGAAGATGCATTCATCGCCGCCTATCTTGTCGGAGTACGCTACTTCAGTACTGCCGACCTGCGCGTGACTGCTGCCCGCATCATGGGAATTGAAAGCGACCATCGTACGCTTGCTCGCTCGGTCGCGGGTGATGTTGCTTCGGAGGACGGTGGACCGATCGCCAAGATCACCGGATTGCAGGGAGTCCCGGAGAAAGCGCACCCCCCAAACAACAACGGATACGAGAGAACGCTTTGTCTGACCAACATCAGCCAGGCTGTGACCGCGCTGCTTCCTTTCGTTGACAAGGCACACGCACAATCCGCCGGCTTTGACGTCGACCAGCCCCGCACTTTCGAATCTTTCACCCCCCATTTGGCCACGCCACTCGGCGAATTCATCTCGTTCACAGGTTGCTGAAGAGGCCAGCGACAATAAATTGAACAAGATCGAGGCAACATTCAAAGGTGGTGTTGCCCTCGAAATTCTTGGAAACCCTTCACTTGAATCGTTTGAATGTAGTACAATTCGAACACCCTTGAGGAATGTCAAACGAATACGAGGTCGGTCAGTTCCCAATGAAGGCTGAATCTCTGGTTCAGCTATTCCCCTTGACCAGGATCTATGCCCGGTAATCGCTTCAATGCATTCCAGAACCACGGCGTTGGAATCGGTCTGCGCATTCCGCACTACCAGCACATCTTTTCACGCAAGCCTGTGGTCGACTGGTTCGAGATCATCTCCGAGAATTTCATGATCGATGGCGGTCGCCCTCTGGCCATGCTCGATCAGATTCTCGAACGCTATCGTGTCGTCCAGCACGGCGTCTCCATGTACTTCGGATCCGCAACCGAACCCGACCCGGAGCACCTTAAGCGGCTCAAGACGTTAGTCCGCCGTACCGGCACTCCCTGGCTCAGCGATCATCTCTGCTGGGGCTCGGTTGACGGAACCTACTCGCACGACCTGCTTCCGCTCCCCTACACGTGGGAAGCCGTGACCCGCACCGCTGAGCGTGTCCGCCAGGTGCAGGACTATCTTGAAATCCCGGTCGCCGTCGAAAACGTCAGTTCCTATGCGGCGTTTACCGCATCGCAGATGACCGAGTGGGAGTTTCTCACTGAAGTCGTGGAGCGCGCCGACTGCGGCATTCTGCTCGACGTCAACAACATCTACGTCTCGTCGGTGAATCACGAATTCGATCCGATGGAGTACGTCAATGCTGTCCCCGCACACCGCGTAGCGCAGATGCACATCGCCGGTCACTCCCGCTACGAGAAATACATCCTCGATACGCACGACCATCCGGTCATCGATCCGGTATGGGACCTCTACGCACGCGCCATCGAGCGGTGCGGCCCCACACCCACGCTTCTCGAATGGGACGACCACATCCCCAGCTTCGCTGAAGTGCATGCTGAAGCCCTGAAAGCAAACCGCTACATTCACAAATACGCGACCGTACCAAATACGCTGGGTGCCCCGGGTCTCGATTCTGAGACCTGGGAAGGGAAGCTTCTGGAGCCTGCCCAATGAATTCCCAATCCATGAACCTTGCCCAGCTCCAGCGCGAAATGGCCCACGCCGTGATGACACCCCTCACTCCTGACGAGGAGATGCGCCGCGAGTCGCCCGATGGCCGCCCGATGGAGGAGGTGGCCGCGTCATTTATCGCCCCCAACAGCCGGCTCTCTGCGTTTGAACGCCTCGAGATCTACAACCGGCAATACTGGTTTCGTGTGCTGGGCGCCCTCGCCGAGGACTTTCCTGCACTCCGTTCGGTGATAGGGCCACGCGCGTTTGAAGCCATGTCCGTCGCATACCTCACCGCGCACCCCAGCCGATCATTCTCGCTTCGTAATCTCGGCTCGCATCTAGCGGAATGGTTGGCAGGCAATCCTCACTTCGCAGGCCGTCGCGCTCGTCTGGCCGAGAATGTAGCTCGCATGGAATGGGCTTTTGTCGAGGCCTTTGACGGCGCCGAACGTGACCCGCTCACCCTCGAACAGATCTCCACGCTCGACGGCAGTTCGCGCCTCGACCTGCAGCCGCATCTGCGATTGATCGCGCTCGATTTTCCCGTGGACGATCTCGTCCTGAAGCTTCACAAGAACGAAAAGCGGCAAACAAGCGAAGCGGGAGTTGAACACGAGGACGAGGAGCAAGCACCTGCAAAGCTTCCGTCGATGCGGCGCAAGCCCATCTGGCTCGCAGCGCACCGAGTCGATCTTTCGGTTTACTATCTCCGCTTGAAGCGCGAGGAATTCCGATACGCTCCTCGCTTTTCGCGAGGGCAGGCCGCTTGCCCAGGCGATCGAGATCGGAATTACCAGTTCCCGCTTGCCCAGTGCGAAGCGGCCACAATTGGTCCGGCAATGGTTCACCAATTGGTCGGAACTCGGCTGGATTTGCGCGCCCGACCTTGAAACAGTGCATTCCTGACGGCGTGTCGCTCGAAATCCTCTGTAACCCCGTGGCATCATGGATTGTCCCAGAGACAGAATGACAATCGCTCAGCAACGCACGTTCCTTACCGCCGAATGGAAGAACCTGCTGATGCTGAACTACGCCGTGGATCCAGATCTTCTTCAGCCATTCGTCCCGGCAGGAACAGTGCTCGATCAGTTCGACGGCAGTACATACATCAGCCTCATCGGGTTCGAATTCAACAAGACCCGCGTCTTCGGCCAGGCGATTCCATTCCATCAGTCGTTCGAAGAAGTGAACCTGCGTTTTTATGTCCGGTGCGCAGGGAAGAGAGGCGTCGCATTCATTCGCGAACTCGTCCCGAAGTACGCCGTGACTGCGGTGGCGCGCATCGTCTATGGGGAGAACTACGCATGTGTCCCCATGGCACATCGTATTGAGAGCACCGCGGGAAAAACGGTCGCGGAATTCTCATGGGGATCAGGAACAAACCACTGCGCGATCTCCGCACAGGCTTCGGGTGAAGGCTATATCGCGGAGGATGGCTCGCTGAGTCAGTTCATTACCGAGCACTACTGGGGCTATGCATCCCAGCGTCGCGGTGGCACGATGGAGTACGAGGTGCAGCATCCGCAGTGGAAGGTCATGGATGCAAAGTCGGCGCGCTTCACAGGTGACGCCGAAAAGTACTACGGGCCTGAATTTGCGAACATTCTGAAAAAGCCGCCCGATTCCGCCTTCCTGGCCGAAGGATCTGCAGTCACGGTCTTCAAGGGGTCGGTGATTGATTCGGCGCCTTGATGCGCATCACTCCTCGCGTTTGCGAGATGAAACACACGAAGGCCTCAGTGCCGGTAACTGGAGAGGGAATTATGAGCATCCTGCACACCGCGCGGAAAACCTACGACGGCTTCGCATGGATCCTGAATAGGCTGCAAAACCCGCTGCTCCTAGCGATCCGCCTCTACTGGGGTTGGCAGTTCATGCAGGACGGCTGGGGCAAACTTACGCACCTCGACAAGGTGACCGGCTTCTTCGCCAGCCTCAACCTGCCGGCTCCGCACATGACGGCCCTGACAGTTGCGCTGGTCGAACTCTGCGGAGGATTCTTGTTTACTTTCGGGATCGCATCGCGCCTCGCCTCGCTCGTGCTTTTTGTCAACATGACGATGGCCTACCTCAGCGTCCCCGACGACCGCGTCAACTTCTCCCACATCCTCTCCAAGCCCGAAGATTTCTACGGCGCAACCCCCTACACCTACTGGTTTGCTGCGCTCCTTATCCTCATCCTGGGGCCGGGCCTGTTCGCGGTGGATACCTTGCTGCGCAGCAGATTTGCCACAGAGAGTGAGCACGCGCACACTGCGGCATGATGGGGCTGCGCTATCATCTCTTGACCAATCTATCTGCGGACTCAAGAGACCATGCGCATCGCCTACTTGCTTACCTCGCTCGGCATCGGTGGTGCAGAACGGCAAGTGGTCGCACTGGCTGAACGCATGGCATCCAGGGGACATCACGTAGCCTTCATCGTGATGAAGCCGCCCGAAACTCATGAATGGACCACTTCTGTTGAGGTTGTCAGGCTCAATGCGCACAAGTCCTTCGGGGGCCTTTGCTCGGCTCTTATGCGGGCACATCGCTTCCTGCGCAATTTTCAGCCCGATCTCGTCCACAGCCACACCTTTCCCGCGAACATGGCCGAGCGAGCGCTTTACATTCTCGGGAGCGCCCCGGCGGTGCTCTCCACGATTCATAACGTCTACGAAGGTGAATGGCGGCGGACAGCTCTTTACGGCCTCACGGACGGCCTCAGCATTCACACCACTGCAGTGAGTGACGCGGTAGCAAATCGCTACATTCAAATTGGGGCGGCTCCGCAGAAGAAATGTTCTGTTGTCACCAACGGGATCGATCTAGATGAGTTCGATCCTGTGAGAGTGAGCCAAAGCTTATCGAGAGAACACATTCATGCCCCCGGCGATTTCATCTGGCTCGCCGCTGGCCGCATGGTTCCGGCGAAAGACTTCGATAATCTGCTGACCGCTTTCAAACGTGTGTGCGCAGAGACGCAGACCCAGTTATGGATCGCCGGCGGTCTCAGCGAAGGGGAGCACATGCGCAACGATGGCAACCGCCCTTCAACAGAATCACCCGTCTCAGACAGGGTCCGCTGGCTCGGGCATTGCGACAACATGGCGGAGACTTTCGCCGCTTGCGACGCGTTCGTCCTCAGCTCGGCATGGGAAGGAATGCCTCTCGTCGTGGGTGAAGCCATGGCGATGCAGAAACCGGTTGTCGCAACCGACGTAGGCGGAGTCCGCCAACTCCTCGCCGATGCCGGCGTGATCGTCCCACCAAAGAATCCCGATGCGCTCGCCGATGCAATGCTCCGCGTCATGCGAATGTCCCAACAACAGCGCGACAGCATGGGCAAAGCATCGCGTGAGCGAATCCGCCAGCAATTCGACATGAACGCAAAGGCCGATGAATGGCAGGCGCTCTATGCTCGCCTGTTGCGTGATCGCCAATAAGCAAGCAGCGAATCAGCGCGTGATACCCTTATCAGCGGATTTTGCGGGCTAGCCTTGGTCGTTCTTTATTGCGGCAACAGGCCGAAGGGAATTTAATGCGAATTCATAGATCGTCTCTCGCGTTCTTTGCGATCGAAGCTGCACTGTTTCTATTTCTCAATTCATCGGCAGTGGCTCAATTAGGCGCTACTCAGAACGCCACTGTCGCTCTCGATCGCGGCTGGCAATTTCGCCAGGTAAGCACCTCGTCGGACCTCAATACCGGCTGGATGCCTGCCACCGTCCCCGGCGATGTGCATCTCGATCTGCTCGCAAACAAGAAGATTCCCGACCCGTTTTACCGCGACAACGAATCAAAGCTGCAGTGGATCCAGGATGAAAGCTGGGAATATCGCGTCAGTTTCGACGTTTCACCTGCTCAGCTCGCGCGCTCGCACGTTGACCTGGTCTTCGATGGCCTCGATGCCACAGCCAATGTCTATTTGAATGGCACGCAGGTTCTCACTGCCGACAACATGTTCCGCGCGTGGCGCGTTCCGGCGAAAGCCGTATCTGCATGCCGGCAGCAATCAACTGCGCGTCGTCTTTCCATCGCCGATCAAGGCCGCGGCCGAGGTTGCGGCACTCGATCCCTGGCAGCCGCAAAACAAAAACCGCTCCCAAGACCTACATGCGCAAAGCAGCCTATGAATACGGATGGGACTGGGGCCCGACATTCGTCACCAGCGGCATCTGGCGTCCCGTGCGCCTCGAAGCCTGGGACAAGGTCCGCATCGCCGACTTCGCCATCCGCCAGCGCGACGTGAGCAGGGAAGTGGCCCACGTCGATGCCGAGGTTCAGATTGAAGCTGCGCGCAGCTGGTCCCGCCAACCTGACACTTCACTATACCGATGGCGCGCAAACCTGTCATCGACGACGAAATCTGTCGATCTCCACGCCGGCCTCAACACCGTCGACATTGCCCATCGAAATTCGCCAGCCGAAACTGTGGTATCCGGCTGGCTACGGCGATCAGCCGCTCTACGACTTTCACGGCAACAGTCTCAGCGTCTCCGCAGACACAGACCGCCGATCAGCGCGAAGTGAAGACCGGCCTCCGCTCCATCGTCCTCGATCGCCATCCCGACAAGTGGGGCCGCTCCTTCCAACTCGTCGTCAACGGCATCCCCGTATTCGCCAAGGGCGCCGACGTCATTCCCTTCGACAGCTTCCCCAATCGCGTCACCACCGCCGATTACCGCCGCATCCTCGAGTCCGCGCGCGACGCCAACATGAACATGATCCGCCACTGGGGCGGCGGCTACTACGAGACCGACGAGTTCTACCAGATCTGCGACGAGCTCGGCATCATGGTCTGGCAGGACTTCATGTTCGGCAACGACTGGCAGCCCGGCACCTACGACTTCAAGCTCAACATTGAAGCCGAGGCCGAAGACCAGGTCCGCCGCCTGCGCAATCATCCCAGCATCGTGCTGTGGTGCGGCAACAACGAAACCGAAGGCGCCATGGACTGGGTGCCGCGCGCCACGCTGCCCGCCGATGTGCAGCTACCAGATGTGGCAGGACTACCTCACTGAATTCAGCGGCATCCTCCCACGCGTGGTCGCGCGCCTCGAGCCTGAAATTCCGTACTGGCCCAGTTCGCCCAGCGCCGACTACGAGACACTTTCAGCGAGTCACTACCAGAGCGGCGATGCGCACATCTGGGATGTGTGGCACGGCCGCGTCCCGTTCTCAACCTACGAGACGCATCACGCGCGCTTCGTCACCGAGTACGGCTTCCAGTCCTTCCCGGAAATGAAAACCATTGAGGCCTTCACTGAGCCTGCCGATCGCACCAGCATCTTTACGCCCGTCATGCTCGCGCATCAGAAGAACAACGAAGGCAACTCCATCATCCACGACTATCTGCTCAAGGATTATCCCGAGCCGAAGGATTTCGCCAGCTTCCTTTACGTCAGCCAGGTGCTGCAGGCCGAGGGCATCAAGATCGGCGCAGAGCATTTCCGCCGCAGCCGTCCTGAAACCATGGGCTCCATCTTCTGGCAGCTGAATGACTGCTGGCCCGTCGCCTCGTGGTCCAGCATCGACTACTACGGCCGCTGGAAGGCACTGCAGTATTACGCTCGCCGCTTCTATGCGCCCATTCTCGTTTCGCCGCATGTCGAAAACGGGTCAGTCAGGGTCTACGTTGTCTCCGACAAGACCGACGTCAACGCCCGCATCCCTTCGCGTCCGTCTCATGGACTTCGATGGCAAAGTACTGCTCGAGGAGAATCACGACGTCAGCATTGATCCGCTCGCCAGCAAGGTCTACCTCGATTGGCCGCTCGCGAAGTTGGCGCAGGCTGGCGCTTCCGACACCTCACGCGTATTCGTCCTCGCCGAAATATCCGCCGCAGGAGCGCAGCTCTCGCGCAACCTGTTGTACATCGCACCCACAAAGGAGATACATCTCAAGCCCGCGAATCTTTCGATCACGACCAGCGGCGCCAACGGCATCTACAAAATCCGCGTCACTTCGCCTGTCCTCGCCCGCGACGTTTACCTCTCTCTTGGCGCCATTGGCGCCAAGCTCTCCGACAACTACTTCGACATCCTCCCTGGAGAGACAATCGAAATCACCGCAACCACCAACGCCACCCTCGCCGAACTCAAGGCGCAGCTCAAGGTCGTCTCGCTCACCGATGCGTTTGCGGCGCTGGCCCAACCCGCGATCGTCACCGCCGCGCATTAGGCAAAAGCAAAAAGGCCGGGGCATCTCGCTCCGGCCTTTTGCAGTTCTCCCACTTGATCAGAACGCGAACACCGCCTGGAGAAATATCCGGCGCGATGTCGATCCGCCCGGTCCAGAGAACATCTGGTTTGCAAGGCTGGTCGAATGTCCGAAGTTACTCGATCCAAGTGTGCCGACTGGCGTGGAGTAGTTCACATTGTTGAACAGGTTCAGTGCCTGTGCGCTGAACGTCAGGTTGAATCTGCGACCTGTGCTGGCCGGGCCCATCATGCCGCCGGGGCCGCCACCGCCGCCAAGACCCCCGGGTCCAAGTCCTCCACCCGGTCCGCCGCGACCGCCACCACCACCACCACGACCTCCGGGAGGGCCACCACCGCCAGGGCCGCCGCCTTGATTCGCGACTCCACCGGCCGATTCAACCTTGGGTCCAACCCCGATTGTCTTGCTGAGGCGCAGGTTGAAAGCTATGCCCGGTGGTCCACTCCCCAGGTTCATGGGCACAAGCGAATCTCCCGAACCCGGCTCCGCGTTGAGACATCCAAACTGCGTCTGGTAATACTGGTTGCTCCCGGCAGTGCATAACGAAGCATCAGCATATGAGGGCCGATTGTTGAGAAATTGATCACCCGTCAGGTCGTAACTGGAAACGACATTATACGGACGACCGGAGCGCGCAACCAGAAACGGGTTGAAGCGCAGTGCCCACGGTCCTGTGTAGTTGCCCATCAGGAAGATCATGTTTCGCGACACAAAACTCGCGCGGCCGTAATCCTGGCTCAGGTTGTACGAATTCGAAGCGGTGCCGCCGGCGCCATCTGTATTGGCGAACGACAGGTTGTAGAACCCGAAGAAGCTCAACTTCGGCGAGATGCGGGAATTCACATTGAGAATCATCTGATTCTCTTTGAAAACCGCTTCCGGATAATACTCATTGATGATGCCGAGACTGGAGTCTGGGCGCGGGCCGGTGGAACTGTTGTAGAAGGTTGTGCCCGGCAGCGGTGTGTACGCGTTTGCGTTGCGTGTCACCATCTGGTGAACACCGAATGAGTGAAGGTAGGTACCGGTCAAGGTGGTGGTCTTCGTCAACTGCCGCTCGATGCTCGTTCCCAGTTGCTGGGTGGATGGCGAGCGATACGTAGGTGAGAGCTGAACGACTGTGGTTTCAGGCGTCGGTGTGTACGGCGCCGCGGGCTTGCATCCCGTGAAGTCCATGTTGTTCAGGTCTGAGCCGCTCAGGCAGGCGGGCGATTCCACCGTGGTCTGCGCTGATCCGCTGTTAACCCCTTGCCGCGCAATAGTCATCAGGTCGCTGATCGGCAGCCGATCGTAGAAAATGCCATAGCCGGCGCGCAACACCGTCTTCGCCGGCTTCTTTCCCTTGGCATCGAGGGCGTAGGCAAAGGCGACACGTGGCGCCCAATCGTTGTGATCCGCAATGTGGTTCTGAGTCTCCCATCGCAACCCACCGGAAAGGGTAAGCCGCGGATTCACCTTCCAGTCATCCTGAAAGAACAGGGAACCGTCGAAGGTGTTGGTCGTGTACGCCACCTGCCCGGCAGTGATGCTGAGATTCAAAAACTCATTGGCAGGAAGGCTCGTCAGGCTCTGCCCTTGGGCGAGAGCGTTGAGCGCATCCACATACCCCTTCTGCGTAAAGACCAGCGTGCCGTTGTGATTCTCATACGAGGCATTGGCGTCACGATTGTCGCGCAGCCACGCGCCAAACTTGATGGACTGTGGCCCCAGGCTCATTGTTGTGTAGTTCTGCAATTCGAGATGATCCTGGTGATCGTTCGAGGACTGGCCCGTTGCCCCGCCGCCGGTGAAGTCGCCACTCACAATGAGGGTAGGCATCGTGCCAATCGGAGAAATCGAATTCAACTCCCGCCGGTATTCGAATCGAGTCTCATTCACCATGTGATCGTTGATGATCTGCGAATCGCTCAACTGGAACGTATGTTCGGTCGTGGTCGTGGTCATCGATTGCGAAGGAAGCGAGGTTGAGTTGATGTCGCCGCTCTCCGAATCGTAGAACCACTGGTAGCGCAGAGTGAGCGTGTTCTTCTGCCCAAGCTGCAGATCGAGCCGCGGAGAGACGTTGATGTGGTTGTGCGGATTCGCAAGTGCGCCCGAAGAGCGTGTCGTCGCGATCGAATAAAGTCCGGTGGTCGGATCTAGTACCGCCGGATAGTAGCTGTAGACAGCCTGGTCGTGGTTGTCCCGCTGCTCCATGCTTATGAAGAACGACGACGTCTTGGTCAGCGCCCCGCTGACGGTGCCGTTGTACTGGATCCGGTAATACGACGGCACGTTCGGCAGGAACGGGCTGCCCGTATTGAAAGCGCTGTCATTGCCCATGATGAATGCTTGTCCGTGGAGTTTGTCAGTACCGGGCTTGGTAAGAATTTCGATTCGCCCGTATCCCAGCTTGTCAAACTCCGCCGAAAATGGATTCTGATTGATGCGGATTTCGCGAATCGCCGACTTGGGCGGAAGCTGACCGCCAGTAAATCCGTCAATATAGATCTGCCCGCCGTTCGGTCCGGCCGAGGGACCCGCCAATGCTGTAAGTTCATTTGACAGCTCATCGGGATCATCCGACAGCGCGTCGAGATCCTTGTCTTTCAGGATCACAGAACTGGCATTCGCTCCCGCTTCCACGCTTACCGTCGGCGTCTCATCACTGACCACGACGCTTTGCTGTTCCACTTCGATCGCCATCGCGATGTCGACGCGCTTGATCTGCCCCGCGGCCACCGGAATGGCCTGCGACTGAAACGCCGCGAATCCCGTGAACTCGGCATTCACGATGTAGCTGCCGGCCGCCAGCCCCGTCACGGAGTACAGGCCGCTCGCGTCTGCAGTGGCAGTCCCAACAGTCTTTCCATCACTCGTGGTGACCGTAACTTTGGCACCGGGGATCAGCGCGCCGGTCTGGTCGGCAATGTGGCCGCGAATCGTCGCCGTTCCGCCTGCTGCTGCGGGCGGCGCGGTGGCCGATTGTGCATGCGCAGCCAGACTTGCCAAACCAAGTGCCAACGCAATCAAAAAATGAAAAGAACAATAGTGTCTTAAATGCACGAATTCCTCACTGAATTTTGCAAATCGAAAAGCTGATTATTGTGTTCCCTCTTCGCCGCCGCCCCCGCCCGAGCCCATACTCCAGTTGGCCAGCAGATTGCGCGAAGCATCGGGGCTCTCAAGCAGTGGCTCGACCCCAGCCAGCAGCTTGATCGCGGTTACGTCCGTGGCGCCTTCGGTCGATACCAGCATGACCGCTTCGCCTTTCGTCAAATCGCCAAGTTTCACCGCCGGCGCGCGGTCTAGAATCTGCCCCAGTCCGCCGCTGCCCCGGCGTCCCTGCTGGCCTGCGGCTCCCATTCCGCCGCTTTGTGCCCCTCCGGTCTGAGCAGGTGCCGCAGATCCGTCCTGCGAACGCGCCGGCATCATGGCCCCGCCGGCTGCCAGAGCGCCACCCTTCAGCCGGGCGGCAATCATCTTTGCCATCATGTCAGGCAGACGCCTCATCTCTGCATCCGCCGTAATGTGTACCGTCACATTCTTCTTTGTCGCCAGATCTTTCACGGTCAACGTCGAAGCCCCCGTGTCGATCGTGGACACCACGCCCGAAATGTTCCTGAAACTACCCGATACAACCTGGGTCGCCGCAATCTCAGTACCATCCGTGTTCTTCTGCCCAAGCACCTGGAATTGATCGCCCACTTGAACGGCATCGAGGGGCGCCGGCTGCGCATCTGCAAACCGGACTGAATTCGGTGCATAGCGCTTCAGCACCGTCGTCTTGCTGATGTGAACCGTGACTGTCTTTGCTGTTGGCCCTGCGCCAGTCGTAACTACAACGACGCCTGAAGCCGCATCAACGCTCTTCACCAGTCCGCCTATGCCGTTGCGCTGCCACTCATCGCGCTCCTGCTGCTGCTTCTGCGCAATGTCGGTCTGCTTCATCGCCACCAGTTGCAGCGCCTGCGGAATCGCGCCCGTCGCATTCGGATCAAGCTTCACCAGTACCCGATCCCCGGTAGCAAGATCGGCTAACTGAATTGTCTCCGCAGCGCTCAAGTCCTTCTGCCCCGGCGCCAGCCGCTTGATCACCGCAGCCGCAGGCACTTCCACTTGCTTCGATTCGCCAGCATCCGTCTTGACGGTAATCGTGCTTCCATTGATCGCCGTGACCGTACCCACGAAGCGCGCTGGGGCCTGCGCGATGAGCCCGGTGCACGCCGTCGCCAGCACGACCAATAGAAACAACCGTGTCATTACGACTTCAAACCGATTCCGGTTCCTGCTCTTCATCTTTCTCTCCGCGCATCCACAGTCAAAACGCTGCGCTGTAATCGTTATCTGTTTCGGTAGACGAATCAACCTTGCAAAAGGTTGAGAAACAGTGCCAAACTATGAACCATTCTTGCGATCGCTTCGATGAGTCTTATATAGCAGTAGACACGGCACTTAATTAGGATGTGTTTCTTAAGCAAATCTTAAGCTCCGCGACGTCACGAGCTGAAGTGCCATGTACCGATTCGGCAATACATTCCGCCGCGATGGTTTGCCGTTACGGCTTGAGTTCCGCGGTCTCCAGAAATGCAAAGCTGCCCGAGGCCGTTGGCGTCACATTCGTCAGCCTCCGATTGTGCACTACCACCGTGTCCTTGTACCAGAGATTGATCGCGGGCAGATCCTCCGCGAGTATCCGTTGCGCCTCCACATAATCTGCGCGGCGCTTCGCCTGGTCATTGCTGGCCGAGCTATCGTCCAGCAATGCATCAAGCTTCGCATTGGAGTAGTGCCCGCGATTCGCTCCCTTCGGCGAAAATCTCGCAGTAGAAAATGCATAGCTGAAAATATCCGGCTGCTCGTTCCCGCCAATCCAGCGCAGCGAATACAACTGAAACGCCCCCCGCGTCACATCGGCATAAAATGTCGCGAACTCAAACGTTCGAATATCCAGCGCAATCCCCACCTGCGCTAGTTGCTGCTGCAGCACCGCCGCCAGCGAACGCACATCCTCCACCGTGCTCGTCTTCATCGTCACATGAAACCGGACACCATTTGTGCCGCACCGGATAGCCGGCCTCGTCGAGCAGCTTCTTCGCGCGCGCTGGGTCGTAATCAAAACGTGCCACATCATCGGTCCACGCCCAGTGTGCCGGCGGCAGCAAACTCACAGCCGGCCGCGCATGCCCGCGCAGCAGCGTGCGGATAATCAGGTCGCGATCGATCGCGCACGAAATTGCCTGCCGCACGCGCACATCCTTCAGCAGAGGATCGGTGAGATTGAAGGCCAGGTACTGAATCTGCGTGCCCGGCGTGTCATTGACCTGCAAATTGGGCCGCGCCCCCAGAATCGGCAGCGAATCCATGGGCAGGGAATTGATCGCCACATCTCCCGACCCCTTCTCCAACTCCAGCGACTCGGTAATCGGATCGGGAACCACCGCGAATCGCACCCGCTCCAGCTTCGGCTGCACCCTCCAACTCAGCGGATTGCGCTCGATCACGACATCCTGGTCGATCTGCTGGCTGACAAAGCGAAACGGCCCCGTCCCCACCGGATGCTGCCAGAAATCGCGCCCGCTGCCCTCCGGCACAACGCCGAATGCTCCGGTCGCCAGATTGATCAGCAAAAAATTGTCCGGATGCTTCAGATGCAGAATGACTGTCTGTGCGTCAGGCGCTTCGACTTTCGCAATCGATGCGTAAGTTGCCGACTTCGCTGTGATCACTGTGCCGTCGCGCATCGAGTTGATGCTCCACACCACGTCGCGCGCCGTCATCGGCCGTCCATCATGAAATCGCACACCCGCGCGCAGATGAAACACCAGCGTCACCGGATCACGCAATTCCCAGCTCTCGGCCAGCGCCGGAGTGAAATGAAAACTCGAATCTTTGGCGACGAGCCCGTCGAAGAGCAACTCATCAATATGCTCCGACTGCCCATCCGTGCCAACCCGCGGGTCAAGATTCGTAGGACTCGCCTCAATCAAAAACACAACTGTATTTGGATCGCGACGCGATGCACGACATCCGGCAAAATTTAAGGCCAGCGTCAACACCAAAAGCGGGGTGCCCCAGGTCTCGCTTCTGAGACCTGGGAAGCGATTCCTAGCAAGCCAGTTTGGCCTACGCATACGTGATCTGCCCCAGAATCACCGGCCGCTTCGCCCCTGTCGCCGCAGGCACATTTCCGGGAAGCCGATGCCACGTCATCCACGCCAGCAGCGCGAACGCCGCAGCCTCCTTCGCCTCCGCCGGCAGACCGAACTTCTCGATCGTCGCCACCTCGCATCCCAGCGGTTCAAGCCGCGTCTTCAGCATCGCCATCAGCGTCGCATTCCGCGCGCCGCCGCCGGACACGATGTAATCGATCGGCGTGCCCTGCATCTTCGCGAGCACAAATCGTTCGAAGCTCCGCGCAATACTCTCTGCCGTCAGCGCCGTCGCCGTTGCCAGCGCATCTTCAGGCTTCCGGCTCACGCGTCGGCAAGCCGCAAGAAACTTCGCCGCATACTCGCGCCCGAACTCCTCGCGCCCCGCGGTCTTCGGCGGCTGCAATGCAAAATACCGATCGCGCAGCATCTGCGCCAGCACGGTATCGAGCACTCGTCCCTTCGCCGCAATCGCGCCATTGCGATCGTAAGGCTTGCCAAAGAGCTTCTGCGCCAGCGCATCCATCACCATGTTGCCCGGCCCAGTGTCGAATGCGATCACTCCTCATCGATACTTGCTGCCCGCCGGAATCGCCGTCAGGTTCGCGATGCCGCCGATATTCTGCAGCACCCGCCCGCGCTTTCGATCGGCAAACAGCACATAATCCAGCAGCGGCACCAGCGGCGCGCCCTGTCCGCCCGCAGCCATATCCGCCGGCCGAAAATTCGAAACCACCGGCACGCCCAGTTCCGCCGCAATCACCGCCGCCTCGCCCGCCTGCCACGTGCACGCAAATTTCTTGCCCGCATACGAGCGCCGCGCGCGCCTGGTGATACAGCGTCTGCCCATGGCATCCAATCAGATCGAGCTGAACCTTGTGCCGCTTCGACCGTCGCCTTCACCGCCTCGGCATACGCGAGCCCCAGCCGCCAGTTCAGCCGCGCCAGCTCCGCCGTCGAAGTCGACTTCGCATTCATCGCGGCAAGCACAGCGCGGCGCAACGCCGCAGGGTAGCGAAATCCCTCATGCGCCAGCAGCGTCAGCTTCGGCCGGCCCTTCACGGGCGCAATTCGCACCACGGCCACATCGATCCCGTCAGCCGACGTGCCGCTCATGACTCCGGCCACAATCATCGGCTTCAACTTCACGAAGTCTCCGCCGGAGACGCCGCCCTCGGTGCAGCAACGGCCGCAGCATCCAGCAATCGCCGCCACCGTTTCGTTGAATTCCAGAATGCTCTTCCGCAGCGCTTCGAGCTTCTGCGGACTCAGCGCCGTCGCCACACCGCGCGCATACAGCCGTGCTCGTTTCCGTGCGGTCTCGCGCGCCGTCGCCAGCAGCAATCTTGCGAAACGCCGCCGACCGCTCGCCTTCCGCGACCAGCGCCTCATAGCGTGCGCAGAATCAGCTCCGCGCTGTGGCAGATCTCCAGCAGATCCGATCCCGCGCGAATCGCCGCCACCGCCGCTTCTTCCACCGGCAAGAACTTCAGAATGCCGCCCATCTCCAGATCATCGGAGAGAATGATGCCGCTTGATAGCCGATCCGCTTTCGCAGCATCTTCGTGATCCAGAATCGCGAAGCGCTTGCCGGCTCGTTCTTGCCCGGCGTGCGCGGATACGCCGCATGATTCATCATGACCATCGGCATCTCCGCGATGCAGTTCGCGATAGGGAACCAGATCCTCGTTCCAAATCTGCTGCCACGTGCGCTGAATCTCCGGCGTCACAAAATGCGTATCGCCCGCCGCGCCGCCCAGCCCGGGAAAATGCTTTCCGCATCCGACCACTCCCTGCGCCGCAAGCCCGGCCAGAAACTCCCGCGCATATCGCAATCACTTCCGCAGCATTCGCACCGGCGGTCCGCGAGCCCAGCACCTCGGCCGCTTCAGGCAGAGCCAGATCCACCACCGGCGCCAGCGTCGTGTTAAATCCGAACGCCTTCACCGCCCGCGCAATCAGCTCGCCATGTTTCGCGCAGCGCAGACGCTGGGCTTCGCCTGTCGCTTGCGCGCATCGCCGCCGCCACCGCCTGCGCCGACGGCATCGGCGCCAGCGCATCGCGCAGCCGGTTCACCGTGCCGCCTTCCACATCCACGCAGCGCACAGCTATGTCGCAGCGCACAATCCCGTTGCTTCATCCAGCAGCGCCCGCGTCTGTTGCGCATCCGTGATGTTGCGCTTGAAGAGAATGACGCCGCCCGGGCCGCACCAGCCTGAGCCACGCGCGTTCCAGGCCCGTCAGCTCCGTTCCGCCCAGCCCCACCACCAGCAGACTTCCCGCCGCTTGCCGCAGATCGTCGCGCTCATGCTTTCTCCTTCAATTCCTGCTGCAACTCTTCCAGCAGATTCAGTGCCTGCAGCGGCGTCAGCGCATTCACATCCACCGCCTCAATGCGATCCACAATGCGCTGCGACAGCGGCGTAAAGATCGTCAACTGCATCGGCTCCGGAGCCGTCTCCACCTGCACGCTCTGCCGCTCCTGCTTCTCGTGCTGCCGCAGCACATGCTTCGCGCGCTCGATCACCGCCGCCGGCAGTCCCGCCAGCTTCGCCACTTCAATACCGTAGCTCTTGCTCGCTGCGCCCGGCTCAATCGTGTGCAGAAACACAATGCCGCCCGCGCCTTCTTTCACGCCCACGCGCAGATTGCGCACCCGCGGCAGCTTCTCCGCCAGCATCGTCAGCTCGTGATAGTGCGTGGCAAACAGCGTGCGCGCGCCCGTCTCCGCATGCAGATATTCAACCGTGGCCCACGCCAGCGACAGCCCATCGAACGTCGCCGTGCCGCGTCCCATCTCGTCCAGCAGAATCAGCGACCGCTTCGTCGCCGTGTTCAGAATCGTCGCCGTCTCCGTCATCTCCACCATGAAGGTCGAGCGCCCGCGCGCCACGTTGTCGCTGGCCCCGATGCGCGTATAGATGCGATCGACCAGCCCCAGCCGCAGACTCTGCGCCGGAACAAAGCTGCCCATCTGCGCCATCAGCACCAGCATCGCCGCCTGCCGCAGATAGGTGCTCTTGCCGCCCATGTTCGGCCCCGTAATCAGCAGCAGGCTCGGCCCCTCATCGCCGGCGTTGAGATAAAGATCGTTGGCAATGAATCGCCCCTCGCGCGTCTCCTCCATCCACTGCTCAATCACCGGATGCCGCGCCGCCACCGCCTCCAGCACCGGCTCCTCGGCCAGCACGGGCCGCACATACCGCCGCAGCGCGGCCAGGTGCGCAAAGTTCGTCAGCAGATCCGCCTCCGCCACCGCCGCCGACGATGCGCCGAATTCTGCCCGCCGCCTCCAACACCTTCGCGCCGCAAGCTCAGCAAAAATCCGCTTCTCAATCTCGATGCAGCGATCGTGCGCCGTCAGAATCTTGACGCTCGTACTCCTTCAACTCCGGCGTCGTAAACCGCTCCGCATTCACCAGCGTCTGCTTGCGTTCGTAGTCCGCCGGCGCCATCGCGAGATTCGACTTCGTGATCTCGATGTAATACCCAAAGACCGAGTTATAGCGCACCTTCAGCGAACCAATCCCGGTCCGCTGCCCGCTCCCGCTCTTCGATCGCCGCAATCGACTGCCGGCCCGTCGACGAAATCGTGCGCAGCTCATCCAGCTCCGCATCCACACCCGCCGCAATCGCTCCGCCATCGGCCATGCGTCAGCGGAGGCTCCGCCACCAGCGTCGTCGCAATCCGCGCCGTCACATCTTCAAGCGTATCGAGCCGCGCCAATCAGTTCGCGCCACAGCGGCGCCTGCATCGCCTCCATCGCCGTCTTCAAGCCCGGCAACCGCGCCAGGCTCGCTGCCAGCGCCCGCACATCGCGCGGTCCCGCCGAATCCAGGCTCAGCCGCGCCAGCAGCCGCTCCAGATCGAGAATCCCGTCAAACGCCCGCCGCACCTCTTCGCGCTTCAGCAGATCGCCGTGCGCTTCGGCCACGGCCTCATAGCGCGCTTCAAGCACCGCGGCATCAATCAGCGGCCGCAGAATCGTCGCCCGCAGCATCCGCTTGCCCATCGGCGTCTGGCACGCATCGAGCGTGTGGAACAGCGTCGCGCGATCGTCCTGCCCCGCAAACAGCGGCTCCACCAGTTCCAGATTCCGCACCGTCACCTGGTCGAGTTCCAGCGCCGTCGAGTGCTCCTGAAACTTCAGCGAATCGATGTGCAGCGCCTCGTTCTTCTGCGTCGTGCGCACATAGTGCAGCACCGCACCCGCCGCAATCGCCGCTGCCTCGTGCCCCACCAGCCCGAACCCTTCGAGCGACCGCACCTTCAGTTGCCGCTCCACCAGCGGAACCGCAAAGTCGCGCGTCCACACCCAATCCTCCACGCGCGTCCTCGCAGGAATCTTCTCGAGCGCTGCCGGCAATCTCCGCACTCGTCGCCAGCAGCACCTCGCTCGGCCCCGCCAGCAGCAATTCCTCCAGCGCCTGCTGCCGCGCCTTCGGCCCCTGAAACTCCGCCGTCCGAAACTCGCCCGTCGAAACATCCAGCAGCGCCACCGCGCACACCGGCTGCTTCCGTCTGCGGCCCGCTCTCAAAATACGCCGCCAGAAAATTGTTCTGCTCCTGCCCCAGCGCCGCATCCAGCGCCGTTCCCGGCGACAGAACCCGCGTCACCTCGCGCTTCACGATCTTCTTGGTGAGCTTCGGGTCTTCCATCTGATCGCAGATGGCGATCCGATAGCCCTTGCGCAGCAGCCGCGTCAGGTAGCCCTCAACCGAGTGGTAGGGAACCCCGCACATCGGCAACTGCCGCTCGCGGTCCCGCGCCGTCAGCGTCAGTTGCAACTCGCGGCTGGCCATAACCGCATCGTCATAGAACAGCTCGTAGAAGTCCCCCATGCGGAAGAACAGCAGCGCATCGGGATTCTCCCGCTTCGCCGCCGACCACTGCCGCATAAACGGGGTCAGGCTCCGAGCGACTTCCCGCCTGCCTTGCCCACCTGGCGTGCTCAGCAGGCAGCCAATTCAGGTTCTTCCGGGGCAGGGGGAGACGGCGGCGCCGCCGCGGATTGGAGGTCTGCGGGTTGCACGATTGCCTACAGATTATCGTGACGCGACTCCATCCGGCCTGTGCAGAACGTGGAGCAAACCCGCCGCGTTCTCTCAACCCGGCATCGGCAAGCCCAAACATGCCTTCTGATCCATCGCTGCCTGACCGGTCCTCAATCACAAAATTCGAGTCTCGACAACGCTCTGGCACTGGGATGTACAATCGCTGCGGCTCTCCGTCCCGCAGGTCCTGCGCATTCCGCATTCGGCATCTTACTCGATTTCCCGGGAGGAGAAAGCCAATATGATGAAAGTCCGATCTGCACCATGTGTGTTCGCTGCTTCTTGCAGCATTGCTCTGCGCACTCTACTGCGGTCTCTGCTCAATCCCCGTTCGACGGAACCTGGAAGACCAACACGGCCCAGACCAAATTCTCTCCGAAGCCAAACGTCTTCTACCTCAGCCAGGGTTGGTACCACTGCGTCAGCTGCAATCCTGCCTTCGATGTGAAGGCCGATGGCACCGACCAGGCTGTGACCGGCCAGTCCTACGACACCATCAGCGTCAAAGAAGCCGATCCAAACTCCATCGCCGTTACCGCCAAGAAGGACGGGAAGCCGATTTCGAACAGACGCGAACCGTTTCGGCCGATGGCAAGACGCTCACGATCAAGATGACTGCTCATCCCATGAGCGAGCGATCAGACCGTGACCTCAACCGCCACCGCGAAGCGCACCGGTGTCAAGCCTTCAGGCGTGCACGCAACCTCTGGCGAGTGGCAGATCGTCAAGGTGGAGGAGAGCGACAACGGACTGACCACCACCTATAAGGTGAATGGCGACGCAATTGACCATGTCCACGCCCATGGGTGAGAGCTACACCGCCAAGCTTGACGGAACCGACGCACCAACCAAACGGCAACATTTGGTTTCGACACCGTTTCAGTAAAGAAGATCAACGCCACACCATCGAAGAGACTGACAAGCGCAATGGCAACGTCGTGCAGTGAACAAGATGACGGTCTCAGGCAAGACTATGACGGTCGTTTCCGACAACAAGGTCACCGGCCGCACAAACACCTACACCGCCACGAAGAAGTAGCTGGCCGTCTCTATGCCGCAGCCTTGTTCGCTGCCGGTGGTGGGCTCCATCGTCCGAAGTCGAATCCGCGGGCTCACGCCTGTCCAGAACGCGTAGCGCAGTCTGCCCCTCCAGCGCTAACAGGCAATTGCAATACCGTCCTTACGATCGCGAGTCCTCCATTGCTGTTCTGATCCTTTGCGGATGAGATCACCGCATGTCGTCCGACCCGATCCGTTACGGTGATTTGGATCACAGTATACTGAGAGCTAAGGCTTTAGATTTGAGTTCGGCATGCATCTCCTCTGGCTCCGAGTCGCGGCGATTCTTTACGCGGCGGCAAGTGTCACCGATTTTCCCCGCCGTGCTCTATTCCTCAGAGCGTGCGCGCCGGTGGTGCGTGCACCTGGGCGGCATGGCCTTCTTCTTCCATTTCGTTTCGGTCGTAGAAATGCTCGTTCAGGCCCATCGCTGGGTGCCCGTCGGCGCCCGCGAAGTTGAATCGCTGCTTGGGTTTGCCGTCGCCGGCCTGTTCTTCCTGGCCTGGTGGCTCTACGACGCCATCTCCCTCGGCATCTTCGCCTTCCCGATCACATTTTTCCTGGTCTTCGTTCCCGCGCTCGGCCTGCAGGGCTACACCTTCCCATCGCAGGGCGTCCGGACAAGCTGGCTCATCGCCCACATCACCGCCCTGCTGGCCGCCTACGCCGCCCTGGGCTTCAGCCTTCTGGCCTCGCTCCTCTACCTGGTGCAGGAGCGCCGCCTCAAGGCCAAGATGCAAGTCCAGCGACGACTCCTGGTGGATTCCGCTCGACTGGCTGCCGCCGCTCGACACCCTGGAGCGCATCGCCCACGCCATGCTGCTCTTCGGCTTTCCCTGCATGACCGTCGGCCTGATCCTCGGCGCCGTCCTGGTGCAGGAGACCTCGCTCGGCGCGGCCTATTTCGTCGATCCCAAGGTCGTTGCCTCCTACGCCATGTGGGGGCTCTACGTTCTGCTGCTCTTCCTGCGCCAGTCCGCCGGCCTGCGCGGCCGCAAAGCCGCCTATCTCTCCGGCGCGGTCCTCGTCGTCATGCTCGTGCGTCTGGGCAGCCAACACTGGTCAGCCACGTTCACAGGTTCGGTGCCCCATGAGCCAGCTCGTTCTCATCGGCGTCAACCACAAGACCGCGCCCATCGAACTGCGCGAGCGCATCGCCATCTCGCGCGAGGAGCTGCCCGACGCCACCCGCGCCCTGGCCGCCCAGCCCGGCGTCAGCGAGTGCATGATCGTCTCCACCTGCAACCGCGTGGAGATGCTCGCCGCCGTCGAATCGCCCGACACCGACCTGACCGGCATTTCTGCACAGCCACTTCGGCCTCGACCACGCGCTGCTCGCGCCGCACATCTACGAGCATCGCGATCAGCAGGCCGTCCGCCATCTCTTCCGCGTCGCCGCCAGCCTCGACTCCATGGTCGTCGGCGAGCCGCAGATTCTCGGCCAGGTCAAGGAGGCCTTCGCCGCCGCGCGCGCCGCCGGCACCGTCTCCGGCCAGCTCGAACATCTGCTGCAATCGCGCCTTCGCCGCCGCCAAGCGCGTCCGCACCGAAACCGCCATCGGCTCCAACTCGGTCTCCATCGCTTCGGTCGCCGTCGAACTGGCCCGCAAGATCTTCGGATCGCTGCAGGGCCGCACCGTCTTCCTCGTCGGCGCCGGCAAAATGAGCGAACTCGCCGCCCGCCATCTCGTCCAGCAGGGCGCCGGAGCCATCCTCGTCACCAACCGCACCCTCGAGCGCGCCCGCCAGCTCGCCGAGCCCTTCAATGGCCGCGTCATTCCATTCGAACAAGCTCTACGAAACCGCCACCGAAGCCGACATCGTCATCAGCTCCACCGGCGCGCCGCACCCCATCTTCCGCCGCGAGCACGGCCAGCAGTTCATGCATCGCCGCCGCAACCGGCCCATGTTCTTCATCGATATCGCCGTGCCCCGCGACGTCGATCCGGCGATGAACAAGGTGGAAGGCATCTTCGTCTACGACATCGACGACCTGCAGCAGGTGGCCGCCTCGCACATCGCCGAGCGCCAGCCGCAGGCCGGCGACGCCGAGGCGCTCATCGACGCCGAGGTCGAGCGATTCCATCAGCGCCGCCGCGCCGTCAACGTCGCTCCGGCCATCGTCTCTCTGCAGCACCAGGCCGAAGAGATTCGCCAGACCGAACTCAAGCGCATGCACGCCAAGCTCGGCACGCTCAGCGCCGAGCAGCTCGCCGCCGTCGAAGCGCTCACCCGCGGCCTCGTCAACAAGTTTCTTCATCCGCCGATGCAGGCGCTCAAGCAGGCCGCGCGCGAAAACGACTCCACCCGCGTCGATGCGCTGTGCGAAGCGTGGTCGCTGCCCTCGGTCGCCGAAGCAGTGCCAAACCGGTCGAAGCTCAATCGGAACCGTCTCCTTCTGCGCATCCGCGCTGAAGAGACGTGAACAGCGCGGAGCACAGCGAAACCAGCGCCGTAGGAGGCAAATGAATCTGCGCATCGGCAGCCGCGGCTCGCAACTCGCGCTCTGGCAGGCCAACCACATCGCCGCGCTTCTGCGCGCGCAGGGCCACACCGTCGAAATCGAGATCATCAAGACCACCGGCGACCGGCTGCAGGAAGTCACCTTCGCCCAGGTCGGCTCCAAGGGCATGTTCACCAAGGAAATCGAAGAGGCGCTCGCCGAGGGCCGCGTCGATCTCGCCGTGCACTCGCTCAAGGATCTGCCCACCGAACTGCCCGAGCCGTTCACGCTGGCCGCCACGCCTCCGCGCGTCGACCCGCGCGATGTGCTCGTCTCGGTGAAGTATCACAGCCTTGCCGCGCTGCCGCAGGGCGCGGTCGTCGGCACCAGCAGCCAGCGTCGCCGCGCGCAACTGCACGCCCTCCGCCCCGACATCCAGGCCGTCGAGTTCCGCGGCAACGTCGACACGCGCCTGCGCAAACTCGCCGAGGGCCAGGTCGACGCCATTCTGCTCGCCGCCGCCGGTCTCGATCGCCTCGAAAAGACCGAGTGGGTTCGCGAGCGCCTCGAGCCGCAAGGATTTCTGTCCCGCCGCCGGCCAGGGCTCGCTCGGCATCGAGACCCGCAAGGACGATGCGGAAACCATCGCCGCCATCGCATTTCTCGACGATCCACGCAACCCGCTTCGCCGTCACCGCCGAACGCGCCGCCCTCGCCGCACTCGGCGGCGGCTGCCAGGTCCCCATCGGCATCCATTGCCGCGTCGCTCCGCAGAACGAAGCCGGCGAGTGGCAGGAGATCTTCGCCGTCGTCGCCGATCCCGCCACCGGCAAGGCCATCCGCATCCATCACGAGCGCGCCGCACCGAAATCGGGCCCGTCAAGCCTCGGCCAACTGGCCGCCAAAAAGCTCATCGAAGCCGGAGCGGCCTCCCTCCTTGAAGCCACCGCACAGCCCCCCGCCGGCGCCTCCGCTTAGAATCTGATCTGACTAGAGATTCATCGAGTTCTGTTGTGTCATCCTGAGCGGAGCTCGTCTGAGGCCCCGCAGACGATTTATCGGCTGTGGGGTAAGCGAAGCGAAGGATCTGCTTTTGTACCTTCGCACTCAAAAACGAAAGCCGGCTTCATGATCCCCAATCCTCTCGCCAACAAGCGCGTCCTCGTTACCCGCGCTGCGCATCAGGCAGGCAAACTCAGCGAAGGCCTTCGCGCCGCTGGCGCCGAGCCCGTCGAAGTCCCCGTCCTCGAGATCCACCCTCCCGCAAGCTATGATCCGCTCGATCACGCGCTTCAGCACCTCTACAGCTACGACTGGCTCATCCTCACCAGTGCCAACACCATTCGCGCCGTCGCACAGCGCGCGACATGCTCTGAATCTATCCCTGCGCAACCCCGGGCCGCACATCGCCGCTATCGGTCAGGCCACGGCCGACGCAGCGCGCCTCGCCGGACTTCACGTCACGCTTACTCCAGAAAGCTATGTCGCCGAAAGCCTCGTCGCAGCGCTTGCCACTCGCATCCAGGGCAAGCATGTCCTGCTGGCCCGGGCCGCCATCGCCCGTGACGTCATCCCCGACGCTTTGCGCAAGACCGGAGCGACAGTCAATGTCGTCGATGCCTACCAGAACATGATCCCGGCCAGCGCGCCCGACCAGCTGCGCGCCGCCCTGGCCTCTCGCATCGATGCGGCCACCTTCACCAGTTCCTCCAGCGCCACCCACCTCGCAGAAGTGGCCCGTGCGGCGAAGATCACATTCCCGTTTCCCGGTGTCAAAGCCATCTCCATCGGTCCTGTCACCAGCGCCACTCTCCGCGAACTCCACTGGGAACCCGCAGCCGAAGCCCAACCCCACGACATCCCCGCACTCATCGCCGCAACCATTCAGGTTTTCAGCGCCTAGCTGCCCGGTTCGTCACTTTAACTCGTCAAGCGCAATCTTCAAACCACGAACTAAGCCATTGCAAACGGTACTACTTTTACTTAATTAACGCGCGGAAATGACTGACAGCGTCCTTGATCTCGGCATCGGTGAGCTTTCCCTTGAACGCCGGCATCTTGCCCAAGCCATTCGTCGTGATGGCGATCATCTGTTCCTGGCTCATGCCTTTCACCGCAGGGTCGGTCACGGGCCTTACGCCCACATACTTGGCCACCTGGGGGCTCGGCACTCCTGTGGCTCCATGACAATTCTGACACTTTGATTTGTAGACATCCGCGTTTTGGGCGATCGCCATTGTTGAGGCAACTATGATGGCGATCATAGGGATTCCCGTTCCGATCTTCATTGTCAAAACCGTCCTTTCTAAGGTGATTTGATAGGCGGCTATTAAGTTGCGTCTACTGTCACTTCGGGCAGGACAAGGCCCTGTCGGGCGTATTACCGCCAACCCGGGAATAATCGAGTTCTGATCATTTACAATTTTCACGGAATAAGGCGAGCGCCGACTTTATTTTCACGTCGGTTTAAGCCAGTATTCATAAAGGTTCTAGCGATTCAGGGGTCACTTCTGAAGGAACGAACGTCTTTGGGGCAGAGTTCGGGGGTGGTGAGCGAAGAATCTGCTTTTTGCACTTCCAAGCCTCCCCCAAATCTCTGGGGCGCAATCCAGAAGAGGCCGTAAGCCCTTCTCTATGAAGACTCTACGGATAAGTTCAATCTGGAGAGGATTTTGAGGCGAAGCCCTGCCGTAACCTCATGAAAACAGCGAACTTCTTTACAGAGTGTGGGGGTATCCCCGCGATTCGGTGGCACGGACCGGGCAGATAGCTGGCACTTTCGACCGGTGCATTCCTGACACTGGCCACGAGGGGTGAGGTCAGCAGAACGAAACAGTCTGTTCATTCAGCCAACGAGCACGGATCGGAAGCTGGCCCTCAGCTCCACCACGTCTTGTCCTTCGACTTGCATAGCGTCTCAAGGTTGCACTTGTCGCACTTCGGATTGCGCGCAATGCATACCTGCCGTCCGTGATGAATCACCTGGTGCGAAAAACGGATCCAGTGATCCTTCGGCAGAATTCGCATCAGGTCCTGCTCAACTTTCTCAGCAGTGTCGCTTTTGGTCAGGTCAAGCCGATGCGCAATGCGAAACACATGCGTATCAACGACTACGCCTTCCGCTTTGCCGTAACTCACGCCCAGCACCACGTTCGCCGTCTTGCGCGCCGCACCGGGAATGGTGATCAGCTCCGCCAGCGTCTCGGGAACCTTCCCGCCGAACTGTTCCGTAATCTTCTTCGCCGCGCCCTGGATCGACTTGGCCTTGTTGCGAAAGAACCCCGTCGTGCGAATCAACTCCTCAAGCTCCGGCAAGGGAAGCCTTGGCCATCGCCGCCGGAGTAGGGAAGCGCTTGAACAGCTCCGGCGTCACCATGTTCACCCGCACATCCGTACACTGCGCCGAAAGAATCGTCGCCACCAGCAGTTCCCACGGCGTCCGATGATTCAGCGCACAAACCGCATCCGGATAAGCCTCATCCAGCGCCTTCAATATCGCCGCAATCCGCTCCGGCGCGAGCGCTTCGCGCTGTGATAACGTCTTTATCGCGGAGCCTGGCGCCTTCCGCTCTGACCCACGTGAAGTGGGAGTCTTCTTGCCGGCGGCCAATTTCACTGTCTTCTTGCTGGGCATAATCGTCTGAATCCCCGCTGAACCATGTTACAAGACACGCGCACAGCCGAATCCATTCACAAGACGCCGGCGCGTAACGCCGCTCGTCGTTGGGCGTTCATCACTCAGGTGGCCGCAGGTCTGCTCTTGCTTGTAAGCATGTTTCTTCCTCGGTTGAGCACTCAAGCCCAATCATCGAAAGAAGCGACGGATCAACTCCCGCACTTTGAGGTAGCGGCGATCAAGCCTAGCAAGCCGGATAACCAGAACCACAGCTGGAGCGGCTCAGCAGACCGGATTCTCATCGAAAATTACACACTTCGACAACTGATCAGATCCGCCTACGGCCTCAAATCCGACTTGCAAATCCTGGGCGGCCCGGATTGGATCGATAAGCAGTCGTTCGACATCAACACAAAAATCGATGACGCTGAAATTGCGAAGATGGCAAAGATGGATCGTGTCGCAAGGCAACGGGAGTGGAATGGGATGCTCCAGTCGCTTCTCGTCGAAAGATTCGCTCTTAAGGCGCGGCTCGACCACCGGACCATGCCGGTTTATGCGCTGGTCGTAGCCAAGTTCGGCGCCAAGCTCACACCAACTTCACCGGCGACGGCGGCGAAGGGACACAATATCTCCGCCAACAACGGGCGCATGACAGCAACCGCAATTTCGATGGATTCATTCGCGGAAGATTTGGAATACCAATCGGAGACTGGCGGCAGAATGGTTCTCAATCGCACCGGGCTCACCGGAGAGTACGATTTCAAGCTCGACTGGGCTGAGGACAACGGAGAAAGTGTTCCCGCGGATTCGGCCCTCACCAGCTTATTCACCGCGTTGCAGGAGCAACTTGGGTTGAAGCTCCGATCGGAGAAAGGTTCCGTAGAGGTGGTGGTCGTCGAGAGCGCAACCAAGCCTACATTCGATTGAGTTTCCAATTCGTGATCAAGGACGCCCCTCAAGCCACCCACCCAGCTTCTCCACCGGCAGCCGCACCCCGATAAAGAACTGCCCGAACAGCGCATACACCGCGCTCACTTCATCGAACCGCATCTCGTAGATCAGCTTCTTGAAGACGACCGGATCATCGGCGAACAGATCGACGCCCCACTCCCAGTCATCCATCCCGATCGATCCCGAGATGATCTGCTTCACCACGTCGCCGTAGCGCCGCCCGATCATGCCATGCTCGTGCATCATCCGCTGCCGCTCGGCAAACGGAACCGTGTACCAGTTCACCTGCTCGCCGCGCTTGCGGTCCATGGGATAAAAGCACAGGTACTTCGTCTCCGGAATAGAAGGGAACAGCCGCGGCTTCATCGCGTCGGCGCCGCGTTGGAGCGAGGCAGCAATCTCCGCATTCCACTCCGCCGAGTGCGCCTCAAATCCCTTCGCAGCCGCCGCCTCATACGTCTTGCGACTCGACTCATAAAGCCCCAGCTCGACAACGGAGACATACGAATGTGTTGGCGTCAGAAAGTCGTAAAACGTCGTCTGCGCCAGGTCCAGCTCTACCTGGTTCAAGGCCTCAAGAGAGTCGCGAAAGTGCACGAGGATCAGATCGCCCTTGTGCCCAAGCTGCGAGAAGAGCCCCGTCTGCGCACCGCCGCCCGAACCCTGCTCCAGCTTCTTTAGAGCCGCAGCAAATTCCCCTGCGATGTGTCCACGGTCGCCGGCGAGAGTAGCCCGCCACGCCTTCCAGTCGAAGCGAAAGAACTGGTGCAGTACAGCAGACCCTTCAAGCGTAAGTGGAACAGGAGGAAACTCAGCCAACAGAAACACCTCGCGTGCTCATTGAAATCAACTCAATCCTAGCAGGACCAGATCGCTGCTGGCTCGATGGAAAGTCTTCTTTCCCGATGAACCGAGACCAGTCAGCTATGCAGCACTAGCGTTCCGCGACGAGGTCCAACAGGTCGAAGAACTCGGGAAAGCTGATGGCCGCAGACTCCGCGCCCTGGATCAGCGTTTCGCCTTCCGCGCGGAGTGCGGCGACGCTGAAAGCCATGGCGATGCGATGGTCGCCGCCGGAATCGATAACTGCTCCGTGAAGCTGCTGGCCGCCGGGAACGTCGAGGCCATCTTCGAACTCTTCGACTTCGGCGCCCATAGCGCGGAGGTTACGCGCGACCAGCGCAATGCGGTCCGATTCCTTGACGCGGAGCTCCTTTGCATCGCGAATGCGGATGCCGCCGCTGGTGTAAGGCCCGATGGCAGCAAGTACAGGAAGTTCGTCGATAAGCTGCGCGGCGAGTGCTCCACTGATTTCGGTGGAACGCAGGCCATCGTCGTCCGCGGTGATCTGCACGGTGCCGACGAGTTCGGAGTGGGCTTCCTGAAGTTGAAGGACAGCGATGCGTGCGCCGAGTGTCGTGAGGACGTCGAGGAGCGCGGCACGCGTTGGGTTCAGACCGATGCCATCGAGGATGAGGCCCGAGTTCGGGAACAGAGGCAGCAGCGCAGAGAAAGAATGCAGCCGAGGAAATGTCGCCGGGAACGACCGCTTCGATAGCCTGCAGCGTCTGCGGGCCGGTGATTGTGACGGAGTCGATGGAGCGTGTCAGCTGTGGCTCCAAAGGCGCGGAGGGCGAGTTCGCTGTGATCGCGTGTGCGCAGGGCCTCGCGGACCACGGTAGTTCCCTCGGTTTGCAGTCCGGCGAGCAGCACGCAGGTTTTGACCTGTGCGCTTGGCACTGGCGTGGTGTAGTCGATGAGCGTGAAGCGGAGCGCCCTCAATCATCACAGGCGCGTGGCCATCGGTAAGGGTGAGGTGCGCACCCATTTCTGCGAGAGGCTTGCGGATGCGCTCCATGGGGCGACGCGTAAGGGATGCGTCGCCGATAAGAGTGAAGCTGCCCCGTTGCGGCGCCAGGAGGCCGGAGATCATGCGCATCGTGGAGCCGGAGTTGCCGCAATCGAGCGGATGATTCGCGGGCGTGACGCGGCCACCAACCCGTCAATTTCAATCCGTCCATCGTCCAGCTTGCGAACCTTGGCGCCGAGAGCCTGCATGCAGGCGAGGGTCGAGGCGCAGTCGGCACCGGTAGAGAAGTTGGAGAAGCGCGAAGTACCTTCCGCGAATGCGCCCAGCAAGGCGTAGCGATGGCTGATGGATTTATCGCCGGGAAGGCGTAGCGTACCGAGGACGTTGCGTGCGGGGCGGATGATGCGTTCTTGCGTGGCAGTGGACAAAGAGGCTCCGGAGTTTGGGGTCTGTTTCAGTTTAACGGAAGTGAGGAGTGAGGCAGGGAACACGCGGATGTTCGCGGTGTCCCACCCTTGAATTCGTCAAGGATGGGGGCACACACTCGTATCGGCGGGACGGGAATTGCGAAAAGCAGGTCTCTCGCTACGCTTCAGGAGGACGAGCTGCGTGTGGGTTAGAGGAACGTGTAAGACGGACTAGGTAACCCTGAGCACGATGATGGTTTCGTCGTCGAAGCGGTCCTGGGCGCCTTGAAACTGCGTGACGTCGGAGAGGATGGCGGCGGCGATGTGCTGGGCTGGTAGACCGCGACTGCTGCAGAGGAGCCTGGCCAGGCGTTCTTCGCCGTACATCTCGCCCTTCTCGTTTTCGGCATCGAGAATTCCGTCGGAGACGAAGACGACGGCGTCGCCGGGCTGCGTGGCCACGTTGAATTCTTCGTAAGTAGCGTTGGGGAACATGCCGAGCGGAAATCCTTCAGCTTTGACCGTGATGGACTCACCGCTGCGGCAGAAGATTGGCTGTATGGCGCCGGAGTTGGCGACTTGCAGGGTCAGGTTCTCGTCGTTCCAGAGCGCGAAGAGCATGACAACGTATTGCGAGTCGAGGCGGCGCTCCTGCAGTGCATCATTGAGCGCTGCGAGCATGGCAGCGGGAGCTAGCTTCTGTTGCGCGGCTGAACGCATGATGCCGCTGACGAGCGCCGCGAACAGCGCCGCTGGAGCTGCTTTGCCGCTGACGTCGCCGAGGACGATGGCAGTCTGCTCCGGGGTGTACTCGAGGAAGTCGTAAAGGTCGCCGCCAATCGTCCGAGCGGGCAGGAAGCTGACGGCGAATTCCGCGTGCTTGTGAACAGGAGGCGTCGTGGGCAGCAAGCGAAGTTGAACTTCGCGCGCCATGGCGATGTCGCGTTCGAGTTGCTGCTCCTGGCGCTTGACAGCCTGGTAGAGACGCGCGTTCTCGATGGCGATGGCGACCTGTGCGGCCATCGTCGTGAGTGTACGCACGTGGTCATCGTTGAAGAATGCGACGCGGGTGTGCTCGAGATCGAGGACGCCGATGACGCGCTCTTTGTAGAAAAGAGGGACGATGAGTTCGGAGCGCGTCTCCGCATTCATGGGGAGATAGCGCTGGTCTTTGCGCACGTCGGGAACGTTGATGGGACGCCATTCGCGCACGGCTGCACCGACGAGTCCGCTGGTGACAGAGATGCGGCGCATGGGCGCCTGGGCATAGCCGAACCGCCAGGCGTAACGGGTGATGAGGGTGTCGCCATTTTCATCGAGAAGCATGATGGAGAACATCTGGTAGTCGATGAGTCGTCGCAGCAGCTGGCCCACCTTCGCGAGCAGCGGATCGAGATCGAGAATCGAAGTCAGTTCGGTGGAGATTTCGTTGAGGACGGCCAGCGTTTCTGCCTGTCGCGAAACGCGGGTGTAGAGGCGTGCATTTTCGATAGCCTGCGCGATGCGCGACGCGGTCAGCGTGAGCAGGTGAAGATGCTCGGGCTTGAAGAAGTCGGGCTGCTCGCTCTCGAGATCCAGGACGCCGATGAGGCGGTTTTTGGCAATGAGAGGAACGGCGAGCTCGGAACAGACGTTGGGGTTGGCGGAAATGTAGCCTTCGACTTTGGTGACATCGTTGATGAGCACGGGTTGGCGTGTGAGCGCCACCTGTCCAATGACGCCTTTGCCGAGCGGAAAGCGCATGCGGGCGGCTTCGGGCGTGTGGCCGATCTGGAAGCGCATGCGGAGGTCGTTGGTACGGTCGTTGAGGAGGAAGATGGCGAAGATGCGGTAGGGAATGATGGAGCGGACTAATTCGGAGGTCCGATTGAGAAGCGTTTGCAGGTCGAGCGTGGTGTTAAGCACGTCGGCCATGTGGGTGAGGAACGCGAGGTCAGTGGTTTCGATGCGGGCGTTCTGCGGGATCGATATGGGCGTGAGGGTTTTCCGAATCGGCGGGGCGGTAGTCGCCCTCGTACTCAGGCTCCGGGCGCGTAATGGGAGGTGTGGAAGACATGCAGGGACTGAGGTTGATGATAGCGGATGGAGACAGCTTCTAGCTGTAGCTTCTAGCTGCTAGCTCCAGTTGTTCCGGTTGGGGCAGACCTGGCAAATAGATAGGGGGTTTTCGTTCCGTCCGAACGACTGGAGCCGTGACAAAGACACGGAGCAGCGATCCGCGAGTGAGAAGCTAGAAGCTAGAGTCCTGAAGCTGCGTCACTCTGCGCCGAGTTCGCGAACGATGGAAACCGATGCCGAGGCGCCGATGCGATTCGCGCCGGCTTCCAGCATCGTTTTCACGTCGGCCAGGGTGCGGATGCCGCCGGAGGCTTTGACGCCGCAGCGTCCGCCGGCGACGCCGCGCATCAGGGCCACATCAGCCGCGGTGGCGCCGCCGCCTGCGAACCCGGTCGATGTCTTGATGAAGTCGGCGCCTGCCTGGATCGCGAGCTCCGCGCCGCGCAGCTTTTCTTCGACAGTGAGCAGAGCGGTTTCGAGGATGACCTTGAGGAGTGCGCCGTTGTGATGTGCGACAGTAGCGGCGGCATGAATCGTGTGCTGCACCGCGTGATGGTTGCCGCTCTTGAGCTGGCCGATGGGGATGACCATGTCAAGCTCTTTGGCGCCGAGGCGCGCAAGTGCCGCTGCCTCCTGGCGCAGCGTGGAGACCAGCGAAGCGCCAAAGGGAAATCCGATGACGACGCCTACGGGGATGCCTGTGCCGGAGAGAATCTCTACTGCGATGGGAACCCACATTGGATTCACCATGGCGCAGGCAAAGCGGTAGCGGATGGCTTCGTCGCAGAGACTTTCGACCTGGTCGCGCGTGGCCTCGGGTTTCAGCAGAGTGTGGTCGATGACTCGTGCAAGAGATTGCCAGGATGCCAGGGCCTGCTTTGGTGAATGCGGCTGAATCGAATGTTCCGTGGTCGAACTCAAGGTCTTCATCACGAATCGGGGTAATGGCTGGCATTTTCTTGCTCCTTCTTTCAGCCGCTCTCATCGTTGGCGGCTTGTTCTCTGATTCCGGCAGTCGAGTATAGCCCTTTGTCTTCCATTGAGCCAATGGCAACCGACAGGTCCGGGATGACTGAGAGAAACCGTGGCCTTCCCTCAGTGTTCTTTGCCGGTCTGCGCTTCCTGATGGGCGATGTCCATGCGGGCGATGAGGCCGTCGCGGAATTGGTACGTATGGTAGACGATGGTGTCGAGCAGGAGGTTGCCCTTTTGATCGTGGACAACCTGGTGTACTTCGACCACCCATCTGCCGTCTATGCCGGGCTCAATGCGAACGGGTTCGACATGCGGATTGAGGGTGGTGAATTGACGTGTCCAGTAAGCGCGAACCTCATCCTTTCCATGGACGTGGCCTCCTTCCATGACCGTTCGCCCATTCCACCTCGGGATGCATGAGCGAGATTACCGCATCGATGTTACGGGCATTGAAATCGCGGTAGGCGCAGCGGAGGAGTTCGCGCTCGTTGTTCATACGGCCTGATTCCTTTGTTGACTCGCGTTGCTCTGCGGCGCACTTGCCGCCCGGTCCGGCAGTCCTATTCGGGATGGTCGGGCGCCATGAGGCAGATGTCGGGTAGATTGCGATAACGCTCGGCATAATCCATTCCATATCCGATGACAAATAAGTTTGGTATAGAGAATCCGACGTAATCCGCGTCTATCTTTTCGATGCGGCGCGAGGGCTTGTCGAGCAGCGCGGCAATGCGCAGGGTCTTCGGCTTGTGCTGCAGAAATATTTTGCGCAGATACGCGAGAGTGAGCCCGGTGTCGAGGATGTCTTCGACGATCAGGACGTTCTTGCCTTCGATCGGCTCGTCGAGATCCTTGATGAGCTTGACGGCGCCTGAGGAGCGCTGGCCTTTGCCGTAGCTGGAGACGGCGACGAAGTCGAAAGTAGTGTCGACCTGGACGGAGCGTGCGAGGTCGGCGAGAAAGATCGCGGCGCCCTTTAGCACGCCCACCATCACGAGTTTTTCATCGTTCAGGTCGCGGCGTAATTTGCGCGCCCATCTCCGCGACGCGGCTGGCTATCTGTTGACGCGTATAGAGAACCTCAAGTCCCTGATAAGTGATGGTGGCCATGGAAACAGTATCGCGCGAGAAGTCGGACGCCTGGAGCAGAACCTGTGAAAAATCCGAGTGAATTTGAGACGAAACTCAACCGGAAGTTCGAGGGCCGGTTTGACGCGGCAGCCGTCTATACTGGAAGAGAATGATTCCGTATCTCCACCTGAATCTGCATTTCTGGCACCCCGAGATTCCCACTTTCGGCCTGATGTTATGGCTGGCCGCGGTGGCGGCGGCCTTTGTCATGGACCGTAGCTTCAAGCGGTCCGGCGTGGATGCCGATGCGGTGGGGATGGTGGCCATTGCCGTCCTGGCAGGGATTGTGGGCGCCAAGCTATGGCATGTGATTGATACGCCAAGCGAATTTCGCGACATCGGATGGCGCGTACTGTGGGATACTGCTGGATTTGCCTGGTTTGGCGGGCTGCTGTTCGGGATTTCGGCGCTGGTTTTTCAGGGATGGTGGGCCAAGATCGGCGGCCTGCGAACGCTGGATCTGGCAGCCCCGGCGGCAGCCATCGGCTATGGCATCGGTCGAATCGGCTGCTTTCTTTCCGGCGACGGCTGCTACGGGATTGAGACCAATCTGCCGTGGGGCATGAGCTTCCCCAATGGGATCGAGCCGACGCCGCCGGGTGTCCGGGTCCATCCCACTCCGCTGTATGAATTCGGAATGGGGCTGCTGATCGGCTGGTACCTGTGGTGGCGTGGCGGCAAGCGGCACGGGACCGGTGCGATTGTGGGCGAGTACCTGGTGTTGAGCGGAATCGCCCGCTTCCTGGTTGAATTCATCCGCCGCAATCCCAGGATTCTTTGGGGTCTGTCCAATGCCCAGTTGGCGAGCCTGGGATCTGTTCTGGTAGGGGTCGGCCTGATGTGGTGGGCGGCGCGCCGGCCATTGAGCGATCCCGATGCAGCGCGCGCGGGTTTGTCAAAGGCCGCTTGATCAGAAGTCGTGATCTGTAATACGGCTGATGGCTCCGCGGACAACCACAAAATCAATTCTCTCTTCTAATCGCATGAGGGTGTGTTGAACCTCAGTTGCGAGGAAGGGAACTGCCCTCCTGAGCTTCTCGCAGTCTGGATTGCCGCCTCTCTGGGACGGTTGGAGTCCGACTGATCGCGAGGAGCGGACAGAATTCAAAAATCGAACAGTCCATCAGGATTTGCGTGGGAAAAATGCCGCGCGAGGAGACTGAGTCTGGAGCGCGGGCGCAATGACGACTACTCACAATAGGAGATCGAAGCGCATACGGGATGTCACAGAGGAAGAGTTGCTACGGGATTCGAATTGCCCGGTTACCCGATGGTTTAGCACGGATTCCAGCGGCGATTTTAAAGCTCGCCAGCAAACTGAGGAGCGTCAGGCAAAGCAGAAGACCGCTGTCGATGCCGCACGGAGGCTCGCTGCGATCGTGGAATCGTCGGATGACGCGATCATCGGCAAGGATTTGAGCGGCACCGTCACCAGTTGGAATCCGTGTGCTGAGCGGGTGTTCGGCTATAAGCCGGAGGAAATGATCGGAAAATCAATTCGGATGATCATTCCGCCGGAGTTGTTTCCGGACGAAGATCGGATGATGTCGGCGGTTGCGCGGGGTGAACGGACGGAGCACTTGGAGACGGTACGCTTCAGAAAAAATGGGGAGCGCGTAGAAGTGTCGCTAACCCTTTCGCCGGTGTTTGATGAGCGCGGAAAGATCCTGGGAGTGGCCAGCATTTCGCGGGATATCTCGCAGCAGAAGAAGATAGAGAGAGCATTGCACACGTCAGAGAGATTGGCCACGGTGGGCCGGCTGGCCGCAACCATTGCGCACGAGATCAACAACCCGCTTGAGGCTGTCACGAACCTGGTATTTCTGGCGCAGGGATGCATGAGCCACGCGGAAGGGAAGAGGTTTCTGGAACAGGCTCAGCAGGAACTGGCACGGATGGCTCTTCTGACGAAGCAGACGCTCGGCTTCTACCGCGAGAACAAGGGGGCACGCGCGCTGACACTGGCGGAACTGATTGCGCCGCTGGTAGTGGTCTTCTCGGCGCGAGCGCACAATAAGCAGATTTCCATCGAGACCGATATTCGAGAGAATCCGACGCTTGTGGGTATTCCTGGCGAAATTCGGCAGTTGTTTGCCAACCTGCTGAATAACAGTATCGATGCGGTGAGCGATCGGGGCCGCATTTTCATTCGCGTCTCTGCCGCGCACCAGTACAGGGAAGGCAATAGACCGGGAGTGCGGCTGACGGTTTTTGACAATGGGCCCGGTATCGCTCCAGAGATAAGAAAGAAACTGTTCGAGCCGTTCTTCACAACCAAGCGGGACGCTGGGACGGGACTGGGGTTGTGGGTCAGCTTGAATGTTCTGCGCAAGCACGACGGAACTATCAGGCTGCGCAGCAGCGTGGTGCCTGGAAAGAGCTGGACCGTATTCTCAATATTCCTTCCAGTAGACTCCGAAAGGTTTGAAGCGGTCGCCTGAAATCTGCGGCTGCAATCCCCTCGCGTGGTTGTCTGAGCAAACAGCGCTTCACGAATGCATTGTCCCGGGGTTAGTCGATTCGACGGAGACGATCGAGAAGTGCGCGTGGGTGCACCGGTTTCACGATTAATTCGAAGCAATGGCCGTTGGCCGCGGCGCGTTCAAGCAGGTCGGGGGTGGCTGCCTGGCCGGAAAAAAGAATGATGTGACATTGGGGAGCGATTTCAGAGATTTGAATTGCGGCGTCTATGCCGGTCATGCCGTTCATGAATACGTCGCTGATCAGAATGTCCGGTGAGAGTTCGCGCGCCGATTTGATGGCTGCCTCTCCATCGTAGACAGCTCGCGCTTCATAACCGCTACGGTTGAGTATCAGTGCGAGCGAATTTGCAATTATCTGCTCGTCATCTAGAACAAGAACGCGCCGTGTCGCTTGAACGGTCTTCATGGTCGTGATCCTTCTTTCGTTTATGCACCAACATGGTCCTACCCCTGTTTATGCACCAATTGAGGCTTGAGGGGATACTGTCAAACAATGCATGAGTTTGGAGTGCACAGCTTGTTGTGCGCAAGAAGAGGAAAGCGAGTGTTGTCATTGGTTTACAACGATCTTGCGAAGCACGCCTGCTCGGGAGGGATCGGATCAAGTTGACGCAAACTAACAGTGATATCGGCGCTTGCCCGCGAATTCACGCAGTCGCAGCCGGTTGAACGGCTCGAAGGTGAATGCGGCGGATCAGCAGCAGATTGTGCTGACGAACTCAACAACGGCGCAGAAGGGAAATTGATCTGCGCCGTTGCTGAGTTTCTGACCGACGCCCGATTTACGCGAGTTTGTATGGCGCGCGGTATTCGCGCGACATCAGTGCGGTGGCTTCGGGGTCGTTGAGAATCTTCTCCTGCTTGACATCCCAGTGGAGCTTGCGGCCGACGAGCATGGAGATGAGGCCGAGATGGCCGGGGATGATGGAGTGGTGTGCCACGTCGACGGGCGTGATGGTGGGTTTGCGCGACTTGACGCTGTCAAGGAAGTTGCGGCGATGCTCTGATGATTCGTAGAGCGGGATTTTGCGCTGAGCGTCGGGCAAGGAATCCATCTTCACCCAATCCGGGTTGGAGGCATCGAAGCCGCTGCGGTCGACCCAGACCCATCCGTCGGTGCCGATCCATTTCGTTCCCATGCTGATGGCCGGAGAGCCGCCGGCGATGGTGAGGGAGACGTCATTGGGATAGCCGGTAACTTCCTTTCGATAAGTGCACTCGACGGTGTACTTGAGCGCGACATTCCAAACGGCGTTGGAGGGCGGGAATTCGCCGTAACCCTTGAACCTCGGAGGGCCCGGTGAGATCGAAGCCGAGTCCCCAATGAGCGATGTCGCCATGGTGGCCGATCCAGTCGAGCAGCTGGCCGCCGCCGGTGTTGTAGTTCCAGCGCCAGTTTTGATAGACGCGGGCGTCGATGTAGGGTTCCATCTTGGAGGGACCGATCCATGTGTCGTAGTCGAGATCAGGTGGTGGCTGCGGTAACGGAGAGATCCCACGCGGGCGTGCCGGGCAGAATCTGCGACGGATCCTTGATTTTGTCGGGGATCTTGTCGGCGGTCGCGGTGAGTCTTTTCAGCAGGCCGGGAACGGTATTGGGGAAATCGTGCGGCGCGCCGGGCAGGCCAACCTCGACGTGCGTGACGTTGCCGATGAGGCCGTTGCGGACGATTTCCGCTGCCTTGTGAAACTGAGGAAGCGAGCGCTGCCATGAGCCGGTTTGCCAGATGATGTTGTTCTGATGCACGGCGCGGACGATGGCTTGCTGTTCGGCGATGGTACGGGCGAGCGGCTTTTCGCCGTAGATGTCTTTTTTGCGCGCGGCAGCTTCCGTGGCGACGATGGCGTGCCAGTGATCGGGGATGGCGATCATGATGGCGTCGATGTCGTTGCGCGCGAGCATCTCGCGGTAGTCGTGGATGCGCGGCGCAATCTTTGTTGCCGTAGTGGGTGTTGATGGTGTCGACAGCGGTCTGCAGATGGTTCTTCTCGATGTCGCAGGCGGCGACAACCTGGCAATCGTCAAAGCCGAGAAAGGATTTGGTGTTTGCCGGGCCCATCATGCCCCAGCCGATGACGCCGATGGTGATGCGCTCGTGTACGGGGACACGGCGCGCGCGCGCGAAGGGCGCAGCGGTGAAGGCAGCGGCGGCTGTGGCGGACTGGATGAATTGGCGACGGGTGATGGACATTTAGGCTCCGGCGAAATGGCTTCGATGATGTCGGGGAGAATGATAACGCGTCAGTTCGAGCTTTCCCATGTCCCAAAATCGGGACATGGGGCACCCGGCAAATGAGAGAGCCCATCTCTGCACAGGATGGGCCCTTTGAGTCAGGATGTGGCGACACTCACTGAACATCGATATGACTCCCCGGCACCCCCTATTACCCGGTCTCTTTGGGTAAATACCCTGCAATCATCGGGTTACCGAGAGGGGGTGGCGCTAAATATTTCTGTGCATTGGGGTTAGCTGTAGATTATTCTGTCGATTGGACTTAGCGGTGCGAAAGCGGTGTTAGCAGAGATCATTGCCGCGAATCTTCGCTATCCCCGGTCCCCAAAAGCGAGAGACCGGGGGCACCCTCAACTCAAAACAACCTCACATGAGATCGGGGCCACCCGCCGGTTCAAACACAATTCCATTGTGCGCCGAGAGGGGGAAATTGCCTGCAAAACGGCGGGAAGTTTTTGGCGAGTGGAATGAGGGATTTAGCGGGAATTTTTGCGCAGAGGGATTGACGGGGCGCACGGGAGCTTCGCGGAGTCAGTTAGACGCGCTTTCGCACTTTCCCAGATCTCAAAAGCGAGACCTGGGCACCCGGCGATTGCCTGAGGGGATGCGAGATCATTGCCGCGAATCTTCGCTATCCCCGGTCCCCAAAAGCGAGGGACCGGGGGCACCCCCTCAACTCAAAACAACCTCACATGAGATCGGGGCCACCCGCCGGGTTCGCGGAGGCTGGGGAACGTTCGTGGTTTCCCACCCTTGCTGCGCAAGGATGGGGCACCCGAGTTTGGTGATGGATGGGCCACCCGCCGATATCAGACTGTGGTCAGTAGTACTCGATCATTCTTGAGTCCCGCTCAATCTCGACCATCAGGTTGGAGCCGGGATCCCAAACAAACACGGATCGTGATGTCCAGTTGCCGTGCTCATCGCGTGTGTATTTGATCTCCGCCCTTTCGTTCAAGATGCCATCAAGGTTGTAGTGCTCCTCGCTGTCTGGTTCTAGGTTGCCCTCTCCCGGGGTGTGTTGGACGACCTTCTCCAAATGTCCAGACCCCTCGTCATCGAATTTGTAATCGACACAAAGTCGTGGCCGGCAAATGCCCAGGCTGTCTGACGAGGAGACCTTGGGCTTGAATCCAATGTCGTACCAATAGGACAATAGATCGCCGTCACTACTTATTGCTAAATTCCACACAAGGTGACCCTCCGAATCGTATGACCAGCGGTCGATCCTGTTTTTGTCATCCGCCACACGGGTTCGTTCATCGGAAACTACACCCCCGCGGTCATCGAATATTTTCCACTCGTCATCACCGTTTGGCAGTTTTAAGTGTTCTGAACTCAACTTGCCGTCATCGTGGTACACCCTGAAAGCACCTTCTTTGCCCTTTTCATCGAACTGAGTCACCTCGCGGGTCATCACCTTGGAGTCCTGGAAGTACGTTACTTCGCGGCTTCCATCAGGCAATGTCGTCCGCTGTTCTCTTGATTCTTGCTGCTGCCCGGCGCTGTCATTGCAGACCTTGGACCCATCAGCCCCAAACATGCACTTCGTAACAGCTAAAATACCGTCACGACTCGAAGCCGAGGAGTACTCGATCTGTCTACCCGAAGGATCAAAGACCGTCCAGTCCGGATAACCCTCAACGAACAGTTTGTGCGGTGTGTCGGAACGGGGATCGGGATTAGGTCTTGCAACAGTCGTTCGAACCGACCGAACTAGACCTCTGAAGCCTAGATTTTCCCGCTCACTCCATTGATGAGCTTCCTGCCCCCTGGAGAGGACAGTGGCCATGAACAACACAAGCACCGTAATCGCACCCAAAGCCAAGGTATCTGCGGTTGCACGCGATAGCGAGGGCGCAAAGTGGGGCATCTCAGGAAGACCTCATTCCAGTTTGACTTGAAATGAACACTTATGCTGCCATTGCAGGTGTTAGCACCGAAAACCACAACGGCGCGGAAGCGAGTTTCAGCAAGCTGTGAAACTGTGCCCTTTTCAAAACACGCGTGTTTTGCAGGTCGTGACGGCTGCTCCTCGCTCCCTCTTCAAGTCAAATCCGCTTGAGGAAGGCTAATGCTTCACGTAATTGCGGGAAGAGCGCTTCGTCGGCTTTGAATTCGCGGGAGTGGACGCAGCGGCGGAGGCCGCGCATTCTGACGGGATGTTTGAGGTGAAGCATTTCGTGGTAGAGCAGGTACTCAATGGCGTAGCGCGGGCTTGAAGGACGATCGAAGACGCGGCTGACGACGATGGTGTTGTGAGCGGCGTCGTAGTGGCCCAGCGAGCGTTTGGCCATGCCTTCGCTCCAGGTGAGCTCAGGGCGGCCGAGGAGTCCGCCGAAGAACCTGGTATTAAGTGCGTCGAAGACTTCTTCGAGGTTGTAGAAGTGGCCCTGCGGGACCGGAGTAGCGCTTGCTGCCGCGGGTATGGCGAATGAGCTTCAGTCTGGCGGGTGACCGCGGCGCTGGTGGTGAAGCGCTTGAAGCGCAGGTTTTGCGACGGCATTGATGGGCTTCTTGTAGAGCTTGGCGAGCAGAATGTGCGCGATGGCGCGGATGACGCTCTCCGGAGCACCTTCAATGCAGGTCGGAGAGGCTGACGAAGATCTTGCCTTCGCGAAGACGGATCGTGGTGTTCAGCGAGGTGAAGCGGCGGAAGCGAACCGCGAAGGGAGGCATCGGCGCTCGCGGGCGCAATGCACGATATTCCTCCTGAAAGATAGGGATAAGATCAGCAGCCACCAATTTTGAAATTAGCATACGAGGGCGCAAGAGCGCTGAGATTGACGCGCTGGGAATTGGGAATACTGGAACAGGGAGCACGATCAACTGATGGAAGCGACGGTTGAGAAGCGAGAAGCAGTGACTCTGAACTTTGAACTCGGCACTTCAAACTTTCTTATTGTGGTTTGGGTTCGGAGCGTTCCTGGCCTTTTTCGTCTTTATGAACGGCGAAGTACTCGTTTTGCTCGCGCAGAAGACGCTGGGCCTGGTCGGCCAGATCTTCGCCCGCTTCGATGGCTTCCTTTCGGGAGAGATCGAACGGGCCTTCCCCGGCGAGCGCCTTGAGCGTAGTGAGCCAGTGCTGCGATTCATCGGTGAGGGTCTTCAGGGCGACGCGTATATCTGCGTGCCGGTCGGAGTACTCATCGAGGTTTGAGCCGAGCTCGTCCATCAGTGTTGCAACATCCTGCAATTCGTTGTCGAGGTGCTTGGAGCGGGCATCGGACTTGCCGCGATTGCTCAGGCTCTTGACGGCATTGACGTGATCGTTGACATAGTCGATGTAGAGCTTGATGCGATCGTTGGGGTAGATGCCGGCCTCGCGAATCTTCTCAACCTGTGTATCGGTGAGCGGATCGTGATGGTCTTTTTGCGCGACAGCAAATGAAGAATTGAATGCCGCAAGTCCGAGGAGAGTTGTAATGGCGACGGAGAAAGGGAACCGAGGACGCATGGCTGAATGGACCTTGCATCACATTGAATCACAACAGACGAAGATGACGATAGCGGGTCGCGACGGGCAAGTATTCGCGGCATCAGATTGGCTGAGGATGGCAATCGCTTACTTGCGAAACACTTCGAGCATGGTTTCGCTCTGGGCCCTGTTCACCTGGGCCAGCGTCTCCGCAACGAGCGGCCGATCCTCGTAGCTGCTGTTGTGGAGCATCTGCGTGAGCCGGAAAGCGGTATGGCGCATAAGGATCTCGGCGTTCTTGAGGCGCTTGTCGTTTTCGGCGACGCTCAGGTGCATTTTGTGGGTGGCCGACTGGATCTGTTTGAGCAGTTCGGTCGCTTTGTCCACGTCGCCCGCAGCATATTGTTTCAGGCTGAACTCGGTCATTTGGTGGATGAGTTCGGCATAGAGGAAGCATTGCTCACGGGGCTGAGCCTGGGAAATTCGGGCCTGGAGAGCGGTGATGCTGTCCTGATCGATCGGCTTATCGTCCGGGGAAGACGCGTACGCAGGAATGACCAGCGCTGCGATAGCGAAGAGGATCGTCGTCCGAGCTTGAGACCGCATGAGGAACCTCCGCTGAAGCGGGAGTAGAGTAGGACTCCAGTTCCTTTGCCGTATTCAAAAGCACTACTTATGTCTCTCCAGTGCAGAAAGGAGGACCCTGGAGTCTTGTTCAGCCCAACCAAGAACAGGGAGACCAGGACTCCCACAACAGTTAAGCGACTATAGGAGCATCCTGGGAGAATGCGCAAGAGGAAATCAAAGCACTTGAAGTACGATCGAAACCTCGTGCATGCTGGAAGGTTGCAACTGGCTCATTGATCTCCGGTTTATCTATCTCTTCTCTAATACCAGGAGCCGCTGCCGAGCTTGCCATTCCTGGTCTGGGAATTTGCCGCCGGATGAATCCAAGAAGTGGTGGTAGTAAGTGATGGCCGCCGTCTTATCTTTCAATGTGTCGTAGGATGTGGCCCACAGAAAGTAGGTTGCAGGCCCCTCCGGAAGATATTTCGAGCGCACGGTCAGCGCGTGGATCACCAGCGAAGGCTGATTGAGTTTTGACGCGGCAAAAGCTATTCCGCTCCATGCGTCGGCATCGGCTGAGTCGAGCTTGGTGGCTTTGTCGAAGGCGGCCATCGCCTCCGGGAAATGCTGTTGACGAATCAGGTTCTGACCATGCGCGACAAGCAGGTCAACGTCGTCGGGCGACTTGGCCAGGAGCGTGAGGTAAAGCGCGTCAGAGCCGGCGCTGTCTCCGGACTGCGCCAGGACGCCGGCAAGCATGCGGGTGATTGCCGGATCGGCGGGGTGCTCTGCGTGGAGCTTTTGCAGTAGCGGCAGAGCGTCGGCATCGTCTTGGGCGGCCAGTACAGTGGCGAGTTGTGCGGTCAATGCCGGATCGCCGGGCACCTGCTGAAGGGCGTTACGGATGAGTTTTTCCGCTTCGGGAAATTGTTTGCGCTCGATGAGCACGTGGGCGAGGCCGGAGTTGGCCGCGACGGATTTCGGATCCTGGGCAAGTACGCGGCGGTAGGCGGCTTCGGCTGCATCGTGCTGACCTGAGGCTTCAGCGAGATCGGCTGCCAGCAGGGTGTCGTCGGTGGTTTCGGGAGTGAGCTTGAGAGCTTCGAGCAGTTCCTTTGAGGCTTCGGTGGCATTGCCTTCGCCGTCGGGACCGGGATTGTCAAGGCGAGCGAGTGCGCGCCATGCGCGGGCTTTCATGGCCGGGCCGGACTCTCCGGGATCAAGGGTTGTGGCAGCGAGCAACTCGGTGTGGGCTTCGTCTCTTTTCCCCTGGCGCGCCAGCAGCAGGCCCAGTGAGAGATGCGCTTCGAAGGAATTGGGATTGGCCTCGATGGCGCGCCGGTAGAAGCTTGCGGCGTGCATCGAGGTGATCCTGATGATCGGCGACGTAGCCGGCGTCAAAGAGGGCGCGCGCGTCGGTGGTATGCGTGGCGAGGTAGGCGTCGAGCTTGGCGGCGGCAGTTTTCCAGTCGGATTTGACGATGGCGGCTTCGGCGTCAGCAAGTTCGGGAGCGACTTGCGAATTCTCGGTGTTCGCTTGCGCCGGATTGGATGCTGGCTGTTGAGATTCCTGTGTTGAGGATTGAGCCGCGGCAGGCAGCAAGCAGAGAAGGGCGAGAAGAATGACGAAACGAAGCACGAATTACCTCACGAACAGTTTACCGGGGTGGCTGAAGGTTGGACGAATGGGCGTCCGAGAGGGATGCGGCATCGTCGGGCAATGAGGTTCTTTGACTGAAGGTGTTGAAAGACAACCGCAGATTCCTCGACTTCGCTCGGAATGACAATCGTTTTATGTTTCCATACTGACTCCGACGAACGAATCTTAGTCAAACGATTGACTAGGGCCATTGGTCAGATGATACCGTGGGCGGCCTGGAGGAATGAACCGCATGAATCGCCGTCGATTTCTGGGCAGTTCGCTGGCTGCCGCGGGTGGGGTTGTGTTGGCCGGACGTGAACTTGCAGGTGAAGTCGCTTTGCCAACCAGCGCGTCGACTCGCGAGGTTGCACAGATTCCGGGTGCGGTGACGCAGGCAGAGATTGAGGGTGCGCGGTTTCCCGAGGGATTTCTGTGGGGAATGGCGACGGCTTCGTACCAGGTGGAAGGCGCGTGGAACGAGGATGGCAAGGGCGAGTCGATATGGGATCACTACTCGCATGTGCCGGGCCACATCAAGGGCAGCGATACGGGCGACGTGGCGTGCGACCACTACCACCTCTACAAGCAAGACATTGCAACGCTGAAGCGGCTGAATCAGAAGAGCTATCGATTTTCGATATCGTGGTCGCGGATACAGCCGTCGGGCACGGGAGCTCCGAACCAGAAGGGGCTGGATCACTACAAGCGCGTGATGGATGTGGTGCAGGAGGCGGGGATTCGGCCGTTCTGCACGCTGTATCACTGGGACCTGCCGCAGGGGCTGGAGGATCGCGGTGGCTGGCCGAATCGGGATCTGGCGGGGTACTTCGCGGATTATGCGGGGATCCTGGCGAAGGAGCTCGGCGATCGCATCACCGTGTGGGCGCCATTCAACATGGCGTGGGCATTTACGTATTACGGGTATGGGATTGGGATTCACGCGCCGGGACGAGCGAAGTTCGGCGATTTTCTAAAGGCATTGCACACAACCACTCTTGCGCAAGGCGAGGCGTTCCGCGCGATCAAGGCGGCATCGCCAAAAGCGCAAGTAGGCAGTGCGTATGGAGTGGCGCCCGGATATCCGAAGACAGACAGCGAGGCCGACAAGGCTGCGACGGCGCGGTATCACGCGATGAACAACGTGTTTCAACTGAATGCGGCGCTGAAGGGGGAGTATCCGAAAGCATTTGTCGGAGAGCCTCCGTATGAGCTGATGGGAATGAAGCCGGGTGACGAAAAGATCATGCGCGCGCCGCTGGATTGGGTCGGGTTCCACTACTACACGCGCCGGATTGTCTCCGATGCAGGAGGCGCGAAGAGTGGTGGACTGCATTACGGGACCGAGATCGAGGCGGACACGGGCGATACCAATGGAAGGGATCCCTATACGCGTTTCCATGCGGTGATGCCAACGGAGGGACCGCTGACGCACGCGGGATCTGGAGGTGTGGCCGCGAGGGATCTACGACCTTGTGATGCAGATTTCGAAGGAATACGACTTCCCGACGATCGAGATCACGGAGTGTGGCTGCTGCTACATGGATACGCCCTACGAAAAGGAGGGCGGTCGCGTGCCGGATGAGCGACGGACGCAGTTCTTTCGCGGCGTGCTGGCGGAACTCGCGCGGGCGATCAAAGACGGCGCGAAGGTGAGGGCGTTTCACGCGTGGAGCTTGATGGACAACTTTGAGTGGACAGATGGTTATAGCCAGCGCTATGGGCTGACGTACGTCGATTACCGCGATCAGAAGCGGACGGTGAAGGATTCGGGTTTGTGGTATGGGCGAGTCGCGGCAACGAATCGACTGATTTAGGGCGTAAGGCATTTGCCCTGGTGTGCATCCTCGGAGAATGGCCGGTGCATCGAAGTCGGCTGGAGCGTGAAAACATGGCCAATGAAACGAATATGAATATTCCCGAACGCCCGGAGCCGACGCCCGCAGACGAGCGCATTGAACCAGTACCCAACGAGATGGAAAGAGAGGAGCGTGAGGCGGATAAACTTGCGCACAAAGGCGCCGAACGCGAGCACGATTTTGATGACTTGCAAAAGCCGTTCACTAAATAGCAAGGCCGGTAGGCAAAATGTCGATTGGCCGCAGGTTACTCGCGGCGTGCCCGGCCCCCTAAAACACTTGACAATTAGTTGATTTGTAAACTGGCTGCCTTGTTGGGGTTGGCGGAGGGATTAGCTCGTTCGGGTTAGCTTCAGGCCAGTTGGCGGGCGCCGTTTCTCCCACTGCGGTAACTCGCAAGGGGTGGTCGGGTAACCGTGACTCCTCCACTTTGGTCAGGCGCAAATCACTCAGATGAAAACAACTTTGTCCGAAAGTGGAGCATCCTTCTAACAGTGCATGCTGGGTGCCGTAAGACCCCGCAAATCCCCAGAACACCAGGTGACAATATGCTTCCCTCCGCTTCAAGACGATCTGGCGAAGTTGCGTCGTACCTGATGCTTCAACATTTTCCATTGAGCAGCGCTTATCTTTGCCAGGATTGCAGTTCGATCGGCAACAATGCAAACCAATGCCCGGCCTGTGCGTCGGAGGTTCTCATGAATCTCTCGGCGGTACTTAACCGGGATCACAGCATGGATTCGGCTCAATACTCCTCTTTGCCGGCTCTTGCGGCCGTTTCGGCGCGCACGGGATCGGCTTTGGCTGCCTAGGAATTCTGCTTCTCTTGTGTATGCGCGCCCGCCCCGGGAGTGAGTAAGCGTCGGGGTTGCTGGAAGTTCGGCGTGAGGCGCGCGAACCATTTCTTTGTTAGTTTCTTTCAGGCCGCTATCAACGAGAAGATGATTGAGATCATCCGCAGCGACGTTGGGTTGCGATGCGCGGTGGTGTTCTGCGCTTTATAATAGAGAATGGCTGGTTGCGCCCTGAGCCTCTCTGAGGCGACTGTGACGCGGCCGGAACTTTCATCTTCCCGGTGTCTTCTCATTGACTTCATCGAACGACGCCATCATCATCCGCGGTGCGCGGACCCACAACCTGAAGAACATCTCCTGCGAGATTCCGCACGGCAAGCTGACGGTGGTCAGCGGCGTGTCGGGATCGGGCAAGAGCTCGCTGGCCTTCGACACCATCTATGCCGAGGGGCAGCGGCGGTATGTCGAGTCGCTTTCGGCCTACGCGCGGCAGTTTCTGGAGCGCATTGAGAAGCCGGATGTGGACGAGATTGACGGCCTGGCGCCGGCGATCGCCATCAAGCAGAAGAACACTACGCGCAATCCGCGGTCGACGGTGGCGACGGCGACGGAGATCTACGACTACCTGCGGCTGCTGTATGCGCGCTGCGGCGAGGTGCATTGCATTTATTGCGACGGGCTGGTGAAGCGCGACTCGGTGGATGAGGTGGCGGAAGCCGTTCTGGCGCTTGGCGAGGGAACGCGGCTGAATGCGTTGTTCCCGGTGCGGCATGAGATGCCGGCAGCGGAGCCGTGCCAAAGCCGGCGAAGCGAGCCGGCAAGACGGCGGCGAAGACCGGCGCGAAGGCAGCCGCGGCGAACGGCCGTGCTGGAGCCGCATGAGCGAGGCGCTGAAGGCGCGGCTGGCGGAGTTGCGCGGTCGCGGATTCAACCGGCTTTAGCAGCAGGGCAGATCTTCGAGTTCTCGACGCCGGAGTCGCTGCTCGATCTCGACTTCACAGCTCCGGTGTTTGTGCTTCTGGACAGGATTGTCGTCAGCGCCGAGAATCGCGCGCGCATTGTGGACGCGGCGGAGATTGCCTATCGCGAAGCCGGCGAGGTGATCTTTGAAGAGGTGCCGCGCGATGAAGGCTGCGGAGCGGACGCGGCATCGGTTCTCGGGCGAGTATGAGTGCACGAACTGCCATCGGCCGGGGAGCGAACCGGAGCCGCGCCTGTTCAGCTTCAACAATCCGTTTGGCGCGTGTCCGCGCTGCCAGGGATTTGGCAACACGGTGGATTACGACCTGAACCTGGTGATTCCGGACAAGGGCCTGAGCTTGAACGACGGCGCGATCGACCCGTGGAATCGGCCGAAATATCGGCCGTGGTTTACCGATTTGAGAAGCAGCGCGGCGGAGCTGGGCGTGCCGATGGATGTGCCGTGGCGCGAAATGCCGTGAAGCGGCGCGCGAGACGGTGCTGCGCGGCAAGGGCGGCTTCGAGGGCGTGCATGGATTCTTTGCGCAGATGGAACGCAAGAAGTACAAGCTGCACGTGCGCGTGATGCTGAGCAAGTATCGCGGCTACGCGGAGTGTCCGGATTGCCGCGGGCAGCGGCTGCGGGCGGAGGCGCGGGCGGTGCGGCTCATCGAATCGGGCAATGAATATCTGCCAGGCTGCGGCGCTGACGATCGCGCAGGCCAAGGAGTTTTTCGACGGCGCTGAAGCTCTCGCCGATGCAGGAGGAGATTGCCGGGCCGATTCTGGAAGAGGTGCGGCAGCGGCTGAGTTTTCTGGATGCGGTGGGGCTCGAATACCTGACGCTGGACCGGCTGGCTTCGACGCTTTCGCGGCGGCGAGGCGCAGCGGATTCAACTGGCGACTTCGCTGGGGTCGCGGCTGGTGGGCGCGCTCTACGTGCTGGATGAGCCGTCGATCGGACTGCACACGCGCGATACGGCGCGGCTGATTCACATTCTTGAAGAGCTGCGCGACCTGGGCAACACGATTGTGGTGGTGGAGCACGATGCCGACGTGCTGCGCGCTGCGGATCATCTGCTCGACCTGGGGCCGGGCGCAGGCGAGTTTGGCGGCAAGTTGCTGGCGGAAGGCGTGCTGGCGGAGATCGAAGCGAATCCGAATTCGCTGACCGGGCGATATCTTTCGGGCAAGATTTCGATTCCGGTGCCGACGCGGCGGCGCGCGCCGGGGCGCGAGAAGCTGGTGCTGCGCGGGGCGCGAGGCCAACAATCTGCACGGGCTCGACGTGGAGATTCCGCTGGGAATGCTGGTGGCGATCACCGGCGTTTCCGGATCAGGCAAATCGACGCTGGTGCACCAGGTGCTGTATCGCGCAGTGGCGCGGGCGCTGGGCCAGACGGATGGCGGCGATCCCGCCGGGCGTTTTCAGTTCGCTGAGCGGCGTCGAGCGGCTGAACGACGTGGTGCTGGTGGATCAGACGCCGATCGGCCGCACGCCGCGGTCGAATCCGATCACGTACATCAAGGGATTCGACCTGGTTCGCGAATTGTTTGCGTCGCAGCCTGAAGCCAAGCGGCTCTCGCTGACGCCGGGACATTTTTCGTTCAACGTGCCGGGCGGGCGCTGCAACACCTGCGAAGGCGACGGCACGGTGACCGTGGAGATGCAGTTCCTGGCCGACGTGGAACTGCCCTGCGAGGACTGCAACGGCACGCGCTACCAGGCCAAGGTGCTCGAAGTGCAGTACAAGGGCAAGAACATTCACGAAGTGCTGCAGATGACGGTGAAAGAGGCGCTGCGCTTCTTCGCCGGGCAGACGCGGCTGCTGGAAAAGCTCGCCGTGCTGGATGAGATCGGGCTGGGCTATCTGCGGCTGGGGCAGTCGGCGACGACGCTCTCCGGCGGCGAGGCGCAGCGCGTGAAGCTGGCGGCGCACCTGGCGCAGGTGCGCGCGGCGAATGCGAATGCCAAGCCTTCGCAGGCCAGCCGCGTGCTCTACATTCTGGACGAGCCGACGACGGGACTGCACTTCGACGATGTGTCGAAGCTGCTGACGGCGTTTCGCAAGCTGATCGACGGCGGCGGTTCGCTGATCGTGATCGAGCACAATCTCGACGTGATCAAGAGCGCCGACTGGGTGATCGATCTGGGGCCGGAGGGCGGCGAAGGCGGCGGGCGGATTGTGGCCGAAGGAACGCCGGAGGAGATTGCCGGCAATCTGCACTCGCACACGGGGAAGTGGCTGGCGAGGGTGCTGTGAGTTGAATCACTGGGGTGTACCCCCATACTCTAGTTCGCCAATTTCATGGGTTTGGGAGGCAGGTATCGCCGCAAGATCCTCTTACCACAAATACAACAGCTGGCGCGAGATGCCCAGTTCACGGCACAACTGCGCCACATTTGGCGTCAGTGACAAGCGACGAAGAGCCGTCTCCCGGAACTCCTTGCTGTACTTCACATGCTTCTGACCCATTTGCAGTTCTCCCTTCCCTGCAAACTGTCAAAATTCTATCTGTATCACTTTTGGGGCGCGCCGGCCCTACGGGGCGAAAGGCGATTGCGTGGGCGTATCCCAGGGGTTTCACCCTGGGCTATTTTCGCACGTCCCTACGGGACGGATGACGGTGGCCTTCATGAAAGGGGGCGTCCTCGTTCGTGGCTGAGATAGGTGAGGCAGCGAGCGGATATACTTGCGGGTTCTTCGAAATCAGGGGGCGAGAGCGCATGCGGCGATTGAGTTGGATGTGGGCGGGGGTTTGTCTGGCGGGTTGCTGACGATGTATGGGCAGGCGACGCCAGTTGGGCCAGTGCATCTGCAGGTGGACGATATGCGCGAGCCGCTGGGAATTGACGATGCGACGCCGCGGTTTTCATGGCAGCTGAAGGATCCGGCGCGCGGGGCGCGGCAGACGGCGTATCGCGTGCTGGTGGCGACGCGGGCGGAGTTGCTGAGTGACGGCAAAGCGGACGTGTGGGACAGCGGCAAGGTGACTTCGGGGCAGTCGCTGAATGTGAAGTATGCGGGGCCGGCGGTGAAGCCGAGTACGCGCTACTGGTGGCGCGTGGAGCAGTGGGGTGCTGGACGGGACAGGCGTATCGGGCTAGCGCGGCTGAGTGGTGGGAGACGGGGCTGTTGAATCAGAGCGCCTGGCGTGGGGAGTGGATCGGGTGGGAGACAGCGGAAGAGGCCGCGGTGCGAAAGGCGCCGTGCGGTGTGGGTAGCGAATCCCGACGTGGTGCCGGGGAGCGCGAAGCCGAACAGTGAGCAGAGATTTGCATATCGGACTTCAGTAACAGTGGAAAAGCCGGTGGAGCGGGCGGTTCTGTTTGCGACGGGCGAGGACACGGTCGTGGCGTGGGTAAATGGCGAGCAGGTGATGACGGCGGCTGCGTATCCGCCGTATCACCATTTGCCATGGAAGAAGTTTGTGCGCGCGGATGTGACGGCGCAGATGGCGCAGGGCCGGAACACGATCGCGATCGAGAGCGTGCACTACATAGACAAGTACGGCGAAGACGAAGCGGAAGGATGCGCCGCCGATGATTGCGACATTGGTGCTGCTCTACAAGGATGGGACCGACGGCGGAGTTTGGGAGCGATGGGACGTGGAAAAGCGCCGTCTGCGCCCGTGCAGAGTGGGCTGGGAGAAGAAAGAGATTTCGATGATTCGCGGTGGAAGAACGCGATGGTGTGGGTGCAAGCGAAGGGGCCGGAGGAGAGCCGGTGCTGCAGCCGTGGATTCCCGACAGCGTGAAGGTGTTGTGGAAGAGCTTTGATGCGGAGAAACAGATCAACCACCCCAGCGACAACGAAACGTCGCCGGGGGCCCCGGGGATAAAGTCGGCACGGCTGTATGCGACGGCGCTGGGGACGTATGAGCTTCATCTGAATGGCGAGCGCGTTGGCGACAGTGTGATGGCTCCGGGGTGGACGGATTATCGCGAACGCGTGCTCTATCAGACGTACGATGTGACGACGCTGGTGAGGAGCGGGGCGAATGTCATTGAGGCGTTGCTTGCGCCGGGCTGGTATTCGACGTCGCTGGAATGGCTGCAGCAGCCAAATAACTATGGCGATACTCCTCCGGCGCTGCGGGCGCAGTTGCGCATTGAATATGCGGACGGAAGAGTGGAGTGGGTGAGCGACGGATGCGAGTTGGAAGGCAGATACATCATACATCGTGCACTCAGAATTGTATGACGGGGAGACGCAGGATCTGCGTGAACTGTATCGGACGTTTAACAGGACGGGTGATGGTGCAGCAGAGGGAAAGCCGCGTCGAGATTATCCATCCGAAAGAGATCAGGATCGAGGCGCAGGCGTTTCCGCCGATTCGGGTGAAGATCAAGCGCTTTCCGTCGTGAAGATGACCGAGCCGAAGCCGGGCGTTTTCATTTACGACTTCGGGCAGAACATGGCGGGGGTGGAGAAGCTTGCGTGTGACGGGGGCGGCAGGGACGGAAGTGCAGGTGCGGGTGGGCGAGGTGCTGAATCCGGATGGGACGTTGTACACGGAGAATCTGAGAACGGCGAAGGCGACGGATCACTTCATTCTTTGCAGGGCTGGCAACCGATGTACTTGTTCCGCATTTCACTTTTCATGGGTTCCGCTATATCGAGATCACGGGCGCTGAAGAGCGCGCTCGGACGTGCATGCGTGTTTCGGCGCTGGTGTTGCATACGGATTCGCCGTTTACGGCGAAATTGAAGACCGGCAACGAGATGATCAACAAGCTGTGGAGCAATATTCTGTGGGGGCAGCGATCGAATTTTGTGGGGCTGCCGACGGATTGTCCGCAGCGCGATGAGCGGCTGGGGTGGGCGGCGGATGCGCAGGTATTCTGGCGCGCGGCGTCGTACAACGCGGAGCTGGCGGCGTTTACGCGGAAGTTTGCGGCCGATCTGCGCGGGACGCAGGTGGGGACGCCGTATTACGGAATCTATGCGCCGGGAACCGCAAGCGATTTCGCCGGGCGTGGCGGCGGCGTGGAGCGATGCGGGCGTGATCATTCCGTGGACGTCGTGGCTGCAGACAGGCGACACGAGCGTGATCGACGAGAACTGGCAGGCGATGCGGAAGTATGTGGATGCGATCGATGCGCGCAATCCCGATGGGATCTGGCATAACGATTCGGGGATTCCGTTTGGGGACTGGCTTTCGCTCGAAGGCCGAACGCAGGAGGACCTGGTGGCGACAGCGTACTGGGCGTACGACGTGAACATGCTGCGGCAGATGGCGCATGCGACCGGGCGCGCGGAAGGGGAGCAGCAATACGCGAAGCTCGAGGACAAGATTCGCGATGCGTTTCAGAAGAAGTTTGTACAGGCGAAGGCTTATATTCCCGGAGCGGACAACAGTCCTTCGCCGTTCGGCGACATCAATAATCCCAATGCGAAGGCCAAAGGCGGCGATACGCAGACGAGCTACGTGCTGGCGCTGCATATGAATCTTTTGCCGGAGGCGATGCGCGAGGCGGCGGCGGGGCGGCTGGTGAAAAAGATCGAGGAGAATCACGGGTTGCTGGGGACGGGATTTGTGGGCACGCCGTATTTGCTGGAGGAACTGACGAAGACCGGCCACACAAAGCTTGCGTACGATCTGTTGCTGAGTACGGGGATGCCATCGTGGGGATACGTCATCGATCATGGCGCGTACGACCACGTGGGAGCGGTGGAACGGCGACGAGATGATGGGCGATCCGCAGATGAACTCGTATAACCACTACGCGTACGGCGCGGTGGCGGACTGGATTTACCGCTTCGCGGCGGGAGTGGATGCGTCGCCGCTGGATGCGGGCTTCCACACGGTGGTGCTGCACCCGGTGTTCGATGCGCGATTGTCGCCGCTGGACTTCAGCTATGCATCGTCTTATGGGGAGATCCGATCGAGCTGGACGGTGAAGGGCAGGACCGCGGAGTGGAATGTGACGCTGCCGGCGAATACGACGGGGAGATTGGAATTGAAGCCGGGCGATGCAGCGCGGTACAAGGTGGATGGCGTGCGGTTGAGCGAGAGCCCTCTGGTGAAGAAGGTGGATGGCGGGTTTGAACTGGCGGCGGGGAGTTATCGGTTTGCTATAGACAGAGAATAGGGGTTAGGGAATAGGGATTAGGAAACCTGTCAAGCATTGGCGCGGAAGATTGTGATCTGATTTGGGTCTGGCAGTGCATTCGCACGTAGCCAGCGCTCCTCGGCCAAGGTCAGTGTGCAGGGTCCGAGCGAGCAGACTGTGATTGCTCGGCGTGAGCCTTCTCTCTGCAGTTTTTTCAGCACCGTTCTCAACGTGTCACCGATGAAGGGCGTGTACAGGTAGAAGACGGTTCCGGTGGAGAGATCAGCGTCGCTCGCATTTTGCTCGATGAATGTAACGCGGTTGAGGCGCAGGTCTCCGGACGCAGTCGCGGGCGCTTGCGACATAAGCGGGCTCTACTTCGATTCCGATGCAGTGGGCTCCGGTCAGGATGGACGCGAGAATGGGGACGTGGCCCAATCCGGATCCGAAATCGATGAGAGTGTCGTCTCGGGACAGCGCGCTGGCCCGAATCAGCTGAAGAATATGGCGTGCAGGGGTGGGTTGATAGAAGACCATCTCGTGTTTTAGCTGATGGACGTTTCGCGGCTCCGGAAGCTGAAGAACGCCGCTGATCAATTCGTCGAGATGGTCGTAGGCGAGGCCCGGCGCCGGCGCTCCCTGCTCATTACGGCAGAGCTGAATCCATCGCAGCAATTGCGACGGCGGAAGCCCTTGCTGGATCTGATCTCGGATGGACTGGTAGATCGCAGCATTCGCTGATTCGAGTTTTCTGCGGAGTGTATTCTCACGCTCGACGATGCGCGCGTGATTCGGCTCGGCTGAAGGCTGCACGTCCGCGTCTCCGAACCATGCGTCCAGTTGTTCGAGGACCTCCATGCGTTTCCGCAGTCGATCGGGTTCAAACAGCGACGCGTCGGCTTCGAATTGCGGGAGAAGGTTGTCAGGCTCGCTTGTCACAGTTCCATCCGACTCGTAGTGATCGTAACCCACTCATGCGCAAAGAGCGCGCATGAACGGGGCAAGCCGGACTTAACGTTGAGCAGATAAATTAGAGAGATGGCCCACACACGCGCCAGGTGGAGAGCGGAGCTTGCGGCGATGGTTGCGCTTGCCGTGCCCGTTGTGCTGAGCGAGCTTGGCTGGGTGGCGCAGGGCGTTGTCGACAACATTATGGTGGGGCGGTTGGGGCCGGTGGCGATCGGCGCAGTCGCGCTGGGGAATGCGGTCTTCTACACCCCTGCGCTGTTCGGGATCGGGCTGCTGCTGGGGCTGGATACGCTGGTGTCGCAGGCGTATGGGCGGCGCGATCAGGATGAGTGCCATCGATGGCTGGCACAGGGCGTCTATCTGGCCTGCATCGTGACGCCGCCGATCATGATTCTGCTGGTCGGATTGAGCTATGGGTTTACGCACTTTGGAGTAATTCCCGAAGTGGCGCGTTTGTCGGGTGGTTATCTACGCATCCTGACCTGGGGGACACTGCCGCTGCTGCTTTACGCGGGAACGCGGCGCTATCTGCAGGGCGTAGGACAGGTGCGGGTTATCACACTGACATATGTGGTCGGGAACCTGCTGAACTGGTTTGGGAACTGGGTGCTGATCTACGGGAAGTTCGGTTTTCCCGCGTTGGGCGTGAACGGTTCGGCGATTTCAACGTGCGTTGCGCGCGTGGGGATGGCGGTGGCCATGATTGGTTTTGCGTGGAATTACGAACGGCGGCGGGGGCATCCGTTATTCGCGCACTGGGCGGGGCCGGAACTGGATCGGCTGCGGAAGCTTGTGCGGATCGGCGCGCCGGCAGCGGGACAGATCCTGCTGGAGGTGGGCGCTTGGAATTTGAGCACATTCGCTGCGGGCTATCTGACGCCGGTGGCACTGGCGACGCACACCATTGCGCTGAACTACGCGAGCATTTCGTACATGGTGCCGCTGGGTGTGGGTGCAGCTGCGGCGGTGAGTGTAGGGCACGCGATTGGAGCGGGTGATCCGGCACGCGCGCGAAGAGCGGGTTGGATGGCGCTGGCTCTTGGCACGGGATTTATGGTGTGCGCCGGCGTGGTGTTTCTAGTGGCTCCGGGTCCGCTGATCGCGCTATACACGCGCGATCCCAGGGTAATGGCGGTGGGGCCGAGCCTGCTGTGGATTGCGGCGGCTTTCCAGATTTTCGATGGGATACAGACGGTGTCGACGGGTGCATTGCGAGGCTTGGGTGAGACGCGGGTGCCGATGATCGCCAACCTTGTGGGCTACTGGGTGATGGGGCTGCCGTTGGGATTCATCCTGTGCTTCGCGTTGAAGCGGGGAATCTACGGGATGTGGATCGGGTTGACGCTGTCACTGATTGTGATTGCGACAACGCTCCTCGTGCGGTGGAACCGCGATTCGGCGCGCGTGGCGCTGGCGCCCTCAAAAATATAGGGTTAGGTACCCACTACGACCTCATTTGTTTGGAGGAGATGAACAGCCTTTCATCCTACGTTTTCAAGCCAGCAACAAACGTTGCTGCGAAAGGTACTTAAGGTGCGAATGCGTGTGTCTGGAAGCGGTACGCGTCACCTGATAGGTGACTATAATCACAAGTGAGCGAAGTTTGTCGCTTTCCGACGCATCTTTTCAGGAACCCGTACTCCGAAGCCAAGGTCCGGTGGTGGTTTATCGCGACCGTAAGGTCGCCGCGGTCTCGGACGGCCAATGAACACGGAATCTCGGTCCTGGACGCGCGGAAATTCACCTGAAGGGAATCCCGCCAAATGGCGACAGGAGACCTGGCTCTGGGTCAAGAACAGAGCGCGATCGCCGCGCAGAAGCGCGTAGTCAACGATTTCAGCATCAACGTAGCAACGGTGAACGGGTCCGGCTCGCAATCCGCCAATAGCGTACTGCTGAAGAGCATCTTTGGAATGGGAGTTCCCGTCAGCGGGAAAAACCTGTTTCCCTCGAACATCGCCGGACTTCCCACCTGGTACACGATTCGCGCCAGCAAGGACGGGTATGTGGCCCGCACGCGCGATGCCGAGTTTCTGGTGGCTTTGAATCCTGAGACCGCAAAGAGCGACATACTGGCACTGCCGGCAGGCGGCGTGGCGATCTACGAAGAAAATCTGAACCTGAAACAGTATCGCGACGATGTGGTCTGCTACCCGGTTCCATTCGACAAGATCACAGCGGCCGTTTGTCCCGAGGCCAAGCTGCGCAAGCTGGTCAAGAACATGGTTTTTGTGGGCGTGGTTGCGCAACTGCTCTCGATCGATCTCACCGTCGTGGAAAACGGCGTGAAGAAGCAGTTCGCCAAAAAGCAGAAGGTGTTCGATCTGAACTTCGGTGCAGTGAAAGCGGGCTTCGATTACGCGCAGGAAAAGCTGGTGAAGCAGGATCCGTTCGTGATTGAGCGGATGAACCAGACAGCCGGCAAGATCATCATCGACGGCAACGCGGCATGCGGCATGGGCGCGGTGTTTGCGGGCGTGACGGTGATTGCGTGGTATCCCATTACGCCATCGACTTCGCTGGTGGAAGCGGCGACCGACCTGCTGAAGAAGTTTCGCGTTACGCCGGAAGGCAAGGCCACGTTTGCAGTGGTACAGGCTGAGGACGAGCTTGCGGCTATCGGCATGGTGCTCGGCGCAGGATGGGCCGGCGCGCGGTCGATGACGTCAACTTCCGGGCCTGGTATTTCGCTGATGGCGGAGTTCGCCGGTCTCGGATATTACGCAGAGCTTCCGGGCGTGATCTTCGATGTACAGCGCACCGGACCTTCGACGGGTATGCCAACGCGCACCCAGCAGTCGGATCTTCTCTCTGTGGCGTTCCTGTCACACGGCGACACGAAACATGTGGTTCTGCTGCCGGGTTCAGTGAAGGAGTGCTTCGAGTTTGGCATGGCGGCGTTTGATCTGGCTGAGCGGCTGCAGACGCCGGTGTTTGTGCTTTCAGATCTTGACCTGGGCATGAACAATTGGATGTCGGAACCGTTCCAATACCCTGACAAGCCACTCGATCGCGGCAAGGTTTTGACGAAGGAAGAACTGGACAAGCTCGGCAGTTTTGCACGCTACAGAGACGTCGATGGCGATGGGATCGGCTGGCGCACGCTACCGGGCACGATGCATCCCAAGGCCGCGTATTTTACTCGTGGTTCAGGACACAACGATGCGGCCGGCTACACCGAGAAGCCGGATGAGTACCAGGCGATCATGGACAAGCTGACGCGGAAGTTTGAAGGCGCGCGCAAGCTGGTTCCGGCACCTGTTGCGGTGAAGAACGGCACATCGCGCGTGAGCTTCCTGGCGTTTGGTACCACGGACTTCGCGCTGCGCGAGAGCATGGACCAGATCAAGAAGGAATACGGCAAGGATGTGGATTACATGCGCATCCGGGCGTATCCGTTTGCGCACGAGATCCACGACTTTGTAGCGGCGCACGAGCGGGTATACGTGGTGGAACAGGATCGCGACGCACAGCTTGCAAGCCTTCTGAAGCTTGATCTGCCGGCGGAGCAGGTAGTGAAGCTGCGCAGCATTCTGCACTACAACGGGCTGCCCATCGATGCCCGGACAATCACAGAGGAATTTGCAACCAAGGAGGGCCTGTAATCATGGCAACTCAAACTTCAGGTCCGACTTCAGCTCCGGGCCCCAAGGTTAATCACATCGGGCTACCGGTACTTGAATATCGCGGTGGCAAGTCGACACTCTGCGCCGGCTGCGGGCACAACGCAATTTCAGAGCGCATCATCGACGCAATGTACGAGATGGGCGTCGAGCCCGAACGCGTGATGAAGATGAGCGGCATCGGCTGCTCGTCGAAGAGCCCCGCTTACTTCATGAGCCGATCGCACAGCTTCAACTCGGTGCACGGGCGTATGCCTTCGGTTTCGACGGGCGCGCATCTCGCGAACCACACGAACATGTTGCTCGGCGTCTCGGGCGACGGCGACACGGCTTCGATTGGCATGGGGCAGTTTGTTCACCTCATGCGCCGCAATCTGCCGATGATTTACATCATCGAAGACAACGGTGTGTATGGACTGACCAAGGGCCAGTTCTCGGCGACGGCGGATATCGGCTCGAAGCTGAAGACGGGCGTCATCAACGATCTTCCGGCGATCGACACGTGCGCACTGGCGATTCAGCTTGGCGCAACGTTCGTGGGCCGCTCGTTCTCGGGTGACAAGAAGCAGTTGCTCTCGATGCTGAAGGCTGCGATTGCACACAAGGGAACAGTGATGCTAGACGTGATCAGCCCGTGCGTGACTTTCAACGATCACGAGGGTTCGACGAAGAGCTACAAATTCATGCAGGAATTCGACGAGCCGATCAACGAGGTTGGCTTTATTGCCAGCTTCGACGATATCGCCGTGGACTACGATTCGGGCCAGGTGTACGAAGTGGAGATGCACGACGGTTCAAGCCTGCGCCTGCGTAAACTGCACGAAGACTACGACCCGGCGGACAGGGCCAACGCCGTTAAGACGCTGATGGAGGCCGAGGAGAAAAACGAGGTCCTCACCGGCGTGTTCTATATCAACACAGAAAAGCCTACTTTCACAGATCTGCTGGGCATGGTGGATGAGCCGCTGGCGACGCTGCCGGAATCACTGACCCGGCCGCCGAAGTCTGCGCTCGACGCGCTGATGGCGAACTTGCAGTAATGCTGCTGTCAGTCATCAGTTTTCAGTTGTCAGTAAAAAGCCCCGCGAAATGCGGGGTTTTTTGTTGGCCGACACTTCTTGCGACTGGCTGCTTTTGCATACTAACGAGAAGACACAAGAAAAACCGGCTCACGCTGGGTGGCCGGCTGCTAGCGCTGAAGACGATTTACGCTGAGATTAGCGCTGCGCCGTGGTGGTGTTGTGGATTCCCATGGCGGTGAGTTTGGCGCGCGCCTGCGTTGCCTCGGGTGTCTGAGGATGGCGCTGGATGAGCTGGCGAAGCTCGTGGACGCCGGCGTCGCGCTTGCCTTGCTGGATGAGAGCAAACCCCTTGTGGAGTTGTGCCGCCGGAGCCTTCGGGTTTCCGCTGAATCCTTCAAGCACCGCGTTAAAGTCCTTGATAGCTTCGGCGTAGTCACCCTGCCGGTAGGCAATTTCGCCGAGATAGAACTGCGCGCTCCCAGCCAGATCGTCCATCGGATAGTAGTGGATCACGTCCTGAAACTCGCCGGTTGCGACGGTGTACTTGGCGGCGTTGTAGTCACGCATGCCGGCCTGAAAGGTTTCCCTGAGCGGCGGGGTCATGTTGGGCGGAGGCGCGTTCCCGGACATCGGAGTGCCATTCGGCGCGGGCTGGCCTGTCGCTCCCGGCGAAGTTGCCGGAGCGGTTCCGCCGTCCGGTAATGCTCCCGGTGCAGAGCCTGTAGCCGGCTGAGTGCCGCCGGGTGCGCTCTGGATGTTCTGTAACTGGCCCTGCAGGTCCTGAATGGACTTGTCGAGTTTGGCGATGCGGGTCTTCAATTCGTCGACAGAATCGTTGAGTGACTGCACCTGCCCCGAGGCCGTGTCGATTTTCCCGCTGAGACCGTCGTTCTGCTGATTGATCTTCTGCTGCAGAGCGTTCACGGTCTGGCTCATCTGGTTGGCGTTATCGGCGGTCTGTTCGACGAGGTGCTGCAGGACCCCGAATCGGGTGTCGAGCGTGGACTGTAGTCGTTGCACCATGTCGAGCAACTGCTGGACCTGGGTTTGCAGCGCGACCATTTCCTTGGACGTGGCATGCGCGCGCGCCGGCGCCAAGGCAAGCACCGCGGTGAGTGCTACTGCTGCAACAAAACGATGACGAAGTGTGAATGCTCTGTGCATCGATCACCTACGATGTGAAGTTCTGCGCCCGGCGTTCCCGACGGAGCGGCCTCGCGCGCTATTCGTTAGACGGGCTCCGGCGACTGCTGCGCTGCCCGAGAGCTGGTCGGAATGATGGGCGTGCTCTGTAACCATCAGCAATCTCTAGAGATCGGGGCGGCTTGGCTTTTCGGGTCCAAAGCCGCCCGTGTCGCTTGTCAGACCTTCCGGTCGTTCCTTACTACTGATCCAGCGAGAAGCCGGCGCGGCGGTTCTGCTGCCAGCAGGCTTCAGTGGACTCCGTGCAGAAGGGCTTTTCTTTGCCGTAGCTGACTACGCGAATGCGGCTGGCTGCGACGCCGGCCGTAACCAGCGCGTTCTTAGCAGCGTCGGCACGATTCTGTCCGAGACCCAGGTTGTACTCGTTGGAGCCACGTTCGTCGCAGTACCCGCCAATTACGATCCGGATATTTGGGCGGCTGCTCAGGTAAGCGGCGTCCTTAGACAGCGTGCCCTGTGCATCGGTGCGTACATCGTAGGCGTCGTAGTCAAAGAAGATGTCCTGCATGTTGGCCTTGAACTCCTCTTCGGCGGACATCGTGTTCGTGGGCTGCTGCACAGGCGGCGGAGCCGTGACGGTGACCCGTGCGGTGTCATCGGCCGTGCCACCTTCACCCTTCGCAACGAGATGGTAGTTGGTGGAATTCGTCGGCGTGACAGTCCGCGTGCCAGAGGTCGGAACATCGCCAATGCCCTCAATGGAAACACTGGTCGCGTCCGTTGTTCTCCAGGTCAGGGTTACCTGATCCCCAGCCGAAATGGCAGTTGGTTCGGCGGTAATCTTGGCTGTGGGAGCGGGAGACGTGACGGGAGGCGCCGTCTGAGGCGCAGGGGGCGGGGTTTTCTTTTTACAACCAGCAATGGCAACCAGGGTTACAAGCAAAACAGGAACAAGAACACGAGCGAAACGTTTCAATTCGGAACTCCTTCCGCAGGGGTTTATTTGCTAACTTGATCTCGTTTCCATTCTAGCCCCGCAAAGTCGCCAGAAAGGTAAACGAGCGCTCTGCACCTGTTACCTGCGAATGTTCGCATTCTCGAGCCGTGAAGCGGAGATTTGACGAACTGAATTCTTCCGTTCAACCTGCGGAAGTCGGTCGAAGCGGGTTGCTCGCGAGGTTCGTCGCTGGAGTAGGCGGGAATTCCGGCACCGGAAGAACGTCCTAAGCGATTTAAAATCAGCCCTCAGGAGATTTAGAGGATCGGATCAGGTCCACGTGTGATGTGCCGTCCGATCGCATCAGAAAACCAGAATCGAGTACAGCAGAGACCCTATGGACTTCCGTAATGGTCGAAATCTATGCGCAGCGCTTTGCGGCCTCGTTATCGCGCTGGTCGCCACGCGGTCAACTGCAGAGCCACGTTCCTTAAAGCGGGACGATCCGGTGATGCTGCAGCGGCAGGGAAGCAGTTTCCTTCTGCAGAACCGCACGATCGGCGCGCGCTGGTCGGTGAAAAACGGTGAGTTTGCAGGGTTGGTGATCCGCGACCGCCTGCACATGACGGACATCCGTGTCGATGAGCCGTTTCGGATCCTGCTGAAGGATGGAACGATTCTCGAGCGCGTCGAATCTGAAGGTGGTCGGTGAGCCGAAAGCGACGCATCTGACGCCGACGCCACATGCGCCGAGACTGGCGGCAACGATTCCGGGTGAAGTTGTTGAACTCGGGATGGAGAGCAGCGATCACGCGGTGCATGTCGAGTGGTCGATTGTGCTGCTCGATGGCTCACACTATATCCGGCAGATCGTGACCATTGCGGCAGCAGGTGAGAAGGATCTGCCGATCAGCCGCGTGCAACTGATCGATCTCGCGCTGCCCGGAGCGCGTGTGGTGGGCTCGGTGGCTGGCTCGCCGATTGTGGCAGGAAATCTATTCGCTGGATTTGAGGATCCGCTATCGCAGAGCAAGGTGAGAGATAATCGTGCGACTGCGTGGATCGATCGCGAGTTGCCCCTGCGGGCAGGGCAGACGGTGACGTACTCGTCTGTGATCGGAGTGGCGCGTGAGGGGCAGATGCGCCGCGATTTTCTCGCATACCTTGAGCGCGAACGCGCGCATCCGTACCGGACATTTCTCCACTACAACTCTGGTACGACCTGGGCTACTTTACGCCGTATAGCGCGACAGATGCCGTCGATCGGATCAACGCGTTTGGCCGCGAGTTGACTGAGAAGCGCGGCGTGAAGCTCGATTCGTTTCTGTTTGACGATGGCTGGGACAAGCACGATTCGCTCTGGAAATTCAACGCGGGCTTTCCGGATGGATTCATGCCGCTGAAGAATGCGGCGGAGAAGTATGGGGCAGATCCGGGCGTGTGGATGTCGCCGTGGGGCGGCTACTCAAAGCCGAAGCAGGAGCGGATCGCGTTCGGACATCGAGGCGGGGTACGAGATTGTAGGAGGCGGGTATGCGCTGTCGGGGCCGAAGTATTACGCGGCGTTTCGCGATGTGGCTCTCGAGATGATGCAGAAGTATGGCGTGAACCAGTTCAAGTTTGACGGGACAGGCAATGTGGATTCGGTGTTTCCGGGCAGCCGGTTCGACAGCGATTTCTCGGCGATGATTCATTTGATCGCGAATTGCGCGCAGCGAAGCCGGACCTGTTTGTGAATCTGACCACGGGCACGTGGCCTTCGCCGTTCTGGGTGATGCATGCGGACTCGATCTGGCGCGGGGGTGAAGATGATTCGGCTGCCGGCGTTGGGAACGTATCGCGAGCGCTGGATCACGTATCGCGATGCGCAGACCTACGAACGCGTGGTGCAGATGGGGCCGCTGTATCCGCTGAATTCGCTGATGCTGCATGGCATGATTTACGCGCGCGATCACAAGGATCTCGACAAGGATCCGGGGAATGATTTCCGCAACGAGATCCGTTCCTACTTCGGCACAGGCACGCAGTTGCAGGAGATGTATATCACGCCGTCGCTGCTGACGCGAGCAGAACTGGGATGATCTTGCCGAGGCGGCGAAATGGTCGCGCGCAAATGCCGAGGTGTTGAAGGATACGCACTGGGTGGGCGGCGATCCGGCGTGGCTCGAGGTGTATGGATGGGCCTCGTGGACGCCGGGGAAAGGAATTCTGGTGTTGCGCAATCCTAGCGATCATGAGCAGACGATCCGGCTGCGGCTGCAGGATGCGTTTGAACTGCCGCCCGACGCTCCAAGGGTGTATCGTGCTCGGAGTCCCTGGAAGGACGATGCAGGGCGCCCTGCGATTGTGCTTCAGGCGCAGGAAGCACATGAGTTTCACCTCGCTGCGTTTCAGGTGCTCACGCTCGACATCCTGCCGGCTCAGAGCGCGGATCGCTGATGGGAAGGATGGATGCCATGGTAAGTCCCACACTTCTTGTGCTGGCCGCCGGCATGGGCAGCCGTTACGGTGGATTGAAGCAGCTGGACCCCGTTGGTCCCGAAGACGAAACCATCATGGACTACTCGATCTTCGATGCCCGGCGCGCGGGGTTCGGGAAAGTCGTGTTCGTGATTCGCAAGGAGATCGAAGAGGCGTTCAAGGAAAAGATCGGGACGCGCTACGAAAAGCGCGTTCCGGTGGAGTATGTTTTCCAGGAGACGGGCAAGCTGATCCCGGGCTTTTCGCTGCCGGAAGGGCGAACGAAGCCGTGGGGCACCACGCACGCCATCCTGATGGCCGCCAATGTGATTCATGAGCCGTTTGGCGTGATCAATGCGGATGATTTCTACGGCGCGGGCAGTTATCGCGTGCTGGCGCAGCATCTGCAGTCGGGCACGACAGACTATGCGATGGTGGGATTTGTTCTGCGCAATACGCTGTCGGAGTTTGGAACGGTGGCGCGGGGCGTGTGCCACGTGACAGACGATGGCTACCTGAAGGACATTACAGAGTTGAAGTCGATTGAACGCGAGGGGCCGCGCATCACCAACATCGACGCCGAGGGGCAGGAGACAGTGCTGAGCGGCGGCGAACTCGTCAGCATGAACATGTGGGGATTCACGCCGCAGGTCTTTCCGCAACTTTACGATCATTTCCAGCGTTTCCTCAAGCGCTATGGCGACGACCTGAAGGCCGAGTGCTATATTCCGAGCTCGGTGAATACGCTGATCCAGGATGGACAGGCGCGGGTGAAGGTGTTGCGCTCCAGCGACGCGTGGTTTGGCGTGACATATCGCGAAGATCATCCGCGCGTGGTTCAGAGCATCGGCCGTCTGATCGAGCAAGGGACTTATCCCCACAGGCTGTGGCCATGATCGACGAGAAGAGCCTCGCCGCTGTCGTGCGTGTGTTTGAAGTTGAGGGAAGATTCCAGAGCGTGAAGCCGTACGGCAGCGGGCACATTCACGATACCTATTGCGTGAACTTTGATCACGGCGGGCGGGGAGAGCGAATCATCCTGCAGCGGATCAACACGGCGATCTTCAAAAATCCTGTCGCAGTGATGGAGAACATCGAGCGCGTTACGGATCATCTGCGGTCGCAGCTCGTCGGCATGGCGGATGCGGATCGGCGCGTACTGCGGCTGGTTCCTACGCGCGATGGAAGAAGCCTGGCACGTAGATGCGGAGGGCCAGCTATTGGCGCGCATATCGGTTCATCGAGGGCGCGCGTACGTACGATGCGGTGAGTTCGCCGCAGCAGGCGTTGGAGGCGGCGAAGGCGTTCGGGGAGTTTCAGCGGCTGCTTGCGGATTTGCCGGGGCCGCGGCTGCACGAGAGCATTCCGGATTTTCACAACACGGCGAAACGGTTTGCGGCGTTTGAGCGAGCGGTTGCCGAGGATGCGGCCGGCCGCGTTGCAGAGGCGCGGACGGAGATTGCGTTTGCGTTGTCGCGGAGAGCGATAGCCACGGCGCTGGTTAATGCAGAACTGCCGGAGCGCGTTACGCACAACGATACGAAGTTGAATAACGTGCTGCTCGATGATGAGACCGGCGAAGGAATCTGCGTCATCGATCTCGACACCGTGATGCCGGGACTGGCGGCCTACGACTTCGGCGACATGGTGCGGACCATGACATGTCCGGCGGCGGAGGATGAGCGCGATCTGTCGCGGGTGACGATGGATTTCGAGCTTTTTGAAGCGGTGCTGCGAGGGTACCTCGAGGGCGCGGGCAGCTTTCTGACAGAACAGGAGCGCGAATCGCTGATCATTGGCGCGAAGGTCATCGTCTTCGAGCAGGGGATTCGATTTCTGGCGGATTATCTTGCCGGCGACACCTATTACAAGAGTCAGCAGGCCAGGACAAAATCTCGACCGCTGCCGCACGCAGTTCAAGCTGCTGGAGTCGATCGAGCAGCAGGAAGAGGCAGATGACGCAGATCCGGTGCCTGAGCATGATCACCCGTCGTCAGGATGGCTCGCGCTATGAGTGACTGCAGGCTCTCCCTGCTTCGCTTAAGCGCGGCGACTCTCAATTCTCGTCTCTTGCGAATTGCTACGCCTGATCGCGCAATTCGCCGTTATTGCTTCGTATCGAGCGGGTGCTTGGCGTCTTCGAAGAACTGGTTTTGCAGCTTGAGGCTTGCGTCGTCGGCCTTGATGGCCTTGATGGCCTCGGCGATCTGGCGCGACCACTCCTTCTGATCGAACTCGCCCAGTTCCTTGTTGGCGGCCGAGGCGTCGCCCGCATAGTGATTGGGGAAACGCGCGTACCACCAGATGCCGGTGTAGACGGACTCGGGCAGGTTCTGCCGATGCTGATCGGCGCCCGACTGCTGGCCGGCGCGATCCTGGTGCACGAGGTCGGGCCGCGCGATGAGCATGTTGGAGGTCTCCACTTCGCCGGCGTGCATGTCGAACGGCGTCTTGAGCGCGGGACGGCCGGGGACGTTCTCGTTGGGCAGGCCGAAGACGTAGACGACGTAGTCGCGCTGGCTGGCAAGCTGCGCCTGGCCGAAGAGCGGCAGCAGCGATTCGTTGCCGCCGTGGCCGTTCACGATGACGATCTTCTTGCATCCGTTGCGCGCCATCTCGCTCACCGTCTCCTGCAGCAGCGTGAGTTGCGTTGAGAGGCTGTAGGCGAGCGTGCCGGGCTGCTGGCGCGCTTCGAAGATCTGGCCGAAGTAGTATTCGGGGAAAACGACGGCGTACTCCTGCTTGACCGCGTTCATCACGGCGAAACGCACGTCGAGCAGGTCAGTGCCGAGCGGCAGATGCGGGCCGTGTTTCTCGATGATGCCGAAGGGAAGCACGCAGACACCCTGCGACTGGTGGATGGCCTGCACGAAATCGGGAGCGGTCAGTTCCTCCCATTTTGCTGACAGGCTCGACTGCGAAACTGCGCGGCCCGCGAAGAACAACACAAAGAGAGCCAGTACGAAGAGACTGCGAACAGACTTCATTGTTCACCTCGTTGGAACAGAACACGCGATTTTACTTCGCACGATGCGGGCGCGTCACTCGCGCGAACCGAGACGCAATGAAATGCGAGACTGGTTGCTTACGAACAGGAAACTGCAAAGCAGCCGCAGGGGCTGAAGCCCGCGCTCTTCCGTCTCTTTTCGGCACGACTAAACAGCTTGGTGAAAAACGCTCTGTTTTGTCGGCTGTGGTTTGGCCGAGTCGTGGTTTTCGACCGCCAGCGGGCGGGTTGTTGGGCTGATATTTTGCCTCTTCTTGCCGTTTTCGCGGCCAGCAGAGACACGTCTCCCGGCTCAGGCCTGGGCTTGAATCGGAATCAGATTGCTCATGCGCAGCAGGTTGTGCGCGGCTGCCACCAACTGAAATAGCCAGTCCACTCGCTTCAAGCCGCGCAGCTTGGTCTGTCGCAGCCGGTCCTGCTTGATCCAGCCGAACACCTTCTCCACCAGCTTGCGCTTCCTCTGGCTCACGGCCAGGCCTGGATCGCTGCGTTCGCCCTCCGTCAGCCAGTTGGGCCACTTCGGATTGGGCGCGTACTCGGCTACGTGCGGCGCCACCTTCTCGCCGCGCAGCGTGCTCACGAACGTCTCCTCTTGATAGCTCTTGTCGGCCCCCAGCGTCATGCGCTTTCCACGTCTCAGCCCCTTCAGCATCTTCAGGGCCGCATGTCGCTCAGCCGCATTGCCCGCCTCGCTGGCCATAGCGGCCACCACAAGGCCGTTGCGGTTTTCCGTAATCACGTGCCCCAGATAGCTCGGCACCACCGCGCCGGAGCTGCTCTTGCGATACAACCGTGCCTCCGGGTCCGTGGTCGACTCGTGTGTGTCGCGCAGCAGCTTGCGACCTCGCGCACCGGTGCCGCGATTCGGCGGATCCACCTTCTCCTTGAAGCTGCGCCGGCTGGCCCAGGCTTGCAACAGCGTGCCGTCCACCGTAAAGTGCTCCTCGCTCAACAACTGTTGGCCGCGCGCCTGATCGATCACTGCCAGCAGCAACTGCCGACTCGCTTCGCCTGCGATTAGACGCTCCCTGTTCTTGCTGAACACCTTCCCGTCCCACACTGCCTCGTCCATCTCCAGGCCCACAAACCAGCGATACAAAATGTTGAAGTCGATCTGCTCCATCAACTGACGCTCCGAGCGGATCGAGTACAGAATCATCAGCAACTGCGCCCGAAGCAAACGCTCCGGTGCAATCGACGGACGGCCCGTCTCGGAATAAACCTCATCGAAGACTGAGCCCATCGTCTTCAGCGCCCGGTCTACCATTGCACGGATCCGCCGCATCGGGTGATCGGCCGGTATCCGCTGTTCCATCGTTACATAACTGAATATCGCTGACTGCTGCTTGTCGTCGCCGCGCATACAAACTTCTTAATCCAAATGCCTGTGGAGAAAAAGTGACTCCCTTGAGACTTTTTCACCAAGCTGGGAAGTCGTGCCCTGTTACAAAACTGATTAATACATTCAGTTCCAGGCTCTGGCACGGTTGGTTTGCTTTTTGGGGGGCGCAATTGGCGCTATCACTCTTTGCCGACCACAATGATCTGGAAAGAATGCGGGATCATCGGAGCACGCGGGCCACGCGCAAACGCTGGAGGACCCGATGGCGCACCGCCCGGTGCGGGAGTTGCAGGAGCGGCTGCGGGCGCAACAGCCGCTGACATCACAGGTGCGGCGGGCATCGGTCCAAATTCAGCGGTGATCAGGTAGATATTGCCAGTCTTCGTATCCAGAGTATGCGTCTTCGCACGCGCCGGCGTGGGACGAGTCTGTTCCAAGCTGAAGCTTGTCGGCGAGTCTTCCTTGATCACGGTCAGCGTGCCATCGCCCTGCGAACTGAAGGCCTCCATCGTCGCTGGGTTGAAGGTGGCGCCGTCAGATCCGTTGCCGATGGGCAGGTCGGTGATGATGTGGCCGTCGGTCGCAGACAGGATGATCATGTTCTTGTTGTCGCGGCAGGCGGCGAAGAGGATGTTGTTCTTCGCGTCGAGCGCCAGGCCGGCGCAGCCACCGCCCTTGCTCGAAACATCGTACTTGCCCACCATCTTCATCGTGTTTGCGTCGATTACCGCAATGGCGGCCTTGTCTTCGATGTCGACATAGATCTTGCCGCGACCGTCCGTGGCGGCCTGCTCCGGCGCTCCGCCGATGTCGATCGTCCCGAGAATCGCCCCGTCCTTGTCATCCAGCACGGTGATGTTCGGCGCAGCATGGCTGAGGATATAGAAGTGGTGATTGTATGGATCGTTCAGATAGCCGTCGGGTCGCCCCTGCACGTCGATTTTCTTGATAATGGCGAAGGTCTTTGCGTCGAACATCGTCACCGGGCTCGAAGTCGCGAATCCGTGTCCCGTCGCGGTGTCCACTGCTCCGCCGTGCGCGCTGGTGCCGGGAATATCGCCGACCTGCGCCAGGGTGTCGAGGTTGAAGACGCCGATGTGCCCGGCTGTCCGGAGCGCGCAACGTACAGGTTGCGGCCATCGGGGTCGGCAGTCACATAATCGAAACCGCCGTCGCCATCCACGAATTGAATCTTTTGAACTTTGTAGGGACCGCTGTCCTGCGCATGGGCCGGGCCTGCGAACGAGAGCATGGCGGCGATGGTTGCAACGGCAAACGACTTCCTGGTCATTAGTGTGTCTCCTTTTGATGCGGATATCTATGGGCAGTCGGGCTGCCGGCATCGTTCAGGTCTAAGGGGATGATCGCAATCGAGGATACACGCCGACCCTGTCGACGCAAATGAATGCCCCAAGAACTTCCCGGCGGGGTCCGTTCACACCTGGCGTCCGCCTATAATTCACCGCGAGGGTTAAGCCTTGAATCTTCCTCGACTGAAATACTTCCTCACCACTGCTCTTGCTCTCCTCGCGCTTGCTTTCGCAGTCCCCGCCCCCGCGCGACAACAGCTCACGCCAAAACTTCAGAACGCGATCGGCCGCTGGCAGGTCATCAACAACGATGGCACTCCGGGAGGCCAGGTGGAAACCTACCTCGAAAATGGCGCACTTTTCGGTCGTGTCAGTGGGGTTCGTCCAGGAAGAGCGCCCGATTCCGTATGCGACAAATGCTCGGGCGAGCTCAAGAACCAGCGCATCCTGGGTATGGTCATCATTCGGAATTTTCATCCAGACGGAGATGACTGGGTCGGCGGAACGGTCGTCGATCCTGAGAACGGCAAGGAATACAAGGGCAAGATCTGGGCCATCGGAAGAGACAAGCTGGGTATGCGCGGGTTTGTCGGCATCTCGCTGATCGGGCGGAGGGCGACATGGACAAGGATTCCCTGACCACGCCGCGAGTTCACAACCGGGAAGCGCCTGCCAACGTTACTTCCAACTCCAGTTGGGCATGAAGTTGTTGCCGGTGGTCGTGAGTTGCTGCTGTTGGGTGCCGTCGACGAGCATCGACCAGATCTGCGACTTGCCGCCGATGGTGCGCTCGAAGACGATATGCCGGTTATCGGGCGACCACGAAGGGAAGTCATTGCTGCCTGAGTCGTGCGACAGTTGGAGCCACTTCAGCGGGCGGCTTGAGATGTCCATCACGTAGATGTCCTGTCCGCCGGGCGCGCCGGGTCCGTATTTGCGGTTCCACGCGAAGGTAAGGAACTGGCCGTTGGGGGCCCACGAAGGCGAGACCGCATAGCCGCCATCGGTCAGGCGTTCCACGCTGGCGCCATCCTGGTCCATGGTGTAGATCTGCGGAAGTCCTGTACGGCCGCTGACCCACGCAATCTGCGCATTCGTGCGGGGATTCCAGGTGGGCGCGACGTCGGGACCACGGAAAGCAGTGATCTTGTGCGCGCCGCCGCCGCTTGCATCGGAGATCCAGATCTCAGGGTCACCGGAACGCGACGAAGAGAAGGCAACCTTCGCACCGTCTGAAGACCAGGCAGGGGTGCTGTTGCTGCCGCCGACCGTGCCGGCCGGGAAGCCCACCATGCGTCCAAGCTCGAGCGAATACATGCGGATGGACCAGCCCTCGCGGCCGAGTGATGCAAAGGCGAGACGGGAGTTGTCGGGCGAGATGCGCGGCGACAGCGAGACGGTGCCGAGATGGGTGACGGCGTGCTGATTCTGCCCGTCGTAGTCCATCACCCAGACTTCTTTGGAGCCGGTGCGCGAACTGATGAAGTAGATTTTGGTCTCGGCAATGCCGTTGATGCCGCCGCCGAGGCGATAGATGATTTCATCAGCAAAGCGGTGCGCAACGGTGCGCGCCATGTCTTCGCTGGCGGCTTCGTTGTATTGCTTGCCGAGCACCTGCGGATTCGCGGTGTTGCGCGTGTCATCAAGCCAGCCATAAACAACGAGCCGGCCGTTGGCTGCTGAGAGCGCGCCGAAAGCGACCATGGCGGCACTAGCTGGATCGGCTGACCATTGCGTCAGGTTGATCTCCTGCGGCGAGCCGGGCGTGACCTGCGGGCTGAAGCTCTTCGACACCATGTCGAAGATGCCGGCGTTCTGCAGGTCGTTGAAGAGGGTCGAGTCGAACGTGGCCTTCAGCGCGGGTGTCTGCGCGATCGGCGCCGACCTGTTTGAAATCCGCGGAGGCAAGACGGATGCGCGCGTTGCCGAGGTTCGAGCCGGTGTGGACCCAATCCTGCGCATGCACCGGAAGGGAAGCGAGGGTGACAAAAGCGAGCAGGATCGGAAAACCAAAACGCAACGTAAGTTTCATGAGAACGCTAAACCCTTCCTGGGTGATTTTTCGAGCGACTGGGGAACTCTGCGTGTCTCGATTTTTTCTGATTCGCGTTGCGGCCGTCAGCGCTGCGCGGCCAAAGTGTCGTCAACAATTCTAATTGGACAGCTTGAACCGATCCTAGTACTCACAGTAGAACGAAACCATCAGGTTATTCCCACGGTACTGCGCGGGCAGTGGACCAAAGGTATCAACGCGTTGCGCCGCGCGGACGCAAGTCGTGTCCCACGACGGACTGCCGCTGGTGCGATCGAGGCGCACCTGGCTCACGGATCCATCGCGGTGCGATCATGAACGAGATATAAGCGCGTGTACCCTGGGCGTGTGCGGGTCCGCCAGCGAACGATAGCCGTTGGCATCCATTTTGCGATTGATATTGTCGACGTACCAGCCGAACAGACTGCCGAAGTTTGCGTCGGTGACGGATGTCGGGCCAGTGGCGGCGCCGGATTGCGAGGTCGCCCGCGGCATCACTGATCTTGCCTGTTCGCCATATTGCGCGCGGTTCTGTCGGGACCGGCTGCCTGCTTCGGCGGAGTCTTCGGTGTCTCCTTCTGCTCGGGCTTCTTCGTCTTGCCCTGGATAGGGATCGCGGTTTCGTCTTCAGCCTGCTTGGCTTTTGGCTCGGGCGGAGCGGGAGCTTCGCTGGGCTTCTCGGTGGCCAGCACGTTCTGGTTTGGTGGATGGTCTGACGGAAGCGGGATCGAGCTGGTGATGTTTACCTGGATGGCTCCGCCCGGACCGGCGCCTCCCCACAGATTGTGATGGAAAAATCCGCCGACAATGCCGTAGAGCACGATGGCGATGACGATGCCGCAGTGGAGCAATACTGCTCCTGCGGCCGGCCGGGCAAACGGCTCCGGCGCCAGCCCCTCCTGGAAATGTCCGCCGATTTGGAAGAAACTGCTCATCAATAATCTGTTGTCATCCTGAGCGAAGCGGCTTTCATCAGCGGAGCGAAGGATCCGCTTTTCCGTTTCTTCACCGCAAGCGATGGTGGCTCAGGTTCTGCAATTTATTTTCCCTTTTCGTCCACGGGCCGCGTCACGATCGAGATATTGGTGATGCCCGCCTGCTTCACAGCGTCCATCACGCTGGCAAACGCGCCAAACGGCACGCGCTCATCAGCGCGAAGATAGATCACCTGCTTGGTTGATGCGCCGCTCGCCTGCCTGCAGTCGCTGGCCAAGGTCGTGTACATTGACCGGCTTGTCGCCGAGAAAGACCTGCTGGTCGCGATCGATGGTGACGACAAGGCGCTGCTCGGTGATTTCCTTGACGGTGCGCGTCTTGGGAACATTGACTTCGATGCCGGACTGCAGCACCGGCGCCGTGATCATGAAGATCACCAGCAGCACCAGCACCACGTCGACCAGCGGCGTGATGTTGATATCCGCGAGCGAAGATTGGGTGCGTCCGTTGCTAGTCGTGAAAGCCACGTGCAACCTCTTGCTCGTCGCGTTGAGCGGCTGAACCGCGTGCGGGAATCTCTTCCAGCGAATTCAGCAGTTCGCGGCAGAAGTCGTCGGTTGCCGATGCGAAGACGCGGATGCGCGCGGCGAACTGGTTGTAGGCAACCACGGCCGGCACTGCGACGAAAAGACCGGCAGCGGTGGTGATCAGCGCCTCGGAGATGCCGGGAGCTACGGCGCGCAGCGTTGCCGCGCCCGCCGTGCCAAGGCCGTGAAAGGCGTCAACCACGCCCATGACGGTGCCGAAGAGGCCAACGAACGGGCTGGTTGCAGCGATCGTGGCGAGCCAGGTCAGACGGCGCTCGAGAGCGGTGATGGCCTCGCTGGCGGCGGTTTGCGCGGAGCGCTCCAGCGGCGTGAGGTTGCGCGGCGGCCCCGATCCGCCCGTCTGCCGCTTGTAGGTCTCGTAGACGTCAACGTAGACCTGCGCCAGCGGGCTGGACTTGTAGTTGTCGGCGAAGGCCGCGACTTCCTGCAGGCGCGTGGCCCGGCGGAAGGCATTGATAAAGTTGCGGCTTTCGCGCGTGGCCTTGCTGAAGGTACCCATCTTGCCTAGAATGATGGTCCACGAGTAGAGACTGGCAATCAGCAAAAGGACCAGCACGCCCAGGGCGATGGGCCCCATATTGCTCATCATCTCCATCAGCGCGCCGGTGCCCTGGGTAACTGGGCCGGCGGCAGGTGGAGCGCCACCGTCAGCTTGAAATGCGAGGAGCAAAGTAGCTGTAAAAATCGGTATTCACCTCAATATCTACGGTATCAGACGCAATACCGCCCTCCAAGTTATCGTTCTGGTGCACTCGAAGCCGCGCATTTCAGGCCGTTTAGCCGTAACCCCTGCGGTTCGTGCTATGCTGCGCTCGGATTCACCTTTCATGCTCGTAGAGTTACGCGCCGAAAATTACGCCGTTATCGATCACGCCATTGCCGTCTTCGGCCCCGGTCTGAACCTGCTTACGGGCGAAACGGGCGCGGGCAAATCCATTCTTGTAGATGCGCTGGCGCTGCTGATGGGGGGCAAGGCTTCAACAGAAATCGTGCGCCACGGTGCCGACAAGGCCGTGGTTGCCTGCGTATTTGAGTCCACGCCTGCCGCCGAAGCCGTGCTGGAAGAGAACGGCATTGACGCTGAAGGGAACGAGATCATCCTGCGCCGCGAGATTCTTTCTTCGGGCAAGGGACGCGTCTTCGTCAACAATCAGCCCGCGACCGTCGCGGTGTTACGACAGCTTGCGCCCGAACTTGCCCTGGTGCACGCTCAGTCTGAGACACTTTCAAGCTTCGACCAGACGCAGCAGCGGATTCTGCTCGATCGCTTTGCTGCGATCTCAACGGACGAAGTCGCCGTAGCATATGAGGCGTGGCGCTCCGCGCAGACCAGGCTGGATGAGTTACTGACAAATGAGCAGGACCGCCTTCGCATGGTTGACCTGTGGAGCTACCAGGCCAAGGAAATCGATGCCGCCAATCTCGTCGCCCGCGAAGATGAAGCGTCGGAAACCGAGAAACGCGTGCTGGCCAATGCTGAGAAGCTTTACGCCGCCGCCATGAGCGCCTTCGATCAGCTGTATGAAGGGGGCGCATCCGCCGAGGCGGCTCTTCGTGCTGCTGGACGCAATCTTGACGAACTGGCGCGATACGACGAGAAGTTCAAAGAGGCTGCACAACAGATTGAGTCCGCTCGCGCGACTGTCGGTGACGTCAGCACCACGCTACGCGACTACGCCGAACGCATCAACGCATCGCCGGAGCGGCTGGCAGAGATCGAGGACCGCCTCGCGCTGCTCGATCGCCTGAAACGCAAATACGGTAAGACCGTGGCCGATGTGATCGCGCTGGGCGAAGAAGTAGCCCGCAAGCTGGCTGAAGTGGAGGATCGTGACGAGACGCTGAAGGTGCTGCGTGCGGCGCTTGCGAAGTCCGCAGACGCGTACACGCAGGCTGCCGCGTCGCTCTCGGCGCAAAGGAAGGCGGCCGGTGCGAAACTGGCCAAGCTTGCCGAGACGCAGATCAATTCGCTGGCGATGAAAGTGCGATTTGAGATTTCCGTTGCGAGCCACGAGCAGGAATCCGCGTGGACCGCGCATGGCTGGGATGAAGTTGAGTACCGCATCGCGACCAATCCCGGAGAGCCTCTGAAACCTCTGCACGAGATTGCCTCCGGCGGCGAAATGTCGCGCGTGATGCTGGCACTGAAGGTTGCCGTCGAAGAAGCAGCATCCAAAACCAGGAAGAAGCTTCCCACGCCGCGCACGCTTGTCTTCGATGAAATCGACATCGGCATTGGTGGCCGCGCTGCCGACGCCGTGGGGCAGAAACTGAAAGCCCTCGGCCGTGCGCAGCAGGTGCTTTGCGTAACGCATCTGCCCCAGATTGCCGCCTTTGCCGATCAGCATTTTGTCGTCGAGAAAAAAGAAGACCACGGCCGCACCAAGATGCATATCCGCCTGCTCGACGACCGCGCCCGCACCCACGAAGTGGCCCGCATGCTCTCCGGCGCCAAGGTGACCGAAACCAGCCTCCAGCACGCCGCGCAAATGATCGCAACAAGTCGCTGATCTGCAAACCATCATGAAAAGAGAACAACAATGTTTGAGATGATGGGCGCGCTGATCGGACTGATGGTCCTCGTGGGCCTGTTATCGCTGCTCGGCTTCCTGATCGCGGCTGCGGCCTGGCTATTGTTTTGGGGCCGAGGGCGTCCAAAGAGGCTGATCCTGGAGACGGCCCTCGTCCCGCTCTTCTCGCTCGGATACGTCCTTGCCTGTGCTATCGCCTTCGAAATCTTCGTGCCAAATCAGCCGGATCAGTTCTTTGGCGATGTTTCAGAGCCTCTTCCGCACGGTTATGTCTTAACTGGTCTGGGCAAGATGCCGGAGTATGCCTATTTCGATACAGAAGAGCCGGGAAAGAACCAACCGTCGATTCTTGGTGGTGTGCACAGTCTCGAACTGGATGGTCAGGTTGTCTATGGTGCGTACAGTCATCCCAAAGGCGGCTTCTCTCAATCGCTCGCACCGCCTGATATCGGCTACTTCGAGTTCGACACAAGCAATGGCCAGGTTCGCAATTTCAAAACCGTTCAAGACTTGAATGCCGTTGCGGGGCATCCGGTCCATCTCGTCGAAGCGCAATTCTTCCGTAGCCAGGAACCGGGTCGCATCCGCTTGAGGAGGGTGGAAAACACAATTTACTTTCTCCCTCCCGGTGCCGCGCTGCTTTTTTGTCTTTATCGCCTCGTCCTCTTTCGGATCAAAGAGGAAGCGGAGACAACGGCAAGACCTGATTGGCCAACCGGCGGCGTGGGGCTGTCGACTTAGTTCTTGCCCGCGCGAGTGACCGCCTGCACGGGAGGATGACGAAAACTTCATGTCGTTTGCGAGTCCCAGCCTTCCAATCCTCGTGCGTCGTGTGGCATACTCATCCTCGTCTGGCCGTTCGAAAGAATCTCCTCCCCACGTTCGCCGATCAGGAGACTCTCATGAAATGCAAGGGACCACGGATTCGCACAATGTGCGCGCTCCTGCTTTTCTGCTCGTCTTCTGCTGCGGTGCTGGCGCAGACCTACACGCTTTCAGGCAAGGTATTGGACACATCGGCCCATGTTGTTCCCAGCGCGACAGTCACGGCTAAGAGCGTGGCGTCCGGACAGAGGTACACCGCTCAGACGGGCGCCGACGGCAACTACTCAATTAAAGATCTCGCAGCAGGGGATTATCTGGTCTCGGCCACGGCAGGTGAACTGCAGGCTCCGCCCATCAAGGTGACGCTAGCTGCTGCGCAAACCACCGATCTCACCGTAAGCCCCGCGCCTAAATCCGGAGAAGGCCTGCCCTCCTCGCCGCAACAACAGCAACCTCCGCCGGCGAATCCGAATGCTCCGTCGGTGTCTGACCTAGGCTTTACAACGCAACAGACGCAAGCTAACGCGCAGCTACAGGCCACGCTCGCCAAGCGAACCGAGATGCTGAAGATTCACCAGCGACTCGGACTGATCACGACGATTCCCATGGCTGCCGCGGTTTTTACCGGTCCGCTGGCCAAGGCGAAGGGCAAGAACGGCGAGACCATAACCGAGCCCACTGACGCCAATCTTGATTTTCACGCCGCGCTTGGCGGGCTAACAACTGCGCTCTACTTCACCACCGCATCATATGCGATATTCGCGCCGCGTATACCCAACAATCCCAAGCATGGCGGCATTCGCTGGCACGAAGCTCTGGCCTGGGTTCACGGTCCCGGCATGATCCTCACTCCGGTGCTTGGCTACATGGCTTACAAACAGGAGAACTCCGGTGAGAAGGCACATGGCATCGCCGCACAACATGGCACCGTTGCTTATATCACCGCGATTGCCTACGGAGCTTCAATCGTCGCGGTCTCCTGGCCCATCCACATCAAGTTCTGGAAGAAGAAATGAAGTCGTTATTCCTGCCCGGCCTCGCGCTCGCTGCTGCATCCATCACCGCTCCGGCCTTCGCTCAGCCGGACAGGCAATATGTTCTCCAGCAATCCACCCTCACCTATCACATGTCGCATCCCATGCACGAGGTCGACGGCACTAGCCGCGCTGCGAAAGGGAAGGGAATCTGCCACGCCGGAGAATGCGATTTCCTGATAGCCGCGCCGGTCAAATCGTTCGACTCCGGCGATACCAACCGGGACCTACATATGCTGGAGGCGACGAAAGGCGCGCAGTTTCCCTTGGTGCAGGTGCGTACGCACTTTCCGCAAACGGAGACGTCAGCATCCACCGTCTACGCCGATCTTGAAGTGCAGTTCGCCGGCCAGACTGCGCACTACACCCACGTTGCGTTCCAGCGCACGCAGCAGGGAACCGCCGTGCGCATCACCGGAACCATTCCCGCGCTCTGCTCTGACTTCAAAATCGACCGCCCCTCGTTTCTTACCGCCCCCATCAAGAACGAAATCCCCGTCCGCGTCGATATGACTTGGCTTCAGCAATAGTTCATGCACGCGCGTGAATCGGCACGCTCTCGCGGCAGGCTGTAGCTGTTATTGCCTTGCTCCCATACAGCCTCATACAATTCTTCACAATGCACATTCCCCGAAAGCTCTTCCTTACCCCGACGCTTGTCCTGTGCTCGCTCGCCGCCTTCGCGCAGCAGCCGCAGCATCTCTTCTTTCGTGTAACCGTTGGGCCGAAGTTCACGACACCGGTCTCTGGACGCCTGCTGATCTTTCTCAGTGCGGGAAGCGGAGCGAAGAGCGTAGACGAGAACCCCTTTGCGCCGACAGCGGTATACGTGGCGGCGAAGGAAGTCTCGGGCATCGCCGCCGGAGCCTGGGTCGATGTCGACACAGACGACGTCGCCTTTCCCTCCGGGTTTTCGTCGCTGAAGCCGGGTGACTACCAGGCGCAGGCCGTGCTCGACGTGAACCACAGCTACAACTACAACGGCCGCAACGCGGGCGATCTGACCAGCGATGTCGTCTCGCTCGCGTCATTCACGCCCGGGCAGGGCGCTGAGCCTGCATTCACGCTCAACGATGTTGTTCCCGAGCGCCCCAGCCGTCCAGACCCTCCGGGATTCGAGAAGAGCGCCCATCTTGAAGACTTCGTGAGCCCCGCGCTGACTGCATTTGCGGGCCGGCCCATCCACGTTCGTGCGTGGGTCATTACGCCGCCGGACTACGATCAGCACTCCAAGCAGCGCTACCCCACGGTCTACTGGACGCATGGGTTTGGAGGCGAACTGCAGGGGGCAAGATACTTCGGTGCGCTGCTATCGGATCTGATGGCGAAAAACAAGTTGCCGCCGATGATCTGGGTCATGCTGGACGAGTCCTGCCCAACCGGGACCCATGAATTCGACGACTCGGTGAACAACGGCCCCTGGGGCACTGCGCTCACAACCGAATACATTCCCAATCTTGAGAAGAAGTACCGCATGGATGCGCGTCCCAGCGGTCGTTTCCTGCAGGGCCACTCCTCCGGCGGATGGGCAACCCTTCAGTTGCAGATCGACTACCCGACGGTTTTTGGCGGCACGTGGTCCACCTCGCCCGATCCCAGCGATTTTCACGACTTCACCGGTGTGGATCTCTATGCGCTGCACGCCAATATCTACAAGCGCCCCGACGGAACTCCCTATCCGCTGATTCGCGATCATGCCAAGGTGATGGGCACTTTTGAGGAATTCGCGAAGAACGAGCGCGTCCTCGGCCCGTATGGTGGGCAGATCGCGTCCTTCGAATGGGTCTTCTCGCCGCGCGGGCCCGGCGGCCGGCCGCTGCCGATGTTCGATCGCAATACCGGAGATGTCGATCCCGCGGTGGTCGCCTACTGGCACGATCACTACGACCTCGCGCACATTGTCCAGACAACCTGGGCACAGCGCGGTCCTCAGCTACGCGGCAAGATTCACGTCTTTGTTGGCACCGCCGACACGTTTTACCTGGACGGCGCTGCGCACAAGATGGAAGCAGTATTGAGCGCGTTGAATGCCGGTGCCCACTTCACCTATATTCCTGACCGGACGCACTTCGACCTCTACGTCACCCATCCGCCCGGTGCCGATCCCAAGGGAAACCGATTCGGGCTCTTTTCTCAGATCGGGGCCGAGATGTATGCGGTGGCTCGTCCTCATGCGAACTGGAAGCCTGCAGAGTAGACAGAGGGGCGCCCAGGCTCCCTGATCTTGGCGGTCGCCTGGGCGTTGTTTGGATTAGTGAGGGTGTTCGCCGTGCTCGTGCGGTGCACCAAGGTTGGAGTGACCGTGGCCATCGCGCATCTCGTTGCCGCTGAAGTGCTCGACGTGCTCTGGTTGATGATGCGCGTCGAAGTGCTCGCCGTGCTGCGGATACTCGCCGTGCCACCCATCATGGTGATCGTAGTGGTTATCGACGTGGCCCCAGAAATGGGAGGGGCCGTGGAACCACGGTCCTGTGCCGATGAAGACGCCGCCCGCAAACCACTCAGGCCCGTAGTAGCCATATGGCGCGCATTCATAAGGCGGATAGTCGAAATAGCCGTACGGGCAGACCGGCGCGGGTCCAATTTGTACTGCGATTTGTGCCTGTGCTTTTTGAGTTGAAGCTGCAAAACAAAGAGCAGCGACAGCGATTAGCAATAGATATTTGAATTTAACCACTTGTCCTCCTCGCATTCTGGCGGGAAAAGCTGCACCGCGGTCAGCGACCTGCGGGTTTCCCTATAGATAAACCACTGTGTCTTTGATGAAATTGCCGGATCAAAGGTTTTCGCCTGCCTAACAGGGGCATTCTGAACCTGACCGGACACATTTCCGCTGCTTCCACTGGCCATTTGTTTGTGCTCTCAGGCATGCTCTTTGCTCGAATGAATGCGCAAATTCTCAGATCCCGCCCGCCATCAAAATCATCTTCGTGCAATGTGAAAATAATTGCATGATGTGGTAAACACGGGTCCCCCTGTGTCTCTCATCACAGCCGCTAAACGCCTCAAAGCAGAGACTCCTCGTAGCGGCTCTCTCCGCAGGCCGCGTGGCCGCGAAACCACTGAATATGTGTCACGAAATCACATACTTCAGCCGGACGCGACCATCGATGAGAGCGGTTACAGAATTGGCGCGGAACGCATAATCAGCGATTTCGCCACATGAGGCAAAGCGAATGAGTGAGCAGAAAATGGTGATTTTAGATGGGAACGAGGCCGCGGCCTCCGTAGCCTATCGACTCTCCGAAGTTGTCGCAATCTACCCGATTACCCCCTCGTCGCCCATGGCTGAGTGGGCCGATCAGTGGCGCTCGGAAGGCAAAAAGAATATCTGGGGCGCATTGCCCATCGTGGAAGAGTTGCAGAGCGAAGGCGGCGCCGCTGGCGCGCTTCATGGCGCACTGCAGGCTGGCGCATTTGGCACCACCTTTACGGCCTCACAAGGCCTGTTGCTGATGATTCCCAACATGTACAAGATCGCCGGTGAGTTGACGCCGGCCACCATGCACGTGACAGCCCGCACCCTGGCTACGCATGCGCTCTCGATCTTCGGCGACCACTCTGACGTCATGGCTTGCCGCTCCACCGGCTGGGCGATGCTTGCGTCGAACTCCGTGCAGGAAGTAGCCGACATGGCCCTCGTTGCGCAGATCGCCACTCTAGAGTCGCGCATTCCGTTCATCCATTTCTTCGACGGCTTCCGCACCTCGCACGAAGTCGGCAAGATCATCCCCATCAGCGACGAGACCATTCGCGCGGTGGTCGACGACAAATGCATCATCCAGTTCCGCCAGAATGCGCTTAGCCCTGATCGCCCCGTGCTTCGCGGCTCTGCACAGAATCCCGACGTCTTTTTCCAGGCGCGTGAAGCCTGCAGTCCCTGGCATCAAGCGGTCCCGGGTATTGTGCAGTCTGTCATGAATCGCGTTGCCGCGCAGACTGGCCGCGCTTATCACCTATTTGACTACTACGGCGCCGCCGATGCCGAGCGAGTCATCATCATCATGGGTTCCGGCGCCGAAGCGGCGGAAGAAGCCGTCGACGCCATGGTCAAGAACGGCGAGAAGATCGGCCTGCTGAAGGTTCGCCTCTATCGTCCCTTCGATGCCTCAGCCTTCATCAACGCGCTGCCCGCGACGGTCAAGTCCATCGCGGTCCTCGATCGCTGCAAGGAACCCGGCGCCGCAGGTGAGCCTCTCTATCAGGATGTCGTCACCGTTCTCGCCGAGAACGCCGCAACACTGCCGTTCGCGGCGATGCCCTCCATCATCGGCGGCCGCTACGGCCTCTCCTCGAAGGAATTCACCCCCGCGATGATCAAGGGCATTTTCGACGAGTTGAACAAGACCACGCCGAAAAAGCATTTCACCATCGGCATCGACGACGACATCTCGCACACCAGCCTCTCGTACGATCCAACTTTCTCCACCGAGGATCCCAAGACCGTTCGCGCGCTCTTCTACGGACTCGGCTCTGACGGCACCGTTGGCGCCAACAAGAACTCCATCAAGATTATCGGCAGCGAGACGGACAACTACGCGCAGGGCTACTTCGTTTACGATTCGAAGAAGTCCGGCTCGATGACCACCTCGCACCTGCGCTTCGGGCCCAACCCGATCCGGTCTACTTATCTGATCACCCGCGCCAGTTTCGTGGCCTGCCACAACTTCAGCTTCCTCGAGAAGATGAACGTGCTTGAAGCAGCCATGCCCGGCGCCGTCTTCCTGCTCAACTCGCCGTACTCGGCCGCCGAAGTCTGGGACAAGCTGCCGAAATCGACGCAAGAGGAGATGCTGCACAAGAAGATCGAGTTCTACGTAATCGATGGCTACACAGTGGCGCGCGAAGCCGGCATGGGAACGCGCATCAACACCATCATGCAGACCTGCTTCTTCGCCATCAGCGGCGTGTTGCCCCGTGAAGAGGCCATCGCGCAGATCAAGAAGGCCATCAAGAAGACCTACGGCAAGCGCGGCGATGCAGTGGTACAGAAGAATTTTGATGCCGTCGACGCCGCACTCGCGCATCTTCACAAGGTCGAACTTCCCTCTGCCGTATCCTCGAACTTCGATCTGATTCCGTCCATCTCCAGCAAGGCTCCGGAGTTCGTCCGCAACGTGCTCGGCGAAATCGCAGCCGGCCGTGGCGACCTGCTCCCGGTCAGCGCCATTCCCGCCGGCGGCGCATTCCCAACCGGCGACCGCGCAGTGGGAGAAGCGCAACATCGCGCAGTTCATCCCGGTGTGGGACAAGGACCTCTGCATCCAGTGCGGCAAATGCGTCATGGTTTGCCCGCACGCCGTCATTCGCGCCAAGGTCTACAGCCCCGAACTCGGCGACAAGGCTCCGGCAACGATGCAGTGGGCCAAGCCGAAGTGGAAGGGCATGGAAACCGATCACTACACGCTGCAGGTCGCACCGGAAGATTGCACCGGTTGCGCCGTCTGCGTGGATGTCTGCCCGGTAAAGAGCAAGAGCGACGCCAGCCACAAGGCCATCAACATGGCGCCGCAGGCTCCGCTGCGTGAAGCCGAGCGCGACAACTGGGAGTACTTCCTCGATCTGCCTGAAGTTGACCGCTCCAAGCTTTCGCACACCCAGGTCAAGGATCTGCAACTGATGCAGCCGCTCTTCGAGTTCTCGGGCGCCTGCGCGGGCTGCGGCGAAACTGCCTACATCAAGCTGCTCACCCAGCTCTTCGGCGATCGGCTCTATGTCGCCAACGCTACGGGCTGCTCGTCGATCTACGGCGGCAACCTGCCCACCACTCCCTACAGCAAGAACGCCGCAGGACGCGGACCGACGTGGGCCAACTCGCTCTTCGAAGACAACGCGGAGTTCGGCTTCGGCATGCGCACCGCGCTCGATCAGCAGAAGACCTTCGCCGAGGTGCTGGTTACGCGCCTTGCATCCGCCATCGGTCCGGAGCTTGCCGCCGACATCGTGAACGCAGCGCAGAAGACCGAAACCGAGATCGATGCGCAGCGCGAACGGATCGAATGTTCTGAAGACAAAGCTCGCCGCGCATCGATTCGTCTGACGCGCGCAACCTGCTCGCCATTGCCGACACACTGGTTCGCAAGAGCGTGTGGATCCTCGGCGGCGACGGCTGGGCCTTCGACATCGGCTTCGGCGGACTCGACCACGTCCTCGGCTCCGGCAAGAACGTCAACGTGCTCGTGCTCGACACCGAGGTCTACTCGAACACCGGCGGTCAGTCCTCGAAGGCCACACCGCGCGGCGCGGTTGCCAAGTTTGCTGCCAGCGGCAAGCTCAACAGCAGGAAAGACCTCGCCATGGAGGCCGTCAGCTACGGCTCCGTCTATGTGGCGCAGGTCGCTCTCGGCGGAAACGACAGCCACGTGATCAAGGCCTTCCAGGAGGCTGAAGCGCACGAGGGACCGTCGATCATCATCGCCTACTCCAGCTGCATCGCGCATGGCTACGACCTGGTCCACGGACTCGAGCAGCAAAAGCTGGCTGTGCAGTCCGGCTACTGGCCGCTGATGCGCTACAACCCGGCGTTGCGTGAAACCGGCAAGAACCCGTTCCAGCTGGATTCAAAGGCGCCGTCGATCCGACTCAAGGATTATGCCTACCGCGAGGCTCGCTACACCATGCTCGCGCGCAGCAATCCCGAGCTGGCCGCCTCGTTGCTGAAGGAAGCACAGGACGACGTCGAGCGCCAGTGGCGCGTCTACTCTGCACGTGCTGCCATGCCCGGACGTGGCGAGACGCCGCATATCGCGCCCGCAGAAAAGCCTGAAGAGAAGCTGGCAGCCCCACCTGCCGGAGGATCAAAATGATTGATGTATCCACCAAGTACCTGGGTCTCAAACTGAACGGACCCATCGTTGTTTCTTCTACTCCGCTTTCGGAGTCGATCGAGAACGTGCGCCGGATGGAAGATGCCGGCGCATCGGCTATCGTTCTTACGTCGCTGTTTGAAGAGCAGCTCGCACTCGAGTCGCGTGCGCTCGACGAAGACCTGTCGCGCGGCACCGAATCCTTTGCCGAGTCGCTCGGCTATCTGCCCGATCTCAACGACTATCGGATGACGCACGAGGTCTATCTCGAGCACATCCGGCGCTGCAAGGAAGCAGTGAATATCCCGATCCTCGCCAGCCTCAACGGCGCCACAACCGGTGGCTGGGTGCGTTTCGCCGAGGAGTCGGAAGAAGCCGGCGCCGACGCTATCGAACTCAATACCTACGCGCTTGCTACCGATCGCAGTCAGACCTCCTATGAACTCGAAACGCAGCTGCTCGAGCTTGTCGAGAGCGTCTGCAAAGCGGTCAAGGTGCCGGTAGCGGTCAAGCTTTCGCAGTCGTTCACGAGCCTGCCGCACCTGGCGGCCAGCTTGAAGACGTTGGCGCAGCCGGTGTGGTTCTCTTCAACCGCTTTTATCAGCCCGACTTCGACATCGAGGGACTGGAAGTGCGCCCCACGCTGCACTTCTCAACGCCATCGGAGCTTCTGCCGCGCCTCCACTGGGCTGCGATTCTCTATGGCCACCTCAACATCGACATCGCCATCACCGGTGGCGTGCACTCGGCTGAAGATGTGATCAAGAGCATCATGGCCGGCGGCAATGTCGCGATGATGTGCTCGGCACTGCATATTCACGGCATCGAACATATCGGCCGCGTTCTCTCTGACCTGCAGTACTGGCTTGAGAAGCGCGAATACTCGTCGCTCTCCGAGACGCGCGGCTGCCTCAGCCGTCGCTCGGTGCCGGATGTTTCGCCGTTCGATCGTGGCAACTACATCAAGACGCTGAGCTCGTTACAGCCTGAGACAGACGGTGGCAGCGTTTTGAAATAAGTGCGAAAGGGTCTCTTCCTGGGCCAACGGCGACGGCACATTGCGTGCAGCCGCCGTTTGGTTTTTGCGACCAGTTCGATCCGTCAAGCCTCATTACTCTGCAGATTTTTCCAACTCACTCATTTCACAGCGAAAAGTATCTGCCAAACTTTGCAGGGAATTTGCTTCTGAACGCGCACAATGGATTCAAAGCGAGGACCGTTCCAGCGATTGGAATTCCCGCATGCAGCGCAATCTTCAGCGGAACTTCAGCGTCATCACCTCGACGCTAACTCCTTTGCTGAGAGGATTTTGTCGCTAAGTCCAATTCCAAGAGGATTTCGCAGCGAAGGCTCAGTCGTAACCCTATATGGCAGAGGAATTTACGTCCCGTAGCCTATAAAAAATCTTTCCTTCTGTCGCGCAATGATCGTCGCTCGTGAGGTGAACAAAAGATCGGCAGCGAATCAAAGGCAAACAGGAAATCGACCGCTTATCATTCGTGGGAAACTCTCACGAGGACACAAATGGTTCTGAAACCTGTTGCCGCAGTCTTTGCCGCAGTTATCTCGATTGCCGGGCTTTGTCCCGCGCAGACCCCCACGAAGTACGAGCCCACGATCGAATCGCTCGACCGCCATCCGCTTCCGCAGTGGTATGCCGGCGCAAAGCTCGGCATCTTCATCCACTGGGGCCTGTATTCGGTCCCCGGCTGGGCGCCGCTCACCCATCCCGATCACGACTTTTCGTCGAACGACTACATCAAGTACAACCCCTACGCCGAGTGGTATCTGAACACGATGCGCATCCCCGGCTCGCCCACGCAGGAGTACCACAAGCAGCACTACGGCGACCAAGGCTACTACGACTTCGCGCCCATGTTCAATCGCGAATCGAAAAAGTGGGATCCCGGACAAGATGGCCGCAGTCTTCCGCGATGCAGGCGCACGATACGTGGTGCTGACCAGCAAGCATCACGAGGGCTTCACGCTCTGGCCGAGCACCACGCCGAATCCAAGCCCGACGCCTCAGGCCGAACCAACTGCACGCCGAGCGCGACATCGTCGGCGAACTGACGACCGCGGTTCAGAAGCAGGGAATGAAGATGGGCCTCTACTACTCCGGCGGCTACGACTGGACCTTCAACACCGGCCCCATTCAGGTCAACAGCGACTACGAGTCTGTGAAACCGCAGAGCGAAGCCTACGGCAAGTACGCCTTCGCGCAGATCCATGAGCTGATCGATCGCTACCATCCTGCGATACTGTGGAACGACATCGACTGGCCGAAAACCGGCAACGCCCTCCAGGTAGAGGCCGACTACTACAACGCCATGCCCGACGGCGTCATCGACGACCGCTTCGGCATCAAGCACTCCGACTTCACTTCGCCTGAGTACGAGAAGCTCGACAAGATCAGCGAGAAGAAATGGGAGGAGTGCCGCGGCCTTGGCCGTTCCTTCGGCTACAACCGCGCCGAGGGCGAGAATGAAACCATCGCTCCCGGCGAACTGATCGCGCTGCTGGTCGACATCGTGAGCAAGAACGGCAACCTGCTGCTCGACGTGGGCCCCGAAGCCGACGGCACGATCCCGCCCGTGCAGATGGAGCGGCTGAAAGCGCTCGGCGCCTGGCTCAAGCAGAACGGCGAAGCCATCTACGACACGACTGCCGTGGACAGAGGCCGTCAGGGAAGAGCGTTGAAGGGGACGATCTTCGCTTCACCCGCAAGGGCGACGATCTGTACGTGATAATTCTGGGCAAGCCGAAAGCAAATCGATTGAGCTTTGAGATCGGTACAACAAGGCGTTCACTTCGATCACGATGCTCGGCGATTCGAAGTTCAGGATATGCGCAGTTTGGACGGAACGTGAAGATCGATCTGCCGGAGCAATTGCCCGGAGATTACGCCTACGTCATCAAGCTTGCGGGCTATGCGCGCTGATTCGAATCAGCCGAGGAGCTGATGCACAGTGAGCTCGAGAAGAGCCTCCGCGTCGGGAAGCGCATCGCGGACGGCGGGGCTGAGGCCTTCACCCAGGTCGATGCTCCCGGCGCCGACCGTGAGCAGACAAGCTCTGCGAGGCTGTGTTCCATACAGGTCCTGCGCGACGCGAAGCAGTTCCGCAGCGCCGAGGTGATGCGTAACCAGACCTGGCTTCAGAGAGGCAGGGCTGAGCTCGCGCTGCATGACTCTGGCCGGGGGCTTGATCCAGCGAACAGTCCACAAAGATCACCGTTTCGGCTGCGGCGATTTCTTCCGCCATATCCGGCGTCCACTGGTGATCGCAGAGTACGCGCACCCGCGCATCATCGCGCCAGTGCTCTTCCGCCCAGTGCGCAAGAAACGGCCCGACGCCATCATCCTCGCGCAGCGTATTTCCACAAGCGAGAATGAGACACCGGGCCGTATAAGTCATGCTGTCATGTCTTAGCGAATGACTTGATCGACAACTTCGCCGTCAGCCGAAATTAACGTCATCGCCAGCGGCATCTGCCCAAAAGCGTGCGTCGAGCAGCTCAGGCACGGGTCAAAGGTGCGGATCACAGCTTCGACGCGATTCAGTGCGCCTTCTGTGAATTTGCCGTCCTTCACGTAGCACTTCGCTGCCTGAAGAACGCCCTTGTTCATTGCGTTGTTGTTGTGGCCGGTGGCGACAACAAGGTTGGCCCACGTGATCAAGCCATTCTCGTCCACCTTGTAGTGGTGGTTCAGCGTGCCGCGCGGCGCTTCGATCTGGCCTGCGCCTTCGAGGCGGTTTACGCCGGCGGTTGCGCGCACATGCTTGTCGAGGATCTGCGGATCGGCGAGGATGTGCTCGATCTTCTCGATGCCGTAGAGCGCTTCCACCAGCCGCGCATGATGATAGAAGAACGAGCTCTCCACGGGACCGGCAGCCAGTTGCTTGAACTCGGCGAGTTCCTGGTCGGCCTTGGGCGTGCCCATCGACTTGACGATGTTGAGGCGAGCCAGCGGGCCTACGCGGTAGCTGCCCTCCGGATAGCCAAGCGGCTTGTAGTAGACGAACTTCGTGTAGCTGTAATTCTCCACTGCTTCGCCAATTACTTCGGTGAAGTGCTGGGCCGTGATGCCGTCTTCGATAATGTCGCCCTTCGGCCCAATCAGCCGCAGCGCTCCATCGGAAAACTCAATTGTCTCGTCTTCGTTGATCAGTCCCAGGTAATTCGATGGGAAGTTGGCAAAGACTGAGATCTCCTGCTGGAACCGGTCGGCGATCTGCTTGTAAGCTGCCAGCGCAAGGCTGACGTTGGCGTACGCTTCGGGCAAGCATGGCGAGAATCTCGTCACGCTTGGCCGCGCTCAGCGGTTCGGTCACGCCGCCGGGAATCACCCATCCGGTATGAATGCGCTTTGTGCCGAGCAGTTCGATGACGTGCTGGCCGAAGCGGCGCAGCCCTATGCCAGCGCTACCCAGCTCAGGTCGAGCGGCGGCTACGCCGAAGATGTGCCGCTGGGCAGGATCGGACTCCATGCCCAGCAGCAGGTCGGGCGAGGACAGATGGAAGAAACTAAGCGCGTGCGATTGGATCATCTGCGCCAGGTTCAGCATGCGGCGCAATTGCGCGGCAGTATGCGGAATGCGCACGGACATGATGGCTTCGCAGGCCTTGGCCGAGGCCAGCAGGTGCGAGACGGGGCAGATACCGCAGATGCGCGCCGTGATGCTGGGCATCTCGTAGAATGGACGGCCCTCGGTGAATCTCTCGAATCCACGCACCTGGGTTACATGAAAGTGCGCGTCTTCAACTTCGCCCTTCGCGTTCAGCTGGATCGTGATCTTGCCATGTCCTTCGAGGCGGGTTACAGGATCGATCGTGATGGTCTGGCTCATTATCGAACTCCTTGGGGATCAGGCTCCAAAGCGGGTGAGGGCCGGAATATCCAGCGGCTCACCGGTGATCAGCGCCGTCAGCGCTGTGTGGAATGTATCGGCAGATGGCGGGCAGCCGGGAAGGAAGACATCCACCTTCACAAATTCGTGGATCGGTCTTACGACCTTCAGCAGCTTGGGCACCACGACGCAGGGAATCTGCTTCTGTATGGTTGCGTTTTCGATGTAGGCGCGATCGAGAATAGCCTCCGGCCCGAATAGGGTTGCGCATCGACGGAACATTGCCCGTAATGGCGCAGTCGCCCATCGCAATCAGCATCTTCGAGTGCGCGCGGATCTTCCTGATCTTCTTCTCGTCGTCGACCGAGGCCACCGCTCCCTCGACCAGTGCGATGTCCACGTTGTCAGGGAACTCCTTGGTGTCCACGATGGGGCTATAAACCACGTCGACCAGCGCAGCCAGTTCCAGAAGCCGTTCATCCATGTCGAGGAACGACATGTGGCAGCCAGAGCAGCCGTCCAGCCATACCGTTGCCAATCTCAGTTTGTTCATTGCGCTTCCCTCATCAGGTTCAGGTAAGGCAGAAAATCGGGATACTTGGGGTGATCGGAGCCGATCTTGCTCTTGTCGAAGAGCGCTCCGGTCGGACATACCTGAACGCATTTACCGCAGCGCGTGCAGGTGGATTTGCCCCATTCATCATGCAGATCGGTGATCACCATGCAGTCGATACCGCGGCCCATCACATCCCACACATGCGCGCCTTCAATTTCGGCACATACGCGGACGCAGCGCGTGCACAGGATGCAGCGGTTGTGATCGGCGGTGAAGCGCTCGTGGGATGCATCGACGGGCAGTTCAGGATTGCGGTAGGGCAGACGGACATGAGTTACGCCCTGATCCTGCGCCAGCGACTGCAGTTCGCAGTGTCCGTTTGAAACGCAGACCGAGCAGACGTGATTGCGCTCGGCAAACAGCAGTTCGAGAATCGTGCGCCGGTGCTTTTTCAGCCTCTCGGTCTGTGTAGTCACCTCCATACCCTCGAATACCGAGGTTACGCAGGCAGGCAGCAGCTTGTTATTGCCCTTGATTTCAACGACGCACAACCGGCACGCGCCTACATCGGTCAGGCCATCGAGATGGCAGAGCGTCGGAATCTCGATGCCATTCTCCCGTGCCACTTCCAGAATTGTCTGGCCGGCGCGGGCGCTTACATTCTTGCCATCGATGACCAGTGTTTTGACGTCTACGGCAGCGCTCATGCCAACACCTCCTCGGATACTTCGGCAGCTTTCGGCGCTTCGATGTTGCAGACGCCCGCCGGGCAGCGCTTATGCACGATGTGCTCGATGTACTCCTGCTTGAAATAGCGCAGCGTGCTGAGGATCGGGTTCGGCGCGGTTTGGCCGAGTCCGCAGAGACTGGTTTCCTTCACCGTGGCGCAGAGTTCCAGCAGCAGGTTCAGGTCGTCCATGGTACCTGTGCCGTTGCAGATGCGCGTGAGCAGGGTAAACATCTGCGCTGTTCCGGCGCGGCAGGGAATGCATTTGCCGCACGATTCGGTCATGCAGAACTCGATGAAGAAGCGGGCCACATTGACCATGCAGGAGGTATCGTCCATCACGATCATGCCGCCCGAGCCCATCATCGATCCGGCGCTGATCAACGCGTCGTAGCTGATGCCGATATCCAGAAGCTCCTCGGGAATGCAGCCGCCCGAAGGTCCGCCGGTTTGCACGGCCTTGAACTTGTGCCCGTCCGGCACGCCGCCGCCAATGCCTTCGATAATCTGGCGCAGGCTCATGCCCATCGGTACTTCGACCAGGCCGGTGTTGGTGATCTTGCCGGTCAGCGCGAAAACCTTGGTTCCCTTGCTGCGCGCCGAGCCCATGCTCGAAAACCATTTGCCGCCCTTGCGGATGATCGGTGCGATGTTCGCGAACGTCTCCACGTTGTTGATGAGCGTTGGCTTGCCCCAGAGCCCGCTTACAGCTGGATACGGCGGACGCGGTTTGGGTGTGCCGCGCTTGCCTTCAATGGAGGCGATGAGCGCGGTTTCTTCGCCGCAGACAAACGCTCCGGCGCCCAGGCGAATCTCCACATCGAAGTTGAATGGCGTGTTGCAGATGTTGTTGCCGAGCAACCCGCGACGGCGCGCATCGCGCAGGCAGGCTTGGAGACGCTGCACGGCCAGCGGATACTCTGCGCGCACATAGATGTAGCCCTTGCTTGCGCCGACGGCATAGGCTGCGAGAGCCATGCCTTCCACCACGCGTTGCGGATCGCTCTCCAGAACGCTGCGATCCATGAACGCGCCGGGATCGCCTTCGTCGCCGTTGCAGATCACGTACTTCAAGTCGCCCATGGCCTTGGCTACCGTGCCCCACTTCAGGCCCGTCGGATAGCCGCCGCCGCCGCGACCGCGCAGCCCGCTTTCGGTGATCTCGTTGATCACATCCTTGGGCTCCATCTCGGTCACAGCCTTCACCAGCGCCTGGTATCCGTCGTGTGCAATATAGTCGTCGATCTTTTCGGGATCGATGTGGCCGGAGTTCTCCAGTACCACGTGTACCTGCTGGTCAAAATGGTCGCGAAGATCGCACTGCAATTCCTTAACTGGTTCTCCGCCGAGATGGTTCACCACGTTCTCGGCGTGGTCGGCATTCATGTGCCCATACAGGGTCTCTTCCGGATCGATCAGAACCAGCGGCCCGGCAGCGCAAAGGCCCATGCATCCGGTGCGGCGCACAAGGGCCTTCTTGCCGGAGGTTTCGACAGCCTTCGCCAGCGCATCTTTCAGCTGATCGGAGTGCTGGCTCAGGCAGCCTGTGCCCATGCACACGTTGATTTCATGATCGAACTTCGCATTTTCCAGGCGAACGGATTCCTTGATCTGTTCCAGTTCTTCGATGTTCATTCCACCGCCCACCTTTCCAGTTGCTCGAGCAATTGCTCGCCACTCATCTGGCCTTGCAGTTCGCCATCGGTCAGGACCACCGGCGCACGGCCGCACGCACCGACGCAGCGCGCGGTCATCAGGCTGATATTTCCGTCTTTGGTGGTTTGTCCCTGCGGGATGCCCAGCCGCTTTTCGGCCGCCGCCAGCAGCTTGTCGGTGCCCTTGATGTAGCAGGCAGTTCCCGTGCAGATCGTCATGGTGTGCTTGCCCGGCGGCTTCAGGCTGAAGTAGTGATAGAAAGTGACAACTCCATAGGCCTGGCTCAGCGGGACACGGAGTGATTTCGCGACGAAGCGAATCGAATCGTCGTCGAGATATCCAAATGCAGATTGCACAGTGTGAAGCGTTTCGATCAGCGCGTGGCGGGCAAATCCATTCTTGCGCATGGTGCCGTTCACGATCTTCCAGCGTTTGTCGTCGCTGGGCAGCGGCGGTGGTGTGAATGCGGGCACAATCCCTCCAGACATTGATGGCGAAGCACTTACGCTTTAGCTTACGCTCCGCTCTCTGTCTGGCCTTGTTTTACTCCCGCGTGCATACGACTCACCGTGACCACGGTCACGCGGGTCTGAGGCTGTTCCACAGGACGGAACAATTCAGCAGGGAAGCGGTCCCGAATCAGGAATTTAACGGAGCTTGGTTGATCAGCCCAGCGCGGGAAGGCGGTCGGAGATGCCGAAGAGGAAGATCAATCCAATGACGCAGCTATACACCGCGCCGGTCCACGCGATCACGTGATAGAAGCCGCGGATGGTGTCCGCCGGCCTTGAAGGCGCCACCAAGCGAAGCCGTCATCAGGGCGTTCATCGCGACCAGCCCGACGGCAAACGCCGCCAAGGCCGAGCATGCCGCGCGAAGTTCCGCCAAGATTTGCCGTCAGGAAGAACAGGGCAAGCTGGCTGGGTGTCTCGGCGCCCACTCCGTGCAGGATGCCGATCACGAAGACCGACTTGCCGTTGTACATCCACTGAAACCGCTCCGGCTTCGGCGCCGCAGGATTCCAGATGCGACGCACGCGCCAGGCCATCCACAGCACGCCATTGATGGCGATGGCGAGGCGGCTCTCGATGCGGCTGTGCCGATGTCCATGCGCGTCCTTGCGCAGGATGCCGGCCACCACGCCGATGCCCAGCACGATCAGCGTGAGGCCGATCAGCCGCTCCGTCCAGTGATCCAGCCCTTCGGGCAATCCCAGGTGCAACTGCAGAACTGCAATGCCGAGCGCCGACCACGGTGAAGGCGTGGCCGAGCGCGTAGGTCATCCCCAGCCGCAGACCGCTGCGCCAGTTCTTCTGTACGGCTGTGATATCCGATATCGCGGCCAGATGATCGTAGTCGAAGCCGTGCTTAAGCCCCAGCACAAGGCAGGAGCCGAGGGCGGCCATCAGTTTCCAGTCGCTCAGAATCGGTGTCACAGGTGCTCAGTATAGAGCAGGTCTGGTGAGGCTGGCGCGTTCATTCGTCACCCCGTTTCGGTCAGCCGGGCTGCGCCGGTCATTCGGCACAATGCGTTTCAACCCAGGGTCTTTTCGGTGCACTTCAGGGTCCAGCTACCAGATCAAGCTGATAATTTGAGTAGTCGACTTTCACCACGGTCTGGCCCAACAATGCACTGCCTGAAACTGCTTCGGCATGGGTCGCCATCGGCAGTTCGCTCATTTCGTCGTATTGGCGGGTAACCTCCGCCGCGCTCGCCAGGAAGAAGGCGCTTTTGGACGCTGTGCCCTTCAGCTGCACGATCGCGAAGTCACGCGCATCCACCCAGAGCTTCCCGTTGAAGAGATACTGGCTGCTGCGTCTCGGGGTAATATCCAGCACCAGGCAGTCGCGCCCATTCAGTTGTTCCCGCGCATTGCCATCCAGTTTCATCTCGTAGTTGGAACTGTTGATCAGCGCCGTCTCAACATTGCCCGGCTGGCTCATGCGCTTCTCGTTGTCGAGCAACGTGCCAAGCACTTCGTTCCGCCAGATCGACGAGCCGCTCTGGGAGACGATGTCGTAGCTCTTGCCGGTCTGTTTCCGGTAGGTGGTTTTAACCAGCATCTCTGCGACCGGGTGGGTTTCATCCTTGCCGCGAAACACCGCGTAGTGTTCCGTGACCGTGTAGCCGGCCAGCCGGTCGATCCGGTTCTTCACGGAGGCATCAACGCCGCGAACGATGGTGGTGATGTCCGGCGTCTGCTGTGCAAAGGCCAGATTTGAAGCCAGGATGCGGAAGAATTAAGAAGACACGCGTATACCGGGCGAGTCGAAGCCGCCACCGTTCCGTCATGGTCCGATTCTTTCATGCGACGTCACGCCGTCTGCAATCCCTGGCTGCTTACGGTCGTGCGGCCATCCCGACATACAGAATATGTACAGTATTTGACGAGAAGACTCCGACATGGTCCCTAAACAGCGCGAGCACCCGGAAAACGTTCCGGGTGCTCGCTGTCTTTCGCAACACACTCGAGGTTAGCGCGAGGCTGCCTCAGCGCGGGCGACGTGAACCGCGGAAAGGAATGCGTGCGCCTGCGGAGGCGGCGGAACAGAACCGGTAAGGACCGAGCGGAACGTGACGTCGGGGCCGTAGACGGTCGTTCATCGAATCCTTGTCCGGACGAACATCCGCGCCATGAAAGGGTCAGTCCTGCGAAGACGCCCTTGGCGCGCGAGTAGGTAAGAATCTCAGCATTCATCTTCCAGTCGGTGTCTGCCGAAGCGTGACGGCCCACCGGTCCTGCCGCAGCCGAGGCATCGGCCCCAATCTGGAACTTGCTGGCCAGCAGATGCTTCATGCCCTGGTCGTTCTGGATGATCATCACCAGGTCGACGCCTTCCACGCCGATCTGCAGTCCCCAGCTTCCACCGGTGATCGCGAAGAACGCCGGTGCGCTCCAGCCATGTTCGGTGCGGCAGGTGGCGACGCCGCGGCCGCCTTCAGCGCCAAAAACAAATCCGCCCTTGATCATGTGCGGCACGACGGCGACGCATTTTGCGTGCTCCATGACTTCCTCTGGGATTCCCTTGTCGGGAGCCGCCATTACTTCGTGCAGGACTGTCGCTGCCATATTGAGCCGGTCCGTAGTATCGTGTTTGTCCTGCTCTGCTGCCGCAGCTCATGGTCGCAAGGCTCGCAAGAGCGAGCGTCAACATAATCTTTTTCATCTCATTCACCTTTCGTATTGTTCTGAGAGCATCGTTGAATACCTTCGGGGAATAGTTTTTGATTGTCTATTTGTCGAACTCTCTCTTTTGGTCTTGCGCAACACTCGATAAGTTATGAGTTCCAACTTTTCTTTCACAGTCCAGTCCATTTGAGCGAAATCTGAGCAGCTTTGGTTGCCCAGCGCAACGATTTCCGCCCGGACTCTCCCGAAGTTTCTCCAGGGCTTTGATTTGCGCCTTGGGCTATGCTTGATTTTGAGGCGCGAAAATTTGACCGTGCGGACATCTCCGGAGTCGGATTCGCATCGGTCGAGCGGAGGAGCATTCGGGTACGCGGGGTGGTTCAGGGCGTCGGGTTTCGCCCGTTCGTTTACCGGCTGGCAACCGAAGAGAGATCTCGCCGGCCTCATCGGCAACGATACCGACGGCGTCACCATCGAGCTCGAAGGTTCCGCAGACCACATTCAGACATTTCTTGCCCGCCTCACTTCGGAGACTCCGCCGCTGGCGCGCATCGATTCCGTGACAACCGGCGATCTGGCGCCCACCGGCGAGACGGGCTTTCGGATCGTCGCCAGCGAGGTGCTTGGCCGGGTCAGCACCGGCATCCCCGCAGACGCCGCCACCTGTTCCGACTGCCTTCGCGAACTGCTCGATCCCGCCGACCGCCGCTACCGCTATCCTTTTCTGAACTGCACCAACTGCGGACCGCGCTTCACCATCACGCGCCGCATCCCCTACGACCGGCCGCAAACCTCGATGGCGAAGTTTCCCATGTGCCCCGAGTGCCAGGCCGAATACGACGACCCGCTCAATCGCCGCTTTCACGCGCAGCCGAATGCCTGCTGGCGCTGCGGTCCGCATGTCTGGCTTGAATCGCCCGACGGGGCGCCGATTGAGAGTGCCGACCCAGTAGCCGAGACCATCGAGCGCCTGCTGCGCGGCGAGGTCATGGCCATCAAGGGCATCGGCGGATTCCACCTGAGTGTGGACGCCACCAACGAAGATGCCGTCAACCTCCTGCGCCAGCGCAAGCATCGCTATGGCAAGCCCCTCGCCATCATGGTGCGCGACCTCGCCGCCGCGCGCGACATTTGCGACCTGACCGCTGAAGAAGAAGCGCTGCTGCAGACTCCGGCGCGCCCCATCGTGCTTGCCCATGCGCGCCCGGAGAACGGAATAGCCTCATCGGTTGCGCCCGGCATCCCGTGGCTCGGCATCTTTCTGCCCTACGCGCCGCTGCAGCACCTGCTCTTCGCCGATCCGCGCGTCAAGGCGCTGGTCATGACCTCGGCCAATCTCAGCGAAGAGCCCATCGCCATCGACAACGATGAGGCCCGCACCCGTCTCGCCGCCATCGCCGACGCATTCCTGATGCACGATCGCGAAATTCTGCAGCGCTGCGATGATTCGGTTGCCGCGGTCGTCGACGGCGCTCCTCAACTCATTCGCCGCGCCCGCGGCTATGTTCCGCTTGCCGTGCCGCTGCCGTTCGAAGCCCCGCCGTTGCTCGCCGTTGGCGGCCATCTGAAGAATGTTTTCGCGCTGGCGCGCGGCAAGTTCGCCTACCAGAGCCAGCACCTGGGCGATCTTGAGAATCCTGATCGGGCTCGATTTCTTCGAAGAGTCGCTGCGCCACCTGATGCGCACCTTCGAAATCGAGCCGCAGACGGTCGCGCACGATCTGCATCCCGGCTATCTCTCGACAGGCTGGGCAAAGCAGTGGGCCGGCGAGCGCGGACTGCGCCTCATCGGCGTGCAGCACCACCATGCGCACATCGCCGGCGTGCATGGCGGAGCACGCTCTCACGGGGCCGGTCATCGGCCTCTCACTCGACGGCACCGGCTACGGCACCGATGGCCGCATCTGGGGCGGGGAAGTGCTGATCTGCCGCCTCGGACAGACTTCGAACGCTTTGCCCACCTCGACTACGTGCCCATGCCCGGCGGCGAAGCTGCCATCCGCGAGCCCTGGCGCATGGCGTTCGGGCATCTCATCGCTGCCGGTTTCCCCGAAGATGAGGCGAGAGAACTCGTCGGAGCCACCGCGCAGGAAGCTCGCGTGATGACGCCGCATGATCGAGCGCGAAATCAATGCGCCGCTCACATCCAGCCTCGGACGGCTCTTCGATGCCGCGGCAGCTGTGATTCTCAATCGCCGCAAGGTGGATTACGATGCGCAGGCCGCCATCGAGCTGGAAGGCATTGCCGTCGACGAGTCGGACGAGCTGCGCCGAATGGAATACGTGCCGGAATTACTCAGTACGGGGACGGGGAACGACGGGGAGTTCTCGCTCAACATCGGTCGCCTCTGGCGTGCATTGTGGAGGATCTTCGGCGCGGCGTCCCTCAAGAGAGAATCGCCGCGCGAATTTCACGCCGGCGTAGCAAAGGGATTTATCCACGCCGCTGCAAACGCGCGCGAGAAGCACCGGAATATCGCAGGTCGCGATGAGCGGCGGATGCATGCACAATCGCCGACTCTCCCGACTCCTGCGCGCTGGGCTTGAGGAGGAGGGCTTTAAGGTCTTCCAGCATCGGAAGGTCAGCCCTGGCGACGGTGGCCTCAGCTACGGCCAGGCTGCAGTTGCCGCGGCCATCCTGTACAGTGAAGTTACCCCATAATCAGATCCGAGGATTGAACGGATGACGGTTCGCGGAATTATCTGGGCTGTACTTCTGTCTCTGGCCGGCATTCTCAGTGCTGGCGTCACCCTCTTTGGAATCTGGGCGGCCATTAGCGTGGATTTGCGCCAGGATACGCTGCTCAGCGGTCTATACGGCGGATTGCCGCTGCTTTGTTTTCCTGTGTTCCTGCTCGTTCGGCCGCCTCGCAGGTCTGCCGTGCTGCTGTCGCTGATGGCCTTACTTATCTGGGCGCGTACTCCGCGCTCAATTGGCGCACCTGCTCCGAGCTTGGCTATTGCGATAGCATCACGGTGACAGTGATGCAGACGCTGAGCACCAACATGGTTCTGGCGTTCTTCGCCGTCGTCATCCTCTGCCTTGTCGCACAACTAGTGGACGATCGCTCATCGCTCTGGCGCCCGGGCAGGTAGCTATCCCGAGAGTTGCACCAGTTGCTCCGCTTCGATCTTCGGGCCGAGGATCGAGATGCGCGGAATGCGACCCCGCACCATCGCCACTTCGTCGCAGCGATGCAGGCGCGGGCAGATCTGGCAGTCCTTGAAGATCTTGTCGGGCAGATCCGATCTTGTCTTCCACGGTGCGAAAGCCGAACTTGAAGAAGAAGTCGGGAATGCGCGTAAACAGGCATACCGACTGGATGCCGTGCTCCTCGGCCTCTTCAATCAGCGCGCCCAGAATGCGTCCGCCGGCGCCCTGTCCCTTGGCTTCCGGCTTCACCACGATGGAGCGCACTTCGGACAGATGCGGCCCGTAAAGTGCAGCGCGCCGCAGCCGAGAAAGACGCCGCCGTCTGACTCGGCAACCGTGAAGTCGCGGATGTTTTCGCAGATTTCGGCGAACGGGCGCTTCAGCAGCGTGCCGTCGCCCGAGAGCGAATTCACCAGGTCGTAGATGTTGGAGGCATCCTGCAGCAGCGCCTTACGCACCAGCATGAAGCACCTCCGGTGCGTTCGATCTTCTTCAGCGCAGCTACGCGCTCAGCTGCTTCGCGCAATAGCCGGCTTGCACGCGATTCGTCGCCGTTCCGCCGATCACGTCGTGGCAATCGAGCGTCGCCTGCAGCGTGACGGCTGCAAAAAAATCTTCGCCAAACTCGTCGCCAAATTGCCGCAGTTCGTCGAGGCTCAATTCGCCCAGCTCCACGCCCTTTTCCAGCGCAAACCGAACCGCGTTGCCGATCTTCTCGTGCGCGGTGCGGAAGGGAACGCCCTTGTGCACGAGATAGGTGGCCGCGGCCATCGCGTTCAGATAGCCCGATCTGCGCCGCCTCGCGCATGCGTTCGAAGTTGAACTGCAGGGCCGCGGTAAAGCGCGCCACCAGCGCCAGCATCGGCGGAACAAAATCAACCTGAAATGCCGGCTCCTGCGTCTCCTGCATGTCTTTATTGTAGGCCAGCGGCAGTCCCTTCAACTGCAGCGTGACCGCTTCTGCGGCGCCGTGAATGCGGCCGACCTTGGCGCGAATCAGTTCGGTCAAGATCGGGATTCTTCTTCTGCGGCATCGCGCTCGATCCGGTCGAAAATGCTTCGGGCAGCACGACAAATCCGAACTCCGCCGTCGCAAACAGCGTGATCTCTTCGGCAAACCGGCTCAGGTGCAGACCAACAAACGTGAGCGCCTGCAGATACTCGAGAATGAAATCGCGATCGCTGGTGGCATCCATCGAGTTGGCGGTCGGCGCCGTGAATCCAAGCTCCCGCGCCGCAATCGTGCGGTCGAGCGCAAGCGTTGCGCCGGCCACGGCGCCCGATCCCAGCGGGCAGAAATTCAGCCGCGCCGCACAATCCCGCAGCCGCTCGGCGTCGCGCAGAATCATCTCGACATAGGCCAGCAGCCAATGCGCCACCAGCACGGGCTCGGCGCGCTGCAGATGCGTGTAGCTCGGCATCACGGCGTCGCCGGCCTTGCGTGCCTGCTCCACCAGCGCCTCGGCCCACTGCGGCGAGCGCATCGATGACCAGCTCGATCTGCCCGCGCACATAGAGCCGCAGGTCGGTCGCGATCTGCTCGTTGCGGCTGCGGCCGGTGTGCAGCTTCAGGCCGAGCGAGCCGATGCGCTCAACCAGCGACAGCTCGACAAAGTGATGAATGTCTTCCGCAATCGGATGGTTGCGCACGAGCGCCTTGCCTTCGTCGGAGCCAAACTCGGCCGCAATCGTGATCCAGCGCCGTGCGCAACTGTCCCAGTTCAACCGGAGTAATCACTCCAGCAGCCGCCAGGGCAGACGCATGCGCCTTGCTGGCGGCTATCTCTTGCTGCGAGAAGCCGCCAGTCAAAGACAATCGAGCGCTGCCACTGCTTCGAATTCCTTATCCAGCGGCTCGCGAAAGCGGCCCGACCACATCTTCCCGGATTGTTGTTCGTTCGACATTGCTTTAAGCGTTCCTCACAGTTTCTTTTCCTTACCGCTGTTCAGCTGAGGCATTTCGCGCCTTTGCTGAGGGTGAGGAGGCCGGTTTCGGCGTAGGTGAGGAGCTTCTCCCGGGTGTCGGTGATGTCGAGATTGCGCATGGTGAGTTGGCCGATGCGGTCGCGCGGAGAGAAGGCGGATTCGGTCTTCTCCATGCTGAGGCGCTCGGGATGGAAGGTGAGGTTGGGCGACTCGGTGTTGAGGATCGAGTAGTCATTGCCGCGGCGCAACTCAAGCGTGACCTCGCCGGTGATGGGTTTGGCGACCCAGCGCTGGGCCGATTCGCGCAGCATGATGGCCTGCGAGTCGAACCACCGGCCCTGGTAGAGCAGGCGGCCGAGTTTGCGGCCATTGTCGCGGTACTGCTCGATGGTGTCCTCGTTGTGGATGCCGGTAATGAGACGCTCGTAGGCGATGAACAGCAGGGCGAGGCCCGGGGCCTCGTAGATGCCGCGGATCTTCGCTTCGATAATGCGGTTCTCAATCTGGTCGGACATGCCGAGGCCGTGGCGGCCGCCGATGCGGTTGGCTTCGAGCAGGAGGGCGACGGGATCATCGAATTGCTCGCCGTTGAGAGCGACCGGGAAGCCCTCTTCAAAGCGGACCGTGACCTCTTCGCGCTGGATCTCGACATCGTCGCGCCAGGAGGCCGTCCCCATGATGGGAACGACGATCCTGATAGACGAAGAAAGATGCTCCAGGTCTTTGGCTTCGTGGGTTGCGCCCAGGATGTTGGAGTCGGTGGAGTAGGCCTTCTCGGCGGACATCTTGTAGGCAAAGCCGGACCGCTGCATGAAGGCGGACATCTCGGCGCGGCCGCCCAACTCGTCGATGAAAGCGGCGTCGAGCCAGGGCTTGTAGACCTTGAGATCGGGATTGACCAGCAGGCCGTAGCGATAGAAGCGCTCGATGTCGTTGCCTTTGAAGGTGGACCCGTCGCCCCAGATGTGGACGTCGTCCTCCTTCATCGCCGTGACCAGCATGGTGCCGGTGACGGCGCGGCCGATGGGAGTGGTGTTGAAGTAGGTGACGCCGGCGGTGGTGATGTGGAAGGCGCCGGCCTGCAGCGCGGCGATGCCTTCGCGGACGAGCGGGCCGCGGCAGTCGATCAGGCGGGCCTTTTCGGCGCCGTATTCGAGAGCCGCGCGCGGAATGGCATCGTAGTCGGCTTCGTCGGGCTGGCCGAGGTTGGCCGTATAGGCATAGGGGATCGCGCCCTTCTGCTTCATCCAGTGCAGAGCGGCGGAGGTGTCGAGCCCGCCGGAGAAGGCAATGCCTACCTTCTGGCCGATGGGCAAGGATTCGAGAATTACGGACATGCTTGCGAAACCTCAAAAAGGCAGTGGACAGTGATCAGTGATCAGTTTGTCCTTGCCATAACTGGCTGTTGAGTAACTGAATAAAAATCGTTCTGACCATTGACCATTGACCATTGACCACTGATCACTGACCACTGAGGACTGAGAACTTCGCCACATTCGCCAACCCGCCGAGCAACAGCAGCAACAGCGCCTTCTGCGCGTGCATGCGGTTCTCGGCCTGGTCGAACACAATTGACTGCGGCCCGTCGAGAACCGCGTCCGTTACTTCGGCATTGCGTCGCGCGGGCAGGCAATGCATGAACACGCCATTAGGGGCTGCCTTCGACATCAGCGCTTCGTTCACCTGGAACGGCCGGAAGATCGGTGCGCGCTTGGTCGACTCGTGCTCCATGCCCATGCTCACGCACACATCGGTGTAGATCGCGTCCGCGTTCTCGGCAGCGGCCTGCGGATCCTGCGTCAGCTTCACCTCGCAGCCATTTTGCTCTGCAATCTCGCGAGCCTTGGTCACAATCTCGATGTCCGGTGAGTAGCCGCGCGGCGTCGCCACCGTCACATTCGCTCCCAGTTGCGCACCGGTCAGCATCAGCGAATGGCACACGTTATTTCCGTCGCCGACGTAGGTGAAGTTCAAACCCGCCGCAGATCCGAAGTGCTCTTCCAGCGTCATGAAGTCCGCCAGCGCCTGGCACGGATGCTCGAAATCCGACAGCGCGTTGATCACCGGCACCCGCGAATTCGCGGCCATCTCGGTGATGGTGTCGTGTGCATAGGTGCGCAGCACGATCACGTCGACCCAGCGCTCTACATTGCGCGCTACGTCGGCAATCGCCTCGCGCTCGCCGAGCGGGGAGCTGGTCTGGTCGACAAAAATGGCGTTGCCGCCCATGGTGTTGATGCCCGTTTCAAAGGCCAGTCGCGTGCGCAGGCTCGCCTTCTCAAACATCAGCACCATCTGCTTCGCGTCCAGCGCATGCCGGTACTCGCGCGGATTCAGTTTTACGTCGTGCCCGAGCTTCACGATCGCGCGAACTTCGCCGCTTGAGAGATCGGCGATCGAGCACAGGTCCTCGCCTGCCAGTCGCGCCGCTGCGGCCAGAATATCTTCGTCCTTTTGCACGGGAACTGCTGGCGCCCGGCGCTCCATGGTTGCTCTGCTAGCCACGGCTGTTTCCTCCTGTGGTCTGATGTGCGGCACTCACGGCCGCTGCTTTTTCGGTGAAAATCTCGTCCAGCGCCTTGATCGCCTCGTCCACATGCTTGCGTTCAATAATGTACGGCGGCAGGAAGCGCAGCACGGTATCGCTGGTGCAGTTGATCACAATTCTGTGCTTCAGCATCTCGTCGACCGTCAGTTTCGCCAAGTCCGCTGAATCAAGTTCGGCCGCCAGCATCAAGTCCCTTGCCGCGGACATCCTTGATACATTCGTGCTTCTGCAGCCAAGCCCGCGCAACTGCTGCCTGGAAGTAGTCGCCCACCTCAGTCGCATGCTTCAGCAGGTCTTCGTTTTCGATAGCGTCAATTACCGCGATCGCCACAGCGCAGGCCAGCGGACCGCCGCCAAACGTGGTCCCATGCATTCCCGCGTGAATCGCGCGCGCAGCCTCTTCCGTGCACAGAATCGCACCCAGCGGAATCCCGCCTGCGATCGGCTTGGCCAGCGTTGTCACATCCGGCTTGATGCCGTAATGCTGATAAGCGCACCACTTGCCCGTGCGCCCCATGCCGGCCTGAATCTCATCCACAATCAGCAACGCGCCTGTCGAATTCGCCAGCTTCCGCGCTTCCGCAAAAAACTCCTGCGTCAGCGGACGAATTCCGCCTTCGCCCTGGATCGCCTCAACAAGAATCGCGCAAACATCGTTGGAAAACTTCGCGCGCAAATCGGCGACATCGTTGAACTGCACAAACTCCACGCCCGGAACTCCCGGCGCAAACGGCTCGCGATACTTCGCCTTGTACGTGGTCGACATCGACCCGTAGGTGCGTCCGTGAAAGCTCTGCTCAAGCGCCAGGAACTTCGTCCCGATCTGCTTGCCTTCGCTGCGCAGCAACCCTGCATGTGCGCGCGCCAGCTTCAACGCGCCTTCCCATGCCTCGGTGCCGGTGTTCGAAAAGAACACGCGATCCATGCCCGTGCGCTCGGTCAGTCGCAGCGCCAGTTCCGCCTGTCCCTCGTGGTAGAAGAGGTTCGACGTATGGATCAGCGCGCGGCTCTGATTAACGATGGCGCGCTCAATCGCCGGATGCCCGTACCCCAGCGCATTCACGCCGATGCCGCTCAGCAGGTCGAGATACTTCGCACCGCCCTCGTCGATCAGGTGCACGCCCTCTCCGCGAACAAACAGGATCGGGTTCCGCTCGTAAGTTTGCAGCAGCAACTTCGATTCTGCTGCACGAATTTGTTCAAGTTTCGTCAATTCATCTCTCCTCAGGCCACCATCACTTCGGTGCCGTGGGCTACGCGGCTGCTGCACAGGTCGGGAAGGGAACCGGCCGCCTCCGCGGGAAGAATTCGTACACGTTTCACGCCGTTCAGCAGCGCTTCGCGGCACGCCCCAAGCTTGGGCAACATGCCGCCGGAGATGATCGCGCTCTTCGCCATCTCCGCAATCTGGTCGATGCTGAGCCAGCGCAGTACTTCTCCATTTGCGCCCTTCACGCCGGGCACGTCGGTCAGAAACACCAGCGCATCGGCATGGCAAGCGACCGCACAGGCTGCAGCCATCTCGTCGCCGTTCACGTTGTAATACTCGCCATCAAATCCCAGGGCAATCGGCGCAATTACCGGCACGCCATTCAAATTCCAGATCGCCTCAAGCCACCGCGGATCGCTCGCCACGATTTCGCCGACGAATCCCAGGTCCGGCGCGGTCCGCTTCTTGCGTGCGCGAAACAGCAATCCATCGCCGCCCGTCATACCGACTGCGGGCTGCCCAAGCGCGCCAAGCGCGGCCACCAGGCCCTTATTCACCTTGCCTGCAAAGACCATCAGCGCAATGTTCCGCGTCTCGGCATCGGTCACGCGCAGCCCGTCAATGAACTCGCTTTTCGCGCCCAGACGTTCCATCATGCGCGTCAGTTGCACGCCGCCGCCATGCACCACGGCCACCTGGTGTCCATCGCGAACCAGATCGGTAATGGCGCGAACGCAGCCCTGCAAAAGCTCCGGAACTTCCAGGCCGGCGCCGCCGAGCTTTACGACATACTTCATGCCAGCCCCTCCGCTTCGTCCCAGCCGAGCATCACATTCATGTTCTGCACGGCCTGTCCCGATGCGCCTTTCAGCAGATTGTCGAGGCAGCTCACAATCACCGCGCGCCGCCCGTCGCTTGAAACCTGAAACCCGATATCCGCGAAATTGGTGCGCACCGAATATTGAATCTGCGGCAGCGCTTTCTCATAGATGCGAACCAGCGGGCTGGATGCAAAAAAATCGCGATAAATCCGTGCCACACTCTCGTGCGTCTGTCGCATGCTTGAACCGCACGTAGATCGTGGACATAATCCCACGCGGAATCGGCAGCAGATGCGGCGTAAACACAATGTCGCCGGTGCCAATTCCGATTTGCTCCAGCAACTCGCCCGTGTGTCGATGGCTGAACACGCCGTACGCCGACAGATTGTCCGCCGCATACATATAGTGCGTCTTCGCTGTGGGAGCCTTACCCGCGCCGCTCACGCCACTTTTCGCATCGGCGACAATCCCGTGCGACACATCCACAATCCCGGCTGCCACCAGGGGCCGCACCGCCAGGATCACCGAAGTTGCATAGCATCCTGGATTCGCAACCAGCTTCGCTTCGGCAATTTCCTCGCGATGCAACTCCGGCATGCCGTACACGGCAGTCGCCTGCGTCGCCACCGCAGCATCCGAGCCTTCGTCTTCAAATGCGTAGACCGCGCGATTCTTCGCGTCAGTCAGTCGCCACGCCCCGCTCAAATCCACCACGCGCAACCCATGCTTCAACGCTTCCGGTACCCACTCGCGCGATTGCTCATGCGGAGTTGCCAGAAACAGAAACTGTACGCCGCGATCCGCGAGCCTCTCCCACGAAAATGGCTCGACCTTCAGCGATCGGCTGCCATTGTTATCCGCAAGCTGCGGATGAATCTCCTCAAGCGGCACCCCGCCGCGCGCCGCATCCTTTTCATCCACGCGGCCGGCAAACACCGGAGGCTTGCCCTTCAGCCGCGGATGATGCAGCAGCAGCCGCGCCAGTTCCGCGCCGGCATATCCCGTCACTCCCACAACCGCTGTCTGCACTGATTTCGTCATGACTCGAGCATCTTCCTCAGCGCGTGCTTCCACGTCGTGTGCGCGCTTCAGGTCGGAGCAGATCATCAGCACCGTATCATCGCCAGCGATTGTGCCCAGCACATCGTTCCAGCCTTCGCGATCGAGCGCCGCGGCCACTGGCTGCGCTCCGCCCATCGTGGTGCGCAACACTACCTGGTTCATCGCATGCCGCACCTGCAATCCAAAGCTCTCCATCATCTCAGCCACCGAGGGGTGGCCATCATCTGCGGCGTGCCCGCTACCCGTTCCATTCCCATTCGGAAGGGAATAGCCGCCCGGCCCTTTCGTAAGCCTCAGCTCGTGGATATCGCGCGAGAGCGTCGCCTGCGTAACTTCAAATCCGCGGCGGCGGAGCTTGCGCCTCAGCTCATCCTGGTTGGCCACCAGTGCGTGCGCCACGAGTTCTCGTATTGCATCGTGCCTTTGGAACTTCATTCTTCTTTTCCAGACAAAGTAAAAACGCGGCTCGCAGTAGTGGCGGCCGCGCTTGCATAAATATACAAAGAAAGTGTATAACTATGCAAGTCGGGTTTTCCATTGCCCGCAACCGGAATCACCTTAGTAACATGACTTCTTTCGAGTTGCGAATTCGAACTAGTTGTTGACGCCCAGCCGATTCGCGGGCTGTCTGACTGCTCCCTCACCCTCCCCTTTGCTCTTGCAGTTTGAGCCGTTTCGCAGCTACATCATATTGCCAAAGGTCGTATAGTTGAATATGGGGTTCCCCTACCGGCATTCATCCCGTTCTACGTCCGTACCCTCAGCGATTTCGCGCGCGACCGGAAGCTCTGCGCATTTCCCCGCCTATTTCCCCTCTTATATTGATGGCAGCCTGATCGACCCGCGCTTTGATTTCGACTCCTGCGGCGTCGGCTTTGTCGCGCAGCTTTCCGCCGAGCCCTCGCACCGGATTCTCGAGCATGCACTTGGCGCTCTCTCGCGGCTCGAGCACCGAGGCGCCGTTGCGGCCGACGGAAAATCGAGCGACGGAGTCGGCGTAACCACTGCCATCCCGCGCGAGTGGCTCCTCGCTCAGATGCAGCCTCTCGCTCGACGAGAGCAGTCCTCTGGGCGTCGGCGTCATTTTTCTGCCCAAAGATGACACGGAGCAGCGTGACGCAGATCGAAGCGGCTCTTTTTGAGCAGGATATGGAAGTGCTCACCTGGCGCCCGGTACCCGATCCGCCCTGAAGTGCTCGGCGAAATCGCCAACTCATCGCGGCCCGAAATCTGGCACCTGCTCATCACTTCCGACGATACGGAATTCTTCGATCGCCGCCTCTTCCTCGCGCGCAAGCAATTCGAGCGCTCGGAGCTGCCGGGCTACTTCGTCAGCATCTCGTCGTCCACGATGATCTACAAGGCACTCTGCGCCGGCCGACTGCTCTCGGAGTTCTATCCCGACCTCGCCGATCCTGAATTCAAGACGCCTTTCGCGCTTTTCCATCAGCGCTACGCCACCAACGTTCTTCCCTCGTGGGAGCGCGCTCAGCCCTTTCGCACACTCGCACATAACGGCGAGATCAACACCATCTGGGGCAATCGAGCGCGCATGGAAGCGCGAGCCGCCACAATGCCGCTCGATGTCTATCCGGTGCTGACGCAGGGCGGCTCCGACTCCACATCGCTCGACGAGATTGTCGAACTCCTCGCCCACAACGGCCGCACCGTCGGCGAAGCAGTGCGCATGATCGTTCCGCCGGCGAATCCGGGAAACTCGTCTTCGTTCCTTCAGTACAGCGGCGACTGCATCGAGCCATGGGACGGTCCTGCCGCGCTCGCATTTACTGACGGTCACCAGGTGGGCGCCATTCTCGACCGCAACGGCTTGCGCCCCTGCCGCTTCGCACTCGACGACAGTGGGCTCGTGGTCGCCGGCTCTGAAGCGGGTCTCGTCGACATGGACCCCGACCACATCATTCACAGCGGACGGCTTGGCCCCGGCCAGATGATCGTCGCCGATCTCGACTTCCATCGTTTCTTCGAGAACGACGAAGATCCTCCGCATCTACGACGCCAAGCGCCACTACCAGGACCTCATCAGCGAAGACGTGCCACTCGAGGATTCCCTCGAACCACCTCCGCCACTTGCAGCCGCTGAACTCAATCGGCTTCAGCATCGTTTCGGTTATACCCGCGAAGACGTGCGCATGGTTCTGCAACCTATGGCCACCGACGGCAAAGACGCCGTCTGGTCCATGGGCGACGACACCTCCATTGCGCCGTTGGCCCGCGCTCCGCGTCCGCTCTACGCCTTCTTCCGCCAGCGATTCGCGCAGGTCACCAATCCGCCTATCGATCCACTGCGCGAAACGGTCGTGTTGCAAATGCATACGCGCCTCGGTCCTTGGCCGCATATCTTCGAACTGCGCGAGCCATTGCCCGGGCTGTCATTGCGTTCGCCGATTCTCTCGCTCGGCCAGATGCACGCGCTCTTCGAAGGACACCATCCGCAGGCCGGCAAGATGCCGCACGCGGTGCTCCACTGTCTCTACACTCCCGACACGACACTGGAGATTGCGGTCGACATCCTGGCGCAACGCGCTATCCAGCTTGTCGCCAATGGCGCATCGCTGCTGATCCTCACCGATCGCGGTGCAACCCCCGAGTCGCTCCCCGTTCCGATGGCGATGGCCGCAGGCGCTGTACATCTCGCGCTTACAAAGGCCGGAGTGCGTGCCGAGGTCGGCATCGCCGTCGACGCGGCCGACTGTCGCGAGATTCATCACGTCGCGGTGTTGCTTGGACTCGGCGTCGGCGCCATCTGCCCGTGGCTCGCGCTTGAAACCGCACGCGCTCTCAATCCCGAGCATGGCGAAGAAAACCTGCTCCACGCTCTCGAACTTGGACTCGCGAAAGTGATGTCGAAGATGGGCATCAGCGTCGTCGACAGCTATCGCGGTGCGCATCTCTTCGACGCAATCGGCATCTCTCAGCACGTCGTCGACAAGTGTTTTGCCGGAGTCCCTGCGCCCATCGGTGGCATTGGCTTCACCGAGATTGAAAACTACGTCCGCCAGCTCTGGAGCGCCGAACCGGTAATCGAGAGATCCGCCGAACAAGGTCCTGCGGAATTCTCCGCCGCTCCCATTCGCGAACTTCCCGACTACGGTTTCGTGCGCTTCCGCAAAGCCGATGAGGCTGAGTCGCACTCGTGGCAGCCGACAACCGTTCGCGCGCTTCAAACCGTCGTCGGATCGACAAAGCAGGGCGCCGCGCTCGCGCTCACGCCCTTCGCAACCTTCGCCGCCCAGGCTGTCGAAGCCGAGCCGTCGCACCTCCGCGATCTGCTCGAAATTCGCCCCGCCGGGCTGGAACTTGCGCTCGACCAAATTGCTCCTGCTAACACCATCACGCGAACCTTCGTTGCCAGCGCCATGTCTTTCGGCTCGCTTTCGCCTGAGGCGCACCAGACCATCACCGAAGCGATGAACCTGCTCGGCGCGCGCTCCAACACCGGCGAAGGTGGCGAAGATCCGGCGGTCTACACGCCCGTCAACGGTGCGCCCTCACTGCTCAACAACAAGATCAAGCAGGTGGCCAGCGCCCGATTCGGCGTTACGGCCGAGTATCTCGCCCACGCGGAAGAACTCGAAATCAAAATCGCTCAGGGCGCCAAGCCCGGCGAGGGCGGCCAGCTCCCCGGCCATAAGGTCACGGAACTCATCGCGCGCCTGCGCCATGCGCAGCCCGGCATGCAGCTCATCTCGCCGCCACCGCACCACGACATCTATTCGATCGAAGACCTGGCGCAACTTATCTGGGATCTCAAGCGCGCCAACCCGCGCGCCGCCGTCGGCGTCAAGCTCGTTTCCGGCTGTGGCATCGGCACTATCGCTGCCGGCGTTGCCAAGGCCTACGCCGACTACATCGTCATCGCCGGCCACGCCGGCGGCACAGGTGCCTCGCCGCTCTCCAGCATCAAGTACGCCGGGAATCCGTGGGAGCTCGGTCTCGCCGAAGCGCAGCAGGTCCTCATTCACAACGGCCTGCGCGGCCGAGTTCGCCTGCGCACCGACGGTGGTCTTCGCACCGCGCGCGACATCGTCGATCGCCGCCCTGCTCGGCGCGGACGAATTTGCTTTCGGCACGGCAGTGCTCGTTGCGCTTGGCTGCGATATGGCCCGCCAGTGCCATCTCAACACCTGTCCCACCGGCATCGCCACGCAGCGCCCTGATCTGCGTGCCAAGTTCCGCGGCAAGCCGGAGCACGTCGTGCGGCTCTTTACCGAACTCGCCGAAGAGGTGCGCCAGCTTCTCGCCAAGCTCGGACTGCCATCACTCGCCGCCGCAACAGGACGCACCGATTTGCTCGAGCAGGTCCGCTTCAACGCCGGTCTCGATCTGAAGCCCGTCCTTGCTGCTACCGCTGTCGCCGTCGCAACAGGCAATGCGATCCGCTGGGAAGGGAAGCGCAATGACCGCCCCGAGGCCCACGCGCCCATCGACGATGCCTGGGTCGAACCCGGCGTTTGCTGCGTACAAGTCCGGTGTGCCGTTCTGCCTCGAAGAGAACATCACGAACGAGGACCGCACGCTGGGCGCGCGCCTCGCAGGGCAAATTGCGCAATATCGCACTGACAATCCCGGAACGACCGGCTCATGCCTCACCTTCAATTTGAAGGGAGTGGCAGGACAATCCTTCGGCGCCTTCGCCACCAATGGAATGATGCTCAAACTCGAGGGCCTCGCCAACGACTTCGTCGGCAAGGGCCTCTGCGGCGGAGAACTCGTGATCCGCGGCCGCGGACGTGTTGCCCAGCAAAGCGAAGCCCACACGCTGCTCGGCAATGTTGCCCTCTACGGCGCAACCAGTGGCTGGCTTTTTGCTGCGGGCCGTGCGGGCGAGCGCTTTGCCGTACGCAACTCCGGTGCCCGCGCCATTGTCGAAGGCGTTGGCGATCACGCGTGCGAATACATGACCGGCGGACTCGCCGTCGTCCTCGGCCGAACCGGCATCAATTTCGGCGCTGGCATGACCGGCGGTCTGGCCTGGGTCTACGACGAAGACGGAGAGTTTATCAGCAAGGGCCGTTATCACAGCGACTTCCTGCAACCCGAAACATGGGAGCAGCTTGACGAAATGGGCCGCGAATCCCTCCGCGAACTCGTTGCGTTGCATGCGAGCAAAACCGCAAGCACCCGTGCGCAATGGTTGCTCGCGAACTGGCAGAGCGAGGCGCAGAAATTCGTCCGCCTTACCCCGAAGCCCCAGGCCTGATCAATGGGAAGATCTAGAGGGGAGTGGCGCCTCAGTTCACGCGCATCTCTGTGAGCTGGTTGTCCTGCCGGTTCCGCACACGGCCCGCGCGCTCGAGCAGTTCTTTCAGGCTCTCAGCCTCATTTGTTTCGGAAGACGTGACGTGCCCCATGCTGAACTTCAGCGGGATAGCTCTCGCGCTCTTTGCATTGCACGCCGCTGCAGAGGCTTCGAGACGCAGCGCCGCGACGGAAATCCCTGCGCGATCGAACCGCCCCGCTACGGCAAATTTGTCGCCATCGATCCTGCCCTTGATGTCAGACTCGCGAAAGGTTGCCCGCAAAAGCTCTCCCGCCTCTGCCAGTGATGCTGTCGACGCATCCTGTCCCAGTTGCGCATGGATTTGCGATAGATTCTCAAGATCGATGAATAGCACGGAGAAAGGGATATTCGATCGTTGCGCCAGGCGCAATGCATGTTCGGCCAGCATGTGAAATCCCCTCACGTTGTAGAGACGCGTCGCCTCGTCGCGCAGAATCAGATCGTGAATCTCGTTTTCCAACGCGCTGATGCGCCAGGCAAAGAACAGGAGGATGCCCACCGCCACACCCACACCGCAGGAAGCCAGCAATGCAGCATTCAGGTGCCCGCCCGGACCAACGCGGTTCATCCATACGTTCATGGTTTCCCACGCAAAGGGCAGCAGCAGCAGGATAGGTGCGAAGACCCGCGCCAGATTGCTTCCAACGCCAACTCCCAGAAAAATTGAGAAGACGCCATGCTCAGCCTGGTGCAGCGTCACTACGATGGTCAGTGCCAGAAGACAGAGCAACAAGGCGGTCCATCCCTGGTTATCTGCTGTCCCTCCAAAAAGCGCGAACCTTCCAAACACGGCGTCCGAGACGAGAAGCAAGCCCAGCAAGCACAGGCCACATACCAGCACGTCCTCAAGGCGGTTGAGCAGCCAGTTCCTCTTGTCCACCAGAACCACCGCGATCGCCAGAGCGGCGAACCCCACCGTGAGCCCTGCCGGCGGGAACGCGGCATTCTGTTGAGATCCTGTGTCGTTTTCGACGCGCGCGGCGAATATCAGTGCAGCGGCTCCGCAAATCACGAAGAAATTCACGACGGACCGCGCATAGCTGACTGCGACCCAGGTCCACCCAGGCTCGGCAAGAAGGAGACTGATGCCGCACAGCAGGGCGGTAAGTAGAAACAGCAAGCTTCCGCGCATCCCGGCCGCCAACCAGACGCTCATTTCAGTTCCAAACAATGGCATCAGTCCGAAAAGGATGGCGACCGCAGCGACGCCCAGGCAGATCCGCTGCGTCCATCGAGCTGCCCGGAACAGCCTCGGATCGGGCAGCACCGTGAGCGTATCTGGAGCAATCTCATTCATGTGATCTTTTCACGTGCCTCGTGGCCCAAAGGTCTTTCCCATGCCAGGCCCAAAACCCAACACATCACTGACGCTCTACTTCGCCATCCACGCAACATGCTGTCGCGGAACGAGCTTCCTACGCCCGCGCCACCTTTTTGCTTCGCTTATCCCGGTACATTGCCTCATCGGCGCGTCGCACCAGCTCCTTCAGGCTCTCCACAGAGGGATGGTCCAGAGTCACCCAGCCGATACTCAGGCTCAGTGGATACTTTCTCGTCGTTTTCGTATTGCGCTCTTCCGCCGCCGCCTTCAGTCGCGACGCCGCCACTTCAATGCCCACCATGCTGAACTGGCCGGCCACCACGAACTCATCGCCGCCAAATCTGCCCTTCACATCAGTCTCGCGAAAACATGCCAGCACCAGTTCGCCGGTTTCCGCCAGGTAGGACGAGCCGGTGCTGTGGCCGAGGTCGTCATTGATCCTTTTCAGCCCATCCAAGTCGATGAACATCACCGAGAACGGCAGTTCCGCGCGTTGTGCGAGACGCAGCGTCTGCTCCCCGAGCAGGTAAAAGCCGCGCATGTTGTAGAGACCTGTGAGGTCGTCGCGCAAAGTCAGGTCGTGAATCTCCTTTTCCATTGAGTTGATGCGCCACACCAGCACGAGTAGCAATACCATTGACAGTCCGGCAGCCAGCGAAGTCAAAATCGCCGCCCCATATTGTTCCGGCACCAGGTCTTTCAGAATGAACCGCGTCCGTGCCACCTCAACGAGGAAGGGAATTACCAGCAGCACCGGGGCGAATCCTCGGGCGATCCTGCTTCCGATGCCGGCTCCGACAAAGATGGACCAGATCCCGTGTGCGGCCTGCCTCATCGCCACAACCCACGTCAGCAGCACCAGACACATCAGCAGCAGTGGCGAAATCATGTTGTCGGCCGACAGCCGCAATAGCCCGATCGCCCCAAACAGGTTTTCGCTCAGCAGGACGAGGGTCATCAGGCACGCCGCAGGCACTACAAAATCGGCAATCCGCCTTAGAACCGGTCCAGTTGCGCTCACCAGCAACATCGAAAGGCTCAGCAGGACAAACGCCGTAGGGGAATGCACCGGCAACCCGCCGGTGTTGCCCGGTGCGCGATCAGCCTCCAGTAGCGTGTCCACCGCGGGGAAGAGACGGAAGGCCGATTCCAGCAGGATCAGGATCGCGAGTGCTCCAGCCTGCACCGTAATGGCCCGGCTTGCCCTCGGCAAAGACAGGTGATTTCCAGGCTCAGAGATTGCCAGGCTCAGCGCGCACAACAGAACTGTCAGCGCCATCGGCGTGCTCATGCGCGTCGCAAAGACAGGCAGATACGCCGCAAAAGGTGGGAAGAGCCACCCGGTAAAAATGATCAGCGCAATCAGGGCCACCACGAGCAGGCACGCCTGTTGCAGGACGCCAAGCTTCGCAAGAAGAGCCGGGTCAGGCTCGCCGGGAGGCATGGTTGCAGTGCGCATAGGCATGGCTTAGGCTGCGGGTGGTGCGTTTGGCTGGAGTGATCTTACCGCACAAAGACCCGTTCTCTGGATGACCAACCGTATTCATTTGAAACGGAAGTTTGCCCCGAAACCTTGCAGGACACAAGGGGTTATGATTCGCTCCGTTGTCCGGATCGATTCCGCCATTCGGCCCGCGGGTTAGGACACCGCCCTCACGATCAACCGGGAGGCTTCAACGTGCTGAGTTCGATATGTTGCCAAATCTGAGTGGCGAAGCGAAACCTCAATTCGAGAACGATCATGTCGCTCGGTAGCGGATAGAATCTGACCTGGGATTAGTAGCGTAAGTGATCGTCACAAGCGTCGACGCTCTTCGGGTCAGAAGATGGCTTCTGTGAGACCTCGGCAAAAGAAAACGGTGGCTTCAGGATCGCGTAGAACCCGTCTCAGAGATTGGATGCCACGGGAAGGACATTTTCGGGTCGCTAGTCTTGTTTCGCGTGCTCTGCCGCCGCCTCTAGATCCGCGATCTTCTTTTTAACGGCCTCTTCGATCTGATCAATCGAGAAGCTCGCTGGCGGTTGGCTAGGCGGATACTCGATGAATGTCTGAAGGAAGATCGCTGCTCTCCTGGTGCCCTCAAACACCAGGTATGCATTGTCAACCCTCCAGGAATCGTAGTTGTCTCCCGATATCTGGGCGTGTTCATAGGGATCCATCCGCAAATTGAACATCCTCGGTACTCGCAGACAGGTGAACGGGTTTGCCCAGATATCGAACTGGCCCGGTTGCCGCTGTTCACAGAAAATGAGCTTCCACGCAGTCTTGGTTGTTGCGCCGGGCTGCTGGGTATCCCATCGCACAGCGACAAGATCGCCATCGTCGTTGAAGTAGTAAAACTCGTCACGAGCGCTATGCGGTCTGTTGACCTGTGAGATAGGGCAACTGGTTAAATCCGTCCAGATGCACCTTGAATGTCTTGCTGCCGATGCTGGCGCCCTTCAGCAGACGCTCTTTGACGCTCGTGTCTCCCGCAGCGGCGAGCAGCGTCGGGAACCAGTCGAGCCCGGAGAACAATTCATTCGAAACGTCTCCAGCCTTGATGTGACCCGGCCAGCGGACCATGGCCGGTACGCGGAAAGCCCCCTCCCAGTTCGAGTCTTTCTCGCTGCGGAACGGCGTAGTTGCCGCATCGGGCCAGGTAAATGCGTTTGGCCCGTTGTCAGTGGTGAAAACAACGATGGTGTTGTCGGCAATCTTGAGAGTGTCCAGCAGGCCAAGCAGCTTGCCTACATCCTGGTCCATCTCCCACATGCCATCGGCGTAGAAATAGCCTTTGCCCAGCCCCGCTTTGCCTTCGTACTCGGGCCGGACGTGGGTAAAGACATGCATGCGCGTGAAGTTCATCCATGCAAAGAACGGCGTCCCCGCATTCGCCTGTTTGGTGATGAAGTCCGAGCAGGCCTTCGTGGTTTCGTCATCGATGGTTTCCATCCGCTTCACAGTCAGCGGACCGGTGTCTTCGATCTTGCCGCCCGCATACGAGTGAATGACGCCGCGAGGATTGTAGGCCTTGAGAAAGTCGGGATTGTTGCTGGGCCAATACGGGCGTTCGGGCTCCTCTTCGGCATTCAGGTGATACAGATTGCCGAAGAACTCGTCGAATCCGTGGTTCGTCGGCAGGAATTCGTCGCGGTCACCCAGGTGGTTCTTGCCATACTGTCCGGTTGCGTAGCCGAGCGGCTTGAGCGCCTGCGCAATGGTGATGTCGCGGGCCTGCAGGCCCACCGGTCAGCGCCTGGCACACCTACCTTTGACAACCCGGTGCGGAACGAGCTCTGGCCCGTAATAAAGCTCGATCGGCCCGCCGTGCAGCTATTCTCCGCATAGTAATCAGTGAACAGCATGCCTTCCTTGGCGATGCGGTCGATGTTGGGAGTGTGGAAGCCCATCACGCCCATGCTGTAAGCGCTTATGTCGGTCGGACCCACATCGTCGCCCATAATGAATAGGATGTTTGGCTTGTCGCTCGCCGCAACAGCCGGCGATGAACACAGCAAGCAGATAAATGTGCGAGAGAGAAGGTAGATGACCGGCGCCGGCCAAAAACGAAGCTTGACCAACGGCTCGGACCGCTGAACGAGACTCATCGCTGTTCCTCCTGTGGGGAAACATCAACGCCAAAAGAGGCAACCTACGCATGGAAGTCCGCAGGCTCGAACAAATGCCTAACGCTCAATGAGATACCGATCGGTGGGCTCATTGGAACTGTAAGAGATACCAGTCGCCCGCACCTTGCAGCGATCGTCGAATGCCACAGTTATCTCATTTCATCTCGCTGTTTCCGAGGCAGCCGGATTCTCCCGTCGCGATGGCTACACGCGATTTCCCGTGCAGAGGGATCGCAGGTCCGGCCAGACTATTCAGGGCATAAAGTGATGATTGAGCGCCTGCTGATCGGGCTGCAAAATTCAGGACTTTGCTGCCGCTCCCAACCCGGCGACTCTATCCACGGTTCCTCTCTGCGCTGTTACACTCTCCCTTGACCTAAATTCAAGTTGATCGGTTGAATTAAACCTCGACATGACACCTGCTCCACTCTCCACCATCAATGACCTGTTTTGCCGCGTCTCGGCGGCTGCCAATCCCCGTGCCATCCTCTGGCAGGACGAGTTCGGCCACTGGCAGCCTCTCTCGTCCGACCAGATTTACCATCGCGTCCATACCCTCGCCGAGGCCTTCCTGAGCTGGGGTGCCAAAAAAGATGACCGGATTGCTCTCATCGCCGAAAACCGCTGGGAGTGGGCAGTCGCCGATTTCGCCATCCTCGCCATCAACGGCGTCAACGTTCCCATCTACCCCACGCTGACTGGCGAGCAGATCGCTGTGCTTCTTGCCGATGCCGGTTGCAAGATCGCGATCGTCTCCACCCGCCAGCAATTCGACAAGCTCAACGCCGTTCGTTCGCAAACCCAGCTCGAGCGCATCCTCATGATGGATGGCAAAGTTCCTGACGGCGCCATCGCTTTCTCCAAGGTCCTTGCCGGTGCCGACGATGCTGGCCCGTACCGCGACCCGGTCTTCGATGCCTTGGTTCGCTCCGTCGAGCCTGACGATCTGGCCACTCTCATCTATACCTCCGGTACCACCGGCGAACCCAAGGGCGTCATGCTCACCCATGGCAACATGGCCGCTAACCAAAACCACGCTGTCGCCGGGTTTACTTTTAACAAAACCGATGCCTGCATCTCCTTTCTCCCTCTATCTCATGTCACTGCGCGGGCTCTCGACTACGTCATGTACGGCCATGGAGCGCAGGTAGCCTACTGCTCCAACTTCGACAAGCTTCCCCAGGCGATGAAGGAAATCCGCCCAACGGTATTCGTCGGAGTTCCACGCGTCTACGAGAAGATCCGCCAGGCCGTCGAGCAGAAGTCCAATGCCTCGCCGATCAAGAAGCGCATGCTTGCCTGGGCGCTCAGCGTGGGCGGGGGCAATCGCGACGCGGTCTATGGAGGCCGCCAGCCCTCATCCTTCTTTTGGAAACTTGCCAACAAACTCGTCTACAGCAAAGTGCGCGAAGCCTTCGGCGGCCGTGTACGCATCTGGGTCTCAGGCGGCGCGCCCCTCGGCATCGACACCGCAAAGTGGTTCGCCTCGGCCGGCATTGCCGTGTGGGAGGGCTACGGCCTCACGGAAACCTCGCCCGTGATCGCCCTCAACAATCCCTGTCGTCCATCGCATGGGAGCCGTGGGTAAGGTTCTTCCGAACGTGGAACTCAAATTTGCCGAAGATGGCGAACTCCTGGCACGCGGTCCGTCGATCTTTGTCGGCTATTGGAAGAAGCCGAGCGCTAATGCCGAATGCTTCGATCCCGAGGGCTGGTTCCGTACTGGCGACATCGGCCACCTCGACGCAGACGGATTCCTCTACATCACCGACCGCAAGAAGGAGCTGCTTAAAACATCCGGCGGCAAACTCGTCGCTCCGCAACCCATCGAGAGCAAGCTCAAGAACTCCGTCATGGTTGCGCAATGTGCAGTCGTCGGAGACAAGCACAAATTTGTTTCGGCACTGATCTCGCCCAACTTTGCCGCGCTCGAGCAATGGGCCAAGCACGCCGGCCTTGAAGCGCCGGACCGGCAGGCCCTGGTCTCCGACAGCCGCGTGGTCGCGCTCTATGGCGAAGCCGTGCGCGAAGCCAACGCCGGCCTTGCCAACTTCGAAACCATCAAGCGCTTTCGCCTCGTTGCCGACGAGTGGTCGCAGGATTCCGGCGAACTCACTCCGTCCATGAAGCTCAAACGCCGCGTTATTTCGGCAAAGTATGCGTCGGTAATCGACGAACTTTACGCGGACGAAGCAACCTCACGCGCCGAATAGGCGACTCCAGCCGTCCGATCTCTTTGCGGAAGGACTTCCCCTTGGTCCACATCAGTTGCAGGCCGCGGAAGAACGGTGCGCCCCACGCGCCCACCGCAAGAATCCCGCCGAAGAGAATGACCGCGTCAATGCTGATGCGTCCCTCGCGCGACCAGTAGTCGTTCGGGTCGAGGTTAAGCCACAGCGAGAACTCATCCAGCGTCAGCGCGGCGCCCACTCCGTAGCTCACGCTCATCAGCCTGCTGAAGAAGATGGACAGCGGCGAATGGCTCCGCCCCAGGTCCAGCAGCCAGCCATAGCCCACCAGCAGCAGGATCAGGATTCCCCATACCAGGTGATGGATGTGATGTCCGCGCACCACCACCCAGTTGAACGGGCCGTGATTGTGCATGATCAGGCCCACCAGCAGCCGCACACCCGCAAATGTGATCAGGAACGAAGCCGACGCAATGAACATGCGCCGCCGCGGCCGGTCGGGAATCGTGGACCGCACCAGGAAGCCCAGTCGCGTGAGTTGCAGCAGCACCAGCAGCACAACCACCACCAGGCTTGCAAACGCTAGCAGTAACAGGGCTCCGGTACCGGGAATAGGCATACCTTCCTATTGAACCATCCCGCCGCGCCTTTCAACTATCGAATGCGTCCCCATCCTGAGGCGGACCTGAAATGTCATCGGCGTGAGCGTTGTCACGATGTCGCTTTACAACCGCGGCTTATACTGTCTAAGGCGTCGAGAGCGGCCAATTTCCACTTCACGCCCGACATCAATTCCAGGTATTTCCGGCGCGGCCCGAGCGAGACGCAGCCGCCCGAATTCGATCAGGAGAAATTTACGATGCGAGTTGCACTATTGACCGGCGGCGGCGACTGCCCCGGCTTGAATGCAGTGATCTACGCGGCCGTGCGCAAGGGAATCCAAACCTACGGCGACGAATTCATCGGCTTCCTCAACGGCTGGCGCGGCGTGCTCGATAACAACTTCATCCCGCTCACCCTCGAAAACACCGACGGCATTCAGCTCAAGGGCGGCACCATCCTCCACTCCTCGCGCACCAATGTCAAAAAGATCCCAGGCGGCATCGAGAAGGTCCAGGAAGTTCTCAAGGTCAACAAGATCGACGCCCTCATCGCCCTCGGCGGCGACGACACCCAATCCGTCACACTCTTTCTCGCGGAAAACGGCATCAACGCCGTTGGCGTTCCCAAGACCATCGACAACGACATCAACGGCACCGATCAGACCTTCGGCTTCGATACCGCCGTCATGATCGCCACTGAGGCCATCGACCGCATCCACACCACCGCCGACTCGCACAATCGCGTCATCGTTGTCGAAGTCATGGGCCGCGATGCGGGCTGGATCGCTTATGCCTCCGGCATTGCCGCTGGCGCCCACGTCGTTCTCGTTCCCGAGAAGGAGATCGACATCGATCACGTCTGCGCCCTACTCAAGTACAACTACGATCACGGCAAGCACTATGGCGTCGTAGTGGTTGCGGAAGGCTGCCACCTGCCCGAAGTCGGCCAGGTCATCGGCTCCAAGGAAGTCGACTCCTTCGGACACGCGCGTCTCTCCGGCATCGGCGAGGCTCTCGCCAGCCTCATCGAGAAGAAGACAGGCTTTGAAACCCGCTCGGTCAACCTCGGTCACACACAGCGCGGCGGAGTGCCCACCGCCTACGATCGCGTCCTCGGCCAGCGTTACGGACTTCACGCCATCGACATGGTGCACGAGAAGAAGTGGGGCCGCATCGCTGTACTCAAGGGTCTCGACGTCACCGACATCACCATCAAGGAAGCCATCGCCACCAACCGCCGCCTCGACCAGCGCTTCTTCGACGTAATCCGTGATCTTGAAGCAAAAGTCTAACGCCGCGTGTCATTGGCTACGTGGCACTGCAGATGACCGATCTCTGTGTGGTAGCCGAGCGAAGGATCTGCTTCTAGTATTTACACGAATCTCGGGTGCCCAATCCATGCGCTCTTCTGCGCATGGGTGGGAAACCACGAACCCTGACCGAGACTGGAAACTACGAACCGCGACTGCCCGCTTCGCTAACACGCAATCCCGTCAGCTAACTTCCCCATGAACTATCGCCTTTTTCAGCGCGAACGACTTCGACGACCTCTACGCCATCGAAGAGATCTGTTTTCAGCCGCCGCAGCGCTTCACCCGTCGCTACATGCGCCAGCTCATCGCCTCTCACGAATCCGCCACCTGGATCGCCGAGCAGAGGCAGCAACATGGCCGGCTTCGCCATCGTCGAATGGGCTCAGCAGATCACCGACGTCGTGGCCTACATCGCCACCATCGAAGTGCTTCCCGCGCTACGCGGTCACGGCATTGGCGCCGAACTGCTCCGCCGCATCGAAGGCTCCGCCAACGCCGAAGGCGCCAGCCAGATCTGGCTTCACGTCGACATGGAAAAAGCGCCGCGATCCGCCTCTATGAGCGCTCCGGCTATCCAACACCGGACGAGCTGACCACTATTACGCCCGCAACCGCCCTGCTGCCATCTATATGAAAGCACTTGTTTAAGCAAAAGTCTGAGGGTTACCGCGGCGCTTCACTGTCCCGCAATCCGCCGAGCGCCAACTCGAATTCCACTAAAATAGAAGCAGCATCATGTCCCTCAGCAATCCCAACCTGCCCAAGCTGGTCCTGTCTCTGCGCCAGTACAGCAGGCAGATGTTCCTGCACGACCTTCTTGCCGGCATCACCGTCGGCCTGGTCGCGCTGCCGCTCGCCATGGCCTTTGGCATCGCCTCGGGAGTCACGCCGCAAGCCGGACTCTACACCGCCGTCGTCGCCGGTTTTCTCATCTCCGCCCTGGGCGGCTCGCGCACCCAGATCGGCGGACCCACCGGCGCATTCGTCGTCATCGTCGCCGGCATCGTCGCCCGCTTCGGCCTGCCCGGCCTCGCCATGGTCACGCTGATGGCCGGAATCATCCTGCTGGCCATGGGACTTACCGGCCTCGGCTCCGCCGTTCGCTTCATCCCGCGGCCCGTCGTCATCGGATTCACCAACGGCATCGCCGATCCTCATCGCCTCCACGCAGATCAAGGACTTCTTCGGCCTTCGCGTCGGCGCCGTTCCCAGCGAGTTCCTGCCCAGAATGAAGCTGCTGATCAGCCACATGCCCAGCCTCAACTGGCAGGCGCTCGCAGTCGGCGCTGCGACGCTGGCCATCATGCTCATCCTGCCGCGATTCACCAGGCGCGTTCCTGCGTCCATCGTCGCGCTGCTTGCGTGCACCGTGGCGTGCGCCTTGTTCCATCTGCCGGTCGAAACCATCGGCACCCGCTTCGGCGGAATCCCGCGCGGACTCCCGCCCTTCGCCATTCCCGACTTCCACGCCGAGCACATTCTGCCGCTGATTCCGTCGGCATTTACCGTGGCGCTGCTGGCGGCGCTCGAAAGCATGCTCTCCGCTGTCGTCGCCGACGGCATGACCGGCGATCGCCACAATCCCAACGTCGAACTCGTCGCGCAGGGAATCGCCAACATCACCTCGCCGCTCTTCGGCGGCATTCCCGCCACCGGCGCCATCGCCCGCACCGCAACCAATATCCGCTCCGGCGCGCGCTCCCCGGTCTCCGGCATCGTTCATGCGCTCACGCTGCTGGTCATCCTGCTGGTAGCCGCGCCGCTGGCCAGCTACATTCCGCTGGCCACGCTCGCCGCCGTGCTGTTTGTCGTGGCCTACAACATGGGCGAGTGGCGCGAGATCGGCGGCATCCTGCAACTGGGTTTCACGGCCATCGCCGTCTGGCTGGTCACCTTCGCTCTTACCGTCTTCGCCGATCTCACCGTCGCCGTCGGCGTGGGCATGGCGCTGGCCGCGCTGGTTTACATCTATCGCATTGCCGAAACCACCACCGTCACTCCCGTGACCGACGAATACATCCGCGACGGCCTGCCGCACACGCTGCAGGGACGCATCATTCCGCCCTACGTCACGCTCCTGCGCATCCACGGCCCGTTTCTCTTCGGCACCACGGAGAAGCTGGTTGAAGCCACCGCTAACATCGAAGTCTTTGAGCCGGTCGTCATTCTTCGCCTGCGCAACATGACAGCGATCGACGCCACCGGCATTCACGCCATCGAGACATTCGCCAAGCGCCTCACCGAATCCGGCCGCACCCTCCTGCTCTGCGGGGCGATGGAGCAGCCTTCAAAACTTCTTCAGCAGCCGCGCTTTCTCGACCACGTTGGCCGCGAAAACATCATGCCCAACATCCAGGCCGCCCTCGACCGCGCCAAGCAAGTCTTCGAATCCCGCGCCGTCCTGGCCAGTTAAGCGGCCCATCCCAAAACTCGTCACAGATCTGCGGTGACCAGTCATACGAAGTCTCGGGCGTCTGATGAATGGCGCGGATAATCGGTGGAACAGGGCTGGGCTGGCACGCATTTGACCCGCCATGTGGCCTGGCCTATTAAACACTGATTGGAGCGAGGACATCATCATGAGCGACGGCCGCGAAGAGCGCGAAGAACGCGAGAAACGCCGCGAGCAGGAAGAGCGCGAAGACCGCGAAGATCGCATCGATCACGATCCTCCCGACCAGTGGAAACCCGAGCGCCCCGAATCCTGATTACTTGCCCTGAAACCTCGGCGCCCGCTTCTCGAACAATGCCTTGATCTGATCCTGGTGGTCCTCGCTGTCATACACCGTTGCCGCGGGACTGAGGTGTTTGAAAAACATCACGACTTCGTCCGCGTGTAACGAATTGCCTCGACGGTCGATGAGGCAACGACACCTTCTTCCACCACCGCATCGAGGAAGGGAATCAGCCTGGCAATCTGCTCCTCGGTATCCACGATGCTCACCTGAATGGGCGCATCCTTCGAAAAATGACTCGTCCTGCGGATGCGGCTGCCGGCTCCGTAGCCTTCGATCCCGCGGAAGACGATTGCCTCGGCGATATTCAGCTCTCTGGCACTTGGTCAAAATCGCCTCGTGCAGAGACTTGCCCTGCCACTTGTCGTCTTCGCCAAAGTGGATGCGCAGCATGCGGCCCTGGAATTCTTCTTTCATCGAAAGCCCTCTACAACGATGCCTCGCCGATCGCGCTGATCGCATCGATCGCGCGGTACGCGTACTTGATGATGTCCACATCGGAGAACACCACCAGGCCCTCTTCCACCATCTGCTCCACCAGCGGCAAAAACGCGCGCAGCTTCTCCGCCGTATCAATCGCCGACAGCATCACCGATCCATGATGTGATGCCAGCAGCGGCTTGTCCTTGTGCATGCGCCGGTGCGCCCCGTACCCCAGAATCCCGCGATACACCGTCACTCCGGCAATATCGTTCGCCCGCATCGCTTCCACCAGAGCCTCGTGCAGCGGCTTGTTCTTCCAGCGGTCTTCTTCGCTCAGGAAAATGCGCATCATCTGCGCCTTGCCTTCGATCTTCAAGTGATGCGGCGGGACCGGCTTCTTCGGTTTGGAGACCTGTGCGGGCTTCGCCACCGTGGTCTCCTGCATCTCGATCAGCCCTGTACCGGCCAGTTCTTCGAGCTTGCCCAGCAGAGAATCCACCTTCTCGCGCGTGTCGATGAATTCGATCTTCAGCGGCAGCCGGTCTGAAATCTCCACCATTGTCGAGGAGTGCATGTGATGATCGGCGCCGAATCCCGCGATGCCCTTGGTGACGGTTGCGCCCGCGACTCCGCGGTAGAAAAGAAAATCCAGAATGCGGGAGTACACCGGCACTCCGTGGTGCGTTGTGCCTTCGCTCAGGTAGATGGTGACCTTGACGGCCTTTCCCGGACTCAGCATTGAAAGCTCTCCCAGGACAACTGTGGATTCTACGCCATCCCGAGATTTCCGCGCATCCCGATCGCAATCAGGTCTGATTTAAGTGTGCCTCCTGACGATCCCACATAGCGTTTTAGGGACCCCATGGACGAGAGTCCGTGGGGTAAGCGAAGTGAAGGATCTGCTTTTATTTCTCTCCAACGGCAGACTTGATTTAAAGCCTGCAGACCGCCAGCACAATCGCAACCACCTACGGCACCATCTCCCCCAGCACCGATCCGCCCCACACCGCCGCAAGCCCCAGTACAAAGCTGCCCACCGCATACAGCGCCGCGATGCCGAAAGCCCCTGCACGCAAGGTCGACAGTGTTTCCCACTCGTACGTCGAAAACGTGCTGTACGCGCCGATGAACCCCACCGGCACCAGGAACCGCCACGCCGGATTCAACTCCGCACGCCTGCCCAGGTAGGTCATGGAGAAGCCGATAATCACGCACGCCGTAATGTTGACGATCAGCGTCCCGTAAGGAAAACGAATCCCCATGCGGCCCGCGATCGACGAGCCGACCCAATATCGCGCAATTGAACCCAGCGCGCCGCCAATGGCAATCAGGAGATACTTCTGCAATCTGCCCCCTCGAAGAGATCAGTGGGTGCCCCATCCATGGCAGCGCCTTTTGCTGTCATGGGTGGGAAAGCACGAATTCCACTGCCTGAATCTCTCTTATCCAAATTTCCAGGGATCGCGCCGGGCGTGACTCCACGACAGGACCACCTGTCAGGAGTCATCATCTGTCCGGGCCGTGCGCGAGAGGACAGCGGTTAACAGCAAAGCATTGCCAGCCTCACTGCGCGGTGAACTCCATCACCACTACCACTGCATCCATTACACCGGCGATTGCATTTCGGTGTCAAGTAACCAAATGCGCTGTTTGCAGGCGGGCCCCTCTGAGCATGGCCGGGTGCCCCATCCATGACAGCTTCTTTTGCTGTCATGGGTGGGAAAGCACAGCCTCACGTGCGCGCCTTCGTGCGACCTCGAATCTGAAGCAGTCTGTCACCCGACCCGAAGTACCGCAATCAGAAAGCAGACCATTGCTGCCGTCAGCGTCGCCACTCGCCAGCGATGCATCGCGTCCCACCGCCCATGCTCCTTAAGCGCCGGCTCCGGCACTGCATCCGGATCAACGCGCGCCAGCCGGTTGTTGATTGGAACCAGGAAGAGAATCGTCAGCACGATCACCGCAGCCCAGATCGCGCCCGCCGCAATCAGCAGCAGGTAGCCGTTCTCGCCGCGTCTCAGAACCGCTTCCGCAATCAGCAGCAGAAGAGAGACGCCGTACCAGACCGGCATTGCCGCGCCCAGCTTTGCCGCGAACAGCCGAATCGCCCGCAACTCTTCGCGCGCTCCAAGCTTCCGCAGAATCGGATTGATGAAGGCAGCAACGGCAAACTCCGTGCCGATCAGAAGCCCGATGCAAACGGTTGTAACGATATCCAGTAGAGGTCTCATGGGTTCAACTCCTGAGCCTCAGACTCCGCACGGCGATAGAATGATTCAGTAAGCGGCGCTGACAAATATGTCAGCCACGTTCCCCGATCAGGCCACAACATGCCGGTTTCAAAAAAGGAGATCTCCGAGTGCCCCATCGACGCCATGCTGTCTGTCATCGACGGCCGATGGAAGGGAACTATCCTCTGGCGGCTCTCTGAAAGACCGATGCGCACCAGCGAATTGCTGCGCAGCATTCCCGGCATCACCGAGCGCATGCTGATCCGCCACCTTAAGGATCTGGTCAGCGACGGAATCCTCGTCCGCCAGCGGGAGAAGGGAACTCACCCCCGCGTCATTTACTCAATCTCCGAATACGGAATGACGATGCTCCCCGTGCTCGAACACATCTGCGCCTGGGGACGGAAGCACATTGAGGTGCGAAAACCCGTCGGATGAATTCGCTTCGAGTCTGTTATGGTCTCCGCAGGAGAGTTTCCTGCCAATGGAAGGGGCTAGACGGCTATTGATCTACGCAGTTCTAGTCGCCGCAGGCATCTGTATTGGCCTACTGGCTTTGATCTTCTTTTCCCAGCGATCGCTAATCTACTTTCCGCAGCCGCGATCAAACCGCCCAGCCCCCATCATGACGCTCCCGTCCAACCCTGGGTCGGTACTGGTGTCGATGCGGCCAGCCTCAGGCCCCGATGCCGTCGTCTATTTCGGCGGAAACGCGGAAGACGTCTCGCTCGACCTGCCTGAATTCTCCAGCACATTCCCAAACGCCGCCATCTATCTGCTTCACTATCCCGGTTATGGCGGCAGTGCAGGGCATCCGACCGAGAGAAGTATTCTCGCGGCCGCGTTCGCGCTCTTTGACGCGGTCCACGCGCAGCATGCGAATGTAACCCTCATCGGTCGCAGCCTCGGCACCGGCGTCGCAATACATGTCGCAAGCCAACGCCCGGCTGCGCAACTCGTTCTGGTCACACCTTACGACAGTCTGGTCGATGTAGCGCAAGAACACTATCCGTTTCTGCCCAATCGATGGATGATGCTCGATAAGTATGACTCGTGGAAATACGCCCCGCAGGTGACGGCGCCGACAAAGATCATCGTGGCTGGAGATGACGAAGTCATCCCGCGCACAAGCACCGAGCGGCTCTGCACACGGTTCAAAGAAGGCATCGTGTCCTACTTGGTCGTTCCCGGCGTGGGACACAACTCAATTTCAGATGACCCGGAGTACCTGTCACTTCTTAGCCAACAATACGTTCCGGCGGGCGGCAAAGGCCCGGAACGCTAGTTGTGCTTCCCCTTCCACTCCGCGTACGGCCCCTGGAAATCCTCAATCCCGTCGGCCTTGAAGTTCCAGAGCCGCGTCGCCACTTCATCGATCAGATCGTGATCGTGCGTCACCAGCAGCACCGTGCCCTCATACCTCTGCAGCGCAATATTGAGCGCGTTGATCGATTCCAGGTCAAGGTGGTTCGTCGGCTCGTCGAAGATCAGTATGTTTGGCTTGGTCAAAATCAGCTTGCAGAAAATCAGCCGTGCCTGTTCGCCGCCTGAGAGTGCCTTGGTCGGCTTCTCGCCCTCTTCGCCTGAGAAAAGCATCTGCCCCAGAATGCCGCGAATCTCCTCCACGTGCGCCGCCGGATTCCAGCGATGCAGCCACTCTGCCACCGTCAGTCCGTGCTCGATCGTCGATCCCACATCCTGCGGAAAGTATCCGATCTGCGCTTCGTGCCCCCAGAAAACGCTCCCGAATCCAGCGTGAAGTCCTTCTCAGCCAGTCCGGGATAGTTCGCTAGTAGGCTCTTCAACAGCGTCGTCTTGCCCGCGCCGTTGCGCCCCATCAGGCAGATCTTCTCCCCGCGCAAAACATTCGCGGTAAATCCGTCGATCACCTTCAGGTCATCGTAAAGCTTTGTCAGGTGCTTGAACTCCAGCACGTGCTTGCCGCTCGGCCGCACCTGGTCAAACTTGATGTATGGGCGCTGAATATTCGACCGCGCCAGCTCGTTGGTCTGCAGCCGCTCCACTTCCTTGCGACGGCTTGTCACCTGCGAAGAACGGGTACCCGCTGCAAATCGCGCGATGAATTCGTTAAGCTGCGCGATCTTTTTGTCACGCTGCGCGTTCTGCGACTCCAGCGTGGAACGAATCTGCGTCTTCGCCATCACCATGTCGTCGTAGCCGCCCGTGTAGGTGATGATCGTCTGGTAATCGATATCGGCCGTATGCGTAGTCACGCTGTTCAGAAAGTGCCGATCGTGCGAAATCGCAATCAGCGTGCCGTCGTAGGAGTTCAGAAAATCCTGCAGCCAGTGCACCGAATCCAGATCGAGATAGTTCGTCGGCTCGTCCAGCAGCAGCGCTTCGGGCTTTCCAAACAGCGCCTGCGCCAGCAGCACGCGCACCTTCTGGCCGCCTTGCAACTCGCCCATCTTGCGTTCGTGCAGCTCCTCGGTGATGTCCAGGCCGTCGAGCAGTACCGCAGCATCAGCTTCGGCCGTGTAGCCGTCCTCGTCGCCGATCACGCCTTCCAGTTCGCCCAGCCGCATGCCGTCCGCGTCGCTCAGTTCGGCCTTCTCGTAGATGCGGTCCCGCTCTTCCAGCGCCGCCCACAGAGGCCTGTTGCCCATGATGACCGTATCGATCACGCGATAGTCATCGAATGCGAACTGGTCCTGGCGCAATATGCCCAGTTTCCGCGGACGCACTACCGTGCCCTTTTGTGCTTCCAATTCGCCGGTCAGGACCTTCATAAAAGTGGATTTGCCTGACCCGTTCGGCCCCGTCAATCCATAGCGCCGCCCCGGCGTAAAGTTCACTGACACATCTTCAAACAGCACTTTCGCGCCGTAGCGCATCGACACATTGCTTACACTCAGCATTCGTTTCGTTTTCCTGTACGCGAACTGCGGCGAAGTATCGGCGCCGCCGGTTCAAAATTCTTTAGTTGAATCAGAGTTTCGGGGAACACGAATACAGATTTGCCCCGTTTAGGCTAAACTGCAGACACAAAATTCCGAATCCGGTGCGGTCCAGTCGGCGCGACCATCAGGCAGCGAAGACAGTGTTAAGAACTCGGACAGGGCACTGTGTCCGTGATTTAGCCCAGAGAACTACTGCAATTCCAGTTTCTCATAACTGCGTCCACCGCAGGTCCGCTGCTTCCGGCAATCGTTACGGAATCCCCAGAATCTTATGCGTTTGCAAACTCAGCCTCCACTTCGGATGCTCCATGCAATACCGCACCGCCAACTCCGTATTCGCCAGCGCGATCCGGCCCATCCATCGGCTGCAAAAAGAAATGTCGGAATCCGAGCCCCTCGAACTCCCGCGGCTGCGCATTCGCCTGAGGAAACACCAGCTTCAGCTCGTCGCCAGTCTTCTGCACCAGCCGCGCCCCTGCCTTGGGACTTACGCATACCCAGTCAATTCCCGCCGGAGCCTCCACCGTCCCATTCGTCTCCACCGCAATCTCAAAATCGCGTTCGTGCAGTGCATCGATCAGCACCCGATCCAGTTGCAGCAGGGGCTCGCCCCCGGTGCAAACCACAAACCGCGTGCCCTCCGCTCCGCGCACAGCCCATGTTGCGCCGATCGCCTCCGCCAGATCGTCGGCTGTTTCGAATCTGCCTCCGCCCGGCCCGTCCACGCCCACAAATTCCGTATCGCAGAACCGGCAGATCGCCGACGCCCGATCGCTCTCGCGTCCCGACCACAAATTGCATCCCGCAAACCGGCAGAACACCGCCGCGCGCCCCGCCTGCGCACCTTCGCCCTGCAGCGTATAGAAAATCTCTTTGACCGCGTAGCTCATTGCGCTCGCCTTCACATCGGGATAGGGCAGGGGATCGTCAATCCCGTTTTCTCGAAATCCCTTTCGTCTCAGGAAACAGGAGTCGCATTGCCCGCATGGCTTCCCATCCGGCGCGGGATCGTAGCAACTGCTCGTCAGGCTGTAGTCCACGCCCAGTTCCATCCCTCTTCTCGATGATCTGCGCCTTTGTCAGTTGCATCAGCGGCGCATGAATCACCAGCTTCTGCCGACCCTCCACACCGGCCTTCGTCGCCAGGTTCGCCATCGTTTCAAAGGCATGAATGAACTCCGGCCGGCAATCGGGATACCCGCTGTAATCCAGCGCATTCACGCCGATAAATACGTCGCTCGCTCCCAGCACCTCGGCCCACGCCAGCGCAAACGAGAGAAAGATCGTGTTCCGCGCCGGCACATACGTCACCGGAATGCCGTGCTCCATCTCCGCGCTGTCCCGGCCCTTCGGCACATCGATATCATCCGTCAGCGCCGACCCGCCAAACACCCGCAAATCAATCGTCGCGATACGATGCTGCGCCACCCCGAGCGACGCCGCCACCCGCCGCGCTGCTTCCAGCTCAAAGCTGTGCCGCTGCCCGTAGGCAAACGAGAGCGCATGCACCACGTAGCCCTCGCTCTGCGCAATCGCCGCCACAGTCGCCGAGTCCAGGCCACCGCTTAGCAGTACTACCGCTGTATTTTTTCGGTTCAATAGGACACATCTCCTTTCTCGATGTTAAAGCGAATATCGAACAGAACACATTTCCTTCAATGTTAAAGCGAATACTGCATCAAACTGAAACAAGCGGACCGCTCCGAGAGCTGTTCCTTCCGCTCTGCTCTCATTTTTGTTCACCCGCTTGAACTTCCGGCACGTTCCCCGCTCGAAGAAATTTGCGCGTCAATAATCCGGAGGTCGTCGTATGCGTCAGCAGAGCCCCCCAACTCTGTCCCTAGTTCTTGTGCTTGCATTGGTATTCGCCACGCCATGCATGCTTCATGCACAGGTATCTCGCGATGTTTCAGAAGAACGAATCGATCCACCGGCATCGTCGGTTGCGGCACATGGCCCCACCTTCTCTCTCGAGACCCTGAACGGAGTTCTCGAACGTTATCGGAAAGCGGGCAATCGCGCCGGCGAAGCACATGCCCTCGGCGCCATTGGCCATTTGTACAACGAGCAGCACCAACAGCAGAAAGCTGTCGAGATTTATCAATCGGCGCTCGCTATATGGCGCGAACTCGACAACAAGGAATTTGAAGCAATCACGCTCGCCCATATCGGTAATGTCTATCGCGAGTGGCGATTCCCCGACCAGGCCAGGCGCTTCTACATCGATGCACTCAAGAAATATCCGGCCAACGCGGACAATTCACAAGAAGCCGCCATCCTCAACAATCTGGGTATGGCTTACTTCGGGCTGCGCGACCGCAAAAAATGTTTGGAGTATTTTGACAAGGCTCTCGCTGAGTACCGTGCCAGGCAGGACCGGCAAGGTGAGGCTTTCGCGCTCACCAACCTCGGTTCGACCTACGGATTCCTGATCAACGATCCGCAAAAGGCACTCGACTACTTTCAACAAGCGATCACCAAGCTCGAACTCGTGAACGACCGCGTAAATGAGGCAAACACTCTCGAACTCATGGGAGACATCTGGGTGAAACTTCAGAAGCGAGATATGGCGATTCAAAGTTTCCAGCGCTCCCTATTCCTCTACAGCCGGTTAGGCAACGCGGAAGGTGAAGCGTCCGTACTCAAGCAAATGAGGACAGCCACTGATCCTCAGGCAAGCGGCGCCCACTAAGCCAAGCAAGCCGAAGAAGGTCTCGGCAGGTGATTCCTGCCCCTGACGCCTTAGAATGATTCTTCGTGCACCTCGCCATGAAGATCTTCCTCACAGGCGCCACCGGATTCGTCGGCCATCACGTCGCCAAAGCCCTGGCCGATCAGGGCGCCGACCTTCGCCTCCTCGTCCGCAAATCCAGCAAGCTCTCCAACCTCGAAGGCATCGCCGGCGACACCGTCGTTGGCGACCTCGCCAAGCCCGACTCCTACGCCCCCGCGCTCCAGGGTTGCGATGCCGTCATGCACGTCGCCGCCGACTACCGCCTCTGGATTCGCGATCCCGATGCGATGTACCGCGCCAACGTCGACGGCACCCGCGATCTGCTGAAGCTCGCCCGCGAAGCCCGCGTCCGCCGCGTCGTCTACACCTCCAGCGTCGCCACCATGGCCTTCCGCACCGATGGAATCGTCGTCAACGAAGACACGCCCGTCACGATCAACGACATGGTCGGCCACTACAAGCGCTCCAAGTTTCTCGCCGAGCAGCAAGCCATCGCCGCCGCCCAGGACGGCCAGCAGGTCATCATCCTCAACCCCACCACCCCCATCGGCCCCAACGACGCCAAGCCCACGCCCACTGGCCGCATCTTCGTCGATTTTCTCAATCGCAAATTCCCAGCCTACGTCGACACCGGCCTCAACCTCGTCGACGTCGCCGAAGTCGCGCGCACCCACGTCGCCGCGCTTGAAGTCGGCAAGCCTGGTCGCCGCTACATTCTCGGCGGCGAAAATCTCACCCTCAAGCAGATCCTCGACAAGATGTCCGCCATCACCGGCATCCCCTCGCCGACAACAGAAATTCCCTTCGCCATCGCCGCCACCTACGCCTTCTTCGAAGAGTGGATCACCGGCCGCATCCGCGGCAAAGAACCCCGCGCCACACTAGAAGAAGTCCGCATGGGCCGCAAGAAGATGTTCGCCTCCAGCGCCCGCGCCCAGCAGGAACTAGGCTTCCGCATCGTCCCCGTCTATCCCGCCATGCGCGCCGCCATAGAATGGTTCCGCGCCAACGGCTACGCCCCATGAACAATTCATGTGAGTTTCGATAGCTGTCATTCTGACGAAGCGAAGCGCGTGGAGGAATCTGCAGTTGCTTCTAAATTCGAATAGTGCCACGAAGGTCGGGTGCCCCAATCTTGCGCAGCACGCGGCGAGGTGCATGACCCGAGTCGCCATCATCGCCGCCATGCCCGGCGAACTCAAACCCCTCGTCCGCGGCTGGCCCCACTCCACCCGCGGCACCATTCACTTCTGGGCCCAGCGCACTGAAGAAGAAGAGTGGATCGCCGCCTGTGCCGGAGCCGGCCTCGACGCCGCCACCCGCGCCTTCGCCGGAATTGAAGACGGCGGCCCCATCGACCTCGTCATCTCCATCGGCTGGGCCGGCGCCCTTACACCCGAGATCGCCGCCGGCAGCGCCCACAACTGTGCCGGCGTCATCGACGCCCGCACCGGCGAGCGATTCAATTGCGATGCCGGCGCGGGCCCTCTCTGGCTGGCCACCAGCCCCCGCGTCGCCGACGAGCCCGAAAAACGCCGCCTCGCCACCACCTACAAAGCCTCCCTCGTGGACATGGAAGCCGCCGCCATCGCCCGCCTCGCCGCCATGCGCGGCATCCCCTTCTACGCAATCAAGGGCGTCAGTGACCCCCTCGACGCGAAGTTGCCTGATTTCAATCGCTTTATCGACCGCAAACGGCCAGTTCCAGACCCCAAAGTTTGTTCTTTTTGCTCTCCTTAGGCCTTGGATATGGCCCGCCCTCGTCCAAATGGGCGAAAATAGTAAAAAGGCTTCCCAAAGCATTGCGGAGCGGCTTCGCGAACTCCTGAATGAATGACGAATGAGGTCACGCTAACTCCGAATGGCTACCCAAACCACCAACGCTGAAAGCCATATCGCCAACCGGATCCCCTCGACCATGCGCGCCGTAGTCTATCGCGGCGTCAACGACATGCGCGTCGAGACCGTTGCCTGTGCCCTCCATCGGCCCCGGCGAGCTGCTCGTCAAGGTCGCCACTTGCGGCATCTGCGGGACCGACCTGAAAAAGATCCACACCGGCTCCCATTCCGCCCCTCGCATCTTCGGCCACGAGATGTCCGGCACGGTCGTCGCCGTCGGCGAGGGCGTAACTCGCTATCAAGGCGGCGAACGTGTCGTCGTCCACCATCACGTTCCCTGCGGCGAGTGCTTCTACTGCCGCAAAGGCACCCCGGCCCAGTGTCCGCTCTACAAAAAGGTCGGCGTCACAGCGGGATTCGAACCGTCTGGCGGCGGTTTTGCGGAGTACATTCGCGTGATGGACTGGGTGGCCTCAAGTTGTGGAGTCGTTCCCATTCCCGATGGCATTCCATTTGAGCAGGCCGCCTTCCTCGAACCCGTCAACACCGTGCTCAAGGGCGTCAAGATGCTCAACCTCCGCTCCGACGACACGGTGCTTGTGATCGGCCAGGGCCCCATCGGCCTCATGCATGCCGTGCTCGCCAGCCGCACCGGCGCCCGTGTCCTCACCTCCGACCTCTATCCCGAGCGCCACGCCATCGCCGCCACGCTACGGTCTCAAAGATCCCATCCATGCCGGCAGCGAAAACGTCGTGGAGCGCGTCCTGGCCGAGACCGATGGCCGAGGAGCCGATGCTGTCATCCTCGCTGTCGGCGGAAACGCCCTCATCAAGACCGCCATGGATGCGGCGCGTTGCGGCGGCAAGGTCATGCTTTTTGCCCAGACACAGCGCGGCGACGCAACTTTTGATCCCGGCGTGGTTTGTATGGACGAGAAGACCCTCATGGGGTCCTACTCGTCTTCGTTCGCCATTCTCGACGAAGTCACTGACCTGGTCTTCGGCGGTTATCGCAACGGATTTGATCTGACGCAACTCATCTCGCATCGATTCCCGCTCGACCAGGCCGTTGCGGCAATCGATGTCGCTTCGCACCCCAAAGCCGACTCGATGAAGATTATGATTGAGCCTGTTTCCGGCGCAGGAGCAAAGTGATGGATTCTTTGCCGGACTTCCGCTGGCACCCTTTCGCAGGCTCCTTCTCATGTATCGCGCCTCTCAACCGCGGCAGCTTCCGGACTGAGCCAACGAGTGAGCAATTCCGGAGCCGCTCGAGGAGGAATCGATGCCAAACACGGTAAAGGATAGCGCGGCCGCCCGACGGTCGAGGATGTCCTCCAGGTCGGCCGAAGTACCGTTGGAGATGTGCTCCAGATCGGCCGCAATACCGTCGAGGAAGTCCTCCACGTTGGCAGGAGCACCGTTGAAGAGGTCATTCAGGTCGGCCGCAATACCGTCGAGTCCGCGCGCCAGCTGCGCCAGGGGACCATGCAGGCCGCGGTCCTGCACGGCCGCCAGGACATTCGGATTGAAGATGTGCCGGTTCCCCGGGCAGGCCCCGGCGAGCTGATTGTCCGCGTCGGCGCTGCCCTCACTTGCGGAACGGACCTGAAAGTCTTTCGCCGCGGTTACCATGCCCGCATGATCGTCCCTCCGGCCCTCTTCGGCCACGAGCTGGCAGGAACCGTCGTCGAGGCAGGGGAGGGAGTTGAAGGCTTTCGCGAACGGCAGCCGTGTGGTGGCGCTGAATTCCGCTCCATGCGGCCAGTGCTACTTCTGCCAGCGTGGGCAGGAGAATCTCTGCGACGACCTGCTCTTCAACAATGGCGCCTATGCTGAGTTCATCCGCATCCCCGCGCGCATCGTCTCCAAGAACACGCTGCATCGTTCCCGACCATGTTCCGCTGGAGCATGCCGCGCTCACTGAGCCGCTCGCTTGCGCCGTCCATGGCTTTCTAGATTCCAACCCGCATCCTGAAGACACGGTCGCAGTAATCGGCGGCGGCCCGCTGGGCCTGATGATGCTCCACGTCGCCGCTCTTGCCGGCTGCAACGTCATTGCCATCGTCAAACACGACGGCCAGGTGGAAGCGGCGAAACAGTTGGGCGCGGCTCACGTCGTCAAGTCTTCGTCGATTCAGAAAGCCATCCGCGAAACCCGCGCTCTCACGCCCAAATAATCGCGGCGTCGATATCGCCATCGAAGCCGTCGGCGTTCCCGAGGCATGGGAAGAAGCCGTCGAGATGGTGCGCAAAGGCGGCACCGTCAACTTCTTCGGCGGATGCGCCGTCGGCACCCACGTCACGCTCGACACCAACCGCATCCACTACAGCGACATCACCCTCCGCGCCACCTTCCACCACACGCCGGCCATCTGCCGCAAGGCGCTGGACCTCATTGCCAGCGGCCGATTCCAGGCAGGCGCCTTCATCACCGGCCACGCTCACCTCTACGAACTCAATCGCGTCTTTGAGAAGCTGATGAACCGCAGCAGCGAAATCAAGACCGCGATTGTCCCTTGAGGCACCGATGAGCACCGCAGCCCTGCACCCCTGAGAACACGCGAGTCTGCCGACGCGCCCCGAAGGAAACATCAGCGAGGAATCTGATCGCCGACGCGGATTGGGCCGCTGCTGTCGCCCTGCAAGCTATCGCATTCCCGACAACGCTCCCACGCTCGCAAGAAGCCCGCGCCTGGTGCAAACACCTCGCCGAAACCCACTACGAAAATTTCCACGTAGCCACGTGGTTTCTTGCCTGAGCGCCTGCGCCCGCACTTCCACGCCATCTACGCCTACTGCCGCGTCTCCGACGATCTCGGCGACGAAGTCGGCGACACCGCGCAGTCTCTGGCCCTTCTCGACCTCTGGGGCCGCGAACTCGACGCCTGCTACGAAGGCCGCGCGCGCCATCCCGTCTTCGTCGCCCTCGCTGAAACCATTCGTGCCTGCTCGATTCCCGAAGGAGCCCTTCGCCGATCTGCTGACCGCCTTCCGCCAGGACCAGGCCGTCACCCGCTACGCGACCATGCAGGAGGTGCTCGGCTACTGCCGCTACTCGGCGAATCCCGTCGGCCGCCTCGTCCTCTACACCTGCGGCTATACGGACGAAGAGCGCTTCCGCCTTTCTGACGCAACGTGCTCCGCCCTGCAACTCGCCAACTTCTGGCAGGACGTTCGCGTCGACTTCGCCAAGGACCGCGTCTACATTCCGCAGGACGACATGCGGCGCTTCGGCGTCACCGACGCGACCATCGCAGCAGGGAATTGCCACCCCGGAGTTCCGCGCGCTGCTGCAAACACGAAGTCGAATTCGCGCGCGGCCTCTTTCAGCAGGGCCTGCCGCTCATCAACATGGTCGACCGCGATCTCGCCGTCGATCTCGATCTCTTCAGCCGCGGCGGTCTCGAAATCCTCAATGCCATCGAGCGCCAGGATTATGATGTGTTGCAGCGCCCGCCCGGCCATCTCAAAACGCACCAAGCTGAGCCTGGCACTGCGCGCGGTGAGCGGCAAATTTCTGCCGTTTCTGCGCCTGGGAGCGGGATCCAAAGGGAAAGCGGCTTGACTGGATGACGCAAGCGATCACACTGGACACGGCGTACGCAACTTGCAGGGCCATCGCCAAACGGGAAGCCAAGAATTTCTATTACGCCTTCGTCGCCCTTCCCGAGCCGCGCCGCAACGCCATCTGCGCCATCTACGCCTTCATGCGCAAGGCCGACGACCTCTCCGACGACGAAAGCATCCCGCGCGAACAACGCCTCCACAATCTCGAGCAATGGCAGGCCGCCTGGCACAGCGCCTCGCAAACCGGCAGCGACCGGCGATCCCGTATTCATCGCCGTCCGCGATGCGACGCAGCGCTTCAACATTCCTCTCAGCCTTCTCGACGAACTCATCGCCGGCACCACCTCCGATCTGAAAGCAAACCCCGGCGATGCGCCCGACACCTACGCGACCTTCGCCGATCTCTACCGATACTGCTATCTCGTCGCGTCTGTCGTCGGCCTGGTCTGCATTCGCATCTTCGGCTACACCGATCCCGCCGCCGAGAAGCTTGCCGAAGAAACCGGCGTAGCCTTCCAGCTCACCAACATTCTGCGCGATGTGGCTGAAGACGCCGAGCGCGGCCGCGTCTATCTGCCGCTCGAAGACCTCGCCGCCCACAACGTGACGCTCGAATCAATCCTGCATCGCGAGCAAAGGCGCACCGCCCAACCGCGAACGAGCGCGCCCTGCTCGCCGAGATTGGCAGCGCGCGCAGAAGCCTACTACGCGTCCGCCGGCAAACTGCTGCCACTCATCGATCGCGAGAGCCGCCCCGCGCTGTGGGTATTGGTAAGGATTTACCGCGGCTTGCTTAAACGGATTCGCCGCGCTGACTACGACGTTTTTTCGCATCGCATCAGCGTCCCGACCTTCCAGAAACTCGAAATTTTGGCAGTCGGAATGGCCCGCCTTGCCATCGCACGCTTCTCTCCGATTAAAGTCTCGTCGATAATCGTGATAATCGTGCATCCTGGCGGACCAGAGTTTACCGGTGCTCCTAGCGAGACTGGGCACGACGGTCAGTCGTGCGAGCGAAGGATCTGCTTTTGATTCTCGCCGCTTGAGCACCCTGAGGAACACTTGCACGCAACGCCCGCAACAACTCGAACCACGCACCGTCACCGTCATCGGCGGCGGCGTAGCCGGCATGAGCGCCGCCTGCGCTCTCGCCGAAGCCGGCTACCGCGTGCAACTCGTCGAGCGCCGCGGCTACCTCGGCGGCCGCGCCTCCTCCTATCTGCATCCCGGCGTCAACGAAGTCATCGACAACTGCCAGCACGTCCTCTTCGGCTGCTGCACCAATCTCATCGGCTTCTACGCGCATCGGCGTCGAAAACAAAATCCACTGGACCAGCGAGATGACCATGATCGAGCCCGGCGGCCAGCGCTCGAAACTCGGTCCATCGCCGCTGCCCGCTCCGCTCCACGGTCTGCCCAAAGCTTCTCTCAGCCCACGCCTTCACCTGCGCCGACAAGCTCGCCCTCGCGCGCGCCTTTCGCGCCATGATGCGTCCCATTCCACGCCGATTCAACGAATCGCTCTCCGCGTGGCTCCGTCCGCAATAAGCAGACCCCCGGCGCCATCGAGCGCTTCTGGCGCCTCGTCATCGCCAGCGCCCTCAACGCCGACCTCGACGCCATCGCCGTTCCCTACGCCGCCAAGGTCATTCGCGAACTCTTCATGAACTCCGCCGAAGCCGGCGCCATGGGCATGAGCTCGGTTCCCCTCAGCGAACTGTACGGTCGGCCAGAGCAGTTCCTCGAAGAGCACGGAGCGGAGCTCCATCTCAACACCAACGTCGAATCGGCCGAGTGGGACGAGGAAGATTTCTCAGTGGACCATCAACACGCGCACCGGCACGCTCGTCTCCGAATTCCTCGTCATCGCGTTGCCCTTCGAAGCGATGCAGAAACTGCTGCCGCATCTGCCTCCCGCGCCGCACGGCGAAGAACTCGCGCGCAAAGTCGATCGATTCGAGCACTGGCCCATCTGCAGCGTGCATCTCTGGTTCGATCGCGAAATCACCGATCTGCCCCACGCCGTCCTGCTCGATCGCGAGATTCACTGGATGTACAACAAGAGCGTCCTGCAGCCCTGGCGCAAAGCACAAAGGCAGCTACCTCGAACTCGTCCAGTCCGCGTCGCGAAAATTCGCGGCCCTCGAACGCAGCAGGCCATCGAGCAGGCGCTGAGCGAACTCGCCGAATTCTTTCCCGACGATCAAGAGAAGCGAAGCTCGAAAAAGCCGCGCTGATCAAGGAAGTCCGCGCCACCTTCGGCGTGCCTCCCGGCATCGACAGCGTCACGACCGCCTTCGGCATCGCCATGGCCCAACTGCTTCCTCGCCGGCGACTGGATCTCGACCGGCTGGCCCTCGACCATGGAAAGCGCCGCCCGCTCCGGCCACCTCGCCGCCGACGCCCTCTGCGCCAGCAAAATCGAAGACTGCCGCTTCCTCGAACCCGACTTGAAGCCGCAAGGTCTGATGAAGTCTCACTTCGCTAGGATTTTGGACTTCGAAGCATGAGCCCAGCAGCCCACTCCGGTGACTGTTCGAGTCCGCTAAAAGCTGAACAGCGGAGCTAACAGCTAGAAGCTTCTCTTAGTGCGCCAGAAAATAAACCCCCACGCACACCAGCACTGCCGCCGCCCATCGCCGCCGGTCCACATTCTCATGCAGAAAGAACTTCCCGGCAATCGCATTCGTCACCAGCGTCAGCGAAGCCGCTGCCGGCGCCACCAGGCTCAGATTCAGATGATTCAGCGCAAACAGCAGCGCAAAGAACGCCAGCGCCAGAAAGAACACTCCGGCGAAAAACAGCGGGCATGTCACCACTGCCCGGATCGCGCCCTTCATTCCCGATCTTCGCGCGAATATCATCCAGATCGCCAATCGACTTCATCGCCGCTGCCGTCAGCACCTCGCCGGTCGTCGAAGTCAGCACGATCGTCGCAATCATGCCGGCCGCAGCCCAGACACGCCCGATGCGGAACCGAGGCATCGATCATCGCGCCTGCCTCCTTCGCGACTTCCTGCACAGCGTCATGCATTCGCCGGTTGGCCGCTCAGTCGTAGCGAAGGTCCGTGCGCCACGAATCCCACGCCCACCGTGATCAGCACGATCCCCGCCCACCGTTCCAGCGAAATCGTCTTCATGCAGCCAGAACTTCGACAGCAGCGCCACAATCACATTGCCGAATGCCGTCGCCGGCAGCACATACGTCAGATCCGCCCACGACAGCGCCGTCAGGTAGCTGGCAAAGAATCCGATCAGCAGCGCAATCCCCAGCCGCAATCCACGGCGTAAACACCGCGCTGATCAGCGACAGCGGATGCGCCAGCGAAATCGGCGGCAGGCGAAGTCATGCCGCGCGAAAGGCACGTATCGCCCAGCGGCGCGCACAGCGCACACCAGTCCCAGGATCAGGTATTGCCGCGATGTAGGCCGTATATGAGTCCATGCAGTCTTTGCGGCAAACTTTCATCGTAGAGCCGAAATGAAGAAGGGCGGACATCCGCCGCCGCGGACCCGCCCCTCGCGTTCCGATGCTGAACGAACCGTTACGCGCCCGCGTTCACAGGTGCAGTCGGTTTTGCCGGCTGGCTGCGTTTCTGCTTGACCGCCTTGTTGCGCTCTGCGCGAAGCTTCATGAACGCCTTCGCCTCAACGTACAGCCGCGGCACATCGCGATTCACAATCGCCTTCCACACCACGCGGAACGCCGCCTTCGGACGGAAGTAGTACTCGTCGTAGAAGCGGTGCACCATCTCCATCACGTAGTCGACCGGCAGGCCCGGGATACTCGATGTGCGCCATCTGGTGCCCGCCGCCGTCTTCCATCTTCTCGTTGGTGATGAAGCCGTTGGCCTTGGCGTAATCGTAAAACTCCGTTCCCGGATACGCGTGCGCGATCGAAACCTGGATCGTCTCGCAGTCCAGCGTCTTGGCAAAGTTGATCGTGTTGCGGATCGACTCCTTCGTCTCGCCCGGCAGGCCGAGAATGAAGTCGCCGTGAATCACGAGGCCGAGATCGTTGCAGTCCTTCGCGAAAGCGCGCGCGCGTTCAACCGTCGCGCCCTTCTTGATGTTCTTCAGGATCTGCGGATCGCCCGACTCAAATCCCACGATCAGCAGCCGGCATCCGGCATCCTTCATCGCCTTCAGCGTGTCGCGATCCGTGGTCACGCGCGAAGTGCAGCTCCACGTGATCCCCAGAGGCTTCAGCTTCTCGCAAAGCTCGATCGTCCGGCCCTTCTGGATGTTGAACGTATCGTCGTCGAAGAAGAACTCCTTCACATGCGGGAAGTTCTCATGCGCCCACTTCAACTCCGCCGCCACGTCGTCGGTCGAGCGCTTGCGCCACGCGTGTCCGCTCAGCGTCTGCGGCCACAGGCAGAAGGTGCACTGCGCCGGGCATCCGCGCGTCGAGTAGAGCGCGATGTACGGATGCAGCAGGAACGGCACGTTGTACTTCGTCACGTCCATGTCGCGCTTGTAGATCTTCGTCGCCCACGGCATCGCGTCCAGGTCTTCCACCTGCGGACGATCGGGATTGTGGAGGATCTTTCCATCCTTCTTGTAGCTGATTCCGAGAATCTCGTTCAGCGGCTTGCCCTGCGCAAACTCCACCACGGAGAAGTCGAATTCGCGCCGGCAAATGAAATCCAGCACTGCGCACTCGTTCAGCGCGCGATCCGGGTCAGTCGTCACCGGCGGCCCAACAAACGCAATCCGAATCGAAGGATTCGCCGTCTTGATTGCTTCGGCCAGCCGCTGGTCGCCCTCCCAGCCCACGGTCGAGGTGAACAGGACGAGGAACTCATAGTCCTTGCAGATCTTGATCGTCTCGTCCGCCGACACGTGGTGCGGCGGCGCATCCAGCACGCGCGATCCTTCCAGCAAGCCTGCAGGGTAGGTGAGCCACACGGGGTACCAGTAGGACTCGATTTCGCGCGTAGCGGGCCAGCGCGAACTTGCGCCACCGTCAAAATTCTCAAACGAAGGCGGGTTGAGGAAGAGTGTTTTCAGAGGCATGGGCATCCCTTCAATTCTAACATTTAGCGTAGTTTTTACGCGGTGTTTGGATGTGTATTCCGCTGATTACTTGATGCAGTTCGTGCGAGCCAGTCGTCCATATGGCCCAGGGCGCGCAGCAGGTTAAGACGCGCCTTTGCCAGCTCAAATCCTGCATCCAGCGCATCTTCAGTCTTTTGCCGCGCATCGATCCGTGCCAGTTGCTCGGCTTTGGGGCTAGTTTGCGGCGGAGAGCCGGGTCCCGATCCTCGCTCCGTTGCCTAACTCCAACTGTGTCAACACGGTCTTCAACTGCTCGTCCGCGATCTGCTGTTTTAGACTCGCAATCTCCGCCTGCGTATCCAGCTCGCGAATACTTCCGCTAAGGTCCGCAATTGCAAGGTCATTCTGCTTCTCTGCCTGCTCAGCCTCTACCTTGGACCGCAGCGCTTCCGCGGCGGACTCCTTCGCCCTCGCGCGGCGCCCCATGTCGAGGAGTGGAAGATTCACTGAAATCCCGGATGCAAAGTTGTTGGCTGGAAGAGGTTTTGCGAAGAAGGAATTCACTTCGTTCAGAATGGTCGTGTTGCGCAGGTATTCCACCGAGAACCGCAAGTCGGGTATGTAGGTCGTCTCCCAATCGCCCTTGGCCTGCAGAGCCTTGGACGTCGCAATCAAGTGCGACGCCTTCACTCCATCGATCTCACGGGCAGCCAGGTCGCCGTGCACCTGGGGAATCTCCGGAATGCTCGCGTGATCGACTTTGATCGACCCAGGCGGCAGGCCGGTAAGCGTTTCGAGCTGTTTCTCCAGGTTTGCAGCGCGCGCCTCCAGATGCATACGTCTCAGCTTGATCTGCGCGCCGGTGAGCCTCGCCTGCAACTGCTCGCTCATCGGATCGACTCCAGCCTCGGTCCTCTGCATGTTCGATCTCGACAAGCCGGGCAGCAAACTGCTCCTGCTGTTGCACATCTGCGAGTTCCTGGTTGACGGTGTCAAGCTCGATGTAGGCCGTCGATGCATCCAGCGCCACCTGCTGGCGCGCATCCTGCAACCGCGCCTTCGCCGCGCGAAGCCCGTATCCAGCGGCATCGATATAGCGCTTTTGGGGAATGCTGTAGACCAGCGACTGCACGGTCGCGCTCCAGATCGAGGGTGGAGAACCGGTATAACCCACTTCCGGGAAGACCGGCAACCCGGTCTCGACATTGACGGAGGGAATCACCGCATCCTTGCTCTCCGACAGTTGCGCGCTCGCCTTGTTCACATCAGCCTGCGCCGCGCGCACCCCGGTGCTGTTGCGCTGCGCCAGGTCTACCACTGTCGCCAGCGAAACCTGCGCCTGCACCGCGACGGGCAGGCCAATCAGCCCGGCCGCAAGTCCGGCCACAACTCCCGATGACCGTCGCCATCTCGCGGTCTCTCGCCATTCGTCAGTGGTCGCAAGTGAATCAAAATGTCAGCCCCAGTGCCGGCTTGTAATCGTGCGCGAGTTTCAGTGCGGCCGATCGTGCCTGCCACGCGCCGTTCTTGTCGCCCAGTTGAGCTTTAAGCCGGGCAAGCCGCGTGTAGGCTTCAAATGCCGGCCCTTCCTCTGTTCTTGGATAATCTGCGAGATATTCTTCCAGCATCTTTGCCGCGAAAGCTCAGGTTTCGATTGCCGTCGCGCCAGAACCGAGGCCCCGTTATAAGAGCGCAACCCCCGCGTGCCGATCATGCTGCGCTGCCCTGTAGCCGCATTTCGACTGCGGCTTCCATGTCGTCCCAGCGTTCGCGCTTGCGATAGAAACTGCTCAGGGTGATCCAGCCAAACGCAGGATGTTCGCCGGTTGAAGTCGCCTGCTTGTATTCGCGCTCCGCTGTGGCGTAATCCTTGCGGCTCTCGGCAATGCGTGCGCAGCAGAATGTGCGCTCGCGCAGGGTCGACTTTCTCCAGCGACGAGCAACAGCGCCTGTGCCTTGTCCATGCCTCCGCCCACCACTGCCGGCGCCAGAGGTGTAAAACTCCCCGAGATCGGTCAGCGCCTCACCATCATGCGGATCGAGACTCACAGCCTGTTCGAACTCCGGCGCGCGCCCGCTTCGCCAGGTTGATACGCAGTAATAAACGACGAGTTGTCTGCCTTCTCACCGAGAGCCCGTCCCAGCCACAGATGATTCGTCGCACTCTGGCCGTCGAGCCTGACCGCCTGGTCGCATTCGTCTGCTGCATCGTCCCAGCGTTCCAGCGTGAAGTAAACCCGGCAGCGCAAATTATGCGTTTCTGCAGAAGAGGGCAACGAACCCAGCAAGCGTGAGCGCCTGGTCTGCTTCGCCTGATTGCAGCGCAGTATCGGCCAGTGCGAGGCCATTCTTCGGGACCTCGGCCGATGCAGACAGGACAACAGCGACCAGCAGAGCCGATCTGCAAGTGCCTTCTTCACGGGACTCTCTTGATCGGGACGCCCTCTTGCAGAGGCTGTCCTGTCGTGGTTCCTGTCGCAACCCAGTCACCGTTCCTCAGTCCGGAAAGAATGGCAACCTGCGTAAGGTTCAGCGCGCCGGTCACGACAACAGTCTTCTTCAACTCGTCGCCTGTGATCTTGTAGACATAGGTTTTGCCGTTCTCAGATCGCAGCGCCTCGCGTGGAATGCTCAGGGCATCCGCTTCACTCGCGGTCGTCACCGTCACGGTGACGTTAGTATCGGGCAAGAGCTGTCCGTCGGCATCGTCAATGTGAATAAGAACCTCGCCGACATTGCGCGTTCCATAGGTGGTCACGGTGATCGGCGTGCGCTCGATGTGCCCGTGCCAGAATCCATCCCGGCTTCGCATCCCACTTGATCAGGATCGGCTGGCCCACCGCGAGCTTTCCGATCTCCGGTTCGTCGAAGTAGGCGCGAACGCGCTCCTGTTGAAGGTCCGCCATCTGCAGCAGCAATTTGCCCTGTTCCGCAAACTCCGTCGCATTCACGTTCAGGCTGTAGACGGTGCCCGCTGAAGGCGCGTGTACTGAAGTCTGCGCCAGCACCTGCTGCGCTGCCTGCTGGTTGGCCTCCGCATCCCGCACCGCTGCCTGCGCGCGCGCAACTTCGGCAGGGGAATAGCGGCTGTGCTCGTTCTGTTCCGCTGCATGCAGATTTGCCTCGGCCGTTGCCAGCCTTTCCCGGGCTGCAGCCACTTCGCTCGGCGCCGCCGCGCCTGTTGCGCTCAGTTTCACCAGGGCATCCAGATCGTGTTGCGCCTGATCCCGATCGAGCTTGTCGCGCGCAATCTCCGCAGTCACGCCTTGTCGCTGCTCCAGGGTGCCGTTTTGCGTGGCGGCCTCAAGCGATGCCTGGGCCGACTTCACCGCGCTGTCAGCGCCTGCCAGCTTCGCCCGTGCATCGATGTCATCCAGTTGCATCAGCAGCTTGCCCGCCGGAACCGTATCGCCCGGCCTGGACGTACACCGCCTTCACAATGGCGGGAATGGGAGCATGAATTTCAATATTGTTAACCGGCTCTACCTTGCCGTTGGTGCTGGTGGTGCTTGCCAGCGGCTCTTGCGAAACTTCGGCTGCGCGCACAGGCAGGCGATCCCGGGTGAGAGATCGAGCGGCAAAATAAACCACGATGAGTACTACGACCGCACCGAACCAAAGCCATTTGCGGTCCAATTGCTTTCTTTCTGTAACCATGCAGGCGACCAACGCCAGTATATAAGACTCATCGCAAAGCCCTTAAGAAGCAGAAATTTGCATGAATACGATGTAGAAACTTGCATGACGAGGTGTTCATCTTGATCCCTCGTACAATTGGAATATGTCTCACCAACCCCGCTACACCGACGACCATGCCAAGGCTGGGCTCGACTTTGCTTTTCCCGCCATCGAGACCTGGCAAAACCAGTTTCCCGGTTACGAAATCGTCATTGACGATCCCGAACTGACCTCCGTCTGCCCCAAGACCGGCCTGCCCGACTTCGGTTCGCTCTCCATCCGCTACATGCCCCGCGCCCGCTGTCTCGAGCTCAAATCGCTCAAGGAATATCTCTTCAGCTATCGCAACCTCGGCATCTTCCAGGAAAACATCGTCAACCAGGTCCTCGAAGACGTAGTAAAAGCCTGTGATCCGGTGTGGGCTGTAGTGCGCGGCGAGTTCCGCCCCCGCGGCGGCATCGCGACAACAGTAGAAGCCCGCTGGCCCAGACCCGAAAAGTGAACTTCAGAAGTTCGTGCTGACGTTGCTGAATACTCAACCCGCTTCCCGAGAATTCAGGAGTGCATTGATAGGCCACGTCAGCACCGCGATTGTCTTGCGGGTATGCGGGTTTCGTGAACCGATCAACTAAAATTCAAGCTCGACTGTGAATAACTTCAATAAATTCGCATTCGAATCACCAATGATTAACCTCAAGTTGACCTTGCGCCGTTATAAAGTGCCAGTCCGCTGTTCCCACGGCGAACCCGGAGGTCACTTGCAAAAGCTCATCGCTTCTTCCCTTGCATCGCTGCTCGTTGTCGGAACTTTACCCAGTCCTGCTATTGCTGCAGGTCATTCGGGAAGTTCGGAAACTGCAACCCCCATCAAACACGTGGTTATCATCTTCCAGGAAAACGTCTCCTTCGACCACTACTTTGGGACCTATCCTTACGCGACCAACCCAAAGGGCGAACCGCGCTTTGTAGCATCGACTTTGACGCCGTCTGTAAACGGATTCACTCCCGCATTGCTGAACAACAACCCCAACGCGAGCAATCCCGTCAATGGTAAGGGTGCGACGAACCCCTTTCGGCTTGACCGCAGCCAGGCTGCAACCGCCGACCAGGACCATGACTACGGGCCGGAGCAAGCGGCATTCGATCATGGCCTGATGGATGCTTTTCCGTTTTCGGTTGGAACTCGCCGGGCCACCACCTTCAGGCAGCCCGATCTTTGCCACCACTGGGCTGACAATGGGCTACTACGACGGCAATACCGTGACCGCATTGTGGAATTATGCGCAGCGGTTCGCAATGAACGATAACTCCTATGGCACGAATTTCGGGCCTTCAACGGACGGCGCTGTGAACCTGATTTCAGGCCAGCTCAATGGCGTGACGGACGACGTGAATCCGGGTGGCGATACCATCAGCGATGGAAACGGTGGGCTGACACTGATCAGCGACGCCGATCCCGTGGGCGACGTCTGCTCCACAACCACCGGCGAGACGGTACAGTTCGGCGGCAAGAACATCGGTGACATGCTGAATGCAAAGGGCATTACCTGGGGCTTCTTTGAAGGTGGCTTCAACCTCAACATCGTGAATGCCAACAAGACCACAGGCTGCAAACGCACCACGACCTCAACGGTGACCAACACCACGAAGGCCGACTACATTCCGCATCACCAGCCCTTCCAGTATTACGCTTCCACGGCTAATCCCACGCATGTGCGTCCGTCGTCGACTGCGATGATCGGATACAGCGATGCTGCCAATCATCAGTACGACTCGCAGGACTTCTTTACGGCAGTGAGTGCAGGAAACTTTCCTGCGGTCACGTTCCTGAAGGCTCCCGGGTACCAGGATGGCCATGCCGGATACTCTGATCCGCTGGACGAGCAGACCTTCGTCGTGAATACGATCAACTTCCTTCAAAAACAACCGGACTGGGACTCGACGGCAGTCATCATTTCCTATGACGACTCGGACGGATGGTACGACCACCAACTTGGCCAGATTGTGAATCAGTCCACAACGTCAGCCGACATGCTCACCGGTCAAGGCGCGTGCGGAAACGGCGAGACCGCCTTGCCTGGGGTCAATCCGTCAACGCTGCATGCGCAGGGGCGCTGCGGCTACGGTCCGCGCCTGCCGCTTCTCGTGATCTCTCCATGGGCACGCCAGAACTTCGTTGACCACACGATGACCGATCAGACCTCTGTTCTTCGCTTCATTGAAGACAACTGGCTGGGAGGCGAACGGATAGGGCAGGGAAGTTTCGATGTTCTTGCTGGTCCGATCAACAGCATGTTCGACTTCAATCATGAGGGACGAGATAACGGTGACCGGTATATTCTTGATCCGTCCACCGGCCTTGTAGTCAAGGGGGGCGACCACCAGGGCTGGTAGCAGCAGGCCGCAGTTGGACCCCAACGCGTAAGACCGGACCAGGGCACGGACACAATTGACTCCGTGCCCTGATTCCGTTGAGTAATTTGAGAGAGAGCCCTTCGTTTGATTTCCCGCCGCAGATTTCTTGGCCAGTCCGCGTTTACAGCCACAGCACTCCTGTCTCCGCAAGCAATCTCGCATTCAATGGGGCATCGCGCCGCAAACGCAACGCCCAATCTTGACCCCAATAGTCTCGCCCGATTTGTCGATCCGCTTCCCTTACCGATCATCGCGCAGCCGGTTGATCATCGCGCTGCGCCCGATCATTCCGGCGAACGGGTGCCGTTCTACCGCGTGGCGATGAAGGCCATTCGCAGCAAGATCCATCGCGATTTACCAGCGACGACTCTGTGGTCCTATGGCGGATCGGTTCCCGGGCCCCTGTTTGATACGCGCAGCGGACAGGGAGTGCTCGTCGAATGGGCAAACGAGCTTCCAGCGAGACATTTTCTTCCCATCGACCACAACCTGCACGGTGCGGAGCGAGATAAGCCGGAGGTGCGCGCCGTAGCGCATCTGCACGGCGGCAAGACACCACCGGAAGGCGATGGCTATCCAGAGGATTGGTATGTGCCCGGCCAGTCGCGTACCTATTATTACCCGAATCGTCAAGAACCAGCTTTGCTCTGGTATCACGACCACGCGATGGGCATCAACAGGCTGAACATCTATGCCGGATTGCTCGGCCTGTATGTCATTCGTGATGCGGTGGAGGATGCGCTTCATCTGCCCAGCGGCAAATACGAGATTCCCCTGGTGCTCATGGACCGCGACCTGCGCCCCGATGGCGAAATGAGCTATCCCGTCTCTCCTGATCCAGAGCGCCCCTGGGTACCGGAGGCGTTTGGCGAAGCACATCTTCTCAATGGAAAACTTTTTCCTTACCTCGATGTCGAGCCCCGTAAATACCGCTTTCGCATTCTGAACGGTGCGAACGGCCGCTTCTATCGCCTTTCGCTGTCACCGAATCTGGACATGCATCAGATCGGAACAGATCAGGGATTATTGCCTGCGCCAGTCACCATGACGCACTTGCAACTCGCCCCGGGAGAACGCGCCGACCTCGTGATCGATTTTGCGGAACTTCGTGGCACAAACGTGCTCTTGATGAGCGAAGCATTTACGCTCATGCAATTTCGTGTTGCCTCAACACCTGTTCCCGAACCGGGCAATCTGCCGGCAACGCTACGCCCAGTTCCGCGCATTGCCGAGTCTCAGGCGGTCGTTACCAGACGTCTGACGTTGGACGAGCAGCTGAACATGGTGTCCGAGTCGATGGGGATGCTGCTGAACAAGACGCCCTGGCACATGCCGATTACAGAAAAGCCGAGGCTCAATTCTGTCGAGATCTGGGAACTCGTGAACCTGACCGACGATGTTCATCCAATTCACTTGCACATGGTGCGCTTTCAGATTATGGATCGCCGCCGTTTTGATGCATTTGAGTACATGACCAAAGGCAATTTGCGCTTTCTGGGGCCGGCCATGGCTCCCGAACCGAATGAATTGGGCTGGAAAGACACCGCACGCGTAAATGCCAAAACAGTGACCCGCATCATCGTCCCCTTCGTGGGCTATCCCGGGCGGTACGTTTGGCACTGCCACATCCTCGAACACGAAGACAATGAGATGATGCGGCCATACGAAGTGATGACGACCTGAAAAGCGGAAATAAGATGCAAACGGATCAGGATGGAAGTAAATGAAAATAAGTGGGTTAGGAAATAGAATTAGGTTGTCGGCTTGACATCAGGAATCGGGAGACGGAAAGGGCCTCAAGTCAGGGCCTTTTCTGATTGGGTCCAAATCGAACGAGGGCAAGGTTATAAAAGCGGAAGGTTACAAATTCGAGGCTTCCGTACGGATATTGGCGAGCCTCTTCGGAGTTGAAGTTTTGGGCAATATTGTCGATGAAAGCGCAACTTCCGGATTGGTCACCACGCCGCGGGAAACCCGGCACCGCTCCGCCACTTCCGCCGGGCCGGGGACATCGCCGCTCTCTTCCAACACACCTTCGAGTTAAAGGCTCGGACATCGGGCGGCCTATCTTTTACCTTTGCCAGATCTGGAAAACCTTGCCATTGTACGGGCATGTTGGGCGGGCTTCCTTCCCGAGGAAAGAGAGGTGGAAGCGGGAAGCCAATTGTGTGCGCGGTTTACACTCGGAGAGAGGATTCCAACATTGTTTGGGGCGTTACGTTTTCTGTGGAATGCAACACGTGGTCATCGGTTTGCGCCGTGGCGCAGTGAGTTTCTTCGCTGGCGCGTGGAGACGTATTCGGGCAAGCCGGCCGAGACGCTCAAGGCCCGCGACGTGTTTCGGGTTTATGTGGGAATCGCGATGGGAGTTGCTGAGTTTTCTTTTCTGGACCGGGCAGTTGCAGCGGGAGGCGCGGCGGAAACCGTGATAGGGACGGGTGTCGACGAGTGCTTTTGGTGGGTCATGGATCTCCCACTCATGCGGTGAGAGACGCCGCATGAATGGGGCACTTCGCGCACAGGGGCTAAAGCCCAACGATCTCTTCATTGCGTTTACGGCACGACTGAAGTCATGCCCTGACACAAGACTCGAATGCGAACGAGTTTTTCCGCAGCCTGTGAAGCCCCGCATATCCTGCGCATTTTCGGCAGGCGACTCATTCCATGGGTTCCCCGAGTAGTGCCCATTCAAAGCAGGCAGTTTTGTTCAAGGCGCCATTTGATTTTGAGTTCTATGGGGAGACGAGGAAGGCATGACTGAGACAAAGAGCAGCGCGCAGTGGACGAGACGAGAGTTTGGGCGGGCGGTGATGGCGGCGGGCGCAGTGGCGGCGGTGCCGAGGTGGCTCGAAGGCGAGCAGACACCCAGCGCGGCGGTAAGTGTGACAGGGGCGGATTCGTTGCGGGCGCATGCGGAGGCTCGCGGGCTGATGTATGGAACGGCGGTCGTTCCGCAATTGCTGGATGTGGATGGGCTGGCGGCGGGTCGACGACGGACGGATACACGCTGCTGGTCCAGGAGCAGGCGAATATCCTGGTCGCGGAAAACGCGATGAAGTGGGGCGCGCTGAGGCCTTCGCCGACGAGTTTTGATTTCGCGCAGGCGGACAAGCTGATGCGCTTCGCGAAACTCACGGGACAGCGCGTGCGCGGGCACAATCTCTGCTGGCATGAGGGGAATCCGGCATGGCTGAAGACGACAGCGACGAAGGAGAATGCGAGGCAGCTGCTGACCGAGCACATTACAACGGTGGCGGGACATTTTCGCGGACAGCTGCATAGCTGGGACGTTGTGAACGAGGCCATCGATCCCAAGGATGGACAGGCGGACGGGCTGCGCAAGTCGCTGTGGTACGAGCTGATCGGGCCGGAGTATCTGGAGCTGGCGTATCGGACAGCCGCGGCGGCCGATCCAGATGCGAAGCTGACGTACAACGATTACGGGATTGAGCTGGACACTCCGGACGAGACGAAGAAGCGGGAACTGGTGTTGGCGCTGGTGAAGCGATTCAAGGAGAAGGGAGTACCGCTGCATGCAGTGGGCGTGCAGAGCCATTTGCCGGCAGACGGAGCGCAGCCGGGCGCGGGACTGGTGGAGTTCGTTCGCGAAGTAGGGAAGATGGGCCTCGAGGTCTACATCACAGAGCTGGATGTGAATACGCGGAAGATCGCGGGAGGGAATGCTGAGCAGGATGCGGCGGTGGCGCGCGTGTATCGCGATTATCCGGCGTTGATGCTGACGGAGCCGAATGTGAAGGCCGCGCTGACGTGGGGGATCACGGATGCGCACACGTGGCTGAACCAGACAAAGAGCGCATGGGCATTGAGGCCGGATGGTGCGCGACAGAGGCCGCTGCCGTTTGACGACGACCTGAAGCCGGCTCCGGCATTCTTCGCCCTTCGCTCGGCGATGGAGGAGACTCCAGCGCGAAAAGGCTGAGATGCGCCGCTGCGCGAAAGCGGAAACGCTTCGCGGGGAGGGCACGTCCAATCATTCAGACACACTTTTTGTTTCGCAGGACTGCTATAGGCGATCAGGAGGTGTGTGAGTGGTCACTTTATGATCGAGTCTGGGAGTTCATGCAGAGGATGAGGTTCGGGTTGATTCGTTTTGTGAGGCTGGTTGTTCCGGCTGGTTTGTTGTTTGCGGCGCTTGGCATGCGCAGCAACTCCCGCCCATTGAGCCGCCGAAGCCGATGCCGGGAAGCGCAGCGCGATTCGCCAACGATTCGCGTAACGACGAATGAGGTGCTGGTGCCGACGCTGGTAGAGAAGCCTCACGGCGGCGGCATTGTTTATGGCCTGAAGCCGTCGGATTTTGTCGTCGAGGACAACGGCGTTCCGCAGAAGATTCATGTGCAGGAAGAGCTGGACACTGCTCCAGTGGCGCTGGTTGTTGCGATGGAAGAGGGACGCGCGGGGGCGCTGGAATTTCAGAAGCTGGCGAAGCTGGGGCCGCTGCTCGATGTGTTTCTATCCGATCCGCGGAGCCAGGCGGCGCTGGTGGGGTTTGGATCGAAGCCGCGGTTGATGCATGACTACACGCACTCCGAGGAGGAACTGGCCGAGAGTCTGCAGCAGTTGGAGCCGGGCGATGGAGGAGCGGCGATTCTGGACACCATCAGCTACGGAGTGGATCTGCTGGAGGATCAGCCGAAGGAGTATCGGCGGGTGCTGCTGCTGATCAGCGAAGAGCGGGACCACGGAAGCAAGCACACGAAGCCGGCGCAACTGGTGAGCAAGATCGGGCGGTCGGATGTGCTGGTGCTGAGCATTTCTTATTCGCCGTCGAAGGCGGAGCTGGCGCATGACATCAAGGATTCGGGTGAGGATCGCACGCTGAACATGGTGTCGACGCTGGTGATGGCGGTGCAGGCGTTCAAGAAGAATGTGGCCAAGCAGATCGCGATCATGAGCGGCGGCGAGTACACCACGTTTACCGGAGACCACCGTTTTGAAGCGCGCGTGATGGAGGCGGCGAAGGATGTGCGGAATCGATATCTGATCACATTCAGTCCTTCGGACCCTACGCCGGGATTGCATACGATTCGCGTGCACACCGTCGAAGACTATGGGGCGAAGATCATTGCGCGGGCGAACTATTGGCGGCAGGCAGAGCAGTGAGTTGGCGGGATCAAGGCGATGCCGCGCGCGTCGCGCTTGTGAGATCCCATTCATGCGGCAAAGGCGCGGCATGAATGGGGCACCGAAGCCCAGCGTGGATAAAACAGCAAAAGCAGATCCTTCGTTCCGCTTACCCCATCTCGCTGACGCGTGATGGGGCCCCAAACGCGCGTCACTCAGGATGACATCTTTCGATCGGGCGGCGGCACGGCTGTGAAGTCGTACCCTTTCAATGCTGAAAGCTTATACGCGCAGCTTGAGGTGCGCGCTGATGCTCAACCGGTGTGTGCGCTACGCGGCGGCGGCGAGCTCATTTTCTTTGCGGTAGCGCGGCAGAGTGAAGCCGACGGCGATGATCCAGATGAAGCCGGGGAAGCGCACCAGCGGAATCAGGAAGAGTAGTTGCGGGCTGATGAGGTGGAACACGCTCAGTTCGCCGCAGGCCGCGAGAAACAGGCCGAGAATCATGACCCATTTGGGAATGAGCTTTGTCAGGCCGGCGGAGATGGAGACACCGGCCATCAGAAGTCCCATGGGGATGGAGAAGCCGGGTCCGCCAAACGCATAAGAGAGGTAGTTGAGCGCCACGAGGATGGGCGGATTCGCTGCAACTGCGGGACGAATCAGCGTCCATGTGGCGAAGGCGGCAGCGATGCTGTTGAAGACGCAGAGGAATCCGCCGAAGAGCGCGATGGTTACGCCTGCAGCGCGCATGCCTAGAAATTGCAGGCGGCTCACAACGACCGCGGTGAAGAGACCAAGGCAGATGTTGGCGCCGGTCTGCAGCAAGATGCAGGCGAGGACGCGAGAGGTCTGGGTCTGGAAGAAGGCGGTGATGACCGACGGGCGTTTCCCATGGGCCGGGCCAGTAGGGCATGCCTCCATACATCGTGACCGGAAAGAGGCCCGCGAGGAAGAGGACCGTGTAGAGGATCGCGAGCAGCCAGAGCGGCGGTCCGGCATGTTTGGCGTTCACGCTTGCGGCGATGTGCGGAGCTGTCGTGGTCATATTCCACTCCTCAAGGGGGAAGGATGGATTTGCGAGCCGGATGTGCGTGCGCGGTGGCGATCGACGGAGCGGATCCAGAGCTCAAAGATCGAGAACGTTGATGGAGAAGCCGATCCAGAAAGCGATGCCGAAGAATTGCGCTGGAAGAAGGTGGGTGAGGCGCGCGGTGGCGAAGAAGACGCCCATCACCGGACGCGTGGTGGCGATGCCGAGCAGGATGGCGATGGCGCGAAGCTGCCAGCGGCGCTCGTGCAAGGAGTCGGATTGTGAGCGGTAGACCCAGGCGCGGGCGAGCGAGATGAGGAAGAGCGTGTTGAAGAGCAGGACGGCAGAGCGCTCGGTCCATCCACCGATGGAATAGCGGCTCATGGCATAGGCGGTGAGGCCGACGATTGTGCCCAGGGGATAGAAGATGCGGTCTATCCAGTCGGGATGCTTGCCGGGTCGGAAGACGATGAGGGGCGCAAGCGAGCACGAAGAGCAGGGCGGGGAGGATGTGGGCCAGCGTGAGTGCGGCATGCGATGCGAAAACGTCATCGAGCGCGGCCAACTGGGGCGGTCCGTTGCGTGGGGGGTGGCGAGGGCTACGACGCGACGCAGGACAACGGCGACGGAGATGATGATGCAGATCCAGAATCCTGCGCGGAGCCAGAGCGGGAGTTTTTGAGCTCGGGTTGTTGTGGCTGAAAGCGGAATCGGGCGGCTGGTGCATCAGCGACCTCCCACTGAGAAAATCAGAGCTTAATATTAGATTGACATATTGTCAAATGTAATTGAGACGCATAAGATGGGTTTCTGTGGAAAGCAACGGAAATCCTTCATGCAAGCGGCCTTATGAGCTGGGCAAGCGCCTGGAGCAGATGGGGCGCACCAAGGCGGCGGTGCTGTCCGCGGCGCGGGCGCAGCTCGAAGCGGGGGGGATGCGGGAGTTTTCGATGGAGTCGCTGGCGAAGGCGAGCGGCGTGACGCGGCAGACCATCCACAATCTTTTTCGGCACTCGGACTGGGGTGCTGGAGACATTGTTCGATCAGATTGCCCGGGACGGCGGCATGGAACGGATGCGCGACGTGATGATGGCGAGCGATGCGGGAACGATGCTTGAGGGATTCATCGCGGTGTTCTCGAATTTCTGGGCGAAGAACCGGCTGCTGCTGAAGCGGATTCACGGGATCGCAGCTGTCGACCCGGAGTTCGGAGAGGCAATCCGGGCAAGAAATCAACGGCGGCAGATGGGCGCGACGCGCGTGATCGAACGCCTCGGCGAGGCGGTGCTGGAGGCGAAATCGGAGCAGGTTGCATGTCTTGTCGCGCTCACGTCGTTCGAGTTTTTTGATGCGCTGGTGGAAGCGCTCGGGAGTGTAGAGGCTGCGGAGAAGCAGCTGCCTGGACTGATCAGAAGAGCGCTGCTGAAAAGGTGATCGAGAGCTCGATTGTGCTTCTGCTGCAGCAGGACGTGGCGGCAGTGAGTTTCTGGAATCTCACCCATGGGGCACGAAGGCGCTGCGCGACCTCGATGTTTCAGGCTGGTTTGACCGTGTCGCGGCGGAGATCTCGAACGACGCCATAGATGACGATCTCGATCCAGAGAATGGTTATTCCAATTACGGCGACGTTGGTCATGAATCGCTGAGCTCCGTGAACCCCTTGCGGGATGCCGAATGCGGCTCCGCGAACGAGGCCAGACGCGATGGCGATTAAGAGCGCGCACCCGAGAGCGATTCTGTCACTCCTCAAGAGGTGCCGATCCCGTTTGGAATGGACGGGTGGGGTGTTCCGATACCAGTGAATCCACCAAAGTAGAACAATGACGATTCCGAGGACTGAGCTGATGTACTGCAGGATTCCGAACCAGGGACGGGGACCGAACAGCGGAAGTGAAACGGTCTTGCTGAGAAAGTGCCAGTGATCGTAGATCCAATATCTGGGGTGCGTAAACGCATCCCAGAAGATGTGCGTGGCTACACCAACGAGAAGGGAGAATACCATCATCGCAAGATGTGAAAGGGAATTGATCGTAAGGGCGTTCGGTCCCAGATGGAGTCTTTCGCGTGCGTCTTCAGGCAGGCAGGAGGCGAGCGGCTCCTTGGCATAGCGGTGAAACAGCCAGAGCACGGTGAGACCGAGAGGCAGATCGAGTACAAACATGCCGGTCAACGTGTGGCCGAAGCTGCCATGGTGTCCAAGGAAGTACTCGAAATCGGGAGCAAAACAGCCAACGACCAGGGCGGACATGATGAGTCGTGTGCGCCGGAATGGCAGAGCGGCTGCCGCGTGGGCGGGGGTAAAGGGCATTAAGAGAATTATGAACGGTTCTGCGGGTGCGGGTGATGTGGGTGAAGCCGATACCCTCCATCTGGCGCTTGCTTGCCGCCCTCATTTCCACTTACCTTGCAGCCGCAGAACGCCCCCAAAAAGTTTGAGCCAGGATATATACGCTAATCAGCAGTACCCAAAGCGGGAACACCAGTGAAATCCAGACAACCGCTTTGACGCTCAGCAGGAGCACGACCGCCAATACATAACCCAGCATCACCATCCAGCGCGGGTAGATTCGGGTTCGCAGCGAGATTGTAGAGGTAGTGATCATGAAGCCCCCGGCCATCTTCGTTGCAAAGGTGTACATCGCTTCATAAATTTCTGCGCGACCAAGGGCGTAAGCACCACTCTGCGGCAGGTTTTCGAGTGGACTACGCAAGATCGTGATGAGCCCTCCCGCAACGGCCGCGAGCTCGAAGATCGTCGCAATGTACAACAACCCGGTACCAAGAAATACGGTGGCGAAGAAGCGGTCTTCAAGCTCTCCTAAACGGTCGCGAAGGACGGCAATGAACCACAAGAAGGCGATGCCGGCGAAAGGCAGCAGATTCAATGCGAAAGAGAGCTCTTTTAGATGAGTCGTGAAATCAACCGATGGCCCCGTCGGAGTGGCGGGAATGGAGATCCGGATAAGAACGAAGCTGGTAATGACTAACAACGAAAAGACAATACCAGCGATGGCTGCGGCGCGCGGCGTTTTCAGGCGCTGAGGAGTCATGTCGGATTTGTTGTTCATTGAACCTCCGAATAAGGCTGTTGCGCTCTCCAAGGGGAAGCCTGTTTGGCCGCTTTGCCAGCGCCGGCATGATCTGCGTTGCCAGCGACGTGAGCGCGATCCTATGCCTTGAGTTCCGCTAGCCAATACAAGCTGCACAGGCCAGAGAGGAAGTTACACTCACCGTCTCGTGTGTTCCTGCGTTCATTTTTTGAGTTGACCCGTTCTGCGTACCTGGAATAGGTCGCGCAGGCCAGTTGCGACATCTTCGGATTCGGAGCGCTGATGTCGCTGTTGTCCATGCTGAACGGGTTGGAATTGGGAACAACTGGCAATATTGACAGCGCCGGCCAGGGGCTCGTGCTCTCAGCAGTAATTCTCAAAATGCGATCTCATGTTGGTTTCGGAATTGGTCAGCAAATCCAGGTGGTAACTCGAACGAAACCAAGGGTTCTCTCCTGATTTCGAATGTATCTGCTGCGGTCACGCTCGGCTCCCTGGACAATCAGATGACAGAAGTTTGACGATCCGTTGACATTTACTGCGGTTGAAGAGCTCACGCTCTGTGGCCTAGGAGGTACGCGTATGGATATGTGGGGCAGCACGCGAACCGCAATCAATCGGCGTTCGTTCGTTAAGAGTGGACTAACCGCAGTCAGTGTCGGACTCCTGGCCAATGGCTCAGCCGTATTGGCAGAACAGGGCCCTGAGCAGCGCAGTGGGCGCCTTACCAAGGGAGACGCAGCGATGCTCCGGTTCGCGGCGGCAGCGGAAATCCTTGAAACGGATTTCTGGGTGCAATACAACGAGCTCGGCGGCATTCAAGACACAGAAGAACCAGACGGTAGCGGGAACCCCGCCTACACCGCCGCGCTCTCGGTGCTGGACTCCGACATGGCGCAGTATGTCCATGACAATACCGACGATGAATTTACCCACCAGAACTTTCTCAACGCATATTTAGCCTCGAAGGGGGCAGATACAGTCGACCTTGAACAATTCCGCACTTTGCAGGGTAGTACGGCGACAGGCTCAAGCGGAAAACTGCGACTGACCAACCTGATGAAGCTCACGCTGGACACCAGTTGGTGGACTCGCTATCGAAGCAGCACGCATAACCCCGACCTTGATCCAAACTTCACTTTCCCGCAGGCGATTCCAACATTGGCTGTCGGCGAACATACTGCGATTCCGAGAACGGATGCCGATACTGCGGACCCCAACTTCCTTCAAGCCATTGCGAATACCGCCGGCTTCCATATGCCCACGATCGAACAGGGCGGCAACAGCCTGTATCCGGCAATGGCGCAGAGAGCCAGCAGTGTTGAAGTCCTGCGAATTCTCATCAGCATCGGTCCCACTGAAACCATGCATTTTCAAACCTGGTCGGACAAGGCCGGGAACGCGCCTCCTCTGACGGCAGTCGATCCGGCGACTGGAGTGTCAGTTACTTTTCCGGACCTGAACTCTTCGCCGTTCGGTGGCGAGGATTTCCAGACCAATCTCATCATGCCGGAACCTTGCCCGTTCATCAGTCGCAAGCTCCCGCCCTGCTCGGTTATCCGCCCCACAGAGACCGATGGGATTGCAATGAACGTAGTGAATTTCCTCACGGCGATGGGACTCTTCATCGGTCAGTCGTCAGGGTTTTTCAGCGTTCTACACGATCTGGCCGAGGACGCGGATAAAGCCAAACGGGGACAATAAACTATGTTGGCTGCTACACGGCTCGGCTTCCAGATGTGGAGCAAGCCGTGCGGCGGCGCTGCACAGGCGCGTTTGATTCTAAGTGTTGATGGTAATTGGCAAGTTGTCGGAATCTGGCCTCGGAATTCGCCAGCAAATCCGAATCATCCGGAAGCAAGAGAGGTGCGGTCGAACCATTCCGGTCGGCCGCGTGCATGCACGATGTCGGCAGTGGTCTTCCCGGTGAGGACGAAGAGTTCATTGACAGCATCGAGGAATCCCCATGGGCCGGTTGGTTCGACGGGAATGTAGCGATCGAGTTTTCCGGCTTCCGCTAATGCGGTTTGTTCTCCTTTGAGGATCGGATCTTCGAGCCAGTACCAATCTTCGGGAGCTCCCTCGCTAAGGACAAAACCGGCTTTGCCGTCGGGGTGGTCGCGATCCCAGTCGGCGTAGCGAAATGTTTCGTTGATGCGGGAGCCGTAGAGGCAGCGCATCAGAGATACGACTGACATTGATACGACGGACTCTCCTGCACTGGAAAGGCCCGAATTGGGTGCGTCCGACCCTGTGTACGGCCAGGAGGTGAGCCAGCAACAGTCGTACATGCGACCGAGGACGGCGAGTTGCGTGATGACGCAGGGACGGAGATCGAAGCCGGAGCCGGGCAGGATCTGCGCGATGATGGTGTCGTCGATGTCGAGGTACAGGGTTGTCTTTGGTTGCACTTGTTCGAGCTCCACGAACCCGTTTCACTGTATTTTCAGGCATTGCCGCGAATGCACAAGGGTTAGTGTCATCCGTTGGGCGAGGAAGTCCCGGGCTTTCTCGCGCAAGTCATTCATGGTAATCTCTATCTAGACACTTGAGAGTGGACTGAGAAGACAAGAGGAGTAATACACGCCGTGCTGGCGACTGCTAAGAAAACTACCCTGATCGAACGCTTCCGCACCCACGAAAAGGACACCGGATCTCCCGAAGTCCAGATCGCGATTCTGAGTGAGCGGATCGGTGAACTGACCGAGCATTTCAAGACCCACAAGAAGGATCACGCTTCGCGGCGTGGCCTCCTGATGCTCGTCAGCAAGCGCCGTCGCCTGCTGGACTACCTGAAGACGCATGATGGCGATCGCTATCGCGACGTCATTGGCAAGCTCGGTATCCGCAAGTAATCAGAAAGCCAACGTTGACCCGGAAGCGCCCAGACCGGATTTTGGTCACGGCCCCGTTTTATTCAGAACCTGGGGCCATGGTGTACCTGGCTAATCGCAGATGCCGCCAGGGCCTGCGCAGAGCTGTCGTCTTCGGACGAGCTGTTGCCTCTGCGCGGTCCGCGCATCGCGTGTCCGCGCAGTCGCATCCCGCGACTCTCGCGCATCCGTACACCTTCCGCATTTCCGATCATTCCCACCCCACAAGTTTCCCAAGCGAACAAACGAAAAGAGGACTCTATGTCTAAACAAGAAGTGACAGTCGAGCTTGCTGGCGGCAAGCGTCTGGTCTTTGAGACCGGTCGCATGGCCAAGCAAGCCTCCGGAGCTGCACTGGTCACCACGGGCGAAACCGTGGTCCTGGCCACCGCGGTCGCGTCTCCTGACCCACGGGAAGGCATCGACTTTTTCCCCCTCACGGTCGATTACCGCGAGTACACCTATGCCGGCGGACGTATCCCCGGTGGATTCATCAAGCGTGAAGGCCGTCCCAGCGAAAAAGAAGTTCTGACCTGCCGCCAGATCGATCGCCCCATCCGCCCGCTCTTTCCTGATGGCTTCCGCAACGAGACGCAGGTTATTGCTCTAGTCTTCTCCGCCGACAAGGAAAATGACCCGGATGTTGTCGGTATCAATGCAGCAGCTTGTGCGTTGGCTCTCAGTGACATTCCGTTCAGCGCCACCGTTGGCGCAGTTCGCGTCGGTCGCGTGAATGGGGAGTTCGTCATCAACCCCACCTACTCGGAGCGCGCAGAAACGACGGTGAACATCATGGTTGTCGGTCACAAGGACGGCATCGTGATGATTGAATCAGGCGCTAAAGAAGAGACTGAAGAAGTCATTCTTGCGGCAATCGAATTCGCTCATACCGAGATCAAGAAGATTGTCGCTGCGATCGACGAATTGGTCTCAAAGGCCGGCAAGCCGAAGCGGGCATTCGTTGCGCCCACCACGGACGAAGGCTACTACGATGAACTTAAGACCAAGATCGGCGATCGCCTCAAGGACGCGCTCGACACCAAGAAGTACGCCAAGACAGACAGCTACGCACTGGTGAAGAAGCTCAAGGACGAGCTGGCTGCCGAACTTCCTGCGGACGACCCGACCGCGAAGAAGAAGCTGGCCACCTATTACGAGCTTCTCCGCGAACGGACCTTCCGCGAGCAGGTGACCAAGGAGCGGATTCGTCCCGACCGCCGCGCATTCGACGAGATTCGCGAAATCACGATCGAGACCAGCGTTCTGCCCCGCACTCATGGTTCTGCACTGTTCACCCGCGGCGAAACGCAGGCACTGGTGACTGCGACACTGGGTACCGCCGACGACGGACAGCGCCTTGAGAGCTATGAAGGCGAGAAGAAGAAAGAACTTCATGCTCCACTACAACTTCCCGCCGTTCTCTGTTGGTGAAACAGGACGTATGACGGGAACCGGCCGCCGCGAAATCGGTCACGGAGCATTGGCGGAGCGCGCCATCTCCGCGGTTCTTCCGACCGCCGAAGAGTCTCCGTACAGCATCCGCATCGTGTCTGACATTCTCGAGTCCAATGGATCTTCGTCGATGGCCTCGGTCTGCGGCGCGAGCCTTGCACTGTATGACTCGGGCATCGCCCTCAAGGGCGCAGTGGCCGGCGTGGCCATGGGCCTTGTGAAGGAAGGCGATGACTATGCCATCCTCACGGACATTGCTGGAGCCGAAGATCACTACGGCGATATGGACTTCAAGGTTGCCGGCACTCGCAAGGGAATTACCGCCCTTCAGATGGACATCAAGATCGGCGGCCTGACCCGCGAGATCCTGCAGCAGGCGATGGAGCAGGCGAAGCGCGGCCGTCTCTTCCTGCTGGACAAGATGGACGCCGTTCTCGACGGACCGCGCACGGAGCGCTCGGCTTATGCGCCGCGCATCGAGACAGTCATGATTCCCGACCGACAAGATCCGCGATCTGATCGGCAAGGGTGGCGCGACCATCCGCGGCATCATCGAGCAGACCGGCGCCAAGATCGACGTCGACGATACCGGCAAGGTCAGCGTTGCCTCCAGCGACGCCGAGGGACTCAAGAAGGCGCTCGAGATCATCGGCAACATCACTGCCGTTCCTGAAATCGGCAAGGTCTATCTCGGCAAAGTCGTTCGTCTCGCCGAGTTCGGCGCATTCGTCGAGCTTTTCCCCGGCACCGACGGGCTGCTGCACATCTCCGAGATCGCTGAGCATCGCGTCAAGGAAGTGAAGGACGAACTGCGCGAAGGCGATCAGGTGATGGTTAAGGTTCTTGCCATCGAAGGCAATCGCATCAAGCTCAGCCGCAAGGCGCTCATCGCGAGCAGAAGGCAAAGCTGGCGCAGTCGGCTCCAGCCGCAGAGGCTCCCGAAGCTGTCGTTGCCGATACTGAGACTGAAGCAGCTGCGCCGCCTCCGGCGCGTCCGCGTCATGAATTCGACGAACGTCAGCCGCGCTCCAACCAGAGCACCATCCTGATTGAGGGCGGGGAAGACTTCGATGAGGACGAAGACGGAGACGGTGAAGAGATCGACGAAGAGAACGAGCCCAACTTCAACCGCGCTGATGGCACTGCTGTGCCAGTTGGCCAGGTTGCCGGCGGGGCTCCCCGGCCCGCAGGCGGTGCTGGAGCAGCGAAGGATAACAACCGACGCCGTCGCCGTCGTCGTGGCGGACGTGGCGGACAGGGCGGCGGCCGCTAAACCCTGTCAAGTCCATTAGAAACGCGAAACAAAATGCCCGAGCCTCAAGCTCGGGCATTTTCATGTGTGCTCCCGCGTCTAGACCTTTGGCGCGTTCGAAGCAGTCTTGAAGGCTTCGTTCTCTTCATTTCGAAACTCCGGCAAGAGCTCCGACTTCACCGGGAACCGCTCACTGCTGAATTCGCGCGATTCGTTTTTGTCGTGGTACATTCGCAGATCTGCGGCGATGCACAACGCCTCAATATCGGCGGCGTCGTCGGGGAACACCGCTACGCCGATACTGGCTCCGACCTTCAAGGTGTGATCGCCCACTTGCAGCGGTTGATCGAGTATCTCCATTAACGCGCTCGCGACACGCCTTGCGATGGAGCGGTTGGTTGGCTCTTCGAGAATCAGGGAGAACTCGTCGCCTCCGGTCCGCGCCACGGTATCCGAACGCCGTACGCGGCCCTGGAAGATGGCGCTCACTTTCTTAAGCAGAAGATCGCCAGCATGATGACCAAGTCTATCGTTCACTTCCTTGAAGCGATTCAAATCGATCACGAGCAGCGCGGCCTTCGATTCCATGCGCCGCGCGCGTTCCAGCGAAATCGCCAATCTGTCCAGAAACAGACGCCGGTTCGGCAGCCCCGTAAGTTCGTCATGCAGCGCCAGGTACTTGTTGTGCTCGATCTGGTCCTCTAGCAGCAGCAGGATCATGCCCACGGCGACTACGTACTTGGGAAGGTTCCAAACCTCGCTTTCGATCTGCGCATTTGGCGCCAGCACGCCTAAAAGTGGAGCAACCACGAACACCGACGCCCAGCCCAGAAAACCCACGATTGTAATGAGGGAACCGGCGCTGCCACGTCCCCGGTAGCTGTGCCAGACATGCAAACAGCATCCGAAATAGACCGTGAAGAGTACCGCATTCGAAGCCAGGTCAAGCCCGTTACCCGGCCGGTTCTGCACGGCCAGCAAAAACACCGCAAGCATGCTGTAAATCCCGACCAGCATCCACCGCAGAAGATGGGTGAAGTCGCGGCGCGCGGTCAAGGCGATTGTCAACGGCGCCGCACCCATCAGGGTTGCCGCAACATTCAGCGCCCACGGGCGAGGCTGATCGAATCCCAGGAGAAAGATGTACAGTGCATTCGTGGTCAGCACTGAGATCAGCATCCAGACGCTTGATTTTTCCGTGCGATAGGGGACCGATGCCCACATGAACAGAACGCCGGCGGATGTCAGCGATATCAGTGCGATGTCGCCTGCCAGAACGCCCCAGATTCCCGGTGTATTGAGAAAGATCAATGCGGCGAAATGCAGCGCGATCAACACCCAGCCGGTGAGCCAGTGCCGAGAAGCCGAAGTCTGGCCTCGACGCGCCACCGACGCAAACGCGCAGGTAAGCGCAGCCACTGCTGCAAGGTCCGGGAGTTTAGTCCAATCCACCACGGTTTCCTCAGTTCGCCAAACCGGTCTTCAGCAATCTTAGATGCGCTTTCCTATTGTGATTCGGAAGAATGACGCTTTTGTTGTATGCCAGCCGGGCTTCGCTTGAAACTTGCGTAACCTTTGCATTGGCGCGCAGACCATTAATCCTTTGGATTACCAGAAAGGAATTTGGGTGTTTGCCGTGCTTTCCCTCTACTATGCTCAGAGCGATGGCTGCCAGTCTCTACATTGTCGTTGAAGGGGAGGACCCTGGATTCGACATCTTCGTCAACGGCCATGCTCTGGCCCGCAATGAAGATGCGCTGGAACGATTGGCGGAGTCGCTTCAGATTGCACCGCTGCTTCAATTCTTTTCTGCAGACGAGAATTCGATGTGCCTGCTGCTCGACCAGGGGGCGGGCGATCCGGAGTGGGCGTTCAACCTGCCGGAGCCACAGTGGTTTGATCCTGCAGATGGCCTCGTTACGGTTCGCGCGCTCATTCGCTTTCTTGTCGAGACGCCGGTCTCATTCGGATCTGAGACGCTACCCGTTCTCGGCGAACTTCGCGAATATGAACGCGTCCTCGAGAAGGCACGCAAATACAAGCTGCGCTGGCATCTGGCTGTGAGCTGGCGCTAGGGCGTTGAACATGTCGAACGCTTTTGGCATTCTGTGGAATGACTAGCAACTTGGAAGCTGGTCACGTCAGGTTCGAGTCGATCAAGCTAAGGTTCGCTGCTTTCCCAGGTCTCAAAAGCGAGACCTGGGGCACCCGGCACCCGGTGTTTTTTCCGGTGCCTCAGCCGAATACGTTGCCCATGCGGCGGATCTGGGCGCCCACGGATTCCAGTTTTTGCTCGATGCGCTCGTAGCCCCGGTCCATGTGGTAGACGCGGTCGAGAATTGACTCGCCGTCGGCCACAAGGGCGGCAAGAACGAGCGACGCTGAGGCGCGGAGGTCGGAGCACATTACGGCTGCGGCCGAGAGCGGAGAGGGACCGCGGACTGTTGCGGTGCGGCCGTCGACCTTGATGTTCGCGCCCATGCGCACCAATTCCTGTACGTGCATGAAGCGATTTTCGAAGATGTTTTCCTTCACGGTGCTGACGCCATCGGCCTGCGTGGCCAGAGCCATGTACTGTGCCTGCATGTCAGTCGGGAAGCCGGGATACTCCTCCGTGGAGATGTCGGCGGCTTTCAGCTTGCCGTCGCTGCGGACGCGAACGGAGTTGGAGCTGAGGACTTCGACGAGAGCGCCGCCTTCAGTGAGTTTGGCAATCACGGCGCCGAGGTGATCGGGGTTGCAATCGGCGACGGTGAGGTCACCGCCTGTCAGCGCTCCTGCAACAAGAAAGGTGCCGGCTTCGATGCGGTCAGGATTGATGCGGTAGTGCGCGCCCTTCAGACTGGTGACTCCCTGTACGCGGATTGTGGATGTTCCGGCGCCTTCGATCTTTGCGCCCATGGCGGTGAGGAGCGCGGCAAGGTCGGTGACCTCTGGCTCGCGCGCACAGTTCTCCATCAACGTTTCGCCGTCGGCGAGGACCGCAGCCATGAGGAGATCCTCGGTGCCGGTAACTGTGATCTTGTCGAAGACGATGTGGACGCCTTTCAGTTTGTCAGCCCGGGCCTCGAGGTAGCCATGCTCCTGCGCGATGGTGGCTCCCATTTTTTCAAGGCCCTTGATGTGAAGATCAATGGGCCGGCCACCGATGGCGCATCCGCCGGGCATCGCCACCCGTGCCATTCCGGCACGGGCCACGAGCGGGCCGAGGACGAGAGAAGTGGCGCGCATGGTTTTGACGATCTCGTACTTCGCTTCCGGGTTTGAGAGCGTGCGGAAGTTGATGCGGGTGCGGTGATCGGCAGTTCCTGTGCCCATCTCGACTTCTGCGCCCATCGCCACAAGCAGCTTGCGTTCCGTCTCGATATCGCGCACGTGGGGAATGTTTTCGAGGGTGACTTCTTCTTCTGTGAGGATGGCAGCCGCCATGCAGGGCAGGGCAGAGTTTTTTGCACCGGATATGCGTACAGTTCCGACCAGCGGATTACCACCGCGAATGACAAATTTATCCATGAAAGTCCTGGGTTGCTCCGTGCTTTCAAGTGTAATTCCGCGGGACGAACGTGTGGTTGCCGAAGGATATACTTGCCGTGGTTTCAATGTTGGACATTTGAGGGCTCGAAGATGACTCGTACGAATGCAGGTTTGGCAACTGTAAGACTGGCAGTTGTTTTGATGTTGATGGAAACGTTTGCTTGTGCGCCGTTACTGATCGGGCAGCAGGCGGCGCAAGTTTCGGCGACAGCCGCAAAGCCAATTCCCATGATCGTCCAGAAGGACGGACATTACGCGCTGATGGTCGATGGTGAACCATACCTGATGCTGGGCGTACAGGCGAATAATTCGAGCGCGTGGCCGGCGTATCTCGACAAGGTGTGGCCGGCTGCAGAGACGCTGCATGCCAACACGGTCGAGCTACCTGTCTCTTGGGAGCAATTGGAGGCGACTCAGGGGAAGTTCGACTTCAGCGTCGTGGATCTGATGCTGAAACAGGCTCGCGAGCACCATGTGCATCTCGTGTTTCTTTGGTTTGGCACGTGGAAAAACGGCAGCTCGCACTACACGCCGGAGTGGATCAAGCTGAACCAGGAGAAGTATCCGTTTTTGAGAAATGAAAAAGGCGAGACAGTGGACTCTCCGTCGCCGTTATCGGAAGCGTTTCTCGAGGCAGATAAGAGCGCGTTCCGGGCTCTCATGCGGCACTTGAAAGAGGCAGATGCGCAACGGACGGTGCTCATGGTGCAGGTTGAGAACGAGGCGGGTGTGTGGGGCGGGGTGCGGGATTATGGCGCGGAGGCGCAAAAGGCTTTCGCCGGGCCGGTTCCAGAGACGCTCGTGAAGGGGCTGGGCAAGCAGCCAGGAACGTGGAAAGAAGTATTCGGCGAGGATGCTCATGAGACTTTCGAAGCCTGGTACACGGCGGCATTCATTGAGCGGGTGGCGGCGGCGGGCAAGGCTGAGTATCGCTTGCCGTTGTATGTGAATGCGGCGCTGCGCGATCCACTGCATCCGGGAAAAGCGCCGAGTTACGAATCGGGCGCGCCGACGGACAACAACATCGGGCTGTGGAAGATTGCAGCGCCTTCGATTGATCTCGTTGCTCCGGACATTTACATGGCGGAGTATGCGAAGTACATGAAGGTGATTGGGTTCTATGGGCGTCCAGACAATCCGCTGTTGATACCGGAAACGGGTAATTCGCCGGCGTATGCGCGGTACGTGTTTACCGCGATTGGGCAGGGGGCGATCGGCTGGTCTCCATTCGGGCTGGATCTCACACGATACGCCAATGAGCCGACGGGACCGGAAGCGATGGAATCAGGCGCGTTGAAGCCGGTTGCGCGGCAGTATGCGTTGATTGCGCCAATTGCCCGGAGGATTGCGAAAGCAAACCTGGAAGGCAAAGTTGTCGGTGTGAGCGAGGATCCAGAGAATCACGCGCAACGAATCCCATTTGGCCGTTGGGACGTTGTGGTCAGCTATGGCATGCCGTCGTTTGGAAACTGGATGCAGCCGAAAGGGAACACACCACCGGATGGCGGCGCGGTGGTTTTGGAACTGGGGCCGGATGAATATCTTGTTGCCGGGCACCATGTGCGCGTGGACTTCACGCCGACTTTTGCTCCAGGGAAGAAGCGCCTGTGGCTGAAGGTGGAAGAGGGGAGCTATGATGCCGCGGGGAACTGGAAGATGGCGCGAATCTGGAATGGCGATCAGACGGACTATGGATTGAATCTGAAGGCCGATGAAGAAGTCTTGCTGAAGGTGCGGTTATCGACGTTCTAATGCCTATCGCTTGGCTCTGAACCGCACCACTACAGTTCGAGGACGTTGTCTTCGATAGCGAGGCGGACGTTGCCGTCGGACTTGGCCAGGCGGCGGACGGCCTCGGGCTTGTCGACTTTGGCTTTCAGCATGACAAGCGCGACAGGAACACTGCGACCTGCGCTCTTGATGGTCTGGACGGCGGTTTCGCGATCGATTTTGCAGGCGTTCATCAGGATGCGGATGCCGCGTTCGACGAGCTTGGAATTCTGCATGTGCACGTTGACCATGAGGTTTTCGTACACATAGCCAAGGCGCGTCATGGCTCCGGTGGTGATCATGTTGAGGATCATCTTTTGCGCGCTGGCGGCCTTCATGCGGGTTGAGCCGGAGATCACTTCCGCTCCAACCTCGGCAACGATGGCAATATCGGCGACCTCAGCCAGTGGAGTGCCCTGGTTGCAGGTGACGGCTGCCGTATAGGCTCCGCGGGCCCGTGCATAGGCCGTCGCAGCGACGACATAGGGGGTGCGGCCAGAGGCGGAGAGTCCGATTACGACATCTTTGCGGGTGGGACGGCGGCGGGCGATGTCGCGCTGGCCCAGCTCCTCGGAGTCCTCATTGACTTCAACGGCGGAGGCCAGGGCTTTGGGGCCACCGGCCATGATGTATTGGACTTGTCCGGGGGCGGTGGAGTAGGTGGGGGGGCACTCGGAGGCATCGAGAGCGGCAATGCGGCCGCTGGAACCGGCCCCGATATAGATGAGCCGGCCGCCATCGCGGAGGCTGCGCGCTACATGGTCGATGACTTCGGCGATTTCGGGAATAGCCTTCTTGACAGCACCAGCAATCTTGGCGTCTTCGTGATTGATAATGCGGGCTATCTCCAGCGCCGATTTGGTATCAAAGCCTTGGGATGCTTCGTTTTGGCTTTCGGTAGTCAGGTGCTGGAGTAGGGAAGCCGGGTCCGTCTTGGTTTCCTCTTTCCCGTGAGCGCCGGCGCCTTCGTGCGTCGTCGTACTGGTTAACATCAAAGTCTGTCCCCAGAATCTATTGTATCTGCAATCCGCGGCAAGTCGACCAGAATTGTGGTGAGGCGGAATGTCACTTTAATGTCATTCGACGCACAAATCAGAGGGCTTGCCGACCAGACAACGCCAATCTGACAGCGTCATGGAACGCAGGCCGAACCTGCTTGATCAATTGGCACTGGCGATCGGGCCAGGTGCGATTCGTGAGCAGGACAGCCGCGACGGAGGCGTCGAGGTCGATCCAGAGGGAACAGCCGCTAAATCCAAGATGTCCGATGGAATGAGCGGAGAAGTATTGTCCGGCCGAGGACTCCTTCGACGGAGTGTCCCAACCAAGCGCCCGCGAACTGCCTTCCGGACCCTGCCGCTCAGCGAAACATCTCGACGGTGTCGCGAGTGAAGAGCGGCGAGGGATGCTCGGGTTCGCTACCTTGGAAGCCTCGCAAGAATCTCGCCCGCAAACCGCAGCAGGTCTGGCACATTTGAGAACAGGCCGGCGTGACCGGCGACGCCGTTCAGAACAAATGCGTTCTCATCCTGCACTTCGCCCTGGATAGCGGCGATGCCTGAACTGGCTGTCGATTTCGGTCGGCGGGATCAGCGGCCGCTGTTCGGCGGCAGGGGAGAAGCCGGTTGCTGTCAGTCCAAGAGGCTCAAAGACCTGCTTTCGCGCCCAGGCTGCGAGGTCCTCGCGTGTCAGGACCTCAAGCGCTTTGCCCAGCAGGATGAAACCCGGGGTCGGAGTACTCGCTGCGTTCTCCGGGCGCGGCCTCGATGGGCAGTTCCAGGCAGGCGCGATAAAGCTCGGCCGGAGTGCTCACGGTACGGAAGAACTCGACGTACCCGGGAAGGCCGGAGTTGTGGGCAAGCAGGTGGCGGATCGTGACTTGGCGCGCGAGTCTGCCGCTTTCACGGCCGACGACAAAGCCCGGCAGAAGTTCGCCGAGCGGGGTATCCAGATCGAGCAGGCCGCGCTGGTAAAGCAGCATGGCGACGGCGGTTGTGGAAACCACTTTGGTGATGCTGGCAACGTCAAAGACGGTGTGCGGCTCTGACAAAAGGCGAGTCGTCCTTCGTAAGTAAAGCGGCCCAGCGCGTCGGCGAGAACAACTTCGCCCCCGGCGAGAACCCCGAACGCGCAACCGGGAAATGCGCGGGAGGTGATGGCATTCCCAAGCACCTTATAAACAGCGGCGAATCGATCGGTTTGATCAGGCATATCAGCAACGCTCGAGCGGGCTTCGGCCCGGATTGCATCCATGGTTCATCTCTCCCAAGGTAACGAATTTAGCGTACTCTGAAATCGAGCCTGCGGAAAAAAGATTGGACAGCTATCTTTGCAACCAAGCCGCCCGTCTATCTCCTTAGGAGCAGAGGGGAGGAATAAATGCGTCTGGAAAGCAAGACATTGACGTTGACGCTTTTATCGGCTGCGGCCTTTGCAGCTGGGTGTGTCGGGAACACTGCTGGCCCAGGCACCGCCTCCGCCCTCGAACAGCACACAGGCGGCGACTTCCCAGCCGGCCGCAGCCGTAGCGGCTGCCGATCCCGCAAGTTCGACTCCGGCCAGCGCGAATGCAGCGATGGTTCCGAAAAAGACCTACACCGTGCCGGCCGGAACCAAGGTTCTGCTGCAGTTGCGCAGTTCGCTCAATACGAAGAGCGCCAGAGCCGGTGACGGGGTGTATCTTGCCTCGGCATTTCCAGTGGTGGTGGGGAACCGGGTGATGATCCCGGCGGGCGTATTTGTGCAGGGCATGGTTGACCGGGTAGTTCGTGCCGGCCGTATGACGGGCAAGTCACAGCTCGACATGCACTTTACTTCCATCATCTTTCCCAACGGCAGCGTGGTTGAGATTCCTGGCGTGGTCAGTGGCCTGCCGGGCGCCAGCAAGCAGGAAGTGAAAGACGGCGAAGGAACCATCGAGCAGGATAAGGACAAGGGACGCAATGCGGGCAAGACCGCGGAGATCGCCCTGCCGACCGGCGCGACTGTCGGTTCGATTGCCGGAATATCGTCGGGACACTCTTTGGCCGGTGGTTTGGGGGGACTCGGCGCTGGACTCGCCACGGTGGGGATTGTGTCGCTATTTACGCGCGGCGCCGATGTAAACATCGAGGCCGGAACGCAGGTGGAGATGGTGCTGCAGCGGCCGCTGATTTTGGAAGAAGAGAACTTCTGCGGAGGGAACAGCGCCCGGAGCGTCTCCGGCTATGGTGCCTTCGTCCGCGCAGCCAAAGCCGATGCAAAAGCCGGGTCATCCGGATCTTGTGTGCCCGCCGGGAAGTCTGGGTTGCAGTTAAACTTCATGGCGTTCAATAATTCGAGATAGAGATGTCAACGATTCAAGAACCAGTTGTAACTGAACTTTCTTCCCCGACGACAACCCCTTCGATCGCCGGCTGAACCGGCTTCGCGCGCAAGCCAGCAGACGCGAGCGCGGGCCTGGGGCTGTGGTTGCGCGATCTGCTGATTTCGGCCGGCGTTTCAATTCTGATCATCCTGTTTCTCTACCAGCCGGTGCGCGTTGAAGGCACCAGCATGCTTCCGCGGCTCGAAGATCACGACCGGCTGTTCATCAACAAATTTGTCTACCACATCACGTCAATCGATCGCGGCGATGTGGTGGTGTTTCACTATCCGCGCGATCCTGAGAAGAGCTACATCAAGCGCGTGATTGCGCTGCCGGGCGACCGGCTGCGCATCGATCACGGCCAGGTGTGGGTGAACGGCAAGCCCTTGCTGAGAACTACGTTCCTGAGATGTATCGCGATACGCGCTCCTACGCTGAGACGGTCATCCCCGACGACAGCTATTTCGTGATGGGCGACCATCGCTCGATCTCGTCGGACAGCCGGGAATTTGGCGTGGTGGAGCGCGATCTGATCTACGGCAAGGCCGTGTTTGTCTACTGGCCTGCCAGCGATGTGGGCGAAGTGAAATAGAATCGCGTTTTCCACGCCCGACGCGGCACGGCGAAACCTGCTAAAATCGATTGAATCCACTCCTCGGAGAGGCGATGCAGGCGATTCTTGCGCTCGAAGACGGGCGCATCTTCCGCGGCGAAGGCTATGGTCACCCAGGCGAATGCCAGGGCGAAGTAGTTTTCAATACTTCCCTAACCGGCTATCAGGAAATCGCAACCGATCCTTCCTATGCTGGTCAAATCGTCGTTCTTACCAATCCTCAGATCGGCAACTACGGCACCAACCAGGCAGACAACGAATCGGCCAAGCCCTATATCGAGGGCCTGATCGTGCGCGAGTTTTCGGCGATCAGTTCGAACTGGCGCTCCGAACAGGTCACAGACGAGTACATGGAGCGGTATTCCGTTCCGGTGCTTGCGGAGATCGACACGCGCGCGCTGGTGCGGCATCTGCGCACACATGGCGTGATGCGCGGCGTGATTTCGACTGAGACTTCGGAGCCGATGCTCTGTCCAAAAGGCCAGAAATATTCGCAAGATGGATGGGACCGATCTGGCGAAGGTGGTTTCGACCAAGACGGCGTACAGCTTTGACGAGTCGGATCCGCGATACCAGGGGGGCGACCTCTCTTGCCAAGCGCCCTCGTCCAAGAGGCAGAAGAGCGGAAGCTCCATGTGGTGGCGTACGACTTCGGGATCAAGCAGAACATTCTGCGCATGCTGGCGCGTGAGGGATGCCGGGTGACAGTCGTTCCTGCTGAGACCACGGCGGCCGACGTGTTGGCGCTGAAGCCGGACGGCGTGTTTCTGTCGAATGGGCCGGGCGATCCGGAGCCGGTGGATTATGCCGTGAAGGCGATTCGCGACATGATGGGGCGCGTGCCGGTGTTCGGGATTTGCCTGGGGCATCAGCTTTGCGGGCTGGCGCTGGGCGGGCGGACGTACAAGCTGAAGTTCGGGCATCACGGCGGGAATCATCCGGTACGCAATAACACGACCGGCAAGGTGGAGATTACGGCGCACAACCACAACTTTGCGGTCGATCCGGATTCGATCAACGCGAATGATGTTGAGCTGACGCACGTGGACTTGAATGACAACACGCTCGAAGGGCTGCGGCACAAGACGCTGCCGCTGTTCAGCGTGCAGTATCATCCCGAGGCTGCGCCGGGGCCGCATGATTCGCATTATCTGTTCCGCGACTTCAGGAAGATGATGGAGGAGTGGAAGGCATGAACGCGAAGGGCGTGCGCGAACGCGGGTTTGGCAAGAGCAGCGGGGCTTTGGCTCCGCTGTTTTTTGGGCTTGGCGATCTGGATGTTGTGTGCGGACGGCGCCACTTCCTTCAATGCGCAGGTCGATATTCCTGGACCGGAGCGTCTGAGCCATGTTGACGGCTACGTTGTGAATCCCGTTGGACATCCAGTGGTGGATGTGGAGGTCACACTTGTTCGGGATGACAAAATTGCATATCAGACAAGAACTGACAAATCGGGCGAATTCCGGTTCGATCATGTCAGGGGCCAGTACACGTTTCGGGTGGCGCGGACGGAGTATTCCCCCGCGATCCGGGAGATTGTGGTTACGGATGAGATGGTTACAGCCCTCGAGCGGAAGAAGCTTTACGTGATTTTGGGGCCCGGTGCCTGCAAGGATGCTTGCTCGTCGGTGATGACCGAGCAAACAAGGAATTTGATCGGGCTATTCGTGAAAGAACGAAACATTAAGTCGGGGAATTGTCGAAAAGATGCCACGCAGAAATGACATTCAGAAGATTTTGGTGATCGGCTCCGGTCCGATCGTCATCGGCCAGTCGGCGGAGTTTGACTACTCCGGCACGCAGGCCTGCAAGGCTCTCAAGCAGGAGGGCTACGAGGTGGTGCTGGTGAATTCGAACCCGGCCACCATCATGACTGATCCCGAGCTAGCCGATCGCACCTACATTGAGCCGCTCACGCGCGAGTATGTTGAAGAGATCATCCGCATTGAGACGGCGATGCTGGGTGAAGGCGCGGGAAAGTTCGCGTTGCTGCCGACGGTGGGCGGACAGACGGCGCTGAATCTCGCTGTCGACCTGGCCGATTCCGGCATTCTTGACCGCTACAGAGTGGAGCTGATTGGCGCAAAGCTTGAGGCCATCAAGAAGGCCGAAGACCGCCTCTTGTTCAAAGACGCGATGCTGCGCATCGGGCTCGATGTTTCAAAGTCTGCGCTGGTGAACAACCTTCGCGACGGTTTGGATTTTGCGAGCAAGATTGGGTTTCCGGTTCTGATTCGGCCGAGTTTCACGCTGGGTGGATCAGGCGGCGGCATTGGCTACAACCGCGAAGAGCTGATGGAGATTCTGGCGCGCGGCCTTGATCTTTCTCCCGTACACGAGTGCCTGATTGAAGAGAGCGTGCTCGGCTGGAAGGAGTACGAACTTGAGGTGATGCGGGACCTCGCGGACAACGTCATCATCATCTGCTCCATTGAGAACTTCGATCCCATGGGCGTGCATACCGGCGACTCCATTACCGTGGCGCCGGCGCAAACACTCACTGATCGCGAGTACCAGAAGATGCGCGACGCGGCCATCGCCGTAATGCGCGAGATTGGAGTGGAGACGGGCGGATCGAACGTGCAGTTTGCCGTGAATCCCGCGAACGGACGGATGACGGTGATTGAGATGAATCCGCGCGTGTCGCGTTCATCTGCCCTGGCATCGAAGGCTACTGGATTTCCGATTGCGAAGATCGCGGCGAAGCTTGCCGTGGGTTATACGCTCGACGAGATTCCCAATGACATTACGCGCAAAACGCCGGCATGCTTCGAGCCGACCATCGATTACGTGGTCGTAAAAATTCCCAAGTGGCAGTTCGAGAAATTTCCCGGCGCCGACGACACGCTGGGTCCGCAGATGAAATCTGTCGGCGAAGTGATGGCCATGGGACGCACCTTCAAGGAAGCGCTGATGAAGGCATGGCGCGCGCTTGAAACCGGCAAAAAGACCGGGACTGAGATTCTGGAGCCGCGTCGCCTGACGCAAATGCTCGTAACGCCACGACCGGAGCGGCTGGGTTACATCCGCTTCGCATTTGAGCGCGGTATGAGCGTGCGCGAAGTTGCGCGGTTCACCGGAATGGATCCGTGGTTCCTGCACCAGATTCGTGAGGTGACACTGGCGCAGGGTTCGCTGCAGGAGGTAACGCCGGAGAACATCACTGCCGAGCAACTTCTGAAATTGAAACGCTATGGCCTCAGCGACGAACGCATCGCGACCGAGTGGGAGCTCGAGGGACACGACGGCGTAAAGCAGGTGAGGGAACTGCGCGAAGGGAAGGGCATTCGCCCGGTCTTCAAGCTCGTGGATACCTGCGCGGCCGAGTTCGAGTCGATGACGCCCTATCTCTACTCGACCTACGACGAGGAAGACGAAGCGCCGCCGACAGACAAGCCGAAGGTCATCATTCTCGGCTCTGGTCCCAACCGTATCGGGCAGGGTATCGAGTTCGATTATTGCTGCTGCCACGCGGCGTTTGCGCTGAAGGACGATGGGTACGAGACCATCATGGTGAACTGCAATCCGGAGACGGTTTCGACAGATTACGACACGAGCGACCGGCTTTACTTTGAGCCGCTGGTACTGGAAGATGTGCTGGCGGTTTACAACCACGAGGCGCAGTCGGGCGCGAAGATCGGCATGATCGTGCAGTTCGGCGGTCAGACTCCGCTGAACCTGGCGCAGCGGTTGCGCGCGGCGGGCGTGCCCATCATCGGCACGTCGCCCGAGTCGATCGATCTTGCCGAAGATCGCAAGCAATTCGGAAAGCTGCTGGAGGATTTGGATATTCCCCAGCCGGCGGGCGGCACTGCGACCAGCGTGGACCAGGCGCTTGCCGTCGCGGAGCGGATTGGCTACCCGGTGCTGGTGCGGCCGAGCTATGTGCTTGGCGGACGCGCGATGGTCATCGCCTACGACGCCCAGGCGGTGGCCGAATACATGAAGCAGGCGGTGGAGTACTCGCAGGAGCGGCCAGTTCTGGTTGACCACTTCCTCGAGGATGCGGTTGAGGTGGATGTCGACGCGCTCTGCGATTCGGAAGAAGTGATCATCGCCGGAATCATGCAGCACATTGAAGAAGCCGGAATCCATTCCGGAGATTCATCGTGCGTGCTGCCCTCAGTCAGCATTCGCGAGGAGACGCTGGAGACAATCCGCCAGCACACGAGGAAGCTGGCACTTGCGCTTAAGGTGGTGGGGCTGGTGAATCTGCAGTTTGCCATTCAGCGGGATGCGGATGGAAACGACCACGTCTACGTTATCGAGGTGAATCCGCGAGCTTCGCGTACGGTTCCGTATGTTTCGAAGGCGACAGGCGTCCCGCTGGCGAAGATTGGTGCGCGGTTGATGACGGGGCGCAAATTGCGTGAGTTGTTGCCGGAGCAGCTTGCGTCGGGCAAGGATCTGGAAACAGGATCGCATTATTACGTGAAGTCGCCGGTGTTTCCGTGGTCGAAGTTCGCGGGCGTCGATACTGTGCTTGGTCCCGAGATGAAATCGACCGGTGAAGTGATGGGCGTGGCGGCAACTTTCGGAGAGGCATTTGCGAAGGCGCAGCTTTCAGCTGGGCAAGTTCTGCCGGCGCGCGGAACGATCTTCTTCACGGTGAACGATCACGACAAGGCGGCGGCGGTCGAGCTGGCGCGCCGGTGTGCGCATCTCGGCTTCCACCTGGTGGCCACCGAGGGAACGGCAAACGTCTTCGAACGCGCCGGGCTGGCCGTTGAGCGTGTGTTCAAAGTGAAGGAAGGACGACCGAACGTCGTCGACCTGATCAAAGGCGATCGCATCCAGCTCATCATCAACACGCCGCGGGGGCAGGACACCTTCTTCGACGAGAAGGCCATTCGGAGGGCCGCAGTGCTTGCGCGGATTCCGACGATTACGACGATTGCAGCTGCACAGGCGGCCGTGGAGGGTATCGCGGCGATGCAGCAGCACAATATCACGGTGTATGCACTCCAGAACCTGCATGCGTCGAAGATCGACTGAATCCGAACGCAAAGCGGATAGGGAACTGAGCGGTCTTACCGAATAAGATAGAGTGATGCTGATCGAGGGTGTTTTTGCCGCCGTTACCACGCCTTTCTATCCGGACGAGCGGGTCTATTACCGCAAGCTCGAGGCCAATATAGCTCGTTATTCGCGCAGCCAGCTCGCTGGGATGGTGGTGCTAGGCTCGACGGGTGAGGCGCCGGCGCTCGATGATGCAGAAACCCGAGACGTGCTGCGAACCGCGGCTGAGGCTGCGGCTGTGGAGAAAGTTCTGATCGCCGGTGTGAACCGCGAGAGCCTTCGATCAGTTATCGAGCTTGCAGAGACCGCTGCGAGGTTCCAGTACGATGCGGTATTGGTGCGAACGCCGACTTACTATTCAACGCAAATGACTCCGTCGGTGGTGGCCAATTATTTTCGGGCTGTGGCCGATCGCTCACCACTTCCGGTGGTGCTCTACAACATTCCCCGTTGCGTGCCATACCAGATTCCGGTGGAGATGGTCGCGGAACTTGCGCATCACCCGAACATTATCGCCATCAAGGACTCGAGCGGAAGCCTCGAACGGATCAAGGGAATTGTAGATGCTACTCGCGGGGTGGCGAAACGCACGGTCACGGTGACGCCGGTGTTTGAGGCAGTCACCACCAGGATGATGAACGCTGTTGTCACTCTGCCTGCAACGTTTGTGTCTGCCGGTGATCTGGCTGGAGGTCCGGCTATTGCGGTAGCTCCTCCATCCGCTCCCTTGAAGACGCGCACCAAGGATGTTGGGTTCCAGGTACTGACAGGATCGGCTTCGATTATTCTTCCGTCGCTTGAGGCGGGGGCGTCGGGCGCGATCCTGGGATTCGCTGCATGTGCCCCCGAAGCTTGCTACGAGGTGTACTTTGCCTGGAAGGATCGCGATCCGAAGCTGGCGGCGGAGCGGCAGGAGCGCATCGCCAAGCCCAACCAGCGAATCACTGGGGAACTCGGGATCGCCGGAGTGAAATATGCCTGCGACTTCAACGGCTACTACGGCGGGTATCCGCGCCAACCGCTGCTGCCGCTGACGGCGGAGCAGAAGGCCGAAGTCGAGAGTCTTCTGGCAGAGATCCGAAACTAATCGCGAGTCTTCGTTGATCGCTGGATGCGGATGCATCAGTAGTGTGAGATAAATCAGAAGGGAACCGCCGTCCCCCAAAATCCCTGATCAGTTTTTTCCCAGATCCGCGCTGCAGGAGGAACTGAGGCTGTGACTATAGAGCACATCGTTGTCCTCATGCTCGAAAACAATTCCTTTGATCGCATGCTCGGCAGCTTGCCCCGCGTCAATGGAATCGATCCAGTGAATCCGAGGTCGAATCCTGCCCCGGGTGGCAATTCCGTATCGCAGGCTCCCACGACGACGCGGGTGATGCTGTGCGATCCCGCCAATCCGGCATCGAAAAAGGTCGACCCCGAGCACAACCTGCCGGATGTGCTGGAGCAAATCGAAGGCCCGAATCTTGGGTTCGCCCGTAACTTTGCGAGGAACTTCTCACAATGCAAAACAGATGCCTGGTCCGAAGTCATGAAGTATTACGGCCCCGGCTCGCTGCCGGTACTGCATCAACTCGCTCAATCTTTTGCGATCTGCGACCAATGGTTTAGCTCGCTTCCGGGCCCAACTTGGCCCAACCGCTTCTTTGTGCACAGTGGAACTTCGCTAGGGCATGTGGACATGCCTGACGGGATTTTCCACCCCGACCTACACCTTTACAACCAGGACACGATTTACGACCGGCTCGATGCAGCTTCAAAAAGCTGGGCGATTTATTACGGCGACTTTCCGCAGTCGCTGACCATGACGCATCTTTGGGAGCGTCCATGGCACTTTCACCAGATGTCGCAGTTCTTTCAGGATGCGGGTGGACCGGAGCCGGCTTTTCCCAACTATGTCTTCCTGGAACCGTCCTACTTCGGCGCGAACCAGAACGACCAGCATCCACCGAGCGATGTTCTTCGAGGAGAGGTGTTGTTGGCCCAGGTGTATAACGCCATTCGGGGCAACGGGGCTCTGTGGGAAAAGACCTTGCTCGTGATTCTCTACGACGAACATGGAGGGTTCTACGACCACGTGAATCCGCCGGCCTGCGTTCCACCAGACACCAATGTTAGCAACTTCAGCTTTGCACAGTACGGAGTTCGGGTGCCGGCGGTGCTGGTGTCTCCCTGGCTCGAAAGCCAGGTAATTTCGGAGGTGTTCGATCACACCAGTCTCTTACGCTATCTGAGCGACCTCTGGAGCCTCGCCCCGCTGGGCAACCGGACGGCGGCGGCGAAATCTTTCGCGTCCTCATGGAGGATTGCAACCGCATTGCGGCAAGGCACACCACAGAACATTCCCGAACCGACGACACTTCCGAACCCGGACATGGAAGATCTGAATCCGAATCAGACGGCGTTGGTGGGATTCAGCCGATTTCTTGAAACACAAAACGTGGCGATGGCTGGAGAGCAAAGCACAGCGGCAGCTGATGCTATGACAATGAAAGTGGGTCAGCGCCTGCTGTGGTCCATCGAACAGAACAAACATGGGGAGGTGGCGGCAGCGAGAGTCGAGGATTTCCTGGCGCTTTCTCGGCAAAGAAAGGCCAAGTAGTGCCGGCTACGTAATGTCCGATAACAGATATTCTGTATAGTTCAAGCAAAATAACTCATTTGGACTTTGATCTGCTTGTCAGATTGGAGGATACGAGACGACCTACTTTCAGCGAGAAGCTCTTCCCTACATCTTGTAGCGGCCGAGGTCTTCGTCATTCAGACCTTCGAGCCAGCCGCGCAGTTGCTCGGCGGTAGGGCCTTCTGGGGGGCCGGCCATGTTCAGCTTGGCGGACTGCATGACCTGCTCGGATACAAAGATCGGACAGTCGGCACGCAGCGCCAGAGCGATGGCGTCGGAGGGGCGGGCATCCAGGGTCATCAGCTTCTCCATCCTGGCGAATCCACAGAACGGCGAAGAATGTATCGTCTTTAAGTTCTGTAATTACAATCTCTTTCCAGCTGAGCATTCATGTGACGCATGAGATTTCGTCGTCAGATCGTGCGTCATCGGTCGCGGAGCGGATACTTTTTCAATTTCAATGGCGATGGCGTTGGCCTCGAAGATCCCGACCCAGATGGGCATGACGGTGTCGGAGCCGACGTCCTTGAGCACGACGATCGGCATATTGGTGGCTGGATCCATCATCAGACCGCGGATCCGGACTTCGATGTCCATGGTTTCCCCTCCGCTACTTTGTTTAGACGGCTTCACCGACCAGGCTGTTGGGAAAAGTGTTCGTGATTTTTACCTTCATGTAGGTACCCGGAGCCGGCGCGATGGGCATGCGAGGTGGTGAAGTTGACCGGCTTGTTCTGGGTGCTGCGACCGGAAATCTGACCGCGCGCGGGATTCGTACCCTCGACCATCACTTCCATCTCTTCCCCTAAGTGCTTGGCATAATTGACTCTTTGGATCTCGCGCTGGCGGTCAAGCACTACTTGAAGCCGTTTGACTTTCTCGCTTTCCGGAACGGAATCGATCATGGTGAGGGCCGGCGTGTTGGGCCGGCCCGAGTACTTGAATCCGAAGACGCAATCGTACTGGACCTCCTGCAGCAGGTCCATGGTCTGGATGAAATCGTCGGCGGTTTCGCCCGGAAAGCCGACAATGATGTCGGTCGAAAGCGAGATCGGGCGTTTCGCGGCCTTGATCCAGCTGATGCGTTCGAGGTACCAGTCGGGCGTGTACTCGCGGGCCATCATTTTGAGCACGCGGGACGAGCCGGACTGCACCGGCAGATGCACGTGGTCGCAGAGGGTCGGGAAGGCGTCGATGGCTTCGACGATGTCGCGGGTGAAGTCGCGGGGGTGGCTGGTGGTGAAGCGGACGCGGCGGATGCCGGCGACCTGGCCGACGGCGGCAAGCAGTTCGGCGAAGCTCAACTTCCCTTCCGGGTCGCGGTAGCTGTTCACGTTCTGGCCGAGGAGCTGGATCTCGGTGTAGCCCTGGTCGGCGATGCGCCGCGCCTCTGCCAGTACCGATGAGGATCCGCGGCTGCGCTCTTTGCCGCGCGTGTACGGGACCACGCAGTAGGCGCAGAACTTGTCGCAGCCCTCGATGATGGTGATGTAGCCGCGGTAGGGGTTCTGGCGCGCGGTGAATTCGGTTTCGAAGGTCTCGTCGGTCTGGCGGTCGTCGAGGCCGGTGATGCGGTTCTCGCCGGCTTCGAGGCGGCTGAGCATCTCGGGCAGCTTGCGGTAAGAGGCGGAACCGGAGACGAGCGACACGTAGGGCGCGCGCTCGAAGATCTTTTCGCCCTCCTGCTGGGCGACACATCCGAGCACGCCGAAGCGTTTGCCGGCCTTGTGGAGCTTCTTGTAGTCGTTGAGGCGGTTGAAGACCTTTTGTTCGGCTTTGTCGCGGATGGAGCAGGTGTTGTAGAGGATCAGGCCGGCTTCTTCTTCGGAGTCGACCTGGCGGTAGCCCTCATGCAGCAATGTGCCAATAACCTTTTCGGAGTCATGGGCATTCATCTGGCACCCGAAGGTCTCAAGGTAGAAGGTTTTTTCGGACGCCATAGCAAGTCTGAGTATAGAGCATTTCCTCTGCGCAAATCCCGAACGCCTATTCGCTCGGCTTTTATGGCGTTGAATGGGAAAAACACGTCCAATTCTGGACACCACGCACCGGAATCGCACAACAGGCCTGTTTCGGCTCTGAAGCCTCGGGACGTTAAATCAACAACTTGCGTGACATCTTCATTGGGCTTCCGCGTGCTCTGCAGAGGGCCAGGCCCAGGATGCGCACCGGCGCAGTTTCCCGGGAGGTTCCTCGCAATGGCGATTGAGGTTCAGGGTGTAACGCCCTTGGTGCAGGTGTTCGACATGCCGCGATCGATCGGGTTCTATCGCGATCTGCTTGGATTCGCTATCACGGGGAAGTCCAAGACGAAATCGGATGATCCCGACGATGTGGACTGGGTGATGCTGCAGCTCTCAACGCGACGATCATGCTGAATACGGCCTACGACCCGGACGATGTGCCGGAAGCGCCGGATGCCGGGCGCTGGTCCGGACATCAGGACACATGCCTTTACTTTGGATGCCCCGATGTAGACGGCGCCTACCAGCACCTCGTTTCGCAAGGATTCAAGGCCGACCCGCCCAGGGTCGCGTGGTACGGAATGAAGCAGCTCTACCTGAAAGATCCCGACGGATTCGGCATTTGCTTCCAGTGGCCCGCCTAACGATCTCACGTTGAAGGAGCGCCCGCCCATGAAGACCGTGTTTCAGGATATTCGTTTCGGCATCCGGCAACTGATCAAGATGCCGGGTTTCACGCTCACGGCGATCGTCTCGCTGGCACTGGGCATTGGAGCGACCACCGCGGTGTTCAGCGTGGTCTACGCAATTCTTCTCGATCCGTACCCCTACAAGGACGCGAATCGCATGATCCACATGCGATTGATCATGCCTGATGGCCAGTTGCAGGGATTTCTCGGAATTACGCGAGCGGAGTGGCAGCAGGTCCGCAAGTCGCCGGTGGTCGAGGATACGTTTCTCCAAGGCACGCGAAATTTGACCCTTAGCGGCAGCGACTTGCCCGAGGATGTTCTGGGCGTTGACCTGACCACGAATGCATTCAAATTTCTGGGCGTTCCGGTCGCGCTGGGAAGGCCGCTGCAGCCTTCGGATGCGCTCGACGGCCAGGACCCGCAACCTGTGGTGGTGCTCTGCATACAAGTTCTGGCTGCGGCACTTCAATGCTGACCGCGGCGTCCTCGGGCAAACGATCCAACTGGATCACAAGAGCTACACAATTGTCGGGGTTGCGGGGCAGCGGTTCGTGTGGGGAGACGGCGACCTGTACCTCCCGCTGAAAATTACGGCGGATCAGAGCACCGACTATTACGTCGGCATACGCCTGAAGCCGGGCGTAGGCCATGCCCAGGCAGACGCGGCATTGCAGCCGCTGCTCGACGAGTTCGCTCACGAGACACCGCGATTTTTTCCGCCGGGAAAGTTGCGGCTTCATGTTGTGGGGCTCAACGAGCAGTTCGTGCAAGACCTGGGAGGCACGCTTTATCTGCTCTTTGGCGCGGTGGCCCTACTGCTGATCATCGGCTGCGGAAATGTGTCAATCCTGCTGCTGGCGCGCGCGACGGCTCGACAGCATGAGTTCGCAGTGCGCGCTGCAATTGGTGCGAGCCGGACCAGGATCATTCGCCAGTTGCTGACGGAGTCGCTTCTACTCTCATTGACGGGCGCCGGGCTAGGGCTGCTGCTCGCCGAAAGGATGGTGACCGTTATTGCTGCCAACCTGCCAGAATTATCGTTTCCGCATGAGGCGGCCATTCAGATCAATGTGCCGGTCCTCATCTTTTCCGTCGTGATTGCGGTTGGAACCGGAGTTCTTTTCGGGCTGTGGCCAGCGTGGCAACTCTCGCGGCCTGAAGTGAGCCAGGTGATGCAATCGAGCACCCGCAAGACGACCGGTGATGTGAAGGGGCGCAGAACTCACGCAGTTTTGATTGGCGGGCAGATCGCGCTGACTCTTCTGATGATGGCCGGGGCTGGAGCGGCGATTGGGGGCTTTCTGCGCGTGGCGCATACGAAACTTGGCTACGATCCACATAACATCATGTCCGTTGGAATTCCCATTCATGAGGGTGCATATAAGACCTGGCCCGAGCGCGAGGCATACTTTGAACAGATTTACGCGAAGGTGGCGCAGGTTCCCGGCGTGAGGATGGCGGCGATCTCCAGCAATGCGACGCCACCTTCCAACGGCGCCTCTCTCAAATTTGAAATCGTCGGAAAACCCTCGTCCCAGGAGCAGACGGTCCGGTTCAATATCGTCGGCAAGGAGTATTTCCCCATTCTTCGGATTCCTCTGCTTCAAGGCAGAATCTGGGATGAAGATGAGAGCCATCGGGGAGCCGCTCTCGTTGTTGCCAATCAGACTTTCGCGCGACGCTACTTCCCTTCCGGCGATGCTATTGGACACACCATTCAGTTGACGGACCTGAAGTCTCCCCCGCCATTCCTTCTGGTCGCTCCCGGCGCTGCAAATGGATCGTTGATCATTGGAGTTGTGGCCGACAAGCTTGACGACGGACTCTCACGGCCAATCGTGCCCGAGGTCTTTGCTCCGTACACCGTAGCGCTGACAGGCTACACGCAGATTCTTGTTCGCTCCGATGGGCCGCCGCTGGCGCTGCTGCATGCTGTTCGTACGGCTGTCAGCACGATCGATCCAACCCAACAGACCGGCAGCGACGTTCGCGATCTCGAGCACTGGATTACCCGGATGCCGGAATGGGCGCGCGGCCAGCTGGTCGCCTGGCTCTTTGGCGGATTTGCGGCGCTGGCTCTGGCCCTGGCGGCGGTGGGGCTGTACAGCGTCGTGGCGTACACGGTAGTCCAACGCACCAATGAGTTCGGCATCCGCATTGCTTTAGGCGCGAAGCGGAGCCATGTGCTCGGTATCGTGTTTCGCTCGACCGTGGCAAGCGTCGGCACGGGGCTTGTCGCTGGAGTGGCGTTAACTCTCGCACTGAACAAGGTGATGGCCGCCTGGGCCGCAGAAAGTGCGCGCAGTCCCCTGCTGTTGGCTGGTGCAACCTGCGTTCTTTCGCTGGTGGCGACACTTGCCTGCATGATTCCGGCATGGCGCGCCGCGAGAGTCGATCCAATGAATGCGATTCGGTATGAGTGAGTCTCGATCAGCCGCTTCTTGAAGGAGCCTCTATGAAGACCGTGTTTCAGGACATTCGTTTCTGCATTCGGCAGCTCGTTAAGATGCCGGGGTTCACGCTTACGGCGATCGTCTCACTTGCGCTGGGAATTGGAGCCACCACGGCGGTGTTCAGTGTGGTCTACGCGATTCTTATGGATCCGTATCCTTACAAGGCTCCGGACCGCATGATTCATATGCGTCTGACGGTTCCATCCGGCGACCTGAATGGCTTCGGCGTCACGGGTTCGCAATGGCAGGAACTGCGCAAGTCGCCGGTGGTCGAAGACACATTCCTCGAAGATGACTGGAGCCTGACTGTTACGGGCGCTGATCTGCCGGAGGATGTGCAGGGCGTTTATCTGAGCTCGAATGGCTTCAACTTCCTCGGAGTACCGGCGGCGATTGGGCGCGGCTTGCAACCCTCAGACGCGGTCGATGGGCAGGATCCGCAACCGGTTGCTGTGCTGGGTTACAAGTTCTGGCAGAGGCACTTCAACGGCGACCCTTCGGTTCTCGGCAAGACTCTGCAGTTGGTGCGCAAGAACTACACAATCGTCGGGGTTGCCGGCTCACGATTTACCTGGGGTGATGGCGATGTTTACCTGCCGCTGAAAATCACCGGGGACCCGGTGAAATCCTTCTATGCGGGCGTTCGTCTGAAGCCTGGCATCAGTCATGCGCAGGCCGACGCGGCGCTGGAACCGCTCATCTTTCAATTCGCAAAAGAAACGCCAAAGCATTTTCCGCCAGACAAGCTGCACCTTCATGTCGTCGGCTTGAACGAGGACTTCGTCAAGCAGCTGGGCGGCACTCTCTACCTCTTGTTTGGAGCAGTCGCGTTATTGCTGATGATCGGCTGCGGGAATGTCTCCATTCTTCTACTCGCGCGCGCCACAGCCCGCCAGCACGAGTTCGCTGTGCGCTCTGCGATCGGCGCAAGCCAGCGCAGAATTATCCGCCAGTTGCTTACGGAGTCCTTGCTGTTATCCCTCACGGGTGCGGGTCTTGGGCTTCTGCTCGCCTACAAGACTATCGCTGTGATCGTTGCCAATCTGCCGCAGTTCTCCTTCCCTCATGAAGCGGCAATTCAGATCAATTTGCCAGTGCTCATCTTCTGTATCCTTGTTGCGGTGAGCACGGGAATTCTGTTCGGTCTTTGGCCGGCGCTGCAGCTTTCCAAGCCGGAAGTCAGCCAGGTCATGCAGTCCAGTACCCGCAAGACCACCGGCGATGCCAAGGGGCGCAGAATGCACGCGGCGCTGATCGGAGGCCAGATAGCCCTGACCCTGCTGATGATGGCGGGAGCGGGCGCGGCAATCGAGGGCTTCTTGCGCGTGGAGCATATGAAGCTGGGTTACGACCCGCGCAATATCATGTCGGTCGGAATTCCAATTCACGACGGGACGTACAAGACGTGGCCCGAGCGAGCCGCCTACTTCGAGCAGATATATGCGAAGGTGTCGGATGTTCCCGGTGTGAAGCTGGCCGCGGTCTCAAGCAACGCAACGCCGCCGGACAACGGATTCAATGTGAAGTTCGATATTGTCGGTAAGCCTTCCTCCGCGGATCAAACCTTCCGCTTCAATCTGGTCAGCAAGGAATATTTTCCTGCATTGAAGGTTCCGCTGATGCAGGGGAGAATCTGGGACGAAGCCGAGACTCGTCGAGGTGCAGCTTCGGCGGTAGTCAATCAGACGTTTGTGAGACGCTACTTCCCTGCCGGGGACGCCGTTGGGCACACCTTCAAGGTTCCGGATCTGAAACCGGATCCGCCGTATTTTCTGATTGCACCCGGCAGCGAGAATGGTTTCCTCATCGTTGGAGTGGTCGCGGACAAACTGGACCAGGGGCTCTCCAAGCCGATTCTTCCTGAAGTCTTCGTTCCCTACACGGTGGCCATGGGCATGTTCACACAAATGCTTGTACGTTCCGAGGTGCCTCCGCTGACGCTGTTGCACTCAGTGCGTGCGGCCGTCAATTCGATCGATCCTGACCAGCAGACAAACGGCAACGTACGCGACCTTGAGCATTGGATTTCGGGAACGCCTGAATGGGCGCGCGGACAGCTGGTCGCCTGGCTCTTTGGAGCGTTCGCGGCGCTGGCTCTTGCACTCGCCGCCGTTGGGCTGTACAGCGTGGTTGCTTACACGGTTGTGCAGCGGACCAATGAGTTCGGCATAAGGATCGCTCTTGGCGCGAAGAAGGCGCACGTCCTCGGAATTGTGTTCCGCTCGACGGTTGCAAGCGTTGGAGTGGGGATGGTGGCGGGCGTTGTGCTGACATTGGCGCTCAACAAGGTGATGGCGCAGTTGGGCCGCCGAGAGTTCGCGCGATCCCCTGCTGCTGCTCGGGGCAACCGGCGTTCTCTCGCTGGTCGCAACGATAGCCTGCTGGTTCCGGCCTGGCGCGCGGCGGGCGTTGATCCGATGAAGGCAATTCGGTATGAGTGATGCGGCTTCTCGCAACAGTTGGTGCAGGCGTACTTAACGCAGGCCGGTATGCAGATACGCAAGTAGAGCGGCCATCTGTGCATCGTCGAATCGGCCGTTGAATGCTGGCATCATTCCCTTGCCCGTAAGAACCACGTGTCGCACTCCTGCATCCGTTGCTGGAGCGCTGCTTGGCAGCGTGGCTCTGTTGAAGACGCCGTGAAGATTGGGAGGAACCTTTTTCAGGGCGAGATCGTTCTCTTCGTGACAATGCGCGCAGCGGACTTCGTACAGGTGCTTCCCTTCCGCTTCCTGTTCCGTGAGAGGCGCGACCGTGTGACAGCCTGAGATCGTCGTGGCAACGCAAACAGAGACACAGAGAATAAGGAAAGAGCGCTGAAGGGTCATCCCACTTCATTTTAGAGGCGCGGCCAGTTCGGTATGCTGGAGCCATGACGCTTCCCTCTCTGGCCGAGATTCGCGAGGCCCAGGATATTCTTTATCGCTTCATGCCGCCGACTCCGCAATACAGCTGGCCCCTCATTAACCAGCGGCTGGGAACTGAAGTCTGGATCAAGCACGAAAACCACACGCCGGTGGGAGCGTTCAAGATTCGCGGCGCCCTGATCTATACCGATTGGCTCCGGAAGACGCAGCCGGCGCTGAAGTGCGTAATCGCTGCCACGCGCGGCAATCACGGCCAGGGCGTCGCCATGGCGGCACGTCTGCACGGAATCAAGTGCGTCATTGTGGTGCCGTACGGCAACAGCGTCGAGAAGAATCGCGCGATGATTGTACAAGGCGCCGAACTTGTGGAGCATGGGCAGGATTTTCAGGAGTCGCTCGAATATGCGCGAGTGCTTGGGGCTGAGCGCGGCTTCTTCATGGTCGACTCGTTTCACGAGAAGCTGGTGATGGGCACGGCGACATACGCACTGGAGTTTTTTCAATCCGCGCCGGCGCTCGAGCGGGTTTATGTGCCGATCGGTTTGGGCTCGTCGATCTCAGGGATTTCGGCCGCGCGAAATGCGCTGGGACTTGCAACGGAGATTGTAGGAGTGGTCGCGTCCGGTTCGCCGTCCTACTCGCTGAGCTTCTCGCAGCGCGAGATTATCGAGGCTCCGTCGCGCACTGCCATTGCCGACGGGTTGGCCTGCCGCACGCCGAATTCAATTGCCATGGAGATCATCTGGAACAATGTGGCGCGGCTCGTCGAGGTTTCCGATGTCGAAATTGCGGTCTCTATGCGAGCAATCTACCAGGACACGCATAACGTTGCAGAGGGCGCCGCCGCTGCTGCGCTAGCGGGAGCAATACGGGAACAGGAAGCAAATCGCGGCAAACGCATCGGCGTGGTGCTGACGGGTGGAAATGTCGACGCCGATGTTTTCGCGCGTGTGCTCTCCGGAGAAGCAGCGCAATGATGAAGCCTCACTTCGACAACCTTACCCCGCTGGCTCATGCTGCGCAGAACCGCTGCTTCGGCTGTGGTGAGGCCAACCCACAAGGGCTTCGACTGGAGTTCCTGCTTGCGGAAGATGGCACCGTCGTTTGTCCCGCTGTCATCCCTGATTCCTTTGAAGGCCATCCCGGTTTTCTTCACGGCGGCATCATCGCGACACTGCTTGACGAGACCATGAGCAAGGCGGTCCGCGCCCGCTGCCTCACCGCGATGACGCGCCACATGGAAGTCGATTACAAGCGACCCGTCCCATCGAGCGTAGAGATTCGCATGGAGGGACGCATCGTCAGAGATGAGGGACGCAAACACTGGGCCGAAGCATCGATCTTCGACGGCGATGGACATGCGCTCGCCCACGGCAAGGGACTGTTCATCGAGGTGCGTCCGACGAAGTCCGCTTGAACCGGTCGATGACGCAATGAATGGCTTCTTACTTCAGAGTAGAAAGCCCGTCGATGATTGTGCTTTCGAGAAAGATTCGCCGATCGGACCAGCCGTGATCCGTTGCAGCGTGCACTGACTTGATATTGTGGCCGCCCTCCGCCTGGATAGCCTGGATGAGTGCATCGGTCTGCGGCGCGAGTCCATCATTCGCGGAGAGCACAAGCATGGGAACATCCTTGAGCCCGGGAATGGCATTGGCGAATCCGAATGCCCTGTTATTCTGCGCATCTTCGGTTGCCATGGACTCCGCAGTGACTCCGGCGAGGCCCTCCATATTGTCAGCCATCTCAGCGACCAGTTTGTCGTGGTCCATTTTCCCGAGGAGACCCATATCGGCCGCGCTGATCAGGATGGCCCCGGCCAAAACGTGATCGTGCGCAGCCGTCATAACCGTCACCCATCCACCCATGCTGTGACCGGCCAGGACGATTCGCTTCGTATCGATCTGCATTTTGGCCGCGGTCGATGGTTCACGCAGATAGGCAAGCACAGCGTCCGCGTCTTCGAGGTTCTGCGCGAATCTGTATACTCCCGGACTTCCCCACGCGCCACGGTAATTGAAAGTCACCGCGTTCCATCCCGCACGCCGCACAGCCTGGGCGAGGTCGAGATTCTTTTCATTTCCCGGCAGACCATGGCAGATGACGATGGTCGGGTGGGGACCCGCGCCAACCGGGGTGTACACGATGCCATTGATCAGAACCCCGTGACTAGGGATGTGCAGGACCGCCATACCAGCCGGGTGTGCTGTATCCGCGGGCGGGTCGGTATAGATCGCGGAGGGAACAGTCTGGGCATAGGCTGCCGCCGAAGTTGCCAGAAGAGCCACCGTCGCGAGAGAAAACAGGCGCATTGCAGAAAACCTCTCTGGTTTTTCAATTTCAGACGATGAGCAGGTCCTCATTCGCTCAGATACACGAAACTGCAGCAGGCCGGAATGTTTGATCCGAAGCAATTCGAAGTACAGACAGTGTACAGTTCAAATCTCAAGAAGAATGCGATTCGAGGACAAAACAGCGCCGAGCCGCGAGATGAATTACTCTCCGGCCCGGCGTCTTTACTTGAATTGGCCTCAACCCAAGACGGAAAAGCCTTTAGTGAATCATATTGATGGTTTCCTGCGTGATGGTGTCAAACGTTGTCACGGCCTTTGACTTCGCTTCGAATTCTAGCCCCCCTGTAAGTGCAATGAATCGTTGTAAACACAGGGGGTTAGCACTTCACAGGTCGGCGGGAGAAGACGGGAGAAGGCGGTGCATTCGTAACAAATCCGTAACAAGTGCCCCATTTTAGGTGCAACAGGCACAAACGATCCGTAACAAGCTCAAACCCGCATGAACATTGGCGATTTCTACTAATCCCGGCGTTTTGACGTCAGGTTTTGACGCGGTATTTTGACGTTAAGTTGTTGACACATAAATAGTTATTGACTTCACTTCCCTGCTTCTGACATGCTGTCTCCATCTTCACACGCAGTCAAATACACAGGGGGGAACCAACCAATGAAGTACTTTCATGTGACTACTGACGCGCAGGGCAAACGGACGTTCTACAACGCTGACGGAACGATGCTGCACCCAAACGAAGCGGCGCCGCTTGAGACCGCATTTGCGGCGGAAGAGACCGCGAACGCCCCACAGCCGGACTGAGTGCCGAACGCAAAACGAAAAAGCCAGCGTCGTAGAAGGCGCTGGCTTTTGTCATCTCTTTCCGTACAGGCCACGATTCTCTTCCTCCCGAGTGATGTGCGTCCAGTGCACCACACCTTGGGAATCAGTCACGCCTTTCATCGGGAAATGTTGCACGCTTTCAAACGGCAACCAATTCTGTCTGTAAGAAACTTCCATCTCTATGTATGCAGAGAGAACCTTGCCGCTTTGCTCTCCCACTCCTCCAAAAGATTCCGGACAGTAAATGGTGGACTCCTCCCCCGGATTGAGAAGAGGAATAGTGGGGTCTGGAAATGACCCTACCATCACATTATCGTTGGAGTTCTGAACCGAAAGGACGGTGCAGTGTGGGTGCAGATTCGTTACGGCGAAAGCTTGATTCTCATTCTTGACGCTGAATGTGGTTGAGAACGGATTGACCGGATTCAGCAGAAGAATCGGCTGGACCGAGACATTTGGCCGAAAAACCACGAACCCGGTGAGTGCTGCAACACCAAACACAAACGAACCTAAAAGATGTAGCGGCCGGACAAGGAATCGTTGCAACGGCTTTAGTGTTGGACTTTGAGTTTGCTGAAGCGGCGATAATTTTGGAGACGGTTGCGTAGTGGAGTTCGGTTCCTGCCGTCTTTTGCGCCTACGATCTTTACTGTTCATTTTTCGTTGTTGGGTTCAGCCCCATAGTACACCTGAAGCAAAAAGCCTCACTCGGATGATGTCCGCGTGAGGCTTCGTTGTACCCGTTCGTGATTACGCTACTGCACCCGCAAATAGAAATAGAACAACCGTGCCGGACTTCTACCCAATTGAGTTCGTGCGGAATATCAGTCATAAGTCGAGTATATTATCACCAGCAAAGAAGCCTCCGACGCGATGAACGCCGGAGGCTTCGTTTTTGGTTATGGTGCCATGATAGCCGGCCAAGCATCGGCGACCGCCTGGACGACACCTTCGGGAAACAGGTAGCCGATTTGACCCCCCTCGCGCTCTTGAAACACTATCAATTCACCAGTGCCAGGGATGGACTGCTGATAGATGATGTTCGCCTCTGAGTCAATGTAGGTACCGGGGCGAATCGCGATGTCGTCGTACTCATCAGGAAGCACCGCCAGCACCGCAGCCAGCAGAGCGGTCCCGATTTGCCCTACTGGCGCAATCAGTTTGTGTGTCTGTACTTGCGGCGTTATAGCGACACTGTGAGGGTGGGTGGACGCCAACGTACTTGGCGCAGATGTTTTTCTCCGCCCATTTAAGTGATCTCCGCGCCGTATTTACCAGAGTTCGCTGTTGACGCAAACGTGGTCGCATTGTGACCAAGCCCGTCATTAGCGGTGACCGCGTGAATCTGCTGCGACGCCAAGCCGCTATTGATTTGAGCGGTTGCGACAATGGTCTTCCCTGCCGGCGTAAAGTTCTTCGCGATCGAGGCCCAGACGGTGCCGTCGGACGCGATGCTGACGAAAATCGGGTTCGCCATTAGCTGCCTGCTTTCACGCCGGTCGGCTGGGTCGCTTCACTGCCGGCGGCTGTCTTTTGCGCGCCTCGTTTCACGTTCTGCGCTCCCGCATTGCCGGTATAAGACAACGTGTCTGGCGCTTGCCCGGCCGCATTCGCGTGAACAGGATCAATCTGAGGTTCAAGGGTCGCGTAGCCATGCTCAGACTGCGGCAGTGGCGCATGAACGTTACCTTCGTGGTGATCGAGGAGGACTGAGTTTGTTGCCTTCGGTGCTGCTTTGATTGTCGCCATGTTCGGAGATCTCCTTAGTGGGTTGATGGTTGATGTTGTGCGCGGTAGCTATCCGCGCAGGTGGTGACGACGCGCCGCTGTGTCGAAGACACGTTTGGCGCGTGCCGTCGCCGTTGGGTCAGTGTTACCGACGCGAGAAGGCGTTGCGCCTTGTACCGACGCCCAGTTTCAGCGCGCAGGCCGAACAGAAATGGTCATCGTCCCGACGTGCGTTGAGCTTCGGATAGAAGGTGGTCCTGAGTTGTCCGCACGCACAGCACCAGCGCCGGCCAGTTGTGCCCTGCCTGCGATCGATCACTGGTAACCTCCATCGGTGTCGAAGGGGCTACGCCACGGCGCCACTTCCTGCTGAAACTCTCGCGGCAGTGGCGGTGGCACGTGCTCGGGCACATTGTCGATTGCTGCGCGATAGTTTTCGCTGGAGTCGCCCAATAGGCCGTGCGCTGGGAGGTCGTGCCTGGCCGCGGCATTCAGGCGCTGTTGGACGGCCTCGTCGGGGTGGCGATCTTCGAACAGCGCGGCAGTTGCGCGCTCTAGGTTCGTGAACAGCTCATCGACCTCAATGCTTGTGAGGAGCGACGCGAACGGCTCGATGCGCGATTGCAATGCTCGGGACAAACCGTGCGAGATGGCATTCGCGCCGAGTAGGTAGGCGATGTCTTGCGGCTCGACGTCTACGCGGACTATGTGAAGCACTGAGAGTGTGTCGTAGAGCGCCACCCTACCGCGCTCCAAGCCGCCTGTGGCTACGGCTAGTCCACGCAGGTTCAAGTGAATCATTGAGTCATCGTCGTTGAAGAAAGAGAGCACCATGCCTTGCTCGCGCAGGTCGTCGATCACCGTATTGAGGCTTCGCTGGCGCATTGGGGCGGGGACGTGTTTAAAGGGGCGGTCATCAGGGTTCGGAAAACAGATCATTTTGTTTCGCCTGTTGTGTTTGCTTGCGCCGTTGAGCACTGACGCCGTGCGGGATACGCGTCCTGTTAGAACGCGCTTGAAATGGGTTGATGGAGGTTAAACTGCTGAGCCAGGTCTTGGACGGCTTCGACCGTCATGTACGAGGCGACTGCTACGGCACGAATGTCTGCACCATTGCGGAGCATGTCGTAAGCGAGGCGGTGCATACGGACCTGGAAGTCGTCGCCCTTTATAGGCGGATTGCCGTCGTGGAGGTCGATATAGTCATGAGCAGTGACGCACCACCCGCTGGAGTTGTAAAGTTTGATTTGCTCCATGACGCTCTGCCGGCGCGCGTACTCTTCTTCGCTCAGCCAGAGAGGATTGCGCAGCACGTCCGCGTCAGCGTCGACGGGCATGACGCCGGCGACAGCGCGGGCAAGGGCATCAGGCCGGCGACTCTCAGGTTGCTGCATGGCATCTCGCCAGTGTTTTTCGAGCTTCTCACTTATTTCCATATCTTCTCCCACTCACTCCACCGTGCAGCCTCGGCGTCTTCCACTTCTGCTGCGACGTCGCTGGCAAATCGACCTCCAATGAATTCATCGGACTCAACACATTTAGTACCGAGATGGGCGAGAGGATCTGTGTAGGAAATGTCATTGTGGAAACGCGCGGTGGGGTACGTGGCCTCCTCTGTTGGGAATTCCATTACGTCGAGCGTGCGGCTGAAGCCCGTGGGCTGCGGCGCCTCTTCCTCCGGCACGTCCTCTGCTGGTTCGGGTGGCGTCGCCGGCAGTGCGGCGGCTGGTGGCGCTTGAGGTGTTCGCGTGAGCGGCGGTGACGGGTACGGAAAGTCGAACTCCTCATCATCGTCGTTGATGGGTTGTACGGCGGGTTTCGGTTTCGCTGCTTTGGCACGCCGACGTCTTCCGCGCTCAATCCCCTGCTGGTGCTGGGCGCGAGCGAGCTTTGTTGCGACGTCGGCTTTTTCAGTGGGCGTGGCGGCCTGAGCAAGCGCGGTCTTAAGCGCACGAACTGCGGCAGAATCTTGTGGCACTGGATTGTCCTTGGATTGGATTTGAAAAGGCACGGCAGGGCGCTTGAGTTCCCTGCCGCGTTAATAGGCGCCGGAGTGGCGCGGAAACGGCGTCGGAGTTTACGCCGAAGTGGTGAGTCGCTCTCGCGTCGCCAGCAGTTCGCAGTACTCGGCGGTCGCGAACGGCATCTGCTTCTGTAGTTCTGCTACACGTTCAGCGAGAAGGGCGCGCGCTTCTTGCCATTCCTGTTGTACCCTTGCGAGTTCAGCGGCCGCGGTCTGTTGCTTCTGCCAAACGTGCGGGGCGTGCCGCCGCAGGAGGCGGTCAAGCTCAGCTTTGTCTGCGGCCTGTTCGTTTTCAGCTTTGCCGCGACGCTCCTTAGCTCGGTAAGCTGCCCAGGCTGCTCGGCACTCGTCGCAACGACAATCGCGTCGGTAACGCGCTGTGGTGCCATGTTTGGAGATGCTGATGGGACGACCTCGGCGCTGTGTCATCGGCGCCCCCTCTGCTTACGCTGCGTGTCGTTGCAGTCGGGTGGCGCGTTGCTCGCTGCGAAGGACGCGCATCTGGTGCTTGAGAACGAGCGTGTGTAACTCAGCAGAGAATGTTGAACTGCCGAGTGCGGCCCCATAGAACTTAGTGATGTAGTCGGCTGCGGACATTTGGTCGGCTCCTTTGTGTGGGTTTTACTGGATGACATTCGCCACCTCGGACACTACAACTCCGCTCTGAGCGGTGCCGGACAAGATATCGCGGATGTGCTGACGGTTCTTCAACGCCACTGCTACGCGCAGTAGGTCTTCGTCAGGCAGTGATCGCAGAATCTTGTTTTGTGTTCGAGTGGTTGACGTTCCTGTTTCGGTGGTGAGATCGCGCAAGGCGAGGATGAGGCTAGTTGCCTGTTCGGGTGTGAGTGCCACGGTGTTCAGTTCCTCTCGGTTGGGTAGAGACACGACGGCCGCCGCGCTGGATTGCGCGGTTCGGAATCGTGGCGTTGGGGTGGGGGTTTTTACTGCTTGGAGCGGCTTATAAAATCGTCGAGGTCTTGGACGTCCACCTTACGAAACTTGAAATAACGGACGGCTTGCAGTTCGCCGGCATTGATCATGCGGTTAATCGTGAAGCGGGATACGCCGAGGTAGCGGGCAGCATCGGGAGTGCTCAATAGGCGAGGCTCTACGCTTGCTGGTGAGGACATTGGTGGACTCCGGGTTTGGAACGAGGATTGGTGGTACGGGCAGGTAAGAGCTTTAATCTATGGGTCGTAAAAATGGAAAAGGTTGCACGATGAAGCAGGATTAATTGGGATGACGCGGTATGGTGCTGTATTAGTGACTGATCTAACTATACGCCTTTCTTATGGTCCGTGTCAAGTGTTTGGCGCGTTGCGTGCTAAAGCTGTGGGTATCTAGGGCTGACCCGCGAATTTCCAGTACACAGGATTTCCAGTACACAACGCCTCTCCCAGATACCCGCAAAAACGTGAGACTGTGGGACTGCAGTCCCAAGTCCCAAAATGAAAGTCGCCGTGGGACTAGAGTGGGACTGTATTATATATATGAAATATATAGTAGTTATAAACCAGAGTCTCACAGTCTCACGTTTTTCCATGGGTATCAGGAGAGGGCGATGTGTACCGGAAATTCTGTGTACTGGAAAATGTTAAGTCCTTTGTTTGCGCAGTCCCACTGTTTTGCCGCTTTCGTGGGACTGGCGTGGGACTATGAGACTGGAACCAGGTGGAGAGGCGGTTGCTCAACGCCATTTCCATTCCGGTTTCCGGCGCTTATTCCGGCGCCATTCCGTCGCTGCTCTGCACGACTAAGAACCGCGTGGAACAAAAATGTTCCACAGCGACCGGTCGAAACCGAGCCGAATGAGGCGAATAAGAGGCGAAGATAGGTCCGTCCGAGGCATCAAACGGCAGCGATCCGTTACAGAATCCGTTACAAGTGATCCTAAACTCTCGTCGTTGCAACGTCTGCATTGGGTTACTAATCCAATGGTGACGCTGGTGACGGCAGTCACGCGGTCACGTCGCTCGACGACCATCACCCGTCACCCGCCCGCCGCCAACCGCGCGCCGGAATCCTGGTCGCGGTCGATCGCCGCGAGCCGCGCGCAAGTCGTTGAAAGTAGTACCTTGGAAGCATTCTGACCGGGTGGTGGGTGGGCAAAGCCCATGCCCTGCCGGCGGACCGGACTGACAGAAGTCCGCGCTGGAGTTCTTCTTCCCTCCCCCGAGTAGAAGAACTCCGTTGCCAAGGCAAAAGATAACGTTTGCGCGGACCGCAACATATTAGCCGTTCGGATGCCCTTTGAAAAGCCAATTTCTTTGAAGTGAGCGACCCATGATGAAGTCAAAAGCGCGGCGCGAAATTGAAAGCCTGCTCGACGCTGCCACTGGACTGATAGAAACGCAATTTCGAAAGAGACGCACGCGGGCCGGAATCCGCCTGGTGGCGCGCTCGCTGGGAATTCGGTGAACCCTTACCCTATCTGCGCGCGCCGGCCTCGCCACGGTCAAAAATCGAAAAATGGCGTCTGCAAGTGATTGAATCTATTAGGCCGATTATTTCGAAACTTCGCCTTGCATCCGTGGTACACCTCTGCTACCTTCGATTCATCCGTAACAGCATTCGATTTCAACCGTAACAAGGAGCGAGCATGGCGAAGGGCGATGGCACAGTCTACTTACGCGGTCGGGTTTGGTACGTCCGGTACTGGCGCGACAACCAACCTGTAACGATCTCCTGCCCGGGTCTCACGGAGGCTCAAGCACGAACCAAACTGAAACACGAACAGCGGAAGAGCGATGATCACTTCGTTGGCCCGCGGGAGAAGCGCACAACCATAGCGGAACTGGTAGCCGACCTGAAAGCACAGTACGAGGCAGACGGCCACGACCACCTGAGCAAATACACGGAACGGCGCTGGAAGCTCCACCTAGAAGCGTCGTTCGGAAAGACGAGAGCGTACGAGCTTGGCACCACTCAGCAGCGTGACTACCGCGCGAAGCGCGCAAAGGAAGGCGCTACCCTCGCGACGATCAACCGCGAACTGCAAGTAATACGGAACGCCTTCACACTCGGCATCGATCATGAGCCACCGAAGATCAAGCGCGTTCCGAAGTTCGCCTTCCCCGATGAGAAGAAAAACGTGCGCACAGGTTTTGCCGACGTCCAGCAGATGCAGGCGCTGAAAGAAGCAGCGTCCGCGTTCGGTCTGGAGTTCCGCGTCATCGTTGAGCTTGGCTGCTGGCTCGGCTGGCGCCGCGGCGAGATACTCAACCTGCGTGTCGGGAATGTGCGCTTGCACGACGGCGGTCCGCACGGATGCATTCGGCTAGAAGCGAACGAGACGAAGAACAAGGATCTACGCAAAGTCCCGCTCACTCGCGACCTGCGCGTAACGATCGAACCGTTCATCACTGCGCGCAAACCGCAGGAGCGCCTCTTCACAACGAAGTCGATTCGCTGGACATGGCCGAAGATCACCGAAGCGGCCGGCGTACCTGGCCTACTGTTCCACGATCTGAGGCGCTCTGTGGCGCGCACGCGACGCTCTGCCGGCGTCGACACGTCTGTGATTATGGCGATGCAAGGCTGGCGTACGGACTCGATGTTTAGAAGGTACGCAATCGTGGACGGAACGACAAGGCTCGAAGCACTGGCGTTGCAGCAAGCGTACGAGCGCAAGCTACTCGCACCACCGACCATTGAAGCGTTACCACCTTCGACAAAACACAAAGGGCGATCCGTTACAAATCCGTAACAGACGCCACGAAATGCTCAATTTCACTGGCGTTTTGTGTGAGCGCCTTTGAATTCGCTTCGAAGGCTCGCTGGGCAATGATGAGGTCAGAGAACTCGGCCGAGATGTTCACGTTTGAGGCCTCCAGCGCCCCGCCTTGCATCGTTCCGAGACCCGACGTTCCCGAAACGCCGATTGTCGCGGTACCACTGGCGAGCGTTGTTGCGTAATCTCCGTTGCCGGTGTCCTGCAGACCTTGGAGATTGACGACATTGCCGAGAGCCACCTGGCCGACGTTGAGTTTCTGCCCGTTATTAAACGTTGCCGTTACCGTACCGTCCGAGCCGATCGTGAAACCGTTATAGTTTCCGCTGGCGAAGCCATTTTGAATTGATGAAGAGGCGGCAGATGTCTGAGCAACTACTTGCGACAGCGTAGATGTCCCGTCCGTTCCGAACAGATTCCAGGTCATGTTCATGTCGGTTGCGTCATCGGAGAGGCCGGCGAACGTAATGCCGGTAACATCCGATGAAGGACTCACCAGGTTTCCGTTCGAATCGAAAGTCAGCGAGCCGGTAGCGGTCGCGGAGGCAACCGGATCCTGAATCACGCTTCCCGAAGCGGTGATATTGGCTCCGCTAATGGTTAGCTGTCCCGGTGCGTTCGAGGTCACGGAAGCAGTAATTCCAGCTGCGTTCAGCGCGTTTTGCAGGTCCGTGGCATAGGTTCCAACGGGCTCTCCCGCTGTAACCGTGGGTGCGTTGATGGTGGTGGAGACATTGCTTGCGTTGGGGCCTGTAATCGTCAGGTTTGTAGCCGGATCGACGGTGGCGAGTACGCCTGCGCTGGAACCGAAATTATAGACCTGCGTGTTCATGGCTCCGGCACTGGTGCTGTTCGCCGCGAGGGTGTCGGGAAGGGCGACGTTATACGACCATGTGTTGGTTGCGGTCTTGGTGTACGAAACCTCGGCTTGATACGCGTTTCCCAGTGAGTCGAAGACCTGGATCTTGCCGGACAGACTATCGCCTACATTGGCTGCCGAATTCAGCGTCGCCGTCATGCCAAATGTGGTTGTCGCGCTTGGTGGTGCGACCTCTCCCACCGGGATGTGCATGGGGGCGAGTGGGGCGTTGGCATTCACTACTCCGTTCGTCGCCGGGAAACCCATTACGTTGAGTCCGCTGGATGTGACCAGGTTTCCGTTCAAATCCAGCGAGAAGTCGCCATCTCTGGTCAGGAGAGTGTTGTTGCCAGTTCCCACTACAAAGAATCCGCTGCCCTGCAAGGCGACGTTTGTGTCCACATTGGTTGTATTCGGCGAGCCATTCGAAAAATCCGTCTCGATGGAACAGACCTGCGTCCCCGAGCCGCGCTGAATGGGATCCCCAGAGCCGGCTTCTCCAACTTGCTGATAGAACAAATCGGAAAAATTCACCGATTGCGCTTTGTAGCCGGTTGTATTCATGTTGGACAGATTGTTCGCAATCGTATTCAGTGCAGTCGAATCTGCGTTCAACCCGGTCAGCGGAATGTAAAAGCTTGCCATGTTGCCTCTCCTCTAGGATGATTCCGGTCTGTGCGGCCAAAGCCACCCGGGAAATGCGCGACCGGCTCGATTCGAGCGGGACCACGATCTTCCTGCATTTGCTGCTGCTGCCCGCCATTGCTGTTGCCTGCGCCGTTTCCCTGTGACATCTCTCGCCCGGTGTCGGCGGAATCCCTCGACATCGATCATCAGAATACAAAAAGGAGATGCGGAGTCGATTCGTCGCTGGACCCGTTCCTCTGCCCAATGCCGGGTTCCTAAACCTGTCAGCGCGTCGCACGATGCAATGTGCTCAGCTCTCTCCAGTCTTATCTGACAGGTAGAGATCTCGGCGCGCAGATGGTCGATCACAGCTTTGCCTTCCGAGGTCATTCGTGCAACAGAACTCTTCAGTTGACGTGCGCTCTCTTCGACCGATGTGCGGATTCGTGTCACATCCTCAAGTTTCGCGATGGTCTCCAACTGCGCGGTGACCGAGTCCAACTGCTGTGCATATCGGTCGTCCATGTGTCCCAGCGACTCGGCTGTCCGCGCCATCACCAGCAGAAGGTCTTTCACTTCTGCCGCCTTCTGTGTGGAATACTGCGCGGTCTTCTTGCCCCAAACCTGCAAAAGTTCACGTAGCGCATCGTTTGCCATCGTGATTGTGGGAATCCCGGGGTGTTCGCCGAGCCCTTCATCGATTTGCGTGAGTCCCCTCTTGAGTTCCATCGCAAGACCCGGGCAGGCATTTGCACCACATTCACCCATCTCGGCCAACCCCGAGCGATAAGCAGAGAGGAGCCCTGAACACACGTCCGCTGAACAATGTTTCTCAGGACTATCGTTCAGGGTTGTTTCGGCATCGAGGTACCGCTTCAGCGAAATCATCGGTTCGAACTCCATGCGCGGTTTCCTACCCGATTCGGCGAGAAAATGCTTCAAGAATCCTATCGGTAGAATCCTCGATTTTCTTCAGCGCTCATGCGAGTCCGCGCGGAGTCTCCTCCAGGATGCGGCGGATGTTCCATGGAAAATTGCCTACCCACCTGCCTGAAAAGGCACCATGGGGAACGTAAGGCAAAAAACATCGCTTGCAATTCGCTTTTTCTTCGCTATAATCCGCCCATGGCTGTCACACGAAGGCAAAAAGAGATCATCGACTTTCTGGAATCGTTCGTCTCTCGCAACGGCTATTCCCCTTCCTTTGAAGAGATTGCCCGTGGGATGAACCTGAAAAGCCTGGCTACTGTGCATAAGCACATCACGAACCTCGAGAAAAAAGGACTACTCGACCGGGTCCACAATCGAAGTCGCTCGATCGATGTACTGCCGCCGGGGGCGCGCAATCGAACCAGCGATCGGCTCCCTCTGGCGGGCCGCATCGCAGCAGGACTGCCGGTGGAGACTTCAGAGAATCCCGAGACGATTTCCCTCCACGATGTCGTCGGCAATCGCGATGTCTTTGCACTCGAGGTGCGCGGCGATTCGATGCGCGATGAGCACATCATCAACGGCGACTATGTACTGGTGGAACGCACCCGTACAGCACGGCAAGGCGAGATCGTTGTCGCTCTGGTTCACGGCAGCGAAACGACCCTTAAACGCTTCTACGCTGAGGGACAGGTCGTTCGACTGCAGCCAGCGAACGTTGATATGGACCCGATCTACGTGCCGGCAGCGCAGGTTGCCATCCAGGGCCGCGTTCTGGGAGTTCTACGCAAATATCGCTGAAGACGCGAATGGGTTCCCATGAGAAAGCCCGGCGATTTGCCGGGCTTTTGTGCGCTAATGAAGGGCAATTACGCCAATAGGCGCTGGACCTTCTCTTCAATCACGTCTTGCGGTGCATATCCCACCACCTGGTCTGCTAACCTTGCCGCCCTTGAAGAAGAGAAGTGCCGGAATTCCTCGGATCCCATAGCGTGAAGGTGTGGCCGCGTTGCGGTCCACATCCACCTTTGCCACCTTCAGCTTGCCCGCATAGGTCTGCGCAACTCCATCGACGATGGGCGCAATCGCTTTGCAGGGACCGCACCAGGCAGCCCAGAAATCAACCAGAACCGGCTGCTCGCTGCGGAGCACCTCCTGCTCAAATGTTGCATCGCTTACTTCCAAAACACCCACACTTGCCATGGTTCTCCTTATCGCTGCCCGCTTCTTCAGATTAGCCGAAACCGTGCCCCTATAGGATGCTCTAAGAGGCTATTCGGTCGCAATCTGACCCAGAGCAGCCAACCTTCCCTGGTTCCTGAAGCGTTTACAGTTTCCAGCTCACTCTCTGCGCCACGCGATCAAGGCAATCGCTTTGTCTCAGGCGAAAATAGAAGCGCCCGGATCCGTTATCGGATCACGGGCGCTAGAGCAGCCCTCCCCCAGAACTGCCCACGGATGCGAATTTAGGTTGTCTGCCGATCAATATCAAGGAAACTTAGGTAATCGATTTAGTAATGCCCGGTAGGTGATTTACCTCACAGTTAACCTCTTGCGACGAAATAGTAACTCCCCAGTGAACAAGCCTCGAGCGATCAAAAACCCGGAATTAAAGTTCCAATTCCAAGTGACATCATTGCCCCTGTCTCCTCGAATCGACAGGTAAGCAGTCTCGGATCGGGCAGGCTACGCAGCGCGCCGAGGATCGCATCCGAAGCTGACTCAATCTCCGCATCCCCGTCCACAATGACGAGGATCGCCGGGCCGGCGCCGCTCAAACTGACTCCCAGAATTCCGCCTCCTCCGGCCAGAGGAAGCAAGCCTCGGCAACATCGGGCACATCTCCGCACGATAGGGCTGGTGGATCCGATCTTGCATTGCGACTCGCAGCAGGTCTCCACGGCCCTGAGCAAATGCCAAGCCCGAGCATGGAGACGGCCTGGAGATTCGCAACGACGTCTGCGCTCGTGTAGCTCGCCGGAAGCACCGCACGGGCCTTGCTGGTGGCCAGCGACTGCGGTCGGCAGCACCACGATCGCACGCCAGGCCTTTGGAGGTTCAACACGCGCCACGCGTACTGCCCGGCCTTCGTTTGCTGCGGCAACAAATCCGCCCAGCCAACAGGCGGCGGCGTTATCCGGATGGCCTTCCAGTGCGCAAGCCTCTTCCAGAATGCGCTCGGGACACCAGCCGAGTTCGCCGAAATGGACGGCCATGGCGATTGCGGCAAGCCGGCCTGCAGCCGAGGATCCACATCCCATTCCAAGCGGAATGTCATTCTGCATGCGGATCGCGAGGGGCCGTTACCGGTCTGTCCGTTCTCTGCGAGAATGCGGCTGTAGATTTCCAGAATCAGGTTGTGCTTGAGACGGGAGCACAATTTGCTGTCCTGCCCGGTGGCGACGATGGAGAATTCCGCCGCCGCCTCTGCCTCAATATCGAGAAAGAAATTCAGGGCAACGGCGGCCGCATCGAATCCCGAGCCCAAGGTTGGCGGAGGTCGCCGGCAGCCGCATCCTGAAGGTTTTCGCACCACTACTCATCCAGCCAATCCCTTCAAGGTCGCCAACACGGCGGATGGTGTTGCATCGACAACCACGGCATTGCGTTGCAGGGATGCGATCTCCGGCTCGTGCCCGGCGGCCTCAGCATCCCCAAGCAGCGTGCCGCGATGGAAGTTGATGGTGTAGTCGGCATCCTTCAGCGTGTGGCCGGTGAGCAGCAGACACCACCGTCTCGCTGGCGGCCACCTTTCCCTGTTCGCGCAGTTTCTTGAGACCAGCCAGGGTCACGGCTGAAGCGGGTTCACAACCCAGGCCTTCGGCGCCCAGTTCAGCCTTGGCAATCGCGATCTCGGCTTCGGTGACATCGAGACACCATCCGCCCGTGTCTTTGATGACGTGCGCAGCCTTGCGCCATGAGGCCGGATTTCCGATGCGAATAGCGGTCGCGCGCGTGTGCGCCTCTACCGGCTTCATCGTGCTCGCCGTTGTTCTCGGCGAAACTTCGCGCCAGCGGATTCGCGCCTTCAGCCTGAATCACCGAGATGCGCGGCATGCGCGCTACCAGTCCCAGCTCATGCAGTTCGCGGAAGCCCTTGCCAAGAGCCGAACTGTTCGCCAGGTTTCCACCGGGGACGATCAGGTGATCGGGAACGGTCCAGTCAAACGCTTCGGCAATTTCGAACGCCGGAGTCTTCTGTCCTTCGAGCCGATAAGGATTCACAGAATTCAGCAGATAGATGGGGGCTTCCTTCACGATCTGCGTCAGCACGCGCACGCAGCCATCGAAATCGGATTTGAGCTGGCAGGTGATGGCGCCGTAATCCATCGCCTGCGAGAGCTTGCCCCACGCAATTTTGCCTTCGGGAATCAGCACCAGGCTGCGCAGCCCTGCGCGCGCGGCATATGCGGCCATGGCCGCCGAGGTATTTCCGGTGGACGCGCATGCGACCCACTCGAAGCCCCGCTCGCGCGCCACGCTCAGGGCCGCAGTCATGCCCGTGTCTTTGAACGATCCGGTGGGATTCATTCCCTGGTGCTTGGCGAAGAGCTGGTCGATGCCGAGCGCCTTGGCTGCGCGCTTCAATTTGTAGAGCGGCGTGTTGCCTTCGTGCAGGCTCACCGCGTTGCCGAAGTTGTCGAGGATAGGCAGCAGCTCGCGGAATCGCCAGACGCCGCTCTGATCGAGCGCTTCGCTGGAGCAGCGCCGCTCGCGCCATAGCCACTTGAGCGCGCCGGGATTGGGCCTGTTGGTCCTTGGCGCTGGTCCCCAGCCCGCATACTCCACTTCAAAAAGATCGCCGCACTGCGCGCATCGAAAATCGGGACGAGCCTCAGGGCCGGCGATCCGCGCGCCGCATCCAAAACACCGTAAACGTGTGCAGATTATCGTTCATGCCTTGGTTTTAGCGTAACAGAGGATCGGCCAGCTCCGATCACGCAGGACCTGTCTGTTCATCGCAGCATCGAGATGGCGGCTGATCAGCGAAATCAGGAATTCTCAGACCCCAACATCACGGGTTCCATCTGCAGCTCGAATTCCAAATCGCCGGGCAACTTCGTTTCTGATCTTGTCGGCCAGCGCCATGATTTCTGCAGCCGTTGCGCCGCCGCGATTCACGAGCGCCAGCGTGTGTTTGGATGAGATTCCTGCGCGGCCAAGCGCATAGCCTTTCGTGAACCCGGCATTGTCAATCAGCCATGCAGCGGCCAACTTCACGGAGCCTTCATTGCCTGGGCCGGCGGGAAATTGTGGCGGTTCCGACACCAGCGACCGCCGCCACAGCGGCCACCTGCTCCGCATTCACAATCGGGTTTTTGAAGAAGCTGCCGGCGCTGCGGCAATCCGGATCGCCTTCGACAAGCAGCATTCCTTTCGATTGCCGGATGCGGCGGACCGCGGCGGCAACATCTGCGCAGCTAGGCATTGACTCCTGCCGCAAATGCTCTTTGCAGATCGGCATAGTTCAGAGTCGGAGCGCCGTGCAGTTTCAGCCGATAGTCCACGCGCGTCACGATGAACCGCCCGCGATCCGTCGTATTGAAGCGGCTGTGCCGATAGGCAAATGCGCACTCGACAGCGCTGAACTCGACGAACCTGTACTCATGCAAGATCGAATACCCGCACGCGCTCGATCACGGAGGAGACTTCCTGCCCGTAAGCGCCCACGTTCTGCACCGGCGTTCCGCCCACCGTGCCGGGAATGCCCGCCAGGCATTCCATCCCGGCGCAATCATCCTCAACGGTCCGCTGCACAAACGGGTCCCAATCTTCGCCGGCGGCGACCTCGATAGACGCCATCTCTGGATCCGGCAATTTCTTCTCGGAACCTGAATTCCTTTGAGGGCGATATGCAGAACCAAGCCGTTGAAGCCCGCGTCCGCGACCAGCAGATTGCTGCCGCCTCCGAGCACAAAGAGCGCGATACCTTTCTGCGCGTGCCCAGGCCGCAGCCTCGGCGATATCCTCTTCGTGTCTGCGCTGCGACAAACCAGCGCGCCGGGCCGCCGATGCCCAGCGTCGTGAACGGCGCAAGCGGCTTGTTTTCTTCGACGAGCATCGTTCCAAGGCTACACCGACTTGCGGTTTTCGGTAGAATGGATTGATGCAGGCAACCTTCCCTTGCCGGAGGCTACATGTACCCAGAACTGATGGTCATTCCCATGCGCGAGGAACTTGCTCCGCGCCGGAATCAAGGAAACCCGCACCGCCGAAGACGTGGACGCAGCCCTGGCGCAGCCCGGCACCACCATGCTGGTCGTGAACTCGATCTGCGGATGCGCCGCCGGCAAGATGCGCCCCGGCGTGCGCCTGGCGCTGGCCAACGCAGCCAATGCGCCCGACCACAAGATCACCGTCTTTGCCGGCCAGGATCGCGAAGCCACCGAGAGGGCGCGCAGCTACTTCGAAGGCAATCCGCCCACCTCGCCCGCCATCGCCATTCTGCGCGACGGCAAGCTGGTCTACCTGATGCAGCGCTTCGTCATCGAGCAGGCCACGGCGCAGCAGATCGCCGGCGAACTGGTCCGCGCCTTCGATGAGTTCTGCGCCAAGACGACTGCCTAGCACACGTGACAACTTGCGACTGAAAGTGAAACGGCCTCCCGCGAGGAGGCCGTTGTTGTTTCCGCGAAGCATTGCGCTCAATCGCCCTGTACCGCCTGCGGCTCCGGCAGCTGCTGCACCTTGCTGTGCTTCAGCGAATAGCCGAAGTAAATCACCAGCCCGATAAGCAGCCAGCCGATCATCACTTCCCAGGTAAACAGCATCAGGCGTGTCATCAGGTAGACCGCGGAGAGGATGCCCAGGATCGGCACCAGCGGCACGAACGGCGTCTTGAACGGCCGCTCCATCTCCGGATGGCGCACACGCAATACCCAGACGCCCGCACAAACGATGGTGAAGGCCAGCAGAGTGCCGATATTGACGAGTTCGCGAGAGCACGTCGATGTTGAAGAACGCCGGCATGATGGCCGCAAAGGAGCCGAAGACGATCGTGGTGATCCACGGCGTGCGGAATTTGGGATGCACGGCCGAAGCCCACTTCGGCAGCAGGCCATCCTTCGACATGGAGTAGAAGACGCGCGTCTGGCCGAGCAGCATGACCAGCATCACCGTGGCCAGCCCGAAGACCGCGCCGATCTTCACCAGCAGCGATCCCCAGCCGACGCCGGTTGCATCAATGCGCCAGCGCCACTGGCGCCGAGACATTCAGCGTCTTGTAGCTCACCAGCCCAGTGAGCACCAGCGAGACCAGAATGTAGAGAATGGTGCAGACCACCAGCGAACCGAGAATGCCGATCGGCATGTCGCGCTTGGGATTCTTCGCTTCCTGCGCCGCGGTCGAGACCGCATCGAATCCGATATAGGCAAAGAAGATCGACGCCGCCGCCGTCGGAATGCCACCCCAGCCGAAGTTGCCGTGCCCGTCCGGAGGCGGCACAAAGGGATGCCAGTTCAGCTTCGCCACTTCAGGATGCTTGAAGAGAAACCATCCGCCGACGACCAGGAAGACTCCGACGATCGGCGACCTTGATGATCACGACCGCGGAGTTGAAGTTGGCCGACTCCTTGATGCCGATCACCAGGATGGTCGTGATCACCATGACGATCGCCACAGCAATCAGGTTGACCAGCCCCGTCGCATGCGGCAAGCCCAGCATCGCTCACGCCCGGCGGCAGCGACATCAGCTGCAGCCACTGATCGTGATAGAAAACGAGCGTCGTGCCGGTGGTCGCCGTGAGCTGCGGCGGAAGATAGATATGGAACTGCTGCAGAAGGCTGTTGAAGTAGCCCGCCCAGCCCGAGGCCACGGTGGACGCGCCAAAGGCGTACTCGAGGCAAGGTCCCAGCCGATGATCCACGCCACCAGCTCGCCCAGCGTCGCGTAGCCGTAGGTGTAGGCCGAGCCGGCAATGGGAATGATCGAGGCAAATTCCGCGTAGCACAGCCCGGCAAACGCGCAGGTGAATCCGGCCACCACAAAGCTCAGCGCCACAGCCGGGCCCGCGCGCAGCGCCGCAGCCTGGCCGGTGAGCGTAAAGATGCCGGCGCCGATGACTGCTCCAATGCCGAGCGTGACGAGATTGAGCGCGCCGAGCGAGCGCTTCAGCGTGTGTTCGCCCTGCTCAGCGGCCTCCTGCGAGAGCATCGACATGGGTTTGATTCGAAGCAGCTTGGACATGAATGAGGGACATCCTCCTCAAAGGCTTTAGGTACGGTTTGTCATTCCTGTGTTCGTGCTGCAGATCGCCGCGACCAGAAGAGATACACCGGGATGCCGAGCAGAACCAGCACCAGGCCCGGCCAAGTGTATTGGGGCTTGTACCGCAATAATACGATACAAATCCACGACGCCATCACGATGTAGAGCGCCGGCAGAACCGGGTAGCCCAGCGCCTTGTAAGGGCGGCTGCGCATCCGGCTGTTTGACGCGCAGCACAAACAACCCGACGATCGTGAGGATGTAGAACACCAGCACCGCGAAGATGATGTAGTCGAGCAACTGGCTATACGAGCCCGAAACGCAAAGCAGCGCCGTCCAGCAGGCCTGCACGAACAGCCCCGCCGCCGGCGTCTTGTAGCTTCGGATGCAGCTTGCCCACGGATTTGAAAAACAGCCCGTCCTGGCTCATGGCGTAGTAAACGCGCGCGCCGGCCAGCGACAGTCCGTTGGCGCAGCCAAAGGTCGAAATCAGAATCGCCGCCGCCATCAGGTACGCGCCGCCGGAGTGAAAGACCACTTCCAGCGCCGCCGTCCCCACGCGATCTTCCGAGGCATATTGAATGCCGCGCGCCATCGCCGTCGCTCCGTGCGGATCGCCATGCATCGGCAGCACCAGCAGGTAGCCGAGCGACGCCAGAAAATAAACCGTCAGCACGAAACCCGTTCCCAGGATCAGCGAGAGCGGAATGTTCCGGCGCGGATTCTTCACTTCCCCGGCCGTGAAGGTGATGTTGTTCCAGGCATCGGCAGAAAACAGCGAGCCCACCTGCACCACCGCGAGAATCACCAGCAGATTCACCAGGACGATCGGTCCGCCGATGCCCACCTGCACCGGATGCAGGGCGCTCCAGCCTGCGTTCTTCCAGAACTCGCTTCCAGCCCGGGCCGAAATTCGCTGCCATCGCCGTTGCGTTGCGGCCGACCGTGAAGGTGAGCAGCACCAGCGCCGCCAGCGAAAGCGCCTTGGCCGAAGTGAAGACGTTCTGGATCAGCGCGCCAAGCTTCACGCCGAACATATTCACGAAGGCCAGGAAGAAGACGATCACGATGCCGGTCAGGTTGGCGGTGTTGACGCCGATATCCATGTTGCCCAGCACCATGGGTCCAACCTTGATGGGCGGAACGTGCGCAATGTGCCACAGCCAGTGCGTCGTTGAGATCGAGGGAAAAAGACGCCGAGAAACTTGCCGAATGCCACGCAGACCGCGGCGATGGTGCCCGGTCTGGATGACCAGGAACAGCGTCCAGCCGTAGAGAAATCCCCACAGCGGCCCCAGCGACTCGCGCAGGTAGACGTATTGGCCGCCGGCCTTCGGCATCATGGCGGCCAGTTCGCCGTAGCTGAGCGCGCCGATCATGGTCAGAACGCCGGTGACGACCCACGCGCCAAGAACCAGCGCCGGAGAGTTGGCAGTCCGCGCGATGTCGGCATCCACAAGAAAAATGCCGGACCCGATCATGGACCCGGCAACGAGCGCGGTGGAACTGAACAACCCAAGCGTCTGCACCATCCTGGGCGCTTCGTGGGTGGCGGGGCGGAGTTTTCGATTGCGGTGAGTTCAGGAGTTTGCACTGCGCTTGTTTTATCTGAATTTAAAACAATTGTCTCGCGCAATTTCGTCTTGCAGCGCTCAGTCAATCTGAATCCTATGGAGTTAGCCGAATTGGTCTTTCCACCGTCTGAATTCGGCCGCAGGATCGGAGGTGCGAAAAATCGCCTCAGAGACGGCGACCATATTCACTCCCGCGTCGAGAACCGCCTGCGCGGTCTCAAACGTGATTCCGCCCAGCCGCGCTCAGCACAACGCCGTGCCCCGCCTCCGTCGCGCAGTTTCCGCACGCCTTCAACGCCGATTGGCTTTTTGCGTGGTCTGCTTGGTTCTGGTCTCGAATACCGGCCCAATCGCGAAGTAGTTCGCCGGTTCAGTGAAGACCTCCGGCAACAGAGATTCGCTGCCGCCGAACGTGCCGATGATTTTCTCCGGACCGAGGAGCCACCGCGCCTCGCTTGGCGTCACGTCCCCGCTATCAAGGTGGACGCCGTCAAATCCAACCTCAAGAACGAGATCCTCCCTGTCATCGAGAATCAACTTCACCTTCTCCGGGGGCATGGCCTCACGCAGGGCCACGGCTTCCTTCATAAGATCGCAGGTTGAACTGATCTTGTTCCTGAATTCGAGCAGGCGAACGCCCGCCTTCGTCAGGGCATTTCCAAGCTTGCGAGAAACTGCGGACGACCTGTGAGTGGGAGGATCGATGCATCAAGGATCGGATAGATCTCTTGGGTAACGAAAGACCATGGCCCGCGATTAGCCCTCAAGGAAGCACCCACCAGCATAGCGCACGATCGCTCCTGCCGAAGCGGCCCGACGTACAGACGTTGGCCGCTGGGCCGGGCTTGGTCACATCGAGTCCGGCCCGACCGCGATTCGCGGTGAGCTGCTCTCACATTTCGTCGGCTGACGGGCCGTACATGCCGGGAACCTTCTTGTCGAGCAGGCGCAGGTATACGCCGAGTTGCGCGCGGTGATGGACGAGGTGGTTCAGCACCCAGGTGCGCCAGACGTTGTACTTGGTGTCGTCGATCCAGGTCTGGTCGCCGGCGACAAATTTCCAATTCGAATCCCACTTGGCCGGGGTCATCGTAGCAAGTGCCGGCTTGGCCTCTGCCACTTGCTTGTCAAAGCGCGCCAGCAGGTCTTTTTTGTTGGTCGGGTCGATTCGGGTTCATGTCCGGGCTCCAGTCAAGCCGATCGCGTGGTCAGGGTGTGCATGGCCCAGTCGCCGTTGGTATCGCTCACGTGGGCGGCGAGGCGGCCAAGGGCCATCGACTTGTCATGCGGTTTCCAGGCGAAATCGGCATCGTCAGGGATAGCTTCGAGGGTTTTCCGGGTACTGGCGGTTTCGCGGTCGTATTCAGCGATAAGTTCCTTTTGAAAGTCCATGTTGCAACCTCCATGTTGCGAAAGCCAGCATACACCGATTTCCTGTGAAAAGGCGAAGAAAAAGCGATAATTGTTTAGAACGGTCTATAGGGCCTGAACCGGTTTTTCAGGTCGACTTGCGAAGGTTTCTGTCACGACCGGCAGACCTGCGGCGTCCCATGCGGCCAGCCCGCCGGCAATCTCGATCAGGTTCGTGATGCCGTGCTGGTGCAGGATGCTGACGGCGATGGATGAGCGATAGCCGCCGGCACAATGCACAGCGATGCGGCGGTCACGGGGAACTTCGCCGATGCGCTCCTGCAGGTGGTTCGAGCGGCACATTGACGCTGCCCTTAATGTGCTTCATCTGCCCATTCGCTCGGGGCGCGAACGTCAAGCAGCAAACGGCGGTTCGAGGACTCCATCTCTTCGGCTGCGATCAGAACGCCGGTTCGTTGCGGTTGGCCAGACGAGGTCGGGCCGATCGGCGAGCGCTGCCATGCCGTTGCGCAGATAGCCCATGACGTGATCGAAGCCGATACGGCCAAGGCGAAGCGCTGCCTCCTGTTCGCGGCCCGGCTCGGCAATGATGACGATCGGCTTGGCTCGATCGAGGACAGTTCCGGCCCACGTTGCGTATTGGCCGCCGAGGCCGATGTTGATGCTGCCGGCAAGATGGCCCTTCGCATACTCCGCCGGGATCGCGCACATCGAGTAGCTGTGCTCCCCTATCGCCGAGACGCAGGACCTCGTCGAGTTCGACAGGCTTGAGCACTTCTTCGAGTTCTTGTCGAGCGTGGCGCGCTCGCGCGTATTGAGGATTGCGTCATAGGTGAAGTAAGGCGGTGCGTCAGGCTGGTCAGCGGTCACGAGACGCACGAATTCGTCCTTGCTCATCGGCTTGAGCGCGTAATTAAAACGGCGCTGTTCGCCGAGGGAGGAAACCGTGTCGGACGACAGCTTCTTGCCGCAGAGCGAACCTGCTCCGTGGGCCGGATACACAAGCACCTCATCCGGAAGCGGAAGAAGCTTGTTGTGCAGTGAGTCGTAGAGATACCCGCCGAGTTCGTTGGCGGTCCAGCCCAGCGAGGCGCGCAGATCGGGACGGCCGACATCGCCAATGAAGAGCGTGTCGCCCGTGAGCACTGCGAAGGGCTTCGTTTTGTCCTTTGCGAGATCGAAGACAACGATGGAAATCGACTCGATGGTGTGGCCGGGCGTGTGCAGGAACTCCAGACGCATCCCCGGAAACTCAAGCTTGTCGCCGTCGTGCATCGGCACAAATGCATACTCGGCCTCGCCGCGCGAGCCAAGGTGAATGGTGGCGCCGCAGGCATCGCGAAGTTCCAAGTGTCCCGCGATAAAGTCCGCGTGGAAGTGCGAAAGGAAGACGTGGCGGATCGTGCAGGCCGAACTTCTTCGCATCGGCGAGGTACTGATGCATATCGCGTTGCGGATCGACGACCACGGCAGTACGGCTCTCTTCGTCACCCAGCAGATACGAGGCGTGCGCAAGGCAACCGAGGTAGTACTGTTTGAGGATCATTTGGGGCGAGTCTAGCACTGCTTATCGCGCAGGTCAGCACGAATCTCATTGCTTGTCGCCGTGCCGGCAGGAAGCGCGAAGGCGACATACATGCCACCCTGCGGATCGTCGGGGACGCGCGCGTTGCTGGCGGCGATGACCACGATATTGCCGGCCATCGACCATGTAGGTGGCGGGCGTGGCGACTCCGGAGAATGGCAGCTCGGCTTCCCACAGCAGCTTGCCGGTGCCGGTGTCAAAGGCGCGCAATTTGTGATCGTAGACGGTGGCGCCGATGAAGAGGACGCCGCTCGCGGTGACGACCGGACCGCCGTAGTTCTCGGTGCCGGTGTTCTTCATTCCCTGCTTTGCAAGTGCGGGGTATTCGCCGAACGGGACCTTCCACAGATACTTGCCGGTTTTGAGGTCGATGGCGTTCAGCGTTCCCCACGGCGGCGCGATGGCGGGATAGCCGTCGGGGTCAAGGAATTTGCGATAGCCGGTGAAGATGTATTTGTTCGACCACTCCTCGGGATTGGACTGCTGCGTCTTCACGGTCGGGCCGACCTCGAGGAAGCGAAGCAGCGCTTCCAGGTCGGCACCTTTCACATCCATGCCGGGCATCTGGCCTTTGCCCTTCTGGATAACGTCGGTGGTTTGCGCGGCGTTCATGCGCGCGCCGAGCCCGACCAGCGGCGGCGAGGGCGCGATGCCTTCGAGCTTGTCGCCGTGGCACGCGGCGCACTGCTCGGCGTAGACCTTGGCACCTGCAGGATCGGCTGCCGGCTGTGGCGCGTGCTCGGCTGCGGGAGCTGCCTGCAATTCCTTGGGCGGCGCGGCCGCTCCTGCGGTGCGCAGATAGTGAGCGAGCGCGTCGAGGCGTTGGCCTTCGATATTCGGAAATGAGGGCATGCGGCCCACTCCCTGATGAATCGCGCCGACGACCTTATCTTCGGGGATGCGATTGTCGATGTCGACGAGCGACGGGAACGCAGGCGGCGATCCGGCACGATCGATGCCGTGGCACATGGCGCACTGGCTCTGGTAGACCGGCTTCGCCGGGGCTGCCTGCCTTGCTGGGAACGAGGCCGCCGGTCCAGGCCATCTCGGTTGCGTTGATGTAGATGATGTCGTGGACGGGATCGATGGCGGGACCGCCCCATTCGGCGCCGCCGTCGAAGCCGGGAAAGACGATGGTCTGCTGGCCCGACGGTGAATGGGATAGAACTGGCCGCCGCTGCGGAAGGTGCGGAACGTTTTCACCGCCCATTCGTGCGCCTCGGGCGTGCGCGTGGTGAGCATGTTCTCGTTCAGTTCCTGGCGCGCGTAGGGCTCGGGCCAGTCGGGCTTGGGCTGCGTGGGCGAAGTGACTTCGCCGGGGACCGTGCTCGCTGGATACGGGTGCTCGTGGATCGGAAAGAGCGGCTCGCCGGTGAGGCGATTGAAGAGGTAGAGGTAGCCTTGCTTGGTGGTCTGCGCGATGGCGTCGATGCGCTTGCCGTTGCGTTCGAGGCTGAAGAGCGCGGGCGGCGAGGGAAAATCGCGATCCCAGATGTCGTGGTGCACGCCCTGGAAGTGCCAGAGGCGTTTGCCGGTGTTGGCGTCGAGGGCGAGCAGCGAGTTGGCGTAGAGGTCGTTGCCGACGCGATCGCCGCCGTAGAAGTCCATGACCGCCGAGCCGGTGGGCGCATAGACGATGCCGTGCTCCGCGTCGAGCGCCATGCCGGCCCAGTTGTTTGCGGCGCCGGCGGTTTTGTAGGCGTCCTTCGGCCAGGTTTCGTAGCCGGGTTCGCCGGGCAGCGGGATGGTGTGGAAGATCCAGCGCAGTGCGCCGGTGCGCAGATCGAAGGCGCGGATGTAGCCGGGCGGCGCGGGATGCGCTTCGGGTTCGCGGCCGCCGACGATGATCAGGTCTTTGTAGATGATGCCCGGCGTGGTGAGCGCGATGGAGAGGGCGCTGAAATCGGTTTGCAAGCCGTCGATGAAGGCCTTTGCGCAGATCGATGTGGCCGTTTTCACCGAAGCTCGCGATGAGCTTGCCGGTTTCGGCGTCGAGGCAGTAGAGGAAGTTCATCACGCCGGCGTAGATGCGGCCGTGCTCGCCGTCGTTCCAATAAGTGACGCCGCGTGCGGGTTGGCCGGCGACGATGCCGGAGTCGAACTTCCATTTCAGCTTGCCGGTGGCGGCGTCGAGCGCGATGACCTTCGTGCCTTGGCGTGTAGGCGTAGAGCGTGCGGCCGATGATGAGCGGGTTGGTCTGGATGCCGCCCTTTTCGCCGGTGTCGAAGGTCCATGCCTGCTGGAGCAGGTGGACGTTGTCGCGATTGATCTGCGTGAGGTGGGAGTAGTGGTCGCCGTCGAGGCCGCCGTTGTAGACGGGCCAGTCGACCTGCGACTGCGCGAGGCACAAAACCGCGCCCGGCAATAACCCAAGCAAGAGGTGAATCGCGGAACGTTGAAACGAGTTACGAAGCATGCGAGCCGCGAGTCCCCCGAAACCAATCAAAGAGAATGCTGGAATTCTTCCGCCGTCCGCCGAGCCAGGAAGCGCTCCATGAACTTGGTGTCGAAGTCGCCGGCGCGGAAGTCTTCGTCGGCGAAGATCTCCTGGTGGAGCGGAATGGAGGTATCGATTCCCTGCACCACGAACTGGCTCAGCGCGCGCTCCATCTTCGCGATGGCTTCGGCGCGGTCGACGCCGTGCACGATGAGCTTGGCGATGAGCGAGTCGTAGTAGGGCGGGACGACGCCTTCGGAGTACTGCGCGGTGTCCACGCGAACGCCGTTGCCGCCGGGCACGTTGAAGGCGGTGATCTTGCCTGCTGAAGGCGTGAACTTGACGGGATGCTCGGCGTTGATGCGGCACTCGATGGCGTGGCCGCGGATCTCGATCTTCGCGCGGGAGGATGTCGCTGAGCCGCTCGCCCGATGCGATGCGCAACTGCGCCTTGACGAGGTCGATGCCGGTGATGGCCTCGGTGACCGGATGCTCAACCTGGATGCGCGTGTTCATCTCGATGAAGTAGAGCTTGCGGTCTTCGTCCATCAGGAACTCGACGGTGCCGGCGTTCTGGTAGCCGATCTCGGTGAGGCAGCGGCAGAGGGTCTTGCCGATCTCCTCGCGCATCTTGGGCGTGACCTGCAGCGAAGGCGCTTCTTCGATCAGCTTCTGATGGCGGCGCTGGATGGAGCACTCGCGCTCGAAGAGCGTGGTCACATGGCCGTGCTCGTCGGCCAGCACCTGGAACTCGATGTGGCGCGGCTGCTCGATGAACTTCTCCATGTAGAGCTCGCCGTTGCCGAAGGCGTTTGCGGCCTCAGTGGAGGCGGCATGGAAGAGATTGGGCAAGCTCCTCAGCGCTGCGCACGATGCGCATGCCGCGCCCGCCGCCGCCGGCCTTGGCCTTGAGAATGACGGGGTAGCCGATATGTTGCGGCAACGTCCTGGGCTTCCTCGCCGGTGGCGATGACGCCGTCGGAGCCGGGAAGGATGGGCACCTTGGCGGCCTTCATCGCCTGGCGGGCTTTTTCCTTTTCGCCCATCAGGCGCGTGACTTCAGGCGGCGGCCCGATGAACTTGATGTTCGAGGCGCGGCAGACTTCGGCGAAGTTGGCGTTCTCGCTGAGCAGCCCGTAGCCGGGATGGATGGCATCGACGTTGGCGATTTCGGCGGCGGAGATGACGGCGGGAACGTTGAGATAGCTGTCGGCCGGGCGCGGCGGCCCGATGCAGATGGCTTCGTCGGCGAAGCGCACGTGGAGCGAGTTGCGATCAGCTTCGCTGTAGACGGCGACGGTACGAATTCCGAGCTCGCGGCACGCGTTCAGCACGCGCAGAGCAATTTCACCGCGATTGGCAACCAAGACCTTACGAAACATTGAGAACCTTAAAAAGCGGAGTTAGCGCGAGTTAGCGGAGTTAGTGGAGTTAGGTCGTTTCCGGAGCTTGGCTGACCAGATCGAGTTTGTGCGTCGCTTGTTGCGGAGACGTGATGCTAACGGCGCTAACCTCGCTAGCACCGCTAACTCCGCTACATTCATCCCTCGCGAATGGAGAACAGCGGCTGGCCGAATTCGATGGGCTGGCCGTTGGAGATGTAGCACTTCACGATTTCGCCCGAAGCATCGGACTCGATTTCGTTCATCAGCTTCATGGCTTCGACGATGCAGATCACCTGGCCTTTTTCAACGCGATCGCCCGGAGAGACAAACGGAGCCGAGCCGGGCGATGGCGAGCCATAGAAGGTGCCGACGATCGGCGACTTGACGATGTGCAATCCGGCATCTGGATCGGCAGCTGGCGCGGCGGGCGTTGCAAGAGGTTCAGCGCGCAGGACGCGCGGCGGCTGCCGCGGGGGCCGACCGCCAACCTCGCCAGATCTGCCATCCCAGCAGGGTGCGGCCGCTTGCGCAAATTTCAGCCGGATCTTGATGTCGCCGCGATCCAGATCGAACTCGGCAACTTGATATCTGCTTCAGGAACTCGATCAGTTCCTGCAGATCCTTCATGTCCTGTGGTTTCATTCGTTCCTTTTGCTTGCGCACGGCGGCGCGTCATCCAGTCAGAGTTCGATCAGTGCCTTGGGTGCCGGGGTGAGCACCTGACCTCCGGTTGTCGTCACGCCACCATATCCTCAATGCGAATGCCGAACTTGCCCGGCCAATAAACTCCGGGTTCAATGGTAACAACCATCCCCGGTCTGCAGCCTTGTCTTCTGTCCCGCGCCGACCCGCGGCGATTCATGGATCTCCAGTCCGACTCCGTGCCCGGTGGAGTGTGAGAATGCGTCGGCCATTCCCGCTTTGCGCAGGATGCTGCGCGCGGCTTCATCCACCTCGCCGCAACTCATGCCCGCGGCTACTGCAGCGACTGCGGATTCCTGCGCCTCCAGTACAGCTTCGTAAGCTCTTCGTTCTTCTGGCTTTGGGCTTGCCCAGGCAAACGGTACGCGTCATGTCAGAGCAGTAGCCCTCCCGGATTATACCGAAGTCGAGCGTTACGAACCCCCTGCGCGGCAGCGGGGCCGTGCGTCGCTTTTCCATGAGGAAGAGCTGAGCGTTCGCCCGAAGCGACGATGGTTTCGAAGCTCATTCCCTCGGCGCCTTGCAGTCGCGCCTGGTGTTCGAGTTCCGCGGCAATCTCGATCTCGTCGAATGCCGGGACGGATCACAGTGAGGATGTGCTCGAAGAGTTCGCAGCCGATCAAGAGCGGCGCGCGCCATGAGCTTCAAGCTCGTCTTCGTCCTTGATGAGGCGGAGAGGCTCGACAACGGAGCGGCGAGCGCGGTAAGGAAGGTGCGGCGAAATTTGGAGGGCAGTTCAGCGCGAAGACGGGAGAGCTCGGCAACCGTTGTGTGCGTGGGATCGAAGCCGGCGAATTCTGCGCCGGGTTGGGCAGCTAGCCATTGCACTGCGGCGACAGCCGGTGGGCCGGTGACGATCTCGACTTGCGCGCCTTTTACCTCTTCAGCGGACTGCGCGCGGTAGCGGCCATCGGTGAAGAGACGCGCAGAACGGCGCGTGACTCCAAGCGCTGCACTTGATCCGGTGAAGCCGCAGAGATAGCGGACGTCAGGAAGATGGGTGACAAGGAGACCGGTGAGCCCGGCTTTCGTCAGGCGGCGGCGCAGCTGGCCGATTCGGCGTGCGTGGTCCATCCGGAAATGTATATCAGAGAAAGCTTCTAGCTCCTAGTTTCTGCGCTATTAGGCTATGATCTATACGAGGTAGGCGCGCTGGATCGGACCAGGCACACGCAGGCCGGCTGCTCACGCAGTTCGAAGCTAGCGCTAGAAGCTAGCAGCTAGAAGCTGCCCTGTCTCACATCGCCGGTTTGACGGGCTTCTTCATCTCCGGATTGAACTCGGCGGCCTGCATATCCGACTGGCGGTCCATCCACTCATCGAGGCGAGAGCGCTTGAAGCGCCAGCGATTGCCCAGCTTGAACGCGGGGACAAATCCTTCCGAGGCGTACTTGTAGAGGGTATCGGGCGAGATGCCGAGATAGTCCGACGCCTGGCGAATATCCATGACTTCGCGGACTTCAGGGACAAGGAGGTTGGAACGGGCGGTGGAGTTTCGCATGGCTGGCACCCCAGGCAGGATTCCGGCAGGAGAGCCGGTGACCCTGTTTATATCGCGGTTTTGCCCGACAATTCAAGGGTTTTTCGGGAATTCTCCGCTTATTGCCGGTTACTGCGAGCGCTAAATCCTGCCGGAACTGATTTTAGGGCTCCAAACCGCAACCTGTTGGGCTCGCCGGATGAGCAGTCCCCAACCGTTGGACCGTTGAACCGGATGGTGCCGGGCATCGAGAAAGGATTACGGTTCGTGCCGGAACCGGGCTACCTCGTCAAATTCCTTCGGTCTTTCGCCCAGGGAGGAGCGAAAGCGCCGGTCCGCATAGAGCAACTCGATATTCTTCATCGCGGTCGCGGCGCCCTTTGCATCACCCAAGGCACGAAAGACAGGCAGTGCCTGTTTGTAAAGCTCGAGTGCACGCTCCCCGTCCCCCAGGCGCGAGTAGGCCGTGCCCATGTTGTTCAAGGTCGTCGCTTCACCCTTCCGGTTGCCCATCTGACGATGGATCGCAAGCGCCTGTTGAAATGGATCGAGTGCTCTCTGGGTCTCCCCAAATGCGTTATAGGTTCCGCCTATGTTGTTCAGGGCGTTTGCTTCGCCGGAGAGATTCATGCCGGCGTGATAGATTTCGCGCGCTTCTTGAAATGCGTCAAGCGCCTTCTCTTTAACGTGCAAGGCGTAATACGCGAGGCCGATGTTGTTGAGTAAGGTGGCCCGGGCATCGCGGTTGCCCGCCATTTCATAGAGCGGCAGGGCCATCTGATCGAAGCGCAGCGCTTCATCCGGATCATCAAGCGCACGAAACACTTCGCCGATATTGCCGAGAGTCGCAGCTTCGTGATCCTGGTTCCCTGCTTTGCGCCAGATGGGGAGAGCCTGTTTGAAGGCCTCGAGCGCTTCTTCGTTACGGCCCAGGGCGAAGTATGCCGCGCCGATGTCAGACAGCGCCGTGGCCTCGCCGGTCTGCTCGCCGAGTTCGTGCACGATGGAGAGCAGCACGCTCAAAATGTTTGAGAGCTTCAGCCGGGTCGCCGTGCGTGAAATAGAGAGCCCCGATTCGATCGAGTGCGAGCGCCTGAGAATTCAGATCGTTCGCGTCGATGGCTGCTTTGAGGTTGGCCTGATACCCGGCAAGGCTGACTTCCACCTCGGGGGCCAATTGCATCGATGCGGGACCTGCTGCAGGCGGAAGAGAGGAATCCTGGGCGCCAGCCGAGGGCGCAACGGCAAGAGAACACACAAGAAGCATGAGGGCAGCCGAAGCTGCCGACAACGAAGTCTGCGCGGCGGGCGTGCACATGAACCGACTCGGCACTCAATTGCCCGCAGCGGAGGGAGTGCGGATGCGGGCATGAATTATGGGAGATTGGCTGAACTGTACCCCGGAATTCGAAACGAATGCAATCGGAATCTGGCCGGAAGATAAGAATCTTCAGCGCGCTTGAGGAAAACAAGAAACGCCGCCGATTATTCGGCGGCGTTTCTTCCCAGGAAGGATTCTCGATTTATTGTTCTGATCGTCGCGGCGGTGCAGGGTGGGCCGGTCGTCGCCGCTGTTGTCGCCGGCCTGGGGGTTGTTCGGGTCCGTCGGTCGTTGCTGGCGCGGCGCAGGGAGGGCTTGTTCTTGTCCTTGGTGTCGAGCAGGCGGCGCTTGTTTTCGATGCGCGCCAGCCGGGCCTTCACGTCGTCGAACTCCGAGGTCGTGACCGTGTATTCGTCGCGCGCCGGGAGGAATTTTGGCGATCTCTTCCTGCGAGTGGAGGATGCGGTCCGGCGTCTGCGGGTGATCGGAGAAGGCCTTCGCGACCAGGCCGGGCTTCCGCTTTTCGAGAGCCTGCACCTTCTCAAAGAAGCTGATGAAGGCCTGCGGATCGTAGCCGGCGCGGTACATGTACTGGATGCCGAGGAAGTCGGCCTGCGCCTCGAAGTCGCGCGAGAACTTGAGGAAGGTCATCGGAACCGCGAACTGCACTGCTTCATAGATCCCGTAGCCGGTCCAGCTGTAGCCGGTCATCATGATCAGCGGAATGGTGCCGAGCTGGGCGTAGTTCATGCGGGTCTTCTCGCGGACGGCGTGGTGGGCGCAGACGTGGGCCGTTTCGTGCGCCATGACGCCGGCCAGTTCGGCTTCCTCGTCGGCATTGAGAATCAGGCCGGAATTGACGTAGAAGAAGCCGCCGGGCAGGGCCATGGCGTTGATTTCGTCGGAATCGATGACCTTGATGGTGAAGGGCACCTTGCAGTCGGAGTTCTTCACGATGTTCTGGCCGATGCGGTTCACGTACTCGGTGACGACGGGGTCGGTGATGAAGCGGGTGCTCTTTTCGATCTCGGTGGCGTACATCTTGCCCATCTTGATCTCGGTGTCGGTGGAGTACCAGTTGCCCATGCCGCGGCCGCCGATGTCGCGGTTGCCGACGGCGTTGACGTCGTCGATGCTGCCGGGCTTGACGTTGACCTTCTCGCTGCCGACGTCCACGACTTTCTCGGGATCGACGTTGGCGGCGGCCACGTCACCCTCGACCGGCTCGGTTCCTGCTGGGCAGGGATTGTCCTTGTCCTTCTTCTTGTTGTGCTTGTCCTTCTTGTCGGATGGGACGGGTCGATCTGGAGTGTCGGCGCTGGCCGTCGATGGCAGAATCCTTCTTGGAGTCTTTTGAGTCGCTGTCAGGCTTGGGCAGGCGTGTCGCCGGCCACCGGGGTCGTTCCCGGGCGGCTGGGCAGACGGGCTGTTGCCGGAGGGCTGTGCGACGGCGTGCTCGCCGGCGGAGTCGTCGTCGCTGGCGGGTTGGCCTGCGGGTGGTTGCTGGGGAGTGGTCTGGGCCGGAGCGGCGGACGGATCGGTCGCTGGAGTCGACTGAGGCGTGGATTGGGCACCTAGCGACTGTGGCCAGTGCCAATGCAAAAGCTGCTACGATCGCCGCCCTTGAACTGCTGAATGCTGCTGTCATGACCTCACCTCTGGACCTGACCATTAGCTTGCCTGCCCGTTTGCTCCTGTCACCTCGCGATGCAACTGCTCACACGTGTGCCGCTTCGCTTCAACCATTAGACGTCAGTATGGCGCCGAGATGGCAGCGGAATTCGTAACAATTTCGATCAGGTAAATGGCTTCGTCGGATACCCACGCTGCAGCGGTCGAGATGCTCCGCCTTTTCGGACGAATCCAGCCTCGAAACGCACTTTCGTTTGGGCGAGCGCAGCCCACTGAATTAAATTGAAGAGCACGAAGAGATTCAGGAGGAAACGTGCGCCGGGTATTGTTGTGGACCATTGCCGTGTTTTTGCTGGCTGCGGTACAAAGCTTTGCCCTGCAATCGCATCCCACCCGCCGTTTCCCGGCTTCGGGCGGGCACCCAAGCCGCCGTCCACCCAAAGCGACCAGGAGCCGGCTGATTATCGATGCCGAGCAGCCTGGGGTCACCCATCGTTCTGGACAAGGGCTGGAGGGTGGGGATCACTCCGATCCCGCCGCCGCCAATCCCGGGTTTGACGACTCACAGCTGGGCTGTGCGTGACGCCAAGGGGCACGATCGCCGACGTGACCGAAACGGAGGAGAGTTCCGACCACCCGGACCGCGAAGACAAATACGCCTGGTTCCGGCTGCATCTCAAGCTGTCGCCCAACCACGGACCCATTGCGCTGCTGATCGAATTGCCCGTGACGCAGAGCACGCTCGATGAATATCACGCAATACCGGTCCCGGCGCGGACGTGTTTGCCAACGGCAAGCTGATTTTGCCCGGAGGGCCCGCATCCGGCGAGACATTCAAGTACCAGCAGATTTCGCGGCTCTACAACCTGAATATTCCGCCCAATCGAGACCTCGCTCACACTGGCCATTCGCACGCTGTACATTCCTTTTGGCCTCACGGGGTATACGAACTTCTTCTTCAACCGGACATTCCGCCTCGGCAATCCGGAAGACCTGACACGGACGCTCGATCTATGGTCGGTGCGGACGCTGTTTGAGCGGCTTCCGCGACTGGTGATTGCGATCCTGCTGTTGTTCCTTTCGGTGTTTCTGCTGACCCTCTATTTCACGCAGAAGGGACATCCCGAGTATCTGTGGCTGGCGCTGCATGAGCTGGTGCAGGTGCCGATCGGCATCATCGACCAGGCCGGCAGTTCCGCGCGTCTCGACAACATCTGGTATGGTGCGCTCTATCTCCAGCTCGTCTTCATCTCGGCCTACCTCTACTTCGAGTTTCTGGTCGCGTTTCTGGCACTGAAGCGCCGCTGGTACATCAAGGGCTTGCGCTACACCGCGCCGATTCTGGCGTTCATTGCGCCGACGATTCTGCTGGTCGGTCACAACAAGGCGATCGGAATTGCGCTGGCGATCGTACTGGTTTGCGCATTTTCTGGGTGATCGGCTGGGCGATCTTTGTCTTCCTCACGCTGATCGTCGCCACGATCAAGCGCAACTTCGAAGCAGGGCTGCTGCTGATTCCGCTGGTGCTGACGATGGTGGGGATTGCCGAGCCGATCCTGACCGGCGGCATGGGCGAGCTTGGCGGCAGCCACCTACAAGTCTCCGCTCACCATCCAGGCGGGACCGATCCCGATCCACTTTGCCGCGATCGCCGATTTTGCCGGCCTGCTGGCGATCATCGTCATCATCTTTGTGCGCTTCCTGCGCATTCACCACGAGCAGGAGCGCGCCAGCGGCGAACTGGCCGCAGCGCGCAGCGTGCAGGAGCTGATGATTCCGCGCGAGAAGGTGGAGACGCCGGGCTACGAAGTCGACTCGGTCTACAACCCGGCAACCGAGGTGGGCGGCGACTTCTTCCACGTCGAACCTACGCCCGACGGCGGCCTGCTGGTCATTCTTGGCGATGTGGCGGGCAAAGGCCTGCAGGCCGCGATGAATGTCTCGATGCTGATGGGCGCGCTGCGGCGCACCACAGAGAGAAGCCCTGCGCGGATTCTCGAATCGCTCAATCGCGTGCTGATCGGCAGCGACAGCTTCACCACCTGCCAGGTGGCGTGGTTCGGACCGGATGGCGAGGTGGTGGTGGCAAATGCCGGCCATCTGCCGCCATATCTGAACACGCAGGAGGTCCGGCTGCCGGGTGGGTTGCCGCTCGGAGTCGTCTCCGAAGTGACGTACGACGAGGTGCGCCTCTATCTGCACCCGGGCGACCGCCTGCTGATGATGTCCGACGGCGTGGTGGAGGCGCGGCAGGGCTCGGGCGAGCTGTTCGGCTTCGACCGCGTGCACAATCTCAGCAACCAGTCGGCGTTTTACATCGCCGATGCGGCGAAGGCCTTCGGGCAGGAAGACGACATCACCGTCCTGACCATCCGGCGGCTGGCGAAGGCGATGGCGGCGTAGCGAGCCGTGGCAGTTGCCGCAGACGATACAAACAACGGCCAGCTTATCTCTCGCGCATCGTAGCGCTTAATGAGCCGAACGTTGCTTCCCGGTAAGCCCTATCCCTCTAGGATCCACGGCACACAGAAAAGGCACGAATTTCGCTCTCTTCTCAGAGGGCGCTGCGCGCGTGGACGTCTGCTTCTACGATGCAGACGGCAACGAGACCGACTGCGTCACGCTGATGGAGCGGACCGCTTTTGTCTGGCATGGATTCATCAACGGCATCAAGCCGGGACAGCTTTACAACTATCGCGTGCACGGGCCGTGGGATCCCGAAGCAGGGAATGCTGTTCAATCCGGCCAAATCGCTGGTCGATCCCTATGCCAAGGCAATCTCAGGGCAGGTCGACTGGAAAGCTCCGATCTTTCCCTACGATGTGGCCTCGGGAGATCCGCTCAAAATTGACGAGCAGGACAGCGCGCGCGGCGTACCCAAGTCGGTCGTGATTCACGATCCGTTCGACTGGTCAGACGATTCCCGGCCGGAAACGCCGCTGCCCGACTCGGTGATCTACGAGACGCACGTAAAAGGATTCAGCTTTCGCAATCCCGACATTCCCGAAAACCTTCGCGGCACCTACGCCGGTCTCGCGCATCCGTCGAGCATCGAGTACTTCAAGCATCTCGGCATCACCGCGGTCGAACTGCTGCCCATTCATCACTTCATCGATGAAGGTCATCTCGTCGAAAAGGGCTTGCGCGACTACTGGGGCTACAACACGCTGGGATACTTTGCGCCGACGGCGCGCTACTGCTCCTGCGGCGACCAGGGCGGCCAGGTGCGCGAATTCAAGGAGATGGTGAAGGCGCTGCATGCGGCGGGTATCGAGGTGATTCTCGACGTGGTGTACAACCACACCTGCGAGGGCAATCACCTGGGCCCGATGCTGAGTTGGAAGGGCGTCGACAACACGACGTACTACCGGCTCATGCAGGACGAACCGCAGTTCTACATGGACTACACCGGAACCGGCAATTCGCTCAACGTGCGCAATCCCCAGGTGCTGAAGATGATCATGGATTCGCTGCGCTACTGGGTAACGCAGATGCACGTGGACGGATTCCGCTTCGACCTGGCGGCCACGCTGGCGCGCGAACTGCACGACGTGAGCAAGCTGTCGTCGTTCTTCGACACGATTCACCAGGACCCGACGCTGGCCGAAGTGAAACTGATTGCCGAGCCGTGGGATGTGGGCGAGGGCGGATACCAGGTGGGGCAGTTCCCTGTTTTGTGGGCGGAGTGGAACGGCAAATATCGCGACACCGTGCGCCGCTTCTGGAAGGGCGACGCGGGGCAGCTATCGGATTTTGCATATCGGCTTACTGGGTCAAGCGATCTGTACCAGTTCGACGGGCGCAAGCCTTACGCGAGCATCAACTTCATTACCGCGCATGATGGATTCACGCTGTGCGACCTGGTGAGCTACAACAAGAAGCACAATGAGGCGAACGGCGAAGACAACAAGGACGGTTCCGACAACAACGACTCGTGGAACATGGGTGTTGAAGGGCCGACAGACGACCCGAAGATCAACGCTCTGCGCGAACGCCAGATGCGGAATTTTCTTGCCACGCTGTTGCTCTCGCAGGGCGTGCCCATGCTCTCCGGCGGTGACGAGGTGGCGCGCTCGCAAATGGGCAACAACAACTGCTACTGCCAGGACAACGAACTCACATGGATGGACTGGAATCTCGACGAGCGGCGAAAACGATTGCGCGAGTTTACCTGCCGCATCATCCAGCTGCGGCTCGCGCATCCCAACCTGCACCGGCGAAAGTTCTTTCAGGATCGCGAAGTTCGCAAGCGCTCCGATGGATCGCTGGTGCGCGTGGAGAAAGACGCGGCATGGTTCAACCCCGACGGCAACGAAGTTTCCGACGAAGCGTGGTCCGCGGAATGGAGCCGCGCCATTGCCTTGCTGCTCAACGGCCGCACCCTGCAGGTGTCGGATGAAGACGGCAAGTGGATCATCGACGACAGCTTTCTGCTGCTGGTGAACGCTGCCGATCAGGGTGTGGAGTTCACATTGCCGGAGCCGCCCGGCAGCCGTCCGTGGCGGCAGATCATCGACACCGAAAACATCAATGATCCGTTTTCTTCAGCTTCTGTTGATGGTTCTGTCATCGTGGGTGGACGGGCGTTGAAGCTGCTGAGCGATGGAGCAATGCCCTGTCCAGGTCGCACGCCTCCGAATCCATAAGGGGCGTATGCGGCGATGCTGGTGGTTGGATAGTTCTCTCGAGCTTAGTGAATGACGCCGTTCAGGATCGTGTTCGCTGTCGCGACAAAGATGTGGTTGACGCTCGTGGCAATTGCGGCTTCGCCGGCCACGCAACCGAGGGCGATCAGGCCAACCGCCATCGCGTACTCTGTCGTGCTCTGGCCGTTCTTGCGAGCCAGCACGGACTTTGCGGCTACGTACAGTTTCAGGATGAGGTCTTGCATCTCGTTCCCCCGTCCCGGATGCGTTGGTTCGGCGTTGATCCACCGCATAAGCACCCAGCCACCAGAGCCCTAGTGCTCTTACTAGAGCGCTATCCGGGCAATCCAGGATAGATATCGAGGGTACAACGACCTTCGTTCCCTCTCCGTTACCTGCGTGTCTTCAGCCTGCAGGCAAGAAAGCCCCAGCCTTGCGGATGAGGCTTTCAGCTCTTGCTTTTAGCTTGCCGACCAACGGGAGGCCGATGGCCCACCGCAGGTGCCTCAGTCGTAGTATTCGAGGCCGAGGTGAGTGATCAGGTCGGCGCCCATGATGTGGCGGAGGGTGTTCTTGAGCTTCATCGACTGAATGAAGAGGTCGTGCTCCGGATACAGGCCCTCGCGGGTCTGCGGCGACTTGAGGTAGAAGCTCAGCCACTCCTGGATGCCGATGGACTTGAGCGACTGGGTGCGCTTGGCGAGATCAAGGAACAGCACCAGGTCGAGCGCAATGGGCGCGGCAAGGATGGAGTCGCGGCAGAGGAAGTCAACTTTGATCTGCATCGGATAGCCGAGCCATCCAAAGATGTCGATGTTGTCCCAGCCTTCCTTATTGTCGCCGCGAGGCGGGTAGTAGTTGATGCGGACCTTGTGGAAGATGTTCTCGTAGAGGTCGGGATAAAGCTCGGGCTGAAAGATGTATTCGAGCGAGCCGAGCTTCGATTCTTCCTTGGTCTTGAACGATTCGGGATCGTCGAGCACTTCGCCGTCGCGGTTGCCGAGGATGTTGGTGGAGTACCATCCGGAGACGCCCAGCAGACGCGCTTTGAAGGCCGGCGCGAGGACGGTCTTCATGAAGGTCTGTCCGGTCTTGAAGTCCTTGCCGCAGATCGGGGCGGCATTCTTCTTGGACAGCTCGATCATCGCCGGAATGTCGACCGTCAGGTTCGGTGCGCCGTTGGCGAAGGGGACGCCTTCGGTCAGCGCCGCATAGGCGTAGATCTGCGACGGAGCGATGCCGGGATCGTTGGCTTCCAGGCCCTTCTCGAACGCTTCGATGGACTGATGTACCGCCGTTGGCTCGAGGAAGATTTCGGTCGAGCCGCACCAGATCATCACGACGCGGTCGACGGTCTTCCTGAAGGCCTGGATATCGGCGCGCACCTGGTCGGCGAGATCGCGCTTGTTCTTGCCCTTCTTCACGTGCGTGCCGTGCAGGCGCTTCACGTAGAACTGGTCGAAAACGGCCGGCAGCGGCTTGATGGTTTCGAGATAGGGCTTCAGCTGCTCGAGCAGTCTCCTTGTCGAGCACCTTGGCGTGCGCGGCGCTCTCGTAGACGTTGTCTTCGAAGATGTCCCAGCCGGTGAAGACGATGTCGTTCAAGTCCGCAATCGGAACAAATTCCTTGATCAGCGGCGACTTGTTGTCGGTGCGCTTGCCCAGGCGGATCGGTGCCCATCTGCGTGAGCGAGCCGATGGGCTTCGCCAGCCCGCGCCGCACCGCTTCAACGCCGGCAATCATCGTGGTGGCCACGGCGCCCAGTCCAACTACCATTACTCCCAGCTTGCCCTTGGCGGGCTTCAGGCTTCGCGGTCTTCAGGCCGCTCTCTTCTGCAGTGCTCATTCCTTCTTCCTAACCTTCCTTTGATTGCTTTACCAATCAGAAAATCCCATATTCCGCAGACGCAACAGTGTACTCCCGCTGGCCGGTGACTTTCCCTGCACCGGCATTCAGGCTTCGCTGGTCTGCCTGAAGCGGTTGATGTGCGTCCACACAAACCAGACGATGGCCGCGACGAGCGCTAACTCCACGGCAAGGTGAAACCGGTGAAATGCCTGTTCAAGTCGCGGATCGGTGTGCCACTTCTCGCCCAGTTTCATGCCCGCATAGGCCAAGCGCGAAGCACCACGGCCACGATCCGATAAACGTGTAAATGTGAAACCGCATCTGCGGCATTTTGGCCACGCCTGCGGGAAACGCAATAAATGTTCTGACGACCGGCAGCAGCCGGCCAAGCAAGACAGTAATGGTTCCGTATTTCTCGAAGAAGCGCGTCATCCGATCGAGATCGTGATGGCTCATCAGCACCCAGCGGCCGTAGCGCTCCACCAGCGGCCGCCCGCCTGCAGCGCCCACCCAGTACGCCACCACGGAGCCGAGATTGCAGCCGATGGCGCCCGCCGTGGCTGCCCAAAACAGGCTGAAATGGCCGGTGTACACCAGGTAGCCGGCAAACGGCATGATGATTTCGCTGGGAAGCGGAATGCAGGCGGATTCGATGCCCATCAAGGCGGCGATGCCTGCATATCCCAATGAGCCGATGACCTGGGTGACGAAATGAACAAGAAAGGGCAGAATACGTTCGGTCATTGGGCTCTTCTCAGTATATAGGTTCAACATGGCGAAGGACGCGGTTGCGGTGTTCCTCCCGCACTTTGTCGCCTGAGATGCCCATCAATGGATGTCAAGTCGTCGGCGCGAAATCCAAAGCAAAAAGGCCCGGCGCAAAGCCGGGCCTTTCCATTTGCCTGTTTATCAATTCGATGGCGGTGGCGTCGCCGGCTGCGACGGCATTGGCGGTGTAGTCGGCTGCGGCATCGTACTTGCCGGCTGCACTCCCTGAACCGTCGGCGCCGCATTCACTGCACCCTTCGCCGCATCTGAAAGGTTGATGCCGTAGTGCTCCAGCGTCGTTGCCAGCGTCTGGTACAGACCGGCGCGATCCTTCGCAAACGCCGCATTCGCAGCAATCAGGTTATTCTCCGCAGTGGCAAGATTACGCGCCTGCAGCAGCACGTTCGCCGTAGTCGAAGCACCCAGTTTCAGCTTCTTCTCTTCCGCGTCCAGGCTCTGTTGCGCATAATCTCGTGCTGCCACCGAGGCCTGCACCTGGGCGCGATCGTTGGTCAACGCAAACTGCTGATTGACCACCTGCATGCGAATCTGTGTGTAGAGCTGCGCCAACCGCAACTCCGCCTGGCGATACTCCATCAACGACCGCTCCTGCTGTGCTTGTGCCGAGCGGTTGCGGATCGGAATCGTCATGCTGAACCCCGCGCCCTTATCTGGCGCACTGCTGTTGAACAGGTTGGTTAGCACTGTTCCATAACCGTTTGACGGAAGTGTTCCCGGCGGATATGGCTGCCCAGTCTGGAAGTTGACTGCGTCCGGACTCTGCGAACCACCGACGCCGCTCGATCCATAAAACCCGTAGATGTCCAGCGCCGGAAGCAACTGGTTCCGCGCGCCCTTCAGCGTAATCTCGTCATTGCGGAGCGTCAGTGCGGCCTGTTCCAACTCGGGCCGATTCCGGAACGCCGCCTGCACCAAATCCTCAACCGGCTGGCTCTCTTCCGAAAGCTGATCCAGGGCGATGCGATCTGTCGGAATCACGGGCGCAGTCGATAGTGTCTGATCGTTGAGGTTCCGCGCGATTGCCTGCTTGATGATCTGCTCCTGATAGTTCAACGTGTTCTGCGAAGCAGTGAGCGCTTGCTTATCGGTCGCGACAGTCGAGTCAGCCTGCACCACGTCGAGCGGAGCCATCGTGCCGATCTCGAGTTGCTTGTGCGTATCGTCGGCAAGCTTTGTGCTCTGCACCAGGGCTCGCTCTTTTGCTTGAACGTCCTCGTACGAGCTCACCAGTCCCCAGTAGATGCTCTCAACCTGGTTCACCGTGAAGAGAATCTGCTGCCGGAACGATGAATCCGTGATCCGCCGGTCGTTGATCGCCTGGTACATGAAACGCTTGTTGATCCAGATGCCCGCCCCTTGCAGCAGGTGTTGCGTCACCGTCGCTTTGAACACCGATTGGAGCAGGGGGCTGTACACCTGGAAGGGATTGTCCGTGGTGATGCGCTCGTTTGTGATTGTCGCCTGCAGCGCGGTGCCTGTGACCCACCCCTGGTTGTACCCGAAGTTGTATTGGTTGGTATTGGTCGTCAGCGTAGCCTTGTTGCCCGAAAACAGCGCGTTGGACTGCGGCGTAGTCGCACGCTCAAACTGAACGGTCCCGGTGATGTTTGGATCGAGAATCTCCGGCGCAGGTCCCGCGCCCGCTGTCGTCAGCGTTAATCCGCTCACGCCCGATCCGGCGCCGCCCGAGCCAACCGTCGTTCCGCCCGGACCGCCGCCCGTCGTCAAAATCGACACCGACCCTCCGAGCGTGCCCTCCACCAGTCCTGATGGCGCGCCGAGTGGCAAAAATCCACCTTTCGTGCGCAGAATGTCGGTGTCTGCGATATCGAGGTTGTAGCGCGCAATTGCGATGTCGTAGTTGTTTTCAATCGCCAGTGCAATCGCGTCGGACAGGCTCAGGTAAATCTTCCCGTCCTTCACCAGGTTGTCCAGGCGCACGGAGTTTGCGAAGTTGGCCTTTCCGATCGTGGTCGGCCGGTACATATTGATCGGATTGCCCAGCAGCGGTCCAAACGGCTTGGAATAATCGCGGTTGCTGGGCCGCAGATCCAGCGGCTGCGTCAGAACCGGCGCTGGAGCTGCCGGCAACTGTGACGCCTCTTTCTCTGGATGCTTGGCGCCTGCACCCGCCACTCCGCCTGACTGCTGCTGTTGTGCAAAGCCCGGAGGCACTCCAGCTACCAGTGTCAGCATCACCGCCGTAAATGCTTTCAATCGCTGCGCCCCATTGCGCTTCACTGGCCCTACGGCTGTCTTCTGCTCCTCAAACACACGAATACCGTGCAATTGCATGTTTCCTCTCCACGAGTCGCTGAGGCATGTGGGGTGCCGTTCTACATGACGTCCGGAACACCTCTCCGGACGCAAAATTTATGATCCTGCGCGGCGCTTTCCGTTCCCTTGCTCCACTTTGACCGTCGGGTCATTAGGCTTTACGCGCGTCACGAGCATTTCGTTCCCTCGTTCCACAACATCCCGCACGCACATTGGCACGAAAAGCTGAGTATATCCCACTGGATTCGACTGACCGGATTGCCCATTTCGGTCAATTACCCTGTTATCTACGCTGATTCCCTGTGACAGAAACCGCTCAATCCGCCGCGACACAGATGCAGACGTGGAAGATCACCCTCGCCTACGACGGCACCGACTTTCACGGCTGGCAAATTCAGCCCGGCCATTCCACCATTCAAGGCGAACTGCAATCCGCTCTCGGCCGTATCGTCGGCGAATCTCCCCTGCCCCAGGGCTCCGGCCGCACCGACGCCGGTGTACACGCGCTGGCTCAAGTCGCAAGCGTCCAGTTACAAGCTCGCATCCCCCCTGCCAATCTCCTCCGAGCCCTCAACCGCACTCTCTCCGGATCCATCCGCATTCTCAGCGCGCAGATCGTGCCCGATTCCTTCCATGCGCGCCACTCCGCCGTCGCAAAAACCTACGAGTATCGCATTCTCCCCATCGAACCCGCATGCCACCAGATCTGCCCGCCGTTTTTGGCGCGCTATGTGTCTCCATATTCATGGCGTTTGGATCTCGCCAAGCTCAACTCCGCCGCCGCAGCCTTTCTCGGTGAACATGACTTCCGCAGTTTCGCCGCATCCGATCCCGATCTCACCGCCCGCTCGCTTGATGCCTCCGAAGACTCCATCGTTCAGACCGAACCCCGCACATCCATCCGCACCATCTACTCCTCCGAGTGGCACGAGCAGCTCACCGACGGCTTTCATCTCCTCGTCTATCGCGTGCGCGGCAACGGATTCCTCCACCACATGGTGCGCAACCTCGTGGGCACCATGCTCGACGTTGGCCGCGGCTACATGCGCCTCGAAGACATCTCAACAATTCTCGCTGCCCATGACCGCTCCTTCGCCGGACCCACCGCGCCCGCCCGCGGCCTCTTCCTCCACTCCGTCGAATACGGCATCTGAGCCAAATTCCCGCGCTCCAGTTCTCGATTAGCCACCAACTCGAGTGCCCCATCCATGACGCAGTTCCATCTCGGCATGGGTGGAGATGATGAAAGCTCGCGCCCAACTTGAAGTAACTATCCTGAGCCCATTGATCCGTAGTGCGTCCACCCCTCCTGCTACCCTGAAAGCGCATGCCAATCTTCTCGCGCAGCACGGCTTTCACCCGCGTCACGGCAATCGCCGCTCAACGTGCGGTTCACGCTGCGTTCACATGGATGCACAACAACCCCAAAACCCTTATCGATCGCCAGGCTGAACTCGTCGCCATTCCCGCCCCACCGTTCGGCGAAGAAGCTCGTTCCAATTGGATCGCCGCCCGCTTCGCCGAGATTGGACTCACCGGCATCCAAATTGACGCTATCTGCAACGTCATCGGATTCATCCCCGCAGCGCATCTTCCCGCCGATAGCACCGGGCCCGTCGTCGTCCTCTCCGCGCATCTCGACACCGTCTTCCCTGCCGCCACGCCGCTCCGCCCTACCCTCTCCCGCGACAATGGAGCCAATCGGCTCGCCGCTCCCGGCGCATGCGACAATGCTGCCGGCGTCATCGGCATGCTCGCGCTGGCGCAGGCCCTCATTCATTGCAAAGTCAAGCTCGCCGCTCCCATCGTCGTCCTCGGCAACGTCGGCGAAGAAGGCGAAGGCGATCTGCGCGGTGTCCGCCACTTTTACGAACAGCCTTCACTGGCCGGCCGCATCGCTGCCCATATCGTGCTCGACGGCGCCGGCGCCGATTCTGCCGTCACCCAGGCCCTGGGCAGCCTGCGCTTCCGGGTCACAATCAATGGTCCCGGCGGACACAGCTTCACCGATGCCGGCACACCCAACCCCATCGCCGCCATGGCCGGCGCTCTCGCCACGCTTGCGCGCACCCCGCTCCCTGAAAAACCCAGCACCACCCTCAACCTCGGCACCATTCGCGGCGGCACCAGTGTCAACTCCATCCCCGAAAGCGCCACTGCGTCCATCGACTTTCGCTCCACAAGCCCCGACGAGCTTCTCCGTCTCGAAGTCGCTCTCCATCGCGCCGTCGAAGATGCCGTCGATCAAACCAACGCCGTCGCCAAACATCTCGGATCACGCAGCCGTGGCTCTCTCACCTTCGCCATCAAGAGAATCGGCGATCGCCCCGCAGCGCAACTCGCCGGCGACTCCCCAATCCTCGAGGCCCTTCGTGCTGTCGATCGCCATCTCGGCATCCAGACCGATCTTCGCCTCGGTTCTACAGACGCCAACATCCCCATCGCTCTCGGCATTCCTTCCCTTTCCATGGGCGCCGGCGGAGACGGCGGCGGCGCACACACCCTCGCCGAGTGGTATAGCGACAAGGATCGCGAGACCGCCCTCCGCCGCATTCTTCTCCTTGCCGTCTCCCTGACTGAATGGGCCGCCGAGCAATAGCACTTATCCTGGTCGCGGCCAGGAAGACCCCGTGAACGACAAATAGATGAGCCACAAATACTCCGCGCCTGTCTTCTTGAGCGAAGGATCGCCACGCAAACGGGGTCGAAAACTCCTGCGGCGGCCTCTAGCTAACGACACTCGTCCAGGCGGGTAAGCGACATGAAGGACTTGCCAGTTGCAGCTCCGGATTGCTCATCACGCACCCGGAATGCGTAGTATCGAAATCCCCTCATAGTCATCTCTTGAGAGAAGGAGTCAGAAGCTCTTCTTCCGGCTCAACATGCACTAAGACTTCTGCGATCTGTGGCACCTGCTCCAGCACAGCATCTTCCACATCGTGTGCAATGTTGTGCCCCTGACGCACCGTCAGAGTTCCTTCGACGACGATATGCAGGTCGACGTAGTAGCGAAAGCCCACCTTGCGGACGTGGCATTTCTCAAGGCCGATGACTCCTGAAACAGTTGAGGCAACGGAACGTACCTCCTGCTCCAACCGAGGTGCAGGCGCGGTATCGAGTAATTCTGCGAAGGGTGCCCGAAGTTGCCGCCACGCGTTAAACATGATCACTGGTGATGCACAGAGCGCGGCCCAATCGTCTGCGGCAGCGTTTCCCGTCCACAAGGCGATCGAGATACCAACAAACACAAATGCCGAAGTAATCGCATCGCTGAGGTGATGCCAGGCGTCACTACGAACGGCAGCGCTGTCGATGCCTGCGCCGACTGAAGACACATAGCGGGACAGCAATGCCTTGATACCAACCACAGCTAACAGGACCCACAGCGTATATGCTTCGGGCAAAGGATGAGGGGTTTGAATACGCCGAATGCTCTCGATGCCGATTACGATTGCGGCCACAATCAGAGCGAGGCTCACGATGATGGCGGCTACCGGTTCGGCTTTTCCATGGCCATAAGGATGATCCTCGTCAGGCGGTTTAATGGAGAGGCGCAAGCCGACGTAGACCACGGTCGAGCTGATGACATCGGATAGTGATTCAATTCCATCTGCTATCAAAGCGAATGAATGTCCAATGAACCCGGTTGTACATTTGAACAAGGCAAGGACAAAATTGAAGCCAATACCGATGAGCGAGGATTTCAAGCCTCGCTCGATCATCTGCTCCGGAGTCTGCCTTCTTGCCATAATTCGCATTATCGCCAATTCATTTGACTGGCAAGTGACTTCTTTCATGAAAACCAGACCACATCGCTGTAATTTCCCGCGCTCTTTTCTGCATCCTCTCTCCGTGCCTCGTCCTCCCCTCTGCTAAACTGCGCCCATGCGCACAATCTGCTCCCTTGTTGTCACGGCTCTCGCCGCTTCAATGTTGTGCTCCGCCCAAACCACTCCCCCAAAGCGCCCCTCTGCCACGCGCGCCAATCCCGCAGCATCCACGACGCACAAAGCCATCGCCGGCCCGCCGGACATCATCTTCTTCGACGGTGTCATCTACACGGGCGAAGGTTTCGCTGAAGACAAGCCGCAGATCGTTGAAGCCATCGCCATCGGTGGCGGCAAAGTACTTGCTATCGGCAAGACTGAAGACATCAAGCGCCTCGCAGGACCCAAAACAACGCTGCGCGATCTCCGCACCGCCAGCACCAGCACCTTCATCTTCCCCGGCTTCAACGACGCGCACACGCATCTCGGCGGAGCAGGCCGCACCAAGCTCAACGTAGACCTCACCGGCGTCAAATCCCTCGCCGAAATGCTCGCGAAAATCAAAACAGCAGCAGACGCCGCGCCCGCCGGCCACTGGCTCACTGGCGGCAATTGGGACCACACTCTGTGGGCCGATAAAGTCCTGCCCACGCGTCAGGATCTCGACAAGGTAACCGGCGATCACCCCACGTTCCTCGATCGCATCGACGGCCACATCGCCATCGCCAATTCCGCCGCCCTCGCTGCCGCCGGCATCACGGGCAAAGACCCAGCCACCGCAAGGCGGAGCCATCGATCTCGACGCCAGCGGCGAACCCACCGGCATCCTCCGCGAATCCGCGCAAGGCCTCGTCTACAAAGTCATCGCACCACCCACTCCCGAAGACCGCCGCAAAGGCGACGAACTCGCCATCACCGACGCGCTCAAGCACGGCGTCACCAGCGTGCAGGACTTCAGTGACTGGGAAGACTTCCTCGTCTTCGAGCAGATGGAGAAGGAAGGCAAGCTTGCATCTGCGCATCAGCGAGTGGCTCCCCTTCAAAGACTCCCTCGAAGATCTGAAGAAGATGCGCGCTCATCATGACCAGAGCGATCCGATGCTCCACACCGGCTTTCTCAAAGGCTTCATGGATGGTTCGCTAGGGTCGCGCACAGCGGCGATGAAAGCCCCCTTCGCTGACGACTCCAACAACACCGGCCTCCCACAGTACACCCAGGACGAACTCAACAAGATGGCCGTCGAACGTGCCGCCGCGGGCTTCCAGCTCGGCTTCCATGCCATCGGCGACAAGGCCACAGCCATGGCGCTCGACGCCTACTCGCAACCGGGCATCTCCACTACCGCCCGCAATCGCATCGAACACGCGCAGGTCGTCGATCCCGCCGACATTCCGCGCTTCAAGCAGCTAGGCGTCATCGCCAGCATGCAGCCCAACCACCTGCTCACCGACATGAACTGGGCCGTCGATCGCCTCGGCCCCAAGCGCGCCGCTTACTCCTACGCGTGGAAGGCGTTCCTCAATGCCGGGGTCCCTCTCGCCTTCGGCACCGACTACCCCGTCGAGCCCATCACGCCCTTCCGCGGACTCTACGCCGCCGTCACGCGCATGAATGAAGCCGGCACGAAAACCTACTACCCAGAAAACAAGCTCACCCGCGGCCAGGCTCTCTACGCCTATACACAAGGCTCCGCCTACGCCGAATTCGCCGAAAAGCACAAAGGCAAACTCCTCCCCGGCTACGACGCCGACTTCATCCTCGTAGACCGCGACCTCTATAAAGTCGCTCCCCCATCCATCCTCCACACGCGCGTTCTTCAAACCTTCGTCGCCGGCCAGAACGCCCTGGCAACTCCAGACCAATAAAAGTCAGTTCACCCACAAATCTGGGTGCCCCATTCATGCCGCAGCCTCATCGTGGCATGAGTGGGAAAGCACGAACTCTAATCTAGAGGTGTCATCCTGAACAAAGCGCATCGGGGCCCCGCGAACGATTCATTGTTCGTGGGGTAGGCAAAGTGAAGGATCTGCTTTTTCATCGGAGGGACGCCCAAGTCTCAAACGACGTCGGTGCCCCATCCATGACGCAGCAGTATTGCGGCATGGGTGGGAAAGCACGAATCTATAGACTCACCACCCAAACCAAACTGAAATAATCGAATCAATGAAACTCCGCGCCTACCTGCTGATGACCTTCGTAGTCGCTGTGTGGGGATCCACCTTCGTCCTCATCAAAGGCGCGCTCAATGACGCGTCACCGGCGGCCTTCAATCTCATCCGCATGACGCTGGCTTTCGCTCTGCTCGCCATCGCGTATCACCGCTCCTGGTCCAATTTAGGGCGGCGCACCATCCGTCGCAGCCACATCGCCGCCGGTGCAGTCGTCGGCCTCTGTCTCGCCGCGGGCTATCAGTTCCAGACCATCGGCCTCGTCCACACCACGCCCTCGAAATCCGCCTTTATCACTGGACTCGTCGTCGTCCTCGTTCCGCTCTTCTCCATCGCACCCGCACTCCGCCCGCCCGGCGCACGCGCACCCCGCTGGAACGCATTTCTCGGTGCCGCTCTGGCCTTCATCGGCATCCTCTTCCTCACGTCGCCCTCGAATCCCGCCGCCTCTTCACTCCGCGTTTCTCCCTGATCTCTCCTCGATGAACGTCGGCGACATCCTCACCTTCGGCTGCGCCATCGGATTCGCCTTCCACTGCATCGCCCTCGGTCATGTCTCTCCGCGAATTCCCTTCCAGCCTCTCGCCATCCTCCAGGTTGGATTCTGCGCCGTCTTCATGGCCATCAGTCTTCCTTTCATCGAGCGGCCGCATGTCCACTTCACGCCGCGACTCATCACCGCACTTCTCATCGCCGCCGCACTCGCCACCGCTGCCGCATTCTCCATCCAGAGCTGGGCGCAGTCCATTCTGCCTTCCACGCACATCGCCCTCCTGCTCACCCTCGAGCCGGTCTTTGCCTGGATCACGTCCTTCCTCGTCACGGGCGAACGCCTCGGGCTCCGTCCCGCGTCAGGCGCATTGCTCATCCTCATCGCCATCGCCATCACTGAACTCGTCCCGCAGCCCCACGTTCCCACCGCCCACGAAGCGTGAAGCCCACCTCCTCGCGTGATGCTGCGCTCGAGCAGCCCTTACCAAAGGGTTCCCAACCTGAGACTTATCAATGTGAATTAATTGGCCGGCCTCACCCGCCTGTTGCACAATGAAAACAATCTTCATTCGGAACGCTGCACGAAAGGCGAACACGCAGTGCCGTCATCGTTTAGAAATCTGAAGGGACCAGCCAGGCTGCTCGCCAACAGCGCTACCGTTCTGCTTGTCGCTTCCAGCTTCCTCGCCGTCGAGGCTGTTGTCATGATGATCCTCCCCGACCGCGACGTTGTCGTCAAGCCATTCATTCTGCTCGGATATGTTGAAGTCTGTGCGATGTTTTTCTCGGGCATCGGCATCGTCTTCGGCATCGTGGGCCTCATCCTCTATCACCCGTATCTCTGGGTCAGCGAGAAGCTTCTGATGCGCCGCGCCCGGCGCGCCGGCGAGGTCAGCGATCGATACACCTTTTACGAGGACATTCCGTCACCAATACACGCCCACAATCCCGATGATGACGGCACACCCGACTAGGCAGACCTGACTAGACGATCGACCTTTTTCCCTAGTCCAGTCCCTGGGTTACCTCGACGCCGGCTCCGGCGAATCCGCCAGCGCGTACGCCAGCACCGCCATGATCGCGGCATTCTCGTTCAGGTGCTTCTTGTCGATCTTGTCGAACGTGTCTGCCGCGGTGTGGTGATAGTTGAAATAGAATCGGCTGTCCTGCACCGGCGCGAAACTCGGAACACCCTTCTCCGTCATCCCTGCAATATCCTCGCCCGTCTCCGGCGCACTTTCCAGCGAACCTGCTCCGCTCGCATCCAGCACCTGCGCCACCGGCCGCAGCCACCGTCCCAGTTCCGGCTTGCCTGCGTAGTAAATCCCCGTGGGATGATCCGCGCCAAGATCGCTCTCGATCGCGCCCACATGATTTCCCATCTCCGCCGCGTGCTTCACCATGTAAGCCGCCGCGCCCTCTGACCCTTCTTCTTCGCTCATCCACGCGATCACGCGCACCGTCCGCCGCGGATGAATCCCCAGCTCCTTCATCAACTGGATTGCCTGCATCGACACGGCCACGCCCGCTCCGTCGTCAATTGCGCCCGTCCCCAGGTCCCACGAGTCCAGGTGACCTGACACAACAACCACCTGCTCCGGATGCTCCGTCCCCTTCCAGTCCGCGATCACGTTGTAGCTCTCTGCGTCCGGCAGCGTCTGCGGAGTCAGCGTCAAATGCATCGTCACCGGCCCCTGACTCGTGAGTGCCTTCAGCAACTCTGCATCTTCCGCCGTTACCGCCGCTGCCGGAATCTTCGCCACATCGGGCGCATACTCCGTCTGGCCCGTATGCGGCAGGCGAAAATCTGCTCCCCCCACGCTCCGCACCAGCACCGCAACGGCTCCCACCGCCGCTCCCGCAATCGGTCCCGCACCGCGATAAGCCACGCTGCTCCCGTATGCCTCAAGCCCGTGCCCGGTGGACGCAAGCTCCTTGTCAAACGGATGATTGAACAACAGAATCTTTCCCTTCGCCGCTCCCGCCGGCAGAGCGTGCAGCTGCTGCCAGTTGTCCACTACAACCACTTCGGCCGTCAGACCCTCCGGAGGAGTCGCCACGCTTCCGCCCAGCGCCGTCAGCATAATCTTCTGCGCAGTCCCCGCCGCCTGCCCCGACCACGCCGTCAACGCGCCCGTCTCCACGCCGCGCACCCAGTGCGGCACCGATGCTTTTTCCAGCGTCACCTCCGCGCCCAGAGCCCGCATCTCGCCCGCAACGTAGTCGACAGCCTTCTCTGCCTGCGGCGACCCGCTCAGTCTCGGCCCGATATTGTTCGTCAGGTGCCGCAGCTCGTCATACGCGTAATCGCTTTTCATCGCCGCATCCCGCAGCCGCTCCATTGTGCCCAACTGGTCCGCGCTCCACGCGCTCTTCCCACCCGCCATCATCTGGTTGAGCCGATCAAGCATCGAGGGCTGCTGCCCCGCATCCTGCCCTTGAGCGCTTTGCACTGCTGGCGTCTGTCCCGCGCACACCTGCACCCCGGCCACAATCCCTGCAGCCGCAATCGTCATGAATCTGCACCACTTTAAAGGGGAAGCCATGCCGGATATTAGCACGCTCCATGCAACATTCCTTGCTCTCCGAACCGTCTATACATCAGTGATTGCGTTGCAATCTCAAACAGGAACAACCAGCACTGACCAGAATCCGCATCCGACATTCAGGGATCCTGCCGGCTCGCCGTGGAACCCCCGACCGGCTCTATACTTGAAATTGGCTGAAATTGTCGCTTTGAATTTTCCCAGCCCCGTTGGCTGAACTCGTAAAGAGGTCTCCGAACCAATGAAATCGCTTTTCGCACGTCTGCGCTCGCACCGTCTCGCATCGACATTCCTTCTGCTTGCCACCGTCTCTGCCGCCATCATCGGCGGCTCCTTCGCAGCTCACGGTGTGCGCGGACAAGAAAGAACGAGCGACAGCACTGATGCCACGCCCCTGAAGGTCGTCAACTCCCCTACCGATCCCAACGCCTTCGTCAAGATCGCCAAGGCCGTCGGTCCCGCAGTGGTGAACATCAATACCCAGACTCTGCCCAAAGCAGCCGACCTCAAAAATCGCCACATGAATCCCCATAGCCGCGTCCAGCCCAACCCGCAAAATCCCCCCGATGACGATGAAGATCAGGACCAGGGGCAGGGGCAGGGCCAAGGTCAGGGTGACAACAACTTCCAGGACTTCTTCAATCGCTTCTTCGGCGGGCAGGCCCCGGATCAGGGCGACGGTGGTGACGACGGCCAGGTCCGCGAATCCCTCGGCTCCGGCTTCATCGTCGACCCCAAGGGCTACATCATCACCAACAATCACGTCATCGAAAAGGCTGACAAGATCTACGTCAAGCTCTCCACCGATCCTGACACGCAGGACCTCGGCCGCCCCGCCCGCGTCATCGGCACCGACAAGGCCACCGACCTCGCCGTCATTAAAATCGACACCAACTCCCCCCTCCCCACCGTCAAGATGGGCAACTCCGATGTGACGCAGGTAGGCGACTGGGTCGAAGCTATCGGCAGCCCCTTTGCCCTTGCGCAGACCGTAACCGCTGGCATCATCTCCGCCAAGAATCGGACCATCGAGCCGGGCGTCGCTGGCCAGTTCCAGCATTTTCTGCAAACTGACGCAGCCATCAACCCCGGAAACTCCGGCGGTCCGCTGCTCGATATGAATGCCGAAGTCATCGGCGTCAATACCGCCATCTACACCCAGTCGGCCGGCTACCAGGGCATCGGATTCGCCATGCCTTCGAACACCGTCGTTGCCGTCTACAACGACCTGATCAGCCCGAGCCATAAGGTGACGCGCGGATCGATTGGAATTTCGTTCCGTTCCGGCCTCTCCGGCGCCGTCAATCGCGTCTACGGATTCAAAAACGGTGTCCTCGTCCAGCAGGTCCAGCCCGGCGGCCCCGCCGACAAGGGTGGCATCAAGCCCGGCGACATCATCACCACCATCGACGGCCGCGCCATCAAGGATGGCGACGATCTCGTCAACGACATCGCCAGCCGCCGCCCCGGCTCCAGCATTCGCCTCGGCTACCTGCGCGAAGGCAAGCAAGGCGATGCTACCGTCACCGTCGGCGACCGCGACAGGGTCTTTGCCGACCTCACCGGCCAGCAGCCACAGAACGCTCCTGACAACTCCAGCGAAGCCGGCGAAAAGCTCGGCCTCGTCGTTCGCCAGGTCACCGACCAGACCGCTACCCGGCTGCACACCTCTGGCGTCATCATCCAGTCGGTGCGAACCGGATCGTTTGCGGACCTTACGGGTCTCGAACCTGGCCTGGTGATCGTCCGCATTAACAAGCACCCAACCGGCACCAAGGACCAGTTCGATGCCGTAGTCAAAACCCTTAAGTCCGGCGATGACGTAGTCTTCGAAGTTATGGACCCGCGCCATCCTGAGAATGGGATCAACTACCCAGCCGGCACATTGCAATAGTCTTAAAACAAGGGAGGAGCCCACTCCGGACTCCTCCCCTGCATCCAACGAAGCGGACGCCCGTCACAGACTGGGTGCCAGCGCCGAAAGTACACCTGTATATTGAACTTTGGTTTAAAGGTGCGAACTTTCGTTTTGACAACTGTCCTTAATCTTCTGGTGCTAAACGGTTTTTGTTGGCACACTCGATGGACGTCGATTAGAATTCGCCCCACGTCCAGGAACTTTTCTTTGAGGTAACCAGCATGCTTTTAACCCGAGCAAGCCTGGCGTTTCTGCTATCCGCCTTGGTTGTGGCAGCTCCGGCCTTCGCTACCACCACGCACAAGAAGTCCTCGACGACGCACGCCCGCTCGGCCCACCATGTCCTCAAGTCCACGAGCGCAAGCTCCCGATCGCGCCACAAGAAGCTTCACGGCCAGCAAGGCATCGCTCCCGAACGCGCCACTGCCATCCAGCAGGCCCTCATCCGTGAGCACTATCTCAACGGAGAGCCCACCGGGCAATGGGACTCCAGCACCGTCGCCGCCATGCAGAAGTTTCAGGCAGACCAGGGCTGGCAAACCAAGCTGATGCCCGACTCCCGCGCCCTTAAAAAGCTTGGCCTCGGCCCCGACTACTCCAACGCCATCAATGCCAGCGGGTCCTCTTTCGCCGATCCCAAGGCCGCCAGCGAAATCCCCGCCGCGCAAGCCTCCGGCTTCGGCGTCAACCGCTAATCGGTATTTCGATCTCTTCAGTTTGCGGGTGTGCCCCATCCATGACGCGGCCCTATCGCGGCATGGGTAGGATCCACGATCTTTCGCGCCCACAGGTGTCATCCTGAACACAGCGCTTTGGGGGCCCCAGTGGAAAAAGGGGTAGGATCTGCTTCAGGAAGATGCACAGGATTTTGTCATCCTGAACGTAGCGGTTTGGGGCCCCGTGGACAGTTTCTGTCCATGGGGTAGGCGGAGGTGAAGGATCTGCTTTTCGCGATTTCCCGCACGAGTGCGCCCATTAAAACCCACTTCACCACTCGCAATACTGAACCGCAATGACCTACGTCGGTTCGTACCAATCTGGCACCCGACCAGTTTCGTCTCACCTTCGGCGTTAAACCGCTAATAAATTCCCAGTAGCTAACGGCTGCCTTCTGGCGGTCTTTGCTATGTTCCCCCCGTCCAGCGACTCGAAACCTGCGACGTCAAGCTCTCCACGCAAAGAAACTCTCTAACCTCCTGAGTCAAAACGTAAAATCCCCGCACCAGATTTGCAGGCTATTTCCGCCCTCTATTGCACAATGGAGTTGTCTGGAGATCTCCTCGGGCGACGCCGGAACAACCGGACAAGGCCGAACCTTCAGGATGCCGGCGAAAAGGTAACGTATTCACCGATTCACGCATTTGCACCATACTCCAGCGCGTCGTCTGGAGTGATTACGGCTTCGGGGCATTCATGATCGGAACAATGACAAACGTTGCTGTAAGTAAAGGAATGAGCGCCGGAATCACAGCCGCCCACGGCAATGGGCGAGGCACAAACATAACTACCAGCGCATCGCCTAGGCCAACAACGGCTAGTATTGTCGCCATCCTCAAGGGCCATTGCTTTTGAGGAATTATTCTCATATGCCTCCGCCTTCGCCAGCATTCTAGCATCGTTATATTTCCGCAACTTTCCGAATTGGCCCCGAGATGTCGGGTGTTCGGAAAGTCTCCGCTCTCATCCGGCGCGGCAGGTACTCAACCGGTCCAGGACTTTTAGCGGGATGGGTCCGCCGTCCCCTAAGCCCTTACCTGAGAAGACTCTGCGGCTAAGTTCCAGCGGGAGAGTATTTTGCAGTCAACCATCCTCCCTAAACCATTGAAAAGAGAGACTTTCTTTACAGAGTATGGTTGGGGGGGTGCCCATCCCTGCGGTATCTTCCGGCCGCAAGGATGGAGTGCTCTCACTAGAACCGCATCGACGGAATGCCTGCGAGCAGGAACGCGTACCGCCCAGGTGTCGTGTCCGGGCCCGCCGTGATCGGGCTGTTCAGGTGGATCAGCGAGTTGTCCGTGGTGTCGTACTTCGGCCAGGTCGGCACTCCCGCTCCATTGGGATCGCCAGTTCTTTGCAAAGTTCGTCCAGTACGTCATCATCGCCTCGCTCAGCTGCCGATCTTCAGGCCGCACCGTCTCTCCCGGACGCGTATCCAGCGTCCCAAACACGTACTCGATGTCGTCGGAGTGGAATGCGAAGGTTCCCGGATGATACTTGCTCGGCAGCGCCGCCAGTTCGAAGTGATACCGATACACCGGCGCGTCACCCGTCTTGCGATGCGCCTCCAGCCACTTCCACGTCCCGAAGGCAATGAACTGATCGCTTCCGAAATCGACCGCCGACCGCAGCGCCTGCGCATCCGTCTCGCCCGGATACAGCTTCAGGAACTCATCAGCGCGGTCCTTGAACAGCCCCTTGGCCATCCCCTGCCACTGCGCCGTCGTCATCCCGCGCATGGCCATAAAGCTGCCCTCATCCGCGTTCCAACCCGCCAGCAACGGCACATGCGCCTGCTTGCCTGCCGCATAAGTGTCCGGAACTGGCTCGGTCAAGAATTTTCCATCCACAACCGGCGCAAACCCCGTCTCTCCTTTTGATTTTGCTGCTTCCAGTAGCCTGTCCGTCGGCATCGCGCGCAACTCCGCGAGATCCTTTACGCCAAGCGTCGCGACCCACTTTCCATCAATCGCAGCCCGCTCCGTAACGCTCTGTCCACCGAGATTCAATGCACTCGGAAATGCTCCGCCGCTCTCGCCGATCGCCTTTGGCAAACAGTCCCTGCGCCATCGGCGAAGCCATCAGCGTGCTCACCGCAAACGATCCTGCGCTCTCGCCAAAGATCGTCACGTTGTCCGGATCGCCGCCAAACTCCGCAATGTTGCTCTTCACCCACTGCAATCCGGCCACCATGTCCATCAGGCCGTAGTTGCCGGCGACGCCGTTGTTCTCCTTCGCCAGCTCATCTGTCACCAGGAATCCGAACACGCCCAACCGATAGTTAATCGTGACCAGCACAACGCCCTTCAACGGCAGGAAATCGCCATTGTGGCGCGGCTCAGAACTTCCGCCGCCTGCGTAGCCGCCGCCATGAATCCAGAACATCACCGGCAGCTTGCTCTTGTCCTTCGCATCCGCCGGCGTGTAGACATTCAGGAACAGGCAATCTTCGCTGGGCCCTGCATCCTGAAATACCATGTCGTCGAATACGTCGTCCCTGCGCGCAATGCGCGCCGAACTTCGTTGCATCGCGCTCGCCCTTCCACTTCGCCGGTGCCTGCGGAGCCTTCCAGCGCAGATCGCCCACCGGCGGCGCCGCATACGGCAGCCCCATAAATGCCCGCACCTTGCCGTCATTGATCGTCTTGCCAACGACCTTTCCCTGCTCCGTCTTTACCTTCAACGAATCCGCATTCAGATTGGCCGACAATCCCATCAACAAGCCCCGTTGCCGCCAAGGCACACAACGCCTGCGTACGAAAAAACATTGCAAACTCCTCCGCGAGATACCTTATCAGGACGGGCTAAGGTACGCGCGAGTTTCAGTGGCACAGTCACTTGATAATTCTCGAAAACGGATCGATCTTACGACAGGACTTCAGTCGCCAGCAGATCCTTCAACTCCTCGCGCCTGCGAATAAGGCGGTGCTTCTTCCCTTCCACCAGCACCTCAGCCGGGCGAAAGCGCGAGTTGTAATTCGAACTCTGCGCCATGCCGTAAGCGCCAGCATCTAGCAGCGCCACCAGATCCCCGAGCTCAACAGGCTTCAAGCGCGATCGCGCGCAAAGAAGTCTCCCGTCTCGCACACCGGTCCCACAACGTCCACCGCCCGCGCTCGGCCCGCACGTGGCCGCACCGGCACAATCTCGTGATAAGCCTGGTACAGCGCCGGTCGAATAAGATCGTTCATCGCAGCATCCGTAATCACAAACGTCTTTTGGCCATTCTTCTTCACGTTCAGCACCCGTGTCACCAGCGCGCCGGCCTGCGCCACGATAAAGCGCCCCGGCTCGATCAGCAGTTTGCCGTCAAATCCCGTCAGTGCCTTTTCAATCGCCGCCGCATACTCCTCCACCTTCGCCGAGGAGTCACAGCCTTCGCATCAACGCCGCCATGATAATCAATGCCCAACCCGCCGCCCGCATCGACAACCTTCAACGCAATACCTTCGCGCTTGAGTTGCATTACCAAGCTTGCACACACGCTCCATCGCCGCGCCGAACGGCTCCGCCGATCGAATCTGCGACCCGATGTGCACACTGATTCCGTGCGGTTCCAGCCACTTGTTCCGCGCCGCTGCACGATAGAGTTCCGCTGCTTTGCGAATATCGATCCCGAACTTGTGCTCTCGCAGCCCTGTCGAGATATACGGATGCGTCTCGGCAAACACATCGGGATTGACGCGCAGCGCAAACCGCGCTCTGACCTTCAGCTTTCGCGCACGTACGGCGAGCAACTCAAGCTCAGCTTCGCTCTCCACGTTGAATTCAAGAATGCCAACCTTAAGTGCGCGATCGATCTCCGCAGCCGTCTTGCCGACTCCCGAAAAGACCACGCGTCCGACAGCATCCGGCGCGGCGGCAATCACCCGCTCCAATTCTCCGCCGGAAACAATGTCAAACCCCGCACCGCGATCTGCCAGCAGCTTCAGAATAGCCAGCGACGAATTCGCCTTCACCGCATAACAGACAAGATGATCCCGCTCTTTAAACTCGCGCTGAAACATCTCCAGTCGTTCCACAATCTGATCGGCGGAATAAACATAGAGAGGCGTTCCATATTTCATGGCCAGAGTCTCGAGTGAAACTCCGTCACAATACAATCCGTCGTGCGCGCCGCTTCGTAGAAAGGGACGAAATGAGTTCTTCAAATCAGGAGTCAAATTTGGCTTCCAGTGATAGAACGAGATGCTTTGAGCCTAACTCATTCGCACAGGCGCATTCTCGCAATTCGAATCTTTCAAATCCGCGCCTGATCTTTCGATTGTGCGCAGCATTAGAACTCAAACTGCCGCAGCCACGGGGACAGCAGGGCCGCAACCTTCGCTGGCTCCTCATACGCTGCAAAGTGACCGGCATCAGCCAGCAGATGAAATTCACATCCGCCTTCAGCGGCCTCGAACGCCCGCATCTCCGCTTCCCTGATGCCTGGGTCTTCGCCGCCGCAAACGGCTAGAATCGGCGCATCGATCCCCGCGATGTCCGGCACTGAATCGGGCCGCGTCGCAAGCCCTGACTGCGTCGCGATCACAGCGTCCGGAGTCAGCGTCATACGCGCCCGCAGTTCCTGAACGATCTCAGGCCGCACCTTTCGCGCGCTGGCTCCGATCAACGTCTGCGCATTCCCATCGAACACGCCCGCCGTTCCCTCGCGACGTACGTTCGCAATCGTTTCCACGCGCTTCGCGAGATTGGCCTCTGCGTCTGGTTGCGGCTTCGAGCAGATAATGGCCAACCCGCGCATGCGCAGAGGAGCCCTTCGCCAGAGCTCCATCATCACGTAGCCGCCTATCGAGCAGCCCGCAAATACCGCCTCAGGTAGCGCCAGCTGATCCACCAAGGCGAGCACATCTGCGGCAAGCTGCCCCATGCTCAGCACGGGCGCGTCGGGAACGCGCGTGAAGCCGCCAACCGGCAGACCCGTTCCCAATGCGGATGCGCCATGCCCCCGGAAATCGGGCACAATTGCGCGCACTTCGCCCAATTTCGCAATCATCGGAAGCCAGTAGAAATGATCGAGAGGTGTTGGATGCAGGAAAATGACGGGCAAACCCGAACCCATTTCGGAGTAGCTCAGGTTCGCCCCATTCGAAACGTACGTCTTACTCATACGCTGGGAGGATAACCGCCCGGACTGTTCGGTGGATATGTCGGCACATTCGGCGGATAGCCAGGAACTGCAATCGGCTCCTCAGGAATCCCGATCCACCCTGCCAGATAAGCCACGCCAACTAACCCGCTCGTAAACAGGCATCCGACCACAGTAAGGATGCGCACCATCGTGACATCCCAACCATTCGCCTGCGCCACGCCAATGCAGACGCCGGCAATCTGGCGACCCACAATCGGCCGCACCAGCGGCCTGCCCGGCGGTGGAGGCGCCGCAGTCACCACGTTCCCGCAATTCGAGCAAAACCGCGCGCTCGGCGGCAATCCGGCTCCACAACGCTGACAATAGAACGGCATGATCAACCTCCGGGGAATCGCGTTTCGATTCCACAATATCATTACGCAGCGGGACCTGCCTCGGTTCCGGCGCGGGGGCTACAGCTAAAGCTAACTCCTGATTAGCTACTATGATACGGAGTGTTCATCCGCTTGCGTGCTGTATCGGCGCGCGACGTATTCGGTCCAGCTGCAATGGCCGCCTGGTAGTCCTTCAGTGCAGCCTGCCGGTCGCCCAGAAGGTCATGGCATTCGCCGGCCGCCAGCAGGGTCCGAACTTTCAGCTCAGTGCCTGTCCCTTTTGACCAGGCGGCCTGCTCGTAGGCGTGCGCCGCCTCGGCATAGTGCCGCTGGCCCCGCAGAGCATCGCCCAGCCCGAAGTAAGCGAGTTCCAGCCGCGCTTCGGCGAAATATCCAGGACGGCTGCCGTCCGACACCACCTGTTCATAGGCATGCGCCGCCGCCATTCCTTCCCCGGCGTCCTTACGCAGGTTTGCCTCTTCGAGGCAGAAAAGATAGTCCCGCGGATACTCCTGCTTCAGGCTGCGCACCACCTCAATTGCATCCTGGTATTTCCCTTCACGGCGCAAGAACAGTGCAATCACGGTACGCGCTTCGACACTGGTGGCTGCTCCCCGCCGCGCATCGTCCCAAAGCATATCCATGCCTTTTGACTTCGATCCAGTAATCCCAACAAATCCGATCAGAAATTTGAAAGGCAGCGGCAATGCGCCTACGACGTACTCATACACTCCGACGACCAACTTCGCGTCCACGTAGTCGGGATCTAGTTGAAGCACACGCGCGCAGTCATCCTTGGCCTTTGACGCCAGCCGAAAGCTGGTGCCAAATCCGCGCTCCACCATCGCTACGTATGTGCACCGCAGGCTCCGCACCCAGCCGCGCGCGAACAAGGCATCCACATCGTTGGGATTCTTGCTGATCCGCACATCCGCTTCGTGCACTGCCTCGTCGGCCAACGCAAAGATCTGGTCGCGCTTCTTCGGATCTTCATTGGTCGCGTGTTTGCCGGTCAGAAATCCGTCATTCGCGTAAAAGGTGGTATCCAGCAGGTCCTGCCGGTAGAGTTCCTGAAAGACCACGGCATCCAACAGCATTGCCGTGGCATATGGATCGCCCGGCTGCTCTTCGCGAATGCGTTCGAACCGCTGTACCGCTGCCGGGTAGTCGAGCAAATAGAAATAGTGGTACGCGTCACGAACCTGGGGATCCATGTTCAGCGGATTGGTGTGAACCTTGTTATCTGCCCGGCTCACCGCTGCAATCAACAGCAATAATGCAAACAAAGTGATCGTTCGCAAATGCCACTTGTTCTTCTTTAATCCCATGGGTCTCCGTGCATTCTGCATGGCATTGCAAACTGCAGAACCGACACCATCAAGTCTATCGAAAAGAAAGCAGTCATCTCCAAGCCTCGTCCTTCGTGCTGGACGAGACTTGGGAGAGGACGTGGATCGTCAGGTTTACCTGGATTCCGGCTTTGGCTTCTCCTGCTTCGGAGGTGACGCAGGGTGCGACGCATGCTGGGGAGCGGGATGCGCCTCCGGCGCCGGATGAGATTCACGCTGCGGAGCGGGATGTGATTCTGCAGCATGCGGCTCAGTTCGTGTCGGTGCGGGATGCGACTCGGCCTTCGGCGCAGGAGTAGGCCGGGCTTCCGCATGCGTCTCTGGAGCCCTACGAGAATCGGTATGAGACGCAGCTGTGGTGTGCGATTCTGTCCTCGGTTTTTCCGCAGGCGGAGTACGAGGCTCCGGCCGCGTCTCCACTTTCGAGGTAGATGGGCGCGACTCAGTCCGGGATGTCACAGTTCTCGATTCAGTACCAGCTTTGGATCCGTTCCTCGGTGTTGCAGCGTGCGATTCCGTTCGGGCTGGAACTGTTCGCGGCTCTGTCCGTGCGGATGGGGTAGTGTGGCTCTCTGCTGGAGTCGCATGCGTCATTGTCCTGTGGGATTCTGACTTTGGCGAGGTTCGTTCTGTCGGAGCAGTCCGCGCGGTAGCTCCCGGCGTCGCCGCCTCGCGTGCAGGGTCTGCTGACGGGCCGATGTTGCGGGCGGTGCTGGCCGGTCTCGCTACCGCCAGGGTGTGCGGGTGGCCTCCATTCGCCTTTGCGTACGACGTTCGATCAGCCCGCGCCGACTGCAGATGCTGCAACTGCGCAGCCGTCGCGGGAGTATGGCGTCCGCTCATCACTGTTCTTTCCACCGGCGTCGGATCGTGGCGGATTCCGTTTGGTCCTCCGTTGAATGCAACGTGTCTGTTGTTTACGATCGTATTGTTTCGAACGATCGTCTGATTCACATACGTGTTGTGGATCACGGTCGTATTCACGCGCATAACCGCGGTGTTATACGCAAAAGCTCCGCCGCGCCACTCGCCACCTACAAAGCCTATGCCCATGTAGCCAAACCCATAGTCGATTCCGCCGTAATACCCGACGCGATCGCCCCAGTAGCCATCGTGAAATACATACCGGCCATCACTCCAACCCCACCATGGGGGAGTCCAAAGAGCGCCTGCATACGGCGCCGGCACCCACTCGCCCGGAACCCAGTAGTAGCCATTATCGCCGTAAGCCCAGTACCCGGGTGTCCACATCCGGCCCTCTTCCGGACATAGCGGTTGCTCGTATACCGGCAGCACCGGCGGAGCAAAATTCACAGTGATCAATACACCCGCAAACGACGTTACGGGAACAAGCAGCAGCATTAACGCTGGCACAAGCCAGCGCACGCACCTAAATAGACGCATCGGAGTTCCTCCTTGAATCTCCCGCTTGTCTTGAATAAATATTCTTTTTCTATGACAAGCCAGGGTTGACCCCAAGCGATCACGGACTCCAAGCCTCGAGTGCGCCGTTTGAGCAAACATCGGCGTACGATTCATCCGCACGGTTCAGCGCATCTCTGGCCCGTTCGGCATTGCCACTCAAGGCACGCGGAGGGTTATCGCGTGGTCAGACTTCTATGTTGGAGCCTTAACTACTCGAATCAGTTGTCCAAAGAAGCAGTTTAATGGATCGAAATCGCAGATCACCGATCGTTGCGCATTGAATTTTAGGGGCTTTACGCATTGCAGCGCGTCTCAATCTTCTCGCAAGAAGGCCAGCGGATTCACCGATACCAAGCGAGCCTTTCACTCCCTCGGCTACCCTGCGTTATCTTTGAGTAGCAGCCCGCGCACGAGCGCAGACCAACTCATGGACGTCCTTAAGCACCTCTTCGAGCAGCACTTCAATGTCCCCGCCGCCGACGTGAAGCCCCTCCAGGGTCAACTCGGCGGCTCTGGCCGCGCTATCGTTCGCCTCTCGGGCTCAGGTCGCAACGCCATCGGCGTCGTCTACCCGGTGCGCGAAGAAAACATCGCCTTCCTTGAGTTTTCCCGTCACTTTCGCCGTCACGGTTTGCCGGTTCCCGAGATCTACGCAGAAGATCTGCGCGAGAATGCCTACCTCGAAGAGGACCTCGGCGACACCACCCTTTTCGAGTTTCTCAGCATGAATCGCACTGGCGACGACATCGCCCCGGATGCGATCGAAACCTATCGCAAGGTCGTCGCCACCCTCCCACGTTTCCAAGTCGAGGCTGGCCGCGACCTCAACTACAAAGTCTGTTATCCACGATCCAGTTTCGATCGCCAGTCCATTGCATGGGACCTCAACTACTTCAAGTACTACTTCCTCCGCCTCGCCGGAGTTCCCTTCAACGAGCAAGCTCTCGAAACCGACTTCACCCGCCTCACCAAACTGCTGCTCGCTGCACCCCACGACTATTTCCTCTACCGTGATTTCCAATCACGCAACGTGATGCTCCGGTCCGGCGAGCCGTTTTTTCTTGACTATCAGGGTGGCCGTAAAGGAGCGCTGCATTACGACATCGCTTCCCTGCTCTACGACGGGAAGGCCGATCTCCCACCCGAGTTGCGCCAGCAACTCCTCGACCACTACCTCGACTGCCTCGCTGCATTCGTCCCAGTCGACCGCGCCGCATTCATGGAGCACTACTATGCCTACGTCTATGTCCGCATCATGCAGGCCCTTGGCGCATATGGCTTCCGTGGTTTCTACGAGCGCAAACCCCATTTCCTCCAATCCGTTCCCTACGCTCTCAAAAACCTTCGCTGGCTTGCCCACAACGTCAAGCTTCCTGTGGCTCTTCCCGCGCTGATGGATGCCTTTCAGAGCATGCTCTCTTCTGAGAAACTGCAGCACCTTGCGGCCGATGCAAACGGTCTCAGGGTACGCATCTTCAGTTTTTCATTCCACCACCAGATGCCCACCGATGATTCGGGCAATGGTGGAGGATTCATTTTCGATGCGCGCAGCCTTCCCAATCCTGGCCGCGAAGAGCGCTTCAAGCAACTTACCGGCAAAGACCCTGCCGTCATCGACTATCTCAACCAGCAGGAGAGCGTTCATCAATTCTTTGTGCACGTGCAGTCACTCGTCGATTCCACCGTAGCGGCATACCAGCGCCGTGGCTTTGCGAACCTCATGGTCTCTTTCGGCTGCACCGGGGGCCAGCATCGATCTGTATTTCTCGCAGAGCAGCTCGCGCGGCACCTTCGCTCAAACAATGGAGTTGAAGTTGTTGTGCGTCATCTCGAACTCGAAAAGAACTTTCCGGAGAAGGCTGCCCAGTGAAGGCTATGGTTCTTGCCGCCGGCCTTGGCACACGTCTTCGCCCTTTGACCGACGATCGCCCCAAAGCATTGGTTGAAGTCGCCGGCCGCACGCTTCTCGAATTTACCCTGGCGCGACTCCGCGCCGCGGGTATTTACGAAGTGATCATCAATACCCATCACTTTGCCGACATGCTCGCCGAATACCTCCGCGCACACCAGAATTTCGGTATGCGTATCGAGATCTCCTACGAGGAGGTCCTCCTTGACACCGGCGGCGGCCTCAAGCGGGCTTCTCACTTCTTTCTCGACTCAGACGAACCCTTTCTCGTCCACAACGTCGATGTCCTCAGCACAATCGACTTCGCCCGAATGCTCCTCTTCCACCGAGAGCACAGAGCCTTGGTCACTCTCGCCGTTCAGAATCGTCCCACGTCGCGCTATCTTCTCTTTGATGAAAACAACCAACTCTGCGGCCGGCGTGCCGGACTTACCGGCGAATCCGAACTCGTTCGTCCCGCCGAGGGACCGCAAGCGCTTGCCTTCTCCGGGATTCAGGTTCTCTCGCCGCGCATCTTTTCAGCCATAGAAGAGGAAGGTACCTTCCCCGTGATCCCCATGTACCTGCGTCTTGCCGGGCAAATGGAGCCTATCCTGGGATTTCCCGCGGACCAGTATTGCTGGCGTGATCTGGGCCGCAGCGCACACATCGCAGAGGCTGCTCGCGAGATTTCGAAGGGTGTGTACCTCGGTTAATCTCCCGCGATTCGCAATGGAAATCGGTGATTATCGCAGGGAATTGCACAGGTTTGCGCGCTAGTAACCCATTGCCCAAAACTGAAGGAACACGAAAGTCCCGATAGGTGGGTACCTCGTAACGTACACAAACGATGCACCTTTGTGTCATCAGCCATTACCAACGTTCGACACACTTTCGTCGTATTCATTGCGTCCCAATCGTGGAATAGGGAGAATATCCACACATTCAATTCCCCCGGAGGAACTATGAACGCATTTAGCAACAACTTGTACCTGTCTGTTCGCAACGTTCTCGATCGCGAAGAAGGCCAGGACCTCGTCGAGTATGCCTTGGTCGTGGCTCTTATCGCGTTCGGCGCGATCACCGGAATGGGTTATCTCGCAACCGGCATCAACAACGCATTCTCAGATATCTCCTCAACCCTCACCAGTAGCATTACCTAGCTCCGGGCTTCAAAGAGAATTTCAGCGCTCGGGTACTCGTCGATTTGCCTGTGCGTGCGAGATTTCACACTGGGAAAGGGTGGAGTGCAAGCGCGAAGTTCGGGCCCGCTCTCGAACTTCGCGCCGCAGAATCTCCAGTGTTTCTTGGGTTATTTGAGCGACTCACAAATCATCAAATGTCTTCCTGCGTCATACAGCCTCATTCCCTCGTGCGGCGCCCATAACAAACAACTCATGAAGATTTTCTGACCAGCGCGATTCCATCGTGCAGGCTGGGCTGCGTTGATCTCCTGCCGATTTTCCTGTGTTAGCGTAGGGAACGGGAGCAAGGAAAATGTCTGTAATTACTTCATTTATTAAGCACCATTATCGTCACTTCAATTCCGCTGCTTTAGTCGATGCCGCCGAGGCCTACAATGCTCACCTGGCGTCGGGTGGAAAGATGTTTATGACCATCGCGGGAGCAATGAGTACGGCGGAACTTGGGCTGTCGCTGGCCGAGATGATCCGGCAGGATAAGGTGCATGGCATTTGCTGCACCGGCGCAAATCTTGAAGAAGATGTCTTCAATCTAGTCGCGCACGATTTTTACGAACGTGTCCCACACTACCGCGATCTGACGCCGGCAGATGAGGCGAAGCTGCTGAATCGGCATATGAACCGCGTAACGGATACCTGCATTCCCGAGATGGAGGCGATGCGGCGGATCGAGAACGAAGTGCTCAAGGAGTGGGTTCGCGCAGACAAAGCCGGTGAGCGCTATTTCCCGCACGAATTCATGTATAAGATCCTGCTGTCCGGCGATCTGAAGAAGTCGTACCAGATCGATGCCAAGGACAGCTGGCTGCTGGCGGCGGCGGAAAAGAATTTGCCGATGTTCGTGCCCGGCTGGGAAGACGCAACGCTGGGCAATATGTATGCTGGCCACTGCATCTCCGGCGATGTGAAGAATGTGCACACGGTACGTACCGGCATTGAATACATGATGGAACTCGCGGAGTGGTACACCAACACGACGGCGAAGACGCCGCTGGGCTTCTTCCAGATCGGCGGCGGCATTGCCGGGGACTTCCCGATCTGCGTCGTGCCGATGCTGCACCAGGACCTGCAGCGCGACAACGTGCCCTTGTGGGCGTATTTCTGCCAGATCTCTGACTCGACGACGAGCTACGGCTCGTACTCGGGAGCGGTGCCCAACGAGAAGATCACGTGGGGCAAGCTGGGGGAGAAGACGCCGAAGTTCATCATCGAGAGCGATGCTTCGATTGTGGCGCCGCTGGTGTTTGCTTACGTGCTGGGATGGTGAGGCAGGCAGTCTTTAGCCATTAGCTTCGAGCTTTCAACCGGGCTGATACGGCGGGCGCTTGGGGTTGGTGGTCGGCCTCCCCGAAGTTACACATGCCGACGTTGCAGGTCTCTCTTTCGTGTATGCCGGAGCGTGCCCGCCCATCTTAAGGAAACCGCCACAATCATTTTCGACAGACAACTTATCTGCAGGTATCTCTTTCGTAAGGACTTATAATGAACGTTCCATAGCAGGCCGCCATGCGACGGCGGTAACCAAGTGCAAGTCTTTTCCAATATTCGTTGCTTGGCGACGAAGGCGCATGATCTTGATTCTTAGCTTCCTTACATCCACCTTTGTGGCAGCATCGCCCGCACAGGTTGTATTTACCGTGCCCCTTCGAGTGGGATGTACTAACGCCAATAGCAGGGACAGAAACGACAGTTCAGCCGCTTGTCACCCGCTCGGTCTGCCGATCCCAAGGGAGTTGTCCATGAAAGCACGCCTTACCTTTTACTGCGCTGCACTTGTTGCCTTGGTTCTCATCCTTGTCGCCGTACCGTCACACGCAACGGAACGCCGGGATCCCCTTATGATGCCGGACGCGCAGACGCAAGTCACGAAATCGCCGGCTTCCGCGTACAGCGCCGGTAAAGAGCATGCAAGCGTTTCTCACAAGAGCAACGGCCAAGCCCACATGGGCCCCTTGTCCCAATCGAAGGCCAAATCCGTTGTGAAGAAGAACTCGTCAGCCTCCGTCAAGAGCAACGGCGGCGCGCAGAGTGGCACCGCAACCAGCTCGGCTGCGAAATGACGCGGTTTGCTCCTGGCTAGCATCTCGCCTGAGCGTCAAAGAGAGTCTCGAACTTCCGGTTGATCGATTCGCGTTAGCATGCCCCTCAATGCTGGACAAAGTTCTCTTCGCGCCACCCCAGAACTCCCAGACAGATCTCCGGCCAGTTTCGCGCAAAATATCTGATCACTATTTTTGAAACGGCTGCCTGTCGGTGATCCGGGGACGGTTCTCGGCTTGCAGTTGCTTGCTCACCTGCTCTACTTCGCGGAAGACGCGGAGCAGGTTGCCGCCGAGAATTTTGCGGCAGTCTTCGGCGGAGTAGCCGCGCTCCATCAGCGCAGCGGTGATTTTGGGGATGTCGGCGGGCGAGTCGATGCCTTCGGGGAGCTGGCCGTTGACGCCGTCGAAGTCGGAACCGAGGCCGACGTGATCGACGCCAGCCACTTTGGCGATGTGGTCGATGTGGTCGACGAGTAGCTTGAGAGGCGGGCGCGGGATGCGGTCGGCGTACTGGCGCTGGAGCTTCTCGATCTCATCGGGCGGAGTCTCCTTGCCTTCGGCTTTGTATTTGTCCTTGAGCGCCTGGACGGCTTTGTCGACTTCGGGCTGCATGGCCTTCTGCGCGTTGCGATAGTCCTGCGAGATGAAGGCGGAGTAGAAGTTGACCTGCACGACGCCGCCTTTGGAGTCGGGGCCGCCGGAGTTGGCAACAGCGCGGAGCATGTCGTCGGTCATGTTGCGCGGAGCATCGCACAGTGCGCGCGCTGCGGAGTGCGACGCGATGACAGGGGCGCGCGTGATGATAAGCGTTCGATAGAAAGTTCGGTCGGAGACGTGCGAGATGTCGACCATCATGCCGAGGCGGTTCATCTCATAGACGACATCTTTGCCGAATTCGGTTAGGCCTTCCTTGGTGTGCGGAATCGAAGTGTCGTTGATGTCGCCGGAGGAGTCGGCCCAGCTAGTGGAGTTCGACCACGTCAGCGTCATGTAGCGGACGCCGAGCGCGTAGTACTGGCGCAGCAATGGAATCGAGTCTTCGATGGAGTGGCCGCCTTCGATTCCCATCAGCGCGGCAATCTTGTGTTCGCGGTGGGCTAGTTCGATGCCCTCGGGCGAGGTGACGAACATCATCTTGTCCTGATGCTTCGCGACCTGCTGCTTGACGGCGTCAATCAGAATCAGAGTCCGGCGCGCGAACTGGCCCTTGTTCGGGCCGGGATCGACCCAGATGGAAAAGAACTCAGCGCCGAGGTTGCCCTTCTGCGCGGATTCCAGATTCCAGTTGCCGCCCTTTAGCGGATCGGCAAGGTCATAGTTTTCATCAACAAAACGCTGCGGCGTGTCGGCATGGGTGTCAATCACGATAGCAGAGCGTTCGACTTGTTCGGGCGTGAGTTTTGTTGTCATCTTCGGGGAAGGCTTGGCTGGAGTTTGTGCGCACAACATGGCCGGAACCGCGACCACCAGGGAGGCAAGTAAAGCACGAGTCCGCATAGGCTTGGAATGAGTGTACTAAGAGACAGTGATTTGGAACCAGGGAATAGGGGAATAGTAAACGAGATTGGCCGCCAGGGGAAACGGCGGCCGATCCGAGACAACGTCGATTGGAACCAGGCGCGAATTAGCGATGGTTGTGGTTGGCGGCTTCTGCTGCGGCCTTCAATTCGCGATTGGCCTGATCGAGCAATTCCTTCGCTTTCTGTGCGTGTCCATCCATGTCCCACTCATTGGCCTGCTGCGCGGCAGAGATTTTGCCGTAGGCTTGGTCACAAAGGCGCTGCGCGGCGGCGATATTCGGATGGCGTGCGGGGTTGATGTTGCGCTCTGGCGGGCCCTGCGCGATGGTGATGCCGGCTGTAACAAAACTCAGGCCCATAAGGCTGCCCACGATCCATTTGCCCGTAAGTTTCATCAGTAAATCCTCCGCGAAGAAATTTATCAGACAGGCGCACAAGGTTCGCACCGGAAAACTCCAGGATGACGTGACTTTGGGCACGAGGAATGGATTCGGCTAATCGAATGCGCTGGGGCCACCAGTTGGTAACGTGGCATGGGCCTTGGCGGGGTGGATTTTTGTTTTTCCCGAGGATCGACAGTGCTAGAATTCACCCCAAATTGTTGCTTATTGCGCCGAAAGGGGTTAACGGTGATACGTTCTTTTCGCCACTTGTCCGTACTGGCTCTTCTTGCTGTTTTTGTGTTGAGTTCCTCGATGCGTTTGGGGGGCCAGAGCGCGGACTTGCCCGATAGCGCTCCAATCGCGACCATCGGGGCCGGGTCGACCGTCGCGGTAAATGTTGACGTCGTCCTGCCCGCAAACCAGACAGCCATTTACTTCCAGAACGGCGCAGTTACGACGTGGGAGCAGCTCGACAAGAAAGCTCCGAGCTGTCGGCTTTCGGCGGTGGAGAGCCCCGTGGTGCGGCGCTTGGTGCCGGGCCGGAAGATTGTGATTACCGGAACGCGGCAAAACAACGCAAGTGTGAACTTCTACGGCGACGTTCTTGAATTTGAAGAGGATGCGACGGTGGGCGAACTGCAGTGTGCACCGGGACGCAAGGGAGCTATGTCAATTGGCGAACTGAAGCAGGTGTTCGGCGGCATTTTCTCGCTGATCCAGGCGCCACCCATCGTCGGGTAGAACCTGCTCTTCGTTCACTGTTTGCGGTTCATGTATCGCGGGTGGGTATCACCTATCTTTCAGTAGGGCCTTCCTGCGCTTCGTGGCGCGAGTTTCTGAGCCCGCGAGACTATTGCTGTCGGGACCGTGAGGTGAGGCACGCATCGATCGCCTGCCCCGTTTCCTGTCCCGGCCGAAGCGCGCCTTATTTCTCCGACGTAAACGGCGACGCCGGCAGGCCCTCGCCGTTGAACAGGTTGCACTGCGGGCTGTTGGCCCAGCCGTAGCGCACACGAACGGGTTCCGGCACATCTGGGCTTGAAGCGACAACCGTATCTCCATCAATGGTCGCCGTGGCGGGCACGTACTTGCCGTCTCTGCCTGCAATTTCAAAGCCTGTGACTGCGCCGCCTTTCGCCATCAGGCCCTGCGCGTGATCGAAGTACGCGCGAATCGCCCCTCCCTCCGGCGCGGCCTGACGGAACATCGGACCCGAATACTCGACCGCTTCGCCATAGGTGAGTGCGCGAGCGGCGCGGGCCAGCCGCAGGCCCACGTCGAGCTTGTCTGTGGGATGGACGTCGGTGGGGTTGCCGATGTCGATGGTGACTGCCATCGCGGTGTTGCGCATCGCGAGTGTGCGTACCTGCTGCTCGCGCAGTTCAGCCCAGTCCTCCACGGGGTCGATTTGAAGTTGGAAATCTGCACGTAGAGGAACGGAAAATCGCCAACGCCCCACTGGCGGCGCCAGTCTTCGATCAGCGTGCGCATGATGCGGTCGTAAGAGTGGACACGCGCCAGGGCGCTGTTGCTCTCGCCCTGGTACCAGATGACGCCGCGAATCGGCAGCGGGGTGAGCGGCGCGATCATACCGTTCCACAGCAGGCCCGGTCCCCAGCTATTCGAGCGGCGCATGCCATGGGAATTGCGGTGTGGGTTTGCCGGCCGCCTTTGGCTTCGTCAATTTGACACTGCTCGTCTTTTTGTTCGGCGACTGCATCGGCTGCGGTGTCGGTCATTTTGCCGCGAGACGACAAAGATCGGCGCGAGCGAAGCGTCTTCGCCGAGAGCGGTCAGGCGCACCCATGCTTCGCCGACAGTTCCGCCCCACGTTGCGTCGATCACTCCGACTGTGACGTGTTCACGCGAAGCAATGTCACGGGCAAAGTACCAGGCAACAGCCGAGAAGTCCTTCGCGGTATCAGGCGTTGAGAGAGTCCATCCATCCGTATCGGCGTCGGGCATTGCGTAGTCGGAAGAGCGCTTGCGGATCATGAGAAGGCGGATCTGCGGATTTGCAGCATTGGGCAGGTCCTGTGCGGCGGTGTTCGCGCGGCTCAGAGGGAATTCCATATTGGACTGTCCGGATGCGACCCAGACATCGCCAACCATGATGTCGTCGAGCGTGATCGGCTGCGCGCGGAGACGCTTGCCCGGCTGCGGTCACGCCCTTCACTGTGAGTTGAAACGGACCGCCGGCTGCACCTGGTTTGAGGTAGACGCTCCAGTGGCCGAGCGCATCAGCTTCTGTGCCTCGCGATTCGCCGCGGAAAGAGACTGCTACTGGCTGCCCCGGCGCGGCGTTGCCCCACACGTGCACCGGCATATCGCGCTGGATGACCATGTGGCTGGAAAGAACTTTGGGCAAAGTCACTTGTGCTGTAGCAGCTACAGACGAAAGTAAAAGAAGGACAGGAACCAACGAGATGCGCAATGGAGCCTCACGATTGTACGGAAATGACCGAAATCCGGGAGCATCTTGCGCTCACTTTTTTCGGAAAGAGAACGTTATCAGAGCGGGCTCGCCTTCGCCAGAAGCGTTAAGCATGCATCTAACTCAACGTTGCCTGCGCAACACTCGCTAAGATCTCGGGTCTTACGCAAGTGACATCGATGCCTCAGCGGAAGTCTTGGTGTTGGAGCGTGCTCTAATCCTCATCAAAACAAGGTCGTTGCAGGTGCTTCGGACAGAATCACAATCTGACACAAATCACTTTCTTTTTTCGCTGGTTCAGACATACTTGATAGGAAGTCAATTCGGACGGAGTCATAAATGCCCTCAATGCGCACCCCACGCACAATCGCATTTGTCCTCTTTGCCTTTGCATCCTTGCTGTTTTCGCCCGCACGTTGCCACGCACAGGCTGCATTGTTGCTCGAGGAGCCTTATGGCTTCTTCGGGACAGTTAACCCAACCGGACATACAGCAATCTACTTTGCTCATATCTGCGCAGAGTCTCCAACAAAGCTCCGCCGATGCGAACCTGGCGAGATGGGCGCGGTGATCTCTCGCTACGGCAACATTGATCATTACGACTGGATAGCGATTCCGCTGATTCCCTACCTTTATTCGGTGGAAGACGATGCCGCAGTGCCCGCCCGGGTAGACCGTGCCACTGTGACCCGTCTGCGGGATGAATACTATGAAGCGCATTTGATGGACCTGGGAAAGCACGTGCGGAGGGGCAATTTCTGGCATGGCGGATGGACGCAGCTTGTCGGTGCGGCTTACGACCGGAGGGTCTATGCCTTCCAATTCAGAACCACACAAGCTCAGGATGACGAATTCATGGCGCTCATGAATGACTCAAAGAATAGGTCCCATTTTCAATTGCTATTTAACAACTGCTCAGATTTTTCGCGCTGGGTTCTGAACCAATACTTTCCCAGGACATTCCGGCGCAGCGTCTTTCCCGACGCGGGAATGACGACGCCAAAACAGATTACCCACAAGCTGGAAATATATGCGAAGAAACATCCTGAGATCCAACTGCAGATATTTGAGATTCCTCAGGTGCCCGGAAACCGGCACGCGAGCCATTCCAACAAGAACATCTCAGAGTCGCTGATTACGACGGCATATGCAGTGCCGATTACGATTGTGAATCCATACCTGGCAGGCTGCCTGCTTGCGGACTACATTCTGCGAAGCCACTATCATCTTATTCCTAAGGACCCCGAAGAGTTGGAGCCTGAAGACCTGTCGACGTTGACATCTCCTGCCGCGCCAGCTGAGAATCCCCTCAGCGGCAATGTCAAGGTCCATAGCGCCGCTGCAGCAGGCGGTAACGCGGAGATGCCTTCCGCCTCGACAGCCAACTCCGGCCTGAAGGAAGTCATGGCCACGCATGAGTAAGACGCAGAGCCTGAAAAGTCACGCTCGATTCGATCCTCTCTATCACTTCTTCATCTTCGCGCTTTACCTGCTCAACCTGGTCTACGCAGGATTTCACTTGTACCGGCAGCCAAGCCTTTCGTCGGGCTGGTATCTGGTGCTTTCTCTCGCAGTTGTAGTTCCCATCGTCAAGCTGCGCTCCTATCCATTGAAGGTGCAGGATCGCGTTATTCGCCTTGAAGAACGGCTGCGGCTACAGGCCCTGGCTCCGCAGGAGTGGCGCGCGCAGATTTACCGGCTCACCGAAGACCAACTGATCGCGCTGCGCTTTGCTGCAGATGATGAGGTGGTGGAACTTGCCAAACAGGCCCTCGAACACAATCTTGACCGCAAACAGATCAAAGAGCGCATCAGGAGCTGGCGCTCCGATGATTGGCGGGTATGAACGGTCCTCCCGGAAACGGATGCGGGCTTGCGCAGCCGGACACCGAACATCGGATTCGGGCGTAAAATGGTGCAATGAAATGCGGGGCTGCAGTGGCCGTTGTCGCTATTGCGCTTGCTTTGTCTGTATATGGACAGCACGGCGCCGCACGCAATGCGCCAGCGGGGCGAGGCGGGTTTTCGGGCAGCAGCGGATTCGCGGGGCACGCGGGGTTCGCAGGGCGTCCCGGTTTCTCTGGTCCCAGTGGTATTGCGCGGCCAAATGCTCCTTTTCGATATGGCGGAGTCGCGGGATCAAGTGTCTCTCGGACGCCTGGACCGATGAATTCGGGATTGCGAGTTCCCTTTCGCAGAACTGGAGTGGCGCCCAGGCGTCCTCCGTACCGTCCCGCTACTGGCAATCATTCCTATGGCTGGAATCACAACGGCTATAACCATGGCTGGGGATATGGACACCGGTATCACGGCTCGTACGTCTATATATATTCGGGGCGGCCCTATTATGCGTACGGATATCCGTATGGCTATTATCCCTATCTCAACGTGATTGATCCTGGCTTTTACGACTGGAGCCTACCCGGCGACAGTGGAGACGGTCAGGGCGGCGCCGCCAGTTACGCACCGTACGCGGATTATGGCGACGCATATGCCGCGGGTCAGCAATCACCGTATTACTCGCCGGAACCTTATCCGCAACAGGAAAACGAACAAGCGCCCATGCCGAGTGGAGGTCGACCAGCATACCCGGGAGCGGCTTCAGGAGCGCCTGCAGCCGAAGAATCTGTGACGCTGATCTTCAAAAATGGCCGCGCGCCCGAAACTGTACGAAACTACATGATGAATGCCAAAGCTCTGATCGACCTGGATCAGCAGCACTATGAGCAGATTCCGCTTGATCAGATCGACATTGCTGCGACCAAGCAGGCTAACCGCGCCCGCGGTTTGGATTTCCAGGTACCATCTCGCGAATGATCGAACTTCCATTCGTTTTGTCGGGCTAGATAAGAACAAGGTCAGAGATCGAAAAGCGCGAACGGATGCTCTTGGCCCCGCCGGCGCAATACAGCAAGCGCCACATTGCACACGCGGATGCCTGACCTGGTCTCTGCAGAGAACGTGCCCTTATGAGCGTGTCCGTGCAGCGCCAGAACTGGTCTGTGCGTTTCGAGCGCGCGTTCAAGGCGTGAACTGCCCAGGAATGGAAAGATGGGCTCTGGTTCGCCGGCGATCGTCTCCTTGATAGGCGCATAGTGGGTGATTGCGACTTTCTTCTGAGCCTGGATCTGCGCCAGGCCGTAGTCGAGCTTGATGGCCTCGCGTTCGGCCACCTCGACGAACGTCCTAATTCCCTGCTCTCCGAACGGCATCAATTCATACGGCGCAAAGCCTCCGCAGAAACCCTTGGTGCCGGCAAAACCGATGCCATCGATTTCGTGGCAGTGTCCGTCGAGTAAATGGACGCCCGCAACGCGGAGCATGCCGGCAAGTTCGTCCTGATGACCGCTCTCGTGGTCGTGATTGCCGAGGACCGCGATGATGGGAATCCGGATGTGTTCGAGCACACCCAGCACCGCGCACATCTCCTCGGGCATCCCGTGGTTGGTGAAGTCACCGGCAACAACCAACACGTCGGCGAGGTCATTGACCGGTGAGAACTGGTGGACGTCGTGCTCATGGTTCGCGGCGGTGAGATGGATGTCAGCTACGGCTGCCGGCCTCATTCCTTGCTCCTGGTTGTATTTGCCTCCTCCAATCGATGCGGGTAATTTTCGCAGAGTTCTCGGTATAGGTCGCGCTCGCCCCACTCGTCGACATCAATGGCAAACATCTTGGGATCGACGAGCGAACCACGAAAGGGTTGGTTGCGCTCTTGCGTGGCAACCGTCTTCTGGAAGCGTTCGGTGAGATCGCGCCATAAGAATGCTGGAACGTCGCCCGTGCGCGCGGGGTAAATGTATGCAAATAGGACGAGATCCCAGTAGAGCATTTGCCAGTGTGGCTCGGTAAGGCTGCAAAGCCGGTCCCAGTCGAGGTTGTGTGCGCAAGATTTCAGCAGGTGCGCAATGTCGGCGCCGTCGAAACGCTCTCGACGCGTGACGAAGAGTTTCGAAGCGATCATCTCTTCCGCTGGAAGAATTCTGCAGCGAATGCCAAGCACTTCGTCTTCCTGCGCGCGATCGATCCACGACTGCTCGACCGTGAGTGTCGCGTTGCCGACACCGGTAATGAGGTCGACAAAATAATCGCCGCGACGCGCCTTGGCGAGCCACACTGGGTCCTGGATGTAGGTTTCGAAGCCTTCCTGTACAAGGACTTCAAATGCGCCAGGAACAGCGTCCGGCAGCGTCACGAGATCGAGATCCTTGGTAGTGCGCCAGATGCCTGTGTGGTAGTGAATACGAACGACGGTGACAGGATCACGCGTCCCGGCGCAGGATGCGCAAACGATTCGGCCGGATGCGAAGATGCTGTTCGTCGCGGGCGCGGGGTGGACGAAGAAGCAGCAGGACGGACAAGTGCATGCCCGCGAAGCTGGCGAGTTGATTCTGAGCTTCCTGCACGAGAGCGGAGCGTCGCTGGGGAGCTCGAAGTCGCTCGTTGACCAGGGCGGTGACGGGCAACCGGTACTTCCCTTCCTGACCCATATGAACCAGGTTGGCCAGACAGGGTCGACGCCGCGGCATTCCAAGGGACTCTCAACCTGCTGCCATGGCGAGGAGCCTCATGTGGTGGGCTGGCGGTTTATCGGCGAACGCAGGGCGATTTCGCTCGATCCAAATTGCGGATGGGCGCGCGGCAAGGCGGACGTGGTGTACGTGGCCGATGCATTCAAGGTCATGGCGAAGGTGAACGAGTTGCTTCAGTCTTCTTGAGTGCGCTGGTGACTCCGAGCGACTTGCGGCACGGTGAATCTGTCAGGCAACCATTCGGTTGCAGGATGGCACCCCCTTGGGTATATAGGTATGTCTTTGAAGAAGTTCTCTCTTTTCAGAGGGTTGCGCGGGCAATAAATACGTTGACTAACCCAAATCTGTGCTATTCTATTTATGGGTTAGTCAAGGAAAAGCCACATGAAAGAAATAAAGACACTTACGGAAGCAATAAGACACTTTAGAGACGAGCAGACTTGCATTAACACCGTTGCCCAAATGCGTTGGCCGAACGGGGAGCGCGTTTGCCCTCATTGCGGAGTCGTGGAGAACGGCAGAAAGCATTACTGGCTAAAGACTCAGAAGCGTTGGAAGTGCTATTCGTGCCGTCAGCAATTCAGCGTCAAAGTCGGCACGATTTTCGAGGATTCGGCGCTCAAGCTGGACGTGTGGTTAATCGCAATGTGGATGCTCTGCAACTGCAAGAATGGCGTGAGTAGCTATGAAGTCGCCAGAGCTACGGGGATCGCTCAGAAGTCGGCGTGGTTCGTTCTACAGCGCCTCCGTTACATGCTGCAAGCTACAGACCCAAGGCCGATGGGATCGCCGGGACCGGTGGAGATCGACGAAACATTTCTGGGACCCAAGCCGAAGAATATGCACGCGAGCAAACGCGCAAAACTTCAGTTGGGCGAGAACGGCTATTCGACTAAGACTCCAGTCATGGGGATGATTGATCGCAGCACGCGTGAGGTACGGGCAATGGTAGTTCCTAACGTGAAACGCGAGACCCTTCAGGCTCAAATCCTCAAGCACTGCGGCTTCGCAACAAAGGTTTTCACGGACAGCCACATCGGTTATGACGGTCTGGATGCGACGCGCTTCATCCACAAGACGGTGAATCATAGCGTTGAATATGTTCGCGGTGAAGTCCATACGCAAGCGATCGAAAACTTTTGGTCGTGCCTCAAGAGAACGTTGCAAGGGACATACGTTGCAGTGGAACCGTTCCATCTCGACTTGTATCTGAGCGAGCAGATTTTCCGGTTTAATAACCGACTCGGCAAGCATGACGGCGAGCGGTTCAGCAAGGCGCTCGGTATGGTCGCAGGCAAGCGTCTCACTTGGAGCAGACTGACCGGGAAGGAGGAGCCCTCTGCTTAGGGGCGCGTTACGGGGACGTACTTGTATCGGGTATGACTTGAAAACTTCCCGCTTTTGGCTTGAGCGCGAGTTTCCTGGATTTGTGCTGGAGAGGCCGAGAGGACGGAAGCCAAGACCTTTGGGAACTCATTTTGGTGCCGGTCCATAGATCGTGCTGCTTTTGGCTTCTTCATAACTGCAAGAATAACCTCTCCAACGGAACGTTGCAATTCGCACCGTAGTGCGTTACGGTGTTCATGAACAGATAGAGCCCCTTGCGGGACCCCGATCTGTTCATTGACAAAGATGATGATGACTCATCACCTCCTGTCTGTTGGCGTCACCGAGGGACTTTTGACGGGAACCAAGGTGACTCCCAACGTCTAACGAGTTTTGGGTAAGGTCCCGATGGGATTCGAACCCATGATGGCCCCTTGCAGGGAAGCTGCCTTACCACTTGGCTACGGGACCCCGTAAGAGGCGACTGGAAACGGTCGCCTCTAGCTTTTTATGCAGCCTCCTTCGACTGCGAATCTTCAATCCAAATGTAGTGCTTGCCCACTAGCCTCACCTTTTGCTGCTTTTTGAGCCGGAAGAGGGCATTGCTCGCGAAGCTGACACTGACGGGTACATCAAGCCGTCTTAGAGCTTCCGTGAGTTCTTTTGGAGTGACTCCTGCCTCGCCCGCGTCCTGTAAAACGGCGATGACCTTGAGCGTCTTGCTGCCATAGGTGCGTTGAGAGAACTTCTCTCCAAACTCGGCAACGGTTGGCTGCTCGCTCGGTAGAGGCTCCGTCAATTCGAACAGCTCGGGAACGTGCGCAAGCGCCTCGATAGCGGGGTCAGATCCAGCCTCGCCTTCGAGGGGAAGTGATGTCTGCTCCTCCGGCGGCTTTTCTCTCTCGTAGATGTGGTACCAAGCGTCCCAGTCCTTGCGCATGTAAGCCTCTTCTTCGTCGAGATTTTTGCGCAATTTGTTGAACGACTCGAATCTCGCCATCAGATCGAGGAGCTTTTTAAGAGCTAGATTGTAGGCCTCTTGGTCTGCCATTTGCTAAGAATAGACGAGATGTAAGGATTAAATCAAGAGCTGTTAAATATATTTATTTCAAAATTCTACGGGCAACTTGGGTTAGCCTACGTATTTGTTACCGTTGCGCGGCATACACCGCTGCAAAATCCTCTACTCATTGGACTTAGCCGCAGATTCCTCTGATAAAAGGACTTAGAGCAGTTTCAGCAATTACTTATGGCGGAAGGTGGTCCTGATCGTGAGCCGCGGACGCGCATCCCTGCGTGCTTGTTTCTTAGCGCTTCCATTTCCATTGTGCGCTAAGAGCGGGAAATTACCTGCAAAGTGGGTCTCAGAATCTAGCGTTCAGAATCAGCGACTTAGAAAAAATACTGTGTAAGAAGTCTTGACTTAATGCAAAGCCCAGCCGTCCAGATAGGGATGCCTACTCATTTAACTTTAGTTGCGCTGTTTCCAGGGGACGCGAATTAGACTGTGTGCGAGGAAATTCCATTGAAGCCGCCGAGGAGTCAGCGAGTGAGGAAACCACGTGCCGTCCTGTCTGCTTTATTTCTTTGCCTGCCGGCCATAGCGATTCCGCAGCAGGGCGCAAACCCATCGGACTCTCCCGCGCCGCAAGCGCCAGCTGTTGCTATGCGTTCGACATCCGCGCCGGCACCCGAGGAGCAGGATGGCAGGATCAAAGTCGATATGGTGGTAACGAACAGTTCGGGCAACCCCGTGGCCGGGCTTGACCGCAACGACTTCACACTGCTCGACGACAATCAACCCGGCAAGATCATCTCCTTTCGCGCGATTGGCGGAGCGGCAGAACAGGCGAGCCCTCCGGTTGAAGTCATTCTTTTGATCGACGATGTCAACCAAGACTTTACGACCGTTACCCGCGAAAAGAACGAGATCAGTTCGTTTCTTCGCAGTAACGGCGGCCACCTTGCCCAGCGTATCGCAATCTTTGCTTTTACCAACCTGGGCGTGAAGATCGTGGCACAGCCTTCAACTGATGGGAACGCGCTGGCTGCGCAACTCGATCATGCCGACATCGGCTTGCGAAGTATGGGCGCCTCGGCAGGAGTGACTGGTGAGATCGAACTCTTCCAGCTTTCTGTTCAGTGGATGACCGAACTCGCTAAGAACGAGGCCAAACGACACGGCAGAAAATTGATGATCTGGGTCGGACCCGGCTGGCCCATGCTTGCGCGTGTGAGCGTCGAAACCTCGCATCAGGGCCATCAGGAATTGTTTGATCGGATTGTCGAGCTTTCAACTGCCATGCGCGAGGCCAGGCTCGCGGTTTACAGCATTTCATTGGGACAAGCGAACATGGACACCTTCCTTTATCAAGGCTTTCTGAAAGGAGTGAAGACGCCGGATAAAGCAAATCCACAAGCGCTTGGATTGAAGGTCCTTGCAGTGCAAAGCGGAGGCCGAGTACTAGGCCCCGACAACAATATTGCGGCCCAGATCGTCAATTGCATTCGAGATTCCACGGCATTCTATACGCTCTCGTTTGATCCTCCGCGCGCGGACCGGGCCAACGAATACCACGATCTGAAGGTCCAAGTCGAAAAGCCGGGCCTGACGGCGCGGACAAACACTGGGTATTACAACCAGCCTTAGCTACGCAGGATAGCTGCAGCTAATCTCGTTCTGCACAAGTTCTCGATCTGCATCGGCTGTCGAACCACCGATCCGTTTCCGTTTATAGACACCCGAAATTGGGCTACGATGGAGATATGCCCAGTTCTGAGACCACTGCTATCCCCGCCGAGGTCGCCGAAGCTGTGAAAGCCGACCCCATAGAACTTGCCCGCCAACGCCTGATCGTCGCACTCGATGTCCCTGACGCGAAATCGGCGCTGCGCCTGGTTGCAGAACTCGAAGGAACCTGCCAATGGTTCAAGGTGGGCCTGGAGTTGTTCGTGGCCGCCGGACCAGCGGTGCTGGAGCCGATCGTTGCGCGCGGGCACAATGTCTTCCTCGATTTGAAGTTGCACGACATTCCCAACACGGTCGCCGGTGCGGTTCGCTCGGCTGCAGGGTTGGGGGTGAGGATGCTGACGGTTCACGCGGGTGGCGGACCGGCTATGCTGGCCGCCGCAAACCAGGCTCTTGCGGGAATTGCCAATCCGCCGGAGTTGCTTGCCGTCACCGTGCTGACAAGTATGGACTCCGCGCAACTGCATTCTGTGGGAGTGGATCGCGCACCAGTGACACAGGTGGAATTGCTGGCCAGGATGGGGCTTGACGCCGGGATCCGCGGCTTTGTTTGCTCGCCGCAGGAGGTAGCGGCGGTCCGAGCGCTGACTGGGCCCGAGGGAGTTCTGGTCATCCCTGGGATTCGACCGGCTGGAGCTGCGATCGGAGATCAAAAGCGGGTTGCAGGGCCTGCCGAGGCCATTCGTCAGGGAGCCAGCTACCTGGTTGTGGGAAGGCCGATTACGCAGGCGCCGAATCCTGCGGAAGCCGCGACAGCTATTCTGGAAGAGATGGCTGAAGCGCTTTGACGAGGCTCTGCGTGAATACATATCAGATTCGTGCATTCCCACCCATGCCGCGATGAAACTGCGCCATGGATGGGGCACCCACTATTTCTGGAAGAGACAGGGGAAGACTTTTTGAAGCATGAAAAAGCTGAGACTCAATTTAAAACTTAAAGTTTCTCGTAGAAGTCGCACGCTGAGCAGGAGATATAGACTCCTCCAGGCACGCCGCGCTCGCGGTCCTTCACGCGCTTGACGATGCGCGTGGGTTTGTTGCACTTGGGACAGTCGGTCGACTTCGTCGTGTCCATTTCTTTCTTGCGGTCACCTGTTTTGGCAATCTTGGCCATGGGTCGGGTGTTTCTCCTTTGGAATTGTCTCTGCACACACGCGCAGAATGTGCACGCGGCTTCAACGGCGCGGTCGATCAACTCACCCCAGCTCGAAATGATTTGCGGGAGGCAGCCGGACTCGCTGCCTCCAGTTTACATCAGCACCTACTGCGACTGTGGCGGCGCACCGGCCGGTGGAGTTGTAGGAGCAGCTGCAGGCGCAGAGGATGAAGGCTGCGGCGACGAACCGGTCGCTGGTTGAGAAGAGCCGGCAGAGGAGTCGGCAGGCTTTGTCGAGTTGGGCTGGGTATTTCCGTTCTGGTCCTTCGACTTATCGGCCTGATCGGCTGCCTGCTGCGCTGCCTTGGCCTGGTCGGCGCGCCTGGCTGCCTCCACATCTGGATAGTCGTCCGGCTTCTGCTTGGGGAACTCGACCGGCTTCATGCCACCTGGCTGGTTCTGCCCCGCGGTGTCGGGCAGCTTTTCTCCGGGGGCGGTGAGCGTGGGGGGAGCATCCGGCGCTTCCTTATCGGGATCGCGCTGAACGTCGCCCATCTTCACTGTGCGCGTGTGGGCTTGGTCGGCGGCGACCAGCGGAGTGCCGTCAGTGCGCATCATGCCTTCAACTTCGTCCTTGGTGAAGATCTCAGGCGCTTCACCCACCTTGGCTATCTCAACGCGAATCACACGATTTCCGTTGATCCTGACGAACTCCACCGGCTTGGGAGGCGCGCCGTATATCCACTCTTCGAAGGGCATCTGTCCATCGACTTCGCGGATCTTGCGCTGGGGTTGGCCGAGGCAGAACAGCACCATGTCGGTGGTCATCCCGACCATCACGTCATGGTTCAGAATGGCGTCTTTCAGCTTTGGCGGAAGAGTGTCTGTGAAAGCCTGGATCGGTGTCTTGACGTCGAACGAAATGAGCGGGGCGAGAAGCGCCTTGACCTGCGTACCGGTCAGTTCAGGAACGCGGCCCTTGAATTCCAGTGTGAGCCGGGCGCCAGTGGCCTGCTGGCCGTCGTCCTGTACAACAGGATTCATGCTGCCGCCACCGCCGAGTTGAACGTGGCGCAGAAAGCGATGTTTAAGGTCAGGGCCGCCGTTTAGATCAAAGATGATCTTGTTGTGGTCGAATTTGACGTCGGTGAGCACAACACGATCGCCGGGCTTGGCGCAGATTCCGTACTCCGTGACCATGTCGAGGTAGGGCTCGCCGGCGGGCGTCAGGTTGCCATTTGCCTCGAGAGTCAGGCCCTTGTGGCCCATGGGAAAGGGACGCATGGCGAACCCCTGCTCCGACTGCATGACGCGGATGAGTTCGGCGCGTGTCTTTGGATCCAGTTCGTTTTTGTCGAGAGCGACGTTCGTGGGCTGAACCTGGGCGTAGCGCCGATCGACGATTCCCGTGCCCTTGTTGGCTCCCGTATGTGTATCGATCGTAATGGCTTGCGCGGATGCCAATTCGCTGCCGAGGGCAAACATGCAGTGTGCAGGCGCTCGCAAGAAGATTGGTGCGATGACGGTAACAGAGCGAAGGAACGTGGAATGAAGAAGATGGAGATGTGCGAAATGGCCTGATCATGGGCGTCCTCCCATGGCCGCACGTTGCGTTGTGCCAACAGTAGTTCCAATCAGCCTAAAAGGTCAAATCGGAGATACGAACCGGAGCGGGAAGCCAACGAGCCGGGTGAGTTCAGCGTAGATCTTCGGACCCGCTTGCAGACTGTGATGCGGGCTGGGAGGACGCGGGTGGCGCGGTGAGGCGGGAAGAATCTGAACCAGGGACGGCGCGGGCGGTTCCGCGGCGGGGCCCATCGCGGCTTCGTGCTGTTGGCGCGCGGCAGCGTCGAGGTCGACAGGGATTCCGCCGGGTACGACGACGGGCGCGTTATAACGGAAATTCAGATCGCGGGTTACGCGGTAAACCACTGGGAACGCAGCGAGAAGCACAAGGCAGGCAAACCAGCTGGCATCGAGGCCAAACCCTCCGCCCGTAAGCCAGAACGGCCCCATGGGATTGCCTTCAACGATCGGCGAATGACTGCTGACGCCCTCTGACAGCGAGACCGAAGATGAGAGCCTGCGACGCTTTCCAAGCAAAGTTGATACCCCAGCTCATCCAGAGCGCACGCGTGCGCAGATAGGCGGTGGTGAGCAGGAAGCTGAAGACGACGGAAATGGCGATGCTGGCGTTCGTCGCGCCGGGCAGAAGCGCATAGACGATCGCGTAGAACAACGCGAAGCCAAACGCCGCGCCGGATGAACCGACAACGGCGGCAAAACGCTGAAATCCGTATCCGCGAAAGGCGACTTCTTCGCCGAGGGAGAGGAGCGCGAAATAGGCAGCATCTGCAAGCACCCATGGCCACGCCGACGACTGCGTCGTGATAACCATGGCGATGCCGCCGATGATGACCATGGGAATGACGCACGCCACGACCACGCCCCAGCCAACGGCCATGCCAGTGGCAAATTCGCGGGTCCAGCCGGAACGGAGAGGCAGGCCTTGCGCGGCGATGGAGCTTGCCTGCCTGTCAAAGAGCGAGCCAAATGCCGCATATCCAAGGATGAGGAGCGCAGCGACCAGGAACTGCTCGACAAACGGAGCCCATACATCCCGATGGATGCCAATTGCCACGCGGTGTGCGAAAGATCGCACAGCAAAGAAGTAGAGGACCGCGGCGATGAATTCGAGGTAGGCGCGGACTCGATTGGTGCGTGCGGGCACACTCATCGCAGACTCCGATGGCATGAATGTGCGCGGCTCGGCGGCACAGAAAACCGGCAATTCGCGTGCGAGCTGTCGTGTTCGATTGGCATTCGATGCGGCACGCGCATTAACTTTCTGTGTAGCACTGGGCGATGTTGCGGAACTTCTGCTGGCGCGCTGCGACGAGAGCGTCTATGGACATGGTTTTCAGTTCGGCCAGATGCTTCCGGATCGCAGAGCCCACCAATCCCGCTCCGACAGGATGATCGGTATGCGCGCCACCCGGTGGCTCCGCGATGATCTCGTCGACGCATCCAAGAGCGGCTACCTCGGGCGCAGAGATACGCATTGCCTCCGCTGCTTGCTGTTTGTGCGAGGCGTCGCGCCACATGATTGCTGCGCAGGATTCCGGCGTAATCACAAAGTAGAGTGCGTTTTCGAGGATGAGAACGCGGTCGCTGACGGCAAGCGCCAATGCGCCGCCCGATCCGCCTTCACCGCTGATGAGGGAGATGGTGGGGACACGCAGACGCGCCATTTCGCGAATGTTGCGCGCGATGGCTTCAGCCTGGCCGCGCTCTTCCGCACCGAGTCCGGGATACGCGCCGGGAAGATCGATAAAGCTGATGATGGGGCGGTTGAACTTCTCGGCGATTTTCATGCAGCGAAGCGCTTTGCGATAGCCCTCGGGATGGGGCATGCCGAAGTTGCGCTTCACGCGCTCCTTGGTGCTGCCGCCCTTGCGATTGGCGATCACCAACACTTCGTCGTCGCCGAGGCGCGCCATGCCACAAGCTACGGCAGCATCGTCGCCAAAGGCACGATCCCCGTGAATTTCGCTGAAATCCGTGAAGATCCGCTCGATAAAGTCCATCGGATAAGGCCGCTGCGGGTGGCGCGCCGTCTCAATTCTTTTCCATGCCGGCGAATCCGGCTGCGGTGAGTTGGGTGAACCTGATGCGTGTTCGGTCATCTGTTGGCGGCAGCGCCTGGGGCATGGAACGATCCTCCTGCCCTGCATGCTGCTCCTAGTGATTCTACGGGTCGAGGCCGGTTGGGACAAACCCTGGCTGAATTCAGGAGTTTAGATCGAGATCCGAGCAATCGGCCGGTAAGTTCGTATTCGCAGGGTATATTGCTTCTAGCCTTGCCGTATAGTCCAATTCAATCAAGTTCCAAAAGGGAAAGAATGACTCAGACACGCAGAGATTTCCTCGCTGCCAGCGCGCTTGGAGCGCTGGCAGCAGCGCTTCCGCTTGATGCACAGACGCCGGCCACGCCTACCAATCAGCAGACGCCCGAAGCACCGCCGGCGTTCGGGACCGCGCAGCCTGTTGGGCCGGAAGTGTCAGCAGCAACATTCGCCGAGGCGGAAAAGCTGATGCAGATTGAGATGTCGCCGGCGGATCGCGCACAGGGCGCGGGCAACTGGCGCGAGGCAATGGCTCCGCTGTATGAACGTCGGACAGGACCACGCAAGATTGAGTTGGAGGCGGGGATTTCGCCAGCAACGGTTTGGAATCCGATGCTGCCGGGGCTGTCGCCGGGCAAGTCGGGCCGCGGAGAGAATTTCTACATTCGCAGTGCCGAACCACGCACACCGTTGCCTGCGAATGATGCCGACATTGCGTACGCCTCGGTCGCGCAGCTTTCGCGCTGGATCCAGGCGCGGCAGATCACTTCGGAGCGGCTGACGCAGATCTACCTTGACCGGATGCAACAGTTCGATCCGAAGCTGCATTGCGTGATCACGCTGACGCGCGATCATGCGCTGGAACAGGCGCGGCAGGCGGATGCTGAAATTGCGGCCGGAAAATATCGCGGGCCATTGCACGGAATTCCGTGGGGTGCGAAGGATCTGCTGGACACGGCCGGCATTCCAACGACCTATGGCGCGGAGCCGTATCGCGATCGCGTTCCGAAGAAGGACAGCGCGGTCGTGGAGCGACTGAATGCAGCGGGAGCCGTGCTGCTGGCGAAGCTGAGCCTGGGCGCGCTCGCGCTGAACGATATCTGGTTTGGCGGCCAGACGATGAATCCGTGGCTGCTGGAAGAAGGCGCCTCGGGATCGAGTGCCGGGCCGGGCGCGTCGACGGCGGCAGGGCTGGTGGGATTTGCAATCGGCAGCGAAACTGGCGGAAGCATCGTGAGCCCTTCGATGCGTTGCGGCGTTACCGGCCTGCGGCCGACATACGGGCGTGTGGCGCGCACTGGCGCGATGACGCTGTGCTGGTCGCTCGATAAACTGGGGCCGATGGCGAGATACGTCGAAGACACGATCCTCGTGCTCGCCGCGATCTCCGGTCCGGATCCCGGCGATCTGGCCAGCGTTCCGAGTTCGCTCGCGTTCGACGCAAATGCTAAAGTGGCAGGCTTGCGGGTTGGGTACTTCCCTGCCTGGATGAAAGAAGCGCCAGCCACCGAGGTGGATCGCGCAGCATTGGAAGTCGTGAAGAAACTCGGTATGGAACTTGTTGAAGTTTCCATTCCCGATTGGCCTTACGATTCACTCAACCTGATTCTTTTTGCGGAGGGCGCCGCGGCGTTTGAAGAACTGACGCTCGCCCACAAAGAGGCCGAATTGAAAGCGCAGGTTTCCGACGCGTGGCCCAATACATTTCGGCAGTCGCGGTTTTTATCGGCGGTGGATTTTGTGCAGGCTGACCGAATGCGGCGTAAGGTTGCGCTGGAGATGGCCCGCGTGTTTTCGCAAGCGGACTTGCTCCTGGTGCCGTCGCTGCGCGATGAGATCCTTGTGATCACCAACAACACGGGGCATCCCTCGCTCACGCTGCGTGCGGGATTTGTGGAGGTCTCGGAGGCGCGCAGCGACTGGGCGCCCGATCCGCAGCATCCGCTGCCGAAGTTCTCGCCGCCGCGGCGCGTGCCGCATGGAGTCACGCTGATCGGCAGGCTCTTCGATGAAGGAACGCTGTGTGAGGCCGGCATGGCGCTGGAACGGGCGTTTGCAGTTGCGTCGGAGCGGCCGGCGGGGTTTTGAAGAAGCAGCTTCTAGCTTCTAGCTTTTGACGGCTTTCTCTTCGCTGCGGACGAGTCCTTCTTGATTCCAGCTTTCTCAATGCGGTGTTCGCGCGCTTGGCTGTGCGCACGCCAGAAGGCCTGGGCAGTTACGGGACCGAGGTCGGGCGCGTTCCGGTGCTGGTCCTTCTGGAAGACGTGCGCGTAAAGCATGGGGCCGAGCAGCAACGCCATGGCGGCTTCGAGATCGAGGTTCTGTGGCAGGACACCTCGCGCGATGCCGCGACGCAGCAGGCGTTTGAGGCACTGGCGCGGCGGCTCCATCACGCGATGCCGCCATGCCTTGCCAAACTCCGGATGCACGGCAGAGTAGGCGATAAGCGACGGCGTCATGCGATTGCGTGCGGCATCAAACTTATCCGGCGGTCTTCGCGTGAGGACCGTGGTCAGGTCACGCTGCAGGTCTCCCGAATCGATGTCCTCGGGTTCGCGGTCAAGGCCATTCACCATCAGCATCACTTCAAGCAGCAGAGCTTCCTTGTCGGCCCAGTGGTTATAGATGGTGGCCTTGCTCACGCCGGACGCTTGCGCGATTGCATCCATGCTGGTCGCCTCAATGCCGCGCTCGGCAAACAGGCCGAGCGCGGCATTGAGGACCTTTTCGTGTGCTTCGGTACTGCGTGATCGGGCCATGGTTAGAGTCTGCTCACGCTACGCGGACGGTGGCGCCGGTAGCCAATTTTTCCGAGTCCAAGGAGGGAGGGGCGACGCATACCGGCGTCTGCTAGCGACTAGTAACGCCGGAATCAGGAGAATTGGCTCCGGCCCGAGGGGTTGCGGCGAAAATCCGCTCATACTTCGTTGTCGTCCTCGCCTTGGAATCACCAAAGTCTTCGTCCTCCGTCTCGTCTGATCTGATTTTCGCTCGGAACGCCATTCGCTCGCGTAGCGCGAACAGGCCCTAAATTTCGATCTTTGAGAAACGCCATGCGCCAAACACGAGCAACACGGCGCCGACGCAGACGAGGACGAGCGCATCCAGATGAGGCGAGAATGCTACGTTTGGTGCACCGAGAACTCCGCGCATTCCATCGATGCCATAAGCAAGTGGATCGGCTCGCGTAATGTACTTGAGGACGTTATGTGCGTCGCTCAGCGGGAACAATGCGCCCGACAAAAAATAAATCGGCATCACGAGGAAGTTCATGATGAGCTGAAATCCCTGCATGTCCTGCAGGCCGGAACCGATGGCCATCCCGAGCGCAGCAAAATTCAGCGCGATCAGGACCATGAATCCGAGCGCAAGGGGAATCGCAGAGAGATGCGCGGGCCTGAAACCTGCCAGCAGACATACGACTGTGACCAGCAGACCCTGGATCACTGCAACCGTTGAACCGCCGAGCGTGCGGCCGATCATGATCTGCAATCGCGACACCGGTGCTACCAGCGTCTCCTTCAGAAAGCCGAATTGGCGATCCCACAGCAGACCAAGACCGGAGAAGATCGACGAGAACAAAACGGTCATGCCGATCACGCCGGGCGCTACAAACTGCAAATAGTCACCGTTGCCGGCGCGCCTGAAAACCGGGCCAAGTCCGAAGCCAAGCACGAGCAGATACAGCAGCGGATTGCCGAGCGAAGCCACGATCTGCGCGCGCGAGCGCGTGTATCGCTTCAACTCCCGCAGCCAGAGAATGTAGATTGCGCTCATCGTCTGCCTCCACTCCACATCTTTGCAAACTGCCGCATCTGGTCGGCCGAGTCTGCGCTTTCGTCGCGAATCGTCGAGCCGGTCAGCTTGAGGAACGCGTCTTCCAGGGTCTCGGTACCGGTCTGTTCCTTGATCTCTTTGGGTGTGCCCTGGGTAATCAGCTTGCCGTGGTCGATGACGCCGATGCGATGCGCCACGCGATCGGCCTCGTCCATGTAGTGCGTGGTGAGGAAGACGGTGACGTTCTCAGCCTCGTTGACCCTTTTCACGTGATTCCAGAGTTGATTGCGGCTCTGCGGATCGAGACCCAGCGTAGGCTCGTCAAGAAAGAGAATCTTGGGCGTGTGCAGAAAGCCGCGCGCAATTTCCAGACGGCGCTTCATGCCGCCGGAGAACTTTTTCACCTGGTCGTTGCGGCGCTCCCAGAGTTCGAAGAGATTGAGCAATTCCTCGGTGCGCTGACGACGAACCTTGTGCGGCACGTGATAGAGCACGCCATGGATCTCCATGTTCTCCATCGCGGTCAATTCGCCGTCGAGGCTTGGATCCTGGAAGACGATGCCGAATGCTCTGGCGTACCGCGTTCTGATGCGTCTGCGGATCGAGGCCGTCGAGTTCGATGGTGCCGCTGGTGGGGCGCAGCAGCGTGGTAAGCATTTTGATGGTGGTGGTTTTTCCTGCTCCGTTTGGACCAAGGAAGGCGAAGATCTCGCCTGCCGCGACGTCAAACGAGACATCGTTGACGGCGGTAAACGAGCCGAATGTCTTTACAAGGTTTTGCACCCTGATCATGTGGGCGGCCTCCGGGGTTCGCGATAATCCAGATAACCAATACTGAACGGTTCAGTTCAGTTTGTCAAAGGGATTATTCCAGGACTTGGCGAGCACACTGACTGACTGAATGTTGCTAGCTACTTACTTCTTCGACTCGAAGGGGTGGCTTCCGTGCTGCTTGACTCGCCGCCATCCCGGTCCGCAATGGGGTGACTCTCGGCCGCCTCACGCGCCAGAGCAGTTCCCTTTGTGTCGCTTTGTTCTTCCGGTGGGACCGACTCGCCCACATCGGTACCGAGCATCGATTGCAGACGGTAACCGGCTTTCTTTGCTGCTGCGAGCGACTCTTGCACTTTACTGCTCAGCGCCTGAACGTCGGCCTTATTCGGCGACAGCTGGCCTGCTATGCGCAACAGTGCCGGCATCTGCAACCACCAGAGCAATTCCTCGTAGGGCTCTTGTACAAGGTAGGTATGATCGCCGGCTTCGTGCGCACCGGTCAACCAGCGGACATCAGGGTCGGTCCAAAGATCACGCGGAAGCCCGGTCGAGTTTTGCTCCTGGACCACGGGAGCCTCGGACTTGCTTCCTGTCTCGGCTTGCTGCGATAGCGGGGTAACGGTTGACTGCTTCGATTCACTTGCCGTCGAGCTCGCGGCTGTTGCAGTTCCCTGCTCGGGTGCTGAAGTGCCGGTCTTTGTCTGGGCCAGCAAAACCACTTTGATGCGCGCGGCGGCGCGCCAGCCGGCTTCGCCTTCAAACCCGAGGTGCTTGAAGGACTCGGCCAGGGGTTTACGCAGTCGCAGGCGGTCGAATGCATCGAGCGCAACCTTGTCGGGCTGATCTGCGTCAATGGACTCGGCAAGAGTCTCGAGTGCGCACCACGCTATAATCGGCGCCCACATGGCCGTTGCGGTCATCTGCGGGCTGGGGCTGGGAAGCACGCGCCGCGCGGCCGCAGTCCACGGCTCGGCAAAGAGCCATTCGACCACCGGGATGCGCATCGCTGCGGCGAGCCGCTCGCGGAACGCGGGGCCCAGCAGTCCGGGCATGGTTATCGCTCTCTGCACCCCGGTACGCGACAGATATGCCGGCTGGGCAATGCGCAGGAATGCTTCGCAGCGCGTCCATGCGACGTTGAACGACTCACTGCGCTTGCGGTTCAGCTTGCGATCAAGGGCTACACTCACGGTGCGGTTGCCGGCTGTGGCACGCGGATGCTCGGCCAGGTCGGTCAGCAGACGGATCATGTCCTGATCGAGGAGCGAATGCACCGACTCGTACACGGGCTGCAACTCCATGTCGACCAGTTCATCTTCAAGGCTGGGCACACCGCGGCCATTGAGTTGATCGCAGAGGCGGTCCCATGGCTTCTCGGCCGATGCCCACTTTTCGTGCCAATCCATCAAGACGTGACACTGGTATGCGTGCAGGTGGAACGTCAGGCCGCGGTCGGTAAATTCATTTGCGCGGCGCAGGTATTCAAGCCCGGTGAGCGCGTCGCGATAAGCCAGGATCGCGCCGGAGTCTTCCGCAAGACCGAGACCGTCGCCGATTCGGCGCTGCCGCAGTTGCGAAGTCGCCTTATCGGCATAAGCGGCGGAGTTGTGAATGGTGCCATGCGCTTCGCCGTAGCGGTTGTTGTAGACCACCAGTGCTCGTTCGCTGCCAGTGCGATTCGAGTAGGCAAAAACGTTCTCGTCTACTGAGCCGGAAGCTTCGAAAAAATCGTAGAGCAGGAAGTTGTGGCTCTCGGCGAATACCCAGCGACGCTTGAGCAACGGAGCGATCTCGCGCTCGTGGCGCTCTACCAGCCAACGATCAGGCGTCTCGTCGTAACGGGGACGCTGGTACTCCATTCCGTACTTCTCGGTGAACCCTTCTATCTGCCCGTGGCCAAACATGGGCAGGCCCGGGAGCGTTGCCATCAGCGCCGTCACGCCAAAGAACTTGTCCCCTTTGCCAAACTGGTCAATTGCCGTCCTTTCATCGGGATTGCTCATGAAGTTCACGTAACGCTTCATGATGTCCGGATCGAATTCCAGGGTGTTCTTGATGACGGATCGGTACTCGGCATTCTTCTCGTCGCGCAGCATGTTCATGAATGCGCTGTTGTACACGCGATGCATGCCAAGGGTACGAACGAAATAGCCTTCCATCAGCCAGAAGGCCTCGGCTAGCAACAACGTGCCGGGTACTTCGGCGGCGACGCGATCGACCACCTCTCGCCAGAACTCGTGTGGCATATGCTTGTTGAACTCGGCCTGACTCATGCTGTACTCGGCACGCGACGGAATCGCTCCGCTCGATCCCGGCCCCGGAAACCACAGCCGATGAAAATGGCGCTTTGCCAGAGTCATGGCGGCGTCGAAGCGGATCACCGGAAACAGGCGCGCGACATAAAGGATGGTCTGGATGACCTGTTCGCGAACTGCGGGATTCAGGTAATCAAGCTGCGCTGTGTCGTTCCAGGGAAAGCTGGTGCCATCGTTGCCGTGATAGATGAAGCGCGTGTCGCCGGTCCATTTGTCGCGGCGCTGAAAGACCACGGCCGCGTCGCTCTGCTCGAAATAGTGATCCTCGATTTTGATTTCGACACGGCCGTCGTGCGAAAGATCGGGTCCATTGAAGCTGTAAGCGGGGTACGGCGATTCCGGGCGCGAGATGAACCACTCGGGATGCTCGATGACCCAGGGTGAATCGATGCCCATGTGGTTCGGCACCATGTCGCTGGCGAGCCGAAGCCCGTGGTGATAGCAGCGATCGCGCAACGTGATGTATGCCGGCTCCCCGCCCAGGTCTTCGGCAATCTTGTAGTCGAAGAGCGAGTAGGCCGAAGCTACGGCATCCTGGTTGCCGCATAGCTGCTTGATGGTCTTCGACGCGCGGCTGCGCTCCCACACGCCGATGAGCCAGAGCGAGTTGATGCCTCGATGCGCCAGCGTTGCGAGTTCCTCGTCGGGAATCTGGTCGAGGCGATGAATGTGCCGGCCATACTGTTTGCTCAACTGCGCCAGCCATACGTAAGTGCTCTTGGCGATCAAGACGGTGTTGGGCATCCATGCCGTGTCGGGACTGAATTTCTCATACTCATGCGCCGGATCGCCAAAAACCGGCACCTGCGACTCGCTCACGATGGACGGCCACTGCTTCGTACCGGTTTCGCGCCTTCGCCGAGCAGCCTCCTCGGCAGCAGTCCGGACGCGGGCTGCATCGGGATTGAACTGCATCCAGATCGCCAGTTCCTCTTCGTGCAGAACTTCGCCGCCCATCATCAGCAGACGGTCCATGCTGTCGCCCAGCAATGGCCGCCACAGCCTGCGGATCAGCGCCAGTTGCTCGCTCAGCGATGCCGGCGCACCGCTCACCGGAGCCCGCAAAAGATCGAAAAGGCTGATGGCTTTTGCTCCTTCGACCGGAATCAAAGGCCGAGTGGCGAAATATTGTGGTAGCTCCTGCGTCACCTGCCGGTAGACGGTCTTTTCGGCCAACGGCTTGTCTTCAAACAACTCTTCGAATTTCTTAAAGGCCTCGTTGCGATTGGCAGACCACAGCAGCAACAGCTCCTCAAGCGCTGCGGCACGGTGGGACACATTGCCGGTCTTGCCGTTGAGCCATTGCCGGGGAGTTTCCTCACCACGCATGACGCTTTGCCCGGGAAAATGCTCCACGAAGGTGAGCAGCATCGTATCCAGTTCCCGCGACCCCACGCGGCCAGCGAACCAGTCCAGCGCGGAGGTCATCACCTCGGGATCGAACTGCTCGCGATAGCGCGCCATCAGCACGTGGCTCGCCTCATCGATCAGTCCCATCGCAAACAGCTCGCCGGCATGGACAGCTAGATCGGGATTCTTATCCGCCTGGCGGACCTGATTCATCTGGTGGGCAAAAGCGCGGCAGGCCGGGAGACTGGCGAACACAACGTTGCCGTTGTAGGAAAAAAGCGACTCCGAGAACCGATACCGTTCACGGGCCCCTCGCGAGATGTGGAACTCCATCATGAGAAATTCAGCTCCCCGCGCAAACACCGTGCAAGGCTTGCAATTTATTTCCCGCGGGCTACTTTTCGTGGTCTCAGAGCGATCACGCGGAGACAAACGAGGCCAGAGAGTAAAGTAACACTTCGGCGCGACGGATGGCTCCCAGCGATCAGGTAAACCGATCGTCCTCAATGCGGCGCCGGACTGCCTCTTCTACCACTTTCACGTCGCCGGAGCGATCCCGGGATTCGCCATCGGATATGCCATGAAACGAAATCAATGCAAAGTCGGAATTGCCATCGTGGCGTCGGCACCGGTAGACTTAAGATGCGCATTTGCATCGCACCCGCGAACGCTGTCTTGGGAATGTCCCAGGTAGCGGAACGAGGGGGCGTGATTCCCAGTGAATGCCGCCTCATCTCGCCGTGGATCGCCGGCCTCCGGCGTCTCCCTCGAGATGTGACCAACAAGTTGCGGAGAGGTGGCAGAGTGGTCGATTGCGCTCGCCTCGAAAGCGAGTGAGCCTTTACGGGCTCCGGGAGTTCGAATCCCCCCCTCTCCGCCATAGACTCCTTCCAGCGTTGCATCCTTTCGCTTAGCTCATCGGCTTTAGCTCTTCGAGAACGGTCGGTATCAGCTCGGACACCGTCGGATGAATATGCATGGAGTGCGCCAGCAACGACGCGGGCTGCCGAGCATACATATTTGTCAGAATGCAGTGAATCGCCTCGTCCCCTCCGGTACCAAAAATCGCCGCCCCGAGGATATGCTCCGTTTCGCGATCGACCAACACCTTCATGAAGCCGGTTGTCTCACCCTTTTCGATCGCTCGACCAACACGCGACATCGGACGATTCCCGATCATCGCAGGCTTCCCGCTCTTGCGAACTTCAGCTTCCGACATGCCAACCCGGGCGAGCGGCGGGTCAATGTAGATTGCATATGCCAGAATCCGATCGCTCACTTTACGCGAGGCTCCGTTCAGCAGGTTGTCGGCGACGATTTCGTAGTCGTTGTACGAAGTGTGGGTAAAGGCGCCGCGCCCATTGCAATCCCCAAGCGCAAATATCCCCGCGACACGCGTTCGCAATTCATCGTCAACCTGGATGAATCCCCTCTCATCCGTTTCCAAGCCGGCGGCAGCGAGATTCAGATCCGAAGTATTGGTAATTCTTCCCACTGCCAGCAATACATGAGAACCGTCAACATGCGGCTCCCCTTCGTCGCATTCAACGCCCACCCTTACACCCCCGTCATTCTTTTCCAGATGAATGCACCTAGCGTTGACGCGGATGTTGATTCCCTCCGCTCTAAATATCTCGCGAATGACCGCCGATGCATCTTCGTCTTCTCTGCTTGCAAGCCTGGATTGCTTTTCGACGACGGTAACTTCGCTGCCAAAGCGCCGGAAGCATTGGGCAAACTCCAGACCAACATATCCTCCACCGACCACAACCAGGTGGCGAGGCAACTCCGCCAGCTCAAGAATGGTGCTACTCGTCAGGAAAGGCACCGCGCCAACACCCGGCATCTCCGGAATGCGTGGGCGCGCGCCGACGTTGAGAAATATCTGTTCCGCTTCGAGGGTTTCGTCGCCGACGCGTATCAAGTTCGGTCCAGCAAACTGTGCATGCCCCCGGATAACGGCGCAATTCTGCGTATTTTGTAGCCACTTCTCGAGCCCGGTTCGCGATTTTGTCACAATGGCGTCCATTCGGGCCTTGACGGCGCCCATGTCCACGCTCACCGGTCCACTCCTGACGCCGAAATCGCCGCCGCGTCTTGCGAGATGGGCGGCATGCGCACTGGCCACCAGAGCTTTTGTGGGAGTGCAGCCCACATTGACGCAAGTTCCGCCCAGTAAATGCCTTTCAATCAGTGCAGTTTTCCGTCCGGCACTGGCGAGACGAACCGCTAGCGAAGGCCCGGCCTGGCCCGCGCCGACAATAATCGCGTCAAATCGCTGTGTCATTCAAATCCTCCTGGATATCCGTGGACCAGTAGAGTTGCGTCGCTTAACCTCGGATCATCGTAGCGCCTCCCTTAAGATGCACAATTGTCCAAGGTTGCTCTCTTCAGTTCTGAAACCCCAGCCTCTCCTCTCTCATCTGAGTTTTTGAAGGAGAATATTAATGCCGTCACGAACCGACGTTTTGGAGCGCCAGAAGGCGCCCTTGGCCACCCCTTCCGACATTGAACCGAAAGCCGTTGTGGAAATTACCGGTGCCCTAAATGCACTGCTGGCAGACGTGTTCAGTCTGTATCTCAAAACCAAAAACTTCCATTGGCATATGAGCGGTCCGCACTTCCGTGACTATCATCTGTTGCTCGATGAGCACGGAGACCAGTTGTTTGCGATGACCGACGACATCGCCGAGAGAGTTCGAAAGATCGGCGGAACGACAATTCGCTCGATTGGGCACATTGCGCGGCTGCAGAGAATCCCAGACAATGACGCGGACTTTGTAACCGCCCAGGACATGCTTGCAGAGTTGCATGAGGACGAGAAAGCTCTGGTCCTCAGCATGCGCGCTGTCCACACGCTCTGCGACGACGCGGAAGACGTGGCGACAGCCAGCCTTCTTGAAAACTGGATCGACCAGGCACAGCGTCGCAGTTGGTTCCTGTTTGAGAGCACGCGGCACTCACGCGTTTGAGCCGGACGCTGAACTAGAAGCGGCCGGAGCCTGACATCGGCACATCATCTTCCATCGAAGCGATGAGGCACAGGGAAAGCGCGCAGACAGGGTTCCTGTGTCACGCGGAATGAGACCTGGAGACCTAGGATCCATCCTCCATTTCCCTCTGGTTCCTGTAGGTTAGAATGCAAGGACGGCAGGCGTCCGTTCGCGTCAAGTCATTCCCCGCTCCGATGTGCACAAATGCCCAGAATATGCCCGGCGAGAATAATCCGAGCCATATTGATTATTCCTTTGTCGCTGCTCTGCCCTGCGCCGGGGAGGGCGCAGGCCGCACCTCCATCGCCTGACTGCGTCTTTCACTCCAAATCTGAACGGGACCTCGCAGGGGACCTGGCGGTTCATCATAATGCTGCCAATACGATTGATCCGGCGAAGGTTTACACCCTCGCAGAACTGATCGACGTCGCGCAATCCCACAATCCTGAGACCCGCGTAGCCTGGGAAGAGGCAAAGGCCCGGGCGGGCGCTCTGGGAGTCGCGCGCGGAACGCTGTTTCCTACGATTGCAGCTGTCGCCTTGGGTGAGACGGTGCGAACGGCGACACTGATCGGCGAGTATTTCCACTGTCAGACCCTCGGAGTGTTCGAGCCTGTTCTCCATGTGGAGTATCTGGTCTTCGATATCGGCGGCCGCAGCGGAACGATCGACATAGCCAAAGCCAACCTCCTTGCCGCGGATCTCGCATTCAACGACACGCATCGGAAGGTCATTTTCGAGGTTGCCTCAGCCTATTACCGTCAGCTCAATGCGCGAGGCCAACGCGAAGCGGCGGAAGTCAGCCTGAAGAACGCGCAGACCGTAGAAGAAGACGCACAAGACCGCCTTGCCAACGGTCTCGCAACCAAGCCAGATCAACTGGAGGCGACATCGGCCCGCGCGCAATCCGACTACGACCTGCAGGCCGCGGTCGGCGCAGAAGACATCGCGCGCGGCAATCTCGCCACCGCAATGGGCCTTCCACCCGACACCAAGATTCAGGTGCGGCCGATCGCAGAGCTCGGCCTGCCCACCGCGATGACTGACTCCGTCGATCGCGAAATCGATCGCGCCTTTGCCCAGCGCCCTGACTTGATGGAACAACTTGCGCGGGTGCGCGCGTCCGATGCATCAGTCAAACGTGCCCGGTCTACCTATTTTCCTGCGCTCACATTCAGCGGAGATGGAGGCATGGCCCGAGCTTATGGCCAGCAAGACCTGTTTCCGGGCAGCTATGCGCAGGGTGAGGTATGGACTGTCGGACTCGAACTCAAATGGACACTGTTCGACGGCGCCCGGCGCGAGCACGAAATTGCTCAGGCGCAGGCTGAGAAGAGAGCCGCCCAGGCCCAGATGAATGTACTCCGCGATGAGATTTCAAACGAAGTCTGGACATCGTATTCAAACATGAAGACTGCTCTCAGACAACAACAGTCCGCCGCCGCATTGCTCGAAGCCTCAGAACAATCCTACGAAGCTGCCCACGAATCCTATGGATATGGAGTGCGAAGCCTCCTTGATGTAGTCTCCGCGCAGAAAGCCCTCGCGCAAGCGCGGTCGGAGGATGTTTTTGCACGAACGCAATTGCTTCTGCAGGTCGCGAATGTCGCCTTCGCGACCGGCGATTTGATTCAGACACAGCCGCCAAAGGTGGGTCCATGAGAGAAGAACGGGCGAAAACAAAACCCGAATCCACGTTCTGTCCGGCTTCCACTCCGTTTGCATCGCTGGTGTGCCTTGTATTGATGAATGGCTGCAGGCGCGCCCCCACTTTCAGCATCCTGGGATCGTTCTTCCCGGCGTGGTTGATCTGCATGGTCGTGGGCATTGTTCTGGCGTTTGCGTCCAACCGTTTGCTGGTCTATCTCAAGATCGATAAAGAGATCGTGTTGTCAATCCTGGTATATCCATGCCTTGCCATGTTTTTCGCATGCACACTCTGGCTCATCTTTTTCAGTTAATGGGGGATTTATGGCGCCGGAATTATCCGATGAGACTCGCCGCCGCATTGGGCGGACGATCAGCATAGGGATCATCGCCGCTGCATTGATCGTTGCCCTCCTCGCAGTTCACCAGGTCACGACACATCCGCGCACCGACGATGCTGAAGTCTTCGCAAACTATATCGGAATCGCCCCCGTCGTCAGCGGACCGATCACTCATCTGTACATCGCCGACAATCAGCTGGTGAAAGAGGGCGAACCGTTGTTCGAGATCGACCCGCGGCCCTATGCGTATGCATTGGCGCACGCACAATCTGATCAGCAGACTCTTCGAGGTCAGATCAACGATGAGCGTCGGATTATCGCCGCGAAAGTAAGTGGAGTCGATGTCGCCAAGGCCAGCTCGATGAGTGCCGAGGCAAACTTATCCCGATCGGCTGCCGCCATCGAACAGGCAAAAGCCGACATCGCAAATGCCAAGGCGGCAGTCGACCGCACCAACGCAGAGCTGCAATACGCCACCAACAATCTTCATCGCATCGAGCCGCTTCTAGCGAAACAATTCGTAACCGTCGATCAGGTGGACCTGGCACGCACACTCGAGACATCGCGCACTCAGGCTGCATATCAAGCTCGATCGCAATTGTCGCTGGCTCAGGCGGGACTGGCCGCTGCCGAAGCCCAATACAGGCAAGGGCAAGCAGAGGTCACCCAGAGCCAGCACCAAATAAATCAGGCAACACACAGCGTCACAACGCTGGAGCCACTGGTCGGTCAGGTTGGCGGAAAGCAAGCCGCCATCGATACCGCAAAGTACAACTTTGACAACACCCGAGTCGTCGCTCCCTTCAACGCGCGTGTTACCAGTCTCACCATTTCGCAGGGAGCCTTCGCTACGGCGGGCCAGCACGTCTTCACGCTCATTGACACGCGCGTCTGGTGGGCGGTCGCAAACTTTCGCGAAACCCAGCTCCGGCATATTCAGCCGGGAATGACAGCAGACGTTTACCTGTTGTCCAGGCCGACCGTCCGATTCAAAGGCGTGGTAGATAGCATTGGATTCGGCGTGACACCCGATGCCGATCTCGTCGGACGCCTGACTGGACCTGGATTGCCAGACGTGCAGCGCACTCTGAACTGGGTTCACCTGGCCTCGCGTTTTCCAGTGCGCGTCCGCATCGAATCGCAGCCTTCTGACATTTTCCGCTTTGGAGAATCGGCTGTCGTCATCATTCGAGGCCAATCATCCGAGGAATCCGGGCGGTAGACATGGCTACAGCATCGGTTCGTATTCCACACGCTGCGCGATTCACAACCTTTTTCCCCGATTTTCTGCGCAAAGAGCTGGCGCCGTATCCGGGCCGCGGCACAATTGTTGCCCGCACCGTAATTGCGGCCACTCTGACGATGATTCTGATTGTCACCTTTCGCATACCGGGCGGGGCAATCGGAGCGATCTGCGCCTTCGTTCTCTCCCGTGAGGACCTCGCAGCTACCGCGAAGTCAGCGCTTGGCTTTCTCGCAGCCGTTGCCGTCGGAGGGCTCTTCATTCCAATCGGTGCGCGCATGTTCGCCTCCGTGCCGATAACCCACTTTCTCTGGCAGGCAGCCAGCTTGTTTCTGGTCTTCTTCTTGCTCAGAACGATGAGAAACTATGCAGTTGCGGTCGCGCTCGCCCTCGTCACCGTCAATATTCTTTCCATCTGGTATCTGCCTGGACCTGCGGGAAGGAATGTTGAACTCACTCTCTGGCAGGTGGCAGCAGGGTCCATTGGGGCGTTGGTCACATTCTCTGTTGAGGCGATCTTTCATGCTTTTTCGCCCCAAAACGAGATTGTCGAAGGACTGGATAGCCGATTGCAGGCAATACAGGAACGCATGGAGTGTTATGCCTCCGAAACTCGGCCTGCAACCACGACGTCGAACCTGCTGGCGCAATTCGCAATCGTTGGCGTTGGCGCTCTTCGTCGCCATCTCGCCCGCTCCAATGACGACCCATTGCACCGTATCCGCATGAGCACCCTCGTCTCACTGGCCGGGCGATCCGTTGATTTCGCGGCAGCCCTGTCCAACTCCGTGCCTTCCATGCCAATCGACTTGAGGCCGCGTGCCGCGAGACTGGCGCGCACGATTGCCGACATCCGCCACTGCCTGCAGGTGAAGGGCCAGCCATGTGAGACAGAGTTTGAACCGGAGCCAAGTCCCGGCACGCCTCTTCTCTCTGCACTTGAATCCATGGTCTCTCTCATGCCGTCTGTCTTTTCCAGCAAGGCAGCCGTCGATCCGGAGATGGAGGTTCTGGAGCGCGAATCAGCGCCAAGCGGCATCTTCGTCGATGACGCATTTTCCAATCCCGAGTACTTGCGCTACATCCTGAGTGGAACTTCGGCCGCAATGCTCTGCTACATTCTGTATGTTTCGCTGGACTGGCCGAGCCTTTCCACATCCGTCACCACCTGCGTGCTCACCGGCCTCACCAATATCGGCGCATCGCGGCAGAAGCAGGTGCTGCGGGTCGCAGGCGCAGTGCTGGGGGGATTTGTCTTCGGACTCGGAGCACAGATCTTTATTCTGCCCAGTGTCGATTCCATCACCGGATTCACGGTGCTCTTCGCATTGGTAACAGCGCTTGCGGCTTGGATCGGTTCGTCCAGTTCGCGGCTTTCATTCGCTGGAGTACAGATGGCCCTCGCGTTCTACCTCGTCCATCTGAGCGAGTTCAGCTTTCAGACTTCGCTCACCGTTGCTCGCGACCGCACAATTGGAGTCCTGCTTGGCACTTTCATGATGTGGCTCGTATTTGAACGACTCTATCCGCGCACCGCCACAGATGAAATGATTCGAATCTTTACTCGCAATCTTCGCGTGATGTCGGAAATCACGTCGGCCTCACCAGAGCACACGGATACTGCGGCAATCCTCAAAATCCGTAGACAGCGGGAGCAGGTGTACCGCCTTTTTGGCGAGGTCAACGCGCAGGCCGATGCTGTGCCATTTGAAACCGGTCCTGCGCGCGCCGGCGACATGGCTGCACGCGATAACATCCGCCGTTGGCAGGCGTCTCTTCGCACGTTCTACCTGTTGGAAGCACCTCTGCTGCAATTCCGGCTCTTTGGCGCCGGTCACGACAAATCACAGGTATTCACGCGGATTGAGGACGAATTTCGAGCGGCCAGTGCTCGCTCGCTGGTGCATATCGCTGGGAACCTTGAGAAACAGCTTGAAACCAAAGAGCACGATACAGATTGTCCGCCCAGCCTCGTGCAAGTGCTGGAAAATCTGAAAGACGCGAGCGGTGCCGGCTTTTCCGAGCGGGAGAACGCTCTTCTAGCCATGTCGCACACCATCGCTGTGCTTCTCGATCGCTTTCAAAATGAAGTGGCGTCCAAGCCCCTCTATGCGACCGACTAGCCCGGACCGGGATCCCGATTCCCCAGCTCGGCCGTCAGTCCCACCGGAATAACGTGTTACTCCGCCCTCAGCGCCTCAACCGCGTTGACATTCGCGGCACGCGCGGCCGGCACCGCTGCAGCGATCACCGCAGCAGCCAGTATTGTGAAGGCGGAAGCGATAAATGCAAGCGCACCCGGCTGCCGGATCTCCATGACGTACTTCGCTGCCACTTCAGCAAGCCCGAAGCCAAGCACCACGCCTACGCCCACTCCGATTAAGGCCATCACCAATCCTTCTACCAGAACATTGGCGAGAATTTTGCGCCGCTGTGCGCCCAAAGCCATGCGGATACCGAATTCGCGCGTGCGACTGCTGACTGAGAACGCCAGCACACCGGCAACGCCAACGACGGAAATCAGCAACGCAACCGCTGCGAATCCGCCAAAGACAATCGCATTCAGCTTGTCCGGCGTCAGCACCTCGGCACGAACGTCGCCAAGCGTGCTCGCCTTCTCCACCGGCTGGTCGGCCGACATCTCGTGGATGGTTCGGCTGATTGCAGGGACGAGCGAGTATACGTCCTGGTGCGCGCGCACAAAGAGCCGGCCGTTCCAGCCTTCCTGCTGGATAGGCTGATACACCGTCATGGCGGGCGTCGGGATGATGTTCTCATCGTCGAAGTCAGGCACCACTGCGATGATTCTCCGCGGCTCTGTGCTGATGCCGATGAACTTCATTACGCCGTCTGTCCACCACAATTTGCGGTTCAGTGGATTCTGCCCCGGATAGAGCAAATTGGCCAGACTCTGGCTGATGATCACCACGCGCTCTGAGCCTTCCTTGTCGCCATCGTTGAAGTCTCTGCCGTTGACAATTGGAACGCCGAAGGTATCAAAGAATCCCGGCGAAACTGAGCGAAACTTTGCGCGGAAATCCTGACCGTCATTGCGCCTCGCGCCTTGCGCTGCAAACGTGAAAGCGATATTCAGCCCCTGGTCATCGCGCCATGGCGCGACGAAGCCCGAAGACACGTGCTCTACGCCCGGTAATGCACCTACGCGGCGCTCCACATCCCGATAGAACTCAGTAACCTGCTCCGGCGTCTTGCCATAGGACATCACAGGGAGATTCACAGCCAGAACATTGGCTGAATCAAACGGTGGACGGGTCTGCTCCAGGACGAACAGCGTCTTCATCAGCACGCACGCCCCTGCCAGCAGCAGAAACGATGCAGTGATCTGCGTAACTGCGAAGATCCGCAGCCTCCGGCTGCTGCTTCCACCCACCGCGCGGACGCTACGCGCCGAGAGGCCACCTTGCGTCCCGTTTGGAGAAGGCAGCCGCGGAATATACGCCAGAAAAAAGGCTGCAATGAGGGCCAGTGCAATTCCGAACCAGACCAGGCTAAAGTCGAGCGTCAGGTCATTCGCGCGCACTGAAAACCGCGACGCGTACCGTCCAAGCACGTTCACCATCGGGATGGCCAGCAGGATGGCGGCCAACGCACCGCTTCCGCAGAGCACCAACCCCTCGGCCAGGAGCGATCGGCGAATTGTCTGCTTGCTCGCACCCAACGCCATGCGCACCGCTAGTTCCGACTCGCGCCGAACCGTACGCGCGAGCACAAGATTTGCGACGTTCGAACTGGCAATTACAAACAACAAGCCGGAGGCCGCGAACAGCACCCAGAGAATCGTGTTCGCGCGCGAGTTGATCTGGTCGTGCATCCGCGTGACGTCGATTTGATAGTGATCTTCGGGTTTGTAGACCTCAGGATGCGCGGCCATCATCGCGCCATACACGGTGCGCAATTCCGCTTTCGCGGCGTCCACCGTCGCGCCCGGAGCGAGCCGTGCAAAGACCTCCGTCATGCGATGCTCGCGCCCCGTCACCATCGTCGCGGAAAGATGGTGTGGGCTTGTAACCACGTTGGCGATAATCTCGGTCGCTACCGGATATGGGACCGAAGGCTCCAACACTCCCACCACGGTCGCGGAGCGCGCACCCGTAACGCTTTCGAGCCGCACCTGCTTGCCGAGCACGCTTGGGTCAGACTTCAGCGAAGTTCTCCAGAAGTGATACGTCAGCACAATCGCGCCCGGAGCGTTCGGCCCATCGTCAGCGGGACCGAGTAGCCGCCCCAGGATCGGGCGCAGCCCCATCACCTCGAAGTAGTGGCCGTCAACCACGCCCGCAGGAATTTCGCGCGGCGTGCCCAAGCCTACTACCGTGAAGTCGATCTCCGAGAATGTGCCCAGTTCCTGGATCGTCTTCAGGTTGCTGCCGATGTCCCGAATTTCCGGAACGGAGAATGTCGCATTCGTCTCTCCGATGCCCGGTGCGCTCTGGCGAACGTAGAGCAGCCGGTCCTCATCCCGATTCGCCAGCGGCCGCAACAACACCGCACGCACGACGCTGAAGATCGCAGCGTTTGCGCCTATTCCCAACGCAAGCGTCAGCGCCACCGTGAACCACAGTGCACGAACCCGGCTGAGAGAACGAGCAGCAATTTTAAGATCATGCAGGAATGACATTGGGGAAGACCTCCGAGGGGAATCGGACTTGACCAAATCCTACTACTTGACGATTACGTTGATATCAACTAGTCTCGGTCCGTGTCAAGTGCCCAAACGCTACCGTACGAAACAACCCTGATGGTTCGGGACCGTTGTCTCTGCCTCCACGTGCAGCGTGCGGCCCGCGCCCTCGCCCGCCGCTTTGATGGAGAGCTTCGTCCCTTTGACCTTACCAATGGGCAGTTTTCGCTGCTTATGTCGCTGAACCGCCCTGAGCCTCCGCCGATGGGGCCGGTCGCTTCCCTGCTCGCCATGGACCGGACCACCCTGACTGCCGCATTGAAACCCCTGCAGCGCCGCGGACTGATCGCCATCGAGTCTGATCCGTCCGACCGCCGCAGCCGCGTCCTCATCCTTACCGATAAGGGACGCACCCTCCTGGCCCGCGCCGTTCCCGTCTGGCAACGCACGCACGAAGAGATCGAAAAGCTGGCTCCCACGTTAGATTGGAATGCCCTGCGCGACAATCTGCGTGCCATCTCCTGACCGACTCCGAAAGCGCTTCTTCGGTTCTTGTACGGGCAGAGCCCGCAGTCTCGATCTCCAACATGCCGGAAGGATCGCCTCAGCCACAATCACAATGATTTGGTCCGGTCCAAAGACAATCCGAATCGGTCCGGAATCAGTCGCCTTTTCAAAAAAAAGTTTGCGCTATATCCACTACGTTGTAGTGTTCGTCCAGAATCGGCAGCGTCCGCCACTTATCGAACGTGAGACACGGATGCGAGATGTTGAACCCGACCATATCGCCAACGCGCACATCGTCTCCGGCCGCAATCTTCAGATATGCGTGCTGATCCATCATCTTTGTCGTCTCCCAATGTGGCGGAGTCGCTTGCGGCACGCCGCTTCCCTGCCTGAAATGCAATGCCGGCGTCGGCAATCCTGAGTCAAATGCCGCATCGCGCCTGCCCATCCCCACCACCGCTAGTTCGCTCTCGGGAATCGATTGCACGTAAGCCCACACATGCAGCGCGGGTAGCAGACCGGACCGCATCTCCCGCGCAATGGGATTCGACGCAAGAATCCGCTTTTGCTGTGTCTCGTAGTTGCCCACATCATGCGTCAGGTAGCAGCCAGGCCGCAGGACAATCTCTACGGCGTCGTCGAACCCAGCTGCAGAGAATTCCTCAGCCACCACGTCGTACCATGCCGATCCGGCACCCGACAGCAACGTCGGCTTGCGCGCAAATCGATTCTGCTCCAGCAGCGCCCGCGTCACTTCGCAAGCTCGACGCATTAACGCCCGAATCTCCGCCTCATCTTTCAGCACGCCCTCGTAGAGTTCGATGCCACATAACTGAACCGTCTTTCCCCACCGGTCGAGAGCGTCCAGCACGGCCCGCAGTTGCACATCATCTCGAACGCCGCACCGTCCGCCCATCACCCCAAGTTCGAGCAGCACATTCAGCCGCAACCCGCTGGCTGAGAAGAATTCGCCAAGCATATCCACGCCTGCCGCCGAATCCACCAGGCAATAAAACTCAAACTCCGGATCCTTCAACATATCCGCAATCATCTGCATGTTCTGCTTGCCCACAAGCTGGTTGGCCATTAGCACCCGATGCACTCCATGCGCATGCGCCACCATCGTCTGGTGTGCGCTCGCCAGCGTTATGCCCCATGCCCCGCTCTTAAGTTGCATCTCGAAGAGCCGTGGCGCCATCGTCGTCTTGCCGTGTGGCGCGAGCTGAACCTTGTATGCATCCATGAACCGCTGCATCCACGTGAGATTGTGTTCGAGCCGATCGCGATACAGCACCGCCGTCGGCAGGCCCAGGTCCTCGCGAAGCAGGTTCCATCCAAGGCGAACAATATCCTCTGCAGATGCGGTCTTCTGCATCTTGCCGAGCCCCTTGTTTATCCAGCCGATCTGACGCCCAGCCTGCTTTCCTATGCTGTTTTCGCGAATGATCTTCACCTCATTTGTGCTCGGGCCTTCACGCCACACCCGCGACCATAGTCTATATTCTGAATCAGTCCAGATGCTGAATTGCGACACGCTTATACGCAATGCGACGGTGCTCGACGGTACCGGAAACGACCCGCAAGTGCTTGACGTCGCCGTGGACGACGGCCGCATCGCCGGACTAGGCACATCTCTGCGCTGCAACACTGCCGAAGTCATCGAAGCTGAGGGTCTCTGCCTCGCACCGGGTTTCATCGACGTGCATACCCACGACGACACAAGCGTGATCGAGACGCCCGCGATGCTGCCCAAGATCTCCCAGGGAGTCACTACCGTCATCGTTGGCAACTGCGGCATCAGCGCCTCGCCGGTACGTCTCAAGGCCGATCCGCCCGACCCGATGAACCTGCTCGGCAAGCGCGAATATTTTCGTTATCCGACCTTCGCCCACTACGTCGTCGCACTTGCGGAGGCACACCCCTCAGTAAACGTTGCGGCGCTCATTGGCCACACAGCTCTCCGCAATAACCAGATGGACCGCCTCGACCGCACTGCAAACGACGAGGAGATTCAGTCCATGCGTGGCGAGCTTGCCGAAGCACTCTCAGCGGGTGCCCTTGGCCTCAGTTCGGGCCTGGCGTACTCCTCGGCAAACGCGGCGAGTACAGACGAAGTGCTCGCGCTTGCCGATGCTCTCATCGGCGCGAATGCCGTCTACGTCACCCACATGCGTACCGAGACCGACGCAATTCTCGACGCCATGGACGAAGCCTTCCGCATTGGCCGCTCCAGCGAATCGCCTGTCATCATCTCGCATCTCAAGTGCGCCGGCATTGCGAACTGGGGTCGCAGCGGCGAAGTGCTTCGCGCGCTCGAACAGGCACGCACTACTCAGCACATCGGGTGCGACTGCTATCCCTACGCTGCCGGCTCGAGCACACTCGATCTCAAGCAAGTCGATTCCCGCGTCAAAATTGAGATCACCTGGAGCGCCGCCTACCCCGAAGCTGCGGGCCGAACCCTCGCCGATGTCGCGGCCCAGTGGAATCTCTCGCACCTCGAAGCCGCAAAACGCCTCCAGCCTGCCGGCGCCATCTATCACAGCATCGATGAGCACGACATGCGCCGCATCCTCGCGCACCCAGCCACAATGATTGGCTCAGATGGATTGCCGTGGGACCCACATCCCCACCCGCGCCTCTGGGGCGCTTTCCCACGTGTGCTTGGCCGCTATTGCCGCGATGAAAAGCTGTTCTCACTTCCGCAGGCGATCCACAAAATGACCGACATGCCTGCCAGGCGCTTCGGGCTCGCCCAGCGCGGAGTGATTGCCGAAAACTACTGGGCCGACCTCGTCCTCTTCGACCCCTCTACCATCCACGACACCGCCACCTTCGCCGACCCCATCCGTCCTGCCCAAGGTATCGAACGCGTCTGGGTCAACGGCACGCTGTCGTACACTGCTCAAGGACTCACCGGAAATCGTGCAGGCCGCTTCCTTCCTCGCAGCGCGACCGTGTGGCTCCAATGATTCGCGCAGTCATCTCTCGGGAACTGGCCAGCCGATGATCGATCCTCACAGCATCTTCCTTTTGCTCAGCGCACTGGGCGCCGTCATCGGAATCATCCTGCTCGTCACCGTGGTCAAGCTGAATCCATTTCTCAGCCTGCTTCTGGCATCCCTCGCGCTCGCGATTGTTGCTGGGATGCCCATGGCCGGCGTCATCCACTCTTTCGAAACCGGCGTAGGCAACACCCTGGGCCACATCGCCATTGTGGTCGCACTCGGCACAATGCTCGGCAAGATGATGGCCGAGTCCGGCGGTGCTGACGCCATTGCGCTCACTTTGATCCGCGTCTTTGGCGAAAAACGTCTCCCGTGGGCCATGATGGTGATCGGCCTCATCGTTGGCCTGCCCGCATTCTTCGAAGTCGGATTCGTTCTCCTCATCCCCATCGCCTTCACCGTCTCGCGCCGCACCGGAACTCCGTTGATCCGCGTTGCCCTGCCGCTGGTTGCCGCTCTCTCGGTCGATCACGGCCTGGTCCCCCCGCACCCCGCCGCCCTGCTTGCAGTCAATACGTATCACGCCGATGTAGGCCGCACCATTCTCTACGCGCTCATCATTGCAATTCCCACTGGGGCGCTTGCCGGGCCCTTGTTTGCGAAAGTCATCGCGCCCTGGATCAAGATGCCCGCCGAAAACCCCATGGCCGATGACTTCGCGGATCACACTCCCAACCGCAGCCTGCCCGGGTTCTGGCTAACCATGGGCAGCATCCTTCTTCCCGTCGCGCTGATGCTCATCGGCAGCTGGGCCGATGTCTTCGCGACACAAAGGCACCCTCGCCAACGAAGGTCTCCATTTCGTGGGCAACGATGACATCGCCCTGCTCATAGGCGTCCTTATCAGCTTCATCACACTCGGCGTCATGCGAGGCGTGACTAAGGAGACGATCCTCCGCTTTAGCAACGAGTGTCTCGCGCCCACAGCTACCATCACGCTCCTCGTTGGCGCTGGCGGCGGGTTTGGCCGCGTACTCCAGGATAGCGGCGTCTCCCACGCCATGATCCAAATCGCGATGCAGCGCCACCTGCCCTTGCTCTTCCTCGCCTGGCTGCTCGCCGCTCTCATGCGCCTCGCCACCGGCTCCGCTACCGTGGCTATGACAACCGCGGCCGGCATCGTCGCTCCCATTGCGCTGCAAACGCCCGGCGTCTCCCCTGAACTTCTGGCCATCGCCACCGGCGCGGGTTCACTCATCTTTTCGCACGTCAACGATGGCGGCTTCTGGCTGGTCAAGGAGTACTTGAACCTGAGTGTCACCGAAACCATGAAGTCGTGGTCAATCTGCGAAACCATCATCTCGTTTTCGGGCTTAGGCTTCGCCTTATTGGCATCTTTCGCCATCTAAGCAAATTGGCAAAAGAGCTCGATGGATTCCAAACGGAGCGAACCGTCTCTCAGGGATGCCATAAAAAGTATTGCCGCACACGGTACTTTATTGCCCAATTGGAAGGTACCTTTTTGATCGATTTCTTCGCTAGAATTCTAGCCAGCTGTCGTTGCGCAGGGCTGTCCTTCAAATGGTTCCGGGGGCTTCGATCGGCGCCGGATAGAATGACCCGGTGTGCGCCTCCCGAATTCGATTTGAGGTTAATGGTTTGAACTCGCCTGTGCCACCGCGCGCTCAGGGCCCATCGATACTCCGCCACAGAGACGATACTCTTACCGCCACCGTAGTCATCTGCACGCGAAACCGGCCGGCTCTGTTGCAAAAATGCCTGGCGGCGATCGCCCACCTTGACCCGGCACCCGATGCAGTGCTCGTTGTGGACAACTCCGAAGGAAATAGGGAGACCGGAAATATCGCCCGCGAGTTCGGCGCCATGTACACGACCGAGCCGAAGCCTGGATTGAGCCGTGCCCGCAACCGCGGACTGGCTGAATGCGACACCGACATCGTGGTTTACCTCGACGACGACGCAATTCCCGCGCCCGACTGGCTCGGCCTCCTCCTGGCGCCATTCGCGGACGAGAAAACAGGGGCATCGACCGGAAGAGTCATCACACCCCAGTCGAGCCACCAAGAACAGTGCGAGGAGACCCCTCGCAGCCTCAGCAATCAAGAACCACGATGGTTTGAAATGGCCGCATTTGGCGGCATGGGCCTTGGCAGCAACATGGCCCTGCGCAAACTAGCCTCCACCAGCCCCAAACTCTTCGACGAGCGTCTTGGCCGGGGCGCTCCGTTTCAAATCGGCGAGGAAAATTACGCATTCGCCCGCCTTCTCGCAAATGGATATAGAGTCGTGTACCTTCCGTCGGCTGTCGTATTTCATCCACCGCTAAGCCGCGACACGATTGAACACGAAGCTCAGAACTCCATCACCTACTGGCTCCTGCTGTTCACTGAATTTCCCGATCAGAGAATCAATCTCCTGCGATTCATTCTTCATCGCATTCGGCGCAAACCGCTAGACTGGCCGCGCAACCCCCAGGAGCCCGGCGAGATCGTTACCAGCGGATGGCGCACCCTGGTAAAAGCTTCGGTGAAAGGCCTCTGGCTCTTTCTGCGAACCCCCAAAACCGGAAGATCAAGCCGATAAAGCCCCATGCGCCGTCCGCAACGGGTTCTGAATCAGGAACCCACGCGTTCGCGTACTACATGGTGCCAGTGGATTCGCCTCTGCATCTGAAGCGCCCTGACACCAAGTTCGCGCAAAGCCCTCACACCGATGAACGACTCACCCAGCCATCGGACAGGAGTCAGGAACAGGTCCGCGATCCCAGGAGACCGGGCGGCAATACCACGCAGGCTCTGTCTCCAACCGGGCTCATTCGCTTGCCAGCGAATTTCACCCACATTGCCCCCACCATGATGCTTCTTCTCGTACAGAACATCCGCAATCGCAAATCTCTCCGCGTCCCGAATCAAGTCCGCGGAGCTTTTGTCGTAATACTGAAATGCAATCGCGTTTTCGATATACGCGGGGATCACGCCCGTGGCAAACAATCGTGTTCCAAATTCGAGATCCTCTCTCATCCGGAACTCTTCATCAAATCCGCCAATGTCGATGAGATGTTTTCGCGCTAACGAAGTATTGCTGAATACACATTCCCGCTCATGCCAGGGCGCTTCGGGATCATCCTTCCTTTGCAGATGATAAGCGCCGACTTCGCGCTTGAAACACTCTGCCGCGAGGCTTGGCGGACTGTCCTCGCTCAAGAAAAGCGCACCGAACGCAGCAACATTGCCAGCTACCTTGTGAGCCTCGACGTGTGCCCTCACCAAACCCGAATCGCAAATCATGTCGTCATCGAGAAAGATCACCAGGTGGGCTTCCGCAGCACGATACCCAGTATTTCGCGCCCCTGCAAGGCCGCGATTCTCCTGTTCTATCACTCGGAATCTGCACTCCGGCCGCAGCTCCTTCAATGCATCCGCTGTGCCGTCCGTCGCCCCATCAACGACAACGATGACCTCAAGGTTGTTCGGGGAGACGTCCTGCGCGAAAAGTGATTCCAACGTTCGAATGACGAGTTCTCGCCGGTTAAACGTCGGCACGACGATGGATACATCCATCCTCCCAAACTCCCTCCCTGGCCCCTTCCTATTGCGCGCGGTCCGGTTCGCTGCTCCTCCCGTTCCTACAGGATCACGTGCATGTAGAATCAATCTACCACGCTGAAACTGAACGATTAGCGCGTCCGTCTGGAGCATTTGATCTCCCCGCTCCAAGGAGATTCGATAGCAAATTGAAGACGATCAAGCAATTCATCCCGAAACCAATCCGCGCATGGATAAATCGTCAGCGACAGCGGGCGCGAAAGCAATTTCTCATTCTCGATGGCGTGACGGATTGGTCAGTGCTCCGAAAAACCCGTCCACATCGACGCGACTTCGGCGAAGCCCGTGGTGACTGCATTGACCGCTATTACATCGAGAAATTCCTCGCCGCAAACTGGCAGTCCATCCGCGGCCACGTTGCAGAAATTGCGAGCGATCATTACACACAGCAATTCGGTGGCAACCGCGTCGAAAAATCCGATGTGATTGACATCAACGAACAAAATGATCGGCGGACGATCACCCTCGACCTGACTCAATACGAGGCCGCACCGTCGCAGGTTTTCGACTGCATCATCTGCACGCAGACACTGTTTGAAATCTACGACTACACCGCCGCCGTTCGCTCGCTCTTCAAGATGCTTCGCGAAGATGGAGTGCTCCTGGCCACGTTTCCGGGAATCAGCCAGTGCGTGCGAGGCGGAATGTTGGGCGGCGCAGGCTCAGACTGGTGGCGCTTTACCGCCCTCTCGGCTGCCCGGCTCTTTGGTGATTTCTTCGGCGAGCAGAATGTCAAAGTTCAGACCTACGGAAATGTTCTTTCTGCAGTGGCATTTCTCCATGGGTTGGTTCAAGCCGAGCTCACCCAGGAAGAGCTTGAATTTCACGATCCTGATTACGAGATGGTTGTTGCTCTGGCAGCTACTAGAAGAGCCACACGGTAAAACGCATGAATGAGAGAAAGGGGCTTGTTTCCGTAATCATTCCGTTTCACACGAGAGAGCAGTTCTTTAGCGAGGCAATTGAAAGTGTCCTGCGGCAAACTTATACACATTGGGAGCTGTTTCTTGTTGATGACGGGGCCACCGTTGGCCGGAGCACTGAGATCGCGCATGCTTATGCCCGGCAATCGCGCGAGAAAATCATCTATCTCGAACATCCGGGACATCGAAACCACGGATTGACGCGCACTCGCAATCTCGGTGCCGAAAATAGTCGTGGGGAGTATCTTGCGTTCCTTGACTCAGACGATGTTTGGCTTCCCGAAAAGCTGGAGAAAACTGTGTCCTTACTGGAGATGCACCCGACGGCAGGATGTGTCTATGGTCCGAGCGAATATTGGTACGATTGGGACGATAAAGCGCCGCCCCAGGAGCAGAACGCGATCGAGCCAGTTGCCCCGGGTGAATTGTTGTACCCTCCTCCACAGTTGCTCCCGATTACGTATCCCTTCGGAGTATACGGAGCTCCATGTCCTTCAAGCCTTCTCATTCGGCGAAGCGCATTCGAAGGTGTTGAAGGGTTTGTTGAAGCGTTCCACCCTCAAACATACCAACTGTACGAGGATGTCGCCTTCTTCACAAAGCTCTACCTCCAGGTGCCGGTTTATGTCACAAGTTCTTGTTCAGACCGTTATCGATGCCATGCTCAGTCCATGTGGCACGTGACCAAGGGAACCCTGCGCGAAGAAGCCGCGCGGCGATTCTACTTTCAATGGCTTCGCGAGTATTTGAGCGAACATCCTATCGCAAATGGCGAGATCTTAAAGACGATCCGTTGCAGGGCGTGGCCTTATTGGATGCCATTGCCCAACACTGTCACACGGCTCTTGAGGCGTGCCGCAAACAGGCTTTCTCGATAGTGGCGGGTCCATTGTGACTTTGCTCCATCCGTAATCTCAATCGAGGAACAGCTAAAACCATGATGGATACTGAAACAAACGAGCCGGCGCACGGGTAGACCGCAGGAAACATCAAAGTTTGCCGCGCAGATTCCCCTCAATCGTCAGTCATCGGAGGAGTCAACATTGATCGCAGGAGAAAGCAATCATCGCTCGCCTTACCTCTCCTGCAGCGTCGTGGTGACTACGTGGCAGCGCCCCAGCCAACTCAAAGAAACGCTCCACTCGCTACTGCAACAGTCATATCCCCAAATCGAAATTGTCGTCGTCTGCGATGGCCAAGACCCCGCCGCTCGTGTCCTTGCGGATGAATTCACCGGACGACAACACCTTCGATGGATCTTTCACCGCGAAAACCTGGGCCTTCCCGCTGCCCGCAACACCGGAGCCCGCGAGGCCACGAGCGACATTTTGCTCTTCCTTGATGACGATGTAGAAGCAGAGCCTTCGCTCGTCTCCACTCATATGGACCATCATCTGGAGGCGTCAGCGTTTCGCCGTCTTGCAGTTCATTCACTCGCTGCAGAAGACCGGCAAACGCCCTTGAATTCATTCGTCGATACGGCTCTTCATCAAGCATGGCAACGGAATCTCGATTCGATAGCGACTTCTCTTAACGCCGCCGGCGTAGAGTCGATCAGCGATTCCTTCCAGCAAAGCGTCTGCTTCGGACTAAACAGCTCAATGCGAAGAGACCTCTTCCTCGAGCTTGGCGGTTTCAATGAACATTTTCGAGCCTCTGACGAAGAAATGGAGCTTGGTTCGCGCATGCACCTTGCGGGAATCGAATTTACGTTCGAGCCGAAAATCCTGCTGACACACAAGAATTCAAGTAATCTGCAACGGTATTTCCGGAAGTCGTGGAGAGCCAGCGGCAGCCTTGATGTCTATCGCGTTTTTGAACTCGGTCAGAGATGCGCACAAACCCGGCACCTGGTGACAAGGTTTCTGGGATCCTGGACGCGCCGCATGGCTGCAGGGATTCTCTGGCACCTGAATCCTTTGATACTCAGGCTGTCAACTTTACTCTGCGCCGCGGCAAATCAGACAAAATCAAACACGGTCTTTTCGATTTGGGCGCGAACCACGCAGTCAGCTGAGTATTGGCGTGGTGTCAGAGAGACAGGCTGCACGCCTGGCCAATTAAGATCTGTTGCACGACAGGGCCGAGTGGCCCTTATGCTCCACAGCATCTCTGATCCGCTATCGTCCGATGAGGCCAGTTACTACATTTCGCCGAAACGATTTCATCGTTTCATGCGCCGGATTCGGTCGAGCGGCTATCGGTCTGCAACGTTGAAGCAGTGGCTTGATGACGAAGTTCCCGACAGACATGTCTTGCTCACCTTCGACGATGCGTACGACGACCTCTATACGGAACTCTTTCCGCTCGTCATTGAGCATCACCTCACGCCCGTCGTCTACCTCGTTGCCGACAGGATTGGGGGCTCAAACGAATGGGATCAGGCCGTAGGACTACGTGCGAGGAAACTGCTGACGCTCGTCCAAATCAGGGAATTGCAACGATACGGTGTTGAATTCGGCTCGCATTCTCTCACGCATCCCTGGCTGCCTGACCTGCCTGACAAAGAGCTTCACCGTGAAGTCCGGGACTCAAAGCTCCGACTCGAAGATCTACTCGGGATCGAAATTGCTTCCTTTGCCTACCCTTCCGGGGGTGTCGACCAACGGGTGAGGTCGGCTGTGGCAGCCGCAGGATATAAGACATCCTTTACAACGCAGCCTGGGTCCAACTGGTGGAACGACCCACTTTGTCAGTGCCGCGCTGACGTCAACGACGGAGTCTCCGCTGTCGATTTTCGGTTGATGTTGAAAAGTGGCCGAGGTCTCGCCCAAGGCGTCTCATCCTCCCTGAGGGAGTGGGAACAAACTCTTCCAACCCGCCCTCTCCGCTCTTTCGCCCATCAAGTAAGAAGTATTGGGCATTGGCTTTACCGCCGATAGATCTTCGCTTTGGGAGGAATCTGAGCGACTTTCACTCATATTTAATGTTCCTTTCCCTTGACAAGACTCTCCTATCGCTCCTATCGTTAGCAATTGGAAGCATCGAGTGCTAGCACCGGGTCTTTCCAAGTGCTTGGCTCGCTGTTTGGCCTCACCGGAGGCCCTGTTTCCAGAAGCTTTTACTGAAACCAAACCAAGTCCGCGGCCGGCATTCAATCCGCCCGCGTGTGAAGGAGAAGCGAAGCAATGGCAGCAACATCCGTTACCACGACCTTCACCCCGCTCCACGACCGTATCCTCGTCCGCCGTATTGAAGAGGGCGAAACGGTTCGTGGGGGCATCATCATCCCCGACAGCGCAAAAGAGAAGCCCCAGGAAGGCCAAGTGATCTCCGTCGGCAAGGGCAAGTCGAACGATGAGGGCAAGGTATTCCCTCTCGACGTCAAGGCCGGCGACAAGATTCTCTTTGGTAAATACTCCGGCACCGAAATCAAGATCGACGGTGAAGAGTTCCTGATCATGCGTGAGGAAGAAGTCCTCGGCATCATCAAGAAGTAGTCCTGGCCGGACGGGCGGACCGCGATTGCGCGCGCCAAAGAGTTCCGAGGTCGTTAGCTTTTGGTCTCTGATCTCTGAACGCTAAAAGACATTCAACAGATTAAGGAGAGTAACAGAAATGCCAAAGCAGATTTTGCACGGTGAAGATTCCCGTCAGGCGATCTTGCGCGGCGTAAACACGCTGGCAGACGCCGTGAAGGCGACGTTGGGTCCCAAGGGCCGCAACGTGGTAATTGAGAAAAAATTTGGTTCGCCCACCATCACCAAGGACGGCGTGACGGTGGCCAAGGAAATCGACCTCAAGGATCCTCTTGAGAACGTCGGCGCCCAGCTCGTTCGCGAAGTCGCCTCGAAGACCTCGGATGTTGCCGGCGACGGCACCACCACCGCAACCGTTTTAGCCCAGGCCATCTTCCGCGAAGGCGTGAAGACCGTTGCCGCCGGCGCCAATCCCACCGCCCTGAAGCGCGGCATCGATAAGGCCGTCACCACCATCATCGGCACCCGCGACAAGGACGGCAAGTGGACCGAGGGCGGCGCTCTCGGTAAGCTCTCGAAGCCCGTTGACGAGGGTTCCGTTGCCCAGGTCGGCGCAATCTCCGCCAATGGCGATCAGGAAATCGGCGACATCATCGCTCATGCCGTGAAGGTTGTCGGCAAGGATGGCGTCATCACCATCGAAGAGTCGAAGACGATGCACACCGGTCTCGAGACCGTCGACGGCATGCAGTTTGACCGCGGCTATCTCAGCCCCTACTTCGTCACCGACGCGGAGCGCCTTGAAGTGGTTCTCGATGATCCCTACATTCTGATCTACGAAAAGAAGATCAGCGCGATGAAGGATCTGCTTCCCCTGCTCGAGCAGGTTGCTCGTGGTGGCAAGCCGCTGTTGATTATCGCTGAGGATGTTGAGGGCGAAGCTCTCGCCACCCTCGTCGTAAATAAGCTGCGTGGCACGCTGAACGTCGCAGCCGTCAAGGCTCCGGGCTTCGGCGATCGCCGCAAGGCAATCCTCGGCGACATCGCGATCCTCACCGGCGGCAAGGCCATCACTGAGGACCTCGGCATCAAGCTCGAAGGCGTCAAGCTCGAGGATCTGGGCAAGGCAAAACGCATCACCATCGACAAGGACAACACCACCATCGTGGACGGCGCCGGCAAGGCCTCGGACATCGAAGGCCGCGTGAAGGAGATCCGGTCTCAGATTGAAAAGACCACCTCCGACTACGACAAGGAGAAGCTGCAGGAGCGGCTGGCCAAGCTGGTTGGTGGCGTTGCCATCATCAAGGTTGGCGCAGCAACTGAGACCGAGTTGAAGGAGAAGAAGGCTCGCGTTGAGGACGCTTTGCACGCTACCCGTGCGGCAGTCGAGGAAGGCATTGTCCCGGGCGGCGGCGTGGCCCTGGTTCGTGCGACTCCCGCGGTGCAGGCGCTCATCAAGACCCTGGAAGGCGACGAGAAGATCGGTGCGCAGATCGTGCTCCGCTCACTCGAAGAGCCACTTCGGCAGATCGTTGCCAATGCCGGCGAAGAGGGTGCGGTCGTGGTTGCCAAGGTGCTCGAGTCCAAGGATCAGCACTATGGCTACAACGCTGCGACCGGCAAGTTCGAGGACCTGGTGAAGGCCGGCGTCATCGACCCGACCAAGGTTACACGCACTGCTCTGCAGAACGCAGCTTCGATCGCTGGTTTGCTTCTGACCACCGAAGCGCTCGTTGTCGAGATTCCGGAGCCCAAGTCTGCCCCGGCAGGCGGCGGCCATGGCGGCGGTATGGACGGCATGTACTAGGACTTCGCGTCCAGCGGTACGCGCCTTTCGGCGCAAAACAGAGGCCTCCAGCTTCGGCTGGGGGCCTTTTGATTGCTACTCATCAGTTGTGCGAAGGCACCTCGCCATTTACGACCTTTAACAATCTATCTCGCATTGTTTCGTAGTCGAAAACAGCATCGATGAACCCGTGCAAAGCCTGCGACTCGGTCACTTTTCCGTTGCTCTCGGATTGGCGGAAGGTATCCACTGAGAACCTTCTTTCGCCGGGGCGCTTTGCTTTGAAGAAGGCCTGGTCGACTTCTTCGCTCTCCAGTTCAATGCGGTAATCCTGCTTTCCTTCGCTTGAATACACCAAGGCCATCAGATAGACGTTGTCGGGCTTCAGCGGCTCGAAAGGATAGTGAAACACCGCATAACCGGAATGAAGCTTTACTTTCTGAATCGGAAAGATATGCAGCTTCTTAGCGAAGTTCGGATCGGAGGTCTTTTGGTGCAGAGCAATCACGTGAGCAACCTGCTGATCGCGTGAGACCTTTTCGCCATTCTCGGCGTACACCCGGGCCAACAGCGATGCCGCCCGCCAGTCATCAGGGTGTGCGTCAGTGAATGGCTTCAGAATGCTCAACGCATACGCACTATCCCCCGTCTCGACCGCCGACCCAGCGGTTAGCTGAGTGACGAAATCGCTTAGCCGGGTACCCGGTTTCAGCGCCGGAAGGAGCTTTTTGCCGGTTTCCAAAGTGGTGGCGTCATTATTCTGCTGAGCCGCTCGGCGAAGGGCATCGAACAGAGCGCGATTCTCCGGGCTTAATTCCGCCAGAGGATCATTTTGCGACTGCTCATTTTCCGAACTCACTGGAGCAGTCTGTCCTTGCAAGTTCCAGCCGGCAAATAAGATAACGAGGGCTGCGGCCACCCAAGGGAGGATGGCTTTCCGTTTCGATCCCATGATTCTCCTTGTGATGAATCGACACCGAGAATGACATAGGGCGGTGTGAAGCGCAATTGATGCACAACACACTCCCGTGAGATCCGCAGGATCGGAAACGCTACTGATTTGGCTGGCATTCGCCAATACCTGGCCTGAGTCCCGCAAAAACCAAAGGCCTCCAGCTTCGGCTGGGGGCCTTTTTATTCTAAGTTTTGGCTCAAAGGAGATTGGTGGCAGCCGGGGCTGCCATTTAGCGTCGCGAGTCCTCAGGCGATCTGGCGGCGTGCCCCGGTAATCAGCGTCGGGACGCCTACCTGGGATTTCGTCTTTTGCGGTTGAAGCCATCCGGCGGAGAGCCATTTCGCGGGGACGAGGAACTCCGAGAATCCGCAGTCCGGGCAAATCTGGACGTCGGGCTGAGGGGACATGGGCGGATGGCTCATCGTACGGGGAGCGTTGCGATAAAGCCGAATTTCAGCAGGAACCGTGTACAGGGTCCCCGACTTGCACTTGGGACAAACCATTTGACACCCCAGAAATTAGTTGACCTGTGGAAAAACCAACTGTAACCGGGGTTCAGCTTAAAGAGCAACAGAAAATCTTTTGTCAATAAAACTTTTGGTCACCTTCTTATCGGTGATTCAAACAGTACCCTCTCGATCCGGCTACAGCTAACGCTCTCATCGGCTCAAACGCCGCGCGCTTTAACCCCAGTCAGAGGTGTGCCGGGGCCAAACGCAGAAGCTTGCAATGCAAATCGGGAGCCCGAAGGCTCCCGATCTGATCTTGCCTGGGCATCCTCTAGAACATGATGTGGAAGCCCATGGTAAAGGCGCGGGAACCGCCGATGGTGCCGGTCACCGATCCCCAGTTGGCAGCGTTGTTGGGGCAGGTATTCGTACCTGTTATTGTCAGGTTCGCCGTGCACGTGCCCTGACCGATCTGAAGTTCCGGCGAAAGTGTCGTTCCTTTGCCGGTACCCGTCGAATAGGGCACTTGATCCAGATTGGTTAAAGCACTCTGTTGATCCGTTGCATTGTTTGCCGCCACCACCTGACCGAAACCGAGGAAGCCGCGGAATTTGTTGCAATTGTTGAAACCATCATCAGCAGCAATCGCACTCGCTGAGCACCCATTGTTCTGGCGAAACTGGGCCTGGTTCTGCGGAACGTCAAGGCTGGTTGTGTTGGTCAGGTTGAAGACATTGAGTTCATACTGAGCCTTAATCTTCTCCGTAATCTTGAAGCCCTTCCGGAAAGAGAGATCGAGACGCTTCTGAGGTGCCTGGCGGAAGATATTCCGTTGACCGACATTGAAGGCCGTCTGGTAGATATCCGAGGGATCGTCGCCCGTTGAAGTCGGAATGCCATTCGTGCCCGGTGCAAGGTAGCTGATGGCAACCTGCGAGGGGTCGAGTGTTGGAATGTAGGTGCCGCCGGGGCCGCGGAAGGAGCCCTTGTTGCCGGTAAACGCGGTCTTCGGATGCTTAGGATCCTTGATCCCGAGGACCGGGTTCATCAGGGTCGGGAAGTTTCCGAAGTTGATGCTGCCGACCGCGCCATAGAACTCATACAGCGAATACGGCTCGCCGCTCTGCAAGGTCCCGATTCCGGTAAAGTGCCAGTCGTTGAAGATGTAAGACGCAAAGTTGCTGCTCTTCACCATGTTGGGCACATCCACCTGGAAGTTGGCGACAAACACATTCGTACGATCGAAGTCCGACGAGGCCCAGGAGTCGCGCAGGCGTTTTGGGTTATCGCCGGTGAAGAACAGGCCGATATCGCTCTGTTCATCGAGGGCGTGGCTCCACGTATAGCTGGCGCCAATCTGGAAGTGGTGCGATAGCCGCTTCTCTACGTGCGTTTCCAGAGCGTCATAAGCCGAAATGCCGACGGTCTTGAAGTCCGCGGCATTGGGACTAAACCCGACATACGGCGCTCTGAAGTCGGTATTGCCCGCGTCGAACGTGTTCCATGGCTCAACCGCAATGGGAGCGTAGTCAAAATTGAATCCCCACCTGATTGTTCTGGTTCATGGTTTCCATGCCATATGAGGAAGTCTCGCCCCAGATCGGATTCGTCGGTGTTGCAATGCCCGGCTCGTTGATCGGAATCGGAATCACCGAGTGGCGACCACGGTTGCCCGTGTAGCCAACCGAGGCTACCACCGTATTCGTCGGCTGCCATTGCACATTCAGTGTGTAGTTGATTGTGTAAGGCAGAACGTTGTTCTTGTCATAAATCCCAAAATTCAGTGGTGAGGTGCAGAGGAAGAATCCTTCCTGACTTTGCAAGCCACTGCAGTTCTTACCAAATTGAGCGTAAGAATCCGGAACTGGGCGCTCCGGTCATCTGGTTCAACTGAGCCTGCAAAGCCTGCCCCACAACGCCTGGGTCGGAGCTTGGCGGCGTGTAGAAGCCACCCTGTGCCGGAGTGCTGAAAGCCAGATTTCCCATCGGATTTGCCAGCGTCAAACCAGAGTCTGAATTTCCGGTCGCGACGCTGACCAGCGGGGAGGATTCGGTTACACCAAAGGGACCACCGATGGAACTGCCTGCGGGCTGGGAGAGATAGGTGAAGAGTTCGCCGCGGTCATAGTACAAACCTCCGCCCGCCGCTGACGACAACCTTGTTGTGAAAGGTCTTAGGAGTCCAGGCCAAGCCCAGACGAGGCGAAACACCCCATTGGCGCCCCTCCAGGGTTGAGGCTGAAACGCCCTTGGTCGGGTTCTGCTTGTTGTTTCCGGCAATGACGAATCCGGAATTGACAACGTTGAATCCCGTTGTCGAGCTGCCGGTTACGTTGTACAACGCCGGGTCGAAGTTGAAGAAGTTGCCGTACTTTTCCGTCATGCCGCCGTGGTAGTCATAGCGAACACCGGCAGTGATGCTGAGGTTGCTGAGAGCCTGCCATTTGTCCTGAACATAGCCGCTGAACTCATTGGTGCGATAGTAACGATCTGCATTGTTGCGATCCGTGGTGGGATCGATACTTTGAAGAACGCTTGAGCTTTTTACAGTGCCCTGAAGGAAATTGTCAAAACCGCTGGCAACGAGCTGAGCATGACCTGTGCGGTTATTCGTGATATTCAGTTGCGTGTAACTGTAACCACCGCCGGCGACAATTGTGTGCTTGCCTGCCGTAAAGATGACATTCGTTGAAGGGTTCACGCGGTTCTGATAGTAGCCCATATTCACGAAGGCGCCGGGCACTCCAGCCGGGCCGACATAGAGGCTCGGCGAAGACTGGTCAAAGTTGCCGAAGTTATTGATCTGCAAACCAGGCAAGACATCTGGGGTGAGGTTGGTTGTCTGCTCGCCTGAGACGCCCAGATTGCCGCCAGGGACCGTCTGCTGATAGTTGCTGAAGGAACCCATGCGGACAAATCCAAGGCGCTGCTCCCAGTTCAACCTCGGGCCGATGGAGATCGTGTTGCCCAGCGAAAAGACCTGCGCACCGTTGTTCTGCGTAACGGGGAAGCCGGGTGTTTCCGAGAAGCCGAAGGGACGGGTAACCGGTGCGTTCTGGTAGAAGTACTTCGCTGACACGCGATCATTCTGGGTGGCGTCGTAGTCGAGCGAGATGGTGGCCTGGTCAGAGATCAAGCGAGCTGTTCCAATCAGGAACACATTCGGTACGCCATATTCATATGGCGCACTCGACTGGGCCGAAGGAATCATATACTGGCCATTCGGCAGTTTGGCATTCAACAGGTTAGCTGCGACCGGATCGATTGGGACATTCCCAGAACCTCCCCATGAAAGATCGGCAGCCTCAAGGCCCGCTGTGCTGCGGTCATCGGTCAGGCCGGAAGGAACTGTCATCTGTGACAGTCCGGTTGCATTGTCTTCATTCTCGCGGCGTTGATAAGCGGCGAAAAAGAAGAGCTTGTCCTTGATGAGGGGACCGCCCGCAGTGATGCCCGAGCTCCAGCGACGAAGCCAGGGGTTGACCATCGACTGCGGGAAGACTCCGATTCCCTGCTGGGTCAGTTGATACGCCTGGTTGAAGAAGAACGGCGAGGCGTTCATCAGATTGTTCGCATAGGTACCATAGAGCTGGCCGTGCCAGCTGTTGGTGCCGGTGCTGGTGTTGACGTCAATCTGCGCACCGCTCGTGGCGCCCTGCTGCGCGTCGTACATCGAGGCATTCACACGCAACTCCTGCGTGAACTCCGGCGGAGGAGAAGGCAGGCTGTTGCCGTTTGAGCCATATACCGATGTGCCGACGGAGAACGATCCGCCGACCGTGGGAGCGCTGCCGATATTGAAGTTGTAACGCTGCGAGTTGGCACCCTGAGGAACTCTTGCCGTTGAACAGGTTGGTCGAGTCGACGCCATTCACCTGGAAGGTGTTGGACGTGTCGCGCTGGCCGTTCGCCCAGATTGGCTGGTTGCCGAGGCCGGAATTGGAGTCGAGGTTCGAAAGAAGTTCCGCATTGACGCCCGGCGAAAGCACCGCGACCTGCGTGAAGCTGCCCGTCGCCAGCGGTGTCATGTCGATCTGCGCGCTATCGAGCGTATAGCCGTTGGTCGCATCCGTTGCATTCAGCAGTGGAGTTGCTGTGACCTCAATCGACTCGGAGACCTGCCCCACCTTCAACGTCGCATTGACGGTAGTCGCGCGCGCTTCCTGAACAGCAATTCCCTTGAAGTCTGTTGTCTCGAACCCTGCATGGCTGACTTTTACCGAATAGGTGCCGATGGGCAGGTTGAACACCTGGTAGAAGCCGGTGCTCTGCGTGGTGGTTGTCGTTGAGTAATTGATAGCCGAATCGCTGACGGTGACGGTTGCTCCCGGCACCGCGGCGCCTGAGGTGTCAACGACGGTTCCGTTCAACGATCCTAATGTCTGTTGACCCGATCCATGCAATGAAAAGATAAGCACGGCCAGGCACAGCAGAACGTAACGAGCGGCACTCCTCCAAAAAGGTCGATTCATATGCTCCTCACGACTAAGGTTGTGTTCGGTCCTATCGTTGGGGATAGCGGCGCCATCAATGCCGCTACGGCACGATGTTGAGAGTCCTACTGCCAGAATTATGAGGTGGAAAGATCAGATTAGGAATAGTTTGTGACATGCGGGCTGGTTTTCCCAAGAGAAATTCCTGTGACAACCGTTCATTCCGGATTGTTCCTGTGGAAAATCTACTTCGAAATTGTCAATCCGGAGGCTACGTATATTGTTACGAAGCTGTAACACTCCAGATTTCTTGCCTGCCACCGGACCCAACTTGCTCCCAGTGGCAGGTGCTAACGGAGCGCCCCTTCATCGTTGCGCTGAAGGCGTCACGTTTGGTTTTTCTCTACCCCACTGGAGCTTCAATCCAACACGAATACTCGTCGGCAGACTCACGTAGCCGATGGGGGCAATGTGCTGATCGTTGGTCAGATTCTCGGCCTGCGCATAGATGCCGAGCCAGTCGCGCAGCCGGAAACTCCCGCCGAGATCGATCTTCGCGTAGCCATGGTCGAGGTTACGATTCGGCAGCAGCAGGCTGTTCCCTCCGTTGATGTCGTAACCACCCAGAAAGTCCGAGTCGTCGGATCGGCTGACAAAAGCCGAGCTGAGGATCGCGCTGATTCTCCCCTGCGAATAACTCGCCGTGAAGAATCCTGTGTGCGGAGGCCGCCGGAAAGGCCGCGCGCCTACGAGCGGCGAGTAGGGACCGACGGGAATGCCGTTATATGTCGGGACCGGCCCGAACAAGTCCACATCATCATTGGTATAGGAACGCTGAATCACGGAATCGAGGTAGGTGTATCCGCCGCGCAGGAAGATATACCGCCCGATCCCGCTCTCCACCGTGGCCTCCACGCCCATCGCGCGGTATGCCTCGGTGTTCAGCGTCAGCTCGTATGCGCCGTCTGCCTGCAACTGCTGCTCCAGCTGGATTCTGCTGCGCCGGCGTCAGGTTCGGCAGGAGTGCTGGAATCAAATCCAGCCCCACATACTCGATCTGTTTCCCGAATTCGTTGTGGAAGAAGCTCGTGCGGAGAATCAGCCGCTCGCTGAAGAATGTCTGCTCCACTCCGCCTTCATAGGTCCGCGCGGTCGGCGCAGCAATCGGCGAGATGTTCATCTGCTGAATGGTCGACTGCCCGCCATTCTCCTGGAGGAAGGAGTAGAGCGAATAGAGCTGGTCGGTTCCTGAAGGCTCCCGCACCGCATCGCCGAAGTTGAACATCAAGCGCGTTCCGCTCAGCACGCCCTTTCGCGGCCGGAAAGCGTAGAACGAAACGCCCGCACGCGGCGTCGTCTGCACTCCGAAGAGCGAATAGTGTTCCAGGTCTCCGCCCAACGTGTAGAAGAGCCGGTTTTTGAAGTCGCCGTGCACCGCCGCCCGATAGTCGTAATTCGTGCGTTCGATCTCTCCGGTGTAGCGCTCGTCCTCAAACCCGAATCCGATCTGCGCGGTCAGATGTGGCGTCACCGTGTAGTCGCCCTGATACACCAGCGCATCGCGATTCGAAAAGAGCTGGTATCCCTGCGGATAGGTCCCCGCAAAATCCATCAACGCCCGTCCGGTCACTGAGTAGCCGTTCGCCCCGGTGATTGTCACCAGGTCGCCGAAGCTGTCGCCATACGCGTCGAAGACTCCCGCACCCGTCTGCTCCCACAGGTTGTACTGCTCGCGCTTCCGCGTCGCTCCGTACCGCACCATGTTGTGGAAGTCCGCCGTAGTCTGGTTGTCGATCGACGCGCTGATGTAGAGGTCCTGGTCCTTTTCGGTCGCGTTGTCCGCCAGGTGATGAAACTCCCACGTCCCCGGCACACCCGTGCCATCCACGCCGTAATGCAGCGTGCCGCGAATCTGCGTCGATCCGGTCGGCTGAAATCCTACATTCGCCTTCGCTGTGCCGAGGTGATACTCGTCGTTCGGCAGATCGTTCGCCGTCTGCAGCCAGCTATATGCGCCCAGGTAGTCGAGCTTGCCGAAGGTTCCGGCCGCCTCCAGCTCTTCATGCGAGCTCTGGAAATTTCCCCAATCGCCATGAAAGATGAGCGACGGAAAGTTGGTGGTGCCATGCTGCGACGTCACACTCACCACGCTGCTCTCAGCATCCGCTCCGTAAAGGCTCGAGTTCGGCCCGCGGTAGACCTCGGTCCGCTCTAGACCTGTCGTAGAGAGCGTCCCGAAGTCGAAACGCCCGCCGAGGTCGCCGGCATTCACGCCATCGATCAGCACGAGGTTGTCGTCGGAGTCGCCCCCGCGCACAAACAGCGAACTCTGCGCGCCGCGCTGTCCCGACTGCGTCACAAACGTTCCCGGCATCAGTCGGAGCGAACTCACCATGTCCAGGTTCAGCTCCAGTTCGTTCGGCCCGATAACGCTGGTCGCAGCGGCAGTCTGCGGCTGCGGGGTCGGCGTGCCGGTTGCCGTGACCACGATCGACTCGCGCACCCACTCCGGCTCCAGCACGATGTTGCGCTCGATGTTGTCGAGCTGGCCCGCGTAGAATCCGGGCGTCTCGAGCTGGCGAAACTTCGTGGCCGAAACCACGAGAAAGAATCGGCCGCGCACCCCGGTCAGGATCTGAAAACTTCCGTCAGCGCCCGAAACCGCCGACCCCACAACCTGTCCATTGGAAATCAGATCGACCGTGGCTCCGGTGACGCGAGCGCCGGACGCGTCGGCGACCACACCGCGAATCGAAGCGGCATGTCCCGCGACCGCAAAAAGGCAGATCAGCAGACCGACGCAGCGGCGAAGTGCGGGAATCTGACTGGAAATAATGCGATGAATCGTGCGAAATGGCATGATGGCTCCTCCGTTCCCCTCGGAACGCAAGCTGGTTGAGCGCACAGGACCGGTCTCCTGACTTGCGCCTCATCCAGCCACCTTCCCGGAGCGGGGCTCCAGTGGTCTTTGAGAGACTTTTTGCCGGTTATAGCGAAAAGGCTCTGGCTGGTTTCCTTGTCCGACGTTACGCCGAACCAGGGGCGCTCACAGTTGCGGGGCAGTGGCGGAATTTCACCGCCTTCCCGAGCATCCTGACGATTGCGGTTGTAACCTCACTCGCCCGATATTGAGCGAAGAGGCGTCATGAAATGATTTTCGATGACATGGACTTTTATAGACGGGACAGCGCGCGAAGTCAAAAACCATCTCTCTCAATTTTCATCAGAGTGAGCCACGGCTGCGTCGTCGGAACATGGGTCTTATCCTGTTGCGGAACGCGTGCGCTGCATGGGCCTCAATCATTTCACTGCCTGTGATCTTGAGCGGAATTCGCCATGTTGACGTCTGCTCGGACGAGTCGAGAGATCTGCGGATGGCGAATCTACTCGGTCCCGCAGAATGGTGACCCCTGTCTGATTCGAACAGACGACCTACAGTTTAGGAACCCTCTATTACCTATTTATTCTAATAATATCAGGTAGTTAGCTCCGTTTTTGGACCGAATTGTCAGAACGAAATGACCCCATAACTGACACCAACAGCAGAACCGTTTCCGACACGCAGTCTGAGTCGCACCAAAAGCCGTGATTGTGGCGCATAGCGCAAACACCTTCCCGATGCGATTTAGTTGCGCAGACCCCTCATAGAGTCATGTCCTCCAATGGCGTTTCTGTTTCCTCTGAAGCCTCAGAGACGTTCGGTTTTACTTCTACTGCAGGCGTGCTTGCCTCATCTGCTTTAAGTGCTTCGTCGAGTTCTGAAGAAAGTGGAAGATCCTTTTCCAGCGCGCCGAGCTTCATTAACGCATCTCTTTTAAAGAGGTATGACTTGCGCATTCGGAACTGAATATGTCTCGACGTTGCGCTACCCCAAAGAGCACGAACAAACTCTCGATCTTCGACTACTCCCTTTGCAAGGTCACGAGAGAAATTGGACCTGTTTTGCTCGGAATCACTAAGCAGTTGCAGCAATTCATTGGTTTTTTGAAATTCGTTCAGATCACTCTTGGCCTTCTGGATTACATCGAACAGAGCGTTTCTGATTTCAGTTGACCAAGGCAAACGGCCCAAAATATATCGGAAAGAGGGGGAGCCTTGAGGGCTCATTAGTAGGCGGACGCTTTCGGGGCGAGCAAGATAGGTGGCAAATGCACGCTCGACCTTAGGCAATAGCATCTTTACACACTCGTCTCTTAGTTCTTCCTTCAAGTGCTTACTATGAGGATCCTCAGGCGTGAATGCCCACGGGTCCCATGGCCTCAGTGCTTCGAGCAGGGCCGGCGACTGAACATCGGTAGCTCGCTCGCACAATGACAAGAGAAGTTTTCGTTCAGCTTCTCGAAGCTCCCGGTCGGCCGGATTGACCCTAAATGCGATCCAATAGAGAGAACTGCCATAAATCATCTCGAAGCGTTCCGCCGTGAGCGCACCGGGCATGTCCAAGAATCGTTCCGTGATCCTGAGCAGTTTCGCCGCTTTGGTGCAATGCCCCGCGTTCTCTTCGGTTGTAGACGCCTGAGCAGCCTCCGATGCCGCGTTATGCTTGGAATTCCGCAAGGTTTCGAATAAGTCCCTTTCGACATCAGCTCTGTCGATCGAGTTGCGTTCCGACTGCTTAGCAATCCAAGCCGAGATGGTAGCGGGAACTTGGGCCTCATCCCACTGCGCCAAAAGCTCGTAGAACTCTTTCCAAGTAATGGCTTCTGGACGCAAAACGATCTTCCAGTTGTAAGCGAGACTAAGTCCTCCAAGCTCACGGGTCGAATGAATGAGCTCGATCAGACGCTCCGCCTGCTTTTCGTTAATTCCGCCAACCTCGTCGATGAGCTTCTTGATTTCAGCGTTGTCCGTATTTTTCCGTTCGCCTATCTCCCGCCCAGATTCTTTTCTTCGTATTTTGTAACCAATTCCCACTAAGTCATCCAAAGTATCGCCTTCAAGGAGGCGCACGAAGAACGAATACGACTCTTGTCGAACCATCTCTGCGAGCCATATTTCAATCCAATTGATCTCGTCTTCACCATGGCGAGCAAGCTGCGGCTGCAAAGACACAAGTCCGCGGACAAGCCTCTTCAACTTCCGTGGATTGTCCGGTAGCAAATGCTCAATCGCGTCAACAGAAGTCTCTGGGACGAATTTGCCGTATCGTTCCAACATGTTTTTCAGGAGCTTTCGCTTTCCAGCTCTTGAAACGGGAGGCAGATAGTAGTTAAAGTCCAAAATTTTGTCTAGAAAACTGTCTCCGTCGCCCCACGCCGTATTCGCTGTAACGAGGCCGTTAGCCACAATTTCGTTGTCAAAAGCTAAAACGAATGTGAATCCGGGTAGGTCAAGAATCTCGCGAAGCGCCAAAAGAAGTTTCGGTAGCAGTTCAGGGTTTGCACGGTCGAGATCATCTATGAAGACAACAACCCGACGTTCCTCCCCGAGCTTCTCTCGTATCTTTTTTACTTGCGGACCGTCTGGCTTGAGCCATTTCCCGACGAGTCCGAACGCGCCTTGGTAGAGTTTGTCTTTCCCGAAGAATCCTGCGGCACCTTCTCCTAATTCCGCCAGTCCAGTCGATTCCAACTTCTCTTGGAGCTTGCGAGCTGTTCCTTTCAAGGGAGATTCAGCAACGAGATGCTCGTCTTCCAATGCCTCCAAGAGACATTTGCCAAATTCAGCCCATAACTCATCCAAATCCTGAACGGCCCAAGGGTTGAAATAGAAGACGATGTTGCCTTCCGGCTTCAACATCGACTCCAGAAAATGCAAGACCGTGCTCTTGCCCTCTCCCCACTTGCCAAAAATGCCAATGCGAGCGGACCAATCGGCTGGGGTTGAACGGATTACTTCCGCTATCTCAGCGGCAAAACCCCATCTACTCAGGTCGTCAGATTCTCTTTTCTTTTGCGCAGAATCGTATCCAGACATGTCGATGTCACCCACGCGGTTGTTTACGTCATTTTGTCATGTTTCCCATTCCTCGCTGTCTTTTGGTACTGACCCCGCGCTTGTAGGCGACTCCGACACGCAGTCTAGAAAACTGTTCGAATGCAGTTCTTAAAACTGATGGTTCATGTACCCAACCGACGGGCCGCCATCCATAGACATCTAGGGGTCGCATCGTTTCAGAGACTGGAGTCACCAAAGGAATATGCGCTAACTTACTGAAGAACATAGCCTTACATTCCCCACACTAAGTAAGGTGACCCCAGAACTGACACCCGGCTTTTTCGGGGAAAAAGTCTACTGACATCTCGTTCTGGTAAGTTGTTTATTTTGTGTATGTTAAGTGGTGACCCCGGGCTGATTCGAACAGCCGACAAGCAGTTTAGGAAACTGCTGCTCTATCCACCTGAGCTACGGGGCCACATTTAGAATCAACAATATGCGAGAATCTTAGAATCTCGCAAATCATCCGGGGGGCACGGTTTTGATACGCTGACTCCGCTACATAGAACAAAGACGAACGGAAGCGGCACGAATTGAAGACCGAGAGACCAACGCTATCAACAGGGTAACATTACAAAACTTTAGCGCCTCGGTGGGTTCGTCTGGAAGGTGCGGTTCAGCGACCAAACTTATAAATCACGCAGCATTGGCGTTCTGGGCGTATCACTGCAAAAAATACGGAAATTGTTCGCCAGCAGACGAGAATTCCTCAAAGTTCTGTATTAGTAAGTGGATCGGGCTGGTAGTCAATGTCTTCCATTTGAAACACCCCGTCTCTTCGCGGTTATAGATGGCAACGACCTAGGACAGTCTCCACCAGGCCTTCTGCAACAGTCTGTACTTCTGTACTGATGTTGTCATTCAGGTCGATAGCGCAGCAACTGGGTTCTTGGTATTGACCTCAATCGATGTTTGGCGCAGTTCCCCGCCAGCCTGCCTTTGCTCCGCTGCTTGATTTCGAGAAATGCCTGTCGTTTTTCGCTCGGGGATTTCGATTCTCTAGGTATGTACATTCTCTGGCGGCATCGGAGAGCGCCTCGAACGTTTCAAGGACCTTCTTCCGATCGGGCTGGATGAATGCAGCTTAACAATCCGGAGAAGGAGCGAAAATGAAGCGCATCACCGCAATAGCCATACTCATCGTTGGGACGGCCGCCGGCAGCGTAACTCGTGCGTCTGCACAACAGACCGAAGTTTTAGCAAAGGTGCCGTTCGATTTCGTGGTCGAGGGTCGAACACTTCCAGCCGGAACCTATCGAATCGAACCGCAAGGAGATTTCCTCCTGATCGACAGTCTCGACGGCAAAGCAGCCGTATATGCGACCGCATTTCAGGGCGACGCGACAGCGGACGGACAGGCTGAGTTGTACTTTCATGTCGTAGGCGGGGAACGCTTCCTGAGGCGAGTCGCCTCGCCAACAGCGAAGGCCAGCGTCGAACTTCCCGCCTGCAAGATGGAGAAGAATGTCGTATTGCGTGCATCGCGCGAGACGACAGAGGTAATCAAAGCTGGCGTGGGTATGTAATGAAGCAGACCTGCGGAGAAATAGTGAGGTTTCCCAACAATGTCGGGGGAGAGAGCAGGTAAACGTTGGCTGACGGGCGCGTGGTTTCCGTGTTAATTGCCCTTGCCAGCAGCAAGAAAACATTTGCCTGCTCTTCAACCGGGCAGCTTCTAGCGGATCCCCCTGTTGCAGCTTTGTTGGACAGACATGCATCTTCAGCATCAATCGCAGTAATTTACAAAGCTGTGACAAAACCTGATTCAGGTCTCCATACACTCAACCCTGTGGCTCCTATAGCGAGAGCGGAACGGTTCGTTGACCGAGCACCGCGTGTGCACGAACTTTTTACTCACCCGCTCCCGAGGTAGGATTTCCGAACTTTGTGACGAACAACGTGGGCTGAATTTTACCTGCGTCCGTCAAACATTCGGAAACATCTTCAGCAGAGGAGAGTGTTTCGTGCAGCCAACAACTTCCCCGGTTTTGAGCCCGCCCGAAAATAGCGAGCACAAGGACGCACTCTTTAGCTCTCTGTACTCAGAACTTCACGGGCTTGCAAAACGGCAACTGGCAAAGCAATGGTCTCCAAATGCGATTGGAGCCACCACGCTCTTGCACGAAGCCTATCTGGACATGGCCGATCGGAATGATGTTTCGTTTCAGGGCCAACCGCAGTTCCTGGGTTACGCCGCGCGCGTCATGCGCGGGCTGATTATCGATCGCATACGAACTCGGAACTCCTCAAAGCGCGGTGGCGATTTCGAAATCACTTCGCTTACGTTGAGCGGCGCCGAAAATCCGCCCAATGCGCGCGATCTTGCGTTGATCAGCGACGCCCTGGAAGAACTGGCTGAGATCGATCCCGATTTGGCCACGCTGGTTGATCTGAAATTCTTTTGCGGATTTTCGTTTGCCGAGATCGCTGCCATGCAGGGCCTTTCGGAACGCACAGTGCAGAGAAAATGGGAGAAAGCCCGAATCTACCTGCACCGCAGCATCCGCGCAGATCTGCCAGTTTGAGGGCACGTATGTCCAAGCAGTCCTACGATAAATGGTTCGCACTAAGTCCCCTTCTTGACAAAGCGCTTGAAATGAAAACGGAGGAACGGTCCGCCTGGATCCGTACGCTGGACCCCGAACTGCGGGAACAGCTCGAGATGCTTCTGCGCGACCACGACGCACTGGCCAGACAAGGATTTCTCGAAAATCAGCTTGACGAATCAGATGATTTGCCGCCGTCTCTGGCTGGTCAAACTTTGGGCGCTTACAGACTGGTTTCGCAAATCGGCCAGGGCGGCATGGGCAGCGTCTGGCTTGCGGAGCGCGTTGATGGCCGATTCGAACGACGCGCGGCGGTGAAGTTTCTGAACGTCGCACTCATGGGCAAAGGAGGAGAGGAGCGATTCAAACGTGAGGGCAAGATCCTGGGTTCTCTCGCACATCCACACATTGCTGAGCTCATCGACGCAGGCGTCACTATCATCGGACAGCCATATCTGGTTCTCGAATACGTCGAGGGAGATCAGATTGATCGGTACTGCGACCTTCATCAGCTTGAGACACTCGCGCGAATTCGACTCTTCCTTGATGTCCTGGAGGCTGTAGCCAAGGCACATGCAAACCTGATCGTGCATCGCGATCTCAAGCCGTCCAATATCCTCGTAAACAAAAAGAACAACCAGGTGAAACTCCTGGACTTCGGCATCGCGAAGCTGATCGAAGGTGATCGGCGCGCAGGTCTTCAAACCACGCTGACCCTTGCCGGTGGGAACGCGCTGACACCTGAATTCGCAGCTCCCGAACAATTGAAGGGGGAGGCAATCACGACCGCCACCGATATCTATGCCCTGGGAGTGCTGCTCTATCTCCTGCTGACGGGGCATCATCCTGCAGGCAGTGGTCCATACGGGCCTGCTGAACTGATGAAGGCTATTGTCGAGACAGAACCTCTTTCGCCTTCTGACGTCGTCGTCTCGGCGCGCGAGTGCCAGGGCATGATCGCGGTGAATGGAAGTCGCCGGTCCACGACGCCCGAGAAACTTCGGCGACTTCTGCGCGGTGATCTCGACATAATTGTGGCCATGGCGATGAAAAAGCAGCCGGAGGAACGATATACCTTCTGTTTCAGCGTTTGCGGACGATCTTCATCGCTATCTGCGAAACGAGCCCATCAGTGCGCGTCGCGACTCGATCGTGTATCGGGCAAAGAAGTTTGTCCGCCGCAATCGACCGGCGGTAGCTCTTGCCGGCGTCGCATTTATCGCAATCGTAGCCGGTGCTGTCGGAACCTGGTTGCAGGCGCGATCGGCCCGCGCCGAATGCGATCTGGCGCAACGCCAGCTTGCCCGTGCAGAGCGCACCGCCGATCTAAATGAACTCATCCTGACGGACGTCGCTCCGATGGGTAAACCGCTTGCAGTGAACCAGCTTCTTGCTCATGAAGAGAAGGTTGTTGAGCGTGAGCATAATCCCGACGCGGTCAACCACGTGGAGTTGCTGCTTTCCATCGGCGATCAGTATTCCGGACAGAATGACAATGAAAAGGCGCTGCGCGTCTGACGAAGGCATATCAGCTCTCGCGGGGCCTGAAGGAGCGATCAGTTCGCGCAAAAGCGTCTTGCGTTTTGGCAGGAGCATTGGTGCCCACCGGCGATCTGGATCGTGCCGAAGCTCTCTACCACGAGGGGCTGCACGAACTGCTGCCCAATAGTGAAGAGTATGCTCTAGATCGCGCCTTCTGCTATTTGCGTGGAAGCGAAATTGCCTACCGCAACGGCAATTCTCGCGAGGCTCTTGTGCGCGCCAGGAGCTCCGAGCGGACGCTTAAGGAGTCGTCAATTAAATGGAATCTGCAGGAGTTGAATGTTCTGATCAATCTTGCGGGTGTCCTTGGAGATGCCGGCCAGTTCCGCGAAGCAGACGTGGTTTTCGACCAAGCCTCGGCCCTGATGACAAGCCTCGGCTACGACGGCACTCAAAAGGCCGTCAAGCTTTACAACGATTGGGCCCTCATTCTGACCTACGCTGGACGGCAATTGCAGGCTGAGAGGAAGTATCGCCGGGCAATTGACATCAGTCGGACAGACGAGAATGTCGATTCAGCCTCACCGGTGCTGCTGTACAACTATGCCGCAGTGCTGCGCGACCTGGGTCGAACCGCGGAAGGAACCGACTACGCTGAGCGTGCCGCGGCGAAAGCGCGACGGGTTGGCGATCAAATGCTTGTGGATCAAACGACTCTCCTGGAAGCGCAATTTCATTTAGACAGGCACGATTTCGCGAAGGCACGTGCGTTGCTTTCAGAATTGGAGCCGCGACTGCGCAGCAAGCTTCCATCGGAGCACTATGCATTTGCGTCTCTGGCCTCTGATCGATCGCAACTTGCGCTTGCGACGGGAGACCTCCCAACCGCTATGCAGCTCGCGAACAAGGCCGTGAAGCTCGATGAAGAATCGATCAGGAACATTGGTCAGTGCGCGGCTTTGCTGCCAACTCTGCTGGTGCGCCGGTCGAATCTCGAACTTGCGGCCAAGCGCGAGGATCTGGCTTCAGGAGACGCAACCCGCGCCCTTGGGCTGCTTCATGCGGAACTGCAATCTGGCATCCACTCCAGCAATGTCGGACGCGCCTTTCTCGCGCAGGCACGCGTTTTGAAGGCTCAGGGCAGGTTGAACGAGGCGCAGACTGCGTCTCGCACCGCTTATGATCACCTGCTCGATACCCTGGGGCCTGATCATCTTGAGACACGGAGCGCCTACCAGTTGGCGACATCGACAAGTTGCCCGCGGCGCTCGTAGCTCCATTCTTCTTCGCACTTCTTCTTCGACCTTCGGTCCGAGCATCGCTCCGTCCATCATCACTAACGAGCGGTTGGGCTCCTCGCGTGAGACGCCGAATGCCAAATTGAGTTGCCCTCAGCTCGCCCGACGCGCGCAGGGCTTGAGCCGGACTTTTGGATCCCACTTCGTTCAACCTGGCGAGGGGAGAGAGAGCCCACAATCTCACATCGCTGCTCCCTTTTTCGAAGCCTTTTACAATGCTGGCGACATAGAAGCAGACGGCCAGTGTGACTGCCTTCGCACTCGCAATCGGATTGGAGAAATAGTCATAACGCAGCGCGAAATTTGAAACTCATACGAGACCTCCCAATGAGTAACAGCACCCGCATTACTACAAAAACCCATCCGGATTACCAAATGGGTCTGGCAAGTACTTGTTAAGTGCCCTACCTTCAAGGTCTGCTTCTTCAGAAGCAGCGGAGTATAAACGTGACGGTAGAAGCGAAAGCGTCCATTCCCCAGACTGCGAATAACGGCGAAAATCACGTTCCATTGAAAGAACGGTCCATATACCCAAATCTGAAGCTGCGGGTGTACACAACGGGTATGCGCCAGAATCGCCTGGCGAAGCTCGTCGGCATCGATGAGGCCTATCTCAGCCGGATTATTAACGGAGTTCGTGTACCCGGTAGGCAGACGCAGGAACATATCGCCCAGGTGCTCGGGTGCGATGCAGACTGGCTCTTCCAGCAGACCACTGTGCAGGTTCCGGCAGACATGAATGCCAACAGCCCGAAGATCGTATAAGCGCGAGATGCGGACTTGATGCTGCCGTAATTTGATCTGATTTGTTTCCTCCGTGGGCCGCTTACCATCTTCCTGGGTCTACTCCTTCCTTCCCCTCTGCACATTCGTGAGGTAGCTGAAGGTTGTGCCCCGCACCTACGCCCGCGTAATCTGCTGCGGCTGCGAAAACAAACTCTAGTTTCTACGGCAGGCGATATAGACCTTCAGCACCTGCAGTTCGAGAACTTCAGATTGCCTGAATAAAGGGCTCTTTGAGGTAATGTTCTCCTCGAAATAAACCATATATTCCACCTAACACTCTGATGGCACGCGCAACCTTATTAAATTTCAACGCATTACGGCCGCGGCGACACCGACACTGAGCCGGGTCTCGTGCGGAAGCAACGCCTACGCACCGTCATCGTGAATACGCCGGTCACGCAACCAATCACACTGAGTTCGACAGGCACGGCCCCTGTGACGGTCAACTCGGCCGCAGTGAGCGGAACCGGCTTCTCGGTGACCGGAGCCTCCCTTCCAGCAACGCTCAATCCGGGACAGTCGCTGACCTTGCAGGTGCAGTTTGATCCAGCAACGTCGGGATCATTCTCAGGCCAGCTCGCCATCACCAGCAGCGCTTCATCCCCGACGGTAGGCCTGAGCGGCCTCGGCGATTCGCATGAAGTGGATCTGAGTTGGTCGTGCCCACCAGATTCGTCGGATCCGATTGTGGGGTATAACATCTACCGCGCACCAAGCGGGACGACCTCGTATCAGCGCATGAATGCGGCGGTGGAAACGCTGACTGTGTTTGCGGACTCCGCAGTGCAAAGCGCCACGGCCTACGACTACATCGTGAAGAGCGTCGATGCTGGGGGTGTGGAGAGCGTTCCCTCAAACATCACGAGCGTGACGATTCCGTAGTTCGCGCGCTGATGGAGTGGTGGCAGTTGTAGTGGAAAAACTGTCACCGATTCTGCCTGGCTAAGAGGTAACTTTCATAGTGGTTACCAGTCACCATTTTGACTGTGTAGAAAACTGCAACAACAGCCATTTAGGACTACCACCTTCGCGTTACTCAGCGTTTCAAACATAGGTGGTGCAATATGTTGCGATAGGGGTACAAAGGTACTCAGTACATCCCACATTCGTGACTATCGTCACCTGTACCAGCTGCCGAACAAGGTCGATCCTGCATGTAGTCAGCCGGTGCTCTATACATTTATTCCTCCGCGGCAGGATGGGCGGGCCTCACCGCATCGGCTGACTGACAGACCAGATTTCTTTTGGCGCAGGTGATGTCGATGTGCGAATACCGTTATATTTTGTTTCCCGCAATTAGAGAGAAGAACGCAGCGATTCGGCTGGAAATAACCCAAAACAAATTCCACAGAAAAATAACTTGCAGTGCCATTGCGCTGGGAACCGCTGCCCTCACACTCGGCCTGGGTCTCTCAGGTTGCGGTTCGGCCACTCAGCCGTTCTCGACGGCAACTACAGATGCGGTTTCGATAAATCCAACTGCGATTGAATTTGGCGATGTGAGCGTGGGAACGCCCGTATCCCAGACGGTTTCGATCTCAAACCAGAGCACGTCTCCGGTGCAAATCGCGCAACTGAGCACGTCAATCAGCACTTTCACGGTCCGTGCGGGCGCGCTGCCGGTAAATTTACCCGCAGGCGGCAGCATGCAAGTGCAAGTAAGTTACGATCCTGGTTCCGCCACTGACTCGACTGGCCAGCTCAGTGTGGAATCGAAGACTGGAACGTCGGTGAATCTGGCGGGAGCAGTTAAGCTGCACGGCAGGGGCTCGGCCTCGACGGTGCCTTCACTTACGGGGCTCAGCTGCGCAAATTCCTCGTTGATCGGGCCAAGTACGGATACATGCACGGTCACGTTGAGCAAAGCAGCCAAGGGCAATGCTATCCCCGTCACACTGACGAGCAGCAGCAGCGCCGTAACGGTGCCGCCTTTTGTGTCGGTCCCCATAGGCTCAACGACCGTCAGTTTCGCGGCAAACGCATCCGCCGTGGCATCATCTCAGGCTGTCACGCTGACCGCGGCGGAAGGATCAGTTTCAAAAACGACAGCGATCCAACTAAGCGGATCGGCGTCGGCACCGGGGACGCCTGCGGTGAGCGCGCTTTCGTGCGGCAGCAGTTCTTTTACCGGTGCAGGGTCAACGACATGTACCGTATCGCTGAGTTCAGCGGTTCCGTCGGGCGGCGTGAAGGTTACAGTGGCGAGCAACGACAGTGCTGTAACGGTGCCCGCCAATGTTGCAGTGGGCTCCGGCGCGTCTGCCGCGTCGTTCAGCGCGAATGTGGTCTCTGTGACCTCGTCGCAGACAGCGACGATTGCGGCGAGCGTGAACGGATCATCGCACAGCATTGCGATGCAATTGAATGCAGCTGTACCGGCGCTGACCGTGAGCGCGACATCGCTGTCATTTAGCAATGTTTCATTGGGGACTGCGATGACGAGGTCAGTGACCCTGACTTCCAGCGGCACGGCGCCGGTGACGATCAACTCGGACTCGATTTCGGGAACCGGATTCACGGTTTCGGGAGGAAGTTTCCCCGTCACCCTGAATCCAGGACAGGCGATTGTATTGACGGTTCAGTTTTATTCCACGACTGCGACTTCGGCGACCGGGCAGTTGACGATTGCGAGCAGCGCGCCAAAAGCGTCGGTGAGTCTGAGCGCAACCAGCGTGGCTGTGCTGACGGTGAACTCGGTGAAGTGCAGCAGCAATTCGATCACGGGGTCATTGGCTGACTCGTGCACCGTGACCCTTTCGGGGACGGCACCAACCGGCGGCGTGAACGTGAACCTCGCGAGCAGCAGCAGCGCGGTGACCGTGCCCGCAAGCGTGTCGGTTCCAGGAGGTGCATCTACGGCGGCATTCACCGCGAATGTGGCCTCCGTAAGCACCGCGCAAACGGCGACAGTAACGGCGAGCGCGGGTAGTTCGACTCAGACCCTTGCGATACAACTGAATGCAGCTACGGCGGCGTTGAGCCTGAATGCGTCTTCGTTGCCGTTTGGCAATGTTTCCGTTGGCACTGCGGTGACCAAGTCAGTGACCGTGACTTCCAGCGGCACAGTGGCGGTAACAATCAACTCGGACTCGATCACCGGTACAGGGTTCTCTGTTTCGGGAGGGAGCTTCCCCGCCACTCTGAATCCGGGACAGGCGACGGTGTTGACGGTTCAGTTTGATCCCACGACGGCCAGCTCGGTGAGTGGACAGTTAACGATCTCGAGCAATGCATCGACGCAGTCGGTCAGTTTGAGCGGCACGGGCACAACCGTGACTCCAACCGTGAGCGCGGTGTCCTGCAGCAACACCTCGATAACCGGATCGCTTGCGGACTCCTGCACGGTGAGTTTGTCAGGTTCCGCGCCGACGGGAGGAGTGAGTGTATCACTTACGGCCAGCAACGCAGTCGTGACGGTGCCGAGTTCGGTCTTCGTTCCGGCGACGGCGACCAGTGTGGCCTTCACGGCAAATGCGGCTTCAGTGACTAGCGCGCAGTCCGTAACATTGACAGCGACGACGGGCAGCACTTCGAGGGTCGTCTCACTGCAACTGAATGCGGCGACTCCGGCACTGGGCGTGAATGCGACCAGCATCTCGTTTGGCGGTGTGGTGGTGAACAATTCGACCACGCAGACCGTGACCCTGACTTCGAGCGGCACAGCAGCGGTAACGGTGAATTCCGTTGCGGTAACGGGCAGCGGCTTTTCGGCCTCGGCGGTGAGCCTGCCGGCTACGCTAAACCCGGGACAGACGGTGACGGTGACTTTGACGTTCAACCCGTCGGCTGTGGGCTCGGCGACGGGGCAGCTAAGCATCAGCAGCAACTCGTCGACGAATCCAACATTAACGGTGCCCCTGAGCGGCACCGGCGATCCGCACCAGGTGGATCTGAGCTGGCAAGCGCCAACTGGATCCAGCGTTACGATTACCGGATACAACGTATACCGCGCATCAGGCGGTAGCAGTTCGTTTGCGGTGGTGAACTCCATGGATGCTCAAACGGCTTACACCGACTCGAGCGTTCAGAGTGGACAGAGCTACAACTACTATGTGACGAGCGTTGATTCAGCGGGCATGGAGAGTGCCCCTTCCAATACCACGACGGTTGCCATTCCATAGAAAGCTGTCGCTTCGTAAAACCAGCGCGCCGCTCGGATTCGGGCGGCGTGTCTATTTGTTGCCGATCAGATTGAGAACGTGGGTTGCTGCTTCGACAGCATCGCCGCGTATTCCAGCAAAGCAGACAGCGTTGCTGGCTACGCGAAGGAAGAAGTCGACCATCTCGGGAGATTCCGCCATTTCATGCGGTGTGTTGCTCAGAAGAAGCATGACTGCTTCGCCCTGCGAAATCCCGTGAACATCCCACGCTGCGTCCGGAGCGTAATCGAGGCCGAGTATCCAGCCCACTGGAGCCGAGCGCGTGGCGAAGCTCGCGTTGAGCTCTTCCGGCAGGACGAGCGACTGTACGGGATGTCCGTTGCGGAGCAGAAGCGGACGTGGGTAGGAGTGCGTGTGCCCCTGTCCGTCGATGAGTGCGTACTCGTCGGAAAAGTGGGAGGCGCCGCGACGGAGAAGTTCGGCAACCAGGGAGGACTTTCCCGCATGTGTGCAGCCCGGAAGGATCAGTGCCCTGCCCTTGATGAGCACCGCACCGGCGTGCACGGCACGAAACATCTTCATACGATGGACCACGACGTCGTCGAGCGCCTTCACGGCGGCGAGGGCGGCATCTTGAAGCGTGACGACGGACGCTGCGAGTTTGTGGTCGATCAGGACCCGAAAACCATCGACAATCTGATCGACGCAGAGGTTTACATCCGGAGAAGACAGTGCAGACTCGCTGCGAGGAAGCGGCGGAAACAGGTAGCGGTTAAGAGTGTCGCGGATTTCAGAATTCGCGCATTCGACCCTGATGGAGGAGTCGAATGCGTGGATGCCGAACACACAGTTGCCGCGGGAGGCCATGATTAGAAGAGTAACTGACGGTGATGCAAAAATGGCGGCCATGAATGGCCGCCATTTTTGCTACAACTTGCTTCAACGCGCCCCGTAACCCAGGTAAGGAACGACGTTCAACGCATCTGGAGAAACTGAAACCTGTGCACAACTCTGATTCACTGGGAAAACAATGCTCCCAGCAAACAACTTAGAATTCGCGCTTGTTTTCCTTGGGGACATTGGCACGCGGAGCCCGGCAATCGACCGATTCCGCTTGCAATGCGTGGGCTTTCTGCTCTCCGACAGTGAGGGAGACCACCAGCGGAAGCGCAACTGCGCTCAGCCCGGCGAGAACCTCTCGGCGAGTGGCCTTGGGAGCCGCGTCAGAGATCTTCACCAGTTTCTTTTTTTCGAACTGAAGAATGCAAGCTTCCGCCAGTTCGTTCGTAACGTTGGGATCAAAAGAACGCCGCATCTCATCGGCCACACCGGCGATCGTGGTGGCGGAGGAGCAGGCGTCCCAGGCAGCGGCGGCCGTCGCATTCAACGCGAACACCGTTTCGTTGTTCGAATTGCGGATGACGCGAGAACCGTCAGGCATGGAGTTGACAACCAGATCCTTCGTGTTTACACGCTCAACTTGCATTCGGAACTCTCCTCGTTTTGCTCTGCAGTCCGGCTTCCTGTGACTACTTGTTGCAGCATAGCTGAGACGAGCGATACTGCAATACCACCACTTTGCATTTGATGCTTGTCCTAAGTAACGGCGGAGGGATGTTTTGGTAATCGCGAGCGATAGTACTTTCCGGGGACATACAAAAACTTCTGATTTGAGGAGAGTAGGGAAAGCAACGCCAGGCAGCTCATGTTGCGAAACAATGGAACAGTCGGCCATGGAAAGAACGACTGTGGAAAAACTGGGATGATTTCACTCGATCACGACACCGGCAACCTCCTGCGGGCCGTTGTACGGCTGCGTGCGGAAGGCTGTGGAGAGACATTCGCAGAGCTGGCTACGAAGATTGGCTGTTGGGAAAAGGCGATCGACGGCGCACGGCAGCACGGTATTCTGCCCATGCTGTATTCCGAGCTTGAAGCGAACGAACGAGCCGTTCCGCCGGAATCACTCGAACTCGCCCGAAGTCGAATTCGAACGCAACGCGTTTCACTGCCTGGCAAATGCGGCGGAACTTCTGGAAGTCCTGAATGCGTTCGAAAAAGCGGGAATTCCAGCGATGCCCTTCAAGGGCGTGGTGCTGGGAGCTTCGGCTTACGGGGATTTGACGGCACGAAGCGCCGGCGACCTGGACCTGCTGGTCTACTTCCGCGATTTGATGGATGCCACGCGCATTTTGAAAGAACGCGGGTACGAGCTGACGACGAAGGTGCTCGAAGACGGATCCCCCGAAGCGGAGAACTACTTCGAATACCACTTTGTGCGCGCAGATGATGGGATGGTGCTGGAGCTGCGCTGGCGGCTCGAATTGACTCAGCCGCGATATAGCCATGACCTTGGGATGGACTGGGTGTGGCCGCGGCGAAGGACCGCCAGACTTGCCGGTGCCGATGTCCCGAATCTCGATGCGGTCTCGGGTTTGCTGGTGCTCTGCATGCACGGCAGCAAGCATGCCTGGTCAAGATTGATCTGGATAGGCGATGTGGCGAAGCTGCTTGAGAGCGATCCTGGGCTGGACTGGAATTTCGCGCAGCGGGAGGCGAGACGCCTTGGGCTTTGGCGGTGTCTGGCACTGGGCGTGCTTTTGGCGCGGCGGGTTGCGGGTGCCCAAGTACCTGCCGGAGCACTACGGAGTTTTGAGAGGGATCCCACGGCAAGGAGACTAGCAGATTTTCTGCAGAAGAATCTCTTGGAGGCGCCGGGAAGCATGCCGGGGGGATGGGTGCCTTACAACGTCCAGATTCTGGGTTTCTGGGACAGGACTGGCGCATTGCTGTCGCCAACCTTCTTGCGCCCCAATGCGCGGGATCGGGCGGTAGTAAAACTGCCTAAGTCATTGGATTCGCTGTACTACGTAATACGACCCTTCAGAGTACTCCTGGATCGTTCCAGCCGATAGATCGCTCACGTGCTCCCATATTTACTCTGTAGATAATACCGAATCGGGAAACTTTTACACAATCCCCCCGAATTTTCGAGAATTTCGCACCTGTTGAAATCTCGCGTTACCGGGTGCAAGTTTAACGATTTAATTAGTCTAATACTTTAGTAATCTCCGCGGTCCACTTTGGTCATTCCCGTGCAAAGCGAATAGCAAAGAATTTTTGCACCTTGGGCCAAAGACTGCGCGCGCAGACATTTTCTCTGCACCCACAGATTTTGGCCGCGTTATACGTCCTATTCGGGCCACGAAGGATTGTTTCGCGAACTGATCGCCCGCCGGTACTTGTCCCGCGATCCGAAGCAACAAGACTTTAACAGCAGAAGGATGTGTTCGTTTGTCGCCGGAGGGGCCGGCGTCACGCGTACGGGAGAGTTGTGTCTCTGGTGCGCAGTGGAAGGAATTTGGCTGCGGCCAGAAAAGAGGCGTGAACAACAAAACCCCGAGCGTCTGAAGTTTGCTTTGCTTCAGGTGATCCATTCACGTAGTTCCCGAACACAGTTTTTGCTGAGCAGACTTTAATGCTTCTTACTTTATCTGCCGGCAAGACGAACGCAAGTGAGTTGGGCATTAAGAAGAGGGGCGCGCAAGCGCCTGCCGAGGAGAAGTAGATGTACCCATATCAGATTCGGCCGGTATCCGGCCAAGAATTTGCCAAGCAGCAATTGGAGCGGCAGAAAGCCAGTCAAATTAATCCCAATTCTTTAGGATCAGCAGTTTTCTTCCTGCATTCATTTCTTTCTACACACAAACGCATCCGAAACGGCGCATTGTCGTTGCTGGCCGCATCTCTTGTCGCTGTTCTTTCGGGATGCGGAGGAATGACGTATAACAAAAGCTCAGCACCGACCGGGGCTGTTACATTGAGCAAGATTTCGTGTGGAACACAAACGCTCACAGGAGCGCAGTCGCAGGCCTGCTCGGTGTCTTTGAGCGCGCCGGCCACGAGCGCGACGACGGTGTCGCTGACAAGCAGCAATGCAGCGCTGACCGTGCCTGCCTCGGTAGTGGTTGCGACAGGAGCCCAAACCGCTGCCTTCAACGCTGTCTCTACATCGGTAAATCAGACAGTAAGCGTAACGATTACGGGGAAGGCCAACGGCGCTTCGGCAACGGATGTGATCGCGCTGAATCCTGCCCAGGCCGGGACGTCGGCCGTTACGTTGAGCAAGGTTTCGTGTGGAACACAATCGCTCACGGGAGCGCAGTCGAAGGACTGCACGGTGTCTTTGAGCGCGCCGGCCACGAGCGCAACGACGGTGTCGCTGACAAGCAGCAATGCAGCGCTGACCGTGCCTGCCTCGGTTGTGGTTGCGGCAGGAGCCGAGACCGCTGGATTCAACGCGGTCTCTTCATCTGTGAATCAGTCAGTAAGCGTGACGATTACGGGGACAATGAGTGGCGTTTCGGCAACGGATGCGATCACGCTGTATCCTTCCGCGGCCTCAGCGGCTGCGTCCACCGTGAGCAAGGTCGCCTGCGGGACACAGACCCTGACCGGGCCAACGACAGAGGCCTGCACGGTGTACGTCACCGTAGCACCCACCAGCCCTACTTCGGTTACGCTCTCGAGCAGCAACGGTGTGCTTACGGTGCCAACCTCGGTGACCATCGCCGCAGGAGCGACGAGCGCGAGCTTTAGCGCCAAGGCGGCTGCTGTGACCTCAACGCAGACAGTAACGCTGACTGCGACAGCAAATGGTGCGTCAGCGACTGACGTGATTCAAGTGACGGGAACAAGTGCGTCTCAGCCTACACAGCACCAAGTGGATCTGAGCTGGGAAGTGCCGAACCCTACATCGGATCCGGTCGTTGGATACCACGTGTATCGCGCACCTTCGAATTCGTCGAGCTATACCTTGCTGTCTTCGTCAGTGGACACGCAGACGAGCTACACCGATACCAGCGTGCAGAGCGGCTCCACGTACGCCTACATGGTCAAAAGTGTGGACAGCAAGGGAGTTGAGAGCACGCCTTCGAACACGACCTCCGTCACGGTGCCGTAAGGAACCGAGATGATCGAGATTCGCTGACGGGCGAATAGGCACTCGGTGCGTGAGTCAAGCGAACTCTCACGCACCGAGTGCTTCGCTTATTTGATCGACAACGGCGTCTCCGATGGCGAGGCTCGCTGTTGCGGCGGGGCTCGGTGCGTTGAGTACGTGAAGCGCGTTTGCCTGGCGAACGAAGTAGAAGTCGTGCAGGAGCTCGCCAGATGGCGAGAGAGCCTGCGCGCGCACGCCGGCGCCGCCTTCCATCAAATCATCGGGATGAACTTCTGGAACGAGCCTTTGCAGGGATCGGCAGAAGAGCGCTTTGCTGAACGAGCGGTGAAATTCATGCCAGCACATCGAGGGATAGCGAAGCAGGAAGCGCCAGAAGCCCGGATAGGTAAGGGTTTCAATCATGTCGCGCAGGCGGAAGTCGAAATGACTGTAACCCTCGCGGGCAAAAGCGAGAACGGCGTTGGGACCGGCTTCGATTCCGCCGTGGATCAGGCGCGTAAAGTGGACTCCGAGGAACGGAAACTTGGGATCGGGCACCGGATAGATGAGATTGTGAACCAGGTGCTGCGACGAAGGTTTGAGCTTGTAGTACTCGCCGCGAAATGGGACTATCCGCGTGGCATCATGATTGCCTGCCATGCCGCTGAGCCGATCGCAGTGAAGTCCGCCGCAATTAATCAGGAAATCGGCTTCGTAGTCTCCGCCCTTGGTGGTGATGTGCCATGTGCCCGAACTGCGAAGCTTGAGAATTTCTGAGGAGTAGCGGACTTCCCCGCCGTGAGAGAGAACTTCCTCGGCCATGGCCTGCGTCGCAGCCTTGAAGTCGACGATTCCCTCCTCGGGTACGCGGATGGCGGCAAGCCCCGCGGCGTGGGGTTCGTAGTCCCGCATCTGCTCCGGGCCGAGAAGTTGCAGGCCCTGGAGGCCGTTGGCCGTGCCGCGTTCAAGAAGGGCGCGGAGGCGCGGGATCTCCTCGGGGGCCGTGGCGACCACGAGTTTCCCGCAGATCTCGTGGGGGATGGAGTGACGTTCGCAGAACTCGACCATGCGCCGAATTCCCTGCACCGCCAGCTTTGCCTTTTGTGAACCGGGCTTGTAGTAGAGGCCGCAATGCAGCACACCGCTGTTGTTGCCGGTTTGGTGACGAGCGGGGCCCGTTTCCTTCTCGAGAACGAGGACTTGAACACGAGGATAGCGGCAGACGATCTGGTGAGCGGTTGCGAGGCCGATGATTCCAGCTCCAGCAATAGCAATCTTCATTGCGCGCTTCGTGGTTCAGAGACGGGTTGCCCTGGAATTCTGCGGGATTCGACGAGGGTTTCTCGTAGTTTTCCGCTGAGCCACCATACCTTGGCCTGGCAGCTGAATCTTCGCGCGGGGTTGAATGTGAATAGCCAGCGAAGTGTCCACACGATTATTCTTCGAATCAAAACTAACGAGAATCGGGCCCAGTTCCTCTGATGATCAATGTCGCCGTTTGACTCGCGTATATCGCCACGACCTTTGCCGTACCACCACGCGAGGAAATAGGATCTCGTTACGCGACTCTGTGGGACAGAATGATGCACGACGGCGGCAGGCTCGTACCAGAGCCGCTCGCCTCCGCTGAGGACTCGCACACCAAATTCCGTATCTTCGCTGCGAATCTCGGAACCGGGCTGCGGGCCGAGGTCACAACGGAAATCGCCGTAGCGCGTAAACATCTCTCTGCGGAATGCCATGTTTGTTCCGAAGGGCGGTTCTTTGAGTTCACCCGGCTCCAGACCGAGATCAAACATGGCAAGCGGTGCGAGCGCGTAACGCTCCGAGGTTCCAAGCCAAATGGGTAGTGTGAAGGCGGAATCAGGCACGATGCGGCCGCCGGAGCCGGAATAGCACGGGTCGGCAAATATTCGCGTCAGCTTGTGCAGCCAATCAGGTTCGACTCGGACGTCGTCGTCCATAAATGCCAGCACGTCGGCATCCGTCTCGCGGATAGCGCGATTGAGCGCGTTTGATTTTCCGGGTTTCGGTTCGAAGATGTAGCGGAAGATGCCCGGATGGCGATCCCGGATATTTTGCACAATATCGCGCGTATTGTCCGACGAGTTGTTATCGATAACCAGAACCTCCCAGGTCACATCATCCGGCACCATCGAGCTCGCGACGCTGCCGAGCGCGCGGGCAAGGCTCTGGGCTCGACTGTACGTACAAAGGATGATGGCGATCTTCATCGAGATCTCACCATGCGACGAGGAAGATGAACAGTTCTAGCCACGGGGAATCATGCTCTGCTGTGCGGCAGTTTCAGGTGTGTGAATGTTGGTACGAGTCGAGGAAACAAGAGGATCCGGTTGCCACCATTCGAAGATTTCTCCCCGGACCATCCAAAGCCAGCCCTTGCGATAAAAACGTGCTTTAGGTTCATGAGAGGCAAGCCAGCGAATCAAGGCCTTCGGGGCGGACCAGACGAGCGCTTTCAGAATGCTGAAGTAGCGTCGCGGAATTCCAAGGAGCGGCGGGCGAACACCTCGTTCACGAACACAGGCGCGGCCATGGTCGTACCAGAATTGGAGGAAGTAGTGCTGGGTTCGCCGGCGCTCAGGGACAACGTGATAAACGACTGCGGCTGGCTCGTAAAGCAGTTTCTCTCCACCGGTCATGAGCCGACGACAAAACTCTACATCCTCATTTCGGATCTCGCTGCCGGGAGAGGGTCCCAGATCGGTGCGGAAGACTCCATATTTGTCAAAAATAGTGCGGAGGAAAGCCATGTTTGTGCCGAACGGCGGGCGGTCAAGTACGCAAGGTTGGTCCCCAAGATCAAACTGGGCAAGCATGCCGCCCAGTGATAACGGTCCATCGACCGCAAGCCATTCGGGCGGCCGAAAGTCGGGGTCGAGAAGAATCTTTCCCCCACTACCAGAACACTTCCCCTCCAAGATGCATGCGGTGAGCGTATGAAGCCAGCGAGGGTTCGCTACAACATCGTCGTCAATGAAAGCAATGACGCGTCCCCTGGCTTTGCCGATTCCTGTATTCAACGCGAAAGACTTGCCCTGGGTAGCTTCGAAAACATACCGGAAGCGACCGGGATGGCGACTCGCAAAATCTTCAACAACCATGCGCGTCTCATCCTTCGAATTGTTGTCGATCACAAGCACTTCCCATTCGATTGAAGGCGGCACCTCAGACGCTGCAATGCTCCCGAGCGCCTTAGCCAGGCTCCGCGAGCGGTTGTAGGTGCAGAGAATAACAGAGAGGTCCATCATCGATTCAGGCAGATCAGCTATTTTTCACCCGAGCTTCCGTCTCGGGCAGCGATGCTAGTTTGTCAACGTCATTGGGCTCGGCCGCTCGAGGAGTAAAGCGATTCAACGAATCGCGAAGCTCGCGAACGGTGTGGATGACCTTGGGTAGTCTACGGCGGATTGAGATAGAGGGGGCCCGAGTCTCACGGATACTCACAGGAATTTCCTTCACGTTCATCCCAATGCGCCAGGCGAGAAGAATAATCTCTGTCTGAAAGACTTCGTCCGTGGTCATTGCCTTTTCGCAAAGCTTTCTCGCAGCAGAAGTCTGGAAACTCTTGAGACCATGGGTATCGGTGCCCGGATACCCCAGGCAAATCCGCAGGAAAAAAGTGTTGTAAAGATAGGTTAGAGCGCGGCGCTTGAAGGGCCTGCGGTCGACCGCTTCGGGATGGCGCTTGGAACCAACGATCACCTCGATGTCGGAGGTGCGGAACACAGCAATCGAACGCGAAACGAAGTCAGCATCAAGAACATCACACTCAAGAATCGATAAATGCGTTCCCCTGCTCTCGAGCATGCCCCGCTTGATGGCCTCCCCGTAGCTGCCCCGCGCAATGGACACGGTGCGGACAAGCGATGGATGGCGCGATTCGAGCGAATAACACATGTCGATTGTTCCGTCCGTGGATCCATTTTCGACGAGAATGATTTCCTTAAGGACGGAGCTGACGTCGGACGGAAGACTTTGGACAAACTGCGTCACTTGTGTCTCGAGATGCATTGCCTCGTTGTGAACCGGAACGACTATCGAGTATTCCAAACTGCCTCCTCCAGGACTGTGCTGCGAGCGGACTCAATGGAATCTTCCATGCTCGTATAATCCCAGAGCCCGTAGCGGCCGATAGGGTGCACATCGTGCTCCTTCAGTCTTGCCAATGCGGTTGCAACGACCTGATCGCGCGCCGGGGTGTGATGTACATAGGCGCAACGAATGGTGTGCGTCGCAGAGCATATGACGTCCTTGCGATCGATCCACCCAAGTTTCTCGAGCCAGTTCAGCACTTCATTCTGCATCCTGCAGGTGATATCGGTATCGGCGGCCTCTTGCGGGGTCATTCCAACCTCGACATAAATAGCGCTGTGGCCGAACGCGCATGTGCCCTCGCTGATATTGGAGTAAAAACCCACGCGATAGAAAGGAATCTCCCGATCGGGAACATAGATCCAATGGATGTCGCGAAACTCAGGCTTGAGTTGCGCTCGCAGACCGATGTTAAAGGTAACAGTGGAACTGTGAGTGAGCTCAGCAGCCGATATCGTTGAGGACTTCGTCATCCGTGATGCTGCAAAGATATTTAAGCGGCATGCTGGAGAAGAGAACGTTCCAGCGATACATCTCGCCGCTGGACGTAGTAAGCGTCCGCGACTTCAAATTGAGCTTGCAGACGTCGCCGTGGATAACGCGATCGCGTATTCCACGGGAAAGGCCCTTGACCAGCGAGCCGATGCCACCGGTTTTGGGGTACCAAAACTGTGCGTTGTACCCAAGATTTCCGACGGAAAGCGAATGCATACCCCCGCGAATCTTGGTTTCGTCCGGGGCAGGAAAGAACCGGCGCACAGCCGAACTGGAAAGACGATCAAGCGACGTGGCCATCGTCTTTTCGTTCTGTGGAATCAGAAACAGGTCAGCAAGACGCTCCCCGAAACCTGAGACGACGTAATCACGAAACGTACTGTTCTTTGCAGGGATAGCCGGGCGCTGCTCATAGGACTGGATGCACTCTTCGCGAAGGGGCTCTGGAACTTCGGCGAGATTATATTGAACCGGTGCGGTGACAAATTTCCCGCCGATGAAACAGCAGGACCTGCGTTCAACGGTCTTCCAGTCGTCATTGTTCAGACCTGCGTACGGGATGTCCGCAGGCGTAGCATAGCGGCACAGATGAAGAAAGTGGCCGGTGTAGTCGAAGCAGAACTCAGCGATTTCAACTGTGCGCGTCAGGCCGCCCAGAGAAGGACAGCGTTCGAAAAGACGAAAATCGCGTCCTTGTTCGCGAAGCGTCTGCGTCGCTGTGAGTCCGGCGATCCCTGCGCCGACAACGATTGCGTCGATGGCGATGGGAGCGCTCATTTGTTGTGGACCGCCATTTTGCCAACTTCAACAGACTTGAGCATCGAGTGCCATCCGGGCCGCGAAAAATTGAGCATCCGTTCACCGATTCCAAAAGGAAGGCGCAGCAGCATCCCTTTCACCAGGCGACCAATGGAGTGAAGCCTTTGCCAGCTCTCATAGCGAGGTTCGCGGAAGGAATAGCGAGATCTCGCTAATTCTGCGAAGTAGGCATCTTCTTCTGAAGTCGTGCGAGCTAAATCGGCAGGCGACGGCGGCTCGAAGAGTGGTCCGCCATCAACTAAGAACCGGCAGATACTGTCGATGGAGGGATCTTTGCCGGGTCCGATATCCGCAGCGCTCTGAAAATTCTCGCGGGCATCGTAAAGTGCTTCCACTTTAACCATGGGAAAGGGCATCTCGCATACGCACATGGCGTAGTAGGCGAGGCGGAAGGCATCGCGCTGGATTTCGCGCTTGTCCAAAGGCTGGAGTGACCTTTCAAGTAGCGCGGGGAGTTCCTCCGGGGAGCGCACCGTGAGAAACGAGGAGCCAAGCTCGTAGAACGCGCGCGATGCCAGGATGACAGGCTTGCCGAGCATTGCCATCTCAAGGCCGACCACGGAGCCAAAGGTCAGGCCGATGTCGGCTTCGTCAGCAAGTGAGTAGGCACTGATGTTGTCTTCCGGCATCACCATGTGCACGTTTGCCGGAAGGGTTGAGCGCATCTCTTTGTAGATGTTCAGCTCATGCGTGGCCGCTCCGATATAGCTATTACCGCCGAGATTGGGATGAACCTTGATGACCAGCTCAATCTGATCGTAATTGCGGTTCACGACATCCTGAACCCATTCAGCCTGCGATGTATATGGACCCTGCATGAGCGGATCGCCGGCGACCTCGTCTGTTGATGACGTAAAGAGAACAAGGAGAGGCTTCGTAGCATTCAGGCAGAGCCGCTCCCTGACCGACGATCCACCCACGGACTTGCTGAACGGAATCCACGCAAGGTTGGCGCCATAGCGGCGCTGCACCAGCCACATACGAGCCTTCTCAAGCGACTCCCGGCTGAGGGCTACAACACCCCAGGTCCGCCAGAAAGACTGGAACGGTAACGGACTCATGCAATGTGCGTTGGCTCGAGCATTGAGGTGCTCGCGCTGATATTCGCCGCGCTCGTGCGTGAGAACACGGATGCCGCGCGCAAGGAAAATTTCCAGTGCGACACGCGTGATGGATTGTCGACCATTGAAGAGAATTGCGGAGTCAACGTGGTTCTGATCGAGAAAGTTGCTTAACGCAACGGCTACCAATGCGCTGCTGACAAGAAAGTTCCGGTAAACCTCCACCACGTTGGCCGACGTCAGGTCGGGCGGGTATTGGCGGAAGTAGGAGTTCATCGAGGAGAGAACCCATTCACCGAGGCAGAGGCCGCGAAATGTGGCTGTCGAAAATTGAGGCGGAGCGAGTTTCTCGGCCCAGGAAGCTGCTTCGGCTCTCTCATCGTTGCCTACAAATTCGCTGATCCACCGGCTCGGGAACTCAACGACGCCGACATTGGTGAGAGCCTTTTCCTTGCAGCGCCTGCAAATGTCGTCCGGACGCAGGCCGCCGGCTTTAGAAAACCAGTGCTGATCGCATTCATCAAGGCCGTCACAACCCAAGTACGTGACATCGGCGCCGCGCACGCGACACGCCTTGGCGATCGTGCCCTCGTACACTGTGTGAAAGGTCCAGAGTGCGTAGGGCGAAAATACCAGAATGCGTGTCGAATTTGGGGAAGAAACGCTCATCAGTTTGGCGTAAGCTTATCGCACTTCGGGGGTTAAGGGCACAAGGCATTCATGGGATTGACAAAGCTGCGGCTTTCGGGCTCGCGCTTTGATTTGCAGACGAAAAGAGATTCCCGACCCGCCTATAGGCTTCCCGGCTCAACGCAATCTGGGAGCAAGCCGAGCTGAGAAGTGCAGGGCGGCACTCATTAGCCTGCATCCAACTTGCTTCAATCGAGCCATTTAAGCAAGAGATCATATCTTCTTCTTTGAGATTGACGATGGTGCATCCGTCGCCAAAAAGAGTCTGCAGACCTTCGAATTTGGCAGCGTAGTAGTCCGATGCTGAGAGGCAGATGGTGGGGATGCCCTGGGAAAGTGCAAAGACCGCTGCATGGTAGGCGCCGGTAACTACGATACGGCACGTAGCGGTGCTGGCGTAGAGGCTTTGAGGTGAATCAAGGCCGACCATGGCGTCCTGGCAGGTCGAGACGCCCATAAGTCGGCGAATGCTCTCGCGATCGTCGGAGAATGAGTGGAAAGCGATGGGCAACGGAATCAGTGTGGTGCTCTGCCGAGCAGCGAATTCTCGCAGAACAGAGCCGATGCTATCTGCCTGGGATTCGGTGGCCCCGGAATAGGGGGCGATGCGCAGGTTCACGCCGATGGAGTTGCCCAGGACCGTTGGACGCGCCTGATATGCCGGCTCTATCGCCTCATCCCCGGTAGTTAGGAGGATTTCGTCCTGAACGCAAATATGCTTTGCAATATCGGTTGCTCCACGATTACCGCGCAGAGAGAGCATAGACACTCGCGGCAATGTGTCGCGCATACGGGAAAGGGTCTCCCGGTCGCTGAGAGGACCAATTCCCTGCCCGAACAGGGCAACGCGCGTGCCATTGGCGAGGGCGGATTCAATGAGACCGAGGGTATAAAGATTCCAATTCCGGCAACTGTCGGCGAAGCCTCCGGCACCACATATGACAAGCAGTTCACAGGATCGAAGGGCTTTCAAAAATGACTGCAGCTTCGGAAGCCGACCTGAGGAATCACGCAGCCGCAACCGGGTGTGCAGCAGGCACTCGTGGAGTCCCGGCGATCGGTGTGCGAGATTGCGCTCTAAATTGCTGAGATAGGGTAAAAATGACTCCGGCAGAGTGCGATGGAAAGGACCCAGCAAGACTTGGTCACCAATCCACGTTTCTGCGCCATAGCGAGATAGCGGTCGCGCGGCAGGACAGAAGCGGGCGAGGTCGGCGGGGGAATCCGTAAGAACCAGAATCTCGGCATTGGGCCAGAGTTCGGCAAGTCGAGCGACGGCAACTTGCAGCATGGCGACATCGCCGATGTTCTGATACTCCGCTGCGCCGGCGTTAAGTCCTGTTCCAATGAGAATGCGCATACGACCTCAGCCTCGCGGAACGGGGGCATAGGCGATGAGGCCCAGCGGTCGCAGCTCTTCAAGAACAGAACGGACCGATTGCGCCGACACGCTGCATATCCTGGCAATTTCAGAAACAGAGCGTGTTCCGTCGATCAAGAAAAGAATATCGAAGAGTGCGCGATTCCCTTCCGGATTGGCGTAGGCATCAATGTTAAGACCGAAGCGGGAGCAGAAGACTTCGCCCTGAAAAAGGTTGACCGGGACTTCGTTTCTTTCCACAGCATCGATCATGCGCAGTACGAGATCGCGCGATTCGGCAAGGCGCGACTCCGAGACGAGCTCTGGGGTATCACGGCTCGAGTGGTATTCCGGGTAATAGGGCCAGCCCTGCGATTTGTCGCGCATTACGCGTGAAAGCGAAAGCATGGGGACGCGAACGCCGGGCGCATTGAATTGGCGCTCGTCGTTACCGACAACCGTGCGAAACTCGCCAATCCACGCATCCGGGCTGGAATCAGAGAGAACCCGCGATAGACAGCGATCAATCTCCGTTTCACCAGAGAACGAGAGCTGCAACGCATGCGGGTTGTCGAGCCCGAGCATCTCAAGGAAAAGTCCGCCGGCCATTTGCGGAACGAGCTGCATGTGATGGCTGAGATAGGCGACAGAACCAATAGTCTCAGGCAGGATGAGGAAGCGGTACGTATAGCGCAAGTCTGAACGCTTGAGCAATTCCTGCATGACATGCATGCCGACGACTACGCCGGTCAGATCATCGTTCACCATGGCTGGATGACAGAGGTGCGCACAGAGAACAAAAGTCTTGTCGCTGTTGCCACGGGCCACGCATTCGCCCACCTTCAGGGATCCAAAGCCGGATTCTGAGTCGATGATGACGCGGTAGCTCTCGTCGTTCAGCGAATCCTTCAAGTTCTTGCTGCAGCAGAGTCCCCAATCTCGTTCGTAATACTTGAAGATGAATGGAATCGCGTCGTCAAGGCGCGGATGCGTGTGGAGGTGCTGAAATAGCTCTCCCCGAGAGACGATTTTGTCGACGGGAAGCGAATACGAGACGGCGTGAAGCGGGTTGTCGCGGTAGGAGAACAGGACCCGGCCATCGAGAGTCTCAAGGCGCGCGTCTCGGCAAGTCCATTTTTCAGGTATGAGCCACGTCCAGCATTCAGTGCCGGTGGCATATTCGTGGACTTGAATCGGCAATTGAGTGGCGAGTGCTCCGAGCGCAGCGTCGTATCCGTCGGACACGATATCTCGAGGCAGCCGCCAAAGCGCTGAGATCATTTCACTCATTGATGCCGACGGAGCGAGTTCAACCGAGAAATTCGACTCAATCGTTTCGGGTGCTGTGAGGTCTTCCTTTGACGCCTCGCGCGTCAGTGCGGCTTGCAGAAGGTCGAAGAGGTTGTGAATCTCCGCGGTGAGGATTTCACCGGCACCAAGCGAAACTTTTCGAGTGGCGGATATAGCATGTACTGCAGCACGGCTGCGAATGGCGTCGACTCTCTCCTTGAGCGAGAGGTTGAGCACGGACGTCACCCACCCAAGCTTCCGCGCGGCTCCACCCTGGCGAATCGTTCCGGTGAAAAGCTTCTTGTACCGCCATGGAACCGCCAGCGCTTCTTCGACGAATTCGATGAGCGTTGCATCCCGCAGTTCAACGCCGATGAGACACATCTTGGCGTTTGAATTCAGGATGCGATCAAAGATGCTGTCTCGACCGAAACTGTTGTTGGGCAAGTTGGTGAGAAGCTGATGGGCGCGAGACCCTATCCCAGCGACAGAGTAAAGCGGATCACTCGAACGAACCGCACGGGGATGATGCCGAACGAGTTCCGGAAATTCCGAGGTTTCACTCCAGCCTCCTCCCACTGCGGGCGAGTTGGCAGGATCGAATTCTTCGCTCCGAGCAAAGGAAAGCGTATATGCGGGAACGAGAAGCGTGCCTTCCTCCCCGATGACTTCCAGCACCGCGGAAAGCATCTGTTCGCTCGCTTCGAGGATTGACGCGGCATTCTCCATTTGGCCGAGACCGGCCGCGGAGAGTTGAAGGAATACCGTATCTCCGGTGCACAGTCCTGCGGCTGCAAGGCCCAGCACAAAGTCGGATTTGCTAAAAACGGATTCCCTTACCGGCATGATGAATGAGTTCTCCCTTAAATTATGCAGGACGCGACGGGATAATGGCGAAACGTTCCTTGAAATGCATGAACGGCTTCTCGAAGAACCTGTAGGAGATCGCCGCTAACGACATCGTCAGGAGCAGCGCGCTGCAATCCACCATTACAAGATTCGGCAAAGAGTGGCCTAGAAGATGTAAGGGCGCGGTAAGCTTAGTGGCCAATTGAAATGCTGCGAGATGGAAAACATACAGGCCATAGGAGATCTTACCGAAATATACGAGAACGCGCGGGACGTAGGACAAGCCAAGGACGCCGAGGAAGATCAGCACGCAGCCGACCATAGCGCCTCCGTATCGGAAGCCGAGCCTCGCCAATCCGGGCGCTGGAAACGTCTCCACTCGACCGCGGGCCGCAGCAATCCAAAGTGCTGAGCAACCGGCGAAAATCACTCCCGCACGGACGACTGGCTTCATGTCGGAAAACACACGGCCCCGTAATCCGAGCGCAATCAGCGCGCCGGCGGCGAAGAATAGAAACTCGACTGGAGTGTCGTACCAGAGCAGCCATCCGCGACCAGCGAAAAGGCATATCCAGGCTGCCGCGATAGCGAGAAATAGACAGGAGGCAATAAGAGCAGCTGCTCTTCCGCCGAACTTAATGATCGGCGGCCATATCAAGTAGAACTGTTCCTCAACGGATATAGTCCAGAGATGGCCAATTAGCACGCCAAGTGAGGGCGCGATAGCAGCCCAGTTTGCAATGAATAGAGCCATCACGACGACCGCGTACCGGGACATCCAGAAACCGAAATGAGGCATACGGGCGATGACGCAGGCGAATGCAATAGCCGCGAAGTAGAGTGGCCAGATACGAAGCGCGCGCCGAATGAAGAACAGTCTCCAGGCCACAGTACTGGTCTGATCTCGCTCGCGGACCAGCAATTCGGTGATAAGAAATGCGCTGAGAAGGAAAAACATGGAGAGCCCAAAGCCGCCCGCTGAGTGTAGCGTTTCGATTGCGCCGCCTGTTGTGGGGCCGTGGTGTATGAAGACAGCAAAAAATGCAAAGAACCGGAGCGCATCCAGTTCTGGCCGGTAAAATCGGACGGCAACAGCTGTGTGAATTTCCGGAGTCGAGACGGTTGCGGCGCTCATAAACGTTACCTGGAGTACGGTTTATATGGCTCGCTAATGCGAGCCTTGCATGCATCTTCTATTGCCCAAGCTGTTGAGATGGCGCTCGCCGCGCAAGATAAAGTTCGGCGTTGGTAGCCGAGACTCGCCTTTCCAGCTTCCACTCAGGGGGAAGAGTTTTGAGTATGAGCTGTTCTTCCGCTTTATCGCTTCCCTGTTCCAGATGGGAAAAGACAAGCCACAGCCGGGTAGTGTGGGGAGTAATGGACGAAAGCAACTCAGGCATGTAGTCGTTTGCGTCGGCGTAGTACTTCCCGTATGCGAAGCGCGCATCGCCTGCTGGACGGTAGAACCGAAATGCGGCGACCGCGTCGTGATTAACCCAGACTTGATCGCTCGGGGCGCCGGACGCTGCCAGCTCCCGTAAGAGACTTTGGGTATCTTCAAATTCGTTGTAAGGCCACTGTCTATAAAGACCCCGCACACCGGCGGCCACGATGATCGCCAGAACGCAAAGACCGATTGCAGTGCGGTACCCGGACCCGGCGTACAGCAGCAGTTCCGCAAAGACTGAACCGGCGAACAGGGCAAGTACCGGCGCGAGAAAGAGACACTGGCGGATTCCGCCGTACGGATAAACGTGGAAGATCGAGGCAACAATTGTCGTCGTGAACGCACTCAGCAGAAGCAGAGTGATTGTTGCGACCTTACGCTTGCCAAGATCAATTACAACAACCAACACACCAGCAAGACATAGCAGCGGCACGACCAGCTGACCTGGAATGAAAAAGCTTAGGAGTTGATGTGTGTTGGATACGACGTAGTGAAGGATTCCCTCTGCTTTGGGATCATAGTAGTTCTCAGCCAGGTACCACTGCGCGCCGAGCCCATGCCCCTGAAGTTGATAGCGAAGCGTGAACAGATAGCAGAGGATACTCCCTATCAGCAGGGATACACTGGCAAACAGAATCGGGATGATGCTGGAGGAGATATTGCGGTCGAGGAGCGCTCTCAGCAGCATGGTTGTGAGCACTGCGGCTGCGAGAAGAACGAGACCATACTGGACGAACGGCGCCAGGAATAGCATGATGTAGAGAGGCGCCGGGCGGCGACTTGGGCCGTCATCTTCCCATTGAAAGAGACAGAAAATAAGGACCGCGGTGAAGAATACCGCGAGGGAATACTCGCGAACCTCCTGCGCGTATCTAATCTGAGATGCGGAGAGCGATAGGATGGCGGCAGCAAACAGTGCCGCCCACATGTTCACTCGCACCCTGATCATGGCGAGCATCATGAGAACAGTGGCGAAGCTCGCAACAGCCGATGGGAAACGTGCCATCCAGGCATTGCTTGCAACTCTTTCTGTCAGGTAAAGAAGAACGGGATGAGCGATCGGGGCGCTGACAGTTCGCGTGAGCTGAATCACCTGCAAAAGACTGCCTCGCGAAATATTCGCAGTCATCGCTTCGTCGTACCAGATGCTGCGGACGCCGAGATGATAGAACCGCAACGCTATTCCGACAAACAGAATCAGTGCGGAAAGGATGATAAATGCGGATCGGCCAAGCCCAATCTGCGAGCTTGTCGGGGATTCACTAATCTCCGGCGTCAGGGTCTGCGCCATACTTTCAGTTCCTTTCAATTCACTAGCAGCGCGGACCTGGCTATATTCTTGCTGCTTCGATAATTGCCGAGATGACTCTATCCTGCTCTTCGTCACTCAGACCGACGGAACACGGCAGACTCAAGGCGCGTCTCGCGAGATCTTCCGCGACAGGCATAGACCTATGGTTGCTGCCGGCATAAATCGGAGAAAGATGGATTGGCTGCCACAGCGGGACGCGTCTGAATTCTTTTAGATTCGAGCGTTTTCAGCAACTGGCGAGAATCCATGCCAAAGGTCTCGGGATCGACGAGAACGGTGTACATCCAATAAGTGCTCTCAGCCCAGGAAGCTGACTTCATCAATTCAATGCCCGGTACGCCGGCAAGAGCCTTGCTGTACTGCTCGGCGATGCTGCGCTTCTTTGCCACATAGGTACTGAGCTGTTCCATCTGCGCACAGCCAATGGCAGACAGTACATTGGTGAGTCGATAGTTATATCCGATTTCTCCGTGGATATATTCGATCGGGATCGTCCTTGGCTTGGGTGGTCAGATACTTCGCTCTCTTAGCCCATCTGTCATCGTCAGTGACAATCATTCCACCGCCACCGGTCGTGATGATCTTATTTCCATTGAAGCTGAAGCACCCAACGTCGCCAAGGCTGCCGGGACTCTTGCCGCGGAGAGATGCGCCCAAGGACTCTGTCGCGTCCTCGACGATCTTCAGTCCGTATTTGCGGGCAATGTCGATGATCGGGTCCATGTCGACCGGATGACCGAGTATGTGAACCGGAACGATCGCCGACACTCGACGGCCGGTATGACGATTGTGAAGCGTGTCGCCGACTAACTGACAATCACTCTCGAGGAAATCGATGACCTCGCGCGGGATCCATCTGCCAATGGACCGGCTCCGCATCGATGAAAACAGGCCACGCACCGACATAACGGATGGCATTCACCGGCGCGATGAATGTCAGCGTTGAGACAAGGACTTCACTTTCGGGTCGAACCCCGGCAAGGAGCAAGGAGATGTGGAGAGCGGAGGTCCCATTCACCGTCGCAACTGCATGTTTTGTACCCGCCTGCGCAGCGACCATCTGTTCGAAGCGCTCGACGTAGGAACCTACAGACGACACCCATCCCGTTTCAAGGCACTCCTTGACGTAGTCCCATTCGTTGCCGCGAATCTCGGGAACAGAGAGCGGGATAAACCGCATCGCCTGAGATGGAGCGCCTTTGATATCTGCTTCGATGCTTTTCATATACACGTCTCGGTGGAGGGGCTCAAGATGCTTTAGTTGCGATATCGGCTGGCCGCAAGATCGGAGATTGCCCCGGTTCGAACCAGTTTTGCGACTTCCACAATGCCATCGACGACAGATTTCGTCGTCTTGTAGCCGAGTTCCGTCAGGATGCGATCGAAGGAAACGCGATAGTCGCGAGGATCCTCGTTCTTATGCACAAATTCAATGACCGCATCGGAAGCTACCGGCTTGATGAGCTCGACGATCTGCTGCTTCTGTAGATTCTGCTCGGTTGACCCGACATTGAATACTCTTCCGGCTACGAGCTCACGAGGAGACTCGAGCACGAGAGCGATACGCGCGAGCGGCATCAAAGACGTGCACATAAGGCCGCCAAAACTGCTCGCCGAATACAACCAGGTGCTTCTTGGTGATCATCTCCAGCGTGAATTCGTTTACGGTCAGATCAAAGCGCATTCTTGGAGACACCCCAAAGACCGTCGCGAAACGCAACGGGGTCGGAGACCAACCGTCCGCTCCTGCACTCTCGCAGCAGGCATTTCTCAACTGCGACCTTGGTCTCGGCATACAGCGACACTGGGCTCAGTTCCGATTCCTCATTAACGAATTGGCTCGGATCCTTCATTCTGCCGTAGTTACTGCATGTAGAGGCAAATACAAAGCGCTGTACGCCGGCCTTGCGGCTTTCCTCGATGAGAGCAATCGATGAGTCCAGATTGACGGCGCGCGCAACCTCAGGTTCGCGTGCACATGCTGGATCACCGACTATTGCGGCGAGATGGACGACTGCATCACACTCACTGACGGCATCGCGTCGCACTTCAGGCTCGCGAATATCGCCGCGCAAGAATTCGAAGTTGGGATGCGCCCATACTCCCAAAAGGGACTCGCCGCCAAATGCCAGGCGATCAAGAACGCGCACCTTGTGCCCTGCGCCGAGCAAAAGAGGAGCAAGGGTAGAGCCCACATAGCCGGCACCGCCGGTAATCAAGACGCGCACGCTAGAGTTCTCCTTTCAGAACCAGTTCCTGCGCTTTCATGTAGTCTTCGTGTCTGCCAACGTCAATCCAGTATTCCATGATGGGGTACCCAACGACGGCTTTTCCGGCGTCGATCAAGACACGAATCAGATCTGTCATGTCGAACTTGCTGTTTTCTGGGATGAGATCCCATGCTGCCGGCTCGACGAGATACGTGCCTGCGTTAATGAAGAAATTCAGGCATGGTTTTTCTTCAATCTTCGTAATCCTTACGTCTTCGCAGTCGACCACGCCGAATGGAACCTGCATGTCGTATCTGCGCAGGCCGACCGTGAGCATGGCGCCGTGCGATCGATGGTACTGAAGCATCTGCTGGAAAGGCACCCCTGTGAGGATGTCGCCATTGATCACCAGAAATGGACCTTGCGGACGAGGCATGAGCCGAAGACCGCCGGCCGTGCCAAGCGGATGCTCCTCACGCGAGTAATTCAGATTTACACCGAAGCCCTCGCCGTTGCCAAAGTGATCCGAGATAGCTTCTGGCAGGTAATGAGTTGTGAGATTGACGTCATGAATGCCGGCGCGACGCAATTGCTTAATGATGAGCTCGAGCAGTGGACGCTCACCAACTGGCAGCATCGGTTTGGGAACTTTTTCCGTGAGCGGAAGGAGCCGTTTACCGTAACCTCCGGCCATGATGACGGCCTGAAGATTTTGCCGCGAGGCAGGATTGAGATTTTTGCGCAGAAGAAACTGAACGATGCGATCTTCAGAGTCGACAACTGGAAGCTGATGAATATCGTGCTCATTCATCATCGAAAGCGCGTCGGCGTCGGAGATAGGATAGGATGCCCGCACAGGCTCGCGCGTGGCGATGGATTCGCATCCATCACTCAACGGCTTGCGCTGAATGACAGCCCGGCGGACGTCTCCGTCGGTGATAAGACCGAAGAGTTTGCCCTCTTCAGTGCAGAGCAGCAAAGCTCCGGTACCAGCTTCGTTTAATTGAGCGATCGCCTGTGAGATGGTCGCCTGCGGCCCGATACAGACGCTGAGGAGGCGTTTGCGCTCTTCGAATTCAAACTCATACTCCTCCACCACGTCCTTGCGAAGGAGAAAATCGACAAGCACACCATCTCGATCGACAACTGGCAGATGATGTATGTCGTACTCGTTCATCAAGCGCAACGCGTGTGGCACCGAAACGGGATCGGCAGCCACGATAGGCTTGGCGCACGCCACCGAGATGCACGGGGCGTCCAGTGAATGCTCGCTAAGCAGAGCCCGGCGAATGTCGCCGTCGGAGAGCAGGCCTACGAGCCCCCTTTGCTCATCGCAGACAGCAAGCGCGCCTGTTCCGGCTTCATCCAGCGCCTTCATTGCCTCGCGGATGGAGGCGCTGGGTGAGACGATCACTCGATTAATGCGTGCTTGTTTTGGGATGTCGTTCATGTCTGTAGTTGTGCGGTGTTGGATTGCCGATCGTGATTCAATGGCGTGCTACGACTTCTGCTTCCGATGCTGCCGGCGTGTTCCAGTGGTTCGAACTTATTTCCCGTGTCGCCGGATTGATGTTCACTACGGTTGCGATCCCGTAAGCGTTATTCGCGGCGACTCCAATGGCGCTAAGTGCGGACAGAGGAAACGTCTCCAGATCGAAAACATACTGCCAGCGGTGGAATGGTATTTCGATATCGAAATTATCGAAATGATAACTGCCGTCCATGGTCTTTAGTGCGAGCCAGGGCTGCGGACCAAAGGTGGGCGTCGTGGAGCTAACCCTGAGAACTGCAGTGGATGCGTCGACGGTCTCGAGCGTGCAGTCCAGTTCGCACGGAGGAAGTTGGGGCAGATCCAATGCCAAGCGCATGGCGGTGATGGCCTCAGAGTAGAAGAGACGGCACCTCCGGGAAGTCTCGCGCTACCTTCTGGAGCACCTCACGAAAACCGCTGACATCCGGCCCCATGTCGCGAAAGTCGTGATTTGTGATTGCGAGAACTACCGGCTTGCCCGCGGCAGGCCTCCGTAAAGGCCTGCTCGATATCCTGCTCCCGGATTATGCGATAGCGCGTTCCAACATTCAGGCATCGGGCGATCCAGCGGCGGCTGGCTCCAGGCACTTGATAGTCATCGGCGGCAGGATGGTAGGGCGCCCATGTGGCTGGAGCACGGCGCCAGTCCCCAAAGCGTCCTCCCTCCAGGCCGGCCTGCTTTGCATCGGTGGCTGATTGGGCCATCGATTGATTCGAGAAATCGAACGGAATGTATTGCTCGAGAAACCAGTGACTGTCAGGCCGGATCACATGGAACCCTGGCCGGTGCGCGGAGGGAAACCATTGGTGGTCGATTACGCGTCGCGAGAGCACTTGATGAAGACTGTCAGAGGATGCCCACCAGTGCGTAGCGCAACGGTGCGCTTCTCGGCGGAACGAATGCGGATGGTAATGAAAATGAAGACCGTCACGCGTGGCAGAGTGCTGTTTGATCATCCAGCGATAGTGGTCAAAGACATTGTGATAACCAATATCGCGCCGACGCGGGTTTACATCGTAGTCGACGTGATCGACGCAAAACCAGTTGTAGACCCATCCTTCGCCCGCGGAGTCCGGAACCTCTCTGCGAAAACCCTCGTCCATAATGCGGGCAAGCATCGTATCGACTTTCTCCCACGTGTCGTTGTAGGCGAGAAGGTGAGGGTCAACGACCTTTTGCACGGCAGCCTCAAGCCCATTGAGATCAAGCGTTCCATTCTGGAGTTGCCGCAGCGTGGCTTCGCTTGGTTCGAGGTTGAGATTGAATATGTCACTCAAACGCTCAAATGTTGCACTGAGCGACTCATGCAAAGGTCCTTCGGTGTCGATGCAGTGAACGATATAAACGGGTCGTGGATTCATAGAACCTTGTCGTCGTGCCTACTAAGCTTTGACACTAATGGATCGGGCTGGAACCCCGACGACAGTACAGCATTCGGGGACATCGGAAAGTACAACCGCGCCAGCGCCAACGATCGAGTCGGCGCCAATGTGAATACCTTGAATGACGGTCGCACCAGCGCCGACATGTGCACGCGCGCCTACATGTACGCTTCCGCTCAGAATCGCTCCCGGCGCTATATGCGCATGGGGCTCGATGACGCAATCGTGATCGAGCTGGGCTCCTGTATTGATGATGCTGTTTTCTCGAACAGTACATCCGGTCTGGATGATTGCGCCGGCCATAATCTGTATGCCGGCTGCAAGCTGGGTCTCGCGCGCGATGATGCAACTGGGATGAATGACCGATGCGAAGCTGTAACCGCGGGTGCAAAACAACTCATAGACCCTGCGCCGATTGCTCACGGATCCAACAGAGCCAATGCCATTGACCAGCCGGACGCGATGGGAATCATGCTCAAACACCGCTTCGTCGTTCCCAATGCAGGGAACTCCAAACAGTTCGCGCCCCGGCTCGCCTACATCCACAAAGCCAATCACGCGCTGTCCGAGTTGAAGAAGCGTACTAAGGAGCACGCGCGCATGCCCGCCCGCACCGATCAGAATCAGCGGTAACTGTGCGTCGGGCTCGTGTGTCACTGCAGATGACTCCACCTGAGTACCTGGTCAACTGCCAGATCGCACGCGAGCCTCCGGCCGGTTACAAACTGGATCTCGTCCGGAGCAACACCAGTACCCGGGCGCTTGGCATCAAAGTCGCTTTCTCGTAAGGACGTGACCTTGCTTGAGAGGCTGCCGGGCAACCAGGCTGCGACGAAACTTCTTTCGCTTTTCCATCTCAGCCTCGCTTACGAGTCTGCGGCCACTTCCGAGTGCAGTAATGATGTTGTTTCCTTCCCTGACGATCGTGCGCAACTGCTCCGGATTTGCGGAGATCGCGTGATCCCATCCGGCCATTTCCTGATCGAGGGTAAAGTGCTTTTCGATCACGCAGGCACCGAGCGCGATAGCGGCTAAGCGGAATAGCAGTACCCATAGTGTGATCGCTGAAGCCGACTGGGCAATCGAATGCGCGCCGCAATGTCTCCATGTTGCGAAGATGGATCGTCTCGTAATCTGGCGGGTAGATGGAAATGCAATGCAGGAGCACAATCTGCTCATTGCCTTCGGCGCGGACCGCGTCGATTGCCTTCTCAATTTCAGAAAGCGTAGCCATGCCAGTGGAAATCACGATCGGCCTTTGCTTGCAAGCGACGTATCGAAGAAGCGAGAGATGCACCACATCCATCGACGCAATCTTGAAGAAGGGAACACTCCAGCGAATCAAGGAGGTCGACCTCTTCAAACGAAAACGGCGTAGAGCAGAACGCGATTCCCCGCTCGACACAGCGGTCGTGTGCTTGAATATGCTGCGAGGCAGTAAGCTGGTACGCGGTGACCATCTCGCGAAGGGAGCCGAAGTGCTTCTTCTTATCCGAGTACTCGGTGTTGCGCTCGTACTCTTCCTCGGCGATGAGTGACTTGTCGGTCCACGACTGAAACTTGACCGCATTGGCGCCTGCCTCGGCTGCCGCGTCAATGAGCCGCATGCAAAGGTTCATATCGCCGTTATGATTAGAACCCACTTCCGCAATGATGTACGGGGGCTCTCCTGCGCCGACTTCAACCTCGCCAAGCTTTACTTTCTGCATAAGGTCAGTTCCTGTTTCCACATGTGCGCCAGGGGAGGATAGGCGACAGATGTCCACCAAATGGGTCGCGTCACTGCCCTGTTCAATGACTCAACGTAAGTGCTCAGACCTGCGGGACTTCCACTAATATACCGTTCGAACTGCTCAATGTCGCGCATTGCATTGAGCACTTGTGTCCAGCGACCGGGAAGAAAATGCTGCTTCCCGTCTGAGGCCTGTAGAAGTTGGAAATGGCGGCGAACGAGCGCAGTATCGGATATGATCTGTGCCGGGTCGAATGGAAGACGGACGCGGGCGGTGTTTGAGCTGTACTGCCGATACCGCATTCTGACGCTGCGATCGAATGTGATCTCTGCCCCGAAGAGCCACGCGCGCGTGGCAAGATACCAGTCCACCAGCACCGCGTCGCTCGGAATAGGAAGACACCGCTCTAAGCAACTCGCAGCGATACGCGGAGTTCGAGAAGCCGAAGACATTGTTGCGAGGCAAAACCTGAGATGGCTGCATTACTGGATCGAGGTTGAATTGGATGCCCAACTCCTGCCCGCTCTCATCTATGATTTCCAAGGCACACGCCGCAAGATCGCTCGTTCGCAGGTCATGGCGCGCTCCGCTTACTCGGCTCGGGTGGAGTACGTCGTCGCTATCGACGAGCACCACATCGAGTCCCGAGACTGTCATCTGCGAAAGTGCAACCTGGCGAATCTCCGCCGGGGTACGTTCCGAGGCCGTCTCTATCCAGCGTGCCTCGACGTGGTTGCCAAGTGCATCTTCCACATCCTTTTGCGAAAGTGCATCGAGTCCAATCCAAAGTTCAAAAGACTTTGTCGCACTGCTCTTGGACAGACCGATACCACTCGGGCAAATACGGCAGGACGGCCGGATAGATCGTCGTATAGATTCCCAAATTGTTGTTGAAAGAGTGCATGCGATTGCGTTGAAAAGTACTGTAGATCAGCTCTGCTTTGTGTCTTTTCGGAGTACCACTTCTGCCAGTTCCAAGTCATCCAGGGTATCGATGTCGATGCCGCGCTCCCAGGGAATCTCCCAGCCAGAGCGAGTTGGGATGTGAAACGTCTTCTGCTGGCGAATCACCGAAGTCTTGCCCCACCAAATGGCGCCCGTTGGGCAGAAGAGTTCGGGCAGGTCCTGGCTGCGGGCTGTCATTTCACGCGGAAAGAGAGCTTCAAGTTCAAACGAACCAGGGCTGCGCTTCATAGCCCACCACGGGTTCTGCCAACCGTATCGGACCACTGAAATCTGCGAATCGGCTCCGGTTTCGATGAATTGCTTTTGACTGGAAACCACGTCCTGCGCCGTACGAAGAGGACAGTTCGGCATGAGTTGAGCAACTACACAGTATTCTGAACCGTCCGGATCGAGCCTTTCCAACGCATCGGCAGTAACAACGGAAACCGGTGTCATATCATCAGAAATTTGGCTGGACCTCAGAAACGGCACCTCCGCGCCGCTGAGCCGGGCGACATCTGCGATCTCTTCGTCATCTGTACTTACAATAACGCGATCAAACAATTCACTCCCCAGCGCAGCCTCGATCGAGTATGCGATGAGCGGCTTGCCGGCGAGGGGGTGAATATTCTTTCCGGGAATGCGCTTGGAGCCTCCACGAGCCGGAATGACTGCAATTGCGCGCATGTTCATTGGCTCTAGCGGAGCGAAACTGTCTCGGTGCGGTTTGCCCCCAGCGAATCCACTGGGGAGGCTAGTGAGACCGAAGCGACTGTGCCATCGGGTAGATGCCATTCATAGGGCACTACGACCGGTGTCGAATTTGAGGCGCGCGAGACAAACTCGCCTTTGAAACCATAGCTTGCCAGGTCCGCTACCACATTGAAAAATGCAACATCCGTCGTTTCGAGTACGCGGTCATTTCCATTTCGTGTGCGTATTGCCATTTTCACCGAATAGCTCTGTGGCAAGATCGGAAGAGCTTTAAAGCGGCATGCCAGCTTGCCTTGACCCTGAAGGACATCTGGGCGATTTCCATCGAGCAGCATGTTGGCGGTAAAGCAGGATCCGTTCACGCCCTGAATCGCCAGAATAATGTAGGGCTGATCGAGAGGCTGATCAGCGCGGTAGTCAATCTCCACAATCATGTCCTCACCTGGCGAGAAGTGCGTGGATACTTCCCCTGCACCGTCCTTCAATAAAACGCGCTCCACAACAAAACCATGCTCATCACAGTGAGCTGAGAAAGTTTCGCTGCTCGAAAGCGCATTGAAATAGTTCTCGACTACCGCGTCAACCGGGCCATCCTGTTCAATTCTTCCGTCTTTGATCCAGACAACGCGCTCGCAGAGGGTTCTGACCGCTTCAAGGTTGTGACTGACAAACAGCACCGTCCTGCCGCTCTGCGCTATGCTGCTCATCTTGCCAAGGCATTTTCTCTGGAATGAAGCATCGCCGACCGCCAGGACTTCATCGACAATCAGTATTTCGGGATTGAGGTGGGCTGCAACCGCGAAGGCAAGGCGCACGTACATCCCGGACGAATAGCGCTTCACCGGCGTATCAAGAAACTCGCCCACTTCAGCAAATTCGACAATCTCATCAAATTTACGAATGATTTCTGCCCGGCTCATGCCAAGAATCGCGCCATTCAGAAAAATATTTTCGCGACCAGTGAGTTCCTGATGAAAGCCGGTTCCGACTTCGAGCAGGCTCGCGACTCGTCCGTCAATACGAATGCGGCCCTCGGTTGGCACGGTGATTCTACTGAGCAGTTTGAGCATGGTGCTCTTGCCAGCACCATTTCGTCCGATGACGCCGACCACTTCTCCTCGCTGGATCTGGAGCGACACACCGCGGAGTGCCCAAAACTCTTTCACTTGCCGGCTCTGCATCCGGCGCCGCAGCGTGGCAAACGGAGCCCGCAACGCATCTTCAAATACGTGGCGAAGGCCCTTCTGGGGACCGCGCAAACGGTCCACTTCGTACCGCTTGCCCAGGTTTTCAATGGAGATGGCTATGTCTGAAGTCATGTCGTTGGCGAAGGAATCCAAACGTAATTAAATTACGTCAGCAAACGTGCGCTCCGTCTTTCTGAAGTACCAGGTGCCCGAGGCGACCAGCAGAACGACGTCGACCACAGCAATCGCGATCGAGGGGAAATAGATTTTTTGCGAAGCACCGAGAATGCTCCAGCGAAATCCATCGATGATTCCAACCATGGGATTGAGTGCGTACAGCAGTCTGAATCTCACAGGGACAACACTGCTTTGAAAACCCACAGGCGAAATATACAGCCCGAACTGAACAACAAAGGGAACGATGAAACGGAAGTCGCGATACTCGACCATCAATGCAGCCACCCACATACCCACGCCAAGGGACGCCGCGAAAACAAGAAGGACAAAGAACGGCACAAAAAACACCGAAGCCGGCGGCGTGAAGTGATACCAGATCATCAACATCACTAGAAACGCGCAAGAGATCAGAAAATCCACCAGGCTCGTAATCACGCTGCTCACCGTGATGGCAAGGCGCGGGAAATACACCTTCGAGATCATATTGGAATTAGATACAAGGCTATTGCCTGACTCGGTTAGGGCAGTGGAAAAGAACATCCAGGGGAGCATCCCACAGAAAACCAGAAGGGGGTATGGCACACCACCATTTGGCATCTTACTCAATTTGCCGAACACGACCGTGAGCACGACCATGGTCAATAGTGGCCGGATAAGTGACCAGCTTATGCCGACGGCTGTCTGCTTGTAACGGACGAGCAAATCCCGCCATGCAAAAAAGAAAAATAGCTCGCGGTATCGCCAGAGGTCGCGCCAGTATTGACGCTCGATACGCCCGGATTCGATGATGAGTTCAGTCATTGCGGAATTTTTCTTTGCACATTTATTCTTCAGATGTTCAGATACTTTTTTGCGGCGAGATAAGGCAGCATAACAATCTCGGCGAGAGACGGAAGTGGATCCCGCCAAGTGAATACCGATTCCACACGGGTTGCTCGGAGCGACTTCAAATAGGTCCCGATGCTCAGGCTCCCGTGAAAGAAATCCGAGATTGCGGTGGGAATATCACTCACCAACCGCAGCCAACCTACCCCAGGCTTGGCATGCACCGGTTCGATTGGCAGGCCCATCTGGTCAGAGTAGACCAGGTAGGGAAAATCGACGCCGGATGCGAAGCCAATCGTGTGAAAGCCCCAGGTCCTGGCATTCACGTCAAGCAGTTTGTATTCTCCGTTCCGAGAATCCCGCTTGAATTCGATCTCTACAACCCCATGATAGTTGATCGACTTCAGAAACCGTTCTGAATACTCCGCAATTTCAGGAACTTCGATGGTCTCCACATAGGTTGCTGCACGACCGAATTCGCGCGGGTGTTGGCGAGCACGGCGGGCGGTAAGAATGCAGCAGGGGATCCCCCCAAGCACGTATGCACAATACGAATATTGTTCGTTTCCATCACCCGGGATAATTTCCTGGATCAGAATTTCTTCGGGCTTGATTTGCTTTGACGCTTTGTCATAGAGCGAAGTCAGTTGCTGAGCCGTATCCGCCCGCCATGCCTTGGCGCCCGTCGCGTAAAAAAAGTTCTCTTTGACTGCCGGCTTGATTGCCAGAGGCAGCCGCGGAAAGAGCGCCGGCAACTCGTCTTTCGATCTTGGATTGAAGGTCTTGGGACATGGAATGCCTAGCTTTTCGGCGAGTTCATATGTCTTTTTCTTATCCCAGGCCCACTCTACGCTATCCCAATCTCCGGTCGTAACGCGAAAGAACTCGGCAAGCTCTGACCGATACCGTGAAAATGCCGCGACATGTTCGTCACGCGTCGGAAAGAGTACCCAATTTCGCAAGTTGTACCGCCGCCCGATTTCGAGCGACTGCATCTACCGTCTTGCGCTCGTCAAGGATGCTTTCAACCCGCACAACCTTGGTTACATATTTCGAGAATGACGAAACGCAGTACTGGTCCTCCACGATATAGACGGGTATTCCGCGCCGTCCCAGGCTTCTAGCGATACCCAGACCCGGGTGGTCGCCGCCTACAACGATCGCACCTGCATTCGTGTCCTGCACCGGCACTTCGACGTGGAGGGACTGTCGCTCTTGGGGAATGGTTGCCATCAATGTATTTGTCTGTGCCTGCGAAGGTATGAGGCCAATTCCCGAGACGCAAAGTCCGTGCCGGTGACGAAGTAAAGCAAAGGACCGAATTTCCGTGCCGCTGCTGCGCCTGTGAAGTGAAGTCCGGGGACCGAGGTGGTCAAACCCTCGGATACATCGGGATACCCATCCAACTGCTGGATCTCCCTCAGGAGGCTTGCACATAGGAAATCGTACTTCGAAATGTCGACGCGATATCCGGTTCCCAGCAGCACATGGTCTACGCGGCGCTCTGTGCCATCATCGAGCTTCAATTGAAGATCACCATTGACATCGGTGGCAGAAACTACCGATCTCGAAGTGCTAATGGTCACGGTCGGGAGTCTCGGAATAAGCCAGGGCGCTCCTGCAGCCCTTACGGCGCGTTTGCGGATCCTATCCTTGGCCCACAGCGGGAAGCGATACATCAAATTCGGATAAGCGACCAATCGGCTGATCCCAATTGGCCCGATGTCGTGCTTTGAATAGAGCATCTTCGAAACCACGCCAAGCCTATGAAGCCTCTGGTGCATACCGATCCAGCGAAGTTCCGGGATTTTGGCAATCAACTCTACAGAGAGCCCAGCCTCGCTAAGCAGGGCCGCGGATTCGATGGCGCTCTGCCCCGCGCCGATTACAGCGACCCGCTTCCCCATGTTTGAAAATGATCGCCCGTCATAACAGTGTGAAACTCGCTCGGCAGGCAGACCTGCAAATACGGAGGGGACGTTCTTGAATTTCGCAATTCCCGTGGCTACTACCACGCGTTTTGTGGTAACCACGGCACCATCGCTCAGAAAGAGCTTGAATCCCGTACCGTTCCTGCATACTCCGCCTACGTTGCGCCGGTCCAATATCGAGCCGAGATGAGTCTGAAACCATCTGCCGTATCTGACAAATGTATCGCGCGGAAGCCGTTTCACCGGACTGGTTCCGGTTGCCTTTTCGTACTCCTCCAGCGTGAACGCCGATGTTGGATCGGAGATTGTGGAAGCCTCGCGTGGGGAGCGCAAAAGCATTCCCTGCGGTGTGCCATTGGCCCAGAATTCCATCGGCTCACCAAAAACGCAGACGTCCATTCCTAGCGCCTTCAAGTGTGCTGCGGAGGAGAGTCCATACGGCCCAGCTCCTATGATTGCCACATCAAAGTCATTCGAGGGAGTCACTTCTTACAACCCTTTCCTTAGCGCTGTCGATATTGAATCTGTTCAAGCGCGGCTGCTCGCAGCTGGTGCGGTTTCGACGACCCCAGAATAGCGCGCCTCGTCTGCCGGCGGCATTGCGGGGGATGATTCTTCCATCTCATAAACGAGGCGATCCCCATCAAGGCTTGCAAAAGCAATCCTTGCACGATCATCCTTCGAATTCTCGATTACCCATCCTTCCGGAGTCGAGACGAGTCGCATCTGGGCCCTTTGTCTCCACCAACGATTGACTTCACCCGGAGTCGTCACCCAGACAGACTCGTTCTCTCGGAGGTCGACCAGGTGCTGAAGCAATTCCTCATAGATCGCTCGCGCTCGTGGTTCGATCACATAGTCCGGATGAACGATAAAGCTCATGAGGCCAGACTTGCCTGCAATGATCTTGGTCTGTTGTTTCCAGATACGAGTGGAGAAGTCACCGAGAATATTGAACAGCGTATAGTCCTGAATTGTGGTCACAGGGATTTCAAGAATGTTACCAATGAAGTATGGCATGACAGTGCAGCAGCCGCCACGCTGCGGATCCAGATGCGCCACATTTGGAACAGACATGTCGTAGGCAAATTTAAGTTCGTCGTACCACACCTGTTTTCTGTAGAGAACTGCCCCGCGAAATCCTTCCGCGTTGTATTCCTTGCCGTATGCATTGATCTTTGCGGCCCTCTCCACAAACTGCTCTTTGCTCTTGTAGAGGTGACCGTCATGGTTCAAGTCGTGAATGGCCAGCTCATGGTGGCGCCGCCGGATCGCATTGATGAATTCAGCGCTGACACAGTAGCGCTCCTCCGGCACAATCTGGAACGAGGCCTTAATGCCAAATGAGTCGTCAATATCCATCAGTGTCGTACAGAAATCTCTGCCGATCTCCGTCTCGATGTCGTGCGTCATCAGAGCGCACCCTTTGTGCCCATCTGGCCAGAACCATATGAACGGAATCCGGTCGGCACCTGTTGCCTGGAGCGTCAATATCAAGAGACGTTCCAGCAGATTGTCGACGGAGCAATCAACCGGCCATTGCGGGAAAGGAAGCTTGTCCCAGCCGCGTAAATAGAGCTTTTGCAGATGCCGCCGTACACCCACCGGCATGAGCGGGCGAAGAAAGTAATATGGTTTCGACAGGCTGGAAAATGCACCGTGCCGCCACTCCTTGACGTACGCCTCCCGAAGCAGGTTATCCACGACGTCGGACAGATCGAACGGTAGACAAATGACTCCGTCCTCGATTCGAATGCTCGTGGCTGCATCGTGGATCGCTGGCCCCGGATCCCGCGAAACCGAATTGCCGGCAAGGCGGCCGAAAAGAGTTGCATCCTTGCCAAATCGGAAGTACCCAAGTGAGAGAGAGAGCGACTCTTCGCATGTAACGCGCGTGTATTCTTCAGGACATCTGAAGTACGTCGAGAGATAGTTTTCCATTGCGTTCACGCCCGTCCAGAAGATCGCCAGTAAGGGTCTGCCGCCCCGATGATCGCCACGTCGAAAGCCATATCGCTATCCGTGGCACTTAGTTGCGGGTTGTAAGTTGTCTGCCAGGGTCCGTCTCAGCATGGTGCGGGGACTTCCAAAGCGGCGCGAGCCGGAGACTGCTGAACGCGAAGCCATTCCTCGAAGACGACCAGGCTGAATAGAACCTTGTGAAAATCTTCCCGGCCAGATTGATGCCGTTTGAACAGATGCTGCACCTGTTTGGGATCAAGATAGCTGTACATGCGGGAATTATCATCCATCAGCACTTCGCGCATCTTGGTTCCCATGGCACTTCTGAACCAGTCGTCAACCACGTTGACAGCAAAGCCGCGCTTCTTGCGCGTCAGAACTTCGGCGGGCACCAGTTTGCGCGCAACCTCGCGGTGAATCCACTTCTGCGATCCCATGCGGACCTTCAAATTGGCGGGAAGCCGCTCGACATATTCGACAAGTTCCTTATCGAGATAGGGTACCCGAACTTCGAGGCTGTGGGCCATCGAAAGTTTGTCGCCGAACATGAGGAGTTCGTCAGGGAGCGTGGACCGCATTTCGAGAAACTGAAAGCCGCCAAATTCGTCAATGCCAGTGGTGAGGGGGGCAAGGTCCTTCCAGGCTTCAAGGATCTGGTCTCCGCATCCTGACGCAAGTGTTTCGCCACGAAAGAGAGCGTCAACATCGTCACCGGGAAGCAGCGAGAGCACTTGCTGAAAGCGACGCAAGGGCTCCTGCACACTGAGCGAATGAATTCCCCGCTTGAGGGTTTCGTTGCGAGGCAGTGCTGAGATTGCAGATGAGATAGACGTGCGAATCCAGGCAGGCGTTCCACTCCACGCCGCTCCGTAGCGCACGCCGATGTGACGGCGATATCCGCCAAATAGCTCATCGGGGCCTTGACCAATGAGCGCGACCTTTACATCTTCGCGAGCCCGCTGACAAACGAAATACATGGGCACAATGGATGAAGAGGCAATCGGCTCTTCAAGGCACGAGACAATTCCGGAGAGTGCCGACTCGAAGGTTCCCCGATCGAGCAGAACCTCTGTGTGTTCCGCGCCGTAATGTTTCGCAGTCTTCGCGGCATCCGAGAGTTCGTCATCCGCAAAGGAGCTCCCATAACCAACCGTGTAGGTGCGCCATTTGGATCCATAGTGGCTCATCAGCGCGAGCAAAACACTGGAATCGACTCCGCCGCTAAGCAGAAGCCCGACCGGCACATCGCTGAGCAGGTGGCGCTCCATTGCCTTCTCGTAGAGTTCAAGGATTTCTTCGCGAACCTGGCGGATCGGCTTCGCAGGCGAGAACGGCGTAGGACGGTAGTTGTACCAGTGACGAACCTGGCAGCTTCCCTTCTCGCACACGAGCATGGAACCCGCAGCAAGCTTTTGAATGCCCTTGAAGATGGTATGCGGAGACGGCGTGTAGCGATAGCGCAGGAACAGGTTAAGGGAGTTGACATCGACCTCGGCCGGCTCGTCGAGAGTGGCCCGGAGAGCACGGATTTCTGAGCCGAAGTAGAGACAACCTTGGTCGATCCTGTAATAGATAAGCTTGATGCCGAACGCATCACGCGCGATTACCAGGCGCTGGTTGCGCACATCCCAAATCGCAAAGCCGAACATGCCGTTCAGGTGGTTGACTACATCGTCTCCCCATTGCTTGTAGCCATGAACGAGCACCTCGGTGTCGCAGCGCGTGCGAAAGACATGGCCGTGGCTCTCCAACTCGCGCTTGAGCTCGGGGAAATTATAGATCTCGCCGTTGAACACAACCCAGACGGACTCCTCTTGATCCGACATTGGCTGGTGCCCGCCCGTGAGGTCGATGATGGACAGGCGACGGAACCCGAGGCCAAGCGGTCCGGAAATATAGTAACCAGAGTCATCTGGACCACGATGAGCGATACTGTCCGCCATCCGCTCGATATTGCGCCGAGAGACGGGATCACGATCAGCGAAATTAAATTGCCCGCAGATTCCGCACATGAATTGATTTCACCGCCGTTGGAGGATGGGTTGCTCTACGTTCGAGTGTGTTTCTTGATAAAGGAAAGAGCAGAGGCTACGAAAGAACTGGGACTGGGCCCAGCGATGCATCGGAGTATTGTCCCAACCGATCAGAAGTTGCCGCGCACGAAACGATCCGTCCGGCTTTTGCCACTCTTTCTGGTTGATGACACGATAGAGAATCTCATCGAGCTTTGGGAACCGGCCCTTCAGTAGCACCGCAAGATTGACGCACTCAGCGCAGTCATAGAGTTCACGCCGGTAGACAGTGAGGCGAGGGCGGCGCGAGAAGGGCTTGGGCAGGCCTTCCGCATCAAATAAGTTGTCAACGTAGTAGGCGACACCTCGGGCGATCGAGTCCGTGCACCTTGCATTGCCAGTGAGACCTTCAATCTTGGCAAGAGCTTTCATCACGAAGCAGGTGTGGAAGTGGTCGACAAAGTCCCGCTCGCCATCGATGGAGTAATACCAGGAGCCATCTGGATTCTGAGCCTCCACGACGAAATTGAGGTTGCGGTCGGCAATCGCGCGATATTTCGGTTCGGAAAAGTCGATGCTGGCGCGGGTGAGCAGGAATGCACGATAGGCGCTTGCATTGACCACGCCACAAGGCTCTCCTGGCTCGGGATTGTAGGAACAACTTGCAGCGTCAGGTGAAGTTTCGACTTCGTGGTAATCGTGAAACGCATGCTCCGCAATGGAGCGCATGATTTCCAGCCACCGCTCATTTCCGTCGATTTCGTACACCTGAAGGAAAGCCTCGTAGACATACGGTACGGTTGTGATCAGCGGAGTACCGGCGCGCATCGTGCCACGTCGCGTTTCCCAATGGAACGGATAGCCCCAGCAGTAGTTTTCGTAGCCGGGGGAGCGAGTCTCCTCAAGCACCTCAAGAAAATGCACGGCCCTCTTATAGAACTCTTCCCTGCCCGTGACGCGATGGAGAAATGCAAACCCCATTGCATAGTGCGCATCGGCAATTGGAAATCTCTGCGCCTTCCAGAAGTAGCGGCGCGCCGAAGGCACGAAAGCCTCGGAAAAGATCATCGGAGCCACGGCCAATGTGCCGAGAAGCGGCTTCTTATAGTAAAGGGCTTTGGCGGCCCTGCCGATATCGCCGGCGAAATAACTCTGATGGTCATAAGAGACTTCGCCGTATCGGTCCAGCCAGTTCACAAACCGAAGGACTTCTGACTGGACTTCATCAAATTGATAGTTTTGAGCCAATTCCATCATCGCAACTTCTCTTCCACCTGGTTGGCCGGGGTAACTTCAAAGCTGTTGACGCTCCGTGATTTGATAAGCGACTTGAGAATTGTCTTCAATTTCTGCATCTGTTCTCTGCGATGGAACTGCATCAATTCGCGCGAGACAGGGCGCTTCTCCCTGGTGATGAAGGCGTAGACATAACCGGCGCCGAGAGCCAGGCCTTCGATGAGGTATGGACGCTTGGTCATTCTGTAACCCACGCGGCAGAACTCCCAAATCGGATGGCCGCCAAGGTAGTAGTCCTTTTCACCGTAGGAAAAGCTCGATGCCACTCGACTGCGCTCCGCCGTACCCATCGGACGATAGTGAAAGAACGTCTTCTCACGGAAGGAGCGTGTCTTCCAGCCCATCATCCGCGCGGTGGTGACCGCCATCCAGTCGATGCCGCCGGCCTTGTTCGGACGGTACCCGCCGATCTCTTCCCAACACTCACGACGGAAGATCTGACACTGTCCCGACACGTGATTCTGCCCCTCGAAGCTATCGGTCTCTGAGCTGTAACCCTCCTCCTGAAAGACTGTGCCTGCGACACCCAGCTTTGGATCCATGCGGAATTGTTCAAGGAGGAATTCAAAGTGGTCGGGGTCGAAGGAGATGTCGCCATCGAGATTCCCAATCACTTCGTACTCAAGTCCCTTCACCCGTTCCTGGCCTGCATTAAACGCATACACTTTGGCGGCGAAGTTCCGCTCTTTTCGGACCGGCAGATCGACCAGATCAATCCAGCGATTGTCTGCCATATAGGAACGGATGATGCTTGAGGTCGAGTCGGTAGATCCGTCGTTCACGATCACCCACTTCAGCGGCAGACACGTCTGCCGAATCATCGACTGAATAGTCTTCTCAATAAAAGCCGACTCATTGCGCGCAGGGGTAATCAATACGTAAGAAATTCCGGGCTTGCTCATAAACGCACCTCAAAAAGAACCAAAAGCAGACAAATAAATACGCGATTCATCCGGCTTCGCCGGTACGCACGGCCCATCGTTGCGGAGCGGAGTTTTGGACCACACTCGCGATAGACTTGACCTCATTGCGAACGGCGGGAATAAACGTTGAAACCATGAAGGAAAGAGCAAAGCACACCGCGGGAAGCGCAAGTTGGGCACCCATCGTCTTCGGCGACAACAGTTCCCCGGCCACAACAGACGCCGCTCCTCCCAGCAGGGAAATGGACAGAGGCCATACGATCGCAAGCCCGAGGCCTTTGAGCGTAAGCGAGGTTCCACGGAAGCTGGCCTTGATGACCGCGGGGAAGACGGCTAGCTGTACCAGGGAGCCTGCGAGCGCGACTCCCTTAATACCAAACGGCAGTCCGATGGCATAGCTGGCCACGATGACGGGAGATATAGCAAGGGTGATTCGCAACAGGCGTGCGCTTTCGCCGCGGCTCACGAGTAGCCAGAACGTTGCCTCGATCAACAATTGTCCCAGGGCGAAGATCGCCAGGAATTGAAACACGGGAGCAGCTTCGCGCCAGCGGTTACCGAGGGTCAGCACAATAACCGGTGTTGCCGCAGCGAACAGGTATCCGAAAAGCGGTGCGCTGATCCACATAATCAGATTTATGCCGCGGAGGTAATAGCGTGCGAGACGATCGGGAGCATCCTGCAGCCGGCTGAGCGCGGGCACGATTACACCGGCGGCTGGAGCGCTGAGTTGCCGAACTGGAAGTAGCAGAAGATTGTAGGCACGCGAGTACAGTCCCAGCGGGCCGGCGCCCCAATACCAACCCACCAGGACGTTGTCGGTGTTGCGGATGGCATTGAGTAGCAAAGACGAGGCAGCAACCTTGCCTCCAAAACTGACCATGGATCGCGCGCCGTTGCCGCGGCTGGGCAGGCCTGGAATCCATCGGATCATGCCCCATGAAAACAGCATTGAGATCACGTTCAGCGTAAGCGGGAGTGCCACGACTGCCCAGTAACCCGCACCGCGCCAAGCGAGGTAAATGGCGAGCGGCACGGCAGTGAGATAGGCGGTGATGTCGCGGATCGCGATCGAGAGATAGCGCATCTGCCGTTTAAGCAGTGCATCGTGCTGAACGCGAAGACCCCCAACGAGAAACGTCAGAGATGAAACCAGCGCAATGCCCTGCAGGCGAGGTTCATGGTAGAACCAGGCCAGCACCGGTGCCAGGCAGATCGTTATGAACATCAGGCATGTGCCGATGGAAGCATTAATCCAGAAAAGCATGCTCACCTGCTTGTGTTCGATTTGCGGGCGCTGAATTGTAGCTTCGGAGAGACCGAGATCTGCAAATGATTGGCCCAGCCCCGTGATCGCCGTAACCATGGCCACAAGGCCGAAGTCTGAAGGAACCAGAAGGCGCGCAAGAACAATTGTGGCGACAGACTGCATGAGAAACTGAACACCCTGCGCCGTAAGGGTTAGAATTCCCCCGCGAATGGATCTGCCCTTGAGGTCCACCTGGAGATGTTCGGTTCCAAATGCGTTCACTGTATCCGGACCGATTGTCATAGGAAAACCTTCACCCGCGGACTCCTCAAAGATCGAAACTGAACAGTTTTGCATATACCGGGTTGCTGGCAGACGCGGGGTTAAAGGGAGATGTCAGCCTTGCGGGAACCTGTGGGGGCCTTGGTTTGCGCCACGGGCTCCACGATGTGATGGAGAAGGCTAGAATACACGTTCATTGTGATTGCCCCGACCGTTGTCCACGAGTGTTGCTCTTGCGCCTGCTTTTGAATCCGCGCTCGGCGCTGGTTGAGATTCTTGTAAAGATAGCTATTGAAATAACCTTCGATGCACGAGGCCAGATCGGACGGATCTTCGGGAACGAAGATAAAGCCGGTTTCTCCCTCGACAATCTCTTCTTTCAGCGAACCGACGTCTGACGCCAGGACCGGCAGGCCAAAGCTTTGCCCCAGGAACAGCACACCGCTCTGGTAAATATGGCGATACGGCAAGACAAGAACATCCGCCGCCTTGAAGTAGATCTCGACGTCCTGGTCTGGGATGAAGTTCGCTCGGACCATGATTTCATCCGAATTCAATGCTGCGATTTCGGTTTGCAGAGACTGCCAATACTCCTCGCAACGATCGGGTCGTCCCGCGATAATGAGGCGGTACCTGCTGCCTGATTTTCGGAGTTGAGCCAATGCGCCGAGAAGGCAATCAAGCCCTTTCGCTGGAGCAATCCGGCCAAAAAACAGAATCGTCTTTTCGTCTTTCTGAATTTCGAGGCGTTCCTTCGCCCCTTCGCACGTCAGCGACGTGATTGGGACAACATTGTTCAGACCATAAGGAATGATGGTGACCCGGTCGCTCCGCACTCCGAATTCTTCCACCAATTCGCCCTTCATCCGCTCAGTGTGGACAAACAACTGATTGCAGATCCGGTACTGGCATTTCAAAGTCAGGCGATTCCACCACGAGTCGGAACCGTCGCGCCGGGCGGTGTTCACATTATGCGCCGTGAGTACGATCTTCTTGCCAAGGAGCCGATAGTAAAGCATCAGGATCGTGCGATCGAATGTCTCGAATTTGTTGTTCCACAAGATGTGAAACACTTTCGGCCGAGAAGTCGCTGCATACCAGATCAATTTTCCGTAATATTTGAGGACTCTCCACAATTTCGCACTGAAGCTGGCATCGGGCTTCATGCTGCCGCGAAAGTTGAACAGTGTGACTCCCGGCCTGCTTCGAACTTCGCTCGACTCGAAGTCATCACTTCCGATCAGTTCTACGGTTGCACCGTGAGAAACGAGGGCATAAGTCAGGCCGAATGCATAGTGTGGATCGCCGCCTCCCGTGAGCAGCGCAACAGAAATGTTTGTCTCGCGTTCAGCCTGTGTGTTCATGTCAGACTCTTCCGTTGACAACCGCTCGCTCGCCCGCAAGCCGGTAAAGAGTTCTATCGCAACTTCTCAGGCAAGACGACTTGAACTCGGGCAGCCGAAGCTGTGCCCACTTCGCTGCCTTCCAACCAAAGACGGGCCTGATCCAGGCATATTTCCACCGAAGCGATGGCTTCTCCAGGCTTCCATCAAGCTCGACTGCAAGTTTCTGCAACTCGTCCACCAGGTCCGGTCGTTCTGGATAGAAAACGAGAAACCAATTGCGTAGATACGTGAGGCAAGCTTCGCGCACACGCTCGCTCTCTTCGAGTGACCGCAAATATTGCACATGCAGCTTCATGGAAACCAAAAGCGCATTTCTCTTGCGATCCGATGAACCAACATAGCTGAGGCGGCTTGACGCTGAGGCTCGATAGTAAACCTTGGCATCGGGCACAAAGTGCGTGCGTCCTGCGGCGAGAAGGACACGACAGAAGTACTCTCCGTCATCGTCACTGAGCACTCGCGTATCCCATGGACCCGCTGCCTCGGCCAGTTCCCTGCTGGTAAGCCAAGTGGCGGTCTGCGTGTAGAGGTTCTCGCCCATCTTGTGCAACAGCCAGTCGAGAGCGGTGAGGTTCTGCCACAGCGAGTCCGGCGTAAACTGCGCGTGGCGCGTCCTGAAGTAGAACGGAGCCCATGGCGACGCGAGCAGGACTCGTTTGTCCTCTGAGCCGTTGAGAGCCTCCAACTGAAGTTCGATCTTGTCGGGAGCAAGAAGGTCATCGGCGTCAAGCCACTGAATGTAATCGCCCTTGCTGAGGCGAAACAACTGGTTGCGTGCTCCGGCCGCGCCCTGATTCGGCAGGCTGACGACCTTCACGAGGGGCTCGAAACGCCGCGCAACCTCGGCTGTGCGATCGCGCGAACCATCGTCGAGGACAATGATCTCGGTGAACTTCCAAGTCTGCGCAAGCGCCGACTCAATCGTCTCAGCGAGGGTGTTTTCCGCGTTATACGCGGGAATCAGAATGGAAACGAGAGCAGTCATGGGGTCTTAGGAGATCAGAATGCATCGCAGAACTGACTTGTTTTCAGTTCAACAATGTTTTTCCACAAATTTTGGGCCTTTTGTACTCACTGAAGGATGGCAAGAACGTCTAAGAAACAACACCAAAATCTTGCCAATTACAGACTTACCAAGGTTTGAAAATGCAGTACCATGGTAATACCACTTTGGTTGCAATGAATACTGTATTGCGATAGATTGATCGAAACTCCTATCGGATTTACATCGCTGAGAATCCTTGGAGATTCATGCGCGGGAGACGTCCTGTGCGCTAGATACATACTTAACCATTACTAAGCAGTGAGGATTTCGCAATGATAAAACCATCCAAGTTTGCACTTTTTGGGCTACTTTTCGTAGCTCTTTGCTCGTATGCGCGCGCACAGGTTGCCGCCGCATCATGCAACACCGCAGACGTGCAAAACGCAATCAACAAAGCAACAGAGGGACAAACGGTGACCATTCCCGCAGGCACATGCCACTGGACAAGCGGTGTCAGTGTCTCTGGGAAAGGCATTGCGATCGAAGGGGCAGGTTCAAGCAGGGTTATAGCCGTGAGCAGCAGCCCCCTGACGCTCGGCAGCGGCTCGCAAACCCTGACTGTTGTGGGAACGAGTGTAAGCAACCCAACGCCTTCAATCTCCGTTGGACAGCCGTTGACAATCAACGAGACTGGTAATGAAGGCAATTCTTTGACGGGTACTGTCACGGCCTGGAGCTCTTCAACGGGATCGCTTACGATCAACGCTTCGTCGAGCACCGGCACGTGCGGAGTTCCGGCAGCATACCCTAACGGGTCGAACTGCAAGCGCTGGCTGATTTCCAATAATCCATCCTCGCAGACGACTCTCATCAACGACAACCCGACTGACAACGCTCTCTTCAACATCACCGAGGACACTTCGTTTCATACCAACGTCAGTGGAATCTTCGTGGATCATGGAACCTACCGCGCCCACGTGTTCTCGATCTTCTACACGGCCGGCGGCCAGGCCGTTCTGATTCATGATTCGCGCTTCCGCGTGAATCCTAACAATCCTGCTCCCCCTTCAGGTAACGGGGATGTGATCGAGACCCAATCCAATCGTGGTGTCGTGTGGAACATCTCCTGTTCGTCGGACCCGTTCAACGGTTCCACAGTGGGTTGCGGCGGCGTCAAGGATCCCACCAACTCGCAATCGACCTCCTGGTCGAGCGTCTCGAACATGGGCGCTCTGTCCAACGGATCGGATGCGTTCTTTATCGAAGACAGCGACTTCCACGCCTTCGGGTACGCCAATGGTGCCGATGACAATGCCCGCATGGTTCAGCGCTACAACATGTACAACAACTCCGGCATGCAGGGCTCGCACGGCGCCGACACTTCTAACTACGGGCAGCGCTTCTTTGAGGCTTACGGAAACGTGGGTCGGTACGATGCCTATAGCGACGGTAGCACCTTCAATCTGCAGGCATGGATTTATCTGCGCGGCGGTACAGGGTTGGCCTACAACAACACACTGCCGGCCATGAGTTCCACAGACTACGGTGCGAAGCCGGACATCAATGCTACGGTGATGAACTTGCAGCGCAGCGGCGGTCCGGACGGATGCTGGGGTCAGGGAACCTCTGGCGGCGCTGATTACCATGCACCGCGTCAGGCAGGCTTCGGTTACGTAACCGGAACGGGGCAGGCTGGTGGAATGACCAAGGACGGATTTGCCTATGTGGGTGATAGTGAGCCCTTCTACGTATGGGGCAATTCCCGCTCGACGCTGAACTTTCAGCTCTCCGATTACGGTGGTACGGCGTGCGGCAGCAACCCTGACGACACCGCCGACTACCTCAAGCAGAACCGGGACTACTTCAACGGCAGCACCGCAAAGCCAGGCTGGTCTGCATACGCTTATCCCCATCCTCTGCGCGGAGGAGCGGGCACCACGAGTTCGCAGAATCAAGCTCCTCCGGCCCCGCTTGCTGTGACTGCAGTGGTGCATTGATATGAAGTTCGTGTAGAACACGGATGAGAACCTAAGACGTTTGGTAGAGCGAAGGGCGACTGGGAAGCAAGTCGCCCTTTTGCTTTGCCATGCGATCGATCCTTGGGAAAAGTTCGGCGCTGTCGTCTGAGAATTTTCGGGCGAACAGCAATTCCGACGGTCCCTCGTACAGATCAAACACCTTCTCCTGCTTTTCGAAGTAGTCGAGATGCTTGGCTGTGATGATTGCGGGATGGGCTCCGCCTGCCGACCAATCCTCGTACACAAGGTTTCCGCAAGCCCGCTCTTTGAATTTCGAGTTGCCGAGGATGGTGTGAAAATAGGCTTCTTCGGGAGCAAACGTGTCGCGGAAGAAGGCTGCCACCTCCGGATTTTCCTCATCGAAGCGGAGAATGTACTCGCATGCCTCACGCGTCAGTGCCCACCAGGTGCGCCCTGAATAGGGCTCAAGGGTGCCGAGATGATTCTGAAAGTCCCGCTGCGACATACCAATTTTGGCGAATGCTCGCGATAGGAATCGACGCACCGGTTTGTTGGATTCGTAGCGGATTGTGGTCAGGCGCGAAAGTGGCTTGCCTGGAGCAGGTACCTTGATCAGTCGGATAAATTCCGTACCGCTGTTTGCCTCGAGAAATCCTTCAATGTAGCTCCGGCTGCGAATTGGATACTCACTGCCGCTCAACAGAAAGAGGTAGTCGCAACGCTCCGGACCGGCCAACGCCTGCTTCATCAGTTCGATCACTGCTCGAACACCCGAAAACTCCGCCCAGTAAACCGGAATCCGTTTCTCAGAGAAGTGAATGTTCGGACCCTTGATCTCCGCGAACGCGCTGATGTCCACTTTCCCATCTATGTGTATGAAGAAAGCGGCCCTGTCTGAAGAAAGAATCTCGATTTCCCTCTGGATAAGGCGAGGGTTTCGATAAGCGAAAAACAAATAAGCAATTTTCATTTCGAATACATTTCTCAGGCGCCTGCGATGCTCTTAGAGGAAGTTTGAAGTACGCTGGTCGCCGCTCTGATCCTCGGCTCTATTGCACCGTGAGACACGCCGATGTCGAATTATGCACGTGCTGCTCTTTATGTCGCTCCAGAATGACCCTTTCTATCAGCTCAAGGGTCAATAATTTGTGAATCTCGTGCGTGAAATTGCGATTCCCCTTGAGGTGCCCGTGCACCACCTTCTCAACAGCGTAACGGTTCAAGTAGGGTCGTGAAAGCGTTCGTTCGTCGAGGAGTATCTCTTTTATATAGGCCCTGAGGGAGTCACGATACCACAGCCGGAAGTGAAACGGCTTGTGCCGTCCGAGAAACATCCTCTCGAGATGCAGCCTCGAGAGGGCATGATCGACGCCCGCAAGCCACTGCGGCATACCTGAGTCGTAGGCGTACTCCGCCTTGAACAGAAACTCCATAACACCGTGCAGTGCCCTACCCTTCCACGACCCCGGATTGGCGGTCAGGCCGCGATCAGTTGGCAGGTCTAAGAGCGCGGGGTCGCCGTCTTTGACCAGCCGCCAGGACAGGCGGCTGCTGGCAAGTTCTGCGGCCGGCGAGCGAAACACAGCCCGCACAAATTCGTTGTCCAGAAAAGGAGAGCGCATCGTGAGTTGCGTCTCTTCAAGGGAGAGCGACCCATGCAGATACCACGGGTTTTGCTTGAATACTGCAAATGAGATTGGGTGACAGGCGAGCGCCCGTGCGTAGGTTTCAGCCGCTCTGGTCGTCTGCTGCTCGAATTCGCTGGTGAACAGACCCGGCATGCTAGCTACTGGCTTGAACGCCCGAACTCCGCGGAGTACTTCGCCGCCGAACAAACCAGTCATTCGCACGGGAGCGATCGCTCGGGCCTGCCGGTTAAGGTAGAGGTCTGGTGCCCTGCTTACGTCGACACAGCCGTCCGTAAGATAAATGGATCGCTCGGCGTATTTCGAAAATTGCGATAGAAAATCCGTGCCGGCGGTGAGCACCTGAAAGTTCTGATGACATTTCTCCGCGAGCTGCCGTGCTTTGCGAACATCCTGGTTCTCGCGGAACATACTTCCGAATGTGTAGCACGAAAGGGTCTCCGGAGCGGGCTTGCGGCATGCCATAACCATTCGTGTATCAAGGCCCCCGGTAAGGGACATTGCGATGTCCTCGCTGCCTGAGAAGCAGCGGGCAACGCTTCCTTGAAACGCATCGAGAAGCGCGCGGTAATACGGCTCCGTTGGAAGCTGCTCTTGATTCTCCCACTCGGAAGCGTTGAAGTACGTGCTTCGCTGATCGAGTGCGCCATTGCGGAGTGTCCATTTTGAAGCGGGCGGAAGAATGCCGATTCCTTTGAAGAGAGAGCGATTCTCCAGCGTAGCTCCGCAGGAAACCAATTCTCCGAAGCTTTGAAAATTCAGCTCCCGTGTCTCCGGACAGACGGAAAGGATAGCCTTTGCCTCGGAAGCGAAGTAAAAGGTTCCGACTGCCTGGTAGTAGTAGAGACGGTGCATCCCGAAGCGATCATTGAACAATGTTGCGATGCCGGTGAGGGCATTAACGAGCATTCCGTGAAAGCGCCCGTTTAAAGCCGCCAGGAAAGATGGTTGCTCTGCGACTTCAGCGAGGTGCCTGGTGTTGCGCGCAGCCGAGTACGCTTCACCGGAAAACGCCAGCATTACATCGCCCCGCTCATCAAACGTGATGCCTTTTTCTGAGAACGACCCAGCTCGAGCCAGCGTTCCCACATAGACGCCAAGCCCCTCATCCATCCAGGTGTCCCTGACATAAGTATCTTCATGCAGCATCACATGGAGCATTTCCGACAGCTCCGCCTCGGCTTGCGGTCGTGGCTTTTGCGTGACGCATCCAAAGATTCCTGGCATTTTATTTAAGGGTCCTGCGTACGGTTGACAGCGCTTTGGTGCGTGAGATCAGGCGTTTTCGAGACCGTGGAAGCGGCGCTCATACCAGATTTTGCGAGCCTTGCGATAAGTAGCCACCATTGGCTCCGGAATCCACTCGCCTGCTCCGTGGTGAAGGCCGAGGCGCAAAGCAAGTCGGCCCAAGATCGAAAGTGGGACGTAATATCGCGGGATCTCGATCTTTTGGAATCCGTTGTGTCGCTTGAATTCCGCTAGACCGTCGTCCTGCTTTTTGCCGTATGAGAAGTTGGCGTACCACAGGTACGGAATTCCACGATCCGAGCACGACTTCACTGCCTGGGCCACCAGTGCGTTTGTGGGAGCCTTGTCGCGGTGCTGAATCATGGATACGATCTGCATCAGGCCGGCCTGCGTCCGGTCTTCGTTCATAACCAGCTTTACGAACCCGATCAGCGCACCCTCGAAATATGCGCCGAGGAAAATGCTGCGGTCGAGGTAGGTCCCATTCATTCGCCATACCTCTTCAAGAGCTTTGCCATAATGCCAGAACTTCTTGCCTTGCCGAATCGGCGACTCGTTGTAGATTGCCGAGATTCCCTTGACGAATTTGTCGTCATAGGGGACCTCTTTCAAGATCACCCCGGCCTTGCCTGCCTTCCGAGCCTTGTTCCGGGCCTTGAAGTCGATCTGCTTCATCATCCAGTGATCAAAAGTGGAGATTGGAAGGGCAGCGAGATTGTCGCACTCCACTTGATGGGCGTGTTTTTGAGATGGATCGGTCAAATTCTCGACGAATGTGAAGACGTCCACCCTGGTACCGCAATTTCGGATCTGCTGCAATGCGGCTTCGGGTTCCTCAAGAGTGTCGTAACCTTCGGCATTCAAGCGGGCAATCCTGACTACCTTGCCCTCGATGAGGATGTCTTTGCCGCAAATCTGAAGCATGTAACTACCTTTCGTGTCGCGGATTGAACCGGGGATGCCCAGCTCGAACCGAGCTCAGCGTCGGTTCCAGGTCGTGCTTGGGATCGTCGTTGCAGCAAGAGCGCCGGGGACAACCTCAACGCCTGTGTCCCGCAGCCTTGCGGAGCTATTGCTGCGCGCTGTCGCACGCCGTGATTGGGTGAGTGCGCCGAAGAGGAACACCGAGTAGAGGAGACCACCCTCAAACGCTGCTTCCGACATGTTATAGAAGACGAGGACCAGCCACATCGCGATTCCCAGGGTGGCTAGTTCAGGCTGCACGGAAAATCGCAGACAGATGTTGCGGTAGCTCGCGATGAGGAAGGCCACGGTGAGGGCGCATCCGATAAGACCGAGTTCCAGGTAAAGCTCAAGATAGCCATTGTGGGCTTCATTCAGATGCCCGAGGCCTGAGTTCTGCCAGAAATCCATCAAGCGGTCGCCCAGCCAGAAACTCTGATACCCAGTTCCGATGATTGGGTTCGTATGCATGTCGAGCAAAAAAGCCCAGATCTTTGTTCTGTCGGTGAGGGTGGCGTCTTTGCCGAGCGCCTGGGCGAGTGATCCACCAAGTCCGGCTCCAAAGTCCACGACCAGGTAAAGAACAAATGTGGCCGGCACAAGGAACATCAGCAGCCGCGGGCGTCGCCTGAAGAACCTCATGTGTGCAGCAAGAATGACCATGCATCCGAGCACAATGCAAACGTCTGAAGTGGTGCTCTGCGCCAGTTGGAGCATGCGAGCGGTCATGACGAGAAACACCGCGTTGAGCCATAGGATGCGCTTGGTCCGTTTCTGCCTTCTTTCCGGCCAGCGCGAAACCGAATCCCAGAAAAAGAACACGGCAGAAACAAGACACAACGCACCCAGCATGTTCTTGCTGGTGGCAACACCAATGTAATAGCCCATTCCGGACCAGGTATCGTACTGCTTACCGAGTTCGGGGAAGTACTTTGTCAGCACGATGGACAGCGGCATCAGCAGGTAGGCGACGCGGCGAAGAATCGTGCGCACGGAGTCGACCGGACGAGGGTCTGTGAGCACGACGAGAACTACGAAGTAGTTGCCCAGATCGCGGAACCATCTCTTTGCCGTGATAGCCGGGAAATCGGACCAGAAAGTGCTGAACAGTGCGAATGCCAGAAGGGCCATCAGCGTCCAGTGGCGGACGAAGAATTCGCCCCATTTAAAACGGCGTCCTATCAGGACCCAGATCGCAATGGCCATCAAGGCCGAAAGTACAATGCGATCGAAGCCGTTGCCCTCTTCTATTGCCGAAGCCGACGTGTTCGTTTGGAACTGAAGCCATTGCGAAGGGAGGCGTGAGGCCGCGATGGACAGCCACGCCACGGCTATCCATGTTGTCCACGTAGTTTTGGGATCCCGCGCCGGATCATACCGAAGCAACATCACGAGCAGGATCAGCCAGAGCGTTAATGCAAGAAGAGGAGGCATCGTTTCGTTGTGCGTTTATAAACGGATCGGTTCACAGGCAGCGATAAGATCGCTTGCACTGCCGGATTGGGTGCTCAGTTGAATGTCTTCCGAAAATTCCGCCTGCGTAAACCTGGCCGCGCCCGGCGCCGTATCGCGCGACAAATTCTGCGTTGAATAGGTGCGCAGTTGCAAGCCCGGAAGACCGCCCTTGGAGGCCCTCGCGGTGGGGATCCCGACGAGCCTTTCGCGCTTCCCATCATATTGGAACGTAGCCGACCTGCGATTCTGAAACCATGCGACTGCTTGTGATGCAGTTGCGAACCATGCGTTCTGGCGTCTCAGATCTTCGAGCAGAGCCTGGTAACTCTCGCGCCACTGACGCTCGGGTGCGAGGCTGCGATCATGCCAATTCACTGTGATGCAACCCCCGAATTCTGCCACTCTCGCAACCGTTTCGCGCAGGATCGGCAGAGCTTCCGTCTGCGAGAGATTCAAATACGCGGGATAGAACAGCGCGGTATCCATCACGGTGAGAGGCAACTCCAGCAGGCGATCGGCGTTGAAAGGCTTGAACGCCTGTGTAGTTCCGGATCGGAAGCCGACTGTGTCCCTATAGCCGAGCGTTGAGTCGTAGTTGGCGCCGGCCTGTTCCAGCACCGCGGGTGATCCCTCATCGAAGTAGAGCCAATGCATCCGGATGCCGCATTCTGACGCGCCTGACACGGCTCGCACTTCGCGCATTTCTCTGGAGGCTTCTTCCGCAGTCAGCCATGCGTTGATGCCGTGGGTTGCCACTTCGGAACCAGAGTCACGAATGGAAGCGAGCGATTTCTCGATCTCTTTGGCACCGTAGCCTGAAGCCCGTAGCTTTGGTGCCTCGCCTTCGCGCGTCTTGCCGGGTGTGCCCTTGAACGGAAGGACGAAATACGTCGACGGCAATCCCTGTTCCATCGCTGAGTAGCGATCCTCAAAACCTGCCCAAAAGTCCTCGGCCCATCCCAGGTAGACGAACGGCAGCTTCAGGGCTGCGAGGAGATTCCGAAGCAGCTCGCGGACCCTGATCTTCCCTTTTAAGAAGTCAAGTGCGGATCCAACCGTAGCGCGCAAGAGGAAGCCACACGCGGTGCGATCCAGCTTGTGAAAAGCAACGGCAGGATGATCGACGTCATGAGTCAGACACGCGACAAACGGATGCCCTGCCGGCGCTGGAGGAATCTCCATGAACGATGCTCCACTTTGGATCATCAACTCCCGAATGAAAGCGATATGCCGGTCAATGGTCGGTGTTTGTGCGAACTGCGCATGCTGGCCGAATGTCAGAAGCGTCTCGATCTCGGCAAACAGGTCGAATCCGACGCGAGCGACGTGCCGGTTGTCGCGGATGCGATGATAGGATGCTCGAACCTGCGACTCTCCTTCGATCTGCAGCCCGTCACCCTCAGCGCGAAATGCCAGGCATTGTTTGATAACGGGGAGCCTGCCGCCTCGGTCCAACAACACTCGATCAGACTTTCTTGAGTCGACCGCAACTCCTTCCGCTGCATCCAACGCCAACATGTCGGAGCTGTAGTGGAGAACCAGCTTCGCCTCGGATCCATCGAACTCGGCATCTCCTACTATCAGGATCACCTCGTAATTGCGATTGGCATCGATGAATTCCCACGGAGTCTTGAACAGCTCGAAGAACTCCGAGACAACCTCTCGACGCGATCCGGGTGCAACAACGCCAATCATGCTCTTCCCTGCGAAATAATCATCAACTGCGCAAATTGTTTGAAGGTCCGAAGCTCCAGCATGGAGACCGACAGGCCGGCGGCCCCAACCGTAACTCAGTTGTTCAGTAGATTAGCGACCAGGTTGACGAGTGTCTCCCGCTCCTGTTGCCAGGAATGCGCTAGGTATACGCGCTGGCCTTCCTCGGCGATATCGACAGCTTCCGCTGGGTGGGAGGCCACATACGACATCTGGGTTGCCAGGTCGTCGGCCTTTCCTGCTTCGAAGAAAACGAGCGATTCCGGACGGAAGTAGTCGCGAACGCCCGAGGTGGACGGCGCGATTACGGGCTTGCCGAGAGCAAGGTATTCGAAGATACGCGTTGGAGTGTTGATCTCTGTAAAGGTATTGAGCTGGTTGGGAATGACGCCTACATCGCATCGTTCGATTTCGCCTGCAAGATCTTCAAGGCGTTTCGGGCCGAGGAAATGCACCTTATCGACCATTCCGAGTGTGCGAACTTTGCTCATCACCCGCTCGAGATAAGGTGTGGTGCGCCCGTAGACTCTGAGCTCTGCCTCGGGGACGCTCAGCTGCATGCGGTGCAATGCGTCAACTGCAAGTTCGAGGCCATTACGCTCAACCAGCGATCCGTGATACATCATCACGAACGGTTCGCCGGCCTGGCGAGCACGATAAGAACGCGCATCGCGGTATTGGAACATCTTCTCATCCGGCGAGTTCATCACCACCCCGATCTTCTCGTCGGAACAGCTGCGATTGGAGAAGATGCGTCGGCAGGCCTCATTCACCGTGATGACGAGGTTGGCGCGCGCGATACTCCACTTTTCAAGCCGGCGGATGACACGCACCGGAAAGCTCCGCTCATCCTTGTTGAAAATGGTACACATCAACTCCGGCATAGGATCGTGCTGGTCGAGGATAACCTTGGCGCCGAAAAGCTTTGGAATCATCCCACTCATGACCAGGATGTCGGGCATGTTATGCACGTATATCAGTTGGTACCGGCGGCGAAGCGAGCGCCATGCGAGTATGGCACCGGAGATGAGGATGAACGACGAGTATTGGTAGGCATAGGACAACGCGCCTCCACGGATATGGCGGATGGGAACCCGAATGACTTCAAGATTCTCAGAGTATTCGCGCCTCGCATCTTCGCCTTCGGCCTCGCAGATGAGTTCAACGTGCGCGCCTTCATTGCGCAATGCTTCGACCGCGCGTCGCGGCCGAGGATCGACCGGGTAGGGCGAGAAGACCACCATGCCCACGCGTTTTCCTGAAAGCCGCCGCGACGAGGCAGCAGAGTTCGGGTCGGCTGCCGGCATGTCGGTGCTCTGCTCTGCGTTGGATTCGATGGCGATGGTCATCAGGGCGTCTCGACAGGAACTTGTTCGGCAGAGCGTTCATGATCGACCTTCTGCGAGTCCCGGTCCATTTTCATCTGGTTCGAAGCATGAATGGATTGCAGGATTATCGAGTCGTCGAACCTGCGAAGAAGTTCGATGTTGGGCATAACGCAGTGTCCGCCGATTACACCCGGGAAATATTTGACCGTCGGGAAGAACTTGATCTCCTCATAAAACGAGATGATCTCTTCGTAATTGGCGCCGCTGAGGTCACAATAGCGTTCGAGTTCCTGTGCCCAGGCGATCATCAGACCGAAATAGGTGGTTTCGGTAAGCTTGGCCAATTCGGATGCTTCGGGCGTAGACAGTAGCTTCGTCTTCAACCCGACCGAACGGAAGTGCTCAACCGCATGGTGACCTGCAGCCGGATCGCTCGCGCCGACAAACTTCGTATACGTCCGCAGTTCCTCGAGCATGCGAGCATGCTTGCCGCGAATAGGGCTGTTCACCGTAGGAACCCCGGTGCGCTCTGCAACCCTGCGTGTGGTGCCAACCGCGACCGTGCTGTTGATGACCGTCAGTTCAGGCTTGAACAGGCCGACGTAGCGTGCAACCTCGCCAACGAAGTCCTTGATCTGGAACGGAAAGCAAATGTGCAGAACTTCCACCTGCCCGATCCCGTTCAGCGGCGTGCCAACGTCCACGCCCACGGCATCGCAATGCTCAGAAATCAACTGGAAGAGCGGCTTCCCCACTTCGCCGAGCCCGGCGATGACAATTTGTTTGCTTGACTCCACGGCTATTTGCCTCCTGTTTGGATTCTCGGAAGGGCCTCAACGGCTACCACCGACTATGCCGTCTTGTATGCTGCTTCTGCCACCGGAGTCTCCAGACACTGATCCGGCTTCGACGCAGTCTCGCGGGCGAATGAGACGATCTCCTGCACCACCCTGGCCTGCTGAAGGGCCGTTAACTGCGGAAACATTGGTATCGAAAGGATCTCTGGGGAAACCGCCTCAGTCACAGGGAGATCGCCGGGGCTGTAGCTAAGCGAAACATACGCCGTTTGTAGATGCAGCGGAACTGGATAATGAATGCCGGTACCGACGCCCACCCTCTTCAGATGGCTGATCATCTCTTCGCGGTTGTTAGTCCGTACCACATAGAGGTGATAAACGGCACGGGACCAGGACGGCTCGTATGGGAGGCGGATGACTTCCTCCTTTCCCATGAGCCGGTTATACTCGACGGCGCGATCGCGGCGTTGTGCGTTCCACGAAGCGAGGTACGGTAGCTTGGCATGCAAAATTGAAGCTTGGATCGCATCCAGGCGCCCGTTGTAGCCCTCCATGTCGTGGTAGTACTTCTTGACCTGACCGTGGTCTCGAAGCACTTGATTTTCTCTGCGATGCCGGCGTCATTGGTCGTGACCGCGCCACCTTCGCCGCAGGCTCCCAGGTTCTTGCCCGGATAGAAACTGAAGGCCGCGGCCTTACCCATCGATCCCGGCCTTCATCCAGCGGTTGTGTTTCTTTGAAAAGTACTCGGCTCCGTGCGCCTGGCACGCATCCTCGATCACGATCAGGCCGTAGCGCTCGGCGAGGTTCAAGATGGCATCCATGTCAGCCATCTGGCCATACAGATGAACAGGAACGACGGCCGTAACCGGGCGTCCCGTACGCAGGCTGACCAGACGGCCCGACTTCTCGCGAATGCACTGCTTCTCAAGGTAGCGCTGCAGCATGACAACGGACATGTTGTATGTCTGCTCGTCGACGTCAACGAACTCCGGAATCGCCCGCTGCCTGTGAGATGGCCTCGGTGGTGGCGATGAACGTGTTCGGAACGGTGACGACGACATCGCCGGGCTGCACGCCGCAGGTCATGATTGCGAAGCGCAGAGCGTCGGTTCCGCTGCTGACGGCGATCGAGTGTTTCGCATTGCAAAATGCAGCAAACGCCTCTTCGAATTTCTCGACGATGGGACCACCGACGAAGCTCGCGTTGCGCAGGTTCCGACGGAATCCATCCATGAGTTCGTTCTCGAGTTCACGATGCGGAGTGACCAGGTCGAGGAAAGGGATAGGCGCCGAGTCCTCCTCCGTTATTGTTTCGGACTCTACGTAGCGGAGCACCTTCGCGGGATTGCCGGCCACAACGGCGTTCGCCGGCACGCTCTTGGTAACCACACTGCCTGCGCCAACGATCGCGTTCTCGCCGATTCGAGTATTCGGAAGGATGGTGGCGCCAGACCCGATGGATGCGCCCTTGCGAACGATGGTCGATTCGACTTTCCAGTCGGCTTCGGTCTGCAGTTCGCCGGCGGCGGTCGTCGCCCGCGGATAAGAGTCATTGGTAAACATCACACCATGGCCAATAAAGACGTTGTCCTCGATCATGACGCCTTCGCAGATGAACGTGTGGCTCGAAATCTTGCAGCGGCGGCCGACCTTTGCGTTCTTCTGGATCTCGACAAACGCGCCGATCTTGGTCTCGTCTCCGATCTCACAGCCGTAGAGGTTGATGAACTTCGAGAGACGGACGTTCTCGCCCAATTTCACGTCGTCTGCAATGCAGTTAAAGGTGTTCATAGATAAACCAGGGCTCCTTTCTTGTTGAGCGACTCATTGCCGTTTCGAGCATTCGCACTACCCGCAGACCAGCGCAACCGTCGTTGAACGGCTCCTGCCCTGTTGAAACACAATCGACAAAGTAAGACAGCTCCTGTCGGAGAGCCTCGCCCTGCTCTAACTGCGGAGCCCACATATCTCCGGAGCGATAGCTGACCAGCAGTTCGTAAACGCCTTCCTTGCTGCTGATCTTCACGCCCTTGTCGTAAACCTTCAGCTTTTCATCAGCTTCGAGGTCATTCCACACCAGCATGCGTTTCTCACCGCCGATGAGCGTCGTCCTCACCTTCACCGGCGACAACCAATTCACGTTGATGTGGGCGATCACCTTTTCCGGGAAATAAAGCGTCATGAACGCCACATCTTCATGGCCATTCAGATGCCCCTGGCCCGTTGCAACGATGGCCTCTGGATCTCCCTTCAGGAGATAGTCCATGATCGAGAGATCGTGTGGCGCCAGATCCCAAAGCACATTGCAATCGTGCTGAAACAGCCCCAGGTTGACGCGCGTGGAATCGTAGTAATACAGGTTTCCCAGCGCTCCCTCATCCACAAGTTGCTTGATCTTCTTCACCGCCCCCGTGAAGAGGAAGGTGTGGTCGACCATGATCTTGAGATTCTTCCGTGCGGCCAGATTGATCAGTTCTTCGCCCTGGGCCGAAGTGCTGGTGAAGGGCTTCTCAACAAAAACGTGTTTGCCGTTTTCCAGAGCCGCTTTGGTCAGTTCGTAGTGCGTCCAGACCGGAGATACAACAGCAATGGCATCGATCTCAGGTGAACAGATAACTTCAGATGCGCTTGCAACGACCTGACTCCGGGATAAGCCTTCTGCGCGCGCAGGCGCGCATGAGGGCTTATCTCCGCAATTGCCAGAACCTCGGAGCCTTCGAGACTCATGAGGTTCCTCACAATGTTTGGTCCCCAGTAGCCGTAACCAATTACACCGAAATTCATGATTCGCCGTCTTTCTGCAGAACCGCCGATTGGTTGGGGGAATGACATACGCAGGAATCCAGACCCGGATCAGTGATTGTCTCTGCCAGTTAATGAAGTTGAATTGTGAAGGAACATGTCCTCAGTACGCGCCGGACCCTCGGATCACAGCGAGAGGCGTACGGAGGAGGATTTTGATATCCAGCCACGGAGTCCAGGATGTCGCGTATCTCAGGTCGAGTCGCACCATCGCATCGAAATCAACAGTGCTTCTACCTGTAACCTGCCACAATCCCGTAATGCCGGGCTTTACTTCAAGCAATCTGCGACGATGCCATGTCTGGTACGCGGCCAACTCATACGGAATCGGAGGCCGCGGCCCAACAAGCGACATGTCGCCACGATAGGACATTGAGAAACTGCGGTAATTCGTCGAGGCTCGTTCTGCGAAGGAAACGGCCGATTGGGGTGATCCGCTTATCGCCCGTGAGCTTATAAACGGTGTCGGTCTTAAGCGCTGTCTCACTCTGCGTGGCTTCCGTTGTTGATCAGCTTGGTCACATACTCACGGTGAACGCTGTGGTCGTTGTCCGCATACATCGAACGGAATTTCAGGAATACGAATTGCTTTCCGTGCTGCCCCACGCGCATCTGGCGAAACAGAACGGGACCTTTCGAAGTGGCCTTGATCGCGATGGCAATCAACAAGCAGAACGGCAGGCAGATAAGCGAAAGAATCAGACCTCCGACAATATCGATGGTGCGCTTCAGAACGTGGAGCGGCTAGCTTTCCGTTGGCTTGTTTGGAAAGGTCCGGATAGAGCGCAGGATTGCTCGGACGACCCGGCCCATTTTCATCCCAGTCATCCGGATAGTAGTGCAGAGAAATATTAATGAGGTTAAATTGCTCGAAACTCAACTCGTCGCGAAGGGTGTTGGTGGCCCTGCTCAGAATCGTCATCAGGATCGAGCTCTTATCGCCGGCAATCAGTCCGGTGAATAGCGCCCCGATGGTTGTCTTCGACTTGTACCAGCCCACCACGTCAGTATCGCGGCTAGACGCAAGCAAGACCGACATCACAGATTGCAGGGCAGGGGCTGCCTTGTCAGCGTTCTCGTTTGCAACTTCGAGAAGCATCAGAACGAAGGGCGCTTTCGAACGCTCAGTACGTTTGCGCTCGATAGCAATTACACGTCTGAAACTTTCCTCATCAACGACCTTGCGTTCAAACGCCGGCTCGTTTAGGGGATCAATGAGATTAATTGTCCGACTTTGCCTTCCCGTATTCACAGCTTCCTCCCAAGGCACATGGCCATTGCTCCTGCGTTCTGCAAAACCGATTGAATTCCTGAATTTCGCTTTGTCTAAACAGTGGGAGCGCCGGGGTATTCGAAAAGTGTTGCGCAGAGTGAAACTCAACTCTGATCGCGAGAATACTCAAACTCCGTCATATTACCGAGGATAACTAGTCGTCCGCATCCTCGTTTGGTAACCGGTTGATCGGCCGATAGTAATAGTCTGTGAGCAGCACACTCTTCGTGCTGTTCAAAACTGCCCCAATCAGCTTCTGCGTGCCCAGCGCTTCAAGTCCGCGCTTTAACTGGCGTTTCTGAGTGGTTCCCTGCCTCGTCACAAGCAGGATTCCATCCGCCATGTTGGTCCACACGCTGGTGTCGGCCAGAGGAAGAATCGGAGGCGAATCGATTACGACCCAGTCGAACCAGTTCATGAGCTGTTCCATCATGGGTGTGCACCGACCCGGATTGCAGCAATTCCAATGAATTTCCGGCTCCAGATCCCGCCGGGAATATCCAGATTCCCGGTACCTCGAGCCGATACATGCTGTTAACGAGCGACCTCTCGCCGTTAAGCCATTCACAAATGCCCGGCTTGTGCGCGATTCCAAAGATCTTCGACTGCGTTGGCCGCCGGATATCGCCCTCGAGCAACAGCACCTTCTGCTGGGTGCGCAGCGCCAGGGTGCATGCAAGGTTGGCGGCTACTACGCTCTTGCCTTCCTGCGGAATGGTGCTCGTGATCAGAACCTTTTTCAGCGGACGCTGCCGGCGCATGTGCCGCAAACGTACACCGAGGAGATGAAATGCCTCACTGGCAGGGCTCTCGCTGTCGGAAAGTGACACGAGGTGGCTCTCCGAAGAAGGAGAAACGCTCAGGACCTCGCACTGCATGGGCCCTTCAGCGTGTTCCGCGGCCGGAAGCGCAGCATTGCCAATCGCAGGACTGTGAGTAAGAAAGTCGGCCGCGACCGCCGTCTCCCGTCCTTGCACCGGTTCGGCGGCTGCTACTCCAGCTTCAGCAACCACGGTCGTGGTCCAGGGACTGCTCGACTCGCTGGCCGGCCGGCTTGCTGCAGCAAAGTTTTCTGTGCGTTGCAGCAACTCGATCGCACGGGCAGCCGCTGCGGTATCTTTGCCGTTCCGCTCTGACTTCTGAACGCTGTAGAGCGTCAAATATCTGACTCATTTTCCCCCGCTTCAACCGTGATAGGTGTATTCAACTCCGAATCGGATCCGTTGGGTCTGTGCATGGATGCGTAAAGATCAAGAAAGAAGTTCTTGGCCCGTTCCAGATCGAGGTCCGCGCCCTGCCGCATCTTTGCCCTGCATCGAGCCGTTGGAGGTGAGATGAAAGTCCTTGGCAACTCCAACAATGACATCGGGCGTAATGATGGGCATTTGCCGTGCGTATCCCGTGATGAGGGCGTTTTCGCAGATTGTGTTGATTAATCGCGGAAATCCCCGTGAGTACTGGTGGATCACCTTCACGGCTTCCGGTGAGAACAGCGGCTCCGTCCTGGAACTTCCGCCGGCAATCATCAGGCGCTCCGGGATGTACTTGCCGGTGTCCTGCTCATCGAGCGGTGAAAGGTGGGCACGCAACGCGATCCTCTGCTTCAACGGCCGCAATTCAAACGAGTCGAGTTTCAGATCGAGTTCGGGCTGCCCGACGAGCACGATTTGGAGAAGCTTATCGTCATTCGTCTCCAGGTTCGAGAGCAGGCGGATTTCCTCCAGAAGCTCCGTCGAAAGATTGTGCGCCTCATCCACGATCAGCACCGTGTTGAGTCCTTGAAGACCACGCGAGGTGACGTATTTGCTCAGGTCCATCAGGAGCGAACTCTTGCTCTGATGCGCATCGGCCTTCAGGCCAAAGTCCGAGGCGACATAGTGCAGAAACTCCATTGGGGACAAGCGGCAATTGAACAGGTATGCGTACGAAATCTCGCTGCTCGACTTGAACAGTTGCAGCAGGCAACGGAGCATGAGGGTCTTGCCCGTTCCCACTTCTCCCGTTACAACGACTACGCCCTTGTGCCGAACGATGCCGTAGTAGAGAGCGGCCAGCGCCTCATTGTGCCGCTCCGTCGCAACAAAGCAGGTTGGGTCCGGCGATAGGTCGAACGGATTGCGCGTCAGATTGTAGAAGCTCTTATACATGGGGAGTGTGCACTATCCTCGTATGTAGCTGAATGTGGACCCGATCGCGATGACAGCGCCAACGATCACTGCCGTTGCCCAGCCCACTACTGTGCGCCTCTTCTGATTCTCCTGGTCCAGAGGGCTCTCGATCTCGGGAATTTCGGCCATCACATTGATCGGAAGCAACTCTTTGAGTTCCTTCTCGCCGTGCATGCGGTCGTCGAAAAACTCAAATGCGAAGACCACCAGGAATCCCAGCGCCAGACCGGCTGCAATGCCCATCCCGCAGAACTTCAGGCGATTCGGAAAATCTGGCTTGACGGGAAGGCTCGGCGGGTCGAGCATCGTAAATCGCTCGCCCTGCTGCATCTGCTCCATGCTGGTGGCCATGACCGATTGGTTCTTCTTTTTCAGAAGGTCATCGTAGTTCGCCTTCGATTGCTCGTAGCCCCGTGTCAATTCGGCGAGTTGCTGTTCCGTGGCAGGCTCTGAGTTAAGCCGTCCCTGGTACTCGCTGATGCGGCCCTCGAGTCAGGCAATCGCGCGCTCGCGACTGGCAATCTCAAGTTGGTTGGCCTGAAGCTGGCTCTGCAATTGAAGCAGTGGAGTGCTTTCCACATCACCGGCCTGCTTCGACCCGCTTCTGGGAGCGGCCAGCAATTCCAGCCTCTGCTTCTCGGTCTTGGCGATCTGGGCCTTCAATTTCTGTACATCGGGGTAGGAATCGGTGTAGCGAGAACTGAGATCCGTAAGTTCCGCCCTGAGCCTGCTCAATTCCTGGTCAAGCGCAGTCACTTCCGTCGGCGCTCCATCCAAGCTACGCCCGGACGCGTGAAGATTTTTGTACTGCTCAATCAAAGTTTGGTAATAAACCCGCTGCTGCTTTGAGGTGTTCAGCGAGTCCTGCTCATTCTGCAACTGTCCCTGAAGACCGGCAAGGATCTGGAGATTACTGGCCTGCTGAGTTGGCAACGCCCCCTCGTGCACTGCCTCGAACTGCCGCACTTTGGCTTCCTGGTCAGCCAGCGTCGCCCGCGCATCTTCAAGTTGCTTTTCGATAAAGTGCGTGGTTCCTTCAGACTCTTCCTCGCGAACCTTGAGGTTCTCATTGATGAACAGCTGTGTAAGTTCGTTCGTGACCTTCTGGGCCAGAGCGGGACTGAGCGCAGAGAAACTCACCCTGAAGGCGGTGATCTCCTGGTTCCGAGTGTCCTTCACGAGATCGACGCTGATGTCTTTGCGCATCGCCTCGACCTTGTCATCGGGAGTCTTGAGTGACTTGTTCTCAGCGTAGAGGTTGAGTTTGTCGATGATCATGAGCAGACGCGTTCGGCTGAGAATCTGCTGCGTGATGCTTTGCAAACGATCCTGCAGATTCTCGTTCACGTTGGGAGCCACGTAGCTCAGCGGCATGGTCGGCTGCTCGACCAGAATCAATGTGCTCGATTTGTAGGTTGTCGGCAATATCCAGCTGCTTCCCCACACGAGAAGCCAGCCCAGCAACACCGGCACGAGGAAGTACATGTGCCGCCGACGCACCAGGTCGAGGTATCGGTCAAAATCGGGTTGTGTTGATTCCTGTTCTTCGATTAACTCGGTCATAGTTATCGTCCTAATGGTCGGTAGAACTGGTAAGTCACAGAGGCGTACTCGCGGTTGCAATCCGGAAAGAGCTGCGCGGCTGCCCCGAAGTTGTCGTAACTCTGGTGAAAGCGGCTATAGCCGACTTCTATGCGGAAGTGTTCACTGAAGCTGCGCTGGACCGAGGCGGTGCCTGCGAGCGTATGCCCTCCGGGATTGAACGCGGAAATCCCAGGCGTCACATTCTCGAAGAGTGCGTAGCTGCCGCCGACGCCAATGTTCCATCTGCGCGTCACCTGGCGCCGTGCTTCAATTCCAGCGACGTCCGAGTGGTAGGCGCCCACAAGGCCTCCCGCGCCAGATACGATGCGCGAATAGCCCGCCGACATGCTCGTGCGTGTCGTCTGATAGCCGACACTTCCCTGCACGGCCGGCGTCCAGGATCCTGAAGCAGCGCCCGAGACCGGATCGCGTGAGTAGAAATGCTGCGGGCCGGCCAGAATCGAGAAAGATATGGTGCTGGAAAGGTACTTGGTGAAGAAACCGAGGATCGCGTGCGTATTGGTCGTCGACTCTATCGGATGCGTGGTGATTCTGGAGTATTCGTAAACTGCGCCAACGTACTCTCCGCGAGCAACGCGGCGACTCCAGAACGCGGAGGCTCCCCCGGTGTTCGAGTTGTCAAGACCGGGTGTGTTCCCAGTATCCGAGTAACGCAAGAAGGAGTAGGTCCCACCACCTCCAATCATCGCGTTTCTACCGTATTGATACTCGAGGCCACCGTCCAGCGAGTTCCCGAGCTGGTTCTGGAAAGGATACACAAAAACCGATGTCGGAGAAGGTGCGCCAGTGGGAATGCCGCCGCCGCTAAAGGGATTAGCCTGATTGAACAGGTTGTTGTTCTGATGGAATGTGTCCCGCACGCTTACAACCGCATAGGGACTCAAGTGAAATCGGTATTCAGCAGATCCGTCCTGTGTCACACCATTCAGCTGTGTCGTCTTCTGATACAGCGTCACTCCCGAGCTGTAGCTCAGTGACATCGACTCGCGGGGTGTCCGGCGATCGATAGAAATGGTAGGAACAATCGAGTAGTTCACATCGCCGATCTCTTGGGTTGGGTCGCCCGCCATGATGTTGTCGTTGTAGCCCCCCGTAACAACCAGTCCGCCCGCAACAAAGTTTGACCGCGACTCAGCACCGACGTTCACGGGATAGACGCCGCCGCTCACCGGCGGAGGCGTCATCATGCGGGTGTCATCCAGACTGAACTGACCACCGCTGGCACTCGGCTGGACCTGGGACCAGAGCGGCGCCGCCGTGATGACGAAAAAACAGGCAATCTTCAGCATCGTTATCATCCTTACGGAACGATGATCGTGTCGTTCGGCTCAAGCCTGATGTTCTGACTAGTACTCTTGCCCTTGATGAAATCCTTGTAGTTGAATTTCAAGCGGCTCTCGCTGCCGTCAGGGCCCTTGCGTAGCACGTAGACGTTTGACTTCTTCGCGAAATCCCTGAAACCACCCGCCGTTGCAATCGCATCCATCACCGTCGTCGATGCTGTGAGAGGAAACGAGCCCGGCTTCGTGACTTCTCCGAGCACGTTGTACTTCCGGCTGTTGACCTGCTGAACGATCACCGTCACTTCGGGCGTGGTGATAAAGTCCTTGAGTTTTGCCGTAATATCCTGCTCCAGCTGGAGAGGGCTGCGGCCGGTCGCCTGCATCTCGCCCACTAGCGGCAGCGAAATCTTGCCGTCGGAACGCACCGGAACCGCTTTGGTTAGCTCCGGTTCCTTCCAGACACTAATTGCGAGCACGTCGTCATTGCCGATAATGAAGTTCTCATCATGGGCCTTGTTGCTTGCGCCCCCCGCGGGCTGCGCGGCGGTGTTCGCCGCAACCGCATTATGGCCTTTGGAATCCGCGCCGGACTGACTTTGACCCGGAACAGGATTCACGGCTGCGAGAACGAATCCCAGAACCAGCACTAGTGTGGCGCTGCATTTCATAACCACTCCCGTCGCTCAACTCTGACATGCGAAGACGATGCCAACGCTTCGAATTCTTTCAGCACTTCTTTCAATTGGATTCCGTATCCCGCATCGGCGTATGAGTGAACCAGAGAAGCGGGTCCCGCTAAAGGTTGCCTGCTCACATGCCGGCGATTGAATTTTGTCGGAAAGAATCTGGATGCTGCTCTCCCACGGGGTATACAGCAACTACATTGCGCTGGACTACCGGCACAACATCCAAGGCGTCAATCTCTACCGCCACGGACTGTGCCAGCATCTCGACCGAGAGAACCAATCGGTACAGATTCTTCTTGCGCGTAAGAACACCCTCAACGCCTTCAAGAGAACCACGCACCACTCGAACACGCTCGCCGCAGCGCAGAAAGGGGTGCGGCTCCAGGCAAAAATGGCCCTCAACCGTTCTGCGGATTGCCTCGATCTCCGCCTCGGGAACCGTCGCGATGCGTTCTCCGCGGCTGATAATCATGTGCACTCCCGGCGTCGTTAGCACCTGGAGCCGGCGTTCGTGCGCTCCGCGTACAAAAACGTAACACGGGAACAGCGGCAGCGATAGAATCTTCCGCCTGTCCTTCCACCGGCGCGTGGAGTCATAAAGCGGCAGGAAAACCTCGAAGCCCTTTGCCTTCAGCATCTCGCCGATAGACTTCTCGTGCTGGTGCCGAGTATAGACAGCGCACCAAGGTGATCCTTGATCCTGTCGCGCGTCCATGCATTGTAGCGTCACCACGTGTGGTTTACCCCTCCGTTGCCCGTGCATTTGCGATGGAGTCTGGACATGGCTTCGCCCTGTGAGCTACATGCCCGATGTTTTTTTAAAATCCCTTGGATCCGAATCTCTCTGAACTCCCGCGCCTTACTCTGAAAGCGGGAACAGTGGAGAAATCCTGTCCAATAGTCGGTGACCAGGAAGCGTTCTACAATGCCCTATTAGGGTCGAAGAGGTACCTCTGCGGTAACTTGCTCCTCGCACTCGCAGTAACTTCCTGTTGCTTACCTTGCATCTGGGTTCCCAATCTGATTCCAAGATCGACGCTGTTTTCAACTTCTATTCCTTCAGATGCCGATTTGTTGCTTTCGGGTCGGTTCAGAAGTCTCCAGCACCGAAAGCCGCGAATTCGATACTTTCCCGAACCCTGGCCATTGCCTTCACCTGGCACGGCTAACTCTCATGTGAGCTACGTAATGGCTTCCATGCACCTGTTTCTCACAGGCTCCGGTTGGCGGTTGAACTGAAGGCCGATCGCTTTCTCGGCCCGAAAAAAAATCAATCCAGTTTTCCAGTCTCGTTTTCCAGTCTCGGATTTCGCGCATCCGGCCGCCGCACTCCCAAAGACGAACCCTGCGCCACGTGCAAGATCATCTGGGCAGTTTCTGCAGATATGCGCGTCACTATCCAGGTTTCCAATGAAAACATAACCAATAGTGATGAAAACTGAGAAAACATTTCATTCGTTTTTGGTCTGTCTTCAATGAAAAAACATAAGATTTGGCAGAACTTACTCACCAAAGAGGTGAGAGCATGCAAAACTTTGCATACTCCTGCCCCCGATGTGTGCAAACTCGTTGCGATTTCATTGCGCGCTGCCCCCTGGGCGCGTCGACGCATTCGGTCAAATACGAAGCAAGTCCGGCATGCGAACGGACGATTTTTGCAAGCGCACATCATGAAAAAACAGGCTTCTAAAGGGTTTGAGCCTCAAATACCTGAGGCAGGTCGGCTCCAAGGGGCAGTTCCAGGAAAAGCTCAACTCCGCAGGCGGCGGCCTCACTCCTGACTTGCTGTTCTTTCGGAGCGCAGACTTGGCAGATGTGAGTGATCGAAGCGGTTTGAATGATATTGTGGGAACTCGAAGAGCTCACCGAAGGTGACGGTTTCAGAATAGGGAGATCTAGGGTAACCCCATTGTTGAGAAGGATGTGCCCTTGATCACGGCGAGACACATGCACCAGTTTGTGGTCAGCGCTCTCGACAACCTCATAGAGAAATGAGCGTGATTCGGCAGATCGGAGAACGCTGGGAACTCGCAGATTTGGTCTCACAAGGCACCCGAGGGGGAGGAACTCTTACAAGAAATGGCAAGATCGGGATTTGCGCCATCTGCCCAGACGGACACGGAACTGGTGACGCGAGAATTGTTCTGCGCATGTCCGCTCAGAATTTCAGCCAGAGTCGGTCTTGGGATAAGTCCTGAAGTGACCGAACCATAAAGGAGGGGGCAACGCGCCGGGATACCTCAAAGAACCTCAGTGTCCGTCGATTGGACTACCACTCTCAACGAACCACGAAATCAATGCGGACTCTCTAATGGGCCGTATCTTCCAACGGTCCCACGTGTGAACCACTTTGGAGTTTTAACAGTAGGATAGGCACGGTTACGAGTCAATAAAACTTTAGTAATAACCCGCAAATGTAGGTTGCTGAAAAGACTTGTGTTTTCAGTATTTTACATCTTTGAGAGCCGTTAAGTCGCTTCATCCCACTATTCCGAATTGCTCAAAAGCACCGGTTCAGTGACGGCACTGATCTCAATCGCCATCGTGTGGGTCTCCTGAGGCTGCAAGAACGCAGCTGAGTCCAGAATGTTCCCGCCCTCAACACAGAGCATCCCGCGCCACTCATTTTGCCCAAGATCCGACATCGAAGCGGCACCGTCGCGCCAGGGATTCCAGACGATCGTTGAATTGGAATTTCGCTTCTCCGTCTTCAATCTCCGCCAATCTCCATCCGACCAGATGCATTGACGTACGCATTGTCAGTCTGGGCCGAGAACCGAAGATCGCCTGATTGCGTTTTTCTGCGGTTCCCATCCCGGTTGTCCAGGTAAGTCACGCCGTCCAGGCCTCCCACCCCGACTCGCTCAACATCGCCAACATTAAAGTAGGTGTGCAAAGCTTCTTCAAACCGAAGCGCCGAATCACCCGTATTCTTCATCGTCAGTTCCAGCTTCAAATCTCTGCCAATCGTTATCCGATATTCCAATCGAAAACTGAAGGGCCACAACCTTCGCGTCGCATCGTCGCTTTGGGTTGAAAAATGTGCGCAGACGGAATCGCCCAGCTGGATCGAATCAACTTGCCACTCCTTCGTCCGCACAAACCAATGTGCCGGAGCCTTCGGATCATCGGCCTTCGCCCTGAACCATGGAAAACACACGGGGATTCCAGCGCGGATCGCGCGGCCCTCAGCCCAGTGAGACTTCTCGCTCAAAAAAAGAATTTCGTCCGAGCCTTTTGGCTTCCACGCGGTCACTTGCGCTCCATGCAGGTAGATCTCCGCAGCCGCCGAAGCAGTTTCAATCTGGATCTTCGGCAGCCCGCCGTTTCCGGACACAATTTGCGCAACACCGGGAACGGAAACTCTTTCGTTCAAAGCGGTGATCCTCGCGTCATTAGCCATACTTCTCCGGATTCCACCAACCTGCACTTGGCGTCATGTCTGCCATTTCCTCAAGCGGCGCTTCTCTGGGACTACGGCTTGTAGTCCTTCGTCCCCGTCACATCCACCACTGCCTGCACCGGCAGCTTGTCGCTCGATCCGCCCGCAAGGATGCGCACTTTTTCCTTCTCCACGCGCCACGCATGATCCGGCGCATCCCAGTACGCCAGGTCGCGCGCCTTCAACTCCAGCGTCACATCCTTCTCCGCGCCCGGCTTCGATCCGCACACGTTTGAATCCCTTCAGCTCCAGTTGCGGCCGCGTCACTGCCGACCCCATGTGCTGCACATACATCTCCACCACTTCGTCGCTCGCGCGCTTGCCGGTGTTCTTCACCTTCACGTGCACCTGCACGCTGCCGTCGGCATCCATCTGCGACGCGCTCGAACTCACTCCGTCGATACTCAAATGTCGTATAGCTCAGCCCATATCCAAACGGATAGAGCGGCTTCTCCTTGCTGTACAGATACGTCCGCCCATCCAGCAGGTTGTAGTCCAGAATCGGCAGCAACTGCGCATCGCCCGTGGGCCAGGTCTGCGTCAGCCGTCCCGCCGGCGAGTAATCGCCAAACAAAACATCGGCCAGCCCGTGGCCTTCTTCCTGGCTGTTGTGCGTCATGTGCACAATCGCCGGCAGATTCTGCTGGCTCCAGACAATCGCATACGGAAAGCTCGACCGCAGCACCTCGATCGTCTTCGGATTCGCGGCGAAAATCTTCTTCACCAGCTCTTCCTGCTCCAGCACAATCGTCTTGCGATCCACATCTTCTTTGCCGTTCGAAGGCGTCGGGCACTGATCCCATCCCGCATTGCACTCCGGATGATTGCCCACCACCACGATCGCCACATCCGCTTTCTTCGCCAGCGACGCTGCCTCCTCCGGATTCGAGCCATCGGCAAACAGCACCTTCACATTCTTGCCCGCAGCCTCGCGAATTCCGTCGAGAATCGTCACCGAATACGGCCACGTTCCGCTGTACCAGTCCTGCAGCACCTGGTCGATCCACGGCCCGATCACCGCGATCGTCTTCAACTTCGTCTTGATCCAGCGGCAGCGTGTTGCTCTCGTTCTTCAGCAGCACAATCGACTCGTCCGTTGCCTGCCGCGCCAGTGCCTTGCTCGACTCGCGCTCCCACGGCGGAAGCTCTCCGTCCGTCTCGACCCCAATCTTCGCGTAGGGATCCACTCCCGGCGGGTCCATCTCGCCCAGCTGCAGATACACGCGTCAGCAGATTCTTCAGCGCGGCATCCATGTCCGCTTCGGTCAGCAGGCCATCCTTCAGTGCCTTGGTCAGATCGGGCTTGTAGGTATCGAGAAAATGATTGATCCCCGCCTTCACCGCCGCCGCCGATCCCTGCTCCTTGTCGGGAAATGCTCTTGTGCGACGTAATCAGCAGTCCCAGCGCGCCGCCATCCGTGCAGATCAGCCCATCGTTGCCCCACTCCTTGATCATCACGTCCTTCAGCACCGGATGAATCATCATCGGAGTTCCGTTCCACGAGTTGTACGCCGCCATCACCGCGCGCGATCCGCCCTCTTCAAATCCCATGCGAAACGGCACGGAGTAGTACTCGCGAAACAGCCGCTCATCGAAATCCGACGAAGTATGCGTGCGTCCGTCTTCGTTCTCATTCGCCAGAAAATGCTTCATCAGCGAAGCCGCCTGCCAATGCTTCGGATCAGGCCCCTGCAATCCCTGCGACAAACGCCACCGTCAGCGTTCCCACCAAGATACGGATCCTCGCCCATACGACTCCTCCGTCCGTCCCCATCGCGGATCGCGGCTCAAATCCGCATTGGGCGCGCGCACCACCACGCCCCCGCGATCGAACACAGGATTCTGGTAGTAGTAGCGCGCCTCATATCCCTCGAGCGATCCAATCTTCTTCAGCAGCTCCGGATCCCACGTCGCGCCCAGCCCCTTCTCCTGCGGAAAGGTCGTCGTCGGCACCGGCTGCCTTCCGCGGCCACCCCAGCCCGCCGGGACCGCCCAGCGCCAGCCCATGCAGCCCTTCCACCTGGCCTGAGAAGACAATCCCCAGCCGCGGAATCTTCGGATGGTCCGACATCAGCTAGACCTTCTCGTCGAGCGTCAGCCGCCCCAGCAAATCGCTGAATGCGCTGCATCGTCGGAGAGCGACGTATTGCGAAAGGGATAATCCGCTCTGCGCAGCATGCCATCGTCGCTCAGCACGACCAGCCATCAACACCAACCCCAACGCCCAAATCACACACTGGCCCGCACGCTAGACGCATCGCCGAATTCCTCCTCGGTTAGAACACCGAAGATTATCACAGCCAGCGCTGTCGAGTGCGCCTCGGAGTAAATCGATTGATGCCGTCGATAGCTTCAGCCAGATCGTCGAGACCAAAACAAAAGAGCGAAGCGCCATGCGCCTCGCTCCGTTTCGATTCCCTAGTCCCTGATCCCTGTTCCCTGCTCTCAGTACAGCCTGAAGTTCACCTCGATGGTGATCATCACCGGCACCGGCGTTTGCCATCCTTCATAGCCGGCTTGAACTTGTACTTCCGCACCGCTTCCAGCGCCTTCTCATCCAGCCCCATGCCCAGCGCGCCGAACCACCCGCGGATTCTGCGGATTGCCCTGCGCATCCACGATCAGCGAGATCAGGCAGACACCCTGGTACTTCGCGCGCCGCGCTTCGTCTGAGAACTCCGCTTCCGGCGTGAAGATCGGCACCGGCGCCGAAACTCCGCCGCCGATGTGATAAACGCCGCCGCCGGTGTTGCCGCCGGTTCCCGGTCCATAGCCGTTGCCGTTGCCCGAGCCCAGTCCGCCGCCGTAGCCGCTGCCCATGCCGCCGCCGCCGCCCGAGCCGTTCGAGGCCAGCTGCACATTGGCGGAGTTCTTCACGCCGATAGTTCAGCATGTTCGGGTTATCCGGCAGCGTGATGTTCTTCTGCACATTGATCGCCGGCGTGAACGCCAGCTTGGGCTTCTCCAGAATCGGCACCATCGGAGGCGTAATCGGATCCTTCATCCGCGGGGGCAGCTTGCCCTTCATCGGATCGACAATGTCATGCGAACCGCCGCCACCACCGCCGCCTGCCGGGGTCGGCCAGCTTGGGCGCCTTCAGAATGTCGCTCACATCCACATTGGTCAGGTTCACCGCGCGGCTTCACCGGCGGTTGAATGATCTTGATGCCCAAGCCAGATCGCCAGCAGCCAGAATCGCGAGATTGACAAAGCTCGACGTCCCGATGGCCCAGGGATTCGCCTTCACCGCCATCCGGTCCGGCACCGGAATCGGCGTCGAGGTCAGCTCCAGCGGTGGAAGCTTGGGCGGAAAAAAGACGTCGTGAATGTTCTCGTAGAGATCTGTCCAGATCGGCTTCTCTTCAAAGCCTTTCCCAGGAACGCGTCAAGCTCATGCCCTTCCGTCGAGGGTAAGTCGTCCTTGGTCTCCGAATCTGGCTGGATTAATACGTCGTTTGCCATATTTGCCGATGCTGGCCCTGTCGACAGCGACTGCTCCTGGTTGGCCATCGCCCGCTTCCCGGTCCATCCCTCCATTATGCTCGACATTGCCCGTCCTTGTCTTTAGATGAACAGACGACGGCGTTTTGGCTTGTTGCGTCCTCCAGAGTCTCATATTTCTCCGAAGTGAGAGTTCCCATAAACGATAGACGGCCGTCAGTGAGCAGTTGTTACCTGAAAATTCTTTCCTGCTCCATTTACACTAAACATTCAAGATCTTGTTACCGCTTCAGGGAGTTCCAATGTCTCCAGCGCCGGAGTTGAAGGCGACCCTTAACCTTGCCGCAAACCGCCTTCCCCATGAAGGCCAATCTGCCCCAGAATGAGCCACTTCGGCTGGCACGCTGGGCCTCGCTCCGCCTCTATGAGAGCTGCGCAAGGCCGGCGCCGGCCGTCCCGCCTACCTGCTCCACGACGGCCCTCCCTACGCCAACGGCCCCATTCACCTGGGCCACGCCCTCAACAAGGGCCTGAAAGACTTTGTCGTCAAGTCGAAGACCATGGCCGGCTTCGACTCCCCCTACGTTCCCGGCTACGACTGCCACGGCCTGCCCATCGAGATCAAGGTCGACGAGCAACTCGGCCGCAAAAAGCTGGAAATGCCGGTCCCCGCGGTCCTGGATGCCTGCCGCGCCTACGCGCAGAAGTACGTCGACCTGCAAACCTCGCAATTTGAGCGCATCGGCTGCTTCGGCCGCTGGGACAAGCCCTACAAGACCATGGCCCGCGACTACGAGGCCCGCACCCTCGAGGCCTTCTACGGCTTCCTCGAGAAGGGCTTCGTCTACCGCGGCCTCAAGCCGGTCTACTGGTGCATCCACGACCGCACCGCCCTCGCCGAAGCCGAAGTCGAGTACGAGATCGCACACCAGCCCATCGATCTATGTGCGCTACCGGCTCACCTCCGACCCTGCGGCGCATCGACTCCTGCGCTCGCCGGCCGCGAAGTCTACACGATCATCTGGACCACGACCCCGTGGACGCTCCCCGCGTCGCTGGCCGTCGCCTTCCATCCCGACTTTGAATACGTGGCGCTTGGCCGCCAGCGGCGACCCTAAGGCCGCCGGCGATCAGCCCGACCGGACCCCGTCTATATCGTCGCCGCCGAACTGGCGCCCGCCGTCATCGCCGCCTGCAAACTCGGCGCAACCGACCGAACTCGCCCGCTTCAAAGGCAGCGCAGCTCGAGCGCGTCACCTTCAAGCACCCGTTCCTCGAGCGCAGCATCCTCGGCGTGCTCGCCACCTACGTCACCGCCGACACAGGGCACCGGCGCCGTCCACACCGCGCCCTCCCACGGCGCAGACGACTTCTACACCGGCCAGCGCTACGACCTCGACCCGACCTGCCGCGTCGATGCCGCCGGCCACATTCACGTCGATCCCGACCGCGTGGCCTCACGCCTCGCTCCCTCCCTTCGAAGGCAAGAAAGTCTGGGCCGCCAATCCCATCATCGTCGCCATGCTTGAAGAGCGCGGCGCACTGCTGGCCGTCTCCGACCTCGAGCACTCCTATCCGCACTGCTGGCGCTGCCACCACCCCGTCATCTTCCGCGCCACCGAGCAGTGGTTCATCTCGCTCGAAACCCCGATGAAGCGCGCCGACGGCTCCGAAACCACATTCCGCCAACTTGCCATCGAAGAGATCGACAAGGTCGTCTGGGATCCCGGCCTGGGGCAAGGAGCGCATCACCAACATGATCGCCACGCGCCCCGACTGGTGCATCAGCCGCCAGCGCATCTGGGGCGTGCCCATCGCCGTCTTCATGTGCGAAGGCTGCAGCCAGCCCATCATCGACGCTGCGCTCAATCGCAAGATCGTCGACCTCTTCGAGCGCGAAGGCGCCGAAGCCTGGCACACCACGCCCATCGCAGACCTGCTTCCCGCCGGCACGAAGTGCGCGCACTGCGGCGGCACAGCCTTCCGCAAAGAAACCGACATTCTCGACGTCTGGTTCGACTCCGGCACAAGCTGGTTCGCCGTCTGCGAATCCGATCCGGATCTCAAACCGCCTATACGGCCTTCCAAAAGGGAGAGGGCGAGAAGCCCCGGAGTGCCTGTATCTCGAAGGCGGCGACCAGCATCGCGGCTGGTTCCACTCTTCGCTGCTCACCTCGGTGGCTCTGCGCGGCCGCGCGCCCTACTCGCACGTCGCCACCGCCGGCTGGACGCTCGACGAGCAGGGCCGCGCCATGTCGAAGTCGCTCGGCAACGGCGTCGATCCCGTCGATATCGCCGACCGCATGGGCGGCGAGATCGTGCGCCTCTGGGTCGCGTCCATCGATTTCCGCGAAGACATGGCCGCCAGCGAAAACCTGATGCAGCGCTGCGCCGAGCTCTATCGCAAGCTGCGCAACACCTTCCGCTTCCTGCTCGGCAATCTCGCACGGCTTCGATCCCGCGCGCGACCGCGTCGCCGAAGCCGAACTTCTGCCGCTCGACCGCTACATGCTGGCCCGCACCCGCGACCTCACCGAGAAGATCCTCGGCTGGTACGAGGCCTTCGAATTCCATCGCGTCTATCAGGCCGTCAACGAGTTCGCCATCGTCGACCTGAGCTCGTTTTATCTCGACGTGCTCAAGGACCGCATGTACACCTTCGCGCCCACGAGCCACGCGCGCCGCTCCGCGCAGACCGTGCTCTGGCAGATCACCGAAGCGCTCGTCCGCCTGGTCGCGCCCATCCTCAGCTTCACCGCCGACGAGGTCTGGGAATATCTGCCCGCCGTCGAAGGCCGCGAAGCCAGCGTGCATCTCGCGCTGTTTCCCAAGCCGGAGGAGATCTTCTCGCAAGACCCAGCGAAGCTGCTCGAAGAATGGAAGCAGATCTTCGCCGTGCGCGACGAAGCCCTGCGCGTCCTCGAAGAAGCGCGCCAGGCCAAGCGCATCGGCAAAGGCCTCGAAGCCGAGCTGGAGATCGCCGCATCCGGCGAGTTGCTCGCGCTTCTGCAGCGCCACGCTGCCGGCCTGAAGGAGATCATCAACGTCTCTGCCGTCACGCGTCGTCGAAAGCACGCCAGACGTGCCCCTCGCCATCACGGCGCTGCCCGCCAGCGGCCACAAGTGCGCCCGCTGCTGGAACTTCATGCCCGAAGTCTCCAACTACGGCATCTGGCAAAACGTCTGCACCCGCTGCCAGGACGCGCTCAAGGAGATGGGCATCGCCACCTCAATCGCACGCACGAACCGCAGCCGGAGGCCGCCCAGTGAGCTTTCCCGCGCCGCGCAGCCTTCCCTGGCTGCTGCTCATCTCCGCGGTCGTCATCGTCGCCGACCGCGCTCACCAAGACTCTGGGTCGGCGACTCACATCCCCCTCGGCGACGCCATCCCCGTCATTCCCGCGCTTCCTGCGCATCACCCACTGGACCAACGAGGGCGCGGCCTTCTCGCTCTTCGCCGACTCCGCCTCGCCCAACGCCGTGCGCTGGGGCCTGATCGCCTTCTCCGCCGTCGCCGCGCTCGCCGTCCTCGTCGCCCTGGTCCGCCTCGGCAGCCGCATCACCCTCGCCACCGTCGCGCTCGCGCTCGTCCTCGGCGGCGCGCTCGGCAACGTCCACGACCGCATCGTCTACGGCTCGGTCGTCGACTTCATTGAGGTCCACATCTTCGGCTATCACTGGCCCGACTTCAACGTGGCCGACAGCTCCATCGTCATCGGCGCCTGCCTGCTGCTCCTCGATTCCCTGCTCCCCAGAAAAGTCCTCTGAATCCGCACAGGCCCGATCTGAAATCCGAGTAGCACACTCGCATCGCTCGTCACACCGGAACTCCATCTGGTAACTTTGCGTATTACCTCCATGCGCTCGGTACCCTAAAATGACGACGTCACAACGACCAGCTTCTGCCGGTTTGAATCGGACGCATGACTATGCTTTGCCGCTGACGTCTCGCAACACTGATCCGGACGTGCCGCACGTCCAATTCATGTTCAAGAGGATGAAATGAAAATCGATCTCCGTTCCCCAAGGCGTCTCGCGCGCAATTCACTTTGCTGTTGTACCCTTGCCGCTCTTGCAATCGCTCTACCTCATTCGCTACAAGCGCAGCGCCTTCCCGACACGGTTCGCCCGCAGCACTACTCCCTCACGCTCACGCCCGAATCTCAAAGCCGCCACCTTCACCGGCTCTGAAACCATCGACGTCACCCTCGCCGAGCCCGCCGACACCATCACCCTCAACGCTCACGACCTCACCTTCCAGTCCGTCAAGATCGAATCCGCCGGCAAAGAGCAAACAGCGCACCGTCTCGCTCGACAAGGAGAAGGAGCAGGCCACATTCACCGTCCCCGACAAGCTCCCCGCCGGCAAAGCCACCTTGACGATCGCAATACACCGGCATCCTGAACAGCGAGCTGCGCGGCTTCTATCTCTCCAAGACCGCCCGCCGCAACTACGCCGTCACGCAATTCGAATCCACCGACGCGCGCCGCGCCTTCCCCTCCTTCGACGAGCCCGCCTTCAAGGCCACCTACGACATCTCGCTCGATCGTCGACAAGGGCGACACCGCCATTTCCAACGGCCCCATCGTCAGCGACACACCCGGCCCCGGCGCCGGCAAGCACACCCTCAAGTTCCTCACCACTCCCAAAATGTCCACCTATCTCGTGGCCTTCCTCGTCGGCGACTTCCAGTGCACCTCCGGCGAGCAGGACGGCGTCGCCATTCGCGCCTGCGCCACGCCCGACAAGGTCGCCCTCACCCCCTACGGCGTCGATGTCGCCAAGTATGTGCTGCACTACTACAACAACTACTTCGGCATTCCCTATCCGCTCAAGAAGCTCGACCTCATTGGCCTTCCCGACTTCGAAGCCGGCGCCATGGAGAACTTCGGCGCCATCACCTATCGCGAAACCGCTCTGCTCATCGATCCCAAAACCGCCTCGATCAACGCCAAGACAGAAGTCGCCATCGTCATCGCGCACGAAATGGCGCACCAGTGGTTCGGCGACCTGGTGACCATGCAGTGGTGGGACAACATCTGGCTCAACGAAGGCTTCGCCACCTGGATGGAGAACAAGCCCGTCGCTGCGATGCATCCCGAGTGGAACATCGATCAGGCTGTCGCCATCGGCATGGACGGCACCTTGAACCTCGATGCGCAGCCCACCACCCGCGCCATCCGCGCCCAGCGCCGACACGCCCGACGGAAATCGAGCAGATGTTCGACGGCATCTCCTACGGCAAGGCCAGCGACGTTCTGCTCACGGTCGAAAACTACCTCGGCCCGGAAACCTTCCGCAAAGGCGTGCACGACTATCTCGCCGCGCACCTGTATGGCAACGCCACAGCCGAAGACTTCTGGAATGCGCAGACGGCGACCAGCCACAAGCCCGTCGACAAGATCATGGAGAGCCTCGTCGCCCAGCCCGGCGTGCCGCTGCTCACCTTTGGCCAGCCCGCCGAACGGCAAGGTCTCCGTCTCGCAGAAACGCTTCTACCTCAGCCCCAGCATTCAGCCCGACCCGCGCAGAAGTGGACGCTCCCCGTCTGCTTCAAGACCGGCAGACGACAAGCAGGACTGCCAGCTTCTCACCCCTGACACGACTTCTCTGACGGTTCCGCAAAGCGCGCTCTTCTTCGCCAATGCCGGCGGCAAAGGATACTACCGCACCTCCTACTCCGCCAGCCGATTACGCGGCCCTGGCCGCGCACGTCGAAACCAGGCCTCTCTCCCACTGAGCGCATCAGCCTCATCGGCGACGAGTGGGCCCAGGTGCGCGCCAACAAGGCCACTGTGGGCGACTATCTCAATCTCGTCACCGCGGTGAAGGCCGATCCCAACTCCAATGTCGTCTCTTCTGCACTCGATGGCCTTGGTGCCATTAATTCGCGTATCGCCTCAACGCCCGAGGAGAAGGACGCGCTCGACGCCTGGTTCCGGCAGACCTTTGCACCGGAATACGCCAAGCTCGGCCCTCCCACCGACAGCGACTCGCCCGACAAGAAGCAATTGCGCGCACTGCTCTTTGCCGCTCTCGGTGAAGCCAAGGATCCGCAGATCCTCGCGCAGGCTCGTGAAATCAGCGCAAAGTACCTGGCCGATCCAGACTCGGTCGATCCCAACCTCGCTCAGACCGCCCTGCAGATCTCTGCGCGCAACGGCGATGCGGCTCTCTTCGATCAGCTCCAGAAAATCTCTGAAACCTCCACCAATCCCGAGATCCAGATCGGTGCTCTCCGCCTGCTCGCCATGTTCGAAAATCCCGAACTCGCCCAGCGTGCACTGGAATATGCTGTGTCCGACAAGGTCCGCAATCAGGACGCCGCCATTCAGCTCTCCATCTCGCTTGACACGGAAAAGAACCGCGATCTCGCCTGGAAGTTCATCCAGACCCACTGGGACGAAGTGAAGAAAGAGTTCACGCCTGAAATGGGCACCGTCCTCGTCGGCGCCACCAGCGCCTTCTGCTCAGCATCGGCCCGCGACGACGTATCGCAGTTCTTCTCCACGCACAAGGTTCCGGACGCCGATCAGGAACTCAAGCACGCCATCGAGCGCATCAACGGCTGCATCGAACTTCGCGACCTGCAGGAGCCCCAGTTGAAGACCTGGCTCGCTTCGCAGTCCCAGTCATCCACGGAAGAAACTGGGCACTAAAACTCGCAGAACATCGCGCACAAAAACGTGAATGGCCGCTCGGCTTCTGCTCAGCGGCCATTCGATTTTCTTCCCTGCCCCTTCCTTATCAGGCAATCCTTATCAGGCAATCCTTTCCAGAAGAGACTCCGCGAACAACGGTCATAGTAAAAAACTCCTTCAATAGATCGGTGACTAAAAAGGATCTGGGTGCCCCATCCAAGCCGCGCTCCTTGCGGCTTGGATGGGAAAGCACGAAACCGCAGTAGATAATGTTTCCGTGACCAAATCACGTGCTCTGCACCTCATCATCGCCCTCGTTACAATCGCAATCTCCAATTCAGCCTCCGCTCAACAGATCGCTTTCACCTGGGATGACCTCCCCGCCCACAGCGCCCTGCCCCAGGGCGAAACCCGTCGAGATTGGCCGCAAACTCATCGCCGCCATGAAAGATAGCCAGCTTCCCCCGGTCTACGGCTTCGTAAATGGAGTTCAGCTGGAGCACGAGCCCGCCTCGGCCCCCATGTTGAAAGACTGGCGCGACGCCGGCTTCCAGATCGGCAATCACACCTGGTCGCATATGAACCTCAACACAAGTTCGTTAGCGGACTGGGAGGCCGACCTCGAGAAGAATGAACCCATCCTTGAACGATACTCAGCCGACAGCGACTGGCACTGGCTGCGTTTTCCGTTCCTCGCCGAAGGCGACACACCTCAAAAGCACGCCGATGCTCGCAAGTACCTCGCGGCCCACGGCTACAAAATCGCGTCCGTCACCATGAGTTTTGGCGACTACATGTGGAACGAACCCTATGCACGCTGCTTTGCCAAAAACGACACAGCTGCCATTGCGCAGCTTGAATCCAGCTATCTTGAGGCAGCCTCAACCGACGCCGATTTCCGCCGCGCCATGTCGAAAGCTCTCTACGGCCACGACATCCCCTACGTGCTGCTCATGCACGTCGGCGCATTCGATGCGCGCATGCTGCCCCGCCTGCTCAAGCTCTACCGCGACAAGGGCTTCACCTTCATCTCGATCCAAGACGCCGAGAACGATCCGTTCTACGCCAACGCAATCGATCCTTCGCTCCCCGACCAACCCGACAGTCTTGAAGGCGCAATGCAGGCGCGCGGCCTTCCACTCCCACCCCGCCCCAAGCTCAGCCTCGACCTGAATGCCCTCTGCCGCTAAACGACTCGACGACCTCGAGTCCACTCGCTTCACTTCACTGTGTTGGAGCAAAGTAACCTGAACGAACCTCAACCCTGCTCACCCGGTCAGGCTGCAGAGTGATCTCGTGAAACGCACCATCGTGCTTCGAGTTCGCCGGGCTGTAGACGATCCGGTACTAGTTTCGCATCTTCGACTCGATCGTCTTCAGATCCTTCCAAATCGCCTCATCCGAATCGCTCGCCAGAAACACCTGCCCACCCGTCTTCGCCGCAAGCTCGCGTAGAGCCCTCGGCCCGGTAGATGGATGATCCTGTACCGACGAAGGAAGAAATGCGAAGACCTGCGTATTGCTGCGCTGACAGGCGCGCGCGGCTTCCTCAAGCGACGTCAGTCCGGAGTTGTCCTCTCCGTCCGAAAACAACAGAATGAAGTTCCCAGTGGCGGTCGGATCAACCTTACCGAATCCGTAAAGGCATGCCCGAAACACAGCATTGAACAAGGCCGTCCCACGTGGAAGATTCGCCCTAGCGCTTGCGGCTTCAATACCCTCCACAAGCAATGTCGTGTCCCCGGTCCACGGTCGGAGCAGTTCGGAAGCGTATCCAAAATCAGAGACAAACGCCTCGTCCAAGTTCTGTCGGAATATCCGTTGCACAAACTTCTCCGCAATCGCCCTGTTCCCCGGCAACGCCCGCTGCATGGAGCGCTCGTATCCACGAGGATTCCCGCACGTATTGGCCGGTTCAGCAGCTCGTCGAATGCGACGATCCGGCGCGGTGGAACCCCGTTGTCCCACACCAGGATCTCCCCGGCTTTCAGATCATTGATTGGTAACCCGTGCGCATCCATGGCGTTGAATGTCAACACCACTTCGTCAACTGGCAAGCGCAACGTGTACGCATCCGCTGCCTCATTCGGTTTCGAACTATCTTGCCGGTCCGCACCTCGGATCAGGCTGCACACTGCTACAAAAACAACCGACCAGATTCCCCAGCTTCGCAGCATCTCATCCCCGACCATACCATCTACGAAGATTTTCGTTGACAATTACGAAGCTCTTCGTATAACGTCTACCCATCATGGAACACGGCACCACCATCCCCCGCCCCACGGAATCCGAACTCGAACTCCTCCAGATCCTCTGGGAGAAGCAGCCGGCCACGGTGCGCGAGATTCACGATGCTCTCAATGAGGATCGCCCCTCCGGCTACACCACCGTACTCAAGATGCTCCAGATCATGACCGCCAAGGGCCTGGTGGTCCGCGACGAAGCAAACCGCGCTCACGTATATCGCGCCGCGCTCAGCCAGGATTCGATGCAGAGCAAAATTCTCAAGGACCTCAGCAAGCGCCTCTTCGCGGGATCCGCCGCGCAGCTCGCATTGCACGCGCTCTCCATGGAGCCCGCCAGCGACAACGAGTTGGCCGAGATTCGTGCCCTTATCGAGCGCAAACACAACACGACATCCTCAAAGCCATCCAGACTCGCCAACGACTCCCGACCCTCCAACGACTCCCGAAAGGACCGGCCATGACCCAAATTCCCCAAGCCATCGCCTGGACTCTCATTCACTTCTGCTGGCAGGCCATCTTTATCGCCGCCGCGTATCGCATTCTCAGCTTCGCCATCGCCCGCCAGTCCAGCCAGACTCGCTACCTGGTTGCACTGTCGGCCATACTCCTGATGCTCGGATCGGCCGCCGTCACCTTCGCCTGGGAACTGCGTTCAGATGCAGCCATCACATCGATCGCCGATTCGGCTTCAAACCTTCGCGCCACCTTCGTCGGAGACTTCCCGCGTTCTAGCGCCCCCGGTCTTGCCGCCCTGCAGCCAGCCCCCGAGCGCCTCACGCTTGTCTCCCTGCTTCCTTGGATCGATGGCGTCTGGCTCCTCGGCGTCTTCGCGCTTTCCGTGCGCAGCCTCGGCGGCTGGTGGTATCTCCGCCGACTTCGACTCGCCTCGACCGTTGAAGCTCCTGCCGCCATTCACGCCGTATTCCAGCGCATTTCCAAAACTCTCGGCCTCACGCGCACCGTCACACTCCGTCTTTCCCAAGCCATCGACAGCCCCATGACCATGGGAACGCTGCGCGCCATCGTGCTGCTTCCACTCAGCGCCATCACTTCGCTCGGCCCCGACGAACTTGAAGTCGTCCTCGCCCACGAACTCGCGCATGTGCGCCGCGCCGACTTCTTCTGGAACATTCTGCAAACCATCGCCGAAACGCTCTTCTTTTTCCATCCTGCCGTCTGGTGGATCAGCGCCCGCATCCGCCATGAGCGTGAGCTCTGCTGCGACGATCTTGCCCTGCAGATCTGCCCCAATCCCGTCGTCTATGCGCACGCTCTCGTTCATCTCGAAGAGCAGCGTTCCCGCCATCTTCGTCTTGCAATGGCGCTCGACGGCCATCAGTCCCACGCAACTCTTCTCACGCGTGTCGCACGCATCCTTGGTGAACCCATGACTCGCATTCCCAGCCGTCGTCTTCGTCCCTTCTCTCTTGTCGCCGCCTGCGCCGGACTCCTGGTTCTGCTTGTTCCTGTGCCGCACCTGCTTGCCAGCCTCAACCCCAAGCCGCAATCCGAGCCGACTCCGGCGAATGCAGCCGCCGAGGTAGCCGCACCGATTGCCGCTCCCGTCATCGCCGCTGACGTCGCCATCCATATTTCCAAGCCATCGCCATCTGTGCAGGCCGCAACACCCGAGCCAACACCCACTGCCGAACCGCAGTCCGACGACAAGGCCACTCCCGCCGCGCAACTGCATAGCGACTACATCGACCGCATGAAGGCTGCCGGCTACGACGTCGATCTCGACAAGCTCATTGCGATGAAGATTCAGGACGTTACTCCCGAATACGCCCGCGCGATGGCGGAGGCCGGCTTCGGCAAGCCCAGCGCTGACGAACTCATCTCGTGCAAGATCCAGGGAGTCACACCCGAGTACCTTGCTCAACTCAAGCAGCAGGGATTCGAGGTGAAGAGCTTCCATGAAGCCGTGTCCTATCGCATCTTTAACGTCACCCCCGATTTCGTCGCCGGTATGAAGGCCGCCGGCTTCTACGGACTCAACTCGAAGCAACTTCTCAGCATGCGAGTCCAGGGCGTTACGCCTGAATATGCACGCACCCTCAAGCAGAAGTTCCCCGCCGTCACAGCGGATGAACTGGTCCAGGCACGCATCTTCCGGATCGATGACGAGTTCATCGCTGAAGCCAGCAAACACGGGTTCAATAATCTTCCGTTCAAGAAGCTGGTCCAATTGCGCATCAGCGGCCTGCTCGACGACGAGTCAGTAAAGAAGTAATCCACCGGGCAGCACTATCAGTATTCAGCCGCTCAAACGCGGACAGGAGATCCTCGTCTCTCAACCGGCGCTCAGGAGCTACCTATGCACTTTCGAAATCAATTCGCTCTTGCAATCACTCTCGCAGCCGCGACATTCATGTCGCCCGCGCAATCGCTTGCCCCCGTCCACGCCAGGTGCGCGATCGGGCTCAGCGAATCCGGCAGCCAATTCTCTCTCCATGTCAGCGATACGGATTGCCCCAGTGATCGCCAATGCGGCTCCAATTTCAGCAACGAATCGATGAGCCGCTTCACCGGCATCACACTCGCCGATCTCAACAACGATGGCGCTCACCTCACCGCAACCCTCGCTGCGGAAGCCGGTACATTCACCTGCAGCGGCACGGTCCACGATCACGAACTCCGCGGCGACGCGCTCTTCACTCCCGACTCCGCCTTCGTCTCGCGCATGGCCCAACTTGGCTTTAACGGTTTCGATACTGAAAAACTCCAGGCATACACCTTCGTCAACGTCACTACCGATTACGCGCGCTCGCTGCTGCAGGCCCACATCCAGGGCATAAACATCGACAACCTCATCGCGCTCCGCATCTTCAAAATCGATCCTGCCTATGCGCAAAGCTTCCCGGCCATGGGCTACGAACTCCCCGACGCGGACAAACTCATTGCGCTGAAAGTTCAGGGCGTCAATGCCGACGAAGTCAAACAGATTCGTGCTCTCGGCTATCAGCCTTCACTCGATGAACTCATCCAGATCCGCATCTTCAAAATCACTCCTGATTTCGTTCGCCGCATGCAGGACCGCGGCTTCAAAAACCTCACCATCGCCAAGCTTGTTCAAATCCGAATTTTCAAACTCGCCGAATAGACTCGCGCAGCGCTCACGCACACCCGTCCGGTACACTATCCAGGTTATTCGGGGGTTCACGTGCGTCGATTGGCAGCTGTCGCCCATTTCAGCCTTTGTGCCTGTCTTTTCGTGCCGCTTCTCGCCGCAACCCAGGCCCCGAATTCGCAACTCCCCGCGAAGGAGGGCCACGGCCCCATGCGTGCTGAAGGTACATTTGACGTGAAGACGACACCGCTACCGGCCGACGACGCCACCGTTGGCACAGCTATCGGCCGCTTCGCCCTGGACAAGCAATTCCACGGCGATCTCGAAGCCGCCAGCAAAGGAGAAATGCTCGGCGCGGGAAATCCCGCCACCGGCACCGCCGGATACGTGGCCATTGAACAAGTCAGCGGAACCCTCGATGGCCATAACGGTTCCTTTGCCCTGCAGCATACCGGTACCATGCAGGGCGGTAGCTTCGATCTCAAGGTCAGCGTGGTTCCCGGTTCAGGCACCGGCGACCTCGCCGGCATCTCGGGCACCATGGAGATCATCATTGCTGCCGGCAAGCACTCCTACAAATTCGACTACACCCTCCCCGACAGCGAAAAATAGGACTCCCTCGATTTTTGTACGATAGCTTTATGCCCCAATTTCCTCCGCGGACAGACGCTCCTCATCGACGCCGACGACACCCTCTGGGAAAACAACGTCTACTTCGAGCGCGCCATCGCCGCCTTCATCAGCTACCTCAACCACCACGAGTACTCGCCCGCTGAAGTCCGCCAGGCACTCAACGCCGTCGAGCGCGAAACCATCCTCGCGCACGGCTACGGTCTGCCCAGCTTCACGCGCTCGCTTGTCACGTGCTTCGAACGACTCAGCCCGGAACCGATGGACGAGGACAAGCGCCACCGCGTCGTAGGCTTCGCCAATTCCATCGCCGAGCAGGAGATCGAACTTCTGCCTCAGGTCGATGAAACCCTCCGCGACCTCGCTAAGCGTCACCGCCTCATCCTGATGACAAAAGGCGATCACGCCGAGCAAGCCGACAAGGTTCGCCGCTCCGGACTCGCAAAATACTTCTCCGCAGTCGAAATCGTCTCGGAGAAAGATCCCCCAACCTACAGCTCCGTCATCGCTCGCCACCAACTCACCCAGCACACCAGCTGGATGATCGGAAACAGCCCCAAGAGCGATATCAATCCCGCGCTCGCGGCCGGTCTCCACGCCGTTTTCCTCTTCCACAAAGACACGTGGATTCTGGAACATGCGGCCCTTTCAACCCCTCCTGAAGGTCAACACCTTATCGAGCTCGATGCGTTCGCAAGGTTATCGGACATCTTTTAGGTTTCAGGTCTGCGGCTTCGGGGTAACATACGGTATGCGCCAATCCCCCGTCCCATTGGCCGCCAATCACGGCTCTTCCTTTCCTTCTCCGCCTCGTGTTCATTGGGCCGTTCTCCTGCTGGCGTATCATCGCCTCTGAAGCGCTGGCGTTCTGGCTCGTCCCAGAGCCCTACCGCAACTTCGCGGTCTACGTCAGTCGCCGCGGCATGGCCCACCTATCTCTGCATCTGGGTTCGCAAGATCGATCCGCAATCCAGTTCGCTCTATTGGGCCATCGCTTCGCTTGTCATAGGGGTTGGTTTTCTCTTCTCCTGGCTCCTCTGGATCGTCGTCATCTATGAACTCCGGGAGGAATTCCTCGAACACTACAATCGACGCGAGCCGATCAACCTGCGGCTGAACTGGTTCCTCACGCTCTTATTCTCCTTCGTCTATTTTCAGTTCGTACTTAACAGGATCACCAGGCTGAAGGAAGCCGCGCGTGAACCCTTCGCAGCCGAATCGCAAGGCTCCGTAATTGCTTGACGTCCCGCGTTCACCTCTGCTCTACTCAAGTCAAAGTCATGCACAACTTCAGCCTCAACGCGATCGTCGTCCCCGCGCTGCACGCTGCCGTGTCCATTCCCGCCATTCGAATTAGCAGCCACAATATGCGCGCGGGAAAAGCCTGACGAACCGGATCCAGTAGTTCAGCAACACCCAGGCCACCACCCGCGAATGCGGCTGGTGGTTTTCGCATTTTTCAGTCACTTTTTCTGAACGAGGAGATTGTCTTGGAATCCGTATCTCTTGTCGGCATTCAGTCCGCACGCGCGCGCATCGAAAACTCCATCCACGTCTCGCCCTGCCAGTTCTCGCACCATCTCTCCGAGCTCACCGGCCTGCCGCTGCACCTCAAGCTCGAGAACCTGCAGCGCACCGGCTCGTTCAAAGAGCGCGGCGCCCTCAACAAGCTGCTCACCCTCAGTGAAACCGAGCGCAAGCGCGGAGTCATCGCGGCCAGTGCCGGCAATCATGCACAGGGCGTCGCCTTCCACGCCTCGCAACGCGACATCCGCGCGCAGATCGTGATGCCCCTCGCCACTCCTCAGATCAAAGTCGCCGCCACACGGGCCTACGGAGCAGAAGTCATCCTCCACGGCGCCAGCTACGACGAAGCCTGCGACGAAGCCGTGCGCCGACGCGTCGAAGAGGGCCGCACCTTCATCCATCCCTTCGACGACCCCGAAGTCATCTGCGGCCAAGGCACCATCGGCCTCGAACTTCTCGAGCAGGTCCCCGACATTGAAGCCGTAGTCGTCCCCATCGGCGGCGGCGGACTCATCAGCGGCGATCGCCTGCGCCCTGAAAGAGACCAACCCCAAGATTCGCGTTATCGGCGTCGAGCCGGAGCGCCTGCCCTCCATGCTCCGCGCCCGCGAAGCCGGCGCACCCGTCACCATCAGCCACTGAAGCCACCATTGCCGACGGCATCGCCGTCCGCCGCGCCGGCGACGTGACCCTTCCGCTCGTCTCCCGCTACGTCGACGAAATCGTCACCGTCGATGACGAAGAGATCGCCAGCGCCATCCTGATGCTGCTCGAACAGGAAAAAACCCTCGCCGAAGGAGCCGGTGCCGCCGCACTCGCCGCTGTCGTCCAATCAAAGACCAACCTCCGCCATCGCCGCACCGTCGTCCTCGTCTGCGGAGGCAACATCGACGTCACTCTGCTCGCCAAGATCATCGAGCGCGGCCTCGTCAAAGACGGCCGCCTGCTGCGCGTCCGCGTTTATCTGCAGGACCGACCCGGCGCGCTGCTGCATCTCACGCAGATCCTCGCCCGCGAACGCGCCAACATCGTCGAAACCATTCACAACCGCGCCTACTACGGCGTCAGCCTCGGCGAAACCGTCATCGACGTCACCCTCGAAACCCGCGGCGCAACCCACATCACCGCCATCAGCCACGCACTGCGCGAAGCCGGCTTCCGCTTCGAGCGCATTCAATAACGACCAATCACTTCTCTCGGGGTGTCATCCTGAGTGGAGCGGCTTGGGGGCCCCGCGGACGATTCATCGTACGTGGGGTAAGCGGAGCGAAGGACCTGCTTTCGTTTTCATCCGGGGTCCCAGAAACTTGCCAACAGGATTTTGCAGTCTTCGCGTCGGACCATTAACGTTGAAGGAACCCCAGCCCCGAACCTCTCCAGGAGCCCGATGTACACACCCAAATTCAACCAGGTCTCCGATCGCGCCACCCTCATCGAAGCCATGCAGGCCTACTCCTTCGCCATCATCATCGGCCCGCTCAACTCGACGGGCGGCGAAAGCTCGCATCACGCCACGCATCTGCCTCTTGTTGTGAAGGACGAAGGCCCGCATGGCGTTCTCGAAGGCCACTTCGCCAAGGCAAACTCCCACTGGCAGTCTCTCGCCGATCGCGAAATCCTCGTCGTCTTCCTCGGCCCGCACAGCTATGTCAGCCCCTCGCTCTATGCCGAAGAACTCTCCGTTCCCACCTGGAACTACATCGCCATCCACGCATACGGCACGCTCGAGCTCATCGAAGACGACCCAGGAAAAGACGCGCTCCTCGCCGGCCTCATCCAGGCCAACGACCCCGCTTACTCAGAACAGTGGCGCAATCTGCCCGACGGATTCCGTCGCACCATGCTTGCCGGCATCATGGGATTCCGCATTCCCATCACGCGCATCGAAGGTAAATTCAAAATCAGCCAGAACCGACCCGAAGTCGACCGCCGCGCCGTAGAAGCCGCCCTCGCCGCCGGCTCACCCGACCAGCAAGCCCTCGCCGTCTGGATGAAACGCCTCATCTCATAGAGTGTTAACGTCTCGTGCCGATAAACAATGGCAAAAGCGCTTGTCATGTTGAGCGCAGCGAAGCGGAGTCGAAACATCTGTGGTTGTCTTCGCGACGTTTCCAGACCCCAAAATGCTTACTTTCGAGTGGCGGTCATCTGCCCGAAACTCCATCCGCTAACCAACCCGTCGCTGCAATCCGGTTGAGATTCCGATAGTCTTGCCGATTCAATACCTGACACATCGACTCCGTAGACTTCTAAGATCTTGGCCCACATTTGCTCGTTGGTTTCGTCGGTATGGAAATCCCAAAGGCTAGACTCGTCCGAAATCCATGCCCAGTCGAGATTCAAAACTCTTCGGATGAAATCTTCGCTAAGCTCTCGATTTACAGAAACGAGTTCCTGAGCGGCAAATTCTATTGGAGCACTGACCCCAGGGCGAATCATGGGCTTTCCCTCGAGCCTCCGTCTGTCCCTGATTGTTTGAAAGTTGATCTGGAGGTTTCGCAAAGCATCCTCAGGTGTTTCTCCTCCCCCAGTGACGGCCCAGTTGACGATGTACGCGACGTAGCGATGCTGCGTAAATCGCGCACTGCTGAAGTGAGGGTCAAACTCGTGCTCACGAATCACAACCGGATAGTCGTTCAGTTGCCAATTCTTTTTACGAATCGACAGACATCTCTTCCAGAATGCGGCGATCTGATTCTTAAGGTGGACAGCCTGTGTGGAAGTCATCTGCAACAGTCTATGCTGCGGATTTGCCGCAAGGTGATTGCGGTCGGGTTGTGGCTACCCTTCAGTTGCTTTCGGTAAACATTTTGGAGCGGCAAAGGTCAATTGCCCTGGCCCGCCCAGCTACCTGAGAGATCAAAATTGAGCCAGCGGCAGCATATCGTTGTACTGGATGGCAGCAAACCACAGTATCGGCAGCAGTGGAACCCGTCCGAAAGAAACTCTCACTAACCTACATCGGGCATCAGCCCCTGAAAGAAAGGCAAGCCTCCTCAATGCATAAACGCCGGTTCGTTCTCGTCCTCGCCACAATCATGTCCACCGCGTCAGCTCTCACAGCTCAATCCAACTGGAAAGCGCGTGTCGCCGAATCCATGCCCCTCCTCGGCCATCGCAACTGGATCCTCATCGTCGACTCCGCCTATCCGCTCCAGTCTTCTCCCGGCGTCGAAACCATCGAGACAAACGCCTCGCACATCGATGTCCTCCAATACGTCCTCGGCGCCGTCAACAACTCCATCCACGTCCGACCGCTCATCACCATGGACGCAGAGCTGCCCTTTGTCCCCGATGACGATGCGCCCGGCGCTTCCGCTTACCGCTCCCAGATCGCCCGGATTCTCAGCGACTACAAAATCGAATCGATCCCGCATGAAAAGGTCATCTCTCACGATCGACGCGACCAGCAAGGAATTCCACATCCTCGTGCTGAAGACGACCATGACCGTGCCCTACTCCTCGGTCTTCATCCGTCTCGATTGCAAATACTGGTCCGCCGACGCCGAAAAACGCATGCGCTCCCGCATGCACTGACCTGCTAGCTCTATGCTCGATCGGAAGGAGCAGAATCTTTCATGCGGAGGGAGCAGGGGCATTCATGCCCCTGAAATCAGGCAAGTAAAGGAAGGGGCTTCAGCCCCGGAGATTAGCTGGATCTTCCTCAGATTGAGTCTGATTTCGCACTCCACCCGCGCAAGCAATCCTGCTTCTGTCCAATACCCGCCACCTTCACCGAACCCCTGTTTTTGATATACTTAACAGGTTCACCTCGCGGAGGTGGCGAAATTGGCAGACGCACTAGCTTGAGGTGCTAGCGCCCACAAGGCATAGGGGTTCAAGTCCCCTCCTCCGCACCAAAGACTCTCCTGCCCGGGCCAACCGGACAAGATTCGGAAAGCAGCTTCAGCAATGCAGATTCTCTTCTACTTCGTCATCGTCGTCCACGTCATCGTGTGCCTGTTCCTCATCGGAGTCGTTCTCCTCCAGCAGGGCCGCTCGGCCGACCTCGCCGGCGCCTTCGGCGGCCAGGGTTCGCAGACCGCCTTCGGCCCGCGCGCCGCAGCCAACGTGCTCACCCGGCTCACCACCTGGTCGGCGATCATCTTCATGATCACGTCGCTCTCGCTCACCGTCCTCTACGTGCGCTCCGGCCACTCGCACTCCGTGCTCGACGACGCCAAGCCCGCGTCATCTCGGCCCCGGCCAAGCCCGGCAAATAAGTTCCGCCTTCGCGGTCGCCGCAAGCTCCGAGGCAGACCACGCATGGTCTGCCTCTTTCGCTGTTCCGCATGCGTGCGTCCGCAGCCGCTCTACAATGAGCCCATGATCCTCGAGACCTTTCCCGTCGGCCCGCTGCAATGCAACTGCACCATCCTGGGCGACGAAGAGACCGGCGAGGCCATCGTCATCGATCCCGGCGACGAGGTCAGCCGCATCCATCGCCGCCTCACCGATCTCGGCCTCACGCTCAAGCAGATCCTCATCACCCACGCCCACATCGACCACGTCGGCGGCGCGCTCAAGCTCAAGCGCCTCACCGGCGCGCCCATCTTCCTCAACGAAGACGATCTGCCCCAGCTGAAGATCATGGCCGAGCAGGCCGCCTGGCTCGGCGTCGCAGACGCCCGAAACCGCCCCGCCCGACGAAGCCCTCACCGACGGCCGCCGCGTCGGCCTCGCCAACTACCCCGCCCAGGTCCTCCACACCCCCGGCCACACCCAGGGCTCCGTCTGCCTCCACTTCGCTCCGCTCAAGATGGTCATCGCCGGCGACACGCTCTTTGCCGGCAGCATCGGCCGCACCGACCTGCCCGGCGGCAACTACGACCAGATCATCGACTCCATCCACTCCCGCCTGCTCACCCTGCCCGACGAAACCAAAGTGATCCCCGGCCACGGCCCCGCCACCACCATCGGCACCGAACGCAAGACAATCCGTTCCTTCAATGATTCCGAGTAATTGCTATAATCGTAAATGAACTACGTGTATTTATTTCAATCAGATATAGCGATGCTTCGTTAAAATTATGGTTTAACTGTCAACTAGACAATTGTTACCACCTTGATGCGTTCTGAAATAGTCAACAAGCACGCTTACTCCCGTTCTGAATTCCTCAACAGGCCCCAGCAGACTCACCACCAGCCAGCCCGACTCCTCCATCCCGAAGAAATACCCTGGATGCACCCAGACTCCCCGCTCCAGCAACTCCAGCACCGTCTGCTCGTCCGGCTGCAGCGCCGGAATCCGCAGCACCGCATACCAGCCGCCTTCCACCTCCAGCCGCCGCACCGCATCCACTGCCCCAAGCTGCCGGTCCAGCTCCGCCAGGTTCGCCGTCACCCGCTCCCGAATCTGCCTCTGGATTGCCTCCCGTCCCGCAAGCCACGCCGGCATCGCCCACTGCACCGGCGCATTCATCGAGAGAAACGTATCGGCAATCACCTCCAGCCGCTCCATCGCCGCCTCGGCCTTCGGCCCCGTCGCCACAATCCACGCCGCCTTCATCTGCGGCAGCCCGGCAATCTTGCTCAGCCCGCTCACCACATACACAGCCACGCCTTCGAGCCCCGCCGCAAAACTCGCCGCCTTCGCCGCGCCAAATCCGTAATCCAGAAACACCTCGTCCACAATCAGCGCAAGTCCGAGCTCCCGGCACAGCGCCGCCAGTTCCTCTGCCTCCCACGCCTTCGTAAAATGCCCCGTCGGATTATTCGGATGCACCAGCACAATCGCCCGCGTCTCCGGCGTAATCGCCCGCCGGAATCCCTCCGGATCGATCTGCCAGCCGTGGTCGTACACCAGCGGCGCAGCCTTGATCCGCACATCGTCCAGCACCGCCAGAAAATCAAACAGCGGATATCCCGGCTGCGGCACCAGAATCTCGCTCCCCGGATCGCACAGCAGCCGGAACAGAAAGCTGTACGCCTCGCTCGTGCTCGTCGTCAGCACCACCTGCTCCGGCGAGACCGCCACGCCATGATCCGCGTAGTACCCGCACACCGCCTCCCGCGCGCGCAGCAACCCCAGCGGCTGCGGATCGTAATCGAGCGCCCGCGGATCCGTCAGCGCTGCCAGCAACTCCGCGTCATAATCAAACCCGCATCGCGTCGGATTCGAAGCCGTCAGATCGGCAATCGGCAGCCCAGCCTGCACGCGCAGCCGATGCGCCCGCGCCAGCGCGCTCTCCTCCGTATTCCAATCCGTTCGTTTGCGAAAACCGCATCTGCTGTCTCTCTCTGTCCTGGTCCCTAGTCCCTGATCCCTGCGTCCCTGCATCACCGCACTTCATCCTTCACAATAGAACAGGCGCCCCTCACCATACACGGCGCATTTACAGGAGGAACATTGGCTCTGCGCGCGGTCATCTTCGACTATGGAATGGTTCTCACCGGGCAGCCCAACGCCGAGGCGCACGACGCCATGCTCCGCATCACCGGCCTGCCGCACGATCAATTCGAAGCCATCTACTGGGCCGACCGCCACGCCTACGACGAAGGCAAACTCACCGGCCTCGAGTTCTGGCAAAACATCGTCCGCGACGCCAAACTCAACCTCGACGCCGCCGCCATCGACGAACTCAACCTCTGGGACGCGCGCATGTGGACCACGCAAAACCCCGCCATGCTCGCCTGGCAGCAGCAGCTCAAGCAGCACGGCATCCGCACCGCCATCCTCTCCAACATGGGCGACACGGTGCTCGCAAACATCGAGCGCGAATTCGACTGGCTCCCGCGCTTCGACGTTCTCGTCTGGAGCTACCAGCACAACATGGCCAAGCCCGACCCCGCCATCTACCGCCTCACCCTCGACCAACTCGGCACCCGGCCCGAAGAGAGCTCTCTTCATCGACGACAAGCACGCCAACATCGAGCTGCCCGCGCCCTCGGCATCGTCGCCATCCAGTTCTCCACCATCGAGAAACTGCGCGAAGACCTTATCTCCACAGGCCTCGACAAGGATCTCCCGCTCCCCGTATTGACCACCGTCTAGGCGTCATCCGGAACGTCGAGGGCCTTCAGATGTGGTCCCCGATCTCGTGCACTAACCGAAAGCCCTCATCCTCGCGCACAAACTGAAGCTGTCATCCTGAGCGTAGCAAGCTTGGGGCCCCGCAGCCCGAAGGCTGTGGGGTAAGCGGAGCGAAGGAACTGCTTTCAAATTGCTCCACGGAACGACCGCGTCAGCATCACGATTTTTCCGATGCCATTCTCCCTGGCCAACATCCAAAGTGTGGGGAGCAAGGTCTTCCCAGGGAGATCCCATGAACGTAGTGCTCTACGGCGCCACCGGAAAATCCGGCAGCCGCATCCTCACCGAGCTCCTCTCGCGCGGACACAACGTCACCGCCGTCGCGCGCAATCCCGTCGGCCTTCCGCCGGGCGTCAAAGCCGTAAAAGACGACCTCAGCGACGCAAACAAGATCGCCGCCGTCATCTCCGGAGCCGACGCAGTCGTCAGCGCCTATGCGCCTCCGCCCGACGACACCGACCAGCTTCTCGGCGTCACGGAGCGTCAGATCGAAGCCATCCGCAAGGTAGACAAGAATACCCGCCTCATCGTTGTCGGCGGCGCCGGCTCGCTCGAAGTCGCCCCCGGCGTCACCATCCTCCAGTCTGGCCATCTCCCCGCCGAATGGATCCCCATCGCTGCCTCTCACGAGAAAGCCCTTCGCCTGCTTGAGAAGTCCGACATCAACTGGACCTATTTCAGTCCCGCTGGTTTCTTCGAGCCCGGCGAGCGCACCGGCAAGTTCCGCCTCGGACACCAACCAACTCATCGCCGATGCGCAGGGCAACAGCCGAATCTCGATGGAGGACTACGCCATCGCCCTCGTCGACGAGCTGGAAAAGCCCGCCAATCAGCGCGCCCGCTTCACCATCGGCTACTAGCCGCAGTCCGAGGTCGTCCGCGCAAATCTTGCGCACAGCAACACCCAGCCCCCTTGCTATACACTTGCTTGCCGTAACCGAAGAGCCAGATCAATCGTTTATCTGGCTGCTTTCAGCAAACGCCTGCAAGCGCCAGGCGATTCGAAAAAGCCAAGGGGGCAAAGGTGCATCCACAAGTCCACTCCGTCAATTGCAAGTCTGTGCGTTGCGTAATGCGCACTCTTATCGCGACATCAGCGTTCGCAATCACGACATCCGCACTCGCGCAATCCGTCCCCGTGGTCACCGGCGACGCCCGCGTCGACAAACTTCTCAGCCAGATGACGCTCGAGGAAAAGCTCACCCTCATCCACGGCACGCAGGAAGATCCCGCCGTCTACCAGGGACAGGCCGGATATCTCGCCGGCATTCCGCGCCTCGGCATTCCCGGCCTGCGCTTCGCCGACGGACCTCCCGGCGTGCTCACGCGCCATCCCTCGCAGGGCGAAACAGCCACCATGGGCGTTGCCGCCACCTTCAGCGTCAAAGACGCCGAAGACAACGGCCTCGTCATCGGCCGCGAAGACCGCGCCCTCGGCATCGACGTCGCCCTGCAGCCCTTCGTCAACATCGATCGCGACCTCGAGTTCGGCCGCGGCTACAACACCTTCGGCGAAGATCCCTTCCTCACCAGCGCAAATGGGCGTCGGCGAAGTCAAGGGCATCCAGTCGCAGCATGTCATGGCGCAGATCAAGCACTACGTTGGCTACGACTCCGACAGCGGAAGCACCTACATCGACGACCAGACACTTCACGAAGTCTACGTGGCGCCCTTTGACGCCGCCATCAAGGCCGACGTCTCCTCCATCATGTGCTCCTACAACCGCCTCAACGGCACCTTCGCCTGCGGCAACAAGGACACGCTGACCACCATCCTCCGCGACCAGATCGGCTTCAAAGGCTTCGTCACCTCCGACTGGGGCGCGGTGCACGCCGTCAACTTCATCAACGCCGGCCTCGACATGGAAATGCCCGGCGAGCCAGTCCCAGGCGCAGGGTTCTCCATCCCCTCGTTCTTTGATTCGCACCCCGTCCCGCCACCGCCCGCGCCCGAACGCGCTCGACGAGCGTAATGGACATGTTCGGCGGCCATATTCCCGAAGAGCCGGCTCCCCAGCGCGATGGCGTGCGGCGACTTCGGCGTCAAGCTCAGTCCCGAAAAAATGCCCGAGGCCCTCAAAGACGGCACCGTCAACTGAAGCCACCGTCACCCGCGCCGCCGGCCGCGTGCTCTACGAGATCGTCCACTTCGGTTATCTCGATGGCCAGTCGAAGCACGAAGTCACCAAGCAATCCATCGAAGCCAACGCCAAGATCATCGAGAAGACCGGCGAAGATGCCGCCGTCCTGCTCAAGAACGAAGGCAACATCCTGCCACTCAAGAACGACGAACTCGACTCGGTCGTCCTCATCGGACCCACCGCCGCCCAGGTCGACTCCATCGGCATCAACGGCGAACGGTCAGTCGGATTGCCTGGACGCCAGATCGGCCCGCTCGCCGCGATGAAGAAAATCTCCGGCAACTCCGACATCGGCTTCGCTGTCGACGACGACATGACCGGAACCACCATCCCCGCCAGCGCCCTCAGCCACGACGGCCAGCCCGGCCTGCAGCGTTCCATCGTCTCCACACCTTCAGCGAACTCCGTCAGCGCCGCCACGCAGACCGACGCGCAAATCAACTTCACCGTCAAAGGCGGCAATGCTCTTCCGCCCAACTCCATCGTCACGTGGAAAGGCACACTCACCCCGCCTCACGCCGGCACTTATTGGATCTACCTGCAGGCTCTCGGCACCAACGCCCGCATCTCGCTCGACGGCAAGCGCCTCGCCGCCACCGGCGCATTCCAGGGCGGCGTTCACGGCGACATCCTGCAGGCCAATCAGGACAACGCCATCCCCACCACCGACGGCCTCGACAACGTTCGCCGCGCCGTTGAACTCACCGCCGGCCCACACGCCATCGAAATCAACACCAGCTCCGACACATCCAATGCGCCGGTTCAGGTCCGCCTCAGCTGGTACACCCCCGAGCAGCGCAAGGCCGATCACGAAGCACGCCATCGCCGCCGCAAAGAACGCCAAGGTTGCCGTCGTCTTCCTCTGGACGCGCCTCCAGCCCGTCTTCGGCCTCCCCGGCGATCAGGACAAGCTCGTCGAAGAAATCGCCGCCGTCAATCCCAACACCATCGTCGTGCTCAACACCAGCCAGCCCGTGGCGCTGCCCTGGGTCGACAAGGTCAAAGCCGTTCTCGAAATGTGGTGGCCCGGCGATGAAGGCGGCTGGTCCACCGCCAATCTGCTGCTCGGCAAAGTCAGCCCCGCCGGCCGCCTGCCCGTCACCTGGGGCAAGAGCCTCGACCGACTACCCCGCCACCGATCCCAAGCACCCCGAGCGCTCCCAGTCAAGGGCGTCGACAAGAAAACCACCTACAGCGAAGGCGTCAACGTCGGCTACCGCTGGTTCGACAAGGAGAACATCGAGCCGCTCTTCGCCTTCGGCCACGGCCTCAGCTACACCACCTTCGACTACTCCGGCCTCACCGTCACCAAGTCCAGCGACGGCGGCCTCGACGTGAAGGTCAACATCAAGAACACCGGCTCGATGGCCTCCGACGAAGTCCCGCAGGTCTACCTCGGTGCGCCCGGCAAGGTTCCAGACGGGGTGCAGTTCCCTGTGCGCGCGCTCGTCAGCCTTCGATCGCGTCCACCTCACCGCCGGCGAATCGAAATCCGTCACCCTCCACGTAGCCCCGCGCCAACTCCAGTACTGGTCCACCAAAGATCAGAAGTGGATCACCGCAACCGGCAAGCGCACCGTCAGCGTAGGCGGTTCCTCCCGCGACCTCCGCCTCAACCAAACCATCGACTAGCGCATCTATCACTCAACACAACAATGCCGGAGCCCAAGAGCTCCGGCATTCGTTTCGTATCTGTTATTCCCTAATCCCTAATCCCTATTCCCTGCCTTTACGTCGCCAGCCCCAGCCCCACCAGGTTCGCCGCCGCAATAATCACCAGGATCCCCACCCACAGCAGCCGAACCGGCCGGCTGGTCACGCCAGCCCACTCGCCCAGCGCCAGCCCCACGATCCCGCCAAACAGCACATACCTGCTCATGTGCAGCATCCAGTTCACATAACCACAGCCGCTGCGGAATATTCGCCGCGCCCCACGCATAAAAGAAGAACTGCAGGTACCACATGATTCCGCCCGTCGCCGCCAGCGCCGCATTCCTCACACATCAGTTCCGCCGCGGCTGCGCAAGATCGTCTCGCAGCGAAATCTTCTTCACCATCGCCAGCCGTCCAAAGCAATAGCGCAAAGTTCACCACCGCGCCGCCGCCCATGATGAACACATAGCTCGGCAGCGCCGAATAAAGCGGATTCACGCCCACCTGCAGCGCCGCCGCCTGCATAGGCTGCGCCGCATCCATCGCAAACGACATTCCCGAAGAAAAGATCCCGCACATCACCGCCAGCGCCAGCCCCAGCATCACGTTGAACTCCGTAGGCCCGCCGCTCTTCAACTGCATCTCTTTCATGTGCCCCGCATACGACACAATCGCCACGCCCAGCAAGCGCCACCAGCACGCCCGCCATGTTCAGCAGCCCGCCGCGCGTTTGAAACAGCATCGCCGCCTGCCCGTGCATCAGCGGCGGCACCAGCGTCCCCACCACCAGCGTCACGCCAATCGCCACGCCGATCCCCAGCGACATCCCCAGGTGCCGCATCGTGAGTCCGTAGCTCACATTCCCCACGCCCCACATCGCGCCAAACAGCGCCATCTTCAACAGCACGCCCGACGGAATCGACGCATAGAACGCGCCGAAATGCGGAAGCAGCAGATAGCTCACGCCGATGGGCAGCAGCACCCACGAGAAGATGCCCGCGACGGCCCACGTCGTCTCCCACGACCACCGCTTCACCTTCTCAATCGGCGCATAAAACGAAGCGGCCGAAGCCGCGCCCACCATGTGCCACCCAATCCCCGCTAAGATCGCCGGCATACCCCGCCTTTGTGTTGTCGGATAAACGTCACCAGCCATCCTACTTTGGTCGCTCAATCTTCGCAGTGGTTTTGTTTGAAAGGTTCGCATCAGCGAGTACGATGGGTGCCCCATCCTTGCGGCGCTTTTCCGCAAGGGTGGGAAAGCACATCCGCTCGTACGCCATCGTCAGGCCAGCCACCGCGGTAGCTTAAACTCTCATTGATGCCCCTTCGCCTCTACGTAGCCACCACCAGCCAGGGCAAACTGCGCGACTTCCGCACCGCCGCCGAAACACACGCCGTCTCCATCGATCCTCTCCCCGATCTCGCCGACATCGAACCACCCGAAGAAGACGGCGAAACCTTCTCCGAAAACGCCACGCTCAAAGCCGTCTACTACTCCCAATTCGCTGCCCGGCCAGCTCGTCCTCGCCGACGACTCCGGCCTCGAAGTCGACGCCCTCTCCGGCGCCCCCGGCGTGCGCTCCGCCCGCTTCGCCGCCGACGCCGGCCTGGTCGACTCGCCCGATGCCAACGACAACACCGATGTCTGGAACAACATCGTCCTGCTCCAGCGTCTCGATGCCGTCCCGCCTCCGCGGCGCACCGCACGCTACCGTTGCGTGCTCGTCGCCGCCCGCGATGGCAAACCCACAAACTCAGCCGACGGCACAGTCGAAGGCATGATCCTCAACGCCCCGCGCGGCACCGGCGGCTTCGGCTACGATCCCCTCTTCTACCTGCCGCAGCTCGATCGCACCATGGCCGAAATCGATCTCCAGACCAAGCTCTCCATCAGCCATCGCGGCCGCGCACTCGCCGCGCTCCTGGCCCAACTCCATGTTTAAGCCGCCTCGCACGAAAACCAAGCCGTCAAGCCTCTTGCATATCGTCGGCCCTCCGATGCGCATCCTGCTCATCCTTAACCGGCTCGAATGCCCAACCTGCTCAAGCGCTTGACGATCGTTATCTGCGTTACGAATAATGCATTGGTAATTGCACTATTTACGCCGTCCCTCAATCTGATACCTCACCGCTTCGGATTCAGGGCCCGAAGCACTTAGGAGCCACATCTCAATGGCAACAGCCCAAAATCCTGCCGCGCCCAAGCTCCGCCCAGGCGTGCAGCCGCTTCGCGCTGGTCAGGGAACATCCTTCCTCTGGCGCAAGCTCCATTCGCTCCTCGGCATCATCCCCATCGGCGCCTTCTTCCTCGAGCACCTGCTCTCGAACTTCGAAGCGCTCAAAGGCCCCATCGCCTACGGAGCACAGGTCAAATTCCTCAATTCCCTGCCGCTGGTCCGCGTCCTCGAATGGGTCTTCATCTTTCTGCCCATCCTCTATCACGGACTCTACGGCCTCTACATCTGGTTCCGCGGCAAATCGAACGTCGTCTACTACCCCTGGGCCGGCAACTGGATGTACGTCGCGCAGCGCTGGACCGGCCTCATCGCGATCCTCTACATCGGCCAGCACGTACTACGTCAGCGCTTCATGGGCATCAGCCTTCCTGAGAATCCCGGCGCCGCCTTCGCCAAGGTCCAGCATGAACTTGCCAACCCGTTCATGCTCGCCGTCTACATCATCGCCATGATCGCCATCTGCTGGCACTTCGCCTATGGCATCTGGCTCTTCGCCGCCAAGTGGGGCATCACTCCCGGCGAGGTCGCCCGCAAGCGCTTCGGCTACGCCTGCGCAGCCTTCGGCTTCATCCTTCTCGTCATGGGACTCGCCAGCATCTGGGCCTTCATCAGCCCCAAGTATCAGAACGCGCCTGAAATCGCACCCGTTGCAGTGCTCCAGACGCTCACCCACACCGTGTCTGTGTCATCCTGAGCGAAGTCGAAGGATCCGCGGTTGCTTTTTAGTTTTTATCGGCAGTCGCACGACAAAGAAAGTGTCACCCTGAGCGGAGCAGCTTGGGGTCCCGACACAGTGGGGTAAGCGGAGCGAAGGATCTGCGGTTGCTTTTTTAGTTTCTATCGGCAGTCGCGCCACAAAGGAAGTGTCATCCCGAGCGGAGCAGCTTGGGGCCCCACGCAGTGGGGTAAGCGGAGCGAAGGATCTGCTTCTAGTTTTTTCGAGAGAAGCGCAATCGATAAGTCAGGACCGAACGGCAGAGAGAATACGAAATGCCAGGCACCTCCACCACCAACCCGCGCATCGATTACAAAACCTTCCAGGACATCGTCCCTGAAATGGGCACCGGCATGGCTGCCATCAGCCACGCCCTCCGCAAGTCCGGCATCGAGCCCGATCTCCTAGAAATGCTCAAGGTCCGCGTTTCGCAACTCAACGGTTGCGCTTTCTGCGTGCAGTATCATCTCAACGACGCCCGAAAGCTCAACATCCCCGCAGCCAAACTCGATCTCCTCGCCGCCTGGCGCGAAGCCGGCATCTACTCTGCGCGCGAAATGGCCGCCCTCGACTGGGCCGAACGCGTTACGCTCCTCGCCAATCATCACATCGATGACGAATCGTACACTCGCGTCTCCGCACAATTTTCTGAACGCGAAATTGCGTTCCTGACCACGGCCATCGGCCAAATCAATTTTTGGAACCGGATCGCGGCTCCGCTTCGCTTCACTCCGCCAATCCCGAGTGGTTCCTAGCTCTCGTTTTAGGCCTTTGCTGAAAGCTGATAGCTGACAGCTGATAGCTGGCCCTTTGAAAGGACAGAATGGCAGCACCAAGAATCATCGTGGTTGGCGGAGGCTTGGCCGGGCTCGCAGCAGTCATCAAAATCGCAGAAGCCGGCGGCAAGCGTCGACCTGTTCTCCATCGTCCCCGTCAAGCGCTCCCACTCGGTCTGCGCGCAGGGCGGCATCAACGCCGCCAAGAATCTCAAGGGCGAAGGCGACACCACCGACAAGCACTTCGACGACACCATCTACGGCGGCGACTTCCTCGCCAACCAGACGCCCGTCAAAGCCATGTGCGAAGCCGCACCCGCCATCATCGACCTGCTCGATCGCATGGGCGTCCCCTTCAACCGCACCCCCGAAGGCCTTCTCGATTTCCGCCGCTTCGGTGGCACCCTCTATCACCGCACCGCCTTCGCCGGCGCCACGACCGGCCAGCAGCTTCTCTACGCGCTCGACGAACAGGTCCGCCGCTACGAGTCCGACGGCAAAGTCAAGAAATACGAAGGCTGGGAGTTCCTCTCCTCCATCCTCGACTCCAAAGGCGTCTGCCGCGGCATCACCGCGATGAATCTGCGCACCATGGAACTTCGCGCCTTCCCCGCCGACGCCGTCATCCTCGCCACCGGTGGCGTCGGCGCCCTCTTCGGCAAGAGCACCAACTCCGTCGTCTGCACCGGCTCCGCGCAATCCGCCGTCTTCCAGCAGGGCGCCTACTACGCCAACGGCGAATTCATCCAGGTCCACCCCACCTCCATCCCCGGCGAAGACAAGCTCCGCCTCATGTCCGAATCGGCTCGCGGCGAAGGCGGCCGCGTCTGGGTTCCGCGCACCCCTGGCGACAAGCGCCCCATCAAGCAGATCCCCGAGTCCGAGCGCTTCTACTTCCTCGAAGAGTGGTATCCGAAATACGGCAACCTCGTCCCCCGCGACGTCGCCACCCGCGCCATTCACAAGATCGTCTACGAGCACGGCCTCGGCATCGATGGCCAGCCCATGGTCTATCTCGACCTCACCCACATCGACCGCGAAACCCTGAACCGCAAGCTCGAAGGCATCCTCGAAATCTACGAGAAGTTCGTCGGCGACGATCCCGCGCGAAGTGCCCATGAAGATCTTCCCCGGCATGCACTACACCATGGGCGGCCTCTGGGTCGACTTCAACCAGATGACCAACATCCCCGGCCTCTTCGCCGCCGGCGAGTGCGAATACCAATACCACGGCGCCAATCGCCTCGGTGCAAATTCGCTCGTCAGTTGCATCTTCGGCGGATTTATTTCCGGCCCCAACGCCCTCAACTACGCCAAGAGCCTGCCCGCCGTCGAAGGCGATGGCGGAGCCGCAGCCGAACTCGCCCGCCAGGCCGAGATGAACAAGCAACTCATCTCCAACGCCGGCACCGAGAATCCCTTCAAGCTCTGGCGCGAACTCGGCGTCACCATGACCGAGCACGCCACCGTCATCCGTTACAACAAGGGCCTCAAGCAAGCCGACGAAAAGATCGTCGAGCTGCTCGACCGATTCCAGAACGTAAACCTCAGCGACAAGAGCCAGTGGGCCAACACCAGCTTCGCCTTCGCCCGCCAGCTCTACAACATGCTCGAGCTTTCACGCTGCGTCGTCCAGGGCGCGATCATCCGCGACGAATCCCGCGGTGCGCACTACAAGCCCGACTTTCCCGAGCGCAACGACGAAAAGTTTTTGAAGACCACCAAAGCCAGCTTCACCGGCCAACCTGAAGGCCCGCGCCTCGAATTCGAAGACGTGGACATTCAATACATCAAACCGCGCCCGCGCCGTTACGACGCCGCGAAATGACAGCGGCAACATCGTTACCGATGTCATCCCGAGCGAAGCCGAGGGATCTGCGGTTGCTTTTGTTTTTGCTTTTGTTTCTGCTTCTGTTTCTAACCAGCAGTCACACCACAAAGAAAGTGTCATCCTGAGCGGAGCAGCTTGGGGCCCCACGAAGTGGGGTAAGCGGAGCGAAGGATCTGCTTCTGTATTTGGTTTTATTTCAGACACAGAATCTGCACCAAGAGGAAAGAACCAGCTGAAAGCTGATGGCTAAAAGCTGAAAGCTGTTTTTGAGGGAACATGGCAACCAAGACCGTCAAATTCGAAATCAAGCGCCAGGCCAACCCCGACGCGCCATCCACATGGGAAAACTTCGAACTCGAGTGGCGTCCCGGAATGAACGTCATCTCCGCCATGATGGAGATCGCCGCCAACCCCGTCACTGCCGACGGCCGCGCCACCACGCCCATCACCTACGACTCCAATTGCCTCGAAGAAATCTGCGGCTCCTGCGCCATGCTCATCAACGGCAAAGCCCGCATGGCCTGTTCCGCGCTCGTCGAGAATCTCGAACAGCCCATCAAGATCGAGCCGCTCTCCAAGTTCCCTCTCGTCCGCGATCTCCAGGTCGACCGCTCCGTGCTCTTCGAAAACCTCATGCGCGTCAAAGCCTGGGTCCCCGTCGACGGCACCTACGATCTCGGCTCCGGCCCACGCGTCTTCCCCCAGCAGCAGGAAGCCAATTACCCGCTCTCCAACTGCATCTCCTGCACCTGCTGCATGGAAGTCTGCCCGCAATTCAACGAAGAGACGGGCTTCGTCGGCGCCGCCACCATCGCCCAGGTCAAGCTCTTCAACAATCACCCCACCGGCAAAGTCTTCGCGGAAGAACGGCTCCGCGCCCTCTCCGGCGATGGCGGCATCCAGGAGTGCGGATTCGCGCAAAACTGCGTCGAAGCCTGCCCCAAGCAGATCCCCCTCACCAACGCCATCTCCGACATCAGCCGCGACGTCCTAATCCAGAAAGCCAAAGACTTCCTCCGCGGCTGAAGTCAAGCATTTGCTACAATTCTGGTGCCCCATCCAGGCTCTGCTTGGGTGGGAAAGCACGATCATTCTTTCTGGGCACCGCACACGGCCTGTTTGGCTGCAGTTGCCGGGAAGCACGAACCTAACCCAGCCCATGCCATCCTGAGCAAAGTCGAAGGATCTGCCATGAAAATCCCAACGGGCAGCGGCGCTTGCGGTTGGGAATACGGAGGGAGCAGCAGCCTTCAGGCTGCTGAAATCATACGCAGAGACCAACCGGGCCTTTAGGCCCGGAGACCTCCGGCCGATCGACATCACATCGCGTAGTAGCTCCCCATCCAGTCCTGCAGCAACCCCGGCAGGCAACCCAGCACCACGACCGCCAGGGCGATGAACACCAGAACGCTCATCGTCACCGCGTTCGCCTTCAGCGGCGTCTCATCCACCGCCGGCATCACGAAGACCCGCTTCAGCACCTGCAGATAGTAGTAGAGCGATACCGCGCTCATCCCCACTGCCAGCGCCACCAGCGTAAACGGAACCACACCGCGGCCCACGGCGAGCACCGCCGCAAACAGATTGAACTTCGCCCAGAACCCCACCAGCGGCGGAATCCCCGCGAGCGACAGAAACAGCACCAGCATCACCGTGCCAGCAACCCGTTGCGCTTCGACAGCCCTAAAAACGCATCCATCCGATCGCTGCCACCCGCACGCTCCACCACCGCCACCGCGCCGAACGCGCCAATGGTCGTAAGCCCATACGTGAGGATGTAGTACAGAATTGCATTGGTGCTCTGCGTCGAACGCGAAAAATAAGCCAGCGCCAGCAAAATGTATCCCGCATGAGCAATCGCAGAGTAGGCCAGCAACCGGCGCACGCTCGTCTGTGCCAGCGCAGCCAGGTTGCCGAAGATCATGGAGGCAACAGCCATAAGAGCAACGATGAGCGACCACGGGTGCGTGAAGCCAGCGTACTTTGGCGAAAACAGTGCGCCTTGACTGACCGTAAACGACTCGCCGAGCGCGAGCTTAGCATTGTCAAAGACGTGGACCGCCGCTGTACTGATGCCAATAAGGAGCGCAAAGCTCGCGACCTTCGAGACCGATGCAATAAACGCCGCTGCCGGCGCGGGCGCGCCCTCATAGGTGTCCGGAGCCCACAGATGAAACGGCACCGCTGCCACCTTGAATCCCAACCCCGCCGCAATCATCACCAGCGCGACATAGACAAGCGGAGAGGAATTGATGACGTTAGACGAATAGAACGCGCGCATGATTTCGTGCAGGTTCGTCGATCCCGACAGCCCATACAAATAGCTGAACCCGAACAGCAGAAACGCAGCCGACATCGCTCCGAACAAGTAGTACTTCATCGCTGCTTCGGCGCTCTTCCCCGACTTCTTCGCAAACGCCGTCAGGACGTACAGCCCAAGGCTCAGCAACTCCAGCCCGACAAAAATCACTAGCAGGTCCTGGGCCGCCGCAATCAGCAGCCCGCCCGTAGCCGCCATCAGCACCACGGCCACATACTCGCCCACGTGCCGCGTGAAATTCGACCCGACCAGAAGAAACAGGGTCAGAATCGTCAGGCCCAGAATTCCCATCTGCGCACTCGCCGTATATCCGCCCGAAGCCAGCAGCAAGTCCGTGCTCGCCGGATACGTCAAGCCACCCAGTGCCTGCAGCGGCATCGCCATCACCGCTGCGCCGCACCCCAGCACGCCCAGCAACACTGCCGATATCACGCGTGTCTGCAGCGTCGCCTTGCGCAGAAAACCCAGGTCCACCACCAGCACCAGCAGAGCCGCAATTTCCAGAGCCGTCTCCGGCAGCGTCACGCGAAAGAGGGTCTGCGTAGTTCATTGCATCCCTCCCGCAAGCAGCGCCTTCACAGCAGGCTCAATCGAATCCAGCAGAATCCGCGGGTAGACACCCACAATCACCGTCGCCGCCACCAGCAAGGATGTCCCCGCAATCTCCGGCCAGGTAATCGCCTCAAACTTCGGCCACCCCGACGCCGGATGCTCCTCAGCCGTCGGCAGCCTGTCGGAGAAGAATGCCTTCTGCAATGCGCGCCATGTGTACGCCACGCCAATGATCGATTCCCAGTCCCGCCGCCGCAGTCCACCATGGTTTCGCAATCCAGGAACCAACCAGCACCTGTAGCTCCGCCACAAATCCCGAGAACCCCGGCAGCCCCATTGATGCCATGCCCGCAATCACAAACGCCCACGCCGCAAACGGCATCCGCTTGCCCAGGTGCATCGTCTCCAGTTCCGCCAGTTGCCGCGTATGCGTTCGGTCGTACACAATCCGCCCCACAATCGCGAACAGCAGTCCGGCAATCACGCCGTGCGAGAACATCTGCAGCACCGCGCCTGTCACGCCTATCTGCTTCAGCGTCATCAGTCCCAGCAGCACAAATCCCATGTGGCTCACGCTGGAGTAGCCGATGACAAATTTGAAGTCCGTCTGCGCCAGCGCCACCAGCGCGCCATACACAATGCCAATCACGGCGAGCAACGCAAATACATCGCGCCACGACCCAATCCCCGCAAACGACCATCCCCACGGATCCATCCCATGCGGAAACAATCCAATCGCCACGCGCAGGCATCCGTACGCGCCAAGTTTCATCACCACGCCCGCCAGCAGCATCGATGCAGCCGTCGGCGCAGCCACGTGGCCAGTTGGCGCCCAGGTGTGAAACGGCCACAAACCCGCCAGGATTCCGAACCCGACAAACACCAGCGGAAACGCCCACATCTGGAAGCTCACCGGCAAATTCGCATTCGCCAGCGAAACCAGACCCGTTGAATGACTTCCCGACGTCGCATACGCAGCCAGCAATCCGATCAACACCATCGCCGATCCGACGAACGAATACAGCGCCAGCTTCATCGCCGCATATTCGCGCCGCGTCGAACCCCATATCGCGATCAGAAAGTACTTCGGCACGATGGCGATTTCATAAAACACAAACAGCAGGAAAAGATCGAAGCTCAGAAACACGCCATACACGCCGCCAATCAGCGCGAGAAAGAACGCGAAGAACTCGTTCGTCCGCAGCTCGATATTCCAGCTGAACAGCACGCCTGCCACCGCGGCCAATCCCGTCAGCAGCACCAGCACCCGGCTGATCCCATCCGCTGCCAGCGTGTAGCGGATCCCCATCGACGCCACCCACGGAACATCGACGAGCGTCTCGCGTCCCTGCCCTACACCCGCCGCAAACCCGGCAACGGCAATCGCAAGTCCCGCCACCGCCACCACAAGCGCAATCCATCGCGCCAGCGCAGCATTGCCTTTGGGCAGCAGCGCCAACACCAGTGCACCGGCAAACGAGATGTAAATCGTCCAAGCCAACATTCAGAAAGCCTTCAAATTCCTAATCACACTTGTTGTTCTGTCATCCTGAGCGGAGCAGCTTGGGGCCCCAACAGAGTTGGGGTAAGCGAAGCGAAGGACCTGCTTTTGCTTTGCATTCTGACACGACCTCGGTCGTACCGAAATGACCAACATGTTCAAGGACTCGCAGCTGCCCAACATCAAAATCTCCAATGCGCCAGCAGATACTCAACCGTGGGATTCACGCGTCCCACAATCAACTGCGGCACCACACCCAGCAGGAACATCAATCCGATTACTGGCGCCATTCCCAACCGCTCACCGCCGTGCAGATCGGGAAACTTCGCCCAATGCTCCGGTACCGACCCCGTGAACACCTTCTGAATCACGGTCAGAATCACCGCAGCCGTTACCAGCAACCCGAGCACCGAAATGCTCGCTGCAACCCACGACAACGGAAACACCCCGCGGAAGATCAGAAACTCGCCCACAAATCCGTTCAGCCCCGGTAAACCAAGCGAAGAAAATAGCGCGATCCCCATCAACCCCGCAAACACCGGCGCTGGCTTCCGCAATCCGCCAAAGTCGTCGATCCCGCGAAGCCCACCGCTCCGAAACTGGATCATCGCAATAAACCAGAACAGCGCAGCAGCCGTCAGCCCGTGGTTGAACATCTGCAGAATCACGCCATTCAGCGCGGCCGCCTGGCTCGTCCCCACCGCGACATTCGCGCCGCCCGGCACCGCGATTGCAAAAATTCCCAGCAGGCAATAGCCCAGGTGATTCACCGACGAGTACGCAAAGATGCGCTTCAAATCCGTCTGCGCCGCTGCAGCCCACGCACCCATCACCACCGTGATCACAGCCAGCACCAGCAGCGGCGTCCTGATCTGTGCGATCTGCGGCCCGAATAACGGCAGCGCAATCCGCAGCAAACCATAAACGCCCATCTTCGACATCGCGCCCGTCAGCAGCATCGTCACCGGCGACGGCGCTTCCGCATATGCCGCAGGCAGCCACGTGTGGAACGGCGCCATCGGCACCTTCACCGCAAATCCCGCCAGCACTCCGACAGCCAGCCACATCATCACTGGGCCCAGATGGGCAGTGACCTGCTGCTCAAGCGTTCCATTCGACGCCATTGCTGCCAGGTCGCCAAACTCCATCGATCCCGTCGACAGGAAAACCGCAAGGAAACTCAGCAGCAGCGCCACGCTGCCCGCCATCGTGTACACGAAGAACTGCGTCGCCGCCGGTCCGCGCTTTGGCCCGCCCCACAGCTTGATCAGGAAGAACGCCGGAATCAGGCTAAGTTCCCAGAACAAAAACCAGTGGAAGAAATTCAGCGCCGTAAACGACCCAAAGAGCCCCGCTTCGAGCAGCAGCACAAGCGCAAAAAACAATCCCGGCTCATGATGCACACGATGCGCCGCGTCCACACTCATCAGTGTCACCAGCGCCGAGAGCACCAGCATCAGCGCGCCCAGTCCATCCACGCCCAGGTGATACTGAATCCCCAGCGATGGCGCCCACGCCTTCGACTCCACCATGCCGATCGAACCATCCGCAGGCAGGTGCAACCAGATCACGAGAGAGAGAACGAAAGCGAGGATGCGCGACAACCTGCGCCACGCCGCGCGCATGCCTGCCGGAGAACAAGGCAATCGCCGCACCGACAACCGGCAGCACCGTGATAATCGTGAGCCAGGGAATTCCGTTCACCATTCCGTTCATGAGCGGCCGCTCCAGATCAGGATCGCGGCCAGTACCACAACCGCCAACGCCAGCAACCGCAAATACATTTGCCCGCGTCCGCTCTGCACGCGCGCCAGCAACCCGCCGCTCATCTCAATCTCTTCGCAGCCCTTGTCAAAGCCACCGTCCACCACATTCGCGTCCAGGAACCGATTCAACTGCGCCCATCCGCGGAACACCAGCGCCACACCGGCAACAATCCCGCCCCAAACGCGCCGGTCGAGCCAATCAGCAACCTTCGCCCACCACCCATAAAACGCAATCACCGTCGCGCCATAAAGCTCATCGATGTAAAACTTGTCCCGCAATACAGCCCACACCGGCGGCATCGCCTTCTCCAGCGCATCCGGCTCTTCAGCCGCCGGCGACTTCGATCCGTAGATCCACAATCCCAACCCAAGTCCCGCAAGCACCACCACCGACGACGTCAACATCAACACTCCCAGACCCGGTTCATTGAATCCTGCCCAATCAAACGGAGCCGCATTGCCATTCAGGAAAGCCCTGAACCATGGCCACGCCGGCGTTCCAATCACGGCCAGCGCCACCGCAAAAAACGCCAGGATCGCCAGCGGCATCGTCATCACACGCGGACTCTCATGCGCATGCCCATGTCCGCGCCACGTCCCAAAGAACACGTAGCTCACCTGCCGCGTCATATAGAACGCCGTCAGTAGCGCGCCAAACACCAGCATGTAAAACGGCGTCTTCGCCACGCTCCAGTGCTGCGCCGCTTCCAGAATTCCGTCCTTGCTCCAGAAGCCCGAGAAGACCAGCGGAAATCCGCACAGCGCCAGCATGCCGATCCCATACGTCGCAAACGTCAGCGGCATGGCGCCCTTCAGCCCGCCCATCTTCCGAATGTCCTGCTCCTCATGCGCCCCATGAATCACCGAACCCGCACCCATGAACAGCAGCGCCTTGAAAAACGCATGCGTAATCAGGTGGAACATGCCCACCGCCACGCCGCCCACGCCCAGCCCCGCCATCATGTAGCCAAGCTGCGATACCGTCGAATAAGCCAAGAATCCGCTTGATGTCGTTCTGCGCCACCGCAATCAGCGCTGCAAACACCGCCGTCGACGCGCCCACCCAGGTCACTACCGTCAGCGCTGTCGTAGTACCGCCCGCCGGCATCCCCGCAGCCATCAGCGGATACACGCGCGCAATCAAATACACACCAGCCGCCACCATCGTCGCCGCGTGAATCAGTGCCGACACCGGCGTCGGACCTTCCATCGCATCCGGCAGCCACACATGCAGCGGAAGTTGTCCGCTCTTCCCCGCCGCACCCGCAAAAATCAGCAGCCCAATCGCGCCCGCCGCCGTCAGTCCCCACGCCAGAGTGGTGCACCAGCAATCCACCCAGCGCCAGCGGCTCCATCGATCCCGCACCGTGGTCATAAAACAGCAGCGTTCCGGTCTGCGCAAACAACCAGACAATGCCAAGAAGAAAAAACACATCGCCAACACGCGTCGTCAGAAACGCTTTCTTCGCCGCCGCTGCCGCCGAAGGCTTCTGATACCAGAACCCGATCAGCAGATACGACGTGAGCCCGACCAGTTCCCAGCACATGAAGAGCAGCAGAATGCTGTTCGAAATCACCACGCCCAGCATCGCGCCCGCAAACAAGCTCAGGAAGCAGAAGAACCGCGTGTAGTTCTCGTCGTGCTCCATGTAGCCGGTTGAGTAGATGAAGATCAGCAGCCCGACAAACGTGACCATCACCAGCATCACTGCTGCCAGCGGATCGAGCACCCATCCCAGGTCTACCGGTGCCTCACCCACCTGGATCCACGAGAAGTTCACCACTTCGCGAACGGCATTTCCGTGCGACCACCCACTCAGCACGTGCCCAAACGCGGCCAGCGACACCAGCAGCGAAATCCCCAGCGACCCAATCGCCAGCCCCGAAGCCAGCTTCCGCATCGGCTGCTTCAACAGCGCAATCACGCCCGCAGCCAGCATCGGCACCGCCGGCACCAGCCACAGCCACTGCGCAACTCCGCTCGCCCCCAGTTGAGGAGTGAACGCCAATCCTTCTTGCATCACTCGCTCATCCCTTCATCCTGTTCATCTGATCCAGGTCCGTAGTCTTTGCGTGACGATAAATCGAAATCACCAGGCCCAACCCCACCGCAGCCTCCGCCGCCGCCACCGCAATCGAAAAAATCGCAAACATCATTCCCGTCAGCGTCTCGGGATGCGGTCCATACCGCCAGAACGCAATCAAATTCAGATTCGCCGCATTCAGCATCAGTTCAATCCCGATCAGCACCAGGATTGCGTTCCGCCGGGTCAGAGCGCCCGCCAGCCCGATCGCGAAGATCAGCGCAGCCACCAGCAGATATCCGGTCAGCGGCGTCGCCATCACTTCGTCCCTTCTTTCTCGTGCATGGCCACAATCACCGCGCCCAGCAGCGCCGCCGTCAGCAGCACCGCAACAATCTCCAGCGGCAACACATACCGCCCCATCAGCGCCTGGCCAATATCATTCACCGTCACTTGCGGCGCGGAGGCTTCATTCGGCAACCACGGCCCAGCCTGCAGCACTGCCCAAGCCAGCACCGCAAACACACCTGCCGCAATCGCCAGCCCCACCAGCCACGTCTTCGAGAACACGCCTTCCTTCGGCAGTTCCGACCCGCGCGTCAGCAAAATCGCAAACACGACAAGGATCGCCACCGCGCCGACGTAAACAAGAATCTGCGCGAACCCCGCGAACTGCGCATCCAGTTGCAGGAACAAAAACGCCAGTCCCAGAAACGCCACCGTCAGCGCCAGCGCGCAATGCACCAGGTTCTTCAGCAGCACCGCTGCCAGCGCTCCCCCCACGGCCAGCGCCGATATCAGATAGAAAACAAATCCCACCGCCAGCCGCTCCTTTCCCGCAGACTCGCGCAACATGCTCAATATTCCCGAACATGACCTTCGATACATGGAGAATGCTGGGTGCCCCATCCATGACGCAGTCTCATCGCGTCATGGGTGGGAAAGCACGAACTCCCTCACTCCGCATACCGATAAGTCCTCGGCCCGAAGTGCTTCCTCCGCATCTCCGCGCTCCCCATCACCACGTAGGACAGCACCAGCAGCGCCGAGCAAACCACCCACCGCAGCCAGCCTTCACCCATAAACCGCCACAAGCCCGCCACAAACAGATTCAGCAGGCACATCGGCAGCACAAACTTCCACGCAAAGTTCATCAGCTGATCTTGCCTCAACCTCGGCAGCGTTCCGCGCAGCCAGATGAACACGCACATCGATACAAACAATTTCCCAAAGAACCATATCCACGACGGAACCCACTGCAGCATCGCCAGCGGCGCGGTCCATCCACCCAGGAACAGCGTCGATCCCAGTCCCGAGATCGAGAACATCGCCACATACTCGCCCAGGAAGAACAGCGCAAATTTAAATCCCGAATACTCCGTGTGATACCCAGCCACCAGTTCCGACTCGCCTTCCGGCAAATCAAACGGCGAGCGATTCGTCTCCGCCGTACCCGCAATCGCGTACATCAGGAACCCTGCAAATCCCCACGGCGTGAAGATGAACCAATGCGGAAACCCATAGCTGTAGTGATTCTGCGCCTCCACAATCTTCACCAGCGAAAGCGAGCCGGTCATCATCACGATCACCACACTCGACAGCAGCAGCGCCACCTCGTAGCTGATCATCTGCGCCACCGCGCGCATCGCGCCCAGCAGCGAATACTTGTTGCGGCTCGACCACCCCGCCATGAATACCGAAAGCTCCGACGATGCTCCCATCGCGTAGTAGAACAGCAGGCCGGCGTCCATATCCACCAGCACCATGTTCCGTCCCATGGGCAGCACGGCAAATCCCATGAACACCGTGATAACCAGCACGATCGGCGCCAGAAAATGCACCACCGCATCCGCGCTCGTCGGAACAATATCTTCCTTCGTCAGCGACTTGATGCCGTCCGCGATCGGCTGCAGAATCCCGTATGGACCCACGCGATTCGGCCCCAGCCGGTTCTGAATGCGCCCCACACCCTTGCGCTCCAGCACCGTCGTCAGCGCAAACAGCGCCGGATACAAGCCAATAATGCAAACCACGCTCAGAATCACGCCCGACCGGTGTCTGCCAACTCGTCGGCAGATAGCCGAGAATCCAGTGCTTCAACAGAACAAAGATCTGGTCGAGCCTGTCGATCATGCTTTCGGCTCTCCTTCATTCGGCTTCGCTGGCGGTGCCACAGTGGGTTTTGCTAGTGTCGCAGCAGACGCGCGCTCTCCGCACCGGCGGATGCCGCAGCAGCGGCCTTTGCGGCAGCCGCTTCCGCCGCGGCTTTGGCTTTCGCTTCAGCCTTGGCCTTCTCCTCGGCCAGCCGCGCATCCACTTCCGCGGCCTCCGTCGGATGAATCTGGTGATAATATTCGTTCGATTTCGCCAGTTCGTGCCGGTCCAGCAGCAGCCCGCCAAACCGGTCGTCCGTCGCAAGCTCAAACTCGTTATTCATCTTGATCGCTTCAAACGGGCAAACTTCAACGCAGATCTGGCAACTCATGCACACCGAAATATCAATATCGAACTTCGCCGGGTAAATCTGTGGCTTGCCCACGTAGTCCGGCTTCTTGTCCTTGCTCTTCTCGATATAGATACACTTCGGCGGACACTCCTTTTCACAGATCTGGCAGGCCACACATCTGAGGCCCTTCTCCCAGTCGTCAGGATCGGCGGGATTCTTGGCGTCGTACACCAGGAATGGAAAATTCCGCGCAGCCTCCGGCAACGGCTCCCGCTCCTCCGGATACTGCACCGTCGTCATCCGTTCTTTCGAGACAAAGCTCCCGGCAAAATTCCGCGCCGTCTCCGCCAGTCCCTTCAGAATTCCCTCACCCAGCAAAACAGCTCCTCCAGTTCAGAGTTCTAAGTTCTGAGTTCGAGGTTCCGACCGCCAAGCACAAGTCAGGAACTGCGAACTACGAACTACAAACTCTTATCTGTCTACCTCTCCAAGCACAATATCCACACTTCCAAAAATCAGCACCACGTCCGCCACATTGCTGCCCAGGCACATATCTTCCAGCACCGTCAGGTTGATCAGGCTCGGCGGCCGCACGCGATACCGGTACGGATTCGGCCCTCCATCGCTGATCAGATAAAATCCCAGCTCGCCCTTCGGCGCTTCAATCCGTCCGTACGCCTCGCCTGCCTTTGGTCTGAAGTTCCTGATCTTCGCCTTCGGATCCATCACCGGTCCGCCCGGCAATTCTTTCAGCGCCTGCTCCAGAATCGAAACAGACTCCCGCATTTCCAGCATCCGAATCATGTAGCGGTCGAAAATGTCGCCATGATCCCCGAGCGGCACGCGGAATTTGAAGCGGTCGTAGATCCCGTAGTGATCCACCTTGCGAATGTCATAGTTCACGCCCGATCCGCGCAGCATCGGCCCGCTGATCCCGGCATTCACGGCCAACTCCGGCTTCAGTACGCCGATTCCCTGGCAACGCGCCATCAGGATTTCGTTCGTCATCAGAAAGCTCTCGAACTCGTCGATGAACTGCGGCAATCCCGCCACCACTTTGCGCGCCCCATCCAGCCACGCCTCTGACGCATCGACGCGACAGCCGCCAAAGCGCATGTAGTTGCACATCATGCGCGAACCCGTCAGGCTCTCAAACAAATCCAGAATCATTCTCGCGCTCGCGAAACGCATACATCAGCGGAGTGCCGCTCGCGCCCATCTCCTGCAGCAAAAATCCAATCGTCGATGCGTGATTCTGAATGCGCGTCAGCTCCGCGAGAATCACCCGCAGATACTCCGCCCGTTCCGGAACCTCCTGCCCCACCAGCTTCTCCACCGATAGCGCATACGCCCAGTTATTTGAGAGCGAGCAGAAATAATCCAGCCGATCCGTATATGGCATCGATGCCAGGTAGGTCTGGCTCTGCGCAAGCTGTTCGTGATTGCGGTGCAGATATCCGAACACTGGCTTCAGCCGGATCACGCGCTCGCCGTCCAGCACCACGTCCATTCGAAACACGCCGTGCGTCGAAGGATGATGCGGTCCCATGGCCAGTTCGAGCAACTCACCCTCGCCGTCCGTCTCAATCACCGGCGGACGATTCCACCCATCCAGCTTCTCTGATCTCGCGAGTCGCGCCGTCACGTTGTCGAGGGGTGTCGAAGAAGAGCTCATGCCTTCACCTCCCCTGCCGCGGCCTTCGCCCTGTGTTCCTGCGCGCGTTTCAGGACATCATCGTGCGGTGTCGGCTCATAGTCGAAATCATCCGGCTCCACATAATCGCGCCGCATCGGATGATCCTTGAACTCGTCCCACATCAAAATCCGCCGCAGATCTGGATGCCCCGTGAACACGACCCCGAAAAGGTCGAAAACCTCGCGCTCTTGAAACTCCGCCGATCGCCATACAGGCGTGAACGATGGCAACTCGACGCAGTCCGCCCGGTTCGCCGTCCTCATCCGCAACACCACCGGCCCATGTTTCTTCTCGACCGAATAGAGGTGATACACGGCCTCCAGAAACCCAGGCTCTACATGCTTGCGGGTCTCCTCAACCGTCTCGTCCACCGTCTGAACCTGGCCCGGCTCCCCGCCTTCCACGGGTTTCGCGACCTGCCGCGTCACTTTAACCTTCTCGGAGATCTCCTTGTCCAGCCAATCCACACCCGTCACGTTCGAAAGAAAATCAAGCGCCAGTTCTTCGTCATCGCGCAAGAACGTCGCGATCGCAATAGCGTGCTCGGCGTCTATCAGCAGCGATAGCTGTGCGCTAGGGCTGGCATTCGGCATCACCTTCACCGCCGCCCCCGGCACCGCCGCCTCTATCGCCGTCTTGATTTCTTCAACCGTCTTCAATCCCAACCTCTGTCATCCTGAGCGGAGCGAAGGACCCGCTTTTCGAACTGAACCCTGACCACTGACAACTGATCACTGGATTATCTTCGGCACCGTCCACACGCCCGGGTTCGACGGTGGCTCCAGATCGTGCTCACCAAATTCCGGCACCGGAAATTCTCCCTGCGCATCCGCATCCAGGTGCCGTGGCCGGCCCTCCCCGGTCAACGGCTGCGCATCAATTTTTTTCTGCAACGTCATCAGCGCCTGGATCAGCGCCTCCGGCCGCGGCGGACAACCGGGAATGTGCACATCAACCGGAATGTACCGATCGATCCCCTTCAGCACGTTGTATCCCTGCTTGAACGGCCCGCCGGAAATCGCACACGCCCCCATGGCAATCACATACCGGGGCTCGGCCATCTGGTTATAGAGCCTGACAACCTGCGGCGCCATCTTCTTGGTCACCGTCCCCGAGATGATCATCAGGTCCGCCTGCCGCGGCGACGGTCTAAAAACCTCCGAACCAAATCGCGCCATGTCATAGCGCGCCATCGTCGTTGCAATCATCTCGATCGCACAGCACGCCAGGCCGAACTGCATCGGCCAGACCGAGCTCCGCCGCCCCCAGTTGTAGAGCTCCTGGATCGTCGTAACGACAATGCCTTGCTTGCCGAGTTCGATCTTCAGATTCTCATCGACAGCCATGAATCGCTCCGCTCCGCAAAACTCCAGTTCACAGTTCGCAGTTCTTAGTTTATGGTTGGGCCGATTCGATCTCGACCGTTCGAGACTGTGAACTTTGAACTCAGAACTACGAACGGTGGGCATAAGGCCGCGTTAGCGGCCTTATGCCCACGTCAACACACCCTTTGCCCAGGCCCAGGCCAACCCCTCAACCAGCAGCAGCACAAACACCATCATCGACACGCACGCCGCCACGCCCAATCCCGTAAACGCCACCGCAAACGGCAGCAAAAACACCGCTTCCACATCGAAAATCAGAAACATAATCGCGTAGAGGTAGTAGGCCGAGCGGAACTGCACCCACGCATCGCCCTTCGACTCCAGCCCGCACTCGTAAATCGCATTCTTGATCACGTTCGGTTTGGCCGGTGAAAACACCCTCTGCCAAAGCCACGCCAGCCCCAGCGGAGCCAGCCCGAACCCGAGCGCGGCAACGAACAAAACTGCGAGAGAGAAATAAGGACTTGAGGCCATCTAGGAATACGTGATCTAACTCATCAACCGTACCAGTTTCGACCCCGCTTTGGCTAAGAGGATGTGCGCTCCATCACCCCGTCCAAAGTCGATTTACGTCCATTCATCCCACTCTGTGAACCACTCGCTGCAAACACCAAAAAGCCGGCGCCCATTCAGGACGCCGGCTCCGGTCATTTCATCTTATTGTGATTTCGCCCCCAGTTAAGATCTGTCATCCTGAACTGAGCGCATTGGGACCCCATGGACAGAAACTGTCCGTGGGGCAGGCGAGGTGAAGGACCCGCTTTTTCACTTGTCCCGCCAATCAATCAAGGCCGCTCACTCCCCTTGCACGCATGTCGGACCCATCCTCGCCGCACACGCCTTTGGCGCACGTACCCGCAGCAGGACAACCAGCCCAAGCGCGTCGTCCTTCGAAGCCTCCAGCGTCACGACCTCTGCCACGCCGGCTGCATCCTTCCACGAAATCGTAACCAGGTGCCGTTGCGCTCGGGCTTTCACCAAACCAACATCAATCGCCGGTAGCACGCCCAGCCTGAACCGCTTCTCCTCCTGATACCTATAGAACTTCACGCCCTCATACGGGATCGAAAACCCAGCCGCTCCCGCATGAAACTCGAGCGCCGTCGCTATCGTGGTATCCAGTGTCCCCGAACTCCCTTCCTTCACGCCCGGAGCCGTCCCGTGCACGTACTGCGCCTCCGGTCCATCCAGCGCCACCGCCGGAATTCCCAACAGCATCCCCATCATCATCAGAACCGCAACCACTCTCTTCATTGTCCTGCCTCCTTTCACATCAACCTAACCTCCTTGAAGACCAGCAGATTGCGCCGATGTGACACTTTCCCGGCTGTCCTGTTGATCGCATCACGCGCTCCACCTTTCGGTGGTAGACAATCCATCCCCCGCCCCTGTTACCGTTCATTTGTCCCCCGCGGCTTCCTCTTGTTGCCTGCGGGCAATTCAACCGTTGATCCGGGAGTCCGTTTCGAGATGTTCAAGTCCTCGCCGCGTCGCTGGGCACTTTGCGCTCTAATTCTTGCCCTACCCCTCACGGTCACCTTCGTCGTCCGTGCGGCCACCGACCCCGCATCTTCGACCGCTCCCACCTCCTCGACGCCCGATCTGCCCCCCGCCGCTTACACCGCCAACATCCATGTCACTGGCCCGACCACCCAGTTCCACGACTCCGTAGCCCTCCGCTACAACTACGCCTTCGGCAAGGAATCGCCATTCCTTCCCTCGAACGCGATGACCGTCAATGGCCAGTTCATCAATCCGCGCAGCGTTCTCACCGCTGAATACTGCGGCCATTGCCATCAGGAGGCCTACCACCAGTGGCGCCAGTCCGTTCACTCCAACAGCTTTCGCCAGCCCTGGTATCTGAAGAACGTCAACATGCTCATCGCTGAGAAGGGCGTCCAGTTCTCGCGCCACTGCGAAGGCTGCCACAACCCCATCGCGCTCTTCTCCGGCGACCTCTCACAGGGAATGCCCAAGAAGCGCCCCTTCGAGGATGAGGGGATCACCTGTTCCGTCTGCCATGCTATCCAGTCCACAGACACGACCGGCACCGGCAGCTACGTCATGGGTATCCCCGCGGTGCTTGTCGATGAAAAAGGCGCGCCCGTCTCGCGCCCCGTATCCGATTCAGAAATCCTCGGCCACCTCGATCGCCACAAGCAGGCCGTGATGCGGCCGCTCCTCAAAACCGCCGAATTCTGCGCCGCCTGCCACAAGGCCACCATCACCCGCTCGCTCGACGACTACAAATTCCTCCGCGCCTTCACCGTCTACGACGAATGGCAGGGTGCCAGCTTCACCAAACAGTCGCCCCTCCCCTTCTACCGCAAGGACACCGTCTCCACCTGCCAGACCTGCCACATGCCGCGCCAGCCTCTCCCTGCCAATGCTCAGGACGCCGGTGCCAAGGACGGCACTCTCGTCTCGCATCGCTGGCTCGGCGGCAACAGTCTCAACGCCTCCTACTACAAGTTCGACGAGCAGTCTCAGAAACTCGTCGACTTCCTCAAAAACGGCATCGACGGCAAAGGCGTCCTCAACGTCGATATCTTCGCGCTCGAAAAAGAGCCGCCCGCATCCGCCTCACCTTCCGAAGACACCTCTGCTCCCGCGAACGCGGCGGCCCTCATTGCGCCTCTGGGCGATGTCCCGTTCTCCGTCTCTCCCAACGACACCCTCGTCGCCGACGTCGTCATCCAGAACAAGGGCATCGCCCACTCCTACGTCCCCGAGCAGCGCGACTTCTACGAATCGTGGGTCAACTTCACCGTCAAGGACAGCACCGGCAAAGTCCTCACCGAATCCGGCTTCATCCAGCCCAACGGCGACCTCGATCCCTCCGCCCACTCCTTCACCAACCGCCTCGTCAACACCAAAGGCGAGCTGAATGCGCTCCACGAAATCTGGCACAACCGCGTCCTGGCTTACAACAACACCATCCAGTCCGGCCGCTCGCAGCTAGTCCGTTACCGCTTCCGCCTGCCCAAGGCGATCTCCGGCGCCGTAACCATCACCGCGAGCGTCAAGTACCGCCGCTTCGATCAGCACTTCATCGACTTCGCAATAACGCAGACAGGCCTGAAGGAGCCGAAGCCTTATCCGCAGCCCATTATTGAAGTCGCGTCAGACTACGCGCACGCTGAAGATCGGCGAAAATGTCCCATCTCCCAAAGATTCAACAGAACGTTCGCCGGCCGCGCAGGCCTGGATGCGCTGGAACAACTACGGCATCGCCCTGCTCGACGCGCTTCAATACGAAGCCGCCGTTCACGCCTTCGAACGCGTAGCCGCCCTGCGCCCCGACTACGCCGACGCCTACACCAACATGGCGATCGTCGAAATCTCATCGGAGCGCTACAACGACGCCAAGCCGCATCTCGCGAAGGCCTTCTCTCTGCTCCCCGGCGATCCCCGCGCCCTCTACTATCGCGCACACGTCGAGCGCAACGCCGGCCAGGTTCAGGAAGCCATCACCGACCTCCAGGCAATGCTTGCAAAATATCCGTTAGCCAAGGACGGCCTCCGCGAACTCGGCTTCAGCTACTACCAGGCGCACGATTATCCTGCCGCGCGCGCTGAATATGAGAAGCTGCAGGCCATCGATCCCGACGACCTCGCCGCCCACTATCAGCTCGCCATCCTCTACCGCCGCCTCGGCGAAAAACAAAAGGCCGCCATCGAGTCAGCAAAATTCGCCGACCAGAAAGACGACCCAACCGCCAGCACCTACGCCCTCGAATTCCTGCGCAAACATCCTGAAGTCGCCAGCGAATCCGTAGTCTGGCACACCCACGACCTCACCGGCGAACCCATCAAGCAGCCGACAAAAATTGAATACCACTACATCCCCGGCGCCGGCTTTTAGAACACGTCAACATCTCTACGCATCGCCGCGAGCGTGTCACCCTGAGCGGAGCAGCTTGGGGCCCATCGCGCGGACACCGCGCGATGGGGTCAGCGCAGCGAAGGACCTGCTTTTGTCTTTTGCCCACACCACCTCGAACCCAGGTGCCCCATCCATGACGCAGCAACACGCCGGGTGCCCCATCCTTGCGAAAGCAAGGGTGGGAAAGCAACGATCCTCGGCACTACTTGAGCGGCGCCGAACCCTGGTGCCCCATTCCTGACGCGGATTCATCGCGGCATGAGTCGGAAAGCTAAGAGCCAAATCTAAGAACTACTCTCCGCTTTCGCCCACGACCGAATACTGAACGCATACACCCCAATGCAGAACAGATTCGCGGGAATAAACCCAAGTTGGCTCGTGCGCAACCCGATCACGCAAACAACCACGCTGTTCACTCCCGCCACAACGAACCCCGTCCATCTCTTCTGGCCAACCAGGATTGTCGAAAGAACCGTAAGCAAACAAGACAAATAATCTAACCGAAACAAAGCAGAAACGAAGCCTCCGAATATACTTCCAATTTGCCTCAGGACGCGGAAACTCGCGGTGATCTAACTCAGGCGATCCAAATCCAAGGTACTCAAACCCCCACCGAACCAGGCTGATCCTCAGCTACCGTGTCATCCTGAGCGGAGCATGTCTGGGGCCCCGCATTCGACTTGTCGAATGTGGGGTAAGCGGAGCGAAGGACCCGCTTTTGCTTTTTGGCCCAGACGACCTCGAACCGGGTACCCCATTCACGCGTAGTCTTTTCTGGAAATGACTGGAAGCCGCGAACAGGAATTCCCCGCCAGAAATGCTGAAGCCGCACCCATCAAAGCGGTGCGGCCAAATCCACGTCTGCTCAGCCCTTCAAACTGGTCCCCGTTCATGCGTCTCCGTCCAAACGCTCTCGAAGTCTCTCTCGCCTCCAGGTCGCCTTCTCCCAGTCCCTACTCCCTACTCCCTGCTCTCTACATCTCCCGTATGAACAGCGCCGTTACCGCCCCGTTTTCCGTCGTCCCCACCACGCGCACATGGTCGCCCTTCGATGCTTGGAACTTGTATCCGTCCACGGCGCCCATGTAACCCTCTGCCACCGTGTTCTCCGCGATTTTGAAGGTCTGCATCGCTCCCGATTGGTCCTGCAGGGTAATCGAATGCTGCTTGGCCTCGAACTTCGTGACAGTCCCCTCGGCTGAGGTGAACGGGCCGGCACCCAGATTCTTTAGTGCCACGGCCGTGCGGTCATCGTTGTCTCCATAGTAGAAAACGATCACATAGGCGCCCTTCTTCTTGAAGGCATCAAGTGAATTCGTATCCAGCGCAATCTTCTTATCGATCACGACCCGCGTCTTCGCGCTCGTCATGTCTTTGAATTGCCCCTCCGAGCCGTTGTCCTGAAACACGACCAGCGTTTTCGAGAGGTCATCAATCGAACTCAGGGTTCCCGTCAATGCATGGACAACTTCTTGCGCGGTCGCCGCAACCGTTAACGAACCGAGGCATCCAGTAAAAACAAAACAGCACCACAATGTTCTCAACATGTGATCCTCCGTCTTCTATTCAATTGCAGGTTGGTGAATCTAGACCATCGCCCCATGAGTGCGCTCAGTATAGTTTGCGGCTACGCCACCTGCAATAAAGAAACAGAAGCCCTTTCTCTTCAATCACCATCCCCGTTTCGGGGTACGCCCTTTCATCATCGCGACCTTGGATCCTCCCCGCGCTGCGCGAGGGTCTATGGGACCGTTCGATGATGCGCTGGCCGGGCGGCGAGAGCCGTAGGCCAGAGGAGCGAAGCGACGGCGGCCGGCGAGACCGATCGGAGCGAAGCGCAGGGAGCACCGCGTATAGACTGGTGAGCTTGGCGTATCTATGGTCCTTTATTCGGGGCGTGTCATGGCTGGCGGTGGTGACCGATGAGTAGTCATTATGGTGTGACCGGTTCGATGCGCTAGTCGTGGGTTAGGCTGAGTTTGTTAAGAACGCCAGTCCAGAGCCACAAGCGGAGGGAACCGGTCATGAGAGAGAAGTTACGATTTTTGGGCATGGATGTCCATGCCGAAACGATAGCTGTAGCCGTAGCCGAACCGGATGGTGAGGTTCGCAGCCTGGGCACGATCGCCAACCGCGAAGATTCGATTCGCAAGTTCATCCGCAAGCTTGGTTCGCCCGAGCATCTGCGGGCCTGCTACGAAGCCGGCCCAACGGGCTTCGTACTGTACTGGCAACTGACGCAGCTGGGAGTCCGGTGCGATGTGATTGCGCCGTCGCTGGTTCCGAAGAAGCCGGGAGATCGTGTCAAGACGGATCGACGGGATGCGTTGAAGCTTGCGCGCAGTCACCGCTCCGGTGATCTGACCGCGGTATGGATACCGGATGAAGCTTCAGAAGCATTACGCGATCTTGTCCGTGCGCGAGAGGCGGCCAAGCGCGATCAGTTGCGGGCGCAACACCGGCTCACCAAGTTCCTGCTGCGTACCGGTCGCCGTCCTCCACTGGGAGTAAAGGTCTGGACGGAACGTCATGCGGAGTGGCTCCAGCAGGTTCGCTACACACATCCTGCGCAGGAAGCAACGTTGCTCGATTGTTTGCACGAAGTTCAGCACATGGCCGAACGAGTCAAGCGGTTGGAGAACTCGATTGTGGAAGTGATTCAGCTGGCTCCCGCGTCGATGCAGGAAGTAATTCGTGGTTTACAGGCATTGCGCGGCATCGCACACATCTCGGCAGTCACGATTGCTGTCGAGCTGGGTAACATCACCTCCCGCTTCGAGCACGCACGGGATCTGATGGGATACAGCGGAGCATTTCCGGACGAAGACTCCAGCGGCAAGCGTGTTCGAAGAGGAGGCATTACCAAGTCCGGCAACGCGCACCTCAGACGAATCATTGTCGAATCGGCGTGGAGCTATCGACACCGGCCAGCGGTCGGAGCCAGGTTACGCAGGCGCCAGGAAGGACTGCCAGCAGAGATCACCGATATTGCATGGAAAGCACAGAACCGTCTGCACAAACGCTACATGGCGCTGATGGCGCGAGGCAAAGAACAGAGAAAGACCATGACGGCAGTGGCACGCGAATTGTTGGGCTTCATCTGGGCCATCGGGATCAAAGCCGAAGCGTCATGCAAGCAACAAATGGCGGCATGACGATAACGAAAGAACAAAAGCAAGAACTTTCCAAATAAGGAAAAAGCAAAAACACATCAACCCATGAACAACGCTATCCAATTCGAGGACAGGGTCAGCCGCAGCCGGAGCAAGCACGAAGGAGAATCCTCGGCGGAAGTTTGCGACAGGCTCAGCCGGACTCGCGTATGTAGTCAGAGGCAGCTCCCGACGGATCATGATTATGCGGTTCCGACCCGCGAATATCAGCTTGATCAATCGTCGCCATTACCTGCCACGGCTGCTGCTGACCTTGTCCTCGAAGTACAACGACAAAAACAACCCCAACGATTGCAGATATTGACAGGTCACACCATATCAACTTCCGGATGGCCAACAATACGTCCACAATCGCAAATCGGTATCACTCCTGACCGTTCAGCGAAGTATGATTTCACCGGAGACACCTCAATGCTGCCACGGTGGAAGCGCCTTAGTTATTCGTTTCTTAGCGCACTCTGGGGCGGGGCCATCGTCGGCTTAGCGGCATCGTGCCGAGACGCAATTATGAGTCCGACTTCGCGTCTCGATGTGGCGCGGCTGCTCGTGTCTGTGTGTATCGTCGTCATTGCCAGCCTATCCGGCTGGCTCGTCGCGATCCCAATAGTGCTTTCAGTCCGCGATTACAGCGGCTGGCGCCTTTGGACATGGGGAGCGGTAGGGATTGGCATCGGTCCAGTTGTGATTCTCGGCTTTGGTATATATGGTTTTCTCACCGATCCAACCTCTACAGGGTTCATTTCGGGACTATCCGGACTATCGGGATTCCTTCTTCTCGCTGCGGCAGTATCAACGTTGAGTACATGTGCTTACCTGTTCCTTCTGCTCAGTCAAAGCCAGCGCAGTACGTAATCCAGTCTCTGTGCTTGCGTTCCGGTCGAATAACCGCCCACTCGTCAATGTCGTTAGCAAGTAGAAACGTCCGGTTTTGGTAGCAAATGAAATGTCCGGATTCATAAGTTAGTAGCCGTTAGAGGCGGTAGGAAAGTGCGAATTCCGCGTAGTGTGCGGGATTGGCAAGTTGAGAGGGAAAGTCTGCTTTTGGACTTTTCCTCTCAACGTCTTTTCCACGGCCTTAATCTGTTTTTTGGTCAGCGGCGTCAGGAGATTTCCTTCCGCGCTGTAATGTCCGACGCGATGTCCTGCGATCATGAGCGTCAGGGTTGAGTCCAGGTGCTGATGGATGATCACCTTGCATCCAGCGGGTTCCAGAGATAATCCACATTCCCCCGGCCCGTGATGCCAGCGCCTCAATCGTGCCCGGCTCGCACTCCCGCGCAGGCTGGGGTGCATCACTTTAATCGTCAGATTAATGCGTTATTGCACGAGGAAGCCTATTCCCCATACCGAGCACCCAACTGCGATGACGCCACTGATGGGGAAGCATAAATTCGTGCAGGTGTCTGGGTTCAGAGGCCGGTGAACAAAAATCAGAGATCGCAAAATTCACATTTGACAATAACAGACAATCCACTACCATATGGTTGTGGATAAGTTGGGTACAACATTTGCGGCTTTGTCGGATCCCACCCGTAGGGCCATGGTCGAACGACTCTCACATGGGCCGGCCTCTGTCCATCGGTTGACGGAACCGTTTGCACTTTCGCAGCAGATGATTTCAAAACATATTGCCTACCTGGTTCAGGCGCGCATTGTGATCAAGGCGAAGCGTGGACGAGAGAGCGTGTGTACGCTTAGGCCGGCGGCGATAAAGACCGTCAGCGACTGGGCGATGAGCTATCGCCGATTCTGGGAAGAGAGTTTCGACAAACTGGAAGTAGTTGTAAATCAAATGAAGAAAGAGGAGGCCAGAGATGGCAGAAAACACGGATAGCGAAGTCGAGCGGATGGTCGTTACAAGAATTTTTGATGCCCCACGCGAGTTGGTTTGGCGGGCGTGGACAGACCCGAAGTACGTGATGCAGTGGTGGGGACCGAAGGGCTTCACTGCGCCCGTTTGCCAGATGGATGTTCGCGTTGGAGGAAAGTCTCTCCTCTGCATGAAGACGCCGGACGGGTACGAGGGCTGGAATGCAATTGAATACCATGAGATTGTTCTGCACGAGAAGATCGTTTCCTCCATGTACTTTTCGGACTCGAAGGGAAACAAGATCGATCCTGCGGAATTAGGAATAGAACATGAGGCCATAGACGGTGCGTACGACGTGACCATCTTTGAGGATCTCGGAAACGGCCAGACAAAACTGACCTTCATTGGAAATGACCCCATGGAGAGCGCGAGAGATAGCAGTCAACTCGAGGGCTGGAACGAGACACTCGATAAGATTGCCGCAGTTCTTAGGGACCTGGCACAGGCGAAATAAGAAACTGAAGCTTTGATTCGCGAAACTCAATCGTGGAGGAAGAAATGAAAAGAACACCGTTTCTCGCTATCGTCCTGCTGGCATTCGCATTTCCCGCCCATGCCCAGGACGCGATGAAGAAAGATGCAGTCGTCAAACCTGCAGATCCGGAATTGAAAGTCGTGCTCGATTCCTGGAATGAGATTGGCCGCAAGCTGACGGCGATGGCCGAAGATTTTCCCGAGGACAAATACGATTTCAAGCCGACACCCGCGCAGCGGAGCTTCGCCGAGCAGTTGCTGCACGCGGCGGGTTCATGCTACTACTTCACGAATTCTGTGATGGGGCAGAAGACTCCCGCGGCAGAAGATCCGAAGCGCGACCAATACAAGTCCAAGGCCGACATCGTTGCGTTCGTCAAGAAATCCTTCGCCGATGGCGCAACCGCCATCCAGGCGAAAGGCGAAAAAGGCATGACGACGGAGGTTGTTTATTTCCCTCAGCAGAAATCTCGCGTTCTCGACATAGCCTACGGCATCATCGAACATAGCGGTGAACACTACGGCCAGCTCGTTGTGTACTACCGCCTCGCAGGTCTTGTGCCGCCGGAGTCGCGGCCCAAGAAGTGAAGCATTTGTCCTGATAAACGCCCCAGCATCCTCGAATCGCGTTGCGGTCGAGTCTTGGCCCACTCGGAAATTACAACTGACAACACCTCGCGGCGGGTATTGATCAAGTGGTTATTTCCGAGTGGGTCACCCTTGTCCAAGACAGCGATTCTGTAGATCCGCGCAGTTGATTTCAGAGGACATGGAGATCTTCCCTGGCCGATAGTGGCAGGTTTTGTCGATGAGTCGCTCTGGGAAGGTTTCTATCTGTTCTTCATCCTGCTGTCCAATTAGTTGGTGCGTAAGTGCTGAACTGTTAGTTCATCTGACTTTGATTCTTTTCGCTGCTGTCCAACTCGTGTTCACCACGTTATCGGCATCGGTAACTGTTCGCAGAGTTTCTTTGCGGCTGGCGGTCCCTCCAGAGGGGTGTTGAGCCATTCCCACAAGTCTCTGAAGATGAACAGCTGTTGGCGCAGCAGAGCGGCCAGATTGGAGAGCGACCAACCGAAGCTGGATTTCATCTGCAGGTACTTCAGGATCAGCATTGCGATTAGCGCCGTCCATATCTGCGTCTTGACGGCATTGGCGCTGGTGCCGAGGAAGGATTTCACTTTTGCTGTCTGTTTCAGTGCCTTGAAAAACAGTTCGATTTGCCAGCGGTCCTTGTAGATCGCGGCCACCGTCGAGGCCGCCAGGTGAAGCAGGTTGGTGAAGAAGACCAGGATCTCTTGCTTGTCCGCGTTCCAGTACTCGATGCGCCGAAACAGCACCTGCGTCTTGCCATGCCTATCCAAAGAAGGTACTGAAATGATCTGGTCACTGATCACGTTACCCTTTTCTGGAACCGCACACACCTCAACGGTCGTGTAGACCGTGTTGGTCTTCATCCGCGTGACGAAGAAGACCCCGTGCCGCGTCAGCTGCCCGAACCACACATAATCGTTGTAGCCGCGGTCAACGGCCAGGATCGTGCCCGCTTTCAGGCGCAAGTCCCGCGCTACGTTCAACTCGCTGTATTTGCCCTCCGTCACCACCGCGAACGTGGGCAGGTAGCCGTCATGATCCAGCAACAGGTGCAGCTTGATCGCGCCCTTCTGTTGCGTGTATTTGGCCCAATCAAACATGGTCGCCGACAGCTCGATGACACTGCCGTCCAGACTCATCAGCTTGTTCTTGAAACGGAACTTGCGACGGCTGTGCGCCGCCGTCTCCAACTGACACTTTTCCAGCAGCTGCATGAAAATCGACTCGTACAGTTCCCACGGACGGTTGGCGTTGGCATACGCCAAGGTCGATTTCTTCGGCGTGGTGCTTATCCCAAGATGCTTCAGCGGGGATTCACAACTGGCCAGGCCCATGCATACTTCGCGCAGCGAGTTCAAATGCGCCAACTGGCAAAACAGCATGGCCACAAATTGCTCCCAACTGCTGAAGCCTTTGGCATTGCGCTCGGCTTGATGGTGCTTGACCGCACGAGCGAACTGCCCACGCGAAAACAGTTGCAAAAGCTGCGAGTACACACTGCATACTTGAAGCATGGCTGATCCTTTTTCTCTGAAGGTGGTCCTGTCAGGAGCCCACTTCAGAGTAACTGGGGATCAGCCTCCTCTAATATTCCTCGCGTCAAATAGATATCCGCTGTTTTGGACAGCAATGCGAGTGGGTGGTTGTCGTTAGCACATAAGTATGTCCGGTGTTTATAGCAAGTGATATGTCCGGTTTTCGGGCGGTGAGGATGAAGCCATGCGCGAGAGCATGGAGATCATCTATCCGAGGACCGCAGCGGAGCGGGCGATGAAGTTGCAGGAAGTGTTGTTACGAGCCACAGCTGGGAAGATCAAGTGGTGGCAGGCAGCGGAGCTGGTCGGCATCAGCGAGCGGCAGATGCGTCGCTGGCGGAAGCGGCTTGAGGACGAAGGCCCGAAGGGATTACTGGACCGGCGAAGGCGGAAGCCAAGCAGCAGACGCGTGCCGAAGGCGGAGGCCGAAGAGGTTCTGGGTCTGTATCGAGACAAGTACTTCGATCTGAACGTGCGTCACTTTCATGAGAAGCTCGGCGAGGACCATCAGATCGGGTTGAGCTACACGTGGGTCAAGCAGGCCCTGCAAGCGGCTGGACTAGTGAAGCGCAAGGCCAGGCGGGGCGTGCATCGCAAGCGGCGTGAGCGGCGTCCACTGGCGGGGATGATGCTGCATATCGACGGCAGCGATCACCCGTGGTTTCACGGATGAGCGACGGCACGACCTGATCGTGATCCTGGACGACGCCACCAGCGAGATCTACTATGCGCAGCTGGCGCCGGAGGAATCGACCGCGACCGTGATGGCCGGGCTGCGGGCAGTGATCGAACGGAAAGGGCTGTTCTGTTCGCTCTATTCCGACCGCGGAGCCCATTTCTGGTACACACCGAAGAGCGGTGGCAAGGTCGATTATGAGCGCCCTACACAAGTGGGTCGTGCGATGAAGGAACTGGGAGTGCACATGATCCCGTCCTACTCTCCCCAGGCCCGGGGACGCTCGGAGCGCAACTTCTCTACCTGGCAGGGACGGCTCCCGCAGGAGCTGCGGCTGCGCGGGATCCGCACCCTGGAAGGGGCCAACAAGTTTTTAAATGAGCACTACATCGCCGAGTTCAACCGCCGCTTCACAGTTCCGGCTGCCGAGCGCGGAACGGCATTCATATCCTGCCGGCACAGGAACCTGGAAATGGTGTTCACCGAACGCCACGAGCGAACCGTGGATCGGGATAACACGGTGAGCTTTTACAACGTACTTATGCAGCTCGAGCGTGCCGAGTGGCGCCCCACCCTGGCTGGATGCAAGGTGATCATCCATCAGCACCTGGACAATACCTTGACCCTCATGATCGCAGGACACCGCGTCGGTCACTACAGTGCGGACGGAAAGCTGTTGACGCCGCTGACCAAAAAACAAATCAAGGCCGTGGAAAAGACGTTGAGAGGAAAAGTACCAAAAGCAGACTTTCCCTCTCAACTTGCCAATCCCGCACACTACGCGGAATTCGCACTTTCCTACCGCCTCTAACGGCTACTAACTTATGAATCCGGACTTTTCACTTGCTACGAAAAGCGGACATTTCTACTTGCTAACGACACTTCCGGATGGGCCACAACACACCCGGAACTTGCGTTTTCACCACGACGTGTCTTGATGAGTGCATTGTCCTGTTCTCGTCAGTTTGTCGCTAATTCTTATCGCTATTCACTTTGACCGGCCTAAGCAGATGCGAGAACGTGAGTTGGGCAAGCTTCCACTTGCCGTGTTCCTTGTTATAAATCTCAGTCACCATAAAGGGATTGGTGACTTCGTGCGTACCAACCACTGCCTGCAAATCGATGTCTTCAAGGAGAATGGCTGTGTTACCAAATATGCGAGCGTCAACTGCATAAACGAAGGCTTTTTTGTACCAGATACCACCGCTTTTGATGGTCGCTAGTTCTTGGGTTTTTCTCCAGGTTCCTCCCATGTGAGTGAACATGGCTTTGTCATCAAATAGGGTCTCTAAGGAATCGACCTTCTTGTCTGCCATCCAATCCCACTTCATGTTCGAGAGGTTGATGACTTCTTGTTGTTCGGGTGTATGACTTGCGGCAGTTGTAATCGTTTCCGTTGGGGGGGCTGGTGATTGCTGGGCGCAGGACGATTGCACAATCAGTGATGATAGAAACAGACCTAACACTAACGTTTTCATAATTCTCTCCAGAATGGATTTCGCAGTTCTTGCTGATTAGTGGACAGGCGAGGAACGTTGCTCGTCTCGCCAACGTGCAGGTGGAACACCTTCCCATACACGAAAGGCCCGAACGAAGGAGCCCGCGTCGTTGTAGCCGAGCAGGAACGCAGCGTCGTTCAGGTCGAGGTGCGAGTGGGCCAGGTAGTGGCGCGCCAGATGCCGGCGAGCTTCTTCAAGCACACGCTGAAAGCTATACCCGTCGTCCTGCAGACGCCGCTGCAGAGTGCGAGGACTGACGTGAAGAACGTCGGCGATGTCCTCCACGGCGGGGCGTCGCCCGGTGAGCTTTTCCTGAATGGCAAGCCGCACGCGATCCACAAAGCTTTCCGTGTTCCGGCCTTCATTAAGCTCTTGATCGAGCTGGGGGCCTAGTATCTCGAACAGCTCCGGGTTGCGGGTTACAAAGGGCAGCTCACTATCAGATTCCCGGAGCACCATCACGTTGTGCTTTGCCCCTGCTACGACGGGGCAGCCAAAGAGCTGCTTGATCTGCTTGATGGGGCCGTTCGAGTCCATCAGTTCCAGACGTAGAGGACTGAAGCCTTTGTTCTCCGTGCCGTGCGATGGAAAGCAAATAGGAGAAGCCAGCCTGAATGAGCACAGGCGGCTCGGGCTTTTCCGTCATGAGGAAACGGAAGCGAAGCGACCACTCGCCTTTGGATTTGTGTTGCACAAGTTCTTCGGGACAAGTCAGTTGTTTGTAGCGGCCCACCTGCGCCATCGCCTCGCCCAGAGCCTCCGAACAGAGCGCTGCGATCCCGGGCGGATTGAAGTTCTGCGTTCTCGCGACTGTGCCAAGAACCAAACCTATAGCGGGATTTCCACTCACCTCTGCGATGGCCTCTCCAAAAGCAAACGCCTCTTCCGTGGTAAGAAGAAAACGCGGCTCGTTCAGAAGCTCTTGAGAGAGATCCGCGTGGCGCAACACCTTTGTGGCTGAGACCCCCATTGACTCCAGTTGCAGGAATCTGCTGTTTGAGTATCGGAAGTGTTTCTGCATGGGAGCACTCTTCGGAGGACAGAACTTCTTGCAGAAGAGTTCCGTCCGGAACGCTTCATTTAGCAACTCTAGTCCCTTGGGCGAATTCTGTATGTGCAGACTGCGCCAAAGTCACTGCAAAAGGCGACAAATGAGAACAATAAAAATTGGCGTGTTCTGCTGCGGGTTTGGCGTGTATCGGCAAGCGAAAAGGATCCGGCTCGAACTAGTGTGAATGAAGCGGATTGCCTCAAAGGCATTCCATGCGGAAATTCGAAGTCTATTGCCGCACTCATCGAGGTCGAACTTCGAGTCCCGGACGAATTACCGCCTACTCGGAAGCAACTCAGAGAAGGTCGCAGCGGTCGAGCACATCGGCTAGTCTGCGGCGGGCAGCATGTACGCCACGGCGCGAGCGGAGCAGCCGAGAGCAGCGGCGGTTTGCGCGTGGCCTTGGCCGTCGCGGTAGGTGAGGATCAGGGCGTACCGGTGCGCGGTGTCCAGCGTGGCGAGCGCGCGTTCAAAGTCGAGGACTCGCACGTTGCGGGCGTCGGCTTCGGACTGGCGCCGTTCTCTCCATCCGGTGTATGGGAGGCGGCTGGTGCGTCCGCTCTTGAGAGCGGCGCGGTCTACGGCTCACTGTCTGAGGCGCAGGATGGCGAGGACTTGATCTGACGGGATGCCGCTCATGCCCCCCAATAACCTCGACCCGCCTGTGGGCCCGGGATAGAAACCGAGCGAGACGCGCGTTGCTGGGCCAACCCCGAAAAATCTGTCAAGTGCCGCCGACGCAACTTGCTTCGGTATCCCCTGCTGTTTTAATAGCTTACCCTCAACGCAGGTTTTGCATGGAATTTCAGCCAAATTTCGTATTCTAAATCTGTGTCACCGGTGGAGATCCAAATGAAGCATCTGAAGCATCGCGGCCCATCTCTCGGCGCAGCCCATTCAATAATAAAGAGGAACGAGCACCCCGGAAACGAGCAGCCTCAGAGGGAAAACATCCCAATGCAAGACAGAAATTTCCAAATCCTCTCAACTTGGCGCGTAACTCATTTATTAAGAGGAATCTACAGCTAAATCTATTCGCATCAATAATTTGGCGGGACCAGCGTCCGTAACCCCCTGAATACAGGAAACTTCCATCCAGATACCGGGTAATAGGGATACCCCTCCTTCTGCCCACTGTGGAAAACCCGCAGAGAGCACTCAGAGGTAATCAGAGGGGAGATGGACCTATCATTGCTCTTCTCCGGTGTCAGACATCTCAAACCTCCGGACCGTAATCCCTATGTCATCCGAACTCGTCTCCGGCTCCGCGTTGCCATTCGTTGGCGGACTTCGCGCTGAACTCGCTTCGCGCAATCGTTTCTGGGCACGCAGCCATGCACATGTCGAGAGTTACGGCAGCAACCCCGTCATCGTCTACACTCCCGAAGATGGACGCCACGGCAACTTCTACCCGCCCGCCTACACAGCCATCGTCGAGCGCCCGGAGTGGACGCGCCGCTTCGACAAGATTCACGCGCAGGGTCGATCGCTCCCCAAACCGCGGCTCGACTCCAGGCGCAAATGGCGCGAGCTCGATTCCTGCATGAGCTCCGACGCCCTGCTGATGAACGTCTTCTGCACTCCCGAAGTCATCGCATCCCTGGTGATCCGTAGCATGATGGGCATCGACGCTGAGGCCGAGCCGTCAATTCGGCTTGAGAGGCCCGCGTGCCACTCGAAAACGGACGTGTGGATCGCACCGAAGTCGACATGCGCTGGGGCGAGCTCCTCGTCGAAGCCAAGCTCACCGAAAGTGACTTCCAATGCCGCGAGGCGCCGATCGTCGAAGCCTATCGCGATCTCGATGAAGTCTTCGACCGCGACCTGTTGCCCCGCGTCCAGATCCGCACCCGCCGCCGTCGCGAAGCCATCGAGTTCGCCGAAGAATTCACGCAGGAGTGGGAGCAGCCCTGCGAAGGCACAGAGGAAGCCGCGCGCGCGTTTCATGCCGAAATCGAAGCCCGCGCCGATGCCGAACAGCCCTGGCAGCGAGGCTACGCGAGCTATCAGCTAATCCGCAATGTGCTGGCCGCTCACGCCGCGGGTGCAAGCTTCTGCGTGATCCACGACGAGCGCCGTCCCGATCTGCGCGAAGCCTGGTTTCAAGTGATGAGTGCCGTTCAAAATGCAGCGATGCGCGTCCGCTGCAAGGTCTTGACATGGCAGGAAATCGTGCCCCTCCTGCCGGCAGGCTTGCGCGAATTTCTCGAGGTGAAATATGGCATCGCTGCCCCCGGTTTCGCTGCTGTTGCTCCGGAAGAACTCGAGGCGCATGGCAAGGGAAATTCGGATCAGGCGTGAGAAAATAACGATGTGATTCCTCGGTTGAAACCCTTCAGTTCCCTATTACTCATTGGGCTTATTGCTCTTTCCGCAAGTCCCGTTTCGCAGGCTGCCTCCAGGAAAAGCGACGAAGAGAAAGCGGGCGCTGTGCTCTTTCGCGACAAAGGCTGCACCTACTGCCACGGCGTCGGAGCTGTAGGCACGAAGAAGGCTCCCGCGCTCACCAGCCTTCCCAGAGACAAGACCTGGACTCCGGAAAAAATCACCAACCAGATCCTGAACGGCGGACAAAAAATGCCGCCCTTTCGCGAGTCCGTAACCGACGAGGATGTCACCGATCTGATCGCATACCTGCGCGCAAAAAATAAGCCCATTCCGCCTCCTGCTACCGTGCAGGACTCGGCCCCGGCTTCAGACCCCCAGTAGGACTCAGGCTGCAGATCAGGGGACGAATGACAACTCACTCATCAAATCCGGAGGAATCAGGATCCGGTAAGACCTCTCCAAATTAGCCTGAACCCAAGTTCACGGCTCTCTGCTTCGAGATCCCTATGTGCCCCAATAAAGTCCACCGTCGCTTCGGCCTGGGCGCGAAACAGCAGCACGAGAAGCTCGGCTTGAGCGTTTCGAAAACCACCCGCTTCGGCGGCTTCTTTCATGGTCTGCAGCAACTCCATGATCGCCACATTGGGTGCCTCAGTTCCTCTCAGGAGCCTGCCTGATGCACGTAACTGCTGCATGACCTTGAGCCGTTTTGGATACCGTATGGCCAGGCTCAGATAACGATCCCAAATGAAGCGTAGCCGCGTGTAAGCGTCCGCAGAATAGGGGTAATCCACCAGTTCGCGGTCCATCTCCTTGCGCAGTTCGCGATAGAGCTCATTCAAGAGCTCACCTTTGGTCCTGAAATAGGTGAAAAGCGTGCCTTCGGCTACGCCCGCTGCCGCTGAAATGGCCGAAGTCGGAGCATGTGCGATGCCGCGCTCCTCAAACAACTCCATCGCCGCCTCGAGGATCGCTTTCCTTTTGCTATCGCTCTTTGGACGAGCCAAGAGAGGTACCCTCCATAACCGAGTGCTCACTCATTTTCTAATGACACTAAGCGCAAGGGGAGGGTCTACACGCTTCTTGGAAAATACTCGCAACGATCCCCACACCTTCGAGGAAATCACTACCTCGGGGCGTTGGACACGCCGTTATTGTGAATCGGGCTTTGCATCAGCCGACTTTGGCTTCGCATCAGATGCCGGAGCAGGCGCAGGTGCAGGCGCCGCGGGGCGGGTTGCCTTGTATGTTCCGTTGTACTCAGAAAATGCCCAGTCGCCAGCGAGAGCCGCCGTATCGTCGAGTTTTCCGTCGATCTTCATCGCGGCGGTTGTACCCACTTCTTCCGAGGTGAATTGGAAGTCGAGGGCAAGCTTCCCTTCCTTGTAAGTGCCCGCAACATCGGCAGTCCCCCACTTCCCCGTAACATTCCCGTCTGCATCGACGGCGAAATCAGCGTCTACCTCGCGATCGCCGCCTGGCGTCTCGAGGACAAAGTGCCATTTTCCATTAATGCCCGTGTCCTGGGCGTGGGCGAGCGGACGCCCGATCATGAGACAAATAATTGCTACTGCGATGACCAGAAATTTCCTCAAAGCCCCATCTCCTTGCTGAGATCGTTTTATCCTACCGTTTTTCGCCAAAAGCTCGCTGTGAAATTCTCAAACATTGACCGGAACATTGGCCACTCCGGCGGTCCCAAAAATGCGGCGATAACGCTCGATTTCAGCCGGCTGCCCCATTGCTTTTTGGTAGTTGTCAGAAAGCTTGACTGCTGGCCGACCGTCAACCTCACTAAGCTTGCATACAAGGCTTACCGGATTGAAGCCGTCGCCGCCGCGCGGATTGCAGTTCCGAAAATCATTGGTGAGATACGTTCCCCAACCGGCGCTGAAGCGGATTCGGTGTTCCGGCTTCCATTTCGCAGAGTCGAGAAAATCGCTGGCGCTGCGAAAGTCCGTCGGGGCCGAATCATTGAGGATTGTCCCGCCGAAGTACGCGTGCAAGGCAAGAATGAGATCGACGTCGAGTCCGTCAGACGCAATCAGGCGCTTTGAAGTCGGATCACTGCCTCGCTGGCGGAGCCACGCGATGTACTCGTCGCCCGCAAGATAAGGATCCTTGCTGTCCATGCGCTGGCCCGTCCAGTTTGCCACCCAATCCGGAGCGTTTTCGAGGAATTGCGTGGTGCCGAATGTATCGGGAAGCAGGATGAGCAGTTCGCCCTGGTAGGTCTGCTGCCAAAGTTCAAGCATGCGGTACTGCGCTTGCTTCAACTCTTCGTCGCTATTGGCCAGAGCGGCCATCGCCATTGGCAGTTCGTGCGCATTTGTGCCAATGGCCTCGAGGTCGTGTGTGTACGCCATGTAAGTGTTGGAGCTGCCAATGAAATTCTCGCCGAGTACGTCGCTCATGGCCTTTACCACGAACTCCTGCCACAGGAAGCTGTGACGGCGGCGTGTGCCAAAGTCGCTGACGTTGAGGCCCGGCACTCCCCGGAGGCGTGCCATCTTCTCCCAGAGGCGCGTCTTGGCGCGTGCGTAGAGAATGTCGAGTTCAAGCTCGGAGAGATCCTTGAGGCTGGCGCGGGTCTTGAGTTCATCGATTGCCGATAGAGCATAGATCTCCCACATCGTCGTCTCTGCCCAGGGACCGTCGAAACGAAGCGATATCTGGCCTTCGCGAATTGAGAGATCGAAGTCAGACAGGTGAAAATCGCGCTCGAGCCACTGCAGAAAGGCCGGTTCGAAGATGCCCCGGCGTCCGTAGAACGTGTTGCCGGCGAGCCAGATCAGCTCCGATTTGTGGAAGCGCAGTTTGCGGGTGGCTTCGAGCTGCTCGCGCAACTCGCGTATATCGACGATGTCGCCGAGAGGCACGTCGTGCGAGCGATTGATCACGGTGAATGTGGCGCGCGTGTCCCGGAAATGCTTCCAGATAAACTGCAGCATCAGCAGCTTGTAGAAGTCCGTGTCGAGCAGAGACCGCGTGATGGGATCAAGTTCCCAGTTGTGGTCATGCGCACGCCTGGCCAGATTAATGATCACGATGGACCCAATTGTATTGAATCGTTGGAGAAAGCGACGAGAGACCGCATCTGTGCCCCGAAGTTTCGCAGATTCACAAGGCGCAGAACACTGTTTTTGCCTGCAAGGGCAAGAGCCAGCCGGCCTAATGGGATTTCACAGTTCTACCGATCCATGTTCTGGCTTCGGTCCCCATACATAAGTCTCTCATCGCACAGGAGATGACGTTGTTAGCGCCGGCGAACATATCTAATTTTACCCCTGTTCTACGACCGACTCAGTCTCAAAGCAAAGAGCCCGTCGGCACACTAGTGGAGGACAAACGCGGCCGAGTCTTCAGGGCTCAACCACCAATGACAGGGATGTGGATGAGAAAATAATTGCCACCCGGAACCCGGAGAAAACGCCCAAAAGGGCTCCTGAGTGCAATGGCCAGATCGTCTGCAGAGATCTTTTCATACCGAAAAGAAATCCTGGAGTACCCTGTTGTTGAGTTCAGAAGATGAAAACTACTGATCAAGAGAACCGCACCCACTTGCCAGGAGATCACGACTCCCAATCTGAAAATGCTCACGAACCGACGTTTGTTGAGCGGGTTCGGGCGGAAGCCGCGCTGCGCGCAAGCGAAGATAAGTATCGCACGCTGTTCAATTCGATCGATCAGGGGTACGCGGTTGCGGAGGTGCTCTATGACAAGAGCGGCGCACCAGTGGATGTGCGCTTCATTGAAACCAACCGCGTTTTCGAAGAACAAACTGGTTTGACAAATCGTGTGGGACAAACGGCGCGTGAGGTGATCCCTAATTTTGACGACAACTGGGCCAAAATTTATGCACACGTAGCGGAGACCGGCGAATCGGTCAGCTTTGAAAAGCACTCGAAGGGGCTCGGTCGCTGGTTTAATGTTTTTGTCTCACGCGTGGGCGGCGAAGGCAGCCGTCTGGTCAACGTCATCAAAAAGGACGTGACTGCTCAGAAAGAGGCTGATGCGGCACTTCGCGAAAGCGAGGAGCGGAAGGCCTTTCTGCTGAAGCTGACCGACGCGCTGCGTCCGATTGCCGATCCTATTGATATTCAAGGAACGGCGAGCCGGTTGCTTGGAGAGCAGCTACACACGGACCGCGCCATGTATTTCGAGATCGACGAAGAACTCGGATACTTGCGGATCGAACGCGACTACGTGCGCGAGGGCGTTCCGAGCAGGGTCGGACGATATCCGCTGACGGACTTTGAATGGTTGGGACCGGCATCCATAAAGGATGGTGCCTTTGTTGTAAATGACGCGATTACAGCTCCGTCGATTCCGGATGCAGCCCGCGCTGCTGTCACAGAAAAGGGGGCACACGCCTTCATTATCGTCCCGTTGATAAAGGACGATCGGATGGTAGGCGCACTGACCGTGACCTGCCTGAAGCCGAGAGCTTGGACTGCGGAAGACGTGAAACTGGTGCAGGAGACCGCTGAGCGCACTTGGGCCGCCGTAGAACGTGCACGAGCCGAGGCGGCGCTGCGCGAGAGCGAGGAGCGCTTCAGGCACTTCCTCGAAAATGTTCATGAGTATGCGCTTGTGCAGTGCAATGCAGACCTGAGGATTACAGACTGGAATCCTGGCGCGGAACGGATCTTTGGGTATTCGTCGGGCGAGGTGCTGGGACAACCGTTTTCGCTGCTCCTCTCGCTGGAAGATCGTACAGCCGGCGTTCCTTGCATGGAGATCTCTGCGATGGGAAGAGACGGCGGGCGCAATGAGGATGCGCGATGGCTGGTTCGCAAGGAAGGGCAGCGGATCTGGACACGATGGGTGACCGAAGCTATTCGCAATAAGGATGGGCAGGTTACGGGACTTGCGATGGTGCTTCGAGATGAGACTGAACGCTTGAAGACGGAGACGAGTCTGCGGCAGAGCGAGAAGCTTGCTGTGGTGGGCCGGATGGCAAGTTCGATTGCGCACGAGATTAACAATCCTCTGGAAGCGGTGACGAACCTGATTTTTCTCGCGCGCAGGTGCGAGTCTTCGCCGGAGGTTGCTGAGTTGCTAGTGCAGGCCGAGCGTGAACTGGCTCGCGTGAGCCACCTTGCAAAAGCTACGCTGCATTTTCACCGGCAGACAATGGAGCCGGTTAAGGCCGACATTGAAACGATTCTCGAATCTGTGCTTCTGCTGCACGAAGGCCGCCTGAGGGCGCATCGGATCACAACCGAGCGGCGCTACGGGATGCATCCTCCGATTACTTGCCAGGAACATGAGATTCGGCAGGTGCTTGCGAATCTCGTGGGCAATGCCATTGATGCAATGACAAAGTGTCCGGGCCAGCGGCGCCTGACGGTGCACGTGAGCAAAACCGTCAATTCAAAAACGCGTGAAGAAGGTGTGCGCGTGATGATTGCCGATACGGGATTGGGTATTCGAGAGTCAGAGACGAAGCACATATTCGAGCCGTTCTTCACAACGAAGGCCGCGACCGGCACGGGGTTGGGGCTGTGGATCAGTGCGGAGACGGTGAAGAAGCATCAAGGGACGCTGCGATTTCGGAGCAGGACTGCGGGGGTGTTCAGGGGGACGGTGTTTTCGCTGCACCTTGGATCCGTGACAATCAAAAAAGCACCGAATGTCGCGGACGAGTATCGGCTTCCTTCAGCGAATGCGATGTGACTCTTTAGCCCAGCCGCACAACCGGGCCTCAGGCTGAGCGACCTGTAATTATCTTTGGCAACAGCAGTGGACGACTGTCTATTCGCTTTTTGTCAGGGCAAAATCACTAACTCTGGCTTGCTGCCGCCACTCATTCCAAAGACTGCGCCTGAGTAGAAGGCTCCCGCGTCGTACTTGTAACAGCCGGGGTTTTGAGCTTTGACGGTGATAGGCTTATTTCCGCCGCCGATGATGGGATCATCCGGGTTGAACGGCGAGTCGGTGCCGAACGAGATCATGAAACCAGTATTCTTGCTGGAGGTCATCCATACGACGGTGGTGCCGGTCTTGATGCAGAAGAACTGGTTGTTCTTTGCGTTCGGAATGCCCGGTTTGACGGTTGAGCTACTCCCCGACTTCCGGACATCGATTGTGCAAACCGCGGAGCCAGATCCGCAGATGTTAGCCGCGTTGCACATGTCTTCTGGCTTCGGTTCATCACAGACGTACTTGCTCTTTGCCTGGGTAAGGGCGCTGCCGAGCAACAGAACAACAGTTGCAATTGCTATAGTGCGAGAACGCCTTTGTCTCCGCATGATCAATGCCTCAAAATCTTAAAGGAACTTCGAACCGCTGTTGAATTCGCGAGCGGAATAAGTCTACTTCTCGTCTCCGGCTGGCCAAACAATGATGTTACTGAGCCTCCAGGGGTTCATTCTGAGATCCCACTGCGGATCACCGTCCTTGTTGATGGTTAGCTGGGAGGCCGGATAGAGAACTCCATCACTCTTTCCCTTGTCTTGATCATTGATCCTGATCTCGCCCGCCGTGAGGTTGAAGGACTGCGATTGCGTGTCCCAGTAAGCTTCTCCGAAAGCAATCTTGCGGTTGGTTACGAAACGGATTGTCCGTCCTGTGGGGGTCTTGATTTGATGGATGTAGGACACGTCGAATCCCAGGGTGCCAGGGATCGTGATCCGGCCCACAGCCTTCATCTTTTCAAGTGCGTTGGCCAAGCCGTTGTTCTGGCCCTTTTGGAATGACTCGACCAGAATTTGCCGGTCTGCGGGAGTGGAATATTCGTAAATGATAAGTCTGACAGTGAAGTTTTTTCCCATTTGCGTGCTCGTGCCAAAGGCTTGAGCGTCGATGGTTTCATTCTTTGAACGGGCAAGTCCCAAGACGGCTGTCATAGCCATGATCGCCGCTACGGCAACGCTCATCTTCAACTGTCTTGATATACTTTTCACTCTTCCTCCTCTGGATGCCGTTCATGAGTTCATGAACTCCGAAGTGGCGGCTATGTGACTGGCTTGCCCGTAATGACGCACTGATCCCACTTGCCACCACGCGATGATCAAAGCTAGTCAGGCCCAACGTTGGGGAATACTGTCAGAAATGACAGTTCAGACCGGAAGTGTTTGGTCGGAGTGCTGCATCCCCTGATCCGAGAGGGCCGAGGAATCCAGAGGCCAACAACACATCCAAATCGCGCTTCCGGAAAATGGCCCTCCGCACGGACGAAGTGACCAGTTGAGCCTCCGGCGGGGTCAACCGTCGCGAATTAAATGAAACTTCAGAATTCAGCCTTTCTTTGTAACTGGCGAACCCCCTGCCTTCGATTAGGATTTCTTCGACGAAGAGAGTGTTTAGACGGGCGGGTTAGAATTGAGCGGATTTGATACTCAACACCCCGCACGCTCCGTCCGTGCGCCCGGAGGAAGATATGAAGGTTCACGCAGCAATCCTGGCTGTCGCCTTTTCTGCTGTTGCAACAGCACAAACTTCGCAGGCACCGGTGCAGTTGCAGCATGTCGATGTGACAAACATGGATAGCTCCGCAAGCCCCTGCGACAACTTTTACCAGTATGTGTGCGGAAAGATGAACTCTGCAAACCCGATTCCGCCGGACCAGATCTTCTGGGGAGTGGGCGGGGTGCTGGAGGAATGGAATAACCAGGTCCTGCGCGGCATCCTCGAAAAGAACCAGGCGCCCGTCGCATCCAGGACTCCCAACGAGCAGAAGATCGGCGACTTCTACGCGAGCTGCGTGGATCAGGCAAAGGAGAACAAGGATGATCTGCCGACGATTCAGCCGCTTCTCGCGCGCATCGACGGCATGCGGGACAAGCGTGAGATCGCGACGGTGCTGGCCGCGATGCACAGTTCGTTTGACCGGGCGTGGGAAGGCAACGATAACCAGACGGCCTCTGCACTGTTCGGCTTCGGGCAGCAAGCCGACTACAACGACGTGGATCACGTCGTCGCCGGCCTCGATCAGGGCGGCCTTGGAATGCCTAGTCGCGACTTCTACCTCAAGGATGATGAGCAAAGCAAAACGGTCCGCGAAGAGTACGTGAAGCTCATCGAGGCGCTGCTCAACCTTGGCGGGACTAGCCGAGCTGATGCCGCGAAAGACGCAGGGATCATCATGCGTATCGAGACTGCAATGGCCAAGGCGCAGATGGATAACATCAGCCGCCGCGATCCTGCCAAGGTCAACAATCGCTACACACCCGCGCAGCTCAAGGCGCTTGTTCCCAACTTGGACTGGAACGCGTACATGAGCGCTATCGGCGCACCGGTTGTACCGCTTTATGAGGTCACCGCACCCGGAATTCTTCCGCGGACTCAACCAGCAACTCGCGCAAGAGGATCTCGACTCCTGGAAGATCTATCTGCGGTGGCACCTGTTGCGTAGCGCGTCAGGCGTACTCGGAAACCGGTGGCGCGATGCCAATTTTGCGTTCGGACGGGTACTGACCGGCGCGAAGGAGCAGCCTCCGACTTGGCGGCGCTGCGCAAGCGCAGTCGATCGTAATATTGGCGAGGCGCTCGGCCAGGTGTACGTGGCGCAAGTCTTTCCGCCTGAGAGCAAGGCCCGCGCCCAAAAGCTGGTCAAGGACATTGAAGCGGCAATGGGCCGCGATATCGACTCGGTCGCGTGGATGCAACCTTCCACGAAACGCGAGGCGCATTTAAAGCTCGCCGCGGTGATCGACAAGATTGGCTATCCCGACAAGTGGATTGACTACAGTTCCCTTTCCATAACGCGCGGAAAATTACGCGGCTAACCAGCAACGGGCCAATGCATTTGAACTGATGCGCCAGCTTGCTTTCGTCGGGCATCCGCTAGATCGTACGCAGTGGCTGATGACTCCGCCAACCGTGGACGCGTATGAAGATCCGCAGACCAATACGATCAACTTCCCCGCAGGCATCCTGCAGCCAGCCTACTTCGATCCGACACAGGACGATGTGATCAATTACGGGGCTGAGGGCGCGATTGTCGGTCACGAACTCACACATGACTTTGACGACCAGGGACGCAAGTTCGACGTCAAGGGCAATCTGCGCGACTGGTGGACTCCAGAGGATGCGAAGGAATACGACCAACGCGGCGAGTGCATTGCAAAGGAGTACACGGGACCAGTTTCCGGCATCTCCGGAGCCGTGCAAAACGGAGAACTCACGCAAGGCGAGGACACGGCAGACAACGGTGGTCTTTATCTCGCGCTGTCAGCCTTGAGCGAGGACCTGAAACAGCAAGGCAAGAGCCTCGACGACAAAGACAGCCATGGACTGACGAACCTGCAGCGATTCTTCATCGCGTATGGCACGGCATGGTGCGACCAGATACGCCCGGAGGCAGCAAAGACTCTGATCGCGACAAATCCGCACTCAGTACCGTGGGAGCGTGTGAACAACGTCGTCGGTAACATGCCGGAGTTCGAAAAGGCGTTCAATTGCAAGCTCGGACAGCCTATGGTCCATGCTCTGCGCTGCCGCGTCTGGTAGAGCTTGTTGTCGATGAAGACTCAGGCGAACGCGTAGATTAAGGTGCGCTTCTCAACAGACTAAGCTGGTGGTCGGCGGCCTCGCGCGGCAGGGGCACGTAGCCGAGTGCCGCACAGTCCTTTTGGCCTGAGGTCAGTGCCCAGCGGAGCAGCTCAGTAAGAGCTGCCCGCTTCGCAGGGTCCAGGATCTGTGCGGGTAGAACAAACCACGTGAACGCGGCAATCGGATATACGCCTTTGCCCTCTGGATTGGTAATTATTGGAGGTGCGCTGCCACCGCCTGAAGCTTTTGCGGCTTCCGCAACACTCTCATAGTCAGCGTGGACGAATTCCCCTGCGCGGTTGCGGACCGCCCCAAAGCTGACTTGATGCTGGATGGCGTATGTCAGCTCGACATAGCCGATGGAATTAGCGGTGTTTTTCACCGCATTTGCTACGCCCTCATTACGCTCGGCACCTGTTCCGACGGGCCAATGGAGGACCGTGCCACGGCCAGCCGAAGCAGACCACGCCGGACTAACTTTGGAGAGAAAATCGCTCCACACACACGAAGTGCCGCTGCCATCGGAGCGATGCACGACCGCGATTTCGGCGTCGGGCAGTTTCACCCCTTTGTTGGTATTCCGAATCTCAGGATCGTTCCAGCGCCGCACCCGTCCGAGGTAGATGTCCGCCAGCGTCTCCGGGGTGAAGCGAAGGTCCTGCGTCACGCCTTTGATGTTGTAGATGGGAACTACGGCGCCAAGAACAGTCGCGAAACGACGCAGATCTGACTGACGCGCGCTACTCAATGCGACTTCGGGCGCGATATCCGAGCCAGCGAAGTCAATCGCTCCGGCGGCAAGTCTCTCCTCCCCCGACTGGGAACCAACAGGGGAATAGTGAATCTTCAGGCCTGGATGAAGCTGCTCAAAATCCTCAAACCACTTGAGGTAGAGCGGGGCAGGAAAGCTGGCGCCGGCCGCTTGGAGGCAGGTTTGAACGAGAGCGCCGTATGTTGCTGGAGATGCTGAACGCTTTGGCACGGAATCCGAGGTTTCGATGAGCTTACTGGCTGCGCTGCCGGCGAGGTCGTCGACAACGTTGTTCCATGCGTGCTTGCTGGGCGTAGCGAGCCACGACCAGAGCGGCTGACCATTCGCTCCGACGACTTCCAGCGAGAGATATCCGCCATAAACGGCCTGTCTGTCCGTCGAGGGCGTACGAGGATTGATCGCAATGTATCCACGAACCCAAATCTGGCCATCACCTTTGACGACTGCGTCGGCCTCGTTTGCGGATTGCACCAACTTGAAACGGCTTTTAGCAAGGTGGCGTACCAGGCCATCGTGAAGCCTGCCGGATTCGACTCCGCCGGTGAAGGTTTCAACGTAGAGAGTTCTGGCCTGCGAGAGCGACTGGACATGCTGGGACTGAGCCGCGAGCGAAAATCCGAAGAGAATCAGAAGAAGTAGCTGGCGATTGGCCAGGAGGATGGTCCCGGCTCGATCTTGCGAGAATATCTTCATTGCCGCCTTACTTTGACTCAGAGAATTCGCGATCGATAATGAACTGCCCTGAATTCAGGGCCCGAAGCCAGATTAACGAATTCTGCAAGTTTTGGACCTGGCGAATCGCCTGATGTAGGCAGTTTAGTTGGTCTCGAACTGCTAAGTGGCTCCGAACTTCATGCGTCACCCGCAGAATTGATCTGGATGCAACCTTCGTCGAAGTTGGGCGCACAACCGCATCTATATCTCTGCCAAGAGCCCGGTCACGAAGGACCATCCGCATCCGGCTGTCAGACAATTTCAGCAGCTTTGGTTTCTGAAGGCACTTGTCTCACAGCGAGATGCGAACCGCACGAGCGGCGGACAACCAGTCGCACCGGAACCAGGACGTCGCGGAACGGTAGTTCGGGATGTTCGAGGCGTTGCAGCATGGTGGCCATAGCCACTGCTCCGATGCCCGCGCAGTCCTGATGAATAGTGGTGAGCGGCACGGGCAGCAGGCTCGCGTAGCGCACGTCATCCATGCCGACAATGCGGATGTCTTCGGGAATCCGAATGCCCAGACCGATGAGCACCTGCATCAAGCGGGCTGCGGTCAGGTCGTTGGCGCAAACGATCCCATCTGGCCGTGTTTCATTAACCATCCTGCGAACAAATTCTTCATCCTGTGGGCAGCCGCGCCATGTTGGTTCCCAATCGGGCTTAATCCCGTGGATCCGGAGCGCTTCATGGAAGCCGGTAATGCGTGCGTCAACCGTGTTGGCTGCGAACTCCTCGCCGAAGAAAACAAGGCGGCGCGCGTCTAGATCAACCAAGTGAGAGGCCGCGATACAGCCGGCCCGGCGATTGTCAACGCCGACCAGGTCGTGTGGAGATCGCTCCGGATACCGCATGTAGCAGCGATCGAGCAGCACAAACGGAATCTGGGCGCGATCTAGCGTCCGGGCAATCCGCCGATTGGCTGCATCCTTATCGCGGATGAGTTCGAGCGGCGCAAAAAACACGCCAGCAACCTTCTGAGAAATGAACGACTGCACCATCTGCTCGGCTGCCTTTGCGCTGTCCTGCACGGAAACCGAGGAATTGCCCCACAGGAGCGCGTCGGGCCGTGCGAAGTGCGTGCGCATCATGCCATGACAGATAGGCTCGAAGATCTCGGTCAGTCCGAGCTCGGGAATCAGCAGCCCGAAGGTTCGGCCGCTTGGCCTATCCTCGGCCAATACATGCGTGCCCGCCCCCGGCCGTCGCGTCACCAGGCCAATTCGTTGCAGGTCGTGCACTGCCTTGGCCACGGTAATACGCGAAGAGTCAAACAGCTTGCCCAACTCTGCCTCGCTGGGAAGGCGATCACCCGGCTTCAGCTCCCCCGATTGAATGCTGGCAAGGAGGTGATCGTAGACGCGGCGATGCTTGGACTGTTGGCTCGCCGGATCGCTTTCTGGCGGTGGACCGAGTTTGCTAGCCGAGTCTACGGGATTTTTTCATCCGCTGGGCCTGTGAGCCGAAAAAACGGTCACTTACAAACACTACGAGACGGGCGGACAATTGTCGATGAAATGTCGATACATTTACTGCCGGACTGGCTTGATACACGAGGTTTTTGCCTATACAAAAACTACGCTGATTGCTCGATGGCCGCTTCGACCTCGGTTCTGGTTGCATCGGCAAGCGGGGGCATGGCGCCGGATTGAGATGCAAGCCAACTACCCCAGCGATTCCCCGCCTCATTCAGAACCGCCAACTCCGCGCCGCGCAGAAGGTAGTGCGCCAGAGCTGCAGTAAAAGCGTCTCCTGCGCCGATAGTGTCGGCGACTTTCACGGGAAATCCTGCGTGCTGGTGCCATTCATCGCGTGTGACCAGCAGGCTGCCGTGACCCCCTCGGGTAACGGCAACCATCTGCAGGGTTGGGAACTCAGCCAGCAGCCGGTCGGCACCGAGGCGCAAATTGGCCGCGGTGGCATCGTCCTCGGCAGGCAATCCCAGCAGCGACAGGACCATGGGAACCTCGGCATCATTCATCTTCACGACCGTGGCCAGTTCAAGCGATTCCTGAATCACTTCGCTCGAATAGAACGGCGGTCGAAGATTCACGTCGAAGATGCGGACACATCGCGAAGGAGCTTGCGCGGCCAGCGTCTGAATGGTCTGGCGCGATTCGATGCTGCGCTGTGCAAGCGATCCGAAACAGATGGCATCGGCACGTTCCGCGAGCCTTACCCACTCGTCTGAAAGCTCCATTGAGTCCCATGCTGCCGGGCTGATGGATGATGTATTCCGGCTGGCCGTTATCGAAGGAGACGGTAACCCGGCCGGTTTCATGCGTCGGGTCGATCTGGAGAAAGCTGGTATCGGCTGGCAAAGGGTCGAGACGATGCACAGCCTCGCGGCCCAGATCGTCGCGCCCGATACGGCTCAGAATTGCGGCATGATTACCAAGGCGGCCAGCCATGACACTGAAATTTGCCGGTGCGCCCCCAAGACGAGGTCCCTCCGGCAAGATGTCCCAAAGCAATTCCCCGATTCCCAGGATCAGATGCGGCTCTTTCAAGGTCTTACTCCTTCGGGCTGCGGCCCGCGATTATCCAGATCCGTGACGCTCCGCCTTCCCGAACTGCCCACCACGAACAAGTTCCACCCTGCGGGGTCGATTCGTCAACACTTTCTGTGGGTTACGACTTGCCGGTCCATCGCCATATGGAGCAGTCCTCGTAGTTGGCCGCCGCGTATTCGCCATCGGGCTGGTTGGCCATGATGCGATGGTCGGCAATGGCGTCCGCGCGCGAGCGACGTTCCTGGCCAATGAAGAGCCGGGTAAATCCCGGCTGATCCTCGATCACCTGCTCCTGCTCATTGTTGACATAGAGGAGATCGAGCTGGCCGGGGCGAGCTGCGAAGGTCGACAGCAAGGCGCTTCAGCATGCGCCGCATCACGGATGCTCCAAAGGGGTTGAAGAGGAAAACAAGGCACGGCCCGCTGGGAAATCTTGCATCAACAGCATCGCCACAGACGAATTGCGACAGGCGTTCGCGCCCGGCCTGCGGCATGCCAGGTTTGCAGATTGCGCCGCGCTATCGTCATCAGGATCGGGTTCAGTTCGATTCCGATGACTTGGCGAAACGGGTATTCTGCCGCAAGCAGCATGGCGCGGCCCATGCCGGCGCCTACATCGATGAATGTAAAGCGTTCGATCGAGTGCAGATGGGCTTGGTCCGCCGCCAGCGCTTCAAAAGTGCATGAAATACAGATGGGGCTACACCGAAATACGCGGTGGAATGGCGGTCGTGCGCGTGGCCTGTCTTCAGATAGCGGCCGGGGATCAGGCCGCTGGTTTGGACGCCATTCTCCTGGTCGAACGGGTGAAGGGTGAATCCCTCTTTTTTCGACATGCGCGGCGAGCGTGATCCTTGCTATACGCAACGCACGTTTCCCTTTCGCGGCGGTCACGCCTGAACCTTAGCACAAGACCCAGGGCCCTCTCGAACACGTCCGTTTGAGACTGGAACGCAAAACTTTTTCTGCCGCAGGGTAACGAAACGGGAACCGCCCGCGGGCGGACGTCATCGTGCCGTGACAGGTAGCGCCAAATCGCGATAGGCTTGTGATAATCGCGCATCGACGTGACCAAGGAGCACGCGCATCCCCATGCCCATTCAAAAGACCTCAAAAATCTGGCACAACGGCAACCTGATTCCCTGGGAGGAGGCCACCATCCACGTGATGAGCCACGTGATCCACTACGGCTCCAGCGTATTTGAGGGCATCCGCTGCTACGCCCAGCCGCAGGGCTCGGCCGTTTTCCGGCTTCCGGAGCACATGCAGCGGCTGCTCGACTCGGCCAAGATCTATCGGATGGAGCTTCCCTTCTCGCTCGACGAGCTTTGCGCGGCGGTGGTGGATCTGATTGAGGCCAACGGGGTCGCGCCGTGCTACATCCGGCCCATCGTGCTGCGCGGCTATGGCGAGATCGGCGTCAGCCCCAAGGGTTCGCCGATCGAGGTCTACATGGCCAACTTCCCGTGGGGCAAATACATGGCCGGAACCGGCGGCGCGGACGTCTGCATCTCCAGCTGGAACCGCCTCGCGCCCAACACCATGCCCGCGCTGGCCAAGGCCGGCGCGAACTACATGAATTCGCAGCTCATCCGCATGGAAGCCGATATCAACGGCTACGTCGAGGGCATTGCGCTCGACGTCAACGGCCTGGTGAGCGAAGGCTCGGGCGAGAACATCTTCGTGGTGCGCAACGGCGTTCTGTACACGCCGCCGCTGGCGAACTCGGCGCTCTCGGGCATTACGCGCGACAGCGTGCTGACGATTGCCCGCCACCTGGGACTGGCGGTCACCGAGCAGCCCATTCCGCGCGAGATGCTCTACATCGCCGACGAAGTCTTCTTCACCGGCACGGCGGCCGAGGTTTCGCCGATTCGTTCGATCGACCGCATCGTGATCGCCGACGGCAAGACGGGCGAGATCACCAAGAAGATCGCCGACGAGTTCTTCGCCATCGCCAACGGCCTGAAGCCGGATCGCTTCGGCTGGCTCACGCCGGTCAAGGTGAATGCAACCGAGCCTGTGACGGCTTAAGCTTCTGAGCAAAGCACAAAGAAAGGCGGCCTTCAGCGGGCCGCCTTTCTTTGTGCCGATTCGCAGACTTCGGGGCTCAGGGATTCTTACGACTCAGGGCTTCTTGGTGGTCAAGCGGCATATATTCATCGCGCAGCTTGGTTTGCCTGCTCACCATCGGAACTGCATTGCCCTGAATGTAGACCTGCTTCACCGAGGTTCGAACATCCAGCGGGTCACCGTTCGCCACTACAACATTTGCCGTTTTGCCCACGTCCAGCGATCCCAGCGTGTCTCCCAGCCCGAACATCTCTGCCGGATTGAGGGTGATGGCTTTCAAGGCTTCATCGTAGGGTAGACCGTACGCCACCGCATAACCGGCCGCATAGGGCAGGTTGCGGCTTCCGCCCATGTCACGCCCAGACGTTGAGAGTGCAATCTTCACGCCTCGTTTCTGCAATTCAGCGGGCAGCGAGTAAACCGCATCGTATCGTTCATCCGGACGGGGAAAGTCGTAGATGGGACCGACGATCACCGGCACATGATACGAAGCGATCTCATCAAGCACATCCTGCGCATGCGTCACATGATTGAGAATGACCTTCAGGTGAAATTCCTTCGCGAGGCCATCGCGACTTCGACTTCGTACCCCTCGTACGCTGCCAGCACCACGGGCTTTTCGCCGTGCAGATAGGGCAATAACGCCTCCAGCTTCAGATCGCGCTTCGGCGGGGCACCCTTGTGATCGGGCTTCGCCGCAGCCGCTCGCTCCACTTCATAAGCTTGCGCATCCAGAAATGCCTGCCGCATCTGCGTAGCGAGTCCCATGCGTGTCGTCGGAAACTTCGATGGGCCCGTCGTAGTTCGCCTTCCTGCGAACACTGCCTTCGAAATTCATCGCCAGTGCGATGTCCCCTTGCAGCAGCATTTCGTCGCGGTCGCGTCCGTAGAGTTGGATCGCGGCATCCTGTCCGGGGATGGAATCTTCCGAGGCCGGAGCAACAATAGCATTCGTGATTCCGTTCAGGCGCTCCACAGGAATACGAACCGTCTCCGCGTGAAACGCGTCCGCCACGTTCATCTGTGGCTCGATTTCGTCGGCCGTTTCCGCCAGGTCGTTGCTGTTCTGGTCCGCTTCAACTTCAGTGAGCCCGAGGTGGGTTTCGGCGTCGAACAGTCCTGGATAGACCGTCATGCCCTTAGCGTCAAAGACCTCTGCTCCCGGCCGGCACTTTTGTCGTCTTTGCCGGGCCAACAGCGACAATCTTTCCGCCCGACATCACCACCGTGCCGTCTTCAATCGTGCCGTGCGTGACAGTCAGACAGCTTTCCGCCGACAATGGCTATCGTCTTCGCCGGCACCGCTGCGGTACCGTTTGGGCCGGACTTGTCCCGCTTGTGCCAGAACCATGGACCTGTGCCAAGGCTGCGCACGCCAAAACTGTAATGAGGATTCCCGGCTTCATTGTCCGTCTCCTTCATCTTCCGCGGTTTCGAATCCAGCATCGTGCATTGCGCCGCCGAAGTGGGTCGTGCCAAAGCCGGGCAACGAGCTGTCAAAGAACAAGTCGCCATCGATATAATACTTTCTCGACGCGTGCATAGGTCGAAAGCGGATCCATATTCCAGATCACTACGTCCCCGTCCTTGCCCTCGTCGAGCGAGCCCACGCGATCGTCAACTCCGATGATCCAGGCTGCATTCAGAGTGATCATGCGCAGCGCCTCCTCTTCAGTAGCTCTGCCGTAGTTCACCATTTTGCCGGCCTCCTGGTTGAGCCGCCGCACGTAATCATTGGAGTCGCTCTTGAGAGCCACGCGAACTCCTTCGCGCATGCTCATGACGGCGTTCCACGGAATCGCATCCCACGCCTCGTCCTTGAATCCCCACCAGTCAGCAAATGTGGCGATGCCGGTACCCGTCGGAGCGATCTTGTCCCCCACCTTGTACATCTCCAGCGCGTGATGGAAGGCGCGTATCTTGTATCCGTACTCCTTCGCAATGGCTTCTTCGGTCAGGAACTCGTCGGCGCGGTAGCAGTGAATCTGGACGTAGAGCTTGCCGCGCAGCACATCGGCCAGTGCTTCCAGCTTCAGATCTTTCTTCGGTGCAACCGCGTCCTTGTCGCCCTTAGCCACCTTCGAGTTGTAGGCATCCCACGATGCCATGTACGCCTTCGCATCTTCAAATGCCTGGCGCATCACTTCGAAGTTGCCCAACGACATAGGTTTCAAGACCGACAATATGCTGATGATGACGATGGACCCGAAACTGCAAAGCTACTCGCATGACAAGACTGTGCAGTTCCTAGGTCAAGTGCGGGAAAGGGTGTCAGCACTGCCGGGCGTGCGATCCGTGAGTTTTGTGGGCGTGGTGCCGCTGAGTATCGGTTCATCCAACAACAAATACGACGTGGATGCAGCAAGAGATCATCCTAAACAGAACATCAATGCCGACACCAACAGCGTTGGCAGCGCGTATTTCACAACGATGGGAATTCCATTGTTGCGGGGACGAGACTTTGCTCCGTCGACCGACGACCAGCATTCGGTCATCATCAATGAGACTATGGCGTCTCACCTGTTTCCCGGCCAGGATCCGATCGGTCGCGTGATCCGGCAAGACAAGGACCAATGCACCGTTATCGGCGTTACGCGGAATTCGAAGCTGCGCACCATTGTCGAGAAACCACGGGATGCGATCTTTATGTTTCTCAATGCTGCTCCCGAAAAAGCCAACAGCTTCTTCGGCACCACGCTGATCGTCAAGACATCGGTTGCGCCGGGCGCAATGGTTCACTCGGTGCGTGAGCAGATTGGCACGCTCGATCCCAACATGGCGGTGTTCAACATCCAGACCATGCAGGAGCATGTGGACAAATCGCTGCTGTTGCCGCGCATCTCCGCGCTGCTACTGGGGATCTTTGGTGCGGTCGGTCTTACGCTGGCGGCCATCGGCCTGTACGGTGTGATGAGCTACTCGGTCCGCAGCCGTACGCGCGAAATCGGAATCCGCATGGCACTCGGCGCAAAGCCGCGCGGCGTTTTGAGAATGGTCCTGCGCCAGGGCCTCACCCTGACTGCGATCGGACTTGCGATTGGGCTGGTCATCGCCGTAGTTGTTGGTCGGTTTGCAGCCAGCGTCTTGTACGGCACCAGCGGATCGGACTTGCTGACCTTCGTGGTCGTCTCGGCGGTTCTGGTGGTTACTGCTGCGGTCGCCATCCTGATTCCCGCAATTCGAGCCGCGCACGTTGAGCCGACTGTCGCGCTGCGCTACGAGTAGAGCGTGTGTTCTCTTCGTGAGACTGCAGGCTTGAAACGGTCGGCACTCGCCGGCGGTCCATTACAAAGCCCCTCTGCGCCCGGCGAGTATCATTAAAAGAGTGGCTCTCGTGGATCTGGCAACTGCTCTGGCATCTCTTGCAGGCAGAGCCCTTAGGGCAACAATGGCCGGTCGAGCATCTGCTGAGGATTTTCGGTCGATCCACGCAAGAATCCAATAATTCTTGTTAATTCGAGGAAAAATCCGCGCGTGAAACCCGACATGAAAGTGCAGTTTGCCGGCATCGAGCTGAACAGCCCGGTCATCGCCGCCAGCGGCACCTTCGGCTACGGCATCGAATTTGAAGAGATTGTTTCGCTCGAGCGGATCGGCGCCTTTGTCACCAAGGGCATCTCGCTGGAGCCGATGCAGGGGCATCCCGCGCCACGCATTATCCAAACCGCCGCAGGCATGCTGAATGCCATCGGACTGCAGAACATCGGCGTCGCCGAGTTCATCGAGAAAAAGCTGCCGCCGCTCAGCCGCTATCCCTCCTGCAAGGTCATCGTCAACGTGTTCGGCTACACGGTGGCCGAATACAAAGCCGGTCATCGAGCGCCTGAACGACGCCGACGGCATCGCCGCCTACGAACTGAACGTCTCCTGCCCCAACGTGCATGCCGGCGGTATGGCCTTCGGTTCCGACGCCGGCTCGCTTGAATACCTGGTGAACGAGGTCAAGAACGTCGCGAAGCGTCCGTTGATGGTGAAGCTCTCGCCCAACGTCACGTCCATCGGCAGCATGGCCCGCGTATGCGCCGCGTCCGGGGCAGATGCGGTGAGCCTGGTGAATACCTTCCTTGCCATGTCGATCGATGTGGAGACGCGAAAGCCGCGGCTGACCAATGTGACCGGCGGACTCTCAGGGCCGGCGATCAAGCCAATCGCGGTGCGCATGGTCTACGAGGCGGCGCGTGCGGTTACGATTCCCATTATTGGTCTGGGCGGCATCGTCACTCCCGAAGATGCCGTGGAGTTCATGCTCGCCGGCGCAACGGCCGTGCAAGTTGGAACGGCCAGCTACGCCGATCCGCGTGCCACTGAGCGGCTGGCGAAGGGACTCGTGTCCTGGTGCCGTAGCCAACATGTGGAGCGCATTTCCAGTCTTACCGGCGCGCTCGACGTCCCGCAAAGATAGTTTCCTGCAATTGCACGCCTTGATCTTTCGATCCGGTTGATATGATTCCGTTGAAGTCTCTCTTCCCTTCAAGGAGCATGCCTGTGAAGATTTGCCGCGTGCAGTCGCTTGCGCTTCTCGCCTCAATTGCAATCATCGTCGGAGCCCTGGGTCTCAGCGCACAGAAAATTTCGCTCACCGTGGATGCGACCAAGACACAGAACAAGATTCTGCATGCGCACCTCGTGATGCCGGTCAAACCTGGGCCGCTGACTGTGTATTACCCAAAGTGGATTCCCGGCGAACATGGGCCGGATGGGCCGATTGCCAGCCTGACCGGGCTCAAGTTCGAAGCGGACGGCAAGGTCATTCCGTGGCAGCGCGACCTGCTGGATGTGTTCACGTTTCACCTCGATGTCCCTGCGGGCGTGAGCCAGCTCGAAGCGAACTACGATTACATCGAGCCGGACGGCGGATCGGCAACCGACAAGTTGCTGATCCTCGAGTGGAACGAAGTTGCGCTGTATCCGCAAGGAACGCCGGCCGAGAAGCTGATGTACGAGGCGAAGCTGATCATGCCGGAGGGCTGGAAGTTCGGCAGTTCCCTTCCCGTCGCAGGACAGAGCGGAAACGAAGTCTCGTTCAAGCCCATCTCGCTTGATCTGCTCGTGGACTCGCCGGTTGCTACGGGCCTCTACTATCGCAACATCGACATCACGCCCGCGGGTGAGCCGATCCATCACCAGATGGACATCGTGGCCGACAGCGAAGACGCGTTGAACATGAGTCCGAAAGACCAGAAGGCTATGACCAACCTGGTCGCCGAGTCGGGCAAGCTGTTTGGCGCGCGGCACTATCGCGACTACCACTTCATTCTTGGACTCAGCGATCACGTTGCGCATTTCGGACTCGAACATCATGAGTCCAATGACAGCCGCCTGCCTGAAGACGTATTGCTTGGTCCCGGCTCAGGCATGGCGCTCGGCGGACTGCTGGCGCACGAATTTGTGCACTCGTGGAATGGAAAATTTCGCCGGCCCGCGGATCTTGCCGTTCCCTATTATCGAGGAGCCGATGAAGACCGATCTGCTGTGGGGCTACGAGGGCCTGACCGACTACCTTGGCCCGATGCTGGCGGCGCGCAGCGGATTGTTTACGCCCGAGCAGTATCACGAGTGGCTGGCGAGCATCGCGGCGATGCTGGGGCCGGGGCGGCCGGGGCGGACATGGCGACCTCTGCGCGATACGGCAGATGCCGAATTCGGCATGGGCTTTGGCGCTCGCGGCTGGCTGAACTGGCGGCGCGGAACGGACTACTACGACGAAGGCGATCTGCTGTGGCTCGAAGTGGCGACGATCATCCATCGCGAATCTCACGGGACGAAGTCGATTGACGATTTCTGCCACGCCTTTCACGGCGGCGCAAACAATGGGCCCGCGGTGAAGACCTACACCTTCGACGAACTGGTCAGCGATCTGAACGCGATCGCGCCGTTCGACTGGGCAACGTTCTTGCGCAAGCGGCTGGATTCAACTTCACCTGAAGCGCCGGTGGGCGGGATTGAAAACGGCGGCTGGAAGGTGACCTATACCGATCAGCCTGCGAAACTCGAGGGGCGGCGCGGCAATCCTGGATTCGTCTACTCCATCGGGCTGCAGGTTGGCGCGGATGGCATGGTCGGGGATTCGATCGTGGGGAGTCCGGCGTTTGAGGCGGGTGTCTCATCCGGGATGAAAGTCGTGGGCGTGAACGGGCGCGTCTTTACTCCCGAACTGCTTGGCGCAGCCATCAAGGACGCGAAGGATGGCTCGAAGCCCGTCACGCTACTGGTCGTAGTCGATGACTACTATCGGACCGCTACTATCAACTACCACGATGGTCCGCGCTATCCGCACCTGGTCCGCGACGACAGCAAGCCGGACTATCTGGATGAGCTGATCAAGGCCCGGGCGGGACAGTGAAGCAGGGACTAGGGACTAGGGATTGGGGATCTAGCTGGTTGCGAGGGCTCAGTGGCGATCAGGGTGAGGTGCGGCGGGCGATACCCCTATATCCCGGTCTCTTTGGCTAAATTATCTGTTTTCATTGAGATACAGAGCCACCCCGCCGCAAATTACTCTTATTATTGATGTTATCCGCAGATTACTCTCAACAAAGGAGTTACGGATAACTCCTTCGCGGCGTTGGAGGGCTCGCCGGCCACGCTTCTTCATTTGAATAAGGCATGACTTTGACTTCGAGACCATTATGCTCTGAACGTTGGTAATTGCATGCAAACGGTCGCGGGGAATCTTTCGTTTTGAATCAGCGATCTAGCGGTGAAGTGGAGCCACAGGGGCTTGACTTCGCTTTTTCACTGGGATAGCGGCGAGATGCCGACCTTTCAGCTTGAGCAAACGGAGACCAACTCCTTCAATGGAGCTCAAGAAGCGGGGCGCTCGCGTGGACATCATTCCGACAAGGAGCGTCGCCCCAGCTGTGGTTTGGTCGGCGTCGCTCCTGCTCTTTAGTAGCTGTTGCCCGCGTCGCCCGTCGCGCGGGCCGCTTGCTACGCCCTGTCCACTCAAGCTAAGCTGGGTCGCAATCCGTTCACCCAGTCATGCTCAGGAGAACTCTCGATGAAAGCCGCAGTTCCTATGTCTTTCTGCCTGTCCGCTTCGCTCCTGTGCGCTGCTACCGCCCAGACTTCCCCAGTCCAGCACTCTGCGCCTGCGCCCGCCGCGGAATTCGCCATCCCTCATGCGCAGTACGAAAAATACGCGCTGCCTAATGGTCTCCAGGTTATTCTCGTCCCCGAGCATCGTGTCCCCTCCGTCTACGTTGACCTGATGTTCCACGTCGGCTCGAAAAATGAAACTGTCGGCACCACGGGCCTTGCTCACCTCTTCGAGCACATGATGTTCGAAGGCTCGAAGAATGCCCCTGGGGAGTACATGCAACGCATCGAAAAACTCGGGGGCTCTGCTAATGCCGGCACCGGCCTGGACATCACCGAATATCACGAGATGGTGCCATTCGGCGCCCTCGAACGCACGTTGTGGCTGGAATCGGACCGACTCGCGACTCTTGGCGAATCCCTCACCCAGGAGCGCTTCGATAATCAAAAATCCGTGGTCGAAAATGAGCGCCGCGAGCGCATGGAGGACCAGCCGTACGGCATAGTTGACGTCGTTCTGCGCCAGAGCCTTTATCCTGCGGGCCATCCCTATTCGCATTCCGTGATCGGCATCCCGCATGAGCTGCGCGCCGCCACTGTCACCGACGCCAAAGACTTCTTCTCCACCTACTACGCGCCCAACAACCTCTCCATGACCATCGTCGGCGACTTCGATCCCTCCGCTGTGAAAGAGTGGATCGCCAAATACTTCGGCGCCATACGCCCCGCGCAGACCATCTTCCAACCCGTACGCTGGATTCCCCACATCGACGCGCAGAAGGTCGTCGATGTTCGCGACCACGTCAGGGAAGCGCGAACCTATTTTATCTGGCCCGTAGCTGAGTGGGCATCAAGCGACACGCTCTCCCTCGAGGCCGTTGCCCGTATCCTCAACCGCCGCCTCAGCGCCGAACTAGTCTACGCCGAAAAGCCACTCTGCTCGGAAGAGTCGGTGGACCTGAACACATTTGAAGACTCCTCGGAATTTGTTGTCATGGCCAGTGCGCGCACTGGTGTGCCGCTCGCGGATGTCGAGAGCAAGGTAGACGCCGACATTGCAGCCTTCGCCAAAGACGGCCCCAGCGGCACGGAACTCCAGTGGGTTCGCAGCAAACTGGAGCTCGGCGAACTCTCACAATTCGATACGCTGCAGTCCATGGCCGCGACGCTCAACGAGTCCAACGTCTTTACGGGCAACCCGGATCAGGTCGAACGCCGCTGGGCACACGTCGAATCGCTAAGCGCCTCCGATCTGCAGACAGCGGCCAGCCGGTGGGTCGGCAGCAGCGGCCGTCTGCTCATCCGCTATCATCCAGACACTTCAGCCGGAACCCAGGAGCAAGCCACGCTCGACCGTTCTGTCGTTCCTCCCATTCATCCGAATCCGCCATTCAACGCGCCGGCCGTCGAATCCGCCACTCTGCCCAACGGACTCCAGATATTCGTCGTCCACCGCGCGGGCGCGCCCAAAGCCGCCGTCGTTCTAGCAGCCCGAGCGGGCGATATGTACGATCCCATCGGCAAAGCCGGCCTCTCGCTCATGACCGTTACCACGATGGCGCGCGGCACCACGTCGCGCTCCGGAACAGCGATTCGCGACGGCATGGAAGCCGCCGGGGCCAGCACCATCCAGCAGTCAGTGACATCCGATCTCGCCAGCATCAATTTTGAAGTGGTCGCAAAGAACATCGACCCCGCCTTCGCCATCCTTGCCGACGTCGCCACCCATCCCGATTTCAAGGAATACAGCTTCGAGAACCAGAGGAAGCAGTGGATCGCGAAGGTTGCGCAGGGCGAATCCGCCCCCGGTGATGTCGCCCAGAGCGTGGCTCCCACGCTGGTCTTCGGGCCAGATCATCCCTATGCCCGCATCATCGCGACGCAAGATGGACTCTCCAAAATTCAACGCGACGACCTGCGTCGCTTCTACCGATCCTGGTGGATACCCGGCAATGCCGCACTGTTCCTCGTCGGCGACATTCCCCTCAGTGACGCAGTGAGTCTGGCCACGAGGTATCTCGGCTCGTGGACTGGCTATCTCAACCAACCTACCGCGCTTCCGCCTCCCCAGAACATCGGCGCCGGCAAGGTCTACATCGTCGACAAACCCGGCGTCCCCCAAACCCTCATCGTGCAACTCTTCCCCGCCGTCGGTCAGAACGATCCCGCGCGCTTTCCGCTCACCCTCGCCAGTCTGGTCTGGAGCGATCGTCTGAACGCCTCGCTCCGCGAAACTCAGGGTTCTACCTACGGATTCAGCTCCGACTTTTCGCCCAACGTCCAATATGGCGTTTGGGCCGCCAGCGGCTTTGTGCAAACCGACAAAACCAAGGAGGCACTTGTCGAGTTGCGCAGCCAGACGCGGAGGATTGCGGGCGACCAACCCGTCTCCGATGCAGAGTTACGGGTCGCGCGGGCGATTTACGCCCAAGGATATGCGTCAGGGTTTGAAACCTCATCTGAACTGACGGGCATCCTGGAGAACCTCTGGATATCGAATCTGCCGATGACGGCCATACAGACCGATCCCGACCGGATTGCCCAGACTCCGCTCGCCGATGTACAGGCAGCAGCCCGGCGCTTTGCCCGTCTCGGCCAAGCTTCCTTGCTGCTCGTCGGGGATCGCGGCAAAATCGAGGAGGGTGTGAAGTCCCTCGGCATCGGCCCTATCGTCCTCCTCAATGCCGACGGAACGCCAGCCGCATCCGCTCCCTGATGATCGCGTCCCATCACCGCGGAGACGCGAGCAGACTCTGCTTGTCTCAGGCGAATTCTTGGCAGAGACCGTGCCGCTACTTCTCGTTGACTCATCGATGTTCTGAGCACAAACGCGAAATGAAGTGCGGAGGTATTTTACCGCTATCGAACACAAAGCATCGCTGAGGGAGTTTCGGAGCCTTGGAGTCGGCAGAGTTTCACCAGATCGCGCACTCGGGTGGGCGCATGACTATCCGGCTTGCCACCCGGCCAGATGGCCGCAGGTTGGTCCAGCTCGAATGGGCGCACTGCCGTCCGTGCGCGGCGGGCTTCTTTTGGCCGGTTAGCTTCTCTAAAGCACCGGGCTCCCTCTTGAGGAAGGCGCGTATTCGCCTTCATCTAACACCACACAAAAAACGTCTCCGGAGAATCCTGTGAACGGTCTGCCGGCTTCGCCTGCGATACTGACATCCAAATACTGAAGGCACTGCTGAGGCACCATGAACAATCTGGCGGTGCGCCAATTCCCACTTAAACCTTAGGAGATCGTCATGATTACGTTGAAGGATGCGCGAAAGATTATTGCAGCCGCGGAAAGCAAGTCAGCTGAGATTGGCCAACCAATGAACATTGCCGTCGCGGACTCGGGCGGAAATCTGATTGCCCACGTGCGTATGGATGGAGCATGGCTGGGCAGTATCGACATCTCGATCAAGAAGGCATATACATCGCGAGCCTTCGACATCTCGACCAAAGATTTGGCCGAGCACTCTCAGTCGGGTGGCCAGTTCTTTGGGATTCATGCGTCGAATGATGGCCGGATCATGATCTTCGCGGGCGGCATTCCCTTGAAGCGCGATGGAAAAGTAGTTGGCGCGATTGGCGTAAGCGGCGGCTCAGGCGAACAGGACCATGCAGTCGCCGAGGCAGGCGCAGCAGCGTTCGCCGGCTGATGTTAGGTTGGCAAAGTAAAAGGCATTGTTGCATCAGCGCGCGATGACTCATCCCCAAACTGACCTCAATTCCGGATGCTGGGTAGATAGGTCCTCAAAACGCGCAAGGCGACGGTAGTCATTCCTTATGCGCCGGCCGCAACATCACAGTTGCCATGCCGACTCATCAGTACTGATGTCTCCATCATGCCTTAGCCGGCACCTGTCCGAGATGATGGATAGGATCGCCAAGGGGCCGGAAGACGTGAAAAAATCAGTCAGGGCCGCAGATGAACTCCCATGAACGTGGATGACCTAAGTGTTTTCCATCGGCGTTCCTGTGCATTCATTTTGGGGCACCCACTGGATTCGCGATGGAAGGACTAGGAGATGCGGAAAGGGTTTACCAGACAACCACAAGCGGACGAGCCCGCGACGCCAGTCAAGAACTACATAACGCCGAGCGGGCTCGAGCGCCTTAAAGATGAGCACCGGTTTCTGCTCACCAGGGACCGCCCGGCCGTGGCGGAGGTGGTGGCGTGGGCTGCCAGCAACGGCGATCGCAGTGAAAACGCCGACTATCAGTACGGCAAGCGGCGGCTGCGACAGATCGATGGGCGGATTCGCTTTCTTACGAAGCGAATCGAAGCCGCGGAAGTGGTGGACCCGGAAGCTCCGAGATCGAGGCAGGCGGAGACGAGGGCATTCTTCGGGGCGACCGTGCGCTATGCCAATGCCGCGGGAGTGGAGCGAGTGGTGTGCATCGTAGGCACCGACGAGGTCGATCTCAACCGCAACCACATCAGTTGGGTGTCACCTCTGGGGCGCGCGTTGATGAAGTCGGCAGCGGGTGACAGCGTAGTTCTCCAAGCGCCGAGCGGGACAGAATACCTGACGGTGCTGGAAGTTTGTTACCAGCGCATTTCTGTGGAACCGTTCCGTGAACCACCTGGATCCGCGGCCTCGGCAAAAGGGACTCCCTCGCCGACGCTTACCTGACGAAGAAGAGACTATAGGCACAGGTGGTGAGCGACGACCGTAGTAGAGCGCTATCGGCTTTTGGCAAGCGACGGGAGATGAGTTGAGTCCTCATAAACGCGCATGGCGTCTGCGATGTTGAAATCTTAACTCGTCGTGAGATCCCATGACACTTGCCGACATATCAGGGGTAATCGAGCTCGCTGAAGCTGTTCTTTCCCAAGGTCTCAGAATCGAGACCTGGGGAATCCAGATTCATCAATCGGCAACATGAGCGAGCAGTGGCTCTTTTCGGCGCGCCAGAACGCAGGCTGCGACCAAAGCAGCAGTGAAGCCCGCCCCGGCGCCGACGCCGAGCGCCCAGCGAGGGCCGAAGTGGTTGGCAACCCAACCGACGATTGGTGCGCCGATTGGCGTTCCCCCAAGCGCAACGCCAACCCGCAGGGCCATCACTCGTCCCCGCATCGCAGGTTCTGTCGAGAGTTGCATGATGCTGTTCGTGCCGTTGGTAAATATCAAGCCAGCCGCGCCAATGACCGCGAGAGCTGCGCCAAAACCCCAATATCCAGGCGCCAGTGCGGCCAGAGTGCAGCCGAGTCCGAAGACACCAGCTCCCGTCAAGAGAGATGCCAAGCTCGGTTTGTGCCGACCGGCAGCAAACAGGGACCCGGAGAGGGTGCCCAGGGCCATGATGGAGGAGAGCAGGCCGAAACTGCGTGCATCGGAGTGGAAGACATTCACGGCCATCGTAGAGATGAAGATCGGAAAGTTTAGTCCAAACGTACCGATTAGAAACAGCATGATGAGAATCGCCCTGAGGTCAGGTCTTCTCCACACATAGCGAAATCCTTCCAGAAATCCACCGGCAGTGCGGTGGGCCCTGGCGCTTATGCGCAGCTCCGGGAGGCGAAAGAAAGACATCGAGATCAGAACCGCCGCGAACGAGAGCCCGTTTAGAAGAAAGGCCCATCCAATACCAACCTTTGCAATCAGCAAACCGGCAACGGCGGGACCAATCATCTGCGCAGCATTAATTGAGCTCGAGTTCAATGCCACGGCATTGGGGAGATCGGTATCGCCTACCATCTCTGCCACGAAGGTCTGTCTCACCGGAGCATCGAGCGCAGCGGCGGAACCGGACAGGAAGGCCAGCACATACACGTGCCAGAGCTGGATAACTCCCGCGATCGTGAGAACTCCCAGGACGAGTGCAAGCACGCCCATCGTTGCCTGGGTGAACATCAGGAGCTTGCGCTGATTAAGACGGTCCGCAGCCGATCCCGTCCAGGGCAGGAGCAGAAGTTGCGGCGCGAACTGGAGGCCCATCACGATACCGAGCGCCGACGCATCGTGATGGGTCAGTTGCGTCAGCACCAGCCAATCCTGAGCAATGCGCTGCATCCACGTCCCGATGTTGGAGACCAAAGCGCCAGCCGTCCACAAGCGGAAGTTGAAGCTTCTGAGGGAGCGAAAGGTGCCAGCCACTGGGTTCATGTGCGCGATGGTGTGTTGCCCCCATGAAACTGGCCGAAGTGACGCGCCGAAAGGACGCTGATGAGCAGCGCGCCCAGGCCGAACGCAAGGATGTGGCTTGTGGTCCGCGGATCAAAAGCGCCGACATGCGCGACAAGCAGATACGCGACGACCGCGTTGAAGAATCCCCAGACAACATTGACCGTTGAAGAGGAGAGTCCCTGGCCGGGTGGTTTGGCGAAGGGACTTTGAAATGGGTGTCCCATCGTGCCGGAGACAAAGTGAGGTATGGCGTTTGCAGCGAAAGCGCCCCCAAAGAAGTACGACACAAGAGAAAGCCAATTCATAGTGCAGAGCTCCTTTTTCCCAATGGGCTTTCAAGCAACGAAATGATTTCCTCTGTCGACCCTGTCTCACCAAGACGAGGGAAGACGTTTTTGATGCTGTATTCGTGGGCTTCCTGGCGGATATCGGTCATTGCATCGAGTGCGAGGGTCACATTGAACCCCTGCTCGTAGGCCTGGCGGGCGGTTGCCTCAACGCCGGTGGATGTCACCAACCCCGTCACAACAACCTGGGTAACGCCTTGCCCCTTGAGCTGGGCTTCAAGATACGTTGTTGCGAATGCGCCCCAGCTTCGCTTGGTGACGACAATATCGCTTGGTTGCTGGCCAAGTTCCGGCAGAAGGTCGGTCCATCCCTCAGCAAACAGTGTATTGTTGCGCGGACCTTGCTCCGTCCGGCCCGGCGCCCGTCCTGCCACATTGACCAGCACCAATGGAAGGTTCTTTGCATGGAAAACATCTATTAGCGCGCGCGTTCGGTCGATGACAGCGCCGATGGGATGAATGAAATTCCCGTTGACGATGCCTTTCTGCAGGTCAATCACGATCAACGCGGTGTTGGGGTCAATACGAGTAAATGGCATCGGGCTCTTATCCTTGAATACGAAGTTGGGGATACAAAGATGGCATGGGTAAAGGCAGGACGCAATGGTTCACTCCTCAACCAGCCGCGCAAGCAGTCCGAGCGCCGCCTGAAGCTTCTCCTGCTCGTGAACAGAAAGCTTCTGGGAGATGGTCGAGGTGAGCCAGTCCTGTCTCGCGGCCCTGCCCTCCTGAAGCCACTTCAGGCATTTAGGCGTGAGCGACATCAGCGTTTGCCGCCCGTCGCCCGGGTCAGAAGCACCACGGACGAAGCCAGCCTTCTGAAGGGGCGCAACGATCGTGCTCATGGACTGCGGCCGCATGCCCTCCGCTCGCGCCAGACTTGAGACCGTGGCCGCACCATCCTTTTCGAGTCGAAGAAGAACGGCAGCCTGTGACGGCGTCAGATCGTTGCCGCCCCCATGCTCGCGATAACGCAGCTTGAGCTTGCGGAATACCGCACGGATTTCAGCAGCAAGCGTCTGAGCGAGCCCGGTTTGAGTAGAAGACTTTCGACTGCTCACGAGATCAATATCGCACATCTACAGCTAAACTGTAAAGTCTGACTGTACACATGTCCAGCCGGCGCTTGTGGAGTCTCCGTGCGCGTGGCCTGTCTGAGACGCCATTCTCTATAAAGGGACATGGAAGCAGTATGGATATTTGGCTGGTACCGAGTGGCCGATTACTCATTGAAAGCACGGGCGGGCTTGTCTCAGACTGAGTTCTGGGCAGGGGCCCGCGCCGCTACTTCTCGATGACGCCGCAGGCGATGCGGTCACCGGAGTTGCCGGAGGGGTCGGACATGAGATCGTCGGCCTTGGCGTGGATGACCAGAGAGGTTCCGCCATCATGGAAGAGCGAATTGGGGCCATCCTCGAGGGTGACGCCGTTGGCGAGGAAGGTCGCCTGGGCGCTGCCGTTCTGGCCCACTGTGAGATTCATGAGATCGCCGAGATGCGGATGAGGATCCTGCGTGTTGTGGACGCCGTGATGGGCGCTCGTCGGGTTGAAGTGGCCTCCGGCTGAGGTGAAGGCCGGACCTTCGCATTTGCCGACGGTGTGAATGTGAATGCCATGCTCGCCAGGGCTCAGCTGGGTGACTGTGACGGCGATTCTGACACCCTGGCCGGTGGCGGTGATCCTTGCAGTCCCGATTCTCGTTCCCTGCGCGTTCATGATGTCGGCATGGGCCGATTTGGTGGAAGCGGCAGCTGATGCGATAGCAGCGGAGAAACCCAGGAGCCCGGCAATCAGCAGAAGAATTCGAAAGCGCATGGTCTTCCCTCCTGAACGATGAGTCTATATTGGACGGGTCGGATACAGCCACACGCCGATGGTCGAGGATAGCGCGCATCGACCTGCGATTATGTGAGTTTCAAATTCTCACTCCGCCTTCAGTCCAAAGCGTTCAAGCCGGCCAAACAGCTTCCTCGATTCGTGCCGCTCTTTGACCGAGGTCTCTCCCAGAGGTCGCTCGGTGGCCGGACTACGCGTGCGCATCGGGATGATAGACGCGGCTCGTCCCATCTCCGTGAACCTTCAGGAAGATCCCGGTAATAGCGAATCGCAGCGACGGCCGACAGCAATATGCGATGTTTCCATGCCTCTGCCTACGGCGGCATGAACAGCACGCTGCTCTTTTTATCCGCAGGCTGCTGCCTTACATGACGCACGGCTCAGCGGCTTGCTGCAGAGGCTGGAACGACAGAATCGATCTGGTAGGTTCCGTAGTCGATGGTGAACACCGCGGTCCCGCCGACGCGTACCTTCGTCTCGCTGCGGTTAAATTCGGGCAGCCAGAACTCTCCCGTTTTTCGCGCTGGTGTAGGTGATTTGCGGCCGCGAAATCCAGAACGAAGGATTCTTCGCCGGCTCGGCTTTGACCTTGACGACTGCAAAGTCCGCCGCATCGACCCAGATTTTGCCGCGATAGAGAAATTTGCTGTTCCTTACCGGCTCCACATCGAGGACGTATGCGGGTCTTCCGTCCAGGCTTTCGGTGCCCGCCAGCTGAAATTGGTAGTTGTCCGGAGTAAGGGCGGTCGCCGCCTGGTCGTGCGCGGCTTCAGCTTCGCTGTCCACGGCCTTCTTGAGAACCTTGTCGCAAAGAAGCTTCGATCCGCTCTGCGAGACAATGCGAAAGCTTTTGCCGGACGCCGCATCAAAGGTGACGGATACATCCATCTTGCCCACCAGGTTTGCCGAGAATCCCTTGTACTGCACCTGGTAGTGCCGCACCTCCTGGTAATGCTTCAGTTCGTCGGCCTGCATGCGGTTGTGGCGCAGCATGTGCTCCACGATCTGCCGGCGCGGTCATGTTTGCGGGAAGGGCGGTATTCGGATTTTCCGTACGGGCAACTCCGGCCATCAGCAGGAAGCAAGCGGTCAGGGGAAGGGCCCTGTTTCGACCGAGCGGCATGTTGCATGATATCCCGACGGAGCAAAGACCGCGCTGTCTCCTTTTGCTCACTGCGCGCCCGCGACAGTAATGGCGTCGTTTGGACACATCAGCGGGCTGGAGCAATTTCTTTCTTGATTATTGGAATGTGCGCCACATCACATTCCCGCCCGTGAGTCACGCTAAATACGTGATTTGCAACACTTGTGACGATGCTCACAGCCGATCGTATTTAAACGTAAGTACTTTGCCAACATTCGCTGGAGTTCGAGAATGTGATCTGGCTGACATGATCGGCCCTCAGGAGACTCCGGTGCCTGCAATGCGAGTGACGCCTGCAAGCGAGGTGGGCATGGGGCAAACAATTTGGCAGTCAATGGAAAAGAAGGGGTACAACCGCAGACAATTTCTGCAGTTTTGCGCATCAGCGGCAGCGGCGGCGGGCATTGCGCAAGAGCGGTGTAGCGCAGGTTGTATCGGCGTTTGAGAAGAAGGAAAAACCGGTTGTTGTATGGCTGCACTTTCAGGAGTGCACCGGCTGCAGCGAGTCGTTTATCCGGTCATCGCACCCGATTGTAGCGGACGCACTGCTGGATGTGGTGTCGCTGAACTACCACGAGACGCTGATGGCGCCATCGGGATTTCAGGCGGAGAAGAGCCTGGCAGACACGATCCGCGACCACAAGGGCAAGTACATCCTGGCAGTGGAAGGCGCGGTGCCCACGAAGGACGGCGGCGTCTACTGCATGGTCCACGGCAAGACCGCGATTTCGATCCTGCAGGAAGTGGCTGCGGATGCAGCGGCCGTTGTTGCGTGGGGCAGTTGCGCGTCGTATGGCGGAGTGCAGGCAGCGAAGCCGAATCCGACGGACGCCACGCCGATTTCGAAGCTGGTGAACAAGCCGGTGATCAATGTGCCGGGCTGCCCGCCGATCGGAGACGTAATGATGGCGGTGGTCACGCACCTGCTGGTTCTGGGCAAGATGCCGGCACTCGACAATCTCGGCCGGCCCAAGGAGTTTTACGGTCGCCGCGTTCACGACACCTGCTATCGCCGGCCGAACTACGATGCCGGCCTCTTCGTGGAGTCGTTCGACGACGAGAACGCGCGCAAGGGGTATTGCCTGTACAAGATGGGTTGCAAAGGTCCGGTGACCTACAACGCCTGCTCGGTGACGCGCTGGAACGAAGGCACGAGCTCGCCGATCCAGTCGGGACACCCGTGCATCGGGTGCAGCGAGCCCGGGTTCTGGGACAACGGTCCGATGTATCAGCATCTCGCGTCGTTCCCAGGTTTCGGCATCGAGAGCACGGCAGACACGGTAGGAACGGTTGTGGCAGCGGCCACGCTGGCCGGTGTCGCGGCGCATGCCGTGGTTACAAATATTCGTAAAAAGGAAGTCATCGCAGAAGTACACGCGGATGACCAGAAGGAGTCTTAAATGGCCTTGACACGTGTAGTGGTCGATCCTGTAACTCGCATTGAAGGTCACCTGCGCATCGAGGCGGTGGTGGAAAACGGCGTCATCACCGACGCGTACAGCGCGGGCACGATGGTGCGCGGGCCTCGAGAAGATTTTGATTGGTCGCGATCCGCGCGATGCGTGGGCCATTACCGAGCGCGTCTGCGGCGTTTGCACCACGGTGCATGCGCTGGCCAGCGTACGGTCGGTTGAAGATGCATTGGGTATCGCGGTGCCGCCGACGGCAGAGTTAATCCGCAACATCATGATGGCTACGCAATACGTGCAGGATCACGTGATCCACTTCTACCACCTGCATGCGCTTGACTGGGTCGACGTCGTGAATGCGCTGAAGGCCGATCCTAAAAAGGCAGCCGAACTGGCGCAGAGCTTTTCCAAGTGGGACAAGAATACACCGGCATATTTCTCGGCGGTGCAGGACAAGATCAAGGCGTTTGCGGCGAGCGGGCTCGGCATCTTTGCCAACGGCTACTGGGGACACCCGGCTTACAAGCTTCCGCCGGAAGTGAACCTGATCGGCGTGGCGCATTATCTCGATGCGTTGGAGTGGCAGAAGGAGATCGTCAAGATTCACGCGGTCTTCGGTGGCAAGAATCCGCATCCGAATTACCTGGTTGGCGGAGTTCCCTGCTCAATCGATGCGGACGAGGTGGCGGCAATTAACACCGAGCGGCTGAACCTGGTTTCGCGACTGATTTCGCAGGCCGATGAGTTTGTGAACGAGGTGTACATTCCCGATCTGCTGGCTGTGGCTTCGTTCTACAAGGACTGGGCGAAGTGGGGCGGCGGGCTCTCAAACTATCTGAGCTACGGCGAGTATCCGACCAAGGGATACGAACAATCCTGAATCGTTCAAGTATGCGCGTGGCGCCATTCTGAATCGCGACCTGAGCCAGGTGTACCCGGTGAATGCGAAGGACTCGCAGGAGATCAAGGAGTACATCGCGCACTCGTGGTACAGCTACGAGGGTGGAAACGAAAAGGGCGTTCATCCGTGGGAAGGCGAAACGAAGATCGACTACACGGGACCGAAGCCTCCATTTGAAACGCTTGCGGGATACGACAAGTACTCGTTCCTGAAGACTCCGCGGTGGAAGGACAATGCGATGGAAGTAGGACCGCTGTCGCGCCTGCTTGTGTCGTATGCTGCCGGACACGCGGATGTGAAGGAGCTTGTCGGCCAGACGCTGGGCAAGCTCGGCGTGCCGGTGGATGCGCTGTTCAGCACGCTGGGACGTACGGCAGCTCGCGGGCTGGATGCGGCTCTGTCGATGATCTGGCTGAAGGAATTCTTCGGTCGAGCTGATGGACCGCGTGAAGATAAACGAAGTCTCGACGTTCAACGGCGAGAAGTGGGAACCGAAGAGCTGGCCCAAGGATGCCGAGGGTGTTGGGCTGGTGGAAGCGCCACGCGGAGCTCTCGCGCACTGGATCAAGATCCACGACGGCAAAATCGACAACTACCAACTGGTGGTGCCGACGACGTGGAACGGCTCTCCGCGGGATGCCAAGTTGCAGCGATCGGCCTTTGAGCAGTCGCTGATCGGTACTCCGGTGGCAAATCTTGAGCAGCCGGTGGAGATTCTTCGCACCATCCATTCCTTTGACCCGTGTCTGGCCTGCGCCGTACATCTGTACGATCCGCAGGGACGGCACCTTCACCAGGTTTCTTTCGAGTGATGGATATGAGCACGACTGGAATTGCAGGAAAATCCGTTTACGGGAATGGCAGTCGGCCGGCGGAATACCGACGCGTGTATGTGTGGGAACTGCCGGTGCGCGTCTATCACTGGATCAACGCAGTGGCGCTGGTGCTGCTTTGCATCACAGGCTACCTGATCGGGGCGCCGCTTCGGGTGTTCTATTCGGCAGAAGCCTACCAGCAGTATTGGTTCGGCTGGGTGCGCTTCATTCACTTTCTTTGCGCGTATGTGTACGTCTTCAACTTCCTGGCGCGTCTTTACTGGGGATTCGTGGGGAACAAGTACGCGCGCTGGAACTCTTTCTTCCCGCTGAAGAAGTCGCAACGGCAGGAAATTGTCGACGTGATCAAGGCCGACGTGCTTGAAACAAAGCTGCATGGGCCTATTTCAACTGGGCACAACGCACTGGCTGGGCTTGTCTACTTCTTCACATTCCTGGCATTCGTGGCGCAATCGATCACCGGGTTTGCTCTCTACTCCAGCATGAGCAATTCGTTTATACCGCGGATGTTTACCTGGATTGTGCCGCTGATGGGCGGAGAGATGAGCGTCCGCTACTGGCACCACTTGTTCTTATGGTTTTTCGTCGCGTTCATCGTCGTTCACGTGTATCTTGCTTTCTATCACGACTACATCGAGGGACGCGGCACTATCTCTTCGATTGTCGGCGGATGGAAGTTTGACCGCGTGAAGGACGCAGGAACGAAAAAATAGGGATCAGGGATCAGGGATCAGGGACCAGGGATTAGGGATTTAAAAACCAACGCCTGGGGCTGCCGTAGTGATTTTGGGATACTGGGTGATGCGAGGTGTTGGTGAGTACGGACGCAAAAAAGACTCTGGTACTGGGGCTCGGGAATGTCATCATGGGCGATGAGGGCGTCGGCGTCCATGTGGTGCGGGCTCTTGAAAAACATCCGCTCCCTGCAAATGTTGAGACCCTCGACGGCGGCACCGGCGGATTCATTCTGCTGGAGCCGCTGCAAAACGCCGGCCATATCATCCTTATTGATGCCACCGATGACGGCAACCCTCCTGGGACCGTGACGCGCACCACGCCTCGCTTCTCTGCTGACTATCCTCCGACATTAACTGCACACGACATCGGCGTGAAGGACCTGCTGGACGCCTTCTACATGCAGAGTGGCGAGCGGGAGGTGGTGCTGTATGCCATCACCATCGATCCCCGGCAGGCTATCTCGATGGAGTTGTCGCCCGCCCTTGCGAGAGCTGCGGACGAGGCAGTGCGGCGGATCCTTGAAGAGCTGAGCAACAGGATCCCAGTGGTGACGGATCAAATCTCCGCGGACTAGCAATCTTCTGAGTGGGCTGAACAGGCGGCGGGGCAAGGTGTGAGTACGGGTCAGCTTCCCCTTCTGGGGCTAAAGCCCATCTTGCTTTCATTAGCTCTTTCGGCACGACTAAAGTCGTGCCCTGATACAAATCGCGCTCTGATGCAAAGCCGCCGAAGAGCGCTCATGTCGCGTCAGAACACGAGGTGCACTTGCGGGGACGCGGGGGTACCGCTTAGATTTCAAACGTCACACAAATGGGAGATTTCCTCCGAAGCTGTTCCAGAGAAAGGAACTCCATGGACCGCCGTACGTTTTTAGGTACCGCTGCTGCCGCCGCAATTGCAACCGGTCTTCATCCGATTCCCGCATTTGCAGAACCCGATCCGCCGAAACTCAAGCCGATGGAACTGGGTCTGCTGATCAGTCCATTTGGCGCGCCCGAGGCGACCATCAAGCGCGTTCACGACATGGGCTTCAGCAATTGCTTTCTGTCGCTGGACGGGTACATCAACAAGTTCACGGCCGATGCGGCGAAAGAGATCGCGGATCTGCTCGGAAAGTATCAGTTGGTCGCCACCACGGTCGAAGTGGTTGGGCCGGGACCGCTGGAGTGGAACTTTCTGCAGGGACCATCCACAATTGGCCTCGTTCCACCCAAAACCCGTGCCGCTCGCATCGATGCGTTGCGGCAGGTATCGGACTTTGCGAAGCAACTCGGCATCCATCAGGTTCAAACCCACTGCGGATTCATTCCTGAGGATCCAACCGATGCGCTCTATCCCCAGGCGGTCGCTGCCATTCGCACCGTAGCCGAACACTGTCACGCCAACGGCCAATACTTCCTGATGGAGACAGGCCAGGAAACGCCGACCACCATGTCGCGGATGATTCGTGACGCAAATCTTCCGAATCTCGCGGTGGGACTGGATACCGCCAACCTGATCCTCTACGGCAAGGCGAATCCCGTCGATGCCGTCGACATCATCGGCACGCACGTGCGCAGCGTGCATGCGAAGGACGGCAAGTGGCCGACCGATCCGAGCAAGCTGGGCGAAGAGGTGCTGATCGGCAGAGGGCTCGTGGATTTCAAGACAGTGTTCACGAAACTGCACAAGCTTGGCTACACGGGCGCAGTCACCATCGAGCGCGAGACATCGGGTCCGCAGCAGATTGAAGATGTAAAGAACGAGAAAATGTACCTGCAGCGGATACTGGATGAGGTGATGGCTTAATCCCTCAGGGGCTAAAGCCCATGCCGGTTTTGCGGCGGCTTTCGGCACGACTAAAGTCATGCCCTGACACAAAACCGGCGCGCAGCTTGGTTTTTCCGCGAGCGGCGAAGTCATACCTGTTACAGAGCTTGTACTAATCGCGAGGACTCATGAATCGTCGGACGTTTCTGCAAACTGGATCGGGGGTGGTTTCAGGCATGCTGTTGCTCAATCCACGCGCGGTTTTTGGATACGAAGCAAACTCTGCTGTGCGGCACGGGCTGCTGGGATGCGGCAATCGCGGCACCGGCGTCGCCACATCGTTTGCGAAGAACACATCCGCCCGCGTTGTCGCACTTGCCGATCTCTTCGCCGACAACCTCGCCGCGGGACGCGATCATTTCGACAAGCTGAATGCGAGCCTGGGACAGCCGGCCATCGACAGCAAGCTGCTCTTCAAGGGCCCGCATGCCTACGAACAGTCGGCCGCTTCGCACGATGTTGACCTCATCCAGATCTCGACGCCGCCGTTTTTCCACGTGCAGCACCTTGAAGCCGCCGTCGCCTCGGGCAAGCATGTCTATTGCGAAAAGCCCGTGGGCATCGACGTCGCGCAGACCAGGCAGGCTCTCGAGATTGCCAAGCGCGTGAAGCCAAATCAAAGCGTGGATGTTGGCTTCCAATGCCGCAACGCTCCGCCCATCGCAGCTCTGGCCGAGAAGATCAAGGCTGGCGCACTGGGAAAAATCGCCACGGCTTCAGGCAACTACAACGCGCCTGCATCGACCGAGAAGAAGCGCGAGGGCGAAGGACCGGACGAATACCGCCTCCGCAACTGGCTCTGGGATCGCGCACTCTCCGGCGACATTCTTGTCGAGCAGAACATTCACATCATCGACCTCTGCAACTGGATGCTCGGCGCCCATCCGCTGAAGGCCACGGCGACCGGCGGCCGCAACGTGCTCACGCATTATGGCGACTGCTGGGATAACTACCAGGTCGACTTCACTTATCCCAACGACGTGCACTTTTCGTTCGCTTCCACGCAGTTCGGCACGGACAACGTCTTCGATGCAGGCCTCAAACTCTTTGGCGCGAGCGGTTCGGCGGCGTGTCCTTACTCCGGCCCCATCGCGATCACTGGCGCGAACGCGTGGACGTATCAGGACTCCGCATCGACCGCACCCGGCTCGGGAAAATTCGCGGCCAACGGCGCCTTCCTCGACAACCTGGAATTCGCTGATCGCGAGAAGGAACGTACTTTCATCGCCAGCATTGTCTCCGGCCCGGCGCACAACCAGATTGCCGAGGGCGTAGAAACCGCGCTTAGTTGCATGCTCGGCCGCATGGCCGGCTACCAGAAACGCGAGGTCACGTGGGAGGACCTGCTGGCACACGGCGAGAATTACCAGTTGGGATTCAGTCTCGACCAGTTCGCATTGATGAGATGATCACGATGATAATGGAGACGGAATCGGCCACTGGCAAGAAGGAAGATTTAAGTGACGGAGTCAATGCTGCCATCGATAAACACATCTGACCGGCAGGCACAAGCCTTCCCTGTACTGACCGCCGCCCAGATCGACCGCATCCGCCCGTACGGCACTGCGAGAGCAGTTCGGGCCGGAGAGATCCTGTTCGAGCCCGGTGAGCTGGGAATCCCCTGCTTTGTTGTGCTCTCAGGAAGGCTCGAGATTCTCATGACGAGGCTCTCCGGTGAGCACGTATTTGTGACGTATGGTCCGGGAGGTTTCTCCGGAGAAATGGTCTTGATTTCCAGAGCCCGCTCTATGTCGCGCGGGCGTGTTGCCGAGCCGGGGGAGTTCCTTGAAGTTAGCGCAGATGCCTTGCACTCGCTGATCGCAAAAGATGCCGAACTCAGCGATATCTTCATGCGCGCTTTCATCCAGCGACGCCTCGCGCTAGTCGCGGAGGGCATGGGTAACGTGATTATCCTGGGATCGCGTCACTCAGCTAACACACTGCGCTTGCGCGAGTTTCTCACCCGCAACGGACATCCGTACACATATATCGACCTTGACACTGACACGACCGCTCAGGAGCTGCTCGATCGTTTTAACCTGAAGATCGACGAAATACCGGTTGTGATTTGCAGCGGAAAGGCCGTGCTGCGCAATCCCACTACTCAACGGTTGGCTGAATGTCTGGGATTCACGGGCACAGTCGATGAATCACACATTCGTGATGTTGCCATTGTGGGCGCTGGACCGGCCGGACTGGCGGCGGCGGTTTACGCCGCTTCTGAAGGCCTGGACGCCGTTGTGATCGAGGGCGAAAATCCCGGTGGACAGGCGGGCGCGAGTTCGAAGATAGAGAACTATATTGGTTTCCCTACTGGCATTTCCGGCCTGGAACTCACGAGCCGCGCCGTTGTTCAGGCAGAAAAATTCGGTGCTCAAATGTTGGTGGGGCAACGAGTGGTCCAGATCCACTGCGATAAGAGACCGTACCAGCTCGTGCTGGAGAATGGCGGCATTCTGCAGGCTCGCAGCATCATCATTGCCGCCGGAGCGCAATACAATAAGCCGAACATCGACAACCTAAAGCAGTTCGAAGGGAATGGAGTTTATTACGCGGCCACATTCATGGAGTCGCAACTCTGCGGGGGTGATGAGGTCATCGTCATCGGCGGCGGCAATTCGGCCGGACAGGCAGCAGTCTTCCTGGCAGAGACTGCTCACAAAGTCCACATGCTGGTTCGCGGAAAAACCCTTTCGGAGACGATGTCGCGCTATCTAACCCAGAGGATCACGAAGCATCCGGCGATCGAGCTGCATCTGGAAGCTGAGCTTCTGTCACTAGAGGGCGATTCGCGCCTCGAACGCGTCACCTGGCTCGACCGATCGTCGGGGGAGAGATTGACGCGCGAGATCCGGCACGTTTTCGTGATGGCGGGTGCGTCACCGCACAGCGACTGGTTGCGTGGCTGCGTCGCCCTGGATCCGCAGGGCTTCATTCTTACAGGGCGGGACTTGGATCCTGTTCTGGCAAGCGCACCACGAAAGTGGCCTCTGGGCCGGCCGCCGCAGATGCTTGAGACGAGTTTGCCAGCAGTTTACGCAGTCGGCGACATCCGCTCAGGAAACGTGAAGCGGGTTGCTTCAGCCGTTGGCGAAGGGGCGATCTCGATCCATCTTGTACATCGCGCCCTGGCGGAGATATAGCGTCGACGATACTTCGACATCGCGATTTCCGACACCTTTCTAACCGGGGCAACCCTCCATCATGCGCGAACAAACATTCGCGTCAGCGATGTAGGTTATGGCTGCGGGAATCCGAACATCAACCACGACTGATTGGCTACCCAATGCGGGTACAGCTCCGTCATCTGATCGAACAGCTCCTGGTCGGATGTCGCGGTTTTCTGCACCCGATCGAAGTCCTGCAGGTAACGCTTGGTGTCCTGGATCGTCGAGGGAGAGTCGGGCGCGCCAGGCTTCTTGTGACCGGCGACAACAATCGCCGGGTTCAGCGCCGCTAACCGGTCTAGCGCCGCGATCCAATTCTTTCGGCTCTCGGGGGTGGTGTCGCCGACGTAAATGCGGCATTGGTTGTATACAACGTCGCCGGCGACGATCAGGCCGATCGATGGAACGTGTAGAGACGTCGAATCGGGACTATCGGTGCGGCCCTGCTCGATGATGCGCAATTCGTGGCCCTCGAGAGTGAACGTGTCGTGCTCATAGGGCTCAGGTGGAACCAACTTGGTGGGCACTTGCCCAGGAAACAACCGGCGGGCTAGCCGCTCCACGGTGGGAGTGAAAGACATCTGCATGGCGTTCACCGTCTTGGGCGTTGCTATCGCCCGAGCGCCCGGGAACCGGTCGAGCAGAATGCTCAGACCGTAGAAGTGGTCGAAATGGGCATGCGTTATATAGATGGTCTCCAACTTGCGGTTGTGCAGAGCGACCCAATCCGCGAGAGCCTCTGCCTCAGCCACTGTCCCCATTGCGTCCACCAGCACCGCGTCGTACTCGCCGAAGATTAGAGTCGACGTGATAGGGTCGAAGCCGAACGCTTCGCCGAAGGGCTTTGGCCGCTCGCCGACCATAGTCTTTCCCGGGGCCGTAAAAACGTTGACACCAAGCTTGTTCGATGCGACAGGCGCGGTCACACCCGCGGTGTCTTTCAGTCCGTTTGTGCCATCCATCTGGTAATCCTTTCGATGTCAGAGCGAGTGACTGTCTAAAGCAAAATTGGCAGAAGCGCGAGGACGAATCCGTTGGACGAGCGTATCGATCAAGACCAAAGTACTGGCTCGACACTGCAGCGCGAAAGGCTCAAGAGAACATCCGCAACCGTTTAAATCCGAGTCCCATCCGGCCTGAGCGCTAACCGTACGTGAGATCCGTGCTCTGTCCGACCTCGATAATGTAGCCGTCAGGATCGCGGATGTAGCAGCGAATCTCGCCGTACTTGGGTATGGGCTCCGTGATGAACTCGGCTCCTCGACTTTTCCACAATTCATAGCACGCTTGGATATCCGCAACGCGGAAATTCATAAAGCTGTTGATGTGATTCGGGTCGGGGACGCTGAGCGTTACCGACGGCTTGTCGGGGGTCGGTCCGCCCCCAACGTTCAGAATCATCCAGATATTCGCAAGCTGAAGGTACGCAGGCGCGTTGCCGTCACCCATGCTCAAAATGCGAGCACCGAAGACCTTCTCGTAGTAGTGAGCCGACCGGTCGATGTCGGCGACGGTGAGAAAATGTGCGATGCTGAGCCCCTCGCGCGGGGGCATCTCATAGCTCTTCTGTTCGACTTGTACCGCGTTCATTGATGGCTCCTTTCGATCCGGTGCTCATTACAAATACGGTGTCCCGAGTCTCGCTCCCATTTGTTAAAAATCGATCGACGCCAGCTAGTGCAGGAGCGATTCCCAATTGGCTGGAACTCTCCCTGCCGGTCCAGGTACGGGCTGATTTCTTGGATGCGAATGCGGCGGAAGCAACTCCACGCCATTGATCATCGCCTGCTTCTCGTAGTCGTAGAACCAGTCCTCGCCCGGTTCAAAGCTGGTTATGATCGGATGCCCGGTCGCCGCCGCATGCTTGGATGCATGTTGACTCGGAGAACTGTCACAGCATCCGATGTGCCCGCACTCCGCACACCGACGGAGATGAAGCCACCAACCTTTCGGCGACGCCAGACATTCCACACACCCGTCGCTACTTGGTTTCGAAGCAAGATTGAATCCGCGGTGATCTCTCTTCATTTCGATTTTTCCTTTAGACTTGCATGTCCAGCAAAGAGTTCAAGGAACCAGCAAGATCTTCCCGATGCCACCCTTTTCTGCCAATGCCTGGGCTTCGGCCGCCTGACTGAGTGGCAGTTTCTGGCTAATCGGGATTACCAGCTTGCCATCTCGCACCGCTTCGGCCATGAACTGGATCGTTTCTCTGTCGAACTTCGAGAATACGAACACCGCTTTTACAGATGGGAACTTCGGAGCGTTCTGCGGTGACCCGACGACCGAAGCAAACACTCCTCCCGGCTTGACCTTGGCGATCACCTTCTCGGCGGTCGTCCCCCCGACTGTATCCGCCACTGCATCGAGAGGAGGGAGATTCGCAGTCGCGGTGTCGTCGTCGGTTGCGACCACCTGATCCGCGCCGACAGCTTTCGCCTCATCCATCTGCCTCCTCAAAACACCCGCGATGACAGTCGCCCCGCGATCCTTCGCAGTGAATACCGCCGAACGCCCAACACCTCCAGCAGCACCTACGACCAGAACCGTCTGGCCCGCTTTGATTCCCGTGGCTGAAAGGAGCTGGTTGCCGGTCGTCGTTACCAGCGGCAGCGCCGCCGCCTGGATCAAATCGAGGCCCTCGGGAATATCTGCCAGGATGTCCGCTTTCACCACGCAGAGTTCTGCGTACGTGTTGTCCGCCATTGCGAGCACCTGGTCGCCGGCAGTAAAGGCTTCAACTCCCGGTCCAACCTTCACTACGGTCCCCGCCATATCGACTCCAATGAGGCCCGGGAAGTGGATGGGATAAAAATCCTTCGTTAATCCAGCACGCCGCTTGTAGTCGATCGGATTCACGCTCGCGGCGGCGACCCGAACCAGGACTTCGCCACGACCGGGAATCGGGTCAGGGTACTCCTCGAACTTCAGTACTTCAGGACCGCCATATTCGTGGACAACAATTGCTTTCATGACTCATCTCCAAGTTGGACTGACGAGCGCTCGTCAACGGTTGGATGAAAAAAACCGCGATTCGTCGCGCTGTGGTGTTTTGGCTGACTGCTTGCGCCCACCAACGCCCAAATTCGCTTCCTGTTCGAGAGCCTTTGGAAAGAGGGCACGCGTCCCGATCACCCGTCGTGAGTTCGGGGCCATTCCCACGTTAGCATTATTTGCAATTAAGCAAGAACTGGAGTAAAGAATGTATTTGACGATTGTATCGGTCATCATTTTCGCAGTCGGTGCAGCGACAAAGGGTCTAGATTCCCAAACCTTTTGGTAAGCCCGTGGCATCTCAGGATTGTGCACACGATGGGCGTGACATCCGACATGCGTCAGCCCCATTCTTACCCAAGGTACGTCGGCTCAACCCACACTTAAATCAGAGACCTCCTTATTTGCCTCGGGAGGGACCCTGCAACCGTTGTGGCAAGCGCTCACTAGCAGGAGGGCCGACAGCAAAGTATCGACGATACTATCGTCGAATTGTTCGCTTCGACCGAATTCAATCGGAATCCTCACAACCGGGAATAGGAGAAGGGACATGAAAATACTGATGGTGCTAACCTCGCACGACGTCCTTGGTAGCACTGGCCTCAAAACCGGCTTCTGGCTTGAAGAGTTCGCAGCTCCTTACTTTGTTTTCAGGGACTCTGGCGTACAGCTGACCCTCGCCTCACCGAAAGGTGGGCAACCGCCCCTCGATCCGAAAAGCGATTCGCCGGAAAATCAAACGCCTGCCCAGATTCGATTCAAGCAGGACCAGGCGGCACAGAAACAACTTTCACAGACGGTGAAACTTGCCGACGTAAAGTCGGAAGATTACGACACGGTTTTCTATGTGGGCGGACACGGCCCCATGTGGGATCTCGCAGAAAGCCAGGATTCCATCGCCTTACTTGAGTCCTTTTACAATTCCGGCAAGCCGATCGCTCTGGTCTGCCACTCGCCCGGCGTGCTTCGTCACGTGACGTACCAAGGCGCGCCGCTGGTGAAAGGAAAACACGTGACCGGTTTTACCAATGGCGAGGAGGAGTATATGCACCTCACCAAAGTTGTCCCGTTTCTAGTCGAGGATGAGTTGATGCGACTGGGAGCCACGTTTGAGAAGCGCGCCGACTTTCAGCACGATTGGCGAGCGGCGGTCCCTCCTGGGTGTGCGCCGTCCTTTCCAAACCAAACACGACAACATGTGTTCCGGCAAATTGGAGGCTCAGGATGAACGATCAACAAAAGAAGGAGCAGTATTCTGGAGTGCGAGATCAAGAGATCCGTGCGTCACTGGATCAGCATTGGGCCGCGTCCGATGCCAACGATTCTGAAACCGAGCACCGCATCTATCATGAAGACGCGGTACTGGAATACCCGCAGTCGGGCGAGCGAACCCGCGGTCGAAGCAACATACAGAACCAACGCACTAGTCAGCCGAGCAAAAAGCGATTTGCTGTTCGACGAATCATTGGGGGCGGTGATCTTTGGGTCACCGAATTCATTCTGACCTATGACGGCAAGCCGTGCTGCACCGTGAGCATCATGGAGTTCATGGACGACAAGGTTGCGCGGGAAACACAGTACTTTGCGGATCCATTCGTGGCTCCCGCATGGCGCGCTCAATGGGTCGAACGGATAGACGCGTAATCTGGATGCGCGAGAATTCACTGACGACGCCTTTGCGGCTTGCAGCATAATCGTCGAGAACAAAGATTAATGACTGAATCAGCGACAGAACGGAATCTGGCGAATGGTTTCGCAGCACCGTCTGGGGTGGGCGAGGTTCAGGCGGGAAATTCCCTTCCGATTGGAGGCGCCCACGAGCAAGGAGGGGGAGTCAATTTCGTTTTGTTCAGCCGTCACGCAACCGGTGTTCGTCTGGAGTTCTATCAAAATCCTCACGATTCTTCTCCGAACAGAATCATTGACTTAGATCCGGTGCGTCATCGGACCGGCGACGTCTGGCATGTGTGGGTGCGAGGCATTCCCGCAGGTCAACTCTACGGTTATCGCGTCGAGGGGCCGTATCTACCCGAAGAGGGCCATCGCTTCAACCCACACAAGCTGCTTCTGGATCCGTATGCAAGAGCAATTGCCGGGGTCGAGAATTGGGATTTTCTTGCCGCCCGCGGCTACGATTCCTCCAGCAAACTAACTGACTTAAGCATTTCGACTGTTGATAACGCAGGCACCACTCCGAAATGCATCTTTACTCGACGACCATTTCGACTGGGAGATGGATTCGCCTCCAAAGCATCCCGCCTCCGACACAGTCATCTACGAGACACACGTTCGCGGTTTCACAATCCATCCGAGTTCAGGTGTGGCGCATCCTGGAACCTTCACTGGCTTGACCGAAAAGATACCTTATCTTCAAGACCTGGGAGTGACCGCCATCGAGTTGATGCCCGTTCTTGAATTTAATGAAAACGAATCGGGCCGGCTCGAATCCAATCACAGGAGAGAAACTCAAGAACTACTGGGGCTACAATCCGGTCGCCTACTTTGCTCCCAAGCAGTCCTATAGTTTTGAAGGATCGCAGTGGCGGCAAACCGTGGAATTCCGAGAGATGGTCAAGGCCTTTCACCGCGCCGGCATTGAAGTGATCCTGGACATCGTCTTGAACCACACAGCTGAGAACGACGAACTGGGACCCACGATCTGCCTGCGCGGTATTGAGAACTCGATCTTCTATATGTTGCAAGAGAACGGGCTCCGACACTACAAGAACTTTTCCGGCGTCGGCAATACGCTTAACGCAAATCATCCCGTCGTGCGGGAGTTCGTGAGGAATGTGCTTCGTTACTGGGTCATGCACATGCATGTGGATGGTTTTCGCTTCGACCTTGCTTCGGTCCTGGGCCGAGATGAGCATGGGAACATTCTCCGCAACGCTCCGCTTCTCGAGGACATTGCGGAGGATCCCATCCTGCGTGACGTAAAGATTATCGCGGAAGCGTGGGACGCCGGCGGCGCCTATCAAGTGGGATGTTTTTCCACCACCCGTTGGACTGAATGGAACGGCCGTTTCCGTGACGATGTGCGCCGCTTCTGGGTTGGCGACGCGGGTATGGTCGGATCGTTTGCAAACCGAATCTGTGGAAGCTCGGATTTATATCAAAGCTCAGGCAAGGGCCCCGCAAGCAGCCTCAACTTCGTCACTTGTCATGATGGCTTTACGCTGAACGATCTGGTCAGCTACAAGCAAAAGCACAACGATGAAAATGGCGAGGACAACTGCGATGGAACGGATGCCAACTACAGCGACAATTGCGGGGTGGAAGGGCCGAGCCAGGATCCCGCTGTCGAGGGCATGCGCAAGCGCTTGATCAAGAATGCCCTGTTAACCCTGTTTATTTCTCGAGGAGTTCCCATGCTGCTCGGCGGAGATGAGTTTCGCCGAACCCAGCAGGGCAATAACAATGCCTACTGCCAAGACAACGAGGTGAGCTGGTTTGACTGGAGCCTGCTCGAAAAGCACCAGGAGATCCAACGTTTCACTCGCGGAATGATCACCTTTCGCCGAGCCCATCCTGTTTTACGAAGAGAAGATTTCTACACGGATGCGGACATAAAGTGGTTCTCGCCAAACGGTGCCACCCCCGACTGGGCGGACCAGCGGCAGAAATCCTTCGCGTGTCTGATTCTGGGGCAGACAGAGCCTGATTTGTTTCTCCTGTTTAATGCCGACACAAGGTCGGTTGATTTTTACCTTCCTGCGTTGCCGGCCGGAAGGATCTGGCGCTTGGCGGTCGATACTTCCCGAGCCACCCCCGACGATCTGTTCGACTCTGGGAAAGAGCTTCCCCTGCAGAGGCGAAACGGTTTTCGGCTCGAACCTCGATCAAGCGCAATTCTCTTGACCGATAGCTGCGAGGTGCCGCATGACAATTAACCCTGCTGCCGGCAAACCGGCTGATCCCTCTATTCTGGTGAATGTTCCGAAGCTCATTACGGCCTACTACGAGTTGCGTCCCGATCCGAGTGATCCCAGGCAGCGAGTGGTCTTCGGTACTTCCGGCCATCGCGGATCTGCGTTCGACGTGGCGTTCAACGAGTGGCACATCCTGGCCATCACTCAGGCGATTTGTGACTACCGCAAACTCCAGAAGATTGACGGGCCGCTGTTTCTGGGGATGGACACCCACGCTTTGTCTGAACCTGCGTTTGCGAGCGCGCTAGAGGTGCTTGCGGCAAACAACGTCGAAGTAATGCTCTCCGAAGGCACACCCTACACCCCGACCCCGGCCGTCTCCCACGCGATTCTGGTTTACAACCGCGCACGAAAGTCGGGGCTCGCCGACGGCATCGTAATCACGCCGTCTCACAATCCTCCCGATGACGGGGGCTTCAAATACGACCCTCCGCATGGAGGACCGGCGGATTCAGGCGTCACTTCGTGGATTGAATCAAAGGCCAACGGTTTCCTCGAGCGCAACCTCGACGGTGTTAAGCGCACGGAGCTTGCCAAAGCGCAGCGTGCGCCCACAACCCATAAACACGACTATCTGAGCCACTATGTTGCCGATCTCAATAGCGTCGTCGACATGGATGCGGTGCGCGACGCCAAGATTAAGCTTGGCGTGGATCCTCTCGGGGGAGCGGGCATCGATTATTGGCCGCGGATTGCCGAGCAGTACGGCCTCGATCTGACGATCGTAAACCTGTCTGTAGATCCCACATTTCGCTTCATGAGCGTGGATTGGGACGGAGAGATTCGCATGGATCCTTCCTCGCCTTATGCGATGCAGCGACTCATCGCATTGAAAGACAAGTTCGATATCGCGTTTGCCAGCGATACCGATCACGATCGCCATGGCATCGTGACCAAAGGAAGCGGGTTGCTGCCTCCGAATCACTACCTTGCAGTGTGCGTCAGCTACTTGTTCGCGAACCGGCCCAATTGGAGTGATGACGTCGCCGTCGGCAAGACCGTAGTGAGCAGCAGCATGATCGATCGTGTCAGCGCTCGCCTGGGGCGGCGGCTTTATGAAGTTCCGGTAGGCTTTAAGTGGTTTGTCGAAGGATTGCTCGCCGGCCGCTTGGGTTTTGGTGGCGAGGAGAGCGCCGGTTCCTCATTTCTCCGGCGTGATGGCAGCGTATGGACGACGGATAAAGACGGAATCATTCCTTGCTTACTGTCAGCGGAAATTACGGCGCGTGTGGGCAAAGATCCAGGTGAAATTTATCGTGAGCTCACCCGCGACCTGGGTGATCCCGTCTACGAACGCATCGATGCTCCCGCTACGCCCGAACAAAAAGCCGCCCTTGCAAGATTGTCCCCGTCCGACATTCACGCTACTGAAGTTGCTGGTCAGCCGATCGAGAAGATTCTGACCACCGCTCCGGGAGACGGCAATCCAATTGGAGGGATCAAGGTGATCGCCAAGGACGGCTGGTTTGCAGCGCGTCCTTCGGGCACAGAGGAAATCTACAAGATTTACGCCGAGAGTTTCCTCGGTCAGGAACATCTACGACGGATCGAGGAAGAAGCCCAGACCATCGTTTCGGCAACGCTGGCTCGCAATGCGCAGACGTCGCTGAGCTGATGAGCCATGAGAGGAGTTTGTTATGAGCAGCTCGACAATCTTTGATCGTCTCTTCGATACAGCCGTTTCAGATGCTCTTACCGACTTGGCGCTGGATCTTAGATGGTCGTTCAATCACTCGGCGGACCAGCTTTGGGAGCAACTCGATCCCGAACTTTGGGAACTGACCCACAATCCCTGGGTTCTGCTGCAAACCGTATCCCGGGAAAAACTGCAGACTGTTACCTCCGACCCGGATTTCAGAAACTCATAGCTGACCTCCACCGCGAGAAAACGGAAGCGGAGAAGTCGGAAGCGTGGTTTCAACAGGCACATCCGCGTTCGGGTGTGTCGACAATTGCGTATTTCTCGATGGAGTTCATGCTGAGCGAAGCGCTGCCCATTTATTCTGGCGGACTCGGCAACGTTGCCGGCGATCAGCTTAAGGCCGCAAGCAATCTGGGCGTCCCGGTGATCGGAATTGGCTTGCTCTACCAACAAGGCTATTTTCGCCAGGAAATTGATGCGCAGGGTCAGCAGCAAGCCTTGTATCCATTCAATGATCCCGGCCAGCTTCCGATTCGACCGGTGCGCGAGCCAAACGGCGAATGGCTGCGCCTGGCCATCGCTTTGCCTGGCTTTAAGCTGTGGATCAGAGTCTGGCAAGTGCAGGTGGGCAGGGCGAAATTGTATTTGCTCGATACCAACGATCCCGCAAACCTTCCGTCCTTCCGCGGCATTACGACTGAACTGTACGGAGGTGGTCCGGAGTTGCGTTTGAAGCAGGAGCTGGTCCTCGGCGTTGGGGGCTGGCGGCTCCTGCGAGCCTTGGGACTGCAGCCCGAGGTCTGCCATCTCAACGAAGGTCACGCCGCATTCGCGGTGCTGGAACGGGCGCGTTCCTACATGGAAGACAACGGCAAGCCATTCGATGTCGCGCTTAGCGGTCACCCGTGCCGGCAACCTTTTTACGACCCATACTCCCGTGGAGGCGGGCTTTGACCGCTTTGCTCCCAGCCTGATCGAGCGATATCTCAGGCAAGTATGCCGAGGAGAGAACTGTCGATTTCGGTCGACGAGCTTCTAGCGTTGGGGCGGCGTGATCGCCAAGACTCGTCCGAACCGTTCAATATGGCCTATCTGGCGATCCGCGGCAGCGGCGCCGTCAACGGCGTCAGCAAATTGCACGGTCAAGTGAGCCGACGACTCTTCCAGCCCCTCTTTCCCAGGTGGCCTGAAGCAGAAGTGCCGGTGACGCACGTGACCAACGGAGTGCACACCCCTACCTGGGACTCTGCTGCAGCGGACCGCTTGTGGGAACTTTCCTGCGGAAAACAATGCTGGCGCGGAACACTGGCAGACGCAGAAAGTGATATTCGCGCCGCCAGCGACTCCGACCTCTGGCAACTCCGCGCAGATAGCCGCAAGGCTCTCGTTGAGTACGTCCGAAGACTTTACGGCCGTCAATTAGCAGCTCGGGGAGCGTCGTCGGAAGACCTCGCGCAGGCCGCACTGATGCTCGATGACAATATTTTGACTCTGGGATTTGCCCGTCGTTTTGCCACATACAAACGCCCGAACCTTCTCCTGCACGATCCGGCGCGGCTTCTCAACATCCTGACGAATCGAGAGCGCCCTGTTCAACTCGTGCTTGCCGGCAAGGCTCATCCCCAAGATGCCGAGGGGCAAGAAATGATCCGGCAGTGGTTTGAGTTTGCTCGCCGCCCTGAAGTTCGATCCCGGGTGGTTTTCCTTTCGGATTACGACGTTCTCATGGCGGAGCATCTGGTTCAGGGCGTGGACGTCTGGGTGAACACTCCGCGACGGCCTTGGGAAGCAAGCGGCACAAGCGGCATGAAGGTGCTGGTGAACGGCGGGTTGAATCTTTCGGAACTCGATGGCTGGTGGGCGGAGGCGTATTCCCCGGAAGTAGGCTGGGCGATCGGAGACGGGCGCGAACATGGGGATGACCCTTCCTGGGACGCAGCTGAAGCTGAAAGTCTCTATGCAGTGCTCGAAAGAGAGGTCATCCCCGAGTTCTATGCGCGCGACGAGCATGGAATTCCACGCGGCTGGGTTGCCCGCATGCGCGAAAGTATGGCCCGCTTAACTCCGACCTTTTCGACCAATCGCGCAGTCCGCCAATATACCGAAGAACACTATCTCTCGGCGGCAGCAGCTTTTCGCCAGCGCGCCGAGAATCGAGGTTCAGTGGGAGCCGATCTCGTCGCCTGGCAGGCCGAACTGGCGAAGCATTGGTCAGCGCTGCGATTCGGCCCCGCGACCGTCGAGCAACAGGGCGAGCAATATCTATTTCACGTTCAGGTTTTTCTTGATGATATCGATCCCGATGCCGTGAGGGTCGAACTCTACGCGGAGGCGCAGAAAGACGAGGACCCAATCACGCAGGCTATGAGTCGTGGCGAACGCCTGGTCGGAGCGACAAGTGCCTTCACCTACAGCGCTTCTGTTCCGACGAGTCGCCCGGTTGCTGACTACACGCCGCGCCTCGTTCCGCAGCACGCAGGAGCGTTCGTGCCGCTTGAGGCTCCTTTCATCCTGTGGCACGAAGCACCGTCCTGGCGATGAACTTTGAGATTCGCTGCGACGCCGTTGGGAGGACATTGCATTCGCAGGATTGTAACGATCGATCAGACAGCGGGAGCGGGGCTGGGATCACTCCCGCAGATCCAAAATTGGAGGAACCACGATGCCCGACGAATCTCGACCGCCCGATAAGCAACAACCGCTGGAGCTCATCCCTGATTTTCTGTATGAGAGCCGGCATGAGTTCGTGGACAAAACTGGCGTACAAGCTTTGGGAACAAAGGGGGCGCCCTCTCGGTTCACCGGACGTCGACTGGTTCGCAGCGGAACAGGCTGTGTACGCGTCTTTAGTAGCGTCGGGGATGATTACCCCATCCCCGAATGACCCGCAGAACATCGGAGAAGAGATTTACCGCCGGACGCAAAGTGGCTCGGAGATGTAACCGTGATTGAATCTTCTGATCTTCGGCTGACGAAAATGCCGCTCAACAAAGGAGCCGGCTACACGCGCGCACTCAGCTTTGGCACTCTCATCCCTGACACCGCTGTGGCGAAGACTTCGACCAGAGACGGCTGGACGCCGGAATTCGACACGCCGTCGGGACTTCTCACACAGATATCCGAACGACAATGAACATCGGAGACGTTGTAACGGATGAGATGACCACGGCGGGGGCCAAAGTATCTCAGCTTGCTCTTCAAGGAAATGGAGCGCAGGCAGGAGCTAAGTCATAGACAATTTGGCTCCTCAGGTAGGACTCGAACCTACAACCCTTCGGTTAGCAGGGGAAAATTAGCGTTCGCAGAGCGTTGCATGGCATTGCATGTATATTGATTATAAGAGAGTTATTAGATAGCCACTCGCATTGAGTCGCACTGAAGAGCATAAAACCTCATTTTGAACAGCCACCAAAACAGCCACCGCTACCCACTTTCGATGTCATAATTATCTTCAGAAAGCCCGAGGAGTTCTGGCGATGGCGAACGGGTTTGGAAAGAAACCAAAATCTATAAGAGGGGTGTTCGAACACCCCGCGGGTAGTGGGATCTGGTGGATCAACTACTTCGCAAAAGGCACCCGGCACCGCGAGAAAGTGGGCCGCAGATCGGATGCTGTCGCTCTGTATCAACGCCGTAAAACGGAAGCGCGGATGGGGATAAAGATGCCCGAGATCCGCCCACGTCGCGCGGTGCCTTTCTCAGAAATAGCCGAAGACGCCCTCGTCTATTCGAAGGAGCACAAAGCCTCTTATCCAGGTGACCGCTCAACAGTGAACAAGCTTCTCCCGGTTTTTGGCACTACAGCTGTTGACGACATCACGCCCCAGATGATCAAAGCCTACCTTGATGAGCGGAGTGATCTGACCAAGACGACGATCAACCGCTACCGGGGAACGCTCTCTATGATCTTTCAAGAGGCCATCCGGAACGGCAAGGCGAAGACCAACCCTGCTAGGCTCGTGCGGCTCTACCGAGAGGACAACGGTCGGGTTCGATTCATCACCTATTCGGAGGAAGAAATCATCAGGGGCATCATTCGCCAGCGGTGTCCCATTCATGAACCGGAATTTACCTTGGCGCTCGAAACGGGAATGCGGCGTGGGGAATTATATGCACTTGAATGGGACCGCGTCGATTTCGAACGCCGACAACTGATCTTGCTCAAAACGAAAAATGGAACGGCGCGCGTGGTGATTCTCACTGCTGCCGCTGTGGCCGCATTAGAGCAACTCTGGAGGCGGCGAAACATGGGATCTCCCAAAGTTTGTTTGACTCGATATGGCGAACCCATGATTTCCCCCCGTGCGTGGTTCGAGCTTGTGATGGAGGAAGCCACGAAGTTGAATGCGTCAATGAAAGACGTGACGTGGCACATTTTTCGGCACACTTACATCTCTCGCTTGGTGATGGCTGGCGTAGATCTCCGAACGGTACAGGAACTAGCCGGCCATAAGGACATCAAAATGACAACCCGATATGCCCACCTCGCGCCGGCGCACAAACTAGCTGCCGTAGACCGGCTTGCCGAATATCGAATGGAGCAAGAGAAGGCAGAGGCAAAGAGGACTTCCGGCTTGAGGCTTGTAGCGACCTAGCAAGCGCACCAGAGATCATTGTGTTGGGGTTTGAAAGCGAAGACAACACTCCGAGGGCTTCGCGTTTTAAGTCCTATTTGACTGCCCAAAGCACAGCCCTGCACTCCCACCGCACCGTAATTTGAACTTCCTCTTGGCGAACAAACATTCTGCAAGGGCTAGTTCCTACAACAGCGGAGAAATCAATATTGACACTCTGGCGGGTACACCCTAGGCTGGTAGCAGCGCGAGGGGCGCATCCAGTCCGCGGAAAGGGCAGCGCCCACCCATCAAAACCCAACCGAAGGTTCGAACCTTCTTTCAGCCTGATTGGCGCGGACTCCAGGCATGCAATGAAAGGAGATTCGCATGTTTCCCAATCCGCAGGACGCACTTCCTCATCCTCCAAATCCCAACCTGGAACAATACAGAAAACTCGCCAAAGACTTGGTGAAGGTCTGCAGGACCGGAAGTTCTGATGGCATCCGCGACTGGGCGTCAGGATTCGTTCAACATCTGATTCAAGTGAGCAGGCTGGAGGTGTCACCGAACCTGCCTGTGGAGGTTTCACGGTGGATTGATCAGGTTACAGAATTTGCCACCAAGACCCTTCTCCACAGCGAACATATGTGTGCGCTGACCAGCGCGCAGTTCGTCATTGCCCGTTCACTCGGCTTCACAAGCTGGCCCAGGCTCATCAAGCACCTGGAGGAAATGGAGCACCGGGCGTCTGCAGTATCAGAGTTCGAGGCGGCTGTCGATGCGATCGTCTGCGGAGATCTGAAAACGCTGAAAGACCTGCTGAGCAGGAATCCCGATCTGATTCGACAGCGTTCGACTCGCGACCATCGTGCCACACTGCTGCATTACACCTCGGCCAATGGCGTCGAAGGCTATCGCCAGAAGACTCCGCAAAACATCGTCGAGATCGCCAGGTTCCTGTTGGAATCGAGAGCCGATGTGGAAGCTGAGGCTGATGTCTATGGGGGCGGCTGCACGACCCTGGGTCTGGCTGCTACGAGCGTCCATCCGGAGCTGGCGGGCGTGCAAGAGCCGTTGCTGCAACTGCTGCTCGACCACGGCGCCCGCATAGAAAAGCCGAATCTCGCAGGCAATGGCCAGAGCGCCGTTATTGCCTGCCTTGCCAATGGACGTCCGAAGGCTGCGGCATTTTTGGCTTCCCGCACCGCGATCCTGAACCTGGAAAGCGCCGCCGGCGCAGGCCGGCTCGACATAGTCGAGACCTTCTTCCGTGCCGACGGGACATTGATACCGCCCGCAGCGAAACGCGAGTTGCAGGCGGGGTTTCTCTGGGCCTGTATGTACGGATATGACGACGTCGTGAACTTTCTGCTGGAGCACGGTGCAGATTTCCGCGATGCAGCGAGCACTGGCGCTACTGGGCTGCATTGGGCGGCGGGTGGCGGACACATTGGAATTGTCAAACGACTCCTCGAACTCGGATCTCCATTCGAGGAGATGAACCGCTGGGGTGGATCTGTCTTGGGGCATGCAGGCTACGGCTTTGAGCATGACACTTCAAAAGTCGATTTCATCCCGACGTTTGAAGCACTTCTTCGGGCAGGCGCAAAGAAACGGGGGTCTTGGCTGGAATGGATTGGGAAATTGAAAAACCGCTCAACCACCGAGAAAGCACGCGCTGCGGAAGTCTTCCGTCGTTACGGAGCAACAACATGATCGCGAAATAATCCTCAACTGTTGCCATCAGGCCGAGTCGCTCATCCAGGCGTGGCAGCCATCGATAGCAGGCTCAATTTGGTACTCGGCGATTATGCGTGGTTCGAACTGAGTGATGCCAGGAAGCCATCGCGGATACGTTGGAATTCGCGTGGAGCGTAGACCGGATTCGTCACCAGCCTGGGATTGATTGGTTGACCTTCAAACCGGTCACCCCGGTATCGAGGAAAGAAATGCACGTGCAAGTGTGGCAGCGAGTTTCCATGAATTTCGTAATTCAACTTCACCGCACCAGTCGCAGCCGCTAATGCTTTGGATGCTCTTCGTGCATCCCGCATCAATGCCGTGGCCGTTTCATCAGAAAGATCGTGCAACTCGACGGCGTGAATCTGTGACACGAGACACACGTAGCCTCGGATCGGAGACGCTTCTTGCATCGTGATCCAGGAAGCTTCTAGCTTTGCCGCTATGTCCAAAGGCTCTCGGCGGACACATATGGGACAAGTCGCACCGGAACAAAGCTCTGCCCACCCAGTAGGATAATTCCATAAACTCATTTGACCAACCTTCAGCTACGATCGAGTAAGAGTACCTGTACGGTGTTCGTCGGTAAAGCTCGCTCATCAAACCGGTTGACAATCCCTGAATGACAGTAATTCCGAAGTTGGGTGTCCGTTACCGACGCAGGTCAAAGCACGTTCCAGGCTGTTGAAACTGAAAACGCCGCCTTGGCGATTTGCACTAAGCCGCTAGCGCGGCAGGTTTTGAGCGGTTGCAATTCGTTTCAGATTCTCTCACAGGCTTGCGAGGGTTAATTAGTGCGCGCTGGGCTGTAGTTCTCCAACACGCAGACTCCGCCCCACGGCTTGTCCGGCTTGCGTCCAGCAGGATCGGGGAGAAGCGATAGCAGCCGCATCCCTAACGACAGGCGCTTCAACTTCGCTGCGGTGTGTAACAGAGAACGCGTCTCGACCAACTGCCACCCCTGTAGAGCAAAGAATCCCGGACCTTCCCGAGGCGCGAATTTCAGCGGCGAACCGGCATCAACCAGCGGGCCGCCAATGGTCTTCTGGAGCATCTTGAGAAGCGCAGGTGATGTAAGGTCGGTGACCCAGTGCCGGAAGCTGGAGCGGGCCGCCAGATCGCGGGCCAGCTCAGCAACCGCGTCGGCTTCAAAGTAGATGATGAGCCCTTCGCATACCACCACGGCGCGCTTCGCTTCGTCCCCGAGCCGCTGAAACAATGCACGCCGCCCTGCAATATCTTTCAAATCGAGCGGCACGCGCTCGAGGGCGCAGATCGGACGTTCAGCGGTGAGAACTTCCTGCTTGTAATTCAGCATATCCGGCAGGTCGATCTCGATCCACCGGAGCGAAGCGGGAAGTTGCATCCGGTACGGCCTGGAATCGAGCCCAGCAGCCAGGTTTATGACCATATCCGCGCCTTGTTGCACCTCGCGTTCGATGACTTGATCGACCAGCCAGGTGCGTGCCGTGTAAGACCATGAATGCCGCTGGGCGAATGGCATCGCGGCGGCGATTTGCATGCCGCGATCTCCGGCCAACTTGCGCGCATAGGGGTCGCGGAAGACTGCGTCGGGGAGCTCGCTCTCCTGCGCGCGGTACACCGCTACCCACAGGGCGGTATCCGAGATACTGCGAATTGGCTTTCCCAAGCTCACGGCAGCAGAATCATACCTGTTTGCAGTTGCGGAATGCACGCGGCATTATGCTCCAACTCCGCACCATATGAACTTGACGAAATCGGGCCTTGGAGCGCTTCCAGAATTGCAAGAGATGGAAACGAGCTCAGAGACATGGAGCCAGCCGAGCAGAGAGAGTGCTGGCTTCTGCTGTCAATCTCCAGCCTCGGGGCGCGGAGCAATTCATGCATTAGGGATGGAAGCCTTACGCACTTCGATCTGTCCATCGCGTGTGCGAGCCTCGAGGCATGGCTGTGGGTGTACGGCAGGTCCGTTAACGACATGGCCATCGTCAAGATCAAAACCGGGAAGCGTGATACGGACACTCAATGCAGTTGTCCACCAGCTTACCGTCCGAACGAGGCCCACCAAAATGGGAACACGTGTCGGCCATGGCAATTAGATGGCCGGCGCGACGGACGAGAAGAATTGGTACGCCCTGAACCATCGCCTGGGTTGGTTTGTCGTCGGCTAACTGTGATTCCGGAAGAACGGCGACGAAATTATCCGGAAATACGTGACCATCGGTGCGATCGACTCCCACTCGGTGTTCATTCTGAGCCCTAACACGCATTGGGCGCTATGAGCCATTGAGTTTGCGTTTTTCCTCCAGGTGGAACGCGAGCATGTACTCGTAGAAACCATCGAGGTAGCGGTTTTCCAGTTTACCCAACTGTGCGATTTGTGAAGCAGCTTCATTCCGCCATTCGCCGATGTTTGGCATTTCGTGCAATCGAGTATGGCGTTCCTGCAGACTAAGGATCACCGCATCGAGTTCGGTACAACGAAAAGTCGTCACGAACGGATGCATCGAACCCTCAAGGAGGAGACAAACTAAGCCGGCGGCTTTGACGTTGCGGCTACAGCAGAAGAAGTTCGTTTATCCGCATGGATTCATGCTCCGGAGAGTAAACAACAGCGGCGACATAAGCTGGCATAAGGCCGTGTATTCGTCAGCGAGGTTTTTCGATTTGAGGTTCTAGGCTTCGAGCAGTTCGACCAGAACTTTTACAAGGTCTATTTTCGGGATGTTGAGATTGGTGAGTTTGACGCGCAAGCGCTTCGCTTCCGGCCGATGCAAGTCATGCGATGAAGCACGTTCGGGGTCAAATCGGTCAGAAGGTTCTTCTTAGCCAGAATCGCACCTGAAACGGCTCGACAGGATGGAAGACATCCGTAAACGCCGGCGCGGCAGTTCGGGTTATCCGGGAGGTATAGGCATAATCAATGTCGTGATCGCGGCGGTTAAGCAAGTTCAAAAACTCAGCCGAAACGCGCCACTTCTCGCCAATTCGATAGCCGATCTCCCCATTGAGCAACGCCGTTGCCTGTGAGCGATAAATTCCGTCGGACGTCAAATCGCGCGGGCCAAAGTAGCGTAGGCGCAAGCTCGATGAAAAGCCGTCGTAATCGTGCAAAGCGATGCCCGACGCAATCACCAATCCAGCCGCTTCGGGCACACGCTTGCCGCCAGGGCTGTCCGGCGCAGGATCGTCCTCATCGATTGAGGTAAACAGCGCCTTTGAATTTGCAAGATCGAAATCAAAAGCCACATGTTCCACTGGCGTATAGTAGTTTGCCCATTCAACGCCATAACGTTCGCTCGGCTGCCGTGAGGCGGTCGTGCCTCCGGTGTCGCCATCCTGCTGCAGTTCGGAAGCGCTTCGGAGATACCAGAGCGAAAGCGTACTTTGCAGATGTGGTACAGCCGCAGTACGCGCGCCGATTTCACCCCCTTTGGTCGGAATCAGTGGAGGAATCGGCGTGGCGAGAGTATTGGGGTAAGGATAGTCCGCCGAAACCGGTTCCACAGTCAACGTTGTGCCGCGCCCGTCGTTCGAGTGAAAACTGAATCCGCCTTCTACATAGAAATCGGTCTCGGACCATGGACCGAAAGTCAAACTTAATTTCGGGCTGGGCAACACCTTGGTTGCAGTGCCGGAATTGGCCGCGGTGACCAGACTGGTGATGTCAAAATGTTCCAAATCCCCGCGCAGGGCCACGACTGAATGGAATTTGGCCGTCCATTGGATTTTATTCTGGGCATAAACACCTGATTGAGTATCTGTGAAGCGATCCGCTTGCGTGGTAGCTGGCAAAGTGCTGCCGGTGAGGGAGTCCGTTTTGTCCAGGCGCACGCGATCTTGCGCCTGGTAAAGGCCATTGCGAATCCAATCGTTGCGGATTTGCAGGCCGAACATATTTTCCACCTTGTGGCCAAGCCATTGGCTGAAAATCGCGTGGCTTGCGTCGAGTCCTGCCACCCAGCGTTTGTCTTTCTGTTCGAACTGGTCGCCGTGATTGGTGTCCGTCAGGTAATAAGTGAAGTCAGAAAACAAATCAAGATCGTAATAAAACCCGTAGGCTGCGACTTTCGATGCGGAATTTGTGTCCTGGCGATGCCATTCAGCCTGCAAGCTGTAACGCTGCGAGTGGCCACCGTCAGTTGGATTCAGCGTGCCGAAAAAGCCAACGAGCGGCGCGGCGGTAACTGGGATTTGATCGCTGGAGTTCCATTTTCCGTGGTAACCGCGGGCCGTGATGTTGAAATCATTTGCGTCTCCGCCTTGGCTGTAGGTGAGAATGCCGTTGTACTTGTTATAAGCATCCGGATGCTTCCATGGGCCGTCGTCGTAGTACACTTCTCCGCCGTACAGCAAATTGCCTAAACCGAGCTTTCGCGAGGCACCGAAAACGGCCCGTCCATAGCCATACATACCGCCTTCCACCTGGAAGAAGTTCTGAGGCAGCGTCTTGAAGAATTCCAGATGGGCCGCGCCAGCCGAGCCATAATTGCCGACATCGGCGTAGTAAGGGCCCTTCTCGTAATTCACCCGCTTCACAAACTCCGGGATGACGGTATTCATATCCGAATACCCCTCGCCATGGGCGTGCGATGGCAGGTTCAGCGGCATATCATCGATGAAAATTGCGAAATCTGTGCCGTGGTCGAGATTGAAGCCGCGAAGAAAATATTGATTCGCTTTGCCCCCGCCGGCATGTTGCGTGATGATGACACCGGGGACCGTCTCCAGAATCTCGCCTGATCGAAGAATCGGGCGATCCTGAATTTCCTTTGCGCCCACCGTACCCTGGGTGGCGGATTCGGCAAACCCGATAAGGTCATTCTCCCGGCCCTGGACGTTGATGGTGGTGCTCACCGCACCCACGTCCAGAGAGATGCGTAGCGCGTCCGGCGTCCCGGCGGTTCCTATAGTGACCGGAATTTCTTTGGTTTCAAAATCAGCATTCGATACGACAAGACGATAACTACCCGCCGGAAGTCCAGAAATCGTGAAGGAGCCGTTCCTGTCCGTGCGTGTCGTGCTCTGTACAGTACCATCGGTGCTTCGAACCTGCAGGGTAGCCCCGGCAACCACCGCGCCGGAAGGGTCGACGACCGTTCCTGATAGCTGGGGCCGAAGGTTATCACTAGGGGCGACGGGTCGCCCCCCCGGATTGAAGACCGTGCCGCCAGAACCCGCCGCTCCATGCTGCGCCACAGTTGTCACCGCACTGACCAAAGCAAAAGTCCCAAGTATTATGGTTTTCGTTTTCGTGCTACCAAGACGCATCGGCATTCGTCTGCGCAACGAAGATACGTACATCAGTCGATTCCTTCTTTCGCAACAGCCGAGAAATTCCACACTTGCCGGTGCTTGATGTACGATTGTCCGAAGATGCGGCGGGCACTTTCAATTTGCCTGATCTTCTTTTTCGGACTTGGGCCGCTTTCAGCTGCCTTCCAAGCCGGCGATGAATCGCGTCTACCTGCCTGCTGCCGGCGTCATGGCGCGCACCATTGCGCGATGTCCAATTCCATGATGGCACGAATGGCCGAATCAACATCAGGCCCGTCGCTCCTCACGGCGCCTTCGCACTGCCCTCTATATCCAAACGGAAGCTTTGTGCCCAATGCTCCGGTTCATGCGTTGACGCCTTCAGCAAATGGCCTGCCAGAATTGCTGGCGGAAGAGCACTCGCCGGTTGCTGCGCGCACCGCAGCGCGTATGAGCCAAGCGCGCACCCGTGCTGACCGTGGACCTCCAGCCTCGTTAATTGCCTGAGAAAATCAACCGTTCAGTGCATGGCCCGGTTATTTGAATCGGCCTAGTTTTGCATCTCCCCGGAACCGCACGATCCCAAACCCTATGGGGGACGACTCCTCCTACTTGCGGACCGTGATTCAACGCCTCTCAAAGCCAGCCCTAGGTTGTCGAGCACTGTGACTGCCAAAAGGGCGGCTGGCTGTAGCTTTCAGCATTGCTTTCTCGGAGGTTCCCTCATGCGCAAACACATCCTTCTCGTTTCGGCATTCTTCTTGGCCATCTCAATTCCCGCATTGGCTACCATCTTTGCTACCTTGCACGGAGTAGTGCACGATCCTCAACACCGACCACTCGCCGGTGCTCACATCGTCTTCCAGGCTGCCAACTCCGACTTCTCCTTGAGCACATCGACCAATGCGGATGGGGAATTCGATTTCTCGCAGGTCCCGATTGGGATATACAAACTCAGCGTAAGCGCTTCAGGCTTTGGGAAAATAAGCCAGCCGATCACCCTGGGTTCCGGCACTAATCCAATTATTCACGTTGCGCTGCCAGTGGCGTCGGCCACAGAGACCGTTGTCATTGAAGGCTCGCAGGCTGGGATCGACACTGTGACTCCAACCACGCTTGTCAGCCGGCAAATGATCGAAGAAACGCCTGGCGCTGGTCGCGTAAACTCGTATGCTGCCATCACCGACTATGTCCCCGGCGCCTACATGACCCACGACATGCTGCACATGCGCGGCGGCCACCAGACCAGTTGGTTGATCGATGGGGTCAATATACCCAACACCAATATCGCCGCGAATGTAGGCCCGCAGATTGCACCTGGCGACATGGACGACATAGAGATCCAGCGGGGCAGCTATGCAGCTGATATCGGCGATCGCACTTACGGTGTGTTCAACGTCGAGCCGCGGAATGGATTTGAGCGTGATCATGAGGCCGAGTTACACATAACCGGCGGCAACCTTGGCACAGGCGAAGTTCAGCTCTCAGCAGGCGACCACTCCCTTAAGACGGCGTGGTACGGCAGTATTGCCGCTGCGCGCTCGAATTACGGACTCGAGACACCAATTGCTGGGATCATTCACGATTCGACCAATTCCCAGAGCGGATTTGGCTCGCTGCTCGTGAATCCGAATGCATCGAACCAACTTCGCTTTAACGGTCAGGTTCGCCAGGACTTCTTTCAGGTTCCCTACGATCCAAATGGGGCTAGCTGGGAGAACCAACTTTACGATTCAAGCGGTCTGCGTGATGGTCAGACGGAGCGGGACGCGTTTCTTATTGCGGACTGGGTCCACACAATCTCTCCACGGGCGCTGTTTGAAGCAGCTCCTTTTTATCACTGGAATGTCGCGAATTACGATTCGAAGGCGGCAGATTCCCCGACTGCCACGACCTGGCACCGCACATCCAACTATGCGGGATTCCAAGCGAGTATACGCGGAGAGGTGCGGCGCAACAATCTTGCCGCCAGCCTCTATTCCTTCTATCAGCACGATTCTTCACTCTTTGGTGTCGTCTTCAACGACGGCTCGGGAACCGCGCCGATCCATGAGACTGACGGCGTCTCCGGTGGTATCGTCGAGGGATCCTTCTCTGATAGCTTCCGTGCGACCGATTGGCTCACGCTTCTCGCCGGAGTGCGCCTGTCCAGCTTTCACGGGGATGTGAGTGAGGACGTTGCCGATCCGCGTTTCGGAGCCACGGTCACAATTCCTCGACTTGGCTGGGTTCTGCGCGGGTTCTACGGGCGCTACTATCAGGCGCCGCCATTAGCCAGTATCGCGGGACCGCTGCTTTTGTATGCCAACGCCAACAATACAGGCTTCACTCCATTACGTGGCGAGCGTGACGAAGAACATGAATTTGGAATCCAGATTCCTTACCGAGGCTGGGCGTTTGAAGTTGACAATTTCAAGACCCGGATCAACAACTTCCTCGACCACTCGAACATCGGCGAATCGAATGTGTACATTCCGGTAACAGTCGATGGCGCTCTGGTGCGAGCGTGGGAGGCTACTCTGCGCAGTCCGATGTTGTGGCGCCGAGGACAATTTCACCTTGCATATTCCAACCAGATCGCTGAACAGCGGGGCGCAATTACTGGCGGGCTCATTTGCGTCCAGGATTGCGATGACAGCTTCGACTATTCACCCGTCGATCACGATCAACGTCACACGCTCAACACGGGGTTTACCGCTAATCTGCCCATGCGCACATGGTTCTCGAGCAATGTCTACTATGGCTCGGGTTTCTCAAATGGCACAGCGGGCACCACTGACGGCAATGGCGACTTGATAAGTCCTTATCAGGGCAACTACCTTCCGGCACACACCACCTTCGACGTTTCCGCCGGCAGAAGCTTTGGTGAGTCTTGGCGAATGGCTGTGGATGTAGTCAATGTGACGAATCACCGGGTGTTGACCGATAGCTCACTAACCATCGGAGGCTTCCACTACAACGACCCACGCGTGTTCTCGGCGGAGCTGCGCTATCGCTTCCACTTCTGATGCTTTTGCTCGCGAGAACTGCCCCCGATTCTGGAGATCCGCTCTTTGAAGGGGTTGACCGGATGCATTGAATCCGCTTTGGAGAGTCTCGCTGCCAAAGAATGCAAGGCCTTCCAGCGTCACCGCAATTCGAAGTAGAAATCCACTTTTAAAAGGAGCTCAGAATATGACCGACATCAACCGCCGATGACCCTCGAAGCGTCATCTTTGAGACCCAAACCGGTCGGAAGAAACCAATTGCAGAGGTCATCTCAATGAATCGCAGAGAACTCCTTAAGCGTTCCGCAGTCTTCAGCTTGACCGCCGCTGGCTCGTCCTGCGTCGCTCTCTGCGCCTCAGCTTCTTCGTTCAGTGGCAGCAGCTTGTCCTTCGCAGGCGGGAGCTGGTCCGTTCCGATTTTCCGTTGACATTCACTTCGACACGGCGGATGTCTACGGCGGACCGCAAAAGCCCGACATCGAGAAGGGTTATGGCGTCTCGGAGGAGATCATCGGGCGCTGGCTTGCTCAGGGCGGCCGACGTGACCACATCGTTCTGGCAACCAAGGTCTATCAGCCGATGGACTTCGGGCCGAATGATCGTAAGCTCTCGGCTTACCACATACGGAAGGCTTGTGAAGACAGTCTGCGCCGTCTTCAGACAGATCGTATTGACCTTCACCAGATGCATCACATCGATCGCCGCACTCCTTGGGAGGAGATCTGGCAGGCAATGGAACTGCTGGTACAGCAAGGCAAGGTGCTCTATGTAGGCAGCAGCAACTTTGCGGGCTGGGACATCGCCACTGCGCAGGGCGAAGCGAAGGCCCGGCACTTCATGGGCCTGGCATCTGAGCAGAGCCTCTACAACCTCACTGCTAGAACGATTGAACTCGAAGTGATCCCGGCATGCAAGCATTACGATCTTGGTCTCTTCCCGTGGAGCCCGTTGAGCGGCGGTTTGCTTGGTGGCGCCTTACAGAAGGCTAAGGACGGACGCCGCTCCCAAAAGAGCAAAGAGATCGAGAGACTGCGTCCGCAGTTGGAGGAGTACGAAGGACTCTGCCAGGAACTCGGAGAAAAGCCCTCCGACGTTGCGATGGCGTGGTTGCTTCACAACCCCGTCGTAACGGCTCCGATTATGGGGCCTCGGACGAAAGAGCAGTTAACTGAAGGACTCCGTGCGGTGGACATCACACTCTCGGACGATACCCTCCAGCGTCTCGACAAGATCTGGCCCGGCCCCGGCGGCGAAGCCCCTCAAGCGTACGCTTGGTAATCCGACACGAACGTCTTTGAAAGGACACTATGAAGATCACACGAGTAGGCACGACACCATCGATGGCCGGACCGCCGGATTGGTTCACCGGGCACGTCCACGAGACTTGCTGCGAACGACCCCATCTTTAGAAGCTTGTTTCCGACGTCCAGCACCTTCGCGCCATCCACCCGGAAGTAGCACTCATAAATCTCCGGCGTGAGAGGGCCGAGGGTAACGCTCCAGATGCCTTCGGCGTCTTTCGTCATCACGTGAGTTCCGTCCGCGAATACGCTCACCTCCATCGCGCCAGGGGCGCTGACGCGAAACGTGACGGTGCGGTCGGCGTGAACCTCCGGCGACACAAGGGCCGCAGAGCTGTTCCTGGGTGGGTGATAGGTATTCACGGGCCGATGGGGAGCCCCATCCTGGGCTCCTAGCAAAGCGGGCAAACTGACCCATAGCAGGAACTGCCTGACAACAGAAATTGCTTTGCGCATGATCGGAAGCGAGTCTACCGCATGGAGGAAGCGCTCGGCTCGTTACCAAGCGCGTTGAGTATGGAAGCTAAGCAGGCACAGGAAGAGGCTGAAATCGCAGTGTGAGGACCGTAATGTCATCTTCCTGTCCAAAATCTCTGGCGGCCTCGGCAATTCGTTCGGCAGATAGTTTTGACAGGGCAAGCGTGCGCTCAAAGCCCATCAGTTCACCTCGAGAGTCGCGCGCTTCAACTACGCCGTCAGTAAGCAGAGTGAGGCGGTCGCTGCCGTGCAGTTCGATTGTGGTTTCGGCGTACTCGGTTGCCGCGGACAAGCCCAGCGGGAGTCCATTTTCGGTCGCCACTTCACGTCCTGCAAGATAGGGCGCAAGGTGGCCTGCGTTCGCGATGGTGAGGATTCCGTCGGCATCGATTCGCAGCGCAAGGCAAGTGGTAAATCCTCCGTGGCTGCGGCCCAGCATGCGTTCATTCATCGCCGCCAGCATCTCGCCGGGGCTTTCCGTGTAGTGGGCCAGGGTGCGCACGGTTCCCACCAGCAGCGAGACCGTCATCGCAGCCGGCATGCCCTTTCCGCTCACGTCGCCAATGACCGCCAGCAGGCCGCCGTTTTTTGCAGGCAGAATCTGGAAGAAGTCGCCGCCGACTTCACCCGGCAGGTATGTAGCAGCTTTCGATCGCGAAGCCGGGAATCGAGGGGACCTCGTCTGGAATGAGGATTTGCTGCACGGTGCGCGCTGCCTGCAGTTCCCCTGCAAGATGCTCCTCGTGCCGCCGCGTGCGGGTGAAGCGGCCCACCAGAATTGCCAGCATGGCCGACAAAAAGATCACATCCACAAATGGGCGCAGCGTAAAAGTGATGAACCTGTTGGCGCTCGATGAGCCATGGGTAAAGCCGAGCGCAAATGCCTCGAAGGAAATGATCCCGGCCACGATCACGCCCTCCTGCAGCAGCGTGGGAGCGAGCAAAAGCCGCGCGTCGGGTATGCCGCGCCAGGCTCTCGCAATCACCAGGATCACCACCCACGCGACGCCCGGCAACAGAGTTGCGAAGTTGCATGCATTCACCTGCGTCTGCGTCAGAACCCCGAGCATGGCCAGCGTGAACGGCAACGGGCGCGTCAGGGCCGCAATGGCCGACAGCCAGAAGAGCCAGTCCTTGCGGCCGCGCAACAGATGGGAATAGAACGCAAGCGAAGCCAGGATGCCTCCCGCCTCCGCCATGGCGCGCGAGATCTCCCGGAAGTCAATATTGATAGCCGCAAAGTTTGCGAAGGAGGCAAGGCCGTCGAAGTATGCCTTGAACAGGAGCCACACGCCGAACCAGAGATATTCGCGCTCACGCCGGTGCTGCCAGGCAAACCCCAGCGCAAAGATGCCGCCAATCAGACACATCAGCGCGGAAAACAGCGGCGGAGCCCAGCTCCACGGGTTCCCCGGGAAAATCATCGCGCCGCATGCGATCAACTGGCTGAGATTTCTCCTACGTAGCCGGCGCTCTGCGGGCCTCCACCGTAGTAATGCGCCCAGAACGGCCAGTGCCACACGCGAATGGCGATGACCACTGTCTTCTCTGCGGGGAAGCCGACGCCAGGAAGAACATAAAGAGGGGGACGACCGGTGAGCAGCTTGCGGTATGGCGGCATTCCGCCGAAAGCTCCAAGCTTATGCCCGTCCGCATAGACTTCGTAGCTGGTCATCAGTCTTGGAAAATAGAGAGCGAGTGGCTGCGAGCCCGCAGGAATGCGGATGCTGAAGCGATACCATCCGAATCCGCTCATCGCCGGGATAGCCCTGCGAGCTCCATCCGCGATCGGACCGAAGCAGCGGCCACGAGGAATCGTCGAACGAAGGATCGGCCCAGCGGCCATCGTCGCCGGGATGAAACCGCCACAGTCCGTCAAGCCTGGTAAGCGCCACGCGGCCCTTGTCCAAGTCAAAGGCCTGGGCGCCGACGGATTTCGCTGCACTCAAGCCCAAAAGGGCGAGAAACAACACGAGCACAGCCGGCTTTTTGCGGGGAAGCATTGAGACAAATGGTGTCACACTCCGATTTGCAGGCGCAATCTAAAATCGCCGGGGCGCACGATCGCCGTGGCTTGCGGTGGCGAGCACCGGTGGCACACTTGCCGCGCTTATCGCGCCGAGTCCGCGAATGATAAAGTTCTTGCATGTTTTCAGCAAAGCAGGACCACCCCACACGCCGTGAGTTTCTCGCGGGCCTGGCCGCAGTCTCGGCCGCCTCGGCTTTTCCCGCCGCGCTGAGCGCCCAGAACTCTGCGCCCTCACTCTGCTTCACGTCGGCCGTGGACATGGCCGCGATGATCCGCGCCAAGAAGCTTTCGGCGCGCGAAGCGCTTGAGGAGCACCTCAAGCAGATCGATCGCGTCAATCCTAGGGTGAACGCCATCGTCACGCTCATTGCGGATCAGGCAACCGCAGCGGCAACGCGCGCCGATGAGATGCAGGCGCATGGCGAGACGCTCGGTCCGCTGCACGGCCTGCCGGTCGCCCACAAGGACCTCATCGATACCGCCGGCGTCCGCACCACCTACGGCTCGCCGCTCTTCAAGGATCATGTTCCCACCAAGGACAACCTGCTCGTGACGCGTATGCGCGATGCCGGCGCTATCTTCATCGGCAAAACAAATACTCCCGAGTTCGGCGCGGGCTCGCAGACATTCAACGCTGTCTTCGGCGCAACCCACAATCCCTACGATCTAACGAAGACCTGCGGCGGCTCCTCGGGCGGCGCGGCTGTCGCGCTCGCCTGCGGGTTGACGCCGGTCGCCAGCGGCTCCGACGCGGGCGGCTCGCTTCGTAATCCCGCTGCGTGGTGCAATGTCGTCGGCTTCCGCCCCTCCATCGGCCGTGTGCCGAATCCCTCGCTCTCGGTGGGCTGGTCTACCCTTTCGACTAACGGATGCCTCGGCCGCTCGACAGCCGATCTGGCCCTCGCACTTAGCACGATTGCGGGGCCTGATTTAAGTTCGCCGCTTTCTATCGACGAGCCCGGATCGGTGTTCGCGCGCCCTCTGGACCGGAGCTTCAAGGGCGTGCGCGTGGCGTGGTTCAAAAACCTCAATGGCATACCCATCGATCCGCGCATCCGCACCGTCGTCGACGCGCAGCGCAAGACGTTCGAGTCTATCGGCTGCATCGTTGAGGAGGCGGAGCCCGACTTTGCCCCTGCCGAAATTTCTTTTCGCATCCTGCGCGTCTGGAGCGCGGCCGCGGCGCATAGCACGTTGTTCAAGGCTCATCCCGACGGATTCAAAGACACGCTCCGCGGCGAGATTGAAGAAGGCCTCGCACTTTCCGCCGCGGACATCACCCGCGCAGAGGTCGCGCACACCCTGCTATGGCGTCGATTCCAGGCCTTCCTCGCAAACTACGAATACTTCATCCTGCCCACCACGCAACTGCCGCCCTTCGACGTCAACACGCCTTGGGCCACCGAGATCAACGGCGTGCACCTGGCCAACTACATCGACTGGATGAAGAGCTGCTGGTACATCTCCGCGACCGGGAACCCCGCTGCTTCTGTGCCCGCTGGCTTCACCGCTGAAGGCCTGCCTGTTGGAATTCAGATTGTTGGCCGCGACAAGCAGGACTTCAGCGTCCTCCAACTCTCCCACGCCTTCGAACAGGCCACCAACTTCGGAAAACGTCGGCCCAGTATCGCCCTTTAACTGAGCCGTCTTTCGAATGATGACAAATCGCCAACGCGCGCTTCGAGGAAAATCTGGTCTGGAAACGTGGTTTGGCCTGTTGGCAACAGTCCAGGCGGTGCCCTACTGGCCAACTAAACTCAGTTGTCCAGATGCAGACATCAGATAACCTCGACATCACTGATCCCAGCAACTCGGCGCGGGCTCTCTGTTCGCGGCTGCTGGAGTCCAGGATCGACAGACGAGATCAAGCGTGCTTCTCTCTTCCGGACGGACGGTGCCATATGGCACTGCGCCAGCACGATTCTAGGAATGATCTGAGAGCTACCACTTCAAATGCATCAACGATGTGGCTTGCCGCGGCAGACTCGTGGCAATTGTTACCTTGCCGTTGTTCACGTCAAGCCATTCAGGAGAGGTCAGAAGCTCCAGTTGTCCTGCCGCTTTCATTTGTGCGTACTGCTCTGGCGCCGGCGTCTGAGGAGATCCCATGCTTTTCCATACGGTGTAGGAATTGCTGTGCGTGTCGTCTATCCGATAGTGCTCCAAGAGCACCTTCTTCACTCCGGCCGGAATGCCTGCAATCGTCACCAGCACATCTGCGGATGCCGCTGGTAAATCGTCATCATGGTAGTTCCACAGCATAACCGCCGCTTCACGCGCCGCCTTTGTCGCCATCGCGTCTACATCCGGCGCCTGCCTCACTCCATTTTTCATCATCTCGTCGAGCGGAACCTGTCCCGTACTGCTCGTCATCACCCGCTGCCCTGACATCAAGCCCGCCATCCGGAATATATTCAATATCGGCTTGTCGACTCCCTTGGTCGCAAGGGTGCGAAATCCTTCGAAGAAACCCGCGTTCTCGAACTCAAACGACCACGACAACATCCCTGCGAGATTCACTTTGGAGCGGTCCTGCAGGTCAAATAAAGCTTTGATCATCACCGCCGTATAGGTCGCATAGAGCGGCGAATTCCTGTACGAATTAGCCGGATTCGTTTTCATCGAGCAAGCGGCGCACCCTTCCGGATCGGCCTCACTCAGAATGATCGGAAGATGGGTATATTCCGGATACTTCGCGACAATCCTGAAGCCGGCCTCGGTCGCGTCCAGCTCATTCGTAATCCCCATACGCACATGCCCATCCGCAAAAGACGGCTGGCCCTTGGGATGGAACGAAATAAAATCAAGCGGAATCGACCTCCCACTTGCCGCGCTCTTGTCGTTCTGGCAATGCTTCAGAAAGTCATCCAGAAATGTCCCGGCTTTCTCCGAGTTCGGCCCCGTGCTTGCCGGTCCGCCGACCAACGCATTTGGCAGCGCCGCTCGTACACCCGCTACTGCATAGTCATAGAGCTTGAAATACTGGGAAGGCGTGCCGTGCCAGTATCCGATATCCGGCTCATTCCACACCTCGAAGTACCATGTACTCGCCTGCTCCCTCCCATAACGCTCGACAAGATGCTCAGTGAACTTTTGTATCAATTCGCCCCACATCGCATAGTCATTGGGCGGATTGTTGGAAGCTCCAGCCATCGTCCCCCTGGGATAGTGAACCTGATACCCGTTGATTCCTGGCACAGTCGCGGCAAGGTCCTTCGGCATGAATCCAAGTTCCACGAATGGCCTTACTCCTGCCTTCTTATACTCGTCGAAGGTCTGGTCGGTGATCGTGAAGTCGTACACCGGCCTTCCGTTGGCGTCCAGCGAGAATACGTTCGACGAACTCCATTTGAGCTCAGCCACTCCGTTCCCTGAGGTCAGCAGATGATGGGCTCGGATGTAAACCGGCACTGGACTTAAATCATGCAATTCCGGCAGTAGCTGCATGCCAAACTTCATGGTCGTGTAATTTGACTCGTCATAGCCGAACCATCTGTAGATTGGCGTGTACGGCCCCAACGGCTTCGACAATTCCACATTCACGGCTATCGGCGCCTGAGCCTGGCACGCGATCGCCAATATGACAGAACTCAAAACGCATCCGAACTTTCGCATTCTCACGGTGATTTCTCCCCGAAACCGAGACCACAACTTCCGCGCCGTTGCGTTGTTGACGGCAGTCGCCTCTCCCGTCCTGGATCGACGAGCTGATTTCTTTGATACCACAAGTTCCTCTTATCTCTGCGCATCCGCATAATCGCCGTCCGACGCCCGTGTGGTAAGCGCGGTGCCGGCCATTGGGCCGCCGTTGTCACTGTGTTCGGTGGTCAGGATAAGGATGGGGAAGTCCTATCAGGAAGGTTCGCTGCGCACAACCTTTCCAGCCGATGGATTGCGGCTGCCCTCAACGATTCCTCCACAATCAGCAGCGGACCCAGCAGTCTGCGACCGCCATCGAATTCCTCCAGGACGGGTCCGTCGCTTCGATCTTCGGTTGACCGGCTCTACTGCGGCTGTCGGTCTGCGAATTCTCAATGAGCACCAAATCGCCAATGCGCTCGCCGACGGCGGAGATAAGACCAAAGCCATCGCCGTTCCGGTGCCCGCATCATCGCGCTATGTACCTCCAAGGTCGCGATGAACGCCGCAGACGGCCGATCCAATTCAAGTGTCAGGGTGTTCATCCTGCTTCCCCCAAGCTGTACGCAGGCAACGTGGTCAGGCGTCCGTCCTCGACTGGGCCACCCACAGTGAAATGGTAGAAGCTCTGCCAATCGCGCAAAGAGATGCCAAACACCTCGTGAACCGGATCATCGAAGTAACAGCCGATCCCGGTCGAACGAATACCCGCTTCTTCCGCCTCGAGGTACAGCACCTGGCCCACAAGGCCGGCCTCCCAGAAGAGATTTCGGTAGAAGCCGGCGCCATAGACAACCAAACTGTCCATGTATTCAGCGATCATCCCAAGGCTGAAGGTCCCGTCCCCCGCAATGTCTTGACCGCAGGAGACGCTCGCGGCCAGAACACGGCAGTCCCCCTCCTTCAGCAGGTAGAGCGGAAGGCCATGCGGACACGACGGAGGGCGTTGCCACAGGAACTCAGGCCGCATCGCTTGCCGGAGTGTCTCGACCTTCTCCGGGTCCCGAGCGAGCACGTAGAGACCGGGAGGCACGCCGTTCACGCGGTGCACGAAGAGGCCCAGGTGGATGCGTGGGCGCCAGGGTAGGGCGTCCCACGGCATAGATCGGCCGTCTTGGGTGGGTACAAGACGAGCCAACATTCGGAAGAAGGTCGCCGCTGGAATCGCTGTGGCCCCATCCATGCTCACCGCGCTCCTGCGCCCCAGGATGACTCTTTCCGCAGTGAAGGCCCCGGACCGAACTGGCGCCCCGAAGAGCTCTTCCTCCGAAGGGAACCTGGAGAAATCTTCGTCGACCGCAATTCCCGGATTCGTAGTGGCGACAGCCACCTGGTCGATCACTGGCCAATCGACGCCGTGCTCGGGACTCAGCACGTTAGCTGTGCCGTACCACTGAGAATTGGCCACCTGGGTTACCAACTCTTTGGACAGGCGGAGGCCCCGGTCGCTGGCCCATTTCTCCCTGACCACAAGCGCCACGAGTTCGGGATGCTCTCGCTCCGCGCCGGTGTAGTCGGCTTCGCGGTCGAGTCCGAGAAGTTGGGCCGCGGCGGCGCTACCAACACGGTCGAGGAGGCGGATTTTCCACCCGAGGACGGCCGCCGCGAATCGCATCGACCCGATCGCATGGCCGACATCGTGTTGGCAGTACCGGAACGCACGCTCGCCATACTTCCAGGCCTCCCGCCAAAAAATGGACGACAGCCCCACGAAGAATGAGCCTTCCGGAAATGATGCCGTCAAGGCCGCCCAGACCGAGGGATCAAAGTCCGCTCGAAGCTCGAGACCGTGCGCCTTCGATGCATAGTGGTATACACCGGGACGGTTGTGGATAGTGTCCAAAGACGGCAAGAGCACGTATCCCTCCGTCGGGTGGAGGTTCCCGCTAGACGGGTTGGCACGAAGAGGCCATGTGGTTCCCTCGAACTGTTTCCAGGCTGTGAGCGAGAGTGCGTATCGCAAGAAGAGTGAGATGGAGTCCACCGAAAGCGGAGCTGGCACCACGTTGTCCGCGACATAGAGCTACCAGAACGGAAGCGCCTGCCCCTCCTCGGGGAGAGGAAGGCGAACCAGCGGCGCTCCGTCGTAACGGCGGAACGGATCTGGCTGCTTAGCCCAATCCATGTATCCAAGCGCGGCGGCATAGCGATGGTAGTGGTGCTTCGTTCTCTCGTGGTAAGCCACCACGACTTGCTCGGCAGGAAGAACGAGGTCGTCCGTATCCGTCTTCTGTGCAACATCAGGAGGAGTATTTGCTTCCATGACCATCGTTGCCTTCCCGTCACGTGTGGTAAATGCCTCGTATGGATGAAGGTCGACATCGAATGCCCGGGCGCTTTGGGAGTATCACCTTAACAGCATCCAATCTGTCCTCGACAATAGGTCTCTCTCAGTATTTGCAGAACAGATTGCAGCGTAACAAAAATCGCCGATCTTCTCAGTCGGCGCAAAATCGCCAATGCACTCATCGAGGCGCTGATCGCACGCGTGCGTGGCTCCACAATTCAGAGCACCCGAGGTCACTGCCGCCGCAAGGTAATTCACTTTCAGCATCCGGGAATTGAATTCTCCGCCACTCCTCGGTCGCCAGCCAAAAGGTGCCAACTGTGACGCGAATCGGAGAACATCTTCCCTGCCCCGCCGCTGCGGGCAGGAGGATGACCAATGCAACATGGCAGTCTCACTACCAAGTCTCGCCTCGAAGGTCCCGACGTTTGGCAGTTCCGTTGGTCAGAAAAAGGCCCCAACGGGAAGCGCATATATCGCAAGAGGGTCATTGGAACGATTAAGGAGTTGCCCGATCAGGACGCCGCACGAAATGCGGTCGCCAGCCTGATCACCGAGGTCAACTGGGCAAACCTGCGATCAACTTCCATCACGATGACAGTCGCTCAACTCTGCAGCCATTTTGAGCAACGTGAATTGGCCCGAAGCAACACTTGGCGGAGCTATTCCACGAAGATGTGCTATGCGGTCTACCTGCGCCGATGGATCTTGCCGAATTGGGGAAAACTCGAACTTCGTGACGTGCGGACGATCGAGTTTGAGTCCTGGCTCCGCCGGTTACCGCTGGCGAAGGGCAGTTGCGCGAAGATCCGGGGCGTGATGTCCGTGCTGTTCAATCATGCTTGCCGATATGAGTTCTTCGATCACAATCCAATTCGTCTCGTGCGTCAGGGAGCGAAACGCAAAGCCGCCCCGAATATACTCACACCCGATGAGATCAAGACCCTAATAGACGGCTTGGCAATCAGAGAACGGACATTGGTTTTGCTCGCTGCGTCGACTGGATTACGACAGAGCGAACTGTTCGGCCTAAAGTGGCGCGACATCAACTTCCCCGATAGGTTGATCCACGTAACGCGGTCGATTGTCTGCGGAGTTGTTGGTCCTTGCAAAACCGAATCGTCGCAAAAGCCAGTTCCGGTTCATCCGCTCCTGATCGAAACACTTCTGAAATGGAAAGAACAGCAGCATTACCGCAAACCTGACGATTGGGTTTTCGCAAGCAAACGCCACCGCGGTCGAAAGCCGTTCTGGGGTCAGGCGATCTTGAGAAAATTCATCCTGCCGAGAGCCCACGAATTAGGCATCGAAAAGCGCTTCGGGTGGCACACGTTTCGACACACGTATTCGACGCTCCTTAGGAGTGTGGGGACAGAATTCAAAGTGATGCAGGAACTGTTGCGACATTCTTCACTGCGATCGACGTTAGACGTCTACACCCAGGCGATCACACCATCGAAACATGCGGCTCAGGACGCCATGATGTCACTTGTTCTGTCTGCCGGCGGAACTCAAAGAGCGGCCTAGTCCAGCAGAGGGATCGGGCGGGAATCGACGTCAAAAAGGGCACAAAAGGGACACAAATCTATGTCCTTTTGCACCCTCTATGGTTTCCGCCGATTCCGAGTAAGAACTCTTTTGGAATGTATGGCGGGGACGACGGGGCTCGAACCCGCGACCTCTGCCGTGACAGACAGAGGCGGGCAGTAACCTATTGAAACTACGCGTCACGGATGGCTTCTTTTGGCGCTCTGAGATACCCCTGGTAACCGTTATTGGACCCTTATTGGACCTGCGACCTCTGCCCTGTAGACCTCTGCCCGAACAAGAATTGTCTCGACGAATGATTTCCTGGAAGTCAACAGTTGAGCCAGGATCACTTGTCCGTAAAGGCGACTATACAGCCATGTGCCCGCAAGTCGATGAGACCGCTGTCGATTTCACATTCGCAAAAAAGCGCTAAAGGAATTGCTTCCGAAAACCCTTGTCGTGACGTAGCGGCGACCGTCAGGTCAAGATGATCTTGCGAGCTTCCGCCTCCGGATCATCTGCCATCCGACACTCGTTGTCCCAGAGCATCGCTCGATTGGTGTCAGGATCGGTTGGAGCCCAGTTTAGTCCCGGGATGCTCGGATTTCCGGTTGCGGCAAATGCGGCCCACGACGATGCCATCCTTTTCGCCAGAGCCTGCGCCTCCGGGGTATTCCCTGTTCCCTGCTCACAGCGCTTCGTGTTATCGAAGCAGAATTGAAGATCCGCTGTATGCCATGCGCCAGCCACGCCATCGAGAATCTGCGTCTGCCAGGTGAAGTAGTACGCGAACGCGGGCGCGGCTTGCAGCTCATGTTTCAATCGCGCCGTCTTCACTACATTGTTCCGCATCCCGAGCCCATTTAGCCCCGGAGTTCCGCTGCAGATATACGAAAGCGTCTGAATCTTCTTCCGCGGGTACGCCTTCTTCAAGGCCGCAACGATTGCAGTCGCCTTCTCCTCGCCGTAGGTCTTCGCAAGGTTTGCATGCCACTCTTCTTCCGTCGGGCGCGAGGACATCTGGTTTCCCTCTTCGCTCACCGAACCTATGAGCATCGGCACATTCTTTGACACATCTGGAGCGGCGTCAAAGAACGACCGCAAGTTGATCACCTTCCCGTCGACACAAGGCGACCATCCCACCCGCGGTGTCCCGGGCGCCCCGGGCCCCATCATGGGTCGTCCCGACGGATTGATCTTCGCAGCCGCCGCGTTCCCGGCCGCAAACAGCTTGCCCCATTCCATCTTCTGAAGCGATCCAATATCGTTCGGCCCGAGCCCCAGTTCTTTCATCGTCTGACGTGCCAGTTCCTTTTGCTGCGCTCTGCTCGGAATGTTCCCTCCACCGCCGGACTGCGCCGCAGCGCGATGGATCAGGCCCACCGCCGAGGGCATTCCCATCAAGGTCGTCACCTTCGATCCCCCGCCCGACTGCCCGTAGATCATTACGCGATTCGGATCGCCTCCGAAATTCTCGATGTTCTCCTGAACCCACTTCAGAGCCGCAACCAGATCCATCATCCCTACGTTCGACGATTCTTCATATGCCGAACCGCCAATCTCCGCCGCATCGAAAAACCCGAGGATATTCAGGCGGTGATTGACCGAGACCTGCACCACTTCGTGATGCCGCGCCATCTGCGCGCCGTCGTGCGATGGCAACTCGTAGGATGATCCGAAGCTGAAACCGCCGCCGTGCATGTAGAGCATGACGGGCCGCTTTCCCGTCAGGCTCGGCGTCCAGATGTTCAACTTCAACATGTCCTCGCTCTGCCAGCCGTCGTCCCAGTCGAACAAAAATGTCTGCTCGATGCTCGTCCACGGGTGCAGCGTCTGCGGGCAGTTCGCGCCGTACGCCAAGGCCGGATACTCGTCCTTCCATGGCGCAGGCGGTTTGGCCGGCAGCCATCGATTCTCCCCAGCCGTCGTTGCCCCGTACGGCACTCCTTTGAACGTCAGCACGCCGCCATCCACAAACCCGCGCACGTTACCGTACTGCGTCTTCGCCACGGCCGTTCGCGGCGTCGACACATTGCCCGGTTCCTGGTGCGCGGCTGTCTTCACGCTGTCAGAGCCAAAGGCAGGCTTGCTCAACGCCGCCCCCAGGCCTGCAGTAGTGGACAGCAGCAACGCCTCACGCCGCGTCAGAACAACAGATTGCTTCGACTTCGCCATGAACAAATTCTCCTGTCTGTTTATGCAATCAGTCGCTTCGAAATTGCGCGACTTGCACTTAGCAGCGCAATCTCGTCATTCTGGCAGCGCGAACCGCCCATCAACGTGGAACTTGCCTGTAGCAACAGGCGCTCCCGTATCTGGCTGTCCGCCACCAATGCCGATCGTGTACTCACCTGGGGCGATGATCGGACTCCCATCCTCCGTCACCATCCCCATGTCACGGGGCTTCAGGTTAAAGTGCACCTTCTGACTGGCGCCGACATCAAGATGCACGCGTTCAAATCCGCGAAGCGCCATCCTCGGCGCTCCCTTGACTTCGGGGAATTTCAAATAGAGCTGAACGACCTCGTCGCCGGCCAGCTTGCCCGTATTCGTCACGGTCACATCCGCACCCACGGGCTGTCCGGCGGCAACCGCCTCTGTCGGAAGACTGAGATCGCTGTAACTGAAATTGGTATAGCTCAGTCCGTACCCAAACGGATAAAGCGGCTTTCCGGTGAAGTAGCGATACGTACGATTCGCCATGACGTAATCCTCGAAGTTCGGCAACTGATCGACGCCCTTGTAGAACGTGACCGGCAGCCTGCCCGCAGGATTGTTTTTGCCGCTCAACGTCTCGGCGACGGCGGCTCCGCCCTCTTCACCGGGATACCAGGCCTCCACGATTGCGTTGGCGTGCTGGTTGATCCAGTTCACGGACAGCGCGCTGCCGTTCATTAGAACAACTGTCACCGGCTTCCCCGTGGCCGCCACTGCCTCTACCAGGTCTTCTTCCGGCTGCGGCAAGTCGATGCTCGTGCGATCTCCGCCGAGAAAGCCCGGTTCGCTCACGGGCATCTCCTCGCCTTCGAGCTGACTGGTGATGCCCACAACCCCTATAACGGCATCAGCAGACTTGGCCGCGGTGATTGCCTCGGGCGATACACCGGCCTGCGCCTTGTTCCAGATCAGCTCTGCATGCGGCTTGCTGCTCTGTGTGCCATAGCTCATGCTGATCGTCGCCTTACGGCCCTTCTCCAGGTGTACGCGGCCCATGCCGGAGGTCATCTCATCGCCCCCGCCGAAGGCCGCGGCCACCTGCTTGTCATCTACGGTAAGCCGGCAGAAACCATGGCAGCGAACGCCGAGCTGATAGCCGCCGGATTCAGTGGGAGTGAGCGTCCCCGTCCATTGCACGCCGTATGCTTTCTTCCCGGCAACTTCCTTGGGCAGATTGCTCTCGCTCAGGCTTACGTTCGTTTCCGTGCGCGTGAGGATCGGCGTGGTCTTGGAACCCGGAGACATGCGGCCTTCGCTGTATTCAGCTTTGAGGCCGGGCTTGCCGTCGGGAGTGGTCAACAGCGCATCGGGCACCGGTTTTCCATCCGTGCGCAGAAACTGCGTTCCCGGAACATAAGTAATCGTTGCATTTGGGAACTCAGCATGCAGGCCGTCGAGAACGGAGACTATGTGCGTTGGCTGACCGGCGTAGTTGCCTATCAGCGGCCGCGTCTGATCCGCCAGTGGACCGACGACAGCAATCTTCTTGATTTCAGGTTTGAGCGGAAGCATTCCATCATTCTTGAGCAGCACCATGGACTCGTTCGCCAGCTTGCGCGCATGATCGCGGTGTTCCTTGCTGTCGAGTTCCTTCTCATCGATCTTCGCGTACGGAACCATTTCGCTAGGATCGAACATGCCGAGCTTGATGCGCGCGGTGAAGAGGCGAATGAGCGCGGCGTCGAGCACGTTCTCCGGGAGGTATCCCTGCTGCACGGCATCGATGTAAGCCTTTTCGACTGGTTCCCCGAAACGAGAAGTGAAGGTGACGCACTCGTTGTCCATGCCGCGCATGACGGAGATTGCGGCACCCTGGACCTGGGTGGGGCGATACCGATGATTTGCCGCAACGTCCCGAACCGCATCGCAATCGGAGACAACGTATCCCTGGAAGCCCCACTTTCCGCGAAGCTGATCCTGAAGCAGGTACTGGTTGGCGCAAGCAGGCTCGCCGTTGATGGCGTTGTACGCGCACATTACGGATCCCGCCTTGCCATCGACCACGGCAGCGCGGAAGGCTGGCTCGTACGTGTCTACTTCATCGTGCTTGCTCACGTCGACATCGGCGAAGTGACGGGTTGGCTCTGGTCCACTGTGCACGGCGAAGTGCTTGGGCGTGGCAATTGCGAGGTAGTAGTTGGGGTCATCGCCCTGTAGCCCCGTGACGTACGCCACGCCCATGCGGCCAGTGAGGAACGGGTCTTCGCCGTACGTCTCCTGGCCGCGGCCCCATCGCGGATCGCGGAAGATGTTGAGGTTCGGCGACCAGAAGTCGAGGCCGCCCATGATGCCGGTGTGTCCTTCGCGTTGGTTCTGCACGTGCTTGATGCGGCCTTCGATGCCGATTTGCCCGGCCATCGTGTGGATGCCCGGTGCGTCGAAGGTTGCCGCCAGGCCGACGGGCTCGGGGTACTCCGTCACACCCTGGTTGATTACGCCATGCAGAGCCTCGCTCCACCACTGATACGCGGGAACGTTGAGCCGGGGAACGGCGGCCGAGTTGTTTTGCATTTGCGTCGCTTTTTCCGCCAGCGTCATGCGATGCACCAGATCAGTGGCCCGCTGCTCTGGGGATAGCTGGGGATTCAAGTAAGGAAGATTTGCGGGCTCCTGAGCAACTGCGGTTTGTAGCGCTGATGCAATTAGGAGTGCTCCGCTGCAGGCGGCAATGTATTCGATGATTCTCGTCACGCGAGTTTTCATGGTTCCTCTCCAAGCGGTTTCAGCAAGCGGCACTTGTGGTGATAAAGCAGGTGGCAGCTAATGCGGCTATCGAGGGCGCACACTAATGCGCCTCTTGAGACTTGAAGATCAGCGCAGCGAATTGATGCAGATAGTCTCTCCAGTTGGGCCATGCGTGGAAGCCGCCGCTCTCGTGCTCCTCCACATTGATTCCGGCATCCTTCAAAACGGCAACTGTGGCATGGCTGTTCTGAAGCGCGATATCGTACTTGCCCGCATCTGCCCAGAACAGGCGAAACGGCTTGCCCGACGCGCGGTACTGCGCCACGTCCGTGTCCTGCTCTTCCTTGATGGAGTTGGGGAACCATCCGGAGCTAAACACGCCCACGTAGGCGAAATCTGCTGAGTCGTCGAGCGCAATGTTCAACGCCTGGAGGCCACCCATCGACAGCCCGGCAAGTGCTGCACGGTGATCGCGGTCTGCAAAGGTACGATAGTGCGCGTCGATGTAAGGCAGCACCACCTTCACCAGATCATCGTTGAAGGCATCGTGGCCCATGCGCACACCCGGCGCCAAATGAAAGTCCGAGGAGACGTGGCCTGCGGGCATCACGATCAGCATCGGAACGGCCTTTCCGCTGGCGATCAGGTTGTCGAGAATTGCGCCTGCGCGGCCCACCGTAGGCCACGAGTCATCAGAATCTCCTCCGCCGTGAAGCAAGTAAAGTACAGGCAATCTCGCGCCGCCAATCTCGTACCCCGGCGGCGTGTAAACGTGCATGCGGCGTTCGCCGCCTGTGGCAGGCGAGTCATAATAGGCCGTTGCGATTGCGCCGTGCGGTACGCCCGCCTTGTACTCCGTGAAGTCCGCGCCCGGAACCTCGTACATGCTGGACGCGTGGGTAAGCGATTGCGAGGTGAGAGGGTTCCGCGGATCTGTTGTGCTCACACCGTCCACCGTGAATGCGTAGCGATAGACTCCAGGTTCGATCGGACCAATCGTCGCTTCCCAGACGCCCTGATCCCCCTTGATCAAAGGCACACCAGCCATGTACTTGCCGGTCTCTTGCGGAGTGATTCCCGGTGTGGCCTCTGGGCCCTCGGCATGCAACTTCACTTCAGTGGCGTTCGGCGCCCAGATGCGAAAACGGACATGACGATCGGGCTCCACTTCGACCGACTTCAACGTGTCGTTGGGTGTGGGAGCAGGCATTTGCACCGCGGGCGACTGTGCGGCGGCTTGCTGAGGTGCCTGCTGTGCGTGAACGCACGGCCCAATGCATAGCGCGCCGAATGCAAAAACCGCGCGTAGGACTCCACTGCTGAACCGCATCATTCGACTCCTATGAATTCCACTTCGTTCTCAGAACAACTCTTCGGAGCAATGCCCGTTGAAGAACGACAACCCTTGTACAGTAACCCTCGCGGACGCTGCGATCTTCACCGGCACTGGAAGTTTCGGGCGTCCTGTGTGTCTCCGCTGCCGGCGTACTGGGCGTGTTTGGGATAGGCGCATAGGGGTCGGCTGCGACCGGGAAACGCAGCTCCGGTCGCAATCACCGACTCGGGCGCCGCGCCCTTTTCAACCCACCCAACGAGTGCGCTGAGCATGTCGAAGTGGTCCAGTGAAGGGCCGCCTCCGCAGTGAGCCATTCCCGGCACAAGGAACATCCGGCTCCACTCGGCCACCTTGTCAGCTCCGCCATTTGTTGCGGCCAGCGACCTATAGTATCCGAGCGTGTCGAGCGGTGAGAACCACGGATCGCTGTCGCCGTGGAAAAAGATCAACTTCCCGCCGTTCTGCGAGAACGTAGACAGGTTTGTTGACGCTGGCTCAACCAGCGGATCCGACGCATGGAGCGCCGCGGCATCCGCGTCGACTTCCGTCGCGGTGGTGTATGGGCCGAACAGGCCATTCTTGCTCAGCGCCAGCAAACCGGGTATGCCGGTTGTCGAAGCAATACCCGCGTCGTAAAGAAAGCCAGGGTAGACCTGCGTTCCGTACGCATTCTTTGGCCCCGCGAACGCCTTCTTGATTGCCGCAATCTTTTCGGGCGCGATGCACGTGTCCGCCTGCCCCGATTTGCATTTGAGCACCGCAGGATCAAAGTTGCATCCAATTGGATCGAAGATCATGCCGTCCACCACGCCGTCGCGCGCGTCGCACTGCTTCATGAGTCCGTCCATGAAGACCTTGCGATCTGTCTCGGTCAGAAACTTGTCGATCTCCGGCTTGCCGGACGCGTCTTTTGGCGACGCCTGGTTGTAGGCCACCGGAATCCACTGTGCAATCGCGAGGTTTGACAGGCCCGTACGCATCGCGGGATCGCCCGACACAATCCCGTCAAACACCGTCGGAAACCGCTGCGACAGGATCATGCCCTCTCGCCCGCCTGTGGAGCACCCAACGAAATAGGAGTAGGCCGCAGTCTTCGTGTAAAAGCGGGTGATGATTTGCTTGGCCACCCCCGCGACCTCGGCGTTTGCCATGTATGCAAAATCCAAATAAGCCTGCTGATCGCGCATGAAGCTGAAATCGAATCCGCCGGTCTTCGCCTTGTGTCCAGAGTCCGTGCTTGCAACAGCGAAGCCGCGGGAGAGCGCCGGCTTGTCTCCTGTATAGCTTGCCCCGGTCGGGTACGCGACTACACCGTTGCCGCCTCCGCCGCCCTGCATCATGAAGTCGCCGTTCCAGGCATCCGGCTCCGGAAGAGCTACTGAAAACCCAAGGCCGTACTCCACGCCATCAACTCCCTTGCGGCGGTTGATGATGCCGTCAACGCGGCAATGCGCGGGGAGGGGCCCGACGGCCGATGCCCCCGGATAGGCAGGCGGGATAATTTTCCCTGCCGCTACCGGCTCGGAATTCGTGATCTCGACGTCGGTAAGCGTTGCGCTCTTCAGGGCGGCGCAGCGGTTCGATGATTCAGACTGCGCCTGTGCCGCAAGCGAACATGCTACGAGCACGAGGGTCCCGATCTCTGAATACCTCATTCGAATTGCCTCTCAGGATGTCCGCGTCCGCTTGCCGCTAGGGTTCGCGGAACTCTCGACTATATCCATTACCGAGCCGCTCAAGCAACATAAAATAAATCGCTTTATTCGCAGGTTGCGCCGCTCCTGAGTTGGCTGAGGACTCCGCGATTGGGGTCCCATTATCGTAGCCACTCGCTCATGGACGAGGAGGAAGTTTCGGCGCGGGCGCAGGAGCTGAGCTCGTTACGTATGCAGCCGTAACGTCAAGCCTCGCTTTCAGCGGATCCTTTTCGGCGACCGGACCGTTCTCGGTGAAATCCATCAGCATCCCGGTTGCGGGCGAGTACCGCGGCCAGGCCGGCGAGTTGCCCGTGCTCGGATCGCCGGTCTTGGCAAAGGCCACCCAATAATTCAACATCGCCTGCGCAATCTTTTCATCCTGGGGCGCGAGTTCGCTTCCATACTTCGCCTGCACGGTATCGAAGACAAAAGGTATCTCGGTGGCATGGGGCGCGCCCGGCCATTTGCTGCGCATGGACTTTGCGACATAGGAAAACCTGTACACGTATGCAGGGAGACCTTGCGAAGCGAATACGGTCGCTACGAAACGAGCGGGCTCAACCATGAATCGATCCATCGAAACCTGGTACTGCACGGCGCGCAGGTCCCCCTTTCCGGTCGGATCGTAAGCCGCGATCGCTTTCTCGCGATCCGCACCGAATGGCGCAAACAGTTCCTCTTTATCGCGCGCGAATCCGAAGCCGATATCCATGCTGTTGGTCCCGATCATCAGTGGGACATGCCAGCCGGCGCCGGAAAGGTAAACGGCTTGCGGATCGGAAAGGACCACGCGGCCGTCGATAAAGGGTCCTGCATATCCGGGTTGATTCATGGTTGCCATATTGAGATTGCCCAGCACCTTTTCGGCGGACAGACTCCGCAACTTGTCTAGGGCGTCCTTATCGGTTCCATCCACTCCCAGGCTGCGTGCGAGTTCGATGCCCACGGATTCAGCCGAGGGAGGCCCGTTTGGCAGGGCAGTGTTGAGGTAACGCTGTCCGCCAAGGTTGGTGCGGCCGCCGCCGGACTCGATGATCGCCTTCGAGAGCAAGCCTTGCGACAGAGGCGAGGTGAGCAACATGCTCACCGAGAAGCCGCCTGCCGACTCGCCAAACACGGTCACGTTGGCGGGGTCGCCGCCGAACGCACTGATGTTCTTCTGAACCCACTTCAACGCGGCGATCTGGTCCATAAAGCCGTAGTTGCCGACCATCCCGTCGGCGTTCTCTTTTGTGAGCTCAGGAAACGCGAAGAAGCCGAAGCGGCCCAGGCGATAGTTGGCGCTGACGAACACCACGCCCTTCTCGGCAAACTTGCTGCCGTCATACACCTCGGGCGAGCTGCCTCCGTTGACAAAGCCGCCGCCGTAGATCCAGAACATGACTGGCAGCTTCGCGTCCGCATTCGTGCCCGCGGGTCGCCACACGTTGAGATAAAGGCAGTCTTCTGCCGGCTTGGTGCCGAGCGGAGCAGCGTCGCTGGGAAAAGGTACCTGCATGCAATCCGCGGAGTAGGCGTTGGCCTGCCGCACATCGGACCACGACTGCACAGGCTGCGGGGTGCGCCAGCGAAGGTCGCCAACGGGAGGCGCGGCAAATGGCACACCCTTGAATGATTCGACAGGCCCCTGCGTAACGCCCTGCAGCTTGCCTGAATCGGTGCCGGCTATGCCCGGCTGCGAAAGCAACGGAGGCGCAGCCAGTACAGCGATTGCCACCAGGGCGAGCTTCTTCACACCATCCATTTACAGCCTCCGGAGCGCGCGACATTTTGCGATGCACGCGACTATAACAGCACCCGGAAGCATGAGTACAATTCATTGATTCGAACGCAGCAATCGGATTCGCCGATTACTTGTTTTTCATTTTTCTTCTCGCGGATGCGAGCGACGCGTTGACGTCTTCATGCTTTCTAACATGAAGCTTTTGCAGAAGATGACGTGCCATGCTCTCAGAAGCAGGCGACAGAGTGGCATCTTTTCGCTGGAGCAACTCAATCTGGCGATTCGCAAAGCGGTTGTTGAATCCAACTATCATGAAGTCCGAAGTGTCAGTCCCGGCTGCCGACTCCGGCAGAATGGCTATCCCGAGATTGGCGCGAACGAAGGCCAAAGCAGTTGGCATAAAATTCGTCTCGTAGCGTATGTCGAGGAGCAGCCGCTCGCGATGTGCGATCGCCTCAATAGCTTCTCTCACGCTGCTTGCCCGCCCCGGCAAAATCAATCCGTGGGCTGAAGCCTCGCGAAGGGTGACGGCGCGCTTCTCCGAGAGCGGGTGCCCGGGAGGCGTAAAGACAACCAGACGATCTTGAAACAACGGGGTCGCACGAAGTTCTGTATCGCGCCCGTGCAGTGCCCCGATTCCGAAGTCAACCTCCCGCTTCAGCACAGCTTCACGCACGCGTTCCGCGATCACGTCGGAGATTTGCACGCGGATGCCGGGATGACTCTCGAGGAAGGTTCGCACCAGCTCCGGAAGCGGCCCCGCGCACACCGTGGGAAGAGCAGCGATGGACACAAAGCCGGTTGAGGTGGAACTCAGGTCGCGTGCATGTTCAACGATGGTCTGCGCATCAATGAATAAACGTTGCAGCGGGCCAAACACGTCCTTGCCCGCGGCGGTGAGAGTCACTCCACGCTTGTTCCTGTCGAAGAGGCGGACGCCCAGGCTCTCCTCGAGTTGTTGCACCTGGACGGTCAACGCCGACTGCGAAACATGCAGATCGTTGGCAGCGCGCGTGAAGTTGCGGGTCTCCGCAATTTTAAGAAAAGCACGAATATGACGGAGTTCGTGAACCATCGGAAATCGAGATTATAGACTTCTGATTTATGCAATGTACATATGGATACACAGCTCTCTATACTCGCACTGTTCGCGAAAGGGCTGCACGAACGGTCGCTGAGCATGCTTGCATTCTGGGGTCTGATCACTATCCTCGGCATGATCGTCGCGATCGCCAGCCGACGCGTATCGCCGCTGGTTGCACTTTTCCTGTTTCCGGTAACTGCCTGCCTAGCCGCCGGGTTCGGATTGAGGACCGCGCAATTTGCGCTCTCCGGGCTTGTATCGATCGCGCCCGTGGTGGCGATGTTCCTGTTTGCCATCCTGTTCTTCGGCGTTTTGACCGATGCGGGGACCATTGAGCCCTTTGTCAAAATCCTGCTGCGCGGGATCAGCAAAAATCCTGTGCTCATCGTTCCGGGAACTGCTCTGCTAGCGCTATTGCTACACCTGGACGGTTCCGGCGCAGTCGTTTTTTTGGTAGCCGTTCCCACCTTGCTGCCCCTGTATCAAGAGCTGGGGATGGATCGCAGGATCTTGGCATGCGCAGTATCACTGGCGGCAGGCGTGAACTTTCTGCCTTGGACGGGCCCCACAATTCGCGCTGCCAGCGCACTCCACACCACTCCTATTGCGTTGTTCAAGCCTCTCATTCCTGTTCAGGTCGTGGGCCTGATCTATGTTTTCGCTGTCGCCCTGTTTCTCGGGCGCAAAGAGAGCAGACGCATTGGACACACGAATTCAAAGTTTGTGCCAACGAGCGCAAATGCGACAACCGCTTCTCTGGGTCCGCGTATTCGCTTGGCCTGCAATTTGATTCTCGCGGTGGCAGTCCTTTCCCTCGTGATCAGCGGCAAGGTTGAGCCGGCAATCGCTTTCATGCTGGGCACGATGCTGGCCCTACTGCTCAATTTCAGATCAGTGCGCGATCAGAGCGCGGCGATTGATCGTCACGCGAAAGCGGCTTTATCGATGTGTGCCATTCTCTGCTCGGCCGGCGTGTTCACAGGGATACTGAGAGGCAGCGGCATGCTCGCCGCCATGGCGAACGCGTCCATCGCACACATACCGCCAGCGTTCGCGCCGCACATCCCGGTCGTTCTCGGCCTGGTCGCGATGCCGTTGAGCCTGCTGTTCGATCCTGACTCTTTCTATTTCGGTATCCTCCCTGTGCTTGCTGCCGCCGTTCAGGGCTTCGGACTGCCCGCGGCAAGCGTCGCGGAAGCCGCACTGCTAGGGCAGATGACAACAGGCTTTCCCGTGAGTCCGCTGACTCCGGCGACGTTTCTTGTGACCGGCCTCAGTGAAATCGAGTTGAGCACCCACCAGCGTTTTGCTGGACCATATCTTCTGGGAGCTTCCGTCGTCATGACGATCGCGGCCGTCCTGTTCCATGTCATACCACTGTGAGAGGTTCGTCTAGGAGAGCGCAGATGAAGAAGATCAGAATCGGCGCGGGAGCGGGTTTCTCCGGAGATCGGATCGAGCCCGCTGTGGAACTCGCCGAAAAAGGGCATCTCGACTTCCTTGTCTTCGAGTGCCTGGCCGAGCGAACCATCGCGCTGAGGCAACTACGCAAGCGTGAAGATCCTGACGGTGGATTCGATCCGCTTCTCAGCGAACGCATGCATGCCGTCTTACCGGCATGCCGCCGCAATGGAGTTCGTGTGATCAGCAACATGGGTGCAGCAAACCCTCGTGCCGCCGCGCGAGAGACAATCGAAATCGCTCGTACGCTGGGACTTCACGGATTACGCGTTGCATGTATCGACGGGGATGACGTTCTGCATCTCAAAGATGCCTTCAGGCCCTTCGACGATCAGCCGCTTCCGGCTGAGACGACGATTATCTCCGCGAATGCATATCTGGGCGCTGACGCAGTGGCCGAGGTGCTGGATCGCGGTGCCGATGTGGTTCTGACGGGGAGAGTGGCAGACCCATCGCTGTTTTTAGGAGCACTGATATACGCGTTTGGATGGAACATGAAGTCGTGGGATTTGATGAGCCGTGGCACTGCAGTGGGCCATTTGCTGGAATGCGCCGGTCAACTTACAGGCGGCTACTTTGCGGATCCCGGATATAAAGACGTGCCGGATCTGGATCGGCTTGGGTTCCCGCTGGCGGAAGTCAGCGAAGACGGCTCCGCACTCCTGACCAAGGCAGAGGATTCCGGCGGGCACATCACTCTGCAGACCTGCCGCGAGCAGATCCTGTACGAGGTTCTGGACCCGTCATCTTACATAACGCCCGACGTCATCGCTGACTTCACAGAGGTCCGCTTCGATCAAAAGACGCCTGGCGCAATGATCGTGTCCGGTGCAAAGGGGAAGCCGCGTCCGCGCGATTACAAAGTCTCAATTGGAACTGATGACGGATTGATCGCTGAAGGCCAGATCTCGTATGCGGGACTGGGCGCGCTGGCGAGAGCCAAGTTAGCACAACAGATCCTCGACAAACGCCTCGCGCAGATTGGTGCAGAGGATCTAAGGATCGACCTGATCGGCCTGAGCTCGATGCACGGCATGCCCCCCGATTGGCCTGCACCCTACGAAGTGCGGCTGCGGGCTGCGGCACGATTCAGGCGCGAGATAGATGCAAAGCGCCTGACACGTGAAGTGGAGAGCCTCTATCTGAATGGCCCTTCCGCAGGCGCAGGAGTTACATTTACGGTGCGGCAGAACATCGCAATCATGCCGGCGCTCATCGCGCGCGAACTCGTCACCCCAACCATCTCGATGGAGGTGGCATGATGAAGCTGCGAACCATTGCGCATGCGCGCGCTGGCGATAAGGGCGACCTGGTTAACATCTCCGTGTTCGCTTATCGCGATGAGGACTACGCGCTGTTGGCTGACCTCGTGACGGAGGAGCGTGTGAGCGAGCTATTCCGCGAACACATCACGGGGCCGGTCACACGATATTGCGTTCCAAATCTTTGCGGCCTTAACTTCGTGTTGCAGCGCAGGCCTACCGACAGCGTGACGCGCTCCTTGCGTCTCGACGCGCACGGGAAGAGTCTCAGCTCGCTCATGCTTTCAATGGAGATCTGATTACGTGGACTTTACCCGCTTGATAGTGGTGGTTGCGATCGCGGCATTGAGTGCCAGCGCACCGGCGCAAACAGGACAAGCTGCGTGTGAACAGGTGCGATCTCTCCACAGCGGCTCATCGCGCATCCTAAGTGCGGAGTACAGCACGGCTGGCGAGTTTAGAGCGCCTGCGATTGGGTCATTCAATCCGCCGCCTATCATGCTGCCGGCGCATTGCTCTGTGCGGGTCTTCACTCCTACCAGCTCTGATAGCGGGGTGACTTCAGAGATCTGGCTGCCTGATGCAGCAGGCTGGAACGGCAAGTTGCTTGCCACGGGTAACGGAGGATACTCGAGCGCGCTCTCGTACCGCCAGATGGCAGAGGCACTGCAGCGAGGATTTGCCGTCGGCGGCTCCGACACAGGACACGAGGGTGATGGGCTGGCTTTCGGCACTGGCCATCCTGAAAAGATTCGGGACTGGGCCTATCGGAGCACGCACGTCCTTGCCGAAGATGCGAAGGCGGTGATCGCCGCTTTCTACGGCAAGGCTCCCGCACATGCCTATTTCGCCGGATGCTCAACCGGGGGGCAACAGGCGCTCAGCGAGGCGCAGCGCTATCCCGAGGACTTTGACGGCATCGTGGCGGGCGATCCTGGAAATGACCGCATCCTTCTCAACATTGACTTCGTGGCGAGTTGGCTCGTGACTCACCCGGCGAGCGGTCCCTCGTTCCCGGCTGCAAAGCTCCCGATGCTTTCGAAGGCAGTGCTCGCAGCGTGTGACAAGCGGGATGGGCTGGCAGACGGAATCATCGGCGACCCAAGCAAGTGCTCATTCGATCCCCACGCATTACTTTGCAAGGCAAGCGAGGACACGGCGTCGTGCCTCACCGACTCTGAAGTCAGCATGGTCCAAGCCTTGTATGACGGCCCATTGCGCAAAGCAGACGGGACGCGAATGTTTGCAGGCTGGCCGCGTGGAAGCGAAGCTGGATGGGGTTCGTATCTCATCTCGCCGGCAAAGCCGGTGCGTCTTGAGTTCTGGACCGATTGGGTATTCGGAGAAGGTGAATTTGACATGCGCACCTTCGATGCGCCGGCGGCTGTTGCAAAGGCGCGAGCGAGGCTTCCATACGTTGAAGCCATCGATCCCGATTTGCGTGCGTTCGATCAAAGAGGCGGAAAGCTCTTGCTCTATCACGGATGGGCCGATGCGGTGGTGCCTCCGGAAGATACGATCGGTTACTACGAGCGAGTGAAGCAATCATTGGGGTCTGAAACAGAAGCCTCGGTTCGGCTGTTCATGGTTCCTGGCATGGGGCATTGCGCAGGAGGGCCAGGCGCAACAACCTTTGATGCCGTTGGAGCACTCGATCAATGGATCACTGGATCCATGGTTCCCGACAGCATTCCTGCGGCGCACCAGTCTGGCGGAAAGTCCACTTTCGAGCGCCCATTGTGCGCTTATCCGAAGTCGGCGCAGTGGGACGGCAAAAGTGATCCGGCAAAAGCCTCCAGCTTCCGCTGCATGAAAGATCTCACCCAATAACGCCGGGAGCAATGTTTGCGAAACTGTGACTCTCGACTTGGATCTCACAAATGCGAACAGGCCTTGCGTTCACGAACCTATTCAGAATGATCTTTCGGCAAGGGGCTGAGAAACCGGCTTCACGGACAAGTGATCGCTGCCATTGTCTTGTTACGGCTCTCCCAAAGAGCATGCCGTCGTCAATTCACACATTGGCACTCAGGAGCTACCAGGGATTCTGGCTGGAGCAATCGGGCTTACTATCTGCGCGCTGCCGCCAAAAAGCGGTGTTCTTTCGACTCCACGCTTTGCATGCCGACTGCTCACTTCGCAAATGCCAGTGCATGGCATCAGTAATCATCTTCCCTGCACCGCTGCAGCTTGATTGGCTACCCGGATTCTCAGAATCCTGCTGATCTATGCTTGGAAAAAGTAAATCTGCCCGTCGGGCGTGTTCTTCATATCGACCTCCTGTTTGCGGGCATGCAGCGTCTTAATACATACGAAGCAAAGACGAATGCCATGACGAGAATCGGATCGACTTTATCCCAAGTACTGCCACCGCCATTCAGTTGTGAATAGAACGCGAGTAAGAGATCGATCGAGAGACCAGCATAAATCCACTCAGTCAATCGAGGCACATTGGGAATCAGAAGGCCCACGCCGCCAAGGATGTGGGTCACGCCAATCAGGGGGATGATATAGAGCGGGTATCCCAGCTGCTGATTGGCGATCCTCCATTCATCGGGACCATGTATTAGATATAACCTTCCGAAGTACACCCAGATGAAGGCGACGAGGCCGGTTATTACAATCGCGGCTATTTGAGTTGCTTGACCTGCCCGTGCGGGTTTATCGATTGTGTGTTCAGTTTTCATATGAAAAGCGATCCTCTTCCTGCGGTTTAAACGGTTTGAATCGTTCTGCATTAACTCGGCCATGGCTGAGCAGCATAGGCAGGAACAGCCGCTCGAACACGAAGCCGCGGTGGCCACGGCTAAGCTGTCCCTGCCCCCAAGTGCGCTGATGCTTGCCCCGGACTTACGCCTTGACGGCGTTCTGGAACGACAGAGCTTGTGAGTTGCGCAGCTAGCACTCCGCTAGTCCCGTGGGTTTCCACAGTTTCTGTCGCATGTGTGGTTACAGGCCTTTGCACAGCCGATCGGGTCGCATCGATGAGAGAGGTCGTTGATCCTTACGGAGGCCTTGCTATGTCGTCGTGACCGTCACGGCCTGACGCACATACCGGCTGCTTTCCAGTTCCTTCACCATGAATGCCGCAAGATCGGCACGCGCAATCTTGTGCGCCTTCTCCCCGCCCTCCGTGCTCAGCACCCTGGCAACGCCGGTCTTTTCACCGTCGGTCAACATCGGCGGCCGTACAAGCGTCCAGTCCAAGTTGCTACCTTCGATCTCTGCCTCCATGCCCGCCTTGTCTACCAGCAGACCCCGCAGAAAAGTCTTCATAAGCAGATGCTCGTTGAAAAAGCCAGCGTTCTTGACGCTCTCGCCCGCACCCACCACTGAAATCTTCAGCAACCGCTGCACGCCATTGCGCCGCATCGCGTCCACAATATTATGTGCCGCGCTCGTTTCCATCGTCGTCACTTTCCACGGCGTCTTGCCGCCCAGCGCGTCGATCACCGCATCCTGTCCGGCTACCGCAGCGTCTACCGCATTTGCGTCCAGCACGTCGCCCGCGACAACTCTTACGTTCGCCTTCTTGTACGACGCGGCACCACGCACGAAAGCCGTCACCTTATGACCGGCCGCCAGCGCCTCATTTACCAGCGCTTCTCCGCTCTTGCCCGCTGCTCCAATTACTAGAACTTTCATCGCTTCCTCCTTTTGCCTCGTATTTGACCGCCCCATCCAATGAGCGATCTGACTATTAGAGGATCGACATAACCATTGGTTGCAAAAGAATCGCTGGTTTTCAACCAACGGTCATAAAGTAACAGATGGTTGAAAAAATCGCAAAATGAGATTAGGCTATTGAAATGACATCCATCTCACCAAGTCGTCGGGTAGAGCGCAAGGAGAAGTTGCGGAGCGAAATCCTTGCGGCTGCAGGTAAAATGTTCGCCGATCGCGGTTACGAAGCCGTGACGCTTCGTGAGATCGCTAAAGAGATCGGCTATACGCACGCCGTGATCTACCAGCATTTTCCGGACAAATCACATATTCTTGCCGAGTTGAGCCGCGAGACGATCGGGCTGATGATTCAGAACTTCGACGCGATTGCCGCTCAATATCTTGCACCGAAAGATCGCCTTTTTGCGACTTCACGCGGCTTGATTCAATTCTGCATTGCCCATCCACAGCAGTTTCGCAACGTCTTCTTCGGGCCTGAGAACAGAAACGGCGTCCGCGCTGGACAATACATCGACGACCTTGGCGCGCCGTTGTTCGCGCGTTTCGTGCAACTCTTCTTCGATGTTGCCAAGGATGAAGGATTGCCAAACAGGGATGACATCGTGATAGCCCACACATGGTGGTTTGCGATCTTTGGCCTCGCCACACTCTTTGTTATCCAGGGAGTTGTGCCTGGATTGTCTGACCAGACTCTCGTGATCGAGCAGACGATCGCAACGCTCTGGGCGGGCGTCCAGGCTGTTCCGCGATTGCCGAAGAGAGCAATAACTAAGCGATCCGGCCGATCCCGCGCCTCAAAGCAATAACAGTTTCTTTCTACTTAGGAGTCGTTGAAGGTACCCTCTTTGCCCGCAGCAACAACACTGCCACCGCAAGGTAATTCACTTTCAGCATTGCGAGAGTCAAGCTTCCGCCACTTGTTGGTCGCCCCATCGACCTGCCAACCGTGTCTGGAATCGGAGAAGATCTTCCCTGCCCCGCCGCTGCGGGCAGGAGGATGACCAATGCAACATGGCAGTCTCACGACCAAGTCTCGCCTCGAAGGTCCCGACGTTTGGCAGTTCCGTTGGTCAGAAAAAGGCCCCAACGGGAAGCGCATATATCGCAAGAGGGTCATTGGAACGATTAAGGAGTTGCCCGATCAGGACACCGCACGAAATGCAGTCGCCAGCCTGATCACCGAGGTCAACTGGCCAAACCTGCGATCAACTTCCATCACGATGACAGTCGCTCAACTCTGCAGCCATTTTGAGCAACGTGAATTGGCCCGAAGCAACACTTGGCGGAGCTATTCCACGAAAATGTGCTATGCCGTCTACTTGCGCCGATGGATCGTTCCGAATTGGGGAAAGCTCGAACTTCGTGACGTGCGGACGATCGAGTTTGAGTCCTGGCTCCGCCGGTTGCCGCTGGCGAAGGGCAGTTGCGCGAAGATCCGGGGCGTAATGTCCGTGCTGTTCAATCATGCATGCCGATATGAGTTCTTCGATCACAACCCAATCCGTCTCGTGCGTCAGGGAGCGAAGCGCAAAGCCGCCCCGAATATACTCACACCCGATGAGATCAAGACCCTTATAGACGGCTTGGCAATCAGAGAACGGACATTGGTTTTACTCGCTGCGTCGACTGGATTACGACAGAGCGAACTGTTCGGCCTAAAGTGGCGCGACATCAACTTCCCCGATAGGTTGATCCACGTAACGCGGTCGATTGTCTGCGGTGTTGTTGGTCCTTGCAAAACCGAATCGTCGCAAAAGTCAGTTCCGGTTCATCTGCTTCTGATCGAAACACTTCTGAAATGGAAAGAACAGCAGCACTACCGCAAGCCTGACGATTGGATCTTCGCAAGCAAACGCCACCGCGGTCGAAAGCCGTTCTGGGGTCAGGCGATCTTGAGAAAATTCATCCTGCCGAGAGCCCACGAATTAGGCATCGAAAAGCGCTTCGGGTGGCACACGTTTCGACACACGTATTCGACGCTCCTTAGGAGTGTGGGGACCGAATTCAAAGTGATGCAGGAACTGTTGCGACATTCTTCACTCCGATCGACGTTAGACGTCTACACCCAGGCAATCACACCATCGAAACACGCGGCTCAGGACGCCGTGATGTCACTTGTTATGGCTGCCGGCGGAACTCAAAGAGCGACCTAGTCCAGCAGAGGGATCGGGCGGAAATCGCGTCAAGGGGCACAAAAGGGACACAAATCTATGTCCTTTTGCACCCTCTGTGGTTTCCGCCGATTCCGAATAAGAACTTTGGAATGTATGGCGGGGACGACGGGGCTCGAACCCGCGACCTCTGCCGTGACAGGGCAGCGCTCTGACCAACTGAGCTACGTCCCCAGATTGTTTTTCAACAACTTGGTTATACGTCACATAGAATCAAGCGTTTCGCAGCTTTCGCTATTTTCGCTCTTTTCTACCATTTCGTTGCTGTGGACTCAATTTTGGGCTTTCGTGGACACCACGTGGACACCAAGGTGGACACCAAATCAGGTCAACGTAACGACAGAATCAAGTCTATCAGATACGTTCTGTTTTTGGTGTCCACCCTCCCCCTCTTCACCGGAGTCTTTCAGGATTTAAGTCTCAGCAAACCTCTTCAGCTTCGCAGAGCGCTTTGGGGGATCACCTAAGCCAATCGCCAACCGCTCGATCTTGGTCGCGCGACGCTGCGGAGCGCATGGCAGGCGTTCTCGAAAAAGCTTGGAATCGCTACCGGAAAGGCTGAGAAGGCCCATTGAATCTTGTATGGCTATACGTTAGATTCGATGAGCGCATTCGTCCACTCAACAAAAATCACACCGTCGGGAATCACTTGAGCGAAGCCGATTCTTGTTACGCAACCGCGGTGTAACCATCTTGCCGATGTGAAGTTCCTTGCTAGCTTTTGTGGACGACTTCAAACGAGTACCCGTCCGGGTCAAATACATCGGCGGCGTAGTATCCCGGATAGTATTCCACTCGTACCCGCGGTGAAATATTGTCCCTGGCACCCGCGGATATTGCCGCGCTGTAGAATTCATCGACCGTATCATTGTTTCCAGCCATAAAGCCCCAGTGAATGGACTCTGGATTGGGCTTCCCTTGTTTGAGCCAGAAGAACGCCCTCTTGCCGTCACCAAATCCCCACAGATCAGGATGACCACCCTCGCCCTTGTACGGTAGGAAGAACTTGATACTAAGAGGCTTCAAGGCCGCTTCATAGAAGGCTAGCGAACGTTCGACATCGGTGACAGTGAGAATCATATGATCGAGCATTGTTCTCTCCTTCAAATCGTAAGTACCTCAACGGGCCGTTTCGCCGTTGGATGAGCGCATGGATCGCAGGCGCCGGCATGTTTGTGAGTCCGGCCCTTGGCTTGTCCACGTATGACCGGATTCAGAGACGCCTCGATTAGAGACTGCGAAGGGCTGTCATAAAGTTATCGATATTGCGGGTCGACGACGTCTTACCAGATTTGAGGTTGCGCTCAATGCATAATCCGGAGAAGAAGGACAGCACCATCTCCGCAATTGCAGAAGGAGCCATCCTGGGCTTTTCCGCCTCGATATTCATCGCGAGAAGGCGCTGCAACAGCGCTCGATTCTCCGTCACGACCCCATAAGCCTCATCCGGAAGGATCGCGAACTCCCGCATTGAATTGACGGAAAAACATCCCTGCTGCTCCCCCTTATTGAGAGGACCATTCTTGAGAAAAGTCTCGACGTTTTTCCAGCCCAGAGGCTTCTTGGTCAAAAGTCCCCTCTTTCCCTGGCTCTCAAGATAGTGCCGCAGGCACGCCACAAAAAGATCTTCCTTGTCTCGAAACTCCGTATAGAGCCCTGACTTGTTCACGCCTGTGGCTCGTTCCAGTTCCTGAACGCTCGTGTCCGCAAACCCGTGCTTCCAAAAGACAGGCATCGCCTTTTCCAGAACTTGCTCTCGGCTAAAGCCCTTTGGACGACCCATAGCCACATTATACCCGATAAAGAACTAAATAGTTCAATATCTCTGCATCCTCGCCATACCCTCGTCATCGTATAGAACTGAATGGTTCAGAACCGTCCGACACGGTTGACCAAGACGCAGCCGAATCGGGTTTTTGAATTGTTCCGAGAATTGCAAAGGAGATTTATGTCTAAGTTGGCGAAGAAAGTGGCACTCGTTACCGGCGGCTCCCGGGGCATTGGCGCAGCAATTGCAAAGCGTCTGGCCGCAGACGGAGCAAGCGTAGCCATTACCTATGCGAAGGACGCTAGCGCGGCCTCCGCCGTAGTCAAAGCGATTGAACTCGCTGGCGGAAAGGCCATCGCGATCCAGGCGGACGCTGCCAACGTCGAAGCAGTCAAGGGCGCGGTCGAAAAGGCCGTCTCGACCTTCGGCCGACTGGATGTGCTTGTGAACAATGCCGGCACGGCCATTCCGAAAACATTCGAAGAAACCACACTCGAGGAGATGGATCGTGTGATCGACATCAACGTCCGCGGCGTATTCGCCACTACGCAGGCGGCGCTGAAGCACATGAAGGATGGTGGTCGCATCATCATGGTCGGTTCGGCCGTTGGCGAGCGCGCCGTTGCACCCGGGCTTGTGCCCTACGCGGCCACCAAGGGAGCCGTCAAGATGTTTACCCAGGCACTATCCAGAGAGGTCGGGAGCCGGGGCATAACGGTCAACAACGTCCAGCCGGGTCCCATCGATACAGATTTGAATCCCGCCTCGGGTGATTGGGCGGTGCCACAGAAGGCCGCAACTGCGCTCGACCGCTATGGACACGTGGATGAGATCGCCGCAATGGTGGCATTCGTCGCCGGTCCTGAATCCTCGTACATCACCGGGGCGAATCTGACCGTGGATGGGGGAATGAATGCTTGAGCTGAAAACACTCCCTTCTCTCACCTACTACAGCATTCCCATCGGCGGAACGAAATCGGAATATGCCGTTTGGACCTACGAAAAGCCCTACGGGGCAGTCGCCGACATCAAGGAGCACCTGGCGTTTTATCCCACACGGGTCGATGCAATCGAGGTTGTCTCTTGAGCACGTTCAATCAATCCATGCAGGAGTTTCTGTGATGTCGAATCAGCCGCTTTTCACACCATATCGAATGGGAGACCTCGATCTTCCTAACCGCATCGTCATGGCGCCGCTCACCCGGATGCGTGCGCAACCGCATGATCACGTGCCCACGACCTTGCAGGCGGAGTATTACGCGCAGCGTGCTTCGGCTGGACTGATCATCACCGAAGCCACCGCGATTAGCCCGGAAGGATTCGGCTGGGCCGATACACCAGGCCTCTGGACGGAGGAGCAGGTCCGCGGATGGCGACGTGTCACGGATGCCGTCCATGCGGCCGGCGGCCGCATCATTGCACAGCTTTGGCACACCGGCGCGATCTCGCATCCCGAATTGCTGGACGGCGCGCAGCCCGTATCCGCATCGGACGTCGATCCGGGTCAGATCTCGGTCACACCGACGGGAAGGAAGCCCACGGTGACACCGCGGCCTCTGACGAAAGAGGAGATTCGAGTTACGGTTGCAGATTTCGCACGCGCTGCGCGAAACGCGATGGAAGCCGGCTTCGATGGTGTCGAGATCCTCGCCAACTATCTCTATCTGATCTCGCAGTTTCTGAACGCCGCCACCAACCTGCGCAAAGACGAATATGGCGGAAGCCTGGAAAATCGCTCGCGCTTTCTTTTCGAAGTAGTCGAGTCGGTCCTGAGCGAGGTTGATGCACAACGGGTTGGAGTCAAGATCAGCCCGATGCACGAAGGCAGCGCATTCCAAGCCAATGACGAAACCCTGCCCGTCACCGAATACGCAATTCAGAAGCTGAGCACCTACAATCTTTCGCACTTGTTGCTGATGGGGAATACAACCGACTTCACCGGTACGCCGCTCGAGAAATTGGCCGATGATGGCATGTTCCGGCATTTCCGTCCTCTCTTCAAAGGCACACTCATCGCGAACGTGAAGATGGACCGTGATCGCGGCAATCGTCTTGTCGCGGAAGGTCTGGCAGATCTTGTAGCGTTCGGCCGTCCCTACATCGCAAATCCCGACCTGGTCCAGAGGTTTGCCGAAAATGCCCCTCTTGCTGAGGTTGATTGGGAAACCGTGTATGCCTCAGGGCCGCACGGCTATTCCGATTACCCAACCTACCAACCATCACAACTCACGCGGAGCTGAACATGCCAAAGACAACACCCGAACAGAACAAGGCGATCGTTCTCGAAGCCTTCGATACTCTCTTCAACAAACGCGACTACGCGAGCAGCAGAACGCTTCTGGTCGCCGAAGTACATCCAGCACAGCGCGCACATCGCGCCGGGACGCGAAGGGCTGTTCGCTCTTGTCCGCGCGACGCCAGATACCCTGCGCTATGAAAACCAACTCATCGTCGCAGAAGGCGATTACGTCATCGCGCATGGCCGTTTCACTGGGATGGGAAGGCCCGCGGCCTGGATTGCGGCCGACGTTGTCCGATTCGAAGACGGTCTTCTGGCTGAGCATTGGGATGTGTTGCAGGACGAAGCCACGCGGAAAGAATCCGTCAGCGGCCTTCCCATGTTTGGCGAGCGTTTTCCTTCATAAGTGTTCGACATCCACGCAGCATTCACACCACACAGGTCGGAGAAATCATGAATCTCACTGGAAACACCATCTTCATTACCGGCGGCGGATCAGGTATTGGCCGCGGTCTGGCCGAGGAACTGCACAAACGGGGAAACAAAGTCATCATCTCAGGCAGACGCAAGAGCCATCTGGACTCCGTCGCCAAGGCCAACCCAGGCATCGAGGTCGTCGAACTCGATATCGCAAACCCTGGAAGTATCGATGCAGTAGCGAAGAAGCTGACCGCAGAACACCCTCATCTGAATGTTCTCATCAATAACGCCGGAATCATGGAACCGGACCAGGCAGCGGGGGTCATCGACGACAGGCTTCTCGTCTCGACCGTCACGACCAATCTTCTGGGCCCTATCCGCTTGACGTCGGCTCTCCTGGATCAGCTGAAGAGCCGACGTGGTGTGATTGTCTACAACACCTCGGTCCTTGCCTTTGTGCCATTGGCTGTCACAGCTGTTTATTCCGCCACAAAAGCTGCGCTCCACTCCTATGTACTATCGCAACGGTTCCTGCTTCGCGACAGCGGTGTTCGAGTGCTCGAAGTGGCGCCGCCCTGGGTGCGGACGGAGCTGATGAATAGCCAGGAGGCTGAGCAGGCAATGCCTCTCGATCAGTTCATCTCCGAAACGTTGGACGCAATGGGAACAGATGCTGACGAAATTCTTGTCGAAGCGGCAAAGTCTCTGCGAGCGAATCCAGGGCCTGGGGAGCATGCCTTAGTGAACGGGTTCAACCAGCAAATGCTGAAACTGTTCACTTCAAGCCAAGCGTAAGCGGGGCTGGATAACGTCTTTATTAGGCCGACTGGGAGCAAGGGGAGTGAGGGAAACCATCGATGTCCGAAAATAAGAAACTGCAGGGAAAAATGGCAGTCATTACCGGTGGCACATCCGGGATAGGGTTGGCCAGCTGCAAAGCTATTCGTAAAAGAGGGTGCTTACGTCTTCATCACGGGCCGCCGTCAGAAAGAGCTCGACGCGGCCGTGCAGGCGATCGGCCGCAACATCACTGGTGTTCAAGGAGACGTTACCAGATTGGCCGACCTCGATCGTCTCTACGAGGCCGTCAAGGCTAAGGGAAGAATCGATGTCGTTTTTGCCAACGCCGGCGTTGCTGAATTTGCTCCCCTCGGCAAAATCTCTGAGGAGCATTTTGACAAGCTCTTCGACACCAACGTCAAGGGAACGCTTTTCACGGGGCAGAAAGCCTTGTCTCTAATGAATGATGGTGGCTCCATTATTCTCAACGGATCGGTAGCGAGTGTAAAAGGCACACCAGCCTTCGGCGTCTACGGCGCGACGAAGGCTGCCCTCCGCTCATTCGTCCGAACCTGGACCTCGGATCTCAAGGACCTCTATATTCGCTCAAACGTTGTCAGCCCGGGTCCAACCGATACGCCAATTGTGGATGGGCAACCTGAAGACGCCATTGCCCGGATTGTGTCTACCATTCCAATGGGGCGGATGGGAGATCCTGACGAAATTGCTAAAGCTGCGCTTTTTCTGGCGTCGGATGATTCCAGTTTTATGACGGGTATCGAACTCTTTGTTGATGGCGGTAGAGGGCAAGTCTGATCGAGAGACGCTGCACCGAAGACCTTGGCATGTCACTTTCAGGCGGGATGCTTGAGAAGGTCTGCTACCGTGTTCAAGATTTCGCGCGAAAGCGCCTTCGTCCGATACCGCGCGGGCCAGAGACATCGCTCCGACGAGCGCGCTGAAAGTCAGGATCGCTCTCGATCTTGCCGCGCGCTTTTCCTTGCCTGGCAGTAAGCCGAGAATCAACTCAAGATCCGCCTTGACTTGTGCAGAGGTAAGCGCGCGAGTCCGTTTATCGCTGCGAGAGATTTCCGGCGCCAATGCGCTGAAGGCACAGCCCGCACCTGGATTCTTGCGGTGCACATCGCTCACATAATCGTCGACAAGTTTCTCGAAGGATAGCGAGTGTCCGCTGGATTCAGCAGCTTCCTTTTGGCGCTGCCATACACCGAATGCATCGTTGAGTGCCTCGGCTACCAGCTCGTCACGAGAGTCGAAGTGCTTGTAGAAGCCACCAACCGTCAGGCCAGCTTCCTTCATTAACTCCGCAATTCCGAATCCCGCAAGCCCCTTTTCACGGAATCTCTTTGACCCAATGGCAACGATGCGCTTATGAGTTTTCACCTTTTGCGCCTGGGAATAACCCATCTGAACCTCCCCGAAAATAATCTGCGACCAAATCAGGATTACGAATCTAGCGAGGATTATATCAATAATCCACAGTTGGTCGCTCTCTATTGCCGTCCTCCAATTCTTCGTGGTGTATCTGCTTTACAGATCCGTGCGGATCACGCTGCAAACCACGAGCGGATAGCGCGAACACAAGTTATCAAACCTACCGGACAACACTCGAACGAGCTTACAGGAGCTTTCATGTTTATCTTCATCAACGCATCTCTAATTGGGACCGCCTCCGGACTAAGAACTCTGATTGGATTGACCGCCGTCAGTTGAGCCGCCCACTCCGGTATCTTGACTCTTGACTCTAAACTACACTTGGCTTGCTTTCCGGGGCTATGCGTTCACCCCGTACATCTTGACACTGATGGCGATCGCAGAGATCGTCAACGACAAGCTTGCGAAGACTCCAAGCCGATTGGTAGCTCCTCAATTCATCGCCAGAATCGTTACGAGTGCTCTGTGCGGTCTTGCGATTGGGCTTCCTGGCCATGGAATGATCATCGGGCGGTAGCGGGAATTATGCGGAAGCCATCATCACCACACTCTTCGGCTATGCCCCCAACCTCGGAGGCAAACTTGCGTTGATGGACGTCGGGGTGCGACGCGGATTTCGGGGAGAGCTGCATCATGTACGGGGGTCGATCTGCGTGGAGAAGCCTGAGCGAGACACCCGCTTAGTTGTCCGCGCTCACGGAAGATTGGATCGCTTTGCAAGAAACTGCGTAAGACGATTGCGAGAAACGAGAAGAACATGCCGGGTGAGCTGAGCGGCAAATCTCTCGACGAGATGCATCCTCTCAGTCCATGTTTTCACGGCGATATGATTGCGGACGCCGCGTTTTTTCTTCTTTCTCAATGAGCACGGTTTATGACCAGTTGCATTCTACCGGTGAGCGGTGGTGCCAAACTCGGCTATCGACTCTGACGGAGACGACCATAAGCGGTCCTGCGATCCAATCGATCCACGCCATTGATGCGTGCTTCTCATTGCCGGTAGGCGCAGGCAGCGATGCCATGCACACTTCTCCGGTCTATGCGATGTCGCTGACCTGTCTGAAGACAGAAGAGAGCCCGACCGGCGTTGGTCTTGCGCTGGCTCTGGGAATCAATTCTGCGAACCGGCTAACCCAAGGTACGACACCTCTATAGGGTGGATGACCGCTATGGATTGAAGAGCCAACGCACCCTGACGATATTCATGCTCACGTAGAACTTGCTCGCGCCATCGCTCCGGTCCGAATTGCTGCGGGTGAACACATACCCAACAGGGTCGTGTTCAAGAATTATCCGAGGTCCCGGCATCAGTTATTCCCAGACCTCTTCTTTACGAGCGCGATATACGGTGGCGCTTCTCTTGTTACTCTTCGAGCCGCGCAATGAATTGAAGAGCACAGTAACCAGGAACGAAACACTGGCTCCTACAAGTGCGGACAACACAATCGGAGTAGTCATCGTCGAACCCCTTTCCGGTGTCAATTACAACCCTAGACGGTCAACCCTAAACGATGCCTAAAGAGCGTCTAAGGTTTTCGTAAGGTTCCACGAGAATCTCGAATCAATGTTCTAACGTGGTACGCAATCGTCTCCATCCTGTTGTGCTGCGCGACAAACGCATTGTCATGACGAGAATCCGGACTTAATTAGCGCCGCAGAAATAAAAAGTCGATCAACTTCATGCGCTCTTCATGTCGGGCATTTAATTCTGCATTCATCATCGCTGTCGTTTACCAACATAGTGGTGGTTGCGCGTCTTGGCGTGCGCGACGAAATCCCTCGTCGGCGACAACGCCGTGTAATTGCTTTCACTAAGGTGACAACTGAAGCAGTTATGAGTGTTTGCTTACCATGGCAAGCGTGGCGGATTTCTGCATTCTCGTATAAGTGACTCTTTGCTTAGTCAGTAAGTGAGATGCTTATAAACTTTGAATGACCGCCTTATGTATTTCTTACGGTGAGACGTCTGAAATAGGTTCCAGAAGCGAGGCGTGACGACCAATCGACCTCGTTGGATACGGGCCGGATCAAAGGTGCAACCGGACTTTAAAAAGCGCAGCAATCGCGCGTGCAGGAAAGTTGTGTCTGTACTCGCGGTCGCGGATTCCGATGGCACTTAAGTGAAGGTCCCAGTTGCAAAACCTGCTTTCTGATTTCCAGTAGGGAGCGAGAGGTGAAGATGATCAGGATTATGCGGAATGCCATGACGCTGACGGTACTGACCGTTGGTATGCCTTTGTTCAATATGGCGCAATCGAGCGCCGGAACGTCGTCTGATTTGACAGCTCATCTTGATCCTCCTCCGGCGGCGGACAAAGGCAAGGTCCAGCCTGCGTCAACCGAAGGTGGGACAGCGGACCTGAAGCCAACGGTGGAGCAAAAGATCGATTTGCTCCAGAAAGAAATCGACGATTTGAAGAATCAGTTAAGCGCCGCGCAGGCTTCTTCCACTGCCGAAGATGCGGCGAAGCTGAAGTCTGCCGAGAAGGCGCTTGCTGCCGGGCCGGCAGCAGCACCCGGTGCGGAGGCCTCGGCGGCTGCTCCTGGGGTGAGTTCTTCTGCAGCGGGGCAGGAGGCCGCCGCAGCGGCGCCTGCAGCGTCGCCAACCCCAGAGATCGGCGCTCAAACCACCACCAAGGGCGAACCATTTCCCGGCGACTGGACCTGGCTGAATAGCAACGGCCACGCAGCGACAGCCCCATGGCGACAAAGTACTTCACTCCGGAGTTTCGTGCGGATGCCAATTACACATTGGACTACAACCACCCCAAGGACGACACGCTGGGCGGTTCGACAGAAACATTCCGTTCGGATGAATGGCAGCTTGAACAGATAAGCATTGGCGGCGACATCCACATTAACAATGTGCGCGGACGCATTCTCACGATGGACGGGTTGTTTGCGACCACGACACCGCGCAACGATGCCAGCGCCTAACCGCGGCCAGTGGGACCTCGCTGACGCATACAAGTATGTCTCCGAAGCATGGGGCGGATATCACTGGGATGTGACAGCACGGGCTGAACGTCGATGCCGGTATCTTTGTTTCCTACATCGGCCTCTTCAGTTACTACAACTTCGATAACTGGACTTATCAGCCGTCCTTCGTTTCGTCGAATACGCCGTGGTTCTTCAACGGCCTGCGCATCCAGTACTTCCCCACAAAGAAGCTGAAGATCGAGCCGTGGATTATCAACGGTTGGCAATCCTATGCTCGCTGCGAACGGCAAGCCTGGCCTTGGTGGCCAGATTCTCTGGCGTCCCAAGCCGTACCTCGACTTCGTATGGAACAACTACGGCCTTGGTGAAGACGAATCGGCAAATCTCGGGCGCTCGCGCGTCCACGCGGACTATAGCGCACAGGTCAAGGTCTACGACAAGCCCAGCGAAGACTCTTGACAAGATCGCATTCACCGTCACCGGCGATCTCGGTTGCGAATACGGCGGCGGGCCCAGTTTCGTTCGCCACGCCAGATGGCACATTCACCCGAAAGGCTGTCGCCGATAAAAGGCACCACCGATACTTACAACGGCGGCGTCAACTGCCACGGCTCCAAGGACGGCCGGCCAAAGCAGGACTTCGTCGGGCTGGATGATGTACAACCGCTACTGGTTCAAGAAGGATCTCTACGCGGTCACTCTTGGCGGCGGACAGATGAACAACCCCGGCCGCTATCTGACTCTGCTGCCACCCATCAACGGCGCCACGGCGATCACTGGCACGCCATACTACACAGAGAACGCCGGCGATCGTGCGCAGATGCACGATGGCACGATCACCTTCGACTACATGCCGAGCCAGTTCATCACTTTCCGATTGGAAGAGGGATATCGCTACTCCGATACGCCCGTACTGGACGGGACGCGGCGGCATCACTCCACCTGGTGGCAACAACGGAGCTCCCGCGCAATATGCCTGCGCCGGCGGCTGCCCTTCTGGTTACGGCTATGGCACCCTGGCCTTGCAACGCCGAGACTGGCTTGCGGCGCACGGCGCAGCCGCAGGGACACCTGCAGGTCTCAACTCCATCTGGTGGCCTGATCTGCGTACCAACCAGACCGTCAGCACCATCGCGATTATGGTGCGCTTCTAATCGTGGCGTGGCCGCCTGATCGCGCGTTCGTGAAGGCGGCCGGATTTTCTAACCCGTGCCTGGCACGCAGCACCGGAATTTCATGCGAATTCCGGTGCTGCTCAGGTGCATTAGTAACTTCCGCGCGGCGGCTACTTACCAGCGCATAAGTGCTGACACAATGTTCGCCAGAATGAAAGTGGAATGCAAAGGGAATCACTGATGGAGTTGGCCCTCAATCTCGAGTGGATGGCGCTGGCCACGCGATGTGCTGGCTGTGGGTGCGCCATGCGCGGCGCGAGGGCCCGGGACGCTCAGCGCAATTCGTCTCCCTGGCGTTAGTCCTCGTCACCATGTTTGTTGTCATCACGATGTATGACGACATGGCGATGGCGCAGAATCCCGCCGAGACACGCTGTTTCCAGCGCGAGGATGATTTAGGCGCGCATGCGCACGCCCCACTTCATCCGGTCGTGGCATCGACTCCCACGCTTGCCGCGGAGCTTCCTTTCAACACGTTTCGCTTTGCTGTGCCGGGCAGCCTCCTTGTCCCGACTGTGAAGGTTCCCGCTCTCTCTTCCATTCAGAATCGCCCTCCTCCCGCGGCCTGATCCACTCCTCTCATTCGATCTAACTCTAGGCTGGTTTACTTCCTGCAGCTGCTGCGCGAAGCAATGCGCAGAGGCCGCTTCAGAAAGAGACTTGTTCCGCAATCCGGCCATGTTAACAACGGCTGCCGCTATTTGAAGGTATCCGCGGTGTCGAGATGGTCGAAAGGCACAAGGGGACTGGGAATCATCATGAAAAGCAAAGCTATGGGATTTGCACTGCTGCCGATGGTGCTGATCGCGACTCTCGTCATCAGCGGCTGCAAGAGCGAAAAGGTCGATGCGGCCGCAGAGGCGCCGCCACCGGCCAAGGTGATTTCCGGAGTGGACGTCTCCTTTTTCGCGGTCGAGCATCCGGAGCTGTATCCGATCGTAACGGCGACCGAATACCAAGCCCCGTCGCAATTGTCCGTGACCGGCACGGTATTTCCGGACATCTCGCGAACTGTTCCGGTGATTTCGCTTGCCTCCGGCCGCATTGTGGACATCCGCGCTCGCCTCGGCGACACAGTAAAGAAGGGCCAGCTCTTGCTGCGCGTTCGCAGCGACGACATTTCGGGAGGCTTCGACGCCTACCGCAAGGCCGTCTCCGATGAGCTGCTTGCGCGCAAGCAATTGGATCGAGCCAAGCTGCTGTACGAGCACGGCGCCATAGCGCAGCAAGACCTGGAGGTCGCGCAAGACGCCGAGGACGACGCCAAGACCACCCTCGATACCGCGACTGAGCATCTTCGCCTGCTCGGCAGCGATCCCGATGACCCGAAGGGAATTGTCGATATCATCGCCCCGGTTTCCGGCGTGATCACCGATCAGGAAGTGACGAACGGGGCAGCCGTGCAGGCCTACTCTACGCCGAACCCATTCACTATTTCGGACCTGACCACCGTGTGGATCGTCTGTGACGTCTACGAAAACGACATGGCCAACGTGCGCATCGGGCAACCCGCCGACATCAAGCTGAACGCCTATCCGGACAAAGTTCTCAAGGGCACGATCAGCAACATCGGCTCGATTCTCGATCCGAATATCCGCACCGCGAAGGTCCGTATTGAAGTGGCCAATCCGGGCGAGATGATGCGGCCGGGCATGTTCGCCACGGCCACTTTGTTCGGCAAGGAGAAGCAGACCTACACGGCTGTCCCGGCGTCCGCGATCGTGCATCTGCACGACCGCGATTGGGTCTTCATCCCCGTGCAAGGAGAAGTTCAAGCGGATTGAGGTCGTCAGTGGCGAACAGTTGCCGAACAACATGCAGGAGATTCTATCCGGGTTGCAGCCGGGCCAGCAGGTCGTGACCAACGCGATCAATCTCCAAAATGCGATCGACAATGAATGACGCTCGACTCCGGGGCTCGAGGAAGAAACGCATGATTCGCAATCTCGTAGATTTTGCTCTCAATAATCGGTACGTGGTGCTGGCGATTGGGTTGCTATTGCTCGGCTGGGGGGCGGTGTCGTTTCACAACATGCCCGTCGAGGCCTATCCGGACATTGCCGATAATTACGTGAACATCATCAGCCAGTGGCCCGGGCATTCCGCCGAAGAGATGGAACAGCAAGTATCGGTTCCCGTCGAAATTCAGATGTTCGGGATTCCGCATCTCACGACGGTGCGGTCGGAATCGATTTTTGGTCTTTCCCTGATTACGCTGATCTTCGACGACCAATCCGTCAACGATTGGAACCGCCAGAAAGTGCTCGAAAGGCTCACGCAGGTCAGTGTGCCGGCGGGCGTGCAGCCTCAAATCGGAACGGACTGGAGCATGACGGGCCAGATCTACTGGTACACGATCCGGAGCACGAATCCGGCGTATGACCTGATGAATTTGAGGAGCATCGAAGACTGGACTCTGTACAAGGAATTCAGGAAAGTTCCGAACGTCGTGGACGTGAGCGACTTCGGCGGCACCGCGCGCGAATATCAGGTGCGCGTCGACCCGAATAAGCTCATCTCCTACGGCTTGAGCATCAGCCAGGTGGAGCAGCAGCTCGCGAACAACAACGTGAATGCCGGCGGCAGCTTCGTCGAAGAGGGCTTGCAGCAACTGAACGTCCGCGCACTCGGACTTTACCGCAATGTGCAGGATATCGAGAACACCGTGCTGACGACTTCGAATGGGGCTCCAGTTCGCGTAAAGGACATCGCGGTCGTCGAATGGGGCCCCAGAATTCGACTGGGGCACATGGCCAGAGCCGATCATCGTCCGGACGGCGTCATTGTCGATGAGCCCGACGTCATCCAGGGCGGCGTGCTGATGCGCAAGGGGGCCGAAGAAGGCCCTACGCTCGAAGGGATTCACAAGAAGGTGGACGAGCTCAACAATCACATCCTGCCCGAGGGCGTGAAGGTCATTCCCATGCTGGACCGCAGCGATCTGCTTCATTTCACGTTGCACACGGTGCTGCACAACCTCGGCGAGGGGATGATCCTGGTCACGATCATCCTGCTTCTCTTCCTCGGCAATGTTCGCGCGGCCTTGATCGTTGCGCTGACCATTCCGTTTGCCTTGCTTTTCGCCTCAATATTTCTCAATTTGAGCAATATCCCCGCAAACCTGATTTCACTTGGCGCGCTCGATTTCGGAATGGTAGTGGATGGCGCCGTGGTGATGGTGGAAAACATCGTGCGGCACTTGAGCCACGGCAGAGAATGGCTCAGCCGTGAAGCGGCCGGCATACAGAGCCCAAGACGCCGGCTGAGATGATCCGCGAAGCCTGCTCACGAGGTCCAGCGGCCGGTTTTCTACGCCATCGCCATCATCATCACTGCCTACATGCCGATCTTCACTCTCCAACGAGTCGAAGGGCGTTTGTTCCGGCCCATGGCCTGGACCGTTGCCTTCGCACTGCTCGGCGCCATCGTATTCTCGATCTTCATTGTGCCTGTGCTTGCTGCCCTGCTATTTCCGCAACGGTGTCAAGGAATGGCGCAACCCGGTGATGGAGTTTCTGAAGGACCGATACCGGCGCGGCGTGAAGTGGGCTATCGAATTTCGATGGATCACCGTTGGCGTAGGCCTGGCTTCGTTGGCCGTCGCTCTTTTCCTGGCGTTCAGCGGTGTCATCGGCTCGGAGTTCCTGCCCCATTTGGACGAAGGCGCCATTTGGGCGCGCGGTGCGATGGCCAACAGCGTAGGCGAGACGGAAGGCACGCGCTTCGCCCAGCAATCCCGCTATATCTTCGCCTCGTTCCCCGAGGTCACCAAGGTCGTCTCGCAAGCTGGAGCGCCCGACGACGGAACCGACACGGGAGGATTCGGCAATACAGAATACTTCATCGACTTGAAGCCCAAGGACCAATGGCGGCCCGTCTTTCATCAGAAAAAAGAGGAGCTGATCGCCGCGATGGATCGCGAACTGGAAAAACACCCGGGTGCTTTCTGGAATTTCTCCCAGCCCATTGAGGACAACGTCGATGAAACGATGACCGGCACGAAAGGCGGACTGTGCGCCAAATTTTACGGGCCGGACCTGGACGTTCTCGAAGAAAAGGGCGAACAGATCAAAGATGTGATGGCCAAGATTGACGGGGTCAAGGATTTGGGAATTCAACGCGATACGGGCCAGCCGAATATCGATCTCACCGTGAATCGTCAGGCGGCTGCGCGCTTCGGCATCAATGTGGCCGACATTCAAGATGCGATTCAGACCGCTGTCGGCGGTAATCCTGTTAGCCAGGTCCTGCAGGGAGAGGCAGTCTACGACGTGGTCGTGCGTTATCAGAAGCCTTATCGCGATACCAAGGAAGCCATCCAGAATATTCGCCTGCTCTCCCCCTCAGGTGAACGCGTCTCGCTGGCCCAGGTGACCAAAGTCCAGGTACGCGATGACGCTTACGACATCTACCGGGAAAACGGTTCCCGCTACGTAGCCATCCGCTTTGAGGTTCGCGGGCGCGATCTCGGCACCACGGTCAGGGAATCCATCGACAAAATCGCCAAGGATGTTCAACTGCCGCGTGGCTATCACCTCGAATGGTCGGGAGAATACGACAGCGAAAAGCGCGCCGAAAGCAGGCTCGCCCTCATTGTGCCCCTGACCATCTTTTTTATCTTCATCATTCTCTATGCCATGTTTCGTTCCTTCAAATGGGCACTGCTGATTCTCGCCAATGTGGCCATGGCTCCCATCGGAGGCTTGCTCGCTCTCCTTCTGACTGGCACATACTTCAGCGTATCTTCCGGTGTCGGCTTTTTGGCGCTGTTCGGCGTCTCGGTTCAGACGGGCGTCATCATGCTCGAATACATCAACCAATTGAGAGCCCGCGGCTATACCGTTGCAGATGCCGCTGTCGAGGGCGCAGTCTTACGCTTGCGGCCGATCATGATGACGATGTTGGTAGCTACCCTGGGCCTTCTCCCGGCAGCCCTATCCCACGCCATTGGCTCCGACTCGCAGCGTCCATTTGCCATTGTCATTGTGGGAGGACTCATGGCGGCTCTCGCCATGAGCATCTTCCTGCTGCCAACGCTCTACGTCTGGATTGCTCGTGACGGAGATAAGCTTCCCGCTCCGGAAACGGGGGTATCACTTGAGCACTAATTCCTTCTTAACTCGACTCCGCTCTGCCTCAGCCCAAAAGGCTATTGCAATGTCGCTGCTACTCGCGACATCTCAGCTAGTGTCGGCGCAGAACGGCTTGACCTGGGATCAGTTGAAAGCGAGGTTTGAAACAGCCAATCCGGCCTTGAGAGCGGACGCCGACAACGTGGACGAGATGCGAGCCGAAGAGATCTCAGCCTTTCTCCGCCCCAATCCGCAGTTCACTCTCTCAGTGGATGGCAATCAAGCCGCACCTCACAATGGAGTCTGGACTCCCTTTAAGGGAACGACCGAACAGCCTAACTTCAGTTACCTGCACGAGCGCCGGCATAAGCGCGAACTGCGTCTCGAAAGCGCGCAGGAAGGCACACGCATCACGCAATCGCAGCATGAGGATTTGGAACGAAATATGCTGTTTGCCCTTCGCGCGGCGTTTGTAGGGACGTTGCAAGCCAAGTTCGTCCTGGCTCTGGCCAAAGCCGACCTCGAGTATTACGACCACATCATTGAGATCAGCCGTACCCGCTTCAAGGCCGGCGACCTCGCCAAGATCGACCTCGATCGGATCGAACTATTACGGGTGCAATACGAATCGGAGATCGAAACGGCGATTGTCAACCTGCGCACCGCCAAAATTCAGCTTCTCCAGCTGCTCAACGACCGCACGCCTGTGGATCAATTCGATGTGACCGGTCCCTTCGATTTCAGCGATTCGCTGCAGCCTTTGGAAACCTACCGCGACAGCGCGCTGGCGGCGCGACCGGATCTTCAAGCCGCGCTGCAGACGATTCAGCAGTCGCAAACCAACTACAAGCTGGCCAAAGCGAACGGCTCTACCGACCCAACCTTTGCAGGTTGGTTCACGAATAACTCCTCGACCAATAACCCCAATGGCCCTGAGACGATCGGCGCTAGCCTGAGCATTCCGCTGCGCATCTTCGATCGCAATCAGGGCGAGAAGAAACGCACCCTGATCGATATCGACCGCAGCCAGCAAGCTGAAGAAGCTGCGCGGGCACAGGTTTTCAGCGATGTGGATTCGGCATATGAACTTGTGCGCAGCAACATCGAGTTGCTCAAGCCATATAAGGCGAGGTACAACGACCAGGCTCTCCGCGTGCGCGATACGGTCACCTTCGCCTACGAACACGGTGGCGCATCCCTCATGGACTTCCTTAACGCGCAAAGCGACTATCGCCAGGTGCAACTCTCCTACGCGCAACTGCTGGGAGCCTATTTGACGGCTGCCGGGCAACTCAATCTTGCGGTCGGACACGAGGTCATTCAGTAACCTAAGGACTAGCTGGCTGAATCGAGCGGTTCACGCATTCTGTATCACTCGGCGCTCACTCGACCATCGCGACAAAGCACTCTAACGATTCGTCCTGACTTAAGCGGTGAAGGATGGTTCATCTATGGAACTCGATGAAGTCAAGCGCATCATCGAAATTACGGGCATCTTCCCCGGGATCCGCGTAGATTCCGCGGATCAGGCCTTGTACGCCGCAGAAACTCTCTTCGATGCGGGGATTCCCGTCGCGGAGATTACGATGACCGTGCCCGGCGCCGTGGAGGTGATCCGTGCGCTGGTTCAACAGTTCCCAACCATGGCAGTTGGAGCCGGAACCGTGCTCGATACCGAGACTGCGCTGCGCTGTATCGACGCCGGAGCGCAATTTGTTACCAGTACTGGTCTTGTAAGTGAGGTCGTCGATGCTGCGCGTAAAGCGAAGATCGTAGCCATTCCAGGTGCACTTACTCCCTCTGAGGTAATTGCTGGTTGGAAGATGGGGGCAGACTACGTAAAGATCTTCCCGGCGGCATCGCTGGGGGGCGACCTTTATATTCGCTCGCTCAAACTGCCGCTCCCGTACGTCAAGATCATTGCCGCGGGCGGAGTAAACCAGCAGACGGCGGTCGGCTTCCTGCGCGCAGGCTCGACCGCGATTGGAGTCGGTATGGAACTGCTTCCTCGGGAGGCAGTTGCGAAGCGTCAGAGCCATCGCATCCATGAGCTCGCGCGACGCTTCCTGGGTTATGTAAAAGAAGCTCGAAAAGTATCGTAGGAATAGGTGGGTGGGCCAATTTGCTCACGCGAACGTTATACCGTTCATCGTGGAGAGAACCCAAAACGGCTATGACTTATCCTTATAACTTCCCCACTTACACTTCATGCTTCATTCACTCCTTTCTTTCCATACTGAATATGGAGGAAAGAATCGATGAAGCGGAGTCAACAAATCGCAATTGCGCTTGCAGCCGCTCTCGTAACCATCACCGCTGCGGCGGACTCAATCAATCCGCCTCAGGTTGGAAAGTCCGAGTTGCGGCGAATGATGCGCGATGCACATACGTCAGCCCAGTATCATGTGTTGGCCGATTATTTTAGGGCGCAACAGAAGCATTTCGAGCAGCAGGCTGAAGTCGAACGGGAGGAGTGGATCCGGCGTTCCGCCAACGTCTCCGGCCCAGCGGCTAAGTATCCGAGGCCGGTCGACTCTTCGAAGAACAGATATGAGTACTTTACGGCGGAGGCCCAGGAAATGGATCGACACGCCGCTCACTTCGAAAGCCTTTCTGCGGGCTTAAACTAGCGCCTATCGCAGAATGAGGCTTTTATGGCATTGGCGGGGTGGATCTGGCTGCATAACGGGGCCCCTCCACCCCTACTAATTCTTTGTGACTTGTTTATGTCTCATTCATGTCCCGGCCGATAGTCTTCACCTTAGGCAAATGCATTGCCAGGAATTCTAGGGACTTCATGAAGATTCCTAACATTCTTGGAGCAGAGAGCCGAAAGAGCCGTTGGCACTTCCTTGGCGAAAGCCTTGCTGGATGTTGGGTCGTAGCGCTCCTTGGCTTCTCAGGCTACGTGTTGCACTTCAGCTCGGCCCCCGTTGGCTTCCTGTTTCTAATTGTCGTTGTATCCGAGGCAATCCTCTGCGGTTTCTGGCAAGCCTCGGTGGTATCGGTTATGGCGAGCCTCTGTCTGGACTTCTTGTTCTATCCCCCGAGTCTCTCGTTGAACGTTAACGATCCTCAGGACTGGGTTCTTTGGCCGCTTTTGAGATCAGCGCTCTTGTGGTAAGCCGCGTTTCCTCGCGGGAGCAACGCAGTTCTCGCGACGCCGCTCTGCAGCGCGCGGCCATGGAGCATCTCTACGAACTCAGCCGAAGCACACTACTCATTAATCTGCACCAGGCGCCAGGCCCGCAACTTACCGAATTGATCCAGCGGATATTCGCGCTGGAAGCTGTGTCCATCTTCGATACGAACTCGGGCAGAACCCATTCATCCGGAAGCTGGACGGACGACGAGCAGTTCATCGCTAGGGATTGCTTCTTCGTCCATGCGGACCAGCAAGATCCAGACAACCGCACATCAACACGCGTTCTTCGTGTAGGCGCGAATTCCGTGGGAGCCATCGCGATTCGAGGCGAGGTGAGCCCTTTGGTCATGAACGCGCTCGCTTCGCTGACTGCCATCGCACTCGATCGCTGCGTGTCGTTTGAGAAGGAAAGCAGAATCGAAGCTGCCCATCAGAGTGAGCGGCTGCGAGCTGCAGTCCTCGATTCCCTCGCTCACGCATTCAAAACGCCGTTGACTGCAATCCAGACCGCGAGCTCCGGCCTGCGCGAGGTGGGCATCCTCAACAATTCGCAAACGCGCCTGGTAGCTCTCGTAGAAGAAGAGTCGACACAACTCAATGAGCTCTGTACGCGTCTGCTGCAGACCGCCAAACTGGAGGCCGACGAATTCAGCCTGAAGAGGGACGAGATCCATGTAGCGGACCTCGTCTCAAAGGTCTTGCAGGAAGAGGCCGGGCGCATGGCTGGACATCCGGTAGAGATCGCCGTGCCCGATCCAGCACTCACCATTCGTGGCGACTCCGACCTGCTTTCGACGGCGCTCGTTCAGTTCCTTGACAACGCTGCAAAGTATTCC
>CAVTCT010000005.1:0-268651 GCA_963733325.1 uncultured Acidobacteriaceae bacterium
ACGTCTGGTCCCCGACGATCAGAAGATTCCCGGTTCCCACCACGTCATGGTAGTTCACGCGGATCGTGTAACCGTTGTTGACGAGATATTTGAGCGGTCCACTCCTCGATTCAAAGCGTAGCGCAGGAAGTGCCGCTTTTTCCGAAGCCTCAATGTCAATTGGAGACTGTTCCTTGCCGGTGTTACATGATGCGTATGCTGGATCCAGTTCACTCCAGTGATCGGCCCCTTTCGCCCCTTCATACTCCCATCGTGTCTTCCACTGCGCCTGTAAACTCAGAGACGTCGAAGCGCCACGCCAACAAGAAACACAAACTTTCTGCGGTCTCTCATCTATTTGCACCTCCGACTTTCTCAAAGTGGCACCGCACACCCGAGTTCAAATGCTCAGAGAAAGCCAACCTTGGCTCAGGCCCATCGAGCAATAGTATCCTGCCTCATTCCCGTGAACACTTCGTCCATGATGAAAGTATGGATGTTATGCTGCCGTAGGCGCTGACATGCCAGGGAACGATCGTTTCGGGGCTACTGGGTCGATTCCGTCGTCGCGGGCCGTTTGTTTGGAGACTTCACAATTCCATACCAAACCGATCTTGCATTTCACGTCGACCTAACGCCGTAAGAGACAGCGCTCTGCTGTCGAGGTCGCGTGACACATACCTTTTCTTTAGCATCAGGCTGAGCAAGGCGGCGCCAAGCGCTCCGCCAATATGCGGTCGTCGTTCACTCCAGTCCAGGCAGCCATAGGCGAAGCGGCGGCGCAATGCCCGGGTAGCGTGAATGTCAATGCCGAGCGCCTGGAGCATTTGCTCCGGGTGCCGTGAGCTCATACTCACACGACTCTCGCGCGCAACTCGTTGGATCCAGCGTGACGCCACGAATCGATCGTGAAGAAGTACTGCGACAGCGCCCGCCATATGGTCATAGCAGGTTCGCGCAGCGCGCAGCCGGACCGGGGTCATCGGTTCGAAATTGGAGCGGCCGGCTCCTGCAAGAACGCTCAATTGTTCAAGTGCGTGCTACGCGCGGTCCTGCCAGGCGATAGTAGCGATGCCGTCCCTGCACCTGAACCCTGACCAGATTTTCCGCCTTCAGCCGACTCAGATGCACGCTTGCCGTTGGCGGGCTTACCTCACCAATCACCGCCAGCTCGGTGCTGGTTGGCGCCAGGCCGTCCACCAGGCAGAGCAGCATGCGGGTCCGCGCCGGTTCGCCAATGGCAATTGCAATGCTCGAGACTGCTTGATTCGAGGTTTGAAGTGCATCCATACTTTTACCTTAAACGACGTGACATTGCGTCGAAAACGCCAAAGCGTCACTTCCTCCAACGAAAAACCCTCACAGGCAGGGCACGCTCGAAATCTCGATAAGCGCATCATCGCCGAAGCACTCATCGATAAGCATGAGCGAATGGCCTAGAATTCCGGCTGTCCAAACGCCGCCGCCGCAGAGCAGCAACCTTCTGGGAGTAGAGATGCCAGAATAAATCTAACTGGACCGGGCCCTCCCTCCCCTCGTCTTCTAGAAGATTCTCTCTGCTCGGGCCATGAAAACAACCCAAGGCACTCATACTTCCTTATCGTTCCAGATCCCACTGCTGATAGCAGCGATTGATCGCGCGCGTCGAAGGCTGGTACACCTTTGGTAGGTGGATTTTCCGATAGATCTTCGCATACCGTTTCCGACTCTCTGGCGTGACCACGATAATGTGGTGGACCATGTTCCACTTGATGCTGTCCTGACCACCCTCTAATGCGCCCCGCCGGTCACGATCAAACAAAGTCCTGCGAACATATCGAAACAAGCTGGCTGCGGTGGATATATCCAACAGGATTATCCCTATCCCATGACCCAAGCGTTGCGGCATGCATTTTCAGTAGCTTCCATCGGCCGCTGCAACCACTCCCGCCTGCGAAGTGTCCTGTTCTCTTGAGAATCTGGCTCCTGTGAAGCGTGCCAGTAAAAAGGAGATCCCATGTCTTCTGTCCGAGCCCCTGAAAACCTCCTCGATCCCGGCCTCTGCCTTACGCTTTACGATATGTTCCGCGATGGCATCAAGAACACATGGACGGTCGAAAGGTCGACTTCCAGACGGACCTCGTTGATAACGCCGGTTTCTGCACGGGCCTTTGGTCCACCCAATATTAAAATCGGATGAGTCAAGGCAAATCTAACGGATAATATAGCGCCATGATTCACATTGCACTCCGAATTGCATGTGTGCTGGTCTTGACGTGGCTCGGATTGAATGTTCTCTTGTTTATCTCGCTAGGAGTTGTGATCTTATTCAGCATGCTATCGGCTGCCAAGAAAGCGCAAGAAATCCTCGACGAGGCCGATGCGTATTTTACGACACACAAGGGAAGCCGGTAAACCGAGTGGGAATTTCCCGGTTAGCCACCATACGTCCAGAATCCTGAAGACACTATGGTCAAACAGTTTTTAGGGCGCTGCACCTCGCGTTACTTGACTAACCACAGTTGCTCCTGATCACCGCCAAACCGGAAATGACCGAGTGCTTGACCGACTCTGATTACGACTGATGGCATCTACACTATTGGTCAACCAATTGACACGCGGATGTGAAGAGCAGCGCCTCCTGCGGTGTCTCGATCAGGCGGACCGCTGCAAGACATTCGACAAGGACATGTTTGGCGTGAACGACGCCTTGATCGCTCGGACCATACACATCTTCTAAATCCTTAACGGCTTCATAGACAGAAGTGAGAAGTTTCGAGGTGGACGGACTCATAACACACTCCTAAGTAATCTTCGAGTCGAGACCGTTATGTTCGATGCCGGGGAACTGGTAGAAGTTGTCAGTACTCGTGCCCCATGAGATCACTTGCCGCATAAAACCAACCGAAGCTACTTGACTAAGGTCTCCGCAGAACGACTTCGGCAATTACCAGTGAGTAAATAATGTCGTTGTGGGTTACTCAACCGGAAACTTGAGAATTGCCCACCCACACGATCGGAATTTGGAACGTACTGCTTCGCGAGTGGGCTCACGGCTTGCCCTTTGTGAATTGCCTATTTTGGGAGTCCTCAACGGTCTCAGAGGACGGCGGCTTCATGCAGTAGATTCGCTCGACCAAAACCGGATCGCAAATATGCTGCTCCTCGTAAATGTGGAGTTCGCCTTCGTCATAGGCCGTTGCGACGGTTGCGATGCATCGCCGACATACGGTCTCCATAGTTCCGTCCAGATTAGATCGATGAGTGAATTTCAGAGATTTTGCCATTCGAGGTTGCCCCTCCAATGTCGTTAGCTTTTGCTCTATAGAAGCACGTCGCACAAAGTACTCGCCTCTTCAGCCTCGGCTTGAATGGTACGGTTGTATGGCTCCCGCACTCGGCGCACGTCACAGCCGTTTTGCTTCGACGTAGCCTTACGCCGGTTTTTGTTAGTTCCCTCTCAGCCTTGCATTGTTCGCAGTGTTTCGGTTCGTGGGTGAATCCCTTCACCCGATAGAACTCTTGTTCTCCAGCCGAAAACACGAATTGCGAACCGCAATCTACACAAAGAACATTTCGGTCAGAAAAGTTCTGCACAAACCCTCCTTTACACCCAGAATATTCATAAGGTCACAAGGGGAGTCGCAGTCGTGCAGTGAATCTCGCTGCGTAGCGCAACATCATAGGCTTTTACGCCCAAAAATGTCTATAGGCACCTAACCATAATAATAGAGAACGCTGAAGATTTCGACCTAAGTTATGAGCGAGTGAGCGCCTTACGGAAATTACCATTCAGGGCAATTATCGTTGCCCATTCAACCCTTCGGGGCCTCGCCATCGCCGGACGGGTCATAGGTCGTGGATATCGGCAAATAGACGTGAACGGTCGTACCGTGGTCTTCGCCATTCTGCCTGCTCTCAATCTCGATCTGGCCCCCATGGCCTTCAACAAACTGTTTTGCGACAAACAAGCCGATGCCGGTACCCACGGTGCTGCGAGTGGTGAAGAAGGCTTCAAACACTCTTGGAAGATCAGCTTCTGCGATCCCTACGCCGTTATCCTGAACGGTCAAGACGATGCCATCCGGGGGCTCGGCCGCATCTTCCACCGAGATGGACAAAACGCCGCCCGCTTGCATCGCGTAAATCGAGTTCATGATCAGGTTTGAGACCACCTGCATCATCTCCCCGTGACGCAGCACGATTTTCCTTGATGAATTAATCGCTTTCTTAATCTCAATGCCATTAGCCGTACACCGTGGCTCATAGATCGTGATTGCATCGAGAACGATTTCCCCGATTGAGGCACTGCTTGCCGCTGCATTTTCGCGATAATAACCAAGCGTCTGCCTGGCGATATGCGAGACACGCCCGAGTTCCGTCTCGACTGACTGAAAGTAACTGATACCTGCCGGGTCAGCAATCATCGGACGAAGAAGGTACATCAAGTTCATCACGGCTTCGAGAGGGTTGTTGATTTCATGGGCGATCGTCGCCGCCATGCGGCCGGTTGCCGCAATCTTTTCTGCCTGCAACAGGGCTTGTTCAAGCCGTTTGCGGGTGGAGACATCGCGCAAAATCTTGGACGCGCCGATAATCCGACCGTGCCAGTCTCTTATCGGAGAAACGGTGAGGGAAACATCGATCAATTGACCACTCTTGGTGCGACGCACGGTCTCAAAATGCTCGACTCGGCGTCCGGCACGGATATTTTCCATGATGATCTTTTCATCGGAGTGAAGATTCTCCGGAATGAGCTTGAGAATCGACGAACCGATCATCTCTTCCGCCGAATAGCCGAAAACGCGTGTGGCAGCGGCATTCCAGCTTGTAATGATGCCGTTCAGATCTTTACTCACAATCACATCGTCGGAGGATGCCACAATGGCTGCAAGTTGGCCAAGGCGCTTGGAATTCTCTTGCAGCATCTCTTCCTTTTCAGACAGGCGATCCTCTGTCCTCTGATGTTCCGTGCCAAGCGACTCATAGTCCTGTTCGAGCCTTAGATGTCGCTCTTTCAAATCGCGCAAGGAGATCAAATCTTCTGAGATGCGACGAGCGAGCTTGTTTTCCGGCAATTCGGCCGGGTCTCCAAGGACATACTTAGCGATAACTTCATGGGTTGCCAGGAGCTGATTGATGTCGTCTTCCAGAACGAGTTCAGGATGTATCTCGGTCCAGTAGTGGGCTGTGCGGATAAAGGCAAGAAGGAGCTTCGTGTACTCCAGCGTCTTCCCATCAAATCCACATGTGAGCGCGCGTAGCGCCCTCGAGGCATCGGGAGTTCTCAAGAAGACATGGGCTGCGCAGCAAAGATTGCCCTTTCCTGCGCGCTGTTCGGCTCCGGGGGGAAAGATCCCATGTCCAGCCCCTCACATAAAGCGAGGTGCTGATCCAGGTCGGTCTTGTGAGGAAGATCTCCCGGAGGAGCGGCAATACTTCGACGATCGATTGCGGCAGGCACTGTGGGTCACCCGCGGGCCGACCCAGACCTACCAAGAACCCAAGATGCCTGGCGATACAGTACCGGACACCGCAGAAAAGGGATAAGTAAACAAATAATCTCTCCTTCAGGAGAGAAGGCAACGGGTTGTCCAGGTATGCGAACTGAGCAAATCCCCACAGGTTTTCTGTGATCTCTGGATCGTCAACGGTGAGTCGAAAGAAGTTCGGGAGAACCCCAAATCGTGCGGCAACTCTGGACTCCAGTTCGGTTCTCATTTTGCTTTGTTTTGACGTAACCCTTTTCCCACTTTTAGCCCTGATTCGAGATTTTGTGGGTCTTAGCTCGGAGCTGAATTCGGGAGCGCGTTCCAAATGTAGAGGAAATCGTGATCTGCCCGCGCCTCTATCCGCATTCCTTTCTTGCGAGCCGCAGAGTGCAGAAGAGTGAGGGTATAGGCTCCAAAATTTGGCAAATCGGAAAGGGAAATCTTTAAGGCCCGATCTACTTCCAGATTTTCGAGGTTGTCAAAAATCGGCTTAAAAAAGGATCGATGTTTGGCCTGTTCGGGCGAACCGCTGATCACTTTGTTCATCATGTAGTCCTTGCCTGTTTCGCCGGCTCCCATCACACGGGCTCCGTTAGCAGCAAAATTACATGAATGTAATTTCAGGGGTCAAGGGTTCCTAAGTGTGATATCGGACATAACGATCCCAACGCTCTGTCGTCACAAGACTACGCGGATCCGCCGGGCGGGTTACGACGACGGCATATTCCCGAGCTCGATATTTTGTGATCGATGGCAAAGACGACGTCCTCGATCCTCGCACGAATACGCGCGGCTTTAGTGATACCGCCGTGTTCTGCATCGCGGATTATATGAGTCTGCCGCGGGAGAGAGGTGGCTTTGGCTTGGGCGTAGGAACCGATCAGATCATCGCCGGCGCGAACGTCTGCGACGAGATAGGCGATCTCATCTCGTTGTCTTCTCCTGAGCTGTCCCTCTGCGGGTCACGGACCCGCGACATGTTAGAGGCCCAGAGAGAGGGAAGCACGCCTCATGCAGCGTCGCTGATAGGGGCGGGCTGCGCTCCTTTGCGATCTCTGGTCAGTGCCACGGCGACTGAAAACATCCAGATGAAGCCCAGGTACCTGGTGATGGGGATAAAGAAGTTTGCCGGATATGCAACGAGGCTGAGGGAGGAGAGTTCTCCCGTGAGTGCCATGAGCATTCCGAAGGCGACCAGCCATCGCGGGAGAAGCCGCATGAAGTAGCAGGTGACCGACACTCCCGCGGCCAGCAGGCCGAATCCAACCGCGAAGACGACCCCGCCAAGCAGGAAGTTGAGGAAATTGACCGCCTTTACGATCGGCGCGGAGGCCAACACTTCAGGCACGGACAAGATCCAGCCCACACTGCCGGAGAGAATCAACGCGATGGTGGCGATCAAACCGCCCAGCAGCGCGATGTTTGTGCCGGCGGCCCGGACGCCCATGAAGCGCAGGCGGCTGACGGTTGTCACTGCAAAGATCCCGAAGGGGATCGCAGAGCCAAACAGGAAGAAATTGCTGATCCGCACAGCCGTTGGGCTTAGCGCAAGGAATGCGCGCAATTCCTCGGCTGGCGCGAATGGGGTTACAAAATGCGCTCCATGCCGGAGCACCGATGCTGCCACGAGACCGCTCGCGAAGATCAGGAGGTGGACGGTGGCGAGCAGAAGGAGGGAGGGACCGCGGAAGCGAGGAGTCGATTTCATAATGTAATCATTTATTACATAAACGAATAAAATATGCAATAATTTTTTCATCGAAGATGAATCACGGTGAGATGGGACAAAACCAACCGGCGTTCCTGCTTTCCCAGCTTGGAGCGCATGCCGCCTCGCAATTTGCTGAAAGATTAGGAGTTCTCGAACTCACACCGGCAGATGCGGGAATCCTGCGACTGCTACGTGCTGAGGCGGGACTGAGCCAGCAGGAGTTGGCGGCGAGGCTGCAGATTCATCCAAGCCGGCTCGTGGCGATACTGGACAATCTCGAGAAACGGGGATTCGTTGAGCGCAGAGCCAACCCGGACGACCGGCGTTTGTATTCCCTTCATCTGACGCAAGCCGGTGGGGAAGCCTTGGAAAAGATCGGCAGCGTGGCGCGGAAGCACCAGGACGCTTTGCTCTCTAGTATCAGTTGGGAGGAGCGCAATACGCTCGCCACTCTTTTATTGAAAATTGCAGATCAGCAGGGACTCGTCCGAGGGGTCCACCCCGGATATCAGCGGTTGGGAAGACCCAAGCGCTCTGAGGCCAACGAGGGGAAAAGCGACGGCCAACCCGCTGGGGAAATTGGAGGCCGCTAACACGTTCACAATCTTTCAGGCCGGTTTTCACTCTATGTAAGGCGTTCATTTCTTCCTCCGACTGAAGGATGGCGGTAGAACCTTTTTTGATGTGGGCGCCGCTCTTGACCGATCAAAGCCACTGAGGACGGAAGAGTCTCCGCTAGTGGCCCGATTCTACATCTTGGGCAATTCAACCTTCACGAGAGTTAGTCTTCCTCCAATGCACTCGTTGAAACCGCGATCAATATTGTCTAAGTCTGCATCGCCGTAGTGCGCGAATATCTCTTCTCGCTCGATGCGGGCAAACTGTTTACAAATCCAGTCCATCTGGACGCAATACCGCCGAGTGTCCATGTTGGCGACTACACGTCCATTTGGAATACGAAATTGGTTGCAAGAGTGTCGCCAAACGAGAGCCGCCCGGATTGCGGACCATGAGGCAAGCAGAGCCAGGTAGATATCCACTTTGTCACCAGTTGCGTGCCATTGAACATTGAAAGAGGCCCGTCGTTTGCGGGCGACTCAAAAGTTCTCGACCATCCAGGCATTATTGTCGCCCGGGGTTGGCATTTCTAGAATCCCATGCCGGCCGTCAGGAGATTGAATGAAGAAGGTGAAATTCGAATGCACTTGCCCTTCAATAACAACCTCCGCCTTCCCTGACCCATTGAGGGCAAGAATCACGGGGACGCCTGCCGGCGTGATGCTCCGTATGAAGACCCTCGCGCCATCGGCTGACCAGTCGACGTTAAACACCGGCCAGTCGTTCAGGCTAACATCGTGAGCGGCACCGGTGTCCGGTGAGAGAAATCGAATTCGATGCGGGTCGAGGACGAGTGCAAGCCGCGATCCATCCGGGGAAAGACTCCAGTGAGATAAGCCACTCGGAATTCTCGTAATCTCGCGACCTGCACCGTGCTCCAGATCGAACGAGACAAGAATGTGGTCGTCCCCGACGAGCTTGCTGAAAATGCACAATTGCGATGGAGCCCGCGCACACTGGTAATTGCTGATTCCGTTTTCCCGCAGAACCAACCGGGGAGGCCCTCCGGCCAAAGGCTTGGACATCAAAGATGCAGGTAACAAATGATCGCCTGGCTGCGATTCAACAAGATAAAGTACCTGCGAACCATCCGCGCTCAAACGCGGGAAACGCATGCTGCGCCCTTCAACGAGGACCTCGGCTGTGGTCTCGTCGATATTCTGTTTGAAAAGTTTCCAGGTGCCATTCCGATCGGAAACGAAAAGGACTGCTTTGCTGTCAGCGGTCCACGCCGTGGCCAGACTCTCGTTTGTGTCCAGGGTCAGGCGGCGAGGCGCCTTCCACCGGTGGTTGCCCGGATCGGGTTCGGTGATAAACACCTGACGCGTTGTGTTCCCCCTCGATACAACAAGCCGCTTCCCATCCGCCGTGGCACTCAAACCGCCAATCCACCCTTGACCCTCGGTCACCCGTTGCGGTGGGGCGGCGGCCTTCCCTGTGCGCTCGTCAATCGAAATCGAGTCAATCGCCCGTATCTTCACGTTCGCTCGTCGGATCGTTAAGGTAGGCGAAGAGAATACGTCCATCCGCAGTCCACCACAGGGCCGGCCGCAACCGAGAATCATCCTTCAACACAACCTGTAAATCGCCACCATTCGCATCGCGAGTGAGGAGCGAGTTAGCAAACAGCGGGGGATCAGTGGTTAGTTGCCAGGTGGGCTTCGACATACGCAAGACGCGTGCCATTTGGTGACCAAGCGGCGTGTTGGATCCAGCCATCCCCCAGGTTTGGCTGGTCCGGCTTTCTGGCCAAGGCTACTCTTCGGGCGTTTGCACCATCGGAGTCCATGACCCAGAGTTCGCTTCCGAATTTAGGCCCGGGCACATAGGCGATCCGGGATCCATCCGGGGACACAGATCCCCCTGCCGCATCGTCCATGAGCTTTTCCGGATTGCCGCCCAAGAGGGAAAGCTTCCAAAGACTGAGTGTTCTGGACGGGCCTTCTCTCCGTGTCACCAGCAGATGGGTACCGTCGGGGAACCAGTCATCGGGCCAAGCAACGAAGTCCTTCGGCAGGCCCCAAGCGCGGGTTTCGCCGTTCGCGATTTGCCGCAGATAAAGCCCCGAATTGTCATGAAAAGCGAGATACTTGCCATCGCGCGATAGAACGGCATTTTCAACGGGCGCTTCTGGCGGATTTGAGGTGATTCGCTCTTCGGTAGCCAGATGTGGAACGAAGGGTCCGTGCACGTCGCGTGTGCTGGCGGCCTGGCGTATCAAGAACCCCGCTGCGACGATTCCGACCGCCAAAATGCAGAGTCCAGCGAGGGACAAACCAGATAGTCTCTTACGGCCGGGGTCAAACTGTGGCTTGAGCTGCTCCTTTTCGGTGGGGTGATGATTGGTATCGATCTCCGGCGGAAGATGAGTTTCTTCCGTAGCGAACCCGTTGACGTCTTCCTCCGCAGCCACCACATCGCACAGAAATCGGTAGCCTACCGTTGGCACAGTTGCGATGAATCGTGGCTCACGGCTGTCATCTCCAAGCAGCCTGCGCAATGTGGCGATGCTGCGAGTGAGCGAGTTGTCAGAAACTGCACAGTCATCCCAGACCGCGTTCAGGATCTCGTCTTTTGTGACCAGTCTCCTGGGATTTCGCAACAGAAATAGAAGCACACGGAACGCCTTCGGTTCCACCGGCAGGGCCTTTTCACCCTTGACCAGCAGGAACTCACGCTCCCTGACCTCGATATCTTCAAACTTGAAAACAGAGAACTTATGATCCGTCACGAATCCGTCACTCGCCTTTCAGAGAATCGTCAGACTTGCGTCATTACCCCGCGATGGCACAGGGCGACATTGCATTCAGCCAACGCGGCTGAGGTGATTTTCAATGTCGCTCGTCAAACGCTTTGTCGCCGCGAGTCTTGCCACCCTTGCCCTTTCCGCGCTTCATGCTGAACCACGCTGCCCGGGGAATGTCGCGAGTTCAACCTTGCGTCGTATTCAAGACGATCTCATCGTTGTCCGAGTCCTGATAAACCGCACCGGGCCCTACGACTTCCTGGTTGACACAGGCTCCCAGATCACGACGATTGACCCTGTCCTTGCCTCAGACCTTCATTTGAGAATCGAAGGCACAACGGGAGTGAGCGGCGTTGCGAACCCAATCTCGGAGCGCGTTTGCCTTTCTCGACTTGATTGAGGTTGGAAGTCATTCGGTCCCACAGTCTCTCGCAGTCATTCAGGACATCGCGGAGTTAAAGGCAGCAGATCCTCGCATACGCGGGATACTGGGTGAGAACTTTCTTTCGCGCTTTGATCTGCTCATCGATAACCGCCAGCAAATCCTGTGCCTTGATGAGTCCAGTACCCTTGCGCAGGCGGTCAAGGGCGAACATATCCCGCTCGAGCAGCCTCACGGTTCTCGCGAGACGATTTGTCCTTCACGCGGCCCATGATTGTCTCTGTGCGACTGCCCGCCGCACGATGTGGCCCCCATGCTGATTCGACTGGATTCGGGGAGCAACGTGGCGCTACTGTATGCGGCCCAGCCGGGCCTTCTGAGAGCTTCCGTAAGTCGGGCTCCAATGCTCAAGCGCGTAGTCAACGGAGTGGAGCAGGCATTTGCCGTTCTACCCGCCCAGGACATCCTCGTGGGGGCATGTCTGGTGAGACAGGTGTCATTCGTAATACCCATGAATGAAGTTGGCGGCGGTCCCAGTCCCCGCGAGGATGGGCTGCTTCCAACGAGCGCTTTTGAACGTGTTTTCATTAGCTACTCAAAAAACTACGCAGCTTTGGACCCCTGGGTCGATAGATGAAGCGATCGCAGGTGTCCAGAAGCGAGGGCTGCGTTGCCGCTTGGAATGTCGCCAACGATATTCCACTATTCGAGATTCTGGAAATCAGTGACAAGACGCGCCCCGTCGACACGCCGAGCACGTCCCCGATCTCGAAAGAGGACCCGCCATTGTGCCATCAAAACCAGCCCCCGGACGGCACGACGCCATTGAGCCGCAGATACGTGACGAGATTGCCGTAATGCAAGGCGTCATGATTCCCGACTTGCGTCAAAATGAACATCTTGTTCGTCTTGACTCCAAAGAAATCCGCCGGGGCATTGAGGTGCGCATCGGTGAACCCGGAATACACGTCATCGCAGTAGTCGAATGCGCCTTTGACATAGGCCGTAATCTCGGCCTTTGAACTCTTCGCAGCAGCCATGGCGGGGGGCGCTTCACCCTTCACGTTCGAACACAAAATGTAGGATATGTCCCCCACGTGGTTCAGGATCTCGGCAAACGAGCGAACATCCTTCGTCGGCCGGTAGCTGTACTTCGACTCCGGCATCGCTTCCGCCGACTTCATGATCTTGTCCTGCATATTGCTGCGGAAAATCGATAGCGTCATCGTCAGCGGATTCGGCGACGCGATCGGATTGGGTAGGTTGGGCGAGATCTGGGCGTTGGCCACGGGCGCAAGAACAGAAACAGACAGGATGCCAATAGGAATCGCGACGCGAGCAATGGATCGGAACATCATCGCAACAACAGAGCGCCACGTCCCAACTGTTCGAGACTGAGAAGTATTCAGTCTGGTAAGCATCTCGGTTGACTCATGAATCGCGCAGGAGTGATTTTTCGGGAAGTTTTGCATTCGACGTCCTCCAGCGTGGCAACGCATGCACGCGAGGGTCCAGTTGGCGCGCTGAGTGCTACCCCTTTGTAGTCAGCAGATAACAAGATGGCGAGGGCGCTGGAGTCTAGGCCGCACTGTTCATTTCCGCTCACAACTGTTCGAGAGCGGGCAACACTATAGGCGCCCCAGCCTAATGAACGCGTTGACATTTCTTAATATCTCATTGCAACATATCGCTATGAAACATATAGCGATGCAAGCTATCGATCGGGAATTGAAGAAGGGCAGTGCTGAGTTGCTGATCCTCTCCCTGATTGAGCACCGCGCTCGCCACGGCTACGAGATCGGCAAGCTGATCGAGGAGCGGTCCGAGGGAGTGCTGAAGTACAACGTTGCCTCGTTCTATCCGCTGTTGTACCGGCTAGAGGCGCGCGGCCTGATCGAGGGGCGATGGGTCGAAAAGGCCGGCCAGCGCCGCCGCCGCTATTACAAACTGACAACGAAGGGCAAGAAGATGCTCGCGACACAGCGTTCTACGTGGGCCAACCTGGTGAACGCGATCCGTCTGATCACGGAGGCCGAGAATGCATGACTGGTCGAAGGAGATAGAGGAAGCAATCGCACCGTTGAATCTTTCGGCAGCGCGCGAAGCAGAGATCGTAGAGGAACTGAGCCAGCACCTCAACGATCGTTACGATGAATTGCTGGTCGCTGGCACTGGAGAGGAACAGGCCTGTCGAATCCTGATGGAGGACCTGACCGACGGCAGGCTGGTTGCCGGATTGAAAGGAACCACAAATGCCGCTACCGCATCTGGCTCTGGAGGACAAGTGCCGGAAGATCGCTTGTTATCAAGCGTAAGGAATGGACTTGGCCGCAGAGGCTTCACCGTTGGAAATGCCGCTAAGGGGTCCGAAACGTTCGGTGCTCGAACCGCATACGATACATGCAAGTACTATCTCTCCAAGTCGCAAGATTTGTATCGAGTCGGTTGGGGTCCATCGAATGGACTAAACAACGACACTGCCGCCGCAAAGCAGCAACCTTCTCGAAGATGCCACCTTGATCGTCCTAAACTGCAGCTTCCCTTCCCTTGTCCTATTTGGGAGAAGATATTTCTGCCTGCAACCGCAGCTGGAGGTCTTCATGCAAGATGGAAGCGTTATACGAAGAAATCGCAAGAAGCATTCAGATATTTGGCAATTTCGCTGGTGGGAGAAGACATCCGACGGAAAGAGAATCTATCGACGGAGACAAATCGGAACGGTCGACCAGATCCCAGACCTGGAGACTGCGCGGAAAGCACACCTCGCAGAAGCCGGTTCCGATCCATCCGCGCGTCTGCGAAGCACTCGTCAAGTGGAAAGAACAGTCCTCGTATCAACAGCCAGAAGACTGGGTTTTCGCAAGTCGGCATAGCCACGGAGAGCAACCGTATTGGGGACAAGCGATTCTGCACAAGTATCTGAGACCGGCAGCTCGGGAACTTGGAATTGAAACACGATTTGGATGGCACACATTCCGACACACCTACTCGACACTCTTGAGAAGCGTTGGCACCGAGTTCAAGGTGATGCAGGAGCTGCTTCGACATTCGACCATACGATCGACCCTGGACGTCTACACGCAAGCAATCACACCTGCCAAACAGAATGCACAAGCCGCAGTCATGTCGTTGGTCTTCCCTTCTCAGCGAAGTTGAAACATATAGAAGTCGAAACCATATATATGGACGCTATGCGACGTACGTTTTTGGGTGCAAACTGGGTGCAAATTGCACCCAAATTGCACCCACTTTCACTGATTTCTATTCGCCAAATCATCCCATAACTCATTTGGAATGTATGGCGGGGACGACGGGGCTCGAACCCGCGACCTCTGCCGTGACAGGGCAGCGCTCTAACCAACTGAGCTACGTCCCCAGAGTGAATCTGGAAAACATGTTGCAAGCTGCGAATGGTTCAGAATTCATCACTCGCTTCGCCACACAGCTAACCGCGTTCCGAGCGGGAAGCCATGCTGCACAGAAGCCTCTACAACATCATTGAGTGTATCAGAAAGCATGGCTTTCAGGTCATCCGGACGGCGCATTCGTCCACGACCCTAAACGCCCGATCCTGTTCAATTCAAAAAGCCTGCTCGGCAACCATTCCGATGATCTTAATCTGCGCCGATGAAACGATTCCAGGCACGAAGCCAGGGGACATTGCTGGGAAGCGCTTCATCTGCAACCGGGCGCGAGCCACGCGCTCGTGGTCGCTGCTCCCCCTTTCGCTGAGTTCACCCCCGATCGTGTTCAAATCGGCGAAGAGACCGCGCGGGTTAAACGATTCTCCGGCGTGGCCCAATGAACCACACCGGAGAATCTTCGAACCTTTCCTCGATTGGTTTCCTCAGGCTGTCCAGGCTGCAGCCGCGCGATTGCCACGAGCAGCAGCTGTGAAGCCCATGTCGGTCGATATGCCGCGAACGCATTGCAGCAGGTGATTGGCAATCGAGGGCAGCTTCTGTGCCGTCACGCGGAACGACGGGCCGGAAACGCTGACCGCTGCTACTGGCTGACGCTGCGCATCCAGCAAAGGAACCGCAATGCAGCGAAGGCCTTCTTCCAGTTCCTCGTCATCCACGGCATAGCCACGGCGCCGCGTCTTCTCGATCTCCACCCGCAGTGCTTCAGCCGTAGCGATTGTCCGATGCGTCAACTTATCAAACCGCGTCCGCCGGATAATCTCGTTGATCCGATCCTCAGGCAGAAACGCCAGCATGGCCTTGCCCACCGAAGTGCAGTGCACGGGATTGCTCGACCCCACACGCGTAATCATGCGCACCGAGCGCGCCGGCTCAATCTTGTCGATGTAAATCACCCGTGCCTGTTCCAGGATGCACAGATGCGCCGTCTCCTCGGTCTCGGCGACAAGACGTCGCAGATGCGGTTGAGCCCGCTCGCGCAGATCGTATTGCTCAATTGCGCGATTTCCGAAGTCGAAAAGCCGCAGGCCGAGTCGGAACTTCCCGTTCGTTGTCCGCTCCACCATGCGGTGGCGCTCCAGCACCATTAGAAAGCGGTGCGCGGTGCTCTTGTGCAGTTGCAGCGACGAGGCTACTTGCGCCAGTCCCAACGGAACCTCGCTTTCGCCAAGCAAATCAAGTACGGCAAAGGCGCGATCCAGCGCCTGAACCTTGTATGTCCCCTGAGGGGCAGAGTCTCGCATTTTGGTCCTCTATTCCGTCAGTAAGTACAGCTTCAGTTTCTCAGAATATGGGACTATACGTCAAGAAAATGGGACGAACCGCTGAGAGATGAAAGAGATGCGAGCCCAATTTCATGACGGCAGGAATGTCGAGTCAGAATTCGCGGAGAAAAAGACTACGCCGGAACCTCATCTCCCTCACCCGGCGCAAGGAACAAGATTCTCCTCCAGCCCGTGCTGCCGCGTGTAGAGGTCGTAGTAGCGGCCGCCCAACGCAAATAGTTCTGCGTGGTTGCCGCGCTCCACAATTCTTCCCTGCTCCACCACAAGAATCTGATCCGCACGTCGAATCGTCGACAGCCGATGCGCGATAACGAACGTTGTCCGTCCGACCATCAGCTGATTCAATCCCGCCTGGATCATCGCTTCCGACTCCGAGTCCAGCGAACTGGTCGCCTCATCCAGAATCAGAATTCGCGGCTGCGCCAGCAATGCGCGCGCAATCGAAAGTCGCTGCCGCTGGCCGCCCGAAAGCTTCACACCCCGCTCGCCGACAATCGTGTCATACGCCTCTGGAAAGCGCTCGGCGAATTCATCTACACGCGCCGTGCGGCATGCAAACAGGAACTGCTCTTCGGTCGCATCGGGGCGCGAAAACATCACGTTCTCGCGAATTGTCCCATCAAACAGAAAGGAATCCTGCAGCACCACGCCCAGTTGCGACCGATAGGTGTTAAGGTCCACCTCGGCCAAGTCGATCCCATCCACCAGTATCCGTCCACTGGTTGGCGTGTGGAACGCGCAAATCAGACTGATGACGGTCGACTTGCCCGAACCCGATGAACCCACCAGGGCCGTCACGGTTCCGTGCTCCGCTTCAAAGCTGATGCCGTGCAGCACCGGCTTGTCCGCCTCGTAAGCAAACTCGACATCCTCGAAGCGCACGTTGCCTTCGATGGGCGGCATCTTCAGTTTGCGGTTGGGATCCTGGTTCTCTTCAAGCTCCGCCATGATCTCGCGGGTTCGATCCAGCCCCGCAAAAGCTTCGGTAAGCTGCGTGCCAATGTTCACGATCTGAAAGATCGGCATCACCATGATGGCCAGAAACATGTTGTAGCTGAAGTAGTCGCCGACCGTCCATGTGTGACTCAGCACAGCGTGGCCGCCCAGCCACATCACCAGTGCTGAAACCAGCCCCAGCACCGTCGTGGATGCGGATCCGAGCACACTGGTCAGGGTCAGCGACTTCATCACGTTGTTCAGCAGTCGATCGACACCAACCGCAAAGACACTGGCCTCGCGCTCTTCGGCGTGGTAGCCCTTGATCACGCGAACTCCGCCAAGCGATTCCGTCAGCCGCCCGGTGACTTCCGCATTGATCTTCGCTCTTTCACGGAAGATGGGCCGGATCTTCTTGAACGCATATTGGAGGACGAAGACAAATAAGCCCACGACAGTGAAAACGGTGAGCGTAACAAGAGCGCTGCGATGCAGCAGATAGACAAAGGCCAAGACTGCAGTCAGCATGCCGCCCACAAATTCCACTAGCCCGGTGCCGACCAGATTGCGCACGCCTTCCACGTCAGACATGATGCGCGCGACCAGCGTGCCGGTGCGGTTCTCGTCGTAGTAAGCAACCGACAACAGTCCCACATGCTTCTGCACCTGGCGTCGCATTTCGGCAATCAGCCGCTGACCGGCCTTTGAGAGCAGTTGCGTCAGCGAGAACGACGTAATCGCCTGCACAATCATGGCTGAGAAAACGAGAGCGATAATCTTGGGCAACAACTCAGGGTGGGGATTGGTCTGCGAAAGCACCTTGTCCAGCAAGGTCTTGGAGGTATAGGGAAGCACCAGTCCGGCAACGCGGTTGACAGCCATCAATGCCATTCCTGCGACCAGCAGGCCCTTGCGCGGCGCCACCAGCGCCTTGATCTCCGGCCATAGCTTTTTGAGATCTGGCTTGCGCTTCGGCAATTCGGCTGCGCGCGCCCGCGCACTACCGCCTCGCGACGACCGCTCCGCGCCCGCGCTCAGTCCCATTCCGCCGCCGCGCATCGTGCTCATGCGTTAGACCTTCCCCGATCGCCGTGCTGCAATAAACGACCTGACGCACATGATCACGTAGACGAGCAGCAGCCCCGTCATTGTCAGCTTCGACGCCAGCGCGATCTGATCCGGTGCCAGCCCCGCCGACGTCGCATGCTCATATCCGCGCACCGCTTCAACCGCGCCGCCAATGAATCCCAGCAGCCCAATCGTTACATTGATGTGCATGAAGAGCTTGCGGCGCGACTCGCTCGGACTCATGGCCAGCAGCCCAAACAGAGCCAATGCCACCCCAAACCAGGTTGGAATCAGCGCGGTCACATGCTGACTGCCTGTGCCCACGTAGCCAATCAAACCAAGAGCAACCAATAAAACCGCAAAAACCAGTGTTACTTTCGCCAAGCGAGACCCTCCCTTGAGGCAGACCTCAAGGATACCAGTCCAGTAGATGCCCGGCGCTGCTCGAGCGATGCGAAGAATCCGCTGCGGTTAGCGCTGAATCCGAGCCGACCCGCCCTGTGCAAACGCCCTCACCTGGTCCAGCGTTGCCATGGTCGTGTCTCCTGGGAAGGTCGTCAGCAGCGCTCCATGCGCCCAACCCAGCTTCAGCGCAGTCTCCGGCGCCTCACCAGACAGCAGCCCGTAGATGAACCCCGCCGCAAATCCGTCGCCACCGCCCACGCGATCGAGCACATCCAGTTCCGCCGTCGGCGCCGTGTAAGTCTTGCCGTCAATCCATGCCACCGCGCTCCAGCTATGCCGATTGGTGGAGTGAACCTCGCGCAGCGTCGTCGCCACAATCTTGACGTGCGGCTGCTTCTTCACCACCTGGTCCATCATGCCGAAGAACACGCTGGGATCGAGCTTCGACTTCGCCGCAACCTCAGGCCCCGGAATCCCTAATCCCTTCTGCAGATCCTCTTCGTTCCCCACCAGCACATCGACGTTCTCGACGATCTTCGCAATCGTCTCCACCGCGCGCTTGTCGCCGCCATGAATCTTCCAGAGCTTCTCGCGGAAATTCAAATCGAACGAAGTCACCGCGCCCGCGGCCTTCGCTTCGCGCATCATCTCTGCAGCCAGTTCTGCGGTCGTCGGCGACAGCGCGGCAAAAATCCCGCCGCAGTGCACCCACCGCACGCCTCCCGCAAAAATCGCCTTCCAGTCGAAATCGCCCGGCTTCAACTGCGCCGCCGCTTCGTTGGCCCGGTTATAGAAGACCACCGGCGCCGCGCACGCCAAAGCCGCGATCGCTGTACACCGTCGCCATATTCGGCCCGGAAACACCGTCGTGCTTGAAGTGCTTGTAGATGGGCTTTACGCCCATGGCCAGCACGCGCTCGGCAATCAGGTCGCCAATCGGGTAGTCCGACATCGCCGAAACAATCGCAGTCTTGAGCCCAAAGCAATTTGACAGGTTCGCCGCCACGTTGAATTCGCCGCCGCTCACGTGAATGTGGCATTCCGTCGCCTTGCGAAATGGAATGATCCCCGGATCGAGCCGATGCACCAGCGCTCCCAGGGAAAGAAAATCGATCTCGCCATCTTTGCGAATCTTCAAACCATCAGCCATGCTTTCTCAGCTCCTTCGCACGTTTCACAACAATCTACGCGTTTACTGCTCCCAGGCGACTGCTTCACGTCGGCTGACAACCTGCTCCGGCGTCCACTCATTTCCCGGATAGAACTTCAGCACTTTGCCGTCCGGTCCGATTAGCGTCGTCGAAAGCGTGTGCGTAATCGTTCCATCGGCCGCATCGGTCATTCCCACGTTGAAGAACTTCGCCATCTCCGTCAGCACCGGCTTCTCGGGCACCGCAAAATCCCAATGGGCAAATGCCGTCTTCGCATCGCTGCCGATGTACTGCTCACCGTATGCTTTCAGGCGATCCGGCGTGTCATGTTCCGGATCGAAGCTCACGCACAGCAGGTGCGCCTTCCCTTTGAGCGCGGGATCGGCCGTCAGTTGCTGGTCAATCACCGCGAAATTGTGCGTCACCAGCGGGCAGAAATTGGGCAGAGGGCAGCGCGTATAGATGAACGTAATCAGCAGATTCTTGCCTCGAAATTGATCGAGCTGAATGATCCGCCCATCCTGGTTGCGCAGCTTGAAATTCGGAACCGCGTCGCCCTTCGCCGGCACATGATAGATCACAGCCGGCCGGTAATCCGGCTTGCCCTGCGCCACCACCACAATGTGATCCAGCAAAACGCTGGCATCCGCGCCTTGTGAAACCAGCAGATCCGCGGTAATCACATCCCCCGGATGCAACTCGCTCAGAATGCTGGGATCCTTCAGCTTATAGGGCATCGTCATCGAATCCATAAAACCCGGAATAGCCTCATGGTTCAGCGTGACCTCGCCCGTCGCCGAGTTGTCAGCGACAACTTTCCCGCGCAGTTTGTAGACCTTGTAAGAAGACGTCATCGAGGAATCTTCTGTCCCGACTTGCTGGCGATGACACCCCGCCAACGCCGCCATCCCGATGACCAAACAAACAAACAGTTTCCGTATCACTCCCCAGTTTACAACCCGCCCTGTTTCCCACAGAGGACGCACGTTCCGCTCCACGGTGCAACGGCGTATAAACGCAGATATGGGCACTCAATCAGGGGCCAGGCTCGACGCATGGTTGCGCGATGGCGGACTTGTGGTCGCCTCCAGCGATCGTGCCGCCCGCGCCATCCAGGCCGAATTCCATCGCCGTCGCCGTGCCGAAGGCCTGTCTGCCTGGCCCGCGCCGAACATCCGTGATTGGAAGACCTTCGCCCGCACCGCATGGGATGAACGCAGCCTCGACGGACGTCTTGTGCTCAATCCCGCACAGGAACAGGCCCTGTGGTCTGAGATCATCCACAGCGAACAACATCTCCCGACAGCATTGCCGCGCCTCTGTCCGCCGACTCGCCTCCATGGCAATGGAGGCCCACGATCTGCTCTGCTCCTACGCGCCACAATACCTTCGCGCATCTTCGCGCGTCGGCTGGGACCAGCGACGCCGGCGCATTCAGCAAATGGCTCGCTGACTTCGACGAACAGTGCGCCAGGAACGGCCACATCAGCCATGAGCCGTTTGCCGCTCGATTTGATCTCAATTCTTGAGGGCGACTCCATCACGCGGGTCGCCTCTCCGCATAGCCGGCTTCGACCGAGTGCTCCCAACCCAGCGCCAACTCTTCGACGCATGGGGTTCATGGCAGCAGTTTCAACCTGAAGATTCAGACGCACAGACCAGCTTCTACGCTGCGGGCTGACAGCCAGACCGAACTTGAGTCCTGCGCATACTGGTGCCACCAGCAACTCGCAGCGAACCCCGAGCCGGCGATCCTCGTCATCACCCAGGATGCTGTCGCAACGCCGCGGCGAAATCGAACGCGCCTTCCTGCGGTTCTTCCATCCCGAGGCCGCGCCTCTGCCTTTTGAATTTTCGCTGGGTGTTCCGCTCAGCCCGGTTCCACTGGTGCGTTCGGCATTATGCTTCTGCGCTGGCTTGGCAATACCCTCGACGAGAACGAAATTGACTGGCTATTCTCCAGCGGCCTCGCGCGTCTCCGTAGAGACTGCAGCCTTGCAGGCCTGCATGCGCACCCTGCGAGATCGCTCGACCAGCAGCGGCTGCAATGGCCTCTGAATCCTTTCTGAATCAGATGTCGAATTCTCGGCGTCGCTTCCGTGCTCAATGGAAACGCCGCATGATCACGGCCCAGCGCAGCCTGAAGGAATCGGCTGTCTCGTTTCAGAATCCGATCGAATGGGCTGACAAGGTCCCGCAGCTGCTCGAAACGATCGGCTGGCCCGGCAATCAGTCGCAGACAAGCGTTGAATTTCAGACGATTCGCCGCTGGCAGCAGGCATTGGACACGGCCGGCTCTCTCGGCTTCGATGGGCGCGGCATCTCCTGGCAGGACTTCCTCTCCGAACTCGAACACGCGCTCGACGACATCCTCTTCGCGCCGCAATCCATCCGATGCGCCCATCCAGATCGCCGGCCCCGCCGAATCAGCCGGCCTAACTGCGGACGCCATCTGGTTCCTCGGCGCCGATGAGGAATCCTGGCCCGCAGTCGCCTCCATGCATCCGTTCCTGCCGCCTCACGTGCAGCGCGAATCCGCGCATGCCGCACTCTTCGCATCAATTGGACTGGCAGTTCGCCTCTGGCAATCACCAAGCGATTGCTGGCCTCTGCACCCGAAGTCCATTTCAGCTTTGCGCTGCAAAAGGATGATGTGGAGTCCCGACCCTCGCGCCTCATAGCGCAACTCGCCGGGTCCCAGCTCCCCATGCAGGCTGATTTGGCTTCCGCCAACCAGACGAAGCTTCCATCGCAGTTCCATTCGCCGATCCAGTCGCGTTCCATTCTCTTCAACCATCTTCGCGGCGGAGCGAGCCGTTCTCTCCTCGCAATCGCAATGTCCATTCAAAGCATTTGCGACTGCTCGACTGGACGCGGCGAAGGTGGGATGCCGCAGAGCTGGGCTCTCCGCGAAACAGCGTGGCCAACTTCTGCACGCGGTGCTTCATTCCGTCTGGTCGGGGCGGCGCCCTGGAATCAAGAGCCGCGATGATCTCATCGCAATCGAAGAGCATCGCCGGGTTCGTCCGCAAGCATGTCAAAGCGGCAATGCAATCCGAGTTGCCGCCTGGAATCGCCGATCAGATGCCCCCGATGTACCTCGAACTCGAAGAGACACGGCTCGTGCGCCTTGTTTCTGAGTGGCTCGAGTACGAAAGGACACGTGCTTCCATTCACCGTCGAGCAAACAGAGGCCCAGCGCACCGTTACAATTGCCGGCCTGAGCATGAATCTTCGCCTCGATCGAGTCGATCGCCTCATCGATGGCTCCTCGCTCGTCATCGATTACAAGACTGGCACGGTTGATCCCAGGTCCTGGGACCTCCCGCGGCCCGACGATTTGCAGTTGCCGCTGTACAAGGTGCTTCGGACTCGAGCCATTGCAACCGTCGCTCTTTGACAGTTACGGCGGTCCTGCCCGCGGAGGCCTGGTCTTCGCCAAGGTCCGCGCGGGCGAAACTTGCTTTGCAGGTCGCGTTGCCGATGCGAAGAAAACGATCGATCCAGATCTCCCGGAAATAGCGCACTGGTCAGGCGCAAGCTCACGGGTCTTGGACGAATCAGAGTGGAAGAAATACATCGAGCGCATGGCTGACGAATTCGTCCATGGCCGCGCCGAAGTCGATCCACGCGACTACCCAAGACCTGCGAGCGCTGCGGTCTTCAATCTGTCTGCCGCATTCAGGAACCGGAAAACCGTGCGCGAATCGAAGGGAAGATATACGGAGGATGATGATGCGGCCGAAGAATAGCTCCGTGCTTTCCGCGCCTCCCGATCAGGCTCAGCGAATCTCAGCGCTCGACCCTCATCGCTCGATTCTCGTTCAGGCACCGGCTGGTTCGGGCAAAACCGATCTGCTTACCCGGCGATTTCTGCGCCTGCTCGCTGAAGTCGACGATCCCGGCCAAATCGTTGCCATCACCTTCACCAGGGCGGCAGCCGCCGAGATGCGTCACCGAATTCTCGCCGAACTTGAGAAGGCCAGTGCTCGCGCAGCCGTAGAGATGGATGCAGATGAATTCTCCATGGAAGCACTTGCCGCGCGTGCCCTTGAGCGTTCGCGGCAACTTGACTGGCGCCTCCTCGATCTCGCTTCGCAACTGCGCATCTCGACCATCGACTCGTTCTGTCGCGACCTTGCCATCCAGCAGCCCATCTACTCCGGCATCGGCAACAATCTGCAAATCAGCGAAAGGCCCGACTGAACTATATCGCCGGGCTGCGCGCGCCACGCTGGAGAAGCTAGGGGATGCGAGACGACCCGTCCTGAGCGACGCGATCAAGGATCTTCTGCTGTGGCGCGATAACAACTGGAAAGAGCTTGGAAGAGCTGTCTAGTCAAGATGCTCGGCCAGCGCGATCGCTGGATGCACACCTTTGTGCTGAGCCAGGAACCGGATTGGAATGAAATTCGCGAGTGGCTCGAACGGCCGTTCGCCAACACCGTGCGCGCCGCGCTCGACAGCCTGACTCCACTCTTGAACCAGGTTCCCGGCGCATGCGATGAAGCAATCGAACTGGCGCAATTTGCGTGTACTCACGGCTGCAGGCGCATATCCATCGGGAACTCGCCGAACTCGCCAATTTCCCCTACGGCCCGCATGAAGACAGCATCGCTCTTGAAGATGCCCGGAACGCATATCTCTGCCTGGCAAATCTTCTGCTGACCGGCGAAGGTCGCTTCCGCCAGCAAATCACCAAACGTCTTGGCTTTCCCAAAGAGCATATCGAAGAAAAGTTGCGCATGCAGGAACTGAGCGAGCAACTCTCGACCGTGCCTGGTCTTGAAGAGGCGCTTGCCGGCATCCGAAAACTTCCTCCCGCCCGCTATACCGAAGAAGACTGGCAGATCGTGCGCGCCAGCTTCACTCTTCTCCGCCATGCCGCTGGCGAATTGAAGGCCGTGTTCGCTGAAGCTGGCACCGTTGACTTCATTGAAGTCGCGCAGATCGCCCGGAACGTCCTCCGCGGCGAAGACCAATTGCCCTCCGAAGCCGCGCTCGTCGTTGCCGATGGCATCCGCCACCTGCTGGTCGACGAGTTCCAGGACACCAGCCGCCGCCAGCACGAATTCATCTCCGCGCTGATCTCGGCATGGCCCGATCGTGCCGGCCGCACCATCTTTGTCGTCGGCGACCCGATGCAGTCCATCTACTTTTTCCGCGATGCCGAGGCCGAACTTTTCCGCCGCGTGAAGGAGAGAGGATTTGAATTCAGCGAGGAAGAAACTTTCCCGCTCGATCCCGTACAGCTTGACAGCAAACTTCCGCACCGATCCCCAACTCGTCGCCAGCCGTGAATGATGCATTCGAAAAAGTCTTTGCCGATCCTGATGGCAGCGGAATCGAGTTCGCCAGGCAGAGCCCGCGCGAACTCCATCCCGCAAGTCCTGAAAAGCGCTTCGAACTTCACCTCGCATTCATTCCTCAAACCGAAGCCGGAAACTCCAGCGATCCTGACTCGTGCGTCACCGGCAGGAAATCGCGTCTGCAGCGCGAAGCTGCAGCGCGAAACGCAGACCGCCGAAATCGTCGCGCTTATCCGCGGCCATCTCGTTCGCATGGAAGCCGCCCGCCGCGCCGGCAGGAAATATCGCATCGCCGTGTTTGGGACGCGCACGCACGGCCCTGGCTCCCATCGCTGCCGCTCTGCGCGAAGCCGGAATTCCCTTCCGTGCCGTCGAGCTTGAAAGCCTGAAAGATCGTCCCGAGATTCTGGATGCGGTTCGCTGGCCCGTGCGATTCTCAATCCTGAAGATCGCGTTGCGTGGCTTGGCGTTTTGCGTGCGCCGTGGTGCGGATTGAGCCTCGCTGAACTTCACGCCATCGCGGCGCGGACGATGCGTCCAACTCAGGCATCAGCCGATTCCGCAAATGCTTGGCGACGCCTCGATCTGCTCTCAGCTGACTCCCGCAAGCCGCCAAACGCGTGCTGGCTGCCTTCGCATCTCGTGCCCCACTTGCGCAAAACTCCCCACCGCGTCTGCCGGCACGCTCCTGCAGCAGCTTTGGCGTCAGTCTCGGCGGTGACCACTGCGTCGATGCGGCCAGCCGCGCCAATCTCGATCTTGTTCTGGAAACTGCTCGACCGATTGCCCGAGAGGCGAGCAGGATCTGACCGGTCCTGCGCTCGACGCTGCTCTCGAAGACCTCTTCTCTCTGCCCGATCCCGCCGCCAGCAGCGAGTGCGGTGTCCAGCTGATGACGATTCACAAATCAAAGGGACTCGAATTTGAAGTCGTCATCGTCCCCGATCTTCACGCGCGCAACGGCAGTAACAAATCCTGACCTTCTCTCATGGCTGGAGCGCGGCATCGCTGAACCAGACGAATCCGGCGACCTCACCGAGTTCCTCGTCGCTCCTCTCCAGTTCAAAGGAGCAGATCCGCGGCAAAGCCAAGCAGTGGGTCGACACGTATTCGTCGCGACCGGGAATCGCAGGAGACGCGCCGCATTCTCTACGTTGCTGCCACGCGCGCCCGCGAAGAGCTGCATCTCTTCGCGCAGCCCGCATACAAGATCGAAGGTGACGGATCGCATTCCTTGCCGGAACCTGCGCAATTGCCTGCTCGCCACGGCGTGGCCTGCACTGGCCGACGAAATTCGCATCCGCTTCGACGAGTGGAATGCCGCACGTCCAGCGACGTGCGAGCGAACACTGAAATCTCGATCGCTCAGCTTGCCGCATCCGCCGAAAACGTGATCGTTATGCCATCACCGTCGCAGGCTACAATTCTGCGTCGCCTTCCACCCGGTTTCAACCCAGCCACCGCGATCGATCCCACCCTCGTCGCCCCAGAATCCGTCATTGGTCTCGGAGACGTAAACCCCTATCAGCGTCACGAAGGCGGCCAGGTTTCGCGCTGCTCTCGGAACTGCAGTTCACAAACTGCTCGAAGAATTGGCTCGCCTGCGCACGACACTTGATTGCGATTCCGCTTTGACAGCGCTCGAAAAAATCCGCCCGCGCGTCATCGCATCGGTCCGCTCTGCAGGAATATCCCTCGCGCAAGCCGAGAGCCTTGCCTCGCAGGCCTTCGAATACGTTCGCGACAGCCTCACGCGATGCTCTATCGGCCAGTGGATTCTCTCGCCGCATTCCGAAGCTGTCAGCGAATCGGCTTGGGCCGGCATAGTCAGTGGCAATCTGCGCCTCGTCCGCGTTGACCGCCTCTTCCAAGCAGGCCTCGAGCCATTGCTGCCCGGCAACGACGCGCTCTGGATCATCGACTACAAGACAGCCCATGCCGACAACCTTGACGCCTCAATCGACGCTGCCCACATTTCGCGCCACTTTCGCCCCACAATTGAAAATGTACGCAGACGTCCTTGCGCAATCTCCACGGACCAGACATGCAACTTCGCGCCGGCCTCTACTATCCGCGCATGTCGCTCTTCGATTGGTGGGAAATCTAGCCGCCGTCACTCGCAGCGCCGAGCCCGATTGAACGCATCAGTTCCAGCGCATTGCTCGTCTTCACTACGCCCGGCTTGAGCTTGTAATCGAAATTCAACTTTCGGTCCACGAGCTCGATCTTCAAAGTGGCAGTTCACGGCGCGGCCATTCATCGTAGCCGGAATCTCTGCCAACGCCAGATCATGCGTGCTTACAATTCCAATCGCGCCGCGATCCATCAGGCTGCGAACAATCAGCTTTGTCCCCTCCAGCCGATCATGCGAGTTCGTTCCCGATAACAGCTCATCCATCAGGAACAGCACTGGAACCGGTCCGGCCGAAAGATCCTCAGCAACCTTCAATCTGCGAATCTCCGCATAGAATCGCGACGTGCCACCCGACAGAGAATCGAGCACGCAAATCGACGCAGCCACAGCCAAGTGGCGACATCTTCAACGCACGAGCCCGCACCGGCGCGCCGCACTGCGCCAACACGGCATTTACTCCCACGCTGCGGATAAACGTGCTCTTCCCCGCCATATTCGGCCCGCTCAGCACAATCAGTTGCAGTCCATCGCCCAGCTTTACGTCGTTGCGGACAGCCTTTTTCGCTGGTAGCAGCGGATGCGTTAGACCCTCCGCCTCAAACAGCGGACCATGTTCTACAAACTTCGGCAGAACGTCGCCAGGATGTTCGAACGTGTAGCCAGCCAGCGCTGTCAACGCTTCAAACTCGCCCACTGCATCAAGCCAGCCGCGTATGTGCGGACCAAACTCCTGCTGCCATCCCTCCGCGAGGAAGACGCATTGCGCACTCCAGAAAGTCACCGCATCCAGCAACCGCATCGCCGGATTTCGTCGCGATTCCAAATACCCCACAATGTGATCGAGCTTCCGAATCGCATCCGAGGGGACGAAATCCGCATGTCTCAGCCGGCTCTGAATATCGTTGCAGCTTCGCGGCCGAGAATTCGCCGTGATCGATGAGTCTCAGTACACCCGCAAGAACGTCCAGATCGTGCGTAGCCTCTTCAATCGCCTCTGCGGCCTCATCCCACCGAGCATGCATACGGTGCGCCCAGGCAAGGTTCAATGCAGAGATCGCCAACGCGATTGCGCCCAGACCCCACAGACCCCACGCCACCATACCCGGCACCCACAGTACGCATAGGACGGTTGTCGTAATGCGAAGCGCGCTACTCTTCAGGATCGGCTTGCGCTCTCCCCATTTCGCCAGCGCATCGGGCTTCACTCCGGCCCGCACTGTCTCGCCAAGGCAGAACAGTTTTTCTCGCAGTTTCACATGCCCGCTTAAATCGCCGAATGGCGCCGTGGCGTGCAATGATCTCCTCCACCGGCGCCGCCGCCAGCAACCACGCCGCCAGCTTTTCCTCACCGGCGCGTGTCCGTGCGGTGCACAGCAGTTCGAACAAGGATGCCTGCCCGAACAGGTCAAGGTCGCGCGCGTAAGGATGCGCCGGATCGAGAAATCTGTCTCCCGTCTCTCCCGTTCCAGCCCAGCGGTCTTCAAGGCGCGCGATGCCGCGCTCATAGAACTCGATCGACCGCTGCCGAGAGCGAATCTGCTGCAGCCGCTGTTCGTGCAGTACCGCCAGCAAGGCAAACACCCCTGCCGGCAGCAGCAGCAGCCAGAGGAACCTGACGTAGTAGAGGAGAATCAGCGCCGCGGCAATCGTGGTGAACGCGACCGCGACCTTCGCATATCCGAGCAGCCGCTCTTGCCTTTGGTTCGCCGCCTGCGCGCTCCGCAGTGCGCTTGGCTCTTCCGAATACAACGCCGCCGGATCACCCGCACCTCGCGTTGTCTCGTCCGCGCTCATTGCACACTCCGCCGCTTCCCATCAAGACTAACGCAGTGGAGTGGAATTGAGATCTGCCCCTTAGTTTAGATCGCCGCGATCAGCCTGCAGCTTCGGCGGCCTTCTTTTGTGCCATCAAGCTCTTGTGGTGACGCACATCCGAGCCTTCGATCCAGAAGATCACGTCCTCGGCGATATTGGTCGCGTGATCCGCAACCCGCTCCAGCGCGCGACAGATCATCAAGGCATTCAGAGCCTGCGGAGCAATGTGGCTCTGCTCTTCCATCACCTTGGTCAGCGATTTGTAGGCTGCGCGGTTCATCGTATCCACCGCGTCATCCATCATCAGCACGGCACGCGCCAGCTCCGGATCAGCCTCGATGAACGACTGCAGGCTCTTCCGCACCATCTCCGCCGAGAGCGTCGCCATCCGCGGAATATCCACCGGCAGTTCGGGCACGGCCGCCATCTGTTCCATGTTGCGCACACGCTCGCTGATGCTCTTCGCCGAATCGCCTACGCGCTCCAGATCGGCATTGATCTTGATCACGCTCAGAATGAAGCGCAGGTCGATGGCCATCGGCTGCTCCATCGCCAGCAGGTCCAAGCGCCGCCTGGTCGATGTCGCGCTCCAGCCGATTGATCGCAACCTCGCTCCGGCTTACCAGGTCGCAGATCGAGAGATCGCGAACGCGATAAGCTTCAATGGCGCGCTGGATAGCCTGCTCGGCCAAGCCTGCCATCACCAGCAGATTTTCCTTCAGCTGGTCGAGACTCTGTTGAAAGCGAATTCGTGTCATCCGAACCTGCCCGTGATGTAATCCTCGGTGCGCTTGTCGCTGGGGTTCGTGAAGATCTTGTGCGTCGAATCGAACTCCACCATGCGCCCATTCAGAAAGAAGCCCGTCTTCTCGGCCACGCGGGCGGCTTGCTGCATGTTGTGGGTCACAATCACGATAGTGTACTGCGATTTCAACTGAAAGATCAGATCTTCTATTTTCGAAGTTGAAACCGGGTCCAGCGCCGAGGCCGGCTCGTCCATCAGCAACACTTCGGGATCGACCGCCAGCGCCCGCGCAATGCACAGCCGCTGCTGCTGTCCGCCCGAGAGGCTCGCGCCCGACTTCGACTTCAAATCGTCCTTCACTTCATCCCATAGCGCCGAGTTCTTCAGCGACCTCTCGACAATCTCGTCGAGTGACGCGGCGATTTGTGTAGCCATTCAGCTTAAGTCCCGACGCCACATTGTCGTAAATCGACATCGTTGGAAACGGATTTGGCCGCTGAAACACCATCCCCACGCGCCGCCGGATTTCCACCGGCTTGGCATCGCTGTAGATGTCGATCTCGCCAATGCGCACCTTTCCGGTCACGCGCGCGATCGGGTTCGTCTCGTGCATCCGGTTCAGGCAGCGCACAAACGTGCTCTTGCCGCAGCCCGATGGGCCAATCAACGCGGTCGCATGATTGGCCGGAATATTCAGGTTGATGTCCTGCAACGTGTGGTTGCGTTCCGTACCACGCATTCAGGTTCGTCACCTCGATGCCGACGCCCACTTAGCTTGCCCCTTTCAGAACTCCGCGACTGGTCACATAACGCACCAGCGAAACAGCAATCACAATCAATGCAATCAGCACCAGCGCTCCCGCCCACGCCAGCCGGTGCTGATCTTCATATGGACCTGTTGCGTAAACCCAAATCTGCAACGGCAAGGCCTCAATCGGCCGATTCGGATCGGTGCTCCAGAATGAATTGCCCAATGCTGTAAAAATCAGCGGTGCGGTTTCGCCCGCCACGCGCGCAAACGCCAGCATGCAGCCGGTGATGATTCCCGGCGACGCGGTCTTCACGGTAATCGAAAGCACCGAGCGCCAGTTCGGCAACCCCAGCCCCAGCGCCGCCTCGCGAATCGTATTCGGCACCATCAGCAGCATCTCTTCCGATGGTCCGCGCCACCGTGGGAATCATCATGATTCCCAGCGCGACACCGCCTGCGAAGGCTGAAAAATGTCCCTGCGGAACCACGATCAGCGAATACGCGGCCAGGCCCATCACAATCGATGGAACGCCGTTCAGCACATCCGCGGTAAAGCGAATTGCATTCGCCAGCTTCGTGCCGCGTCCAAACTCCGCAAGATAAATTCCTGCACCGATGCCGATCGGCACTCCGATCGCGCTCGCAATTCCCAGCAGCACACCCGACCCGACGATCGCGTTTGCCATGCCGCCGCCGGACTCTCCCTCCGGCACGGGGTTCTGCGTGAAGAAAGCCAGGTTCAGCGAGCTCGCACCCTTGTATCAGCAGATAGACAAAGATCGCGACCAGCGGAACGATCACCAGCACCGTGGCAAGTATCGCTAAGCCGGATACCGCACGATCGGTCGCCGTTCGAATTCTTGACCGAAAGCTCGAAGTCGTCGTCGCCAATCCTTTTTCTCTCGCTTCCTTTTGTATCTGTTCCTGCCCGCCTAATGCCCGACTCTCTAATGCGTGCTGGCTGGTGCGCCACGCGTAACTGCCCAGACCAGGATGCGGGCGATCGCATTCACGATGATTGTCACGATGAACAGTGCCAGACCGATCTCGATCAACGAGCTGCGATGCAAGTCGCTTACTGCCTCACTAAATTCGTTTGCGATCACCGATGCCATCGAACTTCCATTGGACAAGAGCGATTTGGTGATCGCCGGCGTATTCCCGATCACCATCGTGACGGCCATGGTCTCGCCCAGTGCGCGTCCCAGGCCGAGGATCACAGCGCCCACAATGCCGATTCGCGCATTGCGCAGCACGCCCATGCGGATCATCTCCCAGCGCGTCGCACCCAGCGCCAGCACCGCTTCCCGCTGCGAGTGCGGCACCGCCGTCATCACCTCGCGCGTCAGCGACGAGATAATCGGCAGAATCATGATGGCCAGGATCACCGCCGCCGCAACATAGCCCAGTCCCGTGGGATTGTCATCGACAAACAGTGTGGTCCAGCCCAGATATTTCACCAGCAGCGGATTTACATATTCCCGCAGCAGCGGGACCAAAACAAAGACAGCCCACAGGCCGTAGATGATGCTGGGAATTGCGGCCAGCAATTCAGTGATAAACGCCAGCGGGCCGCGTAAGAACTTCGGGCACATCTCTGTCAGAAAGATCGCCAGTCCGATCGCCAGCGGAACCGCAATCAGAAGCGACAGAAACGACGAAACCAGCGTGCCGTAGATAAATGGCAACGCACTGAAGTGTCCATTCACCGGATCCCAGTAGCTGCCAGTTTGTCCCGAGGGCGCGTCATGCGCAGGCGGCATGAAGAAGAAAGCGAAATCCGAAGATATGCCAAGCCAGGCTCGAGCGCAGCATCAGTTCCGACAAAATCAGGAGCCACAATGCCGAAGATGCTCAGGCCGCAAATCACCATCAGAACGTGAAAAGCGCGATCGGCAAACGCGGAATTCCCCCGCGACATCAGGAACTTGCGAACGGCAGAGACCTCGTCCCGAGGCGCCTCTGGGGTTCGTTCCGTGACCGAAACTTTTGGCGTAGCAGGAGTTGGAGGTTGAGAGACGCGAATCTCTGGCACTTGAACTGTCACCGTTCGTAGGCTACCGGGCAAAGATGAATAGAAGGTTACAGTGCTGCTAAATCAAACGCATATAACGCACTTCTGACAGGAGAAAATTCACACTCTCTTACCGTCTGCCGTTGTCGGCTTCCTATAAGCTGGTCTCCTGGAATCCATTAGTGCACCAACTTCATGCGACTCCAATCTGCAACCGATTCTCGCGCTTCGCTCTCTCGTCGATCGCCGTCTTTTCGCTCAAGCCAACCTACTCGCGCAGATCGCACCCCACCGCGATTGGAAGGCTGCCTGGATCACCCACCCCACGGCCCCTCTGCGCGAGCCCCTGGTGCTTCATTTCCGCCGCACAGTTCGATCTGGCGTCAGTCCCCGCCACCTACGTCGTCCGCGTAAGCGCCGACAATCGCTTCATCTTGTATGTGAATGGAAAGCGAGTCGGTGACGGACCCGCTCGCGGCGATCTTACCCACTGGCGCTACGAACGGTTCGATCTCGCCCCCTACCTCCAGCAAGGCCACAATCTCATCACTGCTACCGTTTGGAACTTCGGCGTCTACGCACCCGTCGCCCAGATGAGCGACCGTACCGCTTTCCTGCTCGAAAGCGAAGCCACTGGACCCACTGGCATCAGCACCCCGGATGGCTGGCTCGTCGAAGAAGAACCCGGCCACCGCCCCCTCGACCGCTCAACGGTGACCATCAAGACCTATTTCGCCTCTGGCCCCGGCGAAGAGATCGACGCCTCGAAATACGACTGGGACTGGAACTCCGCCACTCCCGGCCCGAATCTGGGTTCCAGCCGCCTCCCCAATGCGCGACAGCATCTTCGCCGGCACCAATCACGCCCACTCCGCCGACACCACCGGCGACAACCCCTGGGGACTGATTCCCGACTGAACTGCCGCACATGGAGTATGCCGACGACGAGCGCGGGCAAACTCGCTCGAAGCATTATGCCCGGTGGCATCAAATGCGCTTTCTGATCCCTACTTCCTGAGCAGCCATGGACTCTTCCGGCCAACTCGTCATGCTCACCTGCTGCTCGACCGCAAAACCCTCACCACCGCCTACCCCGAACTCATCGTCTCCGGCGGTAAAGGCTCTCGCATCGTCCTCACCTACTCCGAAGCCCTCTACGACAAGAACGAGCACAAAGGTGATCGCGATGCAATCGACTACTCCGACTAAACGGCACAAGACCCTCGCCAAGCCCTCGGCCTGACTGACAGCTTCCTCCCCGACGGCGGCCCGCACCGCGTCTTCATGCCCCTCTGGTGGCGCACCTGGCGCTACCTCGACCTCGACATCACCACCGGCTCCGAACCCCTAACCCTCGAGTCCCTGAAAGCCTTACTTCACCGCCTACCCCTTCAAGAGCGCGCCAACTTCCAATCCGGCGATCCCGACCTCGACAAGATCTGGGAGATCAGCTGGCGCACCGCCCGCCTCGATGCCCATGAAACCTACATGGACACGCCCTACTACGAGCAGCTCCAGTACATCGGCGACACCCGCATCCAGGCCCTCATCTCCTACACCGTCGCCGGCGACGACCGCCTCGCTCGCCAGGCCATCGCCGCATTCGATCAGTCCCGCATCCCCGACGGCATCACCCGCAGCCGGTATCCCAGTTCCCTGCCGCAGAACATCCCCACCTTCTCCCTGCTCTGGATCGGCATGCTCCACGACTACTGGATGTACCGCCCCGATCCCGCAGTTCGTCCGCGACCAAGCTCCCAGGCACGCGCGACGTCCTCGCCTGGTTCGCCAAATACGAAAACCCCGACGGCCTCCTCGCGCAACTTCCCTGGTGGAGCTTCATCGACTGGGTTCCCTCCGGCGAGATTCCCACCTACGACGCAAATGGCGAGTCCTGCGTCACCACGCTGCAATACCTCGGCGCCCTCGATCGATGCTGCCGACCTCGAACAACACCTCGGTGACTCGGTCCTGGCTTCGCGCTACCGGTCGCGCCTCGACCACGTCCGTGCCGGCCTCATCTCAAAATGCTGGGTCGCGATCCGCGGCCTGCTCGCCGACAATCCCGACCAGAAGATCTTCACTCAGCAGGCCAACATCCTCGGCGTCCTCTATGACGTCATTCCCACAGACCACCAGCAGGCCGTGCTCCGCCAGATGCTCGCCATCGAACCCGGCACCACTCCCGGATGGCGTCCTCTCGCGCCTCCTACTACTTCCGCTTCTACCTCGCCCGCGCTCTCGATCACGCCGGTTTGGCCGACGACTATCTCCAATCCCTCGATCCCTGGCGCAAACTGCTCCCGCTCCACTTCAGCACCTGGCCTGAGATCCCCGGCGACACCCGCTCTGACTCGCACGCCTGGTCCGCCCACCCCATCTACGACATGCTGACGCTCGTGGCCGGCATCGAACCCGCCAGCCCCGGCTTCGCCACCGTCCGCATCGCTCCCCACCTCGGCCAGCTCGACCACCTCGCCGCCACCTACCCCCATCCCCAGGGCGATATCCAGGTCGACTACCGTCGCGAGGTCGCGGCCGACCTGCGTCGCAACCATCACCCTTCCAGGCAAATCACCTTACTGGCAGCTTTCGGTCTACCAACGGCAAGAAGCGGCCACTCAAGCCGGGCGAATCAACGAGATCGCTGTCCCGAGCAAGGTGATCCACTGAGACTTCCTGCTTGATGGTTACTCCTAAAGAAAATCGATGTATTTACCGCTTAATCTCTGTTTCTTGTTTCTTGTAAACGTGCTACAACTCCAACATGGCAAGAGGTAAAGAAACAACGCCATCAGGGCACGTCAATTTAAGAACACTTGCTGAACACTTGGAGCTGTCGCAGACCACCGTTTCACTGGTTCTCAACAATTCACCTTCAGCGAAGTCCATTCCCCAGGAGACACGCAACCGCGTGCTCGAGGCGGCTACACGTCTCAACTACCGGCCGAACTACTTCGCCCGGTCCTTGCGCCAGAGCCGCTCCATGTCCGTCGGCGTTCTCGCGCCCGATTTGAGCGAAGGCTATTTCACGCGCGTCATGAGCGGCGTCGTTCAGGAACTTACCAACGCCCACTATTTCTACTTCACCGCCTGCCACGACTGGAAACGCGAATTGATCGAGCAGTATCCGCGCATGCTTGTCGAGCGCGCCGTCGACGGCTTCCTGCTGCTGAACACTCCGGCCGATGAGATTGAAGTCCCGGTCCCCGTAGTCGCCATCTCGGCTCACAGCGAGGTCCAGAACGTCACCAACATCGTTCTCGACCACCATAAGGCAGTCGAAATCGCCCTTATTCACCTTTATGAACTCGGCCATCGCCGCATCGCATTCATGCGCGGCCCAAAGGCCATCCCCGATTCCGATTACCGCTGGCAGAGCATCCAGCAAGTCGCCGGCGAAATCGGCCTGCGCATCGACCCCGCGCTTGTTATCCGCATCGATTCCGTGGGTTGGTCGATGAAGACCGGCCAGCACCCCATGGCGCCCGAAATTGGCTACAAGCCCATGCAGGGTCTGCTTGAAAAAACACGCGATTTCACCGCCATCTTCTGCTTTAACGACATCGCCGCCATCGGCGCTATTCGCGCGCTGAAGGATGCGGGCCTGCGCGTTCCCGAAGACGTCTCCGTCGTTGGTTTCGATGACATCCAGTCCGCCGCCTACTCCACTCCGTCACTCACAACTGTGCGCCAGCCGCTCTTTGAAATGGGTCAGCGCGGAGCGCAGATTCTGCTCGAGCGCATCGCCAACCGCGAAGCATCCTACCCTGCCAAGATTGTCATGGCGCCGGAGTTGGTTGTCCGCGAATCTACTGGCCCGGCGAACGGCCAACACTCTTCGTGAGTTTTCAACTCATCCGCAGAAGGACTGAAACCACCGGCTGATATACACCTGCGCATGAGCTTCGCCGCAGTAGTGCCGCGCATGTGGCTTGTCCGCTGCTTCCTTCGTCCACTTAAAGACCGTTAGCTGCGTGTCACTGCAGTGGATCACGATCCATCGGACAGGCCTGTCGCTCTCCTCCCCGCAAATCTCACACCGATAAACCGTGTCAATCACCAAAGACCTCCACCCCGCTCCCCGTTCTCTACTCCCTATTCCCTATTCCCTGGTTCCTGTTTACTGCTATTCGAGCATCTGCAGATTCAGCGGCGCTTCCAGCAGACAATCCATCTTGCCGATCTCCGCCAGCGCCCGCTTCATTGCAGACGACTTGCATGGTTCCACCGTCACCACAAACGGCAGCGCATCTGCCGGATAGCCGGGCTTCTGCACAATCGCACGAATATTGATCCGTTCCCGTGCCAGCGCTCCCGTGATCTCTGACACAATTCCCGGCCGATCGACGACCAGGAAGCGAATGTAGTGCGGCACCTCAAACTCCGCCCCGATCTTCGCCGGAACTGAAGGAATCGCCACCCGCCGCGACCCATGCGCCAATGCCAGCAGATCGCTTACCACCGCGACCGCAGTTGGATGACCACCCGCACCATGCCCCGAAAACACCACATCGCCGCCGTAGTGTCCGGTCAGGATCACCATGTTTTCGGTCCCGCGCGACCACGCCAGCGGCGAGTTCCGGTCCACCAGCATCGGCCCGACGGTTGCCGCCACCGCACCATCGCGCTCCTCCGCCCGCGCCACCTGGCGAATCGTGCAGTTCAAATCGCGCGCATAGCTGAAGTCCACCGCCGTTACGCTGGTGATCGGTTGCGGCACAATCTCGTCCGGATCCACTACCACGCGCAACGCCAGCCGCATCAGGATCGCCAGCTTCGAACGCGCATCGAAACCGCCCACATCCTCCGTAGGATCGGCCTCGGCATACCCCTTTGCCTGCGCCTCGGCAAGCACCGCCGCATACTCCGCGCCGGCTTCCATCTTGCTCAGAATGAAGTTGCACGTACCGTTCAGAATCCCTTCCATCCGCGCGATTCGGTCACCCGCCAGGCCCTGCTCGAGCCCCGGAATCACAGGAATTCCACCAGCCACCGCGGCGCCATACTTCAGATGTCCGCCGCTCGCAGCCGCCAGCCGCTCGAGTTCCACTCCGTGATACGCGATCAACTTCTTGTTCGCGGTGACGACGCTCTTCCCCGCCTCAATTGCGCGCCGTGCCCAGGTGCCCGCAGGATCCAGTCCGCCAACGAGTTCCACCACCACGTCCACATCCGAAGCGAGAACCGACTCCCAATCCTCGCTCCACACCACGCTTTTGGGAACCCAGTCGGCCTTCTTCCGCGCCACGTTGCGGTTGTAGATGTGGGTCAGTTCGAGCCCTTCAGGCTTCGATTCCAGAAGAATCCGCGCCACCGAACTGCCCACGGTACCGAACCCAAACAGCGCGATCCGCAGGGGCATCCGCCCACCGGATTCAATGGCAGAAGATTCTCTTTCCGAGACAGAAATTTTCACTTGAGAGGGCATTCAACCTTTCGACCAGGTATCGGGAAATCGAGATGAATCGATGATACCTGAAGGCCACATCTTTTCCCCCAATCGCATCTCATTCCGAAGTTCATGTAGGATGATTCCCAGATGCGGCGCGTCTGCTCCATCCTGTTCGTTCTGCTCTTCGGCCTGGGACCGCTTGCGGTCGCGATCGATGGAGGCGACGCATCGTCTGCCTGCCTGCTGTCGCCGCCACGGCGCTCACCACTGCGCCATGCCCTCCGTAGCAAACCGTGCCAATTCGCAAACACCCGCTCTGGCAGCACCCTCGCACTGCCCCATATTCCCCCAGGGCAACGCGAGCCCTTCGCCAATTGCGATTCTCGCCCGGTCTGCATTTTCCTCGATTCCTCACGGGCGACAAACCATTCATTCCCCGGCATCATCCATCTCCCCGGATCGAGTGCCTCTCGGCACGCTAACCCTCCGCGGCCCGCCCGCCTCTCCTCTCGCCTAGCCACTCAGAGCTACTTCCCCCGGCATCTCGCGTCCCCATGAAGCGAGCACAGCCGCCTATTTCCGTCGAGAGGTCACCCGGATGCGTTCTTCGCGTACTGCTGCAATTTTTTTTCTGGTCTCTGCGCCGATTCTCGCGCATGCAACCGTCTTCGCCACCATCCGTGGCGTTATCCATGATCCCCAGCATCGCCCCATCGCCAACGCCCAGGTGAGCTTGCAGGCCGCGGAATCCACATTCTCGCTGCGCACCGTCACGGCTTCAAACGGTACATTCGAAATCGACACAAATCCCCATCGGAGTCTACCGTCTCGCGATATCGGCGCCCGGGTTTGCCGACCTTACGCAGCCGCTCACTGTTACTTCCTCTACCAACCCGGTCCTGCACATTCCGCTTGCCGTTGCCAGTTTCAACGAGAGCGTCGTCGTCCGTGCCGCTGATGGAGCAGCCGCAGCCACCGGCTCCATGACTCCCGACACTCTGATCACTCGCAGCGACATCGAACAGACTCCCGGCGCCAGCCGCACCCTGGGCATGGAGATGATCACCGACTACGTTCCCGGCTCGTACATGACCCACGACATGCTCCACATGCGCGGAGGACACCAGACCAGCTGGCTCATCGACGGCGTCGCCATTCCCAACACCAAGATTGACTCCAACGTCGGCCCTCAAATCGACCCCAAAGATATCGATTCGCTCGAAACCCAGCGCGGCAGCTACTCGGCCGACGTAGGCGACCGCACCTATGGCGTCTTCAACGTCCTGCCCCGCAATGGATTCGAGCGCAATCGCGAAGCCGAACTTCTCGTCTCCGCCGGCAATCTCTATTCAGCCGAATCGCAACTCTCCCTCGGCGACCACACTTCAAAGACTGCCTGGTACGTCAGTGCTACCGGCTCTCGCGCCAACTATGGCCTAGAAACCCCCATTGCCGCCATTCACCACGACGCCACCAACTCCCAGAGCGCCTTTGCATCCCTGCTTCGCAACCAAACCTCTCACGACCAACTCCGCATCGACGCACAGTTCCGCAATGACTTCTTTCAGATTCCCTACGATCCCGACGCCAACGATTGGGAGCAGGCCTCGAATTACTACAACTCAACCGGCCTGCGGGACACGCAGCGCGAACGCGACTCGTTCGCAATTCTCAACTGGGTACACACTCTCTCTCCCAAGTCCCAATTCGAAGTCGCCCCCTTCTATCACTTCAACCAGGCCAGCTACGATTCACCCGCCTCTGACTTTCCCGTCGCGACCACCTGGCATCAATCGTCAAACTACGCCGGAGCTCAAGCCGACCTTCACGCCGACGTTGGCGACAACAACTTCTCCGTCGGACTCTATTCGTTCTTCCAACACGAGAACGATCTCTTCGGACTGCTCATCGACGACCAGAGTTTTTCGGGATCAACCGTGCCCCCCACCACGGCAACGCAAAATGCCGGGCTCGTTGAGTTCCATTTCTCCGATCAGCTCAAGCTCACCCGCTACTTCTCCCTCTATGGCGGGATGCGCATCTCCAACTATCACGCCGGGCTCAATGAATCCGCTGCTTACCCACGAATCGGCGCGACGGCGGAGATCCCACATCTGCACTGGGTCTTCCGCGGCTACTACGGACACTACTTTCAGCCGGCTCCGGTGCAGACCGTCTCCGCCGGGCTGCTCAACTACGTGAATAGCCAGAGCGGGCAGAACGCCTTCGTCCCGCTGCCCTCCGAGCGCGATGAAGAGCACCAATTCGGCGTCACGATTCCATGGCGCGGGTGGTCAGTCGACGTCACCAATTTCAAGAACCGTGTCAACAACTTCCTCGACCACGCCAATGTCGGCGAATCGAATGTCTACTTTCCCATCGCCGTCGACGGAGCGCTCATCCGCGCGTGGGAGCTGGCGATCCGCTCACCCCAACTGGCGCACTTTGGCCAGTTCCATCTCGCTTACTCGAACCAGATCGCCGAGCAACGCGGCAACGTGATCGGCGGATTCACTTGCACCAACCCCGACGATCCCGCATGTAACCTCGGTCCCAACTACATTCCGGTAGACCACGACCAACGCCACACGCTCAACACAGGATTCACCGCGAATCTCCCCTTGCACTCCTGGTTCGCCAGCAACGTCTATTACGGCTCAGGATTCACCAACGGCCTCGCAGGCACAAATATCGGCCCGTACAACGGCCCCTACCTGCCCGCCCACACCACGTTCGACGCCTCCGCCGGCCACAGCATCGGTGAGCGCCTGTCCGTATCCGTGAATGCCATCAACGTCACCAACCATCGCATCCTTCAGGACAACTCCATCACCATCGGTGGATTCCATTTCAATGACCCGCGAATGTTCTCCGCCCAACTCCGCTACCGCTTCCACTTCTGATATGGAATCGCTTCTTCAAGGAGTTAACAACCTGAGTGACCAACGGGAGTCGAAGGATCTGCGGCTGTTCTTCGCTCGCATCTCCGCGATCGAGGGTGCCCCATCCATGGCGCGGTCTTTTCGCGGCATGGAAACGACGAACTTAGTGTTCATTTTTTCTGATGCCTGCTGAGAGGCGGCCAAGATAATCCGAGACAATCCACGCCGAGGCGGCGATGCCGAGAGTCTCGATACTCTCCGACCAGTTCACAAAATGATGAGGATCAGCAAAGAGCCTCGGCAGCCATACCATCAACCCGAAACCTAAGATCATTGCCGTCGTCAGTCGAGACGCAAGCCGGGCCATCAACCCTGTGAGTAGCGCGATACCGGCAAGAGCAAACGCGACAGTGGTTGCCCACGCCCAGAACATCTGTCCAGGCGGAATCCATTTCGGAACCAGACTCGCTGTTGCCGGGAGATAGAAAAGCTGTTCCAGGGCGAACGAGACAACACAGATCGCGAACGAATAGTAGCCGAACCGGGCCAGTCCGGCCGTTCGAGCCGACGAGATTGAATTGGAACACGCGTAGAGGATCACGGCTCCCGCGACAAATGAGAATTGTTCGAAGAAGTTGCCAAAGCCGTTGTAGACGAGCGGATGCGCAATGATCGCCGGTACCGCCATCAAGGCAAACGCTAGGTAGGTCGCACCCACTGCGGCAGCACCAACTCTGGCCGTTCTCGGCCATTGAACAGCCACGCCTCCGAGGATTGCAATGGTGGCCAGGATGTAAATGAAAATCTCGCGGTGAGGAACACTTCCAAGCGCGTCGAAGTTACGCCACACCAAGGCGCAGATGCCGGAACCAATAGCCGCCAGGCCATAGACGTAGCGTCCAAACGAATATTTCATCGCAGCGCCTTAACCGGAATTCGTGCAGGTGTCCTGTGTAACTTCGAATAATCCTGGTAAGACTTCGCCGGCGTTGCCCTCCACCACGTTCGTAAATGCTTGCGCATTCAGTGGAGGCTCCGGTCCGATATACACTGTTCCCGCGCCGCCCTGCCGCGCCCAGTGCACAAAATTTGCTGCCGGATACACCGACCCCGACGTCCCTACAACCACCATCAGTGTCGCCCGTGCAATCTCCCGCTGAATCCGGTCCATCTCCAGCGGAATCTCGCCGAAGAACACAATGTGCGGCCGCAGCCGTGCGCCACAGGCACAGCGCCCAACCTCATCCAAACTCTTATATACGGTGTGATCCTCAACCGGCGCCAGTCCGCACTCATCTCCGCAGCGCGACTTGGCCAGTTCTCCGTGCATGTGCACCAATTGCTTCGACCCGGCGCGCTCATGCAGATCGTCCACGTTCTGCGTGCAGAGGAAGAAGCGGTCGCCCAGCTTCGCCTCAAGCTCTGCCAGCGCAACATGCGCCCGGATTCGGGAAGGCCTTCGCGCCCTGTTCCCTGCGTTCGGAGTAGAACTGCCACACCAGCGCCGGATTCAGTTCAAGCGCCTCAGGTGTGCACACATCTTCCACACGATGTCCGGCCCACAGCCCATCCGAGGCGCGAAACGTCGGCAACCCGCTCTCCGCGCTGATCCCCGCGCCCGTCAACACAAACACGTGATCGGATGACGCAATGCGTATAGTCGACATGATCGTATCGGTCCTCAGCTTTCAGCCTTCAGCTCTCAGCTCTATTCTCGAACCTGATGCAGATTGACTCGGTGTCGAGCCGCACAAATGAGCTGACAACTGACACCTGAAAGCTGATCGCTGCTTTCACGGTTCCAGCAGAATCTTCCCGGTCGTCTTCCGGTTCTCCATATCCGTCTGCGCGCGCCCAGCCTCGGCCAGCGGGAACATATATTCCATGCGCAGCTTCAGCTCGCCCTTCGCCACCCAGCCCAGCACCTCGTTCGCGCGACATTCCAGCTCCTGGCGCGTTGCCACGTAATGCCATAACGTCGGTCGCGTCACAAACAACGAACCCTTCCCGCTGAGCTGAATCAGGTCGAAAGGAGGTACCGGCCCGCTCGACCCGCCAAACAGCGCCAGAAGCCCTCGTGGCCTCAGGCAGTTCAGGCTCCCATCAAACGTCGTCTTGCCCACCGAGTCATATACGACGTCCACTCCTTTGCCGCTCGTAAGTCGCTTTGTCTCTGCGACAAAATCTTGTTCTGTGTACAGGATCACTTCCGAGGCGCCAGCCTCGCGCGACAATTCCGCCTTCTCCTTCGTCGAGACCGTCGTGATCACCCGCGCGCCAATATTCGACGCAATCTGCGTCAGCAGCAACCCAACGCCGCCTGCGCCCGCATGCACCAGTGCAGTGTCTCCCGCCTTCAGGGGATACGTCGACGTCGCGAGATAATGTGCCGTCATCCCCTGCAGCATCGCCGCCGCAGCCTGTTCCGGAGTCAACCCATCCGGCACCTTCACCAGTTGCGACGCCGGTACCAGCGCGTACTCCGCGTAGCTTCCCAGCACACCGACAGAGGCAACCAGGTCTCCAGGCTTGAATCCAGTCACGCCCGAGCCCAATTCCTCAATCGTGCCCGCGGCCTCGCTGCCCGGTACCAGCGGCAGCGTTGCCTTATATGTTCCTTTGCGGAAATAAATTTCGATGAAGTTCACGCCGATCGCTTCTACGCGGATTAGCACCTGGCCCGGTCCGGGGACAGGAATCGGCAATTCGGCGAGCTGAAGAACTTCAGGCCCACCCGTACTCTGGATCTGTATAGCGTTCATACAAGCGCAAGAATGCACCCTAACACCTGCACACCGCAAGCTGTGCATTTTCCGGCATATTCACACGAGCGTGATTGCCGTTGACAATCACGCGATCTGGGACTTGGCGGCAAATAAAAAAGCCTCACTCGGATTCGATCCGAGCGAGGCTCTTTTGTCATTCCCTAATCCCTAATCCCTGTTCCAGGCTTTTAGAACCTGTCATCCCGCCGATCCGACAAGATGCTCGGCTCTTCCGGAGTCCGCAACCGCACAATCCGATCGATCGTGTACGGCGCCCGCTGTTGCGAAGTATGGAAGTGCCGTACCTGCAGCTCTCCCAACAGCCCGATCGCCAGCAGTTGAATTCCCGCCAGGATCAGCACGCCTGCGATCACGAACAGCGGCGCATGTGCATCCATCACGTTCTGGTGCGGATTCACAATCTTCATCCCCAGCAGCACCGCCGAAATAAAGCTGCCCGCCAGAATGCCCAACGCGCCAAAGCTGCCAAAGAAGTGCAGCGGCCGACTCATGTACTTCAACAGGAAGCGAATTGTGAGCAGATCGAAGAACACGCGGAACGTCCGACCGATGCCATAGTGGCTCTTGCCGCGCTCGCGGTTCACGTTCTTGATCGGAATCTCGCAGATCGAAGCGCCATACCAGCTCGCCAGTGCCGGGATAAACCGGTGCATCTCGCCATACAGCGGAATGTTCTGGATCACTTCATGCCGATACGCCTTGAACGTGGTGCCGAAGTCGTGGATGTCCACGCCCGAAAGCTTCGCCATCAGCCAGTTCGCGCAGCGCGAAGGAATCCGCCGCATCACGAAGTTGTCGATGCGCTCCTTGCGCCAGCCCGAAACCACGTCATAGCCCTCTTCGAGCTTCTCAAGAAAGTTCGGAATCTCGTTTGGATCGTGCTGCAGATCGCCATCCATCGCCAGGATGAATTCGCCCGACGCATGATCGAATCCCGCTGCCAGCGCCGATGTCTGCCCAAAGTTGCGACGCAGTTTCACCACCAGCACCCGGCTGTCCACTGCGGCAATCTCTTCCAGCAATTTGTAAGTCTTATCGCTGGAGCCGTCATCCACCAGCACCAGCTCAAAGCTTTCGCCCACCTGTTCCATCACCTGCTTCAGGCGCGCGTACAAAACAGTGACATTGTCCTCTTCATTGTGGAAAGGGACGACAATTGAATACTTCGGCATACGTCATAGTATAGACGCGGCTTTATTGCGATCGGCGCACATGTTCGTTACTTATCTTGGGCGGGAAAACGACCTTTGCGCACCCGCGCCGCATTCGATCTAAACCACTACCGGTCCAGTTCGTCCAGCATGCCCTGCATCTCGCTGAGTGCATGGCGGTTGCCTGTTCGCGCAGCGCACGCGATCCCAGCCTTGAGCTTCTCCACGGCCTCTTGATTTCGCCCCGCCTTTGCCAGCGTCTGCGCTGACATGAAATACGCCGCCGTATAGTCTGGGCTGTGCGCTATCAGGACATCGAATTCCTTCAGCGCCTCATCCACTTCGCCGCGATTTGCCATCTCCATCGCGATGCCGTAGCGCGCAAAGCTGTTTTTGGGGTCCAGGACGAGAATCTCTTTCAGTCCTGCAATCTTGTCAGTTGAACTCATAATGGGGGATTTCTGCACCAGGGCGATTTGCGTAAATGGCGTGGATTGCCGAAACTGGAACTGGTGCTTCGGCGCAAAGGTTCACTCGTCCCATTGTAGCTGCAAGTGAACTCTCTCTGAAGCTCCTGCAACGAAAGATGGAGCAAGTCAAAAATGAGCACGACTGAAGCCAATCCGCTTGTGCGTACGGTTGCCAGCACGCAGTCCGAAATGACTGAGGTCATCCTCCCCAACGACGCCAACACCCTCGGCAATCTCCTCGGCGGCCGCCTCATGCATTTCATCGACATCACTGGCGCCATTGCCGCCTATCGCCACTCGCGCACTCACGTTGTTACTGCGGCAATGGATCACATCGACTTCATCCAGCCAGTGCACGTTGGCGATCTGCTCATTCTCAAGTCGAGCGTCAATCGCGCATTCAATACCTCGCTCGAGGTCGGCGTCAAAGTCTGGGTCGAACATCCGCAGACCGGTTCGCTTCTTCACGTGGCCAGCGCTTATCTGGTATTCGTTGCCATCGACGAGAACGGCAGACGTCAAAAGATTCCCCAGGTTCAGCCCGAAACACCAGACGAGCTACGCCGTTACAACGATGCGATGCGCCGCCGCGAGCATCGTGAATCCGAATCAGCCCGCCGCAAGCAGGAGCGGCACACCACAGGCCTTACCAGGGCCTGACATCAAGAAAGAACCTGCTCAAGGAGTAATTCCACTTATGGCTCATGGACACGCCACGCCTCAGCCCGTAGCTCTCCCGGGCGTATCGAAGATCATCGCGATCGGATCCGGGAAAGGCGGAGTCGGCAAAACCACCGTCGCCGTCAACCTCGCCATCGCGCTCTCCAAGCTCGGCCAGCGCGTCGGCCTTATCGACGCCGACATCTACGGCCCCAACGTTCCGCTGATGATGGGATCCACGCAGTCGCCGCGCGTCGGCGCCGACAATCAGATCCAGCCCAACGACACGCACGGCATCAAGACCATCTCCATCGGCTACATCTCGCCCGGAGACAAGCCGCTGGTCATGCGCGGACCCATGCTCCACCAGATCATCCGCCAGTTTCTGCAGCAGGTTGAATGGGGCCAGCTCGATTACCTCATCGTCGATCTGCCTCCCGGCACAGGCGATGTCGTCATCTCGCTCGTCCAGACCGTCCCGCTCACCGGCGCCGTCGTTGTCTCCACTCCGAGCGATGTCAGCCTGCAGGATGCGCGCAAGGCTCTCGAAATGTTCGGCCAGGTCAACGTTGAAGTCCTCGGCATCGTCGAGAACATGAGCCACTTCACCTGCCCGCACTGCCACGAGGAGATCGACATCTTCTCCAAGGGCGGCGCCGAGCGCACCGCAGCTCAATTCAAGGTTCCCTTCCTCGGTTCCATCGAACTCATCCCCGCCATTCGCGAGGGTGGAGACCGCGGACTGCCCGTAGCGCTGGCCGGGCCCAAAAGCCCGCAAGCTGCTGAGTTCTACGGCATAGCCCAGAAGCTCATGGAGCGGGCCGAAGCTGCCGCAGCCGCCAGCAGCGACGTCATCGAAATCAGCTAGCTTTAGCTGCTGGCTCGTGTGCTATCCGGTGCCCCATTCATGCGCCATCTTTCCGGCGCATGGGTGGGAACGCACGAAGGCAACACCGAAAACATCTGGGTCCCCGAATGAAACGAGTTCTCATCTCCTGGAGTAGCGGCAAAGACTGCGCGTGGGCACTCCACCTGCTCCGCCAGCGGCCCGACATTGAAATTGTCGGACTACTCACCACAATCAACTCTGAATTCGACCGTGTCGCCATGCACGGAACTCGTCGCACAATCCTGAAAGCCCAAGCAGCAGCAGCCGGTCTTCCTCTATGGAGAGTCCCGCTGCCCTGGCCATGCTCGAACGACGACTATGAACAACGAATGGCCAAAGTCTGCACCGGCGCGGTCCGCGAACGAATCGATGCCATCGCTTTCGGAGACCTGTTCCTCCGCGATGTGCGCACCTACCGGGAAAACCAGCTCAGATCCACCGGACTGGAACCGCTCTTTCCGCTTTGGGACATTCCAACCGCCGCACTCGCCTGCTCCATGATTGCCGGTGGCCTTCGCGCAAAGCTCGTCTGTATTGATTCAAAACAGCTCGATCCTGCCTTTGCCGGCCGTGACTACGACGCAGCACTTCTCCGCGATCTGCCTTCAGGCATCGACCCATGCGGCGAACGCGGCGAGTTCCACTCCTGCGTCTACGACGGTCCCATGTTCACGCGTCCCATCGCGCTCGAACATGGAGAGATCGTCGATCGCGATGGGTTCATTTACGCCGATTTCAAGCTCGCAGAAAATCCGATGGCCGAACCCCATGACGTCGTCATCGCCTGAGCGGGCCCTGTGTAGAAAGCTGCTTGACTCGATCTACCGCGCCCGCGGATGCGTTCGGTCATACACCGCTTCCAGCTGCGATGTCGTCAACTGCGTATAGCGCTGCGTCGTCGACAATCGCTCATGCCCAAGCAGCTCCTGGATCGCACGCAAATCCGCGCCTTCCTCCAGCAGATGCGTACCGAACGCATGACGCAGCGTATGCGGATGGACATCGGCCGAGAGCCCGCGCAGAATTGCCACGCGCTTCACAATCCGTCCCACGCTCCGTGTTGTCAGCCGCGCCTCGCCGCCGGGCTTGCCAAGCCCACGCAGTTGCAGGCTCAGAAACAATGCAGGAGTCGCCGGCGTCTTTGCTCCAAACTTCGCCGTCAACCGCGCCGCCCGCTCGCCCAGATAAGCCCGCAGCGCCTGTGCGGCCGCATCGCCCAGCGGCACGAGCCTTTGCTTCTGCCCCTTGCCGCGAACCAGGATCGCTTCGTTGGCCCAATGAATGTCATTCAGGTTGAGTCCCGTTAGCTCGGCATTCCGGATGCCACATCCATACAGCAGTTCGAGAATCGCCTTGTCGCGCGCTGGCCAGCTCGCCGCATCTTCTTCAACGCTGTCGACCACGCGATTCATCTGCTCAATCGACGGTACGCGCGGCAAATGTTTCGGCAATCGCGGAGTCGCCACCAGCGACGCCACATTCTGATCGACGTGCCCCGTGCGCGCCAGCCATTTGAACCAGCTCCGAATCGCCGCCAGCGCCCGCGCCGTCGAAGCCTTTGAAAGGCCGCGCTCCAGCAAAACTCCAAGATATGCGCGAATATGCAGATGTTCGATCTGATCGACCGTTTCCAAAGCGCCGTGCCGCTCTGCAATATAAGCAGCAAATCCCATCAGCTCCCGCCGATATGCCCGCAGAGTATGTTCCGAAGATCCCCGCTCGTTCGTGAGCACGCGCAGATACTCATCCACCAGTGCCGCTAGCGGTAGTGGCCCAGGCTGCGTTGCCTCTTGCTCATCCTCCGCGACGATCATTCTTGCTCCCCGTCACGCTTCGCGGCGTCATCTGCCGGTACCACATTGCGCTTCTTCGCCTTGCCACCCTGAAGAATCTCGAAAGATCGCCCACTTCGCGTCTCTTCTGGCGCCGCATCCTCCTGTGGTTTCATCCTCCCCCGGGGATGATGCTCCCGATGCACCGCCTTCAGCCGACCCAACGCCAGATGCGTATAGACCTGCGTCGTCGAAATATCCGCGTGCCCCAGCAACATCTGCACGCTGCGCAGGTCCGCACCATGTTCCACCATGTGTGTCGCGCAGCTATGCCGCAGCTTGTGCGGACTCGCGTCCTTGTTTCCCATCTTCACCAGGTGCCAAACCCATTGCCGTGTCAGCGGCATCCCGCGCAGCGACAGAAAGAGCCGCGTCGCATCCTGTCGCGCCGGCGCCGTCTTCCGCTTGGTGCTGATCCGTGCCAGGTGCGGCCGTCCCTCGCGCAGATAAATCTCCAGCGCCTTCACCGCAGTCCGTCCCAGCGGCACAATGCGCTCCTTGTCGCCCTTCCCGCGCACATGCACGCGCCCCGCATCGAGCGCCAGGTCGCTCGTTCCCAGGCCGGTAATCTCCGACACCCGCAGCCCGCCTGCATACAGCAGTTCCAGAATCGCGCGATCGCGCAACGCCGTCGCCTGCGCCTGCGGATGTTCCGCCATCATCGCCGCGCGCTCCAGCATCTCGGCCACTTCCGGCTCGGCCAGCGACTTCGGCAGCACCTTCCAGGTCTTGGGCGATTCGATATTCACCGTGGGATCGTGATGGATCCGGCGATCCAGCAGCAGCCACTTGTAGAATCCCCGCAGGCAACTCAGCTTCCGCGCCGCGCTCCGCGAGTCAATCGAGTGGGTGCGCAGGTGCTCCAGAAACGCCGCTACATCCTGCTGCGTCGCCGTCACCAGCACGCCCTGCCGGCCCTCCAGGAACTCGGCAAACGTCTTCAGGTCGCCGTCATAGGCCTCGCAGGTCAGTGGACGCAACCCTTTTTCCACGCGAAGATACGCCTGGTAGTCCTTCAGAAGCCCGAGGTTGTTTTCAACGCCCACACGTTCGATTATCCGCGTGGAAAGAGGTAACTTGAGTTTTCTTGCGGAGTTACCGAACCTCGTTCATCAAGGCATCAAGTTCGTTAACGCATTTTCCACTTCTTTACGACGCTCATCGCTTGCGAAGAGCCAGCTGTGTCTCGTCTTCCGTTTCGCTTAACTCAGTGTCGAGATCAGCGGCTGCGCAGCAGCATTCGAAAACTGCGGACTTGAAGCGCCAAGCCGTCATTGCTCCAATGAAAATTACATGAATCGTCATTCCAATCATTGTTAACTCCAATGATCGCGGCGATCCTTTCGTCACGTGCATCGGCAGGGTGTGATGGACGAAAATAGAGTTGGACGCTTTTCAGCAAAGGATCAAATTCGCTTGTCTTCAACGCAGCTCGAAGTCACCCGCTGGTCCGCCAAAGAACTCGAACGCCTCGTCTCCGAGGCCGCTCCCAAAATCGCTGTCTTCGATTGCGACGGAACCCTTTGGAGCGGCGACTCCGGCTACGGGTTCATGGTCTGGTCGCTCGAACAGGGCATCGTCTCTCGTTCCACCTCCGATTGGATGGATACCCGCTACCGCGCCTACCTCGCCGGCACGGTCGGCGAATCGCAGATCTGCGGCGAGATGGTGCAGATCTACTCCGGCCTGCGCGAGCAGGAATTGCGCTCCGCCGCATCCCGGTACTTCGATGAGCACGTGCGCCCCCACATTTTTTCCGAGGTGGCCGCTCTCGTCTCTGCTCTGCATGCAGCCAACGTCGAACTCTGGGCCGTCAGTTCCACCAACAAATGGGTCGTATCTGAAGGCGTGCGCATCTTCGGCATCCCCGAAGAACGCGTCCTCGCCGCCGAAGTCAAAGTCGTCGATGGCATCATCACCAGCGATCTCGTTGATGTCCCCACGGGTCCGGCAAAAGCTGATGCACTCCGGCGAGTCGGCGTTCCGCATCCTGACGCCGTCTTCGGCAACTCGGCTCCACGACCTCGCCATGCTCGAGATCGCGGCACATCCCTTCCCCGTCAACCCTTCGCCCGCGTTGCTCGAGGAGTGCGCAAAACGCGGCTGGGGCTACTTCCGCCCCCGCGAATCGGTCGATGTACCCGCTCCCATCGCCGGTGAATAGGCTTTCCTCGTAAGTCCAAGCAACAAAAGCTCATCCTGAATCTCAGAAGATAAAACATCCAGCCGCGCACGTCTCACCACTCTTTACTGCAGAGCATTTACACTATGGGTGTGGAAGAGCCGCAGCCCATTCCCAATTCGCGCCCTCCGGGTCCCGCACTCCGCTTCGTAGTCGCAGGTTTGCTGGTTCGCGACGGCCTGGTCCTCATCTGCCAGCGCCGCCCTGACCAGCCGATGGCGCTGCAATGGGAGTTTCCCGGCGGAAAAATCGAGCACGGTGAAAGCCCCGAACAGGCTCTCGCTCGCGAACTCCAGGAGGAACTGGGCATCCACGCAAAGATCGGATCGCGCGTTACCCACATCCGCCACAACTACCGCCATGGCGGCGCCGTCGACCTGCAATTCTTCGCCGTTCCCTCATTCGAGGGCGAACTCGAAAACAAAATCTTCCACCAGTTCAAGTGGGTCAAGCTCGAAGAACTCCCCGACTACGAGTTCCTCGCCGCTGACCGTGGTCTCATCCGCGACCTCGCCGCCGGCAAGCTGCTGTAACCCCACACAATCCTGATCGCATCGCCCATCTCATCCCGCCCTGACGATCAGATTTGGAATCACTGTCCACTGTTCACTACTTCTTCACCAGCCCCAGCCGAATCATGCTCTCCGCCGTAGCCACAACGCAGTCCTCGCGCGACCGCGGCGACCACCCCAGCACCCGCTGCGCCTTCTCGCTCGTAGCATTCTTCCACTTGCCCAGCTCCGGAAGAATCTGCTTCACCGCCGGATCGCGTAGCGCAGCCAGCTTTACCAGCCAGTTCGGCAACTGCCGCGTCGGCACGCGCTTCGCCGCATCGCCCAGCCGCGCCTTCAGCACCTTCGCAATCTCCACGATCCACATAAAGTCCCCGGCTACAGCAAGGAACCGCTCCCCTTTCGCTGCAGGATTCGTCATTGCCCGCAGATGCATATCCGCAACATCGCGCACGTCCACCACACCAAAACACATCCGTGGCAATCCGGGCAGCGCACCATCCATCATCCTCTGCACCAGCAGAATCGACGTCGCATAATCCGGCCCCAGCACCGGCCCGAATACACCCACTGGATTCACCACGGCCAACTCAAGCCCCGCGCCCTCACGCAAGATAAAGTCCCACGCCGCGCGTTCTGCCAGCGTCTTCGACTTCGTATATGGCATCACGTCCGCGCCGTTCGGATTCGTCCAATCCTCCTCCGTGAACACCTTCTCCTGTTCCGCGTGCCCATATCCGACCGCCGCAAACGAAGACGTCATCACCACACGCTTCACGCCCGCATCCCGCGCCGCTCGCAGCACCCGCAGCGCCCCTTCGCGCGCCGGCACAATCAGCTCGTTCTCATCATTCGGCACCGACGCCGGAAACGGCGACGCAATGTGCAGCACATATTCGCAACCCGCGACCGCCGCCGGCCATCCCCCATCGCTCATCAAATCTGCCGCCACAAACGTCAGCCGCTCGCCCGGATCAGATCCACCGACCTTCAGCATCGCGCGTACATCGCCCTCGCGCGAAAGACTTCGCACCGTCGTCCGCACCTGATACCCGGCGCCCAGCAGTTGCAGAATCGTATGACTCGCAATAAATCCCGACCCACCCGTAACCAGAACTGCACTCATCGAAAACCCCGATCCTTCCGACATCCAGACTGGCTCTCAGCCATCAGCTTTCAGCCCTCTCTGCCAATCGCCAATCCATCTTCAGAAGAGTCCATGCCGCAAAAATCACCTCGATAAAACTGAAGGCTGAGAGCTGACGGCTGACAGCTGCTCTCAATGTCCCGGAATCATTCCCCAAAGCATCACGCCCGTCATCCCGATCACGATGATGCTTGTGCCCCATGCCACCACGTTCCACAGATGCGAGTTCTTGTGCTTGCCCATCAGGTCCTGCCGATTGATCAGCATCAGCATCAGGATGATCACCACCGGCAGCAGCACGCCGTTCAACACCTGCGACAAAATCGCAAAGTTGATCAGCTGCGCATCCGGCAAAATCAGCACGGAAATCGCGCCGCCCACAATCAGCAGCGTATACAGCCAGTAGAACGTCGGCGCCTCTTTGAAATCTCTTGTCCACGCCCGACTCGAATCCCAGGCCTTCGCACACCGTGTACGCCGTCGACAGCGGCAGAATCGACGCCGCAAACAGCGAAGCGTTGAACAATCCAAATGCGAACAGGAGAAATGCATAGTCGCCCGCCAGCGGCCGCATCGCCTCCGCCGCATCCGCCGCCACCTGCGATCGCTCCCATCCCGTGCACATACAGCGTCGCCGCGCACGCCACAATGATGAACCATGCCACAATATCCGTGAAGAAGCTGCCCACAATCACGTCAAGCCGCGAGGCCGCGATAATCCTTGACGCGAATGCCCTTCTCCACAATCGACGACTGCAGATAGAACTGCATCCACGGCGCAATCGTAGTACCTACAATCCCGATCGCCATGTAGATGTACGCCTTGTCGCGCCACACCGACTTTTCCGGCAACTGGATGGTTGCATGCAGCGCCTGGCTCCAGCTCGGCTGCGACAGAACCCCGGCAAAAATATACGCAATGTACACAACAGAAGCGATCAGGAAAATCTTTTCCGTGCTCTTGTAATTCCCCTTCACCACCATGAACCACACCAGCGCGCGCAAAGCGGCACCGAAATGAACTTGGTCACGTGAAACAGGTGCAGCGATCCCGCGATGCCGATGAATTCGGTCACCACGTTGGTGTAGTTCACGAACACCAGCAGCACCATCAGCACAAATGTCAGGCGCAGGCCAAACTCTTCGCGGATCAGGTCGCTCAGGCCCTTGCCCGTGACCACGCCCATGCGGGCGCACATCTCCTGCACCACGATCAGCGCAATCGTGATTGGAATGATGGTCCACAGCAGGCTGTAACCGTACTGCGCGCCTGCCTGGGAGTAGGTGAGAATCCCGCCTGAGTCGTTATCGACGTTGGCTGTAATAAATCCGGGGCCGAGAACGGCCAGAAACAGCAGTATCCGGATTCGCCAGCGCTTCCACATGGCCGCGGGTTCCTATGGTGGGGTCATTTTCTTCTGCCTTCACGACCATAACAGGCACACCGCCAAATTGGCGAGTGACGAACCGCGTCCTCATCAACGGGCGCCCCACCGAAGCCTTGATTTTGCGCCTTGGGTGGGTTCGCGAGATGCCGATTTCATGCCCGTTCTTGTGCATACCTATGTACTTTGGTACATTGGTACACATGGCACAGGAAAAGCAAGACCACCCTCTCGTCGAAGTCGAGCGCGTCCAGACCGGCGTTCGCCTCGAAAAACGCATGCTCAAGGTCCTCAAAGCCATCGCCGAGCAAAAGGACATAACTCTGGGCGATCTGCTCGAAGGCATCGTCCTCCACGCCTTCGAAGGCAAAGCGCCCTTCTCGCCGCAAACCCTCAAGGAGATCGAGCAGTTCAAATCCCTCTACGGCATGGCGCTCAAAGCCTCCGACAGCCACCACCTCAAGGAGCGCAAACGATGATTCTTGTCCATGAACCGACTTCACATCTCAGGCTGCAACTTGCTCCCGTATCAGGCTGCAACTTGCTCTCGTAATCTCAAACTGCAACTGTTCCCGTAGGGTGCATCGAAAATAGCCCAGGATGAAATCCTGGGAACCCGATCCGACACAAATTCCTCCGCCCCATAGGGCCAGAACGAACCGGACTGTTCATCTGCCCGCTCGCCGAAGGAGTTGCGAAAATGAAGCTTAACTACACCGCCGGCGCGATCATCTCGGCCACAACCGCCATCAGCGCATCCGCACTCGCCCAATCTACCGCGCCCGCACCCCAACTCCTCCGCACGCAGACGGACTTCGACATCGTCGTCCACCTTCCCTACGCCGAAGCAGCGCCACTCTTCGGCCCCGAAGGCGAACGTCCCTGGGCCGGCAAGCACTGGAACCCGCAATTTCTCTACCCCCAGCCCCCGCACGACGAACAAGGAGCCGTCTTCACCGTTCACCACGGCCCCGTTACCGCCGTCTGGGTCAACACGCTCTTCGACATCGAAGCGCGCCATTTCCAATACGCCTACTTCATCCCCGACATCATGGTCACCACCATCGACGTGCGCTTCACACCCACCGACGCCAACACCACAGGTTCCACGTCGTCTACACGCGCACCGCCCTAACTCCGAAGGCAACGACCACGTCACCACCTTCACCGCCACCGACAAATCCGCCGCCCACGACTGGCAACAATCCATCGACTCCTACCTCGCCACCCGCAAACCCTGACCCGACACGTCGCTAGTAACACGAGCGACCAATGGGAGTCGATGTACCTGCAGTTCATCTGCTCGCACGACCCCTTAGGTGCCCCATCCTTGCGACGTTTTTGTCGCAAGGGTGGGAAAGCACGAACCCCGTCCGGCTTCCATCCCGCACAATCCATCGCTTTAGAATCCGATCGCCTCATCAATGGTGCACGCGCCTGCTATATTGGAGAGTCTTTTGAGATCACTCCAATTCCTGCACCGCCTCATAGGCGTTTAAGGAGCAGCGCAATGTCCGACGAGAACCCCTCCGACAATCTCGCTCAACACTGAATCCACCGCCGCTCCCACTCGCCGCAAAATGCTAGGCACCATTGCTGCCGCCGGTGCCCTGCTCGGCCTCAACGCCACCAGTTCCGCAACAGCCGCCACAGCCACGAAAGCATTCGAGCCACCGTCGCTCTCCACCACCGCCAGACGCTCTCGTCTCCATGGCCCGCCTGCGCGACTACAAATGCCGCCGCTCTTCCAGCTGGGATCGCACCGGCGGTAATGCCGACTTCACCACCGTCGATCCCGGCGCCACCGTCACGCTGCTCGATGTCAAAGGCCCCGGCGTCATCACGCACATCTGGTTCACCATCAACTCCCATGACCAGATGCATCTCAAGAATCTCGTTCTCCGCGCCTGGTGGGATGGCGAATCTTCGCCATCGATCGAAGCCCCCATCGGCGATTTCTACGGCCTCATGCTCGGCGACTACTTCGTCTATCAGTCCGCCCTGCTCGTCGTCGCTCCTATGAAGGCGCTCAACGCCTACTTCCAGATGCCCTTCGACACCGCCGCCAAAATCACCCTCACCAATGAAGGCAAGGTCCGCACCAACAATCTCTACTTCGCCATCGACTACACCACCGTTCCCGCGCTTCCCGCCAACATCGGCCGCTTCCACGCGCAATATCGCCAGGCCGCGCCCTGCAAAAAATCCGCTGACACCAGCGGAAAGAACCTCAACGGCACCGACAATTACGTCTTCCTCGAAGCCACCGGCCGCGGACACTTCGTCGGCGTCACCCAAGGCGTTCTGCAGAACGCCGACGGCTGGTTCGGCGAAGGCGACGACATGTTCTTCATCGACGGCGACACCCAGCCCACCATCAACGGCACCGGCACCGAGGACTACTACAACGGCGCATGGGATTTCTACGGCAACGCCTTCGCCAACCTGCGCCAGGGCGCGCCCTACATCGTCGACCCCGAGCGCACCGGCGGCCGCTATTGCCTCTACCGCTGGCACACCGAGAGCTTCATCACCTTCGAGAAATCCATCAAGGTCACCATCGAGCACGGCCACGCCAACGATCGCGCCGACGACTTCTACTCCGTCGCCTACTGGTACCAGACCGAACCCCACGCCGAGTTCCCGCCGCTCCCACCTCCCGAAGCCCGCGTCCCCAAAGTGATCATCTCCAGCTAACGTCGCTGCTGGGTGCCCCATCCTTGCGAAGCAAGGGTGGGAAAGCACGAAGGGGTGGGAAAGCACGAAGGGTGGGAAAGCACGAACCTGCGCGAGTTCGTGTCATCCTGAGCGCCGCACGCCTGGGGCCCCGCAGATGATTCATCATCTGTGGGGTAAGCGGCGCGAAGGATCTGCTCTTGCATGCCCTGACACGTCCAATTCGTCAAAGCCCGCCCGACGCAACTCGCCTCATCCAACAACCATCCGTCACATTTCCGCCAAAAACAGACCATCTCAATTAACGTAAGAATCGTCAGTATCTCTATAGGAGAACCGATGCAAAGCCTGCTGCGTGATCTTCGCTATGCCGCCCGCCAACTGCGCAAATCTCCGGGTTTCACTGTCACGGTCATCCTCACTCTCGCCCTCGGCATCGGAGCCACGACAGCCATCTTCAGCTGCGTCTACGGCATGCTCCTCAAATCCCTTCCCTTCCAGGATGAACGCAGCATCATCACCATCGCCGAAACTAACTCGCAGGTGAAGGGCGGCATCGAAGCCACCTATCTCGACTACCTCGATTGGCGAAAACAGCAGACCAGCTTCAGCCAGGTTGCCGCTTACACCACCATCAATCCAAGCTCCGTCTCGCTTGTGCTCGATGGCAAACCCGCACAGGTCCATCGCGTACTCGCCTCCGGCAATTTCTTCTCGCTCCTCGGCGTCTCTCCCCTCGCCGGACGTCTCTTCGACGATCAAGACGACATCACCGGCAAAGACCACGTCGCCGTACTCAGCGCATCCGCCTGGCAAACGTACTTTGGACGCGATCCCGGTGCCATCGGCCGAGCTGTCTCATTGAACGGAACCAACTACACCCTCATTGGCGTGCTGCCTTCAAACGCATCGTTCCCTGCTGACGGCGAAGTCTGGCTTCCCCTCTCACTTCTCGATCCACCCACGCAGCAGTCGCGCGTCTGGCACTCCGTCAAGGTGCTCGGTCGCCTTCGCCCCGGCGTTTCCCTCTCCGCCGCGCGCGCCGACATGCAAACCATCGCGCAACGCCTCTCAGCCGCCTATCCCGCTACAAACCGTAATGAAGGTGTCGCCCTCGCCCCACTGCACGACGACCTGGTCAGCACGCTCCGCCCAGCCATGCTGTGCCTCATGGGCGCTGTCGTTCTCGTGCTCATCGTTGCGTGCGTCAATGTCGCCAATCTTCTCCTCGTGCGCGCCACTGAGAGCCGGCGCGACGTAGCAGTTCGTCAGGCCCTCGGTGCCGACCGCCAGCATCTCTTCCGCCAGTTCATGGTTCAGACACTCATGCTCTCCCTGCTCGGCGGAGTGCTCGGCATTCTGCTGGCATCGGTAGCGCTCCCCCTTCTGCGCGTAGCCCTCGTGCATACTGACGGCTTTGACGTATCGCTCCTCCAGTCCATCAGCCTCAACATCCCCGTGCTGCTCTTCACACTCGCCATCTGCACTCTCACTGCATTTTTCTTCGGACTTCTCCCCGCCGCCCGCATATCGGCACCATTGGTTGATGTCCTTCGCTCTGGCGATCGCTCCAACAGCCAGCACAATCGCGGCCGCGCGATGCTTGTAACCGCCGAAATTGCCATCGCCGTCGTCGTCGTTTTTCTCAGCACCCTCGTCGTGCGCAGCTTTCAAAAGTTGATTGCCGTCGATACGGGATTCCGCACCGATCACGTACTCACTGCCGAAATCACCCTGCCCACTCCTCATTACGGCGACAGCAGCCCCCTTACGAATCGCTTTTACGAACAGGTCCTCGAAACAATCTCGCAGTCCCGCGGAGTGCTCTCCGTCTCCACAACCACGCAGGTTCCCCTCCGCCCCTCGCAAGTCATGACGCGCTTTCTCATCGAGGGTGCTCCCGCCCTCGCTCCGGGCACATATCCCTATGCCCAGATCCGCTTCGTCAGCCCCGACTATTTCCGCACCATGGGCATCAGCCTCCGGAGAGGCAGCACCTTCATCCGCAGCGATATTGACAGCACCACCGGCTTTTTCGTGGTCAACGAATCATTCGCAAGCCACTACCTCTCCGGTAGAGATCCCGTCGGCGCCAACATCCTCATCGGCGTCATGAGTCCCACTCCCAGCAAGATTCCCGTCGTCGGCGTCGTGTCCAATGCCCGCGATCTCGGCATCGACACCGAGCCTGAACCCGAAATCTACCTTCCTGGATTCGGCCTTCACGCCGTCCTACTAGTTCGCTCCTCGCTTGCTCCCAACGCCGCTGCGACGCTTGTCCGGAATGCTGTACTCGCTGCCGACCCCACCCAGCCCATCTATCACGTGGAATCCATCGACACGGTTCTCAATGACTCGGTAGCTCGCCAGCGCATGACCGCCACGCTCCTCGGCTCCTTCGCGCTCATTACGCTTGTGCTCGCAGCCATCGGATCCTTCGGTGTTCTCTCCTACTCCGTGGCCCAGCGCACCCGCGAAATTGGCGTCCGCATGGCCATCGGCGCCGACCGCCGCGACATCCTTCAGCTCATCCTCCGCCAGGCTGCCGGCTCTACCGTGATCGGAATCAGCGCCGGCCTTCTCGCCGGCTTCCTCGGCGCTCGCCTCATCAACGGCCTGCTCTTCCAAACCAGCGCCACCGATCCCTACTCCCTCGCAATCTCCATCGCCGCGCTCATTCTGGCAACTCTGCTCGCGGTCACTATCCCCGCCGTTCGCGCCGCCTCCGTCGATCCCGTCAAGGCCCTCCGCTCCGAATAGATCTCTGAACCGGCTATTCATCGCTTGTCATTAAGAACAGGGCGAGGGTGAGGGCTGGTCCGAATCTCCAACTACCGGCACGCAAAGGGGCGCCCCATCCAAGCTCCGCTTGGGTGGGAAAGCATGATTCCAACCAGCCGGGCATTTGCGCGCCTGCTGAGGACCTGCCCTGAAAATAGATGCTTCTGCGAAGTGCCTGGCGGATCGCACGACTTCACGATAGCTATGACGAAAACCAAAACTCGCCCCGGAGGGGGCGGCCGAGAGTAGCCCCGGGTGAAACCCGGGGAAAACTCGCAAGTCCCTGCCCGCGTCTCGGAGGGTCGCCCGAATGCATTTTCATCTTTTCCGGGTGGCGCAACGCGCCATGTTCCACGATTCGCAGCAGCTGTTCCCCGTTTTTCCGCAGCCAATTTACCTTCCGCCTTCCATATCAGATATTTCTGTCATGACAGAAATATCTGATATACTAAACCCATGAACTTGACCACCTCCATGAAGGAATTCATCCTCCACTGGGGCGAAATGGGCACCCGCTGGGGGGTCAACCGCACCGTCGCCCAGGTCCACGCGCTCCTCTATCTGTCCGCCGAATCCCTCACCGCCGAGGACATCGCCGACGCCCTCTCCGTCGCCCGCTCCAACGTCAGCAACAGCCTCAAGGAATTGCAGAACTGGAACCTCGTCCAGGTCGACAGCCGCATGGGCGACCGTCGCGACTACTTCCGCACCACCGCCGACGTCTGGACACTCTTCCTCACCGTCGTCGACCAGCGCGTCGAACGCGAGATCATTCCCACTATGACGATGCTGCAACGACTCGTTGTCGAGACCCGCGCCGAGCGTCCCGCCCAGCCCATCGTCACCGCGCGCATCACCGCCATGCAACTCTTCCTCGAAGAACTTCACGGCTGGTACACCCAGATCAAAAAACTGCCGCCAGCCAGCCTCCACTCCCTCATCGCCATCGGCAGCGGCATCACCCGCTTCCTCCCCAAATCAAGAAGAAGGAGGCTCGACTGATGACAACCATCGCCAACATCCCCGTAGCAATCCAAAATTCCGCCGGTTCCGTTTCAGCGAAAGGGCTAGCGATGCTGCGCCCTTCTCTTCTGGTAAGGCGGCATCCCCTGGCGACGACGGCCCATTTCGAACAAGTCCTAGTTCTCACCTACGCGTTGCCACAGGAAGTCCTCACTCCCTTGTTACCGCCGGGGCTGACACTCGACTGCTTCGGTCAGTATGGATTCCTTGCAATTGCCATGGTCCAGACAAGGAGCATGCGTTCACAACATCTTCCTTCCCGGTTTGGCCGAGACTTCTTCCTGACGGGCTATCGCATCTTCACACGATACCGGACCTCGAACGGGCGAACTCTGCGCGGCTTGCGCATCCTCAGGAGCGATACCGACAGTCAAACGATGGTGCGCTGGGGAAATCGCCTCACCCACTACAACTACCAGAAAGTCAGCGTTGATTACATACACACCGAGAGCGCCGTCGACTTTAGAGTGGTCACGCGAGATGGTGCGGCGGATCTCTGCGTCCGAGCGGACCTCGCAAACGAACCAAACACACTCCCCGCCGGGTCTCCATTTCCCGACTTTCGTACCGCCAGACGCTTTGCCGGACCGTTGCCCTTTACGTTCGACTACGAACCGGAAACCCATTCCATCGTGAGAATTCAGGGAGTTCGCAAGGAATGGAATCCGATCCCCGTTCATGTGGATGTGCTTGAGAACTCCTTCCTCCAGCGTGAGCCGTTTGCGAGCGCTTCACCCGTGCTCGCAAGTGCATTCCGAGTCGCCGACATCGACTACATTTGGAAACGCGGCGTGCGCGAGGCGCTGAACTCGTGAGCGCCGTCGCGCCCCCAATTCGCCGAGCGCAAAGCTTCAAAGGCGTCCTCCAGATTCTGACGTTCAACTGGACCTTCTACCTGCTTGGAGCGCTCGTTATCTTGGTCCTTCTCGCATTCAGCCTGCGGTTCACAATTCCAGCCCCGCTCAATCTGATTCTCTACCTGACGACGGCCCTTGCGCTTTTCTGGATGGTAGCCTCTCTGCTGGTTTCCCACTATGTCTACGATCGTTCCCGACTGTACCGTTGGGACTGGCTTTCCCCGCTGTTCAAGACGCCCCCTGCCCACTGGGCAAATATTCATGCAGGCCTTGACCAAACTACCGATGACCTTGAACAGCTTTTTCCCGATCCAGTCCGGAGAGTCGTCGATATTTACAACGCAGCCAGAATGACCGAGCCGTCAATCAGAAGAGCACGTCGAAATAAGAATGCCAGACAACTCCCCGAGCGGGCGGATGTTTCGGCGCTGCCCATGCGCGATTCCGAATGCGATGGAGTTTTCTTGATCTTCGCGGCGCACGAATTACGCAACCGGGAAGATCGGCGAAGGCTCTTCCTTGAAGTGAACCGCTCATTGAAAGCGGGTGGCTATGTGATCGTCGTGGAGCACCTGCGCGACTGGGCAAATTTCCTCGCCTACGGGCCCGGCGCATTTCACTTTCACTCAAGAAAAAAGTGGCTTGATTCCTGGCTCGGAGCCGGTCTTGAGGTCGATAGCGAGATTTCGATCACACCTTTCGTCCGTTCTTTCAGCCTGACAAAGCGGCAGGATTTTTGAACCACATCAGGTCTTCGGTAGAACATCACTCCACGCGACGGACGGCAGGTGCTTCGGCTTTTTGTGCTGTTTTCCTGCCGAGCCCTGAACATACTGAAGTCCCCACTTGACAATTCTTTCAACTGGCTCAATACTGAAGCTATTACTTCACTATCGTGAAGTCGTCGGAGGAACCCACATGTCTGAACACACCGCCATCCACAGCACATTCGTCATCGAACGCACCTACCCCCAGCCTCCCGACCGCGTCTTCGCCGCCTTCGCCCAACCCGCACGCAAACGCCGCTGGTACGCCGAGGGCGACCACGAGATCCAGGAATTCGAGATGGAATTCCGCGTTGGAGGCAGTGAGCGCTTCCGCTATCGCTTCAAGGAGGGACACCCGATTGCGGGGTCCGAGATTGCAAACGAAAGCAACTTTCAGGACATCACGCCGGAGAACCGAATCGTTACCACCACCAGAATGTCCTTAAATGGAAAGCCCATCTTGGTAGCTATCCTGACGCTCGAGTTCGTCCCGGCGGCGACGGGAACCGACCTGGTCTTCACAAATCAGGGAACCTATATCGAGTGGCCAGACGGCCCGGCAATGCTCGAGCACGGATGGCGCGCGCTCTTCGATCGTCTCGAAAAGGACCTGGCCAGCTAGCCAAGAATCGAACCAGCCATGCCCACGCCAAATCCGAAAATCGACCGCCTGTTCCACGCCCTGGGAGACCCCACGCGCCGCGCCATCCTCGACCGGCTCACCCGCGGCCCAACGTCCGTTTCGCGGCTGGCTGAGCCACTCGGCGTCACGCTCACCGCAGTCGCGCAGCACTTGCAAATCCTCGAAGAGGTCGGCCTCGTGCACACAGAAAAGCTAGGCCGCATCAGAACCTGCCGTATCGAAACTGCCGGATTTCGCCCTCTCGAGCAATGGATTGGCGATCATCGCACCGCCTGGGAACGCAAACTGGACCGTCTCGGCGAACTGCTCGCCGAAGAGGACCAAGCCCGCTGATCAAAGACGGGTGCCCCATCCTTGCGCAGCAAGGGTGGGAAAGCACGGACCCCCACTGCCCGCGTCTTCCTGAGCGGAGCGAAGGACGACCTGCTCCTTACGAAGGCGGCGGGTGCCGACCCAGTTTCAAGATTGCCTTCGGAGAACTATGCCCAAATCCACCAGCCTCTCGCGCCGTCAATTCGTCGATCTTGCAGCTCCCGGAACAATCATCGCCATGTCACCCACTTTTTCAAAAGTCTCTGCCGCAAAGTCGGCCGCCAAAGGAGAAGAAATGACAACTCTGACACCCTATCTGCTGTTCGACGGCACCTGCCACGATGCAATGGAGTTCTATAGATCCGTCTTCGGCGGAGATCTGACCTCAACAAAAGTGAAAGACTCCCCAGCCAAAGACCACATGCCCGCGTTCCAGCAGGAAAAGACAATCAATGCCCGACTTCGCAGCGGCCCGATAGACATTTCAGCCTCGGATTGGTTGATGCCCAATCGGACCCCGGTCCGCGGCAATACGGTTTGTCTTTATCTGAGCGGCGGAACGTTTGAGGAGCTGAAGAGCCTGTTCGCGAAACTCTCCGAAGGCGCCGACGTCACCGATCCCTTGAAGGAAACGTTCTTCGGAGTCTACGGCGCCCTGAACGATAAACTCGGCGTACGTTGGATGTTCCAATCCAACAAGCCGCAGTAACAGCCACACCTGGGTGCTCTGCCCCCCGTGTCATCCTGAGCGCCGCACGCTTGGGGCCCCACAAAGTGGGGTGAGCGGCGCGAAGGACCTGCTGTTGTCTTTGGTTCTGTAAGGCACGACTTCAATCTGCCAGGTGCCCCATGCGAATCACGCCGTAGCGCTGGCGAGTTCCGGCTGCGGCTCAGGTTGCAGCACCTTGCTCAACAATTCCTTCACCACATCCGCCGCCGAGTAGCTCTCCCGCTCCGCTGTCAAAAACTGCGCAGCCGTATTCAGATCGTCTCCGATAGTTACCAGCGGCGGTTCAGCCGATCCGTCCTTGCGCGTCTGCGCATGGCCGATATTCGCCATCAGCGCATTGCACAGGCATTTCCGTCCCACCGTATCCTCAATCTTGCCGCCCTTGGCAACATAATTCGCCACTGGCTCAGCCGAGCAGCGATAGCCAATCTTCTCCTCGTCCACGGCATACGGCTCGCGAAGATAGCCAAGATCGCAAACCCGCGTTCGCGCCTGCGCCACTCCCTCGTCGGAATACGAACCGTCAAGCTGCGCAACCTTGAAAGGAAACCCGGTCGGCGACGCCAGAGGATCGGTAAACACCTTCCCCGTTCCCGTCATTGCCTGCGCCAGCAGCGTTCTCTTCAGGTCCGCCCGCATTCCCGACTCTTCGCTGAACGCGAACGCCGTGCCCACCTGCACACCCGCCGCACCCAGATCCACCGCTTCCTTCACTTTGTCCGCATTGCCATAACCGCCCGCCAGCCAGAACGGAACTCCCAGCTCGCGCAGCTCCGCAATGTTCACCTTGTCACGCTCGCCGTAGATCGGTTCGCCGGCTTCATTCAGCTGCAGCTTCCCTCTCGGCGGAGCGTTGTGTCCGCCCGCCGTCGGGCTCTCAATCACCAGCCCGTCCACCCGCCCGGTCGCCCGCCGAAGCATCGTTGTCGCCAGCGTGTTCGACGAAACAATCGCCAGAAATCGCGGACGCTCCAGCACCGGCAGCGGACCTTCCGCATATTCCAGCGGATCGAACCGCATCATCGTGTCCTGTGAAGGGGCAGCTCCCGCTACCGCCAGTCTGTACTCCGCCGGCTTTCCCGCGGCCAGGTTGTCGATCACTCCAGGAATGTGCAGCGGAATTCCCGCTCCCATCAGCACGTAGCCCACGCCCGCCAGCATCGCTCCATATAAGGAGGCGAGATGAGGCAGCTGCACTTTTTCCAGAAAGTTCACACCCACCTTGTTCAGGTGCCCTTGGCGCGCAAGAAACACTTCAACAAAATTGCTTACCATCAGCAATTCAATCAAGTTGCGCGAGTCGCGACGCTGATGCATCTGTGTCGTCGGATAGGGCGTTCCACTCGGCTTCCCGCCGGGAACGAAGTACTCGCTCCAGATCCGCTTCGCCATTTCCGGAAACGGAAACGCGTCCAATCCCCGCCGCATGTAGCCGCCTTTGTCTCCATCAGCCAGCCGGCGCACCAGCACCTGATCAATCGCTGTCCCCGAAACCACCCCGAGCTGACCAAGCTTCGAGACCGCTTGCGCAAGGCGCCAATTGGACACACCTACGCCCATCCCGCCTTGAATAATCCGTGGAAATTGGACCATCCTTGAATTGTTTCACATATTCTGTTCGATACCCGTCTTTAATTTAGAGTGCCACTCCAAGACGGTTACCTAAGCGTCCGATGCCGGGTGCAGCAGGCGGGTCAACCGTCTCTACATGTTGCGGGAGATTCGATCCATTGAAAGGGCACGGCTCTGGGAACCCGCATTGCGGTCGCGTGCCGAAGCAGGAATTGATTCGCCGCTTCTATAGCTTTTCGCGAAGAAAACTGATCACGTGATCTGCCGTCACCACGCCCACCATGCGACCCTGCGTGTCCACCACCGGCAGCGCGTGCAGATTGTACTTGTCGAACATCTCCGCCAGGTCGATCTGCTTCATATCCGCCGGGCAAGACAGCACCCGCGCCTCCGCCAGCACGGCCAGACGCGCGTCCGGTTGCGCCACCACCAGTCGCGCCAGCGGAACCGCCCCGCGCAGCACGCGCTTGTCATCCAGCAGATAAATCTCCGTCACAGTCTCGATATCCCCATCGAAGCTGCGCAGCGCCGGCCCCACCTGTGACACCGTCGCCTCCATGCCGAGATACACAAAGTCCGTCGTCATCGCGCCTGCCGCCGAGTGCTCGTCGAACTCGAGCAGCTCTTCGACTTCCTGCCGCTCCTCCGGCTCCATCTCCTCCAGAATCGCATCCGAACGGTACTCCGGCAATTCCGCCAGCAAGTCCGCCGCCGCTCCCGGATCCATCTCCTCCACAATGTCGGCGATCTTCTCTTCGTCCAGCTTCTCCAGCAGCGAAAGCTGCAGCTTCGGATCAACCTCTTCCAGCGTCTCCGCCGCCACTTCCTCATCCAGCGACGTAAACACCGCGTCGCGCTCTGCCGGAGCCAGATCCTCCAGGATCTCCGCCAGGTCCGACGGATGCATCTCCGCCAGCCGCTCGTACTCAATGCGCAGCTTCACGCGCCGCGCCGGATCAACCTCGATCACATCGACAAACTGCCACGGAATCCCGCGCTCCTTGAACTTGCGCGACAACGATTCGAGCGACGCCCTCGGCAGCATCCCCTTGAACACGCGCCGGAACGCTCCGCGCAGCCCAACTTCCACCTCCGCCACGCGCAGCAGGTGCTTCGCGCCGTCCCCCATCCACTCCAGGTCCACGTCATTCACGCGAACCACCTTGCGCCCATGAATGTCGATGATCTGTCGATCCACCAGGTCCTGCGCCAGGTAGAGATAATTACCCTGGTCCTGCAAAGGAACCAGCATCTCCGGCGACTTCAGTTCCAGCGTCCCCGCCGGCGTCTCCACGCACATCCTGCGATGGCACAATCCACAGTCCATCGCGCGTCTTCAGAACCAGACCCGCCACTTGACCGGCCTCGGCTCCTGTCGCGACCGCAACATCTTTCAGCTTGCCGCGCACCTGCCCCTGCGGATCTGTCACCGCCGTCCCCAGCAGTGCCGTCAAACTCACGCGCGTTGTCGTGCGGTGATTCATAAGCTGAGTGTACTGCGAACGAAGCGCGGCTAAGTATCGTAATCCATCGAGCCTTAATCCGATCAGAGCGCAACTAGGCCCTGTGAAAACACATGGGTGCTACGCAAAGCGTTCCCGGTTCGAGTGAAGCGTTCCAAGCTGCTGCACACGCGATGGAGAGTGTCCTATCCTAAGCATCGCCTCGTTCCCCCGTTCGGCTCGAAGCCTTGCGTATCTTCACGAATGGGAGCCCCATCCTTGCGAAGCAAGGGTCGAAAACCGCGAACCCACCCCAGCCCGTGTCCTCCTGAACGCTCGCACGCTTGCCGAGCCCCTGCGAATCGGCATGCTCACGGCGACGCCTCCACGTTCTTGCCGGTACCCGCAGTGCCGCAGGATCGCCATCATTGGATTTAGAAGCGATCTCCATCGTCAGTTCCAGCCGTACTGGGCTCACCGGCTTCACCGCCGCCGCCTGCACCAAACCCACGGCGCTCAGATCCACCAAAACTGCTTGAGATGCAAAAGCTTGTCCTCTTCTCCCTTCGTTATAACCCTGAACATCGTAACCACTCAAACCACCTCTAACTCAAACCACTTCTTGACACAACGACCCTCAGCCCTGAAACTGCCGTCTATAGCGTTTTCCCGTCTTCCATGGAAAACTACACACTTCCTCTCGCGGTAGGGCGGGGCTTTGCCATTCCCGGTAGAGGCGGAGACGAAGCCTTTGATCGATTCCAAACCAGGTAAGCGGAGCTTCTCGCTACCCTCTACGATGGAGAGCGTCGGCGAGATTGAAGCAGCCGCGGAAAAGCTGGCCGAAGAGGCCGGTGTAGACGAGGAAGAACGTTTTCGCATCACCATGGCCGTCCGCGAGGCCGCCGTCAACGCCGTCCTCCACGGCAACGACTACGATCCCGCCAAACAGGTCACAGCCAGCTTCGAGAACAACGGCAAATCCCTCATCTTCACCATCGCCGATCAAGGCAAGGGAGTCGACTGGGAACACCTCCCCGACCCGCTCGCTCCTGAAAATCTCCTGCGCGGCACTGGCCGCGGCATCTTCCTCATCCGCTCCTTCATGGATGAGGTCCACTTCCGTCAACTGGAGCCCGGTACAGAATTGACACTGATCAAGCATCTGACCGCGGCACAGGAAACAACCTGAAGCATCTTTGTACCGTGCCTCGTGGATTCATGAGGAACTGATCCACAACAGGCGTTGCTCATTTGCGGTCCTCGCAAACCGGTCTTCGTTTGCGGGGTGTCAGATGCTATAACTTGTATGACTCACAAAGGAGGAATTTCCGTGGCACTCACAATCGCTTCCCGTGAATTGGACGGCGTTACCGTCCTGGACCTTAGCGGGCGGATCACTCTGGGCGAGGGCAGTGTGCAACTGCGCGAAGCCATTCGCGACCTGATCAGCAAGGGCTCCAAAAATATCCTGCTGAATCTGGGCGACGTGAATTATATCGATAGCTCGGGCCTGGGCGAACTCGTTGGCGCCTACACCACAGCCAAGAATCAGGGTGCCGCTCTCAAGCTGCTCAACCTGACCCGCAAGGTCAAGGATGTTCTGCAGCTCACCAAGCTTTACACCGTCTTCGACATCTACGACGACGAAGCCAGCGCCATCGCCTCCTACAAGTAGCCGGCACGCCAGCTCGTTCCGAACTGCGCAGCCGCGCAGCGTGAGTCGCAAGTCGCCATTTTGGCGCCACGAATCGCACGATTCCAGTCAGGCAGACCCACGCCGGTCTTCGTTTCAAAACTTCCAGGGCCATCCTCACCGGATGGTCCTTTTGCTTTTCTGCTCAGACTTGGTCTGCCCGCCTTCGCTCAAACCTGGAAGCCGGGTGCCCCATCCTTGCGAAGCAAGGGTGGGAAAGCAACGAACCTGGCGTCACTGCACTCTGTCGACTCCCGAGCGCACGCAACGCTGGGTGCCCCAGGCGGTACTTGCTTTTGCGCCAAGCTGGGACGAAGGCAGGTGCTTCATCGTCCATCCGTTGAAACCGAGAGCAGGAAAACTACGAACTAGTCTCCGACTTCACCCAAGACCGAATACTGAACGCATACACCCCAATGCAAAACAGGTTCGCCGGAATAAACCCAAGCTGCCCCGTACGCAACCCGATCAAGCACACAATCACGCTGTTCACGCCCGCCACAACGAACCCCGTCCATCTCTTCTGGCCAACCAGGATTGTCGAAAGAACCGTAAGCAAACAAGACAAATAATCTAACCGAAACACAGCAAAAACTCCGGGAGCCCCCAACGACAGGTTTCAGTCGTTGGGGTGGTACCCAGGGAGTCCCCTCACTTCCCAATTTGCCAACTCAGAACCGAAACACTCTCGGTGATCTAACTCACACGTTCCCAATCCAAGGTACTCAACCCCCGCCAAACCAGGCTGATCCTCAACTACCGTGTCATCCTGAGTGCCGCATGGGGCCCCATAACGTTGCTCAGTTCATGGGAGTGTGAGCGAAGGACCTGATCTCTGATGGCGGTGCGTCCCTCAAATCCGGGAGCCCCCGGAACAGGTCTTCGTCGCTCGGGTGGAGATCTCGCGCGAGACCTGGGAAAGCTAAACAAACTGAAGCTGAAAGCTGGAAGCTGTTCACTGACCTCAGAACTTCACGTTCGGCACCTGCTGCGCCGCCGGGCTGGCCTTGAAGTACGCATCATTCTGGTGGAATCCGGCCATCCCCGCCCAGATGCTGTTCGGAAACTGCCCGATAAACGTGTTGTAGTCCTGGATCGCATCGTTATAGCGCTTGCGCGCCACGCCGATGCGGTTCTCCGTCCCCGCCAGCTCATCCTGCAGCCGCATGAACTGGTCGCTCGACCGCAGTTGCGGATAGTTCTCCGTCAGCAGCAGCAACCGTCCCAGCGCCCAGTCCAGCTGCCCGTTGGCCGCGATCTTTGCCTGCGGGGCCCTGCGCATTCAACATCCCCGCCCGCGCGTTCGCAATGTCGCCAAACACCGTGCTTTCTTCCTTGGTGAATCCCTTCACCGTCTCCACCAGGTTGGGAATCAGGTCGGCGCGCCGTTCCAGCTGCACATCCACTTCGGACCACGCGGCCTTCACATTCTGATCCTTGGCCACCATCTGGTTCTTGGCGCTCACATAGCTGCCGAACACCATCAACACCGCCAGCAACAACACACCCACAACACCCAGCGCAACCACAAGTCCCTTGCTCATACCGTTCCCTTCTCCTCCGACCTCCGCTCAGCGAGGTCCTCTTGCAAATCAACACCGATGTCAGCTATTCCCAGTCCCGAGTCCTTAGTCCCTAGATCCCTGTCTCCCTGCTTCTCACCAGCTTCCACCGGCGCCACCGCCGCCAAAACCTCCGCCGCCAAACCCGCCAAAACCGCCACCACCACCCCGCCGCCTCCGCCAAATCCTCCACCGCCACCTCCACCAACCCGCCACCGCCGATATAGGACCCTCCCCGCGCCGACCCAGCTCGACCACCAGCAGTCCCATACCCCAACAGCAGCCGCAAACGCACCCACACCCGAAAAAAATCAGAAATCACGAAGAATGAACAGAATGAATTCGGCCGATCTCCGCCCGACGGGCTGCTGCCGCACCGGCGGCGGATTCGGCAGCTCATCGCTCAGCGTCACATGCGCATCGGTGGCAATCACCTGCGCCAGCTGGCCCACCGGCCAGAATGCCGCCGTCGTAATCGTGCGCCCGCAGGTACGGAACCATCGCCCGCCCAATATCGCCCACCTTGGCGTCGTTCAGAATTCCTTCAAGGCCATATCCCACGTCGATGCGGTACTTGTGGTCGTCCACCGCCAGCAGCACCAGCACGCCCCGGTCCGACCCTTCTTGCCCATCTTCCACTTGTCTTCGAGCTGGTTCGCCCAGTCGGCCGCATCGTCGCCGTCCAGGTTGTGCACGGTGACAACCGCCATCTGCGCATTGGCCTGGGAGTGGTCGAGTTCCGCGCAAATGCGGTCCAGCTGCGCAATCGCATCCGGCGAAAGCACATGGGCATAATCGTTGACGTAGTCATTGGGTTTGGGCAGGCTGCTGACCGATTCGGCCAACCCCACCCGCATAGAAAGAAGAACGAGAACTGCCAGCATCAGCCGGCGCATCGTCGAACCCGTGCGGTGAAAGCACTCCATCGCACTCCATTGTACGTTCCGTCGCACCGCAAAGTTCCTCTCGCCTTAGCTGCCACACACCTGCGCCATGGTGCGCGGCAAGCCCTATCCCGTCCTCAGCGTGTGATTCTTCTGAAGACCACACGGCGCGCATCACGCAGCGTTCGTAATCCAATTCTTCATCGTGTTCGCATCCACCAACCCGGCCTGCTGGAATTTGAGTTCGCCGCGAACAAATACTGCGAAGTTCGGTATCCCCTGCACCCTGTAGCGCGCGGCAAACTCAGGAAAACGCTCCGTATCCACCTTCAGCACCACTACCCGGCCGGCCAGTTCTCGCGCCGTTTGCGCCACGTGCGGCGCCGCCATCTTGCACGGTCCGCACCATGCAGCCCAGAAATCCACCAGGACAGGGACCTTGCTCTCGCGCACGATCTCGTCAAATTCGCCCGGAGTGACCTCAATCGGCTCCGCCATCGCCGGAAGCTGTGCCTTGCACGCACCGCATCTCCCAGTATCCGCAAGATGCTTCGCCGGAATCCGATTCGCCTTCCCGCACGCCGGGCAATTTCTGACGATCGCCATTGCACCCTCCATCTTCCAAAACAGCAACCAATCTTGAGATGCAGTAGAAGCGCGCTGTTTCAATCCATCGCAACCTCAGAGTTTCGTTGAACGCTGTCAGTCGAGCGCTTGTCAATGGCTCAGACCCGGCCCGCATCCCTAAGCCGCAGATTCTAAGAGCAAGATTGCGTGGTTCAACTTTGCAGTTAATTTCCTGCCCTCGGCGCACAATAGATCATGAGGTCAATTGCTAGTGGATCCGAAGCCATTTCCTGTCGATTCGATCGAACCGCCTGCCCGTTGTTTCGCATTCCGCCGAAAAAGTCTCCACGAAGTTTGGTGCGTAAGTCCTTACCTGAGAAGACTCTGCGGCTAAGATCAATGACAAGAAGACTTTGTAGTGCCCTCCTCCACCTAAGCTCGTGAAAATAGAGACTTTCTCCGCAGAGTATGGGTGGGGACCCCCCTCCCAATGCCCACTTTCGACCATTCACTCGTCCATCGGCCTCTACACTTGGAATTGCCATGATCGATCAGCCACCCCCCACCCCCCCCGTCGCCCGCAAGGAACACACAGAAACCACCCTCCACGGCATCACCCTCACCGACGACTACGCCTGGCTGCGCGACAAGGAAAATCCCGAAGTCACCGCCTACCTCAAGGCCGAAAACGCCTACGCCGAAGCCGACACTGCCGACGCTGGCTGTCTCCGTGATCAGCTCTACAACGAGATGCTCAGCCACATCAAGCAGACCGACGTCTCCGTCCCCTTCCGCGACGGCGACTGGTGGTACTACACCCGCACCGAAGAAGGCCTGCAGTACCCATCCATTGCCGCAAGCGCGGGACTCCGCCGGGGCCGCGTGCCGACCGCGCCGGAAGAAGTCATCCTCGACGGCAACCAGCTCGCCGAGGGTCACGCCTTCTTCGCCATCGGCGCCACCGACATCACCGACGACGGCCGCTGGCTGGCCTACACCACCGACACCACGGGCTTCCGCCAGTACACGCTCCAAATCAAGGATCTGGAAACCGGCGAGACCCTCCCCGGCGAAGTCGAGCGCGTTGGCTCGGTGGTCTGGGCCGCCGACAATCCACGCTCTTCTACTCCGTCGAAGACGAGGAGCAGAAGCGCCAGTTCCAGTCTTGCCGCCACACGCGCGGCACGCGCCCCACGCCGAAGACGTGCTCGTCTATCAGGATGACGATGAGCGCTTCAACATCGGCGCGGGCCGCACGCGCGACGGCAAGTACATCGTGCTGGAGTCCGGCCAGCCACACCACCACCGAGTGCCTGGTTCTGCCCGCCGACCAGCCCACCGGCGAATTCCGCGTCATCAGCCCCGCGCGAAGACGAGCACGAGTACTCCGTCGACCATCGCAAAGGACTGTGGTTCATCCGCACCAACGACCAGGGCCGCAACTTCCGCCTCGTCACCGCGCCCGTGGATGCACGCCGGCGCGCGAAAACTGGATTGAGCGGATTCCCCACCGCGACGACTGTAATGCTTGAAGAAGTCGACCTATTTGCGGGCTTCTTTGTCGCCTGCGAGCGCGAGGACGGCCTGCCCCGCCTGCGCCTCTGGAGTTTCACGGACAGGCCCGCAGACAACGCCGACTGGCGAAATTGCCTTCCCCGAGCCGGCCTACAGCGCCTCATCCCCACATCAACCGCATCTTCGAGACGGCACGTTCCGCTACGGCTATCAGTCGCTGGTCACGCCCGGTTCCGTCTACGAGTACGACCTCGAATCGGCGACTCGAACCTGCTCAAGCAGCTGGAGGTTCCCGGCGGATTTGACCGCACCCTCTACGCCAGCGAGCGCATCCACGCCACGGCCGCTGACGGCGTCCAGGTCCCCATCTCGCTCGTCTACCGCAAAGGACAAGCGCGAGCCGGGCCAGCAATCCGCTCTACGTCTACGGTTACGGCTCCTACGGCTACTCGCTTGCCGCTCGGCTTCAACTCCAACCGCCTCAGCCTGCTCGATCGCGGCGTCGTCATGGCCTATGCCCACATTCGCGGCGGCGGCGACCTGGGCAAGCCCTGGCACGATGCCGGCAAGATGCTCGTCAAGCGCAACACCTTCACCGACTTCATCGCCGCCGTTGAGCACCTCACCGCCAGTGGCTACGGCGATCCCGCGCGCGTGGCCATCGAGGGCGGATCGGCCGGCGGCCTGCTCATGGGCGCCGTCACCAACATGCGCCCCGATCTGTTCCGCGTCGTCCTCTCGCACGTCCCCTTCGTCGACGTCATGAACACCATGCTCGATGCGTCCCTGCCGCTCACCGTCCCCGAGTACGAGGAATGGGGCGATCCCAACGAGGACAAATACTTCAAATACATGTTGAGCTACTCGCCTTACGACAACTTGAAGCCGGCGAGTTACCCGGCCATGCTGGTCAAGACCTGGCTCCACGACAGCCAGGTCATGTACTGGGAACCGGCCAAGTACGTGGCCAAGCTGCGCACCCTGAAAACCGATGACCAACCCGCTGCTGCTGGTCACCAATATGAAGGCCGGCCACGGCGGCGCCAGCGGCCGCTACGACTACCTCAAAGAGATCGCCTTCGACTACGCCTTCCTGCTGAGGGAACTAGCGATCGTATAATCCTGTGCATCCATCCTGGGAGGCGCCGTGCTCGTCACTCGCCCACTGCTCGCGCTTTTCTGCCTGTGCACATTTGCGCATGCGCAAGCTACCTCAACACCTGATCAGGTCTACAGCTTTGATCCTAAGATCGTTCACCCTCCTGTTCCAATCTGGACTCCTGAGGCGGAAATGCCCGATAAAGCACGACGGCAACAATTGAGCGGCCTCTGCGCCCTTGACCTCGTCGTTGACCGAAAGGGATTCCCGCAGAATCCGCACGTCGTTCGCTGCACCGATCCCATCTTCGCGGGAAACTCCTTGAACGCTGTAAGGAACTACAAGTTCAACCCCGCGACCACCGTCCATGACAACAAGCCCGTGCTCTTCCGCATGCAAATCGAGATCAGCTACAGGTTTGGGCCAAACCGCGACCCGATCCCCTTGCTCCGGCCGCACATCAAACTCGACTTTCTGCTTCCATCGCAGGCCGCTCCGTCGGAGCCAGATAGCGCCGGAACTTACACGCTGTCGCACGTCTTCGATCCGCCTAACTCGCTCCCGAGGCTGCAGCGATTCGTGGGTGTCGGATTCGGCCGCGCCGCATTTTCGCTGGACGATGGCGCCGGCTGCGTCGTCGCGCTCACCATCGATGAAAATGGCCTGCCCTCGGACGCACAGATCACAAAATGCGATGATCTTCTCTCGAAGAGCCAGCAATGCGCTCTCTGCTGAGATCACAGTTCTCGCCCGCCATTCTGAACGGAAAGCCCGTTCCCGTCCGCGCCTCTGTTCACCTTGTCTGCGAGGGCTTCGAACCGCCAATCGCTCCCTAAGGCTGGGCGCAAACGTGGGCGGATCACCCCAGCCGCGATTTATGCGCCCACAACCCCAACCCCGGATTGGAGACAAAGAACAGCTCCTCCCCATCCAGCTTGTTATATCCATGCGATAACTTATCCGGGTTATAGTGTTCCGACATCTCCGCGTAATTTCCGTATCTGTAACCCACGCCTTCAATCTCGTCCCTGCTAAGCCGCCCCGGGCACCACGTAATCTTGAACCGGCCCTCTGACGATCCGTGAATCAGGTGCGCCGCCGCACCTAGTTCCGCCGCCAGGTCTGCATTAGCCTCAACCGCAGCCAGCGTCGCCGGAGTTCCACGATACCCGTACTTGCGAATCAGCCCATCAATGCACTTGTCCTCGCCAAACTCCCGCACAGCGGGCGCAAGAACAATCAGTTCCGCGTCATCCGCCAGCGCCATCCGCGTTCTGTAAACGGCCTTGTTGCCCAGCCAAGTCGAATGAAACTCATGCGGGTCGAGATACACCACGGCCTTTTTGATCGGCTCCGCAACCAGCTCGAAGTTCACTTTTAGACTCAACTCCGCCGCCAGATGGAAACACTCCACATCATCGCCGATAAACAATCCGCGCACCGCGAGACCGCCGTCGGCACGCCGTCCGACAACAGTCTGCACATACACAATCGGCAACTCGCGCAGGAAATGATCCGACGCATAATTCAGCACCGCACGCACCGGGTTCTCGGCACGCCCCATGATGCGCTCCATCCCATACACGGCGCCCAGATAGTGGCTCAGGTTGATTCCCTGCCTTCCGCCTGCGCCAACCAGGATGTTCTTGTTGTAGTTGGCCATCCCGATCACTTCATGCGGCACAACCTGCCCGATCGAGAGAATCAGATCGAACCCGCCCTGCGAAATCAGCCGATTCGTCTGCGCCGGCCACGCGACGTTCAGCTTCCCCTCCGACTGCTGATAGATGAACTCCGCCGGCACTTCGCCCAGCGTCTCCACGTCCGTTCGCCAGTTATGGACCTTGAACAGCTCCTGCGGCACACCGGGATACATATGATCCATCTGCGCCGGAGTCATCGCCGTATGCGTCCCGATCGCCGGCAATACTGCCTTCAGCCGCTCGCCAAGATACCGCCACGCAGCGCAGGTCAACATCCCCGCCTGCGAGTGCAGCCGAGTGATATCCGGCGGCACTGCCAACACGCGCTCGCGTTGTCCCAGCTTCCCAAGGCTTTCGGCAAGCAGCTCTGATAACTGCTGCGGTGCCAGCTCAGCATCCACGGCGCCAACGGAACAATACAATGCCATGCGATTAACTTTAAACCAGTAGCGCAATTCACAATGCGCGGGTCGCACTATCGCCCCATCGCAAAGCCTGGTTCGGGCTATGGGGAATGAAGTCTGAAACTTCCGTAATGCCGGAGAAACTTCGGGAGCGACGGCGAGCGGCCCAGCGGCATCACCCGGTCCGAATTTGATGAGTGGTGGCAAACCTGGCCCAGCAAAGTGCATCGCTATATCGAAGGCCTCAGTCTCCACGTACGCAAGTGGGATTTGATTGCGATATAGATGCTTTGCGAAGGTGCGATGGCTAAATCATTATGAATCTTGGGGCCAAAGCCGCATGCGGAGATCGGATGGGCCTGTGAGGATTCGGCGGTTTGGTACCCGCGATCCCCATGTGAAGATAGAGAAACCTTATCGCCGCCCACTGAAGGTCGATCGGAGTGTGGTTGCGGAGCATCTCTCGCTGACCACGGAGCTTTGACCCGTGAACAGAACCGAGCAAAGGGAGATACTAATGAAGCGTCTTGCGATCGGGTTCTTTGTGGTGGTCCTGGTGGCGGCGCCGTGCCGTGCGCAGATTCCGCCGTCGCACGCGCCGTCGGTGTCAATCACCTGGCAGGCGCCGCCGGCCGAGGAGCGGGTCGGAGTGGCTGCACCGCGAAATCACCCTGCAGTTACGTCATCAGCCGCGCGACCATCGCCAGCGGTACACGCGCGTGCCCGCCGACTTCCGGGACGTTCTACGCGAAGGTTGGCACCACGAGCAACAATACACTGACCTTCTCTGACATAACCGTTTCGCGGGACGCAATATTGCTGGATCGTGCAAACGCAGCAGGGATCTGCACCGGTGCTGACGAGCCAGCCTTCGACACCTTCGAACGATGGCGTGCCGCTGCTGATTCCCGCGGTCCCACTGGCTCCCGCCATTCCGAATACTTCCGACCTGGTGGATGACCTGTAAAGTCTGCACTCGCTCCAAATCCCTCGATCGCCACGAGGGTAATCGGAAGTCTGCGCGGTACCTGCAGACCGTGATCTACCGGCACTATTCAACCCCCGCAATGATCGGCCTCCAATTTCTTCAACGTGCAAGGTAGGTCGCCACCAACGCACTGGAGCAGACCGCCGCGGCGAGCCAAATCGTTGCAATTGCAACAAACGCAACGACCGCAGCAGGCGATTTCGCCTTTCGTCTCTCCTGCTCATTTCGGCGGCCTCAGCACGCCGACGACACTCAGCAAGCACATCCGGAGGAACCATCCTTCGAATCACCAGCGCACCCAGCAAGAGAACCAGAAAATCGTCCAGGAATCCGATTACCGGAATGAAGCTCGGGATGAGTTGAATGGGGCTAAACAGGTAGCCGGAAGTACACACTGCAACCAACTTTGCAGGCCAACCGACGCGGGGATGTCGGAATGCAAATAGAGAAACTCGTGCGTCTTTCCTGAGTCGGTACGCCTGCTGCGTCCAGTTCATCATCTAAATCCCCCCTGGCGCGTACGGCCCAGGCATCTTTGTCGAATTGAACCAGTCACGTCAACATTGGTCTCTATGCAAATCCGAAAATGACCTTGATTCGACGGCTCAGCAATTGGTTAAACAAAGCCATCAGTGTTAAGGACAAAGCGCGGGTGGGTTGCAGCGGCTAGTCGCGTGATGTCTCCGAACTTTGAAGGGATGGGGTGCGAAACACCTCTTGAAGACTGCATTCTATGTCGACTCATCCATAGCCGCACCTGTCTAAATTGACAATAGGCACCCCAAACAACTGTGTGCTGCAGTACAGGAAAGCCGTCTAACCGAGTCTGGTCTGACTAAGCTTGCGCAAAAAATGTTTGAAACCAAAGTGATAGACCAAAGGGGGTGCGGAGATGTCTCTTCTGAATGCTCTGCCAGTCAATTCTCCGCCATGCTTCCACCTGCTGGCGAAGCCGAGCGGGTCCACCTGCAATATTGACTGCAAGTATTGCTTCTTCCTTTCCAAGGAGGCGCTGTACCCGAATGACAAGCAGCGGATGTCCGAGGCCACACTCGAGACTTACATCCGGCAATTGCTGGAGTCGCATCGCACGCCCGAGGTGACGGTGGCATGGCAGGGCGGCGAGCCGACGCTGATGAAGCTCGATTTCTTCAGGCGCTCCATCGAACTCGTCGAAAAATACCGGCGGCCCGGCCAGGTCGTGCAACATACCTTTCAGACCAACGGCATACTTCTCGATGACGAGTGGTGCGCCTTCTTCAAGGAGCACAATTTCCTGGTTGGACTCAGCGTTGATGGCCCACGCGAAATCCACGATGCAAACCGCGTCGACCGCGGCGGACAAGGCACATTCGACCGAGTGATGAAGGGCTGGCGGCAACTGCGCAAGCATCGGGTCGATTTCAACATCCTGTGTACGGTCAATTCCGCCAACGAGAATCACGGCCGCACCGTCTATCGCTTTTTTCGCGACGAACTGGGTGCAGAGTGGGTGCAGTTCATCCCGATCGTGGAGCGCGCGACAGCGGAGACGATCCAGATCGCCAACCTGGGCTGGAGCGAGCAGCCCGGCAGCAAACGTCTGCTCTACACTCAAACCGGCAATCTCGTCACAAAACGCTCCGTCGGCGGCGAACAATATGGCCGATTCCTGGTGGATATCTTCGAGGAGTGGGTGCGTCACGACGTAGGCCGGGTTTACGTTCAGCTCTTCGACGTGACACTTGAGGCCTATTTCGGCCGCCATCTGCTGTGCATCCACGCCCCAACATGTGGCTATGGTCCGGCATTGGAACACAACGGCGATCTCTACTCCTGCGATCATTTCGTCGAGCCTCGCTATCGGCTGGGCAACATTCACGAGACTCACATGCTGAAGCTCGTATCCTCGCCTGAACAGCGAAAGTTCGGAGACGACAAGCGCGATTCACTGACCGCGCAGTGCCAGCGTTGCGAGGTCAGGCCGCTGTGCAACGGCGGATGTCCGAAAGACAGGTTCATGCTTTCGCGCGACGGCGAGCCGGGCCAGAACTACCTCTGTGCGGTCTGAAGTTGTTCTTCACCCACACTCGCCCAGCGATGCGGACAATGGCGCGAACTGCTGCAGCAGAGGGCCGCCCGCCGTCCGACGTGATGGAGTTAACAGCGGCTGAGGATCGCAGGCGCGGGCCGCAATCAGCCATGTCCTTGCGGAAGTGGCCGGAAGTTCCGCTCCTGCCACGGCAACAACGCACCGCCGCTCCCCGTTCAGTATCAGTCAACCCTGCGACGACGGATGTGTCGCAGGTTAAGCAAAACACGACTGCTGACACCGAATCGCCATCGCGTGCCAGTTACGGAGAAACGCGCAATGTTTCGTGACCTTTCCGTTTGAAACTAACGAGCAGCACAGCAATTATCAAGGAAGGAAGGGTCAATGGCTACGAAAAAACCAAACATCCTGATCCTCTGGGGCGACGACATCGGCTGGTGGAACATCAGCTACAACAGCCGCGGCCAGATGGGCTACCGGACTCCGAACATCGACCGGATCGCCAACGAAGGCGTCGCCTTCACCGACTACTACGGCCAGCAGAGTTGCACGGCCGGTCGCGCTGCATTCATCACCGGGCAGAACCCGATCCGCACGGGGCTGACCAAGGTCGGGATGCCGGGCGCGGACGTTGGCCTGCAGCGGAAGATCCGACGATCGCCGAACTGCTGAAGCCGCTGGGCTACATCACCGGTCAGTTCGGCAAGAACCACCTCGGCGACAAGGACGAGTTTCTGCCGACCGTGCACGGGTTCGACGAGTTCTTCGGCAACCTCTACCACCTCAATGCGGAAGAGGAGCCCGAAGAACCCGGACTATCCAAAGGACCCGGCATTTCAAGAAGCACTTCGGCCCCCGGGGCGTGCTGCACTGCAGGGCGGACGGCAAGGGCGGGCAGAAGATCGAGGACACCGGCCCGCTGACCAAAAAGCGCATGGAAACAATCGACGATGAGGTCACGGAGCGCGCGCTGGCGTTCATCGAAGAGGCGCACAAGGCGGACAAGCCCTTTTTCCTCTGGTACAACACAACGGCCATGCACTTCCGCACCCACTGTGCCGCGAAGCACAAAGGCAAAACGGCGGCCAGGGCGACTACAACGACGTGATGGTCGCTCACGACGAGAACATCGGCATGATGCTGAACAAGCTCGACGAGCTGGGCATCGCCGACGACACCATCGTGATGTACTCGACAGACAACGGCGCCGCACTACAACAGTTGGCCGGATGCGGGCATCACGCCGTTCCGCGTCGGAGAAGAACACCAACTGGGAAGGCGGCTGGCGCGTGCCGGCATTCGTGCGCTGGCCGGCGCAAGTTCAAAGCGGGCACTGTGCTCAACGGCATCGTCTCCACCAGGACTGGCTGCCGACACTTGCTGGCCGCCGCCGGAGAGCCGGACATCAACGAGAAGCTCCTCAACGGGTATAAGACCGGCGACAAGACCTTCAAGGTCCACATCGACGGCTACAACATGCTGCCTTACTTGACCGGCGAGGTGAAGGAAAGCCCGCGGCAAGTTCTTCTTCTACATCAGCGATGACGGCGACATTCTGGCCATTCGCAAGGGCGACTGGAAAGTGGTGCTCATGGAGCAGCGCGCGAAGCAGATGCAGTGCTGGTTCGAGCCGTTCGTGAAGCTCCGTGCGCCGAAAATGTTCAACCTGCGCCGCGATCCGTTCGAGCGGGCTGATGAAAATTCCAACACCTACTGGGATTGGGTCATCTCTCACGCGTACCTCATCTACGGCATGCAGGCGTCGTCGCGCAGCAGATCGAGGACTTCGTGAAGTATCCCGCCGCGTCAGAAGCCAGCCTCGTTCAACCTGGATGCAGTGATGCGCAACCTGCAGGAGGCGGGCGGTGGCGCCCTTCACTGAAATGCCAACCCAGTACCGGCGGGAAGCACACCCTCCGCTTTTTCTGGCAAAGGCCCAAAAGAAAAACTGACTTTTTGAATGGTGGGCGGTCAGGGACTCGAACCCCGGACTTCCTGCTTGTAAGGCAGGCGCTCTAACCAACTGAGCTAACCGCCCCCGAAGGGCGGGAGGCCATCGAATGGCCTCTCGTCATCATACCAGCGAACACGTTCCCGCGGTAGATCGCCAGCGCTTCCTGCGACCGCACTTCGCGCGCCTTGCGATTGATAAACTTAGCCGGTGAGCCGTCTGATCGTGAACGCCGACGACTTCGGGCTGACCTCCGGAGTCAACCGCGCGATCGTCGAGCTGCACGCAGCCGGAGTGCTGACCAGCACCACGCTGATGGCGCAAGGCCGCAGCCACGGAAGAAGCCATCGAACTGGCGCTGCGCATGCCGACGCTCGGCGTGGGCTGCCACGTGGTGCTGGTGGATGGGAGCCGGTGCTGCCGCCGCGCGAGATTCCCACGCTGGTCGATCGAGCGACAGGCTGCTTTCCATCCGAACCTCGGCACATTTCTTGACGCGGCTTTTCACGGGCGCATTCGCAGTGCGCGAGATCGAAGCCGAAGCCGCTGCGCAGATTGCCTTGCTTCAGAGCCGCGGCCTGCGCCTCACCACATCGACACCCACAAGCACACGCATATGTTTCCCGCTGTGCTGCGACCCGTGTTGCGCGCGGCAGGGCGGCTGGCATTCACTGCGGTGCGCAATCCCGTTTGAGCCGCGAGTGGGCAGTGCGCGCCACTCCGCGCGCCGCTGGTGCGCGTCGCCGAGGTCATCGCTGCTGCGACGACTCGGGCCGATATTTCGCCGATCGATCGCGAAGAGGGACTCCAGACCACCGACGGAACGATCGCCGTGGTCGGCACCGGGACTCTCGAATGCGGACGACGGTGCGTGCGCTGCTCAACACCTCCCGAGGGCACATGGGAACTGGTGACGCACCCCGGCTATAACGACGCCGATCTGGACAAGATCCGCACGCGGCTGCGCGCATCGCGCGAAATTGAGCGCGATGCACTGCATGGCGATCAAGGATTTCCGAGGCATCGAGCTGATTTCGTTCGCGGGCCTGGGTCACTCTCGAAGCGACATGCCGGCGACCATCGTTTAATCTGGACGACTGCATCTTCCCGTCCCCAGGGATCGTCCAAACCACAAGGACAGCCAACGAGAAACGGAACAAGAGGCCGCATGCGCATCGGCATTACCTGTTATCCCACCTACGGCGGCTCGGGCGTTGTGGCCACCGAGCTGGGCATTGAGCTGGCCGCCTCGGGCCACGAGGTCCATTTCATCTCCTATTCGCAGCCGTTCCGCCTCAACGGGCGCGACGACGGGATCTTCTACCACGAGGTTCCGGTCTCGAGTTATCCGCTGTTCGAGTTTCCGCCGTACGATCTGGCGCTGGCCTCGCGCATGGCGGAGGTGGCCGAATTCTACGAGCTCGATCTGCTCCATGTGCACTACGCCATTCCCCACTCGGTGAGCGCGCTGCTGGCGCGGCAGATGCTGGCAGCCGCGGCCGCAGGCTGCCGTTTGTCACCACGCTGCACGGCACCGACATCACGCTGGTGGGCCTCGACCGCAGCTACCTGCCCATCACCCGCTATTCCATCCAGGAGAGCGACGGCGTAACCAGCATCTCAAACTATCTGAAAGACAAAACCGTCGAAGATTTCGGCATCACGCGGCCCATCGAGGTCATTCCCAACTTCGTGAACTGCGATGTGTACACGCCTATCAAGGATGAAGGGCAGCGGGCAGAGGCGCGCAAGCGGCTGGCCGTGCCGGACGAAGCGATCCTGATGCATCTGTCGAATTTCAGGCCGGTCAAGCGCGTGGTCGACGTGGTGAAGGTCTTTGCGCAAGTGGTGCGCGAGATTCCGGCGCAACTGGTGCTGGTCGGGCGACGGACCCGATCGCTCGGCCGCCGAGTGGCTGGCGCACGATCTCGGAATCCATGACAAGGTTCACTTTCTCGGCAAGCAGGAGCGGGTGAACGAGCTGCTTCCGCTGGCCGACCTGATGCTCATGCCGAGCGAGCTGGAGTCCTTCGGACTGGCGGCGCTGGAAGCCATGGCCTGCAAGGTTCCGGCCATCGCGACGCGCGTGGGCGGCGTGCCGGAGCTGATTGACGATGGCGTGACAGGCCTGCTCTATCCGGTGGGAGATGTGGACGACATGGCCGCAGGCGCGATCGCGCTTGCTGAAGGACCGCGACCGGCTGGAGGCAATGCGCGACGCGGCGCGCAAAGACGCGCAGAAGCGCTTCTGCGCCACCCTGGTGCTGCCGCAATATGTGAAGTATTACGAGCAGGTGCTCGGCAGGTAGCGCGCCTTCCAGCCGCACCCGATCACTGCAGCGCGATCCGCTTCGAATCGCGGAGAAAATCCAACCCGGTCCCAGAACTCCTTCACCAACGCGACCGTTTCCTCAGTGGCTTGAGGCGGCGTTCGCAGCAGGATCTCGGCGCCGTTTCCCCGCTCCGCGACTTCGCTCATCAATGCGCTGGTAAGCTCCTGTACATTTGCCACGCAGAGCCACGCACTTCTCAGCACGATACGTGCACGACGCAAGGTCCGCGATCGAAAGCCTCTTCGTCGGAGTGACCAAAACAGTTCGCGGCGGAGCCATCCGGTCGAGCAGACAGAAGATCTCCAGCTTCGACTCCAGCTCATCCGGCACACAGTCAATCGCCAGGTCGGCCTCGCGCACAGCATCTTCAATGGTCGAGGCAAACATGACCTTCGGCATCGCCGCCGGACCCAATTGCTGCCGTAGATACTCCTCCGCATGATGCAGATTCGCCGGCATCACGTCTTCAAGCAGCACCGTGTAACCAGCGCGGGCGGCAGCCAGCGCGAGCCAGCGGCCCAGCGGCCCAGCTCCAATAATGGCAACTTGCATCGTCTTCCGGATTACTTTGAGGTAAGGGCCTTGGCCACGTCTTCCGCATTCGGGCTGGAGTGCACGAGATGTTCGGCAATCCGCGCGCGCTCCTCAGCAGAAAGCGTCGGTACAAGGGCAAGGATGCGGCGCAACGTCACCGCAACATCATCAATATAGTTCATCAGTCGAATGGCTTCACCAGACAGCGGCATTGGGGTCCTCTTGATTGAAGTCAGATCTCCATTGTAGGCGGTGCAGCCGCGAAGGGAAAGCATGCCGGCCGCACGAACGCGCGGCTCAATTCTAGAGGGGGATAGCTATTACCGTTACTGATCAAACCGCAGAAGGGTCGAGATCATCCCTTTTGCTAGATCGTCTGTCTGCTCGGTTGTAAGAGTAGTCTGCGAGAACCATGCCGTTGAGTCGATCCCGTCGCGCGTCAGGACGATCAGTTCATATTGCCGATCAAATCCAAGCACCTTGCCCGTGAAAAGAACCTTCTTCTTCTCGAGATCAAACTGAATCATGATTCCCTGATCATCTTCGCGTCGGATTTCCAGCTGATTCTCATCCGGCATGGCTCCGCGCAAAACCGATCGACCGGCCTTTGTGTTAATGCCCTCGCAACGAATCGAAAACACGTCGCACAGCGCATCCCATTGCTGCGGAAGCTGCCGGAGCAAAAGAGCCGCCCTGGCGTCGGCTATCCGTTTTATTTCAACGGCTACGGTCCGCTTGGGCTCGTAGTTTTCCAGCTCTTCGTCTTCCCAGGTCAGGGGGCCCTTCTTCTCCGCAGGCCCTGCGGCGCCGTTCACGGGCTTTGTGACCTCGGCGATACGCTTGGAAATCACGTCAGATGAGGTTTTGGTGGTCATGTGCGTGGCAGATCTGCTTACCCGATGTTAGCGCAACCGCACTCCTTTAAATCGCAAATCCAAACCGGAGTAACAGTACTTTTTGGGGATACTCAGAATGCAAACCACCCTCGGAGTCCACTGGGCCGACGAGGTCTGGATGTCATATCAAAATCGCTCCCGGATACCTTGTGATAACCGGAAGCAGCTGAGCGGTTCGTCGGATTTTGCAGAACCAAACGCATCATCGGGTCGTCTTTCATATCAGTTGTCGCGGAGGCGTAAGCGTGAAACAGGTCGAAAGGTTCGTAGGCTTTGCTTTCATGGTATGCACAGTCGGGCAGGGTTTGACCTCGTCGGCGCAAACAGATCCACCGGCGATGGAATTAACAACACTTCCCGTCGGCTCGAAAATCGAACTTGCCGTCACCGCACCTGTGTGGGCTCGTAGCGCCAAAGCCGGAGACGCTCTCTATACGCAAGTGGATTTTCCGGTCACAGCAGGGAATACCATTGCCATCCCCTCGGGGACTTACGTGCAAGGCACGATTCAGTCCATCGTCCGGCCGTCGCGATTCAAAGGTCGCGCCCAAATTCAGGCTCTCTTCACGACCGTCATCTTTGCGAACGGGTACACAGTCCCGCTGCCCAATCTTCCTGTTGCCGCCAGTTCGACACAACCGGTCGCAAGTTCACTTCAAACCTCGGTCACACTTTCTCCGCCTGCGCCAACGGTAATGGAGTTGACCGTCAACCTCAGCTCTTCGAATGACCTGCTGCTCGATAACGGCACGCAATTCGATATCGCGCTCGCGGCGCCCCTCTCGCTGGACACGAAACAACTCGCAGCCGCGATTCCACTTAGTCGAACGGTCGACTTGGGCAAGTTCAAATCGGCAACGCAGTGCCGTCCAACTCCCGGCACACCGGGCAGTCCCGGCACACCAGACACAGTGATCCCGGGCTCGCCGGGAACTCCGGATACAACCATCCCTGGCGGCCCAGGTATGCCTGACACGGTGATCCCTGGAACACCGTCGACACCACCGACCGTCATTCCAGGAATTCCCGGCACTCCGGGATTTCCTGGACGAAACTGCCCACCGGCACCCATCGTGATATCGAGCGTGCCGATTCCATATAGCGCGGTTCGCAGCCCAAGCTCCTCACCCGCGAAAAACCATTGATGTTTTAGCCAAACTGGAGATGAACCATGCGGCTTAAAATTGTTGCCTTTCTCCTCATTGCCTCCATCAGTGCTGCACAAACACCTACCGTTCCGCAGGCAGCTAATCCCGCGGCGACAACCGACACCATTACAGTCCCCATGGGAACCCTCGTTGCGCTCAATCTCATCAGCTCCATCAAGAGCAAATCGACCAAGCCAGGCGATCCAGTGCGCGCTGTTGTGGCGTTTCCTGTGGCAATTGGAACTCGCGTCGCCATCCCGGCAGGCACATTCGTTGAAGGAGTTGTCGACAAGGTAAATGCGCACCCACGAGCCGGTGGCGCAGCGAGCGCACAACTTCGCTTCACCCGCCTTCTCTTCGCGAATGGATACTCGGTTCCGCTGGTTGCCACAAACGTGCAGGCTTGGTTGCCTGCCCCGGATCCCCGCTCGCAGCCAACGTATCAGCTTGCCGACGCCCGCGACGGCGCACCGTATCTCGGTGAGGCGTTCGCCGCTTCCGGCCAGAACCCTCCACAGCTTCCGCCGCTACCCTCCGTCGGACCGTCTCCGGGCGCGTTGGCAGGCATCGGCATCGGTGCGGGCGTAGGTGTTATTGTGCTCGCCCTGGTAATCGGTCATCATCACGCGGGAAGCGCCGACTTCATCCTCTTCGACGCGGGCTGGCAATTCCAGATGGCCTTGCAAGAACCGCTTACACTCGATGCAACACAAATTTCCGCCGCTTCTGCAACGGCGCGATGACGCCCAAAAATGTGTCGATGTCGGTGCCCCATTCATGACGCGCCTCTTGCGTCATGAGTGGGAAAGCACGAATCTGGGAGGATCTTTTGGACTCGAACACTCTCCAGAAGCAACAAAGCGGCCCACCCTCCCACAAGGAGTGGACCGCCTCATCGCATTCCGGACTAGGTTCTTTGCCGGCCGGAAACTTGTTAGATCATGTTCCCAAAACGACGTTTTGAAAGGGCACGGCTTGAGCCGTGCCGAAATGAGTCCTCTATGCAAGGGGTTTTAACCCCTGAGGGATGATCCAAATTCCACACGGGCATTTTGTGAAACCCGTCTTAAAGCGTGCGCTTGAAGAGCGGCGTGGCGATCAGCAGCGTGCCGATGCCAAAGACAAACAGGAACAGCAGATCGCCTCGGATGGCGACGAATCCGCCGTCCTTGAGCAGAATCGCCTTGAAGCCGTGAATCGCGTAGGTGAACGGATCGACGATCGCAATGGCCCGCAGCCACGTGGGAAACGCGGCGATGGGATAGATGGCGCCCGAGGGAAAGAACAGCAGCGTGTTGAGCACGCCGAACATGGCGCGCGGCACCAGCGGATCGTCGACGCGCACCATCATCAGAAACATCATGCCGTTGAAGGCGATGGACGTGCCGAGGATCAGCAGAAGCAGCTGCAGCATCGCCATCGGGATGAAAGATCGTGCCCAGGCCCGCCATCAGCGAGCCGATCACGGTGAGCGAAATCCCGCCAGCACCGCCTTGATGGCTCCGGCGATGTTGAGGCCCATGACCAGTTCGAGCTTGCTGATCGGCGTAACCAGGTAGCCCTCGTGCACGCCGCGCGCCTTGTCGTCGATGTAGAGCATGCCGCCGCCGATCATCACCGAGATGTACATGGCCAGCGCGATCGAGCCGGACAGCAGATACTTCATGTACTCGACGTAGGGATAAAGCTCGACGATCTCGAGCGCGATGTTCTTGACCACGCGATCCTGAATCACCGGCTGGTTGAGCGCGTCCACCAGCGACTGCATCTCGCTTTCGAGCGCTGCCGCTCATGAACTGGTCGGAGTTGTCGACGACGAGACCGATGCCGCGGCGCATCCTGCGCGTAGACGCGGCGCGAATACTGCGCCGGAATGATGACCGCCGCATCGACCTTGCCGGTGCGCACGTCTTCGCGCGCCTGCGTTTCGTCGTCGTAATTGAATGGTGGTGAAGGTGGTGATGTTGGCGGCGATGGCATCGAAGGCCTCGCGCACCTTCACCGCCTGCGGGCCGTGATCGTAGTCGACCACCGCCACGCGTGCGCCCGCGAATCTTGCCGCCGAATGCGTTGCCCAGAATGATGAGCTGCACAATCGGCAGCATCATCGACATGATCATCAGCATCGGCGAGCGGAAGAACTTGCGCATCTCGCGCTCGACAATGGCCAGAACATTCTGTTCATGGCTGTGCTCCCGGCCGCGGCGGCATCATAAAGACCGGCCTTCACCTGCTCATCGCGCAGCTGGCGGCCGGTGTAGTGAACAAAAACGTCGTCGAGCGAAGTGTTCTGCACGCTCAGCGAAGTGAGCTGCTCGCCCAGCGACTGCGGCCATCTCGACCAGTTGCGTGGTGGTCTGCGAGCCGTTCGACGTGAGCACGCGATAAAAGCCGGCCGACTGCGACTGCACCTCGGTGACGTCCGGCAAGCGTCTCCAGCCGCGTCTTCCACTCCGGTCTTCGCGATCGAAATGCACTTCGACCACGTTCGATCCCGGCACGCTCTGCTTCAGTTCGACCGGCGTGCCCAGCGCCACCAGGTTGCCGTGATCCACAATGGCAATGCGGTCGCACAGCCGGTCGGCCTCTTCCATGTAGTGCGTGGTCAGCAGCATGGTCAGGTTGCGCGTCTTCTTCAGGTTGTTCAGCATCTCCCACACCGCGATGCGCGAGACCGGATCGAGGCCGGTCGTCGGCTCGTCGAGAAAGAAGATGCGCGGATCGTGCACCAGTCCGCGCGCAATCTCCAGCCGCCGCCGCATGCCGCCGGAAAGCGTCTTGGTCTGCGCGTCGCGCCACTTGGTCAGGTCGACAGCTTCCAGCACTTCGGCAATATTCTTCTCGCGCTGCGCCCGCGGAACGCTGTAGAGCTTGGCGTAGATGCTCAGATTTTCTTCGACCGTCAGATCCTGGATCGCTGGTCAGCGCCTGCGGAATCACGCCGATCATGCGGCGCACCGCGTCCGGATCCTTGCTCACATCGTGGCCGCCGACGATGGCCTTGCCCGCTGGTCACCGGAATCAGCGTCGTCATCATGCGGATCAGCGTGCTCTTGCCGGCGCCGTTCGGGCCCAGCAGCCCGAAGATCTCGCCATCGGCCACCTGAAAGTTCACGCCCTTCACCGCTTCGAAGTCGCCGTAGCGCTTCACGATGTTCTCGACCGCGAATCGCAGGCGGCGCCTGGTGCTGCAGCGGTGCTCTGGCGTCGGCGTCACGGTGTGTTGCGTGCCGACGCTCATTGCTTCACCAGCTTGCTCTTCGGGATATAGACTTCGGCCGTCATGCCCGGCACAAACTTCTCGTCCGGGATTGTCGATCAGCAGCTTGATCTGCACGGTCTTGATGTCGCGCTTGCGCCCGCCGTTGATGTCGCGCTGCGTGGCGAAGTCCGCCTCAGCCGACTTGGCAATCACCTTGCCCTGCACCGTCGCTCCGCTGGGCATCACCACGCGCAGACTGTCGCCCAGCTGCACCGCATCGGCCTGCGTCTCCGGCAGCGGCGCGTAGACCCAGGTCTGCGTCAGATCCATGATGGTGGCGATGGTGCCGCCGGCGGCCACCACTTCGCCCTGCCGCGCCGCCAGCACATTCACCTTGCCCGTCACCGGCGCAAACACCTTGCGCATAGCCCAGCTCACACCTGCGCCTGATCGGCCAGCGCCTTCGCATTCTGCACAATCGCCGCGCGTCGAGGCCACGGTGCGCGCTGAAACCGCGCCAGCAGTTCATGCGCGTGCGCCTGCTGCAGCGCAGCTTGCGCCGCCGCCACATTCTCGCTGCGCCGTCTCCACCGCTGCCTGGTCGGCATGCAGGCTGGTCACGGCTTCGTCCTTGGCCTGCTCGCTCATGATTCCCTGCTTGGCCAGCGCGACGGTGCGCGTGGTGTCGGCCTTCTGATGTTCAAGATTGGCCTGCGCCTGCGCCAGCGCTGCCTGGCTCGCCTTCACCTGCGCCTCGGCATTGATCGGCGGCGCTTGAAACTTCGCCTTCATTCTGCCGCTGCGTTTCTACTGTCTCGGTCAGCTTCGACTGATTGCTCGGCGACGTTGGCCTCGCGCGGCTTTCTGCGCAGCCGCCAGATCATCGCTCTCAATCATCGCAATCAGTTCGCCGGCCTTCACCTCCTGCCCTTCTTCCACGGTCAGCGTCTGGATGCGGCCCGGAATCTTGGCGCTCACCAGCACCTCATTCGCATCCACCGTGCCAATCAGTTTCAGATCGCCCGACGTGCGGGCCGTCAGCAAATACCAGACCAGCGATCCCAGCGTCAGCAGACCCAGAATCATGAAAACTCTATTTCTTGCGTTCATCTTTTCTCCCAAATAAATGCCGAGTGCTCGGCAACTCCGGCATCGGCGTGTCGGCAAGCACCCGTGCAGCTAGCTCGGCGCCATGCGCGCGATCGGTAAAAATCGCCTGCCCCAAAAACTCAACCAACTGCCCGCCGCCGCGCCGCCAGCGACATCCGGCGCGAATGGCTCAAACGGCATCAAAATCCGCCACACCGGCGCGCTCAGAAAATAAAAAACATTGGCGCCCAGCGTGGCCAGGTGAATCTGCAGCCAGTCCACGTCGATCAGTTCGCCCGACGCGATGCCCTCGCGCACCATCGACTGGTACATCGACTGCAGCGGCGCAAACACACGCTTCACCAGGATCGGCAGCGCATCCGATTCGCCCTGGTGCAGGCGCATCATCTCCTGCTGCATCAGGCTCTGAAATTCGCGCTGCGTCAGGATGCGGTCGAAGTGGTTCAGCGCCGACCGCAACAGCCGTTCGCCCGGCGAGCATCTCGCGCAGAAAGACCGCCATCGACCGGTCGCGGATCTTCGCGCGAAATCATCTCGAGCGCCGCAAGGTAGAGGTTTTCTTTGCTGTCGAAGTGGTAGTAGAGCAGCGCCTTGTTCACACCCGCCGCGGCGGCAATCTGATCCGTGCGTGCGCCCGCCATTCCCAGCGCGCTGAATTCGCGCAAAGCCGCATCAAGAATCCGTGCGCGGGTCTCGGAGGACCGGTCGGTTGGATGCGGAAGCGTTTTGTGTCTCAGGAATCCATATTGACCAAACAGTTAAACTAACTGGTTAGTAAAATAACTGAGGACATCTGAAAATTGCAAGTCAGATCCTCGGTGAATCTGCGTTGATCACGAACAAGGGCAGGGATGTCCTTGCGCACAAAGCACAACGTGGAGAAGCATTAACCCGCTTAAGCCCAATGAAGTGTCATCCTGAGCGTAGCGGTCGTGGGGCCCCGCAAACGTCTGCGTTTGTGGGGGTAGGCGAGCGAAGGATCTGCTTTTTTGCGTCAAGCCCGGCCTTCTCTTTTCTGTTGTCAAGCCCTCTTCAAAAATTTCTACTATTATCTCCTTTCATTTCAACTACTTTAGAAGACCTCCATTTTGCAGGTAATTTCCCTTCCCGGCGCAGAATGAAATTGCAATCGACGTCTGCGCCATAGGAGCACGCCCATGAATCGCACCAACAAGTTCGTTACTCCCTAGTCCCTACTCCCTGCCTCTAAGTCCTTCTCCAGGAAGACTCTGCGTCTAAGTCCTTTGTGCAGAAGACTTTGGCGCGGGTGATCCGCTGCAAGCTGCTGAAAACAAATAACTTCCTTACAGAGTATGGGGGGTACCCCCGGAGCGCTAACCATGTACCACGAATGCCGACACATCCTGCCAAGCGGGAAGAGATGCCACTCCCCGGCTCTCCATGGCCAGGCGTACTGCTACTACCACAACAATCTCCGCCGTTGTAGCCGTCCTTTGGTCGGCGACAATTTCACCCTGCCCTCCATTGAAGACAACCGCGGCATCCAGATCGCCCTCACCCAGGTCCTCACCGCTCTCAATTCGCCATATATGGATACCCGCCGTGCCGGACTCATGCTTTACGGACTCCAGATCGCCACTCAGCTTGCCAACCGAACATCCGACCTCGAGCCCGACGAAGCGGTCCGCACCTGTGATGATTCCACCGGCGCTGCCCTCGCTCCGGAGAAGACCGTCTGCGAACCTCCCCGCGATTGCCGAAACTGTCCCCGCCAGCACACCTGCGAAAACTACGAAGAACCCGCCGAAGACGACAAGAAGAAGAGGTGGAAGAAGCAGAGGAGCCGCACCATGATGAACACACAACAGGCGATGACGACAACTCCGAAGACCAGGGGCCCGAAGAAGACGCAGACGAATGCAACGAGCAATCATCCGACGCAGAAGACGATGAAGGGGACGAGGATGAAGATGAGGAAAAGGCAGACGAAGAAGAAGCGACCTTGATCAGGAGCGCGAGGGCCACTCCTCGCAACCTGACGAGCCTCACGTGAATCTGCGTTGATCACGAACAAGGGCGGGGATGTCCTTGCGTACGAAGTGGAGAAGCGTTAGCCCCCAAGCCCAAGACGTGTCATCCTGAGCGTAGCGGTCGTGGGGCCCCGCAAACGCCTGAGTTTGTGGGGTAGGCGAGCGAAGGATCTGCTTTTGCGCAGGCCCGTGCCGGTGGGGTGGGAAAGCATGAGGTGTCGATTCCTCATTCCTTCCTGACGCACCAATGAAGTGTCATTCTGAGCGTAGCGGCCGTGGGGCCCCACAAACGCGTGCGCTTGTGGGGTAGGCGAGCGAAGGATCTGCTTTTGCGCAGGCCCGTGCCGGTGGGGTGGGAAAGCATGAGGTGTCGATTCCTCATTCCTTCCTGACGCACCAATGAAGTGTCATTCTGAGCGTAGCGGCCGTGGGGCCCCACAAACGCGTGCGCTTGTGGGGTAGGCGAGCGAAGGATCTGCTTTTTGCGTAAGGCCCGGCGCCGGAGAGGTGGGAAAGCATGAGTGTCGATTGCTCATCTTCTCCCTGACGCACCAACCTCCGAAAGTTGTCATCCCGACCGAAGCGGAGAGACCCGCGGCTGTCTCTCACCCGCTTGCATCCGCGAACTCAATCGCCGACATTCCTCGGGGCTCTCTGTCAGAGAACGACTCGGCATACTCTCCGGGTTGCGTGCCGAAAAGAGAAAGGGGCTTTACCCGTGAAGGCCACGACTTCGAATATTGCTGAAACTCGAATGATGATCCGGCGTGAAGGGTACGGGCTTCAGCCCGTACATTAGCCTTTGCAATCATGAACGGGGCTTTAGCCCCTGAGGGACGTTTCTTCTGCGGTTTACCATGACTTCATCCCATGTCCGAACACCTCTCAGGCACCGAACCGATTCTCTGCGCTCCACTGCTCCGGCGCGTCGACGCAAATCTCATTGAACTCCTGCGCGATCTCCGCCCGGACGAATGGGACCTGCAGACCATCGCACCCGCCTGGAAGGTCCGCGACGTCGCCGCGCATTTGCTCGACACAGTCCTTCGCAAACTGTCCATGGTTCGCGATTATTGCTTCGTCGAACAAATCGAAATTCGGTCTCCGCAAGACGTCGTCGACCTCGTCAATCGCCTCAATCGCGAAGGCGTCACAGTATATCGCCGCCTCAGCCCGCCGGTTTTGATCGACATGATGGAGATGGCCTGCCTCCAAAGCGCCGACTTCCACGAATCCCTCGATCCGTTTTCGCCGGCCGCATTCAATGTGAGTTGGGCCGGCGAATCCACTTCACTCAATTGGTTCGATACCGCACGCGAGCTCACCGAGCGCTGGCATCACCAGCAGCAGATTCGCTTCGCCACCAAGCGCCCAGGCATCATGACACCGGAACTCTACCATCCGGTCCTCGACTGTTTTGTGCGCGGTCTGCCGTACGCCTTTCGCAATGTCGAAGCACCGCTCGGGACCACTGTGCAACTCGACATCTCCGGCGACTGCGGCGGCACATGGCTTCTCAGGAAGGAAAACGCAGGTTGGGGCTTTGCAGAAACTCCGGAGGCAAACCCCGTGGCTCACGTAACCATCCCGCAGGAACTGGCCTGGCGAGTTTTTACCAGGGGTATCGATCGCAAAGAGGCGCTTTCTCTTTCATCCCTTGAAGGCGATCGCGCTCTGGGTGAATCCGTCTTCCGACTCACCGCAATCGTTGCCTGATCGTCACCTGTATCCGAATCGGATGAAAAGAAGTAGGTCCACATTACGCGAAGAAATTAACATTCGAATCCGGCTCGGCTGAATTCGATGAAGCTTCCGGTGCGTCGGTCGTCTCTTCCGCCGGCTCGGAATCTTCTTCTTCCAATCCTCGTTGCGCCCCCTGATTGGTCCCGTTGTACGCATCATCCTCCATACGACTGGAAGGATCGAGCGCAAACGGCGGCTCGACTTCACGCTCGATTCTCGCCGTGCTCGCCGGGCCCAGCCCGCGAATGCCCAGTATCGGCCTGAGTTCCATCGCGCCTCCGGAAAACTCCCTTCGATCCTAATCGGCAGAATGTCGTCAGAACTTTAGGTGAGGAAGCTCTTTGAAAAACGAGGAGAATCGCGTCAGAAGATAGCAACGCAAAAACGGTCTAGTGTCCTGAATCTGAAATTCTTTCCCTAAATGGAGGTGTCATTCTGAGTGAACGAGGCCCCAAACGTCTTTCAGTTTGGGGGTGGTGAGCGAAGAATCTGTTTCTGGGCTTTCCTGGTTGCTCTTAAGGACTTCAGATTCACCACACTAGCAAATGGGGTTTGGAAAGGGCACGGTAAATCAACAGACGTACCATCAACCCACGACAAACGTTGAATCCGCTGATCAATCCTTGTGTCTGCCGATCTTCTTCTTTATGTCAGGCGCAAATTCACCAATCCCGTTGATAATTACTCCGACCCAGGCTTGCGTGAATACGCTCTGATATCCCTTGACTGTGATCGTTGGATTATTTGGATTCCAGGTGGCGCCGATTGCTCCCGCTCCGAATGCCGCCGCAAACGGCATAATATTGGGTCTGATCGATCGTTCACTGTGGTCATAGGTTATGAAGTTTCTGATGAACGCGTGTCGAAAGCGTGGCCAGGCTCCTTCGCACCGGCAACGGTCGTAGCGCGGTTCCCATCCAACCATCCCTTGGCCCAACGAGGTGAATGAATTTTGGATGATATTCGTCGCCTGATTGGAGCCGACGCGTTTGGCGAAACCAGAGAAGCCATCTCCCCAGGCTGGCGGCGTATCTTTCACCTGATCATGCAGCGCAAAAAATCCGGTCTTGATATAAATGCCGGGTGTCGTATATGTCTGGCGAATGTAGAGCTTGAAACGCTGTCGACCATTCAACGCAACCAGGGGGACATCCTTCGGAACGTATGCGCCATACAGCCAGTTAACCGGAAGCTGGGTGTTTACTGAGGGCGTTTCCGGTTGCGCTTTTTTATTAGCCTCTTCTTGTGCTAGTGAAGTCGTAACGAGAAGTGCCAGGAAAACTCCGATCACTGATCTTCGACCGGTCGCAATCACTTCGCGGCGCAAAATCTTCCCAGCTGAGCATCGAGTTCGCATTCGATGTTCCTGCCCTCGCCCCGTTTTTTTGTTCGCAATTATTGGCTGAACCTCGGTACTGCGCTTGAATCTAATTCGGCAGCCCAACCCTTAGCGGTACCGGGCACGAGTGAATTTGTCCGCCCAGTCGGTCGCACAGCCTTCAATAATTGCATATAGATCTTCGTTGGAAGTTATGCCACTGACAATAATGCCAGTGAAGACGCCCACGATCTTAACTGGCGGAAACCTTCGAACCAGCCTCGCTCATGGGACATACTCTATCGAGTTCCAAAATTCTCATGCTTGAGCTTTATGAATTACAGTTCTCGCTTGGGGCTCGATTCCTCCTATCGCCTCGCGAAGCGGTAAGTGAGTCGCAAGTAAATGTAGCCCAAAACGCCTGATACGACCGAGGCAATCAGGATGGCGATCTTGGCCGTTGATTCGAGTTCGTCCGTCTCGAAGGCGAGAGTACTGACGAAGAGAGCGACTGTGAATCCAATTCCAGCTAACATTCCCGCACCAATGAAGTGATGCCAGTTCGTGTCTTCTGCCATAGTGGCGAGTCGAAATTTTACCGCGAGAAATGAGAATCCTCCGACCCCGACGATCTTTCCGATGACCAGCCCCAAAAAGATGCCGATCGCGGACTGGCTGCGCACCGCTGCCCCTAATTCGCTGACGGAAAGCGCGACCCCGGCGTTTGCCAATGCAAAGAGCGGCAGGATCATGAAGCTGACCCATGGGTGCAAACTCTTCTCGATACTCTCCCCCATGGACTCGGTGCCATAAGTCAAGGTTTGCAGTTCTGAGAGCGTCACTTCGGCAGTTTCGTCCTGCCCGTCCTGCACCGCAAAACAAAGCTTGTCGAGCAGCCGGCGGGCACGCGGAATCATCTCGCTGATTTCATACCGAGGCTTCATCGGTGTCAGAAGACCCAGGATGACTCCAGCGATGGTAGCGTGAACCCCAGACTTCAGGACAGCCACCCAAAATGCAAGGCCAAAGATTAGGTAGATCGCGGTCTTCGGTACCCAACGCGAAAGTGCAACCAGCACTACAAGGAGACCAAGCGCCACACCGATCGCCCCTGCTGAAATGTAGTCGGTGTAGAAGAAGGCGATCACCAGGATCGCGCCCACATCGTCAACGATCGCCAGCGCCAGCAAGAAGATTCGTAGGCTCGACGGGATCCGCTTTCCGAGCAGTCCGAGAACGCCAACAGCGAAGCCGATATCGGTTGCCATGGGAATCGCCCATCCGCGGGCAGCCTCTCCGTGACGATTCAGGAGGTAGTAGATTGCGGCGGGCACCAGCATTCCACCGAGTGCCGCAATCGCGGGCAAGGCCGCACGGCCCAACGACGATAGCTCGCCCTTCTTCATCTCCCTTTTGATCTCCAGTCCGACAACAAAAAAGAAGAGGCTCATCAGCCCGTCGTTGATGCAATGATGCAGATCCATCGCAAAGGAAACACCCCCAAAGTTCAAGCCGATTGGATAGCTCCAGAAGGCAAAATACGAAGCGCTGTGTGAGGAATTTGCCCATACCAGGGCGAAAACGGTCGCAATCAACAGCAGGATTGCCCCCGCAGACTCGCTCTTTATGAATTCTTCGACCGCGCTGAGGGACCGGACTGCCGGGGGACCTTCACGCTCCGCCAGTGATGGGATAAATTCCATACGTATTGGATGACGATTCTCGCTCGGGAGCCTGAGAGCTGGCATGAATTTACGAGATGGGATTCCAGGGGGTTCGATTGCACTGCCTCCGGGCGCTGCTCCCGAGAGTCTGACCTGTTGGGGGTTTTGCCGGCAACTATCCCAAAACCCGCGCCTTCTCGCTGCCGCGAGCCATCGATTGCTACACTTGAATCATGCAAGACGAAATCGAGTTTCGCCGCGCAGCGGAGAGCGCTCTCGATGCGCTGAAGAAGCATCTCATCGCCCGTGAAGAGGAAGACGAGGCCGGCTTCGAGGTCGAGGAGCAGGGCGGAGTGTTGAACGTTGTTTTCGAAGAGCCCGCGGTGAAATTCGTAATCACACCCAACACCCCAGTCCGCCAGATCTGGATCTCCGCCCTCTCCACCAGCTTCAAGCTCGACTGGGACGCCACTCCGGCACATTCGTCCTTCCCCGAACTGGCGAAAAACTGGTCCCGCTCGTCGACCGCCTCATCCACGAAAACAAGCAGGACTAATCTCGATCTATCGGAAAGCCGGCGGCCGATCTTCCGGCGCCGTTCCTCGCTGCGTGTTCGGCTCCGTATCCATTTTGAATCGCAGTTGATTCGTCCCGTGGGTGAATCTTGCTGATCGGCAGCCATGAATTCGCGTATGGCACACCGTTCAGCATCACCTGCTGCACGTAGATCCCCTGCCCTTCGCGCGTAGACAACCACTGTTCGTCCGCCCGCCAAATCAAAGTCGCCTGGTCAAACATCGGCGTGCCAATCACAACTCCGCCCACTCCCGGAACTGCCGGATAGAATCCCAGCGCATTCCAGACATACACGCCCGATGTCGCACCCAGATCGTCGTTTCCCGGAATGCCATCCGGCGTAGGTTTGAACGTCTCTTTTCCAATCCGCGTCACCACTTCCTGAGTCTTCCACGGCTTACCCATAAACACATACGCGTAAGGAGTCACAAAGTCTGGCTCATTTTCGATGTTGAAACACGGTTTTCCCCAGCAGCGCAACGCCGTAAAGAAGTGATCGAGGCGCGGCTCAACAACCTGCTCGCCGCCCATAGCAGCAAACAGCGCTGGATAGTCGAATGGAATCATGAAAGAATACTGGTATGTGTTCCCTTCCTCGAATCCCATCTGATCGCTGCCTTCGCCGGCACATTTGATAGCGCTTGGGGTTGACAACTCCGCATCAAATCCCGCCATCCATGAACCATCCGCATTGCGCGGCCTGATCCAGTGCGTCTCCGGATCGACAAGTGTCTTCCAGTTCTCCGACCGCTTCAGGAATCGCTGGTACGGTCATCCTTGCCGATCGCCTTCGCAAACTGCGAAAGGGCGAAATCGTCACTGGCATACTCCAGTGTCTGCGAAGCCGCCATATGTCTTTGTCAACCGGTGCATATCCGGGCTTCATGTAATCCGCAAGGAAATGGCCGCTCCGAATCATGGTGCGGCCCATCACCGGGTTGCGTGCCTGCCCTTCACCATATATTCGAGCGCTTTCCCTGTATCGAAATTCCGCGCGCCAAACGCATACGCCGACGACAACAAGGCAGCAGGCGAATCGCCGCCCATCACGTAGGTCACATCGTTAGCTGCATGCCAGCTCGGCAGCCATCCACTCTGTTCCGCATCATTCACCAGCGACTGCATCATGTCGCTCTCGCGCTCGGGCTCAAACAGCGCCTGCCACTGCACTGTGTTCCGATAGATATCCCAATCGGAGAAGTTCGCATATTGCGCTTTCTGCTTTGTACCGGCTACGGAATGAACCTTGTCGTCAAATCCCATGTACTGCCCATCTTCATCGCTAAAGAGTTCGGAGACAAAAACGAGTGGTAAACACCCGTATAGAAGATCTTCTGCTGCTCGTCTGCTCCACCTTCAACGGCAACACGATTCAATAATGCGCTCCAAGTCTCCGCGCCTTCTGCATGAAGTTGCTCGAAATCGCAACCGGAATTTCTTTCTCTAGGTTCGCCCGGGCACCTGCCTCGCTCACAAACGAAATGCCCATCTTGAGCGTCAACATCGGAATGCGCAGAATCAGTTCCGCCCAACTCCACCCAGGCGCCGGTATGCTTCCCTTGAGCTTTTGCGCATCAGTCAGAAGGCATCGTCTTGCCACAGCGCAGTTGACTTAAAGGGCCTGTTGAATTTCCCGCCACGTACAGCTTGTAGTGCGAGTCGCTTCCGCAAAACCGCCCCGCGCTGTCCAACCGGAGAAACTCCCGTCCGGCTTGACCTCGATATGATTGCCAAATGCTTCGTGATCTGCGGATTCTCATATGGCGAGGGAATCGAATTCGCGCTGCTTCCGGCATTGATCAGCATCGGCATATTGCCGCCCTGCGGAAAAGTAAACTTCGCAATCCCAGCTCGCTCTGCGACGGTTAACTCCACGCGCACGCCGTTGTTCAACGTCACGGCATAATACCCAGGATGCGCTTGCTCATCCTTCCGATCGAAAGCAAGCGGCAGCGAACTTCGTCCCTGGGCTCGAAGTCAGCGCATCCAGCATCGGCAACACCGCAAAATCTCCATACAAGGGACATCCCGCTCCACTAATATGCGTCAGACTGAACCCATACAACTGCTTCTCGTCGTACTTGTACCACACATCGGTATTGTGTCTGGACTCCACTGCACCATCCCGAACGGCAATGTTGCGCCGGGAAACGTATTGCCACCTCCCCCGTGCCGATCAGCGGATCGACCGAGTCATACGGGGTAGTTAAAGATTGTGCGTGAACTGGTGAGGTGAACAGAAGCGGCAGAAGCCAGAACGCAAAAAGAGGAAGAACGCGCATCTGCAGGTCCCTTGAATCGAAGAATTTTCTCAGCCTCGAATTCTACTCTTCGATCGCCGAACAGCGGCGCTCGGAACCTATCGGGTTGAACTAACCAAAACAGCGGGGCCGCGCTCCAAGCGCGGCCCCGCTGTCCTTAGTCAGATCGGATTTATTGAAGCGAATAGACCGTCTTCAATTCCTTCTCGACCAGGCTCTGGTAGTGGTGCATACGACAGAGCCGAAACCTGGCCTTCGCCCGATTTCAGAATCCAACTCAGCAAATCCTTCAGCACCGTGCGATTCGTCTGGTTCGTGCCCTTCATCGGAATCAGCAGGTAGGTGAAGCTCGAGATCGGATACGCGTTCGCACCCGGAGCGTTGGTGATCGAAACTCGATAGTCCGCCGGCATCTGCTTGACGCTCGCCGCAGCTTCGGTCACGCCCTCGATCGAAGCGGTGATATAGTTCCCCGCTGCGTTCTTCACCGAGCCAAAGGTGATGTGGTTTTGCAGCGCGTAGATCAGTTCGACGTAGCCGATGGCGCCGGGCAGCTGCCGCACAAGTCCGGCCACGCCTTCATTGCCCTTGCCGCCTACGCCTACCGGCCAGCTGGGCGACGAGCCCTTGCCGGGCCCATCCCGCCCACTCCTTGCTCACTTTGCTCAGATAGTCGGTCCAGATGAAACTGGTACCCGATCCATCCGAGCGATGCACCACGATGATCTTCTGGTCCGGCAGTTTCGCGCCTGGGTTGTCTTTTGCGATCCGTGCCGTCATTCCAGTTCGAGATCTTGCCGAGATAAATATCGGCCAGCACATCCGGCTGAAGCGCAGGTCCTTCACGCCGGGAACGTTGAACACAGGCACAACCGCGCCAAGCACCGTAGGAATGTGAATCAGCTTCACCTGGTGAAGACGAGAGCATTTCGTCGGTCATCGGCATGTCTGACGCGCCAAAGTCCACCAGCCCTTTCGTCACTTGGGCGATGCCGCCGCCAGAACCAATCGAGGCATAGTTGACCTCGACTCCCGGGATGCGCGCTGCTGTATTCACTGAACCATTTCGAGTAAATCGGATAGGGGAATGTTGCACCGGCTGCGGTTAACTTCTGCGCCTGGGCAGTGCCCATGGCCAAAACCAACAAACCCACTGTAAGCAAAGTCTTTTTCACGTTGATAGCTCCCGTGCAGGATCACTGCCGTAATCTATTCTCGCTAGCCAATGTTACGGGGATTTGAAAAGCGGGCAGGTTTCTGATTTTTATCGACTTAAGCGTCGTTTCGCGCAGCCATGCGGCGCGTCTGAATGCTCATCCTGGCGATGTTTCGCGGGCGCAATCGGCAATGTGAAACAGGAAGGTCGTCCCCGAGCCCAGTTCGCTTTCCGCCCGGATACGGCCGCCATGCGCCTGCACAATATGCTTCACAATCGCCAGCCCCAGCCCGGTGCCGCCGGCTTCGCGCGAGCGCGCCTTGTCCACGCGATAGAACCGCTCGAAGATGCGATCGAGGTGCTCTGAAGCAATGCCCGGACCAAAGTCCTGCACGAAGAACTCGATCTCGCCGTTCCAGCGCCCGCGCGCCCACGTCGATCCGCTTGCCCGACTTTCCATACTTGAGCGCGTTCTCAATCAGGTTGCCGAACACCTGGTTCATCGCATCGGGATCGGCCATCACCAGCGCATCCGGCGCGCCGGCCGACTCGAGCTCGACCCGGAATCCACCACCAATGCCGCCCAGCGAATCGATGGCGTCATTCACCATTTCGCTCGCCCGCGTCGGCTGCATGGCCAGCTTGTAATCGGGGCTCTCCACGCTGGCCAGCGCGAGCAGATCCTCCGTCAACCGGTTCATGCGCGTCGCGTTCTTCAGAATCACCTGCAGAAACTCATGCGTCGTCGCCGGATTCGGGTGCGGATCCTCGACCAGCGTCTCCACGTATCCCTGGATCGACGTCAGCGGCGTGCGCAGCTCGTGGCTCACGTTGGCGATAAAATCGCGGCGCGATCGTTCCGCCGCCTCAATGCGCGTCACATCGTGCAGCACCGCCATCGCGCCGCCCGACGGCAGCGGCGCCGCATTGATCTCAAAGATCCGTCCCGGCGCCAGCGAACTCGCGCGCCCGTACCGAACTTCCCGCGCCTCCTGTGCGCTCTTCACGCAGTCCAGCAGCTCCGGATCGCGCACGGAGTGGACCAGCGGACGGCCCGCGCGAATCTGCGTCCCGGCAATGCGCTTCATCACGGCATTCGACCAGCGCACAATGCCCTCCGCCGTGACCGCAACAACAGCCTCCTGCATCGAGTCGAGCATCGTGGCCAGCTCGTGCCGGCGGCTCTCGATCTCGGCAAAGCTCTGTCCCAGCCGTTCGGCCGTCTGGTTCAGCGCGGCTTCCATCGCCGCCAGTTCGTCCCCACCGCCCGATGCTCCAGCCGCGCGCTCAGATCGCCCTGCGCAATGCGGCGCGCAAAGGTCACCACCCGCTGCAGTCGCGCCGCGATGCGGCTCGCCGCCCACGCCGCCATCGGCAACGCAACCAGCAGCGCAATCAGCCCCGACCAGAGGGCCTCGCGACCCAGCCGATGCAGCGTCTCTCCGGCCGAGTGCTCCATCAAGCGGCGCAGGATCAACTCCATCGCCGCCGTCTGAAACAGCAGCAGGAGCACAAACAGCGCCAGCAGCTTTGTGAATACTTTGCGCGTCAATTCAGGGCCTGCTCATGCCGGGACTTCTGGCCTGCGGTCTCACTCGCCCTTGGGAATCTCGAACCGATAACCCGCGCCGCGCACCGTCTTCAGATAGCGCGGATTCTCCGGGTCGACCTCGATTTTCTCACGGATGCGGCGCACATACACGTCCACCGAGCGCGGCGTGACAAAGCGCGCATCGCCCCAAACCGCAGTCCAGCAGATGGTCGCGGCTGAAGACCCGGCCCGGATGCCGCGCCAGGTAGTCCAGCAGCCGAAACTCCGTGGCCGTCGTCGTCGTCAGCTCGCCGCGCACCTTCAACTGCATGGCGTTCGCGTCGATGATCACTTCTTCAAAGCTGATGACCGAAGGCGTGGTCGGCCGCTCAAACCGCCGCAGCACCGCCTTGACCCGCGCCACCAGCTCGCGCGTGGCAAACGGCTTGGTGATGTAGTCGTCCGCGCCCAGTTCCAGGCCCAGCACGCGATCGTTTTCGCCCGCCCGCGCCGTCAGAAAGATGATGGGAATCGTCGAAAGCGCCGGATGTGGCTGCGCAGCCGCCGGCAAACATCCAGCCCGTCGCCGCCCGGAACCATGATGTCCAGCAGAAACAAGCGCCGGCGGCTGCCGCTCGGCGTCGGGAATCAGGTTGGTGGGGGTATGGAAAAGCCGGGGTGCAAATCCAGCGGCTTCAAGATGATGCTGCACCAGCCGCGCGATGTCCGTGTCGTCTTCCAGTACAAATACGGTTTGGCTCAACCGGTCATGCCCTTCGCCGGCGGCCATTGAATTTCAGAATGCCGAGGCCGCACGGAATCGTTAACAGAGTAATGCAGCCAGGCAAACAAATTGCAAACGTTTGATGAATTTGAAACATCGGGCAACTGCTCCAGCGCATGCCGCCGTCATTCGATTGAACCTGGTTTCTTGACTCCGCCCGGTGAGCCTCTGCAACACTCGCTCGCGCACATCAAGGCAATCGGCACGCTTCTGCGTCCGCAGTCTCTCCTCCTCTCACATGGCTGCAGGTTTCGATGCGTCCGGTCATATCGCATCGAAAGCCGAGCAGCGGCAGTTCTCAAGCTGTCAAACGAAGGACAGGAGGAACTCATGAAGAAATACTTTGCGGAATTGGTGGGCACATTCATCCTGGTGCTTTTCGGCTGCGGCACCGCCGTGGTCGCCGGCGACAAGGTTGGCATCCTCGGCATCGCCTTCGCCTTCGGATTAGCACTGATCGGCGCGGCCTACGGCATCGGCCCCATCTCCGGCTGCCACATCAACCCCGCCGTCAGCCTCGGCGTGTGGGCCGCCGGCCGCATGAAGACCAGCGACATGATCGGCTATTGGATCGGTCAATTCGCCGGCGCCATTCTCGCGGCCGGAGTGCTCTCGCTCATCGTTCGCGGCGTGGGCACGGCGGATACGACATCGCCGCAAGCGGTCTCGGTCAGAACGGCTGGGGCCCCGGCTACCAGGGCGAATACAACGTCACCTCTGCCATCGTCTTTGAATTCGTGGCACGCTGATCTTCGTCATCGTCATTCTCGGCTCGACGCAGAAAGCCGCGCCCGCAGGCTTTGCCGGCCTCGGCATCGGCATCACCCTGGTCGTCATTCACATCTTCGGCATTCACATCACCGGCGTCAGCGTGAACCCGGCGCGCAGCCTCGGTCCGGCGATTTTCGTCGGCGGCAAGGCACTCGCCAGGTCTGGCTCTTTCTGCTCGTTCCCAGCGTCGCCGGCCTTGTCGCAGGCCTGCTGTTCCGCTTGAAAGTGCTGGAAGCCGATGAGCCCATGCCGGAAATCAAGAACCGCCGCGGAGTCGAGAACGAACTCGCGGTTTAGCTGATTTGTCTAATTTCAGCAAGAAACGGGAGATCTGCTTTCACAGATCTTCCCGTTTGATTTCTTGAGGCGAAGAAGCGAACCTCGCTTCCGCCGTCGACAGCTGACCTGTCCCACTCCAGTTCGCAATGAATTCACCTGCCGCCTGGCTCCAGGCATCGATGCGACATCAGGATCGCCAGAAACTCCAACTCTGTAAACCGCGCATGAAGCGATTGCAACAAACCGCAGCCGCACATAATCCGCAACCCAGTTCCCGTCTTCATCGCGCAGCGCCGGCGCAAGCAATTCCGTCGTTTCTCTGCACCACGGCTTCGCGCACATCCTCCGGCAATCCATCCAGAACGCCGCGGCGAAATGTCCGCAGCCAGCCTTCCATGCCGCCCTCCGCCAGCGGCGTCGGCCGCGGAATCAGCGCCATCTGCTCCACTCTGAATCCATGCTCGCTTCAGCCGCCGCGTGTAACTCTCGGCAGTCGGATAGTAGTTCACGCCGTCTTCGCGATCGCCGAATCCATGCCGCTCCAGCACAGCCATCAACGCCACGCGAATCGCCGCAATATTGCCGTGCCCGCCCATCTCCGCAACAAAGCGCCCGCCGGGCTTGCAGCACGCGATGCACCTGCGCCATCATCGCGTCCTGATCGCGCACCCAGTGCAGCGCCGCATTCGAGAACACTGCGTCAAACGTCGCGTCGCGATAGGGCAGCGACTCGGCCTTCGCCTCGTCCGCCTCGACGCCCCGCGCGCGCGCCGCCGCAACCATCTCGCGGCGAAGCATCCACGCCCTGAACGCTGGCGCCAGTCGCGGCGATGCGCTGCGTCAGTTGCCCATCGCCGCAGCCCAGGTCGAGAATGCGTTCGCCCGGTCTGCGCGTCCAGCCACTCCAGCACTCCGCCGGCCAGGCCGTGCACAAATGCGCCATTCCGCTCGTAGGCCTGCGGATCCCAGGTCTGCGTCATCAGCAGACCTCCACATCCAGTTTCGCGCGAACACGCAGGCATAACGCAAAGTTATTCTATTTTGGATTCTTGATAAGCAAATCGTTATAGGCTCGAGCGTCTGTAGCTCGAACGCATTCAGATCGATTGCACCGGCAGCAGCGTCAGATCGTCCACCAGGCCGACTTCTTTCTGCACAAACGGCTCGCCATAGTTCACGCCGGCCAGCAGCCCATAGTGCCGCGCCTCGGCAAAGGTGCGCTCGCGAATCTCTTCTTCCGGCACAAACAAGCCCGCTGCCCGCAGCTTGGTTCGCATATTGCGACTGGTAGGCCATCAGCGCCGCGTGCCGCTGCTCGATGAACGGCGTGATGTCGACGATGAAGCTGGGCCGCACATCGGCATAGAGGCTGGCATAGACAATCTTGAACGGCCGATGCGGCGCCGCGCCGGTTTCGATCTTCGCGAGGCCGGAGAGAAAGCACGCCTCGTAGCCGAGCGTGGCCACGATCGCGTGGTCGGGATGCCGCGCCTGCCAGTAGGGCAGAATCACCACGCGCGGCCGCAGCTGGCGCAGCACGCGCACAATCTTCGATGCGATTTTCGAGCGTGTTTTCGATCGCGCCGTCGGGCAGGTCGAGCGCCTGGCGCCAGCCCACGCCCAGCAGATGCGCGCCGCTTCTGCGGCTTCGCGCGCGCGGTCTTCGGCGGTTCCGCGCGTTCCGGCTTCGCCCTGGGTCAGATCGAGAATCGCGGTGCGCAGGCCGCGCGCCGCCATGCGCAGCAGCGTTCCGCCGCAGGTCTGCTCCACGTCGTCGCGGTGCGCGGCAATGGCCAGCACATCGGCCGCGGACGATCGGCATCTTCGGCTTGCAGGCATGGCAGTCTAGTAGACGGTGTTGTTGGCGTCGGTGATGCGCATCCATATAACGCCACGTCGTAGGCGGTGCCGGTCACGGTCACGTACTGGTTGTTGATCGACGAGCCATCGGTGGTGTGAGAAGATGTACACCTGCCCGCCCTGCGCGACGTAGACCTTGTGCAGCCCGGTCACGTCGGCGATGCCGGTAGCGTCGCCAAGGTACGGCTCCAGCATCGTCACGGTGTTGGTGGAGGTGTTGTACATGGTCAGGCAGCCGTAGGGCAGGCCCGTTGCGAAGCGCTCGCCGTTGTTGCACTTGGTCATGCCGATCCACAGCGTATTGTCGTCGGCCATCGATCATGCGGCTCGGCGCGCCGGGTGCACCGTCGCTGATCGGAGCCGTCCGGCGCTGGTGGCCGGTGTTGTTGCGCCAGATTGACCACCGTCAGGTTGCCGGTAAACAAGTCCATCCGGTTGCAGCTGCTGGCCCACCACATACATCGTGGATCGAGTCGACCAGCGCATTGCTCGCTCCGCCGGGAATCGCGAGGTACATGAGCTCGGTCGACGTGGTCGCGCAGTTGCGTGCAGGGCAGCATTGCTCGGCAGACTGCCGGATTGCTGCCCGAGCAGAAAGATCATCGGCGCCACCGGCAGCACCGAGATCGAAGACGTCGATGCCGCCGCACTCCGGCCCGCAATTCAGAACATAGGCCGTGCTGCCGTCGGCCGAGAAGACTGCCTTGACGGGCCGGTCGAAGACCAGCGGCGCGCCGTAGTAGTTGCCGGTTGCGTCCACGCTGTCAGGGCTTTGCACTGGAACAGGCACCAGCCGGTGCATTCTGCGGCTCGCAATCCACCGCAGCCTTGGGCCAGGTGCTCGGCCCGCCGGAGTAAGCAAGCGTCTGCGCGGCAGTCAGCTTGCGCGGATAGTAGGCGTAGTTCGAGTTCTGCACAAACGCCAGCGCCACGGACCCGCCGGGATTCACGCTGACGCGATACACGCCGGGCAGGCTCAGCGGCGTAGCGTGCCGCCATTGGTGTTGTCCACCACCGTGAGCATGTGCGCCTGCTGGCTGGCCGCAAAGACATAGTTCTGGTTGCGCGTAATGAAGATGCTGGACGAAGGCCGTTCAAGCCCTGCTGACGGCGCCGGTGTCGTTCTCCTTCTGATAGTTGACCAGCGTGCAAGCTGCCGTCGCCGGAGCCGTAGACTGCGCCGAGCTGCTCTTCGGGCATGTTCTGGATGGTGACGGGCAGCGCGCCGGAGTAGCCGGCGATGCGGAAACGTCCCGGTCTTGCTGGTTGTAGCTGAAGCGGATGTCGTAAAAGGCATCCACGAATCTGCAGCGCGCCCTTGGTCGAGGGACGCTGGGGTTCTGGACCGCGATCAGAACGCGGTTGGTCAGCCCGCTCGGGGGCAGCACGCGGCCCGCAAAATAGGTTGTGTTGCCACAACCCGCCAGCGCAACGCCGCGACCAGGGCTCCGGCGGCGCTAAACCAAAGACTTCTCTTCTTCAAAATCCCTTACCTCGATCCGCGCGGAAAGCGCGGAGCAATGCCGCAGTTGCCGTAACTTGGACAAATCGATGGCGATTGCCGCAAACCTGGCCCAACCAAACTGCTCGTCCGGAACCGGTTCTGCATAGCTTTTGACTCTCGAAGTATAACAAAGCAACCCGCTCCGATTCGGCGTGCGATGCCGCATGGCTTGCGACATCTCGAACTCCTAACAACAGCGGCCATTCCGCTGCACAATCGGATACAGTCCGGCAGGCCATGCGATAGCATGACAACAGAATGGCCGCAGTTTGCCGACATCTTTGCCAACCGCCCCGTGCTCGCCGACGGCGCCATGGGCACGGTGCTCTATGCGCGCGGCGTCTTCATCAACCGCTGCTACGACGAACTGAACCTGTCCGACCCCGACCTGATTCTCTCCGTCCACGAGGAGTATCTGCAGGCCGGCGCCGAGATCCTTGAAACCAACACCTTCGGCGCCAACCGCTTCCGGCTCGCGCGGCACGGCCTGGCCGCCAAGGTGGCCGAGATCAATGCCGCCGGCGTCCGGCTGGCGCGGCAGGCCGTCGAGCACCTCCAGGAGAAGCAGGCCGGCGACAGCATGGGTGGCCGGCTCGGTCGGTCCGCTCGGCGTTCGCCTCGAGCCGCTGGGCAAGACCGGCCTCGACGAAGCCCGCGCCGCCTTTGCCGAGCAGATTCGCGCTCTGGCCGACGCCGGCGTCGACCTGCTGATCATCGAAACCATGCCCGCGCTGAACGAAGCGCGCGAAGCGCTGCTGGCCGCCGAGGAAACCGCGCCCGATCTGCCCGTGCTGGTCATGGTCACCGTCGACGACGAAAGCAACTGCCTCGACGGCTCCTCGCCGCAGCAGGCCGCGGCGCTGCTCACCGAGTGGGGCGCCGGCGCCATCGGCGTCAACTGCTCCACCGGCCCGGCCACCGTGCTCACCGCGATTGAGGCCATGCGCGGCGCCACCACGCTGCCCCTGGCTGCCATGCCCAACGCCGGCATGCCGCGCGCCGTCGAAGGCCGCAACATCTATCTCTGCTCGCCGGAATACATGGCCAGCTTCGCGCGCAAGGCCATCGCCGCCGGCGCGCAGATTGTCGGCGGATGCTGCGGCACCACGCCCAACCACATTCGCGCCATGCGCTCGGCCATGCGCGCCATCGATGCGCAGGCGCGCGTCAGCCGACGGCGGCAAGCACGCCGCAGATCTCCACGGAAACGCCGCCCGCGCCGCTCGGCCAGCGCTCGCGCATCGGCTCGCTGGTCGAGCAGGGCAAGTTCGTCACCCTGGTCGAGATCGTTCCGCCCAAGGGCATCGACTGCTCCAAGGAGATTGAAGGCGCGCGCCTGCTGGCGCAACTCGGCGTGCACGCCATCAACGTGCCCGACTCGCCGCGCGCCTCGGCCCGCATGAGCGCGCAGAGCCTCTGCATCCAGATTCAGCAGCACACCGGCATCGAGACGGTTCTGCATTACACCTGCCGCGACCGCAACATTCTCAGCATCCAGTCCGACCTGCTGGGCGCTTCGTCCATCGGCCTGCGCAACATCCTCTGCCTCACCGGCGATCCGCCCAAGCTGGGAAACTATCCTGATGCGACTGCAGTGTTTGACGTCGACGCCATCGGTCTGGTCAACATCGTGCGCCGCCTCAATCACGGCCTCGACATCGGCTCCAACTCCATCGGCGCCATCGCACCAACTTCACCATCGGCGTCGCCGCCAATCCCGGCGTGCCCGACATCGAGCACGAGCTGCGCCGCTTCGCCTACAAGGTCGAGGCCGGCGCCGAATACGCCATCACGCAGCCCGTCTTCGATCTGCGCCTGCTCGAAGAATTCCTCAAGCGCATCGAGGCGTTCCGCATTCCGGTCATCGCCGGCATCTGGCCGCTCACCAGCCTGCGCAACGCCGAATTCATGAAGAACGATCTGCGCGTCTCCATGCCCGAGGAGATCATGCTGCGCATGGCCCAGGCCGATACACCCGATGCCGCGCGCAAGGAAGGCATCAAGATCGCGCAGGAGATGCTCGAAGCCGTGCGCCCCATGGTGCAGGGCGTGCAGGTCAGCGCGCCGTTCGGCCGCTACAACGCCGCCGCCGAAGTCATCGCCAGCGTGCTGCCCGAAGGCATCCCATCACGGAGTAGCCGCTTACACCTCGGAGCCGTAAAGACGCCAGATACCCCAGGTCACGCTTCTGAGACCAGGGATACGAAGCTGATCCAATCGTTAAACACGGGGTGCCCCATCCATGACGCGCTGTTGCGGCATGCGAGGGAAACGAGGATCTTCGAATACCGCGCCTGTCCCTTTTCCTACTCGCGGTGGGAGAATAGCACAGGATGAAATCTCGCGTCCAGGATGCCGGCCGTACCACTACCGCGCTCTACATGCCCCATCCTCGCGCAATACAATAAACTAGGAATGTACCATGCCATCTTTCGAAGAATCCCTCAAGAAGCTCGAAACCATCGTCGATCAACTCGAAAAAGGCGACCTGAGCCTCGAAGACTCGCTCAAGCTCTTCGAAGAGGGCGTCGGTCTCTCCGCCGCCTGCAAGAAAGAACTCGACGCTGCCGAGGGCAAGGTGCAGATCCTCATCAAGCAGCGCGACGGCTCGCTCAAAACCGAGCCCTTCCCTGCAGACAAACCGGCAAATAGGTCAGCGCCTTCAAATCCTGCCGGCGAGATGGGCTCGAGCCGTTCCCGCAGCCAATTCACCATCTCCGGCGTCAGGCCGATCAAGCGCTTGCAATTCAAATCGTGGAATGCCTCGCCAGCTCGATTCGGCCAATTCCACTGTCGATCTGCCCCCAGGCTCACCACTGCATCCGCCATCTGAAGCAGCCTGAGGAAACTCGGCTTCAACTCCATTCCCGAACCTCCCGCCAAGCGCCAGACAAACATCCGGCTTCACTACATCGATGATCCGGTTCGACTCGAAGATGCACATTGCGATCCTCGCCCAGCACCTGGCGGATCTCCTCGATGGGAATTCAGGACCGCGCCGCGTCACCAGCAACGCACGCGCGCGCCGGCAGCAAGGTAACGAGCCGTATCTGTATCTCTGCCCGCGATCGTTTCTTCGCGGATTGTCGGCTCCTGACTACTGGGCCTGTCGCTCGATTGATCGGTGCCGTAGTCGTGGCCAGTGATCTTGACCGCCGTCCAATCGAAGTCGCGGAAGCGCCGCAATCACGCCGCATACCAGCGCGGTCTTGCCGATATCTTTCGTGCTGCCGCCGACGACCACAATCGCCAAATGGAATCCTCAATTCCTAATCCCTGTTAGCTTCGAGTCCCTTGTCACCTTGTTCCCCGCTTCAGGCGATGAACCGCAGGCAGTTCCCGTCGGCGTCTTTCACATACATCTCGCGGCTGCCCCACGTCTGATCGACCGGCGGAGTATCGATGGGCACATGCCTGGCGGTGAACTCCGTCGTAAAACTTGTCGACGTCGTCCACAATCAAATTCGCCACCCCTCCCGCCACACCGTCGCCATTGAATGACGAAAGATGCAACCAGACGCCATCGCGCGAGATGCCCATGTAGCACGGATCGGTTGTTACGCCGTCGGGGCGATGCTCAAATTCAAGTTGAAACCCAAGGCCGTGACAATAAAACTCGACAGCCGCGGCCGCATTCGAAACATGCAACAGGGGAATCGCGCGACGGATCATCGAACCCTCCTTCGCAGAGCTTCTTGTGCCGCTCCTTCGCCAGCCTCGGGTGCTTCCTGCTTCCCGCCCGCCTTCCTGCCTCTTTCGCCAGCTTCGCCAGCATCGCCTGCTCGCGCAGCACCTGCTTCAACGGCCGCGCCGGCGTACCGAACATCACTGTTCCCGGCCTCTGTCCTTCGTTCGAGATGGTTTTACCATTAAACACGCCGGACTGGCCGCCCAGAATCACGCCGGGGCCAACGTGCGCATGGTCGCCGATGCCGACCTGCCCCGCCAGCACCGCGCCTTTGCCCACCGTGCTCGAACCGGAGATGCCCGTCAGCGCCACCAGGATCACGTTCTCGCCGATGTCGCAGTTGTGGCCCACGTGCACCAGGTTGTCGATCTTCGTGCCGCGGCGGATGCGCGTCTCCTCCAGCGCTCCGCGGTCGATGGTGGAGTTGGCGCCGATCTCCACGTCGTCCTCGATCACCAGCGTGCCCTGCTGCGGAAACTGCGTATACGCCCCGGTGACCGAGTCGCGCACATAGCCAAACCCATCGGCGCCCAGCACCGCGCCCGCATGCACCACCACGCGATCGCCGAGCGTCGTGCCCGGATAGATCACGACGCGCGGATAGATGTGGCAGTGCACCCCGATCTTCACGCCCTCGCCGATCACCGCGCCGGCGCCGATGAGCGTTCCGTCGCCGATGCGCGCGTGCGAGCCGATCACCGCGCAGGGGCCCACCACCACTCCCGGATCGACCTTCGCATCCGGCGCCACGACCGCCGAGTGCGCGATGCCTGCAATGTGCATGGACTTCTTCACCAGCTTCGCCGCCTTGGCAAACCAGAGCTTCGGCTGATCCGATTCGACGATGCACTTGCCGTGCGGATACTCCTGGCGGCGCCCGGCTTCAGCACCACCACGCCGGCGTTGCTTTCGAGCGCGGCTGCCACGGCTGCATCGGAGTCGGCAAATGCAAGGTCGAATGCGCTGGCTTTCTCGCAGGAGTTCACGCCGTCGACCATCCACTCCGGGTCGCCCTGCACCAGGTTTCCGCCCAGCTCTTCGATCAGGTCTTGCAATGTCATCGGATTGCTCCATTGGAAGGGTAACGCCGGCGCGTTGCCCGCGCCATCCCCTATTTGGTTATGTAACCACGACGGGCTATCGGGCAAACACCAACTGCAGGTTTGCTCCCACTTCGAAGCGTTGCTCGGCATCATGCCTGGACACTGATCCTCATGCGGACAGACTCTGACGCTCCTCGCGATTCTCGCGGCAACCTCCTCGACGGCCCGCGCGCAGTGGACATCGAAACCTCGAATACCACCGCCGACCTGCGCGGCATCCACTCGATCGGCGGCGGCGTGGCATGGGCCTCGGGCACCAACGGCACCGTGTTGCGCACCGAAGACGGCGGATATTTGTGGCAATCGTGCACCGTCCCGCCGGGCGCGGAGAAGCTGGATTTTCGCGGTATTCAGGCGTTCGACGCGAATACGGCGATTGTGATGTCTAGCGGCAAGGGCGACTTGTCGCGGCTCTACAAAACTACAGATGGGTGCCATTCGTGGAAGCTGGTTTTTACCAATCCCGATAAGGACGGCTTTTGGGATGCGATCAAGATGACCCGCCCAAACACGCTCATCGTTCTTGGGGATGCAGTTCGGTCTGAAGGGTTATCCAGGTTGCGCTCGCCCCATAGTTTGCCGACCTTCAGGTTCTTCGCATCCTATGACGCCGGTGAGAGCTGGCATGTGGAACGAAACCGGCCACTATTTGCGCTGGCGTCACCGGACGGCCAGCCTGAAGAATCGATCTTTGCCGCAAGCAACTCATCTTTCCTGACTCTATCTTCAGGTGCTGTGTCCCTCTTCGTCACTGGCGGGCAGAGAAGCTCCATTCATTACTCTCAGTTCCTCTCCCATCCGCCGAGCATTCTTTGCAAGGGGCCATGTTCGATCGAGAGTGAAACAGCATCCGCGCTTCCTACGGGCGAATCTGCAGGCGGCTTCTCTGTCGCGGAAGACACGACCAATCGAACCAGTGCAATAGTTTTGGCCGTGGGTGGGGACTATCGAAGACCGGAATCCTCAACCGGTACTGCCTCGGTTTGTCTTCACAATTTCGAAGGAGTTTTCATTCATTTCAAATGCGAGTCTGCCGCCACGCCACCCCGCGGCTACCGCTCCGCCGTGGCCTACGACCCCACCACCAAAACCTGGATCACCGTTGGCCCCAATGGCACCGACATCTCCACCGATGACGGCAAAAACTGGCGCGCACTGCATCCGGATGCGGCATTGCACGAAGCGCCCGACGCCGACCGCAACTGGAACGCGCTCTCCCTTCCCTTCGTAGTCGGCCCGCACGGCCGGATCGGCAAGCTCGATGAATCCGCGCTGACACATTGACAGTTGCTCGTCCGCGGGTCGCGCTGTGCTCAACGATGTGGACCGGAGCGTCTAGCCTCGCGGGAGGTTCAGGATTTCATCTGTCTTCCCAGGGGAGTGCTGACATGAATTTTTTTGGGAGTGTTGGGTGTAAAGTACTGAAGATAAAAGAGATGGTAACCAGGGCCGTTCGTAAAATCCTCTTGTGATTCAAGTTACAGCCAAAATCCTGTAAACAAAGGGACTTAGGAGGAAGAATTTCTGAGCCACAGTATGAAGGTTCGGCCGTTGCTTTGGCTTACCCATCTATAAGATACCGGGTTCTCGATAATTACCTGCAATTTGACCGGGTCTTTTAAGCTAAGCAGGGTCAGCAAGATGCGCGAGAATCCCGCTCGCGAGCCCTTGACAAGGATTCAGTCTCGCTATTCCACGCGCAGAGCCCTCACAGGATCAATGGACGCGGCGCGGCGGGCGGGGATCAGGCCGGCTACGCAGGCTGCGACGATCAGGACGCCGATGGCAACGGCCATCACGGATGCGTTGACACTGGTGATTTCGTAGAGCTGCGATTTGACGTAGCGGACGCAGAGCATGGCGATGGGCACGCCGATAACGAGTCCGATGAACGCCTGCACCATGGCCCCGCGCATCACCATGCCGATGACGCGAATGCGTTCGGCGCCGAGAGCCATGCGGATGCCGATCTCCGACGTGCGGCGGACGACCGTGTACGCGGTGACGCCGTAGAGTCCGATGGTGGCCAGCAGCAGCGCCAGGCCGCCGAAGAGCGAAGTCAGGCGCGCGATCATGCGGTCGTCGTTGAAGCGGTCGGCAATCTGCTGGTCGAAGGTCTGGAACTTGACGATCGTGAGGTTGGGATTGATGCCGGAGAGCGTGCGCTGCGCAAGCTTCTCCATGTCGTTCATGGGGCGGTCGGTCTGGATGACGATGGCGCCGGCATAAAGCGAGATGTCCTGGGTGATCGGGTCCTTGTCGCTTGCCGGACGCTGCGTGATGGGCACGAAGTACATGGCGTGATCTTTCCACTGCACCGCGGTGTAGGTGGTGTCGTCGACCACGCCGACGATCTCGTAATCGCCCGGGCTTTGCGGGCCGGGTGAACCCATGCGATGGCCGATGGGGTTCTCGCCCGGCTTGAAGAACTGCTTCACGAATTCCTTATTGACCACGGCGACCGGAGGCGCTGCGAGCAAATCATGCGGCGTGAAGCCGCGGCCCATCAGCACGTGCGTTCCGACGGAGTCGAAGTATTCCGCGTTCCCTTTTACCCAGGACGCGCCTTTGTTGAGATCGGGCTTGCCCTGGATCTGGATGCTGTTGCTCCAGTTGTTGTCTTCCATCGGCGTGTAGGTGGCGATGCCAACTTTCACGACGCCCGGAATTGCGTGGAACTGGTCCTCGATGGTGCGATAGAGCGATTCGACCTGGGTTTGGCGAATATCCGGCGGCCTGCGGATTGACGTGAATGATGTAGCGGTTCTTCGAGTCGAGGTGCATGTCGGAGCTCTCAAGCTTGTTGAGGCTCTGCGCAAACAGGCCGGCGCCGACCAGGAGGATCAGCGAGAGTGACGCCTGCACGACGACAAGGACGCGCTGCAGCAGCGATGCGCCGGAAGCGGTGGTCCGCGAACCTGCTGCGCGTAGAGCTTCGGCAGGCTGTGCCTGTGCGGCGATCCAGGCGGGCGCTACGCCGAACAGGATGCCGGTGACGAGCGAGAGTGCGAATGCAAAGGCGATAATCACGGGCGAAGGAGCCGCGTTGATGGGAATGTTCTGCGCGCCGGGAAACGCCATCGCCAGCAACATGCGCGCTCCGAGGTAGGCCACGGCCAGGCCGACAATGCCTCCGATGCCCGCGAGGAGAATGCTTTCCGTGAGCAGCTGGCGGATGATGCGGCTGCGCTGCGCGCCAAGAGCCGTGCGCACACACATCTCTGCGCGGCGGCTCATGCTGCGCACCAGTTGCAGATTGGCGATGTTGGCGCAGGCGACGAGAAGAACAAGACCGGCGATCCAGAAGAGGAGATGAAGCTGCGACTTGGCGTTGTCCTGTAGCTGCTGGATGCCGGCGCCTCCCGGTGTGAGAACGACGTGGGTGCGAGCAAGAAATGTCTTTCCGCGTTCGGTCGAAAAATCTTGAAGGTGGAGAACTGCTGGCGAAGCATTGCGCTGGCCTTCGCCTGAACAGCGGCAAGCGAGACGCCCGGCTTCACGCGGCCGACAACGTAGACCCATGCAACTTCAGGATCGTGCACGTAGGGAACGTTGAGGATGACCGCCATGGACTCGAGCGGCAGGTAGAAGTTGGGCGGATTGCTGGTGAGACGATCGCCGAAGTAGCCCTTGGGCGCGATGCCGATAATGGTGACGGGCTGGGTGTTGATGCGGAAGGTGCTGCCGACAACATTGGGATCGGAGGCGTATTCATGCGCCCAGGTGTCGTAGCTCATGACGGCGGTGAACGCGGCGCCTTTGGTGTCGTCGGCGTCGGTGAAGAAGCGGCCAACGTTGGGGCTGAAGACCGAAGGTGCGGAAGTAGTTGCCGGAGACGAATTCGCCCATCACCGATTTGGCGACGGCTTGCGGGTCTTCGCGACGTGCGGTAAGCGGCCGGTAATCGAATCCGGATTCCACGGCTGCCAGTTCATCGAATTCCGGCAGGTTCTTTTTGAACATCAGATACGAATCGGTCGAGAAAAGAGAGTAGTCGCCCTTCTCATGGATTCCGGAGTTCACGCAGCAATCGTCAGTGTCGCCGATGCGGACGAGGGTTTTGGGATCGGTAACGGGGAGGTTGCGCAGGAGGACGGCGTTGACCAGGGTGAAGATGGCCGCGTTGGCGCCGATGCCGAGAGCCAGGGTGAGGATGACGGTGATGGTGAAGCCCGGGGTCTTCCGCAACTGACGAAATGCAAAGGCGAGATCCTGAAGCAAAATCCTCATCGAATCCTCCACGCACACTATAGCGTGCGATTTGACGAGCACGTTGGATGCCAACGTGGCATCCGGACAAGTTTCTAGTTTTGCTGTAGTTGCCACCGCCTGCAGAGCGATAATCGACAAGGATGATCGTTCAGAAACGCGACGAGGTGTTCAATTCTGGACGCAGCTAGTCCCTGGCCTTCTGGGCGTCGGCGTAGTAGCCGGTTTTGTGGCGGATGTTGAAGGCTTCGGTGCTGGCTCGCGGGATGGTCACATCGATGCGATGAAATGTCCTTCCGGGCTCCTGATTGTGCGGATAGTAGCCGATCATATATTGCGTGCGCAGGTCGTCGCTTACCTGGGCGAATGCCTTGTCGAGTCCGCCCGCATCCACGTAGAAATGCTTGCCGCCGGTCTGCTCTGAAAGCGTAATGAGGGCGTGTTCGCCGCCGATGTCGCGGCCGGCGCTGGCCTCGATGGGCACGTCGATGATGGAGTAGATCATGACCTCGTTGCGCAGCGCCTGCTCCAGCGCATCGTCGTAGGTTTGGCCTTTCACCGTGTCGCCGCCGTCGGAGACGAGCACCAGAACTTTGCGGCCGTCTTTTTTGCCGAGTGCTTTCGACCCGAGATAGATGGCGTCGTAGAGCGCCGTGCCGCCTTCGCCGCGCATGTGGTCGAGCCCGTGATCGATCAGGGCGACCTTATTGGTGAAGGCCGTCAGCTCGGTCACATACGTATCGAATTCGATGACGCTCATCTGGTCCTGCGGGCGCATCATCGCGTGCACAAACTTCTTCGCCGCCTGCTGCTCGATATAGCGGTCCTTGTAGGTGCTGGAGCTGGTGTCGATGGCAAGCGTCAGGTTGAGCGGCATCTCCGACTGGCGCTCGAAGACGGCGATCGTCTGCGGACGGCCGTCTTCGGTGATCTTGAAGTCGTCCTTCGTCAGGCCGCCGACGATGGCGCCTTTTTGATCGGTGACGTTGACGAAGAGGCTCACCAGCTTCACGTCGAGGCGAAGCGGCTTGTCTTCCTGCGCGGCGAGCGCGAGGGGCAAGGCCGAGGATAAGAGAAAGGCTCACGGAGAACGCAGCCAAAGCCAGACGATTAGGACGAAGGGCCATCGGCGCCCTCCACGGCGTATTCCGGCGGAAAGGGCTCACCGTCTGCCCATATCGCGCCGTCGGCAAATGTTTCTTTCTTCCAGATCGGCACGGTTTTTTTGAGTGTATCGATGAGCCAGCGGCTGGCCTCGTAGGCCTTTCCGCGATGCGCCGAGGACACGATGATCAGCACGCTGGTCTCGCCAACCTGCAGGCGGCCAAGCCGGTGGATCATGGCGACGTTGCGCACCTCGAAGCGAGTGATCGCCTCGCGCGCCAACTCGTTCATCTGCTTCCGGGCCATTTCTTCGTAGGCCTCGTAGTCGAGATAGAGAGTCTTCCGGCCGCGGGAGTTGTTGCGGACGATGCCGTCGAAGACGATGACGGCGCCGTCTTCGCCATGCTTCGCTGCGGCGACGAGAGCGTCAGCCTGGATGGGGTCGCGGGTGAGACGAATGAAGACGGACTCTTCGGTTTTCGGAGGATCGCTGGATGGTGCGCCTCCGGAGACCGGCGGCAGCAAACCGATTTCATCGTTTTCGCGAAGAATCTGCTTCTGGTTGGCATATTCCGCGTTGACACTGACGGCGATGCCGAGGGATTCGACAGCAGGCGCCCGCGCGATGAGACGAGCCAGCAGATCGGCGACGGTTGCTCCGCGGGGCAGTTCGAGCGCAAAAGGGTCGGATCCGAGGGACTCCTTGAGAATGCCGAATGGGAGAATGCGTACGTGCATGGTGGAGAAAGGATACCGCCTTGGAGTTAGACGCAGAAGGGCTTCGAGGGTGGTGTGGGTTACGCTGGGGCGGAACGCGTCGTGGGTCGGGTTCGTGCTTTCCCACCCATGCCACGATGAGAACGTGTCATCGATGGGGCACCCGTGTTTGTGCGCGTGAAACGAAAAGGGCCGGCGGGTTGGCCGGCCCTCATGCTTCGAATGCTCGCTTGTTACGCAGCGGCGGAGGTGCCGCGTTCGGTGGTGAAGGGGGTGACTCCGGACTTTGCGTTGAGCGACGGCAGAGCCACTGCCAGCACGTCTTCAATGCGGCTGGCGTAGTGGATCGAGACCCCTTCGATCATGTCGGGCGTCAGGTCTTCTTCGACGTCCTGGCGATTCTCGGCGGGCAGGATGATGGTTTCCACTCCGGCGCGGCGTGCTGCCAGGAACTTCTCCTTGATGCCGCCCACGGGGAGCACATTGCCGCTGAGCGTGATCTCGCCGGTCATCGCGGTAAGCGGACGAACCGGAATATCAGTCAGCAGCGACGCAAGCACCGTGGCCATGGTGACGCCGGCCGAAGGGCCATCCTTGGGGATCGCGCCTGCGGGCACGTGAATGTGCAGGTCGAGATCCTTGTTGAAGTCCTCTGAGAGCCCGAGCAAGCGCCGAGTTGGAGCGTACCCAGGTAAGCGCGGCCTGCATCGACTCCTGCATCACCTCGCCGATCTGGCCGGTCATGGTGAAGCCGCCCTTGCCCTTCATCTTGTTGGCCTCGATGAAGAGGATGTCGCCGCCGGCGGGCGTCCATGCCAGCCCGACGGCCACGCCGGGACGCTTGACGCGCTCGGCAACTTCGGTTTCGACGCGCACCTGGATACTGCCAAGGAACTCCTTCAGCACATCCTTGTCGACGACGAGCTTCTCCGTCTTGCCTTCGACCACGCGACGGGCTTCCTTGCGGCAGACCGTGCCGATCACCTGCTCGAGTTTGCGGACGCCGGCCTCGCGCGTGTAGTGGCGCACGATGTGGCGTACGGCCTCCTCGGGAAACTCGATCTGTTCCGGCGTGATTCCGTTCTCCTTGATCTGGCGCGGAATCAGGTAGCGCGATTGGCGATGTGCACCTTCTCCTCTTCGCTGTAGCCCTGGAGCGGAATGATCTCCATGCGGTCGAGCAGCGGCGGCGGCACCGGTGTCGAGCATGTTCGCCGTGCAGATGAAGAGCACCTTCGACAGATCGAACGGCACGTCGAGGTAGTTATCGCGGAACGTGTTGTTCTGCTCCGGATCGAGCGTTTCGAGCAGCGCCGATGCCGGGTCGCCGCGGAAGTCGCGTCCGAGCTTGTCGACCTCGTCGAGCATGATCACCGGGTCGTTGGTTTCGGCGCGGCGGATGCTCTGGATGATCTGGCCCGGCAACGCACCGATGTAGGTGCGCCGGTGGCCGCGAATCTCGGCTTCGTCGTGCATGCCGCCCAGCGAGACGCGCTGGAACTTGCGTCCCAGGGCGCGCGCGATGGAGCGGCCGAGCGCAGGTTTTGCCCACGCCCGGAGGTCCGACGAAGCAGAGGATCGGCCCCTTCATGTCGGGCTTGAGTTCGAGCACCGACAAGTAGTCGAGGATGCGGTCCTTCACCTTTTTCAGCTCGTAGTGATCCTCGTCGAGGATCTCGCGGGCCTTGCTGATGTCGATCTTGGAGCCGGAGCTTTTCGCCCATGGCAGCACCGCAAGCCACTCGATGTAGTTGCGGGTGAGCGAGTAGTCGGCGGCCATGGGAGACATGCGGCCGAGGCGCGACAGTTCCTTCATCGCCTCTTTCTTCACGTCTTCCGGCATGCCGGCTTCTTCAATCTTCTTGCGCAGGTCTTCGACTTCGCGCTGGCCCTCGTCCTGCTCGCCGAGCTCCTTCTGGATGGCCTTCATCTGCTCGCGCAGGTAGTAGTCGCGCTGCGACTGCTGGACCTGGTCCTGCACTTCGTTCTGAATCTTGGTGCGAAGCTGCTGGACCTCGAGTTCCTTGGCGAGGTGCTTTGTAAGCTGCTCGAGCCGGGCGGGTACGCTGGCGGTTTCAAGCAGCGTCTGCTTGTCGTCGGTGGTGAGGAACGGCAGCGACGAGGCAACAAAATCGACCAGGCGGCTGGGGTCCTCGATATTCGCCGGCGATGGTGCGTAACTCGTCAGAGAGCGTCGCCGATTCGGAGACAATCTGCTGGAACTGGCCGACAACATTGCGGACCAGCGCCTCGATCGAAGACGTCGAGTCGGCCTCGAGATCGTCGACGGTCTCGACCTCGGCAATCATGAATGGCTCGGTCTGGACGTAGCGGACCAGGCGCACCCGCTCCACGCCTTCGGTGAAGACGAAGCGGCTCTGGTTGGGCATGCGCACAACCTTGTGCACAGTGGCCAGAGTGCCTACTTCGTGCAGATCGGTCGGCTTGGGAGCGTCGAGACGCGGATCGAGCTGGGCGGTAACAACAATCGACCGTTCCTCGCCCAGCGATTCGATCAGCTGGATGGAGCTTTCACGTCCAACTGTAAGCGGCAGAACGGCATGCGGGAAATAAGACGGTATCGCGAACAGGCAGAATCGGGATACGTTTTGTCCCCGAAACGGTCCGTTTTTCGGGATTTTCCGGCGGCAATATGGAAGGCTGACTTGGCATTGAGTGTCCTCTTATCAACTTTCCTTATTAGACAACAGCAGAGCATTAAAAGTTTCAAGGAATGACCGTCTCCCTGGATCCCTTTGCCTGCCCTGTCGGCTGATGTGGGTTACGTTGTTCGCCTGGTTTGGGTTCCGGTCAAACGTGAGGAGCCGGACCACATTTCAGGCAAATGCGGTCCACCTGCTTTATCGGCAGAGGCGCGCAAAGGCTGAACCATGAATGGCGGGTGATTTCGTGGCGATTGGAAGTCATGGCTGCCCCTCGAGCTTATTCGACGCCGGCGATCCCGTCTTCTTCTTTGATTGCAGATTCGATGCGTTCCCAGAGATTGTCTTCCGGTTGCTGATCCGGGAACAACTGCCTGGCCGCGTCGGCGATGGTTTGCAGTTCCTGGTACAACTGCCGGCAAATGTCGCATTCCCTGATGTGCGGGTGCCTTTCGACATCCGCCCCGGAACCGACAAGGTCCGACAGCTGAGCCTGGAACTGCTCGCAGCTCATCGATTTGGGGTCGATAGTCATTACCGGTCTCCCTTCCGAAGCGAGAGACGAAGGGCATCGCGCAGTTTGAGCCGGGCCTTATGGAGTTGAGACTTGCTGTTTCCAACCGAGCAGTCGAGCATAGCCGCTATCTCATTATGCTCAAAGCCCTCCACATCGTGAAGAACAAAAATCAGCCGGTAACCGGCTGGTAAAACGGCAACGGCCCGCTCGAGCGCCAGGCGGTCAATGGAGCCGGTGAGGGAAAGATCCGGGGCACCGAAGCTGCGGCCTGGTCCGTCATCGTATGTGGGCTCCATGGCCTCATCAAGGGACATGAGGGGCAGCCCTTTCTTGCGCAGGTGCATGAGGACGACATTAATTGAGAGGCGATGGAGCCAGGTGGAGAAGGCCGAATCGCCACGAAAGGTTCCGATCTTGCGATGGAGTTGGAGAAAAGCCTCCTGGGTCAGGTCTTCCGCTTCGGCAACATTGCCGACCATGCGCAGGCAGAGCGAGTAGATGCGCCGTCTTATGAAGCGCGTAAAGATGGGCAAAGGCGTGGTGGTCGCCAGCCTGAGCCCGGGCCAGAATCTCTGCATCGGGCGAGAGCTGCGGGGCGGGGGTAGTAACCTCGGGTGCAGGCTCGCGAAGCTGGACCGCGCTGTTTTTTTCCGCGAGCGGAACTCGGCGCTGGAGCTTCGGGCGTCTGCTTTGGAAACCTGGTACGTGGCATGCGCTTCCTTTGGGGAGGGGAATCGGTAGCTGTAAGAATCGAGAGATGCTGCGCCAAGCTTCTTTCCTCGTTAGTATAAGGTGCAGCAGGGGAAATTCTTGAGCTGCGGCATGAAGGAACCGGATAGGCTCTCAAGTTATTTGGTTAGATGCAACCAAATGGCTTGGCGTGGGTCCATACGGTTAATTTCTGGGAGATATAGTGCGTAAGGCAATACCGGCATGGCAGCTCGGCCCAAGAATGAGGCGGAGGGTATTGCCGACTTCTCTCCTTCTTTCCTGATGGTCATGCTGGCGGAGCTCCCATGCTGGCGAACGGGCAGGCATCGAGTGACGCATGTCGCGACCACGATCAGCTCCTGGAGCCGCGCTGCAGTCGGTCAGCGCAGTGGGAGGGACTTCCGGTCAGGGAAATCGCCTTCGAAGGGGTACCAGCAGACCGGTTGAAGCCACTATCCGGACATCTTCCCCAGGCGTTGGATGCGCCACTTGACCGGGAAAACGTCGCCAGCAGCTTGCGCAAGCTCTATGCGACCGGCCTCTACGACGCTGTCGAGGCGCATACGACCCGGCAAAGCGATGGCGTGAAGCTTGTGTTCCGGGGAACGCCGCGGGAATTTATCGGAACCGTCAGCGTGGACGGCGCAAAGGGCGCCACGATCAATGCGCAACTGCAGGCCGCCAGCCGGCTGACGGCGGGAACGCGGTTCACGCAAGAGCGGCTTGAAGCGGCCACGGAACGCATGCGCCAGGCGCTGGCCGATAACGGCTTCAATGAGCCGGTGATTACGTATAAGCTCACCAGGCACGCGGCTGAGCAACTGGTGGATATCGCGTTTGAGGTGATTTCGGGAGTGCAGGCGCGGGTTGGCGGAGTGGCGGTTTCCGGAGACTCGGGGATGACGCTGGACCAGTTCCGGCGCCATGCACGTCTGCGGGCCGGAACCAGGGTCGACCACGATACGAGCAGCCGCGCGCTGAGCGGCGTCTTGAAGCACTATCAGAAACAGGATCGCCTGGAAGCGGACGTCAAGCTCGAGTCGGAGGTCTACAGTCGCGAAACGAAGAAATCGAGCTTCACGTTTTCCGCCAATCGCGGGCCGGTGGTGAGGGTGAATGTGGAAGGCGCGAAGGTCGGCGGCGAGCGGCTGAAGCGACTGGTTCCGGTATTTGAAGAGGGCACGGTCGATGAAGATCTGCTCAACGAGGGCAACCGCCGGCTGCGCGACTACTTCCAGCGGCTCGGGCTACTTTGACGTGAAAGTGGAGCACAAGCAGCAGAATCCCGAAAGCGGCACGGTAACGATCACCTATACGGTGACACTCGGAGAGCGCCGCAGGGTGGAGAAGGTTTCGGTCACCGGCAATCACTACTTCAATACGAAGACGCTCGAAGAACTTTTGAGCGTGCACGCCGCCGATCACCTTGACCGGCACGGAACCTACAGCCAGGCACTTGTTTCCGCGGACGTAAATGCGTTGCAGGCGGTCTACCAGAACAACGGTTTCTCAAAGGTGAAGGTGACGCCGGAGACACTGATCGCCGGCGCGGCGGTGAGCGCTGCGGGACAGGCAGCGGTTCGCAATCCGACGGAGCCAATCACCGTGGTCTACCACATTGAAGAAGGACAGCAGCAGCGCGTCGGCGATGTTGCAGTTGGACGGCGCGGCGGAGTCAGATCAGGCCAGGCTGCTGGCGCTGATGAACACCGCGCCGGGACAGTTGTTTTCGCCGCAGAACCTGGCCGGCGACCGCGACGCGCTGCTGACCGACTACCTGAGCCGCGGCTTCGACCAGGTGCAGGTCGAAGTGGAGGAGCAGACGGAGACAGCGACCCGGCCAAGGTGGACGTGGTGTTTCATATCCGCGAGGGACAGCAGATCTTTGTGCGCAAAGTGCTGATTTCGGGTTTGCACTACACGCGGCCCGACACGGTGGCAAAGGCCATTACGCTGCATCCGGGCGATCCGCTGAACCAGACGGCGCTTGCGGAGACCCAGCGCAATCTTTACGAATTTGCGTTGTTCAATGAAGTGAACACGGCGATCCAGAATCCAGCCGGCGATGAGCCGTACAAGACGGTGCTGGTGCAGACGACTGAGGCGCGGCGCTGGACGCTGACCTACGGTCTTGGATTCGAGGCGCAGACGGGAACGCCGCAGAACAACTGCGCCGGCATTGCGACAACGGGCGCGCCCTGCAGTCCAAACGGAAAGACCGGCATCAGCCCGCGCGTGCTCGGGGCGCTAACGCGCAACAATCTTTTCGGACGAGATCAGTCAGCGTCGATTCAGGGAACGTACGGGTTGCTCGAACAGAACATCAACCTGCTGTTTCAGAATCCGCACTTTCTCGGCAAGCGCGATCTTGGATTCACCTTCTCCGGCGGCTACGCGAGCAGCCAGGACGTAACGACGTATGTTGCGTCAAAGCTGGAGACCGGTGTGCGCTGGACCGAGCATTTCAGCGCAGCCCGGTTCCTGGCTTTCCAAGGCGAATACGTTTGTTTATGAATTCGACTTCAGGCGCGTGAAGGTGGCGGCGGAGAGCCTGCAGGTGGGGCCGAGCGAGATTCCGGCGCTGTCGACGGCCGTGCGCGTGGCGGGTCCGAGCATCACCTGGATTCGCGACACGCGCGACTCGCCGCTCGATTCGCACCGCGGAACCTACACGAGCTTTCAGGACTTTCTTTCCGATCAGAGCTTCGGCGCGCAGGCGGAGTTCAACCGGCTCGATCTTTCCAATTCGAGCTATTACGGATTCGACAAGAGCCGTTTTGTGCTGGCGCGCAACACGCGTTATGGCCAGGAACGCGCATATGGATCGCCCTCTGCCCGTTTGATTCCTTTGCCCGAGCGGCTCTATGCCGGCGGTCCCACGTCGCATCGCGGATTCTCCATCAACGCAGCGGGTCCGCGCGACCCGGAGACGGGGTTTCCGATTGGCGGCGCGGGCGCGCTGGTGAACAGCACGGAATTGCGGCTGCCGCCGCCGATGCTGCCCTTCTTCGGCGACTCGCTGAGTTTTGTGCTCTTTCACGACATGGGCAATGTGTTTACGAATGCCGGGGATGCATGGGCCAGCGCGCTCCGCATTCACCAGCCGGATCGGGATGCGTGCAAGGTGCTCACGCCTGCAGATTACAGCACCGAATCCACCCACTCCGCCGAGTCCGACGGGGCCAATCACCTCGACCGGGCCGCAGGGCCAATGCAGCTTCAATTACTTCTCCCACGCGGCGGGACTGGGCATGCGCTACCATACGCCGGTCGGGCCAATTCGGCTGGATTTCAGCTACAACCTGAATCCGCCGATCTATCCGATCAACGTCAACTATTCGCAGTCAAACATTTACGCCAACCAGCATGTGGGCGAGGCGCAGCATTTCAACTTTTTCTTCAGCCTGGGGCAGACATTCTGATGAGCGACGCGGCGAACAGCTCGATTTGTCACGGCACTCGCCACGATGCAAGGGGTCTGTATGGCCGCGATGTTGATGGGGCTGTCGCCAGCCGCTGCTCAGAGCAATCTACAGAGCAGCCGAAGTCCGGCGCCGGGAAGCAGCGTCACGCTCGATCGCGTGGTTGCGGTGGTGAATCGCCAGGCAATTCTCGAGAGCGATCTCGAAGACGAGATGCAACTGTCGGTTCTCGATCCGAGCACCAATGCGCAGGAGAAGATGACCGAGCAACAGGCGCTGGAGCGGCTCATCAGCCGCGCACTGATCCAGCAGCAGATTCGAGCAGGAAGATTTGCAGGCAACCGAGCCGAAGCCGGAGGAGATTGCGTCGCGGCTCCACGAGATTCGCACCGAACTGCCGGCATGCGTTCGCGCGGATTGCAAATCAGACGCCGGATGGAAGGCATTCCTTGCGCAACACGATCTGACGCCGGCGCAAGTCGAGGACTACCTGCGCATCGCCTCGAGATTCTGAGCTTTATCGAGCTTCGTTTCCGCCAGGGCATTCGCATTACGCCGGAGGAGATTGAGACGTACTACAAGGACACGCTGCTGCCGCAGTATCCGGCCGGAGAGAAGCCTCCGCCGTTGCAGCAGGTGTCATCGCGGATTGAGGAGATCCTGCTGCAGCAGCGGGTGAATGCGCTGTTCGACACCTGGCTCGAAAACCTGCGCAAGCAGGGTCAGATTGAAGTGCTCGACCCGGCGCTGGAGACGGCAACTGCAAACGGACAATCCGGGAGCGACGAAGGAATGAGCGAGACCCGTGCAGTGCCGCCCGCGCCACCTGGTTCCGACCAGGGAGTCAGCAGCAGCCGCGCTCGCGCCGGCGTTATCTGCGCCACTTGCTGTGGGGAGGCACGGGAGTGGGCCTGCTGCTCATCGCGGGCGTGGTCGGGTTGTACTTCTGGGCAAGCTCTTCGACCTTTGAGAACATCATGCGCAAGCGCCTTATTGCGCGGATTGACGAGGCTACTGGCGGCCGCGCCGAGATTGGTTCGTTCCACTGGAATCTGCTGAAGCTCGAAGCCGAGGCGGACGGCATGGTTCTGCACGGGCGCGAGGCAGCGGGCGAGAAACCGTACGCGCAATTGGCTTCTCTGCGCATCTCGATCAGCGTGCTTGGCTTGTTCAGCCCGCGGGTTTTGTTGCGCGATCTGAAGCTGACCAGCCGCAGATTCACCTGATCGTGTATCCCGACGGGTCGACGAACCAGCCGCAGCCGCGCAAGAAAACAGAGACGCATCCGCTGGACACGCTGTTCGATCTCCAGGCCGGCCATGTCGAGGTCGAAGCACGGCGTTTTCGATTACGACAATCGCGCGGACGCAAACGATTTTCAGGACCGGCATATTCCGCTGGACTTCGCGGCGAACGATGTTTCGCTGCTGCTGAAGTACATCGCGAGTAACGGCATTACGCAGGAGAGCTATCACCTTGAAGCCGGCATCCGCGATCTGCGACTGGTTCGCGGACCGGCGGCTCATCCCGATGCTCCGCCGGTGGAGGGATATGCCGAGGCGAGCATTGACTTCACGCGCAATGCCGCCTATCTGCGATCGCTGCAGCATTGACGGCGCACAGCAAGGGATCGGAAGATCGCGTGTTGAACGTCACCGGCGAACTTGACTGACTTCAGCCGTCCGCGTTGGAAGGCGACGGCGCAGGGCGAACTGGATCTGAAGCTGATGGAGCCAGCCCTGGGTTATCCGTTCACGCCGGAGGGAATCGCAAAGCTGAACCTCAGCGGCGGCAGGACAGGATGGAGAATTCCGGATCGACGGAACGGTGCACGCCGACAATGCGTCGTACATCGGGACCGGAGTGGTGGCGCGCGGCGTTGGGTTGACGCGCGTGTGCATGCCGATCCGCTGCGTTTGCAGATTACGAATGTGACGGCGCGGCTGAAGCCGGGCGGACAGCTCGAAGGCGAGGTCCTGCTGGATCACTGGATTCCGCCGCTTGCCGGTGCGCCCGTCATCCAGGCGCGCCGAGCCGGCAAAGCACGAGAAGAAGGGCAAGAGCCACGAGAAGCCGGCGCCGCCGGTCGTCGTGACAAAGGTCGACACCGATCTGCACACCAACGGAAAGGTGAATGCCAATTTCCGCGACGTCACGCTCGACACGCTGCTCGACATGGTGAGCCAGCCGCCATTCCAGCGGCTGGGATTGGATGCGCGCCTGAACGGGCTGTCGACTGCCGCGTGGAGCAACGGCGATGTGAATACGTTGGCGGTATCGACGAAATTCAACCTCAGTCCGTCGCCGAAGGGCCTAGCGGGAGAGGCGCCGGCGAGCGGCGTGATCGATGCGACCTATCTGCAGCGCAACGGCGGCGTCGATCTGCGCAACCTGCAGGTGACTATGCCGTCATAGCCAGATGACCGCGCATGGGCAGCTCGGCGCGTATCCAATGACCAGTCCCACGGGCATCGCGGTCGAGTTTCACTCGCACAACCTGGATGACTTCGATACGCTGTTCCGCGATCTCGGACTTACGCGCGACGGGAAGAGCGGAACCTCGGCGCTGCCGGTTGATCTCGATGGACAGGCGGACTTCAAGGGATACGTGGGCAGGATCGCTCGTCGATCCGCACCTGGCCGGGGAACTGCAGGCGACCGATCTGTCGGTCGAACTTCCGGCGGCCAACAACCCGAACGAGACGCAGCTGGTGCACTGGGATTCGCTGCGATGCCACGGGAAGCTACTCGGCGGCGCGCATCACGATCGAGCACGGCCAGTTTCAGCATGGAGATGCGTCCATCAGCGTAGATGGAACACTGACCGCAACGACTGCGCCATCGGCGAAATCACCGGGACGTTCCCGGCTTCGACGCGAATTCCCTGCTCCACGCAAACCTGCATGCAAGCGCCGTGAATGCCGACGACCTGGCGCCGTTGTTTGGCGAGAAGCTTCCGGTCAACGGGGCTTGTGAGCGCGCAGATGTCCGTCGACGGGCCGATCAACACGCTGAGTGGCAATGGCTGGGTGCAGCTGGACAACGGAACGGTGTATGGCGAGCCGCTGTCGCGAGTTCACGCGCAGGGAAAAATTGAGGGGCAGGTGGTGCAGATTGGCGTCGGTCACCCTGAACAACGCGGCCGGAACGGTCGATCGGCATCCGGCAGCTACGATCTGCACTCGCGGCAATTCCAGGTGGATGCGCACGGAAACGACATCGACATCGCAAAGATCGAACGGTTGCGCAATGCCGGCGCGGACGTGGCGGGAAATCTCGGCTTTTCGCTGTCGGGCTCCGGAACATTCGACGATCCGCATCTCAACGGTCACGCGTCGCTGGCCAACCTGACGGTGGGCGGCGAGCGTTTTGGCGAGTTCGATGTTGTTGCGCACACGGCAAATCAGAATCTGATCTACGACATCACTTCGCGGCTTGAAGCCGCTGAGCTCACTGCACACGGACAGACCGCGCTGCGCGGCGACAACGAGACGCAGGCGACGCTGAACTTCTCGAAATTCAACATCGGCGGCTCCTCCAGATGGCGCACATCAACGGACTGACAGGCGAGTCGAGACCTTGAAGGCACCATGAACCTCGCAGGACCGCTGGCGCAGCCCGCGAGCAGATGCGCGGCGAGGCCTGCATTCAGCAGCTGGCCGTCACCATCGCAGGCGTGCACCTGAAGAGCGAAGGCGGCCTGCACGCCAGCATGGGCAACTCGAAAATCAGTCTCGACCCGCTGCATGTCACCGGCGAAGAGACGGATATGCGCGTGCAGGGCACCCTGAATCTCGCCGGAAAGCGGCAACTCGATGTAGCCGCGAACGGATCGATCAATCTGAAGCTGGCCGAGACGGTCGATCCTGACCTGACCGCGCGCGGCACAACAACGTTCCGCGTTGAGGCGCACGGTCCGCTCGACAATCCGGGCCTGTCGGGGCGCATCGATTTTCAGGATGCTTCGCTGGCGCTTGAGGACCTGCCCAACAGCCTGAGCCAGTTGCACGGGACGCTGGAATTCAATCAGAATCGCCTCGAAGTGAAATCGCTGACGGCCATGAGCGGCGGCGGGCCTGCTGAGCGTTTCCGGATACCTGGCCTATCAGCACGGCATCTATGCCGACCTTGCGCTGAAAGGAAGATCGATCCGCATCCGCTATCCGCAGGGGGTCAGTTCCGCGGCCGATATCAATCTGCAACTGCAGGGACCGCAGAGCAATCTTCTGCTGAGCGGCAACGTGATGATCACGCGTTTCACCGTGAGCCCGGAGATGGACTTTGTGGCGCTGACCGCGCAGGCCGGCAAGGCTCAGCCGATCGCTCCGGCCAATGCGCCATCGAATCACGTCCGGCTCGACGTGCGCATTCAATCGTCGCCGCAGTTGAACTTCCAGAATGCCTACGCCAAGCTGGCGGGAGACGTGGATCTGACGGCTGCGCGGCACCATCGCTTCGCCATCGCTGCTGGGGCGGGTTTCGATCACCGAAGGCAGCGCGACCATCGCAGGCACGCGCTACGAACTGCAGCGCGGCGAAATTACTTTCACCAACCCGGTGCGCATCCAGCCGTTGATCGATCTGAACGCCACGGCGCGCGTCGAGGATTACGACATCACGCTGGGGCTGCATGGCTCTGTAGATCAAATGGCGGTGACTTACCGAAGCGATCCGCCGCTGCCCGAGGCCGACGTGGTGGCGCTGCTGGCGCTGGGGCGGACGCAGGATCAGCAGCGCATCTATACGCAGCAGCAGGAGCAGCTCGCCACCAACCCCGCAACCGATGCCCTGCTCGGCGGCGCGCTGAATGCGACGGTGAGCAGCCGCGTGCAGAAGCTGTTCGGCGCCGGCTCGGTAAAGGTCGATCCAAACTATCTCGGCGTGCTGGGCAACTCCACCACCCGAATCACCGTGGAAGAGCAGCTCGGCAAGAATCTTACCCTGACCTACGCGACAGACGTCGATACCACGGCGCAGCAGTTGCTTCAGGCCGAGATCGCGATCAACCGGCACGTTTCCCTGCTGGTGGCGCGGGATGAGTCGGGCGTCTTTTCGATGGTGGTGAAGGCTACGCGGCGATTCAAGTAAGCTGCCGAAGCAGCCGGCTCAGACATACCTTGGCGACTCCTGACAATTCTCTTGCCCGTCGAGGACGAATCCGCCACAAATGCCTGGCAGTACGAGCATCCCGATTGGATTTTCGATAAATACTGCCGTAGAAACACGGCCACGTAACCTTTTCTCTGCATCTGTGTCTATAAGCAGCGGTAACACGCTCGCACCACGGGGCGCTGTCGATGGACGTGAGATCGGCAGGCAGCCGTGAAGGTGCAACAAGGAGTTCGAACATGACAGACCAAATCCACTTTTTCCGCCGCAATAGTTGCGGCTGCGCTCTCGCTCGGTGTTATTGGAGTCTTCCCCAGACTCGTTTGCTGCCGGTCCGGTGCCGGGATCGGAGCTGGCAGGACGCTTCCAGCGACGCACAGGCAAAACTGAAGAAGTCGCAGTTCAAGGATGTAAAAGTCGCGATCGACAACGGAATCGCCACCCTGACCGGCACTGTCAGCCTTTACGAATACAAGAAAGACGCTGCCAATCGCGTCCGCAAGGCAAAGGGCGTGACTGCAGTGCGAAACGAAATTGAAGTCGCCGGCCCCAACGTGCCGGACAGCGAACTGAAGGCGAAGCTGCTGGAGAAGCTGACCTACGATCGCGTTGGTTACGGAAACGCATTCAATGCGATCTCACTCGACGTCCAGAACGGCGTGGTGACGCTGGGCGGCCATGCCCGCACCGACGTCGATAAGGATTCGGCACTGGCGCTGGTGTCCACCTACCCCGGCGTAAAGGACGTCGTGGACGAGATCGAGGTCGATCCCACGTCGATCATGGACGACCAGACACGGTTGGCGGTGGCGCGCGCCGTCTACGGTTATCCCTCGCTGAACAAGTACGCCATCGACCCGGCCAAGCCGATCCGCATCTCCGTGCAGAACGGAAATGTCGAGTTGTATGGCGTGGTGGATTCGAAGGCCGACAAGGACACGGCGTACATCCGTGCCAACGGCGTGCCGGGCGTCTTCAGCGTGAAGAACTACCTGCAGGTGGCAGGCCAGCCAACCGAGAGCGGACAGGCCCAGTAGTAACCGCACTCCATACAAATCCGGGTTTCCATGACCGGGGGTGGAAATGGACGCGGGGTTCAGCCATACCCTGCTCCATGTTGCAAATGCCTCCCGCCGCCTTGAGACCGTCTCCTCGGCACGAGCGTTCTCGCGTTTTAGCTGGACGAGGGCTTGTCCCCCGTGCGACATTTACAGAACTGTAATCATTCAGTGCGTTTCATTCCTTACACTTACTCGCTATGTTGAACGACGGCCCACTGACTATCGATCGCAAAGACGGCAAGAACCCCGGGACCCGGGTGTTCTGCCTGACTGGCCCCCTCACGCTGCGCAACCTGTTTGAGTTGCAGACCGAGCTGCGCGGCTCTGCGCCACCGCCTCTGACGGTGATTGACCTGACCGAGTGCCCTACATGGACTCGGCCGGCATGGGCCTGGTGATGAACCACTACGTCCGCTGCCAGACCAATGGCGCCAAGCTGGTCGTCGCTGGCGCGAACAGTCGCGTGATGGATCTGTTCAAAGTGACGAAGGTCGACACCGTGCTGCCGCTGGTGGGAACCATCGAAGACGCCGAAGCGTAGGTTGAGCCTGAATTCTCCTCGAGGATTTACAGACATAAGACTTCTTCGATCAGCTTCTCGCTTATGCGCAGCTGTCAAGCCCGCGCCTGGTCACCTCTGCACCCGTCGCTCCATTACACTGGAAGATGGAGCTGCGCGCGATGGGCCTGGCTGCGAAAACCCGCACAACGCTGGAGATGATCAAGTGGGAGCACTCGATCTTCGCGCTGCCGTTTGCGCTGACCGCCGTGCTGCTGGCGAGCCACGGCGCGCCCGGCTGGCGCACGCTGGGCTGGATCCTGGTTGCCATGGTGACGGCTCGCTCCTGCGCGATGGCCTTCAATCGCTGGGCTGACGCCGATCTCGATGCCGCCAATCCGCGCACGCGCAGCCGCGCCATCCCCGCCGGCCAGCTCTCGCGCCAGTTTGTGCTCGGCTTCACCGTGCTGATGGGGCTCGGCTTTGTGATTGCCGTCGGCCGAACTGAACCGGCTCACGCTCTATCTGGCGCCGGTCGTGCTTGCTCGTGCTGCTGGGCTACAGCTATATGAAGCGCGTCACGCGCTGGTCGCACCTGGTGCTGGGTCTCGCGCTGGGCCTGGCTCCGTCTGCGGCCTGGATCGCCGTGCGCGGCAGCCTCGATCCGCGCATCCTGGTGCTCACCGCCGCTGTGACGCTGTGGGTCGGCGGATTCGACGTGCTCTACGCCTGCCAGGACTTCGAGCACGACCGCGCAAGCCGGCCTGCACAGCCTTCCCCAGGCCATCGGCGTTCCCGCCGCTTTCTGGGCGGCGCGCATCATGCACCTGGCCATGCTGGGACTGCTGGTCTGGTTCGGCTGCTTGTTCAGCTTTGGCATCGCCGGCTGGCTGGGCGTTGCGGCGGCAGGACTGCTGCTGGCCTATGAGCACTCCATCGTTTCGCCGCGCGACATGCGCCGGCTGAACGCCGCGTTCTTCACCATGAACGGCGTCATTGCCATGGTCTTCCTGGCATTTGTGGCCGCCGATGTCTGGCTGCGGAGATAGAGCCGATGACGTGCAGATGCAAAGTCACAAAAAGCGGCAGTGGAGCTGTGGTATGGTGCGAGGAAGCAGTCTGTCAGACTCGCCCGTTGCGAATCGCACGACAGGCTGCGAAGGAAGACAACTGGCACCGGAATGAAGATTGCCATCCAGGGAGAACCCGGCTCATTCAGTCACGAAGCGACGCTCGCGATGCTGCCGGACGCGGTGATTGTGCCCTGCTCCCTCTCGGCCGATGTCTTTACCGCGCTGACCGACGGATCGGTCGATGCCGCGGTCATTCCCATCGAGAACAGCCTTGCCGGTTCGGTGCTGGAACACTTCGACCTGTTGCTGCAGCACGACGTAACGGTGGTGCGCGAGTCGCTGCTGCGCATCCGCCACAACCTGATCGCGATCTCCGTCAACGCTGGACGACATCGATCGCGTCTTTTCGCATCCAGTGGCTCTGGCGCAGTGCCGGCGCTTTCTCGCCGCGCATCCGAAGATGGAGTCGTTCGCCTTTTACGACACAGCGGGAAGCGTGAAGCAGCTGGTCGAGCTGCGCGACCGGCACGCCGCGGCCATCGCCAGCGAAGCAGCCGCGCGCTACTACGGCGCGCAGATTCTGCAGGCAGACATCGAAGACAATCCGGAGAACTTTACGCGCTTTTTTCTGGTGCGGCGCACGAAGGATGCACGGTTCGATCCCGGATGCCAACAAAATCAGCATCGCATTTTCGGTTGAGAACCGCCCGGGATCGCTGGTGGCCGCGCTGAACGAGCTGTCGGCAATGGGAACCAACCTGACCAAGATCGAGTCGCGGCCCGTTCACGGCAAGCCGTGGGAGTACATCTTCTATGTCGATTGCCAGATGCATCGCGCCGAGGAAGGGACGCGCGCCATCGCAGCGCTGAAACCCCACTGCGCCATGGTGAAGGAACTGGGCAGCTACCGGGAAGCGGGAGAAGCAGGGATCAGGGATTAGGGACGTAGGGATCAGGGATTACGGGCTTCTGACTCCGCAGATCGGAATTGGCATCGAATCACGTTGAAAAGAAAGAAGGGGATGGCCGAAGCCATCCCCATTCTTTTGTCTGCAAACGTTACAGCGGCCGGGTTTGTTATTCCCTAATCCCTGATCCCTATTCCCTGCTTCTTAGAAGTGATACGCCACGCCGATGCGGGATTGTAGATGTTGTACCACTTGTTGGTAGTGAACTGCGAGTCGCCGAACGTCGGCACCTTGGTCACAAAGCCGCGATACTCGGCGCGAATGTCGAAGCTGGGGCTGATCTCATAGGCAATGCCGCCGCCATAGAGTCCGCCGATCGAGGTCTGCTGCTTCACATCGAGGTGGTGGTGCCGGAGTTGCGAATGGGCAGGAAGATCAATGCGCCCGGACCAGCTTCGACAAACGGATTGAACTTCTTGAAGGTGAAGCTGCGCACATACGCGGCTGAAATCTCCTGCGTGCGGGTGTTCACCTGGTAGTGGTTCGGGTTCACGTAGTAGTTGATCTTGTTCTCGTAGGTGATTCCATAGTTGGCTTCGAGCGCGCTTAGGGCGTAAGCATGAACCGGTAGCTGACCAACGCGCCATAGGCGGTGTTGGAGTGCACCTGAACATCGGTGGAAGAGGCAATAAACGGCTCGATAAGGCCCGTTCCGCTGAGGCTGATGTCCTGCCGGCTCTCCTGAGCGCGGCCCGCTGCCACGCACACGGCCAGCAGGAATGCAATAAAGGCGATCTTCTTCATTCGGTCTAGAACCTCACGACTGCTCAACCGTCCGGCTGGCAACCAGGTTGTTGATTCCGGTGCGCCGGTTCCTGCCGGGCCCCGCTCTCAGCATTGTAAATGGCCAGAACGGGTTGCAGGCGGAAGCGGCTGACTCGGAATGATCTAAGTCAATAGACGCACCACCGCGAGAATGGGAATCCCGTGCAGCAGGGATTAGGGATCAGGGAATAGCAAACCCGCCGGCTCAAGATTCGTAATCGTCCTCGACGACCAGTGGAAATCGCGATGTCACCGCGTTTGTTTCCCTAGTCCCTATTCCCTGTTCCCTAGTCCCTGCTTTCATCACCCTGCCCGCTCCACATGGTAGTAGTAGGGCGGGCCCTGCTTCTGCGCCAGCGCCCGCACCGTCCGCAGAAAGGCGCGGCCGCATAGGAGAGCGTGGCCTGGCGCCGGTGCACCAGCCGCAGCACGCGCTTGATCTCCAGCTCGTCCACCGTGACCCGCACCAGTTCGCCGGCTTCCAGTTCATGCGCAACGGTCAGGTGCGGCACCAGCGCCACCCCGTTGCCCATGGCGACAAACCGCTTGATGGCCTCGATCGTGGGCAGATCGATGCCCATGTTCAGCGGCGTGCGGTAGCGCTGAAAGGCCTCGATCACCTTGCGCCGCAGCGGCGAAGTGACATTGTGGGCAATAAAATTCTCCTTGCCCAGATCGTTGATGGAGACGCGTGCCGCCTTGGCGAGCCGATGCTCGGGACTCACGATGAACGCCAGGCTGTCGTTATAGACCGCGATGGTGCGGAACTGCTCCGGGTCGGGCCGGAACGACGTCACGCCGATCTCAAATGTGCGCAGGTTCAGTTCCTCGGCAATGCGGCTGGCCAGCATGCGATGCACCGAGATGCCGATCTCGGGAAATTGCTCGCCGGAACTGGTCGATGGCCGGCAAGCAGGTACATGCAGGTGTATTCGTTGGCCGCCAGTTGCAGGCGGCCGCGCTCCAGGCTCTTCAATTCGTCCAGCGCGCTCGAGGCCTCGCGCCGCAGCGCCAGCAGCCGCTGCGCATAGTCGCGCAGCAGCTCGCCTGCGGCGGTCAGCGACCCATCGCGCGCCGCGCGGTCAAAGAGCGTTTCGCCCAGCGACGCCTCCAGCTTGCGAATCACCTGGCTGATCGCCGGTTGCGTGCGGTGCAGGCGCACCGCCGCGCGCGAGAAGCTGCGCTCCTCGGCAACGGCAAGAAAGGTTTCCAAGTTGAGACAGTTCCATAGCGCCTCCGGCGCTGCCAGTGGTCAGTGATCAGTGATCAGTGGCCAAGTGCGACCTGCGATCGGCAACCATCTGAGAATCTACAGCTCCAAGCACGCTAGACCGCATCCGGACATCAGGCGGACTGGTCCTTTTCTGATCACTGTCCACTGTTCACTGTCCACTCTGCATAAGCAATTGTAATAGGTTCCCCAAAAAGAATAACTTTGCCTTATAGCTGTCCGATGCGAGAAAATAAAAGAGTTAGCAAACGTCTTCCCCGGCAGGCGTGAACACGATGAAAAATCCAAATCACGTTGCATTCTTCGACACCACTCTGCGCGACGGCGAGCAGTCCCCCGGCTGCAGCATGACCACGCAGGAAAAACTCACCATGGCGCACGCCCTTGAGGATCTGGGCGTCGACATCATCGAGGCCGGCTTCGCCATGGCCTCCGAAGGCGACTTCGCCGCCATCGCCACCATCACGCAGGCCATTCGCAAGCCGCGCATCGCTTCCCTCGCCCGCGCCAAGACCGAAGACATCGAGATGGCCGCCCGCGCCCTGCAGTTTGCCGACCGCTCGCGCATCCATGTCTTCCTCGCCTCGAGCGATCTGCATCTCGAGTACAAGCTGAAGATGAGCCGCCAGCAGGCTCTCGACCAGGCGGCGAGTCGGTGCGCCTGGCGCGCTCGTTCGTGGACGACGTCGAGTTCTCGCCCGAAGACGCGACCCGCTCGGATCGCGATTTCCTGGTCGAGATGGTGCGCGTCGCCGTCGAAGCCGGCGCCACCACCATCAACATGCCCGACACCGTGGGCTACACGACGCCCGAAGAATACGGCCAGATGTTCCGCGAAGTCCGCGAGCGCATTCCGGCCATCGACGCCGAGGGCATCATCCTCTCCTCGCACTGCCATGACGATCTTGGCCTGGCAGCGGCCAATTCGCTGGCGGCCATCACCGCCGGCGCGCGGCAGGTGGAGTGCACCATCAACGGCATCGGCGAGCGCGCCGGCAATGCGTCGCTCGAAGAGATTGCGGCTGCCCTGCACGTGCGCGGCGACCGCTACGGCGTCACCACCAACATCAAGCTCGACCAGCTTTATCCCACCAGCCAGGTGCTGGGCCAGATCATCACCTTCAAGCCATCGCCCAACAAGGCCATCGTGGGCGCCAATGCATTTGCGCACGAGTCGGGCATTCACCAGCACGGCATGCTGGCCAATCCGCTCTGCTACGAAATCATGACGCCGGCGCTGGTCGGCGTGTCGCAAGACGCATCTGGTGCTCGGCAAGCACTCCGGCCGCGCGGCGCTGCGGCATCGGCTGGAGCAGCTTGGCTTCACGCTCTCGCGCGAGGAATTGCAGCAGACCTACTACCGCTTTGTGGCGCTGGCCGATCGCAAGAAGAACATTTACGACCAGGACCTGATCGGCATTCTGCCGGATCAGATTCGCGACCGGAAGCAGGAGCCGGTAGCGGAACTGGATTGACCTGATGCCGCACATGATCGCGTTGGCATTGAAAGGTTTTGTAACAGGGCACGACTTCAGTCGTGCCGATAGCAATCGTACAATACTGGGGCTTTAGCCCCTGAGGACGACCACAGGAAACGGGCGAATGCATCTGAAGATCCTAGTCACCGCCGGCGACGGCATCGGCCCCGAAGTCACCAACGAAGCAGTTGCAGTGCTGCAGGAAGTCGCCGAACTGGGCGGCCACACGCTCGACATCGATCAGCAAGCGCATCGGCGGCGTCGCGATTGTGCAGGACGGAACGCCGCTGCCCGCCGGACACTCTCGACGCCGCGCTCGCCACCGACGCCGTGCTGCTCGGCGCAGTCGGCGGCAACGAATTCAATTCCCTTCCCCCGGACAAGCGCCCCGAAGCCGGCCTGCTGCAGATTGCGCGCCGCACTCGGCGGATTCGCCAATCTGCGCCCCGCCTTCGCCTTCAAGGAACTCGCCGTCAACAGCCCGCTGCGCCCCGAGATCATCGACGGCGCCGACATTCTCTTCGTCCGCGAACTGCTCGGCGGCCTCTACTTCGGCCAGCCGCGCGAGTGGAACAAGACCACCGGCGAAGCCTGGAACACCATGCGCTACACCCGCGACGAAGTGGCCCGCGTGGCGCGCATCGCCTTCGAGCTCGCATCGAAGCGCCGCAAAAAGCTCACCAGCGTCGACAAGGCCAACGTGCTCGAAGTTTCGCAACTCTGGCGCGCCACGGTGAATGAAGTCGCCGCCGAGTTTCCCGGCGTCACGCGTCGAGCATCAATACGTCGACGCCATGTCGATGCACCTGATGAATCAGCCGCGCAACTACGACGTGGTGCTCACCGAGAATCTCTTCGGCGACATTCTCAGCGACGAGTCCGCGGTCATCACCGGATCGCTCGGCATGCTGCCCTCGGCCACCATCGGCGGCAAGGTCAATTTGTATGAGCCGGTCCACGGCTCCGCGCCCGACATCGCCGGCAAGGGCCTGGCCAATCCGCTCGGCGCAATCCTCACCGGCGCGCTGATTCTGCGCCACTCCGGCGGGCTCGAAGCCGAAGCCGCCGCAATCGAAACAGCGGTCCGCAAGGTGCTGGAGCAGGGCTTCCGCACGCCGGACCTGGCGCGCGCCAATCCGCAGGGATTCCCCGTGCTGTCGACAAAGGAGATGGGCGCGAAGGTCCGGGAGACGGTGAAGAGCCAGCTTCTAGCTGTCAGCCCTTAGCTTCAGCTCATCGTGGCGAGCGCGCGGCATGAAGTCGAATTGCTTAATCCGGTGATTCTGCATCGATCACCAAAACAAAGCTGAAAGCTGACGGCTGAGAGCTGAGAAGCTTATTCCGAGGAGCTGCATGAGCAGCACACCAAAAACATTATTCGAAAAGGTCTGGGAGCAGCACGTCGTGGTCGAGCCGAAGGGCGAGCCCACGCTGCTCTACATCGATCTGCAGTTGCTGCACGAGGTCACTTCCCCGCAGGCGTTTGAAGGACTGCGCCTCGCCGGCCGCAAAGTGCGCCGTCCCGACCGCTGCATCGCGACCGTGGATCACAACGTGCCGACCACGATCGAAGGCCGCCTGCACATCGTCGACCAGATCGCCGCCACGCAGATCGCCACGCTGCGCAAGAACTGCGCCGACTTCGGCGTCGAGCTCTACGACGTCGACTCGCGCGAGCAAGGCATCGTGCACGTCATCGGTCCGGAACTCGGCATCACCAAGCCGGGCATGACGATCGTCTGCGGCGACTCGCACACCTCGACCCACGGCGCATTCGGCGCGCTGGCATTCGGCATCGGCACCAGCGAAGTGGAGCACGTGCTGGCCACGCAGACCCTGCCGCAATCGAAGCCCAAGACCTTCCGCATCGCCGTCGAAGGCGAGCTGCCGCAAGGCGTCACGGCGAAGGACATCATCCTCGCCATCATCGGCAAGATCGGCACCGACGGCGCAACCGGCTGCGTGATCGAATACGCAGGCTCGGCCATTCGCGCGCTTTCGATGGAAGGCCGCATGACCATCTGCAACATGAGCATCGAAGCCGGCGCGCGCGCCGGCATGATCGCTCCCGACGAGACAACATTCGCGTACCTCGAAGGGCCGCCGATTCAGTCCCAAGGGAGAAGCCTGGAACGCGGCGGTGCGCGAGTGGAGCAAGCTGCCCAGCGATCCCGGCGCAAAGTTCGATCGCGAACTGGTGATCGATGCGGCCACGCTGGTTCCGTACGTCAGCTGGGGAACGAGCCCCGGCATGGTCGCGCCGATTACGGCGTCGGTTCCCGACCCTGCGGCGGCGACAAACGAACAGGAGCGCAAGTCGCTTGGAGCGCGCGCTCGAATACATGGCTCTGAAGCCGGGCACGCCGCTGGACGACGTCGCAATCGATCGCGTCTTCATCGGCTCCTGCACCAACTCGCGCATTGAAGATCTGCGCGCCGCCGCGCGCATCGCCGCCGGCCACAAGGTCTCAACGCATGTCAGCGCGATGGTGGTTCCCGGTTCGCAGCAGGTGAAGGCGCAGGCGGAGAAGGAAGGCCTCGACCAGATATTCAAAGAGGCCGGCTTCGACTGGCGCGAGCCCGGCTGCTCCATGTGCCTGGGCATGAATCCCGACATTCTTTCGCCCGGCGAGCGCTGCGCTTCCACCAGCAATCGCAACTTCGAAGGCCGCCAGGGACGCGGCGGACGCACGCACCTTGTCTCGCCGGAGATGGCCGCGGCAGCCGCCATCGCCGGCCACTTCGTCGACATCCGCAACTGGCCAGTTCATGAATCTGCTCACGAGGAGGTAAAGGCCTAATGGAACCGTTCAAGACACTGACCTCACTGGCCGCGCCGCTCGACCGCACCAACGTCGATACCGACCAGATCATTCCCAAGCAGTTTTTGAAGCGCATCGAGCGCACCGGCTACGGCGATTTTCTCTTCTTCGACTGGCGCCGCACCGCCTCGGGCGATCCCGATCCGAGCTTTCGTGCTCAACGATCCGCGCTACAAGGGCGCGCAGATTCTCATCGCCGGCAAGAACTTCGCCTGCGGATCGAGCCGCGAACACGCTGCCTGGGCGCTGAGCGATTATCGGATTCCGCGTCGTCATCGCGCCGACCTTCGCCGACATCTTCTTTTCGAACGCCGGCAAGAACGGCATCGTGCTGGCGCGCCTGACTGAAGAACAGGTCGCGACGCTGCTCAAAAACGCGCAGACCATTCCGAATTACAAACTCACTGTCTCGCTCGAGGAGCAGACAGTGACCGACGATCGCGGATTCAAGGCGACGTTTGAAGTCGATCCCTTCCGCAAGTTCTGCCTGCTCGAAGGGCTCGACGACATCGGCCTGACACTTGCGCCACGCGGCGGAACTGGACAAGTTCGAAGCAGAACACGACGAAGCAGGATGGCTGAAAGCGAAGTGAAACAGCTGTGTCAGCCTCAGCTCTCAGCTTTCGAGATCTGGCATCGACCACTGAGCGCTACACGAAACCAGATAGCAGCACCAACAAACTGACAGCTGACAACTGAAGCTACTGAGCGAACGAAGAGAGCCAATGACCATCGAAGGCAAGCGACAAAGCATTCCGTTGACTGAGGGCCCGAGCCGCGCGGCTGCGCGCTCTTATTTGCGCGGGTCCGGATTTGCAAAAGACGATCTGCACAAGCCGATCATCGGCATCGCCAATACGTGGACCGAGATCGGCACCTGCAACGTGCATCTGCGCGAAGTGGCCGAGGCGCTGAAAGAAGGCATTCGCGAAGCCGGCGGCACGCCGATGGAGTTCAACACCATCACCATCTCCGACGGCATCACGATGGGCACGCAGGGCATGAAGGCGTCGCTCGTCTCGCGCGAAGTGATCGCCGACTCCATCGAACTGGTCGCCCGCGGCAATCTCTTCGACGGCCTGGTCGGCATCGGCGGCTGCGACAAGAACATGCCGGGCATCATCATGGCGCTGTGCCGCCTCGATATTCCGGGCATGATGCTTTACGGCGGGTCGATCGCTCCGGGAAAACTGAACGGTGATCGACATCACCATTCAGAACGTCTTCGAAGGCATCGGCGCATACGCCGCCGGCAAGATCGACGACGCCGGCCTCGAAGCCCTCGAAGCCAATGCCTGCCCCGGCGCGGGCGCATGCGGCGGCCAGTTCACCGCCAACACCATGGCCATGAGCGGCGAGATCCTGGGCATTTCGCCGATGCAGCTCTCCGGCGTTCCCGCCACCGACAAAGACAAGCACGCCGCGACGCGCGAAGCCGGGCGCATGCTGATGGATGCGGTGCGCGCCAATCGCCGCCCTTCGCAGATCATCACCAAGAAGTCGATTGAGAACACGATTGCCAGCGTTGCGGCCAGCGGCGGATCGACCAACGCCGTGCTGCACCTGCTCGCCATCGCGCGCGAAATGGGCATCGAGCTTTCGATCGACGACTTCGACGCGATCTCGAAGAGGACGCCGTTCATCTGCGACCTGGTTCCGGCGGGCAAGTACATGGCCTCGCATTTCCAGGCCGCGGGCGGTTCGCGTCTGCTGGCCAAGCGGCTGATCGATGCAGGACACGCGGACGGATCCACGCTGACCATCAGCGGACGCACGCTGGCCGAAGAAGCGGCGCTGGCTGAAGAAACTCCGGGCCAGGTGGTCATCAAGACCTTCGAACAGCCCATCAAGCCTACCGGCGGCCTTGTGATTCTGAAAGGCAATCTCGCACCGGAAGGCTGCGTGATGAAGATTGCGGCTGCCGATCGCTATGAGCATCGCGGACCGGCGCGCGTGTTTGATTCCGAAGAAGAATGCTTCGCCGCAGTGCAGGGCGACAAGATCAAGCCGGGCGACGTGCTGGTGATTCGCTATGAAGGACCCAAGGGCGGTCCGGGCATGCGCGAGATGCTGCAGGTAACGGCCGCAGTCAGCGGGCATCCCGAACTGAGCCACACCGTCGCGCTGCTCACCGACGGCCGCTTCAGCGGTGCAACACGCGGATTCACCGCGGGCCACGTGGCGCCGGAAGCCTTTGTCGGCGGCCCGATCGCGGCAGTGCGCGAAGGCGACATCATCGCATTTCGACATCAAGAACCGCACACTGAATGTAGAGATCAGCGCGGAAGAGATGGCGACGCGACTCAAGGATTTCAAACCGCCGGCGCTGCGCTGGCCTGCCGGTGTGTTTCGCAAGTATGTCGATCGCGTAACCAGCGCATCGCAAGGGGCAACAACGTAGAAGCAGCTCAGCGGATTAGTAGACAGCTAGGTGGAATCAGCAAGCCCGAACCGAAACTAGCAGCTAGTAGTTCAAGGAGAACAACATGGGAAGCAACGCAAACGCACAATCCGCTGAGAGCCACCTCACCACACCGACGCGCCTGACGGGCGCAGAGATCGTGTGGGCCACGCTGGTGGGCGAAGGCGTGTCGACGGTCTTCGGATATCCCGGCGGAGCGATTCTGCCGGTGTACGATGCGCTGCGCAAGTTTCCCATTCATCACGTTCTTGTCCGGCACGAGCAGGGCGCTGCGCACATGGCCGACGGCTATGCGCGCGCTTCCGGCAAGGTGGGCGTGGCGATGGCCACCAGCGGCCCCGGCGCGACGAATCTCGTCACCGGCATTGCGACGGCGATGCTCGATTCGATTCCCATGGTGTGCATCACGGGCAATGTTTCCAGCAAGGTGCTGGGCACCGATGCGTTTCAGGAAGTCGACATCACGGGCATCACGCTGCCGGTGACCAAGCACAACTTCCTCGTCAACAAGGCTGAAGACATCGCGCATGCGATCCGCTACGCGTTCCAGATCGCAGCAGAGCGGCCGACCCGGCCCGGTGCTCGTCGACATCACCAAGGATGCGCAGCAGGGCACGGCGATCTTCGACTTTGAAGCCGCCAAGCCGCGGCCCTATCGTCCGCACCCCATGCTGCGCGTGGAAGAGAGCGGGCTGAAGCATGCGGCCGAACTGATCAGAAACGCGAAGCGTCCGGTGATCCTTGCCGGGCACGGCGTTTCGGAATCGGGCGCGATGGAGCAGGTGCAGACGCTGGCCGAGCGCGCGCAGATTCCCGTGGCGCTCACGCTGCTGGGGCTGGGCAACTTCCCTGCTTCGCATCCGCTGAACCTGGGCATGATGGGCATGCACGGCGAGGCGTGGGTCAACACTGCAATTCAGGAAGCAGATCTGCTGATTGCCTGCGGCATGCGCTTTGACGATCGCGTGACCGGCTCGTTGAGCACCTACGCGCTGAAGGCCAAGAAGATTCACATCGAGGTCGATCCAGCCGAAGTCAACAAGAACGTCAAGGTCGATGTCGCGCTGGTCGGCGATCTGCGCGCAGTGCTTGAAGATCTGCTGCCGCGCATCGCAGGGCGCGATGGATCGGCATGGCTCAAGACGATTGAATCGAGCAAGGGCGCCGTTTCGGTGCGCGACATCAAGAACCTGCCCGACTCCGGCCATCTCTATGCCGCGCACGTGATGCACGACCTGTGGCGCATCACCGGCGGCGACGCGATTGTGGTCCACCGATGTGGGCCAGCACCAGATGTGGGAGGCGCAGTATTTCCACCACGAAACGCCGCGCTCGCTGGTGACGTCCGGCGGACTGGGCACCATGGGATTTGCGCTGCCCGCCGCGATCGGCGCAAAGATGGCGTGCCCCGACAAGGAAGTGTGGGTGATCGCCGGCGATGGCGGATTCCAGATGACGGCGGCGGAGCTCTCCACCATCGTGCAGGAGAAGATCAAGATCAACATCGCCGTCATCAACAACGGCTATCTCGGCATGGTGCGCCAGTGGCAGGAGTTCTTCTACGAGAGCAACTACGAAGCCACGCCGCTGGTGAGCCCCGACTTTGTAAAGCTGGCCGACGCGCACGGCATTGCTGGCCGCGCGGTGACGCACGCGCGCCGAAGTGGCCGATGCGGTGAACGAGGCGCGCAGCGACCGATGGCCCGTTCCTGCTGAACTTCCTGGTCGAGAAGGAAGATTCGGTATACCCGATGATTCCCGCGGGCAGCGCACTGCACGAAATGATTCGCCGTCCCGGCAAGAACCCGCTGGTCGAGTCGGCGGACGACGAGTAAAGACAGTTGTCAGTGATCAGTGGTCAGTGATCAGTGGACATGTTCGACGACACTCCCGCAAGCTGATGTGAATTCCGAATAGCGAAGCACCGGATCGCGCGGATTTACTGAACACTGATCACTGACCACTGTTCACTGAAAGGCTCTTTATGTTGCACACATTCGTCGCTTACGTTGAAGATCTGCCGGGCGTGCTGACGCGCGTGGCTTCGCTGTTCCGGCGGTTGAACATCAACATCAGCTCGCTCACCGTGGGGCGCAGCGAGCGGCCGGGGCTGTCGCGGCTGACGCTGGTCTGCGAGGCCTCTGCAGAAGCGGGCCATCGCATTCGCGCCAGCCTTTTCAAACTCGAAAACGTCGTCGATGTGGACGACATTGCCAAGGCGCCCAACGTCACGCGCGAACTTGCGCTCATCAAGGTGGCGGCCACGCCGCGCAACCGCTCCCAGATCTTCGACCTGGTCGAGGTCTTCCGCGCCCGCATCGTCGATCTGACTTCAGAATCGCTGATGATCGAGATGACCGGCGTCGAAAGCAAGATCGAAGGCCTGATCGAGGTGCTTCGCGAAGACGATGGCCGCATCCTTGAAATCTGCCGCAGCGGCAAGATGACGATGCGGCGCGGGCATCACACCTCGAGCGTGCTGAAGGCCATGGGCAAGGCGCCCGATGAAGAGCCGCTGCCTGAGGACGAGACGGAAGATGCGGCGGAAGAAAGCGCGGACATCGAGCCCGCATAGACAATGCATTCTGCTGTTTCAGCCGCCTAGGCTTAGCATTGGTATTCTGACGCTGGAAGGAGCGCACCATGGACCCAGATAGCAAAGCCTGCCCGGTTTGCGGAGAGACCATCAAGGCCGTCGGCGCATCAAGTGCCGCTTCTGCAACACTGACCTTGCCAACTACGCGGCCACCAAAGGAAGTCGAAGACCGAGACGACGATCTTTTCGTGGGTCACCCGGCACTGATCTACACGCGTCGGCCAGATTATGCCGTTTCTGATTGTGGTCGTCGTAACCGCGGCAGCCGGATACGCCATGTACTGGCATTCATCGAACAATCAGACGAGTACATCGCTCTACCTGTTCCTGTTCTTCGCTGGTCGCGTGCGCGGTGATCTGTCTTCGCGTATTACATGCAAGAGCCGGCGACGTTCACTACACGCATCACGACACAGCGCATCAAGCTCGAACGCGGACTGCTTTCGAAGGTGCAGGAGTCGCTTGAGCTGTTTCGCATCGATCACTTCGAGCTGCGCAAGCCGCTCGGCAGCCGCCTGCTCGGGCAGGCGTTCTCTGCATCTGTATCTCATCCGACGCGGAGCTTGAGAACTTTTCAATTTACGGCGTGCCTCATCTTGAGGCTCTCGCAGATCGAGCTGCGCGAGTGCCAGCTTCGCGAGCGCGACGCGCCGCAGCCGACGACGTTTGTCAAGGCCTGACAGTAAAGCGAATCAGCTCCAGACTTTGTTCCATCATGATCTCACGAATCCCTGACTCTCGACAAGCAAAGGAAAAATCGAGAACATCATGGCTAAGACTTACTACGATCACGACGCCGACCTTTCCCTCATTCAAGCCAAGAAAGTGGCCATCATCGGCTACGGCTCGCAGGGGCATGCGCACTCTCTCAACCTCAAGGACTCTGGCGTACAGGTGAAGGTGGGCCTCGCCGCAAACTCCAAGTCCATTGCCAAGGCGCAGAAGGCCGGCCTTGAAGTCGGACACCGTTGCCGAAGTCACCAAGTGGGCCGACGTGGTCATGGTTCTGGTTCCCGATCAGACTGCGGCAAAGTTGTATGCCGAGGAGATTGGACCGAATCTGACAGCCCGGCAAGCTGCTGCTCTTCGCCCACGGATTCAACATTCATTTCAAGACCATCACTCCCGCCGCCGGCATCGACGTGGGCATGGCCGCGCCGAAGGCTCCCGGCCATCGCGTGCGCGAAGTCTTCACCGAGGGCGGCGGCGTTCCGGGACTGATCGCATGCACCAGGACGCGACCGGCAAGGCGCACGCGCTCAATCTCAGCTACCTCAAGGGCATCGGCTGCACGCGCGCCGGGGTGCTTGAAACGACGTTCAAGGAAGAGACCGAGACCGATCTCTTCGGCGAGCAGGCCGTGCTGTGCGGCGGCGTCAGCGCGCTCATCAAGGCTGGATACGAAACGCTGGTCGAGGCCGGCTATCAGCCCGAGAGCGCCTACTTCGAAGTGCTGCACGAGCTCAAGCTGATCGTCGATCTGATCTATCGCGGCGGCCTGGCCTACATGCGCTACTCCATCTCCGACACGGCCGAGTGGGGCGACTACGTCAGCGGCCCGCGCGTCATCAACGACGAGAGCCGCAAGGCGATGAAGGCGATTCTCACCGAAATTCAGAACGGCGAATTTGCCAAGCGCTTCCTCGCCGATCAGAACTCCGGCCGCAAGGAGTTTCTGGCCTTCCGCGAAGCCGAAGCCAAGCACCCCGTCGAGATCGTCGGCAAGAAACTGCGCGCCAGCATGCCCTTCCTCGATCCGGTGACGGTGGAGGAAGTGGCGAAGACGAGATAGCTGTCTAGCTCCTGGCTGTCTAGCTTTGGCCCTGCTGGATGAGCGACTCGTGGTTGAGAGTCGCCGCCTGCAGGGCTTTTCGGTTTTGCTTGAGGTTCTGGCGTTATTCTGCAAGCCCGAATTCGACCGCTTCGAGTTTTTGGACACCCAGGCACCACGCAAATGCGCCGCCCAGCGTGATGACGGCCGCAACCGCAAAGGCCGAAGCAAAGTGGCCGGTCCAGTCGACGAGAAATCCGGTGAGCGCCGGTCCCGTAACCCCGGCCATGTTGGCGATGCCGTTTTGCAGGCCGACCCACTTCCCTGCTGCGTGGGGACCGGCGAGCGTCTGCGCGAAGGCGAAGGTGCCCGCGTTGGCCGTGCCGCTGCCGATTGCGCAGGCAATGAGGCAGGCGAGATAAGTGTGCTCTCCCGCGAAGGCGCAACCCACCAGCGAGACAGCGGCGAGCGTGAATCCCACGGCCATGGCCCATTTGCGCGCAGTGGTCGGGCTGGCGCCGCGCCGAATAGCACATGTCCGTGATGGTGCCGGTGGCGACCGAAGAGAGCGAATCGACCACCCACAGCGCGCCCGCTGCAACCGACATCGCCGCCATGGAAAGATTCCGCTCGTGCACCAGGTAGTACGGCAGCCAGCTCATCAGAAAGTAGACGAGGTAATTCGCGCAGAAGTGCCCCGAAGCAGCGCCCCAGAAAGCGCGCTTGCGCAGAATCGCCGCGAACCCTCGGCGTACCCGCATCCACATGCGCAGCGGTGCGCGCTTCCGGCGCTTTCCAGCGCGACCACGCGGGCAGCCACAGGAGACTGACGACGCCGATGGCAATAAATGCCGATCGCCAGCCGTAGCGCGCCATCAGCAGGCCTCCGCCGAATGTCCCGATAGCCGAGCCCCAGCGCATCGAGGCATTCATCAGCCCGTTGGCGAATCCGCGGGCGTGCTCGGGCAGATGCTGCGCAAGGATCTTGGAGCTGGCGGGAAACATCACCGATTCGCCGACGCCCAGCAGCAGGCGCATCGCCAGCAGCGTCGCGAATCCCATGGCCGCGCCGGTCAGCACCGTCGCCAGCGACCACACCAGAAAGCCAAGCGCCATCATGCGGTTCGCGCCCCAGCGATCGACGAAGAGGCCCATGACAAACTGCAGCGCCGTGTAGGTCCAGAAGAACGCCGAGAGCAAAACGCCGAGTTGCGATGCGTTCGTGCCCCATTCAATCTTCAGCAGGGGCGCAGCCAGCGCGAGATTGCCGCGATCCACATAATTGATAAGCAGCGAAACGACCAGCAGAATCAGCGTCGGCGCAAAGGCACGCAGCGCCGCGCCGTCGCCCGTCTTTTTCACGTCGAAGGTCACAGGTCAGCAGTGTACAGCCCGTCGGTCAAGGGCGGCGGTCAGAAATCCGGTGGCGTGCGACGCAGTCTTTTGCGTAAGCTTGGAAGCGTTGGTGCGGTCACCGGCGCTCGATTGTAGTATCGGTTCAACTTCTCGGAGGATGTCAGCCCTGATGCTTGCGCGATCGTGGTTCCCCGCACGATTGAGATGGGCAATTCGGCTGATCTGCGTGTGCCTTGCGCTGGCGGGCGCGGCCTATGCTATCGATCCGCCGCCACTCATTCTCCATGGACTGGGCCGCACTTCCCTGCCGGTGGACGGCACATGGCAGTTTCATGAAGGCGACGATCTCGCGTGGGCTTCTCCCGCATTTGACGATTCCGCGTGGCAGTCGATCAAGGCTGGCCGCACGTGGGAGGAGCAGGGCCATCACGGCTACACGGGATTCGCGTGGTATCGCAGACGGCTGGAATTGCCTCCGGGCGAAAACACCAACTATACCCTCGCGCTTTATCTGCCCAACGTGGACAGCGCATGCGAGGTCTACTGGAACGGCGTCAAGGCCGGGAGTCTCGGAAAACTGCCGCCGCGTCCGGTTTGGTATGGATTGGGTGGCAGCATCGGGCAGGTTGTCGTGCTCGGCCCTCCACAATCCGGTCAGTTGGCGATCCGTGTGTGGAAGGCTCCCATCGTCTTCCTCAATGCTCCGCAAGAGGGTGGCTTGATCGCAGTACCTCTGGTAGGAAGCGCCGAGGCAATGGCGAGCCTCCAGCGCGACGCGGTATTTCGGCGCATTGAACAGAGCCAGTTCACCTTGTCCGTGGCGCGCTTCTGCGCCGTCGTCGGCTTGATGGCGTTACTGCTCTACTTGCGCAATCGTAAGGAGCACATGCTGATGTGGCTGTCGCTCGCGATGGTGATGCCGCTCGCGCGCTATCTCCTCTTCGAATCTCCTGTGCCGCGAACATTTCGCGTGATCTATGCGATGATGGGGCCGCTGGTCGCAATCAAGGATATCGCGCTCTGGTTTCTGCTCATCGCTCTTCTGGGGCTCGAGGAGCGCAAATGGCTGGTGCGATGGACATGGATCATCGGACTCACCGCTCTTGCACTGCAATTGATCGATCCCATCTGTATGCTGCTGAACTGGACCACTTGGCCCGCTCATCTATTCCTGACAATCGATGTGGCCACAACGCTTCCCGCAATCTACTTGGAGCTTTGGGGACTGGTAATTGTCTTCGCGGCACTCGGCAAGCGGCTTGATGCTGCGCGATGGACCCTGGCGATAGCGGCTCTGCTTAGCGATCTGCTGACCGCGATGCAGGATACGACCGGCTTGGGCGAGCGATGGACCCACTGGTCGCTTGCTCAAAAGCTGCAGGCCACGCTCTTCACCATTGGCGGGTATCCCATCAATGCCCAGGTCGATCGTAAACACGTTCCTGCTGATTTCCATCCTTTACGCCGCCTGGCGGTATAGCTTCGAGCAGAGCCAGCGGCAAAATGCGTTGGAGCAGGAGTACCGCAGCGCGCAGGAACTGCAGCAGGTGCTCATTCCGGAGTCGATGCCGACGCTGCCGGGCTACGTGGTAACCGGCGCCTATCGCCCCGCGCAGGAAGTGGGCGGCGATTTCTTTCAGGTAATTCCGTTGCAGAATGATGCGGCGCTTCTGGTGGTCGGGCGACGTAAGCGGCAAGGGCCTGCATGCGGCGATGACGGTGGCGCTGATTGTCGGCGCGATCCGCAGCACGGTGGAGATGACCGAGGAACCTGCAGCCATTCTCACGGCGTTGAATCGACGGCTATATGGGCGCCTGCACCATGGTTTTGCCACCTGCCTGGTGGTGAAGATGGAAAAGGGCGGTGCATGTCTTCTGGCCAATGCAGGCCACCTGCCTCCGTTTCTGAATGGAACAGAAATTCAATTGCCGCCGGCATTGCCGCTGGGCATTGTGCCGGAGGCGGAGTACGACGCACGTGCGGTTCCAGCTCACGGAGATCGATCGGCTGACGCTCTACACCGATGGGCTGCTCGAGGCGCGCAATGCGGCGGCGAACTCTTCGGGTTTGCGCGCATCGCGGAGTTACTGGCCAAGACCGGCGACGCCGAAAAGATTGCCGACGCTGCGCAGCAATTCGGCCAGGACGATGACATCACGGTGTTGACCGTGGCGATGGCGATGGCGCCCGCTGAGGTCTCGGTGCGAAGCGCAAGTTGGGGCCAGGCGCCGCCCGCGGCCAGCGCTGGCTGAATGGAATACAAGCGTGACGGATCGAGAAAAACGTCGCGACTTCATGTGATCGCGTAGAGATGAAAAGAGACGCCGCAATAATCCAGCAACATCACAGGTGCCCATCCATGGCGCAGCATCATCGCGTCATGGGTGGGAAAGCACGAACCCGATTCGCCCGAACCTCTGGAAGAAAATCACAACAACCTACCGCTTCGGCACCACCAGCGACATCAGCGGAAGCCCGACGCACACCGCATACACCGCGCTCAGCGTCCAGTTCATCGCCTTCTTGCCGGAATGGTTGACCCAGTAGCACAGCAGCGCGGAAAGCAGCAACGCCTGCGTCACGATCTCCAGGTAGCCGCGCACCTGGATCCAGAACGGCGTCGTGGTGTAGATGAATCCTTCGATCGATCCCGCGGGTGCGGCAAACGTCCCCAGAATGCCGATGCCGATCAGCATCCAGGCCATCATCAGCCAGCCGTTTTTCCGCCCGAACAACCGCTCGCGGAAGAGATAAAAGACCGAAGCGAACAGCACCCCGCGAAATACCTGCAGCGGCACTCCCAGAATCAGCCAAAGACTTGTCGTCGGCCGCATGCCGGAGTTTGGATTGTTGATGAAATCCGCGTAATGCAGAAAGTGGTAAGCCAGCGCGCCCATCAACATGTATGTGATGGAGTGGCACACGACCGTCTTGGCAGCCAACGGCACAAAGCGAGGTTGCGGATCTTGCATAAGCATCCTCAGATCAATTTTGAAGTTGGCAGAATTCTATTCCCGTTGCAGCGCAACCGCAATCACGGTTCGTGCTTTACTTCGGGCGTCAGCCTCGCATTGCCTTCAGCACCTTTGCCGTCGTCACCACCTGGCCCACATGGCGCTGCGTGTGATCGGCCACATGCACCAGCGCTCCGCCAATCGACGTCGGCAACTGCTTGCGCCCCACTCCGCGAAAGGTGTTGAAGTCTGCGGTCGCCAGCACGCGCACCCGGTCGGCAGCATTGCTGAAGGCAGTTTCCACTTCGGCCAGCAGGTCCGCCAGCGTCTCGCACCCCGTATGCTCCGCTTTCAGCAGCGCAAGCTGATCGGCCGAAATCTGCCCGCCCTCGGCGTAGGTGAGCAGCCGATCGGTAGACCGAGCAATATGCCTGCAGGTGAAACGACACCGCAGACAATCCCAGCGGCTGCGCATGAACCTCAAGATCGCTCAGCCCCGCAGTCCACTTCGTGATGTCGTCAAGAGCCAGGTCAAACGCATGGAGAACGGCGCGGCCCACTGCCGGACACATCGGCATGCGTCCCGCGCAGCCAGGGCTCAACGTAAGGAACAGGAGGGAGTATGAGTGCTCATGGGGAAGTCTCCAATCAACGGACTGTGGCAAAAGTCATGCTTTGAAGGGGCACGACTTCAGTCGTGCAAAAAATAGCCTTGGATCGCAGCGGTTTCAGCCGCCAAGAGGCGGTTTCCCCGGAGCCTCATCTTCTGCCAAAGTTTCTCGACGGCGGGCAACAAATTCCAGGTCTTCGTAGTTCTTCAGTTGATCGACGGGTATGAACGTATGACCGGAGACTGCGGGGTCGTTCACCATCACCCCGCCGCCATAGAGCCGTACAAAGCAGCTATGTTCAGGATCGCTCATTTCGGCAGCGGCAAACTCGATCTGCGCCGCATGCCCGTGGAACCGCACGCGATCTCCCTTGCAGATCTCTTCGCCGGACACGTATCGCAACGGGTCAGGCATCTCGCCACCCAACCAGGCGTTTCAACTCCGCGCTCTTCACCCGCACCACCGTGATCTTCGCGAATCCTTCTTCGAACACCGGCGCCTTCAGCTTCTCGGCCATCTTGCGCATCACGTCTTCGCTCACCGAGCGGTCGCGCTGGCGATTGCGGTCGAGGCAAACCTCCAGCGGCACATCGAAGAACACCGCCTGCGTCTCGTAGCCGAAGCTCTTCGCCATCTTGATCCACTGCCGCCGCTCGTGGATCGAAGGTTGGTCGCGTCCACATAGTTCCACGGCATGTTGGCGATCAGCCGCGCGCGCAGCAGCGAGCGCAGCGTCGAAAACACCAGCCCCTGGTAGCGTCTGCTCCTCCACATCGTCGAAGAGGATGTTGCGCAGCAGGTCGCTCGACAGCGGAGTCACACCGCGACGGCGAAACCACGTCGTCTTGCCCGAGCCCGGCAGCCCGATGGCCAGCACCACGTAGCCCTTGGGAGCCTGCGGCGAGCGCTCTGCCGCCTGCGCCTCGGGCGGAGGCACCGAGGGCATATCCGGCTGCGTTTCCATCTCCAGGCGACCTGAACCGGCAGGCTCATTCCACTCCGGGCGAGCGGGCCGCCTTGCCTGTGTTTGCTGGCTCGTGCGCGGGGCTCAGCCGGAGCCGCCCTCTGCACGGCTTCAGTCGGCGCAGCCGGAGGTCGCGATGCGCGAGCCTCAGGGCCGACGCCGGAGGCCGCGACGCGCGGCCTCGGGAGCCGCAGCCGACGACCGCGCGCCCGGGTCTCCCCGGGCATAGCTTCGTCCGGATAGAGCGGCACCAGCGGGCGAGGTTGATTCTGTGGGAGTTCCTGGCCGATTTTGCCTGTGGATTCTGAATTATTTGCGCTGCGTCGGGAACGTCTTCTCATTCCGCTTTCTGCACCTTCACTACCGGGATACCACACTCACCGGAGCCACTGCAAATGATGTGAAACCCGTCACATACAGTCCCGTATCTGAACATACAAACTAGCGTAGAGCGCATTTTGGTTCCAGAGCCCTCGCAAATGCGGGAACCATCTGCAGTTTGCGGGGTGGTTTGGTACGGGGTCGCAATTCTCGGAGCGTTCATTTGGTTCTTGTTGACAACAGTGTTAGCCTGATGAGTTTGGTGGAATTGCCTGGTGCGCAACATTTGCGCCGCCGAATGCCACCACTCAATCAACTTAAGAAGATCCACCCATAACGAAGGAGAATACACATGGCAGTTAAGGTTGGCATCAACGGCTTCGGCCGAATTGGCCGCAACGTTTTGCGCGCCGCCCTCGGCAATCCCGAGATCGATTTTGTTGCCGTTAACGACTTGACCAGCCCGGCAACTCTGGCCCACCTGCTCAAGTACGACTCGATCCTCGGCAATCTGAAGAACGAAATCACCGCCGGCGACGACTTCATCTCCGTCGACGGCAAGAAGATCAAGGTCTGGGCCGAGCGCGACCCCGCCAAGCTGCCCTGGGCCGACAGTCGGCGCGCAGATCGTCATCGAATCCACCGGCCACTTTACCGACGCCACCAAGGCCAAGGCGCACCTGGGCTCGACCGTGAAGAAGGTCATCATCTCCGCTCCCGCCACCAACGAAGACATCACCCTCGTGCTCGGCGTCAACGAAGACAAGTACGATGCGGCCAAGCACAACATCATCTCCAACGCCAGCTGCACCACCAACTGCCTCGCGCCCGGTCGTCAAGGTTCTGCTCGAGCTCACTGCGGCATCGTCAGCGGCATCATGACCACCATCCACAGCTACACCAACGACCAGGTCATCCTCGACTTCCCGCACAAGGACCTGCGCCGCGCCCGCGCCGCCGCCATCAACATGATTCCCAGCTCCACCGGCGCCGCCAAGGCCCTCAAGCTGGTCATTCCTGAGACCGCCGGCAAGCTCGACGGCTTCTCCATGCGCGTTCCAACGCCCAACGTCTCCATCGTCGACCTCACCTTCATCAGCGAGAAGACCGACCGACGTCAAGGCCGTGAACGCCGCCCTCAAGGCCGCCAGCGAAGGCGAGCTGAAGGGCATTCTCGGCTACGACGAGAACCAGCTGGTCAGCTCCGACTTCAAGGGCAACCCGCTCTCCTCGATCGTCGACGCGCCGCTCACCAAGGTCGTCGGCAACAGCGTCAAGGTCCTCAGCTGGTACGACAACGAGTGGGGCTACTCCAACCGCGTCGTCGACCTCATCGGCTTCCTGGCCAAGAAGGGCCTGTAAAAGCAGTGGTCAGTGATCAGTGATCAGTGGATCAGTCGCATCGGTTTACCACGACCGCTGGTCACTGGTCACTGATCACTGACCACTGATCACTGATCACTGTTATGCGCCAAAACATCAGCGGCGGATCTCCCTTCGAGCCCATCATCGGCTTCTCCCGCGCCGTGCGCGTTGGGAACACCGTTCACCTTGCCGGCACCGGTCCCGTCGGCGCCGACAACGAAGACGCAGCCGGCCAAACCCGCCGCATCTTCGCCATCGCCGAAAAAGCCCTCGCCGAAGCCGGCGCATCCTTCAACGACGTCGTCCGCACCCGCATGTATCTCACCCACGTCGAAGACTGGGAAGCCGTGGGCCGCGTCCATGGCGAGTTCTTCGGCACAGATCCGCCCCGCCGCCACCATGGTCGTCGTCGCCGCGCTGCTCAACCCAGCATGGCGCATCGAAATCGAGATGGACGCCGTGATTCCGAAATCTTCCTACAGCACACTGATCACCGATTCCTGATCACTGACAACTGATCACTGTACCACTGTTCTCAAGGAAGGACCACATCATGGCCAAGCTCTCCATTCGCGACATCGAACTGGCGAACAAGCGCGTCTTCATCCGCGTCGACTTCAACGTGCCGCTCACTGAAGACGGCAAGGAGATCACCGACGACACCCGCATCGTGGCCACGCTGCCCACCATCGAGTACGCCCTGCGCCACCACGCCAAGGTGATTCTCGCCTCGCACCTCGGCCGTCCCAAGGGCAAGCCGAATCCGAAGTATTCGCTGCGCCCCGTCGTCGACCGCCTGCGCGAACTGCTCGACAAGGAGCTCGGCGAATCCGTCAACGTGGCCTTCTCGCCCGACTGCGTCGGCGAAATCGCCAGCGAGATGGCGCGCCAGCTTGAGTCGCGGCCAGGTGCTGCTGCTTGAAAATCTGCGCTACCACGCCGAAGAAGAAGCCAACGATCCGGCCTTCTCCAAGGCTCTCGCCTCGCTGGCCGAGATCTACGTCAACGACGCCTTCGGCTCCGCGCACCGCGCCCATGCCTCCACAGAAGGCATCACGCACTTCCTCAAGCCCGCCGTCGCCGGCCTGCTGATGGAAAAGGAAATCACCTATCTCGGCAAGGCGCTCGAATCGCCCGAGAAGCCCTTCGTCGCCATCATCGGCGGCTCCAAGATCTCCGGCAAAATCGACGTCATCGACAACCTGCTCGACAAGGTCGACACGCTGGTCATCGTCGGCGGCATGGCTTACACCTTCCAGCGCGCCCTCGGCGTCACCACCGGCAAGTCGCTCGTCGAAGAAGACAAGATCGACATGGCCAAGGCGGCGCTGGACAAAGGCGAAGGCCAAGGGAGTGCAACTCCTGCTGCCCGGTCGACAACATCCTCGCCGACAGCTTCGCGCCCGACGCGAAGACCCAGCCGTGGGACACCTCGAAGGACTTCCCCGCCGACTGGCAGGGCCTCGACATCGGCCCCAAATCCATCGCGGCCATTGAAGAAGTCGTCTCCACCGCCCGCACCATCGTGTGGAACGGCCCCGCCGGCGTCTTCGAGTTTCCGCGCTTCGCCGTGGGCACCAACGCCATCGCCAAGGCAGTCGCAGCCAACAAGGCCGCCATCTCCATCATCGGCGGCGGCGACTCGGTGTCGGCCATCAACCAGGCCGGCGTAGCCGACCAGATCACGCACATCTCCACCGGCGGCGGCGCCAGCCTCGAATTCCTCGAAGGCAAAAAACTGCCCGGCGTGGAAGCGCTCACCAACAAGTAGCCGTCCAGCACAAAACTGGGTGCCCCATCCTAAACGCGCATTCTGCGTTTAGGGTGGGAAAGCACGAACACCGGCCCGCTGTCATCCAGCTGGTCAATATCAGTCCCGTATCCCCCATCACTTCCCTTCCTCCCAAACCGGCACATAATCTTCACCGGAACAGAGGTGTCGATGCGAGATCTGCCGCAAGCGGCATCTCTCTTCGGGGGTAACCCGATGACGCGTCATCTTCTGATTGCTATCGGCGCAGCGCTGCTCACCATCGGCGGTTCGGGCATCATCGTCACGCTGGTATGGCTCACGGCAAACAAGGTTCGCGGAACGCTCCCATACATCTTTGACACACACGCAGAATCCTTGCTGCTTCTGCTGCCGGCCCTGTTGCTGACGATCGCGATTGTGGGCGCCGTCTTCGTGGCCAGCGGGCTCGCCGCTCCGCACAAAGACACGCGGACTGTGCGCAATCTGCATCCGCAAACACACTTCCACGCGTAACAGTGCGGCTCCGGATGTCGGCTCGGACACTGAATGCCTGCCCATTCTCTGAGCCAGGTCTGAGCTAGGTCTGAGCCGGCTCAAATCCTCCCGGAGGGAGGATCGAAAGTAGCCCAGGCCGGAGCGCAGCGGAGTCCTGGGAATCCGTCCACCAGCAAAACTCCATCCGTCCCGGAGGGCCGGAACGAACCGTGCTAGGCACCCGCGGAATCTGCTGAACAGGCATCAGAGTATTAAACTCAAAGACCGGAACATCCCCATGTTCCCCCCGGGAGAGAATTGTGCCCTACTACACGCGAGTCCTATCCAAAGATGCAGAGTTCCCTCCCTTCGACGAACTCGCGGAATTCGTTCGCACCAGCCATCCTGACTACAAGCTCACCGTCGAAGAAGGCACCGAAGAAGAGTGGGAAACCCTCCTGCTCTCGAGCAACGACGAGGTCGAGGTCGCGTGCTCGAACGGAATCCCGTCGCCAATGGTTCCGTCGGCCAGGATGAGGTCGCGGACTTCATCGAAGAAACACAGGACTGCAAACCGGAAACCGGCGTCGCATGGCTCCATGAATTCCTCGCCGAAGTCAAAACCATCTACGCATTCCAGCACCTGCAGGGATCCGAGACCGAGGACGGCGGCAACGCCCTGCACGCCCTGCGCTCGCATCTCTGGGAGCGCGGCGACGCGATCCTCCAGGCCGACAACGAAGGGTTCACCAACGAGGAAGGCTTCCACATCGTCTGGCAGTTTTCCGACTCCGTCTCCGGACCCTGGAACATGGGCATCCTTCAGGACGGCACCTGGTACCACTTCAAAATGGACCTCGGCGATCCCGACCACCGCGAAGCCTTTCTGAACGGCGAAATGCCATCGGACCTGTCCGCCATCCGCTCAGTCCGAGCCGCAACGTTAGCCCGGGTGCCCCATCCTTGCGCAGCACCTCACGCATCTGTCAAGCATCCGGTTCCAACGAAATCCGCATCCTTCTCATTCCGCTGCTGAAAAGCTCTCTGCCATTTTGCAGTTAATTACCTGTCCATGGCGCACAATGGAGATTGAGCCGGAGCCCTCGATCATTCCACTCAATCGATAACCGCCTCTAAGTCCTTTGCGGAGAAGACTCTGCGGCTAAGTTAAATCTACAAGAGGACTTTGGCGACACACCTTGCCGCAACCTCCAGAAAACACGGAGCTTCCGCACAGAGTATGCGGTGGGGGGTACGCTCGCAACCAAACGGTTGCATAACGTTCAAGCGGAACATTCACTGTCCGCACATCTGTCTTCGCGTGTGCGCCATGTCACCCGTGCCCTCAGTTTCCGTCCGATAAAATCAACCTGAGGACTCCACACAAAATGTCACGCAAGAAACTGATTGCCGCCAATTGGAAGATGTACAAGACTCCGGCCGAAGCCAAGGCGTTTGTCGATGCATTTTTGCCGCTCGTCGCCGGCCACACGCGCGACGAGATCGCCCTGTTTCCGTCGCCCGTCCTGCTGCCCACCGTGGTTGCCGCAGCCAAGGGGTCAAATGTCGCCGTCGGCTGCCAGAACATGCACTTCGCCGAAGAAGGCGCCTACACCGGCGAAACCTCCGTCGGCCAGCTGATCGCCGTCGGCGGAACCCACACGCTCATCGGCCACTCCGAGCGCCGCCAGTACTTCGCCGAGACTGACGAGATCGTCAACAAGAAGCTGCACACCGCGCTCAAGCACGGCATCGTTCCCATCGTCTGCATCGGCGAAGTTCTGGCCGAGCGCGAAGCCGGCAAGACCGAATCGGTGCTCAAGACGCAGGTCACCGGCGCCTTCGCCGGCATCACGCCTGAAGCTGCCGCGCCCATCGTCATCGCCTATGAGCCCGTCTGGGCCATCGGCACCGGCAAAACCGCCACGCCCGAGATGGCCGTCGACGCGCACAAGATCATTCGCGCCGAAGTGGCCAAGCTGCTCGGCGCCGACGTCGCCGCGAAGATGCGCATCCTCTACGGCGGCAGCGTCAAGCCCGATAACGCCACCGCCCTCTGCGGCCAGGAAGAGATCGACGGCGCATTAGTCGGCGGCGCCAGCCTCAAGCCCGACTCCTTCACCGCCATCGTCAAGTACTAATCAGTCCGCGTCCACGCATGTGAGAGTGTCATCCTGGGCAAAGCACGCATGGGGCCCCGCAGACTACGCAAGTCGTCGGCGGGGTAAGCGGAGCGAAGGACCTGCTTTCCTCTGCTACCGTGGGTGCCCCAGGTCTCGATTCTGAGACCTGGGGCTTCGCTGTACCAGACTCAGATGTGGGTGCCCCATCCATGGCGCAGCGTCATCACGGCATGGGTGGGAAAGCGCGACACAAATTTAACTGCACTGAAATCATCCGCACTTCGTATCATGGCTCCATGCCCGGAAGCACGGATGCCCCACCCGTCCAAACGGCTGAGCCGGCAAGTGGCGTAACTCGCGTCGCTCCACAGCGCGACCTCTACATTGATCGCCTGCGCAGCGTAATGACTGTCCTGGTCATCCTCCACCACACTGCGATCACTTACGGCGCCGTCGGCGGTTGGTTCTGCAACGAACTTGATCCTTCCGATTCGCTCTCGAGCATGCTGCTCACACTTTTCTGCGCCACAAACCAGGCCTACTTCATGGGCTTCTTTTTCCTACTTGCCGGGTTACTTCACGCCGGCCTCGCTCGATCGCAAAGGCTATGCGCGCTTCATCCGTGACCGTTTTATTCGCCTCGGCCTGCCGCTGCTGGCGTTCGGCTTCGATTCTCGGTCCGTTGACCGCTGCAATGGTCGACTGCCGCCGAAGGCAGTGGCTTCTGGCCCACCTTTGCGTGGCTTTGGCACCACAAGACAGTTCATTCAATGGTCCGCTATGGTTCGCTGCAGGCATTGTTGATTTCTGCCTCTGGCTATGCGCGTGGCTGCAGCGCATCCGGCCGCATCGCGGCAGCGCACATGCGAAGCAGACTCCAGAGCCTTTCCCGCGTTTCGCAGGTGGCTTCTCGGCGCTCTCGTCGTCGGCGCTTCCGCGCTCGCCATCCGCCAATTCGTTCCCGTCGGGAGAACGTCATCGGTCTCCAACTCGGCTACTTGGCCAGCTACGTCTTTCTCTTCGCGTCGGCATTGCAGCGTGGCAAATCATGGACTGGCTCCGGCAGCTCAAATGGAAGAACGCACGGCCATGGATCATCATGCTCTTTCGTCTGTCTGGCCCTATGGCCTCGCAGTCGCAAGCCGTCTCTCGGCCTCCGGCAAAGTCAATTTCGGCGGCTGGATTCACCTGGCCCGCAATCCTTTATGCATTCTGGGAGCCTTTCGTTGCATGGGGCCTCATCGCCGCATGGCTATTGTTCGCGCGCGCCTATATGAACAAGCCTTCGCAGTTCTGGTCGTGGCTCAATCGCCGTGCATACGCGGTCTATATCATCCATCCGCCGGTGCTGGTGGGCATCAGCCTCCTGCTTCATCCGTGGATCGCGCCCGCACTTGTCAAGTTCGCCGTCACCGGCACGCTCACATGCGTTGCGAGTGGCTGGTCGCTGATCCGCTGGTGCGCATCCCGGCAGTGCGCCGAGTTGTGTAGCGCGATATGGAAGATCTCAGCGGATCGCGCTGCGAACGACACATCCATTCCATACAACTTGCCCGAAACCGCCCGTCATCTGACCTCCGAGGAGGATAGTTATGGCAACGAAGAAGGCAACCAAAAAGAAATCCAGCAGCACTTCGCGTAGCCCCCGCGCAAAGAAGAGTACGCGTAGTACTGCCGCGAAGAAATCCAGCGCAAAGAAATCATCCAGCGGCAAATATTCGCCATCAGCCGGCAAGAATGTTGAAAGAGAGATGCGGGAGATGAAGCAGGGCAAGCTGAAATCTGGCCGCAGCGGCAAGAAGGTCACCAATCCCAAACAAGCCATCGCCATCGGCCTTTCGGAGGCGCGCAAGGAAGGCAAGAAGGTCCCGGCTAAAAAGTCTTAACGCCGCCAGCCTCGGCATCATCGGAGATCGATGCCGAGGCTCTTTCTCGCATTTTCTTCGCGTCTATTTCCGGGCATTACAACTTTGCGCGCAGCTCGCCGGCCTCGACCTTCGCCTCCAGCACGGTGGCATTCACTTCAGGATCTTCGTCGTTGGCTCCGGTGCGAGGATCGAAAGCGTATGCGTGCCACGGGCACACGATCTTTCCGCCTTCAATGGATCCTTCGCCCAACGGCCCGCCTTCATGCGGACATGTCCCGTCGAGCACGCAGATTGCGCTGTCCACGTTGGCCACGCAAATCGCACGGCCTTCAACCAGGAACTCCTTCACCGTTGCCTGCTGCCGGCAATTCCCCCTGAGAACAAATCCGCACAAAGTCTGACATGATGACTCTCCCGATTGCAGTTTGATCGCCTCGCCGTGACTGCGGCAGCCCAATTAGCATAAATGTGTGGCGCTACTTGTTGGCAAGGAAAGATGAGCAAAGCAAAGTCATCCGGAAAGGTTCGTACGTCGGCTTCAACTCGATCCGCTTCCATCGCGTGGCTCCAATGGCGCGTCGGCTCCTCCGACCGTCTCGGGAAAGTGGCTGCTCGGCGCAGGAGGCCTCGCCATCGCCAGCGCGCTGCTCTGCGCATGGGGTACGTTGTGCATCCTTTTCTGGCAGGGCAGCTGGCAGTTGCTCTATCACCCAACATCCGCCGTGACGCGCACGCCGGCCAGCGTAAATCTCCCGTTCGACTCCGTCGGCTTTGCCACGAATGCGTCGGGCGAACCGCAACTGCGCGGCTGGTGGATTCCAGCATCGGCTCCGGCGCGCTTCACCGCTATTTATCTGCACGGCGCTGACGGCAATCTCGGCGACACTGTCGATGCCCTTGCCCGGCTCCACAACGCAGGGTTGAACGTCTTTGCCTTCGACTATCGCGGCTATGGCCAGAGCCATTTCGCGCATCCCAGCGAGGCACGATGGCGCGAAGACGCTGACTCCGCTATCGAGTATCTGACCGAAACGCGCCACATTCCCGCCAAGCGCGATCATTCTCGTCGGCAAGGATCTCGGCGCAAACCTTGCGCTCGAAGTCGCAGCCGCCCGCGCAGATCTGGCTGGTATTGTGCTCGAAGGGCCGCTCGAATCTCCAACTGTAGCCATCTTCAACGATGCGCGTGCGCAGCTCGTTCCGGCACACCTGCTGGTGAGCGACCGCTGGCAGACGACGAACGCCGCCGGCAATCTGCTGATTCCTTCGCTGTGGTTTTATTGGACGACCCGAGCGCAGTGCCGAATCGGAGCAGGACAAGCCGGAAGCTATACGAGAAGGTGCCGGCGCGCAAGATGCTGGTGTGGCTCACCAACTCGCCCGATGAGGCCCAGAAGTTTGAGTCAGCTTTAAGAAGCTGGATCGATCAGCTACCAGCATCGGCTCACTAGATCAGCGCGGTATGTCGCGGTGCACAGCCTTCACCTGGTAGCCCGCCTTCGACAGCCGCTTGGCCATCTCCTCGGCCATCATCACACTGCGGTGCTGGCCGCCGGTGCAGCCGAACGCCACAGTCAGGTAGCTCTTCCCTTCCTTCACGTAATGCGGCATCAGGTAGAGCATCAGGTCCGTGACCTTGGCAAGGAACTCCTCGGTCTGCGGGAAGCCTCTCACATAGCCGGCCACTTTCGGATCGAGGCCCGTCTTGTCGTGAAACTCGGGCACGAAGTGCGGATTGGGCAGGAAGCGCACATCAAACACCAGGTCCGCATCGAGCGGCACGCCATTCTTGAATCCGAAGCTCAGGCACGAGACGAGCAGGTTCTTGCTCTGATCCTCATGCCCGAATCGTTTCTGAATCTCGGCGCGCAGTTCGTGAACGTTGAAGCTCGAGGTATCGATCAGCGTATCGGCAACATTGCGAATGGAATCGAGCATCTGCCGCTCTTCCACAATCGAACGCGAAACCGTCTCTGAGCGCTCGCAGCGGATGCGGTCTGCGCGTCTCGGAGTAGCGCCGCACCAGCACCGAATCCTGCGCATCAAGAAACACAACGCGCGTGGGCAGCACTCGCTTCACCTGCTTGATGATCTCGGGCAGTCGATCGAACGCCTGCCCCTCGCGGATATCCACCACGATCGCCGCGCGCTCAATATCTTTCGATTTCTCCACCAGGCCCGCAAACTCCGGCATCAGTTCGAGCGGCAGGTTGTCTACCGCCTGGTAGCCGAGGTCTTCAAATGTTTTGAGCGCGGATGCTTTACCCGCGCCGGAGATCCCGGTGAGGATGACCAATTCCTTCGTTTGACGTTTTTCGCTGCTCTTCCTTGTTTCGTCGATCGACGGCGGAGTGACACCGGAGGTCGGATGAGGAGGAGAAACCATGCGCTCATCGTACACCCTTTCGGCGCGCATTCGTTCCCCGTTTTTCGGGGTGTTACACCAAGGTTACATTTCGATGGTCATGGAACTTCGACCAGTTCCATCTGTCCATCGCGCCGGCGATGCAGCACATACAGGAGGCCGCGCCGGTTGCGGAAGATCAGCAAGTCGCGATCGCGGAATTCGGCATCCTTCACGGCTTCCTCGATGGTCATCGGCTCCACAGCAATCGCTTCTCCGCTTGACAGGATGTGCGGTTCCACCACGGTCGTGCTGACCGGGAACGAATGCACGGCAATGGATGTCTTCACTTTCGCGCGAGTCAGCTTGCCGTTTTCCGCCAGCCCTTCAGGTTGCGCGCCGCGTTTGGGATGAGCCACCGGCGGAGCGGTCAGCACCTTGTCCAGTTTGGGCAGGCGCTTTCGTTCAAACTGGCGATCGCGATATCGCAGCGCCTGGTTCTCGGCGTGCTGGATGGCGATGCGCAGCGCCGCCTCCAGCGTGTCGGCCTTGCCCGCAGCTTCAATCGTCTGCACTCTCGCCTTGATGGTCAACTCTGCAATCTGCAGATGTCGTTGCGCGCGGAAGGTGATGCTGGCGCGCGCGGTCCTGCCGAGAATTCGGCCTACCCGTTCCAACCCTTCTTCGGCTTGAGATCGCACGGACTTGGGAACGCTAACTTGCCTTGCGGTGAACTCCACTTCCATGGTCAGCCTCCGCTATTTTTCTCCGGCTCTGCAATTCCGCCTCAGAGAATCGGATTGTATAGCATTTCGCCGCGGTGCGTGAAACGCCCGGCAATCCGCTCGTTGAGGAATTCTACGATTCCGGAGCGCCTTTCCGACGAGACCTCCGTTCACGCTCCCGCGGAGTGCCCGACTGTGGTCTTACGCGGGTAATTTCTCCTGGCTCTGGATTCCCGCCGGACAGCTTCCGGCATCAGCCGAATCCAAGCTTTCTTGCGCGCGTTGAAAATAATGTGTCCACATCAAAGCATCCAACGCAGTACGGGGCAAACACAGCCTATCTCCCTGCATCTAAAGCAAGATGGTATCTTCAGCCTGGAGTGTCCTGGGGACCGCTCCGCGCCATGTGCGAGTCTGTCCGATGGCTTTCGCTTTTGCTATGCATTTCCCTGCCTGCTTACCCGTGCACGAGACTTGAACCGCAAATTCCGCAAGACTCCAACAATCCCGCCGACCAGATTCTGGCCTCCTACGAGGGTCAGACCGTCACCTCGATTGACATCGCCGGGCGCCCCGATCTGAAAGCCTCCCAATTCACTTCGGACTTTGCACAGCAAGCCGGCCAGCCCTTCGACAAACAGAAAGTCGAAAGCACAATAGCGGCCCTCAAGAACGCCGGCAATTTTCAAAACGTGACTGTCCAGGTGGAACCAGAAGCGAAAGGACTTCGCGTCTTATTTGTAATCGAGCCGGCTGTCTATTACGGCATTTTTCAGTTTCCGGGCGCTGAACGCTTTTCCTATTCCCGGCTCGTGCAGGTTGCGAACTATGTCAGTCAGGCGCCATACGACGCGACTGGAGTGGAGCACGACCGCCAGTTACTCATGCGTTTCTTCCAGCAGAACGGGTATTTCCAAGTGCAGGTTTCCACCGAACTCAAAATCGATGCGCAACATGGAATTGTGAATGTTCTGTTCCACTCCGATCTCGGCCGCTAAAGCCAAGTTTGGCGTCGTCGACATCGCCGGCCTTCCGCCTGCTCAATCCGCAGAACTGCAGCGATCGCCTTACCACGCTGCTTGCGCGGGTTCGCGGAGCAGCAATTCGCAAGGGCAAAACCTACAAGCGCTCCACGCTGAACACGGCGACCAAATACATTCAGTCCCGCTTGCAGAAGGATGGCTTTCTTGCCGCGCAGGTCAAGCTGGAAGGCGCCGAATACCACGCCGACACCAATCGCGCCGACATTCATTTCAGCGTCAGCCTGGCCCCAAGACCCAGGTTCAGATTGCGGGCGCGCGCCTCTGGCCATGGACAAAGAGAAGCCTGCTGCCCGAGTACCAGGGCATCGGCGTCGACGAAGAAACAGTGCAGGAAGGCCAGCAGGCGCTCATCTCCCACTACCAGGCGAAGGGTTACTTTGACGTGAAAGTCGCGTCAGACATGACCGGAGACGAGAAGCTGCGGACCGTGGTCTATCACGTCACCAAAGGGCAAGAAACACAAAGTCACCGACGTTCGTCTCACCGGTCGAATCGCAAGTGAAGGACCGATGACCTCATGCCGCACATCGCCGTTAAGAAGAAGCACTTCTTCTCTCGCGGCCAATTCAGCGATCAACTCGTACGCACCAGCGTCAACAATCTCAAAGCTGTTTATCAGTCGCAAGGATTCAGCAGCGTCCAGGTCACTTCTTCTGTCGCTCAACACGGTGGCGACATCCAGGTTGCAGTTTCACATCACTGAAGGTCCGCGCGACATCGTGAATACGCTCTCGATCGAAGGCGCTAACACCTTCCCCGAATCGCAGTTCGCACCCAAAGGGTCTGAAGGTTCGCCGCGGGCCAGCCGTATTCGCAAACCAGACGTCCAAGCCGACCGCGCCTCCATCATTGCCAACTACCTGAAGGCCGGCTATCTCACTTCGAGCTTTCGCGAGACTGCCACCCAGGTCTCCAAAGACGATCCGCACCACATCAACGTCGTCTACCACATCTACGAAGGCCCGCGCGTATTCACCGGCGACATTCTTACGCTGGGCCGCGTCCACACCCAGCAGCGCCTGATCAACGACGACATCGCGATCATCAAGCCGGATCAGCCGCTCACCGAAACGGACCTGCTGACAGCCGGACAGCAATCTCTACAACCATACCGGCGTCTTCGACTGGTCTGAGGTCGATCCCAAAAGCCAGATCACCACGCAGACCAGCGAAGACGTTCTCGTGAAGGTGCACGAGGCAAAACGCAACGAGTTCACCTACGGCTTCGGGTTTGAAGTTGATCAATCGCGGCGGCAGCATTCCCAGCGGAACCGTCGCGCTGCCCAATCTTCCGCCGGTCGGCCTGCCTTCCAACTTCACAGACCAGCCAGGTCACGTTCTACGGCCCGCGTGGATCGGTCCAGTACACGCGCAACAATCTGCGCGGCAAAGGCGAATCGCTTTCGCTCACCGCATTCGCCGGACGCCTCGATCAACGCGCAGCCATCTACTACATCGACCCACATTTTCGCTGGTCATCGTGGAAGTCCACCGTTTCGTTCTCCGCTGAACGCAACGAAGAGAATCCGATCTTTTCGTCACAGCAGGAGATCGGCACGCTACCAGATCCAACGCTTCATCGACCGCGCAAAAAAGAATCTCTTTTTCGTCGTTACAGCTTCAGCAAGACTGACCTTACTCGCGTTGAGATTCCCGAACTGGTTCCCACCGCAGATCAGCACGTCCGTCTCTCCGGCTTTGGAGCAAACCTCACACGCGACACACGCGACAACGTTCTCGATGAACACAAAGGCGTGCTCGGTTCGCTCGAAGTCGATATCAACTCCAGCAAACTCGGCTCCAGCGTCGATTTTGCCAAGCTCACCTCGCAGGCTGCTTTCTACAAAGAGAAGTTTCATCACATCGTCTGGGCCAACAGCATTCGCATCGGTCTCGCGCAGCCCTTCGCCAACAGCCGCGTCCCTTTGAGCGAAGCATTCTTTACCGGTGGCGGCGACTCGCTGCGCGGCTTTCCGCTCGACGGTGCCGGACCGCAGCGCAACATCTATGTCTGCAGCACCGGGCAGACCACCGCCAGATTGCCCGCAGATCAACGTTCCCAACGGTGGCAACGAATTACTCGTCATCAATGCTGAAGCGCGCATTCCGGTTCCCATCAAGAAGGGCCTCAGCATCGTTCCTTTCTACGACGGCGGCAATATCTTTCCGCGCATCGGCTTTCACGATTTCACATCGCTCTATTCGAATAACGTCGGCATCGGCCTGCGCTATTCCACGCCCGTCGGGCCCATTCGCTTTGATCTCGGGCACAACCTCAACCCCGTCCCGGGCGTCAATTCAACGCAATACTTCATCAGCATCGGCCAGGCATTCTGAGGAGTTATCCCGTGGCAATCTTCCATACGTTCTTCCGGCGGTCCCGATTCCCGCGAACCACAGCCCAATCGATCCTTGCGGCGTCCCTTGCTCATCGGCCGCCCGGTTGATCGCCGTGGTCATCGTCTTTCCCATTCTGCTCGGCGCCATAGTACTCGCGGTTCTCGTCAACAGCTCGCGCGGGCACGCATATCTCATCAACCTGATTCAGAAGCAAGCCGGAGAGAGCCTCGGCGTTCCGGTGCGCCTGCAGAATCTGGATCTGCATCTCTCAACGCTCAGCGTCGACCTCTACGGCCTCACCATCGATGGCGCAGGACCGCACTCCAATCCGCCGTTGCTTCAGGTGCAGCATGCCGAGGCAGGCGTGCGCATCGTCTCCGTCTTCGGACGCGAATGGTACTTCGACAGCATTCGCATCGACAACCCCGTCGCGCAGATCTTCGTCGATAAGAACGGCGTCTCCAACCTTCCCACATTCAAGAGCAGCAACAGCAAGCAGCAATACGACTGTGTTCGACCTCGGCATTCGCCACGCCGTGCTCGCCAACGGCGCGGTCTTCTACAACAACCAGCCCAGTTCCTCTCACGCTCGATCTCCGCAATGTCCAGTTCAACGCCACTTTCAACAGCCTTCTGCAAAAGTATTCCGGAACGCTCGCCTATTCTGATGGGCGGCTCAACTACTCCGGCAACCAGGCGCCGCCGCACGCACTCAACGTGCAATTCGATGCCACGCCCACCACCCTCCACCTCTTGCCGGCCAGGATCCAATCCGGCAACACCAATCTCGTCCTCACATGCGACAATCAACAATTACAGCGCGCCCGTCGTGCATGCTCAATACGACGCAACGGTTGATGGACAGCAGTTGGCCGGGATTCTGCACAATCCATCCATCCCCGCCGGCCTCGTCGCCGTCTCCGGCAACGCGCAATATCAGTCGACCGCCGGTCGCTCGCTGCTGCAGAACCTCGATCGTCAATGGCGAACTCAGCAGCCGCCAACTCGTCACCGAGAACGCCAACATTCCGCGCCGAGGTTTCGAATATCGCCGCCCACTATTCGCTCGAAAACGGCGACGCAACTTTGCACGATTTCCGCGCCACGCTTCTCGGCGGCGAAGTCAACGGCCCAGGGCACGATGAAGAACGTCGGCGGCGATTCGCATTCGAAGTTCAACGCCACATTGCACGGCATCTCACTTGCAAAAGCGCAAAACGAATGGTGGGCTCGGCCGCATCCACCGGCCCTGTGGCAATCGCCGGCACGCTCGATGCGACTGCCTCGGCTACATGGGGAAAAACATTTCGACGACCTCATTGCCCATGCAGACGCGACGATCCACGCCGGCGTCGCCAACGCCCAACACACGACATCCGCGGCGCACAGCTCCTGCGCCGACCGCCGGTGCAAGTGCTTCTCCGGACGACTTCCGTTCCGGTTGAGGGCGATCTTCATGCAACCTACACATGCAAGACCCAGGAACTTGCGGTCGAACACAGTTACTTCCGCACGCCACAAACCAATCTCAACCTGAATGGAACCATCAGCAAAAGCTCCAGCCTCGCAGTCCAACTCCAGGCCAACGATCTGCGCGAAGTCGAAACTATCGCCGATCTCTTCCGCACACCTGCACCCGGTCAGCCGTTGCAACCGCTCGGCCTGGCCGGCACCGCTTCCTTCAACGGCGTCGTCCGCGGCTCAACCTCAGCGCCGCATCTCACCGGCCAGCTCATTGCGCAGAATCTTCAGTTCCAAGGCTCGTCGTGGAAGCTGGTCCGCACTAATGTCGATGCGAGTCCTTCCAGCGTGAGCCTGCAACACGCAGAACTCGACCCAGCCACGCAAGGTCACCTCACTCTCAACGCCAGCGCTCAACTGCGTAACTGGTCATTCTCCAAATCCAGCCCCGTCCAGCTTCAGCTCAACGCGTCGCAACTTGACATCAGCGAGCTCGCCAAACTTGCCGGCCAGTCAAATCCCCGCTACTGGTACGCTCGCCGCCGACATCAACATGCACGGTAGCGTTCTCAACCCCGAAGGCACGGCACCATAACTCTGACACAAGGCCGCAGCCTACGGCGAACCGATCTCGTCAGTAAAAGTCACGTTCAACGGTAGCGGCGACCAGGCTCATGCCAACTTATCCATCTCCGCGCCAGCCGGGGCGATCGAAGCTAAGGTGACGTCCAGCTTGAACAACAAGACTTACTCCGCCGAACTAACTTCATCCGGGATCCATCTCGACAAGTTACAAAGCCTCAAACAAGCAACATCAAGTCCCACAGGCGTAGTCAGCATCAACGCGAAAGGCCAGGGCACTTTCGACAATCCGCAACTCGACGCGACTATCCAGATCCCCAGCCTTGTCGTGCAGCAGCATACCATCTCCGACATTCGTCTGCAGGCCAACCTCGCCAATCATCAGGCTACCGCCCAGCTCACTTCCTCTGCGGTCAACACAGCCATCAAGGCCAATGCAAAGGTGGCGCTCACCGGCGACTATCTCGCCGACGCCACCCTCGACACGCAAGGCATTCCGCTCGGCCCGCTCCTCGCGGTCTACGCACCCGATCAGGCCGCAAACATCACCGGCCAGACTGAGCTCCACGCCACGCTTCACGGCCCACTCAAGAACAAGCAGCAACTCGAAGCGCACGTCACCATCCCTGTGCTCAAGCTGGCCTATGGCAACACCGTGCAGCTCGCTGCCACCGCGCCCATTCACGTCGATTACAAGGACGAGATCATCAACGTGCAGCGCTCTTCGATCCGCGGCACCGACACCGATCTGCAATTCCAGGGAACCATTCCCACGGCGGGCAACGCGCCAATGTCTCTTCTCCTTCTCGGCACCGTCGATCTGCACCTTGCGCAGCTCTTCAATCCCGACCTGCGGACTTCCGGTCAGCTCAAGTTCAACATCAACTCCTACGGCGCCGCGCACGGTCCAGACATCGCCGGCACCGTCGACATCGTCGATGCCTCGATGGTCACGCCCGACCTGCCGGTAGGCCTGCAGCACTGCAACGGGACATTGGCGCTCACAAAAGATCGCATCAACATCACCCAATTCAAAGGGAACATGGGCGGCGGCACGCTGACGGCGCAAGGGGGTAGTTGCCCTGCGTCCATCTATCCAGTTCGATATGGGCGTCGCCGCGCACGACGTGCGCCTGCTTTACCCGCAAGGCATGCGCGAGTCCATCAATGCCAATATCCGCCTCACCGGATCACCACAAGCCGCGGTCCTCGGCGGCAACGTCAACCTCGCCGACCTTTCGTTCACGACCGCATTCGATCTCAGCAACTTTATCAATCAGTTCACCGGCGGGGTCGAAGCTCCGCCCTCGCAGGGATTCACGCAGAACGTCGCGCTCAATCTAGCCGTGCACTCCTCGAATAACGTGAATCTCGTCAGCCGCACGCTCAGCGTCGGCGGGTCAGCCAACCTGCAGGTGCGCGGAACTGTTGCAGAGCCGGTCATCCTGGGCCGCGCCAATCTCACCGGCGGCGACATCATCCTCAATGGAAACCGCTTCGTCCTGACCGGCGGCACCATTCAGTTCGTGAATCCCTCAGTCACCGAGCCTGTCGTCAATCTCACCCTCACCACCTCGATTCAGCAATACAACATCAGCCTCCGCTTCGAGGGCCCGGTCGATCAGTTGCGCACGCAGTACAGCTCTGACCCATCGCTGCCTTCGGCGGACATCATCCATTTGCTCGCCTTCGGCCAAACCACCGAGGCAAGCGCCGCAAACGCAACGCCCGCCAACCAGGCCGCCGAGACCCTGGTAGCCAACCAGGTCTCGAGCCAGGTCACCAGCCGCATCTCCAAGGTTGCGGGCATCTCGCAACTCTCCATCAATCCGGTGCTGGCGGGCAGCAACTCCCAGGGTCCGGCCGGCGCCAACATCACGGTTCAGCAGCGCGTCACCGGCAATCTATTCGTCACCTTCTCCAGCAACGTCCAACCACCCAGGGCCAGACCATTCAGGGCCAATACCAGGTATCGCCACGCGTCGCCGTCAGCGCCACGCGCGACCCCAACGGGGGCTTCGCGGTCGACACGCTCATCAAGAAAAGCTGGTGAGAGCCGACCGAAATCGGACTCTCTGCTGCCTCAAGCGCATCCTACCGGCCATCTACGGCCGCCGCAGCCTCGTCGATATCGTTACGTTCGATCAAGCGATGCAATCCCGGATTTTTTGAGCGCATGCAAAATTCGCTTCGCGCTTTGCAGCGTAAGCAGAATAGAATGTGCTCGATGGCCCCTGCCGAGCACATTGCCCACCCTGAAGTACACAGACCTGGACGGCGAGCACTTTTTCACCCTCGCGGCCGAGAGCACCTGCATCGGCCGCGCGCCCGACCAGGACCTCGTGCTCAAGGAGGCTTATGTTTCCCGCCGTCATGCGCTCATTACCCGGCAGAACGGCCACTTCGAACTGGTCGATCAGAACAGCTCGCACGGCACTTTTCTGAACGGCCAGCGCGTCGAGCGCGCCACGCTCAAGTCCGGCGACGCTCTCCAGTTCGGGTCCCTCAACGCGGCCACCTTTCGTTTTCTGCTGCCTGTAGGTGCTTACCGACAGCAGCTCCAGCCTGGCAACTGATCTGCTCTCCGCTTTGTCGGTCTTCGCGCCCACCGACAAGAGCATCCCTCAACCCGCGCGCGATCTTGAGAAGCTGAGTTTTCTGCTCAATGCTGCGCGCCAGCTCAACGCGGGCGGCGCCATCACCGATATTTTTTACGCGCTGCTCCAGCTCTCGCTGCAACTGACCGGGCGTCGAGCGCGGTTTTGTCTTCCTGCTCGAAGGCGAAGAGATGCGCCTGGCCCTCGGGCTCCGGTCCGACGGAAGTACGGTCGAAGAAGACCCTTCAGTCTCGCGCCGGGCCATGCAGAAGGCAATTGAAAGCGACTCGAAGTTCTTCCTCAGCGACACGCTTGCCGACGACAGCGCTTCGGGCTGGGCCAGCGTCCTGGCCAACTCCATCCGCAGCATTTACTGCATTCCGCTGCGCAAACATATCTCGCCCGCCGAGCCAAATCGGCTTCTTGGCATGCTCTATCTCGACAGCCAGATCGGCGCCGGCAGCCTCAGCGAGATCGACCACCAGGTGCTCGACACGCTTGCCAACGAGGCTTCCACACTCCTCCACAACGCGCTGCTGGCCAAAACGGAACTCAAGGCGCGCCAGGCTGCAGATGAACTGGCGGTCGCCGCCTCGATCCACTCGGGGCTGATGTCGATCGCCATGCCGCAGCTCGACTACGCGGAACTCCGCGCCCGCAGCCTCCCTGCCACGCCATTGGCGGCGATTTCTACGACGCCATCGTGCTCGATGACTGCATCTGCATCGTCATCGCCGACGTCTCCGGAAAGGGAGTCCCAGCATCGATCGTCGCCGCAACGCTGCAGGGCATTATCCATGCGCTCATGCTCACCGGCCAGTCCCTGCCGGAGATTGCGGACCTGGTGAATCGCTTCCTCTGCACGCGCCAGGTTGGCAAGTATGCCACCATGATCGTGCTCAAAGTGTTCCCCAACGGTTGCGTCGAGTACATGAACTGCGGTCACATCCCGCCATTGCTCGTCACTCCAAAGGGAACGCAATACCTGGAAGAAGCGAACCTGATTGTCGGCATCATTGCCGAAGCAACCTACGACCTCGTCACAGTTCACCCTGCAACCCGGTGACCGCATCCTGTTGACGACCGATGGCATAACGGAAATCGAGGACAAGGCGGGCCAGCAGATCGGGATCGAAGGCCTCGCGGGTCTGGCACACCTGCCCAGTCTCGATGCGGTGATCGAACATCTCACGGCTTATCAGGCTTTCGCACGAAGCCCAGGACGATTGGACGCTTCTCGATATTCGCTATACAGGGAAGTAGCCCAGATCAGGGAAGTCGGGGAACCTCTTCAGCTCATCCTGAAACCTGATTGTATGTCAGGTAAACGCGACTGCCAACAAAATGGACAGCGATCGTTACCATGCAGATATCTTCTCTTGGGGATTTCAAGGCTCCCCGATGGAGGCGAGCATTCGATTCGCAGGCTATCCTTCAGCCGCAATGCCGGATACTGGCAGGAGCGCCGGTGACTATTTCATTCCGCTACCGTCGTGATTGATTCCAGGAGCGGTTGCATTGGACTTGGGCTGCCGCATGCCTTCGTGGCCGACTGGGAGTACGTAATGGTCGCATTTTAGCAGTCGCAGTACCGCTCCAGACATGTCTTTTGGCTCCGCTACGCCGATAGGAAGAGCAGGGTTGAAATCGCTTGCATTCCCTGCAGAGATACAAAACTTTGCTGGTGTTTTGAATGTAATTGTGAGCGTGTCACCGGTCATCATGTTGACGCCGGTGGATCCGGGTATGTCGATGCTATAGCTTTGCCATGAAAATCCTTTCCCTGGGGTTAGACAGACGTTTGTTTCATCCACGCCGATTGAGCGCGGCGGTTACTTGAGCAAAGCTTTGATCGCGGGATCGTTCAGCGCAGTTTGCAACTCCGGATCGGCGCATCAACTGCCCTCGTATGCTGCCATCCCTTGCAGTGCCTTTTCCACAAAAGCTGCGTCTGGCGGCGATCTCCCAGATATCTCGTAAGCATCGGCAACATACCAGAGAACATTCGCATCGTCGGGACCAAGGGCCAGTGCCGTCCGAAACTGCGCAAGCAGCCCTCTCATTCATCCTGTCCGGCGGCGTAAAGATCGGCCAGCATTGAATGGGCGACCGCATCCCGCGGCTTCTGCTGGACGACCTTCTCGACCAGTTCGGAATCTCGCGTGCGGCCGTGCGGCCGCGGCTTTGTCCGTCTGTTTCGCCATTCGTAGGCAATCATCAGGATTGTTCCATACCATATAGTCATTGCCATTGATGTTCGAGCGCCTTGCGCGTTACGTCTGCGGCTTCCTGGTATCTTCCTTCTCCTGGCGTATGAAAGCATGCCGAGATTGGCGTACGCAGGATAGCCCGGGCTGAGCGCATATTGATTTCTTCAGAGGATCCTCTGCAGCCGGGAGACGTCTTCGCGACCGCCCTGATCGATATAAGCGCCGCCAAGGTTCGAATACACCTCCGCGTTATCGGGCGTAATTTGGAGCGCCTGCTTATATGCGGCAATCGCCAGCGGGTACTTGCCTTGCCGATCATAGAAACATGCCAATGTCGTTGTAGCCGAACCAGTCATCGGGCCTGAAGGCCGGCGGCTTCCTGGAATGTCTTTTCGGCATCCGCGAGTCGACCCGATGTTCTCATAGGACGCGCGCCAACCCGCCAGCGCCGCCGCATCTTTGCGGATCCAGTTGCAGTGGCGTGTTGAATTCCTGCAGCGCCAGATCATGTTTACCCAGCGCATCGTGAATGCGCGCCAGAGTACACAAACGCGCACGGCACTCGATTATCCAGTTCCGACGGCTTTCTGGCAATACGCCTGCGCCTCAGTCGAGCCAATGTGCGTTCTGCTCCACGATGTATTTCAGCCGGTATGCCTCTCCCAGTTGCGCATAGCCGAGCGCAAAACCTGGATCGGTCTGGATCGCTTTCTGCAGCGACGCAATCGCCAAGATCGAGATTCCCGGCTTTGTCATACCGCTGCTGTATAACCCAATGCAGTGAGGTAATCCTCATACGCCGCTGGGTTCAGCGACCCACCCGTATTGCGCAACATGTCGGCGGTAACCGAGATATTCATCAGCTTGGCCAGCCGCGACACCGCCTCGTCTTCAAGCGTAGACAGATCGCCTGCCGGATCCTCCAGCATCGCCGAACCCACTTGCCGCAGATTTTTCGTGTCGATCAGGTTCACCGTCAGCCGGATATCGTTCCCGTCGCGCTCCACCGATCCTTTCACCACGAGGTTCGCGCCCAATTCCTTCAGCGCATCAGCTGGATCGTTCACATTGCGCCGCCGCACTTCGCTGTTGGGCACTACCCACAGCGACTGGTTCCCCACATCCAGGTTCGACAAGCGCCCCGCCAGCGAATCCATCAGTCCGTCGGCCAGCGCGGCGTTCTCAGGATTGCTGCCGATGTTGTCGAAGGGCAAAACAGCCACATGCTTTTCCGCTGGTGCGCCGGTCACCAGTGCAACCACCCTTTGGCGGAGAGGCGTAATGAATCCCAGCGCAATCCCGACGGCCAGCAGCAGCGACCAGCGAGCCCAGCAACCAGTTCGTCATCGGCGGAGCTTTGTTTGCAGCCGGACCCCACGACGTGCGCGACGCATCTGCGATCAAACGCCGCGTTTGCGCGTTGGCGCGGCCGGCGCGAGCCGCCGGAGGCAGCTTCTGCGTCACGTCCGCACCGCCTCATCGGCCGGAATCTGCTTTTCGCGCCGCGTCGAGATCCGCCAGAAACTCCGCGCACGATCCGTATCGCCGCTCCGGATCCTTGGCCAGGGCACGGTACAGAATCGGCTGCAGCGCCGGGTGCACCGCATCCAGCCCCTTCGGCGGCTCGTTCAGAATCGAGAACAGCATGGCCGTAATGCTTTCTGCGTGGAACGGCGTGTTGCCCGTCAGCATCTCCGCAAACACCACTCCCAGCGCCCAGATATCGCAGCGCTGGTCGAGCGCGCGGTCCATCGCCTGCTCGGGAGACATGTAGCGCACCGTTCCTGTGACGCCGGTCTGCGAAGCTGTCTGCTCCGTCATCGCGCGCGCCAGGCCGAAATCGACAATCTTCACGAGTCCCGTGGCAGTGAGCATCACGTTCGAAGGCTTCACATCGCGATGCACGATGCCGTGGGCATGCGCGTCGGCGAGTCCCATGCGCCATCTGCCGCGCAATCCCGATAGCTTCATGGACCTTGAGCGGACGATCTGAATCCGCTGCGCCAGCGACGATCCTTCGTAGAACGCCATCACGATGAACGTGTGCCCGTCCTCGGTTTCTTCGATTCCGTGGATGACGCCGATGTTGGGATGGTCGAGCGATGATGCGGTGCGCGCCTCGCGCAGGAAGCGTTCCTTCTCGCGCTCGCTCGCATTCAGCTCGGCAGGCAGGAACTTCAGAGCCACGATGCGGTCCAGTCGCTGATCGCGCGCGCTGATACACCACGCCCATGCCTCCCGATCCGGCAATGGAAAGGACCCGGTAATTGCCGGCAATGAGCTCGCCTTCCGAAAAGCTTGTCTTCAACACAGGCACAGGCCGACCTCAACACGCCCTTTAAGTGTTCTTGGACAAATGCAAAACAAAGACGACCGGAAATCCAAGGGGGGAGTGAATACATGGGTGTGCAGTGATGGTACGACCCATGGGAAGGCTATTGCAACAGTAACTAGCCGTTTGAGCTTAGGCGTCGCGTTTCCTTCGCTGGTGCGTGGAGGGGATATTCATGTCTTCGCGGTACTTTGCCACCGTGCGCCGGGTCAGCTGGATGCCCTGGTCCTGCAACTTGGCGGCGAGCTGGTCGTCGGTCAGCGGGTGGCGCGGATCTTCTTCGTCAATCAGCTTGCGCACCTTGCGCTTCAGCAGCAGCAGGGGGGTGTCGGCGCCTTCCGGCCCGTTCGATCCCTCCGAGAAGAAGAAGCGCAGCTCGATCACGCCCTGGGGCGTGTGGGCATATTTGTTGGCCACGGCCCGGCTCACCGTCGACGGATGAACCCCGATCTCCTCGGCCACTTCCTTGATCATCATCGGCCGCAGCGCCTCGATGCCCTGGTCGAGAAAATCCTGCTGCCGCCGCACAATCACTTCGCAGGTTCGCAGAATCGTGCTCTTGCGCTGCGCAATGTTGCGCATCAGCTGCATCGCCGAGCGGAAGCGCTCCTTCACGTACTCCTTGACTTCTTTCTCGGTGCCTTCAGCCACCAGCATGCGCCGGTAGCGCGAGCTCAACCGCAGGCTGGGCAGGTCTTCTTCGTTCATCGAGACCACCCATTCGCCGCCGCGCTTGGTGAACACCACGTCGGGCTCGATCAGCCGCGTCTGCTCGCGGTTGTAGAGCCGTCCCGGCCGCGGATCGAGAGTGCGGATGAACTCCACGCCCGCATGCGCCTCTTCCGGCGTCACGTGCAGCGCCTTGCGCCAGATCCTTCACATCGCGCTTCTGCAGCAGCTGCAGATGACTCTGCACAATCTGCGCTGCCACTTCCATCGACCGCCGCCGCTCTTCGAGCTTCGCCTCGGCCTCTGCCTTGAAGCTGCGGTGGGGATCCTCATGGCCGTTCTCTTCGTGGTGCTGCGCATACACCTTGCTCAATTCAGCCTGTTGCGCCGCAATCTGGATCAGCAGGCATTCGCGCAAATCCGCTGTCGCAACACCGGCTGGATCGAGATGCTGCACCAGGTCGATGCCGCGCTTGACCTGCTCGATCAACGCCTCTCTGCTCCTGTCCCTGGTTTTCAGGAAATTGCGCAAACGCCTCGATCAGCTCCTCGTGGCTGACGGTGAGATATCCGTCCTCATCCAGGTTGCCGATAATGAACTCGGCGGCGATGGCCAGCTCCGGCTCCAGCGTCAAAGCTCCCAGCTGCCACGCCAGGTGATCGGATAGAGTCGTAGGCTGCGAAAGGAAGTTCTCGAACGAGGGCTTTTCGCTGTCTTCATACTCCGGCTGGGTGCGGTAGCCCGGATCAAGATAGTCCTGAAAGTACGACCCGAAATCAATCTCGTTGAAAGGATCCTTGGGCTCGGTCGCGGGCTCCGTCGTCCCGACATCCAGCCGCTCCGGGGGCTGCAGATCGTGCTCCTGCCGGCTCGCCACCTCATCCAGCATCGGAACCGTTTCGTCAATCTCCTCCAGGACGGGGTTTTCCACCATCTCGGCATCGATCATCTCCTTCAGCTCGAGCTTGTTGAGCGCAAGAACGCTCACCATCTGCATCAGGCCCGGCGTAAGGACCTGGCGTTGCGCCACCTTCAGATTCAATTTGGGTTGCAACAGCGCCATACAAGGGACTCGATTCCCAATAGGACTTGCTCTAAGTGTAATCGGGTAGCAAGCCGCGATGCACGTCAACCGGCCTCTGCGTGTTCCGAAACGGACTATCACCGATCCGGAAATCTTCGCGGCCTGATTCACGCTCTGCCGTATCGAAGCTTCCTGGCCTAATCGCTTTGCGAACACGCGGAATCCGTGTCAATTCAGCGAGAATCCCTCGCCCAGATAGATGCGCCGGACCTCGACATCGTTGCCCAGCTCATGCGGCGTACCGGCGCGGAAGATCCGCCCTTCCGCAATGATATAGGCCCGGTCGGTTACGCTCAATGTCTCCCGCACATTGTGGTCGGTGATCAGGATCCCGATCCCGCTCGCCTTCAGGTCGAAGATGATCTTCTGCAATTCCAGCACCGCAATGGGATCGATCCCGCTGAATGGCTCATCGAGCAGAATGAAATTCGGCTGAATGCACAGCGACCGCGCAATCTCCACCCGCCGCCGCTCGCCGCCCGACAGCGCATACCCTCTGCGTGCCGCGAATATGCCCGAGGTTCAACTGGGCAATCAGGCGCTCGGCGCGCGTCTTGCGTTCGCGCGTATCCAGCGCCTGCGCCTCCAGCACCGCCAGGATGTTCTCCTCGACCGTCAGCTTGCGAAAAACCGACGGCTCCTGCGGCAGATAGCTGATGCCGAAGTTGCGCGCCCGCAGGTACATCGGCACCCGCGTAATATCGCTGTCGTCCACCAGGATGCGCCCGGTCTCCGGGAGCCACCAGGCCGACGATCATGTAAAAACTCGTCGTCTTGCCGGCGCCATTCGGCCCCAGCAGCCCGACCACCTCGCCGCGCGAGATCTTCAGGTTCACTCCGCGCACAACCTGGCGGCCCTTGTAGGTCTTGCCGATTCCCTCAGCGATCAGTGTTTCCATCTATCTCTCGGGCGTTGTCTAAAACGCCCCAACTACTTTGGCGCCGTCGTTACAGTCGTCGTCTTGCGTCCGTCGCCTTCGATACTGACGCTATCATCGCGACTATTGAAAATCAAAGCCTGCCCGGTCACCGTCCCATGCGTTGGATCCGTCAATCGCGGCGGCGCAGCGGCGGTCCCGGTCAGTACATAGTTGCCAGTGTCGCTTGTATAGACGAGTTGTTCGCCGGTTCCGCGACGTCCCTCGGACGAAATCTCCACATGGCCCGTCGAGGTCATCCGGTCCACCTGCGCCGCCGCGCCGTCTTTGCCCGCATGATTTCCCGGCGGCAGCAGAATCAGTTCCACTTCATTCGAAATCGTGGTCGCATCCGCGGTGCTCGAAACCACGCTTCCGGCAGCGCCCGCGCGCATCACCGCCTTGCGCTCCGCGCTCGAATACTTCAGATCGCCGCCGCGCACGCGAATCACCGACGGCCCGCTCTGCTTCTGCGACTCCCTTGCTTGCCCGGAACTGCGGCCGTCGCACTCACCAGCACCACCTGCACCGGGTTCTTCGTGCTGTCGTCTCGCGCCGCCAGCGTCTGCTTCGTCCGATCCAGCACAATCACCGGCGCAGCAACAGAGTTGCCCTGCTGCCACAGCCGCGCATTGCCCTTGAACGTCGCCGCGCCGGTCGAACGCTGCAGCTCCGCGTTCTCGGCGATAACGTGCGTCGGCCCCTGCGCGCCGAAGTTCGCATTCACGTTTGCCGCGCTGCCTTTTGTTGGCCGGATTCGCTCCCGGACGCATCGCCTGACCACGTCGCCTTCACATTGCCCTGCGCAAAGGCATCGCCCGACTCCTGCGACACATTCAATTTGTCCGCCGTCAGTTCCAGCCCTCCGTCCGTCACGCCGCGGGCTTTCGCGTCAGATGCAGCAACTGCCCGGCATTGTCATAATCGGCGTGTCCCGCCGTGGCGCGCATCGCTGGCTGCGCAACGCCAGCCTTCGCTGGCGGCTGCTGCGTCAGCACCACATTCCCATCCACCGTGGCCGATTCGATCTGCATTTGCCCACCGCGTCGCGTTGCGGTGCATTCTGTTTTGCGTTCGCTGCCGCCAGGTGCGCCTCAAGCGCGTCGCCGCTCATCGTCTGCTGCGTTCCGGTCGCCGTTGTCTCCGCGATTGCCGTGTGGCCGCGCCCAATCAGTTTTGTCAGCGCTCCGTTCGCTCCGAATTCTCCCGTCACATCGTCCGCCGTCATCTTCTCAGGAGTCGCGGGCCCGTTTCCGCGCTGGCTCGTCCTCCGACACGACGACGCCGCCGGTCCCGTGAATCGACGCCGGTTCCACCTTGCTCTTGCCCGCATTTCTGAAGGCAATATCCGCCACCGGCGAAGTCCATGTCCGATGGACGTGCAGCGGTCCGGCCGCACGAATGACGTCTCTTCATCGCTCGCGATCTGGACGCCGCGCTCGAGGTGTGCGCTGCGCAATACTCCCTTCGCCGCGAACGCCAGATCCATGGTCGGCGACGTTCCGTGAATCTTGCGGCCCTTGTTGTCCGAATCAATCGTCACACCGCCCTGCAGGTGGCCGCGCAGCGGCTGGTTGTGCTCGTCGAAATCGAGCGTTCCCGTGGGCGCAGCCAGCCGTCCGCCCGTCGCCGTCGTCAGCGACGAATCCCTTGCTCTGCTTCGAGATGCTCCGCCGACCCATCATCTCTGAAGTAGACTTTTGCCTCCGTCCGCGCTCGACACATCGCCGCGATAGTGCGTCGCGCGCAGCCTGCAGCTCGCATACCTGGTCGTCCCGCTCGAAAACTGCATGCTGCGCAGTACAACTGCACGGGCTCGGCGCCACGCTGAACACTCAACTCCACTGCATGGTCGAGCACCAGCAGCCCGTCGTGCGAGTCGTAATTCGCGCCCATCGCGCTGCCGCTGCCTTGCGCCAGCGTGAATTCCACCTTCTCCCGGTGGAAGCCTCGCCCGATATTGCGGTCGAAGATAAGCCCGCTGGTCTTCACGTGAATTTCCCCGCTTGCCGCGGTTTGCGCCGCCGAAGCCAGCGAACTATTCTTCTGTTTTGGCGTTCAGCGCCTGGTTTGCCGTGGCCTTTGGGGCGATCGCCGGAGCCACTTTCGGCTTCATCAGCGTGATCTCGACCGGACCCACCGCCTTTGCAATTCCACTGTTCGGGTCATATTCAAACTCGTCGCCCGCAATGCGGTCCACGCGGCTTCCATCTTCGGCGTAGAGCTCGATCTTCACGTCGTGCAGTTGCAGAAACACTTTGCCGTCTCTCTTCAACTGCACCTGCTTCGAGGCGTGAATCTTGTACAGCATGTGTCCCCGCACTTCGTGCGTATACACCAAGCCGTTGGCTTCTTCCTGGATGTTCAGGCCCAGTCTTTGCGGAAGATCCTTGCGGATGAACCGGTTTCTGAACCTGCGCGATGCCCAGAAACACGCCCAGCGCGATCACCAGCAGCACTCCAGCCAGCAGCACCAACGTACGCAGCCGCTCGATCGTGAAGCGCATCTTAATTTGTCATGCCCAGCCGCGCGGCCAGCCGTTGCGCCAGGCTTTCTCCCAGCTCGCTCCACAACAGCCGCGCCGTCGCGCCCGACTCTTTCTCCACCGCCGTGGTCAGCTCAACCAGCTGCGCGCACATTCTCTTCCACATGCCGTGCCGCCGTCGAATCCAGCTCGATTTCCTCATCGAGAAACGCCGCATCGCTGCCGAAGTCGATCCGGATATGCCCATCCTGTTCGTACGCGCCCTCGTCGAAAAGCGGCCCATATCCCGTCACGCGCACCAGCCGCGGCTCCCGCGCCCAGCGCGTCTCCAGCTTCAGCCACTTGCCGGGTTCCGATTCCCACAAGACTCCAGCCGATCTGAAACTCGTAGGCGTAGTCCTCGTGCAGCAACTCCAGCGCATCCTCCACGGCCTGCCGTGGCTCAAGCCCGCGCTCTCCGTGCCCGTACACCTTCTGAAACACCGGCGGACTCGCTCCAGTTCACCGGCCACACAGTCGCCGAATACACGCGCGCCTCGCCGCCATGCTTCGCAAATGCTCCCAGCACTGCGGTCAGCTTCTCGGCCAGCCCGGCCAGGCGCAGGTTCGGGTACCACAAACTCAGATAGAGCGTGTCTGCCATCTCTATTGATTGTAGACGCGCGCCATCCCCACTCGATTCATCCCAAATCTGCCGGCCACCTCTTGCGACCATCGCTCCCAACGCACATCCTAAGGAGCGAAGGAGTTTCATTCATGTCTCAAAGCCTCTCAAGCCATCTCCGCTGCTGCCGCCGGAACCATCACCCTCGGCGATCTCAAGGTCAATCGCCTCGGCTATGGCGCCATGCGCATCACCGGCAAAGGCATCTGGGGACCGCCCGCCGATCACGCCGCCGCCATCGCCACCCTGCGCCGCGCCGTTGAACTTGGAGTCAACTTCATCGACACCGCCGACTCCTACGGCCCCTATGTCTCTGAAGAACTGATCGCCGAAGCCCTCGCGCCATACCCCAATGGCCTCGTCATCGCCACCAAGGGCGGATGGGAGCGCGTCGGCCCCGGACAGTGGATCCACAACGCCAGCCCGAAGCATCTGCAGGAAGCCGTCGAAGGCAGCCTCAAGCGTCTCCGCCTCGACCGCATCGCCGTTTACCAGCTCCACATCCCCGATCCGGCCGTCTCCTTCGACGCATCCATGGAAACCCTCGCCCGCCTCCGCGAAGCCGGCAAGATTCAGCACGTCGCGCTCTCCAACGTGACCCTTGAACACCTCGAGCGCGCCCGCAAAATCGTCCCCATCGTCTCCGTGCAGAACCGCTACAGCTTCGCCGACCGCGAGTGGGACTTCCTGCTCGACCACTGCGAAAAGAACGGCATCGCCTTCATCCCCTGGGCGCCTCTCGGGCAAAATCGACAGGCCCACGATCTTCTGGATCGAATCGCCAAAGAACTTCACGCGACGCCATTGCAAGTCGCCCTCGCGTGGCTTCTCGCGCGCTCCAAGGTCATCCTGCCCATCCCCGGCACGTCGTCGGTTGCACACGTCGAAGAAAACATCGCCGCCGCCGGACTCAAGCTGCCCGATCAGCTCTTCGAGGAACTTTCTGCGTTCACGCGCACCGCCACGCTGTCCTCCGCTAACGAGACCTCCAGAATGACGAGCCGGGTTCCGCACATCTCACTCTGCGACGCGGAGCTTGCAACCCTCCACCTGCTATCCTGCGCTGCATGAAGCACGCGCACGTTACTTGCACCTTCGCGGCTACGCTTCTCACGCTTCTGCTATTCAGCGCCTGCAAGTCCAGCCGCAGCGCCGAATCTCCCGCTCTCCGGGGCGTCTGCTTCAACGGACCGCGCAACGCCGCACGTGCGCTCAAGGCTCCGGATTCGACTACTACCTGCTCAACCTCTCCTGGTCGCCAGAGTTCTGCTACTCACATCCCAACGCCACCGAGTGCGCCTCGCACTCGACCTTTGTCCTGCATGGCCTCTGGCCACAGAACAACAACGGCGGATATCCCGAGAATTGCTCGAATGCCCCCGGCCCAGCGACCTATCATCCTTCAGCGACATCTATCCCGACCAGGGCCTACTTCAACACGAGTGGCGCACGCACGGCACCTGCTCCGGTCTCAGCGCCAACGACTTCTTTACCACCGCGCGCGCAGCCTTCCACTCCATCACCATTCCGCCCACGCTCAGTAATCTCTCGTCGCAAATATCGATGCCGCCTGACGAAATCGTCTCGCTCTTCACGCGCGCCAACCCCGCGCTAACCTCCGACAGCGTCGCCGTCAGCTGCGGGCACAACTTCCTCACCGCCGTCGAAGTCTGCCTCGACAAATCCCTTCATCCCATCGCCTGCGGCCCCATCCGCTCCTGCCGTGCCAACACCGTCCGCATTTCGCCTCCGCGGTAGACGAGCTGTCTCAGGTCCCGCCTCTATGAGACGGGAGAAGCACCAGACTGACGATTTGTCATCCTGAGCGAAGCCGAAGCATCCGCGGTTGTCTCTGCGTCAATCGCCTCGACCGTGGGTGCCCCATCCATGACGCGGTCTTTTCGCGGCATGGGTGGGAAAGCTAGAAGTTTCAATGGCAGAATCTCGCGCGGTCCAGCAGCTTTGGAACGGCTCTAGCCTATCTGTTTGATAGTGAACCGGTAACATTCACCACAATCTCGCTGAAGTCCGCGATCCCCGAAAATCCGCGCAGCACGCCATCAATCAGCCCCAGATGCGCACCGCGTACCGCCGCATCCGGATCGAGCACCATCACCTTGTCGAAGAACGCATCCACCACTGGCCGCAAAGTCGCAATCTTCGCCAGCGCCTCGCCGTACGCGCGCTCCTGCCGTAACTTCGCCACTTCCGGAGCCAGCGTCGCTGCCGCATCGTGCAGCTTCGCGGCCTCTGGTGCCAGCGTCACCCCATCTGGCGAGCCCACAGCAAAACCCTTCTCCGCCGCCTGCCGCAGAATGTTGTTGATCCGCTTGAATGCTGCCGAAACCGCCTCGAAGTCCGCCGAGGCTCGCGCCGCTGTCAACGCCTCGGCCCGCGCCATCGCATCGCGCACATCGTCCGCATCCGCCGCCAGCACCGCATTCACCACGTCGTACGCAAACCCGCGAACATCCTTCAAATAGAAGTGCAGCCGCTCGCGCAGAAAGGCCAGCACCTCGCGCTCGTTCACATCATCCGTCAGCGCCGAGTGCGCCACATCGCTCAACTTCAGCGGCAGGTCCGACTCGGCAAGAATCTTCACAATCGCATTCGCCGCCCGCCGCAGCGCAAACGGATCCTTCGACCCCGTCGGCTGCAATCCAATGCCGAACATCGCCGCAATCGTCTGGATGCGATCCGCCAGTCCCAGCAACTGCCCCTCGACCGAAACCGGAATGTCGTCCTCGGTCGATGCCGGCGTGTACTGCTCGTAAATCGCCAGCGCCACGCGCTCACCCAATCCCTGCGCCCGCGCATACAGCCCGCCCACCACGCCCTGCAGCTCAGTGAATTCCTTCACCAACTCCGTCGTCAGGTCGGTCTTTGCCAGCCGCACCGCCGTCATCAGCGCCATCGCGATCGTGCTTCGCGCCAGCCTTCGCAGCCACCTCCGACAACCAGCTCGCCGACTCCAGGTTCTCTTCCGTCTTCCAGTGATAGCTACCCAACTCCTTCTGGAACGTCACCGCTCTTCAGGCTCTCCACGCGCTCGGCCAGCGGCATCTTCTGATCGAAATCCCAGAAGAACCGCGCATCCTTGAACCGCGCCCGCAGCACGCGCGCATTGCCATGCCGGATGATCGCCTGGCCCTCGTCATCGGCCTTGGTATTCAGCACCGCCAGAAAATGCGGAGCCAGTTTCCCGTTCGCATCCTCAACGGCAAAATACTTCTGGTGGTCGCGCATCACCGTCACCAGCACCTCTTCGGGCAGCGCCAGGTACTCCGGCTCAAAATCGCCAAGAATGACCGACGGCCACTCCGTCAGATGCGTCACGGTCTCGACCAGCCCCTCATCCTCGCGCCACCGCGCACCCGCAACCGTTCGCGTCGCCTTGTCCAGCGCCTTGCGAATCACCTGCCGCCGCTCGGCCACATCGACAACGACGCTCGCGTCGCGCAGGGCTTCTGCATACTCCTTCGCCGACCCGATCACTACCGGCGCATCGCCATGCAAGAATCCGATGCCCGCGGCTCGCATTCGCCCGCCTTGATTCCCGCAATCTCCAGCGGGACAACTGCGGAATCGAGCATCGCCACAACCCAGCGCACCGGCCGCACAAACCGCTCCGGCTTGCCCGCGCGCCAGTACATGTTCTTCGCCCAGTAGATCGCCAGCACTTCCTTCGGCAAATCGCCGCCAGCACCTGCGGTGCGGCCACTCCCTTGCGCTTGATCGTCGCTCCGACGTACTCGCCCTTCGCCGTCGTCACCTTTTCGAGAGCGCTCAACTTCCACGCCCGCCTTCTTCGCGAAGGCCTCGCGCAGCCGTCGGCAGCGCCATCCTTGAACGCCACCTTCCACGAAGGACCCGTCAGCTTCTCTTCCACATCGGCCTGCGCCGAGCGCACGCCCTCCACCAGCACAGCCAGCCGCCGCGGCGTCGAGTAGGTCTTCACGCTCGCTCGTCATCAAGCAGCCGCTCGCGCGACAGCAGATCGTGCACGCGCCGCCCCAGTTCCGCCTCGGCCCCTGCAATCATCCGGGCCGGAACTTCCTCCAGCCCAATCTCCAGTAAAAAGTCAGACATGAATTCAATTCTTTCTCGCTAACTCCGCTAGCTCAGCAACACTCGCGAAGCGCGGCTAACTTCAGCTTCATAGCCACAATCGCCCGGGTGCCCCATCCATGACGCAGCTTCATCGCGGCATGGGTGGGAAAGCACGAAGCTCACGCAGCCTGCTGCAGCGCATACGCCTTAGCCACACCCACCGCCAGCGCGCGGATCCGTCCAATCACACCCACCCGCTCCGTCACGCTGATCGCGCCCGCGCGCATCCAGAATGTTGAACAGGTTCGAGCACTTCAGCGCCAGCTCATACGTTGGCAGCAGCGGAAACCGCTTCTTCTCCACCGCGTCGCCGTCTCGCTCGCCATCAATTCATTCGCGCGCTTCAGCAGATCGTGCGCCTCGGCCTCATACAGCCTGAAGTGCTCCCAAAGCTTCGGCACCTCGGCATCCTCAAAGTTGTAGACCGAAAACTGCAGCTCCTCCGCCAGCCGAACCTCGCCGTATGTCATCTCCGCGCCGGTCTCCGGATCGCGCGCCCACACGATGTCGTAGATCGAATCCACATCCTGCAGAAACTGCGTAATGCGCTCGAGCCCATACGTCAGCTCCGCGCAGATCGGATCGAGATCCATCCCGCCGCACTGCTGGAAATAGGTGAACTGCGTAATCTCCAGGCCATCCAGCATCACCTGCCAGCCCACGCCCCACGCGCCGCCCGCCGGCCACTCCCAGTTGTCTTCTTCAAACTTGATGTCATGCTTTGCGAGATCGATCCCAATCGCCTCAAGCGATTGAAGATATAGTTCCTGCACATTCACCGGTGGCGGCTTCAGAATCAACTGGAACTGGGTGTGCTTGAACAGCCTGTTCGGATTCTCGCCATAGCGCCCGTCGGCAGGCCGACGCGAAGGCTGCGCATAGCCGACCCGGTATGGCTTGGGCCCCAGCACGCGCAAAAACGTCTCCGGCGCCATCGTGCCCGCGCCCACTTCAACGTCATACGGCTGCTGCAGCACACATCCGCGCTCCGCCCAAAACCCCTGCAGGCGAAACAACAATTCCTGAAACGTCAGCGCTGATTTTTGTTGAGAAGATGCTACCGGTGTAGAAGCCACAATACCTTCATCTCTTTCAAAGGAACTGAAGCGATTCTACCAGCCACGACGAATATTCCCTGCTGAGATCGCGGCCCTACTCCCTGCTTCTCTCTATTCCGCTTCCACGCCACTACGAGATAAACTCAGGCGCCGCTTCCCCCTGCTATACTTCGTCCCATCCCAACCAAGGACATCAGCATGCCAGCGAATTCCCAGCCCGACTTGGTCATTCGCCCTGCCAATCCTCAAGACATTCCCATCTGCGCAGACATCTGCTATCGCGCCTTCTCCGCCATCAACGCCGCCCACAACTTCCCCTGCGACTTCCCCAACCCTGAGGCCGCCCTCGGCGTCATCAATGCGATGTTCACCGCGCCCGGCATCTACTGCGTTGTCGCCGAAATCGAAGGCCGCATTCTCGGCAGCAACTGCCTCGACGAGCGCTCTATCATTCACGGCATCGGTCCTATCACCGTCGACCCGGAGCACACAGAACCACGGCGTAGGCCGCAAGCTGATGGAGGCCGTAATCGAACGTTCCCAGCAGCGTGGAGCCGCCGGAGTCCGCCTCGTTCAGGCCGCCTTCAATAACCGTTCACTCTCGCTCTACGCGTCGCTCGGCTTCGATATTCGCGAGCCCCTGGAAGTCATGCAAGGCCGCACGCGCGAGCGTTCGATTCCCGGCTGCACCGTGCGCCCCGCCACTGTCGCCGACCTACCCGCCTGCAATGCGCTCTCCCATCGCGTACACGGATTCGACCGCGGCACTGAACTCGCGCAAGCCATCCAGCAAGGTGGGTCTCTGGTTGTCGAACGCGGTGGCCGCATCACCGCTTACGCTTCGTACCTTGCCTTCTTCGGCCACACGACCGCCGAATCGAACCAGGACCTGCAGGCTCTCATCTGCTTCGGTTGACTCGTTCGCGGGTCCCGGCATCCTCGTCCCCTCACGCAACGCCGAACTCTTTCGCTGGTGCCTGGCCAACGGCCTTCGCGTCGTCGAGCCGATGACGCTGATGTCCATGGGACTCTACAATCAGCCCGTCGGCGCGTTTCTTCCCTCGGTTTTGTTTTGAGAGCTGCAACCACACGTCCGATAGAATTGCCGAGCTCGTCCCACGGAGGTCCTTCGCATGCTCCCCATGCCGTCCACGATGTCTGACTTTCAGCTCACCATCGGCTCCATCTTTGAGCACGGTGTCAGGGTACATGCCGAGAGCGAAGTCGTTACTTGGATGGGCGACCATGCCCGCCGCGCCACCTTCCGCGAAGTGGGCGACCGCGTCCGCCGCCTCGCATGCGCGCTTCAACGCCTCGGCATCCGCCCTGGAGATCGCGTCGGCACCTTCTGCTGGAACACCCAGGAGCATCTCGAAGCCTACTACGCCATTTCGTCGATGGGCGCCGTCGTCCACACGCTGAACATCCGACTGTTCCCTGACCAGCTCACCTTCGTCATCAATCACGGCGAAGACCGCATCATCCTCGTCGACGCATCGCTCTATCCTGCGCTCGCCCGCGTCGCGAAAGACCTTCGGACCGTCGAACACATCATCGTCGTGGGCGATGCGCCCGGCCTGCCCGACAACCTTCTCCGCTACGAAGAACTTCTCGCCGCCGAAAAGCCCGAGTTCACCTGGCCCGATCTCGACGAGCGCTCCGCCGCCGCCATGTGCCACACCACCGGCACCACCGGCGATCCCAAGGGCGTGGTCTACAGCCATCGCTCAATCTATCTGCACGCGCTCGGCATCTGTGCTCCGTGGTGCCTTGGCTTGAACGTGAACGACCGCGCCCTCTCCATCGTGCCCATGTTTCACGCCAACGCATGGGGGATCCCCTATGCAGGCTGGCTCGCCGGCAGCGACTTCCTCATGCCGGGCCCTTATCCTGCAACCAGAACCGCTCTGCCGCTTCATCACCACATGCCGCCCCACCATTTCCGCGGCCATTCCCACTATTCTCGCGCGGAATGCTTCAGCACGCTCTCGCGCACTCGATCGATCTCTCGATGTTCCGCATCCTCTTCAGTGGCGGAGCGGCCCTGCCCCGCAGCGTCGCCGAGGGTTTCCGCAAGCACTTCAACGTCAAAGTCGTCCAAGGCTGGGGACTCACCGAGACCAGTCCTGTCGCCGCCTCTGCGCAGCCGCCCCGCCACTGTCCCGTCGACGAAGAAATCAACTGGACCACCAAAACTGGCCGCATTATTCCCGGCGTGGAGATGCGCATCTGCGATGGCGACACCGTGCTTCCGTGGGACGGCGAATCGATCGGCGAGATTGAAGTGCGCGGTCCATGGATCACCGCGTCCTACTACGGCAACCCCGCGCCCGAGCGCTTTCACGATGGCTGGCTGCGCACCGGCGATGTCGGCGTGCTGGACGAGCACGGCTATCTGCGCATCACCGACCGCTCCAAAGACGTCATCAAGTCCGGCGGCGAGTGGATCTCTTCCGTCGAACTGGAGAACGCCATCACCGATCACCCCGATGTTCTCGAAGCCGCCGTTATCGGCGTCCCTGATGATCGCTGGGACGAACGGCCGCTGGCCTGCGTCGTGGCGAAGAACGGCGCGCCCATCGACATCGCCATCCTCCGCGCGCATCTCGCGAACCGCGTTGCCAAGTGGTGGATCCCCGAACGCTGGGCTTTCATCTCCGAAGTCCCCAAAACCAGCGTAGGCAAATACGACAAGAAGGCTCTCCGCGCTCAATACGCCGCAGGCCAGATCAAAGAGATCATCGACCAGCGCGAGCAGGCCAAAAAGGAAACCCTCTCCGCCGACCTGGTCGGCTGAACCTTCATCAGTCAGGTTCTACGGGACCTGGGAGGGATGCACAGGATACAAGTGTGTGAGTGCCCCATCCATGATGCAGTCTCATCGCGGCATGGGTGGGAAAGCGACATTCGGCAGTTGCGCTCACCACGCCAGCCGCCCCAGCATCTCCCCCGACTTCAGCTTCCGCTCCATATGCCGTTCCAGCGAATGCAGCGTAAACCGCCGCAAATCCTGCCCACGCTGCCGCGGCCACGGCTCACCCGCAAGTGCCCCCACAGGTGCACGCAACATCCTCAGCGCCATCTGCCATGAATCCGCCGATAACTCGCTCGCATTCCCAGTTCGATGCACGCGGCAGAACAGCCCGTCTGAGTACACGTTGAAGCTCGTCTCGCCGGCCACCAGCGCCTCACCACATGCCGTGCAGTGGGCAATATCCGGCAGCAATCCCATCAGCCGCGTCATCCATAGCGCAAAATACGTCAGCGGCATCCACGGCTGCTCCACCGTGGTCTGCTCCAGCACCGACACAATCAGCCGAAACACCGTCTCCTGCGGATCGTGCTCCGGCAGTGCTTCTTCCAGCACCTCGGCGAACAGGCTCAGGACGGTCAGTCGCGTCGGGTCCACCGGCAGCCGACAGCGGCGAGCGAATAATCTCCAGCTGATCCAGCCGCACCAGATCCTGCTTCGGCCGCTCCACAAACCAGGCCTTCGCTACCGTCATCGGCTCCAGCGCGCCGCCAAAGCGCTTGCGCGATTTCAGCGCCGACTTCGCCACGCCCGTCATCCGTCCCGTAATCGCGCGTAAAAAAGCTCACCACCAGGTCGGCCTCATGCACCGGCCAGGTGCGCAACACCACGGCTTCCGACGTCAGAACTGCCACGTTCGTCCCTCATCCCCACAAACGCACAAACGCGCCCGCCGCAGCGGACGCGTTTTGACCTCGCGCAAACTTCTCTACTGCACAACCAGCCTAGCGACCGAAGTGCTCAGCGTTCTTCTGCGTAAAGTGCGCCCACTTCTCCGGCACATCGTCCTGCGCAAAGATGGCCGACACCGGGCACGCCGGAACGCATGCGCCGCAGTCGATGCACTCGACCGGATCGATGAACAACTGATCGGCCTCGGCATGGCCGGCTTCGTCCTTCTTGGGGTGGATGCAGTCGACTGGACAGGCGTCCACGCAGGCGGTGTCCTTGGTGCCGATACAGGGTTCTGCGATTACATAGGCCATTCTGATTTCTCCGACAGAGTTGAAGTCTCGACGCTGATAGTAGCACACGCCCCCAACGCCTGACTGCCGTCCGAACCGCCTCCGTTTTGCGATGCGGGAACCATCTTCGTCGGCCAAAACAACAGTTTCAGCCTGCGAGAAACGGGGCGCCCCATCCATGACGCAGTCCTTTCGCGGCATGGGTGGGAAACCTCAACGTCCAGCCTTTGACCTCTGCGCCGCAAACTCTTCCGGCGTAGGGATCGGCGTCAGCTCGCGCCCGGCAAACATGTCCTCGAACAATCCCACTAACTCATCGTGGATCAGCCCATTCGACGCCAGCACCTCGCGGCTGTCCAGCCGGAACGCTCCGCCCCCAAAATCGGAGACCCGTCCGCCGGCTTCGGTCACCAACAGAATTCCCGCCGCTGTATCCCATGGGTTCAAGTTGAACTCCCAGAAGGCATCCAGCCGGCCCGCCGCCACATACGCCAGATCCAGCGCCGCCGACCCAGCCCGCCGCACCCCGTGTGACCGCAGCGTGAACTCGTGATAGAAGTGGATGTTCGGGCTCTGGTGCCGCTTCCTGCTCGGAAACCCTGTCGCCACCAGCGCCTCCGCAAGCTCTGCGGTCTTCGAAACGCGCAACGCCTTACCATTCAGCGTCGCGCCACGGTCCTGCTCAGCCAGGTAAAGCTCATCCCGCATCGGGTCATAGATCACCGCCGCCAGCAGCGTTCCATCCTCATCCGGCTTCAGATCCGCTGCCCGCTGCTCCAACCCCATCGAGACGCAGAACTGCGGAAACCCATGCGCAAAATTCGTCGTCCCATCCAGCGGATCCACGTACCAGCGGAACTCCTGTTCCATCCGCTCTCGCGTGCCCTCTTCGCCATAGATTCCGTGCTCGGGAAACGCCTCGCCCAGCCGCGTCCGGATCAGCTTCTCCACCGTGCGGTCGGCCACCGTCACCACGTCCACGTCGCCCTTGTATTCCGTAGCAACGTCCAGCGGCGAAAAACTCGCGCAGCCGCGCGCCCGCTTCCCGTGCAATCTCTGCGGCCTTCGGCGTCCACGTCATCTTTGTTTGGAAACTTGCAGCCGCCGTTTCGCTCACTCGCCGGCTTTCTGAGCCGAAACACCATCATTGCGCGGCCCACGGCGCTTGGCCGTCTCGGTGATCGTCTCAACCTGGTGCTTGTAGATGAATAGGTTGGGCTTGCCCTCGCGCGTCAGACGCAGCATTCCGTCGTCGAAGTACTCGATCCAGCCGCGCACAACCTCGCCGCCGCGCAGTTTTACCGCTACAGGAACCTGGCGTTCGCTGAGCGACCGCAGATAGAGAGCTTCTTGTCCCGTTTCGCCCGGAGGAGGAGTTTTCGCGTGCCGCCGCGTAGTAATTCCAGGAGTCATAGTGTCATTTTAGATGCAGCAATTCATCACGATGGTTGGGAAACTGTAAATGTCTTCGAGCTAACTCAAGATCGTCTCCGCTTACCAGTCGAACTCCCATTCAGTTTCCACCCGCGCTCGTCCCGCTCTTGATCAATGTGATCTGCTGCTGGTCGGCCGCCGCCACCTTCTGGTAGAAGTCGTGCAGATTTCCGTATTCATTCGGGGCGAGAATCGTGTAGGTGTATACCAGGCTGCGAATCACATGCACACTGTTGTCGCTCCCGACCGTCGTTGTAATCAATAGCTTGGCATGGTCAGGCCAACTCACATCGTTCGTCTGCGGCCCGCTCTCGACGCTATAACCCGCCGGCAAGTGAATAGTCACGTCATCCTCTTCAAGCCTTGCGTAGTGCACGTCCACCGGTAGTTTCCGCTTCTCTTCCGCCACAAACGGGTGCTTGCTCTTGGCCTCAAAGAAGAGGCCAGGCAAAAAGAAGTGCTTCCCCGTCGCTGTTCCCAGGCTTCCGCTAATTTGCATCATGCCAAGCAGATTTGTATCGTACTGATCGAGCGCCAAAAAATGATCAAAGTCTGCCTCGACTCCATCCGGTAAGTACCCGCGCACCCACTCATTGAAGCGCTTCTTTACCTCGCCCTCATCGTTCTGCAGCGCCATCTGTCGCCAATACAGCGCGTCCTGTCCGCCAAGGACAAACCACACACTTCCCTTCACGGCACCCGATATATCTACAGTCAGGTCCGCCACGCGCTGCACGAACGAAGCCTTGAAGTTCCCCGACGGCGTTCGCGCAATGATCACTGTCTTGCTATCAGACAGCCAGAACCCTTTGCTCAACGAATGCTTCCAGTGCAGCATCCCGAAGGGGCACATCTTCTCGCCGGGATCGAGATATATCCTTTTTCCGTCCAGCTGCGCCACTGCGATGTAGTCGTCCATTTGCCGGGCCGACAACCAGCCGTCGTCAAACAGGGCCTGGCTGCGGTTCACCACCTTCATCGGTCCAACATTCAGACCTGCGGCACGGCATAGCGCCACATAAAGGAGCGCGATCTCGTCACCATTTCCCTGTTGGTCCCTCCAAACGTCCTGCGCATTGTGGATATCTTTGATCTTCTCTTTCTTCCGCTCGGCCTTCGTCTTCTCGCGCGAAAAGTCGGTGTTTTCTAGCTTCATCACCGCGGCATATATTTTCTGCGCCTTTACCTCCTCAGCATCACCGGGCTCCACCATAGCTGCAACCGCTTTCTTTAAAGTACCGGTGGGGCTGACGAATTCCCGCACAAAATCTGCCCATTCTTTCCCAGCTTTATCCCAGTATTCCTGCGTGCTCGTGTACTTTGAAATGAAAAACGATACCCGCCATTTGTATGTATTTAGCGGTGGCATCCATTCTTCGTCCGGAACCGCCGGGACGTCCATCAGATCCAACGTAAACCCGCCCTTCTTGTCGTCCACAACCTTCGCATCCGTGCCGATGCGGGTGATGTAACTCAGCCGGTTCAGCCCCAATGATTTATATGAGTAATGTGCCTTGTGTACAAACTCATCCCGCTGGATCATCCACGTCGGCTCATCGATGAACAATGCATAATGCACCGTCAATCGGTACTCCAGAATGCTGCCTACCTCCACACTCGGGAGCGTGAATACCTTTTCGTCCACCTGGAATCCTTTGCCTCTCGCGTCTACTAGGTCTACTCCCTGATCCGACATTGGAATCACCGTGCCATCAGCGTGAATGGTCCTTGCATTCACTTCCAGAGTCTCGAGACCCGCTACGTAGGGCATCTTCAAGGTCGCCATCTCTTTGCCCTTTTCCGTCAGCACTTTCACTTGCTGGTAGAACGAACGCGTCCGGCTCAATTCGTCGGTTGCGTCCTCATAGTAGAGAAATACCGATGCAGCTCCCGGCGCCTTCGGGTCCGAGGTCATCTGCAACTCTTCTTTGGTTGGTTCCTGAAACTGTCCCCAAAGCGGCACACAATATGCGACCACCAGCCCCAAAATAGCAAGATTCGCAAGCTTCCGATGCAACATGCACTAATCCCCTGACCCTGTTGTCTCCCCGCTGGACGACAGCAGCTTCAATTCACAAGGGGGAAGTTGCCTGCAATTTTCGCCGAAACACGTCGGCGTTGCACGCCAGACTCAGGATGCATCGGAGGAATTCTCCGTAAGACCTTTGTTTTAGGTAAGATCAAAGGTAACGAGCCACTGGCTTGTAGCTCGCTTTCCGTCCTGGATTCATCAGCGGCCGCCCTTCATACCAGCTCGATCGCCCCCTTTACTGCCCCGGCGCCTTTGTTGACGCACCACTGCTCTGCGGAGTCGCTGTCGGAGTCTTCTGAGGAGTCACCACTGCCGGCTTGTCCTGCGGTTGGGACGCAGCCTTCTGCCGGCGATCGGCGGCTTTCTGCAATTCCGCGTCACGCATCGCCTTCTCTTCCGCCGCCTGCGCATCCGTCACATAGCGAAACCACTGCAAACGTCCCGGTTCCTGTTCTGTGGTGAAAACCCGGTTGTGCTTATCCACCGCTACTCCAGTCAGCGACTTGAACTGGCCCGGCAGTTCTCCGTGACCGCTCCCGATATAGGTCAGCAACTTCCCTTCGCGATTAAATACCTGCAGCCGGTCCTCCAACTGGTCGGCGACCCAGATATGGCCATCCCCATCCACCGCGATTCCCTTCGGGCGCGCAAGATACCCCGGCCCATCGCCATGCTTGCCGAACTCACTTATGAAATTCCCATCGGCATCGAAGATCTCCACGCGATTGTTCAGCGTGTCGGTCACGTAGACATTTCCGTCCTGGTCCAATGCCACGCCCTGCGGCGCGCCAAAGTCTCCGGGGGTCGTCAGGAAATGGTTTTTCCCACCCGTCCCGATGCGCCGCAGCAGCTTGAGCGTGTCCGCGTCGTACACAATCACCTGGTCCTGTTGCGTGTCGACCACATAGAGAAACCGGTTCGTCGTATCGATAGCCAGCCCGACCGGATCGACCAGACCCTCGGTGATCTGGTTCTCCACCTCGCGCTTGGTGTTGAAGATCAGGACCCGGTGCATTTTGCCGTCGGAGACAAACAACCGGTCGTCATCATCGATGGCAAGACCGTTGATCCAGCCGAAGTGCGCTTCAAACCCGTTGCGAATCATCTGGCAGTCGCGCGTTTCCGTATTGAAGATGAAAATCGCGCCCACCCTCTGATCAGCCACGTACACCATGCCCTTCGAATCAATTGCGATCCCGTAGGGTCCGATCATCTGATACGGGAAACTCTTGGGATTGACCTTCTCCGCATCGGACTGTCCGCCCGCAAGCCGGTCCATCCAGCTTGCTTTCGGCTTGCTGTTCGCCGCCGGTGTGTAATCGATCTTCGCCCCCGCGAAGTAGTCGATCCAGCGCACTCGACCGATGTTCGGCGGACTCGGCCACACCAGCTTCGTCGGGTCGAACCCAAACTTCCGCGGCCCCACCTCGGGTGCTGACGCGGCATCTGACTTCTTTTTCTTGCCTGCGCCGGCGGCCATCGGAAAACTGAGGCCCACTGCAAGAAGCAGCACCACGACGAGCCAGTTGCGATTGCGGATCGAATTGAAGAGGAAGCGAGACATCTCATTCTCCACGTCTGCGCGAGCGCAGCATTATTTACTGCTGGGCGTAAGCGTCTCTTTCATGTTCAGCCGGTTCTTATGACAGTTGTCGCAGAATGCCATGTTGTTGACCTGGTCTTTGACCAGCAGATCGGGCTGCCCCGAAGCGTGCGGCTGGTGACACGACATACAACTCAGCGGCGTTTTCACCTTGCTCTGGTCGGTCGGATCCATCACGTCGGAAACCGGGTGATACTCCACCGGATGCCCAAGCCCGTAGCGCAGCGGCAAAACGGCAACCTTGTTCTTCTGGTAATAGTCATCGGGCAATCGAACGGTCCCATTAAAGATCGTCAGCAGGTGATCAGCTTCGTCCTTCTTTGCAACTGAATCCGGACCGTGGCACTCCAGGCAAAGCGCATTGCCCTTGGCGCGCAGCAAATGATCGTTGTCGCCGCCATGAGGCGTGTGGCACGTCGAGCAACCCTGCGCAAACGCCGGTTGATGATGCACCGACTTCTTGCGCAGATCGTCGATGTCGCTATGGCATCCCAGGCAGATACTCACCGAGTCTGTCTTCGGCAATCCCGGTTGGCTGCTGGCATGCGGATTATGGCAATCCGTGCAGTCACCCGCCGCACCCGGATGCGGCACCTTGGCTGAATCGATCAACTTGGCCTTATCGTCGTGGCAGGTCACGCACAGCGCCTTCACATCTGTCTGCGTCAGCACAACCTTCCCGTCCTTCGCCGGCTGGTGGCATGTGTCGCATCCATTCCCCTGGAACGGCGCATGTTGAAACTTCGCCATCAGCTTCGGAGAGTCCGACTGATGCGGATCATGGCACTGCACGCAATTCGCCGTCCCGAAAGGCTGATTGTTATGCGCCTTCGCCAGGTCGGCATCCTTGGGATCGTGGCAGTCCAAGCACAGCGCTGGAGCCGCCTTGGTCAGGTGGAAGCGGTTCTCAGCCGTCGGCTCGGCGCCGGTCTTGTGGGTCGGTGGCACGTGTCGCATCCCATGTCGAGAGCGGCATGACGGCTGCCCTTCTCCGAGACATGCAGTCCCGTCTTGTGACAACTCAGGCAGAGATTTTCCTTCTCATCGCCCGAGGCAGCCTTCAGCAACTGATTCTTGTTGTCGCTCGAGTGCGCATCGTGGCACGTCAGGCAATCGCGCACTGCCGGAGGATGCACCGTACCCTTGATGTCCGCCGCGTTCTTGTCCGCGTGGCACGTCATGCAGAGCGCGACGTCGTCGCCGTAATCAGCTTTACACGGGTTACATCCTTGTTCACGCGGATTTCGTGGCAGCTCAGGCAGCCTGCCTGCATCGCCGAGTGTACAAACTTGTGCTTCGCTTTATCATCGTGGCACTCAAGACACTTCTTGGAGTCAGTGTTCTTGTCCAGCGGAACCGGATGAACCGCCGCCATCGCACGCGCAGCGAATCAACATCATCACGCCAAGACAGATCAAGCCCGGCAACCCAGACTTGCGGCGCAACGGGCGAGCCAGCCATTCTGCGGAACCATACGCAATAAGGGAACAGTCTCATACGGTCTCTTCACAAATGCTTTCTTGCACGAAGATTGCCGTATCCCGCAAGGAGCGCCGCACCCGGTGCCACCCGCCCAACCTTCTATGCATCAGCAAGTTCGCAAGAATGATTAAAAATCGAATCGAGTCGCGTGACTGTGATTTAAAACACATCATGAGCGTTCTGCCTCACCCTGTTCCGTCAAATCCCCCACTGCTTTCCGAGCCTCTTTGCCGAGCAGTCGAATGCGTCAAATTCCCGCGCTTCAAGGCCCCGGTTGCGTGATTTAGCCCAAGACAGTTGCGTACTCGGCCAAGAGAAGCCTCTCTAAGTCGTTCTTTTCCAGCAGTTTGGATTCCGGAGCACATGTGGTGCCTCACTTGCATTACTCAGTTGGAGACCGGAGAAGACGTCGCGGACAGCTTCGCCCCATGCCAGCATATGATCACGATTTACACGCAATGTGGCGCAGCTCTCTCTCACTTCAACCCTTCGGCCTATTGAGGATGACGGCGTGCATCAAGTTCGGGTCAATTGGCAGATCAAGGCGATCCTGCCGGTAGTCTTCGTACTACTGGCGGGACTTCTCCTCTTCACCATCGCAACCGTCTCGCTCGGCGGCCGGGAACGCAATGCCGTGCTCATGGTCACCGTAACCGACACCGGCCGCGGCATGTCGGAGCAGCAGATATCGCAGATCTTCCGACCCTTCTATACGACCCGCAGCAACGGCACCGGCCTCGTCCTCTCGCTCGTTCGCCGCATAGTCGAAGAACACCTCGGCCACATCGAAGTCACCAGCAAACTGGGCAAAGGCAGCACCTTCGAAGTGCAGCTCCCCTTCGCCGCCTCCGCCGTCACCGCAGAAGTCGCCTGACGCCGGAATCGACACTCACACCTTGCGGAAAGACCCAGGCACCGCGTCGGCTTGAAGGGTACGAGCTTCAGCCCGTACATTAAAGCTTGCATAACGAACAGGCGCTCGGTTTCTAATCCACCTTCTTCGAGATATTCAGCAATATCCCAATCCCTGCCAGCGTAAAGAACAGGCTCGTTCCGCCGGAGGAGATAAACGGCAGCGGAATTCCCTTGGTGGGCAGCAGCGAGAGGACGACGCTGATGTTGAAGAAGGCTTGAAGCAGGATGGCCGTCGTGATCCCGAAGGCGGTGAGGCGCGCAAACGGATCGGTTGACCGGTAGGCGGTGCGAAGACCGCGGTATCCGAGCACGACGAAGAGCGCGAGGATGCAGATGGCGCCGAGAAAGCCCAGCTCTTCCGCGATGTTGGCGTATATAAAGTCAGTGTGCGCTTCGGGCAGATAGAAGAGCTTCTGCATGCCCTCCATGTAGCCACGACCTGCGAATCCACCTGTCCCGACAGCGATGAGCGACTGGTTGATGTGGAATCCGGCGCCCTGGGGGTCGAGGTCGGGGTGCGCGAAGGCCAGCATGCGGGCGCGACGCCACGGAACCCAGAAGAGCAGCGCGGCCAGCGGAGGCGCGGCCGCAGCAACGGCGAGGAAGAGATACTTCCACTCCATGCCGGCGAGGATCAGCAGCATGGCGGTGACTCCGGCGACGACGAGCGCGGTGCCGAGGTCAGGCTGCTTGACGATCAGCAGCATAAATACGACGGGCATCATGGCGGCGCGGAGCAGGGTGTTTCGCCAGTCGCGCATCTGGTCGAGGCGCGTGGAGAGGAACCAGGCAAGAAAGAGAATGATGACAGGCTTGGCGATCTCAGAAGGCTGGAAGGTGAAGAAGCCGCCGAAGCGGATCCAGCGATGAGTATGGTGCGAGTCGCGAAAGAACAGGACCACGACGAGGAGCAGCGTGGTGACGGTGAGCGCGGGGTAGACGAAGCGCGGCGAATTGTAGCGCGAGTAATCCACCCGTGACAGGACGATCATAGTGAGGATGCCGGCGACGGCCCAGATAGCCTGGCGGATGACGAAGCCGTAGGGGGAGTTGTAACGCTCCTGCGCCATAACGGCCGAGGCGGAGAAGACCATAACCAGGCCGGCGACGACCAGCAGCAGGGTGGTAAAGAAGATCCACTTGTCGACGCCTACGCGCTTTGCCATGGTGCGATTCCTTTGCGAGGTGAGGATCGAATGAAAAGCAGATCCTTCGCTCCGATTACCCCACTGACGTTGTCAGCGGGGCCCCAAGCATGCTGCGCTCAGGATGACAATTCTTAAAGTCAAGCAATCCTTCGGCACGACTGAAGTCGCGCGCACAGAGCATGCTTTGTCTGTATTTATGGTTTCACGGGCGGGCTGTGGAGATCCGGTGCCTGGCGATGGCGGGGACCAAAGTGATTAAGCTGCAGAACGATTCCGACATGAATCCAACGCTTGTATCCTGTCGATAAACCGAAAGGCGTTGTCAGGGCACACAAGCGCGCGACTGCGTGCAGGGGAAGCTAGCGGCTCTTCAATCCATCGACAGACTCAGCTGGTGCCGCACATCGGCGCCGCGAATCCAGAAGATGACATCGGTAGCGATGTTGGCGGCGTGGTCGGCGATGCGCTCAAGGCTCCGCGAAACCATCAGCCCATTCATCGCCTGCTGCGTGGCACGCGGCTGTTCCTGGATCATCTTCAGCAGATCGGCCTGCGCACGGCGGTTCATGCGATCAATCTCGTCGTCCATCTCGCGCACCGCGTCGGCAAGGCGCGCATCCCCTTCCAGCAGCGAAAGGATCGCTGTCCGGATCATGCGCCCTGCCACTTCGCCCATCGCTGCAAAGTCCACCGGCAGCTCCACCTGCTCCGTCTTCATAATGTCGCGCGTGCGGCGCGAAATGCCCATGGACTGGTCGCCAATGCGCTCCAGGTCGCCATTGATCTTGATGACCGCCAGGATGAAGCGCAGGTCGATGGCCATCGGCTGCTCTTTGGCGAGCAGTTCGTACGCCATCTCGTCCAGTTCGCGCTGGGCAGAGTCGATCGCCGTCTCGTTCTGCTTGACGAATTGGCACAGGTTCTTGGTCCCGTAGCAGGTAGGCGTCGACCGCGGACTCAACCGCCTGCTGCGCAAGGGCAGCCATCGCAAGGAGCTTGTCCTTGAGTTCGGCGAGCTGAATTTGAAAGTGAATACGCGGCACGGCCGATTTTTCTCCTAACGACTATTGTGCATCAGGCAATGTTACGGGAAGACAAATTTCCCCCAAGGCATCACATTTGACATGGCTTGCGCGTCAAGGTCACGATCCCGGCATCGATGCGCGACGCGCGAGTCCGGTGATCTAGGCTATCAGATATGAGTGATTCAAGTTCGACAAGCAAGGTCCATAATCAGCTTCGATCCCGCCGAGCATCCGCAGCGCCAGATCTACAAGCTGATGACCGGCATCATCGTGCCGCGCCCCATCGCGCTGGTTTCCACCGTCGATGCCACCGGCAACGCCAATCTGGCCCCCTTCAGCTTTTTCGCCGGCGTAGGCTCTGCGCCGCCGACCGTGCTCTTCTGTCCCGCCTTCGACCTGCCGGAACGGAAAAAGCCGGTCAGCGCAAAGACACGCTGCGCAACGTGGAAGAGACGCGCGAGTTCGTGATCAACATTGTCAGTGAGGCGATCGCCGCGCAGACCAACCTGACCGCGGCCGAGGTCGGCCCCGAGGTGGACGAATTCAAGCTCTCCGGCCTGACGCCGCTGGCGAGCGAAGTGGTGAAGGCACCACGCGTGGCCGAGTCTCCCGCGCAGATGGAGTGCCGCCTGATGCAGGTGATCTACACCGGCGACAAGCCCGCCAGCGGAGTCGTCGTGCTCGGCGAAGTGGTGCGCTTCCACGTGCGCAAAGATCTGGTCGAAGACTTCCGCGTCGATCCCGCGGGACTGGATGCCGTGGGCCGCATGGCCGGCAACACCTGGGTGCGCACGCGCGATCGCATCGAACTGATCCGGCCGAAATAGCGAGTCGCCCGAGCGGTTCCAGCCAGACTATACTGATCGCCGGGAACGCCGGGACCGACACCGGAAACTGCGAAGGAGGCCTGCGTCATGCACCTCTGCGAACCGATAGCCCCTGCCGCAAACACCAGCAACCGCTCCGGCCTCCTGTTGCGAATTTTTCTGCTCTCGTTCTCCTTCTCATGGCACCATTCGTCGCGGGATGCCGGCGCAACGATCCGCCGAGCCATCACACCCGGCCAGCACCGCAGGCAGCGCGGCACTGACGTTATCCAGCACCAGCCTCCAGGACGGCAAATTTCCCACTGAGTTCACCTGCGACGGCGGCGACAACTCTCCGCCGCTTGCATGGACCACGCCACCGGCGGCAACCAAAAGCCTGGTTCTGACCGTGACCGATCCCGATGCGCCTTCGGGCACCTTTACCCATTGGGTGCTTTACAACCTGCCCGCGAACGGCAACGAACTCCCCGCCAATGTGCCGAAGCAGGATCAGCTTTCGGACGGCTCGCGGCAGGGACGCAACGACTTCGGCAAAATCGGCTACGGGGGTCCGTGCGGGCCGCACGGCTCCACCCACCGCTACTTTTTCGACCTCTTCGCGCTCGACACGAAACTGGATCTGCCCGCAGGCGCAACGCGTGCGCAGGTTGAAGACGCCATGAACACCCACGTACTCGCTCGCGGCAAACTCATGGCACGCTACAGCCGCTGACGACGTGCTTAATCCGCCGCCATGTCCTTGCCTTTGACTTCGTGCCCCAGTGAAGCCAGCAGAGCCAGCGACAGCGCAACGATCACCACCGTGATCGCGAGCACGTTTGGAAAGTTGCCCCACCGCTCCGCCGCCAACGCCTGCGCCTTCGCATTCCACGACGTAACGAGCCCGCCGAGCTGGTACGCCAGTCCTGGCGCTGTCGCTCGCACCGGCGCAGGTGTCAGTTCGGCAAGATACGCCGGCACCACTCCCCACGCGCCCTGCACCATGAACTGCATCACGACCGCGCCGATCGCCAGCGTCACCGCGGAGTGTCCGTAGGCCCACGGCGGAATCGCGAGCAGCGATAGCAGCGCCGCGGCAATAATCGCGCGCTTGCGTCCCCACTTCTCAGAAAGCGTGCCGAAGACGATTCCGCCGGCAATCTGAGCAAATCCGTAGATCACTCCAATCGTCCCCACTACCCGCGGCGTGAGTCCGATCTGCACTTCGAGAAAGGTCGGATACACATCCTGCGTTCCATGCGAAAACGACATGAACGCCGTCATCAGGATGATGAGAAAAAGAAACGTCGGCAGGAACGACTTCAGACCCGCAAGTTTTTTGGCATAAGAGGTGCGTTCCAGGTTAGTGCGGCGCTTGCGCTCGGACGCGAGCCACACGGGCGACTCCTGGACGCGGGCCTGCACATAGAAGACAAGCAACGCGGGCGATGCTCCCAGCATGAAGAGTCCGCGCCAGCCAATCGATATGAAACAACAGCGCAAATGCGCCCGACGCAAGAATCGATCCGAAGGCGTAGCCCTCCTGCAGAATTCCGGAGAAGCCCCCGCGGCCTTCTGTCGGCAGCGTTTCGAAAGCCAGCGCCGCGCCCACACCCCACTCGCCTCCCATGGCGATGCCAAAGAGCGCCCGCAACACCAGCAGCACGCCCAGCGAAGGCGCAAAAGCGCAGGCCAGTTCGATCACGGAAAAGCTGAGGATGTTGAACATCAGCACCGGCCGCCGTGCCATAGCGGTCAGCCAGTATCCCGAACAGCAGCGCACCCACCGGCCGAAATGCCTGCGTAAGAAAAACCGCGCTAAGCACATCCGATGGCTTGGCGCCGAATTCCGAAGAGATGGCATTGACGCAGAAAATCAGCAGAAAAAAGTCGAGGCTGTCCAGCGTCCAGCCAAGGAACGAAGCAACAAATGTGTGGCGCTGCGATGGGGTCAGGCGCTGAAAGTCGCGAACAAAGGACATTAGCGGGAGGATACAACATTCTCGGCCGACATCAGGGGAGGGCGAACAGGGAGACTGGATTCAGCCGGGAATATCGCGGTTATTCAGTCGCGCCGGAACAGTGGTACTGGCTGCATTGGTGCCTCGATATCCCAGACTGGGCCCGCTCCCTTGCCTGGGATCATCCGCCGAAATAAGGCATTTCAAACGGGCTTGCGTGAAGACTAAAATAAATTAACAGTGTCCTTAATCGCCCACTACGGCAGGTTGAATACCTTCAGAAACTCGTTAAGAGACTCATCGTCAGCTCCACGGTTAGACTTGATTTTCGTCTCCCTGGATTCCACTGGGGCGAATGCAAAACCTACGCCATCGGGCCCCCATCGAATCACCTTCGCGAATACAGCAATGGAGTCCCCGAGTTTCTCACCATCCCTGGCTGTTCTCTGCAGAGTCATCAAGATCAGGGTTCCGGGGTACGGCCGCTCGTCGGTAAGAAGATAGAACCCTGTTTTGCTTAGGTCCCCGAGGTGGTACGCCTGTGGTGCCCCCCCGCTCCAGTGATAGGCAATCAGACCCGGCAAAGGAACCCGGTTGGATCGATGGCCGCTCTCAGACTTAGGGAAAAACCAGTGCCAGATCCGGGTGCCCAGCGACTCTTTCTCTTCGCGCGAGTCGTCAACTTCACTCGCATCCGGTTGCAGTGCTGTGGGGCGCTGCGGTATGCGGTGAGTACGTGAACTCAATGAACGAACGCCGGTCCCCTGATTTTGTGTGCCGGACTCTCCGCCGGTTGAGTCGGAGAACTCCGTAAGCATGCCACCGAGTTCTCTGGTACCGCGAATCTCAAGCTGGTCTCCCAGATTGATCTGCGAAACGAAGGCAGTGTGTGGCGGCAGAAGAAGCGCGCTCGCGGGCTCAATTTCCAAAACCGTGAACTTGGGATTGGGATACGAATCAACGTCGTGCATGACTCGGCATTCTTCGTCGAGATAAACCAGATCGAAGAATTTGGCCCCCTGCGAAGCCGGAATGCCGCGGTACGGCTTCAACCACACGCCGGCATCCGCTCCCCGCACAAGGTAGTCAAAAAGCCTCTTCAACGGCTCGGCGGTGGTGTCGAAAATCGAGACTTCCAGACTGAGAAAACTCTCCCTGGATCGGTTGTACACGCGGAATTTATCGGATTTGCGATCCCGATCGACGGGGGAAGAAGCCGAGGATTGCAAGTGAGATTGGGGATTCGATCCCTCACCTACGGTATCCGCCATAAATTCACCTGGTTCACCCGGCACGAATCAAGCAGGGTTCAGATCGATCATAAGGGAGACCGGTAACGTCACCGTGTCCGTCTTGTTGTACATAAAGGTACTTTCGGAATCGCGATATTTGCGCTGAACGCTCGAAACGTGAGCTCACGGCCAGGCCCTGGCACCATTGCGGACTTTCCAGCTCGCCGTCGTCGGCTAGCTGCCCTGGAGCGAAGGAAGTTACAAAAGTACTGTGGTTAGCACCTTCGGTACATTTTAGTAACAATCACTTACAGATAAGCTCGTTCAAGCCGGCCACCTAAGCATCTGGACGCAGACGTTAATTTCCCAGGCTGATGGCCATTTTCAAAGTAAGAGGTCTACCCATGAACGCTTCAAACCGCTTTGACGGGGGATTGTTGCCTTTCAAGCCTTCCCTGCACCAGGTATCCGATAAGAACACACCGACGCAGTCGCGCAAGCGCAGATTCATTATGCGAGGCGAACAAGGTAGCGCGATGGTTGAGATGGCGCTCGTGATGCCGGTGATGCTCATAATGCTGACTGGCATCTTCTCGTTTTCGGTGGTCTTGTACCAGAAGCTTCAACTCGGCGAAGCGGTAAGCAACGCCGGGCGTGTGATGGCCCTTGAGCGTGGCGACACAGATCCTTGCGCAACGACGGCCTCGGCGATCTACGCTGCCGCGCCCGCGCTTGCAAAGTCTAATTTGACGCTCACCTTCATACTCGGCGGCACGAACACCAGTGGCACCGTCACAGGCGGCACTACCTACGGCGGTACGAAGGGTGCTGCTCCTTCATGCACGGCCGCAGGCAACGGCGGGTCCGCGGCATTGGCAGCGGGCTGGCCCGCGCAGATTCAGGCGACTTATCCGTGCTCCTTCACTATCTATAACTCCAACCTGGGCAGTTGCACCGTCTCTACGCAAGTCACGGAGGTGATTCAATGAGCCGCAAGACCCGTTCATGGATTGCTCGCTTCTATAGCGACGAAAACGGACAGATTCTCCCCTGGATGGTGTTGATGAGCGTCGTGGTTCTCGGCGCCGCCGGAATCACCATCGATCTCGGTCACGCTTTCGCCTGCTACCGGCAACTCCAGGCATCCACCGATGCTGCCGCGCTCGCCGGCGCAAACGCGTTGAGCGCAGGAAACGCCACGCAAGCTTCCGTCAACAGTGCGATTGACCTTTACGCCTCGACTGCAAACGGAGCGAACGCAACCGGCAATCTGCCCAGCCCGACAATCTCCATCGCCTACAGCTGCGTATCGGATGCCCCCGCGATGGTCGCGGCGTCATGCCTTGCCTCGGGCACCGGTTATAACGTGGTTCGGGTCACGCAGACGGCCACCGTTCCCACCTACTTCATCAGGGCGCTGTCGTTGATGGGCATCAATTCGGCGAAGTCTCTCACACTCACTTCAACGGCCTCTGCGACCATGGCGAGCGGCGCAAATGATCAGGTGAATGTCGCCATGGTTGTTGACGCGACTGCATCCATGAACTCCCAGGATAATGATGCAAGCTGCGGGCATACTCGAGTCTACTGTGCACTTCAAGGAGTCCGAACGATGCTGGGCCTTCTCGCGCCCTGCTCAGCGTCAACTTCCAGCTCTTCGGCGACATGCGTTCCCTATGACCAGGTGAGTCTCTTTACCTTCCCAACCATCCAGGCGAATACCGTGGCAAACGACAGCGACTGCAGCACGAGCACCTCGCCAAACATCATTCCGTACACTACTCCCACTCCCGGGGCCACGTGGTCAGCTCCCACGGGATCTGCCGGCACGTACCAGGTCACCGGCTACCTCAGCAACTGGAGCACCACCAACAGTGCGAATGGGACTTTGAGCAATACCTCGACACTGGTCAATGCTTCAGACGGACCGACAGGATCCTGTGCAGGCCTGGACTCGGTGGGTGGCGACGGAACCTACTACGCCGGAGCCATCTATGCAGCCCAGTCGTCGCTGATGGCGGCACAGGCAGCCGCCCCAGGCTCCAGGAACATCATGATCATCCTCAGCGACGGTGACGCCAGTGCGGCGAGCGGAAAAATGCAGACCATGTCAGGAACGAATCTCGTTAACGTCGGACACAATGGCGACACCTATCCTTCGCTCGACGATCAATGCCAGCAGGCGATCACCGCGGCTCAATACGCTTCAACACAAAAAACAACCGTGTACACGATTGCCTACGGAGCAGGAAGTTCGGGCTGTTCAACTGACACCGGTAGCTATGCCATCACGCCTTGTCAGGCAATGGCGGAGATGTCTACGGGGTATGTGTCCCCGTCTGATGCTCCGAACTTCTATTCTGATGCCACTGCGGCCCAGAACAAAGGTCAGTGCACATCATCGGACAATCCGAACCTCAGTCTCACTGGAATCTTCGGCAACATCACCGCGCAATTCACAAAACCGCGCTTGATTCCCAACAGCGTAACCTAGGTTCAACGCAGCTGGATAAATGAAGGCCGGGGAGAGACTCTCCCCGGCCTTCAACTTTTGCGCGGCAGTGTACCGTCTCGCGCACTACATCTCCGCATCCGTCGCTTCGATCATGTCCTATTGCATCTCCTTGAGCTCGCTGAAACGCGCGCATTCGACACACGAGAATCCGAAAAGTTGCGCATATTTATTTTGCAGTTAACTCCGCAACATCCTCGCATGCCTGTGTTTGTACACGACATGAACGGCGCGGCAGGAAGCAGCAAGAGCCAAGCTTCCAGGAGCCGGCGGCCGGATCGGTTTTATTCCGAAAGGGACGGAGGAGTTATGAAAAACTTTGGCAAATATGTGCTGGGTGCAGCGATGGTGGCTGGTGGCTTGGGCCTTGGAGCGACATCGGCCCAGGCAGCCGAGTTTAGGGTTGTTGTGCGCGGGCCGGTGGCCTACGTTCCTCCATGCCCGGGTCCTGGATACACATGGGTTGCCGGCTATTACAGTAACGGCTACTGGGTCGCCGGACGCTGGAACTACATTGGCGTGGGATTCGCTCCGGATCGCGGACGCGTCTACTTTGATCGCGACCATGACCGCGCCTACGCATACCGCGATCACGACGACCACCGCTTCGACCGTGACCATGACGGTGGCCACTTTCGCCGCTAAGCGCTAAGTTCGCACATTGAACTGTCTAAGCTGTCCGACTTGCCTCACGGCCTCCCATTCAGGGAGGCCGTTCTTTTCCGCGCAGGTGCTGGCGCTCTCAATCCGCGACCACTTCCTCCTCAAAGGCGGCATCTGAACATCTCTTCAGGAATCACCCGAACCCGAAAGAGGTTCGCCTTTAAAGCGCCCGAGAATGCGGCGAACCCCAACGATCGCGGCGACAGGAGTTGCACACAGCATCGCAAATCCCAGGACATTTCCTGCGACCTCAATCAGCAGCAATAACGCGACCTGCAACGCAGTCATCTGACTGATGCGGGCCCCGGAAACCGAAGAAGGAAACAGCAAGGAAAGAACCCCGGTCGCGGTTTGATGCAACAACCCGCGGGTCTCGAGGACGACGGCATTCGCGGCACCGATAATCGCACCGATGCCGACAGCAACGAGCACGGGATGAGATCGCCACATGCGCTTTTCGATCCTGAGCATCGCCTTATTCTAAAGGTCTTGATCGCACTCTATTGCCCTTCCAAAAGGGAACAGTTCCAAAGCCTCTATCCAAGCTGCTGAGGACTCGCTCAAACCCGAATGCGTCGTTGCTCAGATTCATCCCGGAAGAGCGGCCGGCTAAGTGTCTCAATCCAAGCGGAAAGGGAAAGTTGTGAAAAGACCGCAACTTATTCCCCATTCAGTTGTTCAAATGTACAGCAGCCGGTACAAGTTAAACGCTGGACCGGCGGGTGCTGAGAACGTATCCCCTGAGGCAGACCCGAGGGCAGGCAGCACAAGGAGGATTTAATGAAGGGCTCAAAGTTAATCCTGTTCGCGATGATTCTGGTACTGCCTTTTGCAGTCGCTGCTAACGCTCAGGTTTCGGTAGGTGTTGGAGTTGGTGTTGGTCCGGCAGTGGTACCGGCGCCGATGGCGTATGGTCCTCCAGCTTGCGGTTGGGGCTATTACTCCTATTACCCGTATGCGTGCGCGCCTTACGGCTACTACGGACCGAGCTGGTTTAGCGGCGGCATCTTCATCGGTGCAGGTCCCTGGTACGGATGGGGCTATCGTGGCGTATACGGCTATCACGGCGTGTACGGATACCACGGCGTGTACGGATACCACGGCGCCTACGGATATCGCGGCGGATACGCCAACGGCTATGCAGCCAGGGGCGGAGTTGCTCCGCGTGCCTTCAATGGTGCCGCTGGATACCGCGGCGGTTATGCAGGCGGCGGACATATGGCCGGCGGCGGTGGCGGGTTCCACGGTGGTGGTGGTGGCGGATTCCACGGTGGTGGCGGACATCGCTAAGGCTTAAAGCCTATATACAGTTCGGGCCCGGTTGCTTCGGCAGCCGGGCTTTTATATTGCTCGCTTTCTGCCGGAATCGCTCGGGGCATTGATTGATTTATCTCCCGCGTCCGAGAACATTCCTTGCGAGCCCTGCAGCCGCCTGAACACAACAAAGCCGAAGGGGCTCTCCGCACTCACCTCGGCCGCAACGTTTGGTACTTGGCGATCGTATAGCCGAGCGACGCACCCAGCCACACATCCGACGGAAAGTGGGCGCTCTCGGTGATGCGTGAAAAGCTGATCACGGTCGCCATCGAGTAGGCCAACACCGGAACCCACGGCTTGCCCCGATGCCGATACCGCTCCGCGACCACTGTCGCCACCGACCACACCGCCATCGCGTGTCCTGAAGGGAAACTGCTGCCCTTGAGGGGCGACTTGCCGCCATTGAAAAACGTCCCCGTAAAAGGAGCGCCCGGCGGAACATCGGCGGGCCGCTCCCGGCGCGTGACGGCTTTGATCGCCAGGTTGACGACCACGCTGTCACCGTAGGCCTCCGCCGCCAGAAGCGCCGTGCTGACCTCGCGGTCATCGTGCCGGATGTATCCCGCTGTCATCAGTGCAGCGGGCAGCGCGATCACTTCGCTTGTAGTGATCACCGGATCGAAGACGTCGTTGAAGTCGTCCCAGTTCTGCGCGTGCGTGCGGAAATATGGCATCACATGGGGATCCGCATAGATCAGCCCCGCGGTCCCACCCACGATGATGAGGGTCGGCACCCAGTGGCGTCCCTTGGCCAGCTGCACCGGGAAGAGCCAGATGTCTTTCTGATCATGCAGAAAGTCGCCCGGCAGGCTGCGCCACGTGGCCTCACGCTGCGGAGTGCCGGTGGTGGTGTCGACCGCCGGCATCATGGTCTGGCCGGGGTCGTCAGGCAGATTGACATTGTCTTGTGCGCGGACCTGGTCAGGAACGCAGGAAAGCGAAAGAGACACTGCAGAAAGAAGCAGGAAACGACACGTAATCTTAATCATCTGCGCGGTTGGATGCAGGATTTCAAAGGAAGGCTTTAACTTCTAGTCTTTAACCTCTTTGAACCAGCGCGCTGTCCCGGGCCGGAACAGCAGCCAGGTAATCACGATGCAGAGCGCCACGTGGATCAGGAGCTCCCGCAGCGGATGAAAGATGCTGATCGCGACGTGGAAGCCCACCCAGGCCAGTGCCAGCCAACGTGCCCAATTCTGCCGCAGCAACAAACCAACTCCGCTGACCACGGCCAGCAGTTCCGTCAGCTCGATCGCAACGGCATCGCCGTGTCCCGCCGTGAGCTCGCGGAAATGGTAGGCAAATCCTGCTACGCCCACCAGCAGGTAGACGCCCGCAACAATCAGTACGGGAGTTGGCGGCCTGTTCATTGCAATCAGTATGCACGATTAGCTCGCCTCAACTTGCCAGGAGCCGACGGTCGGAACGTGCACAAGGCCGCCGGCGGATCGCTGTTCGAGACAGACTGTGGCGGGCCATTTTGTCTCATTGAATGACAACGCAGCTAAAATGGAGTGGAGAGGAAATTTCTTGCCTGCTTACGAATATCTTTGCGAGGAATGCGCCTGCCAGTTCAAAAGACGCCAGATGATGTCGGACGCCGCAATCGAGAACTGCCCGGAGTGTGGCGGACACGTGAAGCGGCTGATCAGCGGAGGAGCCGGCGCTATCACCAGGGGCGCGAGTCAGGCGCCTGCACCCCCGTGTGCATCCGGGGCTTGTTGCGGAGGCGGTGGCTGCGGTCAAGGCGGTTTCTGCGAGAACTAGCAGCGGCTCGACGACGCTCTGGAATTCCTGTGGCTTTTCAGCCTTCATACCCTTTAATTCACAAAGCGATTCTTGATCTCGCTCGACGTCAGCAGATACGGAATCATCGCACCCGCCCAAAGCAGAGACCGCACCAGGCCAACGTAACTCCGCGTCATGCTTGTATCCGGAAACAGCGAGTTGATCGCTGCGGTCGTGGCCATAAGATACAGCACGGTTGTGGCCACGTAAGCCACCATGAAATTGGGAAAGTGTTTGCGCTTCGTGTAGAAGAGAAAGTTCAGGACCAGAGCACTCGCGACCAAAAGAGCGTTCATGGCGATCTGGAAGTACAGGAGCTCAGACAAACCTGGATGGTTCTGCACGTATGCCTGGTTCTAATCGCCGAACAACGCTGGAATCTCGAAGTTAATGATCGACATGACCCGGAAGAATGGAGCAGCTACCAGGCTGATCGCCACCACCCACAACCAGCGTGAAAACTTGGCCTGGCCCGACCCGAGCATCTCTTTTGCCACGGGCAGCGACGGGGTGATCGTCTCTCCCGCGGCTACCACGCCGAGATTCTTGTTGCCGCACATCATGCACGACTTCACGCCATCAGGGATGTGCAAACCACACAATTTGCATTGCGTTGCCATCGTTCCCTCGTTTTTGGGTTCGTCGATGACCGGGACGACGGCGGCAATCCGTCAATTGCTCAAGGTATATACCTTCCGAGGTTACCGATGCGGCCCAGGGGATAAGCAGCCGGCCAATCGCAATGTGGCCTGTTGAGAGCGGAACTATGTAGCGCCGCTACTCGCCGACGATTAAGCGAAAACCAGTCCAAGTGCAGAATCGATCTGCTGCTTCATTGGAATCGCTTCTGAATACGCACTCGAAGACAAGGTTTCAGACGCCGATTGCCCTTCTCCAGAGGATCCGAGCAGGGGTTTCAGAGCGTTGATGGCCGAATCGATCTGCTCCATACGATTGCGCAGCCGCTTGACCTCTTCAAACAGCCCGTCCAATTCAACCGTCGCCGCTTCCATCGCTGAGCGATAGGTACCTGCATAAGCCTGATGGTTCATATCAACCCTCCATTGCAAGAAGTCTAGCCCGCGTTCAGCCACTCGGATATTGCACAACCGTGTGTCGAATGAACACTTTCGTGCTAGGGGCTGATTCGAAAAGGTGATTCGGCGATCCGGCAAATGCCGGTGCCCTTTCTTCATGATCAACTTCCATGCCTCGATTTTTTCCCGGTACGCGCGTAAACCGAAGTCACTCGCTACCGGGCAAACGGTCCCCATCCGCAAGACAGTGAAAAAGGCCAGCCTCACCGCCGAAAAACAGCTGCTTCGGCGTCTTAGAGGCCACTGAACTATACCTGGACCTCGAATCTGCGAAACTGGAAGCAGTGGATCCTTCAACGAAGTTACAAGGTCCGTCGTCGCTGCGAGTCCTCATTGCTGGTGGAGGCACAGGCGGTCACATTATTCCGGCTCTGGCCGTGGCCCACGAGCTTGTTACGCGCCACCAGGCCGAGATACTGTTCGTCGGCACGCCACGCGGAATGGAATCGCGCATGGTTCCCGCAGCCGGCTTTCAGCTGCGCATGATCGAGGTGGGGCCATTGAAGAATGTTTCGCTGGCCACGCGGGCGCGCACCATGCTTGATATTCCGCGCAGCCTATTCGCTTGCCGACGTCTTATCCGTGAATTCAATCCTGATGTCGTGTTCGGCGTTGGCGGATATGCTTCCGGTCCGGGAATGGCGGCGGCATTGATGCTGCATGTGCCGACCATGGCGTTTGAGCCGAATGCCATGCCGGGACTGGCCAATCGCCTTGTGGGGAAACGCGTGAACGCAGCCGCGGTAAATTTCCCGGCGGCGGCGATCTTCTTTCACAATGCCGAAGTGACGGGCATTCCGGTGCGGCCGGAGTTCTTCAAGCTTCCGCCAACAACCGGGGAGGCGCCGCATCTGCTGGTCTTTGGCGGATCTCAGGGCGCGCGGCTCTTCAACAACACCCTGCCCGCGATCGCGCAAGCCCTTCTCGCGGCCGTGCCCGGATTAACGATTCTGCATCAGACCGGTGTGCGCCATGCCGAGGCAACTGAAGCCGCCTACAAAGCGAGCGGAGCAGATCCTGCACGCTGGCAGGTAAGCGGATTCCTCGACGACATGCCCACCCGGTTTGCGCAGGCCAACCTGGTCATGTCGCGCAGCGGAGCCTCGACAGTGGCTGAACTCGCAGCCGCAGGTAAGCCGGCGCTGCTGGTTCCATTTGCTGCGGCAGCCGACGATCACCAGACCCGCAACGCCGAAGAGATGGTCAGGGCCGGAGCCGCCGTCATGCTGAAGGAGCCAGACCTCGCTGATCACGGCAAGGTTCTCGACTACCTCGTCCAGCTGCTCGCGTCTCACGATCGTCTGGCGGCCATGTCAGCCGCGGCGCTGACGCAGGCCCACCCCCAAGCCGCGGAAGACATCGCCAACAGGCTGGTGTCGCTGGCTGCCCGCTGAGCCTCCCATGTGGAATCCAGCCAGTTTCTTGCTAGCGATATCTAGATCTCAACTGACTGAAAATATTATGTTTACCTTCGCAGAATCAAAGTGGAATTGGCTTTGGTCCTGAGGCGCGATTTGACTTGGCAGAAGAGGCCAAAACGCCTCACATGTGGCCTCGAAGCCATCAAGCCCGCTCGTCCCAATCCTCACGGTGTGACCTTAATCACATTCTTCAAGCAGGCCCTGCGGCTGGCTCAGCGCGAATCTCCCGATCTGGCCCTCCTTGATGTGCGCCTGCCCGACCTTACGGGCATCGAAGTACTCGATCAGTTGAAGAAAAATGGCGACGCTCGCGCCGTCATCATGATCACCGCCGATCCGCAGCTCGACGATGTCAAGGCTTCTATCAAACTCGGCGCATACGACTTCGTAGGCAAGCCGATCGACTTCGACGCATTGCGCGATGTGATGGAAGGCGCGATTCAGGCCGCCGGTATCCGCAACGGCGATCAACAGGCCTCCCGCGTAAAAGCTCGTCCCGGGGTGGGTTACGAAAACGTCGTAAGCGTCTCGCCCAAAATGACAGAGTTGATGAACTTCGTCAAGAAGGTCGCCTCCTGCGAGGCCTCCACGATTCTCATCCAGGGCGAAAGCGGCACAGGCAAGGACCTCATCGCGAAAACGATCCACTACGAAAGCATCCGCCACGAAAAGCCGTTCGTCGCCATCAACTGCTCCGCGATTCCCGAAACGCTGATGGAAGCGGAACTCTTCGGTCACGAGAAAGGAGCCTTCACCGACGCCAAGCAGATGAAGAAGGGCCTCTTCGAAGTGGCGGACGGTGGCACGCTCTTTCTCGATGAAATTGGCGAGCTCTCTCCCCTGCTCCAGGCCAAGTTGCTGCGCGTTCTCGAAGACCAGGTCATTCGCCGTGTTGGCGGTATCCGCGACACCCAGGTGGACGTGCACGTCATCGCGGCTTCCAATCGCGACCTCGAAAAAGCAGTTCGCGAGGGCCAGTTCCGGCAGGATCTGTACTATCGTCTCGCCATCATCGCGATCTTCATTCCTCCCCTGCGCGATCGCAAGGAAGACATTCTTCCGCTCGTCGATTTCTTCATCGATCGCTACAATCGCCGCTTCCGGAAGTCGATTCGCGGCATCACCGACGAAACGCGCCACCTGATTCTCAACCACAACTGGCCTGGAAATGTGCGCGAGCTCAAGAACACAATCGAGCGCGGAATGATTCTCGAAGAGGAGTTCTTTCTGCGCTCAATGTACCTGCCCTTCTCTGTGGGAGAGTCCGGCGGACGCACTCTGTTCGAACGAACCTCACCCGCTGACGGCGGACGCAAGCTCGCCAACGGCCGCGCTCTTCCACGTCTCTATATTCCCGAAGGCGGAACATCGCTCGAAGAACTAGAGCACTCCATGGTCGAGCTCGCCATGAGCCAGGCCAACGGCAACCAGACCAACGCCGCCAAGCTGCTCGACATCAGCCGCGATGCCCTGCGCTACAAGCTGAAAAAATTCAGCGTGGCCCACGTCGAGGAAGAAGTCTGAAGCGCATCACCATGTACACAATGTCATTCGGAGGAAATCATCGAGGTTGAAATACACAGTGAGTCTCCACTGTCTCTCCCGGAGAGAGAATCGAGAATAGCCCAGCACAAGCGAAGCGCAGTGCTGGGACATGATGCCCCACCAATTCGCTCGCCCCGTAGGGCCGGAACCCAACCCACTCAAGCTCCATCCCAATCCAGTCGATAAACGGAACAAAGCTAAGTGAGGCCTTGTTCCATGAAGCGGAATCTTCTCGTCGTCCTCGTGTTGTCGGCATTCGCGGGTTTGGCTGCGGCGCAGATCACGCAGCCGTCGACTGATATTCTCGGCGCTCACCTCAACTACGGGCGCGGCTGTGCAGCCTGCCACTCGCCGCACAGCGGCGCGGCGGGCAACGGAAATTCCGGAAGTGCTAGCACGGGCAACTCAATTCTTTGGGGAGAAGATGTCACCGGTCTGTATGGCAAGACCATTACAACGGGCGGCGGTAAATACGTCGAAGTCCTGCCCGCAAGCATGTCCGCCATGACTCCCGATGTCTCCGGGATGCTGACCTGCCTGGGTTGCCACGACGGCAACTTCGCCCCCGCCGCGATGATGAAGAACAAGGTTTACGAGAACCTTCCGGCGACCTACGGAAACCGCAACACCATCCCGACGCTCATGCCGGGTTCGGGCGCCGGAACCTACATCAGCGAACACCCGATGGGATTGAGCGCCACCATCGATTGCGGAGGCACGTCAAGTTGGGATTGTACCGAGGTGAATGGCGCCATCAACATGAGAGGCTCCGCTTCCAGCCGTTTTGTCACCAGCTACGGCTTCTTCGTAAAGCCCGGCGTCTACAACAACAAAGCTGTCGTCGTTTGCACCACTTGCCACAACCCGCACTCGATGAACGTGGTGACTGTCGGCCGCAACTCGAACTCCGGCCTGCCGGCTGGAAACTACGCGACCATGTTTTTCCTGCGCGCTCCTTACAATCCGAACGACACCAACCCGATGTCAAACCAGACAGCCCAATTCTGCCGTCAGTGTCACGCAGACAAGTCAAACGAGATGAACGGGAGCACTGCCGGCACTACGTTTTAGTATCCAGTCCCTGAAGTTCACGATGGGTTCACAGAACGCTAAAATTTGCGATCGCCTGGTCTGGTTCGAACACTATCAGGAAGTGGCAAAAGCCATTGCCCGAAAAAAGCAGCTAAAAAGATGGAATCGGGCCACGAAGGTGACGCTGATTGAACAGATGAATCCCGCGTGGACGGACATGAGCTAAGATTGGTTTGAGCAACGTTGTAGAAGGCGATTCAGTGCCTGAAGGCAACTGCTGCTTCCGCCGCCTGCACTAGACGTTTTGCCAGACCTTCCAGCCGCGCCACTCGTTGACCAGCTCTTTGAATACGCGGCCGCGATGTTCGTAGCTTTCGAACTGGTCGAAGCTGGAGCAGGCGGGGGCGAGCAGGACGACGTCGCCGGGGTGGGCGGCGGTAGCGATTGCGCTGACTGCCTTGTCGAGGGTTTCGCAGGAGTGGATAGTGACGACACCGCGCAGTTGCGACTCGATTTTCGCGGCGGCGGAGCCGATGGTGTAGACAGCCTTGACGCGCGAGCGGAGCAGGTCGGAAAGCTCGGTGTAGTCGGAGTTCTTGTCTTTGCCGCCGAGAATGAGGTGGATGTTGCCGGGGAAAGCGGCGATGGCCTTGGCGGTGGCGTCGACGTTGGTGGCCTTCGAATCGTTGTAGATCTCGACGCCGTTGAGCGTGGCGACGTATTCGAGGCGATGCTCGACGGCTTTGAACTGCTCGACGGCGGTGCGAACGGATTCGGCCGACGCCCCGGCAAGGCGCGCGGCGCAGACCGCGGCAAGGACGTTTTCGACGTTGTGTTCGCCCTTGAGCGGGATGCTCGAGAGCGGCATCACGGTTTCAGGTGCGGCTCCAGGCGCTGAGCGGAAGAGAATAGCTCCGCCTTCGACCCATGCGCCCTGTTCGACCGCGTGTTCGAGGGAAAACCAGTAGACCTTCGCCCTGGAGCGCTTGGCGGAAGCGGCGGCGCGAACGTTGTCGGCATTGAGGACGGCATAGTCGTCCTCGTCCTGCTCGGCAAAGATGCGCTCTTTGGCGAGGGCGTAGTTTTCGAAGCTGCCGTGGCGGTCGAGGTGGTCGGGCGTGATGTTGAGAATGACGGCGATGGCGGGGTGGAACTGCTCGGTCGATTCGAGCTGGAAGCTGGAGACTTCGAGGACCGACCAGGTGTCGTCGGTCGATTCGTCGATGAGGGCAACGACCGGGACGCCGATGTTGCCGCCGACGAGCGTGGGAATGCCGGCCTTCTCGAGGATTTCGCCGAGCAGCGAGGTCGTGGTGGTCTTGCCGTTGGAGCCGGTGACGGCAAGGATCTTGCCTTTGAGGAAGCGCGCGGCAAGTTCGAGTTCACCGATGACGGGGCGGCCGAAGTTGCGGGCCTGCACGAGTTCAGGCGTATCGAGCGGAACGCCGGGGCTGACGACGATGAGGTCCTGGCGGCGGAAGGTCAGCAGGCCGTGGCCGCCGGCTTCGACGTTGATGCCCTCTTCGAGCAAGGCGGGAATGTCTTTGGCGAGGGCTTCGGCGCTGCGAATGTCGGAGACGGTGACCTGGGCTCCGCGGCGGCGCAGAAAGAGGGCCGCGGCCAGGCCGGATTTGCCCAGCCCGACGACAAGAACTTTTTTGCCTTTGAGCTCCATCATGAGGATCAGTCCAAGGATACTTTATCGCGCCGTGGCCGCTGGCTCGGTTGTGAACGGCGGATGGAGCGCGCGGCTAGCGCAGTTTGAGAGTGGTCAGGGCAAACAGGGCAAAGACCAGGGCGCCGATCCAGAAGCGGACAATGACCTTGGACTCGCTCCAGCCCAACTGCTCGAAGTGGTGGTGCAGCGGGGCCATCTTGAAGATGCGCTTTTTGCGGAGCTTGTAGCTGCCGACCTGGAGCACGACGGAGACGCGCTTCGAGGACGAAGATGCCGCCGATGAAGGGCAGCAGGAATTCCTGGCGGATGATGACGGCGACGGTGCCGATGGCGCCGCCGAGCGCGAGCGAGCCGACGTCGCCCATGAAGACTTCGGCGGGGTGGGCGTTGTACCAGAGAAAGCCGATGGACGCGCCAACCATGGATCCGCAGAAGACGGTGAGCTCGGCAACCAGGGGCATGCGCTGCAGTTCGAGGTAGTCGGCGAAGACCACGTGGCCGCTGACGTAGGTGAGCACGGTGAGCGCGCCGGCGGCGATGATGGTGCAGCCGATGGCGAGGCCATCGAGGCCGTCGGTGAGGTTGACGGCGTTGGAGGTGCCCATGAGCACAAAGATGATGAAGGCAGACGAAGGGCACGAAGGCCAGCAGGCCGAGATGCGGCAGCGTGCTGGGCCAGTGATGCCACAGCAGATCGGGACGCCAGGATCTTGATGAAGGGAACGCTGAGCTGCGTGGAGAAGAGCTTGAACTGGGTGAGCGCAATGAGGGCAACGGCAACGCCGGCCCCGGCGAGCGCCCTGCCAGAAGAGCTTGGCGCGCGCGGTGAGGCCGAGATTGCGGCGGTTGACGACCTTGGTGTAGTCGTCGGCAAATCCGATGGCGCCGAAGGCAAGCGTGGAGCAGACGGCGATCCAGACGAAGGGGTTGGCTGGGTCGGACCAGAGCACCGTGGGCAGCAGGATGGCGATAACGATGAGGACGCCGCCCATGGTGGGCGTGCCCGATTTCTTCTGGTGCGACTGGGGCCCGTCTTCGCGGATGAACTGGCCGATCTGGAATTCGCGCAGCTTCTGGATGACGTAGGGGCCGATGAACATGGCGATCAGCAGCGCGGTAAGCGACGCAAAGACCGTGCGAAAGTGAGATAGCGGAAGATCCGGAAAGGATGAAAGAACGGAAACAGCTTTTCGTAGAGCAGCCAGTAGAGCAAGAGAACTCCGGATCGGTGACGAGGATTCAGCTTGATTTTACAGGGATAGGCGTGCGGCGGGATGTGGATGATGAGGGCTTGAATCAGCGGAGTTAGCGGGGCAGCAGAATGGGGATTGAGCTACCCAAGTCACTGCTTCGCGGTCGATTGCTTCTTGAGCTCAGATTCGAACGCCTGCTCGCGGTCGGCGATGTAGGCTTTGTAGCCGGCGGGATCGATGAAGGCGTTCTTGTCGCCGGCTTTCCAGCGCGAATATTTTTCGGTGAGTCCGAAGTAGCCGCCGTGGGCGCCGAGGAAGATATCGCAGGGAAGACCCTTGAGCACTTCGAACTCGTGGCGGTAGTCGGCGGCGATCTGCGGGTAGGTCTTGTTGTTGACGAGCTTGTAGCCGGGATTCACGTTGGGGCTGCCGACGATAACGACGTGAAGCGTGCGTGCTCCTCGGCCCCTTCACTCTGGGGCCATCTTTCTCGTCCAGGGTCCAGGTGGTGGTGCCCTTGGTGTGGCCGGCGGTGAGGTGCGCGGTCAGCGTGGTGCCGCCCAGCGAAACCGTGTCGCCATCATGAAGAATGCGGTCAACCTTCGTCGGCGGGAACCGCATCGACTTGTCAGTCGCGTAATGAAAATCGTTGTCGGCCGCCGGATTCGACGACAGAGACGTCCTGCGCCATCACTTCGTACTTCGCGCCGGTCATGCGCTTGATCTCCGCGCTGCCGGCGCAGTGGTCGTAGTGCCCGTGGCTGATGAGCAGGATCTTGATGTCGCTGAATTTGAAGCCGAGGGATTCGACGCTTTCTTGATCTGCGGCGGCGAGGATTCGAGATTGCTGTTGATGAGGATGTTGCCCTGGGCGTGACGATGAGGTAGGCGGCGAGATCTTCGGCTGCCGACGTAGTAGAGGTTGCCGGCGATGCGGAACGGCGGGAACGGTTTTGTCCATGATGCGGGGATCTGGGCGGCGAGCGGCAACGCGAAGAAGCATAGCGATGAGGGCGCAGCAGCGAAGCGGGGAAAGTTGCGACAGGTCACTGGTTCTCCGTTGAGGCGGTCTGGGACTTGAGGACGTCGATGGCGCGCTCGAGGTGGACTCCGCGCGAGCCTTTGACGAGGACAACGTCGCCGGGCTGAAGATTTTTGGCGAGCCACTCGCCGGCCGTCTGCGCATCGGGCAGAAAGATTGCAGCGACACCGCGGCAGCAGGCTGCGGCGGCGAGATGTTGCGCATTGCCGCGCACGCCAACCACGATATCGATGCCGGCATCGGCGGCGGCCTTGCCGCATGCGGCGTGAAGCATCGAGGCGTGCTCGCCGAGTTCGAGCATCTCCCCGGCGATGAGGATGCGGCGGCTGGGCGGGACGCGTGGCCAGCGTGTGAATCATGGAGCGCAGCGCTTCAGGGTTGGAGTTGTAGCTGTCGTTGAGAATCGTGGCGCCGGCGATTTCGAGAACTTCTCCGCGCTTGTCGCCGGGGGTGAGCGATTCGAGCGCTGCGACGGCTGCATCGAGATCGAACTCCTGCTTCGAGCGCGACGGCGAGGCCGGCCATGGCGTTCTGCGCGTTGTGCGCGCCGAGCAGATCGCAGGGTGAAGGTCGCCTTCGTGCTCGCCGGCGCGAAAGCGCACGTGCAGGCCTGAGGGATCTTCCTTTACGTCGAGGATCTGCGGATCGGCGCAGGGGCCGATGCCGAAGTAGACGACCTTCCCGTGAAAGTCGCGGCCGAACTGCGAGACGTAGGCGTCGTCGCAATTGAGGAAGGCGACGCCGTTGGCAGGGCAGCGCGGCGATCAGCTCGAATTTGGCGCGCGCGATGCCGGCCTGGCCCTCGGCGAAGTTTTCGATGTGCGCGGTGCCGACGTTGGTCACGACGCCCCAGTCGGGCGTGGCGATGCGGGCGAGGGCAGCAATTTCGCCCAGGTGGTTCATGCCCATTTCGACGACGGCGATATTCGTGCTCGGGCTGAAGGCGCAGCAGCTGCAGCGGCAGGCCGAAGGCGTTGTTGAGATTGCCCTGCGACTTGAGGACGTTGAATTTTGCGCCGAGCGCCGCGGCGATGGCTTCCTTCGTGGTGGTTTTGCCGGCCGAGCCGGTGATGGCGACGACGCGCTTGCCCCACTGGCGGCGCACGTGCGAGGCGAGAGCCTGCAGCGCAACGAGCGGATCTTCCGCAATGAGCAGCGGAACGGCGAGCGCGGCATCGGGCAGTGAGGCGGCCCTGGCGCGCGAGACGACTGCGGCGACGGCTCCGCGCTCGAGGGCTGCGGCAACAAAATCGTGGCCGTCGAGACGCTCGCCGCGCACAGCGAAGAAGAGATCGCCGGGCGCACGGTGCGCGAGTCGATGGAGTAGCCCGGTAACGACGAGCGCGCCCGCATTCGAGATGCTGGCGGGCGCTTCGAGAACCGCGCCTGCGCCGATGGCCGCTTCTGCAGAGTGTCAAATTCATGACATTCCACCGTAACCCAAATCGCGCAGCGCTGCGAGTGCAATTTCTGCGTCGTCGAAGGGGATGGTGCGATCGGCAAGGATCTGCTCTTTCTCGTGGCCTTTGCCGGCGAGCAGAACGACGTCGTTCGGCTTGGCGGAGTCGAGCGCGAAGTGAATGGCCGCGGCGCGATCGGCTCGATGGTGTAGCGCACGCCGCTGGCCTTGAGCCCGGGCTCGATTTCGGCGAGGATCGCGCGCGGATCTTCGGAGCGCGGATTGTCGCTGGTGGCGACGACGAAGTCGCTTCCCTCGCCCGCGGCGTAGCCCATCTTGGGGCGCTTGGTGCGGTCGCGATCGCCGCCGCAGCCGAAGAGCGTGATGATGCGGCCGCCGGATTTCGCGGCCAGCTGGCGCGCGAGAGCGATGAGGTTGCGCAGCGCGTCGTCGGTGTGCGCGTAGTCGACGATCACGGTAAAGGGCTGGCCCGCATCGACGGGCTGAAAGCGGCCGGGGACGGGTGTGAGACTCGGGACGGATTCGACGAGATGATCGAAGGGAACGCCGCGGGCATGCGCGGCGGTGAACGCGGCGAGCAGGTTGAGGATGTTGACCTCGCCGGCGAGGCGCGATGTGACCTGGGCAGAGCCGGCGGGAGTTTCGAGTTGAATAACGGCGCCGCCGGGCGTGAGCGTGTGCGACGCGGCGCGCAAGTCGCCGAGGCCGATGCCGTAGGTGCGGACTTCGGCGCCGGCGCTGCGTGCGGCTTCGACGAGCTGCAGGCGTGCGCTCGTCGTGCGCATTGAGGACAGCGACGCGCGGCGCGGGATAGATGGTGCCGTCGAAGAGAAGTCTCTTGGCGGCGAAGTATTTCTCCATCGTCTGGTGGTAGTCGAGGTGGTCGCGCGTGAGATTGGTGAAGACGGCGACGTCGAAAGGGATGCCGTAAGCCCGGCCCTGGTCGAGCGCGTGGCTCGAAACTTCGGTGACGAGCTCGGTTGCGCCGCGGCTCGCGCCTTCGGCCATCAATTCGAAAAGATCGCGCGATTCGGGCGTGGTGTGCAGCGAGGGACGCACTTCGCCGGCGACGTGATACTCGATGGTGCCGATGAGGACGGTTTTGCGCGCGGCGGCGTTGAGAAGCGACTCGGTGAGGAAGGCCGTGGTGGTTTTGCCGTTGGTGCCGGTGATGCCGGTGGCGGCGAGCTTGCGCTCGGGATGGCCGAAGAATGCGGCTGAGGCTTCGGCGAGGGCGCGGCGGCCGTGCTCGACTTCAACGACAGCGCAGTCCGGCTTGTAGACGACGAGATGATCGAAGGTCTGCGCGGAGTCCGTGATGATGCCGATGGCGCCTGCGGCAATCGCTTTGTCGATATAGCGATTGCCGTCGGTGGTGCCGCCTTTCATCGCGACGAAAACGGAGCCGGGATGGACGCGGCGCGAGTCGTACTCGATGCCGGTGATCGGCTGCGACGGACGAGCCGGCGGAGCCGACGGCGGTGATTTCGGCGATGAGATCTTGCCAGAGCATGTCGAGGTTGATTGTAGATTGCGAAGGCGATGTGCAGTGCGTGACGGAAGTGCACCTACCGTCCGCAGCGGACGATGATCTTGGTGCCCGCTGGGAACTTGCGTACCAGGGGCGGCGCCTGCTCGCGCACAGTGCCGCTGCCGTTGATCTGTACGCTGCAAGCCTGCAGCGGCAGTCATCTCGATCACGGTGCGGATGGGCAGGCCGACCAGAGTAGGCACGCTGAGCTTCTCGCCGTCGCTGATGCTGACAAAAGTTGATCGCGGTGACGGCGCGGCAGCCTCGCCGTGATTCGATGCGGTCTCGTGTTGCGCATCGCTCGCGTCGTCATTGGCCGTTGCGGTTGCCGGTGCGATGGATTCGAGCGGCCTGAGTGATCGCCTGCTGAGCCGGCTGCTGCACCGCCTGCTGCGGCTGGCGCAGCGGATCGTCGGCCGGCAGGTCGTTGGCCGCGGCGAAGAGCGCGTTCACCTGCGCCTGATCGGCAGTCGCGTCGTCTTCTTCGATGAGCTTGTCGGCCTTGGCTTCCTTCAGCGGAGTCTTCGACGGACGCACGTCGATGTCGTGCGGCACGCCGAGGTATTCGAGCACCTGCTGCGCAACTTCGGCGAAGACCGGCGCGGAGACTGCGGTGCCGTAGTAGGACGCGCCTTTGGGGTTGTCCATGACCACGGCGACGGCGATGACAGGATTGTTGACCGGCGCGAAGCCCGCGAACGAAGCGATGTGCATGGTCTTCGAATAGAGATGCGTGGCGGGGTCGATTTTCTGCGCGGTGCCGGTCTTGCCGCCGGAGGAATAGCCGTTGAGCTGCGCGGGCTTGCCGGTGCCGTAGAGGACGACGCCCTCCATCATCTTGCGCATCTGGGCGGCGGTCATGGTCGGAGATGAACGCGATGCGCGCCGGTCGGCAGCGGATCGGGCAAGGTCCTCACCAGCCCGGAATGGCGCTGCCTGCATCTGCGAGTGCGGCAGCTGGCCATTGATCGCGGGTGATCTGCGACATCAGGACATGCGGAGGCAGATACACGCCGCCGTTGGCGATCGTCGAAACCATGGAGACGAGTTGAAGGGGAGTGACGCCGACTTCCTGGCCGATGGCGATGGAGCCGATCGAGTAGCTCCCCACTTGCTGGGGGGACGCAGCAGGCCGCGGGTTTCGCCGGGAAGCTCGACGCCGGTGCGGCTGCCGAATCCGAAGTCGCGAATGTATTGGTAGAAACTTGTCCGGGCCCACCTTCAGCGCGAGCTTGACGGCGGCCACGTCGCTGGAGTCCTCGAGCGCCTTGTGGACGGGGACGACGCCCATGCCGTGTTCGCTCTTGTCGTCGTGAATGACGCGGCCGGCGAGCAGGTGATCTGGCCGCCCTGGCAGTCGATCATGTCGTCGGGCGTGGCGCACGTTCTGATCAAGCGCGGCGGAGTAGGTGACGAGCTTGAAGGTCGAGCCGGGCTCGTAGACGTCGCTGACCGCGTGGTTCTTCAAGCAGCGCGGGCGTGGTGTGGCGAAACTGGTTGGGGTTGAACGTGGGCCGGATGGCGAGCGCGAGAATCTGGCCGGTGTGCACGTCCTGCACCACGACGGTGCCGTTGTCGGCGTGCGTCTTCTCCATGGCGTGGTCGAGCGCGCGCTCGGCCATGAACTGGATGTTCTCGTCGATGGTGAGCTGGAGATTCTGGCCGGGCTCGGGCTCGTGCTCGACTGAGCCGAGCACATGGCGGCGCGCGTCCATGGCGGTGAACATGCGGCCCGGCACGCCGTGCAGCTGCGCGTCGAATTTCTCTTCGAGGCCGCCGAGGCCGTTGTCGTCGAGGCCGACGTAGCCCAGCACCTGCGCGGCAATCTGGTTGTCGGGATAGAAGCGCTGGAATTCCTTCTGGAAGTAGATGCCCTTCATATTGAGGGCGCTGAACGTTCGCGGCAACCTCGGGCGTGACGCGGCGCGCGACCCAGGCAAAGTTCTTGCCCTCGTCGAGGCGATGGGCGATCTGGTCTTCGCGGGTCAGCTTGTCTTCGGGGTCGGTGTGGACGATGGCGGCGAGCGTGCGGGCTGCGGCTTTTCTTGTCGTCGATCTCGCGAGGGAACGGCGTAGATGGAGTCGACCTGCACGGTCATGGCCAGCTCGTGCATGTTGCGGTCGTAGAGGACGCCGCGGCGGGGCGCAACCTCAAAGGTGCGCTGCTGCTGCTTTTCGGCGCGCTCGACGTAATCGTTGTGGCGAACGATCTGCAGCCAGAAGAGACGCGCGGCGATGGCGAACGGCCCAGAACAGAAAGAAGACGCAGACAAGCCAGAAACGCGCCAGCTTCATGGGCATGGCGCGCGGTGTGACGGTGCGTGGACGGGTTGGCGCGGAGAGCTGCCTGCATTTTTGATCAGCGTTTCGAGTCTCAGATTAGAGCATCGAGGCGCGTCAAAATGCGACGAATCCTCGATGTGCTCGACGGGGTATCTCCTGAATAATCGGGCGAAGGAAAGCGGCTCGACTCAGTTGGCCGGGTTCGGCTGCGGCGCGTTGACTTGCGCCAGCACCGGCGCGCTGTTGTCGATGTGCGGTGTCGCGTGAACAACCTGTCCGGGCTGCGGCTCGCTCAGTCCAAGCTGGCGGGCCATGCCGTCGATGCGGCCGGGCTGCGAGAGCTGCGCTTCAGTCAGGCGAAGCTGGCGATTCTCTTCGCGCAAGCTGATCGCGCACCTGCTTCTCCGACTCGACGCGGTAGGAGCTCTCGATGGCGTTGAAGTGCTGCAGGCCATAGACATGATGAGCGAGAACAGCACCGTGACGGCGGCCGAGAAGATGCGCATCTGGCGCACGCGCACCGGATCGGGCGCCTTGACGAGGCGCGAGTTGTCGATGTGCGTGGCGAAGATGACTTCCGGCGTGCGCACTCCGCGGCGGCGCATCGGCTGCTGTGCCAGCAGGGCGGCATTGCGCTCGGCCACGCGAGCGGTCCAGCCGGGTTTGGTATCAAATAATGTTGCCGTGCATGCCGCCATGTCGTGTCTCCTAGTTCTCAGTTCCTAGTTCTCAGTTCACAGGTTTATTTGCCGAAACATCGGAATAAATCTTTCTGCTCAACACTGTTCTTGATCCAACGTTTCAAACTGCAAACTCTGAACTCTGAACTGCTTCTTACTGTTTCTCCGCTGCTCGCAACTTGGCGCTGCGTGAGCGCGGGTTGCGATCTGTCTCTTCTTCGCCGGCAGTGACCGGCTTCTTGGTCAGCAGCTCCCAGATTCCCTTCTGCGCGCCTTCGCGCAGAACTGTCTTTCGCGATGCGATCTTCCAGCGAGTGAAAGCTGATGACGACCAGTCGTCCGGAGGGCTTAAGCAACTTGGGTGCGGCCTCCAGCAGCGCCCGAATTTCGTCCAACTCGCGATTCACATAAATCCGGAGAGCCTGAAAGGTCCGCGTCGCCGGGTGAATCTTGTCCTGTTTCATTGCCGGGGCGGCTGAAGCAACAATCCGGGCTAACTGCCCCGTGGTTGTAACTGGCCGCCCGCGCACAATGGCTCTGGCGATTCTCCGCGACCTCCTTTCCTCTCCGTATTCGTAAATGAGGTCGGCAAGCTCGCGCTCGTTCGCCTCATTCACCACTTGTGCGGCGGTGGGCCCGGATCGCGTATCCATGACGCATATCCAAGGGTCCGTCCGCCATAAAACTGAATCCTCTGCGCGCTTCATCGAATTGCAGGCTGCTGACACCGAAGTCGGCCAGCATGCCATCGAGCGAGGCCGGCTTCAACGTGCTCGGCGATGGAACTGAATGCCTCGCCGATCAGCGTCATTTGCGGCGCCTGGCTGCCGAGCTCGCTCGCGACCTGGTCCAGCCGGGCCTTGCGAGCTCCAGTGCCTCGGGATCGCGATCGAAGCCGATCAGGCGTCCCTGCGGGCCAAGGCGGCGGACGATCTCTGCCGCATGGCCCGCAAGGCCGAGCGTGCAGTCTGCAACGACGCTGCCTGCGCGCACATTGAGAAACTCAATCGCATCTTGTAAAAGAACCGGCACATGGCGTTCGCTTCTGCTTCGTCATGCGCTCCCCCTGAGGGGCTGTGAACCCTCAACTCTTGCGGCGAAGAATCTCCGCCATTGCCTTGCGATCTTCGGCCGTCAACTGATTGGCCGCCAGATTCTGTTCGAAGATCTCCCGGTTATGCACTTCCAGGTAGGTCCTCATGCCGAACACCGTGACTTCCCCGTCGAGCTTGGCCGCGTTGCGCAGAATCTGCGGCAGGAGAAGCCGTGCCTGGTTGTCCATCTCCACCTGCTGGCCGTAGTAGCTGGTCAGGTTGAGGTACTTGCGAACGGCGTCGTCCATGGTGCTGGAGTCGGCCAGTTGCTGCTCCCGCTTTTCCCACTCAGGCAGCGGCCAGATCTCGGCGCTCTTGCCGTCGGTGGAGGTGACATAAAACTGGGTCACATTCGTCGGCATCCACCAGCTGCTTGAAGGCAGAAGGCATCTTAAGCCTTCCTTTTTCATCGACTTTCGCCGGATGATTGCCACGAAACATGCTTTGTCGTTCGCCTCGTTCTCGGGTGCAAAGACTGGTTCCGAATCCTAGGTTGCTGCTTCGGAATCGGCCCTGAAGTAGGATGAACGGAGTATTCTTGCTTTGGAAGTGAGCCGCTTGACTCCCTTTTGCTCCACTTCACTCCACTTCAGACACGATAATAGCCCAGGGAGTTTTCCACTCCAACGACAATTTCTGTTGAAACCCTGCAACTTTAGGGGGTTAGGGGCAGAATGGCCGGAATTCCGTTTCCGGGAAGCTCCTAATAGGTGAGGCCGCACGACAGACCACAAGATATAGTGTTTACCAATTTGAGTTCCTGGTCGGATAGGCACTTTTCAAAAGAGTCGGCTGGCTTTATAGGAGAATAAAAAGCGAAACTACTCCGCTGGCTCGGATTTCGAGCGGGCTTGCGGCGGCCGCGCAACAATCTTCAAAAGATAGATAAATACCAGGGTATTCACCACCAGAAGGCCGACGCGACCCAGGTGAGCCGGTGGAAGACCTCGAAGATCTCCCAGGGCAGGAATGAAGCGGTGATGGCGAGGGTCAGGAATTCGCCCCAGGCTTTTTCGAGATAGAGGCCGATGCCCTCGGCCAGGCTGAGTCCGGCGTAGCTGAAGGCCAGTGCGCCGATGCGCCTGAGCAGCGGATCGTTGATAAGGGAAGCCCTGTCGTAGAGAAAGTTGACGAAGCGCGATTCAGGGTTGAACCGAAGCAGATCGCCGATGTGGCTGATGACGTCGTCGATGTCCTTGTGCATCAGGCGCAGCGCGCCGATTCCAACTGCAACAAACATCGCAGCCAGAAGAAACTTGTAGGCCGCAATCAGCACCAGCCATCGGTTGTGTTTCTGGCGCTCCTGATCGAGCTGCGGATTCGATTCAGTCATGCTCTCCGGCAGCTCGGAACCTGAACGAACCGTCCCCTTCATCTTACGTGAACGGTCGTCTGGAAGTTCGCCGGAGCGGATCGGCGCAGCTAGATCGTTGTGAAAGAGCGCAGGTTTGTCACCACCGCCGAAGTCGAGTGTTTTGTGGACTGGGTCAAAGTACGGCCTGATCCCTCGAATCCCTTAGATGTGCCGAAGCGTTCCATGAGAGTAGTCAATTCTCCCGATCGGAGGCAACACACCATGCTGCAAGCACGCAGGAGTCTTGTGACCCCGGTAACCCATTGTCGTGCCTTCGTGCCCTGCCACACGGCTGACAGTGCCCCCAGGATCCTCTTCGCCTGAGCTGCAAACACGCCGCTGGGCACAGGTGCGAATGCACGACTTCTCTGCCCCGCGAATCACCCGAATGCCTTACTTCTTCAGTTTGAGGAGAGCGTCGCGATCGACGATGTTGCCGTCGAAGATGAGCGTGGAGATGCGGCGCGCGTTCCAGATGTTGGATGGTGGGATCGCCATCGAGGACGAGGATGTCGGCGCGGCGGCCCGGCGCGATCTGGCCGAGCTCGTTCCAGCCAAATTGAAGCGCGTAGTTGTTGGTGGCGGCGGCGAGCGCTTCGCGCGGCGAGAGTCCGAGGCGCACCAGCATTTCGAGTTCGGTGTGCAGCGAGATGCCGGGCATGGTGCCCATGGCCGCTGCGCCCGAGGCGGCCAGGTAATGCGGATAGGCACTGAAGATGGTCTGGTTGATGCGCCAGAGACGCATGGCCGAGACTGATCGGCCTTCTTGCGCTGGCTCTCTTCCATCCACCGCACCGAGATGTTGGGCAGATGGCGCGTCCAGGGCGCGAGCGGGTAGTCAGCTCGCCCGTGCGTGTGATTGGGCGGCATGAACATATTTGCCGGGATTGAGAATGGAGGCCGCCGGCTCCTTCCACAGATTGCGATGGTCGGGAAGGTTCAGGTAGTAGAGGCTGAAGGTGGGCATCAGCGCGGCGTGATGCGTGGCGATGAAGTGGCCGTAGTTGCGGAAGTGCGGATCGGTGGGCGGCAGATGCTCCGGCGTAGTCGTAGGCTGTCATGGCCGCCGCGCCGTAGGGATCGTCGACGAGCGGGCGCTGCAGTTCGTCGGGAATGACGCCGAGTTCGTAGCGGCTCATGTGCAGCAGCGCGTCGACTCCGGCATCGATGCCGACGCTATAGGGCGTGGAGATGAATTCGCCGTAGGTGACCAGGCCGAGCTGATGGGCGCGGGCAATGATCCACTGCGCATTGGCGGCGGTGATATTCCAGCCCAGCCACAGAACGCGCGTGCCCAGGTGCGCGGTGTCGTTGATCTGGCTGGCGGTGTCTTCAGGGCTGAGCTCGACGGGATGCGCGCCTTCACGGAGTTTCGCGGTCCAGTCGCCGTGGCCCATCAGCAGGCTCCAGTTGTCGGTGGTGCCGACGGAGTCGAGCAGATAGAGGTGCGGGCTGGGGTTGGCGTAGAAGTCGATGTGGCCGCGGCGGTCGTCGCCGCTGGCGACGAGGTGGTGACACCCATGTAGAGATGGGCGTTGGCCTGACCCTGGCTGTTCATCCCGGTGAAGCCGTCGAGAGGCCGGGGATGAGGAACTTTCCGGTGCAGTCGATGACCTGCGCGCCCTTGGGACTTGAATCAGGGAGCGCGAGCCGACGTCGGTGATGTGGCCGTTCTGAATAATGACGATGGAGTTCTGCTGATCGAGCGCGGAGCGGCCCCAGTCGGTGACATCGATGATGGTGCCGCCGATCAGAACCAGGGGCGCAGGAGCTGGCTTGGGCGCGACCTGACCGGGAGGCTGTGATGATGCAGGGATGCCTGCCGACAGCGCCAGAAGCATCCATGCCAGCACAATACGAATAGGTCGCATACGAGAAACTTTATCTACTGGATTGTCGCACACGGCCATGCCGAAGTTAGATGCACAGAGTGACCCGGTGCAGGGCAGAGTTGTTGATTCAGCCGCGCAGAAGGCATGGTCGGAAGCCGGGTAGTCCGCATTTCGTCGGATGGAAAACATTGCAATTGGCACTTAGCTGGCGACCAGCGTGCGGCGCTTGCGCGCGTGCAGCAGCGGCAGCACCTGCGCGTAGGCTTCGTCGACGGTGAGGCCGTACTTGGCGCGGAGCGAGTCGATCTTGCCGTGCTCGATGAACTGGTCGGGCCAGCCGATGCGGACGACGGGAACGGCGATGCCCATCTCCTCGAGCGCCTCGACGACCGCGGAGCCGAAGCCGCCCATCTTCACGTGATCTTCAAAGGTGACGAAGGCGGCGACGCGGCGGCGTAGCGCGCGAGCATCTCGCGGTCGATCGGCTTGACGAAGCGCGGATTGATGACGGCGGCGGAGAAGCCGTCGCGCTCGAGACGATGCGCCAAGCTCGCGCGCAAGCGCGATCATGGGGCCGAGGCCGAGAATCGCAACATCGGAGCCGTCGGTGAGCACTTCGCGCTTTGCCGACGGGGAGCGCTTGCGGCTCGGTCTTGCGAGTCCACGCCGGCCACGGCGCCGCGCGGATAGCGGATGGCGCTGGGGCCGTGGAGTGTGAGCGCGGTCTTCATCATGTCGGCGAGTTCGTCTTCGTCTTTGGCGCCATGAGCACCATCTCGGGAATGCCGCGCAGGTAGCCGATGTCGAAGAGGCCGTGATGCGTGGGGCCGTCGTCGCCGGAGAGGCCGGCGCGATCCATGCAGAAAACCACGGGCAGCTTTTGCAGCGCAACGTCGTGCACGATGGGGTCGAAGGCGCGCTGCAGGAATGTGGAGTAGATGGCGCAGAACGGGCGGAAGCCGCGCGTGGCCATGCCGGCGGCAAAGATCGACCGCGTGCTCTTCGGCAATGCCGACATCGAAGTAGCGCTTGGGATGATGCGGACGGAAGAGATCGAGGCCGGTGCCGTTGGGCATGGCGGCGGTGATGGCGACGATGCGCGGATCCTTGTCGGCGAGCTCGACGAGCGTGTTGGCGAAGACCTCGGCAGTATGTGGGCACGCCGGCAGGCTTGGTCATGCCGGTTTCAGGATCGTAGGGCCCGAGGCCGTGGAATTTCTTCTGGCCGTCGAGCGCGGGCTGAAAGCCGCGGCCCTTCTGCGTGAGGACGTGCAGCAGGACGGGGTGGTTCTCGGTCTTGAGGAACTTGAAGGTCTCGATCAGCAGCGGCAGGTTGTGGCCGTCGATGGGGCCGAAGTATTCCAGGCCGAACTCCTCAAACAGGATGGAGGGCCACAGCATGCTCTTGGCGGCTTCTTCGGCGCGGCGCACGACCTTGATGGCGGTCTTGCCGCCGAAGCTCTCGACGATGCGCGCGCGCCGAGTCGTGCAGGTGCTGGTAGTGCTCGTTGGTGACGATGCGATGGAAGTAGCGCGCGATGGCGCCGACGTTGCGGTCGATGGACCACTCGTTGTCGTTGAGCACGACGATCAGGCGCTTGGTCTGCTCGGCGATGTTGTTCAGCGCTTCAAAGGAGATGCCGTTGGTGAAGGCGGCGTCGCCGGCGACGGCGATCACGTGCTCGTTGCCGCCGGCCAGGTCGCGCGCCACGGCCATGCCCAGCGCGGCAGAGAGCGCGGTGCCGGCGTGGCCTGCGCCGTAGCAGTCGTGCTCGCTTTCGGTGCGCAGCATGAAGCCGTTCAGGCCGCCGGGCTGGCGGATGGTGGCGAAGCGGTCGAGCCGGCCGGTGAGAATCTTGTGGATGTAGGCCTGGTGGCTTACGTCGAAGAGGATGCTGTCTGTCGGGCGTGTCGAAGACGGCGTGGAGCGCGAGGGTGAGCTCGACGACGCCGAGATTGGGGCCGAGATGGCCGCCGGTTTTGGAGAGGGTCTGGATGAGGAAGTCGCGAATCTCCTCCGCCAGGTCTGCCATCTGCGCGGGGTTGAGGCGCTTGAGGTCGGCTGGCGAATGGATCGACTCAAGCAATGCTCCCATGTTCATCCTTCCCCGTGTAAAAGCCCGGCAATCATCGACCAATAGCCCTCGCCGGGCTACCCCTCGAAAAGCGAGCTTTGCCAACCAAGAGTATACCAACGAGACAGTTTTCGGCGTCGGGATATTAGACTCGGAAGTCAGCCCAAGGTATTGCTTTGATGGGCCAAACCGGCAGCCGGCTGAGCACACGATTCGGCCCGATTGTGTACGATTCTGGGGAGATAGGTGCGCCGATGAAAGGGTTGCGAGTGGAAATGGGCCGAGGGCTTGTATGCGCGGTGTTGACTGGGTTTCTGGCCTGCGCCGGCTCGGGGGCGGCCTGGGCGCAGTTGCCCATGCCCGGCGATCAGGCCGCGCCGAATTCGCTGCCGAATCCCTTGATGGATCCGACTGCCAAGCCGGGCAAAGTGCTGCTGTTCGACCTCGAGGCGCGCTTCGCCAAAGATGTGCTGCAGCGGGGCGGCGCCGGGTTCGCGTCATGGTTCGCCGACGATGGCGTAGCGCTCGGCAACGGGCAGCCGCCGGCGATCGGGCGGGTGGCGATCGCGAAGTCGGCGAATTGGGATCCGAAAGCGTATCAACTCATCTGGACACCCACCGATGCGCAGATGGGCCCATCCGGCGATATGGGCTATACGTGGGGACACTTTGAAGGGCACAGCAAGGATGCCGCCGGAAATCCGGTGACGACAACGGGCCGCTACATCACGATCTGGCGCAAGCAGGCGGACGGGAGCTGGAAGGTTGTCCTCGACGCAGGCGCAAACGAACCTGCCGGCGCGGGCGATTGCTGCAAGCTGCCGAACTCCTGAGTACATCGCAAACAGAACTCGTCTGGTCTTTGATCTTCATCTGAGGCCCGCGCATGCTGGACGCCACCACAAAGCGAGAGCGACTTCCAAACGATCGTCTGGACAAGCTGTCCGCGATATGCCTCGCACTTCCCGAAGCCATGCGCGAAGACAAGGGCTCCCACGCAAGCTTCACAGTGTCGAAGAAGGTCTTCGCCTACTATCTGAACGATCATCACGGCGACGGCGTCGTGAGTGTCTGCTGCAAGGTGTTGCCCGGCGATAACGACCGGCTGATCGCAGCGAATCCCCGGAAATTCATCATGCCCGCTTACATCGGCCCGCGAGGATGGGTCGGCCTCCGCCTCGATCGCCCCACCGTGGACTGGACGGAAGTCAAAGAACTCGTCCGAGGCAGCTACGCGCAAACGGCGCCGAAGAGGCTGCTTAAGCTGCTCGAAAAAACTTGAGTCCCTGCTGACGAAGCCCGTACGGCGATGACGGTCCGGGGGCTTTCCGACCGGTAATGGGGCCGCAAGTAACCAAAGAACATGCGCCAATGGGCATGATCCCACGCGATTCCGATTGAGCGGGAGCAGGATTGTTGTGTATTCTGGCGGCACTTTCAGCATGGGGGATGGGGTCGATGGGATTCATTAGTCGCTCGTTGCTGTTGCTTTTGGCGTTGTATGGCCTTGTGTTTGCGATTGGCGATGCGTACCTGTTGCATGGCGGAGCGCCGATCTGGGTTGGCGTTGCGTTTGCCGTCGGGATCGTCGGGCTGCAATACCTGCTCTCGCCCTGGTTCATCGAGTGGTGCTTTGACATCACCTGGTATGAAGACGACGTTCCGGCGCGCTTGCGCCTCTACATTGAGCAGATGTGCAAACAGCGCGGGTTGCCGATGCCGAAGGTCGGCATCATCGAAAGCGGCACCCCGAACGCATTTGCCTTTGGTAGACTGCGCCGAGACGCGCGCCTCGTGGTCACACGCGGACTGTTGGACCTGCTCTCCGAGGAAGAAGCCGAGGCTGTCGTTGCGCATGAAGTGGGACATATTGCGCATTATGACTTTGCGGTCATGGCAGCCGTGGCTGCGATGGCGCCGCTCCTGCTCTACCAACTCTATGTGTGGACGCGCGGCAACAATAACACGCGCATTGTGAGCTATGCGGCTTACATCTCTTACCTGGCAGGGCAGTTCATGGTGCTGGCGCTGAATCGCCAACGCGAGTATGGCGCCGACCACTTCTCAGCATGCGAGGGTCATGCCCCAAATGCGCTTTCTTCGGCGCTGGTGAAGATTGCGTATGGCATGGTGAAGCAGAATGGCGAAATGGCGCGACTTGCCAAGCAAGGCAGCAAGGACGAGAAGAAGGATGCACGCAAGGCTTCCCAGTTGGGACGCGCACTGGGGTTGATGGGCATCATGGGCGCGACGAATGCCAACGCGATCGCCTTGGGCGAATCGAGTCCCGAAGAGGCAGCGCGCGTCATGCGATGGGATCTCGTGAATCCGTGGGCAAGGTTCTATGAACTGAGTTCTACACACCCGCTGACGGCAATGCGCTTGCGCGCGCTCAACCGCGAGGCGCAGGCACAGGGTCAGAACGTGATGTATGCCCTGCCGCTGGATGCGCGGATGCGTTGGGCAGGGTTTCCTCTGGAATTTGCCATCTGGGCCGCGCCGCTAGTTTGCGGATTCCTGCTCTTCAGCTTTTTCTGGATCGGACGCCCTCTGGGGCGGCTTGGTTTTCACTTCCCGCCCCACTTCGCTCCCGTGCTCTTTGTTGTCATGGGCGTTACATGGATGGTGCGCATTGCCTATCGCTATCACGGCGAGTTCAAACCCAGGCAGGTGGAAGAACTGCTGGAAGATATGGCCGTGTCGCAGATGCGCACGCGTGCCGTGGAGTTGCAGGGCGAGATCGTCGGTAACGGAGTGCCGGGAGCCTTCTGGAGCCCCGACCTGGTGATTCGCGACAAGACGGGGCTGATGTTTGTGCTCTAGCGTTCTTCGATTCCCTTCGGTCGGCTATGGTTTGCGATCTCCAATGTGGATCGCTATATCGGCGAGCAGGTGACGATTCGCGGATGGTACCGGCGTGGTCTGCGGCCTTATGTGGAGCTTTCGTGCATTGAGGCGCAGGTAACCACGGCGAAGATGACGGACGGCCCCATCAGCTTGTTTGGAAACAAGGACAATCCCACTCCGCTGGAGCAGGTAAAGCTGGTTTCGCGATCCTATTCACGCTGGATTCAAATGGCCGGTTCCGCAGTGGCCACCGCAATTGGCGTGATGTGGCTGCTCGGAGACGTCCTGTCCCGTTGAGTTCTGGCCCGCTTGCGATTAGCGATGCGGAGAAACACCGCGTTACGCGTTGCTCACAGTCGACGTGAGACAATGCGCTCGACGGTGTTTCCCCGCATCTGACCCGCATCTAACTTTGGCAGCCGCACGATGACTCCTCTATGGCTCTTTCCGGAAAACTGATCACCTTGCTGCTTCGGGCGTCCGCTCGCCACCAGCGAGGAGCGCGCCGAACACATCGGCCCCATTGCGGGCATTCCCATCTTCGGCCTCGACGCACTCAGTTCCGCTGCGTATGGTCCTGAGGCCGCCCTGACGCTGCTGCTGCCGCTGGGCCTGCTTGGGCGTGAAGTACATCGTGCCGGTGAGCATGGCGATCGTCATCCTGCTGGCGATCGTCTATGTCAGCTACCGGCAGACCATCGATGCGTATCCCAAGGGCGGCGGGTCGTATACCGTGGCATCGCAGAACCTGGGCGAGGGTGCGGGACTGCTGGCGGCCGCGGCGCTGATGATCGACTACATCCTGACCGCAGCGGTGGGAATTTCGGCCGGTGTTGGCGCGCTGATCTCTGCGGTGCCGAGCCTGCAACCGCACACGCTGCAACTGTGTCTCGGCGTGCTGGTGATCCTGACCATCGTGAACATGCGCGGCGTCCACGACACCGGCGTCGTGTTCATGATTCCGACCTATCTGTTCACGGGAACGCTGCTGATCGTGATCGCGGTGGGCATGGCTCATGCGGTTGCAAGCGGCGGACATCCGCAGCCCGTGACGCCGCTGCCCGCGCTGCCTCCGGCGACCGCGATGGTGAGCGCGTGGCTGCTGCTGAAGGTCTTCTCCTCTGGCTGCACCGCGATGACGGGCGTGGAGGCGGTGAGCAACGGCGTGATGGCGTTCCGCGACGACACGCGGAAGAACGCGAAGATCACGCTGACCATCATCATCGCGCTGCTGATGGTTCTGCTGATCGGGATTGCCGCTGCTGTGCCGCGCCTACGGAATCGGCGCAACTGATCCCAATGGCCCCGGATACGAGAGCGTGCTTTCGATGCTGACGCGCGCGGTGATGGGGCATGGATGGTTTTACTACGTGACCATCGGTTCCGTGCTGCTGGTGCTGGCGCTGTCGGCGAATACGGCCTTCGCGGATTTTCCGCGGCTGACGCGCGCGATTGCGCTCGACGACTACATGCCGCACGTCTTTCTGCTGCGCGGCCGCAGGCTGCTTTACTCGTGGGGAATCTATGTGCTGGTGGTGCTGACGGCGCTGCTGCTGATTATCTTTCGCGGCGTTACAGACCGGCTGATTCCGCTGTACGCGATTGGCGCGTTCCTGGCGTTCACGCTGTCGCAGGCGGGCATGGTGATGCACTGGAAGCGCTCAGGGCGGCCATCCGCTGCGCTATGTTTGCCAACGGGCTGGGCGCGGTGGCGACGGGCATCACGGTCATAGTGGTGCTGCTGGCAAAGTTTACCGAGGGCGCGTGGATCACGGCCCTTCTGGTCGCCGTGATGATCGTGTTCATGCACTCGGTGAAGCGGCACTACGTGCGCGTGGATCGAGAGGTTTATCTTGACCGCCCGATCCAGCCGGCGCAGTTGCAGGAGCCGATCGTGGTGGTACCGATCGATCGCTGGAGCCGGATTACGGAGAAGGCGCTGTCGTTTGCGCTTTCGATGTCGAACGACATTCGCTGCCTGCATGTGCAGGTGGCCGACGAGCCGGACGACATCTGCAAGGACTTCGACAGGTTCATCGCCGATCCGCTGAAGGCCGCGGGCAAATGTGTGCCGAAGCTTGAGATTCTGCAGTCGCCCTATCGTTACGTGCTGCAACCGATGGTGGACTACATTCTGAAGGTGGAGAGGGAGTCTGAGATTGCGCAAGGTGTGCGTGCTGGTGCCGGAACTGGTGGTCCTGCACTGGTGGGAGAACTTGCTGCACAATCGCCGCGCCGATCTGCTGAAGGCCATGCTGCTGATTCGCGGCACCCGGCGCATCATCGTGATCAATATTCCGTGGTATCTCGAACGGCGGATGATCGGACGCGCGGGCGTATCTTGCTCCGCGGCCGATTCCCTTCCCCGCCCTGAAGCCGTCAGAATGGAGGGTGGACTCCAGAAAAGCAATTGCACGCACGGGCCTCGGCGATTGCACGCGTCAGAACGTCATATGCGGCTCCTGGCATGCGCGCTCCTCGGCGGCTTCTCTGCCCTCACAGTCGGACTGAATGCCCGTGCGCAGGATCCCCAGCAGACAAACCAGCCTGCAAATCCCGGTTCAACGACCACAGTGCATGGGATTGTGCGCAATGGCGCCTCCGGTGAACCCCTGCCGCGCGCCCTCGTGCGCATCAACGGCGATGCTTCAACCGGCGTGCTGACCGATGGCGAAGGACGCTTTGAAATCGCGGATGTGCCCGACGGCCCACAGGAGTTCCAGGTCGTAAAGCCAGGGTACCTTGACCACGAAGAGGCCGGGGCCGACGGCAATGTCAGAGAATCCGCACGGCTACGCGCACAACGTGATTGTTGCGCCTCAGATGGGCGATCTGGTGTTCACGATGGAGCGCGGTGAATTCCATCCAGGGCCAGATTCAGCTTTCCACCGGCGACGTAGCTGAGGGAATCACCGGTCACGCTGATGCGGCGCACCGTACAGGATGGACGCGCGGTGTGGCAATCCGAAGCGAATGCGAAGACCAACAGCGAAGGCGTTTATCGATTCGGCGAGCTTTCCGACGGCGCCTATGCGGTCTACACCGAGCCCACGATGGACAGCGACGCGGCCACCAATCTCGTTGAAAACGGCAGCGGTAGCAAGGTGGCGCGCGAAGGATATGCAAGCATGTTTTACCCCGACGCGCGCGATCTGGCCGGTGCAGCGAAAATCCACGTCGCTGGCGGAGAGCGGCGCAGGCAAATATTGCTCTCACGCTGGAGCCGTTTCAATCCGTGACGGCAACAGTGACGATGCCGAAGATGCATTCTGCGTCGGATGAGAATGTATCGGTGCAGGTGATGGATGCGCAGTCACATCCGCTGCCTTACACGGCGCAATATGATGCTTCGACGCATACTGTGCAGACATCCCTGCCAGACGGAACCTACCGTTTCCTTGCGCCTGTTGCAGACGAACGAAATCCATGTTCTTTCTGCTCGTGGCGGAGAAGCCGTCAATCTCACTGGCGGGAATCCTCGGCTTTCCAGGGGCGAGACAAGTTTTGCTGTCACGGGCCGCGCAGTTTCCAACCTTCGCATTCCGATGTCGGAGATACGCGGCGATCCCATCCAGGTGACGGTGGAACGAGGCGCGAATGGAACATCATCGTCGGGAGATCCGCGCATCTTTGTCACACTTAGCCAGACCGGCGGAGGTCTCGCAGATGGCATGGTCAGCAGTTTTGCCGAAGGCTCCATTGGCGCGCCGCTGGAAACGCAAAACCCGCCACCAGGTTCGTACTGGGTGCATACGGCCATCGCTCCGAAAACGCTGTGCGAAGCCTCATTCACCGCGGGCGGCGCAAGTCTTGCGCGGGAAGCCTCTGGTGATGGGAATCGCAGGAACGACGGCTCCGCTGGTGCTTGCGTTGCGCGACGATTGCGCAAAGCTGACGCTCTCGCTTCCCGGCTCGGTGGGACTGGCTGCAGGCGAAGAGCGTTTCTATACCGTGTATGCTGTCCCCGATTTCGACTCGACCGAAGACGTAGTGCCGCAAACACTGCGCCCATCCACCGGCGGCAAGATCACGCTGACAGGACTGACGCCCGGCAACTATCACGTATACACCTTCGATCGTCCGACGGCGCTCGAGTATCGCAATCCTGCTGTGCTGGCGTCGTTGCCGGGGCAAGCGGTGACGCTCGCTCCCGGCGCTGAAGCCGGAACTTACAGTCGAGGTGCCGCAGCGATGAAGCTCTCTTCGGTTAGCAATGCGCAAGGCGGCTCGTCTGCTCGCCGGAGTTGTGGCGTGCGGTGCAGTCTTCGCTATGGCGCAAACACACAGACACAATCATCATCGCCATCAATCACGGCCAACGCATTGTCGGGCCCATACCGCATCGCCGGAGTGCTGGTGAACGCGGCCACGGGTGAACCGGTGCGCAGAGCGACTGTCGAAGCGCTGAACGAAGACGACAGCCATGCGGTGGCCTCGTGCGTGACCGACAACGATGGGCGATTCGCGCTGGAACAGGCTGGCCGCCGCGAAGTATCAGCTGACCGCATCGAAGCGCGGATTCCGCACCGCTTTTTACGACGAGCATGACGAGTTCTCCACAGCGATCGTGACTGGTCCGGACCAGGACACAACGTCAACTGCGAATTCAAGCTGACGCCAGGGCGCGTGTTGCATGGCGTGGTGACCGGCAACGACGGCGAACCGGTGGCGAATGCGCGCGTGATGTTGTTCAAGCGGCCGAAGCTTCCCGGAGCGGGCGAGCGCATCGCCCAGGCAGACGCAGCCACTGACTGACGATACCGGCGCCTACGAGATGGGCGATCTTGCGGCCGGCGAATATCTGCTCGCCGTGACAGCAGAGCCGTGGTACGCGGTGCATGAAGGCTCTCCCGCCAAGCGGAATGCGGCTCTCGACGTGGCCTACCCCGTAACCTACTTCGACTCTACGACGGAGGAAGGATCGGCGACTCCGATCGTGCTGGCAGGCGGAAGCCGTGAAGAGGCGAACATCAGCCTGCACGCAGTACCGGCGCTGCATATCCGTGTCGAATCGCCGCAGAGGCCCGATCGCGGAGGGATACCGGCCAACCTGCAACTGACGGTCTTTGGCATGCCGGCAGGGTTGGACGGTGGAAGCATTTCGGGAGATGGGACTGCACGGCACGATGGAGATTTCGGGAATTGCGCCGGGACATTACGAGCTTACGCAGGGCGATCCGCCGCGCATCGTGGATCTCGATCTTGCTTCGAGCCAGCAGGTGGATGCAAACGCGGGCAGCGCCACCAATACGGTGAGCGGCACGGTGCGCATGGCCTCGGGTGCGCCGCGTCCCCGAGGAGATCACCGTGTCGCTGTACGCATGCGGATGGCGGGCTAGGGCAGCCATGTACGCCGCGCAGGCGCACCAGGGACGATTCAAATTCGAAGCGGTGCCGCCGGGCCAGTGGGCGTTGATGGCCACGAGCGCCAACACGAGCCATGCCGGTAGTCGCCGTAAGCGCCGGCGGTGTCCAGCGAGCCGGAAATGTCGTAACGCTGCCGGGACGCGCGCACGGAGCTTGTCGTCACGCTGAGCGATGCGGAAACACGCGTGGAGGGTTTCGCGCAGAAGGATGGCAAAGGATTTGCCGGGGCAATGATCGTGCTGCTGCCGAAGAATCCCGCGCAGTGGAGAGCGTTGACGCGCCGCGATCAATCCGACTCCGACGGAAGTTTCGCGCTGCGGAGCGTGGCTCCGGGTGAATACACCGTCATTGCTATCGAGGATGGCTGGCAGCTCGATTGGACCAGTCCCCGAGGCAATGGCGCGCTACCTTCCCGGCGGCACAAGCGTCACAGTATCAGAGAAATCGGGCACGCTGATCCGTTTGAGCTCGCCGGTGACAGTCCAGATGCGCTGACGCGTTTCGTCGGACCCGGGGTACCCAGCGACTGATTTTTGGTCGCTGGGGTGAAGAACCCGGGGTCCCCGGCGATTGATTTTGGTCGCTGGAGTGGGAGGAACCGGGGGCGAGAAGGTAGTCTATGAGAGTACCGATTTTGAAGGACGGCACCCTGAGGGCAGAGGCCACGAATGGCTGATGCGCCCCACTATGGTGTTGAGGAGAATCTGCATTGAAGAGTAAGTTGTTGCTTTCAATCCTGGCCGCGGCTTCGGCCATTGTTGTTCCGTTCTCTGCTGTGGGCCAGGTCGCACCGGAACGTCCGCCCAAGGACTTGACGGGGCCGGATTACAAGTATGAAGCATATGTCGGCTGGGTTACACAAGCTTGAACCAGGTGAGCCAGTCGCGCAGCGGCTTGCAGGGTGTCAGCGCTTCGGTCATGCGCGGATTCGGCGATCACTTCGGAGTCGAAGGTGGACGGCGGACACTACCAGTGGAACGTAACCGCGACCAACCCCGGGAATCCGACGGTGGATATGTTCCTGGCCGGCCCTGTGGTTCACGGAAATCTTTTTGAAAAGTGGAGCGCCTATGCCGAGGGCCTGCTAGGCGGAGTGCACACGGGCGGCGTGACCATTCAACCCGACGTGTCGTTTGCCGGCGGCGTCGGCAGTGGGCTTGGACTACAACAAGAACGCGCGCTGGTCGATACGGGCATATGGCGATCTACATCGGGTCGTCATTCACGCTGGTTCCCTTCCAGCCGGGGTTCTCTCCGCACATGCGCTGGAATGCGCGTGCCGGCGTCGGGGTCGTATATCACTTCTGAGTTTGAAATCTAGTAAGTGCGAAAGGGCGGAGGCTGTCGGCTTCCGCCTTTTTTGCTTTGCTCAGAGTTGCGGTTCGGTGCGCGACGACGTAGGTGAGCGAGACGATGCCGCTGGGAAATATCCGCGAGTCCTTGAACTGCAGCGGCCAGCGACGTCCTTGCGGGAACGAGAGGAATTCCACCGCCGAGAAGCACCGGAATGATGGAGACTTCGACGCGGTCGACCAGGCCTGCATCCAGCAGGCTGCGAAAAATTGTGCCGCCGCCAAAGAGCCAGATGTCTTTGCCGGATGCGCGCTTCAGTTCCGTCACAGTTGCGGCCAGGTCCGAACCGACGATAGTGACATCGCGATGCTGGGCGTGATCCAGCGTTGTGGAGGCCACAAAGACCTTCATGCCGAGTTCCTTGGGCGAGCGCCCTTCGCGCAGCATGAATTCGTAGCAGCCGCGGCCCATGAGCGCCGTGTCGAACTGGCGAAAGATTTCGCCGAAGTCCATGGTGGGGTCCTGGATGATCCAGTCGAATTCGCCCTTCGGTCCGGCAATGAAGCCGTCAAGGCTGGTGGCGACGCTGTAAACGAGCTGGCGCATGGATGCCATGAAGAATACAGCAAACGCGCTGCTATTTCCTTAACTCGATGGCGAAGACCTGGCCGTCGACGGTCTTGTCGGTGGTTTCGGCGTATTGCACACGCGCCTTCATCCCGTTGAAATCAGAGCATGGATTCATTGAATCCCTTGGGAGTGAATCCGACAACCGTAAGGTCGATCTTCGAGAAATCGTTGCTGTAAAGGTTGACGGCGCCCTTCGCACCTTCCACCCGGAACTCGAGGACGGCCGGATAGCTGCAGGTAACTTCGCGCATGACGCCGGTAAAGCTGTGCTTGGGTCCCTTGGCTTCCGCTGGATGCTTGGGTGTGCTGCTCACTGCGACCGCCTGCGCAACCTGCAGAGTCGTTGGCTGGTTTTGCTGCTGGGTCTCATACTCGCGGCGTTCTTTTTCAGCCTGGGCCTGTGCCTGCTGAACTTGGTTGATCTGATCGATGCGGCTCTGCACCATCATCGGCCTGGCTGGGATTGCGCGCCAGTTTGGCTGCGCCCTGCAGTACCGCGATCGCCTCGGCATAGTGGCCCATGACGCTCGCGACGTTGGCTGCATTCATGCGGATATACAGGTTGCCAGGATCCAGTTTGACCGCGCTCGTGGCCAGCGAATAAGCCTCATCGAGCTTCATGTGGCGCATGGCATAGAACGAGGCCAGTCCGTCATAGGCAGGAGCAAACTTCGGGTTGAGCTGAATTGCTGCGCGGAAACTCGACTCAATCGCCGCATCGTCATCGTTTCCCGGCTCGCGCATGGAGATGGTTGCGAAGTAGTAGTTAGCAAGATAGCTTTTTGAGTCGAGCTTCGACGGCCTCGCCATACCACTTGCGCGCGGCATCGTGATTTCCGGCTCGAAGCTCGATGCTGCCCATCGTTTCCAGCGCACGACATTCTTGGGATCGGTCTTCAGAATGGCATCGATGATGTCGCGCGACTCCTTTTCGCGCTGCACAAGCGCCAGGATTTCGGCGCGTCTGGCGTCGGCATCGACCTGTGAGATCGGCTTGACCGTGTAGGATGCCTCATCAATCGGTGCAGCAGCGCTGTGCATCACAAACTGCTTGTACTGGCCTGAGCGGATATACGATTCGAGAGCCGACTGAAGCTGCTTCAGGTTTCCGAACGCCTTCTCCGCGGCGGCAACCGCATCCTCGTGATGGGCCACCAGGTTCATGTAATCGCCAAGCCGATTTGTCTTGTTCTCGTGATCGGTAATCAACAGGAAGTGGGTGAGCGCCCACGCCTCGGCATAAAACACTGATCCCTTCTGCTCTTCGTGATAGTACGGCGAGTTGGCGTCGACCTTGAAAAGCACCGGCAGCGGGATCAGGCTCTGCTGGCGCAAATAGAGAATGTCATCGGCGCTGGGCTCGCCCAGCAGCACATCCTTGTCGCGAATCTCGCTGTTCTGAAAAAACTCGGCCAACCCCTCGTTGAGCCAGAGCGGCATCCAGTCGCCGGCACTGCGGAACTGCAGATGGGTGTACTCGTGATAGACGGTTGCGAAGGGATGTTCCTGCTCCGCATCAAGCCGAAGAAGAATGTAGTTGTTGTCCTGCGAGGTGAGGAAATAGCCGGCCAGCGATAGCTGCCCCTTGGCGAGATATGCCTGCGGCTCGACGGATTGAAAGTCTTCCCATTCTTCGCAGCGTAACACAAAGATCGGCGCCGGCGGGTCGGCGTTGAGTTTGGGAAAGAGCGTCTGAAAGACCCATCGCATGCGCTCGAACTGGTCGAGAACGTGCCGTGCCTGCTTCTCGTTCGAGTTGGTCAGCACAACGAAGTGACTGCTGCTGACTTCGACCCACTGGTCGGGAGCCGCCACGCGACGGAGCATGCTGCTGCAAACATCAACAGGAGAGCAAGTAACCTTATTGAGCATGATTGGCGATCAGTCTAGCAAGATTTGAGAATTTGGGTAGTACCTTTCGTGGGATTGAGTCGTCGACGTGTCTTAGCCTGCCGAGGCCGGAGCGGGAAGAACGCCGAGTTGCTGCATCAAGCCAAGGGTGTCCATGAGAATGCGGCTATCGGCCATTTTGCCGGCTTCCAGGCGATCGATCACGACGCCTTTGACCTCGACTGGCTTGCCCGTGGCGGGAATGCCGAGGAATGTGTCGCGGTGGGTTCCGCTCCAGGTGAAGCGCGTGACAACCTTGTCGCCTTCCGCGACCATCTCCTGGATGACCCAATGGATGTCAGGGAAAGCTGACTTCATCTGCATGAGCACGGCCTTCAGTCCTTCCCTGCCCGGCTGCTGCCCGGGAAACGGATCGAGCTCGATGAAGTCTTCCTTGACGAGATCGTTCATGCGCTCGAAGCGGCCCTGATTGAGGACTTCTTCGATGAATGCGCGGATGACTTCCTTATTCGCTGCTGACATGCGTCGTCCTTTCGCTTGCGTGACGTGCAGAGCTCAGCCTTCTTCGGCTTCGCGGAGTTTGGCGATCACGGTGAAGTCTTCGAGCGTGGTGGTGTCGCCCTTGATTTCGCCGTGCGTGGCCAGCTCGCGCAGCAGGCGGCGCATGATTTTGCCGCTGCGGGTTTTGGGCAGCGCCTCGGTGAAGCGGATATCGTCGGGCCGCGCCAGCGCGCCGATCTCCTTCGTGACCCACTTGCGCAGCTCGTCTTTCAGCGCTTCGCTGGGCTGGTTGCCGCTCTCGAGCGAAACAAAGGCGGCGATGGCCTGGCCCTTCAGATCGTCGGGACGGCCCACGACCGCGGCTTCGGCAACCTTGGGATGCGCCACGAGCGCCGACTCGACTTCCATGGTGCCGAGGCGGTGGCCGCTCACGTTGATCACGTCGTCGACGCGGCCCATCAGCCAGAAGTAGCCGTCGGCGTCCTGGCGCGCGCCGTCGCCGGTGAAGTAGCAGCCGGGCACGTCGGACCAGTAGGTCTTCTGGTAGCGCTCGGGATCGCCATAGACGGTGCGCGCCATCGAAGGCCAGGGCTTGCGGATGATCAGCAGGCCGCCGCTGCCGGCGGGGACCGCGTGGAAGTTCCCTTCCGCATCGGGCTTCGTGACCACTTCAGGCTGGATGCCGAAGAAGGGACGCGTGGCCGAGCCGGGCTTGGTGGGGACGGCGCCGGGAATGGGCGCGATCATGATGGCGCCGGTTTCGGTCTGCCACCAGGTGTCGACGATGGGGCAGCGGTTGTGGCCGATCTTCTCGCGATACCACATCCACGCTTCGGGATTGATGGGCTCGCCCACCGTGCCGAGCAGGCGCAGCGAGTCGAGCTTGTACTTCTCGACGTGCTGGTCGCCCCACTTGATGAAGGCGCGAATGGCGGTGGGCGCGGTGTAGAAGATGGTGACCTTGTGGTCGTCGATGATCTTCCAGAAGCGCGAGAAGTCCGGCAAGTTGGGCGCGCCCTCGTACATCAGCACGGTGGCGCCGTTCTGCAGCGGGCCGTAGACGACATAGGAGTGGCCGGTGACCCAGCCGATGTCGGCCGTGCACCAGTAGATGTCGTCGTCGCGCAGATCGAAGACGTACTTCGATGGTGAGGTAGGTCTGCACCGCGTAGCCGCCGGTGGTGTGGACCAGGCCCTTGGGCTTGCCGGTGGTGCCGGAGGTGTAGAGGATGTAGAGCGGATCTTCGGAATCCAGCGGCTCGGCAGGGCACTCGGTCGGCGCGTTGGCCACGAGGTCGTGCCACCAGTGGTCGCGGCCTGCGACCATGTTGACGGGCGAGCCGGTGCGCTTGTAGACGACGACGTGCTTGACGGTGGGGCAGGCGGGCATGGCTTCGTCGACGGTGCGCTTGAGCTGGATTTCGTTGCCGCGGCGGTAGCTCGTGTCCTGCGTGATGATGGCGACGCAGCCGGAGTCGTTGACGCGGTCGGCGATGGCGTTGGCGGCGAATCCGCCGAAGATGACGGAGTGGACGGCGCCGATGCGCGCGCAGGCCAGCAGCGCGATGGCCAGCTCCGGCGTCATGCCCATGTAGACGGCGACGCGATCGCCCTTCTTGATGCCGAGGGACTTGAGCGCGTTGGCGAACTTCTGCACTTCGGCGTGCAGTTCGGCGTAGGTGAGGCGGCGGACTTCGCCCGGCTCGCCCTCCCAGATGATGGCGGTCTTGTCGCGCGCGCGGGCCGTGCGACGTGGCGGTCGAGGCAGTTGTAGCTGAGGTTCATCTTGCCGCCGACGAACCACTTGGCCCACGGCAGATTCCACTCGAGCACCTTGTCCCACGGCTTGAACCAGTGGAGTTCCTTGGCCGCCTCGGCCCAGAAGGTTTCGGGATCTTCGATGGACTGCTTGTAGAGGGCCTCGTATTGCTCGAGGCTCTTGATGTGGGCGTGCTTTGAGAACTCTCGGGCGGCGGAAAGACGCGGTTTTCGCGCAGGGTGGAGTCGAGATCCTGATTGGAGAGGGATGAGACCGAAGCTGGATCAGCAGGAACGTGCATCGAAGACATGAAATAAGCCCCTTCAGGGAAGAAAACAGAACTGCAATGCGAGCCGGCGCGTCAGATGTTACGCCGCACCCGTGAATATTGCATGTGGGAGTCACTTTATCGAGGCAGGGGCACAACGGCAAGTGACCGCGGCGACGAGACCGCGCTGGGACAATTCAGGCTCGCAGTGCGGCGTCCGACTTCTTCGCGGCCGAGGTTTGACTTCCTCCCAGATCAGCGTGCCGTGAGTCTCCTTCAGCAGAAGCATGCCGACAACGAAAGCAAAGCGCGGCTACGGCAATGGGGTAATACAGGCCGGCGAAGATATTGCCTGTGGAGGCGCAGAGGGTCAGGCCAATGAGCGGTAGAAGGCCTCCAAAGACTCCGTTGCCAATATGGTACGGCAGCGAGATGGACGTGTAGCGGACCTTCGCGGGAAAGGCTTCGACCAGGTAAGCGGCGATAGGGCCATACGTCATACATCCGAAGATGACCTGAATCCAGACCAGCAAACTGAGCAGTGGCAGGTTGGCGTTCACGGCTTCAGGTGCGGGAACAAGCTTGCCGGTTGCGGACGTCCATGGTGAGCGGTGTGAGCCGGATGGCGCCGGTAACCCGGTCTTTCACCGAGCTGACGGTGACCACATTGTTGCCGGCGGCGTAACGCATGCCCTTGTAAATGGGAATGAGCGTGAATACAGACAGCACCAGCGCGGTCATCATAAGTTTCTTTCGCCCGATGCGGTCAGAGAGCGCGCCGAAGACCACGTAGAACGGAATTCCGGCGATGAGCGAGAAGACGACCACGATGATTTGCGGTGCGTGGATTCAGCCTTAGAACTGTTTGCAGGTAGAAGAGCGCATAGAACGATCCCGTATACCAGAGGACTCCCTGCCCGGCAGTCGCTCCGAACAAGCGAAATGAGAATCTGCTTCAGGTTCGACCAATGCGTCAACGCGTCCTTGAGCGGCTGGGTAGAGTGCATGCCCGCAGACTTGATCTGCGAGAAGATCGGCGACTCTTTCATGCGGATGCGGATGTAGAGCGAGACGCTGACCAGCACGAGAGAAAGAAGAAACGGAAGCCGCCAGCCCCATTGCTGAAACGATGCCGGGCTCATGCCCTGCTGAGTGGCGAGGATGGCCGCAAGCGACAACAGAAGGCCGGCCGACGCCGTGATCTGGATGAAGCTGGTGTAGAAGCCGCGCTTGTTATCGGGCACATGCTCGGCAACATACACGGCCGCTCCGCCGTATTCGCCACCCAGGGCCAGTCCCTGCAGAACACGAATGGCAATCAGAATAATGGGCGAGAGCCATCCTGCCGTCTTGTACGTGGGCAGCAGTCCAATGGAGGCCGTGGATGCGCCCATGATGCTGAGCGTAATGATGAAGGCGATTCGCCTGCCGAACAGGTCGCCGATGCTGCCAAAGAACAGCGCTCCAAAGGGACGCACCAGAAAGCCGACGGCAAACGTGGCGAGGTACGCGATCAGAGCGAATGTGTCATTGCCGGGTGGATAGAACTTGAGGGCAAGAATCGTTGTCAGCGAGCCAAAGATGAAGAAGTCGTACCACTCGATCAGGGTCCCGGTGGCCGCGCCGAGAATAACGCGCACGATTGAGTTGGTGCTGGCAGCGCCAGTGCGTGGAAGATCCAGTGGTGGCATTTCGATGTAGACCTCGGGAAGCGTCCCCACTGGATTCAACTCAGGGCAAGCGCTTGGGACGTTCAGGTCACTCTGCTTGCCGGGAAGCGCCGCAGTCAAGGGGAATTCCTAAAAGTCGAGATGGAATCGCATGACTAGGACGGACGACGCGTCAAATGCGCAAACACCGGCGCGGGGCGCACTCTGATGCCGGACTGTTTCCCCGGGTGATTTCCGCTATCGGAGAGATTGTTCCGTTTTAAGAACCCTGTGATAAACTTCGACGCCGCTACCGACAGAGGCTTCGTTCCGTTCTGTCGGCAGTCCCGGTTCATTTCCAGCAGGCTCTGAAGCTTCAAATCCTCGCATCCTGGATAGCGGCATCACATTCCCCAATAGAACAAGGAGAAACGATATGCGAAAGATACTCTGCGTTGCGTTGTTTGCTCTGGCTACCACAATCGCTCTTTCGGCCGGGGGGCCAGACCACTCCCTCGGAACTTGGAAGGCTAACGTTGCGAAGTGTAAGTACACGCCGGCGCCGTGGCCGGTGAAAGACCTCACGGTCACACGAGAAGCGGCGCCCGGCGGTGTCAAGGTTACCAACGTCGGAACGCGCACCGATGGTTCGGCGATCAACTCCAGCTATGCCGCAAAATACGATGGCTCGTCGTCAGATGTGACAGGCGAAGGCTCGCCCTATGACAGCATTTCGGTCAAGCAGGGGGACGCGAACACCTTCACCTATGAAGCTAAAAATTCAAAAACCAAATATCGCGCCAGTGGCCGCGTCGTGATTTCCGGCGATGGGAAGACCATGACCACCACCGCATCGGGCGTTAGTGCCGATGGAAAGCCCATGACAATGAAGCTCGTGTACGACAAGCAATAGTTCAGTTTTTGTACCGCTTCTGGTGCCAGACCCACGCTGTGCGCACAATGTCGTCAAGCTGCGTATAGCGTGGTTTCCAGCCCATCTCGCGAATAGCCTTGTCTGAGCTTGCAACGAGCACCGCGGGGTCGCCCGGGCGTCGCGGATGCAATTCCGCGGGAATCGCATGGCCGGTAACTCGTCGTGCCGACTCAATGACCTCGCGCACGCTGAAGCCTTGTCCGTTGCCGAGATTGAAGATGAGGCGGGACTTCGCTGCGGCATCCGTTTCAAGAGCTTTCACGGCAAGCAGGTGCGCGTCGGCGAGGTCGGAAACGTGGATGTAGTCGCGAATGCAGGTGCCGTCGGGCGTCGAGTAGTCATCGCCATAAATTCGAATGGATTGGCGGCGGCCGAGAGCGACATCCAGAATCAGCGGGATCAGATGCGACTCGGGTTCATGGTCCTCGCCGCGAGTCACGCCATCAGAGCCTTCGGGCGCGCCCGCCACGTTGAAATAACGCAGCGCAACGGAGCGCAGGCCGTGGATCGCGTGGAACCAGTTGAGCATCGTTTCAACGATAAGTTTCGACTCGCCATAGACGTTGGTTGGCTTCAGCCGTGCGTCTTCCTTGATGGGGACCGATTCCGGTTCCCCATAGACAGCTGCGGTGGACGAAAACACGATGCGGCGCGGACCTTCGGCAATCACGGCTTCAAGCAGTGCCAGCGTGGAGGCGGTGTTGTTGCGGAAGTAGATCTCCGGCCGCTGCATCGATTCGCCAGCTTCGATCAGAGCGGCAAAGTGGAGGACGTTGTCAAAAGGCTTCCCTTGGTCTTTGGCTATCCGGAAAATGTTTTCAATCAGACCACGGTCAGCCAGGTCACCCTCGATGAAATCAACTCCCGCTGGAACCATCTCGCGCCGGGCATGACAGAGGTTGTCAAACACGGTCGGTTGATGCCCTTGGGCGGCGAGCAGGGCTGCCACCGTGCCCCCGACGTATCCGGCACCGCCGGTAACCAAAGTTCTCACAAAAATACTGTCCTTCCAGAGCGGATTAGGTTACCGTGAGTCTATTACAGCAGGCAAGCAGGAGCGGTTTACGCCGTTCAACCCGAAGACCGTCGAAAAGACGGTTTGCCCAGACTACTTGAAAATGGGAACGCAACAAAATTTCATATTTCGGGTTGGAGGAGGGATAGAGTCTGCCGGCAGAAGTTCCTTTTTCCTTTCCCTCCAAAGCGAGGATCTGCAAGTTAAATCTCGAAGCTTTTGGGCTTGAAGGGGAGAGGTGAGATGCATTCGGGTCGAGCTCAGAAGATCGGGTTTACGGCAGCGTATCGCACTTTGGCAGCGGGAAGCGCAACGATTGGCGTCTCGTGCATCCCAATCCGATAGCATAGTGGGAGACTTTTGCGTCCCCCCCGTCCCGAATGGCAAGGGGCAGCGTCAAACAGAGCAAGCGGGTCTGAAAGGCACAAAAATCCCCTGCCTTCGGACACCGTATAACACTGAATATTTTCCTTTTTGGAATCAGCCATTTGCCGCGGAGAGTGAGGATCGCTTGCGGCATGTAAAAATCGTTTCAGCATGCCCTGAAAAGGCTGGGGCCGAAATGGCAACGTGGAGCCATTTTCGCGCATCCCTCCTCTACGGTGTTTTTTCTGAAATCCTTCAGACTCAAGACGCCTTCTCCATGGCTAACCCCGAGGTATGAAGATGCAGATGAGTGGCTATCCTGGTCGTACCAGTTTCGGCTTGCTTCCGGAGCCGGAGGGCAGGTCTGCGCCCTTTATTACTAGCGCAACCGTCAACGTCATTATTTTCGGTTTAATGATTTATATCGGAATGACGGCAAAGCACGTTATTCAGGAACACAAATTCGAGCAAACTGAACTGATCTTCCCCACGACACCACCGCCACAGCCGAAGTTCAAGACTCCGCCTCCACCCAAGCTTCCTGAGCCGCCCAGGCCGAAGCTGGAAATGCAGATGGAGCAGCCGAAAATCAACATGCCGAAACCGGAGCCGAAGCCGGCTCTAAAGCCTTTAGAGATGGAGTCGAAGCTGAACACGCCGCAGATCAAGGCGGCGAAGCCGGCGATCATTCTGGCTCCCCAGCCCAAGGCCGCGTTGACCGCAGCCATGCCGGCGCAATCGAACACCGTAAAGGCTTCAACCACCCCAGTGCATCTGGGCGAGACCTTTGGCGTGACTCCGAATCCCAACGCGACCCGTCCGGCAACAGTGGCCGCAATCGGCAATCCTTATGGCGGCATGCAGGGTCCCGCAGTCGCTCCCCATGGGGTTGTGGGATCGGCGGGGATTGGCAATGGATTGAAGTCCGGTTCGAATGCCGGCACGGTGGGCAAGGTCGCGCAGGCGGGAATCCCCGGTGGAACAGGAACTGCGACGACCGGCTATACGACCGGCGGCAAGGTCGCCTCCGCTGGAATTCAGACGCAAATGGCTGCTGTGCCTGCCATGGCACAGTCGCCCGAGAAGTGGCACCCACCAATCTTGAAGTTCTTTCCAAACCGGCAGTGCAGTACACGCCGGAAGCGCGTCAGTTGCGGGTTCAGGGAGATGTGATCCTGCGCGTGACGTTCACCGCGTCGGGACAGGTCGTCATCAAGAGTGTGGTTCACGGATTAGGCCACGGACTCGATGAAGAGGCTCGCCGTGTTGCTTCGCAAATCCGTTTTCGCCCCGCCACGCGCAATGGACAGGCCGTGGATTTGACAACCAATATCACCATCACGTTTCAATTGGCATAGCGTCCAATTTGCACCAATTGACCCCCGGCAGTGCACGATTTAGTTGCAACGAAGTCAGGCACTGTCTTAGAACGGCAAGAAAGAATCATCCTAGGAGATGACATGATGTCTAGAAAGATCGCCCTAACCCTCCTGACTCTGCTTCTTGGGACGTCGTGGGCGTATGCCAAAAAGGCCCCAAAATTCGAGCAGACACACCAGTTGACCCCGGATCAAGCCGCGCTGGTGCAAAAGGCCATCGGGCAGGAGAAGATCCTGATTAAGGCGATCCAGCAGCGAACTCCGCTTGTAGAGACCTATATCCAGGACACGCGCCCCGATGTAAAGCTCTACCAGGTGCCCATCGGCGATCAGTACACACTGAGCCGCGTCGATTTCGGCAAGGGCTTCTTTGACAAAACCTACGAGGTGAAAGACAGCAGCAAGCACGGCTGGTTCAAAGGCTCGATGGGAGCAATCACGGGATTGACGAAGGCGCTTGGCCTCGACAAGCACTTCACCTACAATCCCACCGGCTTCATGCAGATGATGTTCCTCGATCCCACTGGGTTCGATCAGCAGCACTACGCGTTCAACTATGTGCGGCGCGAGTTCCTTGGCTCCGTGCGGACCTGGGTGTTTGACGTGCATCCCAAGGTTCCCGGCATGGGCCGTTTCTACGGCCGCATATGGATTGAGGATCAGGAAGGCAACGTCGTCCGGTTCAACGGAACCTACACCGGACCGAAGTCCGAGGACGACTCGCGCTACTACTTCCACTTCGACAGCTGGCGTATGAACGTGCAGCCGGGCATCTGGCTGCCGGTGGCTATCTACGTTGAAGAGACGACCCGCGACGGCGATAAGCAGCAAGGCCTGAAGGCCCAAACCCACTTCTGGGGCTACAGCCTTAAGCTCCCCACCCGCGACAGCGAAAGCGTCAGCATGAAAGTGGAGGACGCCGAGGACAAGAGCGACGACTCGCAGGACGTGAGCCCGTTGCAAGCTTCGCGCCAATGGGTTTTGCAGGCTGAGAATAACGTGATCGACCGCCTGGAGCAGGCCGGACTCGTCGCTCCGCTGACGCCGAATGGATTCGAGACCACGGTGCTCGACCAGATCGTCACTAACCTCGTGGTACCGAACAACATTCAGCTCAGCCTGCCGGTGCATTGCCGCGTCATGCTTACCAACACCATCGAGACCACCACGGTTGGCAACACCATCCTGCTCAGCAAGGGCCTTATCGATACCATGCCGCGCAACGAAGCAACCATAGCTTCGGTAATTTCGATGGAACTGGCGCACATTGCGCTCGGCCACCACATCGATACGCGCTATGCATTCAACGACCGGCTCATGTTCCCCGATGAGGCTTCGTTCCGCCGCATCAACATGAACCATACTGATCACGACAACCAGGAAGCTGCCGCCAAGGCGCAGGAGTACCTTGACGCCTCCATGTACAAGGATCAGCTGACGACCGCCGGCCTGTACTGGGCGCAGCTCGCTGATCGCAGCCAGGTGCTGAAGGCCCTGAACACCCCCAAGCTCGGCGATTCCCTGTTGAAGACCGACGGCACCCCGTGGATGGCGACGCTGGCCCACAGTGCTCCCAAGATCAACTGGGACGACCTGGCTCAGATTACTGCGCTTCCGCTGGGTAGCTGGCTGAAGACCGACCCCTGGGATGACCACGTGCATCAGTTGAATGCCAAGCTCTATGCGCCGCTGAATGCGCGCGACAAGATGCCGCTGGAAGTGACACCTGTCTACTTCAGGCTGCAGCGCTACGACGATGCTCAGTCGCAGGCTGCAAACGCCAACGCTGCCGCGAAGCCAAATGCAAATGGCGCAGCGGCTCAGCCCGCTGCGGGCGATCCGCCTCCCGCAGCTCCAGCAACACCAACGACGGGTGGAACGCAGCCACCTGCAGCTTCATCAGATCAGCCCACACCTTCGCAGGCAGAGGGACCCCAGCCACAACAGACGGGTGGATCACCGAACCCGCAGCAGTAAAGATCAGTTTCACCGGGCTCAGGATCGGATAACGGCAAGTTCGTTATCCGTTTCTGAGCCTTTATACTGACGGCAATTCAAAGCTGATTCCCCTTTGGGATTGATCCGAAGTCGCTGCCCGATTGGTCGCGTCGGCTTGAAACCTTTAGTTGCCGGCCACATTGATGTTCTCATTGCCGCGATTGCCTATTCTGCGTTGCACGGTTCGACGATTCACCGTCAGGAGTGAACGCCCTTTTCCATGAGACAAATCGGAATTTTGGTTTTTTCCTGCTTGATTGGCGCTGCTTCTTCTTTGCATGCGCAAGTGGCCCCTTCGGCATATCGCGGCCAGTTGTCGCTGACCGCCGGCGGAATCGGCTCGGTGTTTCAACCGGACTACGCCGGAGGCGGCCTTCCGCAAACCAGTCCACAACGGCTCTTTGGCGCAGGCTTTTACGTAGACCTGAAGATGACTCGCTGGATACAGTTGGAGGGCGAAGCGCGCTGGTTGCGCCAAAATGCGTACCTCGACATCACCCAGGACAATTACCTCATCGGGCCCCGCGTGCCGATTCATGAATTCAAGCGGCTCGGCTTGACGCCCTATGGCAAGGCGCTAGTCGGGCTGGGCAGGATGACCTTCGAATACAACGAAGCCTATGGCCGGTTCACCGACGTAGCTCTGGGCGGCGGCGTGGACCTCAAGCTGACAAAGCGCCTGTGCGTGCGACCGGTCGACTTCGAGTATCAGTTCTGGCCCAATTGGATCAACGGCACCCTCAAGCCCTACGGATTCAGCGCCGGCATCGGCTACAGGATCTTCTGAGTCGCGAATTCGCACCAGCTACGCAGGCGTCTCTCGGCAATCGGTCAATTACCGCATGCCTTCCCATGATCAGGGTGGGCGCCCTTTGCCTTCGCCTCTGCCTCGGTCATGTACGCGCCAGCCTTGGTTGTGCCGTAGTAATGCGAGCCAGGGCAATGGTAGACGTTACTTGCCGTGTTAAGCCAGACTTTGCCGGCGCCGCCGCCAGGTGCGGGAGTTGCCGAGCTAGGCGCTGCACTTTTTGGAGGTGCGGGAGCTGGGGCCGGTGCGGGAGCCGGCGCCGAATTCGCAGTGGGAGCCGGTGATGGTTGGGCTTTCGGAGTCGCCGATGAAGGCGCAGCGGGGGTAGCATACCAGGTCTTGACTCCCTGATGGCCCCTGCAGGCACCCGACTTGCTTGCCGCGGTTGTGTACGTCCCATCCTTACAAATTCCGGTCGCACCAGCCGGAGCATCGGCAGGAGCCTGCGCCAGACAAAGTTGCGAAGCGAGGAGCCCTGTCAAGAGCGCCGTCATGCGCATTATTCTCTTCATAGTTCCTCCGGTCGGTACCAAAGCAATTTTGTAAGCCGTAGAGTCTACACAACTTTCACTGTTCCCGTATGCAAATCGTATGTAGCGCCGACTACCTTCAGCTTTCCATCTCTGGCTCGCGGTGCCAGGATCGGCTCAAGTCCCTTTAGCCGCGCGACGCCGATCTCCACATTTTTCCGAATTGCGTTCTCCAGCGCGTCACCTGATTCTCCCTTGCTTTGAATCACGGCAGGCTTGATCAACTCCACCAGGCCGTTGATTGCGCCCGGTAACGAATCCTTCGCATCGATGTGCTGCTTTGCAGCTTTGACCGCGCCGCAGCCGCTGTGACCGAGCACAACAATAAGGGGCACATTCAATTCCGCAACGGCATACTCAATGCTGCCTTTGACCACTGCGCCCGCCCCATCGATCACATTGCCGGCTACTCGCACGACAAAAATGTCTCCTACGCCCGCGTCAAATAAGATCTCGGGCGCCACCCGCGAATCCGCACAGCTGACAACCACGGCCTCGGGATACTGAGCTGCCGCAAGCCGGCTGAAATCCGCGGGGGTTCGTCGGGGAGCGATGGTTTCGCCTTTCACGAAACGCAGGTTACCGTGGAGCAGATCACGCAATGCCTGGTCAGGATTCATCGACGGACGCGCCTCGCTCGGCGCTTCTTTCAGCCGTTCGGCGAATAACGCTGAAGGATTTGTCAGACCTAATACCGCAGTAGCCAGCGTGAAGAAGTCGCGCCGTGAAACAGTCGATCGATTCTTCATCACCAATCCTCCTGCCGGCGACACCACCGCCGAGAGTCGAGTCTTGGACCTCTGCAACCCTTTGTCCACTGTTAGTTTGCACAGGCTGACGTTGCCCACCTTCTGATCTCTGTAAGGGTGCTCCCTGATTGCCGGCTACCTTCCGCGACCACCCGATCAAGAATCGCCCAAAAACGCCCGGAGCATGAATGCGACCGGCCACGGCTGGATCGGCGACTCTGGCTGTTATCGCTATTCAGGCTTTGAGCGCTCGATATGGCGTAGTTGCGACTGCAAAGCACGGCATTCAACGGCAAACAAGGGAAGTAGTGCGGATTCTGCACATTGCTGCTTGAGTCCGCCTCCTCCTAAAGTGTCAGATCGTGACCGAGCAATTGAAGCTGAATCCCCGCTCTTGGAGGTTTTCATGAAAAGCAAATCCCTTGCGTCGGCAGTACGCGCTCTCGCACTGCTTGCGTTGGTTTCAACCACTTGTGCCTTGGCCCAGGAGCGCAGGCCAGTGCACCTCACCGGCCTGATCAACGACTATTCACCCGCGAATCCGCTGATCAGCGGCAGCCCCTATGAAATGCATGGTCAATGGTCGATGGACATCGACCTGATAAGAGGCACTGCCGACTTCTCAGCGGATATGACCATGTCCGGTTATGGGACCACGAACGGTGTTCTCGATGCGACGAAGGGCGGCGCGGGCGCTCACACGCACCACGTCAAGTTGACGAACGCCAAGATCATGTGGAACATGACCGGCTGCCCCATGTACGGCACAGCCCCCCCAAAAATGGGATTTCAGTTCACGGACACGGTCACTCTGTTGACGGGGAATGGAAACAATGCGCCCTTCGAGACGACTCCGCCTTCATCGACGCTCCAGGTCTGCGTCTTGGGAGGGGATGATATCCAGTACTCTCTCCCGATTGCGAACCTCACGATGGTCTTCGGGGGGCCTGCTGGCACCAAACACTTCGGGCAACAGGCCATCCATGGCGTCGTACGCGATGCATCAGGCAACCCGTTTGCGGATCATCGATAAGTCCATCGATGAACGGCCAGTCTGGGACGGGCCTTCATGGTCCGTCTCATACTCGTCTCATCCTGACTGCATAGTGTTGCGCCGAGGAGGCGCCATTTTCAATAGCCGAAGGACGCGTGAGTGCGTAGACACAGAAATCTGCAACGCAAGCCGTCAGCCAGGGCGAGAACCGGAGGTCCACATTGCGAACGAGACTAACGTGGCTGCTGTTGTGCAGCATACTGATCGCAGCCACGGCTCTCCATCGTCCTGGAAGCGCCTCGGCGACAACGCCTGAACGCTACAAAAGCACCTTGCTCGCCATGGGTCGATTCACCGAAATCGATGTCCTCAGCCACTCCATTCCGCCAAATCTCGAGAATGCGAGGCAGAGAACCAATGTCTGGCTGTCGTTGCAGAAGACCGAGGGATCGTCAGACCTGTACGTGGAACAGAATGCAATTCAGCCGCGCGGAAGCACGGGCTGGCACACGCACCCTGGGCATAGCATGATCATCGTGACGATGGGAACGGTAACAGCCTATGAAGGGAACGACCCCGCCTGCACGCCCCACGTCTACAAACAGGGAATGACGTTTGTCGATCCCGGTGGTGAACACGTGCACATCCTCAGGAACGAAAGTGACTCTCCGGCACAGACCATCGCAGTGCAACTGATTCCGGCAGGTTCGACCCGCCGGATTGACGCGGCCGCCCCGGGAAACTGTCCCTTTTAGCAGGGCGGACAACTTAGAAGCGCAAATCGCGTTAGGCCTTGCCTATCCATTCGAGGAGACAAGGAAAATTGCGTTTGAATAGCATCCGCATCGGCGACAATGGGTGACACCGAAATCCGCAGGAAGGTTCACGCCGTGTCGATGAGAAAGGTCCGTGCGGCTGTCTTTGCCGCAGTGCTGTGCTTCCTCCCGTTCCCTGTGGGACGGGCGCAGTTGCTCACCCCGATGAGTCCCGAATCAGTATGTGCAGGTTCACCTGGACACTACCGGAGAGGCCACGATCAGCGCCTGGTCCCAGAACGACGGAGCAGATCTGGCTCAGCTCTTGCCGGAGGTTCTGCACTGCCAGGACGGCCTGAAGGCTGACGCGACCGGAGGAAGCACGATTCGTTGCTCGCGGGCCCTGCGGCGCGACGGCCTTGCGCTTGAAGCCGTGGTAGACCTTGCACCGATCGCGCGATATCTCAATGGATCCACCGGCATTGAACTCTTTGTGAATCATCCGCGCCTGGGATTTGAATCGTTGTCGGTGGACATGACCGAGACGGGAAACGGACCGCGCGAGAACAGGACCGTCCGATTCGCACCCGGCGTGGTGCCTGCGCCGATCAAGATTCGCTTTGGCTACCGGCCCGATCAACTGGCCGGCATTTATCTGCCGCTGCTTGCCCTGGCTCTGGCTTTCACGCTGATTGCGATGATCATGTCGCGAGCGGGATACGCACCCCTGGCCCTCTCCGCGATCCTGCTGGGCACCATGATATGGATGGCCGCAGCCTCGCAACTGCAGGCCGATGCCCCACTGCGCATTCTGCTGTTCTGCATATCCGCTGGCTGACTTCGCGGCCCTGTTCGTGGACCTATGGCCGCCCTTGTTCTGCGTTGCCGCCGGTGTTGCGTTGGGAAGCCGGATGCGCGGCGGCCGGGTGCGCAGCGGGAAATTCAGCGAGGTTTTCTGGGCCTACGCGGTCGTTCCTCTCATCCTGACTTCTGTCGTGGGCGCATTGCCGCATATGTATCGGGACAACTGGTTCGCAGCGGCCGGCTGGCTGGCGGCTGCGCCGGTCTTTCTTCTCTTGCGCCGAGCATGGAATCGAGCCCGGGCGCGCTCTAGCTACCCAGCAGATCACCGCCGGCGAGTTGAAGGAGCGTGTCTCGGCGCTGGCTGCCAGGGCGGGATGCCCTCAGGTCAAGGCTCTACGTCTCGTTCTCGACGCGTTCTCAGGTTGCGAACGCATTTGCGTTGCCTGGCAGGACGATCTTCCTGACCGCTCCGCTGGTCCGTCTGCTCAGCAAGCGCGAAGTGGATGCGGTGGCGGCCCACGAACTGTCGCATGTGCGTCATTCGAACCGCGGCGTGGACGGCCCTTTGTATCGCGATGCTTCTATGCGAAACGCCGGTGCATGACGTTCTGTACGAGTTGCCCGGCGGGCTGGCTGTGGCCATGATCCTTCCCATTGCGATTTTCTTCGCTGCTTTGCGTGGATCGCGAAAGCGCGAGTTTGCGGCCGATGCCAGCGCCGCAGCTCTCACCGGAGATCCGCGAGCGATGATCAGCTCGCTGGCCAGAATCTCTCGCAACAACGACAGTCCGCTTGCCATGAATGCAATGGTGGAGTGGTTCTCCTCCCATCCTTCCACGCTCAGGCGCATTCGGGCTTTGGCCGCTCGCGGCGAGACTGGAAGCGGCCGAAGTGGAAACCCTGTGCGCCAGCGACGATCCCGGCGAGCACTACGAAATCCCGGCGCAGCGAGAGCGGCGCGAGACCTCTTCACGCCGGCCTGGCAGAGGACCAACGCAGGCATCTACGGTTGGGCCGTTGTTTTCGGCAGCGGCGGCGCAGGACTCCTGGTTGCCTGGCTCCTCGAGAGGTTTACCGGCTTCGGAGTCGTACCGATCCTCGGCGGAATTGTCCTTGGATGTGTGCTCACCAAGGGCGCAACCGCAGCTGCGATGTCCCGCAGCTACGGCCGTCTGCGGCGAAAACTGGCGGCAAAGCTTGGCGTCGACGGACAGATCGTGGGCCTCGCGCCCGGATAGCGAGGCGCGCATCTACAGCGTTTATCGCTTTTCCGATGCCGGCCTGCTTCGCTTCGAAAACGGAAGGCTCTGTTACCAAAGCGAGCGCATCGCGATTGCGCTCAATCCGGCGGACGTTGTGGAAGTTGGCATGGTGGCGGCGGCGCCATCGAACTGGTTCCGTCGGCAGCCGATGGTGCGGTTTCGCAACCCCGAGTCCGGCCAGATCAGTGCGTTCATCCTGCATACCTTGGATTGGTTCGCCACACAGCGGAGACTGCTGCGGTCGATCGAACGCTGGAGGGCGACCGAGACTTCGCCGGAAAGCACCTCGATCCAGGGCTTCAGTCCGATCGCCGGCGAAACCTTCCGCAGCCCAACCATCGCCGGAGTCGCGCGCGCATTCCTCGTCACCGGAGGAATCGCTCTCGCGTCGGCCATCACAACCTGCTGGATCCTCCGCTTGCGATTGGCAGTATGTAGCGTGGGCGCTGGCCGTGACGGCGTGTGCTTATACGTCCATGCTGCTCCCCGCCATGGTGTACCGGCCGCCCTCGCTTCCTCCTGAAGCGCCGTCTCCAGTCGAAACAACCTGATGCCCTATTGCATCTCCGCCTTACACCAAGCTGTGTCATCCTGAACCGAGCGCTTTGGGTCCCGTGGACACGAGTGTCCATCGGGTAGGCGGAGTGAAGGACCTGCTTCTCGCACTACAGGTTGTCACCTTGACGCAACGTCATCGCGCCAAGGGCGGGAAAGCACAAACAACCACCCAGCTGTGTCATCCTGAACCGAGCGCTTTGGGGCCTTGTGGACACGAGTGTCCATGGGGTAGGCGGAGTGAAGGATCTGCTTCTGTCTTCATGCCGCTCGCGCAGCATCAACAATGGAAACCTCTAATCGAGCGATCACAAGGGCCGGGCTTTTGCGCAATCAAGACCGAGGAGAGCGATCCTTTTGCAGCGAAGCCTGAAGTTCAAGGACCTGAAGTTGGACTTGCTTGATTTCCTTCAATGTGGCGACCTGGCTGTTGTAGATCCTGTATCGAATGTCGCAGATTACAGCGGCGAGAAGCATCATCCCGCCAATGAAAGCAAGCATGTGAAGGGCCTGCGGATTCAGGTTCCGCCAGGAACTCCAAACCCTGTTAAACACAAAAAACACGACCATGGCGCAGACCACGAACAAGTTCGTTGTGAAATAATCCGCAGCGAAGCGCTCTTGCGTGTTTCGCCAGCAAGGCCGCGGTTTCCTCTCACGATAGCCTGCAAGATTCTCCGGCTGCGGAAGGCGCGACAACAAGCGCTCGCGCAGTGTGTCATTTTGTTGTTCCATGATTCACTCCTCTCAGAATCTCCTGCATTGCTTTTTTGGCGTAGTGGATGCGGGACTTCACCGTCCCCACAGTGCAGCCGACCACTTCCGCGATTTCCGCGATGGAAAGGTCCTCAAGAAAATGCAGAACCAGAACTTCGCGATGCTTGATTCCAATTTGGCTCAAGGCCTGATGCACTGCTGCAGCATCTTCATTCGCAAATGAAGGCTCATCTGCTTCCTGAAAATCTTCCAGCTGGCCCTTTTCCGCTTGCTCCCTGGAATAGTTCTTGCGAATACGATCGACGGCGATCCCATGAGTAATCGAGTACAACCATGAACGCAGAGAACCAGGATCTTTGAGTTTCCGAATGCCTCGAAATGTTTTGATCCAGACTTCCTGCAGAACATCGAGTGCGCTGTCTTGCGTGCCTGTGAGGCTCATTGCGTAATAAAGCAACGGCCGCTCCATCACCGCGATCAAGTCTTCAAAGGCTCCGGGCTCGCCAGACTGGCACCGAAGCGCGAGCCACTCGAACTGGCGTTCGGTTTGCGCTTTCTGGTGGCATTTATCTCTATGTCGAAGCAGCGAGGCTTTAGGTTCAATTTACGGCGAGGAAATCTTCTCAAAAGGTAGCTGCAGTTCGAGTCGCAAAAGAGAAGGGCCACTCCGTGAGGAGCGGCCCTGAGTTGATCTGGATTGAAGAAGCTTGTGCGGCGCAAGCCGCGTCTGCCCCACCGCAGGTGGTTATGCCGGCGACGGAGAGCCCTCGGGGAAGCCGGAGCCGCCACGAGTGTCGGGCTTGAGGACCTGCTGTCCGCCGGTGCCGCTGCCGTCGCTGGGCGAAGCCAGGATGGAGCGCATCGGAGGCAGTTCCTTGCCGTCGATCAGCATCTTCACTTCCTCGGCGTCGATCGTCTCGCGCTCCAGCAGGGCTGCGGCAATGCGGTGCATCGCGTCCTTGTGCGCCTCGAGAATGCCGTGCGCGGACTGGTAGGCCTCGTCGATCAGGCGGCGAACCTCAAGATCGATCTGGCGCGCCGTCTCCTCAGAGAAGTCGCGGTGCTGTGCGATCTCGCGGCCGAGGAAGATCTGCTCTTCCTTCTTGCCGAAGGTCAGCGGACCGAGGCGGCTCATGCCGTACTCGCAAACCATGCGGCGGGCGAGGTCGGTGGCGTTCTCAATGTCGCTGCCTGCGCCGGTGGACATCTGGTTGAGGAAGATCTCCTCAGCCGTGCGTCCGCCGTAAGCGATGGCGAGATTGGCTTCGAGATACTCGCGCGTGTAGTTGTGGCGATCGCCCGGCAGGAAGATCGTCACACCCAGCGCCATGCCACGCGGAATGATGGTGACCTTGTGGATGGGATCGGAGTGGTCGTGCATGAACGAGACCAGCGCGTGTCCGGCCTCGTGATATGCCGTGACGCGCTTCTCCTCATCCGTAAGCAGCATCGACTTGCGCTCGGCGCCCATCAGCACCTTGTCCTTCGCAAGTTCAAAGTCGTACATCACGACCTGCTTGCGATTGACGCGGGCTGCATTCAGCGCGGCCTCGTTGACCATGTTGGCCAGGTCGGCGCCGCTGAAACCCGGTGTTCCACGGGCCAGGATGTTGAGGTTGACGTCGTCTGCAACGGGAACCTTCTTCACGTGTACGCGGAGAACTTCTTCGCGGCCGCGAACGTCGGGCAGTCCGACAACCACGCGGCGGTCGAAACGGCCGGGGCGCAGCAGCGCGGGATCGAGCACGTCGGGGCGGTTGGTCGCGGCGACGAGGATCACGCCGTCGTTCGATTCGAATCCATCCATCTCGACGAGCAACTGGTTCAGCGTCTGCTCGCGCTCATCGTGTCCGCCGCCGAGGCCTGCGCCACGGTGACGGCCGACAGCATCGATTTCGTCGATGAAGATGATGCAGGGCGCGTTCTTCTTGCCCTGTTCGAACAGGTCGCGGACGCGGCTCGCGCCGACGCCGACAAACATCTCAACGAAGTCAGAACCGGAGATGGAGAAGAACGGCACATTGGCTTCGCCGGCCACAGCACGCGCCAGCAGCGTCTTGCCGGTTCCCGGAGGTCCAACGAGCAGCACGCCCTTGGGAATGCGTCCGCCGAGCTTCTGGAACTTCTGCGGCTCGCGCAGGTACTCGATGATCTCCTTCAGTTCTTCCTTGGCTTCGTCCACGCCGGCCACATCCTTGAACGTGACCTTCTTCTGCTGCATCGAGAGCAGGCGGGCGCGGCTCTTGCCGAACGACAGGGCCTTGTTGCCGCCGGACTGCATCTGGCGCAGCATGAAGAACCAGATCGCGCCGAGCAAGACGAACGGGCCGACGTTAAAGAGGATGGGCAGCAGCAGATTGTTCTGCGCGTCCTTCTTTGAGAAGCTGACGTGCGAGGTCAGCATCGCCTTCTCGAGATCGTCGTAGTGGTCTCCGACCGTGGTATGGAACTGCTCCTTCGGCGTCGCCTTCATATGGCCGCGAAGATCGGTGCCCTGGATGGCAGCGTCCTGCACCATCCCCTGCTGCACCTTGTCGTACAGGTCCGAATAAGGTATCTCCGTGTCTTTACCCTGGCCGATAGTGCCGTGCTGGACAACGCCCCACAGCAGCACGAGGCAGATAAGTATAAAGACCCAGAACATGATCGTTTTGACGGTCGAATTCACCAGGATCCTCTTTCCCGGCGGGGAGAAGCCGCTATAAGAACTTCCAACACCGCCTACATCATCCCTTTAGACGCCCGAACAGTCCTTGAAGTCACAGAAAGTGCGAGTTCTCTTGACAGCAGACACTACGCACTCACCGCGCGGATGTGCAGTAACTCCGATTGTACTCCGAAGATGAATGAAGTTTGAAGAAGTGTACGGGCCGGAAACGGTGGGAATCCGGTCGGTCAACGGAAATCCGGGACGAGTCGCGACAGCGTTGGCATCGGAGCTAACCAGATATCAGACCCGAATCGGTTCAACCGAGATGCGAAGACCGGGCTCTGGCTCGACCTCTACACCCCGCATCCAGACGATACGGCCGGAGACTCTCAAGGACTGGCCAGTGGCTGCGGTCCGCCCCCGTAACTTTCATACGTTCAAGCACTTCCTTAACTTTTCGCGGGCCGGAAGAGTAGCGCAGATGAACCCGGTCGCCGGGCCTCCACGGGCGAAGAACCGCTTTCAACGGCGCACCGTCGCGCGAGTCGGACGTGACGGCGCGGTCCAGCCACATCGAGTCGGATGCGGCAAGCAAAGGCAGGCGCAGCCACCTCGCCGGGGATAACACATTCGTACTGTTCGACTTGATGCGCAGGGTCGGCGAGCCGGGTGCCGGGGCCGCGGGTAAGGCGAATTTCGCGGTGGGTTCGGTCAGCGCGAAGTCCCTGGGCGAGCTCCAGTTTCTGGCCAGCCTTGCCGGTCTGAGCCAGGCATGCGAAGCGCCTCGGTAGCGGCGAAGTCCGGGGCGGCCTCAAGTTGCCCAGCGGCATACCGTAGCAGCCGGCGCTGCAACGCAATTGGCTCGGCCGTCAAGGAGGGCAAGGTCGAGGGCGATGCCGTCGGCGGTCGTGGTGGCCCGGCCTCCGCCGCGAACGGGTCGGCCGCGAAGAATCACCTGCTCAGCCACACGGGCAACTTCGGCCTGCCACCAGGATTCTTCATCGCGGGCAAGCTCCGCCATCTGTGCGAGATGATCGCGGAGCTGCGGGTTCCAGGTTCCGAGTTGCGGCAGCAGTTCGTGGCGGATCCGATTGCGCGTAAAGGTCAGATGCCGGTTGGTGGAGTCTTCGCGCCAAGGCTGATTGCGCGCATCGAGAAAGGCTTCGATTTCGGCGCGAGTGCTATGAAGCAGCGGGCGAATGATGACGCCCTCGGGAAATTGCAGAATCGGGTGAATTCCCGATAGCCCCTCCGTCCACGCACCGCGCAGGAATTTGGCGAGCACGGTTTCTGCCTGGTCGTCCAGCGTGTGCGCAGTGGCAATTGCATCGAGCGCGGCAACTTCGGACGAGAGTTGCCGAAACCACGCGATAGCGTAGGCGGCGGGCGGTGCCTTCGATGGAATCGGAAGGAATGTTGTCGGAGGATCCAGCAGCCGGAGATTTCGGCGCCCGTCGCGCTTCGGCCGCAGTGTCGACGCGGGATTCATGGAACGGCAGGCCAAGTCTTCCGGCAAGATCGCGGCAAAACTCAAGGTCGGCGTCGGCTTCTGCGCCGCGCAGCCCGTGATGCAAATGCGCGACATGAAGCACGAGGCCCAGTTCCCTGCTCCGCTCAGCGAGTGCGCACAGCAGCGCAACAGAATCAGCCCCGCCGGAAACGCCGACAGCCAGGCGCATGCCTGGCTTGAACAGGGATGTGTCGAGCGGGAGCTGAGGAGGCGATGTGCGCACGACTGGATGCATACGGCGTCGGACGCGATCGATTGAAGAAACGGCCAAACAGTAATCGATGGCGCCGATGATAGTAAGGAACTCAACCACCAGGATGACATTCCCATGACCGTCCTGATTCCTATGCATCGTGAAACGCGGAGAGCCACTGTCCAGGATACCGCGCTGATCACACGCCACCGCAAGGCGATGTTCGCGGATGCAGGCAGCGCGCCTGAGCCGGTGCTTGATGAGATGGGACGAAACTTTGAGCCGTGGGTTCAGCGAATGCTTGCGGACGACAAATATGTGGGTTGGATCGTCAGCGACGGTGATCTCGCGGTTGCTTCGGCAGGCTTGCTGCTGCTGGACTGGGCGCCGCACTATCTCGATCCCGCAGGCGAACAACGCGGCTATGTGCTCAACGTATTTGTGGAGCCCGAGTACCGAAGGCGCGGACTTGCGCAGGCACTCATGACAGAGTGCATGGACGAGGCACGTCGACGCGGTATTCGCGTCGTCGCGCTCCACGCATCGCGGAAAGGTCAGCCCGTTTACGAGAAGCTTGGATTCACGACAAGCAACGAGATGCTGTACGTCGATGCGGGAAGTGAGTAGAACGCGTTATTCGGGCCTTCACTATTCTTTCGGATTCGTGCATTCGAAGCTTTCAGCGCTGTTCGTATCGCCGCTTCCCTTGTACATCGCAGATTGAGGATATGGGCACAGCGGCCTCGTCATCGTCGGATTGCCCTGCGGATTCCCTTCTGGTCTCTGGCCGCGATAATTGTGCCTGGCGCGGTTCCCTTCTCGACCCAGTTCTCCAGGGCGATAACGACGTTGCGCTGCGGGTCATTGGGCAACGAGCCGACGAAGGCGCCGAAGCTGTCGGTACCGGGACCACCGCCGCAGTGCTGCATGCCGGGAACCATGTAAAGGCGCGCGAAAGAATCGGTATCGGCGCGGCCCATCTTCGCAATTACGCTCTCGTAGTAGTTCACTGTGTTGAGAGCGGGAATCGCGGGATCGTTCCAGCCGTGATAGAGGATCAGCTTGCCGCCATGGGTGCGAAACGGCGCTCAGGTCGGGATCACGGCGTCGAGCGCCGCAGCTGTTTTATCCTTTGCCGCCTGCAATGCCGCTATCGAGCGCGAATGACTTGTAGGTCCAGTCAGATTTTTCGTAGACCATGTTGGAGTAGTAGCCGATTCCGAAAAAGGCCATCGCGCTTCTTGCCGGGAGCCGGGCCGGTGATCCAAAGTCCCCAGCCGGATCGCCTCCCTCCTCAGCGCCGGGCAGATATCCGGGAAAGATGGTGCGGCCGCTGCCGTCATGAAGTCCGGCATAAATCTGCTTGAGTGCGGAAACTTGTGCCGTGGTCAGACATTTGTCCGAGTATCTCCCGCCTTGCACTCGATCGAAGCAGGATCGAAATGGCACTGGCGCGGATCGTTGAGGATGCCGTCGGCTACTCCGTCAAGTTTGTCGCAGGCGGCCAGCACTGCAGTGGCAGATGACGGGATTTTTGCCGGCGGAATGAAGCTCTCCGGCGTCGCGGTCAAGCGCCTGCGTGTCGACGACCGCGAGGGACAGCAGTCCGGTCCAGTAGTTGGCAGGCGCGCCGGCAAGTATGCCGTCGTAGTCGTCGGGATAACGCTGGGCTTCCATCAGCGCTTCGCGGCCGCCGTCGGAGCACCCAGCGAAGTAGGAGCGCTTCGGCTGCCGATCCGTAGAACTGCGGAACAACGAGCTTGGCGACCCGGGTCATCTCGTGGATGCCGCGATGGCCGAAGTCGACGACTTTCTCCGGATGTCCGAGCGCCCAGGATGCGTCGGCGGGCGAGCCGGCGTGGCCGGTATCGGTGGCGGCGGCCGCATAGCCGCTGGGCGATCGCGGCGCCGAGGCCGTCGTAGCCGATCGCGCCGGCAAATCCGCCGTTGCCGAGGCCCTCGAGCTTGCCGTTCCACCCGGCGAGCGGCATCCAGACTTCAATGGGAATATCGGAGTCCGCAGTGGGCGTGGCATGTGCCACAACACGGCAGAACCCAGGCAGCATTTTGTAAAACGCGGACAGATCTGGCCCGCTAAAAACCTCAGGAGGACCTTCAAAGGTCCCGGCGGGCACAGCCTTAGCCATCGTGATTTTCGCGTTGGGCAGTTCGAGTCTGGCAACCCGCTCGCAGCTATCGGCAGAAGCCAGTACAGCATTCTGAGCCGAGGAGATGCCGGCCTGCACGGCAACGGCAAGAGCGCCGCTCAAAAGCAAAGAGCCTGAAACAAAAACCAACGAGCGAATCCGCATCGTGCTTTTCCTCTGTTGAAAGTGTCCTGAATCGGCGACGCGATCATTCTATCCCCGGCGGCTCGGCAGGTTTCGTTTCCATCGCTCAGCTTTCGGCAACGAACACCGGCAAGGTTGTATACTCGGCGAGTCATGCAGGTTTTTGCGATCCTTCCCGCGGCAGGCCTCGGAACACGTATGGCCGGACCGCAGCCCAAACTTCCCAACGACAAGGACCCGTCGTCGGGGGCTCCGCCCAAACAATTTCTCTCGCTGGCCGGGATTCCGAACAATATGCTGAACGAAGTAAGATGCAGGGCAAACGCCGTATCGCTGCCGTCACC
>CAVTCT010000006.1:0-210952 GCA_963733325.1 uncultured Acidobacteriaceae bacterium
TGATCTGCTCATCGATAACCGCCAGCAAATCCTGTGCCTTGATGAGTCGAGGACCCTTGCGCAGGCGGTCAAGGGCGAACATATCCCGCTCGAGCAGCCTCACGGTCCGCGAGACGAATGCCATTCACGCGGCCAATGATTGTCACTGTGCGACTGACCACCGCCGATGTGGCCCCCGTGCTGCTCGGCTGGATCGGGGAGCAACGCGGCGGTGCTATATGCGGCCCAGCCGGGCCTTCTGAGAGCTTCCATAAGTGGGGCTCCAGTGCTCAAGCGCGTAGTCAACGGAGCGGAGCAGGCATTTGCTGTTCTACCCGCCCAGGACATCCTCGTGGGGGCATGTCCGGTGAGACAGGTTTCATTCGTAATACCCATGAATGGAGTTGGCAGCGGTCCCAGTCCCCGCGAGGATGGCCTGCTTCCAACGGCCGCATTTAAACGTGTTTTCATTAGCTACTCAGAAAACTATGCAGCCTTGGACCCCTGGGTTCGATAGATGAAGCGATCGCAGGTGTCCAGAATCGAGGACTGCGTTGCCGCTTGGAATGTCGCCAACGATATTCCCTATTCGAGATTCTGGAAATCAGCGACAAGACGTGCCCATCGACAACGCCGGACGCGTTCCTGATCTCGAAAGAGGACTCACCGTTGCGCCATCAAAACCAGCCCCCGGACGGCTCGAGGCCATTGAGGCGCAGATACGTGACGAGATTGCCGTAATGCAAGGCGTCATGATTCCCGACTTGGGTCAAAATGAACATCTTGTTCGTCTTGAAGCCAAAGAAGTTCGCCGGATCATTGAGGTGCGCATCGGTGAACCCGGAGTACACGCCATCGCAGTAATCGAATGCGCCTTTGAGGTAGGCCTTGATCTCGGCCTTCGAAGCCTTCGCGGCAGCCGTGCCGGGGGTCGCTTCACCCTTCACGTTGAACACAAAATGTAGGAAATATCCCCCACATGATCCAGGATCTCGGCAAACGAGCGAACTTCCTTCGTTGGCCGGTAGCTGTACTTGGACTCCGGCATCGCATCGGCCGACTTCATGATCTTGTCCTGCATATTGCTGCGGAAAATCGATAGCGTCATCGTCAGCGGATTCGGCGACGCGATCGGATTGGGTAGGTTGGGCGAGATCTGGGCGTTGGCCACGGGCGCAAGAACAGAAACAGACAGGATGCCAACAGGAGCCGCGACGCGAGCAATGGATCGGAACATCATCGCAACAACAGAGCGCCAAGTCCCAACTGTTCGAGACTGAGAAGTATTCAGTCTGGTAAGCATCTCGGTTGAATCATGAATCGTGCAGGAGTGATTTTTCGGGAAGTTTTGCATTCGACGTCCTCCAGCGTGGCAACGCATGCACGCGAGGGTCCAGTTGGCGCGCTGAGTGCTACCTCTTTGTAGTCAGCAGATAACAAGATGGCGAGGGCGCTGGAGTCTAGGCCGCACTGTTCATTTTCGCTCACAACTGTTCGAGAGCGGGCAACACTATAGGCGCCCCAGCCTAATGAACGCGTTGACATTTCTTAATATCTCATTGCAACATATCGCTATGAAACATATAGCGATGCAAGCTATCGATCGGGAATTGAAGAAGGGCAGTGCTGAGTTGCTGATCCTCTCCCTGATTGAGCACCGCGCTCGCCACGGCTACGAGATCGGCAAGCTGATCGAGGAGCGGTCCGAGGGAGTGCTGAAGTACAACGTTGCCTCGTTCTATCCGCTGTTGTACCGGCTAGAGGCGCGCGGCCTGATCGAGGGGCGATGGGTCGAAAAGGCCGGCCAGCGCCGCCGCCGCTATTACAAACTGACAACGAAGGGCAAGAAGATGCTCGCGACACAGCGTTCTACGTGGGCCAACCTGGTGAACGCGATCCGTCTGATCACGGAGGCCGAGAATGCATGACTGGTCGAAGGAGATAGAGGAAGCAATCGCACCGTTGAATCTTTCGGCAGCGCGCGAAGCAGAGATCGTAGAGGAACTGAGCCAGCACCTCAACGATCGTTACGATGAATTGCTGGTCGCTGGCACTGGAGAGGAACAGGCCTGTCGAATCCTGATGGAGGACCTGACCGACGGCAGGCTGGTTGCCGGATTGAAAGGAACCACAAATGCCGCTACCGCATCTGGCTCTGGAGGACAAGTGCCGGAAGATCGCTTGTTATCAAGCGTAAGGAATGGACTTGGCCGCAGAGGCTTCACCGTTGGAAATGCCGCTAAGGGGTCCGAAACGTTCGGTGCTCGAACCGCATACGATACATGCAAGTACTATCTCTCCAAGTCGCAAGATTTGTATCGAGTCGGTTGGGTCCATCGAATGGACTAAACAACGACACTGCCGCCGCAAAGCAGCAACCTTCTCGAAGATGCCACCTTGATCGTCCTAAACTGCAGCTTCCCTTCCCTTGTCCTATTTGGGAGAAGATATTTCTGCCTGCAACCGCAGCTGGAGGTCTTCATGCAAGATGGAAGCGTTATACGAAGAAATCGCAAGAAGCATTCAGATATTTGGCAATTTCGCTGGTGGGAGAAGACATCCGACGGAAAGAGAATCTATCGACGGAGACAAATCGGAACGGTCGACCAGATCCCAGACCTGGAGACTGCGCGGAAAGCACACCTCGCAGAAGCCGGTTCCGATCCATCCGCGCGTCTGCGAAGCACTCGTCAAGTGGAAAGAACAGTCCTCGTATCAACAGCCAGAAGACTGGGTTTTCGCAAGTCGGCATAGCCACGGAGAGCAACCGTATTGGGGACAAGCGATTCTGCACAAGTATCTGAGACCGGCAGCTCGGGAACTTGGAATTGAAACACGATTTGGATGGCACACATTCCGACACACCTACTCGACACTCTTGAGAAGCGTTGGCACCGAGTTCAAGGTGATGCAGGAGCTGCTTCGACATTCGACCATACGATCGACCCTGGACGTCTACACGCAAGCAATCACACCTGCCAAACAGAATGCACAAGCCGCAGTCATGTCGTTGGTCTTCCCTTCTCAGCGAAGTTGAAACATATAGAAGTCGAAACCATATATATGGACGCTATGCGACGTACGTTTTTGGGTGCAAACTGGGTGCAAATTGCACCCAAATTGCACCCACTTTCACTGATTTCTATTCGCCAAATCATCCCATAACTCATTTGGAATGTATGGCGGGGACGACGGGGCTCGAACCCGCGACCTCTGCCGTGACAGGGCAGCGCTCTGAATAATCATCGGAGGGAAAATTCAATGACAATTAAATATATGGCTGAACCTCATTGGATCGATGAGCCCGATTGGCTTTGCGCGGTGGAATTTCTGAATGACGAGGACCCAGAGGGTAGAGATCTCGCTGCGGATACGATTGGTTATCTGCTTGGCTATGCACACCTCACGAACACCCGATCTTTAGCGCTCGTAGGTGATCCAGAGACGATGGCATACGAGATCTTGTTTTCATTTCTCTCTCCGTCAGAGAAGAAGAAATTCTTGGATCTCATCCGATCAAACGACGAGCTAGGAAACGAGTACGTAGAGAACGATCTCATCCAGCCAGTGAAGGAAGAGATCCGAGATGCGCGGCCTCTCGCAACAGTTTTGCCTGAAGCAGCGTTGACGCGTGCCCTGCTAGTTGCAACTAGTATTTGCAGCCCTCGTTCACCAAGCACCATGCATTGAAAATGATTTGCTGTTCACCTTGGGTCGCGCGATTCAAACGCAGAGTTTGCGCGCGAGAGCCCAGAGTTACTCACGCTTTGTGACCGATTGTTCCGTTCAATTCCTTCACGTATCTGTACGTGCCCTGTTGATGCTTATCGAGTATCACGATTGATGAAAAAGGTCTTGGACGCTTGTGTCGTTTTCGGGCATTCTTTGCAGAGGATGTCGGTGATGGCAGAATCGCTTATAGTTTTCCACGCTGTTCCAAGTCGATCGTTCATTCGGCGAAATTGATTTCGAACTCCTCTTGCGCGGTCCCGAACATCTATAGAGAAGATTTACCCTTGGAGATAAATGATGAGCGATGGGTCACTACCTGCCAAGAAAGGCCCAGCCAGAGCGGAACTCAGTGTCGACAATAAGCTCCTGATCGGTCGACAAGAGGCTGCGGCAGTTCTATCTATCAGTCAACGGGCTTTGGATTACCTTGTGGCAAATAAGCAACTCCAGGTGAGACGGATTGGCTCAAGGGTTCTGATCCCTCGTTCGGAATTGCTGCGATTCGCTCGCGTCGATCACCCAGAGCCCATTGCGAGTTGAAATTTGTGTAGAGCCATTTTGCGGTCTCGCCAACAAATCCACACACAGTCTCCTCGAATCCCATCAGATTGGCGTTCAAAAAACCAGTTGCTGGACGATGTCTCCTTGAACCACGCATTCAGTCTTCGCATGAGCCTGCGAACTCAATCTCCGCTCATAATTTGAGAAAACCTATCTCTACGCCACGACCGCGGCAATGGACCATTATTGGCACTTTAGCCGCGATTTCGGTGCCGAAGAAAAATAGTCTGGCAATGATCTATCGAACAGCCATCAAAACAGCCACTCGCCAAAAATGAAAAAGGCAGCCGATTCGGCTGCCTCGCATATTCCTGATTTTATTTAATTTCTGGCTCCTCAGGTAGGACTCGAACCTACAACCCTTCGGTTAACAGCCGAATGCTCTGCCATTGAGCTACTGAGGAGTGTCTGGCACTGAATTGTCCTCTATAAAGTTAGCAGACCGAGCGGGTCGCGTCAAAACGCCGGCGACACGCCCGCACGGACGCTTCTGAGACCGAGCCGTCAGCTACCATAGAAACAGCCCTCCGAGGAGGCCCGATGTCCCGCATATCCCGGCTCGATCGCAGCGAAGTGACCCCCGATCTGGCGGCCCTTTACGACAAGGCTTTCGCCCAGCGCGGCAACGTGCCCAACATGTTTCGCGTCATGGCCCACCGGCCGGAAATCTTCGCCACCATGCAGGCGCATTTCGGCGCGGTGCTCAACACGGGCACGGTTTCCACCAAGCTGAAAGAGCTGATCATCGTCCGCACCAGCCAGGTGAACGAGACGCCCTATTGCCTCGCCAGCCACACCATTCTCGCCAAGGGACTGGGCTGGTCCGACGACCAGCTTGCGCATCTCGCCGAGTGGCGAAGCGCGAAGACTTCACCCCCGCCGAAAAGGCGGCACTTCGCCTCGCCGAAACCGTCACCCGCGACGCACACTGCCGTCACCGACGAGCAGTTCGCCGAGCTGCGCAGCTTCTACTCCGAAGGCGAGATCGTCGAGTTGCTTTGCGCCATCGGGCTCTTCAACTACTTCAACCGCTTCAACAACGCGCTCAAGATGGAGCCGACCAAACCCGGCGAGGGCGGGTTGCGCGGCGCCGACTGAACACACAACAGCAGCATCGCAATAATCCGCTCGCCTTTGCCGGGTAGACCCGAGTCCCGCCGCGCACTCAAACAAATACTAATCTGGAGAACTCTCTTCTCGATGAATCTCAAACTGCCCGCGGGCGATTTCCGCGCTTATCTCTTTGACTGCGATGGCACCATCGCCGACTCGATGCCGCTGCACTACAAAGCGTGGACGAAGGCGCTCGCCGAGTATGGAGCCACGTACGACGAGGAGCTTTTCTATGCATGGGGCGGCAAGCCGGTGCGCAAAATCATCGCCGATCTGAACGAGATGCAAGGCCTCAGCATGCCAGTGGATGGTCTGGCGACGCAAGAAGGAAAGTCTCTACCACGCGCAGTTACCGGAGCTCAAGGCGATCCCCGATGTGTTGGAGGTGATCGAGGAGACATACGGGCAGATCCCGTTTGCGGTCGTCTCCGGAAGCCGTCGCGCGTCTGTCGTTGGTTCACTCACCGCACTTGGCTTGCTCGACAAGTTTCAGGTGCTGGTTTGCGCCGAAGACTACAAGCACGGCAAGCCTTCGCCGGAAGGCTTTTTGCTGGCAGCATCGAAGCTGGGCGTTGCGCCGGAACACTGCCTCGTCTTCGAAGACACTGACCTCGGCATTCAGGCAGCCACCGCTGCGGAGATGCAGTCGGTGCTGGTGGCTGAGCCGGTGCGCGAAAATTGCGGAACCGGAACCGCGGCGGGAACGTAAGCTGAACTCAGGAGACGACGTGGCAGAGTTAAGTGTGTCTGCAGGCCCGAGCGATCACACCTTGAGTAACATCGGTACGCCGACCCGCGGGAACCTTCTTCCTGTCTTCTGCATTGCCGCAGCAGCCGCATTGGTGCATATCGCTCACCAATGGCCGTTACGGTTTTCATCGCGACGAACTGCAATTTCTCAGCGATGCGCGGCATCTCGACTGGGGCTATGTCTCCTACCCCCCGCTGACGCCGTTCATCGAGCGCATCGGGCTCAGCCTTTTCGGCTTGTCGCTGATCGGCTTGCGGATGTTTTCCGTGATCGCACAGGCGCTGGTGATCGTGGTCAGCGGGCTGATGGCTCGAGACCTTGGCGGCGGTCGCCTTGCGCAGTTCGCCACGGCTCTTGCGATCGCGCTCTCGCCGCTTCCGATTTTCGAAGCCACAGAATTCCAGTACACCTCGTACGCGTTTTTGTGGTGGGTGCTCGTCGCGTGGTTCACCATCCGCCTGCTCAAAACCGAAAATCCGCGCTGGTGGCTGGCGATCGGCGTGGCTGTGGGGCTCGGACTGTTGACCAAGTACTCCATCGTCTTTTTTATTGCCGGAATCCTGGTGGGAATGGCGTTTTCGCCTGCTCGCAAATACTTTGCGTCGAAGTGGTTCTGGGCCGGAATCGCAGTGGCTCTGCTGATCTTTCTGCCCAATCTCATCTGGCTCGTCCGCCACGATTTCATCTCGTACAAATTTCTCCAACACATTCACACGCGCGACGTGGATGAGGGCCGCGCGGAAGGATTCCTGCGCTACCAGTTTCTGGTGTGCGCCAATCTCTTCGCCGCGCCAGTGTGGCTCATCGGACTCTACTCATTCCTGCGCGACCGCCGTTATCGGATGATCGCCTGGATGTACCTCGTCCCGCTGGTGGTGTTCTGGGTCGACAAGGGCCGCTTCTACTACGTCGCAGAAGCCTATCCCATGCTGATCGCGATGGGCGCCGTCACATGTGAACGCTGGCTGACGCGCATCCCGAAATGGGGGCAACGCTCAGTCGAAGCCGTCTTTTTTGCGGGTCTGCTTTTCGCTGGCGGCTACTTTTTTGCCGGCTGGGTTCCGTTCGCCACGAGCGGTCCGTTGCGCGACTTCGCCCTCAAACACAGTGATGATCTGCGCGAGGAGATCGGCTGGGACGAAATGGTCAAGGCCATTGCCGGGGTTCGCGATTCCCTGCCCGTCGATCAGCAGACAAACGTCGGCATTCTGGTTGGGAACTATGGCGAGCAGGGCGCGATCGAAATGTTTGGCGCGGCGTATCACCTGCCTCCGCCCATCAGCATGACCAACTCGGCGTGGCTGCGTGGCTATCCGTCGCCGCCGCCTTCGACGCTCATTGTTCTCGGGTCTTCGCTGGAATGGGCCAACCACAACTTCACGGCATGCCGCGTTGCCGGCCACGTTGCCAACCCCTCCGGCGTCAGGAACGAAGAGAGCGAGTATCACTCGGACATTTATGTCTGCGGTCCGCCGCGACAGCCCTGGCCTGTGTTCTGGAAGGACCACGAACGGTTCGGCTGAGCGCCCCGATCAGGGCAGGACCCGCACAACCGGAGCCGCGCCGATCTCTACTCCGCCTTCAGGTCGATAACGCGCGAAGTTCAATACAGCAGCACCGCAACGCGGTAAGACGTAAACGTGCCCTGATCGCCGTGTGCGTCGCAACTACCGACTGCCGCTTCCCGGTAGCGGCCTGATTTGAGCTGATCGACCAGGTTTTGGGGCAAGCGTGCTAAATCTGAGCCCTCCCAGCGCATGACGAAGCTCGGCGGCGTATCGGCTGCAGATCGCGGGATGCCGTTTTCCATCAGACAGGCGGAACGGGCGAGTGAATGATCGGCCCGGACTTTCACACCGGCGTTATGGATTTGCTCGGAGACGCGTGATTCAACTTGTTCCCGCGTGAGTGCCTGCACGCCGCGGGAGTAATCGGCGGTGGCGTATAGAACGCCGCGACTCGCTATGATGGCAATTCCAACGCTGTCGACCTCGGGATTGAGCATGTTTTCCCGATGTCCTTTCGAGTGCATCCAGGCATCGTGAATCCCACGGAGCGTAGAGGCAACGGCCACGTTCTCTTCGATCAAGTCGAAGTGGGCGCCTGCCAATCCGGCGCGCTCAGAAACATCCAGCTCTCCCGGATATTGATGCGCGATTGGCCCTTCGGCTGCCATGCGTAGAGTGTGCTTGCGCGCAGCTTCGGCTAGTCCACGATCCCAATGAAGCGGAGGAGCACCCACAGCCGCGCGGGCTTGATTAGCCAGCACCATCAACTGTTCCGGGCCAGGGTCCATGGCCTGTCCGGCTTGCGCGCCTGCCTGAGTCAACGCCGCTGCACAGAGCGACAGTGCCAATAATGACAGATGAAAGCATTTACCTCGAGTATTCACGTCTACTTATACACATATATCAACTGGGGGGCGCGGTATTCTTACCAACGTAATGGTCAATTGGCAGGCCATTGGAAAACGCATCCGCCGCCAGCCGCTCGCGGCGATTGGTGTGGTCTTGCTTTCGGTGTTCGTCATCACCGGCCTGGCCGCCCCCTGGCTTGCGCCGTACAGCCCTTCCACCATCGATCTTGTACATCGCCTGGAAGGCGTTTCCGCGGCGCACCTCGCCGGCACCGACGAACTGGGCCGCGACACGCTTTCGCGGCTTCTGTGGGGAGCGCGGCTCTCGCTCGCCATTTCAGTGAGTGTGGTCGTCGTTTCCCTCGTGCTTGGAATCTCTATTGGCGGCCTCGCCGGATACCTGGGCGGCTGGGTGGACGCTGCACTCACCACTTTTGCCATGAATACGTTCCTGGCACTCCCCGGGATTCTGTTGGCCATTGCTTTCGCGGCATTTCTAGGTCCGGGCTTCTCGAACCTCGTCCTCGCGCTTGCCGTCGGAGGATGGGCGGGCTATGCGCGTCTGGTGCGAGCCCAGGTCATGTCCGTCCGCGATCGGGAATATGTTGACGCTGCTCGTGCGCTGGGAGCCGGCGGCCTGAGAATTTTCTTTCGCCACATACTTCCAAACGTGGTGCAGCCTATACTCGTTCAGGCAGCAATTGGCATGGCCGGAGTGATCCTCGCTGAAGCCACGCTGTCGTTTCTGGGCCTGGGCATTCCTTCTCCCGCCCCAAGTTGGGGTGCGATGCTCAACGACGCCCGGCTACATCTCTTCGATTCTCCGCATCTTGTTCTTTTTCCGGCAATAGCAGTCGCAGGAGCAGTGCTTGGATTCAACTTCCTGGGGGACGCGCTGCGCGATCAACTCGATCCGCGCACGCGCCTGGAAATGGGGTTGTGAGAAGGCTATGGTAATCCTGAAAAAAGGTGATTGTGAGCATTGCGGGCAGCTTTATCGCTACTCGCTCTGGCACTCGGGCTTCGGCGACAACTCATACGCATACTGCGATGAGTGCGGAATGCTCGCCATTTTGAATCACACCAATCCGCAGGTTGCGGGATTCCCGAAGTCCACCCAGCAGTACGGGGAGATCGAGGAGTCGTGGGAAGCGCTTCTGCAGCCATGCGTATGCGGCGGACACTTCTGCAAAGGCGCATCGCCGCGCTGTCTCCACTGCAACCATGAGCTGATCTGCCACCCATGCCGCAGCGCACTTGGAACAGCAGGCAGTGGGAACATTCAGGGGTTGGAAGTGGCAGAACAAGTGGACCGGCGTCTATTGCATTGCGATGGATGATCCGGAGTTTCCCGGAAATCCCCGGCAGATGGTCGATCCTGTGGCGAAACCCGAAGCGGCCAGGGTTAAGAGCCGCTGGTCGCTCCTGTTTAGTTCTGGGCGATGAAGATCGGTGTCATCAGCGATACGCACGGATTGCTGCGTCCTGAAGTGATGCCCGCGCTCGCCGGAGTCGAGCGCATCCTGCATCTCGGCGATGTCGGCGATGCTGGAATTCTCAAATCCCTCGAAAAGATCGCGCCGGTTACGGCAATCCGCGGCAATGTCGATCGCAGCGGTCCCTGCAGCCGCCTCCCCGAAACCGACGTGCTGTTGCTCGAGGGCCATTACGTCTACATGCTTCACGACGTGCATACGCTGCATCTCGATCCTGCAGCGGCCAAATTCGCGGCGGTGCTTCACGGCCATTCTCATCAGCCCGGCATCCGGCGACACAAGGGCGTGCTGTATTTCAATCCAGGCTCGTGCGGTCCGCGGCGATTCGACTTACCGGTCACCATCGGCATAATGACAGTGGTCGAAGACTCCGAGACCCTCCCCGAGATCATCCCTCTGAAGCTGCACGGCGAATAGCTGTCCCACATATCGGGTTTGCGGCAACCCGTCTTCATACCTCGTTCACGTGTTCAATGTTGCGATTGTGCTAATCGGATTCCATTTGTCTGTTTGGCACGCCGCATTTGACTTCCATTCAGAGGTGCCCTTGCTTGACCATGACAGCCGTGGTGGCTCGCCCATTGTTTCTCTGCCTGGTCGTTTTTCCTTGTTCCGTCCTTGCGTGCGCTCAATCTGGAACCAATGCGATACAGAGTGTTCCCGAGGCAACCAGCACGTCAACCGATTTTTTTGCAATGCCGGGATCGGACTTCGATCGGCCTGGACTCGTCCCCAAGGCGAATCTCAACGTTGGCATCGGCCACACCTTCGGTTTGCTCAAGAAGAATCCCTTCGGCGACGAACTTACTTTCAGTTACACCTACGAGAACGCCGGATCGCACGGATTCTTCCATACCGACTTCGGCTCTCACACTGAAGCGGTCGGGATTATGAAGAATTTCGGCCTGCCCAGGACGAAGGTCGTCACCGGGTACACGTGGTCCAGGTGGGGCTCACCAGCTTCACGGGTTACGGACATGTCGAGAATCATTTCTACGACGGTGAGGCCCTCGGTGCCGCGATTCACTTCAACGATCACAATTCCATCTGGATCCAGGAGTCGTATAACAAGATTCCAACCGTTCCGTGGTACACAACCACTGGCATCGGATACACGTGGAGCTGGTAAGCCCCACACTCTGTGATCGCGCGTGAATCCGCTCCGCTGAGATCGAATGCTGTCCGTTGATCCCCTTTTGTGCGGAGCCGGGAGACGCCTAAATGGAACGTGTTCGTGTCGGTACCCGGGCCAAGGTGGCGGATCTTCGCGTTCGATAAGTGCTGGTATCGGTAGCCGATGTTGTCGGCCAGTCCAACATGGCCAGCGTGTTCATCTCCGGCGAATAGCGCATCATCCACGTCTCGTGGTGACGATAGCACTCGTATGTGCTGGAGATCGATCGGCATGTACTTCACATGGCCGGCAAATCCCCTGGCCACTCCGCATTCATCGCATCCGTTATCGCATCCGGGGATTCACGAGACGGTAGACCAGGTCAGTGAGCAGGTTCACCAGCACATACGTCAGGCCGATCGAAAGCAGGCATCCCTGGACCAAAGCATAGTCACGATTTGAGATGGCGGTGACCGCCAACCTGCCCAGGCCGGGCCAGCTGAAGATGGTCTCCGTGACGATGGCACCGGCCAGTAGTGCGCCAAACTGCAAGCCGACGACGGTGATGATGGGCACCAGCGCATTGGGCAAAGCGTGCCGCCAGACGACGGCTGTCTCGCTCAACCCCTTGGCGCGGGCGGTGCGGATGTAGTCCTGCCCGAGTTCTTCAAGCATGGCGGTTCGCACCATGCGCGTGAGGATCGCGGCCAGCGATGCACCCATGGCAATGGACGGCAGGATGAGATACACCGGATCGATACCGCCCGTTCCCCCACCAGGACTGGCGCCCGAAACCGGGAACCAGCCGAGGACGATAGAAAAGACAAGAATGAGCAGCGGCCCCAGCACGAGACCCGGAACCGAGAGACCGAAGAGACTTACAACCGATAGTCCCTGGTCCATCAGCCGCCCGCGACGGACAGCGGCGATGATACCGGCCGGCAAGGCCAGGGCCAGCGCGATGACCAGCGAGGTAAGCGTGAGCGCGAGCGTATAGGGATATCGAACGGCGATCAAATGCGCAACGCTGTCGTGCAATCGAATCGAAGTGCCGAGATCGCCATGAAAGACACCTGCCCAATAGTGGACGTACTGGCGGGGCAGAGACTGGTCGAGGCCTAACTGGTGCCGCAGAGCATCGACATCAGTCGGTGTCGCTCCCTCGCCCAGCATCATCTGGATCGGGTCGCCGGGGACAAGGTGGATCAGCAGAAATACCAACGACACCACCAGCCAGACAACCGGCAAGGTCAGTGCGAGGCGGACAAAGAACTGCTTCATGGGCTGGATTCAACGATAAATCAGGGCGCGCCTGTCGAGGCTTCTCGCACGCGACGGATGCAGTTTGCCGACCACAATTGCGGAAATGCAAAGGAAGCTCAGATCGTGCGCGGACGCGTTAGAGCAGACCCCAAACGTCTAAGAACAGCTCCTCATCCGCGCAATTGGAGACGCAATCGGTCTCACTAGCTTGCTCGAAATTGCCGCCGCACTAAAACTGCCGGCTGTATTTCCTTACGTCGCGGATGCCCGCGCCGATTCCCAGCACGTGGTCGATGCGGCGCTGAAATGGATCGGCCACGAAGGCTTCCTGTCCGCTATTCGGCTCGGCTTTGGCTTCGGTTACAGGCTTTGCTTCTTCTTGCTGTGTAGCCTCTGCAGAACCCTGGCTAACGACCTGTTTCTCTTTGGCGACAAGCGGATTGAGAACGTCAACGAGCTTTTCGATGTGTTCTCTCCGGATGCGCAGCCGTTCAACTTCTGCGCCGATCTCGGTCAGTTCAGAATTCGCAGCGTCAAACGCTACGCGATAGATTTCTTCGTGCCCTTCCGGTTTCATGCCCTCTCCAGGCGCGTAGTCTAGCACGCACGCGGCGCAGGACAGTAAGAGTCAATGGTAAGAGTTACCGGATACCCGCGGGCGGAGGCGTAGCGGCACGAAATTCCGCGAAGAGTCGGGCAGTTTGCAAGGATGAAGCGGTCTAGCATCGCAAGACAGGAGATCGATGAACGGTCGAAGGAGACCCAGAGCCAAAGAACGATGCACCGCTGTCGGGGCCGGCTTCGCACCGATCAGCGCCGAGCGTGGCTCGCAGCCGGCTTTAGAACTGCCGGTTGAATTTCCGTCCCGCACCGTGACCGAGGGCGCTGTCGAGACGGCGCGCGAACGGATCCGCTGATGCACCGTTACCGTTACCATTCGTTGCCTGGTATTGATACGAAGGAACCTCTTCAGCCGGCTGGCTCGCTTCGTTGGCGGCATCCGACGCGCTCTGCACGGCAGCGGCGGCGGCTGCGGCTTCCTCTGCTCCCAGCAGCGGCTTGAGGGCCATTACGACTTTTTCAATGCGCTCTTTGCGCGCCCTGAGATCCTCGTAGGCCGCGAGGATGTCGTTCAGTTCCGAGTTCGCCGAGTCAAACGCTACGCGATAAGCTTCTCCCATGTTGGGCTTCATATCTCGATCTCCAGTGGCGAATTTAGCATGATTTCACATGTCCAAAACGTTTTCCTTCTGCAACTATTAGGTGAGTCCCATCCCCAACATGGAGTAGTACATACGCACGATCAGGCACTCCTCGCCTAACGGCGGGGAGTGCCTGCTGGGTTGACCACTATGTCCGACAAATTTGAATGCGGAATTCTCCGCATTTGCGGCCGTGTTCAGGTCTACTTCCTCGATGCCTGTCCGACGCCGTCAGATCGGCGACAGGAGGCCCTCCGGCCTCTGTTGCCATCCCCAAAGGGCGTCGTCGATGCGCCGCTGGAAGGGGTCAGCGGAGGGCTGCCGGAAATAGGCGACCTGCTCTGCCGTGGCCTCGGCCATAGCGTGCACCGGTTCGGGAACCTGCTCGACCACAGCGGCAACTGGAGCCGGTTCGGATTTCGTGATCTCCATGCCCGGTCCGGAAACCTGCATGAAGGTGAATTCTGCGGGTTCAGGAGCTGGCTGTTCGAACACGGGCGCGATGTAGGCGACGCTCGCCTCGACGGTTGGGGTTTCGGCCTGCAGACCAATGAAAGGTTTCAGTGCCTCGACTGCTTTCTCGATCTGTTCCTTTTTTGCCTTAAGCGCTTCGAACTGCGTGACGATGTCTAGGAGCTCGGCGGCAGCTTCGTCCAGTGCGAATCGGTAGGTTTCTTGTCTCATAGTCAACCCTTAGTGGCATTGTGTAACACCTAGGTGTTACCAAACAAGTGATAAGTAACCCAAGTCCGAATTACCCATGTAACGCAAGTAACATGGGTGCTATGCCCTTTGGGGTCCTTTACACTCACCCATTGAATTGAAAAGGCCATGCTCTCAGTCTGGAGGAGAAACGAATGCGGTTTGACAAGTTCATCGCCGTGACGGGCCCCGGCCGTCTTAGGAGAGTCCAGGCGCAGGATCAATCTAACCCATTGAAAACAAGGCTTTATCTCAATCGCTATTGCCCCGTCCAATGGGGTGTGCGCTTCTCGAGGAAGGCCGAGATCCCCTCCTGCGCGTCGCGAGAGAGGGCGTTCCGCGTCATCACGTCCTGGGCGTAAGTCGTAGGCTTTGGGCTGATCGAGATCGATCTGCGCGTAGATAGGCCCGCTTGCCCAGGGTCATCACCAATTCACTGGTTTCAGCGATGCGGCGAGCAAGTTTAAGCGTCTCTGCATGCAACTGGCTCGCCGGTACCACGCGATTTACCAGACCCCAATCAGCCGCCGTGTGCGCATCGATCGGCTCGCCAGTGAGCAGCATCTCAAGAGCGCGTTTGCGTCCGATTGCGCGACTGAGGGCCACCATGGGCGTGGTGCAGAACAAACCGATTCTGACGCCCGGCGTGGCGAACGCGGACTCTTCAGCGGCGATGGCCAGGTCGCAGGTGGCGACAAGCTGGCAGCCGGCAGCCGTGGCGATTCCCTGCACCTCCGCAATCACAGGCTGCGGAATCGATTGCAGCTTTGCCATCAGCTCGGTGCAGACTTCGAAGGTTCGCAGGTATTCGCTTCCTTCCGCCCGACCATCTCCGAAAGATCGTGGCCGGAGCAGAACACGTTGCCTGTCGCGGCCAGAATAACGACGCGCAGATCGCGTCGGCTTCCGATCGCACCCAGGCAGTCGATCAACTCCCCCATGAGCGCGAGCGAAAGCGCATTCCGTCGCTGCGGCCGATTCAGGGTAACCAGAGCGATGTTGTCTTCGGTTACGAAGCAGATGTTCTCGTAGCTCATCCCATGATCGTAAGCCAGATTCCGGTCTTTAACCGTCTGAGCGCTTCGGATGACATGTTCCGCATGCCAAACGTTAATCTCAGACATCGACAAGGAAGGTAAACAGTGCCTATTTTACGAGGTCTGTGCTGTAGGCTCGGGTTTCTCGACAGGGTCGACGCGGATTTTGGCGATGCGGCGGCCTTCCATCTCCACTACGGTGAGGCGGCGGCCTTCGTAATCCACCGATTCGCCGTCTCTGGGGATGTGGCCGAGACGAGTGAGCATGAATCCAGCGAGGGTTTCTACGCCGCCGTCGCGCGGCAGACTCCATTGCATCTGCGTTTCCAGGTCGCGCAGGTTGGCGCTGCCATCGAGAAGCGAGCGTGCCCTGCGCGTTGGCGAGGACGGGGCGCGCGGGATCGTCGAACTCATCTTCGAGTTCGCCGGTGAGCTGCTCGATGGCGTCTTCGGCGGTGACCAGGCCGACGGTCGATCCATATTCGTCGACAACGATGGCCATCTGGCGGCGCCGCTTCTGAAATTCGCGCAGGAGAGCGAGCGCGGACTTGGTCTCCGGCACCACGAGCACTTCGCGCATCACCTGGCGCAGCCGGAGTTCCATGAACGGCAGGCCAAGCTGCGGATTGGCGGCGCGCGTCGGATGAGCTGCCGAGTCGACAGGCTTGCTGCGGCGGCAGGGCGCTGACTGCGATTTCGGACGGAAGAACATGAGCCGCGCAAGGTCCTTGGAGTAGACGACGCCGATGATGTGCTCGGGGCCGCGGGTTTCGTCGTAAACGGGAACGCGGGAGTTCATGTGCTCGATGACCTGGGCGCTGGCCTCTTCAATCGGCATGTTGGAAGGCAGCGAGAAGATTCGCTGCCGCGGCGTCATGATTTCGCGCACGGGAACATCATCGAGTTCGATGGCGCGGTGGATCAGCGTCTCCTGAAAGCGCGGGAGCAGGCCCAGCCGGCGCGCCGCGGTCGTGATCAGCTTGAGTTCCTCGGGCGAGTGAACTGCCGCGCGCTCGGTCATGGGAATGTCGAAGCCACGCAGGATGATGGCGGCCGATCCCTTGAGGAGGCGCACGGCAGGCCGTGCCATCCGCATAAAGATGAGCATGGGCGGTGCCACGGCAACGGCGAGGGCTTCGGCGCGCCGCAGGGCGAGCGATTTGGGCACGAGTTCGCCGACGGTGACGTGAAAGTACGTGATGAACGCAAAGCCGATGGCGACGGCGGCGATGGAGGCCGCGTGCGCGTAAGACCTGTGCATGGGCAGGCGGTTGCGGCAGCAGGTCGATCCAGCCGAGGACGATATTGGCGGCCAGCGGTTCGCCGATCCAGCCGATCGCCAGCGAGCAGAGAGTGACGCCGAGTTGGACGGCGGGCAGAAAGTACTCAAGATCGTGCTGCAGGCGGCGGACGGCGCGCGCGCCGGGGACCTTGGCGGCGAGAAGCTGCTCGATGCGGGTGTCGCGGGTGCTGACCATGGCAAATTCGGCGGCCACAAAGAAAGCGTTGGCCAGAATCAGCATGGCGACGGCGACAACCTGGAGAAGCGGCAGACCGTGCATCTCGGTTGTGAGGATAGCATTCGGCGGGCGGGTGCCCAGATTTGGTGCTCACAAAAGAGGATGCGGCGAGTCACAGCCATGTCTGGAACTAACCTCTCCCAGGGTGCGTATCAGGTTGCAGCAGGCAAGGAATCTGAGAGCGGATTGGCTTGTGCTGCGAACTGATCGATTGGAACTGAAATTGCTGTTAAGAGCTGCAGGGTTTCGATTCTCTATCAGCGAATAAGCGGTCAAATTCATTTGGCTTTCATATTTGGGGAGCGAGAGCTCTTGTTGGTGCTGGGGGTGCTCCATGGCTTCGCGTAAAAGAAAAAAGATCTGGATCTGGATTGGTTCGGTGGCGTTGTTGGTGATCGTGGTGATCGGGGTGGGCGCGGCGCGACTGGTGCGGACGACAAATATAGACCCCAATCGGATCGCCAAGGTGCAGCGCGGCGATGTGGCGCGGTCGGTGGTGGCGACAGGAAAGATTCAGCCCATCACCAAGGTCGAGGTGAAGAGCAAGGCGTCGGGCATTGTGACGAAGCTGTACGTGGACATCAATAACAAGGTCCACAAAGGACAGCAGCTGGCGCAGCTCGATCAGCAGGAGATACAGGCGCAGGTTGAGGCGCAGCGGGCGCAGCTCGCAGCGGCCGAGGCGAACGTCGCTACCTATGAAGCCAACATCGAGCAGGACAAGGTGAATGCAGCCGCGCCGGATCTGCCGATGTACAAGGCCACGCTCGATCGCAATCAGCAGCTGTCGAAGGAAGGCATCGTGAGCCGGCAGGCGCTGGACGATGCGAATAAGGATTACCTCGCGGCGCTGACGCGGCGCGATTCATCAAAGGCGCAGATCGGCGTGGATAACGCGAAGCTGAAGCAGGCGCAAGGCGCAGGTGGCGCAGAGCCAGGCCAGCCTGAAGCAGCTTGAAGAGCAGCTGAGCTACACCACGATCGTGGCGCCGATGGATGGCGAGATTCTGTCGCGCGATGTGGAGATGGGCGATGCGGTGAGTTCGATCCTGGTGCTGGGCTCGACGGCCACGCTGGTGATGACGGAAGGCGATGTGAACCAGGTCTACGTGCAGGGCAAGGTGGACGAAGCCGACATCGCGCACGTGTATATGGGCCAGCCCGCGCGCATCAAGGTGGAGAGCTTTCGCGATCGCATCTTTAACGGCAAGGTCACGAAGATTGCTCCGCTGGGCGTGGAGAAAGACAACGTCACCACCTTCGAAGTGCGCGTGAGCATCGACAATCCCGGCGGCGAGTTGAAAGCCAACATGACAGCCAATGCGGAGATCATGCTGGACGAGCACAAGGGCGTGCTGATGGTTCCGGAAAACGCGGTGAGCTACGACGCACAGAAGAATGCGTTTGTGCAGGTTCCCGACAAGAACCAGAAGGACGGCACGCGCAAGGTCGCGGTCGCCGTGGGTCTGTCGAACGGATCGCAGACGGAAATTGTGAAGGGGCTAAAAGAAGGCGACCAGGTGGTTTTGCAGCAGTAAGAACGATTGAAAGATTGCGAGTTCCAGCTCATTAGAAAACTCGCAGTTCTGAATTTGCCGCAGATTCTTCGTTAACCGATGTGGGTTTCAATACGTCATCCATGTAGCAGGCGGGCAAATGGAGGAACCAGTGCGCAAGCTCAGTCTCATTCAGTTCGCTTATATGCCCTGGCCAGAATGTTCGGGTACGCACAAGGGTGTCCGTAAACGGACAGCCGGGGCCAGTAACCTGAGCGACTGGCAGCCGGTGATCCGAAGAATCCAATGAAGTTGCAGTGGTACGCGCCTTTGGCAATGCGCATGCTCATCCCTTAGGCGTGGAAGTATCGAGTAGCCCTCCCCCATTCAAACTGAATTTGAGCCATGAACTTAACGAGGTCAGAGAGAACAAATCGGGAACCGATGAGCTTAGGCTGAATTCCGATCTCTGACCGCTGAAACTGAAGCGAATCGAGGAACATGATGAAGCGTTTTGCGTTAGCAGCAGCAATTCTGGCCCTCGCGGCGGTTCCGGCGCTGGCCAACGAAGCGACATTCGAGCGCAACCTGACGGTCAACGGACATGTGGAATTGGCAGTTTCGACCGGCTCAGGACACATCCATATCACCCATGGATCGGGCAACACCGTGCACATCGTCGGGCGCGTGAAGTCGAACTGGGGAAGCAACGAACAGCGCGTTCAGGAGATTGCAAACAATCCACCGGTGGAGCAAACGGGGAACATCATCCGCATCGGACAGCGGCACGAGAACTACCACAACATCAGCATCGATTACGACATTGAGGCTCCTGCGAATTCGTTCCTCGAAGCCAACTCGGGCTCGGGCGACATCAAGGACGATGGCGTGGGTGAAAACGCGAAGCTGGGAACCGGATCGGGAAGCATCAATGCCACCGGGCTGCAGGGCGGCTTCGTCGTCAACACCGGATCGGGCAACATCTACGCCGACCAGGTCGGCCAGGGCGATGTGAAGGCGCAGACGGGCTCGGGCAATGTCGAGCTGAAGAATCTGAAGGGCAGCCTGCACGCAGGCACAGGCTCGGGCAACATCAAGGTTACGGGTACACCGACTTCAGATTGGAAGCTGGAGACGGGATCAGGCGGCGTTGAATTCTGGGCAGGCAGTGTCGGGTTCACGCTGGATGCATCGACAGGTTCAGGCAGCGTTCACACCGACCAGGAAATGGCGGTGCAGGGATCGTTTGACAAGCACCACATGGTTGGCAAGGTGCATGGCGGCGGACCGACGGTGCGGATCGAAACAGGGTCTGGCGACATTCGCGTACATTGAGTTTTCGAAGCATTGTGACGGCTAGGTCTAGGTGGGCCAGGCCGTGGTTGAAGCGTTCGTGCAAGTTCGTTCCTCAGGCGAGGCCCAACGAGTTCTGCCATCAGACCGCGATGACACAGCTCTACCTCCTGGGAGGCCTCGCCTGCCTTTTTCCCTCCCCCGCATATTTCCTAATTTCCCGCAGCGAACCCGTCTCCCATCACTTGATGAAGTAGAAAGGGTCGGGATACTTCACGGAATATTCCGCCATGGGATTGCCGCGTAGGTCGCTCCACTGATCGCCAATGTTGAGGACGATTCGGTATCCTGCGGCGACGATCTTCCCGCGTTCGGCGGATTTGTAAGCGAGGGCCGTCAGTCCTTTCTGCTCGGGGCTGCGCATGATGAGTTTCTGCCAGGCATCGAATCCTCGGATGTGCAGGTTTGTTTCGGTTGACGCGCGCTGCGAGTCGGAGCGGCCGGTGAGGAAGAAGATGCTGATGCCGAGGCGCTGCGCTTCATTGTAGACACGTAGCGTGCCCGGTATAGCGGGAGCCTGCGCGGACTCGACCCAAGCGTTGAAATCCTTGCTGTTGTATTCAAAGTTGGCGGTCGACATCTGGTCCCAATTCGAGAGCGTTGTCTCGTCGATGTCTAGAACGAGAGCCAGCTTTTCGTTGGGGCGGCGGTGCGCGGCGCGCGTGCGCAGGAAGGCAATAGCGCGGTCGGCCTGGAGATCGAGATCCTTGGCGTAACATCCGCACTTGCATGTGCATGCGTGGTATTCGCGCAGTTCCGATTTCAGTGCATTGACACGATCGAGGAGTGGGCCGAGGTTGGGAATGTTTTCGCCGGCGGCGACAGGAGCGGTGCTGTGTGATTGTTGCGCCGGAGACGGAGGTGCTGGGAAGACCAGCAGCAGCGACAACCAAAGAAACGACTGGCGGAGGTTCATGCAATTCCTCTCTTCAAATTTGCGTGAAGACGTATTTTCGCATGCGTGAGAACATTTCTACGACGCGCGGTGTCTTAGAAGATGAGGGATACTGATGACGGCGGACGGATTGAAAGACGCGCAACTTGCCAGGAGCTTGCAGAAGATGTGGCCACATCGTGAACATGAGTCAGGAGCGCTGCGAGCGATGATGTGCTGGATGGGGATGCATTTATGGCTGCAACCGGATTACAGCGGGGTTGCGCCGCAGCGAGCTGTGAGATTTTGCCTGTGGTGCTCATGCGTGGAGGTTGATGGGCGGAGATACCGGTAGCAAGAACTGAAGACGGGATCACGGAAGCCCGTCTGACTCCCGTTACACTGGAATCATGATTCGGGTTCTTCGTCCTGTGCCTGTGGAGCGGTTGAAGTTGTTGGTGTTTGACCTGGATGGCACGCTCATCGATTCGGCACAGGATCTGTGCAACAGTGTAAATGCGACGCTGGAAAAGTTTGGCCGGCCGCATCTCTCCGACGAGATTATTGCCAGCTACATCGGCAACGGCGCGCTGATGCTGGTGCGTCGCGCGTTTGCCACTGATGATGGCCGTGAGCCAGGCGAGGAATTTCTCGCCGAGGCGTACAAGTTCTTCCTCGACTACTATCGCGAACATAAGCTGGACTACACCTATGCCTATGACGGCGTTCTGGAAGCGCTGGACGCGCTGCACAAGCTGCACGAGCAGCCCGACGTCCCGGCCCGCGCGATGGCGATATTAACCAACAAACCGGTCCGGCCGGCGCAAGCCATTTGCGAGGCGCTGGGCCTGGCCCCGTACTTTCAACATATCTATGGCGGCAACAGTTTCAGCACCAAGAAGCCCGATCCCGAGGGACTGCTGGCGCTGATGAAAGACGCGGGCGCGACGCCGGAACAGACGGTGATGATTGGTGACAGCCAAGTGGACGTGTTGACAGCGCGAAACGCCGGCGCGTGGTGCATCGGTTGCACATTCGGACTGGCGCCAGGAAGCCTGGAAGCAATTCCACCGGATGTTCTGGTGGACTCGCCTGCAGACTGGACAGCCGCCTTGAGTCCTGCGAAAATCAATTCATCAGGGTGCCCTTAAAAACAGGACTGCAAGTGCGTAAGTAGCATGGAGTTAGAGCGCAGTCCAAGATCATCGCGCAGCGCAAGAACGCGCGAGATGAGTGTTTTCTCCTCTGGCATTCGCGAACCACGAATGTCCATTTCAAGAAGACGAGGCACCTGATTGTCCGTGCAGTGACGGGCTGATTCCCGTGGCCCGATGTTGAGTATTGCTTGGAGATTCGCATGCTGCGCTTTTCTGCCTTGATTGTTTTGCTGCTTTCGCCTGCCGCCGTTCTCGCCGCGGACTCATCGAATTCGGCTCCCAAGCCCTCACCCGCAGCGACCGTGCAAGGGGTAGTGGCCGATCCGACGGGGGCGATTGTGCCCAATGCCGAAGTCGACCTGTTGAATGCCGATGGATCGATTGCCGGGACGACCAAATCGGATGGCGTCGGCAACTTTCTCATGGCCGCACCGCATGCGGGCAGTTTCACTCTGGTGATTTCCGAGCCGGGATTCGAAACCGTGCACCTTCCGGTTACAGTTCGTCCCAATGTGGTTTCGGCAGCAGCTCCGGCAGCGCACGTGATGGCGGCGCCGTTGCACATTACGTTGCCGATTGCCGCCGTTGCGACGAATGTGCGCGTGAACGGTGATACCGATGAGGATCTGACCGCGTCGGAGGAGAATCGCGACTCGTCGGTTTTGACTTCCTCCGATTTGAAAGCGTTACCAATTTTCGATAACGACTACGTCACGACGATGAGCTCGTTCCTCGACGACAGCGCGTCTGGAACCGGCGGGTCGGGGTTGATGGTGGATGGCGTGGAGGCGAATCGTGCGACCGTGTCGGCCTCTGCCGTGCAGGAAGTGCGGATCAACCAGGATCCGTATTCGGCGCAGTACTACTGGCCGGGGCGCGGGCAGATGGAGATCATCACCAAATCTGCCGCTGACAAGTATCACGGACAATTCAATTTTCTCTTCCGCGATTCGGCGATGAATGCGCAAAACGCATTGGCTCCCTCGAAGCCATTTGAGCAGCGGCGCGTGTATGAGGGAAGCATGACTGGGCCGATTTTCTTCGCGAAGAAGAGCAGCTTTCTGGCAAGCTTCAATCGCGCTGAGGAAGATTTGGATTCGGTCGTCGATGCGACGATCGTTCCAACGACGACCAATCCCATCGGGCTGTTCCAAGCCAACGTGCCTTCGCCGACACGCGATACGGAATTCAGCGTCCGTGCTGCTCACCAGTTCGGCGACAAAAATTCTGCCTATGCGCAGTACAGCTACGAAGAGTGGACCGGGCAGAACCAGGGTGTGGGCGGGCAGGCGTTGGCAAGCAATGGCTACAACAGCGAGTATCACGAAGACGACACGGTCGTGCACGTAGACTCCACTCTCTCGGCCGTGCTCCTGAACCAGTTTTCAGTTGTGGGCGAGCACGATTTCAATACTCACGCCAATGTGTTTGAGGCGCCGCGGGTCAGTGTAAGCGGTGATTTCGTCGGCGGGTCGGCACAGGGCGACTACCTGAGCACCGAATACAATTTCCGCGTCAACGACATGGTGACGTGGACACACGGCCGCCACACTGTGAAGTTTGGCGCGGGGATTCCGCACATCAGCCGGCGTGCCTTTGACGACAACACGAATGCACTGGGCACTTATACTTTTGGGCCCACGCTGGCCGCGGACGGCATAACCGTGCTGCAGTCAGCGCTGGAGAACTACACCAACAATCTTCCCTCGGAATTCTCACAGAATACCGGTGACATCCACTTCATCTATCACCAGCAGGAGATGGGCGCGTTCATCCAGGACCAGTTCAAGGTGAATGCGCGGTTCTCGATTACACCCGGCGTTCGTTACGACTGGCAGAATTTCCTGGCCGAGAAGCGGCTGGGATTCTCGCCGCGCGTCTCGTTTGCGTGGATCGCGGACGAAGACTCGAAGACGGTTGTGCGCGGTGGCGGCGGCATCTACTACGACCGCTTTGGATCAGGGCCGCTGCTTGACCTGGCCCGGTATGAGAACGCGCGTCGTCGGTCGGTGCAGATTTCGTTGGATCCGGCGGCAGAGCCGGGAACGGGATGCGTGCCGGTGAGCGCGTGCACGACGGTAACGGATCAGCCTGCCAACCTGGCCGAGCTTGCACCGAACGCGGCGATTCCCTACCAAATGCAATACGGGCTCTCGATCGAGCGGCAGCTGGGCGAGAAAGCTACTGGCGTGATCAGTGCGTACTCCACGCGCGGCATTCACGAGTTTCGCTCGGTGGACATCAATGCTCCGACACCCGAGTCGGGATACACAGAACGGCCCGATCCCAGCTATGGAATGATCCGGCAGATGCAGCCTTACGGTTTCTTCGAAGGCAGCGGCCTGGATATTTCCTACCGCGGGCGGCTGAACAAATACTTCACCGGGTTCGGCCGATACACGTGGTCGCACTACGAGTCGAACACCGGCGGCATCGGGTGGTTTCCGCAGAACCAGTACGCGCCGAACGATGAGTGGTCAAACGCGAGCTTTGACCGGCGCAATCGCGCTGGGCATGTACGCGATGTTCAATCCAAAAAGCGTGTACAACCTTGCCGCTGGAGTCTTTGCAAACACGGGACGGCCATGGACGGTTACGACGGGCACGGACTTGTACGGCGATTCGCTGTTCAACACGCGCCCGGATGGGGTAGGCGCGAAACACTGAGACCGCTCCGTCATACGTCGACCTCGACCTGCGGTGGGGCCACGACTTTGCCATTACACCAAATAAGGACGAGGATGCGCCGCGGTTGGGCTTTTCGGCCGGGGCGTTTAACCTGCTCAACCACCAGAATCCCTCCAGCATCGATACCGTTGAGACTTCGCCGACCTTCGGCGATGTGACGGCTGACGGTCCGCCGCGCCGGATTCAGCTGGGCATGCGGGTGGAGTTCTAACCTGCGAAATTGGGGCATCTCGGGGAACTTTTCAGGGCGGTTACGCGTAGAATTCCGGTGTGAGGGTCATCATGACTCAACGCCTATTCTCTGTTCTGCTGCTGTTCTCTGCACTTCTGGTGGCGTCGACCCCGGCATACGCCGATAAGGATGCGGTGCAGTTCGCCAGCAACATCGTCGTGCCGGAAGGACAATCGGTTCACGATGCGGTTTGCTTCTTTTGCAGCGTGAACGCCAAGGGAACGATCGATCACGACGTTGTGGTGTTCTTCGGAAATGTGCACATCGCTCAGGAATCCAAGCACGATGTTGTCGTGTTTTTTGGCTCGGTGCGCGCAGCAGACAACGCCGCCATCGGCCATGACGTGGTGAATTTCTTCGGATCTGTTCACCTGGGTGAGAATGTCACCGTCGGCAACGACCTCGTAGTGATGTTCGGCGGACTGCATGCGGCCGATACGGCAAACATCGTTGGGAACCGCGTGGCTCAGCCGATATGGGTATTTTGGACTCCATTGCTCGTCCTATCGCTGATTATCATTCTCATCGTGCGCGAGATTCGGGCCTCGCGGCGTCGGCGCTATTTCGCCATGTATGGATATCCGCCGATGCCGCCACCAGCCCGTGCCACCGGCACCACCCGCACAATAGCCTTTCGGATAAACTCCTCTTTGATGACCACGAGTCGTTTTGCGGCTGTGCGTCCGCTGCGCATCGTCATACCGGGCGGTAGCGGACAGGTGGGGCGCGTGCTGGCGCAGCATTTTCACCGGCGCGGAGACCACGTCGTCATTCTGACGCGCGGACCGCATACAGCCGAATGGCAGACGGTGCACTGGGATGCACAAACGCCGGGCATCTGGACGCAGTATCTCGAAGGCGCGGATGTCTGCATCAATCTGACCGGTCGTAGCGTGAACTGCCGCTACACTCCTGACAATCGCGTGGAGGTCTACAATTCGCGAATAATTTCGACGCGGCTGTTGGGCGAAGTGATAGCGTCGCTTCAGAATCCGCCGCGCGTGTGGCTCAATGCTTCGACCGCAACAATCTATCGGCACGCGCTGGATCGGCCGATGGATGAGACGACCGGTGAACTGGGCGGCGGCGAACCGGGAGCGCCGGACACCTGGAACTTTTCCATCCGCGTGGCGAAAGACTGGGAAACAACATTCTTCAAGGCAGACACTCCGCGAACGCGCAAAGTAGCGATGCGATCGGCGATCACGTTCAGCCCTGTGCCGGGGAATGCATTTGCAGTGCTGTCAAACCTGGTGCGCGTGGGGCTCGGCGGAAAACAAGGCAACGGGCGGCAGTGGGTTTCGTGGATACACGAAGATGATTTTGCGCGGGCGGTGGAGTTTCTGATCGCGCGCGAAGATCTGGACGGTGCCGTGAATATCGCATCGCCGTACCCGGAGCAGAATTGCGAGTTCATGGCCACACTGCGCGAGGCCTGGAACATGCCGAATGGAATTCCGGCGCCGGCACCGCTGCTGGAACTCGCGGCGTTCTTCATGCGTACGGAAACAGAACTTGTGTTGAAGAGCCGTCGAGTGGTTCCGACGCGGCTGTTGAAGGCCGGGTTCGAGTTCCAGATTCCCAACTGGGCGCACGCGGCCGAGGATCTGGTGGAGCGGTGGCGTAGAGGCAGGGACTAGTGAATAGGGAATAGGGAATACACCCGAGTCATCCCCGTTTTGACCACCCAGGCTACGCATCCACAAAGCTCCCGCGGCAGACTATTTTAGGGGCACTGCCCGGTAGGCGAGAATTCTGTTCCCTGCTCGTTATTCCCTGTCTCCTAGTCCCTATTCCCTGCTCTTTTCATTTTGGCGTGATGTCGGTGACGGGCAGGTCCCAGTGGGCCGCGAGAATTTCGAAGCGGCGCTGCTCTTCCCTTTTGTAAGTGTCCTGGTCCGGCCAGAGTTGCTTGATAAACGCTTCTTCGTCGGGATTCGCAGTCGTAGCGACAGTGGAGTTCTTGTAGGTGATAGTGACGCGGTAATCCCAGCGGCCGTCTTCCGTGGTGTGATACGCGGGCGCTTCCATCTTGATGGCGAGCATGCGGCCGGTGGATTGGATCTTCTTCAGCAGCGGGTAGTGATTCTTGAGGAACAGGTCGTGAAACTCCTGCTGATGGCCCCATTGCACCTTGTAGTAGTACTCGATCGTGTATGGCTGGTCGGCGCCACCCTGCGGCGGAGCGCCCTGTGCCAGTGCGGTTGCGGCAACCGAAAAACGACGAGAAGAGAGAGAAGTACGGGAAGGACCCTGCGCATGGAAGCCTCCTGGAGGTGAATGGCCGATAGTTGCCAGCCATTGTAACGCGAGGCTTCCGTGCGCACTTGCTCGGGAATTTGTATAAGTGCATCGCCACGAACCCGGGCCCAACTACAAATCGCGAAGTATTCAAGTACGGACTGCAATAGAGTGCTCTTAATGGACCACTTTTACGCGGAATAATATATGCCGTTAAACTCCTGCGAGATGTTCGAGAGCCACTCTGCTGGGAATCTCGAGGATCGAACCGTGAAACGCTACGAGCCGGCGGCTCTTGAAGGTTGAGAGTGTACGGGTGACGGTTTCGCGAGAGGCGCCTATGAATTCGCCGATCTCTTCGTGTGTGAGCGAGAAGCGGAAGCGCGTGCCGGCTTCGGTCTTCTGGCCGTTCTGGCTCCACTCGAGCAAGAGGCGGGCAAGCTTTTCAGGTGCGGAACCGGAGAGCGCGACAGTGCGGAGTTGCTCGCAGGCGACCTTGTACTGCTGGCTGAGTTCCTGCGTGACGACCTGGTAAACCTCAGGGTGACGGCCCATAAAGGCGAGGAACTGATTGCGCTCGATGATCGCGATGCGCGAGGGATAGAGGACTTCGGCGGTCATCTCGCTGGGCAGAGCCGAGAGCACTGACGAGAGACCGAGCACTTCGCCAGCCTTTGCGATGCTGAGGATGAGGCGCTTGCCATCGCTCGAGTTGATGGAGAGCTTGACTTCGCCGGAGACGACGATGAAGATGCCGGCCGGGATTGACTTCTCAGAGAACAGCAGCATGCCCGGTTGATACAACGTGGGAAATTCCATCGACTCGAGGTCGCTCAGGGCTGCTGGTGAAAGCTTCTTGAAGAATTCGCCGGGCCGTTGAGCCTGCGCTTCTGGAAGTGGTCGTTGTTTCGCGCATCGTCTGCATCTTTCAGTCTCCCTCATTGACGTTCACTACTGCTGTTGTTGTTGCACTGACTTCTTCGGCGAGGAATTGGGCCCACGGGGTATTGGTGATGAATTCGGCGTGCGTCTGAGCGTAGATCTTTCTCAGCACGTCCTTGCCGCTGGCATCTGCGTACGTGACGTTGTGCAGATCGATGATGAGTTTTCTGGAAGCCAGTCGCGGAGCCGTGTCCACCCAGACGCGGTCGAGTTCACTCGCCCACGGCCCTGCAACTCGCCCTTCAAGCCTCATCTCTACTGCTTCATCCGTATCTTGAAATGTGATTCGCAACGTATTCAGGCCCTCATCAGCCTTGCCCCTACTAAGGCAACTGGCGTGCCAAACTCGTGTGACGAGTGACCAATGTCTGCGAGTGCTTGAATATGAAGGATTTATTTGTTTAGAAAGTTTTTGGTCGGGTGTGGTGACGACGCCGTGGCGACGAAGTGACGATGACGAAATATCGTCACGAGACGAGATCTCGTCACGGGAGCACGTCGTCACCTGTCAGATTGTCTTAGGAAATCGGCGCAGAAACTCGAAGCACAACCTTACATATAGTCGCTTCGCTCGATGCCAAGCTTCTTGAGCTTCGAGTTCAGGGTCGTGCGCTTCAGACCTAGACGCTCGGCGGCTCCGTCCGCTCCGCCGATCTGGCCCTTGGTCTCGCGCAGCACGCGAAGAATGTGTTCGCGCTCGGCAGCATGCAGCGTTGGGTTTCGCTCTTCCAGTTCCGCCTCTTCCTCGGCCACTTTCGTCTCGAGTTCTGCCAGCGGAACATAGAGGACAGTGCCACGCGTCAAAATCACGGCGCGCTCGAGGAAGTTTTCGAGCTCGCGGATATTGCCCGGCCAGGGCCAGCGGCAGAGTGCTTGCATGGTCTCGTCGGGAATGGTCTCGATACTCTTGCCCATGCGCCGGCTGTGTGCGCTGACAAAGTGACGGACGAGCACGGGGATGTCGCTCACACGGTCGCGAAGTGGCGGGGCGAAGATGGGAAAGACCTTGAGCCGATAAAAGAGGTCGCTGCGAAACTCCTTTTCGGCGACCATCTGAGCCAGGTCGCGATTGGTGGCAGCGATCAGGCGAATATTGATGGGAATGGGGCGATTGCCGCCCGAGCCGCTCGATTTCCCTTTCCTGCAGTGCGCGCAGCAGCTTGGGCTGCAGGTCGAGCGGGAGTTCGCCCACTTCGTCCAGAAAGAGCGTGCCCTCGTGCGCGAGTTCCAGGCGGCCCAATCTTGCGGGCGATAGCGCCGGTAAACGCACCCTTCTCGTGGCCAAACAGCTCGCTCTCAATCAGGCCGGCGGGGATCGCTGCGCAGTTGACCTTGATAAAGGTCCGCTCGCTGCGCGGGCTGAGCCGGTGGATGGCGCGAGCCAGCAGTTCCTTGCCTGTTCCGGTTTCGCCCTGGATAAGCACGGTTGCGTCGGTGGGCGCAACGGTTTCAATCTGCTTGAGCACCTGGCGCAGACCGCCGCTCTCGCCGACGATGTCTTCAAAGCGGTTCTCGAGATTGATTTCCTCTTCGAGATATTGCTTCTCCTGGCGGAGTTTGTCGCGCAGCTCGGCAATCCGGCGGAAGGCGATCGCGTTGTCCACAGCCATCGCTACCTGGGCGGCAATCAGCATCAATGTGTCGGCCTCTTGCTGTCCAATGGCGCCTTCGATCCGGCTAACGATTGATAGCGTTCCAATGGCCTTGCCGTGGTGAATAAGCGGAACCCAGCAGGCGGACTGCATGCCTAACTTGGTCAGGTTCTCGATGGTTCCAGGGGCATTCGAGACGTCCGCCAGCCGCTGGATCAGCACTGGTTCGCGCGTGCGGAATGCAAGGCCTGACAGCGTGTCGGTCAAGGAGAGTCGCAATTCACCCGGAAACAGTGCAGGATTCTGCGGCCCCAGAAAATGCGCCACCAGGTCACCAGCCTCCTGGTCATAGAGCGAAACCGCTGCGTTGTCGTGCGGAATCACCTCGTGGATGCTCGCCGAGATCGCCGACAGCAATTTGCCGACGTCCATATTCGCCAGCAACGCGGTGCTCAACTGCAGCATCACCGCCTCTTCGGCGCGCTTGCGGTCGGTAAAGTCGCGGGTTACCTTGGCAAAGCCGGTCAGCTCGCCGGTGTCGTCGCGGATGGCAGTCAGGATGACGTTGGCCCAGAAGCGCGAGCCGTCCTTGCGCACGCGCCAGCCTTCTTCTTCAACGCGACCACGCAGCGGCCGCCAGCCGCAGCAACTCGGCGGGCCGGCCGCGATCTACGTCTTCCTGTATAAAGAACCGCGAGAAGTGCTTTCCGAGGATTTCATCCGGCGTGTAATGCTTGATGCGCTCGGCGCCGGGATTCCAGGTCGTGACATAGCCTTCTTGGTCCAGCAGGTAGATCGCGTAGTCGCGCACACCTTCGACGAGCGAGCGCAGTTGCAGATCGCTGCGGCGAGCAAGCTCCTGCGCCTCACGCTGCTCGGTGACATCGCGCACAATGCTGAGCACCGCTGTGCCTACCGGTGTCTCCAGGGGCTTCAGCATGATGTCAACCGGAAACTCCGTGCCGTCTTTGCGCAGTCCGAAGAGATTCATGGCCGCGCCCATCTGGCGAGCGCGGGGATGGGCATGGTAGTTTTCGCGATGGGAAGGATGCCGTACACGAAAACGTTGCGGCACCAGGTTTTCGATGGGTTGGCCGATCAGCTCGGCCTGGGTGTGACCGAATAACTCCGCCGCACGCGGGTTCGCGCCACGAATGATGCCTTCGGCATCCGTGACAAAAATCGCGTCAGGAGAGATATCAAACAGGTTCTCCAGCGCGAATTGAGCGAACTCGGCCTGTTTGACTTCTGTCGCAGCAGCCGCGTCCTGTTCCGGGGAATCAGAAAGGCGCATCAAAGCTTTAACCTATAGTTCGAACGATACCCGCTTCCCATCTGCGATGCAAACGAATTGGGGCAGGCCTTTCATTCGCACGCGAAACCAACGTTTCATCCCCTCGACGGGATAGGGTAACCCCTTCCACGAGCTAATTTAGAGCTTCAGATCAACTCTTCTTCTTCCGTTTTTGTGCGATCTGTTTTGCGTGCTCTGAAAGCGCATTGTGCGACGTCGTGCTTTTTGATTCATGCTTCATGGTGTCGAGGCGCAAGCGGCCGCGAGCGGTCGAGCCTTCCGGTCCGGTCTTCGGCTCGGTGCGGCCCTTTTCGTAGTCCTGCTCCGCCCTGTGGCGCGTTTCTTCGTTGACTTTTCCGCTTGCCGGGGGCTTGAGGGGAATACCGGCGCGACGCGCCTTGCTGAGTCCGATGGCGATGGCCTGCTGCGGAGAACGCGCCCCGTGCTTCCCTTCCCGCACATGGTCGATCTCTTCGCGGACAAATTCACCGGCCGCGGTTGACGGCGACCTGCCTTCGCGCAGGTCTTCTCTGGCACGCTGCATTGTGGCTTTTTCTGGCATGGGAACCCTCCCAGCAGGCTTCGATGCCAGTCAGGTTTTTCGAGGCTGCATGTGTTTGCACTCGAACTTCAAATTGATGAACCTTTGATGGCTGTCCCAGAATCGAACCCTGCACAGGAGATACTTCCCAATGGCTCAGAAGATCGCATTTATTACTGGCGGAAATCGCGGGCTTGGCTTCCAGACCGCGCTTGACCTCGGACAGAACAAGGCAGAAAACATCAAGGTTGTCATCGGTTCGCGTGACAAGGCACAGGGCGATCAAGCCGTCGCCAAGCTGCGCGCCGCAGGCGTGGACGCCGATACGATCCAGTTCGACATTACGAAGGAGGCCGACTACCAGGCGGCTTTCGACTACTTCAACTCGAAGTACGGGCGGCTCGACATCCTGGTAAATAATGCAGGAATTGCAGGCGGGACATTTCCCGGTGAAGGACCCGAACATCGCGCTGCGGATGTGCCGATGGATTTGCTCCGAAAGGTGTTTGAGACAAACTTCTTTGCGCAGGTTGAGCTGACTGAGAAGCTTCTGCCGCTGATCAAGGAGAGTCCGGCGGGCAGGATCGTGAATCTGTCGAGCATTCTCGGGTCACTCAAGCTACAGGCGGATCCTGATTCGCCTATCTACAATGCCAAGTCGTTTGCGTACGACGCGTCGAAGACTGCGCTGAATGCTTTCACTGTGCACCTTGCGTATGAGCTGAGAAATACGAAGATTAAGGTGAACTCTGCACATCCCGGATGGGTGAAGACAGATATGGGCGGGCAAAGTGCACCGATGGAGCTGAGCGAAGGAGGCAAGACGAGCGCCGCGCTGGCGACTCTGCCGGACGACGGACCGACAGGCGGGTACTTCCACATGGGCAAATCTGTGCCGTGGTAGGCCAGAGTTGATACTGGACTTGCAGTTCCACCTAATGGTGAAGCACGCGCACTCCTATGCCCGGAGGATACAATCGTGGCAGTTTTAATCGGGGAAAGATACTCATGCTGAAGCAGTGGGTCCTGGTGGTCGCTGCAGTGCTGTTCCTTATCCTATTCGTCCTTTCCCTCGTGCCCTTTTTTGTTAATGCCGAGGCGCTCAGACCGACGGTCGAGAACCAGCTGTCGAGCGCGCTAGGCCGTGAGGTCACACTGGGACACCTGACCTTCTCGATCATGGCGGGAAACCTGGTTGCGGACGACATCTTCGTTGCCGACGATCCGGCATTCAGCGCTGTACCGTTTATTCAGGCGAAGAAGCTCGATGTAGGCGTGAAAATTCTGCCCATCGTGTTTGATCATGAAGTGCGCATCACCAGGCTGAACATCGACTCACCTTCCATCCAGCTCATTCAGAACGCCAGCGGAAGGTGGAATTTCTCAAGCATCGGCAGAGCCTCGGCGGGATCGGCACAACAGTCGAGTTCCATACCTGATTTGACCGTGGATGAGTTGAAGATCAGCCATGGAAGCGCGACCATGTCGTCCATCCCCTTCACGGGCAAGCCGTTCGAATATACAGAATTGAACCTGACGCTTAAGAAGTTTTCGTTTCTCACATCGTTTCCGTTCGATCTTTCTGCGAAGTTACCGGGAGAAGGCACGCTAAATCTCACCGGCGATGCTGGTCCCATTTCGCGGAGAAACACGATGCAGACTCCTTTTCAGGCGACGCTGCAGCTGAGAGATTTCGATCCGGTTGCGTCGGGAGTGATCGACAGGACCAGTGGCATTTCGATGCACGATGATATCGACGCCCAACTAAAATCGGATGGCACGAATGTGTCGAGCACAGGAAAGGTGAAGGCTTCGCAACTGCAACTGGTCCCACGCGGTTCGCAGGCACAAGAGCAAGTAGACATTGACTACACCATTTCCCACAACCTTGAAACGCGGAAAGGGACAGTGTCGGACATCGCCGTTCACGCAGGATCTGTTGCTGTTCACGTGAGCGGGAACTTCCAGTTGATGCAGCAGGCTGTGATACTTGACCTGCATCTCGCCGCGCCAAATCTACCGATCGATCAGCTGGAACGGCTGCTGCCCGTGGTCGGTGTTCACCTGCCAACTGGGTCTTCGCTGCAGGGCGGAACGCTGACGGCAAACATTGCCGTCACTGGTCCTGCCACCACGGCAACGCTGGCGGGGCCGGTCGAGATCGACAATACAAAGCTCGAGGGCTTTGACATCGGGATCGAAGATTCAGGGCCTGAATCCGTTTGGCAGCGCATCGGGTGGAACGGAGATCCAGGTTCTGAAGGCGAACGTGAATTCATCGCCGGCAGGCGCGCGGATTACGGACATTTACGGCAGTTTGCCCCAACTCGGCTCGGCGACAGGCGAAGGTGCGATCGCAGAAACTGGAGCGATCAACTTCAACCTGAACGCGAAGCTGAGTTCGACAAATGCCGTCGGGGCAGTGGCCAACACAGCCTTGAACGCGGTAGGCGGGATTGTGGGAAGTTTTCTACACCCCGCTGCAAAGCCGGCGCCTCCGTCGAACCACGGGATTCCCCTGATGATTACAGGAACGGCCACCAATCCGTCGATCAAGGCGAATATCGGGGCGATGCTGAAGTAGCGTTGCGACAAACGATCAGAGGGGGCCCGCCGAGCTACCGGCTGGGACCTTCATGGATATAGAATTCGAATAAGTTAACATCTTCTCCGATCTATAAAACCAAGAACTCAGTGACCGCGGGGAATGTGTGTCTTCAGCAGAGGAATCTGAACAGATGATTGCGATTCGACGTGCGAAAACGATTGCGGGCCCATTTGCGGCTCTTTCCCTGGTTTGCGTTACCACGCTAGCTCAGCAGCCGCGCCAGTACACCGATCAAGACTATGCGAACGCCGAGAAGTTCATGGCCTACAACGTCAATCCCCTCGCCTACAAGGGCCAGGTGAATGCGCAGTGGCTCGACGACGATCGCTTCTGGTATCGCGAGGTGGACGAAAGCGGAACCAGCTACGTAATGGTAGATCCGGCAAAGGGATCACGCGGCCCGCTGTTTGACCAGGAGAAGTTGGCAGCCGCGTTGAAGACGGTGTCAAAGGGCGGACCGGGACTGGATGCACGGCATCTGCAGCTTTCGGATATCTCACTGAGCGATGGCGATCACACACTGACCTTCACGATGCGCGGCGCGACCTACCAATGCACCCTGGATACGGGATCAGATGCGTGCAAGGTGATTTCTGACGGGATACCGGCGCCAGGGCAGTCGCCGCTGCCGCCGATGACGCTTTCGCCGAACCGGAAGCTGGGTGCGTTCATTCGCGACTGGAATCTATGGGTACGCGATCTGGCTACGGGTGCTGAGATGCAATTGACAACCGATGGTGTGAAGGACTTCGGTTATGCGACGGACAACGCGGGATGGAAACACTCGGATTCCGCGATCCTGCTTTGGTCGCCGGATTCGAAGAAGATTGCTACGTTCCAGCAGGATCAACGCAAGGACGGCGAGATGTACCTCGTTCCGGTGACGAACACGCATCCAGAGCTGAAGGCCTGGAAGTATCCGCTTGTAGGCGACAAGGATGTGACGATGATCGAGCGCGTAGTCATCGACGTAGACGCACGAAAGGTGATCCGCCTGAAGATGCCGCCCGATCAGCACCGCTCCACACTGTGCGACGACATTGCTTGCGATGGTGACATCTTTGCCGATGTGGAGTGGAGTCCCGATGAGAAGCACCTGGCCTTTGTGTCGACATCGCGCGACCACAAGCAGGAGTGGGTGCGCGATAGCCGATGCCGGGACCGGAGATGTGCGCGAGGTTATGACGGATACGGCACCGAAGTTCTACGAGAGCGGGAACGGCAGGATCAACTGGCACTATCTGCCGGAGTCGAATGAGATTCTGTGGTTCAGCGAACGCGACAACTGGGGCAATCTATATCTCTACGATTTGACGACCGGAAAGCTCAAGAACCAGATCACGCAGGGGCCGGGGAATGTGACGCAGGTGCTGTACGTCGACGACAAGGCACGGGTGATCTACTTCGTAGGTGTTGGCAAGGAGAAGGATCGCGATCCTTACTTTGAGCACTTCTACAGCGTGAAGTTTGATGGCACCGGCCTCAAGCTGCTGACGCCGGAGAACGCCGATCACCGCATCAAGGTGTCGCATGACGGGCGCTATTTCACCGACACCTACTCGACACCGACCCAGCCGCAGGTAACGGTAGTGCGCGACGATGCGGGCAAAACAGTGATGAAAGTGGCGAAGCAGGATATTTCGAAGCTGACTGCCGCCGGATGGCAACCGCTGACGCCTATCACCGTGAAGGGCCGCGACGGCAAGACAGACCTGTACGGCTTCATGTTCAAGCCGACCCACTTCGATGCCTCTAAGAAGTACCCCATCATTAACTACGTCTATCCCGGACCGCAGATCGGGTCGTGTGGTCCTCGCGACTTCCGCGCTGCGCACGGCGACATGCAGGCACTGGCTGGGTTGGGATTCGTCGTGGTCTGCATCGATGGCATGGGAACGCCGTTCCGGTCCAAGTCTTTTCACGAGGCCTACTACGCTGACCTTGGCGACAACACGATCCCCGACCAGATAGCAGGGATGAAGGAGTTGGCACAAAAGTATCCGTTCATCGATCTGGATCGCGTGGGAATCTGGGGACACTCCGGTGGTGGCAATGCTACCGGCGCCGCGATGCTCCACTATCCGGATTTCTTCAAGGTGGGCATTGCCGAGAGCGGCAATCACGATCAGCGCGACTACGAAGACGACTGGGCGGAGAAGTGGGCAGGTATCGAGGTCAAGAATCCCGACGGTACCACCAACTATGATTCGCAGGCCAACCAGAACTTCGCCAAAAATCTGAAGGGCCACCTGCTGCTCGCGCACGGCACGATGGACGACAATGTGCCGCCCAACAATACCCTGCTGCTGGTGGATGCGCTGATCAAAGCGAACAAAGACTTCGATCTGGTTTTGCTTCCCAATGTGCCCCACGGCTATGGACCTGATTCGCAGTACATGATGCGGCGGCGGTGGGATTACTTCGTGCGCTACCTCGCCGGCGACATTCCACCAAAGGAATACCAGATGAAGCCATACGGCGCCGCGATGTCGGTGGTCCGCGGCGGCCCTGACCGAGAGGATGATGACGAATAGAAGTTCATGCGGATCCTGGTGTTAGGCTGGCGAGGACAATCGAGGAGAGCCTGTCATGCAAATGAGATTGCTTGCGGTGTTTATTCTTGGCGCGAGTGCCCTTGCGGCACAGATTGGACCTCCGGCGCCACAAGGGAATGAAAAGTTTGCGAAGCTCAGTGAGGAGTTCATTCACGAGAGGCTGGCGCTTTCGCCTTCGAGCGCATCGCAGGCCGGCTATCACAAGCACGTCGATCCGAAGACCGGCAAGACGGTGGCGCTCGATTCCCTGCTCGATGACGTGAGCCCGGCGGGAATGGCAGAGCAGCGCCGCGTATATTCGCGTTGGCGCGAGCGATTCCACACCGAAACACCTGTTTCCGCACTTGGAGCCCAGGATGCGGCGGACTGGCACCTGATCGATGATCAGATTGCGCTGAGCCTGCTCGAACTCGATCGCATCCAGAATTACAAACACAATCCGACTGTCTACGTTGAACTCTTGGGCAGCGCATTGTTTCAGCCACTGACGGACGAATACGCCGCAGAGGATGTACGGTTGGGCGACGTACTTTCGCGCGTTGCTGCGACTCCGAAGTTCCTTGAGCAGGCGCGAAGCGAACTGGTGGATGCCGATCCCATCTTCATCCGGGTCGCAGTCGAGGAGAACTCCGGCAACGTCGACTTGATCCAGGACACCATTGCCGTCACTCTTGCGACGCATCCGGAACTGAAAACGCGCTTTGACCAGGTGGCACCGCCGGCGGTGAAGGCGCTGAAAGATTTCTCGCGATGGCTGCAGGATGATCTCGCAAAGCAGAAAACGGATGGCACCTGGCGCCTTGGAAAGGATCTTTACGCCGAGAAATTCCGCCTGGTGATGGAGACAGACGTCACTCCTGACCAGGTGCTGCAAGACGCCGAGCGCGAGTTCAAAAAGACGCGAGCGGAAATGCTCGAACTGGCGCTGCCGCTTCACAAACAATACTTCCCGGATCACGACGATCACGCGAGCCTTGGCCAGAAGGAGCGCGAGAATACGATCCTCAGCGAGGTGCTTAAGAAGATCGCCGACGACCATCAGAAGCGCGATGACCTGATGCAGACTGCGAAGGATGATCTGGTCGGGATCCGTCAGTTCATTATTGAGAAGAAGATCGTCTCGCTCAAGTCGCGCGACAACCTGAAGGTGATTGCAACACCGGAGTTCGAACGCGGAATCTACTCAGTTGGTGGATTCCACTCTGCTCCGCCGCTCGATCCGAATGCCGAAGCAGAGTTCTGGGTTACGCCGATCAGTTCCAGTACGTCCGTGGCCAGCGCCGAATCCCGGCTGCGGGAGTACAACAACTGGGTGCTGAAGTGGCTCTGCATCCACGAAGCGCTGCCTGGACACTACGTGCAGGCCGAGCATGCCAACGAGATTCAACCCGTGACAAGGCGCCTGGTGCGGAGTCTCTATGGAAACGGCGCCTATGTGGAAGGATGGGCCGAGTACATCGCGCAGGTAATGATGCAGCAGGGCTTTGCGAATAGCGATCCGCGCTATCGCATCAGCTACCTGAAGGTTTGGCTGCGCGCTGTGGGCAACAGCATCCTTGATATCCGCATGCAGACCATGGGGATGACAGATGACGAGGCAATGCACTTCATGATGGACGATGCCTTCCAGACGCGCGCCGAGGCCGAAGGGAAACTGCAGCGGGCCAAGCTAAGCTCGACACAACTGCCTACCTATTATGTGGGAACGAGCGAATGGTGGCGGTTGCGCAAGTCGTACGAGGCCGCGAAGGGCAAGGACTTTACGCTCGCTGACTTTCACGATCGCGCGCTGGACGAGGGCGCTTTGCCGGTGCCGTGGTTGAAGGACATCCTGCAACCGAAATAGCGTGCCTGGCGAAGATTCACCTGTTTTGCTTCACGCCCCGCGGTCGCTGATCGGGGCAACGTGAGCAACGAAAGGCGATTCAAACCAGGTCATTCTCAATTCGCGGGGAGCAAACGATGAAAAGGCCAGGGCCCGCAGAACACGCAGAGACACCAAGGATCCAACAACTGCCTATCGGCACGCGAAGTACCGGGGTTCGCAAAGAGAGCGATTCGATGGGCGCGGTGAATGTTCCGGCCGAACACTACTGGGGTGCCCAGACGCAGCGTTCTCTTGTGCACTTCGCGATTGGCGAGGACCGCATGCCGATCGAGGTGTATCGCGCTTATGGATATGTAAAGAAGGCGGCGGCACTGGTGAATGGCGAGATCGGCGCAATGCCTGCGTGGAAAGCCGATCTGATTGCAACGGTTGCCGAGGAGGTTGTTTCCGGAGCGTTCGACGACGAGTTCCCGCTGAGTGTTTGGCAAACCGGGTCAGGCACGCAGACGAACATGAACGTGAACGAGGTCATCAGCAATCGGGCCAACCAGCTCGTGGGTGCAAAACTTGGCAGCAAGGATCCGGTTCATCCCAACGACGACGTCAATATGGGGCAGTCGTCGAACGACACGTTCCCGACGGCGATGCACATCGCCACGGTGCTTGCATTCGACAGGCACCTGATTCCCGCAGTCTCCGCGCTCAGAGACGCAGTCTGGGCGAAGGCCCGCGAGTGGGTGGACGTGGTCAAGATCGGCCGGACCCACCTGCAGGATGCTACGCCGCTGACGGTCGGGCAGGAGTGGTCGGGATACGCAACCCAGCTCGATGATGCATTGCTGCTGATTAAAACATCCATCCAGGGACTGTATCGGCTCGCGATTGGCGGAACTGCGGTCGGTACGGGAATGAATGCGCCGCCTGATTTCGGCCCGCGTGTCGCGGCAAAGATCTCCGAGTTCCTGCATCATCCGTTTGTTTCGGCGCCCAACAAGTTCGCTGCGCTGGCGTCGATGGACGCAATGGTCGCTGCAAGTGCCGCGCTTCGCTCGCTGGCCATTGTGCTGATGAAGATTGCGAATGATATGCGCTGGCTGGCCTCGGGACCACGAGCAGGTCTGAACGAACTCGTGCTGCCATCAAACGAGCCGGGAAGTTCGATCATGCCCGGCAAAGTGAATCCCACACAACAAGAGGCGATGCTGATGGTGTGCACGCAGGTGATCGGCGAAGACACTGCCGTCGCGTTCGCCGGTGCGCAGGGAAATTTCGAATTGAATACGATGCGGCCGATGGCGATCCGGAACGTGCTCCACTGCGCGCGGATCCTCGGCGATGCCTGCGTGCAGTTCAGGAAGCACAGTGTGGAAGAAGTCACGCTCGACCGCGAGCAGATCGCAGAGAATGTTCGAAACTCCTTGATGCTGGTGACCGCCCTGAGTCCCCTCGTCGGTTATGACAATGCCGCAAAGATCGCGCACCGAGCTCTTGAGCAGAAGATCAGCTTACGCGAGGCGGCGGTAGGCGGCGGATTCGTCACGGGGGAAGAGTTCGACCTCGCCGTTGACCCGCGAAAGATGGTCGGCGATCCGCGACGGAATCTTGGTATGGAATGATCGGCGTTCTTTCACGACCAGACTTTGTCGCCCACTCATCGCGATAATAATGCCGCGATGAATGGGGCGGGCGAGATTTTCATCATGCCAGAGCAGATGGGATTCCCGGCTTCAGCAACGGTACCCCTATATACCGGTCTCTGGCGGGAAGTATTCTGTTTTCATTGGCTTAGAGGAAGGGTGTCCCGCCAAAATATTCCAATGATTGAACTTAGCCGTAGATTCCTCTTAACAAAGGAGTTAGAGGCAGACAAAAGACAACCGGAGACTACGGCGGTCGTTCATTGCGCTTTGTGACACCGAAGACCTGAAGAATGTCGGATGGCCGAGAGTGTCCGGGCCTAAAGGCCCCGTAGCGCAATGCCCATGATTTCAGCAGCCTGAAGGCTGCTGCTCCCTCCGTATACGCAACCTCTTAGCAACGCTGCCATTCGAATTTTCAGAACAGATCGTTTCCACTTCCCGCATCCCAATTGATCGAGCTATCGGGATTCCATCGTACAGGAGTATTGTGCATTTTTCATGGTTAATTGCACGCAAATGGGGGGAGCTCGCAAGTAGCTCATTGCCGAAGGGTTGTTAAATTTATTCAGAAAGGGACCTTGACACGGAAGGCCGTGGGGTCGAAACGACGGGAAGCGAACGCGGTCTGCCGCTCGTTCGTTGCGGCCGACGAAGATCTGTCAAAGGTCAGCATCGGCGGTGACTCGAGCGGAACTCGAAAGTCCGAGTACCCGCGCTGTTCATTGAGTGAGTTGGCGATTTATCACTCGACGAGAGCCCTATTGCTGGACGGAGGGCCGTTATCAGAGCAAATAACAAGGTGCTTTGGCTGTCTGTTAGCCGCAAAGGCACTCGGAGCCTACCCACAGTTGAGCCAGATCTTTGAGGCTGTCTTTGTATGTACGCGTTACCAAGTATTCCTTCCCACCCTTTACACGCAGCCTGTACTCTCCCGTCGTTAAAGGTTGGATCTCCTCCACGGCCGAAATATTCACGACTACCGAGCGGTGAATCCGAATGAAACCGTAGGGTTTGAGCTTCTCCGCCATCGACGAGAGAGACTCGCGCAACAAGTACGGATTGGGCCGGTATTGCAACGAAACATAATTACCTTCGGCTTGCACTGCCACGATCTCAACCAATTCCAAGAATATGATTCTACCCTTTACTTTGAACGCGATTCGTGGCGCCTGTCGTTTTGCTATAACCGCCAACTGCTGCCAGGCCCGGATGAGGTCTGCAGCATCAACTCGGGTTATCGGAAGCAGTGATGAATCTACTGGTACGTAGAACCCATCTTCTGCAGTCGATTCAAGAGTGACCCCCCGTTTGCTCCTGGTGGGGCAAATTGTATCCCCTTGCGGTGGGCTGACCGAAAACTCCGCATTAGCGTGAGCTGCTTGTCGAACAAAGACCTCACGCGCATTGTTCTTCTGATCGTGAATGTCGCGAGCGCTCATGATGAGACACCTTGCGTTGCTCTCTTGCTTCGACTTCCTGCCACCGGAAGCGAGACTGACGAGATCGCTGCTTCTACATGAATCGGTCCTACATAACCGGGGCAGCGGATCCGTCTGACCATCTGCTCACGGGAACAATAAACACGTCGATTGGTTGAGCGCCTTTGAATTGTGGAATCAGCATTACCGGTGATTTCGGTAGATCGGCGCCCCACGCCTCGCCGTCAAGCGGAGGCGCATAAAACATCAAGTGGGCCAACTTGTGACCACCGTTATCGGTGAGATAGGCCTCCTTCGACATCATGTAACTCATCGCGCCGGGTTCGAGCGGCGGCAGTTCACCTTTTTCGAACGCTGCCTTGTTGCCCTCGATGATCTCAGCCTTTGTTCTCCCTGCCAATACCATCTCTGTTCTCTTAAGAGTAGTCGGCAACACGGATCGCACGGCCGGCGGATTGAAACAGATCGGACCACGAAGTTTGGGATTCCAAAATTCCGGAGCATCGGAGGGCGACATCCACCCTCTCTCGACAACACATACAAAACCATTCTTGCCTTCCACGGCAGTTTCGTAGCCCTGGCGTCCGAGGACGAGAATCTTGGCCTCGCGGGATATGGCTTCCGGCGCCGCGCTTTGAGCCAACGCAATTTCGGCATTTCGGTCTGCCATGAGGTACTGATCGAGTGGCGCCATGATCGGATAGGCTGTTTTGGGGGCTTGTGACTGCCCGTGCTTCATCGGAATGAGCCCCAGGATCAGAGCGAGACTTAGAGAAGCTACCGTTACCAATCTTCTTCGATTCATCGTTTCCTCCTTACCCGAATTCGTTGGCCTTGCCTGACGACAAGCCTCTTTGACATCCTCCGTCCGCCTTTTCCAGATTGACGAGGCGCGCGAAGCGACTGCAGCCATCCCACGATATTTACGATTCCCTCATTCCACACCTTCACATCCTGGGCATTCTTCGCCAACACTAAGTAGCCTTCGACCATCGCGATCAGAAAGCTTGCGGTCTCGTCCGGAACCAAGTCGCGGCGGACTGCTCCTTGAGACTGTCCCCTCCGCAAAGCCATGGCAACGCCTTCTTGCCAGGCATGGAACATTGCCTCTAACCGCTTGCGGAATTGTTCGTCGAGCTGAGACATCTCTTGCGCCAAATTGACAAGGGGACAACCGCCCTTCAAGTCTCTCGGCCGAGCTGGTTTCGCCTGGACAATGTCGATCAAAACATCGATAGGGTCCTTGTCCTCGCTTCGTTGGAGAGGCAGCAACCACCCGTCACTGAAGAATGTTGCAACGACCTCGTCGATAATGGCGTGTCCCAGAGCTTCCTTGCTCTCGAAATGGTAGTAGAGCGCTCCTTTTGTCACGTTGGCGGCAGCCAGGATCGCATCGATGCTGGCACTCTGGAATCCAGATCGGTAGACCTCCCGATAACCGGCTTTCAGCAAGCGTTCCCGCGTGCGCTCCGGATCACGGGACTTTCGCTTCTCGGGATCTCCTAACATACCGACCAGTTTGTATGTATATCGGCCTGAAAGTCAATCACAATTGATCGTCTGACTTTTGGCTGATGACGTTCTCGAATTTCGTAACCTCCCGCCCAGATCGTATGGAAAGTTGGATAAACGGCTCTTTTAGCCGTTCTGCCACTGACCCGGAATGCTGTTAGTCCGCCACCCGGATTCGAAGTCAGAAATGTCAGGTCTGTTATGTCGCGTAATCGCTGTGAAGGTGGAAGGCGGCATGCTTCTTCAGTTGTCGCTCAGCAAGGATTTGTGAAGTTGTGAGCCAATTCTGCTCTCAATTGCAAGCTAACTGCCCGAGCGCCGAGCCGCACCTGACGTAAATCGCCAGTCATCTCGGCACCACAACCTTACCGGAGGAAAACAGGAGATATGAGCATGCTTAGACGGTTGCGGAATTTCTGGACACCGTTGGTTGCGACGATTGTTCTGGCTTGTTCCAGTTATGCGGTAGCACAAACCAGCTACAAGGTTACCGATTTGGGCAGGGAGGAGGGTCAAAATGCGGCTTGTGCCATGTCCGTCAATGACGAAGGCTGGACGGAGATCATGGCCTGGAACGGGATACCGACGCAAAACATTAATTTCATAGGCGCGATGCTTTCAAGTGGACAGGTGCTGATAGGCGTCGACGGATTCAAGTCGGCACGCTTGGAGGACCGAACAGTTGGATGAACTGGGGCGAGATCAATGACTTCGGGCAGATAGTAGGTATGTCCGAAACGGCTGTTCCCGACCCGAACGGCGAAGATATTTGCGGCTTCAGCACGCACCTTACGTGCCGCCCGTTTGTTTGGCAAAACTTTCATATGAGCGCTCTCCCGACGCTCGGCGGAAATAACGGGCAGGCGAGCGCGATCAATAACCTTGGACAAATCGCAGGGATGGCGGAAAACGGTACTGTGGACTCCTCATGCACGCCTGAAACCACGGCTAATCGAACCCAGTTGCCGGTGTTGTGGGAACACGGCAGAGCCCGCGCTCTTCCTACGCCGGTTGGCGACGCAGACGGGTTCGCTGTGTGGATCAACGATTATGGCCAGGCCGTAGGCTACACAGGAAACTGCGGCGCGATGAGTCACGCCGTATCGTGGGAAAACGGCAAGGTCACCAAGCTTGAGGACCTCGGAACTGGTGATGGCGCTATCGCCTACGGCAATAACAAGCAGGGCCAAATTGTTGGGTCAGTCTTCGCCAGTCCTGGTGGCGCAATCCGATATGCCGCGCTTTGGCAGAACGGCGTACTCACAAACCTTGGGACTCTGACTCAACTGGGAGATATTGCCTCCATAGCCACCGGCACCAACGACCAGGGCCAGGTGGTGGGAAGCACCTGGGACTCCAACTTCAACTGGTCCAATGCCTTCATCTACCAGGACGGCGTGATGACCAACCTCAACACGCTACACGCTATTTCCTCAAGATTTCACCCTCCATGCAACCATGGCGAACAAGATCAACAATCGCGGACAAATCTCGGGCATGGGAACGGTCAAGAGTGGGCCGGATATGGGCAAGGTCCACGCCTTTCTGGCAACCCCTGTCGGCTAAAGCATAGGCACGTCGGTTGTCGGTCGAATTGGCCGATTCGAAAATCTGTGGGATTCCGCCGAGTGAGGGGGCTGGCCACTCACAAAGTGACTTGAATTATGATACGTTCGCCTCTTCGCCTAATCTTCGCTCTTCGGCTATAATCTTTCAATGGATTTTCAGTTGGTGACCAGCTACAAGCCTCGTGGCGACCAGCCCCGCGCCATCGACGAGCTGATGCAAGGTCTCTCGGCCGGCGAGAAGCACCAGGTGCTGCTGGGTGTAACCGGCTCGGGCAAGACCTTCACCATGGCCAAGGTGATTGAGCAGTCGAATCGGCCTGCGCTGATCCTGGCGCACAATAAGACGCTGGCCGCGCAGCTCTATCACGAGTTCAAGCAGTTCTTTCCCGGCAACGCCGTTGAATACTTCGTCAGCTACTACGACTACTACCAGCCGGAGGCATACATCCCGGCGGGCGACCTCTATATCGAAAAAGAAGCGACGATCAACGAAGAGCTGGACAAGTTGCGGCTCTCCGCGACGCGATCGTTGTTTGAGCGGCGCGACGCCATCATCGTGAGTTCGGTGAGCTGCATCTACGGTCTTGGTTCGCCGGAGGCCTACTACGGCATGTTGCTGCTGCTCGAAAAGGGTCAGCGCATCAGCCGCAAGGACATCACGCGGCGCCTGGTAGAGATTCTCTACGAACGCAATGATGCAGACTTTCGGCGCGGAACCTTTCGCGTGCGCGGCGACATCATCGAGGTATTCCCGACCTACGACGAATCGGCGTTTCGCATCGAACTTTTCGGCGATGAGATTGAGTCGCTGGCGCAGATCGATCCGCTGTTCGGCACGGTCAAGCAGAAGTATTCGCGGCTGCCCATCTACCCCAAGAGCCATTACGTCGTGCAGCCGGAGCGCAAAGCGCAGGCGATCGACTCGATTGTCGCGGAGCTGAATGAGTGGGTCACCTATCTCGAGGCTGAGGGCCGAATGGTTGAGGCCCAGCGCGTGCACCAGCGCACGCGGTTCGATCTCGAGATGATCAAATCAATGGGCTACTGCCACGGCATTGAGAACTACTCGCGGCACTTCTCAGGGCGCTTGCCGGGAGAGCCTCCGCCAACGCTGCTCGATTATTTTCCACGCGATTTTCTGCTGTTTGTGGATGAGAGCCACGCGACCATTCCGCAGGTACACGGCATGTGGCACGGCGACAGAAGCCGGAAGCAGAACCTGGTCGACTATGGATTCCGCCTGCCCTCGGCGATGGACAATCGGCCATTAAAGTTTGACGAGTTTGAGAATCGCATCCACCAGACCATTTATGTCTCCGCAACGCCGGGGCCTTATGAATTGACACGGTCAGCTGGAGTCGTGGTCGAACAGGTGATCCGTCCGACAGGACTGGTTGATCCCGAGGTGGAGATTCGTCCGGTAAAGGGACAGATCGACGACCTGCTGGCGGAGATTCGCGATCGCGCCAAACGCGGCGAGCGTGTGCTGGTGACGACGCTGACCAAGCGCATGGCCGAGGACCTCGCCGGCTACTACACCGAGGTGGGCGTGCGCTGCCGCTACATGCACTCGGAGATCGAAACGCTGGAACGCGTGAAGCTGCTGGCCGGCCTGCGCAAGGGCGAGTTTGATGTGCTGATCGGCATCAACCTGCTTCGCGAGGGGCTGGATTTGCCCGAGGTCTCGCTCGTAGCGATTCTCGACGCAGATAAGGAAGGGTTCCTGCGATCGACGGGATCGCTGATCCAGACCATGGGCCGTGCCGCACGCCATCTCGAAGGCCGTGCGGTTCTCTACGCTGACCGCATGACCGACTCAATGAAGCAGGCCATCGGCGAGACGGACCGGCGACGAGCAATCCAACGTGCCTACAACGAGGAACACGGCATCACGCCACAGTCGATCATCAACAAGATGGATATGGGGCTGGCGCAGATTCTTAAAACGGAATACGGCGAGATTGAGGTGGAAGAGGCGGTTGGGCTGCCGGAGTTCACTTCGCAGGCGGACGTCGATGCGTTCCTCGGCAAGCTTGAAACGGAGATGCGCGAAGCCGCGCGCAAGTTCGAGTTCGAAAAGGCAGCCAAGCTGCGCGACTCGATCAAGGAACTGCGGGAGAAGGAATTTCTGTTCGGATAGTTCTGGTACCGGGCATTCGGTGCGCGACGAAATGGCATAACTCTGCTGTCGATAATTGCCGGTGAGAACGAACGGCTCGGAGGGTCCGAATCAAAAAGAAGGAGACACCTTCTATCTTTCTTCGCCTTCTGAGAAATAGACCGCGTATATTCAACCATCTGACCAGATATGCCACCTCAACGTCTGCACACTTCTCAGTGCGAAGCACACTTTTTACGGCATTTTTCGCGGCGGGCAATCCCGGTTCGCAGTTCTTTAGCAGGCTACCTGTCAAGACTCGACAGCGTCCGAGTATCGTAGGCGCATGAGCTTCTTTCGCACGATGAAGCCTTCTCTCGCTCGCCGGGTCACTGCCGCGGCGAGCGTGGCTGTGCTTGCGTTGACCGCACACATCGTGGCTGCGCAGTATCCAACGCTGAAAACTCGCCCCAAGGACGACCGCGATAGACAATTCCAGGCCACCCATCGCATCACGGTCAACGTGCAGGTCACCGACGATGCGGGAAAGCCCGTCACCGACCTCAACGCCAACGATTTCACCATCCTCGATAACCAGCAGCCCCGCAAGCTGGCTGCGTTTCACGCCATCGACGGCCAGGCAATGAGCGACGCCACCGAGGTGGTCATCGTGCTCGACGCCGTGAACAGCACTGCGCAGGCGCTGGAGGCAGAGAGGAACGGAATCTTCAGGTTTCTCGCGCAGAATCACGGGCCACTTTCCTACCCGACATCGTTTGTTCTCTGGTCGAACGGCCATCTGAAAGCCACCAGCGCTACCACCGATCGCAACACGGTCGGCCGCGCCTTTGTGAATAACACCAAGAACCTCCACTCCAATGCCTGCGCACCCGTGGACGCCCCAGTTGCGCAAGCCGTCGAGGGTAGCGGTGTCAAGGCGCTCGGCACGGGCGATGTTGGCAACCCTGCGGCAGGAGTAGCCAACTGTCTCCAGGTGCACTTCAAGGACTCGGTCTCAGCGCTCGATGGTATCGCTCAGCAGCAGCTCGCAGGCGGCGGGCGAACTCTCCTCATCTGGGTTGGGCCGGGATGGCCGCTGCTTTCCGATGTAGAGTTTCAGCAGTTAACGCAGAAGGCACGCAAGGGATTCTTCGAGGAAATCGTTACTGTGCTGCACGATCTGCGTGCGGCGCAGGTAACGCTTGATGCCGTGGGCCCGCATGATGCCACGCGTGAGGCCGAGATTGCCCGCGTGGATTTGCACGCATTGACGGCAGGCACCGCAATGCCAGAGAGCGCTGGACCAAGCAGCCTGGCATTGCCGGTCCTGGCGCAACAGACCGGCGGCCGTGTGATGGCAACAAGCGACGACGTAGCCGCAGACCTGGGCAAATTACTTGACGACGGTGATTGGTATTATGCCATCTCGTTCAACGCACCGCCGGCACAGAATGGCGTAGAGTTGCACTCGCTCGAAGTGAAGGTAAGCAGGCCCGATCTGCGCGTGCGCACGTTGACTGAGTACTACATTGGACCTTGACGCCCAATGCCCGCGTATCATGCAACCGAAGCAATCGTATCGCCGGGGCCCTGAGAAAAGTAGGCTTTGATTGCCTGATCGAGCGACGGCCGATCGATGTACGGCTCCTTGCCGTCGAAGCGAGCCGCCCAGCAGATCTGGTCCACAATGTCGAGCGGATAACAGGACCGAAGTTCCTGCTTCATATCGTGGTGAATATAGTCGATGAGAAGCTGCGGAATGCTGGGGTCGAAACGAACACCTTTCTTGTCGGCCACCCGGCAGAAAATATCAAAGAACTGATCGTCGCTTACCGCACCGATCTTGATCTTTGTCTTGATTCTCCGGATGAAGGCCGGGTCGACAAGTTCAGACGGGGCAAAGTTCGAAGCGAAGATGACCAGCATTCTGCGGTCCAGAGGAACGATCCAGCGATTCAGGATCTCCTCAGGCCGTATACGCTGCCGTCCGAAATCATCGATGATCAAAACGCCGTTATTTGCTTTCAGCTGCACCGGACCGACATAGAACTTCGAGATGGGATTGAATTGCAGGTCGAGCATCTCAACCGTAAGTTCGCCGCCGACAAGTACCGCAGGCCGGTGGCAGCGCACCCACCGTGCATCGCAATTTCTGGCTTGAGAATTCGTCACTGGCTTGTGGACTGTGGGGTCGAAGATGGTGATGATCTGGCCGTCAACTTCAATCGCGTGCGGTACCCAGACGTCATCTTCCGCGAGCACCTTTGAAACTACCTCTGCAATGGTGGTCTTACCGGTTCCGGGAGGTCCATAGAGGAAAAGGGAGCTGCCGGAGTTGATTGCAGTTCCGACTTGCCTCAGCGTTTCTGTGTCGAGAACCAGGTGAGAGAAAGCGCGCTGCACGTCTGCCAGGTGTACATCCCGGCGTGCCGCGCTTTGCTGGCGGACCTGCCGCACATAGCTGTCGAAAGCAACGGGAGCGGCGCCGACGTAATGACATTGAGAAAAGAGATCGACCGCCCTCGACTTGCCCTCAGTAGTGATAGCGATCTGCGCGACCGTCCCGACCATGACGGTCGTCTGGCAGCAGTGGCTCGCACGAAGCGAAGAGTACAGTTCGTTCGCGACCCCATAACTGACGCACAGCTTTTCTGACAGTTCCAAAACCGAGAGAGAACCAGAGGCATAAAGAGTCTTGAGGGCAAGGTCTTCAAGAACGCCCTTGCGCACATCGATCTCAGAAAGTGAATTGGGACGATTTGTAGGGCCGGATTCCGGCTTCGTCTTCAGATGTTCGTATGCAAAATCTTCAATTGCAAAGACTGCTGACATTGCTTTGTTGACCTTGCGGTGAATCTTCTCACCGCGGGGTAATGTCGCATCCCCCTCTTTAGTAGATACTTACGTAACTCAATCGTTGTACGTTTCGTCAAGCCACCGCCAGCGCTTCACGAAAACGACGAATTCATTTATGACGTCAATAATTCCTTTTATTTAGGTGTTCATGGGTGGAAGAACACTCCCTGCTGCATGAGGCTGGCGCACAAAGCAGAGCGTCTGTCACCTACGATTGACCCCGCAAAAACGAAAGCCCAGCCATTCGAGAAGATGGCTGGGCTATTCATTTGCTGTTATAAGAGGATCTCTACTCCAGCGTATCGGGGTGCAGAGCGATGTTCTTCTCGCCCGCTGCCTTGCGCTCGTTGTACGCCTTCAGCCAGTCTTCCCAATGCTTGCCTGCCGCGCGGTCCTTGCCGCTGAACTCCAGACGTGCGATATCAGCGTAACTCAGCTTCAGCTTGTCCGGCGACTTCGGTGAAAAATACTGCACGTAAGAATCGGCCAGCGTTGCGCCAGTCGAGCGATTGAAAATGTACGCCTCGATGCGTTCGCCGCTCTTCGTAGTGATGGTCACGTCGCCGCGATAGTCGAAAGCCTTTTCCAGCACATTGCGCAGATCGTCTTCACTGGCAAGCTCAGGAATCCAGCCCTCAAGGTTCTCGTGCACAGTACCCGGAGCGATCTCAAGCGCCTCAATTTCTTCGCGTGTATATTTCAGAACTTCAGCGCTCATGCGTTTGTCTCCTCGAGGGCAGGTGCAGACTTCTCAATCTGCACGAGCGATGCATGTGAATGCGTATCCCACTCATTGAGCTGCTTGAGCGCGTGCTTGCTCTTATAGCTGCTGAATGTTCCCTTCACCATGCCCCAGAATCCGCTCAGCGTCAGGAAGCCATCGAGCACAGCTGTCGGCTCGTAACCGCAGCTCACCATGCAGTTCGCGCATTTAGGATTGCCGCTGCCAACGCCGTATTCTTCCCACTTGGTGGTCTCCATCAACTCCTTGAAGGTTTCGGCGTATCCGTCCTGCAGCAGATAGCAAGGCTTCTGCCATCCGAAAATGTTGTAAGCCGGCGAACCCCATGGTGTGCAATCGTAGTTGCGGTCGCCCATCAGGAACTCAAGGAACAGCGGCGACATATTGAACTTCCACGACTTCTTGCGGTTCGACAGAATCGCGCGGAAGAGTTTGCGTACGCGCGCACGCCCCATGAAGTGGGTCTGATCAGGCGCCTTGTCGTAGCTGTATCCGGGAGACAGAACGATCCCCTCAACTCCGATGGCCATCATCTCGTCGAAATGGGCGCGGACGCTGTTCGGGTCCGTTCCGTCGAAGAACGTCGAATTTGGCGTGACACGGAAGCCGCGCTTGACCGCTTCCTTGATCCCCTCCACCGCGATGTCATATCCGCCCTCACGGCATACAGACATGTCGTGATGATCCCGTTGACCATCGAGGTGAACTGAAAACGTGAGATACTTCGACGGCGTAAACTCGTGAAGCCGCTTCTTGAGTTCAAGAGCATTCGTGCACATATATACATACTTCTTGCGCGCAACAAGGCCATTGACGATGTCGACGATCTGCGGATGAAGCAGCGGCTCACCGCCCGGAATCGCCACCATCGGGACGCCGCACTCTTCCACCGCGGCAAAGCACTCCTCGGGCGAAAGCTGCTTCTTCAAAATATGTGGCGGATATTGCACCTTGCCGCAGCCGGCACATGCCAAGTTGCAGCGGAAGAGCGGCTCCAGCATTAACACCGTTGGATAGCGCGTCACCCCTGCGAAGTTCTTCTTCCATACATACGTGGCAACCGTCCACACCTGTGAAATCGGAATGGCCATTATTCTTTATCCCTCGGGGGCGGTAGCCCCGCTCAATCTTTTCTTCGTTCCTGATACTTACAGCAGTGCATCTGCGGTAATGCCGTCGCAGATCTTCTAACCTAAGAAGCCCGTTCAATCGCGCGCACATAGCTTGTCAGCGCCATGAGCGGGAAGTACTGCCGATACATCGTGTATGCCAGATAGAAAACCTTGGGGAAGCCTGTTCCCGTGATGATGCCTTCGCGCTGCGAGCCTTCGCCCATCGACTCGTCCCAACCGCCGTCTTCCCGTTGACGCTCGAGCAGCCAGCGCACGCCTTTGGCGATGGAGTCCGAACGATCGTCGCCAGCGGCCAGCAGTCCCAGCAGCGCCCACGCTGTCTGCGACGGCGTACTCGGCCCCTCGCCGCGCGTGTTCGGATCTTCGTAGCTGCCGCAGGTCTCGCCCCAGCCGCCATCGGAGTTCTGCACCATGCGAATCCACTCGGCCGCTTGCTGCACCTGCGGCTCATTGTGATCGAACCCGATGGCATCTAGTCCACGCAGCACCAGGAATGTGCCGTAGATGTAGTTGACGCCCCAGCGGCCGAACCAGCTTCCATCGGGCTCCTGCTCGCTGAGAACGAACTTGATGGCTTTCTCCACGCGCTTGTCCCCGCGGGTGAAGCCGTAGCAGGCCAGCATCTCCAGCATGCGTCCCGTAATGTCCACGGTCGGCGGATCGAGCATCGCGTTGTGATCCGCGAATGGGATGTACTGGAAGATCATCTTTGTGTTGTCTTTGTCGAAGCTGCCCCAGCCGCCGTTGCGGCACTGCATGGCAAACTCCCACTCGATCGCCCGCTGCGCAACCTGGTGCTGGTAGCGCTCGCGCGGATTATCAACCTTGCTGAGCGCAAGCAGAACCTGCGCGGTGTCGTCGGTGTCGGGATAGAACTCGTTGTTGAACTCGAAGTACCAGCCGCCAGGTTCGGTCTTCGGAACCTTTACCGCCCAGTCGCCCGTCTGCCGCACTTCCTTCGACAGCAGCCAGTCCGCTGCCTTGAGCATGCGCGGATCGGTGCGCGCAACTCCTGCCTCGCCCAGCGCATAAAGTGCTTGCGCCGTATCCCACACCGGCGAAACACAAGGCTGCATGCGGAAAGTTGGATCCGGCATTACTTCACTGGCCGGCTCTTCGATTCCGAGTTTCTCAAATTCATCGCGCGCGCGAATCACCTGCGGATCGTCTTCGGAGTAGCCAAGACAGCGCAGTGCGAGGATCGCATTCAGCATTGCCGGATAAATGGCGCCCAGGCCATCCGACATCTCAAGCCGCTCCAGCATCCATTTTTCGGCCTTCTTAAGCGCGAGCTTGCGCAGCGGCCGGAGGTGCACCGCTTCAAACCAGTGCGTGATCCGATCGATCACAATAAAGAAATTGCGCCACGAGAGGAAATTCCTGCGATCCCAGTGCAACCGAAGGTTTGAGTTGGCGCGCCCGCCGACAAACAGCTCATCGATACTGTGCTCAGGCGGGATCCTCTTGTACGGTTTCTTTGCGTAGATGATGGCCAGCGGCACAAGAATCGAACGCGACCATGCCGAAATCTCGTAGATATTGAAGTAGAACCAATTCGGAAAAAGTACGATCTCCGGTGGAATCGCAGGCACCGCATCGTAGTCGTACTGACCGAGCGCACAGAGATACATCTTCGTGAATGTGTTGCACTCCACTACGCCGCCATGCGCCAGAATCCACTCGCGGCACTTCACCAACCGCGGATCTGTAGCCGGAATATTCATCAGCTTGGCTGAGAAGTAGCACTTCACCGAGAGAGAGACATTTCCGGGGCCGCCGGGATACAGACTCCAGCTGCCGTCCTCTTTCTGGTAGCGCATCATCTCGGTGCACGCGCGCTTCAGGCGCTCGGGTTCTCCCGATTCGAGCAGCGTGTGCAGAAAGATATAGTCGGCCTCCAGCATGGCATCGGCTTCCAATTCGCCGCACCAGTAGCCGTCGGGATGTTGAAGTGAAAGCAGGTAGTCGCTGGAGCGATGAATAGCCGATTCGACATCCGCAAGGGCCGCATCCATACGGCCAAATCTTGGCGCCGCGGATTGTGTCTGTACTTGCTGGATACTCATTGCGATATTCGGCCCTCAATGATCAAAAATACCCGTAATCCGGGCAGTTGGCAGCGCAATTTCTCGCGCTGCAGTCGCCTGTTGACGAACCCGGCGCGCATAAATTGGCTTTGATTCCCCTGGATCCCGTGCGCGTTGGCTTCGAACGAACTCAGCGGACAGGCACCGCCTGCGTGCCGCCCGGCCCGCCAATAGCCTGAACTATCTCAGGAGGCAAGCCAAATCGCACATTCTCCGGCATTACCTCCACTTCTTCGACGTCGGAATAGCCGTTTTGACGCAAATAATTGACTACGTCTTCGACCAGCACCTCCGGGGCCGAGGCACCAGCCGTCACCGCAACTGTGGACACATCCAGGAGCCATTTCGGGTCAATTGCCTGGGAGTTATCAATCAGATACCCGATGGTCCCGAGGTTACGCGAAACTTCAACGAGACGGTTCGAGTTCGAGCTGTTGGTTGAACCCACCACCAGGACCAGATCCGCATTGTGGGCGACATTGCGCACCGCCACCTGGCGGTTCTCCGTTGCGTAGCAGATGTCCTGCGAATGCGGTCCGGCGATATTCGGAAACTTTTCCTTCAGAGCGTGAATGATGTCTCGCGCCTCGTCGAGCGAAAGCGTTGTCTGTGTCAGGTAGGCAACACGATTGGGATCGGGAACCTGAAGTGCTGCGACTTCGGCGACATTCGAAACGACTTGCGTCACATCGGGAGCTTCGCCCAGCGTGCCCTCAATCTCGTCGTGATCGCGATGGCCAATCAGAACCAGCGAATAGCCTTGTTTGGCAAACTTTACGGCCTCAATATGAACCTTGGTCACGAGTGGGCAAGTGGCGTCTATAACCCTCAATCCACGACCTTTGCTACGCTCGCGGACGGCAGGCGAAACACCGTGAGCGGAGTAAATTACACGCTGACCGTCCGGCACGTCGTCGATCTCGTGGACGAAAATGGCGCCCTTCTCAGCCAATTCGTTCACAACATAGCGGTTGTGGACAATTTCGCGGCGAACGTAAATCGGCGCGCCGAAAGTCTCAAGCGCGATTTTGACGATGTCGATGGCACGAACAACGCCGGCGCAAAAGCCGCGCGGTTTGAGCAGAAGAACCCGCTTCTGACCGGAAGATGCTTCGCTATGGGCGCGATTGGGGACAGAATCAAGCGCAATTGTAGTCACACTACCATTATATCCACTGGTCAGGAATCTCGGCGGGCTCGCAAGACCTGGGAACCCGCAGAGTTCAGCCGGTAAGTCACGCTTACGGCAATCGTCGATCGCGGGCGTTCAGATGGGCCAGATAACTGACGGACCTGTATGTCTCGCTGCTAAGTTTGCGTATCCAATTCCATTAGAAATTGATGCGTCCGCTTAGTTGCAATGCACGCGTGTTGCCGAAGCTGGTGATGTAACCGAACGTTCCGCCTGGAACCGTGACATTCGGGTTGTTGAGGAGCGGGTGATTCAATACGTTGAATGCTTCAAATTGGATCTGGAACTGGCTCTCACGATACATGCGGAATCCGCGGAAAACGCTGGCGTTGATCACGGTCTGTCCAGGTCCGCGGAACTGATTGCGATGCGTATCGCCGAGGACCGGGAATGCCGCGGGAGCAGCGGCCGTACCATTCGGATTGGTACATCCAACGTCCCCAGCTATGCATGAGGACGGCTCGCTTGGTACGGCGAAGGCAGATGGATCAAACCAGGGGTTGCCACCGCTCACCGCCCCGTTGCCAGGTGTGCGGTTGTGGCCGCCGATCTGGTGAAAGGGCTTTATCAGATTGGCATACAGCGGGTTGCCGGGAGCGTTGATGGCTGCGCCTGCGGTGCCCACCGTAAAAGGGGCGCCGCTGATGTGGCTGAGCTGACCATTCAATTGAAAGCCACCCAGGATCGCACTGGTGATACCGTTCTGGGCAAATTTCTGCCCTCGCCCGAAGGGCAATGAGTAGATACCCCAAAACTGGACGTTGTTGGTGCGATCGTAGCTTGCGGTAGCGCGGTTGAAGGCATAGTAGCCGGGATAGTTCCATGCCAACCCGGCTGATCCAGAGCCGGCACCATTCTCCGCGAAAGCGAATGCATGCGACCAGGTGTAGATCAGGCCGAACGAAGAATTCTTGCCCGCGTTGCGCGTTAACTGCGCCTGCATGCCGTTGTAGTTGTGCTGAACAGTGGCTCCACATAACCGATACCGCCGGTGTTATAGCAGACAAGGTTGGCCGTTCCGCTGCACCACACCTGATTGATGAAAGAATTCGCAGCAAAATTGCACTTGCCGCTCAACCCAGTTGACGGATCATAGTGGCCGTTGGCCATGCAGGGTGTGGTAGCACTGGGCAATGAAGCGGCATTGAGATATCCGGTCTGTGAAAGTTGTCGAACCGCGTGTGTGCCCACATAGCCGAGGTCTCCGACCAATCCAGCGCCGAAATCGTGCTCGAAAAACAGATTCCAACTCTCGATGTAACCCCGATGCCAGTTCTTCGTTGCTGTAACGGTCGATCCGCTGACGGGAAGGGATGCAAAGCCACTGACGATCGGTGGAAAAACGGTGGGAGGAATGCCGTAGCTAAGCGTCATTGGTGCGTTGCCGTTGGCGGGATCGACCGCAATGCTGTTTGCGGCAACGCCGGTGTAGCTGGGAGCCACGTCTTCGGGGAATGTGTCGCGCAAAAAGCGCAGGCTATCCAGGTCAGAGGTGATTCCACCACCGGTGCGCACGACCGTCTTATCGTTGAGCCGATAGGCAATACCCAGACGTGGGGCGAAGTAGCCCCAGCCCATCTGCAGGCCGGCGTTTTGAGGATTGCCACCCACCCCGCCTATTTCGACATTACCGGACTGCGGTAGCGTCGGATCGGCAATGTAAACGCCGCTGTGGTCGCGATAGGGCGGTGGGTAGAACTCGTAGCGGACACCGTAATTAAGTGTCAACCGGGGTGAGACCGTCCATTGGTCCTGAGCGTAAGCGGCGTATTCGGACCACCGCAGAGCATTGGGGTTGGTCAGTTGAGTTGCCTTTGCGACACCCGCAGCGGTTCCCTGGTTGGGCAGACCCAGCAGGAAGTCGGCCAGTGTGTCGTAGGTGGAGAAGGCGCAGTTTGCACCACCGCAGGTCGCCGCGCGGATTGCTGATGGCGCCGCCGCTTGTGGGCTGAAAGTGGTTCAGCAGGAAGTGATAGTAGGTGAAGCCGTATTTGGTCGCGTGACGGCCCTTGGTCCAACTCAGGTTTACGTCGCCAGTGAACTGATTGTCGCGGAACAAAAAGGGATTTGCTCCGCTCGCATTCCCGAGAGAGGAGAACGAGTTTGACGTTCCCTTGGAGGCGATGGTGCCAAACGCGAAGACCGGCTGGCCGACATAGTTCACTCCTGTGCCGTTCGTGCCCGGTATTTTGAGCGTGTTCAAGCCGAAGTCACCGACTGGCAGATCGACTGTGGACTGCGCGCCGGTAACCTGGCGTGTGTAGCCGAAGTCAGCGTCGAGAACCAGGTGGCTGGTAATGATGTGGCTCGCTCCCAGTCCCACGTTCTGGATGCGCCCCGAAGGACGGTGAAACTGGGGAAGAAAACAAGCACCAAGGCGGCACGATTCAACGATCGCGGAACGGTTCGAGCGCGCCCGCTCAGCACTGCTGCCGCTGGCTATGAGAAGGGCGGGTGCGCCGTGCGACGCACCCTGGAATTGAGTTAGAAGCTGAACCGCGCCTGGAAATCGATCATTCTCGATCCCAGTGCGCTCGATGCCTGACCGAGGTTGGAATTCACGATGTTGGTCGATATGCTGCTGGGGTTGATGTTCAACGTGTTGAACGCGTTGAGAAAGTTGGCCCTGATTTCGATTCTGGCGTTTTCCCCAAGTACACGCATGTCGGGCAGGCCGAATGATTTGGCCAGATTCAGATCGATATCACGATACCCAGGACCGGGAAAAGTGTTTCGGCCGCTTCCCGGCGGAGGGATGAAGGCCGCTGCTGTCTCTCCGGAGTTGTCCGCGATCGCATCCGCGTAATTCGGAACCTCGAAGTAGTTATTACTGAATTGATCATTGTTCGTACCGGTATTGGCAGCGCCGGGGTTCGGGAAGTTGCTTCCCGTCTTGAAGGCGCTGTTGCTGGTGCTGCGAAGGGCTCTGCCGTTGTAACTCGGACGCAGGTTCTGGAATCCGTAGTTGCACTCGTTGCAGTAGATCTGGTGCGGGGCGGTATACACCGGAGTCCACCCGTAGCCAGAGTGAAGAGTCAGGATTCCGCTAATCGACCATCCGCCGATAACCTTCTCCCGCCAGTCATGGCCGCCACGAAAGATGGTCGGCTGCCAGATGCCAAAGAGCTTGACGTTATTCCTAATATCGAAATCTGACTGCCCGTAGGAGTAACGAGTGTTGTAAAGATAGGGGCTGCGGAAATATGGACCCGAATTAGTGTCAAAACTATGGGCCCAGGTATATTGCGCATCCAGAGAGAAATTTTGTGAGAACTGGTGCTTGAGACTGGCCAGCATCATGTTGTTGTTGGAACTACCCTGGCTGCCGAAGGTGTTGATGCTGCTCACAAGGGGGTTCAGGGGCGCACCGAGGATCGTTCCAAGAGCGTTCGAATCGTAGTTGTAATTGAGGTGTTTACCTGTACTGCCGATATAGCCCAGGTTTGCGACCCACGCATGCCCTATGTCTATGTCCGATTCGAGGGAATAGTGCTGAACATATTGAGTGGGCAAATTCGTGGGCAGAGCCCCGATGTTTGCGCCGCCCGCCGTGGGCAGGCCAGCGGAGTTAAACGTGACAATTGTATTCGGGTTCGGTGGGAAGCCGTTTATGTTTTTTGGATCGCTTGAGATTGCGTAGAGAATATTGGGGTTGATCTGGGTCGGACTCTGGCTGGTTCCCGGAACAGAACTCGTTCCTGGCGGATTGCCGTTATAGGCGTTTGCCGTCGCGATCTGTTGCTGGTTGTAATTCAGGCCGTAGCCCCCGCGCCAGACTACTTTCGGATTCGGACTCCAGTTGAAGCCGATTTGCGGACCGAAGTTAAGCTTCTGCGCATTCCACGCGTCGATTCCCGTGTGTAATGCGATTCCGGTCAAAAGTTCGGCCCCGCCGCCGAACCTGACAACCCCCATGTGATTGTCTTTATCGGTCAACGGCCCGAAGTAGGAGTAGCGGAGTCCAGCGCTCAGGGTCAAATTCGGACGAACCTTCCAATCATCCTGAAAGAAAATTCCCCACAAGTTCTGACGGTTATCGTTACGGAAGCCGCCGGGGAGGCCGGTGGTCGCTTGAAAGGGTCCGCCCTCAGCCTGAGGGGCGTCATTGAGAAAGTCCCAGAGGTTGTAGAACGTATAGTCAGGCGCGCCGATCGGATCGTTCAGATAGTAGAGCCTCGTGAGATCAAAGCCGAACTTCATCGTCTGCCTGGCCAGAACTTTGGTAGCAACGTCCTTATAGCCATACGTCCATTGGTTCAGAACGGACGGAGCCGGAACGCCGAGGGAGCCAATGCTGATGCTGCCAATCTGCGGCCATGATGCCAAATAACGGAGCTCTGTGGCAGGCCAAATGGGGCCTGAGGATTGCTGTCAAGTTCATTCCAGCGCCAACCCGCCGCGTTAGCACGGGCTTCGTTCAGGAAGCTTGGCGAAAAAGTGTGGTTCCAAATAACCGAAAAGGCATCGTTGACCTGGTCGTGATTAAAGAGCTGATAACTCAGGCCGCCATTCAACCGCGTGAGACTGGAAGGCACCCAATAGATCGCGAAGGCGGCGTGATCGTTCTTGGTTACGTTTGCGTCCAGGCGCCCGCTGTATTGTTTGAAGTCGCTGGTTGTGGGGTTGCTTATCGTGTACTGCGTTATGTCGGGCACGTTCGAGAGTCCACTGCCAACGCCGGGGTTGCTGGCGCTTATGTAAGTGAGATCCTGCGTGCCAAGGCCAGTGGTAAGTGGCGAACCGATGTTCACGCCCTGACCAGGAATCGTAATGCAATTCACACCTTCGGAGAGACCGGCATCCGCGCAGGTTACCGAACCGATCACTGTGCCGGCAACAGCTGCGCCAGGGAAGGTGAGATACGTGGAGGCGATGCTATTTGCGGGCGCCAACTGCGGAAGCGCTGTGGTTGGAAACCACTGTGTGCTGCTCGCAGGGATTGTCTGGCTTTGCCCCTCATAGGCGAAAAAGGCAAAGACTCTGTTTTTCCAGAACGGACCGCCAATGCTGCCGCCGAGTTGGTTGTATCGGTCTTCATCGCGGAGTAGTCCGCGCTCCGCAGGTGTTAGCTTAACTCCGGTTACGGGGTCGAATGCCTGCACGGACTGGGGACCATTCCAGGACTGATACGCATTCAGCCCGGGACGGGTGATCTGAATGAAAAAGCTGCCGTGAAGGTTGTTGGTTCCGCTCTTCGAGGTGATTTCAGTCATCGCGCCAGTGAAGCGGCCATTTTCAGCGTCGTAGCTATTCGTGACGATCTGAATGTTGCCGATTGAGTCCTGGCTTGGAGTAATGACCGTTGCTCCACCCCAGACAGCGCTCTCCGTACTGATGCCGTCGACGCTATATCCGTTCGCATCGAACTGGCCACCGTTGGCGTTGGCCGAAGCGCCATTCTCCGTAGCAAAGATGCTGCTCGAATGTCCTAAATTGCCGCCACCTCCTGATGAGGCTCCGGTTTGGGTACCTGGAGATTGGAATCCACCGCCGCCGCCTTGCTGCGCTCCGTCAGCCAGAACACCAGGCACCAGTCGAATGAGGCTGGTTGGGTCGCGTTCATAGACTGGCATGTGCTGGATCTCGTTGTCGGAGATCGTCGCGGCAGTATTTGCAGTCTCGGTATCAAGGGCTGGTTGCGTGGCGGCATTTACGGTGACTGTCGACGATATCTCCCCTAGCTCCAACTGGATGTTTATCCCGTTGGGCTGCTCGGGAATCAACTGCAATTGATCGAGGACCTTTTTCTTGAAGCCGTCCCTCTCGACGGTGAGTTCAAAGTGGTCGGCGGGAAGCGCATTGAAATTGTAGACACCGGCGGCGTCGCTTGTCCGCGTGATGGTCTCGTTCGTGGAAAGATTCTTGAGAGTAAGGGTTGCTCCCGGGATGACTGCGCCCGTCGGGTCGGTAACAACGCCCTGGATCGAAGTACGGAACTGCGCGATTGCGCTCGATGTCAAGCACAGCCAAACAACCGCCATCCCGCAGGTCGCGAGAAAGCTAAACATTCTATTTTTCATGATTCTGCCTCCAAAAATCTGCTTCTCTTTCGCTTGGTTGGAACTCTCGCGCGTGCTGTGAATTTGATGCGGGTGAGAGGCGGCGGTAGTTTGGTAATGTGACGGGCTGAAGGAGCAGCAGAGAGCGCAGCGGTGACTCGTCAGCGAAGTGGGAAAAGGACCTGCGGTTTGGATGGGGATGCTAGCGATGAGGCGGCATCGAATTTCCAGCTGGTTGGCCATCCCTGTTGCGGGCCGCAATGCTGTGTGGCAACGTACTCACAGTTGGGCAGATACAGGCGGGTTGCCCACTTTACCGCTCAACCTCAAGAACTTCTCAACTTTCCCTGATGGAGTCTAATCCGCATGAAGGCAGTGCGTATCAACCGTTTCGGACCGCCCGAAGTTGTCGTGGTCGAGGATATCCCTGTGCCGACGCCGGGTTCCGGTGAGGTTCTAGTTCGCGTTTCGGCCGCAGGGGTTGCACCGTGGGACGCGATCATCCGTGAGGGCCAGAGCAAGGTCAGCCCGCAGCCTCCCCTGACGCTAGGCTCGGACCTCTCAGGCGTCGTCGAAACGATCGGGCCCGGTGTAACGGAATTCGCGCCGGGCGACGAAATATACGGCGTCACCAACCCTCAATTCTGCGGAGCGCAAGCCGAGTACGCCGTCGCCGCGGTGGGGATGATTGCGCCAAAGCCGCGTCCACTTAGCCACATCGAGGCAGCATCTGCACCCGTGATCGCGGTGACAGCGTGGCAAATGCTCTTCGAGTACGCGCTGGCGACGCGTGGTCAATCCCTAATGATCGTCGGAGCCGCCGGAAACGTCGGAGCGTATGCCGTACAGATGGCAATAGACGCTGGGATTGGCGTTGCTGCGGTCGGGAGGACACACGATGAGGCTTTTCTGCGCTCGCTTGGCGTGACAAGCATCGCCGACTCAAGCGTCTCTGGATTCGCAAAGAACCTGCCTCAGGTGGACGCGATCCTCGACACGGTCGGGGGCAGTACGCTTGCGGGGTGTGTCTCCGCATTAAAGCCGGGAGGCAAGCTTGTCACCGTCGTCTCCACACAGCCACGGCCGATCCCGGCAATCTTCTTCTATGCAGAGGTGTCGACTGCGCGGCTTTGCACCCTCACAACCCTTTTTGAAGAGTACAGGATCTCGACCAGGATCGGCTCGGTCCAGCATATCTCCGAGGCGAGGCGCGCGTACGACATGCTTGCCGGCTCGCCACACAAGCCCGGCAAACTCGTCTTGCAGATTAGGTCGTAGTTCGTGGAACAATGCTCACTGATCGATATTGCCTGATCATTGTCCCTGCACCCTTCAGCTAATCCGCTTAATTCAATGACTGCCGATATTTGCATTCAAAAACATGCATTACAACATTCAAGGCGGGGAAGCTCCATCAATGGGCCAAGCAAGAGGTGGAGGGGGGAGGGGTTCCAGAGAAAATGAAAGCCCGCCGATTAGCGGGCTATCGAAAGACGACATAAGTCCTAGGACATCAAAGCTTACAGGTGACTCCTGAAGACGCCACTCAGGGCCGTGCCAAACACTTGCTCTGTTTACAGGCTAGGTCCAATTCACGGAAAGCCAATACATCCTTGGACCTATAACGATTGCACCCTTGGGGCAGCGCCACGATCGGATAGGGTGTCTGCCGTGGGTACATAAGCCCGACCTTCAGAGGAACAAAAGCTATAAGTTTGTTTGATTTACGGGCATAACCTCATCTCCCTCCTGAATGACAGGGTCCTTAAGCGCGTGCGAGCGTTTGTTGCTGCCATCCCGCGCCACCTTCGTTACCTGCTACCATGACCTTCGTGGTGCAAGACTTCTCGCGTGCCAGAACTGAATTTCTGCGGCGATGTTTTTGCGCCAGATACGTCTTAAATCACAGAACTTCTCCGATAACCCAGGCAGAAAGTGGCAACCTCCGTCTTCCCCAGCGCGGCCGTCCGTGGCCTGTTGTTCCTTGCCCTGATTCCCACGCTTCCCTTCACGCGTGCGCTCGCCGCTGCGCAGGAGGCGCCGGCGGGTCAGCAGGCGCCCGAGGCTCAAACTACTCCCACACAATTCGACGACTTGGCGGCACGCGCCGCAGCGGCCCGCGACCAGCAGAACCTGCCCCTCGCGATCCAGCTCTACACGCAGGCCGAGCAGCTCAAGCCCGACTGGCAGGAGGGCTGGTGGTATCTCGGCGTTCTCCAGTACAGCGCGAATCAATACACCGGCGCCATCGACGCTTTCACCCACCTTCTGCAACTGGTGCCGACCGCTGTCCCCGCGATGGCGTTGCGCGGTCTTTGCGAATTTGAAACCGGCGCATACGACGACTCGCTCCGCGATCTCGAGCAGGCCGTTGCGCATGGAGCGCTGAACCAGCCGCGTAACGAACAGATCATTCGCTACCATCTGGCCCAACTGCTGGCGCGGGCCGGCCGTTTCCAGTCAGCGCTCGATCAATACCACTTCTTCGCCGAGAATCGCGCCGACGCGCCTGACTTGATGGTCGGCATCGGCCTCGCCGGTATGCGCGTTTCCTCGCTACCGAAGGACGTTGCGCCTCAGGACCGCGAGTTCTACCAAGCAGCAGGCAACGCAGGGTACGTCTTTCTATCTGGCGATAGCGAGAAGGCCGATGATCTGTTCAACCAGCTTTTCATGCGCTATCCTTCCGCGCCGAATCTGCACTACTTCTACGGATTCCTGCTGTTTCCGCACGATCCTGGACTTGCCATCGATCAGTTTCATCGCGAACTGACCGCGAATCCGACCAACGAAACCGCGAATTCGATGCTCGCACTTACGCTCGTAATTGCAGGCCGCTTCAGCGAAGCGCTTCAACCGGCGCAGCGTGCCTATGCCAATGCTCCAGACACGGGAATGGCTCAACTCGCCCTCGGACGCTCGCTGGCCGAAACTGGCGACATGAAGCGTGGCGCGGAATTGCTGAACCAGGTTCTTGCGCATGATCCCAACAACCTCGAAGCTCACTTGGGACTCGTCTCCATCTACTCCCGCAGCGGAAACCGGGAAGAAGCCGCACGCGAGCGAAAGGTCTGCCGTGATCTGGAGAAGTAGAGCACGATCGGTGATCGCCGTTGCCAGCGCGGCTGCCGCCGGGTGGTTGTTGTGCGCCGTGCCCACCCCGCGCCTGGCGATTGCCCAGCACGCGAAGCCAACGAACGCTGCCGCTACCTGCGCGGCCTGTCACAACGGCGTTGCTACCTCGTACGCAACCGCGCCAATGCGCCACGCGATGGAAACACAAGGCGCGAATCCCACTTTGGACGCCCATCCTGACCTGAGCCTCCAGCTTGGCTCGTACACCTACAAGGTGCAGACCAAAGACGGTCAAAGCACCTACTCCGTCAGCGACGGAGCCGATACGCTTACGCTTCCCATCCACTGGATATTCGGCCAGCACGCCCAAACCTGGGTGCTCGAAAAAGATGGCCACTACTACGAAAGCTACGTCAGCTACTTCCCCCGCGCCAATGGACTCGCAATCACTCCTGGCGACCAGAAGATCACGCCGCACAACCTGACGGAAGCGATGGGCCGCCAGCTCCCTATCTGGGAAACGCGCACCTGCTTCAACTGTCACGGCAGCGGCGTCGTACCAAACGAAAAGCTGGCGCCAGCAAAGATCACTCCCGGCCTCGAGTGCGAGCATTGCCATGCGGGGGCGCAGCAGCACATGGCAGATGCTGCACAGGACAACTTCAAGACGCTTCCCATATCCCTCAAGAAGCTCGACGCCGAGCAAGTCTCTGACTTTTGCGGCCAATGTCATCGCACGTGGGATACGGTCATTCAGAACAAGTGGCATGGTCCCGCATTCGTGCGATTCCAGCCCTATCGCCTCGAAAACAGCAAGTGTTTTATCGGCAATGACCCACGCATCAGTTGTCTCGCCTGCCACAATCCGCATCAGCCGTTAAATCACAACGTTGCTTATTACGATGCGAAATGCCTGGCTTGTCATGCGGAGAACAAATCTGCAGCGGCTGCCGCAACGAGCGAGAAGACCTGCCCCGTCGCTAAATCCAACTGCACGAGCTGCCACATGCCCAAGGTTGATTTGCCGGGTGGACATTCACAGTTCACCGATCACTACATTCGCGTGGTGCACGCCGGCGAAGGCTATCCCGAATAACTCCGGCAAACGAAAATTGGTTTCTACCTCCGAAGCACCGATAAATTCGCACCAGCGGACATGGAAAAAGCTGGAACAAGATATCAGGCAGGCCAACAACAAAGCTAAAAATAAAAGGGGCGCAGCAGGTGTTGCCTGCCGCGCCCCTTGGTTGAGTGTTTGGTTAGAACACGAACTTGCCGCCAAGCTCGAAGGTTCTTGGGTCTTGAGCGCTGTTGACGAAACCAAAGTCCTGATTCTGCGGATTGGCGTCGGACAAGCCGTTAAACTGCGTGTGGTTGAAGGTGTTGACTGTCGGCGCGGAACTCGAAATGAGCAGCTTCGCCGAAGGAAAACGACTTGTACAGGGCGGTGGTGAAGCTCGTGCGGCCTGCGCCAACCACGGCATCCTTGCCCATGTTGCCAAAGCCAAGGTCCGAGCCACCTAACCAGCCGGCTACAGGCTTCGAGAAGCCCGCATTGCTGACGTATTGGTAGCCTGAGACCGAACCCACTGTGGTCTTGGCCTTGGTGTATTTCGGTTTGCCAGTCAGGTTGGGACGAATCGAATAGTCGCCACCCAAACCAACCGTATCCCCGTAGCTGTTCGAAGGAGCAACATTTCCGAACCAGGGCAAGCCCGTTTCGGAGATGACCGTACCGGAGACCTCCCAGCCACCAAGAATGGTCCTCGTCATGCCGGCAGCATGATTGAAGAACGGGAGCCTGTATTCGTAGTTGCCGCTGAAGACATGACGACGATCAAGAATACCGGAGCCCCTGTCGTACTTCAGGTTCCAGGGGTTACGGGTGGGGTTGTTGTTGTCCACGTCGACGCTTTGCGGTGTGGAATCGATCTCGTGCGCGTACGTGTAGTCCAGTTCAAAGCTGAGGCCGTGTTTATTCTGCTGGCGAAGGCCTGCCTGGAAGCTGTTGTACGAGCCGGTTTGCGTGGTCGATTGCAACCGGATGTTGCCAAAGCCCGGATAAGTTTTGTCCGTCAGCTTTGTAATGGTTGGGAGCGAGCCGTTTGCAAACGCCTGGCGATCTGCCATCGGAGTGCTCAGTGGGAAGTTATTGATTGGAAGCCAAACGTTCTGGTGCCAATCGAGGTTGCCGACATACTGCGTGATCATGACCAGCGCGGGAGCGATTTCATGCTGAACACCCAGGCTGAACTGCGCCACGGCAGGATCGGGGTAATAGGTGTTGAGCGAGTTGAAACCTTGTGTGAAGGTCGGCGTGGAAGCGCCTTTACCAGCCTGCCAGTTGTAGCTGGGATTCGTGAATTCGACGTTCCCGGCAGCCGGTGTGCTGATGAATGGAGGTGATCCGGCAGCGTCATAAATGTCGTTGCCCTGGATGCGCTCGTAGAAGGTGCCAAAGCCACCGCGCACAACGGTCTTGCCGTTGCCCGAGATGTCATAGGAGAAGCCAAGCCTGGGCATGAACGTCTTGTAGTCGTTCTTGACCAGTGCGGTTGATGTGCCTCCCTGACCGGCGATATCGACGCCGTTCATATAGAAGGTGCCGATCGAATTGGTTTGCAGACCGGGAGCGCCAGGCATAAACGAGCCGTCAGTGTTGAAACTCGCTGCTGTCGTAAGTCCGGGCTGGTAGCGGGCCGGATTGAAATTGGAAACCTGGTTGTTGCGTTCCCATGTATGCGGCATCAGGTCGTAGCGGAAGCCGTACTGGATGCTTAACCGGGGGTTCACGTGCCAGTTGTCTTCGGCATAGGCCGAGAGCGTCTGGTTCACGTAGTGGTTGATGGGGTTGGCGTTCGACTGGCTGAAGTTGGTGCTCAGACCGAGCAGGAAGTCCAGATAGGAATCGCCCGTGAGTAGGCCTGTTGGACCTGCTGGTGTCGTCGAGGTTGCTGCGTTCCAGCCATCGCCGAAGGTGTAGTCTCCTTCGGAATCCTTGCCGATGACCTGATTCTTGGTGTAGCGGTTGTAGCCGCCGCCGAACTTCATTTGATGTTTGCCCTTGGTCCACGAAAGACCGAACACCTCGGCAAAATCCTCGGCGCCGTTGGTCCAGGGATCGTTTCCAGGGCCCCAGGTCGTGCCGACCGTGCTCCAACTGATGTCCGGCAAGCGATTGCCCACATCGTTCGCGAGCGGGAAGTAGGTCCCAGTGCTCCAACCCGAAGGCTTGACGAAGCTGGCTCCGCCCGGCCGCCACTGGAATAATGGCGATCTTGTTGCCGTTGTAGTTGAATGCAGCTTCGAGCAGCACGTTCGGTGTGAGTGTACCGGTTAGCTTGATGACTGCGGCGTACGCCGGGTTGCTGAAGTTGCTGCCGACGGTGGGATAGTTATCACCCTGCCATTCGGGAGTGGCCTCGACCGTGTCCATCGCATCATGGATGTAGTGACCGAAGAGCTGCCATTTGTCGTTAAAGTTGTGATCGATGCGGAAAAGATCTTCACGCACTGTGATGGGCAGATGCCCGCCGGTCGGGGTATAGCCGCCCTGCGCGTTCGTCGATGCGGGAAGATTCTTGGAGGCGTTGAAGAGCAGGGCGTTGGAATCGAGCAGGACAGCTGGAATCGTATTGTTCGCGAAGGGCATGCCCATTCCGGTCGTCGTCCGTCCACGACCAGGCCAGCGTTTACGAGCTTCTTGTAGAAGGACCCAGTTGTTTCATCGATAGCAACGGTGGGCACAATCACTGCCGTTGCGGGATTGTACACAGGAATAACGAAGTTGAATGGAGACGCGGTCGTAACTTCGTCTGCTGCGGGAAGAGTCTTGATCGAATTGGTCGAAACTCCTGTGACCTCTTTGCGCCACTCTTCGTTAAAGAAGAAGAAGGTCTTCTTCTTGTCCGAGTTGTACACATGAGGGATAAACACCGGGCCGCCGATATTGGCGCCGTAGACGTTATAGCGCAGCTCCGACTTCTTGGCGTTTTGTCCATTGTTGTTGTCGAAGTAGTTGTGCGCATCCAGAGCGTCGTTACGGTCGAACTCCCAAGCCCCACCGTGAAACTTGCTTGTGCCGCTCTTGATGGACATGGTGATCGTGCCGCCCGAGGCGATGCCGTAATCGGGAGGATAGTTACTGGCCAGCACCTGGAATTCGCCAAGCGAATCCTGGGAAGGCATGACGGACATCTTGCCGCCGGAACCGCGGTCGTACGCCTCAGCACCGTCGATCATCCAGACATTGTGCGCCTGGTTGAGGCCGTTGAAGCTGATGGAGTAGTTGGCGGTCACAGAGAATGGGCTCTCCATGTCGGGCAGGTTGCCGCTGACGCCGAGACCCAATGCGGCCAAACCGATTACATTGCGGCCGTTGGTGGGCAATTCGGTAATCTGCTGTTCGTTGATAAGGGTGCTAACCACGTTCGAATCGGACTGCACCGTCAGTGCATCCGCACTTACCGTAATGGTTGTTGCCTCCGAACCGACCGTCAGTTTGACGTCGACACGAAACGAGCGCGAAATATCAACAACAATTCCGGTCTGCTCGTATGTCTGGAATCCCTTGATTGTGACTTTCAGGTTGTAGTTCGCGGCGTTCAAGCCGGAAATGTCGTACAGTCCGGTTCCGCTGCTGATTGTTGACTTCGTGATTCCGGTCGCCGGATCCGTAAGCGTAATATTCGCCCCGGCCACGACTGCTCCCGATTGGTCCGTCACGATGCCGGTTACGTCTGAGTTGGCCTGCGCAAATGCTCCCACGCAAGTCAAGACAAACAGCAACGGCAACAGAAGGAGCCGGTAGCTGATTGAGTTAAATCTAACTTCCATCTGACTCTCCTATTCCGAAGTGATACTGCTTGTTATTGCAGCCTGGGAACGTGCACACTTACTTCCCCTGATTCGGAAAGCTCGGCTCGATGCCGATGTGTTTTTTGGAGGTTCGTTCCTCTTGCACTTACCCCAGCCCACAAGGCCTGTCCTGAATTTGGCTTCAGCTCGAACTTCTGAGTGAATGCCTACTCTGTTCGGCTACTCGCACACCATGACGGGCGTAATCGGACCACTGCAAAAAGCCCACCAACTACATCGTTCTCTTTCGCAAGGTTTCCCGAGTCCGTATTCGCCGCGCTAAATCGTTTCAGTAGACCGTCAACAACGCTACCTCAACAGACTGGGAGACGGTGTGTGATGGTCATCACTGATCTATGTAAGGGGGTTGACCATGTATGACTGTCGAGACCTGGATAGGCTATTTGCCGCCATCATTTTTATAGATAGCGTTTACTTTCGTGAGTTTATTTGCAGAAGATAGAGCTGCTTGCAGTTTTGGGGTTTCAAGAATGCCTGCAGGTTTTGATCTAATTCTCGACTGATAGGAATCGTGCGACGGTCTCGAAGCGGGCCATCCCTTGAAAGTCCGACCCCCGCGATGATTCGCCCGGGGGACCTCACGCGGCCGTATCGGCTCAACGCCGGAATCGAGAGATGAGATAGAAGATGACGGAGAGAACGACGCTGATCAGGATCGATGTCCCAAGTGGGAAGAAGAACGATACGTTCTTGCCTCGGTAGGCGATGTCGCCAGGCAAAAGACCGAGCGGCAACCCGAATCGGGCCGCAATCAGCAGCACCGCTCCTATCAGAATGAGCAGGAGTCCAAGACCGAGAAGTCCTTTTCCGAGTTCAGCCATCGCGCTCGAATAGGTCTTACTCAGCTAGGATACGGTAATCGGGCATTGCACAACCAGTCGTCACGGAGTGCCCTGCCAAAGGGGGTCAATGCAAGTCGTCACCATGCTTCTGGGCATCCTCTGCTTATTGGTTGTCCTGCTGGATGCCTTCCAGACAATCATCTTGCCGCGCCGTGCAGCGGGCCGCCTCCGGCTCACGCGGATTTTCTATATCCTCACCTGGATACCGTGGCGATTCGTTGCGGTTAGGATCCGCCATCCTCGTAAACGGGAGACTGCCCTCAGCTTCTACGGGCCGCTATCGCTCATCTTTCTTCTCGTGGTCTGGGCCAGCGGCATGGTCTTTGGCTTCTCTCTTATCTACTACTCCCTCGGCAGTCCATTCAGTGACACGTCGCAGGCCATCGGATACTTGTCCGACCTCTACGTCAGCGGCACCAACTTTTTTACGCTCGGTCTCGGCGACGTAACTCCCCGTTCGGAGATTGCGCGCGTCCTCTCCATATTTGAAGCCGGCACGGGCTTCGGCTTTCTCGCCATCGTCATGGGCTACTTCCCGGTACTGTACGCCGCATTTTCACGCCGCGAGGTCAGTATCTCGCTCCTCGACGCGCGCGCCGGCTCGCCACCCACTGCAGCTGAGCTCCTGCGCCGCCATTCCTTTAAGGGCTCGGAGGACGTCCTCGCCGCATTGCTCTCGGAGTGGGAGCGCTGGTCTGCCGAATTGCTCGAAAGCCACATCTCGTACACCCTGCTTTGCTATTTTCGCTCGCAACACACTAATCAAAGCTGGATCAGCGCGCTCACTGCGATGCTCGACACTTCGGCACTGCTCATCGCCGGGGTTAGAGGCCACGAGGCCCGCCAGGCGCAGTTGACCTTTGCCATGGCTCGTCACGCCATGGTCGACCTGGCGCAGGTCTTCTCCATCCCTCCCAGGCAGAACATGCCCGACCGATTGCCGCGCGAGCGCTACGAGCAGCTTTACCAATTGCTCTGCCAGAGCGGAGTGAGTGTATGCCGAGACAGCGAGTCCTACGAGAGGCTCCGCGATCTACGCGCGTTGTATGAGGGCTACGCTGAAGCTCTCAGCGAACATTTATGCATGCCGCTTCCGCCCTGGATGGCCGAACAGCCGCACAAAGACAATTGGCTGGCCGTTGCAAAAGTGCGTAATCAGGCCGAAGCCGCAAATCCCGAGCCCAACACCATCGTCGAAGTCATCGACCGGCATCATGAGTTCTAGAGCCTGTTATTAACTTTCGCGGGGCGGCGTTGCGAGCGAAAATCCGGCCAGACGAAGCCGAGCCCGAAGGCTGTGGCGGGCCCACCGTCGAGGGCGAGAATGAAGTATGGCCGGATTTTCGCCGCAACCCGAAGGGCCGGGGCCAATTTTCCTCATTTCGTCGTCGATCGTCGCTAGCAGACACCCGGTATGCGTCGCTCCTCACTCCTCGAACTGAGAAAAATTGGCTCCCGGCGCCTCCCCTGGGAAAGTTAATAACAGGCTCTAGATCACAAATTCCGGGCTGTCCGCCGCGATAGACTGTTGCGTCCAATGCAAGTTGGAAATCTTCCACTTTCACTGCTACGGCAGTTTCTGTAGCCTGTAATGGACAGGCAGCGCAGGAGAACCATAGAAAAATGAAGCAATCCGTTCTCAACCACGAGCCCGCCGCCGTTCAGACGCCGCCCACGACCAACAAACACCTGATTCGATGGGTCGAAAAGATGGCCGAACTCTGCCGGCCAGACTCCATCCACTGGGTCGACGGCTCTCAGGCGGAGTACGAATTTCTCTGCGATCGCCTCATCGCTGCGGGCACCTTTACACGCCTCGATCAGAAGAAATGGCCCGGATGCTTCTACGCACGCTCTGCTCCGAACGATGTCGCCCGCGTCGAAGACCGCACCTTCATCTGTTCCCTTTCGCGCGATGCCGCGGGCCCCACCAATAACTGGGAAGACCCCTATGTAATGCGCCGCCGCTTGAAGCAGCTCTTCAAAGGCTGCATGCAGGGACGCACCATGTATGTTCTTCCATTCAGCATGGGGCCCGTCGGATCGCCTATGTCCGGCATCGGCGTTCAACTCACAGACTCTCCTTATGTCGTCGTCAACATGCGCACCATGGCCCGCATCGGTGCGCCCGTCTTCGCCGAGATTGATAAGGACGAAAAACGCGTCGTCCCCTGCATGCATACCGTGGGCGCTCCCCTGAAGCCCGGCCAGCAGGACGTCCCATGGCCCTGCAACGACACCAAGTACATCGTGCACTTTCCTGAGACGCGCGAAATCTGGTCCTACGGTTCCGGCTACGGCGGCAACGCTCTGCTCAGCAAGAAGTGCTTCGCCCTGCGCATCGCCTCCAACATTGCTCGCGACGAAGGCTGGATGGCTGAACACATGCTCATCCTTGGCGTTGAGAACCCTGAAGGCGAAAAGACCTACGTCGCCGCCGCGTTCCCCTCCGCCTGCGGAAAGACGAACTTCGCGATGCTCATTCCGCCGAAGGCCATGCATGGCTGGAAGGTATGGACCGTCGGCGACGACATTGCGTGGATCAGACCTGACGTGACCGGCAAACTGCGCGCCATCAACCCTGAAGCGGGCTTCTTCGGCGTCGCACCCGGCACCAGCGCCAAGACCAATCCCGCCGCCATCGCAACCCTCTCGCGCAACACCATCTTCACCAACGTTGCTCTCACACCCGACGGCGGGGTGTGGTGGGAAGGCATGACCGACAAACCTCCGGCGGAATGTCTCGACTGGCGCGGTCAGCATTGGACTCCCGCCATCGGCAAGAAGAACGGCACCACCGCTGCGCATCCCAACGGACGCTTCACCGCGCCCGCATCGCAGTGTCCGACGATGGACCCGGACTGGGAATCTCCCGATGGCGTACCCATCAGCGCCATCATCTTCGGCGGACGCCGATCGCATACGCTTCCGCTCGTCTACCAGGCATTCAACTGGTCGAGCGGCGTCTACATCGGCGCCACCATGGGGTCTGAAACCACCGCGGCGGCAGCCGGCGCCGTGGGCAAAGTGCGTCGCGATCCCATGGCAATGCTGCCCTTTTGCGGCTATCACATGGCCGACTACTTCCGTCACTGGATCAAGATGCAGCGCGGACTCGATGTCACCCCACGTATCTTCAACGTCAACTGGTTCCGCAAAGACGAGCACGGAAAGTTTCTCTGGCCCGGCTTCAGCGAAAACATGCGCGTTCTGCGCTGGATCGTCGAACGCGTGCAGGGCCACGGCCGTGGTCGCGAGACCGCAATCGGCTGGGTCCCACGCTACGAAGACATCGACTGGACAGGCCTCGATTTTTCGCGGGAAGCCTTCGACGCGCTAATGGCCGTGGATCGCGCAGCTTGGCGCAAAGAAGTGATCGCGCACGAAGAACTGTTCATCGAACTCCACGACCACCTGCCGCCGGAGATGATCTACGAGCGCGAACTGCTTATTTGCAAACTGTGATCAATTCGGGCCCAGTGCTTCGCAGCTGTGGGAAACAAGCTCTCAATCGGTTGATTCCGCAATTCGGGAATAGCGAAACCAGAATTCAGATATAGTAAAGAGTTCAGCACTATCCCCGTGTGCGGGGACCTGCCACGACAGGTCCACTCAGAATTGACTCCGGCGTTTTCCGATAGGTAAACGCCACGCTCAATGTGTCTTTGCCGTCCTGACAACTGAAATCGCAAACCGATCTTATTCATAAGAAGGTAGCCATGCAGATATCGGATCAACGTTTTCGCTTTCCTGGGCCCCAGGGTCTCTACCACCCGCGCAATGAGCATGATGCGTGCGGAATGGGCCTGGTGGCAAGCATCAAGGGCGAAAAAAGCCACGACATCATCCGCAAGGGACTCGAGGTCCTGATCAACCTCACCCATCGCGGAGCGGCAGGCTGTGATCCGGAGACGGGCGATGGCGCCGGCATTCTTATTCAGATCCCTCACGTCTTCTTCGCGCGCGAGTGCGGCGAACTCGGCATTCAACTGCCCGAGCCGGGCGCATACGGCGTAGCCATGGTCTTTCTTCCCGTGGACAAGCACAGCCGCCTGCAATGTGAAGGCGTCTTCGAACGCATCGCGGCCGAAGAAGGCCTCAAAGTTCTTGGGTGGCGCGACACACCCGTAAACGGCGATGCCATTGGCCGCGAAGCCCGGGCCTCACAGCCGTATATAGAGCAGTTCTTCGTCGGCCGCCCCGATGGCCTGGATGAAGAGAATTTCGAGCGCCTGCTTTATCTTGTCCGCCGTCGCACCGAAAACGAGATGGCTGCCTCAGAAATCGAAGGCAAGGACGACTTCTACGTGCCGTCCTTTTCCGGCCGGACCATCATCTACAAGGGCCTGATGCTGGCGCCGCAGATCGAGAAGTTTTACTTCGAACTGGCCAACCCGCTCGTCACCAGCGCCCTGTGCCTGGTCCACCAGCGCTTCTCCACCAATACCTTTCCAAGTTGGAAGCTCGCCCACCCCTATCGCTACGTCGCACACAATGGGGAAATCAATACCATCCGCGGCAACATCAGCTGGATGAATGCTCGCCAATCCATCCTCGAAAACCCGCTGCATGGCGAGAAGATCGGCAGGCTCTTTCCCGTCATCATGCCCGAAGGAAGCGACTCCGCCTCGCTCGACAACGCGGTCGAATTCCTCTTCCAGTCCGGCCGTTCCCTTCCGCACGTCATGGCGATGCTCATCCCTGAAGCCTGGGCCGGCAATCCCGATATGGACGAGGACAAGCGCGCCTTTTACGAGTACCACGCTTCGCTGATGGAACCGTGGGACGGCCCTGCCGCCATCGCCTTCACCGACGGACGCGTCGTCGGCGCCACGCTTGATCGCAACGGCCTTCGCCCGGGCCGCTACATCGTTACCAAGGACGATCTCGTCGTGCTCGCCTCCGAAGCCGGCGTTCTTGACGTTCCCGCCGAGGATATACGCAAGAAAGGCCGCCTGCAGCCGGGCCGCATGTTCCTCGTAGACACGGTGCAGAAGCGCATCATCTCCGACGCCGAGATCAAGAAAAGCCTCGCCGCCCGCCAGCCTTACGGGGATTGGCTCAAAGAGCAGCAGGTCTCGCTCGATTCCCTGCCCGAGCCATCGCGCGTGATCGCGTCAAACCCTGAAACTTTACTGCGCCGCCAGCGCGCCTACGGCTACAGCGAAGAAGATCTCCGTATCGTGCTCGGCCCCATGGGTGCACGCGGTGAAGAGCCGGTCGGATCGATGGGAACCGATACACCGCTGGCCTGCCTGTCGGACCGCCCACAGCCACTCTTTAACTATTTCAAGCAGCTCTTTGCGCAGGTCACCAATCCGCCGATCGATCCGATCCGCGAGGAACTTGTCATGTCGCTCATCAGCTACATCGGCACCGAGCGCAACATCCTTGACGAGACTCCGGAAAACTGCCACACGCTGAAGCTGCCGCATCCGATCCTTTCCAATCGAGATCTGGAAAAGCTGCGCCGCGTCTCTTCCGGCGATCTTCTCGCAACCACGCTGCCCGCGCTCTTCCGCGCCGAGAATGGCGAAGCCGGCTTGCGCCACTCGCTCGATGAGCTGAGCGCGCGTGCTTCACACGCGGTAGCCTCCGGGTACACGCTGCTCATCATCTCCGATCGCGGCGTCGATCCGACTTATGCGCCGATCCCCAGCCTGCTCGCGATGGCCGCCGTCCACAACCGCCTTGTCCAGGAAAAGACCCGCACCCAGGTTGCGCTCATCATCGAAAGCGGCGAGCCACGCGAGGTTATGCACTTCGCGCTGCTCATCGGATACGGCGCCAGCGCCATCAATCCCTACCTCGCCATCGAGACCTTGCACGATCTCAAACGTCGCGGACTGCTGCCGCACAGCGTCTCCGCAAACCACGCCGAGAAGAACTTCATCAAGGCCATCAATAAAGGCCTTCTGAAGACCTTCTCCAAGATGGGCATCAGCACGCTGCAAAGCTATCGAGGCGCGCAGGTGTTCGAGGCCGTTGGTCTCAATGAACACCTCATCCAGACTTACTTCCCCCGCACTGCATCACGCATCGAAGGCGTCGGCCTCGAGGTACTCGCGCGCGAGGCGCAGATGAAGCACTCCTATGCCTTCCAGCCCCTCACCGATTCCGAAACCGAGCTCGTTGTCGGCGGACACTATCAATACCGTGAAGGCGGCGAGTATCACCTGCTCAATCCGGCCACCATCAGCAAGCTGCAGCACGCCGTTCGCGCCAACAGCGCGACCACGTTCCAGGAATATACCGAACTGCTCGACCAGCAGAACCGTACGCTCTGCACGCTGCGCGGCCTGCTCAAGCTCAAGTATTCCGAAAATCCCATTCCCCTCGAAGAAGTCGAGCCGGCCAAAGAGATCGTCAAACGCTTCACCACCGGCGCCATGAGCTTCGGCTCCATCAGCGCGGAAGCCCACGAGACCCTCGCTATCGCCATGAATCGCCTCGGCGGCATGTCGAACACCGGCGAAGGCGGCGAAGACGAGGCACGGTTCACACCCGACGCCAACGGCGACTCCCGCCGCAGCGCCGTCAAGCAGGTTGCCAGCGGCCGCTTTGGCGTCACTACCAACTACCTCGTGAACGCGGACGAATTGCAGATCAAAATGGCGCAAGGCGCAAAGCCCGGCGAAGGCGGCCAGCTGCCTGGCCACAAGGTCGACGACGTCATCGCCAGAACGCGGCATTCCATACCCGGTGTCGGACTCATTTCGCCGCCGCCGCATCACGACATCTACTCCATCGAAGATCTTTCGCAGCTGATCTACGATCTCAAAAACGTCAACCCCAAGGCGCGCATCGCGGTCAAGCTCGTCTCTGAGGTCGGTGTCGGCACCGTCGCCGCCGGCGTCGCCAAGGCACACGCCGACGTCGTGCTCATCTCTGGCGACAACGGTGGAACCGGCGCATCTCCTCTAAGTTCCATCAAGCACGCGGGCCTGCCCTGGGAACTCGGCCTCGCCGAAACGCAGCAAGTTCTGCTTCTTAACGACCTGCGCGGCCGCATCAAGGTGCAGACTGACGGCAAGCTGCAGACCGGCCGCGACGTCGTGATCGCCGCGCTGCTCGGCGCCGAAGAATTTGGCTTCGCCACTACCCCGCTCATCGCCATGGGCTGCATCATGATGCGCAAATGCCACCTCAACACCTGCTCGGTCGGCATCGCTACGCAAGACCCCGTGCTGCGCGCTCGCTTTACCGGCCAGCCTGAGCATGTCGTCAACTTCTTCTTCTTTATTGCCGAGCAGGTCCGCGAGCACATGGGCAAGCTCGGATTCCGCACCGTCGACGAAATGGTTGGCCGCGTAGATAAGATTGACGCAGCCGTCGCTGACACTCACTGGAAGGCAAAGGGCATCGACCTCTCCTCGATTCTCTATGCGCCCACCGTGCCCTCGCGCGTCGCGCGCCGCAAGATGCAGCCACAGGATCACGGCCTCGATCAGGCGCTCGATCATGCCCTGATCACGAAAGCCGCTCCGGCCCTCGAATCGAAGACTCCCGTAACTGGCAGCTTCGCCATCCGCAACGTGCACCGCACCGTCGGCGGCATGTTGGGCGGCGAGATTGCCCGCCGCTACGGCTCCACTGGATTGCCCGACAACACGATCCACTTCAAATTCGAAGGCTCCGCGGGCCAGAGCTTCGGCGCATTCGTTCCCTCCGGCGTCACTCTTGAACTCGAAGGTGACAGCAACGATTACCTCGGCAAAGGCCTTTCCGGCGGACGTATCATCGCCTACCCGCCTAAGACGTCATTCTTCCTTCCCGAAGAGAGCATCCTTGTCGGCAACGTAGTCCTCTACGGCGCGACAAGCGGCGAAGTTTTTCTCAACGGCATCGCCGGTGAGCGTTTCGCTGTTCGCAACTCCGGAGCGATCGCTGTAGTTGAAGGCGTTGGTGATCACGGGTGCGAATACATGACCAACGGCACCGTCGTCGTGCTCGGTACCGCCGGACGCAACTTCGCCGCCGGCATGAGCGGCGGCCGCGCCTTCGTCTTTGACGATCAGGGCGATTTCTCGACGCGGCGCTGCAACAGGGCAAGTGTCGATCTTGAGCCGCTCGTTACCGACGAAGACGTGGCCGAAGTACGCGCTCTTCTGGAGCGCCATCGCGACTACACCGGCAGTCCGCGTGCCGCATGGATCCTTGAGCACTGGGCTGATGCGCAGCCGAAGTTCATCAAGATATTCCCGCACGAGTACAAGCGTGTGCTTGGTGTCGAGCGCGTCGACACTATTTACTGTCCGCCAACTACCGCAGCGCCTCAGGTTGAGGCAGCAGCAGCCGAGGTGCAGCATGGGTAAGGTCACCGGGTTTCTGGAAATCGAACGAGAGCAGGCGACGCGCCGAAGCGTTCAAGAGCGCGTGCAGGACTGGTTTGAAATTTACCAGCCGTTTCCTGAAGAAAAGCAGCGAGAGCAAAGCGCCCGCTGCATGGACTGCGGCGTTCCCTTCTGCCACACCGGCTGCCCGGTCAACAACCTCATTCCCGACTGGAACGACCTCGCCTACAATGGCCGCTGGCAGAGTGCGATTCGCCGCCTGCACGCCACCAATAACTTCCCGGAGTTCACTGGCCGCATCTGCCCCGCTCCTTGCGAAGCCTCCTGCGTGCTCGGCATCAATGCGCCTGCCGTCTCCATCAAGCTCATCGAGCGCAGCATCGTCGAGCGCGCGTGGGATGAAGGCTGGATCCAGCCTGAACCGCCCGAGCACAATACAGGCAAGCGCGTCGCCGTCGTCGGAAGTGGCCCGGCCGGCCTCGCTGCTGCGCAACAACTCCGCCGCGCCGGTCATTCGGTCACGGTCTACGAAAAGAATGACCGCATCGGCGGCCTGCTCCGCTACGGCATTCCCAACTTCAAGCTTGAGAAACACATTCTCGATCGCCGCCTGCAGCAGATGCGCGCCGAGGGCGTCACCTTCCTGACCAACGCGCATGTGGGCGGCAATGTTCCTGTTGAAGCGCTTACCGGCCACTACGATGCGATCCTTCTTGCTGGTGGGGCGGAGCACCCGCGCGACCTTAAGATTCCCGGCCGCGAACTCAAAGGCATTCACTACGCCATGGAGTTCCTGCCGCAACAAAACCGCCGCTGCGAAGGCGATACGGTCGATCCTAAAATCGCCATTAGCGCCGAAGGCAAGCGCGTGCTCATCATCGGCGGCGGCGATACCGGCGCCGACTGCCTCGGCACCAGCCATCGCCAAGGCGCAAAGAGCGTGCACCAGATTGAGATCATGCCCAAGCCTCCGGAGACCCGCGCAGCCTCAACGCCGTGGCCGCTTTGGCCGCTGCAACTGCGGACGGAAAGCGCGCACGAAGAAGGCGGAATTCGCGACTGGGCAATCAACAGTGTCCGCTTCACGGGCGACGAAGACTCAAATGTGAAGCAGGTTCATGCTGTGCGCGTCGGTGCGCCGCCAAAGTTCGAGCCGATTGCCGACTCCGAGTTCACGCTCGATGTCGATCTCGTACTTCTCGCCATGGGTTTCCTCGGTCCTGTGAAAGGCGGAATGATCGAGCAGCTTGGCGTCGCTCTCGACCAGCGCGGCAACATCGCAACCAACGCGGATTACATGAGTTCCGTTGAGGGCATCTTCGCCGCGGGAGATATGCGCCGTGGCCAGTCGCTCGTTGTCTGGGCCATCTCAGAAGGCCGCAAAGCCGCCGCCGCTGTCGACAACTACCTTGCAACCAAGCAGCCCACCGCGCCGATGCTGAGGCACGCGCGAGCATAGCCCGCCGGCTACAAATCAAATGGAATGCCGGTCGCCCAGGCATTCCATTTTCTTCGCGCAGCCGCTACTTTCCCTTGCGGTTTGCTCGCCGATACTTCCACACGCCGTATAGCGCGCCCAGCACCAGTAGCGAAATATAGCCAATCAGAATGGGCGTGCTCCATCCCTTCAGATCCCTCTCCCAGAAATTGATGACCGCTCGCCCATACTTGTAGCCCACCCATGCCACCAGGCCATAGCGCACCGCACGTGCCGAACCATATGAAATCAAAAAACGTCCACGCGAAAGTCCCAGCGCACCGGCAGCCAGCAGAAACGGCATTAACGGCACCGGCGGCGGCAGCAGAGAGGCCAGCACTACCGAGAGCAATCCGTTCCGTTTCACCCAGCCCTGTATGCGACGCACAAAGCGCCCCTTACCAAGTCGTTCGAGCGCGGCCTCCCCACCCTTCTTTCCCGCGGCCCACGTGATGTAACCGCCGATCACCGACCCCACAAATGCGCAGGAAGCAAACAGAATCGGCGAGCCAATCGATTGCGACCGGAAAGCAGTCAGCAGAAGCAGCACCAGGTCCGTGCTGCCCGGTAGAGGTATCGGAATCACCGACGAGTCAACCACCGCCAGGGCGAATATTCCCACGGCCCCCAGATGCATCAACCAGCGAATCGCGTGACTTTGCGTTCCCTTCGCTCCTGCGGGACTTGGCGCCGCATCCAGAACGGACGCTGCGAAAGCCAGCCACCTGGCCGAAACGGAGGCCCACACGAGCTTCAATGCTGTCCCTGCCGGCGAGCGCGTTTGCGCACTCCCTTGCTTTCCTCCAGATCGAACGCCGCGTTCACCAGAGCAATATGCGAAAACGCTTGCGGAAAATTCCCCACCAGGCGCTTCTCCCTCGTGTCGTACTCCTCCGAAAGCAATCCAAGGTCATTGGTTAAGGTCAGCAGATGCTCGAACAGTTTCCTCGCCTCTTCCTCACGACCAACTGCCTTCAAACTGCTAACCATCCAGAAACTGCAGGCCAGAAAAACACCTTCGCCCGGCGGGAGTCCATCGTTCACCTTCGACGTGTTGTAGCGAAGCACCAGCCCATTGGGCATCAGTTCGCGCCGAATCGCTTCAACGGTGCCCTGAACACGCGGATCTGATCCCGGCAAGAATCCCACCAGCGGCATCAGGAGCAGCGAAGCATCCGGTTCGTCCGACCCATACGCTTGCACAAAGCAGTTCTTGTGCGCGTTGAAACCGTTCTCGCAAATCTGTTGATGAATCGCATCCCGAATCTCCTTCCACTTTTCGATTTCTCCCTCGTACCGCATCTGCTCGGCAATCAGAACAGCGCGGTCGAACGCCACCCAGGCCATCATCTTCGAATAGGTGAATTGCTGCGGTCCTCCCCGCGTCTCCCAGATACCTTCGTCCGGCTGTTGCCAAATCGTTTCCAAGTGCCTGATCAGAAGTGCGAGCACCCGGAAATCGTTTTCGGTGTGGCATCCCATCTTGTGCTGGGCATGGAAGAAGGAATCGAGCATCTCCCCATAGATATCGAGTTGCATCTGCACGGCTGCTGCATTCCCGATCCGGACCGGCTTTGAGTTTTCGTACCCCGGCAACCAGCCCACTTCCCACTCCAGCAGTTCACGCTCGCCGTGGAGCCCATACAGAATCTGCACCTGCTCGGGACTTCCTGCCAGCGCCCGCACGAGCCAGTCCTGCCATGCCACCGCTTCGTCGTGGTATCCCGCATTCGCAAGTGCCAGCAGGGTAAACGTGGTGTCGCGCAACCAGCAGTATCGATAATCCCAGTTCCGCACGCCGCCAATGGACTCAGGAAGCGACGTCGTAACGGCTGACACCACGCCGCCGGTTGGCAGGTATGTCAACGCCTTCAGCGTGATCAGCGATCTCTCGATAACCTCTCGATACTTTCCCGCATATTGGAGCTGTCCGCTCCACTCTTGCCAGAACTTCTCGGTGTCTTTGAATGCCTGCTCAACTTCGATCGGTTCGGGATCTTCCTGGTGGGAGAACCCGTAGGTCAACGTGAAACACACCCGGTTGCCTTCCATCACCGGAAACTCCGCAAGCGTCTTCAGGTTCTCGCCGTGTGTCGGCACCGTCGCTCGCAGAATCGCCAGGTTCGGCCCGGCAATTGCACGAACGCCGTTCTGAACCCGCCGCACCCACGGCACCGTTCGTCCGTAATCGAAGCGAAGGCACAGTTCCATGCGCATCCGCACCGTGCCGCGAATGCCCTCCACAATCCGAATGACATCGGAGTTCCTGCCGCGCACCGGCATGAAATCAGTGAGCCGTACTGCCCCTTCACTGCAATCGAAGACCGTCTCCACAATCAGCGTGTGCTCACGATATTTCCTTGTCGTCTTCCATTCGCCGTCGCACGGCTCAATCTTCCAGTACCCGTTTTCATCCGTACCCAGGATCCGGGCGAAGCATGCCTCAGATGAAAAAGTCGGCCAGCACAACCAGTCAATCGAACCGCTCTTGTCCACCAGAGCGGCCGTCTGGCAGTCGCCTATTAACGCGTATTCTTCAATCCTGGCGGCCATATCGGTGGACTATTGCTCCTTGTAATTGCGCATGAGCCCGCCATCGACAACAAACGTTGAGCCCGTCACATAAGCGGCATCGTCAGATGCGAGGAATGCCACCAGCCCTGCCACATCCTCAGGAGTACCAAGCCGTCCCAGCGGAATATTCGCGAGCAGCGCGTTCAGCTTTGGCTTGTCCTCGAGAAGGGACTTATTGATCGGCGTGGCAATGGCTCCCGGCGCGACATTGTTCACAGTGATCCCGAGCGGTCCCAGTTCCACCGCCAAGTCGCGCATCAGCATCCGCAATCCGCCTTTGCTGGTGCAATAAGACGCGAATCCTGGAAAGTGATGTCCTCGTGAACCGAGCTGATGTTGATAATCCTTCCCGGTTTTTTCGTATCACGCAGCCGGCGCACGAACACCTGCGTCAGAAAGAACGGCCCGCGCAGATTCACCGCCATCACCTCGTCGTAATCGGTTTCCGGTGTATCCCAGAAGTCTGACTTCTTCTCCATGCCTGCATTGTTCACCAGGATGTCCGCCGACCGAACAGGCTCCAAGCCGTGTCGACGAGGCAATTCACGTCATCCATGCGCGTGACATCGGCCTGAATAATCTGCCCCTCCCCGCCGGCCTTCTCAATTGCCGCCTGGGTTTCTCTCGCTCCATCAGGATCGCCAATGTAGTCCACAATCACCTTGGCGCCTTCGCAGCCCAGGCGCTTGGCGATGCCTTGCCCAATGCCCGATCCGGCACCCGTTACAATCGCAACTTTTCCCCGAAAACGCCACATGGCCATCTCCCGTCGCGTCTGCAATGCACCAGTGCTCCTTTCCTTTGATGCAGGAAGCGCCTGAGGTCGCGGTGTGAATTGAAGTTTCAGGTCGCAGGGTACGTCCCAGAATCAATCCAAGCACGTCGGCAAACGAGTCCGGGGGTAGTTCATCTGGCTTATTGGGAACGAAAGAATCCGTACAGAAGGACTGCCAAAACCAGCGAGCTGACGCCGATGTACAGCTTGTCTCGCTCGATCCCGAAGGCAATCAGCGCGAAGACCACCCGCGCCACCGGCGTCGCAATCAGCAGCAGCACGGCGAACTGAATGATAGCCGCAGGATCCCCGGTTGCCACTCCACCCATCACCCCGCCGACGTGCCGCAGTGCCTGCGGTTCGCTCTTGAATACGCGGTAATCGGTGACTCCTTCATGATGAGCCCTGACGTACAGCAAGCCGCCCACGAGCATCACAAATGAGGCCAGCAGCACTCCAACCTGGAGCAGACGGCCCATGATTGTCTCCATCCTGCGATCGTCGAAGTGGTCTTCATTCCGCGGTTCCGCCGGCTTTTCTCTCAGAACCATTTCGTCACCCCGTTAACGATCATCTCCACTCCGAGAGCCAGGATGACGATGGTAAACACGACGCGCAACACCGCTACCTGCGCGCGCACCAGGTACCGCGCGCCGATGAGCGAACCACTCAGAACCCCAAGCATCACGGGAAACGCCAAGCCCGGCGTGATCAATCCCCGATGAAGATAAATGCCCGCACTAGCCGCCGCCGTTACACCGATCATAAAGTTGCTCGTCGTGGTCGAAACTTTGAAAGGAACCTTCATGATGCGGTCCATCGCCAGCACCTTCACTGCGCCGGAGCCGATCCCCAGCAACCCCGAAAGCGTTCCGGCCACAAACATCATGCTGAACCCGCCCGGAATGTTCTCCACTTCGTATTTGCATCGTGTTCCGTCTGGCCCGGGGTAATCGCCCGACAGCCGCAGCCTACCGGACCAAGGGCTTCCATGTTTTACCTCGGGCACCGGATTCCGCGTCTGTTGCCACGAGAGGTATGCAGAATAGAGCAGCACCACACCGAAGATGATTGCCAGCGCCTGGGTATGCACCACCGTCGCGAGATACGCTCCGAGAATTGCGCCGATGGTCGTCGCAACTTCGAGAAACATGCCGATCCTAACGCTCGAGAATCCCTCGCGCACATATGCCGCCGCCGCCCCCGACGACGTTGCAATTACCGAGATCAGCGAGACCCCAATCGCATAGCGAATGTCCACATGAAAGCCCAGGGTGAGCAACGGCACCAGCACCACGCCGCCGCCAAGCCCAGTGAGTGCTCCCAGCAGGCCCGCAAGAAGTGAACCAATAAAAAGGAGCGCGGTAAAAATCAACAAGCTCATAGTGAGAAATCGTTCAGCAAAAATGGTAGCTCTTGTTTGTTCCCTACATGGGTTTGCCGCGAAACAGGTAATACAGTTCGATCAGCAAAATCAGCACCACTGTGATTTCCAGAAAAAACGCCCGGCTCTGGTTGAACTGATCCACCATATAGTTGTACAGGTCTTCGGCAGTTTTCACTTTGCGCGATACCAGTTCCTTGTAATCCGGCACGCCAACCTTGGCCGCCGCGAGCCTGTACAACCGAGCCGCAAACATATCGCTGAGAAATTTGATCGCATTATCAGCGTGCTCCGTCAGCTCCGCGACGTCCAGCAGCGTTGTATGCAGATTCCGGGCCGATTTCGCCATTCGCCATCGGGCAAAGAAACCGGTCTTCTGCTCCAGCAAGGCATAGGCGCGATCAAGAATCTCGGTGAGCAACTCGTCATAGTGGCGAAATTCCAGCAACTGCGAATTCGCATACTCGAGCAGCTGAATGGCGGTTTCTGCACCAATCTTGCTGTCGTACAGAAAAGCCGCATTCCAGCCGATCACCGTCACATCATTCGCATAGTAAGAAATCTGCGAGTGTAAAACCTCGTTGCACTCTCCCGGCGAAAGCCGCAGCCGATCTCCGCGCACCACCTGCGCAATCTCGAATCCGTGATCGCGGATCAGGTCGGCGGCTGACGGACTGCCGGGCGCCTCGCTCACATGAAAGATGAAGTAATCCTCGCTCAACCAGCGGGCATACGGCCGGATCATCGCGTCCGCGCATTGATTCAGCCTGGCTCTCACAAGCGGCTCGGCGCGCGATGCGAAATCGATATCCCAGACCCAGCGGCTCGCAAGGTGCATCAGGTTGTCCCATCCACCTGAAAACGGCAGGTGAAACACCACACTCACAACGCCGTAATCGTAGTACTTGATCTCGCCCTCGAGCCGCTCTCCACTGTCGAGTTGCAGAGCCTCCAGAGGTTCTACCACTGGCGGCCTTTCGTATCGAACGTAGGCAGGCGCACCTTGCTTCATTCTTGGCTGTTGCTGGACCGTGCGCTCCTTTACCGTCTGAAGGCGGTCCAGGCGCAGTTCCTCACACACGTCAAACTGGATCAGCACGAGAACCGTGCCGTTCAAGATAGTCGTTTCGATAGATGGAGATGTGCTCGTCACGTACAAGCGCATGGTAAAGCATTGTGCCTGCACTCCGCTTTCACCGGGGACCATCGGAGAGGCGCCCGCAACATAGTTTCCCTGCCGCGACGATTCTCACGCCGGCAGCTCTTTCGTCGTTGGAAACTCATGCTGTTCACGCCCAATATCGCCGTCGTATTTCATCGTGCTCTTGAAAAGCTCATACCTTCCGTCGTTAAACTGCCGGCAATGCGCGCGTAAATCTGCCACCTGCTTCTCATTCAAGGTCTGAAATCCGCCCAGAATCCGCAGATTCTGATCCAGTACCGCCATCGAATCCATACCCGAAATTGTTGTGGACACCCCCGACACGCTCATCGCATACGACAGGGCCTCGGTCGGCGTCAGCGCTCCATGCACAATCGATTCGCCTGACCCGCCCATGCTCTTCATCGAGAACACCGCCATCTCCTTCTGTACCGCGACCGGCAGCACCTCTTTTTCAAAGGATCGAAAGCCTGGGTCAAACGGGTTGATGGGAAACTGGATCGTGTCGAACGCAAATCCTCGGTTTAGCATGTCCAGGTGAATCGACGGATTCTTGTGCCCCGTGAACCCCACGAACCGCACCTTGCCCTGCTGCTTCGCGGCCGCCAGTGCTTCCAGCACACCGTCGGGTGCGTACGCCTTCTCCGGGTCGTTGTAGTAGATGACCTCGTGCACCTGCCACACATCCAGGTGGTCGGTCTGCAACCGTGTCAGCGACTCCTCAAGCATGCGCATCGCGACGTCCCTCTTGCGCCCGTGTGTGCACACCTTCGTCATCACGATCGCCAGATCGCGCTTACCCGTCAGTGCCGCTCCCAAAAGCTCTTCACTCAGACCTTTGTGGTACTCCCAGGCGTTATCGAAGAAATTGATGCCATGGTCCAGCGCCTTCGCCACCAGGTCGGAAGCCTCACTCTGGTCCGCAATCGTTCCCAGATGATATCCGCCCACGCCCAGGATCGACACCTGCAGGCCGGTCTTTCCCATCGGCCGCTTCGGCGCCTGAAACTCCGGCACATCCGCCTTGCCATAGCGACCTTTGAAGTTCGTGACCACCGGGTTGGGGGTCTTCTCCACCGAAAGGTTCTCGGCAGCAGCCTCTCGTGCATGTTGTGATTGTGCGAGTGCTGGCGCCACCGTGGGCGAATACGAAGCTACGGTTGCTGCTCCTGCCATTGCCGCCCCCTGCGGACACCAGCGACTGGATGAATCCTTAGGCTCGGTACGGCCAATTGAAACGCGCCCCTTCGAACTGAACTCAACCCCGCCGGCTCATTTTCTCGTTTAATTGACTTCTTACCAGAACTCGAGATCCGCCATTCCACTCTTTTTGAATCATGTTCTAAACCTGAACGGACAGGTCTCAAGCCTTAAACCTTCGGATAAGGTTGCCCGGAGTTTTCGGTCTCAGCCACTATCTGCTTGACCTCGATCTGTTGCATGTCCAGTGGAAAATCGTGTGCCATCCGCGCCTCGGGGTTATCGAACTTCAACGAAGTCTTATACAACTCGAAGCGCCCATCGCCGGCATAGGGCTTGGCGCGCATGCGCAGAGCTTGCATCTCGCTCTCGCTCAATGGAGAGAATCCCTGCGCAATTTTCAGGTTTTGTTCGAGGATCCCAATCTCCGAAACGCCCGAAATCGTCGTCGCCACCGGCAGCGACATGGCATAGCGCAGCAGTTCCTGCGCAGAGAACACACACCCTTCTGCACCGGCTCACCATGTCCGCCAATCGGCTTCATTCCCAGCGGCGCAATCCCTTTCTGATTCAGCACTGGCAGAACCTTCTGCTCAAAACTGTAAAAGTTTGCGTCAAACGGATTCAGCGGCATCTGTACCGAATCGAAGGGAAAGCCCGTATTCAGCATCGCCAGATGCACATCCGGATCCTTGTGGCCAGTGAATCCCACGAACCGCCTCGACCGCACCGTTCTGCCGGATGAACAGTTCCAGATCATTCGCAAAGCCCACGCCATGGACTTGCCAAAGATCCAGATGATCTGTCTGCAAGCGCCGTAGGCTCTGCTCCAGCATCTGCATCGCCAGCGCCGCATCCCGCCCGTGCGTGCATACCTTCGTCATCAGAAAGATCCCATCGCGCAGGCCCTTCAGCCCCTTGCCCAGCCAGTCCTCCGACTTGCCACGGTTGTACTCCCAGCAACAATCAAAGAAGGTAATGCCGCCTTCGACAGCACGATGGATAATCTCTATGGCTACCTCTTCATTCCGGGCCTCTCCAAGATGATGTCCACCCATGCCGAGCGCAGAAATCTTCACACCACTCTTGCCGAAGTCTCGAAGAGGAATCGCCCCTTGGTCCGCCATAATTCGGGTAGGATGCCGCACTGAATGCGCCGGTTGCTGATTTCTCCCCGCTTTCGTCGCTCGGATCTTAATGTCTCTTGAAGTACTGGACCTCGCGCTCGTGCTGCTTGGCCTTCTCGAGCGTTGCAAATGTTCCAAGGTTGCGGCGCTTGCCGGTGGAGGCATCCTTCTTGCGGGAGTACAAACGAAACTCACCGGATTTGAGTTTGCGAATCATGCGTCGTGTGATGCGCAGGCGGTAAGGCGCGCTGCCCAGCTTTTGCCGCGATCGTATTGAAGCCGCTCTGCGGACAACTTGGCCCTTTACCCGACTCATCGAACGACGAGAGGCGTGCGAGAATCCAATGCACTTTTCGCGGTGATCCTCAAAGAAAGGGCCTACACTGGTGAAATCCCGCAAACGCTCGCATAAGGCCGCTTAGATATGGCAAGACCCGCGACTCCAAGAAACGATCCGGCAAAGACACTGGAAGACCAGCTGGCACGTTATCGGGAGATGCGGGACTTCAATGTCACCGCCGAGCCGCGCGGCAACAAAACAGCCATTCAGGCCGCCACGGAAAAACGTGGTCCTCTTCCGTTCGTCGTTCAAAAGCACGCAGCAACTCGCCTCCACTACGACTTCCGACTCGCATGGAACGGTGTGCTCAAAAGCTGGGCCGTCGCCAAGGGACCCAGCGACCTTCCCGCTGACAAACGTCTCGCCGTTCAGGTCGAAGATCACCCGATCGAATACGGCAATTTCGAGGGAACCATTCCCAAGGGCCAGTACGGGGGTGGATCCGTGATGCTGTGGGACTTTGGCGAATGGGAACCGGTCGAAGACTATCATGACGTTGATCGTGCTCTCGCCGAAGGTCATCTCAAAATCAATTTGCATGGCCAAAAGATGAAGGGCCGCTGGGCGCTTGTTCGCATGAAGAATCGCGACGAACGACCCGGCAAACCCAACTGGCTCCTTATCAAGGATCGCGACGACTACGCGCGAACGGAAGACCAACCCAACATCACGGAGCGTTTCCCCGACAGCGCCATCACCAAACGCACCATCGAGGAGATCGGCAAGGACAACGACCGCGTGTGGCACAGCAATCGCGCGCCGGACCAGCAACCCGAGGCGACGAAGCTCGCCGCTCATCAAAAGAAGACGAAGTCCAGGCCTTCTTTCGCAACTGCGCTCAAATCCGTCCCGAAGGAAAAGTTCCCCGCATTTATCTCTCCGCAGTTGGCCAGGGCATCCACCGGTCCTCCGGGCAGCGAAGGATGGCTGCACGAACTCAAGCTCGACGGCTACCGGATTCAGATCCAGATCCACCCAGGCGACGGCTCACACAAGAAACGCGTCTCGCTTTTCACGCGCAAGGGCCTCGACTGGACCCAGCGCATGCCCGACCTTGCGCGCGCAGCCGAACAGCTTCCATGCGATAGCGCTGTCCTCGATGGAGAGACTGTCGTGCTCGACGAGAAAGGCGCCACCAGCTTTGCCGATTTGCAGGCTGCATTCCAGGAGGGCGCCAGGGTCCACCTCAACTACTTCGCCTTCGATCTGCTGCACCTCGACGGGCACAACCTCCGCGGCCTTCCTCTTTCCGACCGCAAAGAACTCCTCGAGAAACTCCTCGCCCCACTCGACGACGAGTCGCCCATTCGCTATAGCGAGCACTTCAATGGAAACGGCAAAGATATCTTCACCAAAGCTTGCGCACTCGGAGCCGAAGGCATCGTCTCCAAGCTTGCTTCAGCGCAGTATGTCTCCACTCGCGATAGTTCCTGGATCAAATCAAAGTGTTTCCATGAGCAGGAATTCGTCGTTGGCGGCTTTACCGAACCATCCAACGGTAGGACGGGAATCGGCGCCTTGCTCATTGGCTACTACGACAAGAGCAAGCTGCACTACGCAGGCCGATCCGGCACCGGATTCACGCAAAAGACGCAACAGAACCTTCGCGCGCAACTCAACAAGCTTGTCCAACCCAAAACTCCCTTCACCGACATGCCCAGTGGGGTATCGCGCGGGGTGCACTGGGTCAAACCTGAACTGGTGGCACAGGTCTCGTTTTCGAACTGGACCCGTGACAATCTCATTCGCCAGGCCGCGTTTAAAGGACTCCGCGAAGACAAGCCCGCAAAGGAAGTCGTCCGCGAAACCGCTGAGCCGCTCGAATCATCTGCTTCAGCCAAAACACAGTCGGCAAAGTCTCAGCCGGAATCAAAACCGGGTCGCACCGCCGGAAAAGGTGTGAGCAAACCCATGAGCGCGACGAAAAACAACCTCCCCATCACGCATCCAGACAAGATCCTCGACCCGGAATCGAGAATGACGAAGCTGACGCTCGCCAACTACTATCTCGCCATCGCCGATCGCATGTTGCCGCATGTCGCCGACCGCCCGCTCAGCATCGTTCGCTGCCCCGAAGGAATCGGCAAAGCGTGCTTCTTCCAGAAACACATCGGAATGGGTCTTCCGCCCGGCATCCGGAGCGTTCCCGTTCCCGATAAAAAGGGCGGACCAACGGAACAATACCTGACCCTCAACACGCCGGAGGGGCTCGTCGGCCTGGCTCAAATGGGCGTGCTCGAGACCCATCCGTGGGGTTCGAAGAACGAATCCCTTGAAAAACCCGACCGCATCATCTTTGACCTCGACCCCGACGAAGCAATCGACTGGAAGACGCTGGCCGCTACCGCGACGGAACTCCGATCCCGCCTCGAAGATTTCGGCCTCAAGTCGTTCGTCAAAACTACCGGGGGCAAAGGCCTTCACGTCGTTGTCCCCATCCGCGCCGAAAATGAATGGCCGGTCGTAAAGGAATTCGCGCACAATGTTGTACTGGGAATCGAAAGGAAGAACCCAGGTCTCTACGTCACCAAGATGACGAAGGCCCTCAGAAAGAACCGCATCTACCTCGACTACCTCCGCAACGATCGTGGATCGACTGCCGTCGCCCCTTATTCGCCCCGCGCCCGCTCTGGCGCACCCGTCGCATTGCCTCTCGATTGGAAAGATCTGGACGCAAAGACCAGGCCTGTGTTTCATGTAGCAGATTTCGATTCATGGAAGAAACGTCTTAGTAACGATCCGTGGGCCGAGATGGGCAAAATCAGCCAGCGTCTCTCCGCCAGCGCGATTCGAGATGCCCAACGCTGAGCCGGGCTCTCTGTCCGAATCGAGAAAACACACAACTCCACGCGCGTCCAGCTCTTCTCGGGTCGACGTCCCATCGTTCCAGGCGACGCCGATTCAGCCAGCGACTATCAGTCATAAACCGGTTCATCCGGTGCGGTGAGAAGACAAGAAGCGCGCTCCAGCATCAGACTGGGGTGCACAGGTTTGGCCAGCACTTCGAAGTTGTACCCCTTTCTGCCGGCCTCTTCCAGCAGCATCGCCGTATTAGCATGCCCCGAGAAAAGAAGCACATGGCAGCCGGGGTAGTTGGCCTTGATCACGATGGCGAGATCGATTCCATTCATCTCCGGCAACATCACATCAAGAATTGCCAAATCGGGACGCCACTCTGCAATGACCTCGATGGCCTGCTCGGCCGAGTATGCGACGCGCATTTCGTAATGCTGCAGTTGAAAAATGAGCGCCAGTGTATCGGCAATCGCCGTTTCGTCATCGACGATCAGAATCCTCCGCCTGTTCTTTCGGCTCGTCATTCCCGGCGCGTTTTTCCGGTCATATGCGTCGAATCCCGAATCCCTGTTTGGCGGAATTGAACCAAATGAGTCAAGATTGTGGGGCGAGGTTTCGCCGTCTTGCCCAGCGCTCAGTCGTGTAACCCTGTTCCCCATGTTGACTTACGATGCGCCAGAAAGCCTGCCAGTATACCTCGAATGGCGATAAATCGCTTGATTTCATTGAAGCAATTGCAGTGGTGAAATTAGTTGCCGAGCGTTCCTACACCCAGCAGATGGTTGAACTTACGCTCACAACCCGGGAATGGTCCGACCGCATTCGGCGACTATTGAAAGAGCTTCGACTGACCCAAGCTGGCCTGGCGGAGCGACTGGGTGTTTCCCCTGCAACGGTTTCACGTTGGCTCGCGGGAAAGAACGAACCGACCGCCGAAACCTATGTCGCCCTGGGCAATCTGGCGGGCAGACCTGACGGGGCCTACTTTTGGGAACGAGCCGGCATCGACACCGCCGAATTGCCCGATCCCAGCCTTCGTCAGACTCTCTCTTCGATCAAGGCAACGCTCGAAGACTTCAAGCTGATCACCAACCGAAAAGTCTCGCCACACCTTGCCGGCCGCGGCCATGCGGTGGCGATTCCACTGATGAATGTGACAGCCTTCGGCGACCGCGTTCCTCCGCATGAAAACGTTCGTCTCTCCCAGGCCAAGGTCGAAGATGTGCTGCTTGCGCCGCTCTCCTGGTGTCCGCACCCTGAAAACATGATCAGCATGCACGTCGCGGGCGACTCCATGTATCCCACCATTCCGGCCGGCTCCATCCTGTTCGTGGATACGGCAGCCACGGACCGCGGCCACCTGAATGAAAAGCTTGTTGTCGTCGCACATCGAGACCTCGGTTTCAAGGTGGCGCGCCTGCTACGACTCGCAGGATCCGACCTTCTGGTTTCAACAAACCTCAAATATCTCCCTCTCGATGTCAGCAACGCCACCAAGTGGAAGATCTTTGGCGAAGTCATCTGGTGGTTGTCAAAAGACGTACAGCAGGATTCATGATGTGGTGATCCGGCGCATGCCTTCCCGGTCGGCACGGTTTATTCGGCGCGCAAGGCATCGGTTGGATTCACCGAGGCAGCTCGACGCGCGGGCAGGAAACTTGCCGCAAGCGAAACTGTTCCGAGAAGCAGGGCGACAGCGGCTAATGTTGCAGCGTCCCATGCCTGAACTCCAAACAGGAGCTTGCCCATCGCCATCGAGGCACCGATCGCACACACCAGCCCTATGCTGATACCGGCGAACGTGAGCCATCCAGCCTGGCGCATCACCATCTTGTAGACCGTGCTGCGTTGTGCGCCAAGCGCCATTCGCACGCCGATTTCGCGGGTTCTCTGGCTCACGGAGTAAGCGACAACGCCATAGAGGCCGACCACTCCCAGCACCATCGCAATTACTGCGAATCCGCCGACCAGCCAGGTGGAGAAGCGATGCAGGATTGCAGATTGCGTACTGTGGATCTGATCCGTCATCGTGATCTCGCCGAACGTGCCGAGATTTGGATCCATATCGTGAAGTGTTTTAACGAGCGTGGGGAGAATAGCTTTTTCGTCGCCGGCTGTTCGCACTGCGATAGAGACGAAGTTGTCAGGACCGTAGTACATTGCCTGGTATTCGGCCGGCCAAAGTTCGTCGTCGAGACCACCTTCGCGGACGTTGCTAACGACACCGATGATTTCGCGGAACGACTTAGGATCGAGATCGCCGTCGGCGATTTTTTGTCCGACGGGATCTTGACCTGGAAAGTATTTTTGCGCGAGCGCTTCGTTGATGACGATCTTCTGCGATTTCGATGTATCGTCATCGTCAGCAAAGAACCGTCCGCGGACCAGCCGTGCCTTGAGGGTGAGGAAATATCCGGGGGTTATGTCGCGCTCGTCCACTTCATTGTGCTCGCCATGAAACGGCTTGCCGATGATGCGGATCCAGTCGGTATCGCAGTTGCACTGGATGGGGAGATCGCTGGTGATGCCAACCGATTCGACTCCGGGAAGGGCCGAGAGGCGGCGGATTACCTCGTGAAAAAGAGCAACCTTCTGCTCGGGTTTGATGTAGGCGTTTTGGGGAATCGCCATTTGCAACGTTGCAAGGTGTGAGGCATCGAGGCCCACGTCGACGTGAAGCAGACGATAGAAGCTTTTGCCCAGGAGCCCGGCTCCGACCAAGAGTATGACGGCGATGGAAAGTTCGACGACAACGAGATTTGCACCCATGCGCTGCCAGAAGCGTCCCGCGGCGGAGCGGCCACCGTCGCCAAGCCCTTCGCGAATGTCCTGGAACGAAAGCCGGAGAATCGGCGTCAGGGACAAGAGGCCGGCCGCAAGCAGGGCTATGACAGCGGCAAAGATCGCGGTATGCAGATGGAGGCCGACATGCGCAAGGAAAGGGACGTTGTCGGCAACGGATTTCGGGATCAAGCTCTTCATCATCGCCATCGTCCAGCTCGACACGAGGAGTCCGGCGAGACAACCGGCTGATGCAAGCAGGAGTCCCTCGGTGATGAATTGGCGGCTTAGGCGAAAGCCTGTGGCGCCAAGGGCTCCGCGGACTGCGATTTCGCGACGACGCGATTCTGAGCGAACGAGAAGGAGGCTGGCGACATTGACCGATGCGATGAGCAGCAGGAGACCTGCTGCGGCGAGCAGAGTGAGCAGAACCGGCTTTACCGGCCCGATGACGATGACGGAAAGAGGCTGGATGGACGCGCCCTGCCCTTTATTGGAGCCGGGATACTGAACGGCCAATTGTCCCGCTATGGCTTTCATTTCTTCGAGGGCGGTCTGCATCGTGACGCCATCGCGGAGCCGGCCAACGGCGAAGAAGTTATGACAACTGCGACGTTGTTCGCAGCCATTCTTGTCGAGCAATGGAATGTAAAGCTCCGCATTGGCGCGCGGCGCGAACACAAATTCACGCGGCAGAACGCCAACGATCGTGTAAGCAGTGCCATCGAGATTCAGAGACTGACCGACAACATCGTTGCGGCTGCCGAATCTTTTCTGCCAGGCACCGTAGGTAAGCATGACGATCTTGGCGCCGCCGGGCCGGTCTTCACCGGGGCGGAAGTCGCGACCGAGCACCGGTCTTACGCCTAACGTGCTAAAGAAGCCGTCGCTGACGCGAGCTGAGGGTACAGGCTCGGAACCGGAGGGCGTACTCAGCAGATAACCGCCTCCGGTATAAACGTCGAGCGAACTGAAGGAATGGTTGAGACGCTTCCAATCCTCGTAGTCGGCACGCGAGAGGTCGGAGCGCTGAAAGGAGGTGCCGCTTTCGGCCACATCCATCAGGCGATTCGGAGCGAAATAGGGCAACGGTTGGATCAGAGCGGCATCGACGAAGCCGAAGATCGCGACGCTGACGCCCATGCCGAGGGCGAGGATGAAGATGGCGGTGAGCGCAAAGCCGAAGTTCTGGCGCAACTGACGGAACGCGAAATGCAGGTCCTGCGCGACGCTTTCCCAGCGAAAGGCAACCATGGTGTGACTCTGTTCACGCAGATGAGTGGCGTTGCCGAATTGGCGCGCAGTCGCGACGTGGGCGGCCTGCGAAGACATTCCTGTGGCGCGCAAATCCTTCTCTGCCTGCTCGCGGTGAAATGCCATCTCCTCGTCTAGTTCGCTACGGAATTGATTCCGGCGGAAGAGAATGGAGAACTTCTTTGCGAAGAGAGTGAACATGTTCATCCTGGCCTCCGAGTCGTTCGGACGATATCAATTCAGACTGAGAGAGCTAGACAATCGCCGATTTGAAGACATCAGGCAGGTTCGCTCAGAACCCGGCCGATGGCGGCGATCATTTGCTCGAATTGCGAAACTTCGAGTCCCAACTGTTTGCGGCCGGCGGCAGTGAGCGTGTAAAAGCGCGCTCGGCGATTCGTGTCGGTCATCTTCCATTCGGCTTTGACCCAGCCTTGTAGAAGGAGGCGCTGAAGGGCGGGATAAAGCGAGCCTTCTTCCACCGTCAGGACGTCGTCAGAAAAGCGTTTGATCGATTGGGCGATGCCGTAGCCATGGAGGGGCGCACGGGTAAGGGTCTTGAGGATGAGCATGTCGAGAGTCCCGGGCAGCAGGTCCGGTTTTTTCATGCGTCTATGTATAGGTTATCTATGGATAGGAAGTCAAGGGACTAGGGATCAGTGGTCAGTGATCAGTGGTCAGTGATCAGTGGTCAGCCGGCTCGACTGAATTCTTATCTGTTCCCTGAGCCCTGATCACTGACCACTGTTTCTTAGTGTTTAGCGTACATGTCCATCACGTCTTTGCGGAGGGCGGCGCGACTGTCATTGCGGGTGTAGAACATGTGGCCGCCGGGGAATTCGTGCACCGAGACTCGAGTGGGGTCACCCATGACGGGCATTTGATCGACGGTGAGTACGGAGCCCATGAAGGGGCAAGACAGGTCGTTCCAGCCGTGGACGATCATGACGCGCAGCTTGGGGTCGGCGGCGACCGCTTCGCGCAGATCGGGCACTGAGCCGCGGCGGAGTTCGGCGTCGCGATCCCATAGGCGATTGACTTCGTAGGAGAGCGCGTTGTAGCGGGCGTCGACTTTCCAGCCAACGGTGCGGGTAACGAAATCGACCATGGCGGTGGTGAGTGGAGCAACGATGCTGGCGAGGATGGGATCATTGGCACGCTGTTCGGGAGCGAATGGGAACGGGTCGAAGGATGTCACGTTGGAGTCGTAAACGGAGCCGAGCTTGCCTTCTTCGCGATGCACCTCGCGGAGGTAGGCGCCTGTTTCGATGCGGCCGCCTGAGAACTTCACGAATGCGGGATCGAGGCCGGTGAGTTCGGTGACGTGCGCGATCATTTTCTGCGTTGCAGCTTCATCGGCGCGGCCTTTGAGCAGCGTTGTGGCATATTCACCCCGGGTGTAGGCAATGACATCGGCCATGGATTCAGGTGTCAGCTTCTTCTCGCGCTCCAGATGGGCGGCGGTGATGGAAGGCAGCGTCATCATCCAGGGGAGTGGGGAGAGGTCGCCGTCATTTTCAATGGTGGGGTTCAGATAAGGCGAGACAAGAACGACACCGTTCATCGCGACACCGAGTTGCGACTGGAGGTAGTGGGTGATGCGGGGTCCGCGGAATCCGCCATAGCTTTCGCCGACGAGATACTTGCGGGAGCTGAGACGATCGTTCTTTACCAGCCAGTCGTAGACGATGCGCGATAAGATATTGGATGTCGGGTTCGGTGCTGTAAAAGAGTTTTTTACTCTCGGCTTCCGACACCTTGGATCGGCTGAAGCCTGTGCCGATGGGATCGATGAAGACGAGGTCTGTGAAGTCGAGCCATGTGCCCGGATTGTCGACGAGATTGATGGGATCAGAGGGGCTGTCGCCCTCGTTGCCGGCATTGAGGTGCTTGGGACCGATGGCTCCGAAGTTCAGATAGACCGAGGCTGCGCCGGGACCGCCATTGAAGGCGAAGGTGACGGGACGGTTTGCGCCTTCCATGGTGTAGGCGGTGACGACGACCTCTCCGGCGACTTTGCCGTCGCTATCGCGCACAGGAAGCGCACCGACGGTGACGGTGTAGTGCAGGGTTTTGCCGTCGAGTTCGATGGTCTGCTGAACGTGCGCCTCAGGGGGCAGAGGCGGAAGTGCGGATTTGTCCTCGGCGGGCTTTTGTGCGTTCTTGTCCTTGTCAGTTGCGGCCGGCGCCTTGTCGGCCTGCGCTATAGCGCGCACAGGTGCGATCCCAAGGCACAAAAGAGCGCACGCCAGAAAGGCTGGGCACGCGGGGAAGGTCTTCAGATGTCGAAAGCTCATGCGAATACAATACATGCAGCGATCGCCGTTTCGCTTCAGTCCCGCCTTCACATCCTTTCGAAAGAGAAAACATGTCCCGTCGAATGGGCTACTGGATCTGTACTGGCTTACTAGCGCTCTGGCTTGTGCCGAGCGGCGTTCTCGACATTCTCCGTGTGCCGGGAGTGGTTGAGATTCTCCACCGCCTTGGATACCCGGCCTATGTAGGGGTGATTCTTGGCGTCGGAAAGCTGTTGGCGATTGCCGCAATCCTGACTCCGCAAACGCGGCTCCTCCGAGAATGGGCATACGCGGGAATGACATTCGATCTGATCGGAGTCTTCATCTCCCATATGGTTGCGCGCGATCCGCTGCGGATTGCATTTATCCCCCTGCTTGTGCTGGGGCTGGCCGCGGGAAGCTACGTTCTCAGGCCAGATAACCTGCGGTTGCGGTCGGCCTGATTCTGGCGCGCGGGCTGGCACCACACGAGCGCGATGATTTAACCTCGAATTCGGCATGAAACTCAAGTTCTTCTTAATTGCATCTATTGCCGTGGCCGCCTTTGCTACGGCCGCGATCGCGCAGGAAACAACGAAACCCGTGGAGCCCGCCTTACCGGACGCCCCGCAGGCCACCGCGGCAGCAATGATTCGTCCCAATGGTCCCACGGTGGTAATGGACACGTCGATGGGGCGGATCACGTGCCAGTTCTTTCAGAAGGAGGCTCCGAAGACGGTCGCCAACTTCATCGCCCTCACGCAGGGAACGAAGGACTGGACCGATCCCCAGACCCAGAAGAAGATGCACAACAAGCCGCTCTATGATGGGACGGTTTTTCATCGGGTCATTCCCGAGTTCATGATTCAGGGTGGCGATCCAGCAGGCACGGGTGCGGGCGATCCCGGATTCACGTTTGAGGATGAGTTCAATCCGGATCTGAATTTCGATATTCCGGGACGGCTGGCGATGGCGAATTCTGGCCCCGGGACAAACGGGAGCCAATTCTTTATCACAGAAGTGCCGACTGAGCATCTGAACCAGCACCATACAATCTTCGGCCAATGCGATGAGCCGAGCATCAACGTGGTGAAGACGATAGCGCGCGTCGAGCGTGATCCAAATGACAAGCCGGTGACGCCCGTGGTGCTGAAGAAGGTGACGATCATTCCGGAAGGCCAGCCTGTTCCACCAGCGCCGGGAGCAATTGCGCAGCCTCCGACAGCCCCGCATAAGTAATCTAGTTTACGGGGATAGAACATTTCCTCAGGGGCTAAAGCCCCGCCGAGTTTTTGGGACATTATCGGCACGGCTGAAGCCGTGCCCTTTCAAACAACGACCAAGCAAGCGTTTCTCAGGAGCTTTTATGGCACTCGCAGGAACCTACGCAACGTTCAATACGAGCGAAGGCAAGATTGTTACGCGGCTTTTTGAGTCGGAAGCGCCGATCACGGTGAAGAACTTTACTGAATTGGCGGAAGGCAAGAAGGAGTGGACACATCCTTCAACGCGCGCTAAATCGACGGACAAGCTTTTTGACGGAACGATTTTTCATCGAGTCATTCCCGACTTCATGATCCAGGGTGGCGATCCGACGGGCACGGGAATGGGCGGCCCGGGATATCGCTTTGAGGACGAGACGAAGGGATCTAAACATAAGTTTGACAAGCCGGGCAAGCTTGCAATGGCGAATTCAGGACCCGGAACAAATGGTTGTCAATTTTTTATCACTGTTGCGGCGACGCCGTGGCTGACGGGCAACCACACAATATTCGGCGAGGTTGTCGAGGGGCAGGATATCGCCGACAAGATTTCGAAGGTTCCGCGCGGCGGGCAGGACAAGCCCAAGACGCCGGTGGTGCTTGAGTCGGTGACGATTGAGCGCGTGGCCTGACGACAGTTGTCCGAGATCAGTGTTCAGTGATCAGTTTGGCTCCGCAGATCTCAAGGATCGCGGGGCCAAATTTTTCTGCCTTCGTTGGGCCGATGCCGTCAATCTCGAGAAGCTGGCGCGGGTTGCTAGGCCGAGCGTGGGCGACTGCAGTCAGCGTGCGATCGTGCAACACGCAGTAGGGCGGTACTCGCAGACGCTTCGCTTCGCCGGTGCGCCACTCTTTGAGGCGTGTCGCGAGTGCTGCTCCTTCGGCGGATAAAGATGGCATGTCGGATTCGCTACTGACAGAGCGCGGAGTTCGAACAGATGAGCGATCTGCTTCAGCGCTGGAATGAGCTACATCGCGTTTTGAGGCTTTTCGGAGACGCTTCTGGTTTGCGGGTTCGGCAAACTCTTCGGCAATGCCGTCACTGATGAGCAAATCGCCATGCGCGGTGGAGCGGCTGGCAAGACCAGCTTCGGTGAGGCGGACTTTGCGGTAGCGGCGGACTTCGCCGTCTTTTTCGTATTCGGCGTCTTCGATGGCGATGAGGCAGGCACGGGTCATTGCGTCGAGTACGGAATCGAATTCGTCGCGAGTGATTCTGCCAGAGGGGTCGACGGATTTCTGCAAGGTGCCGGCCGCTTTGTAATCGACGGGACGAAGTTCATTCAGGATCGAGTCGACGAGTGAGCGCTCGGTTGGAGTGGCGCGGCGAAACAGGCGCAGGACGGCTCCGGCGGGATCGCAAACGTCGCAGACGCCACAGGATTGTGCTGCGTCCTCTTCATCGCCGAAGTGACGCACCAGGGATGACATGCGGCATTCACTCGATTCCGTGAAGCGCAGGACTTTTTCGAATTGCTCGGCGCGATGCTGCGCTTGAACGGAGTAGGTCTTCTTCCAGCCGGAGGCGCCGAGAGTGACGTTGCCGGCGAAGTCGACGCGTGCTCCGCCGTGGATTTCGAGTTTCTCGAGCGCCTTGTCGAATTCCTCTTCCATCAGCTTTGAAGCGGCGCGCAGATCTTCAATGGACGCAGCATCTTCGCCCAGCATGCGGAAGACCTGGTGGAGACGATCCGTCGGTGGATAGTCGCGATTGAGAAAGAAGCCGTGCGTACGCTGGTCGGCGTATGAGTGCATGAGGAAGGTGCGGCTGGCGGCGCCATCGCGGCCGGCGCGGCCGATTTCCTGGTAGTAGCCCTCGACGGTGCCGGGGAGGCCGGCGTGGATGATGGTGCGGATGTCGGACTTGTCGATGCCCATTCCGAAGGCGATGGTGGCGACGACGACTTCAAGCTGGCCGGACTGGAAGGCGCTCTGCACGCGTTCGCGGGTTTCGGCGTCGAGGCCGGCGTGGTATGCCGCGGCGGGCATGAGTTGAGACAACTCCTCGGCGAGGCTTTCGGACTGCCTGCGCGAGGTGGCATAAACAATAGCGGGGCGGCGATCGCGCTGCGCGAGAAGTCCGCAGATGGCGCGAGGGCGTTGCGGGACAGGCAATTCGACGACCTCGATGGCGAGGTTGTGGCGCCGGAAGCCGTGGATGAATCTTGCAGGCGATCTCATGCCGAGTTGCGCGAGGATGTCTGCCTGGACCGTCGGCGTCGCAGTGGCAGTGAGGGCGAGGACAGGTACGGATTCAGAACCGTTGCGCAGCGCAGGGATGTACTGACCGATCATGCGGTAGTCGGGACGGAAATCGTGACCCCATTGCGAAATGCAGTGGGCCTCGTCGATGGCGATAAGTGCGGGCGGGCGCTTGGCGAGCATCTCGGGAAAGCCGGGAACACGCAGGCGCTCCGGAGCGATGAATATGAAGTCGAGTGCGCCGGCGAGGTAATCGACGCAGGCCTGGCGCGAGACGGAACGGTCGAGTCCGGAGTGGATGCGCGCGACGCGGAGGCCGAGTGCAACGAGCTTCGCGACCTGGTCTTCCATGAGCGCGATGAGCGGCGAAATAACGAGCGCTGTTCCGCCGAGAGCGATGGCGGGAAGCTGGTAGCAGAGCGACTTCCCTGCCCCGGTGGGCATGACGAGCAGGAGGTCGCGGCCGTCGATGGCAGCGCGGCAGACAGCTTCCTGGTTGGCGCGGAAGCTTGCAAAGCCAAAGGCCGATTGAAGAAGCTGGGTAAGGTTTTCCGGATTGGAAGGTTTGGTCAAAAGCAGCGGACCTTAACGGTTGGATTCCCTGCTTCAACTTTACAGACACGCGGAGGAGCCCGTCTCAGCGCAGGGCGCAATATCAAGTGACGAGTCTGGTACAACGATTCCCGACGCTTTACAATCACATTCCTCAGCAGTTTCCCCGACCCAAAGGATCCCGCAATGATGGACAGTCCCGCAGCCGCCCCACGAAGGGCCAGTCTGACCGATTATCTTGCCGCTGAGCGCACGCTGCTGGCGTGGATACGCACCGGCCTCGCGATGATGGGATTCGGTTTCGTGGTGGCGCGGTTCGGTTTGTTTCTACAGCAGCTGCATGCTGCGGAGAATCCAGCAGGCACGCAGCATTATGGGTTGGGTTTGTCGTTGTGGTTCGGCACTGCGCTGATCGCGCTCGGAGTTCTAGTGAATGTGGCTGCCGGATGGCATCACCTGCGCCTGATCCGGCAACTTGACCGTGGCGAGACGAACCATCCTCATGCCACGGCGCAGGCTGTCGCGGCAGCGTTCCTGCTGGCGCTGGTTGGAGTAGCAATGGCCATCTATCTCATCTCCGTTCGGTACACGACAACCGGCTCCGGAAGTACGAAGGAGGTTTCCCTTGTCCAACGATAGCGGCATTGCTCAGATTGCCAGCAAGCACACTGTGGATGAGACGGTACAAAAGCTCAAGGACATATTGCAGGCCAAAGGCGTGACCCTGTTCGCGGCTGTGGATCACAGCGGCGAAGCGGCGAAGGCCGGTCTGCAGATGCCGAATACGAAGCTGTTGATCTTCGGGAGCCCGAAGGCCGGGACGCCGGTGATGCTGGCGGCGCCGAGTATCGCGATCGATCTGCCGCTGAAGATCCTGGTCTCGGAAGATGGAGCAAGCAAGGTGTGGATCTCGTACAACAGTCCACAATTTCTTGCGGAGCGACATGGGGTGCCGGCGGAGTTGATGAAGAATCTCGCGGTGATCGAGGGGCTGGCGGCCGCGGCGGCAGGTTGAAGCTGAGGCCTGATTGCTCGTGCTCTCCCCGTTCTTATTCGTTGAGTCTTGGCCGCCTAAGTATCAATTTCGTCCTGTCCGCAGCCTTTAGCATCCTTCCCGTAACTGGATCTCTCAGGTCTGGCGGAATCAGGCTACTCTGGCAGTGTCCGCAGTCCTTTTCCCGCCGAAACTCGGAGCCAGGGAACCATGCAGAACCGCAGCCTCGCATCCAATCTCGGCATTTACGCCTACGCCGCCGGCGCCATCTTCCTCGGCCTTCTCGGCCTGGCTTCGGGCGACTTCGCCACCACATGGCAGCGCGTCGGCCCGAACGTACCCTTCCGCGTGCCGCTCGCCTATCTCACCGCCTTCATCGAGCTCGCCGCCGGACTCGCGCTCCTCTGGCGCCGAACTGCTCGCGCCGGCGCGCTGACGCTGACGCTCGTCTACTCTGTTTTCACACTCGTGTGGGTGCCCAAAATTCTCGAAGGCCGTGAGTGGCTTCGACCCCACCGGCAACTTCTTTGAGGAGTTCTCGCTGGTCGTCGCCGGAGCTGTCCTCTTTGCACGGTTCTCGCCGGTCGGCTCGCCCATCTCGCGCCGCGAGTCCCTCTTCGCCCGTCTCTCCGGCCTCTCCGCAATCTCTTTCGGCATCGTCCACATTTACGATATGCCCGGCCTGTTGAGCTGGATCCCCGATTGGATTCCGCCTTCGCAGATGTTCTGGGCCTACGCCACGACCATCGGCTTTTTCCTCGCCGCCGTCGCCATCCTTTCGGGCATCATGGCTCCGCTCGCCTCGCGCCTGCTCACCGCCGAGATCGTCGGCTTCGAAATACTGGTCTGGATTCCTAAGCTCCTCGCCGGCCCTCATGACCATTTCAACTGGGCGGGCAACGCCATCTGCATCGCCCTCGCCGGTGCAATGTGGGCCGTCTCTGACTCCATTTGCCGGGCAGCCAAACGAGCGCGTGCCCACACCGAATCCACCACCGAAGTCAGTACCCTCGCGTGAGGAGCAAACGGATCAAAAGGGTGGATTTTCGTATAACGGCGGTAATTGAAGCGCAGTCAGGAAAGTGGACGCGCGGCACGATGTCCGTTTGCCCGCGATCCGACCGGAATCAGGTGGATGATTGTCTTCATCAAGCCTCCTCTCCCGTCCTCGCGGGGATAAGGAGCAGGCGATCATTGCCTTGAAATTCGAACCGTCGGACATTATTGACGCCGCGCCAATTTTGGCGGGCTTGCGTCTTGCAAGTGGTGAGTGACAGTTGTGGTTTCAAGTCCAGGCGAGGACATGCCTCGCTCCGACGCTCTCTAAGCTATACGGATAAAATTGTATCGTTGTGACGAACGGACCTCAACCGAATAGAAGCGCCCCGCTCGGTGGTCCGAAACTTCTCTGACGTTGAAGCGAAACCGCGGTCAAATCTCGAATTGGGCGAGCAATGCCTTTACAATGTCGCTTACCTCGTTACCTTGCTTGAGGTCTTGATGTCCGTCATTCCGGTTGAGTCACCGACAACCCGGAGATTACTCGCGACGCTCGCGACGGGATTCATGTTGCTTGCGTTGCCGTCCCAATTTTCGCACAAACAGCGATCAGCGTCTTAGCCCTAACCAAACCCGTTGAAGCCACGGTGACAGAACTCCCCGATTCTCCACAACCCCAGTCGGACGCGACTTTGATTAAGCTTCTCGCTCAGCAATTCTCGATGAGCCAGACCGATGGCGCACAGGACAACTCCGGTTCCCAGTCTTCCTCTCAGCAATCCGCCGCTGAAAAAAGCCGGCACGATAAGGCCGAAGAGCAGCTCAAGCAACAGGAACAACATCTTGTTTGGCTATCCCAGGGTTCCGCTCCGCTTCACCCTGGGCTATTCTATTACGCTCCCTCCGGGAACTTGAGGCCTGAATTCACCAATCGATCATCCCAATTTTCAGGGCGGATCCTTCCGCTGCGCGTCAGGACGACAGCGCTCGAGAAATTCGAAGCGGGTGGATGACCGCCTTACCGAACATCACTCGAAAATGGGGTATGCCCGGATTGCCCGAAGTCTCGTCAATTCATGACGGTTTGTCCTAATGCGTTCGCGGGGTTCAGCTACAGGCGAAGATAGCGATCCGCTCCGTACACAAGTCCGAGCGTGAGCAATGCGATGAAGACTTCGCCGATTGCTCCTACGGCGAATGGGCGCCAGCCTTGTTTTCCGAGTTCGCTGATCTTTGTGCGAAGACCTACACCCGCAAAAGTCAGTAGAAATGCCCAGCGGGAAAGATTTGCAATGCTGGTCAACTGCGGTTTAGCAAAAAATCCCAATGTGGCGAGAAGTGAGATCAACAGGAAACCCAGGACGAACTTCGGAAATTTGTTCCACAAGAAGAGGGCTTTGTTGCCAACGGTGTGGGCCTGTCCGCGCGAGGACCAGTAGAGGGCGTATCCGAGGACGATGAAGCCGATCAGGGCGTTTCGCGTAGTCTTGGCCAACACCGCAACCTTGCCAGCGGCGTCGGAATAAAGAGCACCGGCAGCAGTGGCCTCGGCGGTGTTGTCTACCGCGAGGCCGGCCCAGAGGCCGTATGCTTTATCGCTCAGGTGCAACGAATGGCCGATGAGCGGAAACGTAAAAAGCGAAATCGCGCCGAGGGCCAGAATGGCGGCGATGGCATAGGACGCGTCTTCATCGTCGGCATCGATAGCGGGCTTGGCGGCAATGATGGCGGAGACGCCGCAAATGGACGAGCCAACGGCGAGAAGCGAAGTGAGCTTGGGATTGAGTTTGAAGGCGCGACCGAGAATGTGCATGAACGTGAGTGAGAGAGTGATGGCAATGGCCACGAGCAAGATAGAGATGCCGCCGAGGTGAAGCAGATCGCCGAGCAGGAAGCGCGAGCCCAGCAGAACGATTCCAGCCTTTAACCAGAATTCGTATGTTGCCACGCCGGGTTTGAAGACACGCGGAATTCCAACGGTGTTGGAGATAACCAAGCCAATCACGATGGCCCAAAGAACATATTCGATGTTGGGGAACGTTACGTGGTGCGATTTCGTGTAGGCAGCGATGGATTGTTCGATGACCTTTCCCGCATAACCGATGGCGGCCAATAGAAGAAGACCGGGAATCAACCCAAGGATGCGGCGGCCCGGCGTAACAGCGTCCTCGATGTGTGAACTGACTGCGGAACTTGAAGTAGCCATCTCGGTCTCCTTGTTATGCGGGCACAATGGTTAGTTGGATATCTTGATCCGAAAAAGACGCAACGCAACTTGCGTCGAGATCAACAACAAAATCACCACTTAATTGCTGGAAGTAGATTGAAGCGAACGAGCAGGGCTAAGGCGAGTGCGAGTGCGACCGCATAGACATCGAGTAGCGAAGCCTTGCGGGAGGTGGTTGTAGGGTTCGACATTTGCAATCTCCCAGAAACTTGACGGTTCGATTTGAAACTTGGAGCGCCGGGCGGGAATTGAACCCGCGAATACAGGTTTTGCAGACCCGCGCGTTTGCCACTTCGCCACCGGCGCGCTTTGAAAAGTTAACGGTGATCGCCAGAAGCGTGCCTGTTGATCACCAACAAATAAAAAACCCACCACGCCATCTGGCGGGTGGGTCACTGGGTTCTTGAATCCTAAGTCGGAATCTAGCCCACTGTACACGCCCGCGCGGTGCCGCCCTGACAGCAGCACAGACAAAGCGCGGAGGTGAAGATATGAGCCATTGAATCCTTTGTGTCGGAGCAGCTGATGATTTAGCGCTTACCGAGTTTTTGTAGAGTACGGAAAAACCAAATGCATGTCAAGGAGAGTGCCGGGACCGTTGTCTGCTTGTTGATAAACATTCTGCGAATCTGACCCCGCAAATGATTCGAGCCTCTGGTCAGGGGGGCTCACAGCAGCCCTCGAAAAGAGCGAGAAATCGCCATCACTTCCCTATTCGTGGGTGCGCAGCTAATATTCGGGAGATTCGCAAAACTTTCAAGAAGGAACGGTGAACGCGGTGGAAGGATCTTTTGATCGTCGGTGGTTAGTGTACGTGGGTGTGGTTGCGATGTTCGCGGTGGGCACGGTTGGCGGACAGAATCGCGATTTTTTAAGCAGCTACAAGGGAACTCCGTTTCATGACAGCAAGTACAGCGGCGGGGCGCAGAAGGTTCCGGGTGCGGTGATGTGCGCGTATTACGATCTCGGCGGCGAGGGCGTGGCGTATCACGACATGGACGCGAAGAACAACGGAAGCGGCGCGCTGAATCCGGCGAATGGAACTTATCTGAATGAGTTTCGGATGAATGAGGGTGTCGATACTTCGTATACGAAGTTCGGGCTCGATCCGAAGATTGACGATAACCCCTATGACAAGGTGACTCCGCCAGCGGGGCTGCTTTACGTGGGATGGACCGAGCCGGGAGAGTGGTTCAACATGACGGTGGATGTGGCGGAGACGGGCGATTACACGGCCGATCTGCTCTACACGTCGAATCGCGGCGGGACAATTTCACTGGATGTGAATGGCGTACCGGCGACGGGGCCGCTGACGATTGTGTCGACGTATGATGCGGCCGATCCTGTGGCGTGGCGGCAGTGGCATCACTGGAATGTGGCGAAGGACCTCGCGAGGGTTCATCTGAATAGGGGAAGGAATGTGCTGACGGTGCATACGGTCGCACAGGGGCAGATGAATTACGCCACGTTGGAGTTTAAGAGAGTTCACAGTTCTTAGTGCTGCTCTTACGTCACGGGATGCGCTGAAGCACGGATTGCAGAAGGCCCTGCGGTTGGGGTTGCAGGCCGAGAGGCTCGCCCGTAGGACTGACGTGGTTGTTCGAGACCATGTGATGCATGAGCAGCGGGATGACGACGGCGAGGCTTCCGCGGACGACGCCGTGGGCGAGGCCGGTGCGCTCGGCGACACTTTCGACGATGCCCGTGCTGTGAAGGCCGTTCTCGATAGCGGTGGGATTTGGCGGGAGGGTTTGGCCGGCGCACCACTGCTCGACGAAGGGGCCCATGCCGTTGCGCTGGAAGCACTGGATGAGTCCACCGATGCCTTTGGGGTGCTGATGCAATTCATCGATCAGGCCCCGGGCAACTTTGGCGTTTTCAGGGCGGGCGGTTGCGATTGCCATGGATTCGACGGTGTTGAGAGTGCCCATGAATCACCTCGGTGTGTTCTTACTTTGGGATGCGCGCGAGATGGGTGAGGGTGGTCCGGAAAGATTCGTGGGGTTGGAGGGACTTCGCCCTTTCGTGCTTCCCACTCATGACGCGATAAAACTGCGTCATGAATGGGCACACTGGTCTTGGATCAGAACAAGAACAACCGCAGATCCCTCGACTTACCACCCCAGCGACAAAGACCTGTCGCTGGGGACCCCCGATTCGCTGGGGATGACAGTACCTGTTGGTTAATCGCCGGCTACGGTTTCGGCTACGGGGTGGGTGGAGGGCGGAACATCTTCGATATGCCCTTCTCTCAGGAGATCGAAGCGATCTGAGTTCATCACCTTGCTCCAGACGGCGACGAAGTCCTGCACGAAGGCTTGCTTGGCGTCGCTGCTGGCGTAAACCTCGGCGATGGCGCGAAGCTGCGCGTTTGATCCGAAGACGAGATCGACAATGGTGGCTGTCCACTTGAGTTCGCCGGTGTGGCGATCGCGGCCCTCCAACACGTCCGGAGACTTTTCGGATTTCGCCCACTTCGTGCCCATGTCCAGCAGGTTGACGAAGAAGTCGTTGGTCAGGGTTTCAGGGCGCTTGGTGAAGACACCGTGCGGCGAGTGAGTGACGTTTGCGCCGAGTGCGCGCATGCCGCCGATGAGAACTGTCATCTCGGGTCCGGTGAGGCCGAGGAGCTGCGCCTTGTCGAGCAGCAACGCGGCGGCGTGTTCTTCGATGCCCTTGCGGACGTAGTTGCGGAAGCCGTCGGCAACTGGCTCCAGCACCGCGAAGGAAGCTACGTCGGTTTGTTGCTGCGAGGCGTCAGTACGTCCCGGCGCGAAGGGGACCTTTACGTTGTTGCCGGCTTTCTTTGCCGCGGACTCAACGGCTGCGCAGCCGCCGAGAACGATGAGGTCGGCGAGGGAGATTTTCTTGCCGCCTTTTTGCGAAGCGTTGAATTCCTTCTGAATGGTTTCGAGTTTCGAAAGCACTTTGGCCAGTTCGGCGGGCTGGTTGACTTCCCAGTTCTTCTGGGGCTCGAGGCGGATGCGCGCGCCATTGGCGCCGCCGCGCTTGTCGCTGCCGCGGAAGGTCGAAGCCGACGCCCATGCGGTGGTGACGAGCTGGGAAATCGACAGGCCGGAAGCCAGGACCTTGGCCTTCAGAGCTTCGATGTCCTTGTCATTGATCAGCTCATGGTCGACAGCGGGGACAGGGTCCTGCCAGATCAGCTCTTCCTTCGGCACGAGCGGGCCAAGATAGCGGGAGAGTGGACCCATGTCGCGGTGGGTGAGCTTGAACCAGGCGCGGGAGAATGCGTCGGCGAGCTTGTCGGGGTGGTTGAGGAAGTCGCGCGAGATTTTTTCGTAGGCGGGGTCCAAGCGCAGGGCAAGATCGGTGGTGAGCATGGAAGGCGCGTGGCGCTTGGATGGGTCGTGCGCATCGGGCACGGTACCTGCAGCGGCATCCCCCTTCGGTTTCCATTGGTGTGCGCCAGCGGGACTCTTGGTCAACTCCCATTCGTAGCCGAACAGATTTTTGAGGAAATTGTTGCTCCACTTTGTCGGGGTTTGGGACCAGATGACTTCAAGGCCGCTGGTGATTGCGTCGCCGCCGATGCCGGTACCAAAGCTGTTCTTCCAGCCAAGTCCCATCTCCTCAAAGCTTGTGCCCTCGGGCTCCGCACCAACGTGACTCGCAGGGGCGGCGCCATGCGTCTTGCCGAAGGTGTGGCCGCCGACGATGAGGGCCACAGTTTCTTCGTCGTTCATCGCCATGCGGGCGAAGGTTTCGCGGATATCGCGCGCGGCGGCGACCGGGTCAGGGTTGCCATTCGGGCCTTCGGGGTTCACGTAGATCAGACCCATCTGCACGGCGGCCAGGGGGTTCGCGAGTTCACGATCACCGCTGTAGCGCTGGTCGCCGAGCCACGTGGTCTCAGGACCCCAATCGGTGTCGGTCTCCGGCTCCCAGATGTCGGCACGTCCGCCGCCGAATCCGAAGGTCTTGAAGCCCATCGAGTCGAGAGCGACGTTGCCGGCTAGGATCATCAAATCGGCCCAGGAAATCTTGCGGCCGTACTTCTGCTTGATCGGCCAGAGCAGGCGGCGCGCTTTGTCGAGGTTGACGTTATCGGGCCAGCTGTTGAGAGGGGCGAAACGCTGCGCGCCTCTGCCGGCACCGCCGCGACCGTCATGAATTCTATAGGTGCCTGCGGAATGCCAGGCCATGCGAATGAAGAGCGGGCCATAGTTGCCGAAGTCAGCGGGCCACCAATCCTGTGAATCCGTCATGAGGACATTGAGGTCTTTGATCACGGCATCCAGGTCAAGGTTCTTGAACTCCTGGGCGTAGTCGAATTCCTTCTCCATCGGATTGGAGAGCGAGGAGTTCTGATGCAGGATCCCGAGGTTCAACTGATTGGGCCACCAGTCTCTGTTTCCCTTTGCGCCTGCCGATGTGTGCTTGATTGCGCCGTTTGAAAACGGGCACTTTGCTTCGCTAGACATGATGTCTCCTAAAGTCGTGTACAAAATTGCTGGTTAAGGAGGAGGTTCCCGGGGAGAATCCCGGCAGATATACATCGCATTCAAGGGTAAGGTATCGCCGTAGGGATCGATATGGCAAATCAATTGTTTCTACGATGATGATTGGCGGAGTCTATGATGAAAGAGCAGTTCACAGTTCTGGGTTTTCAGTTCACAGTAGCCCCCGGGGAACCCGAAGCAGGGACTGTGAACTAAGAACTTTGAACTGTGAACTCCGGAGTTCGGATGAATTTGCAGGAATTGCGGTACTTGGTGGCGATTGCGGAGCACCGGCACTTTGGGCGGGCGGCGGAGGCTTGCAATGTGAGCCAACCAACGCTGAGCAGCCAGATCAAGAAGCTTGAGGACGAACTGGGTGTGACGCTGCTGGAGCGGACCAACAAGCGCGTGGATATGACGCCGGTGGGGAGCCAGATTCTGGGACATGCGCGGCGAGCGCTGGCCGAAGCAGGACAGATGGAAGCGGTGGCGCGGGCAGCACGGGATCCGCTGGTGGGGCCGCTGAAGCTAGGTGTGATTCCGACCGTGGCGCCTTATCTGATGCCATTGATTTTGAAGCCACTGAAGCAGGAATATCCGGGCCTGACGATCGAGCTGTGGGAGGACCAGACGCGGGCGCTGGTGGAGGGGCTTCGGAATCACAAGCTGGATGCGGCGTTACTGGCGACGGAGACGGATGCGCCGGAGATTACGGAGATCGAGTTGTTTGACGAGCCGCTGCTGGCGGCGCTGCCACGGAACCACAAGCTTGCCGGGGCGAAGAAGGTCGACGAGGAGGCTCTCACGGACGAACTGCTGGTGCTGGCGGACGGGCACTGCTTGTCGACGCAGGCACTGGCGGCTTGCGGAGCAAAACATGGCGCACACGGGATGGGGCATGCACGGGGCGGGCTGCAGGGGAGCATGCAGGCGGCGACGCTGGAGACGCTGGTGAACCTGGTGGCGGCGGGGTACGGGGCGACACTGATTCCGGCGCTGGCGGCGGGGTCGCTGGGGCAAAGGGGGATTGTGCTGCTGCCGCTGGCGGGAAGGTCGCGGAGGACGATTCGGCTGGCTAGCCGGCCTGGGTTTCCGAGAGCACAGGCGCTCAGGGCGATCGAGAAAGTGATCCGGAAGGCGGTAAGTTTTCCTTCGAATTTGCGCTGATTTTTGGTGCATTCCTGGCTGTGGAAAACTCGGGAGAAACTCAATAAAAGTAGGACGAATTCCGAAAAAAGCCTAAAATAATCGAAGAAGAAAGATTCGGGACCCCCTTATCCACAAAAGAACCTCTTCGCATGATTGACCCTGTCTTTTAGGCTCCTTAGAGTCTGTAATCGAAGAGGGACACCCCAGCGACGAAGACCTGTCGTTGGGGACCCCGGAGAACCATCCGACCGGCACGTGGCCGGCATTGGCCGCCAGGGTTGAACCTGTTCGTATCCCGCTGACCCGGAGAGAGCATGCTGAAACTGAAAAAAATCCACATTCTCGGCTTCAAGAGCTTTTGCGACCGCACGGAATTGACCGTGCCGGGAACAGGTATCGCGGTGGTGGTGGGGCCGAACGGATGCGGGAAGTCGAACATCCTGGATGGGGTGAGCTGGGTGCTGGGCGAGCAGAGCGCCAAGAGCCTGCGCGGCGGCAGCATGCAGGACGTGATCTTTGCCGGAACGCGGGAGCGGAAGCCGCTGGGGATGGCCGAGGTGACCATCACGATGGTGGACCCGGAGGCGTACGAGGGGCCGATTCCGGTAGAGCCGGATGTGGTGGTGGATCACGACGGGCCGGCGGACTGGGACGAGAACGAGTTGCGCAAGCAGAAGGCCGCGGAGGCGGAGGAGATTATTGCCAATGAGCAGCCGGGGCAGTCGCTGGAGGACGAGGAAGGCGCTGCAGAGGCTGGCGCTCAAACGCAACAGGCCGCTGCTGAAGGAACGGCAGACGCGACTGCTGGCGGGCCGCAGCCGGTAGTGCTGAAGATTCGCCGCAGGAAGTTCAACCGGACACCGCAAAAGGGTGAGATTGTCGTCACGCGGCGGCTTTTCCGGACGGGCGAGAGCGAGTATCTGCTGAATGGAAAGCTTTGCCGGCTGCGCGATATCCAGGACATCTTTATGGGCACGGGCCTGGGACCGGAGAGCTACGCAATCATCGGGCAGGAACGGATCGGGCAGTTGCTGAGTTCGAAGCCGCACGACCGGCGCGCGATTATCGAAGAGGCTGCGGGGATTACGCGCTTCAAGACGAAGAAGCGGCTGGCGGAGTTGCGGCTGGAGAGCGCGAAGCAGAACCTGGCGCGCGTAGACGACATCTTCGAAGAAGTTACGCGGCAGATGAACAGCTTGAAACGGCAGGCGTCGAAGGCAGAGCGGTTTGCGCAGGTGCGCGATGAGCTTCGCGGACGGTTGCGGGTTGTGCTTGCGAGCCGTATGGCGCTGATGGATACGGAGCAGGCGCGGCTGGAGCAGGAGATCTCCGCGTTTGCTGAAAAGATTACGAGCGGCGCCGCTGAGATTGGAACGATGGAGGCGAGCCAGCACTCGCTGACTGACCGGGGGTATGCGCTCGATCGGGATGGGCAGGACGCACAGAACCGCGCGAACAGCGCGGCTGTGGAACTGGAGCGGGCGGCAGCACGGGAACGCAGCAATGCTGAGCGGGTGACGGATCTCGAGGCCCGGCTGGCAGCGGCAGCCGGCGAGCTGGAGCAGACGAAGACGCAGTTGGGCACGATCGCCGAAGAGCGCCAGCAGCAGAAGGCGTTTCTGGAGACAGCGGCAGGCGAGGCTCGTGCGTTTCACGAAAAGGTGGAGGCGCGGCAACACGAGGCGCGCGCGGCTGCGGATGAGGTGTTCAACGCGGAGCGCAAGCTTGAAGGCGGATCGCCGCCACGCGATGCACCTTCTGTCTCTGGCGGGCAATGCGAGGAACAGCACGGCGCAGGCGGAAGAGAGCCTGGCGGCGCTGGAGCGCGAAGCCGAGCGGCTGAACGCGGAGATGAACCAGGCGCGCAATGAGCAGGAGAGCCTGGGCGTGCAGAGCGGACAGGCACGGCTGCGGTTCGAGTCGGCTGGGGAGACGCTTAGGCGACTTGAGGTCGAGATTACTGAGCTGCGTGGGCAACTGCAGTCGCGGCGTGCTGACGAAGGCACGGTGCGTGCGCGGGCGAACCAGTTGCGCAGCGAACGGGCGACGGCGGCGGGACGCAAGGATTCGCTGGAGTCCCTGATTCGGGATCACAGCTATTCAACGGAAACAGTCCGGCGACTGCTGAAGCCGGGGGCGCTGCGGAACGGGTCTACGCCCGTGGGGACGCTGGCAGACTTCATTGAAGTCAGCGGGGAGCACGAAGGCGTGGTGGATGAGTTTCTGCGTGAAGAGCTGAACTATGTCGTCGTCAAGAGTTGGGATGCGGCGGAAGAAGGCGTGCGCGTGCTGAAGTCGGGCGTGGACGGGCGGGCAACTTTTCTCATTCACGATTCAGCTCAGGCAGCTCTGTTTAACGAAGCGGCGGAAACAATCGCCGGGCCTGGCGTGACACCGCTGAAGGATGCAGTGCGCGTGCTGAACGGGTTTGGGCGGTCGCTGGAGACGATTCTGCCGAAACTGCGCGATGGATATCTCGTGGAGACTGCAGAACTGGCTCAGGCAATGGCGAATGAACACACGCATGCTTACTTCCTGACGCCCGGGGGCGAGTGCTTCCACAACGCGACGGTGACGGGCGGCAAGCCGGCGAGTGCAGGTCCGCTGGTGTTGAAGCGCGAACTGCGTGAGACGGAGATGCGGCTGGCGACGCTGGAGCGCGACTTGGGGCAGGCTGAAACTGAAGCGGCCGCGTTGACACGGCTGATCGAGGAACTGACATCTCTGCTGGAGGCACGCAGCGAGGAGCGCAGGCAGGCAGAGCGCGATGCGGCGAACCAGGGCGCGGCACTGAAGCAGATGGAGAACGAGGCGCAACGCATCGAGCGCCGGCTGCACGAGTGGATGACGCAGGCTGCGCGGAACAAGGAAGCGCGCGACGCCAAGCGTGCAGTGATTGAACAAAAGCGCGAAGAGGCGGTGCGTCTGGAAGAAGAGCGTGCGACTGCGGAGGCCGCGCTGGACGAGCAGCAGAACAAGCTGATGACGATGCGGCAGACGCGCGAGACGATGCAGCATGAGGCGGCGAAGCTGACGGCGGAGCTTGCCGGGTTGGAGGAACGGCGGCGCGGCGCGGAGGCTGCTTTCCAGAGGATCGACCGGTTGCACAGCGATCTTGAGCGGCGCGTGCTGGCGATTGATCAGCAGCGTGCAGCAGCAGAAGCAGAGCGCGAGCAGCGCATCAAGGAAAGTGCGGAGTTGGCGCGTCGCGAGCAGGAGTTGACGACGCTGAAGGCCGAGGCGTTGGCGCAGGCTGAGGCGATTGTGGCGCAGGCTCAGGAACTGCGGCATCAATTGGCGACGATGGAGACGGAGTTGAAGACCGCGCGTGCGACGCTGGACCAGTTGCGCGAAGATCGCGGCAGCCGCGCGAGCCAGGCCGCGAAGCTGCGGTCGGACCTCGAGCATCTGGAAGGAAGCTGCCTGACGGAAGTGAACGTGGAGGCATCTGAGCTTCGGGCCGATGCGGAGATTGCGCGCATTGCCGATGAGCCGCTGGCAGTTGAGGAAGAGACGTGCCGGACGCTTCGGCAGAAGATCGAGCAAATGGGTCCAGTGAACATGATGGCGCTGGAAGAGTACAAGGAGACGGCGGAGCGGCACAGCTTCCTTGAGACACAGCGAAGAGACCTGGTCGAGTCGATTGAGAACACGCAGGAGACGATCAAGGAGATCGACCAAATTTCGCGGGAGAAGTTTGACGAGGCGTTTGCGCGCATCAATGAGAACTTCGGGCAGGTGTTTACGCGGCTGTTTCACGGCGGGCAGGCGTTCCTGCGGCTGACGGATGCAGAGAACCAGGCCGAGAGTGGGCTGGAGATTGTGGCTTCGCCGCCGGGCAAGAAATTGCAGAATGTGCTGCTGCTCTCGGGTGGGGAGAAGGCGCTGACGGCGATTTCTCTGCTGGTGGGTATCTTCCAGTTCCAGCCGAGCCCGTTCTGTGTGCTCGACGAAGTGGATGCGGCGCTGGACGAAACGAACGTGGGCCGGCTGGCCGATCTGCTGCACACGCTGAGCAAGGAGACGCAATTCCTGCTGGTTACGCACTCGAAGCGCATGATGCACTCCGCGGACATGATCTACGGCGTCACGATGCAGGAGCCGGGTGTGTCGAAGGTGATCAGCGTGAAGTTGGGCGGGCAGGAACAGCAAAGGGCTACGGCGTAGCTTGGAGCCGGGTAGTATCCGGACAGAACGAGGGGCGTGGTCTCCCGCCCTTGCGACAAAAAACAAGTACGTCGCAAGGATGGGGCACCCGGGTATCTCGACTAACCGACCGGACTGCTGCGCGGGATGAGCACAGACCTCTCCTCAAATCTCTGCGAATACCGTTACACTGTTTTCGAACCTTTTGAGGAGCGGAAAAGTGAGCCCAACATCCTCTTTTGATCCCCGCGTCGACGCCTACATCGCGAAGTCCAGACCCTTCGCACAGCCCATTCTTTTTGAAATTCGCGAACTGGTGCACAAGGCTTGCCCCGGCGTGGTGGAAACCATGAAGTGGAGCCGTCCTTTCTTCGAGTACAAGGGCGCCATTCTCGGCAACATGTCGGCCTTCAACGAGCATTGCAGCTTTGGCTTCTGGGGTGAAGAGATTTCGGCGGTCCTGCGCGATAAGAAAGCGCTGAAGACGGGTGCGATGGGTTCGCTTGGACGACTGACCCGCGAGGAAGACCTGCCTAGCAAAAAAGACACGCTGAGTATCCTTCGGCAGGCGGTTGCATTCATTGACAAAGGTGAATACACGAGCCCGATCGCCGCACGACACAAAGTGGTGAAAGCTCCCAAGCCTCAGGTGGAAGCGCCGACCGAGTTTACCAAGGCTCTCCAGGCCAACAAGAAGGCGGCGGCTGTGTTCGCGGCATTCAGCCCCAGTTGCAAGAAGGAATATGTGCAGTGGATTGCAGACGCCAAGCGTCCGGAGACACGCGACAAACGAATCGAAACTGCGATCGAGTGGATCAGTGAGGGCAAGCAGCGCAACTGGAAATACCAGAATTGCTGACGGCGCGGATGACCGCTGCCCGGGTCCAATGAATAAAGGTTCGTAATCAGAGTCTTGGAATTGAGCTGAATGGCTTACGACGTAATCGTTCTTGGGCTTGGGGCGATGGGAAGCGCGGCGGCGCAGCATCTTGCTGAGCGGGGCAAACGCGTGCTGGGGCTCGAGCAGTTTACTTCTCCTCACGACAAGGGCTCTTCACACGGCGGATCGCGGATGATTCGCCAGGCATATTTTGAAAGCGCGGATTACATTCCGCTGGTGTTGCGCGCGTACGAATTGTGGCGAAAGGTCGAGCGGGATACCGGCACTCGCCTGTTGCACATCACTGGGGGCATGAATATCGGCTCGCGAGACGGCGAGCTGGTGAAACGCACAATTGCGGCTTCAGAGCGGCACTCAATTCCCTTCGAAGTGCTGGAAGGTCATGCGATCAGTAAGCGCTTCCCTGTCGTGGTTCCGCAGGCTGGCGACGTTGCGGTTCACGAGACGAACGCCGGGTACCTGTTTCCTGAAGAGTGCATCCGTGCTCACCTGAAACTTGCGACGCGTGCGGGTGCGACACTCAAGTTCGAAGAGAGCGTTCTTTCGTGGTCCGCAGGGAGCGATCGCGTTGAGGTGCGGACGAGCAAAGGCACATACAGCGCTGGACACCTGGTGATTACGGCGGGACCGTGGGCGAACGAGGCACTGCATGGGATTTTTCCGCTGCGTGTGACTCGGCAGGTGATGGCGTGGATCGAACCGACGACGGGCGTGACGCCATTCTTGCCGCAAAGTTTTCCGGTGTTCTTGTGCGAGGACCTTCAAGGCGGACCGCCGGGATATGGATTTCCGGCGATCGATGGAGTGGGAGGCGGGATCAAGGCGGCGATTCATGGCAGCGATGTGATCTGCACTCCAGAGACGGTTGATCGCGCGATTCACGCGTCGGATTTGAAGAGGATTATTGAGAAGTTGAAGGTGAGGATGCCGGCACTGGACGGGAAGGTGGTGCGGGCGCAGACGTGCCTTTACACGATGTCACCGGATGAGCACTTTGTGATCGGGGCGCATCCACAGGTGCCATCGTGTTCGATCGCATGCGGATTTTCGGGGCATGGATTCAAGTTTGCCGGCGTGGTTGGTGAGATTCTAGCGGATCTGGTTACGAAGGGCGCGACTGCGCATCCGATCAGGTTGTTTTCGCCGCGGCGTTTTTTGAATTGATGGGATAGGGAAGGTTCGTGCTTTCCCACCCTTGCGACAAAAACAAATGCGTCGCAAGGATGGGGCACCCAGTTTTATTCGATGACTGAGCTTGAATCCAAGGTCTCAGAAGCGAGCCCCTTCGATTCCGCTCAGGGCAGCCTCCCCACCCCGCGAACCTGGTCCCATTCGCGGGGACCCCCGACCTGGGGCCGGCCCAGTTTTTGGGTGATTGGCGTCTTCAATTGCCACCTCCGGATTGTGGCTGTTGGTAGGCGCCTACTTTTTTGAAGTCGCCACCTTTGACGATGGTGAAGGTGGCGGGGTCGACGTGGTCTTTGAACGCATCGTTGACTTGCTGGAGGGTTAGCGCGGCGACGGCTGCTTCCAGTTTCGAATCCCATTGCATGGTGCGGCCCCAGTACTCGCGCGAAATTAGGATGGAGGCGATGGAGCCTTCTTCAGAGCGCTGCACGGTGCGTTCATCAAGCCAGGTCTTTTTGGCTTTCTCGACTTCGTCTGCCGTGAAGCCGTCTTTGAGCGCGAGAGCAAGCTCCTCGTTAAAGTCGGATTCGACTTTGGGCATGTTCTGCGGAGCGGCGATGGCGAAGCCCGAGAGGACTGCAGAATCATCTTCGGTAGGAATTTGGAACTGCGCGCCGGCGCCGTAACTGAGACCATCTTTGACGCGGATGCGGCGGAAGATGCGCGAATTGGGCGTGCCGCCGAAGACCATTCCGGCAATGGTCAGCGCCGGGTAGTCAGGGTCGGTGTCCTTCATCTTGAGGGGCATTCCAGCGAGAAAGAGGCCGTTCTGCTTGTCGGGCGTTTCGATCTTGTGGTTGACGGCATCGACCTTGGCATATGAGTCGGGGACGCGCTGGTAGCGGCTTGGACTCTTCCAGTCGCCGAAGAGTTCGGTGACGAGCTTGCGCATCTGTTCGGGATCGAACTGGCCGCTGAGGACAATTTCTCCATCGCCGGGGCCGTAGAACTGCTGATAGAACGAGCGCACTTCGTCGAGCGTGACTTTCTTGTCGTCTTCGATTTCTTCGTCGAGCGTGGCAACGTAGTGGACGTGGCCGCGCGGATATTCGGCGTTGAGATGGCGGTACAGGTCGATCTGGACCAGGTTGTTGGGTTCGGTTTTGCCGGCTTCGGCTCCGGCGATGCGCTGCTGGCGGACCTGTTCGAATTCGGTCTCGGGGAATGAAGGCTCGCGGAGGAGTTCGCGAACGAGACGCAGGGAGTCGGCGAGATTGGCATCGAGGGTGCGGATGCTGGCGCTGGCCTGGCTAACTCCACCGGTGACACTGATCTGCGCTTTCAGGCGGTCGGTTTCGTCCTGAATCTGCTGACGGTTTTTGTTTTTCGTTCCGCGCATCAGGAGAGAGCCGGCAATTTGAGCTTGCGTGCCTTTGCCGAAGAGGGATTTCTCGTCGCCGAAGTGGATGTTGACGCGGGCCACGACGGTGCCGCCGCGTGTCTTCTTGGGGAACATGACAAGCTTCATGCCATTGGGCAACTTGGCGCGGATGACACGGGCCTCGATGTTCTGCGGAGTGGGATCGAAGGCTTCGCCCTGCTGGATGGTCGCGCCGCCTTTGTAGTCCTTGAAGATGACGGCGGGGTCAGGGGTTGCGGGGATTTCGGCGCGATCAGGTGTGGCGGTGGGGATGAATTCGCCCACGGTGCGGTTGGAGGATTTGAGGTATGCCTTCGCGACGCGGACTACATCGTCTGGAGTCACCTTGGCGACCTCGTCGCGGCTGAGGAACATAGCTCGCCAGTCGCCATTACCGATATAACCGCCGAGCATGATGGAAACGTTTTGCGAGTTGGTGAAGGAGAGTTCGATGTTTTTCAGGATGCGGCCCTTGGCACGATCGACTTCCTCCTGCGTTGGAGGGTTGGCGGCAAGACCCTCAACAACTTTGAGGAGCGTTTGCTGGGCGTCGTCGATGGACTGGTCGGGCTTGAGTTGCGCAAAGGCCTCAGCGACGCCGGGATCATGCATGCCGTCGGCGCTCATGTTGGTGGAGACGGCCTTCTTGCTGTCAACGAGTTCTTTGTAGAGGCGGCCGGTTTGGGGAGCGCCGAGAATCTGGGCGGCAACCTCAAGGGCCGCTGCATCAGGGTGAAGGCCGGCGGGGATGTGGTACACGGCCATGACGGCCTGAACATTGCCGACGCGGCGCAGGATGACGGAGCGCTCACCTTCCTGGGTAGGTTCAGATGTATACGGCTGCTTGAGTTCGCGCTCAGGCCTGGGCAGAGCGCCAATGGTTGCGGCAACCATGGCTAGAGCTTTGGATTCATCGAACTGGCCGGCGATGATGAGGTCGGCGTCGTCTGGTTGGTAGTACTTTTTGTAGAAGACGGCCAGATTCTCCACGGGAACGCGCTCAACGTCGGTGCGATTGCCGATGACGGTTTTGCCGTAGTTGTGGAAGTTGTAGGCAGAGGCGAGCACGCGTTCCTCGAGAACATCCGTCGGGTTGTTTTCACCGGATTCCATTTCGTTGCGCACGACAGTCATCTCGGTATCGAGATCCTTTTTGAGCATGGTCATGCGGACCATGCGATCTGCTTCGAGCTCAAGTGCCCAGCGGAGATTTTCATCGCTGGCATTGAAGGTCTCGAAGTACATGGTCTGGTCGTAATTGGTGGTGCCGTTGAAGAATCCGCCCGCCTTGTCGGTAAGTTCCTTGAAGAGCTCGCGGCCGCTGGAGGAGCTCTTGAAAGTCATGTGTTCGAGTAGATGGGCCATGCCCGTCTCGCCGTAGCCCTCGTTCCGTGAACCGACCTTATAAACGACGTTGACCGTGATTTTGGGCTTGGAGTTGTCGGGGAACAAGAGGACGTGGAGGCCGTTCGGGAACGAGTATTCCGTGACGCCCTCGATGGAGGCAACTTTCTGAACACCTGTCGGCAAGGACTGCGCGAGGGATGCAGTGGTTAGAGCGATGATGCAGGCGACTACGGCGAGGAACCTCTTCAAGCGCATGGGATCAACCTCTCAGTGGATTGCAGAATTATAACGACCGAGCTCGAAGGATGGCCAAAGAGAAATCAGGGCAGGGATACTTGAGGAGCGTCACTGAACCGGGTGTGATGAAATGGCGTGAAAGGTAAAAAATCGCCCCCAAAGGATATCTTCACTTCGGAGGCGCTTGCTTTGAATATCACAAGATGAAGACGGGGACCAGTAGCTGGCACTGGAGGTCGGTAGTACGCAGCTACTGGCGATCCCAATAAAACGAAGCTAGCCGCGGCTTCCCCTTTCCACTGCTGCCTCGTGCCACCGGCTCAAAGGAACCTTCTAACGAGCTCCCGAACCTTGGTGACAAATGAAGTTTCGCCGAAGTTGTTCCGGGGCTCCGTGATGGCCGTCACAGGCCTTTGTGGGAAACGCAGGCAGATATCGACTTGGGTTTCGTGCAGGTCAATTTGCTCGATTCGAACGCGTTTGACAAAGGCGGCCGGCGGCAAGAAAATCGGAGATTCACGGCGCCGAGGAAAGACTCTCCCATGGCAACACTTTTGAGGACAGATTTAGGCACGACTCCGTTAGTCGGCAGGGGCAAGGTTCGCGATTTGTACGCGGTAGGCGATGCGCTGCTGATGGTGGCGACGGATCGCATCTCGGCGTTCGATCACGTGCTGGGCACGGGGATTCCGGACAAGGGCAAGATCCTGACGCAGATTTCGCTGTTCTGGTTCGATTTGGTGCGGGATATTGTGCCGAACCACCTGATTGCTACTAATGTTGCAGACTTTCCGGCAGAGCTGCACAAGTATGCGGACCAGCTGGAAGGACGGTCGATGCTGGTGAAGCGCGCGCAGATGTTTCCGGTGGAATGCGTGGCGCGCGGGTATATCGCCGGGTCGGGATGGAAGGAGTACAAAGCGAGCGGAACGGTGTGCGGGATCAAGTTGCCGGCGGGATTGCAGGACGGATCGCGATTGCCGGAGCCGTTGTTCACTCCTTCGACCAAGAGCCAGGACGGAACGCACGATGAGAACATTTCGTTCGCGGCGGTGGAGAAGGCGGTAGGCGCAGATACGGCAAAGGAATTGCGGCGGCTGACACTGGCGATCTATGAGAGGGCTGGGAAGCATGCCGAATCGCGCGGGCTGATCCTGGCGGACACGAAGTTTGAGTTTGGCAGGACGCAGGATGGCATTGTGCTGGCAGACGAAGTGCTGACGTCTGACTCTTCGCGTTTCTGGGAGGCGTCGTTGTGGAAGCCGGGGGGCGCGCAGCCGAGTTTCGACAAACAGTTTGTACGCGATTACCTTGAGAGCATTCATTGGAACAAACAGGAACCAGCGCCGAGTCTTCCCAACGATGTGGTTGAGCGTACACTTCAGAAATACCTCGAGGCATTTCGCCGCTTGACCGAACGGGATCTCGATGTGCCGACACAAATGGTGAATGGATGACGCTAGTCGATTGGATCATCGTAGTGGTGCTGGCGGCGGCGGTACTGGGGGGCATTGCGCGAGGATTCTTTCGGTCTGCCTTCTCTCTGGCCGGGCTGATCCTGGGGCTGGCGCTGGCGGCGTGGAACTACTGGCGGCTCGCAACTTTGATGAAGCCGCTGATTCATTCAGTCGAAGTGGCGAATGCGATCGCGTTCCTGGTGATTGCGCTTGCGGTGATGGTGGTAGCGAGTATTCTTGGATCTCTGCTGGCCAAAATGTTTGAGAAAGTTGGGCTGGGTTGTCTTGACCGGCTGGCGGGAGGGGTTTTCGGTTTTGTGGAGGGCATGGTCTTCGTAATGGTGTGCATTCTCGTTACGGTGGCGTTCTTCCCGCAAACTGTATGGTTGACGGACGCGAGGTTACCAAGGTATTTCTTCGGAGCACTCCACGTGAGCATTCGGGTCACCCCGTCGCGGCTGTCGGACCGTGTGCGACAGGAACTGGATACGCTGGAATCAGAATCACAGAAGTTGATTCACGAAGAGAAGGGTAAATAATTTTTCGCGGGCTCAAGCCTGCGGGTTGTGGCAATCTAGTAGAGCACGAGGTTGACGTGAGACGAGACCTGGACAGCCTGGTTACACAGATGCATTCCACCGGCATTCGCTACGAGGATGCCGTAAAAGAGTTCAAGAGGCAGTATCTGCGCGAAGTGCTGGCTGCAAACAAGGGGAACCAGTGCAAGGCCGCGGAAGAGCTGGGTATCCACCGGAACACGCTCAGCCGCACGATGGCTGAACTGGGCATCAGCCTGGCAGAAATTCGCGCCGGGCTCAAGCGTCCACCACGCAGCGAACGTCCTATATTTGGAGCCGCACGCCAGGGTATTCGCCAAGGCTGAAGTCGAGCTTCGCATCGACATGCAGACAACTCAACAGAATAACGACGCACGAACTGCAATCGAGGGCGGTTTTACCTGGGATGGGCAGGACGCGTACCTGTTCGACATCGACGGCACGCTTTTGCGGAGCCGCGACCGCGTGCACATGGACAGCCTTCCTGCAACAGTGCGCGAAGTGATGGGAATCGAAGTCTCGCTGGAAGGTGTATCGCTGGCCGGGAATACCGACACTTCGATACTGCGCGAGGCCTGCTCGCGGGCGGGGATTCCGGCGGACGTGCTGGAGCCGCAGGTGGCGGCGATTCTCGAGGGTATGTGCCAGAATGTGGCAGACAGACGCCACGAGTTGCAACCGATCCTGATGCCGGGCGTTAAAGAGACGCTGAAGCACCTGGCGGATCGCGGAGCGACGCTGGGCGTGGCCACTGGAAACCTTGAGATGATTGGCTGGATCAAGATGGAACGTGCGGGATTGCGGGAGTGGTTTCGCTTCGGCGGATTCAGCGATCACTTCCCTGTTCGCTCAGAGCTAGTGGGGCACGCCGCGAAGAAGGCGCGTGAACTGGCTGGCGCGCAAGCGAGCGTTTGCGTGGTGGGCGATACGCCGCGGGACATTGAAGCGGCACATGCGAACGGGCTGGCAGTGATTGCGGTCGCTACCGGACATTTCTCGTTTGACGAATTGCTGGAACACAAACCCGAGGTTTGCGCGACAACTCTGGCTGATCTGCTGGCGGCAACGCGGGGCGCGGCGTGAGGAAAGTGCGCGCGGGATTCGCGACGATTCTGTCGATGCTGCTGATGACGGCAGCGGCCGGCGCCCAGCAGCCGGCGCAGGCTCCGGCGCCGGGCGCGCTGACCAGCGCTCCAACCGAACAGGCTAAAGATAATGCCCCTGTAAAGACGATTACGGGCAAGGATCGCAGGCGCGCGACGAAGCTGTACCTGCAGGCGACGAAACTCTTCGAGAAGCAGCAGTTTGACGCAGCGATGCGCGACTACAAGGAAGCGGCGACACTGGACGCGGAGAACCCCAACTACGCCGCGGCAACTGAGGTTGCGCGCAGTCATGAGGTCACGGATCTGATCCAGACAGCGGCCAAGGCGCGAATTCGCGGGGACCAAACGGCGGAGCAGGCCGCGTTGCAAAAAGCCGCGGAACTCGACCCAAGAAATATCCAGGTTGCGGCACACCTGGACGAGATGGCAGCGGATGCGGCCGCAACGCAAACAAAGTCGCTATACGAGCAGGGGACGGATACGCTTGCGCCGGCGCCGACGCTGGAACCGACGGCGGGAACGCATAGTTTTCATCTGAAGAGTGACCGTCGCACGGTGATCCAGACAGTGCTTCGGACATTCGGGATCGAAGCGTCGGTCGACCAGAGCGTGTCCGGACCGCCAGTGCGATTTGATATGGACGACGCCACCTTTGGACAAGCGACGCAGGCGGTGAACATGGTGACCGATTCGTTCACCGTTCCGCTGGATGCGCATCGGGCGCTGGTTGCGAAGGACACGCGCGAGAATCGGCAGCAGTTTATGCGGCAGGAGTACGAGACGGTCTACCTGGGTGGGATGACGACAACCGAGATGACGGATATCGGGAACCTCGCCAAAAACCTGTTCCAGGTTCAGCAGGCGGTGGTTGAGCAGGGCGCGGGAACACTGAGCGTTCGCGCGACGACGGACAAGCTGAATGCATTCAATGAAACACTTCGTCCACTGCTGGACGGACGAAGCCAGGTGTTGGTGGATGTAAGGCTGATTCAGTTGATGCACACCAACCAGCGGAATACGGGCGTACAGCTTCCGCAGCAGATTACGGCATTCAACGTCTACACGGAAGAGCAAGCGATTCTGAATCAAAACCAGGCACTGGTGCAGGAGATTATCGCATCAGGTCTGGCTTCGCCGGGCGACACGCTGGCGATTCTGGGAATTCTGCTGGCGTCAGGGCAAGTCTCAAGCCCTATCTTTCAAAACGGAATCGCGCTGTTTGGCGGCGGATTGACGTTGACAGGAGTTTCGGCAGAACCTGTGACGTTCAATCTGAATCTGAATTCTTCGGAGTCGCGCGAGCTTGATCAAGTGCAAATGCATTTGGGCGATGGAGAAGAGGGGACCATCAAGAGCGGGTCGCGATACCCGATCACGACATCGCAATACTCGAATCTGGGCACAGGCGGGATCAGCATTCCCGGGCTCACGACGGCGGGGCTTTCGGGAAGCCTGAGTTCCCTGCTCACGCAACAGGCTGCCATGCAGACGATTCCGCAAGTGGAGTACCAGGACCTGGGACTGACTTTCAAGGCTACTCCGCGGGTGATTCGCAGCGGCGAGGTGGCGCTGACGATGGACTTGAAGATCACGGCGCTCGAAGGATCGTCATTGAACGGAGTGCCGATCCTGAACAACCGGAGCTACTCCGGGGTGGTGACGCTGAAGGACGACGCGGGCGTGGTGATTGTGAGCGAAGTGGATAAGGAAGAGAGCCGCGCGCTGAGCGGATGGCCTGGACTGACGGAGATTCCGGGATTGAACACAGTGACCGCGGCCACGGATGCGCGGCGGAATTACGCCAGTCTGCTGATCATTGTTACGCCGCACGTGATACGCGGAACGCAGGCACCCGGGCACTCACCCATGGTGCGGATTGAGCGGGGACAGAGTACCCAGTAAGCGCGCACGATTGGCGTCCTCGAATGGCTAAAGAGAGCATGCCTTCGGGAGATTTGCGCGAAGAAGGTTCTTCGCGCCGCTTACCCCGCGGATGATGAATCATCCGCGGGGCCCAGATGCGCGGCGCTCAGAATGACAAAGAGAATAGGCGATGCGGCGCGGAAAGTCGTGCGCCTTATTGCGCTACGCCGTCCATTTTGGCTTGGTAGGCAATGAGCTGTTTCAGGGTCTCGTAGGGGGCGTTGGCGGGTACTTCGCGGCCGTTGATGACCAACGTAGGCACGGAAGCGATGTCGAGATCCTTGCTGAGCTGGACGGAGGATTCTACGGCGGCCTTGGTTTCGGGCGTCGCGGCACAGGCAGCGATCTTTGCGGGTTCGAGCCCGGCCTTGGTGACAGCACTGTTCAGCGTGAGGGTTGCGCCGTCGGCGGTGGCGAGACCGTCCTGTCCGTCAAACACTGCGGAGGCGAATTGGAAGAAGGCGGTGCTGCCAGCCTCCTTTGCAACGCAGATACCGTAGGCTGCTGCGATGGCAGATTGTGGATGGATGGAGGGCAGTGGATAATTCTGGAAGACGATCCGGGCCTTGGGGAAATCGGCGACGAGCTTATCCATGTTCGCCTGGGCGGCCTTGCAATGGGGGCACTGGAAGTCAGCGAATTCGACGATTTCGAGATCCTTCGCAGCTGATCCGCGATAGGGGCCGTCGGCGCGTTGCTGGAGCATTGCTCGGTTTTCGGCGAAGGGACGATCGCCAAAGGGGACGATTTTTTCGCCGACAATGATGTGCTTTTCATCGGGCATGGTGAAGAAGGCAAAGCGATAGGGCTGCTGCTTGCCGGTCTTGTCTCCGACGAAGACGACGACCTTGCTGATGCCGGGAATCTGGGTCTTCTGGATTGCCTGCACCTGCCACATGGAGTTTGCGTCAAAGCCGAGATTGGCCTGCATGAAGGCGTTGACAACATCCTTGGTGGGAGCGGTGGCGGTGAAGTCGGCCGGATCGGGTGCGGGAAAAACGGGGGCGGCCACGGGTGCTGCCGGCGCTGCGGCTTCGGGGGTGGGTGTAGCGGGAGCCTGGTCCTGCGCAAAGGCGTGATGGATGGGAGAGAAGAGAAGGGCCAGAGCTGTTGCGGTGGCCAGTCGAGCGGAGTTACGGATCAAGCGAATTTCTCCTTCATTGGCGGGATGACTCCCGAACTTTAGCTTATACCTGCACCTTGACGGCGATGGGAAAGCGGCGGCCCATGCCGAAGGATTTCGAAGTCACCTTCAAAACCGGTGCAGCCTGCTGGCGTTTGTATTCCGAGCGTTCCACCAGGCGTACCACCTGTTGGACGAGCTCGAGCGGAAAACTGTTTTTCTGCGCGATGCATTCGGGGGTCTCGTAACGCTCCACGTAGGCCTCGAGGATGGGATCCAGTACCTCGTAGGGAGGCAGTGAGTCGGTATCTTTCTGACCGGGGCGCAGTTCTGCGGAGGGAGGTTTCTCGAGGATCGGCAGGGGGATGATCTCGCGCTCGCGATTGAGCCAGCGGCAGATGGCGTACACGCGCGTCTTGATGAGATCGCCGATGACCGCGAGCGCGCCGACCATGTCCCCGTAAAGCGTGCAGTAGCCGACGGCCATCTCAGACTTGTTGCCGGTGGTGAGCACGAGAGATCCGAATTTGTTGGAGAAAGCCATGAGCAGGTTACCGCGGATACGTGCCTGGAGATTCTCTTCGGCAAGGCCGGGCTGCGTGCCTTTGAGCAGCGGCTCAAGAGCCTGCGTGTACTGATGAAACAGATCGCTGATCCCGATCAGTTCGAAGCGTATTCCGAGATTGGCGGCAAGGGTGCGGCTGTCGTCGATGGAGCCTTGCGAGGAGTAGGGGCTGGGCATGCCAATGCAGAGTACATTCTCCTTGCCGAGGGCATCCGCGGCGATGGCGGCGACGAGCGCGGAGTCGATGCCGCCGCTGAGGGCGATAAGGACTTTGCGGAAGCCGCATTTGCGGACGTAGTCGCGGGTTCCAAGGACGAGAGCGCGATAGGCGGCTTCAGTGTCGTCGTCGGGCGGATCGGGGATTGCGGGCGCACAGAAGGGATCAACAAAGACGAGGTCTTCTTCGAAGGATTTTGCCTGCGCGATGAGATCACCGTGGGCGTTGATGGCGACGGAGGAGCCATCGAAGATGAGGCTGTCGTTGCCGCCGACCTGATTGCACATGATGACGGGAATGCCGTCGCGACGGGCGATGGCGGCGAGCATCTGGCGGCGAATTTTGCGCTTGGAGTGCCAGAATGGCGACGAGGACAGGTTGATGTGGATCGCGGGGTTCTGGCGCATCAGGTCTTCGAGGGGATCGAAGGAGTAGAGGCGACGCGGCCAGAAGTTTTTGTCGTTCCATGCGTCCTCGCAGATGGAGACGGCAAGACGCACGTTATCGAGTTCGACAACCTGCTGCGGACCCGAGGGCAGGAAGTAGCGTTGCTCGTCGAATACGTCGTAGAAGGGCAGGAGGCGCTTGTGCTGCTCGAGGAGCACGTTGCCACAGTCGACCAAGACAGCGGCGTTCACGGCGGGCTTCCCGGCATTCGGAGGTGCAGGCAACGCTACGCCAGCGACGACGGCAGTGGGCAGATCACGCGTGGCTGCGGCAAGTTCTTCGACCGCTTTGCGGCAACGCGCGAGAAAGCTCGGTTTTTCAAGGAAGTCGGCCGGCGGGTATCCGCAGATCGCCAGCTCGGAAAACACCGCAAGACGTGCGCCCTGTTCTGCGGCTTGCCGGGTGACATCAACAATTTTCTCAAGATTGCCGGTGAAATCCCCGACCGTGGGGTTGATCTGGGCCAGTGCGATCTTCACTGCTCCAGTTTAATGCAGGGACCGGATCAGGGATCAGGGATTAGAAGTCGGGGTCAGGGGTCAGCAAATCTCAGGTGCCAGTGCCGGAGAAGACTACGCCGATGGTGCGGACGATGATCTTGACATCGAGCCAGAGGCTCCATTTCTCGATATAGGTCACGTCGAGGGAGACGTAGCTGTCAAAAGAGGGATCCTGGCGACCCTGCACCTGCCAGAGACCGGTGATACCCGGGGTAACGTCGAGGCGGCGGAGGTGGCTGGGCTTGTACTCCATGACTTCGCTGGCGATGGGGGGACGCGGTCCGACGACGCTCATGTCGCCGCGAAGGACGTTGATGAATTGCGGCAACTCGTCGAGCGAGTACTTGCGCAGAATGCGACCGAGTCGGGTGATGCGGGGATCGTTGGTGATCTTGAAGAGCACGCCGTCGCGCTCGTTCATGTGCATGATTTCAGCCCGGCGCTTTTCCGCATCGCGCACCATGGTGCGGAACTTGTAGCAGCGGAAGACGCGGCCTTTCTTGCCGATGCGCTCGGAGGTATAGAAAACGGGCCCGCGGGACTCAAGCTTGATGACGACGGCGATGAGCAGAAAAAAGGGCAGGAGGAACAGGAGCAGCAGGCTGGAAAAGAGGACATCGAGCACGCGCTTGAGCATGAAGCCGAGCTCGGGAACGTGTCCGCGATGCAGGGGAATGGTCGGGAACTGGCCGATGTATTCGATGGGGCTGTTCCAGGCGAGGCCGTCGTAGAGATCGGGAACGACGCGGAGATCGACGCCGTGCATGCGGGATTTCTCGAGAACATCCTGGACGATGCCGCGCTCGCAGGGTGTGGTGAAGAAGATCTCGTCGACGAACTGCTTGCGTGCGTGCTGGAAGAGCGTGTCGAGAGTGCCGACGACATCGCCGCTGGAGGACATGATGTGCGAGGACATGCCGGGGAATTCGATGAAACCCTTGAAGGTGTAGCCGAGGTGACGGATGCTCTCGAGGTGATGACGGAGAGCGTATGCTTCGGGGCCGGTGCCGACGATGAGTACGTTGCGGGTGTCCTGGCCGCGTTCAAATCTGCGGTACATCAGGGTGCGGTAGATGAGACGGCGCAAACACAGAGAGATCGTGACAAGAATCAGCGTGACGATGACGACGCGCCGCGGGATGTCTTCGGCGCGAGCCAGATAGAGAGTTCCAGTGAGCAACAGGCCGGAGGTGAAGCAGACCTGCACGGTAAGCCGCTGCTCATTCAGGAAAGAATTCAGGCGCGTGGGCGAGTAGAGATGCATCCGGCGGCTGGTAACAATCAGGACAGCTGCGAATGCCGAAAGCAGGGCGAGCAGGATCCACATGGAGCGGCCATTAAAGAGCGTCCCATTGTAGAAAGCCCGCGCGCCGACGACTGGACCTGTGTGGCGCTCGTAGACGGTGGCAATGATCGCAGAAACCAGGACTGTGAGGACGTCAAGAAACATCCAAAGCTTGACTTTGGCCTGTGATCGTCGTGCTGGGCTTGCCGCAGAGTCGGTCACCCAGTCAGAGGGGGATGCGACCGAGGCGGAGATTCTCTGCCAGAAATCCGATGTTGCCATATGCTTTCCGCAAACCTCAGGAGTTCAAAGCTACATCTGGAAAGTTCAGGGGCTTCCCCGGGGATGAACTGAGCAAGGAGCAGAAGCCGGTGCTGCAGGAGCGCTAGAGCTATTGTTTTGAGGCAGTCACCCTGGGGAAGGTTGCCTCTGACGTCCGACAGGTTCCACCCTTTCTTCGATGACTGTCGGCGGCTCATTTTCGAGAATCCTGCGTCTTTTTGTTCTCCTCCTTTCCTGATCAATCGTTCCACATAGTGATGATTCCAAGTAATTTATACCTGTGCATCACATCAGGCTCCATTCGACAGATCAGGATATGACCCCAAGCTGTATCGCTGTGGCTACAGCTGCTGAATCTGATTGACGGGCGATCCGATTGACAAGGCAATGAGTCGAGACAGTGATGCAAGAAACCGGTAAATCGGGTGGTCCCCAATGAAAACGGGAACTCTTCTCGGTGTTATGAATCCCTCTTTAGCTCGACGTGCGGGGAACTTGCTTGCTTACTAAATTATCAAGGAAGTCCAATTATAAAGACGTTAATTCCTTTATACCGAAGGTACCACATAAGCATCGAGCGTCAGAAACTGCTGGATGTGAGGATCAGGTGACGCCATGAAGTCTTTGAGAGGCCCGAAGAAAGCTGCACGTCCCTCGTCGAGAAACAGAACCGTATCTGCAAGTCTCTCGGCGAAGCGCATGTCGTGGGTGACAACAATGCTTGTAAATCCAAGCTGTTGCTGGAGGCGCTGGATGAGACCGCCGAGCCGGCGGGCGATGATGGGATCAACCATTGTGGTGGGCTCGTCGTAAAGGACCACTTCCGGTTGCGAGGCCAGAGCACGAGCGATGGCGACGGCGCGACGGCGTCCCGTAGACAAACTGGAGGGTAACGCATCTGGTACATCATCTGCGCCAACGAGACCGAGAAGACGGTCGACGACCTGCTGGACCTGGTCCTCTTCCTGGCCGCCACGTTCGCGCAGTGGGAAGGCGACGTTCTCGCGGACGGTCAGGGAGTCGAAGAGAGCGCCGTTCTGGAAGACCATTGTGATGCGCCTTCGAACAGCCTGCATTTCTTCTTCGGTGTAGGCATTGATTTCCTGGCCGTCGACACGGATGGAGCCGACCTGCGGTTTCAGGAAGCCCATGAGGATGCGGAGAGAGACGGATTTGCCGACGCCGCTGCGGCCGAGGATGCACAGGGTTTCGCCGCGATTGACGACGAAACTCACGTTGTCGAGAACCTTGCGCTCGCCGAACCACAAGGAGACATGGCTGAAAGAGATGAGCGGCCAGCTTGTCTGTTCCTCTTCGGCAGGGATGGGCTTGTCGCCGACGATGTCGGCGAGCACTTCGCCGCTGATTTCGGGCACCTCGGGGATGGCGGGATCCGGAGAGGGATCGGAGCCGGGTTTGAGGGTGGAATCGGGTGTGTCCACGAAATCAGCTTACTTGAAGTTGGCGGGGGAGCCACTCCATAGACGAGACCTGTGGATGGGGACCCGAGGGGATGAGGGCCTTTGTCGCAGCCCATCCGGCTGGCTTGACCGCCGGCGAGGATGAAAGTGTCCGGCGGTCACGGTGTCGGCGTGGGGTGAGGCAGGCTCAACGGCCAGCCTCCTCCAGGAATCGGATCAGGGAGCGGATGCCGAGTTCGAAGTTCTTGAGATTGAATTTCTCGTTGGGGGCGTGGATGTTGTCGTCGGGAAGGCCGAAGCCCATCATGACGCTGGGCAGGCCGAGGTGACGGTCGAAGTCGCCGACGATGGGAATGGAGCCGCCGGAGCGAATGAAGACGGTGTCTTTGCCCCAGACTTCATGCAGGGCGCGCGTGGCGGCCTGGATGTATTGATTGTTGACGGGGATCAGGCAGGGGTCGCCGGAGTGAATGAGGCGCACGTCGATGTCGACGCCGGCGGGGGCGATCTTTTCGACGTAGCTTTTGTATTGGGCGAAGGACTTTGCGGGAGTCATGCCGGGAACGAGGCGCATGGAGACCTTGGCGAGGGCTTTGGCGGGGATGACGGTTTTGGCGCCGGCGCCGGTGAAGCCGCCGGGGATGCCGTGGACGTCGAGCGTGGGACGGGCCCAGGTGCGCTCGAGAACGCTGTAGCCGTTTTCGCCGACGAGCTGGCGGGAGCCGACTTCGGCGATGCGGTAGTGCTCTTCGTCGAAGGGCAGGCTCTTCCACGCGGCGAGTTCTTCGGGGCTGGGCGGGATGATGTCGTCGTAGAAGCCGGGTATGAGGATGTGGCCGTTGTCGTCTTTGAGGCGGGCGATGATCTGCGCGATGGCAGTAAACGGATTGGGGGCGGCACCGCCGTACATGCCGGAGTGGAGGTCGGTTTTGGCGCCGCGGACTTCGAGTTCGGTGTAGATCATGCCGCGCAGGCCAACGCAGAGAGTGGGCAGGCCGGGGGCGAAGAGTTCGGTGTCGGAGACGAGCGCGAAATCTGCTTTGAGATTGGCGGGCTTTGAGGCAACGTAGTCGGCGATTCCCTCCCCTCCCACTTCTTCTTCGCCTTCGAAGAGGACGCGGACGTTGAGGGGGAGAGATTTGTTGGAGGCGAGCAGGGCTTCGAGAGCCTTGACCTGCATCCAGACCTGGCCTTTGTCGTCGACGGCGCCGCGGGCGTAGATATTTCCGTTGCGTTCAGCCGGCTCGAAGGGCGGCGAGGTCCATTCGTCGATGGGATCGGTGGGCTGGACGTCGTAATGGCCGTAGATCAGCACGGTCGGTTTACCCGAGGCGTGGAGCCAGTCGGCGTAGACGAGCGGATGGCCCTGGGTGTCGATGAGACGGACGTTTTCCATGCCGATGCGCTTGAGTTCGGAGACGAGGAATTCGGCGGCGCGGCGGCAGTCGTCTTTGTGCTCGGGCAGGGTGGAGATAGACGGAATACGCAGGAGGTCTTTGAGTTCACCGAGAAAACGGGGGTGATTTTCTGTTGCGAAACGTACAGCAGGCGAAGACATGAATAACGCTCCTCAAATGCAGGGTGTTGCAGTCAAAGAAGAGTATAGAACCGGTCCCATAAGCCAAGTTCATCAGTTCGCTCAGAGCCTGGGATCCGCCTTGTTGTTGGGTCCCATGCTGCCAAGAAAGTGCTGTCTCGCCAATGTATGAGACCTGTTGTAGGCGTTATGCTGAGTCCAATCGAATGAAGGGGCTTTCTCTTGCCAAAACGCGACGGTGTCTGCCTGGTCGGTCTATTTTGCAACCTGAGTCTCGCAGTTTCGGTCGTGCTTTTGGGATGTGCGGGGTCTGCAATGGCACAGACGCAACCGCAAGAACCGATCTATTCGCGGGTAAATACATTCGGGGCGTTTGGAGCGTACTCAGGGGATTCCAGCCACATGGTGCTGGGCTACGCACAGAATCGCAAGCTTCTGGGCTTCGGAGTTGTCTATGGCCGGAGACTGAAGCTGGGCTCGATCGTGAACTGGCAGTACAACGCAGAGTTTCTACCGGTGGCAATGGAAAGCGACCCCGTAGTTCATATAGTTGACAACCAACAGACTCCGGCGGCAGAGGTCTTTGTGTCGGATTTCCGCCAGTCGGCGGCATGTGTGGCGAGTAGCGAGAGCTATTCAGACACGCTTCCAAATGGCGTGACGTACAGCGGAACCGTGGCTACCTCCTGCAAGCGTACGTGGACCGTTGGGGAGGCATTCTCTCCCCTCGGCTTTCAGTGGAACTTTCGGCCACGACACCGACTGCAGCCCGTGGTGATCGGGCATGGCGGATACATTTACTGCACGCAAGCCATTCCGATCGACTTCGCGGGATCATTCAACTTTACTTTCGACCTTGGAGCCGGTGTGGAGTATTACCGCTGGAACAGCCGGTCGATCCGCGTCGACTACCGCTATCACCATATCTCGAACCATGAAACGGCCAATGTCAATCCCGGCATCGACAGCGGGGTATTCCAGGTGACGTACGCGTTCGGGCGCTAGTAGCGCGGGACTTTCGGATCAACTTCTGCGGACCACGCGTCGATGCCGCCGCGCAGGGACTGGACGTTTTCAAAACCCTGGTTGCGGAGCCACGCAGTCACGTTGAGGGAACGCTGTCCGTGATGGCAGAGGACGGTGAAGTGCTCTTCAGGGTCGAGCTCCTGGTGCGCGCGGGCGGGGACATCGCCCATCGGCATCAGGGTGCTGGGTTCGATGTGGGCGGTGGAGTATTCCCATGGCTCGCGAACATCGATGAGGCGGGTCTTGTTTTCGTGGATAAGGGCTACGGCTTCGGTCGGGGATATTTCGAATTCGAGCATGAGTCCAGTTTAGTGGGACGGCGCGAGTCGCTTAAATCGGGCGAGGAAATTAGTCTGGAAGAGATGCCGCCAATTCTGAATGCACAGTCGATTACGAAACAATTTGGGGCCAAGCCTCTTTTCAAAGACATTTCTTTCACGGTAGAGGATGGGTCGCGGATCGGGCTGATCGGTCCGAATGGCGCGGGAAAATCGACGCTGCTGGCAATCCTGGCGGGGGCGGTTGAACCGGATGCGGGCGAACTGGCGGTCCGGAGGCGGGCGCGGGCCGCGTATGTGCCGCAGGACTCGCGGTTTGCAGTTGGGTTGACGGTGCGACAGGTGTTGGAGACAGCATTGGGGGCGGCGCATGTGAATGAGGGCGAGCGCGAGGGGCGACTGCGTGAGTTGACCGGCCGGGCCGGGTTCGAGGATCTGGCGGCGGAGGCTGCTTCGCTTTCGGGCGGATGGCGGAAGCGGCTTGCGATTGTCGAGGCGCTGGTTGGGCATCCGGATGTGCTGCTGCTGGATGAGCCTACTAATCATCTGGATTTGGCCGGGATCGAGTGGCTGGAGGAGTTGCTGGCCGCGGCTTCGTTTGCGGTGGTGACGGTAAGCCACGACCGCTATTTTCTTGAGGCGACGTCGAGCGAGATTATCGAACTGAACCGGGTGTACGCGGAAGGGCTGTTTCGCGTGAAGGGAAACTTCAGCCGGTTTCTCGAGGAGCGCGAGGCGTATCTGGAATCACAGAGCAAGCAGCAAGAGAGCTTGCAAAACCGGGTGCGGACGGAGATTGAGTGGCTGCGTCGCGGTCCCAAGGCGCGGACTACGAAATCGAAGGCGCGGATCGATACAGCCAACGAGATGATCGGGCAGCTGGCTGCGATGGATGCACGGACCGTGGTGAGTTCAGCGGGCATTGATTTCTCGGCGACCCAACGGAAGACGAAACGACTGGTTGAGTTCAACGATGTGGCTTGTGATATAGCGGGGCGCAGGCTGTTCGATGGACTGAATTTTGTTCTGACGGCGGGTTCGAAGGTCGGATTGGTGGGACCGAACGGGAGCGGGAAGACTACGTTTCTGCGGTTGCTTCGCGGTGAACTGGAGCCGGCAGAGGGGAGCATTCGGAGAGCAGATGCGCTGCGGCTGGTGTATTTCAGCCAGATGCGGGAGTTGGACGAGAACCTGACGCTTCGGCGAGCGCTGGCACCGGAGGGAGACGGGCTCGTCTACCAGGGTCGGAGCATACACGTGGCAAGTTGGGCAGCGCGATTCTTGTTTGCCGGGGAGCAACTGAATCAGCCGGTGCGGAACTTGAGCGGCGGAGAGCGAGCGCGCGTCCTGATTGCGAAGTTGATGCTGGAGCCAGCGGATGTGCTTCTGCTGGATGAGCCTACAAATGACCTGGATATTCCGACGCTAGAGATTCTGGAGGAGAACCTGCTTGAGTTCGAAGGCGCGCTGGTGCTGGTGACGCATGACCGGTACTTGCTGAATCGAGTGGCTTCTACGGTGCTGGGGTTGGATGGCAATGGACACGTCGGACAATTTGCGGATTTTGCGCAATGGGAAGCGTGGATAGATCAGGGACCAGGGACTAGGGAACAGGGACTTGGAGTTGCAAAAGCGGTCGAGGAAACTACGTTACAGGACTCAGTCGCGAAGAAAAAGAAGCTCTCGTATCTAGAGGCGCGGGAGTTTGCGGCGATCGAGCAGCGGGTGGAGAAGAGTGACGCGCGTTTGGCTTCGGCGAGGTCTCGGGTGGAAGACCCCGAAATTGCGTCAGATGCAACCGCCCTGGAGGCTGCTCTGGGGGAACTGGCGGCGGCGGAGCAGGAAAACGGGGTTCTCTATGCCCGTTGGGCTGAATTGACCGATAAGTCAGTCTAAACTGAGTGTGGGATTCTAAACCAAGTCGAAGTGAAAGCGGGACTTCGACGACATACGGCGAAATATCTGCATCGAAAGACGATATGCATAACCCGGTGAAGGTTTTAATTGTCGAAGACGAACCCCACGCCTTGATGGGGCTCGCAGAGTTGATCTCCGGTTGGGGATACCAGACAGAGACGGCGCGCGATGGCGTCGAGGGATGGGAGAAGGCGCTCGCCTGGAATCCGTCGATTGTGGTCACAGACTTGAAAATGCCGCGCATGGACGGGATTGGACTGCTGACCAAACTTGCCGAGTCCAATTCCGATGCAGCCGTGGTGCTGCTGACGGCGCAGGGCTCAATCCAGTTGGCGGTGGATGCCATGAAACTGGGCGCTTATGACTTTCTGCAGAAGCCGGTGGATGCGACGCGACTGCGGACCATTCTGGCGAATGCGACGCGGCAGCGCGCGACCGAGATTGAGCTGGAGGTTACGCGCAGGCAGTTGCGGAACACCGGCATCCTTGGCTCGATGGTGGGAAGTTCAAAGGCGATGCGCGAGATCTTCGCGCTCATCGAACAGATTGCGCCGTCGAATGTGTCGGTGCTGATTACTGGCGAGAGTGGCACCGGCAAAGAAATGGTGGCGCGGACGCTGCATGACTTGAGTCCGCGAAAAGGACGGCCGTTTCTTGCGGTGAACTGCGCAGCGATTCCCGAGACGCTGATTGAGGCCGAGATCTTCGGGCACGAGAAGGGTGCGTTCACCGGAGCGGCGGAGCGGCGGGCTGGGTGTTTTGAACTGGCCACAGGCGGCACGCTTCTGCTGGACGAGCTGGGCGAGATGCCGATCGGCACGCAAGCGAAATTGTTGCGCGTCCTGGAAGAGCGAAAACTGCGCAGGCTCGGAGGCCGCACCGAGCAGGATGTGGACGTACGTGTACTGGCGGCAACGAATCGCGATCCACAGGATGCGGTGACGCATGGCCATTTGCGCGCGGATTTGTTTTATCGCCTGAATGTGTTTCACATTCACATGCCTCCTTTGCGCGAGCACCTGGAGGATTTGCAGTTAATGGCCGAGGCGATGGTGCTGGAGATGAATCAAAAGCACACGCGGCATGTGGCGGGATTGTCAGATCAGATTCTTGACCGAATGCTCGCGTATGACTGGCCCGGAAACGCGCGTGAACTGCGCAATACGATTGAACGCGCTGTAATTCTATGCCCGGATGGGGCTCCGCTGGATGCGACGCATTTGCCAAGGACCTTCGGTACGCCGCAGCTGCCCATGCCGGCACGCGTGAATGACGCAAACGTTGTGCCGGTGCGCGTGGGAAACACGGTGGATGAGGCGGAACGAATGCTGATTCTGCGCACGCTCGAATCCACGGGACAGAACAAGACGCGCGCGGCCGAAATCCTGGGAGTGAGTCTGAAGACGCTACACAACAAGCTGAAGGAATACAACAACTCGCGTGAAGATCCGGCGGCTTGATGCGACTCAGCATTGGTTAAGCTAATGACGCTTTGATTTAAGCGCCGAAAATTCCTGCGGCAGAGTTAGCGGCGTCCATTTAAAGGCGGGCCTGGTCCGGGATTTGAATTGAGATCAGGGCTTGATTTCGGTAAGTGTTCGTGAGCGATGCGACTGAAGACAAAACTCGTTCTGGCAATTACGGGGATGGTGTTTCTGATTGCGGGATTGCTGTCGCTGGTGTATGTGAGTCACCTGGTGGATGCGGCAATTCAACAGTCCTACGATTCGAATCGCATGATTGCGAACCAGGTTCGTTTTGCCTTGCAGAATGCGCTGGAAACGGGGCTGGAGGGTCAGACTGTCGACCCGAATGACACGGCCAAATTAAGGGAGTTGGTTGCGGCGGCGATCCACGACAGTGCATCTCTGCGCGCGACGCTGGACTCGGCAAATATGTATTCCGCGACGGAGTACGACGTGAACATCGTGGATACGCAATCGCGCATCCTGTTGAGCACGTTTCCGGACAATGATGGCAAGGTGTTGCCGTGGCGGCCGAGCTATGGCGCGTTACTGGCGGCCGATCCGATCACCAAGATGCGCGAGATCTACGGGCCGGCAAAAGTCTTCGACATTGTGGCACCGCAGGATCGCAATGGCCAACCTTTCCTAAGTGTTCATGTGGGCGTGCGGACAACGCTGCTTCAGGCGGTTTATGAACCGTCGTTGAAGGAGGCCACTACGCTGATGGCCTTTGCGGCGGGAACGGCGCTGATTGCGGCATTCCTGCTGAGCAACCTCGCGCTGCGACCCCTGGAAGAGATCAGCATGCAGCTCGATTACTGGAATCCTACGCCGTTGGAGAGTGCTCCCGAGGGAGGCGAGTTGCCCAAGCTCGATACCGCCGCGAGGGTTTCGACGAAGATCGAACAGATCGGGCAGCGCATGCGGAACGTGGAGGAGGTTTTTTCGGCCCTGAAAGAGAACCTCGATCAGATTCTCGGGAACCTGCAGGACGGCATCCTGTTGTTCACGGGAGATGGACGAGCCGTACTGGTTTCTGAAGCTGCGCACCGCTTTCTGAACATTGAGGGAGACAACATCCTGGGCTTGCAGGCAAGGGAGATCTTCGACCGATCGACGTTGCTGGGCCGGACACTTCGCGAATCCTTTGATGCCGGCGTCAACCTGGTGCAGGAAGAGATCCTGACAGAAACGGGGCGTCGCATCCAGGCATCGGTGGATTTCATTTATGACGATCGAACGAGAACGGGACTGGGCGCGTTGGTGACGCTGCACGATCTCGAGTCGGTGGAGGAGATCGAGTCGGAGTTGGAGCTTTCGCGGCGCATGGCTGCGATTGGACGATTGACCGCGGGTGTGGGACATGAAGTCAAGAATCCGATCAATGCCATTGTGGTGCATCTTGAATTGCTGAAGAACAAGCTGGGTGCAGATCAGGCCCCGGCAACGCGTCACCTGGATGTTATCGATGCGGAGATTCACCGGCTGGATCGCGTGGTGCAGACGCTGGTGGATTTCTCGCGGCCCGTGGAATTGCGGCTGCAGGAACAGGATCTGCGCACCGTAATTGGGGATGTGCTGGCCCTGGCTGACGAAGAACTGTCGACGCGAAATGTGAAGCTGGAGGGACGGATGCCGGCGAATCCGCTGATTGTGAATGTAGACGCGGACTTGCTGAAGCAGGCTGCGATCAACGTGATTCAAAACGGTGCGCAAGCCATGCCCAATGGCGGCCTGCTGCGTGTCACGCTGGAAGAAGATCGCAAGATGGCGGTGCTGCGAATCGCCGATGAAGGATCGGGGATTCCGCCGGAGATTCGAGAGAAGATCTTCGATCTGTATTTCACGACGAAGAGTGGGGGCAGCGGCATCGGGCTGGCGATGACGTACCGTATTTTGCAATTGCACCACGGAAGCGTGGACGTACAATCGAAGGTAGGCCGTGGCACGGAATTCTCACTGCGCATTCCACTCGCCGCCACGGAGTGGGGACGCCGGCATCTGCAACCGGCTAATGTGGAAGAAACAAAGGGGTTGGAGACATGAAGTTGAGCGCCAGGAGCGCTGCGTGGCTTTTTCCATTGCTGCTGACGGGGTGCTTTCACAAGACCCAGATCGCGCAGAATCAGCCACTGGCGCCACCGATCGAAGACACTCCGGCTAAGCCCGAGCCTGCTCCGACGAACCTTCCTCCGCCGGAGGTGACGATTCCGGTGCAGACTCCGACCCAGCAGATTACGCCACCGCCGGAGCCGGTAAAGAAACCCGCGAAACACAAGAAGCCCCCGACTACGCAGGTGGCTTCAAATGGTACGCCCGCAGTGCCGGCGATTGGAAACCTTACAACGCCTGATCCACCGAACGTGCGGCAGCAGACAGATGACTCGATTGCATCGACAGAGAAGACCTTGAACGGGATCACGCGGAAGCTGAATGACCAGGAGCAGAAGACGGCTGCGCAGATTCGCGAGTACCTGAAGCAGGCGCGCGAGGCGCTTACGGCGGGGAATGTGGATGGCGCAAACAACTTTGCGTTCAAGGCGAAGGTGCTGCTCGAGGAACTGCATCCGTAGGCAGACTTCCCTTCCCTGACTCATAACTCTTCTGTTGATCTGCGTTAGCGCTCGCCCCAACTGAGCTTGTTTCGCAGCGCGTCGAAGAAGCCGCTCTCATTGAGACGAACAAGGTTGACCGTGTAATCAGAGCGGTTGCAGCGAACCTCGTCGCCGAGGTGAAGCTCAAATCCAGTCTGGCCGTCGACGGTGAGCAGGCACTCGGTGGGAACGCCTTCGACGCGAACCGCGATACATGCATCTCCGCGGACCACGATGGGACGCAGAGTGAGCAGATGCGGACAGATGGGTGTGACGATGAGTGCATCGACGTCGGGCGTGAGGATGGGGCCGTTGGCCGCCAAGGTGTAGGCAGTGGAACCCGTCGGCGTGGAGATGATGACACCGTCGGCGCGAAAGCGTGCGACGCTCTTTCCGTCGAGTTCAACGGCGAATTCGCCCATGCGCGCGATGTCTCCCTTGGAGACGACAACTTCGTTTAAAGCTTCGAATACTTTGACGGTCGAGCCGTCGCGAATCACCTCGGCATGGAGCATGGCGCGCGCATCGAGGGTGTGGCAGTTGTCGCACCAGCTTTCGAGCGTTGCATAGAGATCGCCGAGACGCACTTCAGTGAGGAAGCCAAGAGAGCCGAGGTTGACGCTGAGAATGGGCGTTCCGGTTGCGGCGAAGATGCGCGCAACGGAAAGCAACGTTCCATCGCCGCCGAGCACGATCACCAATTGAGGTTTGTGCGCGGGCATTTCAGCGCGATCGACGGCTGGGGCGGCATCGGTGTAGCAGGCGCCCTCGCGATCGAGGAGCGGATTGTAGTTGTGTTTGCGGAGCCAATCGATCAGTTCGGGCAGCAACTGGGCGAGCTCCTGCTTTCGCGGCTTACTGACGATTGCGATGCGAGTCATGCGGTTTCAGTGTAACGGATCAGTGCTCAGTGAACGGTACACAGTGAACAGTGGGACAGTGGACAGTGGTCAGAAGAACCGGGGCGAACGTGAAGCTCTGAGCGAAAATCGTAGAATTCGCATCAAATTTCTTCTTCCTTGGTCGTCGATTGTGCGTAAAGCAAAAACTCCTTGTTGCCTTCGGCGCCGGTGATGGGGGATGGGATGGTTTCGTTGACGTGCCAGTTGAGGTCGGTGACGCAGTTGGCAACTTTTTCGATCGCAAACTTGTGGACTTCGGGATCGCGGACGATGCCGCCTTTGCCGACGTTGCCGCGGCCGGCTTCGAACTGCGGCTTGACGAGGATCACGGCCTCAGTCAATGCAGGCGCAGCAGCGAGGACAGGAGCGAGCAAGAGCGTAGCGGAGATGAAGGAGACGTCCATAACGAGAAACGTAAGCACGGGCTGGCCGGATTCGGCGAGTGCCTCGGGGGCAAGGAAGCGGGCGTTGGTGCGCTCGACGAGACGAACGCGCGGATCGTTGCGGAGCTTCATGGCGATCTGGCCGAAGCCAGTGTCGACGGCGGTGACGTGTGCAGCGCCGCGCTGCAGGAGACAGTCAGTGAATCCACCGGTGGATGCGCCGATGTCGAGGCAGGATCGGCTTGCGACGTCGATCTTCCAGTAGTCGAGGGCGGCCTGGAGTTTGAGACCGCCGCGGCTTGCATAGGGCATGTCTTCGCCGAGAAGGCGAATCGCAGAGTCCTGTGAGATGGCAGCGCCGGGTTTATCGATCTTCTGTTCGTTGACGAGGACGCGGCCGGCAAGGATCAGGGCGCGGGCGCGCTCGCGGCTCTGGACGAGACCTCGTTCAACCAGGAGGAGATCGATGCGGGTTTTGACGTTGGCGGCTGACAAGGCGTTCGAGTCGTTCTCAGGATAATCGCGGTGCGCAGCGGATTGCGCCCGGCTCTGTTCCGGATCGTGTTCGTGCGTATGCAACCGAATGGTTGCAGGTTATCCCCTATTATCCGGTCTCTGTAAGGAAGTTTCCTGTTTTCAGTGGATTACGGATAGGGGGTGTCGCCAAATATTTCATGCAATTAGAGTTAGCTGCAGATTACTCTGCCGAAAAGACTTAGCGGCAGGTCAGGACAGCGACAGCCGCCGAGCCAAGCTCCTTCGTTCGTTGTCCTATTCGAAGGATAGCAAAGTCGGGGAAATAGCCTGCAAAGGAGCGCATGATTTATGTCGCGCGGAATCAGTCGCTTCGGTCCGGCAAGAGGGGCTCAAGAGGTTGACAACTTTTGGGCTGGATCGAATGCCGGGGGTGGCGCTCGAATCACTCTGAGATTAACAACCGCAAAGACCCGCCGAAACACCGCTAAACCGGAGAGGACCCGAAAACCGGGTTAGGTCCGGGTTGCCCACGATCCGGGCGGAACCTCAATTCTGGACCGTTGGGGCGTTGGCAGAGGGAGGCCGTACTGCTCGTGAACCCTTCGCCGTCAGAGGCCGACAAGAGACCGCATCAGCCAGCATGGCGACGTGGCGTTCACCTGGGAGCCCGCTCGACCATGCGAGTCACTGCCGATAGATCCAGGCACCGAGAAGCGCGGCCAGAATGCTGTCTAGCAAGCCAACCGCAATCGTGGCAAACAGCAGGGAATTAGGGAAGATGTCCAGCGGCTGTAAAGCCATCATGGGGATCGCCCAGAAGACCATCCAGATTGACAGGGCGCTGCGGAGGGCTGTCTTATAACCGGGACCGTAATTCGGGAGCAATTTCGCGTAGATCCAGATGCCAATAATGCCTACCACAAAATTGGATGGGATGATGCTTGTCCACCCCTTAGGGGTCTTCCCGAGTGCCGCGAAAGCGGCTGTCCATTGTGGATCGAGAATCACGCCGTGGACGAGGTATTCAACCGCGTTGATCAACAGGCCGGCGGCCAATCCACCAAGAATCAATTTTTGAATATTCGGCGTTGCAGGTTTCCCCGTCATTTTCATTTCTCGCGGACATCGGATGGTGCCGAAAGTATATGCGATGAACGTGAGCCGAAAGCATCAAGTGCTGGAGGGGCTCGCTCGGTACCGAACGAGCAGTAACCGATGACGCCCGGATGACCGCCTCACCGGACATTGCCCGAAAATGGGGTTGTCCGGGTTGGCCACCACACACTCAGAACTAGGATGCTGACGAGGTTCAGAACCACGTGCGCCACGCAAAAGAATTCAGACGATCTCGCCGCGCAAGGTGCAGGCGGCAAGGTGAGGTTCAGAAGGCTGTTTCCTTTTGAGAAGCCTTCGCTGAGCAGACAATGGACAGTGAATGGTGGCGCTACGATAGAGTGTCGAAGGCACGGACTGATAAATAGGGAATAGAAAACAGTGGTCAGTTCGTGCCTGTCGGCCAGGATACTCATTATGCGTACAGTCGGGATTCGCACAACTCTGGCTTTAGCCGCGCTCTCGATGCTGGCCGGAGCCTATTTGGAGATGCGGCAATGGGTCTCTTCTCTGGGGGATACGGACTTTACTGCTTACTACACCGGTGCCTCTCTGGTTCGGAAGAACTTAAGTGCGCAGCTATATGATTTCGCTTCTCGAGACATCGATCCATCGATGGAGGGGCCTTCCCCGGACACGGTTTTCTACCGGATTGGGCGCGCCCATGGGCTTCCCACCTATAGCCTGTACGATTACCCGCCTACTCTAGCCGATCTCTTAGTCCCGCTGACTTTACTTTCGCCTTTAGCTGCAATGATCGTGTGGCAAATGCTGTGCGTATTTGCGTTAGTGGCTTCGGGCGTGATGCTGACGCGAATGGTTGGAATGAGATCCCTCAGCTGCGCTTGCCTGATCACGCTTTTCATTCTTGCCTTTCGTCCCACCTTGGATAGCTTCAACCACGCTAACACTCCAGTTATCCTGCTCTTTCTCTTTTTGGTGGGGACTCATTTGTATCTTCACGAGCAAAAGGGATGGGCAGGTCTAGCATTTGCCCTGGCTGCCGCAATAAAACTGACGCCCATGATCGTTGTTGTCCCATTTGTCGCATGGCGGGACTGGAGGATTCTTCGAGCAATTTCGCTTTGGGGCGTGGCCATCCTGGGCGTGCTCTTTGCTGTCAATGGTGCAAGGGCGTTGGGCCTTTATTTCCTTCACGTTGTTCCACTGATGTTCCACAGGCTTGTCTATGTCGAAGATTTCAACCTGATCACCGCTGTTCAAGTGCTCTGGTACAGATCGGATAAAGTTACTCCCGCAATCAAAACCCTTTGGGCCGGGAGGCTCTTGTCCGTGCTGATCCTTTGTCATGCAGGTTGGTTGAGCCGGTTGAGAGATGGCGAGCACGTCGAGGATGAGCGAAAAATCGAAACGCTCGCGGCATTCATGCTCCTTTCCTGTTGTCTCGCCCCGATTTCATGGCTATATATGTATGTCTTGAGCACCCCCGCTGTTGTCATTCTTGGCAAGCGTGTATGGCGGGGAAGGTCAGGTTTCATTGAGACGGTCTTCCTCCTCTGGTTCATCGTCTCGCTCTCAATCAATCCGTTTGTTGGTTTGGCCGTGAGAGCTGGGCTCCCGATCCTTCACTATCACGTAATCGCGGCTCCTTTACTAGGCGTGGCGCTCGGGATCATGATGTTGCACCGGCAGGGAATAGGGGAAGCTGTTACTGAGCAGTGGAGAGCGGTCAGTTCATAGTTCTCAATTCACAATTTACAAGGTCGCACTTCTCAATTGGAACGTTGGTGCACTCCTCACGGGGCCTGACGGCGCGTTTATCACCGCAGCGACTTCCTAATGGACCGACGTCTACAAAGCGACGCACGGGGTGTATGAAAGAGTTGCCGGAATGATGCACCCGCGCGGGAAGAAGACCCAGTCCTGACGCGGTTCCGGACGAATCACCGCCTAACCGGAAGTTACCCGAAATGGGTTATGTCCGAGTTGCCCACCATTCAACCGGAAGTGAATCAACAGAGCCTGTCTGTCTACGATCATTGCGTAGGCGCGGGATTCGTCGAGATTATCCGAGGTTCGGAAGAAGATGAGCACGGCGCGCTATTGGTGTATCAAGGATATGGATGGGAGAGTTCGGCGTCGATGAAACGAAAGGTTATGTTCTCTTCCCGTGTCGGTGATCGGTGGACGTTCGCAATTGAATTCGAGGGCATCGGCGATCCACCGAAAGCGTGGAACGAATGGTGGGGAAGCCTTTGGCTATGGGTTGACGGCCGGGTGGTCGGCTGCCCCTGCGAAGTTGAGATGGTAATGACCGGATTCGATTCGTTGTTGGAGTCCGCGCAGCAAACTCCCACACGGCTCTCCAGTCCTTTGCAACCATCTTTTCCTGCCGTGGAAGCCCTCGATCTGGTGATGTGGGCAACCTACGGAGACGATGATCGAGCCCCTGGGGGATTTGTTGGTGATCCATTGGACCTAGCACGATACGAGGTGCTCCCGAAAGTGACGGGTCCATTTTTCGATGGTTGGGAAGCTGTTCTGATAGAGGCTGGGCAGGAGGAGCGCTTCATCTTTCGGCAGGAAGGTGCCGAAGCTGGAGAGGTTCTTTTGCCCGCCGGAACTTTCAAGAGCACTGTTCAACAATCGATCGATGAATTCAAGAGGCTTGCTGCTGTGTTGTAGCCGCTTAGCTGGCGTGCGCTGCGTTCTGGGTGTGTCACCGCCAACTCGGACATTACTCGTCTTGGGGAGCACGGGACGATCGGGACGAAAATCCGTCAAAGGGACGAACCGATGGGCTTTGTTATTTCAATTCGTACGCTGCTTTGGATCGTCTGGGGACTGATCCTGGTAGTCTGGGGCCTTTGGCTAATTCGTCGTACGCGTCGCCCCAATAGCCCGGCAACGCTCAAATAGGACCTTACCTGGTTCGGGATTATTAGCGTATCACCGCCAACTCCGAAGTAAGCATTTCTGAGGTTGGCGGGTTGCGAAAGACAACTGCAGATGTTTCGACTCCGGTCTTTCCCTATGGCGAACGACCGGCGCTCAACATGACAAGCCTGCTTTTCGAGTTGTTGGTGAGAAATTCGCAAAGACGACTTATCTTCTGACCTACTCAGACGGCAGATAGCTCGGCCAACATCTACACTCGCTCATCGCGGCATCATCATCGAGATGAGCAGGCCTTTGAGATGAGGACCAGCTCCGATTTACCATCGGATGATATTGCAATTTGGTTTCTGACCGGCATCTGTTCAGAGGCCACTATTCGTACCTCAGCGCCTCAATCGGATCCAGGTTCGCCGCGCGAATGGCCGGAATCATCCCGCTCACCAGCCCGGTCACGATCAGGATCGTCGTTGCCACAACCACCGAGGTCGGAGAAATCAGCAACTGGATATCCGCGTCTTCCGCGTGCTGTGCAAGCTCGCTATAGAAGGGAATGCGTCCGATCAGCAGCGATACCACGTAGGCCAGCCCGATGCCTCCGATCCCGCCAATGCCTGTAATCACCATGGCCTCGGACAGAAACTGGGTGAGGATGTGCCGCTTGCGTGCGCCCAGCGCTTTCTCTACGCCGATCTCGCGCGTGCGCTGCTGCACAGCGACCAGCATGATGTTCATCAGCCCGATGCCCGCGATCCCCAGGGTCAGCGCGCCCACCAGCGAAAGCAGCACCTGAAGCGCCAGCGACAGAATGCTGAATTGATGCAGCTCCGTCATCAGGTTGGCTACGTAGATTGCGTTGTGGTCCGAAGGCCTGAAGTGGTGCGCCGCGCCCAGCACATTGCGCATGTTCTGTTCAGTGAGTTCGTAGTTGCCCTCGTAGTTGTACCAGATTCCGCCAAGGTACTTCGTATCGGCCAGGTCGCTCATGGTGCTGAACGGCACATAGATCTGCCGGTTACGATCGTTGTCTTCGCCCTCCTGCATCTTCGGGCTCAGCACTCCAATGATGGTGAAGAGGACCCCGTTCAACCGGATCGTCTGCCCTACCGCCCATCCACCCGAAAACAGCTTGGTTTTGGATTCTGACCCGATCACGCAGACGTGCGCCCTCTGCTGCTCCTCCTGCCCGTTAAAGAAGCGGCCCGCGTCCGTATCGAGCTTCCAGATGTCCTGAAATACCGGCATCACGCCGTTCACTGTCCACGTGTAGGAGTGCAGATCGTTCTGCACCGTCACGTCCTTATAGACAGCCGGCGAAATGTGATTGATACCGGGAACGCTGGCGATGATGCGGTCCACATCATCCTGCGTAAACTGCACCTTCATGCCCGACTTCTCCCCGCCCGCCTGTTCGCTGGTCCGGCCCGGGAAAACGCCGATGATGTTGGTGCCCCATTGCGCGAAGATCGCCTCGATCGCCCGGCTGAATCCCGCTCCATAGGCCAGCAGCAGCACCACCGTCGCAATCCCCCACGCCATCCCGATCATGGTGATGGCGGTGCGGCGGCGGTTGTAGATCATCGCCTCCCAAGCCTGACCTAGAATGTCCTTCAGCATCTCTTCTCCAAGCTTTCAGCTTTCAGCCTTCAGCCGTTAGCTCTTTTCTGACACCATGCGCCATATCGACTTGGGCGTTCCTGCCGTTCGAGTCTGCCGCAAAACCTACACCGAACCACGCAGACAAGGTGAAGGCTGATAGCTGGCTGCTGAAAGCTGGCTTCTCAATCCTTCCTCAACGCCTCTACCGGATCCATCTGCGCGGCCTTGCTTGCCGGATAAAGACCCGCGGCGATTCCGCTCAGCACCAGGGTTCCCATGGCCAGCGCCGCAGACCACGGAACCAGCCGTGGAGGATCCCATCCGGGCATCTTGCCGGTCAGCAGCGCCTGCAGTAGCGCCATCAGGCCCGCCGAGCCCGCAATCCCGATCGCCCCACTCACCGCGGTCAGCAGCAAACCCTCCCAGAAGAATTGGCCCATAATGGTTTTCTTGGTTGCGCCCAGCGCCTTGCGCAACCCGATCTCGCTGGTCCGCTCCGACACCGAGACCAGCATGATGTTAATAATGCCCACCGCACCGAGGCCGAGGGTCACGATTCCCACGCCGCCCAGAAAAATATCCATCGCGTTGAAAATTGCGCCCACCATCTTCATCTCCTTGATGGTGTCCCACTCCTGATAAGCGTCCTTCAACGAGGGATCGAATCCATGGCGCGCGCCGATGAGGCGATGCATGGCCGCAACCGCCGCCGTCGCATCTCCCGCCTTCGCGGGCTGATATTGGATCGAGGTCAGCGCATCCTTGTCGATATTGTCGCCCTTCAGTGGATAGAGCTCCTGCATTGTGGAGACGGGAATATAAACCTTCTGGTCGTCATAGTCCTGGTTGCCGCGGCTGATCTTCTCGACTGCACCCACGATCTGGAACTCAGTGCCATTGATGGTGATCGCCTCGCCCACCATCGGCCGACCTGGAAACAGCAGCATCGCCGCCTTCGAGCCCAGCACCGCTACGCGACGGCGGTCGCTCACGTCCATCGCGTTGATGAACCGTCCCTGTGCCATGGGGATAAAGCGCACCTCGGTGTAGTTGGGCCACACGCCCATCACGTGGCTGGAGGTGTTGCTGAACTGGCTCACTTCATAAAGGTCCGAGCGCGACAGCTCAACCGTAACGGCACGCAGTTCCGGCAGTTGCCTTGCGGCCTCAGCATCGGCCATTGTCAGCTGGTAAGGACGCATCCCCGTGTGCTGGTTGGCGACAGCGGGGATGGTCCCGTTCCACATCATCACCAGGTCGTTGCCCAGCTTCGCCAGGTTGCGATGCTGCCCCGACCGGAATCCTTCGCCCAGACCCACAAGCACCAGCAGCGAGCCCACGCCCCACGCAATCCCGAACATGGTCAGAAAGCTGCGCAGCTTGTTCGCGGCGATGGCCCTGAAAACCTCGCTGAGCGTGTCTGTAAATCTCTGCATAATCCTTCGACGCTGTCCAATGATTTCCGGGTAATGGAATGTGACGAATTGCCGCTTCCAAGGCCCTGATTGAACACCTGCATGAAAGTACGCTCTGGCGCACCTTTCAGTTCCCGGACCCGCTGACGGGTCGCGGGCTCCCCCAAAGGCCGAATGATTGTTTGACCGAGTCATGTTTAGGGAAACCCCTAGTTTCCGAGTCGTCCCGGTGTTGCTAGGCTCACCCAAGTTTGCTGAGCCTGGGCTCGTTGCCTTCTGACCAACCAGGCGCGGCCGACGAGGAGGGCAGATGCGGGATTCCACGCTATTTGCTTATTCATCACGCAGCCGCAGGTGGACGGCACTCGTCGTCGCAGTGCTGCTTTCGGTGTCTACCGGGCCCGCAGCGTGGACGCAGGAGCCTGCCGCACCCTCCCAAGGCAAGACACGGACGGAAAAGGATCTTCTGGGGGAAAAACAGATTCCGGCAGACGCCTATTACGGTGTCCAAACGATGCGTGCACTCGAGAATTTCCAGCTCTCAGGTGTGCTGATTAACCACTATCCCGGATTCGTCGAAGCATGGGCATATGTCAAATTGGCGGCTGCCCAGGCCAATTACGACGCCGGCGCCATGAAGAAGGACCGGCTGGATGCCATCGAGAAGGCTTGTCAGGCGGTGCTTGCCGGGAAATACCACGATCAGTTTCTGGTCGATTGGTACCAGGGCGGGGCGGGCACATCCACCAACATGAATGCCAATGAAGTGCTCGCCAATGTCGGGCTTGAATTATCCGGACACCAAAAGGGCGAGTATCAGTTCCTTGACCCACACGACGATTTGAACATGTCGCAGTCTACAAACGACTCCTATCCGACTGCGATTAAAGTCGCTCTCATTCTGCGCAACCAGAGACTGATCGAAGAATTGCAAAAACTTGTGACGTCGTTTCGCACAAAGGGCAAAGCGTATCTCGAAATTGTGAAGATGGGACGCACGGAGTTGCAGGACGCTGTCCCGATGACCGTCGGACAGGAACTCTATGCCAACGCCAACGCGCTGCAAAGCGAAATCGATGCGCTCCGGGAAGCGGAGAAGGCCCTGTACGTCCAAAACATGGGAGCTACTGCGATCGGCACGGGTATCAACGTGCCCAAGGGCTATCCGGAGAAGTTTGCCGAACACCTGTCAAAATTGCTCAACAAGCCGATCGTGCCGGCACCGGACATGATCGCGGCCACATGGGACCAGCAGGGTTTCGTCATCTATTCCTCGGCGTTGAAGAGTCTCGCCATTAAGCTTTCAAAGATTTCGGGTGACTTGATCCTGCTTGCGTCAGGACCTCGCGCCGGATTGTTCGAGATCAACCTTCCTGCGTTGCAGCCCGGTTCCTCCATCATGCCCGGAAAGGTGAACCCTGTAGTCCCAGAGGTGATGAATCTTGTCGCCTTTCGTGTGATGGCCAATGACTTCGCTGTCACGGTGGCAGCTCACAGCGGTCAGCTTCAGCTCAATGCATACGAACCGATCGAGGGTCTTGCGATGATCGAGTCGCAGGCTCTGCTCTATAACACGTCGATCCTCTTCCGAACCAAGTGCATCGATGGCATCACGATCAACGAAAAGGTGCTGGAGCACTATATGGAAACGACAATCGGCATTGTCACCGCGCTCAATCCGGTGCTGGGTTATGAGAAGGCCACCGAACTGGCACAGGAAGCAAGCTCAAGCGGTAAGGGCGTTCTCGAGATCATCCGGGAAAAGCATATTTTGACCGAACAGCAGATCAAGGAGTTGCTCGACCCGGTCAAGCTGACGGGACTGGACAAGTCCAAATATCAATGAACAATACGCAACGCATTCCTCGCAAGGAGGCGGTCATGAAGACGACATCACTTCGACCATTGAGCCTGTTGCTCGCCGCTGCATTCGTTATTCCTTGTCAAAATGTTCTCCCTCAGGAGAAAAAGCCGAACATCACGATCCTCGCCACCGGTGGCACGATTGCAGGAGCCGCGGCGACCGGCACGCAATCCGCTTATAAGTCAGGTGCAGTCTCGATTGACGCCATGGTTGCCGCCGTTCCGGGAATCGAGAAGCTGGCAAATATCAAGGGGGAGCAGATCTCCAACGTTGGATCGCAGGACATGACGTTCGACATTCTGCTCACTCTCACCAAGCGGATTAATGAGCTGCTGGCGACCAACGATGTCGACGGAATCGTGGTTACTCACGGCACAGACACGATGGAGGAGTCGGCATACTTCCTTAATCTGGTTGTAAAGAGCGACAAACCCGTGGTGCTGGTGGGCTCCATGCGACCGTCTACGGCGATCAGTGCCGATGGCCCCCTTAACCTTTACGAGGCAGTCGGCGTCGCAGCCGATCCACAATCGAAGGGCAGAGGCGTACTGGTGGTGATGAACAACTGGATTCACGCGGCGCATTCATTAACCAAAACCAGCACGACCTCAGTTCAGACCTTCATGTCACCGTTGCGCGGACTGGTCGGCATCTCAGCCTACGGCAATAACGACTTCTACAACAACCCGCCATGGAAGCACACAACGGCAACTGAATTCGATGTCTCGGGAGTCACCAAGCTTCCACGCGTTGACATTATCTTTGCCTCCGAAGACATGTCACCTGACCTGATCGATGCCAGCGCGAATGGCGGAGCCAAGGGCATCGTCATCGCCGGCGTCGGCAACGGAAACATGAACAAAGCCTCGGTGGAGGCTGCTGCGCGAGCAGTAAAGAAAGGCGTTGTCGTCGTTCGCAGCAGTCGCGTGACCACGGGCGACGTGGGGCGAAACGTGGAAATTAATGACGACGAGAATGGATTCATTGCTTCCAACGAATTGAATCCTCAGAAGTCGCGAATCCTGCTGACGCTGGCGCTGATGAAGCCTCACACACCGGCAGAGATCCAAACCATGTTTTCGACCTACTGACACAACGCGTCGATGCGAACCGTATCCATTCTGAAGGCGCTGCCGCGACTGTTCTTTGCGATCGCCATCATGGCTGGGGCGCGGCCGACCCACGCTCAATACCCCGACGCTCCACGCCCTGCAGTAACATCGAATCCAACCGGAGAGATGTTTCGAGACATATCTCAGAGTTCTACCCAGGCGCCTCCTCCCGCTACCCCATCGCAGACAACCACTCCGGCGCAGACCACGGCTCACAAGCCTACTCCAGCGCAAACCCAGAGTACCCCGTCCTCGCTCGACGACACCGTTGATGCAGGGGAAATGGACGACGATATCGATCACGCGCCACGAGAGATGGCCAAATGGAATGAGTACCGTGGCCCGCACTTCACCGCCAAGGCCGGCATCGGGTTTCTGGTCGATCTGGCAGCCAACGCGCAGGATACGGCGAGCAAAGAGCAGATCGTGATGCACCCGGCCCAAAGGCTTCGTGACTTCCGATTCATTCTGGGCGGTAGTTTTCCCAGCCTTCCGCGCAAAGTGACATGGAATGTCGGGATCATGTATGACGCTCCATCGCACTCCTGGTTCATACGTCAGACCGGTGTGATGGTCGCGGTCCCAAAACTTTGGGGCAATATCTTCATCGGTCGTTCCAAGGAAGGTTTCTCGCTGAACAAGGTGATGGTCGGTTATGACGGATGGACGATGGAACGCTCCACGATGAGCGATGCGACCATCCCGCTTCTGGCAGACGGTTTCAAGTGGCTCGGCTACACGCCCAAGCACGGCTTTCTGTGGAACTTCGGTTACTACAACGACTGGCTTTCTCAGGGGCAAAGCTTCTCTTCATACCATAATCAGACAGTTCTGCGCGCAGTGTGGCTTCCGATTCATTCCGATGAGGAGCGTACCGTGTTCCACCTGGGAGTGAATCTGAGAAACGGAAGTCCTGCACACGGGCAGCTTCAGTTCCGCTCACGTCCTGAGTCATTCACAGCTCCTTACTTCGTGGATACGGGCAAGTTCGCCTCAACCAACACCAAGATGGCAGGATATGAGACCTATTACCGGAAAGGCCCGTTGCTACTGGGCAGCGAATACTGGTGGGTCAACGTCTCTTCCCCATCCACTCACAACCCCGTCGTCCATGGAGGCGACTTTGTTGCAACATGGTTGGTCACCGGAGAGACGCGTGCTTACAACACAGTCCAAGGAGCCTTCAGAGATGTCATACCCAAGAGACCCTTGTTCTCCGGCGGTTATGGAGCTGTAGAGTTGGTCGCGCGGTTCTCCGATATTGACTTAGACAGCGGCACCCTGAAGGGCGGCAAATTCTGGCGATTCACTCCGATGGTCAATTGGTACCTGACGGATTACCTGCGCCTCGTTGGCACCTATGGCATTGGGCGTCTGGATCGGTTCGACCTCCAAGGCAATACTCAGTTCTTCCAGGCTCGCCTTCAATTCGAATTTTGAGTTAGCCAGCATCAGCCTGGGCAGCGCTGCTGTGCGAGAGTTTGACCAACGCGAGACTGACGACATTCCGAGCAAACAGAGTGAATGCGGCCACGAGGCCGACGCCGCATGCCAATTGTTTGGCCGACGTTTGGTTCATTTCGCACCGATCTTTTCGTTTGGCTCGCTTTAGAATGTCCTTTCAGAGGGCCTCATGGAATCGACAGGCCATACCGCAGAAGCCGTCGCGCAGGCTTTCGTGCGCGCCATCAACCGGCAGGATTTGGACGGGCTAACCGCGCTGATGTCGCCTACACATCGCTTCATTGACTCGCTCGGCAAAGTGATTGAAGGCCGCGAAAAGATGCGCGAGGGATGGGCCGCCTATTTCCGCATGGTCCCCGACTATGCAGTTGCGATCGAGGAGTTCTATCCCGGCGAGCCGGTGGTCGTGATGCTTGGCATGGCCTCCGGAACCTACTCCCGCGACGGCAAACTGCATCCCGAAAACCGCTGGCAGACGCCCGTGGCGATTCGCGCTCTCATCGAAGACGGCCTGGCCGCCGAGTGGCGCGTTTACGCCGACAATGAACCGATTCGGAAGGTGATGGCGAGCGGCAAATAGTGCAGGCAGGTGTTCGGATCGTCAGCGCTGATCTGTGCTAGTCTGCCGATCATGGCGCGCCCGCCCGATCCCCGGCTGCTCAATTATCTAGCCCCACACGATCCCCGCATCGCAAGCCTTGCTTTAGCTCTGCGCGAAGTCGTCCTGGAAGAAGCGCCCGAGGCAATCGAATCTCTCGTGAACGGGTATGCGGTTGCAATCGGCTTCTCTTTCACCGGCAAGCCGATGAAGGACGGGTTCTGCCATGTCGTGACCTACAAGAATTGTGTGAACCTTGGTTTCAACCGCGGCGCACTGCTTGCCGACGATGAAGGAGTTCTGGAAGGCTCCGGCAAATTGATCCGACATCTCAGAATCAACGACCACGACGACCTCGACCGCCCCCTTGTGCGGCGGTTCCTTCGTGCCGCGATCGAACAGGTCGGCCAGGTCGGATGTCCGTCGCAGCGCGTATCCGCGAAAACCAGGAAATCGGCGACAAAACGCATCAGTCATCCAAAGTAACGCCTCCTGCGCTCCGAAGCTAAATTGGTTGCAGCCCGAGTTGCGCCATAGACCGTCTAGGACATATCGGGTATCTCTGAATCTGGTCCTTGAGGACTATCATGGGTTCGCAACCCAGATATGATTTTTTCCGGAGGGAAGTACTATGAATCGCCCGTTCGTTGCCATGTTTCTCTCGCTTGCGTGTGCGGTTCCGATGATGGGGCAGGCAGATGATTCTGCAACCACCCTGCGCGTCAACAGCAGAGCTGTTCTCGTGGATGTGATTGTCAGCGACTCCTCGGGCAAGCCGGTCACTGGACTCTCCAGGGACGCCTTCAGCGTGACAGAACAGGGCAAGCCACAGACGATTTCATTCTTCGAGGAGAATGGCAACACGCCCCCCGCGCCGCCGGTAGCAATGCCCACCATGCCGCCGGACATATTCACGAATTTCTCTCCTTTTCCGCAGCCGGCGGCAGTGAATGTGCTGCTGCTGGACTCGCTGAACACGCGGATGGAGAACCAGAGCTACGTGCACAAGCAGGCCCTGCAGTTCCTGAAGAGCGCGAAGCCGGGCACGCGCATGGCCATCTTTACCATGGGACTCGGCCTGCATTTCATTCAGGGCTTCAACGACGATCCTGCCGTGCTGATGGCGGCTCTCAACAACAAGAAGAACAACGAAATTGAAGCGTCTGCGATGCTGAAGGGGCAGGATGAGACGAATGCCCAGCAGAATGTGATCGGCATGATGAATACGTCGGAGGGAAACGGCGCGACCGCAGCCCCGGCGGAGATGATTGCGGCGCTGCAGAACTTCATTAACGAGAACGACACCTCGCGTTCCTACGATCGGATGTATGTGACGCTGGCGAATCTGCAGCGGCTGGCAGCGTTCCTGCAGGGGTTCCCGGGGCGCAAGAACATCATCTGGTTCGCGGAAAAGGTCCCGGCGCTCTATGTAACCGGGTCGGACGCCTCTGGCGGCGTGGCTTCGGGCACCCCTGCTATCGGTGACGAGATCAAGAGGACACTTGCCATGCTCGCCGCAGCGCGCGCAGCCATCTATCCGGTCGACGCGCGCGGAACCTCCAATTACAGCCTGTACACCGCAGAAAGCAACCTGTCTCACGCGAATTCGCAAGCTTCTCAGATGGTGGGCTCCAGCGGAACATTTTCGAACTCAATCAGAAGCGAGGGCGAGGATCGCAACTCCGATCAGGCTCAAGCACAGATCCTTGCCGAGCAGTCCGGCGGAAAGGCCTTCGCGAACACCAACGCGCTCTCAGACGTAATCGACAAGATCACGTCGACCAGCAGCCATTTCTATACCCTTTCGTACTCGCCGACGAATGCAAGAATGGACGGAACCCTCCGCAACATTGAGGTGAAGGTTGAGGGCGGGAAATACAAGCTCGCGTACCGGCGGGGATACTTTGCGGTGGAGGAAGCGCTGCCCGGCAGCTCGCTGTCCGTGCGGAATCAGGAGGTCCAGAAACTTGCCGCCAAAAACCCCGGTGCCGTCGATCCCCTGCTGCCGTTCATGGACCTCGGGATGCCGCAGAGCCAACAGATTCTCTACAAGGTCCTCATTGTGCCGGCTGCTGCGGGCGAGAACGAGCCTGCCGACAAGAAAAACAAGGACCACTACAATCTTGACTTCGCCATCGATCTGAAAGACCTGCACTTGAATCTCGACAAGGACGGGCTCCACAAGGGCGAACTGAATATCTCGCTGATGGTTTACGACCGCTACGGTAACGTCATCAGCCGCGAAGACTACCTGGTACCGCTGAACATCAAACCCGACGCGTACGCGATGTTCCAGAACACCGGTGTGCAACTCCACGCCCAACTGGCTCTGCCGAAGGGCAATTTCTGGCTGCGCACCGGCATTTACGACCGCGCCTCGCGCAAGGTGGGCACCATGGAGATTCCGCTCGCTGCAGTCAAGCCGCTGGAGACCGCCGCGAAGTAGTTCTCGACGGGAGGAGACATAAGTTGGGGACCCGTTTACTCGTCGCTCACCAGCGTCTCGACGATGTGCCCCATCTTTTCCTGCTTGGTGCGCACGTAGGCCGCGAAGGTCTCCTGCGGCTCAACCTCGGCCGAGACGCGCTCGACGACAGTGATGCCCGCGGACTCGAGTGCCGCAACTTTGTCGGGATTGTTGGTCATCAGCTTGACCTGCGACACGCCCAGCAGCTTCAGCACGCGGCCGGCAATTCGTATTCGCGACAATCGGCCTCGAATCCCAGCTCGACATTGGCTTCGACGGTGTCGCAGCCCAGCGTCCTGCAGTTCGTAGGCTTTCAGCTTGGCCATCAGGCCAATGCCGCGGCCCTCCTGCTGCTCGTAAAGCAGGATGCCCGCGCCCTCGGCGGCAATCCTCTTGAGAGCCAACTCGAGTTGCAGCCGGCAATCGCAGCGCAGCGATCCGAAATACATCCCCGGTCAGGCACTGCGAGTGGATCCGCACCAGCGGCGGCGCGGCGTGAATGTCGCCCATGACCAGCGCAACCAGCCCTTCGACTTTGCCGGGCTGAGCAGGCGACCCGGCCTGGTCCCGCGATCCGGAAGGGCCCGGCAGCGTCCCCTCAAACCCGAGAATGCGGAAAGCTCCCCAGCGGGTGGGAAAATCGGCCTCCGCGACCTTCTTCACGCTCTCAAATGCCATGGTTCCATTCTACTTGGCGCGCAGTAGCCAACCAGCGGCAAGCGTCACAAAGGGTGAGATTCACTCGCACGACGAGTCGCAAGCTGCTGAACGACGTCGGTTTGCGTTTGGGTGGCGCATCGGTAGCGCGATACAGTGGTGGGGTGACCGACAGGCTCATTCTGATCACGCTGCTGGTGAAGCTGGGGGTGGTGGCTTCGGTGGCCAGCGTGCTGGCGCGCGCCAGCACCTTCCGCCGCCTGTTCTTCGCCGAGCATCGCCGCCCGCGGCAAACCCTGGCACTGCTGGCGTTTTTCCTCGTTCCGCTGACTCTGGGCGTCTGGATGCGAACCTCGGTTCCAAATTTCCTCGCCGCCGACATTTCCTTCGAGACCATCATTCTGCTTGGTCTGCTCATCGGACCGCGCTGGGCGATGCTCGGCGGCATCGTGCTGTCTGCTGCCGGCCATGCTTCACGGCGAATACCTCGCGCTGCCCTTCAATGCCGCCCTGGGTTTGCTGGCGCGGCATCCTCGGCGCATTCGTTGAGCCGGAAGAGATCTGGTCGTTCACGCCCTTTGTCGACCTCAGCCTCTATCGCTGGGTGCGCCGCATCCTGCGCCGCCCGCGCATCGACCGCCAGTTCCTCATGCTCTTCCTCATCGTCGCCGCCGAGGCCTGCCGCGACTGGATTGCGCGCGAGTTTCCCCACCAGCTGTTTGCCCTGCGTCGCAACCCAGCCCTGGGTGCAGGTGCTCGTGTGGATCAGCGCGCCCATCGTCGTCGGCATTGCGCTGAAGGTGTGGAACGCGCTGCGCATCGAGATGAAGCTCGAAGAGCAGAAGCGTCTTCTGCTCGAAGCGCGGCTCGATGCACTGCAGCGCCAGATCAATCCCCACTTCCTCTTCAACACGCTCAACTCCATCGCATCGCTGGTGCGCATCAAGCCGGAACTGGCCCGCGAGATGACGGTGAAGCTGGCCAACATTCTGCGCGCGCTGCTCAAGGATCACGACACCTATGTCCCGCTGCGCAACGGAACTGAGCTTTACCGACGACTATCTCGACATCGAAGTGGTGCGCTTCGGCGCCGACAAACTGCGCGTCGAAAAAGAAATCGATCCGCGGACGCTGGATGTCCTGGTGCCCAGCATTCTGCTGCAGCCGCTTATCGAGAACAGCATCAAGCACGGCCTGGAGCCGCGCATCCACGGCGGCACCGTAACGCTGCGCAGCCAACTTGAAGGCGATCGCGTCCTCATTGAAGTGGCCGACGACGGCGTGGGCATGGGCGACCGGCCGAGGACCGGCCTGCAGCAGCAACGGCGCCGGCATCGGCATGAAGAACGTGCAGGAGCGGCTTGAAGTGCTCTACGGCAACCAGGCCAGCTTTAAAGTGGTCAGCAATCCCGGCCGCGGAACGCTGGTCTCCATCGAAATTCCCGCCGATCTCTCCGCCGTGCGTTAGGCGTCAAGAAATGTTCAGCGTTGTAGCTAAGCTAACTAATTGGAGGAAGCTTATGAGTCACCCTGACGTCTCAGCCGCAATTGTCAATTTGGACAAAATCGGCCAGATCGCAATCACTGTCGATGACCTTGCGCGTGCCAGGGCTTTCTACCGGGACACACTGGGCATGAAGTTCCTTTTCGACGCCGGCCAGCTTGCGTTCTTCAAATGCGGCGACATCCGCCTCATGCTGAGCACTCCCGAAAAACCGGAGCCTCGAGGTGGAACCATCCTTTACTACAAAGTAGAGGACATTCAAGCGACGCACGCCGCTCTAAAGCAGCGTGGCGTTGAGTTCTTCCAGGATCCGCACCTGATCGCAAAAATGCCCGATCACGATTTGTGGATGGCGTTTCTGAAAGACACCGAAGGCAACACCATCGGCATCATGTGCGAAGTCCGAAGCTAGGGCAGCACTGTGCACTGCTATCGCCTTGGTCTTCAAGCGCCAGCACCGCGTAGCTCGTGGCCGCGTCGCTCATGAACTTGCCCACGTCCGAATTCGGATCGCGATTCTTGTTCAGCGACCATGCCGGCCACGCGCCTGTGGTCTTGTCCTGGTTCGCTTCGAGCCACGCAAGGCCGCGCGTCACATGCGGCTTCTTGTCTGAGGTGACGGGACTCTCTTCGAGCGCCAGCACGATGAGTCCGGTGGCATAGCCGTCAGATCGGGTTTCGAGCGGGGTGTTGTCACGGCGTTTCCACGTGCCCAGTTCGGTGAGGCTCCAGCCGCCGTCTTCGTGCTGCAGGCGATTGACGTCATCGACAAGGCTACGCTCTGGTCGCGGGTAAGGACACCGGGGAAATATTTCCCAGCCCACAGTGCGACAATCTTGTTCACCAGCGGCTGCGCGTCGTAATGGCTCTGCAGGTAGCTGCGCAAAGCAGCGAGATTCGCTGCGATCTTCGGATCGTTGCGGTAGTTGTCGGGAGCGCTGCCGACGGCCAGCGCCATCAGCGCCGCCCAGTGGTACTGCGATTCCTTTGACTCCCACGGCGTGTAATCGAAGTTCTGCCAGACCCACGCGCCGGCATCCGGGCCCGATTTCGATTGCAGAGCCCAGGCATTGTCGAATGCCATCCGCGTGCGTTCGCTCAGGTGCCCCTGCGGCACGTCGTAGCTGGCGAGGATGAGGCGTTCAGCACCGACTCTGCATTGCGCGACTCGATTTCTTTTCCCGCGCCATAGACGGCATCGCTGTAGAAGGGCTGCATGTCCTTCCACTCGCGAACGCGCTTTTCAACGCTCGCCAGCATCACCTGCTCCTGCGCAGAAGGTGTGCGCTCACCGGCAGGGCCGCGCAGAACCGGGCGGGCAAGCGCGTAGCTCGCTTGCGTGTGGCAGGTGACGCAGAGGGTGCCGTGGTCTTTATGCGCGCGATCCCAGCCCTGCCACCAGGTCTCGCGGCTGTCGAGATAGTTTGCAGCTGCTATTGGACTCCAGGTTGGCGTCGCGGCTGCGGGTCTTGTCCGCCGCCAGGACAGCCACGCGAGGCATGCGAGCAATGCAGACCAGCAACGCGCCGCTCGCCAGCAAAGCGAGCATCATCGCACCAAACAATAGCTTTCTTGTCATCCGTTCGACCTCTGCGACGACTGGGATGTCGCCGTGGGTTGCACCACTACAGCCAGAATACTTCGCCGAATTCCAAACCCGGCAGAATTTCGTCGCTCCAGCACCTGCCGGGAACAAGTTCCTTCCTCGTTAACCCCTTGTCCTCGTCTTGCACAGGCCCATCGCGGTATGCTCACAACATGGTGCGGTTCACGGTGCTGGCGTCGGGATCCAAAGGCAACTGCACGGTTGTCACCGGCGGCAACACGCGGATCCTTGTGGACGCCGGCCTCAGCTGCCGCGAGCTCTTCCGCCGCATGCGCCTTGCCGGCGAAGATCCGGCGACACTCGACGCCATCATCATCACCCACGAGCACCAGGACCACGTCACCGGCCTGGCCGTCACCGCGCGCAAGCTTGGCATTCCCGTCTACTTCACCGATGGCACTCACCGCGCCTGGGTGCGTTGGCTCTCGCCGCGCAGGCAGATGACCTACACCCAATGGCTGGAACAATGCCGCAAGCAAGCCGCTGCACGCATGGCCGAAGCCGATGCCGCCAATGACGGAAGAATGCGATCCCGAAGAAGCCGAAGCCAACCGCCGAATCAGCCCCCGCTGAAAAAGCTGAGCCGGCTACCGCCGAAGGCTGCCTCCCGAAAAGGATCCCACCTGGCTGCCCTCGGTCCAGTACTTCCAGGCTGGCAAGCCTCTTCAGATCGGCGACATCTCCGTCAGCCCCTTCACTATTCCCCACGACGCGGCGGATCCGGTTGGATTCGTCTTCCAGGCTGAAGGCGTGCGCATGGCCGTGGCCACCGACCTGGGCTACATCCCGCCCAACGTCAAGGCCCAGCTCAAAAGCGTTGATCTGCTGCTGCTTGAGTCCAATCACGACCTCGAAATGCTGCGCGACGGCCCCTACCCCTGGTCAGTGAAGCAGAGAGTGCTTTCCCGCGTTGGTCACCTGTCGAACGAGGCGGCAGCCACTTACCTCGAAACCGAATACGATGGCCAGGCCTCCTACGTCATTCTCGGCCATCTCTCTGAAAGCAATAATCTTCCGAGCTTGCCCGGATTGCGGCCGAGCGCGCTCTCAACGGCCGTGCCAGCCTGCTGGCCAACCGGCTGTTACTCGCAGCGCAACACGAACCAATGTCAACTATTTGCTTTTGATGAAACTCGATTACAATGGTAAGCGGGAGTAATGTGCGGGTGCAGCCGTATGCACGCGGCATTACGGGATGTAAGTTTACTCATATCAGCAGGTTTCGAGTAATACTGAATCATCCAGTACCCCGATGGCATCCAAGGAGTCGAACTTCTACTGTCGTGCTTTTACTGTACAGAGCGTGACAATTGATCAGATTCTTTACAAAGTGAGTCAAACTTTTATGGCGAAAACTCAATGTACCGACCGAGTTGTTGGCGCGATTCTTGCAAGCTGGCGGTATGACATCTCAGGGATTTCCCCCGAGATGCGCAGGGATTATGAACAGCATCTCGCCGATTGCGGCCGCTGCCGAGCCCGGCAGAAATTCCACCGCAGTCTCGACGTATCTCTGGTTGTTCTTACGTCGCTTTCGGTGTTCTTTTCCCTGTTCGCACTTGCGGTTCTGCGGCACATCAAGCCGCTGGAGCATGTGGCGTTCAACGTCCTCGGCCTCGACATCTCCGACATGTATCACATGCTGGTGTCGGCGGCCATCGCCGGAGTTTGCTTCTCGGTGATTGCCTTTGCGCTGGTGCTGACGGCGACGCCCGCGCCGTCTTATCTCGGCGGCATTGCGGCGGAGCGCGCGCGCATGCTCGAAGAACGCATGCCTGAAGCCTTCGAGCGCCTGCCTAACGCCATCAAGTCGCTGCGTCCCCGATAAGCGCGTGCTTCACTCAAGAGTCCAAAGGCCTCCCGCGCGGGAGGCCTTTATGTTCTCGGTCAACAGCTTGCTGCAGCAATCTCCAACAATAGTTGATTATTTCGCAATCGGCACCCGCAAATCGCCGCCGGTCATTTCCTTCGGCAGCCCAAGCTTCAGCAGGTTCAGCAGCGTCGGCGAAATGTCGCGCAGCGAGCCGTCGGGGCGCAGGCGATAGTGGCTGGCGTCTTCGCTGACGTAAATCATCGGCACCGGATTGGTGGTGTGCGCGGTGTGCGGGCCGCCGGTCACCGGGTCAACCATCAGTTCAGCATTGCCGTGGTCGGCGGTGATCAGCCAGCTTCCATTCTTTTCCTTGATGGCCTTGTAGATGCGGCCGAGCTGCGCGTCGACGGCTTCGCAGGCTCTGATCGTCGGCTCCAGTTTGCCGGAGTGGCCGACCATGTCGGCATTGGCGAAGTTCGCGACGACCAGGTCGAACGCCGTGTCGTTGATGGCCTTCACGATGGTGTCGCCGATCGCCTCGGCCTTCATCTCCGGCGCGAGATCGTAGGTGGCAACTTTCAGCGAAGGAATCAGCGTGCGATCTTCGCCGGGGAAGGGCGTTTCGATGCCGCCATTGAAGAAGTAAGTCACGTGCGCGAACTTTTCCGTCTCGGCCACGCGCAGGTTGCGCAGATTGTGCGCCAGAAAGAATATTCGCCAGGATGTTGTCCATCGACTCCGGCAGAATGACCAGCGGCAGCTCGTAGAGCTTGTCGTACTGCGTCATGCAGAGGTAGTGCAGGTTCTTCGGAATCTCGCTGCGCGGAATCGTTTCGTCAAGCGACTCCCAGCCTTCGAGATCGCGTCCGCCCTGCTTGTTCAATCCGCTTTCGCGCGCCAGCACGCGGGTGATCTGCCGCGCGCGGTCGGCGCGGAAGTTGAAGTTGATGCAGACATCCTCGTCGCGAATCTGCCCGACCGGCTTGCCTGCGGCGTCGACCACGACAAAGGGAATGAGGAACTCATCGGTCATGCCGTTGTTGTAGCTCTCCTTGATGCGCGCCACCGGATCGGGATACGCGCCGCCCTCGGCCTTGCCGTTCACCATGGCGTCAAATGCCTTGCGCTCGCGTTCCCAGCGCTTGTCGCGATCCATCGCGTAGTAGCGGCCGTTGATGGTGGCCACTTTGCCCACGCCGTACTCGCGCATCTTCTGCTCGAGCTTGGCGATATACCCCGCGCCGGAGTCGGGCGCGGTGTCGCGGCCATCCATGAATGCGTGCACGAAGACGCGCTGCAGTCCGTACTCGCGCGCCATGCGCAGCAGCGCGTAGAGATGTTCCTGGTGCGAGTGCACGCCGCCGTCGGAGACAAGTCCGAACAGATGCAGCTGCGTGCCGCCCTCGCGCGCCCGCTGCATGGCCTGCACGATCGCCGGCTCTTTCGAGAATTGCCCTGCGGCAATCAGCGCGTCGATGCGCGTGATGTCCATCTGCACAATGCGGCCGGCGCCGATGTTCAGGTGGCCGACTTCGCTGTTGCCCATCTGCCCGTCGGGCAGGCCGACAAAGTGATCGGAGGCCTGGATCAGCGTGTTGGGAAACTCGCGCAGCAGCTTGTCGTAAGTGGGCTTGCGGGCCAGCGCAATGGCGTTGTTGGCGGTTTCAGCGCGATAGCCCCATCCGTCGAGGATGGTCAGAACGAGAGGATGATTAGATTTAGGCACGTATTCAAGCACCTCAGACAGTCAAAACCAGAATAGCAGCGCGTATTGGCGCACATTGTGGTCGAGGTCACATGAGAGACGTCAGTCCTTTGAGTTGAATCGCCTTCAGCTTTCGAAGTTCGCTTTCCATGAGCCAGCCTTAAGGCGCACAGTCTCGCTCCAACGGTGTGCTAGACTCCTTGTCATTCGCATGTGACTTCCCCTTCCGGAGCCCCAGACCATGTCACAAGTTACTGCAGAAACCGATACCGCATCCTTGCCGCAACTGGGAGCAATTGATAAGTTCAAAATCATTGCAAAGAGCACAGCGAAGCGTGGCATCGATGTGTATTTCGCGTCGAAGGTGGCCGTTTTGCGAGCTATGGGAGTGGTGGATTTTCCGGTCCCGCCGAATTCCAGGTTGCGCCGCACGTCGAGTCTTACGCTCCGGCATTACTATGAGTCGGGCCTCACCACGATGATGCCCATCCTGACCGCCGCGCGGATGTTCGGAGCGGATTTGGATCAACCTCTGAACGTTCTTGATTTTGGCTGCGGTGTCGCACGCCAATTACTGCAACTCACACGAAACTATCCGAACGTCAAAGCCTTCGCATGCGATGCAAATCCGGACAACATAAAGCACGTGCGGAACGCGTTTCCGAAGGTGGACGTGTACGCCAATGCGTTCGATCCTCCTCTCTGGTATGAAGACGATACTTTCGATCTCGTGTACTCGGTGTCGACGTTTTCTCACTTTTCTCCTGATGATGCGCGGCTCTGGCTGCGCGAACTGCGCCGAGTCACAAAACCAAATGGGCTGCTTTGCCTGACGGTCAACAGTACGACATCGATCGATTGGGTCCACCGCCGGGGCTTGCAACTCGATTACACAAAAGAGAAGCTGCTGCAGGATGGCTATTGGTTCCAAGTTGACGCGGCTGCATGGCACAAGAGGAAGGCGGAGGATGCCGTAACCACATTCGGCTCAGGCACTGTTGCGGAACCGCGTCCAACTGGAAACATGTACTACTCGCCGCAGTATGCGAAAGAGTTTTTCGAAGCCGCTGGATTGGAGTTCCTTGCATTAGCACCCGGAGTCATTGACCGCATGCAGGATCTGGTCGTCAGCCGCAAATCTGAAGCGACGAGCTGATCCGCTTCAGTTGAGATGAAGAGCAAGCGAACAGAACTGGATATATTAGAAACGATCAGAAACAGCTAGCCCTCGCCGAAGCGAGGGCTAGCTGTCTTTCCAGAATCAGTACGAAATCAGTCGTTGTAATTCAGAGATTCAAGACCCAGATAAACTGCGCCCGCGCCCAACTCTTCCTCAATGCGAAGGAGCTGGTTGTACTTCGCGATGCGATCGGTGCGGCTCACCGAGCCGGTCTTGATCTGGCCAACACCTGTCGCCACAGCGAGGTCGGCGATAAATGTATCCTCGCTCTCACCCGAGCGGTGCGACATCACCGAGGTGTAGCCGTAGCGGCGGCCCAGTTCGATCGCTTCGAGCGTCTCCGTCAGCGTGCCGATCTGGTTGACCTTGATCAGGATCGAGTTTGCCACGCCCTCTTCGATGCCGCGCTGCAGGCGCTTCACATTGGTGACGAACAAATCGTCGCCCACAAGCTGAATGCGGCTGCCCATCTTGTCGGTCAGCAGCTTCCAGCCTTCCCAGTCATCCTCGGCAAGGCCATCTTCGAGCGAGACGATGGGATACTGGCGGCTCCAGTTGTCCCAGAAGTTGACCATCTCTTCGCTGGTCAGCTCGCGCTTGTCGCTCTTCTTGAAGACATACTTGCTCTTTTCCTTGTCGTAAAACTCGCAGGATGCGGGATCGAGCGCGATGGCGATCTGCTCGCCGGGCTTGTAGCCGGCGCTGCTGATTGCTTCGAGAATCAGTTCCATAGCTTCGGTGTTCGACTTCAGCGAAGGAGCAAAGCCGCCCTCGTCCCCTACGGCCGTGTTGTAGCCCTTCTTCTTGAGCACGCCCTTCAGCGTGTGGAACGTCTCCGCCGCCCAGCGAAGCGCATCCTGAAAAGCGCTCCGCGCCGACCGGCATGATCATGAATTCCTGGAAGTCGACGTTTGAGTCGGCATGCGCGCCGCCGTTCAGCACATTCAGCATGGGCGTCGGCAGAATGCTGGCATTCACACCGCCCAGATAGCGATACAGCGGAATCTCAAGCGTCTGCGCCGTGGCGCGCGCCGCAGCCAGCGAAACGGCGAGAATCGCGTTCGCACCCAGCTTGCCCTTGTTGGCCGTGCCGTCGAGCGCGATCATGGTCTGATCGATCAGCCGCTGGTTCGATGCGTCCATCCCCTCGAGCTCGGGGGCAATCACGGTTTCGATATTGGCTACGGCCTGCAACACGCCCTTGCCGAGGTAATGGCTCTTGTCGCCGTCGCGCAGCTCCACGGCTTCATGCTCGCCGGTGGAAGCGCCCGAAGGCACGATGGCGCGGCCGAGCGCACCGCTTTCCAGAATCACATCGGCTTCCACGGTAGGATTTCCGCGCGAATCAAGAACTTCGCGCGCGCGAATTGCAACAATCTCAGTCATATCGGTCCTCGCTATACGGTGCTGCAGCCGGTCGTTCAGTTTGGGACGGCGATCCACGGCAACGGCTTCTCCGGCAGCGCTCCGAATTGTTTCCAGAAGCTCGTGCACGTGATTAAATCCCTCTCCGTCCACACACAATGTGTGAAGAAAAATAATGTCGTTCCGTTCGGATTCTAGCAAACCGAGCCGTATCGCCCCGTGTGGCAGCGGTCACACCGGCAATCGATTGCAGCCACGCAGGATGCTGCGGCGGGTTATCTCAGTTGATTCGTAACGCGCAAAGACACCCACGGCCGCGCGATGTGCTCCGCCGGTAAAGGCCGCAGGCTAGCATTAGTTTGGGTGAAGTAGGCGCCGGAACAATTTCTACGCGTCGCTCCCAGAAACATTTTCAGGCAGGCTGGGTCTAAGTACGCAAGGGGAGCACGCCTGCTTCAAAAGAACAGGGAGAATTTGGATGAACCGGCCGATTCTTGCATTTGCATTCTTTGCGTTGGCGACCACGGCACTCATGGCCCAGGACCAAAGCCAGTCCAGCCCGTATCAGGGGACCTCCAACCCTCCTCCAGACGACACCATCATCACCAGTGAGCAACAGCCGCCCATTCCGAAGCCGCCCGCCGGCCATCCCGTGCAGCAGGCTCCCGCGGCTCAAACTGCGCCCATGCAACAGACTCCGCAGGCGATGGCCGCCCGACGGGACGCAGGCCCCGTTCCGCAAACCTATGGCGACGGAACTGATGAAGGCATCGTCGGCGTCGCGCCTTCGGCTCCGGGACTCGTGACGCGAGCCGCATCTGTCGATCCCGACAGCGACATCGTGCACCCTGCCGCGCTTCCTCCTGGAACACTGGGCGAAGGAACGCTGATCAGAATTCGCCTGCTAAATGAAGTCTCAAGCTCCTTTGCCGAGCAGGGAGAGCCTTTCCGCAGCCGGGTTGCAAGCGATGTCCTGCAGGACGGCCAGGTCGTCATCCCCGCCGGCGCGGAGATTGATGGCAGAGTCGCCGAAGTTTCGACCGGCCACTTCGGCGGACACGGCTCCATCCTGCTTCAGCCCGAGACCGTCACGCTGGAGAACGGCAGCAAATTCCAATTGCATGCAGTTATCAACTCCACTCCCGGATCGAACCTGAAAGTCGGCCCCGAGGGAATCATCACACCCGGCTCGCGGCTCAGGAAGGACGGCTATGAATATGCCGGCATCGGCGGTGGTGGAATGGTCGTCGGCGCAATGCTTGGCGGCCCCCCTGGAATGCTCGCAGGCGGCATCATCGGCGCCGGAGTTGTAACGACACATTTGTTGGTCAGCCATCCGCAAGCTAATCTCGCTTCAGGGTCGTACCTGATGCTCACACTCACTGAGCAGGTCCAGCTCGTACCCGCAAGCTCACAGGGAAACTAACTTCTTCCGGGGGTAAAAGGGGTGAACTTGCGGCGCGACATTAGTCGCGCCGCTTTTGTTTTTGCAGTTAGAAAAAACGAACCCAACCACGTATGGGTCAAGGCACAACTCCCTTTGCATCCGACATCGAAGTAGATTCACAGGGCTTGGTCGCCTGATACCGTGCCCCAGCCTGTTAAACTCCCATTTGCCTGGGAGGTTCTCACGTGGGGGAAATCCAGAAAGTCGCCGTAATTGGCGCAGGAACAATGGGTTCCGGCATCGCGCATGTATTTGCCCGTTCCGGCTTCCCCGTCACGCTCTGCGATGTCGAGCAACGCTTTCTTGACCGCGCCATCGGCTCCATCCGAACAAATCTTGGTCGCGAAGCCGCCAAGGGCAAGCTTGCCGAGGCCGATGTCGAATCAGCCCTCGACCGCATCACCACCACCGTTGACATGGAATCGCTCGACGCCATGGGGCTTGCTGTCGAGGCTGCGCCCGAGCGCTTTGAACTGAAGGCTCAGGTCTTCACGGCCCTCGATCGCATCCTTCCGCCATCGGCGATCCTCGCCACAAACACTTCCTCCATCTCGATCACAAAATGGCTGCACTCACCAAACGGCCCGCGCAAGTGATCGGTATGCACTTCTTCAATCCCGTGCCCGTCATGGCGCTCGTCGAAGTCGTACGCGGCATGGCCACCAGCGACACAACGTTCGCCACTGTCCGAGATCTGTCGATCAAACTCGGCAAAACGCCGGTAGAGGTGAACGACGCACCCGGCTTCGTCTCCAACCGCGTCCTGATGCCGCTAATCAACGAAGCGGCCTTCGCCGTGATGGAAGGCGTCGCCACCCCCGAAGCCGTCGATCAGGTGTTCAAGCTCGGCATGGCGCACCCCATGGGTCCCCTAACGCTGGCCGACTTCATTGGCATCGATGTCTGCGTGGATATTCTTCGCGTGCTGCAGGATGGCTTCGGCGACCCGAAGTACCGCCCCTGTCCGCTCCTGGTCCGCATGGTCGACGCCGGCTGGCTCGGCCGCAAATCCGGCCGCGGCTTCTACACCTACGAGAAATGAGTTTTTAAAAGCACGGCTTTAGTTCCTGAGGTTAAGACCTCTCGCCGACCTTCCGGCTCTCTTGGACATGAGGATTCAGAATGCAAATGAACGACGGAACCAAAATCATGGCGAGCTGTTTGCACCTTGGCCTTATCGTGTGTTTGCTTTCATCTCCTGGATCGGCCCAAACTCCCTCAGTCGCTTCGGCGCAGCCACAAACGCATCCTCCCATTCCGACCCGCGATCCGCACACCCCCGGCTACGTTTCCGCGACTCAGTTACCCGACGGCGCCGTACCGCCGTCAAACGCGGATGGCAACTTCATCATCGGACCAACGCACGAGCCCTCGTCAGATATTCCAGCCCAGGATTTCGCGATCTGGGGCGAAATTGACTTCACCATGGAGTCAAAGGACAGCAAATATTTCCCGGGCATCGCACGTGATAAAGGAACCTTTGGAACACCTGATCCCAACGACCCTGCAAAGCTGGTTATAACAACAAGTCATCCCGCACCCTACACGCGCAAGGTTGCGGTGTATGTGCCGAAGCAGTATGTGCCCGGTACCGAGGCTCCCTTCATCGTCGGAGCGGACGGACCGGATCACCTTCTATTCGGAGTTCTCGACAAAATGATTTCCGAACACAAGTTGCCGGTCATGATCGCCATCTCTATCGGCAACGGCAGCGGCGACGCGCAGGGCAGCGAACGCGGCCTCGAGTACGACACCATGTCCGGCCGCTATGCCGAGTTCGTCGAAAACGAAGTTCTCCCGCGCGTCGAGAGCGAGGCGCATGTCAAGCTGACGCACGATCCCGACGGACGCGCGACCATGGGAGGCAGCTCAGGCGGCTCTTGCGCATTGATTATGGCCTGGTACCACCCCGAGCTTTATCACCGCGTGCTCACCTACTCCGGAACCTACGTAAACCAGCAATGGCCATACGACGTGAAGACTCCCCATGGCGCGTGGGAATTTCACGAGCATCTGATTCCCGAAAGCAAGCGCATGCCGATACGCCTGTGGATGGAAGTCGGCGACCGCGATCTCTTCAATCCCAACGTGATGCACGACGGTATGCATGATTGGGTCGAAGCCAACGAGCGCATGGCAAAAGTGCTTGCGGCAAGAAAATATCACTACCAGTTCGTCTTTGCGGTGAACGCCGGACACGTCGATCGCGCAGTAAAAGAACAAACATTGCCCGAAGCGCTCGAATACGTGTGGCTTGGGTACAAGGCAAAAGGTGAAAAATAGCGGACATTCCTGAGAAGGGCCTTCAGCCGATCACATTCAGGGCTCGCCCATCTATCATCGGGATCTGCGGAGCGGTCACAATCGAGGCTGCGTGATTCGCCGTTCACCCGCCTGCCATACCGGTTCGCAACAGTTCTTAACAGGGTTCCACTGGGGTATGGGCTATCCTGAACTTGCATAAGCCGGAGGTTCTGGATGCTCTCCCCTACCTTGACCACGCCAGCCTGTCCGACACCTGCCGAAACCATCGCTGCCGCACTTGATCGCGTGGGTCCGCTGCAGGGACTCCCATTTGAAGATCGCCTCTGGCTCGCGCAGAACGGCGAAGAGGTCGTTGCCCAGCCGGGCGACATCCTGTTTGAAGAAGGCCAGCCTGCCGACCGGATGATCCTGATCCTCAAAGGTGAGATTCACGTGCGTCGCCAGCGCGGCGGTCCGATGGAGCTCTTTATTGGCCGCGCCGGACAAATGACCGGCCTGCTTCCCTACTCGCGCATGAAGATGTCGGGCGGCCAGGGTTTCGCCGTCACGCCCGTCTGGGCGCTCCTGGTCATGAAAGAGAAGTTTCCGGAGATGCTCGCGGCCATTCCGTCCATGACCCAGCGCGTCGTCTCCACTCTGCTTGATCGCGTGCGCGAGGTCACCCGCATCGAGCAGCAGGCGGAAAAGCTGAGCGCTCTGGGCAAGCTCGCCGGGAACCTCGCTCATGAGCTGAACAATCCAGCGTCTGCCGCACAGCGGTCTGCGTCGAGTCTCGTCATGGAACTCCGCTCGAACCGCGAAAATCGCTTCAAGCTTGTGAACCTCTGCCTGAGCGAACAACAGATTCTCGGCGTTGAAGACTGGGAACAAAAGATTATGAGTCGCTCCCCGCGGCATGATCCGCGCGATACCGGCGAGCAGATTCAGCTCGAAGAAGATCTGCGCAACTGGCTCACCGACCTTCCGTGCGACGGCGCCTGGGAGGTGGCCACGCAGCTTGCTGAACAGCGGGCCACAGTTAGCGATCTCGAGGAACTGCGGGAGCTCATCGGCTCCAGCGAAACATGCGTTTCGCTGCAATACTTCGCACGCTACCTGAGGTCTACCCGGTCCGTTGATACCTTGCTGAATTCGACGGCCCGCATCTTTGACCTGATCAGCGCGGTCAAGGCCTACTCCTACATGGATCGCGCACCGATTCTCGAAGTCGATGTGCCGGCCGGTCTCGATGCGACGATTCAGATGCTCCAGTCGCGCATGAAAGACGTGGAGATCGAGCGCAATTACGAGCCCGATCTGCCTCGCATCAGCGCCTACGGCAGCGAGCTGAACCAGGTTTGGACAGCGCTCATCGAAAACGCTCTCGACGCACTTGAGGAAACCGGACACAGCGGAAAACTAAAGCTGACCTGCCGCCTTGAAGGCGAGATGATGCTGGTGGAGATCTGGGATACGGGGCCGGGAATTCCGCCGGAATTGCAGGACCGCATCTTCGAGCCCTTTTTCACCACCAAGGCGCCCGGCCAGGGACTCGGCCTCGGCCTCGACAATGCAATGCGCGTCGTGCGGAAGCATCGCGGACATCTAAGCGTGCGATCCGATCCAGGTTCCACCTGCTTCCGGGTGCGTCTGCCGCTCGACCAGTTGCAGGCATACTGACGTCACGTTTTTCCATCCCCATTCTGCTCGGCAAAAGACCATAGGAGGACTCCATGGCAGCTTCCGTGTCTAGCGAAAAGAAACAGGAAACAACGATCACAACTCTTCTGAATGTGCGCCGCGGTGCCGCGGCAATCGACTTCTACACTCGCGCATTCGGAGCGACGACCTTATCTCGAACGGATAGCGAAGACGGAAACGTTATAGCCCACCTCGCCGTGGGTGAGGGCGACTTCTGGCTGGCTGATGAATCCCTTCCGCACCAGAACTTCAGTCCGGAGTCGCTCGGCGGCAGCAGCATGCGCATGGTGCTGCTGGTAGACGATCCGCACGCCGCCTTCGATCAGGCGATCGCTGCCGGAGCATCTTCGATCTGCCCGGTGAGGGACGAATCCTACGGCTGGCGCATCGGTCGCGTAGTCGATCCCTTCGGGCACCACTGGGAGATCGGCAAACCTTTGTTGGAGGGTTGATGGAACTGGAAGGCAAAGCCCTGAAGGCCTCGGAGAGTATCGAGACGGAGCGGCTGCTCTTGCGCAGACCGAAACCCAGCGACGCGCAGGCGGTATTTCATCGCTATGCCTCCGATCGCGAAGTAACGCAATATCTCAGCTGGCCCACCCATCGCAGCGTAGCCGACACACTGGCGTTTTTGGCGATGTGCGACGACGAATGGCGTCGCTGGCCCGCCGGCCCCTACCTCGTGTTGACGCGCGACAACGGCAAAAACGGATCGTTGGTGGGAAGCACCGGCCTCTTCTACAAGGGCCCCGCCCGAGCCGTCACTGGCTATGCCTTCGCAAAGGACGCATGGGGACTGGGATACGCAACCGAAGCCCTGCAAGCGATGGTGGATGTGGCCCGGCAGACTCGCGTCGAGCGGCTCGAAGCAATCTGCCATGCAGAGCACACGCCCTCAGCCAATGTGCTCGAGAAGTGCGGCTTCACCCGCGAAGAACTCCATCGCGAGCACTTCGTCTTCCCCAACCTCAAACCGCAGAAGAAGAGCGACGTGTTCAGCTACGTGCTCTGCCTTTGAGAATAACGAAAGTGACGATCTGCAGTCACCGCGACGAACTGTCGTCATCGTCAGTTCGTCACCGAGACAAGTGTGTGTTTCTCCCGGATTCCTCGCCGAGCAGCCTAAGTTGATTGCTGACAATTGGGTGCGTCGTGTGGAGTCGTGCTGGATACACTACGCGGCGGTTTGGCACGCGTCTTGCATTTCTGGTGTGCATCCCCTTGTGCTGAGCAACGTCAGCCATCAGTTCACACCGAGGAGTGCCCCATGCTTCATCTGGCAATCTCTTGTTCGTCGTATATTGTCTTCTTTATCATCAAGGTACTCACACCCACCCAGACACCCAGTTGGCGTCTGCAGGAGAGCAGCCGCCGCGCCGTCCCTCAGCGCCAAGAAAAACAAAGCGAGAACTCCTCCGCGTTGTGGTAGAAGCTCACCTGTGCCCTCGCGGAGGTCCGCATTGCTTAATCATGCTGGCTGGTTCTCAGCGGCTGCGGAGAAGCACGGCGGTTGCATCGTCCATGTGTTCGCATCCCCCTGCAAAGAGCTTTACTTCTGCAATGAGGCCGTCGACGCACGCTCCCGGCCTGCAAAAGTGTTCGACCAGACGTGCCGAGCCATACTCCTCCAACGCGGCATTCTCAGCTTCGGTAATGCCATCGGAGTAAATCAGCACGTGGGTGTCCGCGGACAGGGTCATGGTGCGCTCAGGATAGGAAGACGGCCCGAGGCCAAGCGGCAAGCCGGTATCCAACTCCAGAAAAGCGGTCTCATGATTGATGATCAGCGGCTGCAGATGGCCGGCGCTGGCGAGCGTGAGTTGGCGAGAGCGCGCATCCAGCACGCCATAGATCATGGTGACGAACTTCCCTGACGGAAAATCCTCAAACAGCGCGCGATTGAGCTTTTCGAGCGTTTGCGACGGCGAAGAATGGAGCGGTGCAATCGAACGCAGCAGGGCCCGGGTTGCAGACATCAGCAGTGCCGCAGGCATTCCCTTGCCCGAGACATCGGCCAGCGCAATCCCATAGCGATCATTGCCAAGATCGATGAAATCAAACCAGTCGCCTGCAACCGATCCGGCTGGATGCCATGCAGTCTCGATGGCAAACCCCGGTATCAACGGCACCGGCTTGAGAAACAGAGCTTCCTGAATTGCGCGGGCGTCAGCCGACTCCCGCTGCAGGCTTTCGCGCTGCGCACGCTCTCCCTTCAGAATGCGGGCGTTCTCGATAGCGATGGCAATATGACCTGCGATCGCTTCGAGTACCCTCTGTTGATCGCTTGAAAAAGCGTCGATCTCCTCGTGATCGATTAAGAGCACGCCCATCACATTACCCGCTGTCTTGAGCGGAATGGTCATTGAGGAGCGGGTGCCCTCTTCGCATGGGATGTAATAGGGATCGAGACGGACATCAGGCGCATAACGCATTTCACCGGTAGCGGCCACATGCCCCACCATGCCCTGTTTGCCAATCTCCAGGCGATTGCCCTTGCAGAACTTGGTGCAGCCTCGTATTCCTTGCAACACCATTTCATTCTTGTCGTCAGAGCGAAGCCAGACTGCAACTTCCACGTTTCCTATGGAAGAGGCAATCTCATTGACCACCCTATCGAGGAGTTCTTCAAAATCTAGCGTGGACGCAATGAGATTCGTTGCCCTTTGCAGTTTCATGAGCGTCTGCGTAAAGTCGGCGGACGAGTGGACACGCGCGGGGAAGAAACCGGTTGCGAGACGGCCTGGGGACACGGTCGCCATAGACTCCCCTTTCAGACCCAGTGGGCGATTAGAGCACATTCAAGGGATGTACGGATCGGAAGATTGATGCAATTTGTTGGGTCGTCTGAATGACGGAATCGAATGAGCGTTTGACGAAAATGACCAGATTATCGCCAGCCTTAGGTCGCTCCTAATTGCTTGAAATCAAAGACGGGCAGCTCAATGAATTTCAGAACCACAATCAAATGCTTGACGACTCTGAGCTCTTCGAACCTGTTCGCGACTGAGCAGCACCGCCACGCTACATTTTGGTTCCTGGCCATTAGATCATCATGTCGATCAAACCAGACGATGTAACGGCCCGTTGGGACGCGACCGCCTGATAGGATGACTCAACCGAACATTTATGGCGTCTTCTTCCCGATCCGGCCGTCCCGGGCACTTCTCGGGCCCGCGCGAAGCAAGCAAAAGCTCTCCGCGACGGCAGCTCTGTTTGCGCCTGACGTCAGCCACAGTCCTCCTTTTGACACTCATGGTGTCTGTCTATGCAAACAGTTTGCACAACGGCTTCGTCTGGGACGACCACGAGCAGGTGGTAATGAACCCCGCCGTCCAGCCGCGAGCACCGTGGGCGCCGCTATTCTCGTCCGATGTCCGTTTCTCTCATCTGGGTCTTTCAGCACAGACCCACACCTACCGCCCGCTACAGATGGCCACCTATTGGGCGATTGCAAACCTCGTTGGCATCGAACCCAGCGCGTTTCACGCTTGCAGTATCTTCCTGGCAGCGGCAGGAGTTCTCGCTGTTTTTTTCGTTTTCTATCTGCTAACCGCGAAGGTATCCCTTGCCTTCGTGGCGTCGGCTTTATTTGCAGTAAACCCCCTCCACAGCGAAGCAGTGGACTGGGTGGCGGCCATTCCGGACCTGGGTTGCGGACTGTGCCTTCTGATCGCTTTTGGGGGCTTTCTGATTCTCGAGCGGAATCGGAAGTCGGGTGCTCTTAGACGATGGTCGGACTGGTCCTTGTCGCTGCTTTCGCTTGTAGCGTTCGCAGCCGCCCTGCTATGGAAGGAGGCGGCGCTGGTCTTTCCCTTCCTGCTTGGCTCGTATGTACTGATTCTTGAAAGCACCGGGCGGAGGCGCGTGGTTTCTGCCTTGAAGGAGAGCGCGCCCTATTGGGTGATTTGCGGGGTCTATCTCGTCGCGCGCGTTCATGCGCTCGGAACTCTCGCAATCGGGGGCCGATCGTGGAACCTGAATCCGATCCAGTTCGCGCTTACCGATTCGCACTTGTTTGCCTTGTATTGGCTGAAACTCCTAGTGCCATTCCCCCTCAATGCGTACTACCAGTTTCGGCCGATCAGATCTAGTCTCGATCCTGGCGCGATCGCGGGCGTTCTTGTTGTGGTTTGTGTGATCGGCGGGCTTGTCTATTTGATCCGACACGCAGCATTGGCGGGATTTGCGGCACTGTGGGTCTGTCTCACGCTGTTTCCGGTTCTGGATATCAACGCCCTGGGTCGGAATGCGTTCACCGAGCGTTACCTCTACATCCCTTCGGTTGGGTTTTGTCTCCTGATTACGCTCGGCGCTGCATCGTTGATCCAGCAACTCGGTAGCCGGTATCGGAAGCCCGCGGGCGTAGTGCTCTTTGTCGTGACCGCCTCGGCGCTCGTAGCGGAGACGATACACCGCAATCCGGTCTGGAAAGCTGATGACACACTGTTTTCCCAAACGCTCACGAATTCTCCCGACGCCGCATTTGTGCGCAACATGGTGGCCAATGCTGAGAGCAACGATCCGTCGGAGTGGTCTTCCGCGGAGCAAAACTATTCGCGGGCGGTTACGCTCGCGAACAACGAAAATCCCCCTGATCACCTCGACCTGGTGACCGGTTACGACGGGCTGGCTCTGGTGTATATGCAGAGGGAGGAATACGGACGAGCGCTCCAGGCGCTCAATGAGGCGCAGCGGATCGCTCCCGGCAATTTCGAGAGCAACAATGTTCAGGGGTTGGTTCTCCTGCGGGCCGGCCGATGGCAGGAGGCAGAGCCGCTTCTGGAGAGAGCGCTCACGGCTGAGCCGCACAACGAGAACGTTCTATCTGAACTGGGCATCCTGGAGTGGCAGCATGTCCACGATTTGACGAAGGCGGCGGGGTTTTTCCATCGGGCTCTTGCGATCCACACCCAGGAGGACAATTTCAGCGCGTCGCTCTGCAGCAATCTGGGTGGCGTCGATGCAGATCGGGGCAACCTCAGCTCTGCGATCGAGGAATTCGGGACGGCGGCTCGCATTGCACCCGACGATCCCGAGTACCACACCAACCTGGCGAACGCTCTGGCCGCTGTCGGGCGATACGCGGAGGCTCGTCAGGAAGCGGAACTGGCACTGCAACTTGTTCCTCGATTCCCTCCCGCGGAAGCAACTCTGGATCATTTGAATCAGCTTTCTAAGTGAGAAATTAGGCAAGGCCCTGTAAGCCTGAAGCGTCCAATAATTCTGTTTTGACACTGATTACGGATTTGAATGCGATCTAAACCTCTAATTCAGAACGATACCTCCGCCGGTTCCGTCACTCGCATCACCGACTGATCCCCGGTCTTCTTCTTCCACGCCGAGCGGATTGCTTCGATCCTGGCGCGGTTCTCCGCCGTATCCGGGTAGTCGATGATCAGCATTTTCGAGCGCAACCGTTCCGGCGTGGTCTGATTCTTACCTTGCCACTGTCCGTACACATCCAGCACGCTTAAGCCGTCTGGAAAGCGCGACGTTACTTCCCGGTCGAGGAAGGTGCGCCACTCCGTCTCGCTCACGCCCTGCTCGGGATGGTCAACCGGTCCCAGACCGAAGTACAGCTTCGTATCGACCCAGCCCTTCGTCTGGCCGGGGTGCGCCGAATCGCCCTGCAAAGTCGGAGCGGCATGCACCGAAGGCGCGGTGGGCTTATGCGCGCACGAGGCGAGCACAAGCGCCAGCAGAGGTGCACAAAAGGCTGGGCGGACGTGCATTCAGGCTCCTGAAGTCGGGGCTCGAAGAACCTACTTTTCTACTTCAACTCCACGCCAGAAAGCGACGTATCCTTTGATCTTACGAGCAGCAGGCTTAGGGTCTGGGTAATACCAGGCCGCATCGGGATTATCCTGCCCATCAATATAAAGACTCATATAGCGCGCCTGGCCCTTCCACGGGCAGGTAGAGGTAGTGCTGCTAGGGCGGAAATACTCCCGCTTCAGGCTGTTTTCCGGGAAATAGACGTTTCCCTCGACGATTTCAGTAGTATCGCTCTCGGCAATAACTTTGCCGTTCCATAGTGCTTTAGCCATGATCTTTCACACCAGCGTAGGCCGTGGCAAGCAGCGCCTCGGCGAACGTCAATCGTTAGAACAGTAACAGAGTTTAGACGCGGTGGCGAGTTCAGCGGATGCGAAGATTGTCATCGTTGCGGGGCGGGAGTTGGAGTTTCCACTAAGATTGGTTCGTGGGTTTGCTCCACAAGGCGAGAATAGCGGTTTTCAGAGCTCGACTTCAGCTAGCCGAAGCTGAGCGCAACCGCATTGTGGAGATGACAACGAAGTCGCAGGTAAATCTGGCTTGGACTGCTTACCACCTTGATCGAATCGAGCACGAAATCCATGCATTGTCACATGAACTGAGATTGCTGGAAATGCGGGGGTCCGAGGAATGAACCTGATAGATGTAACCAGGCAAGCCGGTGTGCCAATGATTCCTGCAGCAGCCCTGTCGCGACACCATTAATGCTACATTCTCAGTATGTCCATGCAAAGTACAGAATGGTCTTGTAACTTGCTTAGAATAAGTAGCTTATTACTAGGTGATGGGGAAGTTCCCTCCAGCTATCGCAACCGGTGGGAACCGATGTCGAGCATGGCGCAATCCCCATGCTCGCTCGGGTTCCGCACTCTGCAGCGTTCGCCTACTTGGCTGCTTCAATCGAATCGATGTGAACAGACTTCTTGTCGGAGTCGGCAGTGGCCTTGACGGTCACGTGATCGCCGTAGAACTTCTTCACGGCATCGGGATTGTCGATCGTCCATACCTGCTTCTTTCCTTCGTCGACAAAGACCGGCGTCATGCCGCCATCGATGCACTTCTTCACACACTCCGAACCCGAGCCTGCGTGCTTGGCGCCGCACATGGAATCGGAGATCCAGCCGTTGAGGGACTTGGAGTCAGCCGCGTTCGCCGCTATGGCGGCAAAGGAGACGGCAGCTACGAGCATTGCTATCATGCGCTTCACTTTTTAGAACCTCCAGGGAATTGATCGTTTGTTCCGGCTTCCATAATGCTCCAGCGGGCTGAAGTTATACAAGGAGCGTTCGGAACGCGATTTGGCAGGATGAACTACCGGACACGCCATTCTTGACTCGGCTGGAATCTTTGGCGGCGGGCTTCGACGTTCTTGAGAACTCCCTCATACCGGGCGGCAGCAGCCGTAAAGCGGTTGATTAGCTCGGAGGTCTTGTTCATGAACGTCGGCATCTTCTCGCGAATCGGTTCCAGGATGTGGGCAAACTTGGCAAGAAGAAAAAAGCCCTCACCGTTGCAGTCGACAAAGAGCTCCGCTGAAACAGCTCCGTGCAGCACCATGGCTGCCCCCATCTCCCAATACGTGATGACCTGGCGGAAAAAGGCATTGTGCGGGTCGCCGGGATTTTGCGCGACCGCGAAAAACTCCTCTGGAGTATTGGGCCAGAATTCGCCGGTCATCCACGCGCGTGCCTCACGCATCAGCGTCTCGGTGCGGAGTTCATACAGTTTGAGAATGATTTCAGCATCAGCCGGGGTTGCGAGCATACGTTCCATGAGATTTCTCCGAAAGCCCATGGTAACGGATTCAGGTGGAAACTGGCTCGGAAGCTGGCCGCGAATGCTGCGATGCGGAGCCAAATGGCCCCGCATCGGTCGTTCCAGCAGACTGCAAGCACATGTCAGGCCGGCTGCAATTCCTTCTTCGCCTCAGGCTTTTCGATCACCGGTCCATGCGTCTCAGCGGTTGGCGGAGGCGGAGCGTCGCCAATGCGCTTTGAGTAGTGGCAGACGATCGCTGCGCCCGGCTCGGGGGCTTTCTTGCTTCGCCTCTTGGAGTTGGCTTCTTCTTCTGCGCCCTTCTTCTTGTTAGGGCATTCGAGGAAAATTCCGCTCTTGAGTGTTTTCTCAACAAGGTATGAACTGCCGCATTCAGGACACTTTTGCGGAACCGGCTTGTAGTTCGACGTAAAGTCGCACTTGGGATAGTTGGTGCAACCCCAGAAGATATTCCCTCGGCGCGCTTTGCGTTCGGCAATATCGCCCAGGCCGCATTTGGGACACTTCATGCCCTCAATCAGATTCTGCTTGACGTACTTGCAGCCAGGATAACCGGAGCAGGAGACAAACTCGCCATAAGCTCCCTGACGCAGGACGAGCGGTTTGCCGCAGACGGGGCAGGGTTCTCCGGTGGGCTCGGGTGGCTTTTGCTGTTGCTTCTGGCTCAGCTTGCGGATCGTCTTGCAGGGCGGATCTTCGTTGTAACCTGGGCAGCTCATGAACGGTCCGAACTGGCCGCGGCGCAAGACCATGACGCGGCCGCAGTTTTCGCAGTACTCTTCGGTGTCGCCAGCCTCCTGCGCCTCTGGCGTGTTCATGTCGGGCTTCGCTGCGATGTTTTCCTTCGTGAAGTCGCAACTCACCTGCTCGACGAAAATCTTCTTGCCCTTCTCTGTTGAACCATTCACCGCCTCCGCGATCGCGGAAACCAACTCCTTCGCATTTGCAACTTCCTTCGAATACACCTTGGTGTCATCGACGACTGCGTGGACAGTCATTGGGAAATGCAGCGCTTTCGTGATCTTTTGTGTTACCGCCTTCGCATCCTTCTTCCACGGGCCCATCGCAACTGTTACGGGCTTCTTTCGCGTGAAGTTTGAACACGCGTAGAAGCTGCCGAACTTGCCCCATTTGAGAACCAGTGGACTTCCGCACTTCTCACACTTGTCGCCGGTCTCCTGCTCCATGCGCTTGATGTCGCGCATCTTCTTGCCGGCATCCTTAAGCTCGTCTTCGAAGTGGTCATAAAATCCGTTCAGCAGGTCGGTCCACTTCTCCTTACCTTCTTCAATGTCGTCGAGCTCTTCTTCGAGCTTCGCGGTGTACTTGGTGTCGAAGATGTACGGAAAGCTCTCGACCAGCAGGTCGCAGACCACCATGCCGATCTCGGTGGGATAGAAACGACCCCGCGAGCCGCCATGTTTCACAACGTATTCGCGATCCTGAATAGTGTTGATGATCGACGCGTATGTGGACGGACGCCCTATTCCACGCTCTTCCAGTTCCTTCACCAGCGATGCTTCGTTGTACCTCGGAGGCGGTTCGGTGTAGTGCTCTTCCGGAAGAAGCTGCTCTAGATCGAGGTTCCTCACTCCGTCAAGATTGGGCAGTTTGTTGGCGAGCGAGTCTTCCTCGTCGTCGGCTTTCTTGTCTTCTGTAACCTCGTAGACCTTGAGGAACCCGTCGAATCGCAGGACCGATCCGCTCAGTCGGAAGTCATACGTCTTGCGATCGACCGCTGACTTGGCCTCGATCTTCGCGGTGGTTATGTCGTAGACCGCAGGCACCATCTGCGACGCGATAAAGCGCTTCCAGATCAACGTGTAGAGCTTGAGCTGCTCGTCACTCAAGTAGCGTGCAATCGACTCCGGCGTGCGTGAAGCATCCGTCGGACGAATGGCTTCGTGCGCGTCCTGCGCGTCCTTCTTGCCCTTGTAGACGTTGGGCGAGTCCGGCAGATATTGCTTCCCGAGCTGCTTGCCAATCCAGGCACGTGCGCCCTCGACCGCATCCGGCGCCACACGCGGCGAGTCGGTTCGCATGTAGGTGATGAGGCCGGTTGTGCCCTCGTCGCCAATTTCCATGCCTTCATACAGGCGCTGCGCCACGCCCATGGTGCGGCGCACATTGAACCCGAGCTTGCTGGCAGCGTCGCGCTGCAGTTGGCTGGTAATGAAAGGAGCAAGCGGGCGGCGCTGCTGCTCGCGATATTGCACCGATGCAAGCGTCCACGCCGCGTTCTCAAGCGCGGCCTGCGCCGCATCCATCGACTTCTTGTCGGGCAGCGCGCTGGAGATGAATTGGTCCTTGCCGTCCTTGTCCTTGCCGTTGGGTACGCGGGCAGGTTCACCGTCGATGCCGACAAATTTGGCTTTGAAGCTCTTGTCGGACTGGCGCTCCGGATGGAGCAGCGCATCGATAGTCCAATACTCAACCGGCTTGAATCCGGCAATCTCGCGTTCACGCTCCACGATTAGGCGCACGGCCACGGTCTGCACGCGGCCTGCCGAGAGCCCCCGGCGCACTTTGTCCCACAACAGCGGAGAGATCTGGTAGCCGACAAGCCGGTCAAGGACACGGCGCGTCTGTTGTGCGTCAACGAGATTTTCGTCGATATCGCGTGCATGCTGGAACGCATCCTGCACAGCCTTCTTGGTGATCTCATTAAAGGTTACGCGGCGGATCTTTTTGCGTTCTTTGGCATTCGTGCCAAGTTGCAGCGCGAGGTGCGCTGCAATGGCTTCGCCTTCGCGGTCCGGGTCAGGCGCGAGGAAGATTTCGTCAGCGGCCAAGCCGGCTCTCTTTAATTGATCGACAATCTTTTCCTTGCCGGGCGAAACAACCAGCTCGGGTACAAACGTGCGATTCTTCAGTTCCACGCCAATGTCGTTCTTGGGCAGATCCATGATGTGCCCGATCGACGCGCGGACCTCGAAGCCCTTGCCTAGATATTTTTCGATCGTCTTCGCCTTTGCGGGAGATTCGACGATCACCAGTGATTTGCTCATTGCCATCCTTGATTCCGTATTACTGTATCCCATCCGGCCTGTTGGACTCGGACAGAGGCGTTCTGTTGCTTTTTAAGTTCGAAGGAAAATGTTCAACCCGAGAGGCACCGCGAAGCTGCCTCGCCCAGCTTTCTCATCGAAATTGGGCTGCAAGATTTGCAAGCTAACACGGAAGGCATCCTCGTTTCCACTCCTAATCGGCTTTTCCCGCCTGCAGATCACTTGCATAGTAACGCGCAAAGTTTCTGAAATGTGCGGTTCATCGCTTCTTGTGCTGCATCGAAAATTTTGCGTGAACTTGCCGCAATTAAAGTGTGCGAACGTAGTTCTTTCCCGGCAGGCAGCGTATGCGTCCGCTCATCTCCAACTCGAACAGCGCTGTAAAAACCTCGGACGAAGTCAGTTGAGTTTCCAGCTTTTCGAGAAGTTCGTCAATTTGCAGGGACTCGTCGGCGCGCAATGTCTTGCAGCACGATTGACTCTTCTGGCCGCAGCACCGGGTCAGGCAATAAGAGATGCGGTAGATTCCGATTTGGATTCAGTCCGAGCCTCGCGCTCCAGTTCCAGCCGCACTTGCGAAGGCAGGTCTTCCCACACATCCTCCCACGATCCAACGAGCTTGGCGCCTTGCTTTATCAGCGTGTTAGGGGTCCAGGAATTCTTGGAGGTGACGTTGCCCGGCACAGCGTAGAGATCGCGGCTCTGCTCCGCTGCGCAGCGCGCCGTCACGCGGGTGCCTGAGTTCTCACTGGCTTCGACCACCAGCACGCCGATGCTGAGGCCGCTGATGATGCGATTGCGCCGGGGAAAATTCTGCGGCGCCGGGAAAGTTCCCATAGGAACTTCACTGACGATGGCTCCTCCGGTGGCGAGAATGTCGTCGGCCAGCTTTCTGTTTTCCTTCGGATAGACCACGTCTATGCCCGTTCCCCACACAGCGATGGTGGGCGTACGCGCTGCTAGCGCGCCCTTGTGCGCGCAAGTGTCGATACCACGAGCCATCCCGCTCACGATGATCAGGCGGCGAGCAGCGAGATCGCGCGAAAGCATCTCTGCAACGCCTGTGCCATAAGGAGAAGGATGCCGCGTGCCCACGACCGCGATCCCTGGCCGCGACAGCAGTTGCACCGCACCGCGAACCCACAACACCGGTGGTGGATCGTAGATCTCTCTGAGCTGCTCGGGATACTCCGGGCATGCGAGTGTGACGATCGTCGCGCAGTGCTGCACGATTTTTCCCCACTCTTCATCGGCGGCGCGACGGGCTTTGCCGTCGAAGATGAACTGCGCGGCATCAGCCGGACAGCGAAGGCCCTCAAGTTCTGTGAGCGTCAGCGCAAACAGCTGGGCGGCACATTCCAGCTCGGCGATCGCATCCGTAATGCGCTTGGGGCCAAGATGGGGAGTCAGCGCGAGCGCCAGCATAGCCAGCTGGTTCTCATCGATCTGCGTGTTGGAATGGCTTGGAGTAGAGCTTGAACTTGCGTCTTTCGATATCGACATCTGCATCTACGCTCGTGCCAGGCACACGTGCGCCTTCCGTTGAATCAGCTTGAAGAGCCTTCCTTAGTATTTGAGGCTCACCTTAAGCTGATGAGAAATGGAAGTCAAGGTGAAGAGTGTGACGGCCGGCACGCATGTGGAGAACTCTAGAGCCTGTTATTAACTTTCGCGTGGGCGGCGCTGGGAGACAATTTTATCGAGATCAAGGAGTGAGGAGCGACGCAGACCGAGTGTCTGCTAGCGACGAGGGACGCAGAAATCGGGAAAATTGTCCCCAGCCCTCCGGGTTGCGGCGCAGATCGGGCCATACTGCGTTGTCGTCCTCGCTTGGAATAGCCAAAGTCTTCGTCCTCCGCCTTGTCTGGCCCGATTTTCATCCGCAACGCCGTCCGCGGGAAAGTTAATAACAGGCTCCGGGGCCCGGGTTGATAGTCTATCGGATAGAGTGAATTCGACTTCGCACCGCCGGCTTCGTGTTGCCGCCATTCGTTTTCTGAATCCCGCACCGCTGATGTGGGACTTCGAACATCCGCCTCTGAACGCAGAGCTCGCGCAGCGCTACGAGGTCGAATGGATGCTGCCCTCGGAGTGCGCAGACCAACTGGCTGTGGCGCTGCGGATATAGGACTCGTGCCCATCGCATCTCTGGCGACTACGCCGGGGCTGCGCATTTTGCCGGGCTGCACCATTGCCTCCAAGGGCCGAGTGCGCTCACTGCTGCTGGTGCGGCGCGCAGATCAGCCGCTCGAGAATCTGCACAGCGTCGCCGCGGACACGGCGAGCCGCACGACACTGGCATACGCGCGCATTCTCTTCCACAAATGGGGCAACGCCGAAGTGCCCTTCATTCCCATGGCCGCTGACCTCGATGCGATGCTCGACCACGCTGATGCCGCAATCCTGATCGGCGATCCCGCTCTGATGGCGCTCGAGGAGCGTGCCAATCGCTTTGAGCGCACCGGCGAAGAGCTGGTCTATCACGACCTCGCCGAAGAATGGAAGGCGCTAACCGGGCTTCCCTTCATCTCCGCCGTCTGGGGGGCTGCGCCGGGCAGCCCATTGGATGAGCGCGTTGAGAACGATTTCATCCTGTCCCGCGATCATGGCCTGCAGAACATCGACGCACTTGTCGAGCACTGGTCGCGCCAATTGCCCTTATCCGAAGGCACGATTCGCTCCTACCTCACAACAAATATTCATTACGTGCTGGATGAGGAGTGCGTAGAAGGTATGCGTGGATTCTTCAGAATGGCCGCGGAAACCGGCGCGCTGCCGGCATACGATTTTCCACTGGCGCCGATCGTTTAAGAACTGCCATGATGAAAGATTGCCAGGAACAAGATGAGGTGCCCCCATCCATGCCGCGGTATTTTCGCGGCATGGGTGGGAAACCAAGAACTCAATATTCATTTTTTTGGTGCGATTTAACCAGATGAATGACTGCGGTTTTCCGAAGCGCAGAATCTCAGCCCAGTTCAAAACTAGAGGCTAGGAGTATGGTTGTCGTTTGCTTTGGCGGTCCATATGAAGGGCTTTGGGTTCTTGTTGTGGGCGTCGATGTAGTCGCCGATGGCGGTGATGAGTTGTTCCAGATCCTGGAAGACGCCGCGGCGGATGCGGTTTGTGGTGAGGTCGCGGAAGAAACGTTCGATCATGTTGAGCCATGAGGCCGAAGTTGGCGTGAAGCGAACGTGGAAGCGTTTGTGGTTTTGCAGCCAGCGTTGAACATGCGCATGTTTGTGCGTCGCGTAGTTGTCGCAGATAAGATAAATTTGCTTGCGCGGCCGGAACGGTCTGGTCGATCATGCGCAGAAAGCGGAGCCATTCCTGATGGCGATGCGTCTGCTGGCACAGGCCGTAGACTTCTCCGGTTGGCCGTATGAGAGCGGCGAACAGCGTGGTCGTGCCGTTGCGCTTATAGTCGTGCGTCATGGTAGCGCCGCGGCCCTTCTTCATTGGCAAGCCGGGCTGTGTGCGGTCCAGCGCCTGTATCTGGCTCTTCTCGTCCACGCTCAACACCAGTGCATGCTCGGGCGGGTTCAAATACAGCCCAACGATGGCTTCCAGCTTCTCGGCGAACTGCGGGTCGTTGCTGACCTTGAAGCTCTCCACACGATGCGGCTTCAAGCCGCTGGCGCGCCAGATGCGTGACACCGACGCCTTGGAGATGCCCATCTCTCGCGCCATCGTGCGCGTAGACCACTGTGTGGCATTGAGGGAATGCTCTGGGTGGTCTTTTCGATCAGAGCAGGCACTGAGAAATCGTCGGAGTGCGGCCAGGCCGAGGCGCATCTTGCAACAGGCCTTCAATGCCAAGCTCAATAAACCGGCCCCGCCAAGCGCTGCCATGCGCGGAGCACATTCAGCGCTGCTGCAATCTGCTTATTCTGGAACCCTTCGGAAGCCAACAGCACGATGCGGCTGCGCAAAACAACACGCGCCTGGTGTCGAGCGCCCACGGGACTGCTGCTCCAGACTTCGACGGACTTCTTCGCTAAGAACAAGGGATGCGCACACGCATATCGAGGTCTCCTCATCATAAGAGAAGACTCGATCCATAAATGATTCTATTAATGAGACACTACACTAGCGGCTATAGCAGTTTCGGAATTGGTGTAGACCGAAAGCACGCACTTAAGTGGCTTTTTCATCAAGAAAAAGCCACTTTCCATGGCGCTCAAAAAGTCTACGTGTATTCCGAAACTGCTTAAGAAGCTGTTTTTCAGATCTCCCAGCGCAACAGAGCGGTGCCCACGGTAAATCCGGCACCCACAGCTGCGATCAGCACCAGGTCGCCCTTCTTCAGCTTCCCTTCTTCGACTGCCGTTTCCATGGCCAGCGGAATCGTTCCCGCCGAGGTATTCCCGTACTTCTCAATATTGATGATCACGCGATCTGCCGGCATGCCCAGGCGGTCTGCGGTCGATGTGATGATGCGCTTGTTGGCCTGGTGCGGAATGAAGCAACCGAGGTCTGAGCCCGTCACTCCATTGCGCTCCAGCAGCTTCGTTGTGGCTTCGGCCATTTTGCGCACGGCAAACTTGTAGACGGCCTGCCCATCCTGATGGATAAAGTGCATCTTCTTGTCGATGGTCTCGTGCGTCGGCGGATTGAGGCTGCCGCCTGCGGGCAGGTTCAGCGAAACGCCGCCCGATCCGTCGATCTCGTGCACAAAGTCGATCATGCCGATTTCGCCCTCTTCCGCAGGCTCGATCAGCACGGCACCGCCGCCATCGCCGAAGAGCACGCAGGTGGCGCGATCGGTGTAGTCGGTCATCCTGGTGTTGGCATCGGCTCCGCAGACGAGAACCTTGGATTGGGCTCCGCTTTCAACGAGCTTCACGCCCGCCTGAAGTGCGAACACAAAGCCCGAGCATCCCGCCGAAACGTCGAATCCCCAAGCACCCTTCGCGCCGATCTTGTCCTGCACAAGGCAGGCGGTGGAGGGAAACATCATGTCGGGCGTAACGGTGCCGACGATGATGACTTCAACTTCGCTGGGCTCGATGCCGCGCGCTGCCAGGCACTTCTTCGCGGCTTCAACGCAGATGTCGCTCACGCCTTGCCTTGGGCGAGCACATGGCGCTCGCGAATGCCGGTGCGTTCCACGATCCACTGATCGTTGGTGTCTACCATTTTTTCAAGGTCTTGATTGGTAAGAACTTTCGGGGGGACGTAAGTTCCGAGGGCGCTGATCTTGGCGCGCCTGCCCACCACGGGACGCACGGCGAGGCTCAATTCATTTCTCCTTGCGGCACGAGATCCGGAGACCACGGCTCGCGCTCAACTCTAAAAACGGATCTTTGGTACGCCTGAACCGCGGCCAGGCACCACCTCGACCAAAGAAAAAAGCGCCGATGGCGCAAAAAGTACCGGGTGACCTACTGCGCCCGTACTAGCCCGTTACCGTTGCTTCCTTCCGGACCTGGCGGGATTGGCGGGATTACGTCGCGTAGGACCCGGCACTGATCGATTTTAACATCTGAGAGCCTCAAGGCTAAGTCGGACGGAAATACGCCCGCCAATTGGCGGAGCGCAGTAGAATTGGCGCCACGGAGCCTATCACAATGCTGAAGCGTATCCTTCCCGCCTGCGCGATGCTCCTTCTTGCCTGTCTGTCGGAGTTTGCTCACAGCCAGAGCACTGCTCCAGTCCCAGAGACTACGCTCGCGCCAGAGCAGCAGCAGAAACTAGATGTGGCTAACAGGCTGTTCCAGTCCGGGCAGTATGCCGACGCCGTCAGCCATTACAAACAATTACTCGGCGAGGTTGATGCCTCCAACCCGCAGCACAACTTGATCGCCAAGTTTGCTTGCGAATCGGCCCTCAATATCGGAGAGAACAGCTTCGTTCTCGACACTCTTCGTCCTATGGAGACAGCCGACCCCAACGACTGGCAGGCCGCAGCATTGCTCGCTCGCCTTTATACTCAAACCGGCCAAAAGAACCTCCGCGACTCCGAACTCGCGCGTCTCGTGGATCTGCATCGGCGCGCTGCATCTCCGCAGATTGCAAAGCTGCAACAGATTCCACTGGAGACCGTCCCTTTCTCGAGAGGGACAATTCGCATCTTCTTCTCACTGGAGCCGTGGAGCAGGTTCAATATCTATCTGATGTCACGGGTGTATGACCTGTCCGGGAAGCAGGTGTATCGAATCACTCTCGAAAGCGCCGATTTCGATCAGCCAAACTTTGCAAAGGAGCACCCCGATCTTGCCGCCAAGGGAGTTCGCATGTTCTCTCTCGATGGCTATGGACCCGACATCCAGCTGGCGAACGGCCAGACTACGCAGAACCACTCAACTTTTGGTTTTTACAGTGGCAGGCCGGAATACGATACCTACCGGGCGCGCGTGCTTGAAATCGCGGAAGGCAAAGCCGCGCCCATGAGCCAGACAACTCACGGGACGCAGCCCTAAGCCGCGGTCCAGTCACTTGGCACAGAATAGCCATCCAGTCCCGGATGGGTCTCCGGCCACCTGTCGTTAAATCCTGTACGTAGTGCGATAGAACAGTGAGCGAAGTCTCCCTTCCCACCCGTTGGCGGGATTACGTCGCGTAGGACCCGGCACTAACTGATTCTAACATCCGAAGACCGAGGTGATGGAGGTGGCGCGCACAAGGTTTCCGGTTCTGCCGTCGCAGAAAAATGCATCTCATCTAGGCAGAATTGGTCTGGTGGTACAACCTCAAGCACATGAAAGCGCCGTGGCTCGATATCGCCAAGTTCTTCGCTGTTCTCTCGGGCAGCCTGCTGCTCAATCTGCCAATTTATCTCTTTAAATACGGCAGCACGGGCCTTATCTCCTTGTGCCTGATCATCAGTTCCATCTACATCGCGGTTGCTGTCCTTGAGGTGTTTCGTCATTACACGGCCTTCGCAGGTTTCTCGGCAGGCCAGAGTTTCGAGCGGCGTCTCAACATCGCCTTCATACTGACCCTCCCTTTTTTCATCGCCAATGTCGCCGACGAGTTTTTTCCCAAGTATGTGTACGGGGGAGCGTTTAGAACCGAGACCTTTGCCGGCGTCGGGGGACTCCAGTTTGGGATGCTCATCGGACTCCTGATCAACCCGTCGGACGTACGCCTTAAACGTAAGGCGAGGATCGTGCGCAAGCATTGGACCCGGATCGGTCTCGTCCTCGGCGCGGTTTTTGGAAGCCTGGCATTTCTCGTAAACGGCTTCTCGACCAGAGGGCTGCTTTATGGCCTGGTCGTCACGTTGTCATTCGAGCTTGGCCTTGGCGTCGGACTGCTGCTTGGCCACAATGTGAATGGTTGGATTGAAGCGCTCGAGCCGACTTTCAAACTTCTTCATCGGATGGCCCGCACGCTATTTGCGTATGCGGCCGGCTTCATTGTTATCGTGCTGCTCTTTGCAAGCTTTTTCGGCGCAGCGTGGAAGATTGAAGGGGCCGAATCGTTTCTGGGCGTCTCTGAAAGGCCAACTCTGATGACCTTCATCTACTTTTCACTTGTGACCGCAACCACGGTCGGCTACGGCGATATCGCGCCAAGTTCTTTACTCACGCGTGCCCTGACCGGTCTCGAATCCATTGTGGCGCTCGCCTGGACGCTGGTGGTCTTTGCCGCGATCTCCGTGCGGTTCGTCGATCCTGCCCACGCGGAGCCAACACAATCGACAACGACGGCGCGCGAGGAGGAACAAGCTCGGAGTAGAGATGTCGAATGATTGCATCCCGCGCTGCGTCAATGCGCTTCTCGCGAGCCCGAGCCCTCGAAAACTCGCTTTCCTGTAAGATAGAGGAGTGAGTAAAGTTCCCCAACCCACGGCTCCTACCGTGGGCTTTATTTCGTTAGGCTGCCCCAAAAACCTGGTCGATTCCGAGGTGATGATGGGGCTGCTGGACCGCGGAGGAGCGCGGTTAACCTCTCGCCCCGAAGAGGCGGAGATTCTTGTCGTTAACACCTGCAGTTTCATCGACACCGCCAAGCAGGAGTCAGTCGACACCATTCTCGAGATGGCGCGCTTCAAAACATCCGGCTCGGCAAAAAGACTGATCGTTGCCGGATGCCTCGTCGAGCGCTACCGCGACGAAATTCGCAAGAGCATTCCCGAAGTCGATGCGGTTGTCGGCACCGGCGAGCTTGAGTCCATTTTGGAAGCGGCCGGTATCGCCCCACTGCAGTCCGCTGCCCCGTCGCCGTTCAACATCCTCACCGGCAACGCACAAGCCGAAGTACACACCGGACGCGAAGCCGGCGCAGGAACGCACAAGACCGATTCCCGCCCCGAGGGCGATCTGCGCGAGAAACAAGGCCGCTTCAGCCGCGAAAAATGGCAGGGCGCGGCACACATGTTGCCTACGTATCTTTACGACGAAGCCACACCCCGCCTCATCTCCACGGGAAAAACCTCCGCGTACATCAAGATTGCCGAAGGCTGCGATCACCCTTGCACCTTCTGCGTCATTCCGAATCTGCGCGGAAAGTTCCGCTCGCGGCGCTTTGAGTCTGTGGTCGCCGAAGCGCAACAACTGGTCGCAAGCGGCGTACAGGAGATCACGCTCATCGGCCAGGACACCACCTGCTACGGCGAAGACCTTGGCCTGAAAGACGGCCTCGCCCTGCTGCTGGAAGAAATGGCTGAGATCGAAGGCCTGCGCTGGCTGCGGTTCCTCTATGCGTATCCCAATCGCATCACAGGAAAGCTGCTCGAAACCATCGCGAAGCACGACAACATCTGCAAATACCTCGACGTTCCCCTGCAACACGCATCGCCCGACGTGCTCAAGCGGATGAAGCGCGGCGCCGGCGCTGACATCTTCCTCAAGACTCTCGAAAAGGTGCGCGCCGCCGTTCCGGGCATTGCCCTGCGCACCTCCTTCATCGTCGGTTTCCCAGGTGAGTCGCTCCGCGACTTTGAACTCCTGGAGGAGTTCATCAGCCAGGGGAGATTCGACTGGCTCGGCGTGTTCAACTACTCCGATGAAGAAGGCTCGAAAGCACACGCGCTCGACGCCAAGGTATCCGAAACGCACCATCGAGGCCCGCAAGCGCCGCCTCATGAAGCTGCAGCAGAAAATCTCGAAGCAGGCAAAGCAGGAATGGGTCGGTCGTGAATTGGTTCTACTGGCCGAAGGCGAGAGCGAAGAGACTCCCATGCTCTGGGAGGGCCGCTCTGAATTCCACGCGCCGGAAATCGACGGAAAGGTCTACATTAACGACTTCGGCGACCTGCAGGCCCTCGAGGCCGGCCGCTTCTACCGCGCGGAGATCACTGAAGCGCACGACTACGATCTGGTGGCACGCATCGTATCGGGACCGCTCACAGCAGCCCAGCGTTAAGATGGAGCCGCCTCGTTTTTGGCGGCTTAATCTTCTTCTGCGAGCTGATAAATGAAAAATCGTGCGGCTCTTTGCGCTGTTCTTGCGGTGTTCGCAACCGGTTTGTATGCGAACGCCCAGGTGGTTACCGGCAAATCTTCCCAATTTGCCATCGGCGCCGACGTATCGTTTCTGTCACAGGCCGAGCAAAGCGGGGCCATCTTCAAAGAAAACGGCGTCGCCCGACCGGCACTCGAAATCCTGCGCGAGCACAGTTACAACTGGATTCGCCTGCGCATCTTCGTCGCTCCAACAAAACTGCCCAATAATCTTGACTACACACTGGCCGCGGCAAAGCAGGCCAAGGCGATGGGCTTCAAGTTTCTGCTGGATTTCCACTACGCCGACGATTGGGCCGATCCCGGCCATCAACCAACGCCAGTTGCGTGGCAAAGCTACACGCACAAGCAGCTTGTGGATGCGGTCTTCGCCTACACCCGCGATACCGTTGCAGCCTTTCGCGACGCCGGCGTAATGCCGGATATGGTGCAGGTGGGCAACGAAGTTTCAAACGGCATGATGTGGCCCGACGGCAGGCTGCCGGCGAACTGGGACAACTTCGCCGCACTGATGAAAGCGGGTATCGACGGTGTCGGCGCGGGCAGTGCCGGTCAGGCGCGGCCGCTCATCATGATCCACATCGACAAAGGCGGCGACGTTGCGGCCACCAAGGCATTCTTTGACAAACTCGCGACCTACAACATCAACTTCGACGTGATCGGCCAGTCATTCTACCCCTGGTGGCAGGGCAGCCTAAACGATCTGCGCACAAACCTCGAAGCCACAATTCGCGCGTACGGCAAAGACGTATACGTCGTTGAAACCGCCTACAACTGGGAGCCCGGCGAGTACACCAAACGACCCGGTCCATTTCCCGAGTCTCCCGAAGGCCAGCGTGATTTTCTCGATGAAATGAACCGGATCGTGATGGAAGCGCCGGGCGGACATGGTAAGGGCATCTTCTGGTGGGAGCCCGCCGTCCAGGGCGGCCTGGTACGGCGCGGCTTCTTTGACCATAACGGCAACGTGCTCCCCTTAATCAGCGTCTTCGACAGATTCGCACGCGATTAGCCACACGATCCACCCGGCAAACATCCGACGGGAGCGTTACGATATCCAAGGAAGCTGAACCCACAGGGTAGCAATGGCACAAAAGAAAAAATCCGCAAAGCTCTTGCATTGCCCCACTTGCGGCATGCTGGTCACCGCCAAAGACGAGGACTTCCCTTTCTGCAGCGACCGCTGCCGCAAAATCGACCTTGGCAAGTGGGCGATGGGGGTCTACAAAATCAGTTCACCGGTGCTGGATCCTGAAGTTCTGGAAGATCTTGGCGAAGTCGGTCGGCAGCGCAGGAGACAGGATGACGAGTAGTCCACAGGCTGCTTCGTCCCCCGTAGCAACGCGTAAGACTGGGTGGGCCTGGACCGTTGCAACCTTCTTCGGCGCAGGCCTTGGCAAGCCAGGACCCGGAACCTGGGGATCAGTGGCAGCCGTGCTCTTATGGGGTGCGATCGCTTATCTGTTTCATCCCACGCCTAACGGTCTTTTGCTTGTTGTATTTATCGGAATTGTCCTGTCGATCGCCTTAGGCGTCCCGGCAGCGACTATCGCTGCGCGCGAGAGTGGCCGACACGACCCGGGATTCGTGGTTGTCGACGAAGTTGCCGGACAGTGGATTGCCCTGCTCGGCAGTCCGGCTGACTTGCGCCACGGATTGATCGCGCTCATCCTCTTTCGCTTGTTCGACATCACCAAGCCATTTCCCGCCCGCCAGTTGGAGAGGTTACCAGAAGGTTGGGGGATCGTCTTCGATGACGTGGCGGCGGGGCTGTATGCTTTGGGAGTGGCGTCGCTGCTCCGCCTGTGGATTCACTGAGAATGGACATGCCGCGTAGTCGCATCCAATCCGCACGGGAAGAAATGACGCCTGAGCCGCGCATCGACGAGGTCACGCCGGCGGCAGCACTGCCGTTGGGTGAGGTGGAACTCGTTGGCGCCAATCTCGGGCCCAATTCCTACGGCCCGCCGGTGGTCGTGGTGGGCACACACCCAGCACAAGTACTCATGAGCCGTCCCGGACGCGTCGCATTCCGGGTCCCGGAGAACGCGGTGACAGGCCTCGTTGAGGTCCGGACACCTGCGGGAGTAAGCAACGCTGCTCCGTTGCGCATAGCCCGGGAGCTTTCGAGCGGGTTGCACCCGGTGACGAACCCCGCCGTGAGCCGCTCGGGAATGATCTATGCCACGATCTCGGGCCAGCGCGGCAAGCAAACGCCGGTTTCGGTGGTACGGGTCAGCCCGGATGGACGCGGCACACCCTTCGCCACCGGAATCCTCAACGCCACGGGTCTCGCCTTCAGCCCCGATGGCGACCTTTTTGTAACTTCGCGCGCGGAGGGTAACGTCTACCGCATCGATGGAGCCGGGGAATCGACCCTCTATGCCGAAGGCATGGGTGTCGCGACCGGCGCAGCATTCGATGGTGGCGGAAATCTCTTTGTGGGCGATCGCAGCGGAACGATCTTCAAAATCGACCCGCAGCGAAAGATCTTCGTCTATGCCACGCTCGAACCAAGCGTCTCGGCCTATCACCTCGCGGTCGACACCGAGGGAACGCTGTTCGTTACCGGGCCGACGCTTTCTTCCAATGACGCCGTCTGGGCAATCAACACGCACGGCGAGTCACGCGTGTGGTATCGCGGACTGGGCAGGCCCCAGGGGCTGGCGATTGCGTCCAACGGAGACATCTACGTGACCGCAAGCCTCCACGGTCGTCGCGGCCTCGTCCACATCACTCCAGGCGGTGATGCCAACATCGTTGTGGCCGGGGTTAACCTCGCTGGCGTGGCATTCTCACCTCTCGGTACCACAATCTTGGCCGACAACGACGCAGTTTATGATCTGGAGTTGGGAGTAGAAGGGATGAGTGTCTTCTAGCTCCGAATCAAACCCTACGCGACCGTCCAAACCAGAGGCTAGGAGCTGGAAGCCGCTTTCATGAAATCCGAAATCATTGCAGTCGGCTCCGAAATGCTTACGCCGAACCGCCAGGACACCAACTCTCTTTACTTGACCGAAAAACTCAATGAGATCGGCGTTACGGTGGCCTTCAAGACGATTGTCGGTGACCGCAAGAAGGACCTCGTCGGCGTGATCCGCAATGCGCTGGCACGAACCGACATCATTATCTTGATGGGCGGCCTCGGGCCTACCGAGGACGACCTGACACGTGAAGCCGTCGCAGAGACTCTGTCGCTGAAGCTGAAGAGGGATGCCCCACAGGTGGCTGCGCTACACGCGCGCGCCGCAACATGGCGCATCACCATGCCTGAGAACAATCTCAAGCAGGCTGATCTCATCGAAGGCGCCACATTCCTCACCAATCCCAACGGAAGCGCGCCCGGCCAGTGGCTTGAGACCACTCACTCCGGCTATCGCAAGCTGATTATGCTCATCCCCGGGCCTCCCCACGAGTGCAGACCTTTATTTGATGAAGAGTGCCTGCCGCGACTGCGGGAGATCGTGCCCGAGCGCCATCTCGCCAGGCGGACTCTCAAGGCTGCCATGATCCCTGAGTCCCAGGCCGACAAGCTTCTCGCGCCGATCTACACCACCTTCACCGATGTGGAGACGACGATCCTGGCGCACGCAGGCGATATCCAGCTCACACTGTTGTGCTCCAAGCCGAACAAGGAACTGGCCGAGCAGCGCGTCGAAGAACTCGCGACAAAGCTCGAGGAAGCACTCGATGACTGGATGTACTCCGCGGAGGGCGAGTCGCTCGAACAGATCGTCCTCTACTATCTCGGACTGCGCCAGGCGACGTTGGCTGTCGCGGAAAGCTGTACTGGCGGCATGATCGCCCAGCGAATCACTTCCGTACCCGGCAGTTCGCGCTCGTTCCTGGGTGGCGTCGTGGTCTATTCGAACGAGATGAAGACCGCCTTTGCTGACGTGCCGGCGAAATTGATCGAGCAGCATGGCGCGGTTTCGTCGGAGGTGGCATCGGCCCTGGCCGAAGGCATCCGAAAAAAGACCGGCGCAACCCTCGGCCTCGGAATAACTGGAATCGCCGGGCCCGGCGGAGCCACCGAAACCAAACCGGTGGGCCGTGTCTACATCGCCGTCAGCGACGACCAGAAGACCGACGCCTTCGAACGCAACTTTCGCGGAGATCGCAACCGCGTCCGCGAGTGGGCCAGCCAGCAGGCGCTCGACCTCGTGCGCCGCAAACTGATGTAGGCAATTCGAAATTCGTAACAAATCTCTCACGGTCCCGAAAGTTGTGGATTATCCTCTCTGTTACCGGGTGGATGCCCGCTTGGTCGATCGAGGTTCACCGTGAAAAATCAAACCTGCAAATTGCCCGTCGCCCTCACCGCTTCGGTCCTGATTGCTTTCTCAGTTACAGCCATGGCCCAAGCCTCCGGCACTGGCGAGAAGAAGAAGATTGCAACTGCCAACGATCTGCCGCGCTACAGCTACCCCATGGATCAGGCCCCCAGCGCATTTCTGCTCGCCGACGACGCCACATACAATGCCTTCGTTGCGAAGGTTCTCAGCGATGTCGATTCTGTATTGAACGACTACGACATCGAAGACAAGGCGACCCTGCGCGCCCTCTACGGATTCAAGGTCGATGCCGAATCGCTCACGGGCGAAAACGAGGCCGCGCTCAAATCCCTGCAGAAGCTGAAGGACCTTCAGGAGAAACCCGAGGCGAAGGCAACCTCCGGGATGTTGAGCGGTCCCGTCCTGAAAGCGCGAGTCTCATCGAACGCGACCAGCGGTCCAGCCTTCGACACAGCCTTCAAAAGTGGCTTCCAGGCGAATGTCGACGCTCTCGATTGGCGGCTCGCGCAAGATACCGTGAAAGGGCTAAAAGGCAGCTTCGAACTCGCAACACCGAGCATGATTGCCGGAAGCGAAAAAGAAAGCCTTGACCCTGCAGCGGCAAAATCGAACACTGTCGATCTCAATGCCGCGGAATCGATGATCGGGGACCGGGCCTTCATCAAGGTGTTCTACCCGCTGAAAGAGCAGGCCCTCCCGATCCTGACCGCCTATGTAGCAGCGCACAATGTGCAGAAGCCCGACATATGGGACGGGCGCGAAGTCACCCTCACCGCGGACGACAAGCTCACGCCAGTGCGCATCGGCATCTGGGACTCAGGTGTGGACACGGCCCTCTATCCCAATCAGCTCTTCACAGATCCCGCTCCCGCATCTCATAGCCCGCACGGCCTCGCATTCGACATGCGCGGTGAGATTTACAACGGAGATCTGCAGCCGCTGACCCCGGATTTGAAAAATGTATATCCCAAGGCAGTGGGACTCGAGCAGGGACTGAGCGACCTGTTCAACAGCATCGACTCCCCTGCTGCAACCGAGGCGAAAAAGACCCTGGGAACCATGCCTCCTGACCAGCTAGCCCCGTTTATGAAGCAGCTCGGTTTTCTTGGTCAATGGATGCATGGAACCCATGTGGCTGGAATCGCTGTGCGCGGAAATCCTGCCGCGCGGCTCGTCGTTGCTCAGTTCAACGACGCTCTGCCCGACCTGCCCTTTGAGCCAACTGTCGAGTGGGCGGAAAAGTTCAAGGCTTCTTTCCAGCAGGTTGGCGACTACTTCAGAACCAACAATGTTCGCGTTGTAAACATGAGCTGGGACGACGACGTAGCCGAATTTGAGCAGTGGCTCACCAAGACCAGCAGCGAGAAGGATCCTGCCGCCCGCAAGCAGGCTGCGCAAGCCGTTTACAAGGTCTGGCGTGAAGCCGTGGAAAACGCGATTCGCAGTGCTCCCAACACCCTGTTTGTGTGTGCTGCTGGAAACTCGGACAGCGATGCAGGATTCACAGAGGAAGTACCGGCAGGATTGCATCTGCCCAATCTCATCGCGGTCGGCGCTGTGGACCAGGCAGGCGAAGAAACCTCATTCACAAGCTACGGAGAAACGGTGGTTGTCGACGCCGACGGTTACCAGGTGGAGAGCTACGTGCCCGGCGGAACGAAGCTCAAGATGTCGGGTACGTCGATGGCCTCTCCGAATGTTGTAAACCTGGCGGCCAAGCTGATCGCGCTCAATCCTTCTCTCACCCCGCAGGAAACAATCGCGCTCATCAGGAGAGGTGCTGACAAGAGCGCTGACGACCGCAGAAACCTCATCAATCCCAAAGCCACGGTTGGGTTGTTAAGACAAGGAAAATTGGAGAGCGGATCACGATAATTCGAGTCTCGACGCTTCAAACAGAACCAAACTTCGATCGTTGATTTCAAGGAAAGGAGATTTCCCCATGCCTCTGCCGAATGACGAACGCGTCGTCGCTCTCGCCAACGATCTGCTTGCGCAGTTTCACACGATGTTCGGTCCGCATCCTGGTTTTCGTCCCGCACACGCAAAGGGCCTGATGCTCCGCGGGACTTTTCGTCCCGCTTCGGGCGCCACGTCTCTGACCAAAGCTGAGCACACTACGCGCGAGTCAACACCCGTCACGGTGCGGTTTTCCAACTCGACAGGCATTCCAACCATCCCGGACAATTCGCCCGATGCCAATCCGCGCGGCTTCGCCATTCGCTTCAACCTCGCCGAGCATGTACACACCGATATCGTCAGCCACTCCACGGATGGCTTCCCCGCGCGCAACGCCACAGAATTCCTTGAATTCTTGAGAACGGCAGGAGCCAGCGGACCTGAGGTTCCTTCGCCCAAACCTATCGAACGTTTTCTGGGCTCGCATCCGGCAGCGCTCCGATTCGTGCAAGCGCCCAAACCATTTCCCTCAAGCCTCGCCCGCGAAACCTATTTCGCCGTGACCGCGTTTCGTTTTACCAACGCGCAGGGCGAAAGTAAATACGGTCGCTATCGCATCGTTCCCGAAGCTGGAAATGACTATCTGGCTGACGCTGATGTCGCACGGCTTACTCCCGATTATCACTATGAAGAACTTGGGCGCAAGGTCAAACGGGCTCCGATCCGCTTCAAGGTGCTTGTGCAGATTGCAGCGGCAGACGACGTCACCGATGACGCAACCGTCCACTGGCCGGAGAGCCGTAAACTGGTCGAACTCGGCACCATCGAACTCACTGGCGCTCTCGAAGATACCCCCGCGCAACAGAAGCAGATCATCTTCGACCCCATTCCACGTTTGGATGGCATAGAGCCTTCCTCCGACCCTCTGCTGGAGTTGCGAGCAGCCATTTATCTGCTCAGCGGACGCGAGCGTCGCGCAGCCAAAGCCTAACCCAATCAGTTCACGCAGATCCTCATGCTCGGTTGACGCAATCACGTGCGCTTTGAAAAACTCGCGGTATATGCAATACAGCGGCAGGGTTGAATATGCGGACGCCCGTAAAATGCGCACCCGCAACAAGCGATACTACCGGGTGCTTCACTGGCCTATCTGGATCTGGGTCTTTTTCCTGGCGCCCGGCCCCCTCGTCTTCAGCCTCTTTGCGCATGGCTTCAGCACCGCCAACGCCGCCTGGCTGGCGGTTGTCCTTATCGGGACCGGAATCGCCGGACTCTTCGGCCAGTTGCCGGGAGTCGAGCCCGCGCCCTACATCCTGCGCTTCGACGAGGACCGTCCGAATCCCCTCTATCGCAAAGTCTGCTATACCTTCGCATGGAACGCCGTCCTGAACTTCGTCTTGTTGAACCTCGCCGGCCTCGTCATCGCCGTGATCACCGGCGTCTGGACCATGAAGCAGCTTTACCAGTACGTCTACTTCCCACTCTGCATCCTGATTCTGCTGCTCGGCGCGCTGGGAAAATTGCCCCGCGTAGGCAAATCAACAAAGAATGAAGGCACTGAGCGGCGCTATTTCTACGGATCGGTGTGGGCAGTCACCATTTCGCAGACCCTGCTACTGGTGCTTTGGAAAACGCTACCGCTCACCCGAACAGGAAGCCTCGTCAAGCTCGTCATCTATGCCGCCACACTCTTCGCGATAGGCGCAGCAGCCTACAACGGCGCGCTTCCGCGCACTCGGCCGATTCTTCCCGGCGAAGTGATGGTGGATTAAGCCTCAAAGCAGTTCAAATGAAATGGCCGGCGGATGAAAAACCGCGAGCCATTCTCACCGCATTCGGAAAAGCTACTTCGGCGCGACTGGTTTGTAACCTGAACCACTTGCCTTCTTCATCGCTGCGATCCCGTCCTCCACTGAGAGCAAAGGAGTCGTCTTGACGGCACTGCACGAACCACCAGCACTGATGGCCATGGCGAAAGCTGCTGCGCTTACGTCATCGGGCATCTCAACCAGCACCACGGTGTCATAGTCGCCAAACGTCAGCCACGCCGACTTCAGAGAACCGCCAAGCTTTGCGACTGCCTTACCCACCACTGTTGCACGATCCTGAGGTTTTTTCAGCATCGCCGCCATGGCCTCTGAGGTATACGCGACCTGTACAAGATAACTGGGCATACATTTCCGCCTTTCAAGATGAATTCAGACCTGGGTCCCAGGAGAGGGGTGAAGTATACAGCCGCGGCGAAACAACTGGCGCAGGAATCTTCAGGCTGGTTTGGCCACTGCTGCCACCTCCGCTGCCTCTGCTTCAACCCATCGCCGCAAGCTCTCCGGCTCCAGAACTGAGACCGTCGCCCCCAGTCCGAGCACGATAAACTGTGCCTCCCGTTCGTTGTCGAAATCAACCTGCAGCACCATCTTTCCTGCGTCGGCTTTGCGAGACACGGCCCCCGCAGGGGCAGGTTTGGTAACGCACCATGCTTGAACTCGCCGAGCCGCATCCGATGTAAGTAAGAGAACGGTGTGGTAGGTCGATCTTTTGCGAACCAGTTCGGCAGTCGAGGCCCGCCAATGCTCCGCCAGGTCAAAGCGCGCCGGCCGTTCGAATCCCACAGCCAGCACAGCCACACGTTTCATCCGCGAGACACGGAACGTGCGCATGCCATTCGCAGTGCGCGCAACAACGTACCAGTGGAGCCCCTTTGAAACCAGCCCCAGCGGGTCCACGGTCCTGCTCGATTGCTCGCCATCCGCCCGCGTATAGTCGAACGTCAACTTCCGATCGCGTGCCACTGCATCCTGCACCACGGACAGCATCGACAGATCCTCACCCGTATCGCGCCACCCTGTCGGATCCACATGAAGCCGCTGCTGCAAATGCGCTGCCTGCGCCTTCATTGGCTCCGGCATCGCCGCCATCAGCTTGTTCAACGCGCTTTGGGCCGCTGCTGCAAGCCGTGGGTTGCCAAGCCCGCGCGGCTGGGCCATCAGCAGCGCATGTAATTCGGCTTCGTCAAGGCCTGGAACATGCGTCCGCCAGCCCTTCTCTAGTTGCCAACCGCCCTGAGCACCGCGCATGGCAGACACGGGAATGCGCGCCGCGCTCAGAGATTCCAGATCGCGATGAATGGTACGCTGCGAGACCTCCAGTTGCTCGGCCAATTCGCGCTCTGTAACCTGCCCCCGTGCCTGGAGCAGCAGAAGCACAGACATCAGTCGATCAGCCTTCATCGGTTCTCCGATTTTCTCAACTTTTTTACTTTCTCAAATCATATATGACATTGCTTGTCATATATCGAGAGAGATGATGATTTTGTGGATGGAGGTCGCTTCAGATGAGCGGTCGCAATGTTTACCTTTTCGTATTCGACTCGATGGCAGACTGGGAAGCGGCGTTTGCCATCGCAGGCATCAATAATCCCCAGTTTCAGCGCGCGCCCGGCCGGTATCGCGTCGTCACCGTCGGCACCTCCAGAGAGCCGGTGACCACCATGGGAGGCTTGCGCATCATGCCCGAGACCACCCTGTCCGAGATTGACCCGGATCAGAGCGCGATGCTCATCCTTCCCGGCGGCGACCGGTGGGAATCGTGCGGCAATGCCGATGCAGTCGAACTCGCTCGTGTGTTCTTTGTCGAAGGCGTACCCGTCGCAGCCATCTGCGGCGCAACCCTGGCCCTGGCTCGCGCAGGAATGCTCGACGATTTTCACCACACCAGCAACAGCCGTGAATATCTGGCTGCGAGCGGCTATCGAGGAGGCAAGTTCTACTGCGATGTCCCGGCTATCACCGACGAAGGCGTGATCACTGCATCCGGCATTGCTCCGATCGAGTTTGCCCGCGAGATCTTCCGCGCTCTCGGCATCTACGACAAGCAGGCCCTCGATGCGTGGTACGCCCTATTCCGATTCGGCGACGCATCGCGTTATTTCGAATTGTCGAATTGCGTTGCTCAATAACGATGTCTTTCCAAAACTTGCAACCGCAAGGCTCATCCAAGGAGAACGCCCATGATCCTCAAAGACTTCTTTCTCGCCCAACTCGACCGCGAGGCAGCATCCACCCGCAAAGCCATTGAGCGCGTACCCGACGGCCACAACAGTTTCAAGCCTCACGAGCGCTCGATGGAGCTTGGCTACCTCGCCGCACTGGTTGCCGGAATGTTGGGCTGGATCGCGCTCATGATCGACCGCGATGAACTCAACCTCGACGCGGCCGAGTCGGATGGCTTTCGCACCAAACCCCTCGCAGGAAAAGCAGACCTGCTGGCCAGCCTCGACACCGCCGTAGCCAATGCCCGGCGCGCTCTCCAGTCCACCACCGACGAGCATCTTGCCACGCCGTGGGCCTTCAAGATGGGCGGCAAGACCGTTTCTGAGAACGCGCGCAGCATCATGATCTCCGACGCCGTCTTCAGTCATCTCGCCCATCACCGTGGCCAGCTCACCGTCTATCTGCGCCTCGTTGAATCCAAGGTGCCCGCTCTCTACGGACCCTCCGCGGATGAGTACATGTGAGCAGTGGCTAGCAAGGAAAGCCGGGTCTCAAATTCATACCGCCTTACCTGCTAAACTCTGTTTGGTCATGATCCTCGCAAGTTTCGTAATTGTGGCGCTCTCTTACCTGCTGGGGTCCATTCCGACGGGCTACCTGCTGGTCAAGCTGTTTCGCCACGAAGATATTCGGTCCGTTGGAAGCGGCAATATCGGAGCAACCAATGTGCTTCGTTCCGGCGGAAAGGGCCTCGGCGCCGCGACCTTTCTGCTCGATGTGCTGAAGGGCGCGGCCGCTGTCTGGCTGGGCTCGCTGCTGGCTTCCATCCTGCTGCCCTCCATGCCGTTCCGCGATGCACAGGCCCTGGCTGCCGTTTCCGCCGTTCTCGGACACATGTTCCCTGTCTGGCTGCGCTTTCGCGGCGGCAAAGGAGTCGCCACCGGATTTGGCGTCTTCCTGGTTGCGGCCCCGCTGGCAGCTTTGGCCGCTATCGGACTCTTCGCGTTGGTCCTGTTGCTGAGCCGCTACGTTTCGCTTGGCTCGATCCTTGGTGCAGCCAGCTTTCCCATATCTGCCTGGTTCCTCGTACACGGAGACAAGCCCGCACCCTATATTGCCGCACAGATCTTTGTCGTGCTCTTGATCATCCTCAAACATCACCAGAACATTCGCCGCCTCCTCACAGGGACTGAAAACCGCTTCGGCACACACACGCAAGAGGGGAAGACCGCATGAGCCGAATTGTCGTGCTTGGTGCAGGCGCATGGGGAACTGCGATTGCTTTGTCGCTCAGCCGTCGCGGCGGCCACGAAGTAACCCTCTGGGCACACAATCCAGAGGAGGCGCGTGTCATCAACGGCGCCCGCGAAAACACATTGTTCCTGCCGGGATCCCCGCTGCCGGCGGACCTGGCCGTTACCGCGGAGATGGCGCCGATTGAATCGGCCGACATTGTCGTCTCGGTCATTCCTTCTGAATTTCTCCGCTCCACGTTGCAGCGCGTCAAGACCCACCTGCACAACGGACAGTTCGTCGTGAGCGCCACCAAGGGCATCGAAAAGGAGACCTACCTGCGCATGACCCAGGTGATCTCCGAGAACCTTGAGCCCGCCGGACTCCTGCTCTCGATCGGCGCTTTCTCCGGTCCGAGTTTTGCGATTGAAGTGGCCCAGGGCCAGCCCACTGCCGTCACCGTTGCCTTCAGCGATCCGCAAATCGCCATCCTCATCCAGCAGGAATTCTCATCCGAAACGCTGCGGCTTTACTCGTCTACAGACGTGATTGGCGTAGAACTGGGCGGCGCGCTCAAGAATGTGATTGCCATCGCGGCTGGTGTCGCAGCCGGCGTAGGCCTTGGCCATAATTCGACAGCAGCGCTCATCACCCGTGGCATCGCCGAGATTACGCGGCTCGCGGTCGCGTGCGGTGGACGGCGCGAAACGCTTGCAGGGCTCAGCGGCACAGGCGATCTGGTGCTTACCTGCACGGGCTCTCTCTCGCGCAACCGAACCGTTGGCCAGGCACTCGGCCAGGGACGCAAACTCCCCGAGATCCTCGAAAGCCTCGGCGGCAAAGTCGCTGAAGGCGTGCTGACCACGCGCGCCGCCCTCGGATTGGCGCGCAGCCAAGGCATCGAGATGCCGATTACCGAGCAGATGGAGCTGATCCTCGAAAAGGGCAAAGACCCGCGCGAAGCGATTCGCGAGCTCATGCTAAGGCCAGGCAAGGGCGAGCACTGATACCCATCAGATTGCTGTTCCGCTATCCCCCCGCAATCGCTCCAATAATCAGCAACGGTTCCTTTCCGACCGCCACTGATTCCGGTAACAGCTCATCGGGCGACTGCAGCGACAAGTCTTCTTCACATGCAAAGAAGCGCAGAAACGGCCGCCGCTGGAGTGTGTCGTGATCGCGAATGGTTCCGCAAAGCATGGGATAGCGCGCCTCCAGCGCATCCAGCACCGAGCGAAGCGTAACCGGAGCCGCCACCTCCAGCGCGACATCGCCATCAATGCGAGCGAGATTCCGCAGATGATACGGAATCTGCACGCGTACATTGTGGACCGAGTCAGGCATCGTGAGTTACTGCATCTCTCATTTCTGCGACGCGCGGCGCCGAAGGCGCGTCTGCCCCACCGCGGGTGGTCACGCCAACGTCTGCACCTCGACCGACAGAACCGCCGGCAGATCGTGCACAATCGCTTTCCATGAATCGCCACCATCCGGCGAAACGTACACCTGTCCGCCGGTCGTGCCGAAATACACGCCGCACTTTTCCAGCTTATCCACGGCCATGGCATCGCGCAGCACGTTCACGTAGCAATCCTTCTCGGGCAGACCCTTACCAAGCTCCTCCCACTCATTGCCGCCGCTGCGGCTGCGATACACACGCAGTTTCCCGTCGAGGGGAAAATGCTCTGAGTCGCTCTTGATTGGAACCACGTAGACCGTCTCCGGTTCGTTCGAGTTGATATCGATGACGAAGCCGAAATCCGTGGGCAGGTTGCCGCTGATCTTCGTCCAATTGTCGCCTGCATCGTCTGAGCGCATCACGTCCCAATGCTTCTGCATGAAGAGCGTGTCGGGCCGCTTCGGATTCATCGCAATGTGATGCACGCAGTGCCCGACTTCGGCCGTCGGATTGGGAATGTATTTCGAGTAAAGCCCCTTGTTGATCGGCTTCCATGTCTTGCCGCCGTCATCCGTGCGAAACGCGCCAGCTGCCGAAATCGCAATGTAGATGCGCTCCGGGTTGCTGGGATCGAGGATGATCGAGTGCAGGCACATTCCTCCTGCGCCCGGCTGCCAGTCCGGGCCGGTCCCGTGTCCGCGCAAGCCCGGCATCTCGCTCCAATTCTCGCCGCCGTCGGTAGAACGGAAAATGGCAGCATCTTCAACACCGGCATACACGGTGTTCGGATCCGTCAGCGAGGGCTCCAGATGCCAAACGCGCTTGAATTCCCACGGCTTTTGCGTGCCATCGTACCACTGGTGTGTGGTCAGAGGCTTGCCGGTTTCGTCAGAAGAGTCATACGCGAACCGATTGCTCTTGACTGGCGGCCATTGCGGAGTCGCATCCTCGGGTTTCACGCCCGGCTGGAACCAGGTCTTGCCGCCGTCGTTCGAAGCCTGCAGCAGCTGACCAAACCAGCCGCTCGTCTGCGAAACATAGATTCGCTCCGGATCTGCCGGGGAGCCCTTCATGTGGTAAATCTCCCATCCGGCAAAGAATGGTCCGCTGACCTCCCAGTTGTCCCGCTTGCCGTCAGAGGTCAGGATGAACGCTCCTTTTTTTGTTCCGACCAATACGCGCACTTTGCTCATGATTGCTTTACCCTCCCCCGCGACCTGGCGTGCCGGAAACTCGCGGGCCGTCTGAAAATTCTTCCGCAACCCATCTCACCAATTCAAGCGAAAACTGTGCAAATGTTTTGACCCGGTCAGGCGTCTCGCCGATGCGGTCGGTGCAATCAGGATTGCCGCCTGCCTACCGCATTCGCATCGAAGCGCGCAATGCTCTAGACTCAAGACTGGAAACATTCGCAATGATTACGCTATTTACCGGTTACGACGAAGAACCGAAAGATAAGAAGAAAGAGCAGGAAGCGCAGGCCGGCGAAGAGGAGTCGAGCCAGATATCGGGCTTCTTCTCGCGCATGCGCCAGGCCGTCACGCGCACCCGCGAGACCTTCTCGTCGCGCATCAACGAAATCGTCGCGCTCACCCGAGAAGTCGACGAGTCCTCTCTTGAAGAACTCGAAACCGCGCTCATTATGAGCGACATCGGCGTGCAGACCACGACCGAGATCCTCGACGCTCTCCGCGAACGCGCCCGCGTACAGGCCATCGAAGGTGGCGACCGAACTGCGCGACCTGTTGAAGCAGCAACTGCGCGGAATTCTCGAAGCCCCGCATGCGCCCCGTCGCCGAATCCGCCAGCTGCCGCCCAAAGTCACCTTCCTCGTCGGCGTAAACGGAACCGGCAAAACAACCTCCGAGCGGCAAGCTCGCCGCCTGGTATCGCGCGCAGGACAAATCCGTGCTCCTCTGCGCCGCAGACACCTTTCGCGCTGCTGCCATCGAGCAGCTCGAAGTCTGGGCCGGCCGCTGCGGCGTCGAGATGATCAAGACCCGCCAGGGCGGCGATCCCGCAGCTGTCCTCTACGATGCGGCCAGCGCCGCCAAGGCCCGCGACATCGCACGAACTCATCGTCGACACCGCCGGCCGCCTGCACACCAAAATCCGGCCTCATGGACGAGCTCGACAAGATGCGCCGCACCGCCGCGAAGCTCATCCCCGGCGCGCCCGCACGAAGTGCTGCTAGTCATGGACGCCACCACCGGCCAGAACGGCCTGCAGCAGGCCCGCCAGTTCACGCAGTCCGCCGGCGTCACGGGCATCGTCCTCACCAAGCTCGACGGCACCGCAAAGGGCGGCATCGCCGTAGCCATCGCCCGCGAACTCAATCTGCCCGTCCGCTTCGTAGGCGTAGGCGAACAAATGGGCGACCTGCTGGAGTTTTCGCCGGAAGCCTTCGTCGACTCGCTGTTGGGGTAGTTTCCTAACACTTCCTTTACGGTTCTCCAGGTTCAAACAGTTACACTTCTTCCTGCCGCAATCTTTGGATTACATCGACCATGAATATCCTGGAGAAAGACACCTACTGGATGCAGCGCGCCCTCGAGCTGGCGCGCCGCGGCATCGCCGTCACTTCGCCCAATCCCGCCGTCGGCTGCGTCATTCTCGACCGCGCCGGCCAGGTCGTCGGCGAGGGCTGGCACGAGTACGACCTGTCGACCACGCCGAAGTCGTCGCGCTCAGCGAAGCCGAGCAGCACGCCGGCGATCGCCTCACGGCGGCACGGCCTACGTCACCCTCGAGCCCTGCAACCACACCGGCCGCACCGGCCCTGCACCGAGGCTCTCATCGCCTCCGGCCTTGCTCGCGTCGTCGCCGCCACCATCGATCCCAATCCCGCCGTCGCCGGCCACGGCATGGAACGCCTGCGCGCCGCGGGCATTCGGAAGTGACGCTAGGCGTCTGCCAGGCCGAAGCCCGCCGCCTCAACGAAGGCTTCGCCCGCTGGAGCCAGCACAAGCGTCCGCTCGTGCTGCATGAAAGTCGCCATGACGCTCGACGGCCGCATCGCCCCGCCCGCCGGCCAGCACACTCGCCCGCGAGCCCTACTGGATCACCAGCGAAGCAGCCCGCGCCGCCGTGCAGCCGCTGCGCTGGCAGGCCGACGCCGCACTCACCGGCGTCGACACCGTGCTCGCCGACGACCCCATGCTCACCGATCGCAGCGGCCTGCGCCGCCGCCGCCCGCTGCTGCGCGTCGTGCTCGACTCCGCCCTGCGCATGCCGCTCGACTGCAAAAATGGTCGCGACGGCGCAGAACGACGTCGTCATCTTCACCGTCTCAAAAGACGAAGCCCGCATCGGCGAACTGCGCAGCGCGCGGCGTGCGCGTCGAAGTGCTGCCCGCCGAGGCCGGCCGCGTCCCGCTCGGCAAGGTGCTCGACAAGCTCGGCGAAGAAGGCATTCTCACCCTGCTCACCGAAACCGGCACACGCCTCAACACCGCGCTGCTCGCCGCCGGCCTGGTCGACCGCGTGCATCTCTTCGTCTCCCCGCAGATCATGGGCTCCGACGCCGTCCCCGCCTTTCGCGGCATGCCCACGCCATCCGCATGGCCGAAGTGGAAGTCGAGCGCTACGGCAACGACCTCGGCCTCTGCTCGCTGCTGCGCGACCCGTGGGCCACACCGTAATCCCTCGCCATCGGCCATCCGTCCACAATATCGACAGTACGGCTTCTGCCGTGAAGATGTCAGATTCGCTTCTGAGACATGGGATCTATAACCCAGGCCGCTGTCATCCTGAACGTAGCGGCTCTGGGATCCCCGCAGACGCGCGCGTCTGTGGGGCAGGCGAGTGAAGGATCTGCTTTGTTTTTTACCCGCATCGCCACAATCCAAGCGTGCTCCATCCATGATGCCGTTCCGGGGTCCTCGCAGACAGGTCTTCGTCCGTGGGGTGCTTATCGCGGCATGGGTGGGAAACCACGAAACCAAATCTTCATTTTTCTTGTGAGGTCGAACCCCATGAATCAGTGCGCTCCGAAATTCGGCTGCTCCGGGATCGCCGCTCCGTCCGCACGCGGATCTGACGCGCCAAAGTTCACGCCGGTGCTGCTGTCGTGCAGTACCGCCTGCCCGCGCCCCATCTGCGATGTGTAATCAGGATGCACTTGCAGCACGTGCCCCATTTTTGTCAGCGCATCGATCGTCGCTTGCGTCACGCGCGATTCGATCACAATCTTGCAGGCGAGCTGCTGTCGATCGGTGAAGCGCGGCTCTTCCATCGCAGCCTGGATGTTCATGTGGTAATCCACCACATTCGAAACAAACTGCGCATGCGCCAGCGGCTGATTCAATCCGCCCATAATGCCAAATCCTATGTGCTGATCTCCATGTTGCATAAAAGCTGGAATGATGGTGTGAAACGGCCGCTTGCGTCCCGCCAGCGCATTCGGCGACTCTGCATCCAGCGAGAACAAGCCTCCCCGATCCTGCAGCGCAAACCCCATGCCCTGCACCGTCACATTCGATCCAAAGTTGTTGTAGTTGCTCTGAATGATCGAAAGAATATTGCCCTCCCGATCCACAACGCTGAAGTACGTCGTGTCGCTCGTCCCCAGCGCACCCGGCGCAACCGTGCAATTCGCGTGCGCAGGATCGATCAGCGCTGCACGCTTCGCCGCATAGTCCTTTGACAGTAGCTGCTCCACCGGAATCTTGCCGAACCGCGGATCTCCGTCATACGCCTTCACGTCTGCATACGCCAGCTTCATCGCTTCAATGCGGGTGTGTAATTCCCCTGGACTGTGCGGCCCCGACAAATCAGCCGGGAAGCGCTCCATGATATTCAACATCTCCAGCGTCGCGATGCCATCGCCATTCGGCGGCAACTCATACACGGTCCAGTCGCGATACGTCGTGTGGATCGGCTCAACCCACTCGGCAGAGTAGGAAGCAAGATCGTCGGCCGTCATCGTCCCGCCCAAATCGTCCGACGTTTTCAGAATCGCCTTCGCAATCTCGCCCTTGTAAAACGCTGCCTCGCCCTGTTCGGCAACCAGCCTGAACGCGCGCGCTACATCGGGATTGCGAAAGACCTCGCCCGACTCCGGGACCTTGCCGCCGGGCAGAAACACTCGCTGGCTCTCCGGATTCGTCATCAGCTCTTTGCTATCGCTGTCCCACCACGAATGAATGATCTCCGCCACGGGAAAGCCATGATCCGCATAAAAGATCGCTGGCTGAAACAGATCGCGCCACGGCAGCCTGCCCCACCGTTGATGCAGCTTCGCCCACCCATCCACCACGCCCGGCACCGTCACTGAATCGATCCCGTACTGCGGCATCTCCGTAACTCCCTTCGCGCGCAGGTGTTCGATCGTCAGTGCCTTGGGCGCCCAACCGCTCGCGTTGAGCCCGTACAGCTTCCCTGTCTTCGCCTCCCAGTAAATCGCGAACAGGTCGCCACCCATGCCATTCGACGTCGGCTCCGTAACGTTCAGAACCGCGTTCGCCGCAATGGCCGCGTCAATCGCCGAACCGCCCTGCTCCAGCACCCGCGCCCCTGCCTGCGAAGCCGACACCTGGCTCGTAGCAACAATCCCGTACTGCGTTGCCACCACGGACCTCCCGTAAGACCGGTCCTGCGCGGCAAGCGAAGCGGTAAAAATGTAGCCGGTTAAACCCATTGCAAGACAAACAACGACATATCGAAGTGCATTCATGTGGGTGGCCTCTTGTTTCCTTGCCTGCTGATTGGGGGAGCTCTGCTGAAATAAAAACCTATCAGAGCCAAACCGAAAGCCGTAGTACATTTGCGGAGTGCGTGTACTCATAGCCATCTTCTCGGCGTTTCTGTTGGCCAATGTCGCCAATGCGCAGAAGACGTTTTCCTTCCCAACCGAAGACGGCGGCCTCGTGTCCGCCAACTTCTATGGCAACGCAGATCGCGCCGTTCTCCTGGTTCACGGCGGTCGCTTCACCAAGGAAAGCTGGGCGCTCCAGGTTCCCGCGCTGATTGGTGCTGGCTTTGAAGTTCTCGCCATCGATCTTCGAGGCCACGGCCAGTCGCACGGCCCCGGCGAGGCCGACCCCTCCGATGCTCAACTCGCGCTCGACGTGCTTGCGGCGGTGCGCTACCTCCACAGCCATGGCGCGAAAACTGTATCCATTGTCGGCGGAAGCATGGGCGGAGCCGCCGCCGGCGACGCCTCCATCACCTCGCGGCCTGGCGAAATCGATCGCATCGTAATGCTTGGCGCTGCGCCAAACCTGCTCGCCGACAAGCTCAAATCGCCGGCACTCTTCATCGTGACCCGCAACGACACCAGCGGCGACGGCCCGCGCCTCCCCGGAATCCGCGCACAATACGAAAAAGCTCCGCAGCCCAAAAAACTCGTCATCCTCGAAGGCTCAGCTCACGCGCAGTATCTGTTTCAAACCGATCAAGCCGATCGCGTGATGCGCGAGATCCTCGGATGGCTCACAGCCAATTAAGAGGCTCTTACCTCCGTTCCCCGTTCCCCGTTCCCTTAGAATGAATCCATGTTCACCGGCATCATCGAGCAGACCGGAACCCTCGTCAGCCTCACCGATCGCGGCGGCGTTCGACGCATCACCGTCGAAGCCCCGGCATCGCCGGCCGCCTGCGCGAAGGCGATTCGCTCGCCGTCTCCGGCGTCTGCCTCACCGCGCTCGATGTCGACCCGAATTACTTTCATGCCGACCTCGCCCAGGAAACCCTGGACCGGACATCGCTCGGCTCGCTGAAGCCCGGCGCAAAAGTCAACCTCGAACTGCCCACCGCCGCCGGCAGCCCGCTCGGCGGCCACGTCGTTCAGGGGCATGTTGACGGCGCCGGCGAACTCAGTCCGCCTTGAACCTTTGGTCTCGCCTTCGCGGCCCGATTTCAATCCCGAGACCACCGACTGGACCCTCAAAGTCCGCGTTCCCGAAAACGTCCGCCAGTGGATGGTGCACAAAGGCTCCGTCGCCGTCGAAGGCATCAGCCTGACGATCGCCGGAATTGACGGCGACGAGATCTCCATCGCCATCCTGCCGCTGACCTATTGGCGCACCAATCTCCACACGCTGACCGTCGGCGCGCCCGTAAACGTCGAGGCCGATGTGCTGGTGAAGCTGGCTATCAGCAGATGCAGAATCAGAAGAAGTCAGAGTTCGACCTCACCGAAGCCTGGCTGGTGGCGAACGGTTACTGAGCAAAATTGCCAGGTTTTTGAGTTTTAAGTCCGAAATCTTAAGCAATTAGGCGGCTAGTTCGCCGCTTTC
>CAVTCT010000007.1:0-472716 GCA_963733325.1 uncultured Acidobacteriaceae bacterium
TTTGCGATCGCGATGGCGCTCGTAACTACGGTCGAGAACGGAAAGATCAAGGAGGCGCGTGTAGCGCTCGGCGGGGCCGAGCCGTACGCGCGCGGATCCCTGAAGCGGAAAAGCTGTTGCACGGCGAGGCGCCAGGCGCGGTTGTCTTTGCGGCCGCTGCCAAAGCGGCGGCGGTAGCCGTCGATCCGATGGAGGACGTCAACTACACCGCTGGGTATCGCCGCTGCCTCGTGCGTACCCTCACACAGCGTGCGCTAGAGACTGCGGAATGACCGGCCGACGCGAGATCACGCTAACCATCAATGGTGTGCCGCACAACGTCACGGTCGAGCCGCGGCGTACTCTGGCCGACGTCATCCGGGACGATTGCGGGCAGACTGGCACTCACATTGGATGTGAGCACGGCGTCTGTGGAGCATGTACGGTCCTGCTCGATAACGAACCTGTACGGTCCTGCCTGATGTTCGCTGTGCAGGCGGAAGGCCGCAACATCCGTACCGTCGAAGGCCTGCAGAAAGGTGATAAGCTGCATCCGGTCCAGGAAGCGTTCATGCGACATCACGCGCTGCAATGCGGTTTTTGTACGCCAGGTTTTTTGATGCTTGCAGTTGGTGTGTTGGAGAAGCGCACCGACCTCAGCGAAAGTGAGGTTGTCGACATCTTGTCCTCCAACCTCTGCCGCTGTACGGGGTATGAGAATATCATCAAGGCCGTGCGCGCCGCCGCGGAGGACATGAAAGTAAAGTCGTGATCGCCAAGCCGACATCATGGATCGGCGCTTCGGTTGAGCGGCTTGAGGACCGCACTCTGGTGATTGGGCGCGGCCGCTTCGCCGGCGACATCTCGTTCTCTCGTCAGCTCCATATGCGCATGGTCCGCTCCCACCATGCACATGGGCGCTTGAGGGCGATTGACGCCTCGCAGGCTCGGACGCTCGCGGGCGTCGTTGCCGTGTGGACGGCAGCCGATATCGCGGACCTCCCGCCGATCGATTTCCGGGAAGGGCCGAACGAGAAGCTCGCGCCGTTCCGTCAGCCGGTGCTTTCCAGAGACTTCGTCCGCTACGTCGGCGAGCCTGTTGCGGCGGTGTTCGCCACCGACGCCTATATTGCGGAAGACGCGGCTGAGCTCGTCAATATTGATATCGAGGAACTTGATGCGGTCATCGACGCGTCGCTGCCAGCCTCGACGTTTCCGCCCACCTTAACGACCGAACCGACGATCTGCCGCCAGGGCTACGGCGATGTTGTCGAAGCTTTCAACCGCGCGGCAACAATCGTCGAGCTCGATCTTTCAATCGGCCGACATTCCGGTGTACCGCTCGAGACGCGCGGCGCCGTCGGATACTACGATGCAGCCCGTGACATCCTTGAGCTGCACGGTGCCGCCAAGGTGCCGCACAAGAATCGCAGTCTCTGGCGCGGATGCTCGGCCGCGGCACGGCCGGCCTCCATCTCTATGAAGGACATGTCGGGGGCGGTTTCGGCATCCGCGGCGAGATTTACCCGGAAGATATACTCGTTCTTGTCGCCGCGATGCGTCTCGGCCGCCCGGTCAAATGGCTCGAGGACCGTCGCGAGCACATGATCGCCGCCAATCATTCACGCCAGCAACGTCACTGCATCCGCGCCGCCGTCGACAGTGAGGGCCGGCTGCTCGGCATCGATGACACGTTCTTCCATGACCAGGGTGCTTACATCCGCACGCACGGCACGCGCGTCGCCGATACCGCGTGCGCAATTCTACCGGGTCCTTACCGGCTGCCGCATTTTCGCGTGAACGGCCACTTTCGCCTCACAAACAAGACGCCGGCCGCGACCTATCGCTCGCCCGGCCGGTACGAGGCGAATTTCGTCCGAGAGCGATTGATGGATGCGATCGCCCGGCAGACCGGCCTTTCACGGATCGAGGTTCGCCGACGCAATCTTATCGCACCCGACGAGATGCCGTACGAGCGGCCGCTCATCGCGCTCGGCGACGAGGTGGTGCTGGATTCCGGCGATTTTGAAGGGCTCCTCGACAAGGCGCTGGAACGTTCTGGCTGGGAAGCCCTGGAACGTGCGTGCGCCGAACGGCGCAAAGGTGGCGAATATGTCGGGCTGGGACTGGCCATGTATGTCGAGAAGAGCGGCCTGGGCCCAACCGACGGCGCACGCGTCAACGTACATACGGACGGCGAGGTCGAGGTGATCACCGGCGGCGCGTCCGTTGGTCAGGGCTTCGAGACGGTAATCGCACAGGTTTGTGCCGAGGCGCTTGGAGTCGACTATCGCTGCGTACGCGTGGTCCATGGTCGCACGGACCGCATCGAGTACGGTATCGGCGCGCATGCAACTCGCGCGACCGTGATGACCGCCAACGCGACCGCGATGGCCGCCACCAAGGTGCGTCACAAGGCGCTCGATATGGCGGCGCAGCTTCTGCAGGCGGACGCTGCGAGCCTTACGATCGTGAACGGAAGCATTGTCCGCGCCGATGGGATTGGCGCGAGTGTCAGCCTCGGCGACGTCGCCTATCATCTGCGCCCTGTGTCGCAGACCCGCGGCGAGCGCGACCCGGGCCTTGCAGCGGATGGCTGGTTCACGACGGCGCATATGACTTACCCTTACGGGGTCCAGATCGCGCTGGTGAAGCTCAATTCCGGAACCGGCGCCGTAACGGTCGAGAAGATGCTGATTGCCTTCGACGTCGGCCGCGCAATCAACCCGATGCTCGTGCGCGGTCAACTCGTCGGCGGCTTTGCGCAGGGACTCGGTGGCGCGCTGTTTGAGGAGTTCCAGTACGACAGGCGAGGCCAACCGCTATCCGTCACTTTCGCGGACTACCTGATCCCAACCGCCCATGAGGTTCCGCAAGTCGACGTCATGCTGACGGAGGATGCGCCAAGCACGTGCAATCCGCTCGGTATCAAAGGCGCCGGCGAGCGCGGCGTAGCCGCCGTCGGCGCGGTGATCGCATCCGCAGTCGATCACGCGCTCGGCGGCAAGGGACTAATCACACAGATTCCAATCACGCCGCAGACGATCAAAGCGATCATCGACCAGCAGAGTTGTTCAAAAAGCTAGGACGTGCTGAAGCTTCCGCGCCCGATCGCGATCAAGCGGCCTTGTGTATCGGTGACATCGATGTCGACGCGCCCGACCGTCCGCCCCGCCTTGACCAATCGGGCATGCGCGATAACGTCCTCGCCGGAGGATGGGCGCAGGTAGTCGATGCGCAGGTCGATCGTCGGTGCCATACGACCGATCTTGATCGCCACGGCGGCATGTCCGGCGAGATCAATCAGCGTGGCGATGACGCCGCCGTGGAATGACTTCTCCCCTGGCGCCCGCGCAAGCTCATCGCGATAGGCCATCCCAATCGTCACCGTTCCGGTTTCGGGGTCGGCATCGAGCGCCCGCGGCTGCAGGACGCGATGAAACGGCGGGCGCTCCATCTCGTCGCGCAGCCGCTCCAGCGCCGCCCGCTTGCCGGCTCTCATCCGGCCTTCGCCTCGAAACGGATCGCCTGCGGTTTGGCTCTTCCGCGAGCGATCCACTCGACGACGTCGCGCTTGCGGATCTTGCCACTGGCGGTGAGTGGAATCTCGTCGAGCTTGAGGAAAAACTCCGGCATGTCGTACTTCGACAGCCCACCCTGATCGAGATGCGCCAAGATATCATCGGCGGTCGCGACCTTGCCCGGCCGGAACATCACCGCGAGGCATACGCGCTCGCCAAGTCTCTGGTCCGGGACTGGGACCGCGGCGACCCTCTGAATGGCCTCGTGTGTTCCCGCCAGCGCCTCGATCTTCGCCGGATAGACGTTGTGGCCGCCACGGATAATCACATCCTTTTTGCGCCCCGTGATGCGCAGATAGCCGTTTTCGTCCACCCAGCCGAGGTCACCTGTCATGAACCAGCCGTCACGATTGAAGGAGTCCTCCGTCGCTAGCTGGTCGTCGAAGTAGCCGAGCATGAGGCTCGCGCCGCGACCACCAATCTGGCCGATTTCGCCCGCCGGCAATTCCCGGTTCTCATCGTCGCGATCGAAGATTCGGATCTCGTAGCCAGGGCAAGATCTGCCGGAGGTCTCCACAATCATCTTGGGGTCGTCATTCGGCAGCGTGTACTGATGCGAGCAAGTCTCAGTCATGCCGTAGCCGCTCTGGGGCAAGATGCCGAATCGTAAGAGGTCGGCCACCAGCTCCGCTGGCGCGGACGCGCCAGAAATTCGAAAGCCTTGCAGCTTGCCGATTCCGGAAAGGTTGCGCGCCTTTATCTCGGCAAGGAGGTCGATCGCGTGCGTGGGCACGCCCACGAGGAATTTCGCCCCGGTCTCGATGAGGCGATCGACCAGACTTGCGCCGCGCGCCAGATCGTGGATCACGAGCTGTCCGCCGACGGCGAGCGCCATGACCATCGCGCCGAAACCAAGATTGTGGCTCAGCGGGCTGAGCGAATAGATGACGGAACGATCGTTGATCGACCAGTCGCTCGAGAGTGCCCGCGCGTTTGCAAGCAGCGTGTTATCACTGTGCATTACGCCCTTCGGAACACCAGTCGTGCCGGATGTAAAGGCGAGATAGAGAATGCGGTCCGGATTGCTGGGTGCCGGCGGCTTGGTTGTGTCGGCCGCGACAGGGACTATTCCGGGAGCATCTCCCTCGGTGACGCGCTCGAGCTTGTAGACCTGACGTAGTGTTTCGACTTCACTTACCCGTGCAAAGAGATCATGTTTTCCGGCGTCTGCGCCATAACCTGCCTCCGCAATAAGTGCTGCGGCACGCATTCGCTTAAGAAGCGCAATGATCTCTCCTACGGTGTGATCGCGATGCAGCGAAGGGCAGCAGACATAGCCGTTCCGGCTGCAGGCCAGCAGCGCGACGACCGTTTCGCAGCGACTTGGGAGCCAGACCGCAACGCGTTGACCGGCGGCCACCCCCTGCGCCGCGAGATCGCTCGCGAATAAATCAACGAGCGCCACGAGATCGCGATAAGTCAAATCACCAATTCGGCTGCGGATTGCAATACGCCCTGGTGCACGCTCCGCGTGCATCTTCACCAGCCCGTAAACCGTATCGTTTCTCCAGAACCCGGCACGGTAGTACTCGTGGCAGCGACGGAGATCGAACAGAGTAAGCAATGTGTTGGACATCAAGAGCCCCGCCGGATCATTTTCGGCCCGAGAGGTGAACGGTCTTGCCTTAGGGAATTCAATGGCTTGTAATAAGTCTGGCTCGCCTCGTCGCGCTTGTGTTTCTTTTTTTAAACAGCTACCCATGACATTACAAGGGGCCGCGATACACATGACATCAGCGAATGAGAGCCCTCAAGCTGCCTTAGCGATCTCCAAAAGCATCTTTGCGCGCGAAGGCGTGCTGAATGCCTTCGGCCATGTCAGCATTCGCAACCCTACGAACCCGTCGAACATGTATCTCGCACGGTCGCTGGCGCCCGAGCTCGTGACCGAAAGCGACATTCTGGAGTTTGATCTCGTAGCGCAGCCCGTCCGGGCGTGCCACGTAACCTCTGAGCGCATGATCCACACGGCGATCTATCAGATGCGCTCGGACGTAAGTGCGATTTGCCATCATCACGCACCGGCACTGCCCTTCTGCTTGGTCAACCTGGCGCTTCACGTCGTCACGCAGCTCGGCGCGGCGATTGGCAAGCACGTTGGCGCGGCGCAACCGTTGTTACATCTAATCTTCGAGAGCTTGCCTTTCGTGCGATCCGCACCTGCCGTGACGCAGTGCTGCAGTTGTGTGCGTTGCAAGCGGTTTGATCGACAAATTCAGTGTGAGGAGATCGACTTCGCCACCACATTCCCAGAGGCAACGCTCGCGCGTGCGTGGGACCTTTGGCGGATGCGGTTTCGCTCGTGAACAAAAGGAAAATCCGTATTGGTGCAAAAGCGAAGATCGGTGAGGAGTACGTGACCAATTTTTCTCAGAAGTTCGATGTGTTTGTCGCGGGCGGCGGCAATGCGGCGTTGTGCGCCGCGATTGCAGCGGCCCGCGCGGGCGCTTCGGTGTTCGTCGTCGAGATGGCGTCGAAATTCTACCGGGGCGGCAACACGCGGCACACCCGCAACGTGCGCTGCGCGCATGACGCCGCGACCGACACGCTGAGTGGCCCCTATCCGGAAGAGGAATTCTTCAAGGACCTCCTGCAAGTGACGCAAGGCGCGACCGACGAGGTGCTGGCGCGCCACATGATCCACAAATCGAAATCGCTGCTCGACTGGCTGCCGCAGCAGGGCGTGCGCTTCCAGCCCTCGCTCGGCGGCACGCTCAGCCTGGGCCGCACCAACTCGTTCTTTCTCGGCGGCGGCCGCGCGATGCTCAACGCGCTCTACCTGACCGCCGAAAGCCTCGGCGTTGCGATCGAATATGAGGCCGAGGTCATCGATCTCGAGGTCAATGACGGCATATTTCATTCCGCGACGGTGCGCCAGGGCGGGGTGGATCATGTGATCCGCGCCGCGACGCTGGTGGCGGCCTGCGGCGGCTTTAAATCCAATATCGAATGGCTAAAGCAGTCCTGGGGGCCGGCTGCAGAGAACTTCCTGATCCGCGGCACTCCGAACAACCGCGGCACCGTGCTGCGAATGCTGCTCGACCGGGGGGTAGAGGAGATCGGCGATCAGAAGCAATGCCACGCGGTCGCGATCGACGCGCGCGCGCCGAAATATGACGGCGGCATCATTACGCGGCTCGATTGCGTCGTGTTCGGTATCGTAGTGAACCGCAACGCGCAGCGCTTCTATGACGAGGGCGAGGACATCTGGCCGAAGCGTTACGCGATCTGGGGGCGGCTCGTCGCACAGCAGCCGGACCAGATTGCCTACATAATTTTCGATGCGTCCTCGTTGAAACTCTTCATGCCCTCGCTCTATCCGCCGATCGAGGCGCCAAGCATCCGCGAGCTCGCCGGCAAGTTAACGCTCGATCCGGTCGCGCTGGAAAAGACGATGCGCGACTTCAATGCAGCGGTGCGTCCCGGAACGTTCGACGACACCATCCTCGATGATTGTCACACCGAGGGCATTACGCCGCCGAAGAGCCACTGGGCACGGCGCATCGAGGCGGCGCCGTTCTACGCCTATCCGGTGCGGCCCGGCATCACCTTCACCTACCTGGCGACGCGGGTGAATAAAGAGGCCCGCATGTTGATGAAGGATGGCAAGCCGTCCGCGAACATGTTCGCCGCCGGTGAGATCATGGCCGGCAATGTGCTCGGGCGCGGCTATGCGGCCGGCATGGGCATGACGATTGGCAGCGTGTTCGGCCGCATCGCCGGGACGGAGGCGGCGCGCAATGTTTGCAACTGAGAAGGCGGGCGCGCGGCCGGGCACTCACGCGAGCGCCTTGCTCGCCGAGGCCGACCGGCTGATGACGGTCTGCAATTCGTGCCGCTACTGCGAGGGCTTGTGCGCGGTGTTTCCAGCAATGGAGATGCGCCGCGCGTTCCCGGATGGCGATCTCAACTATCTCGCCAATCTCTGCCACGCCTGTGGCGCCTGCTATGTCGATTGCCAGTTCTCGCCGCCCCACGATTTTGACGTCAACGTGCCGCGCGTGCTCGCGCAGGTACGTGCTAACTCCTACGCCGCCTACGCGTGGCCGCGCGTGTTAGCGCCGCTGTTCGCGCGCAACGGCCTGGTGATCAGCATCGTGGCGGCGCTGAGTGTCGCGGCGTTCATCCTCGGTTTCGTGGCCTGGCACGATCCATCGGTGCTGTTCGGTGCGCACACCGGCGTGGGCGCGTTCTATCGGCTGATGCCACACGACGCGATGGCGGCGCTGCTCGGTGCGGCGTTCCTTTACGCCGCCCTGGCGCTTGTGCTGAGCATCCGCTCGTTCTGGCGCGCGATCGGCGATCCGGTCGCCGCGGACGGCGCCTCCTTGTGGCAGGCGATCCGCGATGCTTCCACTTTGCGCTATCTCGATGGCGGCGGCATAGGCTGCTACAACCACGACGAACGGCCGAACGACCGCCGCCGCTTCTATCACCACCAGACCTTCTACGGCTTCCTGCTCTGCTTCGCGTCGACCTGCGTGGCGACGCTCTATCACTACCTGCTCGGTCGCGAGGCGCCATATCCTTGGTGGGACCTGCCGGTCGTGCTCGGTACGCTCGGTGGCATCGGGCTCATCTTCGGTCCGCTCGGCCTGATGATCACAAAGCTGCGGCGCGACCCCGCAATGGTCGACGGCGCGCGCTTCGGGATGGACGCGGCTTTTCTGGCGATGCTGTTCCTGACGAGCCTGACCGGGCTCTTGTTGCTAGTCCTGCGCGGCACCGGCGCGATGGCGATCCTGCTCGCGGGCCATCTCGGCGTCGTCTTCGCACTGTTCATCACGCTACCGTACGGAAAATTTGTGCACGGCCTCTATCGTTTCGCAGCGTTGGTGCGATACGCCCGCGAACATGCCGAGCACCTGCGATGATCCTTTCAGAGATGACGAAACCAACAGCTTGAATGATCGAGGAGGGATCCAGATGAATGGAGTGCAACCTAAGCCTGCGCCATCGATTCCATAGAGAACAAAGTATTCGTCGATGAAGATGCAACGCCACAATCGCTATGAGTATTCTCCCATTGTCGAGCGCAAGCAATTTGACTGGCCGATGGGAAGGCGCCTGGCCTTCTACGTCGCCCTCAATGTCGAAGACTTCAGTTTTGGCGAGGGGCTTGGTCACACTCCGACCGCGGTAGGCCCGCAGCCCGATCCGCGCAACTTCGCCTGGCGCGACTACGGCCTGCGCGTCGGCATCTGGCGAATATTCGAGCTCATGGAGAAGCTCGGCCTTCCGCTATGCCATCTCCTTAATGCATCCGTTTGCGAACGATGCCCGCAGATCGTCGCCAAGATCCGTGAACGCGGCGACGAGGTGATCGGCCATGGCTACACCAACTCCGAACGCCAATCCGATATGGACGAGCGCGCCGAAGCGGAAATGATCCGGGATGCGACCGCCATCGTGACAAGGCATTTCGGCCATCGGCCATTGGGCTGGATGGGGCCTTGGATCGCTGAAACTCTAGTGACGCCGGATCTCCTCAAGGAGGCTGGATACGACTTCGTGATGGATTGGCCGGCTGACGACCAACCCTTTTGGATGAAGACGCGTTCGGGACCTTTGCTTTCGGTCCCTTATCCCATCGAGATCAATGACAGTCCCACGATGCTCAGTCGGGCACAGTCCGCAACGGACTTCCGCCAAATGATCGTTGATCAATTCGAGCTGATGCTGACCCAGTCACGCACCGAGTCGCTCGTGTTTGGTGTCTCGCTGCACACCTTCTGCGCAGGCCAGCCTTTCCGGCTGCGGCAGATTGCTGAGGCGCTGCAATACGTCGTGAAGCATCCGCAGTTCTCATCATCGGTGTGGGTCACATCGCCGGGGGAGATCGCCAAGTATTCAGCATCGCTGCCGAGCGGTGTGGTGCCCGGCAGTCCCTAGATGATCCGCGGCTTGCGGCAAGTTCGGGCGAACGCCGACCGAAGATACCGTTAACAATCGTATGGAGAGATATTGATGGCGATGACAATGAGTGGTCAGCAGATCCTTCCCGCATCGCGCGAGACAGTGTGGGCCAAGCTTAATGATCCAAATGTGCTGAGACTCTGTATTCCAGGCTGCGAGACACTCGCGGTCATCGGCGAGAATGAGTTCGAGGCGGTTGCGACGAACAAGATCGGGCCCGTCAAGGCGCGCTTCAAAGGCAAGGTGCGGCTGAGCGAACTTGATCCACCGCGCAGCTACAAGCTCTCCGGGGAAGGCGACGGGGGCATCGCCGGATTCGCGAAAGGGGGCGTCACTGTCGAGCTCAACGAGCAGGGCGATGGCACTTGTCTCACGTACAATGTGCAGGCGCAGATCGGCGGCAAGCTCGCGCAGCTCGGGCAGCGCCTCATCAATGGCGCCGCCAAGAAGCTTGCCGATGATTTTTTTGTTCGGTTCGCCGAAGCTGTGAAGCAGCTTGAATGACGGCGCCGCGGCTTCGCGTTTCTGCCGTCAACGATCGAGGAGAAGCGCCTTGCGTGCCAACGCATGGCGCGCTCGCGGTCCTATGCAGCTCGCTGGGCCAGTTCCTCTGACGCGCTTGGCGCCCTCGGCAGAGGGCCATGCTTCAGAAACCAGAACGAGAAGATCACGACCAGAACTTGGCCGCCCGAAACCACGAGATTCATCGCCCAGAGCGGGCCAACAAGTGGAATAAATGCACCGACAAGCGGGCCTCCGAGCATCGAGAACAGGTATCCAAACCCCCCGGCCATTCCAGTGGCAATGCCGATGCCGCTCATCGAAGCCGATGCCACGGCGTCTTGCGCGATCGTGTAGCCCAACGTGTAGAGTGCGTTGATGCCGAAGGCTGCACACACACAGAGCACAATCATTGTCCAGTCCGGCGAAGCGACGTTAAAGATCATAAAAGTAGAAAGCGCCGTCCACAGTCCAAGAATACAGATCACCGGACGACGGCCGAAGCGGTCGGCCCACATCGTCCCCAGCGGGACAAAAAGACAGCCCACGCCATAGCCGATGCCGAAAACGCTCGCGCTGAAAGCTGGATCGTAGTGCCGATACTCGACAAAGACATAATTTCCCATTCCCAGAATGGCCCAGCTGGGAATGATGTTGCAGGCATGAATGGCAATTGCTTGCCATACCTTCACATTGCGGACGGCGATCCCAAGAGTGCGCCAAAACCCGTGCTCGGTCATTTCGTTCTTTGTTTCGAAACGCCGCAGATATCGTCGCTTGAACAGAAACAAAGAAACGACGCCATAGGCCATCGTCAATCCGCCTAACCAGTAAAGCGGAAGCTGCCAATATCCGGGATGCGCCTTCAGTAGGACTCCTACGAATGTTGATCCGGTATAGTTTCCGATACCGTAGAAGACCTGCGTAAAACCGTTAACAAATGCTCTGTTGCCTGGGAGGATTGATCCGGCGACGGCGAATGCCGCGATGTTGTAAACCCCTTCCATGACGCCGAAGAGAATGCGATAAATAAGTGCGCTCCAAAAGCCCGCCGCGACTGTTATAAGGATAGTGAATAGGCCGATTCCTAACAGCCCTCCGCTCAGCAAGTTTTTTCGATCAAGGCGGTCGATCCAATAGCCCGCGGGGATGTCAATGAGTGCCTGCCCCAATAAAAAGACTGTGCTCAACACGCCGATTTCAAACGACGTCCAAGCGAACTGCTTCCCCATCGCCGAAAGCCCAACTGGAAAACCGATTCGGCAAGTTGTCCATGCAATGTACCCGAGGCAGATAAAGAGGAATTGCCACCAGTATCGGGTGTTAGACTCGGCCGTCATAATCCTCAGCCCACTTCCTGTGGCAGCGTACTAACACTGACGGCTTCATGAAGCGTGAACCTCCTGAACGTGGCTGACACCGTATGGCGCTTGCCTTCTAACTGGCCTCGCAGCGGTGACGCGCAGTTGTCGCAACCCCGCTGCCGGGTCGGTGTTGTCAAGGCTGCCGCCGAGTGTCTCACGGTTGCGAATGGCGACGTGCTCGATATGCGCTGCCGCCCGCGTGAGCAGGGGAATATCGTAAGGCGCGTCGGCATCGCGCTGACTTTTTGCGCCAGGAGATGGAACTCGCAGGCACTCATCTCGGCTGCGAGCACGGTGTCTGCCGTGCTTGCACTGTGCTGATTGGCGGGCATACCGCCCGTGGTTGCCTAGTCCTTTCGCCGCAAATCCCCGGCAAGCTGTGGACACCATCGAGGGCCTCACCCAGAGGAGTTCTTCACGCGCTGCGGTGCAATGCGGCTTCTGTTCGTCTTGCATGTTGCTCACGGCCTACGAACTAATGTCGAGCGGTGCAACTTTATCGCGCGCCGAGATCGGGGAATACATTTCTGGCAATATGTGCCGATGCACCGGGTACCAAGCAATTTGTAGATGCGGTGGATGCTATTATAGCGCGGCGGGATGTCGTAGCTGGCCTGCACGCCATGATCGCGGTGTCGGTAGCTAGTCGGCTACAGCAATGGATGCGCGGCAGTTGTTATTGAGGCGCAGTTTCCGGAAATTCGTGTGCCCTCGGCTTAAACACCTGCTTGATGAACACCCCTCGCAGTCGGATACGCTCCCCAAAGGGGGGCTGGCGGTTTCCGCGTGAGTCAATACAGGCATCGCGCGCTGGGCCGCGACCATCGTAGCGAGGTGGCACGAGGTTGAGCATAAAAATTGCCGTCGAAGTAGTCCCCGGCTGGTCCCGAGCCCAAAACCGCGGATGACGACAACCTACGCTGCCAAGTTTTCGAGTGCTTTTTTCGGTTCGGGCGTAACTGCTAATCGGGCGCTCTTATCGGCCAGCCGTGCTTGACCGTGTCCCAAAAATGGGATACTGCATAATATTGGTACTAGGGGCTCCCAAGGTGCAAGAACGTGCCCCGAAGCAAACGTCGGATGCGGTGCCGTGAAACACTGGCGTAGTTGGCTGACGAAACCGGGGTCGTCGGCTGATCACATTAGATGAGGCGTGGCGCGCTTAGGTAAGTCCTATTCAGCGAGCCTGCCGCACAGAGCGACGGCGGCCGAGTTGAGGCGTTAGAAGTGGCAGTTGCAGGCGAAGCGAAATCCTCAAAACGTGCGCTCGCCAAGAGCAAGTATGTTGCTCATTGGCTTCGATCACAACTCGTCGGCAGGTCGTTCAACCAAGAGCAAATAGTTTTGGCTCTGACGCTCGGGTTATTTGTTGCTTTTTGTTTCACGCTCAATCAATTCGCCACCATCGGAAATTTAGTCTCATTGCTCCAAGGGGTGGCAATACTCGCTGTCCTAGGCGTCGGCATGGCCATTGTGGTGATCGGCCGTGGTATTGATCTTACCATGGTCACCGTGATGGTTATCTCTGTCGCATGGATGTTCAACGAAATTAATAAAGGTATGTCGATCCCCGCGGGATTCGGCCTAGGAATCGGACTGGCTCTTCTCGTTGGCGTCGCAAATGGAGTGTTCGTCGCGTATTTTGAGATCCCTGCAATTTTCACCACACTGGCGGTGGCGACTTTCCTTTACGGTGTTGGCCGTTTTGCGCTCATCGACTCAGATACGGTTTTCCTTGGCGATCAGCTTAACACGTTTAAGACGATTGGTGCTGGCTATGCGCTAGGGATACCGGCGTCCATCATTTGGGCAGCAGTTATTGCACTGCTCGGTTTCCTTATCCTCCGTTACACAAAGCTGGGGCGATTTATCTATGCAATGGGTGATAATCCCATTGCAGCACGAATTACCGGCGTTCCAGTCCGACCAGTCGTCGTAGTGCAGTATGCAGTGTCAGCGCTAATTGCCTTCGGCGCGGGGCTAATCTTGTGCGCGATGGTCAGCAGCATGAACACTCGTCTGGCGAATTCCACGATGGTTTACGACGTTATTCTTGTCGTGGTGATCGGTGGGATTGGATTGAGCGGCGGAAAAGGTGGGATCCGCAACGTCATTATCGGCACGCTTCTGGTAGGCACGCTGATTAACGGGATGACGATTTTGGATCTTTCGTACGCCGAACAGAAAATAATCAAGAGTCTTATTTTGTTGCTGGCGGTAGTGGTTGATTCTCTTGTCAATCCACGGGACGAGCAAACCGGCCAGCAGGGCGATATTTGATCTGATGCGAAACGACCTGTGAAACCTGAAGGGTGAGATGAAAGCGTTTCGAACATGTCTAGTGGCGTTTGCTGTCGCAGTGTTATTTGGCGATATAGCGGCGGCCGGAGAGTACAATGACGGCCTCTCAGTCAAATACTACGAGACGCTAAAGGGGAAGAAGGTCGCGTTCATGCCAATTTCAGTGGGCATGAATTTTATCCAGGGCATTCACGCAGCGCTTAAGCGTCAAGCCAACGCACTTGGCTATGAACTCATCGTGCGCGACCCGAACTGGAATGTCGATGCCGGCGCCCAAGCGTTGAGTCAGTTGATTGATGAAAAGCCGGACATCATCATCGTCCAGAATGTGGAAACGCAGGCCTACAATAAGCTGATAAAAAAGGCAAATGATGCTGGTATTTAGGTTATTCAGTATAACATGAAGACCCCAAACAACGGCGATGCTTTGGTGGGGGGGACTGGTATCAAATGCAAGCAATTCAAGCGGACGAACTTATTCGGCTCTGCAGCACGAATAATGGCAAGAATGGGAAAATTGCAATTATCCAGGGAGTGCCCACCGGCCCAGCTAACCAAATTGGCCATATGGCCCTAATGGATAAACTGAAGGACAGAAAAGACGTCACCATTGTTGCCGACCAAGCTGCCGACTGGGATGCTTCTAAGGAGCACAGCGTCGGGGCTACGATCCTGAAGCAACACCCAGATCTCTGCGGCTTTGTTGGAGTGTGGGATGAGTCGCAGATAGGATTAGCTGCGGCCGTCAAAGAGGCTGGGCTGGCTGGTAAGGTCGCGATAGTTTCGGAGGGTGCAGGCAACCAGGCAGCTGCATGTGACAACATCACCAACGGTAATTTCACCTCGTATGTGAAGTGGGACAGCCGGGTCCAAGGACGAGACCTCAATGCTGCTATCGTGACAATTCTGCAAACTAAGCCGAAGCCAGGTTCAAGCCCGTTCGCGTTATATACGCCGATGGAGATTTTGACGAAGAATAATTTGCATCCGGGTTCATGCTGGACGATCGACGAAGTCAAGCAAAGCGACTGATCTCCGCAGCTAGTGTTGGTGTCGCTTGTTCGTTGCTGCGACACCAATCGCTTTTTCGAAAGAACCCGAATGTCAATCTCGGAGACCTACGTTCGTTGGCGGTACCGGCTCGTCCCAGATCACATTGTCGGCGAGGTGTTATCTAAGAACTGGATCGACAACGCCATACCGGTGGCGATCCTGGCGCTCGTAATTGTACTTTTCGCGATAAAGATCCCCGGGTTCTTTGGACTGCACAGTCTCGCCGACAGCGCACGACAACTTGGTGAATATCTCTTTCCAGCACTCGGGATGACGGTCGTCCTCCTTGCAGGCGGGATCGACTTAAGCGTCGGCTCGAGTTTCGCGCTGTGCAATTTTGCTTCGATCGCGTTTGTAAATGCTTTGCAATTGCCACTAATCGCCGTTGTGCCGCTGGTAGTGCTGCTCGGCGCTGCTGTGGGGCTTATCAACGGCGTTTTGGTTGGATATCTCCGCGTGCGCGCCTTTCTTGCGACGCTCGTCACGCTCATTTTTGTTCGGGCGATTGTCGATCAACTCACGCTGAAATACGCGGTCACCATTTCGGCCGGCTCTGGAGATACACCGGCGTGGGATTTCGTTGGTGATGGCACCGTTGCTGGCGTGCCGATTGATCTTGTGGCGGCTCTGGTACTCGCTGCGATCACTCATATAGTCCTGACACGAACCCGTTGGGGCTGGCATCTGTTTGCCGTCGGCGGTTCGCGGCGCTCGGCCTACAATGTAGGCATTTCTGTCAGGCGTACAGTCTGTTGGACTTACGTTATATCTGGCGCACTGACAGCATGCGGCGCAATTTTCTACGCTTCGCGGCTCAATAATGCTGGTAGCGAAACCGGCGTTGGGCTCGAAATCGCCATTGTCACAGCTGTGGTTCTAGGCGGCAACAGCCTTGGTGGGGGGCGCGGCTCCGTTATAAAGACGCTGCTCGGGACGTCAATTATCCTACTGCTCACAAACGGGCTTGTACGTCTGGGATTTAAGAGCGGTGCTGGCCCTGCGGTTCTGGGAATTGTTCTGCTATTAGCAGTGATGATTGACGTGCGCTGATTGAAGAACCGGCTTAAGCTTCTCAACAAAACGTATGTCGCGCCGACGTACGTCGCGTTGCCGCCGTGTAAACCAACTCAACCAGAAACGGGTTCGCCGTATGCGCAAAACAATCTGCTGAGTACAGCACGTGGCATTGGAGTCGGAGAACTTGACGGCCCTGAAGACATCATTCTTGACAACGAGGATAATCTTTATTGCGGCAGCAGACATGGTGATATCATTCGATTTTTGCCACCCGACTACACTTAACATGAGATCTATGCTCACATAGGCGGCTTTACGCTTGGACTGGCTTTCGATAAGGACAAATCTCTTGTTGTTTGCTCCAGTGGTATGGGCGTTTTTCGGGTAACACCTGACCGGGAAATCACCAAGGTATCGGACGAAACCAACCGAAGCCTCTGGTCGATCATTGACAACTCGCGCATGCGGCTGGCCGACGATCTCGATATCGCGCCAGATGGTAGGATATTCTTCAGTGAAGCGACCATCCGTTACAATCATCTGACGTGGATGATGGAGGCGCTCGAAGGTCGCGGTAACGGGCGAATTATCTGCTATGATCCGCAAAGGGATCACTCACGAACAATCGTCTCGGGTTTGATGTTTCCGAATGGCATCTGCATGACGCATGATGGCCAGTCATTTCTGTTCGCAGAAACCTTTGGTTGTCGGATAAGCCGGTACTGGTTCGACGGACCGAAAGCCGGCAGGATCGAAACAGTCATCCCAGATCTTCCAGGCATGCCGGATAACATCAACCGTGCTTCCGACGGTAATTTCTGGTGTGCAATGTGCGGCATGCGAGCGCCAGCTCTAGACCTGGCCCTGCGAATGCCGGATTTCCGTCGGCGCATGATTTACCGGGTAGCTCCCGACGAATGGCTATTTCCGGAAATGAACACTGGGTTCGTGTTCAAATTCGACCTCAACGGCCAGATTTTAGACGCGCTTTGGGATCTTGAGGGCCTAAAGCATCCGATGATTACGTCTGTCAGAGAGCATCGCGGGAAGCTCTACCTCGGCGGTTTGGTCAACAATCGCATTGGGCAATATCAGCTGTCCGATGCCGATCCGACTTGGACCGGGCAAAAATCGTATTGGGGTCTCGTATAATGCTGAGCGTATTGCGGGGCGCGGTAGGTCGCTTTCGTGGTGCTGGTGAAGCTGCAGCTACCATTCCACCGCTTGACGGAGCCTTTCGTCCGAATCAGAGGCTTGAGGACGCTGCGGCGCTACTGAAGACGTCTGCGCCCGACAATGTCGTGTTCGACCGAGGTGAGGTGCTGTTTTCCAGCGGTCCAGCTGTCTTTAGACTCCGCGGCGGTACAGGAGTTAACTCCCAAGTAGAGCAGCTTGTGACTTTTGACGATACGGTCGCGTCTCTTGCCGCGGATAGCAAAGGCGGGCTTGCCGTCGGCCTCGCCGGCGGTAGCGTTGTCATTCGTGGTGGAGGATACGATGCGGTTCGCCTGAAGTCGGTTGAAGGTCGAACTATCAGTTGCCCGACAGCACTTCGGTTCTTGGATCAGGATAAGCTCATAATATGTCTTGGCTCTCAAGTGAATGGTCCAACAGAGTGGAAGCGCGATCTCCTTCAGCGCAACGCGACAGGATCGGTATGGATAGTAGACCTGCGCGACGGCGCCGCATCATGTTTGGGGGAGCACCTGGCATGGCCAAACGGAATTGTTCAATTGGGGGCCACGAAAATAGTCGTTGCAGAGAGTTGGCGCCATCAATTGACGGAGCTAGGCGGCAACCGATCAAAGTCGGTCCTCTCTGATCTTCCGGGTTACCCCGCGCGGTTAAGCTTGGCATCAAGCGGAGGCTATTGGTTGCCTATCTTCGCGCCGCGATCTCAGCTCGTCGAGTTCGTGTTGCGTGAGCCAAAGTTTCGCCAAGAGATGATGCGGACGATTGATCAAGAATTCTGGGTGGCGCCGTCACTCCATCCCAAGGTCGATTATCGCGAACCGCTGCAGAGCGGGGCGATCAAACAGCTTGGCGAGTTAAAGCCATGGGCGCCTTCGCGCTCCTATGGCCTAGTCGTGAGACTTGATGAAGCGTTCAATCCCGTCGGAAGCTTTCACAGCCGAGCTAACGGCAAGCGGCACGGTATTACTAGCTGCATAGAAATTGATGGTCGCGTATTGGCAACCAGCAAAGGCGGAGGTGTAATTATCGAGATTGACTTGTCGGAGAGAGAGTTTGGCGCATGAGCAAGATACTTGAGATGCGTGACATCGTGAAAGAATATCGGGGCGTACGCGCGTTGAATAACGTCAACTTCGATCTGGAGGTCGGCGAGATCCACGGTTTGGTCGGCGAGAATGGTGCAGGCAAATCGACTTTGACAAAGATCATGGTGGGGGTAACGGAGGCCACCGCCGGGAAAATGCTGCTCAACGGAGAGGAGGTGCTATTTAAGACGCCAGCCGAGGCTCTTCGGCGCGGTATTACCATGGTATTTCAGGAAACGAGCCTCGTAAAATCGAAGCGATCGCTCGACGTCGGCGACCGTGAGAAAGTGTGCGATGGCAATCCCATCCTGCGGCGGCATTTGATAGGTTTTCTGCTCGACTTGTACTTCGCTCATGGATGGCTCCTATTTGAACTCGGGGATATAAGGCTGAGAGGTACGTGGAAATATCAACCGATCAGTCAGATCGAATGTTTGGCCAAGAACGCAAGAATGAGGCTCGCGATTTCATCGTTCTTCTCGTCCAAGGCGAAATGGCCGGCGTCGAGCAGGTGGATTTCGGCATCCGGAAGATCGCGCTCGAACGCCTCCGCACCGGGAGCGATGAACGAGGGATCGTTCCGCCCCCAGACAACCAAAGTCGGTGGCTTATGTTCACGCAACCACGCTTGCCACACCGAGTAGGAAGCGACGTTTGTCCTATAGTCGTACAGTAGATCGGCTTGTATCTCGCGCTGGCCGGGTCTCGACAGGTGAGCGTACTCGTCAGTCCAGGTGTCCGGATTATAACGTTCAGGATGTGAGGTGCCGAGCGTGTGACGCTGTTCGGTCGCTGTAAGCGACACGAACGCGTCAAACACTTCAGGATGCACTTTCGGATCGGCCCAGTATTGCGCAATGCCGGCCCATTTGACGCCCAGGCCTTCCCTATAGGCATTGGCATTCTGGATGATAAGTGCTCGAAGCCGATCCGGATGCGCCGAGATTATGCGAAAGCCGACCGGCCCGCCGTAGTCATGAAGGTAGAGGGTGTATCTGTTGATCTTGAGTTGCTCGAGAAGTCGGTTGATCGTTTTGGCCAAATTGTCAAAGGTGTACGCGTACGACGACGGTGGCGGGGCGTCACTCTGACCGAATCCTGGAAAATCCGGCGCTATCAGATGATAGCGTGTTGCGAGCAAAGGGATAAGCGTATCGAACTCGCGTGAGGAAGAAGGGAAGCCATGCAGGAGCACGATCGCCGGCGCGTCGTTCGGACCAGCCTCGCGATAGAAAACTCCGACACCGTCAACCGTCATGCGACAATAGGTCGTTGTCGCGGATGTCGACTGTAGCGACGTAGTTTGCGCACGATGACTAACGATCGACGCCGCGGCAGCTGTCGGAGAAATTGCTGATACCATAATTGTCCTCCGTGTCGGCCGGGCGTTCGCCGGCGTCAGCGCGGGGGCTCAAGCGCGCTGATAGAGACATCAGTCGTAGAATGCGGGGAGCAGCTTTAGTGCGTCAGATTGCGTTTTGTCATGATTGATAAACAGTTTCGCTCTGTATGTTGCGATCATCCGCCTGATCCTGTCCATGGAGGCGATTGACGCGGCCCTATCGGTGTTCAAGGACGGTACGGTGTCTTTTTCAAAACTCAAACCACATCACCGGACAAAATGATGAAGCCTGAATTCTTCAGATGGACCAGCAAGGATTGGCTGCCGGGTGTGTGTCCCGGCGTGGAAACCAAGGTAACACTGCCGTCACCAAATACGTCCGTATCACCGTCGAGCAGTTTAAGATGTTTTGGGCTACCAAAAAGCTTACGTGCGAGAGCCTTCAATTGATTGACGTCGTCGTTCGCGCCATCGGGAGAACTGATCCAGTTATACTCGGTTCGCTGCATCAGAACCGTTGAATTCGGGAACAGACGAACATTGCCAATGTGGTCGCCGTGAGTATGAGACAGCGCAACATAGGTAATGTCGACTGTCTTAAGGCCGATCGCAGCGAGTTGGTCAGTAAGAGTCTTATCCAGATGGTAGACGATCAATTTTGGCAGTGTTGACCAGCCGTCGGGGTCATTCAACGCAAATTCAGGAACACCCGTATCCCAGAGCAACCATTCCTTTCCCCACCGTATCAGCCAGCAAGTCGATGAGAATTCGATGCTCCGCCCGACATTTTCGCCAGGCGTCCAGACCGTCTCGTCATTCGCGAGCGAGTGACCGCAATCCAGCCGATAAAGCTTTTCGGCGAAGCTAGCACTGGTCGCGTCCGGCAGCGTCACTTCAGCGGTTGCAGTCGGTGGGCCATCGACCAAGAGCGAAGCAGCCGCCAGAAACGACAAGATCGCAGTTCCTGCACGCTTTAACATTTCCAATCCTTTGGTCGAACCTAAACGCCGGCCGAGCCTTTGGATTCGTTCAGCGCGTAGGCGAGGCGCCCATCGAAAGCGCCTCTCCAACGAATTGCCGCGACCGCATCCGTAGAAACGCAGTCGCTATGGATAATATCTACGACGCCCGAGCCGTGGCAGGCGGCGCAGCCTTTTGTTTTACCGCGGCCATCAGTGTCTTTGCGGCAGGGCCGGAGGAAGCCGGATTCTGGCCCGTGATCAGCAAGCCGTCGCTGACTACGTGAACTCCCCAGTCCGCTACCTTCGAGAAGACGGCGCCCAGTCTCAACATCTCATCTTCGACAAGGAAGGGCACAACCTTGGTGAGACCCATCTCCTCCTCCTCGCCGTTGGTGAAGCCGGTAACTTCCTTGCCTTGAACCAAGAACTTGCCGTCCGCTGTCTTGACGTGATGTAGCGCTCCTGTGGAATGGCACACGATGCCGATTGGCTTGCCGGCGGCAATGAAGGACTCGATCAGTTTGATGGAATGCTCATCTTCGGCGAGATCCCACATCGGTCCATGGCCACCCGGGAAGAAGACAGTGTCGAAGTCTTCTTGCTTGACGCTGTCGAGGCGAACGGTCTTGTCCAACTGAGCTTCCGCAGCCGCGTCCTTCTCGAACCGCACGGTGAGATCAGTTCGGGATTTGGGTTCGTCGCTCTTGGGATCGAGCGGCGGGCGTCCGCCTTTCGGTCGACACCTGCGTCCTTGAAAACGTAGTAAGGGGCGGCGAGCTCTTCGAGCCAGAATCCTGTCTTTCGCCCAGTGTTGCCCAGTTGGTCGTGGGATGTGATGACCATCAGTACTTTCATGATTTTCTCCTATGCATGGAACTTCCTGCAGCGATGCGCGTGAGAGCCGCGGTCGAGCCAAAATCGATTTAGATTTTTTTGTGATTACCGACGGTACTGGCCGCGATTGATCGGAACGGCAAGTTCGGTTGTCTCTGCTTTTTGTGGCAATCAAGTCCAGCAAGCAAAGAGCCCGACTTTAACGGTACGCTTCGTTGGGATAACTGTCGATGAGGCTGGGATGGCTGTCGATAAGATCGTCGATCACATGTCCGGCATCGCACGTGCGCGACGTGTCACTGCACCGTCGCGTACCAACCGCGTAGTTACGGCGTGGCGATACTGAACAATCTATCAATCGAATATTTTCCTGCACCGGTAATGTACAGCAGCGAGAAGCCTCCCATTATGCTGAGATTTTTATAAAAGCTATCCATACTGTCAACTCGATCCTCACCCGTCATTGTCCAATAACGGTGTCCGATAAGCGCGGTTCCCAGCGTGTAGAAAAACATCAGTACAGCGGCAGGACGCGTGAACGCGCCGATGGCGATTGCGAACGCCACCGGCAGTTCCATGAAGGTCGCTACGGCAGCAGCCGGTAGCGGCGTCGGAACCCCAAGTTGCGCCATTTGATTCACGGTGCCCGGAAAATCCCTCAGCTTTCTCCAGCCGAAAATCAGAAATAGCGTCGCGAGAAGAAGACGGGCCGCAAGAATGAGACCTGTGTTTCTGATTGCTACCGGAATTGCAGTTGCCCAATCTCCCGCCGCGTCTTCCAGTGACGATTCCAAGCCGACCCCGCCGCCTGCAGCCAAAAGCTTCGATCTCTCGGCGATCGACAAAACCGCCGACCCCTGCACGACTTCTACCAGTACGCATGCGGCAACTGGGTCAAGGACAATCCCATTCCCGCCGACCAGGTGCGCTGGGCGCGCTCGTTCTCGCTGCTCGGTGAGCGCAACCGCTACCTGCTCTGGCAGGAACTGGACGCCGCCGCAAAAGATCCCAAGACACCGCTCCAGAAGAAGTATGGCGACTTCTATGCCGCCTGCATGAACACGGACCTCATCGAGTCAGAAGGGCCTCGAGCCGATCAAGCCCGCCCTTGACCGCATCGCAGCGCTCAACGACACGAAGAGCCTCGCCGCGCTGCTCGGCGGCCTCGCCGAACAGGGCGATCCCGCACCGCTTCTTCCGCTTCGGCGTGCAGGAGGATGAAAAGGACTCGTCCAAGCAGATTGCCAGCGTTGGCCAGGGCGGGTCTTTCGCTGCCCGATCGCGACTACTACATTTCGGACGGCAAGCGCTTCCAGACCATCCGCCAGCAATATCTCGAGCACGTGACCAAGATGTTCACGCTGGCCGGCGACACGCCCGAGCAGGCCGCCAAAGGAAGCCGCTGCGGTGATGGAGATCGAAACGGCGCTGGCCAAGGCTTCCACCAGCCGCACCGAGCTGCGCGACCCGGAAAATCGCTACCACATCTACACCGTCGCCGATTTCCAGAAACTCGCGCCGGACTTCGATTTCGCGGTCTACTTCAAGGACGTCCAGGTCGGCCCTTCGACACGCTCAATGTCGCCACGCCCGACTTCTTCAAGGCGCTGAACGAACTGGTCGCAACCGAGCCCGTCGAATGCCTGGAAGACCTATCTGCGCTGGCACGCGATGCACGGCTCGGCCGGCAACCTGCCCAAGGCCTTCTTCGACGAGAATTTCGCCTTCTTCGGCAAGACGCTCGCCGGCCAGAAGGAGCCGACACCGCGCTGGAAGCAGTGCACCACTGTGACCGACCGCGCGCTGGGCGAGGCCGTCGGCCAGGACTGGGTGAAGGAGAACTTCCCGCCCGCGGCCAAGGCCAGCATGGACAAGCTGGTCGCGGCGCTTGAGAAGTCACTGGGCGACGACATCAAGACGCTGCCCTGGATGAGCGACGACACCAAGAAGGCCGCCGAAGAAAAGCTGGCCATGTATCCGCAACAAGATCGGCTATCCCGAGAAGTGGCGCGACTACTCGGCGCTGGACGTCAACCGCGACGACCTGATCGGCAACATGCAGCGCGCCGCCGTCTTCGAGCGCAACTACAACTTGGCCAAGCTGGGCAAGCCGGTGGACGAGAAGGAGTGGGGCATGACGCCGCCCACGGTCAACGCCTACTACAACCCGTCGATGAACGACATCAACTTCCCCGCCGGCATTCTGCAGCCGCCGTTCTTCGACTTCAACATCGACCCGGCCGTGAACTTCGGCGGCATCGGCGTGGTCATCGGCCACGAGATGACGCACGGCTTCGACGACGAGGGCTCGAAGTACGACGGCAAAGGCAACCTGCGCGAGTGGCAGACCGCCGACGACCGCAAGGCGTTCACCGAGCGCACCGACTGCAGTGGCCGAATACAGCGGCTTTGAGGCGGCTCCGGCCCACGGCGACGTGCCCGAAGCAAAGCTCAACGGCAAGCTCACCCTGGGCGAGAACACCGCCGACAACGGCGGCCTGCGCATCGCCTACATGGCGCTGCTCGACACCCTGGCCGAGGAGGGCAAGACCATCGACGACAAGATCGACGGCTACACCGAGGCGCAGCGCTACTTCCTCGGCTTTGCGCAGGTCTGGTGCCAGAACCAGACCGAGCAGGCGGCGCGCCAATCGGCGCTGACCGATCCGCACTCGCCGGGCCGCTGGCGCGTCAACGGCACGGTGCAGAACTTCGACGAATTCGGCAAAGCCTTCGGCTGCAACAAGGGCCAGCCGATGTACCCGGTGAACTCCTGCCGCGTCTGGTAGCAGACGTCATCAAGTGCCGTCACGAAGCCGCGGCTCCGATGCAAATGCCCGCGGCTCCGGTCGTGCATTCCAGCGCCTGGCCGTCACTGATTCCTCCCTAGCGTCGGTGACGTTTCCGGCATTTCCGGCCGGTCCAAGTTGCATCGTTTCTGCACGTCCAAGGCCGACAGTCAGTCAACTGCGCACCGTAAGATCAGCCAGCACGATTGGGCGACATGCGGTTCCAATCGCCGCATTCCGAAGCCGGCCAAGTCTTCTTACCAGCAAACACCTTGATTTGGGCGGGCTACATGCATGGTGACGCAGTCGAAACTAGGCACAACCTGCCCTCGCCTTTTACAATGCAGCAGGGACCCATCCCAACCCAGCTCTGCTGCGGAACTAGCAAACTTGGCGGCGCACGCCGGACCAGGATGAAGGAATCGCATGAAGTTTACGAAATTCGGCAAGGCACTTCTGATGAGCGCCCTCTCTGCTGGCGTCATCCTCGGCATTACGTCTTGCGTCCAGAGTTATACGGTCGGTTATCTGTATGTCACAGGCACGGTGACGGCCTCAACCACGGGTGCACGGCATCATCAGCGGCTTCAAGATCGATCACAATACCGGCAATCTCATTTCGATCAACGGACTGCCCATCTCCTCCGGCGGGGCCAATCCCGGTCCGCGCCGTCCTGCTGACCGGCGGACGGTTCCTTTATGTGCTGAACCGGGGCTAACGACCAGGGACGGTGGACCTGCAGCGCCGACCGATCCCTGCGCGAACGCCAACATCACCCAGTTCGCGATCGGCGGCAACGGCGTTCTGGCTCCGCAGGAGACCTTCTTCACCCAGGGCATCAATCCCATCCGCATGATCGCCGACACCTCCGGCAGCTTACATCTACTTGTGCTCGACCATGACGCTCCCGACGGCGCCGGCTGCACTCTGCGCTTTGGCCCGTCGGTGACGACCTGCGGCGACATCACCGCCTTCACGATCGACCCGACCACCGGCCGCCTGAGCTGGTCGTCAACGCCCAGGTGACCGCGGCCAGCGGCTCGCCGCTGCCGTACTTCCCGGTTCCGGCCAATCCCATCGACTTCGTGCTTTCGTCGGGCTACATCCTCACCCTGAGCGGAACGCCGGCAACCGGCGATTCGGTCTTCCCCTACACCTACAACTCGCGAGCGGCCAGCTGACCATCAACCAGAACAGCTCGCAGCCGCTCGACATCAGCCAGGGCACCGCCATCGTGATTGCGGGCGGCGTTATCTACGTGCTGGACAACGAGCCGCAACACCAATACTCACGTCATCCAATCGGCCAGATCTTCGCCTTCACCGTGGGCACAACGGAGCGCTGCAGGCACAGACCAGCGGCTACTATCCCAGACCCTCGCCATACTCCAACCCGATCTATGTGATCGCGTGAAGCAAGGGAAAGTGGCTTTACGTGCCCAACCAGGGCGACAATGCGAACACCAACAACGTCCCAGAGCGGCATCGCGGCATACATTATTACGCAACCCGTACCAGCTCTCACCAATTGCCGGGCAAGAGCTGTCGGCAGCACTGTCGGCACCGGTGCTGGTCCGCAGTGCATGCTTGAGGATCCGTCGAACCAGTTCATCTACACCGCCAACTTCAACGATTCGACGGTCACGGGCCTGTCGATTGACCAGAACTCCGGCGTTCTCAGTCCGCTAAGTCAGTCGACGAAGGCAAAGGACAGTTACACGCTGCCCGGACCCGCGACATGGTGCGTCGTCACCGGGCGCACGAGCTAACACCTTCGCGTTGATGTTTTTGGGCGGGAACGGCCCGCCAGGCTCGTCTCACCGATCCGAAGGCTCGCAAAGTGCAGGACGCAGCCGATTCGCATCTGCAGTCGCATACACGGATTTCGGCATCAGGCGATTCGGCACAAAGATTCGATATTGAAGGTCCCAAGTTGGCTCCAACACGAAAGATGCGCATGAAGTTCAACAAACCGAGCCAGTTGCTGGCAATTTCCGCGGCCAGTCTGCTGGCAGCCTACTTTCCTCACCGCCTGCGCCACACTCACCGTGGATTTCGTCTATGTGACCAGCGCCAAGGCGGCCGGCCCCAACAACTACGGCGAGATCGACGTCTTCGAAATCAACTCGGAATCGGGCCGCATGCGCCAGATCCTCACTTCGCCCTTTCCTTCCGGCGGACGCAATCCGGTGGCCGAAGCTGTTTCGCCTGACGAGGCAGATCTCTACGTGGTCAACCGAAGACGACAACACCATCGTCCAGTTCGTCATCGGCACCGACGGCAAGCTCTATCCGCAGAACACCGTGAATACGCCCGGCATCTTTCCGCTGGCCGTCAGCGTCTCGGGCAAGTTACCTCTACGTGCTCGACACCTATCAGCCGCTGCCGACGTGCAATCCGGCCGCGCCCTGCTCGGGATCCGTCGCCGTGTTTCCCATCCTGAACACCGCACAAGCCGCTGCTCTCAAGCCCCCCCAACCGGCAAACACCCTGGGAACCCCTGTCGTCAACACCAGCATCAGCGCCAGCTATTGGCCCCTCTTGCTGCCGGCGCAGCCGCATCTGATGTCTTCGTCCCTACGGCGATCACCGTGCCCTCTGGCGGCCTAGCGTCTACGTCACGGCCTACGATTCCACCACCAACCTCGGCTATGTATTTGGCTTTACGATCGGCTCCGACGGCACGCTCACGCGCGATCGCCGGCTTCCCCGTTGCCGGTTGGTACGCATCCCAGCGCCATCACAAGCGATGCATCCGGGCACTTATCTCTACGTCACCGACTCCACACAGAACGTGGTCTACGGCTTCCAGATCAACGGCGGTGCTTTGACAGCGCTCAGCGGCAGTCCATTTGCCACCGGCGCTCAGCCCAGCGCCATCGTGCTCGATGCCACCGGCAAATATGCCTATGGTCGCCAACGGGCAGGACTCCAATCTCAGCGTCTACTCTGTGAATGCCGGCAATCTCAACCGGCTCGGGACATATACGACCGGAACGCAGCCCGTGGCAATCGGCATCGACCCTTCGCTGAATCAGTACGTATACACCGCAAATTTCCTCGGCAACAACGTCTCAGGTTTTCAGTTGAACGCCACCGATGGTTCACTCCTGAATTCGCAGTTCTCACCTTCATCGGCCAATGCCAATCCAACGGCAGTTGCAGCGATCCCGCATGGCAGTACCAAGAAGTAGTTCTGCAGCCGCCGGCAAAAGCGGCCGGCTTTAGGCGGCAGAAGCAGCAATTCGGTCCGACGCAGCATCCCTTTCAGGCTTTTACAATGACTGAAAGGAACCTCAACCAGCACTCTCTGGGCCTAACATTGACGGCCCGTGACGAAGGAAGCGCATGAAGTTCAGCAAATTGAGCCAGCTCTTGCTGGTCTCTGCCATCGGCCTCGTTGTGGCCACGCTCTTTTCAGGTTGTCAGCTTGTGACGATCGACTATCTCTTCGTCGCCACCTCCGCAAGCGCGATTTCCGGTAGTTCGACCACTTGCCCAAGCGGTGAGATCGAGACCTACGCAGTCGATTCGCAGTCTGGCGCGATTCGTACCGGTGCTCCCCAGGTCTGCTCAGGCGGCACTACGCCTGTGGCGCTCGCCATCTCTCCTGGCCATCAGAACCTCTACGTTGCCAACCAGGTGGACATGAATATCGTCCATTTTGCTGTTGCCAGCAACGGCGTTCTCACCAAGAAGGAAAGCGTTTCGCTCGCCACCGTACCCATCGCAATGGCCGTCAGCGCCGATGGCAACACGCTCTATGTCGTTTCCGGAACGACTACGGCAACCTTGTCTTCTTTCACGCTGTCTTCGGGCGCTCTGGGTACGTCAGCTGCCACCCAGGTCAGCCTCATCATTCCGGGGTTCGCGACAGATTCCGTTGTGCCGACCAGCGTTACCGTTCTCGCAAACGGAAGCGCAGTTTACGCTACCGCTTATGACCTGTCCTCCTACAATCCAGGGGGCATCACCACCAGCACCGCAAGCCCCGGCTGGGTGTTCGGATTCAACACTGGCTCCGGCGGTGCATTGACCCCGACTGCCGGTAGCCCCTACAGCGCAGGCGTCAAACCCTCTGCCCTGGCGGCCGATCCCACCAATCGCTTCCTTTATGTCACCGACTTCGCATCGAACCAGTTGATCGGCTATGGCATTTACAACGGCAACACTCTCAGCTTTCTCTTGAACGGGCCCTACAAGACCGGCGGCCAGCCTTCGTCCATCAACATCGATCCTCGGGGCAAGTTCATTTATGTCTCCAACTCGCTCGACTCGACAGTAACGGCATACGTGATCGACCTGCCGACCGGTACACCATCCACCGCTGTGAACACCACCGGTTCTCAAACCAACAACACCGACACGCAGCCTGTTTCGGTCGCTGTCGATCCCGCCCTCGGTCGCTATGTCTACACGGCCAACTTCCTCGGCAACTCGGTCTCAGGTTTCAGGCTCGATCCGACCGCGGGCACGCTGAAGCAGACGCAGGCCACACCGTACCCCACGGGCATTCATCCGACGGCCGTTGTTCTTGCGCCGCACGGCAACCATGCGACGCAAACCGTGACGCCATAGCGTACCGGTTTTCATGATAGGAAAGTAGAAGCCCAGCCAAAACGGTTGGGCTTTTGCTTTCCGCGTGCGCTCCCCCTATTGCGGTGAACGCGCTGTCGCATCCTTACCTAAGCGGAGGTCCAATTTGTGAAGCAGAGTTTCGCAGCAATTATCCTTGGTGGTACCGGACAAGTCGGCGGTGCAGCCGTCGCGGAACTACTGGCAACTTCGGAGTGCCGGGAAGTGGTGATGGTCACCAGAAAGCCCATTGCGTCGCGATCGCGGGTGCGCAACGTCGTTCTGGATACGGGCGCTCCGGACTTTGCCGAGCGCACGGCTGCCCTTGCCCGCGAAGTTTTGAACCAGGGTCCCGTCGGCGCCGTGAGCTGTGTTGGTGTCGGTTCTGGATCGAGGCGCTGGAGCGAAGAAGAATTGAAACGACTTGAGCTCGGCGTCGTCGGTGCCTTTGCGCGTGGCTGCCATGATGGCGGAATCGCCCAGTTTTGCCTGCTTTCTGCGGCAGGAAGCACAGCTCGCAGCCGGTTTCGCTATGCGCGAGTAATGGGCATGAAGGAAGACATCGTGCGTAATGTCGGTTTTACCCGCCTCGCCATTTTTCGCCCCGGCATCATTGTCGGCAACGCTCATACCCCGGCCTGGGTCGGTTGGTTGGGAAACCTCGTGCCTGGGTCGTTTGGCAATATTGATCAGCGAATTCTCGGTCGCTCAATCGCCGCAGAGATAGCTTTGCACAGTCGAGAGACTGGTGAAGTTACCCTCGAAAATGCAGCAATGAAAAAACTCGCCGCGCAGTTCAATAGCCTGCCTTAGGAATTCTTACGTGGAGCGCATCAGCCTGAATGCAACAGTCCAAGCGGCCGTTGGCCGGAAATCTCTCTACACTGGCCGACTGCCCAAAGACATCTCGAGACTTATCGTCGGCTCATGGCTTCTTCCGTCGCTGAATGCCTGTCGCTCGCGTCGAATGTCCTTTCCCACAGGCTCGGCTCTCCCCTCGATCAGCAGATTCTAGATGGATCGTGCCAAGTCAGAATCCTTCGCTTCAAAAAGCTTCCGCCATTCCGACATTACCCTGGTCTTCAAAACCACGTTTGAGGTATTCACCAGGGTTGGCCCCGACAACTCGCTTGAACGCCTTACTGAACGCAGCGTCGGACTCGTAACCGACCGACCGAGCGACGTCTATGAGTTTTTTGTCACGCTGTTCGAGTAACTGCATCGCCTTCTGCATCCGCCACTCGGTTACATATTCCAGTGGTGTTTGTCCGAGTAGCTCTTTAAAACGTGCTGCGAATGCGGAGCGAGACATGCCCGCAGCTTCGGCCAGGGACTCGACCGTCCAGGGTGTATTCACACTGTCGTGAATGGCACTCAGGGCAGTGCCCATTTGAGGATCGAAAATCGCACGAAGCCATCCTTTGTTGCGTTCCGGTCCCGACGCGATATGCGCCCGGAGTACCTGGATAAACAGAACCTCGGCCAGCCGAGTAGCGACTACTTCAGATCCTGGCGCCTGTTCTCCCATTTCTGACGCCAGAGCCTGCATTGTGATGTAAAGAGCAAGCGTGCGTGCCTGATCGGCCTTGATCAGAATGAAGCTCGGCAATAACTGAGTGATCGGCTTCAGGCTGGCGCGATCGAAACTCAAGGACCCACAGTCGATTGTCGTCGGTGCGCCACCACCTCCATAATGAGCGACATTGCTGTTGGCCTTGGCCCCGATCTCGCGGAAACTCCACCTCGGACGTGTTCGCGGGCTGTCGCGCAAAACAATCGAAGTCCCCCGGGCCAGCAAAAAGCAATCACCACCGGTGAGGGGAATCGGCTCCGGAATCCCTTCCACACTCAGCCAGCAGTTGCCGCGCGAACAGCATGGCGAAGTGCGCCAAATCTGTGGGTGAAATCTTTTTGCCGGAAGGCGTGACTTTTTCTTCGGTCTGCTTTTCCTGTTTTACGCCCCACGGGGCAGTGGCTTCGAGCCTGTGCAGACCGAAAGCGGTTACGTGCATCGTTCTGAAGATGTCTGTGATCGGGTCCAGCTTAGCCTCCCTCTTTTGGACGAATAGACAAAAGATTAGGACTCCTGAGCAGTTCTCGTCCATCGTCAAAGAACTCTACTCTACTGTACCGAATGCTACACACATTCCGAAGGGAGTAATTATGGGAAAGCCTGAAGGTAAGGTCGCAGTCATCACGGGTGGGTCGAGCGGCATGGCGCTGGCGAGCGCGAAGCGGTTCGTTGAAGAAGGCGCCTACGTTTTCATCACGGGCAGGAGGCAGGAGCAGCTCGATGAGGCCGTCAAGTTGATTGGCCGGAACGTGACCGACGTGCGCGGTGACGCGGCCAATCTCGACGACCTCGACCGTCTGTTCGATACAGTCAAACGGGAAAAGGGCAGGATCGACGTCCTGTTCGCGAGCGCTGGCACGGGCGAAGCCGTCAAACTGGGCGAGATTACCGAGCAGCATTTCGATGCGACCTTCGGCCTGAATACGCGCGGAACGCTGTTTGCGGTTCAGAAGGCGTTGCCGCTGTTCAACGATGGCGGATCGATCTTCATGACCGGGTCAGTTGCTTCGGTGAAAGGTTTTCCTGGTTACGGCGTGTATGCGGCGAGCAAGGCGGCGTTGCGCTCATTCGCACGCACTTGGCTCAACGAACTGAAGGGCAGGAATATCCGGGTGAATGTGCTGAGCCCGGGGCCGATCGCCACACCGATGCAGGACCAGGTTCTCGACGAGGAGGCGAAGCGGATGTTCGAATCCCTGATCCCGCGGGGAAAGATGGGTCGTCCTGAGGAAATTGCTACGGTCGCGCTGTTTCTTGCTTCAGACGATTCGAGCTTCGTGAATGGGGTGGAGTTGTCTGTCGACGGCGGCTTCTCGGCCATCTGACCACTCGGTTGCACATCAAGGTGATCGGTCTCAGAAAGCATTTCATGCGGATGAGCGAGCACGAGCAATGTGCCGCGCTCATCTCCAAACCTTCATCCACCCGCGCAGAACATGTTGCGCAGGTTTCTCCACGAAGTGCAACGCCACAAGCGCCAGTGCGATCAGCAGCACATAGCTGATCCACGGATCGAACCGCGCCAGTCCCAGGCGATCGAGCACGTGCGAATCGTGAATCATGTTCCACAGGTTAAAGTGGAGGAGATAGAGGCAGTAGCTCGCCTCGCCGACAAACACCAGCGGCCGCAAGCCCAGCACCTTCGACAGCGGATTTACGCCAGCCAGTCCAAGGATGATGCAACCAAACAGCGGCATAAAAAAGCCGTCGTGCAGCAGCGAATAGGGAAGCCGATGCGCCTGCGTAAGAACCGCAAACGTGGCGGCAAATCCGAAGATCCCAACAGCCAGCCGCCGCCTGCCCATCCGCGGTACCATCTCATCCAGATTGGCCAGCATGACGCCAAATACGAAGCTCGCCAGGTGCGGTATCGGCGTGTACTTCAGCGCCTGCAGCCACTTTCCATAGCTGAAGCGATCCACGTGCGCCAGCCCATCGGGATTGAATATCGCATATAGCGTTCCCGGCACCATCCCGACCATCCACACCATGCCCATCTTCGCCAGGTGCGGTCCCACCTGCTCCGGCCTCTTCCACCGAGCCATCCACGGAAAAAGTACGTAATAGAACGACTCGGCCGACATCGTCCACGCCGGCGTATTCAAAAACGTCGCGATCTCCGGAATCCATCCCTGCAACAATAACGGCGAAAGCACCATGCCCGACCAGAACATCGCATGCGTGTGTTCACCCCATTCGATCGGCACCATGCGAAATGCCAGAATCAGACTCAGAAGGTAGATCGGATAAAGCCGCGTGAATCGCGCCTCATAAAACCGCACGTTGTTCAACTCGCCCGCGCGCGCCTTGGCGTTGTAGTTATACCCCAGCACAAAGCCCGAGAGCAGGATGAAAAAGCTCACCGAAGCGTAGCCGGCATTCACCACCGGCGCCAGCGGGCCAAACCAGTTTGGATTGGAGAAATGAAAGAGGACAATGTTGATAGCCGCAAAACAGCGCAGGCCTGTGAGTGCATCAAGCCGCGCTGGCTTCTTCATTTCCACTTGCTGTTTAGACGCCAAATCGCCGCCAGCTGACGCAATTACCGAAGCCCAGGTTCCGATGGGCCCGCCAACTTCTGACCACTGACAACTGATCCCTGACAACTGCTTTCAGGCCGTCACCAGCGATCCAACCTTTTCGCCCAGCACCACGCGCCGGATGTTCCCCGGCTGGTTCATGTTGAAAATGATCATGGGCAGGTTGTTGTCCTTGCAGAGGCTCACGGCGGTCAGGTCCATCACCTTCAGCCCTTGCCTCAGGATCTCCATGTAGGTGATCTCGTCGTACTTCACCGCGTCCTTCACCAGCACCGGGTCCGCATTGTAGACGCCTTCGACCTTGGTGCCCTTCAGCAGCACATCGGCTTTGATCTCCATCGCCCGCAGGCTCGCCGCCGTATCGGTCGAAAAGAAAGGATTCCCGATACCCGCGGCAAAGATCACCACGCGGCCCTTTTCCAGATGCCGCACGGCCCGACGTCGAATGTACGGCTCCGCCACCTGGTTCATGAACACTGCGGTCATCACCCGGCATTGCACCCCGCGCTGTTCCAGCGAGTCCTGTAGCGCAATCGCATTCATCACCGTGGACAGCATGCCCATGTTATCGGCTGCAACCCTGTCCATCTCCTTCGCCTGCTGGGCCACGCCGCGAAAGAAATTGCCCCCTCCGACCACGATTCCGATCTCCACGCCCAACTGTGGACATCGGCGATCTCTTCCGTGATCTCAGCGACTTTCCCGGCATCCAGGCCAAACCGGTTCGGCCCCGCCAATGCCTCTCCCGAAAGCTTCAAAATAATCCGCTTGTACATGCTTTTTCGAGTATCGCATACGCAAGGCACTCGCTGAGTCTGGCTCCAGCCTCGAGTCAAGTCCAAAGGTTCAATCGCGGACAGGGGCTACGATATCGTTGAACTTGTCGAGCCAACTGAACGAACAGTTCGTCATTCCCACTTCATTTCCCCGGTAAATGAACCGCGGATACCGCAGCTTGCTTCATCAGACAGACACAACCTTCATCCCCACTTGGGTGCCTGCTGGTTAACTCGCGCGACTCCTGAATCAAGCTCGTAACTTGACAGCCGCTTCCGGCTACGCTACTTTGCAACGTAAAGTGAGTGTGCGATGAGTTTTCCGATCCATCCGCTCGACAAGGCACTCGGCGATATCACAAGCATTCGCCGCCAGGTGGCTCGCAGCACCGAATTCCGCGGCTACGGTGCTGCCACGCTCGCTGCAACCGGCTTGCTTGCCATCCTGGCCGCCGCCGCTCAGGCCTTTCTGCTGCCCGATCCCGCGAACCACATTGGCAATTACCTTCGTATCTGGATCACCACCGCAATTCTCTCGGCTGTGCTCATCGGTATGCAGACGCTCACCCGCACGCGTCGCATCCACTCCGGCATGGCCGACGAGATGATCCTCATGGCCGTCGAACAATTTCTACCCTCGGTGGGCGCTGGCGCACTCATCTCGATCGTTCTCGTCCGCTTCGTTCCCGGTTCCGTCTGGATGCTCCCAGGTCTTTGGCAAATCACCTTCAGCCTCGGTGTCTTCGCATCATGCCGTTTTCTTCCGCGCCCCATGGCTGCCGCGGGCGCCTGGTATCTGCTCACCGGTCTCACCTGCATCGGCCTTGGCGACACGCGCGCGCTCACTCCCTGGACCATGGGCGTCGCATACGGTGTCGGCCAGTTGCTCGTTGCCGCAGTTCTCCTCTGGGGAGCGAAGGAAGATTGCGATGAAATCTAAGTCCTCCAGCAGCGAAGGCCGCTTCGCCTACGAAGGCCTCGATCGCGTCATCCACGAACGCGCGCGCCTCAGCGTGCTCACTTCGCTCATCACCAACCCAAAAGGCCTGGCCTTCAACGATCTCAAGCAACTCTGCGCACTCACCGATGGCAACCTCAGCCGCCACCTCAGCGTTCTTGAGAACGCCAGGATGGTAGAGATCATGCGCGGCCACGATCGCAACCGCCCGCAAACCACTTGCCGTATCACCGCATCCGGCCGCAAGCGTTATCTCGAATACCTCTCCACGCTGGAGCAAGTCGTGCGCGACGCCGCCGCCGGCGCCAAGCCCGAAGCAGTCTCCACCTTGTTGCATAACCTCGTCCCTTCGCGGACCTGATTTTTTTTGCTTCGTTACTTTGCATTGCAAAGTGAAAATCTTTCATGGAAGAACTCCGTTGAACGACGCACCTATGTTTCGGTCCAGCCTCAGATCAAAATTCAAATCATGTCCTTGAGGAATCATGACAATGCAAAGCAAATCAGAACCCGGTCTTCACGTCGCCATCATCATGGACGGCAATGGCCGCTGGGCCACCCGCCGCGGACTGCCGCGGGTTGCCGGTCACCGTGCCGGCGTCGCCGCAGTACGACGTGTTGTCGAACACGCGCCTGAACTCGACGTACGTGTACTCACTCTCTACGCGTTTTCATCCGACAACTGGGCACGCCCAGCAAACGAAGTGCAAAGCATCTTCTGGATCATCAGGGCATTTCTCCGTCTCGAGTGCAACAGGCTGCGACAGCAGGGCGTGCACCTCGAAGTCATTGGCCGACGCGATCGAATTCCTGCACCACTGCTGCGGGAAATCAAACGCACCGAAACCGCGACTGGGGCCGGATGCGGCCTGAACCTGCGAATTGCCATCGATTACTCCTCGCGCTCTGCGATTGCTGATGCCGCAGTCGCTGCAGCGACCGATCCCGATCTCAATCAGCCCCTCACTTCCGACCACATGCGTACCATCCTCGCTCATGCGCTTAAGGCCAACTGCGGCGATGTCGACCTGCTCATCCGCACCGGAGGCGAACAGCGACTCTCAGACTTTCTGCTCTGGGAATCTGCTTATGCAGAACTCACCTTCACCGACCGCATGTGGCCCGACTTCGACGAATCTGATCTAGCTTCCGCGTTGAACGATTTCAATCATCGCGAACGGCGATTCGGCGCCATTCCTGCCGCCCCCGCACAGCCGATATCAATTCTCTCGGGAAGAGCCCAATGATTTCCTCGAGATTCCGTCCCCTGGCTACTTCGCGCGCCCTTCGCGTCAAGTTCATCCTGCCCGCACTGACCGAGGCCACCGATCCCTACTGGCGCCCAATCAAATATTCGCTTTTTCCGCCGCTGGGGCTCGCCACCCTGGCCGCGTATCTCTCTCCAGACGACCACGCTGTCATCGTAGACGAGCACGTGGAGCCGCTCACTCTCAATGACACCCCCGACCTCGTCGTCATCCAGGTCTACATCACTAATGCCCACCGTGCATATAAGATCGCCGATCACTACCGCGGCATCGGCGCCTTCGTCTGTCTCGGCGGACTCCACGTAACGTCACTTCCCAACGAAGCCGCAACGCACGCCGATGCCATCTTTCTCGGCCCCGGCGATCAGACGTTCCCGCAATTCCTCAAGGATTTTCGCTTGGGCACGCCGCTGCCTGTCTACGCATCAACCGCTGGCCGCACACTCGAGCGCATTCCGCCGATTCGCCGCGATCTGATTCGCCGCGCCTGTTACCTCGTTCCCAACTCCATCGTCGTCACGCGCGGCTGCCCGCAACACTGCGATTTCTGCTACAAGGATGCATTCTTCCAAGGCGGCCGCAGCTTTTACACGCAACGCGTTGACGATGCTCTGGCCGAGATAGATCGCCTTCCGGGCCGGCACCTCTACTTCCTCGACGACCATCTTCTTGGCGATCGTCACTTTGCCGGGGCGCTCTTCACTGGCATGAAAGGCATGCGCCGTCTCTTCCAAGGTGCGGCCACGGTAGACTCCATCCTCCGCGGTGACCTGATTGAGCGTGCTGCCGAGGCGGGCTTGCGCAGCATCTTCGTCGGATTTGAAACCCTCACGCCCGATAACCTGCGACGCAGCAATAAACGGCAGAACCTGGGCCGCGACTACAAGGCCGTCGCCGACCGCCTTCACTCCCTCGGCATCATGATCAACGGCAGCTTCGTCTTCGGCATGGACGATGATGGCGAAGATGTCTTCCGCCGCACTGTTGACTGGGCCATCGAGCACGGCATTACCACCGCAACCTTCCACATCATGACGCCGTATCCCGGCACGCAACTGCACGCCCGCATGATGCGCGAAGGCCGCATCGTTACGCGCGACTGGAGTCTCTACGATACGCGCCACGTCGTTTACCGCCCGGCACGCCTCGCGCCCGAGGCGCTCAAGAGCGGATACGATTGGGCCTACCGCGAGTTCTACCGCTGGTCCTCAATCACCAGCGCATCTTTACACCATGGCAGCTTCAAGCATCAACTTAAACACTTTTTCTATTCAGCGGGATGGAAGAAGTTCGAGCTGCTCTGGGACATGCTCATCCGTGCCCGCCAACTCACTCGAGTCACGCCACTGCTCGAAGCCGTCCTCTCCCGCGTCACCAGTGCGGGGCTCGAATCCCATCTCGCTCCAGCGTCGGATCCGTTCCCAATCCTTTCATCTGACTTGGCTTCTCGCCGATTCTCTGCGCGCAGAACTGGATAGTCGGAACATGAACGTCAATTTCCTCCTCGTCCAGAAAAACAAATTCAGGAGGCGAAATCGCAGCGCCCGCTTTCGTTTTATGCGGTGTCCCGTCCAACTGTCCACAAAGCGTGCGGACGCGCTAGTGCGACAGGGTAATCAGCAGGGTGCGACCCTTTCGAAATGGCTCTCTTTACCAAGCCGCAAATTCCATGAGCCCCGGCGCATCTGCGCGCTTCGAATCTGCATCGAAGCAGTTAAGGTGGACTGCCTTTCTAGTACGGCCGGCTACTAATTGAAGACGGCATCCTGAAAAACTCGAGGTCGTTGTCCTATTATTCAGGACGAAAACCGTCTGAAGCATCTTCAAGATTATGGTGCCCGCATCAAAGCCCGTTACGTCGCTCTGTATTTAGCGGCGATGTCTGGCGGGAACTTTAGGTGACAGACATCGGCACAGTGCCAAGATCTTGAAGATTCATAGACTTCGGAGAACCGAAGCAGCAAGTCGCAGCTTAGGTCTCCGATTTCAATTCACGCAAGAACTCAGGGCGAATTCCCTGCTGGGATTCTCCGCGATTGCGGCGCTCAAGAGATCGTTGCGACGCATGGCATTCGCCCTCTGCAGGTATTCGTCGATCTTCCGATAAGCTCATCCGCGCCATAGACGCCGGTGAGGGAGACTCTTCGCGAACTTTCTTTCGCGTCATTTTCCCGGCATGGCCGGACTTATGGAGGATTACGATGCAAACATCCAGCACAAACCTGTTGTCATCCACGCTCGATTTCCTGACCCGAGCACGACACGGCACCATCACACGCAAAATCAAGATTTTGCTCGCGGTTCTCACTGTGTCTCTCTTCATCAGTCCCTGCCTTGCCCAGGTTGAAAGCGGAACCATCGCTGGCACGGTCACCGATGCATCCGGTGCTGTTATCCCCAACGCTGCAATCACGGTGACAAACGTCTCTACCAACGCCAAACGAGTCACACAAACGTCGGCCACTGGAGCGTACACGGTTGTTGGCCTGGAGCCAGGCACATACGAGCTCTCAATCACTTCCGGTCAATTCAAACCCTATACTGCGAAGATCGAAGTCACCGTCGGAGGCCACGAGACACTCGATGCCAAGCTCTCCGTCAACACCGCTGTCACCGAAGTTGAAGTGCAGGCCTCGGGCGGCAACACGGTGAACACGCAGACGCAGGAGCTTTCGCAGGTAGTCGACACGCAGCAACTGGCCCAACTGCCGAGCCTTACGCGCAATCCTTATGACTTTGTCGCGCTATCCGGCAATGTGAGCAGCGGCGATAACACGACAAACAGCATGAATAGTGGCCAGAACCTGACGAGCCGTGGTGTCGGATTCGCGATTAACGGCCAGAGGCAATCGGGCACTGAGATCCTCCTTGACGGCGTCGAAAATATCTCCATATTCGGTCTCGCCGTTGGAGAAGATATTCCTGTTGACTCGGTACAGGAATACAGCGTCATCACGAATAACTTCGGTGCTGAATACGGACGGGCTTCGGGCGGCGTCGTTAATCTGTCGACCAAGCCAGGGACAAATGGATTTCACGGCTCTGCCTGGGAATTCAACCGCCTGTCAGCGTACACATCCAATACATTTGCCAACAGTGCGGCGAACACTTTTGCCGGCTCGATAGTCGCTCCCAAAGGTGGATATACCCGCAACCAGTTTGGCTACTTTGTCGGCGGTCCCATCCTCAGGGATAAACTGTTCTTCTCGCAGTCCACAGAGTGGACACGGGTTCGTAGCAATTCGAGCCAGACGCAAGAGGTCTTTGATCCCGCTTTCATCGCCATGATGCCTGCGAATGCCCAGGCCTATTTCGGAGCGTTTGGGCAGGGAGCGGCACCAGCTTCCGGGAAAGTCACTACAGCGGGTGACCTCGCGGGTGCGGGAGTCACTGTTGGCCCAATCAACGGAGTCACTGCCGTGGATCCTTCGACCCCGGTTTGGGATACGGTGAACTTTACCGCACCGTTCGATGCTGGAGGCGGTTTTCCGCAGAATTCATATGCGCTGATTGGGCGCATTGACTTCACGACGAGTGAGAAAACCTCGATGTACTTCCGTGCTGGCAGGGAGAACATAGACGAGTTTGCTGGTTCCACCTTCTTTAGCGCGTACCCCCAATACAACGTGGGTACGACTTTCCTGAACCAGAGCTATTTATATTCACTCTCGCACACGTTTAGTCCCTCTTTGCTCTTCAGCGGCAAAGCCAGCTACACCCGATTCAACGAGAATACATCCTTCGATCCGAAGCAGACCTACGTCCCCAATCTCATGTTTCTTACGCCCAGTGATCCCGTAACCGGCGTGTTTATCGCAATGCCAGGACTCGAAAACGCCAATGTCCCGGGCGCAGGTGGGGTTCCCGTTGGCGGTCCGCAAAACACGATCCAGGTTGGACCGGATCTGTCCTGGGTCAAGGGGCGCCATTCCATGCGTTTCGGAGGCACCTGGACCTATATCCAGTTGAACTACGCCTATGGAGCTTACGTTCAAGCGGTCGAGCAACTTGGTGCAGGGACTCAGGACAGCATGAACAACCTGCTGAACGTTGCAGGAAGTGCGGCCGGCAGCCAGTTGACTTCTTTCCAGGCCAGGCTCGATCCACAAGGCACGCTCCCCTGCCATGTCAACCCGTCTTTTTGGCAGACCAATAGCCCAGCAGACGAGATCGTGACACCGGACTGCACCATCAACCCGCCTCTGGGCACGCCGAGCTTCGCAAGAAGCTATCGCTATAACGACTGGGCGGCCTATGCGCAGGACAGTTTCAAAATAACACCGAAGCTGACATTCAACTACGGTGTGCGCTACGAGCATTACGGCGTTCAGCGCAACAACAACCAAAGTCTGGACTCGAATTTCTACTTCGGTCCCGGTAACGGCCTCTATCAGCAGGTGCGGAGTGGCGGAGTTCTTATTGCGAATCAGAGCCCGCAGGGAGGATTCTGGGCGCCGCGGTGGGGAACCGTCGGGCCCCGCGTCGGATTTGCGTATGACTTCGGCGGAAACGGACTTACGAGCCTGCGCGGAGGTTACGGGATCAGCTACGAGCGCAACTTCGGCAACGTGACCTATAACGCCAGCTTCAATCCGCCTGCGAGCCAGGTGCTGAATTCCGTCTGCCAGCCTCAAGTATTTGGAACGCCCGCGCAAGCCTGCGCTTCTTCAGTTGTCGTAACGAATAGCAGTCTCGGCCCGCTTGGTTCCCCCGGCCCCCCAAGCTCTCTGCCGCCGGCCGAGCTGCGCATGCCCGATCCCAATATCCAGGTTGCGCAAACCCAGTTCTGGAGCCTCGCATTGCAACGGCAACTTGTTCCCGGTACCGTTCTCGAACTTTCTTACAGCGGCGCGCACGGTGTTCACCTCTATGACCTCGAGAACATCAACCTGATTGGCGCGGGCCAGGTCTATCTTGGCGACCCCGTAACCTTTGCCTCTGACCCCGATTGCCCCACGCCGGCACAGATTGCAGCTGGAACTGCAGGGCCATGCCTCAACCGGCCTAACAATCAATACTCGAATATCAATATGCGTGGCAGTCTGGGTTCGAGTTCATACGCCGGTCTGAACGTCAGGCTCCAGGCGATGAATATCCGGAAGACAGGGCTGGACATCATCGGGAATTACACCTGGTCACATTCATTGGACGATCTCAGCTCGACCTTCGGCGACAGTCTCCAGGGTGGGTCAGGCTATATCGGCTCACTGGGCTATACCAATGTCCTGGATCCGGGACTTGATTGGGGGTCCTCTGACTTCGACATCCGGAATCGGCTGTCGCTCTCACCGATATGGGCCACTCCCTGGTTCAAGGGCGAGCGTGGCATTAAAGGGCAAGCGCTGGGAGGTTGGACTTTGTCGGGCATCTACACAGTTCGCACCGGCGTTCCATTTTCGGTGTACGACTACAACAACGATTACAACTTCTATACTGTGCCGCGCCTGACACCGGCAACGCCAATCACAAATTACAAAGTCAGCAGCTCTCCACAGAATGCAGGGCAGCCAAACCTCTACAACGGGTTGTCAGTGCCGGTTCCTTCGAGCTTCGCGCCTCTCAACTCGACTCTCGGCATCTCGGACTTCGGACCGTATCCCTCCAACATGACGGGCCGGAATTCGTTCCGAGGACCTGGAGCGTGGAACTACGATATGGCTGTCGACAAACAATTCCCGCTGAGAGAACGCATGAACCTGGAGTTCCGTGCGGAAGGGTTTGATCTTCTCAACCACCACAACTTCTATACGAACACAACGAATCTTGCTTACTTCGGACCGACAACGACGCCAATCGAGGTGAATTTGCTGAAAGGCGGTCTCGGAACGCTGGCCACCGGAGGCAATCACGATGAACGGCGGTTCGGGCAGTTCGCTTTGAAGCTCAACTTCTGAGGAGTCCGCAGTTCGTAGTCGTTCATGCTCGACAGTAAAAACGGGAGCCTTTGGCTCCCGTTTTTTATGGCTGGCGAATTCCGAGGCTGGCAGAATCGGCATTGCGCACCTGAATTGAAACGGCCGTAAGCCGACGCCTAAAGAACAAAAGCCCGGAGCTTCTGCTCCGGGTTTTGTCACTTGCATCCACCCCCAGTGGAATGAATCTTCCGCAATTGCCGAATTACTCCGCAGCCGCTTCGACGGCCTTGGTCTGCGAAACGGTCCACTCAGGCGCACCCACCTTGAAGCGCGCGAAGCGCCGCACGGTGATGTTCTCGCCCAGCTTGCCGACCTTCTGCGCAATCAGTTCCTTGATGCTCACAGCCTGGTCCTTGATGAACGGCTGCTCGAGCAGGCAAACCTCTTCATAGAACTTCGCCATCTTGCCCTCGAGCATCCGCTCTACGATGTTCGCAGGCTTGCCGCTCGCGGCTGCCTGTGCGCGATAGATCTCCTTCTCGCGCTCCAAATCTTCGGCGCTGACATCTTCAGGCTTGATGTACCGCGGATCGCTCGCCGCGATGTGCATTGCGATGTCTTTCAGCAATTCCTGAAAGTCATCAGTACGCGCCACAAAGTCGCTCTCGCAGTTCACTTCCACCATCACGCCGATCTTGCCGCCGGCATGGATGTACGTGCCTACCGCGCCCTCATTTGTCGAACGGGCGGCCTTCTTCTGTGCAGAGGCCATGCCGCGCTTGCGCAGCACCACGAATGCCTCTTCGATGTTCCCCTTGGTCTCCTGAAGAGCCTTCAGGCAGTCGCCCATGGGCGCGCCGGACTTCTCCCGAAGATCCTTCACCAACTTTGCATCTATCTTGTCTGCCACAGTCATCTCGCTTCCTTCTCCTGACTACGATTCGAATGCGATCGCCACTCTGATCTTCGGCGCCACAAGAAAAGCGTGGCAACCAGACTGCGCGGCCACGCTTGTCTCGGTCTGATTCAGAACTTACAGGGCGCGCTCGACCACTTCCTCTTCGTCGATCACCGCTTCTGCCGCCGGAGCCTTGCGGACACCGCCACCAAGGGCAGCGTCAAAATCGACATCTTCAGTCGATGAAGCTTCGACCGCGGCGACAACCTCGCCTTCCGCTGCCGGAGCCTCTTCCGCAGCAAACGCCTTGTCGCCCACCAGGTTCACGCCCTCGGCTGCCGAATCGGCAATCTTCGAGGTGAAGAGCCGAATGGCGCGCAGCGCATCGTCGTTGCCCGGAATCACGTAATCCACCACCGTCGGGTCGCAGTTGGTATCCACCACCGCTACCACCGGGATGCCCAGCTTGCGCGCTTCCTTCACTGCAATCGCCTCGTTATTCGAGTCGACGATGAAGAGAGCATCGGGCAGGCGCTTCATATTCTTGATGCCGGCCAGATTGGCTTGGAGATGCTTCCGCTCCCGCTCCAGGCGAATCACTTCCTTCTTGGTCAGCAGCTCGTACCGGCCGTCCGTGGCCATATCATCCAGTTCCTGAAGGCGCTTCACCGACTTCTGCACTGTCACCCAGTTCGTCAGCAGGCCGCCCAGCCAGCGCTGGTTGATGTACGGCATGCCCGCGCGGTTGGCCTCTTCAGCCACGGCGTCCTGGGCCTGGCGCTTGGTGCCGACGAAGAGAATCGTCTTGCCGCTCGCGCACAGTTCGGTGACAAACTTCGACGCATCCTTGAACAGCTTGAGCGTCTTCTGCAGGTCGATGATGTAAATCCCGTTGCGCTCGCCAAAGATGTATTCCTTCATCTTGGGATTCCAGCGCTTCGTCTGATGCCCGAAGTGAACACCAGCTTCGAGCAGCTCCTTCATTGTGATCGTGGCCATTGGCCTCCTTCGTGGATTGCATCCGGGTGGTCGATGCCGGCGCCCGGATTGAAACCCGCTTACGCGGGAGATTTGAAACCGAGTTCGAGTTCACAGTTCTAAGTTCACAGCTACTCGGCATCGAGAACTTTGAACTCAGAACTACGAACTTGAACTGCACCAGCACCTAGCGCTTCAGAACTGGAACCGCTTGCGTGCGCCCTTCTGTCCGTACTTCTTGCGTTCCTTCTGGCGAGCATCGCGAGTCATCAGGCCTTCAGCCTTGAGCAGCTTGCGCAGCTCCGGGTTGAAGAGAACCAGTGCGCGCGCAATACCCATCTTCACCGCATCAGCCTGCGAAGACACGCCGCCACTCTTCACCGTGGTCACCACGTCGAAGCTGGAGGCCAGGTCGGCTACTACCAGGGTCTTCTTGGCGGCAACACGCTGCTGTTCGGTCACGAAGTACACGTCGAACGGCTTGCCGTTCACCTTCCACTCACCGGTGCCCGGACGCAGAAAAACACGGGCAATCGCCGACTTGCGGCGCCCCGTCCCGTAATACTGAACCAAATCTGCCATTCAATCCTCTTAGCTCTTAGTTCGCTCTTAGCCTTCAGCTCTCAGCATTCAGCTAGTTTTCCAACCGATTCGTTCCTGCCCCGACCGTTGGCACCAGCAATTCCAAGCTGAAAGCTGACGGCTGAAAGCTAAAAGCTGCGCGATGAAACTTCCAGCGCCACCGGCTGCTGCGCAAAATGCGGATGCTTGTCGCCGCGATAAACCTTCAACTTCGAACCCATCGCACGGCCCAGCTTGCTCTTGGGCAACATGCCCTTGATCGCCTCTTCCAGGATCTTCTCCGGCTTGCGGGCCAGCAGGCGGGAAAACTCCTCTTCACGCAGACCACCCGGGAAACCCGTGTAGCGGCGATAGACCTTCTTCTGGCTCTTCAGACCCGTCAGGCGGACCTTCTCGGCGTTGATCACGATCACGTGATCGCCCATGTCGATGTACGGGACGTACTTCGGATTCAGCTTGCCACTCAGCACATCGGCCGCCTTGGTCGCCAGTCGGCCCAAGGTCTGGCCGCTGGCATCCACCACATACCATTTGCGGTCAATATCCTTGCCGCTCGGAACAAAGGTGCTCATCTCTCTCCTGCCCTCATAGAAACTTCAAAAACTACGGCGCAATGCGCCACTTTGCCCATGGCATACCGCCATGGACTCAAATTTCCACCCACTTCCAAACAATCCTGTTCGGGTGAGAACTGCGGCGTTCGCCCTCAAAAGGGCCCTGACTCTGCTGGACTTAGCTCACAACCCAGCCGAAGGTGCCTGTTCCGGTCGAATCCGATAAAGGGGTTCAATCAGCCGGGTCCGGGCTAAACTTCTTCTCCTCATCGACTTGAAACCGTCTCTGAGGGCCCTACAACAGACCCCAGGCGCAACACCGCACAAGGACTCTAGGATAACCGAATCACCAAATAGAGTCAACGAAATGCAGCAACGGGTAGTGGGTCAGATTTGACCCACTACCCAGCAACGGACTTGCTTGTCCCGTCGCGGCGTGGAACCCACTCAAAGCGTGGAACTTTCGTAAATTTCGTAAATGTATATGGTGTATCATTGAGGCCCGAACATCATACGGAATGATCCAACACTCCGAGCCCGGTTTCGATAAGCCTTCCAAACAAGACCACCCGGAACCAGTTTCGGTTCCGGGTGGTCTAGCTGAAGGCTATAACTACAGCTAGAAGCTGCTTTTCACGCCGCGCTTTCGTCCAGCGAGCGCACTCTGAAGCGCTTCATCTGGATCGACAGCGTGCGCTCGATCTTGCGCAGATCGCCGCGCTCGGCCGGTCCGGCAAAGGTTGAAGCAACGCCCTTGCGCCGAAGCGCGGCCGGTGCGGCCCACGCGATGAACAAAATCCTCCGCCACCTTGGGCATGTCGAAGTTGATCACGTGCGCCACGTTGGCCACGTCGATGCCGCGAGCGGCAACGTCGGTGGCCACCAGCACGCGGTGACGGCCCTCGGAGAAGCTGCGCAGAGCGGAATTGCGCTGCGACTGCGAGCGGTCGCCGTGAATCTGCGTCGCCGACCAGCCGGAGCGGGTGAGCCTGCGCGCCACGCGATCGGCGCCGTGCTTGGTGCGCACAAAGACCAGGAAGCTGCCCTTCTCTGCGTCCGAGCAGATGCTCGAGAAGCTCCTGCTTCTTGTCCGGCGCCACTTCAAAGGTGCGCAGCTCGACGTTCTCGGCCGGCTTCAGCACGGAACCGATCTCGATGCGCACCGGGTTGTTGAGATACTTGCGCGCCACTTCCTTCACCGCGCCTTCCAGCGTGGCGGAGTAGCAGAGCGTCTGCCGCGACTGCGGGCAGCGTCGTCGCGATGCGGCGATGGCCGGCTGGAAGCCCATATCGAGCATGCGGTCCACTTCGTCGAGCACCAGGATCTTGACCTGGTCGAGCCGGACCAGCTTGCGCTTGAGATAGTCCTCGAGCCGCCCGGGCGTGGCCACAATCAGGCGCGCGCCGCGGCGAATAGCGTCGAGCTGCGGGCGCTCCTGCATCCCGCCGACCACCAGTGCCACGGTCTGCTGCGAGCTGGTCCGGACGGCCTTGAAAGCCTGCTCGACCTGCATGGCCAGCTCGCGCGTGGGCAGCAGGATCAGCGCCTGCGCGGCGTTCCGCGTCCTGCGCCTTTGCAGCATCTCCACGATCGGGATGAGAAAGCTGAGCGTCTTGCCGGTTCCGGTCTGCGCGGTGGCCAGCACATCGCGGCCTTCGAGAGCCGGAGGAATGCAGCCGGCCTGTACCGGCGTGGGGGTTACAAATTTGTTGGCGTTGAGCCGCGCCATCAGGGCGGCCGAAAGTGTGAACTGCGAAAACTGTGTCGTCAAAATAGATTCATTTCCTGGGCTCCGGGAGCCTCTCTTTCCCTGGGGCCTGCAATCGGAACCGGACCTGGATGCGCGCACACGAATCCTGTTCAGGCGCGCGCCTGCTCTATCAATATGCGTAAGGGAGAACCGAAATACGTCCCTGGGACTGACCGGCAGACTTTCAAGAAATGCTCTGGGCCCGGAGCTGCCACACGCTACTTGTACGCCGGTTCGGCTCATTGCCGTCCGGCACCACACTCCACAACACTGCTCAAAGCACATGGCTCCGGCTGGGAGACTAGTGGTTACGCTGTAGGGGCTTGGGGGAAATCTGTGCCAGGCTGAATTGCCTTAATAAGAAGGGGCAAACCGCCGCTCACGTCCAAATCACTGAGCGCAAACACAGTATAGCACGGTTTCGCTTTTTTCCCTCGCCTTCCCGCGTGGATGCCTCCATTCACCACCGCATCGAGAGTCCTCCGCGCGGGAGCGTGCGCGAGTGTTTACCGATGAGTAATTGACGGGTTGGCGGTCACCCGCCCAGTACCATAGCTAACCGCCTTTCAGTAAGGTCTTTCTCCCACCCGCTGACCACGCTTGCACTCCGAATATCCTTCGGACAAACGACGCAGTTTGTCGTTCTCATACATTGCGACAAAGTCATCGATGACCCACCGCTTGTTCTCTAGAATCGCGGTCACAACACCTTCAGTGTGGTCGTAGGAAGATGGAAGGCCAAGATCGGAGCTGTAGGTCTGTTTCTGAGTAAACCTGAGGTGAACATCCACCCGATTTTTTCCGATGGCTTTGCTGCCGAGTATCGAGAATTTCGTTGAACCTGCCGCTTCGTTTGGTCCGGAGAACAGACCTTCCTCCAGCCATGGGGTCGCGGGTTTGTAGACGTTTGCCCGGAGAATATCGCCGGAGCGCCGGTAATAGTCGTCGTCGCAGGCTTGGAGACTGTCGAGTTCCCGCACCAGTCGTTCGCTCATCAATGGCCAGAGAGCCTTCTTTGCGCGTCCTTGGGGAATCCCAAGCGGTTGGTATCGAGTGATGTAGGTGTAGAAAGCACGCACAGCGTCACGTGCTGCTTGCGGCGTATTGTCGAGCGCCTGACTAGGTTCGAACAGCATAGCATGGCTCTGACCATTACCCTGTGTGCCATATGCGAGAACCAAGAAGGATGAAAGTAGAAATACTGAAATCTTCACAAACCAGCGGTTTGGCTTGGTCATGCAGATATTAGACACCCTAGATTGACTCCTCGGTGTGGGCAACTCCCGAGTTGTGGGCAACTCGTCACTTTGACTTATCTTCGCCCCGCCCCGGAAGCTCGGAATGGGTTGGGGAAGAGTCGGCGGTCACTCACTCTGAATGGTTCGCTCGGAACCAAGTTGTTGGTTTCCATCAAAGGCGCGGAGAGGACTTGCGGACTCTGTCGACATACCACCAATCTTGGAAGTGCGCTGAATAGTTCTTGCCTCTTGTGTCGACGATAGAGACTTCACAGACGTAAGGACTCAGGGAAAGGCCATTCGATGCTGGTTTGGTCCTCTCCAGATCGTATTTGACGATGAGGTTAGCGGATTGCACGAGCGACCGGTCTGACCCGCTGCTCTCTACAAGTTTCCAGAACCAATCTGAATATCGAGGCGGAACCTCAGATATTGGCTCTTGGAGCAGTTCGGATGGCGTGCCGACGCCGGTCGTGAAATCGATAATGAGAGTATCCTTGCCGGACTCACGAGCAAGCCTCAGTATGTGGCCCATGGTGTAGTCATCGGTCGCGTAGTTCATTGAGCTAGCGAACGAATGCCCAATGTTGTGAGCGACACCCTTCAGGACTTTGTACCGTGGCATGACTAAACTCTATCCGCTAGAACTCGATTCTGCATCCTTCGTCGCCAACATGGAAGTAAAGCAAAAAACTGGCAGAAATCCGGATTACTACTGGCATGGTCCGCCGCCTTAACCTCCACGAAGGTATAAGGGGGAACAGGAGGCGTCCCATGGAGATGCACACGATCGGCATTGATCTTGGCAAGACAGTTTTCACCTGGTTGGCCTTAACGTGCGCGGCGAAGTCGTGGTGCGCAAGAAGTGCTCACGCGATCAGCTGCTGCGTTTCACCGCGAACCTGCGAGTGACATTGATCGGCATGGAAGCCTGCGGAGGAGCGCATTTTCTGGCTCGAGCCCTGCGCGAACAGGGACATGATGCAAGGCTGATGCCGGCCAAGTATGTGAAGCCCTACGTGAAGACCAACAAGAACGACTACATCGATGCGGAGGCGATTGCAGAAGCGGTCGGTCGTGCGAGGATGCGCTTCGTACCCATCAAGACAGACGACCAACTGGATCTGCAGTCCCTTCACCGGGTGCGCGAACGGTGGGTATCGGGTCGTACGGCGGTGATCAACCAGATTCGTGGATTGTTGCTGGAGCGAGGAATCACGATTCGCAAGGGACGTCGTCATATTTCGACCCGCGAATATCAGCTTGATCAATCGTCGCCATTACCTGCCACGGCTGCTGCTGACCCTGTCCTCGTTCAAAAAAAACGACCAGCGCAACTTGACCGGTCACTACATATCAACTTCCGTGTAGGCGGTCACTCGACCGGAACGGACTTTAGAGCGGTCGAATACAATCTGCTGCCCGCTGCCGCGCCTAGCCGACGCGCTCGATCGGGTCGACCTCGTGTGAATGCCCGGCAGGCCGCTTCGCACCGCTGCTGCGGAGGCGCTCGAAGAAGGCCAAGAGCACGTGATCACAGATATGGTCAGCCTCCGCCCGAACCAGGTCCGATTCCCGTCGAGCATTGCCGATAGCGGCGTAGCAGCGCGGACAGAGTGAATGGATGGTTCCATCCGACTTCGTTCTGTGCATGAATTTCATCGCGAGACTCGACATTCTGGGGGAGAGGGATCTTTTTTAAAACAAACAAGTACCCTGGGGATGGCAGAAGCAGGGAAGCTCTCGTTACACAGTCCCGTTCCGACCAACGTACGCCTGAATCTGCTCGTCCGTGATGAATGACTCCACACACGACTTGCGTTCATTGGTTCGCGGCTGCGCACGTATGGCCAGCGTTTGGAGAAGGAAGAAGAGGTTCGCCCGAGGAACACTCTGCGGTTGATTCTCCGATGATTCATGGATGCGGTCGTCCATGGTGTCTTGGGCTCATTCTGAAGTGTCTGGGGAAGTGCATTCATGGACCGTAGGACGACTACCATTTCCCGCGCTGTTCAAAATTGGTCACAAGTGCATAAAAATCGACCAACCCGAAAAAGCAGCATGGCCTCCCGAAAAGCCAACTCAGGACATATCGTGGGCCAACCGTCAATTACTCATCGGTAAACAGTAAAAAGCGTTTCCCTCAGCAGAATTCGATTGGACCGGCAGCCGATTCACCCTGTAGGGAAGGCTAAGTAGCTGCATCGTTTTGCATTGGGACAACGGAGTTCAATGTGTCCAGCAGCTATCGCTCTTCCAGCCGCGATACCACCTGCCGAACCAGCTTCTCCAGTTCAGGGTTGACACGTGCACTCTCAGCATCTGGCTGCAGGCAGCGGCTCCATGCGCGCATCCGGAAATCCGAGCCGCCGCTTCATCGCCAGAATCTCCTGGATCTTGTCGTCAGGAATAAAAGTCAGCGGCTTTCCAATCTGCTTCGCGATCAGATAGGTCTTGCAGTAGGAGTCGAGGATCTCGACAGCCACTCGGCATGGGTCACCGTGTCGCTCCAGCAAACCACGCCGTGATTCGCCAGCAGAATCGTGTTGTGATCCTGCACAAAGGGCAGAACAGTCTCGGCAAAAGCCTGCGTCCCCGGAGTTTCATAGGGCGCCACCGCCGCCGGCCCGATAAAAATCTCGTACTCCGAGATCAACCCGACCGGAGGCGCGGTTCCCGTCATCGAAAACGCCGTCGCATACGGCGGATGGCAATGCACAACGGCCTGCGCCCGCGGATTGGCCCGGTAGATTTCCAGATGCAGCAGCAATTCGCTGGTGCGCAGCCGATCCCCGGCCAGAATGTTGCCGTCCAGATCGGACAGGCAGATATCCGCAGGCTCCATATCGCGCTTGCTCATCATGGTCGGCGTGCACAGCACGTATTTCGCGCCGAGCCGGCAACTGATGTTCCCGCCGTTGCCGTCCACATACTGACGTTCCCACAGCTTGCGGCCTGCGCGAATAATCTCCGCACGCAGAGCTTCCGCCTCAAACGAACTCGAGGCCGCTGAAGGAGAAAGCTCGTCAGATCTGGGCACGCGGAGAGCCTCCATCACGGCCTCGACCACTTCCCTCACCTGCTCCGAAATCGGATTCGCAAATTGCTCCATACAGACCTCGCGGGGGACTACGAGCGCAGCATGAAAACAACCGCGCATTCGAGTGCCCACCATTACACATATAGGTCCGAAACAGCTCTTCAATGCTGGTGACATGGATCACGAGGCAAAGGCCCCGGCGTCCGCTACGTCCTCGGCGTCGCGTTTTGTCTAACCCCCGTCCTCTTCGCAAAATCCCGCCATCTTCTCTGATTCCATTGCGGGAGATCTAACTCTCCATATACTTTGCCGGTTATTTCTTCGAATTCCCTACACTTGTCTTTAGCAGGACAAAGTGACGACGACTCGGGCGGACCCGGTGGGCGATTACATCGGACCGCCCGTTTGCTGAGGACCGTGGGCCACAATTTGGGACGATTCTGCCCCGAAAACGATGCAAACCGTAAAAATGAAACGCTAAGTCCTTATTTACGAGGACTTTGAGATTTAACTCTTTTGTTTTCAGATGATTACACCACCCAATCCAGGCCTAACCCGCCTGATATCAGGAACTTACCCCAAAAATGGCAGTTTAAAAGGAGACACGGCATATCCGTTGCCCGAAACGTTTCCATCCTCAGCGGATGGCCCGCCCATCGACTCCGAACCGTCTCTCCGAGAAAGTGTGCCCCGTTCATCGCGGCTTCAGTGTCAAGTTCCATGACTTGGTTTTATCGCGATGAGCGGGTTTCAGTCTGCCGCAACCAGTTTCCTCTGCAGCGCCTCCAGCGTCTGCCCCTTCGTCTCCGGATAGGCAAACAGCACAGTCAGGAACTGCACCACCGTCATCACCGAAAAGAAAACAAACGGTACACTCTGCCCGAGGTGCGAAGCCACCCACGGGAAGCTCAGCGCGATGATGGTGTTCATCGTCCAGTGGCTGGCATTGCCAACGCCCTGCCCCTTGGAGCGGACTGCATTGGGAAATACCTCGCCGATATACACCCAGATCACGGCCCCCTGCGACATTGCAAAGAAGGCGATATACCCAATCAGCAGCCACACCAGCATTCCCTGGTGCGCGTTGCTGCGATAGATCCACGCCACCCCTGCCAGACAGCTCGCCGTACCTGCTGCGCCGATCAGAAGCAGGGTCTTGCGTCCCGCCCGGTCGATCAGGCTCATCCCGATCATGGTGAAGATCAGGTTGGTGAACCCGATCGCAATCGCCTGCTGATCGCCCGACAACTGGCTGAATCCCGCCGCCTGAAAGATGTCGTTCAGGTAATAGAGAATCGCGTTGATCCCCGCCAGCTGATTAAATGCTCCAATCGTGATCGCAAGAAAAAGCGGATAGCGATACTTCCATCTGAAAACCGGCTCGTGAGCCGAAGCATGCTCCTCAGCAAGCGCCTTGCGAATGTCTGCCAGTTCTGCCTCTGGATCCGGCTCTCCCATCATCTTAAGCACGGCAAGCGCTTCGTCGATCCGATCGCGCGAAGCCGACCAGCGCGGGACTGCGCGGAATCCCGAAGAGCAGCACCAGAAATCCCAGTGCGGGAATGGCCGCTACGCCCACCTGCCAGCGCCACTCATTTGCGCCCAGGTGCAGAAGGCGAATCAGGTAGTTCGACGTATAGGCAACCAGGATGCCGAAGACCACGTTGAACTGAAACGCGCCCACCAGCCGGCCGCGCCACTTGGCCGGCGCTAGCTCGGCGATATATACCGGCCCCAGCACCGACGAAGCCCCGATGCCCAGGCCCCAATAAACCGAAAGACCATCAGCGACGGCCAGTTCCATGCCAGCGCGCTTCCGATCGCCGACAGCACATAGAGCACCGCCGTCAACCGCAGCGTCTCGCGCGAACCAAGTTTGTGGCCCACAACTCCGGCACTGAACGAGCCCACTACAGTTCCGATCAGCGCAATGGCGACCGTCCAGCCCTTGCCGTAGTCGCTCAACCCGTAGAGCTTCACGACAGCATCGATGATCCCGGAGATGACCACCGTGTCGAAACCGAAAAGCAGACCGCCCAGCGCTCCTGTCAGAGTCGCCTTCATCAGGTTCAGGTTGGGTCGCATAATTCTTGCTGTCCTCGGATGCTGTCCTTGAATGCCCACAACATCCTACAGACACGAACCCGGACCAGGAAACCCTGAAGCCCATGCCAGGCGAAATCGGTCATCTGCTTTTTAAGAAGTTCATCCCTCGTGCGAGTTTCCCGGCGTGACAACCAGCGCGCGACACCGGTCCGTTCCCCCCGCGCTCCATGCAATTGCCATGTCGCTGTCAATATATGCGCAGTCTCCCGTTTCGAGCACTTCGTGCATTCCGCCAGAATCCAATTGCAGTTTTCCCTCGATAACATAGACAACGCCGCATACAGTCTTCCCGACCTCCGACACAACGCCGGTGGTTCCTGACGGATACTCAATCACGCGCGCCACAAGCTGCGCGTTGGCGGTAAGCGCATGGAGCGGAATCTGCCTGATCGATTCCTGGCTTCTTCCGTTCGCGGTCAGGTGCGCCTTTCGCGTAATTGCCAGGCTGTGCTTGGCTGTGTCTGCAAAAAAATAACTCAAACCAACTCCGTAAACCCGGCAAATATTGGCAAGCGTCGGCAGCGTCGGAATCATCCGGTCGGTTTCAAGCTTTGACAGCAGTGCAGTCGACAAGCCAGCCTCCGTCGCCAACCGCGAGAGCGTCAGATGCTTTTGCGTGCGCAGGTTGCGAAGCTTCAGGCCGATGCCGTAGGGCTCGAGTGACCAGCGTGTATAACACGCTCCATTCCCCATTACAATCACCTCGCCTCGAATTCTTCTGCGAAACCGTCTTCCATCTCTTGAAGGATTTCTGAAAACTCTGCGGTGGCGCATTGACCGCCAACGTTTTAGCATGAGTGGTACCTGTGTAGCGTTCGACGTGAGGCAATCAAAGGTTTTAAATTCCCTCAAGAGGATCACTCCCCATGACCCTGCTTCCTCTTTTTCTTCGTCGCAGCACGACCTCCCGTTTGCCCCGCCCATCGATTCACTCCTGTGCAGCAATCGCTATGCTGCTCAGCCTGCTCGCCTATCCTCGGCACCTTCTCGCGCAGGCGGCTGCCGCGGCACCCGATGTTCTCGTCCTCATCAATGGGGATACGCTGCGCGGCAAGCTCGTCAGTGAGGTGGGTGGAAAAGTGACATTCCATTCCGATCCCCTTGGTGACATATCGCTGGACTGGGACAAGATCAAGGAACTGCACACCAGCCGCAGCTTCGCAGTCCTCAACAAAAACGTGAAGATATTCGGGAAGAAGAATGCTGCTTCCATCCCCACCGGCACAATCGAGATGACGAATCAGTCGCTGACGCTGCACACCGGAAACGCCCCGGCGCCCGCGCCGATCCCGGTCGTCGATGCGCAGTACATCATGGACAAGGCCGCGCTGGATAAGCAGCTCTATCATCATCCCGGTTTCTTCACCGGCTGGAATGGCGCCGCAACTGCAGGCGCCTCCGTCGTCGCCGCAACGCAGAACCAATACGCCTTCTCTGGCGCAATCGGCCTTGTACGCGTCGTGCCTACTGTAACCTGGCTCAGTCCGCGCAACCGCACGTCGGTGGATTTCATCGGCTCCTTCGGAAAAATCACTGAGCCCGCCTATACGATCCCGGCAACCACCATCGTCGTCCCTGCGGTCGTCACGAAGTCCGCTCTTTACCATGCCGAAGCTGAACGCGATGAATATTTCTCACCGCGTTTCTTCGCTCTTGTGCAGACCGCCTTCGATCACAACTACGCTCAGAATCTGGATCTGCAGCAGATCTACGGCGGCGGGGTTGGCTACACCGTACTGAAAACGCCACGCCAGGAAGCGGATGTCAAGGCCACGATTCAGTACGCAAGGCAGGCATTCATCTCAGATTCGGCAGCCAACAAGAATCTGATCGGATCAACATTCTCCGCAGACTATGTGTTTCATAACAAGCTGTTGACCTACACGCAGAGCGTTGCCTACATTCCGGCATACAACGATCCTCATGCCTACTCCGCCAATCAAGCCAATACCCTCGCGTTTCCTGCATACAAGAACTTCAGCTTGTCGCTGGGAACCCTCGATAGTTATCTGAATAACCCGCCCGCAACGCTGCCGCCGACCAAACGGAACTCCTTCCAGTTCACTATGGGAGTGACGTACGTAGTCAAATCGAAGTACTAGTTGTCGATTTTCAATTTGGGAATCACTCAGCTTTGCGAAATCTGTTCGCATCACTAAAGGAACGTGTTGGTATTTTTCTCATTACGAAACTATTGCGGTAACCACGCGCGGAGTTACTAAATCGTGGGCGAAAACGCTTTGCTCGTCACAGGTCAATGTTGCAGTTTAGATACATAATTGGTCCGTGATTCGAAGCAGCCGTCGCTATGAACGGAAATGGAGGAACTTTTGATCTTAACCTTCCCCAAGGTTTCGACAGACTGACCGATATCGCCAAAGGAGGTTGCCTGCCGTTGACGTTCACCGAACCTCAAAGGCAGATTGCCCGAAACTCTGAGGAAGATGATGGTTCAGTTCCGTTCGGCATCTGGTTCTCCCGATTTACCTGGTCGCGCACTCAGGTTTGGAAATCTACTCCTTGAATCCGACGGTACACTGACCCGAGGCAGTGAGGTCATCCATCTCCCACCCAAGGAGTTGGCGGCCCTGTATGTTCTGCTGGCACACGCCGGTCAAATCGTGACGCACCAGCAACTAAAGCTGGCTTTGTGGGGTGATGTACACGTTACCGACGACAGCGTTCCGAAATGCATGTCGTCGCTCCGCGAGTTGCTCACACCCGACGATTACATCCAGACCATCTACAAGCGCGGTTACCGGCTTTCCGTTGAGGTGCGCAAGAGCGAACCGGAAATGCAAGGGCGACGGCCACGCCTGGTCATCATGCCGTTTTCGGTGGAGATGAATGTTCCGGTCTATCTGGGTTCATCCATCGCCGAAGAAACCATATCCCTGCTCACGACAGATCAGCTTGCGCCAGTACAGGTGCTCGCGAGAGATTCTTCATTTTCTCTTGCCGGCCGCGGAATGACTGCACATCAAGTGGGTGAGGCACTGCATGCGGACCTGGTCCTCGCCGGCACACTTCGCTCCATGCCTTCGCACTTTCGCCTTCGCGCGGAAATGATTCGAGTCGCAGACGGAACACAAATCTGGGTCGAAGACATGCTCGTTTCCCAGACGAGAGCTGCGGGACTGGAATCGGAGCTGGCCAACCGTCTGTTTTTTCGTCTGAGCACCTACGATTCGTTTCTATCCCGACGAAGCGGTGCTGCAACGATCAAGACGGAGCATCCCGCCGACCGCGAGGCATATGAGTTGTTCCTGCGGGGACACCATGATTGGCAGACGCTGCAGCGGCATCGCATGCAGGACGGCATTCAGCATCTGACGCGAGCAATCGAACTGGATCCGTCGCTTTATTCGGCGCAAATCGATCTTGCAAATGCGGGTGTCACCCAAATGTTCTGCGGCTTCGTCTCTCCGCAACAGGCAGCAGAGCAGGTGCGGCACGCTGCAGAAGCCATTACACCCTCCGTCGAAGGCGCGGAGGCAATCCTCCCACCGCTGGGATGGATCCGCTTTCACGTCGATCACGATCTGCCAGGAGCTTTGCGCGCTTTCGCAACCAGTAGCCATCTCCCTCACGAAACCTCGATCACCCGGCTCCGCTCGGTATTTGCTCTCAGCCGCCGCCGCTTTCTTGAAGCCGTTGAACTGCTCAATGATGCATTGCACACCGATCCGTACTCTCCCTGGCTGAACGCTCGCCTCGCATGGGCCTATCACTTGTCGGGCGAAGCGGCTAAAAGCATTGCGCAAGCAGAGCACGCACTCGATATTTTCCCCGAGCACGAAAGCTCGAATTTTTATGGCGCCATCATCCTCGCATTCAACGGACAGACAGATCGTGCTATCGCTGTCTCTGAGAATCTGGTAAGGCGGTCGCCGTATCTCGATCCCGCCACGGCTGTATACGGTTATGCCCTGGCACAGGGCGGTCGCGTAGACGAAGCACGTAACATCCTGGAACGGATGCTTTGGCTCAGTCGCGAACGTTTCGTTTTGAGGTCCTTCACCGCAGCAATATTCGCATCGTTAGGAGACCGGGATGGCGCCATTGCGGAGCTCAAAGCCGCCGCCGAGTCACGATGTCCGTGGTTCTTTCAAATGCTCGCGGATCCTCGCCTCGAGTCGCTTCATGGACATCCGGAATTCGCCAGATTGGAGAAAATTCTCGAGAAGATGGAGACTCCGTCGAAAAGAAGAGCGCGCATGACCTGTAGTCATTGGAGCCTCTACTAAAATCCTCAAGTAAACCGATACACCTAGCCAATCGATGCCCAGACCTTGTACATTTCTCTCCGGCTGAACATTCGCTACTGAGGCTGAAAACCTGACTACACCTGTGCACTTTGTTGCCGTCTGCCATAGTCTTGTCTGCCAGGAGAGAAAACCGTCTGTTCGACGCAGAAACCCCTCGTGCATCCATTGGAGGAAAGCCCCTTGCCACCTTGCCGCTGGCTTCTCGTTTCGTCTTTGGCCCTTGTCGTATTTGCCACAAGCTCATCCGCGCAGGATCCCGCTTACCGCAACACGAACCTCTCGCCGCAGGACCGCGCCCACGATCTGGTCGGCCGTATGACCCTCGATGAAAAGGCGTCGCAGCTTGAAGACTGGGCGACCGCCATTCCCAGGCTGGGCATTCCCGACTATCAGACATGGAATGAAGCGCTGCACGGAGTCGCGCGGGCCGGATACAGTACCGTCTTCCCGCAAGCCATTGGCATGGCCGCCACCTGGGATCCAAGAATAGTGCACAGCATGGGCAACGTGATTTCCTCTGAATCCCGCGCCAAATACAACCAGGCCCAGCGCGAAGGCAACCACCGCATCTTCTACGGACTCACATTCTGGTCGCCCAACATCAATATCTTTCGCGATCCACGCTGGGGTCGCGGCCAGGAAACTTACGGCGAAGATCCGTTCCTCACCGGGCGTATGGGCATCGCCTTCGTCAACGGAGTACAGGGCAACGATCTCCAGCATCTGCGCGCCGTTGCCACCAGCAAGCACTTCGCAGTGCATAGCGGCCCCGAGCAGTTGCGCCACGGCTTCAACGTCGATCCAAGCCTTCGCGACCTCGAGGAAACTTACCTGCCCGCCTTCCGCGCCACTGTCACCGAGGGGCATGTGCAATCCGTCATGTGTGCCTACAACTCCATCGACGATTGGCCGGCCTGCACCAGCAAGATGCTTCTCAAAGACCATCTTCGCGATGCATGGGGCTTCAGAGGCTTTGTCGTCTCCGACTGCGGCGCCATCGTCGACATAAACCATGGCCACAAAAAGACGCCCGACATCGAGCACTCCGCCGTGCTTGCACTGCAGGCCGGTACCGATCTTTCCTGCAGCATGTGGACTCCCGGTTTCAACACGCTGGCCGACGCAGTTCGCAAGGGACTTGTTTCGGAAGATCTGGTAACACAGGCTGCCGAACGCCTCTACACCGCACGCATGCAACTCGGCATGTTCGATACTCCGGGCTCCACGCTGGATCGCATTCCATTCTCCTCCGTGGCATCCGCACGCCAATCGCCAGACTTCGCTCAAGGCTGCCGAAGAGAGCATCGTCCTGCTCAAGAACAACGGCGCATTGCCTCTCAAAGCGCCGGGTAAGATCGCCGTCATCGGTCCCTCTGCCGAATCTCTTCCCTCCATCCTTGGCAATTACGTCGGTACGCCTCTCCATCCGGTCACTCCGCTCGATGGTATGCGGAGTCAGTTCAAGAGCACGCCGATCCTTTACGCGCAGGGCTCGACACTTGCTGAAGGTGTCGGCGTTCCCGTGCCGCGCACCGCCTTCGGACTGAACAAGGGTCTGAAGACGGAGTTCTTCGCGACGCCCGACTGGACGGGCCGCCCTGTCGCCACCGAGACCCAGCCTCTTGTCCAGGCCGACTGGGAGAACGCCAAACCACGCCCTGAAGTCGACACGCACAACTACTCAGTGCGCTGGAGCGGGACCATCGCCGCGCCTGCGCCCGGGCATTACATCTTCACAATTGAGGTTGGCGACAGCTTTCCGTATTCGCCCGCAGAAAGCTATCGACTCACGCTCGACGGCAAGGTGCTCGGCGAAGGTAATATCCGCACCGGGCATGATATGTCAGTGATGGGCAGTTTCAAATCCTCGCCCGGCGCCTCGCCAACCGCGCCGCCGGTGGAAACCTTTGTTCAAACCCCTACCATCGCCGTCGACTTCACCGACACGAAGGAACACGATTTCAAGCTCGAATACTCGCACTCTGCCGACCAGTCCGGCGGCGGCGTCACCCTCAAATGGCAAGCACCGGCACAGGCTCAACTCGATGAGGCGGTCGCCCGCTCCAAAGAGGCCGACGTCGTCGTGGCCTTTGTCGGTCTCTCGCCGCAACTTGAAGGCGAGGAGATGCCGATCAAGATTCCCGGCTTCACGGCGGTGACCGCACCAGCATCGACCTGCCTGGGCCACAGCAAAAACTGCTCGAAGCAGTCGCCGCCACTGGCAAGCCGCTGATCGTCGTGCTGCAAAGCGGCAGCGCCGTCGCACTGAACTGGGCCAATGAACACGCCGGCGCAGTTCTCGAAGCATGGTATCCCGGCGTCGAGGGCGGCGACGCGATCGCCCGCACGCTTGCCGGACTCAACAACCCCGCGGGGCGACTGCCGGTGACCTTCTACGCTTCGCTCGATGGCCTGCCCGCCTTTACCGACTACACGCTGAAGGGCCGGACCTACCGTTACTTCCAGGGCAAGCCGCTCTGGGGATTTGGCTACGGTCTCAGCTACTCGAAATTCACCTACGGCCCGGTGAAGCTTTCGGCCGCATCGCTCAAAGCTGGCGATCCCATGACGGCGAGAGTTATTGTCACCAACACCGGCGCGATGAGCGGCGACGAAGTTGTCGAAGCCTACCTCAAAACGCCGCAGGAAGGTGGCCCGATCCATTCGCTTGTCGGCTTCGAGCGCGTGACCATCGGCCCCGGAGCCAGCAAGGAAGTGACGCTAAAGATCGACCCGCGCTCACTCTCGAGCGTCGACGATCAGGGCAACCGCTCCATCCTCGCCGGCAAATACACGTTGACGCTTGGTGGCGCACAACCGGAGGAGACGCAAGCCAAATCGGAGGCCGGCTTCACCATCACCGGCACGGCACCGCTTCCGAAATAGCAACTTCGCCATATTGCGGGCAGGTCTCAGAAATCTGCCCGCAACATCAACTTACTCCGTGATCACACGGTCCGCCCATTCCACCAATGAAACAAAGATCGTGGGATTGCCGAATTTAGCTCCCCACTGATCGAGATCGGACTGCGCCACGCTTCGCGCTCGACAGCAGGCTCCGCAGGCGAAAATCTGCACCTTTCGGTCAGCCACTTTTCTCAGCGTCTCGCCGAGCGGCGGCCAGCCAACGGGAACCACGGCTGTAGCGACCGATTGCCGCATGAGCGACACGCCTTCGCCGAGCAGGAATATCTGAACCGTGTGTCCTGCTTCTGAAAGCGCGAGGCCATGGAGAAAGGGAAAAGCAGCCTTCGTAGGATCATCCGATCCCCAGGCACTTTTCATCATGATGTTTAACTGCTTGTGACCACTGCTTTGCCCCCAACTCGAAGCAATGCCAACGAAGGGAAGCGCGAACATCTGACGGAGGAACGTACGACGTGCCATATTGAGCCCCTCAATTTGGAGCCGAAGTATAGCATTCTTAATAATTTCTACAGTTGAATTCTCTATGGTTAGAGCCGCTTTCACCAGAACAGCCCCGCTGCCGAAAAGGCAGCAGGGCGCGATCAGAAAGCCCATTTGCACGAGCTTTGGTGCATGAATCCGTGGAATTGGCTTGCGACAATTTACTGAATCGATTGACGTTGTGCCTCACCAGGCGAAGAGATGGAGCAAAACAGGGGGAGGGGTGGGGCCTGTCACGGGAGTTTCGTTTTTGGCTGGTCGTGTTTCGCGCCGGACTGAGCTACCTGGGCGGCGTAGAAGAGGCGCGTGGCCTCTTCGGGTTCAATGATTTTCAGGAGCATGGCGTGGGCTACGCAGGCGATGAAATCGCGGATATTTTCCCGGCCGGCGAGAGGCGGCAACGCCTTGCGGTAGATATCCTTGGCAAGCATGTGGGCTCGAGCGGTATACATTTTCTTTTCCTCGGCTTCATCGAGCGCTTGCTCGTATGACTCGTAGCAAAGCGCCACAGCAGGGTTCTGCGCTGGGGCGACGTGCTGATATAGATTTGGGGCTTTTTCTTCTTCGCTGCTCATGTGTATATCTCCTGGGAGCCCGCGTAGTGCGCGGGCCCAATGCGATGCTGGACCACGTGGGTCCATTCACATTCGATTGTGCGCGTTTACCTGAAAATTACCTGCAAAACAGGAGGATGTTTTTGGCGTGAAGAATGAACAGGTTAGGAGAAATGTGGAGACGAAAGGATTGACGGCTTTTGGGGTGAACCCCTGCGGGTGAGACAGTTCGTGATTTGACAGTTCGCGGTTTGCTGTAAAGTTGCTGTTCATTTTGTTGGCTCTGGGGCAGAGTGGTTTCGGTTGGTGAAGCGGAGACAGGCTCTGGTGGAGACCAACCTGTCAAGGAATAGCCAACTGGAGACTCATCGATCGGATGAGTCGGGGAGCTGGGTTGAACCGGCTCCCCGTTTGCTTTGTGCGGCCTCTGCGCGTGTCCAGGATCGATAGATTTCCCCATGCCTTGGAAAACTCACGGTCGGCTGTGCGGCGACCGTCTGGGTCGCGCAGGCGGCTTCGAACTCCTCCGGGGTTTTGTATCCCAGGGCCGAGTGCAGCCGAAGCCGATTGTAGTAGTGGTCGATGAACTCTTCGAGGTGGGCGCTCAGCTCGTCGATGTAGTGATATTTGTGGGCGTAGATCTGCTCGCGCTTGAGGGTCTTGATGAAGCTCTCGCAGAAGGCGTTGTCGTAAGGGTTGGCGGGGCGGCTCATGCTGGGCAGGATGCCGTGGATGTGGAGCAAGCGCGTGTACTGCTGGGAGGCATACTGCACGCCGCGATCGGAGTGGTGCACCAGGCCGGGCGCGGGCTGGCGCAGGGCGATGGCGCGCTCCAGAGCCAGCAGCGGCAGGCGCGTGGTCAGGGTGCGGTCCAGCGCCCAGCCGACCACTTTGCGCGAGAACACATCCAGCACCACGGCCAGGTAGACGAACTCGGCGCAGCCGGATGTAGGTGATGTCGGCGACCCATAACTGGTTGATGGCGGTCAGCTTCATGCGCCTGGCCAGGTTCAGATAGACTTCCAGATCGTGGTCCGAGTCGGTGGTGGCGACGAACGCTTTGGGCTCGATGCCGAGCAGGTTATCTTCGCGCATCAGCCGCAGCGACACGCTTGTGGTTGACGGCCATGCCGCGGCGGCGGAGTTCGGCTGCGACGCGCCGATAGCCATAACGGCGGTGATGCTCCAGGACGATCTGCTGGATGGCGTTGCGCACTTCCATGTCCTCTTCGCCGGGATGGCGAGGTTGGAGGTAGCGGTAGAATCCGGCGCGGCTGACCTGGGCCAGCCGGCACATCGGCTCGATACCAAGGCTGCCTGCGGTCGGCATCAGTTCCCGGATTGCTTCCCAGATGCCATTTCGCCAGAGCCGGTATTGGCCTGGCGCAGAGCCTCGACCTTTGCGCAGGCAGCCTTCAAAAAATCCACTTCCAGCGTCCTCTTCGCCAGCGCCTTCTTCAGCTGTGCATTTTCCTGCCGAAGGCGCTCTTCGGACCCTGTCGACTGCTTCTGCTCCGCCCGCTGTCCGAGTCTCGCCAATGGTGCGCAAGCTGGCGCGAGATGCCCAGTTCCCGGCATAACTGCGCCACGTTCGCCGCCAGCGCCAAGCGACCGCAGCGCCGACTCCCGGAACTCCTTGCTGTACTTCCGATATTTTTGACCCATTTGCAGTCCCTCCCTTCCCTGCAAACTGTCAAGATGCAATCTGTCTCACTTTCGGGGTGCAGTCCAAACTGAAGTCGCCAGGCTGGCAGATGAGGCACCCCATTTTTGCGAGATTCAAAGGGAGGGCCACGGCCTGCCGTCTGACGCCTCACAATCGCGCATGGTATGAATCAACATCATCCACACCCGGAGGAGTGCGGGAGTATTTAGTCGCCACAGTAGTTAGCGACTGCGCTTTGCAGAGCAGTCACACTGGCGTATCCCAAGGCCGAGGCGGCGCGGGCGATGCCCCCGTAGCGTCGCGCCAACGTGGAAATACTTTTGCCGGTGCAGTCCGCGCTCCCCGGCGTCCCCGCGAACTGTTTATTTCTCGGGGCACGAAACCGCTGCCGGTTATCTCGAACACCGTGCCTATCTCCGGCCGTCCCTCCCGTATTGGGTTGTGCCGAAGAGGTCCCCGTTGGCGTCGGCAATCAGGCTGGCTAAAGGAATCAGCGCCGTTGTTAGTAGTCGAAGATAATCAGGGTGTTTGGTGTGCTTGCATAGCCGCTCGAGGTCTTGGCGATCTCAAACACATCGCCAACGCCGGAATCCCCGCCCTCCAAAGATGTGCCGAAGAGATTTCCGTTGGCGTCGGCAATCAGGCCAGCCAATCGGAACTGGCGCCGCTGATAAAGATGCTGAAGCTGACCAGGGCTGGTTGGTGTGCTTGCATACCCGCTCGAGGTTTTGACGATTTCGAACACGGTGCCATCTCCGTCCGCCCCGGCCGCCCCGGCTGTGCCGAAGAGGTCGCCGTCGGCGTCCGCGATCAGGCTGGCTACCGGAAACGCGCCGTTGGTAAAGTCGAAGCTGACCAGTGTAGTTGGTGTGCTTGCATACCCGCTCGAGGTCTTGGCGATCTCGAACACGGTGCCAGCTCCGTAATCCCCGCCCTTCTCAGTTGTGCCGAAGAGGTCGCCGTTGGCGTCGGCGATCAAGCTGGCTACCGGAAGCGCGCCATTGGTATCGTCGAAGCTGACGAGGGTGGTTGGTGTGCTTGCATACCTCCTCGAGGTCTTGGCAATCTCGAACACCGTGCCACTCCGTACGCCTCTCGCCCGCCTCGGTTGTGCCGAAGAGGTCGCCTTTGGCGTCGGCGATCAGGCTGGCTGCCGGAGACGCGCCGTTCGTATTGTCGAAGCTGACGAGGGTGGTTGGTGTGCTTGCATACCTCTTCTCGAGAAATGCCTCTTAGGACAATCTTTTTTGTGGCCTCCTTGGTCTCCTTCCGGTGGCCTGTGGTTTGCTTGGTTCTCGTCAGCGGCTACACATTGATTGGCAATCTCGAACACCGTGCCATCTCCGTACGCTCCGCCCGCCTCGGTTGTGCCGAAGAGGTCGCCTTTGGCGTCGGCGATCAGGCCGGCTTCCGGATACGCGCCGTTGGTATTGTTGAAGGTGACCAGGGTGGTTGGTGTGCTTGCATAGCCGCGAGAGGTCTTGGCGATCTCGAACACCGTGCCAGACTCCAGGACGCCCCTCCCGTATTGGGTTGTGCCGAAGAGGTTACCCCTGGCGTCGAGGATCAGGCTCCCAAACGCTGGACCAGCCCCATTGCCTTCGTTGAAGCTGCTCGAGCGTTGTCAAGGTCTGGGCGGAAGCTGCGGTGTTCCCCGCCCCAGCGCTTAATAGTACGAATACCAGACCGCCGGTACGGCTCATTCGACCAACTGATTTCAGGGATGTCATGCGATTTCTCCTTTCGCTTTCTGCGCGCGGGACCAAGACCGCGAGTGCGAATGTAATCGTTCCCCGCCAAAAGTTTGGACCTCAATAATCTGTTTCTGTTCAGACAATTTTTTGGCGTGTTAGAAATTTGCTCAGTGCTTGTTTCCACTGATTCATGGGCGTGAAAGTGCCCACTAACTGACATCTTGGCTTAACGTGGCCAATCAAGGATGGGGAGGAGGGGGAGGTCGGTCGCTGACTAACTAGAGGTGATCGAGAGGCGGCCTTGGTCTCCCCGAGTCAGCACGCATTGTGCGCCCACCAATGAGCGAAGTCAATAAGGCTTGCCAGCACGCGCCTAGATGACGGTTGGGGATGGTTGGTGGCCTACTCTTCCCTTTGACGAATATTCGCCGCCCAGTGACCAACATCACACGATTCTCCCTCCTCTCGGGTTCAAAAATTTTTGAGGATGACGTGGCACGCTCGTTCCGCGTACCGTTGTATTCGTTCCAACCCCACCCATCTGCTGCGGAGGCAAATTGCTTCTAGGCATTCTCAAGGAATCGGCTCCCGGCGAGACGCGTGTCGCTCTGCTGCCGGAGAGCCTGAAATCACTGCTGGCCCAGGGCATCACGTCGCGGTCGAAGCCGGCGCAGGCGTGCGGCCGGGTGCGTCGGACGAGGCCTACGCCGACGGCGGGCGCGACGGTCACCGGCGACCGCGCCAATTCTCGGCGAGCGCCGACCTGCTGCCCGTGGTGAACGCGCCCAGCGCCGCGGACCAGGCCCGGCTCAAATCCGGCGCCGTCGTGATCGGCTTTCTCAGCCCGCTCGACGCGCCAGCCGCGCTGGCCACCGCGATCGCGCGGCACGTCACCCTCTTCAGCATGGAGCTGGTGCCGCGCATCAGCCGCGCGCAATCGATGGACGCGCTTTCGTCGATGGCCACCGTCGCCGGCTACAAGGCCGTGATCAATGCCGCCGACTGCCTGCCGCGCCTGTTTCCCCATGCTGATGACGGCCGCCGGAACCATTCCGCCGGCGCGTGTCTTCGTGATCGGCGCGGGCGTGGCCGGACTGCAGGCCATTGCCACCGCGCGCCGCCTGGGCGCCGTTGTTGAGGCCTACGACGTGCGCGCTGCCGCGGGCGAGCAGGTTCGCTCGCTCGGCGCAAAGTTTCTCGACGTCGACCTGGGCGGCATCAACACCGAAGGCGGCGGAGGCTATGCGGCCGAACTGACTGAAGAAGCCCTCGACCGCGGCCGCGACCTGATCACCAAAACTGCCGCGCACTCCGACGTCATCGTGACCACGGCGCAGGTGCCCGGCCGGCCCGCGCCGCGCCTGATTCGCCGCGCCGCCGTCGAGGCCATGCGGCCCGGCTCGGTGCTCGTCGATCTGGCTGCGCCGGCCGGCGGCAATTGCGAAATGACCAGGCCCGGGCTGACGCAGGTGATCGGTGGCGTCACGCTGCTGGCGCCGTTGAATCTGCCCGCCGAGTGTCCCGTGCACGCCAGCCAGCTCTACGCGCGCAACATCCTCAACTTTCTCGGCCTGATCGTGAAGAAAGGCGAGCTCAGCCTCGATCTCGCCGACGAAGTTCTCGCCGGCGCCTGCGTCGCGCACCAGGGCAGGCCGGTGAATCCGCGCGTGGCCAAGCTGCTTGAAACGGCAAATGCTGTCGGCTAACTCGCAACGCTGCCGGTCTTGCATATCTCAGATGGGATGCTAACTCCGCTAACCGGTGCGAAGCACCGTTGCACTTCTGGATAAGAACGACCATGAATCCAGCAGTTCTTATCGCTTCGGTCTACGTCTTCGCGCTGGCCGCCTTTCTCGGCTACCAGGTCATCAGCCGCGTGCCGCCGCTGCTGCACACGCCGCTGATGTCGGCCACCAACGCCATCTCCGGCATCTCGCTCATCGGCTCGCTGGTGCTGGCCGGGGCAGGCGACTATCCGCTGCCCGCGCACATTCTCGGCTTCGTCGCGGTCACCACCGCCACCATCAACGTGGTCGGCGGCTTCGGCATCACCGACCGCATGCTGAAGATGTTCGGCAAGCGCAAGGCAAGCGCAAGCCGCCGAGAAGGCGGTGGCGAAATGACCCTGTCCACCTACTTCATGGAAGCCACCTACCTGATCGCTTCCATCCTTTTCATCCTTTCGCTCAAGGGCATGTCGCACCCCGAGACGGCGCGCCGCGGCATGTTCCTCGCCGAAGGCGGCATGTTCGCCGCCATCGTCGGCACGCTGATCGGCGCGCACATCGTCACCTGGGTCTGGATCATCGCCGGCCTCGCCGTCGGCTCCATCATCGGCGCGTGGATGGCCATCTGGGTTCCCATGACCGCCATGCCGCAGCGGACCGCGCTGTCGCACGCATTCGGCGCGCTGGCCGCGGCTCTGGTCGGCGTCGGCGAATTCCTGGTCCACGCGCAGCGAAATGCCCGGCGTCACGCGCGGCGCGCTGGGCTTTGAAATCATGCTCGGCGCGCTCACCACCACCGGCTCGCTGATCGCCGCCGGCAAGCTGCAGGGCGTCATCCACGGCAAGCCGATCCAGTTCCGCGGCCAGAACATCGTCAACCTGCTCATCTTCCTCGCCATGGCGACGTGCTTCGTCTTCTTCTGGATGCATCCCGAAGCGACCGCGGTCTTCTACACCATGCTTGGCGCTGGCCTTTGTCTTCGGCGTCATGCTGGTCATCCCCATCGGCTCGGCCGACATGCCGGTCGTGATGTCGCTCTTGAACTCCTATGCCGGCCTGGCCGCCGCCGCCACCGGCTTCGTGCTCGGCAATAACGTTCTCATCATCGCCGGCACGCTCGACGGATTTTCCGGATTCATCCTCTCCGTGCTGATGTGCAAGGCGATGAACCGCTCCATCACCAACGTGCTCTTCGGCGGATTCGGCGCGGTGATTGCCGAAGCCACAGCCAACGCCGGCGGCGTGATGCGCGAGATCACCCTCGACGATGCGGCCATGCAGCTGGCATTCGCCAATCGCGTCATCTTCGTTCCGGGATACGGCCTGGCAACCGCGCAGGCGCAGCACGCGGTGCGCGAGCTGGCCGAGCTGCTCGAAGGCCGCGGCGTCACCGTCAAGTACGCGATTCATCCCGTCGCCGGCCGCATGCCCGGCCACATGAACGTGCTGCTCGCCGAAGCCAACGTCCCCTACTCATCGCTCTACGAGATGGAGCAGATCAACCCCGAGTTTCCTTCGACCGATGTGGCCGTGGTCATCGGCGCCAACGACGTGGTCAATCCCGACGCGCGCGACAATCCCAAGTCGCTCATCGCCGGGCATGCCGATTCTCGAAGTCGATCGCGCCAAGAGCGTGATCGTGCTGAAGCGCGGACAGGGACGCGGCTTTTCAGGCCTCGAGAATCCGCTGTTCTTCAAGTCCTGCACGTCGATGCTCTACGGCGACGCCAAATCGAGCCTCGCCACCTGGCCCAGGCTGTGCAGCATGTGTAAGTGCGGGGAATAGGGAATAGGGAAAAGAACCGGGCTCGTTATTCCCGTAATCCCTGCTTTTTCGTTCCCTGTCTCCAAAATAAATCGGCGGCAGAAGGATGCCCCCTGCCGCCACCGGTATTGACTAAAACCGCATTTGCTCTCTGCTTACACTTCCAATGACGGAAAATCTGCGCTACTGGTTTACAGCTGGCGCGGAAGAATTTTCTCCGGGGCCACCGTCATCCAGCATTCCCTGCGGACCGACGGAGGCGGAGGCGGCGTGCCCTGGTCTCTTCCACCACCGGGCCGGCCTGCCCCGCCACGCCGCAATCGCGATGCATTCCTTCGTGATTCTGCCGGAACTCCTGCACCTGCTTCCATTGATCCGGCGTCAGCTTGGCACGCAGCTCAAACAGGAATCGCGCATTGGCCTTTTCCAGCTCGGCGCGCGCCTGTGCCACCTTGTCGATCTGCGCCAGCACTGCCGATTCGTTCGGCTGATCGGCCTTCACAAGCGGATCCATCTCGATTTCAGCCTTTTCCACGTTGGCGCGCAAATCCACCAGCTTCTCGCGATGCTGCTGGAAGATCGCATCCATCGCCTTGCGCTGATCGTCGGTGAGCTTCAGTTTTTCAGCAATCTTGGGATTGTTCCACCACTGTCCCCGATCGCCTCGCATCGCCCTCTCCATCGGAGGCCGATGATCCCCAAATCCGACCCCCGATCCAAGCCCACCCGATCCCGGTCCACCACCTGGTCCCTGTCCCCGCGCAAACCCCATCCCGGGCCCCTGCGCAACCGCTACGCCTGCGGCAAAAATGGCCGCAATTGCAATTCCTAACCGCACACTCGTCAAAACTTTCAATGTCTTTCTCCTTCGCTGAATTCCCTCGAATCAGCAAGTCTTTCAATTGCCTTTGCTATCGTCCTCAGTCATCAAGGATGCCAGCGGCTCCAGCGCGCTCGGAACTTGTCGCGCCACGTCGCTATCTACATTCGCCATCAAATCTTCTTCATCTTCTTTCGCGAGTTGGGTGGTGGCCATCTCACGCTTTTGCTGCTCTGCAACGCGAGCCGCCTCAGCCTTTGCCCCTTCCTGTTGCCGATGATTCTGGTAGACGCCGCCTGAAAGCGTCCCCACAAACACCACGCACGCCAGCGCCCACTTGGTCACCGCACTCCAATTGGTCCGGGAAGGCGCCTTTGCCTCGCGCGGACGGCTCATCATGGCGTTGCTCCACGAATCCACACTCGCCTTGAAGTTGCCCAACGCCTCACGCAGTTCCGGCTCCAGCGTCTCCAGGCTCTCCGCCTGCGTTGTCAACTTCGTGTTTTCATCCTTGAGATTCATTGCCTTGCTCCAAATTCCTTCCGAACCTTTGCCAGCGCGCGGGAAAGATGTGCCTTTACTGTTCCTTCACCCATGCCGGTCGCTGCGGCAATTTCCTTCAATTCCAGCTCTTCTACAAAACGGAGCAGAAACACGGTGCGCTGCCGGTCGCTCAGCTTTTCCACCGAGCGCCAGATCTGCGCCACCTTCTCCCGCGCCAGCATGCGCTGCTCCACGGTCCGCTCGCCGCTTGGCAGCCAATCACTGGCTTCATCCAGATCCACGGCATTGGTGCGGGTATGCCGCCAGAACTGCATCCGCCGGTTGCGCCAGTGGTCCTTTTGCAGGTTGATGGCAATGCGCATCAACCAGGTCAGCGCACTGGACTCGCCGCGAAAACCGGACCAGTTCCGATGCGCCTTCAGAAAGCAGTCCTGTGTCAGCGTCTCGGCCAGATCTACATCGCGCGTCGACGACAGCAGAAAACGAAAAATCTGCGCTCTGTGGCTGCTGACAACGCTCTCAAACTCCTGCGCGGCAATTTCTTCCGCCGTGACCTTGATCATCGGTTCCAATGCTGTGCAGGCAGCCATCACTCTGGTAGACGCCCTGGTGAGACCCAAGTTTACAGCCGCTCTGCCATTTCTGATTTTGGTAAGTACTTTCTAGTCTTTTGACGAGCCGCCACGCCGGAAAGCCTCTAAACAGCCTTCCCTCGCGGCATTCCCGAAAATAGCCAACTATGAAGGCCTTCTCAGCCGTCCCCCAGCTTCCCAGGATATTGACAGAGAGGCAACTCCATGTGACCCACTACACGTCCGGGATGATGAAAAAGTTCGCTCAATTTGGTGAAGAGTTCCCCAGGTCGGTCGAAGAGTGCCTCAGGATGTTTTGCGCCGGCTAACGGAAACTTCCAGCGACAAGTGTGCAATCCGAGCGGCGCATTCGGTTTCCCCGCAGACAGGTAGTTTTGTCAGTGGGCGCGGTGCGATCCGTACGCATAAATTCCGAGGCAAGCACGGAGAGCTTAGCGACTCGAGGATTGAAAACGTTACGGTCTCAGGCCTCGCCCAGTCCTTACGTTCTTAGGCGACCCCACATAGGAGGATGCATGACGCTCGCAACCGCGCAAGCACGCACTCAAACGCAAACCGTCGATACGCGCATTGGTAAGCTCGACTTCGAGAACGGCGTGCCGACTCCGCAGACCGTCAAAAACCTCTATGACCAGCTGGATTTTCAGCGCGCGTGCCAGCTCTTTCTCTGGGCGATGCCACTCGTACAGGTCGGAAATCTGGAGGCCACATTGCAAGGCACCACCGGCGCAAAGTCCGGGGACCTTTCCATCTACACGGGCAACGAACAGAGCGTCTTCCTCACCCCGAACGCGACCACTCCTTACATCCTTGGCTATGTCGACCTCGCCAAGACTGGGCCGGTAGAGATGGATATTCCTGCCGGGGCCATAGCAGGGTCAACCTTGGATGCTTGGCAGCGCGCCCTCAGCGACCTCGGCCTCACTGGCCCTGACCAGGGCAAGGGCGGCAAATATGTTTTGGTCGGACCGGGACAGGAACCTCCGACCACTGCGGCGGGAGCTTTTCTATTGAAGTCACCGACATTTGGCGTGGTCTTGTTTTATCGCACGCTCGACCCCGACCCAGCGAAAGGCGAGGCATTGGCAACGCAAATACGGGTTTATCGGTTCGCTCAGCACGACAATCCACCTGCCACACGCCTGTTGAGGCCAGACCCGGGCAAGTTGGCAAAATACGCTACGATGCCGCGGGGGATGAAATATTGGGAGCAACTCGCGGCGATGATTCAGCGCGAGCCAGTAGAGGACCGCGATCGCTTTTTTATGGCGATGCTCATGCCACTCAGCATCGAGAAGGGCAAGCCGTTCCGGCCCGACGAGCGTCAGACGAAAATCCTAACCGAAGGGGCATATGTCGGTGAGGCGATGGCCAAGGCCAATACCTTTGACATGCGATTCCCGAGCATCCGCTACCGTCCCGACGCGCTCTGGCAATACTTCCTCATACTTGACCCCTGCAGGACTTGGCGAACTACAGCCAACTTGACCAGCGCGCTGCCTATTTCTACGCAGCCCTACTCGTGACCAAGGGCATGCTGAGTCAGACCCCCGGGTCGGCCAGGCATATCTCGGCAGCTTCCGCGACAAAGAGGGACACGCCTTCGATGGCGCGACCAGCTACCGGCTGCACGTGCCGCCGAATGTCCCCGCGAAGCAGTTCTGGTCGGTCCACTTTATAGCACCGACACACGTTCAATTGTTCTGAACGAGCAACATCGCTCCCAGCTTGGGTCGCGGGAAGATCTCCTGAAAAATGCTGACGGCTCGGTGGATGTTTTCTTCGCCCCGGCCTCTCCGAAAGGGCATGAGAAGAATTGGATTCAAACCATGCCGGGCCAAGCGTGGTTCGTAGGTTTTCGATTCTACGCTCGCTGGAACCATACTTCGATAGAAGCTGGCCTCTCCCGGATGTCGAGAAGATGAATTGATCCAGGAAAGTTGGTTTGACAAGTTTCAAAGGGAGCAAAGTTTGCGTTCACAAAGCCTCAGTGCTCAGTTCCTATTTCAGTCGATTGCGTGCTCACGTACGTTTCACTTGTGGCGCAGCATCGCTCTGCGTTCAGCTCGGAACGGTGGAAACTGCTACCCGTTCCCCGTGCGAATGGCGGTCGCAACTTTCCGGGAGTGATCATTGTCCACCACTTCCGCATCGATCAGCGATGCAACCTTGTCCCACAAGTGGGCGTCATTCTCGATCTCATGATGAGGCTTATTGAACGTACGTACAAACCATGGATAGTTTCCGCAATTGACGGATGCATGACTGTAGGCCATCTTGAAATTGCCGATGATCTTTGTCCGAGCAGGGTCTGAGGCGACGATCTTCGGGCGCCCCTGGAGCGGGCCCTCCGACTGGTAGAAGTTAATCGCGCTCACCACGTTAGGAGAGATCTCTGTGGGCTTCTGGCCGTGTTTGGTAATGATGTCCAACTGGACAGTAAGCAGAACAGGAATGCCGCGTCGCCCCAGGTCGCGGGCAAATGCAGCAGTCTGGGACGCACCCCAGCTGTGGCCGTAGATGATGATTCTCGCACTCCTTCTTTCTTCGTCCGACAGGAGGCCGTCATGATCCTGATCGAGCAGTCGCGTGACATACTCCAAAGCTCCTTGCTCATCGTGATTGGAAAAAACCTGAGCATGAAGTGCGGGGGAGTAATGCTCGCGCAGATAGGCAGCAAACAATACCTCGGGATGCTTCAAATCATCGGCTCTGGCAAAACCCCCGACGAACCCGATGACGATCGGGTCTCCAGGTGCTAGCGCTCCGTGCGCAATCGGCCCCTGCTGGCAGACCAGTCGCAATGCTGCAATAGCGGCGGCATCCGTCCAAGTCTCGTGGCAGACAGATTTGAAAGATGATTGCCCTGTTGAGGCTTTCTGCGGGGCGTTGTCGACCGAGAATGCCTGAGGACTCGCGGCCACATCCCCAAAGATGACTGCGGCAGCCAGAAGGAACATCCACCGAACTTCGTCTCGAAGGTTCCGGCTCGCTGCATAACTGAGGTATTTTCCCTGCATCACACATCCTCTCGCCTTATCCAGGCGACTTACCGCACTCGGACGTTGTTCTTCCGCAGCGGCCTGCTTTGCGCCAATACACCCGCAGCCCCAATCGCCTGTTTATTTGATGGGGCAACCGCACGACTGGCGCAGGTGATTGCTTCAGAGGACGGCGCTTCGATGATGCAGTTGTAAGGTACTGGGATGGTAGCAGGGGTAGACGATCGTGGTCATCAGTCGGCGAAAGAATAGTTCGAGAATCTGCACTTCTCCCACCCTCGGCCAAAACTCTATCCGGGCGCAAGATCCGGCATCCGGCGAAGAAGAGGCGTGGTATCAAGGAAATGCGCAGCCGAACCCTTGGCCTAGGAGAACCCAACATGCCACTTGATTCTGATTTCGAAATCGCCGGCGACTCTCTCGATTCCTCCCCCGAACCCTGCCCGGCGTTATAGTTTGCAACTATTCATACATCTTCCGCGGGAGGTCCACCGGCAATCGACAAAACCACCGGCTGCTAAACTGTCGTTGATTCAACGGGCGGGGTTCTCTTCAACCGACTCCCCTCCCCCAACAGGAAGCAAGATGCTCCTCGAGTTACTGCGCCAGCAAGTCCTTGATGCCAATCGCGAAATCGCCCGCCGTGGCCTCGCGCCACACACTTTCGGCAATGCCAGCGGAATTGACCGCTCCGGCGTGCAGCCGCTTGTTGTGATCAAGCCCAGCGGCGTCGATTACGCCTCCCTTACCCCAGCCGACCTTGTCATCACCGATCTTGAAGGCAATATCGTCGAAGGCCGACTCCGCCCCTCCAGCGATCTCGACACCCATACCCTGCTTTACCGCGAATTTCCACAGATCGGTGGCATCGTCCACACACACTCCGAATTCGCTACCTCCTGGGCGCAGGCCTGCAGACCCATCCCCTGCCTTGGCACTACGCACGCCGACTACTTCCATGGTCCCGTCCCTATCACTGAGCCCCTCACCGTCACGGAAGTCTCGTCGGGCTACGTTCGCAATACCGGCGCGGTGATCATTCGCCGGTTCCGCTCAGAAGACTTAGACCCGGTTGCTGTTCCCGGGGTTCTCGTTGCCGGCCACGCACCCTTCGCCTGGGGAAAGACCCCCGCCGAGGCCGTGGAACATGCCGACGTTCTCGAGTACATCGCGCGCCTTGCCTTTCGCACCACCCTTCTCAATCCTGTAATCGATCCCATCCCCAGCCATGTCAGCGACCATCACTACCAGCGCAAGCACGGTCCAAAGGCCACGTATGGCCAACGTTGATTCCTTTGGCCAGTTTTCCAATGCGGTTTCCGCGCGGAGAGAGGCAACAGCCGGTGTTTTTTTAGCCAAATCAGTGACCAATATTCGATACCGAATTCAATAGAGCGATTCCTGTGAACGTATACCTCCTATTATTTTCTGCATTTATCACTGAAATCCACATGAGCTGTTGTTAACGATATGAGAGCAAGAACGTCTGTATCTTGCGCGGCTTCTGTCGTTTGCCGGAACGGTACCGACGGGTGAAGGTTGCAGCGCGCATGGCAAGCCGCGTGCATTCAACCCAGTGAAGAACGACTCCCTCCGTATGGAAACGAGCCTTTTTAACCGATTGCAAGCGACGCTGCTGGCCCTGGCTACCGTGGGCCTGGTGCTTCTTGCCGTGTTGAATTTCAGGCAGGAGAGCCAGTTCCAGCAGCCCGACGACGGCGTATGGTGGATTGAGGCAAACGGAGGGCTGCTCGCCAACAAGGTCATCCCGAACAGCCCGGGACAGCTCGCTGGGATCCATAAAGGGGACCTGCTCACGGCAGTCAACGAAGTTCCGGTAGCCCGAGTCTCTGATTTCGAGCGCGAACTGTACCGCACGGGCGCCTACGGAAAGGCCGATTACTCCATCACCCGCGATAGAGAGGCCCTGGATACCCCGGTCGTCGTTTACCCGGAGGCGACAGATCGCAGTTCCTATTTCGGCCTGCGGCTCATCGGCCTGATCTATCTCGCCATCGGTGTTTACGTTCTTTTCCGCCGCTGGACGGCACCGCGCGCAACGCACTTCTATCTTTTCTGCCTCGTTTCCTTCGCCCTGAACGCCCTGAAGTACACCGGGCAATTGAATTTCGTCGACAAGACCGTCTTCTGGAGCAACATCGTTGCGGGAGCTTTGCAACCGGCTCTTTTCCTCCACTTCGCCATCAGCTTCCCCGAAGAGCGCTTAAAGGATGGTGGTCGGCGCTGGCTACTCCCGATCCTTTACGCGCCGAGCGTCGCGCTTATTGGCCTCTGGATTATCGCGAGGATCCGCTGGGAGGCTACCGGCATCCTGCTTCACCGCCTCAACCAGATCAATTACGGATACATCGCCGTGTTTTACGTGCTGGCGGCGACGCTGTTCTCTCTTAGTTACGCACGCGCAAACACCCCACTTCTGCGGCAACAGCTCAAGTGGCTCTATCGCGGTGCGTGGCTGGCGGTCGGCCCATTTACGGTTTTCTACGCCATTCCCTTCATCCTCGACATTCGTGTCCGGACGATTCTGACTAAGCTAGCCGGCCTGTCTCTTGTCTTCCTCCCGCTGACCTTCTGCTGGGCCATCATCCGCTACCGGCTGATGGATACGGACCTGATCTTCAAGCGCGGCGTAGCCTACACGCTGGCAACTGCAACCCTTGTTCGGCGGCTACTTTGGCGTGATCGCCTTGAGCACTGTGATCGTCCATCAGCGGCTGCCTGAAGCCATTCGCGAATGGGGCCTGATCGTCGCCATCATCGGGACTGCCGCGATTTTTGATCCCCTGAAACGCCGCATTCAGGTTTGGGTCGATAAGGCATTCGACCGGCAGAAATACGACTACCGCAAGGCGCTCATCGAGTTCGGTCGCAGCCTAAGTTCCGAGACCAACCTTGACGCGCTACTCAATTCCATCGTAGAGCGCCTGCCGCGTACGCTCCTCGTCTCGCGCGTCGCCGTCTTCGTCGCGCAACCTGCTGGGGGCATGCGCCTCGCCGCGTCGCATGGTCTGCTCTCTGCCGCCACCGAGCACAGACTGGCTCTTGGCTTTCTCGACTTCGATCGTGCCGCGATCGATCATTCGCACATCTTCCTCGAGAACGCCCAGCAGGCGCTTCACCTGCCGCCTGAGCAACAGCGCGCCGCCTCTCTGCTCGACCTGAACTATTACCTGCCTTGCCGTGTGCAGGATGGCTCGACCACGCGCGCTATCGCCGTCATCGGCCTCGGCCGTACAACCGGCGGCGACTTCCTCTCCAGCGAAGACGTCGAACTGCTCGAATCGCTGGCCAGCTACATCGGGATCGCACTGCAGAATGCCAGCCTCTACGCGCGCCTTGAGGACAAGATCAGCGAGTTTGAGCGCCTCAAGGAATTCAACGAAAACATCGTCGAATCCATCAATGTCGGTATTCTCGCTCTCGATCTCGAAGACCGCATCGAAAGCTGGAATGCTCAGATGGAGGCCATGTATGCCGTGAGCCGGGCAGAAGCTCTGGGCCAGAAACTCAGTACGGTCTTCCCCGACGAATTCGTTTCTGCCATTGAAGGCTTTCGCAACGAACCGGGCGTACACCACCTTTACAAGTTCCACCTCACCACCAAAGCCGGCGAGCAGCGCACGGTCAACATCGCCATCGCGCCGCTGCTCTCGCGCGACTTCATCATCGTGGGGCGCATCGTTCTGGTCGACGACATCACGGAACGTGTCTCGCTCGAAAATCAGCTCGCGCAATCCGACAAGCTCAGCTCCATCGGCTTGCTCGCCGCCGGCGTTGCACACGAAATCAACACGCCGCTTGCGGTCATCTCCTCGTACGCACAGATGCTCTCAAAGCAGATGCGCGGCGACATGCGCCTCGGTCCGGTACTCGAGAAGATCACGCAACAGAGTTTCCGCGCATCCGAAATCGCCAACGGCCTGCTGAATTTTTCGCGCACCTCCACCACCGAGTTCCGCGAAACCAATCTCAACCAGGTCATTCGCGATACGCTCTCGCTGCTGGAGCACCAGTTCAAAACTGCGCAGGTCGCTGTCGACACTGACCTGACTGACAATCTGCCAGCCATCCACGGCAATCCCGGCAAACTGCAGCAGGTCTTTCTCAATCTCCTGCTGAATGCCAAGGAGTCGATGCCCGGCGGCGGGCGGTTGCGAATCGCAACGCTGGTCAACGGTCATGTCGAGGCGGTTGTCTCTGACTCCGGTTCCGGCATCGCGCCCGAACATCTCAAGCGCATCTACGATCCATTCTTCACGACCAAAACCACCCCCAGACCAGGCGAGAGGCGTGGCACAGGACTTGGACTTTCCGTTTCCTACGGGATTATTCAGGAGCATGCAGGCAAGATTCATGTCGAGAGCGCCATCGGCTCCGGCACAACCTTCCACCTTGAATTCCCACTGCTGAGGAAATCGGTACATGTCTGAAGTTGATCAGTCTTTGAATTTCGCTTCTTCCGGTTCAGTCTTCTCGTCCGGTTCCGCCGCTGGAAACATTCTTGTCATCGACGACGAGGGCGGCATCCGTGAGTCGCTCGAAGTTCTGCTTTCTCTGGAGGGCTATTCGGTCAAAGTTGCCCCCGACGGCGAACAGGGCCTGCGCATGCTTGAAATGCAGAGCTTCGACCTCGTCCTGCTTGATCTTGCGCTCCCCGGCCAGAGTGGTCTCGATCTGCTTCCGCAAATCAAGGAGCGGCAGCCCGAGACGCCGGTCATCATGATCACGGCTTACGGCACCGTAGAGAATGTTGTTGAAGCCATCCGCGCCGGAGCAGAAAACTTTCGTCCAAAAGCCGTGGGACAACGAAAAGCTGCTTGCCGACATCCGCTCCGCCGTCGCGCGCTACAAGGCTGAAGAAGAGAATCTCCAGCTCAAGCGAACCCTCAAGCAGCGCTACAACTTCGCCAACATCATTGGCAAGAGCGAGATCATGCTGCGCGTCTTCGACCTTGTCGCACAGGTGGCGCCGAGCCGATCCACCGTTCTCATCCAAGGTGAGAGCGGAACCGGCAAGGAACTGATCGCGAAGGCCATTCACGCCAACTCACCGCGCCGCGACAAACCATTTGTGCCCATCAACACGGGGGCGATGCCGAGCGAACTGCTCGAGTCCACGCTTTTCGGGCATGTGAAGGGCGCGTTCACTTCTGCGATCGCATCCAAGAAGGGCCTTTTCGAAGTAGCCAACGGTGGCACGCTCTTCCTTGACGAGATCGCCACCATGGGCATGGATACGCAGGCAAAGATTCTGCGCGTTCTGCAGGATCGCCGGTTTATGCACCTCGGCGGGATTCAGGAAATCCAGGTCGATGTCCGCATTATCGCCGCCACCAATATCGATCTGCGCCAGGCAGTCCGCGAAGGCAAGTTCCGCGAAGACCTGTTTTATCGTCTCAATGTGATCACTGTCGATCTTCCGCCGCTACGCTCGCGTCGCGAAGATATCCCGCTCCTCGTGAACCACTTTCTTGAGTTTTACGCAAACGAAAACGCGCTCGCGCCGCGACGCCTCTCCGCCGACGCGTTACGCGCTCTCATTGACTATGAATGGCCCGGCAACGTTCGCGAGCTTGAAAATTCAATCGAGCGCGGTGTCGTGCTCTCATCCGGTCCGTTGATCGGCTCTGAACTTTTGCCCGGCCATATCACTGGTCGCAGCTTCCAGGACGCGCTTCTCGAACACAACCCTAATGCGTCGCTCTTCGACATTCTCGAAGACATCGAACGCCGCATCATTGTTGAAAAGCTGGAGCGCTGCAACTGGAATCAGACCGATGCCGCCGAGCAGTTCCACATCCCGCTCTCGACGCTGAATCAGAAGATCAAGCGCCTCAACATCGAGATCCGCAAACGCGGTCGCGAATAACAGCACTCACCACAAACGTCGAACCTGGCCTTAAGCCCGGAGACGTATATCGGCCGCCTCTGGAAAACGCCGTATCTTCTCTCCCGACCCGCTGAGTGCCTTCTCCCACTCCCGCAAAAACCACCGCAATTCTTCCGGTGGCTGCAGCCACGTTTCCGCGGAAGTCTCGCGCCATGCGCGCCGCATCAGTATGCTCAAATGTGGATTCTTCGATCGATTGACCGCGCAAAATGCGGATTCGTCCGTCAGGTCATCTCCAAGGTAGGTCACCGGGCTGTCCGGCGCAGCCTGCTCGATAATGGATTCAACAGCGCCACCCTTATCGCGGCCCACACGCAACTCCACGCCGGCCTCGAACTCAAGCAACGACAATCCGCTCACCTGCGCCGCAGACTCGAACAGTTCGCGGGTCTTCTGCTCAATGCGATGCGCCTGTCGCTGAGGATGCCCACGCCAATGCATCACGGCTGCGTTGGGCTTGTCTTCAAATAGCCCACCAAACGCATCGCGCCGTAACTGTTCGCGCAACTCATCAAGCTTTGCGAGTGCTTCCGGCGGCGCTTCCTGGAGCTCATGCCTTCCATCCGCAAACAATCGCTCCGCGCCATGCAGCCCCCAAACCTCGACGGGTTCCGGCAACTGCAGCATGGTGTTGACTTCGCATGCGGGCCGGCCGGTGATTACCGTCAGCCGCGTTCGGTTGTCCTTCTGAATTACTGCGAGCAATTCGCGTACGCCAGCCCAAGGCCGCGCATGGAATCGATTGATGCGGAAGTCAGCGAGCGTTCCGTCGTAGTCCAACAACAGCAGCGGGGCTTGAGCACATTGCAGCGAATAAAAGAAGCTCTCTAGTTTTTTTACTTCTGTGCGGTTCAATACTCCTCGCCTTCTACGCCATCTTCTTACGGTAGGGATCGATGGATATGACCGTGTCTCCCGGTCCAGCATATGTCTCCGTGGAGTCTGGATTCTCCAGGCGAACATCCCGCAAATCTCCCAGCACCATCGCGGCCCAGCGATAAATGTTATGTTCCATTACCTGCCTGCGCATCTCTTGCATCCGCAGCCTGCGTTCTTCACGTGGCATCTCCAGGCCGCGATGAATTGCCTCGCCCACCTCTGCAATGTCGTAAGGATTGACAATGAGAGCGTCGCGCAACTCGACCGCAGCACCGGTGAATTTACTCAGCACCAGCACGCCATCCTCGTCGTCGCGCGCCGCCACAAATTCCTTCGCCACCAGGTTCATTCCATCGTGCAGCGAAGTCACCAGGCAGACATCGGCGATGCGGTACCATCGGTTGACTTCCTCGTGATTGCACTGGCGATCAATCAATATCACGGGTTTCCATCGCGAAGTCTGGAAACGATGATTAATTCTCCGCACCTCGTCTTCAACCCTCTTGCGCAAATCGGCATAACTCGGGATTCGCGTTCTGCTGGGCGCGGCAATCTGAACCATCGTCAGCTGCTCCCGGTACCATGGGTGTTCCTGCAGCAAATCTTCAATGGCCAGCAACCGTTCGACAATTCCCTTCGTGTAGTCGAGCCGGTCTACGCCCACGGCAATCGTCTCCGCGCGTACGTTGAATTCGGAAAGCCGCTCACTTCGCTCTTCCGCGCGATCCTCTTCCCTGTCCGAGCCCATCACGCGCAATGAACTCGGTATTCCTCCGCTGAACGCAACGCTCACCGGATACGGCCTGATTGTGGTCGTGTGCCCCGCTCGCCGCGCCGTCATATGTTCACGATCCGTTCGCGACTCAAGCACGCGGTCCACTGTCGACAGAAAATTGTGGCAATGCAGGGGAATATGAAACCCGATCAGATCCGCTCCCAGCAGCCCGTCCAGCAGTTGCGCCTGCCAAGGGCAGATGCCGAACGCCTCGGGGTTCGGCCACGGAATATGCCAGAAGATCGCCACGCGCGCATCCGGCCGCACCGTCTTTATCAAGCGAGGCAACAGGGCAAAGTGATAATCCTGCACGAATACCAGTGGCTCCGCGCTGCCCTTCATCTCATCGAGCAATGCGGCGGCGAATTTCTCATTCACTCGACAGTACATCTCCCAATCGGTTGCGCGAAAGATCGGACGCGTATGCGCGATATGGCACAACGGCCACAATCCCTCATTTGCAAATCCGTCGTAGTAGCGCGACTCCTCTTCCTCCGATAGCCACACCCTGCGCAGCGTATATTTCGGATCCTCCGGCGGCACGCGTAACCGGTCGAATTCATCCACATTCTCGCGATCGGCGTTCCCGCTGCCACTGGCGACCCATACGCCATCGCAGGCGCGCAGCACTGGCTCGATCGCTGTCACCAATCCGCTCGGCGGTACCACGCAGGTTGTTTTCCGGCCATCGCGGACATGCATGTACGGTTCGCGATTCGAAACGACAAATATCCTTCCGCTCGCCTTTGTCCTCATGTGAACGGCAAGCCGCTCCGGCGTCCAGAAGTTCTCCCCGGCATCGCGCAACCGGGCCTCGGCCGCCGCCGCGGCACGCGCGGCTATCAGGCTCTCCGCCATTGTCTCCACTTCGCGAGCAAGCGGGCTAAAAATATTCAGTTCGGCAGCGCCGGGCGAAAGACCCCTCTCAAAGTGTCCCATCCGCAGCCGCCGAAGCCGCTCGGCCACGCGCGTCAGCGGCCGCATCAGGAACCAGCGCACCATCATGAACGTTACCGCAACGATCAGCACCACCGTCGCAACGATCCGCCAGAAACTCCTGCGCCAGAGGTCGTAACCCTGGTCGCGGATATATCCCGCGTCGACGAGGATCACCAACGCACCGACCAGGCGCGTACCGTCGTGAAGCGGAAACACTTCCTGCAGCCATTGGACATCTCCCGTACTCCCGAACGCGTTTACCTGGATTCCCTTTTTCAGGGACCGCTCAACCTGCGTGCGCGACAGCGACTGGACTTGCGTCTTCTTTGCCAACGATTCAAACGGAGCGTGAGCAAGGGCCTGGAAAACGGCGGGAACACCGGCGGACGAAATCATCTGGCCTTGAGGATCGTAAATCCCTACGCCTAAAGCCCCGGTCTGCGCCTTTCGTATTCGCCACCAGGGTCGGAAGCCCAGCTCGAATTCCCCTGTGCTAACGCTTGCTCCATCTGCGGCTTGATGCTCGAGCCCATCCAGCCTGAACGCCATTCAAGTTCCTGGCGAAGAACGTGTTTATGCTCCAGGACCTCAAAATAGGTCGATGCGACAGACAGCACCGTCACGCCTGCAATGAGCGCAAGGATCAACCGCAAGCGAAACGAGTGCATGAGTCCTCCCACTGTAATCTTTGACGGGCCGCTGTTTTAGTTAGATGCACGATAAGTGCCGACCGTCGTTTACATTCGATGCCAATAAAACTACTAATCCAATCAGTGACTTACGAACTCCGAGCTGCCGATGACTACAACTCCTGCCTGGCATTGCCCTGTCATTTTTGCTTCTCCAGCGCGTCAAAATGCATGGGTCAGTGCAAACGGATGCGCTATTCTTTGCAAGAGAGAACAAGTCTTTGCAGAGAGGACAAGTAGCCCGTATCCTGCAACTTACGGTGCGACAATCTGATGGCATTCCATTCGATCGAGAATACCGCCAAGAACATCGTGGGGACGGTGCAGGCTTATTCGCTATTCGCCTATCGCGGCGCTACGAATCTTTTTCGCCCACCGATCTATTGGCCCGACTTCCTGGTGCAGTCTGACATCATCGGGTTCGGTTCGGCCTCAATCGTGCTTCTCTCCGGCTTCTTTACCGGGGGAGTGCTGGCTCTGCAGTCTGCTGCTACATTGTCTCAGTTTGGCGCCGCCGCCGTCACGGGAAGGTTTGTAAGTACCTCGATGATCCGCGAACTCGGCCCCGTCCTTACCGGCATCATGGTCTCCGGCCGCAACGCCTCCTCCATGGCCAGCGAACTGGGATCCATGGTGGTCACCGAGCAGATCGATGCCATGCGCGCCCTCGGCGTCGATCCCATGCGCAAGCTCGTAACCCCGCGCATCTTCGCCTGCGTCACCATGCTCTTCTTTCTCACTATCGTCGCCAACTTCTTCGGCATTCTCGGCGGCGCGGCTGTCACCGTCTTCATGAATCACCAGAACGGCACCCAATACTTCTCCATGGCTTATGAGTACCTGCAGCTTGGCGACATCATGCAGGGCCTCATCAAGCCCCTCTTTTCGGGATTCATCATTGCCAGCATCGGTTGCTTCTATGGCCTTCGAACCACAGGTGGAACCGAGGGCGTGGGCCGCTCCACCATCAAGGCCGTCGTCGTCTCTTCCGTGCTCATCATCTTCGTTGATTTCCTTGTCACCCAGGTCATGCTAACCATCTTCGGCTGATGACAAACTCTCGTCCCTCTCCACCGCGTCGACGCATGCCCAACGGTCCTGCAAACAGCGGCCCGGTCCTCGAATTTCGCAATGTTTCCATCGGATTCGATCACCCGGTGCTTGAGGACGTGAGCTTTTCGGTGGGCCCGGACGAGACGCGCATCCTTCTCGGTCCCGCCGGTGTCGGCAAAAGCGTTCTGCTCAAGCTCGCCAATGGACTTCTCAGTCCGGACTCGGGCTCCATCCACCTCTTCGGCGAAGAGATCTCGCGCATGCCCGAGGAGCAACTCTTCCGCCTGCGCACCCGCACCGGCATGGTCTTTCAGGAAGGCGCGCTCTTCGATTCCCTCACCGTGCGCGACAACGTCGCCTACCAGCTGATCCAGGAAGAGAGTCCCGGACGAGGAGATCGACTCCCGCGTGCGAGAGGCGCTGCGCTTTGTTGGTCTCGAACAGACCTTCAGCCTCTTCCCCGGAAGCCTCTCCGGAGGCATGCGGCGGCGCGTCGCCATCGCTCGCGCCCTCATCCACAATCCCGATCTGCTGCTCTACGATTCGCCGACCGGCGGCCTCGATCCCGTCACCTCCACCACGATCATCGAGCTGATCGTGAAGCAGCGCGACGTCTACCACACCCCATCCGTGCTCGTTACGCACCGCCTGCAGGATGCTTTCACCATGTGCAGCCACCGTTTCGAACCCGCCGAAGACCGCATGGTGCCGCTGCCCAAAGATCAGACTGACCCGAATACCACATTCCTCATGCTCGCCGAAGGGCATCTGATCTTTGATGGATCACTCCACGAGCTGGTCTCCAGCCAGGACCCATTCGTCCGCGAGTTCATCGAGTAGCTCCCGGGTCGCAGCAGCTCATTTCTGCGCTTGCGGTCGGCTCGATACAATGACGCAGAACTGCTGAAGCCGCGTCAGAATTCCCTTCGCCGTTCCGGCAGTTCGAAGACGAGCGGATGGATCTTCTCGGAGAAACATGAAACGCAGGCATTTCAGAATCTGCGGCACTGCTGACACTTGTTCTTGTTCGCGCTATGGCCGCGGCCTGCCCCTGCTTACTCTCTCCTCACCCACGAGCAGCTCATCGACCTCACCTGGAAAGACTCCATCGTTCCCCTGCTCCTGAGCCGCTATCCCAACCTCACGCCCGCCGAGCTCGAGCAGCGCCCGCGCCTACGCCTACGGCGGCTGCGTCATCCAGGACATCGGCTACTACCCCTTCGGCGAAGCATCATTCTCGAACCTCACCCACTACGTCCGCTCCGGCGATTTCGTCGTCAACCTCTTTCGCAATGCGGGCAACGCCAACGAGCTGGCCTTTGCCATCGGCGCGCTTTCTCACTACATCGGCGACTCTGTCGGCCACGCTGAAGCCACCAACATCGCCGTCCCGATCGAGTTCCCAAAGCTACGGGCGAAATACGGATCGTCCGTCAACTACGCCGAAGGCAAGCACCAGCACGTTCAAACGGAATTCGCCTTCGACATCAACGAGATCGCGCATCACCGTGTCGCTCCCATCATGTTCCTGCGCCATATCGGCCTTGCAGTATCAATGCGGCAATTGGCGCTGGCTTTCTATCAGACTTACGGCATCACGGAGAACTTTACGCGGCAGCCGGCCGCGATCAACGTCCGCGAATACCGCTTCGCCGTACACACATTCATTCCGCGCGTCGCCTACGCGGTCACTCTGCTTCATCGCAGCCACGAACCTCCTGATCCCACTGCTCCCGACGTCATCGAGCTTGAGAAGGAGGCCGCGGAAGCAGCGCAGGACAACAACTGGCAGACATACCGCCGCAAACCCGGAATCGGGACCTACTCGCTCGCCGGATTTCTGTTCATTCTGCCCAAGGTCGGCCCGCTCACGCTCGTCAACGTAAAAGGTCCGACCCAACAAACTGAAACCGACTACGCCCATAGCGTTGCCGTCTCTACGACGGCTCTTCGACAGATCCTGAGGCGCTTTACCCCGGAAGCTGCCCGTTACCAGGGCCCTATTCCGCCTTTGGCCAGCCTCACACACGCCGACAGCATTTCGCCTCAGATCCGCGACCCGCTCCACCTGCTGCCCAATCGCGATCTCGATACCGGCCGCGTGGTGCAGCCCGGCGGCTATCCTCTTACCGATTCCACCTATGCCAGCCTTCTGCATAAGATTGTCCAGAAGCCCACACAGCCAATCCCTCCCGGCATCAAGGAAGACATTCAGAAGTATTATTCAAATCTGGACTCTGCCGATTACTACCAAGAAAGATCCCGACCGCTGGAAGCAGGTGCTTGCCGATCTGAATACTCTGGCCGCCATGCCCACAAGCAATGCGCCCGAGCCCTTCCCCACCTACGTTGATGACCAGGACACGGACGAATAACGAATTTGGCTCGAATAATTTTCGCGATGGCGCGGTCTGGCAAGCAGTTAGCGTCATCTGCTAGCCTTGCAGGTTTGGGCAACACAGAATGGCAAGGTGCAATCATGGCTTTCAAATTTCAAGGCGTTGACTTTCTCCATCTCGATGCAAGCTTCAGCGAAGATGAGCTGCTGGTTCGCCGAACCGCGCGCGATTTCGTCGAAGACAACCTGATCCCGATCATCGAAGAGTGCTTTCGAACAGAGCGCTTTCCGCGCGAACTTGTTCCCATCATGGGCGAACTCGGCTTCTTCGGCGCCAATCTCGAGGGCTATGGCTGCGCCGGCATGTCCAACGTGGAATACGGCCTCGTGATGCAGGAACTCGAACGCGGCGACTCCGGCTTTCGCAGCTTTGTGAGCGTGCAGTCGGCGCTCGTGCATGTACCCCATCTACACCTTCGGCTCCGACGAGCAGAAGAATACGTGGCTTCCCGCCATGGCCAGCGGCGAGAAACTCGGTTGCTTCGGACTCACCGAGCCAGGCTTCGGATCAAATCCGGGAGGCATGACTACAACCGCCCGCAAGTCAGGCGACGAATACATTCTCAATGGCGAGAAGATGTGGATCACGTCAGGGAATCTCGCCGACGTCGCCATCATCTGGGCCAAGGTTGAAGACGAAGACCATCTCGTCCGCGGATTCCTGGTGGAGACCGATCGCCCCGGCTTCCGCGCCTACGAGGTTCACGGAAAGTGGAGCCTGCGTGCCTCCGTGACCAGCGGGCTTTCGCTTCAGGACGTACACGTGCCGGCAAGGAACCTGCTGCCGGGCTCAGGCGGACTCAAGAGCCCGTTGATGTGCCTGAACCAGGCGCGCTACGGCATCAGTTGGGGAGCCATCGGCGCGGCCATGTCCTGCTACGACACGGCGCTCCAATACGCACTGACCCGGAAGCAGTTCCACAACCAGCCGATCGCCAGCCATCAGATCATCCAGGACAAGCTCGTGTGGATGCTGAGCGAAATCTCCAAAGCACAGCTGCTTTCGCTTCAGGTAGGCCGCCTCAAAGACGCGGGCACTGTCGGTCATCAGCACATCTCCATGGCCAAGCGGAACAACGTGTGGATGGCTCTCGAGTGCGCCCGCATCTCCCGCGACATCCTCGGAGCGAACGGAATCACGGAAGACTACCCCATCATGCGCCACATGATGAATCTCGAATCCGTGAAAACCTATGAGGGGACACACGACATTCACGCACTGATCCTGGGCCACCACATCACGGGGATCGCAGCGTATTGATTACGTACCATCGACAAGACTGCGCTAATGCGGCATATTCATAACCATGTTCAACTTCAGTTCGATTCGACGATTTGAGGCTTTCCTCGTCGCTTTCGCTGCCTGCCTCTCGCTTTTAGTCAATAAGACGGTCGCCGCGCAACAGCCAGCCTCAGCAGAGGCACCCATCGTGCTGCACGCCGCGCGCCTGCTCCAGGTCGACACCGGTACGATTCTGCAGCCGGGCGAAGTTCTTGTCGAAGGCCATCGCATTCGCGCCGTCGGAACGAGCGTGGAGCATCCCGCAGGCGCCAAGGTCATTGATCTGGGAAACACCACATTGATGCCCGGCATGATCGATGCCCACGTGCATCTGTTCCTGCATCCCGGCGCCGAAGACCTGCAGACTGTGATCGAGTCTGTGCCATGGCGAACGATTCTCGCCGAGCAGGCAGCCAAAGCCGATGTGATGGCCGGCTTCACCGCTGAGCGCGACATGGGCACGGAAGGCGCAGGATCCGCCGATACAGCCGTTCGCAACGCCATCAATCAGGGACTTATTCCCGGGCCGCGCCTGCGCATCAGCGGCAACGCCATCGACCTGCTTGGCGGACACGAGGATGCCAATCACTACAATCCTGCGCAGCACGTGCTCTCCAATGCGGACTACGCCAACTCCGCCGAGCAGATCATCGAGGTCATGCGTGAGCAGCACAAGGAAGGCTCCGACTTCGCCAAGATCTACGAGACCGGCACCGACCGCATGATTGACGGCGTGCTGCACACGCCTTACCAATACACCGCCGCGCAGCTGACCGCTGCGGTTGAAGAGGCGCATCGCCTTGGCACGGTTGTCGGCGGTGCACGCCATGGGCGAACCCGGCACGCTCTACGCAGCGCAGGCCGGCGTGGCATCGATCGATCACGCCACGCAACTGAGCGATGAGACCATCCGCCTGATGAAGGAAAAGGGAATCTTCGCCGTGCCCACCTTCACCATCTTCGACTACTTCGCGCATCACCGCGAATCGCAGGACCAGGCGGCGGCCGAAGCGGAGATGCTCGACTACAAGATTCGCGAGTTCAAAAAGCAGGTCGCTGCAGGCGTCTCGTTCGCGGTCGGCTCGGATGTGGGCCCGTTCCCGCATGGCACGCAGGCGCGCGAACTCACGCTGATGGTCCAGTACGGAATGAAGCCGCTCGCGGTGCTGCAGGCCGACATGATCAATGGCGCGAAACTGCTTGGCTGGCAGGGCCAGATTGGCGAGCTCAAGCCCGGCTACTATGCAGACATCGTTGCGGTGCCCGGCAATCCGCTCGACGACATCTCAGCCTGCGAGCACGTGAGCTTTGTAATGAAAGACGGCGTCGTGCTGCGGCAGTAAGCTTCGCGCGTCAAGTCAGGATGGCTGCTTTTCTCCGCGACGGCTTCGAATCTTCTTCAGTGCTTCCTCGAATCGCCTGGGCTTCATATCTGCCAGCGAATCTTCAACAGCCTTGCGATATCCGCCAAGGTAGATGGAATACAGGATGGCGAGCGAGCATCCGATTCCCCACAGGAATCCGATGCAGAGTCCTAACAGACCGTAACCGGTTAAATCAGACATCAGGGCCGCCCTTTCTCGATTGCTGCCCTACACCGCGACGGTAAAGCTGTCCTCACTGCGCGTCACCGCGTGATAGAGCGTGTCGCGCTCCACGGGCACGCGGCCTGCCTCGGTGATCAGCCGGCATAGTTCCTTGCGCGTCATGCCCTGCGGCGTGGTCGCGCCGGCATCGTGGTAGATCTTCTCCTCGATCACGGTGCCGTCCAGGTCATCGGCGCCAAAGCGCAGCGCGATCTGCGCGATCTTCGGCGTCATCATCTGCCAGTACGCCTTGATGTGCGGAAAATTATCCAGCAGCAGCCGGCTCACCGCAATCTGACGAATGTCGGTCAGCCCCGTGGTGACGGGCAAGTGATCGAGCGGCGTATTTTCCGGATGAAACGCCAGCGGAATAAATGTCTGGAATCCGCCGGTCTCGTCCTGCAGCGCGCGCAGTTTCAGCAGATGGTCGACGCGGTCTTCATCGTTTTCAATGTGCCCATAGAGCATGGTCGCATTCGACTTGAATCCATGCTTGATGTGCGAGACGTGCAGTCTCCAGCCACTCGTCGCCATCAATCTTGTGATCGCAGATGATGGAACGCACGCGCGTTGCAAAAATCTCAGCACCGCCGCCGGGCATGGAGTCCACACCTGCCTCGCGCAGTTTGATCAGCGTCTGGTCAACCGTCAGCTTCGCACGTCGCGCTAGATAGGCGACTTCCACCATCGTGAAAGCCTTGATATGAACCTTGGGGAAGCGCTCCTTCAGCCCGCGCACCAGATCCAGAAAATACTCAAACGGCAGATCCGGATGCAGCCCACCGACGATGTGAAATTCCGTAACGGCCTCGCTATAGCCCGAAGCGGCCGTCTGATACGCCTCTTCCAGAGCCATGGTGTAGCCGGCCGGGTCGCCCTTTTTGCGTCCGAACGCACAAAGTTTGCAAGCCGCCACGCAAACGTTGGTCGGATTGATGTGGCGATTGACGTTGAAGTAGGTTACGTCCCCATGCATCCGTTCGCGCACGAAGTTGGCCAGCCAGCCCACTGCCAGCACGTCCTTCGACCGGTAGAGAATCAGTCCGTCTTCGGTGTCTAGGCGCTCGTTTGCCTTGACCTTGGCTGCGATAGGTTCGAGCCTCGGATCATAGCTGCGAAAACCAGGAATCGGCACGTGTGGAGCGGCTTCAGCCTGCATACCTTGATGATACAGAATCCGCGTTAACCCCTGAAATTTGATAAGCACTCTTAAAACAAAGAGGCTGGCCGGATGCCGGCCAACCTCTTCTTACTTCGAACTGTGCCCGGAACAGGTGTTTGAAAACCCGTTCCGGGGGTAAAGGTTACTTCTTCTTCGGCGCAGCCTTGTGAGCAGGCTTCTTCAGATCCAGAAGGGTCGAGGAATCGGCAGCATTGAATGGATAATGCCGCGTAGATTCCTGCTCCGATCCGTTCAGTCTGATGTCGACGCGGCGGCCCTGAGCTAGAACAACTACGTTCAGGTTGCGCAGAATCTTCTTCCTCTGTTCGTCGGTCAGGTCAGAATTGGTCTCGATCAGATTCTTGACCTCTTCCTTGGTGAGCTGCTGTTCTTCGCCCATTGCCTGCGTATCAATGCTCGCCTCGGGAACACCCTGTTCAATGAGGAAAGCCTTGGTGCGAGCAACACGACGCTCGGAGAGCTTCTGGTTGTATTCCTTCCCACCACGCGGATCCGCGTGACCGGTCAAGGTTATACGTCCATCTGGCTTAAGGGCCAGGTAACTCTTGAAGTCAGTTGCGAGGGCAGTGAGAGTTGCCTGCTGACTATCCAACAAGCCACCTTCCGGATGCTTCTCCGTCGGTAGAGCTGTCGGGAAGTACACACTATGCAAAGTCAGCCGGGCAATGAGCTCGGGTGACGGTTGCGGCGGAGGCGGCGGAGGCGGCGCCTGAACGGTAACGCTGGTGGTGCAGGAAGCCGTGTGTCCCTTGTCATCGGTCACAGTACCCGTGATCTGCACCGGACCGGTGGAAGCGCCCGTTGAAGAGTAGGTTGCCGTGGTTCCGCTGCCGCTGATGGTGCCGCTGGAAGCTTGGTAGCTATAGGTCAGCGGGCGGTTTTGCGGGCTGACAGCCTGCGCCGTTACGGTCGAGGAGTCACCCGGCTTGAGATCGGTCGGGTTCGCGGAGCAGCTGATCGTCGGCGGCTCGAATTCCTTCACGGTGAATGTTGCGGTGCTGGAAGCGCTCTGCCAGGGCTTCAGGCCTTCTTTGCCGGGCTTGCCTGCCTTCACGCCGCAATTGACCGTGTAGCTGCCGGGCGCCAGGTTTGCAGTATCCACTTTCGCCGTGGTGTCAGTTCCAGTCACTCCCTGGCCTGACCACGTGTAGATCACATGGTCCTTCGGGAGCAGATTGCCTGCTGTTGCCGTAACCGTAACCGGCTCGCCGGGAAAGACGGAGTTGGGCTGTGCGACACACGCAATTGTGACGGTCGGCGGAGGCGCCATCGTTCCGAAACTGAGGACGACGCCCGTGCTCAAGCGCGCCATGTTGAAGTTGCCGCGCACAACGGGAAACATGTTCGCGTGCACGTATTGGTAGTCGGCCTGGAAAAGCCGAATCGAAAAGCGATGATCCAGCCAAGGCGTGTTGTAGTCGACGCCGCCGCCAGCGGTTAGCACAATTCCCGGCGAGTTGTTCGGGGAGTATGTGCTGCTGACGCTTTCTCCGCCAACCAGCGCATGAGCAAACGGGGTGATGTCCTCTGTCGGATAGCGGACGATTATGCCGCCCGAGCCACCGGAAAATTGATTGTGCACGACGCTGGTGAAGTTTCCGCCGTCCTTGTGGAAATCACCTTCAATCTGGACACCGACATAATTGGTGAAGTATCGCGCAAGGCTCACAATGGCGCAGCAGCTGATCGATTTCGCAGTGTCTTGCTGCGTGCCATTGTTGATCAGATTTCCTTTAGGTGCCAGATAGCTGTATCCGGCAAAGAGGTCCCATTTCGATGGGGCTTGGGCCGATGGTGCCGTCGAAGCAGCGGCGGCCGGCTTCGCCGTATCCTGCGCTGGCAAGGCCATCGGAATCAGACTTGCACATGCTAAAGTCAACGCCAGGCGGGTGAATTTTGATACTCGCGAGTACATGCGTTTCTCCTCCGCAATCAAAAACTGAAAAACCAACGTGGAAGTGGCGCCTCTTGCGGGCCATTTTCTGGTTAGAAAACGATTCGGCTCCCTACAAAGATGCTCTTCCAGAGACAAGGGCGCACCATGGATAAACGTAACATAGGTTGACCGGCCAGAGTACACTTTCTGAAGGGGTTGACCAACTGGTATCCCCCGATGGCCTGTTGCGAGAGACTGCAAACTACCGAGTCGGAATAACGGAAAAACGGGGAAACAGAGCCGTCAGTTAGTCTGCGTTCAGCGTCTTTAGAAGGCTGCGCGGTTCGCGCTGAATCTTCTCCTGAAGAAGCGTGATGGCGTAAATAAGTTGCTCGGGCCGTGGGGGGCATCCAGGAACGTACACGTCGACCGGGATCACCTGGTTTACTCCCTGCACAATGGCGTAATTATTAAAAACTCCGCCCGAAGTTGCGCATGCGCCCATTGAAATAACCCACTTCGGCTCTGGCATCTGGTCGTAGAGGCGGCGAATGACGGGAGCCATTTTTTGCGCCACTCGGCCGGCAACAATCATCAGGTCGGACTGCCGCGGCGAGGGTCTGAAAACCTCCGCGCCAAATCGCGCGATATCAAATCTGGACGCCCCCATCGACATCATCTCAATGGCGCAGCAGGCAAGGCCGAAGGTGACGGGCCACACCGAGCTTTTGCGCACCCAGTTCACCGCAAAATCCAGGGTGGTGAGAAACACACCTTCCGGCTGCTCAAAGCCATAATTGACTTCCTGCAGCTTGGCGCGATTTTTGGCACTGCTTTCGAGAGCCCCAAATAGATACCGATCGCGTTCCTGAATAGTCCCCATTTCAGTATTTTACCCTTTCACCCGCACGGGCATGACATCAGCCGAGCCGCAAATCTTGCCAAATGCCACTGTCGAGAGTACCGCGCATGGCAAACAGGTTCGCTCCTGCGGGGGGATTCTTATTGGCTACACAGGTTCTTTATGTCGATGCGCTGTCGATGAATTATCCTGCAGTGTTCACGGAAATCAAGCCTAAGCGGAAGGCGCGGGCCATCTCAACAGCCGGCGTGTATTACGCCTGCGTCAGTGTATCCATGAACAGAACGTGACCCGTTTTCGGAGTAGGCATGTCCAGTATTCGTACCCGGTTTCTTCCTTCCGTTCTCCTGCTGCTTCCTTCTCTGCTTTCCGCGCAATCTGCGACAACTTCTGTCCCAGCATCTCAGGCCGATCTCAAGTCTCTGCAGGACTCGATTCACGCAGCACAGATGAACGCGGACAATGCGTGGATGCTGGTTTCGGCGGCGCTTGTCCTGCTGATGACCGGACCCGGGCTGGCCTTGTTCTATGGCGGCCTGGTGCGACGCAAGAACATCCTCAGCACCATGATGCAGAGCTTTGCCATGATGGGACTGGTCACGATCCTGTGGGCCATCGTCGGATACTCTCTCGCCTTTGCCCACGGAACCAGCTTCATCGGCGGATTCGAGCATGTCTTTCTGCGCGGCGTTGGTCTTACGCCCAATCCAGACTATGCCCCCACGATTCCCGAGCAGACCTACATGATCTACCAGCTCATGTTCGCCATCATCACGCCAGCATTGATTACCGGTGCGTTTGCCGAGCGCATGAAATTCAGTGCGATGGCCGTGTTTCTTTCTCTCTGGTCGCTGATCGTCTATAGCCCTATGGCGCACATGGTGTGGGGCGTGGGCGGCCTGCTGAATGCAAACGGCGGACACGTCCCTTCGCTCGATTTCGCCGGGGGCACTGTAGTCCACATCACCTCCGGAGTCTCTGCTCTCATTACAGCCATCTATCTGGGCAAGCGCATCGGCTATCCGCACACCAACATGCCACCGCATTCGATGGTGCTTAGCTTTACCGGGGCGTGCCTCCTGTGGGTGGGCTGGTTCGGATTCAATGCCGGCAGCGCGCTGGGATCTGGTCCCCTGGCCACCAGCGCCTTCGTCAACACACACTTCGCGGCCGCCGCTGCCGCCCTCGGCTGGACCATCGCGGAATGGATCCACAATGGCAAACCCACAGCCCTCGGCGCCATCTCCGGCGCAGTCGCCGGACTTGTCGCCATCACTCCCGCATCGGGTTTCGTGCAGCCGTTTTCTGCTTTGCTCATCGGACTCATCGCCGGGGTCTTTTGCTCGTTCATGGTGTTCCAGGTCAAGAGCCGGTTAGGCTACGACGACTCGCTTGACGCCTTTGGCGTCCACGGCGCCGGAGGGACACTCGGCGCGTTGCTCACCGGCCTTTTCGCGACCAAGGCGATCAATGCTGCCTTCGGACCCAATACAGCCACCGGCGCAATCGATGGCCACTGGGGTCAAGTGCTGAATCAGGCGGCGGGCGTCGCAATAGCCTGGATCCTTTCCGCGGTCGGCACGCTCATTCTTCTGTTCCTGGTCGACACGACGATCGGACTTCGCGTGTCGCCCGAGGATGAGACCGAGGGTCTAGACCTCTCCCAGCATGGGGAAGAAGGTTACGACCTGAATTCCTGATGAAAAGATCAGGCCGGGTGTAAGCCACCCGCCCATCCGGCCTGATACGCTACCAGACGAGGCAATCAAGCATGCTCAAGATTGAAGCGATTATCCAGCCTTCCAAACTCGATGCCGTGAAAGACGCGCTGCTCGAGGTCGGCATCGAAGGCATGACGATTCTGGAGGCTCGCGGACATGGCCGCCAGAAGGGCCACACGGAGTTCTACCGCGGCCGCGAATACACGGTTGACCTTCTCCCCAAGGTGAAGATCGAGATGGTAGTGCTGGACGAGATGAAGGAAAAAGCGATCGCAGCCATCGGCTCTGCCGCACGCACCGGACGGATCGGCGACGGCAAGATCTTCGTGAGCCGCATCGAAGAAGCCATCCGCATCCGCAACGACGAACGGGGCGAAACAGCGCTCTAACCCTGGACAGCCGTACCTCGCACTGCAGGTCAAACCTTCTTGTCGGCCTGCAGTGTTCCCTCCTCTGGAAACTTCGCTATCCACCACGGCCGGGTTTCCGCCATTCTGGCGCAATCAGCCTCATTTCCCCCACCCCTCTGCAAAATCGCTTATTCTGGTAAAACATCATTTAGGCGTCGGCGAAGCCCTTCAAACTAATACTCATGAATCCAGTCGCTTTAGCGGTTGACGATCTACGGGATCAGTATCTCCGGGAGATGGCGCTCGTCCGCCAGACCTGTGAGCGCACCGGAGACGGCACCGCGGCGATCCGCCGCCGCTCGGCAGTCGTTGACCGCATCCTCATTGAAATGTGGAGGCGAGCCTTTGCTGGACTGCCCGCGCAGAACGTTTCGCTTCTGGCGCTGGGCGGCTACGGGCGCAAGGATCTGTTTCCCTACTCCGACATCGACGTGCTGTTCGCCTTCGCCGACGAGAAGACCGAAGAGCAGACCAGGGAGGCCGTTCGGGCGATCATTCAGGGGATGTGGGACGTTGGCCTGCGTGCCAGTCCAAGCTCGCGGACGGTGAAAGAGGCCGGCAAGTTCGACCCCGACAACCTTGAGTTCACCCTTGCCACACTCGATCGCCGCTTCCTGGCCGGGCAGTTTCCGCTCTATCAGCAACTTCACCAGACGGTCTTCCCCGGGCTGGTTCTGAGCGAGTGGAACACCATTACGCAGAAGCTGGGCGAGATTGCCCGCGCCCGCCACGCCAAGTACGGCAACACCATCTTCCACCTCGAGCCCAACCTGAAGGACTGTCCCGGCGGCCTGCGCGACTATCACCTCGCCGTCTGGTTCGCCCTGCTCTTCCACCTGAAAGAGACGAAGGAGTGGCCCCGCCAACGGGGTGGAGTCTTCCAAAGCGCTCGGGGAGACGCCGAAGCTGCATTCGACTTCCTCGCCGCCGCACGATGTTTCCTGCACTTCCGCCATGGTCGCGACGACAACACGCTGGACTGGCAATCGCAGGATGAGGCGGCGGCCAACTCCATCGGGCTTGAAACACGCGGCACCGCCGACCCGGCTTACTGGATGCGCACCTACTACCGGCATGCGCGCGTCATTTACCGACGCGCTGCGCTGCTGATGGAGCATCTGCCGGCACCGGTCAGCTTCTACCGCCAGTTTCGCCGACGTCGCACGCCAATCGCGGGCACCGACTTCGTCCTCGATCAGGGTCGCATAGACATCCTTCCCGGCGCGCAGTTCAGCGATACCGCTGCCATCCTGCGCATCTTCTCGCTGATGGCAACGCATGGCTATGCGCTTTCGCAAGCCGCCGAAGACCGCATTACCGATGCGCTGCCGGCGCTCGCCATCCATATTCCCGAGGGGCCGTATCTGTGGAATGCGCTGCGCGAAGTCCTGCTCGGGCCGCATGCCGCGCACGCGCTGAGAACCATGCACGCACTTGGCGTGCTCGAGATGCTGATTCCTGAGTTCCACGGCATCGACGCGCTCGTGATCCGGGACAGCTACCACCGCTATACCGTCGACGAGCACACTTTCCTCACCATCGACAACGTACACAGCCTGCGCCAGCCTGCGCATGACTACGAACAGAGGCTGGCACAGCTGCTGCCGGAAATCGATCGCCTCGATCTCTTCCTGCTTTCCCTGCTTCTGCACGATACCGGCAAAGGCCGGCGCAGCGGCGAGCACACGGGGCAAAGCGTGGAACTCGCAGACAGCTTCATGGCGCGGCTCGACTTCGACACCGAAGAGCGCGACCAGGTGCTGAAACTCATCCGCCTGCATCTGGAGATGTCGAACGCGCTGCGCAGGGACATCTTCGACGCTGAAAATGTGCGCGCCTTCTCTGAAAAGATTGGCAGCCCCGCGCTCCTGAAGATGCTTACGCTGATGACCTACGCGGACATCAAGGCCGTGAATCCTGAAGCGCTCACTCCGTGGAAGGCCGAGAACCTGTGGCAGCTTTACATGGCGACGGCAAACTTTATGGACCGGAGCGTCGACGAGGTTCGCTATCACGCTGCAATTGATCCGACGCTTCTGAATCGCATCCGCTCCATGGTGCCTTCGAGCCAATACGACGCGCTCCAGCAATTTCTTGAAGGTCTTCCACAGCGCTACCTGCAGACCCGCCTCCCTGAACACATCCGCAATCACTTCCAGCTCGCCGCCGACCTCGACAAGAATCCCGTACAGCTTGACCTTCGCCCCCACCGCCAACTCTTCGACCTCACCGTAATTGTCCGAGATCGGAGCCGGTTGTTCGCCGACGTGGCGGGTGCGCTCGCTGCGTGGGGCATGAACATTGTGAAAGCCGGCGCATTTTCAAACGATGCCGGCGTCGTTGTCGACAGCTTCCAGTTCACCGACGTCTTCCGCACCATTGAACTGAATCCCAGCGAGAAAGACCGCTTCCTCGAATACCTTCACGATGTGGTCGCGCAAAAGGTTCCTGTGGAACAGATGCTGGAAGCGCGCCGCCACGCTGGCAACTCCGGCAATGTGAAGGTCGAGGTCGCCACTCGACTGCAATTTGACTCGGAGTCCTCAACCCATTCGACGCTGCTGCAAGTAGTCGCGCAGGACGTTCCCGGCCTGTTGCGCCAGATCGCGCTGACCCTCAGCACACACAAATGCAACATTGAGGTTGCGCTTATCGACACCGAAGGCGAAACCGCGATTGACGTCTTCTACCTGACGCAAGGTGGCGCGAAGTTGAGCAACGAGACACAACATGCGCTAGCCGCCGACCTGACGACGGCCCTCGGAGCAATGCGCACCCCGGCCGTCTGAGCGTTGACGGCTCCTGGAAATTTCCCGCTGCCCAGCCCGTCCCATGATCGAACCTCTCCATGGCTATCTAATAAAATGAATTCATGGCCGCACTCATTGACGCAATCGATATCAAGCGCAAGATGTACTTTGAACTTGAAAACACCCCCTATTACTGTCTCGACGTAGACGTTTCTACGCCTACTGCGCGCGGAGGACAGACGCTGGTCCGGCTGAAGATGCGTAACCTGCTTACGCGTGCGGTCTTCGACAAGACTTTCAAGGCCGGCGAGAAGTTCAAGGAACCGGATCTGGAGACAGTGGAGGCCTCCTATCTTTACTCCGACGCGGACGCATCCTACTTCATGGACCAGGAGACGTTCGACACAATTCCGCTGACGCCGGAAAAGCTCGGCGATGCCCTGCAGTTCCTCACCGAGGGCCTGATCATCAAAATCGACAAATTCAACGGCAATCCCATCGGCCTGCAATTACCCGAAAAGGTAGAACTGGCTGTGGCGTATACCGAGCCGGGCGCACGTGGCAATACCGCCAGCGGCGCAGTAACAAAGCACGCGAGGCTTGAGACGGGCCTTGAAATCCGCGTACCTTTCTTCGTGGAAGAAGGCGAACGGGTGAAGGTCTACACGGAGACGCGTGAGTTTGCCGGCCGGGCGTGAGGCTGATCAGGGCGATTTCAGGCCTGATATTCATAACCGCAATACTGGCAAATCTATAAACTACATCGGCATCTGATTCCCGGTTCCTCTTCGGGAGAACATCATGCCTGAGGCGCTTCGGCTTTCGCTTCTCGCTGTCGTCGCGTTCGTCGCGGCGCTGCTGGCAGCGGTTACCGGATTCGGCGGAGCGGCAGTCCTGCTGCCGATGCTGGTGTTTGTTTTCGGCGTGCGCGAAGCGATTCCGATTCTCACCGTCGCGCAACTGATCGGCAACGGAAGCCGCGTGTGGTTCAACCGGCACGAGCTGGACTTGCGCGTCGTCGCGTGGTTTGCGCTGGGCGGCGTGCCGATTGCGCTGGTGGGCGGCTTTCTGTTCGCGCATGCGCCGCTGGCCGCGCTTACCCGCGTTCTGGGTGCTTTTCTAATTCTCATCGTTGTGCTTCGGCACCTGCCCAAACTCTCAGCTTTCAAGCCGCCGCTCAAGTCGTTCGCGCTGATCGGCGCGGCGGCGAGTTTTCTGTCAGCGCTGCTGGGGAGCGTGGGTCCGCTGATGGCGCCGTTCTTTCTTGCTTACGGGCTGGTGAAGGGAGCGTACATAGGGACCGAGGCGCTTTCGACGGTGGTGATGCATGTGGCCAAACTGATTGCCTATCGCGAATCGGCAGTGCTGCCGCTTGCATGCGATCGTCAGCGGCCTGGCGCTCGGACCGATCATGGTGGCGGGGTCGTTTGCCGGCAAGCGCGTGGTGGACCGGCTGCCTGAACGGGTCTTTGTTCTGATCATCGACGTGACGTTGCTTGCGGCCGGCGTGCTGTTCCTGGCCGGGTGGAGCAAGCTCTAGCTCAAACGAGGCGGCCTGCGGGGTCCTGAATGTTTTAGAAAAGAACCTATGAGGTTTTCGCCCCATACCCATTCGGGGTATGGTATAAAAAGATTGTCAGCAAATGCCTGTGCTGGATTTGCCGCGAACACGTTATGAAAACTGCAACTGCGATAGAACCTCCACGAATCATGTCTTCTTCCGCGCTGAAGGTGACTCGGAAGATGCCGGCATCCTGGCGTGCTCTCCTGCGCTGTGACGGCCAGTTCGGAATTCGCGCTTAGCCTCGCGCCAAGCCCTTCCACCTCGCTCCTCACAGTGCGCAACCTGTTTGAGTGAGTGAGCAGAAACCTTCCGGAAGCTGAGTTCAACCGGCGGCTCTACCCACCCCTCCTAATAAAAAGTCTGGCCGACGCGTGTTCTCCCGGCGTGGATCTCTTTCCGCGCTGAGATTGCGCGTGTGCCGGAAGGAGGATGTCATGACAGAAATCATTCTTAATTTTCCTGCGCGTAACGTCGCCCCTCTCCGCTGTGTGTGGATGGAGACGGGCAATCCTTCTCATCCTCTCGCCTGCAAGTGGGTACGCCGCGAAAAGTCCAGCAGAGCCCTGTCAATGGATTCAAGCGAGCCACCCCCGTGCAGACTCTGCGCCTGAACCGATTTGAGACGAGAGGAAACACATGAAAACGACTGACTCCAGCCTGTTAATGATGGATGTGAGCACGAAGCCGGACACGGGAACGAAGCCAGGCATTATCGTGCGCAAACGCTGGCAGCAAAACGTGCTCACGTTCCTGATGGTGTTCGGTCCCGGCCTCATTGTCATGGAAGCGGACAATGACGCCGGCGCCGTCTCCACTTATGTGCAGGCAGGCGGCCAGTATGGACTGCACCTGCTGTGGATCCTGCTGTTGTTGCTGCCCATCACCTACTTTGTGCAGAAGATGGTGGCACGTCTCGGCATCGCAACCGGCAAGGGCCACGCCGCCATGATCTACGAGCGTTTCGGCAAGTGGTGGGGACGCTTCTCGCTTGCCGATCTGCTGGTGGTCAACTTTCTCACGCTCGTCACAGAGTTTGCCGCCATCTCGCTGGCGTTGAGCGCCATGGGTGTATCCCCGTACATATCGGTGCCACTCTCGGCTGCGGGTCTTGTTCTGATGGTAGTGACGGGAAGCTATCTGCGCTGGGAACGCACAGTAATTCTGCTGTGCCTGCTCGATCTGACTTGGTTTGCGCTGGCCGCGGTGGCACATCCAAGCTGGAGCGCGGTTGCGAGTAACAGCGTCGTGCCCCACTTCCCGCCGGGGCGCATCTCGAGCGACCTGATCTTTCTGATCGTCGCGATTGTTGGAACAACTATTGCTCCATGGCAACTGTTTTTCCAGCAGAGTTGCGTAGCGGAGAAGCGGTTGCGCTTCGCCGATCTAAAGTGGGCGCGGCTCGACACGCTGATTGGCGCAACTTTCACCGTGCTCGTGGCCGGAGCCATGATGATCGTCGGAAACTACGGCCGCGAGCACGGTGTCGTCTTCGAGGATCCCGCGCAGATGGCTCGCGCGATAGCGCCATTCGCGGGGCACTTCGTTCGCAACGCCCTACTTCTGATGATGGTGAACGCTGCCGTGCTGGGCACGACGGCCATCTCGCTAGCCAGCGCGTGGGCCTATGGCGAAGTACGCGGCTGGCCCCACTCGCTGCACAAGAAGATTTGGGAGGCGCCCGCGTTCTATGCGGTTTACATCGGCTGCGTGGCTTCGGCCGCCGGCATCGTTCTCATTCCGCGCATGACTCTGCAGCTGGTCATCATCAGCGTACAGGTGTTTGCCGGGCTCATTCTTCCCTCGGCCATCATCTTTCTTCAGCTCCTGCTGAACGATCACGCCCTGCTGGGCGATCGCTGGGTAAACCGGCCCTGGAACAACTGGATTAACTGGTCCATCATCGTCGTTCTCTTTGCCCTGTCGCTGCTCCTGGCCGCGCAGGTAATGCTGCCCAATCTTTTTAACTGATCGCGAGGTGACGTTATGGCAACCATGCAAAATACATACAATTCCGAATGCTTCCGCGTGATTCACCCTCTCCACGACGACCCTGAGAGCAAGTGTGAAAGCGAGGGGTTGGGGCCAATCGAGATGACGACCGGGGTGCGCATATCGTTGCGCGTGCTGCGGGGATACCTGCTGCTGATGAGCGGTATGCTGCTGTATCACGTGCTGGACCTGGCCGGCGCGCTTCACCGGCTGCGCTGACTGGTCCCGGAAAGAAGAGGTTAATCCGTGTCACCAACCACACTTCAATTCCTGGCCTGGAACGGCAATGGCGCCAGCGAATGGCCGGCACCCGAACCAATGCCCTGGTTGCCGCGGGAGCCTCGGCGTTCGTGATGGCCGGGCTCCTGATTGAGAACGACCCCACCGCTGCCGGTCGAGTTGCATCTTATGTCGTCTCCGGCGTCGGCTTCCTGGGAGCAGGAGTGATCTTCAAAGACGGAGCCAATGTCCGCGGCCTGAACACGGCTGCCACAATCTGGTGCTCGGCAGCCATTGGAGTCTTGGCCGGATTTGGGCATCTGGATCTGGGACTGCTGCTTGCTCTCGCTGTCCTTTTGAGCAATACGGTGCTTCGGCCGCTAGCATACAAACTACATCCCGTATTGCCGGTGACCGAGGCGTCTGAGACGCTCTACTCGATCCATTTAACCTGCCAGGAATCTGTAGAAGCACACTTGCGTTCGCTCCTGCTGGCAACGATATCGCAATCCAAGGTCAGCCTTCAGGCGATCCACAGCGTCGATGACCCTACCGCCAGCCAGGTACGCCTGAGCGCCGATGTGACCACGTTGGGCAGGCAAAGCAACGAGGTAGAGTCGATTGCTTTGCGGCTTTCGATCGAACCGGGTGTTTCGTCGCTCACCTGGACGCTCGCTCACGAATCGATGGAGTGAGAACGGCCGAGAGCTGATGATTTCCCGGCGATTTAACTGACGTTAACAGGGAAGCCTTTACGATGAGCAGGGAGCATGGAAATCCTTCAGACACGCGCGGAGCTACTTCAAATAAGCCCGAACCAGGTCGATAAGGTCCTCGGCGAGTTCGGGGGCGATTTGTTCCTTGGCGCCGTCGACAAGATGGAAGCGGATGTGGGTTTCGAGCACCTCGGCCATGAGGCTGTTGACGCCTCCGCGCACGGCAGCGAGCAACATGAGCTGGTCTCCGCAATCCTGATCGCCGGAGAGGGATCGCTCAACGGCATCGAGCTGGCCGCGGAGTTTGCGGACACGTTGCAGAAGCTTGATGGTTTCGCGTTCGTTCTGGGGCATGGGTTGACTCCTTGACAGTACCCACCCGGGGTATGGTATCTACTCAGTAGGGGTATCCTGGCTACCCCGATTCTACCCCTCCGCTCATTGCGCATCTTCACGGAAAGGCTTGCAATGCTTCGTTTTCCTGCCCTGCGATTTACTCGAATTGCCTTGCCGGCGGCGTTAGCTCTGGCACTGGCGGCAGCCAGCGTGTGCGCGCAGAGGCCGGAGAGTACATCGGTGGACCATCTCCCCTCCGCGCCCGAGCCGCAGCTTATTTCTGGGGCAGATTTTCTACATCAGACGGACCTGAAGCCAGCCGGAGATCCGCCTGCTCCGGCGAATGCGCCGGAACCTGCGCCGGAGGCACCATCGGTTACGGTGTTCCCACACCCCGAGGATGCTCGCTATTGGATATCGGGGCAGGCGAACATCATCTTCCAGGGGCGAATTCCCTTTCATTCACTTTACGAAGGGCCAAACAGTTTTCGCAATTCGGCGGAATACAAAACGTCGATGGTCGGGACCCTGTATACGGCCCTGCGCCGAAATCGCTCAGTGCGGTACAACACCGATTTCATCTTCGATATGGAATTGGCGGCAGGGCGTGGGCTGAGCGAGGCGCTGGGACTGGCAGGATTTACCAATCTTGACGTGGTGCGCAACCCAAATCTTGGCTCGACGCCGTACATCGCACGCTACGAGATTCACCAAGTGGTCGGGCTGACCGACAAGACGACCAGCCAGGAGGCGAACTTCTTTGCGCTGGCATCGACAGTGCCCACTCGGCGGCTGGAGTTTCGCGTCGGCAAGATGACGCTTCCGGACTTCTTCGATGTGAATTCGGTGGGGTCGGACAGCCACTTGCAATTCATGAACTGGACGACCGATAACAACGGCGCGTGGGACTACGCAGCCGATACGCGCGGCTACACCGTGGGCGGCCTGGCGGAGTACGACGACCTCAACTGGAGCTTGCGTTACGGGATCTTCGCAATGCCCGTCGTCGCCAATGGCATCGATCTGGATTGGGCGTTCAGCCGCGCAAACGGACAGAACGCCGAGTTTGAATTGCGCCGCAGTTGGATTCCGCAACGCAAAGGCGTGACCCGGCTACTCTACTACGCAAATCGCGGACACATGGGGGTATATCGGGAGGCGGTGCAAGCGTACCTGGCGGGGATCGATTCGACCCCGACCATCACGGCACACGAGTACTTCGGCGCGCTGAAGTATGGCTTCGGCTACAACACCGAGCAGGAGTTGACGGCGAATCTCAGCGTGTTCGGGCGGTTCGGCTGGAACGAGGGGCAGCATGAGTCGTTTTGCTACACCGAGGCGGACCAGACGGTATCGGCGGGCGCGGAATATTTCGGGAATCGCTGGCACCGACCTAACGACAAGGTGGCGATTGCGGTAGTGTCAAATGCGATCAAGCGCGACCACCAGAATTATCTGCGGCTCGGCGGGCTCGGCTTTCTGCTGGGTGACGGCAACCTGAATTACGGCCGCGAAAACATTGTGGAGAGCTATTACACGTGGCACGCCTGGAAGGGTATGTTCTACTCGCTTGACGTGCAGCATATCGACAATCCCGGATATAACCGCGATCGCGGGCCAGCATGGGTGGGCTCAGTGCGCATGCACGTGGACTTCTAGCTTGCGCTCTGATCCACCGCGTGTGCGCCCTTTCCACGCAGAAGATCAGAGAGATCGTCGATCCTCTCATCCAGCAGATTCAGCTTCCGAGCCATCCCCTGGATCTCGGATTCGGCACGACGATTGACATCAAAATCGAGTTCGCCACGCAACCTGTCTTTGGTGTCCTGGCGGTTCTGACTCATCATGATGACGGGAGCCTGGATGGCAGCGAGCATGGAGAGAAACAGGTTGAGCAAGATGAACGGATAGGGATCCCATGCTTTGCCGCCGAGGATTATGTTTACCAGCGTGTAAATCGTCAGGACAACTGCAAACATAATGATGAAGGTCCACGAGCCGCCAAAGCCCGCCACCGCATCGGCGATCCGTTCTCCTTTGGTCGACTCCTTTTCGATGATCTCGTTCGGATTGCGCGTCACGCGTCCCCTCAGCAATTGATGGGCAGCGTGATACTGGTGGCCCAGCGTTGTGAGCAGATCCATTCCCGCCATAGGCTTCCGCTGAAGAAGAACTGCGATGTCATCCCTCGATACTTCAATGCAGGATGACTCCTCGAGTGCGACTGCGCTGGTTTGATGAGGCGTCTGCTCGAGCATGGATGCAAACCCGAAGAACTCACCTTTTGCAGGCTCATCAACTACGACTTCCTGCTGGTCCTCGTCGACTGTTGTGACCTTGACCCTTCCCGAGACCATGACGTAAGCCATGCCCGGATCGCCGGCTTTGTAGATACGTTCGCGCGGGGAAAAGGACTTGAGTTCGACTTGTCCAGCAAGGACTGCCGTCTCCTCGTCGTCGAGCAGGGCGAAGAGGGGGACACTTCTCAGAACTTCCGGCTTGCATGTCATGGCGTTCTCCAGGGTAGGGATGGTGATGGAAGCTGGTTGGATGCGGACTGCTTTGCGGCAGTGGGGCGCCGAACGGGAAAGTCTATTTCAAAGCCGATCTGGCCGCCGAGTCTGGGGCTGGCGATGTGGCTTCCGCCGAGCAGCGCAAACGTGACGCTCATGCGGCTGTTGAACTGGTATGCACCTCCGGAGAGCGCCTGTAGCTGGTCTTTGCCAAGTCCACTGGTGTCGCCGATCGCACCGTAGAGTTCGGCGCCGAGGGTAAGGCGCGGGGTGAAGTCGTGCTGGAAGGAGACTCCGCCGGTGTAGACATGGCCGCGCGTTGTCTGCACACCAAGGACGCCGGTGCTGGTGTTGCCGGCGAACAGGAATCCAAAGTTGGCGTTGAGCCGGCTTTTGTCTGAGAACGGTTCCTGCGCGATGGAGTTGAGCCAGTAGTCGGTGAGACCGGAGCCAAGTTCCTGCTGGGAATCGCCTGTCGGAAATTCGATGTACAGGCTCGCGGAGAGGGCGGGAACGCTCCGCGGGCGGGGTGTCTTGTAGAAATTCCACTTCACGCCCATGTCGGTATCGCCAAAGCCGGCGGAGGTCTGGGAACCGGAGGAGCGATAGATGGCCAGATACGGGAAGTCGAGATCGAGCTCGAGGTTGTGAGGCAGTCCGTAGTTGATCTTGAAATTGGCGGTGTTCTGGCGGAGATCGGGGAACTGGGCGGACTGAAGGCCGTCGAACTCGTTAAAGAACTCGAAGTGCAGGGTTCCACGGTCGGTCACATCGGCGTTATCCGTGTAAAACGGCATCTGAGCGAGCAGCGGCCCGGTGGCAAACGTGCAGATTACGGATAGGAAAAGCCGCCTCGCTGAATGCATGCAGTTTCAGTTCACTATACCGGGATCGGATGCGTGCGGAATATCAATGGAGCGTAAAAACCTGCAGGTTGGCCTGACCGCCGGCAGAAGAGTTTTGCTTCGCACGCTGTGGCAGAGGTGGCCCGCTTACAATGTTGGAGATTCCGAAGCGAGGTGGGCTTTGAGCGCCACAGTTGATCCCTGTGTGCTGGTGTATGACGTCGGAGGCAGCCATATTGCGGCGGCCGTTTGTTACAAGGATGGATTTCGTTTGGGTCCCGTAGAGCGGGCAAGTCTGCCCGAAGAGCAGACGAACGACGCATTCGTTGAAGTGCTGCACTCGCTGGGCGTGAAGGCGGCCGAAGGCGTTGACGGCGTGCAGGGAGCGGAACTGGCGATGCCGGGACCGTTTGACTACGAAAAAGGCATCAGCTGGATGAAGCACAAGATGCCATACCTCTACGGTGTGAACCTGAGCGAAGGGCTGGCGGCGCGATTCGGATGGAAGGCAAGCCAGGTTCGCTTTCTGAACGATGCTGCGGCTTATTTGCTGGGCGAAGTGGGCGCGGGCGCTGCGCGGGGCGTGAAGCGAGTGGTTGTGTTCACTCTCGGAACCGGCGTTGGTTCGGGCTTTGCCGTGGATGGGCGCGTGGTGACCGAGGGCAAGGGCGTGCCTCCGGGCGGGGAGATCTGGAACGTGCCCTACGAGAGTGGCATCGTGGAGGATCAGATTTCGACGCGTGCTCTACAGCGTGCCTACAAGGAGCGTAATGGACAGGAGCGCGAGGTGGCGTCGATCGCGCACTACGCAACAGGCGGCGAACCGGTGTCGATCGCGGTGTTCGCGGAGTTCGGCAAGAATCTCGGCGTGGCTCTGAAGCGGCTGCTGGTCGACTTTGCGCCGGATGTAGTGGTGCTGGGCGGTGGGATTTCGCGGTCGGCCCATTTATTTTTGCCGGCAATGAAGGCCGAGTTGGAAGGCGCGAAGTTCGAGGTACGGATTGCGGAGCTTGGCGACAATGCTCCGCTCGCCGGTGCTGGCGTAGCGTGGTTTACGCAGGGCGCGCATGGGGCAGGATCCTAGTTCTTCCGGATTGTCCAATGGAAGATCAACGCCTTTCCTGTATTTAAGCCGTTGGAGATGTGACATGATTTCATCGGAGGTGTCCTGTGAACAAAACGCGATGTTTTTTCTTTGCTGTAGTGGCAATTGCTCCCCTGAGTCTGCTCGGACAGGAGAAGCCGCCAATGCCGGCGGCTCCGCCCGCAAATCCGATCACCTTAAGCGAAAAAGGGCTCTATTCGTTTATCAGCAGTGCGGTAGTCAGAGCGGCTGAGAAGATGCCGGAAGAAAACTACTCCTTCAAGCCGACGCCAGACGTTCGCAGTTTCGGCCAACTGGTTGGCCACGTGGCCGATGCCAACTATATGTTTTGCTCGCAGGCCTCAGGTGAAGCGAATCCGATGAAGGACATCGAGAAAACGAAGACTTCCAAGGCCGATCTTGTGTCCGCAATCAAAGGCGCGGTTGCATACTGCAACAAGACATTCGACGGCATGACTGATGCGACGGGCAGTCAAATGGTGAAGTTTTTCAACTTCAACATGGCGAAACTCACTTTGCTGTCGCTGAACACAGCACACACAGATGAGCACTATGGGAACATGGTGACCTATTTACGACTAAAAGGGATTGTGCCACCGACCAGCGAAAATCCACCTGCACAGGCACCAAAGTGAGCCCGGTGTCGGGCCGTATTATTCGAGTTCCAGGGTAATTTCTGATATGGGCGATTAACCGGCCACTGGGAAGTAGCTCAGAAATGAGTTTATTTCCCAATCGGCTGGGGCTGTTTCTGGGGATCCGGGGGCAGGGTGTAGATCACTTCGCCGGGCTTGGCGTAGTGGAGCTTTTCGCGGGCCTCGTGCTCGATGGCCTCGGGGCTGTTTTTGAGGCGGTCAACGTGATCGCGCAGGTGGGCATTCTCCTGCTGCAGATCCTCGATTTCGTGGTTGAGCTGCTTTTCCTGGTTGCGCTGCTGGTACCAGGTGGAGAGGCCGTGACGGCCGTTGACGACGCTCCAGGCGAGCGCAAGCGCCAGCATGACCGCGAAGACTGTGCCGGCAGGACGCCAGCCCTGCTGCACCCATTGAACGGCGTGCTGACGAAATGGAAGCGGCTCGTCGGCCGCTTCCTTGTTTTCACTGAACAGATTTGGTTGCTGCATTCGGCCTCTACGGATCAACCTTGCACAAATTTTTCGGCCGCCGAGCGGAGCGCGACCATATCTTTTTCATCGCGCGCCTCGGTGTAGGCCCGCACCACCGGTTCGGTTCCCGAGAGCCGGAAGCAGACCCACGAGCCATCGTCGAGGATCAGCTTGAGGCCGTCGGTGCGCACGACGCTGGTGACCTTGCGCCCGCCGAGCTCGGTGGGATCCTTCTTCAAGTTTTCAGTGAACGCGGCCTTCCGCTCCGGGGTCAAGTGGAAGTTCTCGCGAACGGGATAGAAGGAACCAACCTTGGCAAACAGCTCCTTAAGCTGGCGGCCGAGGCTCTTCCTGCGGGCGGCGACCATCTCTGTGACCAGCAGGCCGGCGATGATGCCATCCTTCTCCGGCACGTGGCCGCGGATGGTGAGACCGGCCGACTCTTCGCCACCGATGGCGATCTTGTCGGCGATGATGAGTTCGCCGATGTACTTGAAGCCAACCGGCGTCTCGTAGAGCGGCACCTTGTGGTACTCGGCGAGCGCGTTGACGAGGTTGGTGGTGGCGACGCTTTTGGCCACGCCGTTCTTCCAGCCGCGCGTTTCGACCAGGTAGTCGAACAGCAGCGCGATGATGTAGTTGGGCTGGATGAAGGTGCCGTCTTCATCGACGATGCCGAAGCGGTCGGCGTCGCCGTCGGTGGCAATGCCGATCTTCGCGCCGAATCTCCTTCATCTTCTTTTTGGCATCGCCGAGCAGGTGGTCGTCGGGCTCGGGCGCGTGGCCGCCGAAGAGCACGTCGCGGTAGTCGTGGACGGTTGCGACCTCGACGCCGGCTTCGCGCAGGATGTGGCAACTGTAGCCGCGGCCTGCTCCCCAGAAGGGATCGAAGACAACCTTGATGTGGGAGTTGGCGATGGTCTTGAGGTCGACGAGTTCGCCAAGGCGATGCAGGAAGCCGGGCTTGACGTCGGCAGTCTCGAAACCTCCCTCCGGCGGATCGGCGTGAGGGATGTTGCCGTCGGTGTTGGCGTTAATCGCTGCCTCAATCTGCTTGGTCACTTCGGGCAGGGCGGGCGCGCCGTCGTGGGTCGAGAACTTGATGCCGTTGTACTCCGGCGGATTGTGCGAGGCGGTGAAGTTGATGGCGCCGGAGGTTTTCAGGGCGCGCACCGCATAGGCGATGGCCGGGCGTGGGCGCAGCATCGGGAATGACGATGGGCGTGATGCCGGCGCCGGCGAGGATTCTGGCCGCTTCGGCAACAAAGCTTTCGCCCAGGAAGCGCGGATCGCGGCCCACCAGGACCCGGTGCGGTTCGGGCTGCGTTTTGACGTATGCGGCAATGCCTGCAATGGCGAGGCGAATGTTGGCCAGCGTAAATTCGTCGGCAACGATGGCCCTCCAACCGGAGGTGCCGAATTTGATGACGGAACTCATCGATCGTTCTCCTCAAGCGGTCGTGGCTCCGCAGAATGTGTGAATCAGGACGCGCGAACCGCAAGGAACATACTGCAACACCGGGGCGAAGTCGGCAAGTTGAAGGAGCAAAACATCCCGAATGGCGTTCGCGGATTGTCGGAGCAAAATCGGCGACTTTGATTCAGGGAACAAAATTTATGATCACGGTCGTGGCATCACTTCGTACACTGGACGCGGGAGAAAGAAATGCTCGAAGCGAACCCGCAGGCCAGGATTGTCCTTACTACCGAAAGCACCCTCGAAGAGGCCAACAAGCTCGGCCGCACGCTGGTGGAGGAGCGACTGGTGGCGTGTGCGACGCTCCTGCCGGTAGTCCAGTCGATCTATCACTGGAAGGACGACATTCATTCCGCTCCGGAAACCATGGTGCTGCTGAAGACGAGCGCGGAGAAACTGGAAGCGCTGGAAGCGCGCTTGCGCGAGTTGCATAGTTATCGCCTGCCGGAGTTCCTGGTGATCCCCGTGGAACAGGGCAGCCAGCAATATCTTGAATGGCTCTTCGGAGCACTGGCCGCACCTAGGTAAAAGGGGCGAAACAACCGTTTCTTGTGCCACGCCAGCCACCGTACGCGGCGGCGATTTTTCGCGTATCTGGTATTCTGAGCTTCAGCTGTGATGCGTTGGTTAATCATCGCTCTTCTTGTTTCGCTAGTAGGACTGCTGATGGCGGCCGTAGGGGTGGCCCTCCATATCCTGCGACAACGCACCAAACTGAAGCACCATTCGCCTGAGGGTGACACCGCCGTGGTGGGGGGCCCTGAAGCATCCGACCCGGAGTCAGAAAGTTAAGGGACAAACGTGGAAAACAGACTTTCGAGGCCATTGGCTTCAGAGATCGCGAATCCTGCTGTCTCGCAGGGGTTGCGCACCGCCGGAGTGATCGTGGCGGGCAGCGCGCTGGTGGCCCTTTGCTCGCACATCTCGCTGCCGCTCGGGTTTACACCCATTCCGCTGACGCTACAGCCTTTTGCGGTGTTACTGCTGGGGATGTTGCTGGCGCCCAGGTTGGCAGCCGCGACGCTGGGTGCATATCTGCTGGAGGGCGCAATGGGGCTGCCGGTGTTCGCGCCGGGACTGGCCTTTGGGGCGGGCATGGCACATCTGCTGGGGCCGACAGGCGGCTACCTGATGTCGTATCCCGCGGCGGCGGCGCTGATCGCGTATTTGTGGCGCCGCAGCGAACGCGGATTTTCGGCCGCATTGTTGAGTGCAGCGGCGGGCAACGCCCTGATTCTGCTGTGCGGGTTTGCATGGCTGGCTGTGTGGACGCATGGGGTCGGGTCGTTTGGGTCATTCGGATCACTGTGGACGACTTTCGCGCTCGCGGTGCTTCCCTTCCTGCCGGGCGATGCGCTCAAGGTAATGGCCGCTGCGTCAATTGCCAAGGGACTGGAACGCGTGCGCAGAAGCAGTTAAGCGAACTAATTCAGCAGCCAGGATCGTTGTTTAGTTGAAAGGATTTTTGTATCCGTGAGCACCAAGCATTCTGAACCTGCAGTTATCAACCCGACCCGGGAAATCGCCATTGCGCACAGTCCCGACTCGGATGACGCCTTCATGTTTTATGGCCTGGCCACGAACAAGATTCGCGTGCCGGGATACAGGTTCTCGCATGCGCTGTGCGATATCGAAACGCTGAACCGCCGCGCCGAAAATGAGGCGTTCTACGACGTGACGGCGATCAGCTTCCATGCCTATCCCTACATCCAGGAAAACTACACGCTGATGGGCTGCGGCGGCAGCGTGGGCGAGGGCTACGGGCCGATGATCGTTTCGCTGAAGCCCATGTCGCAAGACGATCTGAAGCGGGTAAAGGTGGCCGTACCCGGAACGATGACGACGGCCTACCTGGCGCTGAAAATCTTCAATCCCGAGATCGAGACGGAAGTCGTGCCGTTCGACCAGATCATTCCCGAGGTGCTGGCGGGCAAGTACGAGGCGGGGCTGATCATTCACGAGGGACAGCTGACCTACGGCCGCAGCGGACTCCACAAGGTGATCGACCTGGGCGTGTGGTGGCGCGAGACGACAAAGCTGGTGCTGCCGCTGGGCGGAAATGCGATTCGCCGCTCGCTCGGCGCGGAGTCGCACAAGATCATTTCCAAGGCGCTGCGCGACAGCATTCAGCACGGGCTGGATCATCGCGAGCAGGCGCTGGAATACGCCATGCAGTTTGCGCGCGACCTCGACACCAGTCTGGCCAGCCGTTTTGTGAGCATGTACGTGAACGAACGGACGCTCGACTACGGGCCGGACGGACGCGAAGCCATTCGCAAACTGCTGGAGATGGGTCACGAGCGCGGAATCATTCCGATTGCGCCGAAGGTGGATTTCGTCGACTGAACGAACGCCGCGATAAACTGCTCGCGGGAAAACGGGTCCGGGTAGATTCCCCGGACCTGTTTATTTGTTCCGCGATTTTTGCGCCGTCTTTCCGCTTCTACGTCGCCCAAGAACGGGCTATGACAATTTAGCTTGGACCAAGACAAAGGTGCAGACGCCTAAACTTTGGATCGTGCTACCCGTCTCTACGCTAACGTTCGCCGAAAACGTCTGAGAAGTAGTTGACCCAGTTATCGTTTTGAGTGCCGATACCCAGAAGAAGCCTCCAAGGCCGTTCCCTGGACCCACTGTCACGCTATTCGGGTCAGGGCCTACCGCCCACTTTTCGGTGCCCGAGGACGTCTTGCCACTACTGTCAACGACGACCGAATAAAATCCGTTGTCGCTAGTCAGTTCAACTTGAACACCGCATTTGGCCGAAGTCCAGTGGCTTGTGGCAGAAGCGAGAGCGGCACCATTCAAGATCGCGTTCGGACCGGCTGGTGGGGACTGATTGCCGCCGCTGCTGCCGATTTTGCCACTTCCACCGCCTCCGCATGCGAACAAAAACAATCCGAGTCCAAGTAGTCCTGCCGAACGCAATTGAGTTTTATGAGGCTCAAATCGAAGGCGAGTCATAAGTATTTCTCCTGCTTTTTGGAACCGTAAGCGTGTGGTGAGAAAAATTGTCGCGCGAGTTTGACGCATCCTAATGTGAGGCGTGTCACAGCAACAAAAGATTGGATTCTGCCAAGAATGATAACCCAGTCCTGAAGATCTTCTAATTCCAGCCGATGATTCCAATGTCGTCAGTTCGCAATATGGAGCGGCATCCATGCTTCTAAACCGGGATGAGCTGGTGTCTGCGCTTTTCTGCGAGACAGATCGTGCACAGCGGATGAAGACGCCGCTCGCGTTGATCGCGGTTGGGCTCGTGGATGACCTCGTAATTGAAGAAACCCGGGAATCCAAGCTAACGAAGGCAACCTTGGACGAGGCGCTGCGCGCGATTGTCGGGCGATTCTCGCAGATCTTACGCTGTTACGATTCCGTGGGCCGCATTGCTGACAGAGAGTTCATCGTGGCGTTACCCGGATGCACCCTCTCGCACGCGAAGACGCTGGCCGAGCGCATTCGAGAAGAGGTGTTTGGATTGCCGATCGAGTTCAGCAGCGAAGAGACGCGCCTGAACGCATGCTACGGTGTCGCGTCGAGCAGCGGCCGATCGCCGCTAGTGGTTCTGCTTGAGGCGGAGCGCGCATTGCAGCATGCAAGGGCAACCGGCCCCGGGTCGATTCAATGCTTCGTGGAAGAAGATGAACTCGATCCCGCGACATTCCTTCTTCCCTTTCCGCCGGACGAATCGCTCCGCTGGTAGCCAGCACTTACCGAAGCGGCGCGTTAGCGCGCGCTGAGGGGTTGGTCGACCGAAGCAGACTCAAGGAATTCCTGGAAAACATCGTTCGACAACAGACGGCCCTGGGCTGAGAGCCGGACATTTTCTCCCTCGCAATCGAGGAGTCCGCGTTCGGTGAGCTGCGCGACGACTTCAAGGGCGCGAGCAACCGGTTGGTTGCCGAACTCATGGCGGAGGGCGGAAATAGAAACTCCGTCGTTTAGACGAAGGCCGAGGAACCATGCTTCTTCGTGCTGCCGCTCGGGCGAGAGCCATGCCGTCTCGGACGGTTGCGGTGCTTCGAGATAGGCCTTCAGATCGTCGGTCGTCGTGAAGCGCAGGACGTAGCCCAGCTCGCTCGAATCGGATAAGGTTGGGGTTTCGCGAAGCATGGAGGAGGCGTCGAGGCCGAGGCCCAGATAAAAACGACGCTGCCAGTAGCGCAGGTTGTGACACGATTCGTGACCGGGCCGGGCAAAGTTTGAGATCTCGTATTGTTGCAAGCCCGCAGAGTCGAGACTCTCGATTGCCGTCTCATACATGCTGGCAATGGTGTCGTCCGTGGGAACCAGTTCGGCGTGGTAGCGCGCTCCGCCTGCGATCAGTTCCCGGCCGAGGCGCGATTCGTCGTCCACCTCGAGCATGTAAATGCTGGCGTGGGGGACGCCGGTTTCGAGAAGCACCGCAACAGATTCCTGCCAGGAGGCAAAAGTCTGCCCGGCGAGACCGGCGATGAGGTCGAGGTTCAGGTTGGCGATACCGGCTGCGCGCAGGCGCTTCAGGTCGTCAAGCACAATTGCGCGGCTGTGCAGGCGGCCGCTCTGGTGAGCCTCTCGATCGATGAAGGATTGCACCCCGAGGCTGACTCGATTGACGCCCGCTTGGGCGAGCGCGAAGAGGGTGGCGTCAGCAATCTGGCCGGGAGCGCACTCGACGGTGATCTCCGCATCCGGTTCGATGGTGAATTCGGCACGGATGGCGGCAAAGAGGCGCGTGATCACATCCGATTCGAGTAGGCTCGGCGTTCCGCCTCCAAGATAGATGGTGTCGACGCGGGAAGGAAGATCGGTGCCGAGGTCCTTGCTCCACTGTCGCGCCCCGTGCATCTCATCGATAAGGCGCTGAATATAGCGGGCATGTTCGCTGGCTGGATAGACTCCTGATGCAAAATTGCAGTAGGTGCATTTGGAGCGGCAGAACGGTATCGAGATGTAGAGGCCGAGCTGGTTGCTCGCGGGTGCTGCCATATTCTGATTCTTTCATGCCTCCGGTATGCGGCAAAACCCTTCGCGGGGTTGCTGCCGCGAAGAAGAAGGAGACTCTTTTTTGAAAGCCTGGCCGGTCGTCGCCGTAGTCATTGTCCAATCAATCATTTGCCTCGCCCATTGGCTCATCTATCGCACATGGATCGATTTCTGGTGGCCGATGAGTCCGCAGGCTCTGCTGGCATTGCGGATCGCATTCGTACTGCTTTCGCTCGTCTTCGTGATCGCGTCTCTGCTGAGCTTTCGGTTTTCCAATTCATTCGTGAGGATCTTGTACACGGCTGCTGCTCTGTGGATGGGAGTGGCAAACTTCCTTTTGGTTGGTGCGGGGATCGCCTGGCTGACGGATCTGGTTCTGCGTTTCATCGTGCCGACTGCAACGCGAATCGCGGATCGGCCCTATATTGCTGCCGCGTTGCTTGTAGCGGCAATCGTGACCTCCATTTATGGGCTGCTGAATGCGCGGGCGATTCGGCTGCGGCGAATCACTGTGCAGTTACCGAATCTTCCTGCTTGCTGGCAAGGACAGCAGGCGCTGCTGGTGAGCGACATGCACCTGGGGCACATCAACGGGCTCGCATTTGCGGGCCGGATTGTGGCCATGGCACAGAAGCTGAACCCGGCAGTCATTTTTCTGGCCGGAGATCTGTTTGATGGCGTCAGGGTCGACGCACAGCAGATGGCCGCGCCATTGATGGAACTGAAACCACCTCTGGGTATTTATTTTGTGGGCGGCAATCATGAGGAATTCGGCGGAGCGACACATTTCGAGGAGGCACTGCGGTCCAGTGGGATTCACGTGCTCCACAACGAGTATGTGGACGTGGAAGGACTGCGCGTTGTTGGAGTGGCGTATGGACCCTCAACCTATCCTCTGCAGATGCGCTCATTCCTTGAAGGACTGAGGCTGAAAGGCGGACCGTCGAGCATTCTGCTTAACCATGTGCCCAATCGCCTGCCCCTTGCCGAGCATGCCGGGGTGAGCCTGCAGCTTTCGGGACACACGCATGGCGGAGGCCAGATGTTTCCCTTCAACTTCATCACCCGGCGCGCATTCGGCAAGTTTACTTACGGATTGCAGCGCTTCGGCGAGATGCAGGTGTACACGTCGAGCGGCGCCGGAACATGGGGACCGCCTATGCGCGTCGGTACGCATTCCGAGATCGTGTTGCTCACTTTCGCGTAGACGTGTTTTCATAATCCTTCCGCATAAAGAGACTGCTTGGGAATCGCGAAAGGCAACCGTTATGGCAGAGTTCAGAAAACGCTTTCTTTCTATGATGGCTTCAGTGCTTCTGTTAACGGGCGCGGCGGGTGCACAGCAATCGGCAGCCGATACGCGCATTGAAGCTCAGAAGACGCTCGAATTTCCGACGGTGCTCTACGGCGCGGCCTACTACAACGAGTACATGCCCGGAGATCAGGGCGACCGGGACGCGCGGCTCGTGAAAGACATTGACCTGATGAAGGCCGCGGGACTCAACGTGGTGCGCATGGGCGAATCGACGTGGAGCCTGTGGGAGCCGGAGGACGGCCACTTCGAGTACGCGTGGATGGATCACATCGTGGATGCGATGGGCAAAGCCGGCATCAAGGTCATCCTTGGCACGCCCACGTATTCTGTCCCCGCGTGGATGGCGCATCAGCATCCAGAGATACTGGCCGATCGCATTACCGGCGGCAACTTCGGCGGACCCACACAGCCAGCGCAGTACGGCATGCGGCAGAACATGGATACCGATTCGCCGGCGTATCGCTTCTATGCCGAGCGGCTGATCCGCCACATCGTCGCGCACTACAAGGACAATCCCACGGTGATCGGCTGGCAGCTCGACAACGAAACCTCGAGCTACGAGGCGGCGAATCGCGACGTGTTCATCGGATTCCAGCACTATCTCGAAAAGAAGTTTGTCACCCCCGAAGCGCTGAGCAAGGCGTGGTTCCTCAACTACTGGGGCGAAAACCTGCACACTTGGGAAGATCTGCCGACGCGCGAATGGCGCACAGAGCACCGGCTACAAGCTGGAGTGGTCGCGCTGGAGCCAGATGCGCGTGACCGATTTTCTGCACTGGCAGGCGGAGCTGGTGCGCGAATGCGCCGGTGCGCGGCAGTTCATCACGACGGATTACGGCGGCATGATGAAGCGCGACGTGAACGAAGAGGCGATCGCCGAGGCTCTCGATATCGTTGCAGACAACATCTACCACGGCTCGCAGGACCACTATGACGGCGCAGCACAGTCGATCCAGGGCGACTTTTCGCGCTCGCTCAAGCACACCAACTTCCTGGTGACGGAAACCAACGCGCAGTCGACAGACTGGACTTCGGCCTATCAGTATCCGCCGTATGACGGCCAGCTGCGCGAGGACGTCTACACGCATCTCTCGAACGGCGCCAACATGGTGGAGTACTGGCACTGGGCTTCGATCGCCGCCAACCAGGAGACATATTGGAAGGGCGTGCTGTCGCACGATCTCGAGCCCAACCGCGCCTACGCCGAGGTGTCGCCGCACGGCGCATGAGCTGGAGAAAATCGGCCCGCACCTGGTGGGCCTGAAGATTCACAATGACGTGGCGATCCTGTGGAGCCGCGATTCGGCATAACGCGATCGGCTTTATGCCATTCACCTCTTCGGGCGCGGCAATGGAGCTTTGGACGGCCCGACGGCGGACTACGCCTCGCTGGTGCAGCAGATTCATCGTTCGCTCTACGACCTGAACGTGGGTGCGGATTTTGTTTTTCCAGAGACGAAGGACTTCTCCGCATACAAGCTGCTGATTGTGCCCGCGCTCTACATCGCGGATGATGCACTGCTGCAGCGCATCTCGGACTACGTGAAGAACGGCGGCCACGTGGTGATGACGTTCAAGAGCGGATTCGCGAACGAAAACTCCGCCGTCCGCTGGGTGCGTGCGCCGGGACCGCTGCGCGAGGCTGCCGGGTTCAGCTACCAGGAGTTCTCGAATCTCGAGCATCCGCTGGCACTGAAGGGCGATCCGTTTCACGTGGGCGACGTCAAGAACGGAAACCAGGTGAGCTACTGGGCAGAGTTCCTGATGCCGGAGCATGCAAAGGCGCTGGCTTATTACGATCATCCGTTCTTCGGAAAGTGGCCTGCGATCACCGAGAACCAATTCGGCTGCTGGTTCGCTCCTTTACGAAGGAACGTACCTCTCCGACGCGCTGCAAACTGCGGTGTTGAAGCAAGCGATCGAAGAGGCGGGACTCGCGGGACCTGATCAGCAGTTGCCTTCAGCGGTGCACGTGACAGCATGGTGTGAATCGCATGGGCAAGCACGTTCACTACTACTTCAACTACTCCGCCGGCGAAGTGAAAGCGAGCTATATGTATGGTGGCGGAACGAATCTGCTGGATGGGAAATCAGTCTCCAAGGACGAATCGCTGATACTGGCAGGGTGGGACGTCGCGATCATCGAGGAGAAATAGAACTGGCGGAGCAAAAGGCCCAATTACGCGTCTGAATTTTCCAAAATTTATTCGCGAACGCTTAGAAAGGTGCGCGGCGCTCCGCCGCATTCTAGCACCATCCTGGAGCATTGCAAGCTGTCGGAATATTAGTATAAATACATTGATTTTCAATTACTTTACATGATCTGGCGATCCGCAGTTTTGATCCTGAAAACGTGCAACCTCATGCGAAAGACGAGGCATCCCATTGAAGGCCGGCGTTACGAATGCGTACGAGGTGCAGCGCGGCATACATAGGAGCAGTTCAATGGCGAATCAACAAGGCTCACAAGGACCAGGTTCCGGGAGCGGCACTCGCAGCAACCAGGATCCCTCCCAGAAGAGCGGCACCGGGCAGCACACCCAACAAGGCAACCCGGGCAACCAGGGCAACAAGCCCAAGGATATGAATCAGCCTGGGAGCGGCAGCCAGCACTCTGGCGGCGGTCAGCACTCCGGCGGTTCCGGCAGTAACCGCTGAAAGCTTGAAATACGAGGCCCTGAAGGTCTACACAATTCGAATCTAAAAAGAGGCCCACGTTCTCCGCAAGAGGCGTGGGCTTCTGACGTAAGTAGGCTGGCCGCCGTCCCCACCATTCGTTCCCTTCCAAATTGCTCGTATCGAAGCGTTTGCGAAGCGTGTTGCAAACGTCACACCCTTGTGTCTCTCCATTGGCTATGATCGGTGGGTCCCAAAAGGACCGGGTTCCCGATCGAACTGAAAGAGAGAACTTCCCGTGAGCGAAAATCACCCTCGATCCCCGCTACTGATCCGGACGAAAAACCATCGGTAATCCAGACGCGCCTGCACGGCATCGATCTGCTCTCCAACTCGCGGCTGAACAAGGGCACCGCCTTCACCGAGCACGAGCGCGATGCGTTCGGGCTTCACGGGCTGCTCCCACCGCATATCGGCACGCTTGAGGATCAGCGTCTGCGGCGCAAGCGCGTGCTCGATTCCCGCGACACTCCGTTTGGCAAGTACAGCAACATGCGCGACCTGCAGGACAACGATGAGACGCTGTTTTACTCGATGATCGAGCACTACACCGAGGAACTGCTTCCCATTGTGTATACGCCGGCCGTAGGCGAAGGCTGCCAGCGCTTCTCTGAGATCTGGCGACGGCCGCGCGGCCTGTTCATCAGTTATCCCAACAGACAACAGAATTGATCAGATTCTCGCGGACCGGCGTTACGACGATGTGCGTTGCATCGTGGTCAGCGACGGCGAGCGCATCCTTGGCCTCGGCGACCAGGGCGCGGGCGGCATGGGGATCCCCATCGGCAAGATGGCGCTCTACACCGCGCTGGGCGGCATTCCGCCGGAGCATTGTCTGCCGATCCTGCTTGACGCAGGAACCGATAACGAAAAGTTGCTGCACGATCCGATCTACATCGGGTGGCAGCACAATCGCGTGCGTGGGCAGGAATACGACGACTTCGTCGAGGCGTTCGTAACCGCCGTGCAAAAGCGCTGGCCGAAGATCCTGCTGCAGTGGGAAGACTTTGCGGGAACGAATGCTGCGCGACTACTGGAGCGTTATCGCGATCGACTGTGCACATTCAACGACGACATCCAGGGGACGGCGGCTGTGACGACAGCAACGTTACTCGCTGCGGTAAGTGCTACTGGCGTGCCGCTGTCGCAACAGACGATTGCGATGTTCGGCGCTGGTTCAGCGGGGATCGGCATCATCGATCTGCTGATTGCTGAGATGAAGGAAGAAGGCCTGAGCGAAGTGGAAGCGCGTAGCCGGATCTATGCGTTCAACCGCTATGGGCTGCTGGTGGAAGGTGCGCGCGGGGTCAGGGAGAGTCAGCTGCCGCTGGTTCGCAAACGGGCTGATATCGCGGGATGGAAACTCGCTGGCGGAGAAGACGTTACGCTTCTTGATGTGGTGCGCAACGCGAAGGTAACCGTGCTGGCCGGCGTATCGGCGCAGGCTGGAGCATTCACCGAAGAGATTGTGCGCGAGATGGCGCAACACGCCGAAAGGCCCATCATCTTTCCGCTCTCGAATCCAACATCGCAGGCCGAGGCCACACCAGCAGATCTGCTGCGGTGGACCGATGGACGAGCGTTGGTAGGCACAGGCAGTCCGTTTCCGCCGGTCGAGATCAACGGGGAGCCGGTGCGCATTTCGCAGGTCAACAATTCATTCATCTTTCCGGGGCTGGCGCTTGGGATCCTTGTCTCGCAGGCGCGCCGTGTCACAGATGGGATGATCATGGCCGCGGCCAAGGCGCTTGCCGGCCTGTCCCCATCGCGAGCAGACAAAGACGCGCCGCTGCTGCCGCCGATTGGCCGAGTCGCGCAAGGTGGGGCTGGTGGTTTCCGAAGCGGTTGCGCGGCAGGCAATGGCAGAGGGCGTTGCGACGATCGATGACGCTGGTTCCCTGCCCGGTCGCATCCGCGCATACTCCTGGAATCCTGTCTACCTTCCCTACGAGCGTGTTGAACACGGCGGACGTGCGTCGGATCTCTGGTAGAGCCCCTGGCTTGAGAAAAACGCTTGCCACGCTTGCCAAGCTTGTTATGGCCCTTTGTTGATAGTATTGGGAGCGTCCAAGATAAACGTTTTACCAACGAGGGAACTATGATGCATACTCCGTGTCGTGCCGGGATCAAAATTCCGGCAATGCTGCTCTTGTGTTTTGCGTGCGGCGGTGCCGAGCCTGGCGCAGCGACCGCAACCGAAGCCAAAGCCAAACGGGCCCTGGATGAATTCGAGCCTCTCGCCCGATGAGCGCGCCGACCTCGTGATCAAGGAGATGACGCTCGACGAAAAGATTGCGCTGCTGCACGGCGTGGGCATGCCGACTGACGAGCCGGTGACTCCTGAAAATGCGGATTCGAATCGCGGCGTGGGATACGCGGTGGGTGTGCCGCGGCTGGGGATCCCCGGCATCGACATGAGCGATGCGGCCTATGGCGTGCGTTCGAGCGGCGTGAATGGGCGCTACTCCACCGCGCTGCCGGCCAACGTGGCCGCGGCCGCAAGCTGGGATACCGACGCTGCGTATGAATTCGGCGCGTTGATCGGGCACGAGCTGCGCGCGCAGGGATTCAACATGACGCTCGGCGGCGGCGTGAATCTGACGCGCGATCCGCGCAACGGCCGCACGTTTGAGTATCTTGGCGAAGATCCGGTGCTGGCTGGAACGCTGGTGGCGCGGCTGATTCAGGGCACGCAGTCCGCAAACGTGATCGGCGACATCAAGCACTATGCGCTCAACGATCAGGAGAGCGGGCGCAACTCCGTCAACATCAACATCAGCAAGCGGGCGATGCGCGAGAGCGACCTGCTGGCATTTGAAATTGGCATAGAGCAAGGCAAGCCCGCGGCGGTGATGTGCTCCTACAACCGCGTGAACGGCGACTTTGCCTGCGAGAACCAGTACCTGCTCAATGAAGTGCTGAAGAAGGACTGGAAGTTTCCCGGCTTTGTGCTCTCGGACTGGGGCGGAACGCACAGCGACGTGAAGGCATCGGCCGCAGGACTCGATAATGAGGAGCCGGGCAGATTCTTCTACGACAAACGATTCAAGGATGCCCTCGACGCGGGCAAGATTCCGCAGGCCGAGCTTGACGAGCACGTGCACCGCATCCTGCGCTCGATGTTCGCTGCGGGCGTGATCGATCATCCGCGGCAACGCAGCGTTATCGATCCCTTCGCCGGGTTCGAGACTTCGCGCAAGATCGAAGAGGGCGGCATCGTTCTGCTGAAGAACGAGAAGGCCACGCTGCCATTGAGCGCTGCGCGGTTGAAGACGATTGCGGTGATCGGCTCGCACTCGGATGTGGGCATGATTTCAGGCGGCGGCTCGGCGCAGGTTGACCCGATCGGCGGAAACGCGATCAAACCTGCGGGGCAAGGCGCGACGCACTGGATGGAGGAGATCTGGTTCCCGACCTCTCCGCTGAAGGCGATCCAGGCGCGCGCGCCGCACGCAACGGTGAAGTACGATCCGGGCACCGATCCGGCCGCGGCGGCTGCAGCTGCGAAGGGCGCGGACGTGGCGATCGTGTTTGCATACATGTGGGCCAGCGAGGGCATGGACCTGAAGAGTCTGACCTTGCCGCACGATCAGGACGCGATCATCGCGGCAGTCGCTGCGGCCAATCCGCACACCATCGTCGTTCTCGAAACCGGCAATCCCGTCACGATGCCGTGGGTGGACGAAGCCGGCGGCCATTCTGGAAGCGTGGTTTGCCGGCAGCGATGGCGCGAACGCTGTGGGCAACGTACTGTTCGGCACGGTGAATCCCAGCGGCAAGCTGCCCAACACCTTCCCGAAGAGCGAGGCTGATCTGCCGCATCCGACAATCACGATGCCGCCGCCGGAGTCCTCGCATTTTGCCGGAGCCGCGATCGCCTGAGAAATGGGCGATGGGACTTCCGCCTTTCCAGGTCACATACGACGAAGGCGTGAAGGTTGGCTACAAGTGGTACGACGCGGAAAACAAGAAGCCGCTCTTCCCATTCGGCTACGGTCTCTCGTATACGACGTATCGCTACTCGGGGCTGCAGGTGACGCCGGGCGACAAGGTAAAGGTGACATTCACGCTGGCCAATGCCGGTGCGCGCGAAGGCTCGGAGATCGCGGAAGTCTACGCAGCTCTTCCTGCTACCGCACAGGAGCCACCGAAGCGACTTGTCGGCTTTGCGAAGGTCAAGCTGAATCCGGGCGAGAAGCGCAACGTGACAGTCGAGATCGATCCGAAATATCTGTCGATCTTTGACGAGCAGAAGAATGACTGGTCGCTGCTTCCGGGCGACTACACCATCATGGTTGGTGGATCGTCAGTGGATCTGCCGCTGAAGGCGACGGTAAATCTGAAGTAGGAAATCAAGAAACAATACTGAAAACCGGCGGATTTGCGATGAGCAAATCCGCCGGTTCGTTTTTGGCCAGCTCCCCTCGAAAACTTTCGGGTAGGTTTCGTCGAGCTTGAGGATCAGCGCGCCAAACAATGTCGTTGTTCGGTCTCGATCACGAATGATGTTCTCGATTCACAGCTGCTTTTCAAGGATGACGAAGTTCAGATCATCGCGAAGCGGCGTGCCAAATCGGTTGTCGCCGTAAGGATAGGGTTCGGTCTTGCCGGTTCTCTGATAACCTCGCCGCTCGTACCATGCGATCAACGCGTCGCGTACGTTGAACACGCCCATTCGGATGGTGCGGGCTCCACGCTCTTTTGCAAAATCTTCGGCGGCACTCAACAACGCGCGGCCGAGGTGTTGCTTCTGCAGAGTTGGATCGATAGTGAAAAGCCCAAGATACCAGACATCCTCGTCCACCGGTTCGAGCCACACGGTTCCGATGATGGCGCCGCCCCAGAGATCGCGATGAACAAGGAAGTGTGCGTGCGGCTTGGCTGCGAGATCTTCTCTCAGCAGTGAGTCGGTTAGACGAGTGCCCTCGATGATTCCGGATTCGATGTTCCAGCTCTCGACCGCGCCATGCCCGCGATAGGCTGCGTTGACGAGGTCGATGATCGCGGGAAAGTCGGCTTCGGCTGCGTGTTCAAGGAGCATGGTTGTTACTCCGCGTCGGGCGGGACTTGCTCCAGCAGGCGCTTCCATGTCTTCTGGTTCCTGCGGAAGCCCTTCTTCAGATCTTCGAGAATGCGCTCGAAATCCGCATTGGTGCGCAGATTGTTCCACGCCGGATTCTTCTGGAACCACGGATAGTTTTCGTTGCCGAGATAGATGGCGCGGCGCAGCCAGTGCAGCGCTTCGCTCGAGTCGCCTTCGACGGCAAAGTAGGTCGCCAGCCGATAAGCCATCTCGCTGTCGGCCTCGGCCGCGGCCAGCGTGTCGTCTTTCAGCAGCGCGGCGGCGCGGTCCCGCTCGCCCACCTGCACATAGCACATGGCCAGCGTGGGCACGGCGATGCGCAGCGATGCGTCGTCGCGAATGACGCCTTCGAGAATCTCGATGGCCGCAGTCAGATTGCCCATGCGCATCTGCTGATAGCCGGCCGAAGTGCGCAGCAGCGGATGGCGCGGCTCGAGCGCCAGGCCTTTTTCCAGTTCGTCGCCCGCCAGCTCGATCTGGTTCTGATAGTGATACACACGCGCGCGGTGGTTGTAGAGAATCGCCGCGTTCGCCGGGTTCAGCTTGAGCGCGCGGCTGAACTGCTGCAGCGCCTCGTCGTACATGCCGTCGCCGCGCAGCGCGAGGCCCGCCACCATGTGCACGTTCCAGTCGTTGGCTGCGCTGGCGAGCAGGTTGGCGATGCCGTGGCGCGCCGACTCCTTTTCGCCGCGCGAGAGCAGCATGTAGATGCGATAGAGATTGGCTTCGGTCGATGCCGGATCGAGCTTCAGCGCTTCGTCAAATGCGCGGCGCGCGTGCATCACGTGAATCTGCCCGCCGAATCCGTGGCGCACATATTGCAACTCGGCAATGCCAAGGCCGCTCCAGCCGGCAGCGAACTCCGGATCTTTGGCGGTGACGCTCGTAAACAGCGCATGTGCCGGTCGAGATCGGCGCGCGAGCCGGTGCGCACCATGAACGAGCTGAGCAGCGCGCGCGCCTGCAGATATTCCTCGCTCACCGGGCCGGGCAGCGAGCCGTCGCGCGAGCGCGTGCGGCGCGCGGCGCATCCAATCTGATCGGCCGCGCCGAGGCCGTGCAGCGCGGCAAACACTTCGTTTGAAATCTCGGTCTGCACGGCGATCAGGTCGAGCGACGCAACGCGAATGGCGCCGCCCGAGCGCACGCTCTGCGAGGCCACATCGAGCAGTTGCCAGTTCAGATCGAAGCCATTTTCGGAGCGCAGAAAATTTCCCGCGAGCACAAACGAAACCAGCAGCCGCTGCCCGACGGAGAGCGGGTCCATCTGCGCAATGGGCAGCGACATCAGCGTGCTCGAAGGGCGCACGACGAGCGCCGGAATGCGCGCCAGCCGCGCGGCAATGGCATCGGCCAGCGCGTAGCCGTAGAGCGGAGCCACCTCCGTCGCGCCAAGATTGGTGAAGGGCAGCACGACAAGCGAGTTCTGCTTCGCGCGGTCGCCGGCCGATTCGCGAAACCGCTCGGCGAGCATGGAGAGAAAGCCGGTGGTCGCGCTTCTCCGCTTCGGCCTCGGTGGTCGGCAGGTTTGCCGCCGCTTCGCCGGGAATGATGCCGGTCTCAATCTGCAGCGCCTTCATGATGGTCTTGAGCGCCTCGCGCACCTCGGCGGCGGAGGCGTAGCGCGCTGCCGGGGTTCTTTTCAAGACAAGTGGCGATCACGCTCTTCAACTCCGGTCGAAATGTCGGGAACGATCTCGCTCAAGGTCCGCGGGATCGGAAAACTGAATGGCGCGAATCGTCTGAAAGTCTTCGGCATCGGGGCGCGCGAACGGATGCCGGCCGCTGGCAAGTTCATAAAGAATCACGCCCAGCGCCCACACGTCCGACTGCACGCTCGATTGGCCGGTGACAAACTGCTCCGGCGCCATGTAGCGAATGGTGCCGCCGCGCGCGGTGTACGTCGCGGCAACCGACGCGTCCTTGGCCAGCGCGGGCTTCGACGGATCGAAACTCGCATCTTCCGGCCGCAGGCGCCGCGCCAGTCCGAAGTCGAGAATCTTTACCAGGCCGCCATCGGTCAGCATCACGTTCTGCGGCTTCAGGTCGCGATGAAAGATGCCCAGCGCAGTGCGCCGCCTGCAGACCGTCGGCGATCTGGATGCCCACCGAGAGCACGAGTTGCGGAGTCGCCGGGCCGCGCGCGATGAGCTGGTCGAGCGACTGGCCCGGCACGTATTGCATGGCGATGTAGCCTTCGTCGCCGGCCTCGCCGACTTCATAGATGGCGCAGACATTGGGGTGCTCGATGGCCGAGGCCAGCCGCGCCTCGCGCAGCACCGTGGTGCGCAACTGCTGCGCCGAGAGCAGGCCGGTGCGCAGAATCTTGAGCACCACCGGCCGCTGCAGCAGCGTGTCGTTGGCCAGATACACCACGCCGCTGCCGCCTGCGCCGAGCCGGCGAATGATCTCGTAGTGCTCGATGGTCTTTCGCTTCATCGCTGCTTTCAAGTGTAGTTGCAGCGTCGATGAGGGCCGTATCAATTTCCGGCGAGGGTGTTTTGGACAGACGGATTCTTAATATCGGAAACGGTCAGCGATGGTTCGTTGCTTTCCCACCCTTGCTACGCAAGGATGGGGCACTCCGGCATTTTGCTGATCCCTATTCCCTAATCCCTGTTCCCTGCTCTTCAATGTCCTCGCCGCACTTCGCCTTCTTCTGCTGGCGGTGGCGGTTCTTTCGCGAGCCGCTTCTGGCGGCGCTGCCCGAGCAGGAACATGGTCAGCCCGAACACAAGCAGCACCAGCCCCCACCAGAGATTCGCGTTGATGCCGAGGCTCCTTGCATAGAGCTCGGCGTTGCCGTTGGTCTTGATGCCCCACGCGGTCATGATGACGCCCGTGAAGGTGAACATCAGTCCCATGGGAATGCGCAAATCGAGATTCATGATGCTCCCTTCTTTTCAGAAAAAGAAAATATTGAGTGCGACGGCGCCCAGCAGCACGGCGACCGCCAGCGCCTCCGGGACTCTTCCACCAGCGGTTATGCGTGCGCGGCGGCTTGGGCGTGAGCGAATGAACCAGGCCCACCAATTCTGCTTCCGGCCGCGGCTTGGTAAACAGGCTCACAATCACCGTGACGATGAAGTTGGTGCTGAAGGCGAAGATGGCGCCCCAAAAATTCTGCGCCATGTCGCTTGGATAATGATGCACCACGGTGATCCATCCGCCATGGATGCCGGGGTGCGCTTCGATTGGCAGCGTGAGCCCGTGATGCAGCATCGCGGCCAGCGTGCCCGAAATGAGGCCGGTAAATGCGGCGTGGCCGGTGGTGCGCTTCCAGAACATCCCCAGCAGGAACGTCGCAAACAGCGGCGCGTTCACAAAGCTGAACACCAGCTGCAGCGTGTCCATGATGTTGTTGAAGTTGATCGCCGCATATGCCGTGCCGATTGACAGCAGAATGCCGCCGACCGTCGCCCATCGCCCCACCGCGAGATAGTGCCGGTCGCTCGCGCCCTTGTGAATGTAGGACTGGTAGAGGTCGTAGGTGAAGACGGTATTGAACGCCGTCACGTTGCCCGCCATGCCACTCATGAAGCTCGCCAGCAGCGCCGTCAAGCCGAGCCCGAGGATGCCCGTTGGGAAATAGTGCAGCAGCATGTTAGGCGTGGCCATATCGTAGTCGAGCAGCGGCTTGCCCGCTAGCATCAAGCATCGCTTTGCCGGTTACGGGGTTGATCTTCGCGGGAATCAGCCCCCTGCCCTCGGCTTGCTCGCGTGTCGGAATATTTGAGGTCTCGTGATAGATCACGCCGTTTTCGTTTCGAACAATGGTTGTCGCATGCGGCGTAGGCAGCGAGATGGCCAGCAGTCCCGGCAGAATCACCAGAAACGGAAACACCATCTTTGGCACGGCAGCGATCAGCGGAACGCGCCGCGCCGACTCCATGTTCTTCGAGGCCATCGCCGTCTGGATCACGAGGAAATCAGTGCACCAGTAGCCCGAGCCGAGCACGAAACCGAGTCCCATGCCGAGGCCGATGATCTCGATGCCCATGTTGTTCGTGCTGGAGTGCATCACGCCTCTCCACTCGTGCATCATGCGCGGATCAACGGCGGAAACGGCGGTCCTGAGGCCGTTCCATCCACCGACATTCTTGAGTCCGAGCAAAACCAGCGGCAGGAATCCGGCGATGATCAGAAAGAATTGCAGCACTTCGTTGTAGATGGCGCTGGTGAGTCCGCCAAGAAAGATGTAGAGCAGCACGATCACGGCCGACATCACGATGGAAAAGGTAAAGATGCCTTCAGGAGCCCAGCCCAGGGACCGAAACAACCCATCAAATACATGCAGCGCCTGGATGAGCCGCGCCATCGCATACATCGAGATGCCGGAACTGAATACCGTCATCACGGCAAACGAGCAGGCATTGAGCGCGCGCGTCTTCTCGTCGAAGCGCATGCGCAGAAACTCGGGCACCGAGCGCGCCTTTGATCCGTAGTAGAACGGCATCATGAAGATGCCGACGAATATCATCGCAGGAATCGCGCCGATACCGTAGAAGTGCGCTGTCTCCAGGCCGTACTTGGCGCCCGAAGCGCCCATGCCGATGACTTCCTGCGCGCCCAGGTTCGCGCTGATAAAGGCAAGACCGCAGATCCATGCCGGCAGCGCGCGCCCGGCCTGAAAGAAGTCCTTGCTGGTCTTCATGTAGCGCTTGAGGGCAAAGCCGATGCCCAGCACAAACACGAAATACAGCAGCATGATCAGCCAATCGACAAAGGTGAGTTGCAAGATGACTCCCTGAACTGCTCAAGCGTTCGATCAGCCGCAACGGCCCGCAGTCCTCCGAAAAAGACAAAGTGCGCCGATGAGTGTTCGAAGATACGCAAACCACTCTACTGACGACCGGTTCGGCTCGTCCAGCGGAAAATGAAAATGTTTTCAAAGCTCCGCTTTCTTATTCTTTGGAGTAGTGACCAGTTAAACTAAGAGAGCATGATTCCTACCCTTACCTGGACCCCGGAAGGCGTCCGCTTCATCGATCAAACCAAGCTCCCCCTCGAAGAGAGCTATGTGCTGGCCACCAATTACGAACAGGTGGCCGACGTCATCGTCACCATGGTCGTGCGCGGCGCTCCGGCCATCGGCGTTTCCGCGGCTTACGGCGTTGCGCTTGGGCGCATTACGCTCAAGGGCCGAGACACGCGCAGGAGTTTGCGCCCGAGTTCGACAAGATCTGCGCGCGCCTCGCCGGAACGCGTCCCACGGCGGTGAATCTCTTCTGGGCCATCGACCGCATGAAGCGCGTCTTTGCAGCCCTGCTCGGCGTCGGGCGCACTCATGGACGAGATCAAGGAAAAGCTTCTCGCCGAAGCCCACGCCATGTACGAGGAAGACATCGCCGCCTGCAAGGCGATGGGCGCCTTCGGCGGCGCGCTGCTGCCCGAAGAAGGCGGCGTGCTCACCCATTGCAACGCCGGCGCGCTGGCTACCTGCGGCTACGGCACCGCGCTCGGCGTCATTCGCTCCGCCGTCGAGCAGGGCAAGCGCATTCACGTCTATGCCGACGAGACGCGGCCGTTCCTGCAGGGCGCGCGGCTCACCGCGTGGGAGCTGATGGCCGACGGCATTCCGACCACCGTCATCTGCGACAACATGGCCGCCAGCCTGATGCGCGCCGGCAAAATCAAGGCCGTCGTCGTCGGCGCGGACCGCATCGCCGCCAACGGCGACTTCGCCAACAAGATCGGCACCTACAACGTCGCCATCCTGGCCAAAGAACACGGCATTCCGTTCTATTGCGCCGCGCCGTGGTCCACCATCGACACGGCGACGGCGACCGGCGATGCGATTCCGATCGAGGAGCGCGCGGCGAAGGAAGTCACGCATCATGGCGGCAAGCAGCTCACGCCCCATGGCGTGGGCATCTGCAATCCCGCGTTCGACGTGACTCCGGCAAAATATGTAACGGCCATCATCACCGAGCGCGGCGTGTTGCGCGCGCCGTATGCCGAGTCGCTCAAGGAGATGGAACTGGTCGCAGGGTAAGCCCCTGGATTATCGCCTCGTGGCCGAACTGCTCACGGTCATTTGCAATCCGCGGTGTAGTTTATGAGACCGGTAATCGCGGTCTACAGTTGTAGAAGTCGTGTTTCCCCGCCTTGCCATCTTCCGGTTGCGGCAAAAATCTCTGGTACGCGGAATTGTGCTCTCGCTCGGCGCATTCATCGCCAGCTTGCTGCTCGCGGGGTTTCCGCACATTGAAAAACTGCATGGGTCATCGTGGCAGGTCGTGTCGCTTTTCGCCGCTGCGTGGGGTATGGCCGAGACGGGACGCTGCCTGCGTCGGCAGGTGGAGTCTGTACCACGCCGGCGTACTGATCCTGCTCTACTCTGACCTCATGATTCTCACGCTGATCGTGTTTCTTGTGGCCTATCCGTTGTAATTCGCGGTTTTATCGATTCATTTGCTTTCACATGCCTTTTTCTACGCGGCTGTGTAAGATTGGCAAACGCGCACCAACATCCGCGGCCAGGGGTTCTGATTTCAGATCGGAAAGCCCGTCGGGTAGCATGTGCGCAAAAAGACTTTCAGGAGGAAAGACATGCTGAAAGGATTTCGTGATTTCGTTTTGCGCGGCAACGTCCTCGATCTGGCTGTTGGCGTCATCATCGGCGGCGCATTCGGTACGGTTGTGACGTCCCTCGTCAAGGATGTGTTCACGCCGTTCATCGGCGACCTCGTGGGTAAGCCGGACTTCAGCGCCATTGCCATCAATCACGTAATGATCGGCAACTTCCTGAATGCCGTCATCGCATTCCTCATGGTTGCAGCGGCTGTTTACTTCTTTATTGTGATTCCGTCCAACGCGCTCATGGCCCGGTTCCACAAGCCGGTACCCGATGCGCCGCCGGCAACAAAAGCCTGCCCGCAGTGCCTCAGCGATATTCCCGCTGCGGCGAAGCGCTGCGCGCATTGCGCCCAGCCGGTTGCCTGAAAGAGGGGAACAGGGAATAGGGAGTAAAGAGCGCGGCAGCAAGGTCTGTTTGAGCGCTGTTGTTCGTTACTCCCTACTCGCCACTCCCTCGTCCCTGCCTAGTCCAGTTCCCGCAGCGGCTGCGAGAAGGCAAAGAAACCCACAAACGACAGCAACGCCACGCCAGCCATCATCGCCAGCGCGTGGCCCGTGGGATGTGGCGCGAAAGCTCCCCCGCCACCAGCGCTCCTATCGGCGGCAAACCCAGGAAGCTCGTGGCGTAGATGCTCATCATGCGGCCGCGCATCGCGTCGGACGACAGGTGCTGGATCGACACGTTGAAGCAGGAGATCATCAGAATCCCGCAGAAGCCCTCGAAAAACGCCAGGCCTGCGAAAGCGCAAAGACGTGCGAGTAACTGAAGCCGATAATCGCCGCGAAAAAGACCACGCCGCACCCCGTCAGCACGCGGCCCCGATGACGAATCACGCCGGAGATGGCGATCGTCATCGCGCCCAGCACCGATCCCACCCCCGAGCATGCCAGCAGCCAGCCCAGCCCGCTTTCGCCCGCATTCAGCTGCACTTTCGCGAAGTAAGGAATGAAGGTAATGAACGGGAACCCGAAGAAGCTCGCGAACGCTGTCATCCAGACCAGGACAAACATCTGCCGGTTGCTGCGCAGGTAGGCAAAGCCGCCGTGCAGGCTGTCCCACATGCTCTGGTGGCGGCTCGAGCTTCTTCTTCGGGATAGTCGATGCGCACCAGCGCCCACAGCACGGCCAGAAAACTCACGCCATTCAGAAAGAAGTTCCCCGCCATGCCGAACAGCAGCCATGGCATAGCCGCCCAGCGTGGGCCCCAGAATGCGCGACATGTTGAACTGCGCGGAGTTCAGCGCGATGGCGTTGGTCAGGTCTTCGCGCTTCACCAGCCGCGGCACCAGCGCCTGGTAGCTGGGCGCATTCATCGCCATGGCCATGCCATTGACGAATGCGATGGCCGCCACGCCCCACACGCCGATCGCGTGAAAATACGTCAGCCCGGCCAGCAGAAACGCCAGCAGCATCATGATGGTCTGCGTCACCAGCAGCAGCCGCCGCTTGTTCACGCGGTCGGCAATGACTCCGCCAAAGAGCGTGAAGAAGAGAAACGGAATCGACCCCGCAAACCCCACCACGCCCAGCCAGAATGCGGAGTTGGTCAGCGTGAGCACCAGCCAGCCCTGCGCCACGTTCTGCATCCACGTGCCGATGTTGGAGGTGAAGTTGCCGCCCAGAAGAGGCGGAAATTCGGATTGCGCAGCGCGCGAATGGCCTGCGGAAGCTCCGCGGTCTCCGGTTCCGGCAGTCTCGGCTGTCACGATCGCCGGCCGGCTCGTCGGAAGCGGCGGCCAGGTTCTCTTCATTCAGTTTGGGCCTGGTGTGCAGAGGGGGAACTCCAATCTATAGTGTAAGCTGTGGAAATTGTGTCGACGCCGCGTGTCACTGTGCTTTGGCCGCTGCTTCTCATCCCACTTTCGCACTCTCAAAGGTTTCGTCTTGATGATGATTCGCAGGCTTCAGGTTGCCCTCCGTTCTGCTGGCCACGGTTTTCGCTTTCCAAACACAACTCGGCAGCGCACAGAGCTCGACTCCGCCGCCAGCGCCTGCGGCACCGACGCAGGTCTTCGGCTACACCGATTTCAGCAAAGAGGCGAGCATCGAGGAGAAGTTTCTCGCCGTGCCCGACGCCAAACTGGCCGGCGAAGAGCTGAAGACGCTCACCGCCGAGCCGCACATCGCCGCGAGCCCTGAAGACCACAAGACCGCCGAATACGTGGCGGAGAAATTTCGCGCCGCCGGCCTCGACACCGAGATCGTTCCCTATCGCGTGCTGCTGAATCAGCCCAAAGTCGTCAAGGTTGAGGCCTTCGATGCCGCCGGCAAGCAGCTCATGACCGGCCCACACGCGCGAGCACGTCGAAGGCGATCCCTGCGAGAACGATCCGCGCGTGGTGATGCCCTTCAACGGCTCGTCGGGTTCGGGCGACGTGACCGGCGAAGTGGTCTACGCCAACTACGGCCGCCTCGAAGACTTCGACGAGCTGGCGACGCAGCACATCGACCTGCACGGCAAAATCGTCATCGTCCGCTACGGCGCCAACTTTCGCGGCGTCAAGGTCTACATCGCCGAGCAGCGCGGCGCCGTCGGCGTCCTCATCTACTCCGATCCGCAGGACGACGGCTACTACAAGGGCGATCCCTATCCCAACGGTCCGTGGCGGCCTGAGACCGGCGTGCAGCGCGGCTCGGTGCAATATCTCTTCAAGTATCCCGGCGACCCGGAGACTCCCGGCGTCGCCTCCACGCCCGATCTGCCCGACTCGGCGCGCGTGAATCCCGACGGCAACCAGCCGCACATCATCTCCATCCCCCTCAGCTATCACGACGCCGCGCCGATCCTCCAGGCCCTGAAAGGCCCCGGCGTGCCGCAGGGCTGGCAGGGCGCGCTTCCCTTCCGCTATCACCTCGGTCCCGGCGGCGTGCGCGTGCATCTCGTCTCGCAGCAGGACTACCAGCGCCGCATCATCTGGGACGTGATCGGCAAAATCAAGGGCACCGACGATCCCGAGGACTGGGTCGTCGTCGGCAATCATCGCGATGCCTGGGTCTACGGCGCCGTCGACCCCAACAGCGGCACCGCCACCATGCTTGAAGCCGTGCACGGCGTCGGCGCGCTGCTCAAAGAAGGCTGGCAGCCGAAGCGCACCATCGTCTTCTGCAGTTGGGACGCGGAAGAGGAAGGCCTGATCGGCTCAACCGAATGGGTGGAGCAGCACGCACGACAACTGAACCACGCCGTCGCCTACTTCAACGTCGACGTCGCCGTCTCCGGTCCGGACTTCTCCGCCTCCGCCGTGCCCTCGCTCAAGAAGTTCATGCGCGAAATTGCCAAGTCCGTGCCCAGTCCGATGGGCGGCACGGTCTACCAGGAGTGGCGCGCGAATCGCCACGGCACCAACGAACACCGCGCCTGCAACGCGCCACCCACAGCCGGGCGAAGAGGTGCACGTGGGCGATCTCGGCTCCGGCTCGGACTTCACGCCGTTCCTGCAACACGCCGGCGTGCCCTCCACCGACATCGGCTCCGGCGGCCCGTACGGCGTGTATCACTCCGCCTTCGACAACTATGCCTGGTTCGTGAAGAACGCCGATCCGCACTTCGTCTACCTGCAGGAGATGGCGCGCGTGCTCGGCCTTGAAGCCATGCGCATGGCCGATGCCGACGTGCTGCCCTACGACTACGTCGCCTACGCACGCGAAGTGAAGGCCTACATCGAAGCCGCCAAACGCAAGGCAGGCGATGACGGGTCTGACCGGGCTCGATTTCGGTCCCGCGCTGGCAGCGGCAGCGCACTTTGCCACGGCCGCCGACCATGCACATCAGTTGCAGTTGAAGCCGCCAGCCGATATCGCTCAGTTCAACGCGGCTCTGCGCGCGGCCGAAACGGCTTTGCTTTCGCAGGCGGGCCTGCCCAACCGGCCCTGGTACAAGCACACCATCTACGCCCCCGGCGAATACACCGGCTACGCCGCGGTCGTTATCCCCGGCGTAAATGAGGCCATTGAAGCCAAGGACTCCGCCCGCGCCTCAGCGCAGTTGATGGTGCTTGCACAGAGTCTCGAACGGGCCGCGCAAACCCTTGAAAGCACTCACTAAATCGCCTTGCGGGCCGCCCTTTTGAAAGGTCCGAAATTGCGGGCCAAACTGTGATCCATATCACGCATGTTGGCCCGAACCATTGACCCGCCCCCTCGGCCCCGTATCGTAAAAGTCGAGATATGAAGAAGTCTTCCAACTCGATTCGGATCGGCATCGCGGTCGCCATCATCCTCGGCACCATCGGCTGGCTGGCATTTTCCGGTTACGGCTCCAGCAAGAGCTACTACGTCACCGTCGCCGAACTCGGCAAGATGGGCGACAAGGCCTACAAGAGCAATCTGCGCGTAGAAGGCTTCGTAAAGCCCGGCTCGATCGAGCAGAGCGGGCCCCACGTCACCTTTGTTCTGAATGAGTTTGAAAGCCACTCGCCCAAGGCCGCGACCGGCCGCCGACTGACCGTGATTTACAAGGGCTCCGAGCCGCCACCGGACACGTTCAAGGATGATGCGATGGGCATCGCCGAAGGCACCATCGGCCGCGACGGCGTCTTCCACGCCACGGCACTGCAGGCCAAGTGCGCCAGCAAGTACGCCCCGGCAACGCCAAATGGCCAGCCTGGTCTGCTCCACCAGTGGCTCCGCACTTCCAACCGCGCGCCACGCCGACCGTCCCAGATCCGTCGTCGCGTAATGCGACGCCGGCTCCCCAACCGGGCAGCGCCCCCGCTGGAATCGCCACGAACTGATTCCATGACAGCGCAAGCCCCGGAGGCCACCAGTTCTACCCTTTGCGCCCACCTCGAAAACGTTTCCAAGCTTTTTGGCTCCTTTGCCGCACTGCGCCAGGTCTCCGTCGACCTCGAGCCGGGCAAATGCTATGTGCTGATCGGCGAAAACGGCGCCGGCAAGTCGACTCTTCTGCGCATTCTGGCCGGCCTTTTGCGGCCAACCGGCGGCAAGGTCAAGGTTTTTGGCGACAACGAACCCCACGACGCCCGCGAGCGCATCGGCTACATGAGCCACGCGCCCATGCTCTACGACGAACTCACCGGCCAGGAGAACCTGCAGCTACTTTGCCAGCCTCTACCCCGGCCGCAAATGCCTCGACCCCGCTGAAGCGCTGCGCCAGGTTGGCCTCGACCCCGATCTGCCCCGCACCGCTCGGCCAGTATTCGCAGGGCATGCGGCAGCGCACCTCGCTCGCCCGCGTGCTGATGCCGGTTCCCGAATTGCTGCTCCTCGACGAGCCTTTCTCCAACATGGACGTCGAATCGACCCACCAGATGGTCGAGCTGCTGGCTGGCTTCCGCCAGAGCAACCGCACCATCGTCATCACCACGCACCAGCGCGAAAATGCCGCGCCCATCGCCGACTGGGTGCTGCGCCTCAAGGCCGGCCGCGTCGCTGATTTTGCCCCGGGGAACCCGACGCTATGAAGACCAACGGCGCGCGCTTCCTTGAATCTCTCGGCATCCCCTTCGAACTCCGCGAATACGAAGTCGACCCGGAAGATCTTGTCGGCCATCACCGTGGCAAAAAAAATCGGCATGCCCGCCGGAGCAGGTCTTCAAAACGCTGCTGGTGACAGGCGGACCCAACATCTACCGCTTCGCCGTGGTCCCCGGCGATGCCGAACTCGACTTCAAGAAACTCGCCCGCGCCGCAGGCTTGCGCAAGGCCGAAATGGCCCCGCTCAAAGACGTGCAGCCGCTCACCGGCTACATTCGCGGCGGCGTCACCCTCTTCGGCGCAAGAAAGCCATACCCCGTCTACATCGACGAGACCGCAATCCTCTTCGACAAGATCAGCGTCTCCGCCGGCACGCGCGGCACGCAACTGATCCTCAGCCCCGACGATTATCTGCGCGCCGCCCATGCCCTCGACGTAGAAGTCCAGACCGCCGACATCATCAAAGACGCACCCAAGGCTGACCGCGGAGGGCCACTCCGCATGACCGCAATGTCTCAACTCACCGCAAACCTGAACATACTTTCTGCAGACAAACCACGAACCTGGGTGCCCCATCCATGGCAACAGCTTCATCGTTGCCATGGGTGGGAAACCACGAACCTCGAATGCAGGGGGTCCGCATGAGTTCGACCCTCTGGACCCATCTCGCCAAAGACCTCCGCATCGAGTGGCGCTCGAAAGACGCCATCAACTCCATGCTGTTCTTCGCGCTGCTCGTCGTGGTGCTCTTCTCCATGTCCTTCGACCCGCGCGGCGCCTTCGCGCAGCAGATCGCCGGCGGCGTGCTCTGCGTGGCCACGATGTTCGCTTCGGTCAGCGCGCTCAACCAGGCCTGGGCGCGCGAGATTCGCCACCAGGTGATGGATGCGCAGCGCATGGCGCCCACCTCCGGCGCCGAGCTGTTTCTCGCCAAGGTCCTGGCCAACTTCATCTTCGTCACCATCGTGCAGATCGCGCTGGCGCCGGTCTTTCTGGTCATGTACAACCTGCACGTCGAAGGGCAGGCGTGGCTGCTGATGCTGGTTCTGCCGCTGGGCACATGGGCGCTGGTTGCCAACGGAACATTCTTTGCCGCGCTCGCCATCCGCAGCCGCAATCGCGAACTGCTGCTGCCGCTGATTCTGTTTCCCATTTTTCTGCCGGCGCTGCTGGGCATGGTGCAGGCAACCAGGACGATCCTCACCGGCGACAGCGATCCCTGGCTCTGGATCAAGATGCTGACCGGCTACGACATCATCTTCACGACCATCAGCCTGCTGCTGTTTGACGTGGTGTTCCATGCGGAATAATCAACAAAGAAAGCAAGTTGCCATGTTTCCGAGTGCACTCTCAATTCATCCCGGCAAGATTCTCCTCTCTGAGTTCATGGAACCGCTCGGCCTGACCGCTTACCGGCTCGCGAAGGACCTTCATATCTCGATCCCCCGCGTGAATGATCTGGTGCGCGGCAAGCGCGGCATCACCGCAGACACCGCTCTCCGCCTGAGCCGCTACTTCGGCAACTCCGCCCAGTTCTGGATCGGCTTGCAGAGCGGCTACGACTTATGGGTCGCTTCCAGAAGCAAATATGGAATAAGGTCAAGCCACGCGAGAAAGCAGCATAAAAGAATGCGGAAGATATCACGCACTCGATCGGACCCGTCCATCAAACGATGGAGACTGCCGCTCAACCGCGGCGTAAACTTAATTCGTTCGCACAGGATTCTGTATGAAAAAAGTCCTACTCACCCTCTTTCCCTTGGTCACCGTCCTGCTCATGGTGCAGGGATATCACCAGGCCATCTACGTCGCGCCCGACGACGCGATGCAGGGCTACGTCTTCCGCATCATCTACTACCACGTGCCTTCGGCCTCGGTGGCGTTTCTGTTCTTCGCCATCAGCCTTGTCGGCTCCATCGGCTATCTTGCCTTCCGCCGTAAGCAACGCCACATCGCGCGCAGGTCGCCGACGCATGGGCGCTGGCCGGCGCTGAAGTTGGCGTCGTCTTCTGCACCGTGGTGCTGACCACCGGCCCGCTGTGGGGACGCCGCGCCTGGGGCATCTGGTGGACGTGGGATGCGCGCCTGACCACCACGCTCGTGCTCTGGCTGATTTACGTCAGCTATCTGCTGCTGCGCCGCTTCGCTGCCGGTCCGCAGATGCAGACGCTGGCCGCGGTGCTCGGCATCTTCGGCGCGCTCGATGTGCCCATCGTCTACATGTCGAACCGCTGGTGGCGCACGCAGCATCCCGCGCCGGTCTTCGGCGGCGACGAGGGCTCCGGCATGAAAGACCCCACCATGGTTCACGCGCTGCTCTGGAACATGCTGGCGTGGTTCTGCTGGGGAATGCTCGTGCTGTTCCTGCGTTACCAGGTGGAACGCCGCCATCAGCAGTACGCCGCGCTCGAGGCCCAGGAAGCCCTCGAAGCGAACGTCTGAAGTCGCCACAAGATTTAGTCCAAAACGAGGAAAACAATGGACGAACGCAATATTCTCGATCACCAATTTGTCGTTGCCGCCTACACCGTGACCTGGGTCATTCAGCTCGGCTATCTGGCGTGGCTGGGCCTCAAGTGGCGCACGGAAAAGCGCAATGCCGAGCGCAGATCGCGCCAGGCGCGCTGAAATGCACGCGCCAGGCTTCAAGCGCTGCCAAGCGCCCAAACCCGGCCGGGATCACAGAATTCCGCCAATTGCCGTAAACTTAGATGTGAGGATCCAGTGATGTTAGTCGTGATGAAGGCGCAGGCCACTGCGGAACAAATCCAGGCCGTCTGCGACCATATTGAAACGTTGGGCTTCCGCGCGCATCCCCTGCCCGGCGCGCAGCGCACCGCCATCGGAATCACCGGCAACCAGGGCGAAGTGGACCGCGGCAACATTGAAGAGCTTTCCGGCGTCGCCGAAGTCATCCGCGTCTCCAAGCCCTACAAACTCGCCAGCCGCGACGTCAAAGAAGAAGACACCATCATCCGCTTTCCCGGCACCGACGCCACCATCGGCGGACGCAACCTGGCCATCGTCGCCGGGCCTTGCTCCATCGAGAGCCGCGAGCAGGCCTTCGCCATCGCCGAGCAGGTCGCCGCTTCCGGCGCGCAGTTCTTCCGCGGCGGCGCCTACAAGCCCCGCACCTCGCCTTACGCCTTCCAGGGTCTCGGCCTCGATGCGCTCAAGATCATGGCCGAGATCCGCGACCGCTTCGGCCTGCGCATCATCACCGAAGCCATCGACAACGAGACGCTCGAGCTGGTCGCCGAGTGGGCCGACGTCATCCAGATCGGCGCACGCAACATGCAGAACTTCTCGCTGCTCAAGCATGCCGGCCGGCTGCGCAAGCCGGTCCTGCTGAAGCGCGGCATGAGCGCCACGCTCGATGAGTTCCTCATGGCCGCCGAATACATCATGAGCGAGGGCAACTACGAGGTCATCCTCTGCGAGCGCGGCGTGCGCACCTTTGCCGACCACACCCGCAACACGCTCGACCTCAGCATCGTTCCCGCCGTGCAGCGGCTCAGCCATCTGCCCATCCTCGTCGACCCCAGCCATGGCACCGGCAAGCGCGACAAGGTGCTGCCCATGGCCCGCGCGGCCGTCGCTGTCGGCGCAGACGGCATCCTCGTCGAGGTGCACCACCAGCCGGAAAAGGCGCTCTCCGACGGGCCGCAGTCCATCTACCCCGACCAGTTCGCGCGCATGATGGACGAGATCGAGCAGATCGCCCCGGTCGTGCATCGCAAGCTGCCCCGCGGCATCCATATCGAAACCGCCGCAGCGGAATCGCATGTCGCCAAAACAAAGTAAACGCCAGCAAAGCGCTGTCATCCTGAGCGCAGCAAGCTTGGGGCCCTGCGAACGACGTGTCGTTCGCGGGGTAAGCTGCGCGAAGGATCTGCTTTTCACGATGATCCAATCGCCGCGATCCTGGGTGCCCCAGGTCTCGCTGTTGAGACCTGGGATTATGCGTCTATCTTCTGTTGGCCCTTTCCCTCACCGGCTGCCGCCCCACGACTTTCCCCAATACGCCGCCAACTACCGCGAATACGCCTACGTCACCAACGGCGGCAGCGGCACCGTCTCGGTCTACGACGTGGTCAATGTCCGCGTCGACCGCGAAATCCCGGTCGGCCAGAATCCCATTGCCGTCGCCGCCAGCCCCACGCGCAACGAAGTCTACGTGGTCAACTCCGGCACGCCGAACGGGACAAGGCTCCGTCTCCGTCATCAACGCCGAGAACAACTCCGTCGCTGCCACGATTCCGGTCCACAAGCAGCCGGTCGCGATCGCGCTCGATCCCGACGGCGACCTGGCCTACGTCGCCAACTCCGGCTCCAACAGCATTTCCGTCCTCGATCTGAAAGCGCGCCGCGAGGTCGCCCAGATCGGCACCGGCGAAGATCCCGCCGCGGCGCGCGTTGCGCCCGACGGCAAGACGCTGGTCGTCGCCAACCGCGGCGGCAACTCGGTCAGCATCATCGACACCGCCACGCGCACGGTCCGCGCCGTTTTCGAAGGCTGCCCCGGCGCCAGCGACGTCGTCATTCTGCCCGATTCGTCCAAGGCCTTCGCCGCCTGCTCCGGCGGCCACCAGGTCATGGCCATCCAGCTTGCGCATGAAGCGCGGCCCGACGGGCGCCCAGCGACGACCGACCGGCTGGAATCCCTGCTCGACGTGGGCCGCGCGCCCGTGCAACTGGCGCTCAAGCCCGACGGCGGCGAGATCTTCGTCTCCAACTCGCTCTCGAATTCGATCTCCGAAGTGTACGCGAACACCGACGACGTGGCTGGCGCCTACCTGATGGGCGCCGATCCGGTGCGCGGCCTCGTCTCCGCCGACAATTCCCTGCTCTACGTCGGCAACCTGCACTCGCAGGAAGTCACCGTCTACTCCATCGACGACGGCAAGCGCGTTGCCTCCATCCACGTGGGCGACGGGCCGTCGGCGCTGGCATTCTCTGCTGCCGGCCATCTGCTCTTCGTGGTCGATGCGCGCTCCGGCGACGTGGCCGTCGTGCGCACCGCCACATCGTCAGATGTTCACCATGCTCCCCGCCGGCCGCGGGCCCAATGCCATCGCGGTGAAGGCATTCAGGGTCTCGTAGCAGATGCGGAACTGGCAACCGCCGGCACTCTGCCGATGACTTCGAAGACACTTCCCTCACTTCTTCGCCATCTTCTCCACCGGTGGAATCGCGCTGAACTGTGCGCCGGCAAAGAGGATCAGTCCCGAGACATAGGCCCAGAACAACAGGCCCACGGAAACATAAAACGGTCCGTAGAGCGCCTTCAAGTCCAGATGCGGCAGCACAGCGACGAAGCCTTCCTTCGCAACCAGCCAGATGACTCCCGTGATGATGGCGGTGCGAATGACATGCCCGCGCAGGAATCCTCCGGTTGGGCAGCAGCCAGTAGATCGAGAAGAAAAACAGGATGGACGCCACGCCGGTGGTCGCCGCGAGCCACAGGTAGCTGATGCCCTGAAAGACGAAGTTCTCGGTGTGGTGGAAGAAGAGCAAGCCCAGCAACTGCCGCTGCCACGTGCTGAGCAGCACGCTTCCCATCGCCAGGAAAACCATCCAGATCGCCAGCCCGAACGCCACGAACTGGTTGAGCAGGTAGTTGCGGCTCTTGGTCACGCCCCACGCCTGGTTCAGCGCCACTTCGAGCGGCAGAAAGATTCCCGTGCACGAAACCAGGATCATCACCAGCGAGAGTGCCTGAACCCCGTGCCGTGCCGACATCGCGGCGACAGCCTCAAGGCTGTAAGTAAGAAAGCCCTGGTTGCCCAGCTTGGCCGTCGTGGGCAAAAACTGCTCCACGATCTTGTTCACCACATTGACCATTTCCGTGCGAATGAAACACCGAAAGGGCAATCGTATACAGCAGCACGATCAATGGAATGAAGGAAATAATGGCGTTGGCCGCCACGCTGAAGGCATAGGTGTGGACCTCGGCGTCGAGCAGGTAATCGGCAATGGCCACACCGCTCTTGCGCCAGCGGTACCACTTCGAGACGGCAACAGGCTGACTCTGATCGAAGCCTCCTGCAGCCGGCAACTGCTCCGCCTCGCAGGTACCGACATTTGAGACACTCTCCAAAGTATTCTTCCCCAAGAACAGAGTACGGGACGGTCGCCCTGCCGACTGTGCGTCCACTCACGGCGCTTGATGCGATCTTTCCTGCCCTGTAATGTTTGTATCTTCATTTTTCCACACCTGCGAATGGGCAGAGGTTACCTTGCGGTACGAAAGTAAATTTTCTCCTTGCTTTTGAGGTAAGTTCCTGCCATAAAAAGAGCACGGCGCGCCGGGAGGCACACCGTTGCAAGTTCAGGAAGGCCATAGCATTGGAAGTTTTGGTGTTCGGGAAGCACAGCCCCAATTCTGGAATGATTTTGAGCTGCCTCAGCGCGACCCTTTCGGACGCGTCGGCGGCTCGTGCCGTTTCAGAGGGTTGGGAAAAGCCTGAGCTTCCGTGTCCTGCTAGTCAAAAAAACAGGAGCGGTAAGTCACGGTTTCCCCGCTGTGTTCACCATAGAAGAAGGAGAAGGTGAATGAAGGAGCAGGGCGTAGTGAAGTGGTTTAACGGGGCCAAGGGGTACGGTTTCATTCAACGGTCGAGCGGCGAGGATGTGTTCGTACATTTCTCGGCCATTCAGGAGAGCGGTTACAAGACGCTGAACGAGGGCGATTCAGTCGAGTTTGAGTGCCAGCAAGGACCCAAAGGACTGAGCGCAGCCAACGTCAGCCGCGTGGTCGGGTAGATCCGCTTCTCGCGGCCTCCGTTGCGGGGTCACGTTGATTTGCTGATTTGCTCTTGGTGGTTGTCCGTTCGGGGGTCAAAACAAAATTCAGCTTGCTAACGGGCAGATCAGAAATTGCCGCGTTTGCCTGGATCCTTTCAAGGTCGCCTCTTCCTGATGGTCGAGTCGACTTGATGGGATTCGCTTCGGCTTGACGCGTTCCTGATCTGCTTGAGCGCCCATTGAGCCGCGGTGCGCAGACTATCGTCTGCCGATTCGGCCCACTCCATGAGGCGCGGTGCAAAGCTCTGGTCTCCGCTGTTGCCCATGGCGATGGCGATGTTGCGGCGCATTCCCTGAAACCCTGCCCGGCGCACCGGCGAGCCATTGAAGACGCGCTCGAAGGACTGCCTCGTCCAGCGAGGCCAGCCACTCGAGCGCGGGATTCACCAGTTCGGCCCGCGGCTCCAGTTCCGCATCCGCCGCGATCGGCGCCTTGCGATTCCACGGGCAAACATCCTGGCAGATGTCGCAGCCAAAGACCTGGCGTCCCATCCCCGCCATCAGCTCCGGCGCAATCGTTCCCTTGTGCTCGATGGTGAGATACGAGATGCACTTCGTCGCGTCCATCTTGGTACGGCGCGATCAGCGCTCCCGTCGGGCATGCATCGAGACACCGCCTGCACGTCCCACATCGATCCGTGACGAGCAGCTCCGCTGTTTTCTCTTTTGGACTGAGATCCAGCGACGTCAGCAGCACCGCCAGAAATCCAAACGACCCCAGCTTCGGATGAATGAGGCATGTGTTCTTCCCCGTCCATCCCAGCCCTGCCGCCGTTGCCAGCGCGCGCTCTACCACTGGTCCCGTATCGACATAGGCGCGCGATTCAAATTCACCGAACTGTCTCGCGCAGTTTTGCATCGAGACTCTTCAGCCGCTTCAGCAGCACCTTGTGATAATCGCTCGGCCTGCGATTGCCATCTGCATCCAGGCGAGCTGCTCCACGCATAGCGCGCAATCCACCCACTCCGCGGGTCGTGTGTCTCGGTCGAGAGCGGTGCCTCGGAATGGTAATTTGCAAAGCACACAATGGCCGATCGTGCCCAGGGAAACGGCGTATCCACACGTGCGCGCACCAGTTCTCCGCTGTCATTAACACGCGATAAATATTGCATTGTGCCCGCATGGCCGTTCGCGATCCACTTCGTGAAACGGTTCGCATCGCGAGACTCTTCAGCATGTGGTAAAATGACAAGGCCCGCCTCGCTGAAACCACACTCCTTGGCCAGATTGCGTGCTGCTTCCGTGTCGAGAAATGTTGCTTCAGAATCCAACCCACACCTGCTTCATCAAATATATGGAACTTCTCTGCGTCCTCCGTACGTAGTGATGAACAGAATGACCCGAGCAAGCAAAGATCACCTGCCGGGGCCCCTGATAAGACTGTTCGAATGTGGACGCGAAACAAGGATTTCGAACAGTCTTGATGGTTAGGCAAGCTCGAAGCATAGATGGTATCCGGCGTCGTTTCAGCAGGTTGCCACAGGCGCTGCTTTGGCGGCTCAGATGCAAAGTAAGAGGATGAGAAGCCGATCCCCCGTTTCCTTCGGCTTTTCCTGCGGACGCCGCGGATGGGCGTTTTAAGGGAGGTTTTTATGACACGCAATTATCAAAACCTTATGGACAGAACGATCACCATTCAAGGAAATCTTCACGAGCTCGTGCGCGGTGAGGAACAACGGCTGGTGAGAGAATTGCAGCCTGTTGTGCGAGAGCAGTCCGTCACGCTCGACATGCGCCATATCGAACGCATCGACGCCGCCGGCATCGCCGTCCTCATCTCGCTCTACGGAGAGGCGCATTTGTCCGGGCACGAGTTCGCAATCGTCAACGTATCGCCCCGTGTAGTCGAGATCCTCGAGTTGGTCGGCCTCGACCGCATTCTCATCTCCCGCGAGCCTTCGCGGTGCCCCGATCAACCCTGCTACGAGATGCCGGCCGCGTAAACCAGCGCGGCCCATCTCGATTTCCTGCGTCGATCCTTGGCGGCCATCGACCCTTCCGAAATATATCCGGCCTCAAACTCGCAATTGAGAGCGCTTGCGTTTTGGATTGCAGACGGTCAAACTGTCAGCATCAATGCAGAATGGGCGTCCATGCATGCATCTCGCTGTATGAGTTTTCTATTCGCCACTGCCGCGATTCTGTTCGCTGGCGGAACCGCGTCTGCGCAGGCGGTTGGTGGCGGGGTAGCGGGTTCTATCATCTGTGGGGAGCTGCCTCCTGCGCCCGTATCGTTCACCGCAAGCTGGAAAATCACAACCGTGCGGAAACGGGCACAAGGCCCTGTCATCACACATGTAAGCAAAATCAAAGCTGCGATGGACAGCGTGGGCAGAACCTACAACGAAACGCATTGGTTGGTTCCAATCAGCGGCTCGCCACGCGCGCCAGGCCCTTTCTTTGTTTCCGTTTCGGATCCGCAGCGTCAAATCCTGATCAAATGGAATTCCGATTCCGGAGAAGCCGTCATTTTTCACGCTCCGGAGCAATCGCAAGCGCGACCCGAAATGGCGAAGCAGTTGGTTGCGCACGAGCCCGATTGCCCGCAAATGCCACCCCCTCCGCCGCCTCCATCGGAACCCGGAGTGGAGCAACTTGGACCGAAGACAATACACGGACTGGAGGCCATGGGCGGGCGTTTCACCGAGATCACACCTGCACAGCCTGGAAGTAAAGAACCGGCGATCACCGTCATCCGAGAGTCCTGGTCCTCAATCGATTATGGAGTTGAGGTACTTCGGATCGTGACATACCCGAATGGCGATTACGAAAAATCAGAGCTTGAGAGTTTTGAAAATGGAGCGCCGGACCCCACGCTCTTTGAAATCCCTGAAGGCTATACCGTACGAGACGTCTATCAGGATGCTCCCCCACCAGTGCAGAACCGCTGATGAACGGAGCACACATTTCTCACCGGACTAACTTGCCTCCGGAACAGTCTCGTCTCCCGCCCGACGTACAATCAATCTCACTTCTGAAATAACCAAGGAAAGACCCTGTGCGTCGCAAGATACTCACCACGGTGTTTCTAATTGTGTCCCTGGTTTCCCTGGCGCGTCCTATGCGATCACAGGACGTCGACTCCGCACGCCGCTTTCTTGAATCTACTTTTCGAACCTACGATCACGGCGGACCCGGGGTTGATTTCACGGGCCAGCACGCGAATCAGGTTTTCGATTCCTCTTTGATCACCCTGATGCGCGAAGACCAGAAGGTCGTGGGCGACGGCGAGGTTGGTGTATTGGATGGCGACCCAATCTGCGGGTGTCAGGATTGGGACGGGATCTTCGACCTGAAGATGAAGGTCCGACCGATCAACAGTGACAGGGTCGAGGCGGCCGTTTCGTTTGCCCTGTTCAAGCAAGCAGCGACGCGCGACTATAGATTCATTACCCTGACGCTCAGTCGCGAACGTGGAAACTGGCGCATTTATGACGTCGTGGATCGCTCAGATCCGAAAGCCCCATTCGCTCTGCGGAAAGAACTGGAAAAGGAGATTGCCGCAGGCAAAGATCACCCTGCCGGCTCAGGGCGTTAAAGAACTGAAATTGCCTATCCCGTAATGCGGTCTCCAGTCCGCAATCCGAACCTGAGCCGCGCCGGGGACCACCCAACGAAAATGCGACCCATCGCGCATCTCCTTGCCCCATGCGCATCTGCGCATCACCACGAAAAAATTCGAGTCGAAAATCCGCGTAAGTCCCTGTGCATGTTGAGGGTCTGTGATGACTGGCACAGGCAAGTGTATACTTGCGGCGCTATTTGTACTTGCGACTAAGGAATAGCCGTAAGGCACAGTCCTGTGCCGGATGACCGCTCGCACTTGGTTTCCCAATCGCTCTTAAAGCAACTGGCCAAGACCGCGTTCTCTCCTCCAGCATCGGTGTCGCCCCCGCGGATATTCAAATCTATTATCGGAGGCTTTATTCCATGACGCAGGGCGTACTGGATCAGCAGCTTGCCGGAACGGCAGGCTCGACTTCAACCACAACCAAGTATGTGTATTTCTTCGGTGACGGCAAAGCGGACGGCAACGGCCGCATGAAGGACGTTCTCGGCGGAAAAGGCGCAGGCCTCGCAGAGATGACCAACGCCGGATTGCCTGTCCCTCCCGGATTCACGATTCAGACCGAAGCCTGCCGCGAATACATGCGCGGAAAGGTGAGTCCGCAGATCGATGTCGAGATGCACGAAGCGCTCGCGCACCTCGAAAAGCTGCAGGGCCAGAAGCTCGGCACAGGCGAGAATCCTCTGCTGGTTTCAGTCCGCTCCGGCGCGAAGTTCTCCATGCCCGGCATGATGGACACGATTCTCAACCTCGGCCTCAACGACAAGGCCGTCGAAGCGCTGGCCAAGCGCAGCGGCAATCCGCGGTTTGCATACGATTCCTATCGCCGCCTCATCCAGATGTTCGGCGACGTGGTTCTCGATGTTCCCAAGAAAAAGTTTGAGCACATCTTCGACTCCATCAAGGAGCGCGAGAAGGTCAAGTTCGATTACGAGCTTCAACCCAAAGCGCTGCAGGACATCATCGCCGAGTACAAAAAGCTGGTCCGCAAAGAGACCGGCAAGGACTTTCCGCAGGGCCCGCTCGATCAACTCGTGCAGGCGCGCGATGCCGTTTTCCGCAGCTGGAACAACGACCGCGCCAAGACCTATCGCCGCATCAACCACATCGATGACTGGCTGGGTACAGCGGTCAACGTGCAGGCCATGGTCTTCGGCAACCTCGGCGAAAACTCCGGCACAGGCGTCGGCTTCACGCGTAATCCCGCCACCGGCGAGAAGATTTTCTTCGGCGAATACCTGATGAACGCGCAAGGAGAGGACGTCGTCTCCGGCGTGCGCACTCCGCTCTCGATCAGCGAGCTTGAGCGCGCCATGCCCAAGGTCTACGACCATCTCAAGGCCATTACCTGGAAGATGGAAAAGCACTATCGCGACATGCAGGACTTCGAGTTCACCATTCAGGATGGCAAACTCTATATGCTGCAGACGCGCAACGGCAAACGCACCGGCCTCGCCGCCGTCCGCGTTGCCATCGATATGGTGCGCGAAGGCCTGATCACTCAGGAAGAAGCAATCTTCCGCGTAGAGCCGAACCAGCTATATGACTTCCTGGTTCCGCGCCTCGTGGAAAAGGGCGAGAAGATTGAAGTGCTCGCCACCGGCTTGCCCGCATCGCCCGGCGCGGCTGTCGGCCAGATCGTCTTCACCGCGGAAGATGCCGTGAAGTACCACCAGAACGGCGCGTATCGCACCATCATCCTCGTCCGCGGCGAGACCACTCCTGAAGATATCGCAGGCATGGAAGTTGCAGCCGGCATTCTCACCTCGCGCGGCGGCATGACATCACACGCCGCTGTCGTCACTCGCGGCATGGGTAAGTGCTGCGTGGCCGGCGCCGGCGATTGCGTCGTCGACGAGAACGCCAAGGAACTCCGCGTCAAGGGCCACAGCTACAAGCAGGGTGACTGGATTTCGCTGGACGGCACCACCGGCCGCGTGATCGCAGGGCAGCTCAAAACCCTGCCCGCGCAGCCCGACGATCAAGACCTCGTGAAGTTCATGAGCTGGGTCGACCCGCTGCGTAAACTCAACATCCGCGCCAACGCCGACATCCCTCGCGATGCCAAGCAGGCTCGCCTGTTCGGAGCTGAGGGTATCGGCCTCTGCCGCACCGAGCACATGTTCTTTGCAGAAGATCGCATTCAGCACATGCGCACCATGATTCTGGCCAACAACGAGAAGGACCGCCGCGACGCGCTCAAGAAGCTATTGCCGATGCAGCGTGCCGACTTTGTCGGTCTCTTCAAGGCCATGGAATCGCTGCCCGTCACCATCCGCCTGCTCGATCCGCCGCTGCACGAGTTCCTGCCCAAGCGGGAAGAGCTGCTCGTCGAAATCCAGCACCTCGAAGACACCAAGCCCCGCTCGCCCAAGCTGAAGGAACTCCGTCCGCTGCTGGCGCGCGTGGAAGAGCTGCACGAGATGAACCCGATGCTCGGATTGCGTGGCTGCCGCCTCGGCATCACGTTCCCTGAGATTACCGAGATGCAGGCGCGGGCCATTCTCGAAGCCGCGGTTGCCGTCAAGCTCAAGGGCGGCGATCCGCACGTCGAAATCATGATTCCGCTCATCGGCTCCATCGAAGAAATGCGTCACCAGGCCAACATCGTGCGCCGCATTGCCGCAGACGTCTTCAAGGAGAAGGGTGAGAGCGTCGACTACATGGTGGGAACCATGATCGAGTTGCCGCGCGCTGCCTTAACTGCCGATCAGATCGCCGAAGAAGCCGAGTTCTTCTCGTTCGGCACCAACGACCTGACGCAGACCACCTACGGCATCTCGCGCGACGACATCAACAACTTCCTGCCTGCGTACCTCAAGGCCGGCATCTTCAAGCACGATCCGTTCGCCACCCTCGATCAGGCTGGCGTCGGAGCACTGGTGAAGATGGCCACGGCCAAGGGACGCAACACGCGCAACAACCTCAAAGTCGGTATCTGCGGCGAGCACGGCGGCGATCCTGAGTCCGTCAAGTTCTGCCACAAGATCGGCCTCAACTACGTCTCCTGCTCACCCTTCCGCCTGCTCACAGCGCGCCTCGCGGCCGCCCAGGCAGCGGTAGAAGAAGCAACCGGAACCTCCCACACCAACAAGTAATCATCGACCGGCCAGTGACAAAAGGGCGTCCGCTTCGGCGGGCGCCCTTTTCTGCATTTAGCAACTATTTCCGGCATATCTTGAGCATTTGCATCAAACTCAATAGACATGCTGATTCGCATAGGCTACGACATCCAATTCGATATCCCTGCCTCCGCAGCCATGGTGACGCTGCTCCACGTTCATCCATCAAGAGACAAGGACCTTATCGAACCCGACGCGCTGCACATCGAGCCCCAGGTCGAAGCAACCGAATACATCGACGCTTTCGGCAATCGCTGCACGCGCTTCGTCGCCCCGCCGGGCCTGTTGCGGCTGCATAACTCCACGCTCATCCAGGACTCGGGCCTGCCTGACGAGGTGAACATCCATGCCCGCGAAGTTCCCGTTGGCAACGTGCCCACGGAATTCCTCTGCTACCTGCTCAGCAGCCGCTACTGCGAGGTCGACCGCTTCTCGAACATCGCCTACGAACTCTTCGGCCACATCACCCCGGGCTGGTCACGCGTGCAGGCCATCTGCGACTGGGTGCACGGCAAAGTCACATTCAGCTATCCCCATGCACGGCCGACGAAGTCAGCGCTCGACGTCTACACTGAGCGCATCGGCGTATGCCGCGATTTCCAGCACCTTGCCATCACCTTCTGCCGCGCCATGAACATCCCCGCGCGCTACGCCACCGGCTATCTCGGTGACATCGCCTGGCCGGCTTCCGGGCCTATGGATTTCAGCGCGTGGTTTGAGGTTTACCTCGAGAATCGCTGGTGGACCTTTGACGCGCGACACGCCACCCCGCGCATCGGCCGCGTGCTGATGGCCGTGGGCCGCGACGCCTCCGACGTTGCCATCACAACGTCCTTCGGCCACGCGAATCTCTCCCACTTCACGGTGATCAGCGACGAGGTGACCGAAATCGCGCTCGACGCTCCGCTGCCCACCGAGCCGACACTGGCCGCAGACTAGAAGCGGCACCCCCGACACGTCAGATTGATGAAACCCCGCACTCGACGAGTCATGTAACAGGGCACGACTTCACAGCTTGGTGAAAAACTCAACGAACCGCTGTTTTGTAACAAGGGCATGGCTTCAGCCAGGCCGCAAATGCAACAAAATGAGTGTCGGGCTTTAGCCCCTGCGCGATGCCGGCTCGGTCCATACGGACTTTTTCACCAAGCTGTTCAGTCGTGCCGCTGACATCAGATCAAATCTGTTGGGCTTTAGCCCCTGTGTGGTGATCGTTTGCCTCGACGAACCTTTGTCAGCAATCGGAAGGGGCAGGTCTCCGGCCCCTTGCATATTTACTTCGAATCACAGCGATTCACCTAGAGTCGTCGCCGCCCGGCGCGAAATAGCCTTCGCGCGTCGTCACGCTCAGGTCGCCCTTGCTGGCTTTCAGCGCGACCTTGTGGTATCCGCCGTCGTTGTCGACCTTGTCAGGCGTGTAGGTAAGCAGGTACTGGCTGCGAAGCTCCTGCGCAATCGGTTGTAGATTGGCGCCAAGGTCGTCCTTCTTCTTAGCCTCGTACGCATGACCGCCAGTGCGCTCGGCAATCTGCGCCATGATCTTCTTCCCGTCAACCGCGGGCTTTGAGTCGCCGCCGCCGCGCCGTCCCCCGCCGGGATAGCCGCCTCCGCCACCCGGATACCCACCGCCCCCGCCGGGATAACCCATCCCTCCGTGGTGCCCTCCACCGGGAAAGCCTGATGAACTCCGCTCTTCCTCGCCCTTGAAGTAGATGGTGAAGACCTCCACGTTGGCGCGATCAGCCGCATCGACGGCATCGTTCATCGTGTCTTTGCTGCCGCGGTCCACGCCGTCTGAGAACACCACCAGCGCCTTCCGGCCATCCTTGTGCTTCATCAGGTCGTCCGACGCGAGGAAGATGGCGTCGTAGAGCTGCGTTCCGCCGCGGGTATGCGAGGGCCGTTCGCGGTCATCGCCGGTTGTCTCCGGCCCCTGCGAGTCATCGCGCGTCTGCCGCGATGCGCTCATGTCGTCGAGCTCGTGGTGCAACTTGTCGCGCGAGGTGGTGAAGTCCTCAAGCAGCTCTACCTGGTGGTCAAAGTGGATGAGGAAGGCCTCGTCCGGATCCTTGGGGCGCGGTTCGTGCCGGCAGCATGGCGTCAACGAACTCCCCTCCCGCCTTGCGCTCGTTTTCCAGCGCTCCCGAGACGCTTCGGCTGGTATCGACCAGCAGGCCCAGCTTGTAGGGCAGATTGGCCTCGTGTGTAAAGCTCTTGATCACCTGCGGCCGGCCGTCCTCGGTGAGGGTGAAATCGGCCTTGTCCAGCGTAGTCACCAGGGCGCCGTGCTTGTCGCGGACTGTCACCGGCAACAGCACCTCGCGCGCCTGTACCTTCAACGTGGCAACCGGCTTATCGTTGGCGGCAGGCTGGGCCGGCGGAGTATTCGCAGCCTGCTGGGCCAGGGTCATGACGGGCAGCCAAGCCAGCGCGAGGGTCGAAACGGCGACTCCGGTAAACATCTGATTTCGCATCATGTTTCGCTTCATAGGGAATTCAGAGCACACTTTCAGTTACTTAGACGCCGCAACCCGCCGAGCGTTGACTGCCAGGCAGATGAACAGGGATCCAAATCAGCAGACCAAACCACCAGAACCAGCCAAAGAATGCAATCAAAACGGGCAATCGACCAAATACGTCCACCACTGGGATGAGAGCGATAGCTGAGCCGATCGCTGTGCAAGCGGTGATGAATGCCCCTGGCTCAGACCACCACCGCGTCGGTTGAACCAGAGGCAAGCCCCCAATCAGAAACCACTGAGCCGCAATCAACAAGGAAAGAGTTACATCGACACGGCGCATGGCTCTGAAGTTGACATCGGACAGAAACCCTGAGTCGCCATCTTGGAGGACACCCCACCCTCCATTGGCTAACGATTGCAGCCGGCAAGTTTCCGGATTGCACCACAGACTCTTGCACAGGAATGCTCGCCCACAGCCCGCAGGGACTGAAAGTAACGGTTTGCTCCTCCTGCGCTCGAACCATTCGGGCTGGCGCTACTGAAAACTCGCCGGAACTATTGATCCAAGGCGCTTCCTCAACTGAAGAACGCTGCTTCCATTCGCGCCGAGCCTGCACATCCCGAGCCGCCAAGATAGAAATCATCGGCACTGCGATCGCAACATTGATTCCCGCCAGCAAAAGTCCGCGCCGCCAGTTCATGCCAGCAAGCCTACTCCGGCGGGTTCAGCGACACAACTCACGCCGGAGTTTGGAGAATGTCTTCACAACCATATCAACAATCTCCGGAGTAATCTGGTGATTTGGAGGTGTGCCAATGCGAGCCGCAGTCTTCGACTCCAGATCCGCGAGGCCGGGCCACTGGCTCTCCATCGAGGACGTCCCGCAACCCGAATCACAACCGGGACACATCCTGCTGAAAGTGATTGCCTGCGGTGTCTGCCGCACCGATCTGCACATCGTTGAAGGTGACCTTCCGCCAATCCATCCACGCATCATCCCCGGTCATCAGATCGTCGGTGAAGTCGTTGATGGCGCCACAGCTGAGCTGCCGCTGGGCTCCCGCGCAGGCGTTTCGTGGATCGGCGGCGTGGACAGCGATTGCTGGTTTTGCCGTCACGCGATGGAGAATCTCTGCGATCATCCACTGTTCACCGGCTACTCGGTCAACGGCGGCTATGCCGAGTACGCATCCGTCCGCGCCGACTTCGCCTTGCCGCTGCCCGCGACGATGAACGCATCTCAGGTCGCTCCCCTGCTCTGCGCTGGCATCATCGGCTTCCGCAGCCTGCGCGTCGCCGGCGTCGAGCACGGAGAGCGTGTTGGCCTCTACGGCTTCGGCAGTTCTGCGTCGCTGGCCATCCGCATTCTCCAATCCTGGGGATGCGAAGTTTACGTCGTCACCCGCGGCGAATTACATCGCAAAGCCGCCGAGGCGCTCGGTGCAACCTGGGTCGGCGACGAGAACGCGCGGCCTCCCGTTGAACTCGATCGCGCCGTCACCTTCGCTCCCAGCGGCAAGGTAGTTGTCGCCGCTCTTTCCCATCTGCGCAAAGGTGGAGTGGTCGCAATCAACGCGATTCACCTCGACCAGATGCCCGCATTCGACTACGACAAGCTTCTCTGGGGTGAGCGCCAGCTACGCAGCGTGACCAACATGACGAGGCAGGATGCCCGCGATCTTCTCATCCTTGCGCGCGATCTCAATATCACCCAGACCGTAACCGAGTTTCCGCTGGCCGAGGCTAATCAGGCACTCGAGGCGGTGAAGCACGAAACCGCCGAAGGTTCGACTGTGATCGTCATCTAGCGTCAGTTCGTCGACCCGAAGTGCGGAATATCGTCGTTCATCGAGAAAACATCCTTCAGATCACTCTCGTATGGAAACACGTGAATCATCCACGTGAACATCACGGGATAGAACGTGCCGCCCTCGGTCTTGCACGCCTCCGCAGTCTTGATCGAGCCGAACATGCCGAATTTAGGATGCTTGCCCAGGTATTGCTTCACCTTATCGGCGGGCGCCGCGCAGAAGTTGATGTGTTTGTGCCAACGCACCACGCTCAGCGGGATCCGTGCGTTCAGCTCATCCTCGCTCGCATTCGGCGGAACGGTGAACATCACTCCCTCCAGTTTGTAGCGCTGCGTCGGCGTTTGGAAATAGAGCAGCGACGATGGCCTGGTCGGATCGAAGTGTTGCGCTTCTTCGAGGATGTTGGCCTGCTTGTTGAAATGAAATTGTGGCTCGTCCACATTGGGATTCGCGATCACGTATCCGTCCTCAAGCGCCTTGTGATAATCATGGTAGCGCTCGATTGCAGCTTTAACTTGTGCGACGATAGCCTTTACCTTTTCCTCGTCGCCAGGCTGCCTTGGTCGTATCGGGGTAACGTACATGTGCCCCGCCATCGCCGCCATGCTCGGACCCATGTTCTTCATATCGCCGCTCATGTCCATGCCGGCCATGCTCCCCTTCGACGAGTCCTGCTGCTGCCGTGCACCCACAGGCGCAGCCACCAGCGACGCGCCGAGCAGCACCAGCAGCGCAGTGCAGCGAAATGCGCCTGTCCGCTTGGATCCTTGCTTGAATTGTGAGACGAAACCAGTCAGGGAGCGAGGTAAGTCGGGAAACTTCATGCGCGCATTCTAGCCACCCAGAGACAACCATGCCCCTTCGATGTTCCCGAACGGACCATTGACTGATCCAATAGGCATCAGAAGGAGTTTGGTGGCCACCCGGGAATCGGGGCTTTAGGATTGAGGCTCTAGCACCCTAGCAAATCTGGTTCAATGGTTGCATCCACTTTTTACAGACTTGCGTGCCACAAACCGGAGCGCGAGTGCAATTTATTGGTTGAAGATTCATAAGATTCACGGCACCTAGCAACTGTAGCCGGTCTTTCCCAATCAAAGGGTAAAACAGAGTCTTTGGCCACGGACTACAGCATCACTACCCCTCGGTCGCCGGCTCGATAATGGCTCAATCCTCCGCTTTGTCTTCCGGGTTACCAATATCTTCACGTCTTCGCCTGGTTATGCACCATGCGAAAGACGAAATTGATCATCTGGCTTGTGATTAGCCTGCAAACATGCCACCCTTCGCGGACGGGAGGGACAACACAAGAGTGAATACTTTGCCCAATTTTGGTCGCAGCACCAATCGGGGAGTGCGCACTCTTCTTGCGTTGTTTGGAATTCTCTGGTTGACGGTCTCAGCTGGCGCTCAGACCGTGCAGAACGGCTGGCCTACTTATGGCGGCGACGCTGGGGGACAGAGATATTCGAGCGAAATTCAAATCAATCGTAAGAGTGTATCTCGTTTACACGTCGCTTGGATCTACCACACCCACGCACTCGATTCAAAGAGAAATGGAGTCATGTCAGCAATGTTTGAGACAACTCCGGTGCTCTTCGAAGGCCTGCTATATTTCACGACGCAATTCAATGAAATCATCGCGCTGGACCCTTCGATAGGGGTCGAGCAATGGAAGTATCAGCCAGAGCTGAGGGAATTGCACGAAGGCGAAATGATCACGTCTCGTGGAGTCGCTACTTGGATCGGTGGAGATCGTGCCAAGGTGTGTTCGAGACGGATATTTGAAGGCACAAATGACGCCCAGCTTGTGGCCGTCGACGCCGAAACCGGCTTACCGTGCAAGGACTTCGGTCAGAATGGAAAAGTAGATTTAAGACTTGGCCTTAAAGGACGAGACCGAGACTTTCATGTAACCTCTGCTCCTACGGTTGTCGGGAACATTGTGGTACTGGGCTCTTCCATTACGGACAATGCTCTTGTCAATCAGGCCAAGGGGACCGTAAGAGCCTTTGATGTGATGACGGGAAAGCCCGTGTGGACTTGGGAGCCGATCGCGTGGGGCGAGAAATGGGCTGAGCACACAGGAGCGGCGAACTCATGGAGCACCATTTCGGCAGACCCGGGCTTGGGATTACTCTTCGTTCCTACGGGCAGCGCTTCGCCCGATTACTTTGGTGGCTTGCGACCCGGTGATGACCGCGACGCCGACTCCGTCGTAGCAATTGACGCCGCCACCGGAAAGAAAGTTTGGGCGTTTCAGGTCGTGCACCATGACCTATGGGATTACGACGTAGCAAGTGAACCACTCCTATTCACCTGGCGCGGGCAAACTCCCGCATTGGCGATTACGACAAAGATGGGCATGGTATTTGTCCTGGATCGCAGAACAGGTGAGCCGCTATTTCCAGTTGAGGAGAGGCCGGTTCCCAAGAGCGACGTTGCAGGAGAATTTGCTTCTGCGACGCAGCCGTTTTCAGCCGTGCAGTCGCTTTCGCCTCTAACCCTTCCGAGCAAGGACGCGAACGAACGCACCCCGTCGAAACCTGATTATTGCGGACAACAGATGTCCAAGCTTCGATATGACGGGATCTATACGCCTCCTTCTTTGGAGGGATCATTGATCTTTCCTGGAAACATAGGCGGAGTCAATTGGGGATCAGCGGCCTACGATCCGCAAAGCGGAATCCTCTATGCAAACACAAATCGTCTGCCATACGCAGTTCAGTTGATTCCTCAGGATGGGCTTTTGGTCGAAACCATAAAAGCTATTTTTGAGTTCCGTGTCAGATTTCTTTTTGCCCTGACGCTACTGGGCTCACTGACTCTCTTGTTCTGGAAGCCATCACGGAATCGCTGGACATTCGGCGGCTTATTTTTGCTTGCAATCTTTACAACGACTGCGTGGTATCAGACGCACTCGCGACAATCGGCCAGAAATTCGCTGAGTGCGGCATTTGGAGATGATTACTCCCTCCAAAAAGGGGGCGCCCTATCGGCTGCATCGCTATCCAATCCTGGACCGCGAAGGGGCACCATGCACTCCCGGATTATTTGGAACAATTTCAGCGTTAAATTTGCAGACGGGGAAAGTTGTGTGGGAAAAGCCGCATGGATCGGATGCGCATGGGGCTCTTAGTCTTGGTGGCGTAATCGTTACGGCTGGAGGTCTCCTCTTCTCCGCGGGTACGCGCGAACGATTCCTCTGGGCATACGATTCCACTACGGGTGACGAGTTATGGAAGGGCGAGCTTCCGTTTCCAGCGCAATCCACACCCATGACATACGAATCGAATTCTCGACAGTTTGTCGTGATAGCTGCGGGAGGACACGGATTGTGGGGCACCTCCACGGGGGACGCATTGGTGGCCTTCAAAGTTGACTAATCCGGGTCAAATTACGCTGCGGTTCATTTCTGTTTCGGTGGCTTGAACCTGAGTCTGTCGACCCTTTCGAACAACGACAATCCCGAATGCACAGACGGCAATTTGTACTGCAATCATCGTGGGGATGATCGCGGCCTCAAACGCGGAGGCGCTATTCGCTGAGTAATTCTGAAAATTGCCTTGAATGCCGGTCACGGAAAAAAGGAACATAAGCCCTTCCCCCACGGCCCCAATCCAGAAGATCGCGGACAAAATTAATAACATCAGACTCCTGAGAGTCTTCGCGTTCATGCTCTTTTCCTTAATTGAAACTTCTATGGCAAAATGACTATCTACAGCCAGTCGCGCCCGAATTCTTTGTCGCTACACTTTCTAGACCCCCTCCCCCTAGCGTGACATTTGACTGCCCTTCTACCCCCTCTAAAGGCGCCTCTTCTTGCCCTTCGGTAGTGGGCAAAACGCCCTCTCGCAGCTTCATTCCCACGCCGATCTTCGAAGGTCAATCTCGTGAGCGAGTTGATTAGGGTTCATGCCCTTTCAAGCAATCTGATTTCCCTCGCACCTTGTTCGAAGACCTGTCTCCAGTGGGAGGTGGGCCCAGAGGTTAATACGCTTACTATCGTGAATCCATCGACGGACGGTAGCTGGTGTGAGTGAAGGTTGACTCCCTTTGAGGATTCGCCGATAGGGGGTAACCTCCGGGCACCGGGGCTTAAATGTGTCGCAGGATGCAACGATGGATTTTGGGGGCTGAGATTGCAACGATTGCGCGATTCTCTGCGCTGCCTTGGGGAAGCTCCGGGCATCCATGATCTTCGGCGCGCATCTGACGCCCTTTACATCGCTCGCTTTGGCTTTTTCTGATCGTCCAGACACCCAACCGACAAAGCGTCGGTCAATCCGCGGTCAGGCGCGCAAGGCCAATTCACTGCCCAACCGAGCAAGGGCCGAGAAACTAAACCGTCAGGAGTTGTTGGACTTGCATTGGCTGGACAGCTCATGCCTTGGTGGTTCTTTGCGGGAATGTTCACTCAGGCTCGGATCGCAATCGCTTCAGAATTGCCGGCCACTCGACCACTCCCTGGGTGACTCGGTGATCTGGCATCGACCGAAAATCCATATGGCTGCATGCGCGTTTATCAGGACCGATCCTGTCGGTGCCTAAGACGTCCAAATGAGCGCATTGACCTGATGGCAACAGTTGAGCTAAGGGCCACTTGTCCGGAAAGGCGACTATACGGCAATGTGCTCCGCGTTCCATTCTCGATGAGTGACTTGGCGATTTCGCGCGAAGTCGAAATCCCGGTTACATCGGTGTTTCACCTGTCAGATCTTAGGCAGGATCATCTCCGTTCATTGTTCCAGAGGCTCAGATTTTATTGTGTCGCACCAGAAAACCGTCTGCGCCAAGCTATATTTATGCCGCTCCATGCGAGCGCGATGGTTTTCGAAGTGGCCGATGCGGTATTCACTAAGTCCAATGCAGTGCTGACCAAGGAGCGAGCCGAATGGCACTGGCAGGCTCCATCGCGACACATCCGCGGGCGACGACTGCACATCGGACTCACCTGAGAGGTTCATCAGTCGTTCAAAACAATATTAACCAGCGAACTATCGATGACCATTCCATCGCTGTTGTAGTCGATGTAGCCAAGACTGCGAAACCGGTTGAGGAAGAAGCTGACACGCGATCTTGTGGTGCCGATCATGTCGGCCAAAGTCCCCTGGCTTATCTTGGCGATGGCCGGAATGGGCTTCGTTGCCTGGCCGAAGTTTGCCAGCAGCATCAGCAGGCGCGCGAGGCGCTTTTCGCTTGAATTGAAGAGATGATCCACAAGGTCTGACTGCATGCGCATATTGCGCGAGAGCAAGTGCGCACGGAATTCCAAGGCGAACTCTGGTTCGCGATGAAGCAGATCGAGCATGGCCATTTTCTCAATGCGAATGATGGTGCTGGCTTGCAGCGCACTTGCTGAGGAGGCTCGTTGCTGTTCCCCTGCAATGGAAGCCTCGCCAAAGAAGCTCCTCGCCGCGAGATGCGCGATGACCGCCTCTTTGCCATTGTTTGACACCACGGTGAGCTTTACACTGCCGCTCTGGATGTAAAAAACTGAATTGGCCATATCGCCTTGCGAGAAAATTGGTGAGCCAGCCAGATATTCGCGCCGCGACTTTCCAGGCATGAATTTGTTCAGAGAGCTATGCACGTCCATTGCTGTACTTTGCGACGGCAAAACGCTGGCCGGGGTCGCAATCACCTTCAACCGATGATGCGTAGCCTGTTGCAATGGGCTGGGAAGGTCCACCGGAAATTTGTGAACAGATGTTGTCACAGTTGCGAAACAAGTAGCCATGGTCGGTCCCTTTCAATTTCATAAGTTGAGCAAGGTAGGCTGAAGTGCAGCCAACAGTTTCTGTGTTGATAGACCCAAGATACGAGGGATTGAAGTGGATGAACATCGGCGAAATCTAATCTTGCTGTAGGCGTTCTGGGTGAATCCTGTGAGGCAAATCTGACATTGACAGGAGAAAAGCCGATTTGCATTTTGTGCCGATTCGCATTTTGTGCATCGGTGCACAAGGCAGGGCCTTCGAGGCTGGTTCAGCCCGCCGATGCGTCAATCTGGCGGATGGACTTAATTGGGATTTCGTCCAAGCGCTTCGCCGATGTCCAATATGCCCTGGATGGCAGGCGCCAGTTCCTCTGATGCACAGTTCTTGTTGATATATGCCGTGGCGCCGGCCAGCAGGCAGCGGGCTGCATACTGGCTCTCGGGCTGCACACTCACCATGATCACGGGAAGACCAGGATAGATGAACCTTACATCCTTCAGCACTACCATGCCGCTGCGTCCCGGCATATTGATGTCGAGCAGCAACACGTCATGTCAGCACTTGATTAGCTCGGTTAACACTTCGGCACCGTTTGCTGCTTCTGAAAAATGTGCGCCTGAAAACGCATCAACCAGGATCTCTCTCAAGCCACGCCGTACATTCGCATGGTCGTCTGCAATCAGGATATTCATGGTTATCTGCCAGCCAGGCTTCGAAGCTCGACCTGTTGTTACGATACAGGCGTCAGCCCAAGAGCGGCATCAGCGTATTCCGTGATTCGTGTAGGATTTTTCTTACTCGTGCCAGTCAATCGATAAGACTATGGGTCACGGCATAGCGGGTAAGCTCGGCATTGCTCGTCATCTGCATCTTTTCCATGATGCGCGCCCGATAACTGCTGATGGTTTTCACGCTCACGTGCAGCCTTTCGCCTATCTCGGTCAGATGAAGGCCTGCGGCTATCATCTTCATTACTTCGTGTTCCCGGTCTGAGAGCGATTCATGTAGAGGCTTGTCGCCCGGCTCATCCAGCGTGGAGATCAGTTTCTCTGCCAGGCTGGCGCTGATATAGCGGCCGCCGCTTAATATCTTGCGGGTCGCAATCGCCAACTCTTCACTTGCGCTTTCTTTGTTGATATAGGCGGCAGCGCCGGCACGCAAACAACGCACGCCGTACTGCTCTTCAGGGTGGACGCTGAGTATGATCACCGGTAACCGCGGGTAGGTTTGCTTTACATCGCGCAGAACGTCCATGCCGCTTCGCCCTGGCATGTTGATATCCAGCACCAGCAGGGCGGTTGTGGATTTACTCAACTGGCCGAACACCTCGTCCCCGTTGCAGGCTTCAGAAAAGCCCGCATCGGGAAGGGGGTCGGCTAGAATCTCGCGCAGGCCGCGGCGCACCACGGCATGGTCATCCGCGATCAGGATATGCATATTTCGCTCCTCTCGGTGCGCGGAGTGTCCACAGGAACGCGAATAGTGACCGTCGTCCCATTGCCGAGCGAACTCGAGATCTGTACATCGCCTCCGCAGGCTTGCGCACGTTCTTTCATGCCCAGCAGTCCCAATGATCCTAGAGTGCTCGATATGTCCGACTCGCGGAAGCCGACTCCGTCGTCTTCCACCACCAGGACAATCCTCTCGTCTTCCTGACTCAGGTCCACGCGCACCAGCTTCGCCTGGGCATGCCGGATCACGTTGGTCAGGCACTCCTGGAAGATCCTGAAGGCCGCGGTAGCCCGGTCCCCGTCCATGTGCAAATCGACAGGTGGAACAGAGACCTGGCAGCGGACGCCGTTGCGAGATTCAAATTCGCCAGCCTGCCATTCAATCGCCGCCGCCAGGCCCAGGTCATCCAGCACTCCAGGCCGCAACCCGCTGCAAATGGCGCGCACCGACTTGACGCCCTTGTCGATGGATTGAAGGGATTCTTGCAGTCGAGCCCGCACCTCGCCTTCCGAGTCCAGCAGACGGCGGCTCATCCACTTCATATCCATTTTGATCGCGGTCAGAATCTGCCCGATCTCGTCATGCAGATCGCGAGCAACCCTCTTGCGATCCTCTTCCCGCACCAACTGCAGGCGGTCTGCCAACGCCCGTAGTTGTTCTCTTTGCAAAATGAGTGACTCTTCTCCTCGCTTGCGTTGAGTAATGTCACTATTCACTACCAAGACGCGTGGCGACTGTCCGCGCTTGCCCCACTGCAACGCCCATCGACCTGCCACTACAACGCGCCTGCCGTCGTGCGCAGTCTTGATGAGGTCTCCCTCCCAATGTCCCACGCGCATCAGTTGAGCTGTGATTTCATCAAACGGCTGTGGAAACACAGTGCAAAGCAACTCGTGTGCGATTTTGCCGGCGGCCTCAGCTTTGGTGTAGCCCAGCATAGCCTCTGCCCCGCGGCTCCAGAACTGGACCCTGCCCTCCATGTCGATCACGAAGACCGAGTCCTGTGTGAGTTCGAGCAGGGCGGCCTGTTCCGCAGTTGCAATTCGTTCTTGTCGCCTTTCTGCAACATCGCGAAACACCAGCACAACGCCAATAACTTTTCCCTGGGCCGCGAGAATGGGCGCTGCACTGTGCTCGACGGCAATTTCATGGCCAGCCCTTGTCACCAAATCCACGTGGTTAGCCACAGCCAAAATCTGTCTATCTTTGAGCACGCGGAGCACTTCATTGTCCGCCGTCATACCGGACTCTTAATTGATGAGATTGAGCACATTCCCGATCGGCTGATTCAGGGCCTCCTCTGCTTGCCACCCAGTGAGAGCGGCAGCCACCGGGTTCAGAAACGTAATTCGCCCATCGCTGTCGGTGGCGATAACAGCCTCGCCAATGCTGCCCAGCACGGCGGTCCATCGTTCCTCACTCTGCAACAGCTTGGTGCCCAGTTTCTCAACGTGGTAACGCGTGTAGAGGGCAAGGAGAAACCCGCATCCCAGGCCCAGAACCACGCAAGTTGAAATCATCCAAATCCATCGCTGGTGCGCATCGTCAACGCGCCCGCGACGCAGGGTTTCTTCCACGCTTTGAAATTCCGTGAACTGTCCTCGAAGCGTATCCAGTTCGTGTTTTCTTAACTGGTCCTCGATGACAGTTGGGTCGGCTTTTCCGGCGCGCCGAAGGGCGATAATCCGGCCGTCGTATTCTTTAGATCGCTGATATCCGACGTAAATGTCCTTGAGTCTCTGCTGCTGCGGGGGGTTATCAGCCACCAACCCTTTCAAGGCCTGGAACTCAGAATCAAATACTTTGGTACCTTCCGAGTAGGTGGGAAGAAAGTTCTCATCGCCTGTCGTGATGTAGCCGCGCTTCGCGGATTCCATATCGACCAGCAGCTTGAGAAGGTGTCCAGACTGATCGAGAACTCGATCGGTATGATCAACCCACTGCATCGACCTATTCAAGTCGAATGTCTCCCACAACAGAAATCCAGCAAGGGATGTGGTGACCAGCATTGGCACCACAATCACTCGCCGAAGCAGCGTTTTGAACTTCGAGTATTCCATCGTGTTGAGCGTCCTCGTCACGTTGCGGGGACAACAATTTCAGGCATCTCTGCGTTATTTCCGGGCAAACGGTCGTGCAGGATCACATCAAGAAGAGAGGGATGAACCTGAATGCGGCCGTCGTAGCGGATGAAGCCAAGTTCGTGGAACCGCTTCATGAAAAAGACAACAGCAGACCTCGAAGTGCCAATCATCTCTGCCAGCCGATCCTCACTGATCTCTGGAAGCAACATTTCCATGTTCCCAGTTCCGCCAAACCCTGCCGTCACCAACAGAATTCGAGCCAGACGCTTTTCGACAGAGTTGAAAAGCTGATCCACAAGATCGGACTGTATGCGCACTCCCCGTGCGAGAAGAAACGCCATGAAGACCTCGGAAAGGGATTGCTCCTCACGCAAGGCCCGGAGCATCTCTCCCCTCTCAATCCTGACAGCGCTGCCAGGGGTTAACGCCGTTGCAGTGGACGTGCGCAACGCCCCGGCGCTCGCCAGCGACTCTTCGCCAACGAAATCCCCTGAGGCCAACAGAGTGATAGTCGCCTCCTGGCCGTTTTTCGAGAGGACAGAGAGCTTTGCCCGTCCGCTTTGGAGATAGATAACAGAGTCCGCGGCCTTTCCCTGCGAAAAAAGGAGCTGGTTTTCGCGAAGTTCGATGACTTCGCGCCCAACACCGGCGCTGGCCAGGAACTCCCTTGCGTTAAATGTTGGGTTCACGGCTTCAGCCATGGAATACTTCCCCAGAAATGGTTATGCTGCGTTTCTATGAGCAAAGCACACAACCGTATCTGTCGGGGTTGATGCCGGAGTCGGCGAAGCTTATACGCGCTCATTGACATTGATCAAGCCCCAGCCCGGCTGTAAAGCTGGTTGGGAACTTTTAATTGAGCGAGCGCGCAGTCGAGCGGGTAGCACTCTACAGTCGCATGTGGGGGCTGGTTGCGCACTCTGCGGGGCGACGCCAACACTTGTTCCTTCCGGATCTCACTCGCTTTCCCTGTCACACCACCGTGCATACGGGTCCGTACACGGCGGTTCGGTAGGATTACGCGCCAGTTGTGCAGCGCAAGGAAGGAAGTCCCAAGCGATCGAAATAAGCGGCGGGCATGGCGTGAGAAAGGGCTTCTGAGCGGCTAAGCCGCCATGGACCCCACTGATGCCCTGCCGTGCGGGCCGCGAGGTCATGACTTAGGCCAAGCTCCCGCAATCGAGCGTACCGTGTCTTCCCTGTCCGCCATTGTTTACAGGCAGCAGAGCGTATACGACGCCTGATCCACTTATTGAAACGGTCCAGCACGGTCGGGGTTTGGCAGAAGCCGAAGTAGCCTTGCCAACCCTGAAGGTAGCGGCCCAGCTCGCGAACCATGGTCTCGATGCTGATACCACGAGCTCGACGAGTTAGGACTCGGACTCGAGCCTCGAACCGGGACTTTGCTTTCGGCGCGATTCTGCGCTTCGGCTGCCTCCCGTTTGTGAAGCTGAACCCAAGGAACTTCCGCTCCCACGGTCGTGCCACAGCACTTTTCTCCCGGTTCACCTTTAGCTTGAGCTTGCCTTCAAGGAGTCTAGTGAGCCCTCCCATCAGGCGTTGGCCTGCTCGACGGCTGCGGACATAGATGTTGCAATCGTCCGCGTACCGAGCGAATCGATGCCCTCTTCGCTCCAGCTCACGGTCGAGTTGATCGAGAACAAGATTCGATAGCAGAGGCGAAAGAGGTCCACCTTGCGGCGTACCTTCATCCGTCGGTCCTACGAGTCCGTTCTCCAACACACCCGCCTTGAGCCAGCTCCGAATCAGTCGCAGGAGACGCCTATCGTGCACGCGCCTCGCGATCTGCCCCATCAGTCGGTCGTGGTTAACTCGGTCAAAGAACTTTTCCAGATCGAGATCGACCACCCAGCGGTACCCCGCAGCAATATATTGCTGGGCACGCGCCACTGCCTGATGCGCCGAGCGTTCGGGACGAAACCCATAGCTCGATTCAGAGAAGGTGTTATCCCAACTGCCTTGCAGAACCTGCATCACCGCCTGCTGGATCATTCGATCCAACACCGTAGGAACGCCAAGTTTTCGCACTCCTCCGTCCGGCTTCGGGATTTCCACCCGACGTACCGGTTGCGGTTGATAAGTTCCACTCAATAGTTGTTCCCGGATTTCCAACCAGTGCTGCTTCAGGTAGCCCGGCAGCTCATCAACCGTCATTCCATCGACGCCCGGACTGCCTCCGTTTCTCTTCACACGCTTGAGCGCCCGCCAGAGATTTTCTCGCTGACAGATTCGCTCCATCCACTGCTCATCTGGAGCCAGGCTTTCTGCACTGCACTTCGCCACTGGTGCTTCGGTCCCTTCAGGGGACTGACTCTGAGCTTCACTCGTCGTCGCTTCCTCGAAGGCCAGCTGTAGCTGGTTATTCTGCCGCTTTGCACCTTTGAGTCGTGCCACGTACTTGCGTTCAGGCCTTCGTCCGATGAACCAGACTACTATGCCCTTTGCTGACTTCTGCTGCACATTCAAGAAGAATCGCTTCTTCTCCAGTCGTGTTTCCACGACATGCAGCAGACCTCCCGTGGTAAGTTCGACCGCCTTCAGCGCACCACCGCCGGATTTACCGACACTCGCCTTGATGGATATGGGCTTTGCTGCTCATTGCCAACTCGCCCGCGAGTGCTGGCCTCGTATCCGGTTCTTGTCCATCGGCACACGCCTTTACTCCACGCTTCCTTCAGACCCCGCCTCGCGACGACGCCCTTGCGCTTCGCTAATCCTTCACCTCCACCAGGTTGGATAAGGGACTTGCACCCTCAAACTGTCGAACATGCACGGCACACAATGACAGCATGTGGAAAGCATGGAAAGCCATGAAGCCGGCTTTCCACCCTTCCCACACGCCTTGGAAATCCCTGCTGGGATTCCCACATTACCACAGCTTCGACGACTATCATTTATCTGAAGACCGGCAAAGCCCGCCGCAAACCCGCAATTAGAGCCACTCTTACCGCAAGGGCCCTGTAAACCATATCCCCGGTCTAAAACGTAAAGGATGTTCCGGTACACTCAGCTCTTCAAACGAACTCGGATCGAGGACAGGCAATGCGTATTCGTGCTCTGATTCTTGCAGTTGTGATAGTGAGTGGTGGTATGCAGATGCGGGCGCAGATGAGTGGGCCCCCGCCGTCGCCGCCGGTGGGTACAAAGGAAGACCCCGCGAAAGCGGTGGACGGTTTGCTCTCCATGATGGAGTTTCAGGTAGTGGGCGCGGCGAAGGCTATGCCAGCCGATAAGTACAGTTTCGCGCCGGCGCAAGCCATCTTTGCTGCGGGCCAGACAACGCGGTTCGATACCGTGCGCACCTTTGTGGCACAGGTGACGCACCTGGCGCAGGCGAACTACTTCTTTTTCGGCTGGAGCGGCATTAAGCCTGACCGCGACTTGAAGGAAATTCGGGAATTAGCGAAAAGTCCAAAATTTGGACTAAAAATCTTTACGCAAAATGGGAAAAATTGAAAAATATGCTGACTGACTCAGGTCGCGCTAGCGACCCCTCCCCCTCCCCTTGCGCCGGGTCCGCGTGTGCGGAGATGCGCGGGCGTCGTTGGAGTTCGCCGCAGCAGCGCGGCGAAGTGGCGAAGCATGACCAAACAAGGACAGCCCCGACCGAAACCGGGGCTGTGTGAGTCCAAAATTTGGAGCGCGTCAGAACAGAGTGGGGCTATTGCCTGTGCCGTAGAAGAGAGGAGCGTTTCTCTCCATCTCTCCCGCTCTTGCGGATACGTCCGCCTTCACAGTCCGCATCCGCTCTTCGAGCTTCATCCGCTCAGTGAGACCTCTCGCCTCCTCCCTCTCCATCTCTGCCGCTTCCATGCCGGGCATCGCCAGCAGGTGAACTACTTCGCTCGGCAAGCTGCCGCATACTTCGCTCGGCTGTCCGCCTCTTGCCGGCCGTCGGTATGGGTGAGGCTGCATCGGTGTTCCCTCCATGTCCCTATGGTCTGCCCGTTCCTGCCTCGGTTCAATATCCCTGCGGGCCGCGGTGTTTCCGTCTTGCCTGTGGCCCCTTTCCGAAGGACCAGCGAAACGCGCCTTGAAGCTCCCACGCGCTGTTTTGTGCAAGAAAAGCCCGGCCGCCAGGACCGGGCTAGCGTTCGCTCACTCGCGCTGTCAGTGCTCAGACGGTAAAAGGATCGTTCCGCCTTCGCAGAATAGCCTTACGGTGTCGAGCGGGAAATCTGTGAATGGAATTCGCTTGCTATAAACCGTGTTCCCGTTGCCGTCGCCGCAGTCTAGCGTTGCACCGTTGTCTCTCTTGTCCCGCGTTAGTGTCCACACTTGGAACTCTTCAGCCTTCACCTGGCGCTGGTAGCGGTTCGCCCAGGGCGATCTCATCCAAGAGCCAATAAGCGCCGCCGGCTTCGGCCACATACTGCGCACCATCCGTGTAAAGAATGTCGCGGTTCAGGCTGTGACGATACCAATTCTCAGACCCGTTAAACTGCCTCAGGTCTGCCGTTGTCAATGTCGCGGTTGTCATTGTTCCCGTCCCTCCGATGTAACTCCGCAACCGATGGTGACGCGTTGCGGTTTACTCCATGCCTCACCTTTCCACCAGGCCGGGGTTGTTACAAGGGGCCTACTTTCCGCCGCTATTTCGCACAGTGCACATCTCGTAGGTGCAGCATAGGTCTTGGGAGGGGTGTGAGAGGCTAGGCGCCGACCGGGGGAGAGGCCGGCCAAGGTTCTGCGAGTTGGTCGGGTGGGTCCGGCTGCACAACGGACACCAGAATGGCCATCGCCTGCCGCGTTGTGCAACGATCACGCGCACCGATTCCGAGATAGACTCTAGATTCTTGTTGATGTCTGCTGGAGCCGGCGGCCGGTCGATGTTGCCATACGTCTGGCCGCTCTCGGTGTCTTCTGGCTCACTTGAGTTGGTCGTCTTGTCCAGGATGATCGCTGATGGCCTGTGTACCATTTTGTGTACCACGATAAGCGCGATTTGCGACCAGTGACCGCCAGTACACTTTCCGGGCAAAGGAAAAGCCCGCTGATTTGGCGGGCTTTAGCGGATGCTGACTGGTAGCGCTAACGGGAATCGAACCCGTGTTTTAAGATTGAGAATCTCACGTCCTAACCCCTAGACGATAGCGCCACTATTTTCAATTAGTTACAGCAGATTCTCTGCTTCCTGGCACTCATACTGGAATCCAATCCGCGGAGAACAGCCGCACCGGCTGCTCTTCCTGGCACACCTAGCAGCAGGAACAACAGGGTTCATCGAGAGAACGGAATAAGATGAAGCGTCATCCGGTAAACCTTAAACAGTATTGCAAGGTGAACGGAAAATGGCAATTCGTCCCCGTCGTTCGCGACGGCGAGGGAACACCCGATCCGCGGTTGATCCTGTCGTTTCGTTACACTCACTCCATATGCCAGGACTCAGTCTCAACCCCAAAATGGCCGCTATCCTTTCAGAGATCAGCCGCGCGGCGTCGAGCGCGCCCTCTCTAGAATCTTTTCAACAGGCTGTGGTCAAAGTTCTCTCTCGGAGTCTTGCCCACTACAGTTGGACGGGGTTCTACATGCTGGATTCAGGAGATCCCGATACTCTGGTACTCGGGCCGTTCGTTGGTGATCCGACGCCGCACGTCCGCATCCCAGTGACTCAAGGTATCTGCGGAGCTGCCGTTGCCTCCGGTGGGACCGTTATCGTCGACGATGTCAACGCCGATCCACGATATCTATCGTGCTCGATCAAAACAAAATCGGAGATCGTCGTTCCCCTTTACGCGAATGGAAAAGTCGTCGGCGAAATCGACATCGACAGCCACGACTCGGCAGCATTCAAAAGCGAGGATCGTCTCTTTCTTGAAGAAGTGGGTCGGATTGTCGGCCGATATATTGAAGATCGTCCTGCGGACTCGGCCGCGCCCCAATCCAGCCAGGCTCCGCGGCCGTAACCTCTTTGAGCCTCGATGCGTCCCATATTTGGCAGGATCTGAATCAAAGGAGAGGTCGCGATGGCAAAGAATCTCAACGAGCAGTCAGAAATTCAGGCGACGAGCTTCAACAACCTTCAGCGTCCAAGCCGTCGTACTTTCGCGGTTGCAGCGGGTGCATTGGGGACTGCTGCTCTCTGGGCACTGCGCCGTTTTCCAATTCAGGCGGTTGAAGCGAGTGGGAACGGCGGTAGCTCTGGTTCTGTCACGATCGTTCAGTTTTCCGACCTTGGCAAACCAACCGGCAAGGCAAGTGTGCCCCGCGTCGTCAAGTCAGATGCCGAGTGGAAGCAGCAACTCTCACCGGTCTCCTATCAGGTGACCCGGCACGCCGGCACGGAGCGCGCCTACACCGGAAACACATGGAATAACCACGAGCACGGCATTTATCGCTGCATTTGCTGTGACAACGCACTTTTTAGCTCGGAAACCAAGTTCGAATCGGGTACCGGCTGGCCCAGCTTCTGGCAACCGATCGCCAAGGAAAACGTGGTTGAGACCAGCGATGAAAGCATGGGAATGTCCCGGACTGAGGTCAAATGCCGCGAGTGCGATGCGCATCTTGGTCATGTGTTCGATGACGGTCCGCGCCCAACCGGACTGCGCTACTGCATGAACTCGGCAGCGATGAAGTTCGTGAAGACTGCATAGCCTGGACCATGCGGATGAGCTGAGCAGCAATCCAGTTCACCGGCTCATGCAGTTTCCTGAGGACTGCCGCTCGACCTCCATGCTGAGGCGCACTGCCCGGCCAATCCAAGCTCTATCACCAGGGGACTTGCGGCTCTTGGCTTAGGCGGGAGCTATAGGGCTTCGATATCGGCTTCGTCTGACTCGAAGTAATGTTGATAGTGGTTGCGGCATCCGGGATTGAATAATGACGAACAGGCGGGGCATTTGTTCGAACATCCAAGATATTGCCTGACACTTAATTCGCTACCGCAGGCTCCGCAAGGCACCGCAAGCCTGAGCCGCAATTATCGGCCTTTGTATTCCTGGAAGAGTTCGGGAAACTCTTTCCTCAATGCGTCGATCTTCGGTCGATCGCAGACCTGGATGTAGGGGTTGTCAGGGTTATGGAGCGCGTAATCCTGATGGTAAGATTCGGCGTCGTAGAAGCCCTTCAGCGGTGTCACCTGTGTCACGATTGGTTTGCGAAAAACGCCAGCAGCGGTTAACTGGGCGATGTAGGCGGTGCTGATATTTCGCTGCTCATCGTTGGTATAGAAGATGGCAGAGCGGTAGGAGGTTCCCACGTCTGGTCCCTGTCGATTGAGCTGGGTCGGGTCGTGAACGACGGAGAAGAAAATCTGCAGGAGCTTTCCGTACGTGATCTTCGAGGTGTCATAGACGACTCTGACCGACTCGGCATGTCCGGTCGTCTCGGTTGTAACCTGAGCGTATGTCGCGGTCGATGCGGAACCGCCAGCGTACCCGGCACTCGTGGCAACAACTCCCTTGACTCGTTCAAAAACTGATTGCGTCCCCCAGAAGCAGCCTCCCGCGAATATGGCAGTTTCTTTCCCCGACTTCTGGGCGAGAGAAGCGTCGGTCTGCGGAGCTGGTATCCCTATCCGGGTCTGTGCCTGTGCGCATTGGCCCAAGCCAGAGACCAGAAGTGCTGCCGATAAAATCGAACGGCTGGGCAGTGAACGAATCATGAAACCTCCGAAATGCAAGCCCCCAGTAGAGACGCTTTAAGGATCATAGAGGTTACTGCCCGCACCGTCGATATCTGGGTAGACTTGTGTTTCGAAGTCGCGACGGCTTGCCCTATTCGAGCGTAGGATGGCACCAGCAAACGGCTTCTGCACGTCTCTGTGCAGTTACTCCACGATTGCGTTGCAGGAAGCCCAATGGAATCGCGTTATTGCCAGGATCAATTCTCGACAGAGTTTGAAGGTTGAATTCGTATTAGCCCACCCTTGCCGCCGTAACACGGCTCTAACGATATGGCGCGCCGAATTGCGTCTACCGGAAGAACGTCCACGCCAACGGAATCTGCCATCGGGCAGGACTGTGCCTCATAAAGGAGGGCCACATGAACGTGCTGGTAATCGATATAGGCGGAACAAATATCAAGGCGCTTGCCACGGGACAAAAGAAACGCAGGAGGTTTCCCTCCGGCCCGGAAATGACTCCCGAACGCATGGTCTCTGAAATCAAAGCGATCACTAAAGACTGGAGCTACGATGCCGTTTCGATCGGATATCCCGGACCTGTACTGGAAGGACAAATCGTAGCCGAGCCCAAGAACCTGGCAAAAGGCTGGGTTGGCTTTGATTTCGAGCGCGCATTCAAGCGGCCGATCCGAATCCTCAACGACGCCGCCATGCAGGCCCTCGGCTCCTTCGAGAAAGGCAAGATGCTTTTCTTGGGATTGGGCACAGGCTTGGGTTCCTGTGCCGTCGTCAATGGCAAAGTCGGACCCTTAGAGCTTGCGCATCTCCCGTACAAGAAGGGAACCTTCGAAGACTACGTTGGACGTCGACGACTTGAGAGCCGTGGACGCAAGAAGTGGAGCAAGGACGTTGTGGAGGTTGTGGGTCATTTGACCAGGGCGCTGCAACCGAATGACGTGGTCTTGGGAGGGGGCAACGCCCGGAGACTGAAAGTGATCCCGCATGGCTGCCGCCTGGGCTCAAACGCGAATGCATTCGTCGGCGGTTTTCGAATGTGGAACGAGGATGAAAAAAGGAAACCATCGTAGCGAACTGCGGAAAATTGAACCGGAAATCTCACGTCCTGACCCCTGGACGATAGCGCCACACATGAAGGGGGCGGCCTTTCGGGTAGCCTTCAAAAAATCAACGGCATGCCAAAGCCGGCCCAGTTGGAAACCGCCGTCAAATGCCCAGTTTCCGCACTTCCTCGTTGTAGTACTTGCGGTAGAGGATCTCCCACTCCTGCGAGCCTTCCAGAATGATCTTCCGCTGCGAGGCGATCTTCTGGCGCGCCGCCGTATCGATGCGAGCCTCTTCCGTCAGCAGGTCTTCGAGCGCTTTGCGGGCTTCCTGGCGAATCGTGTTACGATCCTCATTGAAGCCCACGGCGTCGATATCGGCCAGCGTGTCGGCTACCGTGTGAGCCAGCTTGTTGAGCTTGTCGCGGTTGATCCTCATAGCACCGCCTTGTACTTCTTGGCGAGCTCGGTTTTCACCTTCTTGAACATCTCGGCGTATTGCGCACCCGATTTGCGCATCTCGTCGGAATACGCGTCGAGAATCACGCGCACTTCTTCGTTGATGCGGTCCTCGAGCGCAAGCTCTTCGGTGAGGCCCTCCGTCACGCGCGCCTCTGTGCCCTTCAAGTCACTTGTGGTGATTAGCTTGGCATCAATAAGGTGCTTGACCGTACGGCGGGCGAGATACCCAATGTATTCGCGAGAAAAAATCATGTGCTAAATTTCAGGATACCGCATTGGACCATCAGGTGTACACCGGAGGGACAGTGAGGCACTGGTAAAGTTTCACGATCCACAGGGTATTGCAATTCATTCCACGTTGCGCGTCGCCCCTGCAATGGAAGCAGGAATCGCAACTCACGTGTGGTCGCTAGAGGAGTTGGTGGCACTTTTGGAGGGAATTGGCAATGCAAAGCAGGACTGATGGTACGCTAACCTTCGCCGGGGTAGTTTGCGTCCTCGCAGGCACGAGTCGAATCATTGCGCATGACTATGTTCTCGGATCGGCGTTAATTGGCGTGGGTCTGGTGATTTGTGTCCGCATGATCATTCGGCGACGGAAGCCCGATGCGCGAAAAGGGCAAACTTGACCAGTACCGACAGTGCACAGTGAACAGTGGAAAACAACCCATCCGCCGAAGTTGTGCAGTAAAGCAGCACGACTGGGTAGGTCAGCGACTTCCCTCTCTGAAAATCCCGGGCATCAAAACGCATTTCCGATTCAGGGAAAGTCTTGCTCGAATCGCGTCTTTTGCCCAAGGCCGCCGACAGCCCTCGACCTCAAGGCCTTAAGGTGACCGCTGTCCGCTGTTCGCTGTTCGCTGTCCGCTGTTCACTGTCCACTGCTCACTGTCCCCTGTTCACTGGCCACTGATCTGCCGGTGCGGGCACGTCTTCGTGTTGATGCACGCGTCAGCCAGCCGCAACCGCTCCACCGGCCTGCCGTTCACCAGGTGCTCCTGCACAATCTCCGCGGCATCTTCAGGCTTCACATGCCCGTACCAAACCGCCTCAGGATAAACGACGACCGTGGGCCCGTGCTCACACTGGTCCAGGCAGCCGGACTTGTTGATGCGTACCGTGATTCCCAGGCCCGCGGCCTTGGACAGTTGCTGCAGCTGGGTGTGCAGTTCGCTCTTTCCATCGGCTGTGCACGAGGGCCGCGGCGCGCCTTCAGGGCGGGTATTATGGCAGACAAAAACATGGTGCTCGAATAAGGGCAAACGTTTCCTCCTGCTTTCAGATTACAGGTCCGTCCTCGCGCAAGCTTTCCACATTTGCTCCCAGCCAACCGACCCCCATCTGAGAGAATGATTGCTTGACTATGAGCACGGACAATCTTCTGTCGCTGAAAGACGATATGGTGGCCTTCATCGAAGGTCACGGTCTCGTCCGTCTTCCCGGATACGTCACCGAAGACATTCCCTCCATCGTGTGGGAAGGCGAAGGCAATCCTGACGCATGGAAAGACTTCGTGGAAATGGCCAAGCGCGTCGGCGCGCCCTTCGTCACGTTCAGCGAGATGCGCCTGGAGCGCGAAGAACTCGATCACCTGATTGAAGAAGCCGGGGAGATGAACTTCCCCGACGAGGAAGCCTCCGAGCTCGTCGAAGCGCAGTGGCTGCGCAAATATGCCGGCATGGTCGGCTACATCCAGCTCGGCTTCATCTACCAGGGCGTCGTCTTTCTGCACGAGACCACCACCGAGTGGTACGAGCGCTTCCAGTCGCTGCTTGAAGATGTCGAGAGCTTCAACGACATCATCATCGACGACCACGATCACGAACACGACGAAGAGGACGAGTAAGCGCGGTGAGCCGCTCCGGGCGCAGTTCAGAACGGCGCCGCAGTTCTCAGTAGCTCCGCGCCAGCGCTGGATTCTTGCCGAGCCGCATCCGCAGGAAGCCGAAGCTCTCGCGCAATCGGCGCACATTCCTCTCGTCCTCGCCGAACTCCTCATCGCACGCGGCATCAACTCCTCCAGCGAAGCCTTCGCCTTCCTCAATCCTGAAGTCGCGCAGCTGCACGATCCACTGCTCATGCTCGGCATGAAGACCGCCGTAGAACGCGTCGAAGCGGCCATCGCCAGCAAGGAGCCCATCCTGCTCTACGGCGACTACGACGTCGACGGCACCACCGCCGTTGTGCTGCTCAAGACTGCGATCGAAATGCTCGGCGGCGTGGTCCGCTTTCACGTGCCGCATCGCCTGCGCGAGGGCTACGGCCTGCAATCCGCGCGTGCTCGAAGCCGCATACGCCGAGGGCGTTCGTCTCGTCATCACCGTCGACACCGGCATGCGCGCCTTTGCCGAAGCCGAAACCGCGCAGCGCCTCGGCCTCGACCTCATCATCACCGACCACCACCTCGCTCGGATCGACGATGCGGTTCCGATCGCGCTGGCCATCCTCAATCCCAATCAGCACCAGCTGCGGCTATCCCGAGAAATCGCTCTGCGGCGCGTCCATCGCGCTCAAGCTCGCGCAGGCCTTGCTCGAGCGCCACGACGCCGAACGCACCCGCGACAAGCTGCTGCCCAGCTTTCTCAAGATGGCCGCCATCGCCACCATCGCCGATGCGGTTCCGCTGCGCGGCGAGAATCGCGTCATCGCCGCGCTCGGTCTGCGCGAACTGCGCCGCCCCGTCGGCGCAGGACTGCGCGCGCTCTTCGCCGCCGCCCAGCTCGATCCCGCGACCAAGCCGATCACCGGCTTCGACATCGCCTTCCGTCTGGCGCCCCGCATCAACGCCGCCGGCCGCATGGACGTGGCTTCCGAGATCATCGAACTCTTCTGCACCCGCGATGCAGCCCGCGCCACCGAACTCGCCAACAAGCTCGAAAGCCTCAATCGCGAACGCCGCGAAACTGAGGCCCGCGCACTCGCCGCAATCGAAACGCGTCTCGCCACCGATGCCGAGCTTGCCGCCGCGCGCCTCGTCGTTGTCGATGGCGACGGCTGGCATCGCGGCGTCATCGGCATCCTCGCTTCGCGCGTGGTGGAACGCACCGCCAAGCCCGCGCTCGTCATCAGCGTTGAAGACGGCGTCGCGCACGGCTCCGGCCGCTCGGTCGATGGATTCCAGTTGCTCGAAGCCATCGAAACCTGCGCCGATCTCTTCACGCGCTTCGGTGGCCACGCCTTCGCGGTTGGATTTGCGCTGCCCGCCGCATCGCTGCCTGAACTCAAGCGCCGCCTCGCCGATGCGCCGCTGAGCGCCTCGCAGACACGCGAGCCCGAGCGCGTGCTCAAGATCCACGCCGAGCTGCCGCTGCATCAGATCACCGCGGTGCTTGCCGGGTGGCTGCGCAAGCTCGAGCCGCTGGGCCACGGCAATCCCGAACCCATCTTCGTTGCGCGCAACGTCCGCCTGCTCGCGCCACCGCGCATCATGAAGGATCGCCACCTTCGCCTCGAGCTGGCGCAGGATGAAGGTGCTGCCGCGATCCGCGCCGTCGGCTGGGACATGGCCGCGCGTTCTGCCGAACTCGGCCTCACCCAGGGCTCGCGAATCGATGTCGCCTATCGCATTCGCGAAAATCTGCATCCCGACTTCGGCGGCCTCGAAATAGAAATCGCCGGCATGCAGCCGCCAGCCGCCTGAGGTCAGCCGTCACAACACTCGAAGGCCCACGGCATCCGCGGGCCTTCAGGTTACGTTCGCCAACCACTCGAAACTGTTTTAGCGGTGATCCTTCGGGGGCCTTCTCCTCGTGCTGAGGCTGCGGCCGCGATTGCTCATGCTGCGGCGCAGGCCGCGACTCGTTCCGTGGCTGCTGATTGTTCCCGTGCGGCTGTTGCCGTTGATACTGCGGTTGCCGCGAGGGCTGCTGTTGCTGGTGGCTCTGGAACTCCGGCCGGTTCTGCGCAGCGTTTACGTTGCCGTGGTTGTTGTTGAACGAGTTTGCTGTTGCGGTCTCACGTTGCTCTGTGCCCCATGATTGTTGAGAAACCCATGGGCCGCTCGGCCGCCATCGTCTGCGGATGTCCGCCATTGTTGTTGGCATAGAAGCTCCGGTCGGAGCGGGCAGCCTGCATGTGCTGCTGCTGCACCGACGTCGCTGCCATGTGCTGCTCGTGCATTGCGTTCCGCTCTTCGGCCGTGGCCTGATGATTGATGCCGCCCGGGCCGCCGCTGTACGCCACGTGACGATCGTTCACGATCGTGTTGCGCTCCACCACGGTGCGATCAACATAGGTGTTGTGGACATAGACATTGTTCACGTGCACCACCGCGGTGTTATACACAAAGTCGTGTCCGCGCCAGATGCCGCCCGCAAATCCGATGCCCCCGTAGCCGAATCCGTAATTCACGCCGCCGTAGATAGCCAACGTGCGGTCCCCAGTAGCCGCCATGAAACACATACAAGCCGCCGGACCAGCCCCAGTAGGGCGGAGTCCACAGCGCGCCTTCATACGGCGCCGGCACCCATGCGCCGGGAACCCAGTAGTAGCCGTCATCGCCGTAAGCCCAGTAGCCCGGCGTCCACATCCAGCCCGGCTGCGGGCACGGGGGTTGCACGTAAACAGGCAGCACCGGCGGAGCAAAGCCGACACTGATCAAAACACCCGCGAAAGAAGATGCGGGAACAAGAGAAAGCAGAAGCGCCAAAAACATCCAGCGCGATTTGCGAAGTAAATCCATAGGAACCCTCCTCGGAATTCTTTAACCCGCTCTCAAGCGGCGTATCATCTCGCCCGCTCGCCGGGATTGTTGATTTTCGCGGCTGGCAACTGCTCGTGCCATCCGCCCGTTGCAGCCCTGACAACCGGGACGCAACAGTTCCTTGCACCGGCCCGCTCTTCACGGCCAGATCATCATGTATACAGCTCAGCCGCATATTCAGACTACGCAGAGATAAACCCAGCGCGCCACGGAAAGTTGCCCCTTGTCTGGTCACTTTAGTCAGGGCAATCCAAGTAGGTCGCAGAGGGCAGGCGACTTAGCAGCGTGCCCTCTGCCGCCGAGACCGAATCCAGTTAGTTAGTAGCGGAAACTCAATCCCGTCCCGAGAACCACATGTTGCCTTCAGATCGATCGGCACCACCACAAACGGCGGATTTGGCACGCCGGTCGGAACCGCAGTGTTGCCAATGACGCCCGCCACATGTCCAACGCCGATATCAAACGCAAAGTGCGGATTGTCTTTCTGCGTCACGCGCACCGCATAGTCCATCGTCGTCGGAATGTGCGCGCCGCTCCCCGGCGGAAACAGGATCTGCGCCCAGGTTCACCACCTGCGGAGGCTCCTGCGTAAATCCGATCGCCGGCACTGCAGCCAGGTTGTGTCCGAGCGGAATCGGAATACCGAGCCCGCCGAACAACCGCCCCATAAACCGCGTAGACTGCCCGCCCAGCCCGAAGATCGACGCGTTCGTCATCTTCAAGCCGAAGTTCAGCAGAAACGGCACCGGCGGATGCAGCCACGTCTTCGTCGCTGCCACATACACGTCCTCGTTTGTGTAGGACTTCAGGCGTCCCGTAAAGTTCCTGGTTCAGCGCGCCGCTCACAAACTTGTCGCCCGTGCGCACCACGAATCCCGCCCGATGCCCGGCGTCCACGGCCCGAACTGCCCATCCTTGATGCCCACAACCTTGCCGTTGAATACGTTCATCCCCGAGAAATCCCACAGGCTGCTGAAAGCCGGGCTGTTGCCTTTGGTAGTGTACGCTGCGCGTATAGCCAAACTCCGCACGGTTTGCGATACCCTCTTCAATCGAAAACGTGTGCACGTAGCCGATCACGCTCGAGGCATTCACAAAGTGGTAGCCAACCGCCGGATGCGACAACAAATGGTCCTTGTCGTGTAGACCACGTAGGCCGTTGGCGTAATGAACCCGCCGGTCTGACCTTCGAGCGTCAGGTTCTGCGCGTTCATGCGGGCGGCGGCAAACAGTGCAGCCGCAAGGCTCCGCCAGCGGCAGCTTTTTCAAAAAGAGAGCGTTAACATCAATGACTCCAATGGCGCAGTCGTGCGCCGCAATCTTCCCAATCAGTCGAAGAAGCAATGTCTCCTTGACTGTCGAACGGAGTTGCAGCCGGACACCTCGGCGACGCTGTATTGTCGAATTGGACGCTTAACGCAGCGCGAAAAACCGTCGCGGCACATCGCCCACCGGATTCTCCGCTCGATTGAGAATCACCTGTTTTAACACAAATCGGCATCGTCACCGCCGCACCAGGCCCATTACCTACGGGTGGTAGACTCTCGCCATGCCGCGCGGATTGTTCATCACCCTCGAGGGCCTCGACGGCTCCGGCAAAACCACGCAAATCAAGCGCTTGGCGGCGTGGATGCAAAAGCGCGGCCTCGACCCGGTCATCACCCGCCAGCCCGGCGGCACCGCCACCGGCGACCGCATCCGCGCCCTGTTGCTCGACTCCGGCTCCACGCCGCTCGCGCCCATGACCGAGATGGCGCTCATGTTCGCCGACCGCGCCCAGGCCATCGCCGAAGTCATCGAGCCTGCGCTCGCCGTCCGGACGCATCGTGCTCTGCGATCGCTTCACCGACTCCACCGAGGCCTACCAGGGCGGCGGCCGCCAGCTCGGCTCCGAGCGCGTGCTCGAACTGCACCGGCTCATCTGCGGCGATCTTCAGCCCGACCTGACTCTGCTGCTTCTGCCCTCGCTCGAGTCAAGCCTCGCCCGCGCCCGCAACCGCAACGAGCGCACCACCGCGCAAACCGGCCAGGACGAAAACCGCTTCGAGCAGGAGCAAGGCGAATTCTTCAAGCGCGTCTGGGAAAAATACCGCGAGATCGCCCGGCGCGAACCCAACCGCGTCGTCCTCATCGAAGGCAATCTCAGCATCGACGAAGTCCACGAGCAGATCGTCGAAGCCGTCTCCGAACGCCTGATCTCCAACGGACCTGCTCGCTGATTCCGCATTTGCGTAACATCGCAGCGGCGCAGCTTTATCGATTCTGCGCCGTCCGCTTTTCCCGCTCGCAGTCAACGCCCGCAAAACAAATGCCGTCCTCGTCAGATGCAGGGGCGGATTTGGCCCCGGAACCAAACCCGCAGTCAGAACGTATTCATTCACACTCCGCTCACGGGGCCAATCCGCAGCCGTGGCTTGAACTCAGGAGGTCCATGCAATGTCTCCACATGCACATCCGCTGAGATTTCGCTCAGTTCCCTTCGTCGCAGCCTTCGCCGTAGCGATTGCCTTGCTCGCAGGCGCAGCGGCCTCATCGCGCGCGCAGACATCCTCGGCCGCAGAGCCAATCTCCCATGCGACAGAAATGTCTGGCGGCATGGCGCACATGTCCGGACACATGTACATGACGACCCTGCGTCCGAAGCAGCCCGGCGATCAGGCGAAGGCCGACGCGATCGTAGCCGCAGCGAAAGCCGCCATGGCTCCCTACGAGGACTACCGCAACGCTCTTGCCGACGGCTATCGCATCTTCCTTCCCAACATTCCGCAGCCCCATGTATCACTTCACGAAAGCGACCAACGGACTCGCGGCATGGAGCGACTTCGATCCACTCAAGCCGACCTCACTGCTCTATCGCAAGACTCCCGATGGCGGCTACAAGCTCATCGGCGTCATGTACACCGACCGCGTCGATGCCACCGAGGACGAGATCAACAGCCGCATCCCTCTCAGCATCGCGCGCTGGCATCAGCACATCAATTTCTGCAAGGCGCCCGGCGGGACAGAAGGCCGCCTACTTCGGTCCCAATGCGAAATTCGGCCTGCTCGGCTCCATCCATACGCAGGAAGCTTGCGATGCCGCCGGCGGTGTCTTTCTTCCCCACGTCTTCGGCTGGATGGTCCACGTCTATCCCTACGAATCCGACCCGCGCAAAGTCTGGTCCGTCGACGACGACGATGGCCACGACAACATGGACCACTCCGCCATGCCCGGCATGAAGATGGATTAGCGAATCGGTGCGCCCACGCTACGTGATCACGCAAAAGCTGGGTGCCCCATCCTTGACCGTGTTTCGGTCAAGGGTGGGAGACCACGAATCCCCAGACCATCTCTTCTTTCATCGATCCGATCTATTCAACGCACAAGCTGACCAGCCAGTTCGCGAGCTCCAGGCGCAAAATACCGCCTCTGTATCCAGAATGCCACGTTGACCAGTCCAATCAACGCCGGAACTTCAATCAGCGGACCAACCACCCCCACAAACGCTTCGCCAGAGTTCAACCCGAAGACCGCCACTGCGACCGCAATCGCCAGTTCGAAATTATTTCCGGCAGCAGTAAATGAGAGTGTTGCCGATTGCGCGTAGTTCGCCCCCAGCCGCTTGCCCATTCCGAAGCTCACAAGAAACATGACGAGGAAATAAACCACCAGCGGAACCGCGATGCGCAACACATCCAGCGGCAGCCGCACAATCAGGTCGCCCTTCAACGAAAACATAACCAGAATCGTGAACAGCAGCGCCACTAGCGTCAGAGGGCTGATGCGCGGAATAAAGCGCGTGCGATACCACGTCCTCGCCCTTCAGCGCGAATAAGGACAAACCGCGTCACCATTCCCGACACAAATGGAATGCCCAGGTAGATGCCCACGCTCTTCGCGATCTGCGCGATGCTCACATCAACAGTGCTGCCTTCAAGTCCAAACCAGTTCGGCAGCACGGTGATGAAGACCCACGCATAGAAACTGTAGAAGAGCACCTGGAAGACGCTGTTGATGGCGACCAGCCCCGCCGCGTAATCCGTGTCGCCATTTGCCAGTTCGTTCCACACCAGCACCATCGCAATGCACCGCGCAATGCCGATCAGGATCAGACCCCGCATGTAAGCCGGCTCTCCGCGAAGAAACAGGACGGCGAGAGAGAACATCAGCGCCGGGCCGATCACCCAGTTCTGCACCAGCGAGAGCCCCAGCACGCGCTTGCTGCGAAACACCTCGCCCAGCTTCTCGTAACGCACCTTCGCCAGCGGCGGAAACATCATGATGATCAGACCGATGGCAATCGGAATATTCGTTGTCCCGCTCTGAAAGCGGTTCACGAATGCAGCCGAGCCTGGCACAAAATGTCCCAGCGCCGACGCCAATCGCCATCGCCAGGAAAATCCACAGCGTCAGAAACCGATCGAGAAACGAAAGCTTCTTCCGTGCCAGCGGTGCGCAGATCTGTCCTTGTGTATAAGGTGTGCTCGCCATCGTCAACCGACCTCAACCGCATGTGGCACAATCCACCGCAGCCGGCCGCGGAGCGCTCTGCAACGACACAAACTTCGCCGGACTGCAGCAGGCCTTCGACAGCCGCGCCCGGTCCGCCTGCATCGCGCGATCTTCGCTGAGCCACGCCAGCGTCTGTCGCAACACCTGCGCCGCACCCACATTCGGCGGCATCACGATGCGATAGTGCATCCACTTCCCTTCCCGCCGCGCCTGCACAATTCCCGCCCTCCGCAAATACGCCAGGTGCCGCGATATCTTCGGCTGCCCCTGCGCCAGGATCTCCACGAAATAGCAAACGCAAATCTCCTGGTCTCCCATCAGGTTCAGCAGGCGTAGCCGCGTATTGTCGCCAAGGGCCTGAAAGAACCTCTCCATATTGAATTGATTTGATTTCGCCGCCATGAATTATGTATACGCCTTGACGAATACGTTCGCAAGGGATATATTCGTTTACGTGAATATGTTTTTATAAGGACTACATCATGGCAGAACAGATTCTTGAATCGGTGAAATCAAAGTACGCAGCCGTTGCAGAGAGTTCCCTCTCAAGTGACCACGCCGGCGTCAAAGCCGTAGCCGAGGCCTTCGGATACACGGCGGAAGAGCTCACTTCGATACCAGCCGAAGCCAACATGGGCCTCTCCTGCGGCAATCCCACTGCCACCGCGCATCTCAGGCCTGGCGAAGTCGTGGTCGATCTCGGCTCTGGCGGCGGACTCGATGTATTTCTCGCGTCGAATCAGGTCGGTCCTCAAGGCCGCGCCATCGGCATCGACATGACGCCCGCTATGATCGAGCGCGCCCGCGCTAATGCCAAGGCCGGCGGCTACACCAACGTCGACTTCCACCTCTCCACCATCGACCGCATTCCACTCCCCGACGCGTCCGTCGATTGCGTCATCTCCAACTGCGTGCTGAATCTCGCGCCCGACAAGCCCGCTGTCTTCCGCGAAATCGCCCGCGTCCTCAAACCCGGCGGCCGCCTCGCCGTCAGCGACATCGCGTTGAAGCACGAACTGCCCGAGGCCATCGCGAAAAGTGTTGCCGCCTATGTCGGCTGCATCGCCGGCGCCATCCGTATCGACGACTACCGCTCCGGCCTGCTCGCCGCCGGCTTCGAACACGTTGAGATCGTCGACAGCGGCGCCGATCTCAACGCCTACGCCAAAGTCGAAAACCAATCTGGTTGCTGCTCGCCTGCAATGGACGCGACGGACGTCACCAATCCGTTGCAGGTCGTTGAGACCTCGTGCTGCTCTTCCGCTCCCGCCGCTGATTCCACACTGCACGATGAGCTGAAGGCGCTTCTCGCCAACTACGACGTCAACGCAGCCGCCGCCAGCGTGAAGGTCTACGCCATCAAGCCCGCAGGCACGCCCGCAAAATCCTGCTGCGGCCCAACCTGCTGTTCGTAACGAAAGAAGCAGCGATGTTCAAAGTCATCTTTGCCTGTGTACACAACGCCGGCCGCTCGCAGATGGCGGCCGCGTTCTTCAATCATCTCGCCGATCACAACAAGGCCGAGGCCATCTCTGCCGGCACCGAGCCTGGCCCGCGCGTTCACCCCGAAGTGCTCGCCGCCATGCAGGAGATCGGCATCGACCTCAGCAGCGCGAAACCGCAAAAGCTCACCGAAGATCTCGCGCGCCAGGCCCAACTCCTCATCACCATGGGTTGCGGCGACAAGTGCCCCTACGTTCCCGGACTTCGCCGCGACGACTGGCCCCTTCGCGATCCCAAAGGCCAGCCCATGGAAGAAGTCCGAATTATCCGCGACGAAATCCGTGATCTAGTGCAGTTTCTGATCGCGCAGGAAAGCCTCGACATCTCCACAAATTGACGTCCACGGTGACACAGTTTGCGAAAACGACTGACTTCACAGATTGTGTAAGAAATCGGCCGCATTCCAGTTTCGTAACAGGGCATGACTTCACTCAGCCAGAATGCCCAACCTTAAGATTTGTCATTCTGAGCGCCGCACGCTGTCGGGTCCCCGCGAACAGGTCTTCGTTCGTGGGGTGATCTTGGGGCCCCACAGACGACAGTTTGTGGGGTAAGCGGCGCGAAGAACCTGCTTCTATGCCGTCGTCGCGATCCGAGAGACTTGCCGGGTGCCCCATCCTTGCGACGCTTTTGTTTCTGTCGCAAGGGTGGGAAAGCACGAACCAATGCTGAGGGATGTCTCAGGGCATGACCTCAGTCCTGCCACAAGCGCATCCCTCTATGCAGAAAGATCTACTCCCACGCCCCCAGCAGCCGCCTCACCAGCACAAGCTGCCCAATGTGATACGCATTGTGATCCGCAACCAGCAGTGCCGGGTGCCCCATCCTTGCGACGCTTTTGTTTCCGTCGCAAGGGTGGGAAAGCACGAACCAATGCTGAGAAATGTCTCAGGGCATCACGTCAGTCCTGCCTAAGCGCATCCCGGAATGCAGAAAGATCTACTCCCACGCCCCCAGCCGGGTGCCCCATCCTTGCGACGCTTTTGTTTCTGTCGCAAGGGTGGGAAAGCACGAACCAATGCTGAGGGATGTCTCAGGGCATGACCTCAGTCCTGCCACAAGCGCATCCCTCTATGCAGAAAGATCTACTTCCACGCCCCAAGCAGCCGCCTCACCAGCACCAACTGCCCGATGTGGTACGCATTGTGGTCCGCCGCCAGCAACGCCTCGCGCAGAACCGTCTGCCCATCGCCTTGCGCAATCTTCGCGAACAAATCCGTCTTCGGGTCTTCGACCAGCGCAGCCATCTCTTTCAAATCCCTCTTGAACGCCCGCACGCTCTTGTCCCACGCCTTCTCATCCGCCGGGGCTTTCTCCTTCGGCCAGTAGCCCTCGGGCCACTTCGGCGACTCGTGCTCCTCATTCCGCGAAAAATCCAGGATGTCCCACTGCGCAATCCGCAAATGTTCCAGCAACTGCCATGGCGAATGCTCTGCGCCCTTCGGCACCTTCCCCCGCAACTCCTCCGGCAATCCCTTCACTGCCTGCTCGAACGTGGCGTGCGCATGTCCGCCTGTCAATAGTTCCACCAAGTGTTGCCGCAACGCCGCATCGTTCTTGTCAGCCATCAAACCCCTCCGCATCAACGGATTCCGCACTGGTCACGAAGGATTCGAAAATTCCCTCCTTCGAGGAATCCTGACGGATACTAATTCACTCTCCGGAGAAGAGAACAACAGTGGAATGGAATTACTGAATCAGAACTCCACCGGGTTGCGAATCGAGACGAATCGCAGAATATTCGCCGCTTCTCCACCGCCGGCACAGGCATTTGTGGCAGAATATGATACGGATGCTTAAAATGCCTTGGACTCGCAACAAACGCGCTTGGATGTGGGTGGCAATTGCCGCCGTCGCATTCACGTCGGTTGCTCGAGCCGAGGCGGGTCTGCAAAGCGCCAAAACCTACGCGCACCCGGTACTCGAGTTCCTGGCCCGGAGTCAGAGTCAGAATCTCGCCGCGCATTCCGGTGTCTTGCGGTTCGCAAATCTCGGTTCCCGGCGCCAAGCCAATTCGAGGTTGCGTAATGCCGGCCCCGGAGCGTTGATCGCGATGCTTCCCGTGTTGTTTATCGGGCTGGTCTCGCCCCTCACTCTGCTTTCTGTCGCATCCATCCGATGCTTGGGCCGTGCGCCCGCAGTGCCTCTGCTTTCCGCGCTCTTCCAGCGTCCTCCGCCTCGCCTCGCCTGATCTCTCTGCGCCGGCGCAGCGATTGCCGCCACGCCTTGCTGATCGCCGCTCATCCCAATCGCTGCAATTCATGACATTTATACTGGAAGATTGGAGATTCCTGTGTTTTTCGATAAGGCACTCACGAAAGTATTTGGCACCGCCAACGAGCGGGTCATCAAGAAGCTTGCTTCCCATTGTTGCCCAGATCAGCGCCTTTGAGCCGGAGATGGAAAAGCTGTCAGATGAACAGCTTCGGGCCAAGACGACCGAGTTCCGCGCCCGCATCGCCGCCAGGCTTCAAGGCATCACCGACGCCGAAGAAATCAAGACCGCCGAGCGTGCCGCCCTCGACGAGATTCTGCCCGAAGCCTTCGCCGTAGTCCGCGAAGCCGGCTGGCGCGCCGTCAAGATGCGCCACTTCGACGTCCAGCTCATCGGCGGCATGGTCCTGCACCAGGGCAAGATCAGCGAAATGAAGACCGGCGAAGGCAAAACCCTCGTCGCCACCCTCGCCTGCTATCTCAACGCGCTCGCCGGCCACGGCGTCCACGTCGTCACCGTCAACGACTACCTGGCCAAGCGCGACGCCGAGTGGATGGGCAAGATCTACGAGTTCCTCGGCCTCACCGTCGGCGTCATCGTCCACGACCTCACTGACGACGAGCGCCGCGGCGCCTACGCCGCCGACATCACCTACGGCACCAACAACGAGTTCGGCTTCGACTACCTGCGCGACAACATGAAGTTCGAAATCAAGGATTGCGTGCAGCGCGGCCACTACTACGCCATCGTCGACGAAGTGGACTCCATCCTCATCGACGAAGCCCGCACCCCGCTCATCATCTCCGGCCCCACCGACCAGACCACCGACAAGTACGCGCGCGTTACGCAAGATCATTCCCGCGCTCGAACTGGGCGAAGAGATCGACAGCCTCGAAGGCAAGACCTTCACCGGCGACTACGTCGTCGACGAGAAGCACCGCACCATCGGCGTCACCGACGAAGGCTGGGTCACCATCGAGAAAGCGCTCGGCATCGACAACATCGCCAGCGCCGAAAACTGGGAACTCAAGCACTACGTCGAAACCGCCATCAAGGCCCACGCCCTCTACAAGCGCGACGTCGACTACGTGGTCAAGGACGGCGAAGTCATCATCGTCGACACCTTCACCGGCCGCCTGATGCCCGGCCGCCGCTGGTCCGATGGCCTGCACCAGTCCATCGAAGCCAAGGAAGGCGTCAACATCCGCAAGGAAGACCAGACCCTCGCCACCATCACCTTCCAGAACTACTTCCGCCTCTACAAGAAGCTGAGCGGCATGACCGGCACGGCCGAAACCGAAGCCGCCGAATTCGAGAAGATCTACAAGCTCGAAATCGTCGTCATCCCCACCAACAAGCCGATGCTCCGCATAGAAAATCCCGACGTCGTCTTCCGCACCGAGAAGGAAAAATACAAGGCCGCCGCCGACGACATCGCCGACTCTGCACGAGAAGCAGCAGCCCGTGCTGGTCGGCACCATGTCGATCGAAAAATCCGAGCGGCTCTCCGCGCATCCTGCAGCGCAAGGGCATCCGCCACGTGGTGCTCAACGCCAAGCAGCACGAGCGCGAAGCCGAATACGTCGCGCAGGCCGGCCGCCTCGGCATGGTCACCATCGCCACCAACATGGCCGGCCGCGGCACCGACATTCTGCTCGGCGGCAATCCCGAATTCATGGCCCGCCAGGAAATGGTGAAGAAGGGCCGCGCCCGCGCGCATCAGCGTCGCCGAGGGTGCCATCAATCCCATGGCGCCTGCCGGATTCCTGCGCTTCTACTACCAGGGCCAGGAGTTCGAAGTCGCCGAGCCCGACTGGGCCGCGACCTTCGCCGTGCACAACGAAGCCGCGCAGAAGGAGCACGAAGAAGTCATCGCCAAGGCGGCCTCTTCATCCTCGGCACCGAGCGCCACGAGTCGCGCCGCATCGACAACCAGCTTCGTGGCCGCGCCGGCCGCCAGGGCGATCCCGGCGCCTCGCGCTTCTATCTCTCGCTTGAAGACGACCTCATGCGCATCTTCGCCAAGCAGTGGGTCAGCACGCTGCTTGAGAGACTCGGCATGGAAGAAGGCGTGCCCATCGAGTCGAAGATGATCTCCAACCGCATCGAGGGCGCGCAGAAAGCCGTTGAATCGCAGAACTTCGAATCGCGCAAACACCTGCTCGAGTACGACGACGTGATGAACAAGCAGCGCGAGGCCGTCTACGGCCTGCGCCGCCAGCTGCTCGAAGGCGTCGACCAGCGCGAACTCATTCTCGAAGATTACGTAGGCGGAATCCTCAGCGGCATCCTCGACGAATTTGCGCCCGAAGACAAGCACCCCGACCAGTGGAACATCAAGGGCATGGATGAAAAGCTCATGGGCCAGTTCGGATTCAGCCTGTCCGCTGCCGGAATCCGTCCGCAGGAACTGGCACGCCACGAACTCGGCGACGCAGATCTTCGAAAAGCTCAAGCAGCAGTACGAGACAGAAAGAGCACATCCTCAGCGCGCCGCCAGATGCGCTATCACGAGCGCATGGTCATGCTCAGCGTGATCGACGGCCTGTGGAAAGATCACCTGCTCTCCATGGACCACCTGAAAGAAGGCATCGGCCTGCGCGGCTATGCGCAGCAGGATCCGCTGGTGGCCTACAAGCGCGAGTCCTTCGACATGTTCGAAGCCATGATGGCCAAGTTCCAGGAAGACACCGTCCGCTTCCTCTTCCGCATGCAGATTCTCGGCCCCGATGGCCGTCCCATCGATGCAGCCGCCGGAGCCGCGCCGAGTCGTTCCGCCTGCGCCTCCCGTGGCCAGCGCCGAGCAGTTAACACTCAATGGCGATGGCCAGCCCACATCTGCACGATGCTCCGTCACGCGAGAGATCGCACATCCCCACGCGCGCACCTTCCACAACCATCGACGCAGTTGGAGAAGGAGTTCCCCCGCAAGAAGCAGCGCGAACTCGAAGCCGCCACGCGCGCCGGCGGCGGAAACGGCAGCCAGCCCTCGCAGCGCCGCACCGGCGAAAAGGTCGGCCGCAACGATCCCTGCCCCTGCGGCTCAGGCAAGAAATACAAGAAGTGCCACGGCGCGGAAGCCTAACGCAAGCAGCGACCACGAATTGCCGGTTAACACCCCCATCTCCAGCACGGTGTCATCCTGAGGATCGGATCGACAGTCCGAATCCGCGGTTAACACCCACATCTCCAACACGATGTCATCCTGAGGCGAAGCCGAAGGATCTGCGGTTGTGGTCATCACAGCGTATCTGCCCTGAAAATCCCAACGAGCCGCGGCGCCTGAAGGCCCGGACACGGAGGGAGCAGCAGCCTTCAGGCTGCTAAAATCATGCGCTGGATGAATGTGGGCTTTAGCCCCGGTGGCAGTTCGATCCCCAGCATTGGCAATTCCTCACTCATCAGCGTTCACCAGGCCCACTCACAGTGAGTATCGATCGCTAGCTGGCGGGTCTGTCCAAGGGCCGTCAATGTCTCCAGTATTTCGGCGATGCGTGTGCGGCTGGCCGGCTTGAACCCAGCTGCAATCTGCTGCACATTCTGCATCGGCGCGGCCCGCAGCGCGTTCCTTCACGGCGCGGACTTGATCCGGCAGGCTGGGCGGCCATGGCTGCTCGCGGCGCACGGGCGCTGGACTCTCGACAGGCGCCATGCCCGCCAGGGTGGTCTGGACCAGCAGTTCGTTCGGCGCTTGGAATTCGGGACGCAGCCAGCGCACAAGGCCTGACCGCTCTTCGGCGCTCCGCTGCGCATTCAGCGCGACAACGCCGGCGAGGATGTCCTCGTCGCTGAGTGCAGCGGGCCAGCCATAGGCAGCGAAAACAGCCACGTCGAGCGCATGCGCCATGCAGGCTACTCGGGGGCGCCGCCCGCGATCGTGGGTTCCGTCACCTCGATGATGCGGTCGGCGTCGATGTTCTTGAGGATCTGCACGATGCCGCTGGGCCACTTGATTTCGACCTGATCAGCCTCCCCTTCTGCGCCTAATCCGAAATGGACCGGTCCGAGGCTCGACGACGCGTAGCAGACGCTTGAGGTCTGGTGGTTATGCAGCGTGGCTGTCTTTGTCACGACCTTGATGCGTGCGCCAATGCCGTCGCGATTGCTCCTCACTCCGTGGAGCGCAATCTCCAGCCAGTGATTCGAATTAGGAGTCCGATTCATCCAGAGTTCAGCGTTTCGATCCAGGGAAGTAACCACCGCGTCGACCCGTCCGTCGCCGTCGAAATCGCCGAATGCGCAACCTCTGTGGTATGCGGCGGTCGCATCCACGAATCCTGCCTCGGCGGTGAGAGCCTGCAACTTTCCGCTGCTGCCCAAATTGCGAAACACCGTGTTCGGCTGTTTCGCAGCCATTCCTGCCGTCATGGATTCCCAGGAAACGTGTCCGCGTGCCACGAAAATATCCTTCCAACCATCGTTGTCGAAGTCATACACCGCGGCGCCGAAGCCGGCCATCCGAATGCTCTGTGCTCCCATTCCACTGGAGACCGTCACTTCCTCAAAGTTTCCCTTGCCCGTGTTTTTGAGAACCGGAAAGGTCTGGCCCTCAAGCGCAACGTAGACGATGTCCGCAAAGCCGCTATTGCTGAGGTCGCGGAAATCGAGGCCCATTCCGGAGATTGCGTTGCCATCTTGGGGCAACATGGTGTTGGTCTCGAATCCAACCTCCTCGAATCTGTTCCCCAGGTTGTGGAACAGAAAGTTCTCGTTTGCATCGTTAGTCACAAACAGATCCTGCCTGCCGTCGTGGTCGTAATCCGCTACGCCAACAGCCATCCCTTTGCCCACATGGTCGCGAATGCCCCACTCTTTCGAGACATCCTTGAATGTGCCGTCTCCCTGGTTCAGAAAGAGCTGGTTCGGCGAGCCCTTGTAATGACGTGGATGGCAATAGTCGTTGCACAGGGCGGTGTCGGTGTATTGCCAGCGCAGGTAGTTCACGACAAACAGATCAAGCAGGCCGTCATTGTTCACGTCGACCCAGGCGGCCGCCACTGCCCACAGAGGTCCGAACTCGAGATCGTTCGACTTGTCCAACCCGGCCTTCACCGTCACGTCCGTGAATGTGCCGTCGCCGTTGTTGTGATAAAGCGTGTTTCGGTGAACGCCGGCAACAAATAGGTCCGGATGTCCGTCGTTGTCGTAGTCGCCTGCAGCAACTCCAATGTCAAATCCTGTTCCGGTCAGTCCAGCCTGCTCCGTCACGTCGGTAAAGACACCCTTGCCATCATTCCGGTAGAGGCGGTTGGAGTATTTGGTCGAGGATTTCTTCAGGGTCGCCAGGACGGCGCCGTTGGTAAAGAATATGTCCGGACGTCCGTCGCCGTTAAAGTCGAAGACGGCTACGCCCCCGGCCATGGATTCAGGGGGGTTGAAGGCCTTGCTTACATCGCTTTCGAGATGGAAGGGAAGTTCCTTTAACTCAAACTTGATTGGGGAGTCGATGGCCTGTGGGGCCGCAAGGGTTGCGCACAGCAGAAGCCCTGCGGCAAACGCCGCTGGCCAGGCACGACGAACAGGCGAACTGCGTATATTCACGGGAACAAGAAGTGAAAAGGATTGTACTCACACAGGCACTCGCTGGTCCATCTCGCAAACCCCGCCGGGTACCCCAGGTGCCACTTCTGGCACCTGGGAAAGCGCAACCCTCAATCGCCCTTAACACTCCAAACCGAATCACGAAGACCGGGTGCCCCTGGTGCCGCTTCGGCACTTTGGGAAAGCACGAACGCAATCTTCCTTCCGCACTCCAAACCGGATCACGAAGACTGGGTGCCCCCCGTGCCGCTTCTGGCACCTGGGAAAGCAACGAACCTCTGCTTGCCTCGGATCACAAAGCTCCGTCCCGTAGGGACACATGGCACTGTCGTTAGATCGTTTATTACATTGTAGATACGTCGCATAGCTCACAAACAACTGCTTACAAAATCTTACAACGTTCACACTTTTAACGTGTCAAGCACTATCTTGCTACTCTCTGCCACTGCTCCACAGTGAAGTGTATCCAGTGTGAACAGTCATGTTGCATAAAGAGTAACTTCCGGGTGGGCGGTTGTCGTTAGCACATAATATGTCCGGTGTTTATAGCAAGTGAAATGTCCGCTTTTCGGGCGGTGAGGATGGAGCCATGCGCGAGAGCATGGAGATCTATCCGAGGACCGCGGCGGAGCGGGCGATGAAGCTACAGGAAGTGTTGTTACGAGCCAACGCGAAGAAGATCAAGTGGTGGCAGGCAGCGGAGTTGGTCGGGATCAGCGAACGACAGACCAGGTTTCTGTGCCGGCAGGACATGAATGCCGTTCCGCGCTCGGCAGCCGGGACTGTGAAGCGGCGGTTGAACTCGGCGATGTAGTGCTCGTTCAGAAACTTGTTGGCTCCCTCCAGGGTGCGGATCCCGCGCAATCGCAGCTCCTGCGGCAGCCGTCCCTGCCAGGTGGAGAAGTTGCGCTCCGATCGTCCCCGCGCCTGCGGAGAGTAGGACGGAATCATATTCACTCCCAACTCCTTCATGGCGCGGCCCACCTGCGTAGGGCGCTCATAATCGACCTTGCCACCGCTCTTCGGCGTATACCAGAAATGGGCTCCACGGTCGGAATAGAGCGAACAGAACAACCCCTTCCGTTCGATCACTGCCCGCAGCCCGGCCATCACCGTGGCGGTCGTTTCTTCCTCGGCCAGTTGCGCATAGTAGATCTCGCTGGTGGCGTCGTCGAGGATCACGATCAGGTCGTGCCGGCGCTCATCCTGAAACCACTGGTGATCGCTGCCGTCGATATGCAGCATCATCCCCGGCAGCGGACGCCGCTCTCGTCGCTTGCGATGCACGCCCCGTTTGGCCTTGCGCTTCACCAGACCGGCCGCTTGCAGAGCCTGTTTTACCCACGTGTAGCTCAACCCGATCTGGTGTTCTTCGCCGAGCTTCTCATGAAAGTGCCGCACGTTCACATCGAAGTACCTGTCCCGGTAGAGACCGAGCACTTCTTCAGCCTGCTTCTTCGGCACCTGTCTGCTGCTTGGCTTCCGCGGCGCCGATTGTACCGCCAGCAGAACTCGCGCATATAGCGATACAGGTGCCATGGACTGAGCTTGTGATAGTTGCCGACGATGGCCCGCTTGAACAGCGAAAAGGCATTCTCCACCGTCTGCGTCGTTGTCCACACGCCCTCTCGAAGTTCCTTGCTGTGATTTCCTCTCGCGTGTTTCTCTCTGGGAATGAGGCCTTTGTAACTGGGATTGCCATCGGTGACAACTTCTTTAGTGTTCTCGGCTAGTTTGGCATCGAGCACCGGCTTGATGGATTCGAAGCGGCGGTTGGACATCGACTCGAGATGAATGCGCCCATTGCGTTCGGCTATTCCAATCACCATGGTTTTATAAGCTTTGGCCGCTTTAGAACCTTGGTGACGAAGCTGGCCTCCGATGTAGGTTTCATCGATCTCGACAGTGGTATCGGGGTCTCCCAACTGAATGTCTTTGGCTTCCCGCATGGCTTCGCGGATCCGGTGAGCCACATACCAGGCCGTCTTGTAGGTCATGCGATGTGTCGCCCGAGCTGGCTGGCGGAGATGCCCTTCTTGGCATCGTTCATAAGCGAGATCGCCGCGAACCATTTGGTCAGAGGAAGATGAGAATCATGGAAGAGGGTTCCGGCCGTAGCACTGAACTGAAGCTTGCAGCCAGCACATTGAAACAACCGCCGCGGTCCGCCAGTCTTGTTGGTGGACTCAATCGGCCAGCACTTGCCGTGATCGCACGCCACACAGCGAACGCCCTTCGGCCAGCGTGTCCTTATCAGATGATCGAGTGCAGCTTTTTCCGTGGGGAACCGCCGCGTTAGAGAGTAGAGATTCATCGCATGCCTCGGATCACCCATCATCTCTCCAAACACGCAAGCCGGTGAAGTCGGAGCGGAGGACTAACTGAGATGGGACAGATGAACAGGGCGATTGCACGCGAGGGGGGACGACCGGCAGAAGCAGGATCGATTCGCATCCACTCTCGTTATCGCGGCTTCGATCATTGCAGCGGTTCGACTCGCCGTCCGGAAATTCCCAGATTTTTCCCCGTCAACCCCACCCAGCCAAAGATTCTGCTAACCACCTCATTCCATTCGTCAAAAACTTTCCGCCATTTTGCAGGTAATTTCCCCCTTCCGGCGCACAATGGAAATCAGCATCGGGACAAGGCTTCGGCACATCCGGTCTGACCACTGTTCACTGTTCACTATCCTTTAAGTCCTTTCACAGGAATAATCTACGGCTAACTCCAATATACAGAGGAATTTAGCGCCACCCCCTGTCGGTAACCCGATGATTGCAGGATATTTACCCAAAGAGACCGGGTAATAGGGGGCCGGCAAGTCACATCGCTATCTCGCTCAATGCCCGCTCAATGCTTGACCGATACAGCCTCAAACGTCAGATCGTTCGCGTCGGAATGATGCTCTGCGCGCCACTGCTCAAACAGCCGGCCATAGCTCAGCGTCAGGTACGCCGAGCGATCCACTCCAAGCCGTGCCGCAGTGCGGTCGATCCACTCCGGCGATCCTTCCAGCTCCGCGTAGTTGCCGATCGGCGTCTCGTCGATCACGCAATGTCCCTCGCCGTCGGTCCACTCGCTGCGCCACTTTTCATAGCGGAAAGCCGCCACCAGCCCCAGCGACAGAAAAATCTGCGCCAGCACCTCGCCGTCGGCAACTTCGGTTTCCGTCTCCACGCGATGCTTGTGCGCATCTTCGCCGGGCCCCACATCGGGCAGCCGCTTGTGCGTCACCGTCCATCGTCCCGCATAGCTGCGGATGCGCAGAATCTCGGTCCGCGCCCGCATTTTCCGGTCAGGCGTGTCGTACAGAACATTGCTCTCAAACGCGCGCGGCGTCTGCTGGTGAAACCCCGCCTGGCGAAGCCGCTCGCACCAGTTCGTCCGACATTCGCAACCCGGAATTTGATCTCCGTCTCGATAGCCATGTAATCAGCGAGTATACGCAGGTAGCGGCAACGGCTTCAAACGGCGACAATAAGTACGTGAAGACTCTGCGCCTTTCGGTTGACCCGGCCCACATGGAGACAGACGAGGCGCAAGCCGCCATCGCTCAGGCCGCGCAGATCCTTCGCTCCGGCGGCCTCGTCGCTCTGCCCACCGAAACCGTCTACGGACTCGGCGCCAATGCTCTCGATCCCGCCGCCGTGGCGCGCATCTTCGCAGGCCAAACAACGCCCCTCGTGGGACCCGATCATCGTGCACATCGCGGGCCCGGTTCTCGAGAACCCGATGCTCAAGCAACTCGTCACCAGATTTCCGCCAGTGGTTCGAAGCCTGATGGAAGCCTTCTGGCCCGGACCTCTGACTCTGCTTCTGCCTCGCTCCGCGACGGTCCCCGATGTCGTCACCGCCGGCCGCCCGCTGGTCGGCATTCGCATGCCTGCGCATCCGGTGGCGTTTGAAGTGATTCGCCAGGCCGGCGTGCCCGTCGCCGCGCCCAGCGCCAATGTCTTCAGCCACATCAGCCCCACCACCGCTGCGCACGTGCTCGACGATCTCGACGGCAAAATCGACGCCATCATCGACGCCGGCCCGACTCGCCACGGCGTCGAATCCACCGTTCTCGATCCCACACAAAGCCCCATGGTGATCTACCGCCCCGGCGCCATCACCGCCCAGCAGATCCGCGAAGTCGCCGGCCCGGTCGTGAACTACGAAGAAAGAATGCTGCCGCAGACCGCTGCGCCCGAGGCGCTTCCCTCTCCCGGCGTTGGCCTGCGTCACTATGCGCCGCGCGCCCGGCTGATCCTTGTCGAGGGCACGCTCGCAGAACTCCCCGCGCGCCTGGCCCTCGCTGCATCGCCATGCACGATTCCTGAGTGGAAATGGTCGCCTCGGCCTCATGCTTCCCGCGGAACTGCCGCGCACCAGCCTCGAGCCGCCGCTGCGGGGCGCAACCGAGTTTTCCCTGGGGGCGTTGGAGGGCGCCCGAGGAACTGGCGGAGAAACTCTACGCCGGCCTGCGCGCGCTCGATGCCGAAGGCTGCACCGTGATCCTATGTCCGCTGCCGCGATGCCGCAGGACATTGGCGAGGCGATCCGAGATCGCCTGCGCAAGGCTGCGCATTCCGCGAAGGATTAGCATGCGAGTCGGCTACTGCCCGGCTTCGCCAAGCTTGTACATATACTTGATCGCAGATTTATAAATAAAGTCTTCGCCCGGCCGCGCACCTTCAGCACTCCGCGGTCGTACCACTCGATCTGACCTTCAAGGCGCTCGCCGTCTTCCAGCACAATCACCATCGGCGTCTGCGACTGGATCTGCTTCTGCAAATAGAATTGCTCTGCCTGCCGATGAACGGATTCCTCGACTTCGTAATTTGTAAACCGAAACGAAGGCGTCGAGATTGAGCTCTGTTTCTTGCGATTCGTCGGATAAAAAAGGCTCGGCGCGGCGCTGGCCTTCCACGCCCGGCAGAATTGACTGAGTATTCATAAATAGGATCCTCCACGGCAACGGAACTCTTGATTGCACAGATGCAGAACAACAGTTTCAATTTGCTTGTCAGGGGAAACGAGAAATTCCGCTTTCAGCAAGTGCAGCTAGAGAGCCCGTTCGAGAACACAAACCGTCAGCACAGCCCTGTTTCCAGACTCTAAGTGTGGTCTTTGCCTCTGAAAGTCTTTTGATTCTAACCCAAAAGATGCCCGCGGACAAGACCGAAGTTGCATACTATTCATCGGCACCTGTGGAAACGTACCAGTTATCGCTCTTGCAGGCTCACCGCCATTGCATCAATTGACAGGGAGCGCAACAGATTGCGCCGCATTCCCTGCTCCACCTGCACCACCGCGCGGGAGGTCGCAGCGATCCAGTCCACCGTCATTCCCTGCGCCATGCGTTCCAGCTCAGCCGAAAGATCGAGATTGCGAATGAGCCCCGGCGTTCCCGCAACCATCAGCAGCAGATCTTCGAGCAGACTGCCCAGCGCCCGCAGCAGGTTGATCGTCTTCTCCTGCCCGTCGGCCCCGCCGCGGTAGGTTTCCGTCGCGTGAAACAGCTCGGAGTAGTCCGGCTCCCGGAGCGCCGTCCTCAGCATCAGCAGCGCATCCTGGCGGCTGGCAAGATATACATCCAGATCCAGCGTCAGTGCGCGCCCGACCGCGCCTTCTGCCAGCCGCGCCGCCAGCGCTCTCTGCTGCGGCTTCAGCTCGGGCCGGCGCTCGGCCAGCAGCTGCTCGATCTCTGCCGCCGGCAGCGCTTCCAGCCTGTAGAGAAGCGCGCGCGAGCGGATCGTCGGCAGCAGTTCATGCGGATTTTCAGTCAGCAGAATCAGCGACGTGCGCTCCGGCGGCTCTTCCAGCACCTTCAGCAGGCTGTTCGCCGCCTCTTTCATAAACGCCGAAGTGGTGAAGATCGTGAACGCCCGGTGCGCATCTGCCGGCGGCCGGTAATATGCCGCGTGAATCACCGCACGCACCTGCCCCAGCTTGATCAGAAGTTGCGGAGGGTCGGGCGGCACGATCAGCACAGTCAGGATGCGTCTGGATCAGGATGCGGGTCTCGCGCTTGTCCACATCGCGCATCTCGTCGCGCGCCGCAACAGCCTCCGCCACCCGCTCTTCCAGGTTTGCCGATTCGGCGATGCGCTGGCAGTTTGCAGCAGTGCCCGCAAAAGTCCGGCAGCCCGTCGCTTTCCGTTGGCTCAAGGCAGTTCACGGCCTGCGCCAGCATCAGCGCAAGCGTGTACTTGCCCGCTCCCTTCGGCCCGGCAAGGATCAGCGCCTGCGGAAAATGGCCGCTGCGCAAACCTTCTCGCAGGTGCCGCACAGTTGCCGCATTGCCATGAAAATTCTGGAAACCCACCCTTCGAGTCTACGGCATCGCTCCGATCCGCTCTCTCAATCTCTCGGCACTACCGTGACCTGGATCCCATTCTTCGGCCGCAGCGTGATCTTCGGCTGCAACTCGATCTTCTGCCCCGCAACAGGCTCGCACACGCCAGCGCTGGGCAATCGTCGCCAGCGCCAAAACGGCTTCCATCCAGGCAAACGATTCCCCGATACACTGCCGCCCGCCTCCGCCAAACGGAAAATAGGCAAACCGTGGCCGGCCCGCCTTGGCCTCCGCGGTAAATCGCTCCGGACAGAACCGCTCCGGCTCAGGAAACCACCGCGGATCCCGCTGCACAATGTACTGGCTGAAGAAGACCATCGTTCCCTTCCGAAGCCGGTAAGGCCCGATCGACACATCCTCGCAGCACCTCCCGCCCCATCGCCCAGGCCGGCGGATACAAGCCGCATCGATTCCGACAGCACCATGGCCGTGTATTCGAGTCGCGGAATGTCCTCGAGCGTCGGCAGCCGCCCGCCGAGAACCGCGTCCAGCTCCGCATGAAACCGAGCTTCGGCCTCGGGATTCTGCCCCAGCAGCAGCCAGGTCCACGCCAGCGCATTGGCCACCGTCTCAAACCCGGCAAGGAACAGCGTCAGAACCTGGTCGCGGATTTGCTGACCATCCAGCTTGTGCCCATCGCCTCCCGCCTGGTCGTCCCGCGCCGCCAGCAGCATCGAGAGCAGGTCAGCACGGCTGCTCCAGGTCCGCTCTCCGACCGCCGCGCATCCGACCATGCCGTCCACAACTTCATCCAGCCGCTTCTTGGCCGCTCGAAACCGCCGCATCTGCGGCAACGGCGTATTGAGCAGAAGCTCAGCCCGCGGCAAGCGTGACCAGGAAGTGATAGAGATCCATGATGATGTTCACCTGGTCGTTGATCTCGTGAATCTCCGCCGTGACTTCCGTATCGAATAGCGTGCGTGCAGTGATCTGCAAGGCCAGCCGCATCATCTCGGCGGCGATATTCAGTTCCGCTCCGGGCTGCCATTGCGCGCGAAACCCATCGGCAAGCTCCACAATCTGTGCCGCGTATCGCTCGATGCGACGCCGGTGAAAGGCGGGAGCGGCAATGCGGCGTCCCCGGTTATGAGTTTCACCGTCCGAGGTGATCATCCCCTCGCCGAGCAGGATCTTCATCCGCTTCTGCGTGCGGTCCTTCCCGAAGAACGCGGCCTTGTCGATCAGCACTTCGGCGATATCGGCGGGATCGTTCAACAGAACAACGTCATGCAGCAGGATGCGATAGTGCGCCGCGCGGCCGAAGCGCCGCAGGTGCTCAAACAGAAGAATAGGATTCGTCGGATCGAAGAACGCATGAAACCGGTAGAAAGGCAGATTGAAGCGCAGGCCCGGCAGGATAGACATAAGCTCCTCGCCGCACGACCTGCGGAAGCTCGGCCGTATGCGCTGCACCCGTGAATGGATTGACGCAGACTCACGATTCGAGTCTAAGGCAAGCGGGGTCGACGCCTGGAGTCGGTCGCCACGCCGGCTGGCTCGCTTCGCATGTCTTCAAATTCACCAGCGCCGTCCGAAACACCTGAAACCGCAACCCGTACAATGGAGTTGGAAGCCTTATGTTAACCGATGCCCGACGCTGAGCAAAAACCCAGCCAAACCAACGCAAAAGAGCGCGATCCACGCAACGGAGATGCGCGTCGGAAAGCCGATGAGGATCCGGTTGGCAAGGTCTACGACTCCCGCCTGATCAAGCGTCTCGGGCATTACTTGCGCCCCTACTGGTGGCAGGCGACCGTCTCTTCGATCGCCATCTCGCTGAAATCCATCAGCGATGTCGCCGGTCCCTATCTCGTGATGGTGGGCATCGACCGCTACTTTCCTACCGGCCCTGCAGACATGGCCACCCTTCTGCCGCCACGCAGGGCTTTGGCGCCGCCGTCTGGCTCACTCGGCATCTGAGCCGTCGACCCGCTTCGCGGCATCACCCAGTCTCGCTGGATCTATCTCGTTGCTGCAGATCTCGTGCTTATCTGTTCGAATTCATCCAGACCTACCTGATGCAGTGGACCGGCCAGAAGATCATGTTCGACCTGCGCCGCGACATCTTCCGCCACATGCAGCGCATGCACGTCGGCTTCTTCGACACCCACGCCGTGGGCCGGCTGGTTACGCGCATCACCTCCGACGTCGACGCCATCAACGAAATGTTCACCGGCGGCATCCTGGCCATCGTCGACGACTTCTTCACCCTCACCATCATGGCCATCGTGATGCTCAACATCAACTGGTGGCTGGCGCTGCTGGCCTTCGCCGTTCTGCCCCTGATCCTGATCGTCACGCGCATGTTCCGCAACAGCGTTCGCGAGAGCTACCGCCGCGTGCGCGCCGCCATCGCCCGCATCAACAGCTTTACGCAGGAACACATCAGCGGCATGGCCGTGGTGCAGCTCTTCAACCGCGAACAGCGCGCCTATCAGCGACTTCGAAGCGGTCAACCGCCTGCACATGATCGCGTTCAAAGACACGATCTTCGCCTACGCGCTCTACTATCCCGCAGTCGAAATGCTGTCCTCCATCGCCATCGCCCTGGTCATCTGGCGCGGCGGCTTCGGCGTGCTCTCCGGCTCGGTCACCATCGGCATGCTGGCCGCGTTCAACATGTACTCGCAGCGCTTCTGGCGCCCCATCCAGGACCTGAGCGACAAGTACAACATCCTGCAAGCCGCCATGGCCGCCTGCGAGCGCATCTTCAAGCTGCTCGATACCGCGCCGGAGATCGTCAGCCCCGCGCAATCCGCGCTCGGGCGACGGATCGAATCGCATCGAGTTCCGCCACGTCTGGTTCACCTATCAGAAGCTGACGCCGGAACAGAAGACACTCGTGGATCGCGTCGCCGAGTCACCCGAAGCGCGCCAAAGAACTGGCCGCACTCACCGACATCGAGTGGATTCTGAAGGACGTCTCCTTCACCATCGAGCCCGGCCAGACCATCGCCATCGTGGGCCACACCGGCGCAGGCAAAACCACGCTCACCAGCCTGATGATGCGCTTCTACGACGTCACCGCCGGCTCCGATCCGCGCTCGATGGCGTCGACCTGCGCGAACTCGACCTCGCCGCGCTGCGCAGCCACTTCGCCGTCGTTCTGCAGGACCCGTTCCTCTTTACCGGCACCATCGCCGAAAACATCCGCTTCGGCAACGACGCCATCACCGAAGCCGCTCTGCGCCAGGCCGCGCGCGACGTCAACGTGCTCGACTTCATCGATCGCCTGCCCGGCGGATTCAACGAGCCCGTGCGCGAGCGCGGCAACTCGCTCTCGACCGGCCAGAAACAGCTCATCAACTTCGCCCGCGCGCTGGCCTACAATCCGCACATCCTCATCCTCGACGAAGCCACCTCCAGCGTCGACACCGACACCGAGCTGCGCATTCGCGGCGCACTGGAGCGCATGGTCGAGGGCCGCACCAGCGTGCTCATCGCCCATCGCCTCTCCACCATTCAGCGCGCCGACACCATTCTCGTCATGCACAAGGGCCAGCTGCGCGAGATGGGCTCGCACCAGGAATTGCTCGCCAACCGCGGCCTCTACTGGAAGCTCTACCAGCTGCAGTACAAGGACCAGGAAATCGGCATCGCCGCGATCCCCAATCGCGAACCGTCCGTCGCACCCGCCGCATCGTAAATATCTGCCGGATTCGTCTGAACCGCACCTTCACTGCAATCCGGCCAGACGCGATTCTTCCTCTCAATCGAAACTTCATGAGCTCATCTCCCACCCCCAGCGCCGCCGCGCAAGCGCCCGTACCCTCCGACGCTGCCAGGCGCCTGCTGCCCTGGCTGGTTGCGGTCGCCTTCTTCATGGAGTCGCTCGACACCACCATCCTCAACACCGCTGTGCCCGCAATCTCCGAAGCATTGAGCGTAACGCCGCTCAGCATGAAGGCCGTGCTCGCCAGCTACACGCTCAGCCTCGCGGTCTTCATTCCGATCAGCGGCTGGATGGCCGACAGATTCGGGACGCGCCGCGTGTTTGCCTCCGCCATCGGCATCTTCACCCTCGGCTCCTTCCTCTGCGGTATCTCCACCAGCATCCATCTGCTCGTCGCATTCCGCGTCGTGCAGGGCATGGGCGGCGCCATGATGGTCCCGGTGGGCCGCCTCACCCTGGTCAGAACATTCCCCAAATCCGACCTCGTCCGCATCATGAGCTTCGTCTCCATCCCCGCGCTCATCGCTCCCATGCTGGGTCCGGTGGCCGGCGGCCTCATCGTCGACTACTTCCATTGGCGCGTCATCTTCTTTCTCAACATCCCCATCGGAATCGCCGGCCTCATCATGGTCTACCTGCACCTGCCCAACTACGCTGAAGACGACACGCCGCCTCTCGATATCGTCGGGCTCATCCTCTTCGGCTCCGGCATTGCGTTGCTTTCCTATGTCCTTGAAGTCTTCGGCGAACACGCATTGAGCGCCCGCGAGATCATCGGCCTGCTGGCCCTCTCCATCTCACTTCTCATCGGCTACTGGCTGCACGCGCGAACGCTGGAGTTTCCGCTGCTTCGCCTCAGAGCTTTTCAGCATTCGCACCTTCCGCGCATCTGTGAACGGCAGCTATTTCACGCGACTCGGAATCGGCGGCGTGCCGTTTCTGCTACCCCTGCTCTACCAGACCGGGCTCGGCTTCAGCCCCGTTCAATCCGGACTGCTCATCATGCCGCAGGCACTTGGCGCCATGAGCATCAAGGCGGTGATTCGTCGCTTGCTGGCCACGTTCGGTTATCGCGGCGTACTCATTTCAAACACCATCATCATCGGCATCCTTCTCCTGCTGTTCTCCACCATCGGCCAGCACACGCCCGTCTGGTTCATCCTCCTGCTGGCGTACTTCTACGGCGCATTCACCTCGCTCCAATACACCAGCATGAACACCCTCGTCTACGCGGACGTCTCCGAGCACGACGCCAGCAGCGCCAGCACCATCGCCAGCACCATGCAACAGATGTCGATCAGCTTCGGAGTGGCCGCAGCCGGACTCACCACGGCGTTCTTTGTGCCCAGCGGCGCATCAAGAGTTCCGCAGGAGATGATCCACGGCATCCATCTCGCCTTCCGCGCGCTCGGCTGCCTCACAATCCTGTCCACAGTCGTCTTCGCGAGCCTGAAGCGGGGAGACGGCGACGCCGTGAGCCAGCAAAAGATCCTGCGCCAACACCATCCCGACGGATAAGCAGCCGTCACATCAGGACAAATAAAAAGGCCGATCTGCCTGGGCAGACCGGCCTTTCCATGTTTCTGCTTCTTTAGCGGACTGCCGCCATCGACGGACGCGTGTCCAGCGAGCCGTTCGCATAGCCCTTGGCGATTTCGGTGATCGGGATCGGCTTGTAGTCGCCCGCGTGGCCGGCCTGGCCGAACTGCGTCATGCGCAGCGCCACAACCTTCTTCATGGCCTCGCGTGCCGGCTTCATGTAGTCGCGCGGATCGAACTTCTCCGGCGTCTCCGCGAACACCTTGCGGATGGCGCCGGTGATCGCCAGGCGATTGTCGGTGTCCACGTTGATCTTGCGCACGCCGTTGCGGATGCCGAGCTGAATCTCTTCGACCGGCACGCCCCAGGTCTGCTTCAGCTTGCCGCCGTACTGGTTGACGATGTCCTGCAGGTCCTTGGGCACCGACGAGCTGCCGTGCATCACCAGGTGCGTGTGCGGCAGGCGCTTGTGGATCGCGATCAGCACGTCCATCTTGAGCACCGAGCCATCGGGCTTCTTGGTGAACTTGTACGCGCCGTGGCTGGTGCCGATGGCGATGGCCAGCGCGTCAACGCCGGTGCGCTCGGCAAACTCGACCGCCTGGTCGGGATCGGTGATGTGCTCGAGGCCGCGTGCCGCCCGCGCCGTGGCCGTCTTCCACGCCGCCCAGCACGCCGATCTCGCCTTCGACCGTGACGCCGCGCTCGTGCGCATACTCGACCACCTTGCGCGTCACTTCCACGTTCTCTTCAAAGGTCGAAGGCGTCTTGCCGTCTTCCTTCAGCGAGCCATCCATCATCACCGAGGTGTAGCCCAGCTCGATGGCGCTCTTGCAGGTCTCAAAGCTGTTGCCGTGATCCTGGTGCATGGCGATGGGAATCTCGGGATTCAGCTCGGCGGCGGCCTGGATCAGGCGGAAGAGGTAGAGGTCCTCGGCAAACTGCGCGCGCGCCGCGGCTGGCCTGCACGATGACCGGCGACTTGGTTTCCTTCGCCGCCATCATGATGGCCTGAATCTGTTCCATGTCGTTGACGTTGAATGCGCCGACGCCGTATCCGCCCTTGGCGGCCTCGTCGAGAAGCTGCCGCATGGAGACTAAAGGCATAGGAATTCTCCTTCGTTAAGAACTTTCCAGAATTCGGCCGCCGGCTACGCTTGCACGGCTGCCTATCCGGCGGCGGGAACTGCAATCGTCCTTATGGTAGCAGAGGCGCGCAAGGTAAAAATGTGCCGTCGAACACATCCGCACAACTCATTTGCGGGCCGGAACATGCCCGCAGTGTTATACCTCGAGGTGACGAAGAACCCTCACTCGATCACTGGCTCAACTCGCCGGGTTTAGAACCGCCCGCTGCATCGCGAAGATCTCCCTGAGCCCGCCCTCCGCCAGATCGATCAGCCCATTCAGATCGCTGCGCGAGTAGCTTCCCTTCTCCGCCGTCGCCTGCGTCTCCACGAGGCCGCCGTCCGCCGTCATCACGATGTTCATATCGACCTCGGCCTGCGAGTCCTCTTCGTAGCAAAGATCGAGCAGCGGCGCTCCGCCCACAATGCCCACCGACGTGGCCGCCACCAGTTGCTTCAGCGGCGACTGCTTCAGCGTTCCCGCCTTCACCAGCGCGTTCAGCGCAATCGCCAGCGCCACCGCCGCGCCGGTAATCGCCGCCGTCCGCGTGCCGCCATCGGCCTGGATCACGTCGCAGTCGAGAATCACCGTGCGCTCGCCCAGCGCCTGCATATCCACCACCGAGCGCAGGCTCCGGCCGATCAGCCGCTGAATCTCGTGCGTCCGGCCGCCGATCTTGCCCCGCTCGCTCTCCCGCGGCGTCCGCGTCACCGTCGACCGCGGCAGCATGGCGTACTCCGCCGTCACCCACCCGCGGCCCGAGTTGCGCAGCCACCCCGGCACTCCCTGCTCGATGGTGGCATTGGTCAGCACGCGCGTATTGCCCAGCGTCACCAGCACCGAGCCTTCCGCGGTCTGTACGAAGTCCGGAGTCAGCGTTAAAGGGCGAAGCTGGTTCGGCTTGCGATCACCGGGACGAAAGAAGCTGCATTGCCTTGGCGGTTCATAGGCCGATTGTACGAGAACCGGCCAGCGCGACCGGCACCAGACAGAGCCCGTTTCGGGAAGGACCAATTCGGGAAAGATGGGCATACCGCGACGCAAGTCGCTCAATCAACTCCGTCTGTGGCTGATTCCGCGTTTTAAGCTGTCCCAATCCGGGAATAAGAACGGGGGCAGTGATTCCCACCGCTTGCTCACGCTTTCTTCGCTAAACGTCTAAATTTGTGGATCTTAATATCAGTGTCCGGATTTGGCACGCTGCGTGTAAGAAGAAAAAGCGAAACTCACGTTTTCCTCAAATCCAGATTGAAAGCAAAGAAGAAGGAAAGGACCAACAATGCAGGTCGAGGAATTAAGGGAATTGGGCGAGACAGAACAGAAGCGCGTGGACAAGGTTGTGGGGATTCTCTCCATGGTCACGACGCGAGGCGATGATCTCGCCGAAATCGTGCACGACGCCTGCAACATGGTCACAGCGCTCGATCTCTACTGCGATCTACTCCAGGGGCCGGGTGTCCTGGCCGCGCCTTTTGCTCACTACAGCGGAGAACTGCGGCTGGTTGCGGCGGCCAGCCGCCGCCTTGTCGATAAGCTGATTTCCCATCGAGACTTCCGATGGGCGCGACACTCACGACGCCGACACAACAATCAGCACAATCAGCGATGTCCACACTGGTGTGTTCCAGGCACCGGAGCGGCATCCGAGCCATTGGAAGAACATTCCGGCGGAACCCATCACCAACATGGCCGAAGATCTCCTCGCCAATCGCAGCCTGCTGGCCGCTCTAGCCGGCCCAACCATCGGCCTCACCCTAGACGTGCAGGGCGGCGCTGTCCGGCTCATAGCTTAAGCTGAATAGACCATGAAAGACACAGCCGTTCTCCTGATCGACTGCCCCGATCGCAAGGGTCTGGTAGCCCGCGTCGCCGGAATGCTCTACGAGCGCGGAGCCAACATCCTCCACGCCGATCAGCACCAGGACCACGACCTCGGCTTGTTCTTCATGCGCGTGGAATGGGCTTTGAACAGCAGTGAATCAAAAGACCGTGAGAACCGCGGCGGCTCGCGCTTCGATCTGGCAGCTTTCAAAGAGGCATTTGCTCCTCTTGCCGCGGAGCTGGATATGCGCTGGCGAATTGAGTCGTCGCAGCAAAAGCCGCGGGTCGCGCTGTTCTGCTCGCAATACCTGCACTGCGTGGCCGACCTTCTGCACCGCTGGCAATCACGCGAACTGGATTGCGACATTCCGGTCATCGTCTCAAATCATCGCGAAGTGGAAAGGCTCGCCGCCTTCTACGACATCCCGTTTGAGCACGTTCCAGTTAGCGCGGCAACACGTGGCGAAGCGGAAGAGCAAGAGACTGCAATCCTTGAGCAGCACGGAGTCGAACTGGTGGTTCTGGCGCGCTACATGCAGATTCTCTCGCCGGCATTCGTTGCCCAGGTATCCCGCGGCCATCATCAACGTGCACCACTCGTTCCTGCCGGCTTTCACCGGCGCGCGTCCGTATCATGCGGCACACGCGCGTGGAGTGAAGCTGATCGGGGCAACCAGCCATTACGTGACCGAGGTGCTGGATGACGGACCGATTATCGAGCAGGATGTAGCGCGCATCTCGCATCGCGACCAGGTCGAAGATCTGGTTGCACGCGGACGCGATCTCGAGCGCCTCGTACTCTCGCGTGCCGTGCGCTGGCATCTCGACCGCCGGATCCTCTGCTATGGAAACAAGACGGTTGTGTTTGACTGATCCTGCGCTGTGACCGCGTTAAGCTCCCAGGTGTCAAAGACGAGACCTGGGGACCCACTTTGTCTAGTTATTCGACCAGCGCGTCGGCGATGCCAAGATGGCGGTCGAGTGCGTCGATGCCGAAGTCGAGCTCTTCCTTGGTGACGATCAGCGGCGGCGCAATCACGAAGTGGCTCACCCAGGCCTGCTGCGCCACGCCATCGGCCATCATCTTCGCCGCGATCTGATCGACAACCAGCGGCTTGCCTTCAACCTTGTCGCGCATGGTGTTGAAGGGCTGCTTCGTCTTGCGATTCTTCACCAGTTCAACCGCGAAGAAGAGTCCGAGCCCGCGCACATCGCCGATGGAGGGATGTTTCTCCTTCAGGGCTTCCAGCTTCTCGCGCACATAAGGCTCCAGTTCAGCGGCACGATCGACCAGCTTGAGCCGCTGCATCTCTTCAATCGTCGTCACCGCCGGCCCGAGCGTGATGGGATGCGCTTCATACGTGTGCCCGTGCGAGAAGTAGTGATCCTCAAAATGGTCGGCGATCTTTTTCGTGGTCGCGCAGAGGCCCAGCGGCACATACGCCGAAGTGATGCCCTTGGCGGTGACGAGAATGTCGGGCTTCACTCCCCAGTGATCGACAGCAAACCACTTGCCGGTGCGGCCCCATCCCGCCATCACTTCATCGTCAATCATCAGCACGCCGTGGCGGTCGCAAATCTCGCGCAGGCGCGGGAAATATTCCGGCGGCGGAATGAGAACGCCATTGGTCCCGACGACCGGCTCGAGAATGATCGCTGCCACATCGCTTTCGTTCTCGATCATGTGCTCGATGTAGTCGACGCATGCGATGTTGCAGCCGGGATAGGTGTGCTTGATGGGGCAGTCGTAGCAGTTCGTCTCGGGCGCGAAAACAACGCCGCCGCCTTTGCCTGCCGGCTCCATCGCCCAGCGCCGCGGATCGCCGGTGGCGGCGATCGAGCCGCATCGTCGAGCCGTGATAGGAACGATAGCGCGAAATGATCTTGTTCTTGCCCGTGTACATGCGGGCGATCTTGAACGCCGCTTCGTTCGCTTCCGTCCCGCTGGTGGCGAAGAAGAATTTCTCCAGCCCCGCGGGCAGCACTTCGAGAAGCTTGGCGCTGAGCCTGGCACGGGCTTCCGTCGCATATACGGGGCCGACGAAGGCCAGTTCGCGCGCCTGCCGGCCGATGGACTCGACGACCGCCGCATTCTTGTGGCCGAGATTGACGCACATCAACTGCGCGCTGAAGTCGAGGTAGCGCTTGCCCGCGCCGTCGGTGATCCAGCAGCCCTCGGCATCGGCGATGTAGAGCGGCTTCCACGTCTTCTGGAAGCGCCACGTGCCGTAGTTGGTCTGGCGGGTGAGGCTGCTGATCTCTTCTGCGGTTAGAACTGGAGGAAGGGTTGTGTCGGCCATGCTGGACCTCGCATCGGGAATGTTCAACCTATGCTAAGGCGTGAGGCAGGTTCTTGTCCGCAATCGTCTCGGTATTGACGAACAGAGGGGACTGTTACCCGGGGATGGGTCTTGTGCTTTCCCACCCAAGCAGAGCTTGGATGGGGCACCCGGCGATGAAACTGCGTCATGGATGGGACACCCGGCAGCGTAAGTCAAACTCAGGGTCCAAGCCGGGACTTGTGGGGGTGTCTATCCTCGCCGCCATGCGTCGCCGGGCATGATTCTCTTCATGAACTCGTCGAAGAGCGGAACGGTGAATGCTGTCTCTCCGTGGGTCTGGCTCCAGATCATGCCTTTGCCAATGAGACCAGAGCGGGTTGGAGCGAGAGAAGTAACGCCGCGACCGAGCTGGTCCGCAATGTCGCCCGAGCGTTGGGGATCAGGGCCGAGTTCAGCCATTGCGCGAAGATATCTCTTTTCGCTTGGCGTGAGCCGATCGAAGCGTACCCGGAAGAAGCTTTCGTCGAGTGCGGCCACGGCTTCGTCTGAGGCGTTTACAACGTCCTCATAACGAATCGGACTGGCCTGAGCGAGGTCCCAGGTATGTTTGCCCCATTCCTGAAGGAAGTACGGATAGCCTTGCGTCTTCGTGATGATCAGGTCAACGGCGTTGTCGTCAATGAAGGCTCCTTCATTTTCCGCCGGTCGTACGATGGCTTCGCGGGCGTCTGGCGGAGCGAGTGGTCCGATCTCGGGAAAATCAAACAGGCGCTCCGCGTACGATTTTGCTTCGCCCATGCGGCCGCGCAATTGCGGAAGGCCTGCTCCGACGACTGTGACCGGCAACTGTTCCTGCGCACAGCGGTGTAACGCCTGTATCAAAGCCGCCATCTGTGGTTCTTCGACATACTGGAGCTCGTCAATGAAGAGGACGACGGCTGTTTCGGCCGCCTTCGCCGCTGCGCCGACCTGCACGAGGAGCGTGCCCAGATCGAGTTCAAGATCGCCATTGTCGGCCAATCCTGGCTCGGGATCGTAGTCGAGGCCGACTTCAATGTCGTGATAGTGCACTTTCAATTTGCTCGCGAAACCAGCCAGTGCCTTGAGGCCCCGGACCGCGTAGTCCTTTGCGGCATCTTTCTTGCTCAGATGAAGGAGGGCAAGCCTGAGAGCCGGAGCGAGAATCGCCGGGAGGGAGCGGTGCTCGGGAGCCTCGATGCGCACGGTGTGGATGCCGCCGGCTTCGGCATCGCGGCGCATCTGGTCCAGAAGCACCGTTTTGCCAACGCCTCGCAGCCCGATCAGCATCATGCTTTTGGCTGGACGGCCCAGTCGAAGCCGCTGAAGGCGGATCTCGATGTCCTTGCGAATCTCATGTCGGCCAGCGAGTTCGGGTGGTGGGCTGCCGGCTCCAGGGGCGTAGGGATTGCGAACTGGGTCCATAACTATAGGGAGTTTAGCAGGTTTATGAAGAATCGATAATGTTGATAAAGTCCCTATAATTTGTTTGGTAAGCAATGATCTTCCTAATTGCAGCTACGGATCTTATCTGGTTTCATTAGTCAAATACTTTGGCTTCAGTAGTTTATGGGAACGGAGTTGCGGTGAGCTGGGCGATACGCAGCCAGAAGGTTGCGAGTTGGAATTTTTCCCTGAAAAACAGCCAGGTTCCTGCGCTGCATAGACTTACGGATTTAACCCCCTCCGGTAAGTTATTGTTTCTAAACGCGTTAAGCATCAAAATCTTCAAGACAAAGGACTTAAAGGACGCGGTGTGGTTTTCGCCAGTCCGCGTTTGTTAGTCTCGATTGATTATGCGCCCAACGGGGATAATTGCCTGCAAAACGGGGTGGGAGGATTTTCTGATTGGAATGAGCCAGTCAGGGCGGAATGCGGGGATGAGGCCTTGACAGTTTTGGAGGGGGTTGGACCCACTCATCGCGATGAAGCTGCGATGAAGGGGCACAGACATTCCCGGGGGACCGGGCAAATTCAGGATCGATGAATGGGCCACCTGCCGATGACGATTCAACGACTGCCCCGCTGCCGAACAAACCTACAAACTGCCCTGCGAATCGTGAGCTTTAAGATAGATGGGTTGTGCGGGGGTACCAGTGATCTCAGACGCGGCTGAAACAGTAGAAGTTCCCTGGGAGGAGGGCGTGCGGCTCATCAACGAATGCACTTACCTTTCTGCCACGGACGTTCGCGAGGTTGAAGAGCTAACACTCGGCCTGACCATAGTTGAAGCGAAAGCCCAAGCTCCAATCTCAACCACAGAAGACACCGGCCCACTAGCGCCACTGAAGACTGGGGGGAGACCCATCGAAGAAGACGAAACGTGTCATCTCTTTCAACTGCTGTTCGACCGCAATCACATGATCTCCTACACAGTCCTCAACGAGTCCTACGGCAAGTACCCCGAGTCACCGGAGGAATTCACTGGTAAACTATTTCGCATCTTCTCCCATTCGCATCTCTTGGAATTTATAGAGCGAACCACGTATGCCTCTGGAGGCCATCCTAGGGGCCTGATGCACTTCGAGATTGCCTGCCTCAATCATGTCATCGATGTAATCTGTACGGCGCCTCCAAAGATCGCTATCGGCAAGCCGAAAACAGTTCCGGGCGGATGGTGGGCAAACTGAGAAGTAACTGCGTTTCTTTGTCAGTTTGAATCCCGCAAAGAAGCAACCGCGGATCCTTCGTCGCTTCGCTCCTCAGGATGACAGCGTACTGGTGAAGCGGTGTGCATTCAGTGTCGCGGTCGGATTGTGGCTAACCGGACATAACCCGATTTTCAAGTAGCGTCCGGATTAGGGCTACTCACGCTGTCATCCTGACGCGTAGCGGAAGGATCTGCGGTTGTTCCTGGCATCACAGCCAACCCGGCGCGCAGAAGTTACGATGCTGCTCATGGACGAGGGCGGCTACTGCACCTACATCATGGCCAGTCGGAGTCACACTCTCTACATCGGAGTTACAGGTGACCTTCACAAACGAGTCTTCCAGCATAAATGGAAAGAACATGATGGCTTCACGGCTCGATACAACTGCGACCGGCTGGTGTGGTTTGAGAGATACGGTGACGTTAGCCGGGCGATCGCCCGCGAAAAAGAGCTCAAGGGATGGAGACGCGCAAAAAGATCGCGCTCATTGAATCCGTAAACCCGATCTGGGCGGATTTGAGCCGTGATTGGTATGAGTGTGAACCAGCGGATTACAAACGAGCGCTGGATCGAATGAACACATAAAAGCAACCGCGGATCCTTCGCTGCGCTCAGGATGACACCTTTTTGGCAAGCTAAGGTCGTGGCCAACCGAAGTGGTCGCTTGCTTCACTCGTGAATTGGGCAAAGAAAAACCCCGGCGGGTTGGCCGGGGATTTGAGTATCCCAGGTCTCAAAATCGAGACCTGGGGTACCCAGATTGGTGATGATGCTGTCGGCTCTTACGCGCTGAAGAGCAGGATTCCGGCCGCCTTCTCTTCGGTCGCGCGTTTCGTCTGCGCTTACCGGGCGATAGAAGAGCTGGTTGTTGTCGAGATAGACCTCGAGGAACGCCGGCCGGTCGGTGATCTGTCCGGCGATCAGCGCCTCCGACAGCGGATCTTCGACGTAGCGCTGCAGGGCGCGGCGCAACGGACGCGCACCGTAGCTGCGGTCGACCAGCGTCTTGTCGAGAATCCACTTCTTGGCTTCTTCGGTGACCGAGATGGTGATGGCCTTCTGCGCCAGGTTGGCGTTGAGCTGCTGCACGAGCAGCTCGACAATCTGGATCAGGTCGGCATCGGACAGCGACTGGAAGAGGATGACCTCGTCGAGACGGTTGAGGAACTCGGGGTTGAAGGTCTTCTTCACCTCCTGCTTGACCAGCTCTTCGACCTTGTCGTTGACCAGGTCTTCGCGGTCGCTCTGGAAGCCGAGCCCCTGCTTCTTCTGCAGGTGCCGCGCGCCGATGTTCGACGTCATGATGAGGATGGTGTTCTTGAAGTCGACCGTGTTGCCGAGTCCGTCGGTCAACTGGCCGTCTTCAAACACCTGCAGCAGGATGTTGAACACATCCGGGATGCGCCTTCTCGATTTCGTCGAGCAGGACCACGGAGTAAGGCGAGCGCTTGACGCGTTCGGTCAACTGGCCGCCCTCCTCGTAGCCCACGTATCCCGGAGGCGAACCGATCAGCTTCGAGACCGAGTGCTTCTCCATGAACTCCGACATATCGAAGCGGATCAGCGCCTTGTCTGATCCGAAGAGGAAGTTGGCCAGCGTGCGCGCCATTTCCGTTTTGCCCACGCCGGTGGGTCCGAGGAACAGGAAGCTGCCGATCGGACGATGCGGCGACTTCAATCCAGCCCGCGACCGGCGAATGGCGCGGGCCAGTGCGGAGATCGCCTTCTCCTGCGAGATGACGCGCTTGTGCAGCTCTTCTTCCACGCGCAGCAGCTTCTGCGTCTCTTCTTCCTTGATGCTGGTGACGGGAACGCCGGTCCAGCGGCTGACCACGTCTTCGATGTCTTCGCGGCCCACGATGCCGGCGGCGGAGTCGTCGAGGTGATACTTGTCGCGCAGGGCGCGCAGGTTTTCGCGCTCCTTGCGTTCCTCGTCGGAGTAGAAGCGCGCCTTCTCGAACTCGTGGTTGGCAATCGCCGAATCCATGCGGTGCACGATGAACTTGATCCGCTTCTGGACTTCGGTGATCTCCTCGGGCAGCGAGGTCTGGCGCAGCTTGACGCGCGCGCCGGCTTCGTCGATCAGGTCGATCGCCTTGTCGGGCAGGAAGCGATCGGGAATATAGCGGTTCGAGTGCGACACGGCGAACTCGATGGCGGCATCGGTGTAGCTGACCGCGTGGAACTTCTCGTAGCGGTCCTTGATGCCGTTGATGATCTTGATGGCATCGGCTTCGTTCGGCGGCGGAACCTTGACGGCCTGGAAGCGGCGCTCGAGCGAGCGATCCTTCTCGATCGACTTGCGATACTCGGCCGGCGTGGTTGCGCCGATGCACTGAATTTCGCCGCGCGAGAGAGCCGGCTTGAGGATGTTGGCCGCGTCGAGCGAACCCTCCGCCGAACCCGCGCCCACCAGCGTGTGCAGCTCGTCGATGAAGATGATGGAGTTCTGATTCTCCATCAGCTCTTTCATGATGGTCTTGAGCCGCTCTTCAAACTGGCCGCGGTACTTGGTGCCGGCCACGATGAGCGAAAGATCGAGGCCGAGCACGCGCTTGTCGGCGAGGAAGCTGGGCACTTCGCCGTCGGCGATGCGCTGCGCAAGGCCTTCGACGATGGCGGTCTTGCCCACGCCGGGCTCGCCGATCAGCACCGGATTGTTCTTGGTGCGGCGGCAGAGGATCTGGATCACGCGCTCCAGTTCGCCGTCGCGGCCGACCAGCGGATCGAGCTGCCCGTCCATCGCGGCCTGCGTCAGGTCGCGGCTGAACTCGGCCAGCAGGCTCGATTCGCGCTGCCGCTGCTGCGGCGGAGCCTTCTCCTGCGTCACGCGCGCCAGCTCGTCGCGAATCTGCGCCAGCTTCAGGCCGCGCTCCTGCAGAATCTCCGAGGCGAAGCACTTCTCTTCGCGCAGCAGGCCCAGCAGCAGATGTTCGGTGCCGATGTGCTTGTGGCCCAGCCGCTCGGCTTCTTCCGCCGCGTAGGCCAGCACGCGCTTGCACTCGTTCGAAAGCGGCAGGTCGACGACTGGTCGAAACCTTCTCGCGAATGGTGGTGTGCGCTTCAATCTGCTTGCGGATCGACTCCACCGAGGCGTGCGAGCGCAGAAAGCGGTTGGTTAACGCCTTGTCCTCGCGCAGCAGGCCGAGCAGCAGGTGCTCGGTCTCGATATAGGGCGAGCCGAACTGGCTGGCCTCATACCGCGCGAAGAAGATCACGCGCCGTGCCTTCTCCGTATAGCGTTCGAACATAATGATTCTCCCTTGCAGCAGGCTTTCGGTAGGAGTAGCCGTCCGATTTCTCGACCCCAGCGACGAAACCTGTCGCTGGGAACCCGCTATCGGCTTCAGCCCAACCTGCCGCGCCCTTCTCTCAACTTCGCCGCCGGAGGCCCCTGGAAAATCCCTATGCCTGCCCCGAACAGCTCTTTTGGATGGTTCCGGACCTGTCTTCTGTCCGGTCGTCCCCGGCGTTCGTTGCCTCCGCGAGACTTCCATCCCACCTCGTCGAGCCCGGATGGGATTCGCATCCCGTTCCAGACCCCTTACTTCAATCAGACTCAAAAACCACCCGGAAGGTGCATTTTCGTCACGCGTCTCCGGGGTGAAGTCCCGTCTGGGAGTGGTTGCCCCAATGACAGTCAAGGCGCCCGCTCTCCAGGCGCAGAGTCCGCGTACACCGCGCGGCCAGATCCAGGTTGTGGGTCACCACGATCGAGGTGAGCCCGTGGGTTACGTGCAACCGTTCAAGCAGATCAAAGACCCGGCCGGCGGTGGTCTCGTCCAGATCGCCGGTAGGTTCGTCGGCCAGCAGCAGCCGCGGATTGCCGACCAGGGCCCGCGCCAGCGCCACGCGCTGCTGCTCTCCGCCGGAAAGCTCTCCGGGCCGGTGATCGCTGCGATCTTCCAGATCGACCTCCCTAAGCCAGTTGGATGCAGCATCTAGCGCCTCGCGTCGGTTGATTCCGCGCGCCAGCAGCGGCATGGCCACGTTTTCCAGCGCCGTAAACTCCGGCAACAGGTAATGAAACTGCCACACATAGCCGATCTCGCGATTGCGAAAGGCTGCCGCCTCCCGTGCGTTGAGAGTTGCCACGTTGGTTGAGGCGCAGTGTACAGTTCCCGCGGTGGGCGCATCAAGAGCACCCAGAATGTGCAAAAGTGTGCTCTTTCCTGCGCCGGACTGGCCCACGATGGCCACCAGTTCGCCGGGGGCGACGTCTAACTCAAGCCCTGGAAGAGCGTAAGCGAGCCACGGGCCGTGCGGTAGGTTTTTTCGAGGTTGTGAACCTGGATGATGGGCGAGCTTTCCTGCGACCCGCAAGTCCGACTCCCGCATGAAGCGGAAAGCCTGGCTGGCAGCCGCTGGAGTGGTTTGAATCATTCGCTGTATCCATTTTATCGCGAAGGACAAACGCAAAGTCATCGCGAAAGTCACTTCCGGTCAGCATTGGAGTAACCCTTTTGCAGTCCCGCGAAGCAAAGTTTTGGATAGAGCAAGAATCGCAGATAGTGCCCTTTCGATTGCAGTTCGAGGGTGAGCCATACGATTGTGAGCTTGCGCAAGACTTCGATCGCTCAGCGCATCTCAGTTGCAGCTCGCTTCAAGAGCCTGGGCTGCAGAGGGCTGGCACAACGGAGTTCACCGGGCCGATCGTCTTCATCAGGGCCAACGTAGATTAGCCCGCCGTGAAGAAGCCGACGAACCACGCGTAGTCATAGAGGAAGTGCAGCGGCTTGACCGCGAGGCCCACCAGGGCAATGGCAACGCCAATCACCAGCGCCACGATCGCGCGCGGATTGATTCCCCGGATGTAGTGATACGCGCCTTCGGAGTGGTAGAGCGAGTTCACGTCGAGTTCGGTTTTGCGAATGAGGAAGTAGTCGGAGACCATGATGCCTGCGACTGGCCCCAGCAGGCCGGAGTAGCCGACGAGCCAGCCGAAGATGTAGGCGTCGGGCGTGGCCAGCAGTTTCCACGGGACACATCGCCAGCCCCAGAAAACCGGTGATCAGGCCGCCCGTGCGAAAGCTGATGAGCCGCGGATAGAGATTCGAGAAATCATTCGAAGGCGAAACGACATTGGCGCCGATGTTCACGTTCAGCGTGGCGATCAGGATCGCGATCAGCGCGATGAACGCCACCACCGGTTGATGGAATGCGCCGATCAGTTCGATGGGATTCCAGATGGGGCGGCCGAAGAGAACCGCCGACGCTGAAGTCACCGAGATGCCGACGAAGGTGTAGAGCGTCATCGCCACCGGCAGCCCGAATGCCTGCCCGTATGCCTGCGCGTGCTGCGATTTGGAGTAGCGCGTGAAGTCGGGAATGTTGAGCGCGAGCGTCGCCCAGTAGCCAACCATCGCCGTGAGCGACGGAAAGAAGACGGCGAGAAATTCGCCGGTCGAGTGGAACTGGCTCGGCGTCGAAAGCATCGAGCCGAAGCTGCCCGCCTTGATGCGCACCCAGATCAGCAGCGCCGCGGCCATGATGAACATGAAGGGCGCGCCGAAGGCCTGCAGATGGCGGATCGATTCGACGCCGCGCCACACGATCACCATGTTCAGCAGCCAGAAGAGAAGAAAGCATGCCCACTTGGCGAAGGCTGAGCCGGCAGCCGCGGGCCAGATGACGGCGAGCATGGAATGAATCGCCGTGCCGCCGATCCACGACTGAATGCCGAACCAGCCGCATGCGACGATGGCGCGCAGGATGGCGGGCAGGTTGGCGCCGCGCACTCCGAACGGCGCGCGAATGAAGACCGGAAACGGAATCCCGTACTTTGCGCCCGCGTGGGCATTCAGCAGCATCGGAACAAGCACGATCAGATTGCCCAGCAGCACCGTGCCCACGGCCTGCTTCCAGTCCATGCCCTTGGCGATCAGCGACGAGGCAAGCTGGTAAGTCGTGATCTCCATCGACATGGAGAACCACAGCGCGATGTAGCTGTACGTGGTCCACGTGCGCTGCGCTGGCGTCGTCGGCGCCAGGTCGCGATTGGATAAAGTGGGGTCGAAAGTACTCAAACGGCCTCCAGTGTAGATCGGTATACACGAACGCCAGTGAGAACGCGATGAGGAATTGACTTGATGGCGCGATGCAGGGCCATGATACTGCGGCCGGGAGACTCCAAGAGCAGCTAGGTTCTCTGTTGCCGGGAGTTCGTCCTCTGCGGAAGATTCACTCCTCTTCTGGATTGAATCGCGCCGTCGTGGAACGACTCCCCGGGCGCGGACGGTTTGGCTTGTTCGCAGTCACTCCTGATGTGTTCTCGTCTGAAGGACCGCCACCTCGGACAGCTTCGTAGCCTACGAACTTTGTCGGGCACTCGGCAAATCCCGTAGAAGCTGAAGTGAGAAGTTCTGATAACGGCACAATGGCCTCGATCTTGCTAAAGCCGTTAGTCGTTTGTATGCACTCGACACGTCCGCGGTGCGTGCGGATTTCGCTTTGGACCTCTGCGATAAGATCCTCAGGCACATCAATCTCAAGGGCCATCATTGGTTCCAGCAGCACTGGGCTTGCCTGCTTCGCCGCTTCCTTAAATGCGATTGAACCTGCAAATTTAAACGCCACTTCATTCGAGTCGAGTTCGTGGTAGCTGCCGTCGAACAGGGCTACTTTGACGTCCACCATCGGGAAGCCAGCCAGAATACCCGACTCCATCGCAGCCTGAATACCCTGGTCGATCGGGTCGATGTATTGGATTGGCACTGCTTCGGCTCTGATTTTATTGATGAACTCGTAGCCTTTACCTGGCTCATTAGGCTCAATGCGAAGCTTACAGTGCCCATAGTTGCCCGAACCGCCCGTCTGGCGAATGTACTTGCCTTCACCTTCGGCCCGCTTACGAATTGTCTCAATCAGCACAGCTTCGGGTGACCCTACGTTGATCGTGAGATGGTATTGGTCTCGAAGACGATCACAGATTGAATCAAGTTCTGATTCGGTCCTTCCGTCAAGACCGTAGAGTCTTCCTTGCGGTTGCGTGCTGATGCTGATGTTGGCGCTTTGTATCGCGATCTCAGCCAGCGCATTTTCAAGTCGCTTGTCATCAGCGCTGTCTGCCGCACTGACAGCCAATCGCAAGATCGGACGACCTTTGCTTGATCCACTCATGACCCAACTCTAATGCGTCTCGCTTGTATGTTCACACGTCATCATTGTTCAGGGTGGTCCCCAATCGGAAAATAAGCGAAGGTTAGAGATCGTCGACCGAAAAGCAACTGCAGATCCCTTCACTCCGGTCGGGATGACACCGTGTCCGTGACGAGCGCGTTTGAGTGGAGATTGGCTGTCACTTCCACGCGCCGCCGCGGGCTTCGCGCCGCAGATACTGGCCGCGGCCCGGCTTGCCGATGAACTCGCCCTTCGACACAATCAGTTCGCCGCGCGAGTAAACATCGCGCGCATTGCCCCTCACCTTGAAGCCTTCAAACATCGAGTAGTCCACGCGCATGTGATGCGTCGCGGCGGAGATGGTGTGGTCCGCTGCGGGATCCCAGAGGACGATGTCGGCGTCGCTGCCCGCCGCCAGCACGCCCTTTTTCGGATACATGCCGAAGATGCGCGCGGGCGCGGTGGAGACGAGCTCGACGAAGCGGTTGAGCGAGAGATTGCCCAGGCCCACGCCGTGATGATGCAGCAGCTGCAGGCGGTTCTCGATGCCCGGGCCGCCGTTGGGAATCTTGGTGAAGTCGTCTTTGCCCAGCGCCTTCTGATCTTCGAAGCAGAACGGGCAATGATCGGTGGAGACGACCTGCAGATTGTCTTTGCGCAGGCCCTCCCACAGCTTCGGCTGGTTGCTGCTTCTCGCGCAGCGGCGGCGTGAAGACGTACTTCGCGCCCTCCCAGCCCTTGTCGTCCATGTTGTCTTCGAGCGAGAGCAGCAGATATTGCGGGCAGGTTTCGGCAAAGGCGGGCAGGCCGCGGTCGCGCGCTTCGCGCACCTGGTTCAGCGCGTCTTCGCTGGAGAGATGCACGATGTAGACCGGCACGCCGGCCATCTCCGCCATCGCAATCGCGCGATGCACCGCCTCAGCCTCGGCCACGCGTGGGCCGCGTCAGCGCGTGATAGATGGGCGCGGTCTTGCCCTCGGCCAGCGCCTGCTGCACGATGACATCGATCACCGACCCGTTCTCCGCATGCATGCAGATCAGCGCGCCGTTCTTCGCCGTCTGCCGCATGGCCTTGAAGATGGTGGCGTCGTCGACCATCAGCACGTTGGGATAGGCCATGAACAGCTTGAAGCTGGCCACGCCCTCGCGCACCATGTCGTCCATGTCTTCGAGGCCCGCGTCGCGGCAGGTCGGTCACGATCATGTGCAGGCCGTAGTCGATGCAGGCCTTGCCCTCGGCCTTCTTCCACCACGTGTCGAGCGCCGTGCGCATCTTCGTGCCGCGCGCCTGGATGGCGAAATCCACAATCGTCGTCGTCCCGCCGATCGCCGCGGCGCGCGTGCCGGTCTCAAAGTCGTCGGCAGAGTTGGTGCCGCCAAAGGGCATGTCGAGATGCGTGTGCGCGTCGATGCCGCCGGGCAGCAGCAGCAGGCCGGTCGCATCGACGACGGTCTCCGCGGCGCTCGCTGGAATGCCGGCGCGCACTTCCTTGATGACCGCGCCGTCGATCAGCAGGTCGGCCTTCACCGTGGAGTCGGCGTTGACGATGGTTCCGTTTTGAATGAGAACCGTGGGCATAATGGATCCTCGGTAGAGCCAAGTGGGTCCGAGATTCGTGCTTTCCACTCTGCTCGCAAGAATGGGTCATCCGGCTCAGGATGCACAGCTGTACTTGGGAACTCAGCGACGACCTCGTCATGTTGTTCCTAACATAGCGTCGCCAACAAGGCATCCGCATCGCCATCAGGCTCGCCAGACTTGTGCGTGAAACTATGATCGCTGCGGTTCTACGGCGCAGTCCGCGCCATGCGTGCGCTGATCCCAGGTCTCCGCGGGAACGCCGGTATCCACGCGCACCATCGTGATGCACTCCTCGACCGGGCACACCAGCGAGCACAGATTGCAGCCCACGCATTCCGTCTCGTCCACGCGCGGAATCGTTCGCCAGCGGCGTGGGATACGGCCATGATCCGCCGCTGCGGCCGCGCGCTCTTTGCGCGTGACCGGCGTGATCGGCGATCGAGTGCGCGTGCGCCACTCAACGTAGGCGGCCCATCGTGCAACTCGACATGCCCATTCACCGGACCCGATACTCGGTCCAGATGGATGCACTGGTGCGCGCCATCCCAGCAGGCAATGTGGCAAGGTCGCAGCCAATGCACGTCTGCTCGTTGATGTGCGCGACGATCTTGTAGTTCAGGTTCAGGTGCTTCCACTCGGTGACGCGTCGGAACCGAGAGCCCGCGAAAATCCTCGATCGTCGCGAAGCCCTTCGACGCGCATCCAGTTCTCGAGGCCTTCGGCCATGTCTTCGACGATGCGATAGCCGTAGTGCATCACCGCCGTGCAGACCTGCACGGTGCCGCAGCCCAGCAGCATGAACTCCGCCGCATCGCGCCACGTGCCGATGCCGCCAATGCCCGAAAGCGGCAGCGCGGCCTCAGGATCGGCCATGATCTGCTGCACCATGTTCAGCGCGATCGGCTTCACCGCCGGTCCGCAGTAGCCGCCATGCGAGCTCTTGCCGTCCACATTCGGCCGCGGCACAAAGGTGTCGAGATCGATGCCGGTAATCGAATTGATGGTGTTGATCGCCGACAGCCCATCGGCTCCGCCGCGCTTGGCCGCGCGCGCCACGGCGCGAATGTCGCGTGATGTTCGGCGTGAGCTTCACCAGCACCGGCGTGCGCGCCTTCTCCTTCACCCACGCGGTGATCATCTCGGTGTATTCGGGCACCTGGCCGACCGCCGAGCCCATGCCGCGCTCGCTCATGCCATGCGGGCAGCCGAAGTTCAGTTCCAGCCCGTCGGCGCCTGCATCTTCGGCGCGCTGCACAATCTCGTGCCACGCCTCGCGCTTCGACGCCACCATCAGCGACGCAATGATCGCGTGATAGGGATAGCGCTTCTTCACCTCGGCCATCTCGCGCAGGTTCTCTTCCACGCTGCGGTCGCTGATGAGCTCGATATTGTTGAAGCCCATCATGCGCTGGCCCTGCCAGTCGGTCGCCGAATAGCGCGAGCTCACATTGGTCACCGGCTCGCCGATGGTCTTCCACACCGCGCCGCCCCAGCCCGCGTCGAAGGCGCGCATGATCTGCTCGCCGCAGTTGGTGGGCGGCGCCGAAGCCAGCCAGAACGGATTCGGCGCGTCGATGCTGCCGGCAAATCGATGTACGCGAATATCAGGCATAGGCCGCCTCCGCAATCTTCAGGATGGCCAGCGCGGCGCGCTTGCCGTCGGCAACCGCATCCACCACTTCCCGGCCGCCGTTGGCGCAATCGCCGCCGGCAAAGTAGCGCGAATTGCCGGTCTGCCCGGTCTCGGGATCGGTGACGATGCATTCCGTCGCGCAATTCGATGCGGCGAAGCTCCTGCACCAGCTGCGCAAACGGCGACTGCCCGATGGCCGGGACCACGTAGTCGCAGTCAATGGTGAAGTGCGAATCGGGAATCGGCAGCAGCGCCTTGTCCACTTCGCTGCACCTGCACCGTATCGAGCAGCAGCCGGCCGCGCTCGTTCGCGCGGATCGCGAAGGGCTGGCGGCGCCACAGGAACTGCACGCCTTCCTGCTTGGCGTGCTCGTACTCAAAGTCGAATGCCGACATGTCGCGCTCGCCGCGCCGGTAGAGCAGGTACACCGTCTCCGCGCCCAGCCGGCGCGCCGCATTGGCCGCATCAATCGCCGTGTTGCCCGCGCCCACCACAACGACCGTTCCGTGCAGTTCGCGGAGGCGGCCGGTCTTGTACGACGGCAATGAATTCGAGCGCGTTCATCACGCCCTTCTGGTCTTCGCCGGGAATATTCATGCGCTGCATCGCGCCCAGGCCCAACGCCGAGAAAGATGAAGTCGAACTCCGACTCAAGCTCCTCGAGCGCTTCGGCCGTATTCGATGGCCGCGCCGGAGCGGAACTCCACGCCCATGCGGCGAATCATCTCCACTTCGCGCAGGCTGTCGGCGGCGCGCAGCTTGTATTCGGCCACGCCATAGGTATTGAGGCCGCCGGGCAGATCCTGGCGCTCAAGGATGGTCGCCGACGCGCCCTGCCGGCACAGCTCCGCCGCGCAGGCCAGCGATGCCGGGCCGCCGCCGATGCAGGCAACCTGCACGTTGCGCGATCCGCGCGGGGCGGTCAGCAGTTCCTCGCCGGTAGCCTGGAAGGCGTCCATCGCGTGGCGCTGCAGCCGCGCAATCTGAATCGGCGCGTGATTGTAGCGGTGCATCACGCAGGCGCCTTCGCAGAGCACGTCAACCGGGCAGGCCTGCGCGCAGCTGGCGCCAAGAATGTTCGCGTCGAGAATGCGCAGCGCCGAGCCGCGCAGATTGCCGGTGCTGATGCGCTTGATGAATCCGGGCACGTCGATGTGCGTGGGGCAGGCGCCGGTGCAGGGCGCGTCGAAACAGTTCAGGCAGCGATTGGCTTCAATCACTGCGGCCTGCGGCTCGAGCGGCGGCTTGAGGTCGCCGAACCGCTCGCGCAGTAGCGGATCGTCGGGTAATGTTGCGGTACTCATGAAGACCTCGGGGAAGCTCTCTTATTCTCTGCTGCCTTCTCTGCTACTCTCGCTGACTTTCATTGGCTATTCTCTGCTGTCTTTCTATGGATTGACGAGAGTTTTCGCCGCCAGGTTCTGTTAAGAGGCAACCAGCGGCCCGTACAGATCGGGCCGGCGGTCGCGGAAAAACTGCCAGGTTCGGCGCACTTCTGCAATTTCATCAAGATTCAGATCGGCGGTCAGCACCTCGTCTTTGTCGCGCGAGGCCTGGGCAACGATCTGGCCGCGCGGATTGGCAAAGTAGCTCGACCCGTAAAACTCGCCGATGTTCCACGGCGCCTCGGTGCCGACGCGATTGATGGCCGCGATGAAATAGCCGTTGGCCGCGGCGTGCGCCGGCTGCTCGAGTTTCCAGAGATACTCGCTGAGCCCGGCCACCGTTGCCGACGGGTTAAACACAATCTCCGCGCCGTTCAGCCCCAGGCAGCGCGCGCCCTCGGGAAAATGCCGGTCGTAGCAGATGTAGACGCCGATCTTGGCAAATCCCAGATCGAAGACCGGATAGCCGAGGTTGCCGGGCCGGAAATAGAACTTCTCCCAGAAGCCCGGCGCCACGTGCGGAATGTGCGTCTTGCGGTATTTGCCGAGGTAGGTGCCGTCGTTCTGCGAGGACCGCGGCGGTGTTGTAGAAGATGCCTTCCTGCTCCACCTCGTAGACCGGCACCACCATGGCGATGTGCAGTTCTTTCGCCAGCTGCTGCATCAGCTTGACGGTCGGCCCGTCGGGAACCGGCTCGGTGGTCTCGTACCACTTGGTCGACTGCTCGGCACAGAAGTAGGGGCCGTTGAAGATCTCCTGCAGGCAGACAATCTGCGCTCCGTCGCTGGCCGCCTTGCGGATGAGCCCCAAGTGCTTCTCGATCATCGCCTTCTTCTGCGTCGGCGAGCGGCTCAGTGGCGGGCACGGCATTGGAAGCCTGGATGATGGAACATCGAACTACGCGCGGCATTCGGCGGCGACTCCCGTCGGAAAGGGGATGAGTATTAGACGTTATCGCATGGAAGCGGCTTGGGCAAGAGCTTCCGATTGGATTTAAAGCACTTCGGTCCAACCGTGTTTACGGGATCAAGCGGCTTATGCATGGAGTTCAGTGGGATGCGCACGGATGGCCTAATACGGAATCTTGTTCGGCGAGACCATCCAGGCCGCAAAGCTCTCCCAGGCCTCGTCGCGAAGATACTGCGTTGCCGGGAGCGACCGATCGCGGGAGCCTTGCGGAACTCCGCAGTAGAGATACGCGTCGTCGAAGCCCGCTTTGGCTGCGTCTTCAGCACCCGCGCCGAAGAACACCGCATCGAGCCGCGCCCAGTGCGAAGCCGCCAGGCACATGGGGCAGGGTTCGCAACTGGTGTAGAGTTCGCATCCGGCCAGCGTGAAAGTGTTCAGCGCCTTGCATGCCGCGCGGATGGCGGTGACCTCGCCGTGGGCCGTTGGATCGTTCGTCGCGGTCACCATGTTCACGCCTTCGGCAATCACCTTCCCGTCGCGCGCAATCAACGCAGCAAACGGGCCGCCGCTGCCCGAGGTCACGTTCTCGGTAGCCAGCGCGATGGCGCGGCGCAGAAACTCGAGATTGGGCTGAGGCGTCATATCGGCTTGCCTTCGGCGATTCCAAAGGTAAAGTAAACACAGTATGGCACAGGCTTTACGATCAACTCGCGTCCTGACGGCGGACGGGCTGGCGCCCGCGACGCTGGTGGTGGACGGCGAGAAGATCGCGGCAGTTCGCGCCTGGAACGATGCCGCCGGTGCCGCGCAACTGCACGACTTCGGCGACCTGCTTCTGCTGCCCGGACTGGTGGACTCGCACGTTCACATCAACGATCCCGGCCGGGACTGGGAGGGCTTCGACACCGCCACGCGCGCCGCAGCCGCCGGCGGCGTGACCACGCTGGTCGACATGCCCCTCAATTGCGTTCCCGAAACCATCAACGTCGAAGCGCTGGAAGCCAAGCGCGCAGCGGCCAGCGGAAACGCATGGGTCGACTGGGCCGCATGGGGCGGCGTGGTGCGCGGCAATGCCGCTGAGTTGCCCGCGCTCGTCGCAGGCCGGCGTTCCCGGATTCAAATGCTTCATGATCCACTCCGGCATCGACGGCTTCTGCTGGGTGGACGAGGCGGACCTGCGCCTGGCGCTCGAGAAGCTTCGCGGAACCGGGCTGCCGCTGCTGGCCCACGCCGAAGTCGCTGGCCCGGTCGAAGCCGCGACCGAGGCGCTCAACGCGACCGGCGCGGATTGGCGAAAGTACTCGACCTATCTCGCTTCGCGTCCCGACGATGCGGAGGTCGAAGCGATCGCGCCTGCTGATCCGGCTGGCTGAGGAATTCCAAACGCCGATCCACGTCGTCCATCTCTCCAGCGCGAAGGCCCTGCCTATCCTCGCCGGAGCGCGCAAGCGAGGCGTTCCCATCACCGTGGAAACCTGCGTGCACTATCTTGTGGTTCGCCGCGGAAGAGATTCCCGATGGCGCGACGGAGTTCAAATGCGCGCCGCCGATCCGCACGCGCCGCCAATCGCGAGAGAACTGTGGGCAGCGCTTGAATCGGGCCTCATCGACCTCGTCGCCACCGATCATTCCCCTTGCCCGCCCGCGATGAAGCGCCGCGAGGAAGGCCGCTGGGACCTGGCATGGGGCGGAATTGCCAGCCTCGGCCTTGCGCTCCCCGTGATGTGGACCGCGATGCAGCCAGCGCGGATACAACACGGACCTGGCCGCTCAGCGAATCGGCAAATGGATGGCCGCCGGGCCCGCGCGTCTCGCCGGTGCTTGACGGCCAAAAAGGAGCGCTGGCCGTCGGCGCCGACGCCGACATCGTCGTCTTCGATCCCGACGCCACCTGGACCGTGACCGAAAGCGATCTTCACTTCCGCCACAAGATCTCGCCTTATCTCGGCGCGAACCTTCGCGGGCGCGTTCGGGAAACCTGGCTGCGCGGCGAGCCTGTCCTCCTGCACTCCGATCAATTCGCCGGTAAGCCCGCGCGGAAGAGAGCTGGTGCGCACGTGAGCGACCGCGCCAGACGAGCCATCGCAGAATGCCGCACCATCGCCACCATGAGCGAGGAGCCTGGCCGCATCACGCGCCGCTTTCTTACTCCGCCTGTTCGCCAGGTTCATCAGCATCTGCGCGCCCGCATGGAGAGCCTCGGCATGGCCGTGCGCGTCGATGCCGTCGGCAACCTGCGCGGACTTTGGAAGCCGACGGCGCATCGGCAGCAAGCGGCTGATCCTCGGCTCGCACATCGACACAGTTCCCGATGCCGGCGCGTTCGATGGCGTGCTCGGAGTTGTGCTCGCGCTTGAACTGGTCGAGTCCGCGACGCGCACTGAGCCTGCCTCTGGCCCTCGAAGTCATCGCGTTCTCTGAAGAAGAAGGCGTGCGCTTCGGCTTTCCGTTCATCGGCAGCCGCGCCGTCGCCGGGCGGTTCGATCCATCATTCCTCGCGCACAAGGATGCCGAAGGAATCTCGATCCGGCAGGCAATCGAAGACTTCGGCCTCGATCCCGCGCAATCTCGAAGCAGCCGTTGCCGACGAGCACGCCGTCGGCTTCGTCGAGATTCACATCGAGCAGGGCCCGGTGCTCGAAGCCGAAGACCTCAGCGTCGCCGCGGTCACCAGCATCGTCGGCCAGACGCGGCTCGATCTCAAGTTCATCGGCCATGCCAACCACGCCGGCACCACGCCGATGCACCTGCGCCACGATGCGCTCGCCGCTGCCGCGGAGTGGATTGCGAAGGTCGAAGCGCTTGCGCGTCAGCACCGAAGGCCTTGTTGCCACGGTCGGCAAGATGGAAGTGCAACCCAACGCTGGCAACGTAATTCCCGGGATCCGTTGAGCTGAGCCTCGACGTTCGCCACGTGCACGACAGCGCAGCGCAGAGCCGCCGTCGACGAACTGCTTGCAGCAGGCCGAGACCATCGCGACGCGTCGCGGACTGAAGCTCGAATGGACGAAGAAGATGGACGAGCCCTCCGTGCCGATGGATGAGCGCCTCACCGCCTTCATGACGGACGCGATCGAAGCCGCCGGCTTTCCCGCCAAAACCATGCCGAGCGGCGCCGGGCACGACGCCATGATCATGGCTGGCCGCATGCCCACGGCCATGCTCTTCCTGCGCAGTCCCGGCGGCATCAGCCATCATCCCGACGAGAGCGGTTCGCGAAGAGGATGTGGAGGCCGCGCTGCGCGTGGGCGAGAAATTCCTCGAGCGGCTCGCAGCCGAGGTTCGCTAGAATCGGAAAACGCAAGCGAGGTCACGATTGCATCATCTGGGAGCAACTCGAAGCAGTCTCAAGCCGGATCACCTGCTGCAGACTCCGGACACGTTCGTGCGCATTCCGCTGCCGGGCGCGAACGGAGTGGATTGCATCGTGCACGCAGGTCCGCAACTGGGCGCGAACTTCAGCCAGATCACGGCAGAGTTTTCAGCCGGAGGTACGCTTGGACCCGCGCCGGCGCAGCGATTCATCTATGTGCTCGAGGGCGAACTCGGCTTGACGATCGGCGAGAAGAAGCATCTGCTCGGCCCCGGCGGCTACGCCTATCTGCCGACCGGCGACTCCGCATTCCGTTACGGCATATGTCGGCCGCGAAGGCCGCAGTGATCGAAAAGCTCTACGAGCCGTTGCCGAACGCGGCCGCGCCTGCGGTTGTCGTCGGCCACGAATCGTCTGTCAGCGAAGTCGCGCTGATGGGCGATGATGCGCTGCGCGTTCGCTCGCTCATGCCCGACACGGACGCCTACGACTTCGCCGTGAACACCATGACCTACGATCCCGGCGCCGCGCTCAGCATGGTCGAGATTCACGTGATGGAGCACGGACTGCTGATGCTCGAAGGCGGCGGCATCTACCGGCTCGGCGATTCGTGGTACCCCGTCGAAGCCGGCGACTTCATCTGGATGGCGCCCTACTGCCCGCAGTGGTTTGGCGCGATCGGCAAGAAGCCCGCGAAATACCTCATCTACAAAGATTGGCGCCGGCATCCGCTGGGAGCATGACGATGGAGACCGCGCCCGCCACTCTCGATCGACCGGCTCATCGCGGAACTCAATGCGCTCGCGCAGATCTCCGAAGCCGAGCCGCCGGTCGTCACCCGCGTCGTCTTCAGCGAGGCCGATCTGCGCGCGCGCGCCTATGTGAAAGGTCTCTGCCGCGAAGCCGGCCTCGAGGTGCACGAAGACGCAATCGGCAACACCTTCGCGCGCTGGCAAGGAAGCGAGCCCGACCTCGCGCCCATCGGCACCGGCTCGCACATCGACGCCATTCCCAACGCCGGCCTCTACGACGGATGCGTGGGCGTGCTCGGCGGCCTCGAAGCCATCCGCGTTCTGCAGCAACTCGGATTCAAACCACGCCGCTCTATCGAGCTCGTCATCTTCACGGCCGAAGAGCCGACCCGCTTCGGCATCGGCTGCCTGGGCAGCCGCATGATGGCCGGCGTGCTCTCGCCCGCGCAGGCCATCGCTCTGCGCGACAAGGAAGGCCGCGGCCTCGAAGAACTGCGCAGCGCAAGCCGGATTTACAGGCTCGCTCGAATCGGTTGCCCTGTCTCGCGGACGCTTTCACCAGTTCATCGAACTGCACATCGAGCAGGGCCCGCTGCTCGAGCAGGAAGGCATCGACCTTGGCCTCGTCACGCATATCGCCGCGCCGGCCAGCATGCGCATCCTCATCGAGGGCGAAGGCGGCCACGCCGGCGGCAAGCTGATGCCCGGCCGCAAGGACGCGCTGGCCGCAGCCGCCGAACTGATTCTTGCGCTCGAAGCCGCTGCGAAATCAACCGGCGCCATCGACACCGTGGGAACCGTGGGCGTCTGCGAGGTCTTTCCCGGCGCAGTCAACAGCATTCCTTCCCGCGTTCGGCTCGAGACCGACATTCGCGACATCGATGCTGCGCGGCGTGATGCGGTGATCGATAAGCTGAAAACCGCATGCGAAGAAGTGGCAGAGCGCCGCGGGGTCTCCATCACAGACCGAGATGGTCAACGCCGACCCGCCGGCAACCTGCGATCCCGCGATCCTCGATGCGATGGAAGCAGGCGGCGCAAGGCGGCCGGCAAGAGCTACAAGCGGATGGTGAGCCGCGCCTATCACGATTCGCTCTTCATGGCGCGCATCGCTCCGGTCGCCATGCTCTTCATTCCCTGCCGCGGCGGAGTGAGCCACCGGCCCGACGAATACGCATCGCCCGAGTGGATCGGCAGCGGCGTTCACGTGCTCGCGCGCACGCTGGCCACGCTGGCGTCGTAGCGCGCAGGCTTTCAAAGTTGGCCGCGCCGTTGTATGCTATGCGTCAACCCGTACGGCGTTTCGCACTTCCCCAACCATGAGCACGCTTGCGAAAAACCGCATCGTCGGCACCTCCGTCCCCCGCAAGGAAGGAGTGGACAAGCTGCGGGGCACGGCGCGCTACGTCGACGACATTCAGCGCGAAGGCATGTGGCACGGCGCCACGGTCCGCAGCACGGTTCCGCGCGCGCTTGATCCGCTCCATCGGCTTCGATCGCAAGATCGACTGGAGCGAATTTACCGTCGTCACTGCTGCCGATATTCCCGGCGAGAATCACATTCAGATGATCGTGGCCGATCAGCCCTGCCTTGCCGACGGCCAGGTGAATCACTGCGAAGAAGCCATCCTGCTCATCGCGCATCCCGACAAGCACAAGGTTCGCGAAGCGGTGAACGCCGTGCACATCGAATACGATCTGCTGCCGCCGGTCTTCACCATCGAAGAAAGCGAGAAGCAGCAGACCGATTGTCTGGGGCGCGGACAACTGCTTCAAGAGCTTTCTGCTCGAAAAAGGCGATGTCGATTCCGTGTGGGCGCAGGCCGCGCACATCGTCGAAGGCGAATACCGCACCGGCGCGCAGGAGCATCTCTACATCGAAAACAACGGCGTGATCGCCGAGTACAGCGCGGAAGACGGCGTCACCGTGTGGGGATCGCTGCAGTGCCCCTTCTACGTGCACAAGTCGCTGCTCGCGGTCTTCGATCTGCCGCCCGAAAAAGTTCGCGTCATTCAGACCGAAACCGGCGGCGCCTTCGGCGGCAAAGAGGATTACCCATCCGTCGATCGCGTCGCACGCGGCCCTGCTCGCGATGAAGTGCGGACATCCGGTGAAGATGGTCTACGACCGCATGGAGGACCTCGCCGCGACGACGAAGCGCCATCCCTCGCGCGTCCGGCATCGCACCGCGCTCGACGCGAACGGCAAACTGCTGGCGATGGATATCGAGATCGCCACCGATGGCGGCGCGTACTCCACGCTCTCCTCCACCGTGCTTTCGCGCGCCACGCTGCATTCGCCCGGCCCTTATGTCTGTCCCAACGTGCGCGTCCGCTCGCACGCCTGGGCCACCAACACCGTTCCCTACGGCGCGTTTCGCGGATTCGGCGCACCGCAGACGGTCTTTGCCGTCGAGCGCCACATGGACGAAATCGCCGCCGCCATCGGCATGGATCCGATCGAACTGCGGCGCAGAAACTTCATCCACCAGGGCGAAACCACCGCGACCGAGCAGTTGATGCGCGAGCCGGTCATCCTCGACAAGCTGCTCGATCGCGCGCTTGCCGAAAGCGACTACTACAACAAGCGCGCGCGGTTCGCGAGAGAGAATCCGCACGAGCGCAATCAAGCGCGGCATGGGCATCGCCGCTTTCTATCACGGTTCCGGCTTTACCGGCTCAGGCGAACGCTATCTCAATTCGCTCGCCGGCATCGACGTCACCGCCGAAGGCAAAGTGCGCGTGCTGGTTTCGAGCACCGAGTTTGGCCAGGGCACCAACACCGTGCTCACGCAGATCGCTGCCGAAACCCTCGGCGTGGACTACGACGACGTGATCATGGCCCCGCCCGACACCGGCATCGTCCCCAACAGCGGACCCACCGTCGCCTCGCGCACCGCGATGGTGATCGGCCGCCTCATCGAGCGCGCATCGTCTGCAGCTGCTTGCCATGCTGCGCGAACAAGCCGGCCTGCCCGAGCAATTCTCGCGCGAGCGAGTTCTTTGCCGCCTGCGAGCGGTTGCGCGCGAAGAACGGCGAAGTCGTCTCGCTCTGCCGCTACGAAGCGCCGCCCGGCATCTTCTGGGACGACCAGAAGTATCGCGGCGAAGCCTATCCCGCCTATGCGTGGTCCGTTCACGTGGCGCAGGTCGCCGTCGACACCGTCACTTACTCCGCCGAAGTCGAAGAGTTCTGGTCGGTGCAGGAAGCGGGCCGCGTCATCCATCCCGTGCTCGCCGGCGGGCCAGATCGAAGGCGGCATCGCGCAAGGCATCGGCTACGCGCTCTACGAAAAAGTCGTCCTGCAGAACGGCCGCATGGCCAACAACCAGATGACCAACTACATCATGCCCACCGCCGAAGACGTTCCGCCGATTCATGTCTTCTGGGAGGAGATTCCCTTTCAGCACGGCGGATTCGGCGCCAAAGGCATCGGCGAATTGCCTCACGACGGGCCCGCGCCCGCGATTCTCAATGCGATCCGCGACGCAATCGGCATCAGCTTCAACGCAATTCCGCTGCTGCCCGAGGACCTGTTCGCGAAATTGAACGTCAGCGCGCAAGATCGAGGAGCCCGCAACCGTATGAGCGCGGCAGACAACAATTCACTTGAACGTCAACGGCGAAAACCTGACCGTCACCGTCCCGCCCATGAAGCGCCTGCTCGACGTGCTGCGCGAAGATCTGCACCTCACCGGCACAAAGGAAGGATGCGGCGAAGGCGAGTGCGGTTCGTGCTCCGTGCGCATGAATGGCGACCTTGTGAACAGCTGCCTCGTTCCGGTGTTGCAGGCCGAGGGCGCAAGCATCGAAACCGTCGAAGGGCTCGCGCGCGATGGCGTTCTCCATCCCTTGCAGCAGGCATTTCTCAGCTGCGGCGGCGCGCAATGCGGCATCTGCACGCCGGGCATGCTGATGGCCGCCAAGCATCTGCTCGCGCACAATCCGCAGCCCTACGATCGCCGAGATTCGCGAAGGCCTCGCCGGTAATCTCTGCCGCTGCACCGGCTTCATGCGCATCTTCGAGTCCGTTCTGTTCGCGGCGTCAAGCACAGCCCAAAACAGCCAGCAGGAAACGCATGCGCGGTAACGCAGCCGAGCACGAGCTCGTCGCACCCGGCATCGCTGATCCGCCGTGCTCGATCTGCTCGCTTCGGCGCCGGGCCAGTGGACTCCGATTGCCGGCGGCACCGAGTTGATGGTTGCGTTTGCCGCAGGCCGGCTCAACGGCCGGCAAGCTCGTCAGCCTGTGGGGGATTTCTGAGCTTCGATTCATCGACACCCAGCCCGAGAAGATTGCCATCGGCGCAGGAACAACCTTCAGCGATCTGCGCGCCACTCCGATGGTCGCATCGGAATTTCCACTGCTCGACAAATCCGCCAGCTGGATCGGCTCCATCGCCAACCAGACGCGCGCGACTCTCGGCGGCAACCTCGTCAACGGCTCGCCGGCAGCCGACTCCTCGCCAGCGCTGCTGGTTTACGACGCAGAAATCGAACTGATCTCCGTGCGCGGCAAGCGACGCATGCCTTACTGCGAATTCCACACTGGCTACAAACAGAACGCGATGGCCGCCGATGAATTGTTGTACGCCGTCCACCTGCCGCGACGATTCGCGCATCATCGGCAGTATCTGCGCAAGGTAGGAACGCGGCGTGCGATGGCCATCTCGAAAGTCGCTCTCGGCGCGACTGCGCTGATGAAGGATGGCGCAATCGAGGAGATCCGCCTGGCTGCGGCAAGCCTCGCGCCGTTTCCGGCCCGCCTGTACAAGACCGAGGCAACGCTGGCTGGCAAGACGCTGAGCGCCGGAGATAATTGAAGCGGCGCGACAGGCTCTGCTTGCCGAGGCGCAGCCCATCGACGACATCCGCTCCACCGCGCAATATCGGAAAAGCGTCGGCGCCAACCTCCTCGAAGAATTTCTGCGTCAGCTTGAATTCGGAGCGGGCCGCGTGATGAACCCCGTGCTCGACGCATGGAACAACGCCGATGAAAGTGAAGCTGCCGAAGCAATGCTGGCCTGCTGCGGCGCGCAGCGCTGGGCCGGCTCAGATGGTTGCGCTCCGTCCCATTGCGAACGTGGCCGCGCTGAGCGAAGCGGCCGATCGCGTCTGGGCGACAATGGAGCGAAGCCGGACTGGCTGGAAGCCTTCGCCTGCCATCCGCGCATCGGCGAACGCAAATCGCCCTCAGCCATCGGAACGATCCACAGCATGGTCGCAGCAGGAGCAGTCCGGTGCGAGCAGCGCATCAACCGACGTGCTGCGCGAACTGGCCGAAGGCAACGCTCTCTACGAGCAGCGCTTCGGCTTCACCTACATCGTGTGCGCCACGGGAAAGAGCGCCGACGAGATGCTCGCCATCCTCGAGCGCCGCCTCGCCAACGACCGCATGGCAGAATTGAGGGAAGCCGCCGAACAGCAGCGGCAGATCATGCAGATTCGCCTCGGAAAGTGGTTGCTGTCATGAGCAAGATCACGACGCACGTCCTCGATACGGTCCTCGGCAAGCCCGCCGCCGGCATTGCAGTGCGACTGGAAAAGCAGGATGGCAGCCACTGGATAGCTGTAGCGCCACGGAGAGACGGACAAGGACGGTCGCTGCCCTAGTCTCGCGCCCGAAGCCGCCGCCGGCCGCTATCGCCTCACGTTCGAGACCGGCGAATATCTCGCCCGCCAGGGCCGCACCACCATTTATCCCGAAATCACGATCACGTTTCAATGCGGCGATGATGCGCACTATCATCTTCCGCTGCTGCTGAGCGACAACAGCTACACAACCTACCGAGGAAGCTGATCGATGGCCAGACTGGGTGAAAATCGCTACGGAAAGTCTCGCGTGCGCCTGTCGCGGATCACGCGATCGGCCGACCGGCACGAGTTCAACGAGTGGACAGTTGCGTGTGCTGCTGCACGGAGATTTCGAAACGCAGCTTCACCGAGCGCCGACAACAGCAAAATTCTGCCGACCGACACGATGAAGAACACCGTCTACTCGCTTGCGCGCGGTTCGAAGCGCGGCAACCATCGAAGAATTCGCAATGGAGCTGGGCGACTACCTTCTCAGCAACAACCCCCAGGTTTCAAAGGCGAGCATCGAGATCGATGAGAAGTGCTGGGAACGCATTGCAATCGATGGACGAGCCCGATGCGACGACATTCAAGCTGGGCGGTCCGGAGTTGCAGACGGTGCATGCCGAGCGTGAGCGCGATGGCGGCTGGGTCATCACATCCGGCGTGGACGGCTTGACGATTCTCAAGACAACCAAATCCGCCTTCACCGGCTACATCAAAGACCGGCTGACAACGCTGAAGCCTGCAACCGACCGCATCTTCGGCACGCGCGCGACCATCAAGTGGGACTACGTTTCGGCCGCACAGAAATTCTCAGAAGTCCGCGCGCGAATCATCGCCGCGCTGCTGAAGGAATTTGCCGCGCACCACAGCATGAGCGTGCAGCACACGCTCTTCGACATGGGCAAGGCAGCGCTGGCCGCGGCTCCGGAGATTGCGCGTATCCATCTCACCATGCCGAATCTGCACCACCTGCTCGCGGATCTCAGCCCGTTCGGACAGGACAATCCCAACCACATCTTCGTCCCCATCGACGAGCCGCACGGGTACATCGAAGCGACGATCGAGCGCTGACAGTCAGTCGAGCTGGGCCAGGTCCTCCGGCCGGTCGATGTCGATTTCGCCACCATCAAGCGCAATCGAAATGACAGGCCAGGGCGGCTTCGCCAGCAGCCCGCGCGCTCCCTTATCGCCGCGAAGGGCGAGCAGATCACGGAGAGCCTGCCGGGGAAAGATCGCCGGAATGCCGCGCGTTTCCGTCATAGGTCGACGCGATGGCTGTCGGCTGCCATTGCGCATAAGACATCTGGATCAGTCGACGGAGGTGCATCGGTCGTTACCCGTGGCTGATCGCAAGTCATGAGCAGGATGCCTTCCGCGGCCGGCGCTTCAGACTGCACAGCTTTCACGCCGGCGCGGATTGAACTGGCCAGGCCCTCTTCCCAATCGTCATTCACAACGACTCGTCGCTGCACCGAAATCGATCGCGTTCTGAATCAATTCGCGATGGGCGCCGAGCACAACAAAAACCGGCGATGCGCCTGCCTCCTGAGCGCATCGAATCGCGCGCTGCAGCATCGGTTCTCCGTCAATCATGACCAGTTGCTTGGGTTGGCCCAGGCGGCTGCTCGAACCGGCGGCAACGATGATGGCAGCGACAGACATCGGCATCAGTCTACGCTCCGACTCCTTGACTCAGACACAACGCAGCGGGCAAGACTAGCTCCATCAGGCAAACAAATCTGCAGCGAAAGGCTGAGCGGTGAGCGACCAGGAAAGCGCGACGGCCGAAGTGTATCCGGAGCAGCAGCCAGAAAGAGAACTACGGCCTGCATGCCGGCGTCCTGGGGCCGCTGGAGACACTGGCGCAGTCGGTCTCCGCAATGGCGCCATCCACTTCGCCGTCGCTCACCATCCCGCTGGTCTTCGCAATCGCCGGCAACGCAACCTGGTTCGTTTACCTGCTTGCCACCGGCGCAACCTTGCTGGTCGGATTTTGCGTCAGCCGTTTTGCGCGGCTCTCGGCTTCTCCGGGATCGCTCTACACCTACACCGCAGAGACGCTGCCGCCTGTTTTCGGAGTAGCTGCCGGCATGGGGTCTGCTGCTCGCGTATCTGGCCACAGCGGCGTCGGTCGCCGGCGGCGCGCTCTACTACACCAACGTGCTCTCGCAGCAATTCCTCCATTGGACACCACCGATTCTGCTCACGCTCGCTGTGGTCTGCGCGTGCCGCAGGCTTCGTTGCCTATCGCGACGTCAAGCTCTCCGCCGAATTGATGCTCTGGATCGAAATCTGCTCGGTCAGCCTCATCTGCATCGTGCTCACCGTCATGCCCGTTCGTTTCGGATTTCATCTCGACATGGACCAGTTCCGCCTGCGCGGCGTTTCGTTTTCCGCCCTCGGTCCCGCGCTGGTGCTCTCGATGTTCAGCTTCGTCGGATTCGAAAGCGCAACTACGCTTGGCGGCGAAGCGCGCAATCCGCTGCGGACAATTCCGCGCGCCGTGATTCAATGCGCCATTCTTGCCGGCGTCTTCTTCGTGCTTTGTTCGTACTCCGAAGTGCTCGGATTTCGCGGCGAATCCGGCAAACTCAGCGAGACCACCAGCCCTCTGCATCTTCTTGCCGACAAGGCCGGCGTCTCTCTGCTGGGTACGGGCATCGACTTCGGTGCACTGATCAGCATGGTCGCCTGCGTGCTCGCCTGCGTCACTGCTGCGTCACGCGTCCTGTTGCGCATGGCGCGCGAAAGATTGCTTCCCGCGGTATTCGAAAAGACCAGCCTGCGCCATGGCACGCCCGTCGCGGCCGTTGTGCTTTCCACCTGCGTGGTCTTCGTTCCGACTGCGGTGATGGCGATGCGTGGCGTGAGCGGATCCGACGTCTACGACCTGCTGGGGTCGCTCTCGGTCTTCGGCTTCCTCACCGCGTATGCATTGGTCGCGGCGGCTCTGCCCGTTTGCGCGGCGGGCGCGCGGGCAGCATTCGCACTTCGTAGCTGGCGGCCAGCGTGGCTGCGGTTCTCGTGGTTGTCCTGATCGCGGTTTTCGATCTGCGCTCCACCGCCGACGTAGCGCACGCGCGGCTTCCCTACATCTACCTGGTCGTATATCGCGGCGGGGCTCGCCTGGTATGCGGTGCGGCGCAAACAGCCTGCGGTCGTCAACGCATAGAATCTTACGGCTGTGTGTCGGTGTCCGGCTGCAACAGCAGCAGCAGCACGAATCCCACGACCACGAACATGCGGAATGCTTCTTCCTGACCATTCCAGATATGCGACTGCCACATCAGGAACCACTCCCCGCCCACATCCAGAAAGGCCACGAGCCACATCAGCAGCGAGAGCGTCAGCGCCATCACCGCCACGCGTTTGCCCGCATTGAAGCACGTCTGCTGGCTGCCGCAAAGCGCGCGCCAAGACCCACGACCCCCACCATGCGAGGATCATCGTAACGAGTTCCCAGGCAATGATCATCCAGTAGAAGACGAGGTGCACACCCGGCGACGTCATTGCCCGCCATATCCCGTGATTGCCCGGAATCGTCGTATCCATCGAGAGCACGTGCCGGATGAACTCGTAGTTCGACCGAAATCGGTGAGATTGTTGAACACGACCAGCGTGTAGTAGAAGCGCGATGCCTGCCAGCAGCAGCAACTTCGCGGAGCGCGTAAACATCGGTGAAACCTCTGAATTGCTAAGGTTACTGACTCTTCACACGCGACTGCTGCACAGCGGACAGTGAAGGTGATTTCGGCATGCACCATCCTAGCCTCGCGCATCCTGCAGTCCAACGGGAAATCAGACTGCCTCTGAGCGATCGATTGCGATAAACCAATGCTTCGAGCTACTGAGCTGTGGAAAAGCGAGCAGATCGTAGGAAAACACAGCCTAAACATGCCGGAAGTGCTCGTATTGCCAGCTTCAGCGACCTGGATCACAGGAATCCTTAGATGAATTTTATGCAAAGATTGCTATTCTGATGCCACGCTGAGAATTCCAGACTTAGTGCCAAATCCAATCAGCAGAGGTGTATCCCATCGATGGATGCACCCACATTCATTTGGGTGATTCAGCAACTCTGAACTCATCTTCATCCTTCCAGACTTTTCCGATTGAAGACTCTGGGAAGACCCAATTCCGAGGCCAGCAAATTGAGATATTCCATGCGTATCTCGTTCATCCCTCTTTTTCCGGCTGTTGCTGTTCTCGACAGTCGCTGCATTGTGTTCAATTCCCGCCGTCGGCACAGCAGACGCTAGGTGGCATCACCGGCGAGGTAACCGATGCGTCTGGCGGCGTCATTCCCAACGTGTCGATCACCGTGGTGGACGAGTCGACGTCGCTGACGCGCACCACCACCACCAATGGATCCGGAACCTACGCGTTGGTGAACCTGCCCATCGGGACCTACACGCTGACCTACAAGGCCGACGGATACGATCTGCAGAAGACGCAGCACATCACCGTGCAGGCCAACCGAACCGCGACGGTAAACGCAGCGCTCAAGGTCGGCCAGACAACGACCACCGTCGAAGTGGAAGCCTCGCCGCTGATGAATGCCGTGGACACCACCGTCGGCTACGTACTCGACAAGACCGAGATTGAATCCGTACCGCTGGCGACTGGCAGCTTCACGGGGCTGGCTACCCAGTCGAGCGGCGTCAGCGCAGAGCTCGGAGGCGGAACCGGCGCAAACTCCGGCCTCGGCAACGCGCCCATCTGGGCCAACGGCCAGCGCGACACGTCGAACAGCTTTCTTTTGAACGGCGTCGACGCCAGCAATCTCTTCAACGGCAAGAGCACCAGCCAGGTGACATCGGCGCGCGTCATCAACAGCACCGGCGTCCAGACGAGCCCAGGCGGCGGTGGCGGCGAAATTCCTTCCGCGGCTTCCGTCTACCTGTCCATCGGCAACGCCATCCCCACCCCGGCGCCAGAGACCATTGCCGAAGTCCGCGTCAACGCATCGATGTACGACGCAACCCAGGGCTCCACCTCCGGCGCGCACATCGATCTCAGTACCGCCTCCGGCACCAACAACTATCACGGCTCACGTCTACGGACACCGCGGCACCAACTGGATCAACGCGGCCCCGTTCTTCTTCAACCAGGATCCCAGCGTTCCCGCCAATGACAAGGTTCCCGAGTTGCATCGCTACATCCTTGGTGGCGCAATCGGCGGCGCAATCATCAAGGACAAGCTTTTCGGCTTTCTCTCCTATCAGCACCTGCACGTGTCAGACCAGGAGATCGGCGACTCGTTCATGGACGTTCCCGTCGGCCTGACCGACGACCGCTCTGCGAGCGCACTTGCGGACCTCACCAACAACTCCGTTCGGCGAGAATGTCGGCAACTCCAACATCACCGCCGCCAGCATCGACCACAACGCTCTTGTCCTGTTCAATTCGCCCGCGCTTCCCGGCGAACCCGGCAAATGGCTTATCCCGAACGACGCTCTCGGCGGCATTCCTCCCACCATCAACCATCTCGATAACGCGTTCCTCCCCGGGACCGGCCGATTCACCGCGGACCTCGCGGTTGCCGACATCGACTACAACGCAACGAAGAAAGATACGCTGAGCCTGAAGTACTTCTACCAGCACGATCCAACGCTCTCGCCCTACTCGTATTCGAGCGTTCCCGGATTTGCCGGAGCACCTTGACTCCGGCGCGCAGGTTGCCTCCATCACCAACAGCTACCTCGTCAAGCCGAACCTCAGCACCACCGCAGACCTTCGGCATTCATCCGCGAGAAGAACTGGGCAGACAATCGAGCAGGCATTTGGTCCCGGCTCCATTCCCGGTGGCGCCGCCGGCACCGGCGCGATCAACATGTTCGGTTCGAATTACTTTCCCGGAATCTCCATCTACAACATTCTGGGCCAATACCAGCCCTCCGGCGTCAGCTCATGTCTACCTGAACATCGGTCCCAATGCTGAAAGCCAGTCTTCCAACACCGGCATGTTCCAGAACCGCTTTGCTCCCTCTGGCAATGCCATCTGGATGCTCGGAAAGCACACCGTCAGCTTCGGCGCAAGCTACACCTACACGCAGCTCAACACCATCGACAAGCGCACCGGCACCGGCACCATCGCCACCGACGACTTCAGCCAGTTTGTGCAGGGCTTCGTAACTCCCGGCAGCTCGGCCACCGGGTTCTACGTCACCTCATTCCTGCAGGGCAATGCCAGCCGCTACTACCGCGCCAATCAGCTCGGCAGCTATCTGCAGGACAAGTTCCAGATCACCCCGACGCTTTCTCTCACCGCCGGCGTGCGCTATGACTGGGATGGCGGCCTCACCGAGAAATACGGCCGCATCTTCAACTTCGATCCCACCGCCTATAGCTACAACGCCGCCAACGACACCATCGATAACACCGGCCTCATCATCGCCGGCAACAACGCAAACGGCACCAAGGGCGTAAGCGCAACGACTCTGACCGGCCGCCAGTGGGGCATTGCTCCCCGCGTCGGCGCCGCATGGCAGCCGCCGATGTTCCACAGCAAGGTCGTCGTCCGCGCCGGCGCCGGCATGTACTACGACCGCGGCGAACTGTTCAGCTACCTGTCGCCCGGATACGCCATCGGCACCGTGACCGGCGGACCCTTCGGCGTCAACCAGCAACTGCCGTTCGTCAACGTCTCAACCTGCCCCACAACTCGCAGTCGCTCTACGAGTACTACATCCCCACCTGCGGCGGAAACGGCGGCTATGGTCCGCCGACCGGCGCGCCGACCGACGCTGAAGGCAATCTCGAGAATCCCTACGGCACCACGCTTCAGCATCCCGCGCCTTCCAACCCCAAGGCTTCGGATCTGGCCAACTATCTGCCCAACGCCTACAGCATCGAGAACTACGGCGACGGCGCTCCCGGCGTGATCAACAACGGCCAGCCCATTTCGCTCGGCGTCTACAACCGCGCCAACAAGCTGCCCTACACCTTCAACTACACGCTCGATGTCCAATGGCAGCCCCGCAACGATCTGGCCATCGAACTCGGCTATGTCGGCAATCTCGGCCGCCACCAGGTCATTCCGGTGCCCTTCAATCAGCCGAAGATCGCCTCGCCCTCCAGCCCCACGCTGGGCGGCGGCGCTTACCAGCAGAACTACAGCTATGGCTACAACGTGCTGGGCGCCACGTCTGCCCGATGGCACCGGCTACCAGGCAAACTACGAAGGCGGCAACGTCGACCTGCGCGTTCCCTACATCGGCTACGCGGCCGAGTCCATCTCCTACGTGGCCGCCGGCGTGGATGCCTACAACGCGCTGCAGGCCCACGTCGAAAAGCGCATGAGCCACGGCTTCCAGGTGGGCGCCTCCTACACCTGGTCGCATGCGCTCGACGAGCAGAGCGGCCTCGGCCTCTTCTACAACGGCAACAATCCGCTGAATCTCCGCAGCGGCTACGGTTCGTCCGACTTCGACCGCACCCACGTCATCAGCTTCAACTACATCTACCAGATTCCCGGAATTGCCAACGAGCACTCACTCGCTTGGGAAATTCGTCGACGGATGGTCGCTGGTGGGATTGACCGTTCTGCAGAGCGGCCAGCCCTACAGCGTCATCGACTTCTCCGGCGCCGTCGGCAGCATCTACTACTCCACCGCCGACGGCATCACCAATCCCGATCGTGCCGCTGGCCAACGGCTGCACCGCGAAGTCCGCGCTGAGCGGGCACTCCGGCGCATGGACGCCTGTGCTCGGGCAAGCGGGCGCAGCGCTGAAAGCCTCCTGCTTCACGCTTCCTCTGCTTCCGGCGGGCGGACTTGAACGGCGCCATCCCCGACCTCCGATCCCTACGAAACCGGATTCACTACCGGCCAGCGCAACATCTTCCGCCAGGCCTTCCAGAAGCGCGCCGACGCCTCGCTGGTGAAGGAGACCAAGCTGACCGAACGCTACAGCCTCAAGTACACCTTCGATGTCTACAACCTCACCAACACCACCAGCTTCGACATCCCCGGCAACGAGGTCTCGCAGAACGCGTTCTACAACGCATTCCCGACGGCAGGCGAACCCGTGCTGCCCAGCGGCTGCACCGGAACGCGGAGCGTGCAACTCGCTCTACAGCTTCCCGTCCGGCCTGGGCATCGTAACCCACACCATCGGCAGCCCGCGCCAGATCCAGATGTCCCTGCACGTCGACTTCTAATTCGATTTCATTTGAACGCAAGGCGATCGCTTCGGCGATCGCCTCCTTTTTGCCTGGCAATTACGAGAGAGGTTCTCAGTTCTCGCGTGCGGCAGCTTCCAGCGCGTGCAGGTCCATCTTGATCATCCCCATCATCGCTTCCATGGCTCTAGGGTGACTGATCAACTCGCCGATATTGCGTGGCACAATCTGCCAGCATAGGCCGAAGCGGTCTGTAAGCCAGCCGCAGGCCATGGGTTTGCCGCCTTCGATCAACTTATCCCAATAGCTATCGATCTCTTCCTGAGAGTCGCAGCGTACGAAGAGTGAGAAGGCGGGGTTGAGTTGATATGAGGGGCCGCCGTTGAGAAAGACCATCTCCTGCCCCTCAAGCTCGATCGTGATCGTGGCAATCTTGCCGACGGGCCATGGACCGACGCCTTTGGAGCGCAGCTCATCGAGCTTGCGCGCGTGCGGGAAGATGCCCAGGTAAAATTCAGCGGCTTCTTCGGCGTTGTCATTGAACCAGAGGAAAGGCGCAAGTTTGTTCATGGCTGGCATGGTACCAGCCGCAAGTTCATTTCGGATAAGCCGACTTCACAGGACCATAATGCCAACCGATAGAACGCCCCAGGGACCTCTGGCAAACATGGGAGGAAGGCTAAGGCAGTCGGGCTATTCGACACAATCTGGAAACGTGGTAAACCGCCGAGTCAATTGCTCTGGATGAAGAAAATGCACTGGATCTTTTTCCAGAACGCACATCGGGCGGCGAGGCGAAAGCCGACGCATTGCGGAAAAGGGAGATATCTGTTCCCAGAGCGGTAATTGTTTTTTCCATTTCTTCTCTCTTGACAACCCATAACTGATTGGTTATGGTTCTGGAGTGCAAGCTTGGGCGGCGCTCGCTGGCCAATCCGACCCGCCGGGCGACGTTCGAGCGTTTGGCCGTTCGCAACGCAATAAGTCACGAACAATAACTGCATAACGCAGAGAAGGAAGGGTGAGCTATGCAAATCAAACTAACGAGCGTCTTCGTGGATGATCAAGACAAGGCCCTGAAGTTCTACACCGACGTTTTGGGCTTCGTGAAGAAAATGGATTTCTCGGCGGGAAATTACAGATGGCTCACGGTGGTCTCTCCCGAAGAACCAGAAGGCGTGCAGCTGGTCCTGGAGCCCAAGACGGCAATAACCCGGCTGCGAAGACCTATCAAAGCGAGATTTTTCGGCACGGGATACCCGCCGCTAATTTCTTCGTCGGGGACGTCCAAAAGGAATACGAGAGGCTGAAGCAGCACGGCGTCGACGTTCACCAAGGAGCCGACCAAGACGACGGGATCGACCATTGCAGTGCTGGACGATACGTGCGGAAATCTCATTCAGATAACGCACCTGATTGGTAAATTGTCTGGTAAATCGACTGCTGACGCGACCCATGACTGTGAGGGCGCTCTCGATGCAAGCCGTAGCGGACAATGTTTTCAGGGCCCTCTCCGACCCGACTCGTCGGGCGATCTTCGAGCACCTGTCTCGCGATGGGGAACAGACCGTGCATGCCCTGACGTATCGTGCTGGGGTTTCACAACCGGCGGTCTCCAAGCACCTGACGGTGCTGAAGAGGGCAAAGCTGGTGCGGCACCGCCGCGAGGGACGCGAAACCCATTACAGCGCCCAGCCGAAGGCGCTGGCGCCGCTGGTGGACTGGATGACCCACTATGGCGCGTTCTGGCGCGAACGATTTGATCAACTCGAAAACCTGCTGGAAAGGATGGACAAATGACCAATACCGCCACGACACGTACTCTCGTCATTGAACGGGAGATGCCGCATCCGCCGGAAAAAATCTGGCGCGCGCTGACGCAAGGGCCCGTTGATCGAGGAGTGGCTGATGACGAATGATTTCCAGCCGGTCGTGGGCCACAGGTTCCAGTTCCGCGCCACGCCCGTGCCGAATTGGAACGGGGTCATCGAATGCGAAGTCCTGGTGGTCGAACCGAATTCACGGCTCTCTTATGGCTGGGCTTCGATGGGGCTGGAGAGCGTTGTCACCTGGACATTGACGCCGACCGCGGGCGGCACGCATGTCCGCATGGAGCATTCCGGCTTCCCGTCGAAGAAAGCGCCAACTACAAGGGTGCGAAATACGGATGGCAGAATTTCATCGGCAAGCTGGAGCACGTCGTTGGAGGATTGCAATGACCACGAAAACAAAATCCATTGTCTATTGGACGATGACCATACTCGTAGCGCTTCCTATCGGAAGCGGCGGTGTCGGGCAGATAGCGCAATATCTGGCCAACCCGCATGGCGTCGTGCCTGTGCTTGGCTACCCAATGTACTTCTTCGCCATCCTGGGAGTCTGGAAGGTGCTTGGGGCCATTGCGATTCTTGTGCCGCGTTTTCCGCGGCTAAAGGAATGGGCGTATGCCGGCATCTTCTTTGACCTGACGGGCGCGGCCGCGTCCTGCGCTGCGGTGGGCGGCTACGGCGCTTACGGATTTCACGTCATCGCCCCGCTCATCCTCACTGGTTTTACTGTGGCATCGTGGGCGCTGCGGCCGGAAAGCCGTACGGTCGGCGTCCTCTTTCCTGCGACAAAAGCGGCACCCCGAAATCGACACGAGAGCGACGGGCATTGCCTGAGAAGAAAGCAACCATGACGACGAGCAAAGAGAACCCCAAGGTTGATGCCTTTATCGCCAACGCGAAAAAGTGGCAGGAAGAGTTGAAGAAGCTGAGAGCGATCCTTCTTGACTCTGAGCTGACCGAAGAATTCAAGTGGAGTCAACCCTGCTACACCTTCCGGGGAAAGAACGTTGTCGTCCTCGGTGAACTAAAGGAATCCTGCGCGCTCGCCTTTTTCAAAGGCGTACTGCTGAAGGATGTCCATGGTGTCCTCACCAGGCCCGGTCAGCATTCGCAGTCTACACGCTGGTTCAAGTTCGCCTCTGTGCGGGAAATCGCGGAGATGAAATCGGTCTTGAAGGCTTATATTCGCGAAGCCATCGAGGTGGAAAAATCGGGATTGAAAGTGAAATTGAAAAAGACTTCGGATCTGAAGTTTCCCGAAGAATTGCAAATCATGCTGGATGAATTCCCTGACTTCAGGACTGCGTTTGAAGCGTTGACGCCGGGACGGCAACGAGCCTACATCTATCATTTTTCCGCCCCCAAGCAATCCAAAACCCGCGAGTCGCGGGTTCGGAAATTCATGCCGCATATTCTCAAGGGAAAGGGTCTCCTCGATCAGTAGGGCAGCGTGCCGTCGTTCATCTTCTCGATTTGGGAATGCGGCCCAGGCGAGGGTCATGACGCAGCAGAAGATCGCACGCATGAAGCGCCTCCCTCTCGAAGCTGGCGCCGTCACTCGGGATAACGAGCCAGTGGCCGATCTTGTTTCGCAGCAACTCAATCCTGCGGATCGAAGGAAATTCGCGGCGAAGTCCTGGATCTGTAGGGCTCGTGCCATCCGAAAGAACAAGCCAAACGCCATTGTCCTTCGGAGATTTTGTATGCTCTCGGAGCATACAAACGATGCGATCGCCCAGGTAGACGGCAAAACCGGAAAACATGCGACGCACCTGGGGGTTCAAGGGCATCAGGGCGTCCAGAACAAACGCGTGCGGAGCCTTCTGTTTTGGTTTGGCAGGACGAGGCGGCATCTCAGTCCTCTGAAGTGTTCAGATCCACGGCGGCGCGAATCAGCGCTTTCAAAGCCTTCTCGCTCACCTTGTCGCCTTCGCGGAAGTCGATGGCGCGCCTCAAGTTCCCCTCAAGGCTGGAATTGAAGAGACCCGTGGGGTCATCCAGGAAAGCGCCCCTGGCGAATGTCATCTTGACGACACTCTTGTGGGTCTCACCGGTGCAGATCATCCCGTCGTGCGACCACACAGGCACGCCCGACGGGTTCGATGGTTTCTTCCACTTACACTTCTCGACGACCTCAGGGTCGGCTTGCTTGATCAACGCGCGCAGACGCGCAAGCATCTCTCCGCGCCAGTCGCCCAGTTCCTGGATCCTCGCGTCAACCTCTCTTGAGCCGGATTCGCGCGATGCAGACTCGATTTTATGGGAGCCGCTCTTTTTCATGATGAGTACCTGCTTTCCGGGGGATTCTCTTCGTGGCTTTCCTGGCTGCTTTCTCTACCCTATTTTCTGGAATCGTACACGAGGCAGGCCTTGAGATCGTCGAAGTGTGGAAGTTCACGAGGACGGCGGTCTGGCCCGCGGCCTACAATGCATGCATGGACACTCGCCTGCCGACGATTCGTAGCGCTCGCGAGGCTCTTGCCAATGGACGCGTCCAACCCGCAGAGCTGGCCGAACAAGCTCTTGCGCATGCAAATCAAAATGCCGGCAAGAACACCTACCTCTGGCGCGATGCCGAGTGGACGATGGAAGAGGCTGCACGCGCCGCTGCAATGACCCGGACCTCCGGCGGCCGATTCGGCGATGGCCGCAGCAATCTCTGGGGAGTGCCTGTTTCGGTAAAAGACTGCTTTGACCTTGCCGGCGCGCCGACCAGTTGCGGCGTGAAGTTCTACCGCGACCTCAACGGAATCGCACTGCACGATTCGTGGCTGGTAGAGCAGTTGCGCAAGGCCGGCGCGGTGATCACGGGCAAGACGCATCTGCATCCGCTGGCCTACGGCATCACCGGCGAAAATCCCGAGTTCGGCGACTGCGTACAGCCTGGGAATCCCGGCGCGTTGACTGGAGGCTCGTCCAGCGGCGCGGTGGCCAGCGTGCTCGAGGGCTCAGCGCTGGCAGCGATCGGCACCGATACCGGGGGCTCCGTGCGCGCACCGGCAGCGCTGTGCGGGCTGGCAGGATATCGCGCTTCCATCGGCCGCGGAGACTGGCGCGGCGCGGCGCACCTGGCGCAGTCGTTCGACACAATGGGCTGGCTATTCCGCGATCTCGAAGACGCACCGTTGCTGGCGGAAATTTTCGTCCCCGGTACAACTGCTGCGATACGCGAGTTCAAAAAGTTTGCCGTCGTTCACGATGAATTCCTGCATGATTGCGAGCCGGAGATTGTCGAGGGACTTCGCCTGGTCGAGTGTGAATTGCACGCGCTGGGACTCGAAAGCATAAAGGTGGATGTGAGCCGGTGGGCGAGTTCGTTTGAGATCTTTGCTCCCATCCAGGCATGGGAAGCCGCGCGCATTCACGCAGGCCACTTCGACCGGATTCAACCCGCGATTCGCGAACGGCTGGAGTGGGGCGCACGCATCACCGATGCCGAGGTTGCGATCCTGCGCGAACGCCATGCCGAATTCCGTGCGCACGTCGATGGGCTACTGCATGAGCACGAACTTCTCCTGCTTCCTGCTTCGCCCGTAGCGTGCCTCAGCATCGGCGCCGACAACACCCAGGCCCGCAGCAGGATTCTGCGCTATACCACCCCGTTCAGCCTGGCCGGAGTTCCCGTCGTCACCGTTCCCTGCTCAGTCAGCGGCATGCAACTGGCCTCCGCGCGCGAGCATGACGAAAGCCTGTTGGATCTGGCCGCCCGAATCGGATTCCGGCGCAGATCACATCGTTGATGGAATTTCGTTTCAAGAGCAATGCATCGGCGACTACACAACGAACATTGCTACTCCGGCAGCGAACATAGCGATTGTGGTGACGGCGACAACGATCCATCCCAGGCGCGGACTCGGTTGACCCTGCATCAGCTTCTTGTCTGCGGCGACAATCAGAATTGCAATAAGAAGGAAGGGAGCCAGCAGTCCATTGATGACAGCTGTCCAGTAGAGTGCCTTTACAGGGTTGATGCCAATAAAGTCCAGCCCCACTCCCGCCGCCGTAGAGATCAGGATGAGCCCGTAAAACCAGCGCGCCTGTCTCAGTTTCCGATTCAGGCCCTGTCGCCAACCCAGTGTCTCAGCGAAAGCATATGCAGCAGATCCTGCCAAGCGTAGGAATGGCTAGAAACCCGACCCCCACAATACCCAGGGTGAACAGGGTCGCGGCGAAATTACCTGCAAAAGGCCGAAGGGCCTCAGCGGCCTGACGCGAAGTCTCAATATTCGTGATGCCGTGCCGATTGAGAGTGATGGCCGTGGTGAGGATGATAAAAAACATGACCATATTCGAGAAGAACGCACCTACACCGACGTCGATCTTTCTAAGATCAAGTTCTCTGGGACGTAGCTCCTTTGCGAAGAGCAAGGGTATTCTGCCCCGCCGACTTCTCTTCTTCAACTTCTTCACTCGCCTGCCAGAAGAACAGATACGGGCTGATCGTGGTGCCAAGGATCGCGACCAGAGTTGCCCATTCGCTTCTGCTGTGCGGCATCGACGGCACCAGGGTATCGTGCAGCACCTGGCCCCAATTGGCTCCCACCACAAATGCCGTAATCGGGTAAGCGAAAAGCACAAGAACCAGCCACTTGAGCACGTTCGCAATCTGGTGGTACTGGAGCCGGACTGTAGCCCATGAAATGAGAAGCGCGAACGCAACTACATACCAGTGGGAATTGACGCCAGACAGCATCGCAGCCGCATCAGCCATGCCGGCTAGATCCGCTGCTATGTTGATCGTATTCGCAATCAGGAGGGCAGTGACAAATGCGAACAAAAGCCATTTCGGGAATCGTTGTTTGATGTTTCCCGCGAGGCCCTGTCCCGTCACTTGACCGATGCGCGCACACATGATTTGAACCGCAGCCATGAGCGGCCAGGTAATAAGCGCAGTCCATAGAAGTTTGGTTCCAAGCTGAGCGCCGGCAACCGAGTATGTGGCGATACCTGAAGGGTCATCGTCGGCAGCGCCGGTTATGATGCCGGGGCCGAGGGACTTCAGCAGCGACCTGATCCATCTAGATGGCGCAATCTTCGGCGAGAAAGAGCGGATGTGGACTCCCTTCAAATCGAGACGTAAGGAGACGTAGACTTGTTACTGATTCTCGCGGTTACAATCCAAGGTCTGACCGACACTTCTATCACAAGCAACTATTGAGCAAACTGCGCATTTGGATGACGCCGCAACCGGATGTCCATTTCACGGCTCCATTTCAATTTAGCGCGCCGACCTTCTTCTTTCACTTCGACGCTGCTATCGGCTCTCTTCCACCTTCACTACAAAGTAAGTAATCGATTCGCCGTCCGACACCAGCATCTGGTGCGGCGTGCCCGCCGGGATATGCACGACGTCGCCGGCCCTGAGTTCCTGCCGGGAGCCGCCATCGACGGATTTGCCCCGAATCTCGCCGGGGCCGGTCGTCTTCTGGTCGACGAGGCTGCCGCCTGTCAGAACGGTGGCGTGGCCATCGAGAATGTAGAAGATGTCAGCGAAGTTCTGATGCAGCTCGCCGCCACCGCTGTGCTGGCGATAAGCGAGCATGGTGTAGTGGTGAGGATATTTCTCGAGCGTTTCGCTGGCGGAGCCATCGGCCTTTGCAGCCAACGCCTGCAGGTGTTTGGCACGTTCGAGTAACTGTGCCGTAGACCAGTGGTCGGAATTCATCGTCTGTGCGTAGCCCCCCATTGCACCCACTGCGAGTGCCGAAATCAAAATCCTGCCAAAAACATTTTGCATGGCTTGTCTCCTCAGCCGGTCTGGCACAACTCAATGTATCGAAACGGCGAGGAAAATCGGAAATCCTCGTTCCTCTCAGCGGGACACTTCATTGCGAATCCAAACGTGCCAGTTGCCTCGCGCGCTTGAAGACTTGCAGGAACATCGGTCGCGTCAGCTTTCCCGTGTTGGTGTTCTGCAACGACGGATGATAGCTGGCAATCGCGTGCAAACCGCTCGGCAGCGAGTACTCCACTCCGTGCGAAAAGGGGTAGGCGGAGCGCACAAATGATGCACCGCAGCGCTGCTCGTGGGCCAGGAGGCCATCGAATGCGACCTTGCCGAGACAAACTACAACGCGAAGGTTTTTGAGGAGCGCCATCTCCTGGTCGACAAATGGCGCGCAATTTCGCAACTCGTCGGGTGCCGGCTTGTTGCCGGGTGGAGCGCAGCGCGACCACTGATGTAATCCAAAGTCCGGTGAGCTGCATGCCGTCATCGCGCGACCGCGCCTGCGGATGCGACGCAAATTCCGCCGCATGCAGCACAGGGTACAGAAAGTCTCCCGATCCATCGCCTGTAAACGGTCGCCCAGTTCGGTTCGAACCATGTGCTCCCGGCGCCAGTCCGAGTGCGAGAACGCGTGCCTCGGGATCGCCGAACGAAGGCACCGGGCGCCCCCAATACTCCCAGTCGGCATAGGCGCGACGCCGCACGCGCGCTACCTCGGTGCAGTGCGCTCGCAGGCGCGGACAAAGATCGCACGTGATGATGCGGGCGTTCAGCACGTCGAGTGATTGCGGGGTAGAACCGGGCATAACAGCTTCTAGGTTATACCGCCGGCCGCAGTTGAGTTGGGCCGCGCTTCAACGTTATTTCACAACTGAATCTTCACTGCATCAAACCCATCAGATAACATGTGTCTGATTGCTTCCGGCGCAGCCACGGTCAGGTCCCCTCTAATTCGCGTCGGAGGATCACGACGGAAATTTTCAACCGGAGAATTCTCGAATGAAATCAGCAAAGATACTGGTTTTAGCCGGCGATTTCGTAGAGGACTACGAGATCATGGTTCCGTTCCAGGCCCTGCAGATGGTTGGCCACAAGGTGGATGCGGTGTGTCCCGGCAAGAAAAAAGGTGAGCAGGTACGCACGGCGATTCACGATTTCGAGGGCGATCAAACTTATACGGAAAAACGCGGCCACAACTTCACACTGAACGCGACATTCGACGAGGTCAATCCCGCCGGCTATGACGCCCTTGTTATTCCCGGTGGCCGTGCGCCTGAGTACCTGCGCCTCAACGCCAAGGTGCTGGAATTGGTGCGTCACTTCGACAAGGAAGGCAAGCCGATTGCCGCGCTGTGCCACGGGCCGCAGATCCTGGCCGCAGCAGGCGTGCTCAAGGGCCGCAAGGTAAATTGCTATCCCGCATGTGCGCCTGAAGTTGGCCTGGCCGGGGGCACCTTCGTCTCTCTCGACTTTACAGAGGCAACTGTAGACGGCAAGCTGGTCACCGGGCCAGCATGGACTGCACACCCGGCGTGGCTAGCGAAGTTCCTCGATGTTCTCGAAGCCCATCTCAAGGAGCGGGCGGCCGCATAATCACCTTTCGACCGGGCTGATTGCTGATCCGACGGCACGCACCTGCCGCAGGGGAAGCGCAGATCCGTTGTTCAGCATCTGCTGAATCTCCGCAATAATCGAAAGCGCTATGGCGGCGGGTGTCTCTGCGCCGAGATCGAGACCGGTGGGCGCGTGCATCTGCGCCAGCCATTGCTCGGCGTGTTCCGTCGGATCCGGTATGGCCAGCAGTTTAGCGGCTTCAGCTAGAACTTCGCGCGTTCTCCGCTGCGGTCCAAGTACGCCAAGATATACAGGCGGAAATTCACGTGCCAACAGGCTGGCAAGTATTCGCGAGTCCTGCTCAAAGCTGTGCGTCAGCAGAATCACGGCATCCGTCGCCTTCACATTCTCAAAAAACGATGATCCGTCTTCAAGCGCATTTGAGATCGACAATGTCAGCACTTTGTCTGCGGCAGGGAAACGTTCCCGCGTCGCAAGATGACTGCGGCCATCCGCCACCGCTACAAACCATCCCAACTCTCGCGCCATTCGCAGCAGTGGCTTCGCATCATCTCCAGCACCAAAGATCCACAGTCCCGGTCGCGCTGTGCGATAGTCCACCCACACTCGCGTATCACGATCGCCAACTGCCACACGCTGGTCGATCGATTGCAGACGTTCCATCGCTTGCGCGGCAAGATTGATGAGTCTTGCTTCAAGGGATCGCGCTGTGCACGCATTCAACGGAAAGTCCTGTACGGTAGGGCCGGCGAACCTTCTTGTGGCAATGCCGTCGCCTTCCAGCACTGTCGCAATCGCCAGCGGCGTGCGCGCATGGAAAGCGGTCTCAAGCGCAGTCAGCAACGGACCCGCCGTCGATCGCCGCTCCAGCAAAACGTAGACAACGCCACCGCATCCTGAGCCGTAGGGCATCTCGTCATCGTCTTCCGCCGTCGAGTAACGCTCCACCACCGGACCGCGCTCGGTGAGCCACCAGGCACGTTTTGCGACCTCAACCTCAAGGCATCCGCCGCTTACAGTCCCGCACGCCGGCCGTCGGCAGCAATCAGCATTCGTGCGCCGGGCTTGCGATAGCTGGGGCCTTCCACGTCCACCACCGTGGCCAAAACATAATCCGTCCCGGCAGCTTCCAGCGAGTGCCACAGGGGCAGAATGTTTTCGAGATCTGTCATGGACTCCTATTCTCGCTCAAGCCTCGAGAATCTTCGACTTAAGCAGATGCTCAATGCGCAACGGTAGCTCGCGAACCCGCACCCCGGTGGCATGATAAACCGCTGCGGTGATGGCCGGAGCGACGCCCGCCAGGCCGATCTCGCCCACGCCGCGCGCTCCATACTCACCCATGATGGGATCGGGGTAGTCGAGAAATTCAACATCGATTTCCGGCGCATCTGCGCAAGTTGCGACAAGGTAATCGGCCAGATTGCCATTGATCGGCTGACCCGTTCGCTGGTCGTAGATGTGTCTCTTCCAGCATACCCATGCCGATTCCCATCACCACCGCGCCCGCGATCTGGTTCGCCGCTGCCTTTGGATTGATGATGCGCCCGGCGTCAATCACCGTTACCACGCGGCTCACACGCAGGCGGGCGATCTCCGGATCCCACTCCACCTCAACAAACTGCGCGCCGTAGGAATGCAGGGAGTGGTCCTTTGACTTTGGATCTTCCCAGGTGGGTGCGGTCTTGCCTTCTGCGCTCAATCCATTGAGGCGTGCGAGGCGCAGAATGTCGGCAAACTCGGGATCTCCGCCGGCCGTCTGATCTTTCTTAAGAATGCGTCCCTGGGTGAAAACCAGGTCTTCCGCCTTCGCACCGCGGAGTGGAGATCCTTCCGTGCTCGTCGCAAGGGTAGTCATCTTCTTCATCGCCTGGGTCGAAGCGGACGCAATCGCATTCAGCACCGAACCGGTCACCATGGATCCACCGGACATCGGTCCATCGGGAAGGGAACTATCGCCGAGGATCACATCAATGCGGTCAAGCGGGATGCCGGTCTTTTCGTGCACTACCTGAGCGAACATGGTGTACGTGCCGGTGCCGATATCCTGGGTGCCGATCGAACGGAGACGCGGCCATTCGCATGAAATTCGACAATCGCGGTGCAGGGGAAACGGAACGCCACCCAACTTGCGCCGGCCATGCCCCAACCAAGAATCTTGCCGTCGCGACGCATTGAGCCGATCTCCGGCGTGCGACGCTCCCAGCCAAACTTCTTCGCGCCGACCTCAAGGCACTCGCGGAAGTGGCGCGACGAAAACGGTATGATTTTTGTCTTCGTCCTTTTTTGCATCGTTCAGAAGACGAAACTTCAGCGGATCCATCTTCAATTCATCCGCAAGCTCGTTCATCGCGGCTTCGAGCTCCATATAGACCTGGAACCGCGCCGGGGCCGCGCATGTACAGGCGCTCCAACATTTCGCCGCACCATCCCGCTTGTGACTTCAAGATTCGCAACGCTATACAGATAAGGCGTGGCTTCGCCACAGTCCTCGTCGAAGTCGTCGAGCAGGGAAGTGACATTGAGATAATCCTGCTTGAGCGCCAGCAGCTTGCCGTCCTTCGATGCGCCGATGCGAAGACGCTGCTCAGTGCGCGGCCGATAGCCAACGCTGGAGAACATCATGCGCCGCGTGACGCTCAGCTTGACGGGCCGCCCGAGTTTGCGCGCCGCAACCGCATTCATCGCGCAATGCGGCCAGGGAAAAAGTTTCCCGCCGAATCCCGATCCCAGAAAGCGCGTAACCACGCGCACATTCTCCACTGGAATGCCGAGCGTCTGCGCCATCACCACTCGATGATTCACCACACCTTGCGAGGTCTCGTACATGGTCAGTCGATCGCCCTCCCATACGGCGACGGACGCATGCAATCTCGATGGGGTTGTGCGTTTCGATGGGTGTAATGTAGGTCTGATCGACCTTGACCGGCGCAGCTTTGAATGCGCTCTCGAAGTCTCCGCGCTCGCTGCCCTTCTTGCGCTCGCCGGAATAGTCGTCGAGACTCGACGCGCAGATTTGCGCGTCTCAGCATCGTACTCGGCGCGCACCGCCGCAGCCGCAGCAGTTGCCTGCTCCAGAGTTTCGGCTACAACCAGCGCGATGTATTGCCCCCAGTGGCTGAACAACGCCATCTTCGAGGGCTGATCGAACTTCGCTATTCGTCGCGTTGTCGTCGCCGGGAACCGTGCGATACAACGGGCCAATGTTGCCGTGATGCAGTACAAGCAGAACACCCGCCATCTTCTCTGCCGATGGAGTATCGAGCGTGCGAATGCGTCCACTGGCAATGGAGGCCACAACCGGGACGGCATGGGCCATGCCCTCGAAATGAAAGTCGGTTGCGTACTTCGCCGTGCCTGTGGTCTTAAGCGGCCCATCAATTCGCGGTGTCGGCCTCCCAATAATCCATGCTGGAGTCGTACTCATGCTTGCCTCCCTCTCGTGCTATAGCCGTTCGGTTCAAATCTCCGCAAAGTCATGCCTCGTGAAGATTCGATTTCAGCAGATCCTCAATGCGAATCGGCAACTCACGCACCCGAACGCCCGTTGCGTGGTAAACAGCCGACGCAATTGCTGGTGCTACTCCCGCCATGCCGATTTCGCCGATGCCGCTTGCTCCATATTCGTTCACGATGAGATCGGGGTAATCGAGAAACGTGACGTCAAGATCCGGCAGATCGGCGCAAGTGGGAACAATGTAGTCTGCAAAGTTGTCGTTGATCGGCTGGCCCGATGCGGATCGTAGACGCGTTTCTTCAAATAGCGCCATGCCCACGCCCATCACCGCCGCGCCCAGAATCTGATTTGTTCCCGCGCCCTTGTTAATAATGCGGCCGCAATCGAAAATGGAAAAGATGCGACTCACACGCAGCCGCGCGATTTCCGGCTCCCACTCCACCTCGGCAAAGTGCGCGCCATAGGAGTGCAGCGAATATTGCTTGGCTTTGGGATCATCAAAGGAGGGATTTGTTTTGCCGTTGGCGGTGAGGCTGCCAACGTTGGCCAGTTTGAGAATTTCTTCAAACGGAACGCCATTCGCCGTAACTGCGTGCTGGGACATAGGCTGCACCAACCACCTGGGGCTGTTCTTTCGAAAGGATCATTCCATTGGTGACTGCGAGCGTCTCAGGCTTCATCCCGTGGAACGGCGATTTCGGCGTTAGTGTAGCGATATGCAGCAGACGATTGACAGCGTCATTCACTGCGTATGTGGTGGCGGGCAACACAGCGCTGGTGGCCATGGATCCGCCGGATGTGGGGCCGCTGGGTAACGATGTGTCGCCGAGGAAGACATCGATGCGATCGAGCGGCACGCCGGTGCTGGCGTGGATGACCTGGGCGAAGATGGTGTAGGTTCCAGTGCCGATGTCCTGCGTGGCACATCGGACACATACGCGGCCGTTTGGGCAAAGCTCAACGCTGGCGCTGCAGGGAATGCGTGCGGCAGACCACGAAGCGCCGGCCAGCCCCATCCCGATGATCTTGCCATTGCGACGCATTGAGCCGACTTGCGGTGTGCGCTGTTTCCAGCCAATTTTTTCCGCGCCAGTGGTGTAGCACTCCTTCAAGTGACGCGACGAGAAGGGAAGGTTCTTGCCCTCATCGCGGTCGGCATCATTCTTCAGGCGGAGATCGAGCGGATCGATGTTGAGCTTGATCGCAAGTTCGTCCATTGCCGATTCAAGAGCGAAAAGTCCGGGGACCGCGCCGGGACCGCGCATGGGCGCCGGCGCACCAACGTTGCGCCGCACCATTCCCGTTGTGACCTCGAGATTCGGACAACTGTAGAGGAACGGCGTTTGCTCGCCACAGTGCTCAATGAAGTCGTCGAGCTGCGAGGTCTGCGTGAAGAAGTCGTGACGGATGGCGGTGAGCTTTCCATCCTTTGTTGCACCGAGTCGAATGCGCTGCTCCGTGCGCGGCCGATGACCGACATTCGAAAACATCATGCGGCGGTCGACCGAGAGCTTTACCGGGCGCTTGAGTTGTCGCGCTGCCGCTGCTGCCAGGGTGGATTGCGGCCAGGGGAAGAGTTTTCCGCCAAATCCAGAGCCGATGAACCGCGAGATCACCCGCACATTTTCGATGGGAACGCCGAGCACCTCAGACATCACGGAGCGATGATTGACGACGCCCTGCGAGCACTCGTAAAGCGTAACGTTATCGCCCTCCCACACCGCAACGGTACCGTGCATCTCCATGGGATTGTGAGTTTCAACCGGTGTTGAATAGGTCTGGTCGACAACCACTGGCGCAGTCGAAAGAGCCTGGTCGGGATCGCCACGCTTCCAGCTGCTCTGGCGTTGGCCGGTGAAGCCGTCTCCGAGATTGGTGCGAACGTCGGGACCTCGGCATCATATTCCACGCGCACAGCCTCGGCGCCGGCCCTTGCCTGCTCTAACGTCTCCGCGACGACCATGGCTACGAATTGCCCCCAGTAATAGATCTTGTCGTCATCGAATGGAGGACGAGTTTCACTCGCGGTGCCGTCTTCTACGTGTGGAATCTGGCGGTAAACACCCTGCATATTGCCGTGATGAAAGACCTGAAGCACTCCCGGCATCTTCTCGGCGGCAGATGCGTCGAGGCTGCGGATGTTGCCTTTGCCGATGGTGGCCTGTACCGCAACAGCGTGCACCAAACCTGGAAAATTGTGATCTACGGCGTAACGCGCAGTCCCACTGGTCTTCAAGGGGCCGTCAATGCGAGGAACTGCCGCGCCGATGATGCTTGCGTGGGGAAGTGTGTCCGTCGCCATGCGACATCTCCTTATGCAACTAGGCAGTTGCGGTTTTGAGCGAGCGCACCAGGCAGCGCTTTGCCAGTTCCACTTTGAAGGCGTTGTCCTTCTGCGGTTTTGCCTTGGCGAGGGCAGCTTCGGCCGCGGCCTTGAAAGTGGCCGCGTTTGCTGGCTTGCCCATCAATGCTGCTTCGGCTTCATGCGAGCGCCACGGCTTGGTGCCGACGCCCCCCATCGCAACGCGGATATAGCGGATGTGGCCGCCGTCGACGCGCACAACAATCGCAGCCGACGCCAGAGCAAACTCATAGCTCGCGCGATCGCGAAGCTTGAGGTAGGTTGACTTCGCGCCTTCGATAGGCTTGGGCAGGTCGACATACGTCACCAGCTCACCGGGTTCGAGCGCGTTCTCGATTTGCGGCGTGTCGCCGGGCAGCCTATGGAAGTCGGCGAACGCGATGGTTCGCTTGCCCTTTGGTCCTTCGACGTGGATCACCGCTTCGAGGGCTGCCATGGCCACGCACATGTCCGAGGGATGAGTCGCGATACAGTGCTCGCTTGTACCCAGAACGGCGTGCATGCGATTGAAGCCTTCCATCGCCGCGCAACCCGAGCCCGGCGTTCGTTTGTTACATCCATACCCTCCCGGTGTTCCCGCACTGGGCTCCCGGAAGTACATGCAGCGCGTGCGTTGCAGCAGGTTGCCGCCCGTCGTTGCCATGTTGCGGAGTTGAGGTGACGCTCCGGAGAGAAGCGCCTCGGACAGTACGGCATACGACTTCTGCACATCTGCATTCCACGCGAGATCGGAATTTCGCACCAGCGCGCCAATGCGCAGACCACCGTCGGGCAGCTTTTCAATCTTGTCCAGCGGTAGCAGATTGATATCGACTAGCGTTTTCGGTGTCTCGACGTTCAGCTTCATCAGGTCGACAAGCGTGGTGCCGCCGGCAATGAACTTTGCCTGCTGCGCGCTGGCCAGGGCCTTGTCGATACTGGGAGCTTTAACGTAGCTAAAGGTCTCCATGATCTCTCCTCTTCGTCAGGCGTAAGCCCGTCAGGCGAATGCCCATCAGGCGCGCGAGCGCACTTGCTTCACGGCAGCCAGGATGTTGGTGTAGGCACCGCAGCGGCAGATATTGCCCGACATGGCTTGCTTGACTTCGTCGTCCGTCGGCCCGATCGGTTCCTTTAGTAGCGCAACGGCGCTCATGATTTGGCCGCTGGTGCAGTAGCCGCACTGGTAGCCATCGTGCTCCACGAACGCAGCCTGCATGGCGTGTAGATTGCCGGGCTGGCCCACGCCTTCGATCGTTGTGATCTCGTCGCCCTCGTGCATCACCGCGAACGAGAGACAACTATTCACGCGGCGACCGTTGACATGAACCGTGCAGGCGCCGCATTGGCCGTGGTCGCAGCCTTTCTTTGTTCCGGTGAGGTGGATGCGCTCGCGCAGGGTGTCGAGCAGCGTCGCGCGGGCATCGAGATTGCGCAGGGCGTAGTCCTTGCCATTGATGCGCAGGGTGACGGTGCCCGTGCCGGCGGATTCCGCCTGATCCTGGATCGCAGGCTCAATTATGGGAGCAGCCGCCGCCAGCGGAGCAGCGCCTGCCAGCAAGCTTGTCGCTCCCAGCCCCGACAGGAAGGTGCGCCGGCTGAACCCGCGTTTGGCTCCTCCGGGTTCCGGCGCCAAAGGCTCCAGGTCAACCGATTGCTGATCCGGCGCGAGATCCTTGCTTGCATTTTGAGGGGTGCGGGAGCGCAGATGCTTCATGCGTGTGTCAATCGTGTCTGCCACAGCTCAACCTCCTTGAGACAGAACTCCGTTCGAGTTTTGAAGAGCTAACGGCGCGATACAAGCGGGAGAGCCGACCAGTCGGGGAAACGCCGTGCCGCTATCCTATCCAACTCCCCTTAGATGTGGGAATCGGGTTTTTGAGTACTGCAAATCAAGCAAGCGCCTGCTTGACTCTCCGGGGATCGGAACTCCACAAATCCTTTCGATGCAGATTTTCTGCACGGATGTTGGACCTCGCTCTGACAGCGCCAGAAGCGACGCCCAAAACTAGCTTGCCGTGGCCAGTTCGCGTTCCGTCTCCGGTTCAGCAGGCTGGGGGGTGTCGACGCGAGTCCGCTCTTCGATCATCTTGTAGTTCGCGATCTTGTGGGTCAGCAGGGCGTGCGCTCGCTCGAGTGCGACGATCTGCTCCGCGATTGCAGCCTGGTGGTCCTGAAGGAGTTTGCGCCGTTCCAGTGAAGTGGCGTCCCCCTTTTCGCGGAGTTCGGCGTAACGCTGCATCTCGCGAATGGACATATTGGTAGCTCGCATACAGTGCAGGAAGTTGAGCCATGCCTCGTCTGCTTCAGAGTAACGGCGATGACCGTTGCGCGCGCGTCCGACCGGTTGGATCAGGCCGACGCGCTCATAGTAGCGCAGAGTGTGCGCGGTCATTCCGCACTTCTCTGCCATACTTCGGATCGTGTAACCAGCATCTCTCACAACTCCAACCTACATCTTTGTGAGCGCTCGAAGTCAATAGAGGTACCGTCCTCAATCCAACCCGTTTACATGCCGTGCAAACGGCGAGAGTGCCAACCGTTTTGCCAATATCCGCGGTTTCAAGCAGATAGGAAAAGAGGCCGCAATACGCACCGGTTTTGGACTTAACAATTCTTAAGGAAGTCGGCGAGGTTGGGCGCTCTCAAAAGGCCGCGCCTGGGCCGATCTGTCCCGGAGCGCGAATGCTTCCGCTGATCGAGAGATCGCTCACCGCTGGTGCAGCGCCTGATCCCGTATGATCGTCAACGAACATGCCGACAGACACGAAGACCTACGAACAGATGCTCGCTGTGGCGCTTGAAGAGGCGCGCTTTGGACGGCTGGAAGGCGGCATTCCCATCGGCGCCGCGCTCTTTACCAAATCCGGCGAACTTGTCAGCAGTGGCCACAATCGGCGCGTCCAGCAAGGCGATCCCAGTATTCATGGCGAAACCGATGCCTTTCGACGGGCCGGCCGCCAGCGGAGCTATCGCAACCTCATTATGGTTACCACTCTAGCTCCATGCTGGTACTGCAGCGGGCTTGTGCGTCAGTTCCACATTGGCACGCTGGTAGTCGGCGAAAGCCAGACCTTCGCCGGAGGCCTCGACTGGCTGCGCGAGAATGGCGTGGAGGTTATCGATCTCGACAGCCGCGAGTGCCGCGAACTGCTGGAAGGCTTCATCGCTGAGCTCCCTGAAATCTGGAACGAAGATATCGGCGAAGAGTAATTCAATTCTGAGCCAACAGCCTGTACTGGAGAATGCCATGCATCGCCGCCAGTTTCTTGCAGCCTCTCTCGCCACTTCAGCGCTCACCGTTGTGTCTTCAACCGATGCGCAGACCTCAACCGTCCGCCCGCGCGAGTTCTACCAACTCCGCCGGTATTCGTTGCAATCCGGCCCGCAGGTGGCGATGACCGAGAAATACATCAGCGAGGCCCTGATTCCAGCCCTGGATAACAAGGGAGGGCCAATCGGCGCTTTTCGTCTCGATATCGGTCCGGAGACGCCTACGTTTTACGTCCTCATTCCTATCCAAGCCCCGGCAATGGCCGGAGCTCTCGAACTTGAACTGAACCAGAACGAGACCTACGTGAAAGCCGCCGAGCCTTTCTGGAGCGCACCGGCCGCGTCGCCCGCGTTTCTGCGCATCGATTCTTCGCTGCTGTTCGCTTTCGAAGGTTGGCCGCGCATCACGCCGCCGGCGAAAGCGAAGCGTATCTTGCAACTCCGCACCTACGAAAGCCCCAGCTACCGCGACCACATCCTCAAGGTGCAGATGTTCCACTCCGGCGAGTTTGAGATATTCAAAAATGCCGGGTTCCAGCCCGTGTTCTTTGGCGACACTCTCATCGGACCGCGCATGCCCAGCCTCACTTATATGCTCAGCTTCGCCGACTCTGCCGATCTCGATGCCAAATGGAACGTTTTCCGCAACGATCCGGCGTGGAAGAAACTCTCGTCAGATCCGCGTTTCGCGTTCGAGGCGATTGTCAGCAATATCACCAACCTGCTGCTAAGCCCGCTCGCTGCTTCGCAAATCTAGAGACGGAGCCGCCCGGGCTGTCCGTTGTCAAGATCCGGGGAACACAGAATGTGGGAAGAGGACCGCGCCATCGGTCCTTGGGACACTGGTGGCGGCCGGTCGCAGACTCACCCGGCTCATTGCGCGCAGATCCCCCACCCTCCACTGCGGCGGGGAACAATTGTTTGTCGCCAATCGTTTTAGCTGAAGAGCCCCAACATAAAGCACACCAGCAAAATCACGAGCACAGCACCAATCCCTATGCCTGCGCCACCGCGGGTACCCCACCGTCCGTAGCCGTAGTATCCCCCGCCCATGCCAAACACCAACACAAGAACAACGATGAGTACGAGCATTTTGGTTGCCTCTTTCTCTCCAGATGGTCCTACTGTCCTGAAGTGGCTTTCTGATTCTTGATCTGGAGATTGTTCACAACTTGCTGCACATTCGGCACACCGGTCGTCACCTTTTCGGCGAACGTGCGATTTTCTTGCGAGTTCACTTCTCCGCTCAGTATGACTACGCCGCTCTTCACGCTGTATTTCACGTCCTGATGCATTTTGTTCTGGATCAGCGCGGCGTCCAGATTCTTCTCGATGCCCTGGTCCAAATCGGAGTTCATAGCTTTTGCTTCTTTTTCTGCGCCCGCGGGAATCACGGCAACCTGGTCCGCGACAACCTCAGCACCCGCGAAGGACTTTGCCAGGGACTCAGCTTGTGCCTTTTGATCGTTACTGGCGACTTGTCCGCCGAGAGTCACGATACCTTTGTCACGATCTTGACTGACGGAGACGTCCTTGAGCCCTGCTTGATCGAGCGATTTGCGAATGCTGTCCGCAACATCCGGTGACTTGGTTGAGAACCTGGAGCAGCCAACCATCGTCCCAATTGCAAACAGGGTCAGCAAGATTGCGAGTAACTTCGTCTTCTTCATATTCTTCCTTTGAACGGCACCAAGCCCGAGTAGGGAAATGGGCAATTCCTCCCCCGAGGAGCCGACCTTCATCTTTCCTTATTCGCCTCGGCTACGCTGTATTGGATTGCTCACCATGTGAATAATGACTTCTCTTTCGGTTCGTGGAGACAATGTCCATTCATCCGTTCTTGTCATGGGTGGTGCAGGTTTGGATTCAAGCAAAGGTCAATTTTGACCAGCTTTACATTGCTTGACGGTTGATTATGGTCATTCGCAATGTTATGACTGCGGCGAGAATCCCGTAATAAGCCAATCCCTGTGGAGGTACCAATGAGTTTGGATCTGCTCGATTCGAAAGTGATTGTTCTAGCTGCGGTGTTGATTGTGATCGCGGCTGTGCTGGTTTGGCTTTACGTGCGAAACCGCAGGCGTACCACTGCGAGCCTGCGCCAAAAGTTCGGCTCGGAGTATGACAGAGCGGTTTTGACACATGGGTCAGAAAGAAAAGCTGAGTCAAAATTGGAGGATCGCGAGAAGCGGGTTGAAAAGCTCAAGATCCGCGATCTTGATACGACGGAACGCGAACGTTATTCGAAGAAGTGGGAGTCTGTGCAGTCTCGCTTTGTCGATTCTCCAAAGGGAGCAGTGACAGAAGCTGACGACTTGGTGTCCTCCGTCATGGAAGCCCGCGGCTACCCCGTAACCGCTTTCGATCAAAGTGCGGCCGACATCTCCGTTGATCATCCCAGAGTGGTGGAGAACTACCGGTCTGCGCATGAGATTGCGTTGCGGCTTCGGAAAGACCAGGCAAATACGGAAGATCTCAGAACGGCGATGATCCACTACCGTTCTCTATTTGAAGAACTGGTGCAAGTATCAACGACTGTGGATAAAAAAGCGGTGGCATGATGGATGAACTTAAGACCGTAGATGGAGATCGCCGCATTACCCGCCGATATTTTCAGCAAACCGGAACGGATGAAGTATTCCGGACAATCAAGCCCTTTGGAGGGTTTCTCATCATGAAGAAGGTTGCACTGGCAGTATTGCTAGCTCTCACAATGTTGCCTGCGGCTTCGTTCGCGCAGGTTGTGGTCCGCATCGGGCCGCCGGCTCCGGTTCACGAGCATAGGGGTCCGCCTCCTGGACACGGCTATGTGTGGATCTCCGGGTACCACCGCTACGAAGGCGACCACTATGTCTGGACATCTGGCCGCTGGGACCGTCCACCCCGTGAACATGCGGTTTGGGTTGCGCACAGGTGGGTCCACCATGGAGACCATTGGGAGTTAGAGGAAGGACACTGGCGGTAAACCGGAAGGCGAATGACGAAGCGCGGCTGAAGCCGCGCTTCGTCATTTTGCAGACGGGGTATTCTCCGATCTCGCAGAATTTCGCCTGGAAATTGTTCGCCAATGTGCGGGGCTGAACGAGATGTGGTGTATAGAACAGAACAGACTGCGGTCCCTGCTCATGAGAGAGTTGAAAACTCGATAGGTGATCAATAGTGCCCCTCCTTCAACTTGTAGGAATTCTCGTCATGGTGGGCTTTCTTCTTTGGTTGGTGAACCGCTTCGTTCCGATGCAACACACCATCAAAGGGATCCTCAACGCAGTCGTGGTGATTGCGGTCGCTGTCTGGCTTCTGAAATCTTTCGGGCTTTGGCAGTCACTTTCGCACTATCGCGTCGGGAGCCCATAACAGATGGCACTCTGCCCCGGGCAGGTGCACTGTTCTCTCTCGCAACAAAACAGAAACACGGCAGGCAACTGCCCAAGGAAGATTAGTGAAAATCGCATTGTTGTTAGCACTAACCGGGGTGATTAGCGTGGCTGGGCCGGCTCAGGTCAATTCTCAAACTCAGGCATCTGATCGCCATGAAGACCGCACCGAATTTCGGGTCAAGATGGTCAGCCGCACGGTTGAGGCAGTCAATTACCAGCACCGCGGCGGAAGCACGAAGCTTGATTTTGCCGGCACTGACCTGATGTCCTCGGCCAGAGGTGAAGCCAAAGTAAGTAGCAAACGCGGATCCATCGCGATTGAAGCGGAATTTGCCAATCTCGACAAGCCGACCAGCTTTGGCAGCGAGTATTTGACCTATGTTCTGTGGGCAATCTCGCCTGAGGGGCGCCCCGTCAATCTCGGCGAGGTTCTCATTGGCGGCAACGGCCGCAGCAAACTCAACGTGACCACAAGCCTCCAGGCATTTGCACTCATCGTCACTGCGGAGCCGTATTACGCTGTCCAGCAGCCCAGCAATGTGGTGGTGCTCGAAAACGTCGTTCGCCCCGACACTCGCGGAACAGCAGAAGAAGTTCACGCAAAGTTTGAACTGATGGAACGCGGCGGCTACCTTCCCACCGGATACAAATTCGATCCGATTGTCTTGAATGCCGGCTTGCCTCTCGAGTTCTATGAAGCGCGCAACGCGATGCGCATCGCCAAATCAGAGGGAGCCGAACAGTACGCTGACGAGAGCTACGGCCATGCCCTCAAGCTGATGGACAACGCCGATCAGTACGCGATCGATCGCCATCATCAGACAAAGCAGCTGATTGCCGTTTCACGTGAAGTGGTTCAAACCGCCGAAGACGCGCGGGCAATCGCCGTCAAGAAGATGGACGAGGCTCGCAACCACGAGGAGCGCCAGAACTCCGCCGATGCGCTGGCAAATTCGCAAGCGCAAACCGACGACGCAACCCGCCGCTCTGAACGCGCCCAGTCCGAATCCGCCCAAACCAAGATCGATATGGCCGCAAGCCAGGCGTCTTCAGCCCATGCAGTATCTGAAGCGCAAGAGGATGTCGCCAAGGCCAATCTCCATGCGCAGCAAGCCGACAGCGACAAAGCGGAGATGCGTGCCCGCCTCTCCGCGCAATTGAACCTCGTCCTCCAGACTCGCGACAGCGCGCGCGGTCTTATCGTCAACATGTCCGACGTCCTATTCGATACCGGCCAATACACCTTGAAGCCGGGAGCCCGCGAGAAGCTCGCCAAGGTTGCCGGCATCCTGATTGCCTACCCGGGAATCAACGTCCAGGTTGGCGGTTACACCGATAACGTTGGCAACGACGATATGAATCAGGCGCTGTCAGAACACCGCGCCAGTTCGGTGCGCGATTATCTCGTGGAATCCGGTGTCAATTCCAATTCGGTCACAGCTCAAGGCTATGGCAACACCCAGCCAGTATCCACGAACGATAATCCAACAGGCCGCCAGCAGAATCGCAGGGTCGAGCTGGTAGTCTCTGGCAAAATCATTGGCACATCTATCAACGCCACGACAGGCAGCCTCCGCTAGGCTAGATCTACCTAGTCTTAAGCAATGCTGCGCGGACTCATCCATTGAGTCCGCGCAGCATATTTCTGTTTGTTTCTGCATTTCGTATTCCAACCGATAAAGATTTCCGGTCGGTTAACCGCCAGCTTGGCGTACAGCGATGTTCAGTTAGCTGGGAGCGATGTCTTGATGGCCTGTGCCAGATCGTCCGGGTGAAAGCCAAAGGGGCCCGGCTTGCTCTTGTAAAGAACGCGGCCTCCTTTGCCGATCAGATAGAGCCGGTCGGGCCAGCCGGTGTAAGCAGATTCGACTCGATTGTCGAAGCCATCTACGAGCGCGGGAAACTTGATGCCTAGCTTGCGCACGCATGCGCCGGCAACGTAGGCGCGCTCAACCTCATCCTTCGGGCTGCTGAAGAGGACGTTATCGCGCACATTGGACTGCATCTGCCACACATCAGTGGGATGGGCTTCAAGAATGTAGACAGCGTAGAAGTCTATCTGGCCGCGGTATTGCTCAGCGAGCTTGTTCAGGGCGGGAACCTCCCGCCGAAAAGGCGGTCAAGTGTAGCTACCAAAAACGAGAACAACTGGACGGTCAACCCAAAGTGAAGCCAGATCGGTTGGACTGTGATCTTCAAGCTTCTTCACGACCAGGCCAGGCGCGGCGTCACCGACGTTCAACTGCCCGTGGCGAGCCCGCATCCAAAGAGTCTCGAAAGGAAGCACAAAGTAGGCAGGCATGGGCATCTTTGCCATCACATGGCCAAAGACCTCGGGTGGCTGGTGCATGGCCCAATTTACATATCCAACGAGGCCGAGCCAGGCGGCAAAGCAGAGGGCTGCGATACTGACAACCCAATTCCGTAGGCGTTTCTTCTTTGTGGCGTCCATGTTTCTCCTACTTCGTCATCTCATTCATCTCGAGATAGCCCTGTGGGGCTATTCCGAAGGCATCCGCAACCCGATTGAAGAAGGCGAACATCGCGGTGATATATACAGCTTCAGCGATCTGCGGCTCTGTCCAGCCATGATCCCGCAGGCGCTGCACGTCCTCGTTGGTGGTGCGATACGCCGCTTCCGTCACCTTGGTGACGTAGTCAAGCAAGGCACGCTCTGCGGGACTCAAGCCGGCTTCTTCCAGTTTGCCGTTGGCTATCGCCTGCACCATATTCTCTTCTGCTCCCTGAACACGCAGGAAGTATGCATGCGAGTCCAGTCAATACGGACATCGATTGAGCCACGAAACCCAGCTCGCAATCGCTTCCTTCGTTCTTCGGTCCAGATGACCGTGGGAAAAATGAACCGTGTCGCTGAATCTGATCACATCGCGCAGGAAGTCGGGGCGGTGGCTGAAGCACTTCAAAATGCCGGGTACTTTTTGTCGGCCAGACTTGGCACGCCATTCGTCGTAGACCGCGGCCACTTCGCCAGTGGCGTCTCGATCTTCTATGAGCTTGATTTTGGTTTCGTTATCGGGGTTTGTCACGCACTTTTCCTGCGAAGTATTCCGCAATATAGCACGACGGCTGGGCTGAACACATCCACCTCAAGGTGTATCGGGAATCTAGAGAATAAGGCGCTGGTCGTTCTGCTTCAGGGTAATGCGCTGGCGGTCAAGGTACTCGAGGAGGGGAATCGCATATTTGCGGGAGAGGCCGGTCAGTTGCTTAAAACGTGCAACATCTATCAGGCTACCGCGAAGCGCGGCAAGCTGCGCGGCGAGTCGGCCCAGCGCGGCAGCATGGATGAACAAGTCGTCGCTGCCCATGCGAACGATGGTCTTGTCTCGTTGCAGGGCTGTTATGAGGCGGCGCATGTCGGTCTCTTTTATGCCGAATCTCTGGGCAAGTTCCAGGACGGAGGGAGCAGCGAGTCCGGATTCCTCGTACGCCTGGGCGATTGCCGCCAGTCGGTCGCTTTCCGGATTCGAAGTCGGAGCTACCAGCGTCGTAAATGGAGACTGTCTCGTCATGGAGTTGAACCTTCTTCTGACTGACGAGGGAGTTGAGCACGAAGTCAAAGACGGGATGACTGAGGGCCGCCTGGCCGCGTAGCTCGGATGACTTCACTCGCTCGCCAGTTTCAAGGCGGGTAGTGATTTCGCTTGCGGCTGTGAGGAAAGCTTCGCGGCTCAGAAGCAGATTGCTCGAGATGAGATGGATGTCTCCGGATTCAATGGCTGGGCCGATCCGAAGTCGAATTACATCGAGGGTCAAGCCGGTTTCGGCAGAGAGCGCGTCAAAAGTGATTCCGCTGGCGTTGCGGCGGGATATGCGGAGTGAAAGCTGCGCGGCTGGAGAGGCTCTGCGCAATTGTTCGAGCCAGCCTTGCGTGGCAGACTTTCGCTGCCGAGGTAGCGGATGGGCATCGAGGACACGGCCGCCGCCAATGGTCCCGGCCGGCGAAGGCTGCCGCAGGACAAACCGGTCACCGGGGACCAGCACGATTGGCTCGGCAAGCTTGAGGCGCATAAGACGCAAGGTTCCTGGTTGAATTGCTTCGTAACCGTAGAGAGACGCAGATGCCATGGTCTCGGAGGTGAATGCGTGGAAGTGAATGCTTGCTCGATGCTTTAGCGCAGGCGCGGTCTGGAGAAGGCGGACTTCAACGTCGAGAGTATCCACAGAGGAAAGCGTCCGGGGTGATACCAGAGTCTGGCCGCGACGGACCTGAGTTGCATCGATTCCGGAGAGATTCACGGCAACCCGCGAGCCAGGTTGCGCGGATGGGACGGGCTTGCCGTGTGATTGAAGGCCGCGCACACGGACCGCGCGGTCATCGGGCTGCAGGTGCAGCGTCTGGCCATCGCGGATTGTTCCGGATATGAGGGTTCCGGTAACTACCGTGCCGAACCCCTTCATGACAAAGGAACGGTCGAGCGGCATTCGGATTAAAGCATCCGAGGTCTCGAGGTGAGTACGCATAGCGAGCTTCAGTAGCTCTGCTCGCACAGCTTCAAGGCCTGCGCCGGTTGCTGCACTGGCTGATACGACAGGCGCATGGTCTTTGGAGAGAAACGTTCCCTGCAGAAACCTCTCGATGGAGTTCGTGACCTCCTGCAACTGGGAAGCGCTGACAGTGTCGGCTTTGGTAATGACGGTCAGCCCTTGCGAGATGCCGAGCAGATCGCAGATGGCGAGATGCTCCACTGTCTGCGGCATGATGCCCTCGTCGGCCGCGACAACAAGCATGACTGCCGGAACACAGCCAGCTCCGGCGAGCATGTTACGGATGAAAAGGCTGTGGCCGGGAACGTCAACAAAGCTGATGCGGAGCGGAGATCCATTCGGCGTCGGGAGTTCAAAGGAAGCGAAACCGAGGTCGATCGTGATACCGCGGCGTTTCTCTTCGGGAAGGCGATCCGTATCAATGCCGGTGAGGGCGCGAACCAGCGTCGTCTTGCCATGGTCGATGTGACCAGCGGTCCCGATAACGATGGAACTGGGCGTGTTGGTCATTCAAGGCGATCCATGAGAAACGCGCGTTGCGATTGCTCGATCTACAGGCTCGTCAAAAGGGAAGCTAGCTCATCGTCGAATTCGGGAGGTACGGTGCGCAGATCCAGCAGAACCGTGTCGTCTGAAATGCGGCCGATGATGGGTGGTTCGAGCTTACGAAGACTTGCGAGCAGTTCCGCTACAGGCGAAGGAGTGTGCCGCAGAGAGATCGCGCAGCTTTGCAGAGTAGCCTTGGGTGCGGTGCCTCCTCCGACGAGACTGGCGACTGGAACGACGTCGAAAACCAGATGGGAGGAATTGATATCCGCCCGGCGACTTCGCGGCATCGGCGCATCAGATCCTCAGGCGGAACACTGAGCATGCGTTCAACGGGAATGGAACTCGTTTCCTCAGAAAGATGCTCCAGCAACGTGCCCTCAAGCGCGGCATAGGTGAGCTTGTCAACCCGCAACGCCCGGAGAAGTGGGTTCTTTCGGATGCGGTCAATCAGATCCTTTCTGCCAACGAGGATGCCGCATTGGGGGCCGCCCAGCAGTTTGTCTCCGCTGGCGGCAATGAGGTCCACGCCGCTCTCAAAGGACTGAAGCAAGCTGGGTTCTCCACTGATCCCAAAGCGCTCAAGCGAGGATAGAAGACCCGTGCCCTGATCTTCAAACAGGGGTATGCCTGCACGCTTTGAAAGCTCGACCAGTTCCCGCAACGATGGGCGTTCGGTGAACCCTTCGATGCTGAAGTTCGACTGATGCACGCGAAGCAGGAGACCTGTGCCGGGACCGAGCGCGCTTTCATAGTCGGCGAGCCGGGTGCGGTTGGTCGTACCGACCTCCTTCAGAATTGCGCCGGATTTCTCAAGGATTTCAGGGATGCGGAATCCTCCGCCGATCTCGACAAGTTCACCGCGGGAGACGATGACTTCAGACTTTTCGGCAAGCGAATTCAGCGCCAGCATCGTGGCTGCGGCGCAATTGTTGACGATGATGACGCCATGCCGATCCGAATCTGCGGCAGGCGCGCTGGCTGCGCCCAAGGCGCGCAACACAAGGGACTCAACGTGGGAGTCCCTGCGGCTCCGCAAGCCCGTTTTCGAGGTCGAATTCAAGGTTGCAATAATCCTGCGCTACTTCAACCACGTGACGAAGAGCTCCGCCGCTCAGTGGAGCGCGGCCGAGGTTGGTGTGGAGAATTACGCCGGTTGCATTGATGACTGGGCGAAGTGAGTAACGGGCACCAGCTGTCGAGGCGATTGGCAATTTCCTCGGGCAGCTGGGCGATGCTTTGCTTCAGGCTCGATTCTGAATGCAGCCCGGAGGAAATCTCTGAGCGCACTCGCCGCAGAGCCTCGCGGGCCGCACGCAGCACGGCGACCCGCGTGGATGCGCATCGAGCAGGGAGCGGCACGCGGGAATCAACAACACTTCATTGACTGACGGCAGCTCCCGAAAGAGCTGTTGAAGCGTTTCGTCCTCGTGTTGCAGATCGTGAATTGCCATCGCGGATTTCTCAGATTCAGTAGCCCATCATCGCAGAAGGATCGCCGGGGCGCCAGCGCCAGGGGTAAAAGCGCCCGGGACACGCCCGATGGAAGCGGCAGGAAGGCCGGCATTTAAGAAGCTCCGCGAGCAATGTCGGCGCATCGTTCGGCGGCAACAGATATCAGAAGTCCGCCCGATGTCTGCGGATCATAGAGCAAAGCGCGAAGGTCATCCGGGATGCGGCTCCCAGGAGAATCCGCGACCACACATTCAGCAAAGTCGCGGTTGGCGAGCAGACCGCCCGGGAATCGCGCCGACGCCCACCGCCTCGAGAGCGCCCTCGATCAGAGGTACCTTATCGGTTTCGATTTCCAATGTGACGCCACTGCCAAATGCCATCTCGCGGCCGTGACCCATGAGTCCAAAGCCGGTGATGTCGGTGATTGCATGGACGCCCGGACAGGCAATGGCGATGGTGGAGGCGGTGCTGTTAAGTGTTGTCATGGAACGAATGGCGCGTTCCACCCAGGCTGATTCCGACTTTCCTTGCTTCAGGGCAGTCGTGATAACGCCCGTGCCGATGGGCTTGGTGAGAATGAGAATATCCCCTGGGATGGCTCCGGCGTTTGTATAAACGCGTTCGGGATCGATGACACCCGTGACCGCATAGCCAAATTTCATTTCGGCATCGCGAACGGAGTGCCCGCCCACCACAATGCATTTTGCCTCGATCATCTTCGATAGGCCACCACGCATGATCTGCTCAAGAATTTCAAGGGCGGCGTCCTGCGGAAAACAGACGATCGCGAGAGCAGTCAGCGGACGGCCTCCCATCGCGTAGACATCGCTGAGAGCATTGGTTGCCGCAATCTGGCCGAAGGTGAACGGGTCATCCACCAGCGGGGTAAAGAAGTCGACGGTCTGCACCAACGCCGTTCCCGGATCGATACGGTAGATGCCGGCATCGTCGGAAGTCTCAAATCCGACCAGTAGATTTGGATCGGCCTGCGTCGGAATCGCGGAAAGAACCTGGCGGAGAGATCCGGCCGGAAGCTTGCTCGCGCAACCGCCGGCTTTTACCTGCTGCGTCAAGCGAACCGATTGCGTTTGAGCCAAGCCCATGTCCTCCCATTCTTATCGTTCCATCCGTGCCTTGCAACCTCGGAGCGGTAGCATGTGAGAGAGTCATAAGACGGAAGTGCTTAGGCTCCGGTGATCCTCCCGGTCTTCAAAACCGGCGGTCGTTCTTAACGGGCGACGGTGTGTTCGACTCACACGCGCTTCCGCCAGCTTACATGTGCCACCCGCGATCGAAGAAAGGTAAAAGCAATTGACAGCGTCGCCGCTCCAGAGCGAACGTAGCCCATAAAACGGATCTGGCGAAAAGCCGGCGACCTCGATGTCAACCAGAACATCTACACGCAATCGGCTGCATCAAAGGCGGCGGTGAATCAGCTGCTTGACGGTATTCAAACGGAGTTCAGAGTTCCTGAGGGCGCCGCTGATTTCTGGCTGTAGGCCGTAGCAGTGACCGGTCCGATTCCGGGATCGCTTCGTTTTTGATAACGCCGGCCGTTTGAACTCTAACGCAACCACCTTTGAGCTCGGGCCTGCTTTAAGTATTGACCGTATCCTATTGATTATATGGAGCGGGAGACCGGGATCGAACCGGCGACATTCAGCTTGGGAAGCTGACGTTCTACCACTGAACTACTCCCGCCGTTTAGAGTCAACGCCTGACGTCGATTGTATCCAAAAGGTGTATCCTCTCCCCTTGTTGGATCACTCGCCCATTATAGCCAACGATCACGCCGGCTACTATTGCGTCGAGGAAGGTTCAGGGGATCTGGTCAGCTCTTCGCTTGTCGTCGCAAGCGAATCGCATCATTGCGGTGGGCGTCGGACACGGCCGTCGAGATGGACCGCTTTACAGCATCTTTGAGGTTCTTTGATTATTGCGTGCCGCCATTCCTCGACATTGCACAAGGGTAGGCATCCAGGTGGACTCGGTGGTGGCTCTGAAGTGATAAGGTCGACAGTCGCACGATAATTCAACAGAGGTGAGGTCAATGACAAAACCGGTGGGCTTTCAACAAGACATTCGTCCGCTCTTCACCGAACGAGACATTCATGCCATGAGTAAGGCTTTCGATCTGGCGAGTTATAACGACGTGAAGGCACATGCAGCCGCTATCTACGACCGGATCCGAGGCATCGGTGGCGCGGTGATGCCGCCGCCACCTCCACGAGGTGAGGGTCCTTGGCCTCAAGTTCGCATTGAATTATTCGCAAAGTGGATGACAGACGGATACCAACCATAGATTGCTTCAAGCCAAATGATCCAGCGTCCGGCTCTCTGATTTAAGCCTTGGAGAGAACCGAAGGATGCGGCTCGACATGCGAAGATTGTCGGCCAAACCGCAGGAGTATCCGTGCAGCGCTCCGGCGGGAAGTTGAAAACGTCAGAAATCCTGTGCCGTCGGACGGATTACGATCTCATTGATGTCAACATCGTCAGGCTGCTCGATCGCATACGCAATCGCGCGAGCGACAGACTCGGCAGGAATGGCCAGGGCCTTGTAAAGATCATTGACCGCCTTTGAAGATGCCGCGTCGGATGTGCTTTCTTTTGACTCAGTGTCTACTGCACCCGGAGAAATGATCGTTGTCCGAATCTTGTCTCCATGGACTTCCATGCGCAGGCCCTCGGTCAGGGTGCGGACAGCGGCCTTGGTGGCGCAATAAACCGTTCCGCCCGGCGCGAATACCTTGATGCCAAATACCGAAGCGGTGTTGATGATGTGGCCGCTCTTCTGCTTCTGCATGTGAGGCCCATAGAGCACTCCCTTGATGTTGAGGTCGATCATGCGATCCCATTCGTCGACCTTGAGGAGAGCAAGCGGCGCGATTGGCATGATACCGGCATTGTTCACCAGCACGTCGATCTTGCCATATCTGTCAACAGCCTTCTTCACCAACGCTTCGACATCCGCACGTTTTGTTACATCGACCGCCACGGCAAGCGCCTTACCGCCGTCGGCCGCGACGTCCTTCACAATTGCGTCAAGGCGATTCTTGCGCCGCGCTCCCAGCACCACCGTTGCACCCAGCGTTGCAAGGTGCCGTGCAGTGCACTCTCCCAGTCCGCTGCTCGCACCCGTGATAACGACAACTTTCCCTTCGATGTTTTTGCTCATGGCTGTCTCCTTATCGAGGTGAGGCCCTGCCGCCACGTCGGAACCAGCAAAGGTTCAAGCTGCGCCCGTCTATTTTGCTGTCTTCATAAACTGGCGGACCAGTTCCGCGATTTTGTCGGCCTTCGTATCGAGTGCGAGGTGCCCCGCCTCCAGTACGTAAACCTCTGCATTTGGCACGTCCTTGCGATAGCGTTCAGGCTCGCCGGGATCAAACGAGAGATCGTGCTTGCCCCAGATGACCAGGAGCCTCGGCTGGGTCTTCTGCATCCACGCCTGCCACTTGGGATACGCCTCGACGTTGGTGCGGTAGTCATAGAATAGATCGCTTTGAACCTGCGCCTGTCCCGGAGCGTTCAGAAATGAGTACTCATCCGTCCAGAGATCCGGATCATAGAGTTCTACATTCGGATCGTCTCCGACATGGCGTGTCTTTGTGGTTGCGAGCGACAGAAGATTTGTGCGCAACCGGTCTTCATTCGCCGACCTGTCCGCCCAGAAGGCGCGCCTTGTTGCCCAGTTCGCACCCAACCCCTCGTTGTGCGAGACCGCATCCTGCACGATGAGGGCCTGCACCCGCTCGGGATGCGCCAACGCCATGCGAAATCCAACCGGTCCGCCGTAGTCCTGCATGTACAGCGTGTATTGACTCAAACCCAGCGCATCCGTGAAGTCTTCCATCACGCGAGCAATATGGTCGAAGGTGTAGTCGAACGTCTTCGGGTCTGGCCAATCGCTGTGCCCAAAGCCTGGATAATCAGGCGCGACCAGATGATAACTGTCTGCGAGCCGCGTCAGCAGCGGCTGAAACATCCGTGACGACGATGGAAGACCGTGCAGCAGGAGAATAGTAGGGGCGTCTTTCGGTCCCGCTTCCCGGTAGAAGATGGAGAGCCCATCGACTTTAACGGTGCGATAAAAGACCTGCTGTTCCATTGCTTCATCCTTCTTCTGGGCGTTCATTCCGAGTGTCGAGACGAGCGCCAACGCCAGGCTCGCCAGACTCCACAAAATCGATCTCGTCCGGCTCATGCGTCCCTCGACTTACCCTGCAACTTCGAAAATTACTTCGAGTTCGACGGGCATCCCGAGCGGAAGACTGGCGACGCCGATGACGAGGCGTACCGCTGCCTTGTCGCTGCCAAAAATATCGCGGAACAGATCCGACACAGCATCCGCAACCCTGGGCTGGTCAAAGAAGTCGCCGGAAGTCGCCATGAAGACTCCAAGCCGCACGACGCGCGTGATTCGATCGAGCGAACCCAGATGATGTTTGGCCGCAGCCAGAGCACTCAGGGCCGCGGTGTAGACGGCATCTCGTCCAGCCTCGGTATCGAGCTCTTTTCCAAGGCGGCCAAGATACTTCGGTTTATGGTCTACCACCGGCAGCATCCCGCTAAGGAAAAGCAGATTGCCGGTCTGCAGCGCTTCGACGTAAGTGCCGAATGGCGTGGGTGCGGCTGGAAGCTGAATGCCAAGCTCCTGCAGCCGGCGCTCTGCACCGCCTGCCTGCGAACCCTGCGCGCTCACCATTTGCCAACGTGCGCACCGCCGTCCACGTGCAGCACCTCCCCGGTAACAAAACGAGCTTCGGTCAGATAAATGACTGCCTCAGCAATGTCCTTCGCGTCGGCAATCGTGCCCATCGGTGAAGAGTTCTTCAGAACCTGCTGGGGGCTGTTCTCATGGAGCGAAGTGTCAACAACTCCAGGCGCAACTGCGTTGAATCGGATGTGGCTCTTCGCGTATTCGTTTGCGAGGCTAAGGGTAATCACGTCGAGTCCACCCTTGGTCATCATCGGAATCGATGCCGGCGTGCCTGCAATGGGATTATCGGCCAGCGACGCCGTGATGGTCGTAACACTGCCGCCGGTCCCTTGCAGCAACATCTGCTTGACGGCGAGTTGAGTGATAAAGATAAACCCTTCCAGGTTCGTTGAGACGTAAGTCCGGAACTCGTCGACGGTATATTCTGTAAATGGCTTTGCTGCGAAGATGCCGGCGTTATTGACTACATGATCAATCGAACCGAATTTGTCGATTGCGGTTTGCGCAACCTTCTCAGCAGTCTCTTCCCTGCCGATGTCTCCGTCAACGAGGGCGACGTGCGGGGAGGACGCGAAACCAGCCTTGGACATACTTCGCGAAGTTGCAACCACGTTATAGCCGCGATCCAGAAAAGCCTGGACAATCGCTGCTCCAATTCCTCGGGAGGCGCCGGTCACAATGACTGATTTTCCGCCTGCCATATGCACTCCTCTTTTCGAGAAAATTGCTCCAGACAACTAGGCGCGAGACGAATAGGAACGCATGGGCCGGGAGCATCAGCCAACACTTTCATATCAGCAGTTGCGAAGTGGTCACTCATCGGCTTCTAACCAACGCCGGTCAGACTGCGGCAATCCGCGCTGAAACTTGGTTGTCACGTAATTCTCAAGTGTTTTCGAAACGAATTGTCGATCCCAAGGCGGTGTGAGTTTCTGGAGACTAAGAGCGCGTGAGTCTTGGCGCCGCAGCAATTCTTACAAACTAAGAGAGTCTGCCTTCATTCTGGGAGTGGCTTGCGACGTGAGTGATGACCTCGCTCCACGATCACGTCTGCTTGCACGAAATAAGTATATTCCCATCAGCTTGCCTGGGGATGTCAAAATCATTCAGTTCACGCGCTCCTCAATCATTTAGCAGCTCTGTCGGATCGCTGTTCATTGCACCGAATCCCTAAACACTCTCGCAGAAGCGATAGCCAATATGAGATTCCGTCAACAGGTATTTAGGATCAGCTGGGTCGTCTTCGATCTTGACGCGAATCTGCCTGATAAAAGTGCGCAGGTACTCCAATTCGTTTCCGTATTCCGGTCCCCACACCGACCGAAGAAGTTTGGAATGAGGTACAGGCCGTCCGGCATTCGCCATCAGGAAATGGAGCAACTCGAATTGCTTGGGAGTGAGATGCACGGCGCGACCCTTCTTCTGCACCAGGTGCCGATCAGGATCAAGCCAGACATCTCCCACCACGATGGTCTTGTCTCCGCCCTCGGAGATCTTGTTGCGTCGCACTGCAGCGCGCAGCCTCGCGATGAGCTCGCGGAGCTGAAACGGCTTGGTAATGTAGTCATCGGCGCCGGCATCCAACGTCTCGACCTTGCGATCCTCGCTCCCTTGCACCGTCAGCATAATGATCGGAAGACGCGCTGAATTCTTGCGCATCATGCGGCAGACTTCGATGCCGCCCATTCCCGGCATATTGATATCGAGCAGCACGACGTCGAACTGAGCAGTGCGAATAAGAGCCACCGCCTCTTCGCCTCGCGCTGCCTCGACAATTATGAAGCCCAGACCGGAGAGAATGGTTCGCAAAGAAAGTCGAATTGATCGCTCGTCGTCTACGATGAGCACAGCGCTCTGTTCTGAATTCACTGCGGTCTCCTTCCGTTTTGCGGTAACGAAAGAAAGAATGTAGCTCCCTCTTGCGCATCGCTGATTACCCACGCATGCCCCTGATGAGCATCTGCCGCCATCTTCACGGTAGATAAACCGATCCCCGTGCCTGCAGCCATATCCTTGGATCCGTCGCTGCGATAGAACCTTTGAAAAATGCGATCTCGATCTGTGATTGGAATTGCCGGTCCGAAATTATGCACTGACATCAAAACTTCAGCATGGCTTTCCCACGCCGCAACCTTTACCTCCATACCCGGATAGGAATATTTCGCAGCATTGTCGAGAAACTGATCACATCCATCACCAACCCAGTACTTGTAATAAACCTGGCTCCCGCGTCGAGGCATCGCTCAGCGGTTTCCCTGTCCAGCACCGTTCCGGCGCCGACAACCAGGTTCGGAAACCGCTCTGCGAGTTGACGGATTATGTCGACAGCGCCAGGCACCGTCATCGTGATCTCGGCAATCGGAATGCCTGCCTCATAGACGGTTTCGGCGGAATAGAGCGCCTCGTCCGCATTCGTGGCGCGGATGCCTGGGAAGATTCCAATCCCTTCGATACACGCCTTGGCTTGTTCCCGTTTCATAGTTGGGGTCCGTCCTGGTTGCTAATGAGAAGACCTAACATCAATCCGCCCTTTGTTGCTGTAACTCTCGGTTGACTCGCCTGGCCGGGATGCCGCACAAGTAGGCTCAACGGATCTCCTCGCGACCGACAGCCATATTGAGTTGCCCGGCAGCCGTCAGATAGGCGCCGATCAGTTGGGCATAAGCCAGCTGCACCTGGCGGTAGTCGCTTTGCGCGTTGAGGAAGTCCATGAGCGAAGCACCGCCGTGTTCGTAGGCGAACGTGACCGTGTCGCGCACGCGCAAGGCCTGATCTTTGTACTTCGCCTTGTACGGTTTCAGCAGTTCGACGTTGCTGCGTACTAGCTCACAGGACGTATCCACATCGCTGAACACCTGTGCGCGCGCGGCCTCGCTTGCCTGTTTACTGCGGTCGATGCCGATCAAAGTGCGCTTCTTCTCCCCCTGATTGCGGTCGAAGATGCGCAGCGGAACGCTCACGCTGGCGCCGATCGTCTGAGGGCCATTGGGATTGTTGGTAGAGGAGTTATTCGTGAACCAGCCTGCGAAGGTCGGATCGGTTGAGCCGTTCGCCACGGCCAGCTTGTGGTTGGTCACGGACTGTTGAACCGTCTGCAGCGCCGCCTGCAGGTCGGGCCGCGCCGCCAACGCGGCATAGCGGTAGGTTTCCAGTGGCTGCAACGCATCGCTGAAATCGAATGAACACGTCACGTCGAACTGGCCTACTGGGGTACGGTCGTTCAGCATCTGCAGGAGCTGGATTTTCGCGGTGCGCAGATTGACGGTCGCCGTTTCGATCTCCGACTCGTATTGGACGCGCAATAGTTCGATCCGATCGAGGTCGATCTGAGCGATGTCGCCGGCCTTGAAGCGGGCACGGCTAGTCTCAATGATGTGGTCGTAATACTCGAGGTCGGCTCTCGCCAGATCCAGCACATACTTGGCTTGCAGGGTCCCCACGAACGCCGCGCGAAGAGCAAATATCATGTTTCGTTCCAGGTCTTCATGCTGCGATTGCGTGATGCGTGTGCCTTCCTGCGCGCTCTGGAGGCGCAGTTCGCGCTTATGTTCGCGCTCGTGCAGGTAACTGAAGTTCGGCTGTTCAGTAGTTCCCTTAAAGGGAGTCCAGACTCCATTGTGCGGTGCGACTTGGTTGCCGTCCACTGATAGAGTGAATTGCGGATTGGGGCGAAGAAAGGCTGTGATCTCCTCGGCTCGCATCTCATCCACGTTGTCGGCATCGGCTTTCAACGCTGGATTGACTGCTTCAAACTTCGCCTTCACCTGCTCCCAGGTCAAAATGGTCTGCGCTGACACTAGCTGCGATGTGCCGAGAAGGAGTGAAACTGCAATCACCTTTCGGGACGACGCAGAGAGGAGTCGAGTTAAGAAGGAATTAGTGCTCAAGCGACACCCCCGTTTCCGTTCTCGGCAGCGCGTCCCCGTTTCTCGCTGCCCAGACATACAGGGTAGGCAGAAGGAAGATGCTCAGCAGGAGGTCGGAAATCAATCCTCCCACGATGACGATGGCAAACGGACGCTGCGAGTCCGATCCGATAGCGTGCGACATCGCAGCCGGAAGCAGCCCCAGCGTAGCCACAAGCATAGTGATCATGATCGGGCGCAGCCGCAAGACGGCGCCCTCGACAGCGGCATCCGCAACGGTATAGCCTCGCGCCCTTAATTGGTTGATATATTCCAACATGATGACGCCCGTTTGGACCGAGACGCCAAAGAGCGCCAGGAAGCCGACTCCGGAAGATACGCTGAAGTATGTGCCGGTCACAAGGAGAGCGAGCAAGCCGCCAACGCGAGCCATGGCCACGTTGGCGATAATCAGCAGCGCCCATTTGAAGGAACGAAACATGGCGTAGAGAATGATGAAGATCAAAAAGATCGTCAGGGGCAGGATGAACAGCAGCCTTTTTTCGGCTCGCGTTTCGCTATCGTATTCTCCCGACCATTCAAGGTGATATCCATGCGGTAACTGCACATTCTTGGCAATTTTGTCGATTGATTCCTTGACCGTCGTGCCCAGGTCGCGCCCGCGAACCTCGAAGCGGATGGCCAGATAGCGGGAACCGTCTTCCCGGTAAATGTCGTAGGCGTCATCGCGAACCTGGACTTTGGTCAACTGAGCCAGAGAGACGCGCTCTCCTGAAGGAGAGAGCAGTCGAATATTCTGGATTGCCTCCTTCGTATCACGATACGGTTTCAGATAGCGCACGACCACGTTGTAGACTGCCTCTCCCTGCAGGACCTGGCTGACAGGATTACCGCCGATGGCGGTCTGGACAGCATCCTGTATGTTGGCAACGTTGATGCCGAAGCGCGCGGCCGCCTGGCGGTCAACGGTGAGATCGATATTCGGCTGGCCCGTATCGCGTTGAATCCCCAAATCCCTGACCCCGTCAATCTTGGCCATAACATCTTTGATCGCTTCGCCCTTTTCCTCGAGAACGTCCAAGTCCGGCCCGTAAAGCTTGGCAGCCAATCCACCCTTCGTGCCGGTAAGCGTCTCACCCATGTTGTCCTCAATGGGCTGGGAAAAATTCCAGAAAGCCCCAGGTTGTTTCTCAAGTTCGCGATCCATCGCGGCGATCAACTCCTCTTTCTTCTGGTGAAAAACGCGTCGCCATTGCTCCTTCGGTTTCAAGTCGATGAAATATTCCGTGTTGCCGAATCCTCCCGTGTCGGTTCCATCGTCAGGCGCCCCGGCCTGCGAGACGACCTTGGTGACCTCGGGGAACGAAGCGAGAACATAGCGGGATTGCTGGGCGAAGCGCGTGCCTTCTGTCTCGCCGACGCTGTTCGCCATCGCGCCACGCGCCCAAATGGCGCCTTCGTCCAAATGGGGCAGGAACTCCGAGCCAATGAGTCCACTGAATGTCAGGAAAAGAGCGACGGCCAACGAAGCCAGGCCAACGCCAACAGTGATCCAGCGATTTTCGATGGCCAACTTCACCGCTCCCCGGTACCGCTCCTTCAGGAACTCCATAACCGGGTTGCGCCATTCCTTGACACCGCGCGGGAAGAGCAAGGCAGAAAGCACGGGCACAATGAAAATGGAGAACACGATGGCGCCGAGTAGTGCGAATGCCACCGTCCAGGCCATGGGCCGGAACAAACGCCCTTCGACTCGTTGGAGCGTGAAGATCGGCATGTAGGCGGTGATGATGATGGCGATGGCGTAGAAAACAGGCCGTTGGACTTCATGAGCGGCATCACGGATCATCTCTACCGGCGTCTTCATGCTCATGGTAATGCGGCCCGCCTCGGGTGAACCGTTCTTGCGGTGACTCAAATGCCGCATGATGTTTTCCATCATGACTACCGCGCCGTCAACGACCATTCCGAAGTCGAGCGCGCCAAGTGAAATCAGGTTTGCGGGGATGTTGCTGAGATTGAGAAATATAGACGCGAAGAGTAGGGCAAAGGGAATGGTGAGAGCAACGATGAAGGCGCCACGAATATTACCCAGAAAGAGAAAAAGGATGATCGTCACCAGGATCATTCCCTCGCCGAGGTTGTGCAGCACCGTGTGCAACGTGTAATGAAGCAGATCGCTGCGGTCGAGCATGGGAACGACCTTCACACCCTCGGGCAGGATGTGATTGTTGAGTTCGTCCACCTTCTTGTGAATCCCTTCGAGCGTGGGGCCTTCTTCGGCCCCTGCGCATGAGCACGCCACCCTGAATGACGTCGGGCTCATCTACAATGACACCGTCCGGACGATGATCGGCCCTGGCCATGCGCCCCAGCCGAATTCTGGGGCCCCAGTCGACGACCGCAATGTCCTTTGCGCGAACTGGAGCCCCATTCGACGTCGTCAGCACGGTATTCTCGATATCCTGCACACTGCGGTAAAGTCCGAGTGCGCGGACGTTCAGTTGCTGCGAGCCCTCTTCGACGAAGCTGCCGCCGGCGTTCACGTTGTTGTTGGTCAACTGGTTCTCTACCTGGCTGATGCTCAAGCCGTAGGAGATGAGCTTATTCGGGTCGATACGCACCTGATATTCGCGCGCGGTGCCGCCGAAGTCGCTCACGTCCACAACGTTCGGAACCTTCCTGAATTCCTTGTACAGAGTCCAGTCTTCAATGCTCCTCAAATTCATCAGGTCATACGCCGGATTCGTGCTCCGGAGCGTATACCAATAAATCTGTCCGGTGAGGCTCCAGTCGGTACCGATCTGAGGCTGCACACCCGCCGGCACGGTGACCTGCGTGAGCCTTTCGAGCACCTTCTGGCGGTTCCATTCGTTGACCGATTGGTCGTCGAAGATCAACGTAACCAATGAAAGACCAAAAATCGATTCCGACCGCACCGTCGTCAGATGCGGAATCCCAAACATCTGAATTTCGACGGGAACAGATACTTGCTGTTCCATTTCTTCGGCGGAACGCCCGGACCACTGGCTGATGATAGTCACGTAATTATCGGCGATATCCGGATAGACCTCGACGGGCATGTTGTGAAACGATACCGCCCCCCAAGCGAGCAACAGCACCCCAATCGCCAGCACCACGTACCGATTATTGAGAGCAAAATCTACAAGAGTGCGAATCACGGTTTCTTCCTGAGTCCCGGAGTTGAGTGTTATTCATTGTCGATCGCATTTTGGAGATTGATCGCGTTTGTCACGACCTGCTGGCCAGGCTGCAACCCGGATAGAATCCCCTGCATGTTATTCGGCAACTGCTCGCCACTAACGACCAGGATCCGCTTAAACTTCTCTTGCACAGGGATGAAGACCCAATCGCGGTCGTGCAGATGCACGATCGCGGACGCTGGGACAGCCGTGTAGGTTTGCTTCTCCTTGCTGAACAAAGTGGCAGTGGCGAACATCCCCGACCGCATCATCTCGCCTGGATTCGCCACTTCAATACGGACCTTCGCTGTGCGAATATTTGGATCGAGAATCGAGCCGATGTTACTGATCGTGCCCTTGAGAACTTTGTTCGGATAGGCGTTCAGCTTGATGTCGGCGGGTTGCCCGACGCGCATGTTGGCCATATCGTTTTCGTAGACGTCACAGACGATCCAGACGTTGGTTAGGTCCGAAATGGTGAATGGGTTCGGCGTAGAGTAGGCCTGCACCGACGCCCCGTTGGTCACTTCCTGATCGGTGATCACGCCGGAAACAGGGGCGAGGATATCGACAATTCCCTTCGGGTTATCGGGATCGCTGCCGAGCAGGCGAAGATGCTCACTGGCGGTATCGAGGGTGGTCTTGGCGTCGTCCTCGCCGTCTTGCGCGACCTCCAGGTCTCCCAGCGCTATCGCCCCGTGCTCGTACAGCAGCTTCGCTCGATCCAATTGCTTGCGCGCAAGGAGCTCATCGGAGACGGCCTTGCGGTAGGCGTCGAAACCGCCGGAAATGTCGTCGCTGCGAACACGCAGCAAGAGCTGGCCCTTCTTTACTGTGTCGCCGAGGCGGGCGCGGATGTCCACAATGCGGCCGGAGGCAAGCGAAATCACCGGAACAGTTCGCGCGATGTCCGGAAATACAGTGCCGGTGACGGACAATTGCGACGGGGCTTCGTATTCGGTCGCTGTTACGATCGGATACCACTCCGGATGTTCGACCGCGAAAAAGGAAACGTCCACCCCGGAAATCACTTTGGCCGGTGGCGCCGCTTCCGCCGCAGCGTCCGCTTGTCTCTCTTTGCACCCCGTCAAACCGGCAAGCGAAGTTCCGAGCACTACCAGGACAAGAACTCCAACTCCATTCCGCTTCATGTCTCTTTTCCGTTTCTGGCGATTCTCAACAATTCAGCTTTCAGAACGCACTGGCCTTTACCGGTCCCGTGATTCATCAGGGACCTGTGGATGGATAAGGACGTTGTTAAGTGTGTGCAAACTTTCAGTCAGAGCAGAACCGGAGACGCAACGTTCTCCTGGTTCTGCTCTTAAGTTCCCCAAGCAACTGCCTCAGCTTGCACTTCCCTTGGCCTGCGGGCTAGAACCTGACCATGATCGCGAATGTCGTAACGGTCTGGTTGGTACGCAGGTCCGGCCACCAAATTGCACTGGTCCCCGCAGGTGTTCCTGCGGTAGGTCCAGCACCGCAGGCCAACTCAGCCTGAGTCAGGCTTCCATAGCCGAAACCGGATGGAGCACCGTTGGCGCAGGCATACTGCGTAGGTTGGCCATTGTTGATGGGAGGGCCGCCCAAGGAGGCCGGAGGAGTGATTCCGCCGCGGCCAGTCCAGTAAGGCACATCGGAGTAGCGATAGCCTTGCTCAAGCTGGAAGGTAATGAACTGGCTCGGCATGTAGTCGAAGGTGATTGTCCCGTCATGCATCTGAGCGCGATCCCCGCCGTTCTCCGTAAAGTACGGTGTCCCCGTGATGGCCGTGGCGCCGTTAATGGGGGGCAACAGGGTCAGGTAGCGACCCGGGTTATTCATCTGACCGCCGCCCAGTGTTACGGCGAAAAGATCCTTCTTGAACCAATAGCGGTTGTACATCATCCAGCCCATGAATGCTTGCTTGGGCCTGCCATTCTTGCTGTTGTGGCAGTTCACACCACCGGTGTAGGTCGAACTCGATCCCATCAACGGAGAGTTACCGTTCGGATCATAGGGCCCGCTTGATGGACCTCCACCATATTCGCATCCAAGATCGCCTGTGACTGTGAAGGCTATCTTGTTCAACAGCTTCGACGGGTCGTCATACACCTTGACCTGCGCGCTGTAGTCTGCATGGACGCGGGAGCGACCAGGGAATCCGACAGCGTCTTCTCCCAATCCGTAGTTGTTCCACACGAAATCCAGATATGGTTTGGGACGCCAGAGAATCTGCCCACCGAGGCCTGGCTTGCCGTTCGCACGGGCGTATGATTGCCAGCCGTTAATGAACCATGGTTCGATCTTCAACTTCTTCGTCGGAAAGTACTGGAGGCGAAGTCCGTTGAAGAACCACGGTGTATTCGACGAGACAAAGGAAGGTTGATAGGTCCAGTTATCGAAGTTGTAATAACTGAAGAGGCCAATATAAGAAACAAAGATGCCGGCATCCAGGTTCACACCGTGAGCGACATCCCAGTGATAGCCTCCCCATGCTTCAGAAACGTACTTATATGCGTCGGCGAGATCCCATTGTCCGCGGCTTGGGCTGGCGTCGTTACGCGGTGTCGTCGTAGCAAACAATCCATCCATGGTCAGGATGCGACCGCGAACATTGTCGATGTGGATGTCGCCACCAATGCTGATCTGTTCAAGTTGCCACTCATCGGAGCGGAAGGTTTCAGTCGAACCACCAAGACTGTCATCGTGCGGATGGTTATAATCCAGCGTGTAATTTGCGTCGGCGCGGAACTCCGGCGTGAAATACTTTGTGGCCATCGGACTGTCCACTGCATGGCCATTGCTGTTTAGCCACGTCCAATCGCCTTCGAATGGCTCGCCCTTCGTCGTTGTCTGGGCGCTGATCTCCTTGGGCGCCGGTGCGGCTGCAGACGTGGGTACGGGTTCCTGCCCGGCAGTGGACGAGCTGAATCCTGGCGTGGTCGAGGTCGGTGTAACCCCAGTGCTCGCTGGTACTGCTCCGCTACCGGCTACAAGCGATTTCTCCGCAGCTTTTAACGCTGCGGTGTCATTGCTGTCGGCCAACGCCGCAACTTTGGCCTGTTTCACTTCACTCTCTAATTGATCGATGCGACTCTTCAGCGCTTCGATCTCCTGTTCAACCGTCGGCTTCAGATCCTGTTTTGCGGTCGAAGATGCCGCAGCAGGGACCGTCCCTTTATCCGCCGTCGGTGGCGGCTGCTCAACTCTTGCTGCCAGATCGGACGGGGCCGGGCTGGACGCGCTTGTCTGCGCTTGTGATAAAACACTCGTGCCAACAGAGAATACCGCCAGCGTCATGGCTTTCCGGAAGTTGCCTCTCATTTTCACCTCTCGCTTCCCTTGGGAAATTGAATTGTAGTCTTCCAACGAGAATTGGTGCTGTTCCCACAAACATCCGGAATCGCAACGCCGAACAACAACGAGCGCATTCGGCCGAGTTACGCATAAGTCCGTGACGTCCGATGAAATTGGTGGGACAGGCCCCAGTCCGCGAAGTCAATTAGCCGTCCTGCTTCGCCTCTTTGTATTACTTATCTGACTCGGCTCTTCATAAGAGATCCGTAAGATCGATATTTGAAATTCATAAGCAAGGCGTTTAAGAGATGCTTATGAATTAAACAGGTCGTTAATTGCGCACACTACTCCGCCCTTGCCGCGACGCACGGCGAAGCAACCTACGGGGCATGAAACTCATTCAGAAATGTGGAGATACCGCTCACCACGCGCCCAGGGGGTTTAGTCGCGCACGCGGCGTACTGCAACGTCAGTCTGCGTAAATGACAGCGATGATGAACGCAGAATGAAGCTTTAGACATGAAGAATGCATGAATGCCAACAGAATTGTTCTGATGGGCTTCATTTGCGTGCGTAAAAGAATAGAAATGACAAGACCGATGTGGCTCTTTATCATCCCTTCTCCCGACATCTTCGTCCCATCGCAGAACCTGGCGCCTTGCAACCGGAATCGCCGAAAATTTATACTCGAGTGAATCACGTGAGAATTCGTTCCCCATTTCTTTGCCTTACTCTTATTTCACTCGCACTCGCTGCCTCCTCGGTCAGGGCGCAGGACGGGTTGGGGAGAGCATTGTTGGAGGCGGGGAAAACACACAGCCTGCTGAGCAACTCCCTTGGACAGAAGTTTGTTGCAGCCGATTTTGACAACGACCGGAGGCCCGACGGGGCGGTTCTGCTGGATGCGGTTCAACTCGAAGGCCGGCAGCTATTTCGTATCCGGCTCTACATTGCGGCCGGCCAGGATCGAGAGCTGACGTTCCAGTCAAATGAAACGGCCTTGGCAATTTCGGCGCTCGACGTCAATCAGGATGGATTGCCTGATCTGATCGTCGAACAGGTTTTTACGCACAAACGCCTTCAGGTGTGGCTCAACGATGGCCATGGGAGATTCCGCCAGGCGCGCGTAGAAGATTTCCCGCCCTTCAGCGAAGCACCGTCCCGATTGAAAGATCCGACCGGTGAAGTGTGCAGCCTGGTGCTGGCGCTTCCTTCTCGTCCCGGGAACGATCTTGCAGCCTTGTTCCTTCAGGTATTGCGATTCGACTCCTCGTCTTCGCATTGGCGGATGCCGCCTGACAATCAACAAGCTCAATCCGGCTCTCTGGCCTTTCATTCACCCCGCTCGCCCCCTGCATTCATACCCGCCTAAAAAACTGAGTCGCTAGAAAAAACCGAGAGAACGCACTGGAGAGTTCATGCTGGTGTCCTCGCGGTACAACTCACTCCCATCTTGCTTCGGCCTCCGCCCCTACCAAGCGACCTCGTGTCGCATTTTTTCGTCAATACTGAAGAGCGCAATCAAAACACTGAGGAAATACATGAAGCAACGATTCCCCAATCCGTCCGCTGCTGGGGTCGCGTTCCTGCTCCTGTCGACAATCACCACTTGCCGAGCCCAGCAGAGCCTCACGTGGGAGCAAGTCAAGTCGAAATTCGAAGCCGCGAACCCTTCTCTGAAGGCGAATGCCCTGACCGTTGACGAGTCCCGGGCCGAGGAGATCACAGCATATTTGCGGCCAAATCCACAGCTGACGCTCTCTACCGACGGTACGCAGATTGCCCCGCACGACGGCGTATGGAAGCCCTTGGCTGGCACAGACTTCGTACCAAACGTCAGTTACCTGCATGAGCGCGACCACAAACGCGAACTGCGCCTGGAGAGCGCGAAGGAGGGCACGCGGATCGCGCAATCCGAATACGATGACGCAAAGCGCGATCTTGAATTCACTTTGCGCGGAGCCTTCGTAAACACGCTTCAAGCCAAGGCCCTGCTCGATCTTGCCAAAACTGAAGTGGAGTACTACGACCACATTATTGAAATCAGCCGCGATCGCCTTCATGCGGGCGATATCGCGCAGATCGATTTCGATCGCATTGAGTTGCAACGGGTGCAGTACGAGTCAGCCCTGCAGAGCGCCATTGTGAATCTGAGGACGGCAAAGATTGAGCTTCTCCAACTACTCAACGATCGCACCCCGGTAGAGCAATTTGATGTGACGGCCAACTTCGACTTTGCCGACACACTGAAACCGCTCGAAGAATTTCGCCAGGACGCTCTCAACACTCGTCCCGACCTTCAGGCAGCGTTGCAGACAATCCAGCAGGCTGAGACAAACCATAAACTGGCAAATGCCAACGGCTCTACCGATCCGACGTTCGCTGGCTGGTATACCTACAACGCATCGAACAACAATCCAAACGCCATTCAGACGCTGGGCGCAAGCGTGAGCATTCCGCTGAGGATCTTCGATCGCAACCAGGGCGAGAAGCAGCGCACGCTTCTCGACATCGATCGCAGCCGCCAAGCCAGCGAGGCAGCTCGAGCCCAGGTCTTCGGCGATGTGGACTCAGCGTATGCCCAGGTGCAAAGCAATATCGAGCTTCTCAAGCCCTACAAGGCAAAGTACACGGCACAGGCAACACGAGTGCGCGATGCAGTCACGTACGCCTACCAGCACGGCGGCGCTTCACTCATGGACTTCCTGAACGCCCAGAGCGATTACAGAACTGTGCAGCAGGCTTATCTGGAATTGATCGGCTCATATCTGACCGCCGCAGCGCAGCTCAATCTTGCTGTCGGACACGAGGTAATTCAATGATGATGCACTTCTCACAACGACTTGGCTGCCTCAAATCTGTGACGGTGATTGGCGCGGTCCTTGTCCTGGCTCTCGCCGGTTGTAAATCCAAAGACGACGGCAGTGGCGCACCCCCGCCGGCAAAAGTGGTCGAAGTCTCGAACATGAGCCTCATCACGATTCCAGCAGGCGATGCGGCCAAATTTCCCGTCGTGACGGCCGGAAAGATCGAAGCGCCTGCCGAATTGACCGCAACGGGAACCGTCTTTCCCGACGTATCTCGCGAAGTCCCTGTCATTTCGCTTGCCAATGGACGCGTCGTTGATATCAAAACGCGCCTCGATGACAACGTTAAAAAGGGGCAACTGCTCTTCAGCGTGCAAAGCCCGGATGTGACCACGGCCTTTGATACCTACGTAAAGGCGGCCAACGACGAGCAATTGGCGAACAAGGCCTACATACGCGCCGATGATCTGTTCAAACATGGCGTGATTTCGCAGGCAATGCTCGAGCAAGCAGAGGATGCGGAGAAGGACGCCAAGGCCGACCTGGATGCGGCCGATGCTCAGTTGAAGATCTTTGGGCTCGACAAGGCACACCCCAGCAGCGTTGTCCACGTGTACGCGCCAATATCCGGCGTCATCGTTGGCCAGAACATTACCAATGCTGCAGCCGCCGGCGTAACGCTCTCCGGATCGGCGACCGCATTCACTGTCGCCGACCTCACGACAGTCTGGATACTCTGCGACGTCTTCGAAAACGACATCCCCAAGCTGCAACTTGGCCAGGAGGCAAGGATCAAGATCGACGCGTACCCTGACCGGATTCTCAAGGGCCGCATCAGCGACATCGGGCCGGTGCTCGATCCGTCGCTTCGCACGGCTAAGGTCCGGATCGAGGTGCAGAATCCCGGCATTCTCAAACTCGGCATGTTCGTTACGGCGACATTCTCAAGCCTCAAGAAGCAGACCTTCACCGTGGTTCCCGCCGACGCAGTCCTTCACCTGCACGATCGCGAATGGGTGTATGTTCCGGCGGGCGACAATCAGTTCAAACGCACCGAAGTTCGCGGCGGAGGCATGCTTGAGGGCAATCGGCAGCAGATTTTGTCCGGCATCGAACCAGGCACGCAGGTTGTGACCAACGCATTGCTTCTTGAAACAGCGGGGACACAATAATGCTGCGCGCCCTTGTTGATTTCGCACTCAGAAATCGTTGGATGGTGCTGGGCGGAACCTTCGTCCTGACGGTATGGGGCGTGATCTCGTTTCGAAATCTCCCCATCGAAGCCTATCCCGACGTTGCCAACAACTATGTCCAAATCATCACGCAGTGGCCAGGTCGCAGCGCCGAAGAAATCGAACGGCAAGTGACCGTGCCGGTGGAGATTCAGATGGCGGGCATCCCACACCTCACCCATCTGCGATCGACAACACTGGCTGGGCTCTCGAGCCTGATGCTCATATTCGACGACAATTCAACCAGCGATATGAATCGCGAGCATGTCCTGGAACGTCTCAGCCAGGTCAACCTCCCAGCCAATCTCGTACCGCAGATGGGGACGGACTGGAGCCCCGTCGGCCAGATCTATTGGTACACCTTGGAGAGCACAAACCCATCGTACGACGTGATGGAAAGGAAGTCGCTCCAAGACTGGACGCTTGAAAAATCATTCAAAGGCGTTGACGGCGTCGTCGATGTTTCCAGCTTTGGTGGGCCGACGAAGGAGTACCAGATTCAGCTTGATCCTGAGAAGCTGGTTGCATACGGGCTTTCGATGAGCCAGGTAGAGCAGCAAATATCCGCCAACAATACCAATGGCGGCGGCAGCTTTATTGAAGAAGGTTCGCAGCAGATTAACGTGCAGTCTCTCGGCCTGTACAACACCGTGCAGGACATCGAAAACACCGTCATCAAAGCTAATAACGGCGCCTCAATCCGTATTAAGGATATTGCCACCGTCAAGCAGGGACCGAAGATTCGTCTGGGCCAGATCGGTCGCGCCACGCATCGGCCCGACGGCACCATCGTCGATAACCCCGATACGGTCGAAGGAATCGTGCTGTTGCAGAAAGGCGATGACTCCGATCCCGTCCTCAAGGGTATTCACGAGGAAGTGAAAAAACTCAACGGAGACAAAGATCACCCTGGCATTCTTCCGCCCGGCGTAAAGGTTGTTCCTTTCCTTGATCGCTCTGACCTTGTGAAGTTCACAGTTGATACGGTCGAACGCAATCTCACCGAAGGAATGATTCTTGTTTCGATCATCCTGTTCCTCTTTCTTGGAAACGTTCGCGGCGCGATCATTGTCGCTCTCACCATTCCATTCGCCCTGCTGTTTGCTTCAATCTGCCTCGATCTCAGCCACATTCCGGCCAACCTGCTATCTCTGGGCGCATTGGATTTCGGCATGGTCGTCGACGGTTCGGTGGTGATGATAGAAAACATCGTCCGCCACCTTGCCAATCCCGACGACACGCGAACACCGTCACAAAAGATTCGCGATGCAGCTCACGAAGTACAGCGACCCGTCTTCTTCGCCCGCGGCATCATCATCACCTCGTATCTGCCCATCTTTACACTGCAGGCGGTTGAGGGCCGGCTCTTCAAGCCGATGGCATGGACCGTTAGCTTTGCACTGATTGGCGCACTTGTTTTCGCCATTATTATTGCGCCAGTGATGGCGGGTCTCTTCTTCCGCAAAGGCGCCAAGGAATGGAGAAACCCCGTGATGGAGTGGCTGATCGTCCGCTATCGATCGTCTGTGCGCTCGGCCATTGAGCATCGTCACATCACTGTAGGCATTTCGGCCGTTCTTTTCCTCATTTCGCTCTACCTCATCTTTGGCGGACCGATCGGCTCGGAATTTCTGCCCCACCTCGACGAAGGCTCGCTCTGGGTTCGCGGAACATTGCCACCGAGTACAGGGCCCACCGCGAGCATCGACTTCATGAAGAAGGCGCGACTAGTTATGGCTTCATTTCCTGAGGTTACGCAGGTCGTAAGCCAGACCGGCCGCCCCGATGACGGCACCGATACCGCGGGATTCTTCAATACCGAATACTTCGTCGATCTCAAACAAAAAGAGCAATGGCGCCCTGTCTTCCACCAGGACAAAGAGGCCCTGATCAAAGCCATGGATGACGAACTCGAGAAGTTTCCCGGCGTGATCTGGAACTTCTCGCAGCCGATCTCCGACAACATGGAAGAGGCCGTCTCTGGCGTCAAAGGCGAACTCGCCGTCAAGCTCTACGGGGATGACTTGCGCACGCTCGAAAGCACGGCCAATGTGATCCAGGCTCAAATGGCGGCGGTGAAAGGAGTGACCGACCTTGGCATTTTTCGAATCGTCGGCCAACCAAATCTGAACTTCTCAGTGGATCGCGCAGCGGCAGCGCGCTGGGGAATCAACGTTGCCGACATTCAGGACGCAATCCAGACCGCGGTAGGCTCCAACGCATTGACCCAGGTTCAGCAGGGCGAAGCGCGATACGACGTTACCCTGCGCTATCAGGCAGCAATATCGTGACACAAGAGCCGCAATTGAGAATATCCGCTTGCTGTCGCCCTCGGGAGAGCGTGTTTCTCTAGCTCAGCTCACCAAGGTGTCCACCGACGACGGCGCTGAGGCCATTAATCGCGAAGGCGGGCAACGCTACATTGCAATCAAGTTTTCTGTGGCCGGACGCGATCTCGGCTCTACCGTCGAAGAGGCCATCGCCAAGGTGGAGCATAACGTGAAATTGCCCGCCGGGCTATCACCTCGAATGGGCGGGCGAGTATGCAAGCCAGAAGCGCGCAAATAAACGCATGGCGCTCGTCATTCCGATTACGATCCTCGCCATATTCCTGATCCTCTATGCCATGTTCCGTTCGTACAAGTGGTCGATGCTTGTTCTCATTTCGGTAATGATGGCTTCCATCGGCGGCCCGCTCGCCCTGCTCCTCACGGGCACAAATTTTTCAGTTTCGTCGGCGGTTGGATTTCTTGCACTCTTTGGGGTGTCGGTCGAAACTGGCGTCATCATGATCGAGTTCATTAACCAGGTCCGTGCAACGCGACCAAGGTCTGAGATGACGGGTTATGAGCACATTGTCGAATCCGCAGTCGAGGGATCAGTGCAGCGTCTGCGTCCCATCATGATGACTATGCTCGTGGCAACGCTGGGCCTCCTGCCGGCAGCCATGTCGCACGCCATCGGCTCCGATTCGCAGCGCCCGTTCGCGATCGTCATCGTAGGCGGACTCATCGCCAACCTGATCATCGGCGTGTTTCTGATGCCGGCTCTATACGTCTGGATGGCCCGCGACGACGATCCCCTGCCCGTGGCTGAACTGAATGAGTTGAATGCCATGCGGTGATGCGGCCGATTCGCATTTCACTCTTCGTCCGTCTGCTCTGACGTCGCGAAGTTTATGAACGGCGTAGCCGGGGACAATTGTCCTGGCTACGCTTATCAGCCAGCTTGCTGCCGGTCTGAGATCCTCAACAACCCCTTAGTTATCAATCATTTGACGAAAACTTTCCAATCAAACTCGCGAGCGTCGAGAATGACTTGTGATTTGAATCACCGTCACTTGAGACACGCACAGGCATATTCATTGCAAGGGCAGGTTTACACTGTGCTTGTGGGTTGCAAAGGCGTTTGGTTCATGTTGGCGATCGTAGTGCTGTGGGCGGCGCTTCCGGGCGTGGCCTGCTTCGCGCCCGCACCCCATCATGCATGCTGCCAGCAGATGATGCAGGATTGCGGATCGTCGATGGCTCTGACCGACCCTTCCTGCTGCAAGGTGCACTCATCGGATCCAACCCAGCCGCCCGCGCAGGCTTCGCGTCCGGAAGGCACAAGCCAGCCTGTTCATATCTTCGTCAGCGCGAATCTCGCTTGTGCTTCGCTTGATGACGCAGCTAGCCGCGCACATAGAAGCAGCACCCGGGACGCTTCCTCCAAGTCGAAGTTCCATCCTGAGAATCTAAAAAACTCCTCTCATTTGAAGTCAGGCTTCGTGTGCCCAGCGCTTTTCGCTGGGTGCGATTGACGTTGGCCGGCGATCGTCCGGCCTTTGAGGGAGTAATGAAGACACTACATATATTGATCGGGGCGCTCAGCCTTGTGCTTGTGTTCCCCGCTTGTGACGCGCAGACCGCGGACGATACAACCGCGCTCAGCAATTTGAGCGCTCTGATCGGCGATACACACGCCGACACCACGCCGGGCTCTGCGCTCACGCTGGACGAAGTGGAGCGCATCGCGCTGGCCGAGAATCCCGAAATTCATGTTGCGGCCCGCAAAGTCGCGGCAGCCGAGGCACACGTTCCGCTCGCCGGCACGCTCGACGATCCGCAAGCGATGTATCGCGGATGGCAGGTACCGCTGACAAAGCCCTGGGACTACAACGCCGCGCAGAACATGTTCATGCTCGGACAGTCCTTTCCCGGCCGAGGCAAGCGCGGACTGCGCACGAACATCGCACAGTCCTACGTTGAGCTGGCAAACGACGAGCTCGACGCCACTCGGCTGCGGGTGCGCGTGGAGGTCCGCAAGGCATTCTTCGACCTTCTGCACGCGCAAGACGATCTGCGTATCCACGATCAGCACGTAGGGATTGCGCAGCAGGCCATCGAAGCTGCGCGAATCAAATACAGCGTCGGCAAGATTCCGCAGGTCGAAGTCCTGAAGGCGCAAGTCGCCCTCACGCGGCTCGCCGAGCACATGGTTCGCTTCGATCGCGATGCCGAGGTGGCGCGCGCGCATTTGAATACGCTGATGGGCCGGCACCCCGAGACTCCGATTGAGGTACGCGGCGAGTACGCGGTCACAGCTCCGCTCCCCTCACTGGAAACGCTGGTGGCCACGGCGATGCAAGCCCGACCCGACCTTGCTGAAGCCGTTGCCGCCGAAAACAAGAGCCGCAAGGAAGAGGAGTTGGCCAAGAAGGCCATGGTGCCGGACTTCAACGTCTCTGCCGGTTACATGCTCATGCCCTCGGGGCAAAACCCGCGCAACAACTACATGGTCGAAGGATCGATGAGCCTGCCCTGGCTCAATCGTCACAAACACGATGCTGAAGTCACCGAGGCAACCGCGGCGGTTAACGAGAGGGACGCGGAAGTGACGGCAATGAAGAATGAGGCGCTTGGCCAGATTGAAGAATCGCTCGCTGAGGCGCGTGCCGCACAACGTCTTGCGCGGGTTTATCAAGGACTCGCTGAAACCGCAGGCAGAGCAGACACTTCACGCCGCCGTCGTCGCATACGAAAACGATCAGACTTCATTTCTTGATCTGCTCGACAGCCAGATGACGGTCGTGGACGTAGACCTGGCAGCGATTGATGCATTTGCAGATTTCAACATGAAGATGGCAGAGCTGGAACTGGCAGTAGGCGCACCGGTGGCTGCGCAAGAGAGGTCGAAATGACAGAACGGACACTGAAGAGCGCATTTGCAGTGAGCATGTTGTTGTGCGTGGTGCTGGCTTCGATATTGGGATACATTGTTTGGCAACGTCGGACGCCAGCAGTTTCACAAGTCGACGCAGGGCCGGTCGTCGCCCGCGGCCCCGAAGCTGCGCCTCCGTCTGGCCGTGGCGGCAATGCCGAGACAGCAAAATCTGACGAGCCGGCCCTCACGCCAATCCAGCTTTCGTCCCAGCGGATGCAGGAGATTGGTGTCACAACGGCCGTTGCGGAGATGAAAGAAGTAAGCGACGAATTGCAGGCGCCGGGTAGCGTTGCAATGGATGAGCAGCGGCTCTCGTATGTGCAAACACGTTTCCCGGGATGGATTCGCAATGTCTACGCAAATGCGACTTACCAGTACGTGAAAAAGGGTCAGAAGCTGTTCACCATCTACAGCCCCGATCTCGCCACCACCGAGCAGGAGTACCTGCTTGCCAAGAAGAACCAGGCCGCCGTTTCGGAACACATGCACGGCACCCCGGCCGAGGAGGGCAACTGGCTCCTGCAGGCTGCCGCGGAACGTCTGCGCCGCTACGACATTCCCGATGCCGAAATCGCACAACTCGACAGGACTGGCACCGCAAGCCGTGAAATTGCGGTCGAATCGCCGGCTTCCGGGTACATCATTGAGCGCAATGCATTGCCCAACGCATACGTGCAACCGGAGACAAAGCTCTACACCATTGCTGATCTGTCCACGGTTTGGGTTTACGCGAACGTGCCTCAAGCAGATGTAGGGCGACTAAAGCCAGGAGACCGCAGCCAGGTTTCTGTGGATGCTTACCCGGGGCGCAAATTCAGCGGGCGGATCGATCAGATTCTCCCGGAGGTGGATGCAACCACGCGCACGGTGCGCGTGCGTCTCGTAATGAGCAATCCGGGCGTCGTGCTCAAGCCCGGCATGTACGTCAACGTCAATATCACTGCTCCACTGGGTCGCCAACTCGTGATTCCCGCTTCTGGTGTGCTGCAGTCCGGCACGCGCCAGATCGCATTCATTGACCGCGGACAGGGATCGCTGGAACCTCGCGAAATCGAGACCGGTCTGCGACTCGACGATTCAGTCGTGGTGCTTAAAGGACTCAAAGCCGGCGACCGGATCGTGAGCTCCGCGAACTTCCTCGTGGACTCCGAGGCTCAGTTGCAGAGCGCGATGGGCGGCTTCTCACCCGCCTCCTCAACAATCTGCAGGCACTTCGCAACAGGCAGCCGAACAGTTGCATATCGATTTCGTCACCAACCCGAATCCGCCACGCAAAGGTGCCAACACAGTGCGCGTTGAAGCTGACCGGCAGCGGATGGCAAGCCGGTAACCGGCGCACAGGCTACCGTGACATTCTTCATGCCCGCGATGCCCGCCATGGGTATGGCCGCGCAACATGCCTCTGCATCTCTGGCCGACAAATGGCAATCGGCAATTATGAAGCGCCTGTTGCAACTCGACTCCGGCGGCACCTGGCAGGTGACTATCGCAGTGCAGCGCGCCGGCAAAACCATCGCAACAAAACAACTGAGCGTGAGCGCCACAGGAGGCATGTGATGATTGCACGAACCATCGCATGGTGCGCGCGAAACCCGTTTCTCGTCTTCACGGCCTCGATTCTCCTCGCCGTTGCCGGCATTTGGTCCATGATGCACGTGCCACTCGATGCGCTGCCCGATATCAGCGACGTGCAGGTAATCATCCACACGCAATGGGCCGGCGAGCCGCCGAGTGTGATTGAGGACCAGGTGACGTACCCGATCGTCACCGCACTGCTCTCGGCTCCCCGCGTGCGAAATGTGCGTGCGCAGACAATGTTTGGCGACTCCTACGTTTTCGTCGTCTTCCAGGACGGCACCGATCTCTACTGGGCGCGCTCGCGCGTGACGGAATACCTGCAGCAGATCGCCGGAAAGCTCCCCGCGGACGTGCATCCCGCAATCGGCCCAGACGCGACAGGAGCAGGCTGGGTCTACGAGTACGCAATTGTCGATCGCACCCACACACGCAGCCTCGCCGACCTGCGCGCATTGCAGGACTGGTATCTGCGCTATCAACTTCAGACCGTTCCCGGCGTCGCCGAAGTCGCCAGCATCGGCGGATTCGTGCGCCAGTACCAGGTAAATCTCGATCCCAACAAGCTCTTCTCCTACGGCATTCCAGCCTCGATGGTGATCGACAAAGTGCGGCAAAGCACGAACGAAGTTGGCGGCGATGTGCTTGAAATGAGCGGCGCCGAGTACATGATTCGCGGAATGGGCTACATTCGAACCCTGTCGGATCTTGAGAACGTGCCAGTAGCTACCAAGAACGGAACGCCCGTGCTGGTGCGCGATCTGGGCACCGTCTCGTTCGGTCCCGATGTGCGACGCGGCGCAGCCGACTGGCAGGGCCAGGGGGAAACTGTCGGCGGCATCGTAGTAATGCGTGACGGCATGAATGCGCTGAACGTGATCGAGGGCGTGAAGCAGCGCTTTCGCGAGCTTGCCCCGTCGCTTCCCGCTGGCGTTGAGATCGTGACGGGCTACGACCGCTCGTGGCTCATCAACGAGTCGATTCACACGCTGAAGCGCGATTTGATTCTCGAAGCCATCATCGTCAGCTTCGTCAGCATCGTGTTTCTCTTTCACTTCCGGTCCGCCCTGGTTCCCATTCTTACTTTGCCCATCGCCGTGGTCTCCGCGTTCATTCCGATGTATTACCTGCATGTCAGCTCGAACATCATGTCGCTTGGCGGCCTGGCGCTGGCCATCGGAGTGCTTGATCGATGCGGCCATCGTCATGGTCGAGAACGGATATCGCCATCTCGCCGAACGCACGGAGCCGGCTAGCGGCGAGGAACGGCATCGCATTCTCGTGGGCGCTGCGCAACAGGTCGGTCCTGCGCTGTTCTACTCGCTCGTCATCATCGTCGTCTCATTCCTTCCGGTCTTTCTTCTCGAAGCGCAGGAAGGCCGCATGTTTCGCCCTCTCGCGTGGACCAAGACCCTCGCCCTGGTCTTCTCTTCCCTGCTCTCCATCACGCTCGTTCCGGCCCTGATGCCGCTTTGTCTCCGCGGCAAGCTCAGGCCGGAATCTCGGAACCCCGCGGCTCGCATCACGCAGGCCATTTATCTTCCGATCCTGCGCTGGTGCCTGCGTCATTGGAAGCTGGTGGTCGCGTTGAATCTCATATTCCTCGCCGCGACCATTCCGCTGTATTTCCGCCTCGGCAGCCAGTTCATGCCCGCGCTCTATGAAGGCTCATCGCTCTACATGCCCAGCGCACTGCCGGGAATTTCCATCACGCAGGCCGTCACGCTGATGCAGCAGCAGGATCGGATCATCAAGTCCTTTCCTGAAGTCTCGACAGTCTTTGGCACCGTGGGCCGCTCCGACAGCGCCACCGATAATGCGCCCCTCGACATGTACGACACCACCATCATGTTGAAGCCCCGCGAACACTGGCGTCCCGGCATGACCTACGAAAAGCTCATTCACGACATGGATGAGAGACTTCAATTCCCCGGCCTCACCAACACCTGGACGATGCCCGTCGAGAATCGCCTCGACATGGAGCTGACCGGTATCAAAACCGCCGTCGGCATCAAGATCCAAGGCCCGGACCTCGCCCGTATCCAGGACATCGGCGCCCAGATGCAGCAGGTTCTTTCAGCCATGCTAGCAACCAGCGCCGTTTTCGCAGAGCGCGTATCACAGGGTTTCTATCTGAATGTGGAGGTGAACCGGCCCGAAGCTGCGCGCTACGGTTTGACTGTCGGCGATGTGCAGCGCGTGATCAATTCTGAAATCGGCGGCGCCAACATTGCTGAGAACGTCGAAGGCCGCCAGCGGATCCCCATCGCCGTGCGCTATCAGCGTGATTTCCGCGACAGCCCTCAGGAGATCGGTAAAGCCCTTATCCCAACTCCAACCGGCGAGCAGATTCCCATCAGCCAGGTAGCGCGCGTTTCGTTCTCGCGCGGACCGGCGATGATTCGCGATGAAGACGGCGCGCTTACCGGATACGTGTATCTGAACCTGAAGACCAATGACTACGGCGGCTATGTTGATCAGGCAACGCGAATGATCGAGAAGAATGTTGCTCTGCCCGCCGGATACACATGGCACTGGGCGGGCGAATATGAATTTGAAGTCCGCGCCAAGCAGCGCCTCATGATCATTCTCCCCGTCGTATTCTTCGTAATCTTTCTACTGCTCTACCTGGTCTTCAAATCGGCGACAGAAGCAGCGGTCTTGATCTTCCCCACGTTCTACGCCATGTCCGGCGGCTTGCTGCTGCAATGGATGCTCGGCTACAACTTCAGCGTTGCGGTCTGGGTCGGCTATATCGCTCTCTTCGGAATCGCCGTCGAAACAGGCGTCGTCATGGTCGTCTACCTGCACGAAGCCCTGGAGCATCGGCTCAAATCCGGTCGCCCGCTGAACGAAGACGATCTTGAGAAAGCCACCATCGAGGGCGCCGTGCAGCGACTGCGCCCCAAACTGATGACTGTCACCGCGGTGGTTCTGAGCCTCGCTCCCATCCTTTGGGAATCGGGCATTGGCTCGGACGTGATGAAGCCCATCGCTGCGCCGATCCTGGGTGGGATGATCACTTCCACCATTCACGTGCTGATCCTTGTGCCGGTCTTCTTTCTGTTGATGAAGCGGAGGGAACTGCGCACCGGACGTCTTCGTGCAGGGCAAAGCAACGATCCGGCTGAACCATTGGCAACAACAAGATAGAAGTTTTAACCAGCCAGCTTCGTAGTGCGAGTCTATTCTCCGGCAGATGCGACGCGTCCCCACTTGGGATCGCAAGGTAATGCGCTCATTCGCAGTACAATTGCGCTTGCCGGATATTGGTCCAAAAACGACCGGCGAAAGCTGGTAACTGTGGCCCACGAGCGCGTTGTGTATCCAATTCGAGACGGTTCGCCAATTAAATTTCGCCGCGCCTTCTTTTGGATTCTTCTTGTCATTCTTCTAATCCTCTTTGGCACGCGGACTGCCGTCTCCTATTACGTTGATTCGCTCTGGTTCTCGTCTCTCGGATATGCCGAAGTGTTTTGGAGAACCCTCACATTCAAGTGGATTGCATTTGCCATTCCTTTTGCTCTCACGTTTCTGATCCTGTACGGATGGTTCGCAGCGCTCCGGCACGCCTCCCGTGAAGAATTGCGCTCTGCGGGGACCATCGTTCTCGGCAGCCGCACGTTCGAGCTCCCGGTAGACCCGGTGTTGCGCGTTGGCGCCTTTATCGCATCGGCGTTTGTTGCGTTGTTGGCCGGTGCCAGTTTTATGAGCGAATGGATGCGTTTCGCTCTTTACTCGTTTGCCGGTTCCGGCAATAGCGGACCGCGCGATCCGATCTTTGGCAAAAGCCTGAGTTTCTACTTCTTCACTTTGCCGGCTCTCCAGTTTGTCGCCGGCTGGTTGCTGATGCTTGCGATACTCGCTTGCGCGATCGCCGGACTCTTCATCCTGTTAACGAGCGGCTCGCAGCTTTTTGGGGAACGCACGTACGGGACATCCCCGCTGCCGGTGCGCGCACTCTCAGCCTCAGTCGCATTTCTTCTTATTGTCGTGGCAATCCGAACCTGGCTCGGCCGCTTCGATCGAATTCTCGATGGCCACACAATATTCGGCGGAGTTACCTATACCGATGACCACCTGATCCTTGGCGGCCTGCTCGTGATTTGCGCTGCGCTGACCCTGGGTGCCGCGATTGCCGCGAGCAACGTATTTTTCCGGCCTCGCATGAGTCGACTTATCGCCGCTCCGGTGCCGGCAGTGCTCTGCTTCCTTATCGTCCAGGTCTGCGCCTGGTATATGAGCAGCTTTATCGTGAAGCCGAACGAACTGGTTCGCGAGCAGCCCTACATTGGTCACAACATCCAGTTCACGCGGCAGGCTTTCAATCTCGATCAAGTGGCGCAACACGAGTTTCCTGCGGAAGTCACCGTAGAAGCCGCCGACGCTGCGAATAACCAGGCCACGCTCCAGAACATCCGTCTCTGGGACTGGCACGCGCTTCAGGATACGCTGCGCCAGATTCAGGAGATTCGCACCTACTACGATTTTCCCGACATCGACATCGATCGCTACCAGATCAACGGCGAAAAGCGCCAGGTTATGCTCGCGGCTCGCGAGTTGAACGTCGAGAAGCTGCCGGAAAGCAGCCGCAACTGGATCAACGAGAAGCTCATCTACACGCATGGCCACGGCATTACCATGAATCCCGTCAATGGATTCACGCCGGAAGGTCTGCCCACGTTAATGCTGAGCAATATGCCGATCCAGAGTACCGTACCATCGATCCAGGTGACGCGCCCGGAGATCTACTTCGGCCAGCTCACGAATACCGATGTGTACGTCAAGACTCGCCAGAAGGAATTTGACTATCCACAGGGCGAGACCAACAGCATGACCTCATACGAGGGAACCGGCGGTATCGAACTCGGATCGTTTTTCAGGCGCATTTTGATTGCCTTTGATCGCGACGATCTCACCAAGCTTCCCTTCAGCGACGATATTGGTTCGCAGAGCCGTTTGCTGATGCGGAGAAATGTCATTGACCGCGTCAAAGCTCTCGCACCCTTCCTTACATTTGATTCTGATCCATACATCGTCGTCGGAGACGACGGCAGGCTTTCCTGGATGCTCGACGCATTCACCACCTCCGACGGCTATCCCTACTCGACCCACTACGCGCTCGGCAACGACCAGATCAACTACATGCGGAACAGCGTCAAGGTGGTCATCGATGCCTATAACGGAGCGACGACCTTCTACGTCTTCGATCCGAACGATCCCATCATCACTGCCTATCGCCACATCTTTCCGCAATTGTTCAAAGATGCTTCGGCCATGCCCTCCGATCTCCGCAGACACGTGCGCTACCCCGAGTTGTTACTCCGGCTTCAGGCGACCGCGTATGGTCTTTATCACATGACGGATCCGGGCGTTTTCTATAACCGCGAGGACTTGTGGACCGTCGCCTCCGAAGTCGGCATGACATCGTCTGGCGACCAGGCGACGCAACCGATGGACCCGAACTTCGTCCTGATGAAGCTTCCCGGCGAGTCGTCGATCGAATTTGTCGAGATCCTCCCGTTCACGCCTTCGAATCGTAATAACCTCATTGGCTGGATCGCCGGACGCAGCGACGGGGAGCACTACGGCGCCTCCGTCGTCTACGACTTTCCCAAGACCCGCCTCGTCGATGGACCGCTGCAGGTGGAGGCGCGCATCGATCAAAATGCGCAACTCTCCGGCCAGCTCACGTTATGGAACCAGCAGGGATCGCACGTCCGCCGCGGCACGCTGCTCGTTATTCCGTGCGGCAAGGCACTCATCTACGCGGAACCGATCTACCTGCAGGCCGAGCGCAGTCCCATGCCGGAGTTGCGTCTCGTCGTTCTTGCCTTGCAGGACCGCCTCGCTTACGGCTCCACATTCGAGGCTGCGCTGCGTTCTCTCTTCGGCGGAGAAGCCTCAAGCCTCTCCTCAGAATCAACGGCCAGCACCCAACCTTCGAAGGCTCCGGCTGCAACGAGCCCCTCGGGACAATCCGACGATCTCAACGCGCTAATCCAGAGCGCCGCCAGAGACCTCGAAGACTATCAGCGCCTGACCGCGCAGGGAAAACTGGGTGAAGCTGGACAAAAGCTGGAGCAGTTGAAGAGCAAGCTCGACGCGCTGAACAGCAAGCGTCGGTAGACAGATTTCTGACACGGCCTGACAACTCAGGCCAATCATCGGGTCATCTGCTGATCACGCACTGGCCGGAGCCCTACTCGCGAAATATGTTGACGCTCGAAATCTGTTGATGATAGAAATTGGCGATGCGCAATCGATTGCGCATGAATACTCCAGACCTTGGGTTGGATCAATATTATGGAGAGGGTCTTCCGCGACCTTCCCATCCCAAATCAGACTGAGCGAAAAGGAGGGACCGCGGTGAATCCCGATGCGTCAACGCCATTCATGACACGCCGTCAGGTCTTGCAATCGCTGACCGTGGCCGGTGGATGCGCGATCCTGCCTTCGAAGCTTCTGGCCGTTGGGTCCTGGCAGCCCAGGAGCGGCGACGAAGCCTTCCTCGACGACCTCGAACGCCAGGGTTGTCTCTTCTTTTGGGAGCAGGCGAGCGAGAAAACCGGCCAGGTCCTCGATCGCGCGCGTAACGATCTCGGCGGAAGCCGCGATCCGCGCCGCATGGCAAGCATCGCCGCCACTGGTTTTGGACTCACCGCCCTCTGCATCGCCGACAAGCGTGGCTATCTGCCGCACGCGCAGATCGTAGAGCGCGTGCGAACCACCCTCGATTGGCACCTGAATAAGTTCCCCGAAGTGCAGGGCTTCTTCTACCACTTCAGCGACATCGAGAGTGGCGAACGCGTCAAAGGCGTCGAGCTTTCATCCATCGACACATCCCTTCTGCTCTGCGGCGTGCTCAGTGCGCGTGCTTACTTCGACGACCCGAAAATCAAGTCCCTCGCCACTCAGATCTACGAGCGCGTCAACTGGCCATGGATGCTGAATGGCGGAAAGACATTCTCCATGGGCTGGCACCCCGATGCGGGCTTCCTCAGTGCGCGCTGGGCCCACTTCTGCGAACTCATGATGATCTATCTGCTGGCGATTGGCTCGCCCACGCATCCCGTAGGTGGCGAGTACTGGAACAACTGGACACGCCCCGTCATTCACTACAAGGGATTCACTTACATCAGCGGCAACGACCCGCTCTTCACCCATCAGTACTCCCACGCCTGGTTCGATTTCCGCAACAAACGCGACAATTTCGCTAACTACTTCGAAAACTCGATAACTGCAACGCGAGCCCACAAAGCGTTCTGCCTCTCCTTTCCCAAGTGGTACAACGAGGACTACTGGGGTGTATCCGCGTCGGATTATCAGGGAGGTTATACGGCATGGGGAGGCCCACCGCCACAGGGCCCGCTCGACGGGACGGTGGTTCCCAATGCTACCGCCGGTTCGCTCGCCTTCGTGCCTGACGATTGCCTTCACGTGCAGCGTGCCATGCGGGACAAATGGGGCAAACGGGCATGGGGCCGCTACGGATTTGTTGACGCGTTTCATGCTGCTGCAAACTGGTATGACACTGACGTCCTCGGCATCGATCAGGGAATATCCGTTCTGATGGCGGAGAACCTTCGTACGGGCCTCGTTTGGAAAACATTTATGCGCAATCCCGAAGCAACGGCCGCGATGCAGCGCGCGGGATTTCACGCCACCGCGTGATCGCGTAGGAAATTACGGGAGCAAGACGACGTGGCAAAAGCACCCCTCAAGCCGATCACGCTGAAAGAGCTCGCTGCCATCCTGGAGCTGTCGCAGTCCACGGTCTCCCGCACCATCAACGGAGAGGCGACAGCACACCGCATCGCCGAAGAAACCCAGCAGCGCGTGCTGCACGCCGCCGCTCTGAACGGCTATGTCGCCAACACCATGGCGCGTGGCCTTCGGCAGAAGCGTACCTACACGATCGGCGTCATTGTTCCCGAGATTAGCGAAGGTTACTCGACCACCGTTATCAGCGGCATCGAAGATGAGTTACTCAAGGACGGATTCTTTTACTTCGTCGTGAGCCATCGCCACCGCGAAGACCTGCTTGAGGGATACCCGCGCATGATGCTGGCGCGCTCCGTTGAGGGCATCATCGCTGTCGACTCGCCCATGAATGAAGATCTGCCGGTGCCGCTTGTTTCGATTTCCGGCCACGATCGCCGCGAAGGCGTCATCAACATCGAGCTCGATCACGATAAGGCTGCAGACCTCGCACTTGAGCATTTAAAGTCACTCGGCCACAAACACATCGCCTTCATCAAGGGCCAGGCGTTCAGTTCAGATACCGTTCTGCGCTGGCAGGCGATTGAACAGGCGGCCAGCAATCTGCAGATCGAGATAGACGACCGCCTCGTTGTTCAATTGCAAAGCCCCGAGCCTGGCCCCGCGCCCGGCCAGGAAGTGACACGACAGCTTTTGCAGGGTAAGCAACCTTTCACCGCAATCTTCGCCTTCAACGATGTAAGTGCAATCGGCGCAATCTCCGCTTTGCGCGAAGCCGGATTGCGCGTCCCGAAAGATATCTCCGTGCTGGGGTTTGACGACATCATGGCAGCCTCGATGCATCATCCGCCATTGACCACCATTCATCAGCCGCTGCGCAGCATGGGCAGGGTTGCGGCCGGCACCTTGATGTCTCTGATCCGCAACGAAATCCCTCATCCACAACCCGAAGCGATCACAGTCTACCCCAGGCTTATTGTCCGCAAGTCCACAGGACATACCACGCCGCAGTCGGAGTCCGCCGGGCAGATGGTTGATGCGTCCGCGCTGCCGCCGGAGTGACATTGAACCTGCGGCTCATTTGCGCGTTACTGTCGCTCTCGTTGCGCCTGTCGAGATGCCGCCGTCCACCAGCAGGGTCTGTCCCGTGATGTACCGGCTCGCCTCCGATGCGAGAAACACAACTGCTCCGTCCAGATCATGCGGAAGCCCAGGCCGCTTCACCGGAATGCGGTCGGTAAGATACGCAACCCACTCCGGATCTTCGTAGAGCACCTTGTTCTGCTCCGTCTTGAACCAGCCGGGCGCAAGGCAGTTCACCGTGATTCCGTGCTGTCCCCAGTCATCGGCCAGACTCATCGTGAGCTGCCGGATGCCGCCGCGGCTCGCGCCGTAAGGCGCCAGTCCCGCAAATCCAAAGACGCTGGTGACCGACCCGATGTTGATGATGCGCCCGTAATTGTGCTCGATCATCTTGCGCGCAACCGCCTGCGCAACAAAGAAGCTCCCGCGCAGATTCGTATCGAGCACCAGGTTCCAGTCGTCCCAGGTAACATCGAGCGCCGGCTTGCGCACGTTGCAGCCCGCATTGTTCACCAGGATATGAATCTGCCCGAACGCGGCTTCGGCTTCGTTCACCATGCGCTCGATGCTGGCATGATTGCGCACATCCAGTTCGAGCGAAACGCACCTGCGTCCAAGACTCCGAATCTCCGCTTCAAATTCGCGCAGCGAATCGCGGCGTCTGCTCGTCAGCACCAGGTCAGCACCCGCCTTCGCCAGAGCACGCGCAAAGTACTGCCCCAGCCCGCGGCTGGTTCCGGTCACAATGGCAACCTGTCCGGTGAGATCGAAGAGCGAATCGGTCATCGTGCAGCCTCAATGTGCGCGGTTTTCAGCGCGCTTCTTCGATGGGAGACAGAACCACCTTCATCAGGTTTGGCTCCTGCGCATGCAGCCGCTCAAACCATTGCGGACCTTCTTCCAGCGGCGCAACCGCCGTAATCATCGGGCGGACATGGATGCGCCCGTTGGAAATCAAGTCAATCGCCTGAAGATATTCCCCCGCCGATGCAGCCGTTCCCTGAATCCTGATCTGCCGAGAGACTACCTTCTGCAGTGGCAGCGTAACTTCCGGCTCGATATTTCCAATCAGCGTGACGGTACCGCCCTTGCGCACGCTGTCAATCGATTCCGCCACCGTCTTCGCGCGCCCCACAGCATCGAACACCGCATCCGCGCCCACGCCGCCGGTTCGTGCCAGCACGGCTTTGGCAATCTCTTCACCGGTCCCGCGCAATGCCTCGTCCGCGCCCAGTAGTTCGCCAAGCGTCAGGCGCGTCTCGTCGATGTCGGCGATCATCACGCGTCCCACTCCCGTTGCACGCAATGCCTGCATGGTGAGCAGCCCGATCATTCCCGCTCCAACCACCAGCGCCGTATCGCCCTTCTTTACTCCGCTCACCTTCACCGCATGGAGCGCAACAGAAGTAGCCTCCAGCATCGCTGCTTCCGGAAACGACATCTTGCTCGGCAGCCGATACAGAATGCGCTCGGGAACCGCAATATATTCGGCGAACGCGCCATCCCGGCGATATTCGCCACATGAAACGCCGATCACCTGCCTGCATTCGCAGAGGTTGACATCGCCGCGGCGGCAGTAAACGCATTGCCCGCAGTAAACAGTGGAGTCGAAGGTCACGCGATCGCCAACCTTATAGGCGCTTACGCCCGGGCCAACTGCCACGATCACTCCGGCGGCCTCATGTCCCATCACCAGCGGCGGAATGCGACGCCCCGAAGATCCGTCGTACCCATGCACATCGCTGCCACAAATACCGCACGCCGCTACGCGCACCAGCACCTCGTGTTCGCCCGGCTCTGGCTGTGGCAGCTCCGCAATAGCAAACTTCCCGTAATCTTCCAGCAACAACGATCTCATCGGCGGCTCAGATCAACTTTCGCTTGAGCTGATGCAGAAGTGGCGCTGCACCTTTTCCGATTCTATCCGCATCTGCAGCGGGCCGCGCCCGTGGGAATCCCGTCTCATTTTATTCAAATCTCCAACAGCCGCAGAAACACGAAGGCCCTCCCCGCAGGGAGGGCCGCCATGCCGAACCGAAGCTGGACCTAGTTGACCGTTACAGTGAAGGTTGTCGTACCCGTTGTCTTGGCAGGATCGCCACCCGTTGAGTTCACGGTGAACACATACTTGCCCGAGGCCGTTCCAGGATCGCTGGTCCCTCCCCCGCCGCCACTGCTTGAGCCGCCTCCACCACCACACGCCGCGACGCTGCCGAGTGCCAGCAACAGCACCAACATCCCAAGCATCGCGCGCCAGCTTCGCCGCCGTGCCGGAATTCCGAAGAACACCATCAGGGCGAGAATCGCGCCGGATCCGGTCACCGCCAGGCCTGGAAACGCCAGCCGCTTCAGTGCCGCCGTTGTGGCCGCCGTGGTGCTCACAGTTGCTGTCCCGCTCCCACTCGATCCAAACGCAGTAGTAGACACCGTGCATTTCGGAGTGTCTCCAGCAGAGTTCGTCGGACTCCCCGTATTGAGCGTGCACGTGCCCAGGGTCACATTTGCCGAATAGTTGTTGGTGGTCGTCCAGGTAATCGTAGAGGTTGCCGGACTGCCGCGGCTGATACTCGCAGGCGTTGTCCCCGCAAGGGTATAAGTAGACTGCGTCACCGTGACTGTTCCAGTTCCTGTCGCGGTTGAGAAGTTATTGTCTCCGCTGTAGCTCACGGTCAGGGTGTCTGTTCCCGCGCCAAGGCTGTTCGCGGGAATGGCGATCGTGGCGCTGCCGGATGCGAGCGTCTGCGCGGAGGAAGTGTAACCTCCGCTGGAAAGCGTCACCGTCCCGGTTGGCGTTCCACCGGTCCCCGCCACCGCTGCCGTCACATTCAGGCTCTGACCCGAGTTGATGCTGCCCGACGCTGGTGTCACCGTCACGCTGGGAGTCGGCAAAGCAGCCACCGTAACGGTCGACGTTCCGCTCGCAGGCGCATAGGTTGGATCGCCGCTGTAGCTGGCAGTCATCGAGTCGGAACCGGGGCTCAACTTGTTTGCCGGAACCGTAAATGTCGTGCTGCCTGCCGAGAGCGTCTGCGATGACGAGGTGTATCCGCCACCCGACAATGTCACCGATCCAGTCGGAGTTCCGCTCGAACCCGCCACGGTTACGGCTACGCTCACGCTCTGGTTCGCGAGAATACTGCTCGGCGTCGCTGTTGCCGCCACCGTCGCTGTTGCCGTACCCGTCACAGCAGGCCATGCATTTACCACGTTGGCCACATTGAGCGAGCCCAGTCCCGTAGCCTCGTCATAACCGGTCCCTGCGCCGAAACCACTTAGCTCGCCGTACGTGTTGCCGTTCGTAGCGACTGTGCAGTTAGGCGAACCCGCAGCGCACGGCATCGCGTTCGTTCCCGTATCGATGTCATTGAAGTAGCAACTGCTCGACGCGGTCACACTCTCCGCGGAGCAACTCGCGTAAGCCTGCTTGCCGGCCAGCACGTAGAGTTCGGCGTTCGGGTTCCCTTGCGCCGAGCCTGCCTTCTGATTGATCAGCGCCATCACACCGGCCATTGCGGGACTTGCGGCCGAGGTGCCACCGATCTCGCCGGTTGCCGGCTCAGTCGTGGTTGTTGGTGAGCTCACACATGCTCCCCAGTCCGAAACACAAATGAGATAGGCGCTCCCCAGAAATCCATTGCCCGCAAAGAACGAGACGTCGGGAACGTCGCGTTTGCCGTCCGTTGGGATGCCGGTCACGCCGGTTTGCCAGGTCGGTTTCGCATACCCGCCCGAGCAACTCGTTGGATCCGGGTTGGTGGTTGTCGACGTCGTGCTATTCGTGGTGCAATTGCTCCCGCCACCCCCGCCGCCAACTGTATTCACGAGGTCCAACAGGCCCTGCTCACCGCTGGTCGAGTTGATCTGTTGCGTCGCGATCTCATCACACATCTGGTTCGCCGTGAGGTTGGAGTTGAGTTGCCCATTGATGCTGGAGACGACGATGGGATTGGTGCAGGAGTCGTTCCACGGCACCTCAGGCACATATCCCTTTGCCGTCGAGCCATTCGTACCGTTATTCGTGCTGTTCCAATACGGCGCGGCAGTCGAACCCCAATTGAAATCCGTTCCGCCAACCGCCGTGTTGTACTGGCTCGATGCGATTCCGCTCACAGAGAGACCATACTGGGCCCCATAAGGACCATTCGTAGGAGCCACGTCCTGGTCGCATGCAGGTGATCCTGAATCTCCCGTAGCTGCGAAAACCGCGATTCCCTGAGAGGCAGCGGTTTGCCAGAGACCGTTGTAAGCGGTGTTTCCGCTCGTCCCCAAAAACAACTCGCACTGCCCGTAGCTGACGTTGATGATCGGCGCGGTCTTGTTCGTAATGATGTACTGTGCCGAGTCGAAAATCGCATCATTTGCGTTCGTCTGCAGCGACACCACAAGGTCAACCGTGGCGCCCTTCGCCACCGCGCCGGACCACTCGACATCCAGAGCATTCTCAATCTGATCGTCGAGCGTGCAGTTTCCCGTGGTTCCCGTGCAGAAGCCCGGATCCGTGCCGTTCTTGATCAGATTGAAAGTTCCGGCCGGCAGTCCGAACGTGCTTCGAAATGCAGCCACGTCCGTTGCTCTCACATCGCTTCTTCCTGCAATCGCAATGGTCTGTCCCGTGCCGTCAATGGGCGTACTCGCGTTCCACAGCGGTAGCACGTTGTAGATCGTTGCAAAATCGAAGGGAGCGACATCCTCGACCAGGCAGGAACTCGTGCCGCAAGTCGTGAATCCAAAATTCGGGACGCGACCCGACTGGCAGCCGTCAGCTCCGGCGCCGGCTCCCACTTCCCCGTCTCCTTGTTCAGTGTGACCTTGCCGCCCAGTCCGATGCAGCGCCTTCGGAATAAAATTATGCAGCGCCTTCGGCCCCAGAACCACCGGCTCGAGAGCCATCGGAATCTGCGGATCGCTCATGTTCGAGATGTGCGGCTCGCCCTTGACCACCAGGTTATGAATCTCCGTGTGGAACGTCTCCTCCACCTGCGAAGCGCTGCCGCTGAACCGGATCGTCATCCGATCCTTCGAAACCGCCTCGACCGACAGGCCGTGGCTCGACAGCCACGAAGACACGGTCGCAATGTCGGCAAGCGCTGGTCCGAACTTTTCGCCCACTTCCTCGGGCTCAAGCCAATGGTGATAATTCGGCGAGGTCGCGTCGTACTGGCTGGCGACAAAAGCGTCAAAGGCGGCCTGCTGCTCCGGGCTCCGGCGCAATACCAGGATCAGGCCCGACATGCTCATTCCAGCGCTCACCCGGCCGCGGTCATTCTGCCCGATCGCCGCCGGTGGCGTATTGCCCTTGAGCATGACCAGTTGGTTTTCATTGACTTTCTCGACGATCAGCGGTTTCGACGCGACGTTCTGCGCGACAGAAAACACTCCAGAGAAACACCAGGGCAAAACAGAGAAGAGCCAACCTATGCAGGGGGCGCATATTCCTGACCGGGAACCTTTCTCGGGGTGACCTCCCCGAAGAGGCGAAGCGTTATGGGACGAGACCGGAGCAGTGCGATGGGGACAGCACCTGCTCTGAGCGAAGGGAACGCACTGATTGGCTCGAATTGTACCGTTAATGCCGCGCGACGCAATATCACCAATTCGTGCCGCTGATGGTTACTTTTCTGGGACAAACATTTTTGTGGTGAGTCACTTCCACTCAACGCCGCAACCCACAACTCGCTAAGGCCCAACGGACCGCCCACTTACAGGTTCGCTCGCCATACCATTTCCCCGTCGATCCTCCGCGCGATGTCGTAGAATGAGGCCGCTTCCGGAATACGCTTTCATGAGCCGGGAATCCTTTCGGCCGCGCAGCGCATTCGGGAAATCCGAACGCGTTTTCAGGGATGGATCGAGATGAACCCTTTTCTTCGCACCCGTGTTCTTTCCTTTGTTCTTCCGGTCGCTGTGGCAAGCTGCCTAGTCATGACAGCCACGCCCAGGCTGACACCGAGATCGGCGGACAGAAAATCGTCACCGTCACCCGCAAGCCCGTAAGCACAACCAAGCCCGAGTTCACCAGCATCACCGTCATGCCCGGCCGCGGCATGGAAGTCCTCCAGATCACCGCCAATTTTCCCGGCCGCGGAAATGTCGACGTGCTGGCTTCTCCCGACCTCGCCGCCGCCAAAAAAATGCTCGATCAGGATGACACCGCCAATGGCGACCTTGGCTACCGGCTCGGGCTCGGTGTTCCTCGTGCCCTATCCCAATCGCATTCGCGGCAAGCTCTCCGCAGACGGCAAGACCCTCACCACCCAGTGGCAGGGCCACACCATCACGCTGCCGGCAAACAACATCGGCAAGCAGTCCCGGCGCAGAGCGTCACGCCATGCACGGCCTCATCCTCAAGGCCAAAACCGACGACGTCGCGCGTGAAAACCATCCCCGGCGGCAAGGAAGTCACTGGCGTAATTCACGCCGGCGACTTCGGCGGCCACTGGCTTTCGAAAACCGACCTCGATCTTCACCATCAGCCTCACCGCCGACGCCGTCGACGCCGTAGTCGTCGCGAAGAACGTCGGCAACGAAGCCGAGCCGATGGCCATCGGCTGGCACCCGTACTTCAACTTCCCCTCAGGCGACCGCACCCAGGCGCGCCTGCAGATTCCCGCATCCATGCTGGCGATGGTCGACAACTACGACAACGTCTTCCCAACCGGAAAGCTCGTGCCCGTCACCGGACAGTATGATCTGCGCGCTCCCGGCGGCAAGGCGCTCGACAAGAACTTCTACGACGACAACTGGAGCCACCTCGACTGGAAAAACGGCGTGGTCACCGTCAACGTCATCGATCCGGCTGCCAAATACGGAGTGAAGATCGAAGGCGTCTCGCCCGAGATCAAAACCATCCAGGCCTACGCGCCCCCGGCAAAGAACTTCGTCGCCGTCGAACATCAGTTCAACTTCGCCGATCCCTTCGGCAAGGAATGGGGCTCCATGGACACCGGCATGGTCACCCTCAAGCCCGGCCAGAGCACCAAGTGGCACGTCCGCCTCAGGGTCTTCGTGCCGTAATCGTCACCGCATTTCCTCGAACAACGGCCCGGATCTCCACCAGATATCCGGGCCGACGAGTTTCTGCCTGGCGAATACGCTGGGTGCCCCCTCCTTGCGACGCCTTTGTTTTTTGTCGCAAGGGTGGGAAGCCTCGCCATCGCCACCAGCAACTTCTGCGGTCCGCAATTCGCAGGCATGTGGCGCGACGTGAAATGGCACCAGCAGTTGACGCAGAAAATCAAGAGCGCGGAAATTGGCGCGGAACTGCGGCAGGGGCGACTCTACCAGAGGCTATGAGAGCAATCGATGCTTAATCCACAAAGGTCTGTTCAACTCGCCGCGAGTTCATGAAATAAGGGACCCAGATTGCGGCTGTAACGAGACGTTGAAAGACTGCGTTCCACGTAACCGATGAGTAGAAGTGCATGGTCCAGAGGTGGTTGCAGAACGCGATGACGAATGCCGCGACAAGGTACGTAATCATCCCTCGCGGAAAGGATCTCCTGGTTTTGTAGAACAGAACATTCAGTCCGATCAGCGCCATCAGGAAGGTCGCATTCGTGGCGGCTTGGAAGAGAATCAGGAACGCAAGCCCCGGCCGAGCTGCAATAAGCGGCTGATACGTAGCTCCGTGCAGAAAGTTCAAGTTTGAGTAGATTGCTGCCAGGTCGAACAACGGCGCAAGAGCGAGTGCGATTACCTGCAGGATCAGCCAACCCCCGATGCCCTTCAAGTTCGAGTCGGTCGCAAGCGTCGGTGCGAAAGAAATGCTCGACGCAGCGGTCGTCTCAGACCGCCAGGTCGCAACGATTGATTCAAACGCAGTTGGATCCCACGACTCCGCGTGCTGCGCCGTGCCATCGCATACTGCACAGACGATCGCGCTCTCGGAGATTTCCGATCCACATTGGGTGCAGGGATTCGCCATTCGGTTCGTCGAGGTGTCCTTCCATCATCAACTGCCCTTCAGAACCTGACAAGTGGAAATAAGAATCGGATTGTGCTAATCTGCCAGCCTGCTTAACTTCACGCTGCGTCCCGTCCGCGCAGATTCACGCGCCGCATCCAGAATCTGCATCACGATCACGTTGGTATCAAGCGCACTCAGATCGCCCTTTGGCACAATCTGCCCGCGCAATACTGCGGAAAGATACGCAAGCGAGTCGCGCTCGCGCGTCGGGCAACGGCGGAGCCGCCGTCATGCGCTCTTCCGCATCATGCTCGTGCCGGATGCGAATCTTGTCGGCAGCAACAGTGATCGCATAGCCGGTTGCGCCGTAGACCTCCATGTCCTTCCGCCCGAACGGCCAGTTCCACGAGGCCATGATCACGGCCTGCGCATGCGGATATTGAAGGATCGATGGTTGCGTCGTCATCGACGTGCGGGTAAAGCTGCGGCTTGTCGTGATTGACGACGGCGGTCACGGTCTGCGGTGTTTCGCCCTGCATCAGCCACGTCATCAGATCGACGCCATAGCAGCCAAAGTCGTAGAGCGCCCCGGCGCCATTCTGCTCGGGATCGGTGAGCCAATTCAGAAACTCCGGCGGCACACCAATCTCCTTCGGCCCCTGGTGCCCGTCGTGCACAACCACGCGCCGGATCTCGCCAATGCGTCCCTCGCGCACCTCGTCGTAGGCCGCCTTGTTGCTCGCGTACCAGGTGGTCTCGTAGTTCACCAGCACATGGATCTTGTGTTCGCGCGCAACGCGCCGAATCGCAAGTGCATCGTCCAGCGAAATGGTCAGCGGCTTCTCCACCATCGCTGAGACGACCATATTGCGCCGCAATCTCGATGGCATGACGGTGCTCGCCGATCGACGTGTACACCAGCACCGCCTGCGGTCGGGTCCGCTCGATCATGTTGGCCTCGCTCTTGTAGAAGAGCGTGTCGGGCAGCGAATATTTCTTGCCGTACTTCTGCCACAGCGCCGTGTCGGCATCGGCAATTCCCACGAGTTGCACATCCGAGTGCTTCGGCAATTGGCCCAGAAATCCCTCCACGTGGCCATGCTCGAGGCCCACAATAGCCACCTTCAACGGTTGAGCTCTTCGGCCTGGACGCTGCACGACGCAGCAATACAGCGCCACCATGAAAGTTGAGGTGAAGGTGAAGAGAGCGACGAGAACTTAGCAGTGCGCATCGAGATCGGATTCCCCCTGCGGCCCTGATTCTACAGGGCCTGCCTCGGGCCCTCCAGGAATGACATGGCGAGCGCAACGTAAGGCCCGGTTGAACGATACATATCGAAACCTGTAAACCGGTTTAGGTCAAAACTCGTCAATCTGGCATGGGGACGGCGGCAACGATTCGTTTTCGATGCCCTTGCTGCGGGTACAGGACTCTGGAGGCGCCAACCACGCTGGCCCTATGTCCGGTGTGCTGGTGGGAGGACGATGGACAGGAGGACGCCGATGCCTCCGATGTCCGAAACACCGTAAACGGCGAGTTGAGCCTCAGTCAGGCCCGAATGCACTTTTCCCAGTGCGGCGCCGCCCACCCCCGTTTCCTCCCGTATGTCCGCAAACCAGAGGTGTCTGAGCAGTAACGTGTCTCCTGCGGTGCGACAGGCAACCCTTCCGACGCTGGCCGGTTTGACCGCCCCCGCAAACCCTCTTACCATGAAATAAGGTGATTCCCCGCCACACGACGCTGTTACCCTACCGGCGACAGCCCGCTGTAGCAGTACGATTTGGCGCCTGTCGCGCCCGGAAGGCAAAACGTTGAGCACCGCAGACACTCTCGAAACAAACCCCCCATCGGGTACACCCGAGGACTCCCACGGCCACGAAGGCCACGATCACGATCATACCCACGAACATCAACATGGGCCGGTACTTAATCCGGAGTGCACCCGCGAGCTGGTGCTGGATGTTCCCGCGGAAGAGGTCTCCAAAGCCTTCCGCACCGTGACCCGCAACTATCAGAAGTACGCCAAGCTTCCCGGCTTTCGCCCCGGCAAAGTGCCCGAGGCAGTTGTCCGCCGCCGCTTTGCCAGTGAGATCCGTAAAGAAGTAATTGACGGCCTGCTGCCCGAGCGCTTCAGCAATGGCGTCCGCGAACTGGGCATTCGTCCCGTAGGCCAGCCGCAGGTTACTGAACTCACGGTCGAAGAAGGCCAGCCGCTGCATGTCAAGGCGGTCTTCGAATATCTGCCCGACTTCTCCATCGAAGGCTACGAACAGGTCGTCGTGGATAAGCCGTCCGTTGACGTCACCGATGAAGAGTTCGCCCACGAGATGACGCAGCTCCGCGATTCGCGAGCCGTCGTTGAACCCGTCGAAGAAGATCGCGCCATCGTCGACGGCGATTGGGCCGAGATTTCCTACACCGGCAAGATGACTGAAGATGCCGAGGCCGCTCCAATCACCGGCGAAGATTCCCTTGTCGAGGTAGGCGGCAAAGATACGGTTGAGGCGTTCACGCAGGTCCTCCGCGGCGCCAGGCCCGGTCAGGAACTGCAGGCCGAGGTCATCTACCCCGCCGACTATCCCGAAGCCAGGCTGCAGGGCAAGACCGTTGCCTACGATGTCGCCGTCAAGGCAATCAAGAAGCGGACCCTTCCCGAACTCAACGACGAGTTCGCAAAGGAACTGGGGAATTACGAAAGTTTGGACGATCTGCAGTCCCGTGTCCGCGAGCACATGGCCAACCGCAAGCGCCGTAGCGTTGAGGCCGAAACCAAGGATCGGCTGTTCGCCGCGCTGGTAGAGAAGTATCAATTCCCTGTTCCGGAAAGCCTTGTGCAGGACCAGATTGACGCCCGCCTGGAGCGCGGATTGCGTGCCCTCGCCGCCCAGGGTATGAACCCCGAACAGATGCGTAAGCTCGATTTCGGCCGTCTGCGCGGTGCGCAGCGCGATTCCGCCGTGGCCGAGGTCAAAGCCCACCTTCTGATGGACCGGATCGCTGATAAAGAAGGGGTTACGGTCAGCGACGAAGAGTTGGACAAAGAATTACATTTGGCTGCACTTCAGTCACGCGAACCGTACGAAACCCTCCACCAGCGTTTGACTGAAGACGGTGGGCTAGCTAGAATCCGTGAACAATTGAAGAGAGAAAAGACCGCGAATTTGCTGTACGAAAGATTGCCTGCGTAGCAGTTGAGTTGGCGAAACCGCCGTGCGGACCGGAGCACCACCCGGACCTCGCGGCCATCAAAAGGACGGGGGGAATAACCCCGCGAGGGATAAAACTCGAATGGCATTAGTTCCCATGGTGGTTGAGCAGACGAGTCGCGGCGAGCGCGCCTACGACATTTATTCCCGTCTGCTTCGCGATAACATCATTTTCCTCGGCACCCCGATTGATGATCAGGTGGCCAATCTCATCGTTGCTCAGATGCTGTTTCTCTCCGGCGAAGATCCAGAGAAGGACGTCCAGCTCTACATCAACTCCCCCGGCGGCTCCATTACCGCAGGGTTGGCAATCTATGACACAATGCAATTCATACGGAACAACGTGGTGACATACTGCATTGGTCAGGCCGCCAGCATGGGTGCGTTCCTGCTGCTTGCCGGGACAAAGGGCAAGCGGTTTGCACTGCCGAACTCGCGTATTCTCATTCACCAGCCATCCATGGGGGGGCTGAGCGGTCAGGCAACGGATATCGATATTCATGCACGCGAGATCCTGCGCATCCGCGAGATTACGAATACCTTGATGGCAAAACACACCGGCCAGCCGCTCGATCGCATTGAACGCGACGTGGAACGCGACTTCATCATGAATTCGACGCAAGCCAAGGAATACGGCATCATCGACGAAATCATCGACCGGCCCCGCACGTAGCGGCCGCCAACGTAACTGTAAGCGGAATTCAATTTTTGCGAGGCCAAGGGGAGTAAACAATGAAAACGCGCACGGGACCTGAAGAAGCGCTGCGGTGTTCGTTCTGCCACAAATCGCAGGACGCTGTAGCGAAGTTGATCTCGTCGCCCAGCGACTATCCACGGGCATACATATGCGATGAGTGCGTCGCTGTCTGTAACTCCATCCTTGAAGATGACCGGGGAGATGCCACACATCCTGCAACTGCCGCCGGACACCTGCCCAAGCCGCAGGAGGTCAAAAGCTTTCTCGACGACTACGTCATCGGGCAGGACCAGACCAAGAAGAAGCTCGCTGTTGCGGTCTACAACCACTACAAGCGCGTGCAGATGAATCGCATGCGCAACAACGAAGTTGAGCTGGCGAAATCGAACATCCTGCTCATCGGTCCCACCGGCTCCGGCAAAACTCTGCTGGCGCACACACTGGCCAAGATGCTCGACGTGCCCTTCGCGATTGTCGATGCGACTACTCTCACTGAAGCCGGCTACGTCGGCGAAGACGTGGAGAACATCATCCTCAAGCTGCTGCAGGCAGCCGACGGCGATGTCACCCGCGCCCAGCAGGGCATCATCTACATCGACGAAATCGACAAGATCGGTCGTAAGGACGAGAACCCGTCGATCACCCGCGATGTCTCCGGCGAAGGCGTGCAGCAGGCGCTCCTCAAGATTCTCGAAGGCACGGTTGCCAATGTTCCGCCGCAAGGTGGACGCAAGCACCCCCACCAGGAATTCACCGCCGTCGACACCACCAACATCCTCTTCATCTGTGGCGGCGCATTCGTTGGGCTTGGAGCGCGTAGTAGGCCGCCGCATCGGCAAAAAGGCTCTCGGCTTCAAGACAGTCGATGCCGAGGCCGATGCAGCGACGACACGCTCGCATCGCGACACCGAATTGCTGCGCAAGACCGAGCCGCAAGACCTGATCAAGTACGGATTGATTCCGGAGTTCGTCGGCCGCCTGCCTGTGATGGGTATTCTCGATGAACTCGACGAAGCTGCTCTCGTCGAAATCCTCACCAAGCCGCGCAACGCGATCGTCAAGCAATATCAGCGCCTGCTCGAATATGAGAATGTTCGCCTCCACTTTACCCAGGAGGCGATCGGTGGAATTGCCCGTGAGGCATTGGCCCGCAAAGTTGGAGCACGCGGCCTGCGCATGATTCTCGAAGAGCTCATGCTCGACCTCATGTATCACCTGCCCAGCAACAAGAAGGTGCGCGACCTCGAAATCACCAAGGACATGGTGGAGCGCCGCGATCTGTCACTGTGCCTGCTGGAGAAGGCCGGATAGTCCAGCAACACAATCTCTTTTCGTATACTCAAAGGTCACATCACCACTCGGCGTCCCCGCGGACTGGTCTTCGTCCGCGGGGTAACAGAGGGATGTGACCTTTGAGTTTGTGGCGTTCGGTTTCTCCCCTCCCGAACGATTCCGCTGTACAATCCCAACAAGACGCCCCGTCCAATGAGTCCAGAGTGTTGGTCGTGCGTCTAAGACCCATGGTGCTTTTATGACTGCTTCGAGAGAAAAGAGCGAGCCGCGCAAACTTCCCATGATGCCCATTCGGGACATGGTGATCTTCCCCTACATGATGACGCCTTTCGTTGTCGGCCGCCTCTCGAGCGTTCGCGCGCTTGAAGAAGCACTGAATGGCGATCGCAAGATTTTTCTTGCCACACAGCACGACGCTTCCATTGACGAGCCCAAGGCCAAGGAAATTTATCAGGTCGGCTCCATCTGCAACATCGTGCAGAGCGTCAAAATGCCCGACGGCAACATCAAGGTTCTGGTCGAGGGCGTGGAGCGCGCGAAGTCGACCGAAGTGAATGATCGCGATGGATTCTTCGTCGCCACCGTGCGCACCGGCAAAACCGATTTCGAGATGACGCCCGCAGTTGAGCAGTTGATGCAGCGCGTCACCACGCTGTTCGAGCAGTATGTAAAGCTGCAGCAGTCGCTCAACTACGAAACCATCATCGCCACGGTTCGAATGGATGAGCCCGCAAAGCTCTCCGACACCATTGCCGCCAACCTGCAACTCGGCATTGAGGAGAAGCAGGAACTGCTCGGCATCTTCGATCCCGCCGCGCGTCTCGCCCGCATCGCCGACGTGCTCGACATCGAAATCGAAAAGCTCGACCTCGACCGCAACATCCAGTCGCGCGTAAAGCGCCAGATGGAGCGCGCGCAGAAAGAGTACTACCTCAACGAGAAGATCAAGGCCATCCAGAAGGAACTCGGCCGCGGCGAAAAAAGCGAGTTCGACGAACTCCGCAAGAAGATAGAAGCCGCCGGAATGCCCAAGGAAGTTCTCGAAAAGGCAATCCAGGAGCTTAAGAAGCTCGAAGCCATGCCGCCCATGTCGGCAGAGTCTACCGTGAGCCGCAACTACATCGACTGGCTGCTCGCAGTGCCCTGGAAGAAAAAATCCAAAGAAACACGATCGATTGATTTTGCCGAGAAGGTGCTGAACGAAGACCACTACGGCCTTGAAAAGATCAAGGAGCGCATCCTCGAATTCCTCGCCGTTCGCCAGCTCGTCAAAAATCCCAAAGGCTCAATCCTCTGCTTCGTAGGCCCTCCGGGTGTCGGCAAGACCTCGCTGGGCATGTCCATCGCGAAAGCCACAGGACGCAAATTCGTCAGGCTCTCTCTCGGCGGCGTTCGCGACGAGGCTGAGATTCGCGGCCATCGGCGCACCTACATCGGTGCACTGCCCGGCCAGATCATCCAGCACATGAAGCGCGCCGGTACCAAGAATCCGGTCTTCCTGCTCGACGAAGTGGACAAGATGGCTTCCGACTTCCGCGGCGATCCTGCATCGGCCCTGCTTGAAGTTCTAGATCCCGAGCAGAACACAACCTTCCAGGATCACTACCTCGACGTTGATTACGATCTCTCTCAGGTGCTGTTCGTTGCCACCGCAAACGTCCTGCACACCGTGCCCGCTCCGCTGCAGGACCGCATGGAAGTGCTCCGCCTGCAGGGCTACACAGAGCAGGAGAAGCTCGAAATTGCCAAGCAATACCTGGTGAAGAAACAGCGGGAGCAAACCGGCCTGAGCGAGAAGAATGTTTCCTTCACCGACGATGCCATCCTCGAAATCATTCGCAACTACACCCGTGAAGCCGGTGTACGTAATCTCGAGCGCGAAATCGGCAACGTATGCCGCAAGGTTGCGCGGCGCGTGGTCAAGAAGGGCGCGAAGCATAAGGAAGAGGTTACTGGCACGAGTATCAGCGAGTTTCTCGGCGTGGCGCGCTTCCGCGACTCCGAGGTACACGAGAAGAGCGAAGTCGGCCTCGTAACCGGCCTTGCATGGACTGAGGTGGGCGGCAGCATCCTCACCACCGAAGTCACGGTACTCGACGGCAAGGGCAAGCTCACCATCACCGGACAGCTCGGCGACGTCATGCAGGAGTCAGCACAGGCCGCGCTGGCCTACATTCGCGGCCGTGCACAGGCCCTCGGACTCAGCCGCGAGTTCTATCGCAACGTGGACCTGCACCTGCACGTTCCTGAAGGTGCCATTCCGAAAGATGGACCGTCGGCAGGCATTACAATGGCCACGGCGCTGGCAAGCGCACTCGCAAAGATTCCCGTGCGGCGCGATATCGCGATGACCGGCGAGATCACGCTCCGAGGCAAGGTGCTGCCCATCGGCGGATTGAAGGAAAAGCTGCTCGCGGCCCTGCGCGCAGGAATCTTCGAAACAATCCTGCCCAAGGCCAACGAAAAAGACGTTGCCGAATTGCCCGACAACATCAAGAACTCGATGAAACTGCACTTCGTCGACACCATGGATGAGGTGCTGGCGCTGGCTCTGGAAAGCCCATTGCCCACTCCTGTTCCTGAAGTGCTGGCTGCGGTCCCGCCAACCTCCGATGTTGTCAGCGGTCAGGTCGCACGGCAGTAATACATCAACAAGACAGGACGGAAGGGAAGGCAAGGTGCCTTCCCTTTTTCTTTCAAGCCCGTGTGCTGCACTGCCGCGGACATCATAACCATGATCCTGTATCCTCAAGAGAACGCGGACTCGCACTTTCGGACGTCGAGCGATTGAGATTTGAAAGCCATTGATGCGTTACACAACACAATTCATGCTTTCCGCGCTCGCTGCAGAGCAGTTCCCTGCTCCAACGGTGCCTGAAATCGCCTTCCTCGGACGCTCAAACGTAGGCAAATCGAGCCTTCTCAATGCACTGGTGGGCGAAAAGGCCGCCAAAGTGTCGCAGACCCCAGGACGCACGCGAGCTATCAATTTCTTCCTGCTCTCCGACGACAAGAATCACGCCAGACTCGCCTTCGCCGACCTTCCCGGTTACGGCTACGCCAAGATCTCGAAGTCCATCTCGGCCGAATGGCCAAAGTTCATTGACCCCTATCTCGCTGAACGCGAAACGTTGAAGCTCTGCGTCTGCCTCGTAGACTCCAACATTCCTCCGCAGCCAAACGATGGAAAACTCGTCGACTGGCTGCGCCATGTTGGCCGCGATTTCATCGTCGTAGCGACAAAAACAGACCGGCTTAGCGGCAACGCGCGCACTCGGAATCTACTGGCCATCAGGAATGCATTCGATCTGGACGAGGTGCTCCCGGTGTCTGCCAAGACCGGCGCCGGAGTAAAGGATCTCTGGACCCGAATCGAATCCGCCGGTTCTGAAGAGGCAAGCTAGTGTACTGAATCTGAAATTCTTCCCTTAAATGGGGGTGTCATTCGCTCAGGACGGGGCCCCAAACGTCTCTCAGTTTGGGGGCGGTGAGCGAAGAATCTGCTTATGGCTTTCCTGGTTTATGTTATGGACTTCAGACTCGCCACACCGGACTTCAGACTCGCCACACCTAGCCAGCTGCAACGGGCGACAGCCGAAATACTTTCGTCTCGCCATCGATCAGAAGGCTTGCCACAACTTCTGCCTCGATCTCGCCCACTCGCACCTTCTCTGCAAAGCGAGTGACGATCTGCTCCGCCGTTTCTGGATCGCAATAGAGCGATCGCTGTGCTTGTGCCATTCGCCCGCAATAGCGCGGAGACAACCGAATCCAGCGCCGCGCTCGCCAATCCGACGCAAGACAGTCAAGCGCAATCTCATCAAGTTTCGCCATCCATCGCGCTGGTGCCGGTGCCACCTGCCACGTCACGACAGCCCGGCTCGATCCTCGCTCAGCGCTCTGAATCTCGCGCGACCCAACGCCAAAGTGCGGCATGCTGCGCTCCTGGCCGCGCACGCCTGTAAACACCAGGTCCGGTAGCACTCCGCGCTCGATCATCTCGCTCTCAACCATGGCAGACGGCGCACCTACACACACCGCCACGGCCGCGCGTTTACGAATTTCGTTCTTGAGGATGCGCGAAGCCTCGTCAAGCGAGCTGACTAGAAAATCGACGACGCCATTCCGAACAGCCTGCTTCTGCGCACTCACGTCTGCTGTCGCCGAGATCGTGCCGCAACCAGCAACGTTTCCTGCGATCACCATCGCATTGCCGTGGCCGTCCAGTTCGCCGGCGTACAGGAGCTTTCCACCAAGATTCGTTTCGGTTCCCCGATCGCCCTCGCAACCGTCCGTCAGCGCGCAATAGAGGCAGTATGCCTCCAGTTGCAACGAGTCTGAGTTTGCCGAGGCGGGATCGGACGCCAAAGGAGGTTTCTCCACGGGACGGATGTCCGGCGCGATGACTGGGGATGGGATCAGTCCTGAATGTGTTCTTTCCAGTTCTTCTCGCGCACAAACAGGATCAGTTCGCCCGGTGTAGCGGTGGTCTTGAACTTTTCGTTGACCTTCGTCTTGCCGCAGCCATTCTCCATAACCATGCCCTTCGACATGATGTCCGGTATGCGATACCAAACGTCGCCGAACTCATTCCGTTTAGCATCGCAGTTGACGTAGAGCTCCATGGAGTTGTCGTACGCGAGCTGAAGCGCCACCACAGACGAATCCGCTGGAATCGTCAGTTCGGCAGTGCCATCGTCATTCTGCTTCACCCAATCGGGATGCAGCGTGGTCAGGTGGTCGATACGCACCTGGAACCCGGTCGGTACCACAGCGTGTCCCGACTTGCCGTCAAATACCTTGATGATGATGGTCTTGGTGGCTTCGGCGTGAAGCAGCCCGCCGAGCGCGATCAACCACACCAGAAGCAACAACCCAATCGTTCTCCGAGCCATTCTTATTCCTCTCGCGGCTACCACGTGGAGTAAGGCTGTCCGTCTGATCCTGTCTCCTGCGAACCAGAGTGCACGTCATCGATGCCTGGATCGGTCTGGTCGAGCGAGTGCAAAGAGTCGCTCACATCCGTGGTCCAGCTGTCGCGTGCCTTGGTCATTGGATCTTCAGGGATGACCTTGAGGTACCCATCCTGCACCAGGTCATCGAGCGATTGAGGCGCTTTCTGTTTATCCATGGTGTAGGAGTCGATTGCAGAACGCATGACGCGCAAGTCTTCCTTGAGCACTGCTTCCTGCGCAGACTTGATCGCAGCTTTGAAACTCGGGATCGCAAGCGTCGTCAGGATGCCGATGATCATCATCACGATCATCAACTCCATCAGCGTAAAGCCCGCTTCCCGTTTTCCTATGCTGCGCATCTGTATCTCTATTCTCCTACAGTTCTCGTACTTCGATCGTGGCCCGCCAGTGCCGCACAGGTTACCTCGAGAGCATCATCGGTGGAAGTTCTTTGTTCCCAGCGACTCGACTTCACCGCACCAAAGCCAACCCTACCATTCAGAGTATTTTGTGCCATCCAGTGCCGTGCCCGTCGACTTGGAATACACATCGAACACGCTCTGTCCACCATACGAGTCCGACTTCGGATCATCCTGCATGGAGTGCAATCCCCACTCCGCTTTCCCCGTCATCGGGTCCACAGGGATGCGGCGAAGGAACTTCACCTTCTTGCCCTTGGATATCAACGCCGTTGACCAGCGTCTCAAGGTCCGGCGGATAATTCTGGCTGTCCACCTTGGTCTGGATCGCGCCCTTGTCCGCGGCGTCCTTGTAGTGGTCGATAGCGTCGCGCATCTCCCACAGGTTGCGGCGCAGTTCGCGCTCGTTATCCCGTTTGACCTTGAACCGGGCAATGGGGATAGCCGCCGACGCCAGAATCGAAAGGATCGCCACCGTCACGATCAGCTCAACCAGCGTCAGGCCGCGCTCCGAGTATTTCCGGCTTGGCCGCTTAGCCCTCATCTGTTCAAAGCTCCTACTGCACAACAATCGTGGCTTGAGAGGTTTGTGCCTGCAATGGCCTGCCCAGGCTATTCATAGCACCAGCGCGCGTAATGCTGATGTCGCTCTGCCCTTTGGCCGTCGCCTGAAATGTAAGGACGCAGACCACCCCCGCTCCGCTCACGCCCGCCGCACCGGGCGGCCGCGAAACATTCAGGGTTAGGTTTCCCGGCCCATCGTCACGATGCGCCATGGACACAATCTGTCCGTCGCGATTCAACAGGTCGCCATCGCCCACGTTAACCAGCGTCATCTTCGACGGATCGTATTGAATCTGCAAGGGAACCGATGAGACATCTGTTCCTCCCGTCAATACCACCGGAACCTGGAATGTAGTGCCGCTGATCACCGTTCCAGGCGAGTTCAGCATCAGATTGACTTTCCCGCCTGACGACGGGGCAGCTGTGGAGTTGGGTGGGCCCGCAGCGGTCGCAGCACGGTTGGCTTCGGCTGCCGCTCCATTGGCAGCTTCGGCCCGCATTTGCGCAAGAGCTGCCGGAGCTGCCGCTTCTGCACTTGCCCCCGGCAGAGCTCCCGTAAGCGGACGATTTGCTGGCGGCGCTGTCACGGGCGGCTGGACGACCGTAGCCGAAGTGTGCCGCAGTTCAACTGTCTGCGATCCCGCGCCTGTGTCAATTGTCCGAAGATTCGTCGGAGAGAGGTCCTGCGTCCGGACCACATGAGGCACCACGAGGAAGACGATTTCGTCGTCCTGAAGAATCTTGTCATGCGAGCCGAACAGGTACCGAAGGATAGGAATCTGGCTTAGACCCGGAATCCCGCTCCAGTTGTCCTGGATCTGCCGCTCCTGGATACCGCCAAGGATGTTGGCCTCGCCTTCGCGCAGGCGGATGGTCTGCTCGGCAACGCGCTGGCTGATAATCGGCTCGGTAACGCCACTGATAGTCACCGACCCGCTCTGCGCGGTGACTTCGATCTTGATCTTGAGCGTCACATCGCGATCAAAGTGAACAGTTGGCGTGACCTCGATGTTGACGCCCACGTCCTGGTACTGGAACTGGGTGTTGACCAGCGAACTGACCAGCGCGGTTGCGGCCCCGGTCTGGTACGAACCGGTCGCAATCGGAATACGCGAGCCGATCTTCATCGTGGCCTTCTGCTGGTCGGCGGCGCGGATGCGCGGGTTCTGCAGAATCTTGGTGTTGTTGTCGGTGAGCAAGTGCGTTGGCGGTGGCCGCCCCGATGGTGACTGCAAAGTCGTTGGAGTTCAGGTGCGCAAGGTTATAGAGCGTTGGGGTAGTCGACGAGCTTGTCGGCGTACAATTTGTGCTGCCCGTCGGGCATGTAGTCGTAGTACTGCTCGTTGTGGGCGATATCAGTTGAATACTCGCGCTTGCTGGCCACATAATGCCGAGGTTGCGCTCCCAGTTCTTGCTGACCTCCAGCACCGCAATATCAACGACTACTTCGGGCCGGGACTTATCGAGATCGTTGACGAGCTTCTGAGCAAGCAGCAGCTCATCAGGCGTAGCCTTCATCACGATCGCATTCTGACTCGCAACGCCAAAGACCTTCGCATTCGGCATCACGTTGCGCAGTGCGGTTTGCACGTCGTTCAAATCATTCTGCTGCCAGGCATTCGAGAGGTAAAACGTCTGCACCGCCTGCTCATCCAGCTCTGCGCGCTTGGATCGCGTATTGGCTGCGACAAAGATCGTATTCTGCGTGATGGGCCGCCAGAATGTTCCGGAAAGCGTGCCCACAATACGCAAAGCATCGAGCAACGAAACGTTATTCAGCTCGACCTGGATGCGCTTTGAGATGTAGTCGGGATCGAAGAGCACATTGATGCCCGCTGCTTTGCCGATGGCCTGATATACAACCTTCGAATCTTCCGACATGTGCAGAGAAAGAGGCTCATTCGACATCGGCTTCAGTTCAGCCGGCGCGCTGATGGAGTCGATTTCATCCGCTGTCTGTGCACTCATGGGTGAGTTGCTTTCGACCGACGGTTGCTGTTGCCCGTGGCGCGCGCGGATCTTGCCGATCTCCTGTTGAGCAGCCTCGTTGCTCGGATCGATCTCGTTGGCGCGCAGCAGTTCAACCAGTGCGCCCTGCTCATCGCCGGCGGCAAGCAGGTTCCGGCCCTTGGTCACATGCAATGCGGCATCGGTGAAGCGAACTCGGTAAAAGGCCGTTCGATAAACCTCGTTCTTCGGTGCCATCGAATAGGCCTTTTGGAAGTTCTGATAGGCCGTGTCAAAGTCGTCACGCGCTTCAGCACTTTGGCCGCGCTTGTAATATGTGTTCGCAGACTGGGCAAGCACACACGTGGATCCCACCCCAAGAAGAGCGAAAATACCGGTGACGAGAATCCAGAATCGGACTTTCGAAAGAACGGACACGGAGGGCGCCGGGGATTGAACGCGGCTTTTCATCGGACTCCCAAGCATCTGTGAGGACTGGCCTTGTGCATCCCACCCACCTGGGCAGACCATGGCCCTGTCGACGCTAGCATTCACACAATTCCCGATATCGGTGCTACCTACCAAAACGCTGCCTCATTCTAGCAAAGCCCCACTGCAATATGGGGGTTAAGAGCGGAATCAGAGTTACATGATTTCACCTGACACCTCGAAAGACGGCCTTTTCTAAAATGGCCGCTCGACTTCCTGACTCTCCCAAACTGCCACTCTGATTCCGCTAAAGCGTTACGATGCTACGATGAAAGTTAAAGGGACTTGCCCCGATGGCACGCCAAACCAGCCACACTATCGTACCTCCCGACCGCTCCGGCCCCCCGAAACAGGCTCGGCCGCGGGACCCTGTGGCTTCGGGAGAGCGCGACGCCGCACACAACCGGGTCGCCAGCCACAATTACTTTTTGCTGGAGAAATTCGAGGCCGGCATCGCCCTGCGAGGAACCGAGGTAAAGTCCATCCGCGAAGGAAAGGCGAACCTCAAGGACTCGTACGGCCTCATCAAGGACGATGAAGCCTTCCTGCTGAACTTGCATATCGGCCCCTATTCGCACGGAAATATCGCCAACCACGACGAAACCCGTACACGAAAGCTGCTGATGCACAAGGACGAAGTTCGGCGGCTCATGGCAAAGACGCAGATTAAGGGGCATACGCTCATCCCAACCAGGCTCTACTTTAGAAACGGAAGAGTTAAGTGCGAGCTGGCCGTGGCCAAGGGCAAACAGGACTGGGACAAGCGCGAGACCGAACGCCGCCGCGAAGCCGACCGCGAAGCCCGTTCGGCGATTAACGCAAGCAAACACAAGATGGGGCGTTAACGAATCCGGAGGGAGCAGCGGCCTTCAGGCCGCTGACTGGATTCGAGTCAATCAATGTCCTTCAGGCCGGAAGCGTTGTCCATCCTCAGACATGTTGTCCATCTCTGGGCAAAAGCTGGGTGCCCCTGGTCCCTGGGTTGGGACCTGGGAAAGCAACCGCCCCAGCGAGCTGTCATTGTGAGCACAGGCCGCCACAATCGGATTTCCCAGCGACGCAGATGCTCTCTGGACGGACCACTCGGGAAGAAGCGACCGAAACCGCGTCGACCGGCCTTGTGAAAGGGCACGACTTTCCGGTCGTGCCGCAAAAGCCGCAAGAAAAACGTCTGGGCTTCAGCCCCTGAGGGAGGCTTTTCCACACAACAGTCGGGTCGACGGTGACAATCACCCTTCGCAAAAGCGCTTGTCACGTTGAGCGCAGCGAAGCATAGTCGAAACATCTGCAGTTGCTTTTCTCCGCCCTTCTAACCCGAAAAATGCTTGCTCCCGGTGGCGGTCATACATCCGACAACAGGTAAAGATTCCGAATCTTCGCTTCGAGGTGGATTGTTCCGTATTGGAGTTTGACTGGCTGGATTCCCGATTAGCGGGTCACTTGGATTTCTTATATGTCAAGTCAGGCAGTGAGGGGTTCAGGTTCAGAGCCGCTGTCAGTATGCTCCTCTTCATGATTTGACCGTCCGCGCTAAGCTCGTACTTCTTCTTTCCGCCAAACGGACGCGTTTCAATGATGAGCGCATCTTTATCGACGCTGACAATCCGCAACTGCTCGTTTGTTGGCTTGCCATCCATCTGACGCATCTGAACGAAGCTTCCTTTAGGGTCCATCACGCCCCAGTAGTGAAACTCGGCGCCGGTATTGTATGCGACTATATGCGTAATCTTGATACCATTTGCGGTGCGCTCAATTGTGAGAGAGTCGCGGTCTGGAACCCCAGGACCTTCCTTCGTGTTAAGTTCCCAAGTACCAAGAAATCGTCCGATTGGATCTGAAAGAGCCGATGCAGATGTTTGCAGTCCAAGCGCAAGGACCGGCGAACAAATTAAAGCCACTCCGAGCACAACTGAAGTCTTCCAGCTCTTCATTCTGAATCCTTTTCCCTCGACTCTATCATCCGAGTTGGGATGGTCTCGGATGGATCGTCATCAATCCGGAACTTTCGCAAGTCTTCGCCTCGTCCCTTCGCAATGAAATAATGAACGAGTATGAAGACAGACCTTTCCTTCACTCCCCTCGCCCAGATCGAAACCGAACTTCTCGCCGTCACCGCCGTCGACACGCAAACCGCCAAAGGCCCCGACGTCCAAGCCCGCAGCCCGTTCTGCTGACCACCGACGAGGCAGTCCGCGCCGCCGCCGCTGCGGTCCTCTCCAGCGGCGAATACAAGGCCGGACGCCAACGAGGCGGTGCTGCTCCACGCGCCGGCCGGGCTTGCAGCAAAGCGACTGCTGATTGTCGGCCTCGGCAAGAAGACCAAGGCGACGGTGCATGCGGTTCGCAATGCCGCCGGGACCGCTGTTCGCTACACCAAGCCGCGCGCGATCCGCGAGTTGACGTTCGCCCTGCCTGAGGACAACTCCATAGGCCTGCTCCATGCAATGGCGCGTGCAGCAATGGAAGGCGCCTTCGTCGGCGACTTCGATCCCGACACCTACCGCAGCGAGCGCAAGGACGTCAGCGTTCATTCGTTCACCCTCGCCGCGCCGGCCGACATCGGACCAAGCCGCCATCCGCAGCCGCCTTCAACGAAGGCGTGATCATCGGCGAGAGCCAGAACTTTGCCCGCTCCCTCGTCAACGAGCCAGGCAACAAGCTGACGCCTACAGTCCTCGGCCAGCGCGCCGCGCAGATGGCCTCCGAAATCGGCCTGAAGTCGGAGGTCTACTCGACCGACAAGCTGCACGAGCTGAAGATGGGCGCATTCTGGAGCGTTTCGCAGGGATCGGCGGAGCCGCCGGCGCTGATCGTGCTGAAGTACGAGCCGGAAGGCGTGACCGATGGACCAGTGCTCGGCCTCGTCGGCAAAGGCATCACCTTCGACACCGGCGGCATCTCCATCAAGCCCGCCGACAACATGGAGAAGATGAAGTACGACATGGCCGGCGGCGCGGCGATGATCGGCGCCATGCGCGCCATTGCCCTGCTCAAGCCCAAGGTGCGCGTGATCGGCATTGTGTGCGCGGCCGAAAACATGCCCGACGGCAAGGCCCAAAAACCCGGCGACGTGCAGACTGCCATGTCCGGGAAGACCATCGAGATCATCAACACCGACGCCGAAGGCCGCCTGGTTCTGGCCGACGGGCTGACCTACGCCAGGAGTCTCGGCGCGACGCACCTCATCGATGCGGCTACGCTGACCGGCGCGTGCGTAGTGGCGCTCGGAATGATCAACGCCGGCGCATTCTCGAACGACGACGCCACGATTGAAAAATTCCAGGCGAGCGCTTGGCGACTTCCGGCGAAAAGTTCTGGCGCATGCCGTTGGGCGATGAGTACTACGACCAGATCCGCAGCGACATCGGCGACATCAAGAACACCGGCGGACGCTGGGGCGGCGCCATCACAGCAGCAGAATTCCTGCACGCCTTCGCCGAAGACACGCCCATGGATCCACCTCGACATCGCTGGCCTCGCCTGGATCGAAGACAACAAACCCTTCATCGCCAAAGGCCCCAGCGGCGTAGCCGTGCGCTCAATCCTTGAGTGGGTACGCAGCTATGAAGACTAGCTTCCAGCTTGCAAATGGCTTGACATGTGGCATTACAAATTGAACTTCGTCTTGGAGGCTACTTTGAAATCGTGCCAACAAGATTGAGGTCGATCGCCACATCGTCATCTGCTTTCCAAATCAAAAAGCTTGGGTTCTTTAGTCCCCATTGAACGTAAGGCACCACAAAGTGAGCCTTGGCAGTTGTGCTGGTGCCATCAAGATGTACCAGCATGGGGACGGTGATTTCGTGAGGCGTGTCCAGCAGGGTGAAGATTCCGGTTACCTGGATGGTCGAGTCGCCGGAAGGAGCGATGACACCGGTGTAGGTCTTCGGCGCAAAGAAAACAGTTGCGTGCTCTCCGACCTTCAGGATGTCCCGGTTCATCTTCTTGTCGCGACTGTCATTGCCGGTCTTGCCGCTGCCGGCGAGGACGACTACCGAGCCCGACATCTTCGGAGCGCTGCGGTCAAACTCAATCGATCCGGATTGGACGTGAAAGGTGCCGCTGACGAGCTCGTGAGTTGTTTTCAGCGTCATCTTAACCTCGCTGGCATCGGGATTGACTACGAAGGTCTGATGCTGGGCGAGCGCGGCTGGAGCGAGTATGACAGCGAGGGCGAAGACTGCGAAGGATTTCATTGCATCTCTCCAAATCTGGCTGGTGAGAGTAGGGTGACAGGAATGCCGGCATCGAGAGGGGTGTCGTGTTGAGGCTTTTGGCACGGCTGTTTTTTAGCCAACAACCGCATGCGAGGGAATAGCGGCGCTCTGGGCAACGCGAGTCAGCTTTGCCGTCAGGCGCATCACGCCTGGCCAGACCCTCAGGGCAAACGGTAATACAGCGTGTGCGAGTGCGTTGTTCAATCCATCGGCAGCAAACTCGGCAAGGCGCATCTGCGCCAGCAGTCCGGAACCCAGTTTAGCCTGGAAGAGCGCCGCCGGCTCGGCTGCAAGATAAGCAGCGGCCGCGCAACGCGCAGTATGCAGCGCGATGGAAATGCCGTCGCCGGTGAACGACGGGATGACGGCTGCCTGATCGCCGATGCAGTAGAGCCCATTCTCCGTCGCGCGACGAATGTAACCATACGGGATATGGGTCACGGAGATCGGCTTGGCGAGCAGCGGCTCAGCGCCGGCAAGCCTCATCGCGAGGTGCGGACAGTCCTGCTGCATCTTCGCGAGGAAGTTCTCCCAGCGATTTCCCACACGCGCAAAATACCGCTGTTGTACCACGCAGCACAGGTTGGCAATGCCGCCTTCAACCGGCTGAATACCACCATAGCCTCCGGGATAGAGCATCAGCTCAGAGGCGCGCGCGAGCTCAGAGGCCTGCGAGGGCGCCAGGCGAAAATACATTTTGAAGGCGACCCATCGCTGCGGATCCTTCGGGCGTGCGTGACCGCGGAGATCGTGCTTGCCTGTGGCGAGAAAGACGGTCGGAGCTTCATAGGTGGTGCCGTCGTCGAGCATAGCTTGCCAGAGATCGCCTGTCGCGCGAGCGAGCGCCTGCACACTGCGACCGCGTTCTACGCGGACTCCTGCGGCGACGGCTTCGGCGATGAGCGCTGTATCAAGCGCCTTGCGTGTGAGCGAAGCTGCGGGAAAAGGCAAGGGAGCCTCCGCGGCGCGCCTTGCAGCAGCGAGGCGAACATAGTCGATGGGCACGGCGCCAAGCGAGGCCACGTCGATGCCGAGCGCGTGCAGATCCTCAAGGGCCTCTCCGCTCAGGAACTCTCCGCAGACCTTATGGCGCGGTGTGGACTCGCGTTCGATCAGCGTAACGCTTCGTCCCTCGCGGGCGAGCGCAATCGAAGCTGCACAGCCTGCTACTCCGCCACCGAGGACGAGGACCTCATCTTTTAATAACGGAGTTTGCTTCAGATTGGACGTTCTAACGGGAATCTCCTGTTCGGATCCAGTCGGCTGGAATTGTACCGCTCCGAATCGGTGTTGAATGACCAACACTGCACTTGGTTCAGTGGTTCAGTCTTAATTCCATCGGACTCGCTTAAGTGTTTGACTCGGCGGAACAAGGCAAGTAAGCGATGGCCTGCTCTGCCCGATTTCCAGCTCAACCAGTTTCAAGCACGCGCATCACGCACGGCGAGTGGTGAGCTCACGCCAGTTGAGGCCTAGGTCGACAAGAAGCAGCGAAGCCAGCGTAAACGCGATGACGCCAACGGCTGCGAAGGCGTCGCCAAGATGGCTCCAGTAGCGGGGCCAGAGATTAAGCACACGGCTGGAGACGAAGGTAAACGTGACGGCATAGGAACGCGCCATCCACTGGCGATGCTGGATGATTTGGCGGTTACGCGCGGTAATGAGGGCACCGGTGGTGCAGACCACCCAGGCAGCGGCCTGCATGGAGGTTCCGGGTAGGCCGGGACGGCCGGCGGCGAGGGCTATTCCGGTGAACGCACCAATAAAAACGCAGAAGACGTAGATGCGGCCGAGCACGCGATGGAATTTCAGGTGACGCTGGCGCAGGCGCGACGAGAACTGCACAGGGCCTGCCAGGAGAGCGATGACGCCGGCGAGAGTATGGGGGATGAGGAGATGACGGTCGGCGATAACCTGCAATCGGTAAGCGTGGTACATGGGGTAATCGGTGACGAGAAAAACTTCTGAAGTGATGAAGACAAAGAGCGCAGTGAGACCAAGAAGGACCCAGAGAACGGTTTTGAATCTGGAACGGCTGGAACTGGGTGTCAGCAGGATGGAAGATGCCATTATTTGCCTCTTGTCTGGATAGACGCACCGCGGGATGCGAAGCGGGCGAGGGGTGGGAGAAACTTCATGTTGATAGTTGATAGCGTCTCATAGCTGGCGACCATCAGGCACACATTCTGCGGCTAGCTTCACAAGAGGATCTGGAGCCGAAGTGTCACTGTAAATTATTGATCAAATTAGACATATATCAATGGAACATGAGTGATGGCACTCGGCGATATGGGGCTGCAAAGACGAAAAAACGGCAATAGCGTCTCCTACACACCCACGATGTTCCCGTCCACATCCACGTCTACCGACATCGCGCGCGGATGGCTCGGCAGTCCCGGCATCAGCATCATGTTGCCCGAGATGGCGACCACGAAACCTGCACCGGCCGACAGGGACACATCATGGACGTTCAACGTCCATCCCGTCGGGGCGCCCATTTGCTTGGGATCGTCGGTGAGCGAATATTGCGTCTTGGCGATGCAAACTGGAAGCCGCCCGAACCCCCATGTTGCATAGCGTTCAAGTTTTGTGCGCGCCATATCGCTGAACGTCACTCCATCTGCCCCATAAACCTGGATGGCAACCTTCAAGATCTTCACGTCGAGCGCGTCTCCCGGTGCATAGACCGGCTGGATCTCGGGCTCCGGATTTGTCTCGATAGCGGAGACAATCTTCTGCGCCAGGTCAACTGCGCCTTCGCCGCCCTTTGTGAACGCCTCCACCATCGCGCACGGCACTCCCTGCAACGAGCACTCAGTGGCGATCATCTCCAGGTCTTCAGGCGAATCGGACGGAAAGCGATTGATAGCGACGACGATCGGAACGCCATATCCGCGCAGCGTTTGGAGATGGTGTGACAGGTTCGCAAAGCCCGACTCCAGTTTCCCTTCGCCCTGCGCGCGCAGACTTTGCACGGTGACAACAAGGACTGCAGCCGCCGGCTCGAATCCCTGAAGCGCGCATCACGATGTCGAAGTATTTCTCCGCACCAAGATCTGCCGCGAATCCGCACTCATTCACAACGTAGTCGGCCAGCCGAACGCCCATCTGGTGCGCAAGGATGCTCGACGTACCGTGCGCAATGTTTCCGAACGGTCCAGTATGCACCAGCGCCGGCGTGCCCTCGGTGGTCTGCACCAGGTTTGGCTTGATGGCGTCGTCCAGCAGCGCCATCATGGCGCCCGTAGCGCCCAGGTCGCCGGCCGTGACTGGCCGCCCTGAACGCGAAGGCCCGACAACAATGGCATCCAGCCGGCTACGCAGATCGGCGCGGCTCGATGCCAGCGCCATGATGGCCATAATCTCGGAGGCCGCCGTAATCACAAAGCCCGTCTCACGGTTGGCCCCGTCGCCTTTGCCGCCCACGCTCACCGTGACATGCCGCAGTGCCCGGTCATTCATGTCCAGCGCGCGCGGCCACGTGATCTGCTCCGGGAGCGAGATCGAGCGCGTTCCCGAAGAACAGGTGCGAGTCGATCATCGCGGCCAGCAAATTGTGCGCTGCCGTAATGGCGTGAAAGTCGCCGTGAAAATGCAGATTGATCTTCTGGCTCGGTTCTACTTGCGACAGGCCTCCGCCTGCCGCTCCACCCTTCATCCCAAACACCGGCCCAAGCGACGGCTCGCGCGAGGTGAGGATGGATTTGCGCCCGATCGCGCTCGAGCCCTTGCGCGAGGCCGATCGAAACCACGGTCTTGCCTTCGCCGGAAGTGGTCGGCGTCGTAGCCGTCACGATAATCAGCTTGCCGCGAACAGGAAATGCCGGATTTTCGAGCAAATTGAGCTTCAGCTTCGCGCCAAATGCGCCAATGGTCTCGTATTCGGCCGGCAACAGCGAAAGTTTGCGGGCAATCTCTTCAATGGGAAGGAGCATGTGTGTTTGCAAAATAGCGTTATTCATAGCCTGTGGCGACTCCTGACCGTCGAGCAATATACTCCCGCTGCCCAGAGGCCTGTTTGTGACGCAGGCTACATCGGTAATTACCGGGGTACTACATGGCCTCCGGGCTCTCAATACCCAGCCAGCCAAGGACTGATGATCAGTTCTCGCAACGTGATGGCCGCCGTCGCCAGCAGAAACATCCTGCGCTCCGGATCCAACTCCGTGAGAATGTGGTGCTTGTGGTAGAAGTTGTTGAACTCCTGCGCGAGCTGGAACGCATGTTTGGCCAGGTAAGCGGGCTCCGAAGTTGCAATGCACTGCTCAAGCACCGCGGAGCGTCGTCCTGCGCGCAGCCAAAGCGCCCAGATATCCTCGCCCGTTTCTCCCATCAGAAACGCACCAGGATCGGAGCCGGCGAATTCGCGCAAAACAGCCTCCGGCGTAATCGACCCTTTGCGGAAGATATTGCGCGCGCGGACAACCGCGTACTGGATATACGGGCCGGTCTCGCCTTCAAAACTCAGCGCGTCTTTGAAGTCAAAGGCAATGACGGAATTGCGCGTGAACTTGAGCATGAAGTAGCGCAGCGCGCCGATGGCAATCTGTTCGGCAATCACCTGCCGTTCTTGCTCGTCGCGTGCCGTCTGGCGGGTATCCACTTCAGCGCGCGTTGCGGCGATCAGCTTGTCGATCAGGTCGTCGGCCTTGACGCCGAATCCCTTGCGCCCGCTCACCTCGATATACGGCCGCTCGCGATCTTCTTCCGCGACTTCATAGCCAAGCTCAGCCGCGCAGCGCGGCGTGAGCGCAACCATCTCGTAACCGAAGTGCGTGTAGTGGTCTGCCTGCTCGTTGTATCCCATGCCGCGCAGCGCCTGGATCACGTTGGCCTGCGGATCGGACTGGCGCGAATCGATGACGTTATAAATGGCCTGCGCCCCGCCGAAGTGCGGATGTGGCTCCTCGCCCTTTTCCGCCGAGATCCAGCACTCATGGTCCGGATAGGTGAAGAATTTGCGGTATCCAAAATCGCGGCCGAGCAGGCCGAACTTCCATAGGTGATAGGCAATGTCCTTGCCGACGTACGTCACGGTGCCGTTGGAGCGGACAATGACTTTGGCGTCTTCGTCGATTTCCTTCGCGCCATCTCCATCTTCCTTGGTCGGCGCGCCCGGCCGCGTCATCACCCAGCAGCCCTTGTTCTTGCCCTCGTGTCTCGAAGTACAGCACGCCCTTCTGCTTCAGCTGCTCAAAAGCCAGCGCCCAGAAATTCAGGTGCAGAATCTCGCTCTCGCGTGGCAGAAAGTCGTACTCGATGCCCAGCCGCAGCATGGTTTCAAGATGCCGCCTGCAGCACTGCCGTCGAAATCAGGTCGGCAACCGCCGCCGTCTCGTTGCCGCCCTGCTCAATCTCGTGCAGTGTCGCATAACGCAACTTCTTCCGCGCTTCGTTCTCTTCGGCGGTCCCGCTCGTGTACCACTGCGAAGTGCGCGCATAGAGATCCCAGCAGTAGAAGTCGATGCGCTCGACAGTGCAGCTTCGAGCTTTTCAATCAGCGCGCGCACTTCGGCCAGTGATTTCTTCTCCAGATGCAGAAAGCCCACCACCACATCCGCCACCTGCACGCCGGTGTTGTCGATGTAGTTCTGCACGGCGACCTGCTGCCCCGCCGCGCGCAGCAGGCGCACAAACGTGTCGCCGAGAATCGCATTGCGCAGATGGCCGATGTGCGCGGCCTTGTTGGGATTGATGCTGGTGTGCTCGACAAGCGCATGTATGCTCGGATCTTGACCGGTCGGGAGTCTTCCCCACTGCGTCATCATGCGTACGCGCAACACGCACGATCCAGCCGCGCATTGATGTATCCCGCGCCTGCGACTTCAAATGCCGCAAACCCTCGCGGCGTGCCCAGCTCCGCCACGATCTCCTGCGCGATGATCTTGGGCGCCTTGCGCAGTTTGCGCGCCAGTTCGAACGCGATCGGCGTCGCCAGCTCGCCGAAATGCAGGTCCGGCGGAGTCTCCAGCGGAATGTTTTCGATCGTCAGATCGTACTTGCTTTGAGCACCTCGCGCAGATGCGCTTCAAGCCTATTCTTCAATTCCTGATACACGTGCAGACGCCTCAGAAATCCTGATTTTCAAGGCGATTCTAACAGAGCTGCAGAAGCGTTCGCGTTGACGCACCCTATTCGGCAACCTAAGATGGAAGAGGTAACATAGACGAAATCTTTGTGTCTCCCGACGAGGCGCACAGCGAAAGCAAACACCCGCCGATGACCAGCCAGAACTCCAGTCCAGCCCGTTTTTACCTCACCACGCCCATTTATTACGTCAATGCGCGTCCGCACCTGGGCCACGCCTACTCGACCATCGTGTGCGACGCCATCGCACGGCGCAAACGGGCCCTGGGCATCGATACCTGGTTCCTCACCGGCACCGACGAGCACGGGCAGAAAATCGAGCGCTCCGCCAAGCTGGCCGGACGCACGCCGCAGGAGTTCGCGACCACAATCTCCGGCGAGTTCCGCGGCCTTGTGGGACCGCCTCGGCCTCACCTACGACGACTTCATCCGCACCACCGAACCTCGCCACATGCGCGGCGTGCAGCAACTCTTCGCCACCCTGCGCGATCGCGGCTTCATCTACAAGGGCTCGTACACGGGCCAATATTGCGTCTCCGACGAGGCGTGGGTCGACGTGCCCTCCGGGCGCGCCCTGTCCCGATTGCGGCCGCATCACGGAGACGGTGAGCGAAGAGAACTACTTCTTCAAGCTCTCGGCATTCGAGCGCAAACTGCTGGAGTTCTACGAGGCAAATCCCGGGTTCATGCAGCCCGAGTCGACGCGCGCGCGAGGTCATCTCCTTCGTGCGCGGCGGACTCGAGGATCTTTCCATCAGCCGCACCGCGCTTCAAATGGGGCATTCCCGTTCCGGGCGACGAAAAGCACGTGATTTATGTCTGGCTCGATGCGCTGGCCAACTACATCACCGCCCTCGGTTATGGCTCGGATGATCCGAGACCAAGAAGATTCGCAAAATTCTGGCCCGCCGACATTCACCTCATCGGCAAAGAGATCAGCCGCTTCCATTGCGTCTACTGGCCTGCATTTCTGATGGCGGCAGGCATTCCGGTGCCGCGCTCCGTTAAGGCCAACGGCTGGCTGCTCTTCGATCAGGGCAAGATGTCGAAGTCGCGCGGCAACATCGTGCGCGCCGAAACCGTGCAGCGAAGTGCTGGGCGCCGACGCTCTGCGCTACTTCCTGCTGCGCGAAATTCCCTTCGGCCAGGACGGCAACTTCAGCTTCGACGCACTCGTCCAGCGCTACAACGGCGACCTCGCCAACGGCTACGGCAACCTCGTCAGCCGCGTCGTGAACATGGTGCACAAATACTTCGGCGGAGTCGTGCCGGAAGCGGGCGCAGAGACCGCAGAATGAGACTGCACTGCGCGAAAGCTCGACACGCACGATTGCCGAGTTCGCGCCGGCCTTCGATGAGCTGAATTTCTCTGAGGCGCTGAAATCCCTCTGGACCCTCGTTGCCGAAACCGACGGCTATCTCACCGCCAACGCTCCCTGGAAGAAGCCTGCCGACCGCTCGGAGGCGGATCACATCGCTCTTCAGGCACGCGTGCTGGCAACGGCCGCCGAGGCCATCCGCGTAATTACCGCGCTCGTCTATCCAATCCTGCCCGACGCGGCATCCAAGGTGTGGCAGCAGCTTGGTCAAGGCGAAATCGCCGACGCTGCGAAACATGCATTTCTTACGAATCTCGCGTGGGGCGGATTGAAGTCCGGTACACAGTTCGGCGAGCCCGCGCCGCTCTTTCCCCGCGCTGAAAAGGACGCAATCACCGTATGCAGAATCTCGAAGATGAGAACAACAAGAACGCGGTAGAAGCGGCAAGCAATTCGGAAAATGCTCCGAAGACGGCTCCGGAAGCCCCCACATCGGCTCTCGGGATCAAGCCTCAACCCGGTCCGCAACCGCCGGCAAATTCGGTGAAAGCCGCCCCCGCCGCCACCTCTGTCCAATCGCCTGCAAGCACTGAAGACGCACCGGCAAGCTCTGCAACTACGCCTGCCACAATGGCGCCCAGCGATCCCACCCAGCCAATCGCTACAGCGCAGGTGCACACCGTGCCAGCCGAGCTTACCAGCAGCCGTCTCGCCTCAACACCCGCGCCGGCTCCAGCCGAAAAGCCGCTGAATCAGAACACGCAGGCCACTCCGGCTCAACCAGAACACATCACGATCGACGACTTCGCCAAGGTAGACCTTCGCGTAGCTCAGGTGCTCGTCGCCGAACGTGTTCCAAAAGCCGACAAGCTCCTGCGCCTCGAAGTCGATCTTGGCTACGAAAAACGCCAGATCCTCGCTGGAATCGCACAATACTACGAGCCGGAAAAACTCATCGGGCGCAAAATCGTCATCGTCGCCAACCTCGCGCCTCGCAAGATGCGCGGCCTTGAGTCGAATGGCATGCTGCTAGCCGCGTCGTTGCCCACGGATGGCGCTCCAGTCCTGGCGGGTTTCCTCGAAGACGTGCCGCTCGGTGCGCGGCTAAAGTAGAGAGTTGAGTAAAACACTTGGAGTGCAGGTGCGTTGAACTGACCGCCTGAACTCGCGGAGACCGCTGCTTGCTGATCGATTCTCACGCGCACCTCGACAGTCCCCGCTATTCCGACGACCGCGAAGCCATGCTGCGCCGCGCCTCCGACGCAGGGTGTAGGCGCAGTGTTGTCTATCGGGATAGGCGAGGGACCCGCAGAGATGCAGCAGGCCCTTGAAATCTGCCGCGAGTTCAACGGCAAGCCCGGCATGCCCCGTCTTTACGCGAGCGCGGGAATCTATCCGCACAATGCCGCCGGAAGCGGACGAAGCAGCGCAGGCCAAACTCGACGACATCCTCGCTCAACCGGAGGTCATTGCCTGCGGTGAGATCGGCCTGGATTACTACCACGAAGGCGCCGCCCATCCCGTTCAGCGTGAAGGACTTATCTGCCAGCTCAAGATTGCCGCCGCCCGCAAGCGCCCCATCCTCATCCATTGCCGGCCAAAAGATGGGCGAAACGGACGCGTGGGACGATCTTTTTGAAGTCCTCGACGAGCATTGGGCGTCAACCGGCCTCGGCGGCGTAATGCACTGTTTCGGTGGAGGTTGGGAGCAGGCGCGGCGTTCGCTCGATCTGGGCTTTCTGATTTCATTCGCCGGCAATCTAACCTACCCCAAGGCGCAGCCCCTGCGCGACGTTGCAGCACGCGTGCCGATCGACGGAATCCTGGTCGAAACCGACGCCCCATGGCTCGCTCCAGCCACATTCGAGGCAAGCGCAACGAGCCTGCCTTCGTCACTCAGACTGCCGAGACTCTGGCCGAAATTCACTGCGTCTCCATCGATGAGATTGCCGCGGCAACCACCAAAAACTTTGCCGGCTTGTTCAGCCTTAGGCTCTGACGTGGGAAACTGATATTGTTGCACTTGCCCATTGAAGTGCGAGATAGCAGCAACCCAGGCATTTGAGGAACGGAATCATGGCCCAGGAAAATTCATTCGACATCGTCAGCAAGGTCGACATCCAGGAAGTGCGCAACGCGATTGACCAGGCGATGAAAGAAATTCGCCAGCGCTTCGATCTGAAGGACACGTCACTCCGAAATCAATCTCGAAGGCAACGACGCGATTCAGATGGCATCCTCGAACGAATACAAGCTCGAAGCCATCAAGGAAATCCTCGGGCAAAAGCTCGTGAAGCGCGGCGTGTCGCTCAAGAATCTCACTTATGGCAAGGTCGAACCGGCGATGGGGCAGAGCGTGCGCCAGAAGATCAGCCTGCAGCAGGGAATACCCGCTGAAAAAGCCAAGGAGATTGTTCGCATTGTCAAGGATTCAAAAAAGAAGGTACAGGCAAGCATTCAAGGCGATACTGTGAGAATATCGGGCAAAGACCGGGACGATCTTCAGGCCATCATTGCAGCCCTGCGGGGCAAAGACCTCGGCGTGGAACTGACTTTCACGAACTACCGGACGAACTGAGACTGCGAGACTCGGAGACCATTGAGCACCCTGGCGATAGCGACGGCGAAAGAGGTTTTCGAACTGCTGCGAGAAGATCTCGTGGCGATCGAGCAGGAGCTGGGGCGCGACGCAGCTTCCAGCGTTAGCACCATCACCGAAATTGCCGAGTACCTGCGTGAAGGCGGCGGCAAGCGCATTCGCCCATCTCTGCTGTTGCTTGCGGCGCACTTGCTTGACTACTCGGGACCGAGTGCAATCCGCCTCGGCGCTGTCGTCGAGATGGTGCACACCGCAACGTTGGTGCACGACGACATTATCGACGGCGCATCGACACGCCGGGGACGCCCATCGCCCAACACCACCTGGGGCAACGAGAAGTGCGTGCTCGCAGGCGACTGGCTCTATATGCAAGCCTTCAAGGTTGCGCTCGAAGAGAAAAATCTCCGCGTTCTCGATTTGCTTATCTCGCTCACTCAGCAGATGGTCGAAGGCGAATTGCTGCAAATTCAAAAACTCGGCAAGGCCGTCTCTGAAGCCGAATACTACGACCTGATCTTCCGCAAGACCGCTTGCCTCTTTTCGACCTCAATGCGCCTCGGTGCAGTGTTGGCCGGTGCAACTGAGGCGCAGGAAGAAAAGCTGGCTGCCTACGGACGCGCCGTCGGCCTCTCGTTCCAGATTGTCGACGACGTTCTTGATCTCACGGCGACGGAAGAGGTCCTTGGCAAGCCGGTCGCAAGCGATCTGCGCGAAGGTAAGACAACCCTCGCCGTCATTCACGCTTCCGATCACGGCACAGCGCGCGAGCGGCAGACAATCCAGCGCGTGCTCGATGATCGCAGCTTCGAATATGTAAGTCGCGAGCAGATTCGCGAGATTCTGCATCGCAATGGGTCTGTCGAGTACGCCATGGCCGCAGCTGATCGCTACGCTGAGCAGTCGCGCCAGGCACTCGCTTCCCTGCCCGATTCTGATTTCAAGCGCGCATTGCTCTGGGTTCCGGATTTCGTCGTTGCACGCGACAAGTAGATCGTTGGACCTTCCCGCATTGCAGTTCAAGTCACTCAATCCCCGGAGGGTGAGCCTTGTCCAAAAAAGCAAAGGAAATCTGGAAGCAGGTAGACCAATACTTCACTGATGCCTTAATTCCTCCCGGCGACGGATTCGACACCGCACTCCAGGCAAATCAAAATGCGGGTCTGCCCTCAATCGACGTTACTTCTCTACAAGGCAAATTCCTCGAGCTACTAGTCCGCGCAACCGGCGCGCGCCGCGTGCTCGAGATCGGCACCCTCGGAGGATACAGCACACTCTGGCTCGCCCGTGCTCTTCCGCCTGACGGACACGTCGTCACCCTGGAACTGGAACCGCATCACGCTGAAGTCGCAAAAAAGAATCTTGAGGTCACCAGCCTCGCGGACCGCGTAGAACTCCGCATCGGCCCAGCCGCAGAGACTCTTGCAGCTCTTGTGAAAGAACACGCCGCACCCTTCGATTTCATCTTCATCGACGCCGACAAGTCCGGCTATCCCGAATATCTGCGATGGTCCGTGAAGCTCTCGCGGCCCGGCACGCTCATCGTCGCCGACAACGTCGTACGCGACGGAAAAGTGATCGATGCCGATAGCCGCGACGAAAATATCCAGGGCGTTCGCCACTTCACGGAGCTTGCTGCTGTCGAGCCTCGACTCAGCACAACGATGCTTCAGACTGTCGGCAGCAAGGGCTACGATGGATTTGCCATCGCCATCGTTCTGCCTTGAACGCCGCGCCACATCGCAAATCGCAATTCAATTCCGTCACTGTGCGATATCGGACAGTCCGCAATTATTTGCGCTAAATCGCTTGTGCCCCGTGTATTCTCAGCACGTCAGCATAAATTCGCTGGATCGCATCGTCATGCGTTGCGCACCAGCACGAACAAGGAAGTTCCGCAATGATGATGACTCCTGTTTCGTCCCGTTTTTGGCGTTTGATTGTGTTTGCCTCTTGTTCTTTCGCGTCCGTCATTCTTGCCCTGGTCACCTGCGCAGGCCATTTGAATGCAGTTCAGGCGCAAGCCTCTCCCACAACTACTCAGGCGCCTCCCGCCACCGCTCAGGCCGCGTCGGCTTCGCCCCGCGATATTGCTGACACGTGGCAGGGCACGCTCCACGCAGGTCAGGACCTGCGCACCATCGTCAAAATCACCAAGGACGATAAAGGCGGTTACAAGGGAATCTTCTATACCATCGATCAGAGCAGCCAGGGGTTCAATCTGGATTCCGTCGTTCTCACCGGACAGGATGTGAAGTTTGCCCTCAAGATCTTCAACCTCACATACGTGGGAAAGCTGAGCGCTGACGGAAAGACGATTGATGGAAGCTCGAGCCAGGGAGGTGGTTCGCTTCCGCTGGTGCTTACGCGCGCCACACCGGAAACCGCCTGGGAGATCCCCAAGCCCCAACCGCCGCCCAAGCCCATGGCCGCCGATGCCGATCCAAGTTTTGAAGTGGCCACCATCAAGCCCAACAACACCGGTGCGACGAGCATGCAAGGGCTCGTGATCCGCGGCCGCGACTTTGCCACGCGTGCTTCCTCGCTCGCCGACTTGATTTCGTTTGCTTACGAGGTACAGGTCAAGCAGATCGTGAACGCGCCCGACTGGTACGACAAGGACCGCTACGATATCGCCGCGGTTCCCGAACAAGAGGGTGTCCCGAACCCCGTTCAATTGAGAGTCATGATTAAGAAATTGCTGGCCGATCGCTTCCAGCTGACCTTCCATCATGACAAGCGCGAGATGTCTGCCTACGTGTTGACGGTTGGCAAAGACGGCCAAAAACTAAAGCCAACGCAGTTGCAAGGCCCATTGCCCGGCATCGGCATTCGCCCTGGCACAGGCGGAATTACGTTGAACATGATCAACGCAACCATCGGTGATTTCACTGGATTTCTGCAGATCCTGGTCCTCGACAGGCCGGTGGTGGACAGGACGGCAATCCAGGGCCGATACGACTACCAGTGCACGTTCACGCCGGACGATTCGCAGTTTGGAGGACATCCGCCGCCGATGCCAGCTCAGGGCAACAATGCCGGCTCAACTGACACGGCCGCCGCCGCTGCCCCTAGCCTGTATGACGCATTGCAACAAGAGCTTGGACTGAAGCTTTCGGCAGAGAAAACGAGCGTGGACGTCATTGCGATCGACCGCGTTGAGAAGCCCACCCCAAACTAAACTGCCGGTGAAAAGGGCCGCTGTATTCTGCATTATTGATGAAGTCCGCAAACGAAACGGAGACCTCCTTCGTCTTACAGTCGGCCCTCCCCCTCCCCCGCAGTCCAAAAATCAGTTGTCGTTAGAGGATGCCAATCCATTCCCGAGGATTTCACCATGAGTAGACCGGCGAGACGACTGCCGAAATCTCTGATGATTGCTCTGCTGGTTGCGGCGTTTTGTCTTCTGCACCCCAATCCATTACGCAGCCAGTCCACTTCCTCGAATACCACTTCGGAGAAGACCTCCCTTTCACAGTCCCAAGCCCCGGCGTCGGGAACAGCCGTAAATCCTGACTTGCCGAAATTTGAGGTAGCCACCATCAAGCCTGCCGCTCCCTCCGATAACAACATGCTGATGTTCACCCCCGATGGAATCTCCATCCACGGAATTCCGATGAAGATGCTGCTTCGCGAATCCTTCGGTGTTGAGGACGATCGCATCCTCGGCGAGCCAAACTGGGTGAAAAACCGCTTCGACATTGAGGCAAAGGTCGACGCAGAAGACGCGCCCAAACTGAAAAACATGAAGTTCGAACAGCGACGGGCAATGGTGTTGCCTCTGCTTGAGGATCGATTCGGCCTGAAGTATCACCATGAAACCCGCGAACTGCCGATGTACGCGCTGGTTGTCGCGAAGGGTGGGTTGAAGATGAAGGCGTCTACTCCGGACGATCCGCCCAAAGCCGACGGTGCGCCAAAGCCGGAAGATGGCGATGCAAAGGACAAGCCCCGCATGGGCCGCCGCAACCTGATGATGAATGGCCGGGGACACCTTGAGTCGACAGGAACAACCACAGAAATGCTTTCCCATATCCTCGCACGAGAATTAGGCCGGACGGTTGTGAACAAGACTGACCTGACTGGAAACTACGACTACACGCTCCAGTGGACTCCCGACGACGTGGGCACACCTGGCGGCGACGCCGGTCCCGGAAAAGGCGACATCTCCCCCGACGCCGGAGGGCCAACGCTGTTCACCGCACTTGAAGAGCAGCTTGGATTGAAACTCGAAGCCACAAAAGGCACAGTGGACGTAATCGTGATCGATCACATCGATCCGCCGTCGCAAAATTGATTTGTTGCTGGAGAGCGAGCGGATGACCCAGTGGCGCCGGTTCACAAGATGTCTGATCGCCTTGCTGCTCTGCCTCTGCACGTCGGCGCTTGCTCGTGCCTCTGCATACTTTGGCGAGATCACATTTGGCGGTCTCCCGGTTCCCGGCGTAACCATTACCGCAACACAGGGTTCGAAGACCTTCAGCGTCACGTCCGATGAAGGCGGCGTTTTTCACTTCGACGACCTTCCGGACGGCCAATGGAAGATCGAAATCGCAATGCAATGCTTCCAGATCATCAACGCTGATGTGCTGATTGCGCCGAATATGTCCGCCGCAAAATATGAACTGAAGCTTTTGTCCGCGGATCAATTGAAAGCACTGGCAACGGCGCCTCCTCCTCATCCCACAGCACCCCACCCAACGTTGCAAGCCGCAACTGAAAAGAAGCCGGAGATCGGAACAGGGCAACAAGCGCCAGTGGAAATGCCGAAACCGCCAGAGGATGCGAATCAGCAAAGCTCCGATGGCTTCCTCGTCAATGGAAGCGTCAACAATGCCGCTACTTCACAGTTCTCGCTGAATCAGGCCTTCGGCAATCGCCGCTTCAATACCAAAAGCCTCTACAACGGCGGCTTCGGCGTCATTCTCGACAACTCAGCGCTCAACGCACGGCCATATTCGCTCAGCGGATTTGCGGCTCCTAAGCCCACTTACGATCGCATCACTCTTGGCTTCACGCTGGGTGGGCCGTTAAAGATACCGCATTTACTTCCCCGCGGACCAAACTTCTTTGTCGGTTACCAGTGGACGCGTAATAATACTGCACAAACCAATCCCGGGTTGGTCCCCACGTTGGAGGAGAGGGCTGGAATCATCGACGGGACAACTTTTCCGGTAAGTCCACAGGCGGCAGCCCTGCTGCAACTTTATCCGCTGCCCAACATCACCGGTAATCCGTCCTACAATTTCCAGATTCCCGTTCTGAACAGCAGCCACCAGGACAGCCTGCAATCACGCCTCGACAAAACGCTCGGCAAGCGCGACCAGCTCTACGGCAATTTCAATTTCCAAAGTATCCGCGCCGATGGAGTCAATCTCTTCAACTTTGTCGACACCACCGACACGCTCGGCCTCAACGCCAACATCAACTGGTCTCATCGTTTGAATCAGCATCTCTTTCTCTACGCCGGATATCACTTCAGCCGCCTACGCACGCAGGTGAGTCCCGAATTTGAGAACAAGCAGAACATCTCCGGAGAAGCTGGCATTACCGGCAACAACCAGGACCCCGCCAACTGGGGTCCACCGGCGCTGAGCTTTTCCAGCGGAATCGCCGCACTCTCCGATGCGCAGAGTGCTTTCAACCGCAATCGGACTGATGGCTACTCGGCGTCTGATCGGCATCTATCACGGCCATCACAACATCACGGCTGGTGGGGATCTCCGCAAGCAGCAATTCAACGACTACTTCCAGCAGGACCCGCGCGGCAGCTTCATATTCACAGGTGCAGCAACCGGATCGGATTTCGCCGATTTCCTAATCGGCGTTCCCGACACCAGCTCAATCGCATTCGGCAACGCAGACAAATATTTCCGGCAAACCGTCTACGACGCTTACGCCACCGACGATTGGCGCGTGTTGCCGATTCTCACTATCAACGCCGGCATGCGCTGGGAATACGGCGCACCGATGACAGAATTGAAAGATCGGCTGGTGAACCTCGACGTGGCTTCCGGCTTCACCCAGGTCGCACCGGTGCTCGCTTCAGATCCAGTCGGGCCACTGACCGGCCAGACGTATCCGAACTCGCTCGTCCGTCCGGACTGGCTCGGCATCGAGCCGCGCGTCGGTCTTTCCTGGCGCCCGATTCCCGCTTCGACCATCGTCATCCGCGCCGGTTACGGCGTATATCACGACACATCGGTGTACCTCTCGCCGATGCTTCAACTCGCCCAGCAGGCCCCGCTCTCGAAGAGCGTGAAACAACAGAACTCATCGGCTTGCCCGCTTACCCTCGCCGATGGCTTCACGCAGTGCGGCACCACCACGCCCCAAGTCTTCGGCATCGATCCCAACTTCCGCGTCGGTTACGCACAGACCTGGCAAGTCTCTGTCCAGCGTGACTTGCCTTTGGCGCTCCAGATGACCGCAACCTACCTAGGCGTGAAGGGCACTCATGGCGTGCAGGAATTCCTGCCCAACAGCTATCCCCTCGGTGCGGCAGATCCCTGCCCTGATTGCCCTGCTGGATTTGTCTACGAAACATCCGGCGGAAATTCAACGCGTCAATCCGGCCAGGTCCAGTTGCGCCGCCGATTGCGCGCCGGCTTTGCCGCATCCCTGCTCTACACCTACTCGAAATCGATTGACGATGACGCGATGCTTGGCGGTCAAGGACACCAGTCGAGCGCGTCGCAGACCGATTTCTCATCCGGCTCCTCAGTATCGTCATCCGCCAGCGCCCAGGTAGCGCAGGACTGGCTTGATCTGAAGGCTGAGCGATCATTATCCTCCTTCGATCAGCGGCATCTCCTCAACCTGCAGGCGCAATACACCACTGGCCAGGGACTCGAAGGCGGAACGCTTCTGGGCGGTTGGCGCGGTCGCGCGCTGAAGGAGTGGACGCTGCTCACGCAGTTGAATGTCGGCACCGGTTTGCCTGAAACGCCGATTCTCCCAGAAGCGGTTCCCGGCACAGGTTGGATCGGCCCGCTTCGCCCCAGTCTCACCGGCGAATCGTTGTATGGAGGCCAAAATGGCGCGCACTTGAACGCTGCCGCCTTTGCTGCACCTGCGGCGGGTGCGTGGGGCACAGCCGGCAGAAATTCCATCACCGGACCAAGCGAATTCAGTCTCGACGGAGCGATGCAGCGCACCTTCCGCCCCAATAAACACTTTTACCTTGACGCCCGCATTGATGCCACCAACGTGCTGAATCACGCCGTCTTCAGCGGCTGGGTCACAACGCTTGAGAGCGCCCAGTTCGGGCTGCCACAATCGGCCAATCCGATGCGGAGTCTGCAGGCCACCATGCGGGTGAGGTTCTGAGCATGCGCAAACTCGCAGCCCTGCTTCTCGCATCCATCTTTGCTGCCTCGTCGACCGCGCAGCAGATCGGCCAAAATCGCTCCGGCGACGCACAGGACAACTACACCATGTCCGTAAAAGTGCAGCTTGTCGTCGAGGCTGTTGTCGTCAAAGACAAGCAGGGCAATCCAATTCACGGCTTAACGGCGAAAGACTTTTCCGTGACCGAAGACAACGTGCCGCAAACCATCAAGTTCTGCGAGCACCAGGATCTATCGGAGACTGCCAAGCCTCTACCTGCGTCGAAGCGCCGCGAAGAGGAACTGAAAATCTACAAGCGCTTGGCGCACGAAAAGATCGCACCTGAGACTACCGATAACGAACGCTACAAAAATCGCCGCCTGCTGGCGCTCTATTTCGACATGTCGGCCATGCGGCCCCCGGATCAGTTGCGCGCTCTGCAGGCGGCCGAACAGTTCATCCGCACGCAGATGACCTCAGTAGACCTCGTCTCGATCATGCGCTACAGCACGGGTTCGGTCGATATTCTGCAGGACTTCACACAGGATCGTGATCGCCTGCTCAGCATTCTCGAAACCATGATCGTCGGCGAAGGCCAGGACTCAGCCGAAGATGTGGATGACGCAAGCGCTTCCGATACCGGCGCCGCCTTTGGCCAGGACGACAGTGAGTTCAACATCTTCAATACCGACCGCCAGCTCTCCGCATTGCAAACAGCGGCCAAAATGCTGGGCCAGCTCAACGAGAAGAAGTCGCTCATCTACTTTGCCGGCGGCATGCGGCTCAACGGCGTCGACAACCAGGCGCAAATGCATGCCACTGTCGATGCCGCGATCAAGGCAGGCGTCACCTTCTGGCCCATCGATGCACGCGGCCTCGTCGCTCAAGCGCCGCTCGGCGATGCAACGCAAGCCTCTCAGGGAAACTCGGGCGTCTACACAGGAGCAGCAGCTAACGCCGTAACCGCCAACTTCCAATATTCGCAAGACACACTCTATTCGCTGGCCGCCGACACAGGTGGCAAGGCATTGCTCGACACCAACGACCTCGATCGCGGCATTCTGCAGGCGCAGGACTCAATCTCGGATTACTACATCATCGGCTACTACACCACAAATCCCGCGCGTAATGGCCGCTTCCGTCGCGTGAAGATCGCCCTCAGCCAGGACCTCGAAGCCAAGCTCGACTACCGCCAGGGCTACTACGCCGACAAGGAGTTCAGCAAGTTCACGGCCGTCGACAAGGAGCGGCAGCTTGAAGATGCGCTGATGCTCGAGGATCCCGTGACTGAGCTCTCCATCGCAATGGAGATCGATCACTTCCAGCTCAATCGCGCCGAATATTTCGTACCTATCGTGATAAAGATCCCTGGCCGCGAGCTCGCATTAGCCAAGCGCGGCGGTGCCGAACACACGCTGATCGACTTCGTTGGTGAAATCAAGGACATGATCGGCGGCACCACGGTGTCGAACGTGCGCGACTTCGTCAACATCAAGCTCTCCGATGCCACGGCCGCCGAACTCGCGCATCGTCCCATCGAATACGACACCGGATTCACACTTCTGCCCGGTAAATACATGATCAAGTTTCTCGCGCGCGATGACGAGACCGGCCGTATCGGAACCTACCAGACCACGTTCGTAATTCCCAACCTGAACAAGGAAGATAAGCGCGTTCCAATCAGTTCAGTCGTACTGAGCAGCCAGCGTGTCGAACTCAAGGACGCGATCTACGATGCCGCAAAGGCCAAGGATCGTGCCAAGGACGACGCCGTGAATCCGCTGGTGCAGGATGGCAGAAAGCTGGTTCCCAGCGTCACCCGCGTCTTCAACCAGAATCGCGACATCTACGTCTACCTGCAGGCATACAAACTACCCGTCGTCGCGCCTTCCGGCACCACTCCGACCGTAACGCAGTCGAGCACGCAACCTTTAATGGCCTTCGTGACGTTGTACGCAAATGGAGCCGAGGCCTTGAAGACGCAGCCCGTCGCTGTTACTCCCAATGCTGCGACGCGTCTCGGCATAACGCCTCTGAACTTCGACGTGAGCGCCGCCGATCTCAAGCCCGGTCAATACGAGTGCCAGGTCACTGTCCTCGACCCCTCAACCGGAAAAGCTGCTTTCTGGCGCGCACCGATCGTAATCTCGCAATAGACCAAGCCTTCAGCATCTCTCTCGTTTCCGGCAAGATACGTGAGGTGTGACCAAAGTCGCTGCCTTCTTTTTGCGATGCCCTTAATGTGGGCACAAGAGAGAAGATGTATGGCCACGCAACCCGTCCAGCCGCTGCAATCTCCAACCCGCAAAAAGGCCCTGATCCGTCGTTTCGCGCCCGATCGCTCACAGAGAACGCGTCACATCGTGCAGGGCCTCTTTTTGCTCCGCAATGGTTGGCTTGGCCTGCAGTTCTACCTGTGGACTCGCTATTTTGAGCGCGGCGGTACAGGCTTGAGTGTTTCGCGGCCGGCGGGTGTCAAAGGGTGGCTCCCCATCGCCGGCCTCATGAATACGAAATACTTTTTGCTCACGGGGCATGTACCGGCAATCCATCCCGCCGCGATGTTCCTCTTCGTGAGCTTCATGCTCATGAGCCTGCTGCTGAAGAAGGCTTTCTGCTCCTGGCTATGCCCTGTAGGCACGTTCTCTGAATTCCTCTGGAAACTTGGCCGCCGCATCTTCGGTCGCAACCTGCGTCTGCCGCGCCGTTTCGACATTCCCCTGCGCGGGCTCAAATACATTCTCCTGGGCCTCTTCGTCGCCGTCATTGGATTCATGTCAGCCACAGCGCTTGAAGATTTCATGGCGACGCCCTACGGTCTCGTTGCCGACGTGAAGATGCTCAACTTCTTCCGCGACATTGGAATCACGGCAGCCGTAGTCATCGGTCTGCTCGCATTGCTCTCCATGCTGGTTCAGAATTTCTGGTGCCGCTACCTGTGCCCCTATGGCGCGCTCATGGGACTTGCTTCCTTGCTGAGCCCAGTAAAGATCCGCCGTGATCAGGACGCCTGCATCGACTGCGGAAAATGTGCCAGGGCATGTCCAGCTGGTCTAGCCGTCGACAAGCTGGTGCAGATTCGTTCCGTCGAATGCACAGCATGCATGGCCTGCGTAGCCGTCTGTCCCGCGCAGGATGCACTTCAATTCGCGCTCTCACCTCGCCGAGCCGATGCACCGGCAGAACGCTGGCGCCGCCGTGTGGTCAGGCCGCTTGCTGTCTGCGGCGTCCTGGCCTACCTCTTTTTTGGCCTGGTTCTCTTTGCCCGCGCCACCAATCATTGGCAGACGATCCTTCCGCAATCCGTCTACATGCAACTCGTCCCCCGCGCCAACCAACTCACGCACCCCGGCATGTAGCCGCATCTACTCGCTTGAATTGCAGCGCCAGATCGCGCCACGGGGTTAGAATGCTGTGCAATGAATCCGCGCATCGAAAAGATACGCCAGCTTCTAAGCGAGCTGGAAGTGGAGATTGCAATTTCGCCGAAAGGCGACGCAGGATTCTCCGCGCTGGAGCTGCCCGACATCATCGGCGAGATCGTCGACGACCTGCAGCCAATCCTCACGGCTTATGACGCGGCCTTCTACTGGTTCCTCTTCCGCCATTCCATCGCAAAGGACGGGAATCCGCAGATTCGCGTGAGCCGCAGCAACCTGCGCCGTGCCGTGGTCAAGTCCTCCTACACCAACGCGGCCGAAAACAACATCTCCATCGGCAAAGTGCAGGACACACTCCACGCGCTCGAGAAGATCGGCGCCATCCAGAAGATGGGCGAGCCAAACCGCCAAGGAACTCTCTATCGCGTCCTCATCCCCGACGAAATCGAGGCCTGCCGCAGATTTCGCGCTGAACGCCTCGCAGAAGAACTGGCATTGTTCCCCACATCGAACAAAGGTGCTCACGAAAAACGCATGCAGGTTTTCGAACGCGACGGCTACAGATGTCGCCGCTGCCAGAAGCAGCTCACACGTTTCACAGCAACTCTCGATTACGTCAATTCCTCAGCCGACGGTGGCAATGACAGTCCGGAGAACCTGGAAACGACGTGCGCAGATTGCAACACGCACAGCCAGACGCAAATGTCATGATTCGAATTGAAGAGACAGGTCGCTGTTGTGGCTTCAGAATCTGGAGATGGTGCATAAATGTAGCTTTGAAAGGGCACTTTTTAGTCGTGCCGCCAGAGGCGAGTGAAACCTGGGCTTCAGCCCCGGAGGGATGCTCAGCTGACGAAACATGATCTATGTAACCAGCTCGACTGTGTCTAGTCCGGAGGCATCAGCTTCCGCAACTCCGCCGCATAGTGCTCCGGAAAAGCCTTCCGTTTCAACTGATCATCGCATACCACATGCACAGTCTCGCCTTCAGCCAGCAGCGTGGGCTGTGCGCCGTCGACGCCCTTGCGCAGAATGCGATAGGCGAACTTCAGCACCGATCCCCGCAGCATCGCAGGCCGCGTCTCAATGAGAATCTCGTCGTCATAACGAGCCGGAGAGCGGTACCGGCACGAGGCCTCCACCACGGGCAGAATGCACTCGTGCTCCTTCTCTAATTGGCTGTAGGCAAGGCCCAGAGAGCGCAGCAGTTCCACGCGCCCCAGCTCAAACCAGACAAGGTAATTGGCATAGTAGACAATGCCCATCTGGTCGGTTTCCGCATAGCGCACACGCACCTGGTGGGTTATCACAGGCATCTTTCTTCCAAGTCTTCAGTTCACAGTTATCAGGGTTCAGTTCCCACTCGCAAAATCCAAACTGAGAACTGTGAACTTAGAACTGACAACTGTTTTTACGGTTTGAGGTGTGAGAAGATCTGCAGCTTGCTGAAGTCGTTGAACATGACGAAGGCAAAGAACGCCACCAGAACCACAAACGCGGCCTGGTAGATCCGCTCCTTCACGATCATGCTGATGTCGCGCCGCATAATGCTCTCGATCATGAGCAGCAAAATCAGGCCACCGTCGAGGATTGGGAACGGCAACAAATTCAAAATGCCAAGATTCAGGCTGATCCCCGCGGCCAAATCGAACTTCGCCAGCCAGTAGCGCTCCTTCACTGCCTGCCCTGCCGCTACGGCGATTCCCACCGGACCGGAAAGCTGCTTCACCGAAACCTGGTGCGTCAACACCTTCTTCAGCACATTCACAATCAGCAGTGAGTTCTCCGCGCAAAAGTCACGCGACTTCGGCAACCGCGTTCGAGAAACTCATCGGCTCGGTCCGAACAGGAACGTCTTCCGGCCCTCCCGGGAGAAATCCCAGCCTCCACCCGCCATCCTGCACGTACGGGTGAATCGTAATCGGCGGCAGCGTCGTGCCCTTGCGCTCGATCGTCACATCCACCGGCTTGCCCTTCCCGGTCTGCATGTAATCCACCAGTGGCAACACGGTGTGGAATTCGTGGCCATCGACGGAGACAATCTTGTCGCCCGACTGCAAACCCGCGTGTTGCGCCGGCGAGTCCGGGCTTACCTGGTCAATCTGAATCGGGCTCTGGGTGTACTGCACAAAAATGCCGGCCTTGCTCAGGTCGTCATGCTGCGCGTCTACGCTGCCGGGCAGGTGGAGCGAGGTCTGCACCGCCGCGCCACTGCGATCGACGGTGACTGGGACGGTCTTGTTCGAGTTGTCCCCTACAATGTCGTGGAACTTCTGATAGTTGGGATTCGCCTTATTGTCGAATGCAGTGACAACGTCGCCGGGTTTCAGACCAGCCTGATCGGCCGCCGAGCCGGGCGTCACCCACTCGATTCTTGTGGTCCGGATATCGGGAACTTCGTTGATGAAGGTGAAGTAAACCACCATCAGCACAAACGCGAGAAGGAAATTGAAAAACTGGCCCAGCGACCCCAATGAGCATGCGTTGCCAGCGGGGGTGGTTCATAAACGCCCCGGGATCATCACTCGCCTGGTCTTCGCCGGGATTCTCGCCCGTCATCTTCACAAATCCGCCCAGCGGCAGCAGGCAGACCTTGTAATCGGTGTCGCCGTACTTAATGCCGAACAGGCGTGGACCAAATCCGACAGAGAAGGCTTCAACGCGCACTCCGCAGAGCTTGGCGACCAGAAAGTGGCCAAATTCGTGGACCACCACCATGACGCCGACAAGGACGATGAAAGCTACTGCGGAAACGAAAAAATCATGCATAAACGAGAAAATTCAGACCTCACACATTGCGCGCACACCGGTTGGTCGTCGGGCTCAGCTAACCAGCTCGTGAGCCTTTAGACGCGCTTCCCGGTCCGATGCCAGCACCTCGGCAATGGTTGCGGGGTGCGATTCGGGCGTGGACGCAAGCACTTTTTCAATTGTAAATGGAATGCCGTTAAAAGGAATCTTGCGCTCCAGGAAGGCCTCAACCGCCACCTCATCCGCAGCATTGAGGGCGATGCAATGCGCTCCGCCCTTTTCGGCCGCCTCGTAAGCAAGCCGCAGGCAGGGAAACCGCTCAAAATCCGGCTCTTCAAACTCGAGATGGCGCAACGCGGCCAGGTCAAAGGTCAAGCTTGATACCGGGCGCTCCGGATAGGCAAGAGCGTACAGGATCGGCAACCTCATGTCCGTCACCGAGATCTGCGCCAGGATCGATCCGTCCACGTACTCCACCAGCGAGTGCACCGTCGACTGCGGATGCACAGTCACCCGAACCTTATCCGGTGGCACATTGAACAGCCGACAGGCCTCAATGATCTCCAGTCCCTTGTTCAGCATCGTGGCCGAATCAATCGTGATCCGCCGTCCCATCACCCAGGTCGGATGCTTCAGAGCCTGCTCCGGCGAGATTCCGGCAAAATCCGCCAGCGGGGTCTTCCGAAATGGGCCACCCGAGGCCGTCAACCAGATCGTCTTCACCTCGGCATGAGCGCCCACACGCAGACACTGGTGCACCGCGTTGTGCTCGCTGTCGATGGGCAGAATCGGGACGTTGCGTTCGCGGGCCGCCGCGGTAAGGATCTCCCCAGCCGCAACCATGCACTCCTTGTTGGCCAGACCTACAGGCTTTCCGGCCAGGATCGCCGCATGCGTAGCCTCAAGCCCGGCAACGCCCACAATGGCCGACACCACAAAATCCGCTTCCGGATGCGTGGAGCAGGCCACCGTCCCCGACGTGCCATGCACAACTTCAGTACCCGCGATTCCCGCCTGGCTCAGCCGGTTGCACAACTCTGCCCCAAGTTCCTCCGTCGCCATCGAGACGACCTTCGGACGCCAGCGCACCGACTGGGCAAACGCCTCGTCGACGTTGCGGCCAGCCGCCAGCGTCGCCACCTGGTAGCGCTCTGGAAACTGCTCAACAATGGAGAGGGTGCTTTGGCCGATGGAGCCGGTAGAACCGAGAATGGCGAGTCGTTTCAACGTTCTTCTAAGTCCATTTACAGCAATAACAAACGAGCAATATCGCGATAACTAGAATCGCAAGCGGATAACCTGAGCGTACCACAGCACCGGGGCCGCCAGCAGCAGCGCGTCAATGCGGTCCAAGACGCCGCCGTGCCCGGGAAGCAGCGTTCCAGAGTCCTTCACCCCCGCCGAGCGCTTCAGTGCAGACTCCGCCAGGTCGCCCACCTGAGCGGCCACATTCACCACAACGGCGAGAAGCAGCCAATACCACCACGCCTCATCGGCAAACGACAGCTTCACCGAGTTCCATTGCGCCAGGTAGGAGCTGAGCCCAAGCAGGATTCCCGCCACCGCAACCGCCCCGACCACCGACCCGATTGCTCCCGCCCACGTTTTGTTGGGACTGAGATTCGGCGCCAGCTTGCGCTCTCCCAGCATCCGTCCCGCGTACATTGCCGTCGTGTCGCCGGCCCACACCGTCAAGAACAAAAACGCGAGCAAAGAAGGGCCATTGGTAGCTTCTCGCAACATCGGCAGCGGAATCAGCGTGAGCCCAAGGTAGAAAAGCGCAAACACTGAAGACGTTGCATCGTCGAGCGCTCGCTCCACCGGAGAAGCAAATGTGCAGTAGATGAGAAGAATAATGCACAGCAATCCAAACAGCGTCAGCGTCTCATCCGGCCATTGATAATTCCCGGCAAAGAGAGCCGCGATGGCCACCAGGACCGCGATCCGCGGCGGTTTGGCCCCGCGACGCTCCGTAAGCGCGAGAAACTCCCACGCCGCCAGCATCGCAACAGCGGCAACCACCAGCGTAATCAGCCACATGGGGCCGAAAAATACCAGCGCCAGCACCAGCGGCGCCAGAATGAGTGCGGTAAGAACTCGTTTCATTCCAGCGTTGAGAATACACCGCCGGGGTAAACGAACGAGACCCGACGGTGCATCGTCTCCGGGTGACCATTGACGCTAGCGCGAGGGCCACTCCCATTTGGGAGCGTTAAACCGGGTCGCACCCGCAAGGACGGTCTCGCCAAACGACTTTTCAAGGTGCAACCGGCTGCATATCCGGTTCTTTTCCAGAGCTTTGATTAGAAGCTGCGAATGTGACACCACGACTAGTTGCGGGCTCTCAGACGCATGAGTGATCAGCCGAGCCAGTGCAGGCAGCAGGTCGGGATGCAAGCTGGTTTCCGGCTCATTCAGAACCATCAACTCCGGCGGTCGAGGCGTCAGGAGGGCCGCAGTCCAAAGCAGGTAGCGCAGTGTACCGTCTGACAACTCCGCTGCCGAAAGTGGCCGCAGCAATCCGTGTTGCCTCAGTTGCACTTCAAATCGCCCGGCCCTCTCATCGACCTCAACATGGCTCCCCGGAAAAGCATCCTCGATCGTGCGGTCCAGTGCCTCACCATCCCCAAACAAACGGATCGTCTCGATCGCCGCCGGCAAATCCGTTCCATCATCATTCAATACCGGCGTAAACGTTCCCACCTGAGGAACCCGCACCGGCGACGCCGTATCCGTCCGGAAACCTTCATAGAATCGCCACCCGCGAATCGACTCACGCACCGCCAGCATCTCCGGAGCCCGTTGCGGATCAGCGATCGTCGCCAGCATGCTGTCAGTTGAACTCAGCTCCTTGGTCAGAATCTCCGGCTCATCATGCTTGGCGGCCTTCGAGGGCGTAAGTTGAACCAGCCGATTGTTCCGATCCACCAGAACCGACGCTCTGCGATAGGTGCCACCATGCCAGATGCACTCGCGCTTGATCGCCGGATCCAACGGAAACGCCGTCTGCGCCGGCGGCGGATAGCCAAGATCGATGCAATAGCCGTAGGGATCGCCCGCAAATCCAAGTTTCAGGCTGACGGATTTCTCTCGCGGCGTGCCTTCAACTGCGTGCTCTCCCAGGCGAACACTGCGCGCAATCTTCTCGGGACCTGCCCACAGCGTTGACGGCAAACCGCCTTCGCGCGCCAGAGATGCCACAACCGTATTCAGCGCCGCGTCGCCCAGCAACCGCAGGGCTCGATACAGACTCGATTTGCCAGTGCCATTGGCTCCTGTCACCAGGTTCAGTTGGCCGAGAGGCAGCACAAGACTCCGCAAAGAGCGATATCCCGACACCGCGAGCGTGTGAATCATTCCAAGGAAGGATACGGGTTCAGCGTCGATTTTGCGCGTGAATCTGGAGGTCAGCCTGCCGCGATCTTGATCTGTTCTGGATCTTCCTCGACCTCGCCGACGCTCTCGCTGAGTCCGCCATACCGGCGCTCGCGCCGTTGGAAGGCAGCGATCGCCTCCAGCAAATTGATCCCGCGAAAGTCAGGCCATAGCCGTTCCGTCACGAAGATCTCGGTATAAGCGATCTGCCATAGCAGGAAGTTCGAGATACGCATCTCGCCCGAGGTCCGGATCAGCAAGTCCGGATCGGGCATATGCGCTGTGTAAAGGTGCCGGTGAACATCCTCTTCGCTGATGTGATCGGGAGCAAGGTTCTTCTGCTGCATCTCCCGGGCCAGCGCGCGGCAGGCATCCACTAACTCAGACCGGGCACCGTAATTCAACGCCAGCGTCAGAGTCGTGCCGGTGTTGCGCGCCGTCGTCTCCTGGGCCCACTGCATCTTGTCCTGCACTTCGCGGGGAAGCTCGTGCACACGTCCGATGTAGCGGATGCGCACATTGTTGTCCATCATGCGCTGCACATTGCTCTCGAGGTAGCTCTTCAGCAGACGCATCAGAAAATTAACTTCAGCTCGCGGACGACGTAGATTGTTTTCAAGGGAAAAAGCGTAAAGCGTCAGCCAAGGCAGCCCGATGCGCGAGGCCGTCTCCGTCACCAACTGAACACTTTTCGCGCCCTGCTGATGGCCCAGAAATCGCTTCAACGATCGATGACCAGCCCAGCGGCCGTTGCCGTCCATGATGATTGCTACGTGCTCCGGCAGCCGCTCAGGCTTGAGCGTGTTGTAGATCGCACGCTCTTCTGAGGTCAGCTCATCGATCCGCAGCATGCCAGTTGGATGCAAGGAAATTGCCTCGACGATATCATTTACGCTTCTTCGTCGATGACCGTTCCACATTCGCAGGATTCGGCTGAAGCCAGCTCACGAATCCGACGCGACTAAAGGACACTGCATCAACGTCAGCCAATAAAACCCGGCAGCCGGGGGAATATTGGCGGCACTTTCGAGCCTAGCACAATCGCATTGAGACATCACACTAAGCGCAGATGAATCAATTGTCATCTTCGCGGCAGGAGATCGGGCGAACGGTATGAGACACCGTTCGCCCGCTCCAGGAGACAAGGAGACGGAGTGACGAAAAGAGATCGCTTTGCCGCCGGCCTAGGCCGTGCGACGCCGGCCCGAGGCCATATCCCGCACCGAGCCATACAGGAGCGTCCGATGCAGCGAATCGAGATGCGGCAGCATCGCCGCAAGCTCGGCCAGGAACGGATCCGACAGGATTGCCGAAACCTCTTCGTCGCGCCGGCTTCGTGAATCGCGCACCAGCTGGCGCAAGTCCACTTCCAACGCATTTGCCAAACGCTCCAGCGAGCCCAGTGTCGGAATCGCCTTCCCGTTCTCGATCTTCGAGATGTAGGTGCGTGGCACCTGCATCCGGCTGGCGAGCTGGCGCTGACTCAGATGTCGCGCCTTGCGAATCTCGCGCACCTGCGCTGCCACCTGTAAACCTGCCTCGGCTGAGGCGGCCACCTGTGGCGTCGAAACTAGTTGCGGGGTTAGGGGCGCCGGCTCCTCGATATCAAGGGGCTTGTGGCATTTTCTGCAAAGTGAGTTGGTCGTTCTGTACTGCACCAAACTGCAGAAATCGCACCGCACGACTTCGCGTGTCTCCACGCTGATAAGAGTGGTAGCCATTGGGTAATGCGCGGAGTGCCAGAGCGGGTACTCCGGGGTGTTTTGCACCTCGATAAGTGCTACTTTCCGTCGAGTGAACCATAATTGTCAAGTAGAAACTTAGGGTCAACCCGAAGATACACGCATCAGACCCAGGAAACCCCGAAGAAACGCGAACCAAGGTGTGCAACACGTAGAATTCTGAGATGACTTTGACCGAAACCAGCGAGAAGAAATTCGGCCGCGAAGAGGCCTGGAAGTTGCTCACCGAGTGGACCCAAAGTGAGAGCCTTCGCAAACATGCCCTGGCCGTAGAGATCTGCGTCACCGCCTGTGGCGAGGCCGAAGCCGACCGCCTCGGCCTTACCGGCGATGAGCGCGCCCGCTTCGTGGAGCTCTACACCACCACTGGCCTGCTCCACGACTTCGACTACGAGCGCCACCCCACCGCGGAAGAGCACCCCTTCGTCGGCGTGCGCGAACTGGAGCGTCAGGGTTGGCCCATCGAACTCCGTACTGCCATCCTCGGCCACGCGCAATACTCCGGCGTTCCCCGCGTGACGCATTTAGACAAGGCTCTCTTCGCCTGCGACGAACTCGCCGGCTTTCTCACCGCCTGCGCTCTCGTAAAGCCCACTAAGGCCATCGCTGATGTAGAAGTCCCCGGCGTGCGCAAAAAAATGAAGGACAAAGCATTCGCCCGCGGCGTCAACCGCGAAGACGTGATCCAGGGCGCCGCCGAACTAGGTGTCGACCTCGACGCGCATATTGCGTTTTGTCTGGAAGCAATGAAAAAGCGCGCCAGCGAGCTCGGACTGTAATGGAAACAAGAATGTCATCCGGATCCGCTACGAAGGCTGTCCTCATTCACTTCTCCGGGCCCGATGCGCCCGGGCTCACCGCCAAACTTACCCGCATCCTCGCGGATTACAACATCAGCATCCTCGACATTGGGCAAGCCGTTGTCCACGAATCTCTTGTCCTGGGAATCCTCGTCGAGGTACCCGGATCCCGCGAATCCGCCCAGCTCAGGTCGGCAGTCAAAACAGCATTATTGAACGAGGCCCACGAGTTGGGGTTGCAAGCGCACTTCACAGCGATCTCCCAGGATCGAATCAAACACTGGGAACGCAGCCTCCATCACCATCATTTCATCGTCACGATCCTTGGGCGAACCATCGCAGCCGAGCAGCTTGCGCGCGTGAGCGCCATCATTGCCGCTCACGGAATGAATGTCGATCGCATCGACCGCCTCTCCGGTGAGCTTGTTCCGATTGACGAGCAGGCCAATGCATGCGTGGAACTGGCCGTCAGCGGGGAATCTTCCCGCGAACTGCCCATGCGCGCCGAATTCCTCGCTATTGCACAGGATCTCTCCATCGACATCGCCTTCCAGCGCGAGAGCATCTTTCGTCGCAACCGGCGCATATTCGCCTTTGACATGGATTCAACGCTCATCCAGGGCGAAGTGATCGACGAACTTGCAAGGATGGCCGGCGTCGGGGATCGCGTCAGCCGCATTACAGAGTCCGCGATGCGCGGAGAAATCGGATTCGACGAAAGCTTTACACGTCGAGTCGCCCTCCTCAAGGGACTCCCAACTGAGCGCGTAAACACTCTGGTCGACACCATACCGCTCGCCGACGGCGCCGAGCGCCTTATCCGTACCCTGCGCCTGCTCGGCTATAGAACCGCAATTCTTTCCGGCGGCTTCACCTTCTTCGCAAATACCCTGCAGCAGCGACTCGGCATTGACTATGTTCATGCCAACGAACTTGAGGTTCGCGACGGTTTCGTAACCGGCAGAGTGATTCCGCCCATCGTCAACGGAGCACGTAAAGCAGCGCTCCTCGCTGATATCGCCGACCGGGAAGGCGTCTCGCTCGAGCAGGTAGTGGCCGTTGGCGACGGAGCCAACGACATACCGATGCTCAACCTCGCGGGCATGGGCATTGCCTACCGCGCCAAGCCCGTCGTCCGCCAAAAGGCCGACCAATCGATCTCCTGCCTCGGCCTCGACGGCCTCCTCTATCTCCTCGGTGTTCGCGATCGCGATCTCAAACCTCACGAGCCAACGATCGCTGCGCTCTGAGACCGCAGAAAGTATGCGAGGTCAGTAGTGGAAAGTGACTTACGAGTAGACGTTGATTCGGCCGGGACCTCATCAACGCTTATAAGCGCAATCGATTCGCCTTCCCTCAGTAGACGTCGCGGCCTCCTTTCATTCGGATCGTCGAACGGCCAGGAGGAAATCCATAGGCCCGGGCTTCGCCCTTCGGTGGTCGCGGCAGGTTTCCAGACTAGCGCAATAATTGCATGGCCCAGTTCGATGATTGGCGCCGTGCAAATTTCGACGCCAGGAACGAAATCGCCAATGCGCAGGTTGTCCACCGACCGCCAGCTGGCGACTTCCTCGCCCGGTATTGATTCTCGACTTGCGAGCCTCTTGCAGACTCCATCTGCCAACATTATGAAGATTTCCCTCTGCGCGCTTGACCACTGTTCTTCAAGGGTAAGCGAAAACTCCACTATTCCAGCTTGCACACGCCAGCGGGACACAGCTTCCGACAGCCACGGTTCGTCTGCGTGTTCGCTCGCTTCGGCTTCTTCGACGAGGTATTTCAGGAACACACCGGCAGCAACTTGGTTGGCCCAAAAGAATCGTCCTTCGAAATGGATGCCTTTCGTTGAAGTCATAGAATCTCCGAATTCCTGCGGCCAAATCCTTAAACGGCACAAGCCTATACGAGTGAAGTTCCATCCCTCGAAACCTCAAGTTCCCTATTCCACAGGACTATCGCAATTGTAATAATTGCTCGAAGCATCCGACAATCTGGATTCCGAGCGTGTTGTGGGCTACCTTCCCCTACCCGGTTTTGCACCAAATAGTTTCTTGCAACTTCACCCCCGGACGTCTTGCTGGGCGTGAAAGATTCTTTTTGCAGCGGCCTCGTCATCAGGTGAGCTTTTTTCAAGCGAGAAACAGTGTAAGGCGTTGCCAGATGCATTGAAATAGATACGGGCACATTGTGTACATTGCCAAGCTAAGGTGCTCAACTTCCAGAGGCTGTCCGTGACGTCTTTTGCTGTGGGCGCCCCGGGGCGACTTGCATTTTTTACCGCGTCGTGAACCATGTTCAACATTGCAAACCAGTCGCCGTCAGCTATGAACCTCGCCTTATAAGGCAGGTAATCTGTGGTGTCTTTGATAGAGTTCCCACACTCGCATCCGATCCACATTGTCTTGATCTCCGGTGACGTGCTGGAAGAACCTTATACCGGGAAACGGAAAAACTCAAAGCGCTCGCATCTTCGTTAAGAGTAAGTCTTGGGATGGCCAGCGTACCCGCCGGAACGCTGGCTTGAGTTTCCCGAAAGTCTGTCAAGAAACAAAGCGGACGAAAAGTCATTGGGCGAGTCGTGGCCCACCCGGACGTCTCGCTAACTTGTCAGCGCGAGTTCCGCGCTACGCCATCGGGTTCTTCGCCCTTAGCTCCGCGACAATCTCAGCCGCGGCCTGCCGAGCCTTATCCGCCTGGTCCGGCGGAAAGCTGATCGCTCCTACCCGCGCATGTCCGCCCGCCGCCGTAGCGCTCGCACACCTGCGCCAGGTTCACCATCTTTGCCGGGTCAGACTTGGTCCACGGATTCGAACCCACCGACACCTTCGTCCGGAAGCTCGACTTCGACAACCCGATCGAATACGTCGCCTTCGGATGCAGGTAGTAAGGGATGAACTTGTTGTATCCCTCCACCGGCCGGTCCGTAATGTCGAAGAAGATCGTCCCATCCACTTCTTCGCTGCGGCTGCGGATCAGCTCGATGCCTTCCTTGTGCCGCTCAAGCAGCGGCGGCAGCAGCGAAGCCACAAACGGCTGCGCCAGCACCTCGCTCAGTGGCATCTCGGTCAGCAGCGGAATCAGCTTTGGAATGAATTCAGGGTCTTGCGTGGATTCAATGATCAGCGTCAGCTTCATCGCCGGCGCCGCCATCTCCACCGCGGACTCCGGACTCTCATACAGTGCGCCGTCCACAATGTTGGCCCAGTGAATCAGGTCCGCAACAGGCTCGGTGTTGAATCCAAACTTCGTCGACGCGATATGCGCCAGGAAGCTGGTGCACGAAGTGTAGTCGGGATCAAAAAACTTCCTCGATCCGCACATCGGGTCTTTTTGGCAGGCAAGAAAATTCTCATGATCCTGCGGAGTCAGAAACGCCGAAAGATGGTGATCGAACCACCAGGTGATCCGGGGCGACGCCGAATACTTGAAGTCGACAATCGCATTCTCATCGCCAGTAAACTCGCTCTCGTCAAACAGCGCACCGGCGCGATGGACCAGGCCGTGGTAGTCGTACGCAGCATCCTTGGAAATGCATTCACGATGAAACCGCGTGAACAACGATGCGGAGCAGGCTCCGTCGAAGCATTTGTCGTGATAGAACACTTTAACCCGCAACCGCCACAACTCCTTGAGCAAGAATCCGGTAAAGCCGGAAGATTAAGAATCATGCGAGAGGCCGATTGTGTCAAGGAGCAGGCACACAGAAGAACAGGCAAGGACTTGACTTGAATCCAGGTGCCTGCCCATGCAAGGGGAGACTCAAGTAGAATTTTTCCACGCACAATCGCGACAGGCACAAGGAGCATTCATGGATCCGGAAACCCAGCAAACCCCGCCGGCGCTCGAACCGTCTCAACCATGCGCGCCAGACTCCACGCCAGAATCCATGTCCCTTGGCTTCCTCGATGAAGACCCTGGCCAGGATCCCGAAAGGGCCTACCGCGGGCTGAAGTGGATCTTCGTTGGCCCTCAAGGTCTGCGCGCCGGATGGTCCATCCTGATCGTCGTGACTCTGCTTCTCCTCCTCGGCCGGATCCTGTCCTACGCGATCGCCAAATTGCACCTGGTTACCAGCGGTGGTGCGTTCGGTCCCCGGCAGGCCTTCTTCGGCGAGCTGTTCCAGGTCATCCTTCTCACACTCTGCGTGGCGATCGTCGCCGCTATCGAGCATCGCCATCTTCTTGACTACAACCTCCGCGGCCCGCGGCGCGTCGGGCATTTCTTCAGTGGACTCGTCATCGGATTCGCCGCCTTGTCAGCCCTCGTTGGAGCGATGGCCTGGGGCGGATGGCTACACTTCGGTCCCGTGGCGCTTCAGGGCTCCCAAATCTTCAAATACGCTGCCATCTGGGGCGCGACATTCCTTCTGGTCGGCCTCTTTGAAGAAGGCTCGATGCGTTGCTACCTCCAATACACACTCGCTCGCGGCATCAACTTCTGGTGGGCCGCTGGGCCGATCGCCCTGATGTGCGGCTTCCTGATCTTTCGTATCAAGGGCAATGGCGCGTGGGGCGTCTACATCATCGCGCTGCTCGGGCTCTTCCCCTGCCTATGGCTTCATTGGAGTAAATCCCCACAGAGTGGGTTCTGGCAGGCTGCCTGGCTTACGTCGACCCTTTTTGGCTTCGGCCACACCGGCAACAACGGCGAAAACTGGATCGGCATCTTCGCCGCCGCGTTCATCGGCTTCGTTTTCTGTGTCAGCGTGTGGCTCACCGGATCGGCGTGGTGGGCCATCGGCTGCCATGCCGCGTGGGACTGGGCCGAAACCTATTTCTACGGCACAGCGGACAGCGGTCTGGTCGCGCCCGGCCACCTGCTCAGCACCACGACCGGCGGCAATCCATTGTGGAGCGGCGGCGCCGACGGCCCCGAAGGCAGCCTGTTGATTATCCCCATCGTTCTGCTCCTCCTGGCTTGGCTGCTCGTCATCTATCGCCGGCCCAAACCCTCGCAGATTTCGGCATCCGCCGTCACGGAACAGCTGGCAAGCTGAAAGAGAACGCATGCGGCTCTGGCTCAATCGAACCGGCGAAGTCTCCCTGCGCGAACAACTGATCACGCAGGTCGTGCTCGGCATTCTCTGCCATGAACTTGCGCCCGGCCAGCGCCTGCCCAGCACGCGCGACCTCTCCCGCCGCTTCGGTATCCACGCCAACACCGCGAGTGCAGCCTATCGTCAGCTTGAAAGCGAGGGCTGGGTCGAGTTGCGCCACGGGAGTGGGGTCTTCGTCCGCACCACGCGCCCCGAGTCTCCGCTAAGCCCTGAGATGGCCCTCGATCAAATGATCGGTGACCTGGCCGCAAAAGCGCGCAAACTCGGCGCCTCTGATGCTTTGCTCAAAGCCCGTCTACGCCGATGGCTCGCGCTCGAGCCACCCGTGCGCTGGCTCGTCATCGAACCCGACCCGGAGCTCCTCCGCATCGTCATAACCGAAATGGAGCAGGCCCTTTCACTGCCCGTCATCGGTTGTTCTCCTGAAGAATGCTGCACTCCCGGCATGCTCGATGCCTCCATGGCCGCGGTGTTGCCCAGCAAGGCCGTTGCAGTCCGCAAGCTACTCCCGCCCGGCAATGAACTGACAACCCTCCAGGTCCATCCCGTTACGGCGGAGTTGCAATCCCACCTGCAGCGTTACATGCCGGAGCACTCCACGGATCTGGTCGGCATCGCCTCACGCTGGGCGGACTTCCAGCGAATCGCGCAAACTATGCTTGTCGCGGCTGGATTGGCGCCGGAGTGCCTGCTCGTCCGCGACGCTACCAAGCCCGGCTGGAAGCGCGGCCTCGAAGCCGCGTCAGCCGTTGTTTGCGACGCCGCCCTCGAACACGATCTGCCGGCCGGATGCCACGCTATCGTCTTCCGCCTACTCGGCGAGCCTTCCCTCGTCGACCTTCGCAACCGCGAAGAGGCCGTCAACTCGAGAACGCTACTATCGATATCCAGCATGTGCCGCTAAGCGAACGCCACAGCGTTATCCTGTAGTTGACCCATGTCGGAATCCCGCGCAGCCAATCCAGCTTCTGCAGCCTATCGGGCGCCAAAGCCACGCCGTCGCAAGCGCCGCTGGCCCCGAATCCTTTTTTTCACCGCTCCATGGGTGGTGACCATCCTTGCAGTGCTCACGGGCATTGGAATTCTCTGGCTCCGTTCCGCCGCTAAAGCCGCGCTCCCCGTCCTCGACGGCGACATTCATCTCGCATCGCAAGGTGCACCCGCGCTTTCCGCTCCTGTTACCATCCGCCGCGATCAGCATGGAGTCCCCCACATCGACGCCGCGACGCAAGAGGATATGTTGGTAGCGCAGGGCTACGTCACCGCTCAGGATCGCCTCTGGCAGATGGATGTCTACCGCCGCAGCGCCAACGGCGAACTCGCCGAAGTCATGGGCCCCTCGCTCGTGCGGCATGACAAGGCGCAACGCATGTTCCAGTTTCGCAACACCGCGCGTCGCATCTACGCGAGCCTCCCGCCCGATGAACGCGCCCGCTACGAAGCCTATGCACGCGGCGTAAACCTCTACATCGCACAGCACCAGGATTCGCTGCCGCCCGAGTTCCGGTTGCTCCACTACAAGCCGCAGCCGTGGACTGGTGCCGACTCCGTCAGCATTGGCATGATGATGGTCGACATGCTCGACACCCACTGGTACACCAAGCTGGCCCGCGAGCGCATTGCCGCCAAACTCCAGAATCCCAAACTGGAGTCCGATCTTTACCCAGTCGGCTCGTGGCGCGACCATCCGCCCACCGGAGAACTGCTCGACCTGAGCCAGCCGCATCCCGAGCCGCCTTCCACCAGCAACGACGAGGACGACGAGCGCACACAGACCCTCGCAGTGCCCGCTCCCGACCGGCCGACACCCTCGGGTGCCCCATCCATGACGAAGTCATGGGTGGGAAAGCAAGATACCCTCCCATTAAGTCGCGCGCCGGGTGCCCCATCCATGCGCAGCATCCGGGGTCCCCGCGAACAGGTCTTAGTTCGCGAGGTGGTGGAGCATCGGTGGGATCTGACGAACCTGACTATTCTGGGTGCCCCATCCATGCGCGGCATTCTCGCGCATGGGTGGGAAAGCACGAACCTCGACCTACCCGTGATCTCTGCCAGCCACACCTGCCGCGATTGCACGCCCGGCTCCAACAATTGGGTCATCGCCGGCAAGCACACCGCCAGCGGAAAGCCACTACTCTCGAATGACATGCATCTCGGCCTCAACGAACCGAATATCTGGTACATGGCCGATCTGCGCGCGCCCGGATTCCACGCAGCCGGCGTCACACTTCCCGGTGTGCCCTTCGTCGTCGCCGGACACAACGAGCACGTCGCTTGGGGGTTCACCGCACTCTACGGCGATGTTCAGGACCTCTACATCGAGAAGGTGCAGGGCAAGTAACTACGAACTCGGCGACACACAGTGGCAGCCGCTCACTGTCGATCACGAAACTATCCACGTGCGCGGCCGCAAAGATGCCAGCTACGACGTACGCCTCACCGACCACGGACCGCTGCTCGATCCCATCTTCACCAAGGACTCAAGAGCCATCGCGCTCGAGTGGACTCTATACGATTCGACGTTGAATTCGATTCCCCTCTATTCCATGAACACCGCGTCGAATTGGACCGAATTCTCAGCCGCGCTCTCGCAATGGTGCTGGCCCACGCAGAATGTCGTCTACTCCGACGACCAGGGCCACATTGCCTATCACGCCGTCGGCAAAGTGCCCATTCGGCCCGGAGGAATCGCCAGCGTACCCATCGGCGACGCGGCGCACGAGTGGCAGGGCTACATCCCCTTCGACGACATGCCCAACGCCTTCGATCCGCCCTCCGGCTTTCTCGCCACAGCCAACTCCCGTGTGACGTCTGACAAGTCAAAGTACCCGCTGACCAACGAGTGGGCCGATCCCTATCGCGCCGAGCGCATCTACAAACTTCTGCAAGGGCACGACCAGCTAAAGCCCACCGACATGCTCGCAACGCAGACCGACATCTACAGCGAAATGGATCAGGAGCTGGGTCATCGCCTCTCCTACGCCATCGATCACACCGCCAGTGCCGACGACCAGCTCCGTAAAGCCGCCGACCTCATGCGCAGCTGGGATGGCCGGCTTACCACTGACTCCGCCGCCCCCTCGCTCGTGACGCAGACCCGCTACACCTTGCGCACCATGCTGCTCGAACCCAAGCTCGATAAAGTAGACGCTGAGAATTACGAATGGTCCGAGTCCAACTTCGCTGAGGAAGAGATCGTGATGCACGCCAGCCCCGACTGGCTCCCGCCCAGCTACAAGGACTGGGACGCGTTCCTCACTGATGCCGTGCGCCGCGCTATCAAAGACGGCAAGGCTCCGGCCGATATCACCAAGTGGACCTACGGCTCCTGGCACGTCGTCGACATCGAGCATCCGCTCTCGGAGTTCCTGCCTATCATCAGCCGCATCGCAGGCACCGGCCCGTGGCCGCTCAGCGGCGACACCACCACCGTAAAGCAGGTCGGCCGCGCCTTCGGTCCCTCACAGCGCTTCACCATGGACTGGAGCAACATCGACGGCTCAACCGAAGACATCGTCCTTGGCGAGAGCGGCAATCCCTGCAGCCCCTGGTTCCGCGATCAGTGGAGCGACTACTACAACGGCCGAACCTTCGCGCTCCCCTTTACTCCCGCAGCTGTCTCTGCAAACACGCAGCACACCCTGCGCCTCCTGCCATGAATGCCGGGGGCTCGGGATCCGTGATCAGGGATCACGGTCAGCCACAGAAAGCCGGGTGCCCCATCCTCGCGCGGGCTTTTTCGCGAGAGAGTGGGAAGGCAAGATTCTCGGTCCCGCGATCATCTGCCTCGCCGCCCTCATCGCCACTTCCCCCGACCTTTTTCGTGGCAACTCCTGCGGCCACGACTTCGATTTCCACCTCGCCTCGTGGCTCGACGCGTCAGCAAGCTGGCGTCACGGCCTCTTCTATCCGCACTGGGCCCCAAGCCCCAACTACGGCGCGGGCGAGCCGCGTTTCGTCTTCTATCCGCCCCTCACCTGGATGCTCGGCGCAGCATTTGGCCTGATATTTCCCTGGAAGGGTGTTGAACTCGCCATCCTGTGTTCCTTCCTCGCCGCAACCGGACTTGCCACACGCATGCTGGCCCGCCAGACCATGGCCGACGGCCCCGCAACCCTCGCCGGATGCGCCGCGCTCTTCTCTGGCTACTCCATGTTTACCGCCTACGAGCGCTCAGCGTTCGGGGAGCTCGCCGGCGGCTTCTGGATCCCGTTGCTCCTGTTGCTCGTCTTCCACGATCGCGATCCGCAGGGTTCCCTCTGGCGTCGCGCCTTCGACGGCTCCGCCGCGCTGCTAGCCCTCGTCATCGCAGGCGCGTGGCTCTCCAACGCACCCCTCGGCGTCATGGCCAGCTATCTTCTCGCCGCTGTGGCACTCACGGTTGCATCGCTGCAGCGCTCCTGGGCTCCGATCGTCCGCACCTCAGTCGCTGTCGTACTCGGCCTTGGCCTCTCTGCCATCTATCTTGTTCCCGCCGCCGTCGAGCAGCGCTGGGTGCAGATCCGCCAGGCCACCGACGACCCCGGCCTTGCGATTGAAAACAGTTTTCTATTCGGCCGCCACGCCGACCCCAATCTCGAACTGCACGATGTCGAACTCTGGCGCGTCTCCGCCATCGCCGTCACCATGATCGGTGTGACGCTCATCTGCGTCTTCATCGCGTGGCGCCGTGGCCTGGTCCGCCGGCGATCCTGGTGGATCCCACTGGCCCTGATTCCGGTTGCCGTCCTGCTCTTGCAGCTCCCCCTCTCTCAGCCGATCTGGAACATCCTGCCCAAGCTGCGTTTCCTCCAATTTCCCTGGCGTTGGCTCGTGGCGCTCGAAGCACCACTCGGCATCTTTTTTGCCGCAGCCATCTGGCCGACAAGGCGCTGGTTGCGCGTCACGGTCATCGCTGCGACAACCGCAATCTTTCTGTCCGTCACCGCCGTCACCGCGCTCGTCTTCCACCAGTCCTGCGACACAGAAGACAGGGTCGTCGGCATGTTGGGTGCGTTCCGCAGCGGCCAGGGCTTCCAGGGCACCGACGAGTACGCACCTCCCGGCGCAGACGACACGCTGGTCGCCATCGGTCTTCCCGATGCTTGTCTCACCACCAATCCCGCTGTCGTACTCGCCACAGCGGACGACGGAAACATTCCCGAATGGGATCCGCGCCAACGGCCATTGCGACGCGACTTACCGTTGGCTTCGGCACGAGGGTCAGCTCTCGGCTGAACATCTCCACCTCACAGCCGACACGCCGCACGCCGGCTACTTGGTGCTTCATCTGCGCAACTACGCTGCCTGGAAGGTTGCCGTCAATGGCGAGGTCGTTGCCTTGGGCGCGAGTCCGGTTTATGCTTCGCTTCCCCATCGTGACGACGGCCTCATGGTCGTGCCTGTTCCGCAGGGCCCGGTCCGAGTGGACGTGGACTGGACCATAACCGGCGATGCTGTGATGGGTCGCTTGTTGAGTCTCATCTCCCTCGGCTGCATCACAGTCCTGTGTTTGATCGAGCGAAAGCTGGCCTCCGCCCGCCAGGTCAATGCCGAACCTCGGGTATCATAAAAAGGAATGCACGCCGACGTTAAATCGCTGATCCAGGAAGGTGCCGAGCTCACCGATCGCGCGCTCGAAGCGCTTATCCCTACGCTCGACACCGTCCCTTCGTCGATTCACGGCGCCATGCGCCACTCCGTCTTTGCCGGCGGCAAGCGCCTGCGCCCCGTTCTCGCCATGCAGGCCGCTGTCACCATAGCCGGCTCGCTGCCGCGCGGCATCGAACGCCTGGGCGCAGCCCTTGAAATGCTGCACACCTACTCGCTCATCCACGACGACCTGCCGGCCCTCGACAACGACGACCTGCGCCGCGGCAAGCCCACCTGCCACGTGGCATTCGGCGAAGCCATCGCCATCCTCGCCGGCGATGCGCTGCAAACCCGCGCCTTCGAGGTCCTTGCCGGCCTCGATACGCCGCCCGCAGCTACCGTGCAGATCATCGGCCTCATCGCCAACGCCGTGGGCACCGTCGACGGCATGATCGGCGGCCAGGTGCTCGACATCGAAAGCGAACACCTCAAGCCGACGCCGGAACTCGTCGAAGCCATCCATCGCGCCAAGACCGGCGCGCTCATCCGCGTCAGCGTGGTCAGCGGCGGCGTCTACGCCGGGGCCACCGCCGACGATGTTGCCCGCCTCGACATCTTCGGCCGCAAAGCCGGACTGGCCTTCCAGATCGTCGACGACGTGCTCGACATGACCGTCGACTCCGCGCATCTGGGCAAGACCGCAGGCAAAGATCAGGCCACAGAAAAGGCCACCTGGCCCGCCGTCTACGGCATCGAGCAGAGCCAGCGCGACGCCGCCACGCCTCATCGACGAAGCCTTCGCCGCGCTCGCAGCCCTACGGCAGCCGCGCCGACGGCCTGAAGTCCGTAGCCCGCTACCTGGTCGAGCGGAAGAACTAAAGGTCGTCGATCGGCTGCGACAGGTGGGGCACAGAGTCCATTCGCACGAAGAAGCTAAGGCTAGAAGCTAGAGAACATGCTCCGAATCGAAATCCTCACCGCTCTCCGCGACTGCTTCGACCCCGAAGTAAAGCTGAACCTCGTCGACCTGGGCCTCATCTACGCCGTCGAAACCGGCCCTGATCCCGACTCCACGCCCGCATGGCCGCGCCAATGGGTCAAGGTCACCATGACCCTGACCACGCCGCAATGCCCCGCCAGCGGCCTGATCTTCGAGCAGGTACACAACCGCCTCGCCGGCATCCCCGACATCAGCAAAGTTGAAGTGATCTGGTCTGGGAGCCCAAGTGGACGCCCCACCGCATCAGCGAAGCGGGCCGCAAGCAACTTGGGAATCTAATCGAGAAGCAGCGTCAAGAACGCCTCTTCAGCCAGCAGCCGCGTAGACGCCTACTTCAGATCGCCCGCCGCAGCGCCGCGCCCTTCTCGGTGATCCTTTCCACCGTTTCCTCCACCTGTTCCATCATCCGCTGAGCTCGGTCAATATAGCCAGGCATCGCCTTCCACCATTGGCTGACCGTCTCCTGGTGGTCCAGCATCGCCAGCGCCGTCCCCGAAGCAGCCATCAGCAATGCCCGCTCGTTTTTGCCCGGCGAGCAGCAGAAGTCCGCCCGCAAAAAGCGATCCGCATGCGGCGGCCTTCACCCAGTCCACAGATTCCCTTCGCGGCATCTCGGTGACCCTCTGGTGTTTATCGTGTTCGGAACAGTCACAAGGCCCATGGGACCTCCCTCCTTGTGTTCACATCTGCGCCGATTTTAGGCAGCGATCTGGGGACTTTTTCACAGCACCCACGCGACCCCGAGGCAGATCGGTCGAAACCTGCTCCAGGGCGCGTTGCCGCTGTCAATCCAGATCGAAATCGCGCAGCGGCTTTCCTTCCGGCGCATCCTTGGCCTTGCGCAGTGCCTCGGCAAATTTCTTGTCGAACAGGTCTTCCTTGTTCTTTTCCGCGTCAATCGACTGCCGGAAGATCGATTCCTTCCGCTCATCGTGCTCGCGCATGGCCTTGGCCGCGGTTTCAAGATCCTCAAACATCCGCTTGCGCGGCGCCGAGGTGTGACTGATAACCAGCCCGGTGGCCGAATCCACCACAATCATTGCCCCGCAATCAGGACACGCAACCTGGAATGTATCTGCCTTCGTTTCGCCCATAACAGGCCAATTGTAGGCGTTACTGGTGGATCAGGGAAGCCTGCAGCCCCAGCCTTGGGCGCCGAGCCTTTCCGCCTTGATTTTTGAACTCCCAACTCACTTCGGCGTACCATTCTCATCATGCTGTGCCCGCCCGATTGACGCAGTTCCTTCTGCAACGCGGAATCCTTCCCTCCGCGGCAAGGAGATTCATGAAAGGCATATTTCTCGCCAGACTCTCAATTCTTGCTGCAGTAGCCCTGACGCTCACTCCCTTTTCTTTCGCCCAGGCCAAGCTCGCCGGCGACTGGCAAGGCACCTTCGAGGCAAATGGCGTCACCTTCCGCCTCGTCTGGCACGTAACTGCCGCTTCTGACGGAACCCTCACCTCGACGATCGACGACATCGATGAGAGCATATACGGCATCAAAACCAAGACGACCACCGTCAAAGGTTCCAGCGTCAAGATTGAAATTGACGACGTGATCAATCCCAACGGGCAGGACATAAACCTCAAAGGCTCCTTCGAGGGCACCCTCAATCAAGAAGCAAACGAAGTGACCGGCACATGGACGCAGATCGCTCCGCCCCAGGATCCGATACAGATCACCTTCAAGCACGGAGCGGCACAATCTGCCGCGTCTCCTGCTGCGGCGTCACCCGCCGCTGCAACTCAACCCGCCATCGCCGGCAACTGAGTACGACCGCCGGCTGGGTTCGGCATCACTCATTGGTTCACCCCAGGTCCTCGCACACGCAAAATGATTCGCCGATACGACGTCAACTGAGGCGAGCCCTCATCCGTGACCGCCAAAATCACGTGTGCTACGCCATCGCCCTTGCATGGAATCAGCGGCAGCCACAACGGCCGGCACGCCGCATCCGCTCGCACCGTGAGCCGCGCTGTGTCGGCCCCCGACAATGTCAAAGCCGCCAGGTTTCCGTCCGCAATCCCCGCCTCTCCGTAGTGAAACCAGTGAAAGTGCATCCGCTGCCCATCCGGATCGCTGCTCTGGCCTGCATCGAGCGTGATCGCCTGTCCGACTTGCACGTCCATCTCCAGCGGAGCAGTCCCGCCCTGCCCATTCACCACCGCCACCGGATTATGATTCGCGTGCGCGAAATCCGCATACCGTCCACGTCATCCGCGCCGCGAAGTCGTTCTGGAACGCCTCCCGCCACCGCCAGATCGTCGCCTGGTCACTCACGTGCTCCTCGCCATCCACTCCCGTCACCGTGTCGCGCGAATCGACCCGCGCAAATTCGTCTCCGCCCTGCGTCCAGATTGAGTGCGTCTCTCCATAAGGCTGCCGATAGAGATAGCGTCCTCCCCATCCGCCCCAATCCGGCCGTCGATACGCATTCAGCCCGTTGTCGATCAGCCCCAGAAACGACGGCGTATCCCCCTCCATGATGAACATGAACTTCGGATACTTGCTGCCAAGCGGTCCCTTGCTGCGGATATTCGCATCGAGCCACTCATTCGTCACCGTCGTGAAATCCGCGCCCTCGCCATTGCGGTAATAGTGGTCGCCGCTGATGCCCGTCCATGTCGCACTCGTATACTCCCCACTCGTCGGCGTCGACGGCGACACGATATAAAACAACGACGGATATTGGCGCCTTATTGCGGGCCCCGCATCGTCCTGGTCCGAGATCGAATAAACGCGGAGGTTCGCAATCAGCCTCGCACTCTCGGCCTGTGAATGCGCCGCCGAGAGATCCAAGAGTGCCTGAGCGAGCGTATTGGCCCCGCCCCAGATGCAGATCCACAGCGGCCTTGGATCATCGCGTTCAAGCGCCTTTACGATTGACCGCGACCCCTCCGAAGACTTGCCCTGACCGACAGCCGCCATCCCGTACGCAGTCTGCCCAGTAAACACGCGCGCATCCAGTTCGCTCGCCTCCGGCCACCCCTTCGCATGCAGCATCAGGTTTGCCCGCACCTGTCCATACGTCGCGATTAGCTGGTGCATCGTCTCCGCATGCGTCTTGGTTTTCTGCCATGTCGAGGTCGTGGCGATCATCGCCTCGACATCAAATTCATTCGAGTACAGCAGGAACCGCACAAACGACATCTGGTCATCCGGCTCATTCCCGATATCGCTGATGACCACGACCCACGGCTTTCCCGTAAAGTCGTCAACGTGAGTGGGCGGAAGCGCCTGTGCGAGAAGCACTGACGACGATGCCAAGGCAAAGATTGCCGGCAGACATGTTCTGAGCAACGTACACATAGCTCTCGTGCTCCCTCTAAAAAATGCGAGAACACCATTCTCATGCATGCAGCCCACCCGGCGCCGGAAATGCAGGCTAAATGGGTGACTCCATCGATTTCGTCACAAATGCACCTGGGGCGCACAACCTTTCCGCAATCTCCGTGTCCCCTGCTACAGTGAGTCCGCGAAGACCCTTCGTGGCGAGACCGACAGAATCTCAAGGATGTGCACGATCATGAACTGCCTTCGACCAGCGATTACCGCGGCCGCTCTTGCTCTCGCCTGCGCCAGTTCTGCACAGTCCAACAGCTCAAATCCTGCACACCTCCCCTCCGCCGAATCGGTCATGAACCGCGTCGCCATCAACCAGGACACGGCCGAGGCTGAGCGCGCCCACTACGTTTACGTGCAACACGCCAAAATGACCTCCCGCCGCGGCAACACCGTAATGTGCGAGGAACTCACCGACTACCGGTTCACGCCATCAACCGACAGCTCCCATGAAGAACTGCTCAAGGTCGACGGCCGGTTCCTGAAAGATCACAAATACGTCGGTTACACCGCACTGCTTCCCCGCGACGAAGACAAGCCCAAGGACCCGGACAAAGATAAGGATAAGGACAAGTCCGAAAAGAAGGAGAAGAAGGACAAAGATAAAGACCCCACCTTCGACCCCAACAGCAACGAGACCATCGATCGCGACATTGTCGAAAACATCCGCTGGAACCTCATCCACGACACATCGAAAGACGGATACAACGCCCACCTCTTCCCGCTCACCTCAAAGAACCAGCTCGACTACTCGTTTCGCATGATCGGCCGGGAGCGACTGAATGACCGGGACGTGTACCACATCACATTTCGTCCGAAGAAGAAGGACGACTTCGGCTGGAGCGGCGACGCCTACATCGACACAACCGCGTACCAGCCAGTGCTTGTCACGACCGGTATGGCGCGGAAGATCCCGTTCGCCGTGCGCACGCTGCTTGGAACCAACGTGCCCGGTCTCGGTTTCAGCATTACCTACGCGCCGCAGCCGGACAGCGTATGGTTCCCGATCACGTTTTCGACCGAATTCAAGATTCACGTCCTCTATTTCTTTCACCGCGAGGTGATCCTCAACGCGCAGAATCGCGACTTCGAGAAGACCCACGTCACCTCAAGAATCGTCGGAGAAGCAACGCCGTGCGGACCAACTGACTCAGTAGAGGATCATGTAGAATCCGGTCTGTAAAGCTACCCTCATTCTCCGGTTCGCGATCGTCCCAGCGTGTACATTCAGCTATTGTCAGAAACCAACTGAAAATTCTTCGAGCGGCTCCTTTCACTGGGATTCCAGACAAATTCAGGAACTGGGACCAGAGAACGCTCTCGGTCAATCAAAAGCAATTAGCGCGGAGGATCGACAGACTCTCATCCGACTTATCACTGCCGAACTCCAATCCGACACGATGAAAGCGAAGCACCGCCCCAATCGAAGTTGCGTTTGACCGTACTTTCAACTCGCATCAAAACCCTTGATCTGAATGGAGACGGCAGGCAGGAGATCGTTGCGCAGGCCGCCAGATCCCGCCCGCCTCGGTCCCACGGGGAACTGCCAATCTGGCGCTTTGAAAAGTAAGCAAATTCGTTCAAGCCCATTCTCGAAGCGAGTGACGATTCAGATCTCTCACAATTCAACCACAAGGACCTACCGCGAATTCGTCCTTGCACGAACACGGCCTCTGCAGTTGAACACGAACTTCACCTGTATCAGTTTCATCAGGGCCACTATCAGGAGATTGCCTGGTATAACGCTCTTTGGCAGAGTCGCCTCGTCGGCGACGAATGGCAGGAAATCGATAAGCCTGATATTCAAACGCATGATCGTCGGCACAGAATAGACAAAACGAAGGCTGGCTCGTCATACTCAGCATACAAATTGAGAGATGTCAGGATTGGGAGACCGGCAGACGAATGAAGGCCCCGCTCGATGAGCAGGGCCTTCGTCTTTCTCCGCTCTGCGGGTGCGGAACCCTAGTGCTTCTCCTGCGCCGTAGCCAGCTTCGCCTCGGCTTCGGCGATCCGGTGCAACGCATCAGCATACTTCTCTTCGCTCTCGCCGGCTTCGTTCCATTCCTTCTGCCCGCGCTCCAGTTGCTGCTCGGCGCGCGGCACGTCGATCTCCTCTGGCTTCAGCGCATCGTTGGCCAGAATCGTCACGCGATCCGGCAGCACTTCCACAAATCCCCACGACACGTTGTAGATTTGTTCGCCCCCGGCCGAGTCCGAATTATGGCCCCCATGCAGCCGCACGTCGCCCGCGCCCAGCTCAGCCAGCAGCGGCGCGTGCCCGTACAGCACTTCCATGTAGCCGTTCTTCGCCGGCAGTTCCACCGCGTCCGCCGTGGTGTCAAACAGAATGCGCTCCGGCGTCACCAGCCGAACACGCAGCGAATTGGATTCGTCAGCCATAAGTGAGTTCTCAGTTCACAGTCTTCAGTTCTCAGTTGAAGCAGTCGGCAGCAGGTCGGAATAAACTGACGACTGACAACTGATCACTGGCAACTGTCTTCCTACGCCGTTGCCTTCAGCTTCTCAGCTGTTTCCAGCACTTCCTCGATCGCGCCCTTCATGTAGAAGGCCTGCTCCGGAATATCGTCGTACTTGCCCTCGATGATTTCCTTGAAGCTGCGCACCGTGTCCGCAATCTTCACATACGCGCCGGGAATACCGGTGAACTGCTCGGCCACGTGGAACGGCTGCGACAGGAACTTCTGTACCTTGCGCGCGCGCGCCACCGTGAGCTTGTCCTCTTCCGAAAGCTCATCGATACCCAGAATCGCGATAATGTCCTGCAGATCCTTGTACCGCTGCAGAATCTTCTTCACGCCCTGCGCCACGTTGTAGTGGTCATCGCCCACAATGCGCGCCGACAAGAATGCGCGACGTCGACGCCAGCGGATCGACCGCCGGATAAATGCCCAGCTCCGACAGCGGCCGGCTCAGCACCGTGGTCGCGTCAAGGTGCGCAAAGGTTGTCGCCGGCGCCGGATCGGTCAAGTCATCGGCCGGCACATACACCGCCTGCACCGACGTCACCGAGCCCTTGCTCGTCGAAGTAATGCGCTCCTGCAGTTCGCCCATTTCCGTCGCCAGGTTCGGCTGGTATCCCACCGCCGAAGGCATGCGGCCCAGCAGCGTCGATACTTCAGAGCCGGCCTGCGTAAACCGGAAGATATTGTCGATGAACAGCAGCGTGTCCGAACCTTCCACGTCGCGGAAGTACTCGGCGACGGTCAGCGCGCTCAAGGCCACGCGCAGACGCGCTCCGGGCGGCTCGGTCATCTGGCCGTACACCAGCGCGCACTTTGACTCCTGCCACTTGCCCGGCTTGATCACGCCCGACTCGGTCATCTCGAGCCAAAGGTCGTTGCCCTCGCGCGTGCGCTCGCCCACGCCGGCAAACACCGAGTAGCCGCCGTGGTTCTTGGCCACGTTGTTGATCAGTTCCATGATGACGACGGTCTTGCCCACACCCGCGCCGCCAAACAGGCCGATCTTGCCGCCCTTCAAAAACGGCTGGATCAGATCGATGACCTTGATGCCGGTCTCGAACATCTCCTCGTGGGTAGACTGCTCGTCAAACAGCGGCGCAGGGCGGTGAATGGGCATGCGCGTTTTTGCGCCGATGGGGCCCAGTTCGTCGACCGGCTCGCCGATCACGTTGAGCACGCGTCCCAGCGTCTCCTTGCCCACCGGCATGCGGATGGGGCCGCCAAGATCGATGGCCTTCATGCCGCGGACCATGCCTTCGGTGCCTTCCATCGCCACCGTACGCACGCGTCCTTCGCCCAAATGCTGCTGGACTTCAAGGATCACGGAAATCGGTGAAGGCACGTCGAAGCCGTCGCTCGTCACGCGCAGCGCCTGGTAAATCGGCGGCATCGTCGCTTCTTCAAACTGCACGTCCACCGCGGGACCGGAAATCTGAATTACCTTGCCAATGTTCTCTGCCATTTCTCTGCCTTCTCAATTCCAAACTTGGGTGCGTGCCCCAGGTCTCGCTTTTGAGACCTGGGCTAGACAGCTGGAACCTACACGCCGCCGCTCCCGAACAATCTCGATAATTTCCTTGGTGATCGCCGCCTGCCGCACGCGGTTCATCTCCAGCGTGTAGGCGTCGATCATGTCCGATGCGTTGTTGGTCGCTGAATCCATCGCCGTCATACGCGCCGCATGCTCCGCAGCCACTGACTCTGACATCGCGTGATACAGCATCGCGGAAATGTACTGTGGCAGCAGTCCGTTGAAAAGCTCCTCTGGCGGCTGCTCGTAGATGTAGTCCACATTCGCCGTGCCGAACTTCTTCGCTTCCTCGTCAGCCTCTTCCGTGTTCGCCTCTTCAAGCGTGATGCCCGCGCTCAATGCAGCGTGTGCGGCGCGCTCCCGCTCTTCCGGTGTCGGCTCAACGGCGCCTTCAATCTGCGGAGCGCCAATCTTGAGAATCGGCAGCAGCCGCTCGACAACAAGGCGCTGCGCAATCACCGACTTGAATTCGTTGTAGACGATGTAGGCGGCGTCGATCTCCTCGTGCACGTAGCGCGAGATGATGTTCTGCGCCAGATCAAACACACGGTTCGCTTCAAGCTTCAGCAGCATCCCCGGATGGTCGCCCGTGATCTCGACGTTGCCCCTGCGCTCATTGCGGACCTGGCGCTTGTTGCCGTTTTCATCGGTCTGCTCGGTGTAAGTCGCAACGGGATAGCGCCGCCGCAACAGGTCGCGCCCCTTGCGGCCGATCGCCTCGACGTCGATTTCCTTATCGGTATTGCCGCTGATGAACTGAAGCGCCGTCTTGGTGATATTCGCGTTGAACGCGCCGGCAAATCCCTTGTCGCCGCTGATCACGACGATCAGCACGCGTTTCTCGGGCCGCGTGGCAAACAGCGGATGCCGCAGGTTGCCGGTCTCTTCGTCAAAAATATCCACGCGCCGCGCCAGCGACTCCAGCACGCTGGTAATCATCTTGGCGTAAGGCCGCGCCGCCAGCGCCCGCTCCTGCGCACGGCGCAGCTTCGCTGCCGAGACCATCTTCATGGCCTTGGTGATCTGCCGCGTGTTTTTCACGCTGCGTATGCGCCGCCGTAGATCCAGTACGTTTGCCATTGTTCAGTTCTCAGTGCACAGTTCTAAGTTCACAGTGATTCCAGATTGCGCTTCGTTGTTCCTCGTCCCCAACTGTGCGCTGAACTCAACTGTGAACTGTTCTTACGCCTTTGCGGCTGCCAGATCCGCGAGAAAGTTCGCCTTGTACTCCTTGAGCGCCGCATGCAGCCGGTTGCGAAGATCATCGTCCAGCGACTTCTTCTTCGTCAGGTCTTCCATCAGCGCCGACTGCGCCGCATCGAAATACTGGTAGAGTCCGTCCTCAAACGCGCGAATGTCCTTAACCTGCGATGTCGTCCAGATATCCCTGCGTACCCGAGAACAGAATCACTACCATGCTGCTGCCAGGTCAGCGGATGGAACTGCGGCTGCTTCAGCAACTCCGTCAGCCGCTGGCCGCGGTTCAGCTGCTTCTGCGTCAGCGGATCGAGGTCCGAACCGAACTGCGCAAACGCCGCCAGTTCGCGATACTGCGCCAGGTCCAGCTTCAGCGTCGAGCCAACCTGCTTGACCGCCTTGATGGCTGCCGAGAATCCCACGCGCGAAACCGAAAGTCCCACGTTCACAGCCGGACGCACGCCGGAGTTGAACAGGTCAGTCTCCAGAAAGATCTGGCCGTCCGTAATCGAAATCACGTTGGTCGGAATGTACGCCGAAACGTCGCCGGCCTGCGTCTCAATCACCGGCAGAGCCGTCAGCGAACCGCCGCCCCGCTCCTCGCTCATCTTCGACGAGCGCTCCAGCAAACGGGAGTGGAGATAGAACACGTCGCCCGGATACGCCTCGCGGCCCGGCGGACGGCGCAGCAGCAGCGAAATTTCGCGGTACGCCATCGCATGCTTCGAAAGATCGTCGTACATCACCAGCGCGTGCTTGCCGTTATCGCGGAAGTATTCGCCAATCGCGGTTGCCGCATAGGGCGCGAGATAAAGCATCGGCGCAGGCTCCGAAGCGGAGGCGGCCACAATGATGGTGTGCCCCATCGCGCCGGCTTCGGTCAGCGTCTGCACCACCTGCGCGATCGAAGAGCGCTTCTGCCCGATCGCGCAGTAAATGCAGATCAGGTCGTTCTTCGCGTTGTTAATGATCGTGTCCAGCAGCACGGCTGTTTTGCCGGTCTGGCGGTCGCCGATGATCAGCTCGCGCTGGCCGCGGCCGATCGGAATCATGGCGTCGATGGCCTTGAGTCCCGTCGCCATCGGCTCGCGCACGCGCTGGCGGTCAATGATGCCCGGCGCCAGGCGCTCCACAGGAAGCGTCTCGGTCGTCGCGATGGGGCCCTTGTCGTCAATCGGCGCGCCCAGCGCGTTCACCACGCGGCCGATCATGCGCGTCGCCCACCGGCACGCTCAGGATCTTGCCCGTGCGCTTTACCTCTTCGCCTTCGCGGAGCTCGGTATAGTCGCCCAGCACGACGGCGCCCACCTGGTCTTCTTCAAGCGAAAGCGCCAGCCCGGCAATGCCGTGCGGGAAGGCGAGCAGTTCGCCCGCCATCACCTTGTCGAGCCCGTGGATGCGGGCGATGCCGTCGCCCAGCGAAGTGATCGTGCCGACCTCGTCGACCTGGACCTTGGAGTCGTAGTTCGCGATCTGCTCGCGAAGTAGTTGCGTAATCTCGTCTGCCTTGATCTGAGCCATTTCAGTTCCTTACAGTTCGCAGTTCAGTTCACAGTTCTCAGTTACCGATCGCAGTGCTTCGAAGTCTCTTCCAGCTCTGATTCGATATTTAAACTGTGAACTACGAACTACTGAACTCACTGACCTGCGGGCTTAGCCCGCAATCAACGCTTCCTTCAATCGCTCCAGCCGTCCACGAACCGAACCGTCATACACGGTCGATCCGATGCGCACCACGGTTCCGCCGATAATCGACTCATCCAGTTTGAACGTCGGTTCAATCCGCGCCCCGGCCAGTTTGCCCACGCCCGCTACCAGTTCTGCGCGCTCCTGCGGGTTCAACTCCCGCGCTGTGACAATCTCCGCCTGCCGAATGCCCAGCCGCTCCTGCATCTCCGCACGCCACGCTGTCGGCCACTTCATGCACCTCGCCGATGCGATCGTTGTTGATCAGCACCGCCAGCAGGTTGCGCAATTCCTTCTGCAGACCCATCTTCGCGTTCAGCTTGTCGAGAATCGCGATCTTCTGCGTCGCCGGAACCGCCGGATTGATGAAGAACTCGCGCAGATCCGCGCTGCCGTCCCATGTGCCAGAAAATCATTGAACTGCCGGTCCAGTGCGGTCGCGTCCAGGTGGGCCGAAGCCACGACATCGGCAAATGCGCGCGCATACCGTGATGCAAATGCGCGGCCATCAGTTCTTCCCTCCGCCGTGCATTGTGTCGCGGCCCGTCTCACTCACAAACTCGCTGATCAGCGCCCGGTCAGTCTCCGGCGTCAGCACCAGTTTCTTCACTGCCTGATCGATGGCAAGGTCCGCCGCAAAGTGGCGCAATGAGCGCTTGGCTTGCGCTGCCGCCATGCCGATCTCCTGCTCAGCCGAGGCTACTATCCGCGCGCCCTCTTCTTCGAGGGCCGTCTTGCCGCGCTGTTCGTCCAACGCGATCTGCTGCTCCACTTCGGTGCGGAATCTCGCAATCTCCTGGTCCAGGTTCGCGAGCTTGGCTTCGACTGCGCTCAGACGTGTATTGGCGTCCTCGGTTGTCTTGCGCGCAGTTTCCAGGTCTCCGCGGATTTTCTCAGACCGGCTGCGCAGAAGTTTCGGCAAAAACCGCCCGAGGGGGATGCCGATTCCCAGCACCACGACAAGCGACATTGAAGAGCTCAAACAGCCGCGCGGTCGTCTCCACTCCCAAGTGCATGATGCGCGCAAGAAACTGAACCACGGCGGAGTGCCGGTAGAGATCGTTTTCCTTTTCCTCGGTTTTGGCCGCCTGCGTTTGGCGGTGGGTTCTGGGCCTCTTGCTGGGCAGATTGAATCTTGGGCTGTTCGGGAACCTCTGAAACCTGGGCCGCAAAGGCACGAACAGGGGTAAGCACGGGCGCGAATGCGATCAACCCCAGCAGCAGGAACCCGCAAATCCGAATGAATGAATGCGAATTTCTCAAAACTTGTCTCAACGGGAACTCCCGGCGGCCTGCGGAAGCACAGCTCGCACCACCTGATTTGCCAGTTCCCCCGCCGACCCCTGGATTACCTGCCGGGCGTTCTCCGCCTCGGCATCCATTTCAGCCCTGGCCTGACTCACCCTGGCCCCGGCGGCCTTCCTTGCCACATCGAGCGCGGCTTCACGCTCGGCGGTGCGCTGCTTGTCTCTTGCCTCGCGCATTTTGAAGATCTCCGCGCGCGCCTGGCGAAGTTTCTCGGCATACTCAGCCGCCCGGGCTTCGGCCCGGGCGATTGCTTTATGGGCATTCTCGATAGCGCCCTCGGTACGGGCGCGACGCTCTGCAAGTGCGCGACTCAATGGCCCTTGCACCAGAAACTGGTATGCCAGGACCAGGCCACAAAGAGCAGAATGTGTGTGGCGAGCACAGCGCTCCGATTTGTTGAAAGATCTCTTCCATGCTTGTATCGGTTAACTCGAGCAGACAGGGTTTTTCCGTCGCAGGTTTCGCCCTTTCTGATGGGTCTCCAACCATTTATCACTGGATTGGCGCGACCACCTTTGGAGCGACAACCTTCCAGAATTCTATTTCGCAACACGATCGGAAAAGGCCTTGGAACTCCTTTTTGTATCAGGGACAAACCCCCAAGTCAACGCTGCGAGGCGCTATGCGGTAGGGTTCTGTGACTGCTGTCACGAATCGGGAATTTGGACCAAAAAAGAACTTGCTTTCCGGTACAACAGGCCTAAACTAAACATACCACCTAGACCCGGTTCAGGGTCCAGCGGGCAGCCGGTTTCGGGAATCCTTCCACTCCCGAGATCGGTGGCCCGCCTCTTAATTTCTGGTGGTTTGGCCTTTTCCCCATCAAATTTCCGGCGATTTCAACCGACGACCGCATCCGAGGCCGAGGTTCTCCGTCTACCCTCCTGAACGGCATCCTGGGCGCCTACGGCGCTCGGGAAACGATCGAGGAACCACCGCCCCTGGCAAAGCCTTTGCGGCCGGTTCCCCAGGCAATGAATCGGAGGATTCTCACCCAATGCAAAGCAGGCTTCTCTACCCTCACTCTCGGCGGCCTGCTCGCGCTCGGCTTCACCGGCGCAGCCTTCGCCCAGGACACCCCTCCCCCACCCCCCGCCCAAAGCCAGGCAGGCCCCCCACCCCAAGGCCGTGGCATGCGGATGGACCCCAACCGTCAGCTTGAGCGCTTGACCCAGGAGCTCAGCCTGACATCCGATCAGCAGAGCAGATCAAGCCCCTGCTCCTCGATCGCCAGCAGAAGATGCAGGCTCTTATGCAGAACCAGTCACTTTCGCAGGAAGACCGCCGCGCCCAGATGCGCACCATCATGGAAGGCTCGAACAACAGCATCAAGGCAAACCTGAGCGACGATCAGAAGCAGAAATTCGACGCCATGCAGCAGCAGCGGATGCGGCGTGGCGGCCCCGGCGGCCCCGGCGGCCCGCCTCCTGAAGGTGCAGCACCGCCGCCGCAACCACAACCGTAACCTTCCTAACTGGATGGAGACTCAGCAGTTCCCTTCCCCCAAGACGAGGACCGCAGATTTCAGTCTGCGGTCCTCGCTTCTTTTTGCGGTTACTTCGTCGACTTATCGATAAACGCCGCGAGATCGTCTTTCAACTTGTGCAGCGCTTCCACGTTCAGATAGATCATGTGCCCGGATGGGTAATAGCCGAACTGCACATTCCCGCGCAGTTCCGGCTCCAGGTCCATATGTTCGAGGTCGAATTCCGTTGCGAAAAACGGCGTTGCCAGGTCGAAGTAGCCATTGGCCGAGAAAACCCTGAGATGCGGATTCTTCCGGATCGCAGCGGCCAGATCGCCCGCGACATACGGCTGCAACTGCTGCCTCCCGGCCCCCGGCCCACCGCCGCCCGGTTGGCCGGTGATTGAAGTCCCACTGCCACGATGTCGTACGCGGTCGGGCGGTAGTTATCGGTGCTCTCGTACTTCAGCTCGCGCTCCAGGTAGTCGTGGATCGCCGCGACAAATGCTCCGGTAATCCCGGTATCTGAAGCGTCGTAGCTCGGATTCTCTCCGGCCGCATCAAGATCCACGCCTTCAAACCGCATGTCATAGCGGCCCAGTGTCTTGCGGTCGTCGCGCAGCACTTCCTTTCGGAATCGCGTCGGCGAAACGCGCAGATTCGCTTCCTTGATGTAGTCGACGCTCAGCCCGGTCAAGCGGCTCATCTCCTTTGCCACCGTAGTCCAGCTGCGTCGGCCGGCAATCTGTCGCCCTGGAACAGCGCCTGCGCATAGGGGCCTGAGGCGAACTCGCGCGCCTGCTGCACCCACGCGGCGAGTCCGGCGGCTTGTTTGGAATCTTGTCGAAATACCATGCCGCCGCCGCGTAGCTCGGCAGGTTGAAGATGTAGAGGATGTCGTACCCGGCGACGCGAATGTCATAATTCAGAATCGACGAGATCAGCACAACGCCATTCAACTGCACGCCGTCGTCTGCCCAGCATGTCCGACAAGCGCCGCCGACCGCGTCGTTCCATACGACTCGCCAATCAGAAACTTCGGCGAATTCCACCGCTGGTTCACCGTAGAAATAGCGCGACAATGAACCGGTCGAACGCGTGCAGGTCCTGGTCGACGCCGGCAAAATCCTTCGCCGTCGCCTTGCCCACCGCGCGCGAATAGCCCGTCAGCGGCGCATCGATAAACACGAGGTCCGTCTTGTCGAGCAGCGAATACTGGTTCGGCACCAGCTTGAAGGGCGGTCCGGCCGTGGGATTGGGGCTGTCGGTCTCAATGCGCACCGGCGAAAACGAGCCCATGTGCAGCCAGAGGGTGGCTGATCCCGGACCGCCGTTGTAGAGAAAACTTACCGGCCGCGTCGCGGCATCCGCGCCGTCCAGCGTGTAGGCCACATAGAACATGCTGCCGTAGGGCTTGTCTTCCTCATCGCGAATCAGCAGCGTGCCCGCTGTCGCCGTGTACTTCAGCGATCTTTCCGCCGAGCGTCAGTTCGTGATGGGTCACGGAGGTCTTCTCCGGCGGAATCGGCGTTTCCTTGTGAGCTTCCTTCAGCTCCTTGCTGCCCGCGTCGCTGTTGCCGGGTCTGCGGCTGAGTCGCAGGTCGTTCCTGCGCCGTGAAGGTTGACTGGAACGACGTAAGACATGAAAGACACAGCGAGGCTGCAGCGGCAACCCAGCTGCAGGCGAAGCGACGCACGATGTCATGAGCGGGAATCCTCCAGAGTGAACAGCTGATGCACCATCGATGGATTGTAATCGTGAATTCTTGCGACGGTCACGTGCCCGCTGTCTTCTGCGCATTCCACGGCTGGGCTTCGTGCCGCCACAGACTTTCCGGCGTCAGCAGCCCCTGCGCCCGCAGCCACGTCTCCAGCAGCCCCGGCCACTGTCCAGCGCAGCGTCGCCTTTGCCAAACCCCGTCCCGTGCGGTCCGTTGGCAAAGACGTGCGCCTCCGCCGGAACACCCGCCTTCACCAGCGCCTCGTAGAACCGCAAACCCTGCTCCACCGGCACAGTCTGGTCGTGTGAAGGTGTGATACCAGAATGTCGGCGGCGTTCTTTGAGTGACAAACAAATCAGGAGAGTACGCCGCGCGCAGTGCTTCGCAGCGGTCCATCACGTTGTAGAGCTTGCAGTAGCTCAGGTGCGACGTGTCGCTGGAGATGGCGCCAATCCACGGATAGCCGAGCACCAGATAATCCGGCCGGCTCGACACGCGATCGATCGGATCATCTGCTTCCGGATTGCCGCCGATCGGTTGCGTGCCGGCGAGCGCCGCCAGGTGACCTCCCGCCGAAAACCCGATCATCACAATGCGATCGGGATCGATGTGGTAATCGCCGCCCGCGCCCGCACAATCTGCACCGCCCGCCGCGCATCGAGCAGCGGAACCGGCAGCAGATAGCCATTCGAACACAGCCGGTAGCTCAGCACAAACGCCCGGAATCCCCGCGACGTGAACCAGTCCGCGACCTGGCGGCCCTCGAGAATCGCCGCCAGATGCGCGTAAGATCCGCCGGGAAGCACCACCACCGCCGAGCCGTTTTCATGCCCGTGCTGCGGGTCGAAAATCGTCAGCGTCGGAGTGTCTTCGCAGGCCGTTCCCTTGGCCTGAGGAGCGTCGCCCGGCCAAAGCCGAATCGTCCGGATGCCGAGAAACGCGCTGTTTTCACCCGGCAAGGCACAAGGTTCTTTCTGCGCCTGCGCTCGCACACAGCATCCCGCACAGGACCGCGGTCACCAACCGAACTGCCTCATCGCCTGTCTCCGATCATTTCGGTGGCAATTATACAAAGTGGCTCCCGTCGCCCGGTTCGATTCTGATCTGTCCGGCCGCAATCGGAGTGCCTTTGGGTCAACATTACCCATGTACCTTCGGCATGGCTCCCGACCATCGGGCAAAGTGGCAAACTCATGCAATGGTGTCCTGCTCACAATGCGAAGGGCTCATGGAGAGCCGGAGCATCGACAAGCCGCGGAGTATCTCGAACTCGCCCGCCGGCTGCTGACTGCGGTTGACGATGGCAGGATGACGCTCGCTGCAAGCACCTGCCCCTTGCATGACCTCTTCAACGCGGAGTGGCCCGCCGACGTCGTCGAACACAACTTCGTGTGCAATGCCTGTGGCCGCTCCTTCCAGCTCTTCGCCGACACCTTCCACGGCCACGCTGGCTGGGGGTTGACCGGCCCGCCCACCAAAGAGCCCTCCCCCGAACAAAACGACCAGCGCGCCGTTCACTGTATTTGCATTGTCAGTGGTGAATTGTCGGCTGCGGTTCACGGCCTCCTGATAGCGGAAGATCGCCACTCGTGTCAAAGCCAGACCGCTTTGTGTCCCGGACAGGGATCGCCAGCCAGCCCCGTCAGCGTCTCTGCCAGCTCAAACCCATAGCGCGCAAAATAGAACGCCGCCCCATGCACGCGCTCCTGCAAAACCCCGCCTGGATACAACGCCCGCGCAATCGCCTCCGCATGACGCCCCAGCGAGCCCTCGCTCTGCAACTCGAAGTTCGCCGCCAGTCGCCGCAGACGATTCATCTGGTAGCGCATCTTGCTCGCTGCCGTCTCCGCGGTGCGTCCCAGCCCCGCATCCATTGCCTTCATGTACTCCACCAGCGGCCCGAGCTCCACATCGAGCGCCGTTCCCGCCGCCGCCAGCTTTGCTTGCCTTCCACCGGCATCGCCCGCGCCGCCAGCAGTTGCGCCAGCGAATCCGGGCTCTCGCTGAAAACCCGCTCCAGTCACAGCTCATGCGTGCGCAGGAGTTCGCCGATCGCCGGCTCAATCAGCGTTCCCGAAAGCTCGGCTCCGCCGCCGTCGTCCGCGCCCCAGAATGCGCTCGTACAGCACCGCCGACTGCGCAAAATAAGCAATCTCCGCCGGCCCGCCGACAATCAGCGACGTTCCCAGCAGAAAATCCTGAAACACTGGCCGTAGCAGCGCCGCGGGCGAAATCCGCTCCGGCTCGGCCTCCAGAATGCCCAGCAAATCCGCCGTCGTAAAGTTCTCGCGCCCCGCCTGCCACAGCCCATGCGGCTCGGCTGCATTCGGCGCCGTCCGCTTCAACGCCATGCGCGCGCCCGTTTCGCTCATCGATCAAAAACAGCAGGCTCGACTGCGGCGCCACGGCAACCTGCGCATGATATCCCGCCGCCTCCAGCGCCTTGTTCCGCTCCAGCAACGCCGCGTGCAGTTCATCTGCCCGCTCGATAGCCGCCCGCAGCACCGGCGCGCCCATGCGATGCACCTCGCTGCCCGCCGCATCCAGCACCAGCAGCCCCTGCGCGGCAAAGGCCTTCGCGTAGAACTCCGCAAAAGCCTGCCCAAACGTCCGCCCCGGCTTGTAAGCGGCCGCCAGCGCATCCATCGCATCGGACGAGCCCAGCAGCTCCCACGCCTGCTCCATCAGCGGCTCGATCGTCTCGTCAAGCACAACGCCGCCCACCGGCACCGCATTGGCCGGAGCCTTGGCATAGACCAGCTTCTTCAGTTCTTTTCGTGGAGGGAACGTGACGTGATTGATCTCGGCAAAATCGTGGTCTTCTGTGGCCAGCCAGAAGATCGCCACATGCGGATTGCCTGCTGCAGTGGCTTGTCGCGCCCTTGCCAGCGCCGTCGCCGCCTTGAAAGGAGTGAACAGCGGCCCGCCCAGCAACCCTACCTGCTGCCCCGTCACGACAGTTCCCGCGCCGGCCCGCAGTGCCTCGCAATGCCTGAGCCGTTGCGGCCGAGGTATTTTGCCTGGCCAGCAGCTCAACGACTTCGTTCCAATGGCCCGGGATAGGAGATCGCTTCTGCCATCCCGTCTCGCGCGGCACAGAGGAGTAGAACGGCCGCACCCCGGGATACCGGCACAGAAATCCAGAAACAGCCGACTCAGGCCGGGAGTCACATCGATGGGATAACAGTCTGAACTCGGCAACGTGTACCTTCCGATGGATTTCGTTTTGGCTGACCCCGGTCCGCTTGGGTTCGGACAGAAATTTGGCTGTGTTAAGGATGCCACGGCACCCTCATGCGATGCACAACTACATGGACCGGCTTCCATGGCGGGTGGCCGCCCCGCCACAAACGCGGGTGCCCCGTCCTAGCTCTGCTGGGGCGGGAAACCATAATCGTCTTCACCGTCACAGACGGTGCCGTCTTTCATCGACGAAGCTACAGCGATGCCCTCGGGATTGCGACGCTTCCACCAGACCAGACAAAACGGACCGGCTTCCCACATCTCTTCGAGATATCGGGCACCCGCGACGCAGTTATGGGAGAACCATGAAATATGCGGGGTGGATTCGACTCCTGTGTTTGGCGCACTCCTTTGTAGCCGAGCCGGGGCGGTGGGAATTCCGCACTTCGGAGTTGGCGATCTCGTCAATTCCTCAAACCTGATTGTCCTTGGCGGGTGGCCCCGATGCTCAAAGGCGTTCTTATGCAGTCGAGGGTGCCCCCGGTCCCTCGCCTTTGGGGACCGGGGATGTCGAGGAGCCGGGCCGGCGCAGTATCACTCGCATCAAACGGCAACGTTCCGACCAACCTCGAACCGCGCTGTCAACTCCCTACCCCCGGGTCGTTTTGCCTAAATCATGCAAATTCAGTCAAATAAAATCCTCCACGCTTTTGCATAATATTTCCCCTCCCCGGCGCAAAATGGAATGTAGGTCCAAAATGTCCCTGCAATGGAAAGCCCGCCAACCGTTGACTCGTGTGCAATCGCATTCCACGCCAAAGTTCACTGTTCACTGTTTCTCGCCCGTAACTCCTTTGCCAGGAATAATCTACGGCTAAGTCTAGTCAGTAGAAATAATTTGCGCCGATACCCCACTCTCTAACCCATGAAAACAGGATAATTTACTCGCAGAGACCGGGTAATAGGGGGTAAACCGCAACCGATTGGTTGCGTGTCCCGTTCCCTTTGGGGTCTTAATACCTCATTCCCTGGTTTTGCCACATATACTGCTCGTGACCGCACAAGGAGATTCAGTTCGCATGCCCAAGAAGAAATCCCCGGCCAAGCCCAAGATTTCCAAAACCAAAAAATCCGGCAAACAGCCTGCAGAGGAACGCGAAAAACTTCTCAGCTCCAAGGTCGTCTTTGAGGGTCCGCTCTTCCGCGTCCTCCACGACAAGCTTCTTGAGCCCGGCGGCAAGCCCTCCGAACGCGACGTCATCCGCCATAACGGCAGCGTCGTCATTCTCGCCGTCGACAAATCCAAAAGCAAGCGCGATCCCTGGATCGTGATGGAGCACCAGTATCGCCACGCCGCGCAGCAGTATCTCTGGGAACTGCCCGCCGGCAAACTTGAGCCCGGCGAAGATCCGCTCATCGGAGCACAGCGCGAACTCGAAGAAGAAACCGGCTATCGCGCCAAAAAGTGGAAGCCGCTGGTCGAGTACTACGGCAGTCCCGGTTTCCTTGGCGAATCGATGAAGGTGTTTCTCGCGGAGGGCCTGGTGGCCGGCGACGCTCACCCCGAAGACGACGAGGACATCGAATTCCGCCTCGTCAAGCTCTCCGAGATTGTCGAAATGATCGAAAAAGGCGGCATCAAGGACGGTAAAACGCTATGCAGCGTCCTTCTTTACGCTCGTCGGATTGCGAAAAAACGAAAGTAGTAAAGATTTCGTAAGTGCCTTCACTCAATCGATTCAATGTCTTCCATGCAGGCCGGTGCGCAATTCGCCCGGCCTGTCTCATTTTGTGAATTCTTCTGGCCACTTTCAATAAACCTTTGGACGTCGATGAGCGTCATAGTCGATAAGGTGGGCGTTCCCCAGTTCCATTCGCTCATCAACCCTATCAAGTGGCAAGAAAGGCAAAACCCTGTGGCTCAGTACAAAGGCAAGGTGAAGTGGTTTAACAACGCCAAGGGCTACGGATTCATCGGACGTGATGACGGGCCAGATGTTTTCGTTCACTACTCGGCAATCCAGCTGGATGGCTACAAAACTCTGAAAGAGGGCGATGACGTTGAATTCGATATCGTCCAGGGCCAGAAAGGACCTCAGGCGGATGCAGTTATCCGAATGAGAGACGCAGCCACCCACAACGCAGCTTAGTCGATCGAAACTCTGTAGCGTTCCCTCAACCGTCCCGAGACGGTATGGGAAGATATCGCTCCGAACCCAGCTCCTGATCTATCAACCCGGAATAACCGAATGCAGTTCTTTGCCTAATTCGCTATCGCTTGAATTTCTTTTAGCTTAATCGGACTTCCGTCCGGCCCAGATCACCACAAAGGCCTCGCACCGAATGGTCGAGGCCTGTAGTGTCTGGAGTGTATGCGGCCCCGCCTGTGGCCCGGGATCATCGCCGCTGAAGGTCTATCAACACGACGTCCGAGTGTTCCTGCACCCGCTCCAATACAATCTCCCGACCATCTGCAGATACATCGAAATCCCGAATGTCGAATTCCGCAGTGAAGTTGGTAAGCTGCCGCTCCGCACCACTCTCCAGGTCGATGACCCAGAGATTCATATGCTGCATCTCCCCTCGCAGCACCACGAGATTTCGCCCACCGGGGAGGAAGGCGATGCGACGCGCTCCCCGCGTAAGGGTCAGGGGTGGCAAAGGATGCGGAGCGCCTTTGGCTGTTACCGCCTTGAGTGAAAACGCGGTGCCAATGTCGGGTCCCGAGTACACAACGTAGCCGCCATCGGGCGCCCACGTGGGACCCACCGAGTACTCCGGGACAAGAACAGTGGGCGGCTGGCCGTCGAGCGGCAGGCGGAAAAGATGCGTCGTTCCATGATCTTCAGCCGCCGATGTAATCGATTGGCTATCGGGACTCCACGCGGGGGCGCCCTCCAGGTGCAGCGAGTCCGTAACGATTCGGGCGTTCGTCCCATCTGCTTCCATCACGTACAAAGCGGTTCGACCGTCCGTTTGGCGCACTGAAAATCCAATGTGCTTCCCCTCAGGTGAGATCGCAGGGCCACCGAGAATTCGCCCTCCCTTGCCGCTCCACAACTCCGTCGCAGTTCCGTTGGCGAGCTTCCAGATACTCTCGCTCGTAGCCGTGGCAGAAACATACAAAAGATAATTCGGCCCCAGGCGTGGCGAATACCCGGTCCCGGTTGTCAGTGGAATTTCAGTGGCGGCAGGCAGATCCTTGCCGGACTCGTCGATGCGTAAGCGCCATAGCGCTCTCTTGGGACTTGCGCGCGTCACCACCAGGCGGCTGCCGTCCGCGCTGCTCGCCAGCGAGGTATACCGGTCAACGCCGGAAGAGAGCCGGTGCGGCTTGCGATGCTCGACATCAACGCTGTAAAGCCAAGGACCTGAACCGTCGGGATCGCTGGCAAGGTACATCAGCGTTCGTCCATCCAGAAATACTGGATAGGTCACGCGCCCGTTATGCGACGTGATGCGTTCCGGAGTTCCGCCGCCCGAGCGGATGCGCCAGATGTCCAGCTTGTCGGGAGGCGTTCCTTGAACAAAGTAGACGAACTTCGAGTCTCGCGACCACAGGGGAAAGTGACTATGATGCCCGGCAGGCGCAGTGAAAATGGGCCGGTCTCCCTGTTGCCGGCCGCCATTGGACACAAACAGTGGATCTCCGGATCCGGGCGTATGGTAAGCCAATTGCGCGCCATCGCGTGTCCAGTCGTACTCTGCGACGCCTTCGAGATAAGGCTTCGGCTCTCCGCCGAGAGTCGGCACAGCCCAGATGCCGATCTCGTCGCCCCTGGTTCCGTTCTGCTTGCGGGTCCAGTACGTCACCTGCGACCCATCTGGAGAGAACCCCAAAGTACGCAGCAACGGATCGACAAGATTTGTTGCGGCACCGCGAGTCAAGTTGTGGAACTGTCCGGAACCGGCCTGCGTTACCCAGACGTCCATTTGTCCGTCGCGGTCCGACAGAAATGCCACGAACTGACCGTCACGTGACACCGCGGCCGCCTGCTCCAATCCGTCAAAGTCCGTAATCGTCTGAAATCGCGCATCCGCGATAGGACTTCGCCAGAAGTATTCCGTTTTCTGAATCCAGAAAATGACCCCAGCCGCGAACGTCGCCACAGCGATTGCCGGCAGCAGAAGGAACTTCCACCTGACGCGAGAGGTTGTTATCGCAGAAGCGGGCGTCGGCGTCGAAGAATCGGGCACGACTGCTTGGTTCCCATCTTCCTTCTCTGCCTGAAGGTTCCGGCCTCGCGCCCACGCATCCAGCTCCACACGCGAAGCCGAGACAGAGCCGATCCTTTCATGCAGGTGCCGGTGAACCGGCATTCCCTCTCGTTTTTCCCACCGCTGAACCGTCGTCACATCCCGGTTGAGGTAGGCCGCGATTTCCTTCCAGGAATCCAGGCGATCGTCGGGTGGACTCACGGATGGTTTTGTGCCCGGGGATGCTTCGGCCATCGCCTTCTCCTTAATCGAGGCAGGGAGCAGTCATAAACTTGAGAACCCAGATTGTAGCGCACACAATTGCATCGCAAGGTAATCAATGGTAAATGCAATGCTGGACACTGGCTCGCCGGCCGATGGACACTTGACTTGTTGGACAGAACCGTGACGCCTGCGGGAATTCCAGCCTCCAGTCAACTCATCCCTCCCGGAGACAAGCTTCCATGGACAACGTCACCATGGCCCACCTGTTCAGCGAGACGGCCGATTTAATGGAGATCGACGGCGCTGACAGCTTTCGCGTCCGCAGCTACCGCAACGCCGCCGACGCCATAGGGCAGACCACGGTTGACCTGGTCGTCGCCTCGTCCGATACTGCCCAGCTCCTTGCCATCTCAGGCATCGGCAAGAGCATGGCCGCCAACATCCAGGCCATCGTCACCACCGGCACGCTGCCCCTGCGCGAAGAACTCCTCGCGAAGTACGGCGCGGGACTGCTCGATTTACTCAAACTTCCCGGTATGGGTCCCAAAACCGTGGCCCTGCTTTGGGATTCCGGCAAGATCGGCAGCATCGACCAGCTCGCCGAAGCCATCGACGCCGGCCGCCTCAAAGGCCTGCCCCGCATGGGCGAGAAACAGATCGAGAAGATCCGCAAGGGCATCGAGGACTACCGCGCGGTCCTCTGGCCGCTTCCGCATTGACGAAGCCGAAGAGGCCGCCGATCGCCTCACAACCTATCTGCTCGCCTTCAACGGCATCGACCGCGTTACCCCCGCCGGGTCCCTACGCCGCGGCCGCGAAACCGCCGGCGACCTTGATCTGCTCGTAACCGGCCCAGCCTGCGCTCCTCAAAAGACTGAAGCTGCCGTCGAATACGTCGCCGCGTACCCCGGCATACACGACATCATCGCCAAAGGCGAGAACAAGGTCAGCTTCCACACAGCCAATGGCCTCCAGGTCGACGTTCGCCTGCTTCCCTCAGAATCCTACGGTGCGGCGCTACAGTACTTCACCGGCTCCAAGGCCCACAATGTCTCCCTCCGCCAGCGCGCTCTTAAAATGGGCTACACCCTCAGCGAATGGGCTCTCGCCCGGCTCGACGACGAATCCACCGTCGCCGCCGCAACTGAAGAAGAGATTTATGCCGCCCTCCAGATGGACTGGATGCCGCCGGAGATGCGCGAAAACCTGGGCGAGATCGAAGCCGCCGCCAAACACGCACTTCCCCGGCTCATCGAGGTCTCCGACATCAGGGGCGACGTCCACATGCACACCACGGCCAGCGACGGCCGCAACTCCATCGCCGAGATGGCCGAAGCCGCCATCGACCGCGGTCTTCAGTACATCGCTATCACTGACCACTCGAAGAACCTGGCGATGATCAACGGCCTCGACGAGAAACGCGCCCTCGAACACATCGCGCGCATCCGCGAAGTCGACAAGCAGATGGACGGGCGGATCCGCATCTTTACTGGCATTGAGGTCGACATCCTCGCCGACGGCGCCCTCGATCTCGACGACGAAGTGCTCGCCCAGATGGACGTCGTCATCGCCAGCGTCCACACCCGCCTCGAGCAGTCGCGCGACGAAATGACCGCCCGCCTCCTGCGAGCCGTCGAGAATCCCAACACCCGCATTCTCGGCCATCCCACCGGTCGTCAACTTCTGCGCCGAGAGCCCTACCAGCTCGACACCGGCGCCGTCCTCCGCCGCTGCGGCGAACTCGGCGTCGCCGTCGAACACAACGCCGCTCCCGAACGCCTCGACTTGAGCGACCGCGACCTGCGCCACGCCAGGGAATGCGGCTGCAAAATCGTCATCAACACCGACGCACACGTCACGCGTCGTCGTCGGCGAGTGGAAGTACGGCATCCGCCAGCTCCGCCGTGCCTGGCTCACACCGGCCGACGTAGCTCAACACCCTGCCACCCGCCGAGTTCCTCGCTGCCCTGCGTCCGCGCATCTAAGTGAGAGGTAACGCAACACACCAAAACGCGCACGCAACAGGACTGTGGATTGTTTCAATCTGAAAGGGCTAAGATAGGGGCGCTATGAGTCTGCTTCAACAAGAATCAAAGGATATGTCGGCTGGCGAGTCCTATACGAGAGGCACGAGCCACGTTGTCATTGCGTCCGTCGCCGCCGCCGTGCTGGTCACCATTGCTGTGGCCCTCTACGTGATTGCCGGCCAGAAACCGCCTGCCGCAACTGGAGAAATCCTCGATGTCTGGGCGCACCCTATGCACACCGAGACATCCGGGTGGGATGCCAACGGCGCTGCTATTCCCAAAGAAGAAATCGACCAGGTTCTGCTTTTTACCCACGTGCGTTTGCGCAACCAAAGCAAGGAACCGATCTTTCTGCATCAAATTGTCGCCAATGCCACGCTAGCTGATGGCATCCACTCCAGCTACGCGGCGACCGCAACTGATTTTGAGCGCATCTTCAAGGCCTATCCGCAGCTCATGCAGTGGCGTGCAACTCCCATCTCGCCCGATCTCACGATCCAACCGGGCGAGACAAAAGAAGGCACATTCGCATGCTCATTCCGCATGACCAAGGCCGACTGGGACGCGCGCAAGAGTCTGGACTACAGCTTCAACTTCCAGTACCTGCCTTCGCTCACGCTGGCGCCAAAGGGCCCCGTTACTGAACATTAGGCGGAGCGGGAGCACCCTTCGGCGTAGACAGATAACCTGAAACCGTGTTCTTCGATCCGATCGAGTTCACCACGATCTCGTACAGTGCCGGGTCCTTTCCGCTGTAAAACTGCAGCGGTTCGTCCACGTTCCTGTCCTTCTTTTCGTAGCTGCGGTCGTCGGCATATACCACCACCGTGAAGCGGCTCTTCTTGGTGTCGGCCTTCTTCAATTCCAGGCTTACCGTGCCCACAGGCTTCTTCTGCCCCTTGGTCAGGGTGAACTCGTAGTAGTTGCGGTCGCCCTTGTGCTTCAGCAATTCCAGCTCTGAACCATTGCGCGCAATCAGGCTCGAATGGTTATCGAGATCGCCCTTCATCGATTGAAGCTGGCTCACGGCCGTCGCGAGGTCCCCCTGCGTCTTGGTGAGATCTGTCTTCACCCCGCCCACGTCTGTCTTTACGCCAGACACGTCGCTGGAGACCGCGCTCACCTGCTGTGCAGTCTGTTTCTGCTCGGTCTCAAGCCGCGCGCTGTCGGCCTGCTCGCGCCGAATGATGTCCTGAGCGCGCTGGTCCAACTGTTTCTGCGTCATCCCAACGCTCTTGCCCAGCTCGTCGGTAGCTACGCGCAGGCGCGCATTGGTCTCACGCAGCTGTGCGTCCAGCTTGGCATTCTGCTGGTTAGCCTCAGACAGCCCCGCCTCCTGACGTGTGATGCGGTTGTTCAGCACGTAACTCCACACCAGTCCGCCCAAAGCCGCCAGTACCGCGATGGCAATCGCACCCAGTAACGCGCCGCTATATGCGGGCGTTGTCTCCACAATCGTGGTTCTATCGTCGCTCATGCTTCCCTTCTCCTCCGGAGCGGTCCTCCCGGGACCCACTCCACAATCTTTCTGCGAAGACCTTGCTCTACTTAGACTCTCTTTGCCAGCCACTCGCAATCAGGGCGAAAACGCCAGCAACTCCGCACGCCCACCATCTTTCAAGCACGACACAATAGGCGACTGCAGACTACAGAGACTATAGAAGAATCCACCCGGTTATGCGGAGAATGCTGAGCCACCATGTAGCAAAACGTAAATGATCTGCCACTCCATCTCCTGCCAATACAACTCGCGCCCCGCCATGAATCCTCTTGACTTCGACCGGCCTTACGGTAAATTCCATGGCCTCAAAACCAGCGCCACCGAAGCGCCACAGCAGACCAAAGTGTGACACTGCTCGGAGCCCCGACCGTGACAACCCACGAATCACTCGTTTATAAAGGGCATTACCGCTCTTTTCGCCAGACTCCGCTTGCAGTCCGCGTGAACGCGAAGAGAGCGCATCGATTACAGCCACCCAAAAGAGGGGAGTTTCAAAGGTTATGTCCACTGCTGTCGCCGGGAAGGGTCTTGAAGGAATTGTTGCCGCTAGTTCCGGAATTTGCTTCATTGATGGAGAAGCGGGCGTACTCGCCTACCGCGGCATCGACATCCACGAGCTCGCCGAACACTCCTGCTTTGAAGAGACGACCTACCTGCTGTGGAACGGCCACCTGCCCAGCGAACTCGAACTGCGCGAATTCTCGTCGCAACTAGCCCTCGCCCGCTCCCTCGACCAGCGCATCGTCGACATGCTCAGGACATTCCCGACCTCCGCTACTCCCATGGAGGTGCTGCGAACTACGGTGTCGGCCCTCAGTTTCTACGACGCAGACGAAAAAGATAACTCGCACGACGCCAACGTCCGCAAGGCCTACAACCTCACCGCGCAGATTGCCATGATCGTCGCGATCTACGACAGAATCCGCAAGGGCCTAGAAATCGTTCCTCCCGACCGCTCTCTCTCCCACGCCGGCAACTTCCTCTGGATGCTCAACGGCGTCAAGCCCTCCGAGACCGCGACCCACACCCTCGACATCGCTCTCATCCTCCACGCCGATCACGAGTTGAACGCCTCCACCTTCGCCGCCCGCGTCATCGCCGCGACTCTTTCCGACATTCACTCGGCCGTCACCGGCGCCATCGGCGCGCTCAAGGGACCGCTCCACGGCGGCGCCAACGAAGGTGTCATGCGCCTTCTGCATGCCATCGACAAGGCCGGCGCCGATCCCGTCGAATATGTGAAGAACATGCTCGCCGCCAAACAGAAGATCTCCGGCTTCGGGCACCGCGTCTACAAGACCGAAGACCCGCGCGCTACCCACCTGCGCCGCATGTCCGAGCAGCTCGGGAAAGATTCAGGCCAGCCCAAGTGGTTTGAGATGTCGCGCGCTATCGAGCTCTACATCAACAGGGACAAAAAGCTCAACGCCAACGTCGATTTCTACTCCGCCTCAACGTACGCCACGCTGGGCATCGACATCGATCTCTACACGCCCATCTTCGCCGTGAGCCGCATCGCCGGCTGGGCTGCGCACGTCATCGAGCAGCTCGACGACAACCGCCTCATCCGTCCCCGCGCCGACTACATCGGGCCCGTCTACCCCAGCCCCTGGATCCCGGTCGCCGACCGACCGTAGGAGTCCGGAAAGGCACCGGGGCTTTGAGGCAACAAATTCCGTGAAGACACGAATCGGACTTCTGTCCCGGAAGCCTTCTCTTTGGTTTTGACACAGTTCCTGTGCTAATCTTCTGCTCTCGAAGGCTCCCCTTGCCTGAGAGAGCCTTCGGCCAAAGTCGTTCCGTCCAGGAACGGATCCCCACAGCCTATTTGTATTCAGATTGCAGTCTAACCAGGGCTTACTCTAGCTTTGTGAAAGGACATCACCATCATGATTCTTGGCATGAGTTTGAGGACATTCACTTACCTCCATGTTTATATAAGCCTGATTGCTATCGGCGCGGGATTGATCGTCGTCTACGGCATGATCGCTGCAAAGCGATTGCCCTTGCTGACCTCGATCTTTCTGATCACAACGGCGTTGACCAGCCTCACGGGGTTTCTCTTTCCATTCAAAGGCGTCACTCCTGGCATTGTCGTTGGAATCCTCTCATTGATCGTGCTGGTCCTGGCCGTCATTGCGCGTCGTCGGAGTGCTGCCAGCGGCGCCTGGCGTGGCACGTACGTGATCTCGGCCATCCTCGCCCTCTACTTCAATATCTTTGTGCTGATCGTTCAGTCGTTTGAGAAAATTCCTGCTCTGCACGCGTTAGCGCCGACGCAATCGGAGATGCCCTTCAAGCTCGCGCAGCTCACAACACTCATCGTCATCATCGCGCTCACAACGGCGGCTTTCAAAAAATATCGGCCCGCATAGGAATCCTGAAACCCGCGCAAGAAGCCAGCTCTTGTGCGCCGTTCGCGAAGAGGTTTAGTGAGGCTTGAGGAGTCCGCCGAGAGCATTGGAGAGTGGGTCGGTGCCTTTTTGGGACGGCTTGGCCGCGCCTTTCTTGGGAGCCCCGGCGGTGGCACTGTTCACAATTCCACCCATGTTGGGCGTGAAGGTGGGGTTGGAGGTTGTTCCTCCGATGGCAACGGGGACACCATTGCGAAGGGCGGCGCCAGCGTAGTTTCCTATGACTTTACCGGCTGAGCCTCCGACTGCGCCGCCTGGGATCATTCCCATCAATTGACCTGCGATGCCTCCTGGGCCTGCAGCAGCCCCATCCTTACCGCTGGCTCCGCCGAGCACACCGGTGAGTTTGAGGATGACGTTGTAGTTGAGTGCGCCGGCCGCGCTGACGGTGCCCGCGCCCGTAGCCGAACCAATGGAAGGGACGACGGCCGAGACGTTGTCGGTGCGGACATTTCCGCCGTTGATGGCGACGTTCGCACTGAGCGACTGGATGGCTGTACCGGATCCGGACTTGATTCCAGCGAGCGAGCTGAGAGGCCCGAGCTTCGAACCGAGGTCAAAGCCGGCAAGGTTGGTGTTGTCGATGCGGACGGGACCGCTAATGATGGGAGCCGCGGCGGAGCCGGTGACGTTGAGATTGGTGGTGAGATTTCCGCCCTGGAGGCGCGAGCCGGATGGCAGATGGACACCGACCGAGGGCAGGAATGCCTGAAGCTCGTCGATCGATGCAGCCTTGGTGTTGACCGCAAGGTTGAGGGCGGTGGTCGCGCCGCTCGTCTGGTAGGTGCCTGCGACGTTGACGATTGCTTTGCCGATAGTGATGACTGCGCTCTGCAGCTGGCCAGAGAGGGCTTGCACATTCTGCAAGGCGGTGAGCTGAACTTGGACAGGCTTCGGGGATGGTGAGCCGTTCTTGGCGACGCGAAGACCCTGGACGTTGGCAGACGCGTTCGCGTTTAGATTCTTGCCGTCGGAAACGGCTTTGAGATCGAGGTCTGCGATGCCGCTGATTCCTGCCTCAGGTGCAACGACGCCGCTGGTGGCGAGGTCGAGGTGGGAGATCGCGATGTGTGCGTTGAGGGGCGTCGCAACGGCGCTCGCTTGATTCATGGGTCCTGCAGTGCCGTCGCCTGTGAGAGAACCTCCGCCGGGGATCTGCGCGCTTAGCTTGAACGGCGAGGCGGCAGTGGGGGAGACGTTGGTGAGTTCGGCGTTGAGTTTCTCGTAGACGGAAGCGATGGCCTGCCCGGGCGAAATGATGGTGATGGTGCCGTCCTTGATCTGCAGGTGGTCGGCCGTAAGTGTGCTGAGCATGTTGTTGCTGTCGGGCGCAGGTGGTGGAGGCGCGGCGGTGGTGGGCTTATTCTCGCGGATGAGTGTGAGTTTGGGCGAGTCGACTTCGAGGTTGTGAACGTGGAGCTGCTGGCCGTTCCAGTTTGCCTGCAGGTCGATGGCTTCGATGGAACCGGTCACGCCGGAGGTGGACTCGACGAAACCCGCAGCGAGTGGGTCAATGTGCGTGGCCTCTAGGTGGGCGTCGAAAGGAGTGAGCGATGCGTCCTGCGGATTGATGGGGCCGGCGTTGCCGTTGAGCGAGACGGTGCCGTCGCCGGGGAGGTGGGCCGACGCGGTGAAGGGGAAGGATTTCTGAAAGGAGAAGTCTCTTGCTTCGAGGGTCAGCTGATCGTAGGTGCGTCGCGGAGTCGCGGCCATGCCAGGAGCAGGCACAGTGCCGACTGTCAACTGACCGTCGCTGATAGTCACGTGGCCGACGGTGAGGTCAGGAATGAGTGTGCTGGATTCTTTGTTGGCGGCTGTGTTCTGCTGCGCATGGCCAATGCTGGAGTAGTTCCAGGTGCCGTTCGCGGCACGCAGAAGAGTGATTCTAGGCGAGTCGATTGCGAAGCCTGTGATGTGGATCTCGCGGCTGAAGATGAGGGGGAGCATCTTGATGCCGATTTTTACATTGGAGGTCTGGAGGAAGGGCTGAGTGCTGAAAGCGGGGTCGTCGGCGATGGCGGCGTTCTGGTCAACCAGGCTGCCGGACAGGACGGAAAGTTCGAGTTTGCCGAGGGTGACCTTGCGGCCGAGTGATGTGGTTAACGCCGTTTCAATTCGGGTGCGGAACGCGTCGGCATTGAGGAAGAGAGGGATCGCAACAGCGATAAGCAGGATGAGAGCGATGATACTGCCAAGTGCGATCAGGATGGGGCGGCGGGGGAGTGCCATGGAACCTCATGGACGTGCCGTTAGTCGTAGATTAGTCCAAATGGCGATGAGAGACGAGGGGGTTGTATTTGCCGGCAGAAATAAGTGCCTTAGCCTGCTTCAAACCTCTTAAACTGCGCTTTTTGCCAGTTCACCAAATGAGAGGAAGGGCCTAGGCTCTGTGCCGTAGCTTTCCGCCGAAAAAATATTCTGCGGCAGGAGTTGAATCATGCGCCTTTTTGATAACCTCCATCGAACAACGCTTCCACTTCCGGACCAACCGCGCACCGGCCCGATCACTTACGATGCCAAGGATCCGGACACGAAGTTTCCTCCGATCACGCAGTTACGGCCCCCAGTAGGCGCCCCCAACGTGCTGATCATCCTGCTCGATGATGCCGGCTTTGGCTCTTCCAGCGCCTTTGGTGGTCCCTGCAACACTCCCATCGCGGAAATGCTGGCCTCCGAAGGACTTAAATACAACCGCTTTCACACGACCGCCCTTTGCTCGCCCACACGGCAGGCAATGCTGACGGGTCGCAACCACCACACCGTCGGCATGGGCGGCATCACCGAGATTGCCACCGGATCTCCCGGATATACCTCGATCCTGCCGAACACCTGTGCGCCACTCGCCAAGACACTCAAACTGAACGGGTACGCTACGGCCCAGTTTGGCAAGTGTCATGAAATTCCGGTGTGGGAGACCAGCCCGGCCGGTCCCTTTGATGCGTGGCCCACGGGTGGAGGTGGATTCGAGTACTTCTATGGGTTCATCGGCGGCGAAACCAACCAATATTATCCGGGGCTGTATGAGGGCACCATTCCGGTTGAGCCGAAAAAGACGCCTGAAGAGGGATACCACTTCATGGAAGACATGACGGACAAGGCGATCAACTGGATTGGACAACAAAGGGTGCTCATCCCGGACAAGCCCTTCTTCGTCTACTTTGCCCCGGGGGCTGTTCATGCGCCGCACCACGTTCCGAAGGAGTGGGCAGACAAGTACAAAGGGAAATTCGACCAGGGCTGGGACAAACTCCGTGAAGAGATCTTCGCCCGCCAGAAAAAGCTGGGTGTCATTCCGAAAGATTGCCAACTAACGCCGAGGCACAAAGAGATCCCGGCATGGGACGAAATGCCCGCCGCACTCAAACCCGTGCTCATCCGGCAGATGGAAGTTTACGCAGGGTTCCTGGAATATACCGATCACCATATTGGCCGCCTGGTGGATTCGCTCAAGAAGCTTCACGTGCTCGACGATACGGTGATTTACTACATCATCGGCGACAATGGCGCGTCGGCAGAGGGCACGTTGAATGGCACATACAACGAGTTGATGAGTCTCAACGGCGCGGCAGCACTGGAGACCCCTGAGTTCCTGATGGCGAGGCTCGACAAGCTTGGAGGGCCGGAGTCTTACAACCACTATGCCGTGGGTTGGGCACACGCCACGAACACGCCGTACCAGTGGACCAAGCAGGTCGCTTCGCATTGGGGTGGCACGCGCAACGGCACAATCGTGCACTGGCCAAAGGGGATTAATGGGAGGGGCGAACTCCGCACGCAGTTCCATCACGTCATCGATGTTGCCCCGACCATTCTTGAATTGGCCGGCCTGCCGGAGCCGCAGTTCGTCGACGGGGTCCAGCAGCACCCCATGGAGGGCTTCAGCATGGCCTACTCATTCAACAACGCCAACGCTGGCGAGCGCCACCAGACTCAGTACTTTGAGATGTTAGGCAACCGCGGCATCTACAACAAGGGCTGGACCGCGGTTACGCGACACAGTACGCCATGGCTCCTCGGGGGTGAGAAGATCCCGGCATTCGACGACGACAATTGGGAACTCTACGACACCAATAGGGATTGGAGCCAGGCGAACAACCTGGCGCAGCAGATGCCGGAGAAGCTCCACGAACTGCAGCGCCTGTGGCTGATCGAGGCGGCGCGGTACAACGTACTGCCTCTCGATGACAGGAGAATTGAACGGCTCAACTCAGATATGGCGGGACGGCCGGTGCTGATCAAGGGCAAATCCCAAGTTCTATTCGGCAATATGGGACGACTGACTGAAAACTGCGTCCTCAATATCAAGAACAAGTCCCACTCCGTGACGGCTGAGATCGTCGTACCCACGACTGGGGCTGAAGGCGTCATCGTCGCGCAGGGCGGCAACGCTGGCGGCTGGAGCCTCTATGCCAAGAACGGCAAGCTCAAATACTGTTACAACCTGTTCGGCATCCAGTGCTTCTACGCTGAATCCAGCAGCGCGCTGCCTCCGGGTGCACACCAGGTACGCATGGAGTTTGCATATGACGGTGGTGGTCTGGCCAAGGGTGGCACGGCATCGTTGTTCGTGGATGGGAAGAAAGTGGGTGAGGGCAACGTCGCGGCCACGGAACCCATGCTCTTCTCTTCCGACGATGGTTGCGATGTGGGAGTGGACACGGGTGCTCCTGTGTCACCGGACTACGGGTCGCGAGGGAACGAGTTCACAGGAACGGTCAAGGGCGTGCAAATTGCGATTGCCGAGGATGCCGAGAGTGTGGATCACCTCGTGAATCCCGAGGAAGCGATTCGAATCGCGATGGCGCTGCAGTAAAACCCCGTCTGCGTCGACTTGGGGCGGTCAGCATGTTCATCAATGGAAAGTCCTGCTTGGGGTTCCGATTCCCGCGCCGACACGCGGACACTTAGGATTTGCGCGCCTTCCAGGTCAGGTACAGTCCCCACGCCGCGATGGTCGACGCGTCGCGGATGGCGCCGTCGAACATCATCTGCTCAAATTCTTCGAGCGTTTTGGTGTGGATGACGAGGTCGTGCTCTTCGTCGTCGGGTTCGCGCTGCTGCATCGTCAAACCGGTCGCAAGAAACACGTGCTGCTTCTGCCGCGAAAACCCATAGGCGATCCAGAGAAAGCCCAGATACGTCATCTCCGCGGCGTGCAGGCCGGTTTCTTCCTTTAGCTCGCCGCGTGCCAGTTCCTCTGGATCGACGTTATCTGTCTCCCAACCGCCCTGGGGCAGCTCAAGCGCGCGTTCCTGGATGGTGTAGCGGAACTGCTCGACAAGCCAGACGCGGCCATCTTGAATGGGCAAAATGATCGCGCAGTCGTCCTTGTCGACCACGCTGTAGATGCCTTCCTTGCCATTCGAACGCAAGATGCGATCTTCGCGCAGCCGTAGCCATTGGTTGCGGTAGACCTCGCGACTCGCCAGCGTAGTGATGGACTTTTCCTGCTCACCTTTGGCCGGGTTCAACGTGCCTCCTCGTGTCCGGCGCATCATTCGGCAAATTGTCGTCGTGCAGGCGATACTTTCGCAACCGCCCGACAAGCGACGCAGGCCCGCTGACGACGAGGCGCACGATATTGCCTTCGTATTTGCGCGAGTGCACGACCATGCCGCCTTCAATTGCCGCCAACGCTGCGCCATCGCTCTGTGGCACACGCAACTCCGTCTCAATCACCGGATCGGAGAACAAGGCTTTGTCGATGGCCGCAAGCAGGGCCTCCACGCCCTCGCCCGTCTGCGCCGAGACCATCACTTCGACCTGGTGGCGCTCATGACGCGGCTGTTCGCGCGCGGCGAGGCCCTCGCGCTGATGAGCGTCGAGCAGGTCGATCTTGTTGAGCACCTCGATGCGCGGCTTGCCGAGCGCCTCAAGCTCGCCGAGCACCTTTTCCACCTGCGCCTTCTGTTCGGCTCCGTAGGTCGAAGCAGCGTCGCGGACATGCAGCAGAATCTCGGCCTGCTCAACTTCTTCGAGCGTGGCGCGAAAGCTGGTGACGAGAGTATGCGGAAGATTGCGGATGAAGCCAACCGTGTCGCTCAGGAGAACGCGCCGGCGGCTGGGCAGCTCGATGGCGCGCAGTTTGGGATCGAGCGTGGCAAACATGCGCGACGACTGCAGCACCTGCGCGCCTGTGAGCTGGTTGAACAAGGTGCTCTTGCCCGCATTCGTATATCCAACGAGCGCGACCGTGGGAACCGGCACAGCCTCGCGGCGCTGGCGCTGTTGGCGGCGCACACGCTTGACCGCGTCGAGATCGAGCTTGACCTGGTCGATGCGGCGCTGAATTTTGCGGCGATCGGTTTCGAGCTGCGTCTCGCCGGGTCCTCGGGTCCCGATGCCGCCGCCAAGCTGCGACATGGCTTTGCCGCGGCCGCTAAGGCGGGGCAGCATGTACTCGAGCTGGGCGAGTTCGACCTGGAGCTGTCCTTCACGCGTTCGCGCATGCCGGGCAAAGATGTCGAGGATGAGCTGGGTGCGATCGAGCACGCGGCACGGAAGGGCTGCTTCAAGGTTGCGCAGTTGTGTTGGGCTCAGGTCGTGATCGAAGAGGACGAGGTCGGCGTTGGTGGATGCCGCGACGCCGGCGATCTCCTCCACTTTGCCGGCGCCGATCAGCGTGGCAGGATCGAGCCGTGCACGACGCTGCATCAACTCCGCTGCAATTTCGCCACCGGCACTCCGCACCAACTCACGAAACTCCGCCAGCGACTCGTCGGCATCGAGACCCGGCGAATCCACCGCAGTCGCACGCGCTTGGCCGGTGGACTGATCGTCCGGTCCACGGGAAGATTCGATTATGGCGCCGTCTGCCTCATCCTCAAACGGGCGCGAAGCCGCTTTGCGAGCACTGTCAAGTGCTGCACGGGTCTTGCGTGGGCGGACCGTCAGGTCCACGCCCACCAGAACCGCACGCTCAGCCTTGTCTCTCCAACGGCCGGTATGGGTCGTCGAAGAACGGTCATGATGACGGCCCCTGGCACCGCCTTCAACTGCCAACTGAGGGCACTCCCTGTTTTATCGCTGCTCCGCAGTCGCCGCCGGAGGCGCGGGTGGCGGCACTGCGGCCGGTCCCATCCCTGTAAGGGCGGGACGATGCTCCGCGTGCATCACGCTCCGGTTGCTTACCACGGTTGAAATGGCGTGTTTGAAAATGAGTTGCTCCTGACTGTTGTTCTCCAGTAGCACGGAGTACTTGTCGAAAGAGCGGATCTTTCCCGTCAGCTTGACGCCGCTGACCAGATAAATCGTAATGGGGGTTTTGTCTTTGCGAACAGTGTTCAGGAAGGTGTCCTGAATATTTTGTGCCGGCTTGTTCTCCATATGCCGATCTCCTGCTTCTCTTCGTAGGATGGTTGGATGCGAACGCGCTGCGCCCTTGTGATAAGACAAATCCGCGAGGACGGCGCCGGAAGCCCCGAAACCGCCAAATCCCGCAATGTGACCACAATATAGCGGTTCTCGAACCTTTTCAACTCTCCCGGTCCGAATTTAACTTCTAGAGACCTCCTTGGCCGGTCACAGTGGGACGGGGAAGCCGCGCTGGCTGCTACCATGTTTTCGTGCCAAACGCCCCGGATTCCGCTGCTATATCGGTGCCGATGCTGGATCTAAAACGCCAGTACGAGCCGCTTCAGCAGGAACTGCTCAGGGCGCTCAAGCATGTCCTAGAGACGCAACAATTTATTCTTGGCGAGCAGGTTGCGGCCTTTGAGAAGGCGGCCGCCGAACATCTGGGCGTAAAACATGCCATCGGCTGCTCTTCCGGGACGGACGCACTGTGGCTGGCGCTGGCCGCGGCGGGAATTGGCCCCGGCGACGCCGTCGTCACTTCGCCCTTCAGCTTCTTTGCCTCGGTCAGCGCAATTCTGCGGGCCGGAGCACGGCCGATCCTGGCGGATATCGATCCGGCAACCTTCAACCTGGATCCCGAGGCCGTTGAAGCCGTCCTCAAATCTCCGCAGGAAGTACCCGTTCGCGCGGCTTTGCCGGTGCATCTCTACGGGCAATGTGCGGACTGGGACGGGTTCTCGCGGCTGAGCAAGGAACACGGGTTGAAGCTGATCGAAGACGCCGCCCAGGCTTGGGGTGCGGCGTGGAAGGGTGTAAAGGCCGGCGGGCTGGGCGATGCTGCGGCCTTCAGCTTCTATCCCACCAAGAACCTGAGTGCGGCCGGCGATGCGGGGATGGTCACGACCAACTGCGACGAGATTGCAGAGCGGGTGCGCATGCTTCGCCAGCATGGCATGCGCCGCCGCTACTATCACGACGAAATGGGCTGGAATGCGCGGCTGGACGGCTTCCAGGGCGCAGTGCTGCAGGTCAAGCTGAAGTACATTGCGGGATGGAATGAGGCGCGGCGAGCAATCGCAAAGCGCTATCGTGCGCTGTTCCACGCAAAGGGCCTTGCTGAATCGGGGAGCTGGCCTCGCCATGGCATCGTGCTGCCGCAGGAAGTCCCGGGCGCCCACCATGTCTGGCACCAATACGTGATTCGCACGGCGCGCCGCGATGCCCTGCGCGAGTTTCTGGCATCGCGCAAGATCGGCTCGGAGATTTACTACCCCGTGCCGCTGCACATGCAGGAGGCGCTCAAGGATCTCGGCTACCGGGAGGGAGATTTTCCCGAGGCCGAGCGCGCCGCGCGCGAAGTGCTGGCGCTGCCCATCTTCCCCGAGTTGCGCGAAGACGAGCAGCAGACCGTGGTCAATGCAATCGCCGAGTTTCTCGGCTGATCGCGGAGCACGCGGATCTCGAAGCGGACCACTGAAAACCAAAGACTGATCACTGGTTTAGAATCCCCCTAGCATGAAGTGCCCCTACTGCGGATATCGTGCAAGATCGCGTGGTGGACTCGCGCGAGAGCAAAGAAGCTGACTCGATTCGGCGCCGGCGCGAGTGCGAGAAGTGCGATCGCCGCTTCACCACCTACGAGCGCATCGACGAGATTCCCTACATGGTCGTGAAGAAGGACGGACGGCGCGAGCGCTTCGACCGCCAGAAGGTGCTGAGCGGCCTGCTGCGCGCGTGCGAAAAACGGCCGGTCTCATCAACTCAGCTGGAAACGGTGGTGGACGCCACTGAGAGCTTCCTGATGGATGCGCCGGAGCGCGAGCGAACGACGAGCGAGATCGGCGAACTGATCATGCAGCATTTGAAGGGCCTCGACACAGTGGCGTACATCCGGTTTGCTTCGGTGTATCGGGACTTCAAGGATGTGCGGGAGTTCAAGGAAGAGCTGGAAGGTTTGCTGGAGAGCCATCGGACAGGAAAGGGCAAGAAATGACAGGTAACTTACGGATTCCGACTCTGAGCGCTTGTCCGATGACGAGATGAAGAAACCTCTTCGCAACATTCTTGGGCTGACAGGAAAGGCGCTCGCTATTTATCTTGCGGCAGAGGCTGTTCTTTGGGTTCTCGCGATCGTCGGCGCACTTGGATTTGGCCTTTACAAAGCCGTCCACCATCACTAATCCAAATGGGACAATGAGACATCATGACTGAGATAAAGACACACAAGGTTACGTTGATCCCCGGCGACGGCATTGGGCCTGAAGTGACGCAGGCGGTGGTCCGCATTCTCGAGGCCACCGGCGTGAAGTGGGAGTGGGAGCGGTTTGCCGCGGGCGCTGAGGCGTTTGAAATCTTCGGCGAGTACATTCCGGCCGCGCTCAACGACTCGATCGACGCGCAACAAGGTGGCGCTTGAAAGGGCCGGTCACGACGCCGATCGGCGGCGGATTCAAGAGCATCAACGTCACGCTGCGCAAGAAGTTCGATCTGTTCGCAAATTTCCGGCCGATCCGCAATCTGCCCGGGCTTGATACGAAGTATCCCGGCGTCGACCTGATCATCGTGCGCGAAAACACCGAGGGCGAGTACGTGGGCCTGGAGCACGAGGTGGTTCCCGGCGTGGTCGAAAGCATCAAGGTGATCACCGAGAAGGGATCGACGCGCATTGCGAAGTTTGCGTTTGAGTATGCGCGCAAGCATGGGCGCAAGAAGATCCACTCGATCCACAAGGCCAACATCATGAAGCTGTCGGACGGGCTGTTTTTGCGCTGCGCGCGCAAGGTGGCCGAGGGATTTCCTGAAATCATTTATGGCGAGCACATGATCGACAACACCTGCATGCAACTGGTGATGAATCCGTACCAATACGACACGCTGCTGCTCGAGAATCTCTACGGCGACATTGTCAGCGATCTGTGCGCGGCGCTGGTGGGCGGGCTGGGGCTTGTGCCCGGCGCGAACCTGGGCGCGGAGTGCGCGATCTTTGAAGCGGTGCACGGATCGGCGCCCGACATTGCCGGCAAGGACGTGGCCAATCCCACGGCGCTGCTGCAGTCGGCGATTTTGATGCTGCAGCACCTGGACGAGACGGCCGCGGCGGACAAGGTGCAGAAGGCGCTGGAGACCGTATATGCCGAGCGCAAGTGCCTGACGCGCGACGTGGGCGGCACTGCGGCACAACGCAGTTCGCCGATGCGATTCTGGCGGCGATGGAGACGGCCTGACACGAGTCTCTGATAGCCCTCGCGAGCGCGATATCACGGGCGAATTTCCGGCGAAAATCGATGGAAGATCACGCCTCACTATTGACTCGGGCGGCACTCTTTACGCATTTGGTTACAGGTTCATTACCTTTGAGTGGCAGATGTATCGCTCTGATTTGGCAAGACTTTGTACTTCCCCAGTCCAGGCCGGGCGCTGTTTTGCGCGCACTGTCGCAGAATTACCACACTGCGTTTTTGTATTTAGCGTCTAATCTTACGGTTACGCCCCTTGCACGTTGGTAGATTCATTGCTTTGGAGTTTTGATTGGGACAGACCGCTCATCTGGAACAGACAATTGCAGCGCCCCTGGAATTCACAGGCGTAGGACTGCACTCGGGTGCCCCTGTGACGATGCGGCTGCTGCCTGCGCCCGCCGGTTCCGGCATCGTTTTCCGCCGAACAGACCTCGACAACTTTGAGATTCCCGCGACGGGCCGCAACGTGGCGAAAGTGAGCTACGCAACGAGCTTGATGCGGCAGGGCGTGTTGATTTCGACCACCGAACATCTGCTGAGTGCACTCATCGGCATGGGCGTCGACAACGTGATCGTCGAGATCGACAACCTGGAGTTGCCGATTCTGGATGGAAGCGCGCTGCCTTACGTCGAGGCGATCCGCGAGGCTGGTATCAAGACACAGCGCAGAAAGCGCGAGTCGATCAAGGTGCTGCGGCCCCTTGAAGTGCGCGAGGGCGACAAGTTTATCGGGTGTATCCGGGCACGGGGTATCGCATCCAGTACAGGATCGACTTCCCTGCTCCGATCGGGCGGCAGGAGACGAGCATCGATCTGGCGGCCGAAACATACGGCACTTTCATCGCACCGGCGCGGACGTTCGGTTACAAGGCCGACGAAGCGAAACTGCGCGATATGGGGCTGATTCGCGGCGCGAGTCCTGAGAACGCGATTGTGCTCGGGCCAAAGGGTCCGGAGAACGGGCCGCTGCGCTTCGGCGACGAATATGTGCGGCACAAGGTGCTGGACCTGATCGGCGACCTGGCGCTGGCCGGACGGCGGATCGAAGGATTAGTCGTGGCCGAGCGCGCGGGACACGCGATGCACACCGCGCTGGTGGCCAAGCTGATGAAGGATCGCTCAGCGTGGGAGCTGGCGTACGTGCCGGCTGCGCCGGCAGAGGCTGAGGATGAGTCGCTTAGCGTTGCGGCGATGCGGCGGCCGGCGCTGATGGGCGCGTAGGTTCAACGACTCGCTCGAGTCGTGTCTCAATTCAGATTTCGAAAAACAAAAGCGAGATTACCTTTGCGACTTGCGGGCCGCTTTACGCAAACAAAATGCACATCGGCGTGGGGCAGGCTACGGTTTTGCCTTCGTTGGCAAGCTTGCCGGTCGCGAGGTCGCGCGGGAAGACGGCGAGATTGCTTGAGTTCTGATTGGCGACGAGCATCCAGTGCTCGGTGGGATCGAGCGTGAAGTTGCGCGGAGTTTTTCCGCCTGTCCCCGTTCGCTCCATCGGCGTCAGCGCCCCGGTCGCGGGATCGGCTTTGAAGCTGTAGAGAAAATCAGTGCCGCGATTGGCGAAGTAAACAAAGCGGCCGTCCTTCGCAATTACCGTGTCGCAGCCCGTGTTTCCCTGGGGCGCATCCTTCGGATTCGGAAGCGGCGCGTTCGGCGGAAGAAGATGCACGGTGGTGACGCGCGTCAGGCTGCCGTCGGCCTTGTTCCACTTCAGAACGTCGACCGACGAAGCCATCTCGTTCATGCAATAGGCCGTGTGGCCGTTGGGATGGAAGTGCAGCGTGCGCGGACCTGCGCCGGGTGCGGAATGATAGGCGCCCGCATTCTTGAGGACGGCGGTCTCGGTGTCGAAGGTGTAGATGTGGATCATGTCGCCGCCGAGATCGTTGATATAGGCGAAGCGATTGTCGGGCGAGAAGGAGGCGAAGTGCGCGTGCGCGGCCTCCTGGCGGTCGGGGTTGGGGCCGTGCACCGTGTAGTGCTCGCTCCAGACCAGCGGGCTGAGCTTGCCGTCGGTAACTTTGAAGCTGGCTGCGCTGCCTCCGCCGTAATCGGCTGCGAGCAGAACGCGGCCGGTGTGGTCGATGGCGCAGTGGCAGGTGCCCTTGCTGGCGGAGTTCTGGGCTGAGAGCTGCTCGAGTTTTCCGTCGACGACGCGGAAGCTGGCAACTTCGCCCGTGGGCTTGCCGTTGAAGCTGTCGACCTCACATGCAGCGAAGAGGTATTTGCGATCGGGAGAGAAGCAGATCCAGTCGACGGTACTGACGTTGGCCGCAACGCCGGCGGCTGTCAGTTCGCCGGTGGCTGGGATTCCAGTCAAAGGAACGAATGCCTTCGGGCGTTCCGGAGGCAACGAAAACGCGTTGCGTGCGCGATGAAGAGAAGCCCTTGGTTGCGACAGCGGCGAAAGCGGCGGCGGAGGCGGACATCAGAAAATCACGACGAGAAAGATTTCGCATGGCACATGCGATTGTCGCCGATGGAGCCGTGCGACGGCAAAGACCGGAATCTTCTGCCTTGCGATTGCGCCATCCGAAACAGCACGAGAAGCGCAGGCGCATCTGGTTGGATGTGTCTGCGCCAAAAACAGAGACTTCGGATTCACTGTTGATTCAGCGCTCGAGTTTGAAAATCACGTTCACGGTGGTTTCGACTTCGATGGGTTGATCGTTGAGCAGGTATGGCCGATAGCGCCAGGTCTTGACGGCGTCGATCGCCGCTTGCTGCAGCATCTGCGGTCCGCTGATGACCTGGAGGTTTTCGATGGTGCCGGACTTCGAGATTGTGGCTTGCAGAACAACGGTGCCCTGCACGCCAACGGTCTTGGCGATGACGGGATACTGGGGGATGGTTTTGTAGATCACAGAGCTTTCAACCAGCTTCGAGGGCAGGCGGATGCTTGAGGGAGCCGGGGGATGGACGACCGTGACTGGGCGGCCATTCCCGAACGGGCTGCCGTCGCCTCCGGGAATTCCGGTGCTCCAGAATCAGTCGCGATATTGGGGCCGCTGAAGCGGCGCTCCGGACCCGTAGGGATTCTGATGATTGTCGGAATCCTCGGCGGCGCTGTGATGCGGCCGTTTTCGAGTTCTGAAAAGTCATGCGGTGCAGCAGCCCGCACGTGCGCGGTTGGCGGCGGCGTTTCAGGCTGCGGCGCGGCTGGCGCGACGAGCAGAGACGGCATCATGTGGCTCGGTAGTGCGTTGGGATAGATGAGGGGGACGAGAACCAGCGCGACAAGGATTGAGCCGTTGAGGACGAAGCGCGGCGAACATCCAGCGGCGGCTGCGGGTCTTGATTCTGCCTGTCGATTCGAACGTGGAGTCTTCAAACATGGCGTGCCTCCCAGGGTGAATTCAGCCGCGCCGGTGGGAGGCGGAGAGCCTTTGAGCGCAAGCGGCCTCAGCCGCTCAATCGCGCTGGTTGGCGCGGCGTGCGGTGTTCAAGGCCCACCGTTCATCCCCATCGGAACCACTGTGCTGATGTAGACACCGCGGGTCTCGGGGAATGTTCCTGAATGTTCTTGAGACGTGTGGAGTTCGTTGGCGCGAGCGTGCATCGCAAGCGAACAAAAGCAGATCCTTCGCGACGCTTACCCCATCGCGCGTGACTGCGCGAAGGGGCCCCAGGCGCGCGTCGCTCAGGATGACACGGGTTTTGTGGACACGACTGATTCTCTGTATGTGCGCGGGTGCGGTAAACTCCAAGGCATTCACGGAAACAGAATCGGAGCTCGAATGAAACTGCTTCGCTTGTTGTTGCTTGTTTTCGCCGCAATCGGGATATCATGCGCAGGCGCGCAGGAAGCGCCGCAGCCTTCAGGCGCGGTCGCAACCAGCAAAACGCCGGATCCGGCGGCGACGCTCGCCTACATTCACGATGCATGGACCACGCTGACGCGGTCGATGACGGATTGCCACTCGCTGGTGGACATCAAGGTGACGGCGAATCCGATTCTGTATATGCCGGCCGAGGTGCCGGCGCCGCCCGAGGTCTCGGCGCTGAGCGAGAAGTGCAACGTGAAGGTGGCGACGCTGCCGCGGCGCATTGAGAAGCTCGGCGATGTGCGGCCGGAGGAGCTGCCGGCGGCGGGGCTGCTGTATCTGCCGAATCCGTACGTGGTGCCGGGCGGACGCTTCAACGAGATGTACGGGTGGGACAGCTACTTCATTCTGCTGGGCCTCGAAGCCGATCATCACGAGGCGCTGGCGAAGGGGATGGTGGACAACTTCCTCTTCGAGATCGAGCACTACGGCGCGGTGCTGAATGCGAATCGCACGTATTATCTGACGCGTTCGCAGCCGCCGTTTCTGACATCGATGATTCGCGCGGTGTACGAAAATCCAGCGAGCTTTGCGGCGACACCGGCGGGCCGCACCGAGGCGCGTGCGTGGCTGGAGCACGCATACACGCTGGCGGAGAAAGATTACTCGACGTGGACGCGGCCGGAGCACAAGGCCGGCATGACGGGGCTGGCGCGCTACTTCGACTACGGCACGGGGCCGGTGCCGGAGATGGCCGACGACAGCACCTACTACTCCGACGTGATCCGCTGGCTTGTGGCGCATCCGAAGGCGGTGAGCGGCGAAGAGGCCGGCGCACTTTACCTGGTGAAGGGCGCGGAGCATCCGAATGACGAAGAGGCTGCGCGGCTGAAGCAGACAAGCTGCGATGTGAAGGCGAGCGTCGTATGCATGCGCGCGTATGCGGATGGATACCGGTTGAGCAGGGATTTCTACATGGGCGATCGCGCGATGCGCGAGTCGGGATTCGATCCCAGCTTTCGCTTCGGGCCGTTCGACGGAGCGACGCATCACTATGCGCCGGTGTGCCTGAACAGCCTGCTCTATCGCTACGAGCGCGACATGGAGCACATTGCGCTGCTGCTGGGCAAGGGGACAGAAGCGGCGCGCTGGGGCAAGCGGGCGCAGATGCGCGAACGCGGCGATGCATCGCTATCTGTGGAAGCCGCAGCAGGGCGTGTTTGCCGATTACGACTTCGTGAAACACAAGTCGTCGGACTATGCGTACATCTCGTCGCTCTATCCGCTGTGGGCGGGAGTGGCATCGCGCGAAGAGGCGAAGAAGGTGGTGGCAAAGCTGAACTTGTTTGAGCGGCCGGGCGGATTGTCGATGAGCAACACCGAACTCGGGCATGCAGTGGGACGAGCCGTTCGGATGGGCGCCGACGAACTGGGTCGGCGTGGCTGGACTTGAGTCTGTCGGGTTTCCGCGACGATGCGCAAGCGGCTGGCGGCGAAATGGGATGCGACGGTGGACCAGGGATTCGCGAACGACGGCACGATTCGCGAGAAGTACAACGTGGTGTCGGGCAATGCGAACGTGCAGGTGAGCGCGGGGTACAAGGCGAACGTGATCGGGTTCGGCTGGACGAATGCCGTGTATTTGAAGATGAAAGAAGTGATCGGCGGCCAGTTGAGGCAGGCCGCGGATTAGACTTCACGAATGAGAAGGGGCGCTCCCGAGATGGAAGCGCCCCTTTTGTCTTGTGCTGAAGTTGGGCTATTCAGGCAGGTTCTTCGTCCGTTGATGTGGAAGTTCTTCGTCAGCGTTTGCGCTGACGTGTCTGGCTGGCCGCCGCCGACGGAGAGGGTATAGTCGCCCTCGGCGATGATGGGCTCACCGGCTTCGGTGACCATGCTCAGGTCGCGATTCTTCAGCTCGAAGTGAACCTTTTGCGAAGCGCCCGCGGCGAGATGAACGCGCTGGAATCCGCGCAGTGCGCGCAGCGGCGCGCCCGCGACGTTCGGGAACTTGAGGTAGAGCTGGACCACCTCGTCGCCTTCGCGGCTGCCGCTGTTGGTGACAGTGACGTCGGCCGAGACCGGATCGCCCGCAGCGACAGTCTGTGTGGGAACGCTGAGATCGCTGTAGGAGAACTTCGTGTAGCTGAGGCCGTAGCCGAAAGGATAGAGCGGCGTGCCGGTGAAGTAGCGATAGGTGCGGCCCTTCATCGCGTAGTCCTCAAACGGCGGCAGCTGGTCGACGCCCTTGTAGAAAGTGACGGGCAGGCGGCCGGCGGGATTGTTCTTGCCGGAGAGCGTTTCAGCAACTGCCGTGCCGCCCTCTTCGCCGGGATACCAGGCATCGAGAATTGCGTTGGCGTGTTCGTTTGCCCAATTCACGGCAAGGGCGCTGCCGTTGGTGAGCACAAGAATGACGGGCTTGCCCGTGGCGGCCACAGCTTTCAGCAGATCCTCTTCGGGCTTGGGAAGATCGATGCTGGTGCGGTCGCCGCCTTTGAAGCCGGGTATGCTTACCTGCATCTCTTCGCCTTCGAGCTCACTGGTGATGCCGAGAACAGCGATGACGACATCCGCATTTTTGGCTGCTTCGACGGCTTCCGGCTTCGCACTGAGATCGACTTTGGACCAAACAAGCTCCGCAGTGGGCTTGCCGCTTTCATTCGGCGAGTAATCAACCTTGAGCGTAGCGGGCTTGCCTGCCTCGAGGTGAACTGTGCCGAGTCTGGGATCATACGGATCGCCGCCGAAGGACGAAGTCACGTTTTTGCCGTCGAGCTGCACGCGGAAGAAACCGCTGGCTTTGAGGCCAAGGTTGTAGTCGCCGGTTTCGGGCGCCGTGATAGAGCCTTCGTAGCGAATCACAAGTGGATGCACGCTGGCGGCCTCGGGCGGGATTGGCTGTGCCCCAGCATCAATAGTGGATTCGATGCGCGTGGCAACGGGCTTCATTGCCTCGGGGTTGTTGATGTTGCTCATGTCGAGCTTGGCGAAACTGACCTTGATGCCGGGCTTGCCATCCACGGTGAGAGCAGAGGCGGGCACCGGCACTGAGTCGTGGCCAAGGAACTGCGTTCCGGAAACATAGGTGATGGTGTCGCCGGAGAACTCCTTGAGCAGCCCATCGAGGATGGAGACGGTGTACGTCGGTGAGCCGTTGTAGTTGCCGAGAAGAACCTTGGTCTGGTTGGCGAGCGGGCCGACGACAGCGATCTTCATGCCGCTGGTTTTGAGCGGCAGGATGCCGTCGTTCTTGAGCAGGACCATCGATTCGTTGGCGAGCTCGTGGGCGAGCTGGCGATTCGCCGGGCTGTTCAGCTGGTTCTCATCGATCTTTGAGTAGGGAACGATCTCCGGCGGGTCAAACATGCCGAGCCGCATGCGCGCGGTGTAGAGGCGCATCAGCGCGGTGTCGATTTCGCTCTCCTTGAGGAAGCCCTGCTTGACGGCGTCGCGATAGGCCTTGTAATCGCTGTCGTCCTTGACGAGGAATCCGCCATCGGCGCACTCGTTGTCCATGCCGCGCTGCAGGCTGATGGCCGAGGCCTCCGGCTGCGTGGGCTTGAAGTGATGGTTCCGGTAGATGTCGACGACGGCGCCGCAGTCGGAGACCACGTAGCCCTGAAAGTCCCACTTGCCGCGAAGCTGATCCTGCAGCAGAAACTCATTGGCGCAGCCGGGCTCGCCATTGATGCTGTTGTAAGCGCACATGACGGAGCCGGCCTTGGCCTCGGTGACAGTGGCGCGGAAAGCGGGCAGATAGGTGTCGAGTTCGTCGTGCTTGCTGACCGTCACGTCGGCGGTGTGGCGCGTGGACTCAGGGCCGCTGTGAACGGCGTAGTGCTTGGGCGTGGAGATGGTGCGGTAGTAATTCGGATCGTCGCCCTGCATGCCGGTGACGAAGGCAACGCCCATGCGCGCGGTGAGGAAAGGGTCTTCGCCGTAGGTTTCCTGGCCGCGGCCCCAGCGCGGATCGCGGAAGATGTTGATGTTGGGCGCCCAGAAGTCGAGGCCCTGGAAGAACATGTTGGCGCGGTGTTCGCGGACGGCCTGCACGTGCTTGATGCGGCCCTCGGTGCTGATGACGACGGCCATCTTGTGGATGGCGGGCGCGTCGAAGGTGGCGGCCAGCCCGATGGGCTCGGGAAACTCCGTGGTGCCGTTGTTGATGACGCCGTGCAGCGCTTCGCTCCACCAGTCGTAGGCGGGAATGTTGAGCCGCGGAATGGCGCGCGCCTGGTTGACGAGTTGACTAGCCTTTTCTTCCAGCGTCATGCGATGAACGATGTCGGCGGCGCGCTGCTCGGGAGGAAGGCTGGGATTGAGGTAGGCGGGCTTCTGATTGTCCTGTGCGCAGGCGGTGAAGACGGCGGAGCACACGGCAAGACCTGCAGCAAACGATCGAATTCGGGATAGGTTCATGGAGTTCCTCGCGGCAGGAATGGATCGCTGGAAGCACTTTGGCGACAAAGAAAGCGTTATCCTCCCACCGGAAGCCAACGGTAAAGTGCTGGGCGGGGTCTGGTCAAGACGTAAAGATGCGGAAATCTTCCTAAGAAAATCGGTTTTCTTAGAGCGAACTCCAGAGGCGTAACCTTTCAGTGATATTGCACGTAAGAGGAGGTGAGAAAGGGAAACTGCAGATGCGGGACGAGGGAGGCAGCGTCCTCGACAGGTTTCGGCAAGGCGACGTGGACGCCTTCGAGACGCTTTTCCGCACACATCAGCGGTCTGTTTTCGGCTGGGTGCTTCGCATCGTGCGCGATGCGGGCGCGGCAGAGGATGTGACAGTCGAGGCCTTCTGGCGGATGCACCGCGCGCATGCGCGCTTCGACCCGGCGCGCGGATTCGAGCCGTGGGCGCGGCGCGTGGCAACGCATGCAGCGCTGGATTGGCTGCGCAGGCGAGAAGCCGGAGAGCGGTGCGGCTCCGGAGATGTGGATGAACGTGGCCGCACCTTCGACCGGGGATGCTGCAGTGGCAGACGAGATCCGGCGGAAAACAGCCCTGGCGTTTGCTAGATTGCCGGCAAAGTTGAGGCTGGCTGCAGTGTTGGCGGTAGTGGAAGAGAGGCCACACAAGGAAGTTGCCGAAGCATTGGGAATCACAGTGGCGGCGGTAAAGCTGCGGGTGTTTCGCGCGCTTCGGTTGTTGAGAAAAGATCTGAAGGAACAGGGGATTACACCATGAGCGAGCCGACAGAGAACAGAGATGAGAGAACAGGAGACGGCGATCAAGAGGTAGACCGAATGAGAATGCTGCTGCAGAGTGCAATGCCGCATATCGATGATGATGCTGATCTGCCGCGCGATCTGTGGCCGGCAATGTTGCGGCGGATGGACGAGCAAAGCTCGCGTGGCGCCGCTTCGATTCCATGGTTCGACTGGGCGCTGGCCGGCGGGCTCGTCGCATTCGCGGCGATCGCTCCGCGCACAATTCCGGTGATCCTCTATTACTTGTGAAACAAGCGGGGACAGGCCCGCGAAAAGTGAGGTTCCTATGAACACGCATCCTTATCTACGCGCATTTATGGCGGGCATCCTGGTGCCGACGCTGGTGCTCCCACTGTTGCTGCTTGCCTTTATTGTGCTCAGGCTGGGTATGCAGATTTCGTTTCCGATTGAGCGCGGGCTGGTGTTTCCTATGGCGCTGGCGCCGGGCCTCTGGGGTGTCTGGAGCATGCTGTGGCAGGCGTCACGCGAGACCACTCATCTGCCGTTGGGAGCGCACGGAGCGTTCCTTCCGCTGCTGATGATGCCGGTGGGGGCTTTCATCGCCACGCAGGTGGGAGTGCTGAATTTGGGCGCATCGTCTGTAACGTGGTTCAATTCGATTTCGATTCCATATGCGTTGATTGCCTGCTTCCTGGCGGCCGCGATCGCGGCATATTACCTGGCATGGAAGTACATTGTGGGGTTTGCGAACCGGGTGCTGGGGATTGCGTGAAGGCAGCTAATAGCTATTAGCTGGTTCGTGGTGATCAGACCTTTCAACTGGGGGCCGGGGCCGGCCATCGAACGAAGGTCACGCGGTTGGCGCGAAGAAATCCTGCAGGCCAGCGCGCTGGGCGTGGGTAGCCATAGTGGATTGAATTTCGAGCGCGAGGGCGAGCGCGTTGCGGCCCTGGCGCGCGGTGACCAGCGGTTCGCGTCGGGTGCGAACCGATTCGAGGAAGGATTGAATCTCGAGACGCAGCGGCTCGCCCGGAGTGACGGGCGGCTTGAGGAACGACAGGCCGGGGTTGGGGCTGGCTGCGACGCCTGCATTGCTTGCGTCTGCTGCCAACTGCGCCATCATAGCGGGGTCGACTCGGCCTCCGGCGATGGCGGCGGCGATTTCCGGCGTGATGCTGGCGTCGAGGCGAATGGCGAGCAGGTCCTGGCGCGCGTAATCGATGGAAACGTAACTACGCGGCTGGAAGAAGCGCAGCTTGCGCACGCGTTCAGTGGAGACGCGCGACGCAGTGAAATTGGCCACGCAGCCCGATTCGAATTCGACGCGCACGTTCGCGATGTCGACCTTGGGCGACAGGATCGGAAGACCGACGGCGCGCACTTCGCGCACAGGCGAATTGGCCATCGTCAGCACGATATCGAGATCGTGAATCATCAGGTCAAGCACGACATCCACATCGAGCGAACGCGGCGTAAAAATCGAAAGCCGATGCGCCTCGAAGAACATGGGGCGGCGCAACTGCGGCTGCACAGCGAGGACGGCGGGGTTGAACCGCTCCAGATGGCCTGGCTGCAGAATGCGGTTGTTCTTCTCAGCGAGAGCAATCAGTTCGTCGGCTTGAAAAAGAGTGGCGGCGAGGGGTTTCTCGACAAGCAGGTCGAGACCGCCCTCAAGAAGCACTGAGGCCACCGCGTGATGGTGCTGGGTGGGGACAGCGACCGTGGCGGCGTCCACCCGTAGATTCGCCGCGAGCATATCTTCAATCGAAGTAAAAACGGGAACGGCATATTTCGCTGCCACTTCAGAGGCGCGCGCTGCGTCAGGCTCGACGGCAGCGACAAGAGCGACGCCCTGGCCAGCCGTCTCAAGTTCGCGATAGACACGAAGGTGATTGCGGCCGAAAGCGCCGGCTCCGATGACGGCAACGCGCAAATTGCCTTCTCTTGCTATTGCTATGCCCCTTTGCCTTCGACTGCTTCGAGACAGCGGGTGTAGAGCTCAAGCAACTGGCTCACGTGCTCTTCAGGCTTGGGCGCGGAGGCGCCACTAAAGCCCGTAGAGCCCGCAGCTGGGCGGCCCACGCCCGTGGTTCCAGCGACAAATTTGAGCAGATCGAGAGCGATGTCTTCATTGCGGCGGGCGCCGAGACCCGCGGTATTAAGGGCATCCATTCTGATAAGTCTCCGAAAAGAGATGCTACCAGATGAGCGGGTTGCGCGCAGCCTTGAAGCTCTCTCTCAGCTGACCGAGCAAGAGGTTCTTCGGAGACATCGCTTAGCGCCCGCTGCCGCGCTCGATCAGTGATTGGAGGACGGATTCGAGCCGCGTGGTGCCTTTGCGCGAGCTTGCCGCGCCTCTCTCAAACTCAATCCAACCTTCGTTGAACCCATCGAGCATGCGGATGCGAGGCGTAGGGTTCTGCATGCCCTGCGAGAGGAAGAGCGCCTCCCACGTCTCGTGCGGGACAGCCTGCGCACGAACCGGGTGGCCAAGAAGGCGCGAAAATTCGCCGGCGATATCGTGCGGTGTGATTCGTGCGGGGCCTTCGAGTTCAACTACGCGTTTGCCAGTCCACGATTCCTGTAGAAGCTCAGCGGCGAGTTTACCGATATCTGCCGTGGCAACCATGGGCACTGCACGGTCGAGCGGCTGCAGGAAGCTCGAAACCATGCCTTCATTTTGCGCACTCGCGACGTCCCAGGAAGAATTCTCCATAAACCATGCGGGGCGAAGAAACGCGACAGGAACGCGAAGCCCGCGAAGAGCGTCTTCAATGATGGTGTTGGGTGAGGAGATTGGTTTCCTTCGCGTCTGCTCCTATCGTGGAGAGGTAAACAACTTTTCCCGGCTTGGCTGCTGCGATGGCCAACTTGAGCGCGAGTGCTACGGCATGAGCTTCAGGAAAATCCGGCTTGGGATCGAAGATGGGCGGGACGAGCACAAACACGACTTCGGTGCCTTGGAAAGCTTCGGTCAACGCTTTGGCATCGAAGATATCGGCAACGGCCACCGCGCAGCCACTCCGGGCCCACACCTCGCCTTTGCTTTCATCGCGAACGATGGCGCGGACGCTCTGACCGAGTCCAACAAGTTGCGGGCAACCCCGCTGCCCACGTTTCCAGTAATACCAGTGACTCCAAACATGCAATTTTCCAAGGACTTCAATTCTGATCTGGATATGAGATGCTGCACCCTCCGCGCGCGATACTCTGAATTGAAGACGCGAGCAGACGATGACCTCGCGGAGTTTGAGTCCTTAAGCATGAGCCGCGTTGAGAGCTGGTTTCGTAATCCGATTTTTCTTCTCGCCTTGGCCGCGGGGCTGATCGCCTTCGTAGTGCAGTCGGGCGAGTTGGGCAGCGCCGACACCATGCACCGGCTGCAATCGACGCATGCGTTCTGGACGTCGGAACCGCCGGTGTTTCCGAGCGAGTATCCCGAGTTTGGGGTGCACGGGCGCAACGGCACAATCCAAAGCTGGTATGGCATCGGGCAGTCGCTGCTGATGCTGCCCTCGGACCTTCTGGGCGCCTACATTGAGAAGCTGCACGTGTTCGATAGCTACGGCGAGACTGATCCAAGGGTGCGCGACATTGTGGTTACCTACCTGACGCAGATGTTTGTAACGGTGCTGACTGCGCTGGTGTGTTTCAAACTCTTGCGCCAGTTTTCATTCAGCGTGAACCAGTCGGTGGCCGGAGTGTTGGCATTGCTACTGGCGACGACACACCTGCACTACACGCAGAACATGATGGAGAACAACTACATCTGCCTGCTGACGCTGGCCGGATTTGCGTTCGAGTATGAATGGCTGCAGACAGGCAGCAGGCGCGCGCTGCTGATCGGTACGGGCGCGTTCGGGCTAAACCTGCTAACTCGGCTGACGACCGGGCTGGACCTGCTGGCAGGAGCGCTCTTCGTGCTGTTGGTGCTGTGGCTCGAGGGCGTGCGCGGGCGTGCAATGTTTGAACGGTGCCGCACGTATGCGCTGGTTGCGATCCCGGTGTTCTGCTTCTTCGGGATCCTCGACAGGCTGTACCAGTTCTACCGATTCGGATCGTTCACCAACACGTACGTGAGCCTGGTGGCGAAGGAAGCGATTGCGCGCGATCCTAGCCTGCCGTCGAACTATCCGTGGACGACGCCGTGGCACGTGGGATTTTTCGGTGGCCTGTTTGCGCCGGAAAAGTCGATCTTCCTCTTCGATCCGTTGATCATCCTGGCATTGATTCTATTGGTGCTTCACTGGCGAAGGCTCACGCCGGGTGTGCGGGCCTACGGCATTGCAACTTGCCTGATGCTTCTGGCCTACCTCAGCTTTTATGCGCGGTATTTTGCATGGGCTGGAGATTTCGCGTGGGGCGATCGATACGTTTCGACAGCGGTGCAATTGGTAGCGCTGATGGCGATTCCTCTGCTGCTGAAATATCGACGCGAAGCGGGAAAGCTGGTCTGGACAGCCGGGATCGTGCTGTTATGCGCGAGCTTTGTGATTCAGGTTGCTTCGCTGATGTTCTGGATGTCGCTGGAAATCTACCAGGAGGAGACGCTCGGCCATCCTACTTTCGTGATCGCGTTGCGGGCGAAGAACATTGCCGCCTTCGCTCTGGGCAAGATGGACGCATGGGGGCTGAACAACGTTTCCATGACGCAGGATCCGTGGGATTACGTGCACGTTACGTGCTGGAATTTCCTGCCGTTTGTGCTGCGGCGTGTAGGTGAAGCTCCGGTGTGGGTCGTGCGCGTCGCGTTTATGGTATGGTACGCGAGCTTGGCAACGCTGGCTGCGACCCTGGCGCGACTTCGATTCGTCACGCGGCATTCGCAAGAGGGTTAGCACTCTAGGCAGCGGATTGACCTCTGCAATGCGCGTTAGTCTAAACGGATGAGGACGGCGTACATTGCGCTGGGAGCGAACCTGGCAAGTTGGGCCGGACCGCCTGCTGCCACGCTTGGCGCCGCCGCAAAACGGCTGGAAGAATTCGGCCAGCTTACGGCCAGGTCGTCGCTTTTCAGCACTGAGCCTGTGGGCTTCGCAGAACAGCCGCGGTTTGTGAATGCCGTTGTGTCCTTGATGACGGAGTTAGAGCCGCACGGCCTGCTGAAGGAATTGTTGGCCATCGAAAAGGATTTTGGCCGGGACCGCTTAAATCGGATTCCTAATGGTCCCCGGACGCTGGACTTGGATATCCTGCTCATGGACGATCTTGAAATCCATGAGGCGGGACTGGAACTTCCCCATCCGAGGTTGAGCGAGCGAACTTTTGTCCTTGTTCCACTGCACGAGATTGCTCCAGAGTTGAGAATCGCCGGTCGGGGAAAGACGGTAGCGGAATTGCTGCAGGCGCTGCATCAAAGCCAGACAGGGGAAGCCAATGCTGTGGTGCGGATGGAAAGCGATCAATGGCGCGCTGCAGCGCAATCGTAGAGCCGTGCTGGCACTTGCCGGTCATCTGGCTGCCTCAATCCTCTGCGCGCAACAGCCGCCGGTCGCCCTCACGCTGACGGTTGTTGACAAGTTGAGTGCGGCAATCGCCGGTGCAAGCGTACAGGCAGCCGGCGGACCGCTGCTCGGCCGTACGGATACCAATGGTCAGCTCACCATTCACTGTCGCATTCCCTGTCGTCTCCGTATCGAGGCACAGGGTTTCGCCGGGAAGTTCGTCGAACTGAGCGCAAGCGCAACCATCCAGTTGGATGCGGCCGGCAGCAGCCAGCAAGTCACGGTAACGGCCTACCGTGCACCGCTGGGAACGCTGGAGAGCCCGGTGACAACGCGTATTTTGTCGGAATTCGCGTTGAGCACGACCGCATCGGCGACGATGGACGGACAGATGCGTCAGTTGCCCGGCGTAGAGTTGTTCCGGCGATCGAGTTCGCTGGTGGCCAATCCCACGTCGCAGGGCATCAGCCTGCGAGGACTGGGTTCGACTTCAGCAAGCCGGACGCTGGTGACCGAGGACGATGTTCCGTTGAACGATCCGGTGGGCGGCTGGATCCACTGGGAGGAGCAGCCGGAACTCGCGATCGACCGCATCGAGGTCGTACGTGGCGGTGCCAGCGATCTGTATGGGTCGAGCGCGATCGGGGGCGTGGTCAACGTGGTGGCGGCGCGGCCTATAAGCACATTGGGCGAGGTGCGTTCGAGCTACGGCGCCCTTGGTACGTATGGCACGAGCGCGCTACTCGAAACCAAACTTGGCGCGTGGGGATTGCTCGCGTCCGGCGGCGTCATCGGCACAGGCGGCTTCATTCAGGAGGCTCCCTACCAGCGTGGATCTGTGGATACGGCCTCAAACTTGCATGGGCAAAATGGGCTGATCGATGCCGAGCACAACCGCGGGCCGCTACGCCTGTTTGTGCGCGGCACCGGATTTAACGAAGCTCGCGCGAATGGAACGCCATTCCAACAGAATGGCACAAGGCTGTGGCGCTATGCGACAGGCGCGGACTGGCAGGACGCACACAACGCTATGGCGACGCTGCGCTTGTATGGATCAACGGAGCACTATCGGCAGACCTTCTCCAGCATTTCGAATGCGCCAACGGTCGCGAATCCGGCTTGCTCCTTTCGTTGCGGGGAAACTCCGACGCGCTTCTCGCTGATACCGGACAACGAGCTTGGTGCGGCGGCGCACTGGAACCAGCCGATTGGCGCGGAATTTCTGGTGATCGCCGGAGCGGAGGTACACGACGTGCGCGTGTGGGATCGCGAACAGACCTTTGGCACAACCGCGACGTTGACCAACCTGCACGATCACCAGCGTGATTCCGCGGGTTATGCAGAAGCGATGTGGACGCACCATGCGTGGTTGGCAACCGCATCGAGCCGACTGGACTGGTTCCAGAATTACGACGTGCATCTGGTGGTGTGGAATGGCTCGACGTGGGTGCCGGCAGCAACCCAGCCTCCGTCACGCGACGAGCTAATCTTCGACCCGCGCATGGGAATTTCGCGCAAACTCGGCAGTCATTGGGCTCTGTCTGCATCGGGGTTCCGCGCCTTCCGCGCGCCGACACCGAGCGAGCTTTACCGCTCGACGCAGGTGGGAAATAAACTCACGCTGCCCAATCCGTCGCTCTTGAGCGAGCGCGCAACGGGATGGGAGACCGGCGTCGCGAGTGAGTGGCGCTGGGGAACAATTCGCGCGAGCTACTTTGACACGCAGGTCAATCGTCCTATTGTTGCCGTAACGACGAATCCGAACTCATCGCCGATCCTGCTGCTGCGCGAGAACCTTGGGCAGATTGAAAGCCGTGGCGTGGGAATCGATGCTGAAGTGACGCCGCAGCGCTGGCTCGCCGTAGATGGCGGCTATCAGTATGCGCACGCAGTGGTGTCTCGCGGTACGCAGGATCTGGGCAACTGGATTCCCGAGGTGGCGCGGAATATGGCGACGCTGAATCTGCGCGCGTTTCGGCCGCACTTAGGCACATTGAGTCTGCAGAGCAGATTGAGCGGACGCCAGTACGACGACGACGCGAACCTGTTTTTACTGCATGGGTATTTTCGCCTCGATGCATATGGTTCGCATGATTTCGGATCGCGCCTCGGGGTCTTCGTGGCCGGCGAGAATCTCTTCGATCGTAGTATCGAAGTCTCGAAGACGCCAACGACGACTCTGGCAACGCCGCGTGTTGCACGCGCAGGTTTGCTAGTGAAGTTTGGAGGCGCGAACTAGAACTGGCTGCACAACTCCCCTTGTAAAAGGGCACGGCTTCAGGCCGTGCTGCAAGAGCCGCATAAAAAGCGGGGCTTTAGCCCTTGAGGGATGCCTTACAACACGCGGCGAACATTCATGCAACCAGTTCCGGGACGCATTCAGCAATTCTTAAGGAATCAAGCACTTCTCAACAAATCTTTACACAACGAATTTGCGGACGTGGTGTTTCAGCGAGTGTGAGTGGCCAGGAACGATTTAAGTCACCGCCGTCACAGAAGGAGAAACACCATGAGACTCTTCAAGCTTGTACTTGTGGCGGCACTGACTGCAGCGCCCGCCATGACGTTCGCCCAAACAACTGCGCCGGAACAGCCGAAGAATCCGATAGTGAAGCGCGAGTTCAACCAGCAGCGACGCATCGGAAACGGAATCCACAATGGACGTCTCACTCCGCGGCAGGGCGCACGCCTTGAGCGGCAGCAGATGCGGATTCATCGCCAGGTACGTGCGATGCGTACGCGTCAAAACGGGCGTCTGACCATGCGAGAGCGCCGCATGATCCATCGCCGGCAGAACGTGGCATCGCGCAGGATCTTCCGCGCGAAACACATGCATCGCCGAATCGGGTAATCCAAAAAAACGCAGGGAGTTCGCAATGAACTCCCTGTGGCACTTCTCTAAATGCCTACCAGCTAGAATGACGAAGTGAGCCTCGCATTCAACCTGCTCAAAACAACGGAAAACGGTGACCGGCGCGGGCAGATGCATCTGCCGCATCAAACGGTGGAGACACCCGTATTCATGCCTGTTGGCACGGCCGGCAGCGTGAAGGCCGTGCCGCAGGAGACGGTTGAGGCGCTCGGCGCGCAGATCATTCTCGGCAACACCTATCATCTTTACCTTCGGCCGGGGCATGAGGCGATTCGGCGCATGGGCGGGCTGCATCGCTTCATCAGCTGGCCCCGCGCCATGCTGACCGATTCCGGCGGATTCCAGGTCTACAGCCTTGCTCAACTGCGCAAAGTCACCGATGAGGGCGTTCGCTTCCGATCCCATTTAGACGGAAGCAGCCACTTCTTCACCCCGGAGCACTCGATGGATGTGCAGATCGCGCTGGGCGCGGACATCTGCATGGCCTTCGATGAGTGCACCGAATATCCCGCGGATCGCACGCGCGCCGAAGAAAGTCTGCGACTCACGATGGCGTGGGCGCGTCGCTCGCTCGATCACTTTCGCGCGCATCAGGATGAAGTGCCTTGGCGCGATGACTTCGGCGGGAAGACGCAAAGCCTCTTCGGCATCGTGCAGGGCGGCATGTATCACGATCTTCGACGCGAAAGCGCAGAGCGGCTGGTGGAGATGGATTTCGACGGCTACGCGATCGGCGGACTGAGCGTGGGCGAGCCGCGCGAACTGACGCTCGAAGTGATCAGTGAAGTCCTGCCGCTGTTGCCGAAGGACAAGCCTCGCTACGTCATGGGCGTTGGCTATCCCGACGAAATCGAGCAGTACGCACGCATGGGCGTGGACATGATGGATTGCGTTCTGCCAACCCGCGCGGCGCGCCACGGATTGCTGTTTACCAGCGCGGGACGCGTAAACATCAAGAACAAACAATATGCCGAGGACCAGGGCCCGGCAGATCCGGAGTGCGACTGCATGGTGTGCCGGCGCTACTCTCGCGCCTATCTGCGCCACCTGATGCAGTGCGGCGAGCCGCTTGCCGGCACGCTAAACACGATTCACAATCTTGCGTACTACCTGGGAATCATGAAGCGCGTGCGCGCGGACCTTGCTGCAGAGCCGGTCAGGCATTGATTGCAGAGCCGAGCAACTGCTTGAGTGCCTGCACGTACTCGGCAAGAGCCTGCCGTCCGTCCTCGGTCATACGGTAAAGCGTCTGCGGCTTGCGCAGCACAAATTTCTTTTCGACTGCGATGTAGCCAGCCTCTTCGAGCTTAAGTAACTGCGCGCCAAGGTTGCCGTCGGTCGAGCCGGTCTTTCCGCGCAGCCACGTGAACTCCGCCTCTTCCACGCCAGTGAGCAAGGAGAGCAGCGCCAGCCGCAGTTTGCCGTGAATCACAGGATTGAGTTCTGGCAGCTCAGGCATGGGCCGTACCGCGCATCTTGCGGACGCGCGCCTCTGCAACCATGCCATAGATCCCGAAAACAATCTGGCAGAAGAAGATCGCAACCAGGAACACGATTGCCACCTGGCTTTCACTGCCGAAGCACGAGGCTACCGCCGCCGCCCACCACACCACCGCGGAGGCAAACTGCATCTTCCAGCGAAGAATCAGTGCGGAGGTTCCGTTGGCCATGCCGAGCATTGCGCAGATTGTCGCGATGAAGACGTGCGGATCCTTCAGCTTCCCGGTTATGCCGAGAGCGAGAAACAACAGAAACATGGAGATGCCGAGCGCCATCCATACTGCCCCGATAGCGCGGCCCATGGTCGTCTCAGGACGCTTTGAGGCTTTCATCGAAACCATGATCACGGTGACGATAACGGCCGCCACCATCGTGACCGGCCATGCTAGATTGCTGTGGCCCAGCGTAGCCCAGGCGATGGCCACGTAGTAGGCAATTCCCCAGAGCAGAAACGTCCAGCCCCAGCTTTCGGTGGTGCGGCGGCCTTCGGTCATCATGCTCTCAATCAGAGCCAGCCTGTCTCTCAGGTCCGTGTTGCTCATTTCTTCCTGCATGGAATCTCCTTTGCTTGCGGCTAAGCGCGCGTAGCAGCCTTCATTTGGTTACTCTATATTATAGAGTACTCTGTGTCAATGGTATTCTGGCCTTGCCCTGAAGCATTGCAGAATCAGCTATCTGCCGAGCTGCTTCATGAAGAAGTCAGCCATGATGTGGTTGGCTTCAATCGCTTCGGGCAGACGCGGGTCGTACCAGAAGGCATGGGGTAGTGCGTCGTAGACCACCAGACGCGCGTCCACTCCGGCGTTCAAATAGGCGCGATGCAGGTTGACGGTGCCGCTCAGCAGCAGGTCCCGGCCGCTGGTGACGAAGAGCGTCGGCGGCAGGCCGTGCAGGTCGCCGTAGATGGGCGAGAGAATCGGGTCTTTAGGATCGGCGGAGGCCACGTAGAAGGGATCGTGTGCACCTGGTTCGGGCGGATCGAGATGGCCCGCAAGGCCACGCAAGGCGTACATTGCCTGAGAATCACCAGCGCGTGCAAAGTCGCCCATGCCGCTGAAAATGCCGAGGGCCGCAGGCATGGGCAGGCCGAGCTGCTTGATCTTCGCTGCGACTTCGGCGGTGAGGATGGCTCCGGCGGAGGTTCCGTAGATGACGATGTGCCGGGGCTTGTAGGTCTTCAGCAGCTCCCTGTAGACGGCGATTGAATCATCGATGGCGGCGGGAAATTTGACCTCGGGCGAGAGGCGATAGAGAACAGCGACAACCTTGATGCCGGTGTAGCTGGCGATCGGGATTGACTCGGTGTAGGAGCCGGAGTCGGAGTTAAAGCCGCCACCATGCAGGTCCAGCAGCACCTTGTCCTTGTTTTTGTCGGGCATCCCTTCCGGCGTGACGATGCGGACAGGCACGCCGGCGATTTTGTCTTCGACAATGGTGTTGGGGCAGAGCTTCGTCCACTCGACGCGGGCGCGGGCCGTGTAGGCGTCGGTCCCTTTCCGGCGCGCTTTCAGCGACTGCTCGAGGCCTTGATCGGGCTCGGCGCGGCTGATGGACTTCTGAGCTTCGGGGCTGACGGTCTGCGGCACAGGCACCACGCGCGTGACGTGGGCGGTGCCGTTGGCCTCGATGTAGCTGGTGTCGCGGCTGGGCGCTTCGGCGGCAGTGGTGGGAGCGGGCTCCTGGGCAAGAAGCAGTGAAGACGAAAACAGTAAAGCTATTCCAGTAAGACGCGAGATCATCAACATCGAATGGTTGCCTCCAGAGAGAGTTTCACGTATGGCGTCGCGCGAACGCGGTCGAACGGTCCACAATAGCAGACGCCTGGGATTGTGCCCGGCGGTTGTCGAGTTATTCCATCCGTGCGCTATGGGAAAAATCCTGCTGCCGTCTTTACGCCCGATGCGTTACATTGAATTTCCATGACAGCTATTGCTTCCCCCGTGATTCACAACCTGGTCGGCGGCAAGTGGGTGACCTCCACTAGTCCTGCCGGAATTGAACTTCTGAATCCTGCAACCGGCGAGCCGCTGGGACATTCGCCTGCCGGTTCGGCTGCCGAAGTGGACACAGCGGTGCAGGCGGCGCAAACTGCATTCGCGTCGTGGCGCACTGTGCCTGCTGTCGATCGCGTGCAATACATGTTCAAGTTGAAGGCTCTGCTTGAACAGCACCTGGACGAGCTTGCCAGCCTGATCACCATCGAGAACGGCAAGACGCTGGCCGAATCGAAGGCCGAACTGCGACGCGGCATCGAGAACGTCGAGGTCGCGTGTGGAATTCCGGTGCTGATGCAGGGCTACTCGCTCGAGGATGTTGCGCCGGGCATCGACGAGATCATGGTGCGGCAGCCGCTAGGCGTTTGCGCGGTGATTACGCCGTTCAATTTTCCGCTGATGATTCCGCTGTGGTTTTTGCCGTACGCGATTGCCACCGGCAACACCGTGGTGCTGAAGCCCAGCGACCGGGTTCCCTTCTCTGCTGCGCGGCTTCTGGAACTCATCCAGGAAACCGGGCTGCCCGATGGCGTGGTGAACCTGGTAAACGGCGGCAAGGCAGCGGTGGATGCGCTGCTGGATCATCCGCTGGTGCGCGCAGTTAGCTTTGTCGGCTCGACGCCGGTGGCGCGGCACGTCTACGCGCGCGGCTCGGCAAGCGGCAAACGTGTGCAGTGCCAGGGCGGAGCCAAGAATCACGTGGTGGTGCTGCCCGATGCCGACCAGGAGACCTCGACGAAGATCATTGCCGATTCGGCATTCGGATGTGCGGGGCAGCGCTGCCTTGCGGTGAGCGTAACAGTGACGGTAGGTGATGCGAAGAACTGGTTCGGCGATTCGATTGCGGCGGCGGCCAGTTCAATGAAAGTGGGCAACGGGCTCGATCCGGCGAGCCAGATGGGGCCGGTGATTACGCAGGCCAGTCGAGAGCGCGTTGTCGGGCTCATCGGGCAGGGCGCCGAGCAGGGAGCGAAAACGATTGTGGATGGCAGACGCGCAAACGCGAACGGCGGCGCCGGCTCATTTGTCGGGCCAACGGTACTGGATGGTTTGCCCGCGACGAGTCCGCTGATGGAGACGGAGATATTTGGACCAGTGCTTTCGGTCGTCCACGCAGACACGGTCGATGAAGCTGTGGCGATGATCGAGCGCTCCGCCTACGGAAATGCCAGCTCGATCTTCACTTCGTCGGGTGCCGCGGCGCGCAAATTCCGGACTTCTGTTTCAACGGGGAATGTGGGCATCAACATTGGCGTCCCTGCGCCGATGGCGTACTTTCCCTTCTCGGGATGGAAGGGCAGTTTCTTCGGCGTGATGCATGCGCAGGGACGCGACGCCATCGAGTTCTTCACCGATAAAAAAGTCATTGTGGAGCGCTGGCCGAAAGAGTGGTCGCGGAAATTCTGAGCGCGCGCGTGCGAGCTGAATCTCCTTGTTCGGTCACGAGCAGTATATGTGGCAAAACCAGGGATTGAGGCATTAAGACCCAAAGGGAACGGGATACGCAACCAATCGGTTGCGGTTTACCCCCTATTACCCGGTCTCTGTGAGTAAATTCCTTGTTTTCATGAGGTTGAGACCGGGGTGTCGGCGCAAATTACTCTGCTAATTATACTTAGCCGTAGAGTATTCCTGGGAAAGGGGTTACGGGCGATGTGTAGAGACGGTCGTGAGGCAATTCCAACCCCGGGGCGGTTTGGTTCAGGGGCGTTTTTGGATCTACATTCCATTTTGCGCCGGGGAGGGGAAATATTATGCAAAAGCGTGGAGGATTTTATTTGACTGAATTTGCATGATTTAGGCAAAACGACCCGGGGGTAGGGAGTTGACAGCGCAGTTCTGAGGTTGGTCGGAACGTTGCGTTTGCTGCGAGTGATACTGCGCCGACCCGGCTCCTCGACATCCCCGGTCCCCAAAGGCGAGGGACCGGGGGCACCCTCGACTGCAATAAGAACGCCTTTGAGATCGGGGCCACCCGCAGGGTCAGTAATCCGACGCTACTTCCACGACAAATGTCTTGGCCGCGTTGCAGTCGGTCTCATGATATAGCCAAACTCCTTTCGGAGCCGGTTGCACGATCTTGTTGAACGTATCTTGAAGTGAGAGATTCTCGACGATGAACTGGACGCGCATAGGCGGTCTCGGGACTGGGTGTTCTGAACCGCCCGACAGGCCGCCGCCGCTAATGCTTTGCTGTAGGCCGAGCGAGGCTGCCCGTCTCTGCACCTCCGGCAACCTCAGCACGTCTTGGAGAACCGCCTCGATTTCCTGATCAGTTGCGTCCTTCTGGAATTTCGTGATCCTGGTGTGCAGAAGGGGAACCCCGCCTCGCGGTATCAGGTTAACGACGCCGTCTTCCACATCCCACTGGTAGCCGGGATTAGCGGCCACAAGCGCGTCCATGGCTTGCCGGACGGTGAGTCCCTGCCCAATTTGTAGGTGCCCCTTTGGCAAATCCGAACATCCTGCCATTTCGACGAAGCCTCCGTGAAGACCCGTGCCACGCAACAGATATAGAAAGATATTCAGTATTCGCCAATTCTCCACGTCGACGTCGTGGTTGATCCGTGTGTCGGCCGGTTGCGTCGCACCGACCCGCCCGGCTTCTAGTTGTTGCGCGGCCGTCGGCCAAGCGGACGCAATCACGACCCAAGTGAATATACCAACGAAATACTTCACGTAACCGCCTCCGTTGCTCATGGCGTAGTTATGGATACGTTGTATGACGGGACGCCCCGACTGTTGGTCGAGCGTGCAATGGTAACAACGGTGGTTAGTGGGTATGTGACACTCCCGACACTAGCCGTGAACCCTTGATTGAAGGAGTCGCTTTTGTTGGCGGGTTGGCAAGCAGGAGGGGTTGGCCACCAAAGACCCTGCGTGTCGCCCAAGTACCCGGGAAGCGTTGCACTTCCAGAGTTTGGAGTTGGCTGTGGAAAAGGATCAGGTGAGGGCGAGAAATTGCTGAACGCCTCCGTAAACGATATGGTGCCGTTGTTTATTTGGTTTCCTTTTTGGTCCGTTGGTGTGTAAGTGAGCCACTGATAGCCACCGCACACACCCGTGGCATGTCGAGATTGTAGGCCTGCCTCGCATCGAGGTGGAAGGGGATGCGATATTGACCGCCGCTGTAGTAGAGCGTGAGTACGAGGTCCTGCGCGGTGAGCTTGTAATTCCAGAGTGTGATCATGCTGTCGTTATCGCCCTCGATAGACCAGAAGCAGATGGTGCGGCTGGCAGAATCGACCTGCAGGGTGGGCGTGACCTCGAAAACGTAGGAGCCCGATTGATCGAGCTTCCGGTTTCCATGTGGATATCGCCATCCTGCCCCTGAAAGGTTGCAGTGAGATGGCCGTAGCCGTTTGGCAATGGATTGGACTGCGTAAGTTACCGAAAGAGTGGTCGCGGAAATTCTGATCGGAGTCTCGATGTGGTGTCGCAGAAAAGGGGAGCGTCTCGCCACGCTCCCCTTTCTGCTTTGCAAATACCTCGTAATTTATGAAGGCGGAAGAATCAGAAGCTTCGATTTCAACAGTAGTTTCGTGAGGCTATCGAGTGCATCCTTGTATTTGTAGGAGATGGCGCGCGCGCTGACACCCAGCATGTCTGCGGTTTCAGCCTGCGTATACTCCTGCAGGACGACGCGGCTGAGAATCGCTTGATCGACGGGCCCCAGCTTTTTGAGACAGCGTTCGATATCGAGCACGAAGATGACGGCATCTTCGAAGGTCTTGACCTTGCGGCTCGAAACCCAGCCGCGCCCGATCGATTCGCCCAGAATGGCGGGAGCGCGCCCCACCAGCATGGACGCGTACAGATAGCGCCGAAGCATTTTCTCGGTGTGTTTGCGATAGAAGGCCAGGCTGATGCTGGGAGTCGATCCGACGTCCTCTTGTGACGGGTCGTTTTCGGCAACGGACTCGGAGCGTTCCTCGATACAGCGAACGGTTAGACCTTGCTGGATGATGGTTTCTGAGGCCCAGATGGACGGCAATTGGAGGGCTGCACTCACTCGGCACCTCCGGCTTCAGCGGCAACGGCCCAGATGTTCAACAACCGTTTTCTTACGGGCCGTCCACGCCGTTTTCGCGACTGCGGGCTTGGAAACTTCTCTAATTTCGCTCTACATCGACTGCAATAAGCCGTTCCTTGATTCTGAGCGCGGTACCAAAGACAACCGCAACCTTCGCAAATCTTCAATTGCACGCACAATTCCATGACCGATTCCCCAAATAACCGCTTTCTCCGCTCGTTCAGTTGATTTTCTGTGTGGCGAGGTGAAAGGAGCGAGGCAGTTGCGCCCGGAGTTCTTGTGCCCCGGTGTGCCGTTGCCGCCTGTGCTCGAGCTGTAGATGTCATCATGATCAGCGCGCAGATTCTGGAATCAGCTCGACAGGCAGTGCTGAGGCGCGTTGTTGAAGCGCCTGCTTGGAATCCCGGAGAGAAGGCTTTCCTCATGGTCGGCCGGCTGGTTATCGGTTACCGAAGAAGAGGAGAGCGTACAACCCTCGTTCGATTGCGCGAATGAACCGTATCGTCGAGAATTTCCCACAACCTGTGCGAGCTGGAGTAAACCCAATGTAGAGAGACGTATCCTTTGCGTCAACGCCGCCAGGGATAATTCTTCATTCGTTCGGTTGGGTGAGCAAGTGAACCCAGAGAATGAAGCCGAAACGACGCAAATCGGTTTGCTTAAAGAAAACGGCAATCGATCGTCTCCATGGCCGGTGGCGGACTTTCCACAGATGAATTTTTCCCAGATGCACGAACGCCTTCGTGTTGAGTTACTGCGCAGGATTGAACGCGGAACTCTGAGCGTGTCCCTTCTATCGCGACAGACCGGTTTCGGGAAATCGCATCTGTCCAACTTTCTTCATTGCCGACGACAGCTTTCGCTCGAGGGACTGGATCGCATGCTGACTACGCAGCACATGGCGTGCGACGACCTGCTACACCTCGGTGCAAACACCAGCCAAAACAGGGATACGGAGGAAATCCGCACGGTTCCCGTCGTCTCGCACAGCTCCGCACTGTTTGAGCCGCACATCCGGCCGAGCGCCATGCAAATGATGCTGCACCTGCCCGCGGGAGCGCTTCGATCGCTGAAATCGAGAGCGGCGTCGTCTAGAAGGTCGTGGCAGCGCTTTGTAGCCATCCGCATCGCGCATTCCGACGCGCTTCCCATGGATCCCCTGCTGTTCCCGGATGGACTGGCGGTGATCGACCGTCACTACAACATGCTGGCGTCTTTCCGTGCCGGACGGCCCAATCTCTACGCGATCCGCAGCGGCTCGCACCTCATGCTGCGTTACGCGGAGTTTGTGGCGACGCGGCTGGTGCTGCGGCCATTGAATATGGGCTTCCCAATCGATCTGATCGAGATCGAACCTGAAGCTTCGCCCAGCGAATTCATCGCGGGACGCGTAGTGCTGACAATTAATGAGCTGTGATCAACTCAACGGTTGCCGAGTGATGACGGAGAAGTTTCTGACGAGTTGCCAACCGATCATTCTGAGGTGGGAATCCGTTTACCATTCAGGCTGGACTGTTCTCTCACCACCGAACGCCAAATGTCAGCGGGATGATATTCGTGGCCACTTTGTGATAGTCGGCGTGGTGATATCTGAATTCGGTGTAGAACTTGGCATGGCTGTCACCGAGGCGATAAACGAGCCCGCCGCCGATATTCTCTCCAAAAGCGTTTGCGCTCGTGCTCGCCGTAACAATATTCACTGTGCCAATGCTGCAGCCGTACCACCACGACCAGTAGGGATCACAAACCACAGCGGCGCCCGGCGTCGTTGTCTCACCCGAGCGGTGGTACCACCCAATACCTCCGATTGCATAAGCTCCGAGCTTGTGCCCGAGCGGCACTTTAAGCATTGGGTCGAAGGTCACCGCATACTGGCGGGCCGATGCGCCCGTAGTCTGAAGGGCTTGCTCCGTCGTCGAGTTAACTGGCAAATCCTGCCACATGAACTCGCCGTTCGTGCTCACCCACCTGTTGACGTTATAGCCCCCGCCCACAACAAAGTTGGCTCCGTCGTTGATGAAGGCGCTCAGGTCGCTCTGAGGAAACCCGATGCCGCCTCCGATATTGAAGTTCCATCTTCCATCCTGCGCCCACATCACACACGCCGAACACATAGCCAGCAGCATCATCGCGATAAGCTGTAGAAATTTGGGGAACCGATGCCGTGCAACAAATCTCGTTTCCATGCGTGCAATCCTCCACAGAAAAAATCTGATCGTGCACGTACGTGGAATTTGAGTTTTAGCGTGATGTGAAGAGGACGGGGAAGGCCGAGCGGAAGAGGGCCAGTCCAGGAATTCTGGATCGGTAACGATGCGTGCGATGCTACCCTTGGGTCGCCGAACCATACCGCGACTTGAGAGGACGATCTTACTCCCAATCAGACAAAACGGACACTGGGAGAAGTACTAGGGTCAACGGGCGTTTGGTCCGCCGGTGCGCGCAGATAGCCTCCTGCAATTCTTGAAATTTTCCCGTTATCCAGCTGTTCGGCTAGGGCTGCCTGGACAAATCACACGTCGTGCGTGACATCGGGATTTTCGAAACGCGTGAACCGCGAAATGAAGTTGAGGTGAACAGTGCCGGTGGGACCATTGCGCTGCTTGGCGAGAATGATCTCGGACTTGGCGCGATCGGACTCGGACATCTCTTCGTCGCGGTTGTAGTAGGCCTCGCGATGAATGAAGGCGACAACGTCAGCGTCCTGCTCGATGGAGCCCGATTCACGAAGATCGCTCAGCATGGGGCGTTTGTCGTCGCCGCGGCGCTCGCTGGCACGGGAGAGCTGCGAAAGCGCAATCACCGGGACATCGAGTTCTTTGGCAAGCGCCTTCAGGCCGCGCGAGATGGCCGATACTTCCTGGGTGCGGTTTTCGTAGCGCTTGCCACCGGCCGAAGGCAACGTGGCGGACATGAGCTGGAGGTAATCGACCACGATCAGGTCGAGGCCGCCGACGGTCTGCTTGAGACGGCGCGCCTTGGCACGCATTTCGGCCAGCGAGATGCCGGCGCTGTCGTCGATAAACAGCCGGGACTCGATCAGCTCTTCAAGCGCCTTCTGCAGCTTCTGCTGATCTTCGCGGCCCAGGAAGCCGGTTTGCAGCTTGCGCTGGTCTACCCAGGCCTGCGAGGCCAGCATGCGTCGCAGCAGCGATTCCTTGCTCATTTCGAGGCTGAAGACGGCGACGATGGCCTTGCTTTTGATTGCTGCGTTTTCGGCGATGTTGATGGCAAAGGCGGTCTTGCCCATGGAGGGGCGCGCCGCGATGATGACGAGTTCGCCCTTCTGCAGGCCGCTCATCATGCGATCGAGCTCAGTGAATTCAGTGGCGAGGCCGGTTACCTCGCGGCTCTGCTTGTAGAGATTGTCGATGGAGCCGAAGGAGTTCTGGACAATCTGGTCGAGCGCCTCGAGGCCCCGGACAATTCCCTTCTCGCTGACTTCGAGCAGCTGCGACTCTGCAGCGTCGAGGACTTCAAGCGCAGTCTCGCTCTGGTCGGCTGCACGGGCGATGGCGGCCGAGCAGATGAGCATCAGCTTGCGTAGCAGGCTCTTGTCCTTGACGATGCGGATGTAGTCTTCGATGACGGGCCGCATCGGCAGACCCTCAGTGAGGGACGCCAGGTAGGCCACGCCGCCGACCGACTCGATCTCCTTGGCGCGGGCCAGCTCGTTCGACAGGGTAACGATATCGACGGCGCGCTGCTCGTTCATCAATTCGGTCATACGCAGGAAGATGCGCCTGTGCGAATCGAGCGAAAAATCGTCGGCCTCGAGGCGTTCGGCGGCCTCGGAGTGCGCGGAGTTGTCCAGCAGGATAGCGCCGAGAATGGTCTTTTCGGCGTCGATGTTCGCAGGGAGCCCGGCGTCGAGCGATCTGATGTCAGGCAGGGTGGCCATACCTAGAGTGTAGGGCGGGAACAGGGCGCTAAAGGCATGTGAATTGCTGCGCCGGAATGTGGAGAATCAAGCCGGCAAGGAAAGGCCCGTGCCGGTATGGTTGTGCGCGATGTTACTCACAAGATGTTGGATTTGCGGTGGAAGGGACGCTTCGATAGACCCGGGGAGGTCGCGGCCCTCGATCCCAAGGGCGCGCTCGGCGTTCATTGCACGATGGTCATGCTGGCGGCACTGCTTAAATTGATGGTGTTGCTTTGGAGGAATGGAATGATTAGGGGATAGGCATATGAGACGGTCACCTGCACCTGGTTGCCGGTGCTGTTGTTCTGTGTTGTGGAACACGACGTCCAGGAGGAGCCTCCGTTGACACACCACTGCGTCGTTGTGGTGACGGATGCGGAGAATGGATACCCGAGGGTTTTCACATATTGCGCAATATCGTTGGCGGTGGCGCCGGTGCCGGTAGCATCTGTCGGAGAGCAATATGTTGTGCTGAAGTTGAGGGTGCAGTTCGCGCCACGGACAATAGCCCACCGGGTCGCCTCTCGAGCCGCATCCGCGGCATAGTGATAGCAATAAAGCCCGATTGATAGCTGGATGATCCCGAACAATACCGGCATCAGGATCAGGCATGCCAGCGCCATCTCCACCAGAGACCCGCCTTCTTCACCCAGAACTGCAGAGCGCCCTGGCACGGCCGCAAGCCTTTTCGAGAGATGGGAAACTCTTCCGCTCATTGGTTCGACACCACCTGCGACGATTGCCCATGCAGCGTAAAGGTTAGCGCCGAGCCCGGGATGTGAATGAGCGGCGAATAGGTAGCCTGCGTCTGGACCGTGACGGTCGTGATGATTCCAGCCCCGGCGCTCTGGCACGTGCTGTTGTCAGAGCAGCTCGTAGGGCTTGAGCCGTCGGAGCAGGTGCAAGCCGTCGAAACAGCGGTCACCGAAACTGCATTCGCTCCCACCAGGTTCGGCGAATCCGCTGCGGCCGCATTGCCGATCCCGGTTGCGTCCGAGGACGCCGAAGCACGGGAAGCGGCATACATGACTGCGGAGTGCGCCGCATTCGCCACCTCGATGGCTGCGTAAGCGACCCTGGCAAACTCCGCTGCGCCCAGCAGCATGAGGAGAAGCAATGGAACTGAGAGCGCCAGCTCCACCAGGGCCGATCCTTCTTCGCCTGACATTAGTGCTTTCGACCGCGTGCTAGGTCTGAAGGCTCTCTTCTTCATTCGCTCTACTCCTACTGGACCAGTGTGATTACCTTGAAGGGTGACGTAATCGGATTCGCTGAGCTGTAGTTCGCGATGTTCAGAGTGGACGCTTTGACGTACAGCCCTCGTGCGATCAAACCGGTCGCTTCAACTCCTCCGCCATGGTCCTGCAACTCGATGTATGCGTTGGGGGCATACACCATTCCATCGAAGGTCGAACCACTGCTGCCTCGTTGGATTTCCATGCAAGGAGAGACTTTGGAAGCCGGGCAACCGCCGCTCCAGGTGGTATTGGTTGAGGGCACCATGAGTCCAACCGAATTGTAGATGCCGGATGTCGGCGCATAGATGCTTAAACTCGCGTTGCCCTGGTTCAAACTACCGCCCGCTAGGTCGAGGACGGCTCCCGCTGTATTCGTGAACGTGCAGGTAATGGTGCACCCTGACGGGCTCGCGGTGCCGGAGCCGAATGTCACCGCGCCGTTCAAGGTGACACCTTTCTCAAATACATACAGGACGCCGTTACCGGCCGCTCCTGAAAGTGCAACACCGTCGTCGATCGTGACCCCGCCTGTATTCGTGAAGCAAACCACGTTATTGCTGGAAGAGCCGCCGACTGCTGTTTGAGTTATCTTGCCGCTTCCTGTTGTCGAGACTGTAATTTCGGAGGCGCTGGAGGAAGAGGTGCATCCGCCGGGTGGAATGGCTGGCAGATTCGTAGGAATTGGCGGCGTCTCTGGGGTCACTTGTGTCTGCGTGGCGGTCGCGCCAAGAGCTGATGCCCCGGGATCATTGCCGACGACAGAAAGCAGGGGCGAATTCAGAGCAGGATTGCCCGTCGACTTCACCGCACTCGTCGAATCGGAATTCACGTACACCGCGCAGCCTGGCGCGTTAATGGTTGCGGCACCCTGCATATCGAGCTCGCTCGACAGTGTAGGATCCGTCAGGTAGATACAATTCGTGCTGTTCCCCGGTGCGCCTGCCACTGCCATCGCCGATACGTTGATTGAAGAGAAACTGCTGCTTGAGAACAGATTGGCAAACGTCGCCATGAATATCGTCGGGTTCGGCGTTGCCAGTTGCACTTCAACGCAGGATGCGCATGCGCCTCCTCCGCCGCTGAGAGTCGGCGCAATGGTGACATTCACGGTGTTGCCGGTTACGGTGTGGTCAACTCCGTTAGCCTTGGCCGCGGAATAGGCCTTGGCATTTACGTTGGTTACCCCGTTGTAAAAAAGTTCAGTGGCGCCTGCCATGGCCGCTGCGTCGGCAGCCGTCTGCATGTTCCGCCTGGCGTGAAAGAGCACCCCGACATCCACTGCCAGTGCGAGGGCGCCAAGCAATACCGTCATACAGCAGAGCGTCGTAGCCAGAACCTGACCCTGCTCATCTCGTATTAATCGCAACGTGCACCTCCAAAAGCGGCCAATTCCTGCAAAACTCGCGCTTGGCGAGTCTTAAAACAACCCGGGGAAGGGCCTGACCCAAATCATCTGGCATACTTCATGCGATGACGCGAAGTACGGTTTAGAAAATACCCACTATGCACTGAACGGTAGTGAATTATGTCCTCGCCTCAATGCCCGAGCAACCCACCAGCTGCGTGGTCCAAATGGTTGGTCTATTATCTGTGTATCCGTTTTTCAAAAGCAATCGAAAGTGTGAGGGAGAGCTGCCCTTTCGGGCAGATCTTAAGTAATCACTCGGAAGGAAAAGCCCATTCCCAAAGTCATTCCCCATCTTCGTAAACCGGGTACGTTTCCCGCTACACGCAGTGAGTGCAACAACTTAGCGAATTGCGCGAGAACGTCAATCCCATGTGGGCCGCCAGCGCAGGATCGGTTTGCGCGCAGCCGTGACTTCGTCGAGCCGCGAGACGCGCGTGGAATGCGGCGCGGACTTGACCAATTCCGGCGTCTCTTCGACTTCCTTTGCGATCGAGCGCATCGCTTGGATGAAGAGATCGAGTTCCTCCAGCGATTCGCTTTCGGTGGGCTCGATCATCAGCGCGCCGTGCACGATGAGCGGGAAGCTGACCGTGTAGGGATGGAAGCCGTAGTCGATGAGGCGCTTGGCGATGTCGCCGGTTTTGACGCCTTTGGCCGCTTGCTTCTTGTCCAGAAGACGACTTCGTGCATCGACGGCGTCTTGTAGGGCAGATCGTAGAGGTCTTCGAGGTTTTTGCGGATGTAGTTGGCGTTGAGCACCGCGTCTTCGGTGGTCTGCCTCAACCCATCCGGTCCGTTGGCGAGGATGTAGGCCAGGGCGCGGATGAACATGCCGGTGTTGCCGTAGAAGGCGCGGACGCGGCCGACGGAGTGGGGACGGTTGTAGTCCCAGTGAAGAGAACCGGAGGCTGATTGGGTTTCGTGGTTTCCCACCCTTTCGCCTAAAAGCTGGCGAAAGGATGGGGCACCCATGTTTTGTGGGGAATCCTGCGAATGTTTGCGAACCAGAACTGGCGTCGGGAGGAACGGCTCGAGAAACTTCTTGCAGGCCACCGGGCCGGAGCCGGGACCGCCGCCGCCGTGGGGCGTCGAAAACGTCTTGTGCAGGTTCAGGTGCATCACGTCGACGCCGAAGTCGCCGGGGCGCACCTTGCCGACCAGCGCGTTCATGTTGGCGCCATCCATGTAGAGCAGCGCGCCCTTGGCGTGGAGGATGTCGGCGATCTTGTGAATCTCGTTTTCGAACACGCCGAGCGTCGAGGGATTGGTGAGCATCAGCGCGGCGGTGTCTTCGTCGACCTGGCGCGCGAGCGCTTCAAGATCGATGCCGCCGTCGGCGTTGGACTTGAGGTTCTCGACCTGGTAGCCGCAGATGGCCGCGGTGGCGGGATTGGTGCCGTGTGCCGAGTCGGGAATGATGATCTTGCGACGCGCGTTGCCCTGCGACTCGTGCCATGCGCGGACCAGCAGAATGCCGGTAAACTCGCCATGCGCGCCGGCCGCGGGCTGCAGCGTGATGGTGTCCATGCCGGTGATTTCGATGAGGCAGCGCTGCAGCAGGTCGATGATTTCAAGCACGCCCTGTGCGAGGGACTCGGGCCGGTAGGGATGCGCTTCGGCGAGGCCTTCGATGCGGGCAACGAACTCGTTAACGCGCGGGTTGTACTTCATCGTGCACGAGCCCAGCGGATACATGCCGAGATCGATGGCGTAGTTCCAGGTGGAGAGGCGCGTGAAGTGGCGGATGATTTCGATCTCGCTCAGCTCGGGCAGCAGGCCCGGAGTCTTGCGGTGGGCATCGCCTAGGAGCGCGGCAGCGTCGACTTCCGGCACGTCGAGCGGGGGAAGCTTGTAGGCCTTTTTGCCGGGCGAGGATTTCTCGAAGACGAGGCCTTCGTTTTGCGTCTGGTGGGGGCGAACTTTGCCGAGGGTGCGATTGATTTGAGTTTCAGCTACTGCCATTCTTTACGCCCCTAACTCTTTTGAGCTTCGAGTTTCGTGCGCTCAAACATACAAAACTTGAAATCCGCTGAATTCTGATGGTTCAATTCGGCTTTGTAACTCTGATGGTTCAATTCGGCTTTGTAACAAGGGCACGGCTTTAGCCGGGCCACAAAACGCTCGATAAAATGTCTTGGGGCTTTAGCCCCTGCAAATCTTCGCTTCTGCTTTCCTCTTCGTCAGATACCGAAAACAAAATGGAAATTCGTCTGCCGAAACTGCGATTCCCGCTTTCACCGGATTTTGCGCGATATATTCGCTGTGTTTTGCAAAACTCTCACGGTTCATGATTTGTACTTCGGTGAACCCTCTCTGCCATGCCTCGCCTTTGTACCCAAATTCGTGTGACAGCCGATACGAGAATCTGCCTTTGATCAGTTGCATTGCTTTCTCGATGGTCATTTCGTCGAAAACCGTCAACAGCAGATGCAAGTGGTCCGGCATGATCACAAAATCGCGCAATTCAAATCTGCCTTCAGCAACAAGTGAACGGAGTACATTGATCAGCAACTCTGCATTTCGTTCCGATTGCAGCAATCGCCTGCCCATGTGGGTCCCAGTCGTCACGAAGAATGTTCGAGACGGGTTGAGGATGTTGCCTGCAGACGCATTCCTGCCGGGATGCGCCATGGCAGGGGCTAAAGCCCCTTCCTCCTTTTACTCGCTGTTACGGCCCGGCTAAAGCCGTACCCTTGTTACAAAACCCTCACTGACGCGTTAGCGATGATGCGTTCGGTCGTTTCGTCGTCGACAATGACGTCGTTTTGTGATCCCTTAGTTCAGGCCGTTTGCGAATCTCTGTCCAACACTCTTCGCAAACTTCTTCATCGATCTCAACCGGCCAGTCGCTTTTGTAAAGCCGGTCTGTTCCATCGCGTCTCGGTCCGGAAAACCAATACCGCTCGCCTGTATCGACATCGAAGTAGTTCTCTTTGAAACCACTCCCTTTAAGACTTTGAAAAGACTTACCACGGTATTGCAGAGTAGCGCCAGTTCGAGTGAAAGTGACCCGACCGATCCGTGCCGACCCGTGCAGGCCATCGCCCTTGTGCTCGATGTACATGATGCGTGGCGGAAATTTCTGCTTGACCATGGCTGCAACCTTCCGTCTATGCCTCCACCGGCGATGCGGCAAGCACTTTTGCGGCGTGGTCGATCGTTTCGCGTGTCACGACTTCTGTTGCGCACCAGAGCGTTGCATTTTTCAACTCGGGATACCAGCGGCTCAAGTCGATGCCGCCGACGATCTTTTCGTCGAGGAGCCGCTGGCTCCACTGGGCCGGAGACTCCTGCGTCTGCAAAACAAATTCATGGAAGCGCGGCGCGCCCTTGAACAGCAGCTTTGCGCCAGGTTGCGCGCTCAGAGTCTTCGCAGCGTAGTCGGCCTTGGCGAGGTTGTGCTCGGCCAGTTCGCGGATGCCTTCCTTGCCATAAACGGTCAGGAAGATCGTCGCCATCAGCGCGACAAGCGCCTGATTGGTGCAGATGTTCGAGGTCGCCTTCTCGCGGCGGATGTGCTGCTCGCGCGTGGAGAGCGTCAGGACGAACCCGCGGTTCCCGTTGCCGTCGACGGTTTGTCCCGCAAGCCGCCCGGGCATCTGGCGCAGGTATTGCTCCTTGGCTGCGATGACGCCGCAGAACGGGCCGCCGTAGCTGAGCGCGACGCCGAACGACTGCGCCTCCATGCTGACGATGTCGGCCTCGACCGGCGGGCGCACCACGCCCAGCGAAACCGCCTCGGCGATCGACACGATCAGCAGCGCGCCTTTTTTGTGCGCGATCTCCGCGATGGCGGGAATGTCTTCAACGACGCCGAAGAAGTTGGGGCTCTGCACCAGCACGGCGGCGGTTTCTTCGGTGACTGCAGCGGCGAGCGCGTCGAGATCCACGCGGCCGGTTTCGGCGACGTAGCCGACCATGCGACGTCGGCAGATCGCGGAATTGCAGGTAGGTGTGCAGCACTTCGCGGTACTCGGGATGCACGGTCGAGGCGACGACGGCCTTGTGGCGGCCGGTGACGCGCATGGCCATCATCACCGCTTCCGCCGCGCCGGTCGACCGTCGTACATGCTGGCGTTGGCCACGTCCATGCCGGTGAGCTCGGCAATCATGGTCTGGAACTCGAAGATCGCCTGCAGCGTGCCCTGCGTGATCTCGGCCTGGTAGGGCGTGTAGCTGGTGAGGAACTCGCCGCGCTGCACCAGCGAATCGATAATCACCGGGCGGTAGTGGCGATAGCACCCGCGCCCAGAAAGCTGGCGTAGTCGGTGGCGTTTTTCTGGCCGGCGGCCTTGAAGTAGTCGATGATCTCGCTCTCGGCCTGCTGGCGCGGCACATCGAGGTCGCGCGTGAGCCGGTACTCGGCCGGGATGATGGCGAAGAGATCGTCGATGGCCTTGGCGCCGATCGGCCTTGAGCATCTGCTCGCGTTCGGCGGGGGATTTGGGTAGATAGCGCATGGATGGTCCCTCCGGGACCAGTTGTCAGTTGTCAGTGATCAGTTGTCAGTCCAGTGTCGCATGGATCGCCAGATTCGTCGCCGATTCGGTTCTTAGCTCGATGACTGAGAGCTGACAACTGTGAACTGGGCTTATGCTCCCTGTTTCTTCCGAGACGAACTTCTCATACGATGCGGCGTCGAGGAGCTTTTCGAATTCTGACGGATCGGAAAGCTCGACCTTGATGATCCAGGTCTCGTGCGGCGCCTCGTTGATCTTGTCGGGCGAGGTCTTCAGTTCCTCGTTCACCGCCGTCACGGTGCCGGTGACAGGCGAGTACAAATCGCTGACGGCCTTCACGCTCTCCACCGAGCCAAACGAGGCATTGGCGGTAACGGAGTCGCCCACTTTGGGCACATCCACATAGACGATGTCGCCCAGCGAGTTCTGCGCGTAATCGGTGATGCCGACAGTGCCGATTTTGCCGTCGAGCGAGATCCACTCATGCTCGCGGGTATAGCGGTAGTTCGTGGGATAAGCCATAGAAGGAAATGCTCCTTTCGGAAGACAGCGAAACTTTAGTGTACGACCTCTGAATGGCAGCGCGGTGAATGAGGAAAAGCGTGCAGTTGCGCTGTCGAGAACGGCATCCCGCAGAATTAGCGGTCTATTTGGCTGGTCCGAATCCCGGGTAGGGCTCGAGCGGGATAACGGCAGCGATTTCGAGCATTCCGGCTTTGAAGATGGGCAGGCTCTCGCAGGCTTGTCGCACTTCGGCCTCGCTTGCCGCTTCCCAAAGGATGGTCGCTCCCGGCACGTCGCCCCTGCGCCAGACCTGGCGCAGGATACCGGAAGCATACAGTTCCCTCACCCGCTGGCTCTCCGCGGCGTTGAGTTCCGGAGTAAAAGCTTCGGGTGGAAACGCGTCGGTGCGGCGGCGCGAAAGCGTCAGAAATTGCATAAGTCAATTTTACGGGAAATGAAACGGCAGGCCGGTTCAGACAGCGCTGGTTTCGAGATCGGCCTGTGAGGCGGCGGAAGTCGAGCAGCATCTTGGCGCGCCAGATCACGATCATGCCGAAGGCGAGGATGAAGAAGATGCCCGCCGTCTGCTGCGTGGTCAGAATGGTGTCGAAGTAGCCGCGCGCGAAGATGCGGATGGCAGCAAGCACCAGAATGACAGCAAGAAAGGCGCTTGAGCGCTTCATCCTCACCGTCTCCCCCTGCACGTTCCAGGCGCGTGGTCAGCAGAAGGGGCCATGCGAGAACGACGGCGCCGGTCAGAAACGCGATCGCCGCCCAGGACCACGGCACGCGGAAACGCCGAATCCACAAACATCGAGAACCCGGTGGCCATGCCGAGCGGAGGAATGATGATCTTCCTCAAGCGAGACCGCGGTGCGCGCCTCGCGCAGCCGCCACATGATGACCACAATGCCCCCGCGCCAGCGGCGAGAAACGAGCCGGCAGCTTTCGCGAAAAACGGAGGAATGAGGGGAAGCGCCACCATGACTCTATTTTATGGGATTCCGGGATTCCGCGCGACGACTGTGCCATCAGGCCTCATTCGTGTGCAGTCCCATTTTCTATTTCGCGAAAAACTCTCCGTGCCCGCCATTCGCCCATGGGTCATAGTGCCCGGCGAACTCGGCGCGGCGCTGCACCGAGGGGTGGCTGTACGACCAGAACTCGATAAATGCGTTCGGGTTGGGGTCGTCGAGCCAGGCTTCGCCGAGATGGTTGAAGGCTGAGACGGCGGTCTTCTGCGGATCGGGCACTAGGCCGTGGATCGCCTCCTGGCCGTAGATGTCGGCCTCGTGCTCAAAGTGGCGGCTGACGGTGTTGCCGACCGGGGTGAGCACAAACCCCGCAATTGAGAGCGCAAAGAACAGCGTCAGGAAGCCCGCGCGGCTTGCGACAGCATCGGACGTTCCAGCGGTCGCCGAAGCGACGCACCATCCCCTCTGCCAGGTTGGCGCATGCCCAGAAGACGAAGAACAATCCCACCATCAATCCCGCGAGCATCTTGGGAATGTGGTTGAGCACGTAGTGCCCGCTCTCGTGGCCGAAGATGAACATGATTTCGTCGTCGGGCATGCGGTCGGTGGTCGTATCCCACATGACAAAGCGCTTGCTGGAGCCGATGCCGGTGACATAGGCATTGATGCCATTGCTCTTCTCGCTGGCCTTCATCAGGAACATGCGGTCGGGCGGGATGTTGGTGCCGGTGCGCGCCACGACCGTTCTTCGAGCTTGTCCGACCAGGGCGGCATGGTTCTTCTCGAGCGGCTCGAATTTGTTGAAGAGGGGGTCGATGACGAGCGGGCGAGATAAACACCGAGACCAAGATCAGCGGCAGCGAGATCAGCCAAAGCCAGAACCAGTAGCGGCGCGGCGAATTGCGGACGATCCAGTTGAAGAAGAGCGGCAATTGGCACACCGATGACGAGCGAGACCGCCAGGCCTTTGCCCTGGTCGCCAAACCAGCTCGCCCAGCCCTGCACGCTGATGCCGTAGCGCAGGCTGGCCGTGTGGCCAATGGCGTCGAGCGGCAGATTGGCCAGGGCCAGGATAACGATGAAGATGGCGAAGAACACCAGTCCCTGCAGCCAGCGCGCCTTCATCGTTTCTCGTGTCCACACGTCTAACCGCACAGCCGCACGGGAAGCCAGCAGGAACCAAAGCACGATGAGGCCCCAGAGCGACCCGGCAATATCCAGCGATAACGCGGATCTTGTTGAGCGCGATGGCCTGGGCCAGTTTGTCCGGCGGCAGGGAGTAAGCCTGCTCCGAGTGCGGTTGGGGTCGAGCGGCAACGGGGCTTGGCTGGTTCTGCGGAGCCGGACTTGGCTGGCCGGCGGCCGAACGCACCACGACCAGCAGCAGAACGACAACGGCACTTGCGCGCACCAGGCACCGGACAATTGCCATCAGATTTCCCTTCAGAGACGCACGAGTTTGAGACAATCAAGTTTACCGATGTTTTCCGCTGACACGTACTAACGAAGACCACAAATTCTGCTACTCAAGGGACCGCAAATGGCAAGTCCGGCGAAAGCCTGTCTGCTCGTCGCAACACTCTTCAGCTTCACGCTTGCCGGCTGTAAGCGCGTCTGCGCAACGAAAAGCGTCAACGGTCCATGCCGCAGTCAACGATGCCGCTCCAGCGTCCTCTGTTCTGCTCGACACCATGACGGCGGAGTTGCAGCGCGCCTTCACTTCGCTGGGCAAGCCGGTGCCGAACCAGAAGGATGCCGACAAGCTGCTGCCGCCTTACTTTCTCAGCTACTCGGTGAGCGACGCGACGTCTGTTTCGATTCGCGCGCAATACGGCGCTCTGGCCGACAGCACCAGCAACCACGTGCGCGTGGCCGACGTGCAGGTGCGCATCGGCGATCCCAAGCTCGACAACACCCACGGCAACCATCGCGCCTCCGCCGTCAACAGCCTGCAGTTGCCGCTGGGCGACGATCGCGAGGCCCTGGCGCGCACACTGTGGCTGGCCACCAATGCCGGCTACGGCAACGCGCTCGACAACTATCTTCGCGTCAAGACCGAAGCCCAGGTCCGCGCCAAGGAAGAAGACACCTCGCCCGACTTCAGCCAGGAGTCGCCGCAGGTGTCCATCTCGAAACCCGCACCGCCTGTCGTTGTCGACCGCGCCGCCTGGGAGCAGCGCGTACGAGAGCGCTGAGCCGCGTCTTCCGCGACTATCCCGACGTCTACCAGAACATGGTGATGCTCACGGTGCAGAACGAGACCGACTACTTCGCCTCGTCGGAAGGCTCGCGCGTGGTCGCGCCGCACATGCAGGCGCGCGTGGTGGTGTTCGCCGTAACGCGCGCCGATGACGGCATGGACCTGTTCCGCGCGCAGACCTTCGAAGCGGAAACCGTCGACGGCCTGCCGTCGCAGGCGAGCATGGAAGCGGCCGTCCGCGAACTGGGCAAGAGTCTCGAAGCACTGCGCAAGGCTCCCGTGACCGAGCCATTCGATGGCCCGGCCATTCTTTCCGGCCGCGCCTCCGCCGTCTTCTTCCACGAAGTGCTCGGCCATCGGCTCGAAGGCCAGCGCCAGCGCGGCGACGAAGAAGGCCAGACCTTCACCAAGGAATTGAACAAGGAGGTGCTGCCGCCGTTTCTTTCCGTCGCCGACGATCCCACGGTGACGACCTTCGGCAACACCTGGCTCAGCGGCAGCTACACGTACGACGACGAAGGCGAGAAAGCGCGGCGCGTCGACCTGATCCAGGACGGCGTGCTCAAGACGTTCCTCATGTCGCGCCTGCCGATCGCCAGCTTCGCCGCGTCGAACGGCCACGGCCGCGCGCAGACCGGCCGCATGCCCACGGGCCGCCAGGGCAACCTGATTGTGACTTCGACCAAGACCGTGCCGGAAGCCGAGCTGCGCAAGCAGTTGATCGAAGAAGCGAAGAAGCAGGGCAAGCCCTACGGCCTCTACTTTGAAGACATTTCCTCGGGCTTCGCCGTCACGCACGCGCAGCTCGCCGCAGGCCTTTCAGGTGATTCCGCTGGTCGTGTATCGCGTGTATGTCGATGGCCGCCCCGACGAGCTTGTGCGCGGCGTCAGCATCGTGGGCACGCCGCTGGCCGCGATGAAGCGCATCGTCGCCACCAGCGACAAGAGCGAAGTGTTCAACGGCGAGTGCGGCGCGGAATCCGGCACGGTGCCGGTCAGCGCCGTCGCTCCGGCCATGCTGGTGAGCGAGATTGAGACGCAGCGCCAGCCGCAAGGCACGCAGCGCCCGCCGATCCTGCCGATTCCCGGCGCACCTGCAACTGCATCGACGAAGGAGGCACAATGAAGCACGCTCGCCGCATTGGATATCTCTTCGCAGCGGGACTTCTCTCTGCCGCCCTCTTCGTTCCGCCAGGCCGTCACCGGCGCAGGCCACGTCGCGCCGATGCCGAAAAGGATCCCGTGCTGAAGGCCATGCTCGACGAACTCGATCGCAGCATGGCGCACCTGCAACTGCCGGGATTCGAGAAGCCCTACTTCATCCAGTACCGCATTGAAGATGTGGACGACTTCGAGACGCGCGCGAGCTACGGCGCCAGCGAGGGCTCGCAGCACAGCCACGCGCGCATCGCGCGCATCAGCGTCCGCGTGGGCGACTACAAGACCGACAACTCCGGCCCGCGCGGCGACGGCGCGCTGCAACTGGCCGCCCTCGACGACGATCCCATCGCGCTGCGCTCCTCTCTGTGGACCGGCACCGACCAGGCCTACAAGTCCGCGCTCGCCGCCTACGCGCAAAAACAGGCCGAGCTCAAGCAGGTGCAAACGCCTCCGCAGGCCGACGACTTCAGCAAGGAGAAGCCGATCATCTCGCTGGCCGACCCGCTCAAGCTCTCGCTGGACGAGAAGGCCTGGGACGGATCGCGTTGCGCGCGACAGCGGCCTCTATCGCACCGATCCCGCCGTCAGCGCCACACAGCACGACATTCAGTACTCGACCGCAGCTCTTCCATGCGCGCGTCACCACCACCTGGATTGTCTCCAGCGAAGGCGCCATCGTGCGCAAGTCGGCGAGCAGCTACTCAGAGTCCTTCGGCGTGGGCACGCAGGCCGACGACGGCATGCGTCTCGATCGCTCCTATGGGACCAGCGGCGTGGCATTGAGCGATCTCGACAGCGCCGATGAATTCAAGAAGCACGTCGTCACGCTCATCGCTTCGCTGGCCGAACTGCGCAAGGCTCCGCTGGTCGAAGAGGAGTATCACGGGCCGGTGCTGCTGAGCGCCGACGCCAGCGCCGACACGCTGCACTCGCTGCTTGCCGCGGGAGTGACCGCTACGCGGCCCAAGCTGGGCACCGAGGCGCGCACCAACGGGCCGTTTGCTTCGAGCTACCACGCGCGCATTCTGCCCGAGTTCCTGACCGTCGTCGACGATCCCGCACTCAAGACCTGGGACGGCAAGGATCTCGTCGGCGCCTACGCCGTCGACGACGAAGCCGTGCCCGCGCAGACGGTAAAGCTGGTCGCCGACGGCCACCTCGAGAACTACCTCATCGGCCGCACACCGGTGCGCGACTTTCCCGAGTCGAACGGCCACGCCCGCGCCGGCGTCACCGGGCCGCCGCGCCCGGTGATCGGCGTCCTGAAGGTCACGGCGCAGCAGGGCCTGACCGATGAAGAGCTGAATCAGAAGCTGCTGGACATCGCCAAGGATCGCGGCCTGAAGAGCGTGTATTACGTCGAGACGCTCGGAGCGGAAGCGTACGCCGCGCCTGCTTTATCGCATCGACCTCGACGGCAAGCGCACCCTGGTCCGCGGAGCCGTGCTCGACGATCTCGATCAGCGTGCGCTGCGCTCTGGCGTCGAAGCCGCGGGCAAGGATCTCTGGGTGGCCAACTACGCGACGGAGATTCCCGAGACCGTGCTGGCGCCCGCGCTGCTGTTCGACGACGTCACCGTAAAGCGCGCCAACGAGACCAACGACAAGCTGCCCTACTATCCGCCACCGGATTGAAGACCAGTGGTCGGTGTTCAGTTTTCAGTTGTCAGTGAAAAGCAAACTCCCCGTACGAAGGACATGCTGCGCCGGTTCACGACCGACCACTGAGAACTGACCACTTGTTCTCTACACCTTCTTCTTCCACGCCCCCACGATGGCGCCCATCAGAATCATGCCAAAGAGCCAGTAGCCCGCATTGATGAGAAACAGGCTGATGGGCCGGACCTCGAAGATGTACTCGGTCGACCAGGTCGTCAATACGAACCCGGCCCACAACAGCGCACCTACCTTGATTCCGCGCAGCGCTGTCTGCTTGCCGGTCAACTGCGTCACACAGGAAATTGCCGTCGCCATCAGGGCAGCCATCACCAGCGCTGTGCCGAATTGAATCGGGACGCCAGGACCGTTGTGCCGCAGCCAGTCGTCAGTACGTCCGATCCCGTCGAGCCATGGGGCGTAGAACTTCGAATACCATCCCGCTTCGAGCAGAAAGCAGGCAATTGCCGCCACCAGATTTGCGAGGTAATTCTGCCGTACCCGCGCCATTTGCAATACAGGGACTCCGACTGCCATAAGGACCTCCTATGAAGCCCGTGGGACTCACATTATGCCGGAAGCTCCTCCGTCCGCAATGCCAAAATGACGACGAGAAAAGTCAAGCGAAAAGCGTGGTACTCGTGGCAATCCGATATCTACAAATGAAGTAGTTGCTCTGGCTAGGATGAACTCGCGCTGTGCACAGGTTTCGTCCCGAAGCGTTGGCGCAACTTAGTAGGTCGGTATGGGTATATACCGACAAAGTCCCAAAACCCGGCTTCAGCCAAGGAGAAAGCATGATTAAGAAATTCCGCTTGACGATTTTAGCTGTTGGCATCTTAGCTCTGACAGCGCCGAGCGCCGTGCACGCGCAGCAGGTTCCAGGCCCCCACCCCGCCTACCTGCACGCTTTAAGCGATTTGCGCGCGGCTCGGCATTACCTGAATGACGGATGGGCGTGGGCTCCGGTTAAGCATGATGACAACGCAGCAATTCGCGAGATCGATGCGGCAATCGGCGAAATCAAGCGAGCTGCCATTGACGATGGTAAAGGAATGAACGATCCGTTTCCGATTGATACCTCGCTGAGTCCGCATGACCGCTTTCGCAAGGCCAACGAGCTTCTCTGGAAGGCACACAGCGACCTGTCTAGAGCAGAAGACGTTCCGGAATCACGCGGTTTGAGAGATCGGGCGATCGGTCACGTGGACCGGGCCGCATCAGATCGTAGACAACGCGCAACAAACCGCTCATTGGCAGTAGCCCTGACCGTTTGCGATCAGATGAGGATGGCTGGAAATGCCATCCTCGTCGCGCATTTTGGATGTGAGACCGGCCGACAGATTCCCAAACTGCTTATATGCGAACCCAAATCGATGCACGGTGGCGTACCATCAAGTCTATAGGAGTCCACTGAATGCAGCAGTTGTTGAATCTGTCTGGTTGGCCGCCTCAAGGAGGCGCGGGGCCCTTCGATACCCGCAAAGAAGCCTTTACACGTTCCCCGGAATCGGTGACCTTAAGGAGAGTCGACAGGATCGTGGGCTCTCGTATCGACTTGACCTGCATGTTCGGGAAGGAAGTCGTGACCTTCCGATTCCATGCTTCAAGCAGGGGAATGGCCGAGAATGTTGCCGAGGTTCTTAGACACAACTCCGGTCAAAGCTTGCGCGATCTGGGCCTGCTCTATGTTGCCGCCGACAGCGAATAGGAACCATCACTCTGATTCCCCCATCAAACGAATCATAGGTTAGTCCAGTCTGGTCAGGTAGGCCGCACCCTCATCGGGCTGCAGTCGGCGCGCCATCTCTTCGGCCTGCTCGCGGTCGTCTCCGGCGGGCCGGATGCGCACCCAGTAGCTGCGTTCCCCGGAAAACTCGATCACCTTCGACCCCGCGATACTCGTTCAGCAGCTTCTCCTTGAACTTGATTGCCTTGCGCTCGCTTAGAAAGGGCCCGATCTGCACGCACCAGCGGCCGCCGATGTCCATCGGCTTCGGAGTCTGATATACATCGATGCGCACTCGAGCTATTCCGGGGCGATAGATGCCGATGGACTTTGCCGAGGCCATCGTCAGATCAATGATCTTGTCCGGGACGAAGGGGCCGCGGTCGCTGATGCGCATAGCCGAGGCCTGGCGCGTGGTGAGATTCGTAACCACAATCAGCGACCCCATGGGCAGCGTACGATGCGCGGCGGTGAGCGCCTCATCGCTGAAGACCTGCCCGTTGGCTGACTTGCGACCCTTATATGGAGCGGTGTACCAGCTGGCCTCAGCCCTCTTCGCTGTAAATTGGTCGATGACTGAGAATGAAGTCCTTGTCATCGGCGCTGACGCCCCCTTCGGGAACCGGAGTGACGGGAATGCGGCCAGTGCCTGTCGGCACGGGCGCAGGAGACAATGGAGGCGCGTAGACTGGCGGAGCCGTCGCGGACGGCGCCGGAGGCTGCGGTTTCTTGTGGCCGCATGCAGCCATCGCAAAAGCGGCGATCAACAGGCCCGTGAGACACGCGGCGCGAGCGCGCCCTCGCGGAATCCCAACCGGCCATCAGGCCCGGGGGCCCGGTTGCTGCTGCGACCTGTCCATGCGATCCGCGAGATTGCGCAGAGTGTCTGAAACCTTGCGCATCGCCACAATCGATTCGGCGCGGACCTGCGGAATGACCGCGTCGTTCACATACCCGATGGCGTGACGCAATTCCATCTCGATCAGTTCCATCGCTTCTTCAATGCGGTGGCCCACGCCCGGTCCAGGCGGAGGTGGAGGATAAGAGCTCATTTCAGCAAACCTCGCTTTCTAGTCTCGATGCAGCGAATACTTGCGTCAATGCCGTGGACGGCGCTCTCGGCGTATGCCGTGCCTGATAAAACAACAGGCGAAAAGCACGCTCCAACTCCAAACGGCAACGCTTTTCAATGCGCAAAAGTTACTTTTCCTGAATATTTTGCGTCCGACATAGTTAGACGATCGGGCATGGCAGGACGATCAATATCCTTCAGAGAAAGACGGCCTTTTGAGCCGATTGGGTCTCAGTGGTTTACGAATCGGCACGGGAAAAGTTCCATCCGGCGAGGGCCAGCTCATTGCGGCACGACGAGAAGCATCAATATCGACGCCGGCGAGATCGCTCTTGCCTAAGCGCCGGTAGCCATCCGTTTCCGGCTTCTTACAACTCCTCGTCTTCTCGTCTGCTCTTCGTCTCGGTGAGGGATACGGTTTACGGCCAGACGCCCCCAATGAGCCCCGCGACTCCCCTGCCCGACGCGCCGCTCCCGATCATCAAGCATGAGAATTCGAAGAGCGGGCCTTGCCGGGTGATTCCCATGAGCGAATCAGCCGGTATTGCGTTGACTGAAACCGGATCCGCCTTTATCGCCGCGCTGGCCGGATTTCCGGCTGCGGAAGTTCCGACACAACCAGCAGCCAGTGCAAAGCCGAATGAACCGATCCAATCCCCGATCCAGCCCTAAGAGTTGCCACCCTGCCCGCCCATGCCGCTCATCAATTTCTACCAGCGATTCATGAACGGGCCGGAGGTCAAGCCGCTGACCCCGAAAGAAAAAGCCCGGCTCGCCGCCAGGAACGTTCTTGATCCGTTCAACGCCGTCACCATCCTGGGCAACGCGGCCATCACCATCGGATACAACTCACATTCGGTCTATGGACCGGGCATGCACGGCTTCGCCCAATTGGTCGGCGTCAGCTACAGCGAAGACATGACGGGCGAGTTCTTCGGCACCTTCCTCATTCCCTCGATCGTCCACCAGGATCCGCACTACCACCGCATGCCCCACGCCACGATCAAGCGCCGCATACTGCACGCCATTGTCCAGGTGGGCTGGACGCAGGGCGACAACGGCAAGGGCATGCCCAACTACGCCAACATCCTCGGCTTTCCCATCGACGCGGAGATCGCCAATCTCTACGTTCCCGGCGAGAGAGACCAATCTGCCCTCGACGGCCAGCCCGCGTCGCCCTCGGCTGGGCGCTGGCCCCCACCGACAACTTCATCACCGAATTCCTGCCCGACCTCGCCAGGCGCATCCACGTCCGCGTCGTCCTGGTGCAGCAGATCATCAACCAGGTCGCCCGCACGGAGCCAGAGGGCAGTCCCTAGAAGGGGAATCAAGCTGTGTAAGCCATTGCAGACGCAGGCCTTTGACGGGTCCCCCGGGTCTGGATAACCAACCCCATTCGGACCGCCCCCTGAATCACCATTCACCCGCCCATTTCCCCATTCGCTGCACCCCCGTTGGATTGACCGGCCCCTCTTATTACTCTTGTACTGAGTTTTCAGGTTCCGGCGGTCACCATGGCCGGACCTCACCGAAGTGCCAGCGCATTCTTTCTTAAGGAGATCGCACCAATATGTCAAAAGCGATGAAGTACGCCGAAAAAGCCGCCGTATACGCGGCCAAGGGCGCGTGGGTGGTCTATGAGCGGTTCAACCGCATCAGCCCCAACCCGTCGTTTACCCCGAAATGGAGCGAAAAACCCCTCCTGAAGAGCTACCAGAAAGAGAAGCCGCCGCTGGGCTGGCCGCGCACCACAGACTCGCTCTGTCCCAAGTGCGTTCCCGAGATCCGCAAGCAGATTCTCGACGGCAAGCTGCCCCACGAAGTCCTGCTCAATGAGAAGGTCGGCGAGATCAAGGCGCAGATCATCGAGCGCGACGGCAAGATCCTGATGGTGAAGGACTGCCCCAAGCACGGCCACTTCGAAGACGTGATGTCGATCGATCCCGCCTTCTTCAAGCATCTTGAAGAGAGCTTCCCCGGCCGCGATATCCGCGCCCACGGCAAGGGCGACGAGAAGCTCCACAACCACGGCACCTCGACCGTGACTCACGGCCGCGGCTCGGTGCTCACCATCGACCTGACCAACCGCTGCAACATGATGTGCGATCCGTGCTTCATGGACGCCAACCAGGTCGGCTTCGTCCACGAGCTTACGTGGGACGAAATCAAGACCATGCTCGACAACGCCATCACCATGAAGCCCAAGCGGCAGATGAGCGTTCAGTTCTCTGGTGGCGAGCCCACGTTGTCGCCCTACTTCCTTGACGCTGTCGCCTACTCGCGCAAGGTTGGCTACAACTCGGTGCAGGCTGCTTCGAACGGCATTGAATTCGCGAAGAGCAAGGAGCTCTGCCGCGCCGCTGCCGAAGCCGGTCTCCGCTACGTCTACCTTCAGTTCGACGGCATCGGCAACGCTGCCAACTCGCACCGCAAGGTCGGCAACCTCTTCGACGTAAAGCTGCAGGCCATCAACAATCTGCACGAAGCCGGCGTCGATATCGTCCCCGTGACGACCATCATCAACGGCATCAACAACGAGCAGGTTGGCCGCATCATCGAGTTCGCGCTCGACAATCCCGAAGAAGATCAGCTTCCTCAGCTTCCAGCCCGTTCAGCTTCACCGGCCGCGACGAGGACATCAGCGAAGAGCGCCGCGTCGCACAGCGCTACACCCTCTCGCACATGGCCCACGACGTCAAGAATCAGGTTGGCCTCGGCGTTCCCGAGCGCGACTGGTTCCCGATCAGCTTCATGTCCACCTTCTCTGACTGGGCCGATCTCGTGCACGGGCCGACAGCAGAGTGGGGTCAGCTCTCCTGCGGATGCCACCCCAACTGCGGCATCGGCATGGCGCTGATGATCGACAAGGAAACCAAGGAAGCGGCGCCCGTCACCGCCTTCCTTCACATGGACCAGGTTGCCAAGGATCTCGCCAAGGTCAACGACGCGGCCCGCGGCAAGTGGCTCTCGGTCATCGGATTCGGACTCGCGCTGCTGCGCAACTACGATCCGTTCCAGGCGCCCACCCATTTCAAGATCACCGACATGCTGAAGAAGATGGACAAGACCTTCAACGCCACCGGCAAGGATTACGGCAGCGTCAAGGGCGACCGCACCATGAAGGACATCGAGAAGCGCCGCTCCGATCGCTGGAACTTCCTCTTCATCGCCGGCATGTGGTTCCAGGATCTGTTCAACTACGACTTCCGCCGCACCGAGCAGTGCATCATTCCCTACGCCACGCAGGAAGGCGAAATCAGCTTCTGCGCGTACAACACCGGCGTGGGCTGGCGCAACATCATCGAGAAGATGCACATGACGGCTACGCTGACCAAGTGGTACGAGGAGCACGGCCGTCACGAAATCTTCGCCGGTGGCAAGAAGGTGGGCATGACCTACGTGGGCCACGAGCTCAAGCTCAACATGGAGCACGTGAACTCCGAAGCCAACCACACGCTCGACGAACTCGGCATCGCCAAGAACGCCCGCGAAGAAAGCATTCGCGCCCGCGATACCAAAATCAAGTCCGACGCGGAGAACGCGAAGATGGCCAAGCTCTATCGCGAGCACGTGCTCGGCGAAAAGCCGGTCGAAGGCCTCGTAAGCCTCGACTCCATCCGGCCCGCTTCAAACAACGCCGCTTCACCCATCAACCGCCACAAGGAAACCGAGCCCGTCGCCGGAGACTGATCGAATTTCCTGAGGGGTAGTACTCAACCTTGGTTCTCTCACCAGAAAGGCCGTCCCGCTTGGGACGGCCTTTTTGCGTTCAATGAAGTCGATGAAGTGTGCGTTTACGCAGAACAGTAACTTCCGATCATCACTCGGCTTCCTTTCACTACATCGGCGGGGTGCCACCCGCGATCGAAGGAATAATCGAGAGCGAGTCCTTGGCGGATACTTCCGAATGCTCTTTTTCAGGCAGATACCGCACGTCTTCGTCGTTCAGATAGAGATTTACAAATGCCCGCAGCTTGCCTTCGCCGGTAAACAGATGCTTCCGCAGCTCAGGATATGTCTGTGTGAGCACATCGAGAGCGTCGGAGATCGTCCCGGCAGTGATTTCAATTGCGTCTTTGCCTTCCGCGTACGTTCGCAGCGGCGTCGGAATAAAAATCGTCATTCGATTCGGTCCTTTTAAGGTTTTCTCTTCTGCCCTTCCTCGAAATTCGCGAAGACTTCGCGCAGGCTATTGTTCAATTTCAATCAGCCTGGTCTTCAAACCGCTTGTCCTCTTCATTCCCACCGGCAAGGAGGAAAGAATTGGTCACCGTCGCCTTCCCCTGCGCCACGGACGTGATCACGTAAGAACACCCAGCCAGTGCGCTTCAGCGAAGTCGGTTTCGGACCACTGCGCGGGATGATCGGGATGCGAGTGATAGAAGCCGGCAATCTCCAGTCCCTTGTCTCTCGCGCTCCGCTGGATTCGAACCAGTTCAATGGGAGCAATATGGTATCGGTTGTGCGCCGAATCCGTGCGCGTGTTGCCTGCCCGGATCGCCTCCGAGACGCTCCAGCCCTTCGCGTTGGGCCGCCCCAGCAGCGCTCCGCAACACTCATGCGGATAAGTCTCTTCGCCGTGAGCACGCAACGCATCGTAGACAGCCTGCGTGACGATCAACGAGCTCATGCCTCCTCCCAGAAGCGCTCGCTCAGGTATTTCTCTGCTGAGTCCGGCAACACAGTTACGATGGACGCCCGCCGGCCAGCCGCGGCCTCTTCTCTGGCGATCTGCTCACACGCCACGACTGCGGCCCCTGCAGAAACGCCCACAAGCAGCCCGGCTTCACGCGCAAGCCGCTTCACCATCGCATAAGCCGCTTCCGTTTCGATCTCAATGTTGCGATCCGCCAAGCCAGGGTCGTAGATGGCCGGAACGAGCGCCGTGGCCATGTGTTTTAACCCCTCCAGGCCATGAAAGGGCGAATCGGGCTGCATGCTGACGGCCTGAATGGCAGGATTCAGTTCCTTCAGCCGCCGGGTTGTTCCAACAAACGTGCCGCCGGTGCCGAGGCCCGCCACGAAGTGCGTGACGGATCCTCCGGTCTGGCGCCAGATCTCCGGCGCTGTCGTGTCGTAATGGGCTCTCCAGTTCTCGGGATTCGAATACTGGTCCATGTAGCAATAACGTTCCGGATCGCTTGCGGCCATCTCCCGCGCGCGGCGAATGGCTCCATCGGAGCCTTGATCCGGATCTGTCCACTCCACCTTTGCGCCGAAGGCTTTCAGAATCCGCTTGCGCTCTGGCGACACGTTCGACGGCATTGCCAGCACGACCGGAAACCCGAGGGCGGCTCCGAGCATTGCGAAGGCGATCCCGGTGTTGCCGCTCGTCGCATCCAGCAGAATCCTGCCGTCGCGGAGCGAGCCATTCGCCAGCGCTTTGCGCACCATCGCAGCCGCGGCCCGGTCTTTGACGCTGCCGCCCGGATTCACCCACTCTGCCTTCGCGAGCAAGGTCACGCCAGGCAGTCCACGCACAACGCCGTCCAGCCGAATCAGCGGCGTGTTGCCGATGCGATCCAGCAGCGCTGAGCCGTAGCGCGGTTCGACCTGGCTCAGCCATTTCGACTTTGCGATCGAGGCATTTTGTGGCACGACATCTACTCCGGCACAACGATTGGGATCATCCTGAAGACCATCTCTACTGCGGCTGGGCAACAGTGCGAAGATACGGCTTGACCGTCTTGTAGCCGGGAAACTGTTTGTCAGCCTGTTCGTTCGAAACCGAGCCCGTGATGATCACGTCCTGGCCCTGCTGCCAGTTCGCGGGCGTTGACACGGGATGCTTTGCGGTGAGCTGAATCGAATCGAGAACACGAATGATCTCGTCGAAGTTCCGCCCCGTAGTCATGGGATAAGACAAGCGTGAGCTTGATGCGCTTATCCGGCCCGATGACGAAAACGGTACGCACGGGTGCATTCTGCGCAGGCGTTCTGCCTTCACACGAGTCACCGGCGTCTGCCGCGAGCATGTCATACAGCTTCGCGATCTTCAGATCCGGGTCGCCGATCAGCGGGTAGTTCACGTCGTGTCCGCCAACATCCTTGATATCCGACGTCCACTTGCTGTGATTTGCAACCGGATCAACGCTGAGGCCGATCACCTTGGCGCCCCGTAGTTCAAATTGCTTTTCCAGGGCAGCCACTGCGCCCAACTCGGTGGTGCAGACCGGGGTGAAGTCTTTGGGGTGTGAGAAGAGCACGGCCCAGCCGTCACCGATCCACTCGTGGAATCGAATAGTGCCTTGGGTCGTTTCGGCTACAAAATCGGGAGCTACGTCATTAATGCGAAGAGACATTTACAGGTTCCTCCAGGGAAAGTTTTGTTAGCGGTTCGAGTCGGCCAGAAAATCAAAACCCACCCGCGAGTCGATGCGGGTGGGTCATGAGAAACGCCTAAACTAGTTCAGTTCTCTCAGACACAGCCCCGCGTGCTGCAATGCCGACAACAGCAGATGACGCGGGTTGGAGAGAATTTCGCCATAGTTTCGCGAGGGGTCTGCGAATCTTGCTAACTATAAGAAGGCTAGTGCTTTCTATCTTGCCATGTCAATGGCGGCGTGAATAATGCCAGAGGTCGCGCGTGAACCCCTTGGGTTTGCGATGATTCAAGCTCCGCACTGGGGTAATTGCGTGATACTGCGCTCGTTATCCTTCACGAGTAACTGGAAGCAAGCGCTCGAAGCAGGATACTGCTGACAATTCGTCGCCCGCGACATCAATTTATCGTCCGTCCACAAACCTCGGCGCTATCATGTTGGCTCGGAGTTGAATCATGTCTCAATACGCCTACCACTGCCAGGACTGCGACAAGGAATTCACCCAGCAACACCACATCTCGGACATCGACAAGGCCGAGGTCAAGTGTCCAAACTGTGGCAGCATGCGGGTGGGCCAATTGGTATCAAGCTTCTCCGCAGTGACCTCGAAAAAGAGCTGAACTGGCGACTAGTTCCTTGCGAAGAGCAATCTGAATTCAAAGCAGGCGAACGTGTATCGTGGCGTGCTTCCCCGCTCCGCCGGAGCTGTGTTGGCCGCCGGGTTCTTCACTCACATATCCAGTACATATCCAATACACGTCCGGCCCGTTGTTCATCCCCGAAAGTATCTGACTCGCGCGCCGCTTAGCCCGCTGCTTTTCACCAGAGCGGGTGCGGGCTGATATGCTCCCGGGAAATGAGAATTCAGCAGGTCATCTTCCCCGTATTGGCTGCTTCGTTCAGCCTCGTTCTCGGTTGCGCAAAATCTACCATCGCTTTCGTCCCAAGAGAAAGCCATTGGTGGCCTACATCGACGCAAACGAGCAGGCCTCCAATGACATGCTCGAGAAACTCGTCAACATCAACAGCGGAACCCACAACCTTGAGGGCGTACATGCCGTTGCCGAGATCATGCAATCACAGCTCAGCGATCTCGGCTTCAAGGTGCAGTGGATTCCGATGGAGCAGGTGCAGCGGGCCGGCGTGCTGGTCGCCGAGCATCCCTGCCCTGAACCGGGCAAGTGCGGCAAGCGCATACTTTTGATCGGCCACATGGACACGGTGTTTGAAAAGTCCAGCCCCTTTCAGAGCTACAGCGTACAAGGCAACATCGGAACCGGCCCCGGCGTTAACGACATGAAGGGCGGTCTCGTCGACATGCTCTTCGCGCTGAAAGCCATGCAGGCAGCGGGCGTTCTGAAGCAGACGGAGATCACGATCGTGCTCAGCGGCGATGAAGAAGCGCACGGCGAGCCGGCCAGCATCTCCCGCCGCGACATGATTGCGGCCGCAAAACACAGCGACGTCGCGCTTGAGTTTGAGGGCACGCCGCGGATGGAGGGCGTTTTCTACGGCAGTGTCAGCCGGCGCAGTTCCATCACCTGGCACATCAATACCACGGGCGAAACAGGCCACTCCTCCGGCATTTTTTCCGTGCGGATGGGATTCGGCGCCATCTATGAGCTCACGCGGATTCTCGATGCGTTCCGCATGCAAATGCCGGAAGAAGACCTCACCTATAACGTGGGCATGATTGTCGGTGGAACCAGCGTCCACGTCGACGAAGCCGGCAACAACGGCACGGCGACGGGCAAGGACAACGTCGTCGCCCCCGTGGCGTACGCAAGCGGCGACATCCGCACCATCTCCAACCAGCAGACCGCGCGCGTGGAGAAGAAGATGCAGGCCATCGTCGCGCAGCATCTGCCCAAGACCACGGCGACGATCACCTTCGGCGAAGGCTATCCGGCCATGGCGCCCACTGCGCAGAGCCGCGCGCTGCTCGCAATTCTCAACCGAGCTAACGCCAGCCTCGGCTTCAAACCCATGCCCGAGCTCGACCCGATGAAACGCGGAGCTGGAGACATCTCATTTGTCGCCGATATTATTCCCGGCCTTGCCGGCGTCGGCGCCACCGGCGAAGGCGCGCACGCCCCCGGCGAAACCATCGACTTGTCGACCCAGCCCATCAACACCAAGCGCGATGCCCTGCTGATGTACCGCCTGAGCCAGATCGACCAGAACGCCGACCTAACCAAAGTCGCAGCGAAATAGCTCGCTGCAAAAACATTGCCACTCTGCCAAGGGCTCGTTGCTTTCCCACCCTTGCTGCAGCAAGGATGGGGCACCCGGCAATTGTGCCCTCATACGCGACGATAAAGCAGGCCCATCGACTACTCCTTCGGTCCGCCGTTCGGATAATCCACCCGCATGGTCAGAATCTCGTACGGATGAATCGGCGCCTTCACCACATCGCCGGTAACAGTCAAGCGGGCTACCCTCCGGCGTCTCCATCATGTTGGTCACGGTCGCGCTGGTCGCACCCGGCGGCACGTGGAACTCGACGGTCGATTCCTTCCCCGCCCACTCGTACACGCGGAAGATCAGCCCTTCGCGTCTTCAGCCTTCTTCACCGCCGTCAGCACCACGTTCTCCGGCGTGACCGAAGCAAACGAATGCTCAGCCGGCAGCGTGCCGGCATGAGCCGTGGTGACCACCGCCGTCAGCGGGTAGTTGTATTCAAAGCCGTGACGAACGGTCATCGCGTCCTTCCACGTTCCCGCATGCGGATAGAGCGCGTAGTGGAAATGATGATGCCCCATGTCGGCCTCGGGATCGGGCCATTTCGGCGAGCGCAGCAGCGTCAGCCGCAGCAGGTTGCCGACGGCGTCGTAGCCGAACTTCGAGTCGTTGATCAGGCTGAGGCCGTGCTTGCCATCGCCAAGATCGGCCCAGTGCTGCGCCGGAACTTCGAACTGCGCCTTCTCCCACGAGTTGTTGCGCGTAGTGGGCCGGTCGATGGTGCCATAGGGAATTTCGTAAGTGGCAAACGGGCCCGAGGCCGCCAGCGGAAATGCCGCTTTCAGCAGAACGTGCGATTCGTGCCAGTCGATGTCGTTGTCGACGTCGACAGTGTCGGCGTCCTGCGGAAGGCTGATCGTCTGCACGAACTTCGAATTCTGCCAGTGCCGCGTGATGCGAATGGCCATGCTGAATTGACAGCTCCGTGAGCTGCTGGCTTTACCAGCCTCCACCGAGTCGGCCTGTTCGATCGTCAGCGGGCGCTACGTCGAGCGTGCCGGGATCGATGTTCCACGCGTCGTAGTCCTTCGGCGTGTCTTTGAAGAATTGAAGCTGGTTGCCGCACGCATTCGAAGCGAGCGTACTCGAACATTCGTTCGATTTCGACAGGCTGCGTGATGCAACCGGTCGTCTTGTCGACCGTCACGCGCAGCATGTTCGTTCTCCGATCGATGTATGCTGCGCGGTCTCGATTGGCTTGCTAACTGCTGCCGGACCGCGCTCCTGGAGGACTGCTCGTGAGACGCACAACCTTGTAGCCCAGAGCCGGGACTCTTGGCACATGAATCGTAAGTTCTGCCAGTCCGGTGCTCTTGTCTTGCTTGACTCCGGTGATCACGGCCTCCGATCTCGAGCTTGCCCGTACGCCTCCCAGACGTCGTATTCCGCCGTGTAACAGGGAAACTGAACTTGACAGTCACTTCGCCCGAGCGTTCCCAGCCAAGCGGGTTGTAGACCACGACCGGAATTCCGTCGCCATCCGTGTTTGATCCTTTCGTCCACCGTCTCCAGCGCTCCGGTCGAAATCTCATTCGTCGACCAGCGCACCACGTCGTAGTCTTTCTGCGCGTCCTTATAGATGATGCCGATGCCGGAGCCCGCCGCCAGATCGTGGAACTGGTTGAACAGCACCTTCTTCCAATCTTCAGTCAGTTCGGCGGCCGGATATTTCTGCCCGTCGAGCCATGCGAGCGATGCCCACTTCTCCGCGTTCAGCGTTTCGATCGACGCTCTCGCGCATGTTGCGCTTGTGGTTGGCCTGCGTCGTCATCACGCCGCGGTGATATTCGAAGTAGAGCTCGCTCTTCCACGTGGGAATGGAGACTTTGCCTGCGACGGCGGGCGGCGGCGTATATCCCTTCGCAATGGACTGGTAGTTCCACTCCGGGCTGTCCGGCGCAATCTGCTTCTCGACGTCTGAGAAGTAGGTCTGCGCGATGCCGAACTGCATCTTCGGCATCACTTTCGGCGGCTGCGACGGCGTGGCCCAGTGGAAGCCCTGGTCGAGAATGGCGCGCGTCGGTCCGCCGCCGTGATCGCCAATGCCGTAGAGATCCATCATGTCGGTCATGCCGGTTGCTCGCTGCCGCGCCTGCACCAGGTCGGCGGACAGCCGCATCGGGTTCAGATTGTTATTCGCATAGTCGTGCGGAAAATACGCCAGCACCTTCGACCCATCCGGCGACTCCCACCAGAAGAGCTTGAACGGCAGCTGATTCGTGTCGTTCCAGGTCATCTTCTGCGTCACGAAATAATCGACGCCGCTCTTCTTGTAGATCTGCGGAAGCTGCCACGTGTAGCCAAACGAATCCGGATTCCAGCCGATGCGCACATCGACGCCATAGGCCTGCTTGTACCAGCGCTTGCCCACCAGCAGTTGCCGCACCAGCGATTCGCCGTCGGGCATGTTCAGGTCGGGCTCGACCCACATGCCGCCGACGATCTCCCAGCGGCCTTCCTTGATGCGCTGCGTGATTTCGGCGTTCATGTCGGGATACTTCTGCGCCATCCACTCGTTGTAGGCCGCGGCCGACTGCGTGTAGGTGTACTGCGGATATTCGTACATCAGCTGCAGCGCCGTGCCGAACGTGCGCTTCACCACGTCGACGGTTTCGGTCCACGGCCACAGCCACGCCGCATCGATGTGCGAGTTGCCGGTCAGGTGCCAGGTCGCCGTCTGCATCAGCGGCAGCAGCGCTTCGAGCTTGCTGTGCGCCGCCTTCAGGCTCGCGTCGAATGCCGCCTGATCGTGTGCATCGAGGGCTTTCAGGTCCACAGCAGCGATTGCGCCATTCAGCGTTGCCCATGCTGCGCCAGTTCCCGCGTTGGGCGCAAGCGAGGGAACCAGCAGCGCAGCGGAGAGGAATTCCATGCGCAGGTCCTCAGGGTTGGGCCGGTTTTCAGGAAAATCGATCCTCAGCGTGGCGCCGCGGATGGACTTGGTGTCGACCGTGTGCAGCAGCTTGACGGCCACCGTGACTTTGTCGCCGGGCTTGGCGTTGTCAAAGAGAACTACGGGCTCAAGATCGTCGCCCAGCGCCACGCGCCGGCCGTTGAAGTAGAGAATCTCGGGCATGGGGCCGTTGGCCTCGGCGTGAAACTGGAACCAGATGCGCGCGCCGGTCAGGTCGTATCCGCTGAGCGTGTCGGGAACGGTGTAGGTCTGGCGGAACCACACCGCATCGTTCGGCGCTTTGCCGGGCACGGCAAAAGTCTGCCAGCCGGACTCGTCGAGGTTCACGTCCTCGCCGTGCGCCAGGTCGCCGCCGTGCATCTTCCAAGCGCCGCCGGGAAGTTCGTGCAGCATCGTAAGGCGCGTGATCACATTGCGCGACTCGGGCGGCAGATTGGACGCAACTCGGTCTATTTCTGCCGCGACCTTAGCGGCTTCGACCGCTGTCTGCGCTTGAGCGCGAGTGGTCAGGAGTGTAGCGGCGGAAGCAAAGGCAAGAACGGCAACGCTGGACACAAAAAGTCGACGGGCAAACAGAGTGGCAGAAAACATGGCGATTGGCTCCCCGTGAAATCTTAAGGCATGGCGCCGGGTCGCCTTCTCTCTGTTCCCTGCTCCCTACTCCCTGTTCCTTATTCCCTGCTTCTCACACCGCGGTCCTCACTGACAGGTCTTCGTCAGTGGGTGGTCACACCCACCCGCCATCAATCACGTAGCTCTGATTCGTGATCGCGCTCGAATCATCAGCCGCCAGAAACAGCACCAGCCGCGCCACATCCTCCGGCAGAATGTCCCGCTTCAGCGCCTGCGCTCGCCATGATCTCCGCCTTGTACTCCGGCGTATAGACCAGCCGCTTCTGCTTCTCCGTCGCAATCGCGCCCGGCAGCACCGCATTCACGCGAATGCCCAGCCGGCCCAAGTTCGTGCGCCAGTGTCCGCGTCAGCCCCACGATCGCCGCCTTCGCCGCGATGTACACCGGCACGCCCGTCGACGGAATCATCCACGCAATCGACGACATATTGATGATGCTGCCCCGCCCCGCCGCCTTCATCGCCGGCAGCACTGCCTGTATCATGAAGAAATGCGGCCGCAGATTCACCGCCATCGAAGCGTCCCAGTATTCCGGCGTGACCTCGTCAATCTTGTGCCGCTGATCGTTGGCCGCATTGTTCACCAGCACATCGACGGCGCCGAGCGCAGCGATCGCTTCCTTGACGTGCCGATCTGCAGCGCGGCAATATCGGTCAGGTCGCAGTGAAAGTACAAGGGCAGGCGAATCGACCCTCGGCCCTCAGCGAATCGATCAGTTGCCGGGCCGCCTCATCCTGGATATCGAGGAACGCCACCCGCGCCCCCTGCCGCGCAAAATCAGCCACAATCGACGCGCCGATCCCGGTGGCTCCGCCCGTCACGAGGACGGCGCGACCGGCAAGGCTGGGATAACTGGCATAAAGGACAGCGGACAAAGCAACACCCTCGTTCAATCGATCATTTCAACCTGGTTCCTGGAACCGGTCCAAGTATAGAGCCACCGCGAAGATCGGCTCCGAAACCGCCTTTGCACCCTGCCGGCCGAATCCCACGCACTGGTACACGCTGATACACCGTCTCGCATCGCGGGTGCATACTGATATATAGGCCGTTTTCACGGGCAGCTCCCCCTTGGGTTACTCGCGCAATACCGTTCTGGCAATTGAACTTAATCAAGGGAATTGGATCGGAGCCGCAGCTGATCGCGGTCAACAGAACCAATAAAACCAGGCACTTGCAGCCGCTGACTTCAAGCGCAGCCAAGCCTGGGTACGGATCAACCGCAGGTTGCGGGACCGTTGCGGCCTTTCGATGGGCTCACCCCGAAAGCGTTTGCGACTGGCCCCACACCGCGCGGAGCAGTGAAGCGCAGCATCAGAACGCACGGAGGGGACACTATGACGGAAGCCGCTCGCTATCCCGGCATTCGAGTTACAGCCAACGGAAACCAGCTCGTCTCGTACCACACCGAGACCCGCATCGCCGATGCCGGCGTTTTCTATCCCATTACGCCTTCCACCGAGGGCGGCGAGCTCTTCCAGCAGGCCTACGCTGAGGGCAACCTGAACGTCTTCGGCCACAACACCATCGCCATCGAGACCGAAGGCGAGCACGCGGCCCAGGGCGGCGCCATCGCCCACTCCGTCTGCGGCAAGCGCGTGGTCAACTTCACCTCCGGCCAGGGCGTTGTCTACGGCGTGGAGCAGTACTACCACGCTCCCGGCAAGGGCTCGACCATGGTGCTCGAAGTCGGCGCCCGCGCGCTCACCAAGCACGCCCTCAACGTCCACTGCGGACACGACGACATCTACGGCGCCCTCGACACCGGCTGGATCATGGTCTTCGGCAAGGACGCGCAGCAGGCCGCCGACCAGGCGCTCATCCTCCGCCGCGTCACCGAGCTCTCGCTCACGCCCGGCATGAACATCATGGATGGCTTCCTCACCAGCCACCTTGAGCGCACCTTCTATAAGCACGAATCGGAGCTGATCCGCGAATACCTCGGCGCGCCCGAAGACATCATCGAGTGCCCGACCGAAGCCCAGCGCGTTCTCTTCGGACCCACCCGCCGCCGCGTCCCCAAGATGATGGACCTCACCAACCCCGTCCTCCTTGGCCCCGTCCAGAACCAGGAACACTACATGAACGGCATCATCGCGCGGCGAAACAACTTCGCCGAGCCGATTCTGCAGTTCCTTGAAGACGCCTACGAAGACTTCGGCAAGCTCACCGGCCGCTACTACGGCCTGATCTCGCAGTACAAGTGCGACGACACCGACACCGTATTCGTCTCCCTCGGATCCGCCGCAGAAAACATCGAAGCCGCCGTCGACTACCTCCGCGAGACCAAGGGCGTCAAGGTCGGCTCCATCCACGTCAACGTCATCCGCCCCTTCCCCGAAGCGGCCATCGTTGCCGCGCTCAAGGGCAAGAAGAACGTCATCATCCTCGAGCGGACCGACGAAGCGCTCAGCGGCGACAACCCGCTCGGCCGCGACATCCGCACCGCGCTCTCGAAAGCGATCCAAACCGCAGGACACGGCGCCTCGGAAGGTCTGCCCGCGATGACGATGGACGAAGTGCCGCACATCTACTCCGGCAGCTACGGCCTCGGTTCGCGCGACTTCCGCCCCGAGCACATCATCGGCGCATACGAATACGCCACCGCCGGCCGCGCCCGCAAAGACGGCAAGACTGCAGCCGACGGCGTCAGCTTCTTCGTCCTCGGCATCGACCATCCCTACGCGGTCATCGGCGATGAAATGCCTTCCCTGCTTCCCGAAGGCGCGGTCGCCGTCCGCTTCCACTCCATCGGCGGATGGGGCGCCATCACCACCGGCAAAAACCTCGGCGCCATCCTCGGCGACTTCAACGACCTGCTCTACGAGCGCGACGGCCTGGTCGACGACAAGGGCAATCCCAAGGAAGTCATCCACGTCAGCGCCAACCCCAAGTACGGTTCGGAAAAGAAGGGCGCGCCCACCAGCTACTTCATGGTCGCCGCCAAAGACCGCATTCGCGTCAACTGCGATCTGCGCCACGTCACCGTCGTGCTCTGCTGCGATCCCAAGGCCTTCACCCACATGCAATCCTCTCGACGGCATCCAGCCCGGCGGCGCCCTCATCTGGGAGTCCGACGCCGAAGGCGAGCGCGCGTGGGAGAACCTTCCCCTCTGGGCGCGCAAGCAGATCATCGAGAAGAACATTCGCGTCTACACGCTGCCCGGCTTCGAAATCGCCCGCAAGGCCACCGACCGCGCCGATCTTCAGCTCCGCATGCAGGGCAACGCCTTCCTCGGCGCCTTCTTCGCCGTCAGCCCCATGCTGCAGGAATTCGGCATCACGCAGGAGCAGTATCGCGACGTCGTCATGAAGCAGTACGTCAAGAAGTTCGGCAAGCTCGGCGAAGCCGTCGTCAACTCCAACATGGAAGTCATGACCCAGGGCTTCGAGCGCGTGCAAGGAAATCACGATCGGCGAAATCACCGCCGCCGACAAGTCCTCGCTGCGCGGAGCAGCCGCTGCTGCCCATCCTCGAAATGGCCACCGTCGAGCGGCGATAGCTGCACCACCGGCGGCTGCCGTTCCACACTTCCTCCCGCCGGACAGGACGCGCGCCCGCCGATCGCCAGCATCAACGCCTTCGACGCCGAGTTCCGCGCCAGCTTCGGATACGACCAGCCCGCAACACCGCTCGCAGCCATGGGCGTCATCGCCGCGGCCACAGGCGACACGGCCTCCAAGTACGTAGCCCGCCGCGAAACCCCGCTCTACATCCCCGAGAACTGCACCCAGTGCATGGAGTGCATCTCGGTCTGCCCCGACACTGCGCTGCCCAACACCTCGCAGGATCTGGGCACCGTGCTCACCATGGCCGTCTCCCGCTACGTCGGCGACGCCGGCGAGCGCACCAAGATGATGGCGAAGCTTCCCGAAATCGAGAAGCAGACCCGCCAGCGCATGGTCGCCGAAATGAAGACCGGCACGCCGCTGCCGAAGATCATCCGCGAAGTCACCGAGTCCGTCGACGGCTTCTCCACCGAAGCCAAGGCGCAGTTCTACTCGATCATCGACAAGGTGCCGATGGCCTATCAGAAGGTCAACGCCATCTTCTCCTCGCCCGAGCGCAAGGCCCCCGGCACCGGCGGCATCTTCTCCATCTTCGTCAGCGATCTCTGCAAGGGCTGCGCGGCCTGCGTCACGGCCTGCGGCGATCACATGGCGCTCAAGATGGTGCAGGAAACCACCGAAGTCAACGCCGAGCACGAAACCGGCACCGCCTTCCTCAACCTGCTGCCCGACACTTCGCAGAAGTACCTCGGCCTCTTCAACGCCGCGAATCCGGCCGACTCGAAGACCGCCACGCTGCGCAACATGCTCATGGTGCGTCGCAACTACGACGCGCTGGTTTCCGGCGACGGCGCCTGCGCGGGCTGCGGCGAGAAGAGCGTGCTCCGCTCCATCGCGGCCGTCACCGAGGCTTACATGCGCCCCGTCTTCCACACCAAGGCTGATCGCCTCGTTGCCAAGGCCGGCGATCTCGAGAAGAACGGCGTTGCCCGCCTCGAAGCGCTCAAGGCCAGCCAATCCCGAAGAGTACGCAACCCTCCGCCTGGCCATCACTCACCTGATCCTCGGCCTCGGCGGCGAACAGACTGAAGACACCAAGTCCCGCATCGCCGCGCACGAAGAAGCCAACGGCCCCATCACCGACGCGCAGATGGTCGAAGCCCTCGCCGCAGTCCTGCTCACCGAAGCCTTCAACCACAAGAGCCTGCAGCCCATCGACGGACGCCTGGCCAACGGCATGAGCGTGATGGCCATGGCCGCGCACACCGGTTGCAACACCGTCTACGGTTCGACCTCGCCGAACAACCCGCATCCCTATCCGTGGATGAACTCGCTCTTCCAGGACGGCATCACCATCGGCTGGCTCATGGGCGAAAGCTTCATCGTCGACCACGCGCGCCGCTCCGTCATCCCCGAGCGCCTCACCGACGTCATCCTTACCCGCGAGGGCAAGGGCATCACGCCGCGCGAGTTCTACGAGTTCACCCACTTCACCGACGCGCTGATGACCGACCAGGAAATCGTCGAACTGCCCAAGGTCTGGGTGGTCGGCGGCGACGGCGGCATGGGCGACATCGGCTACCAGAACATGTCCAAGGTGATCCTGCAGAACCGGCCCAACATCAAGGCGCTCATGCTCGACACCCAGGTCTACTCCAACACCGGCGGACAGAACTCCGACTCGACCCCGATGCTGGGCGGCAACGACATGAACGTCTTCGGCTCCGCCACGCAGGGCAAGAACACCGAGAAGAAGACCGTCGCCGAAACCTTCCTCGCCGGACACGGATCGCCCTTCGTCGCGCAGGTCTCCATGGCCAACGCGCCGAAACTCTACCGCGCCATTCTCGACGGTCTGGAATATCGCGGCACGATGTTCCTCCAGTGCTTCACCACCTGCCAGCCCGAGCACGGCGTCGCCGACGACATGGCGCTCTTCCAGGCGCAGCGCGTACGCGACTCGCGCGGCGTTCCCGAGTTCGTCTTCAATCCGCGCCTCGGCGAAACCTACCAGGAAGCGCTCGACGTCAAGGGCAACCCCAGCAAGGAACTCGACTGGTACGAGACCAAGCTCAAGTCCACCGGCGAAACCATGCGCTACACCGTGGCTCACTGGTGCACCACGGAAGCCCGCTTCCGCAACCACCTCAAGAAGATCAAGCCCGAGGCGGCCGAGAAGCTCCTCCACCTCGACAACATGCTGGTGCGCATCACGCAGCAGGATGTGGTCTACCGCCGCTACCTCGACCCGGCGCACCGCTCCTTCATTCCCGACTTCGGCGTCTACATCAAGTACGAAGAGAACGGAAAGATCGAGTACCGCGCCCTCTCCCGCCAGCTGGTCATGTTCTGCGTAGAACGCCGCAAGGCCTGGCGCATGCTGCAGTCCAAAGCCGGCGTCGTCAACAAGGAATACATCGCCCAAAAGGCGCTGCTGGCCGAAGTAGACGCAGGCAAGATCGCAAAAGAAGAGTTCTTCGCCCACGCCCACGAAATGCTGGCCGAGAAACTAGGCACCGCATCCCCCGCCCTGGCCAAGGCATAACCTTCAGCTTCAATCCGGAACCAGCGGGCGGACCGGAAGGTCCGCCTTTTCCTTTGCATTGAGGCTTTGTGTCGCGGGCTTATCTCAATCAATCAAGGAAATGGAAGCATACAAAGCGCTCTCCGGTTTCACGGACGAGGATCTCCCACTTTTCCGAACAAAATTACAATCCCTTGCCGATGCTGTCTCTTCCCATAAAAGAGAGATAGCGTTCCAACAAGTTATCGACATTGCAGGGGTTCCGAGCTTTAAGTCTGAGGATGGCAGAATAGATATCGAAAGACTCCTAAAGGTTAGGGATACCTCAGAAGCCCGGGAATTCCGCGATTGGCTCGCAAGTTCTGGACAGTCAGATGAAAAGGAAATAAGGGACCGCGTCGCAGGGCTACGCGCAAAGGCCGGCTTGAAAGTCGGCGGAGACGCAGGAAAAGCTATGAGATTTCTAATCACTTCTGTAGCCAGCCTGACCAGGAGCTACAGCGTTTTTGAGCAGCGCAATTGATCAGTTTTTGGTGGACAGATACTTGCCACGATCTGGTGTCGCAGCCTTCGTAAATGAACTCTATCCTTCCATTTTTGACTCAAAGCAACCGGTAGAATGACACGAGGAAAGATGGCCATAGCCGAGTGCCCCAGGTCTCGCCTCTGAGAGTTGGGATGGATTTCAACAGCCTGAATCAGTTCCCTACGAAGCAATCTCCTCGGCCATCTCCGTCACCGGAAAACTCACCACGCTCCCGCGCTCGCCTTCCGAACTTTCCGGCTCCACGGCCTGCTCCCCGCGCACTTCCGCCTTCTCTTTCTTGCTGGGCCTGTGAACATCGATGACGCCGCTCAGGACTGCTCCGTCTTCGATGTAGATGCGACGCGTCGCCACATTTCCCATCAGGGAACCGTCGCTGCGGATCTCCACGCGTTCACCGCCTTCGAGGTTGCCGCAGACGTCGCCCATGATCACGATCTCGCGCGAGCTGATATCGGCCTTCACCCTGCCCTCTTTGCCGATGGTCACCCGGTGCGCCGGCGCGGTGATCAAGCCTTCCACGCTCCCATAAACGTAAACAGGATCGGAAGCCACAATTTCGCCCTTGATCACGATCGACTTCCCGATCATGGAGTATTGATTTGCCCCGTTTTGTCGGAGTTTACCGGTCCGGGCGTTGCCATCTCGGCGGGAGATGAAGCGGGCTTCTGAACGGATTTGGTGTCGGCTGGCTGCGTGAACGTCCCCATAGGTTTCTGGTCCTTTCGTCACTCGTCTGGCCCGGGTAAATCGAAGCCGAATCATACACAATTTCATCTTGTCGGCACGCAAGCGGCGTGAGCCGGGCAAACCAGGAGTTGCGCAACTCTGAAGAGTTCCACGATTGTACCCATCAAATATCCGCCCCGAACCGTTACGTGAGTATCGTGAGGGGATGAGACTTTCGCGGGTTCGCCGCCGGGCGGCCCACCTCCGATCCAGAAACCGCGCTCCGCATCTTCGAAAACGGCGCTGCTCCATTCGGAAAGATGAGCCCCCTTTTCCGAAAGCTGTGCCCCGTTCATCGCGGCTTTCTCGCGATGAGCGGGTCCTCCGGCCCTGGTCCTCCCAGAGGTCAAGTCCCTCCCGCCGAGTTTTCTTCCAACCGCCTGAATCCAAAGCGAAAAAATCCGCTCCCCATTTGCAGGCTATTTCCTTCTCTCGGAGCACAATGAGTGGTGTCGCAAATCTCAAGACAAGGCAGGTTCCTAATCCCAATTTCCTGTTCCCTACCCCTAAGCCCTTTCCTGTGAAGGCTCTGCGGCCAAGTTCCTTCCTGTCAATATTTTAGCAAGACCGAACCGAACCAGTGCATAACATAAACATCAC
>CAVTCT010000008.1:0-212359 GCA_963733325.1 uncultured Acidobacteriaceae bacterium
TCTCCTCGATGTTTCTCATCGACACAGATCCCTGTTGTTGAACATGACTTCCGGTCATCCCTCCGCAGCGAGGTTGACCAAGCTTATTGCGGTGTTGCTTCCAGCAAGAGATGCTTCGAAAAGTCTGCGGACAAGTGCGCGACGGGACCGCGGACGACTCCGTGGCTCTTTCCCGTCCACATAATCGACGACGTGATATGGCGCGATCGTCCAGTCCGCGCAACTCCACGTCGCCTTTCCAGTTTCTAGCAAAGAAGGCATAGTACATCTTCTTGTCTTTGCGGATGACATGGGGTCTTCGGGCAGATCAAAGCCAATATCGTAGAGCGTGCCCAGATACTGACCGTGGGAGAGACCCTTCTCCTGAAACAGGTCTTGAGCCACTTTTTGAAGAGCTTTGCGCGATCAGGCGTGAGGTCGAACTGACCGTGTTTCTCGACTAAAGAGGGGAGTATGAACTGCGTGCCCACGACTCCTCCAATCCCCAACGTAGAAGCGAAATCGTCGTGATTGTCGCTCAGCTCGACGTGATCACCGAAGTAAGGAACATCGTCACCCATAAGACCTTTAATCGTCTTACCCTTAGAGCGCACCTGGAACGAGTTTTCCGGATCAGAAGCAACCGACATGTTGAAATGCGGCATGGTGAAGAAGGAATAAGCAGTACCGCACGGGCAAAATTCCACCAGCGCCCCGGGCTTGGCTTTTTGTGCGGCTTCGTAAATCTCACGAAAGAATTCCGGCAACGCTTCGACTGAATCCTCAGGACTCTTGTGGTGATGGGCGGGGTTGTAACAGGCAGGAACGCCGTTCATGTGCTGGCCATCGAGTTTGAGACCGTCAAATCCCCAATCGACAAGTATCTTGCGCACCAATTCTTTGTGATACTCCACAACCCGCGAGTTGGCCGGACACAGATAGTAGGAATTCCACCATGAGATCTTTCGCCTCGAACCGTCGCGGTTTTCCAATGCCAGCTCAGGTTCATCGTGCAGCAACTTCGATTCCGGAACCGCACTGAGCGGCGACCACCAGAGTTGCGCTTTGAATCCCTCGCGGTGAATTCGATCCACCATAGCCCTCATGTCGGCGTCGCCGTGAGGAAACTTCTCCCGATCAAGCTGCCAATCGCCGTAGTTGTTTTGCCAGCCATCATCCAGCGTGACCCACGTAAACCCCATTCTCTTCACAGTGGGCAACGTGTCGTAGACTTGTTGCGGCTTGAAGTGGCGCCCGTATCCCCAGGCGCACCAGATTGCTCCGTGGGCGCTTTCGGGGGCTTTGGCCATCTGAAACCCCTGCTTCAACATGAACCGCCGATACGTAAGCAGAGTCTCAAAGTAGTCTCCTTTGTGCACGGCAACGAATGTGCGAAAGGTGTGGAAGCTCTCGCTGGGGCCGATAGACCGATTGTGAAGATACTTCACGCTGACCTGGGCATGACGCGCAGTGGGCATTGAAACTGGCAGCGAAATCAAAACGGGGCGGGATTCCACGTCGCCTACCGCAATGCCCACATCTTTACGCCACACGTCTATGATCGGTGTGCCGCCGCCGTAGTCACTGGCGTTCATGCCGAGATAGTTTTGCTGAGAGAACCCCGGGTGCAGTGGCACTAACCAGTTCGGACGGCGCTCGTAAGAGCCGCTCTGGAACGACCAAAAAGGCGCCTGCGAAGAGACGCGATGAGCGTCGATCGTATACCGATTGTTGCTCCACTCGACAATCTTCAAGGAGGACTTTCCGATGTTTGTGTAACTGACATCGAAGACCGCGAGATTGGGGAAATCGTCGTAGATGATGATAGAGACATCCTTCCTCAGTCCATCGGACATACCGGTAAGGCTGAGTTTTTCCCCCGCACCATAAGAGTCGGTGATGCGCTCGCGCGTCTGCGAGGCCAAAGCGAAGTTGTACCAGGCGCGATCGTTGCCTTTGACGGTCTCGGAAGTGGCGAATGCGCCGATTGGAACTTCGTTCCCGTTGAATCGCGCAATGACGCGGCTCCGCATGTTTTTGTCGAACTCGATGCGAAGGCTGGAGCTCTCGATATAGGCCGACGGCACGGAATGCGTCGCGGTTTGATCGGCACGCGCTCTGGACTTGCCCGCCGCAAACAACATTGCGAAGATGACGATTGAAGATAACGCCTTTTTCATGGTTTACCGTTATACGCCGTGTTGAAGATTAGAACGCAGAGTGAGTGAACCATCCTCACTTAGCTTCTGGCGACAAGCCCACCGCACTGGGTAACGCATGCCTTTAACCTCGATCTCTGCTTTGAGTTTCAAGCCCGTAAGCTTTGTTCCCCGTGGCAGCACAAATTGCGCCTGCCGGAGCTTTCCAGGCGCGGGGTAACCGGCATCCAGGCAACCGCTCTTCAGCACTCTGCCATCTGTGTTCTCTACCGTCACTCGCAGCACTCCCGGAACGCCGGCGATACCATCGTTGGCGAATGCGATGATGAGTCCCAGATAGCCGCTGTCTTCATAGCTCCAGATCATCGACGGCCTTATACGGTAGCCAATGCGGCGATTGATCTGATCGAATGATTTAGGAAATGCCTGGTAGTACCTCAGCAAATTCTGAGCGCTGATGGCGTGAAAATTCCAAAGCGACCAGTAGTTCGCGCCCACGTCAATCACGTGAGAGATCATGTTTTCGGTGGGCGATATCCCTTCCTCTGAACCGTTCATATCCGGAGCCTTCGCTGGAATCCCCTGTTCGAGAGCTGCGGCAATCCATAGTGGGCGGTTACTAAGAGCTTCGATCTGTTCGTTTTCAATAAAGATAGTGTCGCTTCGGATCCAGTTGCTGCTGCGAATTGTGCGATCGAGGATCTCAGAATTGCCGACCCGACTGTAGTCGGGCTGGGTGTTCGTCATGAGCGGAGTCTTTGTGAAGTGCTCAAGTTGAACTTCCATCATTTTGATCCAGGTCCGTTCCGCAGTCTGGTAATCAGGGAAAGGAGTATTCACGAAGGGCCATGTGTGCCCTTCGCCCCAGAACCCATAAAGAAAGGTATCGACGAATTCGATGGCCGGATTTCCATTGAACTCCGCAGCCAGAAGGCCAACTAGTTCATTGAACGCCTGCTGAAAAAAAGGATGGTCAAAGCGAGGCTGATAGCGCGAATACTGATTTTCTATAAATCGTGCAGCTGCCGTCTTTTCCTTCTCATCGGGAATGAGGTCGACGGTCGGTACCTTATCGAGTACGAAATCCGGCAGCGCCGGCTGGTTCTTATAGTCAGGGGCGCTCATCTGAATTCGAATTCCAACGCGCTTGTTGTTTTTCTTCGCAAGATCCAGGACGAGCTTCACGTAATCCGGCAGTTCGAGGCGTCCAGGTCGCGGCTGGACTTCCCGCCATGTCGGCCGTATGTAGAGCTGTTGGCCCAAGGGAAATTGAACGAGTTCCTCGATGGCCCGGGGAATGTTGTCCGATTTGATTTCTGCTGTGCCGCTATCGGCCGTGATGTACGTGATCAGCCCCTTGCCATAGTTCGGCACAACTTCCTCTGATGGAGTGGTGGTCATCACTACGTCATCCGTGGGAATGACGGCCTCCGGTGGATACTGGGGGAAGGGGCCTTGATTCAAACGGTCTGTGACAGGCGGCCCGGAACCGAAGTCATAGTTCCCCCAGTTATGAGCGGATACAAGCCCTTGCGCCTTGCCGGTTCTAAGTTCCGCAGCAGCGGCCAATGCCATCCCAGATTTTAGAAAGTCTCTACGCCGCATCGAATTTATGCCCATTCCTACAGACTTACAGCGAATCCGCCATCGGGTGCCAGGGATCACTCCGTGGCGGTTGTTCTCGCGATTCTTGCTGTTTTCGCAAGACTTGGCAGTAATTGTCGAATGATTACTATTTATATCTTTTTGTTTCTTTTGTCCAGTACTGAAAGATTGGAAAGCGGTTCCGTGCAGTCTGATGCCAGTAACCCAGCCCGTAACGTTGCACATTCTTCCGCTTTAGATCCGAATGAAATCTTAATTCGGTACCTCCAAATGACGACGGCAGCGCCAATCCGATTACAGCTTCAAAGGTGAACTTCTACCGCTGTGACGGAGCTGAATCTGGTGCATCGAAGCGAATGCTCAGCCGGGGTGCATTGCCAATGAACCTTCACGAGAACTCCTTTCACCAGTCGGATTCGGTCGGCAATCTCCGCTGCGTCCCCGTTTCCTGATTGGGCGGGCCTGTGCGTCAGCGCGTTGGTTGCGCCTCCAGCGTGATCACTTCGAATGGCTTGAGTTTGAAGGCATACGCATGGCCGGCTTCCAGTTGAACTGGGGGATCGCCCTCATCCGCAGCCCACGGACTATGAGCTGAATATTTATTCGCTGCTTCAGTGGGAAGTTCGAACGCCTTCCCTACGTCGATCCGGATTTCTCTCGGACTTGCGGAAGGATTACGCAGGACGAGAATTCCTTTTTGTGCGCTCCACGATGCCCAGCCGTAGGCCTCGCCCTTTCCTGGGTCGCCTCCTACCCAGTGCGTATCCCGGAGGATATCGGCATTTTCTCTCGACCACCGCGCACTTTCGGCCAGCACATCCCAGTCCGCCTGTGTCATCAGAGACGGCGTAATATAAAGCTCCTGCAACTGGGTTCCGCTGCCGAAATAAGAACGGACCTCCGACACGAAATCATGCCCGGGATCGGTAGAGAGATTCTCGGCTTTGTCGGCATAGACGATGCCATGCAGCATAAGCGAATTGAGAGGGAACAGAGGACCTCCGCGCACGATGTTGCGATAGGTTTGCTCGTCGCGATAGGTGATCCACTTCTGACGCCAGGTGCCCTCGCCGGCGAAGTCATGATCTTCGCCGGAACGGAAGATTGTGTCGGCATAGCGCAACCAGAAAGGAGATGGCCTGGTCCCGGTAGTCAGGTTGATGAAGACCTGGGGGGCTGCCTGCCGCAGGCGTTCAATCAGATGGATGGCGGCGGAAAAATCGCTGTCGAAGATGCTGCCGGAGAAGACCTGACCGGCATTGCGTGTGCCATCGATTTTGAACTGATTTACGCCATAACGGGTGATGAAGTTCAGGCAAGCTTCTTCGAACTTCGCGCAGTACCGCGGGCCGGAAAGCGCGTAACCGCCTTTAACGATTTCGTATCCATGTCCCTCGCCGTAGGCAATCCGCTGCTTTTTTTCTTCTTCGTAGCCGCCCCACGGGGATAGCCACACGCCGAGACCAATGCCGTATTGCTGCGCGATGGAACGAAGAGGGGTAAAGCCGTCGGGCAAGCCACTATTGAATTGCCACATTGAGCTCGTATCGTCCCAGCCGTCGTCCATCAAGAAGGAGTCCATGACGACACCGCGATTGCGGACGAGTTCCTCGCCGAATGCGCGCATCCGGTTTTCTACCTCAGCTGCGCCGAAGCGCTGTCCTTGGCCCAGGTCATACCAAGTGTTGTAGTGCAGAAATGTGCGGTAAGGATGCGCTCGCTCCAACTCAAGATAGGCAAGAAAGTCGCGCCGCAACTGGCCGGGCCTCGCTACGCCGATGACCGATGAGTAAGTTATGGATTGACCCGCGTTCAGCGGAAGCGTTCGCCTGAGGCTGGAGATCACCTCGCCATGGATGACCGTGCTCGAGGAAAGCGGGTGTTCGAAGCCCATATAGAAATTGCCGGCAACAATGGGCGATCCGGCGACGGTGCCGGCAACGTATGCATCTTCCGCCGGAAAGTGCAGAAGCTGCACTTCCCCGATTCCGATGGGTTGTGCACCTGCCTGAATCGTGACCTCCTGTCGCAGGTAAGGAGCATTGCCGCGAACGATCATGCACCAATGCACTTGGAATGATCCGGCGTGCTCCTTCAAGTCGGCACAAATCTGCTTGCCCGGCAAACGCGCAGCGGCTCGCGATGCCTGCGGGTCAGCGGCGAGAGACGTTACTCCAGGCTCGAAAATCAGATCCATTGCAGACGAAGCAATCTCGCGATGATCGTTTGAGACGAGGACAAATGCGTCCAGGGGCTTGAGGGCAGTCGCGTACCCACCGGCCTCAATGGATTCGAGCAGGAGATGCCTGTCCTGAACCAGGAGGTGTGCTGTTATGGCTTCGTTCCCGAATACCTGATGTGGAGCTGGCTGAGCCGAGCCGAAAAAGGAGGAGGAGAGGAGCAGAACGGTCGAAAGTGGGGGAGCTGGGCGCTTGGGCATTGAGTACTCAAGGGAAGAAAAGGAAACTGAAACTCTGTTGACGAGTTGAAGGTCCTATTAATATGGTAATGGATAAAACCGAAAGATAAAGTAAATAAAAACAATAGTGCTTCGCAAGACGAGGATTCAAATGAGCCAAGATACAGGTCCAGTTTTCAATGACAAATTTGTCGATCTGATGAGCGCAAAGACAGAAACCGACCTTCGGCTGAGCGATTTCCATCCTCGCATGGCGCTCAAGACCGCGGTTCACACGATCGAACAACCGCGATTCCCGGTAATCGACTTTCACAACCACCTGGACTCGATGAATCCAAAAGACGTCCTCGCCGTCATGGACCGGTGCGGTGTGGAGCACGTGGTGAATATCACGATGCAGGTGGGGCACAGAGCGCTTGAGATTATCGATCGCTATTACGCAACTGCGCCCGATCGCTTTTCTTCCATTGGTTGGATGGATTGGAGCGGCATCGAGCGGCGCGACTTTGTACAGGTGACGATTGACCGGCTCCATCGCCTTGTCGAACATGGCGCCTGCGGCATCAAGTTCTGGAAGGACTTCGGCCTCACACTACGCGGCGGCGATGGCCAACTATTGCGTATTGACGATGAGCGGTTCGCGCCGATTTTCGAAGAATGCGGGAAGCTAGGTTTGCCAGCGATGTTCCACACCGCCGATCCAACCGCGTTCTTTAAACCCATCGATGCCGAGAATGAGCGCTACGAGGAACTTGCCGCACATCCGGATTGGGGCTTTTGTCCGCGCCGGTTTCAAAACAGACCCTGCTTGAGCCGCGCAACCGCGTGATTGCCCTCCATCCAGCGACGACGTTCATAGGGGCGCATTGTGCCGAGAGCAGCGAGGATCTGGGATTCCTAGCAGAGCAAATGGATGCTCTGCCGAATCTGTTGATCGATATTAGTGCGCGCACGCCTGAACTGGGGCGCCAGCCTTATACCGCTCGCGCCTTTTTCCTCAAGTACGCCGACCGCATTCTTTTTGGCACCGACCTTCTGCCCGAGGTCGAGATGTACCGGCTTTATTACCGCTTCCTCGAAACAGCGGATGAGTATTTCGAATATCCCTCGCATGTCTCACGGCAGGGCCGCTGGAATATTTATGGCGTCTTCCTTCCTGAAGAGGTACTGCGCAAGGTCTATCGGGAAAACGCGCTGAGATTGCTACCGAAGTTGCGCTGAATTCGCTGCCGCAGCCTCATCAGCGACTCGCTCCAAAGGATCACGCTATGAAACTCGGCTCTTCTCTGCGTGCACTAGGTTTTCGTTCTCGCGCTGTTTTGTGGCATTGCGGTTCGGTGGTGTCTGAGGTCCGCTCGCCAGTTTTGCATAGATTTGCGGATTCAGCTTGACAAAGCGATTAATATAGTCAATAAAAGTTATATATTGTAAGGTGTCAAGTGATTTCCTTTTGTTTCGATTTCTGGAGGCGGGCGAATGAAGATGTGTCGAGGAGCGGCTATCCACGGAGCATTCTTGGGATTGATGCTAGCTGTTGTCCCAGCGGTGGGTCAATCCGTTAACCAGTCGCAGCTGCGCGGCACCATCGCGGATTCGAGCGGCGCGGTCGTCGCGGGAGCGAATGTCACCATCACCGACATCGGCACCAACATCTCGCAGTCCACTATTTCGAACAGTCACGGCGGCTATGCATTCACGGCACTCAAGCCATCGAATTACCAGCTACTGGTCAGAGCGACGACATTTGGTCCAGTCGAAAAGAAGGGCATCATCCTGACGGTAAATCAGGAAACTACACTCGACGTCACGTTGCTTCCGTCGAGTCAGTCAGCCAGCGTCACAGTCGAATCGATCCCCGCGCTCCTCGATTCCGATTCACCCACGTTGGGGACCGATATACCGACCCAGTATCTGACTCAGATGCCTTTAGAAAACCGCGACCCTTTCGGAATCGCGTTCCTGGCCGCGGGGGTGACGGAATCTCCCGGCTCCGGTACCCAGGACTCCTACCCGGCGGGAACGAACTTTATTTCGAACGGGCAGCGGAATGCCACCGCGAATATCCTGCTGGACGGCGTGCTGATTACCGCTCCTGAGCAGGGAGAGGGCGGCAATTCAAATCTCTATTATCAGGCGACAGTTGAAGGCCTTCAGGAAGTGAAGGTTCAAAACAACAGCTTCTCTGCGGAGTATGGCGGAGGCACGGTTGTCGATGAGGTCATGAAATCCGGAACCAATCGTGTGCACGGCAGTGCATATTGGTTCAACCAGGATTCCGTATACGACGCGCGCGATTTTTACAACAGCGGCCCCAAGCCTGGGCACCTGCAAAATCAAATGGGGTTCTCGGTCGGGGGTCCGATTGTAAAGAATAAGACGTTCTTCTTTGCCGACCTGGAATCGGTGCGAGCTAATAACCCGGTCAACATCGTCGCTACGGTTCCCACTGCGGCCGAAATCAACGGAGATTTCTCGCAGGCAATGACCTACGACCAGAATGGCAATCCTGCTCTCAATCAGATCTTTGATCCCTTTTTGATTGATCCTGCCTCGCAGAATCGCCCGGCCTACAGCCAAAATACGATTCCTCAGGGAGAGATCGATCCAGTCGGCCAGGCCATCATGAAGCTCTATCCCAAGCCCAACTCCGCCGGGGACGCGGTGACCGGATCCAACAATTATCGTGACGTGGTTCTCAGCACATCGAACAGCCTGCAGATAGACGCCAAGGTCGATCAACAGTTCACCCCTAAGTCATCGGTCTCTGTACGGTACAGCAGTATCATTTCGAGTGGATCGACGCCAACGGTAATGGGCGATGGCGAGTTCAACGACGGCACGAAGTACACGTCGCAGGCCTTCAACGACGGCATCAACTATACCTACTCGCCCACAGCCAACACGGTGTGGATTTCAACGTTCGGTCTCGATCGTGTGGCCCAGCCAACCCAGAATAACCACTATCCGGCACCCACAACAGTCGGTTTTCCCGCTTACCTTGAGCAGGATGGCATATCCAGAATGCCGTCGATCATCATGGAGGACGCAGCCTGGACTTCGATCTTCGATCAGTGTTGCGTAGACACTCAATTTGCGCACACCCTGCTCAACTACGCCTCGTCATTTTCATGGACCCATGGCCGGCACACCCTGAAGGCTGGCGGCCAGCAGCAGATTTTCTATAACAACTTTTTCCAGCCTAACTATCCCGATGGCTACTTCAGCTTTGGCCAGGACGTGACGGCGCAAATGCCCTATAACACCAACAATGGAATTCAAGGCAATGACTTTGCCAGCTTGCTGATTGGCTGGGGAGACCCGAGCGGCAGCGCCATCAACGTGACGCAATCGGTGGCCGACAAATCGCTTCAGACCGGCTTCTATGTACAGGACGATTGGCGGGTCAACCCCAAGCTAACGGTCAACGTTGGCGTGCGCTACCAATGGGACAGCCCCTACACGGAGCGGCACAATAACAGCCAGTTCAGTGACATGACAGGAGACAGCGGCGTTACGGTACCGGGACTCCCGGGGCAGTCAGGAACGTTGAAAGGGACCACCATCTTTGCTTCCTCGGGAAAGCGGAGCATTCCGACGAATCTGACCGATGTGGGGCCTCGACTCGGTTTTGAGTACCTGGTGCATCCCTCCACGGTGATCCGCGGAGGAGTGGGGCTCTACTTCGGATATGGGGTTGCGACGAACTTCCAATATCCCGGAGCCGCGTACACCTCGAGCCCCTCGGTGTTTTTCACCCAAGATGGTGAAATCACACGCGACGCCACACTCGAGGACCCATTCAATGGCGGCATTCCGCCCGCGCAGGGATCCCAATACGGCAAGCTTGCGCTTTGGGGATTGTCCAATCAGAACAACCTCGGCACTCAGGCGGCCAAAGACGCCAACATCTACCAATGGAATCTGGGCATCCAACAGGCGCTTCCCGCAAAGATCGTGGTGAGCGTCAATTACTCCGCTAACCGGAGCACCTTTCTGCCGTGGGCGGGAACGGATAATCGCAACTTTATTGCCTCATCGATTCGAAGAAATCAGTCCAGCACCTCCCTGAATGATCCGGCCCCGAATCCGTTTCAATCATTGTTCACTGGGCCGGGTGCAACCTTCAACGTGCCGGCTTCACAATACTCACAACCAACGCTGCCGCAAATCAATCTACTCCGCCCCTATCCGCAGTTTGACGGGCCCTTTGAGGAGTACAAAGTCATTGGTGCTTCGTCCTGGTACAACGCGCTTCAAGTTGTATTCCAGAAACGCGAGGGTAAGTATGTGAACTTCGAGGGGAACTACACCTGGTCGAAGAACACCGACGATTCGTCGGCGGGAAACAATGATTGGGTTGGCAGCTTCAGCAACGGCTTTCCGCAAGAACTCGACCACCTCAAGGCTGAGTGGTCGGCAAGCGCAAGTGATGCGACCAACCGGTTTGTGCTGGCTGGGATGTTTGATTTGCCGGTTGGCCGGGGAGCCTTGATCGGCGCAAATATGAATAGGGTCTTTGACGCGGTTGTGGGTGGGTGGCAGCTGACCACACTGATCACCTTCCAGACCGGCCAACCAATCAATGTTCATATGGGTAACCCGAGGCTCGCGGATGGCAATCAGCGGCCCAACGTGCTGTGCAGCGCATACGCGTTGACGACCGGAATCAGCGTCCACAATGCGGGCAAGAGCGGGTTGCCGTATCTGAATTCAAATTGCTTTTCCGATCCCGGCGACCAGCAGCCGGGCAATGCCCCGCGCTACATTTCACAACTGCGCGCGGATGGAATCCACCAGGCCGACCTGTCCCTGGAGAAGGCGCATGACTTTGGCGGAGAAAAGGGGAAGGTGGAGTTCCATATAGATTGCTTCAACTGCACGAATACCGAGCGGTTTGGATTGCCGGATAGTGGCTTTGAAGATTCGACATTTGGAGTCATTTCGTCGACAGCGGGCGGGGCGTTGCCTCGTAATATGCAACTCGGAGTTCGCTATCAATTCTGAGATAGCGAAAAGGAGTGGCCGCGCAGGCAGCGCTTGAGTCCTTTGACCCTGCCTGCGCGAGTGCATGGTGCATCGCTGAGGATACGAGTGTGTGCCGCATGCCAACCTTCGCGCGTCATTCCTCAACTCTGATGGCTCCATGGGGGCTCTATGTCTGGTGTTTCCTCTGTTTCTCATTGCAAGGTAAGCTTGCTTCTTGCGCTTGTGCTGGCCTCAACCACTGGCCTCTCTTCCCAGCAGACCGATGATCACCAGCAGTTCGGCGGTCCCCAGCGAGATTGGATGCGACGCGTTCGCATTGCAGCCTGGCCACTCGGGCCGGACAATGCGAAGCAGATTGTTCAGCGGGCCCAGGCGAGCGGAGTCTACGGAATCGAAGTGGACAACGACATTCCCGGCAGATATGAAAGCCTGCTGGATCCTTCGGAAAAACTTGCAGCCATTCATAGTGCAGCCGTGGAATCGCACCGTGCAGGCAACAAGGCATTCGTCTATATCGCTGGTCTGGAGTGCATTTCAAAGAATTCCGACGGGCAGCATACGTTGTTCAAAGATCATCCAGACTGGCTGCAGAGAAAGATCACCGGTGAGCCGGCGATCTTCAACTCTGGAGCGGCGTTCTGGATTGCGAAAGGCGAGGAAGACGTCTGGGTTTCTCCCTATGCCTCCGATTGGCGCAAGATATACATGCAGCGCGTTCGCCAGATCGCGGCAACCGGCATCGACGGCATCTACGTCGATATTCCTTATTGGATGACACACTTCACAGGTTGGGAAGACAGTTGGGCGAGCTTCGATAACTCCACTGTGGAAGCATTTCGCAAAGAGACGGGCCTGGATGCACGCAAAGATATCAAGCTCGGCGATGCCGACGATCCGGGATTCAGGAAGTGGGTCGAATTTCGAATCAAAACCATCGACGATTTCCTGAGAGATATACGGAGAAATGCGACCACGGCGAATCCGAATATTTCGATAATTCCAGAGATTTATCCTGGAATAGAAGACGGTGCGCCGCGAGTCGGATCCGATGTATATCGGCTGTATCCGCTGGTGGATGCAATCGCTCACGAGTACGAGTTCGGCGAGGGGGAAGATCATACGGCCGCGTCGAGGTCTCCATTCGACTGGTTCATGTATCAGATCGGGATGCGCAGTTTTAGAGCCTTCGCGGGGGATAAGCCTACCTGGATACTCAACTATTCATGGGATGGGGCCCAGCATGTGCAAGCACGCGACGCGATGCTGAACCTCGCGATGTCAGAGCTCACGGCAGGCGCAAATGTCTGGGACGCACAGGGGCATGTGATGTCCGGTTCGAATGACCTGCCGACGCGAACGGAAATCTATAGTTGGATTGGGAAGCATGAAGATGTTTTTGGTGCTATCCGAAAACCCGTCGGAGAGACGGGCGTATATTTTTCCGATGCGACACGGAACCTCTATCCCAATGAATTTGTGAATTCATACCGGGGAGTCCTGCTTTTGCTGCTGCAAAACCACGTGCAATTCCAGATAGTGACTCCCCGCACACTGCGGCAGTTTCGAGGCAAAGTGTTGGTACTGCCGAGCGTGAGGGTGGTGAATCCTGAAGAGGTTGCCGGCTTTCACCGTTATGCCTCGCAAGGCGGAAAGGTCGTCGTGACAGGCACTGCTGACAAGCAACTTGACTCGCTCCACGAAGCCACGCGCCTGCCCGATAGTCCTGAGGTCAAGTATCTTGGCCGCGCGGAAAAGGATTTCTTCGCATCGGACCCGGCAAGCGAACCCGATTTGCTCAAGGCAATAAGCACGAGCACCGGCGTCGAGGTCAGGGCGTCAAAAAACGTCGTTGTGCATGAAGCGCGAATTGGCAATCGCGTCTACTTGTTCTTCGCAAATTTTGACGGACTGCAGGCAGGGGTGAAGGCCACGCCGGCCGTGCAGCAAGACATTGAGGTGCGCGTGCCGTTACAGTTCGGCGCCAAGTTGCATTGGCTCCAATTCATGGGCAGCGAAACCGTGCTGGATGGCCAATCTTCCCAGAAGGGCCTGCAGTTCAGCATTCCGAATTTGGATCGCGGAGCGGTTGCCTGGATTACATCCACGTCGAAGTAGTGGATGCGCCGGCAAGACGAGGAGCACCTCTCCTTCCATTGCCGAAGAGGAGCGGTCTCGGGGCCCGAACGCAAGCAGCCTCCAAATGAATTTGAGTTCGAGAATCTTTAAACAATCGACCTTCTGGTACGAACCTGTTTTTTTCAGTCGGTCAGTTGAAGAAACTCGTGCATGAAAGCAGGATCGCGGAAAGACTCGGTGCCGCCTTGTCGAAGGGTGGACAAAGCAGCCGTGCGATTTCCAAACCCGGCGCAGATCTCCGGCTCTTCTCCGCGAAGGTACGCGGCCAGGAATCCGGCATCGAAACTATCGCCGGCGCCGATGGTATCAACAGGGGTCACCAGTTGTGCGGGAACAAACCAGCGGCGGCCGGCATTCCCGACCAGGGAACCGCGCTTGCCGCACTTGATCGCGACCAGCGGGACGCGCTTTGCAAGAGCTTCCATAGCGCTCTCAGCATCGGATTTGCCGGTGATGCGGCAGGCTTCGTCCTCGTTGGGCAGAAAGATATCGACGATTCCCAGGAGTTCATCCAGGGGTGGGCCCCAGGCATCTTCGGGATCGTCATTGGTGTCGAGTGAGAGGGAGAGTCCTTGAGACTTCAGTTGGCGCAACATGCCGGGCAAGTCTGGCCGCAGCGCCTTGTGGAGGAAAAGCGACGAGAGATGGAAGTGGCGGGCGGAGGCGAGGTAAGCCAGATCAAGGTCAGCCGCGGCCATCTCAAACATCGTCCCAGGATAGGTGAGAATATGACGCTTTCCTTTATGGGCGAGGAGGATGGTGACGCCTGTGGATGTGCCGCCGGATACGCGCTTGACGCACGAGATATCGACACCCTTCTCCGCAAGCCGTTCGAGGGCGATGTTGCCCAGAGGGTCATCTCCAAGGCGCGTTACGAAACCGACAGAGACACCTAGCGCGGCCAGGTTGTGGGCCACAATTGCCGACGAACTCCCCAACGTCATGCCGAAGCCGCTGGCCAGGAGTTCCCGTTCCATCGACATGACCTCAGGAAGCCCGTAGAGAATCAGGTCCAGGTTGATTTCACCGGCGATGGTGACGTCGAAACGCTTCCTCATGGGGTTTCCTGCGTCTCCAAGTCATGTTGTAGATAAATCCTGACGCCGCTTACTACCCGGTTAATCACCCCATCTGGACTGGGATTGTCGGGATTCAAACCGATGCGCAAACTCAGATGATAGCCGAGCAACTGCGGACCCAGGATTTCAAAGGGAGTACGCAGTGCATCGTCTATGTGCGGCGCCACGGCGGGAATGAGCTGATCAAATAGACCCTCGGATGGTTTAGGATCGGCGATGCCAACCAGGTAGCCAATTTTTTTGGCACGAAGTTCATGAACCAGATCCGCCTCATACCTGCGGCGCACCGGATCGCTGGACAGAAGGCAGAGGACAAGGGTCTCAGGTGTGACAAACGACATGGGACCGTGGCGAAGGCCGAGATAGGTTTCCGAAATCAGCGGGAACCGGCCCGCTGTCATTTCAAGCGTCTTGAGCCCGGCCTCTCTTTGCCAACCAAGAAGGGGAGAGGAAGAAAGAACTACGATTCGATCGCGAATGCGTCCGGCTACGCGCTGGCACGCGTTATCGATTCCCGGCAGCAGGGCGGTAGTGCGCGCGCTGAGTTCATGCACGACGGCCGCGACGGCCTCCGGTTGACCCTGCGCCAGGCCGGCTAGTACGAGGCCTGCCACAACCAGATTGGAGAACGCGCTGGTCATTACCAGGCTCTGGTCATTCGTGCGTGGATCAAGCACAATAAGGCCGTCCAGGCTGGTCCGGGACAATGCGCCCTCTTCGTCGCAAACAATGGCGAACTGTTGAATGTCCGGCCGCAGGGCACGTACATGCTCAACCACTGCGGCGCTCTCCGGGCTGTTGCCGGAGCGCGCCAGCGAGATCACGACATCGATCCCAGTCAGATAATGTTCCGCATCGACCAGCAGATCCGTCGTAGGCACGGCGCTGGCTTGGGTCCATGCAGCTGCCACGGCCGTTGCCGCATACGCCGATGTTCCCGCACCGGTCAGTAGCACGCGGACGCCCTTGAGTTTTTCATCCAGTCGCATCCGCTGCGATGCTGTGTGGACTATTTCAAGCGTTACCGGCCACAGATGAGGTTGCTGAAGGATTTCCGGCAAAGTGTACAGGGGCTCGGAATGAACGCCCGTCCCTGCGGACACAGCCTGATGTTGTGACATGTAGGTTTTGCTCCTGTTGCACAAGATGATCTAAAACTCATTGCTTGGCAAAACGACATTAACCGCAATCTATCGAAAATATATATACTAATTTCGCAATCGTCAATGCCCTCAACTGGGGGAAAAGCGAATCATTGCGTAAGTGTGGTCGATTCAACTCGAGGTCTATAAAGGAATTTCTCCACTGCGGTTCCACCACGCGTGTTCCAGTTCGACGAACAAAAGCGAAGATACCATTTGGAATGAGAATCACCGCAACAAGGGCAGGTTGCTGGGCATGCCATCTTAATCGATCGCACGACGTGAATCCAACGGGACCGGCGAACCCCAAAGAAGCGTTATATCTTGTTTATTAATATATATTTACAAGCCTTAACCTTCTATCCTCCTATCAAGTTATCAGGTTCGGTTGCGCGAAATCAGCGCTGCGCGAGGTCCGATCTTGCGGCATCGTCCAACTTTCCTATTGACATTAAAAGAATATATTCGCAATAATTCGAAACACAAAGTAGTTACGACAAAAATGACGCCGCAAGGCCCAATTTTGTTTCAGCAGGCCAACTCGAAGCCCCACATCCCCGGGACGTTTTCAATACCTGCGCTTTCAGGAATCCAGCTCTCCGGGATCTCTCCGCAGGTTGACCAAAGATAGTCTTGAAGCTCCTGGAGAAAGGAATGTCGATCCCGAAGAAGATACCTCTGGACGAATCCAGAACGCATCGAGATCAGGGTTGAAATATTCAATGCATTCCATCGCCTGAACTTCCAGGTTGCGGCGCCGGGGCCGGGGAACTCCATCAACTCGATAATTAGGGAACTGCGAGCTTTGTCACGGGCGCACTGCCCCCGGCATGTTCAGTTTGCCCCAGACTGTACTACTAGGGACGTTCGGAGTTGCAGCCCGGTGAGTGGGGCTGCGTTATGAAAAAATTGCAAAGTGTCAACCTAGAATAAGGGAGTTGCCGTGAAGCCATCGATGAGGTGGAGTGCATGCATTTTGGTGGCAGCGGGATCGGTTGCCTTGGCGAGTCGGGCAAATGCTAGAGTCCCAGTGTCGTCGCGAGCGCCCGACGAAACGCGGACCCTCGGCTCGATTCGAGGGAAGTCACTGTCGGTCAGTATCAACTCCGATGGCTCGTACTCGATCGCGCTCTTTGGCCTTCCTGGCGCGGTTCTGCGCTCCAAAGTCGAGGCGGACGTAAACGATGGGGTGCTTCAATCGTCCGCATACCCTCGGCGCAAGATTGCGCAGTCTCAGTTTCACGACGAATTCGGCTTGGGCTCAAAGCTGATCGTCACGCACACTGGGTTGCCGGGCAAGCCAGACCTTGTTTGCACGATCCGTCTTTACCAGGAGCAATCCTGGGGCGACATTGCAGTCGAGGTGCTCAACACCACGGACAAAGCTGTGACCGTGCAGGCGATTCGTAGCGTACAGATATCGGACTCTCCGGACATAAATCTGAACGCCACGGAATCTGCCGACCGGGTTTTATCGGATAGTTATAGCGAGGACAGACCGCAACTGGCGATTCGCGACCTGGGTGACGCGCCAAAAGGAATGCTTCGGGCGGTGGGCAGCCAACTGATCTTTAACCGTCAGAGCGGCGTGAGTCTGTTCCTGGGCGCCCTCACCACGAACCAACTGCTGACTATCTTTCATCTCAAGGAGCAAGGCGCAGGCCCGGACGCGAAAATCGTTTCCTACGAAGTGACGTCAACGGGGACGACTGAAATAATGAAAGAGGAATCGCTTAGGTATTCTCCTCCTGCTCAACGGATGAGCCTGAGTCTTCCGGTCGAGACGGGGGCGAGCCTGTCTTCCGAGCGTCTGATGTTCGCCATTGGGACGGACTATCACGCGCAACTTGAGCAGTATGGGCATGCGATCAAAGTCCTGCACAAGGCTCGCGTCGATGCGCCGACTCCGATCGGATGGTGGAGCTGGACGGCCTATTATTTTGGGCTCAACCAGGGCTCCGCGATTACCAATGCACAGTGGCTGGCTGAGAATCTCAAAAAAAGCGGCTACAAGTATTTTCAAATCGACGAGGGTTATCAATATGCGCGCGGCGAATACGCTACGCCCGATGCGAATCTGTTCCCTCGCGGTCTGGGCTACGTTGCAGATTCGGTGCGTGGCAACGGCCTAACATTTGGAGTCTGGACAGCACCCTTCGAAGTATCGGAGCGTGCGTGGGTCTATCAGAATCATAAAGATTGGCTCCTGCATAATGCAGCCGGTCAGCTCATTCACATCGGCGATGTGACCGAACACAAAGATCTGCTATATGTGCTGGACACAACCAACCCCGGCGCGCAGGAATATCTCAAACAGACCTACAGCGCGCTATATAACTGGGGCGTCCGCTTCATCAAGATGGACTTCATGGACGACTCCGCGGTCGAAGGCTCCTACTACCGCCCCAACACGACAGCGCTTGAGGCTCAGCGAATTGGCCTCGGCATCATTCGCAAAACCATGGGCGAAGACGTGGTGCTCGATAAAGACGGGAGCGTCATGCTCAATCCCGTCGGATATGTCGACACCGGACGCATTTCACAGGACACGGGACACACTTTCGAGGCTTCCCGTGACGCAGCTTCAGGAATTGCCGCGCGCTATTACATGAATCGCAATTTCTTCATTGCCGATCCCGATGCGTTCAGTGTCTCTACGCAGACTGTCGACGACCAAGCCTGGCACGGCGGACAACGGCCACTGACAATTGAGGAGGCAAAGGTCTCGATTGCTCTGTCCGCAGTATCGGGAGGCATGTTCGAGCTTGGAGACGATCTCCCAACGTTGGGATCATCATCGGAACGGCTGGCGCTGGTAAGGATCACGGAGCTGATCGACATGGCCCGCCTCGGCCGTGCATCCATCCCCGTCGACTTGATGACCTATGCGGCCAGCGACGTTCAGCCAAGTGTATTTCTACTCAAAGAGGACAATCGGCAGTCGATCCTCACCATCTTCAACTGGACCGAGCGTGAACTGAAGCGAAACCTACGCTTGACCGACCTGGGTTTGAAAGAACCGGGAAAGTACCAAATCACGGAAGTCTTCGGAGACAAGAGCTGCTGCAGTCCTTCAGGCGATGCGCTTAATATTATTCAGCCGGCCCACTCCGTGCGCATGTTCAAACTGGTCGAACATGGCATTCAAGCTGAGCCGCCTGCGTACGACGTTCGCTCTGCAACGGAGGCAAAAGCAGGGGAGATGATGACCTTCAATGCCGATGGTGTGGCAGGCGAGGAACCAGTGCTCACGTGCAATTGGGACTTCGGCGATGGATCGACTGAAGACGGGATGAAGGCTCAACACACTTACACTCAATCGGGCGAATACACGGTGCGGGTAACTGCAACGGGCCTTGAGGCAAGCACGAGTTCCAGAACTTTTACCGTCAAGATCTCCGGCAATATCGCGACGCGGTTTGTTCCAGCTAACAAGAAGCGACCCGAGTAAAACGCCTGAGGGTCTGTACTGAGACTCGTTGGGAAGGCGCACCCCAGAGAAACACGCACCAACAAGAGAAGAGGTCTTCCCGGCATGGATGCTACCGCAGAGATGGAAACGGCCGCACCTGGCCTTCGTCGTACGCTGAAGCTTCACCATCTGATCCTTTACGGCATCATCATCATTCAGCCCACTGCGCCCATGAGCATCTATGGCGTGGTGAGTAATGCGGCACGCGGACACGTAGTCACAACCATACTTATCGCCATGGTTGCCATGCTGTTTACCGCCGTCAGCTATGGCAGAATGGCGCGCGTCTATCCCAGCGCGGGATCGGCTTATACCTATGTGGGGAAGGAGATTCACCCACTGGCCGGATACCTGGTCGGCTGGTCCATGTTTATGGACTACATGCTGAATCCCATCATCTGTGCAATCTGGTGCAGTGTCGCTGCGCAAAACATTGTGCCGCGGGTTCCCTATGCGGCATGGGCCGTAGCATTTGTCCTGGTGTTCACCGGACTCAATCTGCGTGGGGCGCAAACCTCAAGCCGCGTAAACGCATTGCTGGCGCTGGGCATGAGCATTGTTGTTGTGGTCTTCATCGCGGAGGCCATCCGTTACATTGCACAGGTGGCCCGGCCTGTGGGTGGTCAATGGCTTCTGCCATTTTACGATCCTGCAACCTTCGCTCCCGGCCGAATATTTCACGGGACATCCATTGCCGTGCTGACGTATATCGGGTTCGACGGCATCTCAACCATGTCAGAAGAAGTTGAGAACCCTCGCCGTAACATTCTCCTGGCTACTGTCCTGACCTGCTTTGCTATAGGCGTGTTGTCGGCCATCGAAGTGTATCTCGCGCAGCTTGTATGGCCCGGTCGCATTCCATTTCCACTCTCGATCGTTGACACTGCTTTTGTTGAAGTCGCACATCGCGTCGGCGGAAACTTCCTCTTTCAACTGCTCAATGGCACGCTACTGATCGCCAATATGGGATCCGGTATCGCGGCGCAGTTTGGCGCGGCGCGCCTGCTCTATGGGATGGGCCGCGCAGATGCGCTGCCAAAGAGGTTTTTCGGCGTGGTTAGCCCAAGCACGAGAATCCCGCGCAACAATGTGCTGCTGCTTGGCGCGGTAACTTTGCTGGGAACATTTCTGATGAGCTTCGAACAGGGCGCAGAATTGCTCAACTTTGGTGCATTCATCGCCTTCATCGGGGTGAATGCGGCCGCTCTTGTCCACTACAGGTTCCGCTCCCAGGAGAAGGTTGCGTTCGCAGCTCTCTCTCCCTTATGTGGAATTCTGGTCTGTACGTTCATTTGGTTCAATCTCAATTTGAACGCCAAGCTGCTGGGCGCGGCATGGATCGTCGTCGGACTAATCCTCTACTTCGTCATGCGAAAAACAACCAATCGCGCAGCCCCAGAGCTGCCAATCTAGTCATGTGCCTAATTGGTCATCTATGAACGTGCACCGAGGTCTCGATTGTGAGACCTCGGAAACCACAATCCAGACGGCCGCGGCGCTAATTTCCGCAGGCAGCCGCATAAGGCCGCAGCACTCTACGGATGCGGTGGATAATGAGAGAATGCGCATCGGGTTTCAATGTGCCTGCGCGCACGTCACCATATTCATCTGGAAGAAAGCAACTCAGCAATGTTTCCGGAATTGAATTGCTTCCCAGGTTTGCCATCAGCACATCGACCGCTTCTATTACGCGCGGCTCGTGCCAGTAGTAGCGCACGCGGTCGCTGTAACTATAGCGTCGCAGCAGATGCGCTACCTGCTTATCCCCCGTGTAGTGGTGTTGCCAGTTCGCCGGCTTGTCTAGCATCACTCTTTCCAGCACATCCACCAGGTGCGAACACTGCCAATGTGGTACAAGTTCGGCCTCGATTTGCGAGAGAGCGGTCAAAGCTTCTCGCATAGCAAATGTCAAAGCGGGTCCGACTTTAAGAATGGCAAAGCCGCCCTGCACCAACTGGCGATATGCCTCGGGGCGCTGGTAGTCGGTGGAGTGCGCCTCGTAGATCAGGCCTGGTTCTTCGTCGAGCAGTGCAGTCAGATGCCCTGCTCGCGAGGGATCGTAATCGACCACGCTGTCATGATTGAATTCAACCCCAGGTTGCACAACTAGCGCGACCACCCGGGGCCAAACATCCGCTAGCCCAGCCTGTTTGAAGACTCTGCGGTGAATGGCAAGCGTTTCGGCGGCGGCCTCTCGGCTCGTAACGGCGAGTTCGTTCAGACTTTCAGTTGCTCCACCAGGTGTGGGCACCTCGGTGCCGATGACATACACGGGCTTCTGCTCGCCGCAGACTCGCTCGGCAACTGCGCAGAGAGTGGCAGCGCGAGCTGCGATCGTGTCTCCGGAGAGCGGTTCAGGGTCGTCGCCGCAAGGCATACTTGCATCGAGGTGAATCTTCTGGAAGCCCGCTCTGATGTAGGCCTCGACAGTGCGCTCGGCCTGCTGCATAGCCACCGTCGCGTGTTCCCTCTGCCAGGGATTAGGCCCTAGGTGATCTCCTCCCAGAATCAATCGCGACTCATTGAAGCCCTTGCTTGCAGCGATCTCTACAACACGCCGCCGAAAATCGTCAGGCAGCATGCCAGTGTAGCCGCCTAGATGGTTGACCTGGTTGGACGTGGCTTCAATCAGTAGATCGGACCCATCTTTGACTGCCTGATCGAATGCTGCTTCAAGCACCCAGGGATGGGCGGAGCAGACAGAATAAATTCCACGCGGTTGAAACTGGCGCCAGGCAGCGGCCAATTGCTGCAAAATCTTAGACATTGTCGTTTCTCCATCGGGGAGCAGTAACTATTGATCGGAACGAAGGCAGTTTCCTAGCGGGTCGGGCCCCACTTTCAATCGAAATGCCCATTCAGATGATTCTATATCAAATGAAAATAATCGAAATACAAAAGCCATACAAAGAGGCAAAGACGGAGGTGCAAATTCTGGACAGTTAATCTGATTGTCTCTTGCTTTAATGTAGGTATTTCGCCATAGGTCGAGATCGAAACATTTCACATGAAAGGAATCATTCGTCTGGTTAGAATCGCTCGAAGCAACTCTTCGTGGACAATTCTGGTTTCCCAAGGTTCCGCGGATTGCGTTTTTCTTCGCATCGCAGCGTTTCCGGGCTAGACTGTTAATTGCAGTAAAATAGGTAACAAAAAAGAGGGTCAGAAATGCTGAAAGACACTGCAGTCCCAGAACCCGTCAACGGCGCGATGGCACACGAGGCTGGCAGTAGTTCCTCCACGACGGACGCTCCTATCGAGGGGCTGATGGCGGAGGAGCGGCGCACTCAGATCTTGCAGATCGTGCGCACTATGGGACGTGCGAAGGTCAATGAACTCACTCATCTCTTCAACACCTCCGCGGTCACCATCCGCAATGATCTGAATGAGTTACATCAGCGCGGTCTGGTGGTCCGTTCGCATGGAGGCGCAATGCTGTCAGACGGCATTCTGCGGGAACCGCCAGTGCTCGAGCGTCTGAAGGAGCATTCAGATGAAAAACAGCGCATCGGCTCCCGCGCTGCGGCCCTCATCAACGACGGCGAGACGATCATACTCGATTCCGGCACCACCACACTTGAGATTGCACGCCACCTGAAAAAGAAGCAGGGATTGCACGTCATCACCAACGGGGTCAACATTGCGGTCGAATTGCTAGATGCTCGAGACGTTCAAACTTTCATCATCGGGGGAACGGTGCGCGGAGAATCGGCCTCCATCAGTGGACGTTTCAGTGAAGAGATGTTTGATCAGTTCTCAGCTGACAAGCTGTTTCTGAGCGGAGCCGGATGCGATCTCGAATTTGGAGTCAGCGGAGCAAATCTTGAGGAGACGATGGTGAACCGGGCCATGCTTCGGATCTCACGCGAGATCATTTTAGTGGCTGACGCCAGCAAGTTCTCCAGACGTAGTATGACCCGAATCGCTCCTTTTTCCGAGATCGATACCGTAATCAGTGATACCGGGCTGGCCGAAGAGACTCAGGCTAAGTTGACCGCGCTGGGCTGCAATCTGATTCTCGTGTAGCGAACGCTCCTGACGACCCCGGCGCAGGATTGAAGACAATTCCCCCAAGTGCAGGAAGTGCAACCTCGTTCAGGTCCCCCTCGCTTCTGGCCTGGCTGCTCTGCAGTCCACCTCGCCTTAATCAGCGACGGGGGCGCATTTGTGCTCCCCGAAGTCTCCCAAGATTGATGTTCAAGTAGGCAGTTCAGCCTATCGAAAGGGATGGTCTTCTTGGCTTCGATCTCGATGGTGCATTGCGACGCGACATTCACGTGAACTCAGCAGTATCGATCCGCCCGGGAACCAGAGACACTCGCATGTACACCGGTCTCGTGATATGCGCGTCTGTAACCACAGAGCCCAAGAGGCGAAGACTGAACCGTCGAGAAGAACACACACCGAATCTGTCAACGTCGTTTTCGATAGAATAAATGCATCGGAAAAGGATACTCCCCGTTCATTCTGTCGGGTTGATGTCGTATTGTCGGCAATTCGGAAGAATGCCGAATTATCGCCTCCTGTCATCTATCGAAGGGGTTCAATGACATCTCCTGCCGTGACCGCGCGCGTGAGCCAGTTCACGGAGAACTCCGGGTGACTGTGGTGCATCGCCCTTTTCCACTGCTTCCGCTCAGATGGTTTGAGCTTCGTGATCAGCTCATTCGCTTTTTCAATCTTTTCCTCTCTGGCCAGCATTCGTTCTTTTTTGTGGGAGGCCAAAGAGGTGCACTTCCTTGAACATTTAACGCTGCAATAGAAGTGGTCCCTCAATCTTTTCCTGTAGAAGTGGATCCCACAGGCCGGGCAAGGCCGGCCCAATCTCTGGTTTTCGGTGTTAAGCAGGAAGTGCACAAACCTCGATAATGCCTTGAGCCTGGGGTCCGTATCCGATCCGGGAATATCGCCGAGAACAGCACGTGCAGTCTTGCCGGGGATGGGAACAACGAGAGTCTCCAGCTTGATCTCCATCTGGCTGAGAGCTGGCTCTCGTGCGAAGACGCTTCTGACACTGTGTTTGTGCCGCCACCACAGATCCATCAGTCTACGCAGCTCTTGTTGATGCGCCTTCTACGGCGTACCGTCTGCACACTTTCTTTCGAGGAAATTGATAATCTGTCGAATTTCATTGGCGCCCGACGTGAACACCAGCGTCCCGTTGGAGCTACTATTCTTGTCTCGCATTTGTGACAGTATATAGCGATACAAAGACCTGACAAGAAGTGGATTGAATGCATTCTAGCTCTCCTAGATACTCGACCAAATGCAGGAAACACTCTCTGCATTCGAGGAGAAGACAAATTGCACGCCGCCAGTTCCAAGTCTCAACCATTGTCCATTGAATACAGACCAATTGCGGAGTTGAAGCCGTACAAAAACAACGCCCGCACGCACTCACGACGTCAAAAACGGCAGATTTTGGAGAGCATTCGCAGATTCGGATTTATCAATCCGGTAATTATCGATTCCTCGGGCCGCATCATCGCGGGTCATGGTCGCGTAGAGGCGGCGAAGGAACTCGGGCTGGACGTGGTCCCCACGGTCATGATCGAGCACCTCACAGAGGATCAGATTCGCGCTTACATCCTTGCTGACAACCGCATCGCCGAGTTGGCTGGTTGGGACAGACAGATTCTGGCTATCGAACTGCAACATTTGCTGAAGATCGAGGATCCCGACTTCGACATCACGATTACCGCCTTCGAGGTCTCCGAAGTGGATCAAATCATCGCCGAGGCAGAAGGGCATACGGATATGGAGGATCCCGTCCCTGAGCCCAATCCGGATCTTCCGGCCATTACCGAACCCGGCGACGTTTGGTCATTGGGCAAAAGCCGGCTCATCTGCGGCAATTCTCTGCATGAGGAGACTTACCGCGCACTTATGGGCAAAACTCGGGCAGCGGCAGTGATGACGGATCCGCCATTCAGTGTTCGTATCCATGGTCACGCTACGGGTAACGGAGCTATCCGACACCGCGAGTTCGCCATGGCTTCGGGTGAGATGAGTGAGGCCGAGTTTTTGGTCTTCCTCAACAACAGTCTACGTTTGCTGGCTAAATATTGCATGAACAACTCCCTTGCTTACCTGTTTATTGACTGGCGCCACGTGGCCGATCTCATTGCTGCCGGACACCAGAATTACAACGAATTCATAAACCTTTGCGTGTGGAAAAAGGACCGCGGCGGTCTTGGAAGTATGTACCGCTTCCAGCACGAATTGGTCCTCGTCTTCCGGAAGGGAAACACTCATCGCAACAATATCCAACTTGGCAAATTCGGCCGCAATCGCACGAACATATGGGAGTATCCATCGATCAACACGCTCTCCAAGCAGAGCGATGAGGGTAATCTGCTGGCCCTTCATCCCACGGTCAAACCAGTTGCCATGATTGCCGATGCGCTGCTCGACAGCACGGCTCGCGGGGAAATCGTGCTCGATGCTTTCCTCGGTTCGGGAACGACTCTGATGGTCGCCGAGCGCGTGGGCCGCATCTGCTACGGAATCGAGATTGATCCTCTGTACGTCGATGTCGCCATTCGCAGGTGGCAGAACTACACCGGTGAAGCCGCCATCCATGAGGTGACGGGAAAACGATTTGACGAGATCGCTCGTTCGAAGGAGGTTGCTCATGCCTGAGTCGGACGCGCCATACGAAGTGGGTTACGGCAACACGTCGCCTGGCACGCGCTATCTGCAGACCGGTCATTTCAGCCGAGACCCGGCCTGGGATCAGAGGCGGCGGACCATCCCATTGGTTTTGCCCCTCGGAAACCTCCGTGTGATGCTTCGTGCTAGACTTCCGGGCACCGGGATGCTCTATGTGCTGGACGAGCACCCGAATCGAGGCTCTCTTGATCCAAATTAAGGATTATCCGGCGGTTGTCCTCGTGGTCTCTCTCCTTGCCTTTTGGCTATCGGTACGGCTGGGCGGTCTCATCGGCAAGCGAGCGACCTACGAAATGGTCGAGAGAGAAGACTTGAGCTTGATGACGAATGCGAGCCTGACGCTCTTGGCATTGATTATCGGGTTCAGCTTTTCTATGGCGTTGGGACGTTACGATCAGCGCCGGAATTATGAGGCGGAGGAGGCAAATGCGATTGGCACCGAGTACGTTCGTGCCGACTTGCTTGCTGCGACAGACGGAGCAAGACTGCGAAGTCTACTGAAAGAGTACGTCGATCAGCGGGTGTCGTTTTATTCCGTGAGAGACATGAAGCGTCTTGAACTTGTCCGGCAGGAAACAGCACGGCTGCAGAAGGAAATGTGGTCGACCGTTCAAAATGCTGCTCGTGCAACGCCGTCGATCCCGATGGTGTTGGTGATATCGGGAATGAACGATGTGCTAAACAGTGCGGACTATTCCCAGGCCGCCTGGTGGTATCGTGTGCCGACAGGCGCATGGCTGACGATGGTCGTGCTGAGCGTGTGTTGCTGTGTCTTAATAGGGTTCGGAGCTCAGACAAGAGGGCGTCTATTATTGGTATTTCCTTTTCTTGTCGCCGTCTCGTTCTTTTTCATTGCGGACATAGACAGTCCAGTCAGAGGCATCATTCGCGTGCCTCCGAAGAATCTGATTAACCTCTCGCAGTCGATGCATCAGCATGAGTAGGTGTTGAGGAAAAGCGGCTTGCTGCGCGTGCGCGGAACCGGGGACGAGCGCCAGGAAAACGATTTGAGCGATGACAAGCGTAGTGGTTGCCAGGCGCTGCTTTCTTTGGGCAGGAATTAACCGGAATGCAGGTTCCACAAGGGCAAGCTCTCTAGGCGTCATCGGAATGGTCATTCGCTCCCAATCGTAGTCAGTCCAGGTTGCTTCAGGTGCCACCAGCCACACGCTGACGGGGCACGGATCGTGATCGGCCAGCCCTTGATTTTCCGGTCCCTGCACGGTTAGAAAAATTGGCGAGTCACCAAACGTGAATTGGTACCGAAAAGTCGGCTTGGTTTACTGACCCCCAGCACATTAGAATATGCAGCGGCCGCGGAAGCCAAACAGAAGGCGGATGCTGCGATCGCAGCCCAGGAAGCGGCCCGGAAACAGGCTGAAGCTCAAAAGGCGGCTGCCGAAAAGGAGAAGCAGGAGCTTCGCGAGCGGCTTCTTCAGCAGTTCAATCGCGTGCTTCCAACGACCGACTCCGGTCGCGGTCTCGTGGTCAACATGGGTGATGTTCTGTTTGCCACCGGAAAAGCCGACCTCAACACCGACGCGAAGATTGCGCTCGCGAAGTTGACTGGCATTGTTCTGAACTATCCATCTCTGAAGCTGGCGATCGGGGGGATACACGGACTCGACCGGCTCCGCGGATTTCAATATAAAGCTGTCGCAGGCGCGGGCGGGCTCAGTCCTCGACTTCCTCGCGACCCAAGGGTTGGATTCTAGCGTGCTGTCCTCTCAAGGGTACGGGATGGATGACCCGGTAGCCGATAACAGCACGACACAAGGGCGACAAAAGAACCGGCGAGTTGAAATTGTGGTGTCCGGAGAGGTGATCGGGACGCAGATTGGCTCAGCTCAAGCTGTTTCTGCTTCGAATTAGTGAAGTGATTTCGAAGCAGGAAGGCATTGACTCAATCGGCTAGCGTTTCGCCGCGACTGGGCGCTGGGGATACGCTCACGAAAATTGCGCCAACTCAAGCCATTCGGTTGGTGAGTTTGCGTCTTCCAAATCCGCGAGTCGACTTCGATTGAATGGGATGCGAACAGTCGCTTTGCCGCCCTCTTCCTATATTTTCGGTTTCCGCTTTTGTGTGCCTTTTCGAGCCTGGCCGGCTGACCGACGTTTGGAGCAATCTGAGCGAGAACACAGGAATCCCCGATCCCCTCGAAAGGCACTGCCGCTTTCGAGAACGCCGAGCGGTTCGATGGACGACAAGCCGACTTTGCAGGACTCATTCTTCGCTGATACCTTGCGCTTCTACATATCATCGTGTATATGTAGAAGTAATAGGCATGACGACTTCATCCAAATTCGACCTTCCTCAAGGCACACTGGACCTGCTCATTCTTCGAGTCGTGGCGCTCGGGCCGGTTCACGGCTATGCGATTGCGCAGCGCATCCAGATGATCTCGAAAGAGGCGCTGCAGATCCAGCAGGGCTCGCTGTATCCCGCTCTCCATCGCCTGGAAAACAAGAATTTTCTGGTCGCCGAATGGGGTCCGACCGAGACGGGCCGCGACGCAAAGTTTTATCGGCTGACGGCGAAGGGCCGAACTCAACTCAAGATCGAAACTGAGAGCTGGGAGCGCCTGACTGAACGTCGTGGCCACGATCCTGCAAGCATCCACTGGGAGAACCCTCATGAACTGGTTTCAGCGGCTTTACAAAGACTGGTCGGATGGAAAAGGAACTCGACGCCGAGCTTCGCTTTCACTTCGAATCGCAGGTAGCGGACAAGATTGATGCAGGCTCAACTGAAGCCGAAGCGCGCCGGGCAACCCGCCTTGAATTCGGAGGTCTCGAGCAGATCAAGGAAGACTGCCGCGAAAGCCGCGGAACGCTCTGGCTTGTGTCCATCTGTGCAGGACCTGCGGTTCGGCGTGCGCATCCTGGCTAAATCGCCGGGGTTCTCAGTTACCGCAATCGTGGTTCTTGCACTCGGCATCGGCGTCTGCACTCTGGCATTCAGCCTGTACAACATCGCGGCGCTGCAATCCATTCCCGTGCGCGACCCCGCAACCTTGGTCCGCATTCAGCGGCGGTCTCCGGAGAACATTAACGCCCGGCGTGCCGTATGCGTCGATCGCCTACTATCGCGACAACGCAAAATCGCTTTCAGCTGTGATGGCAACCATGGGTGCCGCGCCCATGGTGCTGAACCAGGATGAACAGCGCGTCAGCGCCACTTTTGTCAGCTCCAATTATTTCAGTGAACTGGGCGGCTCTGCCGCGGCCGGACGCCTGTTCGATGCCGCGCGCGATGACTCCGCTTCCGCGCCGGTCTGTGTTTTGAGTTTCCGCCTCTGGCAAAGAAAGTTCGATGGCGATCCATCGATCGTCGGCAAGGCGATTCGTCTGGGTGGAAAGCCAGCCACGGTAATCGGCGTTGCTTCAGAGGCATTCGCTAGCCTCGGCACAGACGATCCTGACATCTGGCTCCCTCTCTTGCAGCATTCCTATTTTGTTGAAGGCAGCAAGCCTCTCAGCGATCCTAAGTTCGAAGGATTGATCGGGATGTGGGGGCGCCTGGCCCCGGGCGTCAGCAGGTCGAGATGCGGAACAGGAACTGCTTTCACTCACCAACCAGTTGCGGAAGATTTACCCAGCCGTAATCTGGGACCATGAGTACATTGTCATCACTCCCGGTGCTCATTTCCTCTCGTTTGAGGGCGGACCGCCAGTGCTCGCGCTTGTCGGGCTATTGGTGTTCCTGATTCTCGCGATTGCCTGTGCCAATCTCGGCGGGTTGCTGATGGCGCGCGGAGCTGGCAGGCAGCGGGAGATCCAGCTGCGATTCGACCTTGGCGCCCGCAAGGTGCGCGTCTTTCGCCAACTGCTTACTGAAAATCTGCTGCTGGGCTTACTCGGCTCGATTGCCGCGTTGCCACTCAGCTACGGCGTTCTACGCCTTGTGCTGGTGTATTCAAATGCTCCAGCCTGGATGAGTGCGCTGCCCGACTGGCGAGTTTTCTTATTCACGACCGCGATGGGCTTTGTCGCAGCGCTCGTTTTTGGATTGCTGCCCACGCTGCAGATGGTCCGCCGGAAAAAGAATCGCTCTCTCTGGCATCAGATCGTCGTCTGTGCGCAGGTGGGTGCCAGCTGTGTGCTGCTGATCCTGGCTGGATTGCTGGTACGCGCGACTCTGCACACGCTGTATTCCGACCCTGGATTTGGTTATGAGCAGGTGCTGTCCATCGATCCAGGAATGAGCGAGCATGGGTTCGCGTCTTCCCAGGCGCAGGCTTACCTCGATCAGTTGCAGAACAGACTGCGGAGAGTTCCCGGCGTGACATTCGTCTCGATAGCGAGGACTCCTCCGCTGGTGAACACGATGGTGATGATGACCAGCATCGACGTTGACGGCCGCCGCATCATGATCTATCCCAACTGGGTCGGTCCGGAGTTCTTCCAGACGATGCGGATTCCGTTGCTGCGTGGCCGCTACTTCCGTGCTGGCGAGAAAGATGCGGTTATCCTGAGCGAATCGCTGGCCCGCAAGCGGTGGCCTACCGAAGACCCAATCGGAAAGCAATGGAAAGGTGGCAAGGGCATCGTGGTTGGCGTAGTCGGCAACACGCGAGCCATGGAACTCAACAACACGGATGCAACGGAGATTTACTATCCTCCGACCGCCGATGAATTCCCCGAAATGTCAGTCCTGGTCAGAGCGGCCGGCGATCCGAACACTCTCACGCCAACCATCAAGGCGATTGCAGGCAGCATCGACACTGGACTCTATCCAACCATTACTCCGCTCACAGCCGGCTTCCGCAAGAATGTCTCCCAGGTGGAGCAGATCGCGACGATCGTCAGCTTGCTGGGCAGCATTGCGATTTTCCTCGCAGTCGTAGGCCTTCTTGGTCTTGTCAGCTACGCCGTGTCGCAACGGACCAAAGAAATCGCGATCCGGCTCGCGCTCGGGGCCAATCGCATCGAGATATTTACCGCGGTGTTGCGGCGATTCGCCTGGCCTGTTCTGCTCGGCCTGGTTGCTGGAGTGGCTATAACCGCGGGCCTCTCGCAGATATTGCGTCGTGCGCTTTACGGTATCAGCGGTCTGGATCCGATCAGTTACGCGGGAGCGATGACGGTCCTGATCGCCATCCTCGCGGCGGCTGCGATGCTGCCAATCCGCCGTGCCTTTGAGCTTGATATCGCAAGGATTCTGCATTCCGAATAATCCGTTCGTCTTCACTTCAGTACTGCAAAACGGGGTCATAACCGTCGATAGCTCCAATTACTAAGGGAGCGCGGGAACCTCGTCCTCTCGAAAGGGCACTGCTGCTTTCGCGAACAGAGAGATTAGGCTATTCAACTCGGCTTTTGAGCCCGTGAAAAGTTTCTCTCGTCCCTTTCGGTAGACCATTCTCGCGAATACGCCGGCAAATCGCTAATACTTTAACTAGTTCTCTCAAGTAGTTTATTATAAATACTTTATGGCGGATGGTTGAATTGGGAATCGCTTCCCGCCAGAGCCAACCACGTGTTCGCGTTCGCAGATCTAACTAAGATGGACTGTCGATACGGAGGACTATTCTGCCGTGAAAAAATTCTCCTTCCTCTGCGCCACCGGCGTGTTCGGTTTGTCAGCATTACTTTGCCTTTGCACGAATTCGTTGTCAGGATGCTTGCTGGGCAAGAGCCCTGGCAAGCATCCTGACCACGAATATGGGCGCAAACACGACGCGGAGTTGCTCACCGATTTTGCGCAGCGGGCGCACTTCAAGGAGGCGAATTCGAAATTGAGTCCGCCTGCGGTGGGGGAAAATCGGGTCGTCTTTATGGGAGATTCGCTGACAGAGGGTTGGCACTTCGAAGCACCCGGTGGCGTGTTTGCTGCCAAGCCGTACATTAACCGCGGCATAAGCGGCCAAACCACATCGCAAATGGTACTGCGATTCCACCAGGACGTAATTGCATTGGAGCCAAAGGTAGTGGTGATCCTGGGAGGGACAAACGACATCGCCGGGGACACCGGCCCGATGACACTTGCAGAGATTGAAACAAATCTCGCGGCTATGGCGGAGATGGCGGTGGAGAATCACATCAGAGTGGTTCTCTGCTCAATCCTCCCTGTGTACGATTTTGACTGGGCACCGGGGTTGAATCCTGCGCCGAAGATCATCGCTATGAACGAATGGATCAAGGACTATGCGGCGAAACACGAGCACGTGTATGTGGACTACCACTCGGCCATGAAGGACCAGCGCGGCGGATTGCCTGCGAAATTGAGCGAGAACGGTGTGCATCCGCTCCCCGCTGGATATGAGATTATGGTGCCGCTGGCGCAGGCGGGCATTGAGAAAGCGCTGGCACGCTAGTCCACAACTCGGGTTTTGGGTCGGTGAGCGCATTGGGGCCAAAAGCCTGCCATCCTCGCCTGGAATATTGCTGGACAAGGCGTAACGATTCCTGGCTCTTTGCTGAACTACTCTGCCCGAAGTGCTTTCATCGGGTCGATGGATGCGGCGCGGCGCGCGGGAAGCAGTGCGGCAATCACGGCGACGACAGAGAGGAACAGCGCGGCCGCTAAGTAGACCAGCGGATCTGTGGAAGAGTCGCCCATGAGGCTGGCGCTCGAGCCCATCGCGGAGTTGGTGAACGAGACGCTGGCCACGCTGCGGGCCAGCGCGAACGCGAGCGCCAGGCCGGCCGCCAATCCCAGGCTGGTCATCGCCAGCCCCTGGCGCACCACCAGGCGCATCACGTGGCGGGGCGCGGCGCCCAGAGCCATCCGCACGCCGATCTCCTGGGTGCGCTGCGCCACTGAATAGGCCATAACACTGTAGAGGCCGACAGCGGCGAGCAGCAGTGCCAGCCCGCTGAGCACGCTCATCAGGCTTGCGAGAACTTTCTGAGGATAAAGCGATGCGCCGATGAACTCGCGCAGCGGCGCGGCGTCAAACACGGTCACGTTGGGATCGAGGGCGCGCGTTTGCGTGCGCAGAATCGGCAAAATGTTCTCTGGATTGCCTTGCGTGCGCACGTAGAACGCCAGGTTCATGTCCTCGCGGTAGACCTGCCGGAAGGATACGTAGAAGTAGGGCGTCCCGGGTTCGCCCAGGTAGTGATATTTGCTGTCTGCGGCGACGCCGACAATGCGGAACCACCTTCCCCACCCGTGCACTTTCTTGCCGATCGGGTCGCTCGCAGGGAAGAAGCGGCGCGCGAACGCCTGGTTGACGATCATCACCCGTTCCTGGGCGTTTTCGTTGTCCTGGTCCGTGAAGTTGCGGCCCTCCACTATCGGGATCCGCATCAGCGGCAGGTAGCCGGGCGAGATCACGTTGCGGAAGATGTTCATATTCTCGTTCACGTGGCGCGCGTAGCCCTCGATCTCGAGTTCCTCCCACCAGCTTGGCTCAAAGCCGAGCGGGATGCCGTCAGAGAAGGCCACATTGGTGACGCCCGGAGCGCTGAGCATGCGCTCTTCCAGGCGGCGGCAAAACTCTTTGCGCTGCGCGAGCGTGTAACCGTTGGTGGAGAGGTAGAACTGATTGAGCAGAACGTGGTCGGGGTTGAAGCCGGGATTGAGATGCAGGGTCTGGCGGAAGCCGCGCAGGAAGAGGCCCGCGCCGACAAGGGTGACGAGAGCGAGTGCGACCTCGCAGGCGACGAAGGTTGAGCCGGCACGGCTGCGGCCGGCCTGACTGTTGCGGCCGCTGGCGTTGAGGCGAGACGTGAGGTTGAGATGGCTCACGCGCAGCGCCGGAATGAGGCCGGAGACGAGCGCCGCCAGCACGGCCGCGCCTGCAGTAAAGGCGAGCACGGCGAAGTCGAGACGGGTATCCATGAAGACCATTTGCCGGATGTTGCCGGGTGGCAGCAGCAGATGGAGCGCATGGCTGAGCCACGGAGTTGCGGCAAGGCCGAGGCCCGCGCCTGCGAGCGCGAGCAGGAGCGTTTCTGTGAGAACCTGCCGCGCGAGGCGAAGGCGGCTGGCGCCCAGGGCGAGACGCGCGGCGAATTCGGGCTCGCGCATGGTTGCGCGGGCAAGCAGAAGGTTGGCCACGTTGGCACAGACGATGAGAAGCAGAAGCACGCACACGCCCATGAGGATGCGCAGCGGGCCGACGAGCAAGCCCTGCGGTCCGTGTGGAGACTTCCAAAGCGGCAGCAGTGTGGCGCTCATGCCCTCGCTTACGTCGGCGTTGGCTAACGCCATCCGCTCGCCAAGCGCTTTCACTTCCTGGCGGGCTTGCTCAAACGTTACTCCGGGCTTGAGACGCGCAATGCCCAGCATGTTGCGATCGTGTCGGTCGCGGAGCATCCAGAGAGGTACGCCATTGAGCGCGGACTGTTCCATGTACGGAACCCAGATATCGAAGGCCATCGCGGTGATCGAGCCATGGAACTCCGGCGCGGCCACGCCCACGATGGTCAGCTCATGCTGGTTCACGCGGATCGTCTTGCCAACAATGGATGGATCCGCACCGTAGTGCGAGCGCCAGTAGCGGTCGCTCAGGATCGCCAAGGGCGATTTGCCGGGAGCGTCGGGAACTTCGGCGGATTGGAACATGCGGCCCATTTCAGGCTGCACGCCGAGGACAGCAAAGTAATTGCCGCTGACCATCTCGCCCCAGATGCGCTCCCCATGGCCTTCGGGGCCGACGCTGAAGGCGGCGGGACGGAAGACCGCCACGTCGACACTGCGAAGATGATCGCGGAAGTCGCGGAAGTCCGGGTACGAATTGGGCACCATGGCGCCGTTGGGCGTTAGGGATTCGAGGGTGACCAGACGCATGGGGTCGGCCACGCCGCTCAGCGGCTGGAGCAGGATGCCGTTGATCCAGGTGAACGCAGTGGCGCAGGCGCCGATCCCGATCGCCAGGGTGAGCACGGCGACGATGCTCAGAGCAGGGTTGCGGAGCAACATACGGATGCCGAACCGGACGTCGCGCAGTAAGTCGTCGAGCCACAGTATGCGGCCGCGCAGATTGAAACGTTCGCGGGCGGCGGCCACGCTGCCGAAGGATACCCGAGCGCGCCGCTCGGCCTCCTCTTTGGCCACCCCGGAGGCTTCGAGTTCGTCCGCTTCGAGTGCAAGGTGGGAGCGGATCTCTTCGACGAAGTCGTCTGCGGAGCGCCGTGAGGACTTGCGGCTCGACATTTACACCTCCTCAGCATTTGGCTGAAGAACGAGCGCCATCGCACGGGCGAGGCGATTCCATTGCGTTGTCTTGGCGGTCAGCTGCTCGCGGCCCTGCCGCGTGAGCGTGTAGAAGCGCGCCTTGCGATTGTTCTCCGAGACGCCCCATTCGGCAGCAATCAGGCCGTTGTCCTCCAGCCGCTGCAAGGCGAGGTAGAGGGAGCCGTGATCGACAAAGAAAGCCTCGTCAGACTGGCGGAGAATGGCGCGGGCAATGCCTTGCCCGTGGACAGGGACGAGCTGGAGCACCTTTAGAATGAGCAGGTCCAGGGTGCCTTGCAGCAGCGCGATGCGTTCGGATTCTTCCCCTCGGGTCGGCATACGACAGGAGTATGCGCGCCTTCGGGTCGGATGTCAACAGGAAGGGGTTCTGGCCATTCTCTGGGCCGTCAACTGTGTGCAGGCCTAATTTACGCAATAGCGGCAACAACGCTCCGGCATTCCAGTGGGCAAGCATCGATCGGCCGTTACTCCCCTTAAGTCTTAGTGCTGTATCTGGAGCGCCCGCTACGCGACCATGCGCATATGCGTGATCTCCGAGGGGCGCTTCTGATACAGCGACTTGAAGGAAGCCGCCCCTGATGGAAGGCTATGTACTTTGAATAGGTCTGATCGGGTGCAGGGGGATCAGGTACCGGCGGAGTTGGGTAGGATGTGGGGCTTTGACGTTGCGATGGACGGGTGCAACCCCGCAACGAGGCGTCAGTCGAGGGCTGAAGGTGCAGCCAAACGAGCAATCCGCGCCAGATGCGACAAGGGATCGGCATACGCTCCGAAGGGCGGGCAGTGACCGAGGATTTAAATAGAGCTTCATGCTGCGTGCCAGTCTGGTTGCGGCGGTGACCGAAGCATGAGTTGCGCGGCAGAGAGCCGTTCGACGACGCGCATGGTTCCACCGCATACTGGACAGTTCCAGAGTGAATGAGTCTGATCTGTGGACAGTGATGGCGGCGTAGCTGTGTCTTGCTGTGATCTGCCGAGTAGCCGCTGGCACAGCGGCAACAGAATTGCGCGGTTCCGGTTGGCGAGGAATCCGAAGTTGCGGATGCGCACGAAACCGGGCGGCAGCAGATGGAGCAGGAAGCGTCGCAGGAACTCATCTACAGCCAGAGTCATGAGCCGCTTCTTGTTCCCATGCGCGGAATCACGCCAGCGGAAGGTGACGTTGCCATCGGCGAGAGCGACCAGCCTGGAGTTCGAGATGGCGACGCGATGGGTGTATGCGCCGAGATAATGCAGCACATGTTCTGGTCCGCCGAAGGGCTGCTTGGAATAGACAACCCAGTCGTTGCGGAACAGCACCCGCAACCAGGCAGCGAAGGCGCGGGGATGAGCTAGCGGCAAAAGCTCTCCGTGAAACTCAAGTTCACCTCGCTGGAAAGCGCTGCGAAGTCCGGCAACAAACTTGCCGCGGAAGAGGCGGCTGAGCACGCCAATGGGAAGGAAGAAAGAGCGCCTGGCAGCGACCCAGCCTGAGTGGTCCGGATCGAGGCCGCCGGCTGCAACGACGCAGTGGATGTGCGGATGAAACTGCAAGCGCTGATTCCAGCTATGGAGCACGCTGAAGAAACCGATCTCGGCACCGAGATGGCGTGGATCACGAGCGACTTCAAGCAGCGTCTCAGCGCTGGCATGGAACAGCAGGCTGTAGATCAGCCGCTTGTTCTGCAGGGCGAGCGGAGCCAGTTCGCGCGGCAGTGTGAAGACGGCGTGGACGTAGCGGGTGGGCAGCAGTTCCCGTTCGCGCGCCTGGAGCCAGCGCCGGCGCGCGTTGCCCTGGCATCTTGGGCAATGCCTGTTTCGGCATGAGTTGTAGGAGATGGTGGTCATATGTCCGCAGTCAGCGCAGCGATCGCGATGTCCACCGAGCGCGGCGGTGCGGCAGCGCTCGATAGCGAGCAACACCTTCCGGTGTTGCCAGTTGATCCACCTGCGACTGCGTTCTACAAATCCCTGTCCCGCACAGCGAACGATGTCAGCCATCTCCAGGAGAGGCCGTCTCATGAGCTGTGCTTGTGTCCTCCCTGTGCGAACGTGAGTGCATCGAGCGGGCTGGCCGTCGCGCTGAGATGCCGTTGGGACAGATGAAGGTAGACTGTGGTGACCTCGAGATCACGATGACCGAGCAGGATCTGAATCGTGCGCAGGTCGGCGCCGGCTTCGAGAAGGTGGGTCGCAAAACAGTGGCGCAAAGTGTGCGGATGAATGCGCCGGTGGTCGAGCCCAGCGCGTTCAGCAGCGATCTGGCACGCAGACCATAGGACCTTGGTGGTCACCGGGCGACTGGATGTGTGCCAGCTGTTGCCGGGAAACAACCACTCCTTGGGCTTGCGCCGAAGAGTTCGCCAGTAGGCGCGCAGCTCTTCGAGCAGCCTCGGGCTGAGCATGACATCGCGGTCCTTGCCGCCCTTGCCCTCGCGGATATGAACCACCATCCGCCTGCTATCAATGTCGCTGACCTTCAGGTGAGCCGCTTCTGCGCGGCGTGCGCCAGTGGCATACATCGTCATGAGCAGAATGCGATGAAAGGGGGAGTCCGCGGCCTCAATCAGTCGCGCGACTTCTTCCTGACTGAGCACCCCGGGAAGATGACGTAGCTTCTTGGGATAGGGCGTCTCGGCGATACTCCAGTTGCGCTTCAACACGTGAATGTAGAAGAAACGCAGCGACGCCAACCGCAGGATGACGGTGTTCGGACTGTACTTCAACTTGCTGAACAGCATCGCTTGATACTTACGAATATCTTCAGGACCAAGCCGATCGGGGGGACGGCGAAAGTACCGGCTGAAATGCGCAACACCGTGCAGATAGGTGCGAATGGTAGTCGCAGCGAAGTTGCGACGTTGCAACTCCTCAAGCATGAGCTGACGTAGTTGGTTCACAGAGAATCCTCCTTCTCTGCGAACCAAACTACCCCGGCAGTCGCAAAAGCCGGCTCAGCCGCACGCGGAAGCGTCCGCCGCCGCAGCGGCTTCGTTGTGCGCCGGGCATGTTCAATAGCTCGGAGGTGAAAGTCCTCTACCCGACCTGATGGAGGTAAGGGTTAGCAATGACGCAAGGGCTACCGTCGCGAGGCGGGGTCTGAAGGAAGCGTGGAGCAAATGCGCGAGTCGATGGACAAGAACCGGATACAAGGCGTGAGCGTAGGGCGAGCGGGCAACTTACCGCGAAGCCCATATCCATCAAGTACGCGGAGCGTAGATCCGGCGACTGTGCGCAGATGGCGATTGAACTTACCCCGGGAGATCTGCTTCGTGTCGCTTCGGCGACTGAGAATGCCGCGAGGCATCCTGACCACGGAGCAGAAGTCAGCAGAGGGCATATTAGGCCATGACGTCGGAAAGGCTAATGAGGCACTCCAAAGCCGAAAGGCGGAGTCAACAGATAGGCCGAGCCGGGAACGATGGTCGAAGGCCCAAACGAGAGGAGAGGCAAGTAGGTCATGAGTCTCAACAACGACATGCGGCAGAACATCCAGAGCAATCTGGACTTCTCTACTTCGCAAACGGGTGAAGCCCAGAGAGCGGAGCGGGAAGGGTCCGAATCGGTGAGGACGATGAGTGAGCCCGAAAGCCCAGCTAGAACAGATCGAATGATGGAGGAGATCGTTGAACGAGAGAATCTGAAGAAAGCGTTACGACGGGTCAAGGCGAACAAAGGTGCGCCGGGCGCTGACGCAATGACGGTCAACCAACTTGGCGATTACCTGAAACAGCACTGGCCAGCCATCCGGGATCAACTACTCAACGGGACATACAGACCAAAGCCGGTGAAGCGGGTAGAAATACCGAAGCCGGACGGCGGAGTGCGCAAGCTGGGCATCTCGACGGTGCTGGATCGATTCATCCAGCAAGCGGTCATGCAGGTTCTGCAACGGCGGTGGGACCCGGAGTTTTCCGATCACAGCTACGGTTTTCGACCGGGGAGATCGGCGCACCAGGCAGTCGCGCAGGCACAGCAGTATATCGCCGAAGGCTGCGGCTGGTGCGTTGACCTCGACTTGGAGAAATTTTTCGATAGAGTCAATCACGACAGACTGATGGCTCAAATCGCCAAGCGGATCGATGACAAGCGGCTGCTGAAACTCATCCGCGCGTTCTTGAATGCGGGTGTAATGGAGAATGGGCTGCTCAGTCCAAGCGTGGAAGGAACTCCTCAAGGGGGACCTCTTTCGCCGCTGCTTAGCAATATCGTGCTTGACGAACTCGACCGCGAGTTGGAGCGCCGGGGACACCGACATGTCCGCTACGCAGATGACTGCAACATCTATGTGCGCAGTGAACGTGCGGGTCAACGGGTGATGATGAGCATTACGCGCTTCATCACTCAGCGGCTCAAGCTCAAGGTAAATGAGACGAAGAGTGCGGTAGCGCGACCGCAAGAGCGAAAATTCCTCGGATTTAGTTTTACGAGCGACCCGGTGATCAGACGAGCGATTGCTCCGAAGGCTCTGGCTCGCTTCAAAGATAAAATCCGCGAGATCACGCGACAGGCCAAGGGCATAAGCATCGAGACGACAGTGAAGCGACTTGCCACCTATATGGTGGGATGGCGCGGCTACTTCGGCTACTGCGAAACCCCGGAGGTGCTGATCGGCCTTATCCGTTGGGTACGGCTCAGACTGCGATGCGCACTCTGGCGACAATGGAAAACACCCCGTCGTCGCCGGGCCGCGTTGCTGCAACTTGGGGTCCGTCCGCGATTGGCTGCTAACACGGCCGGTAGTGGTCGCGGTCCTTGGTATCTGGCCCGTTCCAAAGCTCTGTCAGTCGGAGCTTCCAATGCCTACTTCCGTTCGCTCGGGCTACCTTCACTGTTCGAGAACTACTAGCCCAACTTCTCGAACCGCCGTGTACGGACCCGTTCGCACGGTGGTGTGGCAGGGGTCGGCAGGTGACTGCCGCCCCTATGCCGATCAAGTCGGCTTGTGTCCAGAGGCAGCCCGAGTCTCCCTTTTCGACAACAGGGCAACGCGCTCATTGAGCCGGGCTGTAGAGGTTTTTTCTGAGTTCCGAATGGATGGTGGGCAACCCGGGAATGTATGGTCCGCCGCCGCATTGCAAGCGAAAGATGAAAATGACATGGTAGGTCTGCGCGAATGTATCCGGCCTTTGTGTGAGCGAGTGCTCTGGCCCTTGATGGAATGCGCTGCACTCTTGTCCTACTTAGTAACGCAGGCTTTTAAGCCTATTCCGGGTTACAGGTTTCAAGAGTGCCGGGTTCGACCGTTTTTGCCATCGTCATGGTTCGCCAGCAAACCTGGCAGGAATCGAAAAACTCTTCTCAGTCGCCGCTGGTCTGCAATTGACGCCTGGCATCTTTTGCCAGGCGTCAATTGCAGACCACTTGTTTTCAAACTGCTGCAGTTTCAATCAAAAGTGGAGGGCGATAGGCTTCTCCTTTGGACAGCACCGCCCAGACCATCCGCGCCATCTTGTTGGCCAGCGCAACCGCCGCCACCTGAATGCGCTTGCGGGAGGTGAGCTGAGCCAGCCACGTGTTCAGGCCGTTTGATTGTTTCATCCTCTGCTGCAGGACGGCATGAGCACCCTGCACGAAGAGCTTGCGCAGATATCTGTTCCCGCGCCTCTTGGTATCAGTCAGTGTTTGCTTGCCGCCGGTGGAGTGCTCTCCAGGCACCACGCCTAACCAGGCAGCAAATCCTCGACCCTTCTTGAAGGCCGAACCGTTGCCGATTGCGGCGATCGTGGCGGTAGCTGTCATCGGTCCGATTCCCGGGACCGCAAGCATCCGTCGGCAGTCCTCAAGCTCGTCGGCAATCCGCAGGATCAGCTTGTCGCACTCGTCGACCTGCCTCTGCAGGTATTGCATCTCCAGTCGCAGTTGTGTCAGCAATACACGCAATGCGCCTGACAGCTTGTTGTCGGCATCTTCCAGGATCCCGGGCAGAGACTCTTCGATATGACGACGTCCCTTGCGAATCGTGATGCCTCGCTCCAGCAGCAATCCACGAATCTGGTTGATCACCGCCGTACGACCCGATACCCAGCGTTCGCGCACCCGGTGAAGGGACTGCAGATCCAGCTGGTCGTCTGTCTTGATGGGTACGAAGCGCATCCTCGCACGGCCGACCGCTTCCGCGATAGCTTCCGCATCGATGTAAGTCGTTCTTGTTGGTCTTCACGTAAGGCTTTACATACTTGGCCGGCATCAGCCTTGCATCATGTCCCTGCTCGCGCAGGGCACGAGCCAGAAAGTGCGCCCCTCCGCAGGCTTCCATGCCGATCAATGACACTTGCAGGTTCGCGGTGAAACGCAGAATCTGATCGCGTGAGCACTTCTTGCGCACCACGACTTCGCCGCGAGCGTTAAGACCAACCAGGTGGAAGACTGTCTTGCCAAGATCGATGCCGATTGTGTGAATTTCCATGGGACGCCTCCTGTGCTCCCCTTATACCTCCGTGGAGGTTAAGGCGGCGGACCATGCCAGTAGTAATCCCAAAATTGAGTTATGTCCGAGTTGCCCACTACACGCTCCGAACGCCGGACTGTAAGATGTGCGCAGGTGAACGAATCGCCATTGGCCTGCGTCTCATCTGCAGTGCTCTCGGGGGAGATATGCTCAAGTACTTTTTGGTGTTTTCCCTTGCCCTTCCGTTGTGCGGTCACGGCCAAAGCTACGCCGACTCACCGTTTTACAGACCACTTTCTGTCATTCCCTCGTCAGGTCACACTGAGTACATGCGGCATGGGAACATCAAGGCAAACGGTATTGTTCTTGATCTCTCCGTAAATGATTGGTGGAGATCGGTGCCTTTGACGTCTCCTGAGTTTGATGAAATAAGTGGGGTGCAGTTTGCAGCGGATGTTGATCGGAACGGACCTGCCCGGGTCTTCCGCTTTTATATCCAATACAACAACTTGAATGTCACATTTGCCTACGATCTGCTGGCACAACCTGAGGGCACAGACAAGATCAAGTGCACTTTCAGCGCCTTCACCGACCCGCCCTACGGGACCCGCAGAAAGGACATTCCCGTCCTTGCTCTTCCAGCCGATCTGACTCCGCTCGTGATCAAATCTGGCGATGCAATCGCAATCAAGACCCTCCCCCTCGCTGAGGGCAAGGTTGAGGTGATCCACTATCTTCGCCTCACTCGGATCGATCTGACTCCCGCGTCCGACTCAGCGCAATAGTCTTCGATGTTTGTGGTGCTCTGCCGTCAGTCTCGTCACGGGCGGATTACCGCCTACTCGGAAGTAATCCGCTTTGGGGTAATGTCCGGGTTGGCCACCATACGCTCGGAACACAACATTTTGAATCAGTGTGCGCCTACTTCCAACCCTGTCTGTTTCCCCACCCGTGGCCCTTGTGGGTTAGTATGTTTTGAAATGCCAACCCAGTGCTTACAAAGAAGGGTTCCAACCCGCCTGTTTGCAGCGTCCACAATGTGAAACTAGTGGAACATCAGACTTCTCGCAAGTCGATTTCAAGTTGCGTTGGAGACTTCGCGCGCCGGTGCTCCAGGGCTAACGACTAGTGAGCAGTGCGCTCTTCGGTACCAAAGTTAGTTTTTGTCCAGCTTTTGCCTTCGTCGGAAGACTCATATTCTTCGAACCGAATATGATCGTGATCAAGAATAAAGTTTTCTACACGCGACCAGTTGCCCTTTAGCTGGAGAGGCGGCTTGTCAAGGTAGGTCCAGTGGTTGCCATCAAGTGTGAGATCTCCGCGTCCCCCAGCTATCCCATCAGGCTCTATAAAACGGGTATGGAGTTTTCCGGGAGAGCTACTGACGGTGTAGACGATCAGAGATTGGGTTTTGCCATTGATCGTCTGCTCGCAAGCGAAGTACTGAGTAAAGCGCAGACAGCGGCTGACTAGGTGATCCGGCGTACCAAGGGCGCTGCCGCTCCAAGGATGTTCCGCCTGAACTGTCCAGGTGCCGTTATAGATTGTGAGCGGCAAAAACGGATCGGGAGCAGTTTGGGCTCCTGATGAATTTTGAATCAGCGCCAAAAGAAGAAGCAAGAGCATGCTGTTGATTATGCTATGAGACTGCCACTTGCCTTCGACTTTGTCGGTTCACGCTGGTAGCCACCACCGTGTATAGCCGCTTGCGGTCGAATACGTTACAGGGATGGCGAGAAGTATGACGAGCACGAGCAGCGATACACATACACGCTTTGCCCACGCTTTCATGGACTTAATTCTAGTCGGGGCGCAGTCGCGGTCGAGTCACAGCCAATCCGGCAGTGTCGTTAGCAAGTAGAGATGTCCGCTTTTCGTAGCAAGTGAAATGTCCGGATTCATAAGTTAGTAGCCGTTAGAGGCGGTAGGAAAGTGCGAATCCCGCGTCGTGTGCGGGATTTGCAAGTTGGGAGGGAAAGGAACTTTTCCTCTCAACGTCTTTTCCACGGCCTTGATTTGTTTTTTGCTCAGCGGCGTCAGGAGCTTCCCGTCTTCGCTGTAGTGCCCGATACGATGTCCAGCGATCATGAGGGTCAGGGTCATGTCCAGGTGCTGATGGATGATCGCCTTCGATCCGGCCAGGGTGTGGCGCCAGTGAGCGCGCTCGAGCTGCATGACCAGGTTGTGAAAGCGCACCGTGTTGTCCCGATCGACGGTGCGCTCGTAGCGTTGTGTAAAAACCATTTCCAGGTTCCTGTTCCGGCAGGACATAAATGCCGTGCCGCGCTCGGCTGCGGGAACCGTGAAACGGCGGTTGAACTCGGCAATGTAGTGATCGTTCAGAAACTGGTTGGCGCCTTCCAGGGTTCGGATACTGCGCAATCGCAGTTCCTGCGGCAGCCGTCCCTGCCAGGTGGAGAAGCTGCGTTCCGAGCGTCCCCGCGCTTGCGGTGAGTAGGACGGAATCATCTGCACTCCCAGTTCCTTCATGGCGCGGCCCACCTGCGTGGGACGGTCATAGTCGACCTTGCCGCCGCTCTTCGGCGTAAGCCAGAAGTGGGCTCCGCGGTCGGAATAGAGCGAACAGAACAACCCCTTCTGTTGAATCACTGCCCGTAGCCCGGCCATCACCGTGAAGGTCGATTCCTCCGGAGCCAGCTGGGCGTAATAGATATCGCTGGTGGCGTCGTCCAGGATCACGATCAGGTCATGCTTACGCTCATCCTGAAACCAATGGTGTTCGCTGCCATCGATGTGCAGCATCATCCCCGGCAGAGGACGCCGTTCACGCCGCTTGCGATGAACCCCGCGCCTGGACTTGCGCTTCACCAGCCCGGCTGCCTGCAAGGCCTGCTTCACCCACGTGTAGCTCAGACCGATCTGGTGTTCTTCGCCGAGCTTCTCGTGGAAGTGACGCACGTTCAGATCGAAGTATCTGTCCCGGTACAGACTCAGAACCTCTTCGGCCTGCTTCTTCGCCACCCGTCTGCTGCTTGGCTTCCGCCGTCGCCGATCCAGTAATCCCTGTGGGCCTTGTTCCTCGAGTCGCTTCCGCCAGCGTCGCAGCTGACGCTCGCTGATGCCGATTAACTCCGCTGCCTGCCACCACTTGATCTTCCCCGATGTGGCCCGTAACAACACTTCCTGTAGCTTCATAGCCCGCTCCATCGCGGTGATCGGATAGATCTCCATGCTCTCGCGCATGGCTCCATCCTCACCGCCCCAAAAGCGGACATATCACTTGCTATAAACACCGGACATATTATGTGCTAACGACAACCGCCTACACGTACTTTACCGTTTGGTAAAGTACGGATTCGCCACAATACATCCAGTGCCGCAAGTATTGGTGTCTCTCGGCTCAGGGCGCAATCTCTAAAGCAGTTCAATGATCTTACAAATCGCATCGTCACACTTTACCGGCACGAGGGCTTTGGATGGTACTGCGGCGGTGACATTGCGCATGGGTAGCAAGCCGAGCTCTAGCAGAAGAGCGAGGATTGCCTCGTCACGCCAAATAAATGTGTCGTGCTCTGGATGTGGGTATCGCTTCCTGCTTTCCGGGAGTTCCTCGACGATGGTTTCGGGCATCGGGTCACAGCGAGCGTTCACAAGTGTCTTAAGCATTGAAATCTCGCAGTCAGTGAGCCGAACGGCAGGCGAGCCCTTCTTCAATTCCTGTGCAATCACCGGAATTTGCTGTTCAAACAAGGACTTGATCTCCGTCCAGCGATCGAGTCTCAGCCACGTCGGCGGATCATCTGGCGAGGTGATGATAAGTTTGTTCAGCTCGCCTACGAGCAGCGGAATGCCCGAGGTGAGTCTGCAAATATCTTCGATCTGTGTGTCCGAGAGGGCGATTGGATAGACTTCGTTGAACCATGCTTTCACATGTTCTTTAGTGAAGCGTCGGATAGAGGCGATTCTTAGGAAGTTGTGCCCAGAGGGCTGAAGCAACCCCCAGCGGAGGAGATCGACGCCGCCGGTAAGCAGAGGCAGACCATCATTGAGAGTGATCTCCCGCATCACATCGCTGGGCGAGGCCCAGTCGAAATCAGCCCCCTCAGCATGCCCGGTGAGGGCGCGAATCCCGACCTTTGGGTGAGATAACGGGCTGTGCTCCTTCGGCTCGAGCCAATGCGAGGTCGCCAGCAGGGCGCGGACGGACCGCGCTTCTTTCCGTTCAATCTTCGCCATTTCGATGTGACGCGTGAATTGTTCTACCTCCACCCACGGGAAGAACGACAGTTTGCGGTTCCCGATGGGACTCAACATCTCAAGTTCCACTTCCCGATCTACGTCGACCGGGAAAAAGGAGGCGAGCCCCGGATTCAAATCAATGTGTTCTTCCTCGGCGTGATCGTCGGCGACCTCAACTGCAGGCTCTTCTTCAATGTCGGGTGTACTCGTCAGAACGAACGGTTCAACTCCATCTTCTGCCTGAATGGTCATCGAATGCGAAGCGTTCGCTGCTTCATTTCCGATCAAAAGCGAATCGTTGACTCCGCTCTCCGCGACAAGAATAGTCGCTTGAATTGATTGCCTGCTCACGACCTGGTCTGCTTGATCGCCGTTATACCACCAATTGATTTCAAGCTGCCTGGCAAAATCATCGAGGCGCGGGAAATTGGTTCTCAACCTTCGCAGTTCCAGCTCGTTCAAGCTGTCTTCGAGATTGCACGCCCATTCAAGCCACTGTTCGACCGCGGGACCGGGCAGTTCGGGAGGCAACGGACGCTTGGAGATCTCCATCAATTCAACGACGGCTTGATCGCGCAGAGCCAGCAGCTCCTGCCTGCTTCGCTCGCGCCGATGAGATACCGTTCCGGCGGCAAGAAACTGGGCAAGGTCGAGAAAACGGCGGCGTTTTGTGCCGGCAGCGAAACGACTCACCACGGCATGGAGCTCTTCCTTGGTCCTCCAGGTTGCTGCGCTGTCCTCGGTGAGGACCGCGTCGCGAAGACTTTGGCAGGTGTCCAGTAACTCTGCAAACAAGGCAAGAACTTCTGCACGGCTAAAGCTTTGCGCTATCTCCAGCAGGTTGATTGTTTCGCTGCAGAATCTGCCTAGCTCCGAAAGGTGCTTCAGTGTCTCGATAACAGCGCCCGAGCCGCTCTTTGTATCTTCCGAAGCGTTCAAGGCGTGGCTCCATCTAACTGTAGGACGGAATTATGCAGCTCCGAAATATCCTACCGTAAACAATGGCCCCGGGGACTTTTGGAACAAGCAAGGCACATTACTTTCGGCTGTTTGCACGGTCGCGCAGGCACTCAACCGGAACTTGAAGCAACCCACGCCGATCCGTCGGGGCCATTGTATTTCTTTCGTAACTTCGAAATGGGAATCAGAAGCTTGTTGCACTGTCAGTTTCCGAGTACGGTTGAGGTCATTAAGATTGGCTCGCGTCGCCCTGCGCTGACTGTTACTGGCTGACCGCACTGGGTGAGAACCTCACAGCAGGCATCCCGCATAAGACCTTCCTCTGTGCTGGAATCCAATCAAGCACGCTGCTCTAAACAAGAGACGAAAGGATCAGCAAAGTATGTGGAAACCTAACGATGGCAAGATGCCGCAGCCAGAACTCGCCAATACTCTTCAAACGCCAATATCATCGCTCGATGAGGTGCCCGGCACGCCGGCCCAACAGGGCCCCTTCTCATCGTCGAGCCAGCCCTCAACGATCGGTAAGTCGATCGTGATCAAAGGCGAAATTGCGGCTTCTGAGCCTTTTTACATCTATGGAACCATAGAAGGCTCGATCAATGCCCCGGCGCACCGGGTGACCATTGGACGCGAGGGCAAGGTGAAGGCCGACATAAACGCACGCGAGGTTGTAATCATGGGCGAAGTTGATGGCAACCTTAAAGCAGATCGAGTGGAAATTCGCCGCGATGGTTCACTCACCGGAGACCTGGTTTCAGATCGCGTGAGCATCGAAGAGGGAGCGTACCTGAGCGGTGCCATTGTTGTCCGTAAGCCCAATGTAGAGGCGGAGAAGAACTCAGGTACCGCTGGGGATCGGCTCGAACAAAGTCCGGCAACGGAACCGGAACTCGATCGCTCGACGTGGGCAAACTTTGCTGAGGTCGAGTGCGTCTGAAAGACCGCGTTAAACCTGCAAGGCGCGTCCGTGCGGTCGCGCATGGAATCAGCGGCTATTTGGATCTTGCGCTGTACGACTGTACAGACAAGGAACGCGGCAGCACGCGTACCGGACAAAGGTCCACGTCACTCGCGGCAAACTGCAGTGGCGCGGCCTTTCGCAATGACCGGAATTCGAAGCCTGGATCGGGCCGCGCGCGTAGCGCGGCCCCTTTTGCTTTTGCGTTGCCGTCGTTTTTGTCTTTCCGCCCAGGTCCCTCAGAACTGCTCATCCACACTTTCATTAATGCTCTTGTTGTGCAGGCAGTATAGGGCAAGTTCAAGACGGTCGGCGACACCAAACTTTTGGTAGATTTTGCGCAGATAGTTCTTGATGACCTGTTCAGTAGTTCCAAGCTGAGATGCAATTTCCTTGTTGCGCTTGCCTTGCGTGATGCAAGTTATGATCACCGTCTCCTTGGGAGAGAGGCGCTTCCGTGGTTGCGGATTTAAGAGCGCAGTTTCCTGGACGCGGTAGGCTTCGATTACCCAGTTCAAGGCCTGGTTGTCGATCCAGGTCTCTCCGGTAGCGATACGCCGTACGCATCGTACCAGCAGATCAGCAGATATAGACCTGGAGATAATGCCGCGAATGCCGTGGCGATAGAGTGCAACTGTATGGCTCTGGTCAGCGGTCACAGTATGCACAATGAACTTGATGTTGGGCGCGATCCGCCGGAGTTCCGGGATTGAGCTGGTGGCGCCATTCAGAAGTTCGCCCTCGATGAGGACGACATCGGTAGGGTGACGCTTAATCGCGGCACGCAGGTTCTCGAGCGAGTCTGCCTGTGCAACGACTCGAATATCGTTTTCAAGTGTGAAGATCCTACGAATTCCGAAGCTGTAGATAGCCTGAGAGTCCGCGAGAATGACGCGGATCGTTCCCGGCTCAGCAAGTCCGTCTGGAACTTCGCCATTGTGTGTTTTGTCCAAGAGTTCCATTGGTGGGCGCTCCTCGACGGATTAAGCGACGGCCAGGCCGAGGATTGAGTCAATCCGGCGTTGGATCGGGTCCGCTGATTCGCTCTTCATCTGGGGAACGAGTTTTGAAGGCGCGATCTCAGCCGGTTGAAGGTTCAATTCATCTGGATGCATCGGTTCAGTAACCATCTCAATTGAATCGGAAACGGGGCGACGATGCTGTAGAACCGTTTGCTCCCTTGAGCCGATCAACGGTTTCAGGACTTCTACCACCGTGTCGAGCTGATGCTGCCGATTCCTCAGCCGCTCTGATTCCTGGCAAATGCGGTCCAATTCCTCCATTGCCGCTTCAAACGCTGCATGATAAGCACCATCACGTCCTTGTTCGTTCATCTTCCTCGTCTCCATTGTGCGAATGTAAGCGAGAGTTACCCCCAATAGGCATCGCACAAAATGTGTACATTGGTTACCGTCGCGTTTCGAGCCATGCCGCAGAGTTATATTGGAGAGCCTGAAAGAGCAATTACTCAAGTGCCCTGTCGCACGCAACTCTTACTGCGGCATTCCGCGGGTAACAAAAACATAACTTCCGGTTGGGCCAAAATCCGACCGAGACAGGAAGACTCAGCAGGCTTTTAACTGTCGGAACCGCCGTTCCGAGTTTTTCCAACCGAGACCCCCAAAATTGATAAGAGCTTAACCTTTTCCTATTGCCTTCCCAACATCCTCATGGGAAGATAAGCGCTCTCGGCTTCTCGCCGATGATTGGGTCCCCTTACAAATTCTGCGGATCGATCCCCCGAATCCAAATAGGGCTCCAGCTTGCGCGAATGCGGTCTTCAGAATCGCTAATCGTCAGACTTTCGCGCCGATCCAACAACCGTGCCAATAGAGACAGGAATTTTGACGTGGGCGACAATCAAGCAGCGTGCTCATATTGCGGACGGCGGGAACTGCGAAGATCTCGTTTCCGCGTATCAGACGTTTGGTTTCTGTTTCTTTTGAGGTATCCCTCGCGATGCCGCTTCTGTCGGGAGCGTCAGCATTTTCCGCTTAGTATTGTGCTAAAGCTGCCCGTGGCCAAGCATTCTCAAGAGAGCCATTTAGCTCGACGATAGGTTGTAAGCCGTACCCGGAAACTAATACCGAGTCAACCGTCTGGTGAGGGTTGCTCAACTGGTAACTACTGGCATGGTCCGCCGCCTTAACCTCCACGGAGGTATAAGGGGAGCACAGGAGGCGTCCCATGGAAATTCACACAATCGGCATCGATCTTGGCAAGACAGTCTTCCACCTGGTTGGTCTTAACGCTCGCGGCGAAGTCGTGGTGCGCAAGAAGTGCTCACGCGATCAGATTCTGCGTTTCACCGCGAACCTGCAAGTGTCATTGATCGGCATGGAAGCCTGCGGAGGGGCGCACTTTCTGGCTCGTGCCCTGCGCGAGCAGGGACATGATGCAAGGCTGATGCCGGCCAAGTATGTAAAGCCTTACGTGAAGACCAACAAGAACGACTACATCGTGCGGAAGCTATCGCGGAAGCGGTCGGCCGTGCGAGGATGCGCTTCGTACCCATCAAGACAGACGACCAGCTGGATCTGCAGTCCCTTCACCGGGTGCGCGAACGCTGGGTATCGGGTCGTACGGCGGTGATCAACCAGATTCGTGGATTGCTGCTGGAGCGAGGCATCACGATTCGCAAGGGACGTCGTCATATCGAAGAGTCTCTGCCCGGGATCCTGGAAGATGCCGACAACAAGCTGTCAGGCGCATTGCGTGTATTGCTGACACAACTGCGACTGGAGATGCAATACCTGCAGAGGCAGGTCGACGAGTGCGACAAGCTGATCCTGCGGATTGCCGACGAGCTTGAGGACTGCCGACGGATGCTTGCGGTCCCGGGAATCGGACCGATGACAGCTACCGCCACGATCGCCGCAATCGGCAACGGTTCGGCCTTCAAGAAGGGTCGAGGATTTGCTGCCTGGTTAGGCGTGGTGCCTGGAGAGCACTCCACCGGCGGCAAGCAAACACTGACTGATACCAAGAGGCGCGGGAACAGATATCTGCGCAAGCTCTTCGTGCAGGGTGCTCATGCCGTCCTGCAGCAGAGGATGAAACAATCAAACGGCCTGAACACGTGGCTGGCTCAGCTCACCTCCCGCAAGCGCATTCAGGTGGCGGCGGTTGCGCTGGCCAACAAGATGGCGCGGATGGTCTGGGCGGTGCTGTCCAAAGGAGAAGCCTATCGCCCTCCACTTTTGATTGAAACTGCAGCAGTTTGAAAACAAGTGGTCTGCAATTGACGCCTGGCAAAAGATGCCAGGCGTGACAGGACAATTGCAGACCAGCGGCGACTGAGAAGAGTTTTTCGATTCCTGCCAGGTTTGCTGGCGAACCATGACGATGGCAAAAACGGTCGAACCCGGCACTCTTGAAACCTGTAACCCGGAATAGGCTTAAAAGCCTGCGTTACTAAGTAGGACAAGAGTGCAGCGCATTCCATCAAGGGCCAGAGCACTCGCTCACACAAAGGCCGGATACATTCGCGCAGACCTACCATGTCATTTTCATCTTTCGCTTGCAATGCGGCGGCGGACCATACATTCCCGGGTTGGCCACCACGCGCTCGGAACTCGGGAAAAACGCTCGTTCTCCAATCGGCGCATTAGGCTGTTAGCGTCAGTTGATGTTGATGCCCAGGGGATCGATAGACCCTCGCCCACTTGCCACTACTCAACCCCCTTCCACGGGGGCACTTCCGCGACGGGTACGGAACAGAGCAACGCCTCTCATTCGGTATCATTGAGTTCGGCATTCCCCAGGAGCCTCCTTAAACGTGAATCGTCGTAGATTCCTCTTTCTTTCGTTAGCGGGAGCGGGGCAACTCGTCTGTGAGGCTTCGTCCGCATGCCCTGAAACCGGCATGAAGAAAGCGCAGATCGTCATGGGTGAGGAAGAAAGCCTGGGCGAGGTGCCCGTTAACTACACCGGGCTTAGCTACGAGGCCGCGCAACTCTACAACCCCGGTTATTTTTCTGCCGCCAATACAAGCCTGGTAGGAGCCTTTCGCAGACTGAGCTTGCACGGAGTGTTGCGCCTGGGTGGCAACTTGAGTGATGTAACCCGATGGAAGGGGCCGAGCGGGGATTTTTCCACGCCCAAGCAGGCTGCCGGCATTGAGTACGGCAAGACCTACTGGGAATGGAAGCTGACCGACCCCAGTGTCCGGGCAAACAGGGACGGTGCGATCACGCCGGTAGCGATTCGAAACCTGGGCCATTTTCTCCGCGCCACGAACTGGAAACTGATCTACGGCTTGAACTTCGGGTGCGGTTCTCCGCAACGCGCTGCCGACGAGGCCATGTGCGTCACGCAAGAGGCCGGTGACCGCCTCCTAGCCTTCCAGGTGGGCAATGAAGCTGACTTCTTCGGAGCTCGGCCGCTCTTTCGGCAGAAGCCGTACGAATTCGATCAGTACTTTCGGGAGTACCAGGAGTATGTCGACGTAGTGCACGCCAAAGTCCCGCCAGCTCCTTTTGCGGGTCCGGATACTGCGACCAACATGGACTGGGTCGGCCGTTTTGGTGAGCGCGCGGGAACCTCGGCCGTAATGCTCTCAAGCCACTTCTATGCGATGGGTCCGGCAAAGGACCCCAGCATGGACGCAACTCTTCTGCTCTCGCACAACAAAAGGCTCGACCAGCAGATCCAACAGGCGAAGCAAGCCTTTGCCCACTCCGACGGTTTGCCTTTCCGCATGACAGAAGGGAACTCCTGCTTTGGAGGAGGAAAGCCGGGTGTCAGCGACGCATTCGCCTCGGCGCTATGGGGGGCGGATTACATGCTGACTTGCGCGTTGGCGGGATACAGCGGTGTAAACCTGCACGGCGGTGGTGATGGCCTTTACACTCCAATTGCCATCGGTGAAAATCTTTCGACTGAGTTGCGACCGCTCTACTTCGGCATGCAATTCGCCGAACAGTTCGCCGGATGGGAACTCCAGAATTGCGCCGTTGAAGGTGAGGTAAACCTCACAGCTTAGCTCGCCCACAACGGTGAAGAACATCAGCTGGCGTTGATCAACAAGACTGACGCGCCGGTCGAGGTTCAACTCAAAGGGGCATTGGCCACGCACCGTGCCGTCCACGCCGTGTGCCTGATTGGACCTGGACTTGATGCGAAGGATGGCGTCGCTCTGGCCAAGGTGAAAGCGCCCCCTGGAAGTACCTTCTCCATTCGCGCCTATTCGGCGTTGCTGCTACGTTGGCATTAAGGCGACAGTGGAATCGAGATTGAGTCGTCAGCAGAATGGAAGTGATCCCAGGAGACCTAGGAATGAATCCGCGAACAGCCGCAGCGATCGCCACCATTGCAATCTTCCTAGCTACGCAACTCGCCCCCGCCCAGTCCATTCCGCAGTCGTCCGCGTCTCGCTCGCTCGGGCCGGTAAATTCCCAAGCAACCCCGGAAGCCCGGGCACTCATTCGCTACCTCGATTCCATCTCCGGCCACTACACCATGACCGGACAACACAATTTTCCCAACGACGCATCCCGCTGGACCGACCGGGCCTACGATCTCACCGGCAAATATCCCGCGCTCTTCGGCGAGGACTTCGGCTTCTCCGCGGCCGAGGACAAAGACTCCATCGAATCCCGCCCGTCCATGATCGCCGAGGTCAAGCGCCAATACCAGAACGGAGCCGTCATTGCCCTCACCTGGCATGCCGTCCGCCCGACCGACGATGAGCCCGTTAGCTTCCGCGACAGCGTCCAAGGTCATCTCACCGACTTCGAATGGCACGAGCTCCTCACGCCCGGCACCGATCTTAACCGCCGCGGGTGCGCCCAAGTCGACGTCATCGCGGGATACCTCGAGCAGCTGCGCGATTCCCATATCCCCGTTCTCTTCCGCCCCTATCACGAGATGAACGGTAACTGGTTCTGGTGGGGAGGCCGTCCCGGCAAAGATGGCTCCGCGGCCCTCTACCGTCAGCTCTACGACCGCTACGTCAACCTCCACCACCTCGACAACCTCGTCTGGGTTTGGAGCGTCAATACCCCCGGCGGCAACGCTGGCCCCATCGCCGACTACTACCCTGGCGCGCAATTCGCCGATGTCCTCACGATGGACGTATACGGCGAATTCAAGCCGGAATATCACACCGACATGCTTGCGTTTGCCGCTGGCAAGCCCATTGCTCTTGGTGAGGTCGGCGCCGCCCCCACTCCCGACATCCTCTCCGCGCAGCCCCACTGGACCTATTTCATGATCTGGAGCAACATCGTCGACTCCTCCAACACCCCCGAGTCGCTCGAAGCCATCTATAGCGCGCCCCAATCGCTCACCCGCGACGACCCAAGAATGTCTACCGCCATGGCCGACATCCGTAAAGCCACCACCAACCCCAATCCCAATCCGCAGCCCGTCACCACCGAGGCGATCCCGGCCGTCAAATCGCTTCTCGCCAGGCTCTACGCAGCCTCCGGACAGACCACTCTTAGCGGTCAGGTCAACACGCCTCGGGCACCGAGCGATGCAACCGCCGCCGTTCAGACACTTACCGGCAAGCGCCCATTTATATATGGAGTAGAACTCGGCCCGACATCAGACGGCGTCAACCCAACCGCGACGCTTCAGGCCATCGCTGAAGAAGCCAAAAGGCAGTCTCAGAATCATGCCATCGTCGCTCTCACTTGGCACGCTCCACGCCCCAGCGACGACTCTCCGGCAATCCCGGTCAAACCCACACCCAATCCAGCCGCCAACTCAGCTCAGCTCACAGAATTCGAATGGCAGCAGCTTCTCACTCCCGGCACCGATCTCTACAACCACTGGGCCGCCCAAGTCGACGTGGTCGCCGCCACCCTCAAGCAGCTTCAGGCCGCCGCCATCCCTGTTCTGTGGCAGCCCTACCCAGACCCAAACAGCAAGGCCTTCTGGTGGGCCGGACGCAAGGGCATCCGCGGCTCCGCCGCCCTTTACCGTCAGCTCTTCGATCGCCTCGTTAACCACGACGGCATCCACAATCTCCTTTGGGTCTGGGACGTTGCGCCACCCTCCTTCGGCCCCAACGCGCCCGGAGCGCTATCGGATTACTCCCCCGGCCTGCTTTACTTCGACGCTCTCGCTCTCGACGCCGAATCCACCAGCTCCCGCTTCCGCTCCGACACCTACCTCGCCCAACTCGGGGTCGGCAAACTCATCGCCCTCAACCTAACTACGAGAATCCTCCCACCCGAATATTTCACCCAGCAGCGTAACTGGACATGGTTCATAATCTCACCCGAAGTCGCGCAGGCCCCGGACCAAACTGATTCCCTCCGCAACTTATATACGAGTCCACGAATCGCTTCACTCCCAACACAATAATCGGCGAGCACAACTAGGCTCTCGGTTTGTCGCGAGAAAAGAAGAATTCTCGGTGACAAATACCGAAGAGTAAACATCGTGCATCTGAATATCGAGAGCGTAGGCTGGCCACCATGGCTAAATTGAAGAGTTTTGCGCCAGAACATCTTGTGTCTGACGCTCAGGCGAGCGGCTTCTACCAGTGCCGCGATTGCGGCATGGTTTGGTTTGGCCGAAATGCCGAGAAGCGATGCCCTAACGGGCATGGGCTGCCTGTTCCCGTTGCTGTCCTTCGCAGGACATGCGACCTCGCCATTCCCTTAGACCGGATGGCCCATCACATCGCGACCGGCCACGAACACACGCATTGAATTGGCATAACAAAGCGTCGGATCGCGTGGAGGCGCTTAGGCCATACATCGATAGGTTTCAGCCAATGAGTTGCTCAGGCTCACAAGTGCCGCCATGGATTGCCGATCGCCGGAGGACACTCGCTATTTGCCGATTAGAGAATGCGGCTGATTTCAGTTTGAGTCCTGCGAGCGGAGAATTCTCTCCTGTGTCCTCCGGGGTCGAAAGCCAGCTATTTCGCGGGGAAACTGAGGATTGTGTAATCAAGAGTCTCAAATGGCACCAACTTTGAGACTCTATGGTGGACCTGATCGGGATCGAACCGATGACCTCTTCCATGCCATGGAAGCGCGCTCCCAGCTGCGCCACAGGCCCACACGGGGGATGCAACTCCTCTATTGTCTCTGCTTAGACGGGATTCGTCAAACCCGGAAACGAGTCAGAATAGCATCCGAATCAAGCCGTTATCATCTGTAAGTGGTACACGAGAACGCCGGTTGCCGACCCAGGCGACTGGCTGAACATCGCATCGGAGGTCGCGCGATGAAAGCTGCGGTCGTCAACGTGCTGGGTCAACCGCCTCGGTATCAGGATTTCGCGGAGCCAAAAGCCGAAGAGGGTGAAGTTCTGATCGATGTGCGGGCCGCAGGTCTGCACCCCATCGTGAAGGCCCTGGCAAGCGGTTCGCACTATGCCGAGCAAGGGCGAAGTTCCGGCCGTGCCGGGCATCGATGGTGTGGGCATGCTGGACGACGGCAGCCGCGTCTACTTCGGATTTGCGCGAAAGCCATGGGGAACGATGTGCGAGCGCACCGTGGCTCCGCGTTCGAAGTGCCTGCCGTTGCCTGACAACATTGATGACGTTCAGGCCGCAGCGATTGCCAATCCCGGCATGTCGGCGTGGCTTTCGATCAGAGATCGGGCAGGGCTGGTCAAAGGCGAATCGGTGTTGATTCTCGGCGCAACCGGCGTAGCGGGCCAGTTGGCGATCCAGGTGGCTCGATACCTCGGCGCGAAGCGCATTGTCGCGGCAGGGCGCAATCTTGAAGCTCTGGCATCGGAAAACCTCGACGCAGTGGTATCTCTGGCTCAGTCCGACGACGCCATTCGCGAAGCATTCGCTGTCGAGGCCAGAAAGGGAATCGACGTGGTGATCGACTACCTGTGGGGACGGCCCACCGAAGTTGTTGCTGGAGGCGCTTGCCAAGGGCTTCGATCCGAATGCCGCCCGCTCTACGCGCCTGGTGGAAGTGGGCGAGAGTGCCGGCAAAACCATCACTCTTCCCGGGAGCCACGCTGCGCAGCATCGACCTGAAGCTGATGGGCAGCGGGTTTGGTTCTGTGCCGCTCGAGCGGGTGCTCGAACGCGATTCCGACGCTCTTCAAGATGGCTGCGGCTGGTTCTCTCAAGGTTGCGACGGAGCCGGTTCCGCTGGCCGAGGTGGAGGCTGCCTGGAACCGCAAGGAAAGCGGCAAAAGGATCGTATTTACGACCTAAGCGCTCCGGAATCCGGCATCTACAACAAAATACATCCGTGACCGGGAACACTTTAGGGGGGTGCCGGTGTCTAAGACAATAGGCGCGCGGGGCATTCGTGCTTCAGCTTCCCCGCGCGCTGCGTGGTTTGGCACCCCAATGGATTTCGAGTTGGGGGCAGATCGCCAAGGCAGACGGGCGCAGTTGGCAATGAGCGGATGGTTCGACAGATGCCAAATGTGCCGCGGATGCGATAACGTGGGGGGAACTGAATTGCAGGCGGATCTCACCATGGGGAATATTGCGAGCGCGCTTTCACTTCGATCAGAGGAAGCCGCACTGATCGCGGAGCTTCAGGCAGGCTCTGAAGATGCCTTTGCCTGGTTGATCGCGCGTTATCACCAGCCCATCTATTCGCTTCTTGCGCGCATGGTGCATGATCGCGCCGACGCGGCGGACCTGGCCCAGGAAGTCTTCGTGAAGGTCTTCCGCGGAGTGGGGCGCTTCCATGGGGAGTCGTCGTTGCGTACCTGGATTTATCGAATCGCCCTGCATGAAGCTTCGAACCAGCGGCGCTGGTGGATGCGGCACAAGCAGCAGGAGATTCCGATCGAGCAGGAGATGACCGAGGGCTGTTCCGGTGCGCCGATCAAGCTGAAGGAGATGCTGGTCGATCCTGCCGAGTCGCCCTTTGATATGGCGATGCATGCGGAAAACCAGGAGCGCGTTGAAGCAGCGCTTGAGCCAGGTTCCGGAGCCATTTCGCACGACGCTCATCCTCCGGGATATCGAAGGTTTTGTTTACGAAGAAGTGGCTGAGATTCAAGGTGTGAATCTCGGGACAGTGAAATCGAGGCTCGTGCGCGGGCGAGCCCTTTTGAGGGCCATTCTTGCGGAATCTCAACCGGCCAGGAAGACAGCAACGCCGGCCGGGATTGAGATCTCCCTGGGAGGGGAGGCGCGATGAGCAGCTGCAACTCCATCCAATCGAAGTTTTCGGAGTATCTCGATGGCCGGTTGACCGGTCACGAGATGCAGGAAATCGCCGCCCACCTTGACGGCTGCAGGGAGTGTTCTGCCGAGTGGACGGCTCTGAAGCAGACGCAGATGTCGCTGGCCGCGCTGGGCCCGGTTCCGCAGCCGCCAGATCTTCTGCTGCGCATTCGGGTAGCTGTCAGCCAGGAGCGGGCGCGCAGCCGCAAAGCTGTCCTGCAGACGTGGAAGCTGGCCTGGGAAAATACCGTTGGACCCTTTCTTCTGCAAGCGGCGGCTGGTTTCGCCAGCGCAGTGCTGTTGCTGGGCACTGTGACCGTGCTGGTGGGGATGTTTACGCGGCCCGAGGTGGCGCGGGGTGAAGACGAACCCCTGGGTATGGCCACTTCTCCGCACTTCCTGTACCTCTCTTCCGCGGTCAGCAGCAAGGACCAGATTCGCGAGGGCGGCGGGCCGGTGGTTGTCGAGGCGTACATCAATGGGCAGGGCGAAGTGTACGACTACCGCATCGTCTCCGGGCCGGTAGATGAGGCCACCCGGGCGCAGGTAGTGAACCTGCTGCTTTGGAGCCATTTTGAGCCGGCACGCTTCTTCGGCCAGCCGGTGCGCGGGCTGGCAGTGCTGTCGTTCTCCGGCGTTTCGGTTCGCGGATAGTATCGGCAAGCTGGATCAAGAGGCCTTTGCCCGATCGGGTGAGGGCCTTTCTTTTCATGCAACAGCGTCTCCTACGTCTCAAGGCTGTGCGGTCGATCCTGACTCCACCGCAGCCGACCAGCGCGAACCTGAAATGCCGTAGACTTCTGGCAAGGTCCTTTTTCATGTCGTTTAGCCCCATTCGCAGACTCGCAATCCTCATTCCTGCCGTTGTTTTTTTGGCCGCTTCCGTTGTCTTTCATGCGCGAGCGCAGTCTTCCAGCAGCAATCCCCAGGCTAGCAGGCAGAGTTCGTCGTCCCAGCCGGTTCAGGAAAAGGCGCCTTCGCTGGTCGATCCGGCGGGTCCCACGATTTCGCTGGTGAGTTCGGAGCCGGTATTTGTGATGGCCGCGGCTCTGAATGCCTGCGGGTACGACGAGGGACTGGAAGAAAGCGCGCCGGTGCGCAAACGCGTCCGCGATGAGGTCAACAATGCTCTGGCGAAGAGTGAAGATGCGCGCGCCAAGCGCGACAAGGTTTGCCTTTACATTGCCCAGCATCGGCTCACCGGATCGGAACACGACATTTCGCAATACATCTCGCTGGCGCTCTATCTCAGTCCGCCGCCCGCGCTTGAGACCACCGTGGAACTGACGGAGATGCCGCCGGATTCTACGCAGGTGGTGGAGATTGCTCCGCTGCTGCGCGACTTTGTTGCCGCCGTCGATCTTCACGGCATCTGGCTGGCGGTGCATCACACCTACGACGAGGAGACCGATCACCTGCACGATCCGCTATCGAAGATGATCGTCTCGACCAACCTGTATCTCAAGATGCCGGCAACGACCTACGAAGGCCGGCGCTTCGTGGTGGTGATCGAGCCGATGCTGTCGCCGAAACTGGTGAATGCGCGCGTCTATGGGACCGATTACGTCGTGGTGGTATCGCCGGTGAACGGCACGATTCCGATGAACGATGTGCGGCACACCTACCTGCACTACATCATCGAGCCTCTCCTCTATTCGCGCTCGAATGCGATCGACCGGATGCAGCCAATTCTGAAGGAGGTTCGCGATACTCCCCTGGAATTCCGCTATCGCTCTGAGACGGTGGCGCTGGTTGTCGAATGCCTGATCAAGGCAATCGAAGCGCGCACGATGGACACTGGAATTCCCGAGTACAAGATTCCCGCAGGCGTTGAACGCTACGACCTGCCTCGTTACGAACACGAGCGCCAGCTCACCCAGCAGAAGATGGAATCGGTACGTGTAGCCGCTGTGCATCACGACATGGCACAGGGCTTTGTGCTGACGCAATACTTCTTTGAACAGCTGATCGAGTTTGAGAAAGATCCAGCCAGCCTCCGCGACACGATCGGCGAGATGGTGTACGGAATGGATGTCGATCAGCAGGTGCATCGTGCGCGGCAAATCGAGTTCGACAAGCAGGCTGACGGCGACGTCCTGCAGCGCAGCAAGCCGCGGGTGCTGACCGGTCTGGACCTGGCCGAGGCCAAGCTCGCGCAGGGTGATCTGGCTACGGCGAGCGCCATGGCGCACAAGGTGCTGGCCGATCGCACGGACACGCTGGATTCGGTAGCGCAGGAGGCACGCGCCGACTTCATCCTGGCGCGCGTCGCCATCATGACCGGGCATCCCGACGAGGCCATCGACGATTTCCAGAAGACGATTGCTACCAGCAAGGAGCCGCGGCTTCTGGCGTGGTCGCATATTTACCTTGGGCGCATGCTCGATCTGGATTGCAAGCGCGACCAGGCGGTGACGGAGTACCAGGCCGCGCTGGCAGCTCGCGACGGGCAGCAGGACACGCGACTGGCGGCCGAGCGCGGGGTGAAAGCGGCGTACGCAGTCAAGGGCCACAGCTGCGACGAGGATGCGGATGATTCCCATGCGCCGCCGGCGGCGAAGCCTGGGCCTGATCCTAGCGCGCAGAAGCCGCAGTAGGTTCCGGCGATCTTCGAACAGCCGCGTTCAAATCAACGTCTTTAAAACTTCGTGTGTTGAGTCTGAAGTCCATTTTGGGGAAGAATTTCCAGATTCAGGACACTAGCTATGCTTAAAGGCGGGTCGATTTTGTCGATTTGCACTGTCCGCAGTGCGATGCGTCGGGTATGGTGCACTCTTTGACATCGAGCGCTGGAGTCTCTGGGCGAGCGGAATCATCCTGTTCGTTCCCGCCCTCCGGGGCGGAGGAATTCCGTTTTGGGGCACGGTCCCGGGACTTCGCTTCACCGCCCAGCGACCCATAGCGGTCGCTGGGGCGGTTTGCTTCGGCCTGGGCTACTGTCGCTCGCTCCCCTGCGGGAGGATTGCCATGTCCGTTCTTGGATGCGTCATCGGCAACGAATTCTCAAGGCCTTTTCGTTCGACTTGATACCTCAGCGAGCGGAATCTTTCGCCAGGAGATGCCGGCTCATCACCCCAGCGACGAAGACCTGTCGATGTGCGCGATTTGCTTCGGGCTGGCTATTGTCGTTTTGTCCCGACGGGAGAAATTGCGACGGGTGATTGGGAAACGGAGTCCTCGACTCGGGCGAAAGTGACTGCGTTGAGGCCGGAGAGGTCAACGACCAGGAGACTGCCGGCGTTGTGGGGGTCGAAGGTGAACTCGATTTCCTGATTGGCGAGATAGAACTGCGAGGAAGTCTCGGCGAACATGCGTACCGTGTTTTTTGCGCCCTCATTCTGGATGTAGAGGTGGCCGTCCGCCATGGAGAAGAGAAGGACTTGGGGGCGGTCGGGATCGGTGGAGCGGTAGCGGCCGCCATAGGTGCGGAGGATTTCCGCAGATACGCTTGCTTCCTTACCCTCCGAGCGAAGGATGGCGTTGTCGCTTATGGCCAGGCGCACCAGCTCGGTGTCGAGGGACGCGGACCCGGGGGTGCTGTGATTGCCTTCGGCGACGAGATTGGAGAGGACGACAACTGTGGTCCTGGTCTGGGGAATGTAATCGAGGAAAGAAAAGAAACCGTCCACTGTGCCGTTGTGCGAGATGTCGAGGGTGCCGTTGCTGCTATCTATTTGCAGGCCGTAGCCGTAGCCGTCGAGAAACGGATTCAGCATCTCGGCAAGCGAGGCGGGGGACAAAACTTTACCTCCGTGCAAAGCTTCGGTCCAGCGAATGAGATCGCCGGTTGACGAATAGAGGTTCCCGGCGCCGGCGAGGCTGGAGAGATCGTCGTCTTCCACCGCGACTGGGCCGCCCGCTGACGGGTGGTATCCGTAAGCGCGATGCGGGACGAGGGCAGAGTTCCAATCGCAACCGGTATCATCGAGCCCGAGCGGACTAAAGATGCGGTCCGTGAGGAATCGGCAATAGGGCTCGCCGCTTGCTTTCTCGATCACGCGCCCGAGCAGCATGTAATTGATGTTGGCGTATTCGGATTTGGTGCCGGGCTGAAACTTAAGAGGTTTCTCGGTGATCCCCTTCATGAGTTCTTCCGGGGTGTGTGGGGAGAATTTGAGTACCAGGCCGAATTCCACGTCAGGAATGCCGGAAGTATGAGTAAGAAGATTGCGCAGTGTGATGTTGTTCCAGGCGGCCGGAGAGTCGGGATAAAAGCGGCTGATGGGGTCGCTGGTCTTTAGTTTTCCATCCTCCTGGAGAAGGAGAATGGCCGTCGCGGTGAACTGCTTGGTCAAGGACCCAATCCGGAAGCGCGTATTGGGTGTAAAGGGAATTTGCCATTCGAGATTGGCGTAGCCATAACCACGCTGGAGGATGATTTGGCCGTCGCGGGTCACAGCCACCACGCCCATAAAGCCGTCGCGATCCTGATAGAACTTTGCAGCTCGATCCATGCGATCAGCGATAGAGGGTACCGTTTGCGCCGAGGCAAGTGGAACGGCGAGCGCAATGGAGATGGCGAGGGTTGAAAAGAGACATCGCATCGTATGAAAGAAAAATTCGCGTTCGAGCTAGTATGACCGATTCCGGTGATCTTCGGGCGGTGTGTTGTCGGTTGAGGGGACGGGGACGAATTGTCTATGGACGAGGGATGGACTGGCGCTTTAGCGTAGTGGGGTTCCCCTGGAGGATCGATGCTGCGCCGTGATTTTGTGCGCGCCGTGATCGCTGTCGGTGCCGCTCCCAAGCTACTTTTGAGTCAACAAGCCGCAACGCCTGCGACGCCGCTACCGGCGCCTGTGCCGTGGCAGCTGGGGCTTAATCCAAAGACTCCGATTCCTCAGGTGGAGGCCGCGGACCAGGTGGCCCTGGCGGAACTGCGCTTCTTCACGCCGCAGCAGATGGCCACAGTGACGCGGCTGAGCGACGTGCTGATGCCACCGATGGGCGAGAAGCCGGGCGCAGTGCAGGCACAGACACCGATGTTTCTGGATTTTCTGATCGGGGATTCTCCGGAGACGCGGAAGCAGGTGTACAGCGAGGGGCTGGATTGGCTGGACGCGGAGGCTAAGAAGAAGTTCAACGTGGAGTTTGCGAAGCTGAGCGATGCGCAGGTTGATGAGTTGCTGAAGCCGTGGCTGCGGACGTGGATGAGCGATCATCCTCCAACGGAGAATCATGCGGACTTCATCAACATTGCGCACGACGATATACGGACGGCGACGGTGAATTCGAAGGCGTGGTTTGCGGTGCCGGAAGTAGGTGCAGAGCCAAGGACAACGGTGGAACTATACTGGTCGCCGATCGAGCCGGATGTTTCGCTGGAGAAGGCGGACTGCGCAAATGTTCCGCCGCATGTGCAGGCTGCGCCCAAGGCTGGGCATCCGATGCCGTCGTATCCGAGGTAGAAAAAAATAGGGATTTGGGAATAGGGAGTAACAACCAGGGCAATGTTGAATGAAACTTATGACGTGCTGATTATCGGGTCGGGGCATGCCGGAGGAATGGCGGCGAAGATTCTGACTGAGTATGGGATTCGCTGCCTGATGCTGAACGCGGGGCCGGTGGCAGATGTGAGCCACGATGCTGAGCGAAGCCAGCGTATGAACTGCCGTTTCGCGGGTTTCGTCCGCCGGGGCGGCTGGAGCACGTGTTTCAGTCGAACGGGTTCAACGCGAATGTGTGGGTGGATGAGCAGGAGGTTCCATACACAATCGAAAACGACCAGCCGTACAACTGGGTGCGGGTGCGGCTGTTTGGGGGGCGATCGTTGTTCTGGTCGCGGCAGTCGTTCCGGCTGAGCGATTACGAATTCAAAGCGAAGTCGCACGATGGTTTTGGCGAAGACTGGCCGATCAATCACGCGGACCTGGCTCCGTACTACTCGCGCGTGGAGGGAATTTTTTGCGTGAAGGGCGCGCTGGATGGGCCGACCCAAATGCCGAACGGAAACTTCATCATTGATGACGCACCGTGGACTTCGGCGATGCAACGGTTTATCGATGTGACGAAGCCGAAGGGAATTCCGTTATGCAAGCAGCGGTCGGCACAGGGGCGGGACGGGCTGGCGAGTTCAGTGAACCTGTTGCTGCCGGATGCGGAGAGGACCGGCAAGCTGACGTCGATTGCAAATGCGGTGGTGCGCGAAATTACGGTCGACAAGAATACGGGACAGCCGAACGGGTGCAATTTTGTCGATCGGCTGTCGCATCGCGAGATGAGCGTGAATGCCCGCGTGGTGGTGCTTGCGGCGGGAACGCTGGAGAGCACGCGCTTGCTGCTGAATTCGAAGCTGGCGAATTCAAGTGGGCTGGTAGGGCGATATTTGATGGATCAGATCTACGGCGCGGGCATTGTGTGCTCAGTGCCGGAGGCGCGCAACGGAAAGAGCAAGGGAGTGATGGGTTCGTCGGCGATCATTCCGCGATTTCGGAATATCGATTCGAAGAGCGACAAGTTTCTGCGCGGGTACGCCTTCAACACGACAGCCTCGACCGGGCCTGTGGGCGCGAGGAACTTCGCGGCTTACGGGGCGGAACTGCAGCGGAAGATGGACGAGTACCACGGCAGCGGTTTCTACATGACGATCATGGGCGAGGTGCTGGGGCGCTACGAGAATCATGTGCGGATAGACAAGGACCGCAACGACGCGTGGGGGATTCCGGTGCTGCACGTGGATACGAAGTACACCGATAACGAATTCAACATGGCGAAGGATGCGGTGGATACGGCGTGCGAGCTGGTGGAGGCTGCGGGGTTTGAGGTGCTGTCGAAGAACGACAAGCCAAATCCGCCGGGGTACAGCATTCACGAGGTAGGCACGTGCCGGATGGGGAACGATCCGAAGAAGAGTGTGCTCAACAAATTCAGCCAGTCGCACGATCACAAGAGTCTGTTCGTGGTGGATGGCGCGCAGTTCACGAGCGCGGGGTGGCAGAATCCGACAATGACGATTTTGTCGTTGTCAATGCGGGCATCGGAGTATTTGGCGGGCGAGATGCTGCGGCAGAACATCTAAACCCTGGCCTGAAGGTCATCGTGCTAAACCCAAGGTTGTTTGGCAGATAGGATCACTGCGTGTGGTGGCGTGGCGGCTTCACTTGGATGAGGCGGCGCGTCTAAGGAATAATTGGAATGGGAGCAGTTTTGAGGTTTGACCAAAGCCCCGTGTGTGGAGGATTGTCCATGCGGGGATTGTCCCGATATCGGGAGGGCCGTCTCTAAGGTGCAGCCCCGCGAGGAGTAAGTGGAAGCGGTTTTGACTGAACTGGAAGCTGCACTAGGGCATGGCTTTGCCAAGCCTGAGCTGCTGGTGTGCGCGTTAACCCATCGATCCCTGGCTAACCAGCAGATCCAGAAGGGTGGAGCGGACGCGATCTCACCGGCCAGCGACAATGAACGACTTGAATTTCTGGGCGACGCGGTGCTGGGCCTGGTGGTGGGCGAGGCATTGTTTCTCGGCCATCCGGAGTGGCAGGAGGGCGAACTGACGCGAGTGCGCGCGCAGCTGGTGAGCCGACAGCACATGGCTCGCGTTGCCAAAGCGATATCGCTTGGCAATCATCTGCTCCTGAGCCGCGGCGAGGACCGCGGCGGACTGCGGCGGAAGAGCACCGTGCTCTCGAACACCATGGAAGCGGTGATCGGCGCGCTTTTTCTGGACGGCGGACTGGAGCCGGTGAGGGCTTTCGCGCGTCGGTATGTCATGGGCGATGCGGTGGAACGGTTGGCCGAGCAGTTGCGTTCCGGCGCGGCCCTGGGCAACTATAAGTCGGCTCTGCAGGAGCGTTTGCAGGCCGAACGGGCAGGCGCTCCGGTCTACAAGGTAAAAAGCGAGAGCGGCCCCGATCATCGCAAGCGGTTTCTGGTAGAGGTGCGATTGAGGACGACAGAAGGCGAAGCGGGCAAGACGCTGGCGCGCGGAACAGGAAAGACGAAGAAGCACGCCGAACAGGATGCGGCACGCCGCGCCCTGGCGCGGCTCACAAGCACAACGACAACGTGGAACGACGACATTGAAATTGAGTATGATGAGGAAGAAGAGACGGAATGAGTTCCCCCGCTCAATTTGCCGCCGCTCCTCCGCACGCTTCAACGCACATCTGGCATCATCTGCCGACTGTGCCCGAGGCGCTGGCATCGTTGATGCGCACAGTGGTGGTGGCGCTGTTCCTGCTGTCGTTTGTGATGCAGCCTTTTCTGATCCCTTCAGAGAGCATGGAGCACACGCTGCTGGTGGGTGATTTTCTGCTGGTGAACAAGCAGATCTTTGCACCGTCGGGAAGAGAGCACAGTCTGGGGCATTGGGTGATGCCGTATCGCGATGTGGAGCGCGGCGACATCGTGGTTTTCCATCATCCTGATCCGCCGTACCTGGTAAAGCGGGTTGTGGGTGTGCCGGGAGACCGCGTTCGCATCGAAGACGGACGAGTGAGCGTGAATGGCGTCATGCTCGATGAGCCTTATGTCGCTTTCGAACCTGCGGCTCCCAATCCGTTCCGGGATAATTTTCCGGCTCGAGTCTACACCGATCCCAATATCGATCCAACGTGGTGGCGGCAGTTGCAGGGCCTGACAAAGAACGGCGAACTGGTGGTGCCGCCGGGCGAGTACTTCATGCTCGGTGACAACCGCAACCACAGCAAGGACTCGCGTTTCTGGGGATTTGTGCCGCGGCAGGCCATTATTGCGCGGCCATTGGTAATCTACTTCTCGCTACGCAGGCCATCGACTACAGATGTGCAACAGGCCGCGGATGATAGACTCGGACACGATAGGGAACTCTCGGCACGCGTAGCGGCTTTTGCGCGCTGGAAGCGCATTTTTCGCGTAGTTCATTAGCGATTCCGGGAATCGGCAGAGTAGCCGCCAGCCATCCGGGCACAGAGCGACAGAATGACCACCAAAAATACGCCGCCAGCCAAGACGCAGTCCGAGATCGAGTCCGTCCCCGAACAGAAACCTCACGAAGAGACGCCCTTTGAAGCGGCGGCAAGCATCTGCTCTGTGCTCGTGGTGGGGCTGTTCATTCTCACCTTCCTCGCGCAGAATTTTGTGATTCCCTCGGGCTCGATGGAGCAGACACTGCTGGTGGGCGATCACCTGGTGGTGGACCGGATCACGCTGGCGCCGCCCGACGAAGTGGATGCCGCTGGTTCACTATCGCGAGCCGAAGCGGGGCGACATCGTGGTGTTTATCAAGCCCGGCGAACTGGATGCCGATGGCAAGCCGACGATTTTGTTCCTGGTAAAACGCCTGATCGGCGTGCCCGGCGATCACATTCATCTGCAGAACGGAATTGTAATGGTGAATGGAGTGGCGCAGAGCGAGCCCCACGCGGTGCCCACCACGCCCGAGAATTATCGCGACTACCTTGACGATTTTCCCTCTGTGCCGATGACAGTGGATCTGGGAGCGACCGAGCGGTGGGCCGTGGATATGCCGAACCACGTGGTGGCCGGCGACCTGGTGGTTCCACCGGGGAAGTACTTCATGATGGGCGACAATCGCCACGACAGCCTCGACTCGCGCTTCTGGGGATTTGTGCCACGCGAAAACATCGTGGGGCGGCCGCTGTTCAACTACTGGTCGTTCGAGACACCGGAACATCAGTTTGATGAGACCGGAATCGGCAACACCATCGGGTGGATGGGGCATGTGGCGCTGCACTTCTTTACCGACACGCGCTGGAAGCGGACGCTGCACCTTGTACGCTAAAACACAGTTGTCAGTTGTCGGCTTACAGTTGTCAGTAAGTAAGTTGGCCCACTTGGAACTGTCTACTGATGACTGATCAGACCATGACGGAAGCAGTGCAAGGCCGGAAACGCGGGCGATCGAAGCTATGGATCGCGGCGCTGGCGTTGGCGATTCTGGTTTTCGCCATCGTCGTTCCGCCGCTGGTCAGCATCAATCGGTACAAGAGCCGGATTGCGCAGGCGATGTCGAATTCGCTGGGGCGGCCGGTGCGTTTGTCTGCGGTGGAGCTTCGGTTGCTGCCGCGGCCGGAATTTGTAATCACCGATCTTACCGTGGATGAGGATCCCTCATACGGCGTCGAGCCGGTGTTGCATGCCAACTCGGTGACGGCCGCGATACGGCTGTTTTCGCTGTGGCGCGGGCGGCTGGAGATCAGCCGGATCAGCGTCGATGAGGCGAGCCTGAACCTGGTGCGCACCGCGGCGGGCCGATGGAATCTGGACACGCTGTTTCGCACGGCGGCGCAGTCGGAGGCGGATGGCGAGAAGCAGGGCAGGGTGGTTTCGCTGCCTTATCTTGAAGCGACCAACTCGCGCATCAACATCAAGCAGGGTTTCGAAAAGCTGCCGTTCTCGCTGGTGAACGCCGATCTCTCATTCTGGGAGGAAAACCCGGGCGACTGGCGCGTGCGGCTGAAGGCGCAGCCTGCGCGCACGGACGTGAGCCTCGACCAGGGCGATACGGGCATTGTGCAACTGGAAGCGCGGATGCGCCGCGCCGCGGAGTTGCGGCTGATGCCGATGCACGTAGAGATGGAGTGGCGCGAGGCGCAACTGGGGCAGTTGAGCCGGTTGCTGATCGGCTCGGACGCGGGATGGCGCGGGGACCTGACGGCGGAAATGAAGCTTGACGGCACTCCGGATTCGGCCGATGTGACGACGCGCTTGCGCGCCACTGGTGTGCACCGCGAGGAGTTTGCGCCGGCGGCGCCGCTGGACTTCGACGCGAATTGCGGATTTGCGTATCACTACTCGGCGCGCACGATTGAGAAGCTGGTGTGCGATTCGCCGCTCGGCGACGGGCGGATGCGGCTGGAGGGCAATCTGCCCAGCGGCGGCCAGCCGAAACTTTCGCTGGAGTTGCAGAAGATTCCGGCGCAGGCGGTTCTGGATGCTCTGCGGACGGTGCGACAGCGAGCTTGGTGCGGGACTGGAAGCGGATGGAACCCTGAGCGGCAAGCTCACCTACGACGCGACTGCTCCGGCGCAGGTCCCGGAAGCGACGGGAAAGCCAGGGCATCGCGGCAAGAAAGCGGCCGCCAAGCAGGCGACCGCAAGCCGGAACCGCTGAGCGGAAGCATCACCCTGGATGCGCTGCGGTTGACCGGGGGAAGCCTGAGCCAGCCGATTCAAGATCCAGAAAGCGGTGTTCGAACCTGCGGCGGGCGCGAACGGGCAGGGAGAGCGTGCTTGCGGGAACGGCGAATGTGCCTGCCGGAGCGCCCTTGCCGCTGGCGTTCACGGTGCGGTTGACGCCGAGCGGATACCAGGTAACGGCGCGCGGAGCGGGGACGCCGACGCGAGTGCGTCAGTTTGCGCATGCCGCGGGATTGAAGGAGGCCGGGGTGCTCGATGCGATTGCGGGCGATCCGGTGACGATGGATCTGGCGATCGAGGGACCATGGTTGCCTGCTCCGGACGTCTCTTTGTCTGAGAGTGCGAATGTGAGCGCGGTGCCTGGGCCTGCACATGTCGCTGCGGCGGCAACGAGCCAGGCTGTGCCTGATCGGCTGACGGGAACCGTGACGTTGCACAACGCGAACTGGAAAACGGATGCGCTGCCGACGGCGGTGGAGATTTCGCAGGCAACGCTGCACCTTGGCGGCGGTGGGAGCGTGTGGGATTCGGTGTCGTTTGCCTATGGGCCACTGAAGGGAATGGCGCGGATGGAGATTCCCGTCTGCAGTGTGGCGGGAGGGCCCTGTTCGCCGACGGTGAATCTGGAGTTTGCGCAGCTGGATGCAGCGGAGCTGCAGGCTACTCTGCTGGGTTCGGAAAAGAAGGGTACGCTGCTGTCGACTGTGATTGCGCGGTTCACGCCCTCGTCAACGCACACGTGGCCCGCGTTCGAGGGAACGGTGAAGGCGGATTCGCTGGTGTTGGGACCGGTAACGCTCGAAGACTTTGCTGCTGACGTGAAGGTCTCGGCGACGGAAGCCGAAATCACGAGTGTTGATGCGGGATTGCTCGGCGGGCAGATCCACGTTACAGGCAAGGTCGAGAACGGCGATAAACCGGCTTACTCTCTTGAAGGGCAGTTCGAGAAAGTGAGCGCATCCGACCTGTGCAAGTTGCTGCAGCTCAAATGCACTGGCACGAGACTTTGATGGCGACGGCAAGGTGGAGCTGGCCGGATATGCAGGCGCGGACCTGGCGAGTTCGGCCAAGGGCACGCTGCATTTTGAGTGGAAGAAGGGCGTGATCAGCGGACACAGCGGTACTCCTGCTGAAGCCACTCCGCCGGTGCTGGCGCGTTTCGATCGCTGGACTGGCGATGCGGAGATCGCGAACAACGGCGTGACGCTGAAAGAGAACCAGGTGCAGCAGGGCGCGCGCAAGGGAACTGTCGACCGCGACTGTCACGTTTGGAGAGCCGCCGAAAGTGAGCTTTGCGCAGCAAAAGAGCGCGGCCTCAGCAAAGAAGTAGAAGCTCCGGCAGACTCGCTACCAAAGGTCGCTACAATCAAAATATGGCACGTAAAGTCGCCTCTTCCCCGGTCGAGATTCGCTGCAAGGGCGTTCTGTTCGACATGGACGGCATCCTGATCTCTTCCATTGGTTCAGTCGAGCGCAGTTGGACGAAGTGGGCCGAGATGCGCGGTGTCGATCCGGAGTATGCATGCAAGACGGCGCATGGTCGGCGGGCGATTGAGACGGCGGCGATGCTTCGGCCCGATCTCGACAGCGAAGCGGAACTCGGCTGATTGAAGACATCGAACTGGCCGATGGCGAAGGGTTGGCCGTGCTGCCTGGGGTGCTGCGAGATGCTGCGCGCACTGCCTGCGGATCGCTGGACGGTGGTGACCAGTGCGACGGAACGGCTGGCCCGGATGCGGCTGGCGCAGGCGGGGATTCCGGTGCCGGCGCGACTGATTACCGCTGATGACGTCACGCAGGGCAAGCCCGATCCAGCGCCATACCTTGCGGGTGCAGCGTTGCTGAGGTTGCCGCCGGAGGAGTGCGTGGTGTTTGAAGATGCGGAGTCAGGCACGCTGGCGGGGCGCGCAGCGGGATGCACGGTGATCGCGACGACGTTTTCGCACGATGCGGAGTCGTTAAGTGCCGCGCATTACCTGATTGAGGATGTCACCGGGGTGACGGTGCGCAATCTCGCCGGCGAGCAGGGAATTGTGCTGACGTTCAGCCCGCTCGCCGATTAGGCGCTATTCGTTGGCTTCGATGCGGCGGCCGTGCGCTTCCTGCAGGGGGCGCGAGTTCATGCGGAAGAGCATGGTGAAGGTCCGCAACTGATCGAGGCTGAGGCTGATCTGCTCTTCATAGACAAACCAGCGCACACCCTCGGTGCAGGGCGGCGTCGAAAGCGAGCCCATGTAGGTCCAGTAGCCGCGATCCATAGGCAGGAAGCCGCCAGCATTGACCATGTCGGTGACTTTTTCCGTTGTGCCCGGCTTCTTGGGCAGATGCGGCCATAGCATAGCCAGCACGGCATTGGGATTGCCGCGATCCATCGCGAGACGCACTTCGATAATGACCATCTTGCCATCGGCGCTCTTGTGCAGGAGTTGGACGCCGAGGTCGGTCAGCTTGCCGCTCACCGCGGTTTCGCTGGGGTGGTGAAACTCGAACTGCTGCAGATCATAGCGTACGCCGCCGGCGACGATATAGCTGCCCGGGTTGACGTGAACCACGATGGTGCGGCCGTTGTTTTCGAGTGTGACCGAACCTGCCATGTAGTGAAATTCGATCGGCTGCAGGGATTTGTTGAGGTGTGCGCCTCGGATGTCGATCGGGGACTGTTCGTGTCCTTTTGAGCAAGCCTGGTAGGCTGGGTCGAGTCTGCCCCAGCCGAGAGGGCCGGTTTTTCCGTAGTAATCCCAATTTGCCCCGGATTGTGCGCAAGCCGCGGTTGCGGCCAGTCCCAAAGCCAGGGTGGCAAAACGATAAAGGCGCATATCTTCTCCTCGATAGAAGGACGTAGAACGCTACCGAAGGATTCTAAAGCACCGGGGATGGCGGCTTACTGGCGACACAGGCTTAGATCGGGAAATCCCATGTGTCTGGCGTAGACTTTAACCCACGTTGTCAGACTGTGCCACGCCGAGCCGATTTTCGGTAAGGCCAATCGAAATCTGAGAGGATGCTCCGGATTCCATGAATGCTACGAACCCCTTGCGCACCACACCCCGAAGGGCAGTAGTTGTTTTTCTGCTTGCCGTTTTCTTTACATTCGTTGCCGTCGGACTTGCCAGCGACGTGATTGACATGGGACGGCAGATCCCATTGCGCTTCGGGTTGGCGCTCGCTGCGAATGGCCTATTGGCGGTCTGCTATGCCGTGACGGGCGTATCGCTGCGATCGAAATTCTGGAAGGCATTCGTACCGCTGTTCGTCCTGCAGATGGCAATCGGGTTCGCGCTGGCGCGATGGCTTCCTGACGCGCCGCATCCCCGCCAGTTGGATCAGGCGCAAACAGGACGCCTTGAACAACGGCTGGGTTTCGACGGCATCGCGACTATTGTCACCCTCTGCCTGGGCTATGCGGGCTTCGTTCACGTCTTCATCAGTGAGGGCAAACGGCATATGCGGGCCAGTGCCGAAAAGGCTGTGCTGGAGGCCGAAATGGCCGCGGCTCGCGAAATCCAGCAGGTGATTGTGCCTGAGCGCGAGGGGTCTTTTCCGGGTTATACCGTGGAGTCCGTCTACCAGCCTGCGCAGCAGGTGGGAGGCGATTTCTTTCAGGTGCTGCCAGCAGCTGACGATGGTCTGCTCATTGTGGTCGGCGACGTTGCCGGTAAGGGTCTTCCGGCAGCGATGCTGGTTTCCATGCTTGTCGGCTCGATTCGCACAATTGCCGAGGACAGTAGCGATCCGGCCCTTATGCTTCGCCGGCTCCATGACCGGCTTGTTGGACGTACGGTCGGTGGTTTTGCCACTGCACTCGCCGCGCACATTAATTGCGATGGCCTGGTCACGATCGCCAGTGCTGGCCATTTGTCGCCCTACCTTGACGGCAAGGAAGTGGAACTCGCGGGCGCTTTGCCTCTTGGCATTGCTGATGGTGGCGGGAAATTTGAACCCAAACGATTCGAGTTGCGACCCGGCAGCCGATTGACTTTCTACTCTGACGGCGTAGTCGAAGCGCTGAACAAGAAGGGCGAGTTGTTCGGCTTTGAGCGCGCAAGGGTGATTTCGACCAAGCCCGCCTCTGCGATTGCGGAAGCGGCGGTCGAATTCGGCCAGGCTGACGACATCACGGTGGTGACCATCGAGCGCCTGCCTGTTCACGATCTTTCTGTGCGGAAGGACCCGCTACCAGCCGCCGTATAGAGTCGGCCTTTGCAAATGCGAAGGGACTCCGTGTCGGAGTCCCTTCTCTGTTTCCGCCTCTTTGCCGCTTACGTTGTGGCCGAGGCGTGCATATGTTGCTCCATCTCCTCCTGGGAGACGTCGCGGACGTGGGTGGCGAGATACCACCGGTGGCCAAAAGGATCCGTGAGACCGGCGCTCCGGTCGCCGTAGAACTGGTCGGCGAGCGGCCGGACCACGGTTGCGCCAGCGGCGGTGGCTTGTTTGGTGATTGTGTCCACATCGGACACGTAGATGTGCAGAGTGACGGGTGAACCTTTGAAGTGATCCGGGCCGTAAGCGTCCATCTTGGGAGCTTCGTCCGCAAGCATGACTCTCGAGTCGCCGAGCTGGATTTCGGCGTGAGCAATGCCGTTCGGCCCGGGCATTCGCATGATTTCCTTGGCGTTGAAGGCGCGGACGTAGAAATCGATCGCTTCGCCTGCCTTGCCTTTGCCGATGATCAGATAAGGCGTAACGGAATGATATCCGTCAGGAATAGGCTTTACGGATTTAGCCATTGGGGAACCTCCGGTTTTTCGCGTACGGGAGTCAGCCTACTCCTTCTGGAAAAACATGGGAACCCCCGGCGACGCTAGTGCTGGTAAAAAGAGAATGAATTCCGCGGGACCCCGAAATGAAGAAGGCCGCGGATAAAAAATGGGATCCCCTCTCAGGGATCCCATGGTCTTGGTGCTATTCGATTTACTTAGCCGCAACAGCTACGCCCGCCTGCTCGGCGAGGGCTGCGGCCTTGTCGGTCGCTTCCCAGGTGAACTCGGGCTCGGTGCGGCCGAAGTGGCCGTAGGCTGCGGTCTGCCTGATAAATGGGGCGGCGCAGGTTGAGGCTCTCGATGATGCCCTTCGGCGTCAGCGAGAAGTTCTTGCGAACCAGCTCGGTCAGCTTGGCTTCGCCGACTTTGCCGGTGCCGAAAGTGTCGATGCGGACGCTGACCGGCTCGGCTACGCCGATGGCGTAGGCAAGCTGAACTTCGACGCGTTCGGCCAGACCCGCGGCCACGATGTTCTTGGCGATGTAGCGGGCGACGTAAGCTGCGGAGCGATCGACCTTGGTCGGGTCTTTTCCACTGAAGGCGCCGCCGCCGTGACGGCCCGCGCCGCCATAGCTGTCGACGATGATTTTGCGGCCGGTGAGGCCGGTGTCGCCCATGGGCCCGCCGATGACGAAGCGGCCGGTGGGATTGATGTGGTACTTGGTGTGCTCGTCGAGCCACTCGGCGGGAAGCACGGCCTGGATCACGTACTTGAGGATGTCGGCGTGGAGCTCTTCGTTGCTGACGCTCTCAGCATGCTGGGTGGAGATGACGACGGCGTCGATGCGGGCGGGCTTGCCGTTCTCGTCGTACTCGACGGTGACCTGGCTCTTGCCGTCGGGGCGCAGATAGGGCAGCTTGCCGGACTTGCGCACGGCGGTGAGCTGGCGTGTGAGCTTGTGGGCCAGCGAGATGGGGGCCGGCATCAGCTCGGGAGTTTCGTTGGAGGCGTAGCCGAACATCATGCCCTGGTCGCCGGCGCCGCCGGTGTCGACGCCCTGCGCAATGTCGCCCGACTGCTTGTTGATGGACGAGATCACGGCGCAGGTGTTGGAGTCGAAGCCGTAGAGGGCGTTGTCGTAGCCGATGGAAGCGACGACGCCGCGGACGAGGCTCTGGAAGTCGACGTAGGCCTTGGTGGTGATTTCGCCGGCGATGACGACGAGGCCGGTTGCGGTTAGTGTCTCGGCGGCAACGCGGCTGTAGGGGTCCTGCTCGAGGCAGGCGTCCAGGATGGCATCGGAAACCTGGTCGGCAATTTTGTCGGGATGACCTTCCGTTACCGATTCAGAGGTAAACAAAAAACGATCGCTCAATTTCGCATTCCTCCCCATTGAAGGGATTCAAGGTGATTGCCTGCCGCAAGTGGCTGAAGACGCTCGATAGCAGTTGCGATATTTGCAACGGCAGCGGAAGACAACGCGCATCGGCGGACCGAAGCCAAGCCGGCACATCTCTCTATGGTAATTGGGGAAAGGCCGTACGGCAAAGGGGGTCAGCGGACGGGGACGAGGGGGCGGTCAAGGGGTGAATCCGAGGGGTCAATGGAAGAATCCTCACGCTTTACACATGGCTCACAAGAAGGCCGTAGGATATTTGAGGACGAATAGGAGCAGAAGAGACAAAAATGAGCGAGAAGCGTTGGGTGTTGTTGATTGCTAGTGAGGTTGGTCGCACAGATTCGGTTTCTGACCGCGCGATGGAGCGTCTCGTCGACGCCATTGGTGAGGAAGGCTATACGGTGGTCCGTACCACGTCGACGCAAGATGGTCTCTCGCTCGTTACATCCGACCCCAGCTACTCGGCCGTCCTCCTCGACTGGGACCTTGAAGGCGACTCGCAGTTCGAAGAGCGCGCTGCGCTCGACATTATTCGTGGCGTTCGCCACCGCAATAAGAAGGTGCCGATTTTCCTCATCGCCGATCGCACGCTGGTCTCGGAATTGCCTCTGGAAGTCATCAAGCAAGTTCACGAGTACATTCATCTCTTCGGCGACACGCCAGCCTTTATCTCTTCGCGCCTGGACACTGCCATCGAGCGCTATCACGATCAACTGCTCCCGCCCTACTTTCGTGAACTGCTTAAATACAACGACCAGTCTGCCTACTCGTGGGACGCACCGGGCCACATGGGCGGCGTTGCCTTTCTCAAGCACCCGGTTGGCCAGGAGTTTCACCGCTTCTTCGGCGAAAACCTCTTCCGCTCGGACCTGGGCATCTCGTCGGCGCCGCTCGGCTCATGGCTCGACCACGTCGGACCTCCTGGCGAGTCGGAGCGCAACGCGGCTCGGATTTTCGGCGCGGACTGGACGTTTTACGTGCTCGGCGGCTCGAGCACGTCCAATCAAATCGTTGGCCACGGCGTCATTGCGCAAGACGACATCGTTCTGGCGGACGCCAACTGCCACAAATCCATCTGCCACTCGCTCACCGTCACGGGGGCCCGCCCGGTGTATTTCAAACCCACGCGGAATGGGTACGGCATGATCGGCCTCGTCCCGCTCAAGCGTTTCTCTCCGACTTCAGTGCGGGAACTCATCGCCCGCAGCCCATTCGCTGCCGGCGCCCGCTCGCAACAACCAACGCACGCCGTGGTCACCAATTCCACCTACGACGGGCTCTGCTACAACGTCGATGAAGTGGTGGAACAGCTTGCCGGATCGGTTCCTCGCGTCCACTTTGACGAAGCGTGGTACGCCTACGCGAAATTTCATCCCCTCTATCGAGGACGTTTTGCGATGGGTGTGCCGGAAGAAATGAAGGACCGTCCCGTCATCTTCTCCGTGCAATCCACGCACAAAATGCTGGCCGCGTTCTCCATGGGTTCGATGATCCACGTCAAGCTTTCTGACCGTGCCCCCCTCGACTTCGACCAGTTCAACGAAGCGTTTATGATGCACGGCACCACCTCACCCTTTTATCCGCTGATCGCTTCGCTCGACGTTGCTGCCGCGATGATGGATGATCCGGCCGGCCCAACATTGATGGACGAGACCTTGGCCGATGCCATCAGCTTCCGTCAGGCGATGAGCTCCATTGCCCACCGGCTGCGCACTACATCTGACAATGGCGACGGCTGGTTCTTTGGCATCTATCAGCCCGAGCGCGTCATGGATCCTGCGACCGGCGAAAGCATTCTGTTTGAAGATGCCGAAGACGAGCTCCTGACCACCGAACCAGGTTGCTGGACCCTGAAACAGGGCGATGACTGGCATGGATACCAGAACGAAGATTCGCCGGACGACTACTGCATGCTCGACCCCACCAAAGTGACGATTCTGACACCTGGAGTCAACGCACAAGGGGTGATGTCTCCATGGGGCATCCCTGCGGCCGTCCTGACCGAGTTTCTGGATTCGCGCCGCGTCGAGATCGCCCGAACCGGCGACTACACCGTTCTGGTGCTCTTCTCGGTCGGAACTTCAAAGGGAAAATGGGGCAGCCTGCTCGAGAATCTCTTCGAGTTCAAGCGTCTCTATGACACGGATGCCTCTCTCGAAGAGGCGCTTCCGGAATTGGTTCAACGCTTTCCTCATCGTTATCGCAATGCGTCGCTCAAAGACCTCTCCGACGAGATGCACCGGGCGATGATCGAACTTGACCTTCCTGGTCTCGTCAACGCTGCCTGCGACGAGGACTTCGATCCCATTCTCACCCCCGCACAGACCTACCAGAAGCTCGTCCGCCACGAAACAGAGCGCATTCGATTCAGGGAGATGGCGGGGCGAATCGCTGCCTGCATGCTGGTTCCGTACCCTCCGGGAATCCCGATGTCCATGCCCGGCGAGCGCCTCGGCACCTCCGAGTCACCGGTGATCAAGCTCATCGTCGCCATGGAGCAATTCGGCAGGCGGTTCCCAGGCTTCGAGCGCGAAGTTCACGGCATCGAGGTGGACGGCGATGGGAATTATTGGATGCGTGCGGTGATCGAGGAACCGGCTGAGAAGAAGAGCTGATCCACATCTGTGAACCCCCGACGCACGATGGCCCGCAGCGTCGGTGGGGTGCGGATGGTCCGACCGGGCGTTCAGAAACAATCTTTGAGGAGTTTCTACCGCCGCATCCAGGAGGCCAGGTGTGAGATGGCGGCGTTGGCCTTCTGCGGCAGGGGAATCACTGAACTCCACCAGCCGGCGTGCACCCCGAAGTAGCGGATGGTGATGAAGCCGAGCAGGGTGACCACGGCGACCAGAGCGATGGCGCCCAGCCAGCGGAGGCGCTGCTCCATGGCTTCGCGGCGCTCCATGCGCTCTTTGCCGACATTGGAAGCAAAGGTGGCCCAGCCGTCTGCGGCCGGATCGACGGGTGCGCCTTTTTCGTAGGAGGCTTTGAGAAATCGGTCAGTCCAGTCGCGGGTGTCGAGGCCGAGGGCGCTGACGTATCCGCGGACGATGCCTTTGCTGAGGATTCCGCCTGGAAGTTGCTGGTAACGATCTTGCTCCAGCGCGACCAGGTGGCGTTGGCTGATCTTGGTGACAGCGGTGATCTGCTCGAGCGCGATGCCGCGCGAGATCCGCTGCGTTCGAAGCTCTTCCCCAAAAGTACTCATTTGGTAACCAGTCCCGACATCATAGCCCGAGGGATTTCCACAGGCAAGTTACTTATGTCATTGAACGTATGGATTAACTGTCATCACCCATTTTAATCATCGAGCTGGAGGGGCCTCAAGTGCTTTGCGTCACCTGATCTGTGTGTAAAACGCCGAAGAAACTATGGTTCGGTTATCGGCGGAGACGGACAAAGGATGAGCCGGGAGAGGCAGAAGAGGCGGCTGATACGCTTAGGAGGAAGGCAGCGAGCCATTTACGCGTACCTTCCGGAGTCCGGCTTCATCCATGAACAAGCTCGTCATTGCCAACCTGTTGCACCGCCCCCTGCGCTCCCTGATCAGCATTACGGCCGTTGCCATTGAAGTGATCATGATTTTGTCGATCGTGGGCATTTTCATGGGGATGCTCAACGATCAGAAGCAGCGGACGAATGGCATTGGCGCGGACCTGATGATGCGTGCATCGAATGCCAGCATCATGAACGGTGTTGGTGGGGCCACGATGAACGTCAAGATCGCCGATGTGATCCTCAAGCTGCCCCATGTGACGGTGGTGGCTCCAGCGAATGCACATCTCAATACGAAGGGATCGGTCGAGGTGCAGTACGGCATCGACTATGAGAGCTTCAACGCTCTAAAGCCGTTTGTGTTTCTTTCAGGGGGACCATTCAAGGATCCCAAGGATGCGATTGTCGATGATGTCTTCGCCAGCTCGCGCAACCCGCAGACGGGCAAACCCTACGAAGTCGGCGACATGGTCTCGATTTTGGACCAGCCCTTCAAGATTGGCGGCATCGTGGAGCACGGGAAGGGTGGGCGCAAGCTGATCCCGCTCGATACGATGAACGATATGACTGGCTCCGTAGGAAAGGCGTCGATCTTTTACATCAAAACGGACGACCCGGCAAACGACCAGACGGTGATCAACGAGATTCACGCGACCAAGGGGCTAGAAGACTACCCGGTGCAGACGATGCAGGAGTGGATGTCGGAGATGACGCCCGAGAAACTGCCGGGCTTCAATCTTGCACTCGACGTGGTTACAGGCATTGCGGTGATCGTTGGATTCCTGGTGATCTTCCAGTCGATGTATACGGCGGTGCTGGAGCGGACACGTGAGATTGGGATTCTGAAGTCGCTGGGGTCGTCGAAGCTGACGATTGTGAGCGTGGTGTTGCGCGAGACAGCAATCATGGCCGTGGCTGGAGTGGTGCTGGGGATTGCGGGCACCTACCTGGTTCAGATACTTTTGCTGCGCATTTTCCCGACACAGCATTTTGAAATTACTGCGCAGTGGCTGATGCGAGGTGCGGCGATCGCATTTGTGGGGGCGCTCATGGGCGCGTTGTATCCCGCGTGGATGGCGGCTCGCAAGGACCCGATCGACGCGTTGGCGTACGAATAGGTCCGGCCCTGTGGCCCGCACTGCCGGGTCAAAGCTCGAAGATCTGTTGAGCATCAAGCGCTATACTTTTCTCAATTCCCTGCAGCGAAGTGAAAAATATTCTGCACCCGCGGAGTGAGATCGATTGGCGATCGTGTCAAAGCGTTGGCTGTACGCTGTCTGGGTCGTCTTTATTGGCGCGTTTGCGGTGCTGCATGCACTGAATCTTGCGGCTGATTTTCCCAACCACACTCGCTGGTATCTCGATTGGGCCAAGTACACCGACGAGGGCTGGTACGGAAATGCGGCGATCCGCGCGCACCTGTTTGGGCATTGGTATGTACCGGGGGATTTCAACCCGGCGCCTGCTGTTCCGGTGTGGCCGTTTCTGGAATGGATCCTGTTCTTCTTCACGGGCGTGTCGGTCGAAGCGGCGCGGGGGCTGGCAGTTGCGTTTTTCTTTGCCAACCTGGTGCTTTGTTATACGCTACTGCGGCCGCGCGGGCCGAAGTGGATGGCGCTGCTGGCGCTGACACTGACGGTGACCAGTCCGTTCCTGTATTGCTTCAGCCGGCTGGCGATCCTGGAACCGATGCTGACCACTCTGTTGCTGGCCGCACTGAATCTGACGGTGCGCCTGCCGCGTATGAAAAAGCCGGTGACTGCATCGGCAGCCGTAGGCGTGCTGTTCACGCTGATGATGCTGACGAAGACGACGGCAATATTTTTGTTGCCGGCACTTGGCTGGACGATGTTTACGACGTTCCAAAGTTCATTTGAGGGTCGCGGAGACAGTTCAGATGGCACACGGTCAAGTTTTCGCGCATGGATTCAATCTCGTATGGTGCGCTGCGCTGCCGTGGCGTTCGCTGCATTTGCGATCACGTTTGGTGTGTGGATGGCGCTGGTGATGGGGTTGGGCTACTTCGGCGATTACAAGTACCTGCTCTTCATCAATAAATATGTCAAGCCGACGGAGTTTTACTGGCCGCTGCTGAGCTTCTGGTGGTCGGTGCGCGGATTGGTCTGGGTTGACCACATTCTGATTCCGCTCTGCGAGATGTTGATTGGCACCGCGTTGGCGGCTGCCCTGATCTCGATGAAGAGGCCCGGCATGAGGACAGGGCTTCTGTTTGATCCTGTGTTTGGCGCGTCGATCCTGGCGGCTGGCGGCTACATCCTGTTCATGACCTATCAGAATCATCCGCAGCCTCGGTACTTTGCGTTGGTCGCCGTGTTCTGTTTCATGATCATTGCCATGGCTGCGGAGAAACTGGTTGTGCAGGCGGGGCCAACTCGGCTGTTGGGCTGGGGAGCGATTGCCGTAGTGGCAATTGCCGTCGGATTGAATAGCGTGCAGACTGCAAGTTTCGCGGCGCATCCCGAATACACGTTTGTGACGGCGGCGCGGCAGCTCACTGCGTATATCGATCAGCATCCCAACGGAAATCGCCTGCTGGTATCGATCAGTGGAGACGAGATTTCACTCATCACGCACGTGCAGACGCTGTGTGACGACTTCAGCATGCGCACACCTGCTCTTCCCGACGTGGGGACGAAGCTGGCGATTTACAAGCCGGGTTGGTGGGCCACCTGGAACGACATCGATCCGGGGACGCTCGAGGACATTCACACGCATTACTCACTCGAACAGGTGGCGAGTTTCAAGGCGTTCGATGACCCGGAGCGGAATGTGCTGGTGTTGTTCAAACTGCATCCGCTCCCCGGCGGGCAGGCGAGGCTGATCGAGGGCGACAACCTGCAGGCGCCCCTACCAGGCGATAAAATATCGATTCCGCTTGAGTAGCGGCCTCTTATTGTCCAAGCTTCGTCTGCGGTAGTCGAAGTCACGCTTTTTCGATAGACCCCTGCCCGCAGTATCTTCGGCGACCGTTCAATTCGGTTCGAGACGCAGCGATCCTTCCCACAAATGATGCGTATCGGATGCTTGTGACTGCAATCACTCGACAGTGTTTGACGCGGATGATAGCCTTCCGGGTGACTTTGAGCCGGGACTCTTGCGGGCCGCTATTTTCCCGCGGGGACGGCGGGCCGAAGGTCGTTGGGTCGCGATCGGCGGGCTGCCTACAGAACGGCAATCGAAAATTCACATCGGAGGACTTGTGACAGCACAGGACTGGGTCTACTTCTTTCCGGCCGTAAGCGTTCTATCGCTTGTTGTGGCCTTTTTCTTCGCACGCCAGTTGGTTGGCTCAGACCAGGGCACACCGGATATCCAGAAGGTCGCTTCAGCAATCAAGCAAGGCGCTGAAGTCTTCATGAAGCGGCAGTACAAGACCGTGGCGGCCCTGAGCCTGCTGCTTCCGACATTCGCCTACGGGCAGGGGGAACACGCGGGCGGAGGCGAAGCCAACCTGGTGCTGCCGGATTTGTCGACCGTGAATTTTCTCGGCATCAACGGACACGCTCTTCTGATGATCGGATTGCTTTTCTGCGTCGGCGGCCTGTTGTTCGGCATGGTGATCTATACACAGCTGAAGAACCTGCCGGTTCATCGCTCGATGCGTGATATTTCCGAACTGATCTACGAGACGTGCAAGACGTACCTGGTGACGCAGGGCAAGTTCATTCTTCTGCTCTGGGCTTTCATCGCTGTGATTATCTCGCTGTATTTCGGCTGGCTGGCGCCGGTGCCGGGAAAATCGATCGCGGTTACCTTGCCGATCATTTTGCTGTTTTCGCTTGTCGGCATCGCGGGCAGCTACGGGGTGGCGTGGTTCGGAATTCGCGTGAACACATTTGCAAACTCACGAACGGCATTCGCAGGATTGCGTGGCAAACCTTATCCATTGTTTGCGATTCCGCTGAAGGCCGGCATGAGCATCGGCATGTTGCTGATCTCTGTCGAGCTGTTGATCATGCTGTTCATTCTGTTGTTCATCCCGCGCGACTATGCCGGCCCATGCTTCATTGGCTTCGCGATTGGCGAGTCACTAGGCGCAGCGGCTCTGCGTATTGCCGGCGGCATCTTCACCAAGATCGCCGACATCGGCTCCGATCTGATGAAGATCGTCTTCAAGATCAAGGAAGACGATGCGCGTAACCCGGGTGTCATCGCAGACTGCACGGGTGACAACGCGGGCGACTCTGTTGGCCCAAGCGCCGATGGCTTCGAAACCTACGGCGTGACCGGCGTAGCCTTGATCACCTTCATCCTGCTGGCAGTCAAGGAGCCCACCACACAGGTGCAACTGCTGGTTTGGATATTCGTGATGCGCGTGGCTATGCTGGTCTCCAGTTCGCTCGCCTACTTCGTGAATGGCGCAATCGCTAAGGCGAGATACGCGAACTCCGACGAAATGGACTTTGAGGCGCCGTTGACTTCGCTGGTATGGATCACGTCCATCGTTTCCATCGTCCTGACCTACATCGTCTCGTTCTACATGATCCCAACTCTCGGGGACGGAACGCTGTGGTGGAAGCTGGCTTCCATCATCTCTTGCGGAACGCTAGCGGGCGCGCTCATCCCCGAATTGGTCAAGGTTTTCACCTCAACCAACTCGAGCCACGTCCAGGAAATCGTGACATCCGCGAAGGAAGGCGGAGCTTCTCTTGGGATCCTGTCGGGGATCGTGGCCGGCAACATGTCGGCCTACTGGCTGGGGTTGAGCATGGTGGCGCTCATGGGACTGGGCTATTACTTCAGCACGGGCGCGTCCATGGCGGTCCTGATGCTTGCTCCAGCCGTCTTCGCGTTTGGCCTAGTTGCATTCGGCTTTCTGGGTATGGGCCCGGTCACGATCGCGGTGGATTCTTACGGACCAGTAACCGACAATGCTCAATCCGTTTACGAGTTGTCGCTGATTGAAGAGGTTCCCAATATCCAGGCCGAGTTGAAGAAGGACTACGGCATCGACGCGAAGTTTGAGCGTGCGAAACACCTGCTGGAAGCCAATGATGGAGCCGGCAATACGTTCAAGGCAACGGCAAAGCCGGTGCTCATCGGCACAGCCGTGGTGGGCGCAACCACGATGACCTTCTCGATCATCATGGCCCTGACCCATGGACTGACCACTAACGTCGATAAGCTCTCTCTACTGCACGCACCCTTTATGCTCGGGTTGATCTGCGGTGGCGCAGTGATCTTCTGGTTTGCAGGAGCTTCAATGCAGGCGGTCACTACGGGCGCTTACCGCGCGGTCGAGTTCATCAAGGCAAACATCCACCTGGAAGGCGCGGAGAAGGCATCGGTCACCGACAGCAAGAAGGTGGTAGAGATCTGCACGAAGTACGCGCAGAAGGGAATGTTCAACATCTTTCTCGCCGTCTTCTTCTCGACACTTGCGTTCGCATTCATGGAGCCGTTCTTATTTGTAGGCTACCTGTTCTCGATTGCGATCTTCGGTCTGTACCAGGCGATCTTCATGGCGAATGCCGGTGGCGCGTGGGACAACGCGAAGAAGGTCGTCGAGGTCGATCTGAAGCAGAAGGGGACACCCTTGCACGACGCAACCGTAATTGGAGACACGGTTGGCGACCCGTTCAAAGATACCTCGTCGGTGGCAATGAACCCGATTATCAAGTTCACGACGTTGTTCGGATTACTTGCAGTCGAGCTTGCCGTGACGCTCAGTACGAACAATCCGATGCTCACACATGTCCTGGCAGTCGCATTCTTCCTGGTGTCCGTGTTCTTCGTGCACAGGTCGTTCTATGGAATGAGGATCGAATCCAAGGAAAGCAACTGATTCCTGTCTGCGAATCATGATGGTGCCTCTGTTTTAGCAGAGGGCATCAGCCGAACAAGCTTGGGCATCGTCCGTCGCGAAGGCAAGACGAAGCCCAGGATTACAACTTAGCCATAATTCAATTGGTGGACGACCACTGATCCGGCCCTGTGCAATGCGCAGGGCCGCGGTGTTTTTTTGCCCGTTATTTCCGGATTTCAGACCACACAGCTCGAACGATCAATTACCGAGGAAGATCAAGAAAAGCAGACAAGCAACCCGGATACTTGATCTAACGAGAACAAATGGCAAGTGGTCGCTGAGCCCTCGCGAAAAGGCACCTTGCCAAGGCAAGAATTTGGGAATGCCGACTTAGGTCGAAGGACCATTCTGGGCGCAATCCCATTGTTTACTGTCTCGTCAACACAACCGTGTCGAGCAGAATCTGAAATCGCTGAGGAAAAAGGCCAGCAAACCTGCATCGCAGATGACTATCGCAACGGTTGATTGCAAAATAAAAACGTTCGTTTAAGCAGCTGATAAGTGGACACGGAAGCGCAGAGAAGTTACTCTTATGCTAACAATTAACTAAATCGGACACCTATTGCTCCGTGCTTCCCTTTGAGTCTCTAGCTCAAGGGTCCGCAGAGTTGTTGTCTCGCGACCCCTTTGAGTCTTCTCCAAGGATCGGGAGAGGTGTGCCCCTACATAGGAGCTTAGAGTAGTGAAGCCATATTCAGGTTTAACGCACAGAAATCATTGGGCTAATGTAGTTGCAAACTGGATTTTCCAACCTCGTCAAATCGCCCTCTTCGCAACGGTCTTGGGCTGTCTGGCATTGGGTATATCTGATGCAAAGGCTCAGTCGGCAAGCAATATTTCCTGCCAAAACAATTCTTTCAACTCCGCTGGAACAGATACTTGCTCGATCTATCTCAGCGACGCCGCACAGAGTCAGACGCCCGTATACCTGTATAGCAGTGATTCGGCCCTGACGGTCCCAGGCACTGTCTATGTCAATGCAGGCGCATCGTCCGTCACATTCAGCGCGTCTCTAGCCTCTGTGTCATCACCGCGTGCGGTGTGGATCACGGCGGAAGCAAGTAGTGCAATGGGGAGCAAAGTATCCTACGGAATCCAGTTGACCCCTCCCGCGTCGCCTTCATCCTCACAACCACAGTTGAGCAATGTTTCCTGCCAGACGGGTTCTTTCAACTCCGCTGGAACGGATACATGCTCGGTCTATCTCAGCGGCACCGCGCAGAGTCAGACCCCCGTAAACCTATATAGCAGTGATCCGGCCCTGACCGTCCCGGGCGCTGTCTATGTAAATGCGGGCGCGTCATCCGCCACATTCAGTACAAATCTAGCCTCTGTATCATCGGCTCGTACGGTGTGGATCACGGCGCAAGCAAGTAGTGGAACGGGAAGCAAAGTGACCTACGGAATCCAGTTGACCCCTCCGGCGTCGAGTTCATCCGCACAACCACAGTCGAGCAATGTCTCCTGCCAGACCAGTTCGTTCAGTTCCGCTGGAACGGATACATGCTCGGTCTATCTCGGTGGCACCGCGCAGAGTCAGATTCCCGTATACCTATACAGCAGTGATCCGGCCCTGACGGTCCCAGGCACCGTTTATGTAAATGCGGGCGCGTCATCCGCCACATTCAGCGCAAATCTAGCCTCTGTATCATCAGCGCGTACGGTGTGGATCACGGCGCAGGCAAGTAGCGCAATGGCAACCAAAGTAACCTACGGAATCCAGTTGACCCCCTCGTCTACGTCTACGCAGACTCCGACGCTCACGGTCAACGCAACAAACATCTCGTTTGGCGCTGTCACGGTGAACAACCAGTCAACGCAGACGGTGACCTTGACGTCAAGCGGGACGGCTCCTGTCACAGTAAGTTCGGCTGCTGTAAGCGGCAATGAATTCTCAGTGTCGGAATCGAGCTTTCCTGTCACTCTGAATCCCGGTCAGTCGCTGAACCTGAATTTGCAATTTGCCCCGACTGCTGCTGGTTCGGCTACCGGTCAACTGACAATCACGAGCAACTCTTCCTCCACTCCGACGGCAACGTTCGCGTTGAGCGGAACCGGTACATCAACACCCCATGAAGTTGATCTGAGTTGGAACGCGCCAGTCGCCACGTCTGATCCGGTCGCGGGCTACAATATCTATCGAGCGCAAGGTGGCACGACCTCCTACCAACTTCTCAGTTCCGCGCAAGTTGGATCCACAAACTACTCGGATTCTGCGGTCACAAGCGGGCAGAGTTATGTCTACATGGTGAAGAGTGTCGACAGTGCGGGAGTGGAAAGCGCACCTTCCAATACTGCTACCGCTAGCGTTCCGTAGAGTGAACGGGTATTTGTTCGTCACTTGTGAGGCCCACTGCAACTTAGTGGGCCTCACACTCTTTTTTTTGCGAACCGAATACTACTTCCTAGTCAGCTGAGAGAAGAGAATCCTTCATTCTGATCCAGAGCAAATTCACGTTACGAAGCGCAACCGAAGAGTTGCGCAAGGCTCTTGCGCTGGCGGCTGCTCGCATCGAAGTTCGCCGGGTCGAGCCAGGCTTCGAAGGCCGCTTTGCGAGCGGGCCACTCCGAAGCGAGCATCGAGAACCAGGCTGTGTCGCGGTTCTGGCCTTTCACGATCATATGCTGGCGGAAGATGCCTTCGAAGGTGAACCCGAGACGCAGGGCGGCGCGGCGCGAGGGGGCGTTGTTCGCATTGCACTTCCACTCGTAGCGGCGGTAGCCAAGGTCTTCAAAGATGTGCCGAGCCATCAGGTACATTGCCTCTGTCGCAGCGACGGTGCGCTGCAGCGAGGGCGCGAGCAGAATGTTGCCGACTTCGATGACGCCGTTGACGGGATCCATGCGCATGTAGCTGGCGTAGCCGGCAATGTGTCCGATCGCCTGGGGCACGATAGCGAAAAACACGGCGGCTGAACCTGCCTGCTTTTCTTCGAGCGCACGCCGCAAATCAGCCTCGCTGGCGTAGGGGCCATCCGCCAGGTAGGTCCACACCTCATCGTGGCTGTGCACGGCCTGCCAGAGGTCAGCGGAATGCCTTTGTGGGTTGAGTGGCTCGAGAATTACCGTTCTGCCGAGGAGGGGGACGGGGCGGGGAAGTGGGACGGGTTTCCAACCGGACAGGTCTCGCTTGGCGTCGGGCACGGATTCAGCCTATCAGCCGTCGAAACCGGGTGTTGGGAGGAGCCAGAAGAGTAACGTCCGCATTCTCCACATTTAGGACGATTTCGCACAGCGAAATGGGGTCAAATGCACTGTTTATGTGCCTTGTAAGGGCCGCAACGGCGCACTACGCTTGTATTCCAGAACGGACGGGAGCGCGAGGGCCGCGTCTGCACTGTATTTTGGGCAAATGGAACGTCGGGGAGCCGTATTTTGCAAGCCTTTTTGCGCTTTCCACAGGCTGATTGGCGGCATTTAGCAACAGGATGCGTGATTTAACATCGAAATACTAGATGTTGTGGTTTGCGGTTGACAGGCACCATAGACAGCGTTATTTTTGCAACTGCGACTGTAAACAGACTGTAACCTTCCAGCCCGGTTGCAGGCCGCACAAGACAGAAAAACCGCGGTACAGAAGAAGCCCCCGTTTTTCCGTTCACTGCACCACTTAACCCCCCAATTTTGGCTGCGTTAAGACCAAGGGACAGGTATTCAAAGAAATCGCCAGATAGAGAGGAACCGATGAGCGAGGCCAACCTTCAAACCACCGCTGCAGCCCTGCAAGCCCCCTACAGCCAGGGTGGCCTGACATTTTCACGCCGTTTTTCAACCGAGGGCGTTTCCCCCTATGACGAGGTGCAGTGGGAGCGCCGGACCGCGTCGATTACCGACACCAAGGGCAACACGATCTTCGAGCAGAAGGACGTGGAGGTGCCGGTGGACTGGTCGATGACGGCGACCAATATTGTGGCCTCGAAGTATCTGCACGGGCAGATGGGCACGCCGGAGCGCGAGACGGGCGTGCGGCAACTGGTGGCGCGCGTGGCGGAGACGGTCCGCGACTGGGGTATTGCCGGCGGCTACTTTGCCAGCGACAACGACGCGGCGATCTTCCACGACGAGCTGGCGCACATGCTGCTGACGCAGAAGGTGGCGTTCAATTCGCCGGTGTGGTTCAACGTGGGCTGCGACCGGCTGGAGCCGGATGCGGACGGGCAGAACTGGCACTGGGATCCGGTGACGGGCGGCGTGAAGTACTCGGCGACGGGCTACAGGAATCCGCAGTGCTCGGCCTGCTTCATCAACGCGGTGGACGACTCGCTGGACTCGATCTGACGCTGGCGCAAGACCGAGGGCATGCTGTTCAAGTGGGGCTCGGGCACGGGGACGAATCTGTCAGCTCGCTGCGCGGGTCGAAGGAGCTGCTGTCGGGCGGCGGGACGGCCAGCGGACCGCTGAGCTTCATGCGCGGCTTCGACGCGTTTGCCGGCGTCATCAAGAGCGGCGGCAAGACGCGGCGCGCGGCCAAGATGGTGATCCTGAATGTCGACCATCCGGACATCATGGACTTCATCGAGTGCAAGGCGAAGGAAGAGCAGAAGGCCTTCACGCTGATCAAGGCCGGCTACGACGGATCGGGGCCGGACTCCGAGGCTTTTTCGTCGATCTTCTTCCAGAACGCCAACAACTCGGTGCGCGTCAGCGACGAGTTCATGCGCGCCTACGAGAACGACGGCGACTTCACCACCTATACGGTGAAGGGCCACGAGCCGGTGAAGACCTACAAGGCGCGCGACATCATGCGCAAGATTGCCGAGGCCACGTGGCTGTGCGGCGATCCCGGCATGCAGTTCGACACCACGATCAACAAGTGGCACACCAGCAAGAACACGGCGCGCGATCAACGCGTCGAATCCCTGCTCGGAGTACATGTTCCTGGACAACTCGGCGTGCAACCTGGCGAGCTTCAACCTGATGAAGTTCGTGACGCCGGCGGGCACGTTCGACATTCCCGCCTATCGGCACGCGATTTCGGTGGTCATCACGGCGATGGAGATCCTGGTGGACAACTCGGGATATCCGACCGAGTGCGATCTCGCGGAACTCGCACGACTACCGGCCGCTGGGGCTGGGCTATGCGAACCTGGGCGCGCTGCTGATGGCGTTCGGGCTGCCGTACGACTCGGCGGCCGGACGCGACCTGGCGGCGGCGCTGACGGCGATCATGTGCGGCCAGGCGTATCTGCAGTCGGCGGTGATTGCGGCCAAGTGCCCGCCGCTGGCTTCGGCCACGCCGCTGACGGCATCGCGTGGAGCGCCAGGGCGGAGCATGCCCCGGCTTCTATGTGAACCGCGAGCCGTTCCTCGACGTGATCCGCATGCATCGCGCCGAGGTGAACAACATCGGCAAGTCGCGCATCAGCGGCGAGCCGTTCACGGTGCCGCAACTGGATGCGCTGATCGACGCGAGCCGCGAGTGCTGGGACATGGCGCTGCTCTTACGGCGAGCGCTATGGCTATCGCAACTCGCAGACCACGGTGCTGGCGCCGACGGGCACCATCGGCTTCATGATGGATTGCGACACGACGGGCATCGAGCCCGACCTGGCGCTGGTGAAGTACAAGAAGCTGGTGGGCGGCGGCATGATCAAGATCGTGAACAACACCGTGCCGGCGGCGCTGTTCAAGCTGGGCTACGACAACGACGAAGTGAACGCGATCGTGAGCTACATCGACGCGACGGGCACCATCGAAGGCGCGCCGGGCATCAAGCCGGAGCACCTGGCGGTGTTCGATTGCAGCTTCAAGCCGGCCAAGGGCACGCGCTCGATCCACTACATGGGCCACATCAAGATGATGGCGGCGACGCAGCCGTTCCTGTCCGGCGCGATCTCGAAGACCGTGAACCTGCCGCACGAAGCAACGGTGGAAGATGTGGCCGAGGCCTATGCCGAGAGCTGGCGGCAGGGCATCAAGGCCGTGGCGATCTATCGCGACGGATCGAAGGGCACGCAGCCGCTGAACACCAGCATGGATGCGAAGAAGGAGCCTTCGGCGCTGGATGCGGCAGGGCAGCCGCGTGCTGGCGCAGCTGGCTGCCGGGCAGCCGGCGGCCGAGGCCGACCTGAAGACGCTCGAAGCCAAGATCAGCGACAAGGTGGAGGTGACGCGCGAAGCAGGTGGTCGCCGCGGCGAGCGCCTTCCAGAAGGCGCTGGAAGAGATTGCCAAGGCGGCTGCGGTGCCGCATGCTGACCGCCGCACTCGGCGTTGGACGAGACGCCAGGATGCCGCAGGATCTGAACGGCGCCGCCGCGCGCGGTGCGCCACCGCCTGCAGGAAGAGCGCGCGTCCATCACGCACAAGTTCTCGATCGCGGGTCACGAGGGCTACATCACGGTGGGCCTCTATCCCACCGGCCAGCCGGGCGAGATCTTCATCCAGATGGCCAAGGAAGGCTCGACGGTTTCGGGCTTGATGGATGCGTTTGCGACTTCGATTTCGCTGGCGCTGCAGCACGGCGTGCCGCTGCAGCGTGCTGTGCGAGAAGTTTGCGCACACGCGCTTTGAGCCTTCGGGCTGGACGGGCAACGAGCAGATCGGCTACGCGAAGAGCCTGATGGATTACATCTTCCGCTGGCTGAATCTGCGCTTCCTTTCGGGCGAGCAGTTGACGCTGTTTGCGGGGCTCGCTCCGCAGGCTCCGCAACTGCCGGCGTCGCCAACGATCCTGCCGGAGATCGATCCGGAAGAGGATCCGACGGCAGCACAAGCAGCTTGCCCGGCTGGCTGAAGAAGTGGCGCGCCGTCTCGAGCAGGTGGCATGGGCAGCACTTCGGCGCCGGGCGGCGGCATTGCGCCGGAAGCTCAGCGACAATCGCAGCGTCAGCTTCAGCGAGCCATGGGCCGACGATGCAGGATCGCGGCTTGTATCCACGCGGCCGACGCGATGCGCGAGCATGTACGAGATGGGCGATGCGCCGAGCTGCTCCACCTGCGGAGCGATCATGGTGCGCAACGGAAGCTGCTACCGCTGCATGAGCTGCGGCTCGACTTCAGGATGCAGTTAGGTTTGCAGTCTGAGGTTCGATGGGGGAATTGGATTGATGATGGAGCAGGCTACGGCCTGCTCCATTTTTCCTTCGTCACGCTCTTTGCGGCCGGGATCGGAGGTCTGCTTCAGAAAGTAGTTGTGAGGGCCGACTGCGCTCTGCGAAGCAGGTGAGGACACGATGGTCTTTGGCGGCTCCTGCAAATATCGATCGGCTGCACTGAGCACACGTGCTCGCTCCAGGACCTCAACTGCCTTGCGAGGGTGCCCGAGAACATCCTCGGCAAAGACAAAAATCTTTCCCGGGACCGCAACGGCCGCTGCACTCAGCGCCAGAAATTCACAGCGAGAGAGTTGCTGCATCGATGACCCTCGATGGTCGATTACTTGCCGGCGATCTGCGAAAGCTCAGAGCCCGCGAGAAGGAAAGCGCCGACGCCATAAACGTAGCTGGATGAAGGCTTGAATTTGCCCGGCTCACCGCCGATGGGCTGAATCGAACCAAGCCTGCCGTCCGCGTACACGTGCGTGAGCATTCCCTGCCAGGATTTTTCCACCACAGGTAGATACTTTTTGCGGTCGAGGAGCTTGTTACGGATTCCCCAGGCCATGGCGTAGGTGAAGAAGCCAGAGCCCGAGATTTCAGGATTCGGATACGAGGCGGGATCGAGCAGGCTGGCGCGCCACAAGCCGTCGGACTGCTGCAGGTCGGCGACCCTTTCTGCCATATCCTTGAATTGTTTTTCGTACTTGGCGCGATCCGGATAATCCGGGGGCATGCGCTGTAGGACAAATGCCAATCCGGCAAGGGCCCACCCGTTGCCGCGCGACCAAAAGACTTTCTGGCCGTTTGCTTCGTGCATAGTCAAGAACCGGTCGTCGCGGTAGTAGAGATGTTCGGCTGGATCGTAAAGCGCGCCGGAGGTTAGCCACCACTCACGATTCATGAAGTCAAGATAGCGGCGATCGCCGGTGGCTACGGAGAGTTGCGCGAGAACAGGCGGCGCCATGTAGAGCGCATCGCACCACCACCAGAGATTCTGGGGATCGTCAGGGCGCGCCAGCAGTTTATCCATACCCTCGCGCGTCGAAGCGATGTGTTGCGGCTTCTGATCTTCGGCGTAAAAAGCAAGGTAGGTCAGGCCGATGGCTTCATCGTCGGCATGAGCAAAGCGCGGGCCGAGTTCCCAGTGACTGTCGCGCGCGACCTGGAGAACCCGGTCGCGATAACGGTTGTCGCCCGTGGTCTTCGATGCCGCGAGAAAGCCATCGTAGAGCGCGGCAAACGTCCATTGAATGTTGTAGCGGCTCTCAGAGTGCTGCAATTGCCAGTCGCCGACTTTCTTCATCGCCTTGAGAATAGCCGGCCGCTTCAAGCTGGGGGAAAGGTCGGTAGCAAGCGGTCCTGGATCGTCCGGTTGATCGCCGGCCGCGGCACGCTCATCAATAACGAGGGGTGCGCTCTGCGCTGAGGTCGGATTGCCTGGCAAGAAAGCGAATGCCAAAACCAGGACGATCAAATGCGATTTATTCATGAGCCTATCCGCGGTCACTTGCTGCAAGGTAGTGTAACGAGTCACCAGCATAAAGCATGTTGGTGCGGCATGCCGCGCCGGTGACCGATCCCGAGCGCTATCCTTATTCGCATATGCCGGAGCGCAGCCCTGGCAATTTCGTAGCATGGTTGTTCGGCTCCCGCGATGGTGCCCGGGGCTGCCTGGTGCCGCGTTGGATCTTTCTGCGCGCACTGGCGGCAATTTACTTTTCTGCGTTCTATTCGCTGCTGTTTCAGATCAAGGGTCTGATCGGGCCTGATGGCATTCTTCCGACGCAAGAATATCTCGCTGCGGTCGCCCAGCAGTATCCGTCAACGAAGCTCTGGTTTGCGCCGACACTTTTCTGGTTGTCCGCGAGTTCGCATGCGCTGCTGCTCGTCACTTGGATCGGTCTGGTGGCATCTATCGCGGCGTTTGCAAATCTGTGGCCGCGGCTCAACTTCTTCATCTGCTTTGTCTGCTTTCTGTCCTTTGTGTCAGCCGCGGGTGAGTTCGCGAACTACCAATCCGACGGGATGCTGCTCGAAGCGGGATTCATCACACTCTTCTTTGCACCGCGCGGGCTGTTGCCCGGACTGGGCGCAAGCACGCTACCTTCACGCGCCAGCTTGTTTCTGCTGCAGTGGGAGTGGTTCCGCATCTACTTCGAATCGGGCATGGTGAAGCTGGTCAGCGGCGATCGGCAGTGGCGCACATTGACCGCGATGGACCAGTACTACCAGAACGGCCCGCTGCCTACGTGGATCGGCTGGTACGTCGAGCATCTGCCGCACTGGTTTCACGCCGCCAGTGCAGCCGGCACGCTGGTGCTGGAGCTCGTGCTGGTGTGGATGCTCTTCTTCCCGCGACGCGTGCGCATTATCTGTTTTTTCATCGTCACGCCGTGGCAAATCGGCGTCATCCTCACGGCCAACTACACGTTCCTGAATTACCTGGTGCTCTCGCTGGGATTCCTTGTGCTGGATGATCGATTCCTGATGCCGCTGGTGCCGGCGCGGTATCGGCATGCGGTGACTGCATATGTCGCTCCTTCGAATACGAAGGAAGAAGCGGAACTTCAGAAAGTGTGGGACGATGAAGCGGGCACTCAGGTTCACCCCGTCGCCCGCGTGCCGCGCACACTTGGCGATCACCTCGACGCTATTCGTCTGGCTTTCGCCGCCGTGATGCTCACGTGGATCTTCTACAACACGACTGCGGAGATGATCGGCATTCCGTTTCGCGATTCTCCGCTGCCCACCGCGCCGATCGCCGCGCTCGAACCGTTCCGCATTGCCAACCAATATGGATTGTTCGCCGTGATGACGAACGGGCGCTATGAGATCGAGTTCCAGGGCTCCAACGATGGCCAGAACTGGACCGCCTATCCCTTCCGCAACAAGCCGCAGGCATTGAACGAAGCGCCCCGCATCTACGCGCCCTATCAGCCGCGCTTCGACTGGAATCTGTGGTTTGCGTCGCTCGGGGACTGGCGCCAGGACGAGACTTGTGCCGCTCACCGAGGAGCATCTGCTCGAAAACGACAAGGATGTATTGGCTCTCTTCAAGGGCAATCCCTTCCCGCAAGCGCCTCCGCGTTTCGTGCGCGCCGTGTTGTGGCAGTACTGGTTCACTTCGCGCGAAGAGAAGCGTGCATCAGGCAACTGGTGGCGACGCCAGTATCTGGGGCTGTACGCCCCGCAACTTACCAGGACGCCCGAAGGCCGAACGGTTATTGTTCAATGGCCAGACAATCTGCCAGTCCACGACTAAGACTAAATCTGAAAGAATAAGTGCATGAAGCGGGCGTATGTCATCGGCTCCGGCCCCAACGGACTCTCCGCCGCGATCGTCCTTGCACAGGCCGGCATCGACGTCGAGGTCTTCGAGGCGGAAGAGATACCTGGCGGTGGAGCGCGCACGCTGCCGTTAACGCTACCGGGATTTCTGCACGACTTCGGCTCGGCCGTGCATCCCTTGGCTGCGGGTTCGCCGTTTTTTACGACGCTTCCGTCTGGGCGAGCATGGGCTCGGCTGGATACACGGCGAAGCTCCGCTGGCGCATCCTCTCGACGACGGCACCGCCGTGATGCTGGAGCACGATCTCGCCGATCAGGACAAGGAGTTCGGTCTGGACGCACGAGCGTGGCGCAGCCTGGTGACGCCGCTGATCGATCACTGGGATCAATTCACCCAGGAAGCACTTGGGCCGGTTATACACCTGCCGCACCACCCTTTCCTCATGGCACGCTTCGGCATGGTTGCGTTTCAGTCGGCGCGGCGCATAGCGACACATCACTTCACGCACCCGCGTATCCGCGCCCTGTTCGCTGGGCTCGCCGCGCATTCCTTCCTGAGTCTCGACGACACGCTGAGTTCGGCAATCGCCCTCGTGCTCGGGGCAGCGGCACACAAGGTCGGCTGGCCCGTTGCCCATGGGGGATCGCAGAGCATCACTCGGTCGCTCATCGGGCATTTTCAGAGCCTTGGAGGCAAGGTCCACACCTCGCGGCGCATCGACGCACAGGCATTCCATCAGTGGAATGGACGGGATACATTGACGCTGTTTGATACTTCGCCGCGACAGTTTGTTGCCATCGCCGACGATTGCCTTACGCCGGGTTTCCGCATGTTGATGGAGCGATTCAAACCCGGACCGGGAGTCTTCAAGATTGACTACGCGCTTTCTCAGTCGGTGCCCTGGCAGGCGGCAGAGTGCAGGCGCGCCATCACCGTTCATCTCGGCGGCTCGTTCGATGAGATTGCCGATGCTGAGAACGCGGTGACAAAGGGACTGCATCCAGAGCGGCCTTTTGTGCTGGCGGCGCAGCCATCGCTTTTTGATCCCACCCGCGCGCCGCAGGGGCAGCACACCTTCTGGGCCTACTGCCACGTCCCGAACGGGTCCACGACAGATATGACCGAGCGCATTGAAGGGCAGATTGAACGCTTTGCGCCGGGCTTTCGCGATTGCATTCTGGCCCGTCATGTGTCGACGCCGGCAATGCTCGAGCGGATGAATGCGAACCTGCTCGGCGGCGATATCAGCGGCGGAGCCATGACGATGGGCCAGTTCCTGTTCCGCCCGACCGCCCTGACCTACGAAACCAGCGCGTCGAATCTCTTCCTTTGTTCTTCGTCGACGGCGCCGGGGGGCGGAGTCCACGGGATGTGTGGTTTTCGCGCGGCAAAGGTCGCCCTCCGTCGAACGCGATTCCGTAAGTAAACTTCCAATTATTCTCTGCATCACTGTTTGCTCCGGCTCGAGCGTGTTTAGAATGGCGGGTGCGGCAAGCGAAGTCGGAAAGAGAAGTATGAGAGAGTCGCGAAGCGGTAAAGAGAGCACACAGCCTCGGCAGCCGGTGAGCCTGAAGCAGCTTGCAGCCCATCTAGGCTTGGATCCAGCAACGGTTTCGGTCGTTCTCAACGATGTGCCAGGGCGGTCGATTCCGCAGAAGACGCGCGACAGGATCAAAGCCGCTGCGCGCGAATTGAACTATCAGCCCAACCTGCTGGCCCGCTCCCTTCGCAGCCGTAAATCCAAGACAATCGGCATCCTCGTTCCTGAATTGGGCGATGGATATCACACGCAGGTGATGAGCGGGATCGGCGACTATCTCATCAACGCCGGTTACTTCTACTTCACGGCACACCACCGGCATAAGCCGGAGCTGATCGCGGAGTACACGCGGATGTTCATCGGCCGCGGAGCCCAGGGCATCATCGCGGTGGATACGTTGCTGGAACATCCCATTTCCGTTCCGGTTGTCGCGGTCGCCGGTCATCGCCGCATCCAGGGCATCACCAACGTCGCCCTCGACCACAATCGCGCCGCTGACCTGACGCTCTCACATCTTCACTCGCTCGGTCACCGCAACATCGCCTTCATGCGCGGGCAACCATTCAGTTCTGATTCCGACGCACGCTGGAAGGGCCTTGTCGCTGCGGCGGCCAAGCTGGACATTTCGATCTTGCCGGAGTTGGTCACCACGCTCGATCGAGACATCTCTTCCCCTGAGCTTGGCTATCCGGTCGTGCAGCAGCTTCTGGCAACCGGCAAGCTGTTTACAGCTCTTGTCGCCTTCAACGATATTTCGGCGATTGGAGCGATCCGCGCGCTGCAGGACGCGAACCTGCGGGTTCCCACAGACGTGTCGGTGATCGGCTTCGACGACATCAAGGCTGCCGGATTTACGCTGCCCCGCCTGACTACGATTCATCAGCCTCTTGAAGAATTCGGCAGGATTGCCGGCGGGCATCTTATCGGCCGGATCAACGGCAAGTTGTCATCGCGGCAGGAGATTGCCGTGAAGCCAACGCTGGTTGCGCGTGAATCGACCGGCGTGGTGCGGCGCCAAGGAACGCAGGGATAGCTTTGAGCCAAGGAAAGCGCCGGAGCATGCTAGCCCCGGCGCTTTTGTCCTTGTCCATTCCCAACTGGCCTATTTAATCTCCAACTCATCAATCTGGAATTGAAACTTCCCTGCCTCCTGAATGCGAATGAAGCCAACACCGCTGATATCGCTGCCATCGGTTTCAAACGTGGAGAAGGGGAATGTATATTCCTTCCACTCTGGCCCAGCCATAAATGTAGTCATCGCCGGTGCTTCGCCGCTCTGACCGCTGCGTGCTTCAGTCAGTACGATCAGTGTGTATGTTTTGCCGTCCCCTTTGGCCCAGAAGCTGATCGAGTTTTTCTTCGAAAGGTTTGCGGGCTTCATCGGCGCCGGTCCCGGCGAGAAGAGTGCTCCAGCAAAGACGAACTGCCCTCCTGGAACGAGTTCGCCGGTCACTTGCAGCGCGCCCTTCGTATTGGCTGCACCCGGTTCAACAACGTCCAGCTTCGAGTTGGATTTGCCCCCGTTCATCGTGTCGCTTGCCGGAATCCACATGCCGTAAGCGGCAGCGACTTTGCCGCTATCGAAGTTGCTGACCATGTTGTTCTCAGAACCGGCAGGCGTTGGCGCAGTCGCCGCCGGCTTGCCGGTCTCACCGCTGGCGCCCGTAACCGTCAGCTTCACAGCGGCGGTCTTGTCGGAGCTTGGTCCTACCATCATGTCGAAGATGCCCGGTTCAACCACGCGATGCATGTCGATGTTGAGGATCGACAGCATCTCCGGCGTGACGTTGAAAGTTACGGTGCGCTTTTCACCCGGCTTCAGCGTGATGCGCTCGAATCCCTTCAACTGCATCACCGGCTGCGTGACCGAAGCGACGCGCTGATGAATGTAGAACTGCGGAACCTCGTCGCCCTCGCGTGTGCCAGTGTTGGTAATATCCACGCTGACCTTCGCTGTGCCAGCCTGCATGATCTGCTGCGGCTCAACCTTCAGGTTGTCGAACTTGAAGGTGGTGTAGCTGAGTCCGTAGCCAAACGGAAACAGCGGCTGGCGCGTCGAAAACTCATAACCGCGATTCGCCGAAGGCTTGTGGTTGTAGTAGTCCGGCAGCGCGCCCACGGTATGCGGGAAAGTGATGGGCAGCTTTCCCCCGGGGTTCGCATCGCCGAAGATCACATCGGCGGCTGCTGTTCCACCTTCTTCGCCGAGATAGAAGCCCTCAAGAATTGCAGGCACCTTCTCCGCAATGTAGTTGACGGAGAGAGGACGGCCGTTGAGCAGGAGAACGACAACCGGCTTGCCCGTTTCGACGATAGCCTTCACCAGGTCGTTCTGTGCACCCAGCAGATCGAGCGAATCGCGATCGCCAAGGTGATTCTCGGCCCATGCTTCACGATTGGTGCTCTCGTTTTCGCCAACGACCACGATCGAAACATCGGCCTTCTTCGCCGCATCGACCGCAGCCTGGATTGAAGCTGTCTGCGTCTTCGGGTCGACGAGTTGCACATCGTTGGCCCACCAGCCGCGGAAGCCTTGTGGTGCCGTTGTGATTTTGCACCCCTCGGCGTAAAGCACCTTTACTTTGTCGCCGACTTTCGCCTTGATGCCCTCGAGCACGCTGACACCGTAGCCTGGATCGCGGCTGTATCCGCCCAGATGCACATCGGCGGCGTTCGGGCCGATGACCGCGATTGACTTCAGCTTGGTCACGTCGAGCGGCAGCAGGTTTTTGTCATTCTTCAGTAGCACAATTACTTTGCGCGCTGCTTCGGCGGCCAGCTTCTTGTGTTCCGGGCTGTTGTTGGTCTTCTCGGCGTAATCGGGATCGACATACGGATTGTCGAACAAGCCCAGCCGGAACTTCGTCGCCAGCACGCGCGAGACGGCGCGATCCACTTCGCTCTCCGGGACCGTGCCTTGTTTTACCTGGTCAACTAGCGTCTGGTAGACGGTGCCTTCCGAGAGGTCGTAGTCGATTCCGGCTGCAAGGCCCTGCCGCGCGGCATCAGCCATGTTGTAGGCCACGTGATGCGTGCTTACCAGCATCTGCAAGCCGTCGCCATCTGAAGTCAGGTAGCCATCAAAACCCCACTCCTGGCGCAGCACCTTGTCGAGCAGCCAGTGGTTGATGTGGTTGGGCACGCCGTCGATTTCGTTGTACGAGGCCATCACGCTGCCCACGTGCGCCTCCTGCACCGCCGCCTGAAAGGGAACGAGGTAGGTCTCGCGAATGACGCGCTCAGAGATGTTTCCGGGAGCAGTGTTGGTGCCGCCTTCGGGCACGCCATGCACGGCAAAGTGCTTCGCTGTCGCCAGTACATGATGGCGGTCAATGGAATACGAGTCCCCCTGCAAGCCCTCAATCGCAGCCACGCCCATGCGCGAGATGAGATAAGGATCTTCGCCGTAACCCTCCTCCGTGCGTCCCCAGCGCGGATCGTGCGCCATATCGAGCACCGGCGAGAATACCTGTCCCGCGCCGCGCGAACCTGCCTCGTCACCCACGGCCGTGAACACGCGTTTCACCAGCGCAGGATCGAACGTCGCCGCCAGTCCCAGTGCCTGCGGAAAGCTCGTGCTGCCGTACTCCATGTAGCCGTGCAGTGCTTCGCCCAGGAACATCGCTGGAATTCCCAGCCACGACTTCTCACGCAGATATCGCTGCACCCCATTGCGCAGGATCGCGGCCTGCCGCGGAGTGAATTTCACCTCCGGCCCCCACTCGGCCGAGAGCGTCTGGCGAGCCGTCTCCGTTGTGTAGGTGCCGGTCGGATCGATCACGTCAATCTTCGAGTCCCATCCGCCTGTCAGCTGATATACCTTCTCTTCCAGCGTCATCCGTGGCATCAGATCCGCGACGCGATCAGCTATCGGAAGCGTCGCGTCCTTGTAGCGAGGCGTATCCGTCTTGGCGGCGGCCTTCTCCTGCGCGCCCGCGCCCAACGTGGACGCACCCAGACCCAACAAGAAGGCAGGGAATAACAGCAACTTTGAGAAATTGCGCACGTGATTTGTCATGATTTTTTAGAGAGGTCTTCAATCCTTTCCGGATTTATGGCGAGAATTCTAAATGAGCTACGCATCCGATGGATGTGTGGTTCAAAGAATCGTCAAGTTCGAGCTCACAAACCACTGCAATGGTGTCGGTTGGCCCGGTTTCTGTTCTCATACGCGATCCGGTTGCATCAAAGCTGGTAGACCGCAATTCAGGCGCCGTCTGTAGAATGAATTTATCGATTAAGGGAACCTTGCACGAGGCCAGAAAGCATACATGCGCCGTGTCGCGCTAATTTACAACCCAGCTTCAGGACAGCACTCCGCGCGCCGCGCATCCTACATTCGGAATGCGCTGGCGGTGCTTCGCAAAGCCGGTGTCGAGGCCGATGCCCTGGAAACGCACGCCCCCGGAAGTGGGAAGGCCCTCGCGTTAGCCGCGGTACGGCAGGGTTACGACGCGGTGCTAGCCTGCGGTGGTGACGGCACGGTGCACGAAGTCCTGCAGCCGCTGGTGGGCACAAAGGTCGCACTGGGGGTGGTGCCGCTGGGAACGGCCAATGCACTGGCGCAGAATCTCGGGCTGGGACGCGATCCGGTCAAAGCAGTGCGGGTTCTGCTCGATGCAAAGCCGATGGAGGTCCAGGTAGGCCGCATCTTCTTTCAGGAGACCAACGGCTCCAAGGGCTGGCGTTACTTCACGGTTGCGGCGGGCGTCGGCGCAGACGCACTGCTGATGTCGAGTATGGATCCCGAACTCAAGCGCCGCCTAGGATATGCGCTCTACATGCTGGAGGCGTTCAAGATCTGGGCTTCGCACCCGTTTCCGCTTTTCGACGCGTCCTTTTCCATCAATGGCAATGGCGCGCCTCGTGTTGAGCAGGTCTCGCAACTGCTTGCCATCCGCATCCGTTCTTTCGGCGGAGCGCTGGGGGTGCTTGCTCCAGGCGCTACCCTGCGCAAGAAGGATTTGAGCCTGGTGGCTTTCAAAACGCGCAGCCGCTTGCAGTATCTGCGGTTCCTGCTGGCCACGGTCGCCGGACGCCAGACTTTCTCGCGGTCCATTGAGTTGTTGGATGCCGATTCCGTTGAATGCCGCACCCTCAACGGATCCAAATCGCGCGTCTTTGTAGAAGCAGACGGCGAGGTGCTGGGCGCTTTGCCCGCCCGTATCGAACTTGCGCGCGAGACGCTGACATTGCTGGTTCCGTCCGGCGCTCAACCGTAGAATCGCTGCAAATCGTGAAGCTGGTTTGAACTCCAGCTTGCCCCCCGAACGCGCTCTATCCCATTTGCATCCCCCTCGCCGGCCTGCAATCATCGCTGCGACACTTTTTCATCCGGAGTTTCAGTATGAAACGATTCGCACTCATTCTCTGCGTCGGCATTGCAGCGTCCGCCGTTTGTTCCGATGCGCAAAAACCAGCATGGCAACCTGCGCCCGGGCACATCACCCTTCCACTTTGGCCCAACGGCGCTCCCGGCGCGCCGGCGAACCCGCCGGCTGAAGTCGACACCACCAAGCCCAGCGACAAGCTAATCGCGGGCCGTCCGCTGGTTCGCCTCGGCAACGTCTCCAACCCGACGCTGACGGTTTACGCGCCAAAAGGCACCGCAAAGCGACCCGCTGTCGTTGTTTTTCCCGGCGGCGGATACCAGATTCTCGCCATCGATCTCGAAGGCACAGAGGTCTGCGACTGGCTCAACTCCATCAAGGTAACCTGCGTGTTGGTGAAGTACCGCGTCCCCCACACCGGCCCGTATCCAAAATCTGCCGCGGCTTTGCAGGATGCGCAGCGTGCGCTCGGCATGGTCCGTCAGCACGCAGCCGAATGGCACATCGACCCGAATCGCGTCGGCGTTCTCGGCTTCTCCGCGGGCGCGCATTTAGCTGCCGCGCTCAGCACCCACTTCGACAAGCGGCTCTACGACTCCATCGATGCTGCAGATCAGCTCAGTTGCCGTCCTGACTTTTGCATTCGTTATCTACCCGGGCTATCTTGCCAACGATGCGCAAAACATGGCGCCCAATGGAGCCATCAACCGGACCGAGAAAACGCCGCCAAGCTTCATCGTGCAGGCGGAAAACGATCCGGTGCACGTGGAGAACGCCACAGTCTATTTTTTGCAGTTGAAAGCAGCCAAAGTTCCCGCGGAACTGCACATCTACGCGGGAGGCGGACACGGATATGGCCTGCGCCGCACCGAATTACCCGTAACCACGTGGCCCGACACTGCAAGGATCTGGCTGCAGACAATCAAGGTGCTTCAGGATAGGTAGCTACAATCGTCCCAATGCTTCTTTGTGTACTCACCGTTTCCGACCGCTGTGCGCAGGGCCTGATGACCGATACCGCAGGCCCTGCCGTTGTCGAGTTGCTGCGCCAGCATTGGCCAGCTGCGCAAATCGAAACCGCACTCGTGCCCGACGATGAAGAACAGATTGTCACCGCCTTGACGCGGTGGAGCGAACTGGGAGCGGCGCTGATTCTCACCACCGGCGGTACGGGCATGAGCCCACGCGACCGCACGCCCGAGGCTACGTTGCGTGTGCTCGATCGCCACGCGCCAGGGCTCAGTGAAGCCATGCGCGTTCGCGGCGCCGAGAGCAATCCCTTTTCGTGGCTTTCGCGAGGTGTTGCCGGGCTGTGCGGCGCCACGCTGATTGTCAATCTGCCCGGAAGCAAACGCGGCGCCGAAGAGAGCCTTGACTCGATCCTCCTGTTGCTGCGCCATGCGATGGAAGTGGCCGACGGTAGCCAAAGCCATCCGTAGTACGTGTTTTGTCGCTGCAATCATGCAAACGTTTTCCAAGATCAACGTCAATTTGCTCAAGCGATTGCGCAAACAGAATTGACCGGTATTCCGATCAGCCCCATGCTTTCAATAGCTTTGCACAAATTTCAATGCGCAAGTCTTCGTCCGATTCCCCTCGTGTAACACAAGAGAATCTTTTAAAATCGGTTTATCTGTGGGCGGACCAAGAAAGAACCCGAACCGGCTTCACGCTGCGAACGCGAGCATTCGCGACGTAGCGCGGCGCGCTGGTGTCTCTATTGCCACAGTCTCACGCACAGTAAACGGTATCTCTACAGTGGCTCCCGAGCTGGCGGAGCGCGTATGGAGCGTCATCCGCGAGGTTGGCTATGTGCCCAACACCCAGGCCCGTGCGCTTGTCTCGGGACGCAGCCACATCCTTGGTCTTGTAGTCTCGGAGATTACCAATCCATTTTTTCCTGAGCTTGTGCAGGAGTTTGAGAATCTCGCTGTCGGGCAGGGCTACGAGGTCTTCATCGGTTCCACCAATCACGACACAGCCCGCACCGAGGCGCTCATCCGCCGTATGCTGCAGCGCAGCGTCGACGGTGTGGCCATCATGACATTCGGCATCGAAGAAGATTTGATCCAGAAGCTCGTCGAGCGCGCCTTCCCGCTTGTGTTTGTGGATGCCGGGCCGGACCTCCCGAATATTCGCATTCTCAAGGTCAATTATGGAGTGGGAATTCGCGAGGCCGTGCAGCACCTCGCGGCATTGGGACACCGCCAGATCGCATTCATGAGCGGTCCTCTGTTGATGCGTTCGGCGGTAGCGCGGCGCGATGCATTTCTCGCTGCCATGGCCGAACTCGGACTTAGAGTTCCCGCCGAGCACATGGTCGAAGGCACGCACACCATGGAGGGCGGAATCAAGGCCTGCGAACGCCTGCTGGGGCTCAAGGAGTTTCCCACGGGTATCGTTTGCTCCAACGACATGACTGCGATTGGCGTTCTGCACGGATTGCATCGCGCCACGCACCCCGTGCCGCTGGATGTTTCGGTCGTGGGCTTCGACGATGTTCATCTTGCGCAATTCATACTGCCGCCGCTCACCACGATCCAGATGTCGTGCAAGCAGCTTGCCACGGCTGCGGTACAAGCTCTGCGCGCCGGTATCGAGCCGGATCATCCCCAGGCACAGCAGAAAGAGTGGCAGATTTCTACAAAACTCGTGGTGCGTCAGTCGACATCGTTTCCGCATGGCAGTCTTCCGGCCCTGGCAAAAGCGAGTCCCTCTTCGCGCCGCCGTTCTATCAAATAGCGATGTTTCTCTTCATTACAATCGAATGGTTTCCAGCATGTTGTAACCTCTACCGCCCCGCAGGTGTCTAATAGACGCTGTTGAAGGTTCCCCGAGGTCAGCCATGTTGATTCGCAAGCCCTCCGACATTCCCTCATCGGAGATCACGCCCCAGGAGATCCACAACCAGTTCTTCAGCCGACGCCGCTTTTTGCGCAATGTCATTGCAGGCTCAGCCGGGGCAGGCGCTGCCATCGCCGGCGCCGGCCGGTTCGCGGACGTGTTCTCGCCCCGCGCGAGCGCCCTGGCCGATACCAAGTTGCAGACCGTGAAGAGTCCGCTGTCTACGACCGGCGAACAACTCACCACCTTGCAGGACATCACGCACTACAACAACTTCTACGAGTTCGGCGTGCAGAAGAATGAACCGGCTGAAAACGCTGGTCGCCTGCCCACACGGCCCTGGATCGTGAAGGTCGAAGGCAAGGTCAAACAGCCGCAGACCTTCGACATCGAAGCTTTGCTCAAACTGCGCCCTCTCGAAGACCGCGTCTATCGCCATCGCTGCGTCGAGGCGTGGAGCATGGTGATTCCGTGGGTTGGATACTCGCTCTCCGAGTTCATCAATCAGTGCGATCCGCTGCCCAGCGCGAAGTACGTGCAGTTCCTCTCCTATTACGACAAGCACGTGCAGAAGTGGGCGTCTCAATCGAACATCGATTGGCCCTACACGGAAGGCCTGCGCATGGATGAAGCCATGCACCCGCTCACGCTGCTCACCTTTGGTCTCTACGGCGATGTGCTGCCCAACCAGGATGGCGCGCCCATTCGCATCGTGGTGCCATGGAAGTACGGCTTCAAATCAGCGAAGTCCATCGTGACGGTGCGCTTTCTCGACAAGATGCCGCCGACCACGTGGAACGAACAGGCGCCCAACGAGTACGGTTTCTACTCCAACGTGAACCCCAACGTCGATCACCCGCGCTGGAGTCAGAAAACCGAGCGTCGCATCGGCCTGCCGTTCTACGCCCAGCGCCGCACCACGCTCATGTTCAATGGCTACGCAGATCAGGTGGCATCGCTGTATAACGGAATGAATTTGAAGAGGGATTTTTAGCGGAGTTAGCGGTGCTTCGCGCCTTCTAGCAGAGCTAGCGATGTTAGCCGCGCCTCGCGCGTGTTCGCGGAGCTAGGTTGCCTCGCTTGCTTAACGATTCTAACGGTGCAAAGCACCGCCAACACGCGCTACGCGTCGCTAACGGTGCGAAGCACCGCTGGATACCCATGAACCGCAAGACTCTCATCACACTCAAGACGCTGACCTGGATCATCTGCCTCTCGCCCTTTGCAATGCTCGTATATGAGGCAGTTACCAACACGCTCGGTCCGGATCCTACGTCGACCATCACGCTGACCACCGGCTACAACGCGCTGCTGATGCTGATTCTGTCGCTGGCCGTCACGCCGCTACGCCTGCTCTCACCGCGCCTGTCGTGGCTCATCAAGTTTCGCCGCCTGCTCGGTCTCTTCGCGTTTTTTTACGCGTCGCTGCATCTGGCAACATACATCGCGCTTTACATGAACTTTGATCTGAGCGTCTTCAAGACCGACATTACCAAGCGACGCTTCATTATCGCTGGCTTTCTCGCATACTCATTGCTGGTTCCTCTCGCTGCCACCTCAACCACATGGGCCATTCGCAAACTCGGCGGCAAGCGCTGGAACCGCCTGCACAAGCTCGTCTACTTCGCGGCAATCTGCGGGATCATTCACTACTGGTGGCAGGTAAAACCGGGCGTCCTCAGTCCGATGAACCTGACCATCACGCTCTTCGTGCTGCTCGCCGCCCGGCCAGTGCTGGCATGGGTCCAGAAAGTGAGAGCGCGTCGTGCTGTTGCGATCTGAGTTTCTGCTCGATCTACTGAATAATCGTTTCGGGGAATTCTTCAAAGGCAAGCATTGTTTGTGCGACGGGGCTCCAGTTTTTCCGGTGCAGAGGCGTCGGGCCGAGCCGATCGAGCGCTGCCATGTGCTCACGCGAGCAGTACCCCTTGTGTTTGGCCAGGCCGTATCCCGGATACACGGAATCGAGCTCCACCAGCATCCGGTCGCGATACACCTTGGCCAGCACGCTCGCGGCGGCAATCGAGTAGCTTGTTCCATCGCCATGAATCACGGACTGCTGCGGGCACGCCCAGTCAATCGTGTCGCATCCGTCGATTAGCAGATAATCCGGCTGGACCGCGAGCTGTTCGACGGCTGTGCGCATCGCCAGCAGGGAAGCCCTGCGGATGTTGATGCGGTCGATCGTCTCCACATCCACGGCCGCAATGGCAAACGCCAGGGCTTTCGCGCGGATCACGAGATCGAGTTCGTTGCGCTTGTTCTCGCAGAGCTGCTTCGAATCATTCAGGCCAGTGAGACGGCAGCCGAGCGGAAGTACGACGGCTGCGGCGACAACCGGCCCGAACATCGGTCCACGCCCGACCTCATCGCAGCCGGCAATGCGCAGAAAGCCGCATTGGGTCGCAGCCTTTTCCAATTTCCATCCGCACGCCGCCATGACCCCAGTATAAGAACCTGCCGCCGCTTTCGATCGGTGGACACCTGCGGAAAACAGGTTCAGTATTCGGCAGGTAAACCCGTTCGCAAGCCCTGAGCGCGCATCCAATTGCACAGGAGGTTCAATGACCGAGAGAGTGAAGCCCACGCACACCCAGCCCGGCGGATTTCAGCAGATGAACCCGCCCCCTGATGACGGCGTCGTGAACGATTCGTTCGGAACAGTGGACATCGCGGACTCGACGGGGCTGGATGAATCCAAAGAGACCGGCGACGCCAAGCGCCTGAACAAAGACACCAGCGAAGACTGAGGGCGGGCACTCTGCTCGCCGCGCAAACCTCTCAAAACGAAACCCCGGCCGTTTGTGCCGGGGTCCGTTGATGCAAAATGCGAAGGGCGTTACGCCTTGACTGTAGCGCGCTCCACTTCCTTGAGACGGGCGGCCTTGCCGCGCAGTCCGCGAATGTAGAACAGTTTGGAACGGCGAACCCTGTAGCTGCGAATCTTCTCGACCTTATCGACAACCTTGGAGTTGAACGGGAAAATGCGCTCCACGCCCTGTCCAAAGCTCATCTTGCGGACGGTAAAGGTGGCCTGCGGTCCCTTGTTAATGGCAATCACGAGGCCCTCAAAGGCCTGCAAACGTTCCTTATCGCCTTCTTTAATCTTGACTTGCACACGAACCTGGTCGCCGGGAACAAAACTTGGGAGATCGGTGCGCTTCAGCTTGTCGGCCAGGCGCTGCATTACTGGATGGATAGACATAGCTTCTTCCTGCTGATGGACTCAGAATCTGAATTTTAACAGAGAATTGGCTTTCCGCCTAATCTTGACCGCGCCGGTTGCCTGTGAATCTCTCCTATTGACAACGCCGACGACCTACCCTACCCTATGCATAGGAATACGAGGTATGTGGTGAATCTGAAAGGTACCCTTCCGACCCTGATCCTTGAGGCGCTGCTACAAGCGCCTAGCCATGGATACCGGATCGCCCAGCGAATCAAGGAGCGTTCGCAGGGCGTATTGGATTTTAAGGAAGGCACTCTCTACCCTGCGCTTCACAAACTGGAAAACGAGCGTCTGGTCGAGTCCTATGACGCTGTGGAAAATGGACGGCAGCGCCGGTATTACCGCATCACCAAGACAGGTCGCGAAACGCTTGCACGAGATCGCGCCGAATGGCACGAGCTTTCGCGAGCCGTGACCACGATCCTCGGGGAGGCATAAGCGATGGCTGGATTGGAAAGCTGGTTGCAACAGGCTACCCGGCATTTGGCGAAGGAGTCCGCAGCGCAGGTTCGCGCGGAGATTCAGGAGCACTACGAATCGGCGCGCGAAGACTGCATCGCCGGCGGCGCGACGGCCGATGAGGCAGATCGGCTCGCCCTCAACTCACTGGGCGATCCCAGAATGGCGAACCGCCAATACCGCCAGGTCCTTCTGACCTCGGGCGAAGCCCGGGTTTTGCGCAAAGGCAATGCGGAGGCGCAGATTTTATGCGCAAGTTCGTGGACGAAATGGCTCCGGCTTGCTCTGCCCATCGTTATGCTGTGGGGTGGCCTCGTGCTGTTCTTTCTCGGCCGGCTCGCGATGGCACAGGCGGCGCTTGCCATGGGCATACTCACTGGTATTCTCTTCGTGGCGCCTTTTCTGCCCATCTACACGCAGTCTCGGTCCCTCGTCTTCCGCTATGTGAAGTGGGCGCTGATCATGAGCGCGATCGCGCTCGTCTTCGGCCGGGACGCACTGAGGATGTCGTGGCTGCTGTTTGCGTGCGTGTGGCCAGTGGCGTGGGTCGAGTGGACGAGGATCTCGATTCGGCGGAAACTGCCGGTCTCGGCGTGGCCCCGGCAGCTGTATCTCTGATCGGCTCCGATCCGAATATCGTTCCGCTTGCGGCTCTACGCATGGCATAGACTGCTGTCATGAACGAGAAACGCGAACTTCTCCGCCACACCGTCGCAGCCCTCGCCTATCGTGCAGCTCGCGCGCTCGACGGCGCACCAGATACATTCGCCACCTTCGACGGCTGTGGCCGCCAGCCTATCCAGATCCTCGCGCACATGGGCGATCTCTTTGACTGGGCCCTGAGCACGGTGCAGGGAAGTGAGCGCTGGCACAACTCCCCGCCCCTCGCGTGGGCCGATGAGAAAGCCCGTTTCTTCGCAGAGCTCAAGGCCTTCGACGACTATCTTGCTTCGGACCAGCCGCTCCACGCCTCCGCCGAGCCGCTTTTTCAGGGACCGATCGCCGATGCGTTCACGCACGTTGGCCAGATCGCCATGATGCGTCGTCTTGCCGGCTCGCCGACCTGTGGCGAAAACTTCTTCGTCGCCAAAATCGCCGCGGGCCAGGTCAGCGCCGAGCAGCCCGCCTCAGTGCAGCCATTCCGATGAGGCTTCATACATTCGGGCCTCTTATCGAATGAAGGGAAAATAAGCCGGAGTATTCGCCTTATACCGCGTGAATTCCTCTCCGAAGCGTGTCGCCAGCAGCTTTTCTTCGGCGCGCACGCGAATCTCGGTTCCGATCACGAAGAAGACGACGCCCGCGACCAGAAGCGGCCACCAGGTCTTCGCGAATCCCGTTGCCAGCAACATGCCCAGCATCGATGCGTAAATGGGATTCCTCAACCACCGGTACGGTCCGGTCGTGATCAGCTTGTGATCGTCGCTCAATGCCGCTTCAAAGCGCCATTGCTTGTCCAAGTGGCGAGCCGCCATCCAGACGAGCACAACCGACGGCGGACCCATGATCATGGAGGCAATCAGCGAAGCGGCGGATTTTTCGAATCCCACCGGCCGGACGAACGCCCATATACACGCGTAGCCCAGCATTACCAGCACGATTCCCCAGCGCGATACCGGAGCGCGCTCCGTCTTCTTGGCACCAGCCGCGCGTTTCTGCGGCCTGACGAACGCAAGCGACCACGCGATCCAGCAAATGCCGAGTTCGACCCACGCAGCAATCTGCAACGCATTCACGATCTTCAATCTCCGTCTTCGCTGCGAATCTTATCAAGCAGTCGCCGGTCGTCGTCGCTCAAAGCAGCTTTCTCCAGCAGATCCGGTCTGTTCTGCCAGGTCTTTCGCAACTGCTGTTCGCGCCGCCAGCGGCGAATCTGCAGGTGATCGCCGTTCATCAGCACCTCTGGTGCACGCACCCCGGCAAACTCCGCGGGCCGCGTGTAATGCGGATAGTCGAGCAGCCCGCCTGCACCGTGCTGCGAACGTGGCACGCCCTCTTCGTCGGAGTTGATCTCTGCATCGGCCACGCCAAAGCTCTCAAACTCGCCCGACGCCTCGTTTCCCAGCACTCCCGGCACCAGCCGCATCACGGTATCGACGACGACCGCTGCTGCCAGTTCGCCGCCGCTCAATACGTAGTCGCCGATCGAAAGCTCCATGTCGCAGTAGAGTTCGTTGATGCGTTCGTCCACGCCCTCATAGCGGCCGCAAATCAGCACCACGCGCTCGAGTTGCGACAACTCCCGCGCTACGCTTTGCGTAAACGGCCGCCCCTGCGCCGACAACAAGATCACGCGAGTCCCATCACCATTCGATGTGTCATCCTGAGCGGAGCGGCTTTGGGGCCCCGCAAACGCATGCGTTTGTGGGGCAGGCGAGCGAAGGATCTGCTTTTGCTCCTGTTTACGTGTGGTTTTTACTTCAATCCCCAGCGACTTCAGCGCTTCGGCCAGTGGCTCTGGCTTCAGCACCATCCCCTCGCCACCGCCAAACGGCCGATCGTCCACGGTGCGGTGCCGGTCGTGCGTAAACGTACGCAGATCATGCAGCCCAATGCCCACCAGCCCTTCAGCCTGCGCCCGCCGCACGATCCCGTGCTCAAAGATACCGGCAAAGAATCCGGGAAATATTGTGATGATCTCAAACCGCATAGGTGTCACTCACGATCATAGAACCCGTGGCGAGGCCAGGTGGCAATCAGCCACCGCCCCAGAGTGAGTTGGCAGTTTCACAGGGCCGGGGCGAAGATGCCGGCAGATTTGAGCCGGTTCGCGGCAAGCTCGTATTTCTTGTGACACTTAAGAAACTGTATGGAGGAACCCATTTCGGAATTCTGCAATGGCTAATCTCAAGCCATGTTCATTGCCTGGAGGAATTCGAATCATGAATGTCCTTTCGAGTGATTCCGAAGTAGCCATTCGGGCTGTTTCCCCTTTGTGCTCTAATGGAGCGCAACGATCATGACAGACTACGAATCGTTGCTAAACCGCTGGCAATCCGCCGGCGTTCTCGATGCTGAAGCCACAGCCCGCATCCGCTCCTGGGAATCTGCGCAGGGCGCGATTAGAACAACGACGCGCAAAGCCGAGCCCCAAAGTGGGGTCCAGGTTGCAGGAATAGCATGGCAGGGAAGAGTCGCTCTGATCCTCGGCGGCATCCTGCTGGCCAGCGGTATCGTCCTCTTCGTCTCAGCCCACTGGGACCAACTCGGGCCCGGCATGCGCTATCTGCTGGTGATGGCGATGGTCACGATCTTTCATTTCGGTGGGGCCATCGCTCGCGAGAAATACAAGGCCACATCCACAGTGCTGCACGCGGTCGGCACCATCGCCACCGGCGCGGCCATCGCGCTTGTAGGCCAGATCTTCAATATCCAGGAGCACTGGCCTGCGGCTGTGCTCATGTGGGCCATCGCTGCGATGCTCGGCTGGATGCTGTTGCGCGACCAGGCCCAGCAGACGCTCACGTTGCTGCTCTTTCCCTCATGGCTCATCTGTGAGTGGAGCTATGCCGCCGAAAATCACATCGGCGTGGAAATCTACATCGGCCGATTCCTCTTTGTCTGGGCCATCCTCTACCTCACATTTTTCATTGGGACGGAACGCCGCATCGTTCGTGGCATACTTTTCACGGTATCTGCCATAGCCGCTGTCACCAGCACTTTTTTGCTGCTTGACGGCTGGCGCTCCTGGTACGGCATGCAGCCTTACCCGCCGTTCCACACGCGCTTCTGGGGATGGGTCGACATCGCCGCCATTCCGATCCTCTTCTCGCTCGTCCGCCTGCGCAAAAGCACCATTCCGGTACTCGCCGCCATCGGCTTCGTCATCGCGCTGCCGTGGTGCACAAGGATGTGGATGGAGCACTATGCCTACGGCTCCTGGACGCGCACCGAGCCCAATCTTGCTGCCCACGCTCTCGTCGCAGCCTTCTGCATTTTCCTCATCTGGTGGGGAGTGCGAGAGGCGAGCCCCGGACTCGTGAACCTCGGCATCGTCTTCTTCGGTGCTACCGTCGCGTGGTTTTACTTCAGCGACCTCTTCGACAAGATGGGCCGGTCGCTCGGTCTTATCGGGCTCGGCGTGCTTTTCATCGCCGGCGGATGGGCGCTGGAGAAAACTCGCCGCGGCCTGCTCGCACACATGATCCAATCGCCTGCGGCACTCGAGGAGGCACGATGAAAATCGCAAAGGCTTCCGTCGCTCTGCTCGTTTTGCAGTTGGTCATCGTATCGACGGTTGCGGCAAAATATCTCTACCAGCGCGCCACCTGTCCGCGTGTGTGGACACGAACTGCTGCATACGATCCTGAGATGGTGATGCGCGGCCGCTACCTCAACCTGCAACTTACCGTGGACGGGTGCGGCAGCACGCTGCCCTCCGCCAAAGACGCTCAGTTCCCGCGCAACCTCAATGGCGTCCCGAACGGGAATAACTTCTCGATCCGTTCAGCCAACACTGTCTGGTTCCAGGCAAAGATCGCCGTCAAAGAGAACAAGCTGATTGCGATTCGTGTTCCCGAGTCCGACACGACCACGCCAACCCAATCTGTCGCCGCATGGCCCGGGCTGTCGTGCGACCAGATGCGCCTCACCAACCCTGTCGACTTCTATATAGCCGAACACGCAACCGATCCCACGTGGCTCAAGCGCGGCCAGGAGTTGTGGATCGAAGTCACCGTGCCACCCAAAGGCCCGCCTCGCCCGCTGCAACTTGCGCTGAAAGACAACGGCGTATGGAAGCCTCTGGCGTTCGAATAAGTGGAGGTGAGAGAGATATGAAGCAGAGACTTACACTTCTTTGTTCCACTGTCTTATTGCTTTCGCAGTTTGGCCGGGCACAGCTTCCTAATGGATTCTCTTGGGTGAATATCGAATCAAACCGCGACACAATGGCCCGGGTTCGGGCCGCGCTGCGTGATCCCTCAATTACCGCAATTCGCGAGGTGGGTTTAAGAGGAAACTTTGCCCTTGTAATGACCGCTTCCCGGGAGGTGGGTGCGCCCACCCCTGATTACGACCAGTGGTCGATCTACAACATCTCGCTAAAAACCTCTACGGCGCAGGTGCTCGTATTTGGCAACGGAGTAAGGCTACTCGATTGGTTCGGAACATCGAATGACGAGCTTGCGATCACATATTACGACTGTTGGGAATGTGAGGCCACGGCGGTGTTTACCACCATCCGTTTCGAACCCGGCTTCGGATGGCGTGCTTGTTGGCAGAGCAAATCCAAGGATGTGCGGTTTCCGCAACCTGGAGTTGTCGTTCGCATGACAGACGTTGGCGATCCCTATGATGACGACGAATTGGATCAAATATTCGCCGTTGTCGCGCAACCGGCCGGCGGCTTTGCCGTAGGAAGCTGGGCACACTCCCGGAACACGAAGACAGGTAATATTGAGGATGACGTTGAGAGGTATTCGTTCGATAAAGAATCAGGAAAAGACCGAATCGAAAAGCTGAGTGGAACCCCGGCAGTTGCATGGGAACGAATTATTTGCATTGAATCGAATGTGGTCGCTCAACCGAGTTTCGGTCAAGATTCGGCATCGTGCCGTCGAGTACTCCGAAACGCAGCGAATAAGAAGTGAACACTGCGGGGAGCGGTTAGAGCTTCGCAACTACCGGTTCAGGTCTACCAACCCCTCGGGCAGCGCCATCTCCACGCGCTTCGCTTCCACATCCACTCGCCGCGAATATTCCTTTGCAAAGGGAATCAGAATCTCGTCGGCTGACGCGCCGCGCACCACCAGCATTGCTACCGGCCCCGCGCTCCGATCCACATCTTCGATCTCGCCGACTGTCACCGGTTCTGCTCCAGCCACATTCACCAGCACACACCCAATCAGGTCGCCGATGTAGATCTCGTCCTCATCCAGCGGTGCACGCTCTTCGAGCGGAATTGCCACAACGAACCCGGCAAGCTTCTCCGCCGCCGAAATTGAATCCACACCAGCAAAGTGCAGCACCACGCCACCCTTGTGCAGCCAGTGGTGCAGCAGTTCCACCTCGCGCGGACTCGGGTCTGCGACAGCTTTTTGCGCAACCGTGTCGCCACCGAGCAGCCACAGACGTCGCCGCTCCGCAAATTTTTCAGGAAAATCGGTGAGAATTTCGGCGAAGACCTCGCCCTTGCGGCCCTGTGTGCGCCTGATGCGCGCGAGCCACACCCATCCCGTTGACGCGGTCATCTGCATCCGCTGCGATGTTCGGGCCCGGGGGATTTGGCCATTCCTACTCTTCGTCGTCCTCTTCCAGGATGTCTAGCGTGTAGCGATGATGCAGCTTCATGCTGACTGCCCCCAGAATCGTGCGTACTGAGCGGGCTGTGCGCCCCTGCTTCCCAATCACCTTGCCGACGTCAGCTGGAGCCACCCTCAGCCGCAAAACTGTGTTTTCGTCCCGCTGTACGGACTTCACTTCGACGGCTTCCGGCTCGTCTACCAAAGCCCGCGCGATTTCGCGGACCAGTTCGTCTACTGCGACCATGTCAACTTGGGTCATGAACTTGCCTCTGACCGTAAACATCCAAGGAGAAGCGACTTGGATCGGTGCGCCGATAGTATCAGCACACCCTATCGCAAGTCAGTAACCTGTATTCGGGAAGTCGGTAACCTGTTTCCGCGATGTGCGCGATGTTGGAAAAACTCGCACACACTTCAGATGCAGTGAACAGGAATTTAGGCGACCGCAGGTTCGGCTGTTTTGGCCGGGTTCTTCTCGACCAGCTTGGCCACGATGGGAGAAAGCTGCGCGCCTACTCCGCGCCAGTAGGCAATGCGGTCATGCTTCAGATCAACTGAAGCTGGGCTGGTGCGCGGATTGTAGGTGCCGACGACTTCGATCGAACGGCCATTGCGGGCGCGGTCCTTCTCGATCACAACGACACGATAATAGGGCTGCTTGGGGGCGCCGAAACGCGCCAAACGAATCATCACCACGGCGATACAGTTCCTTTCAATTCCGGTGCTCTGTTGCGGTCTTTTGGGAGTCTCCCGGCCTGGGCAGAAACGCCCGGCCATTATCCACCCGGAATTCCCGCTCGGGTACATCGGGATTCCCTCGGATCGATCTACGTCCGCGGGATGAAAGACACAACACCTAAGTATCGCCGATAGTTGCCCTTTCAGGCAAGCTGTTCCATCGACTGCGGCAGGCGGTTCCACATTCACCTGCCGCCAAAGTTGCAGATGAATTTTACCTCGGTCATTGTCTAAAGTCGTTCATTCAAGGCATACTTATTGCGAACTCAGCAACCATCCTTGCACAGGAGCCAGAAAAGGCATGTGGCCATTTTCCACGAAAGAGCCCCTCAGCCCTGACAAACTCCCCGTCCCAGATACCTGGACGCAACGCAAAGGGCACGATCCCATCGGAAAACCGATGTTCGTACGCGTTCACACGGGATACAAGAAGTTCAAAGGCGTCACTGGGTATGTACACCATGTGGCCATCGCTGTGCCAATGATCGACACCACCCGTGAAGGCTTTCCGAACCCCGGAGAGGCGGAGGCGCTCACCCGGATCGAGAACGACATCTGCGAGGTCTTCGAGCCCAATCGTGAATCCATCTTTGTCGCCACTACCACCATTCCCGGCATTCGTGAGTTCATTCTCTACACCAAGAATCCCGAGTCCGTGGAGCGGAAATTCGACAACGAGTTGCTGGCCCGTGTCTTCAGCCACAAAGTGCACGTCAAGATCGAGCCCGATAAGGACTGGCACAATTACGAAAAGCTGCTTTAGCGGGCTCTATTTCGTGCTTCCCTTGCTCGAAAGGGATTCGATTTGTTGTTTCGCCCAGGTGTCCTCGGGATGCAGCTCGACCACTTTACGGAAATCTGCAAGAGCCTTGTCTTTTTCCCCATTTGCCTGGTGCGACATGGCGAGGACATGAAAAGCCCAGATCGATTGCGGATTGTTGGCGGTGAAATTCGTCTCCATGATCGCCGCCGCTTCCTTGGCTTTGTGCCTGGCTAACAAGGACTCCGCCAGCTGATTCAATGGGGTCTCGCTGAAGTCGTATGCGCCGGTCCCGTAATACTGGGCGCGGAGATCGTGATAGAGCTTCACACCCGCATCGATTCCTTGCGTATCAATGGCATCGGAAAGCACCGCGTTCAGTGTCCGCGGCTGGGTAATACCGTGATGGCATGTAACACACTCCACATGCGCTGGCGATCTCGTTTCAATTTTGCTGACATAGTCATGGTTGATTGTTGCCACCATCTGCAGCATAATCCGCGCCGTTCTCTTGGCCTGCTTGTCATCTGCGGCGAAATCGATCGTCTTGTCTTCCTTTTCCGTGTGGCAGTAAGGGCAACGCACATTGAGAGCGAAGGCAAACTTCCGCATGGTCGATTGGAGTTCGGCCTTTGATGTGTCCTTTGGCAATACCTGCAAGTTTGTAAACTTGACCGGAATCTGGGCACTGGCCGGAATGACCGCCAGCAGTAATAACGCTAGACCGAGCCTGTTCAATGGCATTCAGTATCCCTTCACGCAGGATCTCCCATTGGCTCCTGCCACTGATCCCAAGGATCGAACCAGTCTAAATTGGACCTCTCTATTGAGTGTCGAAAATTTTCGGATCGTGTGTGCCGCGCCGGAAAGTCGATTCGGCTATCGGGCTGGAAACAAAAACCTCAGCATCGGCCTCACCCGTTGTGCCCAGCTGGCCTCGTCGTGAGTGCCGCCGTGCACCTTTTCAAAGTGCATCGACTCTCCCGGATGCCAGCCATTCGCCTTCAGCCTCCGCGCCAAGTGCTCCACATCGCGCAGCGTGCGTACCCCCTCGCGATCGCCGACGTCGAGCCAAACGCGAGGCCGCTCCCATAGCTGCGGAGCGTGTTCATTCAGGTAGCCCAGAATGCTCTTGTGATTCCACCACACGCTGGGCGACAGCAGAGCCAGCTTTCCAAAATGCTGCGCATGGCGGAGACCCAGATACAGTGTCACCAGGCCCCCCAGCGATGAGCCGCCCATCCCGGTGCTCTCGCGATCCTGCCGCACCCGATACTGGCTCGCGATCCACGGCATCAGCTCCTGCGTCAGCAGATCGCCGTACTTGTCCGCTTCGCCGCCACCCATCTGCCAGTTGTACTCATGCGTGTACTCGGCGAGCCTGCGATCGCCAGTGTTGTAGACGCCCACGATCAGCAGTGGCTCAACCTCGCCCGCACTGATCGCCTCATCGGCATGCTCTCGCACCATCCATGTGCGGCCCTTCACAAACGAAGTCCGACCATCTAAGAGGTTCTGGCCGTCGTGCAGATAGAGCACCGGATAGGTCCGCTCTTGCTCTTCGTCGTACCCTGGCGGGAGGTAAACAATCACATCGCGATCGCTGGGTAGATACTTGCTTTTAAAGCCCATGTGCAATCGCAGTCGAGGATGCAAGGGGGCTGTCTCCAACTCCGCCAGCAAGCCTTGGTTCGCCTCTCCGTTTGTGTGTGACTCAAGGTTCAATCCGCTACGGTTCCTCATATCCGTTTGATCGCTCGCCGCTCAATCAAATCGAGCGTGCAGCTAAATGTCCTACTAAAAAGATGTGCCTGTGGCTGTTACAGTATCAGGAAACCTGCGCTTCTCAAATCGCCCACCCGGGAGCCAACCCGCCTCATGAACCGCGAGTACCACAAGTGGTATTCCAACCGGCTCGGCCGCGACATGGAACTGCTCGTCTTCGGCCACGCCGGTCTGCCAGTGCTTGTCTTCCCGACATCGGGCGGCCGCTTCTTCGAGTTCGAAGACCGCGGCATGATCGGCGCTGTCGGCGGGCGCGTGGAGAAGGGCGATCTGCAATTCTTCTGCGTCGACTCGGTCGATATGGAGAGCTGGTATAACCGCAGTGTTCCGCCGCGCTGGCGCATAGCCCGCCACGGGCAATACGAGGACTACCTCATCCACGAAGTCGTTCCCCTCATCGGCAAGAAGAACTGGGATACGCACCTCGTCTCGCTCGGCTGCAGTTTCGGCGGATACCACGCCACCAACATCGCTCTGCGTCACCCCGACATCTTCACTGGCCTGCTCACCATGTCGGGCGCCTTCGATTTAACCAACTTTCTCAACGGCTACTATGATCAGGATTGCTACTTCAACCTGCCCACACACTATTTGCCCAATCTCGCTGATGCCTGGTTTTTTGACCACTACCGTCGCAACACCTACATCCTCGCTACTGGCTGGGACGACCAGTGCCTCGGCCAGAACCAGAATCTCGACCGCATCATGAACTCCAAGGGAATTCCCCACAAGCTCTATACGTGGGAGACCAATAACTCCCATGATTGGCCCACTTGGCAGGGCATGATTCAGGAATATCTCTAAAGCTGGGAATAGGGCTTAGGAAGTGAAAAACACCCGATGGCTGGCTGATTCACAATCCGCCAAACTCTCGGAAACTGCTCGAACCCGATTCGCCGATTTGCCTGCCGGCTCCGCTGCACGTAGAACTGTAATCGGCAACCGACAACTGGCAACGGAAAGCTAACGACTACTGCACTCCAGGACTATTCCCAATGATCGAACTCAATCCTTACGCGAAGTTTCTCGACGGCCGCCCTCTTGAGACGATTCTCTCTGCTACCTCGCACGAAATCGCCAACAAGCTCCAGATGATCGGTCCCGAAAAAGCTTCGGATCCGCCAGCGCCAGGCAAATGGTCTCCAGCCGAAATCGTCTGCCACCTGGCCGACTGCGAAATCGCCTTCGGCTTTCGCCTGCGCCAGACCCTCGCCGAGGACCACCACGTCCTGCAGCCCTTCGACCAGGAGAAGTGGGCCAGTCCGTATAACGGTATCGCCGCAAAGGATGCATTGGCAGCCTTCTCCGCGTTTCGCAAATGGAATCTCCAGCTCATTGCGAAAGCTCTGCCCGGTTCAGCGTCCAAGCCCGTCACTCACCCCGAGCGTGGAGCCATGACCTTTCAGACCATCGTTGAGACCATGGCCGGCCACGACCTCAACCATCTCGCCCAGCTCAAGCGCATCGCCACGAGCTAAGCAGTTCTCCTTCACCGTTCTCTCGAAAGCAGTAGCCGATACAGTAAAGTGGCAATTTCCCTTAAGAGATTGCCGCTTGGCGTTTGCGCGCGATGTCACACAGCATGTCGGAGTGGATGTTCAGGCCCAAGTTGGTCATGTTGTAAAAGTGCTCGCTGGCTACCAGCCACACAATCTCGCAAATCGCCCGCTCGGAGTAATGCTTCTGCAATCGCTCGAACGTCCCCGGCGAAACCTTCTTGCTTCGTGTCAACTCGGTCACATAGTCCAGTGCCGCCCGTTCCGCCTCGTTGAACAGCGGACTAGTTCTGTAATCCGGCAGCGCGTCGAACTTTGCCTCGTTCATCCGCGACTTGATCACGAATGCGCGCCCAATATCGATACAGAACTCGCAGATGTTAATGTGCGCCACCTGCTCGCGGATCAGGAATGCGGTCTCCACCGGCATTTGCAGTTTCTTGTCTAGATTTGCTATCTTCCCGACGAACATGCCAAACGCAACGGGCATGCGCGCATAGACAACTTTGACCGGCGTCGGCACCTTGCCGAACTGGCGCCGCGCCATGCTGTACGCAAGCTTCATGAACATGCCTTTGGGTTTTTCAACGGGAGGAAGAAGAGTATCCATCGGTTGACCTCGTGCCGATCACTTCGTGCGTAGTCCTGGGGGTTACATCGCGTGCGAACCCCGCCATAATTGACGCCTCAACCATCACCTCGATTCACGAATTCCATTTCTCCCTTACCTTTTCTTGCAAGATTCTCCCGGCGCTCCGTTCCCAGAACGATTGCAGACTTCCATGGGAACCTTTTTCGGCTTCCCGGGGTCCAACGCAATAGCGTCTTGCAGTTCCAGTTTCGATGTGTACCTCGTCTGCGCAACTGTGCAGCCTAAGGAGGATCGATGCGTCTCTGGGTTACCGCGCTTTGCTTTGCCGCCTTCACCCTCACTCTCCCTGCCCAATCCAATCCGGGCAATTCTGCCAAATTTGACCCTCCCGCGCCGCAGGCGCACTCAGCTTCGCCTCAGATGGCGCCGAAGGCGCGATTGGCCGCACCGCAGGTGCCGCCGAAGGCGCAGTTGGCCCCACCGCAGGTGGTTAAGGACCTTCCGGTGCGCAAGGTCGTCCTCTACAAAAACGGCGTCGGCTACTTCGAACATGCGGGAACCGTCAGCGGCAATCAACGTGTCACCATCGACTTCACCTCGCCGCAGCTCAACGATGTCCTGCAATCGCTCACCGTGCTCGACGAGGGAGGCGGACGCATCGCGGGCGTCAACTACAACTCCACGACACCACTGGCCGAGCAACTCAAGACGCTCTCCCTTGGAATGAATGAAGACCCAACCTCAACCGATCTCTTCGCCGCACTCCGCGGCCAGCGAGTCGAGGTAACCGGAGCACCCGGTGGGCCAATCTCCGGCCGTCTCATGTCCATCGAAGCTCGTACGGAAAAGATCGGCTCCGATGAAAATGTTCACTCCATCGACAAGTTCTTCCTGACGGTGATCGCCGGCTCGGGCGCGGTCCGCGTCATCGAGCTCACGCCCACGCTCAGCGTGCGTCCTGTCGACTCCAGTCTGGAGGGAGAACTCGACCGCTATCTTCAGTTGCTCTCCACCACGCACTCCACCGGCCTGCGCCACCTCACACTTGATGCACTCGGCCAGGGCCAGCGCAAGCTCCACGTCAGCTACATCAGTGAAGTGCCCGTATGGAAGGCGACGTATCGCATGGTCTTTCCGCGCGAAGCCAACGGCAATGCCATCGTCCAGGGCTGGGCCGTCGTGGATAACACCGTGGGCGCCGACTGGGATAACGTCCAGCTCTCGCTCGTTGCCGGAGCCCCGCAGAGCTTCATTCAGCCCATCTCGCAGCCGCTATATACCCGCCGGCCCGAGATTGCCATCTCAACTGAAGCGCAGACCACGCCACAGACGCACGAAGCTGCAGAAACGGTCGAAGTCCAGTCGGAGATGATGAACAATGCACTTGTCGCACCAACACGCGTTCCAAGGTCCGCGAAGATAGTCGCTCAAAATCAGGTTCCTCCTGCTTCATTCGGCGTTGCCGGCGCCGCAGGGCTGAGCGGATCTTCAAGCGGCGTCATCGGATCGGTCTTCGGTGCTGGCACAGGTGGAAATACTGGCGGAGGCGTCTATCGCGCCACCGACGCCATCGCCGAAGGCGACGTCTCCACCAACGCCTTCGACGAATTCTTTGAGTACTCCCTCACCCAGCCCGTCACCATCCACAAAAACGAATCAGCGATGGTGCCGATCCTTCAGCAGGAACTGCCCGCCGAGCATGTCACCCTTTGGAGCCGCAACGACCCGCGTCCCCTTCGCGCCGTCTGGCTCGAAAACAAGTCGAAGCTCACCCTCGACGCCGGCAGCTTCTCCATCTTCGAGAGCGGGGAATTTGCCGGTGAAGGCCTGCTCGATCCCATCCATCCAGGGGAGCGCCGCCTGCTCTCCTACGCCGCCGATCAGGCCACCCGCGTCAAAATTGCCGACGTCGATGGCAAACGCACCCTCCATCATCTGCAGGTCCACAAAGGCCTCGTCGTCGAACGCTACATGGATGTTTCGTCAACGACGTACTCCGCCACCAACTCCGGCGACGAGGATCGCGTCGTCCTGCTGGAACACCCGCGCCGCACCAACGGCTGGTCACTCGATGACGGCGTTAAGGCGGCTGAAACCACTCCCGACCTCTACCGCTTCAAGGTTGCCGTCAAGCCGCATTCGACTGAGAAACTCGAAGTCCGAGAGCGCGGCCCCGAATTCACAACTGTCTCCATCGATCCCAACCAGAACACCAACGCCTACCTCATCGACCTGGTCAAGCGCGTTCCTGACGCCGAGGCGCAACTCAAACCGGTCCTCGATGCAGAGGCCAAGCTCGCCGACCTCGATCAGGCCATCGCCGACTCAAAGAAGCAGGAAGAGATCGCCGCCGCCGATGAGGCCCGCGATCGCGAAAACCTCACCGCACTCAAAGGCAACGACGCGGCGCGCCGCTTTGTGGAGGAATTGAACCGCGCCGAAGACCTGCTCCAGTCGACGCGCAAACACACCGCCGACCTCGAGCAGCAAAAGGCCGCAGCCGTAGACAACCTCCGCGCCCATATCAACACCCTCAGCTACGACTTGGACGTCACCCCAAAGAACTGAGAAGCGCCCGTAACTGGCGAAAATGAGGAACCCGTAGCTACGATGTGTCATCCTGAGCGCCGCAAGTTCGGGCCCCACGGACAACGGGGTAAGCGGCGCGAAGGATCTGCTTCTCCCCTCGCGTGGGCGCTCCCTCTGCGCGGCCTTTCCAATACTTAAGGGTCGGATCGCACAAAACTCAATTACCTATTTCGGTTTATCCGCGCCTTGCTTCTTGTTCTGCTGGCCTTTCGCCTGTGCGTTCTGGCCGTGATCTTCCTTGTGGCGCTTATTGTGGTGTGCGACTGCCTTCGCAATCTCTTCCTGCGTGAGCTTACTGTGCTCATCGTTGTGCGGAACGTCGTTTGCGATCGCCGCGTCAGTCTTGCTCTGTTCCATGCATTACCTCCTCGTGTGGGGTGGGAGGCTTCTTCTCAACTCTGCTTCCGGGTCCGAGACGAAGTCCCGCCGATCCTTGCAGGTCTTTATGAAACGCGCAATCATCTTCCGAACAGCTCCGCGGCAAAGTCTTGCGGCGGACCACTCGATCGGGCCACCGTGCGGAGCCCTTCTTGATGATAAGGATAGTCTCTCTGGCACTGCCTCGGGCAGCGTCAAGGATCTCTGGGTGGCCTACATCGGCCAACTACCTTTCCGTCAGCACGATAGAACTAAAAGCTAACGGCTTCGTCTTACAAGCTGCCTTTCATGGCAAACTCAATCACCCGCGCCGTCTGCTCCTCATCCTCGCCCGAGGAGATCATCAGTTGATACAGGTGCGGATTATTCCATTCCTTCCCGAATCTCATTCGCAAGTAGTGCGCCCGCTCAGCGTCCACATCGCGAATCCGATGTTCTATGTTTGCGCCCGGCTCCAGCCGCGTCCGCAGGCGATGAATCCGAACACGCTGCGGTGCATACACAAACGCATGAAACACGTCCGCCTTCGATTGCAGAATGCACCGTGCGCCGCGGCCAACGATCACGCAATCGCCGGCTTCGTACGCGTGCTCGATGATCTGCCGTGTCAGGTCGGTCATCACGTCTTCGTCGAAGCACTTCTCCTGCTCCAGCGCGACACCTGCCGCGAGAGCTGCGCCCCGCATGGCCTGGCGGTTAACACGACGCAGCCATCCCTCCACGTGCTCGTCAAACCGGCTTACGACGCCCGCATCCACGTGCGCCGCGCAGGCAATCTCGTCAATCAGCGCACCATCCAGCAGTTTCCAGCCCAACCGTTTCGCAATCGACTGCGCGATTCTTCCGCCGCCGCTTCCGAACTCACGCGAAACCGTCAACACCCGGTAGTCCATCTGATGCCTCCCCGTCCCGATGACGGCATCCACGCTACGCCCGTCGGTCGTCTCCGGCTGTGATCTCCCTCACCGACTCCTATATTTTCAATGAGACGAAAAGACTTGGCGGCAAATAGAAAGGGCCAGGCCGAAACTGCAGCCTGACCCCCGATTCGATTCGCCGTCGAATCAGTAAATAACCTTCAATGCAAACTGGAAGATCCGCGGCTCAAACGTGCTCGTAATCTGGCCTCCCCCGGTTGGGTTTCCGGTAATCGTCGAAACCGGCACCGAGCCGCCCAAGTTCGCAGTCGCAGAGGTCGTACCCTGCGATCCGCTGATTGTGCCCGGCAGATAAAGGTTGGTGTGGTTGAACAGGTTATAGATCTCTGTGCGGAACTCCATCTTCAGGCGTTCTCCCGGCAGAGTGAAGCGCTTGTTGAGATCAAGATCCGACTCATAGAATGCCGGCGTGCGCCCGGGGTTGCGCGGCGCATTGCCAAACGGACTCAGCACATTTCCTGCCGCATCCCTGATTGGCGGCAATTCGAATGCGGAGAAGTTAATATAGTTCACGTATCCCGTATTCGCCGCACGCGACGAGCGTCCCTGCGTCACCTTCTTGCCCGGCACCAGGTCGGGCCGGTATTCGTTGGCTCCGCGATACGTTGCCGAAATCTGCAGCGAAACCTGCTGCGCCGAGTTGGGCGAGTAGGTGATGTTGAACGGCGAGCCAGCCTGCATGGTGTTGATGCCGCTGATCTGCCAACCTCCCAGTACTGCGTCTGTCAGTCCGTTTGCGTTCGCCAGGAAATGACGTCCGCGGCCGAATGGTAACTCGTACACCAGGCTCGTCACATTGGCGATCGGCAGGTTGTAGTCCGACTGCCCATAGTCTCCTCTCAGGTTGTTCCCATCCTGCGGAGAAGGCGTATTGGCCTCGAGCGACGCCGAAGCATTATCCAGCGAGTGCTCCCACGTGAACGAGTTCAGTAGTGTGAGTCCACTCACAAAGCGCTGCTCATACCGCGCCTGCAACGCGTTGTAGTTCGAGTAGAACTCGTTCAGCGCCTCGGTGATATCGCTGGGCCAACTCGTAAACGGCCGTGCAAACCCGAGCGAAGGATTCTTCTGATTTCCATTGAGGAATCCTTGCAGTTTCAGCCCGTGGTTGCCCACGTAAGCCAGATCGAGCAGCGTATTCTTCGCCAGTTGTTGCTGCACGTCGAAGAAATAGTTCTCCACGTAGCTGTCACGCGTGTTCTTGGGAATCCACGTGATGTTATCCGTCGCTGGATTGAACGACGCCACCAGCCCTGATGGGAATCCCTGGTCGGCCGTGACATAGCAACTCGGCGTCGTCGATCCGGTGGCGATGATCTGTGCCGGCAGCGGCGAGCTGCAATGATTCGTCGTACTAGGCTTGATCTGCGTCACCGCTGCAAACTGCGCCTGCGGTGCGTTGATGCCCAGGATGTCTCCCGATCCGGCGCGCGTGTAGTGGACATAGCCAGTGCCGAAGCCTCCACGCAGTACAGTCCTCGGCGCTACCCCGTACGCAAATCCAATACGCGGCGACCAGTCGGCAAGGTCAGGATTGACAAGGGTCTTTCCGTACGTCCCACCAGGATTGACCGGCGTGATTCCGTTGCCCGCAACCGCTCCCGGCGTAACAGTCAGTACCGTCTGCGTAACAGGGTCGAAGTTCGAGATGTTGTTCTTCCACTCCGAGTAGGGCGAACCGTACTCCCAGCGCACGCCCAGGTTCAGCGTCAGGTTTGGCGCGATCTTCCAGTCATCCTGAGCGTATGCGCTCTCCAGCGTCTGCCGCAGATGCACGACAAAGTAGTTGGCCAGCTGATAGCTGGTCGTCGTGCCAAACAGGAAGTCAGCCCAGTAGGTATCCGTCACCGGTGAAGTAGGAGCAGCTCCGCCACCGGCAGTCGTCGTGCATAGCGGCGAGATCGCCGCATCGCACAGGCTGTAGCCGCTGCCGTAAGTGAACGAGCCATACAGCGGATTGTTGTCGTTCACTGCCATCCAGATATGCTCATACTCATATCCGAATTTGAGCGAATGCTTGCCCTTCACCCACGTGAAGTTCACTTTCGGCTCGAGCAGCGCCGGATTCTGCCATTGCGGATTCGTGCTCTGACGTCCAAATCCCGTAAAGCCGCTGATCCCTACCGAAGGCAGACCGCCGGCCACAATCGAATTAGGCGGCAATCCCGGAATCGTAAAGTCGTTCTGCCCGATCGACAGTGTGTACTTGCCGGCCTTGGTCCGCGAAAGCCCCAGCCGCGCGTCCATTATCTTGTTGCTGCCAAACGTGTGCGTGTAGCCCAGTGCCACCTGCTGATCGAACACCCGGATCGTCCCGTTGGTCTGCCCGTCCAGAGGCAGCGGAATTGTGGGATAGTTCACGCCGGTTTCCTTACGGTCGCTCACGCGCAGAAACCACGAGCTGCTCGGGTTCTGCTGATAATCCAGCCGAAGATCGCCCTTGTCCGAGTTATCGGTGAAGGGAATCTGCGCCGAGTAGTCATTCGAATTGAGTCCCGTCGAACCTACGCCCGCCTGCGGCAACTGTGCCGCAGAATTTCTGAAAGTAGCTGAGAATCTGCGACGACAGGGGATTGATGGCACTCGACGGAATCGCTGTGCCAGCCGGATAAACAGTGCCCGTAACCGGATTCCTCACCGGCACCACGAGACTTCCGTTGAGTTCATTCTGCGTTGGCAGCGTCAGCACGTATAGCGGCCGCAGCGTCTGCCGGAATCCCTCGTAGTCCAGGAAGAAGAACAGCTTGTTGCTTACAATCGGTCCGCCGAAGTTCATGCCGAACTGGTTGCGGTTGAACGTCGGCTTCTTGAACGGTACGGTTGTTCCTGTGTTGCTTACTACGCTCGGCTTGAAGAATCCCGCGGCATTCAGATCGGTATTGCGAATGAACTCGTAGAGCGTCCCGTGAAAACTATTCGTGCCGCTCGCCGATGCGACGTTGACTGTGGCCCCCGACGACCGGCCGTACTCTGCGCTCTCGTTGTTGGTCACCACGTTGAACTGCGCCACGGAATCCGGCGCAATCGCGATGATCTGGTTGTCGAATCCCTGGTTACTCTCGCCGTACGCGTTATTGTCCATGCCATCGAGCAGGTAGTTGTTGAACATGCTGCGCTGGCCGTTGACGTTGTATGCGCCCTCGCGCACCAGGCTGCTGATCGAGCTTGTCGTTGCGGCTGTCGGCGCCTGCCGCGAACCGGTGACCAGCGCCAGCAGGTCAGAGAAGTTGCGGCTCACCAGCGGCAGCGCTTCGGTCTGGTAGCCGGAAATGGTCTGCCCGCGCTCGCTCGTCTCCGTCTCCACCTGCAGAGCGACATCGCTCACTTCGACCGTTCGCGCTCGCTTGGCCCACCTTCAACGTCAAATCGATGCGTGTGCGTCCGCCCACCGCGATCGATATATTTGTTGCTTCCACCGGCGCGAATCCCTGCGCCTCGGCCAGGATGCTATACGTGCCCACCCGCAGCGACGGCACGTTGTAGTCGCCCGAGTCATTCGTCGTCACTTTCGTCGAAATGCCCGTATTCACATTGGTCACGGTGACGGTAGCATTACTTACCACCGCACCGGTTGCATCGTGAATGGTGCCCGTCAGGCTGCCATCCTCATATTGCGCTCTGGCTGTCGTGCCAAAAAGTGCAACGCATAGGCCTACCAAAAAGATGATCTTGAAGCGGATGGATCTCATGATGAGCCGAGCCTAATGAGCCGTTGTCATGAGTCCGTGAAACGGCTGTGAATGGAATGTGAATTGGCGCCCTCTGCATGAAACTGAACGGGTTTTCCACGCTCGGTCCGTATATCGCCGCCGCGCCGCATTCCTAGACCGCTGCCGTAAACTGTTCACAATTGTCTTGGGCTTTGCGGCCTCCCGGCCGCGTCCCGCCCGGAGGTTGACGGATGAAAAAGATCGGCGTCCTGTTCGGCATGGAGAACAGCTTCCCCGGCGCTCTCGTGGAGCATATCAACGCCCGCAACATCGATGGCCTCCACGCCGAATTCGTCGAAACAGGCGCCGTGCACCTCGACAAGCCCGCGCCCTACGCCGTCATCGTCGACCGCATCTCCCACGACATCCCCTTCTATCGCGCCTATCTCAAGCACGCCGCACTCAACGGCACCATCGTCATCAACAACCCCTTCTGGTGGTCCGCCGACGACAAGTTTTTCAACTACTCTCTCGCCGCCAAACTCGGCGTTGCCGTCCCACCCACCGTCATCCTGCCTCACAAGAAGCATCCCGAAGGCACCACCGACCGCTCCATGCGCAACCTCGAGTACCCACTCAACTGGGAATCGGTCTTCACCTACGTCGGCGAGCACGGATTCATGAAGCCTGTTGACGGCGGCGGCTGGCGCGACGTCTACCACATCCACAATCGCCCCGAGTTCTTCGCCGCCTACGATCAGTCGCGCGATCTTTGCATGCTCTATCAGAAGGCCGTCGAGTTCAATGAGTACTTCCGCTGCTACGTCGTCGGCCAGAGCAAGGTCCACATCATGCCGTATGACCCGCGCAAGCCGCACCACGAACGCTACGTACAGAGCCCGCCCGCCTACGACGAGAAACTGCTAGCCCGCGTCGAAAAGGATGCGCTCACCCTCTGCCGCGCTTTAGGCTACGACCTCAACACTGTCGAGTTCGCGGTAGAACGCGGCATCCCCTACGCTATCGACTTCATGAATCCTGCCCCCGACGCCGATCTCAACTCTGTAGGCCAGGCCAACTTCGACTGGATCGTCCGCGAGGTGGCAGACCTCGTCATCGCGAAAGCCAAAGAGGCCCCGAAGGCGCCGAAGGAACTCCGCTGGTCCACGTTCCTATCCGGCGCACCCGCCGCTGCGCCTGCAAACAAGCCCGCAGCGAAGAAATCCCCAGCAAAAAAGTCCGCACCGAAGAAAGCAGCGAAACCCGCCGATCCAAAATCTCCCGAACCCACCGCCAACTAGGTTTCATCCTCGGGATCATTTTCGTGTCCGGCTTTTCCGTTATAGGTTCGATCCGAACGCCAGCAGACGGCCGTCGCAATCCTTCACCACAAACTCTCGCGAGCCCCATGGCATGTCGCCAAGTTCCCGAGTGAACTCTACGCCCTTGGCCGCGAGCTCCGCATAAATCGCGTCCGCGTCCGCGACAAAAAGATACGCATCGAGCAGTTCGTCCGCATATTTGTCCGGATTGGCTGTGGGTGGCTCGGCGCAACGGAAGTGAATCGCATGCTCATCGCGCGCAACGTTGGCGTAGACCGGCGGATCCTGCCACGTCCCCCGGCACTCGAAGCCTAGCTTTTCTTTGTAATAGGCGAGTGTCCGCAGAATGTCCGTAGTGAAGAACTGAGGCGCGATCCGACGAATCATTGGCCAAGTGTATCGCAGCCGTTGCCCGAGCCCTCGAGGACCACTTCGGAGTTCCCGATGACAGCGCCTTTAAATAGCCAAGACGGCTTTGCCTGTGAGATCTAAGGAAACAGTCCCATCTTTCGAGTTATTTCCGCGTGGGCGGTAATCGTCCGAATCTTCAACGTGTCGGGAGAATCCGATCTAAACGTATTCAGATCCAGGAGACTATGCCAAATCCGCGATTTTTCAGGTGACGATCCGCGACGCATTCTTCAAGTCACACGGACAGCCACGCGAGAACGTTTTAGATTCGCCTCGCTTCGCACCATGTGAGTCATTTGCTCCACACTCATTTTTTGCGAACCTGTGCGACAATCGATTCAACGGATTGTCCCCTCTTCAGGCGAGGTCACCATGCGATCTCCAGCCGAACGCTCCAGGCTCATATTCCGCGGGCTCATCCTCTCTCTTGCCCTGCATAGTGCCTTCTTCGCTTCCGTGTTTTTCTTCGGCACGCATTCGCAGATCAGGATCGTCGAGCCCGTGAGAACCCAGGCCGTGGCGCAGCTCACATTCGCCGGCGGCTCCCATCGCATCAGGATCGAACTGCCCGTTTCACAGTTCGCTGCACACACGCACGAACCCGCACCGCACGCTGACCCAGCCAAAAAGACCAACATCCCCATGCAGGTTCCGCCGCTCAAGAAGGCAGGCGGCGGTTCAACACACTCGCCTCATCATGGCGACGGATCTTCCACCGCCCTTAATGGAAACGGAAGTGACGCCCAGGACATTCATCCCGCCTTCCCCGTCTTCTCACCCCACCCACCCGTTACCGACCGGTCGCTTCTTCCTTCCTCCGAGCAGAAGATCGTGGTCGACGTGAGTGTCGACGCGTTCGGTCAGGTGGTTAGCGAGAATCTGGTCAAAGGCCTGGGCAACAAATTGGACAAGATCGTCCTCGAAACCGTGCGAACCTGGCGCTTTCAGCCAGCCACTTTGAATGGCAAGCCGGTCGCGACCGAAGCGGAACTGATCTTTCCGTTCAACCTGGACTATCCCATCACTATCTCGTAGCAAGGTCTTAGCCAAGCCATATTTTTCTCAACAATTTATCGCTCTTTTGCACTGCCGTCCTTCTTAACCGAGCAAGGAAACGAAAACTTCCGGCTGCACCAGACTCTGTCTCTCCGTCTGCGGTTGCTATTAACTACATTTGCGCAACATGATTGAACATATCGAGGCTCGATCCGATTGAAGTAAGATAACCGGAACCGGGAATCCGCACCAATTCGTTTCTCTAAACGGCGTTGAGTTCGAACCCAGAGGAGTGTATGGAGAGAGGGAAGAAAGAAAAACATACAACCGATCAGCTGAGAGGCGTGTTGCGGGGAAATGAGTTTGAGAGCGAATGCACCGTGGCCCTGGTGACGAAGCTCAATCACGAAAAACCAAGCGTAGCCGTTTGGACTAGCTTGCGCATTACGGCGGCCTCGCAAACTCCACCGGATGGAACTTATCGTCTTGAAGTACACGGACGCACGTTCAACGTGAAGCTCGTTGGCGGCAAGTGGCCGACGCTGCGGCTATGAATCACTGGAATCTTTAGTTTGATTAAACAGTGAATCTCGTTCTGCATTCGCTTTTTCCAGCACTCGCCTGCTTCCAAGTGTCTGCCAGCGGTCGCACACGCGGGTAGAACGGAGACTTCATTCCCGGCACTGATGTGTGGAAACCTGTCGAAATCGTTCGCAGGAACGATGCGCGGACCCCCAAAATGGGCACGAAGAGCCTTCGGGTATGATTCGAGTCTCAGCAGCATTCTGATCCGTTTGACAAAATGACTTGGGCGAGACCGGTGGGTTTTACAGCCTGGAGGTGTGTGCATGAGGTGTTTGTGGGTTCTGGTCATGGCGGTGTTTACAAGCATTGCAGCGGCGCAGGCAGGACCGGCTTTTCTGCCGGCGGGTCCTTCGACCGTGGCATGGGGCTATTACTGGTCCAAGGCCAAGCCGGTACTGACCGTGCACTCGGGCGAGACGGTCCGTATCCAGACGCTTTCAACGTGCGGGCCCACAGATCGGCTTGAGGCTCAGGGCGTCGCGGCGAAGGACATTCCCGCGTATAACGCGACGATTTACGACCAGGTAAAAGATCGCGGACCGGGAGGACACATCCTTACCGGGCCGGTCGCAATTGCCGAGGCCGAACCTGGCGATGTGCTCGAAGTGCAGATTGAAAAGATCGAGATCGATGTGCCGTTTGCGTGCAACGGATTCTCGGTCGGTCGAGGATTCCTGCCGAATGACTATCCCTATGGCAAGCGCAAGATTATTCCGCTCGATCGCGAAAAGATGTTGGCGCACTTCGCGCCGGGAATCGAGATCCCGCTGCATCCGTTTTTCGGCAGCATGGGCGTGGCGCCGCCAGAGTCAGCCGGACGTTACGACAGCGCACCGCCGTGGATGCACGCCGGCAACATCGACAACAAGGAGTTGGTGGCTGGAACAACTCTGTTTATCCCCGTGCACTCTTCGGGTGCGCTATTTGAGGTGGGCGACGGCCACGCTGGCCAAGGCAACGGCGAAGTCGACATTACGGCGATGGAGACATTCCTTACCGGGACCTTCCGCTTCATTGTCCACAAAGACCAGCACCTGCTGTGGCCACGCGCTGAGACGCCGACCAGCTACATCAGCATGGGGTTCAGCCCGGACCTGAAGACAGCCACCGAGATGGCGGTCCGCAACATGATCGACTTCCTTGTAACCGAGAAGCACTTGTCGCGCGATGACGCCTATATGCTGACCAGCGTCGCTGTAGACGTGGATATTACCCAACTGGTCGACGGCAATGTAGGCGTCCACGCGATCTGCCCAAAGCGGATATTTGTGGGGAAGGAATAGCGCGAAATGCGGGCAACGCCCGGTAGAATCAGCCTATATGGATATTGCTGAGAACAATCGGGCCGGCGAAGAGACCATTCTCGAAGGCACACGGTTCGTGCGGGCTTGCCTGCGCAAGCCTGTCGATCGCACGCCGGTCTGGTTTCTGCGGCAGGCCGGGCGATACATGCAGGAGTATCGGGACGTCCGCAAGCACCACACGCTTGTGGAGATCTGCAAACAACCGGAAATCGCCGCCGAAGTGACCATCACCGCAGCTGAAAAACTGGGTGTTGACGCAGCGATCATTTTCGCCGACTTGCTGCTGCCGCTCGAACCCATGGGCCTTCCCTTTGAATTCCAGGCAGGCGAGGGGCCGGTTGTACATCACCCGGTGCGAACGGCAGACGACGTCAAAGCCCTGCGCACGGACCGCACCGCCGATCTGGCCTACGTGGCACTTGCAATCGAGAAAGTTGCAGCGCATTTCAAGGAACGGCTCGGCGTCATTGGCTTCTGCGGCGCGCCGTACACGCTGGCAAGCTACATGATCGAGGGCGGCGGTTCTCGGAACTACGTCTATACCAAGCAGATGATGTACAGCGACAGCATGGCATGGCGTAGCCTTCTGGATAAGCTGGTGGTTGTGCTGACGGAGTATTGCCGGCTGCAGGTGCAGGCTGGTGCCGATGTCATCCAAATTTTCGACAGCTGGGTTGGCTCGCTGGGGTTGCAGGACTACCGCGATTACGCCTTCGAGGCGTCAAAGCGTCTTGTACGCGCCGTGCAGCAGATGGGCGTTCCGGTGATCTATTTTGGCGTCGAGACCGCCGGGCTTCTGTCGCAGATGGCGGCGACAGGTGCCGATGTCATCGGTCTGGATTGGCGGCAGCCGCTCGACGTTGGCTGGCGCGAAGTTGGCCACGCGCACGCGGTGCAGGGAAATCTCGATCCCATCACGCTGTTTGCGCCCGTCGAGATTCTCGAACTCCGGGTCAAAGAGATTCTGCGTGCAGCAGCAGGACGGCCCGGCCATATCTTCAATCTTGGCCACGGCATCGTTCCGCAGACGCCCGTTGAAAACGTCCAGGCCGTAGTGCGCATGGTGCGGGAGTTCCGGTTGGAGAGCCAGAATGCCTAAGCAAGCCGTTCTCCTCCTCGCACATGGCACGCCCGAGACCGTGGAGCAGATTCCCGAGTATCTGCGCAATGTCGTCAGCGGGCGGCCACTCCCTGAGCATGTCATAGAGGAGATCAAGCACAGGTACGCACTGATTGGCCGCAGTCCGCTGACCGAGATCACGCTGGAGCAGGGCAGGCTTGTGGAAGCCGAATTGGCGATGGAGGGCATCGACGCACAGGTCTATGTCGGCATGCGGAACTGGAAGCCGTATATCCCCGATGTCGTCCGCAAAATGCGCGCGGATGGCGTTGAAGAGGCGGCAGTAATTTGCCTGGCTCCGCAGAACTCGCGCACCAGCGTTGGACTTTATAAGCGAGCGGTGCAGGCTGAGGCAGGTCCGCTGAACATCGATTTCACAGATGGCTGGGCGCACGACCCGCTACTTGCTGATGCATTTCGCCGAGCGGCTCCGTGCTGCCGAAGCTCAGATGCAGCGGGAGACTGGCGCATTCGTTCCCGTTCTGTTTTCGGCTCACAGCGTTCCGACGCGCACTGTGCAGGCACCAGACGTCGCAGCGGGACAGGCTGCCGGACCACGGCTGTGGCCGGGCGAGGGAGCTGATCCGTACGCGCAGGAGGCCAGGCGCACAGCGGAGCTCGTGGCAGAGCGTGTCCCTGAGATTCCGAAGTGGTGGTTTGCCTTCCAGAGCCAGGGTGCAAACGGCGGTCCGTGGATTGGGCCAACTGTGGAAGATACTCTTACCTCAATAGCAGGCGAAGGCGTAAAAACTCTGCTGCTGCAACCGGTAGGGTTCTTGTGCGACCATGTCGAGATCCTGTACGACGTGGACATCGCATTTAAGGATTACGCGGCGAAACTCGAGATTCGCCTGGAGCGGCCGGACTCGCTGAATGCGTCGCCCGTCCTGGCGCGTGCAATTGCCGGACTTGCGAAGCGCGGGCTCGCCCGGTTACGAGGAGAGGAATTCCCCGAACGCTTGAACTGAACGCCGGTCCAGAGTCACGCCGGGTTGTGAGCTGTCAAAGGCCCTATCCGGCAAAGCAGTCTGTAAGATGCGATGAAAGGCTGTTGATGTCAGTTGCTAACCCTTCCGGGAACGAATCGAGCTCGCGTTCGTTAGTGTGTCCGGATTGCGGGAGGCCGCGGTTGCGGCGCATGCATCGGTATGGTTTTCTGCAACTGTGGTTCTGGCCGCTATTCGGCTATTATCCCTGGGAATGCCCGATCTGCAGAAGACTGCGGCTGGTGCGCCGTCGTGGAGAACACAAGAGGAAGGCACTAGAGTAGCCGTGCGCCCGCCGCGCTCTGAGGATGCAAGCCCGTCTGAACTCTCTATAATTGCCAGAACAATTCCCAACTCTCAGGAGGTCTGCTTGCTCTCTTTCCAGAAGGCTTGCCGCATTATTTCTGTTTTCGTCGTTGTTGCTTCGGGTGTCCCCGCTGTCGTGGGTCAGAGTGCGCCAAAGCCTGATTCGGGGCCTGCAATCGTATACGTCAAGGCCGGACATCTGTTCGATGCAACCAGCGACAAACTGCGGGACAACGTGGTGCTCGTCGTAGAAGGCGAGAGGATCAGCAAGGTCACTCCTGCTGCCGAAGTTTCGATTCCGGCAGGAGCCACGGTGGTGGATCTCTCGAAGGACTGGGTGCTGCCCGGCCTGATCGACTGCCACACGCATCTTGAAGCACGTGCGGATCACTACGATCCGATCTGGGACGTGAAAGAGACGCCATTCGATGGCGGCTTCAACGGTGTGGTGAATGCGAACAGGACGCTCATGGCGGGATTCACCGGTGTGCGCGACGTTGGTTCGCAGCCCTTCTTCGCAGTCGATCTGCGTCGGGCGATCGACGCCGGTGATTTTCCGGGCCCGCGCGTGGTAGCGAGTGGTCCGCCGATTTCGATTACGGGCGGACACGGCGACATGAACGGCTTCGCGCCAGGCGTGGAGAACCTGATGTATCCGGCAGAGCGCGATTTCCAGCTAGCCGACGGCCCCGAGGCGGTGCGGCAGATTGTTCGCGAGCAAGTGAAGTACGGTGTCGACGTGATCAAGATCCTGGCTACGGGAGGCGTGCTTTCGCAGGGCGACAAGCCAGGTGCGGAGCAGATGACCTACGACGAGATGAAGATGGCGGTGGACACTGCGCATGCAGCAGGCCGCAAGGTGGCCGCGCACGCTCATGGAACAGAGGGCATCAAGGATGCGGTGCGCGCGGGCGTGGACTCGATCGAACACGGCAGCCTGATTGACGCCGAGGGCATTGAGATGATGAAGGCGCATGGCACGTACCTCGTAGCCGATATCTACAACGACGATTACATTCTCGGCAAAGCGGTGGAGTTTGGCCTGCCGAAGGAGAACGTCGAAAAGGAAAAGATGGTCGGGCGCCTGCAGCGCGAGAATTTTGCCAAGGCGGTTGCCGCGGGTGTGAAGATCGCATTCGGCACCGATGCGGGCGTCTATCCGCATGGCGACAATGCGAAGCAGTTCCACTACATGGTCAAGTTCGGCATGACGCCGGCAGGTGCAATTCGCGCGGCTACGTCGTCCGCAGCGGACCTGATTGACCGCGCCAAGGATGAGGGCACGCTGGAGGCAGGCAAATACGCGGACCTCATCGCGGTGACGGAGAATCCGCTGGACCGGATCGAAGTTCTGGAACATGTCTCGTTCGTGATGAAGGGTGGCAAAGTGTACAAGGACGAGATTGGCGCTGCAGCAAAACGGTAGATATTCGCGACGAGGTCCCGAGATGAAGCAATTTCTCCACGCAACCGTGGGCGCGAACCCTCCGTTGCAGTGTCAGGAATGTCCCCGGTTCAAAATGTCAGATATCTCCCCGGTCCGTACCGGCAGGGCGGGTACCCTCCCCCATACTCTGTACGCAAGTTAAATGTATTCAGTTGGTTACGGGATGGTTTAGCTGTAAAATATTCCTGGAATTGCACTTAGCTGTAGAGTATTCTCAGCAAATGACTTACGTCATGTTTTTTCGGCGTTTCCCTGAAGACTTACCGCGTTGCGTGGAATTTGGATATAGCGCGGCAAGAGGTTTTCCGGTGTCTCTGAATTCGAGAATAGCGAAATCAATGAAATAGACTGCAAATCCTGCGTGCGCAGAAGTTGCTGATATGGCATGGGATGCAGGATTCTTTTTGAAAGGACGCTTGACGGCAGAAATGCTCCGCAGGGATTGCCGCGGAAAGGGGAGGCTGGCGGTAGACGGGAGCATCACAGTACGCTTGTGCCGGCGAAGAGAATTCTGACTGGGAACTGGCAGGGCGGCCGGAGACTCTCAGTTGTTTGATGCGTGGTGCTTCTCGAAAAAATCCGGCCGATTAGGTTTATTGGATACAGTCGATCTCTGGAAGGGGCGTGGCATGTTGAACTGTGTTGCTCCGTTCTTCATTGTCGACAACTTGGACACTACGCTGGAGTTTTACCAATCCAAGATGGGGTTCAACATTCTGTATAAGGGAGGGGACGACGGGCATGGCGGCGATTTCTGGGCCATCGTCGGACGTGACCAGGTGATGCTGATGTTCAAGGCCATCGCGCCCGACGTCCATCCGCTGCCAAATCGAACGCGCCACGAGTGGGCTCGGTGGGACGCATACATCAATGCGAGCGATCCCGACTCACTGTACACAGAGTTCGTTGGCAACAACGTCCCAATGCATCGGGACCTGGCAAATACCGGTGACGGATTGCGGGCATTCGAGATCATCGATAACAACGGGTACGTGCTGTGCTTTGGACGCCCTCTTGAGAAGTAGTCCAAGTGGCGTGGATCGTCCCGTAGATACTGTCTGTCACCTGAACGAACAGCAGCCCTCCGAGCTACTGCCGGAATAGTTGTTTGGCGATGAAGAACACGTTCGCGGGGCGTTCGGCCAGTCGTCGCATGAAGTAGGGGTACCACTCGCGTCCGAAGGGGATATAGACGCGGACGTTGTATCCCTCGGCGACCAGCTTGCGCTGCAGATCGCGACGGACTCCAAACAACATTTGAAATTCGAAGTGGCTGCGGTCGATGTTGCGCTGCGCGGCAAAAGACTGGGCCGAAGCGATCATCTCTTCGTCGTGGGTAGCGAGCCCGTGATAAATAGGGCTCTGCAGAAGCATGTTGGCGAGCTTTTTGTAGTTGGCGTCGACGTCGGATTTTTTGGGGAATGCGACTTCGGCGCGGCTCTTTGTAGGCGCCCTTGCAGAGGCGAACGCGAATGCCGTCGGCGATGAGCTGCTCGATGTCTGCCTGCGAGCGGAAGAGGTACGACTGGATGACGATGCCGATGGAGCCGCGCAGGTCTGAATGAGAGTGGATGCGGCGCACAATGTCGAGCGTGACCTGGGTGAGTGGCGAGTCTTCCATGTCGATGCGGAGGAAGTTGCCGGTGGAGAGCGCGTGCTGGGCGAGGCTCATGGCGATGCCTTCGGCCAGCGCGGGGTCCTGGGTGAGGCCCATCTGAGTGAGCTTGACGCTGATGTTGGCGTCGAGCTCGCGGGCGGCGATCTGATCGAGAAGCTGGTGGTAGATGTCGGCGGCCCGGTGAGCCTCGGCGGCTGTGGAAACGCTTTCGCCAAGGGAGTCGAGCGTGACATGCATTCCCTGCTGGTTGACTTGTGCGCAAACGCGGAGAGCGTTTTCAATCTCGAGGCCGGCGACGAAGCGCGAACTGAGCTTGCCGCCCATGGTGGAGTGTTCGGCGAATTTGCGGAGAGAACGATTGTGGGAGAGCGCGATAAAGGCGGAACGAAGAACGGGCATCAGTTAACCTTGCCGGGCGAAGGTCCTGGTATGAAGTATTCGCGCGGGACTATCCAGTTTCGCACAACGGGGTGGGGTGCGGTTGCGATGCGTTGGAACAGCGCTGAAGATGGTTGCGTATTCTGAAGCGGTCACTTCTTTTTTGCGGCGTGGTGTGCGCATCGTTGAAAGTTGGAGGTCTCATGTCGTTGCAGCGGACGGCGGTTTACGCGGCATTTGTGATGTTTACAGGCATGACGGCGTTGCAGGCGCAGTCCCCGACGATGCCTGCAACTGCGGGTGAGACGCTGAGCGGTAAGCGGATCGTGCTGGCGGATGCGGTGCGGGGACATGCAGTGGTGCTGGTGGCGGGGTTCAGCCACGATGGTGGAATCGCATGCGGCGACTGGATGAAGGCGATTCACGGCGATGCGACGCTGGCGGGCGTTGATGTTTACGAGATTGCCATGCTGGAGGGAGCGCCGGGACTGTTTCGGGGCATGATCAAGAGCGGCATGCGCAAGGGGATGAGCAGCGCTGACCAGGAACGGATGGTGGTGCTGACGCAGGACGACAAGGTGTGGGAGAAGTACTTTGCTGTTTCGAATGGGCAGTTGCCGCAGGTGATGTTGATCGATGCGAAGGGAAATGTTGTTTGGCATGGCCAGGGGAAGGCGGCGGAGTTGGAGCCGCAATTGAGAGCGGCGGTGAGTTCGCATTGATTGGATCGTTGGCAGGGTGAAGTCATTGCTTTCCCACCCATGCCGCGATGAAACTGCGGCATGGATGGGGCACCCGGCGGCGGAGTTTGAGTCGCAGTTGAGAGCGGCGGTGAGTTCGCATTGATTGGATCGTTGGCGGGGTGAGGTCATTGCTTTCCCACCCATGCCGCGATGAAACTGCGGCATGGATGGGGCACCCGGCGGCGGAGTTTGAGTCGCAGTTGAGAGCAAATCCTTTGATCGGAGGACTCACTCGACGCGGAACAGTGCGCAACCGTGTGCGGGCACGACGACGTGAAGCGTTTTTGCTCTCGGGATGTGTTTTTGGTTCCATACGTCGTAAAGAGCGTGAGGCTTGTCTGCGAGGTAGAAGAACCCCCAGGGCAGATTTGAGGACGTGGTGTGATCGGCGAGATTGAATACGGCGATGTATTGTTTTGGGTTTAGTCCGCCGGTGCTGGCGTACCAATAGCGCTCTATGAAGGGTTGTTCGCCGGATTGCGCCTTCAGAAGTAAACCCGGTCTGGATTCGACGGCCTGCTGATTGAGATCGGTGACTTCCTTGTTGGTGATAAGGGAGCGGGTGAAGTCGTCGAGCTTCGTCAGATTGGCGCCGAGAATCAGCGGTGAGCGCGAGATGGCCCAGAGCGTGAACTCGGTGCGTTGCTCGTCGTGGGTGTAGCTGGACTGGCGCGGTTGGTCTTTGCCGGGATGCGGGCCGAGGTAGCCTTCGGGGAGCATGTCGGGGTCGGGCCAGTTGCCGGGCTTCACGTAAGGCGCCCACTGAGCGATGCGGTCGAATTCGTCGCGCAGGCCAAAAGGATATTCGCCGGAGGCTGGGGTGTGCTGGAAGCTCCAGCCATCCCAGTGATCGTCGGTGATGCGCCACATCTGGGCGTACTTTGCGATTTCGGCGGCGTTGTCGAGCTGCGTCGGTCCGGGCGAAAGGCTGAGCACGATCGGGCGGCCAGTTTTGTGGATGGCTTCGGCGATCTGCCGGATTTCGGTGGGGCGGTAGGGATGGTCGCTGATGCAGTCTACCTTGATGTAGTCGAGACCCCAGTCAGCGTAGAGCTTGAGCATGGAGTCGTAGTAGGCCTGGCCGGCGGCGTTGTCGGCGACGCCCCAGTTGCCTTCATCCCACGGGCAGGGCGATGTGCTGTCGGCTGCGTCGGCGGCGTGAAAGCTGGAGCCGGCGATGGGGAGGTTCTGCGTCGACGACCTGGCGCGGAATGCCGCGCACGATGTGGATGCCGAACTTGAGGCCCTGGGCGTGAACCCAGTCGGCGAGTGGCTTGAATCCGGCATCGTTGGCGGCGGAGGGGAATCGGGCCGGATCGGGGATGAGGATGCCGTTTTCGTTCCAGAGATATTTGCGCGCTTCGAGCGTTGCCGGCGAAGGGGTCCTGCATGTACCAGCCTTCGTCGATGACGGAGTACTGCCAGCCGTACTGGCGGATGCCGGCGAGGACGGTGGTGTTGGCGCGGTAGTCGGCTTCGTCGATGGTGAGGCCGTAGGCGTCCCAGCTGTTCCAGCCCATGGGGGGGGTGGGGGCCGGCGCTTGTGCCGAAGCGGGATGGAGCGCGCATGAAATGAAAGCAAGACAGACGAACAGGATCGAGCTAGATCGGAACATGTGAAAACGTATACCACAATGAGGAGCCAAAGATGCGGAGGACGGTGGAATCAGAGATAGCCGCGTAATCACCCGGCGAAAGAACGTGATGCAACTCACTTTCAAATGCGCCTATAATGGCGTCGAATAAAAACTGAACAGCTGCACGTTGCCAATCCCCGACATCTGCAACTGAGGAGACAATTATGCTTAAGTCGTTCTTGCTCTTCGCGGCCGTTGTCTTGCTCGTGCTTGCCTCCGCTTCTGCTCCGGCCGGTCCGCCGCAGGATGCAACGCAAGCTCCGGCAGCCAAGAAGATGAGTCCCGAATCGCTGGCCAAGACAAAGAAGATGTACGAGATGGATTGCGCTCTTTGCCACGGGTCGACCGGTGACGGCAAGACTGACCTGGCCAAGGACATGCAACTGACCATGTTGGACTGGACCGATCCGAAGTCGCTGTCTACTATGTCCGACCAGGCGCTTTTCGATGCGATCCGCAAGGGGAAGGGAAAGATGCCTCCCGAAGACGAGGGGCGCGCCAAGAACGAAGAAGTGCACAACCTTGTGATCTACATCCGGAAGCTTGCGAAGGACCAGCCCGCAGCAGCACCGGCAGACGGAACAGCCGGCCGCGACACCGGCGGCACCGTCAACCCCCGCGACACCTCCAGCAGCAACTGCGCCGAGCCGGTAGGTGAGTGCTCACTCTTGCGGCTGGATAATAGGAACGGTTGCGGACGGTCTGTCATTGGGCTGTCCACGCGCCATCCACAGGCAGGGATGCGCCGGTAAGATTCGCGGCAGACTCCGAGCATAAGAAGATGACGAGAGCGCCTATCTGGGCGGGTGTTGCGAATTGACCTGAAGGCTGTTTCGCCGCGAGAAGCTGCCGTTCCGCTTCTTCGCGGCCGAGGGACTCTATTCGCATCTTGTCTTCAATTTGACGATCCACCATGGGCGTCAACACCCATCCGGGGCAAATTGAATTGCATGTCACTCCGCTGCCCGCGGTCTCAAGCGCAATAACTTTCGTGAGGCCGACGAGCCCGTGCTTGGCCGCCACGTACGCCGACTTGAAGCTCGAGCCGACCAGACCATGCACCGAGGCAATATTGATAATCCGACCCCAGTTGCTACTGCGCATGAAGGGTAACAAGGCCGCGGTAAGATGAAATGCCGACGATAGATTGGTCGCGAGAATCGAGTCCCATTGTTCCGTCGGAAATTGTTCGATGGGAGCAACATACTGAACGCCGGCGTTGTTGACGAGAATGTCGATACCACCAAACTCCTCCACTGCTTTTGCAGTCAGTGAGCGGCAGTCTTCGATCTTTGCAACATCCGCGGCGATGTGACGGACTGAAACCCCGTATTGCGCAGCCAGACGGCGGGTAAGCGTCTCAACGTCCGATGCGGTTCCAAAGCCGTTCAGAATGACGTCGCAACCGTCGCAAGCCAGGGCCTCGGCAATCCCCTGCCCGATGCCGCTGGTCGAGCCGGTAATCAGTGCTCTTCTTCCCTTTAACGACACGCAGAAGTTTCCTCGGCAACAGGCCGTATTCGTGGAATGGCCGCGTCGCTGGACCGAGGATAGCTGGATTGGAACTCTCGGATCAAATCACCCATCTGATTCGCGCGCTGGAATCGGACAGAGAACACTGGAGCAGATCCCCGGTTCCTTTTGCCATGGGAAATATCGAATGCCGTCCTCTGGCGATTGGTACGTCAGAGTGGTTTCGGAATGCTCGTTCCAGATTTCCGGTGTGCGTGCGATAAGCTGATGCGGGAGATCAAGAATGCATTTCAGGGCTCTGAAGCTTCTCGCAATGCTGTGCCTGGCGCTGGGATTGGGTACGGCTCTGGTTGCGCAGCAGGCGCAGCCAATCGTTGGCGGAAACCCAGCGCTGCCGCTGGTGCACGTTGAGAACGGGCAGAACTCGGCAGCGGTGCAGAAAGCACATTACGTCGTGCTGGTGTCGCTGGATGGTTTCCGCTGGGACTATGCGAAGCATGACGGCGCGGTGAATCTGCTGGCGCTGGCGAGGAGAGGCGTCTGGGCACCGGAAGGTATGACACCTAGCTATCCCTCGCTCACATTTCCCAACCATTTCACGATCGTGACGGGGTTGTATCCCGAGCATCACGGGCTGGTTGCCAACGGTTTCTACGACGAAACGAAACACGCGCGGTACGCGATCTCCGATGCAAAGGCCGTGCAGGACGGCAGCTGGTACAGCGGCGTGCCGTTGTGGAGCCTGGCGGAGAGCCAGGGGATGCGCGCGGCGTGCTTGTTCTGGCCCGGTTCGGAGGCGGAGATCGCAGGGCATCGTCCCACGTGGTACGCGATCTTCGATAACAAGACCCAGGCCACAGACGAGGTAGAGCAGGCGCGCATTGACAATGCCGTGGCTTTGTTGAAGATGCCGGCGGCGGAGCGGCCTCACTTCATCACGATCTACTACTCGGAGCCGGATCACGAGGGACACGAGTTTGGACCGAATGCGCCGGAGACAAAAGCTGCCGTGCTGAAGATGGATGCGATGATCGGCAAGCTAAGAAAGGCGTTGAATGCGACGAAGTTGCCCATCGACCTGGTAGTGGTGAGCGATCACGGGATGGCGCAGGAGCAGGGCGGCTGGATCAATCTCGATGAGTTTGCCGATCTGAGCGACTTCGAGACTGTCGGTCCGCTGCTCTACGGGAAGACGGAAGAGGACCGCGTTCGCGCTTATAACAAGCTGAAGCAGGCGTCGTCGCAGTTTGTGGCCTACCGGCGGAAGGACGTGCCGGCGGGTCTCAACTACAACCAGAATCCGCGCAACGGGTGACCCGGTGGTAATTGCGACGGGTCCGTATGCGATTCGTGCGCACAAGCCGCAGGGCGACAGGCCCGACAATCCTCCGGAGCCAGGGATGCATGGATTCGATCCGCGGAAGTTTCCGGAGATGAAGGCCATCTTCTTTGCAGCTGGTCCGGATATTGTCACGGGAAAAACGGTGGCGCCGTTCAGGAATGTGAATCTGTATCCGTGGGTTGCGCACATGCTGGGACTGCAGGCAGGGAAGACCGATGGCAGTTTGAATGTGCTTGCGGGAACGCTGCGGGACAACGGCGGAGAAACTGCCAGCGCAGGTGAATCAAAATAGGAGTAAGGGGACAATGAGCGCAGTGTTGGGAATTGACGGCGGAGGAACCAGGACGCGTGCCTCCATCGTTGATGGGGAGCGAGTGCTGGCGTTTGCGGAGAACGGCTCGATCAAGCGGCTGCGCGTGGGCGCGGAGGTGGCGGAGACGAATCTGCGCGCTTTGCTGAAGGACGTGTTTGCGCAGGCGGGATTGCGCGGCGTGAAGGCAGCTTCGGCCGGCGTGGCCAGCGCTACGATGCCGGGCGTGAAGGAGTGGATCACGGCGGTGTTTGACGACTTCGACGTGGAGCGCTCTGAGGTCGTGGGCGACGAGGTAATCGCGCTGGACGGGGCGTTCAAAGGCGGCCCGGGAATTCTGCAGATTGCGGGGACGGGCTCAAACTGCATTGGCCGCGCGCCGGATGGTGGCCGCGAGAGCGCGGGTGGATGGAGTTCGCGACTGGGCGATGAAGGCTCAGGCTACTGGATCGGATTGCATGCGGTGCGGCGGGGGCTGAATGCGCTGGACCGCGAGCAGCCGACGCGGATTCTGGAGACGGTGGGGGGAATCTGGGGAACCAAGACGATCGAGGAACTGGTGAACCTTGGCGACAGCACGCCGGGTCCGGATTTTGCTGCGCTTGCTCCCTCTATCAGCCAGCTTGCTGAGGAAGGCGATGCCGTGGCGCTCGGCGTTCTGCAGCAGGCCGCGACAGACCTGGTGGAGAGCGTGCTCCTGGTGCGGTCGAAGCTGCGGCGCAAGCACAATCTTAGCGTCGAAGTCCCGGTAGCGTGGATCGGCAGCGTGATCGGGAAGGCGAGGCTGGTGCGCGAAGCGTTCTTTGCGGGATTGCACGCCGCAGCGCCGGAGATGCCGGTGGGCGATACGGAAGTGGCCGGCATCGAAGGCGCGGTCTGGCGCGCGCAGCAGTTGGCTAAATAGTGATCTGAAGCCACTTTTCACCGAAACTCCAAGCGTCTTGAACGTGTCTAAGTCTGCAGGAGCCCCTATGCATCCTGTGTCTTGGCGTGGCGCGAGCGGTGTGATTGTCGCCCTTTGCTGCATCTACCACCAGCCTGGCTCGCTTGCTCAAGCGCCGCAGCCGGAAGAGCCGACCCTGCAACAACGGCCGACGCTCACCATCACAACTCATGAGATTCTTCTGGACGTGGTGGTTTCGGACCATGCGCACAGTCCTGTCACCGGCCTCAAGGCCTCGGATTTTACGGTGACCGAGGAGGGTGAAGCGCAGCACATTGCAAGCCTGGAAGAGCATCATCCGACCAGCGCGCAGGATTTGGCGCGACTGAATGCAATGCCGGCGCTGCCTCCGAATACCTTCACAAACTACAACCCTGTGCCCAGTTCCAATGCGTACACGGTGATCCTGCTGGATGCGATGGATACGCCGATCACCGCGCAGATGTATGTGAGGGAGCAACTCATCGCATTTCTGAAGCGCGTGCAGCCGGGCACACCGATTGCGATCTTCCAGATGGACTCTGAGATGCGCCTGATCCAGGGATTTTCGTCGGATCCGAAGGCGCTACTGGCGGCGGCCGAGAGCAAGCGCGACACGCCTTCGCTGCAAAAGCCGTTTTATGTATCGCGGAGCATCAATCAGATGGTTCGGAACCAGGTGCTTGGACAGGGAATGCAGGCGATGGGGAAGTATCTGGCGGCATTTCCGGGGCGCAAGAACCTGATCTGGTTTACAGCCAGGCTGCCTTACTGGTATGCCGCCGACAACAGCGATTCGGCGATTGAAAACCGCGAGGGGTACACGTTTGGCGACAATTTTTCTGTGCTGGAGGATGGCGTAGCCGGGCTGACGGATGCGCTGACGTTGAGCCGCGTGGCGGTGTACCCGATCGATTCGCGCGGGTTGCAGACGTTGCCACAGTTTGATGCCAGCAAGAAGGGGACTCCGGGGTTGCCTTCCAGATCCGGCTTCTATACGGCGCAGGCTTTCCAGCATATGGACCTCGACGCGATTGCCGATGCGGCAGGGGGAAAGGCCTACTACAACACAAACGGCTTGAAAGATATTCTGGCGGAGATCGTGAACGACGGATCGAACTATTACACCCTGGCCTATTCAACGACCAATCAGGCTTGGAAAGGGCAGTTCCGGCGCATCAAGATCACGGTGAACCGCCCAGGAGTAAAGCTGCAATATCGGCCCGGGTACTATGCCGTGGACCGGACCGAGCAGGAGCAGCGGCAGCTTGCGGCGATGCAGAAGAGGATGGCGAAATCGGCGCAGAGGTCGTACAGACCGGAGAGCGACGCGGAGGCCGGGAAGCAGGATTCCAGCATGGTCCACCCGCCGAAGGGTGGATTCGATGCGGCGATGGATCTGGGCGCCATTCCACCGACGGAGATCATTTTTACCGCGAAGCTCGCGATTGACGACAAGGTCGTAAAGCTGAACAAAAAGGCACCGCAGCCAAAGGACAATTATCTACTTTCCGAATACAAGGACAAACCATTCCGCATGTACAACGTCCAGATCCAGACCGACGCGCACACGATTCATGTGAACAAGACGGCAGATGGTGTTCGCCACGGAGCCATTCAATTTGTGACGGCTGTCTACGATCAATCCGGTGTCATGATCAACTCGCTGCAAACCACGGCTTCCTTCGATCTGGGCGAGACGCCCTACCGGAAATTCCTCGTGAGCGGGTTGCCCATTCAGCAGCAGATCGCCGTCCCCGTGAAGGGGAATTACTTCCTGCGTGTCGGGATCCACGATCTGGGGAACGACCACGTCGGGGCGCTTGAGATTCCGGTGGATGAAGTTCGTGCGGGGCTGCCGGAGGCGGGCGGAACGGTCGCACAGATCAAGTAACCGCGACAGCGGGAGCACGGCCGAGATTCAGGTTGCCGGTTGACCTCCGACGATCGAGCCGACAAGCTTTCCGCTGGCGTCGATGGCGACGAGGTTCGCGGATTTTCCGGGCGCAAGGCTACCTGCGCGATGCGCCAGACCAGTCATCGCAGCTGGATTTGCAGACAACAAAGGGAAGGCTTGTTCGATGCTTGCGCCCGTAAATTTAACGAAGTTTGTGAGGGCGCGATCGAGCGTGAGCACGCTGCCGGCAAGAACGCCACGAGCAGTGGCGCGGCCCTCCTTGACCTGCACCGCAAATCCGCCGAGTTGATACTCGCCGTCGGGCATTCCGGCGGCTGCCATCGCGTCGGTGACGAGGATGGCGCGCTCAGCACCTTTGGCTCTCCACCAGAGGCGAACGATTTCGGGCTCAGTGTGAATGCCATCGCAGATTAGTTCGGAGAAGAGATCATCGTTGGTGAGAACCGTGCCGAGGATTCCGGGCTCGCGATGATCCAGTGAGCGCATGGCGTTGAAAGTGTGGGTCGCGCTCACCGCCCCTGCGGCAATGCCCGCACGTGTTTCCGCAGCGGTGGCATTGGAATGTCCAAGCGAAACGCGAACGCCGCGTTCCGTGGCGTGTCTGGCGAGCTCCGCGGCGCCGGGTAGTTCAGGCGCGAGCGTCATCAGGCGCACATGACCATGGGCAGCATCGAGCAGCCGATCGAATGTGGCGGTGCTGGGGGCCAGGAGATGTTCGGCGGGTTGCACACCCCGTTTCTCGTGTGAGAGAAACGGGCCTTCAAGATGTATTCCCAGAGGACGTGCATGTCCGGGCTGTGGGAGCTTGGCGATTTCGTTGGCGAGGCCGTCGAGTGAGCGGAGGGTCATGTCAAGCGAGGCGGTGACCGTGGTGGCAAGATATGCGGCAGTTCCGCGCGATGCGAGGAACTTACCCATGGTCTCGATTGCCTCGGGCGTTGCTTCCATCACGTCGTGGCCGGCGGCGCCGTGGATGTGTACATCGAAAAATGCGGGACCAAGCGTAGCGCCGGGAAAGTCGAGCACGCGGGCGCCGGACGGCATTTGTGACGAATCGCGGCTTGCGATGGATTCGATCTTGCCGTCTTCGATGAGGATGAGGGGATGCTGGTGGAGGCTGGTTCCGTCCCAGAGTTTTTCCGCGGTGACTACCGTTTGCATGGCAATCCATTATTGCAGGTGAATGCAGGGGTGTGCGCTCATGGCTTCAGGCGGTGTGAGATAGACAGTTGTCATCGGCGTGTAACGTGACAGCGAGCCCTGGTTTGTTATCGTTTTGCCATGCGAAATTCACTATTGTTCCTGGTCGCCAGCGGGTTGTTGATGGTTGGAGCGCAAACCAACACGGCGCAGAGTATTGATCTGCCCACGAGCAAGCAGTTGAAAGAGCCGGTCCCGGGCAATCCGCAGCGACTGAACAGCCTGCCGATGTCGATGGCGATCTCGCCGGACGGGCGCTATGTGGTGACCGTGAATGCCGGTTACGGGACCTATGAATCGAAGTACCTGCAATCGCTTGCGGTCTACGATACACAAAGCGGCACGGTGAGCGATTTCCCCGATGACCGCACACCTCTGCGCGCAAGGCAGACGCTGTTTTCCGGGCTGGTTTTCAGCCATGACGGCGGTCATGTCTACGCGAGTATGGGCTCCCTGGATGATCCGTTGGGCAACAGACCGCCGTTCCGCGGCATGCCCGACACGGGCAGCGGCATCGTGGTGTATCGATTTGCCGATGGCAAGATCGAGCCGGAGCGTCTCATCCACCTGCCGCTTGACCAACTCGCACCCGGGCAGAAAACGAGGCTGATTGACGAGGTTGATGGCGACCAGGGAGTGCCGTTTCCTGCGGCCATTGCCGTGGTTGAGCGCGCGGGCGCGGAGAAGCTGCTGGTCGCTGAGAATCTGACGGACGATGTGGTGCTTATCGACCCGTCGAGCGGACAAATCAAGCATCGTTTCGATCTCACAGAGAGCAATGCGGTGCCGTCGACGTATCCGATTGCATTGCAGCTTTCGAAGGATGGGCGGCGAGCGTATGTCGCGTTGTGGAATGCGTCGGAGATCGCGGAACTGGATCTCGAGAAGAATACGGTGGGGCGGAAGCTGCCGCTGCTGAAGCCGTCGAGCGCGATCAAGCCCGGTACGCATCCAAGCTCCTTTGCCTTGAGCCCGGATGGAAGGACACTTTATGTCGCGCTGGCAAATCGCGATGCGGTTGCGGCAGTGAATGTCGGCGAAGGAAAGTTCGCGGTCAAGGGTTACTTCGACACGCGGCTGCCGGGGCAAAGTTATTTTGGTGCGGAGCCCGTGGCCGTCGCTCTGAATGAATCAGGGAGCAGGCTCTATGTCGCCAACATGGCGTCGGATGCGGTCGCGGTGATCGATACGCGGAAACTGACAGCGAAGACTTCGCGCACAGGCATGGTTGAACCGGTTGGTTTTGTGCCTACAGAGTGGATGCCAATATCGATGGCGTTCCTGCCGTCGGACTCGGGCGGCGGGCGTCTGTTTGTTGCGACGGACAAGGGTAAAGGAGCGGGGCCGAATCCCTATCCTCCATCGGATGCGAAGGTAGTAGAAAACGGAATGCCGAAGAAGAGCAACTACATCGGGACCCTGCTCTATGGTTCTTTCGCGGTGCTCAACGAGGCGGAGATCGAAAAGGATCTCGCCCAGTCTACGCAGGCGGTGCTCGAATCGAACCGGATGAAAGCGGCGGCAGAGAAGATTACGTTTGCAAACGGTTCGCATGATCGCATTAAGCACGTTATCTACATCATCAAGGAGAATCGCACCTACGATCAGATCTTCGGCGATCTGGAACGGAACGGAACGCCGGTGGGCAATGGCGACAAGAGCCTGACGATGTTTGGCCAGGATGTGACGCCGAATCTGCACAAGCTGGCATTGCAGTTTGGAGTGCTCGACAATTTCTATGATTCGGGTGAGGTTTCAGGCGATGGGCACGTGTGGTCGAATGCGGCGATCGGCACGGACTATCTCGAAAAAACGTGGCAGCAGTCGTATCGCGGTGGGCAGCGCACGTATGACTTTGAGGGTGTTGTTGCGGACGGATTGCCGCTGTTGCAGAAGATTCCCGATGTGAACGAGCCCGCCAGCGGATATCTGTGGGGCAATCTGGCATCGCATGGCAAGACGTATTACCACTTCGGCGAATACATCTCTACGGTCTTCTGCGATCAGAAGAAATCGGCAAACCCGCAGGAGGGGCCGGTGCTGCCGGGGCAGGCGTGCCCGCGCAAGGCCATCGCGCCGGGCGAGGAGTTGCCCGCCGAGTGGGGTGGCGGCGTGAACAAGTGGCCATGGCCGATTCCGCTGATTGAGTCGAATACCGCGACGAAACCGGAGTTGGTGGGACATTTTGCAGCGGAGGCGCCGGACTTCAATCTTGCAGTGCCCGATCAGATTCGCGTGGAAGTATTTTTGCGCCATCTGAAGCAGTGGGAAGCCGACAAGCAGCACGGTAAAGACACGATGCCGAACTTCATCCAGTTGCGTCTGCCCGACGATCACACGAATGGAACGGTGCCCTTCAAGCCGACTCCGAAGGCGAGCGTATCGGACAATGACCTGGCCGTGGGCCGCTCCATCGATGCGATTTCGCATTCGCCTTTCTGGGATGACACGGCGTTCTTCATCCTTGAAGACGATGCGCAGGCCGGTGCGGATCATGTGGATGCGCATCGCAGCACCGCGCTGGTCGTCAGCAAGTACGCTCCGCACGGAAAAGATGGTGGGCCGGTTGTGGACAGCCGGTTCTATTCGACGGTGAGTGTGATCCGCACGATGGAGACGCTTCTCGGGTTACCTCCGATGAATAACAACGATGCGCTCAGCTCGCTGATCTCGACTTTGTTTACGGGGCCGGGAGACCAGGCGCCGTACGCGGCGGATTTTTCGAATCGCGACAACGGCCTGATCTATGCTGCGAATCCGAAGAAAGCAACAGGAGCAGAGGAGAGCATGAAGATGGACTTCCGGCATGCGGATCGCGCGGACGCGCAGAAGCTGAATGTCATTCTCTGGAAGGACACGATGGGCTCTGCGCCGGTGCCGGCGATGCTGACGCAACGCAGGGCAAAGGTGCGGAAGGATGATGACGACTAGGCCATGGAGGTCTGTCGATCCTCCGCGCCTTCGCCAAGAATGATACGCGGCAAAAAGCAGATCCTTCGCTCGCCTGCCCCACAAACGCGTGGCGTTTGCGGGACCCCAAGGCCTCTACGCTCAGGATGACACCTCCCAGTGCTCATCATCATTGGAAGGACAGAGCGATCGTTTCCGACCGTGTATGGTTATATGCGGCGTGAATTTGCGCCTTCGGGGGGAGCTTTGCAGATCTGGAATCGGCGAAATTTTCTAAAGGTTGCTGGAGCGGCTTCGGCCGCGTCGTTGGCGGGCGGCCGCGCGTCTGAGCGCAGAGACGGGCAAGGGAATTCATACGCTGGTGGCGCAGGAAGAACCGGCGCGACCGGTTGCGGCGAATGATCATATTCAAATTGCGCTGATCGGCGCGGGCGGGCAGGGCATGGGGGATACACGCTCTGCTGTGCAGGTGCCGGGCGTGAAGCTGGTGGCGGTGGCCGACTGTTACGACGGACGGCTGACGCGCAGCAAGGAGATCTGGGGCGACGACATTTTCACGACGCGCGACTACAGAGAGATTCTCGCGCGCAAGGATATCGACGCGGTCATCATCGGCACGCCGGACCACTGGCACAAGCAGGCGTCGGTTGATGCGATGAAGGCCGGCAAGGACGTGTACTGCGAGAAGCCGATGATCCATCTCTACAGCGATGGGCCGGAGATGATCGAGACTGCGCGCGCCACCAATCGCATTATCCAGATTGGCAGCCAGCGAGTGAGTTCGATCCTGTATGCGAAGGCGAAGGAAGTGCTGGCGTCGGGCGCCATCGGCAAGCTGAATATGGTAACGGCGTACTGGGATCGCAACTCGTCGATGGGCGCGTGGAACTACACGATTCCGCCGGATGCTTCGCGGGAGACGTGCGACTGGCCGCGGTTTCTGGGTACGGCCCCGAAGATTCCGTTCAGCGCGGAGCAGTTCTTCCAATGGCGCAAGTGGAAGGCGTATGGCAGCGGTGTGGCTGGCGACCTGTTTGTGCATCTGTTCAGCGGCACGAATTTTGTAACGGGAACGAATGGGCCGATACAGGGCATGGCGACAGGCGCGATTCGATATTGGAACGATGGCCGTGATGCCGACGACGTGGTGCTGGGGCTGTTCGATTATCGCGAAGGCTTCAACCTGAGCCTGCGCGTGAATTTTGTGGATGGCGGCGACGAGAGCGAAAGCCTGATCTTCACGGGCGACGAAGGGACGATGGAGATTGGCTGGACGTGGCTCGCTGTGAACCGCGTTCCGCGCGAGAAGGAGCCCGGGCTTACGATCGATACGTTCCCGAAGGCTATGCAGGCCCAGATCGAGGCAGACTACGCGAAGAAGTATCCGCGCCGGCATCCTGAGGGCCAGACGCCTGTGGGTTACGAAAAATATGTCGCGCCGCCCGGGTACAGCGACCAGTACGACCACTTCAGGAATTTCTTTGCATCGGTGCGGTCGCGCAAGCCGGTCGTGGAGGATGCGGTATTCGGATATCGCGCTGCGGGCGCTGCGTTGTTGAGCAATTTGAGCATCGAGCGGAAGCAGGTGGTGCGGTGGGATCCGGACGCGATGAAGGTGCTTTCGTAGAGAATAGCTTGGAAAACATGGACGAACTGCATATAGGGAATCAGGTCGTTCGATACGACAGAGAGTTGACCGTCCGAGCCTACGCTTCGATCGAGCGCGGGGACGCGGATCGCTGCGGTTGTTCTTACTGTCGCAACTTCGCTTCTCAGCGCTCCTCGGTATATCCCCCCAGTTTTCTCCAGTTACTCGATCGATTGGGCGTCGATCCAAAGAAGGAGGGCGAGGTATATGAATGTGGTCCAGCCGGGGATCGGCGCCATTACGGGGGCTGGCTGTTCCTTGCTGGTGAGTTGATTCAATCCGGAGATCGGGCCAAGGCGAGCGACAATCCCGATTTCGAGTACCGATTTGATGATGCATACCGACCGCCTCCCGAAGCCGATTTCGGGGAGCACTTCGTGGTAGTTGAATTCTCCACAACGCTTCCGTGGATCCAAGACGAGGAGCCATAGCGTCCCAAGCCGAAGAGGCGTTTTACACTGAACCCATGAAAAAGAGAATCGGAGTTCACTTGGGAACAACGGGTGGCGCCTCCAATGCCGTAGAGCGCGCGAAAGAGATTGGCGCGAATACGTTTCAGATTTTTTCGTCGAGCCCGCGCATGTGGCGCTCGCCAAAGGTCGATCCCGCGCAAGCCGAGCGGATGCGGTTGCTGCGAGCGAAGTACGACGTAGGGCCGCTGGTGATCCACACCAGCTACCTGGTAAACGTCTGCAGCCAGACGGCGGATATCCGCGAAAAGAGCGTGGCGGCGTTTCGCGGAGAGATCGAGCGGGCGCTGACGCTGGGAGCAGAGTTTCTGGTGCTGCACCCTGGTTCTTGGAAGGGAATGACCCGAAATGAAGGGCTGAAACTGGCTGCGGAGTCCATTTCTAGTGCGATCGACGGGCTGCCCTGGCAGGGCACCGATTTCAGCATCCTCATTGAGAACACAGCCGGGTCAGAGTGTTCGCTGGGCGGCAACTTTGAGCAGGTGGCAGAACTGGTAGAGAGGCTGAAGACGCACGCGCCGGTGGGAGTGTGCCTGGACACCTGCCACACGCATGTTTCCGGCTACGACATGGTGACCGCCGAAGGCTACGCCGACACCATTACCCAGGCTGACATCACGTTTGGCGTGGATGCCGTGCGCGTCTGGCACTGCAACGATGCCAAGGCAGCCCGCGGGTCGAAGCTGGACCGGCACGAACATATCGGGCAAGGGAATATTGGCGTGGAGCCGTTCCGGTGGCTGCTGAACGACCCGCGGTTTGCGGATTGTGCGTTCATTGCCGAGACGCCTGTGGATGAGCCAGGCGACGAAGAGCGGAATGTGAAGGTTCTGAAGAGCCTGGTTGCTTAATTTTGATGTAAACCTTTAACGAAGCTCTCCGTCAAATCGGATTATGATGTAGGCCCAGGTGTTCTCTGCGGAGGTTTCTCTATGCGCAGACAGACAGGCCGCGTGGCAGCGGCAGTTCTCTTCACTGTGCTGGCCATCCCCGCCTTCAGTCAGATCGCAAAGTCGACGAATCAACCATCGCATCCCGTGAAGCCGATTCCGGCCTACACAGCGGAATTCAAGACGGTAACCGTGCAGACTCTGGCCGACGGCACGACGATCACAACCGAGACTAAGGAGATCTGTGCCAGAGACTCTCAGAACCGGAATCTGTGCGTCACAACCCGCACTCCTCCCGCGGCTGGTGTCGAAACAACGATCGGCAATGTCGATAACCCGGTTGACAACACCGACGTCAATTGGAACTCGCATAACAAAAAAGCAACGATCACGAAACTGCCGCCGTCAGATCAGAGGTACGGCTGCTGGGCATCGGACTCCAGGCATATGACCATCAACTACGGAAGCCGTGCCACGACCACAGCGCCCGGGATGATGCGCCAGGGGTTGATCGTTGGCGGAGAGAGCACGCTGGTCGAATCGGTCGGTAGGGTGACCGAATACGAGCAGCACCACGAAGATATGGGGATCACGACGATCCAGGGTCTCGAAGCACGGGGCGAACGCTGGACGACGGTCATCCCGGCCGGCAAGGTGGGTAATGACGAGCCAATCGTAACCACGCGGGAGGTATGGCGTGCGCCAGGATTGCCGTTCGCTCTGCGCGAGGTGTACAACGATCCGAGATCGGGGAAACGAACAAGAGAAACGGTGAGCCTGACGATGGGCGAGCCGGACCTTTCTCTCTTCCAACCGCCCGAGGGCTATGAAGTCGTGACTGAGGAGATGCACGAAGTTCCCTGTCAGCAGTAAGGCAGGCGCTCCTGCCCGCCCGTTTACACTGAAGAGTGATGGCGGAAGATAAAGAACTTCGTTACGACCCGGCGACAATTGAGACAAAATGGCAGGCGCGCTGGGCTGCGGACCCCGGGATGTACGCGGCTGAGCCTCATTCGTGCGGCAAGCCCAAGTACTACGTGCTCGAGATGCTGCCCTATCCGAGCGGGCAGTTGCACATGGGCCACGTGCGGAACTACTCCATCGGCGACGCGCTGGCGCGTCATATGTGGATGCGCGGCTACAACGTGATGCACCCGATGGGGTGGGACGCGTTCGGACTGCCTGCGGAGAACGCGGCGCTCAAAAACAACACTCCTCCGCGCGAGTGGACGCTGAGCAATATCGCCGCCATGAAGCGCCAGTTCGACCGCCTCGGCATGGGCTTTGACTGGGCTACCGAAGTTACGACCTGCCTGCCCGACTACTACAAGTGGAACCAGTGGTTCTTCCTGCGCATGTACGAGAAGGGCCTCGCCTACCGAAAGAAGAGCAAGGTGAACTGGTGCCCGGAATGCGCGACGGTGCTCGCCAACGAGCAGGTGATCGACGGCCGTTGCTGGCGGCACGAAGACACGATCGTGGAGCAGCGCGACCTGGTGCAGTGGTTCCTCCGCATTACCGCGTACGCACAGGAATTGCTCGACGGCCTCGACAAGCTCGATGGTTGGCCGGAAAAAGTGCGTACCATGCAACGCAACTGGATCGGCCGCAGCGAAGGCACGGAGGTTGATTTCTTTCTGCAGGAAGAAATCGACGAGGGAATTGCGCATAAGCAACAGGGAAGAGGAGAGACACGCATTCGCGTGTTTACGACGCGTGTGGACACGATTTTTGGCGCGACCAGCTTGCAACTGGCCCCGGAGCACACGCTGGTGACGGCCATGGCTGCGAAAGACGCTGGTTTGCGGGAGCAGGTTGCGAAGCTGCTTGAGGAGCAGAAGAAGGCGCGGGAAAGCGGCGACATCGGCGCGATTGAGAAGCACGGTATTCCCACCGGCAGATTCGCCATCAATCCCTACAACGGCGAGCTGGTGCCGATCTGGGTAGCGAATTATGTGCTGAGCGATTACGGCACGGGCGCCATTATGAGCGTGCCGGGGCACGATGCGCGCGACTTCGAATTTGCGAAGAAGTATGCAATTCCGATTCGCCGCGTGATTGCACCTACAGATCCGAGTGCCGAGGAGCCCGAGTTGCCGTACTTGTCGGAAGACGGCGTACTTGTGAACTCCGGCGAGTTCAATGGGCTGAGTTGTTCGCAGGCCCAGAAACAACTCCAGGAGATTGCTGCCCGCAAGGGCTTTGGAGACGCGACCGTTACCTTCCGCTTGAAGGACTGGGGCGTGAGCCGGCAGCGATACTGGGGCACGCCGATACCGATGATTCATTGCGAGCGCGACGGAATTGTTCCTGTGTCGGACGAGCAATTGCCGGTGCTGCTGCCGGAGCAGATCGAGATCACCCAACAGGGTGGCTCTCCGCTGGCGCGCGTGCCTGATTTCGTAAACGTCACCTGTCCGAAGTGCAAGGGCCCGGCGAAACGCGAGACGGACACGATGGATACCTTCGTCGATTCGAGCTGGTACTTTTACCGCTACATCGACGCGAAGAATGCCGCCGCGCCTTTCGATCCCGCTGCCGCGCAGTACTGGTTTCAGATCGATCAATACATCGGCGGGGTGGAGCACGCGATTCTGCATCTGATTTATTCGCGCTTCTGGACGAAGGTGATGCGCGACCTGGGCATGATCACGAATGATGAGCCGGTGCGGCGCCTCTTCACGCAGGGAATGGTGATCAAGGACGGCGCGAAGATGTCGAAGTCGAAGGGCAACGTGGTCTCGCCTGACGACATGGTTGCGCGCTACGGCGCCGATTCCGCGCGCATGTACGCGCTGTTTGCGGCGCCGCCGGATCGCGATCTCGACTGGCAGGAAGATGGCGTGGCAGGCGTGAGCCGCTTCCTCGGGCGCGTGTGGCGTATCGTGACAAAATATGCGCCAGTTGCGAGATCTGGTCGAAATGGCTCAGCGGAGAAACCGAGCGGCACAGCGCTGAAACTGTTGCGCAAGCTGCATCAGACCACGGCGAAGATCACGCAGGACTTTGAAGGGCGCTGGCACTTCAACACATGCGTCGCGGCCATCATGGAGTTGGTGAACGAGATCCAGGCGGCAGATGCACAACTCGCAGCGGGCGAAGTTCCTGCGCCGGTGAGTGCACGAGCTGCTGGAGACACTGGTACTGTTGCTGGCCCCGTTTGCGCCTTATCTTGCGGCGGAGCTGTGGGAAGAACTTGGCGGCGAGGGTGCCGTACTTCGTCAGCCGTGGCCGAAGAGCGATCCGGGACTCGCCAGGGAAGACGAGATCGAGATTCCGGTGCAGATCAACGGCAAGCTCGTGAGCGTGATTCGCGTGCCTGCGGGTTCTGATGCGAAGGTGATCGAGGCAGCTGCATTGGCGGAAGAAAAAGTCAAGGCGCGCATCGCTGGCAAGAACGTGGTGAAGATCATCATTGTGCCGGGCCGTGCAGTGAACCTGGTTGTAAAGTGATGGGTGGCGAAGTGATCGCAGACCGCAGAGCGGCACAGGTTCGCGGCACGCAAACGCTGGTCGATCAGATGGGCTGGATGTTACGGCACCCTGCGATTGTGGCTATCGAAGTGGGATGGCGGTGGCTCTTCGGCGTGCCGTTTCTGCTGGTTTGCTGGTCGCGGCTGCAGCACGTGTTTACTCAGCTTTCGCCAGAGGATGCGGGACTCGGCAACATCGACGTTCAGAATCCGTGGATCGCGGCGGGGCAGTTGAGCCGCGCCCTTGCGAGATATGAGCCGCTGCTGGCGCACGAAATGCGCTGGCTGCGTACCGATCGCCGCTTGTGCATGGATTGTGATCTCGAGTCTGGGACGCAACCTTGCGCTCAAACGGATGGCACCTCGAGTGCGCCTGCGGCCCTGGCCATGATGGTGCTGCAGGCTGCATGGCTGGCGTTGTTTGGGGGCGTGTGCTGGGGCTGGTTTCGCGCAGTCGGCTGGGCGGCGGCAACACATTTTCCCGCGGGCAGCGAGCCGGACCTGATTGGTTTCTCCATCTGGCTGATTTTTCTTTCGCTCGCGTTCTTCACAGTGTGGGCGCTGCTGGGGTGGATCGTGTCTGTTGCGCCGGTGCTGATGCTGCTGGAACGGCGCTCTGCGGTTTCAGCTCTTGGAATGACAACGAGGCTGGGGAAGGCGTTCACGTCAGAGCTGTTGAGATCGGCATGGTGATGGGCATCGTGAACCTAGCGCTGATGGTGGTCGCGATGGTGTTGTCGGCCGCGCCTCTGCCCTTCAGCGATCAGCTCGGCGGCGACGCGCTGCACGTGGTGTGGGCCGGAGCGGCGGTGTTTTACCTTGATCGCGCACGACTACTTTCAGCTGGTGCGGCTGAAGTGCTTTGTTGAGTTCTGGAGGATATTTCGCGGCGGGTGAAAGGACTCAGCCTTTTAGGTCCGATTCGTTGCGGACACCTTCTTCATCAATTCTGAGTACCCAACGTGAACCTCGACAGGAAAGCCATTCGGGGCTGGGTTCAACAGTTCCCGAAGCGAAAAGATCGTCTCGATTTCCATTCGAATCCGCATCCCGATCATACGCAGTCAGAGTCATACCGGGCCGAAGCTCTATCCTGTTTCCTTCAAAATCTGAGGCAAAAGTCTTCATGGCTCAAGCACAGCAATTCACTGAATAACCCGTTGAAATCTGCGTACACCCACTTTGATTTTTGCGGTTCCATATCGCAGCAGATTAAACCAGATCACTTTGACCCCGGTGCCGATTCGTCTTTCAGAAACGCGGCGGCAGGGTGCCTTTTGCTTTGGCGATGGGCAGCAGCGTGGGGTAGAACTGGACGAATGTTGTGTCGACGGCTGCGTGCGCGGCGTGGCAGGTATAGCAGGGGGCGCCCTGGGAATCAGCGTGCCGTTCTTGTCCGGTGAGTCAAAATCGAAGAAGGCCCACTTGCCGGGGAATCGCGCTCATCCTTCACGTGAACTTCAAATCCCATGATGTCCGTGTCCTGGAAATGGCCGCGCTGGTTGATTGATCCTTTGGTCTTCGCTCCCCGTACTTCAAGGACCATGACGGTCTTGTCGGGCCAGGTTCCCGTAGCCACGAAGCTGCGATAGGCGGCGGGATTCACGAACACGTTGTCGAACATCGAGTGGTCCTGCATCTCCATGGCTTTCGGCGAGTAGCTCATGTCGATGCCGGAGGTCAGATAGATCCATTCGCGATAATCCCTCAGGCGGCAGCAAATCGCCGTTCGCGGCGTATGCAGGTGCGGTTTCCACCGCTGCATGTGCAGGCTCGGCGGGGTGCCGCAACAAGTGAAACGGCAATGGCCAGGGAGAGCAGGCAGAGCGCGGCTGCGGAGATTCGTGCTTTTGGGAACACACTGACCTCCGATGCAAATAGAAACGCGGCGACCCCGGCAGAAGTTCCTGAAAAATCTGACAATCGGTCACAGGCGAGTTTAGAAAAGCTTCAGGCGGATGACGAGGTATTTTTTCGGATCGTCGCGGATGCTCTTGACCAGCTGCTGCGCCTGATCCATGGTCTGGTCGGTGTGGTCGTAGAGCGAGCGGTTCTGCATGAGCTGTCCGATGGTGCCCTTGCCTTCATCGATGCCGGTCAGGATGTCATCGAGGCGCGTGACGGTGTCATCCAGCTTTTTCGCAAATTCGGGGTCTTTGGCCAGCTTGCCGATCGATCCCTTTCCCGCGTTGACGTCGGCCAGAAGCTGGTTGGCATTGGTGACGGTGGAATTCAGATTCTTGTACAGCGTGTCGTCCTTGATCAGCTTGCCGGCTGTGCCCTGACCGCCCTGGATGCCGGCAGTGATCTTGTCGAGGCTTGTCGATTACGGAATTGGCATGGGTGTAGAGCGTGTCGTCATTGACCAGCTTGCCGAGCGTCCCCTGGCCGTTGCTGATGGCCGCCGTCAACTTGTCGAGATTGTCCGCGATCCGATTCAGCTTGGCGTAGAAAGCCGGGATCGTTGATCAGTCCGCCGAGGGTCCCGTGTCTCGAGTTCAGCGTGTCCACCAGCTTGTTGGCGTTGCGCATCAGCTTGGTAACTTCTTCGATGGAGGCCTGGCTGGCGCTGATAACGCCCTGCAGGCTGGATGCTTCGATCGAGGCGAGTTCGGTATTGTTTGCCGGCTGCGGTCCCTTGGCGTGGGCGGAGGTGATGTCGACGTAGCTGTCGCCCAGGACGCCAGCCTGGGCAATCGAGGTGGTCGAGTCAACGTGCAGATCCTGAATGTACTTGCCGCCCACCCGCATGGTGACTTCAACGGGCTTGGGGCTGCGCTCGGGAACGACACGAATCTTGGTTATGTTCCCGATGGTGACGCCCTCGAGCGTGACCGGGGCGCCGGCTTTCAGTCCGCCGGCATTATTGAAATACGTGCGAAGGATGAGCTTCTGGGCGAACAGGCCGCCCTCGGACGAAGACATGAGGAGAATGACGAGCACCAGGACTGCCATGGCCGCCAGGACCAATGCGCCAACTCTCAGCTGGGACCACTGAATCTCTTTGCGGCTTGGCACGTCTTTCCCCTCGATGAAGTTGGCCCGACCTGCCTGCCTCATCGCCTTGAGAATAGCAGAAAGGGCAGGGGTTACCGAGCATTTTAGCCCGCGAGAAGCAGGTCACAACCGGTTCGCATTTGGATCGAGCAACCCTGGCAACAAACACTCTCTGCGGTAAGATGTTTAGCTTACTGACGGGCTAGCCTGATTTTCCAGCAATCACATTGGCCATGGAGAGGCTCGCGGTGTGCGTAATGGAAAGAGCAGCGTGGGCGACGCCGAGGTGCGCGGCAATCTCGGCGGCCCGGCCGTGGAAGCGCAGGTTGGGGCGGCCGCCGGGTTCCCGCACCACCTCGATCTCCAGCCAGTTCACGCCGCGGCTGATTCCGGTGCCGAGGGCCTTGGCGGCGGCTTCCTTGGCGGCAAACCGCGCGGCCAGGCTTTCGGCAGCATTGCGTTTGCGCATGCAGTAGGCCTGCTCGGCGGGCGTGAATACGCGATTGAGAAACCGCTGCCCAAAACGCTCCAGCGATTGCTGGATGCGCGCAATTTCAACCAGGTCAATGCCGCTGCCGACAATCATGCTGTGTACCAACCTAACATCCGGCGGCGAAGGGGTTCGCCCAGACGGCGGCGCAATCGGGAACCGGGATATGGTTTTGCGGATCCCGGCATGGCTGCTGCCCTACTCCCGAACAGCTTGATCCTTCCTCCCTGCCGGCCGATAAACCGGAATGAGACAGGCCTCAACCTTCCGCGACGCACTCCAGCCGGGTGTGATTCCATGGGCTTTGCAGATGAGGGCGATTTCGAGGGACGAGCCGAGCCGGGCGGTGAAGTCTGTCACCGGCGCGATCCTTGGCTGCGGGGGCTGGGTTCTGAGCCGCAGTGCAAGCGACACGGGCCTGATCGATATCCTGTTTGAATTCGAGCGGCGGTCCTGCCTGGAGATTTACAGCATTCTGATTGCCGCGGGACTGGAACTCAGCCAGGGCGCGCATATCCGCTTTACGGAACTGTGCCAATGCACGCGGATGGTCCGGAAGGAATGCAGCGAAGAGATTGTGAGCATCGATCTGGAAGTCCAGACGTCTCCGATCTCCGAGGCCGGGGACGATGTCACTCTTGCCGCCGCACTAGGGCTAACCGGCTTCGACCAGTCCATAGCGGCGCTGCCAGGCTTCTCTCAGTCGTGCCCAAACGCGGGCCCGTTCGGCTTCGGTGCCTTCGCCCTGGTTTGACTGTGGCGAATCGCTCGGCCTCCAGCTTGGCCAGTTCCAGCAATGCGCGGTCGCGCACCAGGTTGGCGACGCGAAAGTCGGGCAAGCCGGCCTGACGCGTGCCGAAGAATTCGCCGGGGCCGCGCATGGAAAGGTCAAGTTCCGCCAGTTCGAAGCCATCCTGCGTGCGGACCATGGCGTTCAGGCGCTCTTCAGCCTGTTCGGAGACGCGTGGTCCGGTGATGAGGATGCAGTAGCTTTTGGCCGCGCCACGGCCTACGCGGCCGCGAAGCTGGTGCAACTGCGCGAGGCCGAAGCGTTCGGCGTGCTCGACGACCATTACCGTGGCGTTGGGAACGTCCACGCCGACTTCGATAACCGTTGTCGCCACCAGCACGTCGATTTCGCCGCGCTGGAAACGGCGCATGATGACTTCCTTGTCGTCCGCGTCGAGCCGGCCGTGCAGCAGGCCGACACGCAGTCCGGCAAGCGGGCCGGTGCGCAGCTTTTCATGCATGGCCACGGCGGACTTGAGCTCCGCTCCTTTGCTTTTTGGAGCGGGTTTTTGGCCGGAGATGCCCGGGAAGAGATCGGCGGTTTTGCCTTTGCGAACGGTTTTTGCCGGCCTGAGTTGCGGGTCTCTGAGACCGCCGCGTCAGGCTCGTCGTGCGAGAAGTCCAGCTCCGGCTGGTCGTCGCTGCTCCCCTCGATCACGGGATAGACGATGTATGCCTGCCGCTTTTGCGCCACCTGCTTGCGCACGAAATCCCAGACATCGGCGGAGCGCTCATCGGGCACGCGGCGCGTGACGATCGGGAGTGCGTCCGGGCGGCAGTTCGTCGAGAATGCTGACATCAAGATCGCCGTAAAGCGAAAGCGCCAGCGTGCGCGGAATCGGGGTTGCCGTCATGACCAGCACGTCGGGCTCGGGCTGATTCGGCTTCTTCATCAGCTTGAAGCGCTGCAGCACGCCGAAGCGGTGCTGCTCGTCGACGACAACCAGGCCGAGGCGATCGAACTCGACTTTTTCTTCGATCAGGGCGTGCGTGCCGATCACCAGTTGCGCCTCGCCGCGATTGATCAGGCCGCGATTGGTGCGCTTGCGGTCGTCATCGAGCGAACCGGTAAGGAGCACGATGCGATACTTGCGCGAGGAGCGCTCGAGCAGCTTGCGCGCGGCGAGAAAATGTTGCGTGGCGAGAATCTCGGTGGGCGCCATCAGCGCGGCCTGGTAGCCGTTCTCGATGGCGACCAGCATGGCCTGCAGGGCCACGATGGTTTTGCCCGATCCCACATCGCCTTGCAGCAGACGCCGCATGGGGCTGGGTGCGCGCATGTCGGTGACGATTTCGCCGAGGGTGCGCTTTTGCGCCGCGGTGGGATGAAAGGGCAGCACCTCGCGGATGGCCTCGCGGACTTTGTCGTTGGTCTCGAAGGCGATCCCGGCGCGCTCGCGCATGCGGCGGCGCTTCAGCTCCAGGCCCAACTCGAGGAAAAACAACTCCTCGAAGATGAGGCGGCGGTGCGCCGGCGTCGCCCAGGACTGCAGCTGCGATGAGCGAAGTGCCTTCCGGCGGGAAGTGCACTTCGCGCAGCGCGGCTTCGCGGTTCGGCAGATCGAGCCGCGCGAGCATGGTGGCTGGCAGGCATTCCGGCACATTGCCGCGACATGCTTTCGAGCAGGTTGAAGATCACCTTGCGCTGCCAGCGGGAAGCCAGGCGCGCGCCGCCCAGCGACTCATACACCGGCGTGATGCGGCCGACTTCGAGCAAGCGTGTCTCGGCATCGTCGCTCGAGTCGGGCAGGATCTCGAACTGCGGCTGGATCATCTTGAAGTTGCTGGTGGAGCGTGAAGGCTCGATCTTGCCGTAGAGAGCCACGGTCTGCCCGGCATGGAACTTGCCTTCGAGATAGGTGGCATGAAACCAGATGCACTTGAGCGCATGCCGGCCCTGGCCCACGGTGAGTTCGAAGAGCGGCATGCGGCGGGTGCGCAACAGATGCGGCGCCGCGCACCTCCGCGATCACGCTGGCTGTTTCGCCGGGCTTCAGTTCGTCGAGGCTGCGCGGATTCTGGCGGTCTTCGTAGCGAAAGGGAAGATGGTAGAGCAGATCCTCGGCAGTCTGGATGCCTTTGGCGGCGAGCATCTCCGATACATGCGGACCAACGCCGCGCACAAACTTGACTGGACTGTCGAGGCCGGGCACATTCAGGATGCTAACGCATCCGGGGCCGGCGCATACCACGTCGCCATCACACCTTCTGTACCTCAAAGCAGGCTGGTTTTCTAGAATTCCGAGATTGCGTGTCGAGCCGTACGGACTTCCGCGGCCAGAACGCGCAACACCCTGACGGCAAGCGACGGATCACTGAGCATGAGGCTGTTGAAGTCTTCGCGGGTGACAAACCCCAACTCGGCGTCTTTCTCGGCAGTGGCGGTCAGCGTGTAGGGCTCGTTTCCGATGAGAGCCGGAAGACCCAGCAGCGACCCCGGATGAAGCGTAATGGACATCAGGCTTCCCCCGGTGGGCGATTCCATTGCCAAGGTGGCGCTGCCCTTCCGCAGAATATACAGGCCCGCAGGCTTGCCTCCCTGAGCGAACAGGCGGCGCGACTCTGTGCACGCGATCGTTGAGGAGCGCTTCTCCAGAGCTTCAAGGAGTTCCTTTTCGGCAATGAATGAGGAAGAGTCAAAATTCACTGAGGCACTCCAGAATGGTATGTGTGGGCGTGGCGATCACAAATGAACCTATCGGGACCATGATTCCATGGATTTGGGCCGCGACCTGTGACGCTAGTCACATGCAGCGATTGAAGCCGCAGTCTCCATCTCAACCGCCAGATGGGACAGGTCTGGCGGGAAAGACTCCCGGCTGTATCGCACTGAAACATGAGGGGTTACGAGAGACCATGACGAGCGATCAACGATCGAAAAGGGGTCCAGAACGGCATTCTCGCCTGTCGTGCTCGTTCTGAATTTGGATGCACAAAAACATATCCGTTATCTGTGTGTTGGCTGAAGGGCGTCGGCTGTTGTTGATCCAGCCGGGGCCCCAGGGCTGCGGGCGAAGGTCACATAGATGTCGTCCCCCGTCTTCTCGCTCTTCACGATCGTCCATCCGGGCAGTATGTTTCAGCAGATAGGCCACAGGCATCGTGTCGGTCACCAGGACGTGGTCAATGTGGTATTTATCAAAGACCTCCAGCGGCGAGATGAGGTACATGGTCTTCAGATAATCCGCTAGCACGCCCTGGTGCTCAAAAATGTCGAAGCGGGAGTCGATAAAGTCCGGCTTGGATAGAAAGGCCATCATCCCGCCGACGGTGTCTGCGTCGAAGGTCCGCCACGAGGGCTGAATCTGCTCGAGCGATTGCATAGGGAAGAATGTGCCGAGCTTCTCTTTCAGGTTCTTCTCGCTCGGGAAGATAAACAAGATCACCAGCGCGGCAGCCGTCACCATGAAGGCGTTAGCTGCTGGAATCGTCTTCTCGTCGGACTCGAGATTGAAGCCACGCCGAATGTCGACCGCGAGGATTGGGCTGGTGAGAACCGCGGCCATGAATGCAAAGCGCATGTGATCGAGCGCCGCATACCAGGCAAAGAAGACGACCGCCAATTCGAATACGTACCATTTGCGCCCTTTGAGTGCGTTGGCCACCACCATGAGGCACATGGCGCCAAAAGCCGAGAAGCCAGCAACTGTGCTGAGATCCAACGGCTTCCATTCCATTACGTTGGCGATGTTCAGCTTCTGGTTCGCCATCATGTCGATGGGGTTCCAGACGAGCCGCCAGCCGTAAGGATTCACGAAGAGCGCAACGAGGCAGAGCCCTAAGACGGCCAGCAGGCGATTACGTTGCGGCGGGTGAAAACGCCTCTTGCTCAAAGGCGCCCTTCTTGAAATCAAACGCTCCGGAGAGGATATAAAGCATGAACAGCGCCAGGCCGATGAGCCAGCTTCCGTGCAGATTCACCCAGACACAGAAAAGCGGTGGTAGCAGCCAGAGCGCCCGGCTGTTTCCGCGTCGGTGAGCATCAAGGATCGCCAGCTCCGACGACATGGCGAGATAAGCGATAGAGATGGTTCGAGGGCCGGAGTTTACCGAGATGAGCAGAAACGCGAGAGCAGCTGCCCACCATGCCGCGCCCGCATGACCCGACTGGCGATATCCGCGCCAATAGAGAAAGACGAGGTTGGCAGAGATGATGATCCACTCGGCCAGGTAGATTCCGCGCAGATGCAGTGCCTGGTAGCTGAACCAGTAGGGAAGTTCGGCGAGCCACTCCGGATTCACCCACGGTTGTCCTCCGACGGTGAACGAGTTGGGCTCGGTGCGGATGAAGTGATGGGTCGAGGTCAGCTGACGCGCATCCGCCAGGTGCCACCAGATGTCAGGGTCGCGCATCGACTCGCGCGCGGGGTTCAAAGACACCGTAAAAATCACGGGAAGCGCCATGAGGATGGCGATGTTCATCAGGTGCCTGGTAAAGATGCGGTTGAAGAGCGCGCTTCACCTGGCCGGCTGTTGTCGCTGGGTGCAGTTGCGGGATGCGCGGGGCTCTCGGTGGCAGAGGTGGAGTCCATTGCTCTACGTTACCTGTTCGGCAATCGGGCGGGGAAGCAGAACGGCAAGGGGATGAATACACGGTGGTACTGTGGGCCGAGTTCGGGAGAAAGCAGAATGCCGAGGACTGCAGTGTTGGGATCAGGCATCTAGTTGGCTGTGCGGAGATCGTCGCCAGAACTTCATCCAGCGCCGACTGCCATGGTGCGAGCCGCACGCCGAAGATGCGATTCAGCTTCTCATTCGAGAGAACGGAATTGTGCGGACGCTTTGCAGGCGTCGGATAGTCGCTGGTCGCGATCGGGTTCACCTTGGGCGTTCTTGCCGTCGAGAAGCGCTGGCGCACGCTCGAAGATCGCGCGTGCAAAACCGCACCACGAGACGCTGCCGGAGCACGTCATGTGGTAGGTGCCGGCCCAGCTCGATCGGCCGCGCCGAATTTCCCTTCAACAATGCCTGTGGCAATCGCATGCGTTGCACGCGCCAGTTCGGCGGCCGTTGTGGGCGCGCCCATCTGGTCATCGACCACGTTGAGGGAATCGCGCTCGCGGCCGAGCCGCAGCATGGTGAGCACGAAGTTCTTGCCCTCCGGCGCATAGACCCAACTGGTGCGGAAAATCAGGTACCGGCCGCCCACGTTGCGAATCGCTTCTTCGCCGGCAAGCTTGCTGGCTCCGTAGACACTGAGCGGATCGGTTGCGTCGTCTTCGACCCACGGCCCTGTTTTTGAGCCGTTGAAAACGTAATCGGTGGAATAGTGAATCAGCAGGGAACTGGCGCGCTGAGCCTCTTCGGCCAGTATGCCGGGGGCGCGTCCGTTAATCGCGAAGGCGAGTTCGCGTTCGCTCTCGGCGCGATCGACTGCCGTGTAGGCGCCGGCGTTGACGATGATGTCCGGAGCAATCTCGCGCACCTTGTCGCGAATCTGGTCGGCGTTCGCGAGATCGAGTGAATTGCGGTTGCAATGGAATCACCTCTGCTGATCCGGCAAAGGTTTCGAGCAGTGCACGACCCACCTGTCCATCCGCGCCGGTTACCAGCACTCGCGGCCAGATGCTCAAGCGAATACCTCCGCGATCGCCAGCGTTGCGCCCTTCGCATCCTTGTCAGAGACGATCGCTTCCTCCGGGACGACCGGCCATGCAATCGCGAGGTCCGGATCATTCCACACAATGGTGCGCTCGCCCTTGGGGTTGTAGGAATCGGTGACCTTGTAGGCGAAGCCGGCTACTTCGCTCAGCACCAGAAACGCGTGTCCGAATCCTTCGGGGATCCAGAGCATCCGGCCGTTCTCTCCGCTCAGCTCAACCGCGACATGTTCGCCGAAACAGGGCGAACTTGCGCCGCAGATCGACCGCAACATCGAGCACTGCGCCGTGTGTTGCGCGCACCAGTTTTCCCTGCGGATTGATGGTTTGATAGTGAATGCCGCGGACAACGTTCTTCTTCGAGACGGAAAAATTGTCCTGTACCCAGGTGCAGGGCAAGCCTGCAGACTCGAAAGCGCTTGTGATTCCAGGTTTCCCAGAAGGCGCCGCGATTGTCGCTGTAAATCTTTGGCGTAATCAGCAGCACGCCGGGCAGGGAAGTCTCTTCAATATTCATAACTCGCTGGTTCCTGCGGGAATCTGCCGCTCGTTGCGCAGCGCAAGAAGATATTGTCCGTATCCGCTCTTTGCTACGGGCTTGGCAAGCTCTTCAAGCTGGTCGGCCGTGATGTATCCGAAGTGATAGGCGATCTCTTCCGGGCAGGCAATCATCAATCCCTGCCGGCGTTCGATGGTCTGGATGTAGAGTCCGGCTTCGAACAGCGAATCGTGCGTGCCGGTATCGAGCCACGCCATGCCGCGGCTCATCACCTGCACTTTAAGCTTGCCGGCTTCGAGATAGAGTCGGTTCAGATCGGTGATTTCCAGTTCGCCGCGCGCCGAGGGCTTGAGCGATGCCGCCAGCTTCACAACGTCGTTGTCGTAGAAATAGAGGCCAGTGACGGCATAGCGCGACTTTGGCTGTTTGGGCTTCTCTTCAATGCTGATGGCCTTGCCTGCGCCATCGAACTCAACCACACCGTAGCGCTCGGGATCGTGCACCGGATACGCGAAAACCATTGCGCCGCTCTTCAACTGTCGCCGCTCGCTGCAGGTCGCGGGAGAACGACTGTCCGTAGAAGATGTTGTCGCCGAGGATCAGCGAGCATGTATCGTTGCCGATGAATTCGCGCCCGATGGTGAAGGCCTGCGCGAGGCCGTCGGGGCTGGGCTGCACGGCGTAGCTCAGGTTGATGCCCCAGCGCTTGCCGTCGCCGAGCAGCTCAGCAAACCGATGCGTGTCCTCGGGCGTGGAGATGATGAGGATGTCGCGCAGTCCCGCGAGCATCAGCGTGCTCAGCGGGTAGTAGATCATCGGCTTGTCGTACACCGGCAAAAGCTGCTTTGAAACCACGTGCGTGACCGGGATAAAGGCGCGTTCCCGAGCCTCCCGCAAGAATGATTCCTTTCATTGCGCGATTCTCTCCTCGTAGTTCTGCTTGATCCACGTGAGATAGGCGCCGCTGCGCACATTCTCGATCCAGGATGCGTGATTGAGATACCACTCGACGGTGTTGCGCAGGCCATGTTCAAAGTCGACCGAAGGCGTCCAGCCCAGTTCGCTCGCGATTTTGCGCGCATCGATGGCATAGCGCCGATCGTGCCCGGGCCGGTCGGCAACAAACTTGATCAGTTTGCTTCGCGGGCCGATGGCCGCATCGGGCCGCAACTCGTCGACAAGGTCGCAGATGGTATTCACTACATGCAGATTGTTGCGCTCGCTGTTGCCGCCCACGTTGTAGGTCTCGCCCGGCTTGCCGCTGCTCCAAGCACCGTGCGGATGGCGGAGCAGTGATCGTCGACGAACAGCCAGTCGCGGACATTCTGCCCATCGCCGTAGACGGGCAGCGCCTTGCCTTCCAGCGCATTCAGAATCATGAGCGGGAATCAGCTTCTCCGGGAATTGAAAAGGCCCGTAGTTATTGGAGCAGTTGGTGGTGAGCATCGGAAGCTTGAAGGTGTGGAAGTAGGCGCGCGCCAGATGATCGGAAGACGCCTTCGATGCCGCGTAAGGGCTGTTCGGCGCGTAAGGCGTGGTCTCTGAAAATGCGGGATCCTCGGGACCAAGCGTTCCATAAACCTCATCCGTCGAGACATGCAGGAAGCGGAAGTGACTCCTTCGCCGCATCGTCCAGCGCGGACCAGTAGCGCCGCGTCTGCTCCAGCAGCGTGTAGGTGCCTTGCACGTTGGTGTGGATGAATGCGCCGGGATCGACAATCGAGCGATCGACGTGGCTCTCCGCGGCGAAGTGCACGATGGCGCGAGGACGATGCTGCTTGAGCGCGGCGGCGACCGATTCTGCGTCGCATATGTCGGCGCGCACGAGCTGGTAGCGCTTGTCGTCTTCGAGTGCGGCGAGGTTTGCCGGGTTGCCGGCATAGGTCAGCAGGTCGAGATTCACAATCGGCGTGCCGACCGTCTCAATCCAGCGCAGCACAAAATTCGAGCCAATAAATCCCGCGCCGCCGGTGACGAGGATCGTGTTTCTTGTATCTGTCATGGACGAACAGTTTCCTTCAATGTTAGGGAGTCAGAAGATTCCGCCGCGCTATGCTGTCGACTCAGCCGGTTCTGCGTTTGGCACGACGCGAACTACACCCGCGTAAGTCTATCGTATTTCATGCGATGAGCTTTGCGTTTACGCATAGAGCTGCATCTGGGGGAATCAAGTGGCCAATCGTGCGTAAGCACCAATTGTGTATAAGCTTTGATGCAGCTCAGGCAAGAAACATGCAGTCGCCATAACTGAAAAAACGGTAGCGCGCTTTCGACCGCATGCCGATATGCCGCCAAGCACGCGCTCCCGCCCGCAAAGGCGCTGACCAGCATCAGCAGGCTCGATTGCGGCAGATGAAAATTGGTTAGCAGCGCTCCGACCACGCGGAATTCAAATCCCGGCGAGATGAAAATCTCAGTTTCGCCGGAGTGGGCTGTCAAGGGCGCGGATCCGGCGCGCAGCGCCGCGCGGCCTCGAGGGTGCGCACCACGGTTGTGCCCACGGCTACGATGCGGCGTCCTTCGCTGCGCGCGCGGTTCACCGCATCGGCCGTCTCAGCGGAAATGCTGTAGCGCTCGCGATGGAGGCGGACTTCGTCGACGCGCTCCACGCGCAAGCGGCGCAAAGGTGCCCAGGCCCACGTGCAGCGTGACGCGCGCAATCTCGACTCCCCGCGCGGCGATGCGGTCCAGCATCTCGCGGCGTGAAGTGCAGGCCGGCCGTCGGCGCGGCGACCGATCCGCGCTCGCGCGAAAATACCGTCTGGTAGCGCTCGCGATCGGCATGCCGCATCGTCGCGATGGATGTAGGGCGGCAGGGGCATGTGGCCGATGCGGTCCAGAACGCCGAAGAAGTCCTCGACCGGCGCAAACTCGAGCAGCCGATCGCCGAACTGTCCGCGCTCCAGCACCTCGGCCTCGAGCGACGATCTCGCCGTCAGTGCGCCGGGAACACCAGGCGCTCGCCGATGGCCACCTTGCGGCCCGGCCGCACCAGCGCGTGCCACCGGTTTTCGCCCGCGGGTTCGGTCAGCATGACTTCAATGCGGCCGGTGGGCTTCTCCTTCTCGCGGCGCAGCGTTCGCCGCGCATAGAGTCGCGCCGGAATCACGCGGCTGTCATTCAGCACCAGCAGATCGCCGTCACGCAGCAGGGAAGGGAATTCGCTGAAGTGGCTGTCGCGCACTTCGCCGGTCGTGCGATTCATCACCAGCATGCGGCTCTGTCCGCGCTCTGCGGGCGGCTCCTGCGCGATCAATTCCTCGGGAAGATCAAAGTCGAAATCGGCGACCCGCAGATCTGTCATGATGGCTGTTGTCCCAGGTGCGCGAGAGCCCGCAGCCGCGCGCGCTCGATGGCGGCGTTCAGTTCCTGGCGCTTGGCCTCGAATTCTTCAGGCCGGCGTATCGGCGGGCACGCGTGTCCATTGCGCCCAACTCACAACGATGCGCGTAAATGGCTTGGGAACGAGAAAGCGATCCCATGAATTCATGGTCCAGGCGCGCTCCGGCTGCAGATGGAATGCTCCGATCGGCGCGCCCGTTGTCTGCGCCAGCTTGATCGGTCCCATCTTGGTTTCGATAGATTGGGCCCGCGCGGCCCGTCCGCGGTGAAGATTGCCGTGCGTCCGGTTTCGATCACGTTGTTCAGGCCCAGCAGCCCCTCGCGCGCGCCGCGCGAACTCGACCCGCGCACCGCGTCGAAGCCAAACATCCTGCAGAATGCGGGTAATCAGTTCGCCGTCGAAGCTCCGGCTGATGAGGATCACCGCGCCGGAGCGGCGGAAGTACATGGTGCAGGGCAGCACGCACTGATGCCAGAAGCAGTAGATTTCGGGTCCCGGCCTTCTGGCCGAAGACAACCGGGGTTACGCCGTCTTCCGCAATCACTTCAAAGCGCCAGGTCCGCCCGACGACCCACAGCAGCGCCCACACGATGCGCGGCACAACCGCCAGCACAATCCGCTGGCCCAGTGTGAATCTGGGGCTGTTTCGGCGGTCACTTCATGATTCTATTGGCAACAGTGGAGTCGGTTCGTGACGCGCCAGTCCAGCTTAGTATACGCAGCCAGCGCACCAGCTCCGGCAGCGTGGCGCGCTTGCCGTACATCAGAATGCCGACGCGGTAGAGCTTCGCGGAGATCCAGAGCACCACCCAGATGCTGAGCAGCAGCAGTGCGATGGAGACTGCAAATTGCCACGCCGGCGGAATCTGCGAGGCCATGCGCAGGAACATGATGACCGGCGCCGTGGGCGGGAAGAGAGACGCCGCAACCGCCCAGAACGAGTTCGAATCGTTCATGACCAGCAGGATCAGCGAGAAGCTCAGCCAGGTGGGCGCTGCCGCCAGCGGCATGTACATCTGCAGTTCCTGCTCGGTTTCGCAGGTGGCGGCGAGGCCCGCAAACAGCGAACTGTAAAGCAGGTATCCCAGCACGAAATAGACGGGGAAGAGCACCGCCTCGGTGACGGAGACATGCACCGCGTAGTCGCCCGACAGCACGGCAGCGGCAATAGGGAGTGCCGAGAAGGATTGCGCCCGGCAACCAGCCAGATCCCGATCTGCGTCAGGCCTACGGCGCCCACGCCGATCAGTTTGCCCGCCAGCATGTCGGTGGGCTTGGCGATGGCCAGCATGACTTCGAAGATGCGCGAGGTCTTTTCCTGGATGATGGAGCGGGCGACGTTCATGCCGTAGATCATGGTCGTCATCGACAGCAGGATGGCCATGACGTAGCCCTTCCAGAACGAGGCTGCGGCATTGCTCTTCACGACGCTGCCGTCTTTCTTCACCTGGAAGGTCTGAATGTGCACGCCATCGACCAGCTTGTCGGCGTCATCGTGGGGCATTCCGCCTGAGGTCAGCCGGGCATCGAGGATGGCATGATTGACCGCATCGTGGAGCCGGCCGCCGGTGATGAAATCGCCGGAGGATTGCGAGGTATAGGTCGCGGTGGGGGTCTGTCCCGGCGGCGTATCGACCCAGAGGAAGCCGTCGATGCTTCTTGTTTCGAACTTCGTTGACAAGCGTCGTCGCGGTCGGCGCTGGATGCCGGGAGCGACCACATCGACCCTGGCCTTGGCATCCTTGTCTCCCAGCAATCTGCGACTTGATTTCGCTGGCGAGGATCGGGATCATTCGAAGCGACGGCCAGATGCCTTCCCGATCCGAGGCCGAGGATTGGAGAGATAGCCAACGCCGATGAGCAGCGGCAAAGATGGCAGGCACGCCGAAGGTCGTCATTTTGAAGGCGCGCCCGCGCACCTGCTCCAGGTATTCGCGCCTTGCAACCAGCCAGATATTACGCATCGACCTTGCCTCCAACCGTCTGAATGAAGATTTCTTCGAGCGAAGGCTCGACCATCTCGAAGCGATAGATTCGTGCTCCGGCTGAGGCTTCGCGCAACAGTTTCTGCGCGTCGCCGTGTTCTTTGAGCCGGATCTCGGCGTGTCCGGAGAAGTTCTTGGCTTCGGCGATCTCGGAGCTGTTGAGGAAGTCGGCGCTGCCCTCGAACTCGACGATGATGTGATTGCGCTCGTAGCGGGACTTGATTTCGCGCACGCGGCCCGCAAGCACCGCCTCACCCTTATTGATAAGGCAGATGGAGTCGCAGAGCTTCTCCACCTGGTCCATGCGATGGGTGGAGAAGACGATGGCCTTGCCTTCGTCTTTGAGTTCGCAGCAGGGTCTGCTCGAGCAGCTTGGCGTTTACCGGATCGAGGCCGCTGAAGGGCTCATCCATCACGATCAGTCCGGGATCGTGGAGCAATGATCCGATGAACTGGATCTTCTGCTGCATGCCCTTGGACAGCTCCTCGGTCTTTTTGGGAAGGGCTTCGTCGATGTCCAGCCGTTTCGCCCAGTCGGTCGCGCGCTTGCGTGCTTCGGCGGCGGCGAGCCCATGCAGTTCGCCGAAGAAGACAAGCTGCTCGAGCACCTTCATCTTCTTGTAGAGGCCCCGCTCTTCAGGGAGGTAGCCGACGCGTTCCAGGCTCGTGCGCTCGAAGGGCTTGCCGAAGAGGTTGATGGTGCCGGAGTCGGGCAGGGTGATGCCCATCATCATGCGAATGGAACTGGTTTTGCCGGCGCCGTTCGGGCCCAGCAGCCCGAACATCTGGCCCGCATCAATGGAGAGGCTCAGATCGCGGACCGCAACCTTGCTCTCGTAGGCTTTGGTTACTCCTGCGAGTTCAACGACCGGCATTCATACTCCTGGAGCTTTTGACGGGAACCTGGGAGGGTCCAGCCGAAGTGCAGCCAACGCTGTTTCGTCGGTACTTCGCATGCCTTACGGATTGCAGCGGCACTTTGGTTCAGCCAAACAGGCGCTAGTTGTGCTTGTTGTATTCCGGTGGGCCGGCGATCACGAGCGCGTCTTTGTCTCCGTATACGTACCAGCAGCACCAATCGGTTTCATGATTTGGCTGATCCAGCGGAGAAATCAGGTCGCGGTAGATGACGCGGCCATAGATAAAGACTTTCTCCTCCCACTTCTCCAAGCCGCCTGAATTGTTCATCGGAGGCGCAATAAGACCGTACGTCGGCGCGGCGAAAGGGGCGAATTCCGGCGGATTCGCCCGGAAGCAGAATGATGGGCTCAAACGGCGTGGCCGATTTTCCGCTGTCATAGTCGGGTGTGGCAGGCAGTTTGGTTTCATCCGGCGCGATCTTCACGCAGTCGGCCTTGGCCAGGATGCGGGCTGGGGTACGGCCGCGGTTGGTGGCCATCACCTTGAAGCCGTGTTCCACGGTCAGGAAGGGCTCGACGGTGATGACGATCCAGGGGCGGCCGGAGTCGACGATTGCCTGGGAGCTTTCGAGCGCGGCATTCGCGCATTGCAAGGCAGCCTGCGCGGCGGAGACGCCGAATTCGGTCTGGCGCTGCATGTTCTTGAGGATCCGCAGAGCCAGAAGGACTCCGATGTAGCCCAGGATGACGAGAATCAGGAGTGCGCCCCAGAGCACTTGATCGTGCCAGGTCCAGGGGGCTGGCAGCGCGGGCGCGGGAGTGACAACAATCTGAGGTGTCTGGGGGCCTGCGGATGTCTGCGCTGGGTCGGCGGAAGTTCGATGGCGAGCCATGGAGGGACGAGGCTGGCCTGGATGGGGTGGTCGGCGCGGCTTTCGGCGCGCCTGTGACAGGCTGCGGCGTCGATTGGGGATCGGCCTGAGCGCGAATGAGAGCAGGCGACACTCCGACTGCAAGGATCAGAAGAAGAAGAGCGAGTCGCCTGAACATTAGAAGAAGGATACAACGCCGCGGAGCCAAACCGGCGGGAGCCGGGAGAAGTTCGAATGCAGAAAGCAAACAGGAGATGGAAGATGAGGGCTCAATATTCCACCTGAAAAAGTGGGCATGGAACGCATCCAGAAATGGGCTGGAATCGATCCGCATTTGTCGATCGCAGGCGATTCCGAATCATGCGGATGAAAGGCGGAGGTGAAAGAATGGGATCAACCAGGATTTTCAATCATATGTATGGCAGGACGGGCATTACTCCGGTGTATACCCTTTAGTGCACAGGGGTACTACCAAGGTGTACTTCCGTGTACACTTGCCTCGATACCCCCAACGTAACGCGTTGAATTCAGCGAGAGTTGACATGCGCGAAAAATGGGGGCAGAATTGCTCGTTAGCGGACCGCCACCTGGACGGGAGCGAGGAGGAAGAAGTTTGCAGCATTTGCAACACCCCTATGCCTGGTGGCCGACGCTTGCAGTACTTGTTGTGGCGACGATTACTGACATTCGCAGCCGGCGGATTCCAAACTGGCTGGTTTTTCCGTTTTTGTTGGCGGGACTCGTGGTTTCGACGTGGGTTGCAGGGTGGCATGGTCTGGGAGAAAGCCTGGTGGGATGCTTCTCGGCGGCCTGATCTATGGATTAATGGCAATGATGGGCGGCATGGGGATGGGGGATGTAAAGCTTTGTGCCGCGATCGGGGCCTGGATCTGGTGGAACAACTGGTTTTCGCATTGGTCTTCATCGCAGTCGTGGGCGGAGTTATGGCTCTTGTCTGGGCAGTCGTCGGGGGCTTTCTGGGAGAGATGTTTACAGGGGCAGGGGACTTGCTTATTTGGCTGGAAGAAGCGCGGGATTGCACGCGCCCGCCGAACTTCAGCTTTCCAATCCAAAGGCACGAAAGATGCCTTATGCTCCGGCAATTGCAATTGGTACTCTCATTTCCTTCTTTTCTCGTTGAGAAGGAGCTTGAAAAACGACTAGAGTATGCTGACAATGCCCCGAACCCGGTGACTCTGACTCTGGCGAAAGAACTTGGGAGCTTTGATTCTGTGACTGATAACACGCACGACTCTGATCCCCTGGGCGGCAATATACTGTCCATCGCGCTGATCTGCCCCAGTGAGCAGCGCAGGAGGACAATTGCGAGTGCATTGAACAACTCGCATGCCGCCATTGTGCGGGAATACTCTTCTTATCCCCCGACTCTGAAGGAAATGCCCAGAATGCTGGGCGAGAAGGCGTTTGATGCGGTCATCATCGATCTCGAATCTGACGTCGAATATGCACTGGAACTGGTAGAGTTTGTTGCTGCGAGCAGCTCGACCACGGTGATGGTTTATACGTCGCGGGTCGATCCGAATCTGATGGTTCGCTCGATGCGGTCGGGGGCTCGCGAGTTTCTATCGGATCCTATTGACCCCGGAGCACTTTCCGACGCATTGGTCCGAGCCTCTGCGCGCCGGCAGGGGGGTAAATCCGCCAAGCGAGACGGGCGGGAAAATCCTGGTCTTTCTGGGCGGAAAGGGCGGGTCCGGCGTCACCACGGTGGCCTGCAACTTTGCCGTGGCCCTGGTGCAGGAGTGCCAGCAGAGCGCGGTGCTGATCGACCTTGATCTGCCTCTGGGCGACGCTGCGCTCAGCCTCGGACTGACCACGCAGTTCTCAACGGCTGACGCGCTGCAGAACGCGGACCGCATGGATACGAATTTTTTCTCCAAGCTGCTTACGACCCACAGCTCCGGCCTTCCGGTGCTGGCGGCTCCGGGCAGGTTTCCCCAGGTTCAGGCAAGCAACGACGCGATCGACAAGATGCTGAGCGGTGGCGCGGCAGGAATTTGCCTATGTTGTAATCGACGCCGGTTCGCGATTCGATTTGACAGACGCGGCCTGGTTCGAACAGGCGGATACGGCCTACCTGGTGATGCAGGCGGGCATTCCCGAACTGCGCAATTCGCATCGGCTGATATCGGAATTTTTCAAGGCGGGAACTCCCAAACTCGAAATTGTGCTGAATCGATATGTGAAGAGCTCCATGGGAGTGGATGAAGAACATATCGAGAAGGCGCTAACCAAACCGATCGCCTGGAAAATTCCCAGCGACTACTACAACGTCCGCAGGATGCAGAACGAGGCAGTCCCGCTGGCGCTGGACGATTCGAACATTGCAAGGGTACTCCAGGACATGGCACGAGCGGCTTGCGGGATGCCCCCCAAGCCGGAGAAGCGGAAAGGCTTCAGCCTTTTCAAATAATCCCCCGTTATTTGACGGAATTTGTAATAAGGACGGCGCATCGTGGAATCAATGAATCTGGAAAACTTCAAAGCGGAAGTACACCGTACGCTGATCTCGAAGCTGGATCTGGAGAAGCTGTCGCGCGTCAACTCCAGCCAGGCGCGCCAGGCTGTCTCGAGCATTATCAGCGAGATCATCAGCGATCGGCGCGTGCCGCTGAGCTTCGACGAGCAGGAGAAGATCCAGACCGATCTGCTGGACGAGGTCTTCGGTCTCGGTCCGCTGGAGCCGCTGCTCAAGGATCAGAAGATCTCCGACATCCTGGTCAATGACAAGGACCATGTGTTCATTGAAAAGGGCGGCCTGCTGACGCGAGCCGATGCCTCGTTCCGCGACGACCGGCACCTGCTGCAGATCATCGACCGCATCGTTTCGCGCGTGGGACGCCGCGTGGACGAGTCGTCGCCGATGGTGGACGCGCGTCTGCCCGACGGCTCGCGTGTGAACGCGATCATTCCGCCGCTGGCGCTCGACGGGCCTTCGATGTCGATCCGCCGCTTCGGCACCGGACCGCTGGCGGCGAATCAGCTGGTGCAGTTGAAGAGTATTTCCGCGGAGATGATGGAAGTGCTGTCGGCCGCGGTGCGAGCCCGCCTCAGCATTCTGATCTCGGGCGGCACGGGCGCCGGCAAAACGACCTTCCTCAATATCCTGTCGCAGTACATTCCGCAAAACGAGCGCCTCATCACGATCGAGGACGCGGCCGAACTGCAGCTGGCGCAGGAGAACATTGTGCGCCTGGAAACGCGGCCGCCGAACGTGGAAGGCCAGGGCGCGATTCGACAGCGGCAACTGCTGATCAACTGTCTGCGTATGCGTCCCGACCGCATCATCATCGGTGAGTGCCGTGGCGAAGAAGCGTTCGACATGCTCCAGGCCATGAACACCGGTCACGAAGGTTCGATGACCACGGTCCACGCCAACACGGCGCGCGATGCGCTGACCCGTCTGGAATCGATGGTGGCGATGACCAACCTGAACCTTCCGGAAAAGACGGTTCGGCAGCAGATTGCTTCGGCGCTCACGATCGTGGTGCAGGCATCGCGCATGAGCGACGGCACCCGCAAATGCGTGAGCATTCACGAGATCACCGGCATGGAAGAGAACGTCATCAGCATGCAGGAAATCTTCGCGTTCCAGAAAAAGGGTATCGGACCAAACGGCAGAGTGCAGGGCGCGTTCGTGCCCAGTCGCATCCGTCCCAAGTTCCTCGAACAGCTGCGTACCGCGGGCATCTTCCTGCCGCCTAGCTTGTTTGAGAAAGTAACGGAAGTGAACTGAGCAGGAGCATTTGCGGAGGTAAAGCATGGGAATGATTGTCGTACTCGTGTTCCTGGGGGTTTTCGGGGTAGTCGTTCTGATCGCTGCTGCCAGCGGGACCGGAGCGACAGAACAGACCCGTGCGATCATGACCCGGCTTGAGTCCGCGATCGCAGTGGGCAAGCCCGAGATGGCAGACCTGATCGTGGACGTTCGCAAGAACGAACTGATGAGTTCGATTCCATGGCTCGATCGCTATCTGTCCAAACTTGAGCTTGCGCCGCGGATTCGGCGGTTTCTCTACCAGGCCAATGTGAAGTGGACGGTGGGCGGCCTGAGCCTGCTCTGCGCTGGTTGCTTCGTTGTGCCGGCTTACCTGGTCTACCTGCGCACGGGATGCAATTCTCTTTGGTTTGATAATTGGGCTTGTGGCGGGTATGGGGCCTGTTATCTATGTCATACGCAGAAGCGCAAGAGGCGGATGAGCAAGTTTGAGCAGGGGCTGCCGGAAGCGATCGATCTGATCGTCAGCGCGCTGCGCGTCGGCCACAGTTTGAATGCGGCCATGGGCCTGGTGTCGCGCGAGTGCGCCGAGCCGGTCGGTGGAGAATTCCGGTTGACTTTTGACGAGATGAACTACGGCCTGGAATTGAAGTCGGCGCTGGACAATCTGGTTACCGCGTGTTCCGCTGCAGGACGTGAAGATCGTTGCGACGGCCATTCTGATCCAGCGCGAAAGCGGCGGCAACCTGGCCGAAGTGCTGGATAAGACTGCGCAGGTGATCCGCGAAAGATTCCGTTTGAAGCGGCAAGTATTGACTCATACCGCGCAGGGGCGTTTGACTGGATGGATTCTGACCCTTCTTCCCGTCGTGCTGGGATGTTTGCTTGTACATGGTCAATCCGGACCTGATGAGCAATCTGTGGAAGAAGGAACTCGGAATCAAACTCCTTTACGCCGCAGGCAGCATGATCGTCATCGGCGGTCTAATCATTCGCAAGATCGTTAACATGGACGTTTAAGGAGCCAACATGACATTTGCAATTATTTCGTTCCTTGTCGCGTTCATCCTCATCGGTAGCGCGCGGCCTGCTCGATCTTCTATCGCGACAACGATTCAGGAGCGCATTTCGTCCGCGCTCTATCCGCGCGCCAACAAGAAGACGATCTCCTCAACCATTGAAGAGACCCGCCATGTGATCGGCGGCGTGGTCGAACAATTCGAAAAGATACTCCCGCGAAGCCAGGCCGAGATTGGCGTCGTCCAGCAGAGATTAGTCCGCGCAGGCATGCGTGGCGAGAACTCGGTCAAGATGTTTTACGGCGCGAAGGTAATGACGCCGGTGGCGCTCTGTCTGCTTGCATGGCTTACGGGCGCATATCACCTGGCGCCGCTCTTCATATTTGCGCTGGCAGGCGGCATCGGCTTCCTGGCGCCCGATTTCTGGCTGGGACGAAAGATTTCCAATCGCCAGTCCGAGATGAAGAAGGGGCTTCCGGACGTTCTGGATCTGCTCGTCATCTGCGTCGAAGCCGGACTGAGTCTGGATCAGGCAACAGCACGCACCGCACAGGAGTTGGTGAAGGCGCAACCGGCTCTGAGCGACGAGCTGGGCATCGTCGCACTCGAGCAGCGCGCGGGACGCGCCCGCTCTGACGCGTGGAAGCACTTTGCCGATCGCACAGATGTCGACGTGATTCGGAACCTGGTTTCCATGCTGGTCCAGGCTGAGCAGTTTGGAACGAGTATTGGCAAGACGCTTCGCGTCCATTCTGATACGTTGAGAACAAAACGAGTTCAGGAAATCGAGGAGAAGGCGGCCAAAGCTTTCAGTCAAGCTTCTTTTCCCGCTGGTATTGTTTATTTTCCCGTCGTTGTTTTTGGTCGTGCTGGGTCCGGCCGTGCTGGTCATGGCGGATTCATTCAAACAGTTTTTCGGCAATTAGTTCTTCAACCAACTCATGAAGGGAGAGAATCGATATGGACAGTACCACGATTATCCGGGTTGTTTCCGGGGTGCTTTTTGTTATCGTGCTGGTCATCCTGATTCAGCGCCGTCGCACACGGGTTAAGTAACCAGGTCTGCTTCAAGGGTGCCGGGTGGAATACGCGGGCGCACATTCTCCGCGTTTCCATCCGGCGCCATTACCTCGCAAAGCACCGTTGTACGGCGGTGACGCCAGTTTTGTTTCGTCTGCGCCGCTGGGTTTTGATGATAGACTTCAACCTGTTTTCCTCTTCGTGCGATCGAATGCTGTTTGTCTATTGAGCGGATCTCATCGGGGTGACACCGACGCAGATTGTTCACTGCGTCACCTGACTGGCAAATTCTGAGGACTGGATCGAATCCATTCCATTCGCTCCAACCTTCGTCCGGGCAGCTTTCTGAAGAGGCGCAGATCATGGAAACCCGTAAATACTGTGTGTACAACCAAACCCGCGAGAGCTTTCTGAGCCTTGGGCGTTTCCGTTGCGGACACCGCGGCCAAGCAGCTGAAAGTTCTTATGGAGAGCTTCTCCATCAAAGCCGATGCGGGGCTGTGGTTGACACCCTTTCGAGGAGTACCTGCCACAAAAGGCCTCACTCCCGTCGATTTGATTTACCTTGACGAAGAGCAACCGGGTCATTCAGGCAATAGAATCTTTTCCGAACCATGCAATCGAGCCGACGCGTGAGCAGCCGGCAAGCGCCCTGGTGCTTGCCGGGCATACGATTTTCTCAACCCAAACACAGCCTGGCGATACGCTGCTCATCTGCGTCGCGGATGAAATGGAGGAACGCCTTGCTCGGTCATCCAATGGAACGGGATTTAATGCGGTAGCAACCGGCACCGTCCGGAGCAAAATCCGCGCCAGCGGCTGTGGTAGAAATATCTTCAGAGCTGGATCAGGCTGCGGAACTGCGGGCCGCTCAACAGCGTCTCTCGGAAAAAGATGGGGCCGAGGCGGATGCGGTTCAGAACGCGTCATGGTTCATCCGGTTTCTCCGCTGGCTCTCAACCGACCGCCGTGGCTCCAAGCGCCATCCCTTGCCAGGCCTGGTCGCTTACTACTGGACCGGCGGCGCTCCTCAGGCTTTTCACATCGCGGATATCAGCACCCACGGCTTGTATTTGTTGACCGATGAACGATGGTTCCCGGGGACGATGATCCTGATGACGCTGCAGCGGACGAATACAGACGGCGACGATCCCGATGATTTCATTTCCGTTCTCACCAAGGTTATTCGCTGGGGCACGGACGGAGTTGGTCTTTCCTTTGTTCCCTCCAACACCGTTGATTTGAACAGCGGCGAGCCTCTGCCCGAAACCGGTGTGGGTAAGAAGGCGCTGCATCGCTTTATTCAGCGCGTGCAGGCACCGTCCTGAGCTGCCTGGTCGGTTCACGGAAGTCTTGAGACCCCCTTGTTTGTTTGACGGTGCGAGTGATAGCGGGACAATCGAGAACCGATTGAAGAGCGCCGAAGAGGGATCAAGCTGCTACTGGCCGGCTTCCGGGATAATCAGGAGCACTTCGAGTTTGGCAATCTGCCCGTCGCGGGTGCCGGCCCTGAATTGCCACTGTTGGAGAGCGCCTAGAACTAACTGCTCACGCGCATATCCCATATCCGTTGGAAAGACGACGGAGAGTTTCTCGAAGTGACCGGACTCATCGACAAAACCGTGAACCATCACCGCGTCAGAACTGGCGTCATCGGGATTGAGATTTGGGCGAACGATGTAGTAGGGCCATGGAGCTTCGAGACGTGCGCTTCCCGCATTTGCTGAGTCGGCGGCACGTGGAAGTGAATACTGCAGGATCCAGCTCTTGTCCAGTCCGACGTGCAGGTACACCGAGTAGGCCAGGCGACCCTTCCAGACCTCGGAGGTTTCGGGATACTGCTCATCGAGGGACGATCCTACAACGACAACGCCGAATTGGCCGTTCTTGGGGAGCTTGATGCGGGTGACCGTGCCATTGCCGCCTTCTCCCGAACCGCTTCCGCTCGACGGATCCTGATCCTGCGCCAGCATTGTGGCCAGTGCCTTGACCGCCTCCCGTTCCCGCTTGGGTACCGTTTCCAGCGGTGCCATTGCCGGGACCTTTTTGAGAGCCGCCGGTTCCTGGACCAGCCGATTGGCCGCCGTTCGCGCTTTGCCCCTTTCCAGAACCCTTTTCCGTTCCAGTGCTACCCGAATCTCCCGAGCCATGCTGCAGGGAATTTGGTGTCTTACCGGTTCCAAGTCCGCCCTGTTCTGAGCCTTCTGCAGATTGGTTTGCGCCGGGCATGATGACGGTGCCCTGGTTCATAGTGAAGATCGGAGGCGGAAAGGATCGCGGCCGGTGTGGTCTCGATGGACGAAACCGAACTCGTCTCTGGAACTCGCTGAACCTCAAGATCACGTTTCAATACAACAGGAGACGAATTGCTGGGCATCGGCATGGGAAGCTTCGACTGGAAGGGCGTCGGCGAGATATTCAGTTCGGCGATGTGAACTTCCTTGTTGGGAAAGTTCAGCTTCGGCTTGTCGAGCGTGACGGACGGAGGCTGCGGTTTCGGCGGAGTAAGGACCTGCACTTTGGGCCGGTGTCCGGACCAGAGCAACATCGCCGGAAGCGGAGTCTCCTTCGGCAGCATCTTTTCCGGATCTACATCTGGATCAATCAGCGTTTGGGGGGCCAGTTTTCGGTGCATGAAGTGAACACGGCTTGACGCTGGAGCAGCAAGCTTTTCATGAGCCGACGATTCGGCGCCCGATGAGGAGGATTTCGGATACATGCTTCCGCTTCCGCCGTTCTTCGGAATCGGCGGATACGGCATGTTCAGATCGACATGCTGCATCATGTATACGTTAGGGGTATTGAGCCGGAATTGCGGAGAGTACACAAATGCGGAAAGCACAAGGAAGATAGCCGAGCCATGGAAAACGACCGACGCCACGAGCGCCGAAGGCCCACGGCGGGGCTCCGGCTGCACTGTAAATAGAGTGATCGTGCGCGAAGACCTCATTCGCCGGGTGAACCCCTCTCCTGTTGGGCGGCCTGCTCGTACTTTAACTGGGGAACAGTTGTTGTTTCTGGTTGAGTGTTGTTTCTCAAGGCACCCTAACTCAAGGGCGACAGAGTTACACCCGGGAATGGTCACAGCTGTAAGGTCGCGTGATCCGTGTCTGCACCGTATTCAAGTATGCGCGTTGATTCATAACTCTACAAGGTCATTTAGGTAACCGAGACTCACTTTGGTCAGGTCGAGATCTCGGGTCGTCTTTGCTGGGGAAGCGGGCGTTCTTTTTCTGAAGAGTCTATACGCTTTGGTACCGTTGACAGGGCTCGCGAGCCATGAGGAGATACGCTGACAAATACCTGAATGAATCCGACACGGCAAGCCGAAGCCTCGAGCTGTGATTTCATTAAGTGGCTTTCTAGGTACTTCGGTTTGGAGGGGCTGAATTCGATGCACTCGAAATGCCACATAATGCTATACTCTAGCGGCATTCACCCGTGCATGCAGTTCACCATTTCGACCACTAACTCTGTGTGAAGAGGCCGCTTCTCCCTGGCCTGTGTGTTCGAGGGCAAAGGAAGCAGAAATCAGGGCACTTCATCTCGCGAAGACAGGATTCTGATGAACCGAAGACTGGTAACCATCCTCCTTGCTGCATTCGTAGTGGCAGCACTGTGCTCCGTGCTCGTATACCGGTTGGTCGGCATGCGCATTGCTGCAGCTAAACCGCAACCATCAACGCGCGTGGTTGCCGCCGCTACCGACATCAAAATCGGCACGGTGTTGAGCGCCCCGGATTTGACCACCGTTCAAATCATGGGGACGGTGCCGAAGAGCGCGATTCTGGATGCCAAGAACGCGATCGGCCGCGGAGTCACTTCGTCCCTGTATGCCGGCGAACCGATCCTGGATGATCGCCTCGCTCCGATGGGCTCTGGAGGCGGTCTGGCCGCGACGATCAAGGATGGCATGCGCGCGATCGCGGTGAGAGTCGACCAGGTCGTTGGCGTCGCCGGTTTCGTGCTTCCGGGAATGCGCGTCGATGTTCTCGATCTCAGGTGTTCCTCCGAACGCGACTGGGGGAGGAGGAGGCAACAACAACACCCAGGTGAGAACCGTACTGCAGAACATCGAAGTTCTGTCAGCCGGAACGGATATTCAGAAAGATGCCGAGGGCAAGCCGCAGCAGGTGCAGGTAGTCAATCTCCTGGTGACGCCCGAGCAGGCGCAAGTACTGGCTCTCGCCAGCAACGAGACCCGCATTCAGCTGGTGCTCCGGAATCCGCTTGATACGAAGGTGGCTCCGGTACAGGGAACGGCGATGACGAATCTGTTCCTGGATCAGAATGCACCGGCCACGCAAGCCTAAAATCGACCGGTCGGTCCGGCCGCTAAAGCAAAAGCGCCGGATACGTTTACGGTTACCGTCATCAACGGGGATACCAAAACCGAAGATAAATTTGCAGCGCCCGGGGGGAAACAGTGAAAGCGAAAACTGGGATCGCCATCGCCAGTGTCAGTGCTTTGACACTCGTATTTTGTGCCGAAGCGGCCGTGATGGCCCAGGCACCCCCGCCGGGAGCCCAGCCGACGGCAGCCACGAGTCAGGATTCGACAAACGACTTGTCGCTCGCAGTGGGCAAATCGGTCGTGCTTGATCTGGCTCGGCCTGTAACGCGAATCGTTGTTGGGCTGGGTGACTATGCCGATGGCACAAGCAGTAAGTCCGACGCAGATTCTGCTCAGCGGCAAAGCTCCGGGAGAGACGAGCCTGATCATCTGGGATCAGAGCGGCGGACGGCAGTTCTTCAATGTTACCGTCAGAGCCAAGTTCGTTCGCGTCAAATGATGCGCTGGACGGCATTCGCCGCGAATTGAGAGCGGAACTGCCCGGCCAGAACGTCAGAGTCTCCCAGGATAACGGAGTGATTTTCCTGCGCGGGACCGTAACAATCTCAATAGTTCCGATCGCGCTGTGATGATTGCCTCGACTGCAGGAAAAGTTGTGAACCTGCTCAATGTCAATGTGCCGGCTTCTGAGCCGCAGATACTTCTCAAGGTTCGTTTTGCCAGTATCGACCGCACAAAAGAGAAGCAGCTCGGGCTCAATATTTTCAGTACTGGATTCGGAAACACAATCGGTGCGATCTCGACGAATCAATTACCCCAGCGAGCGTGACTCCACGGTATCAGGGGGAGCGACTGCAACGCTTGGCACTGTCACTCCGTTGAATCTTGTTTGCCTTCTATCCCGGCATCAATCTCGGCGTGACCATCCAGGCGCTTGAGCAGAAGAGGCCTGGCCGAAGTTCTCGCCGAGCCAAATGTTATGGCAAAGAATGGGCACCAGGCCAGCTTCCTTGCTGGCGGCGAATACCCTTACCCGGTCGCGCAGACGGGAGCGTCGGGCGGAGGGTCGGCTCCCATCACCATTCAATATAAAGCAATATGGCGTTTTGCTCGCATTCCTGCCAACGATCACGAATCGTGGCACGATCCGGCTTCAGGTGGCTCCAGAAGTCAGTGCTCTTGACTACGCAAACGCAGTGAATATTGGCGGCGCGACCGTTCCCGCTCTGACGATTCGACGCGTCAAGACGGAAGTCGAACTGTCCGATGGACAGAGTTTCGTCATCGGCGGTTTGCTCGATAACCGCGAAACGGACAATTTCGAGAAGATCCCTTTCCTTGGCGACATTCCAATTCTGGGCAAGTTCTTCCAATCGATGCAAAGGCAAAAGTCGAATACGGAGTTGATCGTCATCGTCACTCCCGAGATCGTGAATCCGATCGATGCAGGTACGCCGGTTCCGGAGTTGAAGTATCCGGAAGGGTTCCTGCCTCCGAATTCTCCAATTCCGATGCATACTCCGGATACGAAGGCTGCGGGTACCGCGCCTCCGCCTCCGCCAGCAACGATTCCGGTGGAGAAGCTGATCGAGAGCAAGAAGCCGGAGACCCCGCTGGTGGTCGAGGGTTCGGATGGGGGTAGGCGGTGGGGGCGGTGGGGGTACAGGGTCTACTCAGGCCGCACCTCAATAGCACTCTTGAATCTGGCTGATGCAGGCCCAATGCATGTGCTTAAACCCCAGCGGGTAATTCCCGCTGGGGTTCCTTGTATCGGGGTGGAATGCCCAGAGTTCGTCAAGAAGAGAATGAGAAGGATCCACAGGGTCAATCCCCAGGAATCAACGAATACAAATCGCGAGTGTTCAGGAAGATGTACAGCAAGGATGAAGCAAACTGAGCAGAGAGATCTGAACCGTGGAGGAGGTGGCGAGGCCGCTGAGGCCCCTCCGCCGGAAACCAAGATGGTCGTTCGAAATGCGACTAGAAATACGCAGCTCGGAGATCGAGTGGACGTAGCAGGCAGCGGAGCCAAACGGACCAAGGGGCTTCTTGGCCGGAAGGGGCTTGCGCCAGGTGAGGGAATGTGGATCGTACCCTGTGAAAGTGTTCACACATTCTTCATGCGTTTTCCAATCGACCTCGTATACATCGACCGTAAGCAACGCGTTAGAAAGGTCAGAACGAACGTGCCTCCTTGGCGTCTGTCTGCATGCCTCTCCGCTCATTCGGTTCTTGAGCTCCCCGCGGGAACAATTCAGGATTCGCTGACAGAGGCAGGTGACATTCTCGAAATCGTGGATGCATCGCGAGTCGAAGGGGGCCGGCTCGTTGAATAGAGTTATCCGCAGACGACGCGGCAAAGTTCTCTCGCGGGAACAGATCAAATCCCGATCGAGCGAATGAATTCAAAAAGGGTAGAACCTGCAGATGCGATTCCGGAAATTCTTTGCCGTTTTGCTGATTGTTGCCGCTTGTATGATTCTGTTTGCGGCAGCACTCATGGCGGCTTATGCGCTGCCCGTTCAGGACTTTGCCCAATATTGGGCGGCAGCACATCTTTTTCTTCATGACCCATATTCAATGCCGTCGACGCAGGAGTTTGAGAAGGGCGCTGGGATCTCCTCCACCCCGCTGGTGACAAAAACACCGCCTTGGGCAATCGTGCTCTTGCTGCCTCTGGGACTTCTTGGCTATCACTCAGCCTTCGCGTTTTGGACTGTGATGAGCGTCTTCGTCGTTGCGGGCTGTGCGAAGGCTGTTTGGAATCGTTGGGGTTCAGAACCTTCGCTCGCGCCTGCGCTTCTCTCCCTGATCTTTGGACCCACCGTCGTGCTGTTGATGCTTGGTCAATTCACAGTTCTGGTTTTGCTTGGCGCCGTTCTTTTTTGCACTCTGGCAAGAAAAAAACGAGACTGGCTGGCGGGTGCGTCTCTTCTGCTGGTTTTTGGGAAACCACACATCGCTTTGCTATTTCTTCTGTCTGTGCTTCTCTGGACCATTCTTTATAGACGATGGATCGTCCTAATTTCAGGAATCTTGACATTGGCTACGGCCGTCCTTGCCGCCTTTGCAATGAACTCTCATATCTATGCGCAGTTCTGGAGACGAACGCTGCTTGTTATTGGTGAAACGGAGTCATATCCGAATTTGGGCGGGATGCTTTACTCACTCTCAGGGCTGCACATTCTTGCACTGCTACCACAATTTGCGGGCTTGATCTGGCTTGTTACTTATTGGTACAAACACCGCTCCGACTGGGATTGGGAGAGTCATGGTCTGGTGGTCCTGCTCTGTTCGGTCGCATGCAGTTATTACAGCTACCCTTACGATGAGATTCTGGCGCTGCCTGCATTGATCGCTGCATTTGCAAAGGGTAATCGACGGATGTTCCTTGCGGTTTTTGCGCTAACAAATCTCGGATATGCCCTTTACATCTCGAATATCGCAGGACATTTTGGATACGCCTATATGTTCCTCTGGTGGACCGCGACGGGATGGCTGCTCACATATTTTCTTGCGCAGAAACCGGTGGGTGAACCCGCCTTCAGCCGCCAAGTTTAGCGTGCTGATGCAATTGCGATGAGACTCTGGCCGCAGGGGGGAGCTGAAATGTGCGATTCGGTCCAGTAAACCACCGGAAATATCAGGCGATCAAACATCTTCACGGAATGAATGTCGAATGATCTTTTCTTGAGCAAGCAGAAATTCGCCCACCAGGCGAAGTATCCGATGAAGTTGTAGTAGCGAAGCTCCTGAATTTTGAATCCGGCCTGCTCAAGCTTTCGCTTCAGTTCCGGCCGCGTGTAGCGGCGGAAATGCCCAAAATCCTTGTCGATCGGGGCATAAATTTCTGGTCGTGCTGGCACGAAAAGGCAAAGGGCTCCATTTGCGGCGCTCAAAAGTTCGTGGTAGCTTGCCAGTTCTCTTTCGTCTGATTCGATATGCTCCAGGACATTGATACTCAGTATTGCGTTCCAGTCTCTTTTTGTCCGCAGATCGGAAATCGTTCCTTGGACCAAATCCAGGTCGGGAAAGCGGTCGCGGATTTGAGAACAGAAGCTCTCGTCCGGTTCGATTGACGTCAGGTTAACTATTTCAGGGGATTCATGGAGTTGGGTAGTAATTTGACCGATACCCGCGCCGACCTCGATCACATTTCCTCGCAAGAATGTGCTGAAATCATTCAAAATCGCAGCTCGATAATTGTTCGCCGCGCGCAAACTCGCGAACTCAAAATCTCCCGTGGCGACCGAATTGGCTGAAGTGGTCATTGGCTCCTAGAGTTATACTTCCAAATACACCACAGAGCTCGAAACCCATCGCGCCAGCCAATCTTCTTTCCTTCAGCATAGGTACGGCCGCTATAGGATATCCCAACTTCGTATATGCGGAGATTGGCCTTTGCGAGTTTGGCTGTGATCTCCGGTTCGACCCCGAACCGGTTCTCCTGAATCTCGATGTTTTGGACGACCTCGCGTCGAAACGCCTTGTAGCACGTTTCCATATCGGACAGGTTCAGGTCTGTGGCCATGTTGGAGCACATCGTGAGGAACTTGTTTCCGACGGAATGCCAAAAGTACAGAACACGATGGGCGCTCTCTCCACCACGAAAGCGTGAACCGAAAACCACGTCTGCTTTTCCGGAGAGAATTGGGGCAAGCAAGCGAAAGTATTCTGCAGGGTCGTATTCCAGATCTGCATCCTGGATGACCACTATCTCCGATGTCGCCCGCGCGATGCCAGTACGCAATGCGGCTCCCTTGCCATGGTTCACGTCATGCCGAGCAAGGATGATTCTGCCGTCTTGCTGAGCTAGCTGCTGCAACTGGGAAAAAGTGCCGTCAGTTGAACAGTCATCGACAATGATGAGTTGTTCCACTGGCCGCTGAGCGAGGACATCCTCGATGACCTTCGATACAGTTGCGGCCTCGTTATAGACTGGCATCACAACTGCCACACACGCCGCTACATCATCGTTGGCCCGTACCTCGAGCATAAGCAGGTCTCGTAGTCTCTTCGAATTTTAGGATCGTTGGCTTAATATAATCTAAACATTTGAATTCCAGTGCAACCAACTCTTGCCAGGTGAATGCGATGGTAACTGTTGGTTCCAGCGATACCAAGTGCCCGGAGACGGCGCTCGGGCGCCGGGAATCGGGATTCTGACGACCCAGGCCCTCTTCTATTGGGTTGGAGCACTCAGTGAAAGGACGGAGAGCAAAGGCATGACAAAAGCGCGCGCGGCGATTCTTCTCTTGCTGCTGATGAGCAGTATGCTCTCAGTCCTCTGGGGTTTCGCTCTAGAGCGCTCCGCGCGCGGCATTATTGTGGACTTAAAGGTTGTTTACTTGGGCACACGTTGTCTCCTCGAGCATCGCGACCCATACAACGAGAACGATCTCAAGGCCGTCTATCAGGCGGAAGGTGGCGAGAATTCTTCAAACCCTGTCGCGCTGACCGAAGTTCCGCGAGTAGTTCTACAGCTCTACTTTCCCACTACGTATTTCTGTATAGCGCCTTTCGCGTTGCTGCCCTGGTCGGTAGCCCAATTGTTCTGGACGGGCTTCACCGTGGCGACGTTTACACTCGCCGCATTCTTAATATGGACACTTGCACAAGCATACGCATCCAATGTCGCCTTCTATCTGATTGCCTTCTTGCTTGCTAACTGTGGAATTCTCTTTGCCGGCGGGAACCCGGCCGGATTGGCTATTGCACTTTGCGTGGTGGCGGTCTGGTGCTTTCTGAAGAATCAATACGTGCTTGCAGGCATTTTCTGCCTTGCACTGAGCCTGGAACTGAAGCCCCACGATACTGGCCTGATCTGGCTTTACTTTTTCTTGGCAGGTGGAACGCATCGAAAACGGGCGTTGCAAACGCTGGCACTGACAGCCGTACTTGCACTGCCGGCCATCCTGTGGATCTTCCATGTCTCGCCTCACTGGATGCAGGAACTGGCCGCTAATCTGTCCGCTACCTCAGCCCGGGGCGAGGTGAATGACCCTGGTTCCAGTTCCCTGGGTAGAAGTGGCGGCGGCTTGATCATCGACCTACAGACCGTGATCGGCGCATTTTGCGACGATCCACGTGTCTTCAACCCTGTCACCTACCTGGTCTGCGGACCTCTTCTATTCGGCTGGATGATCGTCACCGTTCGAGCTCGCGCTACGCTGTTGAAGGACTATCTCGGACTTGCGGCCATCGCACCTCTCACCATGCTGCCCGTCTATCATCGCCCACATGACGCAAAACTGTTGCTCCTGACGATTCCCGTTTGCGCGATGCTCGTGGCTGAGGGCGGCTTGCCTGGCCGAATTGGGCTCCTGCTGAATTCTCTGGCGATCCTGATTACTTCAGACCTTCCTCTGGGAATGCTTGCGATCCTCACGAAGGATTTGCAGCTTTCCACTGGGAGCCCGCCGTCCAAAATGATGACGATTTTCTTTGCCCGTCCGATTCCCATCGTTCTTCTGGCCCTGGGGTCCTTCTATTTGTGGCTGTATAAACGCCTTTGTTTGGACAAGTCGGGCGCAGGGGATACCCCGGACGACTCGCGCTTTCTCAAGAGTGGCCACGCAGTGTCCAGTTGAATTGGTGGCTACGAGTTCAAGGGAAGATTGACGCGTTTTGCCACGTCGTTAACGAGTTGTACTCAGCGGTAACTAACATTCCCGGCAGTACTCGCGTACGCGATCCGATTGGGTTTAAATTGAGAAAGTCATGTCCTTGATCGCGATCGCAAAACGCGAACCCGCCGATTCGACTGAGGCGGCGGTGCCCTCGCCGTCGACAGCCGTGCACATCGCGTTGGCTGCCTGTTGCGCGGTCCTTCTCGCATCTTGTGTGATCTTGCCACCCCGAGGGGCAATGAAGGTCGGAATCGAGCTGTTGGAAGCAACGGTTCTGCTGCTTGCACCCCTGCTCGTGGTTCCGGCGTACTTCCACGAGCGCAAAGCCTGGGACAGGCGCGACGCTGCATTGATGCTGTCCTGGACTCTTGTTGTGGCCGCATTGGTCACCCAGGCGGCGCCGACAATGGTATCTCATGGGTTTCCGCTCAGGGATATGCTGTGGCGTCATCTCGATGAGCTTCTGTGGATCAACGTCCCCGCGATTATGGCATTCACCGGGAGCCATCCGCTTTTATCCGTTCTGCTTTCTTACAGTTACTACTGGGGGCTGCATCCGCTCTTGCTGAGTGCGATATTTCTGCCCACATGCACCGGCAAGAGGGAAGCATCACAGCGTTTCATTCTTACGAATGCCCTTGGTTTTGTGTTGGCTCTCCCTTGCATGCTTTTGCTTCCGGCAATCGGGCCCTGGGTGGCTTGGCATTTTGCGCCAAATTCCATACAACAAGCCTGCGAATTGAGCATTCAATCCTTGCGTACGGGCGCGATTTCAAGTGGAAGCTCATTTGGTGGAATTATCTGCTTCCCTTCATTCCACGTGTTTTGGGCGGTTGTTTCCGCTCACGCTCTGCAGTCTTTTCGGCTCCTTCGCTATCCGGCAATTCTCTTGGCGGCACTCATTACGGTGTCTACCATGTCAACGGGATGGCACTACGGAGTTGACGTCATTGCAGGCCTGGCGCTTGCGGCTATCAGCACTCTTCTTGCAAATGCGGTCTTGACCGTTGGACGCTCCACAATTGAATCGTGAGTCCGATATTGAAATGTGCAAGGGATTTCGATTTGGTCAAAGAATTGAAATCGGTTAACACCATCGGAGTCACTGGGGAATAACACTTTGGTGTTATGTTATTCACGCTTGGCTGTCATTCCCCCAGATGTACACCATAGTTACAGCTTTCGTGGTATGCCCATTTCTATCTTATTGACTTCTAATGAATCCAAGTGCTAAACCTAATGCACAACACTTGCTTCAACCCATGCACTACCAGTCATTGACTGGAACCCCAACCCAGGAAATGGAGAATTACGAATGAACGATCTGATGATCAAGATGTACGTAGCAGCAAAGGCGCTGATCGAGCGCGAAGAAGGTCAGGACTTGGTTGAGTATGCCCTCGTTGTCGCTCTGATTGCCTTTGGTGCGATCACCGGCATGGGCTATCTCGCAACCGGTCTGAACCATGCGTTTTCGAACATCGCCACCACTCTCACTTCCAACGTTTCGTAGAGATCGCGGCTGGCATCGCCAGCGCAGGTGTCTGTGCGACGTTGCAAAACCAAAGGCTCAAAGCAGAATGCGAAAACAGGTACTCGCTGTTTTCGCATTCTGTCGTCTGGGGTCATCTTGAGAGTGTCTTGACCGGTATTCGTCCATTCGGCGAAAGAACTGTTAGAGACGGCTGCCCTGACAAGTGCATAAGATAGAGCTCCCTTATCCACCTATCAAATCTCTGACTCGGTGGGTGTAGATCTGGCTTGCTTTTCACGGCTCCAATGTATCACCCATTGTACTTCCTTCAATTCAACCAAACTGATAATATGTCCTTGAATCCGCGCATGTTTCGATTTCGTTCCTTCCCAGAATCCGGCATAGTGCCATGATGTGCATGATCCTAACGTCACCCCAGGAGGGAAAACCCTCCTTGATGTTCGTGGAGGGCTCTCTTGCCGTGATTGCTTTCGCAGCCGCATTCGCTTGGCCCCGTTTATGCGCCGGATGGTTTTTGCGCATGGAGCGAGCCTTGGGCCGATTGGCGCAAAAGCGATTGCTCGCAGTGGCGGCGGTCGGCCTATCGGTTCTCGTGTTGCGTCTTGCGATTCTGCCCTGGTTCCCCGTCCCCCTTCCGTTTATTCCTGACGACTTCAGCTTTCTGCTCGGGGCGGATACGTTTGCCCACGGCCGCCTCACTAATCCGACTCCTGCCATGTGGGTCCATTTCGAAACCATCCATGTCGATATGCAACCAACATACATGTCGATGTACTTTCCCGGTCAGGCGCTGCTGCTCGCAGCGGGCAAGGTGCTACTGGGAAACCCTTGGTTCGGCGTTCTGATTTCGGGCGCTTTGATGTGCGCGGGTTTGTGTTGGATGCTGCAGGCATGGCTGCCACCAGGTTGGGCCCTCCTTGGAGGCATGATCGCGGTCCTCCGGTTGGGGCTTTTCACCTACTGGATGAATAGCTATTCCGGTGGAGGCTTCATCGCAGGATTTGGCGGAGCGCTGGTGCTGGGTGCGCTTCCTAGACTCATCAAGACTTCGCGATTTCGCTACGGTTTGCTGATGGCGGTCGGGATCGTTCTGCTCGTGCTCACTCGCCCTTACGAAGGGATGCTCTTATGCATTCCGGTAGCGCTGGTCTTGGGGCGCTGGGTGTGGTCTGGCAAGAACAGGCCAAGCTCAACCGTCCTGATCCGGCGTGCGGCATTCCCCGTAGCTCTCATCGCTGCTTCTATTGCGTGGCTCGGGTACTATGACTATCGCGCGTTCGGTAATCCTTTGACGCTGCCATACACCGTCAATCGCGCTACTTACGCCATTGCTCCTTACTACATATGGCAGCATCGAAGAGCCGAGCCGGTGTACCGACATGAGTCAATCCGCAGCTTTTATAACGGCCCCGAATTGGAAGGTTTCGCGAAGTTCGAAACACCCGCAGGCTTCATCGAGGCCTCAAGCCTCAAGATAGCGGAACCGCTGTTGTTCTTTGGAGGATTCGTATTGCTCCCTCCGCTCTTTATGACCCGGAGGGTGTTCCTGGATCGGCGAGTTCGGTTTCTGGTGTTAAGCGTGTTGTTCCTCATCGCTGGAATGGTGATTCAGATTTTTCTGATCCCTCACTATCTGGCACCTTTCACATCGGCATTTTATGCCATTGGTCTGCAGGCCATGCGCCACTTGCGCCTGTGGACCGCTGAGGGTAAGGCGGTTGGATTGGCGCTCGTCAGGGTCACATTTCCGCTATGCCTCTTGCTTGCAGTTATTCGGCTGTTCTCCGGACCATTGGGCCTCAATGTTCCCGAATGGCCGGCCAACAATTGGTCTTGGAACTGGTATGGTCCTGACCGCTATGGAGTGGAGCGAGCTCAAATTGAGTCTCAGCTCGAAAACTTGCCAGAAAAACAACTCGTCATCGTCCGCTACGGGCGACCACGCAACGGTCTGGATCAGTGGGTTTACAACTCCGCGGATATCGATAACTCCAAGGTCATCTGGGCTCGAGAGATGGACGCAGCAAACGACCTCGATCTCATGCATTATTACAGGGGGCGGAAAGTGTGGCTCGTACGAATGGATGCAGAACCGGCTTCTGTCACTCCCTACCCGTTGCCTGTCCAGGTTGCCGTGACTGCGCGTTGAGGCATCTGTTCGCTGAGGCACGACGGTGAATCATAGTGAGGATGATTCGGTGTCTGACAGAAAGCGCATCGTCGGGCTCCGTAGATCAATCTTTAACGATCGATGCGAGCTAGGGCGACCCTGTCGAGCCAACCCGTATCTGAACAGGTAACCGCGAGTTTGCGTTGAGACATGTTGCGGCGGAGGCCTGACAATAGACTCATGCTGAGGATGGCTTGATGATCAACGGAAAACGCATCGCGGTGGTAATGCCGGCCTACAACGCCGAGAAGACTCTGGAAATGACCGTGCGCGAACTGTCTGACCTGGTCGATATCAAGATCCTAGTCGACGACTCCAGCAAGGACCAGACGGCGGTGCTTTCCAGGCAACTCGGCGTTCAGACCTTCATCCACGACGCCAACTACGGCTACGGCCGCAATCAGCAGACCTGCTATCGCGAAGCGCTTGCTGCAGGAGCGGATATCGTCGTCATGGTCCATCCGGACTACCAATACACTCCCTTGCTCGTTCCCGCCATGGCGGGCATGATTGCCAGCGGCGTCTACGACATGGTGTTGGCGTCGCGCATTCTTGGCGGCGGCGCGCTGAAAGGCGGGATGCCGCTCTACAAGTACATCTCCAACCGCTTCCTCACCGCGTTCCAGAATCTCTTTCTCGGGGTCAAGCTTTCGGAGTACCACACCGGCTTCCGCGCATTCTCGCGCGAGCTTCTTGAGACCCTCCCGCTTCTCGAGAATTCCGACGATTTCGTCTTCGACAACCAGATGATCGCCCAGGCCGTCATGTTCGGATTCCGCATCGGCGAAATCTCCTGCCCGACGAAGTACTTTGAAGAGGCCTCTTCCATCAATTTCAAGCGCAGCGTCGAGTATGGCCTCGGAGTTCTCGGCACCTCCATCACATTTGCCTTTCAGAAACTCGGCCTCATACATCTCCCGCGATTCGATGCGAAGGGCAGGAAAGTCACCCACCCGAACTACTCTGAATATGCGCGTCGCGTTTGACGCTGCCAGGGGACGAGCATGATGCGACCGCGGACCCTTGGTCTCCTTGTGTTCCTGCTTGGTAGCGCGCTCTTCGTTTGGGTAGGCACCTCATGGGAGCGTACCTCTGCGGTTGCGATGACTGATTTCAACGCGGTCTACTGTGGAGCTCGCAGCCTGATTGAGCATGGCGATCCCTACAATCCAACGGAGGTGGAGCGAGTTTATTTAGCCGAAACGGCAGGACATGCTTCGGATCGATTCCAAATACGGCGTGCAGTGTCAATTTATATATATCCGCCGACAGCTTTTATCTTGACTGTGCCCTTCGCATTGCTGCCGTGGGGCTCCGCGCATATCATCTGGATGGCTGCTACCGCGGCGACCTTCATCCTGGCCGGGTTCCTCATGTGGGAAATTGGATCGACGCGTGCGCCGGTCATCTCCGGATTGCTGATCTGTTTGTTCCTGGTAACTAGTGAACTGCTGCTGGAGGTCGGCAATGCGGCGGGAATTGCGATCAGCCTTTGCGTGATCGGAGTCTGGTGCTTTCTCCGCGAGAGATTCGTGCCTGCCGGCATTCTATGTCTCGCCATCAGTCTTCTGGTCAAGCCTCATGATGCCGGCCTGGTCTGGCTCTATTTCTTGCTGGCAGGGAGCGCAAACCGCAAACGTGCGATGCAAACCCTGCTGGTGACTGCCGTCCTGGCCCTGCCGTTCATTCTCTGGGTGTCCTATACCTCTCCGCACTGGATGCAGGAGATGAACACGAACCTGTCGGCCCATTCGGCGACGGGCGATGACTCGGATCCAGGGCCGCGCGGGGTCATAGCCTGGACACACGGGGCACAACTGATCAGCCTGCAGACGGTGTTCAGCGTATTCCGGGACGATCCCCGGTTCTACAATCCCGCGACCTATCTCGTATGCGGATTGCTCCTGATCCTGTGGGCCGTTGCAGTGGTGCGATCACGCCCGACCGCCGGAAATTCATGGCTGGCACTGGCCTCTGTCGCAGCTCTCTCCATGTTGCCAACCTATCACCGCCAGCAGGATACGAGGCTGTTGCTTCTCGTTTTCCCCGCTTTCGCGATTCTCTGGGCGGAACGTGGCCTTATTCGATGGCTCGCCCTCCTGGTGACCGCGGCAGGCGTACTTTTCACAGGCGACAGTTCATTGCAGATTCTCGGTCTTCTTGCGCATAACCTCGGCGCTTCTGTGAACAGCTTTTCCGGCAGGCTTCTAACGCTGTCTCTCGCGCGACCTGCGCCCATTGCGCTGCTGGTAGTAAGCGTTTTCTACCTTTGGGTTTATCTGAGGCGCCAAAGTGTCCAAATGGATGCTGCCAGCCCCGTCTCGGGATATCAAGATCCCACCACTACGTTGCATGGTTCGATTGAGATGCCGGTCGAGAATTCGATGGGCAGAGCAGTTGGATCTCAGTAGATTCTCCACAGTTCAAACCGGTCCTTATCGCTCTCACCAAATCCCCATAGCCAAAATCCACCGTAAAGGCCTCCTAACCGAAGTCCAAAGGTTCTTCCGAATCGATACTTGTGAGATGTCGTTGCAATCAATGTTCGATTCGGAAACCGCTCGAGCTGCGGATAGTCTCCCCTCGCAGAACCGTCCACCACCAACAGATCTCCTCGCATTGGCTGGGGGCCACCCGGGTATGTAAGTCTCGCCCCATCCAGGGGTGCATACCAATAAGAGCAGCATTGCCCGGAGTACCATACTCTCTCGCCTGCCGCGACATGTGGCGTAATCAGTCCATACTGCGCGTCGCGACCAAAATTGGCGAACTCTGCGTCCGAACGAAGGATCAGAAAAGAATAGCCGGTGCTGGCAACGATCAACCCAATGACCATCGCCCGCGCAAATCGCACCGAGATACCGTCCAGCAACCGAAAGCACAGCAGTATCACACCGGGCATGCAGGGAAGCAGGTACTTCATCGGAAGGTGAACGTAGTAGGTAATGGGAAGAGGAATCAGAATCCACAGCATCAGGAAAAGACCGGTATGGTCGTGCCTCTTCGCAGCCTCGAGAAGCAGATCTGCGAGCACACCAAATCCAAAAACTACGAAGAACAAAACCAGCGCCAGATTCCATCGCAAGAGGAAGGGTATGACCGCCACCGCAGAAAGGATGAAAATGAAACGCAGTCTTCCGGCATTCAAGCGGTTGGCCAGCCAGCAGGCCGCTAGCGGTAGAGGAAACGCGAAGTACAGCAGAAATGTATAAATATTAGTTCGAAAATTGTGTGCCCCTGTGACAACGGGTGGGGGATTGATGTCCAGATTATGCTCACGGAGGACGAGGATGATTACCAGCAGCAAGCCACCGCCCGCGACGACCGGCATCCAGAGCCACAATTTCCGTCGGAGTTGTGCCAGAATCTTCGCGGGATTGGTGTCTTGAAGCAGAAAGAATGCCCCAAGAGGGAGAAGAAGAACGAGGTGTGGACGCGCAAAACCAGCAAGGCCCAGCGCAAAAGCGGCTGCCGCGCCCTGGCCCCACTTCTGCTCCGCCTTCCACGCTGCAAGGTGCTCCATTGCAACCAGCGCCAGGGCCGTCGCTAGAATGTCGGGCATTGCAGTGCTGGCCATGGGGAGAAAAGGAGGAATAGCCACCAGAAGCAGAGCGCCGGCGGTTGCATGCCACCTGTCCCATCCGAACCGAAAGACCAGCGAAGTCATCGCTACGACCGCAATCCAGACGATCACCAATTGAGTCAGGTGGGCCGTCCACTCGTGGGCGCCGCCCAGAACTGTCGGCACCAGTACATAACCTTGCGCTACTTGTCCCATCAGGGCATTTCCGGACGCGAATTGATTGGCGTTCCTGCATCCATACATGTTGTTCCAGCAGATTTCGAAATCCATGGGATGCGCCGGGTGCCTGACGATCTGCTTCGCCATTGTGAGAAACCACGGATCGTCGGTGAGGAAAGCCTTGTTCAGGAAGGGGACAAGGCAAACGGTGGCGAGGAGCAATGCGGGCCAAGCGCAGGCGAGCACAGCGACTGCCGAGACCGTCTGGGGCGCGTCGCGATCCGTCGTGACTTCCGTCTTCAGCGCAATTTCCATTTTGGCAATCCACCTTAGCTTCAGTTAGCCTGCCGCCGCCTCAAGAGCGCTGTACGCTCTGTGAGGTCACCCGCCAGCAGGTAGAACATATTGAAATCCGCGGTACGGTTCTAAGGAGCGAACGGAGTGTGAACCCATTACCGGACACATTCCAGAATTAGGTGCGTGTACGGAATGCGCAAGAGATCGTGGCGGACGCTTGGTCTAATATTGCTGAATACCTGTGACGCGATTCCCACATACTCGCGCTCGCTCCTTACGTATTCTCCCCTGTCTCTTGCCAACAACCACCTCGCAGTGGGGGACTGACCATCGAGCCACACGCCGTCCATGGTAACCAGCTTGCCGCCCGGTGCTAGAGCATCGTGCGCGATTTGAAATAGTTGTAGGGCTTCTCCATCCTCGAGGTGGTGCACGATCCCGAGCGCCAGCACTATGTCAAAGCTCTGCTCTTTGGCGAGTGAGAATTGACTGACTCGCTCGCAGACAAAGTGTGCTTTTGGAAAACGCCTCCTGGCCAGTTCGATGTACCTGGGACTTAGGTCGAATCCCGAATAATCGGACGGTGGCAGGTAACTCAGGATGGTCCCCGGTCCGCACCCGATTTCAAGAATTCGGGCGCCGACCCTTGCCTGAACATATTCGTTTACTAGAATCCTGGCCTCAACAGGTCCGCCGACCACGTTCCACCATAACTGATATGCGGTCGGAATGGCCAAAATGGAACGAAGGTATTTAATCATCGATCTATTGTCTCCTGCGTTTGCCTGGGGAACCAGGGCCGGGCTCGCGCTGCTTCAGGTCTGGCGCTAATGATGCGAGATCGGGCGGCGTGATTATAGGGCCCTCCGGTTCTTGTAGAAATCGAGCACGGCCTCGCCAACCTCACTCACCTCTCGATCGCTCAAATCGTAGTACATCGGCAGCCGGAGCAACCTGCTGCTCGTATCGTCCGTTACTGGCAGATCCGCCTGTGGCATGCCGAGAGATTTGGCGAAGGGCGAGGAATGGAGCGGCACATAGTGAAAGACCGCAAGGATGCCAGCTCGGCGTAGATGTTCGATAAGCGCAGTACGCTCCGCGAGGTCTGCTGCCAGCAGGTAGAACATATGGTAATTCGATGTGCAGTGCTCAGGCGTGAACGGGGTGCGTATCAGGCCGCTATCGACCAAGGGAGCGAGCATGCTGTCATAGCGCTTGAATATTTCTTTGCGCCGTGCGGTGATCTTCTCCATGTTTTCGAGCTGGCCAAGCAGGAAGGCGGCCAACATGTCGGACGGCACATAAGACGAGCCGATATCCACCCAGGTGTATTTGTCCACCTGCCCCCGCATAAATTGGCTGCGGTTGGTGCCTTTCTCGCGCAGGATCTCAGCGCGCTCTTCCAGAGCAGCGTCGTTGATTGTTAGCGCTCCGCCTTCTCCGCACGAAAAGTTCTTGGTTTCATGAAAGCTGTAGCATCCCATTTGCCCGATCGTGCCAAGCCACTGGCCCTTGTATTTGGCAAAGACGCCCTGTGCCGCATCCTCGACGACCAGCAAATTATGACACCGAGCGATCGCCATGATCTCATCCATCTCGCAGCCGACTCCGGCGTAATGGACCGGGAATATCGCTCGCGTGCGCGGCGTAATTACGGCTTCTATCAGTCGTTCGTCGATATTCAGCGTGTCTGGGCGGATATCCACAAACACAGGAGTGGCGCCGCGCAGCACAACCGCGTTGGCGGTAGAGACGAAGGTAAAGGATGGAAGAATGACCTCATCGCCTGGGCCGATGTCGCATAGGAGCGCCGCCAATTCCAGCGCTGCCGTGCAAGAAGTAGTCAGCAATATTCGTCGTGCGCCGAAGCGCTCCTCCATCAGCTTCTGCGCACGCCTGGTGAACGGGCCATCGCCGCTGGCATGACCGCCGGCAACGGCTTGGCCGACATAGATGAGCTCGGAGCCGACGATGCACGGTTTGTTGAATGGGATGTGGATCTTCATGGTTCTGAGTGATCAAAAAGCAACGACGGCGAAGGGATGAATTCTGAGTGATCATGGCGCGGCGACCGCAGCGAACCGAATGGGCACCAGTGGAGTGTGATTGTGGGCGCGGGAAAACGAAAACCGAGCCCTACGTAAAAGTTATGTACGACGACATTGTGCGATGAGATGCTGGTGGAAACTTCATCCACGCCCTCGCGGTGATGGAAGGCGAGCACTGCCTTCCATACGCGCCGCCCGAGTCCCTTTCCAGCCAGACCAGGGGCCAGTCCTACCAAGGACCAGAACCGACTGGCGCGGAGTCGGCTGCTCCACCACAATGAAGGCGACGATGCGGCCGCCCATCTGACATTTCAGCACACGCTGATCTGGGTGATGGAAGGCGTTTACTGCCCAAACGCCGTAGCGACGATTGCCAATCTCCGGCCCGACCAGCGGGTCAACATGAAGTCGCCCGGTCGTAAATATCTGCGCCGCGAAGCCGGAGATTTCTTTTGCGTCTTCGGGGAGAGCTGAGCAGACGGTAATCTCCGTATCCTCCGAGAAACCGCCAAGCCCGGCCAAAACGGGGCGATAGTTCAACTCGATGAATCGGAAACCTTGCTTTTCCAAGAAACCCGCATTCCGCCAACTGATCCTGAGGCAGCCGGCAGCTAACCAGTTTGGTGCGGTTCTGAAAGCACCAATCCCGGAAAACCTCGAATGCAGTTGCCGCTTCTCTCTCCATTCGCACATGAATCGAGGCGATGGACGGCTGTATTGCCCTGGAAAATCGGTTCGTCCCAAGGCGCCAAGTGGTAAGTCATGTCCAGCGCTGAACTCTCCGTTCGCTCTTCGACATAACTCAAACAATTCCATTCTCCTGAATGGAATTCGGAACAGATTCTGCGACGATTGCGTCCGACTCGGACAAAGCGGCTGTCTCTCCGATCAGATAGGGCGGGCGGTCCATGCTGCGGAAATGCATGCGGGCGAGGTATTCGCCGAAAATACCGAGAGCGAAAAGCTGCGCTCCTGAGAATATAGAAATCACTGAAGCCAGGAAAGTGAATCCAGGCACCGCAGCGCCGCGGATCATGTAGTTGGCTAAGACATACGCCAGCACAGAGAAGCCGAACAAGACAAAGACAAAGCCAACTACGCTGGCGATCTGGAGCGGTAGCGTACTGAAGCCCGTCATCAGGTTGACCGCGTGGCGGATGAGTTTACCCGGGGTGTAGCCCGATACGCCCTTGGCGCGCGGTGCATGGCGAACCTTGATGGCGGTAAAGCGTGTGGTGGTCCAGGTCAGCAGCACGTCGATCGACACAGAGGGACTGCGATATTCCTGGAAGCCCTCGCGCAGGCGTGTACGGAAAACTCGGAAGGCGCTCACGTTGCGGGCGGTCTCGGCGCCCATGGTGCTGGCAAGCGCGATCTTTGTCAGGCGCGAAGCGAGATCGCGCAGGAAGCCATGCTGTTCCTCTTGCGGCGCGCCGTAGACGACATCATACTCAGGCTTGAGAGCCGCCAGCATCGGCGCAATTTCGCTGACCGGATGCTGCAGATCGTCGTCCATCGTAAGGATAATGCCGTGCTTTGCCGCCCGGATCCCGCAAAGGAGCGCATTATGCTGCCCATAATTCCGGCTCATGCGGATGCCGCGCACCCGGTGGTCCGTACATGCGAGGCGTTCAATGATCGGCCAGGAACCATCGCCGCCTCCATCTTCGACGAAGATAATCTCGAAAACCGACGTTATCTCCGACATCGCAGCGGAAAGCTGGCTGGTACAGATCGAACAGCGTCTGCTCGGCACGATAGACAGGAATCACAACGGAAACCGTAAGCATGAGAGAATTATTCCTAATCCTCGTACGCTATAAGAACGCGAGCCCAGCGCGGAAAATCTCTTGGTGGAGCGGAGCTCGCTGGGCCAAAAACAATCATAAAATTGTTAGACTTAGCCACCGATTATAGTTGCTGTCTTCAAGCCAGGCAATTTCAATTTGGCTGAAAGCAACTACATGATTCTCCGAAGTAACGTGTCTGAGGTTTGAGTCATTATCCGGCTGAACCTTTGGGGACCTCAGCTCAGTTCTAAGCTTAGGTGGTCCCAGAAAATTGTGATATCCATTGAATCAAGAGCAGACCCGCGAATGACAGAAACTGTCCGAGAACAACGCGAATACTCGCCCCGAGTCGCCGGCAAATGCACGTTAATTCGGTCTGAATCGGCAAATTCCTCGGATGCTAAAGCGTAGGTGCGACAGTGTCATTGGTCAAGTTTGAGAAAGATCTTGGCGAATCTCTTTGCGAGCAACACCAGACGTTTGAATACGCGTGTTGGAGAATGCCGATTCACCGGCGAATCGAAACCGAGAAAATTTGATCGCAACGTTGCCGAAGATGGGATAGGACTCCACGTGATTGGTCGAACGGACATACAACATCGATCTCTTGTACCTTGGCCGAGTACTCTCGGCCCGCGACCAGGCCTGAAGGAAATTAACGTGGTTTGCTGGGCGTTGTTCTGCCTATGCATCGTGGCGCCAGCTGCGTTCATTCTTGGCATGCAGATGAAGGCTGGCGGTTTGTATTTCGAGAAGTCGCCGGTCGATTTTGTCTATTTTTATGGAATCGGGCAGATTGCTAAGGCACACCCGGCAATTGATGTCTACGATTACCAGCTGCAAAGCGAGATATTCAACAAGATTCAGCCGCTCCAGGACGGAAAATACGGTCCGAGCCCTTACCCACCATTCGTCTCTCAGTTTTTCAGGCTGTTTGCGGGGCTGTCGTTTGAGAATGCATTTCTGTTGTGGTTCGCGATTTCGCTAACGTTGTATCTCGCCGGAATCGTCCTCGCTCTGAGATCGTTCTTGCCCGAAGACCAGCTCACCCGATCCTTGATCTTGTGCTTCGCGTTGGCTTCTTCTCCGTTTCTGTTGAATACTCTGGGGAACGGACAGCTTTCTTCCATCGGTCTTTTTTTTATGGCGATGGCACTTCTCGGAGAAAAGGGATCGAGGCCGATTCTCTCCGGAATCGCCCTTTCAGTGCTGATTTACAAACCAACTTTGCTTTTGATCGTGGTCCCAATGCTGGTCATTACGCGACGTTTCAAAACGCTGTTGGGACTGACGGTCGGCGCCAGCACCCTGATGCTGACTGCGACGTTGATTAGCGGTATACGGATATGGCCCGCTTATCTGCATTTTTTGAACTCTTTCGGGCGAACTTCAGGTGTTTACGGGCAGAGCTCACTGCGGCTTTGGAAATATGTTGATCTCGGACTCGTTTTCGTATGCAGTGGTGGATGGCCGATCGCGGATCGCGCTCACGCTTCTCGCCTGCTTTGTGATAGCGGTTGCGATCTGGGCGGGAGTTGCGTTATGGAAGTCAGCGAGCGACAAAGCTCCTCAGCAATCCCTTGCCTGGGCAGTCGCAATTGCCTGGACCATGCTCGTGAATGTCTACTGCCCGATTTATGACTCCATTCTGATTGTCATTGCGATCATTCTCGCTCTCTCAGCGCTGGCGGAGCTCAAGTGGCTGCGGGCGCGCGAATGGGTCGTATTCCAGGCCGTATTGATGTTTGCGATCGCGTGGATAACCGAGTCGGTCGCCAAGCGTTACGGAGTGCAATTGCTGACGCTCGCGCTGCTGGCATTTGCTATCACCCTGACATATCTTCTCCAGCGCGCAAACCGAGCAGGCAGCGCGACAGCGCCTGCGACAAGGGAACTGGCTCGCTCCACGCGGTAACGAAGAAACAATGCAAACCCACTCAAGGACTCAAGGAGCTTTCATCGCCAGCGGTATGAGCGATTCTTGCCGATCCTTGAATAAAGACTCCCTCATGATCCGATCACTTCGCGCGGTCCATATCGCCGCAGTTCTCGGTGGTAACGTGACACAGGATTGACTTGCAATCCAGAAAGCTTAGGGCGGGTCTGTTCTCAGCTCACGTGGTTCGAGATAATTGTCGTATCCGTTGGAATCGCAAATCGATGAATAGCCTGAGAATGGAGATCGTTAGGTGGATGCGCCTTTTGAAACATTCATCCGACTAATGACCCTGGTCGATCGACCAGCCGCATAAGAGTGTGAAATGCACGAAGATCTTGCAGTCCTGGCCAAACCCGAATCGGCTGTTCATGTTCGATTCGGTGCGCGATCTCTTGCGTTGAAGATTGGGAAGCTTATCGTCCTATCGATCCCAGCGATCATCGCCTTTGCCCTTCTGTACCGCCAGGCCGTTTCTGTGCCCATTCAGGATGATTGTCATGCGATCCTGGGTTTTGCGAACGATTATCAGCAACTCCCGACCTGGACCTCGAAGGTTCTTGAGATCGTGGGTTATCAGCACACCGAGTACAAGCTCATCTTTGAACACCTTATTATCGCTTCTGAATTGGAACTCACCGGGCACCTGAATTTCGGGTTCCTGATTGCTGTGGGGAACTTCTTTTTGCTGCCGATAGCGTATATCCTGTGGCGCACATACTGTTCGGAAGAACGCCCATCACGCGGGCGGTTAGTCCAGTTTTTGCCCATCAGCCTGATTTTCTTCTCCCTTACCTATTGGGATAACCTGGACTGGGCCATGACGGGGCTGCAAAATATCCCAGTAGTCCTTTTCGTTCTCCTGTCGTTGAACCTGCTTTTCCCAGCTGTCGAGGAAAGAATGAACCGGGGGCGCATTTTTTCGAGCTGTGTCTCTGCCGTTCTTGCAGCGTTCTCGTCAGCGAATGGATTCCTGCTGGCTCCCATCGGGCTATTCATTCTTGTGCGCCGGAAGGCCTACGTCGCGAGTGCGGTATGGTGCACCGGTTTTCTTCTTGCATTGGCAACGTACCTATATCGCTATGTGCCTTTATACCGCGATCCCCCAACCGACTTGGCCAGAGGCCTCTTCTTTCTCGCCTCCTTGGTTGCGCTTTTCCAAACCCGTTGGTCGCCACCCCGCCGGGCATTGCTCTTGCGGTCATATTCGGTCTCGCAATTCGCAGCCGTTTTGATCGGTCTCATCCAGTCTCGTTTTTCTTCACTCTATGGATATTCGCGTGCGCCGCCCTTGTAGCCTGGGTGCGAGGATCGATCACGTCCCGTTATAGTATTTATTCGGTTCTCCTATTGATCTTCGCTTACAAATTCCTTAGCAATTATCTCCCCGCCCGCCTCCGCGGACTGACATTCTGGCAAGTGTTTGTGCCATTCCTCATTTTTGCGGTGGTCTTTTGTGTTTCAGCAGACTTCGCCGCTTTTTCGGTGCCTCGGGGAAACGCAGGCGAATGGTCCTGACGGGGATGAATCGTTATCTAGCCAACCCTGAAACTAATTCCCCGTTGATCAACCCTGCCGTACTGCGGCTTTTCCCAGGTGTGTCGTTAGCAAGTGAAAATGTCCGCTTTTCGTAGCAAGTGAAATGTCCGGATTCATAAGTTAGTAGCCGTAGAGGCGGTGGGAAAGTGCGAATCCCGCGTATTGTGCGGGATTTCGAAGTTGAGAGGGAAAGGAACTTTTCCTCTCAACTTCTTTTCCACGGCCTTGATTTGTTTTTTGCTCAGCGGCGTCAGGAGCTTCCCGTCTTCGCTGTAGTGCCCGATACGATGTCCAGCGATCATGAGGGTCAGGGTCATGTCCAGGTGCTGATGGATGATCGCCTTCGATCCGGCCAGGGTGTGGCGCCAGTGAGCGCGCTCGAGCTGCATGACCAGGTTGTGAAAGCGCACCGTGTTGTCCCGATCGACGGTGCGCTCGTAGCGTTGTGTAAAAACCATTTCCAGGTTCCTGTTCCGGCAGGACATAAATGCCGTGCCGCGCTCGGCTGCGGGAACCGTGAAACGGCGGTTGAACTCGGCAATGTAGTGATCGTTCAGAAACTGGTTGGCCCCTTCCAGGGTTCGGATACCGCGCAACCGCAGCTCCTGCGGCAGCCGTCCCTGCCAGGTGGAGAAGTTGCGCTCCGAGCGTCCCCGCGCCTGCGGAGAGTAGGACGGAATCATCTGTACTCCCAGTTCCTTCATGGCACGACCCACCTGTGTAGGACGCTCATAATCGACCTTGCCGCCGCTCTTCGGCGTCAGCCAGAAATGGGCTCCACGGTCGGAATAGAGCGAACAGAACAACCCCTTCTGTTGAATCACTGCCCGTAGCCCGGCCATCACCGTGAAGGTCGATTCCTCCGGAGCCAGCTGGGCGTAATAGATATCGCTGGTGGCGTCGTCCAGGATCACGATCAGGTCATGCTCACGCTCATCCTGAAACCAATGGTGTTCGCTGCCATCGATGTGCAGCATCATCCCCGGCAGAGGACGCCGTTCACGCCGCTTGCGATGAACCCCGCGCCTGGACTTGCGCTTCACCAGCCCGGCTGCCTGCAAGGCCTGCTTCACCCACGTGTAGCTCAGACCGATCTGGTGTTCTTCGCCGAGCTTCTCGTGGAAGTGACGCACGTTCAGATCGAAGTATCTGTCCCGGTACAGACTCAGAACCTCTTCGGCCTGCTTCTTCGCCACCCGTCTGCTGCTTGGCTTCCGCCGTCGCCGATCCAGTAATCCCTGTGGGCCTTGTTCCTCGAGTCGCTTCCGCCAGCGTCGCAGCTGACGCTCGCTGATGCCGATTAACTCCGCTGCCTGCCACCACTTGATCTTCCCCGATGTGGCCCGTAACAACACTTCCTGTAGCTTCATAGCCCGCTCCATCGCGGTGATCGGATAGATCTCCATGCTCTCGCGCATGGCTCCATCCTCACCGCCCCAAAAGCGGACATATCACTTGCTATAAACACCGGACATATTATGTGCTAACGACACGGCTTTTCCCAGGTGAAGAAAACTACGAGCGCAATGAGCTAAACGATGCCATCCGGAGCCACGTCTACTCAATGCCTGCTCGGCTGAACATCCATTGATAATTCAAGTTGCGCAGCTTCATTTTTCCTAGCCATATCTCATCTCGCCAGTCGTATCAATCTCGAACGGCCAGTTCTCGAATCAATACTCATATTGCTTAAAAGTGATCGAAGAGGTCTTGTTCCAGCAGATTGACCGCCCCCCTGGCACCTCGAGAGCGATGCTCTTAACCGCATCAGCTTCGCGCGCCACTGCACTGGGGTCAAAGAGCCTCATGAAGCCGTCATTGTTGGTTACATGCGGGGAGAGCAAGAATCCAGTTTCCATCATGTTTGCGTTGACCCGATAGACGGACACCTGCCCATTTCGCATTCTCACTTTCAGAGTCAGTGACGGCACTTTGTAAACCACTGAGATAAGTTTACCGGCGGCGCTTAGTCTTTGGTTGATTTCGACAAAAATCGGACCAGTGGCCGGTGGTACGAGGACATCATCGCCAAGATTGGCCGACACCGTTCCGAGAGTGACGTATTTGCTCTCCGTCCTGATCTCCCTTGACTTCTTGGTCAGATGCACCCATTCGTTGGCAGATTCGGACACTGTGTAGTTGTCCAGCATCGCTGCCCAGCTCAGGCCATCGTCCAAAGAAGGTAGGTGGTTATCAATCGTTTGTAGTCGGAACACCAGATTATCTGCTCCCGCAACCCGCAGATGCTGTTCATTGCGCCTGATCAGTTCAGGGGTATAGGCGCTGTAGCTTTGGAAGATTGGCCTTGGATTCCATTGATATCCTTTAGCCAACAAGCTGGATTGTTCGTATGAATAAATATCTACCGTTCCATGAATTTCGAAGTCTAATCCGGACCTATTATTGATTTCTCGTTTTGCTTGCTCGAATTTATCGCGCCATGTGAGCACCTTGAAATCCCATGTACGCAATTGCCACGGTTGTGTGGATAAGGCAATGGAAATCATCTTTCGGCCATCAATGTCTCGCAGACTCTTGAAACCCTCTGTGGGCTCTCTGCCCGTTAAAGCCTGATTGACCTTTAATGCCTCGATAGCGAAACCGAAAAACCACAAAGTGGCGCCCGCTAGGAATGTTGCGCAAACGGTTACTGCGAGCAGTTTCCTAGAATTGAATGACAGATCGGCGTCCGAAATTAATGTAGCCAAGAACAGACTACCAAGTGCCAAACAATTCATCGCCTCCAGAAAATGGAGGTCTTGGCGAACAAATCCAGCCTTAAATCCAACAAATAGAAAGAGGGTGAAAATAGAAAAGAGGAACCCTCTTTGACTAGTTGAAATGCCTTTTTGTGCAGCGATACTGAGCATCAGCACGCCGGCGCCGGCGAGAAAAAGGAGCAAAATCAATTCGGGGCCAGCGATGGCCATTGCTTCAGTGTAGCCGGATATGACGAGCGCCATGCTTGAGAGGTATCCCGGCAACGCCAGCAATGGCTGCCCGGAAGCGGCCCAGAAAAGTGCCATTGAGATTGCTGGCGCAACCAGACATATCAGCCCTGGTGCCCACCTCCGCTCACCTGAAAGGAATGCGAAACAGGCAACGCAAGTCCCCGTGGTCAAGAGGAGCAGCGATCCTTTGATCAAAGGCAGCAATCCGAGGCACGCAAACGCGAATGCGACTAGTATCACGACGGACGTTTTTTTAAAGGCCTGACCGTTGGTTGAAAGATGCAACTTGAAGATGACGAAGCCCACTAGCAAGGGTATGGAGAAAAGAAACGCGTCTGGAGTTGTCACCGGTACTGCTAGGCCGCAAGCCAGGATCCAAGGCCATCGCCAGCTCGCGTCCTTTACCAGCCATCCGAAGCAGAGCAAGAAAAGGCTATCAAGAAGGGCGATTCCCAAGGTCATAATCCAAACGCAATCTGGATGGTAACAGTGGGTATAAACCGAAGCGTATGGTCCGAATGTGAACACTAGCTCTTTTCCGAACACCAATCTTCGGGCGATTGCTTCACTAAGGCCGTATTCCCAAGAAGGAGTGAGCGATGCCAAGGGACTGAGAGCCCCAACAGGCATTGTTGGAGTAAACATCCCGAATGCATTGAAGAATAGGACAAGAAGAAGGCACCACATGATACGTTCTGGTGCCATCCAATTTCGCAGTGAGTAGCTTTTTCCCTGCAATTAAGTTTGCTCCAAAGAAGGTCTAAACCAAGACGGACACCAAGCACTTGCGCTCCGAGTCAAGAGTCGATTGAGAGTACGAAATATCGCCGTCAAGAAGAGTCATCAGAGGTTCGGATGGGAGAAATTATCATTCGATTAACTCTGCCGACTTCTTGTAATCTCCGCGACTTAGATATTTCTCAAGCCACAGATAGAGGCATATGAACAGGTATCGGCTGCCCATCTCCTGAATCTTCAGCTTGGCCACACCTGTCCGACGATTGCGCCATGTGATCGGCATCATAGTCCAGGAGTAGCCGCGCACGATCGCCTTGAGCGGAATCTCAACCGTCATGTTGAAATGCGCCGATAGCAGCGGCTGGCACCCCTCGATGACCTTGCGGCGATAGGCTTTGAACGCATTGGTTGTATCGTTCAGCGAGATGCCGAAGAGCAGTCGGATAAAAAGATTCGCCGCGCGGTTGATGCGGAGTTTGAGCCACGGGTAATCAATCACGCCGCCGCCCTTCATGAATCGCGAGCCGAATACGGCATCCCAGCCTTCGTCAAGGGCGCTCCAGTACCGCACTACATCGCGGCAGTCGTCGGATTCATCCGCCATCATAATTACGACGGCATCACCCTTCATGCTTTGCAGTCCACAATTGATTGCTCGTCCAAAGCCATGCGGGGGACCGTTTTTTACCAAGCGAGCCTCGCGAACGCGCGTACCGAGTTCCGTGACGATCTCCGCGGTCTTGTCGCTGCTTCCGTCGTCGACAACGATAATTTCATGTGGGATGTGACTCAACCGCAATTCAAGATGAAGATGCTCGATGGTCGACGCAATGCACCCTTCCTCATCCCGGGCTGGTATGACGACTGAGAGCAGCGTTAAGGGAGTTTCCGATGGAAGAGAGGGAGTCATAGACCACACCACTTAAGCCACTCCGGATTTGCAATGGCGTGATCTGCAATCTCATCCAGAATCTCATCCAGTTTTATCTGGGGCTCCCAGCCTGTAGAGGCTCGAACTCGAGTCGAATCCAGGATCAACCATGGAACGTCATATGGACGCTCACTGCCGTCGGGAATAGGCTTGTGTGCGCCGAACCGCTCATCGCACCATGCAGTTAGCTGCGCCAATGACATGGAATTGGTATGTCCTCCGGAGACATTCAGGCATTGACCTGCGCCCGAACTGCGCAGCTGAACATCGACCAACCTGGCGAGATCGCGCGGATGCAGAGCGTCCCGAACCTGGAATCCATGTCCACCGAAGCCAAGGTATTTCAGCGTTCTTCTGGCTGCGTGCGCATTCAGCCAATAGGAAAAGATTCCTTGCTCGGCGGTTCCGAACTGTCCCGCGCCTGCAAGCACTCCACAACGGTTGATCCAGACAGGAAACTGGAATCCCGACGCATATTCCTGCGCTAACCGTTCCGAGGCGAGCTTGGTCGCCCCATATAGAGAGATGGGCGCCTCGTCGCTGAAATGTTCGCTCACACCCAGGCATGACACTCCGTTGGGCAGCGCGCTTGAGGTTTGAAGAATGAATGCAGTGGACTCAACGCGCAGCGGCAACCGTGTCAAGCGCGCCAATGGAGTAAACCCGACTGGTGCTGAGCAGAACGAAACCAGCGCCCGAGCTTCGACAATATTCCAGCAGATTGATGGTCCCAAGCAGGTTGTGTTCCAGCAGCTGCCGGGAACTCGTTTTTCCGTCCCGGCCAGCCAGCACGCTTGGCTGTGCTGCGGCATCAATCACCCAATCGGCAGCGGGAAGCGCCTCCAGGTCGCTCGCCATGCGGATATCGCCATGAAACAGCTGCACGCCTAGCTTGCTTCAGAGAGAGCCGGTTCGTCTCGCTGCCCGAGCGCGCCAGGTTGTCGATCCCGACGATGGAGATGCCTTCGTGCGATTCCAGCAGATAACGTGCCAGGTGACTGCCGGCGAAATCCGCACACTCCAGAGATGAGGACTCTTCATTCTATTTACGCATCCACCAGCCGCGATGACCAGGCTGCGGCGATCTCCGCGACTGTCTGTTTCAGGCTCTTGGTGATCCCCCAGCCCGGATAGTGAGTCTTCATCTTCCTGAGATCGCTGTAATAACAGATGTGATCTCCGATGCGATTACTGTCGACATAGGTCCAGACTTGCTTGCGGCCGGTGAACTGTTCGGCTAGATGCGAAGGCTTCCAGGATGGAGCATGAGTTCTCAAAGCCGCCGCCGAGGTTGTAGACTTCGCCGCAACGCGGATTCTGCGCGAAGGCCAGCATGAATCGGGCGACGTCTTCAGAGTGAAGGTTGTCGCGCACTTGTTTTCCCTTGTAGCCGAAAACCTTGTATTCCTTGCCCATTAGGTTGCAGCGAACCAGATAGCTTAGAAATCCGTGCAATTCCACTCCGGCATGATTGGGCCCGGTCAGGCAGCCGCCGCGCAAAACGCAAGTGGGCATGCCGAAGTAGCGCCCATACTCTTGCACCATGACGTCGGCGGCCACCTTCGAAGCGCCGAACACGGAATGCAGCGACTGGTCGATGGAAAAGGTCTCCGGGATCCCATGCTGGTACTCCGGATCGGCATAGTCCCAGCGCGTTTCCTTCTCCACCAGCTCGAGCTTATTCGGTCCGATCGCCGTAAACCTTGTTCGTCGACATGTGGATAAAGGGCGACTCCGGCGCATGCGCCGCGCGGCTTCCAGCAGATTCAACGTGCCGACCGGCATTCGTATCAAAGTCATCAAAGGCGATCTGAGCTGCCCGGTCGTGCGAGGGCTGCGCCGCGGTATGCACAATCACCGCCGGTCTGGTTTCTTTCAAAAGTCGAAGAATGCCTTCCCGGTCACGAATGTCGAGATCGTGGTGCTCGTATCCGGGAATCTCATCGCGCAGTCGCTGAAGCGACCATGAAGTATCCCCCTCGGGCCCGAAGAACACGGCGCGCTGATTGTTGTCGACTCCAAGCACGGCGTATCCGGCCCGGTGGAAATGGATACAGACTTCGGAGCCGATCAGGCCGCAGGAACCGGTGACCAAAGCCTTCTTTTTACCCATTTGCAGATAAGGTTGACACATTCTTGTTCCCAACGTAAACACTTGATTTAGAAAGAGACACCCATTCGTCACATCGGCGGATTATGATTTGCTATCTGAGCCGAAATGTAAGACCTTCCCGAGCCGCCGGACGCAAAAGAGCAGCTGATGCAGTCAATTCGCTGTATCATGCGGCGGTGCTGCCAGATCAACGGATACGTTCTCGTCTTTCTCAACCCATCGAAGCTTAATTGCTACTCCCCTTCCGCCTTGGATACGCGC
>CAVTCT010000009.1:0-290269 GCA_963733325.1 uncultured Acidobacteriaceae bacterium
GCGGTCAAGCGCCATTGCAAGTTGCAAAACGCTCAAAAGGCCATACACGCCCAGGAATTGAATTTCAATCGACACCAAATCAAAACGGCCTTCGCATCGAGCGAAGGCCGTTCTGATTTTGAACAGAAGCGAGGGCTACTTGAGGTTGCCGCTCGAATCCATTGTGATTCCGCCAGGTCCTTTATCTTTCTTCTCTTCGTTGGCCTTGCGGGTTCCCATCGCTTTGGAACTCCACTCCTTGGCTGCGGCAACGTCCGCCTTCACCGCGGCAGGATCCGCGTAGTCCACGTCGGCCTTACGGCGATAGGTGAGATTCAGATACGACATGGCATCGTCGTAGTTGGCGCGATTCGCCAATGCTTGATTCAGATACTGCAATCCTTCAGTCACGAGAGGAGTGTTCTTCTCTCTGATTTCTTGCAGAACTTTTTTCGGCGCTTTGGTATTGCCTTCGCCGTCATCATTCATGTTGGCACTCGCCAGCGCCTTCAGGGTGTTTTCGTGAGCCAACGTCCAATCAATCACGCCAATCGTGTAGGCAGCCTCAGGATCCTTGGGATCAACTGCCAGGACCTTCTTCTGATAGTCCTTCGCATCGTCGAATTTCTTGATGCTGAAATAAATGGCCGCAATCTGTTTGAGGCTGTTCACGTCGTTCGGCTCTTTGGCCAGAACTTCCTGGAAGATGCTGATTGCCTGCTGGGCATTCTTCAGGTTGTCTGGAGTGTCGAGGCCAGGGACCACATTTTGCGCAAGCGCCGTGGCCAGATAGCTCTTTGCCATCGGCAGGCTGGGGTCCAGCTCCGTGGCTTTCTGGAAGTGTCCAATCGCCTCTTCGTAGCGGGCGGACTTGTACGCCTCCACTCCCTTATTCAATTGATCACGGGCTTGCAGGCGGTTGCACCCGCCCATGGAAAGCACCATGCCGGCCAGGGCAACCGCGAGCGCCGTAATTCGTGCGGGTCGATTCATGTTCTTATTCTTCTCCTTCAGGTCGTGCGTAGCGATCGCGCACCTTGAAAACCATGCACCTGGAACTGGGCGGGAGACTCCGAACCAGGTAGGCCAAATTGTACTCCTGTTGTCCCTGATCAAACCGTGTTCTTCGACGCTCAGACATCTAACGTCCGGCCAAAACTCTGGGCGTCATCAAACCAATCCGATCGATTCCGGCGGCATGTCCAATATCGATTACTTCAGCAATCTGTGTGAAGCTCAACCGGTCATCGCCTCTGACGAACAAGACGCGCTGTGCGCGGTTAGTGTAAATGGCAGCGAGACGCGACTGTAACTCCCCCTGCGCGACTGGCTGCTGATTGATTCGGAACTCTATGGCGTTGCCGGCAGCGATCACTTCGAGCTCAACAGCGTCATCGGCTGAAGCGCCTTTCAGCGAAGTATGCGGCGCCAACGCAGCTTCTCCCCGGGGAACTGCAGGAATAATGACCATGAAGATGATCAACAACACAAGGAGCACATCAATCATCGGCGTAACATTGATATCAGAAGCCAAGCCCCCGGTGTCGCCGCTCGTCATGGTCATCGCAGAGATCCCCTTTCTTCCCGTTCGGGGGGAGATCGAGTCAGAGTGCTAGCTATTGTCCGGCCATAATCTTCGGCGTCATCAAACCGATGTGGTCCACATTGGCCGAATGGGCGATGTCGATCACCTCAGCGATGTATGCAAAGTTCAGGTCGTCGTCACCCTTCACGAACATGACGCGCTCGGCGCGATTCGCATAGATCTCTGTCAGTCTCGGCAGCAGGTCGGCCTTGGCAACGTCAGTTTCGTTGATCTTGTAAGACGGCGCAGCTCCCGGACGGTACACCACTTGTACAACGATGGTGCGATCATTCTGTGGCGGCTGTTGCTGCGGGTTCTTGGGCGGCTGTGGCACCAAGGCATCCAGGCCTTTGGGCGTAACCGGCACAATGACCATGAAGATGATGAGTAGCACCAGCAGAATGTCGATCATCGGGGTTACGTTGATGTCGCCGATTGCGCCACCACCGCCTCCTCCAGTTGTCATTGCCATGGCTTCAAACTCCTCGTGTAATGCAATCGGTTAATGTATCGCGTCCGGGTCAATGACTACTCGCCGCCCAAGCCGCCAGGGCCTTCACGCTTGTTAGTGAGGAGGCCCACCTCGTCGACGCCCGCCGTACGCACGGCGTCAATCGCGTCCTCGACGGCGCGGAACTGCGCGCGGGCATCGGCGCGAACAAAGATTTCTTTGCCTGGCGTATCGGCCAGCTTGTCACGGACCAGGCTTCCCAGCTCAGAGGTAGCGACCTTGTTCTGGCCTAGGAACACACCGCCGTCGCGAGTAATGGCCACCACAATGGCATCTTCTTTGTCGGCGTCAGGCATCGGGGTGGGATTCTCCACCTTGGCCATATCGACCTGGACCTTGTTCTGCAGCATAGGGGTGATGACCATGAAGATGATCAGCAAAACCAGCATCACGTCGACCATGGGGGTCACGTTGATGTTGGAGTTGACCTTAGTGCCTTCGTTACGAACCGCAATTCCCATGTTTGGGCTCCGTGCCTATTGAATTCATATACCGGAGGACATCCGGCTCTCACTCGAAGAGGCTGCCGCACTTTGCTTGAAACCAGGGGCAGGACAGCGTCGCCGCTTTCCTGCCCACCAGAGAGTCTCTCGCTCGGGGCTGCACCCGGATCGTTTAGCGTTTGCTGTTCTGCTTGATGAAGTAGTCGATGAGTTCGCTCGAGGAGTTGTCCATCTCGACGTCGAACGCTTCGACACGACCGGTGAAGTAGTTGAACGCCATAACGGCGGGGATAGCCACCAGCAGACCAAATGCGGTAGTTACCAGCGCCTCAGAGATACCGCCGGCGACTGCGCCGATTCCGGAGGTCTTCTGGGTGGCGATCTGTTGGAAGGCGTTCAGAATTCCGATAACCGTTCCAAGCAGTCCGACGAAGGGCGCGGTGGAGCCGATGGTGGCCAGAACAGCAAGGCCTCTCTTCAGCTTGGCGTGGACGATTGCCTCGGCGCGCTCCAATGCGCGGCCAGAGCTTTCGATGGTGGCCTCGGTTGCGGCTCCGCCGGAGGCACGGAACTCTTGCAGCCCTGCGGTCACAACTTCCGCCAGGTGAGACTTCTTGTTGCGATCGGCAATCTTGATGGCTTCTTCAAGCTTGCTGTCTTTCAACGCGCCGGCAACTTTAGGCGCGAATTCGCGCGACTGCTTCCGGGCCGCCGAGAAGTAAAGGTAGCGGTCGATCATAACGGCCAGCGACCAGATCGACTCAATGAACAGGATGATGGCGATGGTACGCGCCGGCCATCCCATGTGCTGCCACAGCCCGAGAGGGCTAAAGCTTACTGTCTGCTCTTCCTGAAAGAATGCCAGACCGTTGACCGTGTGCGAAGCGAAATGTGCGAGCTGAGCGAGAATCACTTGAATCGTTCCTCCTAAGGAGTTTGTGAACTGAGACTATCCGTTTTCGCGGAATGATTAAGGCAAAACCAAGGAAACTGACTCCTGATCAGCTTCATTCGTGCCCGATACTCACTGCCCGATTCTCGTGTTATTTCCGCGAGATCGAACTCGGTTCGCGCCGGACGGAGTGTTATTGGTTCGGGATGCATCATCCCCGGTTTTGCGATTTGGAATGCGGCTCTTTCGGATTCGCATTCAGGTCAAAAACAAAGCCCTTTCTCATTTGAGAAAGGGCCAAAGATTGAACTATCCACCCAGCGTGAAGATCACGTTGACCGTTGTCTCCACCTCGACAGGCTCGTTGTTGAGCAGATAAGGCCGATAGCGCCAGGTCTTCACTGCATCCAGGGCGGCCTGCTGCAACATTGCGGGACCGCTGACGACATGCAGGTTCTCAATGGTGCCCTGTTTCGAAATTGTGGCTTGAATCACGACCGTACCGGAGACGCGCGCTGCCTTAGCAATCGGCGGGTACGTTGGCGTGGTCTTCTGGATCAACATACCGGTAGCGACGCCGGCGGAAATATTGACCTTCTTGGGCGGAGCGGCCTGCACCTTGGGTGCCGAGCCCGAGCCGAACACACTGCCCATCACACCGCCTGCGCTGCCGCCCAGACCTTCTGCGCCAGCCACGCCAAACGAGCTTGGGGGCGCTTCCTTCTCGGCGACCTGCTTGATGTCCTTGGGAATTTTTGTCGGAGCGATGAGCTGATTGTTCATCATCTCGGACTGCACATGTACCACTTTTATTATTTCAGCCGGTGGGGGCGGTGGTGGGGGCGGCGGCGGTGGCGGCGGTGCGACCAACAGAGTCTGCATCATCGCCTTGGGCAACGCTTCTGGGTAGATCAGCGGGATAAGAATCATCGTGATCAAGACCGCTGCATTGACGATGCCCGTGACAATCATCCAACGTCCGCTCTTGCTCTTGATCTTCCCGCCTGATTCAAATGTGGAATCTTCAAACATGGCCAGCCTCGAATCGGGGTGTCGATTACTTCTATTTAGACACCGCGGAAACCTCAAATGTTCCCGCGCTTTAAAACGCTCACTAAAGCGTGCTTCACCTATATCAGAACTGCCCACCACATGCAAAGGTTGCTACAAAACCAGTGCACACGGACGCATTAAACCCTGGACCGCTTGGCTGCCGGAAGTACAGCCGCTCTACCGCTCCCAGCCCGCCACTGCTGCCATGCGACCAGCATCGGGGCGGCGATGGCGATGGAGGAGTAGGTTCCGATCAAAATTCCCACCACTAATGCGAAGGAAAATCCTCTCAGAACAGGCCCACCGAAGACAAAAAGCGAAAGCACGGTCAGAAATGTCAGCCCTGAAGTCAGTACGGTCCGACTCAGAGTCTGGTTGATGCTTCGGTTGACCACGTCCGGCAAGGACTCGCGCCGGCTCAGGCGGAGATTCTCGCGGATACGGTCGAAAACGACAATGGTGTCGTTCATCGAGTAGCCGACCAACGTCAAAATGGCCGCAATCACGGTGAGAGTGATCTCTTTATTGAAGATAGCAAAGAAACCGACTGTAATCAGCGTGTCATGGAAACAGGCGACGACGGCTGCAACTCCATAGATCAGCTGGAAGCGGAACCAGAGGTAGATCAACATGCCTAGAAGCGAGTAAAGCGTCGCCAGGGTCGCCTGCTTCTCCAACTGCTTTCCGACGGTCGGACCAACCACCGAGACGTTACGAATCTCGAAGGAGTTATCGCCAAACTTGGCGCTAAGAGCATCATGAATCTGCTGCTGGCCGGTATCGAGCGAGGACTCGACGTGCTGCTCGGGAAGGCTGATCAGCACTTCCTGATGGCTGGGAGCGTCGTAGGTGACGATGCTCGCATCGCGAATGCCAGCCGCAGCTGTTGCTTGACGAATCTTCTCGATGTCAGGCGGTTGCTTGAACTGGACTTCCACCTGGGTGCCGCCCCGAAAATCGACGCCCAATGGGACCGGACTGCCGATTGTCTTCCAGTGCATCGCCATCGCAATAAGGCCGGAAACACTGAAAATCAATGAAAAGGCGAGGAAGTACCATTTCTTCCCCAACCAATCGACGTTAACGCTACGAAAGAGTTCCACTGGTTCTCTGCCTTCCTCTATCCGGGGCCCGCTGGCCCCGACATGCAATGTTGCCTGATTCTGATTAGCCGTTTCGCGGCCCCGTTAAATCGAAACGACTTCTCCGGGTTTCAAATTATTGACGTGGGTATCGAAAATTACCCGCGAGACGTATACGGCCGTGAACAGGTTGGCTGCGAGACCGAAGGTCAAAGTGACTGCAAATCCTTTGACCGGACCACTGCCAAACAGGAACAGAATCGCCGCTGACACGATCGTCGTAACGTGCGTGTCAAGAATCGTTGTCCAGGCGTGCGCAAAGCCCTGATCTACTGCCGCCGAAGGAGCCTTGCCTGCACGCATTTCTTCGCGAATGCGCTCAAAAATCAGCACATTGGAGTCGACGCCCATACCGATGGTGAGAATGACTCCGGCGATGCCGGGTAACGTTAGAGTAGCTCCGGAGAAGCCCATGAAACCGAGCAGGATCACCAGGTTCAGGAACAGCGCCAGATTGGCATTGATGCCCGATCCCCGGTAATAGATGAGCATGAACACCATCACCAGAAGGACGCCCACGATGGCGGCAGTTACCCCCTGCTTAATGGAGTCTGCGCCAAGCGAAGCGCCTACAGTGCGGTCTTCCAAGTAATTGAGCGATGCAGGAAGAGCGCCTGTACGCAGCATCTTGGAGAGAATCGTTACCTCGTCTGCCGAGAAGCTGCCACGAATTTCGCCTGAGTCTCGAATTGCGCTCTCGATATTGGCAACTTCTTTGACTCGGCCTCCGAGAACCACGGCCATGCTGTGACCAACGTTGGCGCTGGTGTAATCCCAGAATTTGTCGCCTGCCTCGTTTGTCAGGGTGAAGTGAACCGTTCTCTGCCCGGTGTTGGAATCGGTCCCAGGATCTGCGGAACGGAAGTCAGTGCCCGCGACGATTGCGACACGCTGCAGGACGTAAACACTGTCCGTATCCGAACCCGTCGCCATGGATCCAGAACCATGAACCAGTTCTTCGTCGGGGGGTAGTGTGCCGCCTACGCTGGCCAGGGCAGCTTGTTCATCAGGATATGGCCCGCCAACCACGGCGTGAATCGCTAGACGCGCCGTAGAAGAGATGATTGTCTTCACGCGGTCGAGATCGGAAATGCCGGGCAACTCAACAAGTATCTGGTTGTCGCCCAGCCCGTACTGCTGGATGATCGGCTCACTGACGCCGAGCGAGTCGACGCGGTCACGAATCACTTCGATCGTGTTCTGGACGGTCTTGTCGTCGAGCGCCTTCTCGATATTCGGCTTCATGGTGACGGCCAAGCTGTTTTCACTGCCGCCGCCGCTGATGTCGTACTCGTTTGAGTACTTGCTATCGAGGATCGACCTGACCGCACTGGATTGCGCAGGGTTGATTCCCTCGATGCGGATCGACTGTGGATTGTTTGTGGGATCGGGCTTGTAGACCTGCGAAAACGTCAGCTTCGCCGCCTTGAGATCCTGCTCAATCCGAGCGACCGTATTGTCGGTCTCGGTGTTGACAGCCTCTTTTACCTGGACTTGGAGGATGAGGTGAACGCCGCCCTGAAGATCGAGGCCGAGGTGGATGTGCTGCGTCAGTTGGCTGATCAGCGGCTGACCGCCGCCAAACCTGGGTACATCGAAGCCGAAGAATGCGCCGTATAAAAATACGACCAGCACTCCGATGATGATGACAATCTTCTGTTTGAGATTTTTCTTCATTGTTCCAATTCTCTAGTTCGAAACTCTGTCGAATTCACGACTTTCGTTGACCAAATCCTCTTCATCGATGGACACAGGCTCAGTCCCTGCAACCCGTCACGAGATCATGAACCGGATTCATCCTGCGTAGTCACGGAAGCAATCGCGCTCTTGGCCACTTCGAGTTTGATGTTGTCGGGTGCAACGCGAATGATGATCACGTCGTCCTTGATGGAAAGGATAATCCCGCGAATACCGCCCGCGGTTGTCACCTTGTCACCTGTCTTGATGCTGCCAAGCATCTGCTGCCATTGTTTCTGGCGCTTTTGCTGCGGCCGAATCATGACGAAGTACATAAGGGGGATCAACAGCAAAAGCGGAAGCATCGTAATGCCGCTACCGCCCCCGGCGGGCACAGCCGCCAACAATGCGAAACTCGTCGTCACACTCATCCTTTGCTCGCCCCTGGCTGTCAATGGCTCCGACGCCTGAGGCGCAGGCACCTCCGCTAAGCGGAAGCCTGCAAAACAGTTTTGTCTCCGGGAATCTCCTGGCCTCCTATCCTTCCGGCACAGGCTGTGGAACATGAAATCGCTTCATTTGACCCGGCAAACGTACTCTATTGCCTCTGCCAGGGCCAAACCAGTGACTCAGCTCACCTTCTGCTTCCTGTTCGACACGGTCCCCTCGAAAAGCCATCGGGAAAATACGCCACTCCTTCTGGCGCACACTCCAACCCGACTTCAAGAAGAAGGCCTACTAGAGATAAGAAATGCGAAGCCACAGCCGTGTCAAGGAGAGTACGGAGGTGGAGCGCGATACGACGAGGGCGAATCCCGGAGGTTGGGCATGACTTTCATATATGGACCTTTATAAACACCTTATCGTTTGACTTCTTCGCCCTTACGCACTTGGGTGTCTTCTGTATTCGAAGCAAATTCAGAAGCGGAATGAATCGATCGCCATTGCTGAAATCTGCCCCGAAAGAGACGACGATGGATCTTACAAGCCTGCATTATCTATTCCTGATACCCGTCGGACTTGCCCTGGCTTTTATGCTTTGGGTCCTGTGGAGTCTGACCAAGCAACTCACCCACCGAAACGAATCGCCCCAGAAGCAGCCGATGATCTCGATCCGGGTCGCAGACAGATACTCGCTGGGTATGCAGCCGCAACGGTCTCCAAGATCCGATGTAACGCGTCTGGCGCCTAGAGTCTCCGACTCTGCGGCGAGGCCGGGCTATAGCGCATCGAGGGAATACTTCCAGACACCGAGTGCGCCTATCCTGGGGATCGGTCTCAGACGGATGTCCAGTAGCACAACTCCGGGTGTGCGCAACTAAGACACAGTCGCTCTCCGGCAACCCCTTCGAATCGACCGAAGTTGACACCTTCGCCGCAATGGGCACAGACAACGCGGTCCGCCTTATACCCCTAGTAACTCGGCCGGATCAACGTCCACCCTAAGCCGCTGGATGTTGAAGAGTTGTGTCTCAGCTCTGACTCGGCTAATTTGTTTTGGCTGGTGGGGCGGCTTCGTCTTCCGCATCTTCAACCAGGACCGCGGAACCGGGTACTGGGTGCGGCTGGCTGTATCCAGCGCTTCGAGTTTTTTTGCCAGCACAGGCTTGTGAGCCGCCACCTGCGCCACAACGGCGTAGAGGCTCTTGCCGCTGGACGTTACACCGCAGTATGCCGCGTAATCGCGAAACCAGACTGCCTGACTCACGCCCGGGTCGTAATCCGGCAGCTTGAGCGGAGCGATGTGGCCTGTCACGCGATCGACCAGAAGCCACGGACCCCGCTGCCAAACCCAGTGTTTGTCGTGGCTAACGGGCTTCTCGCCGGGAAGTTCGTCGTTGATACGCAGCACGCGGCGCACCGCAAAGCTGCGGTCGGTAACATCGTGAGCTTCTCCCGTGGTCCATTCCTTGACTATGCCGTCTACAACGAGAGGTTGGATCTTGAGTGCATCTTCGCCGGTTACGGCGCCCGCCGGGTCGCCAATCTTTGAATACGCCACCCGCCGAACTCCACCAAGAGCTACGACGTGCACCTTGCGAGGCGACGCATTGAGGAAGACCGAAGAACCAAGCAATAGTGCGAGGGCTGAAATCGAAGGTGCGAATGTCTTACTAACTTGTATGACGAACCCTGCTTCCTAACTCTGCGCAGCCTCAACCGCTCGAGCAACACGAAATGCCGTTGCCTCGTTGAAATGTGCGGCAAGCACCTGCATACCGACCGGCAAGCCCGCATTTGTCGCGCCGCACGGAACGGTTATTCCACAAATGCCGGCCAGGCTTGCAGTGACGGTATAAATATCGGCCAGATACATGGCGAGAGGGTCGCCGGTTTTTTCGCCCAGCTTGAACGCCGGTGTCGGCGCGGTCGGTGTCACGATTGCGTCCACTTCGGCAAACGCGCGGAGGAACTCCTCGGCCAGGATTCGCCGCACTCTCTGCGCCTTAAGATAGTAGGCGTCGTAGTAGCCGGCCGAGAGCGCGTAGGTTCCGAGCATGATGCGGCGCTTGACCTCCGCCCCGAAACCCTCGTCGCGCGAGTGGCTATACATATCTGAAAGGGTGGCCGAGGAGGGTGAGCGATAGCCGTAACGCACGCCGTCGAAGCGCGCAAGATTAGCGCTGGCCTCCGCAGTGGCGACAAGGTAGTAGGTCGGAATCGCGTAGCGCGTGTGGGGGAGCGAGATCGGCTTGACGGTGCAACCAGTGGCTTTCAGCGACTCGATGCCGCTCTCGATGCGCTCGCGGACTTCGGGATCGAGGCCTTCGCCGAAGTATTCGGCGGGCACTCCGACGCGGAGGCCCTCAGCACCCTTGTCGCTCTCTACTGCGTAGTCAGCAACCGGGGCTGGAGAACTAGTGGCATCGCAAGGATCATTCCCGGCAATCACGCTCAGCAGCGTGGCCGCATCGCGAACGTTGCCAGCGAAGGGGCCGACACGATCGAGAGAGGATGCAAAGGCGATCAGTCCGTAACGGGAGACGCGGCCGTAGGTGGGCAGAACGCCAACCACTCCGCAGAAGCTTGCGGGCTGACGGATAGATCCGCCCGTATCCGTACCGAGCGTCGCGACGGCTATGTTGGCGGCAACTGCTGCAGCAGAGCCGCCGCTGGATCCGCCGGGAACGCGCTCAGGATCGATCGGATTGCGCACAGGACCATAGGCCGAGTTCTCATTGGAAGAGCCCATCGCAAACTCGTCGCAATTGAGCTTGCCGAGCAGCACGGCTCCGGCAGCCTCAAGGCGCGAGACACAAGTGGCGTCGTACGGCGGATGATAGCCCTTGAGAATCTTCGAGCCGGCAGTTGAAGGCGCGCCGCGCATGACGAGCACGTCTTTAATGCCGACGGGGACGCCCGCAAGCGGGCCGATGGGATCACCCTTCGCGGCTGCCGCATCCACTTTGGCGGCCTGCTCGAGTGCTCGCTCTTTTGTGAGGCTCAGGTAGACATTCAGGCGCGGATTAACCCGCTCAATGCGCTCGAAGTAGCTGCCGGCAAGATCCGTGGCCTTCAGGCTCCCGGACGCAATGCCTTGGCGCAATTCAGAAAGGGTCTTCGGCTTTTCCACGTAGCTCTCAGTCGTCATGGTTTCGCTTGGCAAAGCACCTTTCCCTTCTGTTCCTATCTTTCAATCACCTTCGGCACCTTAAAGAAGACCTTGTCGGTTTCCGGTGCTTCCGCCAAAACTGCGGCACGATCGAGCGACGGCCGCACTGTGTCCTGGCGCGGCGAACTCTGGCCACTGCCACCTTCAATTTCGCTAATCTGGGCCAGAGGAACCACCGCACTCGTGTCCAATTCATTCAACTGTGCAACGTGGTCGAGGATCGCGTTCAAATCGTGAAGCATGCCCTGCGTTTCGTCGGGAGTCAGTTCGAGGTGGGCGAGTTCGGCCACACGTTCCACGTCCTCGAGGGTCACTTTAGAGGTCATTTTTAATGTGTCCTTGCGATGGCGCTCGCACTAACGATGGAAGCTGGCATTCGGCCAAATCTCCGCGCTTCATGCCTGAAATTCAAGTATATCTTCTCCTTTCGTGGTCTCCGTTTTGGCATGCTGTCGGCACACAGCATTAGTCCACCGTCAGGCTGAGTTTGATCTGGTGCGAGAGTCCGTTTGCTGACGCCGTCACAATCACCGAGTAGGTTCCCGGCGGCGTGTTGTTACTTGTCGACTCCGAAGGTGGCACTGCGCCCCCGCCACCGCCCGCGCCTGCGCAGCTTGCGACTCCGAACGAAGCGAGGAGGATGGTTGCAGACAGAAACAGGCCGCGGCGTCTGCGGCTGAAGATGAACGGAAGCATGATGAGACCAAACGCAATGTAAAACGCTCGCGGCGTAAATGGTCTGGGAAAGCGATCGCTCTGCGCGGAAGTTGAGGACAGGCCTGTCGCAATTCTTGCCGTTACGCTGCCCGTGGCATTCGCTGACACCATTGCACTGGCTGGATTGAAAGTGCAGGATGAATTGGCTGGAAGCGAAGTGCAAGAAAAGGTGAAGGTCCCGCTTGACCCGCTCATCGGCGCAAGATTCAGCGTGAAGCTGGCGGTCTGCCCGCTCGAAACCGCCTGGCCCGATTGACCATTCGACGATACGGAGAAATCAAATCCCATGCCGGAAAGAGCCACATGTGTGCTTGTAGCCAAAGCTGAGCTCGAAATTGTGAGATTGCCTGTTTGCTGACCGGCGCTCGAGGGAGAAAAGATGATCTGCGCGGTACAACTGCTTCCGGACACGAGCGAACCAGTGCAGGTCGTCGATCCGACTTGGAACTCACTCGATGTCGAAAACGTGAGTCCCGCTAACGGCACGGAGCCGTTGTTCGTGAGAGTCACGATCTGTGGCGAACTGGCGTTGCCGGCGCCAGTTGCCGAAAAGTTGAGGGATCCCGGCTGCACTTGTACCCAACCGGCCGCGCCGCCGATTCCGGAAAGCGTTGCAGTCGCCGCGATGGCGAATCCCGATGAACTAACAGTGAGTGCTCCCGCGACGACGCCGTTGGTTGTGGGGGTAAAGACCACTCCAGTAGAGCAGCTTCCGCCTGAAGCAAGCGTCGCGCTGCACGAGTTCTGAACGAGGCTGAATGGCGGCGGAACTGAAAGCGCAAGCCCGGTTGCGGCGGCGCTGCTCGTGTTGGTGATGGTTGCTGCTTGCGCAGCGCTGGCCTGGCCAAGCGTAGGCTGCGCGAAGACAATTTGCGTGGGGCTGATGATGATTCCCGAGGCAGACTGACCGATGCCGCTTAGTGGCACCTGTACTGGATTGACGCCGAGCGTGGAGGAGGTCACGATCAGTGTGGCCGTGAGCGGGCCTGCAGTTGCCGGAGTGAAGGTGACTTGCACTGTGCAACCGCTTCCGTTGTTCAGCGACGGCATACAGGTGGTTGAACCCCAGGAAAAGCTGGACACAGACGGACCTGTGATCTGAAAGCCGATGTTGCTCAGCGGTGCGCCACCGATATTGGTGGCATTCAATGTGAGCGGCGCGCCGGCTTGGCCGACCAGTTGTTTAGTGAACGTCAGCTGCGCGGGAGCCACACCGATTGCGGGCGGCTGCAAGCCCGTGCCGGAAAGTGCGACGGTTTGCGTCTTGATGGCATCTGAGAGGCTGAGGTCTCCGCTGATAGCGCCCGCCGAGACCGGCGCAAACACCACATTAATCGCACAGCTTGCGTGGCCGGTGAGCGATGTTCCACAAGTATTCGACTGCTGAAACCCGGCACCAATTGTGACGCCGATCGAAATCAGCGGCAGATCTCCGTTGTTGGTCAGCGTGACGGTTTGAGCGGATGATTGTTGCGCGACAGTTGTCGCCGGGAAGCTGAGGGAAGCAGGCGAGAGCGCGTCGGTGGCTGCGGTTGCGCCGGTGCCGCTCAGGGCAACGGTTTGAGTTCCCGCGCCATCGGTGAGCACAAGAGAACCGTTCACGGCTCCCGCCTCAGTGGGAGCAAAGGTCAGAGACAACGCACAATCGCTATTTGGCGCAAGCGAAGAGCCGCAGCCGTTTGCCGCCAGGGCAAATGGGGGTGTTACCGTCACGCTCGTCAGGGGAACGGCGGTGCTGCCTGCGTTCTCGACTGTGACAGGCAGCAATGCTGAGGTCGTTTCGACCTCGACCTGGCCAAAACTCAGCGTGCCCGGCGAGGCGGTCACCACGCCCGCGCTCACGCCCGTACCCGAAAGCGGAATCAATATCTGGCCGCCGCCCGAGATGTTTGCATTGATCGTCAGCTGTCCAGCGGAGTCGCCGGTCTGGCCGGGCGTAAAGCTTACCTGGATCGCGCAACTGCCGCCGGCGTTCACGGCAATACTTGTGCAGTTGTCGGTCTCGCTGAAGTTCGCGCTCGGAGAGATTGAAGTCGCCACAAGCGCGATGCCCCCGGTGTTTGTGAACGTCACGGTCTGGGCGGCGCTCGTTGTTCCAACGGACTGCGAGGCAAAAGTCAACGAGTTGGGCTGCGCGGATGCTGTCGTGACTTGCGTTCCAGCGGTCCACAACGGAATCTGCCAGATGCCGCGTCCATAGGTCCCGGCCACAAGTACATTGGGAGTGGTTGTCGCTGGCGCCGCGCTCAGCTGCACGACCGGCGCGAATGGAAGTCCGCTACCAAAGACGGACCAGCAATTCGACGGACCGACGGCACACGCGCCGACCTGGCGGGTGGAATAGACGCCTTCGTCGGTCGCGACGTATGCAGTATTGGCATCCTGTGGGTCGATAACGACAGCGTTAGCGGGTGAATGGGGCAGGTTCGACTCGATCTCGGCCCAGTGTGCACCGCCGTCTGTTGTGCTGTAAATGGTGCGGATGGAATGGAAAGAATCGGGAGCACCTTCAACCGTAATGTATACGGTATTGCCCGTCGCATCGTGGGGATCGACAAAGATGCTCGAGATATCGAGTCCGTAGTAGTTGAAACTCACCTGATCATTGACGACGGGGTTCCGCGTGAGGTCCTGCCATGTGGGCAGCGAAGCACTGGCCGGATTGTAGGTGGCCTTGAGCACATGGCCGGCGAGAGTCGCGCCGCCATCCAATGCTCCATACATTCCGAGATAAACAACTTCGCTTCCGCCTGAAACAGGCAATGCAGCAATCGTGCGAATCAGCGCGTCGCCATTGCAGTAACCCAGACTCGAGATGCCGTCCAGAATTCGACTTACGGCGTTTGCACTTGTCCAACTCGAGCCGTCGACCGGGCCGCGCCAGAGGCGGCATGTGCCGACCAGCAACTGCGTGCTGTCGAGTGGGTCAACGATGAACTGTGCGGGAGATGTCATCGTACTGCCGTCGCCGGCGACATCGGCATCGTTGACTAAGGGTGTCGTGCCGAAGGAGTCAGGCGTGCAGTTTCCTGTCTGCGAGCAGCGATAGATCGAGACACCGGCGCGCCGTTCACGCCAAGGCCAGCTATCAGTGTGTAGGGCGAGTTACCGACCTGCGACATGCTTTCGACTTCGGCGATTGAACCGAGGCTGGCGTTGAGGTTCTGGAAATGCGAAGCGTCCGCCGGAGAGCAACCAGCCCCCGCCTCGCCGATGCCGTCAGTTGAACGCCAGAGGCCGCTGTCGTTGCCGAAGAAGATCTCAAGTGGATCCGAGGAGTTCCAGGCGAGCGCATGCTGGCAGGGAGCGACCTGTGCGCTCATGCAGGTGGTTGCGTTGGTCGTGTTGCGCCAGATGCAGCCCATGATGAGACTGCAACGCCAAAGGTCATTGCCGCCGGCGAACAGAAGCGTGTCCTGCGCGGAGGGAATAGCGGCAAGCACGAGGTTGTAGTCTCCGTTCGCGATCGTGGCTGCTCCCAGGCTTGTTTTCATCTCGAGCGGCGACGTATTCCATCGATGTGCAAAGGCAACCGTTTGGTTGCTGCACGTTGCGCCGGAAATGGAGCACACATCCTGCCAGAGGCCCTGATCCTGGTTTTGGATGTCCACGGTCCAGGCAAAGGTGTCGCCGGTATTGGGATTTACAGCGAGCGTGCCGCGAAAGAGGGGACACGCAAGGGAACCTGTTGCTCCAGGGTTCGTGGGACACTTCTGCGCTGTCAGTCCGGAGCCTGGCTGTGCCGTCATGCGGGTCCATTGGATTCCGTCGCTCGACTTGTAGTAGCCGTGGAAACGGACTGCGGCGATGAACATCTGACGCACCGGATTCCAGACCACCGCGGTAGCAGAATTGCCATTTGGTGCAGCGAAGAGATCCTGCGGTCCCTGCACGTCCTGCCCTGGGGAGTCGGTGATGGTTGCGAGCGACCATGAGGCGCCGGCATCGGTGGAATAAAAGAGCCCGGCGTAGCTGGCGTTGGAAAGCTGCGCGTTGACCAGTGTGCCTTCATAGGCCTGGGCCACTGCAGCCACCACGACTTGGGGATTCAGCGTGCTCCACGCAAAGCCGGCGAAGCCTTCGCCTTGGAGCGAGAACATCTTGTCGGCTGTGAGTGCAGCGTCGGTCCAGCTAATCCCGCCGTCTGTGGAGCGCAGGATTCCTGCGCCGTAGTAGGAGTCGAGTGCATCGTTGGGATCGCCGGTACCGGCGAGGATTATGCCGGTGCCGCCGGGTTGAACCGTAATTGCGCCGATGCTGATGGATGCATAGCGTACCGAGTTGAACGCGGAAGGAGCGTCGGTGAGCGGCGTGAAGACGACATTGCCCGCGGTTCCCGCATTTTGCGAAAGCCACACGCCACCACCGGTCGTACCGAGGAAGACACGGTGCCGGTGGGGTCGGCGGGATCGAGCGCGATGGAGGAGACGCGGCCTGTGACGAGGCCGAAGTCGGGAGAGATGACTGCTGACGGGCCGAGAGGCTGCCAGACGGTGGTTGATGCCGGGGCCGATGTCGATGGACGGGGTGCAGTGAGAGCGGTTCGCGGCCGATCTAGAACAGAGGAAGAATGATTCCGCGGCCAACTGCGCCGTGCGAGGAACCGCCGCGCCTGAGTTGCACGGGGCGGGACTGGTGTCACTTCACTGGTTTGCGTCGAATCGCTCGTGCTCTGGCCCCGGGCAGGCGGGCTAAAAACGGCGATGATCGCGGAAACCATCAAACTGGCAACGATGGCCCCTGAGCGCCGGATTAACTGCCTGCAGGCTCTCTTACTCGCCGAAATCGTCAGGCGCTTACAGGATCCGATTTCCGCCTCCCACACTGATACTCCGAGGGAAGCTAAGCCAAATCCAAATGACTTACCTGGCGCGGGAGATGCAGTTTTCGGGACTGAAAGTGAGTCCTATTTTAGGCCGCTGCCTGTAATCCGGTGATGTGATGGCTGTTACATATCTCTGTGAAACGGGCGTCGTTCTGAGGCTATCAACCTCCTCGGGCTACGGTTTTCGTCTGTCCGATCTTCCTCCGGACCTGCCAGGGGGTATACTCCCATACTCTGTAAAGCAAATTACCTGTTTTCAGGGTCTTACGGGAGAAGATCGGCTGCAAAGTCCTCTAATAGTTTAAGTTAGCCATAGATTCCTCTAAAGAAAGGACTTAGATCGATTACAGTGGAGCGCTCACTACGGCTCTGGAGCGATATCCGATCTGTGTTCAGTCTGCGCCTTAGAGGGCAAATTGCCTGCAAAGCGGCCGAAAGTTTTTTGTCTTTTAGAATCTGGGGATTGGCGGGAATTAGGTGCGCCTGTGGGGTTGACAGATCCTGAGGTGATCACTCGAGCACGGCTTGGCAATGAACGTATGCCGGCGCGTGTTCCTGCTATGCGCCATGTCGCTAAAGTTTATTTTGGTCAGGGAAGGAGCTTGGCCTTCTTCGCAGAGAATTCCTTGTCACTCAGCACGCCGGCGTCGCGAAGTTCGGCGAGCTTCTTAAGTTGATCTACGACCTCGTCGGTGAGCATTCCGGGGGAAGTCCCGGCGTACCTGCGCGGCCTTTTCTTTGCCATGGCGGTCTGTTGACGCGCCGCCACCCGCCCAGCCACGGTTTGTGCGGTTCCTGCCACCAGTGCTGTTCGGGCCATCGTCCGAGCCAGCCCCGTTCCCCGCCGCCGTCCACTTCGTAGCATCACTCAGCCTCCCTTTCGTCCTGCTTTAGTAGATGGCGTCAGAAGTACGAAATGTTGCTAGCCCGTATGCGCGAGTTTTGGCCATTCGCTTGCAAGGCCCTATGGCGATGGCTTGATGGGAACAGTTAAGGCCGAACATACAATGTGATGGCTGCACTCGCACGATTTCAGTGCTCGAAATGTGCTTTCACGGGGATGACGGGCTTACCTTGCAACTCCAGCGCTGCCGAATTCTGAAGTTCCCTCTCGGCATCTCCTGTCTGTTCATTCTTGCGGTAAGCTTCAGCCAACTCCCGATGGTATGCTGCATTGCCAGTGTTCATTTTGGCGGCGGTTTCCAAGTTGCCGACTGCGGCCTTGATCAATCCTGATTCCAATTGCAGACGGCCAAGCAGATAGTAGACTGCATCGTCCTTCGATCCGGATTTCGTCAGCTCAGATAACAGCTTTTGCGCATTCGCTTTTTCCCCAAGCTCCAAATCATTGAGCGCCAATGCGTACTTCGCCGCCGCACTGGTGGGCTGCAAACGTAAAGCGGTACGCAACTCTTCCTCAGCCTGGCGATAGCGCTTCCTGCTTGCATATGCCTCGCCAAGGAGTCGATGTACATCCTCCGCCTCAGGATGAGCCGCCTCAAGAAGCTGCAGCCGAGCTGTCCCCTTTTCGTAATCCCCGGCGATCGCCATGGACCCGATATAAGCCAAGCCCACCGGAGTATTCGCATCCAGTCTTGCTTCCATCGGCTGCAGCACCATGTAGGCCTGCGCGTAATCCTGGATCACGAAAAGGCCCATCCCAAGCATCGAGCGGATATCGTCGTCTTCTGGATGCAACGTGAGAGCCCTGTTCAACGGTCCCACTGCATCTGAATAGTCGCCCGCGGCAAAGGCCGCACGACCCCATTTATTGTCAATATTCCCAAGCCTGGAGTTCCAATGCGCGGCACGCCTGAAATATCCGGCCGCCGCTCCAAAATCTCCGCCGGTTGCAGCATGGACGCCGAGACTGTCATAGCTGCTGGCGATCATTTGTCCTGCCTCGCTCTCCAGTTCTTCCTGTTCTTTTACCTCTTCGGGGTTGGCTTCGTGCGTCTTTCCGTCCTGCAGCTTGAACACCGCATTTCCGTGCAGCCTCGACTCTGCTTGTTGCGCCTTCTCAATAAGCAGATCACGCGAGATTTCCAGTTCCTTACGGCCTTCAGCCAGATTGCCGGTCCTCATCAGCAGCCGGCCGAGGCAGAAGTGAGCACGCTCAACCTCATATTCGTTCTTTGCTGGAACCATGGTTATCGCGATCTGCTTGCGGAACGCAGCCTCGGCGTCATCAATCTTTCCCAGTTCGGTGTAGAGTTGGCCGAGAAGTGCGTAAGCCGCCGTGCTGAGTGGATCGAGCTCAATGGCGCGCTTCAAATCCGACTCCGCATCCGCAAATCTGTGCTGGATCAGCTCTATTCGGCCGAGCGCTATATAAGCCAGGGGCTGCCGGGGATCTACCGCGACCTCTCTGCGAAGCTCTGGTTCTGCGTCGCGGTAAGAGGGCTCGCCGGTCTGCATCATATATGTGGCTCCTAATGAAAAATGGGCGCCCGGCAGCAGATCGTCCCTCTCAATTGCCATTTTGAATTCGTGGATTGCGTCTTCGTAGAACGTGGCCTGGCCATAAAGTCGGCCCAGCTTGAAATGAAGTTCGGCAGTGTCTCCGAATTGTGCCTGCATCCCGATAAATATCTTCGCGGCATTCGCCTTATCGCCAAGCGCGAGGTAGGCTCCGGCCAGAGCATAAGAACTCTCGAATCCAGGTTGCAAGTCAGCCAGCGTCTTGAACTGTTCCACAGCTTCTTTGTATTCACCCTGGCCCATCATTGCCTGCGCCAGAAGTGAAATCGCAGCCGGGTTGGCAGGCTGCCCGCTGTTCTTTAGCAATTCCAGCGTCGTGGACACCAGCGTCTTCGCCTTGTTCCAATCAAATCCGTCGAGAGCCGCCCCCGCATAATCCAGGTTCAAATCAACACTATTCGGCATCAGCCCCAGCGCTTCATCGTAGACCGGGACCGCATGTGCATACGTCCCAAGATTGGCGCGGGCATTTGCAATCTGATGGAGCAGCGTTGCCAGAAAAACCTTGTGCTCAGCATCCGCCCGTTCTAGCTCGCCTTCTTCTTGTAGTCGGAACGCCTCGTCGTAATGTTGCTGCGCCGGTGACTTGGGAATACCTGGGGCCTGTTCCGACGCATAGGCGCTGTTCAGCATTCCTGTCAGCAATGCTGCAATGCAGAGGAGCGATACCTCGCGAACGGATGAGCGAACCTGAACCGGCGTGTCGGCCGCAACAACTCTGCATTCAATTGCACTCACTGGGCACACCAGTCCATGCTCGAGATTATGAAGTGAAACGAAGAACCCATTGGGAGACACTGCCTTTCACCAATGAAGTCTGAGAGTTGAACAATCTTATAGGACTAATTCTCTGACACACCACCATAATCTTCGGTTGCAGTTAATTCTTAATTCAAGAAACGATTCCTGGAAGCCATGGAGCAAGCGACTGATCCCTTTCAATGAATTGCATCTACACGAGGTTGCAACCGGATCCACTTGGAGGACGGTGCGCTTCCCAGTTCGACGGCGCTGCATCGAGACGAGCAGAATCGCCGCTTGTCGCAGAAATCATAGTTGACCGCTTGATGCTTAATGACGTCCTTCAGGGGCTGAAGCCCTAGCTTTAAGGGTCTCTTGGGGGCACGGCTGAAGAGGCTGCGGAAAAAAGAGTCAATTCAAAAATGGACCTTCCCGGGGCTGAAGCCCGGATTGATTCTGCTGGCCTTATGCGGGGATAAATCCCCCGCCTCCCTCCGAGTTGAGTTTTTCCGCAGCCTGCGAAGTCGTGCCCTTCGAAACCACATTTATGCAAGCGGTTCTAAAATTGGAAGGCCGCCCGGAGGCGGCCTTTTGAGTTGGAGGCTGGAGGCGGGAAGTTGTGTGTTTACCAGCGGCCCCAGGCGCGGGTGAAGTAGTCGGAGAGGGTCATGCCGACGAGGACGAGGAAGGTGAACAGGCCGGAAAGAACTGTCAGCTTGGTGAGCTTGGAGGAGTACTTCACGTGCATGAAGAAGAGCACCACGAGAATCATCTTGGTGGCAGCGATGGCCAGGGCGACGACGGGATTCCAGAAGAGCGTGAGACCGGGGGCGATGTGCCACTCGCCCAAGTCGATGTAGGACGCCCAGACCGTAACCCCGGTGCCCACGAGTAGAGCCAGAACGATCGTGAGGTATACGCGAGGGGAAACGATGTGGTGGTGACTCTCGTGGACTTCGATGGATTCTTCTTCGTGTTGCTTCATGCGATTCCTCAGGGGCTAAAGCCCCGATCTTGTTTTCGGCGATCTATCGGCACGGCTAAAGCCGTCCCGGTTACAAAAACAGATCCTTCTCTCCGCTTACCCCACAGGCTGACGTCTGCGGGGCCCCAAGCATGCTGCGCTCAGGATGACAGTTCAGTTTGGTGGACAACCAACGTACCTCTCACTCCTAATGCCTGCTGATGAGGTAGAGCAGCGGAAACAGGTAGATCCAGATGATGTCGACGAAGTGCCAGTACAAGCCGAAGTTCTCGACGAAGGTGACGTGGCCGGTGGTGTATGCACCGGCTTGCGCTCTGAAGATCATGAATCCCAGGATGGCGATGCCGATGATCATGTGGAGAGCGTGCATGCCGGTCATGGCGAAGTAGAGGAAGAAGTAAAGCTCGGTGTGGCGCGCCATGTCGAGCGACAGCGCGGGGTCGTGGTATTCCTTGTAGACTTCGGGGTCGCTCTGGGGGTTGAGGAACGACTGAATACTGTAGTGGAACCCGGGAATGTGGTGCTTGTCGTACTTCTCCTTGTACTCGATGGTCTTGATGCCAAGGAAGGCGAGACCCAGGATGAACGTGAGCACCAGGCACAGAACCAACGCGCCCTTCTTTTTCATCTCGGCGGACCACACGCCCACGGCCATCGTAAAGCTCGATGTGATGAGCACGGCGGTGTTCGCGGTGCCCCAGAAGATGTTGAGTTGGTGCGATGCCTCGACGAAGGCGGGGTAGTACCAGTTGCGATAGATGAGGTAGGCGGTGAAGAGGCCGCCGAAGAACATGACTTCGGTGAGCAGGAAGAGCCACATGGCGAAGTTGGTGGCATCGTTCTGCTGCGCGTAGGTTTCGAAGTGGTGGCGCTGGTAAGGCAGATGCTCCTGGTGAGCACCGGCAGCCGCGCCGTGCACGACGACCCGGTTTTCCGTGGCTACTTGGCTATCCGACACTGGCTACTTTCTCCTTCTGGCCTTCGAGCCACTCGTAGTCGTACGCTTCGTGATCCATGATCGGAATTGCGGGGAAGTTCTCAGTAAGCGGCGGCGACTGCGTCTGCCACTCGAGGCCGGTTGCCTGCCACGGATTCTCGCCGGCGATTTCGCCGTAGCGGAGCGACCACGTGAGGTAGAGCAGCGGCAACAGGTATCCAACGCCAAGGATGGTGGCGCCGGCGGTGGAGAAGACGTTCAGCACCTGGAACTCCGGCGGATAGGTTGCGTAGCGGCGCGGCATTCCAAGGGTGCCGAGGATGAACTGGGGGAAGAAGGTGAAGTTGAATCCGATGAAGGTGACGATGGCGGCGAGTTGCGAGATCTTTTCCGGATACATGCGGCCGGTCATCTTGGGCCACCAGAAATGGATGCCGGCGAGGAAGGCCATCAACATGCCGCCGACCATGACGAAGTGGAAGTGGGCCACGATGAAGTAGGTTTCGGTGAGGTGGATGTCGGTTCCTGAAGTGCCGAGGAAGACGCCGGTGAGACCGCCGATGGTGAAGAGGCCCATGAAGCCGAAGGTGTAGAGCATCGGCGTTTCAAAGGTGATGGATCCCTTGTAAAGGGTGAAGGCCCAGTTGAAGATCTTGATGGCAGAGGGCACCGCGACCAGCATGGTGAGCAGCGAGAACACCAGCATGGAGTAGTTGGAGATGCCCATGATGAACATGTGGTGCGCCCAGACAAAGAAGCCGAAGACCGCGATGGCGACCGACGAGAACGCAACGGCGGTGTAGCCGAAGACGCGCTTGCGGCTGAAGGTGGAGATGGTCTCGGAGATCACGCCCATGCCGGGGAGAATCATGATGTAGACGGCGGGATGCGAGTAGAACCAGAACAAGTGCTGGAAGAGGATTGGATCGCCGCCCTTGGTGGGATCGAATACGCCGATGCCCGCCGTGCGTTCGAGGACCACGAGAACCAGGGTGATGGCCAGAACCGGAGTGCCGAGCACCATGAGGATGCTGGCTGCGTAGTTGGCCCATACAAACAGCGGCAACCGGAACCACGTCATGCCGGGGCAGCGCATCTTGTGGATGGTTACGATGAAATTGAGGCCGGTAAAGATGGAACTGAATCCCGCAATGAAGATGGCGATGCCGGTAGTAAGGACGTTGGTATTCAGGTAGTGCGTGGAGAGCGGCGTAGTGAAAGTCCAGCCGGTGTCGACGCCGCCGGTCATCATGGCGTAGAGGGCGAGCGCGCCTGCGGCAAGGTAGAGATACCAGCTGAGCAGGTTGATCTTGGGCAGCGCGAGGTCCTTGGCGCCGATCATCATGGGGATGAAGAAATTTCCCAGCGTCGCCGGGACCGACGGCACGAGGAAGAAGAAGATCATGATGATGCCGTGCATGGTGAACACCTTGTTATAGGTGTCGGTGGCCATGAGGTCGGACTGCGGCGTAAGGAGTTCAAGGCGGATGAGTCCGGCCAGCGCTCCCCCGATGAAGAAGAAGAACGTGATCGAGACGAGGTAGAGAATCGCAATCCGCTTGTGGTCGCCGGTCAGAAGCCAGCTCAGCAAACCCTTTTCCTTGGAGATGAAGTTCATCCTCGGGATGCGGGCTGTCGACTGTTCGGGAAGACTGACGATTGTGCTGGTACTCATTGCTTCACCATCCCCTGCCCAGCGGGCTTTTGTCCGGCGGGCGTTGCCTTGCCTTCACTCTCCGGCAGCAGTGTTGTTGTGGCGGTCGTCTGCTGAACGCGGTAATCGGAGTTGAGATTCTTGATGAATTCAACCAGCGCAATGACACCGTCTTCGCTGACCTGCCCCTGGTAGGTGGGCATGATGGGCGCGAATCCCTGGGTGACATGCTGCGAGGGATTCAGGATTGCATCGCGCAGAAAAGCTTCGTCAACGGTCGTGGTTTGACCGTTGGCGAGGGTGAGTTTGGAGCCGTAGACGTTGGCGAGACTCGGTCCGCGGGCGTCGGGCCGGGTATTATGGCAGGCCGAGCAGCTCAGGCTGGCAAAGAGGCGCTCCCCGTTCTGGGCAAGCGATGCGCCGCTGGTCGAACCCGCGAGCCACTTCTTGAAGTCGTCGGGAGTCATGACGACGACGTCGCCGATCATATGCGAATGGTCGGTGCCGCAGTACTGCGTGCAGAAGAGGTGATAGGTACCGGGGGTGGTGGCTTCAAACCAGACGGTTGTGTAGCGGCCCGGGATGGCTTCGCGCTTCACGCGGAATGCGGGAATGGAGAAGCTGTGGAAGACGTCCTGCGAGATGATGGTGAGTTGGACGGCGCGGCCAGTGGGAACATGCAGCGCGTTAATCTCGTGCTGTCCGCCGGGATGTTCGGCTTTCCACATCCACTGCTTGCCGACGACGTAGATGTTCATGGCGTTGGCGGGCGGCGTGTAGACGCGGAAGTAGATGAGCGCGCCCCAGACGAACATGATGAGGAACAGACCGAGCGGAATGATGGTCCACGTGGCTTCGAGCATCGTAGAGCCCTCGATCTGCACCGCCACCGGATGGCGCTTCTTGCTATACATGATCGAGAAGCTGGTGACGAGGAGAATGACGATCGTCAGCCCGATGAGGCTTACCAGGACCATGAAGAAGTACAGCGCATCCATCTCGGGCGCGATCTTCGACGCCTCTGGTGGATACAGAGAGAAGTTCGTCAGCCACTTGACGAGAAATTGCCAGAGTACTGGACTGATATGCATTCCGTTATCCGTTCACCTTTGTTCCTGAAGCAAGCTGGTCATGCGCCTGCCGGTAATCGCGGCGGAACATGATCCACATAAAACCGCCCAGCAGAACCACCGTCATGGCACCGCCCATTTGCAAGACGCGCGCAACGATGAGCGAGTGCTTATTGGTCGTGGGGTCGTAGTGATAGCAGTACGTGAGAATGTTGTCGACGGGCGAGCCGATGTGGTTGTTAGAGGCTTCGACCAGCCCGAGGCGTATGTCTTTCGGCGAGTACTCGACGCCCATGTAGTACTGGGCCAGCTTGCCCTGCGGGGTCACGAGCTGAATGGAGCTGGCGTGCGCAAATTGAGTGAGCTTGCCGTCGGGACCGGGGATCTTGACGTAGCCGAATCCGACGGCTTTTGCGAGTGCGTCGATGTTGGCTTGCGTGCCGGTCATGAAGTGCCAGCCGTCGGCGGTTTCAGGATGCCCGTAGCGATGGAGATAGCTGCGTTTCTTGGCGGCTGCGAGATCGGTGCCTTCGCTGGGATCGATGCTGACGATGATCACGTTGAAGTCGCGGCCGGGAACTTCATCAACCATCTGCAGGGCGCCGGTGAGTCCGTTGAGCTCTTCAGAGCAGAGCATTGGGCACTGGTAGTAGACGAGCGCGAGGATAGCGGGCTTTTTGCCGAAGTAGCTGGCGAGCTGGACCGGCTTGCCCATGTCGTCGGTGAAGGTGAGATCGAGCGGAAGCTGCTCGTTGAGGTGCTGTGCGATGCCTACGCCGTTGAGGATGGCGGGCGGCTTGTCGTTGGACGGGCCGGTCTCCTTGTCGCCGTAGCTCGATACCTGCGCCATCATGGATGGCGTCAGCGCGGCGAGGCACAGGAGCATCGCGGCCGCTAACAAACTGCGTGTCCTCATCGCACTGTTACTGCTTTTCATACTGCAAATCACCTTCTGCGGTTTACAGCTGTGGGGAAACCATCCCTCAGCGGCTAAAGCCGCATTCATTGCTGACTTCTGTCGGCACGCGACCCAGAGGGTACCCCGAGTCGTGCCCTTTCAAAACCTTGCTATTACTCGTGCGTTTGCTGCTCTTCTGCCTTCTGGGCCGCTGCCTGGTCTTGCTCGTAGCCGGTGCGCGCGAAGCCGGATGTGAGCGGCACGGTGATTGTTGGTTTATGATCGCCTGCGAGGAGCGGAGCCCGCTCTACGGCGGGCGCCACTGGCAGGCCTTTTTGCGCGATGATCTGCATTGCCAGTTCAATTGGGATTCTTACCTTGCCCTGCGACTGATCGACCCATGTGTAGTTGTCGAGGAGCAGGTCTTCGCGGGCGTGAAGATCAACGACGTCCTGGTTGCCATCATCGGTTTGCACTCGAGGCGTCGGGAAGGTCCTGGTGATCTCGGCGATCTTGTTCTGCATCTCCGGGCTGGAGGGCAGGTTACCGAGCTGTCGAATCTCCGCGGTCCTGGTCCACTTGCTATTGGGTCCGTCTTCCTTGTTCAGGTGGGCGTTGATGATCTTGCCCATGCCCCAGGTGACCACCCCGCAGACCGAAACGAAGATTCCGAGCGAGATAAGGAAGACAAGAATGCCCGTGACCTTGACGTCGGACTGTTCGTAGCCTGCAGAGGCGTCAATGTCGCTGGGGCCGTGCGAGCCAAGCATCTTCTTGTCGTCGGGTTCGTTGTGATCAAGCGTGGACATGTTCGGGCTCCAGAATCTCTGCGACGTGCGGATCGTTGGTCTGCACCAGCGCACGCGTCTTCAAGTTGTGGCTGTAGAAAGCAACCCAGACGGACACCATCGCGACGGGCACGGCGATGTATTCAAGGATTCCCCAGCTGAAGTGCAGGTTGCGGGCTGCATCCTTGAAGTTCGGCTCGATGAGCCAGAACAGATCGAAGGCCTTGGCGAAGATCATCCATTGGCAGACGCGGACCATGCGCTTCTTGTTGCGCTTGATGTCGCGCGACAGCAGCAGCGAGAACGGGATTAGCCAATGGAAGATGAAGTCGAGTGTGATGATGATGCCCCAGTGTCCGCGAATGCGATCGAGGTACCACGGGATCTCTTCGGGCAGGTTGCCGGACCAGATAATGAGGAACTGCGCGAAGCCGAGATAGATGTTCAGCATGACGAAGGCGAAGGTGAACTTGCCGAGATCGTGCTGCTCGGTAGTGCGAAGGATTGTCTTGAAGGGCTCACCCTTTGAGAGGCTGATCGAAGTCAGGATCGAGAGAGCCAGCACCGAGTAGCCCTGACCTACGAGGAACAGCAAGCCGTATACCGAGGAGAACCAGGTGACGTCCATCGACATGACCCAGTAGATTACAGCGGCCGTCATCGTGAGGGAGTAGACGACGATGCCGGGGCCGCTGATGTTCTCGAGCTTCTTGATCCAGTAAGGTGTGGTGTCTGGCGATTCGGTGTCGCGCTTGAGGCCCAGCACATTCAGCCGCCAGGTATAGAGTCCCCATATGGCGAAGCAGATCAGCATGGCGACAACATAGGTGGTCGGATTAAGCATGGGGCGCTTGAAGTCCAGGCAATGTGCCTGAATTTCGCTGATCAGGCCGGACTTCAGAGCCGCTTCAGTATCGCCCGGCGTGGTGAACTGCGCCCACAGATAAAGCCGCTTCATGAAAATGGCCGCAACGACCCAGTAGCCGAAGACGAGGGGAAGCGTGCGCGTTGCTGCCTCGAGAGGCCGGCGCAACAGCAGGCCCCACTTACCGCCGGAGCAGTACTGGACCATGAGAAGCGCGAGGCCACCGACTGTCCAGCCAAAGGTGAGCAGCAAACCAAGAACCCATGCGCGCAGAAAGTGATCCCAGCCGAGCTGGTCCTGCGCCTGACCGAGAAACGCGAGAATCACGGCAACAATCGCAGCCACCGCTGCGACGATCAGCGCCCGCGATCGCCAGCCGTCGACGAACGAGGGTGCGCTCAGATCGGCGGGAAGCGCTTTAGCGTGTGTTGCTCCGTGTGTATCGTGAGCCATTGAACTCAATCCTTACTTCGCGGCCGCAGGAGCCGGTTTAGTTGCTGGAATCTCAATCTTTGGATCAGGTGGATTGGCCGGAGCCATCCCAGGCGTCCCCTCTGATTTGATCGGGGGATATGCCTGCACCGCCGTCGAAGGCAACGCCCACGGCTGCGCATAACTGGCCGGCAGGTGTTCCTTGTCGGCAATATCGCTCAGCTTCTGCACCTGCACACCCGCCGGTACGTCAGACGTGGAAGCTGTCTGGCTTAGCTGCAGCGCGCGAATGTAGGCGGCGACTGCCCAGCGATCTTCTGGCGCCAGTTGAGTGCGATAGTCAGGCATGGCGCCGTAGCCGTGCGTCATCACATAGAAGTAGTGAGAGAGAGGCTGCGCCTTGCGAACCTGATCTTCCAGGTTGGCAGCAGGTTTGTAGCCGCGCTCCACGATCTCGCCGAGGCCATTACCGACACGCGAGTGGCAGGGTGTGCAGTAGATATTGAAGCGTTCCTGGCCGCGTTGGAGGACCTCCATGGTGACGGGGAACGGCAGCATGTTCTGCTCTTCGCGATAGCCATTGGCGCCCTGAATGACGCCGGTATTAAAGTAGCTGTCTTCCTGCAACTGGCCCCGGGCTACGGTGTTGTTGACCTGGTCACGTGCGCCGCGATGATCGGCATAGAAGTCGGTGCCGCGCTGCGGAATCATCTTGGGCTGGTTCTGCATGTCCTGGCGGCAGCCGGCGATGAGCATCATCGCAGAGAGGGCGGCGACCGCAAGTGCTTTCCCACCCATGCGACGAAAAGCCGTCGCATGGATGGGGCACCCAGGTTCGTTCGCGATGACGCTGCTCTTGATCGAGTGGAGGGTCTGCATTTAGTACTCCACCTCCACAACCGAGACGGGGTCGAATTGCTTGAGATAGTCTTTGGATTCCACGAGGTCGAATTTCGGGTCCATGGCTTCGAGACAGAGGAAGAACTTGTCGGTTGTGGCTCCGTCGCGGAAGTTGGGTGCGTTAAACAGCGGATGATAGAGCTGCGGCAGGCCGTTGAGCGCAAGCATTCCAAATGCCGCGGACAGACCCGCCCAGAGAATGGTCCATTCATACGCTGGAATGATGAATGCGGGCCAGGAGTAGAGCGGGCGTCCGCCGATGTTGAGCGGATAGGCGATCACCGAGATCCAGGTCTCCATCGAGAACATCGCAGCAAGACCCATCAATCCACCAACGAGCGTGACGAGGGGGACGCGGTTGCGATGAAATCCGATCGCCTCCGCTGCTTCTTCCACGGGATAGGGCGTGTAGCAATCGAGGCGGCGCCAGCCGTCTTCACGCGCCTGGCGTGCAGCGCGGACCAGGTCGCTCGGGGTTTCGAATTCGGCCAGCAGGCCGTAGGTTCCTTCGCGTGAGGGCATGTTAGTCACCACCTCCCGCTGTCACTTTTGGCTTGATCTTGGCCTGGGGCAGAATCATGCGAATTTCATTCATGGGAATCATGGGCAGGAAGCGGATGAACAACAGAAACAGCGTGGTAAACAAGCCCAGCGTTCCGACAAAGGTCATGTAGTCCCACTTGGTGGCGCGATAGGTGCCCCACGACGATGGGAGGAAGTCGCGGTAGAGGCTGGTCACGACGATCACAAAGCGCTCGAACCACATGCCGGTGTTGACGACGATCGAGATGAAAAACATGAAGCTGATGTTCGTCCTCAGCTTGCGCGACCAGAGCGTGGTGAGCGGAATGGCGAGGTTGCACGTGATCAGCACCCAGTAGGACCAGCCCATGGGACCGAAGACGCGATTCCAGAACATAAAGGCTTCCCAGTGCGATGCCGAATACCAGGCCATGAAGGCTTCCATGCCGTAGCCGTACGCGACGATGAAGCCGGTGGCGAGCATGACCTTGCCCATGTTGTCGATGTGGCGCTCAGTGACCAGGTTCTCGAGGTGATAGAACTTGCGCAGTGGAATGGCCAGCGTGAGCACCATCGCGAATCCTGAATAGATGGCGCCGGCGACGAAGTAGGGCGGGAAGATGGTGGTGTGCCAGCCGGGCAGGACCGCTACAGCGAAGTCGAAGCTGATGACGGTGTGTACAGAGAGCACGAGCGGCGTTGCCAGACCCGCGAGCAGCAGAGAAGCTGTCTCATAGCGCATCCAGTGGCGGATAGAGCCGCGCCAGCCCCACGAAAGCAGGCCGTAGAAATACTGTGCCGGCTTCGACTGCGCACGATCACGGAAGGTCCCGAAGTCGGGAATCATGCCGAGATACCAGAAGACGACGGAGATGGTGGCGTAGGTCGATACCGCGAAGACGTCCCAAAGGAGCGGCGAACGGAACTGTGGCCAGACATTCATCGTCAGCGGAATCGGGAAGAGCCAGTATCCGAGCCAGGGACGGCCGACGTGGATCAGCGGGAACATGCCGGCGCAGACCACCGCGAAGATCGTCATGGCTTCAGCGAAGCGGCTGATGGAGTTGCGCCAGGTTTGCTTGAAGAGCAGGAGAATGGCGGAGATCAGTGTGCCGGCGTGGCCGATACCGATCCACCAAACGAAGTTGATGATCGCGAATCCCCACGCGACGGGCTGGGTAATAGCCCAGATGCCGACGCCCTTGAGGAACAGCCAGGTGACCGCAACCAGGAGCACCGTGGCTCCGCCACCGGCGATGCCAAAGAAGGCAAGCCAACCAAGCGGCGTGTGCGGCGTAAGCACGATGCCCGAGATTTTTTCGGTAACCGACTTGAAGGTCTCACCCAGGCCTACGACGCGGAATTCACCGGTCTTGGGATCGATGCCAGGGTCAGCTCTTTTGATTTCACTGGTCGCCATCGTGACTTCAACCCTTTTCCGGCGTGTGTTCCACCGGCTGCTGTTCGAGTTCAGGATTCAGATTCAAAACTTCCGCGAGGTAGCGGGTCCGAGGACGCGTGTTCTGGTCGGCAATGACCTGATACATGCGCTTGTCTTCGTTCAGCTTTGCCACCTTGCTGTTTTTGTCGTTGAGATTGCCGAAGGTGATGACCGATGCGGGGCAGGCCTGCTGGCAGGCAGTGACGATTTCGCCATCGCGTATCGGGCGATTCTCCTTGTCGGCTTCGATCTTGGCCGCGTTGATGCGCTGCACACAGTAGCTGCACTTCTCCATGACGCCGCGTGAGCGGACGGAGACGTCTGGATTGCGCATCAGCTTGAGGCTCTCGGTCTCGTAGTCGGAGTAGAGCAGGAAGTTGAAGCGCCGCACCTTGTAGGGGCAGTTGTTGGAGCAGTAGCGGGTGCCCACGCAGCGGTTGTAGACCATGGCGTTGAGGCCTTCAGGCGTGTGTACCGTGGCGCCGACGGGGCAGACCTGCTCGCAGGGCGCGTTTTCGCAGTGCTGACAGGTCATGGGCTGGAAATGGGCACGCGGTGCGGCGAGATCGCCTTCGAAGTAGGCGTCAATGCGCAGCCACTGCATGTTACGGCCGATGCGGACCTGCTGCTTGCCAACTACAGCGATGTTGTTCTCGGCATAGCAAGCCACGATGCAGGCGTTGCAGCCCACGCAGCTGTTCATGTCGATAGACATGCCCCACTTATTGCCGTTGTACTCCCAGTTGGGGAAAAGAGTGGTGTTGTGTTCCGGCGTGTCACGGCCTTCGCCTTCGTGCGCGAAGTTCGGATTGGCCTTGAAGTCTTCGAGGGTGGCGTAGCGAATGATGCCGCGCGGGCCAAGAGCTTCAACAGCTTCAAGGGAGTTGTTTTGATTGCCGTGTTCGGAGAGGTTCTTGCCGCGATGGTCCTGATAGTGACTCTTGGTGATGGCGATGCCCCACTTGCCGTCGACCTTCTTGACGGAGCCGGTGGAGTAGAAGGGGGCAGAGGTGGTGCGGACCAGGTAGGCGTTGAATCCGGCGCCTGATCCGACGCGGCCCGCGAATTCGCGGCCGTAGCCGAGATAGACGGTGACGGAGTTGTCGGGATGGCCCGGAGCAACCATGACGGGGGCTTTCACTACGCCGCCACCGGAGCTGATCTCGATGATGTCATCTTCTTCCAGCTTCAGGCTCTCGAGTGTCGCACCGGACATGATGGCAGCGTTGTCCCAGCTCAGGTTGGTTACGGGCTTAGGAAGCTCCTGGAGCCAGCCGACATTCGAATAGCGGCCGTCGTAGATGTTGGGATCAGGACGGAAGATAATTTCGAACTGATCCTTGGAGCTTGGCGCGGGAACTTTAGGTGGTTCTGCCTTCGGTGCGCCACCGGCGGCGTAGGTTGCGCCCTCGATCCAGCCGGCATGCAGAGCTTTGCGCCAACCGGTTTCGAAGTCACCCTTGATGTTGTCCTTCTGCGTGATGCGAACAGCTTCGTAGGCGCTGAGCTGCGGATTGTCGAGCAGCGTCTGAAAGACATCGTGTGCGCTCTTGCCGCCGTAGAGCGGCTCGATCATTGGCTGCACGACGGAGACTGTGCCGTCGTAGGCGCGGGCATCGGACCACGACTCGAGATAGTGTGCCGCAGGAATGTGCCAGTGTGCGAGGTGGCCGGTCTCATCGTAATGCGAGCCGAGATGCGCGACCACTTTAGCTTTGGTGAAGGCATCGGGGAAGCCGAGGTCCACAGGAGATGAATAAACCGGGTTCGCATTCAGAATGACGAGCCAGTCGACTTTGCCGACATTGAGATCGGCGATGAGATTTCTGAAGTCGCTATTCTGATCGCTGGGCAGCGAGATCGCGGGCTCAGACGAGACGGTGACGGTTTTGCCGACGTTGCCAAGTGCCTGGTTGATGGCGAGCGCGAGAGCTGCAACCGATTCATCCTGATAGAGGCCGGGGATGACGGCACTTTTGCCGCTGCTGGCCTTCAGATCTTTAGCCAATGCGGCCAGAAATGCCTGCTGGCTCGCGGTCCACGCATACTGTGGGGCGGCCGCACCGGACGCTCCGACTGCGGCGGCGAGCGCGGCGGCAAAAGCGGGAATCTCGCATGCGCGGAGGCCGAGGCGATGCTCGGCTTTCATACCGGTGGTCGTCGGTGTGCTCTCGATGGTGTAGAGCCGATTCATGCCGTTGGCGGGATCTTTGCGCCGCTTCGCGTAGTCGGCGACGAGTTTGTGGAAGCCGGGATAGGACGCACCGGAGAGGAAGTCGGCGTCGAGCGAGACGATTACATCCGCTGCGCTGAGGTCGTACTGAACGTTGTAACCCTTGGTGAGGAAGGTGCCAGCGATGGCGGGGTCGTATTGCACCAGGGTCGCCTTCGGCCATGCTGCCTGCACAGCTTTCCACTGACGCGCGAGCGTCGGCGAGGTGATGGTCGCCGAGAGAAAGTAGATGCCGGTGCCATCCTTGGTGCTCGTGACTTTGTCGTGAAGCGCCTGGGCAAACTCGGCCCATTCGCGGTTCTCGCCTTCGAACGTTACATGCTGTGACCGGTCGGGATCGTAGAGGTCGAGCAGCGAACCCTGCGAGAAGACGTCGGAGGAGCCGCGGTTGTAAGCGTGGTCGGGATTGCCATCGACCTTGACGGGACGAAATTGGTCGCTCTTGACCAGCAACGGCACGCCGCCCGTGGGCAGCGGGTTCACGCTGGCGAAGTAATTCGGCTTGCCGAGCAGCAGGTCTTCTGGGGCCTTGACGTAGGGGTAGATCGGCTCGTCGGGTTGCTTGGTGCATCCGGCAAGGCCCGCGAGCGCCATGGACGCGCCCATGATTTTGAGGAAGCCGCGGCGTGAGACCGGATCGACCCATTCCTGCGCGGCGCTGGGAAATTCCTTTTCAACCGCGGCCTGAAACTCCGGCGTGTTCTGAAGCTCGTCGATGGAGCGCCAGTATTGCTTGCCCGACGCAGCCTTGAGCTTGGTGCGGACCTGCTCCAAAGTCATCGGCGTTTCGTTTTCAGCAAGACCAGGCTTGCCGTTTTCATTCTCCACGGAGTTCCCCGTTTTATTCGTTCCTACATTCATCGTTCCTGTATTCATCGGTTCGCTACTCATCGGTGGCAAACCTCGCAGCTGCTCAGTTCGTTGGGAGTGCGAATGTGATATTGCTTCAGAAGAAAATGACCCAACTGATCCTGGCTGGTGAATTTCTCGTAGTGCAGTGCAGCCGGAACCACACCGGCCGGGGCATCGCTCGCCCGGCCATTCCCGGGCGCATTCGGTAATTGCAACGCCGCCATCTGCGGGCCTTCGCCGGTTGGATCCTTGGTCGTGCAGTTCGCGCTCTGCGCGGTTGGCGTGCCGGTCTTGACGTCATTCACTGCGCACCACACTGGACGATCGTCCGCGGGAGCTTCCCACGCCATGTTGTAGATCTGGCTGGTGGGGCGAAGATTCTTGGCAGGATTGCGATGGCAGTTGAGGCACCACTCCATCTGCAGCGTGTTCTGCGCGTACATCAGCGGCATCTGGTCGACACGGCCGTGACAACTTGCGCAGCCGAGTCCCTTGTTCACGTGAATCTCGTGGCTGAAGTAGACGTAGTCGGGCAGGTCGTGCACCTTGATCCACGGCAGCGACTGGCCTGTGGCCCAGCTGTCGCGCACGGGCTGCAGGAGTGCAGCGTTGGTCCAGATCTGCGCGTGACAGTTCATGCAGGTCTTGGTGGGAGGGATGCCGGCGTAGCTGGATTTTTCAACCGAGGTGTGACAGTACTGGCATTGGAGCCCCAGTCCCGTCACGTGATGTTTGTGGCTGAATGGAACCGGTTGTTCGGGTCGCTGGCCCTGGCGAGTAACCCATGGGGAGCGCTGCAACTGATCGAGCGTTACTCCAAGTGCAATCACAATCAGACCCGTCAGCACCAGGCTCGCTCGAGCCAAAGCATTGGAGCTGCGGTCAAATATCTGCGCCATGAATGCTTTCCTGCTTGTTGTTCATTGTCCAGTAGTTTGTGCGCGCAGTGTTGGCGGTCACACAGGTTGTGGTCAGATTTCTCTTTCGGACAAAACCCACCTGAAAGGCGGACAACCCCGAAAGTTCAATATAGCAGCCAGAACCCTATCTGCAACGCACTCAACAGTTGAGAGAACAAAAAATGTTTATGCCGCCGAATTTTTTGTAGTCTCTTGAAAGAAAAATACGTTAGGACGAAACAATTCCCGCATAAACGCGCACGTTTCTCGGTTCAGCGTGTCCCAGAAAATGGGATGCTCTCCGCGTTGATTTTTTGCTTCTTCAGTAGCGCCAGGATTTCGTGTCGGCACTCGGTGGAGCTGTCGCCAACATATGGTCGACCATCTGCGGCAACACGCGTTGCGTCCAGTCGGCGTTGTTTTGTTGCATGGTGTACTCGGAGGGACCGCCGGTGTAGCAATGCGGCATGCCGGGGCCGTACTGGAACGTTGCATCGGAGTGCGGGTTGCGTGTTTCCTGAAGCTGCTTATCGAGCATGTGAACAGCGTTGTTGAGGAAATACGTGTCGCCGTCGCCGACCGCAATGTGCAGCTTGCCTTCGAGCTTTGGGCCGAGCGTAGGCCAGTCGCGCTTCATGATGGCCGCGAGATCATAGTGATCGTGCCAGTAGGCGAGGACGTTCTTGTCGATTGCGCCCGTGATGGGATCGATGATCTGCGCAGGATATCCGTCGCCGCCAGCGGGAGAAAATACCGCCTGCCAGATATCCCACTGCTCGGTTGAGCGGCCGCGCGTGCCGAGCACATTTTCATATGCGAATTCGGCGCCGGCTTCGGCAATGACGCTGCCGTCGGGCTTGCGATCAGCGGCAATGGGCACCTGGCCGAAGTCGCCTTTGCGGACGAACGCGTTGGCATCGTCGTAGAGGTTGATGTTCTGGTAGGCATGGAAGTCAACTGGATCGGGGCACGCGACGTAAGCGCCGTTATAGAAGTCCGGATAGAAGACCTGCGTGGCGAGTGCTTCCCATCCACCAGTGGATCCGCCGTAGGTGGCACGCGCCCAGCCCTGGCCGATGCCGCGATATTTCTTCTCGATCTCTGGAATCAGCTCGTCGTTGATGGCGGAGCCATAGGGGCCGACGTTGGCGGAATCGACAACGTAGGAGTCGTCGTAATAGGGATTGGCATTCTGCACATAGATGAGAATCACGCGCGGCAAGCGGCCTGATGTCCAGTCCTGAAAGAGCTGATAGCCGCTCTGCAGGCGGCGATTCTGCGACAACTTTGAATCGGGTGGAGTGGCCGTGAACTGAGCGGGGCCAATGCCTGGATGAAAGTGATCCTGGTAGACGATGACGGGATATTTTGTGTCGGGGTGCTCGGCGAATCCGTCCGGAAGCAGGACCCACGCATTGAGGTACATGTCGTGACCCCAGAACGCGCTGAGCTTCTCGCTGCGGAACCGCTCGAATTTGAGCCATTTTGCGGTGGGCTGCTGCTGCGCGATCACCAGCGGATCCTGCTGTGTGCCTTCGATGGGTGGAATGACCTGGTCGAGCGTGAGCTTGATGGCATCCTGCGCCTTTGGATCGAAGTGGATCTTCTGCGGCTTACTGTAGGGATTGCCGGGCTTCAGGTCCCAGTGCTGACCTTCGCCCTTGTCGGGCGGCAGCCAGACGGTTTTGCCGGACGCAAGATGAAACTGCTCATAGACATTGAAGACGGCCTGCACGTAGTAGTCGCCGGCATCGAGATCGGCGATCGAGCGACGCGGATAGCCGAAGGTCTTTGCGTCGACGACCAGCGTGCTGCCGGGGGCGAGGTTTTCGGCATCCACTCCGAAGCCCTCTGCAGAATCGTAGGTCTCAGAGAGTTGCATGCGCGGCTCGGGCTTGTCTGACTTCGCGAACACGAGAACGAGGTGACCATTCAGCGACCTGGTCGACGGCACCGTGACCTCAATTCGTTGGGCAAGGCAGGCGCATGCGGCGCCGGCGAGAAGAAGACATGCGAGGGGAGTCTTTGTCATCTTTGTTTCGATCCTTTGGGATGCCGTAAGTCTACAGCGGGGAGGTGAACGTGGTCAGGATCACTTGTCGTCAGCCGCAGCCGCGTAGGTTTCGCCGAAGGACTCGTCGGGAGACGAACCGGGCCAGCCGATCATGACCAGAAAGACATCGAGGACGAAGAGCGCGATCGCGATGTCGTTGAACAACATTGCCTGGGGAATGTCGGGCCAAAGCTGATTGGCTGCCCAGAAGAGAAATGCAATCGCGAGCAAGGCAGCCTTGACGACTTCCAAAGGTGCGGGGCGGTGTGCGGCCTGGTAGGCAAGATACGCGAAGGCAATCATGGCAAGTGGAAATGCGCCGAGGACGTCATGGGCGCGAGGTGGGAAGAAGTGCGGAACAGCGTCCCAGGCGAGCAAGACTCCGACGCTAACGAGCGAGATGATGCCGAGAACTACGGGGAGGGCTCGGTGGGCCCGATCAAGGCGGATGTACATACACAATTATGGTCCGCCGCTCAAAAAGACCACATAAGGGTGCGGTGCGAAGGGATGAGTGCCGGTTCGAAAGTCCCAAGTGCGGCGATTGAGTGTTTTAGAATTCTGTCAGGCATTTCAACGGTTGCCACCAGCCATACAATCATTTTTCTGTCTTTCGGGACACGTGTCCCAACTCTGTATCTACATAAACCGGAGAGTGCCCCGGAGTCTCCTGTACTGGGATTGCGGACAGGAAGAACAGAAAGGAAAGGGCCATGAAATACGCCGGACTGCTGGTGATGCCAGCAGGATTCTTTCTTTCGATCGCGGCAATCCTCTTGTTTCCTGACTCAGCGCAGCGGACTGAGTTTGTACTGTGCGGACTCGCCGTTGAGGCGATGGGCGTGGTGGTTGCGGTGCGGGGCCATATGCAGTTGCGGAGTGAAAACCGATGACTCTGCTAGCGCCGATGCCCTTTCCTGAAACGTCGTTCGCACTTACGCTTGGACTTCTGCTGCTGGCTCCGCTGGCTATCGCTGGCGTGGCGCTTATCAATACTGGGCTGGGCCGGTCGCGTTCGGCGGCGCAGTCGTTGCTGGGAAGCCTTGTCGTGATTTCTACGGCGATGATTGCATTTGCGCTTGTAGGGTCGGCTTTTGCTGCTGCGACCAGCGGCGATCACGTCTTTCATCTTGCGGGCAAGCCCTGGAACTGGGCCGGTGCCGGGCCGCTGTTTCTGAGTGGACTCGGCGCGGCTGGGGCTCGCGCTCAACTCGCTGTCCTCTGTGAATTGCTTTCCGTCGCTCTCGTCGTTTTGATTCCTTGGGGATCGGGTGCAGATCGGCTGCGGCTTCCGGCAGGAGCAGCAATTGCGGCGGTCTTTGGTGCGGTGGTGTTTCCGCTGGTTGCGCATTGGAGTTGGGGCGGCGGATGGCTGGCTCAACTCGGAGCGAACTTCTCACTGGGATCGGGGCTGCTTGACGGAGGCGGAGCCGCGCCGATTCACGCGCTCGGAGGCATCTCGGCACTCGCGGTTGTCTGGATCGCTGGCCCGCGCAAGGGCAAGTTTCCGCGCGAAGGGCTGTCGACTGCGATGCCGGGACATAACGTGGTTTATGTGCTCCTGGGCTGCCTGATCGCCCTAGTGGGATGGCTGGCGTGGAATATGGCGGGCTCGCTGCTGTGGCTCAATGCCGCTCCGGCTACGCTCGCAGTCACGGCTGTGAATACGCTGTTGTCGGCGGCGGCGGCTCTGGTGGCTACGTTCTCGGTGACGCGCATCCGGTTTGGCAAACCTGACGCAAGCCTGTGCGCGAATGGCTGGCTCGCGGGACTGGTGACGTCGAGCGCCTGTGCGGGAGTGGTATCCCCGCTGGCAGCGCTGTTCACAGGGCTGGTTGCGGGCATTGTCACGCCGCTGCTCGTGGAGTTGTTTGAGCTGGCACTGTCGATTGACGATCCTTCGGGCGCCATCAGCGTTCATGGCGTCGCGGGATTGTGGGGGCTGGCGGCAGCCGGGATATTCGCACCGCAGGAAGGCCAGTTTGTCGCGCAGTTGATCGGGGTATCGACGCTGCTAGGGCTGATGCTGCCAGTGGTTTACCTGGTCTTCTGGCTAATGAATCTTGTGCTTGCGTTCCGTGTGGATCCTGACGGCGAGCGCATTGGCATGGACCTTCACGAGTTGGGCGGCAATGCCTATCCGGAATTTGTCGTGCATCGCGACGAGTCGTACCGGTAGGATCGGGCTTTAAACGCTTCGGGCGGCACGGCTAAGATCGTGCCGATTCAAAGAACCCATCTATGCGACCAGTTCTTACGCGTTTCTTCCCACAAAAGTGTCTTCGCCGGATTGCATGTCTCCTGTAATCTAGGGCAGAGACCACCACTGCATGGGATTGTTGACGCATCTCTTCTACCCTTGGGGCCTGCTGCTCCAGGCTGGGGCGATTATTCATTTCATTCGCCGCCGGCCCGACACGTATTGGCTCTATATCATCCTTTTTCTCGGGCCCATCGGCGCGATCGTCTACCTGTTCGCCGAAGTTTTCCCGGATGTGGGGCTGCTGAACCAGTCGTTCAAGGGCATTTCGCGGCGCAAGCGCATCGCTGCGCTGGAACTCACGATCCGCGACAACCCATCTGCCGGCAATTACGAAGAGCTCGGCGAACTCTGCATGGATGATGGGCAGTTGCAGCGGGCGCGCGAGGCATTCGACAAGGCCATTGCCGCGCGTTTGAATACGCTGGATTGCTTCTATCGGCGCGGAGTATGCGCGATTCTACTGGGCGACGCAGTGGGAGCGTTGCCGGACCTTGAAAAGGTTGTCGCCAGGGAGCCAAACTATGACTTCCACCGTGCACCGGCTTTGCTGGCCCAGGCCTACGCGTTGACGGGAGACAAGGAAAAGGCCGAAGAGCTCTTCCGCCGCGTGACCGTCGTCTCCACCTTGTCTGAAACGTATCTGAACTTTGCCGATCTCCTCGCGTCTGAGGGCAAGAACGCTGAAGCGCGGCTGTGGGCGCAGAAGGTGCTGGACAAGGAACCGACCATGCCGCGCTACCTGCGGCGTCGCGAGCGGCCGTGGTCGCGGCGGGCACGGAAGATTTTGAAGCGTCTGCCTGCGTGAAAGAAACAGGGATTAGGGACCAGGGATTAGGGACTATCCGTCTCATGAACTAAGAACTGCGAACTGTGAACTGCTCTTGAACTATCTTTTTGCCATCAGCAGCATCAGCACGAACAGGACCACGGGAACAAGGGCCAGGGCTGCGTAGAGCAGAACTTTCTTGTTGATTTTGCGGCCAGCGAGCTTTACGGGCCTTTCGCCGCGGGGTTCCACGCCGACCTGCTCCTGGTGTTCAAGGTCCCACATCATCTCGCTGGCGGTGGCGTAGCGGTGCCGCGGTTCCCGTTCGAGGGCGCGGTAGAGGATCTCTTCAAGCTCTGGCGAGATTTCAGGATTTAATTCGCGCGGGGGCTTCACGTCATTCAGAACACGTTCGTTCATCACGGCCAGCGGATTGGGCCCAATGAACGGGACGCGACCGGTAAGCATCTCGTAGAGCATGATGCCGACGGCGTAGATGTCGCTGCGCTGGTCGCCGCGTGCGCCTTTCACCTGCTCCGGTGAGATGTAGTCGGGCGTGCCCAGAAGCGATGTGACATTCACGAAGGTGAGGCGGCGCGCGTCCTCTTTCATCGCGATGCCGAAATCGATCAGTTTGACTTGGTCGTCGTCGCCGACCATGACGTTCTCGGGCTTCAGATCGCGGTGGACGATACCGCGTTTGTGCATGTAGTCGAGCGAGTCGCAGATACCGAGCATGATTCTTACGGCGCGATCGGTGGGCAGTTTTTTCTCTTCGTTCAAAATGGTGCGCAGCAGGCGACCTTCGACCCACTCGATGACCATGTAGAGGCGGCTGCGCTGTTCGTCATTGAATGTTTTCACCACGCCGGGGTGATCGAGAGATTGCCCGATCTCCTGCTCGCGCCTGAATCGCTCTAGAAGAACCGGGTCGGCTTCCATCTCGGCGAGGGGAACCTTAATGGCCACCCGCCTGTCTGATTCGAGGTCGGTCGCCCGGTAGAGGACGGACATTCCGGAATGGGCGACGGCCGCTTCAATGCGGTAGTGGTCGAGGGTATCTCCGGATTCGTAGGTGGTCATCGGCGGGTGGTTGGGATCGGTCCATCTGATTCTTTCATGCCGCGGCACAAGAAATTCGTAAGGAATTCCGGCGATTGTCGAACGTCGAGAACCTCCTCGCAGGCTCTATGATGTTTGGAGCCTATGCATCGCATTCTGAGACTGTTCGTCGCTTGCCTCTGCCTTGCCTGGGGATCGACGCCTGCCCTGCTACACGCCGCGCCGGGGTCAAAGGAGTCTCACAAACATCCGCCACAAGAGACGGGATTTCTCAATCGCTGGGTCCGGATGGGCACAGCCTCGTATCGTTACCAGGTCTATGTCCCGGAAGAGTGGCGGCGCGACGACCACAAGCTCTGGCCAGTCATTCTGTTTCTGCATGGGCGCGGCGAGCGCGGCGGCGAAGGCATGTGGCAAACGCAGATTGGCCTGCCTGAAGCTATTCGCGATCACCCGGAGCGCTGGCCGTTTATCGTCGTGATGCCGCAGTGTGCAATCGACCGCTACTGGACCGATCGCGACATGCTTGCCATGGCCATGTCGACACTTGACCAGGAGACGGCCGAGTTTCACGGCGACCCGAGTCGTACCTATCTCTCCGGACTGTCGCTGGGTGGATACGGCGCGTGGGAGTTGGCGAAGCAAAATCCAAAGCGTTGGGCTGCGATTGCAATTGCGGCGGGTGGCATCTTCTGGAGCTATGCGCCGGAGCGCTGGCTGCAGGCGTCGACGCTGCCGGGCGAATATGCGCAGGCCGTGGGCCGTACCCCTGTCTGGCTCTTTCACGGAGCCGAGGACAATGTGGTGGCGCCGCGGCAGGATGAGCTGCTGTACACGGCACTGAAGGCAGCAGGCGGTCATGTTCGACTTTGGGTCTACCTGGGATTGAAGCACGACAGCTGGACTCGCGCTTTCAACGAACCAGAGCTGCCCCGCTGGCTGCTGCTGCATCGGCGAGAGGCACAGGAACCGCCACCGTTTGCCGAACGCGTCTCCATCCCGCTGCACCCGCCGGCGCTGAAGCTCACACCAGCCCAGCTTGATGGCTTTGCAGGCGAATATGTCGATAAACGCGGATTGGTTGTGGTCACTCTCTTTCGCCAGGGAGATCTGCTTTACCAGAAGAATCACTATGGCGAGATTGCTGAGTTGGCGGGGGAGTCAAATTCGGTCCTTTTCTACCCGAATGGAAGCAGCCTGGCGCGGATTGTCGTGGAGCGAGATCCGCAAGGCCGCGTCAGCGCGCTGGTGCTCCATGACGATCGCCACGACGAGCGCTGGGAACGGATTCGCCCGCCGTTGCGTACCCATACCCAGCCGGAGTAGGAAGGTCTGACCTAGATTGCGTGGGTTCCGGGGACTAGAATCGCGTCAAGACAAAGGAGGTACAGCATGTTTTGCAGCGGATGTGGTCAGGCTCTTGCGCAGGGGCAACCGGTTTGCCCACAATGCGGACGCCCGGTAGCCGCGGCGCCTCCACCGGCGGTGCCAAACCTCGCGTTTGAGGTTGCCAACTATGCCACCCGCGTACGGGCACTCAGTACGGTGTGGTTCATCTATGGCGCTGTTTCGCTTGCACTGGGCATCGTGGGCCTGGCGTTTGCCAATTCCTTTCTCAATGGCGGGGGCTTCTGGATGCACGGCCCGTGGGCACATGGCAACTTCCCCTTGGGACCCGGCTTCGGGTCGGCGATTATTCATTTTGCCTGGATCATGCTGGTGCTGCGTTCTGGCCTGGCGTTTGTGGCTGGGTGGGGTCTGATGGAACGTGCTCCATGGGGTCGCGTAGTGGCAATTGTTGCCGCTTTCCTGAGCATTCTCAAGATCCCTTTGGGCACCGCGCTTGCGATCTGGACGCTGGTGACGCTGCTCGGGTATCGGAACACGTCGCTCTACGATCAGCTCTAAAGGTTCAAAAGAATCAGTAACGGTTCAGCGAGCTTCCGCTGAAAGTTCGCCCGCTTCCCTGCCCGCACCCATCAACATGAGCGAGCGCTGCGCAAAAGGCGAGTAAACCAGCAGGGCCATGCACGCCAGCGCCAGCCCTGAGTTGATGTGGTGCAGCAGAAGAAACGGCGAGAGCGACCACAGCACATCGGCAATAAGTAGCCAAGGCCACATCGTCATAAATTTGCCACGCACACCTGGCGCCTGAAAAAGGACAGTACACAGTACGAATGCACGGACGGAGATCAGGATCACGGCGGTGCCGATGAGGGCATCAAAAACAAGCGTCGCACTTGCAAGTGGCGAGAGAAGATCCTCAATCTCAGCGAGGTTTGTGAGCGCTCCCACGTAGAAGCCCACGTACATTAGTTGCAGCAGAATGAAGAGCGACTGCACGACCGAGTGCGATGTCTTCGGAAGTTCATCGGGTGATGCGAGAATTCTTCTGCTGAAAACGGATTGAGATTCCAGCGCTGCCGCTGAGGGTTCCGGCTGCGGAAGAGATCCGGAGTCCGGCGTAACGTCGCCAGCGATCGTTTCAACAGGAGCGACGAAGCGGTATCCGCGACGGGCCAGTGTCTCCACAAATCGTGGGCTGTTGGCAGTGTCGCCGAGAGCTTCGCGGATGCGATTGACGGCCGAATTGACCCCGTGGGCGTAATCGACGAATGTTCCGTCGGGCCATAAGGCGCGGGAGATTTCTTCGCGGGTCAGCACCTCGCCGGGGCGTTCGAGCAGCATCAGCAGGACCTGGAAGGGCTGTGCGTTGAGCTTGATGCGGATTCCCTTCCGGCGCAGTTCTCCGGTGGATGCGTCCGCCTCGAAAGCTCCGAAGCGATAGCGCCGCGCTGGCTCGGATTCTGTCATCTCTTACGGTCAGTCTAACCGATTTCGACCTCCCGCCGATGCTCCAACCGGTTGGACAACTCCCCGGAAATACAATTCCTGCAGCAATTTGCGCCGTAAGGAACATTGGTGATCGAAGAGAGACGCAGAGCATTGATTGAACGAATGAAGTTTGGCAAGTTTGCAGTCATGCAGAGCCGAGTCTCAATCGGGCGAAGGACGTTGCCGGCGGGCAGAGCTTTCGTTTCAGTGCTGATCCTTTCCGCTTGCATCGCAGGATGGAGCGAGACGCCGGCTGCAGCTCTTCGCTACTTCAGTGACTACGTCGGCAAGATCGAGTCGCGGTTGGCGACGCAGCATCGGTCGACCGACGGCTTCCTGGCTGCGGTTGGATCCAGCGCGCAAGTGAATGGACGCCTGAGGCGCGGCGAGTTGGTCATCGAGCAACTTACGCCGGAGAATCAGGCCGACCTTCTCGGAGCGCTGCTTCACCACTGGCGGGGCACAGCATTTGTCAGCGGAGCGACGGCGGCTGATTTCGAGCGGCTGATGAAGAACTTCGGCGACTATTCTCGGCTGTTCGCGCCACAGGTGCTGCAGGCACGGATTCTTTCGCCGCGCGGCGGACGCGTTCCGGACCAGTTCACGGCGATGATGCGCGTGCGCCAGCATCATGTCGTAACCGTGGTGATTGATACGACTTATGACATTGGCTACGGACGGCTTGACACGCATCACGGATACAGCGTGTCGCGGAGCACGCGTATCTCGGAGATCGGTTCGGCCGGCACGCCGCAAGAGCATGTGCTGAGCGACAGTGAGGAGCACGGGTTTCTATGGCGCATGAACACCTATTGGAGCTACGAGGAGCGCGATGGCGGGCTGTACATGCAGGTCGAGTCAATTTCGTTGACGCGCGCGATTCCTACCGGGCTGGGCTGGGCGGTGCGGCCGTATGTGGAGAGCGTGCCGAGAGAATCGCTTGAGTTTACGCTGCGGGCGGTTTGCAACGCACTGAAGAAATAGTTCGAGGCAACAAAGGAGAGGTAGATGAATTCGACTTTTTTGGCAACGATAGAAGTCGAGAGGTTTGCATCCGCGCGTCGTATTAACCGCTCCCTTACAGCAGCCGCGGAGAAGCGCTTTCTGACATGGATGGCGGAGCGAGCGCCGCAGTGGGTCACGTCGGACCGACTCACTGCGTTGGGTTTCGCTGCGCAGATCGGCGCGGGAGTGTTTTACGCACTTTCACGCTACAACGAATCCGGACTGTTCGGGGTTATCCTTTGCCTGATTCTCAACTGGTTTGGCGACAGCATGGATGGAACGCTGGCCCGCGTGCGCAACCAGCAGCGGCCGCGTTATGGGTTCTATGTCGATCATATCGTGGATATTTTCGGGGCGGCGGCACTAATGTGCGGGCTTGGACTTTCCGGGTTTGTGCACTGGCAGGTGGCGATGGCGATGCTTGTGGCGTTTCTGCTGTTTTCGGCGGAGAGCTATCTCGCCACGTACACACTTTCGTGCTTCCAGATGTCGCAGGGGATTTTCGGGCCAACCGAGATTCGCATTCTGCTGATCATGGGAAACCTGGCGCTGCTTCGCAGCCCTTATGCGACGGTAATGGGGCGCCGGTTGCTCCTGTTCGATGTGGGCGGTGTCATCGCGGCCATAGCAACGTTTGCGATGGCAGTTGCCGGTGCGATGCGACACACTGCTGAGCTCTACCGGCAGGAGCCGCTGCCGTGAATACATTCGTTCGCTGGAGCAAATTCAATTTGGTTGGTGTGCTCGGCATGGTCGTGCAACTCTCCGCGTTAGCCTTGATCAACAGGCTGGCTCGCGGGCATTATCTCTTCGCAACGATCGCGGCCATCGAACTCACGCTCCTGCATAACTTCATCTGGCACCTGCATTACACATGGTGCGATCGTCGCGACGACTCCAGAATCGGCACACAATGCATCCGCTTTCATGTCTCGAACGGAATGGTGTCGATGATCGGCAACCTGATTTTGATGCGGGTCCTCGTCCATGACGCGCGCATCCCAGTGATCGCCGCAAACAGCATCGCGATCGTGAGCTGCTCCATTGTCAATTTCATTCTTGGAAGTACGTGGACCTTTCCTGTCAGGGAACGACCCACGTAGGCGGGAAAGACTCTCGGACGTTTTACTCCGTGCGCAATGCCTTCAGCGGATCAACGCTGGCGGCACGGCTTGCGGGGGTCGCGCTTGCGACAAGGGCCACAATTGCGACTCCGATGACGGCCAGCGCGTAGGTTAGCGCATCGAGCGGCTTCACGCCGTAGAGCGAAGACGATAGAGCACGGCCGACGAGCATTGCCAGGGGAATGCCTAGCACCACGCCAATCGCTGTCAGGCGGAGGCTGTCGCGCAGGATCATCCACACCACTTGTCCACGACCTGCACCCATGGCCATGCGGACGCCGATTTCGGCTGTGCGGCGATTGACGCGGTACGACAGCGTTCCGTAGAGGCCCGTCGCGACGAGAACCACCGCCAGTAGGCCGAAGAACTCCGCCAATCGCGCGAACATGAGTTGGCTTGAGATGGTTGTGTCGTATTGTGCGCGCTGCGTCATGGGCTTTATCAACGGCAGATTTGGATCGAGCTGCTGCACAACCTTTTGCGCTGACGGCAGAATGGCGAGTGGAGCGCCTTTCACGCGCATTTCCACGTGCATCTCACCGATGTAGGGAATCTGCGCGTACATATACCAAGCCATCGGGATCGGATCTTCATCGATGCTGCGATATTTGTGATCTTTCACTACGCCGACAACCGTCATGGTGTAACGTCCATCGTCGGTTCCAATGTTGTGGCCCAAGGGATTCTGATTGGGTAGGAAACGCTTCGCAAATTCCTCGTTGATGATGCCCACGTGAGGCGAACTAGCCGTATCGGAATCGGCAAAATCGCGGCCAGCAAGGATAGGCACACCGAGGGTGGTGAAAAAGTCCGGCCCCACTACGTTGCTTCGCACGGTGCGCGAGCTACCATTCGCTACGTCGGGCAAGCGGCCGTCGACCATCATGGCGCTGTTGTCGGACCACCAGGATCCGATGCGCTCACCCATGATGGTGACCGACTCAACGCCGGGCAGCACGCGGAGCTTGCTCATCAGGTTCTGATAGAAAACGACGCCGGCGGGAATGGACGGAATGTCGGGCTTTACGCCGAAGACAACGAGGCCATCGACGCGCATTCCGAAAGGAGTGTTTTCGAGATTGCGCAGCGTGCGAATCAGCAGGCCGGCGCCTACCAGCAACACGACGCACATGGCCATCTGCAGCGCCACAATGATTTTGCCGGTGCGGGATTTGCCCGCATCAACATTTGACGTCGCCGCTGACGTTTTCAGGGCCAGTTCCGCGCCGCCGGCGAGAGCTACCCGCATGGGCGCCAAACCAAACAACAGAGCCGCGAGCACCAGGACTCCCAGGGTGAACAGCAGCACTGTGCGATCTGGAGCAAGGCTGGATTCGATCTGTGCCCAATTTGCGAGCAGGCGCGAGGCCATCAGCGCGAAGACCCATGCCAGCGCGCCGCCTACGGTCACCAGGATCAAACTCTCGGTGAGCAGTTGGCGAAAAAGTTCGCCGCGTCCAGCGCCCAACGCCTGACGCAGGGAGAACTCGCGCTGTCGCGCTGCGTTTCGCGCCGCGAGGAGCATCGCCACGTTTGCGAGCGCGATCAGCAGGACTAGCCCGACCATCGCCATGAGGATGCGCAGCGGATTGCCGTACTGCTGGTCGTAGCCCGGAAAACTCTTGGCTTCGGTAAAGCTCAGCACCGGCGGCTTCTCACCTTCCATCGGCGAGCCCAGACCGATGCGAGCCGCGGACTGGAAGACCGGCTGGAGCTGGGCAAGAGCCTGAGTTTTGCTAACACCGGGAGGGAGGCGGGCGATCAGGCGCAGGCACCACCACGTAGAGTTCGCGATGTAGAGTTTGCCATCTTCGGGAGGATTGCCCCACGCATTCAGTTCGCGACGATTCTGCAAGGGGATCCAGAAGTCTGTCGATCCACCCGCCTCCAGGCCCTCGAATCCCTGGGCGGAGACTCCAATGATCGTCATGGGTACGCCATTCACGTAGAACGTCTGCCCGAGGACAGCGGGATTTCGCGCAAAACGGCGGGTCCAGTAGTTGTAGCTAATGACCGCGAGCGGCGCGTGGTCGGCCTCATCCTTTTCAGTGAATCCGCGACCAAGCGGCAGGTTCACACCGAGGCCAGAAAAGAATGTGCCGCTCACCATGTCGCCTTCGGCTTCTTCGGGCTGCGAACCAGAGCGCACGGCAACTTTGCTGTTAGAAAGTGGCGCGAAGGCAATGAGCGGCGAGAGTGCGCCGGATTGCTCGCGGAGAGCATCGTAGACGGGATAGGACATCGTCTCGTTGGTATCGACGGTGCCGGTTCCGCGGGGCGCGTCGGAGGTCCTGAGGTAGACGAGGCTCTGGGGATCAGCCACCGGCAGCGACTTCAACAAAACCGCATTCATGACGCTGAAGACCGCCGTGTTGGCGCCCACGCCGAGGGCTACGGTGAGGATCGCGGTGAGGGCAAAGCCGGGGCTTTTCAAGAGAGATCGCAGACCAAAGCGGAGATCGCTTATGAGCTTGTCGAGGCTTTGCCAGCGGCCTCTGAGATGAAAGCGCTCCTTTGCTGTGCCCACACCGCCAAATTCAACGCGGGCGCGGCGGTGGGCTTCTTCCTCGCTCAGACCTTCGCCGCGCAGGTCGTCGGCCTCGAGTTGGAGGTGAGCCTTGATTTCCTCGGCGAAATCCTCTTCAGATCTGTTGCGCTTGAACATGGCTTATGCCTCCTCGCCTTGCGGTCCGGTTCCCGGCTCAAGAATCAGGCTCATCGCGCGGGTCAGTCGGTTCCATTGTGATGTCTTTTCCAGCAATTCGGCGCGACCCTTTGCGGTGAGTGAGTAAAAGCGGGCCTTGCGGTTGTTCTCGCTGATTCCCCACTTGGCCTGGATCAGCTTCTTGTCCTCAAGCCGCTGCAATGCGAGGTAGAGCGAGCCGTGGTCTACAAACAGAACCTCCTCGGACTGGCGCTGGATGGAGCGCGCAACGCCCTGCCCATGGCAGGGACCGAGGATGAGGGTTTTCAGGATCAACAGGTCGAGGGTGCCCTGGAGAAGGGCAATACGGTCGTCGTTGTTCTCTTGGGTAGGCATTCGACCTGAGTATGATCCGCTTCGGGTCGGATGTCAACCCGAGCGATTGAGCATGGTCGAAGCTGATTAGGTTCAGTGAGGCGATGCAGACCGCGCAAGCCCTGCGGGAACCGGCTTTGCAGCGGGAGGCGCGGTAATCCTCGGCTGCGCGGGCATCTGTGGCGTCTGTGTCCGCGGCGCAGGAGCCAGCGAGGGATGCGGCGCAGGATTCAGAGAAAGATTTGGACTTGTGGGCCGCGCGGCCTTGGCCTGTTCCATTGGCGGCTGCTCCGTGTCGCCTGGGAACTGCTCATCGTCCTTGCCGGCGATGGCGACCTTCATGATCTCCATCCAGATGGGCAGGGCTGCGCGGGCGCCGGTTTCTTTTTCGCCGAGAGACTGGCGGCTGTCATAACCGACCCAGACGCCGCAGGTGATCGAGGGTGAAAAGCCCATGAACCACGCATCGGTGAAGTCGCTGGTGGTTCCGGTCTTGCCACCCAGCGGGTGATTCATCTGCGCGACGGCAGCGCCGGTGCCATGCGCAGTAACAGCGCGAAAGAGGGTCATCATGGTGCGCGCAGTCTGCTGGCTGATGATCTCATCGACGGCGGGCGCATCTTCCCAGAGCGTGATGCCGTCAGCATTGGTGACCTTCCTGATCAGGCGGGGCTTCACGCGGATACCGTCGTTGGGAAAGACAGAGTAGGACGTGACTTGCTCCTGCAGTGTGATTTCGGCCGCGCCGAGAGCGATGGGCAGGTAGGCTGGAATCTCGGACGAGACGCCGAAACGGTGCGCCATGTCGATGACTTTGTGGATGCCGACACGCGCAGCGAGCTTCACCGCAGGAATGTTGCGCGATTCCGCAAAGGCGTTGATCAGGGTCATCGCGCCCTTGTAGTCGTTCTCGTAGTTATGCGGAGAGTAGCTGCCGAACGTGACCGGGGCGTCAACGATAATGTCATCGGGCTTGGCGCCTTCTTCTATCGCAGTGGTGTAGACGTAGGGTTTGAAGCTGGAACCTGTTTGACGTTCGGCCTGCGTGGAGCGGTTGAACTCAGAGAGTGCATAGTCGCGGCCTCCGACCATGGCGAGCACGTCGCCACTTGTGTTGTCCATGGCGAAGACGGCTCCCTGCGTTCCGGAATCCTGCTCGAGGGTGGCACGTTTAACGCCGCCTTCGGTGGCATCTGCGAGGTGAACATAGATAACGTCGCCCGGCTTGACGAGTGCGTCGCCGTAAGCGCTGGCCGGTCCAGGCCCAGTCTTCGGGAAGCAGGACAAGTTCGTTGCTTCCGACGCGAGCACGAATGCCGAGCGGCAACGTCTGCGTCACGAGTGCATGCACATAGTCGCCGGGGTGCGATGCCATAGCCCAGTCGGGATGTTTGTAGTCTTCAATCGCTGTGCCGTTGGCGAGCACATTCTCGAGTTTGCCCTTCCAGCCGTGGCGGCGCTCGTAGGCAGCTAGCCCGTCGGCAAGAGCCTTGTTGGCGGTCTTCTGTAAATCGAGATCGAGCGTGGTATCGACGCGGAGACCAGCCTCGTGCACTTGCTCGGCACCGAATTTCTTTTCAAGCTCGCGGCGAACTTCTTCCTGGAACCAGGGAGCGACGGACATCTCGGGCTGATTGACATGAAGGCCCAGCGGCGAGCGGCGGGCCTGCTCGGCCTGCTGGTGGGTGATCACGCCGTCAGACTCCATCTCACTGAGGACGAGATTGCGGCGGCGCAGAGCTTTTTCAGGATTGATGAGCGGCGAGTAGGCGACGGGGCCCTTGGGCAGGCCGGCAAGGAGCGCGGCCTCAGTGAGGTTGAGGTCTTTGGCGTGCTTGCTGAAGTAAAACTCGGATGCGGCCTCGAAGCCGTACATGCCGCTGCCAAGGTAAATCTGGTTGCCGTAGAGCGTGAAAATCTGCTCCTTGGTGAAGGCGCGCTCAATCTGGATTGCGAGATAGGCTTCCTGTGCCTTGCGGGCAGCGGTGCGATCAGCAGAGAGGAAAAGGTTCCGCGCCAGCTGCATGGTCAGCGTGGAGGCTCCCTGGGCTCGGCCGTGGGAGCGAAGATCGTGCCAGAGCGCGCCTGCAATGCGGAAGACATTGATGCCCCAGTGAGAATCGAAGTTCTTGTCTTCGATGGAGATGACTGCCTGACGAAGAATCGGCGCGAAATCGTCGTAGTTGACGACGATACGCTTTTCGAGTGCAAAGGAGCCGATGATGCGGCCTTTGCAGTCGTACAGGTCTGTCATGGTCGACGGCCGATAGCGCTCGAGGTCGTTGATTTGAGGCAGATTGACCGAGAAAACCAGGGTGAGGCCGGCCAGCGAACCGGTGACAATGGCAAGAAACAGCAGGACCGCGAAGGCGACTTTGCCGGCAACCTTGCGGCGCCGAAACGAGGGCGGTGAAACCGGCTCTGGGCGCAGGCGATGGGTCCGGCCAAGGCCTCGCGTTTCAACCGACTGTGCAGGAGGGGCAGCCAAAAAACAAGCCTCTTCGGCATTCCTCTTGCTTCAGCCAGGAGAGCTGAACGAGGATGCCCTACCCCAAGGCTAGCATGCTTGCAGATTGGCTGTTGGCGTGGTTAGAAAACTCCGAACCACGCCGGATAAGACCGGGAATTGCCGTCTCAAATCAGCTGTTTTTGGACTTCAGAAGTTCAAGTGCCTTGTTCAACGGCTCATCGCCCTTGTTCGGCTGCGGATTCTCGTCGGCATCCACTTCATCTTCCGTGTTTTGGCCGACTATGACTGTCGGGGCAACAGCCTCATCCTGGATCTTTTTGCCGTCCGGTCCCTGGAACTTAGCCACGGTGAGAAGCAGAGCCGAGCCGTCCGGCAGCTCAATGGTCTTCTGCACGGAGCCCTCACCGAAGGTGCGCTCACCGACAACGTCGCCGCGCTTTGAGCCCTCGATTGCGTCGGCTACAAGTTCAGACGCGCCGTAGGTGCCGCGATTGACGAGCACTGCAACCGGAGCGCTTGTGAGGAATTTTGACGGGTCAGCGGTAAAGGTCTGGCGCGGAAATTTCTGCCCCTCAAGCACCGCAAGGGTGCCCTGGTTGATGAAGAAATTCGCCACACGCAGTCCCTGATCGGGGTCGCCTTCTGAGTTGTCGCGGAGGTCGAGGAGAATCTTGCGCGATTTGCCGGCGGCCTTGATTTTGGCGGCCATTTCATCCACACGGGCAGTAGTTAGCGCACCGGGCTTGAGATAGAGAATGGTGGCGCTTTCATATTGCTGTTCACTAAGCACTGGCGCAGGAATGATGGTGCGCGTGAGCGTGACTTTATCCGGATCCGGTTTGCGCGGACGCACCACTGAGAGCGTCACGGTGCTCCCTGTTTTGCCTTCGAGCATGAGGCGGATGACCGCCAGCGAAAGCTCGCGTGTGGACGTGTCGCCGATGGACTCAATGACGTCGCCATCTGCGAGATGTTCCCGATCGGCGGGCGAACCGGGAGCGACACTGACGATGGTTGCATAGCCGTAGCGCTTTGAAACCGTGAGCCCAACTTGAGCAACGCCGGTGGTGGGCCGGTCTTTGTAGATCTTGTACTCGGTCGGCGTTAAAAAGCTCGAGTCGGAATCGAGAGACTCAAGCAGACCGTGGAGAGCGCCAGTCGTGACCTGGTTAATGTTGGGGTCGGTGACGTAGTCGCTTTGGATTCTCTTGAGGACCTCGGCGTAGACGTGCATCTGGCGGTACGCGCCGTCCTGCTCGCCGCCTGCGTGAACGCCGAACATGCCGAATTCGCCCAGGGCGAAGCCTAGGCCGAGGGCGGCGAAAATGGTTGCAGCTATAACGAAGGTCAGTCTCTGGAAGAATCTGGACACACACACCACCCGTGGGGCCTCTGAGGGGAAGCAGGCCGTTAATCTTTAGACGCAATGATACCGCAAGGGGTGAAGAGAAAAACCGAGGCGGAGCGACGGGGCAGTACGGATGGTTCGCCCGGCGGGCTCTGCTTCATTGCCATCGGTTGGGAAACGGTTCCTCAGCGGGTGACTGCTTCGCCGGCGGAGATACGTTGCAGTTCGCCTGCGACGCGCTCGAGTTCCTCGACGATGCGGTTGGTTCCTGATGATTTAAAAACGCTTAGCAGGCCTTGTAAGTACCAGAGTTGTTCTCTGCGTCTTCGCTTGAAGCGGTCCCAGACCTTGGGTCCGACATGACGGTAATCATCCAGAATCGTGCGGGCGTTATAGAGCTTGTCGGCTGCGGATATGAGTTGAGTCTCCGGTGACTCGGTAGGGAGGCGCTTGAGGTAAGCGTCCTTGCGCTCTTCCCAGATCTTCTTCTGGCCGCCCTCCCCTTCGAAGCTGTCGGAAAGGCACTCCACCATGCGCGCAACGTCCTCTCCAAAGTTGCGGCGGATATCTTCAAGCCGCGGAAGGCCGCCATGGTCCTCGACCGCATCGTGCAAAAGCGCCGCAACGATCATGTCTTCCGTGACATGGAAGGATACATGGCCGGCTTCTCCCATCACCAGCGAGGCGACTCCCAGCAGATGCGCCATGTAAGGGATTTCCGTGCCTTTGCGGAGCTCGACGTGCAGGATGCGGGCGCAATCGACCGCCCGAGTGAACTTGTCAGTAAGGAGAAGCGACTGATTCTTCATTGGATCGCCTTTCTACAATGCTGGTTGGCACACTACCCCATTCGTCGCGGGAACAAGTCCGTCGGAACTGGCGAGAATTCAAGAGGATTCTGGTGGCGGGAGGCAGGATCGAACTGCCGACCTACGGGTTATGAATCCGTCGCTCTAACCATCTGAGCTACCCCGCCGGGAGGGACTTGCAGCCGGTTGGCTGCTCCACTCTAGATGATACGGGGGGTTGAATTTAAGGTCAAACCATTGCAGGAACAGTCGCGCCCTCGGCGCCAATGGAATTCGCGCTTCCCTTGCGTAAACTTACGTGCGAGGCCACTGAAGAACACGCCCTTGTTCTTGTAGACTCGCGTGCATGAGTAAGTTACGGATAGTGGGGGTTATTCCGGCGCGGCTCAGCTCAACGCGGCTGGCCCGCAAGGTGCTGCGCGAGATTGCCGGGCGGCCGATGGTGGAGTGGGTTTGGCACGCTGCGGTCGACGGCGGGTTGATGGACCCGGTTGTGGTGGCTACTGACTCGGACGAGGTGGCCGAGGTTTGCGGGGAGCGGGGAATTCCGGTGGCGATGACGTCGCCGAACTGCGCCAGCGGGTCAGATCGCGTGCGCGAGGTGGCGCGGCAGATCGACGCAGACATCTACGTCAATATTCAGGGCGACGAGCCGACGCTGACGCCAGAGTTTTTTCCGCCGTTGATCGGATTGTTCGATCGGCCCGAGGTGCAGGTCGCGACACTGGCGGTCCGGTGTCCGGCGGTCGATATCGATAACCCGAATGCGGTGAAGGTGGTTACGGCACTGGATGGGAAGGCGCTGTACTTTTCGCGGGCGACCATTCCATATGATCGCGATCAGGCAGGATTTGCGGGATATCGGAAGCACCTTGGAATTTACGCGTACCGAAAGACTGCACTGGAGAAGTTTGCAGAGCTGCCGCCAGGTTGGCTGGAAGCCGCAGAGAAGCTGGAGCAGTTGAGACTGCTGGAAGCAGGCATCAATATCTACGTAGCCGCGGCTCCCGCGGACACGATTGGCGTGGATACGGAAGAAGATTTGAAGAGGGCGGAAGCGCTACTGCAAGGCCGAGAACATGGTTCAGGAACAGGGACTAGGGACTAGGGAAGAATTGCGCGCAAGAACCGGAGTGTACGTGAATCGCATTTCAGTCCAAGATGAATCCATGAAGAACAACGTTCAATGCGCGAAAGTGGATCAGGCAGTGAAAGCATTCGACGAGAATCTCGCGTGGCGGCAGGTGTGCAATCGCGATGGCAGCGCACAGTTTTTTTATGCGGTGGCAACAACGGGCGTGTTCTGCCGGCCGGAGTGCAAGAGCCGCAGGCCGCTGCGTGAGAATGTGCGTTTCTTCGAGACAACGGCCGAAGCACAGGGCGCCGGTTTTCGAGCGTGCAAACGCTGCAGACCCACTGCGTGGGGCAGGCCCTTGGAGAAAGTACGTGCTCATATAGAAGCGAACGTCGATCGCGCGGTATCCCTGGCAGAACTGGGGCGCGTTGCCGGCATTAGTCCTTTCACAGTGCAGCGCACGTTTAAGCAGGAGATGGGCGTGAGTCCGCTGCAGTATCAGCGGTCTCTGCGTGCCGGCAGGCTACGCGGAGCGTTGAAGCAGAACGGGCGGCGCGTGACCGACGCGATCTACGAGGCTGGGTTTGGTTCGTCGAGCCGCGCCTACGAAGGAGCGCAATTGGGGATGACGCCGGCAAAATTCGCCCAGGGCGGCAAAGGCGAGCGGATCGGCTGGTGCTCCGCACCTTCACCTTTCGGTCAAGTGATTGTAGGTGCGACCGAACGTGGGCTTTGCTGGCTGTCTCTGGCTGGGACTGAAGCGGAGGCCGAGGCTAGCCTGCGCGAGGAGTTTCCTGCCGCCGAGTTGCATCGCGATCCTTCGCTCACGCAGCTTGTGGATGCGGCACTGAAAAGTGTGCGGGAGGGCTCGGATCTCTCCGAGAGTCGCGGCCTGCCCGGTGCACTTGACCTGCGCGGAACGGTGTTTCAACTGCGCGTGTGGCAGGCACTGCGTCAGATTCCGCGCGGGGAGACGCGGAGTTACAGCGAGGTAGCGCGGGAGATGGGCGAACCGAATGCGACTCGCGCTGTGGCTCGCGCCTGCGCTACGAATCGCGTGGCGCTGGTTGTTCCCTGCCACCGAGTGGTCGGCGCAAACGGCTCGCTGACCGGGTATCGGTGGGGAGTGGAGCGAAAGCGGGCGCTGTTGGAAAGCGAACGCCGCTGACGGTCAGCAACTTCCGCTGCGGCGAACCGGAAACCAGGCACCTGAGCGCATTGCGCGGCGGGCTCCTCGACGCTGCCCAGGTGCAGCTTCATATGCCCATACAACTGGACTCGCATTGTCTGCACAGGGCCTGGGCTCGAAGAGCGGGGTGCGAAGCCGATCGCCAGCCTTCGCGGCAAAGAGTCCAAGAGCTGCGACGACAATGGTGGGAAAGAAAATGTATGTCATGATTTGAACCCTTTGATGTGGCTCATCTGCGTTACGCTCCGCCCGCCCGGGCCCTGGACACGAGCCCGGTTTCGTGTGGAGCTGGGTTTTCTGTTTTACAGGCGGTTGCCACCGGCGGCTTGAATCGCCTGGCCGTTGACCCAGACGGCATCGTCAGAGGCCAGGAAGGCTGCGATGGTCGCGATGTCGCCGGGCTGACCGATGCGGCCTAGCGGTGTTTCGGCAATCATCTTCTGATGGAAGTCGGAGCCGATGAAGCCGGCAGCATGCACTCCTTCGGTTTCAATCATGCCGGGATTGAGGGAATTGACGCGAATCTTGCGCGGTCCCAGTTCCTGCGCAAGCGCAAACGTAGCGGAGTCCACTGCGCCCTTGGTTGCGCTGTAGACCGCTGCAGTGGGCACGCCGCCGGCCGCCACCGATCCGATGTTGATGATGCTGCCGCCCTTCGGATCGAATTGTTTGAGCGCCGCCTGAGTGGTCAACAGCAACCCCAGTACGTTGACGTTGAATTGTTTGTGAAAGTGCTCCGGAGTGACGGCTTCGATCGGTGCGAAGTCATAGACCCCAGCGTTGTTGACGAGGATGCTGATGGGGCCCAGCTGTTTGGTCACGGTCTCGATCAGCGGACCGATGGTGTCGGGATCGCCCAGATTCGCCTGCACGGCGATGGCTTTACCGCCGGCCTTCTTGATCTCATTGACGACTTTCTCAGCGCCGGCTTTGCTGCCCGAATAGTTGACTGCAACCGCTGCGCCCTGGGATGCAAGCTCTAGCGCGATGGCCGCGCCGATGCCCTTTGGATGCTCCGGTTACCAATGCGACTTTCCCCTGAAGTTTGCTCATGATCTCTGCTCCTCGCCGTCCGCCATCATTTCGACGTTTCGACAACTATCGAATTGATTAGCGACGAGACGGAAGGATTCAGGATGATTGTGGAAAAGTCTTGAGGTGCGGTCAGCGGGTGGGGCAGGAGGTGGGGCTGAGGGATAGCAGGTTGGAGGCCAGGGCATCGAGTACGCCGGGCTTGATGGAAAGGAAGTGGAATTTACCTTCGCGCCTTACGTCAATGAGTCCGCTGGCTTGAAGTTCCTTGATGTGGTGGGACAGCGTAGCGGGAGCGATGGCAAGGGCTTCGCGGGCGTCGGTGCAGCCCAGCGGGCAGGATGATTTGGCGATGCGCTCAAGCAGTTCAAAGCGCTTGGGATCGGCGAGGGCTTTGAGGAGCGCGGTACGTTGTGTCCGGGTGAGGCGAGGTATCTTCGCGGAGCTGGACGGTGTTTGCAATTGCGGCGCCATGCTGATGTGCTCCGGTTATTGGATGCAATGGTAGCGCATCGGCTTCAGTGCGCGGGTACACCAAGGTCTCACCTCATACGATGCCACTTCTTCGACCAGACCGGTGCGCGGCGTTTGGTCTCCGCCGTTTCATCTGCCGAAGAGGGAGATATCGGTTCAAGTTGCTTCGGTGCATTCAGTGGAAGGTCGCAGTTCTCAATCCCCACTCGCTGCTGAATCTCCGGATCACTGCCAGCGTACCGATGACAACCAAGTTCCTGGCCGTCGAAGATCGCGAATGCCTGTGTGAATTCTGCGGGGGTTGACGGTTGCTTCTTCCATCGACATTGAGGAGACTTCTCGTCAGTCCATCCGACGAGATCAGGTGCTGCAGCTTGCGGAACGCCGCAGGCGGTGCAGCAATAGCTATCGACGTAGAAATCGCCCGGGGCAGATGTTGGTTCTGGAACGCGACGAAATGTCTGGTCCGCCATTGGTTGTCCAGTATAAGTCAGTTTGCCTTGTGGGCCACTGCAAGCAGTGTCTGGAAGTGGGGCGGGTCGGGCTTCTTTGTAGACGACGGAGGTCTGGACTTTTGCGAAGCCGGCTTTCTGAAGCATGGTTTCGAGATCCGCTTCACTAAAGCCGAGCCACTCGTCGGCGTACATTTCGCGCGCCTCTTCGAAGCGATGCTTGGCCAGATCGAGCACGGCGATGCGTCCCGCCTGGGCGCAATATGCGCGCAGCCTCGGCAAGTGCGTGCTGAGGATGCAGCGCGTGGTGCAGCGACTGCGAAAAGAAGACGAGGTCAACTGCATGCATCATCGATGAGGCAGTTCCTCCATGTCGCCGAGGCGGTAATCGACATTCTTGACGTGATGGCGATGCGCCTGCTCGCGCGCGAACTCGATCATCTTTGCGGAGGAATCGACTGCGAGCACCTTGGTTGCATTTTGAGCGAGGAGGAGCGAGAAGCTGCCGTCGCCGGCGCCGAGGTCGGCGATGACCATGGGCGGCATCAGGCGCAGGAGGGCTTCGGCGAGGCTCTTCCAGGATTTGCCGGGAACGTAGTCTTTGCCGAGGCGGCCGGCGACGCTGTCGAAAAAGGCGCGCATCTTGTCCTGGCGCTTTTTGACGACGCGGCGGGCGGCGGCGTGATCGTGGGCGGCTTCGGGGATTTCGCGGCCTGCCTGGGCAAGAAGCTTGTCCAGAATGTCGTTTCCACCGGCAGCGGTGGTGAGGCGGTAGAGGCTGTTCTTGCCGATGCGGCGGTCTTCGACGAGGCCAGCCTGCTTGAGCTGCGAAAGGTGCGTAGAGATCGTGCTCTGGCCCATGACCAGGATCTCCTGCAACTCGGCGACCGAAAGCTCCTCGGCCTTTAGCAGCAGGAGGATGCGGAGCCGGTTGGGGTCGGCTACAACGCGGAGGATTTTCACAATTGACGTGGCCATGGGTTTCTGGTACACATCAATATATCACGATGCGTCGATATAAGGAGAACTGAATGGCTTCCTCAACCCTCGAATTGACCGAATACAAAGTTGCAGACCTTTCGCTGGCCGATTGGGGCCGCAAGGAGATTTCGATTGCCGAGCACGAGATGCCGGGTCTGATGTCGATCCGCAATAAATATTCCGCGGAAAAGCCGCTGAAGGGCGTGCGCATCACCGGCTCGCTGCACATGACCATTCAGACCGCGGTGCTGATTGAGACACTGGTCTCTCTCGGCGCAGAAGTCCGCTGGGCCAGCTGCAATATTTTTTCGACGCAGGATCACGCGGCGGCAGCGATCGCGGCGAGCGGTGTTCCGGTCTACGCGTGGAAGGGCGAGAGCCTTGAGGACTACTGGGAATGCACCTACAAGGCGCTGAGCCACAAGGGCGGCAAGGGGCCGGAGCTCGTTGTCGATGACGGCGGCGACGTGACGCTGCTGATTCACAAGGGCTATGAGCTTGAAAATGGCGACAAGTGGGTCGATACGCCTTCGGGCAACCACGAAGAACAAGTGATCAAGGACCTGCTGAAGAAGGTTTTCGCCGAGGACAATCAGCACTGGCACAAGGTTGTGAAAGAGTGGCGCGGCGTTTCAGAAGAGACGACCACGGGCGTGCACCGGCTCTACCAGATGATGGAGAAAGGCAAGCTGCTGGTTCCGGCCATCAACGTCAATGATTCAGTGACCAAGTCGAAGTTCGACAACCTCTACGGCTGCCGCGAATCCTTGGCTGATGGAATTAAGCGCGCGACCGACGTGATGGTGGCGGGTAAGGTTGCAGTGGTTTGCGGATACGGCGATGTCGGCAAGGGCTGCTCGCACTCGCTGCGCGGCATGGGCGCGCGCGTGATTGTGACCGAGGTCGATCCGATCAACGCACTGCAGGCGGCGATGGAAGGTTTCGAAGTCACCACCATTGAAGACACGCTGGGCCGCGGAGACATCTATGTGACCTGCACGGGCAACGTGGACATCATCACGCTCGAGCACATGAAGAAGATGAAGGACCAGGCTATTGTCTGCAACATTGGACACTTCGATAACGAGATCCAGGTCGATCGGCTCAACGCGGAAAAGGGCGTGGAGAAGCTGAACATCAAGCCGCAGGTGGACAAGTACCACTTCCCCGATGGCCACGAAATTTTCATGCTGGCTGAAGGACGTCTTGTAAACCTGGGCTGCGCGACTGGGCACCCGAGCTTCGTGATGTCGAACAGCTTCGCCAACCAGACACTAGCGCAGCTCGACCTGTGGAAGAACAAGGACAGCTACAAGGTGAACGTCTACACGCTGCCCAAGAAGCTGGACGAGGAAGTGGCGCGGCTACATCTCGAAAAGATCGGCGTGAAGTTGACGACGCTTTCGAAGAAGCAGGCCGACTACATCGGCGTGCCGCTGGAAGGGCCGTACAAGCCGGAGTTCTACAGATACTAGTGGAGTGAGCAGTGGACAGTGAAAGGCCCCGGGTAAGCCGGGGCTTTTCTGTTTCTTCGGAAGATCGGTCGCGTGATCATTCGGCTTTCAGATAGGATTTCGTGTTCGCCAATCTGCGTATTCAGTAAGATTTGAGCAATGAAGCCACTTGCCAAGCAGATCGTCACGTTTCTTTTCCTGGTATTCCTGTTTAGTTCCCTTCCCTATTTCCTGATGATCCGTTCGGGCCACATTGGAGCGGGCAACGGGCTCGTGGTGCGGCTTGTGATGTGGTGCCCCGCGGCGGCTGCGCTTGCCACGTGCGCACTTTTCCGAATCGATACGCGAACATTGGGCTGGAGTTGGTGGCCGGTGCGCTTTGAGGCGCTCGGATACGTGCTTCCGTTGCTCTATGCGGTTCCGGTCTACATCATCGTATGGATCGCGATTCCCGGATCGTTTGCGCTGGCGGCCTTCGAAAAAGAGGCTGCAGCGTCGCTGAGCATGCCCTCATCGCCGCACATCGCAACATTCGGGCTAATGATTCCGATGCTGGCGACGCTTGGTGTGATCGGCAGCGTGGCCAACGCGCTGGGGGAGGAGATCGGCTGGCGCGGATTTTTATTGCCCAGACTGACGGGACAGTTCGGCTTCACGTTTGGCTGCGTGGTGAGCGGGCTGATCTGGGCCTTATGGCACTATCCGGGGCTACTGTGGTCCGACTACAACGCGGGTACCAACCCTGTGTACGCGCTCAGTTGCTTCACGCTGATGGTTATTGGCAACGCATTTATCATGGGCTGGCTGCGTTTGAAGTCCGGAAGCCTGTGGCCATGCGCGCTTCTCCACGCCAGCCACAATCTGTCCATTCAGGCAATCCTGGATCGAATCACCGCACCCGTCGGGCGTACGCTCTACTACACAACCGAATTTGGCTGCGGGCTGGTGCTCGCGGTTGGAGCGACTGCAGTCTACCTCTGGACGCGCCGCGGAGAACTGGATAACCCCTTGGCGCCCAGCGTCTAGTGTTTGATGGCGAAGATGCGGTGATAGAGCCGCCAGGTTGGGCTGTGCATTAACTGCGTCTGCTCGGCCTTGAGTGCCGCGTAGGAGCGCTTGACGTAGACGTCGAACTCCGGCGGCCAACCGATGGTGGAGCGGCGTTCGTGGTAGTCGCCGTTGGCCCACTTGGCCAATACGGCCTTATAATCGACGACGTGAGTGACGAAGTCGAGCAGGCACTGCGGCATTCGCTCTTCGATAATCAGGTGTGCCTTCTCGATGATGACCCGCTCGCGAATATCGTTCAGAGGCATGAAGATGGTGTTCATCCAAAGCATCCACTCCTTCATCGCCGAGTCGAGAATGGGATCGCTTTTCGCCTTTCCCTGGCGCTTGAGCAGAGAGCGATAAGCGATGTCGCCAGCTTCAGATGCGACGTAGAGCGGTCCATAGAACTCATTGAGACGCTTGTTGACAAGATCGAGCTTGTCGCGGCGGCGCGCCAGCATGTGAGTGCTCACCGATGTAATGAGGTAGCCGCCGAGCGCGAGGATGACCGTGAGAATGGCCGCATTCTGCAAAACTGTTGGAACCGACAACAAGTCCATTGGAAGGTCTCACCTCGGCGAGAAGTATACGCGCCGATTTTGCGGGCACTCCGTGATCGCCGACAGAGTTGAGAAGCAATCCTATTTTGGCTGCTTGCTGTGCAAAACCGGGACGAGTTTTGCTTTTCCGGGGACGATGGTGATCTCAAATACTTTTGGCCAGAGCTTTCCAGTGACAAAGAGCCTGTCACGCGCGGCGTCGTAAGCAATGCCGTTGAGGACGGCTTCGTCGTTGGAGAGTTGATCACGCGGCATCAGGCCTTTGAGGTCGATCCAGCCGAGAACGCGGCCCGTGGCGGGCGAGATGCGGGCAATGCGGTCGGAGTGCCAGATGTTGGCGTAGATTTCGCCGTGGATGTATTCGAGTTCGTTAAGCTGGGTTACCGGCTTGCCACTGTCCTTCACAGTGATGCGGCGGACCTCGTGGAATGTCTCGGGATCGAAGAAGCGCAGCGTCGCGGTGCCGTCGCTGAGGATGAGGTTTTTGCCATCCTGCGTCAGGCCCCAGCCTTCCCCGTCGTAGTGAAGCGTGCGGAGCAGGTGGAATGTGGCGCGGTCGTAGACAAATGCAATATGCGACTGCCAGGTGAGCTGAATCAGCGTGTTCTTCCAGTCCGTCAGGCCCTCGGCGAAATACTGGTCGGGCACCTCGTGGAACTGCAGGATGCGGCCACTCTCAAGGTCTAGTTCGCGCAATGAGGAGCGGCCTTTCATGCCGGTGCTTTCGTATAGGTGACCATCGACGAAGACGAGCCCTTGTGTGAAGGCCTGCTGATCGTGCGGATAGGCGTGGACGACGTGGTAGGTGTCGGCTGCGTGTGCGCAGCCGGTTCCTACAAGAAGGAGAGCAGCGGCGACCAAACGGGAGGAACTGAAGAAGTTGGAACTGAGGAAGTACATTCCAGACTGATTCTAGCTGGCGAGAATTGGAGGGGGTTTCAAAAGAACTCGCAAAAAACTACGTCCGTGGACCTTGGGAGCGAAGAAGGATGGATTTCCTCCAAACCTCGGCCACGGTGAACTATTGGAGTTGTGCAATCCATTCGGAGACATCGGGCAATGACCGCGGAATAAGCGCGCGGTTAAGCTTATACAGCGCCTTCCTTGGACCGCGCAGTGGTCGCCCGTCACTCACAAATGGGATTAGTCGTGCTGCGCTCCTAGCGAGTCTCAGCTTCAATGAATCGCATTTGCCTGACGCACTGGGTCGACGTTGAGACCAGGCGATAGAGCCGACAAACCCTGACGCGCCGAATCGATCTGATTTGAGCACGTCCTCCACGAAGACGCGTATCGGGCCTGGGAACTCGTGTAACGCGTCGTGGAAAGCTACGAACGCGTTGTTCATGAGGTACGGAGAGAAACTGTCAAAATCCAGCTTTGCTCCCGCGTAGCTATGGTCGCCGTCGATCCACAAGAAACCGATCGGTCTATTCCACGTCGCGGCGATATCAGCGGAATATGCGCGATGGACTTCAACAGCATCAGAGATTCCCGCCGACTTTAAATTGCTCAGGAACTCCCCGAACGAAGAGGCATCCTCCGACACCCGATGGTGCTGAAGTTCTATTGAATGGAAGTTGTGGGGATCGATGGCAACGACTGGTGGCAGACCGTAACGTTGGGCAATTCTACCCAGAATCACGGTTGATCTTCCTTTAAAGCTGCCGATTTCAATTATTTGCCCCCCAAGTTAAAGCGGAAGATACAGCAAGAAGGCCGATAAATCGCGCTTCACGCTCGGTCAGGAAGCCCGGTATGTTTTGCGCAGTTCGCCATGCTGCGTCGATTACCGAATCAAAATCCCGTGGGACGTACGCTCTGCTCATCGAGCCTCCAAAATCCAAAGCTGTAGCTCTTTCTCCTCTTCTGATCTTAATCCGTACGCCACCAATGGGCCGCTCTCCTCAAAGTTCACGAATTGCAGGGCTCGAGTGGAGCTGTGAATTGCTCTCCCAGGTCCCAAAATCGGGACCTGGGGCACCCGTGCATCGTGGTGATGATTCACAAATCACGTTGATAAGGTGTTAGCTTGCGCCGAGATAGATGAAGCGCAGGGCGAACAGCACGGCGAGCGTGTAGAGCAGCCAGTCCTGCTTGCGCCAGTTGCCGGTGACGAGATGCAGCACAGCCCAGGCGATGATGCCGAAGCCGAGGCCGTTGGCGATGGAGTAGGTGAGCGGAATCAGGATCAGCGTAAGAAATGCGGGGACGGCGACGAGCGGTTCGTGCCAGCGAATCTCGGTGATGGTGGCAAGCATCATGGACCCGACGAGAATGAGCGCCGGTGCGGTGGCGGCAGCGGGCACGACACCGACAAAAGGAGCTGCAGCCATTGCAACGAGAAAGAGCAGGCCGGTAACGATGGCGGTGACGCCCGAACGGCCTCCGGCAGCGACGCCGGCGGTGGACTCGACATAACTCGTGACAGTGGAGGTTCCGGTCATCGAGCCGAACACCGTAGCCGTGGCATCGGCAAACAGGATGCGGTTCAGCCGCGGAATGGAATGATCGGGGGCGATGAGTCCGGCGCGCTTGGTGACGGCGACGAGGGTGCCGAGATTGTCGAAGAGATCAACAAAGAAGAAGACGAAGATGATTTCGAGCAGGCCCTTCGAGAGGGCGCCGCGGATATCGAGCTTGAGAAACGTAGCGCCGAGCGCCTGAATGCCGCCGCCGGCAGGTGTCCAATGAACAAGGCCGAGCGCCCAGGCGATTGCCGTGGTTGTGACTACGCCGATGAGGATGGAGCCGCGAACTTTCTTGATTTCGAGCGCCACCATCAGAACGAGTCCGAAAAGCGCGAGCGCCGTGGTGGGGTTGCGGACGTTGCCGAGGCCGACGAGGGTTGCAGGATCGCTGACGACGAGGCCGGCATTGCGGAATCCGATAAAGGCAATGAAGAGGCCGATACCGCTCGCCACGGCGGCGTAGAGCTCATGAGGAATCGAACGCAGAATCATCTGGCGAATGCCCGCCGCTGTGAGCGCGAGAAAGATGATGCCGGAGAGAAACACGGCGCCGAGTGCCGTCTGCCATGGGATGTGCATCTTGAGGCAGACCGTGTAGGTGAAGTAGGCATTGAGTCCCATGCCGGGCGCGAGCGCAATAGGATACCGCGCGACAACTCCCATCAGGATCGAGCCGAACGCTGCCGAGAGACACGTTGCAGCGGTAACGGCATGCAGCGGAACGCCGGCGGCCGCAAGAATGGCAGGATTGACGAGCACGATGTAGGCCATCGTGAGAAACGTCGTCACTCCAGCCAGAATCTCTGTGCGCCAGTTGGTGCCAAGATGAGTGAATTCAAAATAGCGTTCTAAAAATTTGAGCATCGGCAGGTGCCTCTAGGAGACCACATGCCGGCCGCATCACAAAGAAATTTGTGCGGATAAAGATCCTCCAAGGAAATTCAGGCGGCGAGCTTTCGCGATTTGCGCGTGCGCAGGATCCAATCCATCGATCCGCCCTGGATCACGATGGAGAAGACCACGACGAGATAAGTCGCGCCGAGGATCCATGAACGGCCGAAAGCGGCAGGTACTGACAGCGCCAGCGCGATGGAAAGACCTCCGCGCAGCCCGCCCCAGGTGAGCACGAAGAGAGAGCTCCGGTATTCACGCTGGAAGATGCGCGCGACGACAAGCAAAAACGCGACCACGCCGAAGCGCACAATATTTACAGCGACGATGGCGCTCAGGCCTGCACGAATGGCGACTGCATCAAGAGTAATGGCCATGACTTCAAGTCCGAGCAGAACAAAAAGCACGCAGTTCTGAATCTCGTCGATGACTTCCCAGAAGCGATCGACATGCTCGTGCGCGATAGAGGTTGCGGGCAGACGGCGATTGAAGTTGCGCAGAGCGATGCCTGCCACAACAGCCTCAAGCGGAGCGGAGAGGTGGAGGGCATCTGCCAGGACGTAGCCGCCAAAGGCGAGCGCGATGGTAAAGAGAATGTCGATCTGGTAGGAGTCGATCATGCGCATGAGCAGCGACGTGACGTATGCGGCGGCAATTCCCAGGAGCACCGCTCCGCCGGCCTTTGCTATCAGCAGGCCGCCAATGTTCCAGGGTGTCGGCGCGTTTCCCCGTGCGATCGCGAGCATGGTGATGAAGAGAACGGCGCCAATGCCGTCATTGAAGAGCGACTCGCCGGCCAATTGCGCCTGCAGCCGTCGCGGAACACCGGTTCGACGAAGCATTTCAAGAACAGCGATCGGATCGGTGGGAGAGATGAGCGCGCCAAAGATGAAGCATTCCATCCATGGCAACCGGGCTCCACTGAGCACGTGCATGAGCAGCGACACAAGGAGGAAACAGAACGTCGTGCCTGCAACCGAAAGAAGCGAGACAGTGAGCTTCCTCCTTGGCCAGTTGATCGAGATCGAGCAGGAACGCGCCGGAAAAGAGCAGCAGGGGCAACATGCCGCGCAGGATCACGGTTTCGAAATCGATGTGCTGCATCAGGGCGGCAGCCCACTGGTGAATCGCCGGGACACGAGTGGCCGCAAGGATGAGCGCGGTCGACACGAGCACCGTGAGCAGCATGGTCCCAATGGTGATGGGCAGACGCAGCCAGCGTGAGCTGACGAGGCCAAAGACGGCCGCCGTCCGAAACAGCAGGCTCAGAATTGCCAGAGTGCTCATGCTCAGGTTTCTCTTTGCGGTGCGCGATAGCGCAGGCTAGGTTCTCTCATCGTACAGAAAAGGTGAGCGGCACGTTGAGAAAACGTGCGTAAAGAGACGTGAGAGGTTGTTGTGCATGGACCCGGAAAGCGAGCTTCGGAGCACTGTTAAAGCAGCTTTGCGGCGTCCTTGGCGAAGTAGGTGACGATGAAGTCGGCGCCGGCGCGGCGGATGCCGATGAGCGATTCGAGCATGGTGCGATCGCGCTCGAGCCAGCCTTTTTCAAATGCCGCGTGGAGCATGGAGTATTCGCCGGAGACCTGGTAGGCGCCGATGGGCACGTCGAAGTTTTCGCGCGCGGCGTGAACCACATCGAGGTAAGGCATCGCCGGCTTCATCAGGATCATGTCGGCGCCTTCTTCGAGGTCGAGGTCGATTTCGCGCATGGCCTCGCGCAGGTTGGCGCCGTCCATCTGGTAGCTGCGGCGGTCGCCGAATTGTGGAGCGGAGTCGGCTGCTTCGCGGAACGGGCCGTAAAAAGCTGAAGCGAATTTCGATGCGTAACTCAGGATCGGTGTGTTGGTGTTGCCGTCGGCAGTCGAGGGCACTCGCGGATGGCGGCGACGCGACCGTCCATCATGTCGCTAGGAGCTACGATATCTGCGCCTGCGCGGGCAAGGCTTGCACCGGTGCGCGCGAGGAGTTCAAGCGAGGGATCGTTGTCGACGTCGTAGCCACCGTCTTTGGTTTGGATAACTACGCCGCAGTGGCCGTGGCTGGTGTACTCGCAGAGGCAGACGTCGGCGATGAGGACGAGCTTCTTTGAGGCTGCGACTTTTCTTGATGGCGCGAAGGCCCTGCTGCACGATGCCGTTGTCGTCCCAGGCGCCGGTGGCCTTCTCGTCTTTGCTGTCGGGCAGGCCGAAGAGCAGCAACCCGCCGATACCGAGGCTGGCAGCTTCTTCGGCTTCGCGAACAGCCTGATCCACCGAGAGATTGAACACGCCGGGCATGGAGCTGACCGGGTTGCGTACACCCTCGCCGGGGCAGATGAAGAGCGGATAAATCAGGTCGCCGGGGTTGAGCGTGGTTTCGCGAACCAGCGCGCGAAGCGACTCCGTGCGACGCAGGCGGCGCAGGCGCATTTCAGGAAACGGCATGCGTAAATTGTAAGCCAGCGTGGATCGCTACCGGGGTGACGAATCCCCTTGACGAAGCGCTTCAATCCGGAAATACCGCTTCGCGCGGCCGACATCCTTGAAGATTTGGGCTTTCAGGGCCTCGGTTGAGGGCCATTGCATCTCGCCGCGCAGACGAAGCAGGAATTCGAGCTGCAGTGGGGTTTCGTCGGTGAGATCGATGGGCTGGAAGTTCAGGATGTGCGTCTCAACGCCAAAGCCCACGCCTTCGAAGGTTGGCCGGTTGCCGACGTTGGTTACCGCTTCGAAGCATTGCTACCGACGGTCAGCCGCGTGACATACACGCCGAAACCGGGCAGCAGACCATCGTAGGGCGCCAGATTCACGGTCGGAACCAGCAGCTTTGTGCCGACGCCGCGACCTTTTGCAGGATTGGATTGCACGCCGAAGACGCGACCCAGCATCCAGCGAGCGCGCCGCATATCGCCGGCTGCGATCAGGCTTCGCACGGCCGAACTCGACACTTCCAGGCCATGGACACGAACCGCCGGATGAACTTCAACCGTGAATCCGAACTCTTCGCCGAATGCGCGCAGCTCCTTCACGCCCGCCTTCGCGCCGTGGCCGAAACGGAAGTTACTGCCTTCGTGAATTCCGCGGACCTGCAGCACGCCGACGAGCATGTTGCGCACAAAGTCTTCCGCTGTCACGTGCGACAAGGCCTGGTCAAAAGGCAGTACGAGGATCGCGTCTATACCAGTATTCGCCAGAAGCCTCAAACGCTCGGGCAGGAAGGTCAACAGCTTTGGCGCCTCTTTTGGATAGAGGAAATGTGCCGGATGCGGATCGAAGGTGATGGCGATCGACCGCATGCTCGCGCGCCCGGGCCTCCGCTGCGGCTGCACCCAGAATCTGCTGGTGCCCACGATGCACGCCGTCGAAGTTCCCGATGGCAGCGATGGACGGGCCGAATTCCCGTGGCACTTCGTCAAGCGAACGGTAGACGGGTACCACTGAGCGCTGGTCCGGGCTCATGCGTTCGCGCCTTCCAGCGTGCGCGCCCTCAAGCTCGATGGGAAAGCTTAGTCCGTCATAGGCCATGCGGATGTTGTCGGGCAGCTTCGCATTCGTCTCTTCGTGGCCCAGCTCATGCGCAATATGGGTGAGCCAGGTATGTTTTGCGCCGATGCGCCGTGCCCATTCGACAGCTTGCTCCACCGTGGCGTGGCTGGGATGCGGTTTGTGGCGCAAGCGCCGAAAGGACGACATGATCCAAGCCCTCGAGCAACGAAAAACTCTGTTCGGGAATTGAGCTCACGTCGGTGAGATAGGCCGCTCGGCCGAAGCGGAATCCATAAATCTCCTGTTGCCCGTGCAGCACCGGTATGCGCTGAAATTCAACGCCCAAGACACGCGCACGATCGCTGAGTGGCTCGAAGTGCACGCGGGGCCGATTCGGATAGGTCGCCTTCGGCGAAAACGTGTAATCGTAGATGCGGCGCAGCGTCTCTTCGGTCTCCGGCGAGGCGTAGAGCGGGATATTTCCGCCTTCGCGAAAGACGGTGAAACTCAGCGGCCGCAGATCGTCAAAACCGAAGATGTGATCAGCGTGACCATGGGTATAGAAGACCGCATCCACGCGGGTCAGCTTGTTGCGCAGGGCCTGTTCGCGAAAATCGGGACCGGTGTCGATCAGCACCACGCGCGGTCGGCCGCCATGCTCCCATTGCAGCAGGACGGAAGGCCGCAGGCGGCGATCACGCGGATCTGTTGACGTGCATACCGCGCAGTCGCACCCCAGCGTTGGAACTCCCATCGAAGTTCCGGTTCCCAGAAATGTCAGCTGGCCTTCCATTAATGAACTAGTGTTTTTCCGGTTTAGGAGGAGGAGCCTGCACGCCTTGCAGCGAGATCATCTTGGTCAGTTCGAGGAACGTCATTCGTAGCTCAAACAGGATCGTATCGAGCATGCGCTCTTCGTTGGCCGACAGATTGCCCTTCGTTTTCTCTTCCAGCACGCCCAGCAGGTCGATACTTTGCCGCGCGCCGATGATGTCTACCCGCGGCCGCTGGCCCTCGGGAGTGGCAGCGCCCATCTGCATCAGCGCCGAGAGATAGAGCTGCTGTACCAGGTGCTCGAACCTGATGGGGGGCTGCGCGCCCATGGTTGGATTCTGCGCGCGTAGCAAATCTTCGACGCGCTGTGCCGAAGCCTCGTATGCAGTTTCCTGGTCGCGCTTCTCCTCCGCGGTTGGAGGAGGTGGCATTGTCGCCGGCGAATTCGTCCTCAGCCGCGTCCGCCGCCGTTTCAGTTTCGGGCGGCGCGGGGCTCTCTGCTTCCACCAGCCGCGGTCCCGCAGACTTCTTCTCGGGCTCTGAGAGGGGTTCTTCAGCAGGCAGGGGCGAGCCGCTTTCCTGCTCCTCTTCCTTTTTCATCTTGCGGCGATCAATGACTTCGAATTTCGGCGTATCGCTCATAATCCAACTTTCCGGTCACTTTCGATCATAAAGCCGGAGGCTTGTCCAGAATCTTTGCTGTGCCTGCCGCGGGTCCAGTTCCATAAGTCAACGGCTGATTCTTGACCTCGGCTTCGCCACGTACCATCGCCAGAGCGAATCGGCGAGTCCCTCTTTCCAACGGTATTTCCGCAACGCTGGTGATCGCCCCGACAGACGCGCCTTCGAGGAAGACCTCAGTTCCCCCCTTAGCCAGCGGACCGTCGAGTTCAAGTTGTCGCAAATGCTTGTGCACATTACCCCGGGAGCGGATGCGCTCGACGATTTCCTGACCCAGGTAGCAACCTTTGGTGAAATGCAGCGCCCGTGTCTGGGAGGTTTCCTGCGGCAAATCGCGCTCGGCGATATCGACGCCGTACACCGGAATTCCCTCTGCTACGCGGAATGCCTCCTGCGCGGCTGAGCCTACCGGGGTAGCACCCGCTGTCGACAAGGCGCGCCAGAGCAAGGTCAATCCGGCCAGTGGGGTCCCGATCGCAAAGTGGTCGGTCAATGTCCAGTAACCGTGGTAGATCCTCAAATTCAGACCGTTCCATTCCACGCGTTGCCAGGTCATCATTTCGGCCGGCACGGGCAGGCCCATGCGTATCAGCACTTCGCGGGCTTGCGGCCCGGTCAGTCCGATGGTCGTTTCGGCTGTGGCGTCCAGCGCAACCAACTCCACGTCATCCATGATGATGAAGTGATCCAGGTGCGCCATCAGTTTCTCGAATTGATCGGCAGCGATGACTAGATCGAGCGCATCGCCTTCGCGCCAGACGGTCAGGTCTCCCTGGATGCGGCCTTGCGCGTTCAGCACCAGATTCCAGGCACCGCCGTTGTTGGGCAGATCGTTCACGGCATTGGTTACCATCCCGCTTAGCCAGCGGAAGCGATCTTCGCCTCGCACGTTGACTCGCCGCATCCAACCAAGATCGTGCGCGGCAGCGCCATTGACGAGGACGGCTATTTCCCCGGCTGGTACGTCAAATTCATGTGGGGTTAACGCGCCGCGAAATTCGGCCAACCGGGGTGCATTGGCGGCCGACGCAGCAAGCAGTTGAGCGGCAAGCGGGGTAGGAAAAGCAGTGACGGCAAGATTCTCAGTCATAGGGGAGCGATTCACGAACGCAGTGCGCATTTCCTGACGAAACCTCGCGCCACTGCGCATCCTGATTATAGCTTTGAGATTAGAAGCGAGCTTTCCCCACCCATCGGTCCCAGAACTCAGAGGAGAGAGAATGAGTAAGCAGCACCAAATGAGTAAGATAACCATGGATATCTTGAGTTTGGCAGGGGTGTTCTGCCTGGTAGTTGCCTCGGCAATTGCTCAGACTCCTGCTCCTCAAGCCCAGCCTGCTCCTCAATCCCCTTCCAAGCAGACAACACCGACGGGAAAACAAGGTGCACAAGCGGCAAGCAAGGCCAAGTCAGGAACCGCGGACGGCGCCGAAACGCATATTACCCCCGACGAAGCCAAGGAGCTGTTCAGTCTGGTCGATCAACTTCTCAAATTCTCCTCGCAGGAATCAGGCTTTCCAATCAAGAGCGATGTAAAGCGTCAGCTCACGACACGCGCCGATGTCGAGCACTACCTGACTGAGAAATTCGACGAAGACGAGGACGCCAAACGCATGCAGCGCAGCGAAATCGTCCTGAAGAAATTCGGCTTGCTCGATCGGGACTTCAATCTAAAGCCGTTCCTTCTGGCCCTGCTCAAAGAGCAGATCGAGGCCTACTACGATCCCAAGACGAAGACGGTAAACCTGCTCGACTGGATCTCAGTTGACGAGCAGAAGCCCGTCCTCGCGCACGAACTCACGCACGCTCTCCAGGATCAGCACCTCGATCTCGACAAATGGAGCGACCAGACGCCTCCCGACGTTTCGCACACCTCTTCAGAGGACAGCGATCATCTCGCCAAGGATGAGCTCGATACTGCACGCGAGGCGGTCACCGAGGGACAAGCAACGGCAGTGATGATGGACGACATTCTCAAGCCCATGGGTAAGAGCCTCATCGGAGATCCCGAGATCGTCGACTTCATCAAGCAGCAGATGTCGGGCTCAGATAACTCCCCTATTCTTGCCCGGGCGCCGCTTCTACTATCTGAATCACTGCTCTTCCCCTATCGGGAAGGTCTCAGTTTCGAACAGGATGTGTGGATGGACCGCGGCCAGGCAGCGGCGTTCACGGGGGCGCTTGATCGTCCGCCGTCATCCTCCTGGGAGATCATGAACCCGCGCGAGTACGAGCAGGGGCACGTGCCCGCCGTCCCGTATCTACCGGATATCCATCCACTTGTCGACGGGACTTATCGCCCATATGACATCGGGCAGGTGGGACAGCTCGATCTACATATTCTCGCCGGGCTCTTCGGGGGCGACGGCGCGGCGCGAGACCTGACGCCAGCATGGGATGGCGGCATCTATTGGGCGGGCCAGCGTTTGAGCGCCAATACCCCAGCCGAACAGGCGAGCACCAAATCTATATCACTCTTCTACCTTTCGGTCTGGAAGAATGCTGCATCTGCGCAGGCCTTTTCCCATCTCTATGCGGATGAACTGGGTCGCAAGTACTCCGGTCTCAAAGTGGACAAGGCTGCTGCCAAAGTCTCCGACGAAGCGGACGGAACTGTGGAGCAGGTCTACAGCTCCAATGAAGGTCCGGTGGTCATCACACGGCGCGGTAAGCTGGTGTTTGTCTCGGAGAGCTTTGACCTGCCGCTGGCGCGGCAACTGGCGACCCTCATTCTGGGAGCCCAGGGCAGCGGTCCCCTACAGTCCGCTTCCATCGGGCGGCCGGTTGTAGAGCCCGGCACAGCCGCTGCGGCGGACGGGTTCAATCCGCATGAAGCCTTGACGGCGCCTATTGTGCGTTTGCTATCGAACTGCGGGGTTACGAAAGCCGCGGTCGATGCTGCCCTTGAGGCCACGCATTCCGGGACGCACGTTCCTTTGGGTCAGAGATAACTCAGATTAGGCTTGAAATCGGGGTTCAACTCTGCTGTCCTGTCTTTAAAGTCCCCACCGGAGAATGTGCATGAAGGCCATTCCTGTCATCGTGTTTTGCGCTCTTGCCCTGGCCCGTACCGCTTCTGCACAGGCCTTTGGAGAATCAGTTCAGCTGAGTCAGCCCGCGGTTCAAAAAACGGGCGCCGCAGCAACACCCTCTGCAGCGCCGCTGAGTTCTCGCAACAGTCTCCCGCAACAGGGGGGAGTCCAGGTTGTGAATGACACTTATCGAGGCGTGTTGGATTGCCGTTGCGCGCCGTCACCGACGTTTTTGCCAGGTCCGAGAGAGGTGCCCTCAGGCACACAGATCATCCTCTCCAACGCCAACCCGAACGCCGCGATCTACTACACCACCGACGGCTGGACGCCCACCGAGTTTTCGACTCAGTATCACGATCCCATCGTCATCTCGGCAGCGATGCGTGTCCAGGCATTTGCTGAAGTGCCCGGGAAGGCACCCAGCCCGATCATTGCCGCCAGCTACACCGTTAGCGGTCCGTCAACTCCGCTTCCGGTTAACGCTTCAATAACTGGATCAACCGTCACAAAGGGTACGCAGATTCGCCTGCAGACAGGCAACCGCGTGACATCGGAGAGGGCCAGCATCGGAGACCATTTCTACCTGCTGCTTGATCAGAATCTTGTGGTGAATGGGAATGTGGTTGCGCCCCGAGGCATGTCTGTGGATGCCGTGGTCACATCTGTTCAGCATGCGGGTGAAAATGGAAGGTCCGGCGTGATCGTATTCCAATTGACGGCACTGAGCGCGCATGGAGTCACGCTTCCGTTAGACGGAACCTTCACGCTGGTTGCGCCTGATATCGGTTCGGAACTGAATCACATCGCGGACACGAGCTTTGTCCACGTGGCTGGACCGATGCCTCCCGGGAATGAAGCAAAGATAGAGCCGGGAATGATGGTCACGGCATCCGTGGCCGCCGACGTCCGGTTGAGCCAATAACGACCGATTTGAGATTCCGGGTTAAGGCGAGCTCTCCTTGCTCGCCTCTGCCGCAATCGGCTCAGCCTCTTTGTGGACCAGGTATTCGTCTAGCAGCACCGACACCAGCACGGCGGTCGGGACCGAGACGATAGCGCCGAGGACTCCACCCAGTTCCGATCCAATCAGCAGTGCCACCAGGATCGACAAGCCCGGCAGACCGACTCGCGTGCCCATGATCCGGGGAACCAGGAACGAGTTCTCCAGCTGTATCCATACAATGTAGAAGATGGCGATGCCGAGCACGCGTCCCCAGGAGTCCACGGCTGCTACCAGCAGCGCGAGCGCGATGCTGACGGCCGCGCCGATTACGGGAATGATATTTAGCAAGCCGGTCAGCACTCCCAGCGCATAGGCATAACGCACGTGGAGCATCGCGAACACAACGGTGCTCGTCAGCCCGAGAATCAGCATGAGGCTTCCCTGCCCCAGCAGCCATTTGCCCATTCGCACGTCGGCGCGCTGCAGGGCGGCATCCAGTCGAACACGTTTCTGCGCGGGGAAGAAGGATAGCGCCCACCGATAGGCGACATCGCCTTCGAGGATGAAGTAGACGGTCAGGATTACACCCATCGCGATGCCGAAGATTGCGCCTGCCCAGTTCTTGATGGACAGCAGCAAATACGTTGCCGCATTGCTGATGAAGTCCTCGATTTTGGTGGCGACCTCGTCGGTGTTCACCTGGTCGGCGAAGGGTATGTGCTTGAGTTTGTCGAGGAATGCGGGCAGACGCGTCGGCATTTCGTGGCCGAACTCCTGCAGATCGCGAATCACCGGCGGAAAGGCGAGAAATCCAAAAGCCACGAGCCCGCCCGCCGCACCAAGAATCAAGATGAGAATGGCGCGCCCCTTGAACGGCCGCCAACTCCCAATGTGAAAGTGGGACGTGGCGCGCACAATCGGAGCGAGTACCACCGCGGCCAGGGCGCTCACATACAACAGAAGCAGTACAGTACGCAGCTGCCACGCCAGAAAGCAGAGCAAGGCCAGCCCGAAAGCGAATGCGATGTCGCCGCGCAGATCGCGGCCTCTGGCTGCGGCTTGACTCATGTCTGAATTCGTCTCTTTCCTGATTGAGGACCCCCGCCGTTCATGGTTTCCTGCTGGCTTTCTTATTCTCTATACTCGATTTTTCAATTCCCTGATCTTTCGATCTGTAACTTATCGATCTCCGCCGAGAATCGAACCGATCACGCCGCCCAGAACCGCCCCAGTCGCTGTGTTGCCAACCTGGCGGCCCTCCATCTGTGGCAGATACTCGCTGATCTGATGCGCCAAGCGGGAGATGGGCAGCGTCTGCAGCCACACGGATCCCGGTCCGGTCAAGACTGCCAGAAAAATGCCGTCGCCGCCAAAAATCATATTCTTGATGCCCGGGACCATGGTGATCTGGAATCCCACAGACGCCTGAAAAGCGCCCACGTGCCCCGGATGCACCAGCAGCACTTCGCCGGGGGCGAGATTCTTCATAATCAATTCTCCCGAGAGCTCAAGCCACGCCGTGCCGTTGCCCCCCACCCGCTGGAGCATAAAGCCGTTTCCGCCAAAGATGCCCGCGCCCAATGATTGCTGGAATCCGACGCTGATGGTCACCTGGGGAGTCGCACAGAGAAATCCGTGGCGATGCACCAGGTATTCCTGCCCCGGACCTACCTGAACAGGCACAATATGCCCGGGAACCTTGGTCGCAAACGACACCTCACCGGGATACTGCATCGCGCGGTACTCCGTCATAAAGAGGCTTCCGCCGCCGGCAACGCGCTTCAGAACACCAAACAGCCCCCCGCCCCCTCCCATCTGCGTATGCGTGGTCATCTGGATCGAGCCGGTCATCCACGAAAGCTCGCCACTCTCGGAAAACACGCTCTCATTGGGGTCGAGTTGCACATCAAGAACGGGCATGGTGGTGCCTTGAATCCGGGTTTGCATGCGGACCTCCTGTCGTGGACAGTGTACCCGGTCGTCTACGCCGGGCAAGGTTCATCTGTTCCATGCGGGCATTTCGTCGGTGCGATGCAGAACCGGATTTCCGGGACCGGGCTCTCGATTCGCATCGGACGACGCGGTTCGAAACCGTCTTTTCAAATCCCCGCTTCTCCTACTCGACGATCTTCAAACTTGTCTTCGCGGTGGCCAGCGAACTGCCGCCAACCAAGATATCGTAGGTTGTGGGCTCTACCGTCTTCTTCAAGTCAGCGCTGTAGAAATTCAACTCGTCGAATCCGACCGGGAACGTTACGCGCTTTGTCTCGCCGGGCGCTAGAGATACACGCATGAACCCCTTCAACTCGCGAACAGGCTGTTCCACGCTGGCTTCGGTGTTGCGAATGTAGAGTTGGACGACCTCGGTCCCCGCAACGCTGCCCGTGTTTCTGACATCTATGCTCACCGTGACCACCGGATTGTGGTCGTCGACAACTTCGCGTACGGGAACCTCTGCGCGATCTACCGTCGGGTTGGCATAGCTGAAGCGCGTGTAACTCAGCCCCCAGCCAAAAGGAAACAGCGCAGAGTTGGGTTCGTCCATATATCGCGACACGAACTTCTCCGCCGAGTCGCGAGGCATGCGACTCAGGTCTCCCCGAGCCGGCCGCCCCGTGGGCGTTTGGGCGTAGTACAGCGGTTCCTGTCCGACGGCACGCGGAAAACTCGACGGCAGTTTGCCTGATGGATTGACGTCGCCAAACAATATATCCGCAACAGCCGGCCCTGCTTCGATGCCCGGGCTCCACGCCTCGAGGATTGCGGGCACATGCTCGGCCGCCCATTTCAATTCGAGGGGCCTGCCGGCCAGCACCACCAGGATCACGGGTTTACCCATCGCGACTACGGCTTCAAGAAGCTTCTCCTGGTTACCGGTGAAGCCGAGGTGCGCGCGGCTCGCGGCTTCGCCTTCCATCCAATTTGTCGGCTCGCCCAGCGTCAGGATCGCGATATCCGCCTTGCGCGCAGTCTCCACCGCCTCCGCGATCGTCTTGTCGTCGTCGGGAAGGGGTTCAATCGCACCACTCTTCGCCGAAGTTGCGAAGGTGACGCTTTGGAGAACATTCTCGTCTTCCCCGGACAGCAGACCGCACCCCGCCGCGTACAAAAACTTATCTCTGAGTCGCTCGCTGAGCGCTGTCTTCAGCGTGATGACGTCCTTCGGATTGCCCGTGACGGTCCACGCACCGAGCAGATCGCGTGCGTCATCGGCCATCGGTCCAATGAGCGCCACCGTCTTCGTTTTCGCGATGAGTGGGAGCAGGGCACCCACTCCCTCTACTGGATCATTCTTCAGCAGTACCATCGTCTCGTCGGCCACTTTGCGCGCGGTCTCGCGTCGCTCTGGCGTAGCCGTGTACTCCGGGCCAACGACCGTGTAGGGATGATCAAACAGTCCAAGCGCAAATTTCACGCGCAGGATTCGCCTCGCCGCTTCATCGACTACGCTCTCCGGAATTTTCCCCGACCGGACCTGCGCGACAATCACGGTGACATAGAGATCGCCTTCCATATCCATGTCTGTGCCTGCAAGCAATGCCTTGCGCGCCACGGTCGGTCCATCACCGATCGAGTGGTTTTTCAATTCAGCAACGGCGCCCCAGTCGGAAACGACAAAACCATCGAATCGCCACTCCTTGCGCAGAATCTGCGTGAGCATCAACGGATTTGCCGTCGCCGGAACTCCGTTGATGGAGTTGAACGAGGTCATCACCGTTGCCACGCCGGCATCGACCGCTGCGTGATACGGCTTCAGATAGACCTGCCGCAACGTCATTTCGCTCATGTCTACCGCGTTGTAATCGCGACCGGCAATAGCCGCACCGTACGCCGCAAAATGTTTCACGCATGCGGCTACCGAATCCGGCTTCGACAAATCGCCCTGCTGGTAGCCCTTGACCCACGCGCGCGCCAGTGCCGAGCTCAAGTAGGGATCTTCGCCATTGGACTCAATGATGCGTCCCCACCGCGGGTCGCGCGCGATGTCCACCATCGGCGAGAAGACCCATGCGATGCCGTCAGCCCGCGCCTCCTCGGCCGCGACGCGTGCTACGGTTTCTGCCGCATCAGGATCCCAGCTCGCCGCTATGGCCAGCGGCACAGGAAACGTGGTCCGATGCCCGTGAATCACATCGAGTCCGAAAAGAATGGGAATGTGCAGTCGCGATTTCTCCATCGCGATGTGCTGGTAGTGGTTAGTCCGCTCGGCTCCCACGACGTTCAGCATCGAGCCGACCTGTCCCTTGGCAACCAGTTCGTCGTAGGTCAGGTTTGAAGCCGAAGGACCAGTCGCAAATCCTGCTGAATATTGCACCGTCTGCCCGATCTTTTCCTCGAGCGTCATCTGTTTCAGCAGCGATTCCACACGGGCGTTGACGTCCTTTGATGCCAACTGGGACTTTGGCGTCGGATGGCCCTGAGCAGACGCAGGAACGATAGCGAAAAGGGCATACAGCAGGAGAGAGACTGCAGACAAGACGGCCGGATTTTTCAACTTCCTCATGACCGGAAAATGATAAACCGTTTGAGCCGGGCTAGTCAGCGAGTGCCCGCAAAACCCTCCACCACTGCAGGAGCCTCGCGATAGACAGTTTGTTGATCAACTTCGCGCGAAGCACCGAAATACACTACTCTTTGATGTGAATCGAATGCCACTTTTTCTCCGATATTTTCGGAAAGCCGTATTTCTGGCTCTGCAGCACGACGTGCTCAATACGGCCAAGGCCGCCGCGTATTCCGGCATGCTGATGTTCTTTCCCGCGTTCATCGTGCTGACCGCTTTGATCGCCAAGGTCCCGGAAGGCCCCACGGTCGTCGGCGAAATTCGCTGGGTCTCCGGCCAGATTCTTCCCGCAGATACCGTGCACCTGATGCTCTCGTCGATCCAGGCGCGTAATCCGCATCCCGGTCGCCTGATCACCTCCGGCCTCACCCTCAGCATCTTCGCCGGACTCGGCCTGATGCTCACGCTGATGGAGGGCTTTCGCCGCGCCTACCGCCTTCCGCAAAACGACTGGGGATTCTGGGAACGACGCCTTCGCGCGTTGCTTCTTGTCTTCATTGTTTTAGCCCCTCTCGCGGTGGCGACTCTGCTGCTTGTCTTCGGCCGCGCAATCGAGCTTTGGATGGTCTTGAAATCTGGCCACGAACTCCGCCACCTCGTGCTCTTCCTCTGGAGAATGGCGCGTTGGTCGCTTGCGTTCGTCACCAGTCTCGCCGTACTTGGCGCACTCTATCACTTCGGAACCCGACGCAGAGAACACTGGCTACGCGTGATGCCCGGCGCTGTCGCCGCCAGCGCCGTCTGGTTTCCCGCAACGCTGGCGTTCGGCTGGTACGTCACACGGATCGCTGACTACACCATCTTCTATGGTTCCTTTGGGGCAGGCATCGCGACACTGGTGTGGCTCTACATCACATCGTTCAGCGCACTGATCGGTGCCGAACTCAACGGCGTTTTCTTTCGCGAACGCAATCTTCGGCCCTAGGGCCTGTTCATACCACTGGGGTGGATGGCGTTGTGCGCGAAGATCGGGCCAGAGGAAGCCAAGCCTGAAGACTGTGGCGGGCCCCACCGTAGAGGGCGAGAATGAAGTATGGCCCAATTTTTCGCCGCAACCCTTCGGGCCGGGGCCCCAGTAGTGTGAACAGGCCCTAGCACAACGCACTCATCACTGCAAATTTCCGTCTGTGACGCGTCGCACCGACTAAACCACCATCACAGCGCCATCATGGATACGGGGATTCCGCGCTCAGCCGAGTTTGTATAATGAAGCGGACCGCAGACATCCATCCCCATTTCCTATACTGAAACTTTCTGGAGTCATACAATGCCGTTCGTTGACACGAACCTGAACGCAAATCCTATCCAGCGCCGCGCAAAAATTGTCGCCACTCTCGGTCCGGCTTCCAACACCGAACCCGTTTTTCGCGATCTTGTACGTGCCGGGATCGATGTTGTTCGCCTGAACTTCTCCCACGGGACTCACGAGGAAAAGCTCGCGCTCATCCAGATGATTCGCAAAGTGAGCCGCGAGGAACACAAGCCGCTTTGCATCCTCGGCGACCTGCAGGGCCCCAAGATCCGGACATCGAAGCTCAAGGATCACCAGTCTGTACTCCTCAAGGCAGGCCAGCGTCTTACCATCACTCCGCGCGATGTTCCTGGCACGGCAACGCTGGTGGGCACCACCTTCAAGACGCTTGCGGAAAATGTTGAACAAGGCTCGCGCATTCTGCTCTCCGACGGACTGATCGAGTTGCGCGTTCACGAGGTGATTGGAGCCGACGTAGTCTGCGAGATTATCAACGGCGGCATGCTGGGCGAAAACAAGGGCATCAACCTTCCCGGCATACCCGTTCGCGTTCCTTCACTGACCGAAAAAGATTCGCAGGATCTCGAGTTCGCCCTAAAGAATGGCGTCGACGCGATCGCCGTTTCCTTTGTCCGCACCGCTGAAGATGTGCGCCTCGTGCGCAACCGGGTTTCGGCCTATGGCGGCGAGACGTGGATCATCGCCAAACTCGAAAAGCCGCAGGCCATCGAACATCTCGACAGCATTCTGCAGGCCGCCGACGGCATCATGGTGGCGCGCGGCGATCTCGGCGTTGAGGTCCCGCCGGAAAAAGTTCCAGCGATTCAGAAGCACATCATCCGTCGTGCATCGGAGTATTTCAAGCCGGTGATTACCGCGACGCAGATGCTCGAGTCGATGATCGAAAATCCTCGCCCCACGCGCGCCGAGGTTTCCGACGTGGCCAACGCGGTGTATGACGGAACTGACGCCGTAATGCTCTCCGGCGAATCGGCCGTTGGAAAGTACCCCATCGAAGCTGTCGCCATGATGGGCCGCATTGTCAGCGAGGCGGAGAGACACATTAAGGAAGATCACCTGAACGAGCCGCTTATTCGTCAGGCACATCTCTCCATCGCCGAGACCATCTGCGAAGCCACCGCGCACGCCGCTGATGATCTGGACCTTCGAGGCATTGCGCTCTTCACGGAGTCCGGCGCGACCGCCCGCCAGCTATCGAAGTACCACCCAACTGCGCCGATCTTTGCGCTCAGTCCGGTCGACATTACCATCAACCGGCTCAACCTGCTCTGGGGCACCACGCCTGTCCGCTGTCCCAAGGTCAACTCGACCGAAGCTCTCGTTGATGTCGCGGAGAGCCTGCTCGAGCAGCATGGCTACGTGCGAAATCGCGAGGTGATCGCCATCGTCGCCGGCACGCGTACCAAGTCAGGCTCGACCAACTTCCTCCGCCTCCACGTTCTGGGCGAGCACAACCAGGAAGGCGTGCGGTTCTTCGCTCCACATGAAGACGAAGTTGTGCCGGGTCCCGAATCGCCGGCACCTGCAACCGCGCCGGCGAAAGCAAAACGTGTTTCTGCCAAATCGGCGAAGGCTGGGTCAAAGCGCCGCTAGCTACTGTGCACCTACAAAAATGCCACTCCCCGCGGAGTGGCATTTTTGTTGCTGTGATCAATTTCGTCGGCATAACGCTGGGTGCCCATCCTTCGGCAGCTTCATCACCGAAGGATAGGAAAGCTCGAACTATTTCGTCGCCAGTTGCCGCAACACATACAGCAAAATTCCGCCGTGTTCGTAGTACTCGATCTCTTGCGGCGTATCGATGCGTACCTTGGCAACGAACTCCTTCACGCTTCCGTCCGCAGCTTTCGCCTTGATCTTCAGCGTCCGGCCATTGGCGAACTTCGACTTGAGCAGATTCGTAAGTCCAGCAAAGTCGTACACCTCTTCGCCGGTCAATCCCAACGACTCCACATTCTGCCCTTCCTCAAACTGCAACGGCAGGATACCCATACCCACGAGATTCGACCGGTGAATGCGCTCGAAGCTTTCAGCGATCACTGCGCGAACGCCGAGCAGATTTGGTCCTTTCGCCGCCCAATCGCGCGAAGAGCCGGAGCCGTACTCCTTGCCTGCGAGAATCACCAGCGGAATCTTGCGCTCGGCATACTTCACGCTGGCGTCGAAGATCGACATCTGCTCTCCCTCGGGAAGCTGGCGCGTCACGCCGCCCTCGGTTCCCGGCGCAAGCTTGTTGCGCAGACGCACATTGGCGAACGTGCCCCGCACCATGACCTCGTGATTGCCTCGCCGGGAGCCGTAGGAGTTGAAGTCTGCCGGCTTCACGCCATGCTCCGCGAGATATTTTCCCGCCGGCCCGTTTGCTTTGATCGAACCCGCCGGCGAAATGTGATCCGTCGTCACCGAGTCACCCAATACTGCAAGCACGCGCGCGCCCATAATGTCGGTTACCGGGTCCGGCTGCTTCTTCATGCTATCGAAGTACGGTGCCTGGCGAATGTAGGTCGAGTCGGGCTCCCACTTGTAGACGTCACCGGTGGGAAAACTGAGACCCTGCCAGCTTGCGTCGCCATCGCTTACCGTCGCGTACTCCTTGCGGAATCCTTCGCTGCTGAGACCCTTGTCGATCGCCGCGGCTACTTCCTGCTGCGTCGGCCAAAGGTCCTTGAGGTACACCGGCTTTCCCTGCTGATCCTTTCCCAGCGGCTCCGTCTCGAAGTTGTGCCCGATCCGACCAGCCAGCGCATACGCAACCACCAGTGGCGGGCTCATCAGGTAGTTTGCGCGCACGTCGACATTCACGCGACCTTCGAAGTTGCGATTGCCACTGAGCACGCTGACCGCGACGAGGCCGTGCTCGTCGATAGATTTGGAAACATCCGCGGGCAGCGGGCCAGAGTTGCCGATGCAGGTCGTGCATCCGTAACCCACCACGTTGAAGCGCAGCTTCTCGAGATACGGAAGCAGCCCCGATTTCTGGTAGTAGTCAGTCACCACGCGCGAACCCGGAGCAAGCGAGGTCTTCACCCATGGTGGCACCGTGAGCCCTTTCTCGACGGCCTTCTTCGCGAGGATGCCAGCTGCCACCATCACCGATGGATTTGAAGTATTCGTGCAGCTTGTGATGGCCGCAATCACGACTGAACCGTGATCGAGGTACTTGTCAGGATCGACGTTGAATCGCTCTTTAACCGTTGTGGTGATTGGCCCGGTCTTGAATGTCTTGTCATTTAGAGCAGCGTGGGCAGCGGCAGATGACGTGGCAGGCCCTTCGTTCTCCTCCGCCGCAATGGCCAGAGCCGTGTCGTTTACTGCGCTCGGTTCCCAAGTGGCTGCGGTGCGGGTTCCAAGCGGCTTCGCGGTCGGTGCAAGCAGGCTCGGCAGCTGCTTGGCGAAGCTTTCCGCCGCATCCTTCAGGAGCACGCGATCCTGTGGACGCTTCGGGCCGGCCACGCTCGGCTCCACTGTCGCGAGATCGAGTTCCAGCGTCTGTGTGTACTCGGCTTCAGGAGACTTGTCCATGTGGAAGAGCGCCTGCTCTTTGTAATACGCCTCAACCAGAGCGATCTGGTCGTCGCTGCGGCCGGTGAGTTTGAGGTAGCGCAGCGTCTCCGCATCCACCGGGAAGATACCGCAGGTCGCGCCGTATTCGGGAGCCATATTGCTAATGGTGGCGCGATCCGCAAGAGGCAACGCGGCAACGCCGGGTCCGTAGAATTCGACAAACTTTCCGACGACGCCGAGTTTGCGTAGCGCCTGCGTCACGGTCAGGACGAGATCGGTCGCGGTCGCGCCTTCGCGCAGTTTTCCGGTCAGCTTGTAGCCGACGACCTGCGGCACCAGCATGCTCACCGCCTGGCCCAGCATCGCAGCCTCGGCCTCGATGCCGCCCACGCCCCAGCCCAGAACGCCAAGCCCGTTGATCATTGTGGTGTGCGAATCGGTTCCGACGAGCGTGTCGGGATAGGCCTGTAACTCGCCGTTGACTTCCGTCGTAAACACGACGCGCGCGAGGTATTCAAGATTCACCTGGTGGCAGATACCCATGCCCGGCGGCACGGCACTGAAGTTGCGAAATGCGGTCTGGCCCCATTTCAAAAACGCATAGCGCTCGCGATTGCGCTGAAACTCGAGCAGCGAGTTCGCCTCGTATGCCCCGGGCGTGCCGAACTCATCCACCTGGACAGAGTGATCAATAACCAGCTCCGCCGGAACCAGCGGATTGACGCGCTCCGGATCGCCGCCCAGCGTTTTGATTGCATCACGCATGGCTCCCAAGTCCACGATTGCCGGTACGCCGGTAAAATCCTGCATCAACACACGCGCGGGCATGTAGGCGATCTCACGGCTCGGCTCGGCCTTGGCATCCCACCTGGCCAGAAACTCGATATCGTCGGCGGTCACATTCACGCCGTCTTCGCGGCGCAACAGGTTTTCAAGCAGGATCTTCAGGCTGAAGGGCAAGCGGCCCAGGTCGAGTCCACGCGCGCTCAGCGCCGGCAGGCGGAAGAAGGTGTACGATTTGCTGCCGGATTTCAGAGTGGCACGGCTATTGAAGCTATTCATTGGAGACCTTTCTTTCCGCTCACACGCGGATGAGCTTTAAAGAACTCGATGCTGGGTGCCCCATCCTGGCGGCGGTTCTTTGTCGGCAGGGTGGGAAAGCACGAACTCTGGCCTGTTCCACGAATCCGGAACCCGGGAGAGTTACATTTTCAACGGCAATAGATTACTCAGCGGGCGGGGCAGCGTCCACGGTCGTGACGTCCCCGGCGGAAGCGCCTGAGCGGAGCCTGGGCGGGATGGCAGTCGCAGCTCATACCTGACACTCGGATTTTATCGCGCTTGTGGGACAGCTGGAAATACAAACCTGTAGCGGTGGAACCTGCCCTTCTCCATTGCCTGCTTGCGTGTCGAAACTTCAACCGCTACGCTCAATCCGTACCTCTGGAGGTCATTCATGTTCTCCTCTGCGGCCCGTTTTGCCCTTGCCGCGTTTCTGCTTTCCTGCGCCGTCGCCTTTTGCCAGACCAACGCCGCTCCAGCAGCACCCGCCAGCCATTGGCCCAAGCAGGATGGCACCGTCACCCTCGCGAATTTCCGCTTCGGCACTGGAGAAACGCTCCCCGAACTCAAGCTCCACTACCTCACGCTCGGCACGCCCCATCGCAATAACGCAGGCCACGTGGACAACGCCGTGCTACTACTGCACGGAACGGGCGGCAATGCGCACTCGTTGCTGAATCCCATCTTCTCCGACGTGCTCTTCGTTCCCGGCGGCGTGCTCGACATTCAGAAGTACTTCATCATCCTGCCCGACGACATCGGCCACGGCCAGAGTTCCAAGCCTTCAGATGGCCTGCGCATGCACTTCCCAGGTTACGACTACGACGACATGGTGCGCAGCCAGCACATGATGCTGGACCAGATGCACATCGACCATCTGCGTCTTATCCTCGGCACCTCGATGGGCTGCATGCAGACCTTCGTCTGGGGCGAAACGCATCCCGGCTTTGCCGACGCGCTCGCGCCCTTCGCGTGCCTGCCCGTGCAGATCGCGGGCCGCAACCGCATGATGCGCTACATGAGCATCCAGGGCATCAAGCTTGACCCCGCATGGAACAACGGCGACTACACAACCGAGCCCGTGCAAGGCCTGCGACTCGCCGACACCCTCATCCTGGTTATGGGCTCGAGTCCGCTGCAGATGCAGAAGCAGGCACCGACGCGCGAAGCCGCCGAGCAGTTCGTCGACCGCTATTGGGCCCGGCCGGCTCCCGACGCGAACGACATGATTTATTACCTCAACGCCAGTCGGAATTACGATCCCAGCCCGCGTCTTGAGACGATAACCGCGCCTGTCTTGTGGATTAACTCCGCCGACGACTACATCAATCCGCCGGAACTCGGCATCGCAGAGACCATGGTGAAACGCATGCCGCATGCGCGCTTCATCCTCATCCCCATCTCCGACGAGACTCGCGGGCACGGCACCCACACCGCAGCGGCCGTGTGGAAGAACTATCTCGCAGAGTTCATGCAGCAGACCCAACCTAAGCCTTAAAAACACTAGGGCAAAAGTCACGTTGACTCGCTTACGCGAACCTCCGGCGTCTGAACTTCTATACTGGAGATTGAACCGACGTCTGCAGAGGTCCCCTGAGAATTGAGTGAAGGAAACTGGTTGCGAGGGCTCTTTTCGCGTTTGCTGGCGTGGTTTGCCCAACGTATGGCCAACGAACGCCAGCGTTTGCTCGCTGTCACTATCGTGGCCGGTGGTCTCTGCGGACTCGCCGCCGTTGCCTTCCATCTCTCGATCGGGTGGCTTGAAGACCTGCTGATCAATCGCGCCAACCACGCGCCCGGCTACTCGTGGATCTTCTGGACAATTCTCTCGCCCGCCGTGGGTGGCCTGATTGTCGGCCTCGGTCTCACCTACTGGGCTCCGGCCGCGGCCGGCTCCGGCATCCCTCAGGTCAAGGTGGCGTTTGCTCTGCGTTCGGGTTTCGTCTCCCTGCGCGAAACCGTTGGCAAATTTGTGCTCTGTGCCCTCCAGATCGGCTCCGGCGCTTCGCTTGGCCTGGAAGGCCCGACGGTGCAGATCTGCGCCGGCGTCAGCAGTCTGATTGCACGGACCGCGCGATTAAGCCCACAGAACTGCCGCCGCATGGCGTCTGTCGGGATGGCGGCAGGCATCGCGGCCGCCTTCAACGCGCCAATCGCGGCCATCACCTTCACGCTCGAGGAATTGATTGGCGACCTGGACCAGACGATGCTCTCCGGTGTGATTGTTGCCGCTGCACTGGCCGCCGTCGTGGAACACTCCATTCTCGGATCGAACCCCGTCTTCCACATGCCGCGCAGCTATACGCTGGGAGCCACCTCTTCGCTGATCTGGTATGCACTGCTGGGCATTCTGGCTGCGGTTGTTTCGATCACCTTCACTGATGGGCTACTGAAACTTCGCGCACTTTTCAAGCGCTGGACATCCGTTCCGAAGTGGATTCATCCGGCGATTGGCGGCCTTGCAACCGGCTCTCTTGCAGTTCTGGCGCTCTACTGGTTCCATCTCAATGGCATTGCCGGCGATCCTTACAGGACGCTCGAACTCGCTCTTACCGGCACCATGCCAGTGCTCTACATGGTTGTGTTCTGTGTCTTGAAACTGGCCGCCACGGTCAGTTCCTACTCGAGCGGCGGCTCGGGCGGCATCTTCGCTCCCTCGCTCTTCATGGGCGCGATGCTCGGGGGCGCAATCGGCTACCTCGACGTGACCGTATTTCACCATCCGACTGACGCCATCGGCGCCTTTGCGGTGGTGGGGATGGGAGCGGTCTTTGCGGGGATTGTCCGCGCTCCGATGACGTCGATCCTCATCGTGTTTGAGATGACGGGCGGATACGGGCTTGTCCTTCCGCTGATGATCGCCAACATGACCGCGTTCGTTCTGGCTCGCTACTGGCGTCCGGTCCCGGTTTACGAGGCGCTGTTGCTGCAGGATGGCATCGAACTGCCACACGGATCACGGCCCTTGGATCCGCCGCAAGCCGCCCAAATCGACGCGGAACAACCGACGATGGATGCGACAGCTTGATCCCGATGGGCCTATCGCGAGCCATCGATGCCTAATCAGGTTCTAGTCGAGCTTTTCCAGGGGAAGTGTGTCCGCAGGTTCCGGTTCAGCTTCGGTGACGACCGCAAAAGGGGGCAGATCGGCGCCTTCCGGTACCGGCTCGGCCTTTGCTGGCTGCAGAGCATTCAGTGCTTCGAGCTCGGCGATACGGTTCAGAAGAATCTGCTTCAATTCAATAACATCGCGCCCATCCGATGCCAGATCGGTCGTCTGCTCGAGCTTCTGGAGAGTCAGGCGAAGAGATTCCAGGGTTTCTTGGGTAGGGCGGGTGGTCATTGCTGCGCTAGACACCTGTTTTCGATTGGATGCAGTTTTCTCGCGGAAATAGCCTGCAAACCTGCAAATTCTCACCATTTCCCGGATGAATCTACCGGCTACGTGCGTCGAATCAGCCGCCAACCGTCTCCGTCCACATCCCTTTGGGGTCAACTTTTGGCGGTGAAATTCACCCGGCTCCAGTCTAGTGGCCGGGTTCCGTGTTGTAGAGGAAGATGGCCCGGAGTTCGAGATATGGCCCGTGGAACTCCTTTGGGAGCGGCGGATAGTTGGAGCCTGTGAGGGCGCCCCATGCCGCGCGGTCCAAGCCGGTATCGCCTGATCGTCCTTCGAGCACCATGCTGCCCTCCATGAGTCGGCCATTGGGCAGGATTTTAAAGCGAATAACCACAGCGCCCCTCTTGAGGATTGGCGGATTCACTTCATCGGGAATCAGGGGGTCCCAGGTGCGCTGGGTCTCGCGGTGCCAGCGCAGGAGCCATGAGCTGAAGTCGACACCCTGCGTATCGCTGAGAACCTGGACGCCTCCGCCTGCCCCGGGATGCATCGGCATCTGGCCAGGGCCACCGGGCATTTGCGTCGTGCCCGGCCCGCTGCGTGCTCCGCGCATGGCATCGCGGAGTTGGTCGGCGGGGTTAGCCGAACCCATGGCGAAGTCGGGGCGTGCTGGAACCGCCTGCGGCCGCGGAGTCTCGCTTGGCTGTGGAGACGGTTCGACTTTGGGAACTGGCGAGGCCAACACAGGTTGGGAGGGTGGGGTTGTGGGCTCGGTTTCGGGGGGAGGGGGTGGGGCCGGCTTGTTCAGCGCTTCCAGAGTCTTTTTGTCGACGCGCGGCTGTTTCTCCGGTACCGGCTTCACCTGCACCTTGGGCTGGAACTTCTTGAGAACATCGGGCGGCAAGTCGAGGTAGGTCAGATCCTTGCGCTGCTTCATTGCGTCAAAGGGGTCGATGACGGGGGGGACATGGAAGATGTAGCGCGGAATCCAGGTGATGGCGGAGATGAGGAGGATATGGATGAGAAGTGCGAGCCAGATGCCTTCGCGCAGGCGCGCCCAGCGCCGCTCATCTTCGAGCTCGCTGATCATGTTCAGCAATTCGTGGGTGTCGTAGTCTACCCAGCGCGAAGTGGAAGCACCGCGACGAACCCGGGCCTTTTCGCCACCTTCGTCCAGTTTGAGGGCATCATCAGAAGGGGAACCGCCATCTTCACCGAAGGTCCTGTCATCTTCTGGAAAGGTGAGATTCAGGGGGCCAGTCCTGGCCCTCTTCGGCTTGGTTTCCGCGGGCTCCTGGGGATCTTGCGCGGTGGTTTTTGCTTCACTGGTCTGCATGCATGCGGGCTGCGGCTGCCCTGGGGGTCAAGTACACCCGGCCAGCTCTGCTCCAAATCCTTCTGATCTATTCTCTCATTCCCAGCGTTTCAACAAAACCATCCGGTTTTTGGCTTCGGCCAATCACGCGAGGGGACAAGTCGGGACCGTACAATTAATCTTTCTGACATCACCCCGTCGACCAACAATTGTCGCCGGGTACCCCAAGGATTTGGACGTTTTACGAGGGGAAAGGACGTATTTGAGGCACTTTTTTCAGACGCTTTGGCTGAAATGGACGCTGGTTATCCTTCCGGTACTCATCAAGTGGGGAATCCTGGGCGCAGGCGCGATCGCCCTGTTGGACTCCTCCACCATCCCAGTTCCGATGGACGCCCTCATTGCCGTCTGGGTTTGGAAGGATCAGGAGCATTTTTGGGCCTATTGCCTGATGGCCGCCCTGGGTTCCGCAATCGGTGGGCTGCTGCCCTATGGCCTGGGCCGGGCGGGAGGAGAGTTGTTCATCCTCAAGCGCGTGAATCGCGAACACTACGAGCGGATAAAGCTGCGCTTTGAAAAGCAGGAGTTTCTGGCAATGGCCATCCCTTCGGCCCTGCCGCCGCCTACCCCCTGGAAGGCATTTGTCTTCGCTGCCGGGGTCTTCGAGATGCGGGTCCTGCCGTTTATGCTGGCCGTTTTTACGGGCAGGATGGTGCGCTGGCTGGTGCTTTCGCTGTTGGTGATCAAGCTTGGTCCGGGAGCCCTCGGAATTGTGCAGCATCATTCGCTGGCAGGGCTGCTGCTGGTGTTGGGGCTGGCTGTGATCGGGTTCGGGATCTGGTGGATGCGGAAGCGGCGCAGTGGGGAAATTCAGCTGGAGAATTAGTGCTTTCGCACCTAGCATGGGATCGGATGCGCCCCTCGCGTAGGAGACAGCGCATCCATCGTCGAGGTGATGCGAGGGAAGAACAACCGCAGATCCCTCGGCTGCGCTCGGGATGACAACTCGTTTTTCAACGCTGAGCCCAGTGCGAACGCCGTCCGTTCGGGCGCACTGAAATCAAGGCGTATCTAGCGCGCTGCGACTGCGTTCACATTGCGCTCGAGCCGCATTTTGCGGACGAGCACTGGAACGCCGAAGGCGAGGCCTGCAACGATCGTCGTGGAAAGCACGTCGTTGCGGTAGAACGGAATTGCCGCGGCATAGCAGGTAGCCAGACCAGCCAGCGTGCGCGGATACATCGTGCCGCCGACCCACACCGCGTAGTTCGAGATGAGGAAAAAGGAAGTCGGCCCCAGCACGACGGCAGCGCCGAAACGCAGCCACGTGGTACGCGACTTGAGCAGGATGTTTCCCAGGACCATGACCGCGAGATACCAAGCCCATGTGGTGACGTAGGCTGTCCAGGCGAAGCTGTAGTGATAGGCGAAGACGGTGAGGCAGTAATCGGTAACCATGAGAGCGGCCAGCGGGGCCAGCATCTCGCGCCAGGAGCGACGCGCACCGAAGTAGAGCAGCATGCCGCCGACGGCGGTGAAATTCAGCCAGCCGTGATGAGGCATCACGCGGGTGAGAATGGCAAGAACCAGCAGCAGATAGGCAGGCATATACACCTCTGATTACGGGATGCCGGAGCGACTGCACCGGTTAAGAAAGTGACATATCCATTTTGGGGCGTGAGAGCCGGGTGGTCAACCGGGCAGGGGGTGCAGGATGAATAAAAGTTTTCATCCGGCGGGAGCAACCGGCGGGTAACGACGGTGTTGAACAAGCTAATTACTTTTTTTGCAAATGTGGTGCCTGCGGCGTTGCAAGCAAACTGAATTTAACGCATTGTTAAAGCAAGGAACTTTTCAGTGAGATTTCAGCAGCCTTTGATGGTCGCCGCGTTGGCCTTTGCCTTGGGTACGCCTGCATTTGCGCAAAGCGCGCCTCGAGCGGATGTTGACTCCTCTGCGCCGACGGCGCCTGCCGTTGCGCCAACTTCTTCACCGGCTCAGGAAGCTCCAGCGGTTGCGCCGAGTCCAGCAATCAAGATGATTGAGGATTTCCGGGATGCGGACGTGAAGTTTGATGTGAACGAGCTTGTGGCAATTCTGCGCGATCACCGGCACGAAGGATGGGTGTTGGCAGCGTATCCCGACCCGAAGACCAGCCAACCGCTGATCGGCGCTGGATTCAGCCTTGATCTGCCGGCGCGAGCACATACGCAGCCCGATCCGCTCAATCCACACCCATTTCTGGAGCCTTCGTCGGCCGAATTGTGGCAGGCGGCTGGGTTCGATCCGGCGCGGCTCGATGGCATTCTGAGTGTATTTCACGAACGCAGGAGCACGTGGAGCAAGCGCACGTGGCGGCGGCAGCTTTTCAGTCTTACACCGCAGATCTCAGACGAAGATGCGATCCAGCTGGTGCGCGTCGGCGCCATCCAGGCTGTCTACAACGCGCGGGCGTATTGCAGAAACTTCGATCAGCTGACGGGACCGCAGCAGATGGCAATGGCCCAGCTTGTCTACCAGATGGGCGTGAATCTCGAGCACTTCAGCGCGTTTCTTGCCATGATCAATCCCGGAGCAGGACCGCGGGCAGCTGCGGTTGATCCTACGGCGGCGACGCTGGATGGGCCGGTTGCGCTCGACCAGACACCGGATTACTGGTTGGGTGTGCAGAAATCGTTGATGACGAGTCAGTGGGCGCGGCTGTATCGCACGCGGGCGATCTCGGTGATTGCCATGCTCGATCCCGCATACGGCGACGATCCGACAGCAGCAGAGCGGCGCGTGGGCGCGGTGCTGCGGCCGGCTGTCGTGCGGCGAAGCAGGGGACGCGCAGTGGCGGCAACGCGGCAAGTTGCTGTTACGACGCATCGTGGCCATGCGCACAAGGCAACTCACAGGGCCCGGAGCAGAAAGCGGGCCTAGTTTCCTCAGGCGCTAAAGCGGAATACATTCCGACGCCTGTGTCGGGCTTCTCGAAAGACAATCCATCCAATTTTCCAGAAGGCAAGCGCGGCCTGATTTGGACTTCCTCATTTCTCTCCGGCCCTGCGGGGCGGCTGGATCCTGGCCGAATGCTAACCCAGGATTTCATCCTGGGCTACTTTCGACTCCTCCCTAACGGGAGGACCAGGAACTGATCGGGCTCAGCGCCGAACAGGCGCGGACGACCTTCCAGGTTGCAGCTGGCAAAGAGCGGAACTACTTCTGTTCGTGGCCGCCCATTTCCTGGCCCCCATCTTCATGGTTGTCGATGATGTAGACGGCACCGCCGAGCCCGGCGGGCGGACGAGAATTGCCCGTGCCGCGAAAGTCATAGCCGAAGCGCATGTCGCTGAACTCAACTGTGGTCCATGTGCGACCAGGGGGCAACTGAGGAGGATCAATACCGATGACCTGCACCTGGCCGATGTCCTGCACGACGGCCCAGCGCCCCCAGTCGAGATAGACCTTGCCCAACTCGGTTTGCTTGGCGGCTTCAACCGCCGGCGTATCGGGCGGTTTGAAGAGCTGGTCGGTTTGCGTATCGCTATCGATGTCTCCGGTGCGGGTGTTGACCTCGGCAAACTGGTAAAAGTCCTGGGTCTCGACAATGGCATGCCAATGAAACGGATTCCACGGATATGGCTCGACGGCGATGCGGTCCACGGGAACCGTGGTGATGGGGTTGTTGCGGATGAGGTCTTCGGCCTGGGCGTGCTCGGCGTAACGCAGGCACCAGACAAGGAACATGCCTACCAGGGCGAAGATGGCCCAGTTGCGGCCGCGGAAGGGTGTGCGCTTCGAACTGATTTCGCGCTCGGCCAGGCCCAGGATCCCGGGGATGATGATGGCGGCAAAGAGCAGTATCCACAGCGCGGGTTCAGCGATGAAGACGAAGCTGCCGGCATACCAGCGCGGATTGAATGGAAAGAACGGGCGCACGCCGTAGTTGTTGGTCCAGTCGAGGAGAATGTGGCTCAACGACGAGATGATTGCAGCGAGGTAGACCCAGAGCCAGCGCACCGGCTGCGGCCTGGGACGCGTTGGGGCGCCGGGTTCGGGCGGTGGTGCGGTTTTCGCGCGATGGGCGCGACGGTGTTCGGCCCAGCGGTGGTAGAGCCAAGTTGCGCCAACGGCTGCGGCGGCAATAAAGGGCACCGCAACAAAAGTGTGGGTGATCCCGCGATGGTGTTTGAGGCCCTCGACGGGGCCGGCAAATCCCCATACGATGTCGAGGTCGGCGGCTTCGGCGGCGAGTACGGCAGCCAGCGTGGCGTATGCGGTTTTGCGATTGAGACCGGCACGGCCGATGCAGGCGCCGGTCAGGAAGTGCGTGATGGGTTCCATGGCGTACTGGAGCCATGGTAGCGGAGAAGGCCGCAGGTTGCGCGGTTAGCGGGTTCTCCGCGCCTCGCGCAGTTGGCGGTGTTAGCGGTCTTGGGAAAGTCGTGTGGGTTGGATTTTAGCGGGTTAGCTTCCGGCTGCGCGGGAAATGGCGAGCTAGCGAGTCAGCAGGTTTGGAGTCGTGCTATCCCACCCTTGGCGCAAAAAACAAATACGCGCCAAGGATGGGGCACCCAGCGTTGTCGGCAAGTCGGCGGCCGGGGCGCGGCATCCTATAATCCTGCCCATGGCTGAGATGAGCAAAGCGCAGGCAACGAAGCGCATCGAGGAACTGCGCACCGAACTGCGACGGCATGAGCACCTCTATTACGTGATGGACGCACCGGTGATCAGCGATGCCGAGTACGACGCGCTGACGAACGAGCTGAAACACCTGGAAACGCAGCATCCGGAGCTAATCACGCAGGACTCACCGACGCAGCGCGTGGGCGGCAAACCGGCGGAGGGATTCCAGAAGGTGCGGCACTCGCGGCCGATGCTGAGCCTCGACAATGCATACACCGACGAGGAACTGCGCGACTGGGATCGGCGCGTGCGTGAACTGGCGGGCAACCTTCCGGTGGAGTACACGGCGGAACTGAAGCTGGACGGGCTGAGCATCGCGCTGCACTACGAGGCTGCGCCCGACGGCGGAGCGCGGCTGGCGCGGGGGCTGACACGCGGCGACGGGCAGATCGGCGAAGACGTGACCACCAGCGTGCGCACCATTCGCAGCGTCCCTCTGAGCATCTCAGAGAGGCGACTGAAAGAAGCGGGCGTTACACAGGAATTCGAAGTGCGCGGAGAGACGGTGATGCCGCTGAAGGCCTTCGAGAAGATGAATAAGGATCGCGAGGCGGAGGGACTGGCGCCGGCGGTAAATCCGCGGAATGCTGCGGCAGGCACGCTGCGCACCAAGGAGCCCAGCATCGTGGCGCAGCGACGTCTGGATGTCTATGCCTACTTTTTGCTGACGCAGGGCGAGTACGTGGCGAAGGGGCAGGAAGAGACGCTCGATGCGCTGACGGCATTGGGATTCCGCGTGAATCCGCATCGCGGACGGATGCATACGGTGGAAGAGATGATGCAATTCATCGAGTCGGCTGGGAAACGCAGAGCGACGCTCGGCTACGACATCGATGGTGTCGTCTTCAAAGTGAATGCGCAGGCTACCCGCCAGCGGCTGGGCTACACGGGGCGCGCGCCGCGCTGGGCAATCGCCTACAAGTTCTCAGCCGAGCAGGCCGTGACGCAGTTGGAAGGCATCATGATCACCACCGGCCGTACCGGGAAGTTGACGCCGACAGCGATGCTCAAGCCCGTGTTTGTAGGCGGCGCAACCATCAGTCGCGCCACGCTGCACAATGCCGACTGGATCGAGCGCATGGGGCTGAAGATCGGCGACTGGGTAAAGGTGGAACGGGCCGGCGATGTGATTCCCAAGGTTGCCGAAGTCGTAGAAGACGCGGAGCACCCGCGCGGGACAAAAAAGTTCGTCTACCCAACCGTGTGCGAGGTCTGCGGTCAGACTGCCGTACGCGAGGAAGGCGAGGCGGATTATCGATGCGTGAACGTCGACTGCCCCGCACTGCTGCAAGGCACCGTCGAACACTGGGCCAGCCGTGGCGTGATGAATATTGAGGGGCTGGGAGAAGCCTCCGTCTACGAACTGACAAGGCAGCAAGTTGTCAAAAGCGTGGCTGACCTCTACTCCCTCAATGAAGATGTCCTCTCTTCTCTCAAACAAGATGTTGAGCGCAATGGAGTCAAGAAAGAGCAACGTGTCTTTGGGCCGGTCGAGATCAGGAAACTTCTGAAGGAGATTGAGAATTCGAAACACGCAGGGTTGGCGCGCGTGCTGATGGGTCTAAGCATTCGCTTTGTCGGCGAGCGCACGGCCGAGTTGCTCGCCCAGGAATTCGGATCGATGGACGCCATCATGAACGCCAGCGCAGACGAACTGGAACGCGTGGAAGAAGTGGGGCCGCGGATTTCACAGGCAATTACGGACTTTCTGGCCCGTCCGGCCAATCGGGAGTTGATCGAGCACCTGAACGCCGCCGGCGTGAGGATGACGGCCGAAAAGAAGCAGCGGACGACACAACTAGCCGGCATGACATTGGTTCTGACCGGGACGCTGCCGAACCTGACGCGCGACGAGGCGAAGGCAAGGATCGAAGCTGCGGGCGGAAAGGTGTCTGGATCCGTAAGCAAGAAGACCAGCTACGTGATCGCCGGCGAAGAGGCCGGATCGAAGCTGGATAAAGCGCACGAGCTCAAGGTGCCAGTACTGGATGAGGCAGGATTGCTGAAGCTGCTGGAGGGATGAAAAGACCGGGACCAGCGAATCGGGAATGGTGAGATGCGTCGGTTTTTCCGCGTCAGGCAATGGAGCGGCGAGGCGGCGAGGTTTGTTCTGCAAGGCGCTGGCGTTCCCGCTCGCGTTTCCACGCCTCGGCATGGAGCCTATGAGGCAGCACCGAAGCTTTTTCGGGGTTGAAAGAAGCCGGCGTGAGAAGACGCGCAGAAGAGTCAATATCCTTCACATTTGAACCGATGACCGGCAGGGGCTGCATGGGAAAGGCCCCGGTCGATGTCAGGTTGGCATCAGTGCGCCTTGATTCCGCGATCAGTGTTGACCTGTTTTCGCCGGCGGTCGGGATTGAAACGCTGAGAGCTTTCGCCATGAAGCCGTCCACAAGCTTGTGCAGGCACTTCTGCCCGCATAGATGCCTGGCTGCGGCGCGCAGGCGATTGTGCCCGCTCCATGCGCTGATGCGAAGCTCGGGCCCGTGATCGTAGGCGACGAACCAGTGGTTGGGGTTGAGCATTTCTGTTCCGCAAATATCGCAGGAAATCGCCTTGCGTATCACCGAATCTCTCCCTGTCCATTTCATCGGAGATTCAAGGGAATGAAGGCGGCATGAGAGGAAAGAATTGCGAGATATTCCGAAATGGGAGTGATTCTTGGGGAATCGTGCCGATTCGGTAACGTTGCTTTGATTGCTCTCCGCCCCGGGCGCAAGACTAGAGGCGCACCGGGGCGGAAAACTCAAATGAGATACTCTGTTAATCGCGGGGAGCGAAATAGCCCTTTCTGGTTCGAGCGATATATCGCCGGTCGTTGCTGTAGAGGTAGATGGACCGGAAGGCTCCGTTCGCCTTGAAATCCGCCGGCGTGTAAGTCAGCGCATATTGGCTGCGCAGTTCCTCTTCAATGCTCTTGAAACTGTTGGACATCTCCTCAACGGAAGGCGGAAAGAACGTTTGGCCGCCAGTCTCCCCCGCCAACTGCGTCAAAACCTGGTCGCCACGGCCGCGGCTGGGGGTCCAGTTGGTACTGATGGCGTAGACGATGGTGTCAGCGCGCTGGCACATCTTGATGGCTTCGTCGAGGTGGACGCGGCTCTGGTTGTCATCGCCGTCGGAGATGAGGACCATGGCTTTGCGGACAGGCTCCTGGCCACGCGACGCGTCGAGCAGCTTGTCGCGGCAGGCGGTGTAGACGGCGTCGAACATGGCGGTGCCGCCGCCGGGGCGAAGGCGATTGATGCCGGTCTCAAGCGCATCGATGTTGTTGGTCCAATCGGCGGTTACGGTCGGCGTAACATCGAATCCCATGACAAAGGCGCGGTCGCTCTTTGGCTTTCAGTATCTGGAGCAGAAACTCAGTCGCCGACTGCTGTTCGAACTGAAAGCGCGAGCGGATGGAGGTGCTGGCGTCGATGACGATGCCTACGCGCAGAGGCAGGTTGATTTGCTGGCGGAACGAAGTGATTTTTGCAGGCGCCTTCTGGTCGTCGAGCAGCGCGAAGTCGCTCTGCTTCAGGTTGGGGATGTAGTGACCGTGCTTGTCGGTCACCGTAAAGATGAGGTTGACTTCGTTTACGCCGAGCTTGAGGGTCGGGCCGATGTCCTCGCTCTGGTCCTGGGCGCCGGGCGCGGGCTGCTGGCCGGCGGGCGCGCTTGCGCGGCAGGAGACTGTGTGGCCGGCGTTTGCGCGGCCGGCTGGGTGGCAGGAGTTTGGGCAGGCGCGGGCGCCTGCGCAGGTTGCTGGGCCTGCAGGGCGGAGGCACACACCGCCGCGGCGAGAACCAGGCCGGAAATTCTTGTGGTCATATCATCCTTATTTTATCAATGGCGCACGACAATCCGGCATCGTTCCCATTACGGAGGTGTTGACGGAGTCTGTTCGCGCTGTTCGAGCCGAGCGAGGAAGGTCGTCGAGCTCCTTGGGGAGCGGAGCCTCCAATTCGATGGGTTTGCCGGTAACGGGGTGCGTAAAGGCGAGTCGGGCGGCATGGAGGAAGTTGCGGTTGAGCTTGAGGCGCTCCGGTTCGGCGTTACGACGTGCTGACCGGGAGGGAGCCGCTTGTGCGGCGACCTGGTCAGTGAGCTGAGACGACGCACCGTAGAGTGTGTCGCCGACAACCGGGTGTCCGATGGAGGCCATGTGCACGCGAATCTGATGGGTGCGGCCGGTTTCGATGCGGACGCGGACAAGGGTGAATTTGCCGAAGCGCGTGTCGAGACGGCGAACGACTTCGTAATGCGAGACGGCGGAGCGGGCGTTGTCTGCGGGGCGGGTGGTCATGCGGGTGCGGCGCACCGGGTCACGGCTGACGGCGGCGGTGATGGTTCCCTTCTGGCGCTCGACGGAGCCATGCACGAGCGCGATGTAGGTTTTGCTGATTTGACGCGAGGAAAAGAGTTCGGCGAGCGCGGCATGGGCGGCGTCGTTTTTGGCGACGATGATGAGGCCGCTGGTGTCCTTGTCGAGACGATGAACGATGCCGGGGCGAAGGTCGCCGCCCGTTGCTGAAAGTGCTTTGAAGCGAAAGAGCAGCGCGTTGACGAGGGTGTTCGTGTTGCGCGCATCTTCAGTTTCGCCGGCGCCGGCGTGCACCATCATGCCGGCGGGCTTGTTGACGACGGCGAAGATGCTTGTCTTCGAAGATGACGTCGAGGGGGATGTCCTGCGGCAGTGGCTTTGAGGGGCGCGGGATGGGGCTCGCCGGTGATGAGTATGTGCTCGCCGCCGCGGAGCTTGAGTGAAGGCTTGGCCTGCGCGCCGTTGACCGAGACATCGCCTTGATCGAGAAGCAGCTGCACGCGCGAACGGCTGACGCCTTCAAGTTGCGTGGCGATGAAGTGATCGAGGCGCTGGCCGGCGGCTTCGGGTGGGACTGCGATTGAGTGCGGCTCAGCCATGGGATGGCCTTTCAATTTCGGATGGCGCGGATTGCGGCGGCTGCGATGGCCGCGTTGAAACAGCGATGCGCTGCGACGCGCATTCGAGCAGGAGAAATGCACCGGCAATTACGAAAACGATGCCGGCAACCTGTGGACCTTTCAGCACTCCCTGGAACATCGCTCCGCGGCCGATAGGGTCGCGCCAGAACTCGGTGATGAACAGAACGGCGCCGGTCGCCATGAGGAAGATGCCGGCGAGGTCGCCATGCTGGCGGCGATGCGGCAGCCAGAGGACGAGGCCGATGGCAATCGCGAGGAAGCAGAGTGCGGCGTAGGCCTGCACAGGATGAACAGGGATGTCCAGCGGCGCTCCGCTCCATCGCTCGGCAAGAGGATCGGTGTAGGTGACGGCCCAGGGAACGTGCGCGCCCGTGCCATAGCCGGAACCAGCCAGCAGAGCGCCGATCTGTTCGAAGGCGAGGCCGAGCGCTGCGGGTGCAGCGAGAACATCGGCGGTGGCGCGAAATGGCAGATGATTCATGCGCGCGTAGACTGCAGCAACGACCAAGGCGATGAGGGATCCGATCGCGGCGAGCAGCGGATGATGAATCATCGCCAGACCAAGCATCCAGAGCGGATGATGGCGCAGCACCGTCCAGTTCGCAATGACAAGCAACAGGCGCGAACCGACCAGCGCCGTAAAGAGCATGAGGATGCAGAGATTCCAGATTTTGTTGGGATCGACGCCGAGCTTGCGCGCAGTATGAAGAGCGAGCATCAGTGCGAGCAGCACTCCCAGCGCGGCGGTAGCGCCGTATGAAGGGATGACGAAGCGAACCGATGTGGAAGAGAACTGGATGCACTAGACCAAGGATAACGGTTCAGAGTGCGAGGGGAGTAGCGCGGGGATTGGGCGGCGATATTACTTCTCCGCTCAAGTAGAAATCCGGCCCACTGGGCCGTGAGCAATGCGCTGGTGAACCCGTCCTAAGACGGCGGAGCTCCCCGTGGTTCATTAGGCATTCCGGACTGGCGGACACGGCACACAGAACCAATTTGTACGAGAAGAGCCCCTGTTCAATGAATGTTGGTTCAACCAGCGTTGACTACCCACCTGCTTTGCAGGCCGGTTTCTATTGCTGACTGTATGGATGTTGGCGAGGAATTGCAAGTCTTGTGCGGGTCAGCTCATTTGTGTTAGTAACTTGAACCCCTTTCGGAAATGTGGTTTGCGCAGGGTCGGTTTGCGATTCGCTTTGAGATTTCAAATGGGGGCTGGATCAACCGTGATGATCGCGAGAAGAAATTGAGATCAAAAGGAGAAGCAGCGGGTTAGCTTTCGCTTCGCGCAAAAGCGAGTTAGCAGGTCAGCGATTGAGTGGTTGCTGCTAGCCCGTCTTGCGCTCGCCTTCAAGCACTTCGTCAAGCATGCTCCGCAGATGAGCTGCACGCATGCGGCCTTCGTTTGCATCGACGCCGGAGGTCTGCGAGAGTTCGTCGGCCAGGTTGAGTGCGGCAAGGACGGCGACGCGCAGCGAATCGACGGTGCGGCCATGCGCGGCCACGGCTCGCATCTTGCTATCAACCAGGTCCGCGAGTTGGCGGATGTGGTTGGGATCCTGGCCGCGCAGGTGATAGATCTGGTCGTAGATGCTGACGGTCGTGTAACCGGGAGCGTTGGGCGGGATTTCCTTGGCCATCAAAAGACCTCACACTTCAAGTGCGTCGAGTTGCGAAAGCAGGCGCTCGACGCGCTGGCGGACCTGCTCGCGCTCGGCGTTGAGGGCGCGTACTTCTTCCTGCAGGGACTTCACAACGGTCAGCTGCTCGCTGAGCTGAGCATCGAGACTTCGGCACGCTGCTCGGCGGCGGCGCGGGCCTGGCGTTCGCTCTTGACACAGTCTGACGGTGCGGGCGATACGCTCTTCGAGAGCGGAAAAATCGCTGCTGCTGAGAGCGAGATTGCCGGAGCTGTTCGTGATCGTGCATTTCAGACTGCTCGGTGCCGGGATGTTCCGCGATCTGGGATTCCAGGGATGATGGCGACATGAAAGATAACCTCCGCGCAATTGCGCTGTATTCGGGAAGTATAGCTCTCGAAGCAAGCGGCGGAGGCTGAGGGAAACTGCGAAGAAACTCCCCCGGCGCGGGGCTAGGTTCGCAGCCGCGCGCCGGCTTTGCTGACCGCTTCGACTACCCGAGATTGGAACGATTGGAGTTCTTCTTCGCGCAGGGTGCGGTCGGGTGCCTGGAAAGTGGCGCTGACGAGCAGCGAATAGTCGTGCGCGCCGAGGCGGGCGTCGCGGAAGACCTCGCGGCGCGCCACTCGACGAGCTCGGGAATCTGAAGCGACGCGAGCGCCTGATCGATGCGCTCCCACGGGATGTTCTGGTCGAGCACAAGCGAAAAATCACGACGCACAGGCTGGAAACGGGAGATGTCGCGCGCGGCAGGCTTGCGCAGCGGCAGTTTGTAAAGCCGATCGAGATAGAGCTCGCCAACGAGGACCGGTTCCTTGATTTTGCGGGCGGCGGCCTGGCGGGATGCAGCTGGCCGAACCAGCCGACGGTGAGGCCTTCTGCAACGACGCGCGCAGAGCGATACGGGTGCAGCCACGCAGGGCGCGAGGCCGGACTCGGGCGGGAAGCGATCGAAGTAGACCGTGCGCATCTGAAAGCGCGCGAGAACTTGTTCGACAACTCCCTTTGACATCGTGGAATTCGATGGCGCGCGCGGGATGAAGCGCGCTCTGGTCAGGAAGCGTGCCGACGGCGGCGAAGGCGAGTGCGGGGCGTTCATCGACTTTTTCCGTGGTGCCGCTGAAGACGGTTCCGAGTTCGAAGAGGCGCACGTCGCTGACGTCGCGATGGAGATTGCCGGCGACTGCGGAGAGCATGCCGGGAACGAGCGATGGACGGAGCACACCGGCTTCTTCGCTGAGCGGATTGCCGATCGGAACAACCTGGCCGGGTATGGGCGCGGTGAGCGCGGCTTCGGCTGCAGAGCAGAAGGTGCTGGCGATGGCTTCGTGGAATCCGGTGGCGAGCAGCGTGCGACGGACGGCGGATTCAGCTTCGGCCCACGGCAGCGCTTTTACTCCTTCGCCGAATGCGGGAAGCGTGTTGGCGAAGCGGTTGTAGCCGTAGACGCGGGCGACTTCTTCGATGAGGTCGATTTCGCGTTCGAGATCGAGGCGCCAACTGGGAAGAATAGTGTTCCACACCTTTCGCTCTTCAGACGAACTCTGTCGCGAGGTGAGAGTGCAGCCGAGGCCGGTGAGGGTGGACTTCGACGATGGGCGCGGTGATGCCTTCCTTGTCTTCGGTCTTGCCGAGGATGCGATGGACTTCGCTGAGCGCGAGCGTGATGGGCTGGCGATTGAGCAGTGCGCGCTTCCCACGCGGGGACGCGGACATCGACTAGGTCGCCTTCAATGCTGCCGCCGTTGGCAAGCAGGATGCGGCTGACGATTGCCGACGCGACAGGCCCTGCGTTGAAGTCGGCGCCGCGTTCGAAGCGATGGCTGGCGTCGGTGTGCAGGCCGTGACGGCGTGCTGTGCGGCGGACTGCCATTGGCTCGAACCACGCGGCTTCGACGAGGACGTTCTTTGTGTCGGGCGTGATCATCGTGTCCCAGCCACCCATGACGCCGGCGAGGCCGAGAGGCTTGACGTGGTCGGCGACGACGAGGTCTTCAGGATCGAGGGTGCGTTCGACGCCATCGAGGGTCTTGAGCTTTTCGCCTTTGCGGGCGCGGCGGACAATGATGCCGCCTTCGATTTTGTCGAGGTCGAATGCGTGCGTGGGCTGGCCCATGGCGAGCCATGCGAAGTTGGTAGCATCGACGGCGTTGGAGATTTGCTTCTGTTCAAGGAGGCCGAAGTAGGTGGTGACTTCGGCGCCGGGGAACCAGTCGCGCGAGTTGCCGATGGTGATGCCGCGCAGAACGCGGGCGGTGAAGCGGCCGCAGGCGTCTTCGGCTTCGATCTTGACGGAGAAGGGCTTTGCGGCGACGGCTTGAGGTTCAGGCAAGCGTGATGTCGAGCGGCTTGAGTTCGACGCCGTAAATGGTCGCGGCTTCGCGGGCGATGCCGTAGTGGTTCATGGCGTCGACGCGGTTGGTGGTGATGTCCATCTCGAAGAGCGAGCCGTTGCCTGCGCCGAGATCGAAGATGCCTTCGACGGCGATGCCGCGAAGAGTGAGGTCTTCGGCGAGTTGCGTGTCGGAGACGGGAAGCTCGGGTAGATAACTTCGAAGCCATTTAGTCAGAATTTTCATGCGAATTGCCCCAGGAACCGCATATCTCCGCGTAGAACTGGCCGATTTCGCTGATGCCGTACTTCATCATGGCGATGCGCTCGACGCCCATGCCGAAGGCGAAGCCACTGATCTTTTTGGGATCATAGGCGGGCTGTTTTTCTGCGGCGAAGGCAAAGACCGCGGGGTCGACCATGCCGCAACCGAGCAACTCAATCCAGCCGGAGTGCTTGCATTTGCGGCAGCCTTTGCCGCCACAGAAGATGCAGCTGATCTGGACATCGGCGAGGGCTCGGTGAAGGGGAAGAACGATGGGAAGAAGCGCGTTTTGACGGACGAGCCGAAGAGCGCCTTCATGGCGTGATCGAGCGTGCCCTTGAGGTCGCTGAAGGTGATGTTGGTGTCGACGCAGAGGCCTTCCACCTGATGAAAGATCGGCTGAGTGCGTGGCGTCCTGCGCTTCGTTGCGGTGGACTTTGCCCGGGATGACGATGCGGATGGGCGGCGGCTGCTGCTCCATGGTGCGCATCTGCACGGGCGAAGTGTGCGTACGCAGCAGCAGACGGTCGCGCTGCGGACGGCGTTCCTGATTCGCAATGACCAGCGTGTCCTGCGTGTCGCGCGCGGGATGGCCGGGCGGGAAATTCATCGACTCGAAGTTGTAGAAGTCGGTTTCGACTTCGGGGCCGACGCCGACGGAGTATCCGAGAGCGGCGAAGACGGAGACGATTTCATTCATCGTGCGCGTGATGGGATGCTCCGCTCCGGTGAGGCGGCGGGTACCGGGCAGCGTGATGTCGATGGCTTCGGCGGCGAGAGCGGCATCGCTGGGGCCCGAGCCGGATGCCTGGTCGATGAGACCTTCGACGAGTTCCTTCAGCGTCTTGAAACGCTCGCCGACGGCTTTCTTCGCTGCAGGCGGAGCGGCCTTGAGCCAGCGGGCGGAGACGTCGTTGAGGCGGCCTTGCTTGCGGCCTACCCAGCGGAGGCGGAAGGATTCGAGGTCGTCAGGGCCGGCGATCGCTGCGGCTTCGTCAGCGGCCTGTTTGGCTAATGCTGCAAAAGCCTGGTCGAGAGCGGAGTCGTTGTACTCCGGCAGATCGGGAATTTCTTCGTTCGTCATTGCTTAATCCAAAGGATAAATGACTGCATGGACATAGGCTTAATGCGTTCAGCGATGAGGGACCTGCAAATGGAGAACGCTGAGAGTTGCACAGGCAAATTCCTCAGGGGCTAAAGCCCACATCAACTGAAGGCCATTTCGGCACGACTGAAGTCATGCCCTGTCACAAGACTCGAGTCCGCATGAATTTTTCCGGAAGCTGTGAAAGTCATGCCTTGATACAAACACGATTAACAATTGGTCCGTTCCATTCGCATAAGAGAAAACGGCCCGAAGCTAAGCTCCGGGCCGTTGATGAGGCGTGCAGCCCGGTGCTTTAGGCGGCTTTGTGCTGGCGAGAGCGGCCTTGGCCTGCTCCACCAGCTTGGTAAACGCTGCGGCATCGTGCACGGCGATGTCGGAGAGGACCTTGCGGTCGAGCTCGATGCCGGCCTTCTTCAGTCCGTTGATGAACTGCGAGTAGCTGGTGCCGTTGAGCTTGGCAGCGGCGGAGATGCGCACGATCCAGAGGGAGCGGAACTGGCGCTTCTTCTGCTTGCGGCCGGTATAGGCGAATTTGAGGCCGCGCTCGACGGCTTCCTGGGCTGCCTGGTAGAGCTTGGATTTGGTAAGGAAGTATCCGCTCGCCCTTTTCAGGATTTTCTTGCGGCGGTCACTCCGCTTGGTACTACGTTTTACGCGGGGCATTGGTGTTCTCCATTTTGCGTTCGTTGGTCATCGCGGCTGGAGGTAGGAGGCGCGGCCTGTTGGGGGCGGCGCGTTAAACCTCTTCACTCGCTCGTTCAAGCCTGAATCTCTCGCCGGTCAGGACGCATTTCTTATCGGCGGGGGCCTTCAAATTTCGGCCCATCTTCGTGTGGCAATCCCCTAATCCAAAGGGCTGCCGCACGCAGTGCTCAGGCGTAAGGAATCATGCGCGCTACTTTCGCGTAGTCGCCATCGGAAACAAGCACGGTCTTACCGAGCTTGCGTTTCACTTTTGGCGATTTGGACGAAAGGATATGGCGCGTCTTGGTCTGGTGCCGCTTGATTTTGCCGGTGCCAGTCTTGCTGAAGCGCTTTTTCGCGCCCGTATGTGTTTTCAACTTGGGCATTTTCTTCTCGTTAGGGACGGGGTTTTGGTGGCCCAGCCACAAGCCTCAGTAGAACAGGGCTTCCCCTGCCCACGAGAGGCTCTGATAAGTATAACGCAATGTGAGGTTGAGGATCAGGGCTCCGCTTTTGGATCCTTCGCGACGGTTATCGCCCAGAGCTGTTCCTCGCCTAACGTCTTTGAAATGAGCGACGGAAAGTCTCGGATGGGGAACGAATCAAGTCAGCGGCCGTCATCCATCATTTGGACAAAGCAGATGCTGTCGCTGGCAGTGGTGTTGATGAAAACGCCGCGTTGATGAAGTTGACGACGCGTTGGCGGGCATCGAAGCCGTGCCATGGCTCGGGGGACGGATGGCCCAGCATGCCGATGGCGAGCGGGCCGTGATTCTCGCGCGGATAGGTGACGAGTTCAACCGGCACGCCTTCCTGGCGAAGCGCGCGGTACATTTCTTCCGCCTGACCGAGTGGATCGGTTGTATCGCTCTCGCCTTGCAGGAGCAGGAACGGCGTCTTGGCGTGGGCAACACCCGAAAGCGGGCTCTGGCGCCACGCGTCGTTCATATGTTCCCAAGGCTTGCCGAAGTACCAGCGGTCGTACCACGAGCCGCCCTCGGTTCCGTATTCGCTGAACTGATCGATTACGGGCGCGCCGCTGATGACCGCCTTGAAGCGGTCGGTCTTGCCTTCAACGAAGCCGGCCATCTCGCCGCCGTAGCTATAGCCCATGAGAGCGAGACGTGCTGGGTCGATGGGAAAGTGCGCGAGAACGTAGTCGACGCCGGCCATCACGTCCTGGTAGTCGCCGCCACCAAGGTCGTTCTTGTTGGCTGCTGCGAATTTGACGCCGTAGTTGGATGAGCCGCGCGGGTTGGGACGCAGAACGGCCCAGCCATGGCCGATGAGGAAGTCGGCGAAGGGATCGCTACGGTCTTCCCACGCGCCAAAGGGACCGCCGTGGACGTCGACGACGAGAGGAACCTTTGTTGAGCCGGTGTCAGGTGGGAGATAGAGAAGACCCTCAATGGTGAAGCTACCCGATTTCCAGTGAACGAGTTGCGGCGCGACAGTACGCAGATTGGCAGGACCTAGATTGGGGGTGGGCAGAACTGAGCAGGCATCCCCGAGTTTCACGGCAAAACAGAGTTGCATGGGGTGGCCACCGGAGTCGGCGAGCCAGACCCAGCCGGTCTGCTTGCGATTGGTGTGGAGGCCGGAGACGACGGATGTGCCCAGATCGATGGTCGCGGGCGGGGTTCTGGCGTCGAGAGGAATGCGAACGACCGCGTTACGCGTGCCGATGGCGGCCGGCGCGATGAGCTGTCCATCCGGGGTGAAGAAGAGGCCCTGGGCGCGCAACTGGCCAGCGAATCCGCGGGTCAGGTCGAGCGGCTGTGAAGTTGGTGTGGCGGGAGTGAGTGCGTACAAATCGTCGTAGCCGGGAGGCGCATCGTTGGGGGTTGCCGCGGCGAAGACGATGGAGTTGCCGTCTGCGCTCCACGCACCACCGCCGGCTGTGGCAGGAACTAATTCAAGCTTGATGGGTTTCGCGGGAGTAGATGCATCGACGATCCACGCAGCGCCGGCCGGGCCTAGGTCCGAGGCTTCGTTGGGAGCTTCGGTGAAGACAGCCAACTTATCAGTAATTGGAGACCAGACAGCGACGCGCACATCGGGTGGAAGATTGACGGCAGTGAGGGCTCCGTTAATGGCGCCGTCGGGCTTGAGCAAGGCGAGGTAGAGACGCGTGAGGTGCTTCTCGTGATTGACCCAGGAGGCGTCGATCTTCGCGTCCTTCTGCTTCTTCTCGCCGGGGGTTTCGGGATCGTGCGCCCAGAGGGCGAGGTACTTTCCATCGTCGCTGATGGAGAAACCGGCAACATCAATGGGCTGCGGTTCAGGCTTCGCCTCGGCTGACTTTTTGTCTTCCTTCTTCTCGCTCGATTCGGGAGCGGGCGGAGGATTGATGGCGTCCTTGTCTTTGGAAACATCGACGGGCGGCAGGATCTTCAGATCGTAAGGCGACGCTTCGCCACCACGCAGGTCGAGCCGGAAGAGCTGGGTGTGATCGCCACGCTTGGCGAGGAAGAAAATGGCAGCACTGTCTGGCGACCACTGCGCGTTGTGCTCGCCGCGCTTGTCGGCTGGTGGCGAGAACGTGAGTTGACGGGCTTTGTCGGAACTGCCCGCAGAGGCCGAAACGATCCAGAGATGGCTTGCTGCGCCATCGGCGGTAGCATGCGTCACGCTGAACAGCACCTGCTTGCCATCGGGTGAGAGCACCGGCGACGAGAGCGCTTTCAGGTGACGCAGGTCCTCGTTGGTTGGGAAACGGGGAGATGTCGGCGGCACGGTCGCGGCAGAGGCTGCGGTTTGTGCCGGCAAAAGAGCTGAGCCGAAAGTGAAGAAGACGAGGGGAAGAGCCAGCCTGAATCGGAGCATGGCGTCAGAATACAACGAGAAGGCGGGTTAGCTGCCTGCACGTTGTCAGCGGAGTTTAGGCGTTCATGCTTTCCCACCCTTCCGACAACAGCAAAGACGTCGAAAGCATGGGGCACCCAGGGTTTGATAAGGAATTCGCGGGTTAGCGCGCTTCGCTTAGCAAGTTAGCCAGTCAGCGGTTGTGAGGCGGTGAAAAATGCGGCGGGAGTGGAGAGGCCGCCTTGCGAGGCGGCCTTTGGACATTTGAGCTCAGCGCTTACTGCGCTTGTGGAGGTGCCGGAGGGCGCGGAGGCTGTTGTGGAGGCGCGGGCGGCTTGGGCTTCTGGCCTTCGGGGCGCTTGCTGGGCGCGATAATCGCGTGCAGGATGGTGCCTTCCATGCGCGGCATGAATTCGACGACGCCGGTCTCGCCGACGTCCTGGATAAAGCGGTTGATGATTTTGTAGCCCAGGTCACGGTGGGCCATCTGGCGGCCGCGGAAGCGGAGACTCGCCTTCACCTTGTCGCCGCCCTGCAGGAACTTGACGGCCTGATTCTTCTTGGTCTGGTAGTCGTGCTCATCGACGGTGACGGAGAACTTGACTTCCTTGACGACGATGATCTTCTGCTTCTTCTTGGCGGCGCGTTCTGACTTTTCCTTCTCGTAAAGGAAGCGGCCGTAGTCCTGGATGCGGCAGACGGGCGGGATGGCGTTGGGCGAAACCTCTACCAGATCGAGGCCGCGCTCGCGGGCGATCTTGAGAGCTTCAAATGGAGCCAGAATTCCGAGTTGCTCGCCGTTTTCGTCGATCACGCGGATTTCGCGGGCGCGAATGCGATCGTTGATGCGAATAAAAGACTTGGCCGAACGTTTGTCGAGTGCGATGGTACATCCTCCAATAGTTGTCGGGCGCCTGGATCCGGAACCCTCCGGAATTCTTGCGGGGCACGCGAACGCACCCTGAGTATAGCACTGGTTTGATGCCGAAGCCGACCGCAGCGCTATGGATTAAAAGGCGGTTTCGAGCACCGGTAGGCCCGAATTAGCGATCGGGCCGAGTTGGGAATCGAACGTGGAAGTGGCAGAGAGGACAGGCAATGCAAGAAGCGTGTTGGAGGGAGCAAGGCCGTTGACACGGACGCGAATGAGTTGGTTGGCAGGACGCGAGCCCGCAAGTTCGACGGGGAGAAAGTTCTCTGTCAGCGCGGAAGTGCGGCTTGCGAAGGCGAGTGCTGGTGGCGTGTGGAGTGTGATGGCGTCCAGTTCAATGCCGATGAATTGGCGGCGATGCGCGTGGGTCTTTTCGACTGCGAGGGAGCGGAGGGCAGCCATGCGTTCGTTGACGACGGTGGCGGGCACGGGCGATTCGGCATGGAGAGCCCATGCGCGTGTGACGGGTCGCGGTGAGAACGGAAAGAGATGCAGGTAGCCGAACGGGAGCGAGCGGATGTACTCGTAGGTCTCCTGGAACTCGCGGTCGGTTTCACCGGGGAATCCCACCATCACGTCGGCACCGAGAGTAAGCGCTGGACCTGCTGCGCGGACAAGAGCAGAGACTTTTTCGGCGTAGTGCCAAGGGCGGTAGCGGCGGTGCATGCGACGGAGGACCGAGTCGGAGCCGGACTGGAGGGGCAGATGGGCATGGCGGGCGAGCCTGACGCCTCCGTATTCAGCCATGAGAGCGATCAGGTCGGCGTCCCAGTCCATTGGTTCGATGGAACTGAGGCGAAGGCGGGGCAGGCTGATCTGTTCGATGATTTCGCGAACGAGGGCGGCCAGCGTGCGGATAGGAGACTGCATCGAATCAAGGTCGCGGCCCCAACGGCCGAGGTTGATTCCGGAGAGGACGAGTTCGTTGCCGCCCGCCGAGACGAAATTGCGGACGTGAGATAGGACGGCTGCGCCGGGCAGACTTCTGGAGTGGCCTCGAGTCTGGGGAATGACGCAGAAGGAGCAGCGATTCGAACAGCCTTCCTGGATTTTGAGGTTGGGACGGGTCTGAGCGCCTGGGGTAACTGGCGCTTCCTCGAGGAAGGAGTGAGCAAAAGTGTCGTCGACTAGTACCACCGGCGGTGGGGCCGCTTCGGCCTGCGTCGCCTGAATCTGGATCAGCCCATTGCGTTCGGATCGCGCAAGGCGAGGTGCCTTGGCAAACTTGAGCGCGATTTCGGGAGCGAGGGCTTTGTGGCTGTTGCCGATAACGGCGGCGACGCCCGGAATGGCGGCGAGTTCTTCGGGGCGCGCTGAGCGTAGCAACCGGTGGCGACGATACGGGCAGTGGGGTTCAGGCGGTGCGTGCGGCGAATGTAGGCGCGGGCTTCGCGGTCGGCTTCGGCGGTCACGCTGCAGGTGTTGACGATGACCACATCCGCTTCGGAGAGCTGGCCTTCACCAGCGCACGAGGCGCGCAAAAGAGCGGCTATCGCTTCGCCGTCGGCGCGGGCGGCGCGGCAGCCGAAGTTTTCGATGTGGAAGGTGGGCGGCACGGGTCTAGTTTAGCGGAGTTAGCGGCCCTTTCGCGGCCCGTTAGCGGCGCTCACGCGCCGATAGCGAGTTAGCGGAACTGAAGCGCGTTGAGGTTCGTGCTTTCCCACCCTTGCAACAAAAGCATGTACGTTGCAAGGATGGGGCACCCCAGCGAGTTAGCGGACTGAGGCGCGTTGAAGTTCGTGCTTTCCCACCCTTGCAACAAAAGCATGTACGTTGCAAGGATGGGACACGCCAGCGAGTTTGCAAGTTAGCGGAACTGAGGCGCGTTGAGGTTCGTGCTTTCCCACCCTTGGATTGTGGCTGCTTCGGCGTAGTTCAGTCAGCGGGTATCAAGCTGGATCTTGTTTTTCTTCGGGCGAGGATGAGGACGATGGCGAGGGCTGACAGGACGCAGAGCAATGCGAACAGAAATACGCTGGCATAGCCGAAGGCACCGATGACGGCACCGGCGACGGGGCCGACCATGAAGAACGAGACGTCGGCGAAGACGGTGTAGACACCGAGAGCGGTTCCGCGATTCTCCAATGGCACACGCTGGACGGCTTCGACGCCAAGAGCGGGAAAGACGAGCGAGTAGCCGAAGCCTGTGAGGGCCGCGCCGAAGAGGGCCATCCAGGGAGAGACGGAACGCCAGAGCAGCAGCACGCCGATAGATTCGACGATGAGACAGACCTTGGCGACCGGAAATCCGCCGAAGTGTGCTAATGGTGCGGATGAATATCAGGCGCGCAACGATGAAGGCGATGCCGAAAGCGGTGAGGCAGAGGGCCGCGCCGTTCCAGTGGCGGCTTAGGTAGAAGAGCGTGACGAAGGTGGCAAGCGCACTGTATCCGACTCCGCCAAGCGCCAGGCCCATGCCGTGCGGAGTGACGCGGCCGAGTACGTTGCGAAACGGAAGATGTTCGCCTTGAGCGACTGGGACCGGCGACTTGGAGATGGCCCAGGCAAATGCGAGGGCGCACACGATGATGGTGAGGATCGCGACGGAACCGAGGCCCCAGTGGGTCTCCAACACCACGCCGAGCGGCGCGCCGAGGGCCAGTGCGCCGTAGGTGCTGACACCGTTGTAGGAGATGACCTTGGCGGTGTACTCCGGGCCGGCGCTGGAGATGCCCCACAGGGTGGCTCCGGTGGATCCGAGACTTTCGCCGATGCCGAGCACAAGACGGCTGGCAATCAGGCTGGTCAGGCTGAGCCAGGCGGGATCGCGATGAAGGGCGGCGGCGCCAAGCAGCAGGAATCCACTGAGCGTGCATGCTCCCATTCCCCACAGAACGGAGATTTTTGCGCCTTTGCGGTCGGAGATGCGGCCGGCCCAGGGGCGGCTAAGAAACGTGGCGATGTACTGGATGCTGATCACGAGTCCGGCGAGCGAGGCATGGAAGCCCATCCGCATGTGGACGTATTCGGGCAGAATCGCAAGTGGAAGGCCGATGGCGAGATAGACGACGAAACTGAGCGAAGTGAAGCTGATGATTTGCCACGCACTGCCGTTGTGAGACACGGAGGGCGCGGCGATTTCGCGGCTAATCACTTTTGTTGCCATGATTTACGGGAGGGTAAGAATGAACACTGCTCTCTTTCAATATAATAGCGGAACTCCTTTTTGATGCATCATGGCGCGCGCTTGATCCAGGTTACCGGCGTTCGACCGGCAACAGCCTGGTTGCGGGATGTACCCCTATATACCCGTCTCTTTAAGCAAGTATCTTGTTTTCTGAGGGTTACAGCGCAGCTTCGCCGCAAATTACTCTCACGGATGGACTTAGCTGTAGATTCCTCTCAATACAGGGGTTAGGAACTGGCTAGGGATCAAGGTCTATTTTCCGCCCACTGTTGCTCACTCTGGGAGCTCTCCTAAATTCAAGTATGAAGAAATCGGTGAAATAACCTGCAAAAGTTTTGCACAGATTCGGGAATTATTTTGTGATGGCTTGATAAGGTTTCGGTTTCCCTGGTCTCAGAATCGAGACCAGGGGCACCCGGCTCCCGGCTGGTGGGGGTTCGTGGTTTCCCACCCAAGCCGCAAAAGACGCGGCTTGGATGGGGCACCCGGCCATCAGACTGCTGACAAAGCTTGAAGACCGCCCCTCAGCGGCAAAAGCCGACCTTATGTCGCTGGACTTATGACACGGATAAATCCGTGCCCTTTCAAAACTGCGGTTTTTCAGCATTAAGCAGAACGGCCACCCTTGCGGGTGGCCGTTGTTGTGTGCCGATCAAGGACGGGCGTTACCGCTCGTTCTTGCGCCAGTTGATGAGGTCGCCGAGGGTGGTGGTGCCGCTGGAGACGGGCTGCTTGTGCGCGCTCTCCTTGTAGTGCTCGACCTGGGAGCGGCTGGCTTCGTGGCCGGATACCGCGCGCAGGCTGAGGCCCACCTTCTTCTCTTCGACGTTGATCTTGATGATCTTGAAGTCGTGCTCCTGACCGGCTTCGAGCTTGCTGGGTTCTCCGGGCTGCTCGCTGGCTTCAGAGATGTGGCAGAGGCCTTCAACGCCCTCGGCGATTTCAACGAAAGCGCCGAACTGCGCGGTGCGAAGCACCTTGCCGTGGACCTGATCGCCGACGCGATGCGTAGCGAAGAAGCTCTCCCAGACATCGGGCTGAAGCTGCTTGATGCCGAGCGACAGGCGGCGGTTCTGCGGCTCGACGCCGAGAACAACTGCCTTGACCTTTTCGCCCTTCTTGACGACTTCAGAAGGATGCTTGACGCGCTTTGTCCAGCTCAGGTTGGAGACGTGGACGAGGCCGTCGATGCCATCTTCGATTTCGATGAAGGCGCCGAAGTCGGTGAGGTTGCGAACGCGACCTTCGACAACGGTTCCCGCAGGATAACGCTCAGTGAGGTTTTCCCAAGGATTCTCCATGAGTTGCTTCATGCCAAGCGAGATGCGGCGGTCGGCGGGGTTGACGCTGAGGACAACCGTGTCGACCTCGTCGCCTGGCTTGACCAGCTTGGAAGGGTGCTTGAGGCGCTTGGACCAGGTCATCTCAGAGAGGTGAACCAGGCCTTCGATGCCCTGCTCGAGCTCAACGAACGCACCGTAGTCGGTAACCGAGAGAACGCGGCCGTGGACGTGGGCGCCCACAGGGTAGCGCTCCGAGGCATCGAGCCACGGGTCAGGCGTGAGCTGCTTGAATCCGAGCGAGACGCGCTGCTTGTCTTTGTCGAATTTGAGCACCTTGACCTGGATTTCGTCAGCCGACGTTAACCAGATCACGAGGATGGGTGAGACGTCCCCAGCTCATGTCGGTGATGTGCAGCAGGCCGTCGATGCCACCGAGGTCGACGAACGCGCCGTAGTCGGTGAGGTTCTTGACGGTGCCAGTGAGAATGGCACCTTCGCCGAGATGCTCGAGAGTGGTGGAACGCTTGGCGTTCTGCTCTTCTTCGAGAATCTCCTTGCGGGAGACGACGACGTTGCCGCGCTTCTTGTTGAGCTTTATGACGCGGACTTCAATCTGCTGGCCGAGATAGCCGTCGAGGTTGCGGACGGGGCGAATCTCAAGCTGCGAACCAGGCAGGAAGGCCTTCAAACCGATATCAACAGTGAGACCGCCCTTGACGCGGCTTACGACAGTGCCCATCATCGGGGTCTTGTCGTTGGCATGCTTCTCGATGGTGTCCCACACGCGGAGGCGCTGGGCCTTCTCGTAGCTGACGAGATAGCCGCCCTCGGGCTCTTCGCGTTCGATGACCACTTCGATGACTTCACCGGGCTGGAACCGCACTGCGCCCGTGTGGTCGAGAACCTGTTCGATGGGCACAAGGCCCTCGGACTTGAGACCTACGTCGACAACCAGATGTTTTTCACTCTGCTTGAGGACGGTGCCGGAGACGACCTTGTCGCCGTAGGCTTCGACAGCAGCAGCTTCAGCGGCTTGCTCGCGCTCAAAGGCTTCGAGGGCAGCTGAGAAATCTTCAGCAGAATCGGCGCTGTGTTCGGCCGGCGCAGCAACACGAGCAACGGGCTCAGCATGATCTGCGGGCTCGAGTTGTGCGGGGGCGGCCTGGGCTACAGGCTCGGTTGAGGCATCGGCGTCCAGCGCTTGCGATTCGACAGCAGTGTGTACTTCGGCGGTCTCTGGGTTGGACGTGGATTCGGACGAGGGAGCATCAAGCTCGGTCGCAGGTTCGAGGGTGGGAGTTTCGAGTTCGGTGTTCAGGGTTATGCTCTCGGGTTCGGGATTGAGGACGTTTGGCATGACAGCAGCTCCGATTCATTGGCCCGACGACGGTGGCGCTGTCGGCGGACGGCACGTGCTCGCTGCGATAGCGGGCGATGCCGGTGGCCGGAACCTCGGCAACCATGCGCCTTTTGATCCGAGGAGTTTCACAAAGACGGGGCTTCTGGCCAGCGTGCTGGCGGGTGAAGCGACTCGTCTCCTTGGGAAACACCAGGCAGGCAACGGCTGGTTTGGAGGGCGGCCGCAGCTAGCTGCTGGAATCCGCGCAGGAAGCTACGCTTTCAAGTGTAGCAATGGTCTGTTTTCCCCGTCAATCCAATGCTTTGGCAGTTGTGGATGGACGATGCAGAACTGCTGCAAAAGTAGTGCTGGCAGGTGGAGATTCCGTTGAGGTTAGGGTTCAGACCTGACGCCGAAGACAAATGTGGAATGTTTTTTGCAAACTGTTGCGTGGCATGGTCGTGGGATCGCCGACAGCCTTACCAGCAGTAGAAGAGATGCGCACTATACTTGGTCCGACGGAGATGGAAAGGCAGAAAGGATTCGCTGCGAAGCCTTGGATATGGATCAGCTCTGGAGCCCTTGGCGATTTGCGTATGTGACGACGGCGGATGGGGCGCCTCGACCGGGTGTGCCCGCACGTCTGAATGCCTGGCCCGGGGACCTGAACTGCGTCTTCTGCAACCTGATTGCCAGCATCGACCACGCCATTGAGCACGGAATGAATGCCGACGAAGCGGAAGAGGCCGGAGGGCTGGTGAGGCGCGGGAAACACTGCTTTATCTGCCTGAATGCGTATCCGTATACCTCGGGACACGTGATGGTAATGCCCTACGCGCACCTGGAGCGTATTGCGAAAATGGACACCGACACCGCTCACGAGTTAATGGACCTTGCGCAGTTGACGGAGCGTGCTCTGGAGCAGTTGTATCGGCCGCACGGATTCAACTTCGGATTGAATCTGGGGCAGGCGGCGGGAGCCGGTGTTGCGGGACATCTGCATATGCATGCCATGCCGCGCTGGGTGGGAGACACCAACTTCATGACGACGGTGGCGGAGACGCGCGTGCTTCCCGAGGATCTGGGGACGACTTGGAAGCGGCTGCGGGAGACGTTTGCTGAGTTGGAGAGAGAGCGGAGTTAGCGGCGCTACGCACCGGTTAGCGAGATTGCGGTTGAGTTACACGAGGAGTTCGTGCTTTCCCGCCCTTGCTTCGCAAGGATGGGGCACCCGACATTTCCACCACACTGACTTCCTTACCGCCTTGCCCCGCGAAATTCATCTATCATGCAACTCATGGGTTGCATATCTGGAAAATGGCGAGGATACGCGATAGATGCTAACTGAAACGAGCTAATTTGCATCATCTGCGGTATCGGCTTCGGCGGCCAGCGCCAGCTCGGCTTGATCGACGTCGGCGCGGTCGAGAAGGCTCTTCGGAATCGATTTGTTGGTGCGCAGGCCTAGCTTTTTCAGCAATTCAACCTGGCGGATGAGATTGCCGCGGCCATCTACGAGCTTCTTCATCGCATTTGTATAGCTCTGGTCAGTTTTGCGAATGCTGTCGCCGATCACTTCCATGTCCGTTACGAATCCTACAAATTTCTCGTAGAGTTCGCTTCCGCGTTCCATCACTTCGCGCACATTGCGAGCCTGGCGTTCCTGCTGCCAGAGGACGTTGACGATGCGGATTACGTAGAGCAGCGTTGTGGGACCGACGAGGAGAATTCCCTGCTTGTAGGCGTCTGCCCAAAGTTCGCCGTCGCATTGCAGGGCCATAAGGAGAGCCGGTTCGATGGGAACAAACATCACCACAAAATCAGGAGTCTCGATGCCGGGGAGATTGTGGTAGCCAGCCTTGGCGAGGCCGGAGATGTGGCCGCGCAAGCTAGCCAAGTGCGATTTAAGCGCGATCTTGCGAGTGTCTTCGTCGGCGGCGTTTACGCAGTCGGTGTAGGCGGTGAGCGAAACTTTCGAGTCGATCACGAGATTGCGGCCGCCGGGCAGGAAAACGATCACGTCGGTGCGGACGGAGCGCGCGCGTTCGCCGCTTTCGCCTTCAACGGCAAACGGCTGCTGAAATACATACTGCTCGCCCTCCCGAAGGCCGGCCTTGTCGAGCAGATCGCGGAGAATGAATTCGCCCCAGTCGCCTTGTGCTTTTGAGGAACCTCGCAGGGCCGTCGTGAGGTTGCGGGCTTCTTCAGTCAGCGACTGATTCAGATTGCCGAGCGTGCCGATCAGCGTTTTGAGTTCCGTAACTCCCGTGGTTGACTCGGTCTGAACGCACTCGACTTTCTCGCGGAATTCCTTGATCTGTTCTCGAAGAGGCGTTAGCAGGGTACCGAGTTCTTTCTGACTGCCCTCGGAAAAGGTTTTGGATTTCTGCTCCAGGATGTCGGCCGCCAGAGTCTGGAACTGATTGGCAAGAACCTGCTTTGCGGTTTCGAGCAGGGCAATCTTTTCCGCCATGTTCTGGCGCTCGTTGTTTAAGTCGGCTTCGAGTTGGCTGATACGGGCGCTCAGCGAAGACGCGTGCGACGATTTCGATGCGAGTTCGGTGCGGAGACCAGCAGTGTCGGCATTCAACTGCGCGATGGTGGCGGCGCGTTCGGCGGCAAGGGACTCGAATCCGGCATGGGAGGCGAATTCGGCATGCGCCTGCGTCAACTGCTTCTGCAGCGCGGCAATGGCGTCGAGGGATTCGCGATTGCGCTGATCCCAAAGAGCCAGTTCCCGCCTGGTGGAGACGGTGCGGATCCAGAGGCCCAGCAAGATTCCGGCGACTACGGCGACAACAGCGATAAGAGCCTGCAAGGAAAGCCTCCGAGGGTTCTTCGCCTAATGTACGCCTTTTCGATGTGCAATTCGCGTCCCAAACTGCGGGTTTTTGAGAGCCGGTCGTCGAGGAGTCAAGAGGCTTTGATCGGGGCGCAGGTGATTGATTTATTTCCACTCTGAGCTGCTTTACACACCGGGACCCGCCCGGTAGACTTGGAGTTTCGGGGCCGAGCAATCTTTTCTTGGCGCGGCGGTTGTATAGGTGCGCCGCGTGCCGTTATTGTAGGCAGGCGGGACGTAACCGGTTGAATTCCCGGATCGAGACCGGATTTGGAAAACAAAACTGAGGAGAAACAGGCATGGCGGTAGAAGAAAAGGTTAAACAGATCATCGTCGAGCAGCTACAGGTCGACGAAGCCGAGGTCACACCCGGTGCAAGCTTCCAGGAGGATCTGGGCGCGGATTCGCTGGACGTTGTTGAGCTTGTGATGCAGTTTGAAGAGGCGTTCGATCTCGAGATTCCCGACGAGGACGCGGAGAAGATCAAGACCGTCAAGGATGCGATTGAGTACATCGAGAAGAACGAAAAGACCGCGAAAGGCAAGTAGCCGGTGAATCGACGAGTGGTGATCACCGGCCTGGGGCTGGTGTGCGGTGTGGGCAACACCGCTCCCGAGGTGTGGGACAAACTGGTATCTGGTGCCAGCGGTATGGCTCCGATCACAGGATTCGACACAACCGGGTTTCCTGTTACCTTTGCCGCCGAGGTCAAGAACTTTGACCCGCTCAATTTCGTGGAAAAGAAGGAAGCGCGCAAGATGGGGCGCTTCATTCACTTTGCCTTTGCAGCCACGCAAGAGGCTCTGGCACAGTCCGGCCTGAAGATCACCGATGAAAACGCAGATCGAGTGGGCGTGTTCATCGGCTCGGGCATCGGCGGTTTCGAGATTATCGAACGCGAACATGCCAACCTGCTTGCAGGCGGACCACGCAAGATCTCGCCCTTCTTTATTCCGGCAGCCATCGTGAATATGGCGGCGGGGCAATTAAGCATTCGCTATGGAGCGCGGGGGCCAATTTCAGCTACGGCGACGGCGTGCGCGACGAGCGCCAATTCCATTGGCGATTCTGTGCGCATGATTCTGCATGGCGATGCCGATGCGATGATTGCAGGCGGATCAGAGGCGGCGGTCACTCCGCTATCGGTGGGCGGGTTTGCGTCGATGCGGGCTCTCTCGACGCGCAACGACGAACCGACAAAGGCCAGCCGGCCTTTCGACAAGGATCGCGATGGTTTCGTGATCGGCGAGGGCGCGGGGATTCTAATTCTCGAGGAGCTCGAATTTGCGAAAGCGCGCAGCGCAAAGATTCTGGGTGAAGTGATTGGCTACGGCATGAGCGCGGACGCCTATCACATGACGGGCATCGCTCCGGATGGAGCCGGCGCACAACGCAGCATGCGCGCGGCACTGAAGGATGCGGGAGTCAAGCCGGAGGACGTGGGCTATGTAAATGCACATGCTACGTCGACGCCGGCGGGTGATGGCAACGAATCGCGCGCCATTGAATTGGTATTTGGCGAGCACGCCCTGAGCCACAAGCTGAAGATCAGCGGCACAAAGTCGATGACCGGCCACCTGCTGGGCGGCGCAGGAGGACTGGAGGCGGGCATCACGGTGCTCGCGCTGATCAACCAGGAGCTTCCGCCGACCATCAATCTCGACAATGCCGATCCGGAGTGCCGGCTGGATTATGTGGCGAACAAGGCCATCAAGCACAATTTCGACGTGGCGCTATCGAACTCCTTCGGGTTCGGCGGGATCAACGCAACGTTGATTATGCGGAGATGGACGAAGTAAGCACGACCAACAGCTTTTAGCTACCAGCTCTCAGCAAAAACAACGGCGCACATCCTGAGATGTGCGCCGTTTAATTTCCGGACATGAGACGCGATCAGCTTTAGATGGCGGCGATGCCTACGATGACAAGCGTTACAACCAGCCACCAGCCGAAGACGGCGATGTAGCCGGATGGGCGCTTGACGCCCGCGACGATGGCCACACCGATCGAGGTGATGACGAGGCACCAGATGGTGGGAGCATCGATGGCTGAAAGCAGCGTATAGAGCGCCTTGTTGGTGTCCGCCTGGTTCAGGAATGCGGCGATATTGGTGGGCGCCGGATTGCCGACGTTAAAGCCATCGGGAGCTGCGCCGGCGAAAAGCGCAATGCCGCCGAGTAAGAGCCGAATCGGCCAGAGGACAAGTCCCGCGTACATAATCACGGCAAGAATGGAGCCGTAGCTTGCCTTTCCACCGAAGCCAAAGTTGACGGTTGGCCAGAGAATGAGCGCCATCAGAAGGTCGTAGACGAGCAGGCCAAGAGGTGAAAGGGCCCAGGTGATCGCCTGAGTCTTGGGACCGCGCGCATCAGCGGCTGCTCGCTGGTCAGGCGGCATCTGGTCCATCATGCGCTTGGCGAATTCCGGCTGGAGCTTCTGCTGGTTCTCGTAGACCGTCTTCCAGGTGACCTGGCTGTTGATGGCAGTCCAGAGAAATGCTCCGCAGACCACGGTGATGAGGAATGGCAGCCACCAGCTCTTGTTGCCGGCCTTGATATCGGCAAAGGTTTTGGAGGGCGCCGCGAAGACGTTGATGATTCTCTGCATTTGCGTAAGACCCGGGGCAACTTCTGCCGAGGGTTGCACTACCTGATCGCTCATGATTTCGCCTCTCGAGTTTTGTCGGCCGGTAGACCCGAAGCGGAATTCTGTGCTATGCCGAGGAGTCTGCTACCGGTAGAATTCGATCCTTCCACGATAAAGATGGCAAGCCCGAGAAGATACAATCACCACGGGCAGGAGGGATCTACGTTTGCACGCGATTGTAGCGCGTCTGGTGCAGATTAGGAATGAAATTACTGCGTGGGAGAGTGCCGAGGAGCGCCCTTACCGATTATTCGGCGTGATGTCCGCGCCGGAGATGGCGCTGGACGAATCCGCCACCGGCGTTGCGGGCACCGAGGCTGGCTTTATGGTCCTGCGCGATGAAGATGCTGCGATGTAATTCTTGTAAACCGTGATGTGGAAGCAGCGCTGGTGGAATTCTTCCTCCACGTCGATGACGCCGGCGTTCTGGTAGCCGAGCAGCTGGTTGCGCATCCATTCCATTTCGCGGCGCGAGAGTCCGGACGTGGCGATGTCGATGGTGGCGCCAGTGAGGTGGGGGCTAACGATGTCGCCCTCGGCGTCGGCGGCGTTGTGGTTGGTCCGCATCAGCCGCTTCTGATACTCGACGGTACGGACGGCAGAGCTGACGACGAGGGGCGCATGAAATTGAGCCTGATGAGCGTGCGCGAGGTCGGTCAGGAAATCAGCGGTCCAGGGGCGGCAATAGCGACGGTCCTCAGGCAAAGCGGCATTCACGGTGAGAGCGGCCGACTCCGGGACGCGCACAAGCAGGCCGTGAGCAATGCGGTCCTGCAGGTCGGCGTCGTCTTCAATACGCTCGAGGTCCTCTTCTTCTGAACGCGCATTCTGGCGGACAAGGGAGTCATGGGTGCCGCGAAGAGTGTTGCTGGAAACTCGTCCGCTGAAGATGAGCGGACGATGGAGCTCGGCGATCTGGCCGGAGGTGGGAGCGATCGGTTGCGCGGCCGCGCGTGGTGTGGCCAGCGGGTTACCGGCTGCGGCGACGGCGGCGGGATCGGTGCCGGGGGGTGGTACGGTGTCGGTCTCAGCGGACGCGGCGTCCTCAGCAGGGTGCGCCGCGGAGTTTGGATCTGACCTCGGCGGGGCAGGAAGCGGTGTAGTCGACGCCTCGGCGGAATCGACTCGTGTCTCAGACACTGCATTCAACGATTCGGGTCCAGGTCTTGCGGAGGATGCGTGGACAGTGACAAGTGGAACGAAATGCGCCGTTGAGTGATAGCGGTTATATCGCGTACGACGGAGCGTTGCCGAACGCCTAGCCGAGTTGGTTGTGCCGTGGCGGAAGGACGATGCGACATGCGTGCCGCGATGCCCGGCCGCGCGCGAAGTATGTGTGGCCGCTGAGCTGCGGGCCGTGCGCGGGATCCGCGAAGAATGCGCGGCGGAATGCGCTGGACGATGTCCGTGATGGACCGCCGACTTGGTGATCGTCGCGTGGGCATGCGTCTGCACGGCATTGATCCGTGCGGCGCCCGCAGACGCTGCGACGAGTATGGCCAGCAAGAGAGCTAAAAGTACGTTGCGCACCATCAGGGGTACGCGGAGAAACCTGAGCACCACCAGTGTAAGACGCGGCGGCAACAATTTGGAGTGCTGAAGGTGGTTCGGATTTGTCTGATAAGTTGCGCGGTCTGATATTTCACCGGCGGGAGCCAATTGAAAAGATTGGGATTGTAGAATGGGCGGGGCCGTGGCCGGCAAGGAGTTTGTGTGACGAGAAGTCGTTGGGTCTGGGTGGCGGTCGTATGCCTGCTCGTGGTGCAGGCAGCGCAGATGGCGTTCGTAGTGCATCGCGAGTCGTTGACTTTCGACGAAGACAATCACATGTTTGCGGGCTACATGATGTGGCACACTGGCGACTACGGCCTGAATCCCGAGCACCCTCCGCTGGTGAAGCTATTGGCCACAATTCCCTTGCTCGGGCGAGACTTGTGGGTTCCTCCGCTGAAGGGACGGCAATTCAAGGTCGAGGCCTACCTCGACGGACGCGACTGGCTGGCGCGGAACGATGGTGGAAGCCAGCGCATGGTTTTTCAGATGCGCCTAACGGCGGGTTTGTTGGCGCTGGGATTGTCTCTGACCGTGTTTTTTGCTGCGCGAGAGTGGTTCGGTGAGACGGCTGCGCTGATTGCATTGGGGTTAGTGGTCTTTGAGCCGAATCTTGCAGGTCACTCGGCGCTCGTGACAACGGACATGGGCGTGACGCTGTTTTTCCTGGCGAGCATTTACGCGTTCTATCGGTATGTGAAGGGTCCGACGGTCTCGCGGCTGGTTGTGTCGGGCGTTATGGCGGGACTGCTGCTGGCGACCAAGCACTCCGGAATTCTGCTGGCCCCAATGCTGGCGCTCCTGATCGTTTGGGAGATCGTGTTTACGCCCAAGGGCGAGCGCGGGCGGGTGGCGCTTCGGCTTGCCGGGGCGTTCGCGACAATCGTCGTGATCGGGGTGGTGGTCCTGTGGGCTTTCTACGGCTTCCGGTATGCGGCGAGGCCGGCGGGATTGAAGTTTGTTACGGTGGCGGAGTATGCGGCGCCGCTGAGCCACTTCAATAAGTCGGCGGTGATCTGGATCGGACGGATGCACCTGCTGCCCGAGTCGTACCTGATCGGGCTGATCGATGTGAAGCGCATGGCAGAGTTCTATCCGACATTTGTGCTGGGACATCAACTGGCCCATGGAGTGTGGTGGTACTTCCCTCTCGTGATCGCGATCAAGACGACGTTGGGATTGCTGGGGCTGGTGGTGCTGGCATTGGCTGCCGTGGCCGCGGGGCAGCTGCGGGCGCGACGCGAATTGGCGTTCCTTCTGATTCCTTGTGTCGTGTACCTGGGGGTCGCCATGGTGTCGGGCATGAACATCGGAGCGAGGCACATTCTGCCGCTGTACGCGTTGGCAGCGATTTTGGCGGGTGCAGGCATTGTGGCGTGGTCGTCGAAGAGCCGGCGCTGGGCGATGGTGTGCGGCGCGCTCGTGGCGGCTCACGTTATTTCCGCGCTGATGGTGTTTCCGAACTACATCGCATACGCAAATGAGGCATGGGGCGGGCCGAAGAATGTGCACAACCTGCTGAGCGATGCGAACGTGGACTGGGCGCAGCAACTTTATCAAGTGAAGCAATGGCAGGATCGCCATCCGGGCGAGGCGTGCTGGTTTGCATATTTTGCGTATCCGGTCATCGATCCGGCAACGTATGGAATTACGTGCCATCCTCTGCCAAACATCGATACGTTCTGGTTGGGAGAAGCGGAAGTCACTCCACCGGCAATCCAGGGAAATGTGGTGATTAGCGCAGGTGATCTGAGCGGGTGCGAGTGGCCGAGCGAGCGCATGAATCCTTATCGGATGTTTCGGGGGATGCAGCCGGCTGAGACCATTGATCACAGCGTGATGGTGTACCGCGGGAGTTTCGACGTGAAGCAGGCGGCAGCTTTGAGCCGCGCGATCAACGCAACGCACATGATGTGGAAAGGCGACGCGAAGGATGCACTGTCGCTCGCGCGCGAAGCTGTGGCGATCGATCCGACGGATATCATGAGTCAGACGGCCCTGGGAGATGCATCTGCTGCGCTGGGGATGAAGGATGAAGCCCGCAACGCGTGGACGGCGGCGCTGGCAGAGGCGAAGAAACTGGAGCCGGATGCGCAGATGAGTTACGTGCCGGACCTGGAAGAGAAACTAGCGAAGCTTTGACATCGCCAGTGTCCGCGAAACCGGGAACGAACTCTGTATCCGCTTCCGACTACGAAATAATGAAGTCTATGGGTGCTGCGCATAGTCGGCGGGATGCTGTTGGCTTCGATTTTGGGACTACCAACAGTTCGATTGCAATCGCCGGCGAGAGCGGGCAGGTGCAGCTTGGTTCCTTTCCGTCGGCTGGAGCAGTGACACCTTCCTTCCGCTCTGTTCTCTATTTCGAGCAGTACAAGAACAGCGACGGGGCCAAACGAATGCATTCCCTGACCGGGCCTGCCGCGATCGAACATTATCTGCAGACCGACGAGAAAGGTCGCCTCGTCCAGTCACTCAAATCTCATCTCTCCAGCCAGAATCTCACTGGAACAGAGGTTTTTGGCCGGCGTTACAAACTCGAAGAGCTAATCTCTCGCATTCTCAGCGATCTTCGCAAACATACCGCGCACCAATTCGCCAAGCCGATTCGCTATGCGATGGTGGGCCGCCCCGTTCGCTTCGTTGGCGCAGAGACCGAAGAAGATCAGGAGTTCGCCGTCTCTCGTTTGCGAGCCGCTTTTGCGCTTGCGGGATTTGAACATGTTGATTTTGAGATGGAGCCCTCGCTGCTGCGTACACCTATGAATCGACACTTGACCATGAGGAGTTGATTCTCATCGGTGACTTCGGCGGCGGCACAAGCGACTTCTCTCTGCTTCACGTTGGACCTGAAGTACGTCGCCGCGGGCGCGGGAAGCAAGACCTGCTTGGCAATAGTGGTGTTGGGCTTGCCGGCGATGCCTTCGATGCTCGCATCATTCGCAAACTTGTCTCACCTGCTCTCGGATCGAATTCGGAGGCGCGTTCGCTTGGGAAACTTCTTCCCGCCGTTCCGGCATGGATATATGCGAACCTCGAACGTTGGCATTATCTCTCATTCCTACGCACAAACAATGTTCGGGAGATTCTGAAGAGCGCACGCATCCGAGCTCTTGAGCCGGAGAAGATCGAAGCGCTGATCGCCATCATTGACGAAGATCTCGGATATCAACTGCATCAGTCTGTGCAGGCGCTGAAATTTGAACTGTCGCGCAATGAGGATGCCGAGTTCCGGTTTTCCAATGCGGGCATGGACTTGCGCATTCCGGTGAAACGAACGAGTTTCGAATCATGGATAGCGGAAGACCTGCAGGCGATCGAGGGCGCCATCGACCGGCTTCTGCAAAGCTCCGGGGTCGATCCGCGCAACATCGACCGAGTCTTCCTTACTGGTGGAAGCTCCTTTGTGCCGGCGGTTCGCCGTATCTTCGAACGACGCTTCGGAAAGACCAGCATACGCGGCGGAAATGAATTTACTTCGGTTGCTCACGGACTGGCGCTGCGTGCGGCGGAGTCGCTTGCGCATGCCGGTTGGCGATAGCGCCGCTATTCGAGGGCGTAGAGGTTGCCGTCGGCGCTTCCTATGTAGACGACGCTGCCGGAGATCACCGGCGAAGACAGGAATGTACCTACGGTGTGGGTCTTGCTGACGCCGACAATCATGTCATCGTAGAAGTTGGATTGAAAGACAGCCTCATAGTTGGGGCTGCCGTTGGGCTTGGAGAGCGCAGCGAGGTTCTGACGGGAGCCCTCAGACTGGAAGGTCCATGCCGGCTTAAAGGAGGCGAGATCGACGGCGACTAGTTTGCCATCCTGCCCAGCAAGGTAGAGCGTGGCGCCCGCGATGGACGGCGAGGAGAAAATTGGCCAGTTGAACTTGAGCGAATCAATCGGCGTTCCGGTTTTCGCGTCGAGGACGTGGAGAAGCGCCGTATCCGACGTGGCGAAATACAGCTTGCCCGCCTGCACAACCGGTGAAACGATGACCCACGACCCTTTGTTGTTAAAGGACCAGAGTTTTTTGCCGGTCGACGCATCCAGGGCGTAGAGGTTTGAATCGCGGCAACCGAAGTAGACGATGCCGTCAGCCACTGTGGCGGATGACTGAATGCCAACCTGGTTGTGCATGTCGGGATCTTCGCCGGTCTTGAATCGCCAGAGCTCTTTTCCGGTGGTGGAGTCGAGCGCATAGAAGTAGCTGTCCCAACTTCCGATGTAGAGCCTGCCATCGACAATTGCGGGCGAGGCGTGCACGACATCGCCGGTCTTGAATTTCCATTTGAGGTCGCCGGTCGTGGCATCGAGGGCGTAAATGTTGCCGTCTCCGCTGCCGAAGTAGACGGCGCCATTGGAGACTGCGGGCGATGACAGATAAACGTCGAATGGATCGGGCATGGTTTCGCCCACAGGCAACGAACCATGCAAATGAGTTGCTGCATAGCGGCGCTCTCCTGCATTGCGGAATTTCCAGCGGAGCTTTCCCATCGCCGTATCTACGGCGTAGAAATTGCCGTCGTAGCTGCCGAAGTAAACGAGGCCGTGATCGACAGCGGGCGACGAAGGGACACGCGCGCCGGTTGAGAATGCCCACTTCTTCGCACCAGTTTGCTGGTCGATCGCATAAAGGTTGCCGTCGTTACTGCCAACGTAGAGGACACCATCGACAATTGCGGGCGATGAGACGACCTCGCCGCGCGTGTGGAATGTCCACTTGACGCCTTTAAATTTTGGGACGCCCTGCGGCAGCGTACACGCCGGAGTGGGCGAGGTCGTTTCGGAACATAGGGGCGTCCTGCGCGAAGACGCATGTTGCGACCAAGAAGATGAGGGAGGATTTGAGGAGAAGCCTTTGTTCGTGCACGTGAGGCCCCCTTGTGTGAAAGCCAACTATAAAAGCTTTTGCGCAAGTGCGCGAGGCAATTTGGATGAATGAACAGTGTGGTGTGACGGATGGTGCGGGAATTTTGCAATTGACTTGACCCAGACTTGGCGACAAAATGAAAAAGAGGTGCATGATTCGCACCCCTTTTTGCTGCTCTAAGATCGGCGGACTGATTACTGGATCAGCGTACCCTGGTCGTCTTCCTTCCCGTTCACTTCATCCGGCGGAATGATCACGGCGGCGGCTACCTTATCGTCTTCTTCAAGGTTGAGCAGACGGACGCCCTGGGTGGCGCGGCCGGCGGCGCGAACGGTCTTGGTATCGATGCGGATGATCTTGCCCCACTGGCTGATGACGACCAGCTCCGAGGTTTCGTTGACCAACAAGATCGACGCGGATTTTCCGACCTTCGGCGTGGCTTTCAGGTTATTCACACCCTGGGCGCCTCGAGCGGTCAGACGATATTCGTCTACGTCCGTTCGCTTGCCGAATCCGTTTTCAGTAACGGTCAGGATGAGCGATTTGCTGACGCAGAGCTTCTCGTCAAATTCTTTCAGCGCCTTCTCGGCGTCATCGCGACGTTTTTCTGCGGTCTTGACCGCAGCGGTCAGAGATTCAGTTTCCTTGGGCGCGGTGCGTAGTTCTTCCCTGGCCTTCTGAAGTTTTTCTTTGGCTTGTTCGAGAGCGGTCCGCAACTCGGTGAGCTTCTTCGTCAGGTTTAGCTTGGCTGCGCATTCGTCGCGTTCTTTATCCCTGGTTTCATCGGAGTCTGTGATGGCCGCGCCGATGACGTAGTCGCCCTTCTTGAGGGAGATGCCTCGATTGCCGGCGGCATTGCGCCCCATGGGTCGCAAACCGATGCCACTGCGTTCGGGATCGTATTCCTCGTCAAAGCGAATGGCCATTCCGTCTCGCGTGCCGAGGAAAATTGTCTGCTTGCCGTTTGTGAGCCCGGCGGAAATCAGATCATCATTTTCTTCGATTGCGATGGCGATGATGCCGCGTGACATGACGTTGGAGAAGTCCTTGAGCGGCGTCTTCTTTACCACGCCATTGCGCGTGGCGAAGAAGATGAACTTCCCTTCTTCTTCGAGATCGCGGACGGGCAGGATGGCGCGGACGTTCTCGCCGGGCTGCAGGTTGAGCAGGCTCTGCATGCTCTTGCCCTTGCCTGCGGCGCCCACGTCAGGAACCTCGTAGACCTTGAGCCAGTAGACGCGGCCGGTGTTGGTGAAGCAGAGCAGGTAGGCGTGCGTTGAGTCGATGATGAGCTGCGAGACGAAATCTTCTTCGCGCGTCTTCATGCCGGTACGGCCGGTTCCGCCGCGGCGCTGCTGGCGATAGATGGAGATCGGCGTGCGTTTGAGGTAGCCCTGATGGCTGACGGTGACGGCAACCTGCTCATCGGCGATTAGGTCTTCGAGCTGGAGTTCGGCGGATTCGTCGACGATCTGCGTGCGACGCGCGTCGCCGTACTGGTCGCGGACTTTTTCGAGTTCCTTGATGATGACGTTGCGCAGCTTTTTGTCGCTGGCGAGGATCGATTCGTACTCGGCGATCTTCTCGCGAATCTCAGCGAGTTCTTTGAGAATCTCGTCGACCGAGAGCTGCGTCAGGCGATAGAGCTGCAACTCGAGGATGGCATCGACCTGCTTGAGCGAGAGGCCGCGTTCTTCGGTGGCGAGGCGCTCGCGATCAAGGTTGACGACGATATCGGTTCCCTTGCCCCATGCGTACAAGTTTTCGCGGGCTTCGACGCGCGAATTCGATCCACGGATGATCTTGATGACCGTGTCGAGATTGTCGAGGGCAATCTTGTAGCCTTCGAGGATGTGTTCGCGTTCGCGAGCCTTGCGCAGCAGATAAGCAGTGCGGCGCTGCACCACGTCGATGCGGTGGTTAATGAAGGCGCGGATGGCTTCGTCGAGCGGGAACTCCTTGGGCTGGCCGTTGAGCACGGCCAGGAAGATCATGGAGAAGCTCTCCTGCATCTGCGTGTGCTTGTAGAGCTGATTCAGCACGATCTCAGGCTGGGCGCCGCGCTTGAGTTCGATGACGATGCGCATGCCGTCGCGATCGCTTTCGTCGCGCACGTCGCTGATTTCATCGATGATCTTTTCGGTAACCAGTTCAGCGATGCGCTCGATGAGCTTGGACTTGTTGACCTGGTAAGGAATCTCGGTGACGATGATCGCCTGTTTTTCCTTGGTCAGATTCTCAGTGGCCACCTTGGCGCGCATCATGAAGCGGCCGCGACCGGTCTTGTAGGCGTTGACGATGCCGCTCTTGCCGTAGAGGAATCCGCCGGTGGGGAAATCAGGACCCTGCACGTGCTGGAGAATTTCGATCAGGCCGGCCTTGGGATTTTTGACCAGTTCGATGGTGGCGTTCACAACCTCGGTGAGATTGTGTGGCGGAATGTTTGTCGCCATGCCGACCGCGATTCCGCTGGAGCCATTGACGATGAGATTGGGAATGCGCGAGGGCAGGACTGAGGGCTCTTGCGTGGACTCGTCATAATTGGGGACGAAGTCGACGGTCTCCATGTCGATGTCGGCGAGCAGTTCACCGGCAATGCGCGCCAAACGGCACTCGGTGTAACGCATGGCCGCGGGCGGGTCGCCATCGACGGAGCCGAAGTTGCCCTGGCCATCGACAAGGGGGTAGCGCAAAGAAAAGGGCTGCGCCATACGCACCAGCGTGTCGTAGATGGCGGAGTCGCCGTGCGGATGGTAGACACCCATGGCCTGTCCGACAACCTTCGCGCACTTGGTGTACTTCTTGTTGTACTCGAGGCCCATCTCGCTCATGGCGTAGAGCACGCGGCGATGAACGGGCTTGAGGCCGTCGCGAGCATCGGGAAGTGCGCGCCCGATGATGACCGACATCGAGTAGTCGAGATACGAGCGGCGCATCTCTTCTTCGATATTGATCGAAATGAGACTGCCTTCGCGTGGTGGCGTACCGCCATCGAGAGGGAGCTGGGGGTTCTGATCGTCTGGCATAGGTTTTTTGACCCGTCGGAGAGGCGGCAAAAAGGCGCCGGTGAAGCGGGGCCGGAGTTCTCGCGGGCTACATATTCAGTTTACGCTTCGGGGGCACTTTCATCAAGGCCGATAAACCTACTTAACCGTCATATTTAGTTATATTTACATGCAACTCCGTTTTGTCGCACTTTAGCTTGGATCAGCACTCCGAAAAAGTTCATCGCAGCAGCAATTTCTGCTCTCGAAGGAAATGCCTTCGAGGGCATTTTGAAGTTATTCCGCGACCCGCCAAGGCGAAGCATTATTCCATTTTGCAAGTTCCTGTTTGGCCCATTGGTTCGACTTGCCGGTATGGCACGAGGTGCACGGATTCGGGATGCCGGACTGCTCAGTCTGCTGCGGCGTGATGAAGCGGAAAGTGTGCGCGGCGACGAAGTTGTCTTTGATGGTCTGCTCGATGCGCGGCATATGACATGCAACGCATTGGCTGCCAGGGCTGTTTGCGGCGTGATGGGTGTGTTCGCTCACGGTGCCGTGCAGGCCGGCGGGATTCTGACGGGTGTGACAGCCGAGGCAGAGCGCATTGCCACTGACGGGGAGAGCGGAGATGGCGCTGCTGTGGACCTGATGGCAATCAAAGCAGCGAATCTGACGGTGATACATATTGCTCTGCACAAAATCGTTGCCTTGCATTCGGTTCTTGTGCGCAGTGAGATCGGCAAATTGATAGAAATTGGTGACGCCGGGCTTGGTCTCTTCGAACTGCCAGTAGTCGGCCAGGCGCTCACCTGCGGTGAAGCCCACAGGCCAGTCGTAGTAACGGCCGTTGATGGGGTTGGTGAGCGGACGGCCCTGGCTGTGGCACTGAATGCACGTATCATTGGCGCGCACGAAGTCCAGCTTGTCGGGGTTGACGATGTTTGCCGGTGTTGGATGCGCGACGTGCGCGCTGCCGGGACCGTGGCACTTCTCGCAGCCCACATTCCACTCGGTGACCTTTTTGCTTTGGATGTCGTAGTTGACGGAGTGACAGCCGTCGCAGGTGGGGCCGGTGGGGCGGTCGAAGTTCGTGGGGCCGTAGTAAGGCACCCACCAATCGGTGCCGGCTTCAACGTGATAGGGCAGCCACCTGCTTTTCTGCACATCCCATTGCGCGGGGAGGGGAAAGTAGTCGTCTCCGCGCTTGGTGAAATAGCGCTGTTTGAATCGTCCGCCATAGGTGAAGGCGACGTCATCGAGAGTGAACGTGCGAACCGGATCTGGATGCGTGAAGTCGCCGACCACGGCCTCAGGATGCTGGCGCGGGTCGAGCAGGATATTGGCCATGCGGCTCTTCTTCCAGCCGTTGTAGGCGGCGAGATGGCAACGCTTGCAAAATTCAGAACCAACGTAGTGGGCTTTGATGCCGGTTGATTCACGCTTTGCGGGAGCTGTATGGTGCAGATCCGGCGCCGGCTGCTGTGCCGCGAGAACATTTGCGAAGCCGAGGAAGATGACGAGAAACTCTCTAGTGAAGGAAAGTCGCATCAAATGCGAAGCGAAATTCGGGAAGCTCATCGAGACCTCAGATTTGGATCACAAGTACATAATGCACTGAGTGCAGGGCCGCCGCGGTTCAAATCAAGCTTGGAAGGCTCATGATGCATAAGACCGCCTGCAGCACCATGAGTGAAGCAGCCGCGGCAATGAAGATTTTGCCGCGCTGCGATTCGAATGCGTCGGCGAAAACTCCTCCGATGAAGGTGAGGAGGAAGGGCAGCGACCATAGCCAGGGACTGGCCTGCACGCCGGTGGTGACCAGCGCGATGAGAACGAGGAAGCAGAGAAGCGGAGCAGTGTTGCCGAAGTAGCGTGAGCGGCGCACGCCGAGATAGAGAAACGCCGAAGCAATTGCGGCAACGAGGATGCCGGCATTCGAGAACGTGGAGAAGAATCGATGCGCCGGCTCGAAAGAGACAGAGACAAAGCCCGCAGCCGAACGGAACACGTAACTGAAAGCATCGGGTGAGAAGCCGTAGGACGCGAAGACGAGCAGAAGTGCGCCGCCGGATGCGAGAAGCACGACGGGAAGAAGCTGGCTACGTCGGCCCTCAGCGATCCAGACCATCAGCACAAGGCCGAGCAACGCGGCAACGGGAAGAGCCGCAATGTGTGCCGCAGCCGCGATGGCGAAAAGCGCCGTTAGCAGGATGATCCGTGGACGCCATTTTCGTCGCGGTCCCTGCATGGCGTGGGCAACACCGATGCAGGTGTAGATGCCGCCGTACACTCCAAGGGCTGCAAAGATATCGGGATTGGGCGAGACGCAGGCTTTCAGAATCGCTGGAGAAAAGCAGTAGAGGGCAAGGGCGACATATCCGCCCATGTTGCCGTAGAGGCGCCGCGTGACCCACCAGAGTCCCGCCCCTAGAACGGCGCCGCAGAAAAGAAACGGAAGACGCAGCAGCAGGAGCACGTGGGTCATCTGATGGCGGAGTTCCCAGACACTCAACTCAGCGCTTCCCTGCCCGGTGGAGGCCTGGACGACACGGTCTTCAGGCTTGCGGAAGAGATCGAGACCGCGCTGGGCAAGCAGGTTGAGCGTAAGAGGCAGGCCCGCGACGCGGTACGCGAGGATGCCGTCGTGGATGTTGCCGCAGCTGGTGTAATAACCGGCGAGGGGCGAGGGCTTCTCCCAGGTTTCGCGGCCGCAGCGGGTGTATTGATAGTCGCGATCAGAGAGCGTCTGGTGGGCGGTGATCCAGAGCCCCTGGATTAGAAAAAGGGCAAGCAACACCGCCGCGATGCGTTGCGGGAAGTTGAAGTGGAAGCGGCGAAGACGAGCGAACCGGTGGGTCATCTTAAACTAAGCGGACCTTACCAGTCTAAACGGATGCTGCGGAGCAACTGATGACGCAGAAAAGCCGCCCCTTCGGGGCGGCTTTTCTTGCTTGGTGCAGGAACCGATTTTAGTTCACGATAATGCCAACTGTCTGGTCTGAGAGAAGACTGACCGTACAGTAGTTCGGACCCGCTGCGGTTTCTGCTGCAGCAGAGATGGGATTGCCATTGACATCGCTCGGCTGACAGTTCGAGGACCACCCACCGAAGGCGCCTGCACCCGCCGGAGAGGTCAGGATCACAATGCCGGCGACCGAGTTCGGATACGAGGCCGTGCAAACCGAACCACCAGCGCCTGTCCAGCCAGGCCCGCAGTGGATCACGTCGGGAGTACCAGTTGCCGAAGGAGCCGTGACCTCCCAATTGGTGGTATTGAGACCGCGATTGTAGATGGTAATGGTGGAGATCAGCTGCTGCGGGACTCCCGTATTGTCTGCCGGGCATGATGCAGGAAGAGGAGGAGCTGCGAGGACGTGCGGGCAGGCGAACGTTGCCGTAGCCGTCTGAATCGTACCGTCTTTGCTTGCTGATTCGGCAATGATCTGAGCGCTGCCGGCGGCATAGGCGGTCACGATTCCGGCGCTCGCCCCATAGCCCGCGCATGTGGTGGGTGGGTTGGTGGGTGACCCCGTGCAGTTCGTGTTGACCGGGAAAGAGTTCGGCTCGGACGAAAGCCATGTCGTACTCGAATCGTTGGTTACGTCTCGCACATAAGGCGCTTGTGAGAATGTTCCGATCGCCAGGAACTGGCCGGAGAGCTGGAAGTCGTTCACAGTGATCGAACTCGGAATGATAGTCAGCGAAGTGATTGACTCGAGTGAGGTCCCAGTGCCAGTGATTGAGACATTGACCGTCGCGTTGGCTGTGACGACCGAGTTATCCGCCGGATTTGTGTACTTGGCAACGATTGTGGCGGTCCCCGCGGTGACGGCTGTGACCTGCCCCGGCGGCACAGGGTTCCCTTTGGAATCCGTTTCGCCGAGCGACCCGACCGTAGCCACCGTCGGTGTGCTGGAAGTCCACGTCACGTTCACATTACTTGTCAGGTCGGTTGTCAAACCAGTCGAGCCGGAAACACCTAACAGGATCGCCTGGCTAGTCTGGCCCGAAGACGTCAAGGACAGACTCGATGGAAGCAGCGACAGTGAGGTCACCGGTTCCGAAGCGCCCGCGGTTACGGTAAGAGACCCGACACCTATCACGACAGATCCGGTTGTAGTGTCTGTGAATTGAGCTGTAATCGTTGTGCTACCGGCACCGACCGATGTCGCCAGACCCGTGGAGGCGCCAACAGTCGCGACCTGTGCGTTGCTCGAAGCCCATGCGACCGAGTTGGTCAGATATTCCGTTGCGCCAGAAGACGTGGTGCCGATCGCGATGAATTGCGTGGTCTGATTCGCCGTTGCGACGGTTTGAGAAGAAGGAATGACAGCGATAGAAACGACAGACCCGCCTGTGGTGGTTCCTCCTCCGGAACCTGCAACCGTGATTGTTGCGGTGGCGGTTAGAGGACCCTTGTACCCGCTGCCGCTGGCTGTGATCACGGCTGAACCTGGACCGGTAGCCGTCACGGTCCCGCCGCTTACTGTCGCCACGCTGGGGGAGTTAGAGGTCCAGGTCACGGAACTCGTAACATCCTGCGTCGATGGGTGACTCGCGTTACCGTATGTCCCGGTTGCGGTCAGTTGCACACTCTGACCTACAGCTAGAGACTGAGTTGCCGGCGTGACCTGAATGGAATCCAACCCCTTAGGGTTGGTGCAGCCGCTCAGAGCAGCCACAAGTCCGACGAGCATCATCAAGCCACACCACGAAGCACGATTACGCATAAAGCTCTCCCGGGGTTGCGCCCCTGGCTGGTACATCATCGATCTGTCCAGCCATTATTCCGAAGTGTCATTGGGCAACGGCTTCGGATCACACAGTTCGTTTACATTCCCCACAAATCAAAGGCATCCGACAGGGGATGCACGTCAAAACGCTGAGCACGCCTGCGCAATCCACACAACCTGACTTCTCCCCAAAATTCGCGTGGATATGCCGACACGTCTCCAAATAATCTTTGAAGGTGGCCCAAGAATACGGCAGGTCAATCCGGCGAATCAATAACAATCTTGAGTAGGAGAGCCTGATTTGTTACGCGCGTAACTTGCTAAATTGCGCACAGTTGGAAGCAAAGTGGATCTAAGAGTTACTGCGAGGCTAGACGACCGCGAAAGTGCACATCCGGGCATCATTTTCCGCGGACCACCCGTTTTACCCGGAGTGGCTGCAACCGCTACACTGCTCGCATCATGGCGATCGCGCGCGACAACTCTCCTGATCACCCCAGGAACAAAGACCAATTCCTGACGGAACGGCTGGTCAGCGCTTCACGCGCTGAAGAAGAACAGAATTTTGAGTTGAAACTGCGGCCGCGGTGGCTGAAGGAGTTCATTGGGCAATCCAAGGCGAAAGAGCTGCTTGCAATCGCCCTTGAAGCGGCGAAGTCGCGCGGCGAAGCGCTGGATCATGTGCTGCTTTTCGGGCCGCCCGGACTGGGCAAGACGACTCTGGCCACCATTATCGCCAATGAGCTCGACGTAGGATTTCAGCAGACATCCGGACCGGCTCTGCAGATTCAGGGCGATCTGACGGCGATCCTGACGAACCTGCGCGAGCGACAGGTGCTGTTTCTCGATGAGATCCATCGCATGCAGCCCGTGCTCGAAGAGAAGCTATACACCGCGCTCGAGGATTACAAGCTCGACATCATCATCGGACAGGGGCCGGCGGCGCGCACCCACGTGATGGAACTCAGGCCGTTTACGTTTATCGGGGCAACGACGCGTCCGGGGCTGCTGAGTTCGCCGCTGCGGTCGCGGTTTGGGATTTTGCTGCGACTCGAGTTTTATACCGAAGACGAGTTGCGGTTCATCGTGGAGCGATCGGCAGACGTACTGGGTGTACCGATCGACGCGGATGGCGCGGCCGAGATTGCGCTGCGATCCCGGGGAACGCCGCGTATTGCGAACCGGCTCCTGCGGCGGGTCCGTGACTTCGCGCAGGTACGAGGGACCGGCACAATCGATCGACCTACGGCAAATGCCGCGCTGACTATGCTGGAAGTGGATGCCCACGGCTTCGACGAGATCGACCGGAGGCTGATGCTGACAATTATTCAGAAATACGATGGCGGTCCCGTGGGGCTGGGCACGCTGGCGGCTACTTTGGCCGAGGAAGAAGATGCGCTCGAAGAAGTCTACGAGCCGTTCCTGATTCAGATCGGCTTTCTGGATCGCACACCGCGCGGACGGGTAGCGACGCGGCTGGCCTATGAGCACTTTGGCTTGGCAATGCCGGGACGGCAGCCGGGGTTGTTCTAGCTGGCCGAGTTAGCAGTGTTAGCGGCCGCTGCGCGGCTGGCTGTAAGAGTTAGTTCATGATTTGGCGAAGTTAGTGCCGCTTCGCGGCATGTTCATCTGCACGCACTGCCCCTATGTGAAGCACATCGAAAAGGGTCTGGCGGAGTTGGGCGCGGACTATAAAGGTAAGCTCGGCATTGTGGCCATCAGCAGCAACGATGCTGAGAGCTATCCCGATGACAGCCCAGCCGGATTGAAGCGGCAGGCGCAGACGATGGGTTTCAGGTTTCCTTACTTGTATGACGAGTCGCAGGATGTTGCGCGGGCCTATAGCGCTGCGTGTACGCCCGACATTTATCTCTTCGACAAGGACCTGAAGCTCGTTTATCGAGGACAGTTTGATGGCAGCCGTCCGGGAAACGGCGTTCCGGTCACCGGCAATGATCTGCGTGTAGCAATGGATGCGGTTCTGCGTGGTGAGAAGCCTGCGGCGGAGCAGCGGGTTTCTATCGGATGCAATATCAAGTGGAAGTAGTTAGTGGAGTCAGCAGCAGATGCAATTGATTAGCAGGCGAGAGATGACGAGTGAGGATTCGTGCTTTCCCACCCTTGCGACGAAAACAAAAGCGTCGCAAGGATGGGGCACCCAGTTTTCTGCCGATTGCCAGAACTAAAGTAGCAGGCCCTTCAGGTATTCGCGGAACTTCTCGCCGAACTCGGGGCGTTTGAGGGCGAATTCGACGGTGGCCTGCAGCATGCCGAATTTGTCTCCGGCATCGAACCGCTTGCCCTCGAAGGTGTAGCCGAAGACCCTCTCCTCTTTCAGCAACGCCTTGATGCCGTCTGTGAGCTGGATTTCGCCGCCGGCGCCTGGCGTGGTCTGTTCGAGCAATTCAAAAATGCGCGGGGTAAGGATATAGCGGCCGATGATGGCCTGCTTCGATGGCGCATCTTCAAACTTCGGCTTCTCCACCATGCCGGTGCAGTTGTAGATGCGTGGGTCGTCAGGGTCGGGCGATCCGGCGAGTACGCCGTAGGCGGAGATGCCTGGACCTTCGACGGTCTGCGTAGCCAGCATGGACCCGCCGCGCTCGTTGAACACGTCGATCATCTGCTTGAGGCATGGAACCTCGGCGTCAATCACATCATCCGGCAGGATGACGGCGAAAGGCTCGTTGCCGACAAGTTCCTTGGCGCAGAGCACGGCGTGGCCCAGACCCAGAGGCTCGCGCTGGCGCACGTAACTAACTCGCGCAAGGGCGGAAACTCCGCGCGAGACAGCCAGCAACTCCTTCTTCCCGCGCCGCTCGAGCGTGGCGTCGAGTTCGAAGCTGTGGTCGAAGTGATCTTCCATGGCGACTTTGCCGCGGCCGGTAACGATGATGATGTGCTCGATGCCGGATGCTACGGCCTCTTCAACGCCGTATTGAATGATGGGCTTGTCAACGAGCGCCAGCATTTCCTTGGGGATGACCTTGGTGGCAGGCAGGAAACGCGTGCCCAGTCCACCGGCGGGGAAGACGACTTTCCGTATTTGCGCGCTCATTGCATCTCCAGGAAAACGTTCAAGGCCCAGGGGAAACGCGGCCCAATCCTTCATCCTTTAACGGTCACCCACCGTCAGGCTGTAGCCCATTGGGGGTATTGGCAGATATCTCTTCAAAGCGTCGGAGAATCGTCGCCGAGAAGTGCTTCACGCACGATCTTGATGGGCGGGAACCCCTGGCTGAGAAATTCATCGTGGAACGCTTGCAGCGAAAAGGCTGCGCCCTGCTTTTTCATCAGGTCTGAGCGCAGCTTCATGATCTCAAGTTTGCCCAGGGTGTAGTAGAGATACGTGGGATCGCCGGCGCCTCGCTTGGCTTCGACTTCCGAGGTTTCCTTGGGTTGGTAGCCTTCCTTCTGGAAGAATTCGACGGCTTGATCGTAAGTCATGTCCCCAGTATGCATTTGGATGCCGACGATGAAGCGGGCGTTGCGCAGCAGGGCATCCTGCAGTTGGCCGAGACGAAAGAATTTGGCTTCGCGCTCGTTCTTGGCGCCTGATCCCGGTTGGCCGTAGCCGTTGTCGAGCATCATCTGCTCGGTGTAGTGTGCCCAGCCCTCGACGTTGGTGTTTGCGCTGAGAATCTTGCGCACGCGGCTTGGAAACCGGGAGGAGTACAAGTATTGCGTATAGTGGCCGGGGTATGCCTCGTGTACCGACGTGGAGATGACTGTGCCGATATTGAACGAGTGCATGTAGCCCTCAACTTCGGCAGACGTCATCGAAGGGTCGGGCAGTGTGACGTTGAAGTACGACGTGATCGCGCGTGTTTCGAAGGGGCCGGGAGAATCCATGCTGGCCTGGGTTGTTGCACGCATAAAGGGCGGCGTCTCTTCGACAACCGGGCGCACATCCGATGGGATGGTGACGATGTGGTGCACGCGAATGAAGTCGAGAAGGCTGGTAAAGGTGGCGGTGAAAGTGGGAATAAGCTGATCGGGCGCGGGGTGCTGGCTGCCGAGCTCTTCAAGAACTTCGCGCGGGCTCTTGTTGGGCTCCAGCTCATGGGCCACCTCGGCAAAGTGCTGCTGGTTGCGGCGCATGTCCTCGTAGCCGATTTCGAGGAGCTTCGGAAGAGGCAGATCGACCATCTCGTCGTACAGCAGCTTCTTTGAGAAAGTATCGGCGCCGATGCGGAAGTCACCGTTGGAGCGTGGCAGCAGATCGGTCTTCAACCACTTGAGGTAGTCGTTGAGCGCGGAGATAACAGCGGCATTGGTCTGCGCAAACTCCGATTTCAGCGCGGGATCGTTAGCGTCTTTGAAGGCGGCGGGAACATCGTGCTGGAAAAAGCTGACGATGCCGGGAAGCTGTTCGATGGCGATTTCGGTGAAGATGCGTGGGGGATTCTGAAGGTTAGTGCGCGCCTCGGCGAGGAGGCCCGGCATCTGCTTCTCGCGGGCGATGAGCGAACGAAGACGGTCGTCAACAGGGGCAAATTTGCGCTCCATGAGTGTGAAGGCAGCATTGGCGCAGGTGCTGGAGTAGTTGTCGGCGTCCTTGGCCCAGGGGCGGATGGTTTGGAGGGTCAGCAGGAGCGCACGTATGTTGCCGAGGACCATCTGGCGGTCTCCGCGAGTGGTCGCGTCGAGTGAGGCGGCGGGAATGGCGGAGACGCGCTTGTCAAAGTCGAGCAGCGCAGCCACTTCAGCATCGATGCTCGCTCGCGAGAAATCTTCGAGTTTTGCGTCGTACTGGTGATAACCGATGATCGTTCCGCCGCTGGGTTGATTCGGAAAGTAGACCTGATCGAAGTACTCGTCAGTCACGTGTTGGAACTGCTGCTTCGCTGTTTGATTTTCGGCGTGTGCGGCGAAGGTCATGCAGACTCCAAAGGCAATCAGAGTGGCGATTTTTCTCACGGTTCCTCTTGTACGAAATGCGAATTATGCGGTGACGGCGTCTGGTGCCAGTTTGGTGAGGAGGTCCCGAATCTCCAGTAGAACATCGTCGGGGCGGGTAGCGGCCAACGGAAACTTGAGCAGGCCCTGCGGCGTGAACTGCGCGCCGCGCTTGGCATTGCGCGCCACCAGCCGCATCAATTGTTGGGGATCGATCGAGGCCTTCTCAGTGAAACGAATCTGCAACTCAGAGCGCTTGCGATCGATTTGCGCGATGCCGAGGTGTTCGCACTCGAGGCGCAGCGCTGCGGCTTCGAGCAGGTAGACGGTGGCGTCGGGCAATGCGCCGTAGCGATCTTCCATTTCGGCGCGGAGGTCGGCGATGGCCTTTTCGCTTTCCGCCCCGGCGATCTTCTTGTAGAGGCGGAGGCGTTGGTTTTCTTCGCCGACGTAGCTCTCGTCAATCCGCAGCGCGATGCCGAGGTTGAGCTGCGTTGATGGACGCTCTTCACCGCCTTCACCTTTCAGCTCCTTGACCGCAGCCTCGAGCATCGATGTGTAAAGTTCGAAGCCGACCGCTTCGATGTGCCCGCTCTGTTCGCCGCCAAGCATGTTCCCTGCCCCGCGCAGTTCGAGATCGAGTGCGGCAATCTTGAATCCGGCGCCGAGGTCGCTGAATTCCTTGAGCGCGGCAAGACGGCGGCGCGCAATATCCGTCAGTTCGCGCTCGGGCGGAATGAGCAGATACGCGTAGGCGCGGCGATTGGAACGGCCTACGCGGCCGCGGAGTTGATAGAGTTCGCTGAGGCCATGGCGGTCGGCGCGGTTGATGATGATGGTGTTGGCGAGCGGAATATCGAGGCCGTTTTCAATGATCGTGGTAGCGACGAGAACATCGAACTCATGATGCATGAAAGCAAGCATCACGACTCAAGGTCTCTCTCGCCCATCTGGCCATGGCCCACAGCGACGCGTGCGCCGGGAACAAGTTCCTGGATTCGCGAGGCGATTTCATAGATGGTTTCGACGCGATTGTGCACGAAGTAGATCTGGCCCCCGCGCTCGAGTTCCACTTCAATCGCAGAGCGGATGATCTTCTCATCGAATTTTGCGACGACGGTCTGAATTGCCATGCGATCTTTCGGCGGCGTCTCAATCACCGACATATCGCGCAAGCCGACAAGCGACATGTGCAGCGTGCGCGGAATGGGCGTGGCGCTCATGGCGAGCACGTCGATTTCTTTGCGCAGCTGCTTCAGCCGCTCCTTGTGACGCACGCCGAAACGCTGCTCCTCGTCGACAACGAGCAAGCCAATATCCTGAAACTTGATGTCCTTCGACAGAATGCGATGGGTGCCGATAAGAATATCGACCTTGCCGGTTTCAATTTTTTCGACAATGACCTTCTGTTCTTTTGGCGTGCGAAAGCGAGACATCATCTCGACGGTGATCGGAAACTGCGAGAAACGCTTCTTGAACGTCTCGTAGTGCTGGAATGCGAGCACCGTCGTCGGCGTCAGCACGGCAACCTGCTTGCCATCCTGAACGGCTTTGAAGGCAGCGCGCATCGCGACCTCGGTTTTGCCGTAGCCCACATCGCCGCAGAGCAGCCGGTCCATCGGCGTGGTCGCTTCCATGTCCTGCTTGACGGCAGAGATGGCGGTGAGCTGATCGTCGGTTTCGCGATAATCGAAGGAATCTTCGAACTCCCGCTGAAAATCATTGTCCGCTGAAAATGCCGTACCTTGCGCGGTGTGGCGTTGCGCGTAGAGCTTGAGCAGTTCGGCAGCCATGTCCTGCATGGCTTTCTTGACGCGCGCCTTGGTCTTCACCCACTGCTGCGATCCAAGCTTGTTCAGGACTGGAGCAGGCCCGGTATCGGTAGAGCGATACTTCTGGATCAGATCGAGGCGCGTGAGCGGGACATAGAGCTTTGCCTGCTCGGCAAATTCGAGAATCATGAACTCGACGGCAACGCCGTCCTGCACGATCTCCTTCAATCCCTGGTATTGCGCGATGCCGTGTTCCACGTGGACGACGTAGTCGCCGATGGCGAGATCGCGAAAATCAGAGAGGAACGCCGCGGTCTTCGATTTCTTCGGCTCGGGCCGCGCGGTAATGTCGGCATCGTCCGACATATCGTTTGCGCCGAAGAGGATCAAGTTTGCATCGGGAAAGCTGACGCCGGAGGCAATCTGTGTGCGCACGATGACCGGCACGCGCATGTCGCCGGCAAGGTAGCTGGCTTCCTCAAGTTCGGCGCCGTGCGAGATAACACGGCTGCCGAGGCGATATGGCACCTGGTATTCGCGAAGCATGGTCGCCGTGCGCTCCACATCGCCCTGGGTAGACGCGGTGAGAACAATGTGCTGCTCGGCGGTTATCAGGTTCTTGAGTTGATCAACAAGGGCGGGTATGGAGCCATGAAAGCGCAGCGTCGGCCGGGAGTTGAACGCGATCTCGCCCAGCGTGTTGTCTTCTTCAAGCACGTCTACAACGCCGAGTTGATCGAGGTCGAGACCATGATGCGATTCAAGCAGGCCCTGCAGCACTTCAGGGCGAAGATAAATATCCTCAGGGCGGATGAGCGAGCCGATGCCGCTGCGTTCGTGGCGCTGTTCCACCTTATTCCACCATCGATCGATCTGGTTGCGCACCATCGCAGGCTCTTCAATAAAGAGAACACTCTGTGGCAGCAAATTCAGCAAGTGCGTTTCGGCACCGGCGACCGAAGAGAAGAACTCCCAGCCTGGAAAGACGCTGACGCCACCAGAGGCTTCGGCTTCGATTGCCATCTCTTCTTCTTCATCGCTCGCGCCCTCGGCGATCTGAACACGCTGTTTGCTCAGGCGCGCGTGCACGGCGGCGAGCAGGTGCTCGGTGACGGGTGTTTCGGTCAGCGGCAGAAGCTGCGTTTCGTCCAGTCCCGATTGCGAGCGCTGCGTTTCGGGGTCGAACTTGCGAATGGTATCGATTTCGTCGCCGAAGAACTCGATGCGTACGGGGCGATCGGCCTCGGGGGAGTAGATATCGAGGATGCCGCCGCGGCGCGTGAACTGACCGGGCATTTCAACCAGGTCCATCTGGGTATAGCCCACGCTGGCCAGGTGGCCGGTGAGGATTTCGACGTCCAATTCTTCGCCGCGACGCACGGTGACGGCGAGGCTGGAGTAATAGTCGCGATTGAAGAGGCGAAGCGCTGCGGCCTCGGCTGGCGCAATCAAAATGGACACTGCGCCCGTGGCCAGCTTGAAGAGCGCAGATGCCCGCTGTTCCTGCACGTCGGGGTGGGGCGAAAGATTCTCAAACGGGAGCACGTCGTGGGCCGGCAGGCGAACAACGCGGCTGGAATCGATGGCGCCCGTGAGTTCGCAACTGGCGCGCAAGGTCAGCTCGAGAGCTTCGGCAGCCTTGTTGTCAGCTACAACGACGATCACGGGTTTCTTGGCAGCGCGGGCAAGCAGCGGAAGGTAAAGGGAGCGGGCGGTATTCGTGAGTCCGGAGACACGTCGCCGTCCGACACCGAGGGAGAGGTGCCTGCGAACGCGGTCGAACGAGGAGGACTGCTCCAGTTCCGCGAATATTTCGCGGACAAACGGGAGGATCATGCGGATTCCAGTTTACCAGCGCCTGCGGGGGACTGCTCGTCCGATGAAAATGCTCTTTGCGGCTTTCCAGGTTTGCAGGGTACGCGCTCGGCTAATCAGCTGCTTGTGTCACGAAAGAGGGCCGTTTTGCGGATTCGCCATAAACAAGGCATCCGCCCAGCGCCATAGCGCCTGCGATGGCCCACAGCCCGGCCGAGTAATGATGTGTAACATCGTGCAGCCATCCCATGGCAAAGGGCCCGGCAAATGCGCCAACGGCTCCAACGGAGTTGACCATGCGCGATGGCCGCTCCCGCAGCCTTGCCGGTGAGGCGGCTTGAAGCGAGGCTCCAGAAAATGGGCAATGCGGCGAGAAGTCCGATGGCGGCAAGCTGAAAAACTAGCGACGGCTGCGAGAACGGAGTGAGCCAAGGCGGCGCCGACGAACCCCATAGTCGCCGCGAGAAAAAGAAACGGCAACGCGCGGAAACTGCGCCGGCGACTGGCCCACAGCATTGCCAGCGCACCAAGACCGAAGGTTGCCGTGGCCCACCAACCCGTGGACAAGTTGGAAGCACCTGCAACGACGAGAACCTTCGGCAGCCAGAACGTGAGCCCGTAGTTTCCGCTGCTCCAAAGGAAGTAGATGACGCAGTCGCGTGCGATATGAGGACCCTGCTTGCTGGTTCCCTCAGACGCGGGCCGTTCATCCTGGTTGAGGTGAGTCGTCAGTTCTGTTCTTTCCTCGCGCGAGAGCCATGCCGCAGACCACGGGCCGTCAGCGAGCAGGAACCAGGCGGCGACGCCGAGGATCACGGCCGGCGCGCCCTCCATCAGAAAGAGCCACTGCCAGCCACGCAGCCCTGAAAGATTGTTCAGTTGGAGGATATGTGCGGAGATGGGCGAACCAATCGAATTGCACAGTGGAACAGCGAGCAGAAAGATGGCCAGGATTCGCGTCCGCAAGGTTCGGGGCAACCAGAAAGTGAAGTAGTAAATGACGCCCGGGATAGAAGCCGGACTCCGCAATTCCAAGCAAAAAACGAGCGCCGATGTATGTCGCCTCGCTGTGCACGAACGCCGTGGCCATCGAAATGATTCCCCAGATGACCATGAGGATTGCGAGCCAGCGGCGCGCGCCGAGACGCGCGAGCACGAGATTTGCGGGAACTTCGAACAGGCAGTAACTGAGAAAGAAGACCCCGGCCGCGAACCCGTAGACGCTCTCACTGATACCTAGATCGCGGTTCATGGTGAGCGCGGCAAAGCTGATGTTCACGCGGTCGAGGAACGCGACCATGTAGAGCAGCATGAGGAACGGAACGAGCCGCCACGCGATCTTGCGGTAGAGCGGACTCATGGGGGCTGCGTTCACTCGCCGCGGGCTCCTAGGGGATGCGGCAGACAAGCTTACAGGATCGCGCTGCTAGTGCGGTCGTCCGGGTAGAACGAAGTGCTCGGCGCAACGGGGCTCGTAGGCGTCGCCGGGCATTTTGATGGGGCTGTCGTAGGGGGCAGGCTTGCCGTCGATGAGGCGCTGCGAGTAAAGGGCGCGGGCGCCGCAGGTGCAGTAGGCCATGCACTCCGTAATGCTTCCGCCATAGGCATTCACAAGCCAGGTCAGGTTGAGCATCTCGCCGAACGGCATGGCGCGAAAGTCAAGATCGAGTCCTGCGACGAGCACATCATGATTGGCGTCGAGCAGGTTCTTTGTAAAGAGAAAGAGATCGCTGACGAACTGACCTTCATCGATCGCGATACATTCAACGCGCTTACCGATCTCCTGCTCGAGATTGTCGATCGCCTTGAGAACGGACCAGGGATCGCTCGATGGAAATTCGAGCGCATTCATCTTCGCGTGACCGTTGGGATTGCGGCTCTCCACGAGGCCCGGGCCGCCCTTGGTGTCGTCGCTCGGCTTGAGGACAAGCACGTATTGCTTGGCGTACTGACGACGCATCTCTGCGCGGCGCAGAAGCTCTGCGGTCTTATTGCTGCGCATGGGGCCCAGCATCAGTTCGATTTTGCCCGCCATCCTGGCGACTCCGTTGGACGAATGTGGCTTCCGGATTTCCATCATAATGCGGCCGGAAAACGGCTGTTTGTAATGCGAGCGTCAATCATTCGTCACCGAGCGCTTTGGAGAACGAGTAGAAGAAGTCCAGCGACTTCCAATAGGAATCAATCGGGAGCCGTTCGTCCTGGCCATGGGCGCGCACATCGTTACGCTCCAGCGCAATGGCGGAGTAGCCGTAACATGGGATAGCCGGCCTGCGCGAAGTAGATGGAGTCGCTGGCGCCATCTTCCATCTCCGGCGTTACCGGAATTCCGGGCCAGATGGCGTTTGTGATGCGTGTGAGCGGTTCGAAGACTTCTTTCAGCGGCGCGGGCGGCACGATGGCTTTGCGTTCGGGTGCGGTGTCGGCAACCTTGCCTGCATCGGAGACGTATTTCACGTTGAGTTTCGAATCACCGAAGAGCGTGATGAGCTGCTGGCGGATCTCTTCGGGCGAGTGGCCGGGGAAGATGCGGCAGTTCACGTTGGCCTGCGCGGTTTGCGGCAGCGCATTGTTGGCGTGGCCGGCGGCGAGGCGCGTGGCGACGCATGTCGTGCGGAAATTGGAGTTGAAGCTTGGCTCGGCGCTGAGGCGCGCGGCTGCTGCCGCATCGGGCGGCGTGGCGAGAATTCCGCGGATGTTGTCCGCCATCTCGCCGGTTTCCTCCTTGGCAAGATTCCCGAAGTAGATGCGCGTGACCTCGTTCATCTCAAACGGAAAGCTGTGAGCGGCGAGTTTGTTGAGTGCGGTGGTTAGTTCGTAGATGGCGTTGTCGGGCCGGGGCAGCGAACTGTGGCCGCCGCGATTGCTGGCGGTGATCTGGTAGTCGGCGTAGACCTTTTCCGTTGCTTCGACGTCTCCGACGATGGCGCGGCCGTGATCGAGTTCGACGCCGCCAGCATCGGGGTTGATGACGAAGGCCGCGTCGACGAGGTCGCGATGATTCTTCACCAGCCAGTCGGCGCCATTGAACTTGCCGCCTTCTTCATCGGCGGTGAGAGCGAGGATAAGATCGCGCTTCGGCTTGTAACCCTCGCGATGCAGACGCAGAAAAGTGAAGACCAGTGCGGCATCGGAGTCTTTCATGTCCTGCGTGCCGCGGCCGTAGAAGTAGCCGTCCTTCTCGACGAATTGAAACGGATCGGTGTGCCAGTCCGATGGCAGTGCTTCAACCACATCGATGTGGCAGAGGAAAAGCACGGGCTTTTCTGTGGTGGGCGCAGCGGCGCGGAAGCGGACCACGAGGTTCTGCTTGTTCGCATCGGGACCAATCAGATGCACATCGTCGGGCGAGAAGTCGGCATCGAGGAATCGCTTCTGCATGGCCTTCGTTGCGGCGGTAACGCTGCCCTTCGGCGTGTCGGTGGTGTTGATTTCGATGAGCTGCTTGAAGATGTCGCGCGCCTGGGCGCGTTCAGCGGAGGAAGTAGTGGGAAGGGCTGATTGCGCGGCAGATCCAGCGGCAAAGGAAGCGGCACATGCGACGGCCGCAATGATGGCAGGGAAAGTATGGCGGGGCATGAATGCCATTGTACGGCAGCGCGATTGCAGTTGTACGTTTGAGCCCGCGGCAGGAGCGACAGGTTTACAGAGGCTGCCAAATCGATTTAATGTGATCGCGCCAACATTATGAGGTGCCTTATGCATTCGAAGCTTTTTGTCGCGGCCGCTGCGGTCGCATTCAGTATTGCCGCTGTTTCGGTGAACGCACAGGAACGGCCGAAGATCACTGGGATTTCGCACCTTGCCGTTTACACGTCGGACGCGGCTGCAACGGACCACTACTATCGTGTGGTTCTCGGTGCCGCGAAGCAGGCGGACCCAGAAAATCCGCAGGGCGTGAAATATGCCTTCAGCGCAACGCAGTATGTTGAGGTATTGCCGCTGCCTCCGAACGCGGGCGTGAATCGCATGGATCATGCGGCATTCAATACGACCAATGCCGAAGGAATGCGGAAGTATCTCGCCGCGAAGGGCTGGAAGACGCCGGCGCCGGTGACGAAGGGTTCGGATGGGAGCCGCTGGTTCGCGGTGCTCGATCCGGAGGGCAACAAGATCGAGTTTGTGCAGCCCGCGGCGAACGCGAAGGCTCCGGATAATCCAAATGTGATTGGTCATCACATCATTCACGTCGGCTTCCTGGTGCATAGCCGGGAGGCAGAAGACAAGTTCTATCGCGACCTGCTCGGCTTCAGGCCGTACTGGTATGGCGGCATGAAGGACGACAAGATCGATTGGGTAAGCCAGCAGGTCCCTGACGGGCATGACTGGGTGGAATACATGCTGACGAGCGGGCCGTCGGGATCTGGGATTCCGGCGAATATCTCGCAGCAGTCTCTGGGCGTTCTGGATCACTTTGCGATTGGCGAAAAGTCAGTGGACGATGCGTTCAAAGTCCTGCAGGCCGGCAATCGGCTGGAAGGCAGGCACGACGCGGAAACCAAGATCGGCAAAGACGGCAAGGGGCAGTTCAATATGTACGATCCGGATGGGATTCGTGCGGAGCTGATGAACTTCCACGCCACCGAGAAGCCATGCTGCTCGGCGTTCACGGCGCAGGATCCGGCGGAGTAAGGTTCATTGCTAGAACCGATCCAGGTTCGTTGCTTTCCCACCCTTGGCGCAAAAATAAAAACGCGCCAAGGATGGGGCACCCAGTTCGATGCTCAGCGAATGTTGTCCCTTTCACTTCGCGCTAGAATTTATATATGGCCGCAACTGCGCTGTCTCCTGACGTTCTCGCCAAATACGAGCCGGTGATCGGGCTCGAAGTGCACGTGCAACTGCTCACAGCGAGCAAGGCGTTTTGCGGTTGCGCGAACAAATTTGGCTCGGAGCCGAATACGAATATCTGCCCGGTGTGCCTGGGGTTGCCGGGCGCGCTGCCGGTGCTGAATGCCAAGGCAGTGGAGTTTGCGGTGCTGGCGTCGCTGGCGCTGAACTGCGAGGTGCGCGAGCGGTCGATCTTTGCGCGCAAGAACTACTTCTATCCCGACCTGCCCAAGGGCTACCAGATTTCGCAGTACGACAAGCCGCTGGCCGAGCATGGATGGATCGAGGTCCGACGGCGGATGGCAGGCATCGAAGCGAATCGGGATCACGCGGCTGCACATGGAAGAGGACGCGGGCAAGAGCCTGCATGACGGCTTTTCCGACTCGGCGACGCGGACCTATCTGGACCTGAATCGCTGCGGCACGCCGCTGGTCGAAATCGTGAGCGAGCCCGACATCCGCACGCCCGACGAAGCTTCGAGTACCTCACGCGGCTCAAGGAGATTCTGCTCTACACCGCGTTTCCGACTGCAACATGGAGGAGGGCTCGCTTCGTTGTGATGCGAATGTAAGCGTCCGCCTCAAGGGCGCGCCAAAGTTCGGCACGAAAGCCGAAGTGAAGAACGTCAACAGCTTCCGCTTCATCCGCGCGGCGCTGGAGTACGAGATCGAGCGCCAGATCGAGGTGATCGAAGAAGGCGGCCGGGTAATCCAGGAGACGCGCCTCTGGAACGCGAACGAGGGCCGCACCTACTCCATGCGCTCGAAGGAGCAGGCACACGATTACCGCTATTTCCCCGAGCCGGACCTGCCGCCTCTTATCGTGACGCCGGAGTTCCTTGAAGCAGCGAGAGCGAGAGCTGCCGGAGCTACCGGAGGCGCGGCGCAAGCGCATGATCGCCGAGTACGAGCTGAATCCGAAGGATGCACATACACTGACGGCTTCGCGCGAATTTGCGGACCGGTTTGAGGCTGCGGCGAAGACGGCGAAGAATCCGCGGCGCGTGGCCAACCTGCTGCTGAGCGAACTTGGCGGACGGTTGAAGGCTCTGGACCTCGAACTCGATCAGTCGCCAGTTTCGATGGCGGGCCTGGTAATGGCGGCCGATCTGCTCGACGCGGACAAGATCAGTTCGAAGCAGATGAAGGGCCTATTCGATATTTGCTTTGAAAAGGGCGAGGACTTCCCTGCTGTCTACGAACGAGAGAAGCCACAGCAGATCACGGATTCCTCGGCGATCGAGGCCATGATCGACGAGGTCATTGCCGCCAATCCCAAGCAGGTGGAGCAATATCGCGCCGGCAAGAAGACGATGGCGGGATTCTTCGTTGGCCAGGTGATGAAGGCATCGAAGGGACAGGCAAATCCGGCGCTTCTGAACGAACTGGTGACGAAGAAGCTGGACGGGTAGGTCTTCCAATTCGCCCGGCAAGAGGAGGCAGGCCGCCGCTGTGATGCGGCCTACTTCAACTTCAATTCAGTTTGAAAGTCCTTGCGCGCATCCCAGTTGCTGACAGTTTTGGTCGGGCTTTTCTTGCCGTCCTTCTCGGCCCACAGATCGTAGTCGTCGGTCATGTTGACCTGTGCAAAACGAAAGCTGCCGTTGCTGGCAGACGTATAGCTGCGAATGGACTTGGTTTTCTGGTTTTTGAGAAAGACGGTCGCACCCTGCACTGGTGCAGAGTTGTCGTCGACAACGAGTCCGCTCACGTTGCGCTGGCCCAGGTTCTGCGCATGAGCGGCACGCCGGCATGTTGTACCGCTGGAATGATCCCCAATGTGAGGGCGGCAAATGCCACCCATGCCGCCAACCTTGCGCGGTTCCCTTTCACTCTTCCTCCTCTTCCTTTTCCGTGAAGTCGTCTTCGTCCTCGTCGATGCCCTCTTCCACTTTGGAGAGCTCGAGCGGTTCGACGCCGACGATTTCATATTCAGTTCCACACTCATCACAGGCGACCACGTCGCCCTCTTCCACTTCTTCAACATCGATATCAAGGTCGTTTTCACATTCAGGGCAGCTTGTCATGGCAGCCTCCTCTCTCAAGGCATTTCGTGATGTAGGATGACGGTACCCCTAGGGTACGGACTTGGGTTAGTTTTAGGCAAACGGTTCGAAAGGTCAAGAGGCCGAATCCCCCTCCTCTGCACCGAAGTACGCAAATCGGAGATCAAACCATGAAGGTTACTCAAGTGGTCCTGCATTGCGGGCTCGCACTGGCGTGCGGCACCGCAAATGCGCAACCTGACTATGTGCTTCATGCCACCCCCATCGGTCCAGCGACGGTTGATCCGGCAATTGCCCGGGCTCTCGCAACCATCAAGCCCCAACCAAATACAACAGACGATCAAAACGCTGGTTGGTTTCGGTACGCGCAACACATTATCGAGCATGGACACCGATCTGCCGCCCGGCCAGGGGATTAACGCTGCGGCGGACTGGATCGTGGCTCAGTTTGATGCGATCTCGCGAGAATGTGGTGGCTGCCTCGAGGTAAAACGCGACACTTTTACTGCCGATCCGGCGAGTGGCGCGCGGTGGGCGCGTCGAATTCCCAAGCCGACGCAGATCACCAATGTCTACGCCATTCTGCGCGGGACCGATCCGGCTCAGGCCAAGCGCATGGTCCTGGTCACCGGCCACTACGACTCCATCAACTCCAACGTGCGCAAGAATTGGGCCGATACATCCGGCGCGGCCCCGGGCGCCAACGACGATGCTTCGGGCGTCGCCGTCTCGCTGGAGTGCGCACGGGCTCTGAGCAAGTTGAAGTTTCCCGGCACGATCGTGTTTGTCGCAGTTGCCGGTGAGGAGCAGGGTCTGGTTGGATCGGAGCACCTGGCCAAGCTGGCAAAGGATGAAGGCTGGGATCTGGAAGCCGTGCTGAACAACGACATCGTGGGCGGCAACACCACGCCGGGCGACACATTGCAGCTGAAGGATCGCGTGCGTGTGTTTTCCGAGGGCGTTCCACAGGCCGCAACGCCAGAAGAGGCGCGACGAATCCGGGATCTCGGCAAGGAAAACGACTCGCCGAGCCGTGAGTTGGCTCGTGCCATCGCCGAGACAGCGCATGCCTACTTCTCGCGTCCAGGACCGGCAAGGCCTTTCACCGCATTTCTCGTCGACCGGCCCGATCGCTACCTTCGCGGCGGCGACCACAGCTCGTTCAACCACGAGGGCTTTGCCGCGGTGCGTTTTACCGAGTGGCGCGAAGACTACAACCACCAGCACCAGAACGTGGTGAAACCTGCGCCGGGGTCAGATGCACCGGTGATGGGCGACCTGATCGAGTTCGTGGACTTCAACTACGTGGCGCAGGTGGCGCGGCTGAATGCGGCCACGCTGGCAACGCTGGCATTTGCGCCCGGCGAGCCGCAGAAGGTCACCATCGTGAACAAAATGACGGAGAACGGCTCGACCCTCACCTGGGAGCCGCCGGCGGGCGGGAGGCGTCGCGCACTACGAGGTGCTGTGGCGCGAAACAACCTCGTCCAACTGGCAGTATGTGAAGCAGGTTGCGGCAACGGAGGCCAACGGAGAGGTCACGGCGTCGCTTCCCATCTCCAAGGACAACGTGATCTTCGGCGTGCGGGCGGTCGATGCGAAAGGTCATCGCGGGCTCGTTGTCGTTCCCTGAGCACTCAGTGGCTGCCAGGGTCGATTGCGGGCTGCGAATTCAGTCCCCATGACACGCCCAAGCCGTTCCATTTAACCTGTTCACTACGATGCCAAGGATTGGCGCCACTCAGTTTGCGTTTCCCGACTTTCGCGGCGCCACCCGCCTGCTGGTGCTGGTAAACCTGGCCGCCTTTTTCCTGCTGGCAATTGCGGGAATGGTTGCCCCAGCGGCGGCCGAGTCCGTGCTCGCTCACCTGCTCTTCTACCCGCACCACGTTCTTGCAAGGATGGATCTGGCAGCCCTTCACCTACAGCTTGGTGCATCCCACCGGACTGATCGTGTCCACGCTCTTTGAATTGCTCTCCATTTGGTTTCTGGCTGGATTCCTAGAGGCATTCCACAACGATGCACTGGGTCATGGGGCTTTACGCGATCTCGGTGATCGGAACGGCATTGGCGGCCTCGCCATCTACGGCGCCAGCGTGGCTCTTGGTTCGTCGCTGGTCGCATATCCACTGTACGGATGATTTGGCGGAATCTTCGGTCTGTTGATGGCCATCGGCCTGCTTTACGGCGATGTGCAGTTCCAGATGTTCTTTCGTCATCGGCATCAAGGCCCGCTACATGGCGATCATTTATGCGCTCGTAGCCATCGCCATGATGTTCGGCAGCATGCGTATGTACGCCTTTGCGCAGCTTGGCGGAGCGCTGGCAGGCTTTGCCTTCATTCGCATGGCGCCGCGTCGTGGGTTCTCATTTGTGTTCAGCGAGAAGTGGTATGGCCTGCGCAATGGCTACTATCGCTGGAAACGCCGGCGTGCGGCAAAGAAATTCGAGGTCTACATGCGTTCCCAGGGGCGTACCGTGAAGTTCGACGGAAGCGGAAAGCAGATCGACGAAGACCATGACGACAAAAAGCGATGGAACTGAACTGGAGTTCCCTTTCTTGTTCGGTGAATGAACCACAAGCACGTGCCATGACGCAGAACCGCATCGAGAACATCCGCAACAACTACGACCGCATCGCGGATGACTACGCACACAAGCTCTTCTACGAGCTGGACCACAAGCCATTCGATTGCGAACTACTCAAGCGTTTTGCAACGTCAGTGAAGGGCCGCGGAGCTGTCTGCGATATCGGCTGCGGCCCCGGACACGTTGCACGCTTTCTTCGCGATGCCGGGGCCGAGGTCTTTGGCCTCGATCTCTCGCCGCGGATGATCGCGCAGGCTCGGCGACTCAATCCCCAGATCGAATTCCGAGAAGGAAACATGCTCGCGCTCGATTTGGAAGACGCCTCGCTTGCGGGAATTACTGCGTTTTACGCGATCGTAAACATTCCCGCTGACTCGCTGCCGCTCGCGTTCTCTGAGATGTATCGCGTCCTTCAGCCGGGCGGATTGCTACTCCTCACCTTTCACATTGGCAACGACGTGATCCGGCCCGAGGAACTTTGGGGCAATCGAATCACGATGAAGTTTTACACGCTGCAACCACAACGGATTGAGCGGTTGTTAGCGAATGCGGGATTCACCATAGAAGACATTGTTGAGCGCGATCCCTATGCCCCCGAGATCGAATACCAGAGCAGACGAGCGTATATCTTCGCGCGCAAATCTGCCGCCAACGTTTGAAGAGCCATCGATCCTCACATCGGAAGCGATGCCTTATTCGATACAATCCTCAATGGCATGAACAAGAAGATTGCATTTCTCTTTCCGGGACAGGGTTCGCAGACCGTGGGCATGGGCCGCGATCTTGCCGAGCGGTTCCCTGTCGCAAAACAGACCTTCGCCGAGGCAGATGAGGCCTGCGGATTCGCGTTGTCGCGGCTCTGCTTTGAAGGCCTGGAAGAAGACCTGAAGCTAACCGAGAACACGCAGCCGGCCATCATGACGGTGAGCGTGGCTGCGTTGCGTGTACTTGCGGAACATGGGGTGCAACCGGCGCTCGCCGCAGGCCACTCCCTGGGCGAGTGGTCGGCGCATGTGGCTGCAGGGACGCTGAAGTTTGCCGATGCTGTTCGTGCGGTGAAGGCGCGCGGCCGCGCAATGCAGATGGCTGTACCCGCTGGTCAGGGCGCGATGGCGGCAATTCTCTCGCTCGATCCTGCCCAGGTCGTCGAAGCGTGCCAGGAGGCCGCAAGAGAAACAGGGTTGACTGTTGCGGCCGCAAATCTTAACTCGCCGGGACAGACGGTGATCTCCGGCGCAACGGCCGCGGTGGAGAAGGCTGCTGACACTCTGCAAGAGCGATGGGCGCGCGACGCGCCGTGATGCTTCCGGTCAGCGCACCCTTCCATTGCGCGCTGATGCAGCCCGGCGCAGGAGGAAGTGGCGCGCGTGCTGGCAGGATTGCAGCTTGCTGAGCCCCGAATTCCTGTCGCCGCAAATGCGAGTGGAACGATGGTGACCACGGCCGAAGGGGCGCGCGATGCACTGATCGAGCAGGTGACGGGCGCGGTGCGCTGGGTGGATTGCGTGAGAACGCTGGTCGGGGCGGAGGCGGAGCTATTTATCGAAGTGGGTCCGGGCAAGGTGCTCTGCGGGCTGCTGAAGCAGATCGACCCGGCGCAGAAGTCGATGAATGTGGAAGACGCGGCAAGCCTCGAGAAGGCTCTGGCGGAGTTGGCCTCCGCCTGAGCGATCATACGCTCGAAGGGTTGAAACTTTTTCGCGGTCGATCGTGCGCTACGGCCCGAGATACAGTTCCTCGTCCGGCGGCGCGAAGTCCAGCGTGTGGTCCTTGGGAAAGTAGGTAAGGAAGAGCGCCTTGCTCTTGCGCCCGTTGATCAGCAGCCCAACCAGCAGCACATTCCTGAACACCCGTGCCGCCACAATCTGGTGGCTCTGGATCACTCCGTATTCGTTTTGAGTGCTGTTCGGACCCCAATCGGCCTCAAAGCGATCGAAGGGATAGGAGCCGTACTTGTCGGGGTGCTGCTGCCAGTTGGGATCGTGCATCCAGATGCCGTAGGCCTGCTTCAGGTCGTTCTTCTCGACAGACTCCATGAAGTGGTTGATGGTGTGTCGGCCCCGGAGATGCGTCCACCAGTTCCATGGCCAGTCGGCGGGATGGCCGGCAAGAAGCCAGAAGACCACAATCAGGACGAACAGCAGGCCGCCGCCGCCGTAGCAGCATGATGCGATTGCGTTGGTCGCGGGCTTCGTCAAATTTGGGAGCATCGAGCAGGGTCATTGCAGACTTTCCTCGCAGTCAAGAATACGGCACGACAGGGAGTGGGGAACAGGGATCAGGGAATAACCAACGGGAATGCCACTTCTGCGCGACCATAGTGCGGCGGCGCTGATCTTCTGAACGCAAAGCTAAACCCTCCTCTAATGTTAGACACCGGCAAGCCCAGCCGCTGGTTCCCGCTGTTTCTCTGCTCACTGATCTCTGTCCTTCTTACTCCCTGCTGTACTTGTTCCGGTTCTTGTCTTTGTGGCGCTCGAGGGCGAGTTCGATGAGCCGCGTGATCAGGTCGCTGTAAGGGATGCCTGTCGCCTCCCACAGCTTCGGGTACATGCTGATCTGCGTGAACCCGGGCAGCGTGTTCACCTCGTTCAGGTAGATGCGGCGCTTGCCGTCCGGCTCCATCAGGAAATCGACACGCGCAAGCCCGGCGAGATCGCAGGCCCGAAACGCGGCCACCGCCATCTCCCGAATCTGCTTCGCCTCTGCGCGGGTGATTTTTGCGGGAATCACAGGCACGGAGCCTTCCGACAGATACTTCGCCTCGTAGTCGTAGAACTCCTTGCCGGGAATGATTTCGCCTACCACGCTGGCCTTGGGATCATCGTTGCCGAGCACGCCGACTTCGAGTTCGCGGGCACGCGATTTGCTGCCGCCCACCCCCTGCTCGATGACGAGCTTGCGATCATATTTGGCGGCCTCGTCAAGAGCGCGGGTCCGAGTTCCTTGCGATCGTGCGCCTTGCTGATGCCCACCGACGAGCCGAGATTCGCGGGCTTCACAAAGACGCGGATACTTGAGCGCGGCTTCGATCTGCGCAATGGCTTTGCGCGGCGAGACTTCCCACTCCGAACGCAGCATCGTGACGTGTTTCACAATGGGCAGACCCGCCTGCGCGAACAGCCGCTTCATCACGTCCTTGTCCATGCCCGCCGACGAGCCCAGGACACCGGAGCCGACATAGGCGATGCCGGCGAGCTCAAACAGCCCCTGGATGGTGCCGTCTTCGCCGAAGGTGCCATGCAGAACGGGAAACACCACATCGATGGCTTTCCCCTCAGGACCTTGAGGACCGGGCACAGGCGCCAGCAGCGTCGGAATGCCCTCGTGCAGCAGCTTCGCTCCCGGCGTCGCCTCGGGATCGCCGGCACGCAAACTGGCGCGTCACGGCGTTCTGATTGCCCTCCAGCAGCCCCGTCGCGTCCGCCGCGGCAAGCCATCGGCCTTCTTTGGTGATGCCGATCGGCACCACGTCGAATTTGTTGCGATCGATTGCCTTGAGAATCGAGGCGGCCGAGAGCAGCGAGACTTCATGCTCGCCGCTGCGCCCGCCAAACAGAATGCCTACGCGAAGTTTCTTTGCCATCGTTCTTATTGTCGCTCAGAAGAACGCTAAAGGGTGACGTTGAGTTCGAGCTGTCCCACTCATGCCACGAAGAAACCGCGTCATGAATGGGGCACCTAGATGGACCGCAGATCAGAGATCAAGATCTTCTTCCCGAATGCCGAACAGGCCAGCTCGACGGCGAGATCAGCGGTGCGGTTGTGCTCGTCGATCACCGGGTTTACCTCGACGATTTCGAAGCTGAGCATCCGTCCGTGGTCGGCGAGGATCTCCATGGCCAGGTGCGCTTCGCGATAGGTCGCGCCTCCGCGAACCGGCGTGCCTACACCGGGGGCGTCCTCGGGGTCGATCCAGTCCATGTCGAGCGAGACATGATAGCCGGCGGTTCCTCTGCCCGCGGCCCGCAGTGCCTCTTCCATCACCGCGCGCATACCCCGCTCATCGATGTCGCGCATGGTGTAGACCTCGCCCATACCAGCGCGGCGGATGTTGGCGCGCTCGGCGGCATCGATATCGCGCACGCCGACCAGCACCGTGTTTTCCGGGGCGATCTTGGGAGCAAAGCCGCCGATAGTTGGTAAGCAGATCAGGTCCCAGACCAAGCAGCGCCGCCAACGGCATGCCGTGAACGTTGCCGCTGGGCGAGGTTTCGGGCGTGTTGATGTCGGAGTGGGCATCGATCCAGATCACGCCGATCTTCTGGTTCTGCCGCCGATAAAACTCCGAAACGCCTGAGACCGACCCCACCGCAATGGAGTGGTCTCCGCCCAGAACGCAGTGGCGTCATTCCCTCTTCCAGCGTCTTCAAAACGGCTGCCGACGTGCGCGTGCAGGTATCGGCGATCTGCTTGAGATAGCGGGCATTAGGGTTGCCGACGTTCTGGGTTTCTGCGATGTCGACGGTCACGTTGCCGCTGTCGCTGACATGGTGGCCGAGGGCTTCGAGTCGCGCTTCCAAGCCCGCAACACGCATCGCAGAGGGCCCCATGTCGACGCCGCGCCGGCTGGCGCCCATGTCGAGCGGCACTCCAAGCACGCGAATGCGCCGCGTAGGCAAGGACTGGGTTCCGCTGGGGGGAAATGGGGTGATGACGAGAGGAATTTCAGGGTTGGTTGCCATGACAGCGTGCTCTCCCGAATCTGAGCCCCTGCCATAATACCGTGCGACCCCTCAGGCTTGCCCCAAATCGGGACACTTCCCGTGCTGGAAGTGCTATAACCCGTGTAGCCCGATGCCCCGAAAGGTGTAACGAGAGTAACTGAAGTTGAGCGTAAGATTTTACCAATTGTACCGATATCTCTATCGAGAGACGTAGGAGCTAAGTTCTCCCGCACGAGGTATTAGCGGGCAGACACGAAAGGAACCAGGGGTGGAGCTGACCGGCAAATTCCGGCAACGCCTGACGCAGTCAGCGGTGGGTTTCGCACTGGCTGCTGCCGGGTCGCTGATCTTCTCCGCAGCTATTCCCGGCGCCGCGGAGCAGCCGCTCACCTCACTTCGCGCAATTCACGCTCTCACCAACACCGAGGCCAGTCATCAGATCCCAGTCTCGTTTGAGGCCACCGTCACCTACTACCGCGCCTATGAGCGAACGCTGTTTGTGCAGGATGGCGACGTGGCAATTTACGTACAGCCCAAAGAGCCCGCACGCCTGACGCCTGGCGATCGCGTTCTGATCCAGGGAACGACCCACGAAAGCTTCAGGCCGTTTGTATCGGCCACCAGGGTCACGGTGGTTGGACACGGCAACCTGCCCACCCCGGTGCGGGCGACGTTTCAACAACTGATTCGCGCCGAGTTTGACTGCCGGCTAGTAACGGTGCGAGCGACGGTGCGCAATGTCGATCTGGTGCAGAGTACCGATATCCCCAGCATCTCGGTCCAGATGCGCAGCGACAGCGGGCAAATCGACGCAATCATCGACAGCGACGATGTGAACGCTCTCAAAAATATCCTCGATGCCGAGATCGAATTCACAGGCGCTGTTTCTGGACACTTCGACGGCAAGATGCAGGTGACCGGTATCCTGCTCCACGCCAACTCTCTCTCCGCGATAAAGGTTGTCAAACTGGCCTCTAAGGATCCCTGGGATCTGCCGCTGACGCCCATGGACCAAGTCCTCACGAGCTATCACGTGCTGAACATGACGCCGCGTGTCCGGGTTCATGGAACCATCACCTACTATCAGCCCGGTGCCGCCGTTGTGCTGCAGGACGGCTCAAAGAGCCTGTGGATCATGACCGCATCGATCGCCCCTTTGCGCATCGGAGATCAGGCCGACGCAACCGGGTTCCCCGATGTGCACGACGGATTCCTGACATTAACCGGCGGCGAGATTCTCGACCGGCAGATTTCGACACCGGTTGCACCCCGCTCCGTAACGTGGACCGAACTGGCAACCAGCCATCACCTCTTCGATCTGGTTTCAACCGAAGCCGAGGTTGTGGCGGAAAATCGCGGCGCCGCGCAGGACGAATATGTACTGAGCTCCGGCGGAAGCCTCTTCTCGGCTATTTACAGGCAGCCCCCGCCGCGAAGCCTGCATCCTGCGGCCTTATCCCCGATGAAGCACGTGGCCCTCGGCTCGAAAGTCCGGGTCGCCGGCATCTGCATCATGGGCGCTTCCAATCCGTTTGACACGCAGGTGCCATTCGACATTCTGATGCGCACGACGGACGACATCGTCACTATCGGCGCACCATCCTTGGTGAACGTGGGCAATCTGGTTCGCGTGGTGGGCATACTGCTAATGGTTGTGCTGATCATCGGCGTGTGGGGCTGGATTCTGCGTATGAAGGTGCAGCACCAGACTGCAACCATCACTGCGCACGCCGAAACCGAAGCCCGGGTTGAGCGGCATAACACGCAACTGGAGATGAAGCGGAGCAGGATTCTCGAAGACATCAACAGCTCGCGCCCCATGCCGGAACTGATCGATGCCATCGCAGAGATGGTGGCCTTCAGTCTGGACTTTCCGTTCTGCTGGTGCGAGATGCCGGATGGCGTTCGCCTCGGCAATGCTCCAACCAATCTGCAGGGTTTGCGTAGTATCCGGCTCGACATACCCGCCCGCGCCGGCGGTTCGCTAGGAACCCTGTTTGCGGCCACCGAGACCGGTGAACCTCATCCACAGGATGAGACCTCCGCGCTGGAAGCAGGAGTGCGGCTGGCGACGCTCGCCATCGAAACACGCAGGCTTTACAAAGATCTTGTCTATCGCTCGGAGTTCGATTTGCTTACCGATATCCATAACCGTTTCTCCCTCGACCGCTACCTTGAACAATTGATCGAAAAGTCAAAGGTGGAGGGATCGATCTTCGGCATGGTCTACGTCGACCTGGACGAGTTCAAGCAGGTCAACGACTTCTACGGCCACCACATTGGCGATCTGTATCTGCAGGAAGTCTCGATGCGCATGAAACGCCAGCTCCGCTCCGGCGACATGCTGGCGCGCCTGGGTGGCGACGAATTTGCCGCACTCATGCCGGTGGTTCGCAGCCGTGCCGCCATCGAAGAGATCGCACAGCGCCTCGAACGCTGTTTCGACGCGCCTTTTGCGGTGGAGGGTTATGTGCTTCGCGGAGGGGCAAGCGTGGGTGTCGCACTCTATCCCGACGACGGCACCTCGGCCGACAGCCTGCTGAGTGCCGCCGATGCCGCCATGTACGTTAGCCAAGCACACCAAGCGCCACGGTGCCGAAATGCCCGACCGCCTGCAGAAGGCGCTCTTCAAGCCCGCAGGATTGAGCCAGACAAAGACGCGCCGATTTCCGAAGAAACCGGCGCGCTCTCTCCCCGTTAAGGTTGTTGCTCAGCGCACGTGCAGTTGCGAGATGGTCACTTTGCCCTTGACCAGTTCCGCCTTGCGCCACTGGCTCTTCTCGTTCAGCGCCACCCAGCGGCGTTCTTCGCTGCGGTAGTGCCAATCCTTGTCGAGCTGGTAGTAGATCAGCGTACCCGCGGCTTCCATGACCTTGATGATGCTGTTGTCGTGCGAATTTTTCTCGTCGTAGTCGGTGGTCGCGCTCTCGCCCATCTCGGAGTAAATCTCGTTCAACTCGAAAAGCAGCGCGTTGACGTTGTCGTCCATGGCTTCGACGTTGAGACCGATGCGCCTGGCCTCGCGCAGCGTGATGGGATAGTTATGCGACGGGTAGCCGGCATTGAGATTGTTGCTGATCTCGCGCGCGCGATCCTTGTCGTCCATGTGGTACGACAGGATCTCCTCGCAGATGCGCGTTGAGAGCGCGCTGGAGCGATCGACCGCGCCAATCACCAGCGGATGCACGTAGGGGAACAGCGATTCATAGGGATTCGTCGTCGAATCCTTGGCCTGCTCGGTCCAGAGACGAATCACGCGCAGCAGTTCGTCGTTGCTGACACTGACGCGGTCGTTGTCGCGATCGATGGGCGAAAGATCGTGGGTCAGCGAAGTGTCGACGGCCGAAAGATGCGCCAGCGGTCCCATCAGGATGCGGTCGGCGCCCAGCGCCAGCATGGTCGCAGCCGACTGGCACTCGAGCGGCGCAAGCACCGTCAGGTGCTTCACATAGCGGCGCAGCAGGTTGACCATGCGCAGCGAGGCCTGTCCCGAGCCGCCGTCGGACTTGACGAACAGCGTCAGGCGCTCGAGGTTGCCCAGGTTGCGCAGCAGCGCGTAGAGGCCGGCAACGTCGTTCTGGCAGATGGAACCCTTGTTGGAATTCCAGTAGGTGATGATGGGCTCGCCGAGCGCACTGGAGAGCTTTTCGAGCACCGGCTGGGTCCGCTCAATCAGCATCGGCGGCTTGGCCGCGCTGGGGCGGAGCACTGGAAATTCGGATACAGATGCAGCAAGTACAGATTGGTTAGGCAATTCTGGGTACCGCACAGATTGAATTGTCTTGAATGCCTAGATCTTAGCACGATGTTTATCGGCAGAAACAAAGAAGGCCCGGATTTCTCCGGGCCTTGTGGTAGTGCATTTCGTGTAGCGATGAGCGGAAAGACACAGCCTGTTCTGAGCGCGTCGAAGAAGTCTGCCTTATTCGGCTGCCATCTCTTCGGCTTCGCCTTCCTGGCGCATGAGCTCCAGTTCGCGCTCGGCGGCTTCGATCTCTGCCGAAACCTCCTGCTGGACGCGGGCTGCCGCTTCTTCGAGCTCGGGTGAGAGCTGGACGTTGCGGTAGTACTCGAGGCCCGTGCCTGCCGGGATGAGCCGGCCGACGATGACGTTCTCCTTGAGGCCGCGGAGATTGTCGATCGCTCCGTTGATGCTGGCTTCGGTGAGAACACGCGTCGTCTCCTGGAAGCTGGCCGCGGAGATGAAGCTGTCGGTCGAGAGCGAAGCCTTGGTGATGCCAAGCAGCAGCGGACGACCAAGTGCCGGACGGCCACCTTCCCTGACAACGCGCTCGTTCTCTTCGCGGAAGCGGAAGCGATCGACCTGCTGTTCGAGCAGGAAGTTCGTATCGCCCACTTCGTCGATCCGCACCCAGCGCAGCATCTGGCGGACAATCACTTCGATGTGCTTGTCCGAGATGGCCACGCCCTGCAGACGGTAGACTTCCTGGATTTCGTTCACCAGGTAAGCCTGCAGTTCCTTCTCGCCCAGCACGGCAAGAATGTCGTGCGGGTTCAACGGACCGTCCATCAGCGGGTCGCCGGCACGAAGGCGTTCGCCTTCCTGCACGTTGACGTGGATACCGCGAGGTACCGAGTATTCCTTCTCGTCGCCATTGTCAGCCGTGACGTAGATCTTGCGCTGACCCTTGGCAACTTCGCCGAAGCGGACCACACCATCGATCTCGCTGATGATGGCCGTCTCGCGCGGCTTGCGGGCTTCGAAGAGTTCGACCACGCGCGGCAGACCGCCCGTGATGTCCTTGGTACGCGTGGTCTCCTTCGGAATCTTCGCGAGCACATCGCCCGGACCTACCTCATCGCCGTCCTGCATCATAAGGTGAGCACCGCGAGGCAGCAGATACCGCTTGTGGGTCTTCGCGTTCTTCACCATGAAGGCAGGCTGGCGCTTCTCATCGGCAGCGTCGGCAACCACCCAGCGCGAGAGGCCGGTGACTTCGTCGACTTCCTCGTTGAGCGTGATGCCTTCCTGCAGATCCTTGAACTGCACCGTGCCGCCGATCTCCGTAAGAATGGCGTAGGTATAAGGATCCCACTCGGCCAGCAACTGGCCGAGCTTGACCGCCTCGCCGTCCTTCACGCGGAGACGCGCGCCGTAGACCACCTGGTAGCGCTCCTTTTCACGACCGCGCTCATCGACATGGCGAGCGAGCCGGAGCGGTTCATCGCAACCAGCGTGCCGTCTTTGCTTTCGACGTAGTTGAGGTTGATGAAGCGCACGAAGCCGTTGTTCTTGGCATCGAGGCGCGACTTGTCCTGCACACGGCTGGCGGTTCCGCCGACGTGGAAGGTACGCATGGTAAGCTGCGTTCCCGGCTCGCCGATGGACTGCGCCGCGATAACGCCGCAGGTTTCGCCGAGCTCGACCATGCGGCCGGAGCCGAGGTTGCGGCCGTAGCAGAGTGCGCAGACGCCGCGACGCGATTCGCAGGTGAGCACCGAGCGGATCTTCACCTTCTCGACGCCCGCACCCTGAATGGCGGAAGCGATGTCTTCGTCGATCTGCTGGTTCACATCGATCACCACGTTGCCGTCGTAGTCCTTGATGCGTTCGAGAGACACGCGGCCAATGATGCGGTCGCGCATCGGCTCGATGATCTCGCCGGACTCAACGATCGAACCAACGTAGATGCCTTCGCTCGTACCGCAGTCGTACTCGGTAACGATCACGTCCTGCGCCACGTCGACCAGGCGGCGGGTGAGGTAGCCCGAGTCGGCGGTCTTGAGTGCCGTATCGGCCAGGCCCTTACGTGCGCCGTGGGTCGAGATGAAGTATTCGAGCACCGTCAGACCTTCGCGGAAGTTCGCGGTGATGGGCGTCTCGATGACTTCGCCCGAAGGCTTGGCCATCAGTCCGCGCATACCCGAGAGCTGGCGAATCTGCTGCTTCGAACCACGGGCGCCGGAGTCGGCCATGATGTAAATCGGGTTCATGGCTCCTTCGTCGTCCGCCTTCTTCATGTTGCCGAACATTTCGTCCGCGACCTGATCGGTTACAGCCGACCACATCTGGATGACCTTGTTGGAGCGCTCGCCGTTGGTGATGGCGCCGTCCATGTACTGCTTCTGGACTTCGATGACCTTCTTGTCGGCTTCGTCCACCGTGGTGTACTTGCTGGCAGGAATGACCATGTCGTCGAGACCAACGGACAGGCCCGACTTGGTGGCGTAGTTAAAGCCCAGCGGCTTGATGCGATCGAGCATGCCCACCGTGACCTCGAGTCCGAGGTTCTGGTTGCAGTAGTTGACCAGCTGGCCGATGCCCTTCTTCTTGAGCAGGCCGTTGATGTACGGCATGCCCGAAGGAAGCGCGTCGTTCAGGATCACGCGGCCGACGGTGGTGTTGATGTACTCATTGTTGAAGTCCACCGGCTCGGTGTGCGTCAGATCCTGATCGTCGTAGGCGGTGGTCATGTCGAGCACCTTGCCCGTGTAGCGCAGACGAATCGGCGTCAGGGTTTCCACCTGGCGCGCTTCGAGAGCCATCAGGATCTCTTCGGTGTTCGAGAAGACACGGCCTTCGCCGATGCCACCCTTCTTGGCCTTGGTCAGGTAGTAGAGTCCGAGCACCATGTCCTGGGTAGGAACGGTGATGGGCTGGCCCGACGCCGGCGAAAGAATGTTGTGCGAAGCAAGCATCAGCACGCTGGCTTCAATCTGCGCCTCAGGCGACAGGGGAATGTGCACGGCCATCTGGTCGCCGTCAAAGTCGGCGTTGAAGGCGGTGCAGACCAGCGGGTGAATCTTGATGGCCTTGCCTTCCACCAGCACCGGCTCAAACGCCTGAATGCCGAGGCGGTGAAGGGTTGGGGCGCGGTTCAGCAGTACAGGGTGATCCTTGATGACTTCTTCAAGGATGTCCCACACCACCGGCTCCTGCATCTCCACCATTTCCTTGGCTTGCTTGATGGTGGTGCAGTGGCCCGTCTGCTCCAGGCGGTGATAGATGAAGGGCTTGAACAGCTCGAGCGCCATCTTCTTCGGCAGACCGCACTGGTGCAGCTTGAGTTCAGGACCGACCACGATGACCGAACGGCCGGAGTAGTCGACGCGCTTGCCGAGCAGGTTCTGACGGAAGCGGCCCTGCTTGCCCTTAAGGGTGTCAGAGAGCGACTTGAGCGGACGATTGTTGGCGCCGCGCAGCACACGACCGCGGCGGCCGTTATCAAACAGCGCGTCCACGGCTTCCTGCAGCATGCGCTTTTCGTTGCGCACGATCACTTCAGGAGCGTGCAGATCCATCAGCTTCTTCAACCGGTTGTTGCGGTTGATGACGCGGCGATAGAGATCGTTCAAATCCGACGTGGCAAAGCGGCCGCCATCCAGCGGCACCAGCGGGCGCAGCTCTGGAGGAATGACCGGCAGCACATCGAGAATCATCCACTGCGGCTTGTTGCTCGACTTGCGGAATGCCTCGACAACCTTCAGACGCTTGGCGTACTTGATCTTCTTCTGCGCGGAGGTCTCGGTCTTCATGCGCTCGCGCAGTTCAATGCCGAGCTCTTCAATCTGGACGCGCTTCAGCAATTCCTTGATCGCTTCGGCGCCCATCATGGCCTTGAAGCCGGAGGGACGATACTGCTGGTCGAGCTCGCGGTAGCGGGCTTCGTCCTTGATGATCTCGCGCTCTTTTACCGGAGCGTCGCCCACGTCGACAACGACGTAGGACTCGAAGTAGAGAATGCTCTCGAGGTCGCGCAGAGAAATATCGAGCAGGTGGCCGATACGCGACGGCAGGCCCTTGAAGAACCAGACATGCGAGCACGGGGACGCGAGCTCGATGTGGCCCATGCGCTCGCGGCGCACTTTGCTCACCGTCACTTCAACGCCGCACTTGTCGCAGATGACGCCGCGGTGCTTCATGCGCTTGTATTTGCCGCAGAGGCATTCCCAGTCGGTTACTGGTCCAAAGATGCGGGCGCAGAACAGGCCGTCGCGCTCCGGCTTGAAGGTGCGGTAGTTGATGGTTTCCGGCTTGGTGACCTCACCATGCGACCAGCTGCGGATCTTCTCCGGCGAAGCAAGCATGATGCGGATAGCGTCAAAATCGGTAATCGGGCTGGTGAGTTCAAACGGGTTTGAACGGAACAAGGTGACCCTCCTTGGCGGGCCTTTCAGCACTCGCCGCGGTATCTCCCGGGATTCTTTTAGCGGGTCCTTCCTTCCCGGGAAGCGGCGGTTACCGCTTTCAAGAAGGACCCGAAAAACAGTGGCTGAGCTGATCAGTGGTCAGTCGTCAGCTTTCAGCTAGCTTGTGCTCACTCGAAAGCTGAGCAGCTGAAGGACTGACAGACTGACCACTAATCAGCGACTGCTGCAACTTCCGGCGCAGGCAGCTTTCTTAATCAGGTCTGCGCGTTTGATCAGTTCCACGTCGAGGCACAGCGACTGCAATTCGCGAATCAGCACGTTGAACGACTCCGGCACACCCGGCTCGATTGCCGCTTCGCCCTTGACGATGGCCTCGTAGATCTTGGTACGGCCATACACGTCATCGGACTTCGCGGTGAGCAGCTCCTGCAGGATGTATGCGGCGCCGTATGCTTCGAGCGCCCACACTTCCATTTCGCCGAAGCGCTGTCCGCCGAACTGCGCCTTGCCGCCCAGCGGCTGCTGGGTGATGAGCGAGTACGGTCCGATCGAACGAGCGTGAATCTTGTCGTCGACCAGGTGCGAGAGCTTGAGCATGTAGATGTAGCCCACGGTGACCGGCTGTTCAAACTGATCGCCGGTCATGCCGTCGAAGAGCGCCGTCTTGCCCGAGGAAGGCAGACCGGCCGAAGCCAGCAGAGCCTTGATCTCGTCTTCCTTGGCGCCGTCGAACACCGCGGTACCGAACCAGATGCCGCGCTTCATGCCTGCTCCAACGCGAAGCAGCATTTCGTCATCGAGCTCAAGCAGCTGGCGCAGCGTTGCGGTTCCGGCAAACTCCTTCTTCATGAGTTCGCGCGTTGCCTCAACGTCGCTGTTGGCCTTGATCAATGCAGCGATCTTGGCGCCCAGCGCATGTGCGGCCCAGCCGAGGTGCGTTTCCAGAATCTGTCCGACGTTCATACGAGAAGGAACGCCGAGCGGATTGAGAACGATCTCCACGGGCGTGCCATCGGGCAGATACGGCATGTCCTCTTCAGGCAAGAATGCGCGCGATCACGCCCTTGTTACCGTGGCGGCCGGCCATCTTGTCGCCGACTGAAAGCTTGCGCTTCATGGCAACGTAGACCTTGACCAGCTTGATCACGCCGGGAGGCAGTTCGTCGCCCTTCTGCAGCTTGGCAATCTTCTCGTTGGTGATCTTGCGCAGCACTTCGATCTGGCGCGAGGTCATCTCTTCGATCTCATCGATCTGCTCGTTGACGCGGGGATCCTTGTCGTTGTAGCGGATACGCTTGAGGTTCTTGGTCGAGATGCGCTCAATCGTTTCGCGGTCCAAGAAGGCGCCCTTGGTCATGAGGCGCTTGTTGGTCCGCTCGTCGTGCAGGTCGGCCAGCACTTCCTTGCCGCCCAGAATTCCTTCCAGGCGCTTCAGGCGCTCGTCCGTCAAAATGCGGATTTCGTCGCCGAGGTTCTTTTCGAGCTTGGCAACATACTCAGCTTCGATCTGCTTGGCGCGCTCGTCCTTCTCCTGTCCCTTGCGCGAGAAGATGCGGACGTCGACCACCGTGCCTTCGATACCCGGAGGGCAGGTGAGCGAAGCATCACGAACATCGCCGGCCTTTTCGCCGAAGATGGCGCGCAGCAGCTTCTCTTCCGGAGTCAGCTGAGTTTCGCCCTTCGGCGTTACCTTGCCGACCAGGATGTCGCCGTGGCCGATCTGGGCGCCGATGCGGATAACTCCGCTCTCGTCCAGGTCGCGCAGCGCATGCTCAGAGACGTTGGGAATGTCGCGCGTGATTTCTTCGGGTCCAAGCTTCGTGTCGCGAGCTTCGATCTCGAATTCCTCAATGTGCACCGAGGTGTAGTAATCCTCGCGCACCAGCTTTTCGCTGATCAGGATCGCGTCCTCGAAGTTGTAACCGCGCCACGGCATGAAGGCCACCAGCACGTTACGTCCCAGCGCCAACTCGCCCTGCTCGGTGCAAGGACCGTCAGCGATGACCTGGCCCTTGATGACCCGCTCACCCTCGCGCACAACCGGCTTCTGGTTGATGCAGGTGTTCTGGTTCGAGCGCTTGAACTTGATCAGCGTGTAGATGTCCGAACCAACTTCACGCGACAGCTGCGTGGGATGGTGTTCGCCTTCGACGCGCACGATGATGCGCTCGGAGTCGACCGAATCCACAATGCCGTTGCGCTTGGCCAAAATCACAGCGCCTGAGTCGCGTGCCGTAACGCCTTCCATGCCGGTTCCCACCAGCGGAGCCTCGGCCACCAGCAGAGGAACGGACTGGCGCTGCATGTTTGCGCCCATCAGTGCGCGGTTCGCGTCGTCGTGTTCAAGGAACGGCACGAGCGACGCGGCCACTGAAACAAGTTGCTTCGGCGAGACATCGATGTAGTCGACGTCGCGTGCGATTCACCAGCACGAAGTTGCCCTGCCGGCGCGCATTGACCAGGTCTTCGGTGATCTGCCCTTCGGCGTTGAACTCAATGTTGGCCTGGGCGATGGTGTGCTTGTCTTCTTCCCACGCCGACAGATAGAAGCTGAACGGAATGTAGTCAATCTGCCGCTTGCTCGCCTTCTTCAGCGAAGCATTCAGCTTGATCGCCTCTTCCTTCTCGATGTGGTCGCCCACGCGCAGTCCGCTTTCGCCCGCGTTGACGATTTCAACGTAGTCGAGGATGCGTGAGTCCTTCACCTTGCGGTAAGGCGACTCGATAAATCCGTACTCGTTGATGCGCGCAAAGCAGCTCAGCGAGCTGATCAGGCCGATGTTCGGACCTTCCGGCGTTTCAATCGGGCAGATACGGCCGTAGTGCGTCGGGTGCACGTCGCGGACTTCGAATCCTGCGCGCTCACGCGACAAACCGCCCGGTCCAAGAGCCGAGAGACGCCGCTTGTGCGTGATCTCGGAGAGCGGATTGGTCTGGTCCATGAACTGCGAAAGCTGCGACGAACCGAAGAACTCGCGGATCGCTGCCATCACCGGCTTGGCGTTGATCAGGTCGTGCGGCATCGCCGTCGAAAGCTCCTGATACACGCTCATCTTTTCCTTGATGGCGCGCTCCATGCGGACGAGCCCGATGCGGAACTGGTTCTCCATCAACTCGCCGACCGCGCGCACGCGGCGGTTGCCGAGGTGATCGATGTCGTCGACCATGCCGATGTTCTTGCGCAGCTTCAGCAGGTAGCGGATGGTTCCGTAGAAATCTTCCGGCGTCAGAGTGCGATGGTCGAGCTGGGTAGCGTCCTGGTTCTCGTAGAGCTTGATATTGAACTTGAGACGGCCCACGCGCGAGAAGTCGTACTTGCGCGGATCGAAGAACATGCCTTCGAAGAGTGCAGTCGCGGTATCGAGCGTCGGCGGATCGCCTGGGCGCAGCTTGCGGTAGATCTCGATCAGCGCCTCTTCCGGCTTGTGCACCGAGTCGCGCTTCAGCGTGTTGGTGATGATGTTGCCCACGTCGTCGCGCTCGGGGAAGAAGAGCTCGAAGCTCGTCGCGCCGCTCGCCATCACCTTGTGCAGGCGATCGGCGGTCAGCTCCACGTTGGCTTCGACAATCACTTCGCCGGTATTCAGATCGACAATGTCGGCAGCCGTAATTGCGCCATCAAGTTCAGCGGATTCAACCTCGATCTTCTCGATGTTCGCTGCGCGAATCGCCTTCAGCGTGTTCGCCGTAATCTTGCGGCCGGAGTGCGCAATCTCTTCGCCCTTGTGCAGGACGGCGTGCGCCGGCTTCGCGCCCAGCAGGTGCGTGGACGCCTTGGGATCGGCGGGAACCGCCCAATGCAGCTTGCCATCGGCGATGTGAATGCGATCGATGGTGTAGAAGGTCTTGAGAATCTCCTCATCCGAGCGCAGGCCAAGGGCGCGCAGGAAGATGGTTCCCAGGAACTTGCGCTTGCGGTCGATGCGGACGTAGAGCGTGTTCTTCTGGTCGTACTCGAACTCCACCCACGATCCGCGATAGGGAATGATCTTGCCCAGGAAGTAGGTGCGATTATTCGCCGTCTCAAAGAACACACCAGGCGAACGGTGCAACTGCGAGACGATCACGCGCTCCGTGCCGTTCACGATGAACGTGCCGTTCGGCGTCATCAAGGGAATGTCGCCGAAGAAGACTTCCTGCTCCTTGATATCGCGAATGGTCTTGTTGCCGGTCTCCGCATCCTTGTCGTAAATGGTCAGGCGGACCGTCACCTTCAGCGGAGCAGAGAACGTCATGCCGCGCTCTTCGCACTCCTGCTGGTCATACTTCAGCTGCAGGCCGACGGGGTCGCCGCACTTGTTGCAGAAGTCGGGAACGTTCTTGTTGTAGGTTCCGCACTTGTGGCAGAGCACATCGCCCGGAAGGAACGGATCGGTGATCACCATGGCGCCGCAATGCGTGCAGGCGGTACGCAGGTGGTGAAGACCCTTGAGGTGGCCGCACTTGCACTCCCAGTTGCCGATGGAGTAGTCGACGAAATCAAGCTGCGAGATGCCGCGGAAGTCGGTAATGGGGAAAACAGAAACAAACACCGACTGCAGCCCCGAGTCATCCCGCTCGTTGGGCAGCTTATCCATCTGCAGAAAACGCTCGTAGGAGCGGCGCTGCACTTCGATCAGGTTGGGAATCTGGGTTGCGGTAGGAATCTTGGAAAAATCGAGCCGGCTGCGAATCGCGCGCTTCTCGTTAGGCATGCATCACTCCTGAGCCTCGTCACACCAGCGCTGATCCCATTCAGGGTTTGCGCCAGGCCGGCACCCGAGTCTCGAGGCGCCGGCAGTTTACGTAAGAAAACCGATGATTCAGACTGGCCCACTGCGAGTTGCCAATCCCGTCCGAAACGTCCGGCAAAGCCTCGATCTGCCGAAGCTCCGGAATCCCCGCGCCAAGCGTGTTTACTTGATTGAGGCGCCATTAAAATCGCGCCACAGGCGTTGTCGCACTTCAGGGTATTGCGCTAGAAGCAATTCCAGAGGTGCTGCTCCACGAAATCAACGTCCTCAAATCGACGCAACATCATGGAGCGGCGATCTCCAAAATCATTCAAGCGCACAACCAACTCTGGAATTGCCCTAGCTGCGCACAATCGGATGCAGATTTGCCGGAAAACCCCGGCCCCGAATGCCTGCAAACGCATGGTAGATTTGCCTGGAAGCCTAATCTGCCATGATAGAGACACAAAAGCCCGCGAGGACGCAATTCCTCACGAGCGCGGCTTATTGCCTGTGCTCCCATCCGATTTTTGTTGCACTGCTATCGCCGATCCCAAAGCTCGCTTTGCTGCCCGCCGCCTGCCAATCGACATCCGTCACCGGGAAACCCGCCTATCCCGCTGACACGAGAGCACTTAACTTCACGTTGATGCTCGTCCCATGGCTGCTTGGCCCAGCCGAGGATGGCGAACATTGTGTGCCCTTTGACTCTTTATCAAGACGCGCCATGTGTGGTTTTCGCCCAAACCGCGGAAAAACCAGGATTGGGCCGAAAAGACGCGCAACGTTTATCGTAGCGCGTCCCGGCTCGTCTTGCAAGTCACGTACCGAATTACTTGATTTCGACGGTTGCGACGCCTTCGAACTTCTTCTTGATCGCCTCAGCCTCGTCCTTGGTCGCGCTTTCCTTCAGCGCCTTGGGGGCGCCATCGACCAGGTCCTTGGCTTCCTTCAGGCCGAGCGAGGTAACCTCGCGGACAGCCTTAATGGTGTTGATCTTGTTCGCGCCGGCATCCTTGAGGATGACCTGGAATTCGGTCTTCTCCTCGGCCGCCGGAGCCGCTGCCGCGCCGCCGCCGCCGGCAACCGCAACCGGGGCCGCCGCTGCTGCCGAAACGCCAAGGCGCTCTTCAAGCTTCTTCACCAGGGACGCTGCTTCGAGCAGGCTCAGGCTAACAATCTGTTCTTCCAACTGTGCGAGATCCGCCATGTCTTTTCTCCATTCAAATCCGTTTGATAATTGATATTCCCGGCCGCAAACCCAAACGGGAAGTTTCCGATGCGCCAGACCCGCGCACTTCCCGCCTGCTTTACTGCCAAAACTCTTGAAAACAGTTCTCAGTTCTCAGTTGTCAGTCTTCAGAAACCGAAAACTGAGAACTGGAGGCTGAAAACCAGCGGCTCTACGCCGCCTGCGAACTTTTCTTTTTCCACGCCCTGGTTGATCACAACCGCCAGGTCGCGTCCCGTCGCGTTCATCACCGTAACCAGCCGCTGCGCCGGAGCGTTGATGAGGAACAGCAGCTTGGCAAAGATCTCTTCCTTGCCCGGCATCGTCGCCAGCGCCTTGACCTCTTCCACGTTCAGCAGCTTGCCGTCAACGATGCCCAGCTTGAACTGGAACTCCGCATTCTCGCCGGCCCACTTTGCGAAAACCTTGGCCAGCGCCACCGGGTCGCCCGAGGTAAACGCAACCGAGTTCACGCCCTTCAGGCCCTTCAGTGCCGGAGCGATCGAGCTACCCTCGCTCGAAACGGCCGCCAGCTTGTTCTTCACCACGCGATACTTGCCACCCGCTTCGCGGATGACCTTGCGCAGCTCGTAGTCCTTGGCAACCGTCAGCTTGCTGAACGTGCCGATAATTGCGGTGGTCGAGGTCTCCAGCTCTTTCGCCAGCTGCTGGACCTTCTCCGTCTTCTTTGCCTTCGAAATTGCCATGTCTTCGCTCCGCTCAGACAGTTTTCAGTTATCAGTTCTCAGTTTTCAGTACCGCAAAACCTGCCCGACTCTGAATCCTGCTGCTGCTTCCAATCTTGCCCACAGTGGGCTTCTTTTTCGCCCTGGGCTCGCAAGCCCTGGCTGACAACTGTCAACTGACAACTGCCTTTAGTGCTTGCCGGCCGCATCCGCCACTGCCGAATCCAGCGGAACCCCGGGGCCCATCGTCGAGCTCAGCGTGACGCTCTTGATGTACTTGCCCTTGGCCGCCGAAGGCTTGGCACGCACGATCGACGTAATCACCGTCGTCGCGTTTTCCACCAGCTTCTCAGGCGCAAAGCTCAGCTTGCCTACCGGCACGTGCACCAGGCTGGTCTTGTCGGCGCGAAATTCCACTTTACCGGCCTTGATCTCTTTCACTGCCGCAGCCACATCCTGGGTCACGGTTCCCGTCTTCGGGTTCGGCATCAGGCCTTTCGGGCCGAGCACCTTGCCCAGACGACCTACCACCTTCATCATGTCGGGCGTCGCGATCAGCGCATCGAATGCGGTCCAATTCTCTTTCTGAATCTTCTCGACCATCTCTTCGCCACCCACAAAGTCGGCGCCGGCTTCCTGCGCTTCCTTCTGGCGGTCGCCGGAAGCGATCACGGCAACAGTCTTGGTCTTGCCCAGTCCGTGCGGCAGAACTACGGTTCCGCGCACCATCTGGTCGGCATGCCGGGTGTCGACACCCAGACGCATGGTCAGGTCGACGGTCTCGTCGAACTTGGCGTACTTGACTTCCTTGAGCAGGGTAACCGCTTCGGTCAGCGGATACGCGGGCTTGGTCACAGCCGCACGCGCCTTCGCAATATTCTTGCTGGTTTTAGCCATCAGATCCTCGTCTCCCACCGCAATTGCCAGCCCCTTTTTCGGGGAACCTGGAGGCTTGCCGCCTGAAAACTCGGCGCTTGCCGCTCTCGAACAGGTCCAAATGCCGTGGTGTTATTGACGGCCCAGAGATTTCCCCGGGCACATCTATGAATGATAGCGGAGTGGCACATGAAATGCAAACCCCTGGGTTCGTCCGATGCCGGAAAAGTTAACTTGCTCTGGCCAGACGACTTACGTCAGGCATCGCAACAAATGCTGCGAAAGGGCATCTAAACAAGTGAGCGACACACGAGAACGCGAGGTTGGCGGTAGTGGGCTCTCTCGAAGGGGGTAGATAAATGAAAAAAATAGGATTAGCGATTGCACTTACCGCCGGATCAGTGCTGGCGGCTTCCCCGTCTTTTGCGCAAAAAAACGATCAGCAAGGACAAGGACGTGCCGTGGTCACCATTCTGCCATCGCAGGCCAACGGTACGGTTAACGAGCTGCCACCACAGCCGAAATTGAAAGTCAATGGCAAGGAGTCGACTGTTACCAATTTCACGCCACTGCAGGAATCAAACAGTCCAGTGGAACTTGTTCTTTTGATCGACGGCGGAGCTCGCACCAGCCTGGGAACGCAATTCAGCGAAGTCGAGGCCTTCGTCAAGGAGATGCCGCCCAACACGAGGATGGCGATCGCTTACATGGACAGCGGTCGCGCCGCCTTCAGCAGTCAGCTTTCGTCCAATGCAGCTGATGTTCTTAAGGGGCTCCATCTGACCGCAGGATTCCCAGGATCCAATGCCAGCCCGTACTTCTGCCTCTCCGATCTTGCCAAAAACTGGCCATCGCATGACCGCACGGCCCGTCGCGCGGTCCTGATGATTACCGATGGAGTTGACAACTACGAGCGTCGTTTCGATCCTGACGATCCGTACGTCAACACTGCCATTAACGATTCCGTTCGCGCCGGCTTGATCGTCTATTCCATCTACTGGAAAGACATGGGCCGTTTCAATAGCGGAGGGTACGAGACCAACGCTGGTCAAAATCTGCTGCTACTCGTAACGCAGGCCACTGGAGGCAATAGCTACTGGCAAGGTCTCGGCAATCCTGTTACGTTGCAGCCCTACTTTCAGGACCTGCGCCGCCGGCTGAACCATCAATATGAGCTCAACTTCACAGCACCGTCGAACGGAAAGCCGGAAATCGCATCAATGAAAATCGACCTCAAGGTTCCGTCCGCCAAGGTTGATGCGCCGCAACGGGTGCTGGTGACCGGCGCGGCGAGCGCGCGAAGCGAATAACGTCGGCAAACCAAAAGACGTCTCAATCAATGGAGGCAGATGATCAACGATCATCTGCCTTCTGCTTTGAGCCGAAGATCCCCGGCTGGCCCGAGATGGTCGCTCACCATTTCTGAAATCGAACCCGATACCGTATAGTTTTTCCAACCGGCAATGCCCGGACGGGCTCCTTCGCTTTTCAACTTTCTTCCCAATCGAAAGCCCGCCGAAGACACTGCCGCTCCTCTGCCACCCACGGATGAACGAGGTCTCTCGATCTCTCGCTCGTACCCCGTTGTGTGCAGAAAACTTCCTTGAGAGAGGTCTATGAGACAAGTCCGGTTGGCTTTGGTTTCTTCCTTTTGTATTTTTGTGGCAGCCGCATCACTTCACCCACAGGCACTGAACACCAACTTCGCCCGTGATCCGCAACAGCCCGTCGATCAGGAATACACCGACCACATCCACAAATACACCACCGATCCGTCGTTCACTTCGCCGCTGGTGGATTACCTGCCGGCTTCGAAGACCGTGCCCACGCCTGCCAAGGTGCTCGGCGACGTCTCCGGCGCGCCCGACATGCTGCCCTACGCCGAGGACGTCTACAAGTACTTCCGCATGCTCGCGGCCGCCAGCCCGCGCGTGAAGGTCGTCACCATCGGCCACACCGAAGAAGGCCGCGAGATGATCGCCGTCGCCATCGCCGATGCCGACCTGCTGAAGAACGCCGACGCAAACAAGCAGCGTCTCGCCCAACTCGGCGATCCGCGCACCATCAACTTCGACGACGCCAAGGCGCGCGCGCTCATCGACCAGTCCTACCCGGTCTACTACATCACCGGCACCATCCACTCCGTGGAAACCGGCGCGCCCACCGCGCTGATGGAGCTGGCTTATCGACTCGCCGTCGACGACTCGCCCTACATCAAGTACATCCGCTCGCACATGATCGTGCTCATCACGCCGGTGGTCGAAGTCGATGGCCGCGACCGCATGGTCGACATCTACCACTGGCACAAGGCCCATCCCAACGAGCAGTGGCCGCACCTTCTCTACTGGGGCCACTACGTCGCGCACGACAACAACCGCGACGCCATGGGCATGACGCTGGACCTGACCCGCAACGTGCTCGACACCTACCTCGACTGGCACGCGCAGGTGCTGCACGATCTGCACGAATCCGTTCCCTTCCTCTACGACAACACCGTCGGCGACGGGCCGTACAACGCCTGGGTCGATCCGCTGCTGGCCGACGAGTGGGCCGAACTTGGCTGGAACAACGTCGCGCAGATGCAGAGCTTCGGCATGCCCGGCGTCTTCACCCACGGCGACTTCGACACGTGGAGCCCCGGCTACCTGATGTTCCTCGCCGCCATGCACAACGGCATCAGCCGCCTCTACGAGACCTTCGGCAACGGCGGCGCCGATACCGAGAAGCGCATCCTCACGCCCGAAGAGTATTCGCGCACCTGGTACCGGCAGAATCCGCCGCTCCCCATCGTCACCTGGTCGCAGCGCGACAACAACAACTACGAACAGAGTGCGCTGCTCTCCACCATCTCCTACTTCGCGCAGCACACGCATCACTTCCTCGAGAACTACTACACCAAGAGCAAGCGCTCCATTCAGAAGCCGACCCTCGAAGGCCCGGCGGCTTACGTCATTCCGCCCGACGCCGCAGCCACGAATCGCGAAGTCGAATTGCTGAAGGTCCTCAAGCGGCAGCACGTCGAAATCCAGCAACTCTCCGACGCAGACTACTGCGGATGTCGCCGGGCGAAAAGCGCGGCGACAAGCCGAAGCAGGAGACCTTTCCCGCGGGCAGCATCGTCATCCGCATGGATCAGCCCTACTCGCGCATCGCCGATGCCCTGCTCGATCGCCAGTTCTGGGCGCCCGACGATCCGCAGAAGCATCCCTACGACGACACCGGCTGGTCGTTCACCGCACCTCTTCAATGTGAAGGTCGTGCGCGTCACCGATGCCTGCGATCCTCAAGGCCGCCATGAAGCCCGTCGACGATCCCGCCGCGCTGGCCGGCAAGACTCGATGGCAGCGGGCTCCGTCGTCGCCGTCAACAACACCGGCCAGATCTCGCTGCTCTCGCTCGTCTACAAGCTGAAGGACGCGAAGATCCAGGCCGCCGAAAAGCCGTTCGATGCTGACGGCAAGCACTTCGCCGCCGGCTCGCTCCTCATCAGCGGCGCCGATGACAAGACTCGCGGGCGCGCTGCACGATCTCGCGCTCGACGGCACAAAACTCAGCGCCGCGCCTTCCGTCGCCATGCACGACGTTGCCGCGCCCCGCATCGCCTTCATGCACACCTGGCTTGCGACGCAAACCGAGGGCTGGTGGCGCTACGCCTTCGACACCGCCGGCATCCCCTTCGACTACATCAGCACGCAGACCGTCGCAAAGCAGGACGATCTGCGCTCGAAGTACGACGTCATCATCTTCGCGCCCGTCGGCCGCTCCTCGTCGCTCGACATCATCAACGGCCTGCCGATGTGGAACAACGCGATGCCGTGGAAGAAGTCGGACCTGACGCCGAACCTCGAGGCCGCATCGACTCCACCGACGACATGCGCCCGGGCCTTGGCTACGACGGCCTCGAGCACCTGAGGAAATTCGTCGAGCAGGGCGGTCTGCTCATCACCTGCGAAGACACCGCGCAGTTCGCCATCGACACCGGCCTCGCTCCCGGCGTCAGCGTCGCGCCGCACGGCGATGCGCGCGTCGTCGGCACTGTGCTCAACACCGTCTTCGTCGCGAAAGACAATCCCGATCGCCTTCGGCTATGGGGCGAACCTGCCCGTCATCAGCGCCAACGGCATGGCCTTCAACATCAGCAACACGCTCGGCCGCGCCGGCGGCCGCATGCTGATGGACCCCTATGCCGAACGCCCCACCGGCCGCGGCAGCCTCGAAGAGAACGACGAGCCGCTGGGCCGCAAAGTCGTCGAAGCCGAGCCGCTCGAAAAGACAGCAGCCATGGCAGGCGAGGAAGCTGAACGAAGAACAGACGCGCAACAACTTCTCCGTCATCCCTGAGCAGCTGCGCCCGGAGGTGATTCTGCGCTTCTCCGGCAACAAGGACCTGCTGCTCGACGGCCTGCTCGACAAGGGCGGCTCCATCGCCGAACATGCCGTGGTGGTCAACGCGCATCTCGGCCAGGGCAGCGTGCTGCTCTTCGGCAACAACCCCATCTATCGCGGCGAGACCATCGGCGACTATGCGCTGGTTTTCAACGCGATTCTGAACCACGATCACCTGGCAGCGGCAGCTGCACCGCAGGAGAAGAGAGCAGAACGAAGCTACGACTCGCGCCAGGCATCTGACATGCTCGAGCGACATGCCCGGGTTTGGCCGCATAGAGTGCCGCTCGAAGGGCGGCACTATTTGCTCTTTTCCCTGCGCGGCATTTGTGTCATGCTTTCACTCATGGGAAGCAAAGACAAAGGTAAAAAAGAAGCCAAGAAGGCGCCGAAACCCAAACCGAAACCCGAACCCGGCCGGCGCGAGATCTTCACCCCTGCTCCGCCGAAGTAGCGATCCGGTTCGCGACTCCAGACGGTGCAGTCCTGATCGCTAACGCAGAAAGGCCCTCCCCGATCGGGAGGGCCTTTCCATTTGCGGCAGAGTAAGCCAGTCCGGACTTACCCTACGACTTCAATGCCCATGGAGCGGGCGGTGCCCTTGATGCTCTTGATGGCCGCATCGACCGAGGCGGCGTTCAGGTCGGGCATCTTCTGCGTGGCGATCTCGCGCACCTGCTTCTCGGTCACCTTGCCCACCTTGTCCTTGTTCGGCGTGCCGGAGCCCTTGGCGAGGCCGGCGGCCTTCTTCAGCAGGACAGCCGCGGGCGGCGTCTTGGTGATGAAGGTGAAGCTGCGGTCGGCATAAACCGTGATGACAACCGGAATGATCAGCCCGGCCATCTCCTTGTTCTGCGTGCGCGCGTTGAACTGCTTGCAGAACTCCATGATGTTGACCTGCGCCTGGCCCAGCGCGGGACCGACGGGAGGCGCAGGCGTGGCCTTGCCGGCTTCAATCTGCAGCTTGACCTATGCGGTTACTTTCTTCGGAGGTGCCATTAGTGTTCCTTCGGAAACCAGCTCCTAGCTCCTAGCCGCTAGCTTCTAGCTGATCTGTTCTTCATTGCGAATTTTGGTGTTGCAGCTCTAGCGTTCGCCTTCTAACCGGCGCCCGCTAGGTGGCACGACCGGCTAGAAGCTAAAAGCTAATAGCTAGAAGCTGCAACTACTCAATCTTTTCGACTTTGCCGAACTCCAGTTCGACCGGGGTGGAGCGTCCGAAGATGGTCACCATGACCTTCAGCGTCTCGCGATCTTCGTTGATCTCGTCCACCACGCCGTTGAAGTTGGCAAAGGGTCCGTCGGTAATGCGGACCTGCTCGTTCTTCTCAAACTTGATCTTCATCCGCGGCTTTTCTTTCGCCGTCTCGGAGCGGAAGAGGATCGAACTCACTTCTTCCTCCAGAGCGCCACCGGCTTGTCGCCCGTGCCCAGAAAGCCCGTCACCTTGGGCGTGTCTTTCAACACGTGCCACAGGTTGTTGTCGAGATCCATCTCCACCAGCACATAGCCGGGCAGAAAGACGCGCTCCACGGTGCGCTTCTTGCCGTTGATGATCTCGGTCACCGGCTCGGTGGGAATCATCACGCGGCCCACCTTGTCCTGCAGTCCGAAGGCCTGCACGCGGCTCTCGATCGACTCGCGCACCTTGCGCTCAAAGCCCGAGTAGGCGTGCAGGATGTACCACTTGAAGAGCTCGTTGCGCTCCGGCGCTGGCGGCTGCTCGGCGGGTTGTTCCAGTTCTTCTGCCATTCCTGTCTCGATTCGCATGCTGCACGTCTTATTGCGCCCGCCCAGCTTGTGTAAGTACCGCCTGAAGGGCCCTGCTGAAAATGCAGTCCACCACCCAGAAGAAAAACCCGAAGATGAACACCGTGACGATCACCACCGAAGTGGTGGCCTGCACTTCTTTCCGCGTCGGCGTGACAACCTTCTCATCTCCGCGCGCACATCGCTCAGAAAGCGGGTGAAGTTGCTCCACGTGCCCATCGCGCCGCCCGAGAAGTTCGACAGCGCGTTCGGCTCCTGCCGCTTGGCGGAACGGTCGTCGCCCTTTTCGATTGCTGATTTGTTGCCATACTTCCAATCCTTCTAGCAAAACCGTAGTGAGACATCTCGGTCTTGCGTTCGCACCCGGCGTCTTGCCTGAGCGCACTTTCCGAATCTGGCAGGGGCGGAGGGATTCGAACCCCCAAGTTCGGTTTTGGAGACCGACAGTTTAACCGTTGAGCTTACGCCCCTAAAAGCAGTGCGTCAGTGTTCAGTGATCAGTGATCAGTTTCTCATGCTGATCAAGCCTGCGACTTTCGCCGGCCATCTCAACTGATCACTGAACCCTGATCACTGATCACTGTCTTCGTTACTTCGTTTCCTTGTGCGGCTGGTGCTTGCGGCAGCGGTTACAGAACTTCTTGAACTCGAGACGGCCCGTGGTCGTCTTCTTGTTCTTCGTCGTCGAGTAGTTCCGCTCCTTGCACTCAGTGCACTGCAATGTCACAATTTCCCGCATTTCAAATCCTCTCCAGTTCTCAGTTCGCAGTTCTAAGTTCACAAGTTCTTCTTCGCTGCCCATCGTTCGCGCGTTCTGTTCGACTGACTCGAACTCTGAACTGTTACTTAATAATCTCCGCTGATCGTGCCTGCGCCTACCGTGCGTCCGCCTTCGCGGATGGCAAACCGCAGGCCCTTTTCCATGGCCACCGGCGTAATCAGTTCAATCACCAGCTCCACGTTGTCGCCCGGCATCACCATCTCCGTGCCCTCGGGCAACTCCGCCACTCCCGTCACGTCCGTCGTGCGGAAGTAGAACTGCGGACGGTAGCCCTTGAAGAACGGCGTATGACGGCCGCCTTCTTCCTTGCTCAGCACGTAAACGTCGCCCTTGAACTTGGTGTGCGGCGTGATCGATCCCGGCTTGGCCAGAACCATGCCGCGCTCCACATCTTCCTTGGGAATGCCGCGCAGCAGGATGCCGGCGTTGTCGCCCGCCAGGCCTTCGTCCAGCTGCTTCTTGAACATTTCCACGCCCGTGCAAACCGACTTGCGCGTCTCGCGGAAGCCGACAATCTCGACATCCTCGCCCACCTTCACCTTGCCGCGCTCGATACGGCCCGTCACCACCGTGCCGCGTCCGGAGATCGAGAAGATATCTTCGATCGGCATCAGGAAGGGCAGGTCGATCGGCGCGCTCCGGCTGCGGAACGTACTTGTCCACCGCCTCCATCAGCTCGTCGATCTTGGCTTCCCACTTGCGCTTCGCCGTTCAACGCGCCCAGCGCCGAGCCGCGAATCACCGGAACGTCGTCGCCCGGGAACTGGTACTTCGACAGCAGCTCGCGCACTTCCATCTCGACCAGGTCGGTCAGCTCTTCGTCTTCGACCGCGTCGCACTTGTTCAGGAACACCACGATGCAGGGCACGCCCACCTGGCGGGCCAGCAGAACGTGCTCCTTGGTCTGCGGCATCGGACCGTCGGTCGCCGCGACTACCAGAATCGCGCCGTCCATCTGCGCCGCGCCGGTGATCATGTTCTTGATGTAGTCGGCGTGGCCGGGGCAGTCCACGTGCGCATAGTGCCGGTTCGGCCGTCTCGTACTCCACGTGCGCCGTCGCGATCGTGATGCCGCGCTCCCGCTCTTCCGGCGCGTTGTCGATCGAGTCAAACGAACGGAACGTGTTCTTCGGGTTGTGCTTCTGCAATACCTTCGTGATCGCCGCCGTCAACGTCGTCTTGCCGTGATCGATGTGCCCAATCGTTCCCACGTTCACATGCGGCTTCGAACGATCAAATTTTTCCTTCGCCATGTCTCGATTCCCTTCGCAGCTCTATGCCGTTCAGCCCAACGGGCGCCGGCCGTTCCGGCTCCAGCCTCAAACAGTCTGTCAGTGTTCAGTTCTCAGTCTTCAGTTCCTGTCGCATCAACTGATCAACCTGATAAACTCGATGTGCTGAATAGCTCACTGCTATCTCAGTAATACGCGTACGCCTTCAAATACCTTTGCCGCAGATCTGCCGGCACCTGCTCCACCAGCCGCAGATAACGCTCGCGGGTCAAACCCTGATCCGAAACCGGCAGCGCCTTGTACAGCGCGATCGCTTCCTTGCCCAGCAATCCGCGATTGAGAACACTCTCGAAATCGCGAATCCGCAGCTTGTAGCGAATCACGCGATTCAGAAAAACCTCCACGTCGCTCGCCTTGAACGCCGCGTCGATCAGCGTATGAAGCTCCGCGTACTTCTTCTCGTCCTGAACCGCAATCGCTGCCTGCTCGAACATTTCTCTGCTCTCTGTCCTCTATTCCTTAACTGGAGCGGGAGACGGGACTCGAACCCGCGACCAACAGCTTGGAAGGCTGTGACTCTACCACTGAGTTACTCCCGCCTGAAAAACAGTTGTCAGTTCTCAGTTCTCAGTTCATCAGTTGTTCTTGTGCCTCGATTGGCGACTCGCCTTCTCGCTAACCACAGCACCCGGCAAACTAGAACTACGAACTGAGCACTGCCACTGAATTTCTGGAGCTGATGACCAGGATTGAACTGGTGACCTCTCCCTTACCAAGGGAGTGCTCTACCAACTGAGCTACATCAGCCCTACAACGAACTCACCGGGCATCGCAACTGCTACTCTTGTCCCCTTCGCGGCGGATCTTCTCCGCCTTCATCGCCACCACGGTGCGCAACGCCAGCCCACCGATGATGACAAGTGGAACCAGCCTCAACTCCACCAACCTTCCCCCGATTGGAATCTTTCCATCAAGGGTAAACCAACTCAGCACTGCCAGAACCGCGTACAGAACCAGCGCCACTCCGATACTTCCGGTCCAAGCGTCAGGCCGGACCGCTTCAAACCTTCGCGCCCTGAACCTGCGTCGACCGCCGCACCCGGTTCTTCGCGCATTTCCACTACCTCAAATCGTGGTGCACAGGGGAGGATTCGAACCTCCGTAACTCGAATGAGTGGCAGATTTACAGTCTGCTGCCATTAACCGCTCGGCCACCTGTGCCCAACTGCCCCACCAACATAAACCTGTTCGCAGGGATCCTGCATTTTCCTCCGTCGCTATCCCGCTTCCGCGCATCACGACCTTACCGGAGAGACCTCCGGCTTGTCGGAGCATGCACCTCAGTGGGATCACCGCAGAGGACAGGTCCGGCACTTACAATCCATCGCCGGTCCTAAAACTTGCTGCCGCCCGTCACCCGGGTCTGTCTCTAAGTGGAGCTGGCGAAGGGATTTGAACCCCCGACCCTCTGATTACAAATCAGATGCTCTACCAGCTGAGCTACGCCAGCCCGAACCACCACAAAGACATTGCCGGGAAACACCGGGAAATCCGCGGACACACTCCTGCTCCGCGCATAACACGGCACAGTTTCTAAGGTTAGCACACCGGAAACAGCGGAGCAAACCGCCGCTTGACCTAGTTTAGCGCGCTTTTCTGAGAGTCCAAAACAGGCAGGCGAATCCTCTCCGGCGAACGCAAAACCGACCGCCATAAATGCCGTAATCAGCAAGAAACCTCAAAGACCCGCGATATGGATCAGGTGCGGACCAGTTCTTGCATAAATAGCTATTAAGTAATATGGCCTTCAAGAGCGTAGCTTGATTACAAGCCACATTGAGAGGATCATTGGGTTGCCATTCCAAATCAATTTGTTTTTGCCGTGAGATGGCACTGAGGATTCTCCATGCGCAGAAATGTGCTTTTTGTCCTGCTACTGTCGTTATCTCCTGTGCTCCTTGCGCAGGCGGTATTTACAAATGACTCATTGATCAAAATGGCGAAGGCTGGCCTCTCTGATGACCTGATTGTCACAACAATCAGTGCGTCTCAAGGCCACTTTGACACCTCTGCGGAGGGGCTCATTTCACTGAAAGCCGGAGGCGTCAGCGACAAGGTGGTTTCAGCAATTCTCCTTAAGACTTCGGCCGCGATGCCTGCAGTTGCATCTCCCGCCGCCGACCAAGGTTCTATCAAGCAAAGCGCTAATGACTCCCCGACAGCTGGAGCGGGTCCATCTCCCACAACACCGACCGAGCCTTCGGATGCAGGAACCTCGTCGGGTTCAGCCCGGATCGCTCCTGGAGCTCGTGTCGTGATAGCTCCTATGGGCGGATTCGAAACTTACTTCGCTGCGGCGGTCCGCGAAAAGAAAGTGCCTGTCACGCTCACGCTCGAAAAGTCCTCTGCGCAATATTTTGTAGTCTCAACCAATACCGAATGGCAAGGATTCGTCTACGGCTCCGGTGGGGCAGCAACGTGGAACAGAGCGGGTGGAAGTGCCGGTTACGGTGCCGCTGCTAGTTCTACTCGAGGACTCGAAGCAAGCATCATGCTGATAGATGCCAAGTCGAAAGATGTGATTTGGGCGTACGAGGTCCACAAAAATAGCCATGGAGCCTTGGTCTTTGGGACATTTGGTGCTCGTGGACAGCAATCTGTCGCTGAAGCCTGCGCGAAACATTTGAAAGAGTACATCGAAAAGGGAAAATAGACGGCTAGACGCGGCGCAGTTTCGACTGCGCGGCTGTTTTCTCCGTATACACCGGTCGTCACATTGCCCGGATGAATCCGCTTGCTACCGACTGCCCTGTCGCGGGATCATTCGATTGTCCCCACATATGATCTGCGTCGCGATCCGACGAGGTGTTTTCATGCGTAACGGTATTTTGACCTTCGCGCTGCTGCTGTTTTGCGCTGCTGGCTCTGCTCAGGAATCATTGAACAACGAATCCGTCGTCAAGCTCGTGAAGGCCGGGCTATCGGAGGATCTGATCGTCACCACCATCAACTCGTCACCGGGCAAGTTCGACACCTCGGTGAATGGACTGATCGCCTTGAAGAAGGCGGGCGCCAGCGACAAAGTGATGGCCGCCGTGGTGTTGAAAGCCTCGGGCGTGGCACAGAGCGCGCCCGCGCCTGCAAATCCCAGTCCTGCTGACAGCCCATCGGCCGCAGCGGTGCCGCTACCCCGTGCCCTTCCCAACGGCGTCGACAGCATTGGGGTTTACTACCTGGGGAAGGACGGCATCACCTGGCAGGAGGTCCCCGCCGAAGTCGTGAACTTCAAAACCGGCGGCGCACTCAGGCATTACGCCAGTGCCGGGGTTATCAAGGGCGAGATGACGGGCATCATCGGTGGCAACCACAGCTCCCTGTCTCTCAAAACGCCGGCCTCCTTTGTCCTCTACGTTCCTGAAGGCCGCGCCGCGGGCGAGTATCAGCTTCTGCGTCTGCATGGGAACGCCGACAGCCGCGATTTTCGTGCCGCCAACGGCGGCATTGTGCATGATGCCGGTGGCGCCCTGCGCGATGTGACGGACTTTACCGCCAAGAAAATCGCGCCGCGCGTGTATCTCATCGAACTCGGTGAAGATGTGGATAGAGGCGAGTACGGCTTTCTACCCCCTTCGGATGCCCCGATTGGCAACAGCATCCCGACCGCAAGCAAGGTCTATAGCTTCACCCTGGCGCACTAGGATAGGCCGCCGCCAATGCGGTCATTTACCGGTGCCCGCGAAAGGCTTGAATCTAAAGAAGAGGCTCGCTCAGGGGCTAAAGCCCAGTTCATTTTGGGCCGTTTTCGGCACGACTGAACAGCTCGGTGAAAAAGTCCGTATGGGCCGAGCCGGCATCGGACAGGGGCTAAAGTCCGACACTCATTTTGTTGCATTTGCGGGCCTGGCTGAAGCCAGGCCCTTGTTACAAAACAGCGGTTCGTTGAGTTTTTCACCAAGCTGTGAAGTCGTGCCCTTTCAAGACATAAATGACGATCTGTGTGACAGGCACCACAAGGTTCACGGTGTCATCATCCCGATCACTAGCCCCAACGAAGCAGGTTGGCCGCCAGCTCGTGGCCCGGTCCGATATCCTGTAGAGGGAGACCTCTTGCAGGCTCCCCTTGCACATGCACAAGCGGACGCGCAGAACGCTGTTGGTCGTTGCCGGAGTGGTATTGTTGCTGGCTCTCGCGGTCTTTTTGCGCTCCAAGGCGCCGCCTGAAGCCGCCCGCCTGCTGCCCGAGTCTGACGGCATCTTCTACGTCAACCTGAAGCCGATCCGCGCATTTCTGCACAAGGATCTGAAGCCGCCCCAGCGCGTGCCGGAATACCAGCAATTCGTCGACGCCACCGGTATCGACTGGGAGCGCGACCTCGACTCCGCCGCCATTGCCCTGCACCGGATGCCCGATCCCAACGGCCCCAACGGCCCGGTGGCCTACTCCATGGTGCTGACCGGCAAGCTGACCGGCAAGCGCCTGAACACATGGCTCGACGCGCATGCCACCAGCCGCGAGGTCTACGCCGGTCACACGATCTATAGCGTTCCTTCTGAGAATCGCACCGTCCGCGTTGTCCAGGTCGGCTACGACATGCTCGCCGTCTCCAACACCCCGACGGCCGAGCAGATCCACTCCATCGTCGACCGGCATCGCACTGCTGCCCTGCCCTTTGCCGGTTCCACGCTTCTCTCGCGCCACTATCACGAGGTTCCTCTGCTCTCTGTAGCCTGGGGAGTTGGCCAGATCGGCCTGCCCTTCTCTGAGAGCGGCTCCATCAAGGTGTTTGGCCTCTCCCTGCCGCTCCAGGCAGACTCCACAATCATTGCCAGCGTCACGCCCGGTCTTCCGCTGGCCAACTCTGTCCGTCTCCGCGTGGAAGAGATCGCACCCGACGAGGACAAGGCCGCCAGCCAGGCCGCTGCCTTGGCCACCATCGTGACCCTGGCCCGCGGCGTCACCACCCAACTCGCCGACAATGCTGCCAACAACGCCCTCCGGGAGCTGTTGAAAACCACCGAAATCACGCAGAAACGCAATCGCGTGATCGCCACCGCCAACCTCTCCCCGGCTTTCTTCAGTCAAATTACGAACGGTGAAAATTCTTCGATGACCCCGGCAACCACTCCCACTCAAAACGCATCTAAATAATTGACGCGGCTTCCCCGGCTGCGTCGTGCATTATAGAGTTGTGTTGTTAGGGCCGCCATAGGTTCCCTCTTCCTGGGTTGGGGGTGGAGCTGAACAGGCGGCCTTCTCCATTTCCCTCCCAATTTTTCTAGACTCCCGCCACTCCCTTCCCGCATCTTGTTCAGTAGAAACTTGTCCGCGTCTTCATTCGAAAGAGGGCCTATGGTTCGCTTCCTCAGAACGCAAGCTCTGATTTGCACGATCTTGTGCCTGGTATCACTGATTGCATCAGCCGGGAGAAAGTCGTCAATCCCACAATCACCGTCGACCGGCGTTCTCACGGGCCAGGCCGCCTTCACTGACGCTGCCCACGAGTCGCCCGGCATCCGCCGCCACGTCACGGTGGCTGATCTGCCCGCTCCCGCACCCGACCAGTCCGTCGACAACGGGCCCAGCGTGGTCCCTCGCCCGGCAAACGCCTGGCCCGTCGCACCCAAGGGATTCAAGGTCGAGCTCTATGCCACCGGCCTCGATAATCCTCGCCTCCTGCGCGTCGCTCCCAATGGCGACCTCTTCCTGGCGGAAAGCGAGACCGGCAAAATCAAGGTCTTTCGCGGCGTTACCCCCGACGGCAAGCCGCAGCAGACCTCCGTTTTCGCTTCGGGACTGCACCAGCCCTTCGGCATCGCCTTCTATCCGCTCGGGCTCGGATCCCAAGTACGTCTACATCGGCGACACTGACGGCATCGTTCGCTTTGCTTACCAAAATGGCGATCTGAAAGCGCGCGGAGCCGCTGAGGATCTCGCCGAGCTGCCCGGCGGCGGACGTCTGCGTGGCGGCGGCCACTGGACTCGCGACCTGGTCTTTTCCAAGGACGGCAGCAAGCTCTTCGCTTCGGTCGGTTCGCACTCCAATGTCGACGACAGCGACACCCACCCCGAGGAATACCACCGCGCCGACGTCCTCGAGTTCACGCCGGAAGGCAAGTTCGTCAAGATTTACGCGTGGGGAATCCGCAACTGCGTGGGCGAGGCCATCAACCCCATTACCGGCGAACTGTGGTGCTCCACCAACGAGCGCGACGGACTAGGCAACAACCTCGTCCCCGACTACGTCACTCACGTGCAGGAAGGCGGCTTCTACGGCTGGCCCTGGTGGTACATGGGCGGCCATCAGGATCCGCGTCACGTAGGCAAGCATCCCGAACTGCAGTCGAAGGTCATCACTCCCGACATCATCGTGAACCCGCACTTCGCTTCGCTCGAGATGATGTTCTACCAGGGCTCGCAGTTCCCCGCCGAATTCAAGGGCGATGGCTTCGCCTGCGAACACGGCTCATGGAATCGCGCCCAGCGCAGCGGCTACGAAGTGATTCGCCTGCCCATGAAGAATGGCCACGCCACGGGCGAATATGAAGACTTCCTCACCGGATTCACTGAAGGCGACGGCCAGGTCTGGGGACGCCCCGTCGGCGTAGCCGAAGCCAATGACGGTTCCCTCTTCATCTCCGACGACGGCTCAAGATCCATCTGGCACGTGATCTACACAGGAAAATAGAGAGCACCTAAATCGTGAATGAACCAAAGAGCCGAGATACCGCCGTCGCGATGCACGCAACGGACGCCATGGATGATGAGGATGGCAATTGCAGAACCTGCGGCCACCCATTCAACCCACATACGATCACTGCCTACGACTCAGCCGATCTTTCAAAGGGCGGAGAAATGCGGTGTCCTGTGGATGCCTGCACCTGTTTTTTTACTCTTGATTTCAATCTGAAATAGGAATCGCCGGTTGCTCATCCCTGGCATATTTTTGCCGGCGCTAATTCTCAATTGGCGGCGGTCCCGTCGGACCAATGTCCGACTGGAACCATAAAGATGGTCAGCCGGCCCAGGGTATCTGGGGCTGCGAAAATCGGCGAACCCTGCAGGTTCGCACCCCACGTCGCCGGGTCAGAGAGTGGGACGAAAAACATAAGATGCGGGTGCCAGTGCCCGTCGCGGTTGTTCAAGTGCCCTTGCTTCGACATCATGTAGCACATCGCGCCAGGCTCCTGCGGCGGCAAGTCCTTCGTGTCAAGCGCGGCCTTGATCTTCTCAGCCATCTGGTCTTTGGATTGTCCCGCCAGGATCGACTTGGTTTTCATGATCACTTGAGGAAGAGTGGATCGCACAGCAGGAGAATTGAAGCAGATTGGGGACCGCACCTTGGGATTCCAGAATTCGGGATCGTCTGTTCCAGCGGTCCATGATCGCAGCACCATGCACACGAAACCGTTCTTGCCTTTGACGGCTGTTTCGTAGTCATGGTGGCCGAGGACCATCACTTCGGCATCCTGCGAGATGGGTGTGGGAGCGGCGCTCCGCGCGAGTGCGATCTCAGCGTCCCGCTCCATCAAATACTGATCGAGCGGGGCCATGCTCGGGTACGGCGTTTTGGACTCCTGTGCATGCGTCGGCATCACCGCAAACAGAGTCGCCAGCAAAGCGAGATACGAGATTGAGATCGTCCTGAGAGTCTTCTGCTCCATTTGCTTTCTCCTTGCGATCCGCAAAATCCTGCGTTCTGGAAGCCTCGTCCGCGCGGGCAACCCCAAATACGTTGATATCAATATAATCACCCAGATCTGGCTTGCGAAGCTGAAACTGCATTTTTTTGACCGCTACTTCTTCAGCCCCAGCGCTTCCACCACCGCGGGATCGACCTTCGCCGGCTGCCCATCCTCTTTCCACACCACGCCAAATCCGCCGCGATAGTCCCACATGGTCCAGCCGACGCCGTCCGCTTCAAGCGCGGTGCGCACATCGCGAATCCAGTTCACGCGCGAGGTTGCATCGGTAACGCGACGGTAGGCGCCGAATTCATTGCAGATGAGAGGAACGTTGTGTTCCTTGCCCCATTCGGCAGCCACATCGATCTGCAGGCGAATGCGGTGCGCATCCCAGTGATCGAGCCAGTAGTGCTCGAGCGCGTAACGGTTTGCGGCATCGGGAACCTCGGCCAGAGACTTCTGCATGTTGTCTTCACTCGCGGGATAGGGAATGTCGTGGGTGTAGATCCACCACGTGCCGCCCCAGCCTGCGCCCTGGTGCGTGAACTCGTGTGGCTCGTAGAAATGGAAGTTGTAGATCACGTTTCCGTCGGGGAGAGGCTGCTGCGTGAGCAGGTCGGCAATGGAGGACCAGTTTGGGCCCGTGGCGATGATGGTGTTCTTCGGCGCAACTTCGCGAATAGCCGCCGCGGCACGAGCCTGCACGCCAGCCCAGCGATAAGGGTCGTGTTCTTCAGGCTCATTCATGATCTCGTAAAAGATCAGATCGGGATTGCGATCCGCATAATGCGCAGCCAATTTGCGCCACAACATCACGAACCGATCGACGCCGTCACCGGTGGAGCTGACGCGCTTCTTGTAATCGCTCTCGGGGTGAATATCGATCTGCACTGCCATGCCCTTGGCCAGCATCTGGTCGACAGCGTGATCGAGACGGCCGATGAAGTTCGAATCGTCCTTGCCGAAGAAGCTTCGCGTCAGTGGGGCAGCGTCGATACTGACGCGGACGTTGTCAAAGCCGAGCTGGGCCATGAGCGCGATGTCGGCGTCATCGGTATAGCTGTTGGTTTGTTGAGCCGAGTAGTTGCTTGTTTGCGCGAACCACTCCGACGCATTGATGCCATGACGCAGGTGTTGCGCGCGGGCAAACGCGGTCTTCACTTCCGCGGCACGATCTTGACCGAATAAGGGTACGAATGCAGAGGACACAATAAGAAAGAAGGCAAACACCAAACGAGAACGCGAGGCCAAATTTCATCTCCATGAGTGAGAGGTAAGAACTGATCAGGTAAGAATATTACGTTCGAATCATGCTTGCGTTTCACCGCCGAAGCGCGCACAAAACAAGAGCGGCTCCCAATGGGAACCGCTCGCTTGTCAGGGACCGATACTGCTATTTGCTTGCGATGTTCGCGGAAGTGCCGTTGGTGATGGCCTGCTCGTAGGTGGTGCGCAGATACTTGTGCGGATTGACGGGAACCTTGTGGATGCGCACTTCATAGTGCAGGTGCGGTCCGGTGGCGCGGCCGGACTGGCCAACGTATCCGATGACTTGTCCGCGCAGCACGTGCTGGCCGGGCACAACGGCAACGGCCGAAAGATGCCCGTAGAGGGTGATGAGATCGTGGCCGTGGTCAAGCACCACCTGGCGGCCGTATCCGGCGCCCATGTTTTCGCCGGTCACGTCGCCGTCGCCGGCGGCGCGCACAGGCGTTCCGTAAGGAGCTTCGATGTCGATGCCCGGATGGAATGCACCTTCTCCGTTGATGGGATCTTCGCGCTGGCCGAAGCTCGATCCCACGCGGCCTTCGACTGGCCAGATCGAGGGAGCATCGGCAAACTGCGTCCAGTCGCCAGCAAAACCCGGTGCAAGACCGCCCTCGAGCGCACGCGTCACACGCCCGACATCGCCTGGTCACGCAGCGCGTAAAACTGCTCGAAGGTCATCTTCACGTCCTGCGCACTGACGTCGTCTTTCGCCGCCAGGGTTACAGGTGTAGGCGCCAAAGCTGCGACTGCAGCGGAAGCTTTTGCGGGAATCACTTTGTGCTGGCGCAGTCCGTAGAGCGCGGTCACTTCGCTGGCCAGCGCGCCGAGAGAGGCTACCTGCACATCGCGATCGTGCGCGACCTGGGCAAGCTGCTTGTAGTCCTTGCGCAGATTCTGATTGTCTTCTCTGACCTGGTTGAAACGCTCGGTCTTGAGCAGCATGCGCGTGTAGGAGCCGGCCAGACCCACGATGGTGAATGCTCCCACCAGCGCCGCAGCCACAAATCCGTACACGTACTGCAGAGGAAGCGGAATCTTCCTCACCCGGCCATCTTCATCTCTGGCAACAAAAAGAATGTAATAGCGTTTTCGCAGCATGGTCCTGCTTTCACATCAACAAATCTGCAAGGTGCTACTCGCCGCGTAGCCAGTCAACAACAATCAACGCAGGTGCCGGGGGAGCCCCGCTTTTACTCCGCACACTCCTAGAAGGAGCGCATATGGTTGAACGTTCGTACAGGCTAGCAGCCGCTCACTACGATGGGTCAATAAATTGAAGCGGAAAAACCGGCTCCAAATTCGATTTAGGTCCAACGCCGAATTGGCCATAAGTAATGAACTAGTCCGCACCTTTCAGCGGCTTGCCCTATTCTCAATAAGATGCGCGTCAAGACGAAGCGAGTCGATACCAAAGGACAGCTCAGGGCGAATTTGCCCTGCTGGAGCGTATTCGTCGACGGGCAGGTCCGATTCGGCGAGTACCGGGCTGCGCCTGGGTATCGGCGACGATTGCGCGCTTTTGCGGGTGAAACAGGGCGAAGACACTGGCAGTAACTACTGATTTATCGATAGCAGGAAGGCATTTTCGCCTGGAATGGCATCCGCCCGAAGCTGTGGGCCACCGCACCCTGGCGCGAGGACTCAGCGACCTGGCCGCCATGGGGGCGCGGCCGGTAGCTGCCTTTCTTTCCCTGGGTTTACCGCGCGACCTGACAGTTGGACGAGGACGGAGTGCGGGCCTGGGTTGACCGCTTCTTCGACGGCTTTCTCGCTCTGGCTGACCGATATCAAACGCCGCTCGCCGGAGGTGACCTGGCGGAATCGCCTGTGGCAGTCGCCGACATCGTGCTGGTGGGGGCGGTTCCGCGGGGAAAGGCGCTGCTGCGGTCGGGGGCGCGGCCGTGGCGACCTGCTTTATGTAACTGGTGCTCTTGGCGGAGCGGCCGCAGGGTTGGATCAGCTAAGAAGCGCTCGAGTCGAGTGGGTCTCGGGTAAGAGGCACACCCGAACAGCCCTGGTCGCGCCGCATCTGTGGCCGCAGCCGCGAATTGCGCAGGGGCTATGGTTGCGCCGCCGAGCGGCGGCTACGGCGGCTATCGATTTGAGCGATGGCCTCTCGACCGACCTCGACCACCTGTGCCAGGAGTCCGGGGTCTCCGCAGAGATCGATGCCGGAGTGTTACCGATTCATGCAGGTGCTACGCTTAACCAGGCTCTTCATGGAGGCGAAGACTACGAACTACTCTTCGCGGCCCGGCCAAACGCAGTAATACCGCGCAGCATTGCCGGAGTTCCCGTGACAAAGATTGGAAGAATCGTAAAGAATCGTGCGGGGCAGCCCAGAGTCATCTTGCTCGACTCTATCGGGCCGGCAACCGCTGGAACGCCGGGGATGGGAGCACTTCTCCTGACGAACATCCGGCTGCACGAGTCTTGTTAGTCACTAACCTTCTTTGAGATAGCAGATTATGATCGAGAGTGATATGGAGAGCGGAACGATACGCGTGCGCTTTGCGCCTTCCCCTACGCGGCCTTCTGCATGTCGGAAACGCGCGGACGGCCCTGTTCAACTGGCTGTATGCCAAGCGGACCGGGGGCAAGTTCATCCTGCGCATCGAGGACACGGACCTCGATCGCTCGAAGTCGAGCCTATGAGAAACAGCTGATCGACGATCTTGTCTGGCTCGGCCTGACCTGGGACGAAGGTCCGACCGAGAATGATTTCGGAGAGAAGGGCGAGTGCGGTCCGTATCGCCAATCGAAGCGATTCGATCTCTACGCTTCGCATACCGCGCAATTGCTGGCGGAGGGCAAAGCTTACCGCTGTTTTTGCAGCGCCTGAAGAACTGGAAGAGGAGCGCAGGCAGGCAATCGCTCAGCATCGGTCGCAAATCTATAGCGGGAAATGCCGCAACTTGACCAAGCCGGAGATCAAGGAGAGCCTGCTGAGGGGCAAAACCTACTCGGTGCGTCTGAAGATTCCGGATCACCCGATACGATTCCACGATATTGTGCGCGGCGACCTGGAGTTTGCCGCGGAGACCATAAGCGATCCGATCCTGGTGCGTTCAGCCCAGGGCGGGACCGCGGGAATGAATCCCGGAGTGCCGGTCTACAACTACGTGGTCACGGTTGACGATGCACTGATGGGGATCACGCATGTGATTCGCGGCGACGATCACATCGCGAATACGCCGAAACAAGTGGCCATCTACGAGGCATTCGGTTGGAAGGTACCCGAGTTTGTACATCTCTCCACTATTCTCGGTCAGGATCGCGAACGGCTCTCGAAGCGTCACGGTGCCACGTCGATGTCGGGTTTCCGCGAGATGGGATACCTCCCGGAAGCATTGGTGAATTATCTGGCGCTGCTGGGCTTGGGCGTCGAGGATGGTCAAGACCGAAACCTTTACTCCCGACCAGCTTGTAGAGGCTTTTTCGCTGGAGCGGATTACGCCTGGCCCCGCGATCTTCGACTTTGAAAAGTTGAATCTGCTGAACCGGCACTACATGAAGCTTTCGTCCCCCGCGCGACTTGCCGCGTTGTGCTGGGACTACTTCGGTGGCTTGTTACCGGAGAAGGAAGCGGCCTCCGATGCAGTGCTCGTATGGTTTTTCCAGGTGATCGCTCTCTTTGTTCCGTCGATCAGTCACCTTGACGAGATACCTGCAAAGGCTGCGTTCATTTTTCACATGGATCCCAACCTCGCGCGCGTCGAACCGGAGAACGCCGCTGTTCTGGCGGCCGATTCTGCACAGACGGTGCTGACAGAGTTGGCGAACTCGTGCCCGCGAGCACGTTGGCCCCGTGGCGGCATCGGATTTCTCCAAGTGGATGGACGAGGTGAAGCAGGTAACCGGCGTCAATGACAATGAGCTCTTCCAACCTGTCCGCATTGCGCTGACAGGCACGCACTCCGGACCTGATTTCGACAAACTCATCCCGCTGATCGAGCAAGGAGCGGGGCTGAACCTTGGCATCCCCAGTGTGCGCCAGCGCCTCGACGCTTTTATAGGGGTCTGATTTTTGGTGAACCCGCTGTTCGACTTCACTTTTCCTCACAGGTGGCAGGCGGAGATACTTCCCGCACGGCCCGCGATCCTGCCTGCGCGGCACTTCGTGTATCCGCGTGAAGTAGAAGAGATCGAGCGCGGCGCTCTCGAGGTTCTGGTGCGAACCGACCAACCGAATGCCTCGCCGTTTCTCGCCACCTGCGCGTTGGGGTTTCGCGACCCAGTCGTCCCTACCGGAATCTGGTCTGCGCCAAATCCACATGAAATGTGCGCGATCGCAGGCGGCTATACCTACATCATCGATACGACCGCACCCGAGCGCTTCACCATGCTGCCGTATCGGCCAGTGCTCCAGGTTCGTTCCGCGTCCGGCGCAAGGGCTGCTCCTTTTTGTCGGCCATCGCGCGATCCTCGCATGGGGTGCAAATGGCAGGGCGTGGGAGACCGCAAAGCTTTCGGATGAAGGCGTGACCATCAATGGCCTGGAAGGCGGGCTGCTGCGCGGTCTGGGCTGGAACATGATCACCGACAAAGAGACGCCGTTCACGTTGGATATGCGGAGTGGCAGTTTGATCACGAAGTAGGGGCATCTGGCGCTGCTAGTCTCAAGTTTGAGAAGCGCAGGCAGCTAATGGCTGTCTGTGATGCAGGCTGAACGTACTTGTCCCCGCTCTATGAAGAGTGTGTATTGCCGTTAACGGATTTGTATGCCGCATACACGCCTTCAAACACGGAATCCCAACTTGCTGTCAGCGCATGACTTCGCGCGGCATGGCGCATTTCCGAATGCAATATTGGATTGGTCGAGGATGCGATCAATTGCGAAAGAAAACTCCCCATCCGGCGCAATCCGGCCGGTAACACCGTCGCGAACGATGCTGCACGGGCCGCCATCCGGCGTAACGATCGCGGGAACTCCGCTCGCCAGTGCCTCGAGCACCACATTGCCGAAGGTGTCGGTGTGCGAAGGGAAAACGAAGAGATCCATGTTGGCGTAGGCCGATGCCAGCGCTTCGCCCTTCAGAACGCCGGTAAACTCCGCGCGCGGCAAATGCTCGCGCAACCACGCTTCCTCGGCTCCGTGTCCGACAATCAGAAACCGGAAATGCTGATGGCCCGCATTCTCCAACTCCCGTTGCACCTGCGCCAGCAGCGCGACGTTCTTCTCCACCGAGAGCCGTCCCACAAAGCCCAGCACGATTTCGCGATCGTCATCGCGGCGGCGTCGCTTGCGCGGGATGAAACAGATCGGAATCGACGCCGCGCGGCATCAGGTGGCACGGACGCTCCGTCGCACGCTCAAGGATCCCGCAGAGCTCCGGGATTCGGCGCGAAGAGAACGTGCGCGCATTGAATAAAAGCTCGTCGCAACGGCCAGGGCGAGGTCTTCGATCGTCTGGCCTGCCGCTGCGAATGCGGCTGCGGCAGCAGTCGCAGCAGCGCGATCGGATCGGCGCGCTGCATATTCATGCACATTGGTATGCCAGCTTGCCGCCAGCGGCACGTCGTAATGGCGCGCAATGGCATGCGCCGAGCAATGCCGATTTCGCTGGGCCCGGTGATGTGAATCAGGTCGGGCTTGAAGCGCTCGAGCACTTCCTCGATAGCGGCAGATGGCGCAGATACGCCGGGTCGAAGCTCAGATCTTTTCGAGCGGAATGGAAAGAAACCTCGCGGGAGCTCCAGGGACCAGACATTGCCGGCTTCTTCGAATGCCTGCGGTGCGTGTCGCCGGCGCGCACGCAAAGGAAAGGCAGGTCATGCCGACGCGCGAAAGCTTCAAAGTGGCGGCTGGTGTGGGCGACACCGTTCATTTCGTGAAACGAGTCCGGAAAATAGGCAACTCGCGGCGGTCGTGCGCATTCATGGATGCGGGCTCGAGCTCAGATTTCAGCCCTCCTGCTCGCCAAGCGCGAGACGCAGCTGGCCCTCGTCGCTCCATGCGATGCGCAGACCACCGGAAACCGGTCCCTTGCCCAGCATCTGCACCGCCTTGATCGTCCAGTGGATGGCAAACGGCGCGCGGCCCTTCGGCCAGATTTCACTGCAGCGGCCGAACCACGCCATTCGCATCGGGATGATAGGCGCGCTCATCCCAGGTGCGCGATCCCTGCGGAAAGTCAGGATAGTCGCGGATCGCATCGAGTGTCGATTGCAGCAGGCGATGCTTCCACGGCTCGGCATATTGCGGCATGAAGAGCACGTTGCTCTGCGCGCTCGCGGCGAATCTCGTGCACGAACTCGGTAAAGCTGGCAGCGTTGGTCAGGTTGATGTTGGCGTTCGGTTCGACGCCGTGTCGATCGCCGCCGCTGATCAGCAGCATGTTCCATTGCTGCGGCGAGCCGGCGCACCGCGCGATTCTCTTCCCAGTTGCGCAGACCGTTCAATTCGAGCGCGTGCAGCCACGTGCCGTATTTCTGCAGAAATTCGTTCACCAGGAAACTCGTGCTTCTCTTCGCCGATCAGGAAGAGATCCCACATCGGATGGTTGAAGACGACCAGTACATTGGGCTCATCGTTCAGCGCGGCCAGGATCTCTTTGAGCCGCGGTTCGCTTGGGCTTGGCAGTGAATTCCGCCAGCGTGCGCATCCATTGCTTGCGCGCGGCCTGAGGGCAGATTGTGCACGCCGAGATGAAAGTCCTGCACACCGCCGTAGGGCACGCTCCACTCCACCGAAACCGGAATGCGGCGGGCACTGGGAACGGTGCGCAGCAGCATGGGCGCTTCGATGTTGTCGTGGTCGGTGATGGAAACCATGGAGTGCAGATCGAGCTTTTCAATCTGCCCGCTCTCGAGATCAAATGCCAGCTTGGGAGTCATCGGCGGAGTCCAATAGCTCGCTGCATAATCCACGCGTACGCCGTGACTTCGCTTGCGCACGGCGCTCCAGCCGCGCAAGCAGCGGACGGATCACAGCGTATTTGCTGCCCAGATTCGCCAGAAAATCGAGCGTCTCTTTGGATTGGTTGGTGTGGCTGTGCAGAGAGACGCCGGTGCGGAACCCCTGGTGTGCTTTCTGGTCGCGCCACAGGTACGAGACGGTCGAAGTGGCCATTTCTCCTCCTCATTCGCGATCTGACGCCGGATTCTTACAAATCCAGTATCGGATCGGCCCGTCAAAGGCAGGTTAAGGGGAGAACAATTGCACTTCAATTAGTGCACCGAACCAACGCGAGTAACGAATGCCCGGAATTTCGACTCTCTAAGCGCATGATAAGCAACCGTTTGGTTGCAGATGTGGCAACCAGCGGTTGCATTATTGGTGCTACTTGTCGTCTTAGCCAGTCTCGGGCCCAGAAAGTCCTCAAAGGTCGAGCCGTGCATCGATCTCGTGAGGCGGCTGCGCCGCTGCGGCATTGGCCTCGGGGATCAGGTAGTTCTCGGTCAGCCCATCGCGCAGCATCTCAAAGGCATCTTCCGGCGTATCGGCGTACTGGAACAGCTCGATGTCCTTGGGCGAAATCGCGCCCGTATCGACCAGCGCATCGAGGTTGAAGACCTTCTTCCAGTAGTCCGATCCGTAGACCACGACCGTGATCTTCTTGGCCAGCTTCTGCGTCTGCGCCAGGGTGAGAATCTCGAACATCTCATCGAGCGTGCCGAATCCGCCGGGAAAGACCACCAGCGCCTTCGCCAGGTAGGCAAACCACAGCTTGCGCATGAAGAAGTAGTGGAACTCGAAGTTGAGCGAGGGCGTGATGTAGGGATTGGGCGACTGCTCAAAGGGCAGCCGGATATTCATGCCGATGGTCTTGCCGCCGGCTTCATAAGCGCCGCGATTGGCGGCTTCCATAATGCCGGGGCCTCCGCCGGAGGTGACGACAAAGCGGTGGCGTCGCGAGGGAATCTTGGCTGCCCAGCGGGTGAGCATCTGCGCCAGTCGGCGCGCATCTTCGTAGTAGCGCGCCATGGCGACTGCGGCCACGGCGCGCTTGCGCTGCAGGTCGGTGGCTTTGCCTGCGGCGATATCGGGAACGCTCGCGGGCTGCTCCTCGCTGGGCGCGGGATGGCGCGAACCGGTGTTGTCGAGCAGTTCGAGCGCGTGGTCGGCTTCTTCGCGTCCGCGAAAACGCGCCGAGCCAAAAAACACAACCGTGTCCTGGATGCGCTCGTGACGGAAACGCGCCAGCGGCTCCATGTACTCGGCGACAATGCGAATCAGGCGTCCGTCAGGGCCGTTGAGAAATGCCGGATTCTCATAAGCCAGCGGAGCGGCAGCCAGCGGCGGCGGCGCGCCATTGGGCGGGAGAGTGGCTGCCGGAACCGCACTCGAAGAGGCGTTCTGGCTGGACGAACAGCTGTCTACCGGTGCCTGTTGCTGATTTTCGCTTCCCTGTTCCCTGTTCTTGGTTCCCTGCTCTTCCACGCTCATGCCGTTACTCATTTCGATGCCGGATGGCGTCTTGCACCGCGATCCAGATATTCAGCAATCCCAGTCCTGAGATGATGCCGCGCACCCCGCCGTTTGCAGCGTAGATCGCGAGCGTCGGAAACTGCACAAAGAGCGGGTTCTGATCCCAGAAGAGTTGCGACCACGGAGCATAGCAAATGGCCAACCCGATGTACATCCTCAACAGAACGCGCAGATAGAGCTCCGTGCGCACCAGCCAGTGGGGAATTCGCTGCTGGGGATGAGCGGCTGCTGGCTCCTGCCGGGCATTGGGTTCCGGCGCAGAACTCATCAAGGTTCCTGGAACAGGGGCGGGGCTAGGGGGCATGCTGGGTGACATGAATTCCGGCTGGTTCGACATTCTGCAGGGCCTGTAAAGCTGCCCCCGAATTCCTGCCGTTTCAACAGCTCAGGGACGCTGTATTCAAACGGTAACACAGCGGGACGCAAACGCCCGCGAGGGCGGCTTGGCGGCTTTGATGCTCGGCGATTGCGCGGAGCCGGCGACAGGGGTATTTTGTTCGTGTACGCGGGTTCCGGAACCCGGGGAGCTTGTCGTGAAACGTGCCGCCGTATGTCTCGTTCTCCTGCTCAGTCCGTTGACGTTAGTCGCGCAAAATAGCGGCAAAACTGAAGGATCGGTCCTTGTTTTTCATGGCGAATCCGGTAGGCAACGGCTGCCCCATCGGCATGCGTCGCAAGCCAGGGCGTCTGGGACCATACCATCAAGGTTCGACAAGGACAGCAGGAGCAGCCTTTTCAGCCGTTTGGCCAGCGGATATTTCTCACATTGGACGATTCTCGTCCCGCACCGATCATTGCTGCGACTGTGAAAGTGCACGGGCTGACCGGCAAGAATCACATGCTCGAGACCGCCAGCGACCCGACTGCGGCCGGTGATGCGACAAAGATCATGAAAATCACATTTGCCCCCTGAGCCAGAAGGGCGGAGTTTCCAGCGATCTCTACATACCGGGATTTACCTCGGTAATTTCGATCGAGCTGATTGAAGTTTCATACGAGGACGGCCGGGTGTGGAGAATCGGCGTATCCAGCGTCTGCCGCGTGACGCCGGACCCAATGATGCTGATCGCAAATCACTAATGCGCTAAGGAGTCGAGCTCTCCGCCAGCTTGGGATGGGACGCAGTGCTCCCTCCGTCATACCCAGAGCCCAGCGGATCGCTTCAAAATACATCTTGCGAATGTCGGGATCCTGCCAGGACTCCTCGGTGTGCCCCAGAGTCGAGTAGAAGACGCGGCCCTTGCCGTACATCTTGCTCCACGCCACGGCAAAGTCGTGATCGGTGCGATGGATGCGTGGATTATTGCTGTAGTCGAGGCGACTCGGATCGAGGCTGAGCAGCACGTTGACCTTGTCGCGCGACCACGCCTTGGGCTGATAGATCTCGTCGAACTTCACGAACGACTTCGGAAAGTGCCGCACAGCCGGAAAATCCGGCGCTTCGTTGATGATGGGCGCGTTGAAGGTGGACCATGGGTGCTGATCGAACCAGCCGCCGATCATCTCGCCGTACTCCGGCCAGTTGTAGTTGGTGTCGAGCGCTGCGTGGATGCCGACGAATCCTTTGCCGTCATCGTGGATAGAACGCCATCATGTCGCGCTTCTGGTCGGCGTCCATGTCGAGTTCGCCGGTGGTGCTGGCAAAGACGATCAGGTCGAAGTAATTCAGGTTCTTCGCATTCCTGCCCAGGTCTATTTTGGTGAGCAGCTCGGTGTCGGTGCGCAGGGTGGCATCCCAAAGGCCGCTTTCCTCGCCCATGTTGTAAACGGCGACCATCGCGGCGGAAACGGAATCGTGCTCAAAACCCTTGGTCTGTCCGATCACCAGCACGTGCTTGACATGCACCTGTTTCGTGCGGGGCGCAGGCGGAAGTGCGCTCTGGCCCAACAACTGTGCGGAGCCGGCAATGACAGACGCAGTGGTGAAAAGAACGAGCGAGCGGAGAACACTTCCATGGGCAACGTGCACGCAATGCTCCTCCGCAGGCAATTATCAGCGAACGAACCGGTCCCGCGGGATTTACTCGTGCGCGCCGTGCTTTTTCAGAAGGTCCGCCCACTTGTGATCGTCCATCTGCAAGTGCGTATGTCAGCGGACGGTGCTGGCTCTGGTCGATCGCATTCACATCGGCTCCATGATCCACGAGAATCTGAATCATCCTCCCGTACTGCAGGTGCAGCGCTGCGTCGAGAATCGTGTCGCCGTACGCGTCGGCTGCATTCACATTGGCACCTTTGTCGACGAGGAACTTCACGTCATCCGGCTGATCACGAAGCACCGCAAAGAACAGAGGTGTTGCGCCGCTCGAGGCTTGTGTGTTCACCTCAGCGCCCTTGGCGATGAGCAACTGCAGCAGTTCCTTGTGCTGGTTTGCGAACAGACAAAGATCCAAAGGCGTATAGCCGTTCTTCATGTCCTTTGTGTCCACGCCATGCACGGTCAGCAGGCTCACCGGATCCCTATGATTGTTCGAATAGAGCACGCCCCCAAGATCGCCGGGCGTGAACGCGCCATAGTTATTCTTGGCGTTCACGTCTGCTCCGGCATCGATGAGGACCTGTGCTGCCGCCAACTGGCCGTGCAGGCAGGCGGTGTGCAGAGGGGTATCGCCGTTCTTGTCCCGGTCGGCCACAAGCTTCGGATCGGCCAGAAGAAGGGCTTTGATCTTGTTGGCATCGCCTTTGCGTGCGGCATCGTGAATGGGCCCACAGTATGCGGCTGTCGAACCGGCGAGCAAAAGCAGCAGAATCATGAATCCGGTAAGCTGGCCGGAGATAGAAGAGCGGACAAATGCATACGTTTTCATTGGTTCTCCACGACAAGGGAAATTGGCTTTGGAAATCTGAATCATTTTATCGGAGATGGCTCCATGGTCGTGTCTTCCCGATCGTTCGCTTGTGAGCGCACGGTGTGCGTGAGAGGGCAAGAAACTGCTGGGCCAGGGGAACCCAAAGTAATGGGGCGCGGGTATTACTAAAGTCCTGCGAGAGGTTAACTTGGGTACCGAATCCACGGTACGATGTTGCGAAGGCGCAGAATCCCTTCCTCAGCAAGATGGAGCCAAGCCGTGAATGCTTCTGAAGAAACAAAATGCGGGCCTAGCGTAGTCGCCGAGACGCTGCGAAGCCTATCTGAACAAGCGAAAGTTTGCCACGACAAGATCGATTTGCTCGAAGCAGGTCAGTGCTTGAATCGTGCTGATGTTCTTGCCGAGGTTGGCAAGCTGCTCGATGCATGCCAGAACCTGAGAGACGCGATCCTCTCGGAAGATGGCGGGGCAAGCTGGACGACGAAGAACGAATTAAATACCGTGGTAAGCCGTCTTGACGACGCTGCCTCGAAGAGACGCCGGTATCTCGATCTCGCCCAGGTGCTTGCCGCCGGGACGATCTCGCATCGCCGCGAGCGCACCCGTCTGGAGCGGATGGCACTTCGCGATAAGGCCGTTGCTGAGCTGATGGAGATTTCAGAAAAATCGGCGCCGCCGGAGTTGCCGGGTCCAGCCATCGAGAACTGGCTGGAATGGGCGTGCGGCCTGGAAGATGAAGCGAATGAGCCCGAGTTGCTGAAGTTAAGAAGCGGTTTCCCGCGTCTGGACGATTTTGTCCGGCAGCTGGAAATCGATTGGTGGCATGTCGGGTCCGCGCCGGAAGCCGTTGAGCGCGCCTCCAATTCTGCGGTCTTCCCCGCCTCGACAAACGGTTCGAATGGCGCGCACTTGAACGGAAACGGAAACGGGAAGAGCGCTTCGAAGCCGCCCGTCGTTGAGGAGGAGCAGCCGGTCGCGGCGACGCCTGATGTTGAAGTCGCCTTGATCGAAGCTCCTGTGATCGAGGAGATCGCTGACTCGGTCGAGCCAGACGGCACCGAAGCTGAGCCGCCGGCTCTCAGTTCAGATAGCGCTGCACCGTCATTTGACGCGGAGCAGGTGGTCGAACTTCCGGAAGAGACGCTGAGTCCGTCGAAAAAGGGCAAGATATCCTTCTTCCCCTGGGAGATGGTTGATCAGTTCACACGGCGAATCAAGAAGGCGAATGTCGAGCGGAAGGATGCACGGACGATTCGCGCTCTGCTGGCAGTTTCGCACTGGCTTGAACCCCGCGATCAAAACCCAATGACACATGTCAAGTGCGGCATTCGCGCACTCACGGGTTACCCACCGACGACGGAGCCGGTTTATGTCGCTCCCAGTGACGTGACGCAGTACATTGCACAGGATGACGGCCTGCCTCTTCTCACCGGCGGAGCTGATTGCTGCGCTGGGGATTGTTGCAGCCCTCAGAGCGCAATTTCCAGGGGATCGCCTCCGTACGACGTTTCACGACAGAGCATCTGAAAGCGTGGTTCAGCGAGCTCTTTCGAATCGCACTCTCCGACAAGCAAATCGACGATATCTACAGCTTGACTTCGGGAATTCCTTACCTGGTTGGCGAATTGCACAAGCTCGTCATTCCGCAGCCGGACGATCCACCGACATGGCTCGGACTGGCGCGCTGGATGGAGATCAAGGCGCAGTTCGAAAAACTCCTGCCCCAGTACACGCACGAACTTAAGAAAGGTGCTCCCTCGGTGCGGCTCACAGACCGTGAGATCTCGTTGCTCAACATGGTGGTAATCGTCAGCGGAGACTCGACGCAGGAGACGATCATTGCCAATCTCTCAGAGAACTGGGAGCGATACGAGCATCCGGAGTATCGCGCGTTGAGTTCGCGGGACGAGGTAAGCGTTGCAGTTCTGCTGGAGCTTGGTTTGCTGCCGAGACTGAATGTCATGGAGGCGTGCCTTCCATGGCCCTCAGGCCTGTGACGCAGGATGACGCAATTCGGAAGATCGCCGAGCAGGTGTAAGTATTTCGATCGTCGATGGGGCGGACAGGCGAAAAGCTGTCTGCCCCATTTTTTATGGGACCAAATTCATGGAATAAGGATGATCTTCCCCCCGACGCTGCCCTTCTCAGCCAGGCGCTGTGCCTCAGGAGCTTCCTGCAATTTCATGGTGCGGGCAATGGGAATCGAAAACTCGCCACACGCAAAGTCTTCAGCCAATTGGGAAAGTCTGGAAGCATCGGGAACGGCCATCATCGGTTCCACGTGGATGTTATAGTTTTGCGCGCCCTCGGGCACGCCGAGCACGGAACCGAGCACGCCCCCGGCGCGAATCGATTTCAGGAGCCGTTGAATTGTCGTTCCGCCAACGGTATCGGCGATGGCATCGAGATCATGCAGATGGCCGATTTCTTCCTCACTGTCGATCGCCACTACGCCGTCGGCTGTCAATTGTGCAGCCTGGTCCCTTTCGGCGGCACGGACTCCGGCAAGAACTCGAACGCCGTGCTTGCGCGCGACATGAATCGCCACCCGCGCGACGCTGCCAAGTGCGCCTGTCACGAGGATGGTCTGCCCTCGTTGCGGCTTTACGCCCCGTTCAATCAGTTGCGCACCGGTGGTGACGGCCAAGGGGAGCGCAGCCGCTTTCTCGAAGTCCAACGCTGAAGGAATGGGAGCCAGTATGTCAGCCTTGGCAACGGTGTACTCGGCGTACGTGCCGTTTGCTAGCGCCATGACCCGCATCCCTTTGGAAAAACCTTTAACACTGCGACCGGTTTCGACAACCTCTCCGGCGAGATCGCGACCGAGGATCGCTGGTAACTCGAGAGGCATCCGCGCTTTTGCGGCGCCGCTGCGAAGCTTGAAGTCGATGGGATTGACACTCGTTGCCTTCACCCTGACAAGTACTTCATTGTCGGCATATTCCGGACGATCCGCATCTTCATAGCGAAGCTGTTCTGGACCGCCATACTGGTGCAGCACGATTGCTTTCATGTGACCTCTCCTTGATTGACGAGCCTCGCGCCTGCGCCCCACGGCAGTGCGGATTTTTCATCCTTCCAGACAGAAGTGCGATGCCTTCGTCCCCGGCAGGGTTATCCTGTCGAAAGCTATGCAACGCAATCGTCATTTCCCCGCTCTCATCCTCCTTGCCGCGTCTGGTTACTTCGCGATGTTTGCGCCCGCCGTGTCCGTCGCGCAGGAGGGCACGACAAGCGTGCTCTCGTATCGCGGCGAACAGCCGGTCCGGGCGCAGCACGGCATGGTGGTCAGCGTTCATCATCTTGCTTCCGATGCCGGAGTCGAGATCCTGCGCCAAGGGGGCAACGCTGTTGATGCGGCTGTGGCGACCGGCTTCGCACTCGCCGTCGTACATCCCATGGCAGGCAACCTCGGCGGAGGAGGGTTTCTGCTCTTGCGCACGCACGACGGCAAAGCCACTTTCATCGATTACCGCGAGAAGGCGCCGCTGGCCGCAACCGAGACAATGTACCAGGACGCACAAGGAAATGTGATTCCGAATGCGAGCGTCGTGGGCTATCGCTCGATTGCAACTCCCGGCTCCGTTGCCGGGCTGGTGTATTCGGAAAAGAAATACGGGAAGCTCGGCTTGAAGCGCGTGATGGCGCCGGCTATTCAATTGGCCCGCGACGGATTCGCCCTCACTCCCGAAGAAGCGCACGAGCTGACCGACCGCGATCTCGCTCAATTTCCGGCATCGCGCCTGCTGTTTCAGCGCAACGGCAGCTACTATCGCGAGGGCGAGATCTTTCAGCAGCCAGAACTGGCGCGCACGCTGGAGCGGATTGCCGCCGACCCTGACGATTTTTACCACGGCAAAATGGCGCATGAACTCGTGGATGATCTCAAGAAGGGCGGAGCGCTCATCACTCTTGAGGATCTCGCGCAATACAACGTGGTCGAGCGCAAGCCGGTCGTTGGCACCTTCCACAATTACACCGTAATCAGCGCGCCGCCGCCTTCTTCAGGCGGAATTGTGCTGCTGAGCGCGCTGAATATTCTGGAAGGCTACGATCTCGCGAGTCTGGGCGACCGCAGCGCCGATTCGATGCACCTGATTACGGAAGCCTATCGACGCGCATACATGGATCGCTCCGACTACCTCGGAGACCCGGACTACAACCAGATTCCCGTTGCCGAACTTACGGGGAAGACGTACGCCGGAGCGTGGCGCAAAAGCATCCTGAGCGATAAGGCAACTCCGAGCGCGGAGCTGAAGCGGCCTGCAGGCTTTCTGCCACCTGCGCCTACGACCGCCGGCCAGCGCCACGAATCGCCTGATACGACGCATTACTCCGTTGTCGATTCAGAGGGAAATGCCGTGTCGGTGACAACCACGTTGAACGACAGTTTCGGCTCGCATGTAACAGCGGGATCGCTCGGCTTTCTGCTGAACGACGAGATGGATGATTTCGCCGCAAAGATGGGCGTGCCAAACATGTTCGGGCTGATCCAGGGACCGGCGAATGCCATTGCGCCCGGCAAACGCCCGCTGAGTTCGATGACGCCGACAATCGTGCTCGAAGACGGCAAGCTGCGCTATGTGCTCGGCTCTCCCGGCGGGGCACGCATCATCACGACCGTCGCGAATATCTTTCTTTCTGCGGCGGAAGGCGGTTTGAATATTCAGGAGGCGGTGGACGCTCCGCGTTTTCACCATCAATATCTGCCCGACAAGCTCTACCTTGAGCCGGGATTTGACCCCGGGTTCTGTCTGCGCTTAAGGAGATGGGCTATACGCTGAGCGTGAAAGATGGTCATTGGTCCAACGGCGAATGCATCGCCGTCGATCCAAAGACCGGCGAACTCCAGGGCGGCCAGGACCACCGCAGCCACTACGGCAAAGCAGCGGGGTATTGAGGCGATTCACCCGTGCTGGTGCTGAAGAGAGGTTCCTGGCGTGTAGGGTTCAGAGGTCTCGTCCTGACGCTCTCCCTCTGCGATTCCCTCGCCTCTGTCAGTCGATTCCCGATGGGCACCTATTTCACCAAGGGGCAGAAACACCGAGAAGGCCGAACCGCTGGCTCCATGCCGCTGCGAACTCCAGACGCGCACGCTGCCTTTGTTTCGCTCAAGCAACTGCGCAACAACCCAAAGACCAAGTCCCGTACCGGTTTCCGTCTTGGTGGTGAAAAAGGGCTCGAAGATGTGATTCACCGTCGTCCGATCAATGCCTGTGCCTGTGTCGAAGATCGTCACACGCATACCCCGCGTGCTTCGATTCCGCCAGTCTTGCGACGGTCGGATGCGGATGAGAAGGCGCCCGTTGCGTTGCATTGCCTCAATCGCGTTGCCAATAAGATTCGCAAAAATCTGCTGCGTCTCGCTCACCATGCAGGTGATCGGGATTTCCCGCTCCGTCTTCATCTCTACATCGATTTCGATGGTCTGGAGCTTGCCACGAAACATGGTGAGCACGGAGTCTATGACCTCGGAAAGCAATAAGGGTCTTGGGAGCGCCGGTCTGCCTGTGAAACTTCAGCGTCGACTGCGTCACCAGTGAGACGCGCATCAATTCGTCGAGCGCTGTGGAGGCCTGCATGCGCGCCTCTTGGGCGGAGTCCGTTTTCGTAATCAGGTAAAGAATGTTCGCAACGGCTTCCAGCGGATTGTTGATTTCATGAGCCACTGAAGCTGCCAGCCGCCCGGCCACCGCGAGCTTTTCGGCGCGTAGCATCGCCTCTTCGGCCTGCTTGCGATGGCTGATATCTGTCACAACGCCAAAAATGCGCACTCCTCTGCCAAGCGCATCAACCTGGCATTTTCCTTGAGACTCCAGCCAGTGCAGCGAGCCATCAAGCCAGCGAACGCGGTACTGCATGTGGTAGTCGGAGCCATCGGCCCTTGCCTTTACGAATGCTTCCTTCAAGCGGGGAAGATCCTCCGGGTGGACATATTGGAGCCACTTCTCAGGGCTCGGAGCCAACTCATGCCGGATTCGCGACCCACCATCCGATAGACTTCGTCGGAAGAAAGCACGACTTCCTTCTCCAGGTCCCACACCCACAGGCCCATGCCACTGGCCTTCAGCGCAAGCTGCAGCACATCGTCGCGGTAGCGCAGTTGCTCGCCTGCACGAGCTCGCTCCTCAGCCAGGCGCCGTTCTGACTCGACGCATTCCAGTCTTAGCTTCAGCTCGTGGTTGGCGAGTTCCGCTTTTTGCTGCGCGAGGCGCCGCACCGACCAGCCTAGAAGCATCGTAATGAGCACAAATATTCCAAGTCGAAGGGCCTGCGATACGTTCCCCGCCGAGAACTGGAATTGTGGTCGTGTCAGAAATGCGTCCACGAGCGTTACATCGACGAGGGCGCACCCCGCGCCGCCCCACATGCCCAGAAACCATGCTGCAAGAATGACGGTAGGGAAAGAAATAAGCAGGGGGAAAGCCCGCAGCGGAGCGATTGCCGACGTAAGCACAACTGCGCCGATCGCGATGCAGCAACCCATCAAAAAGCGAACGAACCAAGGCAGACGGCCCATTCTTTCGGAACCTGGGATGCTCCACGCCATGCTCAAAGCCTCCAAAAGCGAGCCACGTTCAGCCCATCACCGTGCAATCTCGGGTTAAGCCTCGTTCGGCTCTCTTTCGCGAGGCGTGCGAAGGAACTTCGTTGCCGAGGTTCGATGTGAGGGGCCCTTGGGTACAACAGTGTGGGTAGCATAGGCAAATTCTTGATTGGTGTCCAGTTCCGGAAGGAGAACGGGGGCCGGATGAACGCCGTGGATTCGCCGTCCCTGCGCGCGACGATCGACGCGCACTTCCGGTAAGTCGTTTTGGGAATGAGACAATTGGAGGAAGCGTGGGCTCGAGTGCCGGCGCGGGGGCCGTCAAAGCATGCTGCCAGTTCTTTCGACGCATTTGTTTCTCAAACAACGGCTGCACCCTGGACTATTGGAATTGGCCACGCGTTCCGGCGCCCTGGGTGTAGAGATCTTTGCCGCGCGCCAGCATTTTGACTACACCAGCCGCGAACATGTGATGGAACTCGCCGGCTGGTTCGCCTCGAATCCGCTCGAGCCGTTTTCAATGCACGCGCCTCTGTTTCCCGATCGCGAAATGGGCCGCGCCGGTGCTCCCGCCGTGAATCTCGTGGATCCGGAAAAATCGCGGCGCATCGACGCCATGGACGAAATCAAGCGTGCCCTCGAAGCAGCCGAGCACATTCCATTCAAAAAGCTCGTGGTCCATCTCGGCGAAAAGTACGACTCGTGGTCATTGCGCACCATGGAGTACGCGACCACAGCTCTCGAACATCTCGGCGCCTTCGCCAAGCCGCTGGGGGTTCGCGTACTGGTCGAAAATCTCACCAGCGACGCCACCACTCCCGAGCATCTGATGACGATTCTCGAGATGGCCCATCTGACCCAGATCGACGTCTGCCTCGACCTGGGGCATGCGCACATTGCGCCCGGAATCGCGGAAGCAATCGGCATCCTCGGCAAGCGCATCGGCGAAGTCCACGTGCACGACAACCACGGCCTGAAAGACGAGCATCTGTGGCCCGGCGACGGAACCATCGACTGGCCGGCCGCGGTCGAAGCTCTCAAGGCGCTTCCCGCTCCGCCCGCAATGGTCCTCGAGATCGGTTACGACCTCGATCACGCCCCCGCTGCGATTCCTGAACGCATCCAGCAGTCGTTTGAGAAGCTCGTGTAAACCGGTTCTAACAAATCGCAGAGAAGGCGAAGGTCGGATATGATGTTTCCGTCATGCTCCCTACATTTTTTCCGCTCCGCCGTTTTGCGATGCTCCTCGCGTTCCTTGCCCTCTCTGTACCGGCACTCGCCAAGGATGCTCCGCTGGCTGTCATCGACTGGCCCATGGCTGGCACACCGGCTGTGCGCTTTACCTTTGGCAAGTTCAAAACGCTCCCCGGCATGGGAAGCCTTCACGGATACGTGATGGAGACGACGGCGGAGAACCTTTCCGCGCGCGTGATCCCTTCCGCCCGGTTCTCTGTGTATCTCTTCGACAAGGCGAAGGCACGCGTTGGCGAGGACGTGATCGTGCTCAGCAACGTGGGTCCGGGCGAAACGATCCGCTTTCAGACAACCGTGATGGCCTCAGGCCAGCCCGTGTCCGTCTCGATCCAAGAGAAGACCGACGCAGCCAGGACTATCTCGCTTACGGTGAACTCCATGCCGCAGGGTGCTCTGCTCAAGGTGGACGGTGTCCAGGCAGGTATCACACCGCGGCTTATCACCGTCGGAGCCGGAAAACACACTCTGACTTTCAGCAAAGAGGGATTCAAGGCGGGAGACTTCCCGCTTGAGATCGGTCGCGATGACGTTTCGGGCGGATCGATCAGCTATGAACTCGGGGCCGCAGCCTATGACTCCGTTGAGTTGCGCGATGGCAGCCTGTTGAACGGCGATCTCGTTTCCATCTCGGGCATGGATATTGAGATTCGAGTCGGCGGCAGTTTCCAGCACGTCGATCGCAACAAAGTGAAACGCATCATGCTGGTGCAGCGCGATGCGCCAACGCAAGATCTGCCGTCGGCATCGGCGCCACAGCAATAGGTCATTGCAATTTGCAGCGCCGCGCGTTCAGCAGATGCGCGGCAGCTGCTCGCCGATCTGCGTGGCGATCACGCGGTTGGCGCCCATGGACGTGCGCGCCACCAGCATCTTCGGATGCTGCGCCGTGACCTGGCCGATGCGGGCCGCGTCGCGCACCAAGCGGATGCGCGCGCAGAACAGCCAATGCGCGATTCGGCAGCTTCAGGCGCGACAAAAAAGACCACCTTGCCTTCGTTAGCGACATATACGGGGTCAAGGCCAAGCAGTTCGCAGGCGGATTGAACTTCAGTACGCACCGGCAGGCTTGGCTCGTCGATCTCGATGCCAACGTTCGACGACGTGGCGATCTCGTTCAGCGTCGATGCCAGGCCGCCGCGCGTGGGATCGCGCATCGCGTGCACGCCGGTTCCCACGGCATCGAGCACATCGGCGATCAGTCCGTTGAGCGCAGCGCAATCGGAGCGGATCTGGCTTTCGAATTCGAGCCCCTCTCGCACGCTCATGATGGCCATGCCGTGGTCGCCGATGGTGCCGGAGACAAGTACGACGTCGCCAACCTGCGCACGATGCGGACCGACATTGATGCCGGGTCGCAAAACGCCGACGCCGGCTGTGTTGATGTAGCATCCGTCGCCGTGGCCGCGCTCGACCACCTTGGTGTCGCCGGTAACGATGCGCACGCCTGCAGTGGCAGCCGCATCAGCCATGGCTCTGACAACGGCAGCAAGCTGCGCCAATGGGAAACCTTCTTCGAGGATGAAGCTCGCGCTGAGGAACTTTGGATCGGCGCCGGAGACAGCGAGATCGTTTACCGTGCCGTTCACGGCCAGCGCGCCGATCGAACCGCCGGGAAAAAACAGCGGCTGCACGACGAAAGAATCGGTGCTCATCGCAACGCGGCCTGAACCCAATTCAAGCACGGCGGCATCGCCGAGGTTTTCGAGCGCAGGATTGCGGAACGCGGGAAGGAAGAGATGCTCGACGAGTTCATTGCCAAGCTTGCCGCCGCCGCCGTGGCCCATCACGATGGTGGGATAATCGGCGAGCGGCAGCGGACAGCTCCAGTTCGAAAAATCGGTCGTGTCGGACATTCTTTCCTTCATAGCATGCTCCCAACTGGCGAGCCATAACTGCAGATCCATCGTCGCGCCGCTCCTCAGGATGCAGCCCTTGCTGGAGCTATTGCCTGTCGCCGGCGGCTGCTGCTAGTTCTTCGGCCGAAGGAAACGGCCATAGTTGAAGTACGCGGCGCAGGCGCCTTCGCTGGAAACCATGGTTGCGCCGAGCGGATGCCGCGGCGTGCACTCTTTGCCGAAGGCCGGGCACTCGGCGGGCTTGATGGCGCCGCGCAGAACATCTCCCGCTTTGCACAGCGGCGACTCCTCGGTGTGAATGCCGGTGATCTGGAAGCGCTCCTCGGCGTCGAATTCGCGATAAGGCTCGCTGAGTCGCCAGCCGCTATTGGGAATCACGCCGATGCCGCGCCAGGCGCGATCCGTTACCTCAAAGACCTCAGACAGCAATTGCTGCGCTGGCAAGATTGCCGGCGTAGGTGACGATGCGCTCGTAAGCATTCTCGACGTGGTGCTTGACCATTCTCCAGCTGGATCACCGCGCGGCGGATTCCATCGAGCAGATCGAGCGGCTCAAAGCCCGTGACAACGATGGGAATCTCGAACTTGTCGGCGAGCGGCGGATACTCCCAATAGCCCATGACGCTGCAAACGTGCCCGGCCGCGAGAAATGCCTGCACCTTGTTCTCCGGCGAACTCATGATGGCTTCGATCGCGGGCGGGACAAGCACGTGCGAGACGAGCAGCGAGAAATTCTTCAGTCCGCGCCGCTTGGCCAGGTGCACGCTCATGGCGTTTGCCGGAGCGGTGGTTTCAAATCCAACGCCGAAGAAGACGACTTGCTTGTCAGGATTCTTGACGGCCAATTCCACCGCGTCGAGCGGCGAATAGACCACACGAACGTCGCCGCCCTCGCCTTTGACCTGAAACAGATCGCGGTCGGTGCCGGGCACGCGAAGCATGTCTCCGAACGAGCAGAAGATGACGCCGGGCTGCGCAGCAATCGCGAGAGCCTTGTCAATGAGGGCGAGCGGCGTGACGCAGACCGGACAGCCCGGCCCATGAATCATCTCGATGCCGGCGGGAAGCATCTGGTCGATGCCATTGCGAATGATGGAGTGAGTCTGGCCGCCGCAGACCTCCATGATCTTCCACGGGCGCGTGGCAACCTGGTGAATCTCACGCGCCATGCGCTGCGCGATTTCGCCGTTGCGGAACTCGGTCAGGTACTTCATTTCTCACCGCCGCTCCCGCCTGGCTCCTTCGTCGCGCAGATTCTTGCCGGTGAGCTCGCAACTTCCGTCCGGGCAGGGCGACTGCGGTGCGTCGGCCGCGCGGGCAAAGGCTTCTTCCTCGGTGGCAGCTCTTCTTCAAGAGAGCCCATCTTGCGGAAGAGTTCGAGGGTTTCGAGGGCGGTCTCTTCGTCGATCTTGGAGAGCGCAAACCCAACGTGCACAATGGTATAGTCGCCGACAACGACCTCAGGAACGTAGTCGAGGCAGACATTCTTGACGACGCCGCCGAAGTTGACGCGGCCCATCCGAACGTCGCCTTCGATGATTTGTTCGACTTTTCCGGGGATAGCTAGACACATGGCAACCCTCTTATACCGCTGCGAGGACGGGTCCAGATGTGATTTAAATCACTTATTCAACCCTTAATCCTTCGCTCGTTCTCCGCGATCCGCGCTTTCACCATCTTCTTCACGAGCATCGCGGGCAGTGGCTGGTCGAGCGGGAATTGCAGCGTTCCTTTGAAGGTTCGGTAGTTCTTCAGCTCATCTTTCATTTCGTCGATCAGTGACGCCTGCAAGGGGAAGAAACTGCAGTGCTTCTTGAACGCCGCATAGGCGACGAGACTGCCTTTGTAGCGAAACGTGGGGATTCCGTAGCTGAGGCACTCGGTCGCTTCTTTTGGCGCGGCGACGGATCGTTGCTCGTAGCTTCTCGAGCGTGGTTCGCGCGGGTTCAGGGACCTTCGTCCAGGTAAGCCTCGACGTCGCCGGCTTAGACGCCGGTTTTCGGCGCAGGTTCTTTGGTCGCCTTTGTCATGATTTCTCCCGCGTCTATGCGCGCCGGGATTTCTCTTCCGCTAGATACGCGAGCCAATCGGCCATGCCGGCGCCGGTTTTCGCGGAGGTCTCAAAGATGCGGATTCCGGGACGAATCTCATTGATGTTCTTGAGGGCCGATGCGCGATCGAAGCCACAGGGCTCCGCAATGTCGATCTTGGTGATGATGGCGGCATCGGCGGAGTTGAAGAGCGTGGGGTACTTGAGCGGCTTGTCCTCGCCCTCGGTCACGCTCAGGAGGGCTACGCGAATCTTCTCGCCCAGGTCGTAGCTCGAGGGGCAGACGAGATTGCCGACGTTTTCGATGAAGAGGTAGTCGAGTTCTGCGAGGTCCCAGCCATCGAGATGCTTGCCGATCATCTCGGCTTCGAGGTGGCAGATGCCGTGGGTGTTGATCTGGCGGACAGGTGCTCCGCTGGCGGCGAGGCGGCGGGCATCGTTATCGGTCTCGAGATCGCCAACCAGAGCCGCCACTCTGGCCCCGCCGGTGCGCAGCTCGCGCAGGGTACGCTCGAGGAAAGCCGTCTTGCCGGTGCCGGGACTCGAAACCAGATTGAGCACCAGCACTCCGGCCGCCTCGTAGCGTCCGCGCAGGCCCCGCGCCAGCTCATCATTCTTCTTCAGAATCCCCTGCCGCAGTTCAACAATCCGGGTGGTCATACCTTTTCCTCAACTTCATCAATCTCGATGGATTCAATTTCGAGTTCCCGTCCCTGCCGCAGATCGGCAACTGGCTCTTCGCAGCGCGGGCAGCGAAAGCTCTGCAGGCTTGCGATCTCGACATCCGGACGCGCAGGAATCGCAGTGCATCATGACGGGAGAATCTTCACTACCAGCTTGGAACCTTCCAGCGGTGTGCCATCTGTGGCGATGCCGTAGCAGAACTGCAGCGAATCTTCGACGACCGAGGCGAGCGCGCCGACACGCAGGCGCACCTCCTTGACCCGTGCGCCGGGATAGGCTTCGAGCGTCTCGGTGACCGAATCGACGATGCTGGAGACAATGGAAAGCTCGTGCACGCGACCTCGCCTGAAAGTCACGATTCTACGCCGGAGCAGCGATTGCTGTGTGTGCCGAACGGCACTCCACTTGTAAAATGACATGGAGGTTGGAGCCCCTTCCCCGTGAGCAAAACCCTTGCGCCTCATCCGCATACTGCGTCCCGTCTCGCGCTGAGCGAGCTTGCCCCCGGCGCTATGCAATCGGAGATCCGCGCCATGAGCACGGAGTGCGATCGCATTGGCGGCATCAACCTGGCCCAGGGCATTTGTGACACGCCGGTTCCGGAGTGGTGGAAACCGCTGCGATTGCGGCGATCGTGGGCGGCCACAACATCTACACGCGGCTTGACGGCATCGCCCGGCTGCGCACGGCCATCGCGGACAAGCAGCTGCGCGACTACGGCCTGCGCTACGATCCCGAGACCGAAGTAATGGTGGCGAGCGGCGCGACGGCGGGACTGCATGCGGCGGCGATGGCGTTGCTGAATCCCGGCGATGAGGTACTGGTCTTCGAGCCGTTCTACGGGTATCACGTGAGCACGCTGAAGTCGATGCGCGTAAAGCCGGTGTTGGTGGCGCTGGCGGAGCCGGATTGGGTGCTGGATACCGATGCGCTGCGGGCGGCGATCACCGAGCGCACCCGCGCAATCATCGTGAATACGCCTGCCAATCCCAGCGGGAAGGTCTTTTCACGCGCTGAACTCGAAGCGATTGCGGATGCAGCGCGCGAGCACGATCTGTTTGTCTTCACCGATGAGATTTACGAGTACTTCGTCTACGACGGCGCGAAGCACATCTGTCTTGCGACTTTGGACGGGATGCGCGAACGCACCATCGTCATGTCGGGGTTCAGCAAGACATTCAGCGTGACGGGCTGGCGGCTTGGTTACGTGACGGCCGATGCGAAGTGGATGGGCGCGATGGGCTACTTCCACGACCTGACGTACGTGTGCGCGCCTTCGGCACTGCAGCATGGCGCGGCGGCCGGGCTGGAGCAGTTGCCGCCGGAGTTTTATACGCAGCTTGCGGCGGATCATCAGTCGAAGCGGGAGCGGATTGTGGCAGCGCTGCGGGATGCGGGCATGGAGCCGAGCGTTCCGGCGGGCGCTTATTACGTGCTGGCGCGGGCCGGCCGGTTGCCAGGCGAAACGTCGGCGCAGAAGGCGCGGCATCTGCTTGCGGAAACCGGAGTTGCCTGCGGTGGCCGGATCGGCATTCTTCCGGCCGGGGCGCGGCGAAGATCTGCTGCGCTTCTGTTTCGCCAAGAAGGACGCAGATCTTGATGAAGCTTGCGCACGTCTTCGCAAGCTCTGAGCGAGTTCAATTGAATAGCTGTTGAAGGGCTTAAAATCAAGCCGTACCCCATTGCGCGAAAAACGCGATTCCGGAAAGGTCCAACCCTCGTGAACGAATTCCCTCATGCCATGCTTCGCGAAATCTTTGAGCAGCCCGCCGCCATCCGGCGGACGCTGGATTTATATCTGGACGGCGAAGCTTTGAAGGCCGAAGCGTTTGCTCCCTACGAGGGATGGCTGAATGCGCGAGGTGAAGTGCTGATCGCCGCCAGCGGCTCGAGCCGCCACGCTGGTCTCGCCGCCGAGATTATTCTCGAGGACCTTTGCGGGCTGGCGGTGGACGTGGAGTATGCGAGCGAGTACAGCTGCCGGCCGGCGGTGAATCCGCGCCGACCTTCGGTGCTGGTGATTTCGCAGTCGGGTGAGACTTCGGACACGCTGGCCGCGCTGCGGTTTGCGAGGGATGGCGGACAGCAGACGCTGGCCATCGCCAATGTGGTTGGCAGCACGATGCTGCGCGAGGCGGGCGCCGCGATGCCGCTGGGCGCCGGGAAGGAACTGGCGATTCCCGCGACGAAGAGCTTTACATGCCAGCTGACGGCGCTCTACCTGCTGGCGCTGTATGAGGGCAGCAGGCTTGGCGCGATTCGATCAGGCGCAATTCAAGGCGCGTGTTGCCGAGCTTGTGCGCACTGCCCGGGCGTTATCGAGCGGCAGCTCGAAGGCTGGCGCGAGCGGATGACGGCGCTGGCAAAGAAGTACAGCGATGCCGGCAGCTTCCTCTATCTGGGCCGCGGAGTGCATTACGCGATTGCCCGCGAAGGCGCGTTGAAGATGAAGGAATCTTCGTACGTGCAGGCCGAGGGCTATCCGACGGGTGAGTTGAAACACGGACCGAATGCACTGGTCGGCGAACGCGTGCCGCTGGTGGCGCTGGCCACGGTGGATCGCAACGTGGACGACTCGGTACTTCGCTACGAGAAGACACTGCAATTGCTCGACGATATGAAGAAGCAGGGTGCGCGCGTGATTGCAATTGCGAACGCCGGCGACCATGATGTTCCTTCACTGGTTTCGGATTGCGTGTTTGTTGAGCCGGGCAGTGAGCATTTGCTGCCGATCTCCGAGGTGATTCCGCTGCAGCTATTCAGCTATGCGATGGCGCTGGAGCACGGGGTGGATGTGGACCGGCCGAGGAATCTTTCGAAGGCTGTGATCGAGGCGTAAGGGTGAAGGGATTGGGTCGAGAGCAGCAAGCCAATACCATCTCCTGGCAAACTCATTACCTTTGGATTCTCTGTTCAAGTTTTCCACACCGCTCATTCCGAGCAATCCCCTATTATCCGGTCTCTTTGGGTAAATACCCTGCAATCATCGGGTTACAGAGGAGAATCGGCGCTAAATACCTCTCCGTATTGGAGTTAGGCGTAGATTATTCTTAGTAAACGACTTAGCAAAAGATGATTGCGGGTCGATTTATCGCGGCGCGAGTTAAACAGCGTCTCCGACTTAGCCCCGGCAACATTGAAACCATTATGCGCTCAGTGCCGGAAATTGCCTGCAAATCCGGGCGGGTCGGTAACGCACTGTCAAAATTAAACTTAAGAGAAAGCTAAGCGCGATGGGGTTTGACAAAAACAGTCTCGGACCGCCCCGCCAGTCCCTTCGCGAATTGTTTTCGCGGCGTTCGGGGAAAGGTCATTTCCTGTTTGGCGGTAACTCGCTCAGAGCTCGTCGTAGTAAGCTTCAGCGCGATTCCGACCCGGACATTCTCGGCAGCCTCAATCTGCTATGACCGAAGTCGCACTTCGCGACGCACGACCATGGGACGATCCTAACTATGTTTGTCTGAGCAAACCGGGATTCCTCTCTGCCGTGCCAGTTTGCTGCAGAGAGTCTGGGGATTGGTCTTTCGTGGCAAGGGGGCGAGCTGTTGAATAGCGCACGTTTTCGGCGCATCAATCCGAGCAGGAACTCAGTTAATGTATGATCAGTTTTTTGGTCGACCCAAACTTCTTCGCTACGGTCCCGCCGTCCTTACCTTTGGCGACGACACGCGGAGAGGCGAAGATACTCTCAAGTTTCTCCTGGATGATGGAATGTCGTTCGCTCCCTTCTGAGTCATACGCGGCGCTGAGTTTATCGTGAATCTGCTTCGCCACGTCTACCCACGCCTTCCCATGGATCATGGGAGTGTCTACGTCTTCTGGTTCGCACGCCGCGACCTTCTCTGACCAATTAAACAGAGCATCGATCACAAACATTTGAGCGAGTCGAGAGACACTCATGATATCTTTCACCACCTCTACATTGGTGCGCGCGATGGAATCTAAAGATGGTCTCTTCACTCTCATTTTCCTTCTCCTCTACGCGCTTGATGAATCTGAATTAAGCAACATAAAAACGTTTCTGAGCTGTGTCCATCCGTTTCTCGAGAATCCGAGCGACGCTTGCTACGGTATCCGGACACAAGTTAGGATTTTCTAGCTCCACGATTGCACGCACGATTGCGAGTTTGAGGTCGAGCAGCGGTGGACCATTCTCGTTGACTTTGCTGTACAACGTCGCCAGCCGGAGAGTGGAGCGAAGAGAGTTTGCAAAGATGCGGGAGAAATCCATCAGATAACCTTGGTTAGCCTTGGTGCAGAAGCCCATGACGCATTCCACGCCAGCCCAGTTATACCGACTGCGATCGAGGATCACGATCTCGTCGGCGCATGGGAGTTGCTGAATGTACCTTTGTGCGTATAAGTGGCTCTTCTCACGGTCCATGGGGCGGGGAGGCCACAACTCGGAAGATCCGGGGACTCACGCGCTCTGTGATGGCTCGAATCGTGCCACCTTCTCCCGCGCCGTCCCCTCCCTCGAAGACGATATCGATGCGCAGACTGTTCTTCTTCACGGATTCCTGCATCTGGCATAAGTCCGCCTGCAGGTGCCGAAGTTTCTCTCTGCAAACTTGGCGATTCAGCTTCGATCCTAGAGTAGCGGCTCTTGCCATGATCCAGCCGTCCCTCCTGCTAATGCGCCGAATGCTAAGCAGAATGTGTGTAACCCGCAAGCTGGCAGAAGTTACAGACGGGCTGGCTTCCGTCAGATTCGTTCTTCTGGTCCAACTCGGGCTTTCAAGGCACTGGACGAATGGTGGGCCATGCCAGTAGTAACGCATTTTTAATGCATAGTTGCATAGTTTGGGTAGGACGAAATGCGATCCAGATCCATTGATGGCGGGTTGCGCCACCCGGAGACCATGAAAATGTGAGTGCTTTGGAGTGTCCGGGCCTAAAGGCCCTTAGCTTTCTGCGAACGATTTCAGCAGCCTGAAGGCTGCTGCTCCCTCCGTAGCGCAACCTCCAAGCCCTTCGCCCTCCTGCTCAGAACATGGCGGGGGTTGACGGCGGCTTAGTGTGCGCTACCTTTCTCGAAGAAGGCCTCGATCTCTTCGAGGGTTTTGCCTTTGGTTTCGGGCAGCAGGAATGCGGCGGTGAGGAAGTAGACGACGGTGAAGCCGGCGAACAAGTAGAACATCGACGAGTAACCGTGCTTGCTGACAAAGGGCAGGAAGATGGCAGCCAGGGTCGCCGATACGAGCTGGTTGATGACGAGAGCGACGCTCATGCCGTTGGAACGGATGCGCGTGGGCATCAATTCTGAGAGCGCGAGCCATACGCAGACGCCCGGCCCCACCGCATAGAACGCCATGAACGTGTAGAGGCATAGGGCGACGAGCCATCCGTGGCTGGAGTCGGGTACTGCGCCGAGAACTGCTTTCTCGATCTTCAAGGGCGCGGTCTGCGCGGCGTCGAAATTGGCGAAGGGGTTCTGGAAGAAGGCTTCGACCCGGTTGGCTGGAATGGAGCTTGCGCGTGTGATGGTCAGCGGCGCCGAAGCTTCATCGTCGGAGCGAACGTAGCTGGTGGTGCCGGTGAAGTCGCCATACGAGTAGATGATGGCGAAGGAGGCGCGATCAGGCTGGATGGTGCCGCCCTGGTCTCCCTGGCCGCTTAATAGTTGCCGGGCCTTGGCCTTATCGAAATGGTAGGTCAGATCCTGGCCCGGACCAACGAGCGATTGAATCTGGTTGCGGATGTCGATGCTCTGTTTTTCAGTCCGCAGGAAGATGGTTCCCACGGCGAGCATGGAAAGGATGATGCCGCTGGTTCCGAGGATGAAGAGGAACTTGCGGCCTTTGCGATCGACGAGGCTCATGCCGACGGCTGTAAAGCCGAAGTTGACCATGGTGAACAGCACGTATCCCCAGTGCGATTGAAGGTCGGAGAGGCCGCTTTGCAGGAGGATTCCGGTGTTGAAGCCGATGACGGAGTTGATGCCGGTGGCGGTGTTGCAGGCGAGGATGACGCAGGCCAGCAGGAACGGAACCACATATTTGCGCCGCAGCAGCGTGTCGCGGACTTTCTCTCCGGAGGTCTGCGCAGGCTTTGATGCGGTTTCCATTTCCTGCAACTCAATGGTTGCCTGTTCAGGCGAGCGGGAGCGCAGGAGTGCCGCGCGTGCCTGCTCAGTCTTTTGCCGGCGATAGAGCCAGCGAGGCGATTCGGTGACCATGAAGCTCCCGATGACAAACAGAACACCGGGAGGCAGCGAAACCCAGAAGATGCTGCGCCATGCCTCGTTTTTGAAGGCAAGAAGCGACTGCAGGATCGGCAGTGTGCGCGACGGCGTCGACGCGATAGCTGAAGTAGATGCCGACCAGAGCGGCGGCAACGATGCCGAAGGTGAGCAGCCATTGGAAGACGCCGGTGCCCTTGCCGCGGGTGGAGGCGGAAAGGCACTCGGCGAGATAGAGGGGGACGACGATGCCGATGAATCCGCCGCTCATGCCCTGCAGCAGGCGTCCGAAGAAGAGGGGCGCGTATCCATGCGAAAGCGCGATGACCGGGATGCTGACGATGAAGGCCATGCCGCTGAGGATCATCAGCGGCTTGCGGCCCATCCAGTCAGCGAGCAGGCCGGCAAAAAGCGTGGAGAAGACGCTGCCGAGCAGGACCGCGGCGACGATGATGGAGAGCTGCGACGGCGAGAGTCTTGAAGTCGCCTCGAGATAGGGCAGCGCGCCGCCGATGATGCCCACGTCGATGCCGTAGAGCAGGCCGCCGAGTCCGGCGACGAGAAGAAGAAAGAGGTTGTAGCGTTGGCGGGTGCGATCGGTGGATGACGCGAGTGAATCGGGAAAAGTGCTGGCTGTCATGAATGTGCCTTCATTGTATTTCTATCGTGGTCAACATGGGCAGAACTGTTCCCCGGAAATCGGAGTTCGTGCTTTCCCACCCATGGCGCGATGATACTGCGTCATATCACCCCACGGACGAAGACCTGTCCGCGGGGACCCCGGGAATGGGGCACCTGTTCTTTGCCTCATGAAATCTTTACCGCAATGCCGAGCGAATTGCGAGGTTCAACACCACCATGAGGACCGCCGAGGCCGGGAAGAGGAGCAGTGCTTTCTTGAGCCGTTTCGGATCGCCACCGGCGATGGCGCCGATGATCCAGGAGCTTACGGCGAGGCCGACCCATCCGCAGGTGATGACAAAGCCAAGTGCGGTGCCTGTCATGCGCGGAAAGGCGGCGCCGGTGATGGCGAGCGTGGTGGGAAAGACGGGAGCCATGGAGAGGCCGGCGATGAAGACCAGCACGAACGCCATTCCGGGCTTGTTGGTCTGAAGCATGAGGAACGTGGTGATGGCCATGGCGATGGACGCGCCGAGCGTGACGTCGATCGGGGACACGTGGGCCAGGATCGGCGAGACGCCGACGCGGCCGATGAGCAGGCCGAGCGCGAATCCGAGCGAGAGGATGTTGAGAGCGCGCGACTCGGGAATGCCCTGGGCGATGAGATGACGCGGAAGCCAGTTCCAGACGCCGACTTCGCAGGTGATGTAGAGGAAGAGGAAGAGGCCGAGCATGAAGAGGAGCGGGCGGCCGAGGATAGGGCCTACGTCGGCGAGGAGGAATTGGGCGTTGCCGCTGGGGGCAGGCATTTTGGAGATGGCCTGAACGATGAGCGCGGCCACGGTGAGCGAGGCGACGGTGTAGCAGAGGCGGACCCAGTTCTTCTTGAAGATGTTGGCGGCGATGAAGGGAGTGGTGAGGCCGCCGAGTCCGAAGAAGAGGTTTACGAGATTGAGGGCGATGGCGCTGTGCTCTCCGCTGACGCTGTTGGCGAGCGAATTGGCGCCGGTGACGACGATGCCGCCGCCCATGCCGAGCAGGAACATCAGGAGCAGGATCGGGCGGAATCCCGGAGAGCGGGGCAGCAGGAAGAGCGCGACAGCGATGCAGGCGAGGCCGAGAATGAGGCCGATCTTGTCGCCCTGGGTATCGAGCAGCGGCCCGACGCCGAGCGAGGCGATGATGAGACCGAGCGCCTGCACAAAGGCGATGGTGCCGTTTTGCGTGGGGGTGAGGTGGAATCGCTCGGAAAGCTCGGGCAGGATGGTGCCGAGCATTGCGGCGATCATTCCATAGACAAAGATGGCCAGAATTGCGGCGAAGATCAGCACGGAACCGGGTCCCTTTCGATATCGTAGGCAAGGATACGGCATGGGAGCCGTCCATCCGTCACAAATCAGAGGTTTGCTGTTAACCAAGCACGATGGTGGGACGTCTAGAATGTGTCCACATTTCCCCTGGTAAATCTATCTCTGGCAGTCACAGAAACGGAGTGGTCAACGATGACGCGATCTCTGGAATGACGTGAAGCATGCGCTGCATCTGTTCATCAAGAGCCCGGGATTTACGATTGCCGCGATATCGGCGCTGGCTCTTGGGATTGGCGCGAATACAGCGATCTTCACCGTTGTGAATGCGGTGCTGCTGAAGCCGCTTGGATATCCGGATGCGGATCGGATTGTGCAGATCCTGCTGACCTCTCCGCAGGGGAGCGGCGCGGGCGCGTCGATTCCGAAGTTTCAGGAGTGGCAGAAGCAGACTTCGATCTTCAAGGACGTGGCGGCATACGATTTTGCGGGACCGGGGTTCAACATCACGGGAGACCGGCCGGAGCTGATCCACGGAATTCACGTGATCGGAGGGCTATTTCCGCGTGTTCGGCGCGCCGGTGATGCTTGGCCGCACTTTCACGCAACAGGAGGACTCGCCGAACGGCGGCCACGTGGTGGTGCTGAGCTACGGCTTGTGGCAGCGGAGGTTTGGCGGGAATCCGAAGGTCGTTGGGCAGGCGCTTTCGCTGGGCGGTGAGCCGTACACGATTGTCGGCGTGCTGGGGCGAGATTTCGCGACCGATCCGGAGGCGGACATCTGGATTCCGTTCCAGTTTGAGCCGAACAGCACGAACCAGGGACATTTCTTTCTGGGAGCCGCGATGCTGAAACCCGGCGTGACGGTGGCGCAGGCCAACGCGCAGATGAAGCTGGCGTATGCCGAATTTCGGCGCCAGTTTCCGGCGGCGGATCCGCAAAGGAGGATTCGCGGTTCAGCCGTTGCGGGATTCGATTGTGCGGGATGCGCGGACGTCGCTGCTGGTTCTGCTGGGAGCGGTGGGCCTGGTGCTGCTGATTGCCTGCGCCAACGTGGCCAACCTGCTGCTGGTGCGAGCGACGGGACGCAAGCGCGAATTTGCGATTCGCTCGGCATTGGGAGCGAGCCGGGCACGGGTGATCCGGCAACTGCTGACGGAGAGCGTTCTGCTGGCGGTGATCGGCGGGGTTCTGGGGCTCGCGCTTGGATTCCTGGGAGTGCGGTGCGCTGCTCGCGATCAGTCCGGCGGGACTGCCGCGAATCGGCGAGGACGGCGCGGCCGTGGGCGTGGACTGGCGCGTGCTTGGCTTCACGCTCGCGGTGTCGTGCGCGACGGGAATCCTGTTCGGACTGTTCCCGGCGTTCAGCGTGTCGCGTACCGATCTGAATTCGACGCTGAAGGAGAGCAGCAACCGCGCGGGCACGGGATTCCGGCAGGCGAAGACGCGCTCTCTGCTGGTGATTACGGAGGTTGCGCTGGCGCTGGTGCTGCTGGTGGGAGCGGCGCTGCTGATTCGCACCTTTGTTGCGCTGCGCGGCGTGAATGCCGGGCTTCGATGCGCACAACGTGTTGACGATGGAGATGTCGATGAACGGCGACCGGTTCAGCAAGACCGCTGCCATTGCGCAGCTTTCGCGCGATGGGCGGCAGCGGCTGGACGCCATACCGGGGGTGGAGAGCTCGGCGTTTACGTGCTGCCTGCCGGTGGATGGGCAGTTCGGATTGCCGTTCGCGATTGCTGGGCGGCCGGTCGATCCAGCGAAGGGACAACCGGGCGCGGGATGGATGCAGGCGTCGCCGGATTACTACAAGACGTTCAAGATTCCCGTGATTCGCGGGCGCGAATTCACCGATGCGGATACGGCTTCTGCGCCGGGCGTGGTGATCATCAACGAGGCGCTGCAGAAGCAGTACTTCCCGAAGGAGAATCCAATCGGGCAGCAGATTCTCATCGGCAAAGGGATGGGAGCCTCCGTTTGAAGAGCCGGCGCGCCAGATTGTCGGCGTGGTGGGGAACACGCATGATGCGGGGCTGGACCAGGACACGCCGCCGCTGATGATTGTGCCGGACTCGCAGGTTCTGGACGCGATGACGGCGCTGAATGCGAAGATCGTTCCGCTGCGTTGGGCGGTTCGCACGCATGGCGATCCGAAGCAGCTGAGCGCAGCGATCTCCGAGCAGTTGCGGCAGGCAAGCGGGGGCTTTCCGGTGGCGCACATCCGCTCGATGGAGGAGATTGTGTCGAGGACGACATCGCGGCAGAGCTTCAACATGATGCTGCTTACGATCTTCGGCGCGATTGCGCTGGTGCTGGCGGCGATCGGGATTTATGGGTTGATCGCGTACTCAGTGCAGCAGCGAACGCAGGAGATCGGGATTCGCATGGCGCTTGGCGCGGACCGCGCGACGATTCGCAACCTGGTGGTGTGGGACGGCATGAGGCTGACGCTGATCGGAATGGTGCTCGGGATTGGCGCTTCGTTCGGACTTACGCGCCTGATTGCGAGCTTCCTGTTCGGCGTGAAGACGTGGGATCCGACGGCGTTTATTGCTGTGCCGGTGGTGCTGGCAGCGGTGGCGTTGCTGGCGGTGTGGCTGCCGGCTACGCGAGCTTCGCGGGTGGAGCCGATGATGGCGCTTCGAGTGGAGTAAACCACCCCAGATGGATTCCTTGTCGCCGTGGCTAAGTGCCGTAAATGCGTCTCTATCGAGCAGCGACCCACGCATAAACGGGAGGGCTTTTCCTGAACTTTTTAGAAATCTTGCGGGTTGCCAAATCCAGCAGGTAAATGTTCATATTGTCCCCCTCGTCGCGGTCCCTGTTAATCAGAATCGTCTTTGAGTCCGGAGACCAGACGGGCGCAACACGCAAGTCGTCCCAAGGGGCGCACCACGAACCTACGATCCTGGAGTCAGTTCCGTCAGGACGGATGAGGTTGATGCGTTCTGGCACCATGAGGTTCATGGGCCACCGGTCGTGTTTCCGTGGTGGGTAGTCAAAATAGGCGATCCACTCACCCGAGGGCGACCAAGAAGGCGACCAACCTTCCGCAATCTCCTGAACGGCCCAGTATCGAGATCCATGACGTAGATTTTCGACGTTACAGTCGGATTGCTCATGTCTGTGGAACTCACTGCTTTGGCTGGCGGCTCAGGTGCGCTGTCGAAGGCGATGTGCCTGCTGTCTGGTGACCAGCTAATTTGCGGCATTCCGCTCACTCTCCGCGGAAGCTCCCGAAGCGTCGTTGCACTTCCATTTTTGACGTCAACGACACGGAGGCGCCAGGTTGCCTTGTCCGCCCCCCATGTGAAACACGCCAACCTAGTTCCATCAGGAGAGATGGCAACAGGGCCACTCAGAGTCGTCAAGTCTTTGTACTCGGTCCACTCACCGGCTATCACCGAATAAGTGCTGATCACAAGAGTTGAACGGACCCTGAGAGTCGTTAACTGGCCCTCGAGAAGGCGCGCGGCGGCAACAATGCGCCCATCAGCCGAGATGCTGGGCGTTATTGACCATTCGCCTTCATCATTCTGTATCTTCACCGTCTTGTTTTCGGTGGTTAGTTCAAGTTGATACAAAGGCCAGCCAATAAGTAGCGTTGCTCCGGGCATTTTTGGCAGCTTGTCCTTCTGTGCCCTCAAGGATGTGCCGAGGCTTAACGTTTGGGATACAACGAGCGTTACTAGAAAGATCCGCGTGATGCGCATGTTGTCCCCACTCTGAAAGCACCTAGCGTAATGCGCGCCGATGGCTTTGAAACAGCGAATTGTGACACTTCTCGAAGTGGTCGGATGTAAGCCGAGATTTTCAGGGCGTCCATGCTATTGAACTCGAAGCGAATTCAAGAAGTGGGGCACCGAATTGGTGCTTAGTCGCGGCGCAGGATGAGGAAGACGCTGATAAGAACAAGGGCGGTGCCGGCGAGGATGCGGCCGGTGATGACTTCGCCGGCCATGAAGTAGCCGAGGGCCACAGCGACGATTGGGTTCACATAGGCGTGACTGGAGACGCGCGTGGCGGGCATGTGGGCGAGCAGCCAGACGAAGGCCGTGAACGCCAGCAGCGATCCGAAGACGATGAGGTAGAGAAGCGCTCCAACGGCGCGCAGGGAGATGTGCGGGAAGGGGTGCATTTCGTCAAAGCCGGCGGAGAGCGCGAGCAGCATTGCGCCGCCGAGCATCATGGCTGCGCCCTGCGGTGAGGGGGCGGGATTTGGGCAGGATCATGGAGCGGGTCAGCACGGAGCCGAGTGCCCAAGTTGTGGCTCCGGCAAGGATGGCGAGGCACGGGATGACGGCGAGATGCTGTTTGCCGCCGGGGATCAGGAGTACGGCTACGCCTACGAAGCCGAGCAATGTCGCGACGGCCAGCATGGGGCGCATGCGCTGCTGGCGGAGGATGAGCATTTCCAGGATCAGGGTGAGGATGGGGAGCGTGGCTGCAAGTACGGAGACGACGCCGGAGGGGACGTATTTCTCTGCCCAGAAGAGCGGGCCGTACTCGGCGACGAACATGAGGAGCGCCATGATGGTGAGGCTTCGCCACTGCAGGAGCGTTGGCCTGGATTCGCCCTTGGCGCGCATGAAGGCGTAGAGCAGGACGCCGGCGGTGAAGAAGCGGGCTCCGGCGGCGAAGAGCGGGGGCAGTTCTTCAACGGCGATGCGGATGGCGAGGAACGTGGTGCCCCAGAGCACGTAGATGGCGAAGAACGAGAGGACCAGGCGAATCCGGAAGGATTCGGATCCTTTGTCTTCGGCGCGGATGGTAACCGTTGAATCAGCCATAGAGAGTTACATATTTACATTTTCTCGATAACCTGTCAACATTGGTTTAGAGGTTAGCAGTGGCGATCGGGTTGGCAAGTGAGGCAAGCGAGCGAACGGAAAATCGTATCTTCGAGCTTGATTGGCGGTCATCCGGCGCTGGACCTGGTGAATACGCTGGACTGGCGGTTTCGGGACTCGGGGCCGGAAGAATTGATGACGGATTACCGCGACATGGTGCGGTTTGCGGAGCAGTCAGGCTTGATGAGCAATGCCCGGGCACGGCGACTGATTCGGAATACGAGTGAGAGCAAGGCAGCGCAAGTGGTTGCCGCGGTGCGGGAGTTGCGGGAGGCGGCGGCGCAGGTGCTGTATGCGGCGCTCGACGGCGATGACGCTCCAGCATCGGCGGTCGCACAGTTGGAATCGTGCTTCAAAGCGGCGCAGAAATCGCAACGGCTGCGTCGGGCTGGTGCGAGGCTTGCGTGGGAGTTGCCGCTGTCCGCTTCCCTACCCGAGTTGCCGCTGTGGCTGCTTTCGCTGAGTGCGGCGGAGCTGATGACTTCAGACGAGATGGAGCGGGTGCGCGCGTGCGGGAATGCCGAATGCCGCTGGCTTTTCCTGGATACGAGCAAGAACCACACGCGGCGGTGGTGCGATATGAAGATCTGCGGCAATCGCATGAAGGCGCGGCGATTCAAGGCTCAACACCGGGCGTGAAGCATCTGAGCTATCTGAGCAATTGTTCAATTGCTGACAAGTGCTTTCGGCGGTGCGGACTTGAGCTCGTACCAATCCAAACTGTGCCACAGGTCATGCCCGTTGGACCGAACCTCTATGCCTTCGAGGGCCATTTCGGGCCTGAAGAATCTATAGTTCTGGCTTCCATTCTTCTTGGCGTAATACATCGCAATATCTGCATTCCGGATCAGCGTCTCACCATCCTGTCCGTCGCTCGGATAGACGCTCACACCAATGCTTGACGTAATGTATATCTCGTGTGAGTCGACGGAATGCACGTCCGACACCGTCTTCAACAACCTCGCCACGGTAAAGACCGCATCCTGCGGATGCTTCAACTCCTGTAGCAGCACAATAAACTCATCGCCTCCCTGGCGTACTACTGTGTCCGGGGAGCGTACGCACTCGAGCAGTCGCTTTGCGACAGATTGCAGGAGCTTGTCGCCGATGAGATGTCCGAGGGAATCGTTGACGTATTTGAACCCGTCCAAATCCAGAAAAAGCACGGCGGCATGGCCCCTTTGGCGATGGGCAAGGGCGATTGCCTGGCCATGCGGTCGTTCAGGAGCGTTCGATTGGGTAACCCCGTGAGAAAGTCGTGCTGTGCGGAGTTCGTCAACTCCCTCTCCAAGGCTCGCGTCGCGCTCACGTCGCGAAACACAATGACTGCTCCGGTCACTTGCCCGTCACGATCGTGGATGGGTGCCACCGAATCTTCGATATTAACCTCGCGTCCGTCGCGCCTGATAAGAAGGCAGTTCAACGGAAGGGTTCCTGTTTGATTCTGGGAAGCTGCTTTTGCCATCGGATCCAGGATGACTTTTCGAGTAATCGCGTCCACGATCCGAACGCAATCGGCCATAGTCCGTCCGATAGCATCGTCGAGTTGCCAGCCGGTCATCGTCTCCGCAACGCGATTCATGAAGGTGATGTTGCCCTGAGCGTCAGTGCAAATCACCGCATCGCCAATACAGTCGAGAGTGACCTGTGCGCGTTCCTTCTCAACAAGCTGGATTTTTTCGAGGGCTTTACGTTCGACCGCATTGAAGAGAGTTCGCTTCAATGCGCGAAGCTCAATCTGCCCTTTAATGAGATAGTCTTGTGCACCTTGTTGAATCGCCTGAAGAGCGATTGGCTCGTCGACAGAGTCGCATAGCAGCACTATCGCAGCGAGGGGAGCTGTTATTTGGATCCGCCTGACAGCCTCTAATCCCTTCAATTCTGGCATTCCCAGGTCCAGCAGAACAATTTCCACCGGGTTGATCGCCAGATGCTTCTCTGCGTTGCAGAGGGACTCAACACGGACCAGCTGAAAGACACTTGAACCCACTTGGTCGAGCATTGCGTGAATCGGGCTAGGTTGTTCGGACGGATCTTCGACCAGAAGAACGGTCCTTGCCCGTTTGTTTTCCACGGTTCACCTCTAGCCGGCAAACCTTGCTCTCCGGGTTCAGGATTGGGGCGCTTGCTCCCTGCTTCACACAGACTCGTGTCTCATCATCGTTTCAAGAAACGACGCGTGAGTCTGTTCTCTTCTGCTCTCTACTGTAAGGGACAGGCGCTGGGTGAAACGCTTGGGGCTGGCCTTCCGGCAAGCCCATCAACAGGCAATCGTGGCGGGAAATGCGCAAGTGCCCGGACACTGAACACGGGCTCGCGGGATTCGTCGATCGCGTAAAGGCACCGACAGCATCATCGACGCCCGAAGAGTGTTGATGCATATGAAGCAGTAACTGAAGTTAGCCGGTGATGCAGGGGCAACTGTAAATTCCGAATCAAAACCAGGTTTGTTTTCGGTAGCTGAGATAAGTCTGTCCGAACCTTTCTTGCAGGACCTTTGCCTCCCGATCCGCGCGAATCAATTGCATGACCAGCAAGATGACAAAAGGCACGAACAACCAATTCAGCTGAAACATCACGATCAAGCCTAACCACATCACGCCGACGAAGACGTAGATGGGATTCCGAATCCGTGCATAGAGACCGTGCGTAACGAGTTGCTTTGCTTGCGGAGAGACAGCGAACGATTTTCCTAACTGGAGACGAGCGGTAATGAACAGAATGTAGCCCGCGAGTGCAACGCTTGCGCCCGCGATTCTTAAGGTTGTCCAAGGCTGCTGTCGAAGACCCGGCACGAAAAGATAGAGAAGCAGGATCACGAATGGAACGACAAGCGCGGGTATAGGGATTCGCATTTGCTTCAGCTCCAAATCACTGCGACACTTCTCTACGAAGACCCCAAAGAACCAGGACAGACCCGGCCACGATGGTGATGCCAACCGACATGAAGCCAACCGTGACAAGGGTCTCTTGCCAAGGCTGTCCAACATGACCATTTCCAGTAATTGGAGAGAGTGCCGCAGTGCCGAAGATCGCGGCAAGGACAGTTATCAGCCAGTTCACATAAGTGCTATAAAGCACTGTCCAGAATGCGATGGTCGTTGTCGGCCGTGAGAGTCTCACATGAGTCCAGATCGCACCCAGCGCAACCAGGAAGATCCCATTCATCACACCTTCGAGATGTGCGGCTAATCCCATGCGCACATTGGCAAAATGCTGCTCTGCGAATCCTGTTAGCAGCCCTAGCACGAATAAGCACATGCCATGAAACATCAACCGCCGGTTTGTATCTTTCATTCGTGCGATCTTCCTCTCAATTTCCAAAGTCGTTTGATACAAAAGCGGAGAATTGAACTGCAGGCGGTCCTAACAAGCCGTTAGGTTCGGCCACTCATCGTACATGAAGCCGACGGAAATCCGCTCTCTCTTTGGAAATCAGGACCGCAATGGTATTTGCTCGATGTGTGTTCCGCCAATAGCGAGGCAATGCGGCATCTGGCGGCGGGATTCCTCTGCCCCCGGCGTGCATCCTTGCGTCGCTCCTTTAGACTGAAAGCGATGATTCTGTTTGAGCGAAAGGCCTGGGCTGCGCTGGCGGTTGTGTTGTGCGTATTTCTTTCGGGATGCGGAACACCGGGTGCACCACAGCCTCCATCGCTGAACCTGGCGGACCCGGTGCAGGATTTGTCGGCGATACGGAACGGCGACAAGGTAACACTGACCTGGACGATGCCGAAGCGCAATACCGACAAGACCCCGATAAAAGCCAATGTGGCTGCGCGCGTATGTCGGCGCGAAGGAACAGGCGCCTGCAACCAGGTGGGAACGGACGTGATGGTGGCGCCGGGCGGAACGGGAAGCTACACGGATACGCTGCCAGGTTCGCTCGCGTACGGGGGAGGCGCGGCCGGTGAGCTATTGTGTGGAGTTGCGAAACAAGAAGGGCCGCTCGGCTGGATTGTCGAATGCTGCATCGGTGCTGGCAGGCGAGGCTCCCAGGCCTGTGGAGGGACTCAAGGCGGAGGTGCGCAAGCAGGGCGTGGTGTTGAGTTGGAATGCGGATGGCGAGAACGCGGCAGTGAGGCTCCAACGGAAACTGCTGACGCCGCCCAGCGACGAAGGCCCAGCAGGGGCCGCTGGCTCCACCGCCCGAGGCGATCAATGAGACGCTGCTGGTGGATGCCGGCGCACAGCAGGGCCGGGCGATGGACACGACGGTTCGCTTTGGCGAGAGCTATGAATACCGGGCCCAGCGCGTGAGCCGCGTGGATGTTGGACGGGAAGACTCTGGAACTGGCGGGCGAGATTGTCTGCACCGATCGATGTTGAGGCGAAGGATGTGTTTCCGCCGAGCGTGCCGTCGGGATTGGCGGCAGTGGCGACAGCGGGAGAAAATGGCGCGCGACCGGCGATCGATCTGAGCTGGCAGCCGGATACGGAGTCCGATCTGGCGGGGTATGTCGTTTATCGTCGTGAAGGCGATGGAGGGTGGCAGCGGGTTTCACCGGCAACGCCGTCGTGGAGCCGGCGTTTCATGATCCGCAGGTCCAGCCGGGGCACACATATCGCTATGCTAGTGAGCGCGGTGGACAAGGGCGGCGAAAGCAGCGTTCTGCCGAGGCAGGAGACGGTCCGCAGCCAAGGAAATGCGGAAAAAGGGTGAGGACTGATGAATCGTCGAAGGGATGTCAGCGGCTAAAGCCGACGCATGATTCTAAGTTAGCACGTGGAAGCCGTGCCCAATCAAGATGATTCGCAAGCTGCGAAGATTTCTGATCATGAAGTATTGCCGTTTTCGATTTGAGAACCAGATCATGTACGGGGCGGTTGAAGAGCGCGGAGGCGAGCCGTGGATCGTGGATCTGGCGCCTGCGCCGGAGGAGGACCTGGCGTTTCACCTGGCGCATGCGCGGGCATTGGCGGCAAAGGAACTGGTGACCGATCCGGCGGGATTCGACTTTGAGCCGATGCCGCTGAACGAGGCAGAGCTGCTGCCGCCGGTGACTCCCTCGAAGATTATTTGCGTGGGGCGCAATTATCGCGAGCATGCGAAGGAGTTGGGGAACGAGGTTCCGACGGAGCCGCTGCTGTTCTTCAAGCCGCCGTCTTCGTTGCTGGCGCACAAGGGCATGGTGCTGATGCCGCCGCAGTCGGAGCGCGTGGATTTTGAAGGCGAGCTGGCGCTGGTGATCGCGCGCACGAGCGAGCAAGCTTGCCGGCCAATGCGGACTGGCGCAGCTACGTGCGCGGATACACCATTGCCAACGACGTGACGGCTCGCGACTTGCAGAAGAAGGACGGCCAGTGGACGCGGGCCAAGGGCTTTGACACGTTCTGCGCGGTGGGGCCGGTGGTGAGCAGCGAAGTGGATCCCGAGAAAGGGCTCACGGTGGAGACGCGTGTGAACGGCGAGTTGCGGCAGCATGGATCGACCGCGGATTTTATCTTTTCGATTCCGGCGCTGCTGACGTATATCACGGCAGCTATTACGCTTGAGCGGGTGATCTGCTGCTGACGGGGACGCCGGCGGGAGTGGGGCCACTGAAGCCTGGGGACCGCGTGGATGTGGAGATCAACGGACTGGGAGTTTTGAGCAATACGTTTGCGGCGGCGTGAGACGAAAGGCAGCTAGCTCTCGTCCCTTGATTCCAGTCCAAGGGAAATCGGTCCAGTTCCCTTCGGCTTCTCTTCTTCCTCGTCGTTGGAAGTGCTCTCCTCTGAACGTCCGTGATGCTGACTGCGATTCAGGAGTCCGCCAAGAAGACCGGCGCTGATCAGCAGTGCCGTGTCGAGAAGATAGGCGGCGATTCGATAGGGATGATTGGTCAGATCGAGTGCGTAAAGCACTCGGCCGGAATCAGGTTCGGATATTGCGATCACCCGGAGTGAGACTCCCGAAAAAGCATTCCCGACGGGATGTTCGAGATAGGTGAATACATAGTTCGACCCAATGTGGGGAATGCCTGCGGCCTCACCGTGGAGATCCAAGGCATATCCGCCGGTCAGTTCGCAGCTCGTGGCACAGATGTATTTGTCATAGCCACCCTTGCCGCTCGCCTCACCGACGAAGCGGGCCATACCTTCCACCTCTTGCGGGGAGCGTTCGCGTTCGGCGAGTAGGAGCTGAAAGCGCCGACAATGAAGGCCACTCCGAGGTACATGATGATTTGTAATTCTGCCGTCGAATTCAATAGTCCAATGGTTTCGCCAGTCTCGAAAGTTGAGGAATGTTACAGTGCAGCAAACGACGATCGCTACAAAAGTCGCGACCCATGCTAAGGCATCAAGATCGTTGAGAAATGACATTGGCAGCCATCTTACCCATATATTCTCGGGAAAATCGCAAAGAACGGCTGCAAAGGTTCTCAATTCATCAAGAAGTTGCATGCAATGCAGTAGGCTGTCAGAACGAAACGTGCTGGGGTGCAGCAGCATCCTATAGAGCGGTACACTGGAGCCGGGCGCGCGAACGCGCCGGGGTTCCTTCCCCTGGAGGAAAAATGCCACAGAATCTGCTCGAACAACTGCGCACGTACACGACCGTCGTTGCTGACACTGGCGATTTCGATTCGATGGAGAAGTTTCGCCCCACCGATGCCACCACGAACCCCTCGCTGATTACGGCGGCAGCGCAAATGCCGCAATATCAGCCAATCGTCGACAGCGTCATCCTAGACGCGAAGAAGGAACTGGGCGAAAACGCGAGCGACAAGGACGTCGCCAACCTGGCCTTTCAGGGCCTTGCCGTCGCTTTCGGCAAGAAGATCCTGGCGATTGTGCCGGGCCGCGTTTCGACGGAGGTCGATGCACGGCTTTCCTTCGACACCGAAGGGACGATTGCTCAGGCGCGCAGCATCATTGCGCAATACGACAAGGCCAAGGTTGGACGCGATCATGTGCTTGTGAAGATTGCATCAACATGGGAAGGCATTCAGGCGGCGCAGGTGCTGGAGAAGGAAGGCATTCACTGCAACCTGACGCTTTTGTTCGGCATTCACCAGGCTGTTGCTGCAGCCGAAGCGGGCGCGACGCTGGTGTCGCCCTTCGTGGGACGCATTCTGGACTGGTACAAGAAGGACACGGGCAAGGATTACCAGGGCGCGGACGATCCGGGCGTGCAATCCGTGACGAAGATCTACGACTACTACAAGAAATTCGGCTACAAGACGCAGGTGATGGGCGCGAGCTTCCGCAATATCGGCGAGATCAAGGAACTGGCCGGCTGCGATCTGCTGACGATTTCGCCGCAGTTTCTTGGCGAGTTGGAGAAAACCGAGGGCGATCTGGCGCGCAAGCTCGATCCCGCAGCCGCCAAGGCAATGCAGATTGAACGCATTGTCGTGGACAAGGCCGCCTTCAAGAAGATGCATGCGGAAGATCGTATGGTTACCGACAAGCTCAAGGAAGGCATCGAAGGATTCTCGGCCGCGCTCGTGAACCTGGAGAAGCTGTTGGCGAAGCGGCTGGCAGAGCTGGAATCGCGCGCACCGGCAGCGGTGTAAATCTAGTCAAGATGGAGTTTGCAAAGAGGGCAGCCCTTGGGCTGCCTCTTTGCTTTCAGTCGATGGATCGAGCTTTCATTTGGATCATTGCCCTTTCGATGACCGTTGTCGTGCCGGGGTGCAGGAATCGAAATGAGCCAGCGGGAGAGCCATCCAGCACGAGCGGCAATTCACCTCAAAAATCAAGCAATACGGCAAACGATGTTGCTGACAAGTGGTTGGGAAAATGGATCGGCCCAGAAGGGACCTATCTTGTGCTCTCTAAAAACGCCGACAAGTACGTCGTGCTGATCAATTCGCTCGACGGACCAGCAACGTATGAAGGAACGTCAGCCGGCGATCACATCGTGTTTCAGCGTGATGGCAAACCGGAGTCGATCCGCGCCGGTAACGGACATGACACTGGGATGAAATGGCTCATGGACAAAACGAATTGTTTGATTATCAAGACCGGGGAAGGATTTTGCAGAGACTGAGAGCCAAGCGGCTTTGGCGTCGGCACTTCCCTGTTATTGTGTCGCCGGCTTTGCGGGCGGCATTCGCGTGAAGCGGAGTGGCTTTATGAGCCCCTTGCAATAAATCAGCAGGTAAGGATCTTTCCATTCGAAACGCTCCGCGGCCTGCAGAGCTTCAAGGTAATTCGCCTCCTGCTTCATCACTGGTTCGGGGCAAGCCATTCGCGTCGAACCCATCCCGCCCAATTTGATGACATCCCCGTTTATCTCGGCTGAGGCGAAGAAACGATTACAGGAGCCGTTGCCTGCTACCTTTCCGGCTTCGGGGAAGGTGAGGGTCGCCTGACCGTGATCGGCGGCGCTGCCGGCGAGATCATCGAGGAGCCACTCACTGCCCGGGAGGTCGATGGGGGCCTTTGACGCGGACGCCGCATGTGAGGCCCTGGCCGCCTTTATTGACGAGACTGTGAGAACCGGCTGTTCACCAGTCTCGACCCCCGTTCGCTGGCCGAGTTTGCCAGTGACCCTCACACGCTTGTTCGCCCATGTTTCAAGTTCTCCGGCCCTGGGATCACTCACTTGAATCGAACTGATGTGATTGCCGCCGACGACAATTGGAAGATCGAGTTCAAGAATCCAGCCTGTCGACTCTGCGCCGATCGCCATTGCGCGATTGAGCCTGCCTGATGCTGTGATTTCCTGGTCCGATGACTGCGCCTGCGAATTGATGCTGGCAATTGCCAGAATCAGGCCGCTAACCAGTCGCGCGATGCGCATTTCACGCCTCCTCTGGCATGGTCCTGATGATTCACCTCGTGATGCTATTGAGGCGTGAGACGGAGCTTGGTGACATCTCGCAGGGGCTAAAAAGCCCCGGCGTTTAAGCGCCTCTGGCGGCACGGCTAAAAACCGTGCTCTTTCAAAACCCCGCTTATTCAGCCAGTTCTAGCGATTGCCCGCCCGCAGCCCCTGCAAGAAGTGAAAGTTCCACGGCGCCAGTTCCACGTAGAGACCAGGCGATCCGATTCCATCACGCTCGAAGGTCGCGCCGGATAAGAGGTCAATCAAATGCCACTTTCCACCACCGGCATCAGCCCACGGCACTTGAATCTGGGCTTGCGTGGGCCAGTCGCTGAGATTGACAGCGATCAGGTATCGCTCGTCATTGTGCACCCAGGTCCAGGCCACCAGATTCTGAAAACTCGCGTTATCCGGCCAACCAGTTCGCTCGCACAGGCTCCATTGGCCTTCACGGAAGGCTTCGCGATTGACGGCATCGAGAAGCTTCCTGTAGAACTCTCGCAGATTTTCGTCGACGGGCTCATTCGGACGCCTGCCTAGAAAAACGGGCGGCCGAATTTTGCGACCCTCGAACTGGCCTTCATGGAACAGCTTCACCCCCGGCAGGGTCGCGATTGTCATGGCGGCGGCTCGTTCTTTTGCGGGTGAAAATGTAGAAGCGGCTCGAGGCTCGTCGTGGTTCTCGATGAACCGCAGCAGTTTCCTTTGGTACGCGAGGTCGGCACACAGATGAAGGCGGATGTTCTCCGCATTGCTGTGTTCGAGACGATCGTAGAGTTTCTTGTCGTAACAAAAGTCAAAGCCGTGCTGTTGAAGTTCCCACTCCAGATCCCAATAGGCTTCGGCGATAAAAATGAATTCAGGATTTCTGGCCTTGATGGCAGAAATCACGTCGGCCCAATATTCGGTTGAGGGATGCGGGCCAACTCGGCCGCCCCAGGTGTTTTCGAAAATGGCATTCAAGAACAGCATCGACATGTCACAGCGGACGCCGTCGCATTGTTGGGCAACGCCCGATAAGGTTTCAATCACGGCTCGTCGGAGACCCGGTTCAAAAGCGTTCAATTGGAGGACGTCTGGCCATGCAGGGAAGTACGGGTCGCGTCCGCATGCGCAGACATTTCCCTGGACTCTAATGAAGGATGCTGGATCGTTCGTCGCGTCCTCGTTGGTTCCGCAGATGAAGTACTCGGGGTGTTCGACGACCCATGGATTGTCAGGTGCGACATGGTTCGGCACGAAATCCAGAATCAGCTTCATGCCTCGCTTCGCAAGCTCTCGCCGCGCAGTTGCCAGACCTTCAGGACCCCCGAGGTGTTTGTCTACCACGTAGCGTCGTATGCAGTAGGGAGATCCGACGTTGTCTTCCGGTTTGAAGTCGGGCAGAGCTCGACGGAAATCTTCAACGAGACTCTTGTTCTGATTTGCGATCGCGATGCCCGCAGGACTTCGTTCCCAGACTCCCATCAACCAAACCGAGTCAAAGCCATAAGCGGCGATGGCATCCCATTCGGCTGAAGGCACGGAAGACAAGTCAACACGCTTCCCATATTTCCGGCTTAGATCGGTAAGCCATATCCAGGTATCGATCTCATACAGGGTGGGATATGGGCACCAGGCCGATATGGCAGATGGGGTTTCTACTCTCTCAACAAGACCTAAACTCATAGTCATCCTCCAGTTCCTAAACATCAGAACTCGGAAGGCGTCGAGCACTCGAGCTTCGGCGCCTGATCGATTCAGGATTACGCTTCTCCACGCGTTTGCGCTACTAGGAAAACCTGTAGTAGGCACGCCGTGGGCCTTATCGGGCGGCGTTTCCGGTGGTTTTGCTCCGCCGGACAGGAGAGATTCTCCAAGTTTCGCAGTGAGTTAGAGGCTTGGTTACCAACGAACGGTCAATGGCCGGCAAAGTGATTTACCTCACATCACCAGTGCTACAATTCCGCTAAAGTTCTTTCTAAGCAGGACAAAATCCAGCGATGGCCGGGAGTGGTTCCGGGCTGCGCACGTTGCACCCCGGATCGATCGTCTCTCAAAAACCGCGTTTTCTTGGGGATCCGTATGCCGGTGCAGTCTCATCCGCTCGAGCCGTTCTTTCAGCAGGCAGTTCGCAACAGTTATGAGGGCCGGCTTGGGCTGAGTCCCGAGATCACCGGGTACGTATCGCGCATGCTGTGCGACTTCGCTGAGGCGGACAATCTTTTCCGTTTGCGTGATGCGAAGGGGAGGCCGATCAAGAAGCTCGACGAGATGGTGCGAGCCTCCGATCCAATTCACGGAACAGCACGCTCGTTCATCGCGGAGCGCGCGATTCGCAAATATATCGGCGACTACGCACTCTTTCTTGCGGGCATGTGTCCTGAAGCAATCGAGTCAGACCCGAACAATGCTTCACAGAAGCCGACCCTGGCGGATCTGATTCGCGTGGGCAAAGAGAGCTATTACATTGTGAGTCAGTTCGATGTGTTTGAGTACGAAAAGGAAGCGCCGCTGTTTGGGCAACTGTCGTCAACATTTGAGCATTGCATTCTCGGTCTCGCCATTGCACGCAGGGACTTGTGGCGAACGATAAATCCGCCAGCACCTGTACATTAGCCATAATCATAGAGCAGTCCTATATGCGGTCTGGTGGTTCGTGCCCCAGGGACAAGCACAATGTCCCTGGGGTCAACGATCTGCGTGTTCATGAGTTGCAATTGACATTCCACTCTGCCAACAAAGTTGGTTCCCCGCTTCTAATCACAGCAACATTTGGGCTAATCTCTGTGTCAACACTATGTAAATCGGGTGGTGGCTGGTAAGCCGACTGCACGCAAACGCGCTTCTGGTCACTGCACAAGCTGCAGTTCCGATTGGCGCAAGTGCCTGTACGGGAGGTTTGTATGCAAAACCAGGCTCATCCGCTTGAAGCGTTTTTTCGGCAGGTGGTTCGCAACAGCTACGAGGGCAAGTTGGGGTTGCACGATCCCGACCTGACCGGTTACGTGGCACACCTGCTTTGCGAATTCTCACAGACCGACAAGCTTTACCAGGTGCGTGATGCCGCGGGGCATCCGATCGAAGAGCTGGAAGCGATGATTCTGGCTGCCGATCCCGTGAACGGCACCGCGCCTTCGTTCGATGCGGAACGGGCCATGCGCAAGTACATCGGCGATTACGCGCTTTTTGTCGGCGGACTCTATCCCGAGGCCAATGTTCCGGGCACGCGACGCCGCGTGCCACACGCGAGCCTGTCGGAGCTGATCCATGCCGGCAAGGAGAGCTACTTCATCGTGAGCCAGTTCAACATGTTTGAGTATGAGAAGGAAGCGCCGCTGTTCACGCGTCTTTCGGACGGGTTCGAGCGGTGCATTCTCGGGTTGTCGCTGGTTCGTGAAGAGCTGAAGAAGCGGAAGGCGCTGCCGCCGCCGGAAATGAATTAGAAAGCAGTGGACAGTGATGAGTGGTCAGTGATCGGTGATCAGACAAAAGTGATTAGGGACTAGAAACCAGAGCAAGGTGCCCCGGGGTCGGATGGACTTCGGGGCATCTTGTTTTTGGTCGAGCTGCTCTTGGTTATTCGGACCAGACGGCGAGCACGTTGCCTTGGCCATCGGAGAAGTGGAATCGCTTGCCGCCGGGAAAGTCGAAGGTGGGGACGGCGATGGTACCGCCCGAAGCGATGATGGCATCCTGTGTGGCTTTCAGATCCTGCGAGTAGAGGACGATCAGCGGTGCGGAATCGCTCTGCGATTGGGTTGGCTCGCCTTTGCGGAAGCCGCCGGAGATGCCGGCGTGGTCCTTATCGAAGCTGATGTAGTCGGGACCCCACTCCTGGAAGTTCCAGCTGAAGACGCGCTCGTAGAAGGCTTTTGTTTTGGCGATGTCGGTGGTGGTGAATTCGATGTAGTTGATGGCGTGGTGCTGGGCGGCGGTCTGGCTCATGCGTCTCTCCTATGCTGCGCCGGTGCGCAGATGCTGCGCGAGGGCGCAGACAACGTTGGGATGCGGAGCGCGGACTGGCGAGTACGAAATGAAGGTAACAGAGACCTAAGTCACTTGCAATACGCTCGAAACGCATGATCCCATTTGCTCATAAGGGCTTCCCTGCGCGGTTCGGTCAATGCCGGTTCCAGTCGAGTGCCGGCAAAGCCTGATTCGTAATTGAAGAGCACACGGAGAGAACCAGATGAAAACCTTACTCACTCGGTATTGCGCCATTTCCCTCGCTTTCTTTTTCGTTTGCGCGATGGCGCAGGAGGGGATCGCACTTTCAAAGGATGCGCCTATTCGTGGCAGCAAGATCACGATCCCTGCTACGACGCCATTTACGGTGCAGCTCGACCAGGCGGTGAGCGCGAACATGGCTGAGGGACGGGATTTCACGGTCACTTTCAGCGAGCCCGTGCAGATCAACGGCACTCTCCTCATCCCTGCGGGAGCGACGGGCGCCGGGCTAGTGAGTAGTGATGCGCAACATAGCCATCAAATAGAGTTGAATTCAGTATTCGTAAATGGGAGATCTTACCGCGTAACAACTTCCCCAATCATGTTGAATCGGAAGACCCCGTTCCCGGCGGGCAAGAAGCTCACTTTCGACCTTATGTTTTCGCTCAATCTTCAGTGACAAAGATCGAGATCCGGGATGTGCGGAATTGCGCTGGAGGATGTAGCGGCTGAGGTTCTGTTCCTTGAGGATGGCGCACAGATTCAAGAACAACCGCAGATCCTTCGGCTGCGCAGATCACGAAATCGTGATCTGCTTCACTCAGGATGACAGACTTCTTGGCGGGTTGAACTTACAGGATGTAGCGGCTCAGATCGTTGTCTTTGACAACCGATGCTACCATCTGTCGCACGTATTCCGAGGTAATCAGAAACACTTTCTCGGTACCGGAGGCGGTGATGCGCTCTTGGTAAGGCAGCGGGGCCAGGGCTTCGTTGGCTCCATCTTTCGTTAGCGCTGCAGCCTGCTCCACATTGCCCTCGCGAACGATATCGGGCGCGAGGAAGCTGACGTCTTCGAGCACGCGTTCCATGATGGTGTGCAGGCGGCGCGCGCCGATGTTCTCAGTCTGTTCGTTGACCTTGAAGGCGAACTCGGCCATTTCACGCAGGGCATCGGGATCGAACTCGAGACGAACGCCCTCGGTTTCAAGCAGGGCGGAGTACTGCTTGGTGAGCGAGGACTTGGGCTCGGTGAGGATGCGGAGGAAGTCTTCGACGGTGAGCGATTTCAGCTCGACGCGGATGGGGAAACGGCCCTGCAGTTCGGGGATGAGGTCGCTGGGCTTTGAGACGTGGAATGCGCCGGCGGCGATGAAGAGGATGTGGTCGGTGCGCACCATGCCGTAGCGAGTATTCACGGTGGTGCCTTCGACGATGGGGAGGATGTCGCGCTGCACGCCTTCGCGGCTGACGTCGGGGCCGTGCGAGCCTTCTCGCCCGGCGATCTTGTCGATCTCATCTAAAAAGACGATGCCGCTGGATTCAACGCGCTCGACGGCCGATGCGGTTCACCTGGTCCATGTCGATGAGGCGGCCTTCTTCTTCCTGCACAAGGTAGTCGAAGGCATCGCCGACCTTCATTTTCGCTTCTTTGAACCGCCGCCGAAGATGTTGGGCAGCATGTCCTTTAGGTTCATCTCCATGTCTTCGAGGTTCTGGTTGGAGATGATGCCGAACTGCGGCGTGTTGCGTTCGCGGACGTCGAGTTCAACGCTGCGATCGTCGAGCTTGCCTTCGCGGAACTGCTGGCGAAGTTTTTCGCGCGAACGATGATAGCTTTCGGAGCCGGGGAGCGTGAGTTGCCCCTCCTGCGCCGGCGGGGCTGGCGGAGGAGGAGGCAGGAGGATATCGAGCAGGCGCTCTTCGGCGTTCATCTCCGCCTTGTCTTCCACTTCCTCGAGGCGCTCTTCGCGGACCATGTCGATGGCGATCTCGACGAGGTCGCGGATCATGGATTCGACGTCGCGGCCGACGTAGCCAACCTCGGTGAACTTTGAGGCTTCGACTTTGAGGAACGGAGAATTGGTGAGCTTGGCGAGACGGCGCGCGATTTCAGTTTTGCCTACGCCGGTGGGCCCAATCATGATGATGTTCTTGGGCATGATGTCATCGGCGATGTCGGGCGGAAGCTTCTGGCGCCGCTGGCGATTGCGCAGCGCGATGGCCACGGCGCGCTTGGCCGGCCGCTGACCCACGACATGCTTGTCGAGTTCGGCGACAATTTCGCGCGGCGTCAACTCGTCGAGCGAGAGGTCCTGTTCTTCGGCGGATGCGGGAAGGTAGATGGCCATGGTGGGGGCGCCTAGCCCTTCAACTCCTCGAAGGTGATTCTGTCGTTGGTATAGATGCAGATGTCGGAGGCAATCTTCATGGCCTTGGAGGCAATCTCATGTGCGTCCATTTCCGTGTTCTCCATCAAGGCGCGTGCGGCCGCTGTGGCGTAGCTTCCACCGGAACCGATCGCGGCAATTGGCTCATCGGGATCGATCACGTCGCCGGAACCGGAGAGCAGGAACGTCTGGCCTTTGTCGGCGACTACCAGCAGTGCCTCGAGGTTGCGCAGCATCTTGTCGGTGCGCCAGTCCTTGGCGAGTTCCACGGCAGCGCGATTCAGGTTTCCAGCGTATTGCTCCAGCTTGGTCTCGAAGCGCGTAAACAGGTTGAAGGCATCCGCGGTCGATCCAGCAAAGCCGGCGAGGATCTTGTCTTGATAAAGCCGGCGAATCTTTTTGGCCGAGTGCTTGAGGACGTGGTCGCTCATGGTGACCTGCCCATCGGCCGCCATCACCACCACGCCGTTGCGTCGCACGCAGATGACGGTGGTGGAACGAATGCGTCGATGGTCGGCAGTGGCGGATTTCCTGTTCGTACTCAAAGTCCCAATCCTCACAAAAACAAGACTTCCGGGAGGCCGGGAGCCGCCGGAAGCGCAGATATCAGTATAGGACATTGATTTCGAGCAAATTGCACCGGTCAACGTTGCCAGACCACCTTGCCGGAGCGCACCACGGCGTGCACACGGGAGAAGTTCGTCAGCGCGTCGGCAGGGTCGGCATCGAGGATGGTGAGGTCGGCCAGTTTGCCGGGCGTTACCGTTCCCTTGCTGTTGGAGACGCCCATGCGCGAGGCGGGGTTCGTGGTGAGCATGCCAAGCACTGTTCTCCAGTCGAGACCGCTCTTGCCGAGTTGCACGAATTCTTCCTCGGTCGAGTAGTCGGTCATGTACCCGACGTCGGTTCCGAAGAGGAGCGTACCGCCGAGCTGATGAAATTGCTGCACCTCGGCGCAGATGGGATCCATGTAATGCGGGTCGGTCGTAACGGTGGTCGAAAACATCTTGAGCGTGGGAATCATCGCCATGTTTTTGGCGATGGCTGCGCTGAGAAGCTTTGCATCGACGCCACGGGTGTCGTCGGCGGCATGGGCCAGCACGTCGACGCCGCTGTCGATGGCTACCTGAATGCCGGCAAGGTTGGAGGGATGGGCGAATACAAGTTTGCCGTTGAGATGGCTCTCGGTGACCGCGGCTCGGGCAATATTGACCGGCATGGGCAGAACGTGTCCGCGCGCAATCCAGGAGCCGGTGAAGAGCTTGGTGAGGTCTGCGCCTGAGGCCAGGTTGCTGCGGACGATCCGCGTTGCTTCCTGCGGCGTGTCGGGCTGCGGCATCACCGCGACCATCCATTTCGGGGCAGTTTCACGAATGTAGAAAGGCACGCCGTGGGGCGGATAGAGAGCCGTTCCTGCGGTGTAGATGTAGGGGCCGGTCAGCTCGCCCTTCTCGATGCGGCGACGGATGGAGAAGGTGTCGGCCGGATTGGAACCGACATCGATGACGGTGGTGAATCCGCGGCTGAGGAACATGTCGGCGAGCTGCGGATTGAGCGTGGCAGTGGATTTCCAGTTGGCCATCGACCACTTGGGCTCGGTGAAGTGGACGTGCGCGTTCCAGAAGCCTGCGGTGACTACGCAGTGGTCGCAGGGGACGATGGTGGCATCGGATGGAACTTCGACCTGCTTCCCTACCGCAGCGATCAGGCCATCGCGCACCAGCACGGTTCCGTCGTCAATCGGCGGATCGTTGGGCGAGATGTAGATCTTCGCGTGTTCAATCGCCAGCGTGCCCCTGGCCAGTTGCAGAGAAGGATGGGATCCATGGCGGGGATAGAACTCAAAGAGCCAGATTGCGGCACCGGCCACAACGAAAAGAATCAATACCAGGGAAAAGAGGCGAAACAGCCACCGTCGCATGGGCAGACCTCATCCGTTCAAGAGATGATACGCAGCGGCGGCGCCAGCGGTTCACACGAATCGCGGTTTGACGCGCCCAAGTACAGCAAATAGCTTTGAGGCAGGGGTAAGTGCGTTCGCGCCCCGCTCGGAGGAGCAAAGATGCAGAGGAACTTGCCGGGACGGCTTGCGGTGACGGCTGTCTTCGCGACCTTGTTTTTAACCTGCCGGATCGGCGTGGCGCAGGACCTGAAGAGTTTCGAGCAGCGAATCACGACCAAGGTGTTGCCCAATGGCCTCACCATTCTGATCTGCGAGAGGCCGGAAGCGCCGGTTTTCAGCTACGTGACGTTTGTGGATGCGGGCGACGTGAATGATCCCTCGGGCCAGAGCGGGCTGGCGCACATGTTTGAGCACCTCGCATTCAAGGGGACTAACGAAATCGGCACAACGGACTTCGCTGCGGAAAAGGTTGCACTGGCAAGAGTGGAAGCCGCCAACGATGCCCTGGCGGCCGAAGTTCGCAACCCCATGGGCAGCGATCCGAAGAAACTGGACGAGCTGAAGAAGGCCTTCGACGTCGCGCAGGCGGACGCAGAAAAATATGTTGTTCCGAACCAGTTCACCGATGTGGCGGAGCGCAATGGCGCGCACGAACTGAACGCCCAGACCGGGCTGGACGAGACGATGTTCTTCTGGTCGATGCCTGAGAATCGGCTGGAACTGTGGGCGTGGCTTGAAAGCAGCCGGTTGGCCAATACTGTTCCGCGCGAGTTCTACAAGGAACGCTCGGTGGTTCTGGAAGAGCGGCGGATGCGCACCGACTCGAACCCGAGGGCCGGCTACTGGAGCAGTTGGCGGCCACTGCATATGTCGCGCACAACTACGGACGCAGCGGCGTCGGCTGGCCGAGCGAGGTGGGCCAGATCACGGCGACCGAGGCCATGGACTTTCACAAGAAGTATTACGTTGGGTCGAACATCGTGATTGCCGTGGTGGGCGACGTCAAGGCTGCCGAGGCGATGCCGATCCTGGAGAAATATTTCAGCAGGGTTCCCGGCGGCCCGAAGCCGCTGGAGATGACGACGGTCGAGCCAAAGCAGTTTGCCGAGAAGTCGCTCATCATCAAGGACCCCAGCCAGCCAATTTACCTGGAGGCCTATCATCGACCCAGCTATCGCAACCCAGACGATGCGGTGTATGACGCGATCAGCGACATCATGTCGAACGGCCGCGTTTCGCGGCTTTATCGCAGCCTGGTGCGCGACCAGCAGATTGCCGCCGAGGCAGAGGGTGTCGAGTCCGTTTCCCCGGCGACAAGTATCCCAGCCTCTTCGTATTTGGCGCGGTCCCGCTGCCGGGGCACACGCCGACGCGGAGATGCGCGACTGCGATCCACAAGGAGATTGAAAAGCTGAAGACCGCCGACGTTACAGACGCGGAGCTTGCCATGTACAAAACCCGGGCGCGCGCCGATCTGCTGCGCGGACTGGCCGACAACCAGGGCCTGGCCAATGCGCTGGCCGAATACCAGACGCGATACGGCGACTGGCGTGAGCTCTTCAAACAACTGGACCGCGTGGACAAGGTGACGAAGGCGGATATTCGGCGCGTTGCCAACCAGATATTTGTGGCCTCAAACCGCACCTCGGCCGAGATCGAGACGCAAGCTCCTGCTGCACCAGCCAAGAACGGCGGAGGCGCAGCAGTGAGAGATCGAACGAATCTAGTCGTATCGTGACGGGCCATTGTGCAGTGCGTTTTGCATTTGCCTTGTTGCTTCTTCCGGCCGTTTCTGCCGGCGCAGCAGAACAAGCCGTGGGAGAAGATTCCGATTCCGCCGCTGCATGAGTTCAAACCGCAGCAGCCGAAGCGGATCGAGCTGAAGAACGGCATCGTGCTGTTTCTGCAGGAGGATCATGAACTGCCGTTTGTCTCGGGTTCCGTGCTGATTCCCGGCGGATCGCGCGATGAGGATCCGGCCAAGATGCGGGCTGGTCGATCTCTACGGACAGACATGGCGCACCAGCGGCACCGAGAAGATGAGCGGCGACGCGATGGACGATCTGCTGGAATCGAAGGCCGCGCACATTGAAACCGGCGGAGACGAGGACTCGACCGCGCTCTCGTGGGATTCGCTGAAGGCGGATACCGACCAGGTCTACGGCCTGGCGATGGACCTGCTGTTCCATCCCAAATTTGACGAGCAGAAGCTGCGGCTGGCGCAGCAGCAGGACGGCGACCGGCATCGTGCGCCGCAACGACGATGAGAGCGCGGATTGCCGGACGCGAAGCCGCCAAGCTGGTGTATGGAGCCGACAGCCCGTATACGCGGCAGCCGGAATTGGCGACCATTGGCAAGGTCACGGTGGCGGATCTGCAGGCATGGCATGACCGCACCATCGGCGGCAAGCTGATCATCAGCATCAGCGGTGACTTTGATTCCGCGGCGATGGAAGCCAAGCTGCGCGCGACGTTTGAAGGTCTGCCGCAGGCCAAGCCAAACCCGGCGCGGCACGAGGTATTTCACGGACCGACGCCGGGCGTCTACTTCATCAATAAGGAAGACGTGAACCAATCGCAACGTGGAGATCGTGGGGCTGGGAATCGACCGGCGCAATCCCGATGTTCCCAGCGTTGCGATGATGAACGACGTCTTTGCGGGCGGGTTTGCGAGCAGGCTGTTCCAGAAAGTCCGCACGCAGCTTGGGCTTGCGTACGAGGTGGGCGGAGGGCTGGCGTTCGGCTGGGATCATCCGGCAACATTTCAGGCCGTGGTGCTGACGCAAAGCGCGACAACCGTGGACGCGATTCAGCAAACCTACAAGGTGACTGGACGGATTGACGACGCAGCCGTTCACCGAGGAAGAATTGAAGCGCGCCAAGGACAACATTCTGAATTCGTTCCTGTTCCGGTATGACACCAAGGACAAGGTGCTTGCGGAGCGGGTGCGGCTGGAGTTCTACGGCTATCCGCCGGACTACCTTGAGACCTACAAGGCAGCGCTGGAGAAGGTGACCGTCGCCGATCTGAATGCCGCTGCGAAGAAGTATATTCATCCCGACAAGTACGCCGTGCTGGTGGTTGGCAATGGCCCGGAGATCAAGCCCGGACTGGATGAACTGAAGATGGGGCCGGTGCACACCATCGACATCACGATTCCCGGAGCGCCAGGAGAGCAAGAGCGGCGGGGCGGAAGGACAAGAGTGAGCAAGGAATCGAGCAAGTCGAAGCAGTCCACACCGAAGCTGGCGGTCGTAATCATGGCCGCCGGCAAGGGCACGCGGCTGAAGTCGCGCCGGCCGAAGGTGCTTCACGAGGTCGGCGGCAAGCCGCTGCTGAGCCATGTGATCGCGACCGCCGGCCGCCTGGCGGAGAACGAGGATATCTACGCGATCGTCGGCCACCAGGCGGAGCGCGTGCGGGAGGCGATGGCTGGAACCGGCGTGCAATTCATCGAGCAGAAGGAACAGCGCGGAACGGGGCACGCCATTCAGTGCGCGCGCGAAGCGATTGCCAGGGTACGAGCACATCCTGGTGCTTTCCGGCGACGTGCCGCTGATCCAGGCGGAGACGCTGCAGCACCTGATGACGCTTCACCTGGCGGAAGGTGCGGCCATGACGATTCTGACCGCCGTGCCGGAGGATCCCACCGGCTATGGCCGGATTATTCGCCGCTCGCCGGATCGGTCGGAGGTGGACGCGATCGTCGAGCAGAAGGCGCTGAAGCCGGAGCAGCAATCGATTCGCGAAATCAACTCCGGCATCTACGCGTTCAAGGCGGCGCCGCTGCTGAAGCATCTGGACAAACTCACCAACAACAATGCCCATGGCGAGTTTTACCTCACCGACATGGCGGCGCATTCTGCACGCGGCAGGCGAGAGGGTCGTGGCAATTAAGGCTCCCGATGCGGCGGAAGTGCTGGGCGCCAACACGATTGCCGAACTGGTCGCGCTCGACGCACGCATGCGCGCCGCAACCGCCAGTCGCCTGATGGCCGGCGGGGTCACGATCTTTCGGCCGGAGACGTGCGTGATCGATGCCGAGGTGGAGGTTGAGCCCGATACGATCATCGAGCCGTTTGTGCAATTGCTGGGCAAGACGAGGATCGGTACGGACTGCCGCATTCGTTCCTACTCGGTGATCGAGAACTGCACGCTGGGCGAATGACGTGCTGATCCGGCAGAGCTGCGTGCTGGCGGAGAGCACGGTGGCGGACGGCGCGCGAGATCGGACCGTTTGCGCACCTGCGGCCGGGGAGCGAAATCGGACAGGACGCGCACGTGGGCAACTTTGTCGAGACGAAAAAGGCGAAGCTGGGCAAGGGCGCCAAGGCCAATCACCTGACCTATCTCGGCGATGCCGAGGTGGGCGCGGGAACAAACATCGGCGCAGGCGTGATCACCTGCAACTACGACGGCGTGCACAAGCACGTCACGCGCATCGGCGCAGGGCGCGTTTGTGGGCAGCGACTCGACGCTGGTGGCGCCGATTGAGATCGGCGACGGCGCGTATATCGGCGCCGGATCCTGCATCACGCGAGAGTGTGCCTTCGGGCGCGCTGGCGGTGGGGCGGTCGCGCCAGGTGACCAAGGAAGGCTGGGCGGCGGCGCGCCGGGCGCGCAGGAAGGAGCAGAAATAGACTCGAATTCGGCTTCGGACGACGCAACTGTCCCGGGCTCAGAGTCTGGCAATCAATTTTGTGTATCGAGTAGCGAAACAAATTCTTCTAAAAATCTATACCACTTTAGTACTTTGGTACTTTGCCAAGAAGGGCTTGCGCCACTTCCTGGGTAAGCGTAAGTTCTTGATACGTTCTCAGGATTTATCGGTCGTTGTGCTGAAGTGACAGTGGAGAGGTCGATGCGAATCCCTCTGCGAGAGGTTTCGCGGGTCGAATTCTTCGGAGATTTCCTATTTAACCTGCGTCCTGATGACGATTCATCTCTTTAAGGAAGAGAGCGTTTTCCCATTTTGAGAAATGCTGGTGCCTAAGTTGAGAGGATTGCCCCGCCGCAGATGGACTGAGCACTGGCGGGAAACCGGGAAGGAAACGGGGTTGGCGTCGAAGCCGGCAGGGCTGGACGCATCCTCGACAGCGATGCTTTCTGTGGCAAGCGCGGACACACGCACGAGCCTGAAAGCGCGCAAGACGGCGCGCATCCTCGTCGTGGACGACGAGGCTCACGTTCGCTCGATGATTGCCGCGACGCTTGAGCGCCAGGGATACGAGGTCAGCTTGCCTCGGGCGGACGCGAAGCCCTGGAGGCGCTTGATCAGGACTCCTTTGACCTGGTTCTGACCGACATCGTGATGCAGGAGGGCAACGGGATCGCGCTGCTGGAGCGCATTCATGCACAGAATCCCAATCTTCCCGTCGTCATGGTCACGGCCATTCACGACATCAGCGTGGCCATCGACTCCATGCGCCGCGGCGCCTACGACTACCTGCTCAAGCCTTTCGAGCGCGAACACCTGGTGGCCACGGTGCAGCGCGCGCTCGAACACCGCCAGGCCTTGCAGGAGAGCCACAACTACCAGCAGAATCTGGAACAGGTGGTACGGGCGCGCACCGAGATGCTGCGCCAGGCGATGGAAGACCTGGAGCACTCCTACGACGTGACGCTCGAGGCGCTGGGCGATGCGCTCGACCTGAAGGACTCCGAGACCGAAGGCCACTCCAAGCGCGTTACGGCTTACACCATCGCGCTGGCGCGGGCCATGGGCATCTCGCCGGCAGAGATCAAGGTGATTGCGCGCGGCGCTTTTCTGCACGACATCGGCAAGATGGCGATTCCCGACGAGATTCTGCGCAAGCCCGGCAAGCTGACGCCGGAAGAGCAGGAGGTCATGCGCGAGCATTGCGCGCGCGGCTACCACATGCTGCGCAAGATTCCCTTCCTCGCCGAGGCGGCGGAGATCGTCTTCACCCACCAGGAGCACTACGACGGAAACGGCTATCCGAGCGCGCTGAAGGGAGCGGCAATCCCGGTCGGCGCGCGCATATTTGCCGTGGCCGACACGCTCGACGCCATCACCAGCGACCGGCCCTATCGCAAAGCGCGCAGCTTTGATGCCGCGCGCGAAGAGATTCTCCGCTGCTCGGGAACGCAGTTCGATCCTGCGGTGGTCGAGGTCTTTCTGAAGATTCCCAACGAGCTCTGGCAGGAGTTACGCTCGGAGATCACCGGCCAGAACCGGCGCTTCTCAACGTTTGATATCGCACACCCGCTGGGCATGACCAGCGAATAATCGCGGCAACATTCATCCCGCTGGAACCAGTTGCTAAACCTCATCAAGTTCGCTGAGGTCTGAACAGTCATCGAGGCTTTTCACGGAGCGATGACGTGTGATGGCTGCAGCGCCCAGCGCCAACTGCGAGAACACCTGCGACCAATCGAGCACACTCTTCAATAGCAGACGGTCTGAATGTCTTCTCAGGGACCACGATCGTATCGCCCGGGTTGAGACCCAAACTTGCAAACTCATTACCCCAGACCGACTTCACTGTCTCACGGCTAACGACGTCGCCGTTGGCCCGGATGATGAACTCATGTTTCCGGTCCGCGTCTCTGTTCGGCCCCCCGGCCTGCAACAAATATGCACCGACACGACGTCCGTCTACATATAAGAAGGAATTCTGGTCATACACGGCGCCAATCACGTTCACGATTCCGGGAACGGGTGGAATCACGAATCGATCGCCGTTCTCCATCGTCATGTCTGGAAGGCTTGCCGTGCCAGCGCTGTCCGGCTTGAGGGTCAAAACGATGCGACCGGTGGCGCGGATCTGGCGCAGGGAGGCGATCAAATCCCGTTCGCTGTTTTGAGCAGTAGCGTGCGAGGTCCTGCGGGGTAGATGTAGAAGAGGCGGCGAGCGCCAGGTTCGAGCGCTGGATGCGCATCTGCAGGGTCCGGACATATTCATCGATGCGAGCCTGCTGCTCGACACGGACTGACTCGCGCGTGAATTCCGACCCAAAGAGATAAGCCTTGGTGGTAACGCCGCCGGCACGCTCCACCAATTGCTTCAGGGTCTCACCCGGACGTACGGAGTAGACTCCGGCGTGCACAAACTCGCCATCCAAAGTTACAAGCTTGGTTTGTTCGGCAAGGGGGACATGAATGTCGGCTTCGGAAAAGATAGAAACGATATCGCCACTCTTCAACTCCAGATCCTGCAACCCATCGTGCTGGAGGACAAGTTTCCGAGATCGAAGGGAATCAGGGTAGTTTTCAGCGTTTCCGGGTCGATTCGTTCGACAGTTGCATAGTCCCAATCGATATCGGGAGCAAGAAGGCGGACGGTGGTTCGCTGCGCGGGTCGAGGCCCCTGGGCGGAAGCCTGTTGAGCTCCCAGGGAAGAACTTCCACTTCGTTGTTGCGCGGACAGATTCTGATTCGGGAACAAGCCTGACCGATCCGTTGTCCCGTCCTGGGTTGGGTATTGCGATGGGTATTGGTTTGGGTTTTGCGTTGGGAATTGCGATGGGTTTTGCGACGGATATTGTGATGGGTATTGGTTTGGGTTTTGCGCCCCGTCCTGGGGTGTGTATTGTGTGGTGTCCTGAAGTGAGCTCTGCGCGTTGGGCTCTTGGGATACGGGGCGCCTCAAGGTAATCACGTTGCCATCAGAAGGCTGTCGCAGATTTTGAAATCCGGGAACCGGCTCAAATTCCGGTGCGGGTAATCCGAGTTGTGTCCGTTTCCACCAATAGTCTCTTGTAACCAGGGAATCCTTATCCGGGATGAGCTCGCTGAGGCGCATACCGGGATGCCATGCGAACCGTCCGGGGTTTGCCAGGTTCCCGCGAAGCACGACAGTCGTTCCATAGCGCGGAACGATGGAGAAAACTCGCACAATGTCGCCATCGGCGAGCCGGGTGGCCAAGCCGTTCTTGTCAAAAGCAACTTCCATCGCGTGGCGGTCGCTGTGATCTTCCTCAATCCGCTCGATGGAAATGCGGGCCGCAGAAGCCACGGCAGAGACGCCGCCGGCATCGGCAAGAGCTGCCGATAACGGCTCGCCAGGAAGCAACTCGTAAATGGACGGACTCTTTACGCTGCCTGTGAATGCAACCTGGGGACCGACTGGCGGAATGTAAATGACATCGCCCGGCAAGAGCTTTGCATCTTTCGCTTTGGAGCCGCGGACAAGCAGGTCGTAAAGGTCAAAATGGGCGACCGTCTCACTGCCGCGGCGGAGCTGGATATCGCGGAGTGAGCCCTGCGTATTGGGCCCTCCACCGACGAAGAGTGTATCTACAAGGGTGCTGAGAGAGCTGACCGTGTAGACGCCGGGGGTACGCGCTTCTCCAGCCAGATATACCTGGATGGAGCGGATCTGTCCGAGATCCACAGTCAAGTCGAAGTTATGAAATGCACGACCAATCGCGGCGCGAAGATGCCCGTCGAGTTCAGAAAACGGAATGGACGCGACATGAACGGGACCAACCTGGGGAAGATAAATGTCGCCAGAGCGATCTACCCGGACATTGGCCTGAAAGCTTAACTGACCCCATACGCGAATGCGCAGTTCGTCGCCGGGGCCCACAACGAAATCAGGGGGTACGGGGGCCAGGTCGACCGGCGCGAACGTAGTTGGAACGCGCCGAAAAAGGCTGGCTCCAAAAATCGGAAGAATCTGTCCGGTCGTGGATGCAACGAACTTTTGAAACTCGGTGAGCGGTTCTGGAGGAAGACGAAGCTCCTGGAGCTGCCCCGTCTGCGATGGAAGTCGATTTAGCTGTTCGTTATCGGAGTAGTTTCCACTGGGTCGCGTTGGCTGCGCACCGAACCTATCCGACTGCGGGTAACGTTGTTGCTGGTTTTGATTTTGATTCGGAGCCGCTCCTGGTATCTGGAGGGAACACTCGGGCGCGCCGGCCTGCAAAGGATCGGAGCAGTCGACCTGGTTGGGGTTCTGCGATCCCGTGTTGGGGTTTTGCGTTGAATCCGGATAACCGCCCTGTGTAGGCTGCTGCGCACTCAGGCAGACGCTGACCGAAGATACGAGAAGAAAAAGAGCGAGAAATTTGGACATTTTGAACTTTAATAAGGACCGGTCAGGGGTAGTTCTAGCACGGGAATCCCGAGTACTCCTTTCAGCAAGATGTACGGAAATCATAGTCATGAGTCTAGCATGGCATTCGATTACCAACGCCTTACCGCGTGACACCCAAGGGCCCATTTGAGCCTATCGTAAATGCTCCTGCAGGCACTCCAATCAGTTCATGCTTTTGTGTTCTATTTGCCGAAACAGGCACGCCCTTTCCGAGACGGATTTACATGCTTGCTCAACAATGAAAATCTTGCTTGGCAGGTACAGCGTCCATCGCCGACGAACAAGCCGGCAGAACAGCTCCGCGCCATCCAAACAATCGTGACAATCGTGCCATGACAGGCGCTCAGGCAGGGCAAATAGAGAAACTGCTTGATCCTGTGTGACACGGTGGGGGTTCTCTCCGAGTAACTAGTCGAAAGGCCGGGGTTCAGGGACTCGAAATGATTTGAAATGTGATGCTTATCACCAATTTTCGTTACCTCGGGCATATTAATTCGCAAACTGGTAACGTTTGCCCGGTGCCACGGTGCTATCCTTCACATGACCAGCGGTTTCTGGGAGTTGCTGACCTGCTGTCTCCAAGATTGAAAGCTATTGCAGATGCAAACTTTCGTTCATTTACCAGCCCTGATATCCATTGCCGGGGCCCTCAAATTGGTGGCTGAGCACAACTCCGTTCGTTTATGACACGTCCAACAATCTGGCGTGACTTGTACATTGGATAATTTTGCTTTCAGCCTGCGGAGGGTTAATTGAGCGCCAATGTAGTAATTGCCTCAACCGGTTCGGAAATTTCATCCTCGCGAAGTTTTCCATCTTTCGATCTGCAGCGGGACGCGCAGACGCAGAAGCCTCTGCCTGTTGGAAAGCCTGGAGTTGCCGCGCACTCGTCGTTGAGTCTGACCGAGGAACGGACGAGTTCCTGGTCACAGTCTGGCATGAAGCGCCTATTTGATATCGCTTGCGTCCTATTAGCTCTTCCCTTGTTGATTCCCATCTTTCTGATTGTCGGGCTGGCGGTTCGCTTGACCTCGGGGGGTCCGGTTCTGTTCTTGCAGAGGCGTACCGGGCTATACCGCCGGAATTTCACGATTCTGAAGTTTCGCACAATGGAACACCTGGAAAGCGGCGCACGCAACAAGGTCACCACTGCGGGCAACCAACGATTCACTCCAGTTGGCCCTTTCCTCCGCCGTTGGAAGCTCGATGAGTTGCCTCAAGTTCTAAATGTGCTGATTGGGGATATGAGTTTGGTTGGCCCCCGACCCAAGCTGCCAGAGCATCAGCTCGGCGAACTTCGATGCCGGCCAGGAATCACTGGTGCGGCGACCATTGCCTTTGCCCGTGAGGAACAGATTCTGGCACGTCTGCCTCACCATCATCTGGATGGGTATTACCACTCGATAATTCTTCCTGCCAAGCTTCGACTCGACAAGGAGTACATGGCTCAGGCTTCTTTTGCATCTGACCTGAGACTCATTGTGGACACGATTCTACGACGCTGGGAAAGCTCAGAAATTTACAAGCTGCTCGATGTCGATGCGACCGAGCAGCAAAACAAGTCCCCTAAAGGTAAAGCCCCGGCTCCCACGCTTGTTGCATCCAGCGTTCTAGGCTTAACCGGCGATGTCTCCGGAGATTGATCCCGGGCCGATTGTCGCTTTCCGAAGAGCCTCTATCCACATCCAAACCTGAACGGGACCGTCGGGAATTCATGGCAGCGGGCTGACGCGCCCGTCGAATTCCCTGGCGGCTACTGCCCTGCTCGGGGTCCGATGGGACCCTCAAAAGCGGATGGGATGCTTCGGGAACCAGGTGAGCTGAAGAGCGGTGGTGGTGACGGTCTGCTCGCCGTTGAGATAGATGGGGGCGTTCCAGCGTTCAAATTGAAACTGGCCGTTTAACTCGAGGTCTTTGCCAAGGCGTTTAACGACCTGAAAGTTGAGATCGTTGAGGGTCGTGCCGCCGGGGATAAAGTCCTTCGCGGCCTTCTGATTCCTTACCCCGAGCTGCACCCACTCATTGCCGCTGAGGTGATATGTGATCCATCCCTGACCACCTTTGTCTTCGCGACCGATCCAGTCGCCGAAGAGGGCGCCCTTGTTGGTGTAGCCCTGCCTTTGGATTACCTCCCAATACATGAACTGTCCGCCCTGGCTATTGCTGATGGACGGATCGGTGGAGACAGCTTCAGCGCGCACATCAAGTTTCGGTATGCCGGGCACGTGGGAGAGATATAAACCGGGCCGGATGGATGCACGGCGGGGAGCATCGATCGGGGAGACGTCGTCGTGGACTTCGGAGTCGGAATAGAGCGTAAGCCAATTGCGCAAGAACGGAAGCCGGTAGGTAAAGTCGAAGGCGCCGAATCGAGCGCCGGGATCGAGTGGGCTATTCTTCACTGCGGGGGTCGGAGCTGAAGTGCTGAAGAAGCTTCGCAGAAAGGTGTGCAGCGTAATTGGTTCGTGACCTTTGCCGCCCCAGATCACCGTCCGCTCAAAGCCGAACTCAAGGTTCGAGGTAGGACGAAAGCTGAGCTTCTCAGCATGCATCCACGGTGCGCCTGGATTGACCCATTCGGTTGCAGTCGGGCGCAATTTCGGTGTGTCCCTGGAGCGGCCCAACCAGGAATTCGTACCGAAAGGGCCCGGTAATCGGTGGAGAGGCCGGGAATGCGAAGAGGTTCGATGCGGTTGATCTGGAATGCGTAGATGTTTTCCGCGTTGTTTGAATACGCCATAGCGCCACCCTGGGCTGGCGAGAGCCATTGGTCCTGCTTGCCAAAGGAGACGACGTTGTTGAGGACGTTCGCGGATACATACGCTTCGAGCAATCGTACGTTTGCCGTCGTGCCGATGGGTCCAAGGGGAATTGTGGCCTGGTAATAGGGAAGTCCCGTCGCAGGGTTGATGAAGTTGATTGAGTCAATATTGGAGAGTTCCTCGGCCAGTGCAGCGGAATATCCCGCGGCCGACGGAGCGCCCTGAAATTCCCCACGCGCATAAATCTGATAGCGTCCGCGAGAGGCATAGCCACTTATGCCCGAGTAGTTGTTGAATCCGTGTTCAAAGGGACGGTCGTAGTCGTTGATGATTGTCGAACCCAGGTGGTAACTGTCGCGCAGGGGCGTGCCGCTGATCGCACGCACGGTTGAGTATGCGGATTCAAGATGCAGGTTGCCATCCTCAAGGATGCAGTCCTGCTGGCGATCGAAGTTAAGTTCGTAGGCAAGGGAATCGAATATCTTCTCGGCCTCGTTCGAAGCCGGCATCCGGGTGATCGCGACTCGCCGTTTCAAGATGTTCATTCACGTCCCTGAGCATGGGCCCGATACTGGCGCGCGTCCAGGGGCGCATATTGAGGAACACATGATTGAGATAACCAAGCGAGTACAACCGCAATATAGCGGGATAGACCCAGCTATCGACGGGGATGAAAGGAGAACCCCGATCCCCTGGCGCGCAGGCGGGCGCAGAAGAGTTGTTCGCATCGGAACCTGCGGATTCGGTCGCGGCGCCGCCGGGTAAGGGCAGCCCCCTGGCGCTTGCACCAACTGCCGGGACCATAGTCGAGATGAGAACAACTATGTAAAACAAAGTCCGAATATCCCGCAACCGGCTCACAAAATCTGCTCGCAACCCGAAGCCTCACAGATAGCTTTTTAGTTTGTTCATTACAGTGTCCCACGAACGGCTGACTGCTGATACTTCAGTGCGCCTGCCGGATGCGCGCTGCAGGCCGCCGAAAGGTGGATGGCCTGTGGCGACAGCGGGAAACTAGCAATTTTTACGCAACATAAGACTCATGCATTCAATTACTTAGATGAGTTTCGCGCTACGAGAAAACGAGGTGTTTTCCAAGACTTCAGGAACGATAATAAAACGTGCAGTTTGCGCTCGATCCCCGCCTCTACTGCGGGAATCCCGGCTTAGATTCATGAACGCATTGAATTCGTAAAGGGCATCTCATCTTTCAGCGGCGCCCTGGCCAGTGGTGTCCGCCGCATGGATATGGGGGAGACCACTAGCTACGGTATCGAGGGTCTTGGCTTCCAAACATTATTCTCATTTTGGAAAGCAATGATACTTGTGGAGTAACGATCATGCGGCAAAGGCGCTGCCAGGTATGAATCAGCTGACGATCTATGTCCCAGTACGTGCAGTGCCACGTTTCTGCCCGTAGAATAGAGGCAGAAACAGCGCCAAACCCGAAGACCTGCAGGAATATATGCCCACAGATGTCTCACTTCGCGAACTGGAAGAACGAACCGGCCCGGCTGCCGAGTCGCCGTCCGCTGGACCGACCAAACAGCGCGGCGACGAGATCTCACTGGTCGATCTTCTGATCGTCCTCGCCGAGCGGAAACGCATCATCCTCCGGGTCACGGCAGCTTTCGCTATCCTTGCAATCATCATCTCGCTGGTGCTGCCCAAGCGATACACCGCGACGGCCACAATTCTGCCCCCGCAGCAGAACTCTTCTCTCGGCGCTGCACTGAGCTCCCAGCTAGGAAACCTGGGGGGTATGGCCGCCCTTGCCGGCGGGAGTCTCGGCCTCAAGAATCCCAATGACATGTATGTCGGCATGCTGAAGAGCCGCAGCGTCGAAGATGCAATGGTACAGCGCTTCAATCTGATGCAGGAATATCGGGCAAAGTATCCCTCCGATGCCCGCAAGTCGTTTGAAAACCGCACAATTGTCGATGGCAGCGGCAAAGACACCCTTATTCATATCTCGATCGAGGATCGCGACCCAAACCGCGCGGCAGAACTCGCAAACGGTTACGTCGACCAGTTTCGACAGCTCTCCGAACATCTTGCCATTACTGAAGCGTCACAGCGCCGACTCTTCTTCGAGAAGCAACTCGAACAGGCGAAGGACAACCTCTCCAACGCCGAAGAGGCCCTGAAGAAGACAGAACAACAGACGGGATTAATCCAACTCGATAGTCAAGCACGCGCGCTTATTGAGTCGGTGGCGGCGCTTCGCGCGCAGATTGCGGCGAAGGAGGTTCAGATCCAATCCATGCGCACCTTCGCTACTTCGGAAAACTCCGAGTTGGTGCAGGCTCAACAGGAGTTGGAGGGCTTGCGCACCCAGTTAACGAAATTGGGGGGATCGTCTAATATCGATTCGGGCCTCATGGTTCCCAAGGGGACAGGTCCCCGAGGCAGGCCTCGAGTATGTGCGCAAATTGCGCGACGTGAAATACAACGAAACGATTTTCGAAATCCTTGCGCGGCAGTTTGAGGTCGCCAAGCTGGATGAAGCCAAACAGGGCGCAGTGGTTCAGGTCGTTGACTACGCCATCCCTCCCGACAGACGCTCTTTCCCAAAGCGCACCCTTATTGTCATAGGTGCGACCGCTATGGGATTCTTCATCGGGACATTTCTGGTCTTGATATTAGCCGCCTACGAGCGCACTATGCGCGATGCAGAAGCCGCATCAAAACTCCGCCATCTTCGAGATGTTCTTTATCGAAGAAGACGAACATCTTCTGCAAATGATGTCCGGGCTTGACAGGACTCACGGACGGTACCACGCGGCAGTGCGTCGAATAGACTCTTCCAACCCGATGGTCTCCCGCAACTGAAGAACGTCACGAGCACGATCGACACTGGGGACATAGCGAGCGGGACTCGCGCCCGGGACGGGCATCTTTGCAACACAAATCTCGGTTTTTGGATCGAGGGTTGCTGCCACAAGCTGAGCCAATTCGAGAATACTGACATCATGCGCCGAACCTACATTGAAAGGGACGAGAGCGGGAGCACGAAAAAGCAGAGTCCACAACCAGACGGCGAGATCGGCCGCATACAGATAGGACCTTCGGGGAGTTCCGTCGCCGTTAATCTGAATGTGCCTTTCCGCAAGGATGTCTCCGATGAAGTTGCCGATCGCAAAGTGCTCGTCGAGGGGAAGGTGCGGACCGCAGAAGGCCCAGCAACGCGCGATTTTGCACTCTATCCCCGTTCTCTTCTGATAAATCGCGCAGAGGAGTTCGGAAAGCCGTTTGCCCTCCGCATAAACAGTCGAGGGGTCCAGTGGATCGGGAGCGCCGGCAAAGCTTTCTGGCACATGGGTCATTTCGGGAGGCTGCTTTCCGTATACCGCGCCCGAACTCGTTAGCAGGAATTTCCTGGTACCGTGCGTCGCGGCGAATTCAAGAACGTGCTCCGTGCCGGCAACCAAAGTGGAAAGCATCTCAACCGGTGCTTCCCTGGTCTGTCGCGCGCGAGTCTCTGTCGCCGCATGGATTACATATCCAAACTCCCCTCGCGGGAAGACGAAGTTGCGAACGTCTCCGGCGTGGAGATTCACCGCTGGATCGGTGGCAAGGTGCGGACATTTCTCGGTGAATGCTTTCGGATCTCGTGTGAGTATCGCTATCTCAGCGCCCAGGCCCCGGAGTCGATTGATGAAACAGAAGCTTTCAACTAGCCAGCAACCGAAAAAACCGGTGCCACCCGTGAGAAAAAGGCGCTGCCCGCGCATCTCGTCCCAAAGAGGGGTCGTTCGGTCGAGTACGAGTTCCAGATCCTGCCGAGCAATGCAAATCGCGGGCACGATCACTCCTCCAGAGTAGGATTTTCAACTGTGCTCGGAATTGCCGCGAACCCGTTCCGGTGGTATGGCATACATTACAGTCTGGAATCCGTCGCCTTCGTAGGAGCGCAGGAAAAGCCTATAATTCGGCAACATCTCCCGGACTAGAAGTGGAATCCGCCAGATATCGTTCTGCGTATGGTACACGCAGATCGCCAGAATTGGCTGATCCCGTTGGATCACCTTGCATGCACCGAGAAGCGCATCGTATTCTGCACCTTCGATGTCCATTTTGATGAACGTCAAGTGCGTGTCTGCAAAAAGCTCGTCGATCGGCGCAACTTCTACGCGAATCCCCTTGTTGGAGGCCTTAGACGTGAGTGTGCCATTGCATTCAAAATGCACGAACCCGCGCTCCAGACCTACGGCATAAGGATAAAGATGAATATGACGCTGAAGTTCAATGGCAAGGTCAGCTACGAATTCCTGCAAGCGCGTAAATGAAACCTTATCCGCTTCGACCGCATGTATGGCTCCGATGCGAGATTGAGTGCAGGCAAGTGCCTGACGCATCGTATCTCCGTCGAATGCTCCGCAATCGAGTACAGAATCGCTCTCATTAAGAGCGAAGAGGTCGCGCGGAAAATAGGTGTTTTCAGCTGGGCGACCGGGCAACTCAAGGGCATCCCCAACTGCGCGCCATCGAATATTGGCGCGATACGCGTCCAAAGATTTCTCATCGGCCCAAATCTGTTCCGCTTCGAGCACCGCATTTGCCTCTTTATAAACCCTGTGCGGGGGTTCATTCAGCAGCAGAAGTTGCATGAATCTGTGTGGAAATCTCCAGAACAACGGCGCGTAGGTAGAGATCAGTGTGCAGCCAAGGGCACTTAACTGCGCATGCGTCTCGCTGAACCAATGGTGGTCATTCCAAATCGTTACCAAGAATAATGCGGAGCCACCGTACAGGGCCGCTGCTTGCTGGGGGGAAAGCACAGGAATGTTCTCGACACGAGTGCCCCAAACAGCAGGATTGTTGTCAGTGAAGGCAAGCGTGTGGGCGCCAATTTCACTGAGCAGAGGGAGTGCGCTTCTGCCAAGCGTTCCCGCACCAAAGAGCACAACCTGGCGTTTGTTCACGCTGGAGCACCTCGCTAACTGATTCTTGAAGTAATGGTGCAAGCGGAAGAGCCATACAGAGACCTCAATTCCCTACTCCGTGCTATTCGCTCAACGGCTTCACAAGCATATTGGCAAGAAACTCCTCGCGTGGCAGGAATGGGAACAAATCTTCCAGCGGTTTGGAGACGAATGAACCGTCGGGTCGTTGGTATGACTGAAGACGCGGAGCGCGCATCTCGTCAGGAATGACGTGTACGTCGATCACAACAGGACCTTCCATCTCCAGAGCGAGCCTGACGTTATCGCGCAGGTGTCTCTGGTCTTCAATCACAATGGACGGAATGTTATAAGCCGCGGCCACCTTACTCATGTTCGGGACCGTAAGACCGGTGCCACTGTCGCATCCGATGTTGGCTTTGCCGAAGTAACCCTTCTGCGAAGCTCGGATGGATGCATACCCATCGTTGTTCAGGACGAAGAACTTGACTGGTAGTTTGAGTCGCGAGGCGGTCTCGAGTTCCTGAATATTGAACTGAAAGCCGCCGTCGCCATCGACCAGAATCGTGCGTTTACGACCGCCGGCGATACAGACTGCCAGTGACATTGGCAAGCCATAACCCATCGCACCCAAACCGGCGGTATGGTAAATCCGCTGTCCATTCCGGGTGGGACAGGCAAGGAGAAAAATCTCGATTCCGCTGCCGGAGCTGCCCGACACCAAGAGATCGTCAGCAACGGATTCTGTTCCGATCACTTCGGCAAGATGGAAAATACTCACCTTGCTTTCCGGGTTCCGGTGCTCCTCTGTGACTACCGGATAGCGAGTCTTCCAGTCGGCACAGCGTGTATCCCAGGCGCAGTGGTTCCTGAGCTGGATGGAATCCTTCTGCCGCAGTAGCTCCTGCAAGAATGCACGAGCATCCGCGCAGATGGACTGTTGCAGATAGGGGTGAAGCTTCTGGAGTTCCGCAGTGTCGATGTCCACTGCAACCTTATATGCCTCGCGAGCCAGGTTTTGCGGTGCGTAACCCGTAATTGCAAAATCGAGCCGCACACCGATGGCGAGCAGAAAATCTGAGTTCTGCAGCGCGAAGTTGGCACCGCGTGCAGCCACCGACCCCGGCCGCCCGACATAGGTGGGATCACTGCTGGGCACTAGGTCGGCCGCACACCATGTGGCGACGGTTGGAATTCCCAGCAGCGCCCGGAGTAGTTCGAACTCCTTTTCTGCATGCGCAAGGCGAATGCCATTTCCGGCAAACAATAGCGGCCGTTCGGCGTGGTTCAGCTTCTCAATCAGGCGGCTGACTTCCTGTTTCAGATTCGAGTTGCCGTGAAGCTCTTCCAACTCAGCAGGATCAAAACCACGCAAGGTGGACGGGTCATCAATCGGCGAAGCCTGAACATCGAGCGGGATATCTACCCATACCGGGCCGGGACGGCCATGCGTTGCAAGATAGACCGCTTTCTCCATGTGATAGCGGATTTCTCCAGGCTCAAGGACCGTCACCGCGTACTTGGTAATCGGCTTCACGATGGAGACGATGTCCACTTCCTGCACGCCGAGCTGGCGCATGCCGAGCGGCTTGCCGTTCTTGTCGAACATGCGGTCGGGCCGCTTCACTTGCCCAGAGACAAAAAGCGTCGGAGTCGAATCCAGCCAGGCGCCGGCGACGCCCGTGACAGCGTTCGTGCCTCCTGGCCCGGTGGTTACCATGCACACGCCGAGATGATTCGTAGCCTTGGCGTAGGCTTCAGCGCACATGGCGCTGGCCTGTTCGTGCGAATTGCAGACAGCTTCGATCGCAGGCTCCGCGCCAAGAGATTGGTTCAGGTGCATCGCGCCGCCGCCGGTGACCAGAAAGACGTGCTTGACGCCCTGATCGGCAATGAAGCGCACAACGTAGTCAGAAAGTTTCATGAGTTCAACCATAACAAGGCTAACGCGCATCCATCTGTGACGATGTTAGGGTGCAGCAGACGATTCGGGGTCAATTGAAGACTTCTTCCGCACGCAACCCGCGCGCGGACAGCAGAGCGTCGATCAATTCGCGGACAGCGCCGTTGCCCCCGTTTTTTTGAGCGATGAAGTTCGCCTGGGCGAGAACATCTTTCGAAGCGTTCGCAGGAGCCGCTGCGAAGCCGGCAATCCGCATCGCAGCCAAATCGTTCACGTCGTCTCCCATGAAACAAATCTCGGTGAGGTCGATATCCGCTGAAACTGCATACTCACGCAACGCAGCTGCCTTGTCGCGGCACCCCTTTACAACGTGTTTGATATGCATTTTTTGCGCGTATCGGTCCACGAGAGGGCTATCCTCGCCGGAGATCAGCGCCAACTCCAGACCGGCACGACGCGCCAGAGACACGCCCATGATGTCGGCAAAACAAAAGCGCTTCCACTCTTCGCCATCGGGTCCCCACCAAAGGCCGCCATCGGTGAGCACCCCATCAACATCCAGCGCTATGGCGCGGATCCGCTCCAGGCCAGCTCTTCCGGTCTCTTCGGGCATCCCGGGTTATACCCCAGCGCCGACGCGGCGCAGCTTTTTGATGATCGGTACTTCGCGCTCATATACGCGCTTTATGCCGTCGCCCTTTGACTGCTCCCAGAGACGGATATCTCGCACCAGCCGCGAAATTCCGTTTGGCTCCAGCGATGCAGCCTGATCGGAACCCCAACTTGCACGGTCCATGGTAATGTGGCGTTCCACACAGCAGGCGCCCAGCGCAGCCGCACAAACGCTGGTTGGTATGCCAGTTTCGTGACCTGAGTAGCCAACCACAACGCCGTAGCGTTCTGCCATGGTTGGGATGGCGCGGAGATTCAATTCGTCGTAATTTGCCGGGTAGGTGCTGGTTGCGTGCATCAGGATTAGGTCTTCTTTGCCAAGAACTTCGACGGCATGATCGATCTCAGCATATGTGCTCATGCCTGTCGAAAGAATTACGGGCTTCCCTGTTTTGCGAACGTGCCGAAGCAGGTTGTCGTCGGTGAGCGACGCGGAAGCTATTTTGTGGACTGGCACGCCAAACTTCTCCAGGAAATCCACCGACCCCTCATCCCACGGGGAGGCGAACCAGGACATCTTGAGGGATCTGCAAAAAGCATCAATTTCCTCATACTCCTCTTGCCCGAACTCGAGGCCATATTTCAGGTCGCCGTTGGTGGGGCCGAAAGGATTCTCCCTGGGCTTGGCCAGTTCCTCGCTTGTGTAGACAACATCGATGGTGCGCTTCTGAAACTTGACCGCATCGCAACCGGCAGCCACAGCCACGCTGATCAAACGCTTGGCAAGATCGATATCCCCGTTGTGGTTGATTCCAATCTCCGCAACGATGAAGCACGGTTGATCGTCGCCGATCGTTTTATTGCCGACCCTGATATTACCCATAAGGAACTCCTTGAGTGCTTCTTTGGTGGAATTCAAAAAATCATTGGTAAGAACAACCAACTGCTCTCGCGGCCTAGCCAACTCCGAAGTATCATACAGCGACGAATACCGCGCAACTTAGGTGGAGCAGTTATCAGGAAGCGGGCGGGCGAGAATGCGAAGATGCTTCTGTCTCTTTCAAATTGTACTGTCTGAATGGCACCCGGCCAGCGTCACCGAGACTGACCTTCCATCTGCGCCTGATCCCGCTCGCAAACCGCTAATTCGACCCAGTCACAGAGCATATGTCCACAAAGAATATGGCCTTCTTGTATTCGTGCTGTGTCCTTCGATGGAATGCAGACACACGCATCTGCGATCTTCGCCATCAATCCGCCCGTTTCTCCAGTCAGAGCTACCGTAAATGCGCCGCTCTGTCGTGCTGTTTCAAGAGCTGCGCAGACATTTTTGCTATTCCCAGAGGTTGAAATGCCGACTACTACATCGCCAGCGGAGCAGAGCGCCTCCACTTGACGCTGAAACACCTTTTCATACCCGTAATCATTCCCAATTGCCGTCAGAATCGATGTGTCGGTCGTTAATGCAATCGAGGGAAGCCCCCGCCGTTCGCGTCTGAAACGTCCCATCAGTTCCGCCGCCAGGTGTTGAGAGTCGGCAGCGCTACCGCCATTTCCGCACCATAGCACCTTTTTCCCGTCGAGAATGGCGCGACTCAATTCACCGGCAATACGCTCCAACAGCGTTTGCTGGGCGAATATCCCCTCAATCACAGCAAGATGTTCGGCGATCGCGTTGTGAAAGACCTGAGATCGGTTCGGGGTGAGCGACACTTCTACTCCTTTTTCGCGGCAGCTGCCATCAGGGAAGTACAGGCAGCCTGGATTTCTGCTTTTCAGCTTCTTCGTCGGTGACACCCGTTGTGAAGTCGGTGATGGACTTGACGACAAAATCAAGCATTTGCTGAGTCAATCCGGGATAGACGCCGATCCAGAACACATTGTTCATTACGAAATCGGTGTTCGGCAGATTCCCGACGACACGATACTCGCAGCCTTCATAAGCGGGTTGCCTAAGCAGATTTCCGCCAAACAGCAGTCGCGTTCCGATCTTCTTGGCTTCGAGAGCGCGAATGAGATCTTCCCGCTTGAAGGGCGCGTCCTCACGAACTCCGATGGGAAAGCCGAACCACGAGGGATCCGAACCCGGCGTCGCCTCGGGCAGCAGCAGACAGTCCTCCAGCGGCTTCAACAAGGTCCGCAGGTACGCGAAATTCTCTTTGCGGCGGTCGATGAAATGGGGCAGCTTCTCAATTTGAGAAGCTCCGAGCGCGGCCTGCATGTCGGTGGCTTTCAGGTTGTAGCCGATGTGCGAATAGGTGTACTTGTGATCGTATCCGCAAGGCAGGCTGCCGAGTTGCCAGTCGAATCGCTTGCCGCAGGTATTGTCTTTGCCCGGATCGCACCAGCAATCGCGTCCCCAGTCGCGGAACGACTCGATCAGAACCTGCAGATTGGGCTTGTCGGTGAGCACTGCCCCGCCTTCGCCCATGGTGATGTGGTGGGCGGGATAGAAGCTGCACGTCGCGATATCGCCGAAGGTGCCCACGCGACGTCCCTTCCAGGTGGATCCGAGCGCATCGCAGCAGTCCTCAATCAGCCACAGATCGTATTTGCGGACGAACGCCATGACCGCATCGAGATCGAAGACATTCCCCAACGTGTGCGCAATGATGACGGCCTTGGTCTTTTCGCTGCGGGCGGCCTCGAGCTGCGTGACATCGATTTCGTAGGTGGGCAGCGTGACATCGACGAAGACCGGCACGAGGCGATTTTGAATGATCGGATTGACGGTGGTGGGAAATCCTGCCGCGACAGTGATCACTTCGTCGCCGGGTTTGAGCCTGCGGTCTCCGAGCTTTGGGGAAGTAAGCGCACTGACGGCGAGAAGGTTGGCGGAGGAGCCGGAGTTGACAAGCGAAGCGCAGCGAACGCCAACAAAGCGAGCCAGCTTGCGCTCAAAATCCTCTGCAAAGCGGCCAGTCGTGAACCATGCGTCCAAAGCCGAGTCGACCACAGCGCTAACGTCCGCGCCATCAATGACTTTGCCGGACACCGGGACCGACCGATTGGCCGGGATTGAATTCTGCCTGCGAGGAAGTCTCATGCAAAGTACTCGAGCGCAAAGATCGAGAATTTGCTGCCGAAGTTGTGATGGCTTTGTCGGTCATGGGTCCGCAAGCTAAGGATACACAATTGGCCTGCGGCGGCATAGTGTACTGTATCGATAGAGATACGGAGACAATGCTCCCAAGTACGAGCCAGAATCTGGTCTGCCGAACGGGGACATCTGCTCCGACCATTTCAAGAGGCGAAAAATGAAAGCGGTTATTCTGGCGGGCGGACTGGGAACACGCCTGAGCGAAGAGACGGGAATGCGCCCCAAGCCCATGGTTGAAATCGGCGGCCGGCCGATTCTGTGGCACATTCTAAAGATCTATTCGCACCATGGGATCAACGACTTCGTCATCTGTTGCGGATACAAGGGGTATCTGATCAAGGAATACTTCGCCAACTACTTCCTGCACATGTCCGACGTGACCTTCGACATGCGCGAGAACCAGATGAAGGTGCATCAGAGCGTTGCTGAGCCCTGGCATGTGACCCTGGTGGACACTGGCGATGAACGCGGGCACCGGGGGACGGCTGAAAAAGGTCGCGCCGTATCTGGAAGGCGAAGACGCATTCTGCATGACATACGGCGATGGCGTAAGCGACGTGGATATTTCCGCGACCATCGCTTTTCACGGCAGGCACGGCAAATCCGTCACTTTGACCGCGGTGCAGCCGCCGGCTCGATTCGGCGGCCTGGACATCGACGGAACCAGCGTTCGCGAGTTCCAGGAGAAGCCCAAGGGCGAAGGCGGCTGGATCAACGGCGGTTTCTTTGTTCTTTCCCCGGCAGTGATCGGCGAGATACATGAAGAACGCTGGATGTTTGAACAGGAGCCAATGCGGAGCCTGACCGCAAAGACACGAGGTGGAGGCCTACTTTCATCGCGGTTTCTGGCAGCCGATGGACACGCTGCGGGACAAGCAGAGACTCGAAGAGCTGTGGGCCAGCGGGAGGGCTCCGTGGAAGACGTGGTAAATCCGTGGCAGGGGCGACGAGTTTTCCTGACAGGGCATACGGGTTTCAAGGGTGGCTGGCTTGCACTTTGGCTTGCCAGCCGAGGCGCGCACGTTCGCGGATATGCGCTTGACCCCGCAACCGAACCGAATTTGTTCACAGCCGCGTCGGTTGGCGAGCGTCCTCGAAGACATTCGCGGCGATATCCGGGATTACGCCAAGCTGAAACGGTCGATGACCGAGTTCTCGCCCGGAGGTCGTTTTTCATCTGGCGGCGCAGCCCCTGGTGCGGCGATCTTATGCCGATCCACTGGGCACGTATGCAACCAACGTCATGGGGACGGCGCATGTACTGGAGGCGGTGCGGAAACGCCGGGTCGGTGCGCGCGGTGGTGTGCATCACAACCGACAAGTGCTATGAGAACCAGGAATGGGTCTGGCCCTATCGCGAAACAGATGCCGCTCGGCGGGTACGATCCCTACTCTTCGAGCAAGGCCTGCGCTGAGATTGTGAGTGCAGCCTACCGAAGTTCGTTTTTCCCAGTAGACCGGATGCATGAGCACCATGTTGCCCTGGCAACGGCTCGCGCCGGAAATGTGATCGGCGGGGGCGACTGGTCGGAGGATCGGCTGATTCCCGACCTGATACGCGGATTTCAGGCCAAGGCAGCCTGTCCTTATCCGACGACCAAAATCGATTCGTCCGTGGCAGCACGTGCTGGAGCCGCTGCACGGGTACATGATGCTGGCGGAAAAGCTTCTCGAGGAGCGGGGGGAGTTTGCGGCACCATTCAACTTCGGTCCTCGTGATGAGGACGCATGGCCCGTCGAACGCATTGCAGCAGCAGTCGCCAAGCTGTGGGGTGAAGGCGCATCCTGGCTTCGCGATGAGACTCCGAGCGTCCACGAAGCGCATTACTTGAGACTGGATTCAAGCAAAGCCCATGCGCAACTCGGCTGGAAGCCGTTACTGTCGATCCAGGATGCTTTGGAATGGACTATGTCGTGGTACCGCGCCTGGCGGGACGGTGCGGATATGGCCGAACTGTCGCGAGCCCAAATCAGCCAGTACGAGGCAATTCTCCACAAGGTACAATCGATGCAGTAACGTAGGCCGTCGGACCTCTTGGTTTATCAGCAGTTTAGCCAAGGTTTCGAGCCGTTGTTTAAGAACCCGGTAGAACCGGGTCTATAAATCTAAAGATCCTGAGACGTCGCTAATGCCCGAGATTTGCCAAGATCCAAATCCGCGTTCCTGGCTGGCTGAGCGGAGAATGCGTGCTCGAAATCGGCTCCGTCATTCTCTCGGAATCGATAGAGCAATCGCTTTTACGATTCTCGCGCGGGGTTGGGCCAGCGTGGCGGGGTTGGTCACGGTTGCTCTTATTGCACGCTTTCTATCGCCAGCGGAACAGGGCTACTACTACACATTTGGCAGTTTGATTGCGTTGCAAATCGTTTTTGAATTGGGCTTTTCGTTTGTGATTCTGCAAATGGCCAGCCATGAACGCGCCCATTTGACGTTTTCTCCGGAGGGCCTTATTTCCGGCGACCCGGTTGCGCATGCCAGGCTGGCATCTGTCCTTCAAAAAACCATCCGCTGGTACACGAGTGCGGCGGTACTCCTGGCGATATTTCTCCTGGCAGCGGGTTCACGTTTCTTTGCAGCACACCAACATGAAAATGTTTCATGGAGACTTCCCTGGTATGCTGCGGCACTGGCGGCAACGCTGACGTTCCAGCTTGATCCAATCCTCTCCTTCATGGAGGGATGCGGATTTGTTCCCAATGTGGCTCGACTCAGATTTGCGCAGGCGATGAGCGGAAGCACGCTCGCGTGGTTAGCTCTGGCCCTGCATCATGGGTTGTTCGCACCCGCGATGATCATTGTGGGCAACGCCGGCGTCGCCTCCATCTGGCTCTTTCGGAAGCGCAATCTGCTAATTGCGCTCCTGCGCCATGATCCCGGCGGAAACCGCATTCATTGGTGGAGCGAAGTCTGGCACTTCCAATGGCGTATCGCCGTCAGCTGGCTCTGCGGATATTTCATCTTCCAGCTATACAACCCCGTCCTCTTTGCGTTCCATGGTGCAGTCGTTGCCGGTCAGATGGGTATGTCGCTGAGCCTGACGAATGCCTTGTTATCGGTCGCGATTTCGTGGATCAACACCAAGGCCGCGCCGTTCGGGGCGATGATTGCGCGCAAAGAATACGCGACGCTGGATCATTTGTTCTTTCAATCAGTGAAGCAGTCATTTGCCGTCTGTGTGGCAGGCGCTGCTACCGTTTGGATTGGCGTGATCTACCTGAATTGGGCTCACGTCCCGTTGGCTCACCGCGTTCTAGACCCTGTCTCTCTGGGAGTTCTTCTCTTGACCGCCCCATTGAATGTCATCATCTTCGCGGAGGCTACCTACCTGCGCGCGCATAAACAGGAGAAATTCCTTCTGAACTCGGTGCTCGGAGCGATTCTCGTCGGATCTTCCACTTACTTTCTGGGACGGAGCTATGGAGCAATCGGCGTAGTGACCGGTTCTCTGCTGGTCGGAGTGTTAATGGGATTGCCACTGGGAACGTACACCTTTTTGAAGTACCGGAGAATCTGGCATGCAGCCTGAGAGGCCCCTTCTCACCATCGCGATCCCGACTTTCAACCGGAGCGGATGTCTGGAACAACTGCTTGACGCCCTGATGCCCCAACTCGAAGGTGAGACGCGTGTCGAGCTGATCATTTCTGATAACGCTTCTCCCGATGACACGCCGTCTGTCGTGGCAAGCTTTCGTGAGCGCGGCCTTGAACTAATCCATAGCAGAAACGAAACAAACATCGGTTCCGATGCTAACTTCATTCGATGTTACGAAATGGCTCGGGGCGAGTACGTCTGGATTTTTGGAGATGACGACGTCATCGCCCCGGGAGGCCTCAAGGAGGTCCTCTGCCTTCTTGAAGCTCGAACCTATAGACTTTTGTACATTCGAGCCGCAGGGTTTCAGGGTAGTTATTCTGTAGCTAAACGCCCGACGTTCTCACGCAAGATCAAGGTCTTCCATAACCCCCAAGATTTTGCACTTCGCGTCGGCACAGGTTTCACGTTTATCAGCGGAATCATTTTTCAGAAGGCCGCCCTCGATCATAATGAACATAGCGATTTCAGCAGACTGATCGGAACCAACTTAGCCCAGCTCGGCTGGACGTTCTCGCTTCTTCGCGGCAGCGCGAACTGTGCATATGTCTATGACAATCTTGTTGCAAGTTGCGTTGAGAATTCAGGCGGGTACGGCGCATCGCAAGTTTTCGGCACGAATTTGCACGCAGTAGTCAGAGATTTTCTTGGTCTTGAGAGTCCCGTCGGACGTGCAATTTTGAATCTAACCATTCAATGCTGGTTCCCCTGGGCCATGATGCAAAGTCGTCGGGGTCGACACAGCGCGCATCTACCTGAGGACTCGATGGCCATTCTAAAGGACCTCTACTCTGACAATCCGCGATATTGGTTTTTCGTACACCCTTTGCTTCGGCTCCCGCGCCTTTTAGCCGAAGTGTGGCTGCGGGTTGGCATGGTAATCAATCGCCTGGACCGGCTCTTGGGCTACCCTATATCGAGATGAAAAATCCGTTGTGCTCAGCCGACTTTCTGGGTCTCGGTTGGCGCGCCTTCCGATAAGGGGACCGAGCATGCGGTAATACGCATGTAGGCGGCGTACTTTCCAAGCTGTTGGGAGAATTGACCGAGATGCCACGAGAATCTGAGTCCGTCCTATCCGGTCCGTCCTATTCCGGTGCAATAACACCGCTAGGTAGCGGACCATTCAGAACGCCAGGAATTCTGCGCGGGAGCATCCGGCGTGCTCTTGGTGCCAAATTGCTATATTTGGTGGTCATCGAAGCTGCTGTATTTGGAAGCGGCAGGATTCTACAGTTTGGTCCCGTGACGCTAAAGATGGCGCTGTTTTCTCTAACTCTCATCTACACATGTTGGAGCCTTTTGGAGCTAGATCGCATCAAGCGCAGCACGGCGATCCTCACTGTTTCTTTTCTCAGTTTGCTGTGCTTTGGTATGGTAAATGGGTTCATTCACAATGCAAATATGCGGTTCCTCGGCGAGGATATTAGCCCGCTACTTTCATTCCTTATTCTACCGTTCTTCGAATTAACCATCCGATGCAAGCACCACATATTAGTGATTATCCGAATTATGGTATGCGCCGCAATTCTTATTGGTCTGGGCAGCACAGCTGCTGTCGTCTCAGTCTGGTTTCTAAAAGTCCCCTTTGAAGCCCTATACGGATGGATAAGGTTAAAGGGCGGCGATGACTTCGTATTTGAAGGAGAAGGCGGCCGCATTTTCTATAAGGGCGTTATCTTCATCGGTATTGCAATCATCTTCCTAGTATTTAAAAAGGGCCGCGGCAAAGCTATGGCAGGTTTCCTGCTTCTGAGTCTCTTGATGGTTGGGAGTCGCGGCCTACTTTCTGCACTTTTCCTCTCGACGATTGTCTATGTATTAGTAGGACCTATGTCCTCAGTGAAGAAGATCATCTTCGCCAGCATTGTCGTTGTTGTTTCGGCGATTTCTCTTCCGACATTGTTTCTGAGTGTAGGTGACAAGTCAGAAGCCGATGCCTTACGCGTGAATACGATCGGCCAAGTCGTGGACAGGATAGATTTTTTGAGCGCAATAGTTGGTCACGGATTTGGCATAGGCGTTCCCGTGAGACCTGAGCACATGGAAACCACCTATATTGAGATCTTTCATAAGCAAGGCATGATCGGACTAATTTGGTGGGCGACCGTTTTATCGATCCTCTTTCTTAGACTGAGGAGGGCTGTACGATGGGGCAACCAGAATCTTGCTTATCCGTTATTTCTATCGGCCGCATTCGTTGCGTTTGAAACTGCGACTAACCCTTTCTTGAATAATCCGATCGGGATGTATCCGGTCCTTATCTCCTACGTAGGCTTAGGGTTGCTCGATGAGCCAGATGGAGTTCGTTTGCCACTCGATGCGTATGGGCATGGAACCGCTCGTGGGTAATCCTTCTGAGTTGGTGAGCGGCGGATTCTATGCCGTCATAGTCCTGTATCAGATGAATCCGGCCAAATCCGGGGCATTCGAAAGCTTCCTTGAAGCACGCCGTCGTTTATCTCCAAAACTTGCTGACCTGAAAGTCCTCTTATACGACAACACTCCGGAAGGTGGAGATCCCGGGCCTTTGCCGGAGGGTGTGCAGAATGAGTCGGCGGGATACAATTCGGGAATCGCCGCCGCATACAACCGGGCGCTGGATATTGCTCAGTATCATGGCTGTCCCTGGCTTCTTCTACTGGACCAGGATACGGTTCTACCGGAGAACTTCCTCGAATCGCTCCTGGAGGAATTGAAGCTATACGATCAGAAATCCGATGTTGTTGCGGTTGTCCCCATTGTGAGGAGCGGGGGCGTCGTTGTGTCGCCGAAGAGAGTCTGGTTCTTTGGGCTAAAGGCGCTTCCGAAAACACCGCGAGGAATTCAGAATGCTGAGATCGCCTCAATCAATTCCGGTACAGCGATTCGGTGCGATTTTGTCCGGTCGATTGGTGGTTTCAGCCGCGCATATTGGCTCGACTATCTGGACCATTGGCTGTTCCGCCAGATTTATGCGGCAGGCAAAAAGGTTGCGGTCTCGGATTGCATTCTGGAACACAGCTTGTCCGTGCAGGATTATCGACGCAATATCGATTTGGCTCGCTATCGGAGCATTCTTGCCGGCGAGTCCGCGTTCATGACAGCGCACAAGCCGAAGCTGCAGATTCCGGTTTATCTGCTTCGTCTTCTGGCCCGGTCCGCGAAGCTGGCGATCCGGCGGCAGCCAGACCTGGCCTTGTTGACCGTTGCGATGATTGCTAAAATTGCGAAGAATCCCACGCGCTCTCTTGAAGAAACCTGCAATGAAGCAGAAACTCACCGATGATCACGTGGGAGACTGGGCGGCATGAAGATCTCGGTCTGCATGGCCACATACAATGGCGAGCGGTTCATTCACGAGCAACTTGAATCCATTCTCGGCCAATTGGAAAACGACGACGAGGTTGTCATTGTTGACGACGCCTCGACGGACGGGACCGTCCACGTGGCTGAAGGATTCTCAGACAAGCGGATTCGCATCTTCAGGCATGCGCGCAATTGCGGAGTTCTCAAGACGTTTGAACGATCGCTTGAGGAAGCAACGGGTGAAATCATTTTTTTGGCCGACCAGGACGATATTTGGCGCCCGGACAAGGTAACAAAGATCAAAAGCTTGTTTGCAGCACGTCCTGATCTGTCGCTCGTGTTGAGCGATTCTTGTATTGTGGACTCCAGGGGAAAGATCATTTCAGAAACAAGATTCAAGTCGGAAAAATTTCACTCTGGCGCCCTGATGAATATTGTTCGGAACCGATATCTGGGATGCGCGATGGCATTCCGCCGTTCAATTCTCAAGTATTGCCTTCCTTTTCCTGCAGATATACCGATGCATGACATGTGGATTGGCATTGTGAACCAATTCGTTGGCAAGACTGAATTTATCGATGAGCCCCTAATGTCCTATCGTCGACACGATAGCAACACCTCGCCTAAAAGCCACGCTCCCGTGGGCCAAATGATCCGATGGCGGTGGGCGCTCGTGAAAAATCTCGCGGCGCGAATTTCACGGAAAGCTGCCGTCGATCAAGGGTAACGGCCGGGAAAGTGTCTCGCGGCGTTTTGCTTCTACTACTTATCAGACTGAAGATCGTGCCCTCTTAAGCTGGTGCAAGATTCAGTCGCGTTAAACTAACCCAGGTGGAACATGATCACGGCTTCGATCGTCCTATATGAGACCCCGGAAGGCCAGTTGACACGCCTTCTGGAAAGCCTTAAATGCTCTAACGTATCTGTCCATCTTTATATCATTGACAATTCTCCTGTTCCTACGACCGGCCTGCTTCTTGACCATTCATCGATGACCTATATCCGTTCGGAGAGGAATCTGGGGTATGGCGGTGGGCATAACCTGGCCCTAAGACGCATTCTCGAAAGTTCGGAGTTTCATTTCGTTCTGAATCCCGACATCCACTTCTGCCCCGAGGAATTGGACAAGATGATCCGCTTCATGCGGGAGCACTCGGATATCGGCCAACTGATGCCAAAGGTGACGGACAGCGATGGAAGGGTTCAGTACCTCTGCAAGTTGATTCCCGCACCCGCCGATTTGTTTGCGAGACGGTTTGCGACGGCATCGCTCCGGGTATTGCTGCGCGGTTGGATGGAACGATACGAATTGCGTTTTACAGGATACAACCGGGTGATGGATGTTCCACAACTCTCGGGCTGTTTCATGCTGTTCCGCGTTGCCGCCCTGCGGGAAATCGGGCTATTTGATGAGCGGTTCATGATGTACCTGGAGGACTTCGACATATGCCGCCGCATGAACGCGCGCTTCCGGACGGTCTTCTTTCCTGGCGCGGCTGTCGTCCATGACCATGCACGCGCTTCGTATACAAGTTTCCGCTCTCTACGTATGCACGTGGCAAGTTCGATCAAGTACTTCAACAAGTGGGGCTGGTTCCGAGATGCTGCGCGATCCAAAATAAACCGCGAAACCTTGCGGCGACTAAGTGCCCAATAAGGACAGTCGAATTGGTGAGACGGCAGAGTCCGTTTGCGGGTTGTGGCCCGGCGCGCTGCGGTAGTTCCGACGTAAACCTTGCCGCGGAACACCACAACGATTTGCGCCCCGCCTCCCCGACTCTGCGTTTCTGGAAAAGCCGAGAAGTCTCAATCTGCCGTGGAAGGCTGACGGTCAGTTCCTTCTTTTCTCGTGCCAATCCATGCTCCTCTCATACCTGTTTGTCGCAACTCTACGGGTACAAGATTTCCTGGGCACTGGAGGCTACCGATGGTTCGTTTCCTCTCGGACTGATCGGGAAGCGATCTTGCGGATCCCGCTCGAGCCAGTCGTCTCGTTCTGTCGACTCGCGCAACTTCATCATGCTGCCATCGCGAGACAATTTCTTGACCTTCAGCGGTGCGATTGGGCCGCTCAGAAACCGACACCCATACTTCGGTACCCTTGCCGATTGTCGAGCTTATCTTCAACCGGCCATTGACGAGCGCCAGCCTTTCCCTCATGCTCACAAGGCCCAGTCCATCGTATTTGGCGTGGGTATTGAAGCCGATTCCAGAGTCCTTCACAGTCATGTAGAAGGTATTTTGCAGTTCAGTCAATGTAACGAAAATCTTCCGAGTTTGAGAGTGTTTGACGCAATTGTTGATAGCTTCCTGGGCGACTCGATATAGACAGAGCGCAATCTCCTCAGACTTTGGATCGCTCGCATTTTCTGTATTCAGAGCCACATAGAGTTCCGTGGTCGACATCTGCCGGCACAAGTCCTGGAGTGCGCACTTAAGGCCCAGATGCTGCAGTTTGTAGGAGTGAAGATAGTGCGACATGCAATGCAGATCGGAACAAACCTGATCGAGATGGTCACGCAGAGAGGCGATACGATTTCTTAAAAGCGGAGTCGACTCGGAATACTCAGAAGCCAGCAAAGCACACTCGGATGCTATCAGGGACATTGATTGGCCGATACCATCATGTAACTCACGCGAAAGCCGCTTTCGCTCGTCCTCCTGGCATTGAATCAATCGGGATGCAATCGACATTCCTCGGCAGTTATCGCCGTCCCGCAGCGGGTCAGAAGCGTCAAGTTCTCCCAGATCTTGAATGATCACGAGGAAGTGAACTGGATATTCCCTGGAATCGCGGAGCGGAGTCAGGGCAATCACCGCAGAGGCCGATGAGCCATCCTTGCGGGTCATCTTTCTAGCGATCTGACGGACTCCATCTTTCATATGACGTGCCCGGCGCCAAACATTTGTGCTGTTCCCGTGGTCGACGGGACTGAATACGAACTCGAAGGGTTTCATCGAAAGCTGGTTCTCTGCGTAGCCAGTGGCTTTGAAGAATGCTGGATTCGTCGCCTTGAAATTGCCATTCTCATCCACTACAGCCATCCCGACCGACGAGATTCTAGGAAGTTCAATCAGGCGCCGTCCGTTCTCTCCTCCCTCGCCGGCTGCAAGCTTTCTCTGATATGCGGACCATAAGGTATCCGCCAGCAGGGCATACTCATGCAGCATGTGGACTGCCCAACCATTTTGACCCGGCATGGAAAGGATGACGAAGAGCCCCCTGGTTGCAGCGTGACAGCGAGAAGGAATCATTGCGATTGAACGCGATTTCCCGTGGGCGCGGATATCCTGCCCACTCGACTGGCGGACTGTCGGCTCTTGAAGGCCCTGCAGGACGACAGGTTGACCAACCCGTAGCTTCGGGAGGCACCATGGCGAATCCTGCAGACAGCGTGTAGCAAGTCTCTCAAGGTCAGAAGGGCTTTGTGACGAGCACAGATTCTCGAGGGCACCCGACTCAGATATGGCAAAGAATCCGGAAGCCTCTGCGATTTCAAGTCCTCGCACACCGTCTAACGCGGTCAGGACAACTTGATCGACTTCGGAGGATCTACATTTCCTGGACTGATTTTTGGTGTCCGCGAGGAGGCTGCGAAGAGAAGACGTGTCACTGTTTTCCTTCGCGCGACGATACGAAGCAAGCCGAATCTTGGGGGTAAGCATAACGGCAAGGTCCCTTCATCGTATGACAAGGCTCGAGACTTCATGATGATCGCAAATGATGCAATTGGGGTGGCGGCGGTTACGGTCAGAGAAGGGATACGCAGCAAGCCGGCCTGCCGCAGCAGCTATGTCGCGCCCTCAGGTGGAGGTCTGATCGCACGGTCCAGGCGCTTCTATTGTGTGATTGCACTGGTACACAGGGCTGAACTGTTATTAATACGAATGGGCGTTGGCTGGTGCGGTCCTGAAATTCGACCACGCCTCATCCAAATGTCCAGCTATCTTAGCTGTAAGTTGGTAGAGACGCAATGCTGTTAATAGCTACAGCAGAAGAAATTCTTTTCACGGCATCGATTCAAAGTATTTATGCAATGGAAATATAAAGAGTCCCTTTCAAAGGGACAGTCAGCGCAATGGGCAAGTCATGTAGAATACGCCTCTTAGAGTTAAACCCCATCATCAATGTCCATGCATTGATTGAGAAACGATGATGAGATCGCGCGGCTGAACATGAATAAGCCCGCCACGTGGACTATCTATATCAGAAATGAAGAGAAACGAGATGGAAACAAAAAGCGGAAGTATAAGGGACAAGCTTCTCCCAGTTCCCTGCTGTCGTACGCTATAGCCCACCATCAGGACGCAGCCGAATGCTATCACCCCCAAAAACAGCCATGCGCCGAACGGTATACGGTTCCACCAGGCAAAGTGTGTGTATCCCTGGGAGTTCAACACATCGTTCATGCCCGAAACGACAAGCGCCATTACCGGTGTCGGCTGCGCCAAGGCAGGGGTTTGAATAGCGGACCACAGATCCGTCTGGAGATGAGAGGTATCTGTCTCGATTTGCTCAATCCGGCGCAGGTCGCGGGTTTGATAAAACAAGATACGTTGGTCAGTATAGGAAGACAGCAATCCGCGTACACGGATGGCATCAGGTGGCGGAAGGAGTCCCGCCCGAAAATATTCGGTACCAATTGCATTGGCCTCCGCCTCTTCGAAATTCTTGCGCTGGTCGAAGCGGTTGAGAGACATTGAAAACGTAAAGCCAATCACGAGGCCGAGCAGTGTGAGTACCGCCGCAAGAATCACGCCAAGATCTTCGCGGCCTTCCTGTGTCAAAGGCCGTCGCATGGAAACTGCGACGCCGATTCGATTGGCAAGCCAAAGAAAAACGAACGAGAACGCGAACACAAGAATCGGAAATCTCATGAATTGAAATCGCCCTCTTTACCTGGTTCTTACCAGCCGTGGTCCTTGTCCGCCCAACACGCTGACCGGAGGCGAGAGACCAGAACAGAATTGGGAAGCTTGGCCTCAGTTACTGTCATATCTATCAGATGATGAAATGGCGGCGATGGCACACAATACTTGGGGAGTGCAATTTCTGCCAGTTGCGCTGACGTTGGACTACCATTTCGAATTGACCGAAATTGGAGTGTACTGTCGCTCCAAGGACCAGGTAAAGCGTGAGTCACTGGAAGGGTGAAATGGCGCGTGCGCGAATTCTAATCGCCGACGATCACATCCTTGTTGCTGAGGCGTTCAAGACTCTGCTTGAACCCGAATATGAGGTCGTGGGTCTCGTGAACGACGGCAAACACTTGCTGACTGCCGCCATCGACACTTCTCCCGACATTGTCCTTCTCGATCTGGGGATGCCTTTATTCAATGGAATAGACGCAGGGCAGGAATTGAAACGGCTTCTGCCGAAGACCAAGATCATAGTGATCACGATGAGTGAGGACGCGGAGGTGGCAGCCAGCGCCCTGCGAACCTGGGCGTCAAGCTACCTCCTTAAAAAATCTGCAAGCGTTGAGCTGAAGGGCGCAATATCGGGAGTGCTGCGCGGACACTCCTACGTGACTCCGGTGGTCGCACAAAAATTGATGGATGAGTTTATCCGCGACCCCGGCCAAGACCGTTCAAAGAAACTGACCCAGCGCCAACGGGAAGTTTTGCAACTCCTCGCCGAAGGGCATTCGATGAAGGAAGCGGCCGCGGTTCTGAACATTGCGGTGCGGACAATAGCGTTTCACAAATATAGGATTATGGAAGATTTCGGATTGAAGAATAACGCGGACCTTGTGCGACTCGCCCTTCGGGAGCATCTGATCTCAGAGTCCTAGGAGGTCGCAACGAGTGTATAGTGCTTTTCGGAGACGGGGACCGTGGAGCTGAATCACGGCGGAAGCTCTAGTGCCCTTCCTCCCTGCTTTTAAACCACATGGATTCCATCAGTCCTTTTCCTCTCTACTGAGGTGGATTGACCACGACGTACGTCGTGCTCGACCCCGAGAATTGGGGCTGGTACCATGTGCTGCCGCATTGCTGGTAGGCCAGTCCATTGACGACGACAGATGTGCAGGACGGGGGCACCGATTGAACCACGGAGCCTATGACAGCGGCAGTCACCATCGCGGTAGCAGTGACGGCCGCAGCCGTCGCAACGGGATGGTAGCAGCAGCCTCCACCACCGCCATAGTAGCCGCCGTTGTAGCCGCCGTTCACGTTAACATTCCGGTTTACATTTACGTTCTGATTTACGTTGACGTTTCGGTTGGCATTGACGTTTTGATTGGCATTGACGTTTCGGTTGGCATTGGCTTTCGTTGGCATCGACGTTTCGGTTGGCGTTGCCTTTGCGGTTCGGTTGGCATTGGCGGGTCGGTTGACACTCGTGTTGGCACTGCTGCGCACCGACCTCCCTCCGCGTTTTTGAGCATTCAGGCTCAGCATTAACATCAAGCTGGCGACGAGCAGAACAACGAAGATCGAACCGGCTCGCTTCATGGGACTCCTTTACTGATTTCCTTCGCCGGACTCACCTTTGACCTCGGCAATCTTGATTCTCTTTGCATCGGGCGGTGGATCGAAGGTGAACGCATCGTCGCTGAAGGATGGCGCGAGATTCCAGCTGAGAATCTCGGTGTGTTGTGGCTTCGCATCATCGGTAAGAGTGCGGATGACGATTTTGCGCGGCAGTGGAAATTCTCCCATTTGGATCCAGACTTGCCAGTCCACGATTCTCCTGACGGAAGGCATACTGCTCGCAGGTGACTCCGTCGACCGCCGAAGGGCCAACGTCTTGAGCCGCTTTAATCTTATTGATATCCGAGTCCGTCGTTCCCCATTCAAAGAGATCAACCAGGGGAAGTTGGATCGCGTACTTATCGCCGAGTTTCTGTATCAGTTCCGTAATCGTAGGTGGCGCGGGAACAGTGGCGTAGTAGTTGGAGACTTGCCCATAAATGGTGAAGTTCTTTCCATCGAAGAAGAAGAACCGGTGTCCGTCATCTCCAACGAATTCAGCACGAAGTCGATTGGGCCTGGACGCGACCAGATCGATGGTGGAGCTGGATTGGATAGCCTCTCCATCCTCCAATACGTCATCCGTTGTCGTGTCCGCCTTAACCCGGAAGGAATGCAGAGTGCGAAGATAGGCGCCCATTTTCTCGAGCGCCTGCATTGCGGTGGGATCGATTGCGGGGGCATTGCCTGAATCCGCTTGTTTACCGCTCTTTGCGAATATCTGCGTAGGCCAGCCGAGAATGATTCCCGCGACGATCGCGATCAAAACACCGCCTGTCCCACGACCCGAAAATAGCTTCGCTCTTCGCCAACCGAGCGTCTGGGCCTCCTGAGCTTCGACATTCGGGCGGTCAGAAGGTGCAAATGTAATGTTCATCGAAATGCCTCGCGACTATGCATGTTTGCGGACCGCAATCAAACCCGACGGTGCCCTCAACATATACTTCGGTAGCCATGTGGGAAGAGTGGCCACAGCGGTCATGCGAAATCGGGCCCCGCCGGCCAATTTCGAAAGTGAGCGGCTGCAGGTGACCTCAACCGATCAGCCGCATCATCTGCAAAATTCACTACCCAAGCTAGGCTGAGTGAATCAGCCCTGAAACTGGCAAAAGTGCCAGCGAAATGGATATAGGCCGTCGCTGACCCCGGCAAGACCATCCTCGCCCCAATGGCGATAGAAGACTAAGCGATCACGCGGAGTAGCTAAGCTGGCAAATCAATCACGTGCGAAACAATTCTTAAGCGATGAGGTCGTGAGCACGCTTGGCTCACTGCGATTCGCATGAAAACCGGTACCGTCTCTGGGGCTACGGTAAAAGAGCCCCAAAGACGGACGGCACAGACTACTGAAACTGCGGAGGACGAACGAGCAACTGGAACTCTTTTACTTGTCCAGGAAGGTGAAGCCGCCCAGGACAATGCACCGACTGTCGCCTGAGAGGTGCGATTTGCGTCCTTGGAGGGGCGCAAATTCGAGTTAAATCGAGCGCGCAGACCGCGCAGTCCAAATGCCGCGCATAGGAAGAGCAAGCCGAAAAGGCCGACAAGAGGAAGGTCACTGCCGGTCTTGGGCAGGGTGTTCTCCGCAACCTCCTGCGGAGGCGGAGAAGCCGGGGCTGGTTGTTCAATCAGGATCACGCCCACCATAGTAGGAGTCGGTGGCGGAGGAGTCGCTGGCGGAGGCGGCGCCTCGCCAGTGACGGTTCGAGTCGAACTTACCAGGGTCTCTGGAGATTCCCTGATGATCGTCGCTGTAACCGTCATTCCTTTCCGGATTTGGAAGATCGACTCCTTTGTCCCATTGACATCAAACATGGTTCCGTCCGGCACCTTGTACTGCTTGTTGCCTTCTGGGAGAGTCAATATCAGGCCGTGCGGGGGATTGACATGCCAAACTTTCCCCGAGATCGTTCGAATAGTTTGGACTGTTTTTGGCGTTGTAGTGGTGGTGATTGTGCGCGTGAGTCTCATGCCGGGCTGCAGCTCGTGCACGCTCAGACTTTTGCCGTCCACGGTCACCCTCGCGCTATCCGGGACATTAAAGTCTTTGATTGTGCCATCGTCAGTCTTTACCACGAGTTCGTTTCCGGACACATAGACGACAGTGCCGCTATGGACCTGGGTTGTGACTGTTGGTTGACCATGCTCCGTGCTCGTTGTTGTGGTGTCCTGGCCGCGGGCGACTCCCAGCAGGAACCAGGAACTGACAACCGCTCCTGCTAGAGCGCAGCGGAAGATATGTGTTCTTCGCGGGTGATTCATAGTCATTTCTCCTTTGTCGTTACTGGTTGCACCGATGCGATTGGTGAAGCAGGCATTGACTGGCGGCGCTGCTTCAGTGAAGCGTGAACGATGTAGCGTTGGGGAGCGTCGCCAATGAAATGAAATGGGTAGCAGGTGACTAACGTGAGTTCTGCGTCCTGACCGGACTTGAGAACCCCAGTATCTTCCGGCTCGACAATGTGGATCTGATCCACGATGTAGCGGTCATGGCTGCTGAAGGTAGCTACCTCGATTGCATCACCCAGCGCCACGCTTTGCAGCGTGCGGAAAAACCCGTCGCGATGACCGGCGATCCCCACATTACCCTCCTCGCCGAGCATAGCCGTGCCATGAATTCTTCCCAGGCCTCGGTTCAACGTAAGGCTATCGGTACCTTCAAAAACTGGGGCGACGAGGTGAAGACGGGGAATGGCGAGGACAGCAAGAGGGCGATCCATCTTGAGCGCCAGACTTCTCTTGTATGCCTTGATCCGCTGCTCGGACCAGATGCTCAGATCTGGACTTCCAGTCTGAGATACATCCAACTTGGGCTCTTGCAGGCCAGGCTGGTCCGGCGCCTGGGTGAAGGCCCAAAGCGCAATGCGTGGGGAGATAAGGGAATCGAGTTTGACGATGACGTAGAACGCGAGCAAGGTCACACCGAGAAGGAAGAATGTCCTTTGCAGCACGCGCAAACCCCAGCCAGGTGGTCGGCTTGCGTGCGGTGTGGGGAGGAGGAAAAACACAAGGGACTCTCTCCGAAATCAGCGTCGAGTTTAGCGCTGGTCGGGAAAGCGGAGTAACTGTCAAATGTTATAGGACGGCCACGGCCCCCGGTTCACTGATTCGAGTGAGACCATCATGTGATCGCGATTTAGTCCGCTCTCCCGAAGTCAGCGAGCGATTTATGAGCTGTCGTAACTGACAGATATAAAACTTCTATCAGTGCTGGACGGATGTTACGACGAATCCATTATCTCGGGCTGTCGACGTCTCATCCTGGTCGGCTAACTTCCACAATGCATCGACTGCTCCATGATTGTTTTCGAATGCCGCAATCCGCTCCCCGACACGCAAAATCGGCGCGGTCCTCTTCGTGACCGGTGAAGAAAGTCCAAAGTTTTGAGAATATTTCCACGAAGGCCATAAATCGTCCTGAGCCGCCACCAGCAGCGGCGCGCAGAACAATGAGCAAATAATTTTGGTGGAGCGGCCGTTGCAGACGCCTGAGGTCTTCGCTGTGAAAGAAGGTTGGTGGAGGCGGCGGGAGTCGAACGATTTTTCCACAGTTTAGATTCAATAACTTACTTGTTTTCAGTTGCTTACAGAACGGCAAAAAGGCCCAAAATGCCATTTCCTTGGTACAGTTTTGGTACAGTTTTCGACTGAAAAAACGCGGCGGAATGCCCGCCGCCTCCAGCATTTGCTAAATCCTCTGGAATCAGCTCGAGAACCGCTCAATGCTGACCTATGGCGGAACGCCCGCCGCCTCCACACGATTGTTTTCAGTAGGTTAGCTGGTATTTGATCCTATTATGTGCCAGAGATTGTACCAGCCGGTTTTGTAAGAAATTTGCTACATTTTTCTTACATGATGCTCCATGAGCCTTGTAAGAAGTTTGCTACAATTATCTTACAGGAGGAAGACCCGTGCTGGCTTCCGCGACCAGTATTCAGTCCGCAATTCAGAGCCGCATCCGGGCTCCGAAGACGCCGCGCGTTTGGACAGCGGACGACTTCGCCGACCTTGGCTCGCGCAGCGCCGTCGATCTTGCTCTCCACCGCCTCGTCGCCTCCCGGGACGTGCGCAGGATCGCCCGCGGACTATATGACGTCTCCCAGCACCAACAGCCTTACCGGAAAGCCGACCTCTCCCAATCCGCACGACGTGATCGATGCGCTGACCCGCAAGGGCAAAGTGCGCATCCTTGTTGACGGCATCACCGCCGCGAACGACCTGGGGCTGACCGATGCCGTCCCGGCACGCATCGAGGTTCTCACCGATGGGCGGCTGCGGCCCATCACGCTCGGCAATCTGACCCTCGACTTTCATTACGCCGCACCCAGCCGCCTCTACTGGGCGGGCCGCCCCGCCATGCGCTTCGTGCAGGCGCTCCATTGGCTGCGCGACATGCTTCCCTCCGACGACGGAGGACTTCGCACGCCGTCTTATCTCCATCCTCCGCGACCCCGATCACGGGCAGGCGATCCGTGACGACCTGCGCGCCGGCTTTTCGGCTCTCCCGGAGTGGATGCGCGCAATCGTGCGCGACCTGCTCAGAGACGCCGAGACCACGGAGCTACCGGTGAAAGAAACGGCCGCCGCCACGCGACCTGTCCGGCGCGCGCCGGCGACGGCCTCGGCGAGCGCACCTATGATGAAAAAGAAGAGGCTGGCGGCTAAGCAATGACAGAAGGATTTCAAACTGTACTGACGGCGAGCGAACGCGAACGCCGCGACCTGTTTCTCGCCGCTGCCAACCGGCTCGGCACCGCAGAACAGAATATCGAGAAAGACTTCTGGGTATGCTGGACCCTCGACGCGCTCTTCAACGGCCTTGAATCCGGCGGTCCTCGCCTGCTCTTCAAGGGCGGAACATCGCTATCCAAAGGCTACGGCCTGATCGAGCGATTCTCGGAAGACATCGACATTACCGTCTTTCGTGAGGACATCGGGCAGCCCACAACAGTCGAGGAACTGGAGGGACTGAGCGGCAAGAAGCGCGCCGCCCGCCTCGACGCCATACGGGGCGCTTGCCAGGAGTACATCCGCGGACCATTGCTGGAGCAGATAGGAACTCTCTTGCGGCAGGCACTCGCCGCAGCGGATCTGCCCGCCGACCGTGGGCGCGTGGAGCTTGATGCCGACGATCCAGACGGCCAGAGCTTGTTTCTCTGGTATCCCACAGTCGCCGCCGCAGGAAACGACTACATCCGCCGAGCCATCAAGATCGAATCGGGCGCGAAATCCGCACTTGACCCTCATGCTCCCGTGACCGTGCGACCATTCATCGCTGACGATCTCGCCGGCGGCGATCTCAACGTCCGCAACGTAACTACCGTCGATCCCAGCCGCACCTTTTGGGACAAGGTGGTGATCCTTCACGGTCTGCGGAGATGGTTTGAGCGGCGCGGCGAACTCAAAGGCGGCGGGCAGCGCGTCTCCCGCCACTATTACGATGTATCCCGGCTTGCTCGCCTCCGAGATCGGGCCGTAAAGCCGCCAACGATCTTGAGATGGCTCAGGACTGCGTACGCCATGCAAAGATGTTCTTCAACAGGCCAGATTTTGACTTGGCTTCGGCTGTCCCCGGCAGCTTCACCCTCACTCCGCACGATGGAATGACGGAAATCCTCGAAAGTGACTACGAAGCCATGTCCGGCATGATCTTCGGCACAATCCCACTTTTCAAGGAAGTGATGGCCGCAATCGCTGAACTGGAGCAACGAATCAACCAACCCAAGTGAACCGCGCGCAGTCTTCCGATTCAAATCAAATTTGTGCCACTCCACAAAGGGCGCGATTTCCTTGTGCAACGGGTCATTCACAGATGCAACCCAGTTGGCCCATTTCGCAGCCAGTCTGCGGTCTGGTCTTCTCGTCTCTTGATTCAGAAAGAATTGCGTACGACCGCATATCAATCGGTCCAAGTTCCAGCGTGCGAACTGCCGTCTTTTCCACTAAGACTGAGCATTAGCTCTTGTGCCCCACCAACCGAGTCCGTTTAGAATGTAATCTTCTGAAAGGTTATTGATTCTGCGCCGTTTAGCTATTGGCGCAGCTAAGAGTTCGTGGTCATGTTGCGTGTAATAACTCGCCAGGAGCAACTCTCTGATGGCTCAAACAGGCTTCTCGGGTGCAAAAGCATCGAATGCAGGGGATAGCTTTCACGAGCTGTGGGCCCTCCATGGGGCATTAGAACTGCTCAATCCTAAAACTGTGCTTACAGCTTTAACTGTTGAAGGTGTTCGAGCAATCGACAGTTCAAGTTCGGGGATTGACCCATGGAGTGGGGTCGATTGTGGCGTCTATTACGGAGGAGATACATTCGATTCTGCGGACCGCGTGGAACTTGTACAACTTAAGTATTCGAGTGCAACACCTGAAAAAAATTGGACCGTTGCAGGATTGACTGCTACAGATTCCAAAGGTGGAAACAATTCAGTAATACGAAGACTCGCCAATCAATTCATTGCGGCTCATATAAAGCGTCGCAGTGACTCCGCCAAGGTAACCGTCACCAAATTCGTCACAAATCGGCCTGTAGCGGCTGAAGTGACCGCAGCATTGCACGATATAAGCCAAGTTCGGCGGCGACGAAGCAAAACACTGCCCATCCCGAAGGCGCGAAATGCCAATATTGAAAAACTCCGTAAGGCTTCTGGCTTAAATAAGATTGACTTTGTGGCGTTCTGTGCCGCGCTTTCCATCGAGGGTGGAGCGAGTTCCAGGTTCGCTCTCAAAGAGCAGTTATTACTTTCAATTGGAGCCTGGACAAATGCGAACTCGCGCACTCAGTTAGATGATTTGCTGCAGTTTATCCGTGAACACATGATGCCTGAAAGCCGGCGCGATCTCATTTCGCGGGAATCCATTCTAGCCAGATTTGGAGTATCTGATAAGAAATCGATTTTCCCATGTCCCCCCGACATCAAGCTAATCAATGATCCTGTCAAACGGAGTCAGGCCCAGGAGGTATTGGATCTCATCCAGTCCGGTACAAGACGGATATGTCTGCACGGTGAGGGAGGTTGTGGCAAAACAACACTTCTCCAGGAGATTCGCAGCAAACTACCCCAATCTTCCACAGCAGTCATATTCGACTGTTACGGTGGTGGAACCTATCTCGATTCAGACGCATATAGACACCGCGACCGAGATGCCTTCACACAACTAATTAACGAAATGGCCTCCCATTTACGGGCGCCTCTCTTTCTAGTCCCCGCTCATGACACGTCCTATCCCAGCCAGTTCATGGACCGCCTAGTCGAGGCTGCACGGCTTCAGCAAATTATCGATCCGCAGTCTTTATTAGTGATCGCTATTGATGCGGCAGACAATTCAATATCGGCTGCACGTGAGTGCCAGCCACCAGAGCAGAGCTTCGTAAAGAACTTCTTAAAGCTGGGGACGATTCCGGTAAATGTCGTGCTCATATTAACGGCCCGAACAGGACGCCTCGATCTTCTAGAGCTCCCAACGTCGTTTACGCTCCTCTCAGTTTCAGAGTTTTCTAAGGAAGAGACAACAGCTCACGTCGCGTCTTATTGGTCGGGAGTATCAATCACTTGGGTAAAGGAGTTTCACGAACTTTCTTCTCACAATCCACGAGTGCAGTACTATGCCCTCGATGCCAGCCGCCGAAGCAATAAACTCGGTGATGCGATGCAGTATTTACTTCCTGGCGGAAAAGGCTTAAACCAGATCTTCCGACAGCAAATCGAAGCCGCGATCGTCAAGTCGGGAAGTACCATCGAAATCAAAAAGTTTTGTGCAGCCGTCGTCGTTCTCGCGAGACCTATACCTTTGCCTGTACTGGCACACCCTTGTCCAAGACAGCGATTCTGTAGATCCGCGCAGTTGATTTCAGAGGACATGGAGATCTTCCCTGGCCGATAGTGGCAGGTTTTGTCGATGAGTCGCTCTGGGAAGGTTTCTATCTGTTCTTCATCCTGCTGTCCAATTAGTTGGTGCGTAAGTGCTGAACTGTTAGTTCATCTGACTTTGATTCTTTTCGCTGCTGTCCAACTCGTGTTCACCACGTTATCGGCATCGGTAACTGTTCGCAGAGTTTCTTTGCGGCTGGCGGTCCCTCCAGAGGGGTGTTGAGCCATTCCCACAAGTCTCTGAAGATGAACAGCTGTTGGCGCAGCAGAGCGGCCAGATTGGAGAGCGACCAACCGAAGCTGGATTTCATCTGCAGGTACTTCAGGATCAGCATTGCGATTAGCGCCGTCCATATCTGCGTCTTGACGGCATTGGCGCTGGTGCCGAGGAAGGATTTCACTTTTGCTGTCTGTTTCAGTGCCTTGAAAAACAGTTCGATTTGCCAGCGGTCCTTGTAGATCGCGGCCACCGTCGAGGCCGCCAGGTGAAGCAGGTTGGTAAAGAAGACCAGGATCTCCTGTTTGTCCGCGTTCCAGTACTCGATGCGCCGAAACAGCACCTGCGTCTTGCCATGCCTATCCAAAGAAGGTACTGAAATGATCTGGTCACTGATCACGTTACCCTTTTCTGGAACCGCACACACCTCAACGGTCGTGTAGACCGTGTTGGTCTTCATCCGCGTGACGAAGAAGACCCCGTGCCGCGTCAGCTGCCCGAACCACACATAATCGTTGTAGCCGCGGTCAACGGCCAGGATCGTGCCCGCTTTCAGGCGCAAGTCCCGCGCTACGTTCAACTCGCTGTATTTGCCCTCCGTCACCACCGCGAACGTGGGCAGGTAGCCGTCATGATCCAGCAACAGGTGCAGCTTGATCGCGCCCTTCTGTTGCGTGTATTTGGCCCAATCAAACATGGTCGCCGACAGCTCGATGACACTGCCGTCCAGACTCATCAGCTTGTTCTTGAAACGGAACTTGCGACGGCTGTGCGCCGCCGTCTCCAACTGACACTTTTCCAGCAGCTGCATGAAAATCGACTCGTACAGTTCCCACGGACGGTTGGCGTTGGCATACGCCAAGGTCGATTTCTTCGGCGTGGTGCTTATCCCAAGATGCTTCAGCGGGGATTCACAACTGGCCAGGCCCATGCATACTTCGCGCAGCGAGTTCAAATGCGCCAACTGGCAAAACAGCATGGCCACAAATTGCTCCCAACTGCTGAAGCCTTTGGCATTGCGCTCGGCTTGATGGTGCTTGACCGCACGAGCGAACTGCCCACGCGAAAACAGTTGCAAAAGCTGCGAGTACACACTGCATACTTGAAGCATGGCTGATCCTTTTTCTCTGAAGGTGGTCCTGTCAGGAGCCCACTTCAGAGTAACTGGGGATCAGCCTCCTCTAATATTCCTCGCGTCAAATAGATATCCGCTGTTTTGGACAGCAATGGTACTGGCATGGGTTACCGGCCTTTCAGACGCACTTATAGTCGACATTTGCAATGATCTTGCACCTGGCATCAAGAAAGCTCCCAGCGGGGAAGTGTCGCTTGCTGATGAAGACTTTGAGCGTTTTCTCGACGAGGAAAGCCAAGATCAAGAAGGCGCGATCAAGGCAGAGGTCGCCGCATATTTGTGGTCGGCTCGAAATGCGAATCCCTATGCAGCGACACACGTAGCAACTGCACTCATCAGAGCTGATCGAGGGAGCGATCTTGTCACGCTACTTCAGACCGAAAAAGAGCCGTCGATTATTTCCGATCCCGTCCTTCGTCGAGAAGTACAGCTTCAGCGGTTGAAGTTGGGTATCACGATATGCCATGAGCTGAAGGCCCCTGTCGATGCCGTCAAGACGCTGCTGATAGGGACAGAAGCAATCACCACCGAAGACGTCATCCGGAATCGTCTGGCTCACAACCCTGACTTAGCGGCTGCTTGCAGTGCGGAAAGAGCCTCGACACTGATCCTGCGCGATCCGAGCGAGTACGGTTTTCATGGTGCACTGCTTCTTAACCTCTATCGCAAGGACGCATTACGAGAGGACGGACTGCAAGCGCGTGCCAGAGAACGCCAGATTCGTGCGTGGATGAAACGACGAGCGGAGACACTGAAGCAAGCGGAAGATCGTTACCAACCCAAACAGGAATGGCCTCTCTCTGACCGGGAAATTGCGGCCGCAATAGAAGGTGACCTCACCTTGTATGGCGCGGACTACGCCATCGATTCTTTGAGATTGTGGAGGCCAAGAGTACTGGCACTCCCTGTGCTCACCATGGTCACGGAGAGCCTTCTCGCCGCAGGTAAGCGAGATTTCGTCAAAGCTCTCTATACGTCGAACCGTCTGAATAACGCGTGGAAGCTATTTATCTATGTACCCTGCGCCAAGGCAGGGGTTACTTTCCCCAAGAACTCCCTTGAGTAGGAGCCTCACCTCCTGGAACAAACGTAACTTGAGTCCTTTACGAAATGCCAATCGTGGAATTCCTGATGACCCCTACCGATCTTTCGTTGCTGAATCGCTCATGAGCGGCTGCGAAATTGCGATTTCGGCCGGATATCCAACTGAAAATGTTAAAAGGATTCTTTCCGCGCTCACGAATGCGGCCCAGCGCAAGCGATCAAGCTTTTCTGCCTATGATTATCGTGCTTTGGACCTTACATTCCGCGCTCTAGCACTCGAATATCGAAGCGCCGCAAGGGTGTTCGGGGCTGAGCAGTATTGGGAAGAGCCGAGCGATCAACGAGATGATGACAAGCCTCGGTCTGACGAGCAAAAGCGAGAGCAAGACGCATACGTGAGCGCTCTTTGGAAGTCTATACCCGACGCGCAAATCTGCTACTACCAGGCGCCCCGACAGAACGATGTTGACACAGCATTGTCCGCAATTCGCGCAAGTGCAAAACTGGGCGACTATACGGTTCGTCGCCAATACGAGGCAGGAAGGATTCGGGCTCAGGTTGCCAGCGGATTGACCGTTCTTTTATCGGTTGATGTAATCGATAACAAGAAGCTACTTGAGACTGCGGTTGCGATCATTGGTGATCAAATACGATTCGCGACCGAAGAACACCTTTATGCCCTCGGACCATTTCGAAGTGTCCTGCCGCTGCACGAACAATTGCTCATATATGTCAACGAGTGGTCTTCCGACCTTTCAGGGAGGAAGATTCCAGCATCCGAACGAATCGATACGATGGTACGATTGGCGAGATTTGTCTTACCTGTTAGCCAGCCAAGTGCCGGAGCGATGTTCATCAAAGCGCTGAATTTTGCGAGCGACATCGATGAAGATGTTTTGCTTCAGATCAGGGTCCAGGCAGCCCTCGCAACTAATGCCTGCCCTCAATTGTCGATCAAGCGAAGAAATGAACTGGGACGTGATATGGTTTGCGTCGCCGGCGATGCAATTCTCCGGTTCGACGATATCGCGAATTTGACTGGGACAACTTCGCGCGGACCCTTACCCGACTGAATTCCTCTCTACCCCTTGCGGTCGCCGCCCGGTGGGAGGACTTCGGGATTCTTCCATCGGGACAGAATTCTTTGTCGCCAGCCATTGTTGAAGCACTGCGCTTGCAACAATTCACTCCAGAACAAGCATGTGCTCTAACCGCCTTGATCGATAGCGAGAACCCCCGTTTTGATCGCAGTCTTAGAGGCTGCAAAAAACGGGTCGGCTGCGCGTAAGGACGCATTAGCCGAAATCGTAGCGTGGGATGACCTGTTTCGATTTGGCAAAGGATTCAAAGACGATGTTGTGAAGGAATTGGTACAGCTAGATTTTGCGATGAGCTCTAAATGGGTCAGCTCACTTCAAAGGACAACCGAATTTGTTTCCTCAAATCAGACAACACAATCGCTCAAGATTCGACGAAGGGTGTCGTTTCGTCGTCGGCTGACGACCAGTGGTCTGAACCGATTCAATTCAAGTCTGCCGATGAGTTACATGAATCTATCAGGAAAGCCGAAAAGGAAGCTGAGCGGCGCAATCGTCGATATGAGAACGACTTTGTTCTTGAGCTGTTGCTTCGGCGCGTGCCGGTAGCTGAGCGGACATCAGTATTAACGTCCATTTGCGAGATGTTTCAGCGCGACATCTATTACTCAATGGATCGTGCACTTGTTCTGGCCATCAAACGCTGGCGCGCAGATGCTGCTGTAGAAGAATGGTGCGCATCCAAGTTGCCGACTCTTCAGAACAATATCATTGCGCTCGGCAAATGGGTGCGATATGGCCATTCTGTAATACACGAACTACTCGAATTCACTTCAACTCAATTCCGAGCAGATCGTGAATCTTGATTCTCGCCGGGCTCTCTGCGAAAGCTGGAGATCTATCAGCTCCCTTGGCATTGCCCCTGGTCGAGTTTTAGCTGACCATCTGTCAGCAAGATGCCGAGTGTTCTCAGAGTGGTATTCGAACCGACTTTAACGCACATTCCCTCAAATGATCGGACCTGATCGATGCAGATGATATCCCAACGATTCGTGGACAGGAATTACCAGGTATCTCTTCGCCATAATGACGGATGTGACAAAGAATTCGTTGGATGGCGGCTCACGGATTACTTAGGCTGGCTCTGCTGCAA
>CAVTCT010000010.1:0-178503 GCA_963733325.1 uncultured Acidobacteriaceae bacterium
TCGCCGGTCGCCGGGGTCGTCAGCGAGCGCCCGGATTGATGACTTGCGTGTAAATCGGGTCATTTTCCAGGATATTGAACATCGCCACGCCGCGGACGGTCGTGCCGACGGTGTCATCGCGAAGCGAGGTGATGATCACCGGCACGCGCTGCTGTCCGGTCGTCTGGTTGCCCGGGATGCCCAGGATGCGGAGCTCGGCGAGGAACACCGGGATCGACAAGCGCTTCGCCGGGGGTCGGGGGATCGACGCCGTCGTCGACACCGATCGCGAACCCGCGCCGGCATTCTGGATCGCCGGGAACCCGGTCGGGCCGTTACCCGTCAGGCTGCCGGCGCCGTCGGGTGTATTGTCGTTCAACATCTTGACGATGACCGACTGGCCAGGGCTCGGGATCGTCTCGCCATCGGCCAGCAGGGTGCCCGGAAGAGCGGCCTGGATCGTCAGCGTGACCTGACGGGGTCGGCATCGGCCCGTATGTCGTCGCGCTGGGAGTCGCGGAAGGGACGTGGTGTCGGCAAGGATGATCGTTCCGCGCAGGACGTAGGTCAGGTCGGTGGAATCCCAGACCGTGTTGACGTTCTGATTGACATAGGCGGCACCGTCGATGTCCTCGGCGCGGCCACTCCTGCGGGCCGATGTACGGTCGCGATAATTCGTCGGTGAATAAGTACACTCGGTCGGTCACGACCGCCAGGCCGTCGATGCCGTTGCCCTGCATCACGTTGCCGCGGAAGAAGGGATGGCCCGACTCCAGCGGGTCCAGCGGGTCGCCGGCCAGCAGGCCATCGGGCTCGATCTGCATCGCCGCGTCGAAGTTGTCGAAGAAGTTGTTATTCGTGATGTAGACATGGCTGCCCAGGCGGGGTCGCCGGCGCGGACGTGGAACTGGAAGTCGACGAGGTGATGAACGCCAGGACCGACTGCGAGGGGATCGTGAAGTTCGGCGTGTTGATCGCGCCGCCGCCAAACTTGAAGGTGGCCGCATTGATCACGGCGATGGCGCCGCTCTGGATGCCGACGCCTCCCCACATTGCGGGACCGAGAGTCGGCGTCGTCGCTTCGCCGGTCACGTTGATCGGCTTCGGCACGAGGGTGGTGGTGCCGTCGTCGTGTCGTCGTAGATCGTGGTGAACAGGACTTTCGGGTCGGCGGCCGACTCGTCGACGAAATTGGCCGGGCGACGCCGTCGGACTGTAGCCGTTGGGTCTGGTCGTTGGCGTTGATGTACGCCCGCGATCCGACGTTGAGGCTGGCCCCGGGGTTGAGGACGTTGAGCGCGGATGCCTCTATTGAACTCGATCAGCACGCCGGGCTGGATGTACAGCCGATTAGTGACAAACTGGGTCTGTCCGCCGGTATTGTCCATGAACTCCTGGCCAACGACCAGTTGGGCCAGCACGATGAACGGCAGCGGCTCGAAGAACGTGTAATTGATCGATCCCGCCCAGCGAGGACGGATTGGGCGGATAGTTGATCGCCGTTGGTCGGCTCGATGAACCCGTTGGCCTCGGACATCAGCCAGATGCCGTTCAAGCTGTTGGCGAAACGGTGACATGGCGGATCAACGGACCGCGGGCCGAGTCGTCCTCGCGGAACGAGTCCATGTCGGCCCCGATCGCAGCCTCGGTGCCGCCCGTTCCGCCGCTGATCGGAGATGTTGGTGTTGGTGATCGCCGGCCGCGAGTTGAACAGCGTGACGCGCACTGAAGAAATTACTCGAGCCCTGCGGGACCGCGCCGCCGGCATACCGGATGTTGGCGAAATTGAGGATCGACATCGGCGTCCGACGCGCCGGAAACGGCCGCGCCGCCGTTGGGCCCGACCAGGATGCCGTCCGACCGGGAATGGCGCTCGCTTGTCGCGGCGTTGGTTTCATCGTAGTTGCGGAAGACGATTCCACCCCAGTCGCCGGCAAACGGGCGTGGTGTCGGGGTTGTTGTTGGTCGCGCCGCCGATCGCTGGCGTCGTTGTACGACGTGAACGTGACCGGGGTCGGTCGCGGTTCCCAGCGCCTGCAGAGCACTTCCCTGGTTCTGCACGAAGAGCGACGCGTTCTGCGATTTGAGCGTCGGCCCGGCCTTGAAGACCAGCGTCGTGTTGTACGGCACCGATGCACTGCCGTTGGTGACGCCGCTGTTGTTCCCGGCCGGAGCCTGCAGCACGAAGCTCGCCTGCGTGACCAGGCCCGTGATCGGGTTGCGCTGCGGAATGCCCGGCAGCGGCGACGACGACACGACCGGCCCGTAGAATGCGACAAGCTGCGAGGCCGCGTAAAGGGCCGACTGCTCGAATTTGCCGTCGCCGCTGAAATCGAAGGCCGTGTTGAAATTCCCGGGCTGGTAGAAGAACGTGCTGTTGAGCCCGCCGTTGGGATTGTGGGTCGGGTTGGCGCGGCGCGGCGTTGTCGGGGTTGCCCTCGGGCGCCAGCACCGGGTAAGGATTGGCGAGCGAGCCGTTGGACAGCGTGCTCGGCACGAGCGGGTTCTCGACGTAGTCGGGCCGCGCGTAGACGACGTTGCCGTAGTTGACGACCGTGAAGCCGGCCATGAACGCGCCGCCGGCCACGCCGTCGCCGCTCATGTCGTCCTGGCGATTGGTCCCGTCGCGACTGCAAGTCTTCGTAGTTGGGCAGGTAAATGGTCGACGGGAAGTCGGGGCTGGACTGCGACGTCTGGTTGCCGAGGTTTTCGCCGTCGAGCTGGTTGCCGTAGATGTCGTAGATCCGCGTGTCGACTCCGCCCGGCTCGACTGGTTGGGGAGGTAGACCCGATAATCGTCGGCCGAGAGCGTGCTGCCCGGGTTGAGCTGGAGCACCAGCCGGTTGCCGTGACCGCCGGGCGACGACCGGCGATCGAGGCCTGCGTGACCGGGTTGTAGTTGTAGAGCGTGACGGTGTAGTCGCGATGAGGATCGTGAATCCCGTGCCGGTGCTGCCCAGGCCGCCTTCGCCCAGGGTCCCGAAATCGCCGTCGGACGGCCGCCGTCGAGTGTTGGCCGACTGGATCAACTGGACGTCGTTCGAGTAGTTGCCGAAGGGCAGAGGGTTGGAGAAGTCGATGACGACGGCCGTGGGCGGGGCCGCCACGTTGTCACGCGTGTTCGCGCCCGCCGGTCGGCGGCAGCTCGAAGTACGACTGTTCGCCGCCGATCGACCGTCGACCCGTTCGACGTGTAGCTGCTCTCGAGCGCCATGCTCGTGATGTAGACGGGCTGGGGCTGGATGTTGAAATTGATGATGAAGTCTTTGGTGCCTTCGCCCGGAACGTGGTGTCGTCGAGCGGGTTGCCGGCGGCGTCGGTGAGCCCCGGGAATTGCAGCTCGGTGGTGTGGGCGACGAACTCGTAGTTCCCCGCCGGCAGGCCGGGCAGGAACGTCAGGTTGACCTGGCCGGTGTAGTCCAGGATGAAGTTGCCGGTGGGGTCGAGCACGGGGTTCGAGCGCGACGAAGGTCGCCGTGGAGATGAACTGCGACTCGTTCGCGTTGTTGAGGCTGACGTTGACCAGCGAGTAGTTGCTGATGTTGTCGGCGGTCGCCGGGTTGAGCGCCTAGAAGAGGACCGGCGACGGCGTGTCGAACGAGCCGGCGGCGATTGGTTAACGCGGGATCGACGACGTTGAGCGTCAAGCGCCGTCAGGCTCGGGACGTGCGTGGTGTTGGGCTGCGGCCGTTGGGCAGCGGCAGGCTCGGGCCGCCGGGCGTGAACGAGGCGCCGGTGATCTGCGGGGCCGTCTTGTCGATCCGGAAGGCATCCTCGAGCGCGGACGACAAGACCGGGTAGCGGCGGCTGGTCGACCTGGCCGACCACGACGGCCATGGGCGTGCTGGAAGCCTTCCGGCAGCGCGGCCGGCGGCGTGACGGTGAACGCGCCGTTGGCATCGGTCGTCACCAGCACGTCGGAAGTGCCCGTGAACCCGCGGCCGCCCGCGCCCGACCGCGAGCGTGATGATGCCGTCGTGCAGCCCGTCGAACTCGACGTAGCACCTGCAGGTTGGCCACCGTCCCCGGGAACGGCGCGAAGACCTGACCGATGAAGGTCGGCTGGCTGATGTTGGTGTTCTGATCGCCGACGATCCCGGTGTCATTGGTCGGCCGTCGGCGTCATCTCGAACGTGGTGATCGTCGGCGGCTGCAGGGCCTCGAAGCCCAGGTTCTGGATGAAGTCCTGGGCCAGCCCGTTCTGCCCCGACGGGAAACGCGCCGGTGAAATTGCCGTCGAGCGAGTTGCCGACGATGTCGGTGACGCCCGGCATCGTGCCGTTCTGGCTCAAGACGACGATCGCGTAGTTGTCGGTCGGCATCTCGGTCTGAGGCAGGCCGTTGTAGTTGAGCGTGACGGTGTAGGTGGGCACCGTGCTGGGGTTGGTGCCCGTCGCGTAGCTGATCGTCGCCCGAGGATCGTTGTTGAGATCGATGTAGCTCGAGAGGTTCGTCGCGTTCGGGCGGCCAGGTCGTCGCGCTCCCTTGCCGGATCACGAAGATGTTCGCCAGCGTGACCGGTTGCGGGTCGAGCGCCTTGCTGAACTGGATCTGACGGTTCGGCCGTTGACCGTCGTGCTCGGTGACGACGCGGCGCGGTGACGTCGGCGAGCGTGAACGATGATCGGGCCGGAGGCGACCAGGTCCTTGCCGTCCTGCGAGACGACGATCGGGCCGGTCGCGGGCTCTGGATCGAGAAACGTGTAAGCTCCCGTTGGCCAGCGTGCCGGCGGGCTTGGTGAAGCTGAACGGGAACTGGACGATCGTCGGGTCGGTGGGATTGTCGACGGCGATCGGCGTGCCGACATTGACAGTCACGCCCGTCGGCGTGCCGAGTGAAGGTCAGGTCGGCGGCCGAGAGCGTCGAGAAGTTGACGGCTTGTTGAAGGTGACCGTGATGGCGCTCGGGCGTCACGGTGACGGTCGCGCCGTTGGCCGGGTTGGTCGAGGAGACTCGCAACAGGTCGACGGCGTTGATCGCGTCGATGGCGTTGACGAACCCGAAGCCGCCCTGCGGCGTCCCAGGTGCCCGCGGCCGTGCCGTTCATCGGCGTCGCTCGGCCGAGGCGATCAGCCCCTGGCGGATCTGCGGCCGGCGTGAGCTGCGGGACCTTCTGCAGCATCAGGGCCGCCACCGCCGCCGCATTGGGCGCGGCCGACGAAGTGCCGAAGAAGGTCGGCAGGGTCTGCTGGTGCCGGACCAGGTTGGTCGGAGTCGCCGGCTCGCCGGGGAACGGGGGATTGGTCGTATTGATGAGCTGCCGGGCGCGAAGAACGACGTATTGCCGCCGTCAGGGGCCGTGACCGACGGGTTCTGGACCAGCGTCGGGCGGCGCCAGTCCGGCTGCCGTTCGGCGTTGAAGACGTAAATCGCCGGGCCCGTCCGAGCTGAACGGCTCGTTGGCCAGCGGGTTCTGCCCGAGACGGGCGCCGGCGCCCACCACGGAGTCGCGCCCACGCCGATCGTGTCGGCCGCCGTCGTAGTGCCCGACGAGCTCGGATAATAAGTGCCGCCGGCACTGCCGAATTGCTGGCTGACGGCAAGTGCGTTTTCGTTGAACGTTGAAGAATTCGACGTGCCCCGGGTTCGGCCCCGAAACCACCTGGATCGCGATCGTAGTAGCTGCCCGGCGCGGGAATCGTCACGAACTGCAACGGCTCCTGGATCGCGACGTTATTGTTGTTGCGCGGTGGCGACGACACGGCGCCGGTCGCGCGTTGAGCATGTAGATGTTGACGTTCGACGTCACGAGCGGGCGACCCGCCGGCTCCTGGGTCTGGAACGGCTGGTCGTACTCGAAGATGATGCTCGGCGTTGGCGCCGTCGGTCGTGATCGGCAGCTCGAGGGTCGTGCCGCCGTTGGGATTGAAGTTCATGAACGTGCCCGGTGCCGATGCCGGTGATCGTGCCGTGCGCGCGCGCGGAACGTCGACAGGTAACCGCCGTCGGCCTGCGTTGCCGGCGGCGCTGAAGTAGGTCACGCCCTGCGCGATGACCGTGTCGATCGCCTGCGAGATCAGGCCGTCCTGGAACAACGGCTCGTCGGCGAAGCCGAGGTCGTCGACGATGATGTTGCGATGCCCGCTGTCGGCCAGGGCCGTCGATGTTCTTGGCGAAAGCCAGGTCGCTGCCGACCGCGGTCGCGAAGGCGAGGCTGGCCCCGGCGCGATGTCGTGGATGTTCTCCAGCATCGCCCGGCCTTCGTCGGTGCTCCGGCCGGGCCGTCCTCCATCACGTCGACCGGGTCGGCCGGGTTCAGGTCGCCGGTCGCGTACGATCCGGCCAAGCCCGCCGGCTGATACTGATTGACGCTGTCCGAAAGCACGCCGATCGTCACGCCGGTGCCGTCGACGTTGAACTGCGTTCGGGCGGCGTCGGCGAACATCGAGGTCTCGGCCTCGTTGTAGGCGCGCCCTGATACTCGCTGCGGGGTAACACCGGGTTGTAGATCGGGCTGGCCGCCCTCGTCTGGGGCAGCTCGGCGATGGTCGGCAGCTCGTTGACCGGCACCCAGCCGTCGACCAGCCCGTAGTAGGCGCTCGAGGCCGTGACCTGCATGCCCACGTTCGTGAGCTGGGTCAGGAACTGGCTGAAATCGCCCCCCAGACTCTTGACCTGCAGCCCGACCATCCCGTTCTGGAATTCGATCGTCGGGAACTCGGCCGCGAGCTGCGACGTGTTGCCGCCGCTGTCCACGAAGGCTTGATAGATGTCGACCGACCCGGTCCCCAGGTTGGCCATCGGGCCATTCTGGGCGTCGAACAGATTCGTGTCGTCGGCGTCCAGAGCGGCGGGAGGAGTGTCGGTGCCGCACTCCCGGTCAACAATCGCCGGGCCTCGAGAAACTCGATCCGCGGCAGGCCCTGCCGCCGTCGGTTTCCTCTGCTCTTGCGCCGCGAGGCTCCTCTGGCCGACCGTAACCCTTGAAGCTCCCCATCGACAGACTCCCCGGTTAGCTTGTGAGCTTCGACCCGACCGAAACGCATCAAACAGGGCGTTCGTTCCGGGCTCATGGCTCCCAGACCATCAAGGTGATTAATTTTGCGTTTCTGCGTTCGACGACCCGATGTCCACAGCGCCAAAGCGACGCGCCCAGCTGTCCAAACCAGGTAAATCGTTCTGACAACACTCGCCTGTGTCCTTCGCTGATGTCTGCGACCCGCGATGCGGCCTCGTAAGCCGGTCGAACCTTTCCGCCCGCCTCGATCAGCGACCCGCATATCGGATCCATCGAGATCCGGATTTTCAACGCGACACCCGCGCAGGCACCGCCAGTTTCGGGCGCCCCCTCACTCGAATTCGGCCGCATCCCCTCCCAGATATCTCAATGGCTCTGATCGTGAGGGACCGCGAGTGCTTGGCATCATGCACGCATTCAATCATTACAGCATTGATTCCGTTCGTCAAGCCCCGATTCGAAAGAATTCGGAGAGATGTGAGTCGGAGGTGGGGAGTCGCGCCGAATTCCGGGCCCGCGCGAATCGCGGAAATTGAATCAGTAGGAGTCTGGCCTCTGGAATCGAGAAGTCAAACATGAGTGGCGATGAATGGGGTTTTTCCATCACAACACAGAAGCCACCGCGTCGAAATCAAAATGCTCGGCATCGGCGGTCCGTAGTCAGTGAAGACAATTCATGGGGCCCAGCCTCAATCTTTGCACTCGTTGGAAAACGGCGCGGCGGTGCGGGCTCGCCCGCCAGGGAGCTTCGACCGCCGGGTTGCTTTTTTCGCATTCTACCGTGATTCAGTTGCCAGTGGGATTGGCTGTCGTTCCGAGGTTTTGGCCGGACAGCCTGCCTGTTCAATGGCGCTTCGTTCGATTGATGAGCTTGGCTCGAGGCGGCAATCAGCACTCACCGGGCGGGATGGCGACTCCCAACCGCCGTAGGTCGGCAATCAAGCGGGGCGTATTGACGTACTTCAGGGCGATCAACCCCGCCTGTCGAGCTCCTTCGACGTTCTCCTCGACGTCGTCGACGAACACGCAGGACGCCGCGGGAAACTTCGTGGCTGCAACGCACGCCGCGTAGAATCCCGGTGCGGGTTTGAGACATCCGACTTCGTGCGAAAGGATGAGGTCGTGGAATTGGTCCAGGGTCGCCGCGAACTGCTGTCGATAGTGGGCGGAATGCAGGCTGTTGGTGTTCGAGCCGAGTATCCAGGGTATAACCGCGAGAGTTTGAGCAGGGCGATCAACCGGGCGACCGACTCATTGAGCCAGAATATGTCGGTCCAATCCCGCACGAATTCCTCGTAGGGTAATGTCAAGCCGGCACGCGCCATCACCTCATTTGCAAATCGCTGTGGCGTCATCCGGCCGCTTTCGAATTGATTGAGGATTTCATGGAATCCCTCGGCCAAAAAGAGCGCCTGCGCCGAGCGGGCCCGTGATGCCCATCTTCGCCGGACAGTTCGCAGGCTCGGACGTAGTCGAAGAAGGCGATGACATTGCCAAAGTCGAAAATCAAAGCGTGTTGTTGCATTTCGATGCCGAGCCTTCAGGACCACCGATCGTCGCGAGCTCCTTCCAGACTTTCTGATCGATCGAACGCCGCACGAGCACGACGGCGCCGTCCAGAAGGAGCAGGTTGATGCCGCCGACATGTCCGCTCGACGTACCCATGAAAGCGGACTTGCCGTTTTGCACACGCATGACGGGTGGCCGCCCGGGGGCAGGGCATGGTTATAGAGCGTGAAACGGTAGTCGGCCGACGTCCAGGACGCACCGGCGTCACCGCGCCAGGCAGTTGGATCGGAGCCCGCCGCGCATCCCCGAACTCGAGACCGGGCCGGGAACGACCTCATAATTGAACGGCGTGACGTGGTGCGGCTGGTTGTCGCCCACCAGTCGTTCTGAGAACGCGGCTGTATGGCTCAGACCGTCGCCGGCTTCGACCTTCGCCAGGCTGAGCACGTGGCCGGGGGCGAACACGCCATCATCTCCCGTCGGGCCGGAGCCGGTCACGGCGCGATGACTGATAGGGCACTGCCAACCGCCTCGCGGTCGATGTTGCGATCGCTCTGGCAGATAAAACCGGGTACCGGCATTTAGCCAAGGGCGAGTCCGGGCCCGCACATGGGGTGCCGTCCTTGGATCTTTCAGCTCGGACAGGTCAGGGATCTCCAGGGTGGAGAGGAGCGTCCGGAGCGGGCCGGGGGCGCCTCCCTGCACCCGGCTGATCGACGCCGGCGAGATCGCCGATCGTCGGGGAGTTTCTGCTTCCATCTGATAGTAAAGAGCCAGCGCGAAACCGATTTGGCCCAGGTTCCGGCGGCAAGCCGCCAGCCGGGCGTGCTCCCGCCCTTGTGGCAATGCCATCAGCAGCAGGAGCACCGTCACGACCATGATGACCACGACGACCACGACATCGGCCGCGGTGAGCCCGCAACGCTTATTTGGCATGTGAAGATCAATTCTCTCGGTCAATCCTTGACGTCGACCAGGGCGTCGCCGGTGCCGACGTTGCCGGCTGCATCGGTCGCGCGGACCATGAGCAGGTGCGTGCCCGGCTCGAGGTCAGGGATCCGCAAGGTGATCTTCTCCGCTCGGGAGTCGAATAGCTCGTCGTCGGGGAAGATGGAGTCCAGGGACCGCCATCCAGGGCGTAGTCGGCCTTGACCAGCCGGGTCAGCGCATCCTTGAGGGCGATCGAGGCCCCCCGAGCCGTGGGCGTCACGGTGACGGACGGTGAATCGTGGTCCACCAGGAAGGCAAGGCTTTCACGTTCGCGGCTCAGGGCGTCAACGGGGCTGTTCGACGGCCGATCGCTCGCAGTCAGCTTCAAGCGGTAGGAACCGGAAGGAAACGCGGTTGTGTCCCAGGCGAAGGTCTTCTCGGTGAGCGGTTCGTCGTCGAGGCGGATCCACTCGGGCCAGCCTTCCTTGCGGACCATGAGCGTATAAGTTCGAGGTCGTCTTCGTTGGGGTCGGTGGCTTCCCAGCGGATGTGAGCCGCGATTGTTTCGCGGCCCCGTCGGCGGCACTCAGTAGGGGAAGTCGAGCCGGGTGATCTCGGTGCCAGGTTGGCGGTTCGATAGTCAAGGATACCGATCGAGCTCGGGGAAAAACGCGGGACCGACGTGGAGAGCTTGACCCGGTACTGAATGAATCGCCCGGCGGCATGCCGTTGATGCCTTGGCGGGATCGGTCTGTTCGGCCGACCAGGGCGACCACGTTTCGTCGGGCTCGCCCACGTTTCCAGAGCGGGACTGGAACACGATGGCGGTGCCCGGGGTCGCTCGGCGCGCCAGCTCAGTGTGCCGAAGCGGCTCACCAGCTTGGTGTCGTGGATCTCGGAGACGAGACTTCCAGACGGACGCGAAACCCGGGGAAAGGCTGACCACCGGCCGGGATCGCCGGTACCGACCAGCAGCGTGCCGTCGGGATCGGCCAGCAGTGACAAGACCTGTCCCGAATCGAGCTTGGCGATCGGGCGTTCATGGCCGTGGTCGCGGACTTCGAAAACTGGCCTTCGGGACCGGTGCCGACAATCAGCCGGTCATCGATCCAGGCGAGGCGTGCACCAGGGCCTTGAACCGGAGAACTTCACGGGGAACTCCGTCGGCGTAGAGCCGATAGACGGCATTGTGCCGCGGCGACTGGCTTGGGAGAGGCCGACCCCTCCGGGCCGGCCCGGGGCGGGCCCGGCCTGCCGACGCACCGGCGGCCGGGGCCTGCATGGTCACTGCCCTCACGTCTTCGTCGCTTCGACCGGAGGGCATTCCGCCTCCGCCGTCCGAATGGGGGCCGTCGAGAAGCTGGGGCGCCCCGCCTCGCGCAGGAACATTGAGCTCCGGCTCGTGTTGCCGCCGCCGGCTTCCGCGGCGGTGCCGGCGTAAAGGTCCCGTCCCCGCCCCAGAGCAGCGTCCGGATCTCCGACTGGGGGGCGTCGAAGATGATGGTCGCCTTTCCGTCGTGCAAAACCCGGTAGATCAACCCTTCGCCATCGCTGCCGGCATAAATCGACCCGTCGGGCCGATCGCCAGGCACGCAGTGCGGGCCTTGCTGTCGAAAGAGCGACCAGCGCCCGTCGGTCGCTACGTTCCAGAGCTGGCCGCTCGGACCGGTGGCTGCGAGGAGGTTGCCCTGCCCGTCGCATGCCAGGTCCCAGATGTACTGGACCTTCGGGTCCGGCCGCGAGACAGGATGCTTGGGATCGGTCAGGTTCACGACCTGCCCGGTGGGTCCGGTGCCCGCGTACGAAATGCCGCCGGGCGTGACGACCAGCGAGAGCACCTGGCTATCGCCCGAATCGTAGACGACGTTCCAGGCCGCACCGGGTTTCGGCTCCCGGCCCAGGACTTTCCCCGCGTCTCCAGTGGCTGCCAGCAGGATTCCCTCTCGCGTCCGCGCCAGGTCCCAAACGCGGTCGACGCTGATCGCTCCCAAGGGAGACAGCGCGTGCCCGAGCCTCACTCGGCCGTTATCGGAGACGACGACCCCTTCGCGATGCGACTTGGTAAACGCGGGGGTCCTTCCTGCGCCAGGTCTCGACCTTGGCTGGACCCGCCGGAACCCAGCCCCACGGGGCCGACGCCCATCAAGGCCGCCGGGGTGAGCCCGCCGGTCGGCGGACCCAGATCGAAACGTACAATGGCGCATTTCGTTCCTCGTTGTCATTGAGTGGGGCGGGGCCCGATCGCTCAACGATACAACGATAACGACAAGCCGGTATCCTTGGCCACGGTAAACCGCAAAGAGTGCATGCCTTCGATGACCCAGCCCACCGGCAGAACTCTCCTCGATGTCGCTCCGGATCGGCGGCGTGGGCGTCTCGCGTTTCGAAGCGAATGCCGCCCGTACGCTGTCCGGCAAGTTTGGCAGCGGTTGTCCTTTGACTGACAGGCCCTTTTCGGGCGAGGGGACATGCAGGTAAACGGCAGTGCGCTTCGGCCCGGTCTGAGTCCGGATCGCCCGGACCCCGTCCAGGTCGCGCGGCTCCAGCATCGCGGGATTGTTGCGGAACTGGCGCGATTGCTGTTCGCCGCGTCGCAGAAGACCACCTCCGACGGCCCCTCGGGAAAGTCGCTCGGGATCGGGATCGAAACCTCGATCATCTCCCGCTCACCCTTATGGCTCAACGGGGGAATTGGCTTTTCTCGCCGAGAATGTTCCTGCGCTGGGAAGCGCGAGCTTTCACCTTTCAGCAGAAGCAGCGTATGTTCCGACTAAACGCGTCACGGTTCTGGACGGAGTCCTGGACAACGGTGTTGTGCGCGCAAAGGTCGACACAGGGAACGGCAACATCATCGAACTGACGTCCAACGGCAGCACGCACAACCTTGTGGACACCAGCCGGAACGAGGCAGTGAATCAATATCTGTACCTTGAAGGCAAGGACATATCGAAGGTGAGTACGAGTGGGCCTGTTCGCATCACAATCGAAGACTCCGGCCCCCTCGTTGCCGCGATTCATATCGAGTCTTCCGCACCGGGGTGTGTGGACCTTGTTCGCCGTCTAAGACTGCGGGCCTATGCGGATTCGATTGAAATAGCCAACACTGTCAATAAGAAACGTGTTCCCCTGAATCCGCACCCAGGAGTAGGCGGGCCGGGCGGAGAATTTGCGCAGCATGAATCCAAAGAAAGCGTTCAATTTGCTTTTCCGTTTGCAGTTGAGAACGGTCAGATTCGTGTCGACGTTCCACTTGCTGTCATGCGTCCTGAAATTGATCAGCTCCCGGGATCTTGCAAGAACTGGTTGCCAGTGGGCCGCTGGATCGACGTGGCAAATGCGGAGTACGGCGTTACCTGTGCGACGCTTGATGCGCCACTGGTTGAAATCGGATCTATTTCGGCTACCATGCCGGGATCCCAAACCCATCCAGAGATCTGGCGTAAACATATTGAGCCCACCCAGACCTTCTATTCCTGGGTCATGAACAATCATTGGGGAACAAACTATCGCGCGTACCAGGACGGACCAGTTGAGTTTAGATATGCGCTTCGTCCTCACAGTGGCTACGACCCGGCAGCTGCTAGCCGTTTTGCCATAGGCATGTCGCAGCCCCTTGTTTCTTCGGCCCACGGACAGCGATCCCCCATGGCGCTGAAACTTCGGATAGATCAGAAGGATGTGCTTCTGCAGGAATGCAAGCGAAGCGCAGATGGCAATGCCTGGATCGTCCGGCTATTCGGCGCCTCGGGAGAGAATCGTAGAACCAGACTGAGGTGGACAGATAATGCACCCATCAAGGCATGGCGCAGCGACCTCCGCGAACAGCCGCTTGAACTACTCGGTACACAGGTTGATGTACCCGCCTGGGAATTGGTCACCCTGCGTATTGAAGCCATGAACACATAACGATGACACGGAGCTGTTCTTTTCTTTAAGTGAGCGGTTCGAGTTCGCCTATCCGCTTTGCTCCGGCTTCGATCGAATTGGAGCAGATTTGCAACCCGGTAGCATTGAAAGATAATTTTTCTATCCGTCATTCCCAGGCGAGTGGAAACATGCACCGCGTTTCGCTTGGGCGTTCCTGATTTTTGTCTCTCTAGGCGCTGGTCAGTCCAACTGCTCTCCTTGGCACACGCAAATCGCTGTGTTGATGAAGCTAAACCCTGGTGACGTCGATACCGAGTTTTTCGAAAGGCGCGACTACTGAAGCGGACGCCCCATAATCGGTAATTAACCTGTCGATGCCCTTTGTTGGACAGAGGAGATATTTGCTGACGGAACCGAGCTTGCTGTGATCAGCTACCACGACCTTTATCTTCGTATGCTGCACAAGCTTGCGCAGGACTTCGGCTTCGGAAGGATCTGAGCAAGTCAGGCCCTGTTCAGCATCGACGCCGTCGACACCGATGAACATGATATCGGAGAAGAGCATCTCGGCCGCGGCGGTTGCGAGCGGGCCCACAAGAGTGAACCAACTTCCACGGAGATGTCCTCCAGTCACGATCACCTCAACATCTTTTCTATTACTCAATTCCATCGCTACATTCACAGTATTGGTGATAATGGAGATATCGCTAAGTACCTTAAGACTTCGCACCACTTCCGTCGTCGTGGTGCCGCCAGTCAATGCTACTGTCTGTCCCGTGCTGACCAGTTTGGCCGCCGCGAGGCCAATACGACGCTTTTCTTCCGCAAAGCTGCTTACTCTGTCCTGGAAGGAACTGTCATTCCGAAAGGGTTCATAGAACAACGGGCCTATCGGCTCTGCTCCGCCGCGGGTGCGCTTGAGCAAAGATCGGCTCTCGAGGTCTTCCAAATCCCGGCGAATCGTGGCGATCGATGCGCCAAGCGTCGTGCAGAGCTCGTCAATGACGACGGTGCCTGTCTCTTGCAACCGCTGAACGATGTATTCCTGACGTGCAATCAGGTTGTCAGTCTTTGGCGCCATATCCCTTAGCCTATCAAGGTCGATTTCCTCACCGCGCTAGAATTGTTGAGCGATGTGATCAGACGATCATATTATACGGTTGATTATCGAAACAGGATCAATATATGTGATACAATCCGGCCTAAACATCACAAATCAATGAATTGCGGCTGCTGGTCACCTCGAGATTGGCGGACCGAATTCAAAGCTCCTCCAAGGCAAGGAAGGAAAGGGATCATGAGCAGTACTTCGACAGGGATCGCAATGCTAGTCATTGCGGGCGTTATAAACGCCAGCTTCACCGTGCCCATGAAATATACCCGCAAATGGGCCTGGGAGAACACCTGGTTGGTCTGGACAATTTTCGCGCTCGTAATTCTGCCGCTTGCGGTCGCTCTCATTACTATTCCGAATCTTTCGGCGGTTTACCGTTCGGCCACGCTCGACTCGATTCTCGAAGTCTGTGGATTTGGTGCGGGTTGGGGTGTAGCGCAGGTCTTTTTCGGACTTGCAGTGGACATGATTGGGATTACGCTCGCATTTTCGATTGTTCTGGGGACCTCTGCGGCCGTCGGCAGCCTGATCCCGATGATTTCTCTGCATCGAGAGCACCTCAACAGTGCGGCAGGATATGCGGTCCTTGGCGCAAATGCTCTTGTCCTATTGGGCGTGATGCTCTGCGCTGCTGCCGGAAGGTTGCGAGAGAGACCAAGCACGCAATCGACTGCATCACAAAAAAGAACGTCGCAGGGGCTGCTGCTTGCTATTCTGTGCGGTCTTTTGGCATCCTTGATGAATTTCGGAGTCGTCTTCGGAACTCCGTTGGCTCAAGTAGCGCGCTCGCAGGGGGCAAGCGAGTTTAACGCGATCAATGCGATTTGGCTGCCGCTTCTGCTTTCCGGCGCCGTTCCAAATGCCTTGTACAGTGTTTGGTTGATGCGGCGGAATGGTTCCGGACACAAGTACCGAGAAGGGCGTTCCCATTGGATGCTGGCAGCGATTATGTCTGTCTTTTGGTTCGGAAGCACCCTGCTATACGGACTGGCTGCGAGCCAACTGGGACCCTGGGGGCCGATTCTCGGATGGCCGTTATTCATGGCACTGATCGTGATTACCGCAACCATGCTCGGCATCTTTACGGGCGAATGGAAGGGCTGTGGACCACTTCCTATCCGCATTCAGTGGACGGGCGTGACCGTGCTCGTGCTGGCTATATTTATCTTGGCAGGCTCAACCCGTTATTTGCAGTAGGTCCAAAGCAGGGAGTTCAAACAGATGTTGGCTTTGTCACTCGACATGGGCGGCACACACATTGGCTGTGGAGTGGTCCGGGACAAGGAGTTGCTGCGCTCAGCATCGCTAGATTCGGAGCGAGCGGAATCGATCGAATCACTCTTGCCGAATGTCACGGCAGCGCTCAAGAAGATGTTGCACGAGAGTGGTGCAGCTGCTGAGGAGTTTGGCGGCATTGCGATTGGGTTCCCAGGAATAGTGGATGTGCGCAGCGGTTGGGTGTGCTTTCCGCTTGGCATAGTCGTCGTGTTCGCATCCATACTCTTGACGAAGAGCGTCCCCTAGAAATTAGTGGCCTGATTGCTGAAGAGCGACGTTGCTCAAAGCAGTGGCGTCAGATCGCTCTCATTCCGAGCGTATTACCGGCTATACGGAAACTACGCGAAAAAGCGAAGATTTGGCATTAGTCGGTACGCAATTTGGATTGCCATTGGTGTGCATCTAGGGGATCAACAGAGGCCTCTGGCCAGTGGTAGAGGAGAGCTTTTCGCGCTGCACGCAAATTGGCTATTGCAGCTCGAAAGCTGATGCCATCAAATCTTGTTCTGCTTTTGGGATATGAAATCGATTGGCTTCATTGTGCCAATTCCGAACTGCCTTTTGAACGTCGTCTAAAACTTTGGAAGCCTGTTGTGCCGTCAGTCCATAATCCCGGCTCGCATCCATTGCAACGGACACATCGCAAGCCGTTTCGACTTCGTTGATAGCCAGTGTTAATTCGGTCTTGTCTGTTGAAGGATTCATGTCATAGGCGGGTGACAGTCGTATACCTTGCTCATCAACGAAGAAACCGTGATTACGGAGATGGTCGTCCGTGTTGTGGATCAGGATGTTGAAGAGAACGCGACGAAATAGCTGCTCACAATCCCATGCGGTATTCATGCCTCGTGATTGCAGAAGATCGACAAGTTCCAGATAGCTGGCTCCAGACTCTCCATCTTTATGCTGCGTAAGGGTCATGGCGGAAACGAAGGCCAACCGCCTTCCGTGCGCATTGCGGTCAAATCGCTTCGTAAGAAATGTCGTGAACGGGCTTCCCTCAAGCCGAAGTGGACGCGCTTCTGGCACAACAATACCGGCCTTCGCTGCAAGCCGGTTTGCCACCAGTTCCCAGCCACCCATATCGCGTGTGTCTTGGCAGCTGGGAAATTTGGCGATGCAGAGCGCACCGCGTTCGTCTCGTATAGAAGCCTTGGGCCTCGCACCACCCAGAGATGTTCCAGGAGCGAAAAGCTGCGCGAGCCATCTCGCATACTCTGGGTGTTCCTCCTCGCTGAAGTGCTCTTCAAATTGAAGGCTCGCAGCCTGAATTTCACGAAGCGACGTGATCGGCGGAGCCGTGAGCAACGCGTCGCTGTCAACGAAGGGACCATCAGGCGATACGCGAAAACGTAGTGCTCCAAGACGAGTTTCGTCATGCACCCCCAGCAGAAAGTCCCACTCTGTTAGGGCTCGGAGTCTTCGGCCTTCCTGCCGCGCGCGCATGTTCTCACGCCGCTGCATCAACACTCGGCCCCAGCGATCCGGCGACGAGTCCAGAAATATCCCAAAATTTGCACGATCAGGCGCGGGATATTGATGGCCTGCTACCAGAGCTAGATCAGGGTCAAATGCAAACGCCGCTTCACCGGCAAGCCACGCTTTCTCGTAGTGGAAGGAGAAAATGGCACCTGACCGGCCGTTTTGTCGGTGCAATTCGCCCATCAGGCAAGGCGCCGGGAAGCGTGCGAGATCGGCATAGACATAAACAGTATCGAAGAGACTCATGCCTTTCTCCCCTCGCTTCCAGGGAGTCTTGCAGAACCAGAGGATGGAGGTTCTTTCTTGGGAGCGCGGCGCTTCGGAGTAATCCCCGCATCCTGCAATTTTCTGCCAAGAACATCGTCAACGGCCAAGCGAGAGAAATCATCTTCCAGTCGCAGAACCTGCATCACGCGGACGTAAATACCCAACGCAACCCCAGGGTCACCGCGCTCTACCTTGGAGAGAGTCCGTCTCGTAATTCCGGCGCGCTGTGCGACAGAATCAGCAGAGTATTTTCTCCGAAGCCGGGCTAGCTTCAGGTTCTCCCCGAAGCCTTCGAGCAGGCGCGCGACCCGCGGAAGCAGCACTGGAATCACTTTACCCATAACAAGAATTATTATACCCAGAAATACGTGAACCTGAGCGTTTATATTCCCGTTATCGTCGAGAATGCGCTTGGTAAATATATTTACGGCAATGGCCAGCTGAAATGCTTCCCATCGCAGCACTCTTGAAGGATTTTTCTGCCAGAACAGTCTGCGAAGTGCTGCTGGATTGAAAAGGAAACGCCGTAAGCTGGCCCGCCACGACCCAGCTCACGGCCCACAGACTTTTGGTGTCAAATTGGTGTCAAATTGGTGTCAAAGGGTGGCGATTATGCCAGTTTTGCCGACTCATCCGTCTTCTAACCACTTTACCGTCAATAGCTTACGATTTTAACAGTTCCATGGCATGGAAGAGGTCATCGGTTCGATCCCGATCAGGTCCACCACGCAGTCATTAAGTATTTAATTATCTGCGACTTACTAGAGAATAACCGCAATATCCCCGTAAAACTTGCGCTCTTTGACCATGGAAGACACAGGAGAGGTTTCTCCACCCTCTGAAATCTGCCTCAGAACATCGCATTTCTCTAATCGAGAAATGGCGAGTGTCCTCCACAAGGCGCAGAGTTGGCGCAGTTTGGGCCCCACCGTCAATGAGTCCTATGAGAGGGGATGTCAAGAAAGAAGTCTTCTCCCCATCTCTCCGAGAGAGATAGACCGGCGGTTTCTCTTGCATCCAGCCCGATCTCCAGTTGGAGAAGTTTTTCTTCTTGGGTCCTGCAGGCAGACGGCAGCCAGACGACGGTTTCTCTCCATGGTTTCATGACGCGAGAGTGGTTAGACGCCTTCGGTTCCGGAAGCTTCGCAAGCAGAGACGATGTTGGCTTTAGGGCCAACCATGGTCCTATCTGAGACTCAAGGCCTACAGCTTTTTTTGGTTATGCGAGAGGGCATATGGTGCATTTGGAGGCTCGGTGCTAAATGACAGCACATAGGGCCTAGCTCATTGATTGATACTCTCTCTCGATCCCGAGCGTCACAAGAACCGATTGGCTAGCCGTCAGAACTCAGGCTGGGCCTGCCTGTTGATGTAGACGCTCAAGCTGCTTGCGATTTCAGATGTTCAGCGTCGAAACGTTCTCCTTTCTTCCAGAGTGTCAGCGTGATAGCCGCGATCTTCCGTGCAAGCGTCAGCCGTGCCATATCCGGCTTCATTCCCTTGGCCAGCAATCCTTCGTAAAAGTCCTGCAATGGACCGGCGCAACGGCTGGCGCTCAAGGCCGTACTCTTGAATATCTCCTTCATCTCGTGGTTGTAATTCTGGTTCAGACCACGGATCTGTTGTGGCTTTTTGGAACGTTGCAGTTGGCCATCCACATAACGATGCTGCGCGCTGTCGTGCGTCTCCACCGCCAGGCCACTGTAGGTCCACAACTGCCGTTTGCTGCGGAACCGGTGGGGCGTTTGCATCAGGGCCAGCAACAGTGTGGCTCGCAACGGACCAATCAAGGGAATCTGGCGCAATATCTTCACAGCCTGATGTTTCCGGCTCTCGGCTAGAAGTTCTCCTCGCACGGTGTGCCGCACAACCGACAGGTCATCCATCTGTTGATACAGCAGCTCAGCCCGGCGGCGCACACCCGGTTGCGTAATCTTGATTCAGCCACTGCTCGCGATTGCGTGGAGTATAGACCTGCTTGCCCGAGCAGGGAATGCCCCAGCTTCGATACAGCGCCTTGAGACGACTCATCACTCGCTTCATGTCTTTGCTGATGGTCAGATAGCTACGCGCCAACTCCCGCAGCGTCCCCAGTCCGTGCTCTCCGTGGTAGACCGCGCGCAGCATTCCACTGCGCAGCAGCTCGGCCAGCTTTCGCGCATCGATCTTGTCGCTCTTGCTGCCCTCTTTCAACAAGGCGTTGCGACGTGGATTGCAGACCACTAACTCCGCGACATGATGCTTGAGCACGTCGTAGAGCCAGGCCGCCCAGCTCCCTTCTTCCAAGGTCACATGCAATTCCCCTCTCAGCCCATGCAGGAAATCGAGCAGAGTGATGGCTTTGGTTTCGACGATCGATTCCATCACCAACTTGCCGGCGCCATTCAGAACCGCGATGGCAACAGCTTCCTTGTGAACATCCAAGCCGATATACTTCACATTGCTACTCAGCATGCTGAGTACCTCCTTGAGGGGAAAGCTGATCTTCACTTGGACCACTTTCCCCCAAGGTGTAAGTGTTATCCCTTCAGAACCCATCGCAAAGATGCGTCTCTCTGTCCCGCGAAGTAAAATAACTTCGAACTGAGCGGAGAATAAGGCAATGCTGGGAAGCAACCTGAGCGCCGACTCAGTGGCCTCGACCGATCGATAAGGGGGATGCTTCGGCATCCCCTTTTTCATCCATCCTCCCGCAGCAAGCCCTGCATCGGGAGAGGCACCAAGCGATAAATCCTGGCGGTGCGGGGGCAAAGCCCCTGCGGACTGCCCCAGCCTCAAAACTTCCTTCTAACCAGGGCGCCCTTCTCATAATGCGTGCATTGGCCTGAAGGCACGAATTGGGCGATCAAATCTGCTTTACTCGCACCGAAGCGCCACTGCCGGATCCACCCTCATCGCTCGCGACGCAGGCAACAAACATGCCACCAATCCGACGACTGCAAACAGCACCGCGGCTCCCAGAAACGTCAGCGGATCGAGCGCCCGCACTCCATAGAGAAGGCTCGCCAGCAGCCGCGTCACCGCAGCCGCAGCGCTTACACCTGCAGCCGAGCCAAGCAGCACCACAATCAATCCTCGACGCAGAAACAGCCCAAGCACATCGCCGTGCTGCGCTCCCAGCGCCGTGCGTACTCCGATTTCGCGCGTCCGCCGCGCCACCTCATACGACAGCAATCCATACAGCCCAATGCAGGCCAGGCCCAGACCCAGAATGGCGAATCCCCCCAGCAAGCGCGCCATCAGCCGCTGATTGAAAAGCAGCCGGTCAATCGATTCGGACTGCGTCCGCACCTGTATCACCGGCACATTCTCATCGACATCCTGTACCGTCTTCCGCACTGCCGGGATCAGTCCGGCCGGCGCAAGAGTCGTCCGCAACTCAAAAGTCGCACCGCCGGTGTCGAGCGGAACATACCCCGTAGGCGCAATCTCATCCTCCAGTGAAGCGTATTTTGCATCTCTCGCTACGCCTACAATCGCCCACTGCGGCGCGCCCTTGTCATCGCCTCCAAAATGCAGTCCGATCGGATCCCGCCCTTCCAGGAACTTCCGCACAAACGCCTCATTGACTACCGCGGCGGGTGGCCCGCCCCGTATATCCGCAGGGCCCAGAGAACGTCCCCTCAGCAGTGGCAGACGCATCGTCTCGAAGTAGCGCGGGCCCACCCGCATCATCTGCGAATCCACAGTATTCTTGCTGGTCTGTCCCTCGACCTTTACGTCCTCCGTCCAGAGACCGCCGTCAAGCAAAGCGCCAGACGAATAGCTCACCGACACCACACCCGGCAGCGATGACAGCCGTTGCTGAAGACTGTCGTAGATACCCTGCACGTGGGTTTTGTCATAACCGGTCAATGTCGGATTTATCCATACCATCAGAACATTGCGCGTGTCGAACCCAGCGTCTACGCTGCGCAGTTTGCTGAGCGTGCGCAACAACAATCCCGCTCCAGTCAGCATCACGATAGAGAGCGCCACCTGTAGCACGACCAATGTGCTTCCCAAACCCGGCCCGCGTCGGCCAGCAGGCGTGTTCAGGGGCGCAGACTCCGTGGTGCCGCGGCTCATCTCCGCAGCCGACCGCGTGCGCGCTCCACGAATCGCCGGAGCCAGTCCGAATCCAATTCCGGTCGCCAGCGCTATGCCCATCGTGAACAGCAAGACACGCGGATCCGGCGACACATCGATGTGAAGAGGCCCGTACCAGTTCGTAGACGCGAATGCGCCCAGCGCGCTCGCACCCGCATAGGCCAGCAGCGTGCCCAGTGCGGCGCCCGCTAGCGACAGCAGGATGCTCTCAGTCAGCATCTGCTGCATCACTCGTCGCCGGCTCGCACCTAATGCGAGACGCACCGCCAGTTCCCGCTCCCTCGACGTTGATCGCGCCAGCAGCAGGCCCGCAACATTGGCGCACGCAATCAGCAGCACAATTCCCACGGCCGCCATCAGCAGGCGCAACGGCTCGCCCAGCGCCCGCCTAAATCCCGACAAGCCATCCTGCGCCGGTACCAGCGCCAGTCGCGGGTTGTCAGCTTCCTTCCATGCTGGCTTGTCGGCATGCATCGTTGCATTGCGAAACGCAAGACTCGCCGCCGCCTCCGCTTCTGTCCGCTTCAAGCCGCTTTTCAGCCGTGCAACTACGGTCACCCACCACGATCCCGGATCGTCGGATGCGCCCCACCTTAGCCCCAGCGCTTGTGCCTGGCTTACCGACACATATAAATCCGCCGACTTGCCGGGCGTCAGCCGTGTGAATCCGCGGTCGGCAACGCCCACAATCGTGAAGGCAACGTTATTCAACCGGACCGTTCTGCCCAGCACGCCTGGCGCGCCGCCGAACATTCGCTGCCAGTACCCATAGTCCAATACCGCGACCGCATTCGCGCCTTTTTGTTCATCCGCTCTACCCAAAGTCCGCCCCAGCGCGGCGGGCACGCCTAACGTATCGAAGTACGTTCCGGAAACAAGCTCTCCGGAAGCGATACTCGCCTGACCGTTACCGGCAAGATTAAGATCGGCCGTCCCCGCAAATGCCGTTACATCCGCAAACAAATCCCGCCGCTCGGCCAATGCGCGATACACCGGATACGGCATCGAGCAGCCGCTTTCGTCCCCGGCGTTTCTGCGCATCGTGCAATCGCCAAAGCTGCTCATCCCTGTGCTCTCCGGGGATTTGTGTGCTGACCATCGCAGAACCACCAGCTCGTCCGGGTGCATCGCCGGGATGGCTCTTAGCAAAACCGCATTCACCAGCGTGAAGATCGCGGTGTTGGCCCCGATTCCCAGCGCCAGCGTCATCACCACCACCGCTGTGAACCCGGGGGCCTTGCGCAGAATGCGAAGCGTAAACCGCACATCCTGCCAAATCGTCTCAACTCCGGTTCCCGCGCGCCCATCGCGCACAGCTTGCTTCACGGGCTCGGTGCCGCCAAACTCTGCCAGGGCCGTCCTGCGCGCCGCCTCCGGCGTCATACCTGCTGCGATTCGCTCCTCTGTGAGGCCGTCCACATAGGCGCGAACCTCCGCGTCCAGATCGCTCTCCACCTGCCGCATGTGGAAGAGGTTCCGAACCGCAGCCATCATCCGCAACAGAGCTCTCATCGCCGCCTCCTTATGCCTTCAGAGCGTTAGCCATCGCCTCGGCGATCGTGGTCCACTGTTTTGTCTCAATGCCCACCCGGCGCTCGCCGGCTTTGGTGCGACGGTAGTACTTCGCACGCCGGTTGTTTTCTGACTCACCCCAGAACGAGGTCAGCCATCCGGCTTCCTCCATCCGGTGCAGCGCCGGAAACAGCGATCCAGGTTTTACGTGAAAAGTTCCCTGCGTGATCTGTTCGATTCTGCGCGAGATGCCCAGCCCATGCATCTCCCCATCGCCAATCGCTTTCAGGATCAGCAGATCCAACGTCCCCTGCAGCAAGTTCGTCTGACTTTGACCCATGCGCTCTAGTTCCTATCGAGTGTCTATAGAACGTTAGTATTGCTCGTACAGAATGTCAATAGGAAAACCCTTCCGCCTTCGCTGCGATTGCGCGAAAGCCGTTTGATTCTGCCCGGTTTGTTGATTCAGGGTGAAGATGACGTCTACGTTTACGGTAAATCGCCAATGCACTCACAGAGCCAAAAGTGAATTGTGCAGCTGGGCATCGGCCAACCCGAAAATTACTGCTTTGTTAATTTGCGATTTCGCGCGTATTCAGGCCATTTCCGCTGGGTAAACGGGGATTTTCAGCGGTGGAGAATAGTTCGCTCACGACTCGCTCCACCAAGCAGTCTTTGGCTCTCTCCATATGTATAACTTAGAGAGAATAACCCCCAACATCCCCGCAATGATCGGACCTTTGGACCGTGAAGGACACGGGAGAAGATTCTCCGCGTTCAAAAATCTGCCCCAGAACACAACCTATCTCTGATCGCGATATGGCGAGTGTCCTCCACATCACTCCAGGCCAATCTTGATAGCTGAATTCGGTCAAAGCGGCGCTTTGTCTTTCCGCCATTGGAAATCGATCTTGAGGCGCTGCGCGGTCCGCGGCTGGCGCATGCTCCTTCACGCTGGCGCAGATCCAAGAAATATTAAGTGGCAATGCTGGACGTTGCACGCTCGAAGCTGTATATCGAGGCCGCACATAACCGCGGCTTGTTCAGGGTCAAGGAATCGTGTGGGAGAAATCGCAACCGTACTCGATAGGGTCATGCGCTGTGTGTTCAATTGAAGTCTGATGTCCCGGCGTTGGGCTTACCGTTACGGATGTGGCCAGGTGCCCGGCCCTCCATCACCACGTTTGGTTGGTAAGGTCAGGGGTCCGCATACCATTCATTCATGGGTTTCACGGGCTTTACGGCAGACCTTCTGACAACGCTCAATTTACACTAGAAGGCATCGAAGGTCAATGCTAACTAGTAATGCGGACATTAACTTACAGCCAACAAGTTGACAGAAGTTTGCTAAGTCGCATTGACCCTTTCAGGTGCTCCGATCAGGATATGGAGGAAAGGGAAGATCAAATGTGGATCATCTACTCACAACCCGCCGCTGAATGCCGACCCATCGTTTATCAAGAGGCCCTTGTGGAGTGCGGATCCTTCACTAGACAGGCGATTGAAATCGATCTGGAGCGCACCGAACGCGAGGACTACGTTCCGAACGGCTGGGAGGAAGCTCGCCAGACTGCATCAGATTACGCCAGTGGTGGGATGAGCCGGAACGCTGGATCGTGCAGTATTGCATGGGGCGGCCCCGATTGGCAGCAAGCGGAAAAAGCATTGGCGGAAGGCGTTCGCCGGTTCTGGCTTGGAACGGAATAGTAATTTCTCTCCGCTCACTTGATCCGTATCGGCCCTTTCGGAGCCGGGTTGTACGAATTTCCAACTCGCATGACCATCTCATACAAAAGCTGCTCAGCCAATTCCGCCCATCCCTCGCCAGCATCTTCGGGTGTTTCCTTGAGGGTGCGGTCAACACCGGCTCTCCCGAGTTGGAAGCTAACTAGAGCAGCTTTGATGCGGCGCCCGGCTTCATTGTAGGGATGTTTATCTTCTGCCATTCAAGAAGTGTAGCCGGAGTTCAGGATTCCTACCGGTCAGGCCGTCCGGCGCTAGCCGCGAGTTCAGGTTCATGGAAAGGATTCGTTAAACTACCTCCACGTGCCCAAGAGCGAACTGGAATTCCACCCGGGATGATCTGCTAATGCTCAATCTCTCCAAATCCAAGCGAGAACAGACCGAGAATCTGCTGGTTGATCTTTATGATCGGCTGGAAGGGCACATCGATGGTTTAGTTGTGACGGGTTGGCCCGCAAGGGATCACAGAGATGACAAGCGAGCTTGCGAGAGCCGCTGACTTCGCACGGATGAGCGGAGTCACTGAGGCACTTCGGGCGGCTGAAGGATTCAAATTACCGCATTTTGAATTTCCTACATTTCCAGAGCTAATTCTTCCCGAGATTCCTGAAGTTGATTGGGAAGGGACAATCAGAGTGTATAGCCCGTGCGTAGTTCGTTTGGCCGACCGTGGATGGACTGTTGCCGCTTGGATGTCGTTTCCGGATATTAAGAGGATGGCGGAAAGCAGCGATGAAGAGATTTCAAGCCCCCCCCCCAAAAAAAACAAATCGTTGTTGTAAATTAGCGGACCGTCGTCCATCAGCCATACCATTACCTTCACCATCAGAAAGTTCCTCCGCGGCCAAGGATGCAGGATGCGGCGTGAACTCACGCTGTGACGAGCGCCTCAACTTCGCGCTCAATTGTCTTTTCGAGTTCCAGCTTTGCCTTCGATAGATCGTACTGCTGCTGAAGGTTCATCCAGAACTCGGGGCTATTGCCAAAGAAGCGAGCCAGGCGAAGCGCGGTATCGGACGTAACCGCGCGCCGGCCGTGGATGATCTCACCGACCCGTGTCGCAGGGACATGGATCTTCATCGCCAAAGCATTCTGGCTGATCCCCAGCGGAATCAAGAACTCCTCCCGCAGCATCTCGCCAGGATGCGTGGTCACCCGCTGCATGTTCCAGCCCGAAAGCGGTCTCTTAAGATTGGTGGTCATATGCTAGCCCCTCTCACAAGGCTAAACAGGGAAAATACCCTGCAAATTGCTAATGGTAGTCCGCGATCTCTACCTCGTGTGCTCCATCATCCTTCCAAATGAAGCAAACACGATACTTATCATTGATTCTGATACTGTGCTGACCCTTCCGGTCACCTGCCAAAGCTTCCAGATGATTGCCCGGTGGCACACGAAGATCGTTCAAATTAATAGATGCTTGAATCTGATCGAGCTTGCGAAGTGCAACCTTTTCAATCGCAGTCCAGCGACGATTCTTCCGAGTCTCAAAGAGTTGCTTTGTGCCGTCGTCTTTGAAACTCTGGATCACTAATTGATAGTATAACGCATGGCGTTATACGTCAAGCATTATAGTAAAGCATTGAATCGTAGCGATCTAACGAATAATGAACGAAATCGCGTTTAATCTAGATACCCCAAATCTCGTCTTACGAGGGCAAAGAGCCTTTCGTTCGGCGCATGTGCGAGTGTCTTTGGGGCGCGGCACCTTTGTCCGAGGCACCGCCCGGCGGCGGGCTCTTCCGAGCCTCGAGAAATGCTTCCACGTCCTCGCGCCGGTACCGGACATGTGATTTCTGGGTGAATCCAATCTTTATGTAAGGCAACCCTTCTCGACAGTGCGCCACCATCTGAGTGTCCTTACTGGAATGCCCGTGCACAGCGATAGCTGCCTGGTGGTCAACCACATCGCGCCTTCGGGCACAGGGGCAGCGTGCCTTCCGGGCTGCCTCGCTTAGGTGTCGAGTCCATACAGGACATTTTCTAACAGAAAGAAAGGGGCGGCTCCAAGGCCGCCCGCAAATGTTTTTGGTTGATGCCTCGTCTTGGTGCCGCCATTTACTGTCTTGGTGACGGCGTTGACGCCGACCTGCTTCCCACTCCCCGACGACCCGTAACAATTTTCGTCGTGCCGCTTCTGGGAAGCTGAAGACTTCGACGCCCCGGTCTCTCCGCTCCCACAGTTCCGCGAAGTGTTCACGTTTCCGCACGGCCCGTGATGGGATGCCCCACGATGTATACACGTCCACGCACTCTCGGTTATTCTCAAAAGCCATCCGGCTTTCATTCGAAGAGCCTGTGAACGCGACGAAATCCTTTCCCTCGATGAAAAGACCGATCTTTTCGTGGTAGATTCCGGTCCCGGTTTTTGGTATCGCAATTTGGATTTCCAGCCTGCCCATCTCAAGCAGGCGCAATGTCACATCGGTACCTCCCGCCCGCAACGCCGCCCTAAAATTGGGCGCTGACGCGCACGAATAAGGAAGACAAGCCTGGCTCAGGGGTGAGTGTACCGGTACATGCGTTGGGGAACGAGCGGATTGTATCCATGCTGAAGTTGCCGCTCCGCAGATTGCCGGCGCCGCCGATCGGTTGGCCATTCGCGTAGAGCTCATAGGCGGCCGGCAGACTCACCTGGAGAGCGAGGTGAACAGTCCCTCGCAGGTCGCTCAGATCCGCGTGGCAGCGCACCCAGATGCGGGGCGTGTTTGCATCGAGCTGCCACGTGGAGTAAGGCTGCCATGCGGACTCATCCAGGCCTGACGCGGCCCTGGCGGGGTTGTCGCCCGCGCGCCAGACACACTGCTGCGGAGCGACGGTGATGGTCGACTGCGCGCAGACCGAGGCGGAAAAACAGACAAAAAACCAGGCAACTAACTTGCCCAAGAGGGAAGCCTCTGGGATCAGGATTGTGTGCCGCTCTGGCGGGGGCAGAGATGTTCTCACCGTCCGCTACGCCACGGCATAGGTGCTACATATGTAGGCTCGCCTGCTCGCAATGCTGAGGACAGCTACCCCTCTGCTTCAATGCGAGTGCCCTCCAAATTGCCCTGAGCGAATGTCAAATGGCGCGAACAGACCGAGTCACTCATTCATGCCCATCGGGGGAGAGCGCCCACTCCACTGACCAGTGCCCAGGTTTCATGCCGGGTGGTCGATGGAACAGCTGAGGCCGAACAGACGCGCCCATCGGCTCAAATGGATAGAGATGAACAAATTGGTCCGTAGGCTGTCTCGTCCAATCGAGGAGACGGGCCGCTGGAACAGCAGCATAGATGTGCCTCGCCTTAACTTTTTATCCCAAGTTTGGTCTACACCGTGTTGCCGACTCGAAAACGTGAGTCCCAATTCGGCACATGCCACCTGTGCGAATCGTGCAGAACGATTTCAGGGGTTCCTCTGTACTCGGTGATAGTTCCAACGGCACATGGCTGTCCGCTCCTGGGGCAGACTTCCAAGACGTCCCTGATCACTTCCCCCTACAAGAACCGCGAACACTCGATTCGGATAGGGCCGATCAAGGTTGATAAACGTCGGAGTGCCACGGCTGACCCGAAGGTTTGGCGTAGAATGTTCGCATCAGGAACTGACTCGCATCGCTCGGTTGTCCTTTTGATACTGCGCAATCTCTGTGGAGGTGCAGCATGACCGAAAACGAAAACAAACCAAACTTCTGGACGACACTGCCGGGTATCTTGACGGGGATTGTCGCAGTGCTTACTGCAGTTGATGCTCTGTGCCATGGGCTCTCCGGGAGAACGACCCAATCGGCGAACACGAATGCATAGAAATGCAGTAAGGTTCCAACCCCACTTTGCCCCCACACTAAGCCTTACCGTTCGTTCCTTAGCATTACCTGAAGCGCCAATCGCTCCCGCTAAGCTCTTGAAATTACGTTGATAATCCAATTTGGGAGCAGAGGGTCGGGGGTTCGAATCCCTCCGCCCCGACCATTAGACATTAGAGTCAACAAGTTGACTTTGATGCCGATTCACGTGCAACCCCACTAAACCCCACGCGAGCATATTCGAGCAGTTTGGTGTGGGCTTCGAGCTTGCTGTCCATCGTTTCCTTACCATGTACATTCATCGTTGCGGTCACGTCCGCGTGTCGAATGGTTCCGAGATAAGCTCTCATTTTTTGAACCTGCACAACAGCTGAATTCAAATCTCCTCGAACGTTCGACTCTCAACTTAGATCTGTCGCGAGTGGCTTGAGCTCTTCAACGACATTCGCTATTTTGCATGTGCGTTCTCCCAAGCCCGCACTCTGGGGCGAGCTTGATCGAAGAGTCGCTCGTAGTTCCCTTTGCGCACCTTCTCGCCTGCATCCTTGCTCAGAAGCTTCCACAACGGGTCGTATTCGTAATAGATTCTCAGGTAGGACTCCTGGCTTTTCGGAGCGACCTCGTCGGTGCCGAACAGAAAGCGATCGGGATAGCGATTGATGAGATCGGCGGTGATCCTCGTGGATTCGGGTGAAGCGATTATGTACTTCGCTACCTCGTCCCACGAGATATCAAAATAGACATTGCTGAAGGCGGGATCGCCAAGTATCTCTGCAATCGCGGCGGCATGGTTCTTAATCGGTCGAACTACTCGTCCCACACCTGTGTGAGCCCAGATGATCGTCGTCTTCGGGTGCCGCTTGAGAAGGGCCTTCATCTGGGCCAGGTATGCGGGCGGTGAGCCTTCTTTGGCAAAGGGCACGTCCATGTCGTTGTGAATCAGGACGACAAGGCCAACCTCCGCGGCAAAATCAAGGACTCTGTCGAGCGCTGGATCTGTAAGTGACGCGGTCTCTCCTGCAATCTTCGCTGAGACAAATTCTTTGTGAATCGTGAATTCGCCGATGCCGGAGAAGACGCCCGGAAAGGTCTGCAACACGCGCCGAATATGGTCCGCCGCGTACATATCGGTCGGATTGAACCCGGTGATCATCGGATCGAAACGGGCCTGTTCCTCCTTGGAGAGCGACCGGTATGCCATGGCGATGTACGCGTCAGTAAATGAGTAGTAATAGAGCGGCGCGTCGGTTTGCAAGTAGTACGTGGGAGCATAGTCGCCGGAATTCTCATACGACCACTGCTGCTGCAACGGGATTCCGAACAGTGCCACCCGGCCAACCTTTGTGCCCATCATTTTCAGAAAGTCGTGAATGTCAGTGCCTTCCTGAATGTAGTTGGTCAGATGAAAGTGACTGTCATTCAGTTCATACTGATCCGCAGGATTGGACTGTGCGGTGCCTGACGTGCAGAGCGCCAACAGCGAAAGACCTAGGGCCGAAAGGAATCGGGCGACTTGATGACGCGACCATCCGAAATGCTTGCCCATCGGATTCTCCCCTTTTGAGACTTATGTAGCGATCTAGAAAGCTAACTCGAGAGCAGTATGAAAAATTGGCCCTGTACCGCCAAATGGGAATGGAACAGCTGGGTAGCCGACGGGAGATCTATACAGGTAGAGGAACTCGGTGTTCCAGCGGACAACCCTGTTCTTGTATGGGAAGTAGTTCACGCCCGCTCGAAAGTCCCACGGTCGTCCATAGTTGCCAATGATTTCCGAGCCTCCGAGATAACCCTGGAGAGTCTTGGGCAACACCATCCCCGAAGCTTGAAGCTGGTATCCGCGGTCGGGGTTCGGGCGAAGGATCGATGTACCGGGCCCTTGGAAATTGCTCAGCCGATGGAAGTAGAACTCCCCCTCGAGCGCATAACCGCGATATTTGATTCCCCCGTCGATCGAAGACATCTTGTAAACCGCATCGCCGACGGCGATCCCGGGCCCGAAGAGGCCCGGCGTAAAGATGATGCTTCCATCGGAGAGCCTGAGCTGAGTGTTGTCAGGAGCATCGGTACCCGGCTGGCTCTGCTTGTTCTCCTTGCTATATGTGAAGTGGCCGGCCAATCTCGTTGCCACTTGCTCATGCCCTTCGAAGTCGCCAAAGCCTGACCCGAATTCGCCAGTAGTCGGCATCCAGACAAGCGCGGTTGAGTTGGTCTGGAAGTAATTGGGAAGCTGCGCGGCGGCCACGCCAAGCGTGCTCAGGTTGTTGGCGATCATGCTCTGGTAGATCAGCCCCTTCGTAATCATCCCCGATGCTTTGATGCCTGAGGAATAGGACGGACGCATGTACTCGTCTGCAATGAGGCGTGAATCCACGCCAAGCCAGAACGGAAAGTTGCCTTCAACCGACCTTGCTCCTGGCAATGAAAAGATCCCCGCTCCGATTGCAAAGTGCTTGTTGAATGTGTAACTCAGATTGCCAGCCAGTACCACTTGCGCACCTTCACCCTGCGAGCAGTTGCAGGTCCATCCATAAAGGAAGTAGCGAAACCTCTGGTCCATCATCCATCCGAGAAACTTCACCTGCACTTTATTGAGCTGAAAGTCCTGGCGCTGCTGAAGGTTGGTGGTGACGCCGAAATAGCTTGTGTACGTTGGTTCCAGAGCCCTCTGGTTCAGGTATCGCCCGTAGGAATAAATGCTGATACTCATGTCGCCGTGCTCTGTCTGCGCGACCTTGAACCCCTGGTTGGTCTTGTAAGTGCCCCAATTCGTTGGTCCCTCTTCGCCTTGCCCCATGCTGGCTGACGCCAACGGCGTTCCATCTGCGGCAACAGGTCTCGCCATCGAATTGATGGAATCTGTGGATGCTCCAGACCTGATTCGAGGCTTTGAGAAAGAGACATCGCTTAATCTGGGCTGAGTTTCTTCCGCAACTGCGCTCTGTAGCGCTCTCGCTGTCGCATCGGCTTCCACCGCATCAGGTTCCACCACATCCGACCGTCTTGCGAGCGCCTGTCGCATCGACGTGATCTGATCCATCAACTCGCGATTTTGTTTCTCGAGCTGTTCATTTTGCTGGACCAACCGATCAACTTTTTTCAGCACTTCATCAGTCGTCGGAGGATTGATCTTCGGATCGGGCCCAACAGAATCGGCGGATTGTCCGTTTGCGAAGCTGCAGCAGAACGTGATCGTAAACATGATTCCGGCACTTGAGAGTGCTTTCAATGTAGCCTGCTTCACGTTTCATCCTCCTGCCGGATTCTCTAACGAGACATATCAGCTTGAATGAAACCAAAACGGAACATGATCAGTCTCGAAGGCTGGCGCTTGCTCTCATCACTTGCATCCTTCCGGCGGGCTACGTCATTTCAAACTGACCGAACTCGGTGAAAAAAGGTTGTAGTTGAGCTTCTGCGAGACATAGTCGATGACTTCTTGAGCCTTCACGCTGTTTCCCGCTTCATCCAGTGGTGGCGCAAATACGGCAATAGCGCCCTTGCCAGGGGCAATCGCGACAATTCCGCCACCTACGCCGCTCTTCGCCGGCAGGCCGACTTTCCAGGCCCATCCGCCCGAGCCGTCATAGAGGCCGGCCATGGCCATAGTGCTCAGAATGTGAGGAATGTTCTCCGGCTTGATCACTTGCTCGCCGGTCGCTGGATTGATTCCGTTGTTCGCCAGCGTTGCACCCATGCGTGCAAGTTGGACCGCATTCACGCCCACAGAGCATTGCTTCGTGTAGATATCGACTGACTCAAAGGGATCGGCGTAGATTCGGTCATACTTCGCCAGGAGGTATGACAGCGCCTTGTTTCCGGTGTTCGTGGCTGCTTCTGACTTGTAGACTTCGTCGATGAGCTTCAGCTTGTCTCCTGCCGCCTTGCTATAGAAGTCGAGGATCTTGTTCCATTTTTCATCTGCATTTGCGCCGGAAATGAGGCTGGTCGTAGAAATGGCCCCGGCGTTGACGAACGGATTCCCTGTGTGTGTCGGCATGTCCACCACTGCAATGGGCGAGTTGAACGCACGCCCCGTAGGTTCGGAGCCGATTTTTTGGAATACTGCATCGGCTCCGAGCTCATCCATGGCCAGCGCAAGAGTGAACACTTTTGAGATCGACTGGATGGAGAACGAGTAGTCGACGTCGCCCATTGTGAGGACTTGATTGTCAGTTGTGACGATCGCGATCCCAAACATCTTCGAATCCACTTGGGCGAGATAGGGAATGTAGTCAGCGTTCTTCCCGCTTGTGTCGCCCTTGAATTTCTCATAAGCCTCTTTGACAACTGCCTCCACCTGCTCCCGCCTTGGAGCAACCGGGCTTACCGATTTACTTTGCGCCGATATCGCCAACGGCAGGAGGCTCCCTGTGAACGTCACTGCCGAGAGCAATGCGATTGAAATCTTTTTCGTGATCATTCGGACTCCTTTTCGTCGCGCGTTCAAAGCCATCACGGTTGTGCGAGATCGGTGGAATCACCGGCCCTTATTTCACCGCGTAGGCAACTGTCTTCCCGTAGTTGTATTTGAATGAGAACTGCACTCTGTAATCGTTGTAGTTCCATCCATCGTTGAAGTTCACGCGCCGGCCGAACTGAAATTCGCCACCCATCATCACGTTCTTGGTGGGGTAATAGAGGAGGTTGGCCAGCGCATAGTGTCCCTGATGGAAATCGGAACCAAGCTCTTGAGCCGAGTTGGAAATGTTCTCGTAGGAGTACCCGAGTGTGCTGCTGAAGCGATCGTTCCAATTGTGGTCGTCGAACGCGACGATTCCAAGGACGGGCAGTGCAACTCCCGAAATTGGGTTGGTGAGATTGCCGAAATTGTTCTTGACGCCGACATCGATTGGCGCATCGTTCATGTAGTTCTGAATGCCGTGCCCGTAGACCACAGAGAATCGCCCCGTATCCGACTTGTCGAACTTGGGATTTCCGCTCGCGTTGATGCCCCAGCCATACACCGTGCCGTGGATATTCAGTGCCGGGGTTGCATTCAGATCGACCCAGCTGATCTTTCTGAAGATGCCTGCAACCTGCAGATGTCCGGCCTCGCCGGCCCAACGCGCTTGCGCAGAGATGTCGGGCAAAGTGAACTGGGGAGTCACGCCCGCCAACTCAATTCGACCTGCATACTGACCGCCGTCAGCGCTCGCTCCCGGCCTTTCGGCAGCGACGATGAAGTCGCTGTCACCCTTCCGCCAGGGAGTCCAACGCGCTTGGATGTTACGGAAGAAGACCATCCCAGTGGGGCCCCAGTACTCAATTGAATTCGGAAAGACATCCGGGTCCATAAACGGACTCCACGTTTGTCCCGCGCCGATCTGGCCCAACTCGCCCCACGCATGACGCAAACGGAAAGTGGTCTGCCCCTGATCGACTCCGGTGCCAAAGAGTTCAAACTCAAAGATTGTCTTCAGGTCGCCAAGACCGGTGGGAAAGGTTGTCTTGACTCCCCACCGCGTCTGCCGAACGCTGAAGAAGACATTCCCACTCGGTCCAAATTCGTTGTTAAACGCCGGCAGCTTGGTCGGACGCACGACGTCGAACCAATTCGGATCGATCTGCCCGAAGTTGTAGCCGGCATCGAGCATGGCGAAGCCATACATTTGAAAAGTTCCTTCAGGAGCGGGCTTGATCTCGTGTTCCGAGGTCTGCTTGGCATCGTCTTGCGGCTCCTGTTTCGGGGTGGGTTTGGTAACCGTTATAAGAGGCATGACTCCTGAGGGAGTCTTGACGTTTGTCGCGGGCGGCGCAATCGCTTTCAATGACGCCACTTCACTGTCCAACGCGCTCTTCGTCTCGAGCGCATTTATCTGTGCTCTCAATTCCTCGATGGACTGCTGGAGTTGTTGGAACTGCTGCATTGACTGCTCGAGGCGTTGGAGCTTGTCTTTCAACTCCTGAATATCCGGCTGCCTGGGATCTTGAGATCTTGCCTGAACGCCTCGCATTAGGAAGAGAGAACAGATCAGCGGGAAAAGCAACAAAAGACGGAAACTCCTCCATGCGACCCTGGAATACAACGTCATAGGGCATAACCTCCAAATCGCCTGCTGGAGCCTCTGTCACAGGCTCCAGATACTCTTAAGGCCATCCCTCGTGAGTCTCAACTAGGGAAATCCCTATAAGCCGGGCTGGTGAGTCGGAGATGCGCGAACACTAAGGAGGCAATAATCGAGCCTGTTACCTTTCACTGGGGTTCTCCTTTCCGATAGTGACGGGTTGAAGCGCCGCAAGCGACCCGCGGACAACGACATGCAGGAACGATGATGAACTGGCTCGCGGATTGCCACGCGCACTTCGAGAGGCGCGGTCGCGAGAACCTGCGCAGCGTTCACTGTGCTACTGAATCGCCGCAGTCCAGACAACTGGTATTTCCAGCAGCGTCTACTCTTCGCGCGCGATGCACCGCGTGGGATTTGACAAGGACTTGACGCTGCGGCGGAGGGCACCTTCTCGCTGTGATGAGGACAGGCGGTCTTTGCCTGGCTGTCTTGCTCCCTGCACAAGATCAGTTGCCGCTACAGACCTACGTCCCTGGAGTTCCAGCAATTCCTTTGTTCTGAAGAACTCGAACCACGACCCGCCGGTTCGCGGCCTCGGTTTCCGCGCTATTTCCAGCCTCTACCTGTTGCGATTCGCCCATCGCAGCCGGTGCCAGGATATTCGTGAGCGGAACATGACCCTGCTGAATCATGATGGTGGTGACATTGTTGGCCCGATCCTGGCTAAGTTTTTGGTTCAATTCCACGCTTCCCGTGGCGGATGCGTAGCCTTTCACCTGGATCATGTAGCCGTTAATGGACTTTGCCTTTTGAGCCAGCGCTATAAGTTGCGGGTTGTATTTTGGGTCGACGTCTACTTTCCCATTTTCAAAGTAAACGGTCACCTCGTCGAGGATGTAGTAGTCGTCGAGTTGACCGAATCGAGCAGCCGCAGCCTGAATTGCCGCGTTTTGTTTTGCCAACTCTGCGTTCTGCTTTGCTAACTCCTCTGTATTCTGCTGAGTCTGCACGTCGGTTTCGTGCAATCCAGCCTGGATGGCCTGAGCCTGTTCCAGATCGTTCCCTTTGAACCTGACTTTCCTGGCAACAAACTGTTGCTCCGCGTTGAAGGATCCTTCTACCTTGATCGGAAGTCCCGGAATCAGCGCAGCCATCGACATCTCTTTTTTGCGCGCCTTTAAAACGCCCTCGACCTGCCCCACATCGGTGTCATCCGTCAACAAGACGATAACTTTTGGCGAATCTGATGTCTGCAAAAAGATCTGCGGTCCGCTTCGCCCTTTGATGATGCCTTCCAGTTTGGTCTGCGCCGCGACGATGGCGCTGGAAAACACTACAAGCGCGAACAATGAAATCGCGACAGCCGGACTTTTGAACCGATGAACGCAAGTCATAGTCTCCTCCTGCCTTCGTTTAGTGATCATGAATGTGAAGAATCTGTCTGTCGATCTTTCATGAATTGTTAGCTCTGGGAGTGCGGCGCCTATCGACGCCTAAGTCAATTCGCGAATCGGTGTGGCGCCCGTGAAGGAGAAAGCAGCCAGTCGCAGAGTGTCGTGGCTCTGCATGGCTTCGCAACGTAGAGTGATTCCACGCTGTGCCGGTTGGTTGCCTTTGAGAAGATTCAGCTGAAATCCTGTTGTCTCATGCGAGCCTGCCTGTGCGTAAGCTGACTCACCAATCCCCCGACCCTAAATCGATAACTAAGTGATGTGTTTCATTAACTAAGTGATGTGTTTCATTGTTGATCTGCGACATCTCACGGGCCCGAGTATCGCGGTGGAAGAAGCGCCGTGAGATTCAACATGGAATTCTGTGTTTTTGTTCACCGTCATTGGTATACTGTCTCTCGTCCGAGCACCGCTGTAAGGAATTCTGAGAAGGACCCCGCAATTCTAAACGCGATTCTCAAAAGGGATCCTTACCCTCGCTTCACACGCGTCTATCCCAGTCTCCAAAGTTCTGTGAGACTCGCCATCGGGAATAGACATTCCATAGAACGCATGCAATGAATCTTGTGCCCTTCTGTTAGGCATTTTTCCTACACCTGGTATTGATACCAGGCTTGCCTTGGTACGCCGCTCAGGGAGGTTCCCCGTGCTCGCTCAAGCGAAGCGGAGACGTGTCCTGGGTCCGCAAGCCTCCGGGCCCCGGCATTCATGCGGTCGCGAGATCACAGCAAAGCTGGTCGCGGTTGTTGCGACCGCTGTCATCCTCCTGGCGCAATCTTCTGTGAAATCAATTGAGGCGCAGACGTCGATACAAATCCGTCGCGTCTTGATCTTCAATGATTTTGGTTCTATCTCATCACCTGGCGTTGCGGGGATCGATCGTGTGGTTGCAGAAGACTTGGAGCAGTCTCGATACCAAATTGAGCTATACAGCGAGAGTCTTGAGGCGACCCTATTCCCGGATGAAGCCACTCAGCGGAAATTTCGCGATTGGTACATTCAGAAGTACTCAGACCGTCGACCTGACGTGATCGTTACAGTCGGCCCCGTGTCCCTGAAGTTCCTGATCGAGACTCATGAGCACTCATTTTCTAACATTCCAGTTGTCTACAGCGGAGTCACTGAGGAGATGGTTGAGCGGCTGAAACCCGGCTATTACTTCGTCGGTATTCGGTCAGTAGCACAAATGGAAGGAACGTTACTTGCCGCACTGAAGTTGCAGCCAAAGACAAAACGGGTCGTGGTTGTGGGTGGCAGAGGTGCGTTCGACCGGGTCATTGAGGCCGCAACCCACAAAAGTCTCAACAGGTACGAATCGAGCCTTGATTTCACTTACCTGACCGATCTCGATATGTCGTCGTTGCTCAAGCGACTCGGGCAACTGCCGAGTAACACAATTGTTCTTCACACCTCACTTATGGAAGACGCAGCGGGGAACCACTTCATCAACGCAAGTCAATCAGTTCCCATGATCACAGGCGCTGCAAACGCTCCAGTTTTCGTTTTGGATGATGGGGGAATCGGCAAAGGGCCGGTCGGCGGCGATGTGATCAGCTGGGCGGCTGAAGGCCAGACCGCAGCAGCTATGGCGAGAAGAATTCTCAGTGGCGATAAACCCTGGAATATCCCCTCAGAGAGGGGGAATAACATCTACATGTTCGACTGGAGAGCTCTACAGCGGTGGGGCTTCAAAGAGCGTGATCTTCCATCCGGCAGCATAGTCCTTCATCGCGAGTCATCCATCTGGGAGCTCGCGAGGTGGATTTGGGTTTGCGGAATTGCCATCATCATTGGTCTCACCGCTCTTGTGGCCTATCTACAATTCAGCCGAAATCAACTCGAGACGGCCAGAAGAGCGCAGTTGGACCTGAGCGGACGCATAATGAATGCACAGGAAAAGGAACGCAGCCGGCTGGCGTCGGAACTTCATGACGACTTTAGCCAGCGCGTTGCGCTGCTCGCGCTTGATCTGGACAACGCTTCCGAACTGGTCGACAATGCGCCAGAGGACGCGAAGCTGAAACTGCATCGTCTTATGGACTCTGCGAGCGAGCTTGGCGCCGATCTCCACACACTTTCTCATCGCCTTCATTCCTCCACCCTCGAGAAACTTGGCCTTAATGCGGGACTCAGTGCTTTGTGCCGAGAGTTCACGGCAAAGCAGGGGATTAAAGTCGATTTTACGCAGAATGGAATCCCTCGTTCCATTCATCCCGACGCGGCTCTTGCGTTATTTCGGATTGTTCAGGAAGGGCTCCGTAACCTTAAGAAGCACAGCGGCGCTACCAGGGCCAGCGTGTACCTGGGCAAAACGGGCGACAACCTGCACGTCTTCGTGGCCGACGAGGGTATTGGATTCGACGTCAAGAAGATCAAAGAGAGTTTAGGTCTCGGAATGGAAAGCATGGAAGAACGCGCAAATCTTCTCGGCGGACGGTTTGAAATTGACTCGAGACCCGGGCGAGGCACAAGGATCGAAGCCTGGATTCCCGCCCAGCCGAAGTCACGGACGATGCACAGTTAAGCAATCGTGACGTGATGCGGGTCAACCGCTCATGGCACTGCTCTCCTTAACCCTTGCAGCTTGCGACCTCTGCGCACGATCGTTCGACCGGTCCAGAAAGGTTTGGTATCGCCTTATGGAAAGATGGAAGAACTGTCTCGCGCGCCTACTGATCGCCGATGATCATGCAATCTTCGCCGAGTCTTTGCGCGGCTCTTTGGAAAAAAGCTTCAATGTCGTCGGAATCGTTATCGATGGTCGCGCCATGATAAAAGAGACGATCAGACTCAGACCAGATGCGGTCATCGTGGATATTGGAATGCCACTCCTGAATGGACTTGACGCGGCTCGAAGAATCAAGGAGCGAGCCCCACAGGTGAAATTTGTATTCCTGACGATGCACGACGATCCCAATCTCGCCGCGGCCGCGCTCGAGCTGGGGCGCATCGCATTTGTTCTTAAGCACTCAGGCGTGCTGGAACTCAAGAAGGCAATCGAATGCGTATTGCGCAGCCAATCCTATATGACTCCAAAGCTACGATCTGAGGACTGGACAGAAACCAGAGCGAGAGCGCGCCAGTTTTCCAAAGAGCTGACCCCGCGGCAGCAAGATATTGTGCAGTTGTTTGCCGAAGGCGAGTCAATCAAGGAGATTGCTGCTCAACTTGACTTGAGTGAAAAGACCGTGGAGTTCCATAAGCATCACATCATGACCGCGTTCAGTCTCAAGTCCAACGCTGCGCTGGTCCTGTTCGCTCTGAAGCATGGCCTGATCTTTGTTAACCCAGAGCCTGATATGCCTGCCACATCACCACGTTAAGTTCTGACCGTCTCCGGTGGCTCTGCACTTAGGTGTTTCCCCAGTTGTGGAAGCCCGCCACGCACGCTAGCGTCGCCTCCAGGTCGGAGCATGGCCTGGCTGAATGCTCGACGAATGAACGGGACTCGTTCCGGAGGGTGGCGTTGATTCGAGCAAGGATAGTGTTGGCTGATGATCATCGGCAGTTGCTAGAGGCCGCGGCCGCTATTCTTGAGCCTCACTTTGACATCGTGGGAACGGCCACTGACGGAGCGATGCTGGTAACGGAGACGCTGCGCCTGCATCCCGATGTAATCGTGACTGACATTACGATGCCGGTCCTGAGCGGAATTGATGCGATCCAGCAACTCAGAGACTCCGACTTCCTGCCAAAGATCGTGATTTTGACGATTCATGCCGAAAAAGAATTCCTGAATGCCTGCTTGGGCGAAGGCGTTCTGGGGTATGTCGTGAAGTCTCGAATGAAAGCGCACCTGATTCCTGCGATAAAGGCAGCCTTGATTGGCGAACAGTATATTTCCCCTTTCGGATTCACATAGACGAAGGGCTGGTGCCGATCCGCTCGGGAAATGGCACTAGGGATTTTCCTAGTTGAGTGCGCGCTCTGGGCAGTCTAAGCTCCTCGCCAGTTGAAGGCTGGTTTCACTGGAGCGGAGGATAAATTGGCAGCAGATCCAAAGTCTAAGTCGCCCGCTTCCAGACTCCAGCTTCTGGTGATTGCAGCCATCGTTATGGCGCTTCTACCGGGTGACGCTCTGGCGCAGTCGCAGTCCACTCCGCCTGCGCAATCGTCCGCACCGGCTGCCCAGCCCGCAAAGATTCCTCCCGACCAGTTGGATTCCCTTGTCGCGCCCATCGCCTTGTTCCCTGATCCAATGCTCGCTCAAACACTTGCCGCGTCGACGTATCCGCTCGAAATTATTCAGCTGCAGCAGTGGCTTGCAAAGAATTCAGGCCTGAAGGACAAGGCTCTCGCCGACGCCGTGGCCAAGCAAAATTGGGACCCGAGCATTCAAGCTCTCGCCGGATTGCCCGATCTTGTCAAGCGGCTGTCAGACGACATTCAATGGACCACCGATCTTGGGAACGCGTTTCTGGCTCAACAGAATGACGTGATGGAAGCCGTTCAACGAATGCGGAAGAAAGCAAAGGACACTGGCAATCTGAAAACAAGTGAGCAACAGAAGGTGGAGACCAAGGTCATTGAGAACAAAAGCACGATCGTGATTGAACAGGCGAATCCGCAAGTCGTGTATGTGCCCTCCTATAATCCCGTAGTGGTATATGGGGCACCCATTTACCCTTACCCCCCGATCTACTATCCTCCTCCCGGATACTACGCAGCAGGAATGGCGATTTCTTTCGGCGTCGGCGTTGCAATGGGTGCGATGTGGGGCGGTGGCTGGTGCTGCGGCGCCAGCTGGGGCGGCAACAATAACGTCTACATCAATCGCGAGAACAACTTCAACCGCAATTCATCCAGGGTCAGCAATCGCACAGGCGGCGGTCGCGCAGGTGGCGTCGGTGGCGTGGGAGGCGTTGGTGGTGCCGGAGGCGTGGGCGGCGCCGGAGGCGTGGGCGGCGTGGGTGGAGCAGGCAACAACAGATGGCAGCACAACCCGCAACATCGCGGAGGTGCGCCGTATTCCGACCGCGCGACGGCTGACAGGTTCGGCGGTCAAGCTCGTGGTGACTCTCTGGCCAATCGCCAGGCCGGTGCCAGGCAGCAGCTCAACCAACAAGGCGGAAATCTTTCCAGCAGCCGCAGTGGAGCTGGTGGCGGCAACCAGGCCGGAGGAGGCGGAGCGGCGAATCGGAGCGGCGGAGCAGGATCGCGAAGTCAGTCTGGCGGAGGAAGCCTCGGGAATCGAACAGGAGGAGCCGGAGGCGGGGCAGATCGCATAGGCAGCCAGGATCTCTCCCGCAGCGGTGCTAGCGGAGGCCGCAGCGCCTTTGGAGGCGGAGGCGGGGGATTCAGCGGATCGGGCGCACGCGCCAGTGGCGCTCGCGGCGCCTCGAGTATGCGCGGGGGCGGTGGCGGAATGCGTGGCGGGGGACGACGCCGATAGTGCAACTAACGAGATCAGGAGCAGCGCGATGAGGACGACCTCTCTTCGAAGAACCTCGGATTTTCGCAAGCTTGCAGCGGTTGCAGCTTTTGCCGCCCTTGCAGCCTCAGGTCCTATGCCGGCGCAACAACCTGCAAACCAGACGTCGCCCGCTCCTCCTTCCTCTTCGAGCCAGAGTACAGCCCCTCAAGCTGCTCACGGCAAGGCTTTCGATACCCCACAGCTGGCCGCCACCACGCTAATCGATGCCGCAACCAAATTCGACGAAACTGCTCTCGTGGAAATCTTTGGCCCCGATGGCCAGGACGTTGTATTTACCGGAGAGTTGCCGCAAGACCGGCAACGCGCGTCTGACTTCGCTGCCGAAGCTCACGAAAAGACAAGCGTCTCAGTGGATCCAAAAAGCGGGAATCGCGCGTTTGTCCTCGTCGGAAAGGAGGAGTGGCCATTTCCCGTTCCAATTGTGAAGAGTGGCAACAAGTGGTACTTCGACAGCAAAGCTGGCAAGCAGGAGATGCTCTACCGCCGCATCGGCGCCAATGAGATCAGTGCCATTGATATCTGCAAGGGCTTTGTTGAAGCTCAGAACGACTTCGCCTTCAGGAAGCGCAAAGAATACGACGTGAGCCAGTACGCCCAGAACATCATCGCCCCTTCTGGGACAAAAGACGGTCTGGCCTGGCAGGAACGGGACGGAAGCTGGAGTGGCCCGATTGGCGAGAAAATCGCACGTGCCATCCAACAGGGATACAACATGAAAGGCGAACCGTATCACGGTTACTACTTCAAGGTCCTGAAGGGGCAGGGTCCGGCAGCACCCATGGGCGCAATGAACTTCGTCGTCAAGGGAATCATGATTGGAGGGTTTGCTTTGGTCGCTGCTCCAGCGGAGTACCGAGTGACCGGCGTGAAGACTTTCATTGTCAGCAACGACGGTGTCCTATACGAGAGGGATTTCGGGCCTGAAACTCTCGACGAATTCAAGAAGATGGAGCTCTTCAATCCGGATAGTTCATGGACACCCACTCAGGTGCGCTAAGGAATTCATGCCTCAACCTTATCTGTGGCCGACATACTCCTGACCGCAAATGATTGCCGATTCAGGTCGTGTGACTTTGGGGAAATTTTCAAATCGTCATCTCATTCAATTTTTGCTCTACTTTCCAATTTCACGTGGGATCCAGGCAGTAATTGTTGCGCATTTCTTACATAGGAGACAAACTCGATGAAATCCAATGTGATCACTTCAGCAGTTGCGATTGCCCTTTTGTCCGTAAGCGTCATTTGCGCGGCGGACAGCAACGAAGAAAAGCAAGCGAAGATCCGCAAGGGCGTTTCTGAAACGCTTCAGGATCTTTACAAGCTGCAACCCGGCGCCCAGGCCGCCATCCAGAATGCCGCCGGATACGCCGTTTTCAAGAACTTCGGGACAAACATACTCGTGGTCAGCACGGCGAGCGGCTCTGGCATTGCCACTAACAATCAGACAAAGCAGGAGACCTTCATGAAGATGGTTTCGGCAGGCGCCGGGCTAGGCGTGGGTGTGAAGGACTTCCGCGTGATCTTTGTGTTTAACACCGATAAGGCGTTCAAACAATTCCTCGACTCCGGTTGGTCGGGTTCAGCGCAAGCCGACGCCGCTGCCAAAGCTGGATCGTCCGGAGGGGCTGTCTCGGGAGCGGTCGAAGTTGCCCCAGATGTTTACGTCTACCAGATCACCAAGAACGGCCTTGCGCTGCAACTCACGCTGCAGGGCACCAAGTACTACAAGGATGACGACCTGAACAAATAGCAGATGGCAGGCTAGACGTACCAGCGTAACTTGGGGGCCCGGTTTCTTTTTCTCCGGCCCTACTCCGTGTCCCGTCAGGAAGAGAACGAAGTCTGTCTGGCTTGCTCGCGCAGAATTCCCAGAACCTAGGGAAACTTCCAGTTGTTTTTCCCTGTGTCACTCTCCAAACTCGTACGGAAGAGGTCTGCAGGAAGCCACCGACAGCCTTGCGGCCCTCCCCCTCGAAGGAGATTGAAATGGGAACACAGGCAGCTCCTAAGAACGATCCCATGGAATTACAAGCAGTGGCGCAGGACAAAACCGGGACAAAACCTCAGGCGATGGCGATCCCGAAAGAGGGCTACTTCCAGCTTGAAAATGGCCGCTATGGCCCGCTCTATCCAAAATCGCCGGCCTGCCACGGGTTCACGATCATCGCCAAGATCATCCCCGGAAGAGAGGATGTAATCCGCGGCTACGGCAAGAAGATCGAAGAGACGATAGCCGGTCTCCCCGAAGCTCTCGAAGTATTGAAGCTTCACTATTTGCGCTGGGTCCTCTTCGACATCGGCAATGACACCTACTTCATGTACCAGGGAATCTTCGACACCGACTTTGATAAATACACCGAAGATGCAGTCGCGCTCTTCTCGAAGTACGGCCTGAACACCGTCTTCGAGAATCTGGAAGGGTTTCCGAAGGACTGGAAGACCAACACTCCAGCCTTCGTCAAGTTTGTGCGCGAGCATCAGCGACCGAGCTTCCTTGAATACGCCGAGTACCCCTACGTCAGCGCCGACGAAATCAAGAAAGCCCTGAAGCTCAAGGCAGCATTTTCAGGAATGCTCGACCTGATGCAGTAGGCGCGACCGCGCGCAATCTCGTAATGGAGAGCAGCGATGCTTGAGGTCGAGAATATTCAGCACTTCCTGGTTGCGCGTCCGCCTGCGCTTGCAGCGCGATACGAGTTTTTGACCTTCAGTCAGCCTGATGGTGCGCGAGAATGGGTCAGGGGCCTTTTAGACAAGGTAGGGACTGCAAAAAGCGTGGCGGAAAACCCGTCCTACACCCGATGGGTCAGCGTAGCTTTTACCTTTAACGGCCTCCGCGCCCTCGGCATCGACGAGTCATCACTCGCTACCTTTCCTGAGGAGTTCCGTCAAGGCATGGCCGCGCGGGCGCAGATCCTTGGCGCTACGGGCGCCAACCATCCCGATCACTGGGTCGGAGGTCTCGCCGGCCCGGACCTCCATGCAATTGTGATCCTGTTCGCCCGCGACGCGCCAGAGCGCGAGCGTTGCAGGCAGGAGCACGACGGATTTCTCGAGCAATGCTCTGGAGTCAATGTCCTCTCTTCGCTCGATCTCGAAGCCATTCCACCATACGGGCAAGCACACGAGCACTTCGGGTATCGCGACCGCCTCTCGCAGCCGTTCATCGAAGGCATTGCCGACAATCCAACGCCTGGCTCCGGCCCGGCACTCAAAGCAGGCGAATTCTTTCTCGGCTATCCGGATGAAGATGGTCCCGGGGCGACTCTTCCGAAACCCGAAGTCCTTTCGCGCGACGGCAGCTACATCGCCTACCTCCGGATCGAGGAGCACGTCGGCGCATTTCGCGACTTTCTTCGCCAGCAAGGAGACACGCCGGAGGAGCAGGAGTGGGTTGCTGCCAAGCTCATGGGCCGATGGCGCGATGGCACTCCGCTCGTCCTTTCGCCCGAGAAAGGCGACCCGGAGATCGCAGCGGACCCGCAGCACACCAACAACTTCAACTACGCCGAAATGGACCCCTACGGTTACGCTTGTCCGTTGGGCGCGCATATTCGGCGCATGAATCCGCGCGACACGGCCGCAAACATGCAGCGCAGGAAGATGATCCGACGCGGAGGAACCTACGGCCCTCCTCTGCCCGAAGACAAGCCCGAAGACGGGATCGAGAGAGGGATCGCCGCTTTCATCGGCTGCGCCAGCCTCGTCCGCCAGTTCGAATTTGCAATGAACGTCTGGGCAAACGATCCCAACTTCCACGAACTCGGCAATGAACGCGACCCGATCTTTGGTATGCAGGACGGTACATATGACATGACCATACCGAAACGGCCCATTCGTATGAAGATCAAAGGCCTTCCGTCTTTCACAACCATACGCGGCGGCGCTTACTTTTTCCTGCCTGGCATGAAGGCCCTTAACTACCTCGCTATGCTGCCGAATGGGAAATAGACCTGACTTGGAGAGGCCACGAGAAAGGACGCTGAGATGAGTGAGTCAAAAGGTGCACCACGGACTTACAACCAGGATCACATTCCGAGAAGGTATGCGCCCGGCAAGCGCCGCTTCAGCATCTACTGGACATGGAGCTACCCGTGGGAAGCCAATCGCGACGTTACCGAAATGGACAACCGGTTCTCCACGATGACTGAAGTTCGCCGCGTCGCATGGCCCAACTACGAGTCAATCGAGTATTCGGAAAAAATGTTCCTGCAGGGCATCGCCGGCACACTCGAGTTATTTCACCTCTCCACGCTAAGGTTTCAGCAACTCGTTGGTGAAGTCACAACACAGCCAGTCGCCGTCTTCCAGCGCATCGATCAGGCTGGCCAGCGATTGCCCATCGACGAGCGTGTTCTTGCTGACACCGACACGATGATGGTCTTCGGTCTCGATCACATCGTCACGGAGCAGGAAGCCTCTCCGGAAGAAATCGAATCCATGCGAGAGTTCCTCAAGCGCGAAGGAGCCTGTCTCATCATCGGCCCTCACCACGACGTCGGCGTCTCGCCTGACCTGAAAGAGCGTGCAATGGAGTACGCACACCATGGAGACCCTCTTGTTCCCCGCCAGCAGCGTTTCGGCAAGTACACGCGCTCCGTCATGAAAGGCCTCGGCGTCCCCGTGGAAAATCGCTACGGTCTTCGCCCCGCGGTCATTCAAGGTACCACTCAGATTGCACCATTAAACGCATCGAGAGACCTGGACTCACGCCATTGGCTCGACGACGTAGCTACGTTCAACTTTCACCCGCATCTCCCGCACTACGCGCTCACCACCGACGACGCAAAGTCGGTTCGCATTCTTGCAACGCAGCCGATTGATCTCTCGCGCCCGCATCCATTCACGGAGGCAGGCAATAAGGAGTTCAATTGCTTCATGTGGATGCCGCCGAGCGGAGAACGCGCCGGCGACATCCTGCTGGCAGACTCAACCATCTTCACGACCCTGTTCGGCGGCGACAAGAGTCTGGAGAAATTCTGGAAGAACCTTGCGGTCAAATGATGCAGCGCAAAAGGGGAAGCAGCCGTGATTGCTTGTGGGCTCTCGTCTTGGTTTATGTGCTTGTCGCTGCCGATCATGCGCAATCGCAAAATCGAGGCGTCTATCCTCTCGGAATGAGCGCGATCAACTCCGGTCTCACGCCGGAGCCCCGTTTCTCTTACTCAAACCAATTCCTTTACTACTCGCGCAACGAAGCCAAAGACGAGAACGGCAAGACCCTTCCTGTCACAGGTCAGAACTACGTGGCCATGGACATGAACTCTTTGATCTTTGTCAGCCAGAACAAACCCCTCTTGGGCGCACGCTACTCCGCAACCGCCACGCTTCCCTTCGCAAAGAACGATCTCACCAGCGACGTACAGCGCAATATCAGTGGAGGCGCCGGATTCGCAGACTCCTACTACATGCCTCTCATTCTCGCCTGGAGCAGCGATCGCTTCGGTGCGCGCGCCATCTACGGATTCCTCGCTCCAACCGGCCGCTTCGTTGCTGGAGGAACCGACAACGTCGGCTCCGGCTACTGGACCAACGCACTGTCCTCTGGCCAGACCTTCTTTCTGACCCGGGCCAAACAGCTGACCTTCTCCGTATTCGAAATGTACGAGTTCCACACCACGCAGGAGGGCACTGAGATCCATCCCGGCGACACATTTGACCTTGATTACTCATTGTTAACGCCGGTTCCGCGCACAAATCGCAGGCTGCAGTTTGGTCTCGCCGGATATGAAGCGCGGCAAGTAACTTCCAAAACCGGACCCCTGATTACGCAGGCCGAGTCTGAAGCACGTTACGCAATCAACTCCCTTGGGTTCGCATTGACCGCGGCATTCCCGAAGCAAAAGGCAAGCCTTGGTTTCAAGTTTTTCGACGAATTCGCGGATCGTTCGACCTACGAGGGCTTCTCCGTGCAAGTCCAGGGAGCGATCCACTTTTAGATCGGCATAAGAGCGCCGGAAACCAGAAAGCCGGCTTCTGATCTCTGGCCCGCACGTCGGTTGTTTCACTTTCTATTACCCTGCTACCGATCGGAAGAAGCCTGCTGCCAGGTTTATCTTGAGGAGGTTTCGGAATGCCAGAAACACCAGGGAGCTCGAAGCAGGATTTGCCCCATGATTTCTCCCCCGTTCTGGGCGGGCCGGTCTTTCAGCTTCTCCGAAAATCGCATCTCAGCGGCGCTGCCCTGGAGTTGCTGCCTCGCAGGATAATCGTCATCTCGATGATTGCCTGGCTGCCTCTCCTGCTACTTGACTCGTTTTCGGGAAGCGCCGGTCGGCTCTCTTTTCTTCAGGATGTTGAAGCCCACGTCCGATTTCTTGTTGCGCTCCCGGTGCTCATCGCTGCGGAGTTGATTGTTCACTTGCGCCTACGTCCTATTGTTTATCGCTTTGTCGAGCGGCGCATCGTTTTGCCCGATGATCTGCCGCGTTTTGACAGAGCAATCGAGTCAGCAATCAGACTACGCAATTCCATCCCGCTCGAGCTGGGACTTGTGGTTCTCGTGTATACGTTCGGGCTTTGGCTTTGGAGCAGTAGAATCGCGATCCAATCGCCTACCTGGTATGCGATGCCTGGAGGACGCTGGAATCTGACTTATGCTGGCTACTGGTATGTGTTTGTCAGCATCCCTATCGTACAGTTTGCCCTTCTGCGTTGGTACATGAGGTTCTTCATCTGGTATCGCCTTCTCTGGCAGGTATCCAGAATCAAGCTGAAGCTTATTCCAACTTATCCCGATCGCTGCGGCGGTCTTTCCTTTCTGGGCAGAAGTGCGTACGCCTTTGGTCCGGTTCTCTTTGCTCAGGGAGCACTGCTCGCAGGAGTTATTGCCAGCCGTGTTCTTTATAGAGGGGAAAATCTCTTGTCCTTCAAGCTAGAAATAGTCGGCTTCATCGCGTTTTTCGTCTTCGCCGTCCTCACTCCATTGCTGATGTTTACTCCGCAAATGGTCAGCGCGAGAAGAAAAGGACTCGCCAATTACGGGCAACTCGCACAGGATTATGTCGATAAATTTGATAAGAAATGGATTGTCCCCGCTCCGTCGGCACCCGTTGACGATCTCTTGGGAACTCCCGACATCCAGTCGCTAGCCGACCTCGCTAACAGCTATAGCATCGTCGGCTCCATGCGTCCGGTCCCCTTCGGACTGAATGACATAACCCGTTTGGCCGTGATCACGGGGGCACCCTTCTTCCCTCTGCTGCTCACAATTTTCTCTCTTGAAGAGCTCGTCATTCGCCTTATCAAGGCCCTGTTCTGAATCCCTCAGCCCCGACCGCCGGGATGATGACCGGGATCCGCTCTTAAACGAGAACTCGTTTAGCACACTTCCCAACAAGTGATTCCAACCACCGATTTCGCAGATGGAGCCGGGCTTGGGTGCTTTTTGCGTTTCTTGGCAATCGCCCGCCCCACGTCAGGAAGAAATTCCTTCACCACGCCGAATCCCATATTGCTGGCCGTGGTTATACCGAAACTGACCGCTCCATCTCCCGCAGAGGCCTGGCTCGGAGGCAGCCAAAAGCGTGAGAGGAAAGCGCCGGCTGCCACACCTCCCGACTGGGAGATTGACACATGCAGCTTTCCATTATCGTGCCTCGCAAGTATTCCGCTCGCTAACGCATACTCAGTGCGGGGCCAGAACCCTTTCTTGCCGGAATTGAAATAGCGGTTGTCTTCATGGAATGCGCTGGATAGACCGTACGTCACAGTGCGTTGAATTGAATATTGCCCCAGGATGTTCGCATATCGCTTTCCGTAGCCCGACGCTCCCTGCTCCCACTCTTCAGGTTTGTCATTCCATTGATCGATCCCCGCGGAGAATCCAGCCTTCAGGTAACCGAGTGGGTTTACCATCGTTTTCACATAGAGATTGAATCGCTCCTTCTGGGACAAGGGACGGAAGTCCTTCGCCTTTGTTGTGCCAGCCATGTTCAGATAATTGAAGAGATAGTCGATCCCTCTGGCTGAGACGGACTTCTGCGGAGCGCTGGGCGATTCCTGATCCTGCGCGCCTAGCGGCGCTCCCAGACTGAAGAGCAAAATTGCAAGAACCCAAATGTTTTTGTTCATCGCCAATCAGTCCGGGGTTGAGTTTAGCGTGCATTCACGCAGCATTTTCAGGGTGATGAAATCACCCGTCTGCAAACCGAATGTCAATTTGATGTCATCGGGGTTGGCCGAAGTTTTCCGGGCTCTCATATTGCGAAACCAATAGGTAAACAGACATGTGCGCCGGAGCGAGCGCTCACCGGAACGGCGTGAGCGCTGTAGCGGATGCCGCGGCAAGAATCTTTGAATATGGGGCACTGTCGAGTCGGGGTTCGGATCCATCCGCCCTGACCAGAAGTAGCTGAAACAGGCTCTCTTCTACCCCGTGGAAGGATTTCCAATCCAGCGCCAAGACCTGCTTATTTACCCAGCGCACCGACGGCGGTGAGCATTTCGATTTTGAGGGAGAATCCCCGTATATTCCTGTGACACACCTCTCCGCCGGCGAGCCAGTCCAGCAAAAAGCTCGATCCGACAGATTGCGCGATCGGTTCCGCCGGCTCCCCCTCGCGCAGGCGATTCTCCGCTGATTGAACGGATTCCCCGAGCTGAGTGGACGCACTTCCGACACTTTCCGCTTTCGATGTGATCCGATCAGGGCCAGTAATATCCCGCACCTCGCAGATAGTCGAACTCCGCCGTAAGCGCGAACGCAAGCAGGGCAGCAGCAATCGCAAAAAGGGTGAGTCGCGGGAAACGCTCAGGCAAGGGGGTTCGCATCTCGCTGACGCTCTCGAACAGGTGGAACCTTGCCAACGAAATCGACTGCGATTGTCTCAGCAGGGTTCTGTCAGAAAAAGACGGATCGATTGATGATTCAGAGTCACTGTCAGGAATGGAGATCCAAGCTGCGTTGCCGGTTTGAATGCGGCTACTCTGGCTTTCCCTGGTCGGCATAGTGTCCCCTTTCTTGCGTTCGGAAGTGATCCCAATTCAGCGCGCTTCATACTTGAACCTAATGCCTTTAAAACTAGCTGAACAATGCCACAAATAGCTTAGATTGATGCGTTTAGCACCACACCTTGGAGTCGAGAAAATCGCAAATCGGTAATTGGCTTCCATTACTGGAAGACGAAAAGTAAGTACCGAAACGAGTGATTCCTGCCTTGCTGTGTTGCTCCGCGCTCTCTCCACCGGAACCGCGCCCATATGCCTTTGGTGTTGATCTGCATGAATTTGCCGAGCACCCGCCAACCAACCATCCCTGCGCGACACGGCATCCTTCACACAAGCAGTGGGGGCAGTTCGCAGTCTCGCCACGAGAGAGGCCTTTTATGCCTGGGTACGTGGGAGAAAGAAAGATTCTCATCGTCGAAGACGAGAAAGTGGTGGCCGATACGCTTGGGACAATCCTGTCCTCTCACGGCTACGACATTCGCATTGCCTATTCGGCAGAAGCGGCAATGCATGCCATCTCGCAGTGGCCGCCCAACCTTGCCATCCTCGATGTCATACTCCCGAAAATGAATGGAATCGAGTTTGCCCTCGTGCTGAAAGAACGGTTCGACAATTGTCATGTCCTGCTGTTTTCAGGACAACCATCCGTCGAGGGACTGATGCAGAAGGCCAGAAATGAGGGTCACGAATTTGAAATTCTAGCCAAGCCGGTCCACCCAAGCGTGATGCTGGATGCGATCTCGAGTCTGCTGCACCGGAGCGGTCCCCAACCTTCTCGCTACGTTGGAGATCGGAGAGAGTGAGTTTGGAACGAACAGGGTTTCCGGTTGAGCTCACCCGAAGGGGCACTCGGTTAACCCTGAGCGCGCACCAGCAGGCATGTGATGTTGTCGTGGCCGCCCGCTTTCTTGGCTGCCTCCACCAAGCGTGCCGAAAGTGCTTCAAGCGGCAGATCGGCGCTGAGCAAATTCTGGATGACTGAGTCAGGCAGCTCGCGCGTCAATCCGTCGGAGCAAAGCAAGAACAGATCGCCGGGTTCTGCTTCGAATTCGAATACGTCTGGCGTCACTTGCGACTGCGTGCCGAGCGCGCGTGTAATGACATTCTTTAATGGGGAATGGAGAGCTTCGCGGGCTGTCATCCGGCCGAGTCTAACCTGCTCCTCAACCAGCGAGTGGTCACGGGTGAGCTGCTCCAGTTGTCCATGGCGCAGCCTGTAGCATCGGCTGTCTCCGACATTCAGAACCCACACTTGACGCTCTCGGGTGGCCAACGCCACCAGGGTCGTACCCATGCCGCTCAGGCGGTGATTCCGCAGCGCCCGCGAGAAGATGGCTTCATTGGCAGCGCAAACGGCATGTTGTGCCGCATCGGGCAGCGGAGTTCCATTGTCAGGGTTGCGGTGAGTCAACAGGCGAAGGACTTCATCCACTGCGATCGTGCTCGCAACTTCACCTGCGGCTGCTCCGCCCATTCCGTCGCACACGAGATACACACCCGCCTCGACGGAGAAGCCGTAGGCGTCTTCGTTCGAGGGGCGTTTACGCCCGCGGTCGGAGACCGCCGCAGCCATATACCGGACGACAGCCGTGGCCAAGAGAAACCTCCGCAGGCAAGTTTACACGTCCCAGCAGTCCCTGAATACCTGCAAACCGCCTAATGCGCCGAGGACGGACCAGGCGCGGAGGCCGGCAGTTCATATACCCGGATGGCGCCGGCATCGAGAATAGCCACTCTTCGCGCAGACGGAGAAATGGCCACATTGCCGCCCCCATCGAGAACCGGACTGGCTGGAGCGGTCAAATCCACCTTGCCCGTGATGGCGTCGTAAACTTCCACCAGTTGTCCGTTCACATCGTCAAAGCTGAGCGGTGCGAAGGAGTTTACCTCGTGATTGACGAGGAGAGTTTCCCGGGCAAGACGCGTTCCGTTGGGCGCCATGATCAGGCGCGGCCAGATCTGGGTCGGCGGCTTGGCGGCATTCCACAGCCGCTTGCCATCAGTCGACATCGCCACCATCCAGCGGCTGTTATCGGGATTGCATGTAGTAATCAGCACTTCCGGATTTGAAACGAACTCAACCGAGGGAGCGCACATGGAGTCGAGACTCCCGATGACGCGATTGCCGCCCTTGAAATAGTCCATGCTCAGCACCCATTCATGGCCTTTGCTGCCGCGCAGGGTCTCGACAAACCCCTCGGAGTTGATGGGCAGATGTACGGTGGTCCGGGTTCGGCTTACCAGCATCACCTGTCCGGTGGTCCGGCGCATGATGCGAAGAACAATGTCGGGCTGCGCGTACGACTTCACCTCATCCGAGGTGATCCACGCAGATGCGGACGAAGGGCTCGACACCTCACCCGGCCCCGGTTTTGAGCCGACCGGCTCGCGCGAATTTGCAGCTACCAGATCCTGTCCAGGATCCATCTCGAGCCACAACAGCGGACCCTTGAACTGGAGAGAAGGCCTTAATTCCAGCGATGCATCCCCAAGCTGTAAAACATTCTGATCCCGCAGAAGAAAATGTCCATCATTCAGCATCCACAAATAGCGACCCCGATCGTGCACGGTCCACAAAGCCTCGGCATTGACCGCTCCCGTGGGGAGAGTGAGTACAATCGCACGGATCTGGCGTTCGTCATCTACTGCTGGATTGCCCTCACGGCGAATCAAACCCGGCGCGTGAAACGTAAACAGCAGGTGGTCTTCATCCAGAAAATCCAGGGAAACGAGACTCTCTCGCTGGCCTTGATAGATTGCGCCCGGGGCAAAAAACCCCAGTGGTTCGACGGGAATGGTAAATGTGGCGGGCTGCGATGCGGGGCGTTCCGGTTTCGCCTGAACAGCTGGAGGCGTCTCCTTCGGATCTTTGGGGTGATGCCCGAAAAGCTGCGCCTGCGCTGCCGAAGTTGTTAAGACTGCAGCGATTGCCAGAACCTGGCCTATCCGCGCCAGAACAGCGCACCTTGCAAACCCGAAGAAACTCTTCACCATCTATACGTATTCTCGCCGATTCTCGCGGTTTGATCGTGTTCGGCTGTCAATTTCTTGCTCGCTCAACGAACGCAATTCCTGTTGCATTCTATTCCGCCTGCGCATTACCCTGACAAAACCCTCGTCGGAGGCCCGATACACAACAATTTCAGCCCGTGCTCCTTCTCCGGAGTTCCCCCCTGGAAAGGCATGCGAGCACGAGCAGCGGAATTCCTGCATGTGTGACCGGCAGAATCATCGCACCGTGCAACTTCGGCCGTGAGGATCGTCCTCTCCGATGAGAGGACAAGCAGTTAACGGATTCGATCGTCTGGGGGTCGAAAGTGAAGATCAAATCGCTCCAATTCCTGGCTTTGGTTGTTCTCATTTCACCTTTCTTCGTCAACGCTCATGCGCAAAGTTTCGGCGCTGCCAAGGAAAAGGTTGTGCTGCAGCGCAAGCTTCCCGCTCTGGCGCATCTCTCTGGCAAAACATTCAAAGTGAAAGTGACGGCGCACAAAGAGCAGGCCGATCTTGTGCCCGACCTGGAAGCGCAACTCGAAACGGAACTTCTTAAAAACGATCCTTTGCTGACGACCAGCGAAAACAATCCGTCTTCCATCGTCCTCTGTGAGATCACCGATTACTCTCATCCGCGACCAATCGTGATCACACAGCAACCGCTGGCCATTGGCAAGAAGCCGGCCAAGCCCCAGACGAATACGCGCATCACGGGCTCGCTGAGCGTGTCGTTCCAGGCCAGGAGTGCTGGCGGTCAAACATTGATCTCAGACAACGCAACGGCAAAGTACGATGAGACCTTCGACAGCTCCGGTAACGACATCTCTCACGGGATCATGAACTCGATGAGCGGCGGCTGGAAGAAGATCACAGGAGCTGCCGGCAACGAGCAACTCAGTCCGCCGACCGATGCAGAACTGCGTTCTCGCTTGCTGAATGATGTCGTACGTCAGATCGCTGCTCACATGGTAAACACCAACGAGATCATCGAAGTCTTCCTCGCCAAGCAGAAAGGACCGCTCGAGGAGGGCGACAAGGAAGCCACTGCCGGATTGTGGCAACGCGCATTGGAGACGTACGAGACCGCTCCTCAGTTACCCAAGCCTGAAGACGATGCCTATCGCCTCTACAACATTGGCGTGGCATACGAAGCCCTGGCGTACAAGGCGGAAGACCAGAAGTCGGCAATGAAGTTCCTCGACGAAGCTGCGATTAACTACGGTAAAGCCATCGATGCCAAGCCCACGGAGAAGTATTTCCTCGATCCTCAGAAGCGAATTGAAACAGCGATCGCCCATTACAAGAGGCTCGAGGACGAGGAGAACGCAAAGGCAGAAGCTGCTGTCGCCGAGAGAGCCCGGAAGAAAGCCGAGACTGAATCCGCAAATAAGCCGACTGACACAGTAGCAACACCCGTCGCAAGACCCAGCGAAGCCAAGGCCCTTACCAACGAGAAAGTCATTGCGATGGTCAAGGCCGGGTTGGATGATGACACGGTTGCACAGACGATCCGTGCCGCAAAACTGGCGCGCTTCGACCTGAGCGCGAACGGACTCCAGGCACTCTCGACCAATGGTGTAAGCGACCAGGTGCTGAAAGCAATGAAGGCTCGGACCACTCACAAAACCGTGGCTGAAAAATGATCCGGCCCCTGAGGATTGGGCGTTTGCCATTCGCTCTGCCCGTCCTGTTCCTTGGCACGTGTCTTTCCGCGCCGGCGCAGGATAACCGCTGTGGCGCCGGCAAGGACCTTGTGGTGCAGGCATTGGAACGGATTACGCCGCAAAGCGACAACAACGTCTTCGAAGATGCGTTGCAGTTGCTGAAGCACGCCGTCTCAGAGTGCCCCGAACTTGGCGACGCATGGTACTACCGAAGCCTCGTGGAGAAACGGCTCGGACACGAATCCCTGGCCAGGTACGCAATGGACAAGGCGCGCTTTAACAACTCCGAGGCGCTTCAGGAGAATCTAAATCCGCTAGTTCTCGCTACCCCTGCAAGCCGCGGTCTGTCTGCGATTCCTGATTCTGCGAGTCCCAGCGAGACGCCAATTGTGCGCGCTGGACCGGTGAAGCAGAAGTGGGCTCTCGTGATCGGTATCAGCCGATTCGCGGATCGCAGTGTTCCTTCGCTGCGGTTCACGACAGCCGATGCAAGCGGCATTGCCGATGCACTGAAGGACCCGAATATCGGACGATTCCCACCGGCCAACGTTCATGTCCTGACCGATGAGCAGGCGACGACAAAAAATATCAAGGAACAGCTCAACTGGATTGCGCAGCATGCCGAACCGAACGATCTCGTGCTCATCTACGTGGCAACCCACGGCACCCCGCGTACGCTCGATTCGGCGGGCGGCGCAAATTACCTCGTCACATACGATAGCGAGATATCAGCAGGCAACGGCTACAACGAAGATGCCCTCTACGCCACGGCCTACCCGATGGTGGAGTTGGCAAACGCTGTGGCGACGCGCATGAAGTCGCTGCGGACAGCCGTCATTCTCGACACCTGCTATAGCGGCGGATCCACCAAGTCGAATGCGCCCGGTACGCCGATTCCGAATTCGGCGCCATCCAATCAGATGCTGAAGCATATGGCCGACGGGACGGGACGCATCGTGCTCGCTGCCAGCGGCGTGAATGAAGAGTCACTGGAGAGCCCCGACCTGAAGCATGGCTACTTTACTTACTTCCTGCTGCAGGCTTTGCAGAAAAGCAACGGGCGCACTCCACTTAGCCATGTCTTCGCAGCCGTTGCACAGGAAGTGTCGCAACGAGTGAGCACGCAGCATCCCGTGATGAGCCGGAGTTCGGCGGATGCCGACTTCGCTATCGGCGCCGAAACGACGGACACAGCCTCTGCACAGCGGTAGCCAAGAGAATCCGTCCACAGAACCGCGGATATCGGATGAGGGGAATTTACAGAAACTCCCGTCATGCGCAATCTGGGATGCAGACGCGCACAACGGGAGTCTTTGAATTCAAACTCTCTGGCGTTATTTTCTAACACCACCGCCAGTGGAAGGCGCCGAGGGAGCCGGACCAGAGGTTGATCGGGTATTACCCATTCCACCGCCGCTGCTCGATCCACCGTAAGAGGAACTGAAGGATCCCTGCGATGTTGAATTCGATGGCGGCGGACTTCCGCGATGAACCGAAACGACCATCGATTCCGACGTCGTCATTGCGCCGTTCGGACGGCCTGTCTGCGGAGCACTCGCGTAAATAGTCGTCTTCGCCGTCCCGTGACTGATCGATTCGCTTGAGAATTTGCCCAAATGCCCGAGCGTTTCCCGCGGCACACCCAATCCAGCCGAGTCCTTACGGAAAACGAAAGAGGTGGGCGATGCGATTTCCGATTGCGAGATCGGCTTTGTGTTCACCGCAACCATCGAAGGCGCATGCGGAAGAGGCGGATGACCCGGTACATGCGGAGCGTGAATGACTCCGCTACCGCCGGCCGTAGTGCCAGCGCTCGACCCGATCGCCGCCACGTTATTCAGGCCGTTCCACCCTCCGCCTGGCTGCCATCCCCAGCCCACGTTGTCGCAGTAGGCCCAGGAGCCGGAGTGATACGGCGTCCACGCCCATGGATACGGAGAGACCCATGAGTAGCCTGCGCCGGAATACCACGCCCACGTGCCGTTGGCGTAAGGATTCCATGCAGCGCTCGCGAAGTACGGCCTCCACATCGAGCCGCATCCGCCTGCGTTAACAAAGCTGCCGTAATACGACATATCGCTCAGTCCGTACGAATAGGGCGAGTTGAAAGCGCTGAAGCTCGCAACGTTGGAGTGATATGAGGCGGCGTTATGATCCCACGCATCGAATGGCGTCGTGGCAACGTCTTTGGCAACGGTTGGCTCGGCCGGATCGAACATCTGGAATGTCGCGGTCTTCTTCTTGGGAATACTCACCGCTCCATTCGCGCTATCGACGTGAACAGCGCCATCCATCACGGCAAGTTTCGCCTGCGTGCCCTCTAGTTCCAGCCGGACGTGCGTTGCCGGATCGAGATTCAGCTTGCGGGAGCCGAAAACCAACGTAAAGTCATTCGCCGGTGCTTTGCTGCTCTGCGGTTTAACCAGGCTGATGTACGCGGTTCCCTTGATGACATGCACTGAGGACATGGTGGCGCCACTCGTGTTGCGTTCCAGAAGTGGAAAATCCACCGTCGAATTCGGCGCAAGCCGCAGCGAGCTGTTGTCTTCAAACTCGACTTCGGCAATGCCCACGCCGGTTCGGAGCTGGTTCTGCTCAATGATCGGCAGGTTGGCAATGGCCGGCTCGAACCCATGGCCGTTACTGCGGTCGATTTCGACAGCACCCTTCACCTGGCTGAGGCGAACAATGCGCACTTTCGAGCTGCCGGAATCTGTCTTCGTTGCGTCATTCGCTTGTGCGAGCATCGCCGTAGGGAGCGGCAAAAGCGAAAGGAGGCTGATGGCCTTGAAAAGGAGGGACTTTCTCATGTTCGCATCCTCTTGTTGGTTGGCGAACGTTGATCAACAAACGCCTTGGAAGGGGAGCACCCGCCAAGGCGCACCGTGCCAATGATGCTAGCACGAACTTGGACGACGTGACGACGCTCGAAGTTGCGCGAGACAAAACAATTACATTCCTATTTCTGGAATTGGCAACCGTCTCGTTGCTCCGAGACGGTCCAATTGGATCTGCGAGAGAATAATGGAGTGAAACGCTCCGGAACCGCCGATCTCCCCTTGCACGGAGGACGTGTCCCGGTGTGGCTAGCCGAGCGCATGACCCAGCTTGGGACAGCAATCGCTGAGTGTGTCGTCCAGGCCCACGGGCCCCATGAATTCCTGACACGCCTCAGCGATCCCTTCTGGTTCCAGGCGCTTGGCTGCGTCATGGGCATGGACTGGCACTCCTCCGGCATCACTACCTCCGTGATGAGCGCGCTGAAACGGGGGCTAAATCCACGCTTCTCCGAGCTCGGTATCATCGTTTGCGGTGGCCGCGGCAGACACTCCAAACGCACGCCGGTCGAATTGTTGGATTTCGCCAGCCGCACCGGACTCGACGGCGACGACCTTGCCCGTACCAGCCGCCTCACCGCCCGTATCGACAACAACGCCATCGCCGACGGCTTTCAGCTCTACCTGCATTCCTTCGTCATTCACAAGTCCGGCGAGTGGGCTGTCATCCAGCAGGGCATGAACGAGGAGAACCGGCTGGCCCGGCGCTATCACTGGCACTCCCCGGCTGTGCGCGACTTCGTCTCCGACCCGCATGCCGCGATCGTGGGCAAACCGCAGGGAACGATCCTGAACCTTGTCGACCACCGCGCAAGCCATGCGCAACAGGCACTGCTATCGATCGCACACCAGCCGGTGCAAACTTCGCTCGATGCGATCCGCAAGCTATCCATGCCCGCCCATCACGATGTTCGCCCGGCCGATGTGGATCTCAAGCGGCTCGGTGCCGTACTCGCGGTGGCGCATGAAAAGGAGCTTCGCGATTTCGCGTCGTTTCTCCTGGTCGAAGGCTTGGGCCCGCGCACTCTGCAATCGCTCGCACTCGTCGCCGAGGTCGTGCATGGTGCTCCCAGCCGGTTCGCGGATCCGGCTCGATTCTCGTTCGCACACGGTGGTAAGGATGGTCACCCCTTCCCTGTTCCGCTGAAGACCTACGATGAGTCAATCGCAATATTGGGGCGCGCTCTCGATGCGGCAAAGCTGGGACACACGGAGAAGCTCGACGGTTTCCGCCGGCTCGACCGGCTTACGCGCAACGTCGAAGCGAACCGGGATCCGCTGGCCGACTTCAGCGGAGCGATGGAACATGAGCGGCGCATTTCTCCGTCGCTCGGCGGCAGAACCGTCCATGACGACGCTCCAGCCGCGCGAAACAAAACCAGAAATAAACAGCTGTCACTCTTTCCCGAGTGAACGCAGGCTGCGGAGCAGTTCTCGTTTGGCTACCGCTTCACGAGCCATACAAGAAGGAACACAACCACAGCAATAGCAAATGCCAATGCCCGGGCATTCCCCATGCGAATTCCCCACTTGCTGTTCATAGGTAAAACCTCGTTGCTCAAAATTCCGACGTTGTCCCAGACAGTGTAGTGAGACGGCCCAGTTGCTGCCTATGCGACAGTAAAAGGAAGCATGGCCAAAACCACGACATTGAGCAAGCGAACCGCATTTCTCGGATACGGCGCATGCGCGGTGGCCGGGTGCCTGTGGGGTACGGGTTTCTACTTCGGCCGCCTCGCTCTGAACGAGATGAGCGTGGAGCACATGGTGCTCTATCGCTTCCTTTTCGCGTGCGTGGGGCTGCTTCCTGTGGCGCTGCTGAATCGTGTGCGTTTCACCGGCAGCGAGATTCGAATCATCCTTGTCTCCTCCGCCTTCGGCATCCCCATCCAGTTCCTCATCCAGTTTCACGGACTGGCGCGCACCACCGTCAGCCACGCATCTCTCATGGTCGGTGCCATGCCCGTTCTGCTCGGTGTTGCTGCCGCCATCTTCGCGGGCGAACGTCTCGATCGCTTCGGATGGGCCGCACTGGTCGCTTCCACAATCGGCGCCGCCTTGATCGTTCTCGGCGGACATCGCGGTCCTGCAACGCAAGGCCAACCTAGCTTGTTCGGGGATCTGCTGGTCGTGTTTTCGCTGTGCACCGCGCTCACCTGGATTCTGCTCAGCAAGAAATTGATGCAGACGCACAGCCCGGTCGTGGTCACGGCCTATAGCATCCTCGCTGGAACCGTCATGCTGATGCTGTGGATTCTCGGTCCGATGCTTCTCAATCCATGGCGCGTGCATAAAGTCGCGGCCCCGCCGTTCGCGCACGTCAGCACCACCGCCTGGATCGCTTTGGCCATCAGCGGCCTGGCCTGCACGGCCACCACTACTTTCCTGTGGAACTGGGGCATCCATCATGTGCCCGCTTCACGTGCCGGCGTCTTTCTCAACATCGAACCCGCGCTTGGCTCCTACCTGGGCGTGAAGCTCCTCGGCGAACACCTCGGCCCTTACGCATGGTTTGGCGGCGCGCTGATCCTGGGCGCCGCCATCGTTCTCACCACCCGCGGCCACGAACCCCAACCCAACGTGATCCTCGAGTAAGCCGAGACGCGAGTGGAACCCGCACGGGTAATACGTCAGAAGTCACATGATGGTTGATTCCAAAGTCTCATGCCGACACCACCATGGCGCCATTGAGAGTTGTTGCAGCAGGGCTAGACTTGCTTTTGTCGTGGAGGTAGCTGTGACCCAGTTGACGTGGAGCCACGCGTGCATCGTCGGCGTACAAGCCATGGACGATCAGCACGGGATCCTGATGGACAGCCTGAATGAACTGCGCATCATGCTTGTCCGCGGAGCCGACCGCCGCGCCATCTGCCTGCAACTCGAGCGCCTGATTGACTTCACGCAGATGCACTTTCAGTGTGAAGAGCGGTTGCTTTCCCAGCAGGGCTTTCCGGGCGTCAACGAACACCAAACTGCACACCGGCACCTGCTGACAAAGCTCTATGCGGCCCTGGAACAGCTGAACCACGACGAACTCGTCCACTTCAGCTCGGTGCTTGAGTTCCTGCCCGGGTGGTATCTGGATCACCTGGAGCAGCTCGATCAGCCTTATGGCATTTGGCTGAATGAGCATGGCGTTTACTGATCGCCGATTTCTGCGCGCTACATTCTTGTAACGCGAAGATCGAACCTAGCGTGGCTTGTGCAGTCGGGCGTCCGGTTTGACTAGCCCTCGAATGTCAGCTGTGCCGAAGCCCACGGTGAAGAGCCCGCCTTCGGCTCCGACGCCAGGTCGTAGACCAGGCGCTCCAGCACCAGCCTTTTGTCCGGCGGCGACGACCGCAGTTCGAGATCCGCCCGGGCAATCAACCGCAGCGCCCGCGTCAGTTCTCGTCGGCTCTTGTACCGCCGCGCCTGGCGGATCAGATCGTCGGCCGCGAAGGGCGGCATGCGAAATCCCTGCCACAGAGCCTGCCAGATCGCACGCGAGTCGCGCACGTTCTTTTCCACGATGACCAGCATCTGCCGGAAGGTGCGCGCCAGCATGTAGAGATGGCCAATGGCCGCATCCTCGCCGGCATCCGAACTATTCAGCAGCCCATGCAGCAATGCGAGCGCTCGCGCCGTGTTCCGCGAGCTGATCGCGTCCGTCAGTTCGTAGAGGGATCGCTGCTTTGCAGCCAGCACCATCGTCTCCACGTCGCCCAGCGTGATGCGTCCGCGGCCAGCGTGTAGAGCAGCAGCTTTTCCAGCTCCGATGCGATCAGCATCATGTCGGCGCCAAGCGCATCCACCAGTTCGCGCGCTGCGTCGGGCTCAAGCTTTGTATCGGCAGCCTGCGCGGTGGCGACGGCCCAGCGCATCGCATCCTCTTCACTCACGCGCGCCAGTTCCACCATGCCGCAGTGCTCGCCGAGGGTCTCGGTCAGCCGCTCGAAGCGATTCTTGTCGTCCATCTCCATTCGCCGCGTGTCGGTGGGAATCCGCAGAAAATCAGCGACAAAAACCAGCAGCGCCTGCGGGTTTGGCGACTTGAAATAGCGATCCAGCGCGGCAAATTCGTCTTTTTTCGCTCCCCGCGTGTACAACTGGCGCACATTGCGCACAAAAATCACCTGAAACGGCGCCATCAACGAAGGCGTTTGCGCACGATCGAGTACATCAAAAATCGGAGTGGAGCTCAAATCGAGATCGGACAGGCAAAAGTCTTTCAGATCAGGCGGGACAAAAGCCTTCAGGATGGCCTCGCGGCACCGGTCCAGCAGAAAGATCTCATCGCCGGCCAGCACATAGCCCGGCTTCAGCGATCCCCTGCCTGCGCCTGCGGCCTCGATCTCTCCAACGAAACGCCCAACAGCACTGAAGCCCGCACCCCAGCGAGAGCCGGTCATCGCACAAAGCTCCTGGTTGGCTGTGCAGCGGACATGCTCATACAGCTTAACAGGACGACAGGCCTGTACTTCCTATTCCCTGGTGCCTATTCCCTGCTCTTCTCACATACCTTCGAGGACATCCGCCACCAGGGCCCGTGCGAATTCGCGAGACATCCGGTCCACCGCCGCTGGGCTCTCATCCAGAAACGTCGGCAAATTGGTGGTCGACTGGTACTGCCCACGGAAAACATAGTTCTTGTTTTCGTAGAGCACCTTGCCGTCGCGGTCGTTCAGCGTGACGGAGATAACCAGCGTAATGAGAAAGCTAGACGACTGCTGCGTGGTGGTGTTGTAAGTCAAAGGGACCACGGTTTCGTTCAGGATGGTGCCATGCAGAACCACGTCGGGATTGCCGCCGACGGACGGCGTGATGCGCATCCTGGAACGAGACGCAAACTCGCGGATCACAGCGTCGGTCAGTGCGATCTCAGTGTGGTAAGCATCGGTACGGGTGGCAAACATCGGCACCGAAAGTGTGCGCGCGTCCGGAGGCAGATGCGTAGCCGCACCAACCGTGTGATACCCGCAGCCGGACATTGCACCCAGAGCCACAGCAGCTGTCAATCCAATAAGACCGCGAATCATTCTTGCACTATTGTAGCGTCGCAAATTGTCTAGAACCGATTGCAATAAATGACGTTTTGAAAGGGCACGGCTTTAGCCGTGTCGCCAGAGGCGTCTAAAGGCCGGGGCTTCAGCCCCTGGAGGGATGTCCTCAGGCGGGTCAAGCATGATTTACGGAAACCAGCACCGCACCTTCATACCCATGCAGTGGCCAGCATGCCAAGCCCCAGAGGCGATAGTTTCAGGCCGTCCGCGCGATTACTGAAATAGAGATCGTTGAGCCGGTCGGAGCCCACCTGTTCAATGCGCTGGAACCCGGAACGGCGAGTCTCGGCCTCAAGATCTTCCGGCGTGAAGAAGAGGCGGAACGGCTCACCCGCCGCTGCCACCCGTTCAGACAGCCTGTCGAACGCAATACGGCCGATGGGGCTCAGGGTTTCCGGCGCCACCGCGTAGTCGAATGTGACCCCACTTCCGGCAGGCATCTGCGCCACCACGCTCAAAGTGGCGCGAAATGCGTCGAGCGTGAGATACGGCACGACACCAAGCCAGCCGTAAAACGCAGGGTTCTGGAAGTCCAAACCTGCCTCCGCCAGCCCATCCGCTAGAGTCTGGTGCTCAAAATCCAGAGCTACAAACACGAGATTCGACGGCAAGGCGATCGCAGCCCCGTCCAGCATTGAGCGCTTCCACACCTGCGTAGCCGGAAAATCCACCTCGAAGACCCGCAACGCGGGAAATGGATTGCGGTAGGCGAAGGTGTCCAACCCCGCGCCGAGCACCACGTATTGCGATACGCCGTTAGCGACGGCTTCCGCGAGCCTGTCCTCCGCATAACGGCTGCGCGCTGCCATGAACCCGCGAAAGTCGCGGCCCACCGGGTGCATCGCGCGCTCCATGAGTCGTGGATACCCTTCGGCAACCAGGCGCATCGCAATCGGGTCATCCAATACTGGAGGCTTGTCGATCAACTGGTGCGCTGCGCGGCGAATCGCCACACCGAGAGCAGTTTTGCTGGCCCGACCCGTCTCCATGAATTCAAGTCTAGATGAACAGCGGAGGAGCCAATCCGCATTACCATGGTTGCTATGAGCTGGATTGGATGGGCGCTTCTTTCCGCGTTCTTCGCCGCCGCCACAGCCTTGCTGGCCAAGGTGGGCGTCGCGCATGTCGACTCAAACCTCGCGACCGCGATACGCACGACCGTCGTACTTGTGTTCGCGTGGGCCATTGCACTGGCTCTGGGCAAACACGGCGAGCTTCGCCTGCTTGACCGGCGAACATTGCTGTTTCTGGTTCTGTCCGGGATGGCCACGGGGCTGTCGTGGCTGTGCTATTTCCGCGCCTTGCAGCTTGGACCGGCCTCGCGTGTAGCTCCGCTCGACAAGCTCAGTGTGCCGTTGGTGATGGTGTTCGCGTGGCTGCTGCTGGGCGAAAAGCTAACTGCGCCAACGGTAGCCGGTGGCATTCTGATCACAGCCGGCGCTGTCGTAATGGTGCTGGGATAACCGCGTCGGAGCGCGCCTTCATATACTGGTCGTAGAAATCCACGGCAATAATGGAAGAATTCATTTGAATTCAGGAAATCAAACAGCGTTACAGATCGCGACACAGCCGCGCCGCATCGTTCTCACCGGCTTCATGGGCTCGGGCAAATCGACCGTCGGTCCTCTCATTGCTGCTCGCCTCGGCTGGCAGTTCATCGACGTCGACAACGTGATTGAAGCCGAGGCAGGCGCCGCTATCGCCGACATCTTCGCGCGCCAGGGTGAGGGAGCCTTTCGCGACCGCGAGCACGCAACAATCGCAAAGCTGGCAACCGACGAACGTGTTGTGCTCGCTCTCGGCGGCGGCGCTATTGAACGTGAAGACACGCGACAACTGCTTCTCAATGCTCCGGGCACTCTGCTGGTGCATCTTGAAGTGGAACTCAATACAACGCTGACCCGTTGCAGCGGAACCGAAAACACGCGCCCTGTGCTGGCCGATCAGGCCAACCTCGCGGCACGCTATCAGCGACGTCTGCCGCTCTATCGCATGGCGCACGTTTCAGTCCGCTCCGATGCCCTCACTCCCGGCGCGGTGGCGGACGCCGTCCTCAAAGCCGCGGGAATGCACGGCAGCGCCCGCTAACTACGATTCGAAAATGAGCGTAGATTCGGAGATTCGAACAAAACCTGCCTCCCCGTCGCTCTTGGTATCATCAAGAGAGTGCGAGCGCTCTCCGCGCCACCACCGAGGTCACTTTCCACCCCATGACTCCCGTTTCCCAGGCTGCCGCCTCGCAGGATTTTGCTGAGCACGAAGCAAGTCTTCGCGAAGACACGGCCCCTGCTCATCCAGCGCATCCGATTCACGCTCCGAGCCCGGGCACAACTGCCACGCTGATCAATGATTTACGCGAATTATTCAAAGTACGCGTTACGGGAATGGTGGTCGTCACAGGCTGGGCGGGATTCTATCTCGGGTCGATGCAGTCAGGCATCTCAAGCGTCCAGCGCGGCCTGCTCGACACGCTGATCGGTATCGGCCTTGTCTCTGCCGGAGCCAGCGCCCTGAACCAGGCACTCGAGCGCACCAGCGACGCGAAAATGAAGCGCACGGCGGACCGGCCCATTGCTGCAGGCCGCATCTCGCTTCGGCCAGGGTGTCGCGGCCGGCATCGGTGCCCTCGCGCTCGGCGGATGGTGGCTGCTGTTGCATACCAACCTGCTCACCGTTTCGCTGGCACTGCTTACAGCTTTCTCGTACGTCGCGATCTACACGCCCCTCAAGCGCGTCACCTCACTTGCCACTTTCATCGGCGCGTTTCCCGGAGCCATGGGCCCCCTGCTCGGCTGGACGGCGGCACGCGGACGCATCGAGTGGCCTGCCGTCGCGCTCTTCGCCATTCTTTTTGTCTGGCAGTTTCCGCACTTCATGGCCATTGCCTGGCTCTACCGCGAAGATTACGCGCGCGCCGGCATCCGCATGCTTCCTGTGGTCCAGCCCGATGGATGGTCCACCGTCGTCGAAGCGTTGTTCTACGCAGTGTTGATGATTCCGGTGAGCCTGGCACCGTGGCGTCTCGGCATGGCCGGAGCGGTTTATGCATTTCCCGCAACGGCGCTCGGTCTTTTCTACCTCGCCTACACCATCCGCTTCACCCGCATCCTGCGCGCCACCACCGAAACCGAAAGCCGCATGGTTGCTCGCGATCTGCTGAAGGTAAGCGTCATCTACCTGCCCCTGCTGCTCACCACCCTGATGGTCTGCGCAATCGCCAAACACTGAGGAACCAATGGGCGCCACGGCAACAACATCGCAATCCCGCGCCGATACACGGCCGGCCATCGCCGCCATCCTCGTCATCAGCGCGGCCGCATCACTATTTCTCTTCTGGCTGATCTACGAACATCCAGCCGCCGACGTCTCCAGCACGAAACTGCCCTTTCTGCCCGCGCTCAATGCAATCCTCAACGGCCTGAGCGCGACCGCACTCCTCGTCGGCTACACATTCATCCGCGCGCGTAAGATCGCCGCGCACCGCGCATCGATGATCACGGCCTTCATGTTCTCCACGCTCTTCCTCGTCAGCTACATCCTGCACCACTACCTGCACGGCGATGTGCGTTACCCCACCCATGCAGCTTTTCGCTCGGTATACCTGCCGCTGCTCGCGAGCCACATCATTCTTGCGGTCATTGCCCTGCCGCTGGTGCTGGTGACATTCTTCTTCTCACTCACGGGCCGTATTCCCCAGCACCGTAAAGTTGCGCGCTGGACATTTCCGCTTTGGCTCTATGTGTCGGTCACTGGCGTGATCACCTATGTGTTGCTGCGCCTCGCGCAGGGAACGTGAGCCGCATGCCCGCGATCGAACCCATCCCCGCATCGACAAAACGCACCTCATCCAACGATGGCACGCGCCAGCTTTTGCAGTGGGGTTCATCGATGGTGGGCGCGGGTGTGCTCGCCGCAATTCTGCTTCAGACACTTCTGGGCGGATTCGGCCCCACGGGAGCCAGCACCAACACCGGCTGGTTCGCCCTCATCGTCGCTCTCATGTGCTTGCCCTTCGGAGGACTGCTGTTGACCCTCGGCGTCGCCAAGTGGCTTCGCCACCGGAGCATTGAGCGTCGATAAGGGGCGCGACTGACAGTTTCGATCCGCAGGTTTGAGCATCCAAGCGTAGCCCGCTCACTTCGCGCGTTTGTAGACCTTCCCATCCTTCATAATCATTGCGATGCCTCTGCGTTCCCCTGCAAGCAGAGTGATATCTTCCAGCGGATTGCCGTCAACAAGCAGCAGATCGGCCGCCGCACCCTTGCGAATGCAGCCCAGTTTCCCCGCTTGACCCATCAGTTCCGCATTCACCGAGCAAGCCGATCGCAGAACGTCAATTGCCGGGAGTACCTGTGCACGCAGCGTGAATTCCGTACTCTGCCGCACATGCTGCGAACCCAGCAGATCGGTCCCGAATCCCATCTTCACGCCGGCTCGCTTCATAATTTCCAGGCCAGTGAGAGCGGAATCGCCAATCTTCCTCAGTTTCTCCACGCTGACTGCTGGAAGACCGAGTTTCTCGCCCTCTTCGAGAAGGGCAAAAAGTGTTGCCATGGTCGGCACCGTAAGTGAACCGCGCTCGGCCACAAATTCCGCCGTCTCGCGATCGATAAGCGTTGCATGCTCAATCGACTTCACTCCAAATGCAGCGGCGCGGCGGACCGCTTCCGCAGGATGACAATGCGCCGCAATATAAGATCCGGCCCGGTTCGCCTCATCTACAGCAGCTCGAATCTCATCATCGGAATACTGGCACCGGTCCAGCGGATCGGTAGGAGACGCAACGCCTCCCGACCCCATGATCTTGATATGCGACGCACCGCGACGCAGCTCTTCCCGCACCGCCCGACGTACCGCATCGACTCCGTCCGCAAGCACTGCCAGGTGATCGCTATGAAAAGAGCAACCGCAACAGACCACTCCATCAAGCGAATGATCGCCGGGCCTGAAATCCCCATGCCCGCCCGTCTGAGAAATCACGCGGCCACCATAAAACAGCCGCGGCACAGGTCCCAGCAGTCCGTCCCTGATTGCATTCGCCAGACCGACGTCTGCACCACCCACATCGCGAACCGTCGTGAATCCTCGATCAAGGCATCCGCGCAGGAATCCGGCGGCGAAGTGAGCCAGGTAGGACATCGGGGACTGCACCACTCGCGTTACATTCAAGCCGGAGGCATAAACGTGAACATGCGCATCGATCAAGCCCGGCATCAGGACGCAGCCGGAGCAATCAATCACTTCGGCGTTCTCATCATTCTCGTGATTGGGTGCAGTCACGTCCTCAATGGTCGCGCCGGCAACGACAACGTCTTTACAATCGATCAATGACTCTGAGTCGCCGTCGAAGATGCGTGCCGACCGAAAGACCACCCTTTTGCTTGTCTCTATCTCTTTGGCCATGAATCCTGATCTCCTTGAGAGAACCCGCAACTTCGACCGGGAAAAAACTGTCCGTCGAGAATTCCCGCCGTAACGGAGCCGGACATTGGTGTCTCCGGACAGCCGTACCACGGAGACTGTACCGGACCGGTGAGGTGATCAACAATCCCGAGTGCCGGACCATTCCTGAAAAACCGCGCCCGGCGGTCGTTCAAACATGGCCGGCTCTGGGATTCCCCGGCCTGCCGCCTGCACGTTTATACTTTCATTCATTGCAATGGAACCCGAAGACGGGCCCCTCCGCAGTCTGCTGCGGGCAAGCAGGAGTAAGCATATGGCAAAGTCAGTAAATAAAGTTATCCTTTTGGGTAATGTGGGCAAGGACCCCGAGATCCGTTCCACGGGTGGCGGGACAATGGTCGCAAACTTCACGCTCGCCACCAGCGACCGCCAGAAGGATGCTCAGGGCAACTACCAGGACCGCACTGAGTGGCACAACCTCGTAGCCTTCACGCGCCTCGCCGAAATCGTACGCGATTACGTCAAGAAGGGATCGAAGCTATACGTCGAAGGCAAGATCCAGACGCGCAGCTGGGACGACAAAGAAACCGGTGTGAAGAAGTATCGCACCGAAATCATCGTCAACGATATCTCTCTACTGTCGGGCCGCGAAGATGGCGGATCGAGTTCCGGCGGATACAGTCGCCAGTCCGGTTCATCGAGCAATGTGGACCAGCGTCCACCCGCCGCCCAGGACGAATACAGCCAGGCCGCCGAAATCTCAGACGATGACATACCGTTTTAATTGACACCAACCACTCTTTTGTTGCGTATTGAGCCTTAACTTCTTCGAGACGAGGAGGTTAAGGCTTTTCTTCTTCTGTCCCAGTCGCTGTAAAGCCTCATTCCGCCTGCGTTTTGCTTTTGCGAATCGCCGACGCAAAATCCGGAGAGGCTGCTTTCTGCTGCCGCCCTTTCGCTTCCATTCTCTTCAGCTGCAAGTCGATGGACCTGTGCTCGATATTTCCGTTCACTTCGATAAGTGTCCCGATCACCACCTGCGGCAGCTCGGCAGTTGCCAATATAATCATCAGCTACTTAGCTGAGGCCAACCATGCCAACTGTCGATCCCGAAGCTATCGAAGTGCTTCCCGCGTCTGAGTCACAGCGCAGCGAGCGCGGCTTCTGGGCTCTGATCGCGACCCAGTTCCAGGGCGCATACAGCGACAACATTCTGCGCAACCTGCTGCTGGCCATGATCGTCGGCATGGGCCTGGGCAAGGAACGAGCGCGACACCTTCGTCTCGGTCGTCACCTTCCTCTTCTCCATGCCGTTCGTGCTTTTCAGCATGACCGGCGGCTGGCTCGCCGACCACTTCAGCAAGCGCCAGGTCACCATCTGGACCAAGGTCATGGAGATCGGCGCCATGACTATCGCCACAGCCGGGCTCGCCATGCATGCGCGCACGCTTACGCTGGTCGCCCTCGGCCTGGTCGCCACACAAGCCGCGCTCTTCGGCCCTTCGAAGTACGGCCTCCTGCCCGAACTGCTTCCCGCCAAGCGCCTCTCGTGGGGCAATGGCGTCATCGAACTCGGCACGTTCCTCGCCATCATCATCGGCACCGTCACCGGCGCCGGCATGGCCGAACACTTCCATGGCCGCGAGGTCTACGCCGGCTACGCGCTGCTGGGCCTCGCGTGCGTCGGCCTCGCCACCAGCTTCGGCATCGATCACGTTCCGCCGCCGCACCGGAGAAGAAATTCCGCCTGAACTTCGTTGGCGATCTCTGGCAGCAGATCAAGCTCATGCGCCGCGATCAGCCGCTCTTCCTCGCGGTTCTCGGCAACACCTACTTCTGGTTCCTCGGCTCGCTGCTCTTCTCCACCATCATCGTCTACGGTCCCGATGTTCTGCATATCGGGCAGACCAAGACCGGCTATCTCAACGCCGCGCTGGCCATCGGCATCGGCATCGGCAGCATGATCGCCGGGCTGCTCAGCGGCAACAAAATCGAGTACGGCCTCATTCCGCTCGGCTCCATCGGCATGACGCTGCACCGGCCTTGCGCTCGGCACGATGCACGTCGGTCTCATCGGTTCGGCAGTACTGCTCGGCACGCTCGGATTCTGGGCCGGATTCTTCGCCGTTCCCGTGAACGCGCTCATCCAGCATCGCCCCGCCGAAGAGAACAAGGGCGGCATCATCGCCGCGGCCAATCTGCTCTCGTTCGTCGGCATCGCGCTGTCGTCCGGCGTCTACTTCGTCTTCACCAAATTCGTCCATCTCAATCCGCGCGGCGTCATCGTTGCCGCCTCGTTCATCACCGCCGCCGGCACGGTCTACGTTCTCATCCTGCTGCCGGAGTGGTTCGGCCGCCTCATCCTCTTCTTCGTCACGCACACCATCTATCGCGTCAAGGTCCTCGGCCGCGACAACTTCCCTGAGAAGACCGGCGCACTGCTCGTCTGCAACCACATGTCGTTTGTCGACGTGGCGCTGCTCATCGCCTCCACCGACCGTCCCATCCGCTTCCTCATGTACAAGGGCATCTACGACAACCGCATCATTAAGCCCTTCGCGCGCATGATGAAGGCCATTCCCATCTCCAGCGAACAGCGTCCCCGCGAGATGATCCGCTCGCTGCGCACCGCCAGCGACGCGCTGCGCCACGACGAAATCGTCTGCATCTTCGCCGAGGGCCAGATCACGCGCACCGGCCAGATGCTTCCCTTCCGCCGCGGCCTCGAACGCATCATGAAGGGCGTCGAAGTTCCCATCATTCCCGTCAACCTCGACGGCGTGTGGGGCAGCATCTTCAGCTTTGAGCGCGGCCGTTTCCTGTGGAAGATGCCGCACCGCATTCCCTACCCCGTCACCGTCAGCTTCGGCACGCCCATGCCGCCCACTTCTACCGCGATCTCAGTTCGCGCCGCCGTGCAGGAACTGCAGGCCGACGCTTTCCGTGAACGCAAGCGCCGCATGCGCACCCTCGACCGCGCCTTCGTGCGCACCGCCCGCCGATTTCCGCTTCGCTTCATGATGGCCGACGGCAAAACGCCGAAGGTCCGTTTCTTCTCCGCCCTGACGAAGACCATCTACATCGCGCGCCGCTTGCGCCCTGCCATCGGCGAGCGGCAAATGGTCGGATTGCTGCTGCCGCCCTCTGTCGGTGGCGCGCTCACCAACTACGCGCTCACGCTGCTGGGCCGCGTCCCCGTCAACCTCAACTACACCGCATCGAGCGAAGTGATCGCATCGTGCGCGAAGCAATGCGACGTCGAAGTCGTCATCACGTCAAAGGCATTCGTCGAGCGCTTCCCCAAGCTCGAGATCCCCGGACGAACCCTCTTCCTCGAAGACATATTGCAGTCTCCGCGCGCCACCGAGAAGCTTCTCGCTCTGCTGCTCGCATGCACCATGCCGCAGACACTTCCTGCGCAAGGCCATCGGCGCAACACCCGGCAAGCGCAATGTTGACGATCTCGCCACCGTCATCTTTTCCAGCGGCAGCACGGGCGATCCCAAGGGCGTCATGCTCACGCACTACAACATCGGCTCCAACATCCAGCAGGTCTCGCAGGTCTTCATGCTCGATGGCACGCGACAAGATCCTCGGCATTCTGCCGTTCTTCCACTCCTTCGGCTTCATGGCTGCGCTGTGGATGCCGGCCGTCAACGGCGTCGGCGTCGTCTATCACCCCAATCCGCTCGACGCCAAGGTGATCGGCGAACTGGTCGCGCAATACCGAGTCACTTTCCTCATCGCCACGCCTACATTCCTGCAGGCCTACATGCGGCGCTGCTCGCCTGAAAGCTTCGGCAGCCTGCAGTATGTTCTCGTCGGCGCAGAAAAGCTCCCCGAGCGCGTCGCCCTGGCATTTGAAGACACCTTCGGCATCCGTCCGCTGGAGGGCTACGGCTGCACCGAGTGCTCGCCCGTGGTTACCGTCAATGGCCGCGACTTCCGCGCTCCCGGATTCCGCCAGGTCGGCGCACGCCGCGGAAAGATCGGACATCCGCTTCCCGGCGTCACCGTGAGGGTCGTCGATCATCGACACCGGCGCAGCCCGTCGCTCCCGGCACTCCCGGCATGCTGCTGGTCAAGGGTCCGAATGTGATGAAGGGCTATCTCGGCAAGCCGGAAAAGACCGCCGAGGTCCTCCACGACGGCTGGTACACCACCGGCGACGTCGCCATCATGGAAGAGGACGGCTTCCTCACCATCACCGATCGCCTCTCGCGCTTCAGCAAGATTGGCGGCGAGATGGTGCCGCACATCCGCATTGAAGACAAGCTGCAGGAGCTGGCCGGAGTCACCGAGCAGGTCTTCGCCGTCACCGCGCTTCCCGATGAGAAGAAGGGCGAGCGCATCGTCGTCATCTCCACGCTCTCGACCGAAAAGCTCGCGCCGGTGATTGAGAAGTTCGCGCAATGCGATCTGCCCGCGCTATGGAAGCCGCGCTCCAGCCAGTTTTTTCACGTTGACGCGCTTCCCATTCTCGGCACAGGAAAAATCGACCTGCGCGGCGTAAAAGCTCTGCGCCGCATCTCGATGGCTTGATGAATCTTCTGGGAACTCTACGTCCGTCGTGTACCGAATCTCCAGCCGCCGCATCCGGTAGCAGGTGTAGGTCAGCACCACCGCGATCAACGCCAGCAGACCCAGCACCGCCACCCATGCCGACACAGGTTCGGTCTCCACGGTCAGCAGCGCAAAAACACCCTCCGCCGGAACGCTGACAGGCATCAGGTGACGAAGGTACGAGGCCACGCTGAACTTCTGCAGCAGCGACGGCATGACCGGATTGATCGCTTCCCATCCAAGCAGCAACATCGCCCCGGGCATGGGATTGCGAAACATCAGGCTCAGCAGCAGGAAAAGCGAGCCGTACCCCAGGCACGCCAGGACAACGATCAGCAGGTACGCTTCAAGCTGTCCGAATCCCGGCCCATGCAGCATGAAGTCCCGCCCCGCCGCGCCGTAATCCGCATACATCAGCACAAAGTCGGCAATCGTTGCAGCGCCAAACAGCACCACCGCGCTCACCGCTCCCGCAAAGAACTTCGACAGCAGGATCACTTCGCGGCGTACCGGCGACAGCAGGTAATAGTGCAGGCTCCGCTCGATCATCTCGCCGCGAATGAGCCGCGAAAAAATTCCCAGACACCCGAAGAAGATTCCCAGCCGGACGTAATAGAGCTGCATCACGCCGGCCAGCACCACGGTGTCATCGCTCATCCCGAGCCCGGAGTGCGAATCGATGAGCAGGTGGATCAGAATGATGACCGTCGGAATGAATGCAAGAAAATAAATCCACCATGCCCGCCGCGTAAACAGGTTCCGCCGGATCTCAATGCGGGTCAGCCGCTGCGCCTGGATCCACCACAGCGACCATGGCTGCTGCCGGAGCGTTCGCGATCGCGCTGCCCAAGACTCTGCTGCATCATGAGGCGCCTCCCGTCTGAACCGATCAGGTACTGGTAAATGGCATTCGCGTTGTCGTCGGCCGGAGCAACCGCATCAATCTTGACCAACCCTTCCGACAGCAATTTCGTTGAGCAGCCGGTAAAACTGGTCGATATCTCCCGTGCGCAGAAAGACACCGCGCCCATCCGCGTGCAGTCGCGCTTCCACACAGTGATTCACGGCAAACATCTTCGACGCCAGCAGCTCCGGGCTGTCGCAGCGGATCAGCACCTGCATCGGCTTGTCGCGCACCTCCCGGCGCACCTCGTGGATATTCCCTTGCGCGATGAGATAGCCGCCGGTGATCAGTACCACGCGATCCGAGATGCGATCGACCTCGTCGAGAATGTGGCTTGAAATCACTACATGCATGCCCTGCCGCCCTAGTTCCTGAAACAGCGCCAGCGACTCCGCGCGCGCCATCGGATCCAGCCCATTCAGCGGCTCATCCAGCACCAGCACGCGCGGATGATGCGCGATCGCCTGCGCCAGCCTGATCTTCTGCCGCATGCCCTTGCTGTATCCGGCAATCTTGCGATGCGACGCTTCGCCATCGAGTTGAACCCGCTCGCAGCGCCTCGGCCGTCAGGGCAAATGCATCCTCGTCGCTCATGCCGAAAAGCATCAGGCTGTCGAGCACAAATTGAAATCCGGTCAAGCCGCGAGGGAACGAATCGAACTGCGCGCAATAGCCCACATTGCAGAAAAATTCCGTCGCATTCGACGGCGCCAGCCCGAGCACCGAGATCGTCCCGCGCGACGGCTGCACCAGGCCCGTCATCAGATTCATCAGCGTGGTCTTGCCTGACCCGTTCGGCCCCACCAGCGTCGTGATGCCCGGCGTCAACGTGAGCGAGACGCGATTCACGCCCAGCACCTCGCCGTAAAACTTCGAGACATTTTCGAAACCGGATTGTGTCTGTCACTGCGTTCATCCGCGCACCACCTCTCGCGCACGGATGCGCGCATTCAGCACCGCGACACATCCCAGGCACGCCAGCACAAGAACAGCCACCAGTGCGGAAGTCGGCAGTTCCAACCGTGCGTTCATGATTGTCTGGCGCGCCGAGCATCCGCTGCCAGAGTCTCCGACATCACGACCGGAACATTCAACAGCAATCCCCACTTCGTCCGCAGAATGGCGCTGGCGATGCCGCCGACACCGGCCGGCACAAACACCACTGCAAAAATCGCGCCAGTGGCGATCACCCGCCACTTCACCCAGGCTGAAACCGCCAAGCCCGATCAATGAGAGCAGCACGATCCATACGACCGCGCCAGCGAAAATACCGAACGCGAGTGACAGGTGCGCCATCGCCCACGGCTGCTGCGACGCGTAGCACTGGTAGACAAATAGCACGAGACACTGGAATCCAGGTGACGTAGGACAGCGATAGAGCCAGCGCAAGAAACTTGCCCAGCAAATAGCCGAATCGCGAAATGGGATGGCTCAGCAGAATCGGGAGTGCGTTGTCGCTCAAATCAAACGACACCAGCCGCGGCGCAATCCACGCAGCCAGCACCAGCGCAAACCAGCATTGCGTCTCCAGCACTTTCAGAAAGAAGGCCTCGCCGATAGTCAGCGAAGGTCCGCCACGCATAATCAGCGCCCGGGCAATCGGATTATCCGCGACATAGATAGTCACCAGTTCCACCAGGCACGGCAAAAGCGAAAGCACGAAGAGGCCGATGGTGATCTTCGACGACCACGCTTCATGCAGCGCGTAACGCGCCAGCACCAGCGGACGCGAGCTCAGCGGCGTCAGTTGCCCTTCGTACGGCCGGTAATCATGATTAAACACCGACATGGTCTACTCGGCCTCCTTCGTATTCCATTGCCCGCAGGAAGATATCCTCAAGCGAATCGCGCCGCTGCTGAATGCGCCGGATCTGCACGCCGTGCTCCGCCGCCGTCACGTAAAGATCGCGCGCGCTCAGCGCATCCGGCATCACCAGCTTCACGCGGCCCCCGGCAAAACTTGCACATTCGCATCCCAGCGAGTGCATCTTCTGCGCAAATCCCTCGGTGCTGCCGACCATCTCCATCTCGATGAAGTTGCGGTGCGAGCGCCGCTCCTCTTCGATATTCGAAATCGCGGCGATCCGCCCCTTGTTCAGAATCAGCACTTCGTCGCATGTCTCATCGATATCGCGCAGCAGGTGCGACGAAATCAGAAGGTGCGTGCCGCCCTGCTTGCGAATGTCCTTGATGAGCTGGATCATGCGCTGACGCGCGGTGGGATCAAGCCCGTTGGTCGGCTCATCGAGAATCAGCAGTTTGGGTCCGTGCGCGAGCCCCTGTGCCAGCTTGATCAGCTGCTTCATCCCCAGCGAATACGTACTGATCTTGCGATAGCGCACCTCGCCCAGTCCGACATAGAACAGAGCTTCATGCGCGCGCTCCAGCGCTTCGGCCGGAGGCAGCCCTGCAAGCTCCGCCATGTAGCGTACAAACCGCACGCCATTCATATTGCCGATGAATGAATCATTCTCCGGCATGTAGCCGACGCTCTGGCGAATCTGCATGCGATCCACGCGCGCATCCAGGCCAAGCACCCGGGCAACGCCGCTGGCTGGCTCGTGAAATCCAAGCAGCGTATTGATGAGCGTCGATTTTCCCGCGCCATTTGGACCGAGCAGGCCGATGGCGTGACCGCGCATCTCTCCCGTCAGTCCATTGAGGACGGTGCGGCCGCCAAGCCGCACCTCCAGTCGATCAAGTTCAATCACGCCCATGTGTTCTCTTACGTGCAGTTCGCTACATTTGTTCCGGAGCGACTGCGTTTCCCTTGTTTTCAGAATGCAACAGCCTGCCGAGGGTCAGGAAATCGAATCCGAACAGGTTGCTGTTGCTCGCTGCTTCGATCCCGGCGTCCTTGCCCCACGCGCAAATCGCCGTGGGATGCGAGTCCGATGCCAGCTTCTTCGAGCGCATCCGCCGACTCGCCGGCTCATCTGCGAAAGCAACGGAGTCAAAACCGGTCCGAGGTTCTGATACGCCACCGCCGAGTAGTTCTCATTCTGATCCACCGGCAGCAGCGCCTTGAAGCTCGCCGAATGCCCCAGCGAATCGCCAGTGGAGTGCACGCGTAGCGCATCCATCAGCAGTGCCCGCGTCGGAGCGATAATCATGTAGCCATTGGCAAATGTGTACTCCGCGACCGCAGATACCGGTCGACGAATCATGCACCGTATGGAAAGTCTGCGCGCCCGCCTGGCTCGCGTCAATCGTAATGTCGATGTGCATTCTTTCCCTGCTGCACATGGTTGTTCACGGCCTGCGCCAGCCGCTCCAGCGTCGTCTCGAACCGCGCCGAGTCACGCACTTCGATAATGGCCTTCCACGAAGGCGTAGGCAAAACCGGGCCATCCAGCGCGAACAGGAACTCGCCGCCAAGGTTCCCTGCAAGATCATTGCGGATATCGATGCCGAGTTCCGATTGCGCCTTGTTCCAGTTCGTCCATTCCGTTCTTGTCCGTCGACATCATGGCCAACATGTCATCGACAATCGCCGTCGGATCCTTGGAAACACCCGCCACTGCGAGCGCTGCATTCGGCGAAACAAAGTCGAGCGAACCCACCGGAGCCGGAGCGCCCAGCCATGAAGCCACGCGCTGACGCCCGCCGGAGAACTGCAGGTTCAGGTGATTCTCCGGAGTTCCATTCGACTCGCGATGCTCGGCAATCAGGTAGCGAACGTCCGCTGATGCCCGACTCCTGCAGAAACGCATCGCCCTTCTTGCCGCCGTGAGTCCGCCGCTCCAGCAAGCATCTGCTGCAGATTCGCAGCCAGAATCACACCGGCGCCACGGTCGTAAGCAGCCTTGATCCGCTGGCCGAAGTCCGATGCGGCAAATCCACTCGAGCCGGCATTCAACTGCGCATCAATCGTCTTCAGCGTGTCGATGCTGTTGGAGAAGATGACTTCCTTCGCTCCCACCAGCGCATACGCGCCATTCCCCTGTTTGCCGCCCGACGCGCTATGAAGTGCGCTCTCATCCAGCACCGTCAACGCGCCATGCGACTCGGCCACGAACTGTTGCTTCAAGCAGATCGGCCAACCCGCTGCGTTGCACATCGGCAACCACCGCAAATCCCGCTGCCCGTCTGCTGCTTCAGCGCCACGATCACCATCTCGTCGCCGAGATACTGGCTCAGATCGTGCACCTTGTTCACCAGCGCATCCAGTTCCGCGGTCTTGTCCTGCTTTCCCGTTGGTCCACCACTGCTGCAGCACCGGACTCTGCTTGAGCTGATCCTCGAAGATGGCCTTCGCCTGGCTTACAAAATCACCGAGATTCGGAATGCTGACGTAGAGCTGCGTTTCCCCTGGCATCCGATCCAGCAGATCGCTCCCATAACGCTGCGGTATCGGAATCTGTTCGATGCGATGCTGCAACGTCGAAAACTGCGCCAGCAACTCGATGTACTGATCGCGATTCGGACTCCACGCCACCTGCTCGCTTACTGGCTCCGGTGCAAGATTCTGCGTAGTCGTGAACTCGTCGCCCGCGTTGATCGTCGACTCCACGCCGGCGTGCGCCACCTCGACCGCATCCCTGCAGAACGGCCACGCGCGATCCCTTGATTCCGGCATTCACTGAAAACACCGTTTCGGTTACGGCAACGCTGCAATCGTCGGTCTTCACATAGAGGTGACCCGAGGTGCGATGCGCCGCCTTCACGATCACCGCTCCGTGATCGAGATCGACCGTCACGTTGCGTCCACGCGCGCCCACACTCACCGCGCTGCGCTCGTTCATCTCTACCGTCGAACCATCGGCCAGCCGCAGAACGGCATGCGATCCGCCCGAAGTCCGCAGTTCATCGCCTTCTTTCAACTCGCGCCCGGCGCCAGCAGCCGATCGCCGGAATCCGTAATCAGCGATGCAGATCCATCGATCGATTGCACCTCGGCCCGCACGCCCGGAGGAATCTGCCAATACGCCTTGTAGACAAACAGTCCCGTCGCCGCCAGCGCCAGCGATGCTGCCATCGCCCACGTCATCGCCCAAGGCCGCACCCGTGTGCGCGCTGGCATCACCTTCGGCGCCGACCAGTCCACCGCGCCAGAACCCGAATGGAATCGACGCAGGCACACACCACATTCGCGAAGATGCGCCTTCACCAGCAACGCCCGATTCTCGGGAAGCGTACCCATGCGATACGCGATCCAGCAACGGCCGCATCTCCTCGCAGCTTTCAACGGCTGACTTATCCGCAAACGCAACTCCCAGTCTTCCCGCCATCTTTTCGGCAGCAGCAGAGAGTTCGACCGGCTTCGGGCTCGGCCTCGCGCATCGACTTGATTGCCTTGTCAAGCACTTCGTCCTGGTTCTTCATCGGTTCCCCCGTTCCATCTCTGTGAGCCGCTTCTTCAGCTTCGATCGCGCCTGGTGCAGCGTTACCGCCACCACCGCCTGCGATGTGTGCATCAGCGCGGCAACCTCGCGATTGTCCAGCTCTTCCACGTAGCGCAGCGTGAACATCTCCGCAGCCCGCGGGCTCAGTTCTGCAAGTGCCGTTCGCAGCCACTGGAGCAGCTCGCTGCTTGCAGCCTCAGCCTCGGGCCGCGATCCGCGACCTTGAGAAGCCACGTCCGCAGCCAAATCCAGAGGTTCGCTTGCCGCGGCATTTCTTCGCCGCAACAGGTCGAGCCCTCCGTTGATGGCTGCGCGATACAGGTAGCTGCCCGGGTTGATGACCGCAAGCTCATCGCCTGCCGCCAGCCGCAGAAACACACTTTGCGCCACATCCTCCGCGTCTGCCATGCTGCCCGTAATGCGATAGGCGGCCATCAGAACGCGACGATGATGCACTGCAAACAGATCGGAAAGACGCTGTTGCGTTTCCACCGCCGGCATGGTTGGACTGGCGATTGCCACGGGTGGCCTTTCTGACTGTTCATAGAGATGACGTTGGAACCAGCCGAATATTAATCCGGCTGACCAGCAAATACGCCAGATTGCCCTGTCCAGTTCAGATTTGAGGTAAGAAAATCGAAGGTCGGAGCCATCACGACGTCGTTTCGAGACGTCGAATTCCCTACTCATGAAGGACCGGAAAAGCGGACCGCTTCGTCCTACTCGGTTTTCGCCAGCGTGGCAATCAGGTTTTCCCGGTTGCGATTGGCGAGGGCATCGGTACTTCTCATCACGCGCATCCACGCCACCAGAGCCACTCCCGCCAGGACCAAAAGAACAGGTGCGGCCAGCCATCTCTTGTCGAAATAGATGCAAAGCTCCAATACAGCCGCACCGCATCCCATGACAACGGCTTGGATAAGCATACTCACCAGCGCGCTGGCCTGGGATCCGCGTTGGCGTGAGATGCGTCCCAGATTCACGCGATACGGCATGGTCAGCGACAGCAAGTTGCCCGCCGCGAGATTCGTCGGCAGCGCAAACAAGACCCACGCCGCGGTTGCCGCAAGCACGCGTCAAGTCCGGCGCGCCCAGTCGAACGCTGCCATAGCGCCAGCAAGAAAAGCCACCAGGGCGTACAACATTCCATGCAGCAGATTCTTCGCCAGCAGAACGGTCCGAATCGGCGTAGGCGAAAGAAACAGCATCTGAATGCCGGTCCCCTCCGCGCCGAGGTTATTGAAGATCATCTGCGTAAATCCCAGCAGCGCGTAACAGACGCACAGTGGAAACGCCAGTTGGAATGGACGACCGCCGAGCGCACCGTTCCGAAACATCGTGCTGATCACCAGAACCGTCAGAAGTGGCGCCCCTATGGCAAAGAGCAATGGCATCGATCGAGGTATGGTGCGAAGCTCTTTCTCCATCACCGCGGCGATTGGGCCTGAACCGTCGAGCAGCCAACGGCTGTCGCTCTCGTTTCTCTTTCTGGCAGCTGGCGCGTCGCTCAGTCTCTCCCCTCGAAACTCCGCGCGAAGACGGACACTCAGCAAAGCACCTGTCGCAAGGATGTAGAGCCCCAGCACGCCCATCGATTCGAGCGCGAAAGGCGCCTTCTGAATTGCGTTTTGGTAGATTCCTTCGGCAGCGAGACCTGGCGGCAGCCAAGGCCCCACCGCAACCGCAGACTTGGCCCACTCGGGGAGTCCATTGATCTCCACGCCCCCCGATGGATGGCGCACCCGATGCTTTCCATCCCAACTTCTGTTCTGCTGATGTAGCGCCGGATTCAGAAGTTGCAGGCTCAACATCAGCAGCAGAAAGATCGCGCTTACCACTTCGCGGGATCTGCGCTTCGCCAGCCAGCGGTCCACCCAGGCCAGCACAGTCCGCGCCAGCAGAATGTTGAAGAGCGCGTAAACCGCAAGCACAAGCGCTGTCCACAAAAACAACCCGGGCCGCGCCAGGGTCACGCCGGCCAGTATCCCGAGACTGCAGATGCCGCCCAGAATCGTCGGAACATCCACGAGCCCGAATACCACGTTCAGCAGATAGAACGAGCCAAAGTTCACTGGGAATCGCAACAGCCCGCTCAGATCAAACTGTTCCTGAAACGAAGCCAGCGCAATCGGCAGCACCTGCCAGACCAGAAGCACGGTCCAGAACAATGCGGACAGAAGTTGCAGATGTCCGCTCGAAACCATCGAAAATGCACCCGCGCCCAGTCCGAAGCCTAGCGAAAGCCCCATGATCGAATAGATAATGAATGCAACCCCGCGCGCGCCAAACTCGAACGCGCCCTGTACCGAACGCACACTGTTGGCCACCATCCGCCAGCGCATCGCCACGAGCGCCGCATACTGCCGGCGCGCCATATGGCCAAACGGTCCTCCTGGGCCGATCGTTGCGTTCTTCGCCTGCGCTACGCCAGCCATGAAAGCTCCTGCGCCGGTTCTTGCCCGCCCGCCCCCACGATCGAGAGAAAAATCTCTTCCAGCGTCAGGCGCTGCTCGCGTCTCCGCACCCGGCAATGTACTCGCCACGCCGGCGCGCAATTCCTCGATCGACCCGTTCGCAACCAGCCGCCCCTGGTGAATGATGGCCACGTGGCTGCAGAGCCGCTCCACAATCTCCAGTACATGCGTCGTAAGAAAGATCGTTGCGCCGCGATTGATCATGCCCTGCAGCATGGTCTTCAGCATGCCGGCCGCAATCGCGTCCACTCCCTCAAATGGCTCGTCGAGAAACAGCACCCGCGGACCATGAATCACCGCTGCGGCCAGCGCCAGTTTCTTCTGCATGCCGTGCGAGAAATCCGTGACCAGCTTGCGCCGCTCGTCCGCCAATTGCATGAACTCCAGCAATTCCTCAGTGCGGCGATTCACCGTTTCCCGCTCCAGCCCGTACATACGCCCGACAAAGCGGAGATACTCCGGCGCCGTCAGCCGCCCCAGCAGCGCCATTCCTTCCGGCACAACGCCAATCTGGCGCTTCAGGTCGAGTGCTCCAGCGCTGAAACGGCTTGCCCAGAATCTCGATCGTGCCCGCCGTCGGCTCCAGCAGCCCCGTCAGCATCTTGATCGTGGTGGACTTGCCCGCGCCGTTCGGCCCGAGGAATCCAAAAAACTGGCCGGTCGCCACCGTAAATGTCACGTCCTGCACCGCGGTCAGCGCGCCAAAGCATCGCGTGAGCCCGTGGGTCTGAATCGCCGCTGCTGTTTCCATGTGCGCCAAGGATAACAAGGTCCACGCGTTCAACAAAGACTACGCACGTAACCGGCCCTCAGACTTCTTCGGTCTCCATTTCACTCTGCCCCTCCGCCAGCGGATCATTATCGCGATCGGTCACATCCACAAGCGCCACCAGTTTCGCCGCGATTTGCGGCTTCCAGCTACTCTTCGGGAGCGCGCCAGCTCCAGTTTCCCTCGGGGACAGCCGGCGTATTCATCCGCGCTTCTGGACCGAACTCAAACAGGTCCTGTATCGGAACAACCGCAATCTGTGCAACGCTTCCAGCAGCTGCCCGAATCAGTGGCCATGTCGGCCGATCGTTTACCGGACCGATGAGCGCTTCCACCGCCGCGCGCTCTTTCTTGCCCAGAGTCGCCCACCATCCAGGCGTCGTGTCGTTGTCGTGCGTGCCGGTGTACGCCACCGTTCCAGGTACGAACTGGTGGGGCAGATGGATATGCGCGCCCTTGTCGCCAAACCCGAACTGCAGCACGCGCATTCCCGGCATCGCCAGTTCCAGCCGCAGCGCCTCCACCTCGGGCGTAATCAGCCCAAGGTCTTCGGCCACCAGCGGCAGCGGACCCAGTGCCGCTTCGAGCGCGCGGAACAGTTCCAGTCCCGGCGCCTTTACCCATTCGCCGTTGATCGCCGTCTCTTCTTCCGCTGGAATCGACCAGTACGCCTCGAACCCGCGGAAATGATCGAGCCGTATCAAGTCATACAAATCGCGCGACCGGCGAATGCGCTCGATCCACCAGTCAAACCCGCGCTCCTCCAGCACATCCCACCGGTACAGCGGATTTCCCCACCGCTGTCCCGTCGGCGAAAAATAATCCGGCGGCACTCCGGCAATGTGTATCGGCCGGAGATCCTCATCGAGTTCAAAGATGCCCGGATGCGTCCACACATCCGCCGAATCCATATTCACAAAGATCGCCACGTCGCCAAGGATGCGAATCCCATGCTGCGCCGCGGCCGCGCGCAGATTCGTCCACTGCGTCGCAAACGCAAACTGCAGCGCCTGCTCCTGCGCCAGCTTGCGTCCGGCCTCGGCCGCCACCTGTGCCAGTGCCTTCGGCTCACGCCGCCGGATCGCCTCGGGCCACTCGGTCCACGCACCCGTGTTGAATCGGCGGCGCAGTTCCGCATACATCGCGTAATCCGTCAGCCAGTTCGACTCCGCGCTGCAGAATTCTTCAAAGCGCTTCCACTGCGCCGCAAGTTCCGGATCATGCGCGCCGCGATCGAGAAAATTCCCTGCCGCCTCATACAGCAGCGGGAGCTTCTTCCGCTCCACCTGGCCGAAATCCACGTTGCCGCTGCGACCCGCCAGGCCTTCAATGCGATCCCTGTCGATCCAGCCCCAGTCTGCCAGGTACTCCAGGCTGATCAGGTAAGGATTCCCCGCAAAAGCCGACGAACCCGCATACGGCGAATTCCCGTATCCCGTAGGACATAGCGGCAGCACCTGCCACACATGCTGTTTCGCCGCCGCCAGAAATTCGATGAATTCATGCGCGGCTGGGCCGAGGTCGCCGATGCCTCCATACGAAGGCAGAGAACTGATATGCAGTAAAACGCCGGACGAGCGTTTGAAATCCATGACAGTATTATCTCCGTTGCGAATGGCGGACACAGTCCCGGCAGCAATACTCACCCGCATGCACGAAGGCCCGCTTCTAACAAGCGGGCCTTCGATCCGTGTTCGATGTTTGAACTACTCGCCGGTAAGCGGGCTCTGCGTCTTCGCGTTGATGCGCACGCGATTGTTCTTCTTGTATTCGGTAATGATGTTGTTGGCAAAGATCTCGAAAGCTTCCTGCCGCTTCTGGTCGAGAAGCTGATCGCGAATCTGGTCGAGATTCTTCGCGATCTCCGCATCGCTCGGCTGCTGCTTATCCACCAGCTTCGCAACCACTCCCGTACGGCCCGCATTGATCGGTCCGCTCATCGTGCCCGGCGTCATCTCGAACAACTGCGGAGCCACCTGTCCCACCGCTCCCAGTTCCGGAACCTGCCCGGTCTGATCGACAAGGTCGCTGGTCTTGAAGCTCGCGCCCATCTCCTTGGCGGCCTTGGCAAGATCGTTCTCGGCCTTCGCCTTTGCAGCCAGTTCTGCAGTCTTCTGGCTCATCAGCGCCGGCACCTGCTCGTTGCGGTAGTCGTCGGCAACATGGCTCTTCCAGTCCGCAAACGTCGGCGCATGCGCCGGAATTACGCTCTTCACCTGGAAGATCGCATATCCTTCGCCCGTGGGCGCGGACTGCGGCGGATCGCTCGGCTTCGCTCCAAATGCGTGCGCAATCAGCTGCGGTTCCATCCGGCAATGCCGGAATCACGCCTGACGCATTCACCGGCGGCGTGGTCACAACCTGCAGATGGTGCGCCGCAGCCGTCTTGTCCAGTCCGTTCTTGATCGCTTCCGAAGTGAGCGCGCGCGCAAAGGCATCCTGCGCACGCAGTCGACTTCTCGCGCATCAGCGTCGCCTGGATCGTCGGCAGAACTTCCGCCAGCGACTGCGTGTGCGCCGGCGTCCGCTCTTCCACCTGCACAATGTGATAGCCGTACTGCGTCTTGATGATCTTCGTATCGCCAATCTTCTGCGTGAAAATGGCGTTGTCAAACTCCGGCACCATGTGGCCGCGCTGCGCAAATCCAAGCTCGCCGCCCGAATCCTTGCTGCCCGGGTCGTCTGAGTACTTCTTCGCCAGATCGGCAAAGTTCTCGCCCTTCTGGATCTGCTTCAGGACGTCTTCCGCCTTGGCCTTCGCCGCAGCATCGGTCTTCGCGTCTGCGCCCTGAGGCACCTGGATCAGGATGTGCCGCGACTTGGCCTGCTCCGGCACCGAGTACTCGCTCTTGTGCGCGTTGTAGTACGCCTCAATGTCCTGCTGCGTCGGCTGCTGCACGCCCCCGGGTACATCATTCGGAGTAAACGCAAAGTAGCTGATGGTCCGCTGCTTCCGGCACCGCATTCGCGTAGCGCGCCGCGTTCTTCTTGAAGAACGCTTCCAGATCCGCATCCGAAGGGTTGATCGACTTGCGAATATCGTCTGCAGAAATCACGGCGTAGTCAAACTTGATCTTCGTGCCGCTCTTCAGGAACTGCTCGCGCGCTTCCTTCTCGCTCACCGACTGCCCGGCCGTAACAAACGCCCGCAGCCGCTGAATCGTAATGTCGTGGCGAACGCTCTCTTCGAAATCGGCAACCGACATATCGAATCGGCTGCTGATCAGCGCGGCATACTGATCCTGCCCGATGAAGTTGCCGTTCGGAAACAGCACCTGCCCCGCCTGCCCCTCGTGCAAAAACTGCCTGACATCATTGTTGTTCGCCGAGATGCCCAGCTTGGCTGCTTCGGCCAGCAGAATCTGCTGCTGCACCATCTGCTGACCAACCTGCTGCTCAAACAGGTTCACGATCATCGGATTCGACGCATACTGCGGATTCCGCTGCTGCAGCTGCTGCCGCGCCTGCGCCGACACCTTCTCCTGGCTGATCGCCTCGCCGCTCGAGAGGAACCTGCTGTACCAGTGCGGATAGACCACGGCATACGTGCCCGCCGATACGGCGCCCTGTCCCGTCAGGCCGGGAATCAGGTAAACAACCATCGAAACCGACGCGGCGGCGATGATCACGACAAAAAGTGCCTTGACGACGCGATTGTCCTGCTGAAGAAAACGAATCATGGGTGGGTCTAAGCCTTCAACTCTCTACGCGCATACTGGAGAGCCTCGCCGCCCCGCCGCACCGATGGCGGCATTCCAGGGGCAAATCTCTCACAAAAGCGCAATTCTCGCACGTTGCGATGCACCTCTCATTATAGACGACCCCGGCTCCTCCACCTGTCTGACAGCCACCCCAATTCCCTATCCCCAATTCCCTTTCTTCACCACATTCCGGCCCGCCAAGCTGCCAGAATCGACCCTGCAAGTCGCTGTGCGTTACGAGTAGTCCCGGCACCTCCAAAAAAGCGGGCATCCCCCTCCCAGAGGATGCCCGTAGTCTTACATATCCTGATTTTTGTTATACAAATCCTGCCCGGTCGCCTTACAGGGTTCCTTTCGTCTTGCCCGGCGTCTTACGATGTCTTACCGCCAGTAGTAGTACCCACCCGTGGAGTAATACGGCCGGTAATACACCGGGGCATACGCATACGGGTAAGGAGCATACGGCCCACGACGATACAGGTTCGGTCCGCCCGGATACAGCCCCTGCGCCAACCGCGCCGCCTCCTGCTGCGTAACCGGTGGCACTGTCACCGGAACGGCCAGGTGGAAGCTCACCAGCGCCTCAGCCGGAATCCAAACGCCCGGACCCGATGAAGCTGCCGATGCCGCTGCGCCCACACCGCCGCCCGCCACTGCGCCGATCGCAGCGCCCTCACCACGGCCGATTGCGCCACCGATAATCGCGCCTACCAGCGCTCCGCCGATCGTGTTCTCAGCAGACCGTGCGCCCTTGCCGGGTCCTTTTACCTTGAACATGTCCGACTGCAGCGGATAGCTCTGTCCCATCAGGTCGAGCGACGTCAGTTCCAGCGCCAACTCATTGCTACCGGTCAGTGAGCCAGTGTCGGGACGCTTCACCTCGGCAATCACGCCATGCACCGTGGCGCCGCGTGGAATTGCCAGCACCCCGCCGAACGTCACGTCCTGGATCACCGTGAACTGGATTGGCTCGCCACCCACTGCGTGCTTGTTGTTTACTGCTTCATTGGTCCGCACCTGGATCAAAGTTCCCTGCGGAACGGTGACCGGTCCCCGCGGCATCTGATACCGCGGCGGAGGCGGAGCCTGCGCATATCCTGGCTGCTGCCCATACCCCGGAGGCGGAGGCGCCTGCCCATAACCTGGAGGCGGCGGTGCCTGTCCGTACCCCGGCGGCGGAGCCTGCCCATATCCCGGAGGAGGAGCCTGTCCATACCCCGGAGGCGGTGGATTCTGTCCGTATCCCGGCTGCTGCTGTCCGTAAGGAGGCTGCTGCTGCCCGTAGGCAGGCGGCTGCTGCTGCTGATTCTGGTCGCCCCAGTTCGGCGGAGGAGCCTGGTTGATGCTCGGCGGCACACTCTGGCCGGGGCCGGCATTCTGGCCATAATTGGGATTCTGCCCGTTGTCCTGCGAACCTTGAGGCGGCGCCGGCTGGGCATCCGCCATGTCGTTGCTCGGGTCGTTCGTCGGAGCGCCTTGCGCATTGGCATCATCCGCCGGGTTGCCGACCTTCAGGTTGTTATGAACCTTCGTCACCCCGGGAACAGTCTTTGCAATCGACTCCGCCAGTTGCTTTGAGGAGTCACTGGACACGGTTCCTGAAAGTGTCACCTCGCTCTGAATGGTCGCTGCGGTGATGAGGTCGTTCTTCAGGGCCTGCGAAGCGTCCAGCGCATGTACCACGTCCATCTCGATTTGTCCGTCGCTGCGTTGCCCATTCGACGGCACTGCATCCTGCGCAAGCGCCATCACGCCCGCCAAAGCAATCACTCCAACCGAAGAAAATAACCTGAATATCCTTGACTTGTTCATTCTCGAATCTCCCGCATGCCTACGTGCGCCGATGCGCAGCCTTGGTGCCGATGTCCTTTATTTTGACGCCCACATATCCCTACCGTCATCGTTACTAACCCGGGTCCCTGGCAAAAGTTCCGCGCTTTGGTAACCGACTTTCGAGGTCCGGATTTCGCCCGGACTTTCTAGCTTGCCTCGCTCTAAGCCCTGGCCGCCGTCCGCTCTTGCGCCACTGCCCCACCGGTCAGTTCCTCGTTGTCCGGAAAGAAGATCTGGAACACCGTCCCGCCAGAACTTCCCCCTGAAGCCGCCCGACTGCGCAGGTGGATAATTCCATGATGCTTGAGGATGATCTCGTGACTCACCCAGAGTCCCAGTCCGGTGCCGGTTGCGCCCTTGGTCGTAAAGAAAGCCTCAAAAAGCCGCTCGCGCACCTCCCCGATCATGCCGCTGCCCGAATCGGCGATGGTCATTCGCACACCGTTGCGCTGCGGATGCACCCAGTCCCGCGAACGCCGAGCGCACACAATCAACCGGCCTCCACCGGCCGTCGCATCCATCGCGTTGCTTACCAGGTTTGAGATCACCTGCCGGATCTCACCCGCAAAGCAGTACACGTCCAGACTTGGTTCATACCGCCGTTCCAGCGTGATGCCCTGCGTGCCGAGCCTTGCGCTGTACATGTCCAGCACCGAATCCAGCAGTTCCTCCATCGTCGCGCGCGCAGGCAGCGTCGATTGCCGGTAAAAGCGCAATGTCTGCTGCGTGATCTCCGACATGCGATGCACTTCACGTTCAGCAATCGTCACGTAATTCAACGCCGAGGAATCCAGCTGGCAAAACCTGCGCAACAGGTACAGGAGGTTCGTAATCGCTTCCAGCGGATTGTTGATCTCGTGCGCGATTGAAGCTGCAAGACGCCCGGTTGCTGCCAGCTTCTCCGTTCTGCGCAGCGCATCTTCGCTGCGCTTGCGCTCGCTCACATCCATCACAATCGCGCCCACCCAGCGCACCTGGTCTGGGAGTGGGCCGCACCGGATAGGCCGTCACCAGCCAGGTCCGCGGTCCGCGTTTGCGCAACTTGCCCTTCAAGCTCCAGGTCGTGTACGGGCGATTCCGACTCGATCACGTGCCGTACCGCCTCCTCAAGCCGAGTGGCGATGCGCTCCGGCAATACTTCGGGCAGCGTGCGCCCCAGGTGCAGGCTCAGCGCAACTCCCGTCATCTCTGCAAACACCTGGTTCACCCGCACAATCCGGCATTGCCGATCAAAAAACACCAGCCCGATCGGTGCATTAGCCAACATCGAATCCAGCAGCGACAAGCGTGTCGTTCAGGCCCGACCGCTGTTCTTCGAGCGAAGCCACCATCCGGTTGAACGCCTGGATCAGATCGCCGAATTCATTCTCCACCGTTACCGGCAGCGGAAATTTCGCACTCGTTCCCGGCCCTTCCATCAGCGTCCGCGTCCCGCTTTGCAAAATGCTCAACGGCCGCGAAATGGAGCGCGACATCAGCAGCACCAGCAAACCCGACGCACCAATCCATATCAGCCCGAACGAAAACGAACTGCGCAGAACCGTGTCAAGTTGTTCGGTGTCCCACGAATGGTCGGTCTCGACCCACGCATAACCGCGAACCTTGTCGCCGTCGTAGATCGCCTTCACGCCCTCCCGGCGATGATCGCCGAATGAAAACACAAGCGGCTCGTGCTCATGAATCTGCGCGATCTGCGCCTTCTCCGCCAGCTCCAGCGGTGTCTGCGCAGCATCGCCGCTGCTGACAAACAGCACATTGCCGGCCTTATCGGTGATCTTGGCGCGCTCCACGCTTGGCGCTTCGCCCATCATGCGCAACGAAGGAAACACCAGGTCCGGCGGCCCTGCCGATATGCCTCTTCTGCCTGGAGCGCAACCGAGGTCGACTGATGGGCCAGCCGTTCCCGCGCTCGCCGGCGTATCTCGCGACCCTCCACGCTTACGAGGACCGCCGCAAACAGCGCCACAGAGAGCGCCTCAAGGAGCATCAGCCAGAGAATCAGCTGCCATCGGACGGTGCGGGGCCACCATCGCATCAATTGAACCTCAGCTTCAACAGGAATCTGCTTTCCCAAGTCTACCGGAAATCAGAAGCCCGCTGCCTTACCTACGCGCCAACCTGTTTACTCAGAAGCGCCCGCGCAATCTGCCCGCCATGGAATCGGCCGTTCTCGATGAAGATTTCGTTGGTGCGCGAGCCCGGCCACAATCACCCCGGCAAGGTAGATCCCCGTGCACATTGCTCTCCAGCGTTTCCGGATTGCAGACCGGCAGCTTGTCCGGCCCCTCGAATCGCACGCCCATGCTCTCGAGAAAACTGAAGTCCGGATGATACCCCGTCATCGCAAAAACAAAATCGTTCTTGATCGTCTTGAGACCTTCGGGAGTTTCGATCACGACCGCATCCGGCGTAATCTCGACAGCATTTGCGCGGAAGTACGCTTGATCTCTCCGTTCTTGATCCGATTCTCGATGTCCGGCTTGATCCAGTACTTCACATGCGGCTGAACCCCTGCGCCACGATAAACCAGCGTCACCCGCGCACCGCTCCGCCACAACTCCAGCGCCGCAATGGCCGCCGAATTCTTCCCGCCGATCACCACCACATCCATGTCGAAGTAAGGATGAGGATCGTTGTAGTAGTGAAATACTTTGCTCAACTCTTCGCCCGGGATTCCCATGTAGTTGGGCAGATCGTAGTAGCCGCTGGAAATGATCAGCTTCCGCGCCTTCAACTCGCCGGGCCGTCCAAATCGATCTTCCGTATGCACCGTGAACGCTCCATCCTCGCCCGTTACCCGCTTCACGCGTTCATACTGCCGCACATCCAGCTTGTAATGCGCCGCCACCAGCCGGTAATACTGCAGCGCCTCGTTGCGCGAAGGCTTCGGATTCGGACTCGGAAACGGAATATTCCCGATCTCCAGCAACTCCGGCGTCGTAAAAAATCGTCATGTGCGAGGGATAGTGAAACAGCGAGTTACACACGCAACCCTTGTCCACCAGCACCGTCGTGAACCCGGCCTTCTGTGCCTCGATCGCGCAAGCCAGCCCTGTAGGCCCGGCACCGATCACAAGAACATCAAACAGCGCATCCGGAGCCTTCGCCCCCTCCCGCACCAGCATCGACGAGGGTTTCGCATCCGGAACAGAATCCGCAGGATAATCCGCCATGCTTACAGCTTAGGGCATGCACCCAAAGATGATTGCGAGTGGTAGCACACACCCGGGTGCCCCATCCATGGCAACAGTTACCTCGTTGCCATGGGTGCGAAACCACGGACCTCAACCGGACCTGGGAAGGAATCGGCACTGGCAACTTCTCGATCGGCAGTACGATACCTGTTGTGGCAACCAACGTCCTCTTCACCATCGGTCATTCGACCCACTCCATCGAAGAGTTCATCGAATTGCTGAACTCGCACCACGTGCATCATCTAGTCGACGTCCGCTCCATTCCCAAATCACGCCACGTTCCGCAATTCAACACCGATGCACTCGAGGCCTCCCTCCGCGCCGCCAACATCGACTACACGCATCTGAAAGCTCTCGGCGGCCGCCGCTACACCCGCAAAAACTCCATCAACACCGGTTGGCGCAACGCATCTTTTCGCGGGTACGCGGACTATATGTCCACGCCGCAATTCGCCGAAGGCCTCGCCGCCCTCACGGCAATAGCCCGCACAACTCCGACCGCGATCATGTGCGCTGAAGCCGTCCCCTGGCGCTGCCACCGCTCCCTCATCGCCGATGCCATGATGCTCCAAGGTTGGGAAGTCCGCGACATACTCACCCGTGCACCCGCCGCCGAGCACCGCCTAACGCCCTTCCTCAAAGTCGTCAACGGCCAACCCACCTACCCCGGCCCTGATGAGTCCGGCACACTGTTCACGGAATCCCGCGACGATCTCCACTGATGCATGCGTTCAACGAGTCGGTTTGCCCAATTGAAAGATCTGGATGGCGCCGGCGTTGAGAATGGCAACACGCTGCCCTGACGGCGAGATTGCTACATTACCGCCGCCATCGAGAATTGGCGTGAGCGGCGCCTCCAGCACCATCTTGCCGTTGGCCGCGTCGAATACTCTCACCATCTGACCTTTGATGTCCCTGGCATCCAGCATGCGCTTGTAGCGGTCCACTGAACGCTTGAGGAGCAGCGTCTCTCGCGCCACCGGCGAACCGCTCGGCGCCGTCACCAGCAACGGCCAGATCGCATTCGTCGAAGTTCTTGTTTCCCAAAGCGAATCGCCACACGTCGACGTCGCCGCCAGCTTCCACCCGCCGTTGGGATCGCACGTGTCAACCAGCAATTCTGACTCGGAGACATAGCTATATTTCGGTGGACACGTCGACTCTACGCGGGCCAGCACCCTGTCTCCACCGGCATAGGAATTCAACTTCAGAAGCCACTGATTGCCGCTCTCCTTCGACCTCTCAAGGTAGCCGTCGGAATTCATGGGCCAATCGGTGGTCTGAAAAGTCCATGGCACTCGGCTGATGCGCACAACATCGCCCGAAGCCCGCTTTATAGTGCGAGCCTCAAGAACGTCCTGCTCGGCGGGTTTCTGCCCCTCCGCGATCCCCTTGGACGGTTTCGCGGCAGGAAGACCAGGCTCGTCCAGCTTCGTCGATGCAGTCGCGGACTCAAGGGTGTTGAGGATCATGAATTGCTGCTTCGGGTCCATCTCGATCCAGAGCAGCCGGCCCGGGAGACGCAAGTTGGCTGTCATCTTCAACTGCGTGTCACCCTCATCGAGACCATCAGCTACGCGCAGCAAAAAATGTCCGCCATTGAGCATCCAGAGATAGCGCGAACGGTCGGGCACAACCCACGCGGCCTCTGACTCGATCTTGCCACTCTGAATCGCCAGCACCATGGCTCGAATCCGCTGCTCTTTGGCCGCCGTGTCGTCTGCATCACGCTGCATGAGTCCCGACACATGAAAGGTGAAGAGAATCCGGTCTTCGTCGAGAAAATCCAGGCTAACCAGACTCTCGTGCCGAAGCAGATAGTTTTCGCCAGGAATGGAAAAGCCGAGCGGGCCGACAGAAATCGTGAACGCGGGCGGCAGGCTGGGGTTTTGGGGATATCGGTCGAGGATTTTTCGCTGCGGGCCCGCGTCGGATGGCAGCGGCGGAAATAGGGAAGGCTGCGCACGCACGAAGGATGTCGCGGCCATAAGAAGGCACAACCGGATCAAAGCTGACGAAATGCGGTCACGTATCGCGATGAATTCAATCCTCACCAAGGAAGTGAGAAAGGCTCTGTATTGCCGGTTATACGCCCAGAAGGTGGGAAACGTCGGCAATATTTCGATACTGCCGCAGTCTGAAGCGCCTCGGTGCTCCCTACAGCTCTCCCGGCAGTTTGAGCGACCCGCTAACGATGACTTCGCCTACGCGAAGCCGCTTCACGTCCAATTTCTGAATCTCAAGAGACCCGACGGCGGCCCGCCTGATCCGCAGACGGCCTATCGCCAATCGCCCGATTGCAAATGCGCCAATCGCCACAAATCCCATAGCGGCGGCCGCAGTTGCAAGACCGACTAGCGCTAGAGATTTCGTTTCCTTCGCACCTTTGGCTTCTTCAATCACCGTCATGTCCCTCACTCCCGTCAGTCTACCCAATCGCTCCCCTGCCAGCACTCTCACCAATCCTTTACCCTATAGGGTTCGAGGAGCTCGTTCATGACCGTTATCCGCCAGGAAGACTTCATCGCCAGCGTCGCCGGCGCGCTGCAATACATCAGCTACTACCACCCCACCGACTACATCACCAACCTCACCAAGGCCTACGAGCGCGAGCAGTCCCACGCCGCCAAGGACGCCATGGCGCAGATCCTCATCAACAGCCGCATGTGCGCCGAGGGCCACCGCCCCATCTGCCAGGACACCGGCATCGTCAACGTCTTCGTCAAGATCGGCATGGATGTCCGATTTGAAGGCCCCGACGGCGGCGCCCCCACGCTCGATATCCAGGAAATGTCAGACGAAGGCGTTCGCCGCGCCTATCTCGATCCCGACAACAAGCTCCGCGCCTCGCTCCTCGCCGACCCCGCCGGAGCCCGCAAGAACACCAGAGACAACACCCCCGCCGTCGTCAACGTCGAGCTCGTCAAAGGCGACAAGGTCGACATCACCGTCGCGGCCAAAGGTGGAGGCTCGGAAGCCAAAAGCAAGTTCGTCATGCTCAACCCCTCCGATTCCGTCGTCGAGTGGGTGCTCAAAACCGTCCCCACCATGGGCGCAGGATGGTGCCCGCCCGGCATGCTCGGCATCGGCATCGGCGGCACTGCCGAGAAAGCCATGCTCCTCGCCAAGCAATCGTTAATGGACGCCCATCGATATCCAGGACCTCATCGCGCGCGGCCCCAAAACCACCGCCGAAAAACTCCGCGTCGAGCTGTACGACAAGGTGAATCGCCTCGGCATCGGCGCGCAGGGTCTCGGCGGCCTCACTACAGTTCTGGACGTAAAGGTCCTCGACACCCCGTGCCACGCCGCCAATCTGCCCGTCGCCATGATCCCCAACTGCGCCGCGACGCGCCACGCGCACGTCGTCCTCGACGGCTCCGGCCCCGCCTACCTCGATCCGCCCAACCTCGACGACTGGCCGAAGCTCACCTACGACGTCTCCCGCGCCAAGCGCGTCAACCTCGACACCGTCACCCGCGCCGAAGCAGCCACCTGGAAACCGGGCGAAGTGCTTCTCCTCAACGGCAAGCTCCTCACCGGCCGCGACGCCGCCCACAAGCGCATGACCGACATGCTCAGCCGCGGCGAAAAACTCCCCGTCGATTTCCGCGACCGCTTCATCTACTACGTCGGCCCCGTCGATCCAGTCCGCGAAGAAGTCATCGGACCCGCCGGCCCCACCACCGCCACGCGCATGGACAAGTTCACCCGCCAGATGCTCGCCGAAACCGGCCTGCTCGGCATGGTGGGCAAGGCCGAACGCGGCCCCGCCGCCATCGAGGCCATCAAGGAATTCGGCGCCGTCTACCTCATGGCCGTCGGCGGAGCAGCCTATCTCGTCTCCAAGGCCATCACCAGTTCGCGCCGATTAGCTTTTGAAGACCTGGGCATGGAAGGCATCTACGAATTCGAAGTCAAGGACATGCCCGTGACCGTCGCCGTCGATTCCAAAGGCACCAGCGTGCACCAGACCGGCCCCGCCGAGTGGCAACAGCGCATCGCCAACATCCCGATACTCCAGTGAACAGCGGTCAGTGAGCAGTGAACAGTAATTTCCGTTGCCGGAAAGCCTTAGTCAGGAAATCTGGAGATGCAAGTCAAACGGCTCACCGTCCGGTGAGCCGCTTTGACTGATCACTGTCCACTGTTCACTGACTACTCTCTTCACTGCTTTCCAAACCGATACACAAACCCGTACGTAAACCCGAGATCGTTCTGCAACGTCGATCCGAACCCGGTCGCCATGTACTCCGGCGCCAGCCGCAGCGACAAGATTCGGCGAAATGTTCACCTCGCCGATCACGCTTGCATTAATCGCGTAGGTTGTCTCCATCCGGATACAGCCCCAGCACCGCCGTTCCGAACCCGTTGGTGTCGCCCGAAAAGTTGCTCAAGGCCACGCCGCCCTTCACGCTCCCCGCGATCGAGTACTTCGGCCTCATCCTGAAGCGGTACGTCGGACCAACCAGCACGTCGTAATAGCTGATCGCCGGCCGCGTCAGCGACGTCTCGTTCAGCCCCACAAACGCCGTCCCATAGTTGCCGCGGCCCTCAAACGTCAGCCCCAGCTTCTCGCTCCAGTAACGCGCTAATCGCCGCATCCCACGAGTACATCGTTGCCCGCTGCAGGTTCGGACCCGGCGTAAACCGCTGGTACCCGCCTCCGACAAATACCTCGTACAGATGCGCATATGTGTCGTGAATGGCCTGCGCCCGCCGCGCTTCGCGCCGCGCCCGGATGCGCGCCTGCACCGTCGCCGGACCTTGCTGGCTCTGCGTGGCTGCAGGGGCTTGCGGCTGCGTCTGATCCTGCGCCGGTGGATTGCTGCTGGAACCCGTGCTCTGCGCCAGAGCACCGAAAGAAACAAGCGAAATAACCGCCAGAACACCTACAGAACGGCGAAAAGAAAACATCGGTCTTGACTTACCTCCACCACCGGGTCCCCACGGACAGATCTTCGTCAGCGGGGTGGAACACGTTACGGAGCCGAGCGCACCCCTTCCGTTATTATCGCAAACCAGAGACACCTATCCCCGAGACGGAAACTCAAATCCGACACGACCATCCGGACCAACGATGCGCGGACAGTCTTCGCCCGGAGGGTGGAACCGACAATCTTCTCTAACAGGCTGTGCCCGGGGCTGTCATCCTTTGGACGCGCGACACAGGATTTTGCCGCGGCTCCTGGCTCATGCAATACGATGAAAAGCGACGGAGGCCCCAACTAGTAATGCGATTCCTGCTTGGACTCATCTTTGGCATTGCCCTCGTACCCCTCGCTGCCCTGGCTTTTCTCACCTATGGCAATGTGCCGGTGGCCGTCTCCGATCCTGCCGATTCCCCACGAGCGCCAGGTCGTCCACATGCCGCTTGATGCGCGCATTCAAAAAGAGATGATCGGCACCCGCATGGATCCCGATCAGACCAACCTCACCGCTGGCGCTCGCATCTACATCGAGCGCTGCGCCATTTGCCATGGCCTCCACAACAGGCCCGCAGCCATCGGCAACCACATGTATCCCGATGCACCACCCCTGCTCGAACCGCACCACAACGATTCCAATGTCGTCGGCGTCAGCGACGACCCGGTCGGCGAAACCTACTGGAAGGTCGAGAACGGCATCCGCCTCACCGGCATGCCTTCCTTCAAAACCCAGCTCACCGAAAACGAAATGTGGCAGGTAAGCGTCTTCCTGGCCAACGCCAACAAACCCATGCCGCCCGCCGTCCTCGATATTCTCAGCCGCGCCCGGCTCCTCCCGCCGAAGCCCCCGTCCACCCCAACCCCCGAATCCGACACCGACAATCAGCCTCGACGTCACTGAACAATCCGGCAGTCCAGCATGCAGCGATGACTCGGGTCGTCTCACGGAGGAGACCTGGACGGCCTGATTCCTCAAGCGCTGTCGCCCCGAACTGCTCAGCGGCGATAATCTGGATGTGTCCTCGAAAGGTCATCTCGATGAGTCTGCTCGATTCTCTGCGCAAGGGCTTCCGCTTCTTCCTCATGAGCTTCGGCAGTCTCCAGCCCACCCAAGAAGCCGGCCCCCAAGCCGATCGCCCAAACCAGATCCCGGCCGATAACCCCGCCCTTCCTGCATTTTTCGAGCCATGACAGCGATCTCGCCGACTCTAATAGAAAAGGCACCCGGAGCGCATTCAACCATGAGATCAGCCATGACCAACGAACCCAAAAAAGGAACCCTCCGTGCATTCTGGGACTGGTTCGTCCTGTTCAGCGGAATCTCCACGGCCTCAAACCTCTCGCGCACCCGTCCGCGACCCCGTGCAACGACGAGGCCTCTTCCTCTTCCGCAAATCCAAGCGAGGCTGACCCCGTCTCTCGTTGCCTGTCCCTGTTCTCTGTCCCCTTGTTCCCTGTAAACTTGACTTATGTCGCTGACCCGCCAGCAAGCCCTCGACTATTTCAACTCCCCTGACCTCATCGGGCTGGGCTTCGAGGCCGACGCCGTCCGTCGCCGCCTCCACCCCGAGGGCGTAGTCACCTACATCATCGATCGCAACATCAACTACACCAACTTCTGCACCGAGTACTGCACCTTCTGCGCCTTCTACCGCCCGCTCCCCAAAGAAGGAAAGAACATTCCCCGCTCCGACGAGGGCTACATCCTCGACTTCGAAAAGATCTACGAAAAGATCGCCGAAACCCAGGAGATGGGCGGCACCGGCGTGCTGATGCAGGGCGGCCTTCACCCCGACCTGAAAATCGACTGGTTCGAGCGACTCTTCACCGGCATCAAGCAGCGCTTCCCGAAGATCTGGCTTCACTGCCTCAGCGCCTCTGAAATTCTCGCCATCGCCGAATACAGCGACCTCGATCTGCGCACCACCATCGCCCGCCTCCGCGACGCCGGCCTCGACTCCATCCCCGGCGGCGGCGCCGAGATCCTCGACGACGACGTCCGCAAACGCATAGCCCGCCTCAAATGCCGCACCGCAGACTGGGTCAGCCGTCCATCGCACCGCCCACCAGCTCGGCATGCGCACCACCGCCACCATGATGTTCGGCGTCGGCGAAACATTCGATCAGCGCATCAACCACTTCGAAGTCGTCCGCAACCTGCAGGAAGAGACCGGCGGATTCACCGCCTTCATCCCCTGGAGCTTCCAGCCCGGCAACACCGCCCTCGGCGGCCGCGGCTGGGAAGAAGCCACCTCCGTCGAGTACCTCAAGGTCCTCGCCATCGCGCGCCTCTATCTCGACAACATCGAAAACGTGCAGGCCAGCTGGGTCACGCAGGGCCTCAAGGTCCTCGAGCTGGGCCTCCACTTCGGCGGCAACGACGTAGGCTCCGTCATGCTCGAAGAGAACGTGGTCAAAGCCGCCGGCACCCGCAACTGCACCACAGAGGAAGAACTCCGCCGCATCATCCGCGACGCCGGCTTCAAGCCCGTCCAGCGCGACACCCTCTACCGCACCATGTTCCTCAACTAGCGCAAATTCCCGCGCCTGCATTCGCGTTTGTCATCCCGAACGTAGCGTCCATGGGGTAGACGAGTGAGGGATCTGCTCTTGCTTTTCCTCCCATCAATCCGCAAAAAAGTGGGTGCCCCATCCATGACGCAATTTCATCGCGGCATGGGTGGGAAAGCACGATTCCCTCAACCAGCATCCTGAACGGAGCCGGGTGCTCCAACGTTAGTGCCGGCAAGTCTTCGCGGTCACATTCCAGTGAGGCGCCAAAATGATATTCTTGCGCGTCGTCTGAATAGTACGAGGAGGATGACTTGAAAAAAGGCATCATACTGGCGATCGCGGGATTGGCTCTTTTGGCGGGGTGCGGAAACCAGCAGGACGAAGCGACCAAAGTTCCCGCTGAGCCCAAATGGCAGGGGGCTCGGTACCATCTCGCATTTGACACGCAGGCAGCAAAACCGAACCCGTCGGGCGTCACCATTCCGGCCATCAAGTACACGGCGAATCCTGACTCGCTGGAGCAGAGAGTCAGCCTGATAGTGCGATTCGACACTTCGGGAGTCAAGAAAGATGGGCCGGTGATGAATCAGATGGTGATGGCCCCGGTCGATATCCATGGCGCGGAAGGCACCCTTCCCGCGGACTACATGGATGCAGCAGATAAAGGGCTGGCGACGTTTCTCAAGGCCTACGGTATCAAGGGAAAAGTAAAAATCACCGTGGCGCTCGCCAGATCGTCGCTCTCCAGCAATCCCGGAGACGCTGAACTCAACGCAAAGCGCCTGTCAGATTGGCTGCCGGTCGAGGTTGGGATCAAGAATCTCCATCCGACCAGCTAGCTCTGCACCACCGACAGGCCACACGCTGACTTGCTGACTCGCTAATGCGCGAAGCGCATGCTGACACGCAACTCCTTTCCGACAAGGACGGCCACCTCCGCGCCCGAAGCTCACCAGCGGAGGACGACTAACTTGGCTAACTCCGTTCAGTTCCCACAGATGGCACTGCCCCAGGCTTCTCGCCCGAACCATATAAATCGCGGTTCCGCTCGCTGCGATTCCCACCGCCGGGTGCCCCAGGTCTCGCCTTGAGACTTGGCAAAGCGTGAACCTTCACAACCGCTGTCATCCGGAGATTTTCGTACTCCGTGTGTGCTATCCTCCCCGCGTGTCTGTCAATTCCTCGCCTCACTTGCAAGTCACCCAGCGGCACACCGCGCTAGTCCGCATAACCCACTGGATCACTGTCATTTCTTTTCTGGCACTGCTCATCACCGGCGGCGAAATCGTGATCTCGCACCCGCGCTTCTACTGGGGCGAAACCGGCAACTCCGGGACTCAGCCGCTTTTCAAAATCCCCATACCTGCATCCAGAGACACGGTCCCCTCCGGCTACAACTACGTGTTGCCCGATCAGAATGGCTGGAGCCGCTATCTCCACTTCGAAGCCGCATGGGTTCTGGTGCTTACCGGGCTCGTCTACGTCGTCGCGAGCCTGCTCAATAGCCACTTCCGCAAGAATTTGCTCCCCGCGCCTGCCGATCGCGAGTGGAGTGCCTTCCGCAGCGTCTTCGCAAAATATCTGCGCCGCGCGCCCCCCGACCCAGCAGAGAGTCATACATACAACGTCGTGCAGCGCACCGCATATCTCGTCGTCATCTTCATCCTGTTTCCACTGGTCATCTGGACCGGCCTCGCGCTCTCACCCGCCTTCGACTCCGCCGTGCCGGCCGCCGTCAATCTTCTCGGTGGCCGCCAGTCCGCTCGCACTCTGCATTTCTTCGTCTCGGGGTTCCTCGTCTTCTTCCTCATCGTCCACGTAGCGATGATTGCCCTCGCCGGCTTCTGGAGTCGCATGCGGGCCATGATCACCGGACGAGCCAACGTCCCCTCGGAGCACCCATGAGCATCATCTCTCGCCGCAAGCTCATCACCACAGGCCTTGCCGCTACCGCCGGCGTCGCAGGTCTCGCCGCCGCTTCCCGCATCGCCCGTCGCTACGGACTCATCCCACCCGACAGCGGTGGATTCTTCGGTCCGGGCGAATCTCTCACCTACGCCGCCCAGCGCATACTCACCAGGCATTCATTAGCCCGCGAATTTCCTCGCAGCATGATCTCCGAAAAGCCCTTCCGCAACGAAACAACACCTCCCAGCGATGCGTTCAAGCGACATCAGGCCGTCGGCTTCTCCGACTGGAAGCTGACAGTCGACGGGATGGTTGCGCATCCCACATCCTTTTCGCTCGCCGACCTCAAAGCTCTTCCCGTTCACAGCCAGATCACCGAAGTCGTGTGCGAAGAAGGCTGGTCGTACATCGCCGAGTGGATCGGAACACCGCTGGTCAATGTGCTTGATACCGTCGGCGTCCTGCCGCAGGCGCGCTACGTCGTCTATTTCTCCATCGAGCAAGGACTGGTGGGAGAGCATCGACATGGCCGACGCCACGCATCCCCAGACGTTTCTCACCATGGGCATGAACGACGGCGATCTCCCCGTAGGCTTCGGCGGCCCGCTGCGCCTGCGCCTACCTCGCCAACTCGGCTACAAGAGCGTGAAATACATTACCCGCATCACGGCCACCGACTCGCTGAAGAGATTCGGCAAAGGCCTGGGCTCTGCGTCCCCCGAATCCGGATACGCCTGGTACGCCGGCATCTGAGACCGGCGTACCGGTCGTTTCCTCAGTCGCAAAGCGGGTGCCCCATCCATGACGCAGTCTTATCGCGGCATGGGTGGGAAAGCACGAACCCATCAACAAGCATGATCATCCTGAACGATCCCGCCAGCGAGCATAGCGAATCGGAGTGGGTGCCTCATCGTGTGTTTAGCCCTATTTCTCCAACGAATAAATCACGCTGATCGTCGTCTCCACATCGATCGGATCCCCGTTCAACAAAAATGGCTTGTACTTCCACTGCCGCACCGCATCCAGCGAGGACTGCTGAAGTTCGTTCGGCCCCGACACAACATTCAGCTTCTCGACGTCCCCGGTTTTGCCGACCACCGCATCCAGGATCACGGTCCCTTGAATGCCGGCCTTCTTGGCCTCCGGCGGATACTTGGGATTCACCTTGCTGATGATGTTTTCCGCCATCGTCTCCGGTGGAATGGAGTGCGGTTTCTTCGTTGCCGGCTTATCCGTCGTTGCTTGTGAGTCAACGCCGAGACGCAGCGCAACTGCCGAGGCAGCCGTTGCAACTCCCAACACCACGCACGCCACCACCGTGACGCACACACGCAAACGGCCAACTTCTTTCTTCTTCTCCGTAAGTTTCATGAGTCTCCTTTCGAGCGTGTTGGCATCGAAAACTCCGATGGCGTGAGGAACCCTCACCGGCCTTCCCTGCAAAAGCAGCGAAGCCAGCCTTAACAGTGATTGCGCATATTCCTGGCCGCCCGAGATCCCTGCGGCCATCTCGTCGCACACCATCTCCCGCGTTTCCATGATGTGTTGCCGCGTGTACCAAAGGCAGGGATGATAACTCAGGGGGAGGGCCATGATCTCGTACAGCAGGTTCTTCAGAAAGTCATTGCGACGCACATGCGCGAACTCGTGCGCAATCGCCGTATCGAGATCAACTTGTGGTAACTGGGTCAGCATCCCCGCCGGCAGCATTACGCGTCTCTGCGCGACACCCATCGTTACCGGAGCAAAAATCTCATCGGAGTAAACCACCGCGATTGGACCCATAATTCCCAGGCGATCGGACCAGCGCTCGCACGAATGCGCAGCCTCCTCACTGAGCTTTGGCAACTCGCTCCCTCTGGTCATCGCTGAAAGCCGCACGCATCGCCACACAAATCGCGCAATGAAGTATCCCGTCACAGCCGCGTACGCAATCGCCAGCGTAGCCATCATCGCCGGCGGAAGCCGCAGCGCCGCAAACCCAACGCCTGGGCCCATCTGCACGGCGACCTGCGCGTCCCCGATTGAGGCGCTGTGCGCAGGCCACGGCCACGCAATGTGAAAACGCTGCCAGGGAAGAACCGAAACGGCCGGAAGCAGGCTCTGCGACAGCAGCGCGCCAACCCATATGCGATGTTCCGCAGCCGGACCGGCAGTTCGCAGCATGCCCGCCGCTATCCACGCCGCAAGAAACAGCAGCGGCGCCTGCCACAGAGAATTCAAAATATACGACAGGAGTACGCTCTCGAAGCTATTCATGCCGTGTCTCCTTTGCCTTTGCTGAATTGCGCGGTCAGCTTCGCCAGCCGCTTCGCATCGATCTGCCGGCTCTTCAAAAGGCTCATCACCAGTTCTTCACTCGACCCGCCAAACATGCGATCGATCATGTCGCTCAGGCTCTGCCCGATCGCTTTCTCCTCGCTCACCTTTGCCGAGTAGACATATGCCCGCCCATCGAGTTCGCGATTCAGCTTCCCCTTGCGCTCCAGAATGTTCAGCACCGTCTGCACCGTCGTGTACGCAAGCGCCGGCTCAACCTCCGCCTGCACTGCCGCCACCGTGCTGTTCCCGCGCTTCCATATCACCTGCATGATCTTCAATTCCAGCTTGGTCAATGCGCTCTTCGTCGAACGTCCGCCCACGCGACCTCCTATGATCTTAGGAGTCTAAGACCGATCCGCTCTCCTGTCAACTAAAGTCTTAGGACTTCCGCTGTACTTCCCAGGCAAGCGCTCTAACCGCAGCATCCCTGCCGGGCGCCGCAAAGCTGGCTGCCCCAGGTCTTGGATTCTCAAACCTGGATTTGCAAAACGCGAAGCGACCAGCGAATGGAGGGAGCAGTCGGCCTTCACAGGCTGCGGAAAAACTCGCTCGCATTCGAGTCTGCAACAGGGCACGACTTCCGTCGTGCCGTAAATGCCTCAAAAACACAAGAGGGCTTCAGCCCCTGAGGGACGTTCTTTCCGCGCGATTCGCCAGTTCTTCGTCGTTTTTCTGCAGCCTGTTCAGGCCGCCGAACAGCGTTCACGTAAAAGTGGACCTCTTCTCGCCCAGGCACCTCACGCGGATGTCAAGCCCCCTACGTCACGCACCTTCCCGCAACTCATTGAATTAATGGCGAAAAATCCTCCGCATCCTTGCAGGCAATTACGGCCTCTTGGCGCAAACTGAAGTTGGCTTGAAATCCTGCGAGGCGAGATGGAATTTGTCGCAAAAGCTCGGTCTTGGGCTAGGCCACGGCAAAGGGCCACTGCCCCAGCCTTCTCGCCCGCCACAGGTAGATCACCGTTCCGCTCACCGCAATACCCCCGGCCACCGCCAGCCCGCCCAGCGCCTTGCTGCGGTTCACCAGGATGAACACAAACCCCGCCATCGCCAGCAACGGCGGCAGCGGATACAGCGGAATCCGAAACGGCCGCTCCAGCTCCGGCCGCTGCACCCGCAACAGCATCACGCCCACATGCTGCAGAAAGAACTGCAGCAGAATCCGCGTCACCACCAGCATCGTGATCACCTGCTGCAGGCTGAAGAAGCAGAACACCGTCGCCACCAGCCCCAGCGCCACCAGCGACCGGTGCGGAATCCCGTGCTTCGGATGCACCGCCGCCAGAAACCGAAAATAGTTCCCGCTCTGCGCCGCCGCAAACGGCACGCGCGAATAACCCAGCAGCAACGAAAACACCGATGCAAACGCCGTCCACATCACCAGCGCCGCCACCGTGTAGCCCGCCCACTGCCCAAACGCCGACCGCGCAATCTCCGCCACAAGTTGCACGCGCACGATTGCGCTCTCCTTCACATGCGTCGCGGCATCGCGCATCGAAGGCAGCGCCGACAGATTCATCACGACATAGAACGCCGTCACAAACAGCACCGACAGCAGAATCGCCCGCGGAATCGTCTTCTCCGGCTGCCTTCACTTCGCTGCCCAGAAACGTGATGTTGTAGTAGCCCCAGTAGTCGTACGTCGCAATCAGCGTCGCCTGCGCCAGCCCGCCAATCGCCACCGCCGCCGACTGCGCCGGCGAAGCCGGCATGTGCCATCCGCCCGTCGCCGCCGCATGCGCAAACCCCGACGCAATCACGCCCGCCATCGCCGCCATCACGCCCGCAAACAGCACCCACGCCAGCCGCGTCACCGAACTCAGATTCCGATACAGCAGCGCCGTCACCAGCAAACACGCCGCCGCCGCCGCAAAATTCGCATAGTGCAGCGCAGGCAGCGCCGCAATCGGAGCCGTCTCCAGCCCCGGCCAGAACCACGCCAGAAAACTCGACAGCCCGATGCACCCCGACGCAATCGAAAGCGGCGCTGAAAAACTCAGCTGCCACACATACAGAAAGCTCAGCCAGTTTCCCGCGCCCTTCGGGCCGTAGATCTCGCGCAGAAATGCATACGAACCGCCCGCCTGCGGAAACGCCGCGCCCAGTTCCGCCCACACCAGCCCATCCATCACCGCAATCGCCGCGCCCAGCAGCCACGCCCACACGCTCAGCTTGTAGCCCGCCGCCGCAATCACCAGCGGCAGCGTGATGAACGGCCCCACGCCGATCATCTCCAGCATGTTGAACAGCACCGCCGACCGCAGCCCGATGCGCCGCTCAAGCGTCGCAGATGAATGCGGGGCTGATCAATCCGTCAGCGCCTCGACACGCGGCCAGCGGAGTTCCATGTGTCGTTGCATTCTCGGAGGGAGCGTACGGGCTTAGCGCGCACGAATCGGATCATAGAATCATGGGCTTTAGCCGCGGGAATCTTCAGATCTGCCGAATACGCCAGAGTTCCTTCAGCCGCCGACATGACTGGCACTCGCAGTTCGAGCATGCCCTTCAACGCAACGAATTCTATCGAGGCTTTAGCCCCTGAGGGATTTGCGAGCTTCATCTCATGCTCTGTGCGCAGCTTCTAACGATATTCCGCTCACCGGATTGTACACTGACGACAACCATGTTCTTTTCCCAGGGAGCACATCGCACACACGCCAACGCTCGCCCTCGCAGCCTCGATCTCAGCGGTCTTCCTCGCACTCGCCTTCGCGCCGCAACTGCCCGCGCAGTCCGCGGCCACTCCGCGCAGTTGCCTGCCATCCGAGCCGCATCTCGTCGCGCTCCCGCTCCCTGAAGACCGCGGCGAAGCAAAGCTCGAGCAGACTCTAAAGCAGCTCGGCACCACCGCCAGCCTGATGATGATCGTCGCCCACCCCGACGACGAAGACGGCGCCCTGCTCACCTATCTCTCGCGCGGCCTGGGCGTCCGCGCCACGCTCTTCACGCTCACCCGCGGCGAAGGCGGCCAGAACGCCATGTCCGGCGAACTCTACGACGCCCTCGGCATCCTCCGCACCAACGAACTCCTCAACGCCGACCAGTACTACGGCGCCAAGCAACTCTGGGGCACCGAAGTCGACTTCGGCTTCTCCAAGACGCAGGAAGAGTCCTTCCAGAAGTGGGGCCACGACCGCGTCCTCTACGACGCCGTGCTCGCCGTCCGCACGCGAGCGCCCGCAGGTCATCGTCTCCACCTTCATCGGCGGCATCACCGACGGCCACGGCCAGCACCAGGTCTCCGGCGAAATCGCGCAGGAAGTCTTCAAAGCCGCCGCCGATCCCAACGTCTTTCCCGAGCAGCTCAAGCCCGTCTCCGAAGGCGGACTCGGCCTCCAGCCCTGGCAGCCGCTCGCCGTCTACTCCATGACGCCCTTCGCCCCTGTCACTGACAAAGGCATGTTCGACTACGCCACCGGCAAGTGGGCGCCCGCCAAATTCAAAAACTACGTCACCGGCGAGATCGATCACCACCGTTCCATCGACCGACGTCACGCTTCCCGTCGGCACTCTCGATCTCACTCTCGGCCGCAGCTACGCGCAGATCGCGCGCGAAGGCTGGGGCGAACAGAAGTCGCAGAACGGCGGCGCCAACCCCTCCCTCAGCGGCCCCGCCACCGCCAGCTATCACCTCTGGGCCGTCGCGCCCGTCGCCGCGCCGCATCCATCAGCCAGACTCACAGCGATGACGATGCCTCTTTCACAACAACACGTCAATATCGACACCAGCATCTCCGGCCTCGCCCATCTGGTGAAGGCGCCTGCGCCCGAATGGCTTGTCACGGACCTGCAAGCAGATCGACTACTCGCCTCAGCCAACTCGAGTCGAAGTGCCCCTGCAACTCGGGCCTTCCAGTCGCTCAGCACTCGCGCCCATCTATCGCCAGACACTCGCATCTTCGCGAGAAGGTCGCCGCCAGCAATCTCGACGCCGCAAGTCAAAGCCGGCCTCCTTCTTCGAACTCGACGCCAAGATCAACCAGTTCCAATCCGCCCTGGCCAGACGCACTCGGCCTCGATCTCATCGCCTTCCGCACCAACGAAGCCCACGCGCAGACCGCGCGGCTTCCGCGGCGCCGCAGCCGATGAAGCTCCCACCAGCGTCTCTCCCGGCGAAGAGTTCCGCGTCCACGTCCACGCATCGCAGGCCACAAACGCCACACGTCTTGAGAAGGTCTGGCTCCAGAGCCGCACCGGCGACGAATGGAAGAGCAGCAATCAGCGGCGCCATCGATCCAACCGCGCCCGTCGCCGATCCCGTCTTCACCGTCCACGCCGCCGACAACGCCGCGCCCACCGCGCCCTTCTTCACCCGCCCCAACATCGAGCAGCCCTACTACGACATCGCCAATCCGCAGTGGCGCGAGCGCTCCTTCGCTCCCTACCCGCTCGATGCGTGGGCCGAGTTCACCTTCGACGGCCTGCCCATCCGCCTCGGCGAGGTGGTGCAGACCCTCCAGCGCGTCACCGGCCCCGGCGGCTTCTACGAGCCCCTCGTCGTCACCCCCGCCATCGGCGTCAGCGTCGATCCGCAGGCCCGCATCCTTCCGCTCGATGGCAGCGCGCTTCCCGTCCGCGTCACCGTCCACACGCAGGCCGCAGCCGACGGCACCGTCGCGCTCAAACTTCCCGACGGCTGGCGCTCCGATCCCGCTCAGGCGCGAGTTCCATCGCAAGGCCGCAGGCGACACCGATCCCATCCTCTTCTCCGTCACCCCCGCCGCCGCGCAAACCGGCGCCTATTCCATCAAGGCCGTCGCGCAGTCCGGCGGACGCACCTACGAATCCGGCTGGCACAGCGTCGGCTATCCCGGCCTTCGCCCCTACAACCAATACGCGCCCGCCGAACTCCAGACCCGCAAGATCGACGTCAAGCTCGCTCCCGGCCTCCGCATCGGCTACGTCATGGGCCCCGGCGATCTCGTTCCCGAGGCCATGGAAGGCATGGGCATCACGCCGCAACTGCTCTCCGGCGCAGAGCTCGTTTCCGGCGACTCTCAGCTCTTACAACGTCATCGTCATCGGCATTCGCGCCTACTCCGTGCGTCCCGAACTTGCCAAGGTCCAGCCCCGCCTCGAAGACTTTGTCCGCAACGGCGGCACGCTCGTCGTCCAGTATCAGAGCAGCAACTTCCCCGCCCCGCTGCCGCTCTCCATGGGCGGCCGCCTGCCCGAGCGCGTCGTCGATGAGCAGGCCGCCGTCAAGCTGCTCGATCCCTCCAACCCGCTGCTGAATTTCCCCAACAAGATCACCACCGCCGACTTCGACGGCTGGGTCGAGGAGCGCGGCCACTCCTTCCTCGATTCCTGGGATCCCGGCTACACCGCGCTCACCGAGACCGCCGACCCGGGCCAGGATCCGCAGCGCGGCGGATTGCTCGTGACTCATCCCGGCAAGGGAACCTATATCTATGTCGCCTACGCTCTCTATCGCCAGTTACCCGAGTTAGTGCCCGGAGCCTATCGCATCCTTGCCAACCTGCTAAGTGCCGGCAAAGATGCAAAGCGCCGCGCACTGAATGCTGCGACAGCACAGGAACCGCTGCATCGCGCCGAACATGCTGCGCACTGCGAGCATGCGCTAACTTCTTTGTTTGCCGTTCCAATATATGAACAGAGTCGTTAAATTAATCGTCCTTTAACAAACGACAGGACTGCGCCACTTATCACTTGTTAAAAGTATGTGAATTAGTCAAATATTCATCAAAATCTGCGAGTGTGAGATACAGACGCAACGAGGAAAGCCACGTCTGTATCTCCTGCTCTTTCTGCGCGACTTCCTCGTCTGCATGCATTTCACATTGATCTCCATGGCTTCATCTTCAGTGCTATGTGCGGTGATCCACCAAACGGGCGCCAGGGACACACAGGCGCCCGCACGATTCAACCTGATCTGAGAGGAAAAAGACGCCCAATGAAATCCCAAATGAAAATGGTTGCCGCTGCAATTCTGGCAGCCAGTCTCGTTGGTTCGAATGCTTACGCCGGTGATCCCCCTGCGCCCGCGAAAAAACACGCAACCAAGAAGCAGCCACCCAAACCCACCGTCGAAGACCAGATCAACGCTCTCCGCCAGGAATTCCAGGGCCAGATCGATGGTCTGAAATCCGATCTGGCAACCAAGGATGCGCAGTTGAAGCAGGCGCAGCAGACCGCTGCGGACGCCCAGGCCGCCGCAGCAAAAGGCCGAAGCGGACGCAACCGCTCAGCAGCAGGCAACAACCGAGAATGCCGCCGCCGTCATCGACACTGCAGAGCACGGTCACCGACCTGAAGGCCAACGCCACGTCTCGCTTGCAACCACTGTCTCTGACGAGACAGCGGCGATCAAGAAAGCGATCAACAATCCCGACAGCTCTTCACTACAAGGGAATCACCATTCACGCCGGGCGGCTATCTGGCGGGTGAAACAGTGTGGCGTTCCAAGGCCACCGGCGGCGATATTCCGACCGCCTTCAACGCCATCCCCTATGAACACGCAGACGCCTACTCGCTCAGCGAGTTCTACGGCGGCGCTCGTCAGTCGCGCGTGGCCCTGATGGCCGAAGGCAAGACCGACTGGGGTACGCTGCGCGGCTACTACGAGGCTGACTGGCTGGGCACCGGCATCTCGTCCAACAACAACCAGTCCAACAGCTATGTGCTGCGTCAGCGCGTGCTCTGGGCACAGGCCGAGACGCAACAATCACTGGGCATTCACCGGCGGCCAGATGTGGTCACTGGCGACCGAAGACAAGAAAGGCCTCTCCAACCTCTCCGGCGACATCATGACTCCGCAGACCATAGACCCGAACTACAATGTGGGCTTCGTCTGGACGCGTCAGTACGGCTTCCGCGTAACCAAGACGGGCAAGTGGGCCGCCTTTGGCGTCGCGGCTGAGAATCCGCAGATTCTCTACACCGCCTCGCTCGCCGGCAACACTCCCTACGCCGTGCTTGGCAGCGCGGGCGCCAACGGCGGCAACTATAACGCTGCAGTCAGCACCGTCGCGTCGACAACCTATCGTCCAGAACTACACGCAGGTGCCCGGAACAACGACCTATATTCCGGTCTACAACACAGTCACCGCCAACACCAACATCGCAAACTATTCGTTCAACTATGCGCCGGACCTCATCGTCAAGCTCGCGCTCGATCCCAAGTGGGGCCATTACGAGATCATCGGAATCGGCCGTTTCGCTCATGAAGAGATTTATCCCGGTGACACCACTGACATCACGAAATACGGTGGCCAGAAGGACATCGTGACCGGAGCCAGCTGTTGCTCCGCTCATCGACTACCGCCGGCGCATTCACCAACAGCATCATCATGGGCGGCGGTGGCAGGCAGCTTCCGCATTCCCTTCGCAAACAACAAAGTCATCGTTCGGCGTTAAGGGCATGTACGGACCGGGCCTGGGCCGCTACGGAAATTCAACCCTTGCCGACGTAACAGCCGAGCAGCTGGGGCGGGCTCTCTCCGATCCACAACTTCTCCGGCCTCGGGACGCTTGAGATCAACCCGACTCCCCGCCTGGTGATCTACGTCAATTACGGCGGCGACTACGCCAGCCGCGACGATTGGTCAAGCGCGTTGACGACCACGCTCGGCGGCCCCACGGCAACATTCTGCCCAACCGGGTTCACCTCAGCTGCACAGTGCACCGCGAAGCCAACGGCTGCAACTTCGCAGCCGGCGGCACATGGGGCGGGCACTGGGGCGCGCCCTCGCAATGCGGCAGTGGGCTACGGTTCGCGGCTGACCAGCAACTCGGGCTGCATCACCAACACCAATCCCGGCTTCAACGGCGGCGTCCACAGGCTACTATCCCGGCGGCTCCTGCGGCGCCCAGACCCGCGACGTGCAGGAGATCACCGGCGGCTACTGGTATGACATCTACCGCGGCGAACATGGCCGGCTGCGTCAGAGCATCCAGTACGGTTACGCTGAGAGCGTTCGGTTGGTCCGGCGTGGGTGGCATCCAGGCAAAGGGCATCGACAACATGTTCTGGACCTCGTTCCGCTACTACCTCCCCTAACCCGCGAGCTTCTCACGCACAACAAAAGGGGCAGTCCCATCGGGCTGCCCCTCATTTTTGCCGGCTCGATGAATTCGGCTCCGCGATTGCTATTCGACTCTTCGGCTCGCCCGTCGACAGAAACGCGACCCCATCGATGCTTTGTCCCGACGCCAGCACGTCCCGAAGCCTCTCAGGGTTCGCGCCACTCTGCTCCGCAGCCGATTGAATCAGCCGCAGCGCCGCCGCAGGCGTCGTCGCGGCCGGCAGCCGGAAAATCCAGGGCACATTGGTCGACGTCAGCATCTTGTCCTCGCTCAGCGCCACCACCGGCACAAACGCCTTCAGCGCAAGTTGCTCAGACAGATGCGCCGCGTCCCGATCCAGCGCCATAATCGCCAGCGCATGCTCGTCCATCAGCGCGCTGCACCAACTGCGTTGAAGCCGCGCCCCAGTTCTGATCGCTCGCGACGGGCAGCAGCGTCCACCTGTCCCTGGACCAATTGCGCCGCGAAGCTGCGCCTGCATCTCCGCCGATTGCGCCACCACATCCGCATGCGGTCCGAACAGCACAACCTTCAGCGAGCCCGCCGGCACATTCGGCCGATGCGGTCCCGCATAGTCCACGCCATCCTCGCCAACACGCGCATAAGGTGCGTTCGATTGTCCCGGCGACCTCATACCCTCCATCCGCGCAAGCGGAGTTGGCCGCACCGCAGGTGCCATCGTCGCCACGCGATACGAGATCGCCCCGACGTGCACCGTGCCCAGGTACATGGCGCCACGTTTTTCTGGTTCGGATCGAAGATCATGTGCCCGGTCACGCCGTCATACTCTTCAATGTCCGCCAGCGCATCGTGAATGCGCGCGCGATTCAAGCCCGCCTTGCAGATGGAGTCGAGCAGCGCGTTCATCGCGTCGTAAGCCAGCGAAGCAAACTGCTCCGGCTTCTCGTGAAACCGCGCCTCAAACGCTCGATTGAAATCGAGCCACTTCGGATCGTTGCGCGTCGGGTCATAAGGAAATACCGCCTCGAATCCCTCCGCCGCAGTCGCCGGCTTCAGCCAGCAACTCCGGCCCCAGCGTGCGATACGAGCCAAACACGCGCTGCTTCATTCCCAGCGCGCTCATTTGCTTCAGAATGTTGGCCGCCGGAATCTCATCCGCCCACAGCACAATCGCATCGGCGCGCGACGACTGGATGATCTTCAGCGCCCGCGTAAAGTCCGTATCGCCCGGGCAGAAACTTCTGCTCGATCACCACCGGATGCCCAAGACGCCGCGAAGCATCGCGAAACTTCAGCACGCCAAACCGCCCATAGCGGCTGTTCACGCGCAGCAGCGCAACGCGCTTCAGGCCAAGCTCTGTATAGATGTGCCGCGCCAGCGTTAGTCCCTGCACGCGATCGTCCTGCAGATCGGTGAAGTACCAGGGAATGTAGGTCTCCGGAATCGTGGGATCGGTCGACGCCGAGTTGACGATCGGAATCTCGGCCTTCAGCGCAACGCGCAGTGCAATGTGCGTCGACTCGGAACTGATGGAGCCGAAGATCGCCCAGTCCTGATCGTCGTAGATCATCTTCACGACTTCGTTCGAAGCCGAGCCCCAGATGGTCGGATCGGTCGGCGCGGTCTTCGCCGTAGACCGCCTTGGCCTGCCAGTTGTCGTAGTCGTTATGCAGCATCAGCTTGAAGGGCTTGCCGCCGTAGCCGCCGCGCGCATTCGCCTCTTCCACGGCCAGTTGCGCGCCATGCAGCATGCGCAGTCCGAACACCTGCTCCGGACTGTGCTCGATGGGCCCGAAAAACCCGATGCGCACCTCGCGTCAGGTCCTTCGGCTCCGGAATGTCGCGCCCGGCGCCGGTATAGATATTCGGATGGATGTAGTTCAAGTCGTAAGGCGCTGCGAATTTCGAATAGGGACTCAGGTCGCTCGGCTCGCCCGCATACGGCGCAACGACCCGATCCTTCGGCGGTCCCGGCGGATGCGCTCCGCACTCACAAGTGCTGCTGACTTTCGCTGATTCCTGTCCCGACAAACTCGCCGTTGTGCCGGCGGCCAACGCACAGGCCGCCATCATCAACCATGCCTTACTCATCGCACTGCTCCTTACTTGGCCGTCTTCTCCGTGCGGAACATCGCGATCGCTTCAATCTCAATCAGCAATTCCGGCCGGCACAGATGCGCCTGGATGCCCGTCGACGCCGGCAGCGGATCGAGCCCCTGCTCCTTGAAGAACGCGGTGCGCTCCTCGTTGAATGCGTCATAGTCGCGATCGATGTCGCGCAGGTAGCAACTGGTGCGCACAATGTCGTGCCACGTGCAGCCTTCGCTCTCCAGCAGGCCGGTGATGTTGTCGAACGTGCGCTTCATCTGCGCGCGAAAATCGCCGATATGTACGCTCACGCCGTTCTCGTCGATCGATGCCGTGCCCGAAATCAGCAGGATCGTCAGTCCGTTCAGATCGATCCGCATGCCCCGCGAAAACGAACTCGGCTTGGCATAGGCATAGGCTTCGTTGAGCACGCCATGGTTGGTCATGGCGCGCTTTTTGATCGGTGCGTGCGCGATGGTCTCCAGAATTTCTGAAAAAGCAATCATGTTTTATGGCTCCTTTTATGGCTGATGAATCCCGTGACTTAAACCCTTGGCAGTGGCAACCCAGATGTCGCTGCCCTGAAAATCAATTCCCAGAACATAGTTGTGCGCCGGCGCCGTGCGTCACAGCGACTGACGAAACCTTCCCTTTCGCATCGCGCACCGTCATCTCCGGCTTGCCCTGTAGTAAGAGACGGACGGTAGACAGCCCAGTTCGACGCCGTCGTAGTAGGCAAGCCCCTTGTCGGTGCCAAACCACGCACGTTTGGCGTCCACGCCTTTCACGACATTGGTAAAGTTCGAGGGAAGCCCGCTGTCTTTGGTCAAGAAAGTTATGCCAGTAGCGGCCGTCGTACCGGCTGTCGCCAAAGTACGTAGCCACCCACAGAATATTGTCCACATAACTGACCGACGTCGTAATCTCGTGGATCAACCCCTGATCCTTGAACAGCACCATCTCCGTTCTCGCCGTCGGGATCGTCGTACTTGTCCCACAGCTTCGTCTTCTGGTCGTACTCCAGCACCCCGCTGCCCCACACCGCGTAGTACACCTTGGTCGGCGTGGCAGCGACGCCATACACCCAGATCTCGACCATCGGCGTGTTGCGTTCGTTGTAGAGCGACCACTGCGCCGGTGTGCAGATCGAGCTTGCAGCCGCCCGCAGCCGTCGCCACCCACACGTTCTCGCCTTCCACGGAAACGCCGTACACCACGTCGTTGCTCAGTCCCGAATTCAACTGCGTGAAGGTGTCGATGCGCCCGCCGGAGATGCGGCTCAACCCGCCCATCGTCCCGGCCCACACATCGCCCGTGCGCTTGTCGAGCGCCAGCGAAAGCACTGCGCGATGCGCCAGCCCGTCCTTGGTCGTGAATGTCTTCCACTTGCTGGTTCTCGTAAAGTCCCAGCCCGTTCTCGGTGCCCGCCCAGATCGCGATCCCCATCCACCAGCACGCTGAACACATGATCGTCCGGCAGACCATTCGCCGTGGTGAAGTTCTCAAACCGGAAGCGCGGCATCGCGGGAACCGACGCTTTCGCAACGGAGCTCGCAGCTTTGTGAACTGCTGGAGCCGCAGCATTCGCCTGCGCCGCAACTCCCGCCGGCACTCCCAGCAGCATCGCCATCAATAATGCAAGTTGTGACAATTGCTTTCATCGCGTCCTCAGGTACTCAATCAGATCGTTGAGCTCATCTTTGGTCAGGTCGTTGGTCCGGCCATGCTTGTCCTGCGGGGTTGAAGACCGTCCAGATCTGCTCCAGCGTTGCCGCAGAGCCGTCATGCAGATACGGCGCTGTAATGGCGATATTCGTCAACTGCGGCGTATCCAGCAGGCCCGTGTTGTCGGTCGACTTCTTCGTGCCCACGTCGAAGGACTTCTGATTTGTTCCCTTCGGGCCGCTGTGGCAATAACACGCAGCGATTCGTCTCCGGGATCGGATTGCCGAACTTGTCCCTCTCGCGCTCGAATAACTGCCTGGCCCCGCTCCTGCGCTGCCGTCAGTTCACCGCCCGGCAACCGCCAGCGATTCGGCCGCGGCAGGCAAACTGCGCACATACACCACCAGGTCCGTCAGCGTCAGGTCGTCGTAGTTCTCCGCGCGCCAGAAGTACTTCTCCGTCCGCGGTCCACACTCCGTCGGCAGGTTTGGATTCCCGCCATTCCACTTGAACGGCTCCGTATCCTTCACGTCTTCGATCGGCCGGTTGTCGACAATGTCGCGGCCAAATCCGTCCGGCTCCAGGTCCCACTGCAGTCCATCGAAGGTCGAATCGATGTGGCAATTCGCGCACCCGATCTGTCCCTGAAACGAATAGCGCGCCGTATAGAACGTCTGCTCGCCATGCCGCAGAACCGACATCTGCTTCGGTCCGGCCAGAGCAATCGTCGATACCACGCGATCGGTCTTCGTGTCGATCACGCTGATCGTGTCTTCCAGGCGATTCGCCACGAGCAGCTTCGTTCCATCCTGCGTCAGCGCCACGCCCCGCGGATCATGCCCCACCGCAATCCGCGCCACCACATAATTCGCGCTCGCCGACAGATCCTGCGCGTTCGACCCTGGATGCGCGCGCGCATACCTGATGCAGCCGCGGAACATCGACGACCGTGACCATCTCCGAGCCGCCGCAGGTAACGAACATCCGCGACTTGTCCGGCGTAATCGCCAATGCCGAACGGCCGCACCGCATAGCGCTCCAGCTCGTCCAGCGGAACTTCAACCGGCTTGCCCACGTCCGCGCCAAACAGCGTCAGCGTGTCCGCGAATGCCCCGCCGTGCTCCAGATGCGCCAGGGGCACCAGGTTCTTCGGATGCATAGTCGCCGCCACGCCCAGCCGTCCATCCGCCGAAAACGCCACATGAAAGCCGTGCGCGATATAGGGCAGCGGGATGCGGTCCGCGACCACGGCGCGTGCCGCATCAATCACCGTGATCTCCGATGCCGGCGCCGTCCGATGCGGCGTCGCATTCGGATACACATGCGTCACATAGAGTCGGCTTCCATCCGGCGAAGCCGTGATGTAGCTTGCGCCGCGTCCCGCTGCCAGCCGCTTCTCCTCTGCGCCGGTCTGCGCATCCAGCACCGCCACGTCGTTCGAGATGCGGTTCGCCACAAACAGGTGCTTGCCTGCGCGATCCTCTACCACGCTCGAAGGCTCCGCGCCCACCGGCCACGTTGCCGCAACCTCCAGCGTCTTCGTGTCGATCACCGAGATCGTGTCATCCCACGAATTCGCGACAAACAGCCGATCGCCCTTCGGCGAAAGCGAGAATCCGCGCGGCACTGCTCCGACCGCGATGTTCTTGATCAGTCGCGTAGCTCTTCGCATCCAGCACCCGCACCTGCGCGCTCTCCTGGCACAGCACATAAAGCCGCGCTCCATCCGGCGAAAACAACATCTCCACCGGCGACGCATACTCCAGCCGTTCGCCGGTTCGTCCGGTCGCCACGGAAGCGCGGGCCGTTCGCCCGCTCCACGCGCACACACCCAGCGCAACCGCACACACTGCGGCCAGGGCGCTCACCGCCCCCGCCGCATTGTGCTTGCGCCGATTCACTTCGGTTCCTCGACCGTCAGCACGCGATCCACGTCCTGCTTTTCCAGCGTTTGCTCGCGTCCGCTCGGCCACTTCACCACAATCTTGTCGATCGCCGTCGCCGCGCCCAGCCCGAAGTGCAGCCGCCCATCATCCTGCGAGAGATATCCCGATCCCGCCACCCGCTCCGCCGTCCATCGCCTGTCGCCTGCATACACCTCGACTCGCGCGCCGATGCCATCGCGATTGCTCTTCGTTCCCACGAGCTTGATCGCGACCCAATGTCCGGTATTCGTCGAGACGTTGTGAACCAGCGTTCCCTTCGCGCCGAGATTCACCAGGAACGCATCGACCTTGCCGTCGTTGTCGTAGTCGGCAAAGCACGCGCCGCGCGCCACCGTGCGCTCGCTCAGCACCGAGCCGGCGCTCGCGTGAAACATCCGCGAACCGCCCGTTGCCGAGCCCGCGAAACAACGTGTGCTCCTGCGGGATCAGGTGAATCAGCCCGCCATGAAAGATCAGAATGTCCGGGTAGCCATCGTTGTCGAAGTCGTAGACGCCCGTCCCCCAACTCACATACTGCGCATTCGTCTGCGACACGCCATTCGACGCGCCAATGTCTTCAAATGCCTGCTTCCCGCTGTTGCGCAGCAGCCGGTTGTAGTGCCCGTCCGTCACCCACAGGTCCAGAACCCCGCGCCCTTCGAGATCCGCAAACACCGGCCCCATCGACGAAGTCGATTCGCCGTTCTGCCCAAACGCCGTGCCCGTATCGTTCCCAACTTCTTCAAAGGTCCCGTCATGCTTGTTGTGGAAGAGAAAATTTTCCGTGCGGTCATTGGCAACGTAGATGTCGTCCCATCCATCGTTGTCGAAGTCCGCCGCCGTCACGCCCATCGTCCGGCCCACAAACGCGCCGATGCCCGACTTCTCCGTCACATCGGTAAACGTCCCGTCGCAGTTGTTGTGAAACAGCTTGTTCGTCTCGCCCTCGTAGTCCAGCGGCCCCGGATAGTTGTCCGCAGCGTAAAACGCGCGATACTTCGGATCGAACTTCACATAGCGACCGACAAACAGATCGACGCATCCATCCTTGTCGTAGTCAAGCCACGTCGAACTGATCGCCCACCCATCGACCTTGATGCCGGCCTTTGCCGTCACATCGGTGAAGTGGCCGTTGCCGTCGTTGTGATACAGAATCGTCTTGCCGTAGCCCGTCACCAGCAGATCGACAAAGCCATCGTTGTCGTAGTCCGCCGCCGTCACCGCCACCGCATACATATCCGGATCGAGCCCGGCCTGCTCCGTCACATCCGTAAAGTGCCCGTCGCCGTCATTGCGATAAAGATGATTGTGCGGCGGAGGAGCCGGCTTGTCTTTCAGCGGATAAGGATGCATCGAGTCATCGAGCGGCCTTCCATTCACCACGTAGAGCGAAGGCCGGCCGAGTTGTTGTAGTCAATCCACACGCACCCCGCGCCCGTTCCTTCCAGCAGCGACCCAAGCTTGGCCGAACCAAAGCTGTGCGTGAAGTTGATCCCCGCCTTCGCACTCGCATCTTCAAAGCGAATCGTCGACTTAGCGCCCGTGCCCGATCGCGGCCAGCTACCGCCAAGGCGGCAGGAGGCGCGCTGGGCGTCTGCGCCACCGCAATGGAGGCCGTGCTCAACAAAAGAAGAAAAGTGCGGTATGACACTCAGTTGCCTCCCCGCTGCAATGTCTGCGCCGCGCCGGTCAGATCCACGGGCGTCGTGGTGCGCAGCAGAACTGCCGGCACGCGATTCTCCGCCGCACGCTCCGGCCCCGCATGGCATCCCACGCAAATCCGCTGCTCGCCGCGCCGAATCCAGAACCATCCGTGCTCCTGCCGCAGAACAGCGCCCTTCGCATCCAGCAGCACAAACCGAATCGCCCGATCCGCCGGCGCCTTCACAAAAAACGATCCATCCTGCTTCAACCGGCGCCGTGCCCATCGCCACCGCGTGCCCGTCCGCGTCCTGCGTCTCCAGCCGCACCGTTGCCGGCACGCCCTTCAGCGCGCCATCGCGCGAAACCCGCGCATCCAGCGCCAGCAAATTCGCATAGTCCCAGTCATGCAGCGCGGAAGGATGCCGCTTCGGCCGTTCGTGCGCAGCCACCACCACCGGCTCGACAAGATCCTCACCGCTCTTCGCGAGCACCGTCTGCATCGCTGCGGCACCCGGCTTCCACAGCTTCAGCGCATAACTTCGCATTCGCCGAGTCGCGCGCGCTCACCAGCCAGTCGCCCGAAGCTCGTCTCCGCAATCGCGCCTGCATATTCTCCGCGCGGCGCCGTCACCCGCTCCTCATGCGCCAGCGGCGAAGTGAACCGCGCCAGCGACGCGCCATGCGTGAACACCACATCGCCCGACTTCAGTTGCTTTCCACCCCACCGCGCCCCGCGGCATTCGCCGGATGATCGCAGCGGTAAGACTCCACTCCCGATCCATCCGAATAGACCAGGAACATCTCCGGCGTCGCGCCTTCGCCCAGCGGAAATCCCGCCTCAAACAAAATGCGCCCGTCCGCCAGCACATCCGCAGGCACCGCACTCGCACCCATATACGTCAGCGGAAAACTTGCCCGCGCCCCGGTGCCCTCAATCTCTTCAAACGCCTTCGACTCCATCAGCCGCGCCGACTGCAATTGAAATCCCTGCGGCGTGCGCAGCGCATACACCAGCCGCCATCCCGGCAGATACAACGGCCGAATCGCATCGACCGAGCCCGATGTAACCTGCCGCACCTTGCGATCGCTGAGCGTCAGTTCCCAAATCTGCCACGCATCGCCTGCCGCCTTCTTCCCCGCAAACAACACACTGCCGCCATCGAACGAAACACTCGCATCCGCGCTCGCCGCAAACTCCGGCACCAGCGGCTCCGCCTTGCCGTCGTGAATCAGCAGCAATTGCGCGCCCTTCGGGAAGCGCTCCCCACCGCGCAACGCCGGCCAGCGGCTCATACACCGGCGCCGCAGTCACGATCACGTCCGACCCGATCGGATTGTGAGATGGACGGTGCGAACCCACACATCGCGATCAGCAATATGCCGCAGATCGCAGCCCCGGCCACTCTGAAACCAACCTTCATCCAACTGTCTCCAGGGTCCGGGCAGGCACCGTCGCTCCGCGCAACGCGATATACGGCTCGAGCGACGCCATCATCTCGTCGAACTCCGCAAAGTCCAGCGACTGCTCGCCATCGCTCCACGCCTTCTCCGGATGTCGGGTGCACCTCGACGATCAGCCCATCTGCGCCCGCCGCCACACCAATCCGCGCCAGCGCCGGAACCAGTTCGCGATGTCCGCACGCATGGCTCGGATCTGCAATCACCGGCAGATGCGAAATCTGCTTCAGCAGCGCAATCGCCGCCACATCAAATGTGTTGCGCAGCGTTGTATCAAACGTGCGGATGCCGCGCTCGCACAGAATCACATTGGGATTGCCGTTATCCAGCACAATCTGCGCCGACTTCAGCAGATCGCCGACCGTGGCCATCATGCCGCGCTTCAGCAGAATCGGCCTGCCCGACTTCGCCGCCGCCTCCAGCAGCGTGTAGTTCTCCATGCTGCGCGAGCCGATCTGCAGAATGTCCGCGTACTCGGCCACCAGCGGCACATCGTCTTCGCTCATCACTTCGGTGACGATCGCAAGACCGGTCTCCGCGCGCGCCTTGCGCGAGCATCTTCAGCCCGGCTAGGCCATGACCTTGAAATGCATAGGGAGAACTGCGCGGTTTGAAGGCGCCGCCACGAAGAATCCGCGCGCCACCCTGCCGCACATGATGAGCTGTGGAGAGAAGCTGGTGCTCGGTCTCAACCGAACACGGCCCGGCCATGGTGATGAAGTCGCGGCCACCAATTTCGAGATCCAACACCCGCACAACTGTCTGCTGGTGTTTGTCGCTCTTCAGAACATCACTGGCCTCGGCAAAACGTTCCTGCCAACTTGCGCGCACCCGCTGCGCTCCGATCCGGGGAAGCGTCAGAGTACCGCCCGCGGTACACTCCTCGCCTCCATCCAAAGGTTGAGGTGCAGAATCAGCAACTTACCGCACCCGCCACTCTGGTTCTAAATGTGAGCAGGATCACTTGTCTGTGACGGATAAACTTGACTGCATCGCAAACGGATCCGCTGCCCAACTCGACAGGGTCGCAATACGATCCGTGGTTCGCGTGATCGATCACCCACAGAACTTCGATCACTTTTGCAAGAAGAAACGGCTGTCTCGCACGCAAATCGCCGCACGAAAGAGTGCCCTGCCAAGCTTTGCTTGTAGGAGCATGATAGCAATGCAGCCGGCTCGATCACGAGCTAACGGCAGTTCTCGGCACATCTCCGGCGCTCGATAGCCAAACGCCGCATCCACAACCGCCGCAACCCCCAGCACCACCTCATCTTCAAATGGCCGCGCCGCAATCTGCACCCCGATCGGCAACCCCTCCGGCGAACGACCCACCGGAACCACCGCCGCCGGCGCGCCCAGCGTGTTGAACCACTGCGTGTACCGCACCGCGTCCAGATACTCCACCGTCTGCCCGTCGATCGTCCAATTCCGCTCGCCATGCTTCCACGCCGGCACGCTCGCCACCGGGCACAGCAGCACCGGAAACTCCCGCATCTCTTCCAGCGTCTTCGCGCGCAGCAGATCCATCTCCGCCCACGCATTCAGCAGCTCCGTCGCGGTCAGCGGACCCGTCCTCTCCGCAATCTCCAGAAACTCGCGAAAGATCGGACTCAGCTTTTCGCGGCCCGCTGCGAACCTCAGGCTCATAGAACATCGCTCCGCACTGCACAAAGAACGTCCACCACAGCTTGCGCAACGGCTCCAGCGTTCGCGGCCGGAACGGCTCCACGCAAAATCCCGCATCGCGCAATGCCGCCGCCGCCGCACGCACTGCTGAACGCGTCTCCGCAGTCACCGGCGTCAGTCCATCATCTTCAAAAAAACCAATCCGTGTTCTCCGAAGCTCCGACTCGCTTACCTCGCGCAGCGCCACCGGCGGGCTCGCTGGATCGGCATCATCCTGTCCGCTCAGCGTGCGAAACATCAGTTCCACATCCGCCATCGTTCGCGCCATCGGCCCAATCGCGCCCAGCGTCGAAAACGGCCCCACGCACGGCGGCAAATGTCCACGCCCCGGAATCCGCCCCGGCGTCGGCTTCAGCGAACAGATCCCCGTAAAGTGCGCCGGCACCCGCACCGAACCGCCGCTATCCGAACCCAGCCCCGCCGCCGACATTCCCGCCGCAATCGCCGCCGACTCGCCGCCGCTCGATCCACCCGGCGTCCGCTCCAGGTCCCATGGATTCCGCGTCTGCCCGTGCAGCAGATTCGTCCGTCTCATACGCCATCAGGAATTCAGGACAGTTCGTCGTCCCCAGGATCAGCGCACCCGCCGCGCGCAGTCGCGCCACCACCACAGCATCTTCGCGCGGAATTTCTCCCTGATGATTCAGGCTCCCGATCTCGCATTTGTATCCGGCCGTCGCAATCGACGACTTCACCGTCACCGGCAGCCCATGCAGCGGCCCGCGCGCATCGGCCGGCACCGCGTCCATCGCGCGCGCCTGCGCCCGCACCCGCTCCGCATCGAAATCCGCAAATGCATTCAGCTGCGGATTCAGCCGCTCGATCTGCCGGATATGCGCCTCGGCCAGTTCCACCACCGAGATATCGCTTGCCCGCAGCATCTCCAGCTGCCGCACTGCCGGCTCAAGAACGAGTTCACTCATCGCACACATTTCCATTGGATTAATCAACAAACCTGTCATCCTGAGCGAAGTCGAAGGATCTGCCGAGGTTGCACTATGCAGTATGAAATTTGGGCGGTCCGTCCAAGCGTCGCACCGTGCGACCATACCTCACGTTTGGATCACGGCTTTATCGCTTGCTTCGGCAGAACTACGTGTGTCATCCGCCGGCGTAGACGGCATCAGCTTGTAATCAAACCGATACGACCGCACCGGCTCGCCCGAATCAAACCGGTCATTCCACTTCAACTGATAATCGATCGCATCCGCATCATCCGGGAACTTCTCGCTCGGCCGGATACGGATACGTGCTCATCTTGTGGAACGGCAGTTGCGCCACCGTGAACGGCATCGCATCCCACCAGTCCATGTCCTTCACATATCCATTCGCGTAGAAGAAGTAGTCGCGCTTCCAATGCGGCGGCAGCGCCGGCAGCTTCGTCGCATCAAACTCCGTCGCAATCTCCTCGCCGCTGCCGAAAATGGCGTAGCGGTCATCCACGCCCTTCACCAGCGCCGTCACATCGCCCAGGTGCGTGTAGTTTCCGCGCTGATGCTGGAACGGCCCCGTCAGACTCACGCGATCGTAGTCATAATCCAGATCGCCCGGGCTCTTGCCATCGATCTGCGTCGGATACCCGCGGAATCTCTCCGTCGCCAACGCCAGCGGCACTTCCGTCGTGCGCGTCTGCGCCTCCGCATTGTTGTCGATCAGCACCTGGTCCCAGTAAATTTCCAGATTGCTCACCAGCCGAATCTTGCGTGTTCCCGCCGGCAGCTTGCCCGTCAGATCCACAACAATCGTCCGCTCCAGCCCCGCCGGGAATCCCGCCTCGCCCGGAATCGTCACCCACGTTCCATCCGGCTTCTGCGCCTCCACATACGGCGAGATCGGCTTGATCCCCGCCTGCCATGCCGCATACAGCGAAGTCGCGCTGAAGTAGTTCACGTACCCCGTCATCAAGAGCTTCAACGGCGCGCCTGTGCATCCACCTCGCCCAGATCCAGCGTCAGCGAATGCAGGTTGGCAAACCCGTCGTACGGCGTCGCCGTAAATCCGCTCGCAAACCAGTGATCGCGCTGGCTCAGCACATCCAGAACATCGCGCCCCTCGCCATCCCACGCATCCACCGGCAGCCGCGCAGCCTCGCGAAGCAACCACGCGCCCCGAAGCAAACGGCGGATCGTCAAGGAACCGCTCATCCGGATTCACTTCAACATCCTCCGGATGATCCACCGCCACCAGCCGCAACTGGTCGATGTAATTCACCTCTTCCATCGGCTCGATGAAGCGCAGGCTCAGCTTCCCATCCACGCTCGCCAGCCGATCGCCATCCACCTTGATCCACTCGCCCGAGTTCGGAATATTTCGCCGCGTCGGCGTAAACCAGTGCCCCACCACCGCCGCGCCAATCACATCGGTGACGAGTTTGTACTTGTGCCCATCCCACGCAAACAGCACCGGGCATGAACTCCCGCGCCGATCCGCTTCTTTCATCGCGATCACCTGCGTATGCGGCAGATCGATCTCGTCCTGCAGAATCCCCGTCGGCCACAGAATGCGCAGCAGATCAATATGGTCCGCTTCGCCCAGCCCTATCAGCAACTGCGGCGGGGCCTGCGTCGCCAGTCCCGACGCACCCGCCAGCTCCCATTTCTGCCACTGCCCGTCGGCAAATATCTCCACCTTCGATCCAATCGCCGTCTTGTTGTCCGCGTACCCGCTCAGGTCGAGCCGCACGAAGTGATTCTTGTTCGCACCCACATTCCGCAGCAGCACCGGCGGCGCATTCTCCTGCGTCACGATCAGATCCGGCGCTCCATCGCCATCCACATCCGCGGCAATCAGCCCACGCGGAGCTTTCAGCATGCACGCTATCGAGCCCAAGCGCGATGGCTCACATCCTCAAAAGTTCCATCGCCCTTGATTGCGAAGCACGCGTCACCTGCGGACCAGCCTTCGTCTCCACAATCGCCGCCAGGTCAACCCATCCATCGTTGTCGATATCAACCGCCGTCACGCCCCATCCGCGCGTCGCACCCGTCAAGCGGCAGCGTCACGCGCTCAAATCGCCGCCCCACATTCTGCGGCCCCGCAACATTGCGCCACAGCGTCAACCCCGGCGCTCCCGCATGCGTAACGGCAATATCCATCCAGCCGTCCTTGTCGATAGTCCAGCACCGCAATCCCCGCGCGTCGCCGGCAGCGGAATGTACTTGTAATCCAAAACTGAGGTGCCCGCATTCGCGAAGATAGTTGATAAGGGCTGCACGCGGATACTTCCCTTCGCGCGGATTCACATAAAGCACCGGCGCCGGCCCATCTCCCGTCACCGCCAGGTCCACTGCGCGATCATTATTGAAATCCGTCAGAATCGCGCTCGCGGTCTTTCCGGTGCCACCCAATCCCGTGTCCGCCGTCCACTCCGTAAACGTCTTGTTCCCGTTATTCCGCCACAACACATTCGGCGCATCACCATCCTTCAATGGCGCGCCCGTCAAAAACAGATCCAGATCCCCATCGTGGTCATAATCCACAAACGTGATCCCCGTTGGCTTGTTCCGCGCCGCCAGCCCTGCCTCCGCCGTCACATCCTCAAACTTGCCCTTGCCCAGATTCCGGAACAGCCGCACACCATCATCCAGCGCCACCGCCAGATCGTTCAGGTTGTCGCCATCGTAGTCACCCACCGCGCACGCCACCGCACGACCCGAAGCCTTCAGCCCCGCAGCCGCCGCATCCACATCTTCAAAGCTCCCATCGCTCTTCCGATGCAGCACTCGGATCGCCTGCGCTCCCGACTCCATCAGCACCAGGTCCATCTGCCCCGACCCGGTCACATCCAGCATGCAAGCCCCGCCCGTCTCAGTCTCGGAAACCTGGGTGCCCCATCCATGACGTGCTTTTGCGGCATGGGTGGGAGGCCAGATTTCCCTGCCGCCGAACCCAGGTTTCTTGCACCCATCGTCTCCGCCACCAGCTTCACCGGAATCATCGTCCGCTGCCGCGCCTGCGGCTCCTCCACCGGCGTCACCGTCGAATAGTGTCCCTGCTCGCCATACGCCAGTCCGATCGCCGCCGAAATCTTCGTGCTCGTCATGTGCTGGAACAGCTTGAAGTGCTCCTTCGCCGCATCCTTGTCGCCCAGTGCCTGCAGCGCCCGCGCCAACGCAAACTCCGACGAGGCATGCAGCGGCTGAATCGCCAGCGCCTGTTTCAGCACCTCAACCGCCTTGTCGAACTGCTTCAACTCCCGGTAGCACACGCCCTCGAAGTAGTACGAATCCACATCGCGCGGATCGAGCTTCACCGCCTGCTGAAAACTTTTCAGCGCATCGTCCAGTTCGTTATCCGCATGCTGCGCCAGCCCCAGGTTGTACCATCCCTGGGCACTCCTCGGGTCCAAAACCAGAGCGGCCTGCAGCGCTTTCTTGGCATCGTCAATCTTCTGCAGCGTCAGCAGCGCAATGCCGTCATTGATTGCCGCCTGCGCCAGCTTCGGATCCTTCTTGAATGCTTCAGCAAAGCTCTGCTCAGCCTTTTCGGTAAACTGCTGTCCCATCAACGCCACGCCGCGATTGTTCAGCCGCACAGCATCAGCGTCAAACCGCGCCTGCGCTCCGCCATCGTCACGTCTACGAACAAAAACACTGCCAGGAACCCGCAAGATTGCATCCACTTTCTGCCCAAATCACTCTCCATCACGGCCGGCCACAAAACGCTCCGACCCCGCCATGCCACACAACCATCCAGTGTATGCGAGTGCTGCAACGGCTCGTAGCCTTCTCACTTCGCCATTCCATCTCACCAACACCCCTCAACAGTTCTTCATGTGGCACGAGAGAGCCACTTCCATTGGCACCGCAGCCGCAAACGATGCACATCGCTATACTGACCAATGTGATCCCTTCCTGCGAAACCGTCGACCGGATGGACTGGCACAGTTTTCTCGCACGCCCGCCGCTTCCCGCGCCGTCGTCCGACGCAGTCTCATCCCTCGTCCAGCGCCCCGTCCTCATCACCGGCGCCGGCGGCTCCATCGGCTCCGCGCTCGCGCTCCGCCTCGCAGTCGCCGGTGCGCGCACCATCCTCCTCGAATCCTCTGAAAGCAGCCTCTACGATCTCCAGCAAGACTTCGTAAGTGCCGGCGTCACCGATCGGCGCGACCTTCTACCTCGGCAGCATCGCCGACCGCACTCTCCTCGACGAGATCTTCTCGCTTCACCGTCCGCGCATCGTCTTCCACGCCGCTGCCTACAAGCATGTTCCCCTCATCGAAGAGCAGCCCCTGGCCGCCATCGCCAACAACATCTTTGCCACCGAGATGCTTGTCGCAGCGGCCTCCGCTCACAGTGCTCGCGTCGTCCTGCTCTCCACCGACAAGGCCGTCGCTCCCGCCTCCATGATGGGCGCAACAAAGCGCGTCGCCGAACAAATTGTCCTCACTGTCGGGCGGCACAGTCCTCCGCCTCGGCAATGTTCTCGCCTCCCGCGGCAGCGTCACGGAAGTCTTCGCCCGCCAGATCGCGGCCGGTCGTTCCCTCACCGTCACCGATCCTGCCGCGCGTCGCTTCTTCCTCACCATCGCCGAAGCCGTCGATCTGCTCCTGGCTGCAGCCGCATGAGCCGCGGTCGCCTGCTCTTCTCGCCCCACAACTTCCGCTCCGCACTTCATCGCCGACCTTGCGAGATTCATGGCTCACACGCTCGCTCCAAACCGCGACGTCTCAATCGAATTCACTCACCTTCGCGCCGGCGACAAGGAATCCGAGCAGCTCTGGTCCGCGACCGAAACGCCGCATCCCGCAAATGCGAATGGCCTCGTCTCACATTGACTCGCCGCTACCTGCACGCAGCCAACTCCAAGCCTGCTCGCCAATCTGCGCCGATGCCGTTCAAGCCACGCGATCTCTCCGCCGCACTCGCCGCTCTTCGTGCGCTTGTTCCCGACTACACACCAAGCCGAACCTTGCTTGCGTCGCGTTCGCAGCGCGCACTCGCAGGTCTCCGATGAGTAAGCCGCGGAAAGCTAGAAGAAAAATCGCCGTCGTCACCACCTCGCGCGCCGACTTACAGCCACCTCTACTGGCCCCTTCGTGAACTCGCCGCGGACCCTGCCGTCGAACTCGGCGTCATCGCGCTCGGCCCGCATCTCTCTCCGGAATTCGGCAACACCATCGCCGAAATCGAACGCGAAGGCTTCCCCATCAAGGCGCGCATCGAGTGCCTCCTCAGTTCCGATACCGATACCGGCATGGCCAAAACCATCGGCGTCGCCATCCTCTCGCTTAGCCGACACGCTCACTTCCTGGCGTCCCGACCTCATGCTCCTCATCGCCGATCGCTACGAGATGATGGCACCCGCCAGCGTCGCGCTCGCTCTGCGAATTCCCATCGCCCACATCGAAGGTGGCGAAGTCAGCCAGGGCGCCATCGACGACCAGGTCCGCAACGCCCTCACCAAGCTCGCTCACATCCACTTCACGTCGACTGAAACCGCCCGCCGCCGCGTCATCGCCATGGGCGAAGAACCCTGGCGTGTCCACCACGCCGGCGCACCCTCGCTCGATCACCTGCGGCCGCTCAAAACTCTCTCGACCGCACTGCGCTCGAATACCGCCTCGGCCTCACACTGCAGCCGCCCACCATTCTCGCCGCGTGGCACCCCGTCACCATCCTCCGCGATACAAACGCCGAAGCCGATGCCCTCTTCGCCGCACTCGCTGAAGCCCCGGGCCAACTCATCTTCGTCTATCCCAACGCCGATGCCGGGAGCCACGCGCTCATCGAACGCACCCGCGCCCTTGCCGCCTCACGTCCCAACACCCACGTCTTCGTCAATCTCGACGCCGTCACCTACTGGAGCCTCCTCGGCCAGGTTGATGCGATGATCGGCAACTCCTCCAGCGGCATCATGGAAGCGGCTTCGTTCGCGCTTCCCGTCGTCAACGTCGGCATGCGCCAGCAAGGCCGCGAACGCGCCCGCAACATCCTCGACGTTCCCGCCGATACCGCCGCGATCACCGCTGCACTCAAACGTGCCCTCGCTCCCGCATTCCGCAAAAAACTCCGCGGCATGGCCAACCCCTACGGCAATGGCACCGCCGCCAAAACCATCGCCAAGGTCCTGACCTCCGTTCCCCTCGAAGACCTGCTCATCAAGCAACCCGCACCGCTCGGCGATCACGATGCTAACTCCGCTAACAGATGCGAAGCACCGCTAACCAGTGCGCAGCACTGCCAAACTCCGCTGCCTTATGAACCCCGTGAACCAGACGATCCCGCTCAGCGCCCCCGACATCACCGAAGCCGAAATCGCCGCCGTCACTGCCGTGCTGCGCACGCCCCACCTCAGCCTCGGCCCCGAACTCGCTGCCTTCGAATCCGCCCTCGCCGCATATCACTCCGTCCCCCACGCCGTCGCCGTCAGCAGCGGCACCGCCGGCCTTCACATGGCCCTGCTCACCCTTGGCATCGGTGAAGGCGACGAAGTCATCGTCCCCTCCTTCGCATTCATCGCCGTCGCCAACGCCGTCCTCCACGTTCGCGCCACGCCCGTCTTCGCCGACATCGACCCCATCACTCTCAACCTCACTCCCTCAACCGTAGAGCGCGTCCTCACCCCGCGAACCCGCGCCATCCTCGTCGTGCACACCTTCGGCATTCCCGCCAACATGCACGCTCTCCGCGACCTCGCCACACACCACAATCTCGTGATCATCGAGGATGCCTGCGAAGCCATCGGTGCCGAATTCCATCAACGCCGCGTTGGTTGCTTCGGCGATCTCGCCGTCTTCGGCTTCTACCCCAACAAGCAAATCACCACCGGCGAAGGCGGCGCCGTTCTTGCCCACACTCGAACCCACGCCGACCGTCTCCACAGCCTCCGCAATCAAGGCAGAAATTCGAACCCGGCAGCTACGAGACCAGACTTTCCCGGCGTCCGACTGGCTTCATCACTCCGACATCGGATTCAACTACCGCCTATCCGACATTGCCTGCGCCCTCGGCCGCGTCCAACTAAGCCGCATCGACGAGATCCTCGCCCTCCGCCGCGCCGCCGCCGAACGTTACCACGCTCTCCTTGCCGATATTCCTGGCCTTGAGTTGCCACCGCTCACATTGCCGGACAGTACCATCAGCTGGTTTGTCTTCGTCGTTCGCCTTCCCGAAGGAGCTAACCGTCCCGGCGTCCAGTCCTTCCTCGCGCAACAAGGCATCGGCACCGCCGCATACTTCGCCCCCATCCACCAGCAGCCCGCCTGGCGTAACCGTATCGCCCAAACCCCACTGGACCTCCCTGTCACTGAATCCATGGGTGCCCGCTCTCTGGCCCTTCCCTTTTTCAACCGCATTGCCCCCATCCAGCAGGACCGGGTTGCCTCAGCCCTCCGCCATACCCTGGCCTCTCAAAAATAGATAGTTACGCACTCCCCTCCTCCGGCTTTCATTCCGCATCTCCGGCCGCTTTGTCATTTATGAGGAAATTCCTTTCCCATACACAACCCCTTCCTCGATTGGTTGCATCCTTGTTCTGTGAGGGCGTGCGCACAGGGTTCGCGCGTCAGCGAAGTTTTGTTCGGCAATCCATAACTTCACAGTCAAGCAACCGTCAGGCGGATGGGCGAGTTATCGGCGGATCAAGGCAGCGCGATTCTCCGCCCAAACCGGTTCTCGATAAACATTCGTTCCCGATGGGGGACCGGCACGATCAGGATCGATCAAGAACTGAGATCCTTCTTCTCTCGTCGAGTTACTCTCACCCGATATCAAAAGCAGGTTCCAAATGGTTGTCAAAACACAAAGCAAAGGTCACGGCGTTACTGGGTTGCACGTCGGAACGGATAACGTCCGCCGCTACTTCCCAAAAGGCACGCAAAACATCGAGCTCCAGCTCGGGCATCTCCGCATCCAATGCGGCCTCAAGCCCGACTTCTGGCAAGGCCAACCGGAAATCTACGACCCCCGCCTCTGCGCCTGGCTCGAATCGAAGAATCTCCACGGCACGGCCAACCGCGACGGTACCGCTGGCCATGATTCCGGCAGGAAACAACTCCTTCCAGTTGAAGCCGATGTCCATGGCGCCTCGCTCCGTCAAAGCCAAAATGCCACCCGCCTCCGCCGCGTAGACATTCGTCTACTGCCTATCTCCTCGCAAACGGCGCCAAGCCCAATCCCTTCTGGCGCCGTTCTTCTTTTGACCGCTATCCTGGGTGCCCCTCCGCATTCTCGCAATGGCAGAGCACTTTCACTCATCTGACGAGTTGTCGCGCTGGATGAGCGTGTGCAATGATTAATCACCTCCATCGCTTGTTAAACTCATTACGAAATGAATCCCACTCAGCTTGAACAGGCCATCGAGCGTCACTTCGCCGCCGGAGCCTCCGCCGTCAATGATCCGGCCGCCATGGAGACCTTTCTCCTCTTCGCGACGCTCTGGAGCATGGCGAACTCCGCTCCGCCTCACCCGATGCCGCCGCTCCAACCGGCTGGCGCGTCAATGCCTGGGTCAAGAAAGGTATCCTCCTCGGCTTCCGCATCGGCACCCTCAAGGACTTCCCCGCTGGCGCCCTCTCCTTCGTCGACAAGCACACCTATCCCGTCCGCCACTTCACCGCCGACGATGGCATTCGCGTCGTTCTCGGCGGCTCATCCATTCGTGCCGGCGCCTACCTCGCCCGCGGGGTCGTCTGCGTTCCCCCCAGCTACATCAACACCGGCTCCTGGGTCGACGAAGGCACCATGGTCGACTCCCACGCCCTCGTCGGCTCCTGCGCCCAGATCGGCAAGCGCGTCCATCTCAGCGCCGCCGCCCAGATCGGCGGCGTCCTCGAGCCCATCAACGCCAGTCCCGTCATCATCGAAGACGACGTCCTCGTCGGCGGCAACTGCGGCGTCTACGAAGGCACCATCGTCCGCACCGGCGCCGTGCTCGCTCCCGGCACCATCCTCACCCGCGGCACACCCGTCTTCGATCTCGTCAATGGCACCACCATTCGCGCCACCGCCGACACCCCCTCATCATTCCCGCCAACGCCGTCGTCGTCCCCGGCTCGCGCGCCGTCGCCAAAGGCAAGTGCCATCCCAACGCCGAAGCCTGGGGCCTGTCGCTCTATGCTCCCGTCATCGTGAAATACCGCGACGAAAAAACCGACCTCAGCACCACCCTCGAAGACTTGCTGCGCTGACCACCATGACGGACAGCCCACGATCAATTCGATGGGGCATTATCGGTCCCGGCCGTGCCGCATCCCGCTTCGCCCTCGGCCTTCAGGCCGTCGAACAAGCGACCATTGCCGCCGTCTGGGGCCGCAATTCCGACCGCTCCCGCGCCTACGCCAATAGATTCTCCGTCTCTATAGTTGCACCCACTCTAAGAGACCTCTTGGCCTCCGACATCGATGCCGTCTACATCGCCACCCATCCCGATACCCACGCCAATTTCTGCCTCCACGCTCTCGCAGCCGGAAAACACGTTCTCTGCGAAAAGCCAGCGACTCTCAACGTCGCCCAGCTCGAACAAATCCTTGCCGCCGCCCGCACCCACGACCGCCTCTTCATGGAAGCCATGAAGCCACCCTTCTTCCCGCTATATCAGCGTTTGCGCGAGCACCTGCAGTTCGACCCCATCGGCCCCATCGGCTTCGTTCGCGGGGGCCACTGCGACTCATCTATCGCGCCTGACTATCCACTCCATTTCGCCGAACTCGGCGGCGGAGGCATCATGGGCATCGGTCCCTACGAAGCCTTCCTCGCGCTCGATTGGCTCGGCCCACTCAAGCGCGTACAGACCATGGGCCGTCTGAGCCTCGCAGGCGTCGACAATTTCGCAATCTTCCAAACCGAACATGAACGCGGCATGGCCCAATTGCACACGGGCCTCGACTTGCTCAGCCGCGGCGATGCCCTGCTCTGCGCCCCGCGCGGCTACGTCCTCCTCCACGCCAAATGGTGGAATCCCACTCGCGCCACCATCCACTACGTCGACGGCCGCATCATTGATCTACTCGAGCCCTACACCGCCGGCGGCTTTAATTATGAGACGTCTCACTTCTGCGATCTCATCCTGCACGGCCAGCGCGAGAGCCCCATCATCCCTCATGAGCTATCCCTCGGCATGGCGCGCCTCCTCGAAAATGCCCGTCTATCCCTCGGCGTCCATTTTCCCGACGAAACCACCATCGGTCATTCCTGAACGCGCTGACTTGCCAACTCGCTGACGGTGCGAAGCACCGCTAACTTGCTGTATCGCATCCCCCACGCGCTACCCAATTTCCCAATACGTTCGGACGTTTATGTGTAATTCCGAAATTGATCTAATACCCCAGACGCCCAACTCAGAACCTGGAACTCCCCACTCCCAACTCCCCGCCAAGCGTCTCCAGCAATTTCCCATCATGATCGCCAAAATACTCCCAGAACATCACCCCGCCCAGCTTGTGCTCCCGAACATATTTGCACTTCAGCGACAGCGACTCCGGATCCTCATACGACACGAAGATGTGCTTCTCAGCGTTGTAGAGATACGGCACCTTCGCCGCATCATCCCAGTAGCGCGTGAATCCCTGCCCAAGCATGTTCATCGTGATCGCGCTGTACGGCGCATACGCTCCCGGAATCACCTTGCCCGGCTGAAACAAGCCGTTGTTCTGCTCCGCCACTTCGCCCCATTCCCGGCCATAAAACGGCACGCCCAGCAGAATCTTCTCCGCCGGCACTCCCGCCTTTTCATAATCCCGCACCGTCTCATCCGACGAAGCCTTCTTCGGATCCGCCGGATCGGCAAACAGCGGCGCATGGTGTCCCGTCGTCGCATCCGAACCCGCCTCGTAGTAGTCGTAAGTCATCAGGTTCACTGTATCCACATACTTCTGCACCTTCCGCATCTCGGTTTGGGCAATCACGTCATCGCCTGCGCCCATCGCGATCGTCAGGTACAGCCGCCGTCCTGTCTTCCGGGTCTCGGCATCGAAACGCTCACGCAATTCCTTGACCAGCGCCGTAAAGTTCTGCTTGTCCTCAGCGCGAAATGGATGTCCCGCCCCCGGCAGCCCCGGATACTCCCAATCAATATCCAGTCCGTCAAGATCGTATTGCGCCAGAAACTCCATCACGCTTTCTTCAAACACGCGCCGGCTCTCCGCCGTCAGCGCCATGTCTGAAAAGTTTGTCGACCACAACCATCCACCCACCGACACCAGCACCGTGAGCCGCGGATTCGAATTCCGCAGCGCCGTCAATTGCGCGAAATTCTGCGCATCCGCAGGCGCCCCCAGCACCATGCGCCCACCCTGAATATTGGCGAAGGCGTAGTTGATCCGCGTCAGATATTTCGCATCCACCTGCCCGGGCGTAAGCGCAGCGCCGCGCGTGAACACGTATCCAGTCACTTCCAGTTGTTCAGGAGTTTTCTGCGCGCACAAAAGCTCAGGGAGGACGACGCAGTTCCAATGCAGATCAGCAAACCGAAGAATCGACGCATAGGGTTAGCCCACAATCAACCTATCAGAGTGCTCGATTCCAAATTACTCGCCATGCAAGGATGAAGCCTGTAGCTACGGTCTTGCTCCCATCGGCTTCTCGTGAATCAGCATCCACGACGTGCCAAACTTGTCGCGCAACTGCGCAAACCGCGACGCGAAGAACGTCTCCTGTAACGGCATGAATACTTCTCCGCCATCGGCCAGCAGAGCAAACAGCCGCTCCGCATCCGCATCGCTCGCCACGTTCAGCGAAAGATACGCGCTGCGCATTGGCTTCCACCGATCCGGCGGCACATCGCTCGCCATGATCATCGTCTCGCCGATCGTGATGGTCGCATGCAGTACGGCATTCTCCATGCCTGGAATCACCTTGCTTGGATCCGGCATGTCGCCGTGCTTCATCATCATCCCGATCTTGCCGCCAAGGTGCTCTTCATAAAACTTGAACGCCTCGGCACAATTGCCGCCGTAGTTCAAATACGTATTCAGTCTCATCGCGTTGACGCTCCCGGAAAAAATCCCTTGCGCAGATTGAAGTCCGCGTCGCGATCGAAGCGCAGCCCTTCAACTGTGCCACAACAGGATACGCGCTTATTCGCCTGCAGCGGGAACAGCGCCCACCAGGATGATAGGCGCAGTCGGCGTTGCCGACCCTTCGGCCTTTTCGATCGTCACGCCGAACGCCTTCGCCGGAACACCCTTGGGCAGCGGCGGCAACACCACGCTCGCACTGCCCGCAGCATCAGGCTTGAAGAGTCCCGCCGGAATCGGCGCCTGCCCATTGGCCGGAATCACCCAAAGCTCGTAAGTCTTATCCGCCGCCAGTTGTCCCAGATCGTTTGCCTGGAACACCAGCCCGCCGTTCTCGGCCAGGTATACCGCGCGCCCTGTCGGCTCCGGCTTTGTCTTCGCTGCTGTCAGCAACACCCGCTTCGCCGCCGGAGCCGTCAGCACGTCCAGCACCTGCTGCGCCCGCGCGTTGGCCGCAGCCTGTTGCGCCGCCGCTTGCTGTTGCTGCGCCAACTGGTCATTCAGCACGCGCACCTTCTGCTCCAGCGAGAATGCGAACAAAAGCGATGCCGCCGCCGCAAGCCATCCAATCCACGCCGCCGCCCTGCGCGCCGGCCGCTTCGTCTCAATCGAAACCACCGGCGCAGCACCGCCTCTATCCGCCCGCAGCATCCGCTGCCAGCCGATCCACAAAGCGCTGCCGCGCACCCTCCGGCAGCGGCTTCTGCTCCACGCTCATCGCCACCAGCGCGAGATCGCCATTCACCTCCGCCACCGCGCTCCGGCATTCGGCACACCGATCCAGATGCAGACGCACCGCTGCGAGCTCATGCGAATGCATGGCCTGCATTGCGTAGAGGACCAGGTCCTCCTGCGGTATATGTTCGTCCTGCATCATGCGCCGATCGCCTTTCTCAAAGTCATCAATGCCGACCTGATCCGTGTCTTCACCGTCCCCAGCGGATCGCCCGTTCTCGCCGCAATCTCCGAGTGAGTGAGTCCCTCAAAAAACGCCAGATCCACTGATTTCTGCTGCTCCAATCGGAAGATCCCTCAAAACCCCTCTGACCTTTTCCATCATCCGGTTCCGCTCAACTTCCGACCCGAGATCCGAATTCGACGCCAGCACCACATCGTCGACCGAGTCCGTCGGCCTTCTTCGCCGCAGGGAGTCAATCGCCCGGTTGCGCGCCATCACCGCCAGCCACGCTCCCAGCGAACCACGCCCGGCCACAAACGCATTGGGATTCCGCCAGACCTGGAAGAATATCTCCTGCATCACGTCTTCGGCCTGTCCCGGATCGTTCAATACACGCAGCGCCACCGAATACACCATGCCGCTGTATTGATCGAAAAGCTCAGTCATAGCCCGCTGGTCGCCGCCCTTCGTACGCGTCAAGAGCAACTCATCGCCAGCAGCGCGATTGCCAGCGCCGCGACGAGTTGGATCCCCATCTTGAGAACGATGAGGCTCCGCTGCCGGATTGGATGGGCTCTCACTCACAGGTCAAAATCGGGTGGCCACCAAAGGACAAACCGTATTCTAGTGACCATTTGCGCACAGTGCCTAGATAATTTCTGCATATATTTGAACAACTTCCCTCCCGACACCGCCGCATCCAAGTACACACACAGGTGTTAGCATCGAACCTGACAGATGCAAACAAATAAGCTGAAAATCATCCCCCTCGGCGGCCTCGGCGAATTCGGAATGAACTGCCTCGCGCTCCGCTGGGAAGACGACATCATCGTCATCGACGCCGGCCTCATGTTCCCGGAAATCGGAGCTGCTCGGCGTCGACATCGTCGTTCCCGACATCACCTACCTCATCGAAAACAGGCAACACGTCCGCGCCATCATCCTCACCCATGGCCACGAGGACCACATCGGCGGCCTGCCCTGGATCCTCAGCGAGCTCAAGGTCCCCGTCTACGCCACCGAGTTCACGCTGGCCTACGTCGAAGGCAAGCTCGAAGAGCACCAGCTGCTCGACGAAACCAGCTCATCGAGATCACGCCCAAGGAAAAGTTCACCCTCGGCCCCTTCACCATCGAGCCCATCCGCGTCACCCACTCGCTGGTCGATTGCGTCGCCCTCGCCATCGAAACCCCCGTCGGCGTCGTCATCCACACCGGCGACTTCAAGATCGATCTCGCCGCCCCTCGACGACAAGGCCTTCGACCTGCACACCTTCGCCGAATACGGCAAGCGCGGCGTGCTGGCCCTGCTGCAGGACTCCACCAACGTCGAGCGCTCCGGCTACACGCCCAGCGAACGCGCCGTCATTCCCCGCCTCGACGAAATCTTTTCGCAGACCAAGAAGAAGCTCTTCTTCAGCTGCTTCTCGTCGTCCATCTACCGCATCCGCATCGCCCTGGAACTGGCGCGCAAGCACGGCCGCAAGGTCGCCGTCATCGGCCGCTCCATGATGGAGAGCACCGAGATTGCGCAGGACCTCGGCTACATCGAAGTCCCGCCCGGCCTCGTCATCAATCCCGGCCAGATGCGCGACTATCCGCCCGACGAGTTGATGATCCTCATCAGCGGCACCCAGGGCGAGCCCATGAGCGCTCTCAGCCGCGCCGCCGTCGACAACCACAAGCACGCCCACATCGACGCCGGCGACACCGTGGTCCTCAGCTCGCGCATCATTCCCGGCAACGAAAAAAGCATCTTCCGCGTCATCGACCACCTCAGCCGCCGCGACGCCAACGTCATCTTCGACGACGGCTCCCATGGCCTCATCCACGTCAGCGGCCACGGCTGCCAGGAAGAGCTGCGCCTGCTCATCAACCTCGTCCGCCCCAAGTTCTTCATCCCCATCCACGGCGACTACCGCAACCTCCGCCGCCACGCGCAGCTCGCCATGGAAACCGGCGCCGTCGAGCATGCGCATGGTGATCGAAGACGGCGACGTGCTCGAACTCGACAAGGCCGACGCACGCAAGAAAGACAAGGTCACCGCCGGCCGCATCCTCATCGACTCCGGCTCCACCATCGACGTCGTCGAAGACCTCGTCATCCGCGACCGCCGCATTCTTTCTGAAGACGGCATCGTGCTCGCCGTGCTCGCCATCAACAAGCGCACCGGCAAAGTGGAGCGCGAGCCCGAAATCGTCATGCGCGGCTTTGGCGGCGCCGACATCACCGAAGAGGCGCGCGAAGTGGTCCTGAAGACCCTCGACGGCCTCAGCGGCGAACAGAAAACCGACTACGGCATGGTGAAGGAAAAAGTCCGCGTCGAGCTGAAGCGCCTCATCCAGAAAACCACCGGCCGCCGCCCCATGATCATGCCCATCATCCTCGAAATCTGACCGTAACGTCTCTCTTCCGCTGACGAACCTGCGTGCCACTGGCGCAGTATTTTTGCGCAAGGATGGGATGCGACGAACCCCACTCGTGTCATCCTGAGCGCCACACGCCCGGGGCCCCATGCACGACACGTCGTGCGTGGGGTAAGCGGCGCGAAGGATCTGCTGTTATCTTTTCTTCCCCATTCTTGAAATGTGGGTGCCCCATCCATGACGCAGTTTCATCACGGCACGGGTGGGATACCACAACCCCAAGCGTTGTCATCCTTGAGCGAAGTCTAAGGATCAGCGGTTGTCTTTCCTTGTCTGTACCGGAAGATCATGCCGGGTGCCCCATTCATGCGCCGCATTTTGGCGCATGAGTGGGATACTGAAATCCTCTCCTCGACCGCAATGAAACTCGTCTTCGCTATCGCCACCAACTCCGATGCAGCCGAACTCGCCGCCCTGCACACCGCCGCAGCCGAGGATCTCACCCGCCGCTTCGGTCACGGCTTCTGGTCGTCGCCCCCATCCGAGCGAGGCATTCTCGCGAACATGCGACTGCCCAAATTCTCGCGAACACTGATTGCCCGCTCCAACCGTCGCATCATCGGCGCCCTGCGCCTCGCCACCAAAAAACCCTGGGCCATCGACACTTCGTATTTCACCGCCGCTGCCCAACCCCTGTATCTGACCGGCATGGCCGTCCATCCCAATCTTCAGCGCAAAGGCATCGGCCGTCTCTTCTTGAAAGAGGCGGAGGCTCAAGCGCGGGCGTGGCCCGCCGACGCCATTCGTCTTGATGCCTTCGACGCCCCAGCCGGAGCAGGCCCCTTTTACGCAAAATGCGGCTACCGCGAAGTCGCCCACGTCACATACAAGAAGGACCCCCTGATCTACTTCGAGCTGATCCTGTCCAGTTGAGCAGATCCAGATCATTCACACTTGTGCCAGCGTCGTCACAAAGCCTGGGTGCCCCATCCATGACGCAGTTCCATCGCGACATGGGTGGGATAGCACGATCCCAAAACCAACCCCGTCTTTCTGTAGAATCCCCCTATGCGCCGCTTCACGATCTTCTCCGCCCTCGCCGCCGCCCTTCTCGTCGCCCCCGCGCTCCGCGCACAAACCCCCGCCGCGCAGCCGCCGAAAACCATAGTCTGCCCTTCCGCCGCTTCCCTCGATGACCTCATCAAAGCCATCGACGAAGCCGTCAGCGGCCCCGGCAACAAGGACCGCACCTGCTTCCGCGCGCTCTTCCTTCCCGAAGCCCGTCTCATCCCCATCCGCATCGCCGCAGATGGCACGGCCACTCCTCGCATCCTCACCGTCGACGACTGGATCAACGCCGTCGCCAAGCGCGGCAGCGCCGTCTTCTACGAACGCCAGATCAAGGTCAACGCCGAGACATGGGACCACATGGCTCATCTCTGGAGCACCTACGAAACCCGCACCACACCCGACGGCAAGCCTCCCGAGGGCAAGGTACTCGACCGCGGCATCAACTCGCATCCAGGCCATCTTCGACGGCAAGCAATGGCACATCATCCAGATCATCTGGCAGGCTCAAACCCCCGCCAATCCCGTCCCGGAGAAGTACCTCCCATGACCGTAGCGACTGACACTCTCGTCTCCCTCGACGCTATCCGCGCCGCCGCCGATCGCATCTCCGGCATCGCCGTCAAAACTCCGCTCATCCGCGCCTAGTTCCCTGATGTCGCTGGCAAAGTCTGGCTCAAAGCCGAAAGCCTCCAGCCCATCGGCAGCTTCAAGCTCCGCGGCGCTTCCAACAAGATCCTCCAGCTCACGCCTGAAGAAATCTCCCGCGGCGTCATCACCTACTCCAGCGGCAACCACGCCCAGGGCGTCGCCTACGCTGCGCGCGAGGTCGGCGCGAAAGCAGTGATCGTCATGCCGTCGAACGCCCCCGCCATCAAGCGCGCGGCCACTCTCGCCTACGGCGCCGAAATCGTCGACGTCGGCGTCGCCTCCAGCGAGCGTCTCGCCAAGGCCGAAGAACTCGTTCGCAGGCACGGCTACATCGTCATTCCGCCCTACGACGACGAGCAGATCATCACCGGCCAGGCCACCTGCGGCCTCGAAATCGTCGAACAACTCCCCGACGTCGATCTCGTCCTCGCTCCCGTCTCCGGCGGAGGCCTCCTCAGCGGCATCGCCACCGCCGTCAAGCGCCTGCGCCCCAACGTGAAGGTCTTCGGCATCGAGCCCGAACTCGCCGCCGATACCGCCGAAAGCTTCCGCACCGGCAAAGTCGTCACCTGGGCCGCCGAGCTCACCAGCCGCACCATTGCCGACGGCCTCCGCACCCAAAGCGTAGGCGTGCGCAACTTCGCTCATATCCAGGCGTTCGTCGACGGCATCATCACCGTCACTGAAGGCCGAAATTCGCGCCGCCATGCGCGCCATCGTCGCCTCCGCGCGCATCGTCCCCGAGCCCAGCGGAGCCGTCTCCTCCGCCGCGCTCCTCTTTCACGCCGCCCAGCTTCCGCCGTACAAGAATGCCGTCGCCGTGGTCAGCGGCGGCAACGTCGATCCCGAGTTGCTTGCCCAGCGTGCTTACTGAAACCGGCATGTAACGTCGTTCGACTATGATCTTTCCTGTGATGAACTCAACATTCCGCGCAGCCCATACGCTTGCGCTATGCCTCATCCTCTGTGCGCTGCCTCTGGCCGCCCAGAAGAAGAAAGACAACCTGCAGAAGCCCATGGCTGGCCCCCGCGCTACGGCCCTGCGCGTCAGCTGGCTCTATGTCTCCGCCGATCTGGGCGCGCAAAAGGTGGGCCGCGTGCAGATCGGGCGCGAGATGGTCGTCGCCGAGAAAAGCAGCGACTGGCTGCGCGTCTTCGCCAACACCGACATCGAGGAAGAACACACCAGCGACGCCCCTATCTTCGACACCAACGAAACCCCGCCCCCCATCTCCGGCTGGATGCAGGCCAAGGGCGTCGTCATCGACAACACACCCAACGGCGATCAGATCCTCATGGGCGCGGCCGCCGACCAGGAAGCGCTCGCCTCCGATCCACGCGGCCCGGTCAACGCCGCCCGCACCGCTCACCTGCTTTACCGCCGCCTCGTCGAAATGTTCCCCAACTCGCCGCTCGCTGCTGAAGCCGCGTGGCGCGCCGCCGACATCCTCTGGCAGATCCAGAAAGCCGATGCGGCCAGCCGCCCTTCCGCAAAGGAGCAGGCACCTTACATGCGCGAGCAGATGGATGAAGACGGCCTGAAGAAAGTCATCAAGTTTTACTCCGCGTACTCGCCAGGCCGATTTCGCCGCCTACGAACTCCTCGACAACAAGCTCTGCGGCGACTGGCAGGGCCAGGAAAAATGCCCCGAAAAAGAATCCGAAATCTACGAGAAGTACGCGGCCGAGCATCCCGACAGCCCCCGCACCCCGCAGGCGCTTTACCAGGCTGTCTACCGCCAGGCCGTGCTCACCGACATGTACACGGCCGACAACAACGACAAAAAAAGCGACGCCGCGCACAACCATGCCCGCGAACTCGCCGCTAAACTCAAGAGACAAATTTCCGCAGTCGGACTACACAGCGCGGGCCACGATGCTCGTGTTCAAATTGGATCAGGGCATTCCGGTCTACGGCATCGACAAGGAATAAGCGCGCCTGACGTAATCTGGCTTGCTGGTATCCGCCATACATAATCGGAGGCTTTTTGAACGTCTATATACAGTCAGTTCTCTTGGGCATTGTTGAGGGCTTGACCGAATTTCTTCCCGTCAGTTCGACTGCGCACCTTCGCATCGCCGAAGCTGCCATGCGCATCCCGCTCGACGACGCTTATTGGAAGATGTACACCATCGTCATCCAGGCCGGCGCCATCCTCGCTCTTCTTCTTCTTTATCTCGAACGCATCGTCGCCTTCATCAAGAGCTTTCCTCGCGGCGAGAGCGGCGACCGCACCTGGATGAACCACCCCATCTCGCTCACCCTCATCGCCTTCGCCTTCACTTCGGCCATCGCACTGCCCCTGCACAAGGTGAGCGAGAAGCATCTCGGCAGCATCGCCGTCATGGCCTGGGCATTGCTCATCGGCGGCATCGTCATGTGGGTCAGTCGACGCGCGCTCGTCCCGCTACGAGCCCAACACCATGCACGTCGAAGAGATGAGTCTCGGCCAGGCCATCTGGATCGGCATCTGCCAGTCGCTCTCGGCCATCTTCCCCGGCACATCGCGCTCCATGTCCACCATCGCTGCTGGCCAGATGGTCGGGCTCGACCGGCCCTACTGCGCTCGAGTTCAGCTTCCTGCTCTCCATCCCCACGATGATCGCCGCCACCGGCTGGGACCTGCTCAAGTCGATCCACCCCAGCAAAGCAGCGTTGGCCGCCGGAGCGATCCCTGTCGCCGAAGTTCACATGACCACCCAGCACTGGATCGTTCTCGCCATCGGCTTCGTCGTCTCCTTCATCGTCGCCCTCGGCGTGGTCGAATGGTTCCTCGCCTGGGTTCGCCGCCACGGTTTCACCGTCTTCGCCGTCTACCGCATCATCCTCGGAATTCTGCTGCTCGTTTTCGGCAGCAGGCTTCTCGCCAGTTAATTTTGCATCTTTGGATGTTTTTGGCGCTCACAGTTGATCGGCAGCCTACACGCGGGTCTTGCGATGGACGGTGATAGGGATGGCGATGGTCACGTTTTTTGTCATGGTGGAGTTCCTGATTCCGGAGGTTCCGGCTTGATAGCTCCATTGTGCGCCGTAGCGGCATAATTACCTGCAAAGCCGGGATGCGGTTTTTTGTGTTTTGAATGTGTGGTTGGGTGGATTCGGCTGGGCTCGCGTATTGACGTGATGCGGTCGGCGGCGAGCGGTTCGGTTGTGCCAAGCCGGCGTTTGGGGACCTATCCAGGTTCGTCGATCATAGCGTGCTCACGCATCGCCAGGGATAGGTGCGGTCAACTTCGTGCTTGACATAGCCTTCGTCCTTATCGAGGGCCATCCGCGGCGAAAGCGCGACGAGGCCATTCCAAATAAGAGAAATTAACAAACTGGTGACAAGCGGATGACAACTTCCGTTCGCGCCGCGGCCTAGGATCACGAACTGGAAGGCCAGATAGGCTTCTGTGCCAATAGCTCCGACCGATGGTTTCGACCTTCCTCCGCTACTGAATTTTCTCCCCGGAGAGTGAAATATGCTGTTTCGCAGAATCGCAGTCGCCCCTTGCCTCGGCCTCGTTCTTCTCATGGTTCCGGCCTTGGCCCAAGCACAGTATCAGCTCACCACCCTGGTTTCGAATCAATTCGATGAACACCCCGCGAACACCGATCCACTACTGGTCAACGCCTGGGGATTGACCCGCAACGCCGGATCGCCTTGGTGGATCAGCGATAACCTCTCCGGCTGGTCGACTCTCTATAATGCAGCCGGAACACCAATAGCGCTCAGAGTTGTGATTCCTACTGCCGGAAACGGACCGGTTGAGCCAACAGGCGCAAACGGCGTTGGCACACCGACGGGAATCGTTGCCAACCCATCGAAGACGGATTTCCAGGTTTCGGGCGTGGCCTCGTCCTTCATCTTTGCCACGCTGGATGGCACGATCAGCGCCTGGCCGGGCCTGAACAAGAACCTGGCGACCCTCAAAGTTGACAACTCGGCCGGCAAGGCGAGTTACACAGGTTTGGCCATCACCAGCAACGCTTCGGGGAATTTCTTCTACGCGACGGACAACGCCAACAATCACGTAGACATGTTCGACGCCAACTTCAACTGGGTGAAGTCGTTTGGAGATCCTGCGATCCCATCGGACTTCTCGGTATTTGGCGTCCAGGATATCAATGCCATGGTTTATGTCACGTATGCCATGACGAACGGGGACGCTGGCGGTTACGTCGACATCTTCATGGAGGATGGCACCTTCGTGAAGACACTGATCCAGGGAGCGCACCTCAATCAACCTTGGGGCATCACCCTCGCACCCAGCAATTTTGGGCCGCTGAGCAATACGCTGCTGGTTTCAAACAACGCCACCCCCGACGGCACCATCAACGGATTCAATCCTACGACCGGTAAATTCGTAGGTACCATCAGAGACGACTCTGGAAGGAAGATTACGCTCAGTAACTTGTGGGGAATAGCCTTCGGTGGTGGAACCACAAACAATGGGGCAACTAACCAACTGTTCGTCACTGCAGGCCCGGGCAAGGGAGCACAAGCCCAATTGGCCGGTATCTTTGCATCAATCGTCTTCAATCCAAACGCTCATCCTGGCCATGATCAGGATGACGACGGCCACACGAAATAGGCGTTTCATCCCACGACCTCCGCGGTCTTATCTTCAGACAAGACGAGGTCAGGAAGCAGCCTGGTGGCCACTCCAAAGGGCGCCGCAAAGCGACCAGCTTTAGGGTGGGAGGACCAGGCTGCCCAGCCGTCCAGCCATAGTTCGCCACTCACTCTCTGACTCGCCGCCCTAAAATCGTTTCACCTTCGTCAGCGCCTTGTCCTGTCCATCGTCCCTCGCCTCGTCTGGGCATCGCTCTTCATCGTCGGCGGCGCCAGGTTTCCTGTCTCAGTTTCGGCAGTTCTCAGGACTACTCCTCATAAACGCTCAAATAGCCAGGAATGCTCTTGGCGCTGCCGGGGGTGGATTCCGTGGTTCCCCTGCCTTGTTTTGCGCGGAATCGCCTCTTTGCACCGGGGATAATAGAGGCTGCTCTGGGAATTCTCGTCCGCCTTGGCGGCCTGATCGCAGTGATTCCGACGATCGCGTCGATTTCCACCCCAGCAACGAGGACCTGTCGCTGGGGACCCCGGATTGCGGCCGAGCCAGCCAGTGCGGAGGCGTCCCCTCAATGAAGCCGATTCCGATCATTCTGTCGCCGACGCGCAACCGGGCGCTCAACATGTTTCTCGGCCTGGTGCTGTCACTCGTCTCCGTCCTCCTCTTCCTCGCGCTCGCCACCTATCATCCGTCTGACTCGTCGATCAACACTGCCTCCGGCGCGGATCCGGCGCACGCAATCCACAACTGGATCGGCCTCTTCGGCGCCTATCTCAGCGACATCCTTCTACAGGCCTTCGGCATTACCGTCTTCCTCTTCCCTCTCTGGATCGGCGGACTTGGCTGGAACTGGATCCGTTCGCGCTCCGGCGGCTCGGCCATCCTTCGCTGGATGGGCACCGCGCTGGCTGTCATCTTCCTCCCCGCCGTCTTCGGCCTCTTGCCCTGGCATTGGCACTGGCTGCACGCCGTTCCCGTTGAGGGCGTGATGGGCCGTGTGATCGCCGGAGCCCTGGTCGTCTACCTCAATACGCAGGGCGCGTGGCTGGTGGCCGCGTGCTGGCCGGCGTCGGCGTCTACTTTGCCTCTGACATTAACTTCTGGACCATCAAGACGCAGATCGAAGATCGCTGGCTCAACCTCGTCGCCTGGCACGACCGCTACCGCAACTGGCGCGAAGAGCGTGCCGAACGCAAGCGCGAGTTGGAAGAGCGGCTAGCCGAACAAACCCAGCCCGGCCCTGCGCAGCGACTCTTCTCCGGAGCGATCGACGGCGTGCCCGAATCGGTGGCCGAGATGCCGCGCACCGCGCCCGAGCCGTCTCGCCGCTCTCTTCGGCATGAAGAAGCGCGCGCCCGAGCCCGATCCCGTCGACGAAATTCCTGCCTTCCAGCGCGTCGCCAGAACTGGCAGAGGAGCCGATCCCGGCCCGCCGCGCCAGCATATGGGAGCGCACCGTGGCCGAATCCGGCGCACCCGTCACCCCGGTGCCTACAGTCCCTGCACCAACAGCCATCGCTCCGCCCGCTCCAGCCCGCTGCCCCTGTACCGCAAAGCAGCGTGGTCGAAATGCGCCCCGTTCAGCGGCCCCGACGCCAGCACCGGCCCCTGCGCCCCCGCCCAGCATCCGCGTCCAACAGCATCGCCATCCACGAGCGCGCCGATGCCGACGAGCGCACCGTTACCGTCGCTCCCAAGAACGTCAGCGGATTCAAGCTGCCGCCCAGCACCCTGCTCAACTCCGGCGACGGCCCCCAGGTCGTGCGCGAAGACGAACTGCGCGAAGAAGCCCGCGTGCTGGTCGAAAAATGCGCCGAGTTCGATGTGCGCGGCCAGGTCGGTCGCAGATCAATCCCGGCCCCATGGTCACCACCTACGAGTTCAAGCCCGAAGCCGGCGTCAAATACAGCCGCGTCACCGGCCTCGCCGAAGACCTCTGCCTCGCCATGCGCGCCGAGAGCATCCTCATCGAGCGCATGGCCGGCAAGAGCACCGTCGGCATCCAGGTGCCGAACCACGAGCGCGAAACCATCCACCTGCGCGACGTGCTCGAATCCGAAACCTTCGCCAAGGCCAAGTCGCGCCTCACCCTCGCCATGGGCAAAGACATCAACGGCCGCATCGTCACCGCCGACCTGGCCTCCATGCCCCACGTGCTCATCGCCGGCTCCACCGGATCGGGCAAATCGGTCGCCATCAACGCCATGATCATGAGCCTGCTCTATCCGCACCACGCCGGCGCAGGTGCGGCTCATCCTCGTCGATCCCAAGCGCGTGGAACTCGGCATGTACGAGGGCATTCCTCATCTCTTCACGCCCATCATCACCGAGCCCAAGCTGGCAGCCAACGCCCTGCGCAACGCCGTCCGCGAGATGGAGCGCCGCCTCAAGCTGCTGGCCAGCCGCAGCGTGCGCAACATCGACCAGTACAACAAGCTCTTCGAAGGCGCCATGCCTTCGCTCTTCGACGACGGCAGGAAGAAGCAGCCGCTGCCCTACATCGTCATCATCATCGACGAGCTCGCCGACCTGATGATGCTCGACCGCGCCAACGTGGAAGAGTCCATCACGCGCCTCGCGCAGATGGCGCGCGCCGTCGGCATTCATCTGGTCCTCGCCACGCAGCGGCCCAGCGTCGACGTCATCACCGGCCTCATCAAGGCCAACGTTCCCACGCGCATCAGCTTCCGCCTGGCCACCAAGGTCGACTCGCGCACCATCCTCGACACCAACGGCGCCGAAGCGCTGCTCGGCCGCGGCGACATGCTCTTCCTGCCGCCCGGGCACCAGCCGCCTGCATGCGCCTGCACGCGCCCTACGTCAGCGAGAAAGAAACCGCCGCCGTGGTCGCATTCTGGAAGGACCAGGGCCAGGCCGAATACGTCGAAGGCTTCCTCGAGTCGCCCACGGACGAGCAGCAGAGCATGGAAGGCTCCAGCGACGACGCAGACGACAACGATCCCATGTTCGACGACGCAGTACGTCTGGTCTTCGAATTCGGCAAGGCCTCTACGTCGCTGCTGCAGCGCCGCCTGCGAATTGGCTATGGCCGCGCCGCGCACCTGATCGACTTGATGGAGCGCGACGGCCTGGTCGGCCCCGCCGATGGCTCCCGCCCCCGCGAGTTGCTCAAGGCGCCCGGCTGGCTCCACGAAATTTCGGCGTGGCAGAGGAGTAGCACCGGACACGCAGATCATCGGCACAAGCAGAAGGCGAAATGACATGCTCGGCATAGGCGAAAAGCACGAATTCCTACGATCCTGTTGATCGACGACGACCTCGTCAGCCGAGAAGTAATCGCCACCGTCCTCACGCTGCACGGCCACATGGTCCACAGCGCTGAAGACGGCGAAACCAGGCTCTGCAGATCTCGAGGCGGGCACCGTTATCCCCGGCGTGGTGTTGCTGGATACGCAGATGCCGGGCCTGAGCGGGCCGGAACTGATCGCGAAGCTTCGGCAGCTCGGCCAGGACGAGATCATCCTCATCAGCGGCACCACCCCTGCCGAAGAACTCATTGCAGCCGCGGATGGCTTCTTGCTGAAGCCGTTCGGTCCCGAGGATCTCCAGAAGCTGCTCGGCCAGCACAATCCCAAGATCGACCAGCCGCGAGACCACGGACCCTGAGAACTGGTGATCAATCCTACGACGCTCGCCCAGTTCCGGCAGCTCATGACCGAGTCCACTGTCCGCGAGATCTACGCCGCCGTCGTGACCGATCTGCACAAACGCCTCGCCGCACTCGAAAACGCCATCGCCACCGGCAACAGGGACGAGGTCCGCCGCATCGGCCATGCCATCAAGGGCGGTTGCGGCATGGCCGGCGCCATGCAGGCGGCACAGCTGGGCGCATTCTGATCCAGAGTGAGTCCGGACAGGGATGACCAATTGGATAACTGTAGGCGATGCACTACAAGAGTTGTATTCGGCTACGCAAAGGCTGGAGCGTATGCTTGAAAAGGAATTCTCCAGCGTAGTCCAGGCTCGCCTGTGCTCAGATGGCAGGGCTGCAAGCATGTTGTTGAATGCGGGCCACTTGCGTTGCCTGCATGTTAGTCCCGGCTTTTTCGGAGGTTAGGGCTCTCGTGGAACCAACCAATCCGCATCGTACTCGCCGACGATCATCCTGTAGTCCGCATCGGCGTGCGCAACATGCTCACCGAGCGCGACGGCTTCGAAGTGGTAGGAGAAGCCGACGATGGCGATGAGGCCATCACCCAGACTCTGGAGCAGACCCCCGACATCCTTCTGCTCGATGTCCAGATGCCGCGCCTGCCTGGCCTTGAGGCCATGCGCGCCATCATGAACGGCTCGCCCACGGTCAAGATCATCCTGCTCACCTCGACCATCACCACCCAGCAGATCATCGAGGCGCTCCACATCGGCGCCCGCGGCATCGTCCTCAAGGACGCCCTTGCCGGCGCACCTGCACACCGCCATTCGCACCGTCTACGCCGGCGACTACTGGATCGGCGGCAAGCGCGTAGTCAATCTCGTCTCCGCTCTGCACGACCTGATGCGCCAGGCCCAGCCGCCGCAGCGCAAGACCTACGGCCTCACCCCGCGCGAACTCGACGTGGTGGGCTGCATCGTCGAAGGCTGCAGCAACCGCGACATCGCCAAGCAGTTCACGCTCAGCGAGGAAACCGTAAAGCGCCACCTGTCGAACATCTTCGACAAGACCGGCGTCTCCACCCGCCTCGAACTGGCCCTCTTCGCGATCGCGCACCAGTTAGTCGCCCCGCAGCAGTAGATTACCGTCTTTCGATTTCGGCAGCAGTCCCCTATGCGGGGTTCGTCAAGCCGAGAAAAGTCGTGCTCCTCTCACAAAAAAGCGCGTACTCTGGTTGCGTTCCGCCACGTTGTCTGTCAAACAGCGCAACCGCGCTTCGGGGGCCCGATGAAACTGCTGAAGACGATCATCTTGTTCCTGGTGCTGGTGTCCGCACTTGTCACCTTGCAGGCCAAAACAAAAAAGCCTTACAAGCTGCCAGCGGCATTCAATCAGGCACGCTACGTTTATGTGGAAGCAGTCGATGGTCAGGAATTTGACCCGCGGTTAGATCCTGATGACCGCCAGGCGATCGCCGACGTTGATAAAGCTCTTGATGGTTGGAAGCGCTACGTACTGACAATTCGTCGCGAGCAGGCTGATTTGATCTTCGTGGTTCGCAAGGGCCGTCTGGCCGCAGCAACGGTTGGTGGACAAGTTGGTTCTGCGCCGCAGGGAGGTCCGGGCCGCCCAGCGAACGGGCCGATCCCGGGCAATGGCGTCGCCGTCGGCGGTGAAGTGGGCCCTCCGGACGATCTGCTTGAGGTGTACCTGTCCGATCCAGGCGATGCTCGCGGCGCTTTAGTTTGGCAGCGCACCCTTGCCGATGGCCTCAACCAGCCCGATCTCGTCCTCTTTAGACAGTTGAAGGATGAAGTGGATCGTACTTATCCCATCCAGCCAACCAACACGTCGAAACCCTGATCAGACGCTCACGATTGGGTCGCCCTCACACATCCAGAAACTGCTTCGCCAGCCGATCCAGCAATTCCATCCGTCCCGTCGCACACCCCCGTATGCACCGGCGACGGCTGGATGATCGTGCTCCGCGGCGAAATAATCCAGTGAAAGCGCTCCCGCTGCGAAAGCTGCGCAATCGGCCCCGCCGCCGGATCTCCGTCGCAAATCCGCCGCACCGCCTCCAGATGCTCGCCGCGCCAGTTCCACATCCGCATCCGGCCACAGCGCCCTCAGCCGCGCCTCATTCAAGTGAATGCGCGCCGCCAGGTAGCGCTTCTCCAGGCAGAACGCCACCACGCCGGCATTGATGAACTCCTGCCGCTCCACGCGCGGCACCACGCGCAAAATCGCGTAATCAAACGAGGCGGGAGTGGGCACCGATCGCCTCCTCTTCAAAGACTGCGGAAGCCTCAAGCCTCCGCGTAAAGAAACTCCATGTAGCCCGCGCGCCTTTCCGCCGCGCTCACGTCGCCCGGAATCGCCTCCAGCCACGCATCCGGCACCAGATCCACGATCTCCGCGCAACACCGGCTCCGTCAGCCGTTCGTGCGCAGTCTTCGCGGCCTGCGCGATCTCCTTCGCCCACGGCAGCAGAATATGCTGCTCGATCTCCGCAAACGGCGACGCAATCTTCTTCTCCCGCGACGGCCAGTCGTGATGAAAGAAGAGCGCCGCGCCATGATCGATCGGGTATAGCTTGCGATGCCACACCAGCAGATTCGCATTGCGCGGCGTGCGGTCGATGTTCTGCGTGAACGCGTCGAACCACACCAGCATCGAAGCCTCGTCCGCCGGAGCCGTATCCCGCGCCGCCGGATCGAACATCGTCGACCCCGGCAGATAATCGAGCGCAAGATTCATCCCCGTACTGGCCTTCAGCAATTGCCGAATCTCGTAATCCGGCTCGTTCCGCCCCAGCGCCGCGTCGATCTCCATGAAGCACGATCTCCGGCACCCGCAGCCCCAGCGCCCGCCCGATCTCGCCCGCCAGCAACTCTGCAATCAGCGCCAGAATCCCCTGCCCCGCGCCGCGAAACTTCACGACGTAAAGACCCAGGTCGTCGGCCTCTACAATCGCAGGCAGAGAGCCGCCCTCGCGCAGAGGCACAACATAACGCGTCGCCTGACTGTTCGCAGCATCGAAAATCCAGTGTACTCGGCGACCACGAGGCGCGCCGTATGCACCAGACATCGAAGCGAGAGAGAACTCGGAGTGCAGATGAAAATTGGATTTCTAGGAACTGGGCAAGATGGGCACGCCCATGGCGCTGCGCCTGCTCGCCGCCGGCCACGAATTGACGGTGTGGAACCGCACCGAGGGGCGCACCGAACCGCTGCTCCGCGAAGGCGCCATCGCCGCGGGCACTCCGGCAGAAGCCGAACTTGGCGCCGACGCTGTCATTACCATGCTCTTCGACGATGCGGCGCACGAAGAGGTGCTCTTCGGCCCCAACGGCCTGATGGACGCGCTCGAACCCGGCGCGCTTCACATCTCGTGCAGCACCATCAGCGTCGCACTCAGCGAAAGGCTGACGGCCGAGCACGCCCGTCGCGGCCACAGGTTCGTTGCCGCACCGGTCTTCGGCCGTCCCAATGTGGCCGAGGCCGGCAAGCTCTGGATCGTGATGGCCGGCGACGAAGCTGCCGTTGCGGCTGCCCGGCCCTTGCTCGAGCCGCTCTCGCGCGGCATCTCCGTCATCGGCCGCGAGCCGCGCCAGGCCCACGCCGTCAAGCTCGGCGGCAACTTCCTCATCAGCACCATGATTCAATCGCTCAGCGAAGCATTCGTCTTCGCCGAATCGCAGGGCATCGCGCCCGCAGTCTTTCTCGAAGCCGTCAACAGCGCGCTCTTCCAGTCGCCGTTCTACGCCGCCTACGGCAACGTGATGCTCCACCCGCCCGAGCACGCCGGCGCCAGCATCGAGCCTCGGCGCCAAGGACACTCGCCTGCTGCGCGAAGCCGCCGCCGCCCGCAACACCCGCCTCAGCCTCGCCGACAATCTCGCCGAAATCTTCGAGCAAGCCAAGCAAGCCGGCCTCGCCAATGAAGACTGGGCCGTAGGCCAATACCGCATGGCCCAGCGCCGCAGCATTTTGAAACCCTGAAAACTTCACAGCTGTCATCGTGAGCGAAGCAGCTTGGGGCCCCGATGGACGCACGAAGACATGGGGTAAGCTGGAGCCGAAGGATTCTGCTCTATGGCCTCATCGCGCTGAGGAAATTCGATAGTTGCAACGAACTCACACCTGCCTCGTAACAGCCATCACGTTTCCCCACGCAACAGTTCGCTAGGATAGTGTCATGAGCCTTAAGGGAAAGATCGTCTTCATCACCGGAGCCAGCGCCGGCATCGGCGCAGCCACCGCCCTCGCCTTCGCCGCCGAAGGAGCCCGCCTCCTGCTCGCCGCCCGCCGCGCCGGACGTCTCGCCGAAGTGGCCTCGCGCGCCATGGAACGCGGCGCCCCCTCCGTGCACTCCATCGACCTCGATGTGCGCGACCACCGCGCCGTGCAGAACGCCATCGACGGCCTGCCGCCCGAGTGGTCCGAGATCGACATCCTGGTCAACAACGCCGGCCTCAGCCGCGGCCTCGACAAGCTCTACATGGGCAAAATCGAAGACTGGGACGAGATGATCGACACCAACGTCAAAGGCCTGCTCTACGTCACGCGCTCCGTCGTGCCCGGCATGGTCGTGCGCGGCCGCGGCCACGTCATCAGCCTCGGCTCAACCGCCGGCGAACTCGCCTACCCCAACGGCGCCGTCTATTGCGGCACCAAAGCTGCAGAGCGCCTGATCAACGACGGCCTTCGCCAGGATGTGCTGGGAACGCCGATCCGCGTCACCAGCGTCGATCCCGGCATGGTCGAGACCGATTTCAGCCTCGTCCGTTTCCGCGGCGACACCGAGCGCGCCGCCAAGGTCTACAAAGGCGTCAAGCCGCTCACTCCCGAAGACATCGCCGAAGTCATCGTCTGGGCCGCCGCCCGCCCGCCGCACGTCAACATCGCGCGCGTCCTGCTCACCCCGGTCCAGCAGGCCAACTCGATCCTCTTCCACCGCAACGAGTAGAAGTAGGCGACCAAATCACTTGTCATCAGGAGTGGCGGACCCGCAAAGGAGCGGAGCCCGCAAAGGCATCACCGGAAGTCTTGTCATCTTGAGCGAAGAGCAGCCGGGGTCCCCAGGTCGACGTGTCTTCGTCCCTGGGATGGGAAGCTGGAGTCGCAAATGATCCGCTGTGAAGATCGTCAACAGATCCATGCCCAATAGTGCGACCCATCTATGACGCGGCTTCTTCGTGACATGAGTGGGAAACATACAGAGACTCAATCTTCCGTTACTACTCCAGCGCCTTGATCAGCTGCTCAATCTCCGCCAGCGCCACTGCCAGCGCCTGCCCGCCGTGCCGGATTCGATGTCCGCTGCGAAAGTATATTCTCCCGTTGAAGATTCAGTGCCTGTCTGCGCCGTTCAATCGCAGCACGCTTGTCAGCTGCGATCCGCCGTTCTGCTTCCGTCATCAGGGCCTCTCCAGCGCGCGCCGGTTTGCGTTCGGCGGCTTCCGCCATCTGCTCCTCAACCGATTTACTTTCCCAACCGCGCGCCATATCTTCATTCTACGGGCGCTTGCAAATTTTCGTACCGCGATGGCATGCATCCAGTAAAATTCCCGAGCGTCCATCGCTGGAGACTTCCCCCATGCGCGTCTGGCAAGTTCCCTCCTTCGGCATTGATTCTCTTGAGTTTGTCGAGCGCCCCACCCCGCAGCCCGGCCCCGGTGAGGTGCTTGTTAAAATTCACGCCGTTTCGCTCAATTATCGCGACCTGATGATGGTCAAGGGCACCTACAACCCCAAACTCCGCCTTCCCCGCATCCCCTGCTCCGACGGCGCCGGCGAAGTTGTCGCCATCGGCGAAGGCGTCACCCATGGAAGCCCGGCGACCGCGTCTGCGGCATCTTCATGCAGAACTGGCTCGACGGCCCGCCCACTCCCGCCAAGATCAAAGGCGCGCTCGGCGGCGACATCGACGGCACACTCGCCGAATACATCCTCGCTCAACGAAACCGGCCTCGTCCGCATTCCCGATCACCTCAGCTTCGAAGAAGCCGCTACGCTCCCCTGCGCCGCCGTCACCGCCTGGAACGCACTCAGCCGCCGCCAACCTCCAGCCCAACTCCACCGTCCTCATCCAAGGCACCGGCGGCGTCTCCATCTTCGCGCTGCAATTCGCCAGGCTCAGGGGCCTGCGTGTCCTCGGCATTTCCTCAAGCGATGCCAAGCTGCAACGCGCCTGCTCCCTCGGCCTCGACAAGGGCCTCGACTACGGCGAAACCTCCGAGTGGGACCGCTGGGTCATGGAACAAACCAGTGGCGAAGGCGTCGATCTCGTCGTCGAAGTCGGCGGAGTCGGCACGCTGCCGCGCTCGCTGCGCGCCGTCAAAATGGGCGGCATCATCGCCCAGATCGGCGTCCTCTCCGGCCCCGCCGAGCCTGTCCCGATTCCGATGATCCTGCACAAGCAGGTCCGCATCCAGGGAATCTACGTCGGCTCCCGCCACCACTTTGAAGAAATGAACAAGGCAATCGCCGCCGCAAAGCTGCACCCCGTCTTCGAAAGCCGCCCCTGGACCGAAGCCCGCGAAGCCCTCCGCAAATGGAATCCGCCTCCCACTTCGGCAAACTGACGCTCACCATCGCCTGAAATCTGGGGGCCCATCCACCGGGGTCCCCGCGGACAGGTCTTCGTCCGTGGGGTGAAATGACGCAGACGAATCGGGTAATGGTGGGAAAGCAAGAACCTGGGTGCCCCATCCATCACGCAGCCGTATCGCGTAATGGGTGGGAAAGCAAGAACCTCTCCCGCCTTCGGAATCCACAATTCCAGAAAGGCGAAGCCGTAACCTCAGTCCGGCGAATCCGCAATTCAAGTCCTTCGGGACGTCCGAGAATAGCCCAGGGTGAAACCCTGGGGATACGTCCGAGGCAACCGTCTTCCGTCCCGTAGGGCCGGCCGAAACTCCGCGTCAAGCCCTTTAGTCCCGTCACTCCCCTAACCCCTCAAAATCGCGTCTGTAAACCTCTGAAAACAGCTACTTTGCTTGCAGAGTATGGGGGACACCCCTGCACCTCATTCAACTGAACCCTAGCACCGGATGCGGCGCGTACGGCTCCTCCAGCGCGGCAATCTCCTCCGCTGTCAACTTCAACGCCAACGCCGCCACCGCATCCTGCAGATGATGCGTCTTCGTCGCGCCCACAATCGGCGCAGTAATAACCGGTTTGCTCAGCATCCACGCAAGCGCCACCTGTGCCCTCGGCACTCCACGTTTTTCCGCAATCTCACCGAGGCGATCGACAACTTTTCTGTCATCTTCCTCGGTTCGTGAATACATCGTGTTGCCGAATCTATCTGTCTCTGTCCGCTTGGTCGTCTCCGCACCCCATGCACGGGTCAGTCGTCCACGTGCCAGCGGGCTCCACGGAATCACCGCGATGCCCTCGTCCGCACAAAGTCCCATCATCTCGCGCTCTTCTTCGCGATAAAGCAGGTTGTAGTGGTTCTGCATCGAGACAAATCGCGTCCAACCGCACAGTTCCGCCAGGTACAGTGCTTTGGCAAACTGCCACGCATACATCGACGACGCCCCGATGTAGCGCACCTTGCCCGCCTTCACCACATCGTGCAGCGCTTCGAGCGTCTCCTCGATCGGCGTCTCGTAATCCCATCGATGAATCTGGTAAAGGTCCACATAGTCCGTGCCCAGCCGACTGAGACTCTGATCGAGCTCAAATAGGATCGCCTTCCGCGATAGCCCACGCCCGTTGGGCTCATCGCGCATCACGCCGTGCACCTTGGTCGCAATCACCACCGCTTCGCGTCGCGTATTGGCTTTCAGAAACTTCCCCACCACCCGCTCGCTGTCGCCGCTCGAGTAGACGTTCGCCGTATCGAAGAAATTGATTCCCAGATCCAGCGCCTGCCGCAAAAACGGCTGGCTCTCTTCCTCATTCAGCGCCCACAGGTGGCGTCCGCCCTTCAACTCGCCTGGCGCAGGAGGCTTTCCATAGGTCATGCAGCCAAGGCAAATGCGCGAGACTTTCAGTCCGGTCTTGCCAAGATTCACGTATTCCATCATTTCTCCTGAAGGATGGTCTCAGCTCTTCATCAAATCACCGACACGCAGAATTATCCAATCGCCTAGCGCGGCGACTCTTCCAGAAGCTGCTCGTAGATCGCAAGAGTATCGCGATCGAAGCAGACAAATCGCACCACTTCAACTCCGCTCGCATCGACATGCTCTCTCACCGTATCGATCGCAATGCGCGCGGCGCGCTTCGGCGGAAACTGATAAATGCCCGTGCTGATCGCCGGAAACGCGATGCTCCGCACATGGTGCGTCTTCGCCAGTTCAAGACATCGCCGGTAGCAGTTCGACAGTAGATCGTCTTCGTCGTGTCCTCCGCCTTGCCACACCGGACCAACGGCGTGAAACACCCATTTGGCCGGCAAGTGAAAGCCCGGCGTCGCCTTCCCGTCGCCTGTCGCGCACCCGCCAAGCTTCCGGCACTCGGCCAGCAGCTCCGGTCCCGCCGCGCGATGGATCGCTCCATCCACTCCGCCGCCGCCCAGCAGAGAGCTGTTGGCCGCGTTCACAATCGCGTCAACTCTCGTCGTCGTGATGTCGCCCTGCATAGCGATAAGTTCGGCCATTTCACCTGGCTCCAGACCTTCCGCTTTGACGATACGGCAGCCGCTTGGGATGTCCCGGCGGAACGGCAGGATTGTGCTCGGAGGGAAGACACAATGCTGCACAACTGCATCACTGAGGTGCTTGACAGATGCGTTGAACTTTTGGCGAGAAGGAGCTCAAGCCCCCAAGTTACGATTCGATCAATATTTGGGACTTGCGTCGCCCGGTTTCAGCCTGAAAGAGCTAACCTTGAGCTAGCGTTCTCCGTCGAAACGCGACGGACTCGTTCTAGCAAAGGAAAACCGCGCCAAGTGCCGCTTGTCAAGCAAGCCATTAAGCAACAGCGATTTCCGGGCTCGCAGCCGGCGCGTTCTCGCGTCGGTAAGCGCGGCGCGAAGATTCTCGCGGCTCTTCTGGTTAGCGGAGCAGTCCTGCTTGCCGGGTGCGGGACCGCACCTGTGACCGCAACCTCAGCCAATGCCACGTTTTCCGTCTCGCCCGGATCGGCTCGTATCGACACTAACTGCACCGGCTGCAACGCCGTGAACGCACATGCGGTTCCGATCCACCAGTTTTCCGCCACTCTTGTCACCAGCGGAGCCGCACCGGTCGATTGGATCGTGAGCGGCGGAGATCCCGTTTCGGGACCGGGAAAGATCAACGCGCAGGGCCAGTACACGCCACCCGGCTATCTCAGCTCCGACCGGGCCCAGGTCCTGGTCACGGCAACGCTCAAGTCCGACCCCGGCATCCGCGCAACGTCCCTGCTGACACTGACGCCAGGTTTCCTTCAGCCGCTCACTCCAGAGAATGCTGCCGTTGGACCGAACGGTTCCATCTCGGTAACCGGCTACCTGGCCGAAGCCGGTGGAACGAACGAGATCCATTTTGCGCTTGCCAATACGGCAACAGGTAACAGCGGCGGCGAGGGCACTCTGAGCGCGACGACCTGCCAGCGTACCCCTCATGCATTCACCACCTGCTCTGCCACCTACACTGCGCCGCCGGCAGTTTCCTCCGCGGGAGTCACATACGTGGTGGCAACAATCGCAGGCTCATCCGCGAGAATCGAGACTGCTGTGCTTCTGAACTCACCGGGAGTGATCAGCAATCCAGCTGCTCACCAGAACGCCATCTCGGCGCCCGCGCTTCTCGGCAGTTCCGGTGGCAACAACAACGATTTTGACGAGAAAGGCAGCATGATCGTCGATTGCTGCAGCGGCACGCTCGGCGCTCTCGTTCAGGACACAAGCGGCCGCCAGTACCTGCTGAGCAACAACCATATTCTGGCGCGAAGCGATCACGCCTCGGTCGGCGACACCATCGTCCAGCCCGGTCTGATTGACAATAACTGCACTCCTAATGGCGACGGCGCTGGAACAGTCCCGGTTGCTGCCCTCACCGCGTGGCTGCCGCTTCGTTCGCCGCAAACCAACGTCGACGCTGCAATCGCGCAGGTTGCGTCCCACACCATCGATCCTGGCGGCAGCATCCTCGAACTCGGCGCTCGGCAGCCCGACGGATCGCTGGCCGCCGCACCTCCCGGCATCTCGTCCACAGGTGGCAAGGGTGAAAACGCAACCTTGCAGTTGCGCGTTGCCAAAAGTGGCCGCACCACTGGCCTGACCTGCGGGAGAGTCACCGCGCTCGATCTCGATGTCGCCGTGGACTACTATCGAGACTGTGCTGAAACCAGGCCTTACCTGACCAAGACCTTTACCAACCAGATCGCTGTCAGTGGAGACCGCTTTGGCGACGCGGGCGACTCGGGCGCGCTCATCGTCGATACCGCCAATGCCGAACCGGTTGGGCTGTTTTTTGCGGGCGGCATCGATGCCGCAGGTGTGAGTCATGGAATCGCCAACCCCACGCCCGATGTGCTGAACGCACTCGCCACGCAATTGCCCGGCGACTACAAGCTTTTCATTCGTCGGCGGGGCCGACCATGAAGTCAGTTGCCTCAGTTACGGCGACAGCACTACTGTTTCGGCCCAGGCACGCGCACTCAGCAGCGCAGAATCCTCGCGTCAGCAGAGTGCCCTTGCGGCAGCGAGATCGCTGGTAAATCCTTCGGCAGGCATTCTTGGCATTGCGCTCGGGAAAAAGCAGTGACGAGCCCGGCACTGCCGCGTTGATCGTTTACGTCGACGAGAACCTTGCTCCGGTTGTTCCTGCTGAAGTTGAAGGCGTGCGCACCATCGTTATCCCAGCCACAGCGCGCTCGGTAGCATCGGTTCCGCGCCCTCAACGGCAACCGCCGCCGGGCTTCCTTCGCTCGCCGCCTCGGCAATGGCGCCGGCAATCGCGGCCAAACGCCAGATCGCACACAAGCTGATGCAGCAGAATTCCGCATTCTTCGCAGTCGGCGTAGGCCAAAGCCTCGACAATCCTCGCGAAGCTGCTCTCGTGGTTTATGTCGACCGGGAACACATTCCCGCACAACTTCCGTCGACGATGAATGGCATCCGCACGCGGTATGTATTCATGGATCGGCTGCACGTCACGCGCTCCTATGCGGCAAGCTTTCCCACGCCGCATCATTGCATGCCGCATTCCGCAGCCGAAATGTCAGACAGTAACACTCTGTTCACCCCGCGTGGACTCGACTTGCCCTGACCCGCGAATCGACTTTCTCCGTTCAATGCCGGCCACGCGCAGCGCGCTCCAGTTCGGCCAATATTGAGCTTCTTCATCTGCAACAAAGGGCGCCCGATTCAGGCGCCCTCTCTATGCAATGATAAGTTGGCCCTCAACGTGACGATCGAAATCCGAAGTCATAGACCAAGCCAGCCGTGAAACCATTGGGATTCAGATCGTGAGGCCCGAAGAGCTGGTGCCAGAACTGGTAATCGTACCCGACTCTTGCCGAAAAGCGGCTCCAGCAACGCAGATCGAACCCCACACCCGGCTGAAACACGGCACGCGTATCGTGGCTGTACGTCGACCCCGTGTTTGGAAAATCGATGCTGCCGATTCCCATTAGATATTTCCCATACGGGCGAAACCGTCCTTTGCGCCGGAACTGATACATCGGCCCACCCAACGCTGTATCCATGCGATGGCCCGGCAAGTAAGAAGGAGTGGCGTAGTTCACATCGCGGCCTTCAAATTCAATTCCCAGCCCATCCAGAACCGGCGGCATGCGAGGGAATCGCCAATCCACCCACAGCGTAATGCCGACCTGGCGGGGATTCTGTATCCCCCAATCATCAGAAAAATTCGACACACCAACACCAACCGTGAACGGCTGCTTTCCTTCCTGCGCCGAATATGTCACTTGGGCATGTGCCGGTAACGCCGCACCGATAAAAAGCACACACAACACCGGCACAACCATCGACTTCCATCGCATGTTGTTTCTCCTTCCCGGGATCTCTAATCTCCCGGTTTGTAGCTGGGGAATGCATACAATCTGTTAGGTTGGCATATCTACCGCGGAATAAGTGCTGCAGGCCGTCAGCTGATGTCGCGTGTGACGGGGCAGAATTGAATAACCTTAGTGAAGCATATCGCCCGCCTCATCATGCACTGCAGTTAGAAATGAGCGTAGCATCTCTGATCTCGATTGAGCCATCGCCTTTGATCGTATTAGACGCGTCTTTCGGCCAATTGGTTAACGGCATCACTCAAAACTGGCAGAATCGAACTGAAATTCGGATAACGCGTATCACGCCCTACCTTCACCGCCGCCCTCAGGATGCCGATCGCGCCCAGTTGTTCCAGAATGTCTGCGTCTCGAAGCAACGTGCCTTCCACGGTTGTCGGATCGTCCTTCGGCTTGATGACTGCGGATGGCCTCGGCGACCCCGTCCAGTTTCTCCAGCGGAAATCCCCATCCGGTCAAAAGCTCCCTGCTCTTGCGGATAGTGTATGGAACGTGATCCCACTGCGAAAGTTGCGCAGGATCTTCGGGCCGATGCCCCGATGAACACGCCAAGGTCATGCATCCATGCCGCAGCAAACAGGATGTCGTCGTCATAATCCATGCCCTCGCCGATCTGCGCCGGCAAGTGCATACAGTCTTGGCTGATGACCAAACTTGTCTTCGGGTTGAGCCTCGACGCGAATGTATTCAACGACGGACTTCCGCCAATCCTGCATCGTCATGCAGCCATCCCGGGCCATCGCGGCGTAATGCGAATCAAATCCAGCCCTCCCGTATCCTGAATCGCAAAGACCGGCGACGACGCAGGAACCGCAACGATTCCGCGCGGCTGGAAGATCCACGGCTGCAAAACTGGGACTGGCCAACCGCCCGCTTCCCTCGGCTGCAAACAAGTAGGCCATCCCCTTCGGTTCGTCTTCGCGGCACAGGCTCGCACTCGGTCGGCTCACTTCGACTGGAATCCTCTCCACGCAGAAATACTGGCTCTCCACAAGGACCGTGCGGTCCTCCAAAATCCTGGGAGCCACCTTGCCGGCCTTCGTTTTGAGCTGCACAGCCTCAAGCGATTTCTCGATGTGCAATTCGCGGCCGCGCCCGTAGTCATACATCCGGTAGGTGAGATCGCAATTCTGCTGCGTCTCCAGCAAGACCGAACCCGGCCAGATCGCATGCACCGTGCCCGCATCCACCAGGATCATGTCGCCGGCCCGCACCGAAAGCATCTTGAGACTCTTTTCCAATGTGCCGCCTTCGATGCCGGCTCTTCACCTCGTCCATGGTGACACCGGCCTTGAGCCCCGCCGCCACCTGCGCGCCGGCTTCAGCTGCCAGCGCATACCAGCACTCGGTCTTGCCCCGCGGCTGGCCGTACTTCTGCGCCAGCCGATCGTCGGGATGCACCTGCACGCTCAACTTCTCACGCGCGAAAATGACCTTGATCAACAAAGGCGAATCACTCGACAACGCCCCATCGCCTAACATCGCCCGCGGCTGTTCTTTGAAAATCTCGCCCAGCATCGTGCCCGCATGTGGTCCCGTCGCGATTTGGCAATCATCCCCCGTAAGCCACACCTCGCCGATCGGCTCTTCCTTCGCCACGCGGTCGTACCAGGGATGTAGATCCTTCGATCCCCACACGCGACCGACAAAGCGCGGCTCAATCTGAAAAGGGGCCATATCGACGAAAATCCTGTGCTGTTCTTTCGAGGCCACGCGAATGAATTGTTCCCTTCATGAAAATCGCAAGCATGCCCGTCCGATGCGAAAGATGGCGAGGCATGGCATTGCCTGATGCGGATTCTATCGTAAACCTTTTGCCGCATTTCTCAGTCAACGGCGCCACGAAACATCGATCCCTCAAAAGCGCTGTTTCGCGAAGTGCATGTTCCGAGGCTTGAGGCTAATCAGAACGCCACAATCCTGAGCCTCCGTAATTCGACTGGCAAAGAAATAATCCGCAAGCTATCCTCGCTGCATGATCCTCACACCGATAGTCGACAGCATGTTCCACCTGCCTGTCCCTATTCATCGAGAAGTTGCTGCGTCCCGTCATCGTGTACCTCGTACTTGTCCTGCTGCTGCGCCTCTTCGGCAAGCGCGAGCTGGCGCAGTTGAATCCCTTCGACCTCGTGGTGCTGCTCTCGCTCTCCAACACCGTCCAGAACGCCATCATCGGCGACGACAACTCCGTCACCGGCGGCATCATCGGCGCCTTCAGCCTGCTCGCCATCAACTGGCTCGTGGTCCGCGTGCTCTTCCGCTCTCCGCGCCTCACGCGAGCCCTCGAAGGCCGCGCCGCCGTCCTCATCCGCGACGGCCACATCGATCGCAAGGCTCTCGAACGTGAATCGCTCTCCCGCGAGGAACTCATCGAAGTCATCCACCGCCAGGGCTTCGAACACATTCACGAAGTCCATCGCTGCGAACTCGAGCCCAACGGCTCGTTCTACATCGAAGCCAAGGATCCCTCCATCGCCGACAAGCGCCATGACGAATTGCTCGCGCGCCTCGATGCGCTCAGCCAGGAAATCGCTGCCCTGCGTGCTCGCCCCGCAACAACCTAGGCCCGCGACACTCGCATAAGTGGTCTCAAGGGTTTTGGCTCGCGATTCGCTCCGCACCGCGTCTCAGAAGTAACATGTCCGCAGGCAGGAGTTTCGTGGATGATCCTCCAGTTTCGCTGCCCTTCTCCATTTTTTCTGGTATCGGCAGCTTTCGCTCTATCTGCTTTTGCAGGCGCGCAAACGCTTGAACATCGTTCTGCTGCGCCGGACCCCGCACCGGTCAAGCCAGCCGCCGCTGCGCCCGCTGAGCCTGCGCTCGCGAAAGGCACGAGCCTGCAGGTGGAGATCAGCCGCCATTATCCGGTCAAGGTTGGCGAGCCTATCGAAGCGCATCTGATGCACCCCATCTACGCCGACGGAAAACTCGTTGTGCCCCAGAACACTGCCCTGCAGGGGCGCGTCATTGCCCTGCAGGCCGACACGAAGACGCGCTGGCATGCCCGCCTCCGCGGCGACTTCACGCCCTTCCACACCGTCCAGGTCCAGTTCGACAGGCTCGAACTGCCCTCCGGCACCGTGCCGCATCTCTGCTGCTCCGGCCGCCAATGGCGCGCCGGTGCTTCAACTCAGGCGCCCGGCGTCTCTCCGAAACAATCCTTCATCGCGCGCCGCTGGGCCGAAGCCAAGGCCAACATGCACGATCGCATCGCCTACTTCACCGCTCCCGGCAAAGGCGATCGCGCATTGCAGTTGCTCTACCATCAGCTCCCCTACCACCCCGAGCGCATCGACGCCAACACCGCATGGTCCTTCGAACTCACAGCGCCCGTCGACCTGCCCGAGAATACCGCCGCCTACGCCCGCACCTGCGCCACGGCCTCCGTTTCCGGCAAATCCGAGGTCTGGGCCGTCAACGCCACCCTCTCGCACGATCTGACCTCAGCCACTGCAAAGCCCGGCGATCCCGTTGAAGCCCTCGTCGTCGAGCCCGTCTACGACAAGCGACAAGCAACTCGTCGTTCCCCAGGGCTCGAAGCTCATCGGCAAAGTCGCAGTCGCCAAGGCAGCCCGCTCCTTGGGACGCAACGGAAAACTGCGCTTCACCTTCCAGCAGGTCCAGTTCCCCGAGGGTTATCAACCGCGAAGTGGAAGGCGCGCTCGCCGGTGCCGCCACCGAGAAAACTCAGAATCTCTCGCTCGATGCCGAAGGCACCATCACGCCGCGTAACCAGTCCAGCGTTATTGCGCCCCTGCTGCTGACCATGCTGGCTGGCCGCGCCCTCGATGAAGATGGCAACCTCACCGCCCAGACCGGTGTCGCCTCCAACGGATTCGGACTCGTCGGCCGCATCGTCGGCATTGCCGCGGGAAACCGCAACATTGCCGCGGGCATCGGTTACTACGCCGCCGCGCTCTCCTTCTACGACAATTTCCTGCAGCTCCGGCCGCGACGTGGTCTTCCCCCGCGACACCCGCATCGAGATCGAGACCACGCCGCTCCGCGCGCCGGTCATCAAGCCGGAAGGGCAGTAAGCGCAGGAAGGCTCCCTTGCGCCCGCACCTCTTCGATCTGCTCTTCGATCACGCGTTTCAGATTCGCCGGCGAATACGTCGGCGCCTTGATGAACTTGCCATCCTCGCGCTTGTGCACCTTCAGAACCGTGTGCCAGCTCCCGCCATGCGCACCGGCATCTTCCGGATGAACCAGATCCTCACCGGAACCGCGCACCAGTACCGCATCGCACACGCTGCAATGCGGCCACGCCTTGCTCATGTTGCTGCGCTGCACTTCGTCCCATGCGCTCTGCGCTTTCACGCCCGCCGCGTTCAGCGCCCCATACGTCACCACAAGCTGATCGATGCATCCATCCACATACTCGGTAAAATCCGGCTTATCGTCGTCATCGGCAACCACGCTGATCTCATCGATCACCGCCGTCTGTGCGCCATCTGACCCAGCCTGCGCAACCGTGCAGCCGCAAGCCCGCACAAATTCCAGCGCCTCTTCAAACACCAGCCGCGCTCGCAGCAATCGCGTCGCCGCATCCGGAAGCTCCGGCGCATCCTTCACTTCCTGCTCGAACTGCTTCATCAACGAAACAATGTCATCCTGTGGCCGATAAGCTCTCTCCGTCATTCCATCCTCAATTCAGGGTGCTTTCTGTAAATCCAGCCGTTCCGCCAGTCCAGCACACGCACAACAATAACTGATCCCGCCCCGCCCCCACGGGTGAGATGGAAGTGGAAATCTCAGCCCAGGTAAGGATTCACTACCTGGGTTGGTGCGAAAGGGATAGGTGCAGGAGTCCGCGGAGCAGCTCTGAGGACGCGGCGGTTCTCATTCGAAATTCGAGGGAGCCCGGTAAGTGTTTACTTGCCGTATTGCTTGGCGGCGTTGGCGATTGAGGGGCCGGCTTTGGCCAGATCCTGAGGAGTCATGACGGGCCGAATAGAAACCTTTGCATTGAACGCCAGAAACCATGGCTCCGCGACAGAGGGGATCTGTGACTGGTCCTGCATGTCGAAGACCATGGATCCGGACCGATTCCCGTCGTCGTCGGCAATGAAATAGGCTGCTTCCGGCTTGAGGTCAGCCAGAATTTTCTCGATGGTAGTGCCGAGGGTTCCAGCCTTGGCGGCAGCATTTCCGGATTCCACCGGAATCGAAACTCGAAGCAACATACGCATACGGTTTCCTCTCCTTTGAAGGAGGTCTACTTCTACAGGAGCCTAAAGAGGGGTGTCAAGGATGGCCAGTGTGAATACATTACAGCAGGCATCGTAAGGCAGAGCGGCGAAGGCAGGTTGGAAATCACTTGCTCTCGAGCACCGTGCGGCCGTTCAGGGACTGAGTTGGCCTCTCATCAAAGGGATAGATCTCCGCAAACGCTGCAACTTGCCTCTTCGAAATCGTTACAGGCGTCTTGAGTACGAACCAGGTGACGCCTTCGGTGCACGGCGGAGTCGTCAACGAACCGGCGAAAGTGAAATAGCTTCGGTTAGTCGGCAACAAGTCCGCGACATTGATTTGCAGACTGTCGTCGGTCTTCTCCTGACCGGCCCTCTTCGGCGCAAGACCCCACAGCGTTTCAATCGAGAGGATTTGCAGAACCCTTTTCCAACAGCACGGATACCACGGCCAAATGCCGGTCGGCATCTGAGTGCACCAAGTGAACCTCCATGGGAAACCGCTTGCCCTTGATTGTCTCTTCGCCGGGATGGTGGAAATGGAATTGTTTTAGTTCGTAACGCTTGTCTCCGATTTTGATAAAGCTGCCGGGAGCGTAGTTGATTTCGACCGTGTGACCATTATTGATGATGTGGAGCGGGCCGGGTTTGTATTCGAATTGAATGGCCGGCAGGTCTGCACTCTGAGCACTGACAATATTGACTGGGGATTGACGGTGGCCGGTTTTGCAAGCAGCGAATTGGGGATTTAGCTCGCCCCAGTGGGCAGGGCCTTCACTCCCACTGTAACCCCATTCGTGCGTAGAAGGTTCCTGTGCCAATGCCGCGTAGGGCGCGCCTATGCCGCAAAGTACGAGCAGAGCCGCGGTGGCGGGGAACCATCGGCCGATCATGACGACAGTCGAAAGTGAATTCACGTTGTCTCCTTGCGTCGCGTGCAATCCTCGATGCACAACAACATACGCTGGGCCACTTCATGCATCGTCTCATTCCCTGGCAGCTTCTCACCAAGCCTCCCGGCGCCTCTTCTCAAACAACGACGGCCCAGACATTACGCATGGGCCGTCGCGGTGAACTGTGGGTATTCGAAGATGGCAATCGCGGCGCCGCGATCGCCGAGTATTTTCACAACTGCTGCTCCCAAGCTGCGAGCACTCAATGCGCTACCCGTTAGACGGGCTCCTTGGGTGACAGAATCGTCACTCCATTTGGAACAATCGCCATCTCGCACATCGCATCAGGGATGCATATCTACGTGAAAGGATGCGCTGGCGTCCCATGCGGTCTGATTCTCCCCGCCCGGGTCGCCCGGGTTCCGCGGCGCAATGACTTACGCCACAGCCACCTCACGCAATGTATCGCTGGAAGACTCTATCTGCATCTTTTGGATTGCCCTCCTTCCGCGTACGCCATCAATCTACCCCCTGCTTCACACGGCGTCAACATGAAGGGTCCAGCGTGAGATGTGATCGCGGGCGGATCGCCGGCACTTCGGATATAACCGGCTTCGTCTCAAGGCCCTTCATCCCGCGCGGTACCTCCAGGCTCATCGATCTGAAGGTCAAATTCTGTTCGCCGTTTTGCAAAAAGTTGATGCAGCCGGCCAGAGCACGAAACGCGCGAAGCGCGATTGCCTGGACGGCCAGTCCTCACTCCCACTCGATGGTGCCGGGGGGCTTCGACGTAATGTCGTAGACCACGCGGTTAATGCCCGCGCACCTCATTCACGATGCGGCTGGAGATGCGCTTCAGCACCTCGTGCGGCAGCGGCGTCCAATCCGCCGTCATTCCATCTTCCGAATGCACGGCTCGAACGGCACAGGTATAGGCATACGTTCGCTGGTCGCCCATCACGCCCACGCTCATCACCGGCAGCAGCACCGCAAAGCTCTGCCAGATACGCGAGTAGAGCCCCGCTGCCTTGATCTCGCTGACTACGATCTCATCGGCCTCCTGCAGCAGCGCCACGCGATCCGGCGTGACCTCGCCGAGAATGCGCACAGCGAGCCCCGGTCCGGGAAATGGCTGCCGTCCGAGGATATCTTCCGGCATCCCCATATCGCGCCCGATCCGCCGCACTTCATCTTTGAACAAATCCCGCAGCGGCTCAATCAGTTTCAGCTTCATCCCCAGCGGCAGTCCGCCCACATTATGGTGGCTCTTGATCGTCTGGCTCGGGCCCTTCACGCTGCTCGACTCAATCACGTCGGGATAGAGCGTGCCCTGCACCAGCCAGTCCACGCCGCCCGCCTTCTGCGCGATGCGTTGCGCTTCGTCGTCAAACACCGCGATGAACTCCGCGCCAATCCGTTTTCGCTTGGTCTCGGGATCAGTCACGCCAGCCAATTGCTTCAGAAACCGCTCGCTCGCATCCACGGCGACGACGTTCAGCCCCAGCTTGTCGCGCATGTTCTTCTGCACATTTTCGAATTCGTTTTTGCGCAGCACCCCGTTGTTCACAAAGATGCAGGTCAACTGGCTGCCGATCGCCTTGTGCACCAGCATCGCCGCAACCGACGAATCCACGCCGCCCGAGAGCCCGCAGATCACATGCCCCTTGCCGACCTTCTCGCGAATCCCCGCAACCGTCGTCTCGATAAAGTGCGCCGGAGTCCAGTCGCCCTTCGCCCCGCAGATGTCGAAGACAAAATTCCTGATCAGTTGCGGACCAAGCGGCGTGTGGTGCACCTCGGGATGAAACTGCACCGCCCACGTCCGCCGCTCCTCGTTGGCAATCGCCGCCAGCGCATTCGACGTCACCGCCGTCCGCCGAAACCCCGGCGGCAACTCCAGCGCCTCATCGCCGTGGCTCATCCACACCTGGATCGCCGCCGGCAGCCCCGCAAACAGCGGCGTTGACCTGTCTTCGAGCGCCACCTCGGCGTGCCCGTACTCGCGCTTGGGCGCCGTGCGCACCTTGCCGCCCAGGTGATGCACGATGAAGTGCAGCCCATAGCAGATGCCCAGCGTCGGCAGACTTCATGTCCAGCAGCTTGGGATCGGCATTCGGCGCATCCGCGTCATACACCGAAGACGGGCCGCCCGACAGGATGATGCCGATCGGCTTGTAAGCCTCAACTTCCGCGAGGGGAACCGTGCAGGGCAACACAACCGAAAAAACGTTCAGCTCGCGAATACGCCGCGCAATCAGCTGCGTATACTGCGAGCCGAAGTCCAGAATAACGATGGTTTGGGTGTCCACCTTCCAGTGTGGCAGGGGCACTGGCGGCCTGTAAAGAACTAGTCGCGTCCCACGGAACATCCCGCCTCGGTATAAGCGCGGAGATTGCCTCCATAGCCCAATTCTCTATTCAACTTTTCGCGCATTCTACCGATAGAGCACTGCAGGGGTGCATGACCGTGGAATTGAGTATTGAGGCTGACGTTCGGCCTGCGCGCTACGCCACACGCCAGCCCGTCCTGGCGGCTGACGGAACCGTCATCGGCTACAAACTCATCTTCCGGACCGATGTCGTCAGCCATTTCTCAGAACTCGAAACCGATGCCTCAGGCTCCGTCGCAATCGAGATGTCCACTCTTCTGAGTCTCGACTCTCTCTGTGATCACCGCATGGCCTTTATCGATTGCGACCGCGACCTCCTGCTTCAGCGCGGCCTTGCATTGCTCCCTCCCGAAAAAGTGGTTGCCGAAATCGACTCCTCCGTCACGGTGGACGACGCGATCTACCAGCTTTGCTGCGACATGAAGAATGACGGATACCGCATCGCCCTGGCAGATTTTTCACTCGGCGACCCGCGCGAACCCATTGCACATCTCGCCGACTTCATCTTCGTTGACCTGCAGCGGACACAATGGGATGACATCCCCCGCATCATCGGAACCGACCGTTGGCGGCATTCCGGGCTTGTCGCCACAACCGTCGAAACTCGCGAGGAAATGGAATTCGCGCGCAAGGCAGGCTTCCAGTTTTTCCAGGTCAACTTCTTTCGCCTGCCGGAGTCGCTGCGGTCGCGCACCGCGCTTACCAATCGCACAGTCTACTTGCGTCTTCTGCGAGCCGTCTCCCAGCCGGAATTGGACTGGAACACCATCGAGGCACTCCTCAAGAGCGACGCCACGATCTACTACCGTTTCATGCGCTTTGTTAACTCCGCCGGTGTCGGAATTCGCTGCGAGGTCCGCTCTGTGCGCCAGGCGCTCGGATTGCTCGGTGATGATGAGATTCGCCGCTGGTGCCGTCTCGCCGGCATGTTTGAAATGTCGAAAGGCCGCCCCAGCGAACTGCTTCTCTCCGCGCTGATGCGGGCCCGCTTCGCCGAACTGCTCGGCAAACTCATCGAACACGAGTCAGCTGACTTATTTCTCCTCGGCCTCCTGACGATGATGGATACGATCCTCGAGATCCCGATGGACGCTATCGTTGACGGCCTCTCCCTCGACGAAGCTTCGATGACCTTCCTCCTCGACCACGAGGGCAGCCTTCGCCCCGATCTTCGAATTGATATTCGCAGTCGAATCCGGCATGTGGAACTCGGTTGTTGAGTGGTGCGGTCGGCTCAACGTAAAGGAAGACCGCGCCGCTGAATGCTATTCCAGCGCGATGGCGTGGGCTCAATCGATTACCGCATCGATCTAAACTCCGTCCAATCCAGATGGCGAACCCGCGCCTCACTCAACGTCTCAAGGCGGAGCAACTAAGCTCGTCGCTCACCCCTTCTCAGCCAGTCCTCACCGGGTGTGGCATATGTCTAACTTCACTTCGCCGCGCTTCCCTCGCCCTTGTAGACCACCCCGGCCTTCATCACGAACTTCACATCCTGCAGTACGCGCACATCCTCCAGCGGATTCTTCTCCACCCCGATGATGTCAGCCCATTTGCCCGGCTCCAGCGTTCCCGTCTTCGCCGTCCAGCCCATCAGATCGGCCGCATTCACCGTCGCCGTCTGCAGCGCCGCCAGCGGAGACATGCCCAGCTGGTTCACATACACATCCAGTTCATGCGCATTCAGCCCATGCGGATACACCGCCGCATCCGTGCCCAGCGCAATCTTCACGCCCGCCTGCATCGCGTGCTTGATGTTCTTCTTCGCCACCGCGCTCACGTCCACCATCTTCTGGTGGTAGAAGGGCGGCAGATGTCCGTTCTCCAGCATCCAGTCTTCGAGGTAGAGCGTCGGCACCAGGTAGGTTCCGCGCTTCTTCATCTCCGCAATGGCCGCATCGTTGATGTAGCTGCCGTGCTCGATCGAATCCACGCCCGCCTCCGTCGCCCACAGAATCCCCTGCGCCCCGTGCGCGTGCGCGGCAACCTTGCGCCCCAGCCGATGCGCATCCGCCACGATCGCCTGCATCTCCTCGAGCGTGTACTGCGAAGCCTGCGGATCGTCGCCCTTCGACAGCACTCCGCCCGTCGCGCAGATCTTGATCAGGTCCGCACCATACTTGATGTTCTGCCGCACCTTGTGCTGCACCGCGGCGATTCCGTCGGCCACTCCGTCGCCCACCACGTGGTACTCGATCGGCAGCAGGTTTTCATCGCAGTGCCCGCCGGTAATTCCCAGCAGCGGCCCGCTCACCTGCATGTGCGGACCCGGCACCTGCCCGGCGTTGATTGCGTCGCGCAGATCCACATCCACAAATCCGCTGGCGCCCACATTGCGCACCGAGGTAAACCCGGCCATCAGCGTCGTGCGCGCATTCACCACGCCGTTGATGGCCTCTTTCGCAGACGTCGATGTCAGTTCGCGATACGGATCGAAGTCCGGGTTCATCGTCAGATGCGTATGCACATCGATCAGCCCCGGCATCACCGTCATGCCGCCCAGGTCCACCACCTCATCGCCGGGTCCGGCAGCCACTGAAGCTGTTGGCGCAATCGACTGAATCGTCTCCCCCACCACGACGATCGTCTGGCGCATCGCGATACTTTACCCGTTTTTACATCGAGCACATGCCCGGCCCGCACCAGTGTCCGCTTTGGCGCTGCGTTCTCCTGTTGTTGCACACCTGCTGCCGTCGAAAAGCGCCGCGCCGGCCAGCGCGAGGCACAAAGATACTGCGAGCTTCTGTCTCAGAATCATCCTGTCTTCTCCATTTCGGGGAACTGTTAGCGGAGTGTAGCAAAACCCCTGCACCGTCCGTGCAGTTTCTTGCCCGTCACGATTTCCTGGAGCCTCCAGTCGGCCGCGTCTGATAATCTTCTCTGCGACGCAGTGGCGCTCGACCCCGCTGCTCTTCTTCAGGCCTCCTCTTCACCCTCCTGTGCCGAACGAGCGCGGCCTGTCAATTCGTCACTATCCAGAGGAGAACCAATGAAGCTTTCTCAACTCGTTCCTGTGTTCCTGATTGCTACCGGAATTGCAGTTGCCCAATCTCCCGCCGCGTCCATCCAGTGACGATTCCAAGCCGACTCCGCCGCCCGCAGCCAGGAGCTTCGATCTCTCCGCGATCGACAAATCCGCCGATCCCTGCGACGACTTCTACCAATACGCATGCGGCAACTGGGTCAAGGACAATCCCATTCCCGCCGACCAGGTCCGCTGGGCGCGCTCCTTCTCGCTGCTCGGTGAGCGCAACCGTTACCTGCTCTGGCAGGAACTCGACGCCGCCTCGAAAGATCCCAAAACGCCGCTCCAGAAAAAGTATGGCGACTTCTATGCCGCCTGCATGAACACGGACCTGATCGAGTCAAAAGGGACTCGAGCCGATCAAGCCCGCCCTTGACCGCATCGCCGCGCTCAACGACACGAAGGGGCTCGCAACCGCTGATCGGTGGTCTTGCCGAGCAGGGCGATCCCGCACCGCTCTTCCGATTCGGCGTCAGGTGGATGAGAAGGATGCTTCAAAACAGATTGCCAGCGTTGGCCAGGGCTGGTCTCTCGCTGCCCGATCGCGATTACTACATTTCGGACGGCAAGCGCTTCCAGACCATCCGCCAGCAATATCGCGAGCACGTAACCAAAATGTTCACGCTCGCCGGCGATTCGCCCGAGCAGGCCGCAAAGGAAGCCGATGCGGTGCTCAAGATCGAGACCGCGCTGGCCAAGGCTTCCACCAGCCGCACCGCCCTGCGCGACCCGGAAAACCGCTACCACATCTACTCCGTCGCCGACTTCCAGAAACTCGCGCCGGACTTCGATTTCGCGGTCTACTTCAAAGACGTCCAGGTGCGCCCCTTCGACACGCTCAATGTCGCCACGCCCGACTTCTTCAAGGCGCTGAACGAACTGGTCGGCTCAGAACCCGTGGAAAGCCTGGAAGTCGTATCTCCGCTGGCACACGATTCACGGCTCGGCCGGCAACCTTCCCAAAGCCTTCTACGACGAGAACTTCGACTTCTTTGGCAAGACCCTTGCCGGCCAGAAGGAACCGACACCCCGCTGGAAGCAATGCACCTCTGAAACCGATCGCGCGCTGGGCGAAGCCGTCGGCCAGGACTGGGTAAAGGAGCACTTCCCGCCCAAGGCCAAGGCCAGCATGGACCAGCTCGTCGCTGCACTTGAGAAATCCCTCGGCGAGGACATCAAGACGCTGCCCTGGATGAGCGACGACACCAAGAAGGCCGCCGAAGCAAAGCTGGCCCTCTATCGCAACAAGATCGGTTATCCCGAAAAGTGGCGCGACTACTCGGCGCTGGTCGTCAAGCGCGACGACGCCATCGGCAACATGCATCGCGATGCCGTCTTCCAGCGTAACTACAACCTGAACAAGCTGGACAAGCCCGTCGATGAGAAGGAATGGGGCATGACGCCGCCGACGGTCAATGCCTACTACAACCCCTCGATGAACGACATCAACTTCCCCGCCGGCATCCTCCAGCCCCCGTTCTTCGACCCGGACATCGATCCGGCCGTCAACTTCGGCGGCATCGGCGTGGTCATCGGCCACGAAATGACGCACGGCTTCGACGATGAAGGCTCGAAGTACGACGGCCACGGCAACCTGCGCGAGTGGCAGACCGCCGACGACCGCAAGAAGTTCGTCGAGCGCACCGACTGCGAAGTGGCCGAATACGGCGGCTTTGAGGCGGCTCCGGCCCACGGCGACGTGCCCGAGGCCAAGCTCAACGGCAAGCTGACCCTCGGCGAGAACACCGCCGACAATGGCGGCCTGCGCATTGCCTACCTGGCGCTGCTCGACGTCTTGGCCAAGGAGGGCAAGACCATCGACGACAAGATCGACGGCTACACCGAGGCGCAGCGCTACTTCCTCGGATTTGCCCAGGTCTGGTGCCAGAACCAGACCGAACAGGCAGCTCGCCAATCGGCCATGACCGATCCCCACTCACCGGGCCGCTGGCGCGTCAACGGCACGGTCCAGAACTTCGACGAGTTCGGCAAGGCGTTCGGCTGCCACAAGGGCCAGCCGATGTATCCCGAAAACTCCTGCCGCGTCTGGTAGCAGCGAATCCAAGTGCCGTCACCGAAGCCGCGGCCCGATGCAAAGCCGCGGCTTCGGCGTCATTCAGGCCGCCTGTCGCTATTCTCCTTCGCTGCTGTCGGCAATTGCGTCATTCCGCCTTGCTGGACGGTGACAGTTCGCAGCTGCTTTTCTGCGTCCAATTCCCATCGGTATATTCCGCACCTGACAGGCACGAGGGCGATATGCTTTTTTACGCCGCGATTACCCCGTTTTCGCTCGCCAGCACAACACCTTGTTTCGGGCTATCTTGCGCTGAAACTAGGCATAACAAGCCCTCGCCTTTTACAATGCATCAGGGACCCATCCCAAACCCAGCTCTGCTGCGGAATCAGCACACTTGGCGGCACTCGCCTGACCAGGATGAAGGAATCGCATGAAGTTCAGGAAATTCGGCAAGGCACTTCTGATGACTGCCATCTCTGCTGGCGTGGTCGTCGGCATCTCGTCTTGCGTGCAAAGTTACACGGTCGGCTATCTCTACGTCACCGGGACGCAGACTGCCTCAACCACGGGTGCAGGCGTCATCAGCGGCTTCAAAATCGATCACAATACCGGCAATCTCGTTTCGATCGCGGGCTTGCCCATCAGTTCCGGCGGAGCCAACCCTGTCCGCGCCGTCCTGCTGACCGGGGGACGCTTCGTCTATGTGCTGAACCAGGGCTCGACCAACAGACGGTGGGCCTTGCAGCGCCACCGATGTCTGCTCGAACGCGAATATCACCCAGTTTTCAATCGGCGGCAACGGTGTACTGGCTCCGCAGGGCACCTACTTCACCCAGGGAAACAATCCCATCCGCATGGTCGCCGACTCCTCCGGAGCGCATATGCTTTGTGCTCGATCATGATGCTCCCGACGGCGCCGGTTGCTCGCTTGTCTTTGGCCCATCGGTGACGACCTGCGGCGACATCACCGCTTTTTCGGTCGACTCGACGACCGGGCGCCTGAGCTACGTCCTCAACTCCCAGGTCACCGCGGCCAGCGGCTCGCCGCTTCCCTACTTCCCGGTCCCGGCAAACCCGATCGACTTCACGCTTTCGTCGAGCTTCTTCCTCACCCTCAGCGGAACCCCGGCAACCGGCGACTCGGTCTTTCCCTATGCCTACAACATCGCGAGCGGCCAGCTGACCATCAACCAGAACAGCTCGCAGCCGCTGGGCATCAGCCAGGGAACCGCTATCGTTGTGGCTGGCGGCGTCACCTATGTGCTCGACAACGGTCCCAACACCAATCTCCATCACCAACGGCCAGATCTTCGCCTATTCACTCGTGGGGCAAGCGGAGCGCTGCAGGCCGAGGCCAACGGATACTATCCCAGACCTCGCGCCATACTCCATACCCGAACTATGTGATCGCGTCAAACAATGGCAAATGGCTCTACGTGCTGAACCAGGGCGACAATGCGAACACCAACAGTCTCCCAGAGCGGCATCGCGGCATTCATCATTACGCAACCCGTACCAAGCTCTCGCCAATTGCCGGGCAAGGAGCGTCGGCAGCACTGTCGGCACCGGTGCTGGTCCGCAGTGCATTCTTGAGGATCCGTCAAACCAGTTCATCTACACCGCCAACTTCAACAGTTCGTCGGTCACTGGCCTCTCGATTGACCAAAACGCCGGCGTTCTCACTCCGCTAAGTCAGTCAACGAAGGCAAAGGACAGTTATCACGCTTCCCGGACCCGGGACATGGTGTGTCGCCACCGGGCGTACAAGCTAACACCTTCGCGTCGATGTTTTCGGGCGGGAACGGCCCTCCAGGCCGTCTCACTCGAATCGCGAAGGCTCTGCAAAGTGCAGGACGCAGCCGATTCGCTCTGCAGTTGCATACACGGATTTTGGCATCAGGCGATTCGGTACAAAGATTCGATTTTGAAGGTCACGAAGTTGGCTCCAACACGAAAGATGCGCATGAAGTTCAACAAACCGATTCAGTTGCTGGCAATTTCCGCGGCGAGTCTGCTGGCAGCCTCTTTCCTTTCCGCCTGCGCCACGCTCACCGTGGATTTCGTGTATGTGAGCCAGCGCCAAGGCGGCCGGCCCCAACAACTACGGAGAGATCAACGTCTTCGAAATCAACTCCGAATCGGGCCGCATGCGCCAGATCGTCACTTCGCCCTTCCCTTCCGGCGGGCGCAATCCCGTGGCCGAAGCCGTTTCGCCCGACGAGGCAGATCTCTACGTCGTCAATCAAGACGACAACACCATCGTCCAGTTCGTCATCGGCAGCGACGGCAAGCTCTATCCGCAGAACACCGTGAATACGCCCGGCATCTTCCCGCTGGCCGTCAGCCGTCTCGGGCAATTACCTCTACGTAGTCGACACCTATCAGCCGCTGCCGACTTGCAATCCGGCATGCGCCCTGCTCGGGATCCGTCGCCGTGTTTCCCATCCTGAACACCGCACAGGCTGCCGCCCTCACAGCCCCCTCAACCTGCGAACACTCTGGGAACCCCCGTGGTGAACACCAGCATCAGCGCCAGCTATTGGCCCCTCATGCTGTCCGGCGCGAGCCGCATCGGACGTCTTCGTTCCCACGGCGATTACCGCCGCTGCCTCGGGCGCTTATCGTCTACGTCACGGGCTACGATTCCACCACCAACCTCGGCTATGTATTCGGGTTTACGCCGGCTCTGACGGCACCCTCACCGCGATCTCCGGCTTCCCGCTTGCCGGTTGGTACTCATCCCAGCGCCGTCACAAGCGATGCATCCGGCATTATCTCTACGTCACCGATTCCAAGCAGAACCTGGTCTACGGTTTCCAGATCAATGGCGGGGCGTTGACCGCGCTCGAGCGGCAGCCCGTTCGCCGACCGGCGGCCAGCCAAGCGCGATCGTGCTCGACGCACGCCAAATATGCCATGGTCGCAAACGGTCAGGATTCCAACCTTGGCGTCTACTCCGTCAGTTCCGGCAATCTGACCCGGCTGGGACGTACACAACGGGAACGCAGCCCGTTGCAATCGGCATCGACCCTTCGCTGAACCAGTACGTATATACCGCAAATTTCCTCGGCAACAACGTTTCAGGTTTTCAGTTGAACTCCACCGATGGTTCACTCCTGAATTCGCAGTTTTCACCTTCCGCGTCCAATGCCAATCCAACAGCGGTCGCAGCAATTACGCATGGCAGTACCAAGAAATAGCTCTGCAGCCGCCGGCAAAAGCGGCCGGTGTTAGGCGGCAGAAGCAGCAATTCGGCTCGAGCCGCGCATGACAGCAGCATCCCTTTCAGGCTTTTACAATGACTGAAAGGAACCTCAACCAGCATTCTCTGGGCCTAACATTGACGGCCCGTGACGAAGGAAGCGCATGAAGTTCAGCAAATTGAGACAGCTCTTGCTGGTCTCTGCCATCGGCCTCGTTGTGGCCACGCTCTTTTCAGGTTGTCAGCTTGTGACGATCGACTATCTCTTCGTCGCCACGTCCGCAAGCTCGATTTCCGGTAGCTCCACCACTTGCCCGAGCGGTGAGATCGAAACCTACGCCGTCGATTCGCAGTCCGGCGCGATTCGTACCGGTGCTCCGCAGGTCTGCTCCGGCGGCACTACGCCTGTGGCGCTCGCCATCTCTCCTGGCTATCAGAACCTCTACGTTGCCAACCAGGTGGACATGAACATCGTCCATTTTGCCGTTGCCAGCAACGGCGTTCTCACCAAGAAGGATAGCGTTACGCTTGCCACCGCGCCCGTGGCCATGGCCGTCAGCCCCGATGGCAACACGCTCTATGTCGTTTCCGGAACGACCACGGCAACGCTGTCTGCTTACACGCTGTCTTCGGGCGCTCTAGGTTCGTCCGCTGCCAACCAGGTCAGCCTCACGATTCCGGGGTTCGCGACAGATTCCGTCGTGCCGACCAACGTTACCGTTCTCGCAAGCGGAAGCGCAGTTTACGTTACCGCTTATGACCTGTCCTCCTACAATCCAGGGGGCATCACCACCAGTACCGCAAGCCCCGGCTGGGTGTTCGGATTCGCCACTGGCTCCGGCGGTGCGTTGACCCCGACTGCCGGAAGCCCCTACAGCGCAGGCGTCAAACCCACTGCCCTGGCGGCCGATCCCACCAATCGCTTCGTTTATGTTACCGACTTCGCATCGAACCAGTTGATCGGCTACGGCATTTACAACGGCTACACCCTCAGCTTCCTGCTTCAACGGCCCCTACAAGACCGGCGGCCAGCCTTCGTCGATCGCCATCGATCCTCGCGGCAAGTTCATCTATGTCTCCAATTCGCTCGATTCGACCGTAACCGCATACGTGATCGATCTGCCGACCGGTACACCATCCACCGCGGTGAACACCACCGGCTCTCAAACCAACAACACCGATACGCAGCCCGTTTCTGTCGCAGTCGATCCTGCGCTCGGCCGCTACGTCTACACAGCCAACTTCCTCGGCAACTCGGTCTCAGGTTTCAGGCTCGATCCGACCGCAGGTACGCTGAAACAGACGCAGGCCACCCCGTATCCCACGGGCATCCATCCTACGGCCATTGTGCTGGTGCCGCACGGCAACCACTCCACACAAACCGTGACGCCATAGCACAGGTTCTCGTGATAGCAAGCAGAAGCCCAGCCAATCCGGCTGGGCTTCTGCTTTGTGTGTGCACTCCACTTCTGCGGAATCCTCTACCTAATCGTTTTACTGGCGGCACGCGCATCGCTATACTTCCTTACCTAGGCAGAGGTCCTATTTGTGAAGCAGAGTTTCGCAGCAATTATCCTCGGTGGTACCGGACAAGTCGGCGGTGCAGCCGTCGCGGAGCTGCTGGCAATTTCGGAATGCCGGGAAGTGGTGATGGTCACCAGAAAGCCCATTGCGCCGCGATCGCGGGTGCGCAACGTCGTTCTTGATACCGGCGCTGCTGACTTTGCCGAGCGCACTGCCGCCCTTGCCCGCGAAGTTTTAAGCCAAGGTCCCGCCAGCGCCGTGAGCTGTGTGGGTGTCGGTTCTGGATCGAGGCGCTGGAGCGAAGAAGAATTGCAACGACTTGAGGTCGGCGTCGTCGGTGCCTTTGCGCGTGGCTGCCATGACGCCGGAATCGCCCAGTTTTGCCTGCTTTCTGCGGTAGGAAGCACAGCCCGCAGCCGGTTTCGCTATGTCCGCGTAATGGGCATGAAGGAAGACACCGTGCGCAACGTCGGTTTTACCCGCCTCGCCATCTTTCGCCCCGGCATCATTGTCGGCAACGCTCATACCCCGGCCTGGGTCGGTTGGTTGGGAAGCCTCGTGCCTGGGCCGTTTGGCAATATTGATCAGCGAATTCTCGGTCGCTCAATCGCCGCAGAGATAGCTTTGCACAGTCGAGAGGCTGGTGAAGTTACCCGCGAAAATGCAGCAATGAAAAAACTCGCTGCGCAGTTCAATAGCGTGCCTTAGGAATTTTTGCGTGGAGCGCATCGGCCTGAATGCAACAGTCCAAGCGGCCGTTGGCCGTAAATCCCTCTACACTGGCCGACTGCCCAAAGACATCTCGAGACTTATCGTCGGCTCATGGCTTCTTCCGTCGCTGAATGCCTGTCGCTCGCGTCGAATGTCCTTTCCCAACAGGCTCGGCCTCGATCAGCAGATTCTAGATGGATCGCGCCAAGTCAGAATCCTTCGCTT
>CAVTCT010000011.1:0-283437 GCA_963733325.1 uncultured Acidobacteriaceae bacterium
AGATAGCAAGTGCACGAATTCAACCGCTACCATTTCGGGAAACCGGGTCACGCCAGCGTCGGTGCCACGTCCTGCTAGTCGTTTGACGTTCAAGAATTTTCAAAGCTGGTCCCGGATTGTTACCAACGGGCCGATGCACTCATATGTTGCGCATCTGAATCAGAGTTTTCAAGAAAGTGAGTCTTTCATGAAAGACATTTGTAGGCTCTCACTTCTTTCCCTTGGCCTTTGCCTCTCCGCGCTCGCGGGGGCACAAACCGGTGTACCAGTCGGAGCCGATGCCGCGCTGAATTCAACGTGGACCGACCCCGCCACCGGGTTGATGTGGACCAAGATGGACAACGGCTCGGATGTGGACTGGAAACAGGCCACCGCCTATTGCTCCAATTTGCAGCTTGCGAGCTACAGCGGCTGGCGTCTGCCCACCATTGAGGAGTTGCAAGGGATATATGATCCCAGCGTCCGCGTTCAAACAGCTTTTGATTTTGGTGTTGTCAGCGTGCTCGTGAAGGGGAAACTCAAGCTCACCGGATGGGACTGGAGCAGTACTCAAGGAGATAAACCGGAATGGGCGGCGCGGACCTTTGGTTTTAGCGGTGAGAATCGGGGCGCTTTTCCTCACCGCTTCAACTACAACATGCGTGCGCTATGTGTGCGTCGTTCCGGTGAATGATGTATTCGCAGAGCAGCGCGTCCCTCATTGCGGGCGAGTGACCGCCAATACGGAAGTAACTCCAAAACAGCAAAAACGGGGTAGAGTCGAGATGTGGCGCGGTGGGTTAGGTCTGGCCTATCTGTTCCCGGCCCTTTCGTTCTGCCGGTGCCTCATTAGCTGGACCATACTCCGTTTCCACATCCCGCTCGTCGAACCGGACATGCAGATTTCCCGCATCCGGCTCCCGGAGGAAACGTCACGAGTTCGCTCACGAAAAGCTGCGCTTCCGCTGTGTAAGCCGGACAAGCCCGAAGGTGGTGTACAGGCTTTCGCGAGGAAACCTCCCGAACGCCGGCCATGGCACTTTGTGCTTGATGCAGAGCCACTGACGCAGCCGTTTACAGGCATGTTGTTCGATTGCCCGATAGGCTTTGCTGGCTGAACCCAGGCTGAAGTAATTCGCCCAACCATTCATCATCTGATTGAGTTTAGTTACGACATACTTGTGGTCCAGCTGGGTCCGGTCGCGTTTGGTTTCGTCACTGATAGCCCGACAGATGCGTATCACTCGCTTCTTTGACGGGGCCGAGCCCAGATGAGCGCGTCCCGTTATCGGCGAGTAGTAACGACCAAACGTGTACCCAAGAAAATCGAACTTTTCTTCCGGCAGCTTCGCGACCCGCGTCTTGGTTTCATTCACCGTCAGCTTCAGCTTCGTCATCATGACCCGCATCGCGATCAAAGCCTCTTCCGCTCTGCCTCGACAACAGATCACCATGTCATCGGCATAGTTGACGATGCATGCACCAAAACGTTTCTCGTACCCGAGCTTCTTCCACCCAAGCACGAACCGGCGCATGTAAAGATTGCTGAGCAGTGGGCTGATCGGAGATCCCTGCGGGGAGCCTCGACCTTCATCCCGATTGCGCGTATTGCGATGCTTCTTCCCGCGCTCATCTGTCTCTTCGACGGGTGCCTTCAGCCACATCTTGATCAGATGAAGCATGGCGCCATCGATGACACGGCGAGCTACCGACTTTAAAAGCTCAGCATGCGGAAGAAGATCGAAATAGCTGGCAAGGTCCGCATCAACGATCTCGCGATGCCCGGTGTTGATCAGCTTGAAGACGCGTTTTGCTGCGTCCTGTGCGCTGTGGCCTCGCCGATAGGCGTACTGTTCCGGTGGTAGATCGGCCTCGAAGATAGGATCGAGAACCAACACCGCCGCCATCATTACCGCTCGATCGCGGATGGTGGGTACCCCTAACGGACGCTGCTTCCCCCCGGGCTTCGGGATATACACCCGCCGCACAGGAAGAGGCCGATAGGTTCGACTTTTCAGTTCTTGCGTCAGTTCGTCCAACCATCGCTCCGCGCCGTACGCTTCGATGTCCTCGAACGTCTGATTGTCCACTCCTGCTGCGCCGCCATTAGCCTTCGAGCATTTGTAGGCAAAACTCAGAACGTCCTTCCGGTACACCTTGTCGTACAGCGCATAGAAACGAAAGTCAGGCGATCTCTTCGCTTTGTCGTGCAACGCTGTCTGTAACTTCTGAACGCTTTCTGGGGTTGCTAGGCTCATCGCCAATCCCTCTGTCTTCGTCACTTCTTGCGTTTTGCTTCCAACTGAGGTCCCTTCCCTCCCCCGGCATTACCCGGCTTCATCGGTACTACGAACCTCCCCGCCACCCCAAACGGCCCGGCCTGGCTCTCGCGAGTTGCCAGTTGATTCCAACTACGAATCACCGCTGGGGCTTCCCGTGTTGCGTCTGGTCCACGTTTTCATGCATGCCGTCGCCACTACCCCGGCAGGACTGATGTGACTGATTCGCTCATACTCTCCCATCAGCGTCGGCCTTCCCTCGATTAACCGGCTGGTCGGCTCCTGCATCTCCGATTTCGGGGCCTGCTCAGCGTTTACCTCCATTACGGCCTGCATGATCGCCAAGTTGCCTATGCAACCCTCTACACCGAAGGCTCCAGCAGATTTGTTGCCTCCTCTGCTCCTTCGATTGCTACCGGGTGGAGCGATCCAGTTCCCGGGTGGGACTCGCACCCACTGTGGTCCAGCGCCTTTTCACGGCGCACGATTATGTCCGGATCGCCCACCATCCGCCCGGAACTCCTTTTCCCATATCCCGTGAGAGCAAGGGCAATCTCGGGCCTGGTTGAGCCATCACCAAAGTTCCGATCTTCCCGAGATCGGAAAGGATCCCTAACGATCCTCATAGACATCCGGACCCCGTCTCGTGCGGCCCACCCTGGCTTGGCCAGGATGGAGCCGATTCCGGGGCCCGTGGATCGCAAAGCGCGCCGGAATCACCAGGGCAACTCGCTCGGGAACTGGTAGAGTTTTGTCCCTGTGCTGGTGATAACCGCACTGAACGGCGGCGAATTGGGGGAGCCGCTGACAACGGTTCGAATCTCATTGCCGTTGTCGCCGACGACAAAGTATAGCTGCAGAACGGGTCCGCCATCCGATGCCACGGTAGGCTGGGCCGTGATCGTCATCCAGCCCGTGCAGTCATCATTGATGTGGTACGGACCGCTTCCGGGCCGCCAGGTTTCTGCGGGAGTGACTCCGTTGTGGACCACATGATCAACCTGCGTCATGTTCCCGTCGCCGTCGAAATGGGTCAAGGCGACTCCGGAAACGGCGCCGGCAGCGGGCGCGGGGGCAAGAATTTGTCCGGTGATCGTGAAGGCATAGTTCCCACGAAGGGTCGCGTTGGAACAAGGGGGATGCTCCTGCCCCTTGGCAGGAACAATAGCGGTGGCAAAAAGGATCGCAACCGCCGCGAGGGCTGTTCTTGTGAAGTTCATTCTGGACCTCCTGTACACGCTCAAGTGCCGCGTTCGAGGACGATACTAGGGCCAGTCCGCCAGGATTCCAATGGACAGCGTCTGAAGAAAGGCTGAAGATTCCGGCAGAGGTCCCCATGCGATTCGAAAGCTTCGAGATTGATGAGAAGGCTTTCCAACTCTGCGAGCATGGCAAGCCCGTTCGCCTTGAGCGGATTCCGATGGAGCTGTTGATCCTCTTGGTCCGCAACCGATCCCGGCTCGTTACGCGCGATGAGATCGTGGCTCAGATCTGGGGAGTGAATCACTACCTGGAGAGTGAAAGCGCGATCAATACCGCCGTCAGAAAGCTTCGGAAGGCGCTGGGAGATGATGTTGCAAAGCCGCGTCTGATTGAGACGGTCCAAGGTAAGGGATATCGATTCGTAGCCCCAACCGCTCCTGAAGCGACCAGAACTAAATCTCACGCGCCTGATCCCGAAGCGGTCCGGTACTTCCTGCGCGGGAGGCACCACTGGAACAAGAAGACCGCCAGGAGTTACGAGGAGGCGATCGAACTCTTCCAGCAGTCGATTGATTACGACGCAGCGTTTGCGCCACCGTTTGTCGGGCTGGCATATTGCTACGTGTTGCAGGGCATCCACGGATTGAAGGCCGCAACCGACGTCTACCCCCTGGCGCGAGCGGCTGCCAACGCGGCGCTTGAGATCAACGCGGCTCTTGCCGAGGCGACGACTGCATTGGCCGATATCACCAAGGGATTTGACTGGGACTGGCGCCTCGCGGAGGAGCAGTACGTGCGAGCGCTGCAACTCAACCCCGAATATGCTGTGACTCACCAGTGGTATGCCAATCTGCTGTCGATCGTAGGTCGCCACGACGAAGCCGTTCACCATTCTGCTGCGGCCCAACGATGCGACCCGTTGTCGGTCGGGCCAGCTGCATTTTTAGGATTCACCCTGTATCGCGCGCGCAAATTCGATGAAGCCATGCGCGAGTGCAAGAGAACGATGAACTTCCACAAGGCGTCTCCGATTGCCTCATGGTTTCTGGCACACGTACTGATTCAAAAGGGAGATGCTGCTGAGGCGGACCGGTGTCTGTCAGCGACGCTTGAGGCTACGGGAAGATCGGGGATGCACCTGGGCCTGCTGGCATTCGCGAAGGCGCGCAGTAGCAAGCGATCAGAGGCCAGGGAAATTGCCGCTAAGCTGGAGGAGGCATCAACCTCTCGCTACATTTCTCCTCTCGACATAGCAACGGCTCATCTGGGATTGCGCGAATACGACACCGCAATCAGTTTCATCAAGAGAGCTATGTTAGAGCGGGTGATGCGAGTGACGGAGTTGCCAATGGCCTTGTTCGATGAGGTGCGGGAAGATCCCACGGTCCTGGAATTCTGCCAGCAGCTTGGCGCGAGTTGGTGATCGCGGAGCCAAGGGAATCGGGCCGCAGTAATCTGGGTCGGAAGATCGGAGAAAAAGGGGGAGAGGATGCGATCCTCCTGGCTACAATCAGATGGTCATTCGCTGGATCGTTCTGCAAGCAACCATGTGGAGAAAAGCCGAGCGATCGCGGCTTCCCTCATCGATTTCCTCGCACTATCACTCCGGAAGCCATGCGAGGAAGCCGCTCACGGGTGGATCACCGCCGATCCGGAAATTACTCTTTGAGCAACAGGCGATCCTAGTATCGCCGAAAAGGTAGTCATTATGGTGTGACCGGCTCGATGCGCTAGTCGTGGGTTAGGCTGAGTTTGTTAAGAACGCCAGTCCAGAGCCACAAGCGGAGGGAACCGGTCATGAGAGAGAAGTTACGATTTTTGGGCATGGATGTCCATGCCGAAACGATAGCTGTAGCCGTAGCCGAACCGGATGGTGAGGTTCGCAGTCTGGGAACAATCGCCAACCGAGAAGATTCGATCCGCAAGTTCATCCGCAAGCTTGGGTCGCCGGAGCATCTGCGGGTCTGCTATGAAGCCGGCCCAACTGGCTTCGTACTTTACTGGCAGCTGACGCAGTTGGGAGTCAAGTGCGATGTGATAGCGCCGTCGCTTGTTCCTAAGAAGCCTGGGGACAAGGTCAAGACCGATCGACGGGATGCGTTGAAGCTTGCGCGCAGTCACCGCTCCGGTGATCTGACCGCGGTATGGATACCAGATGAAGCTTCAGAAGCATTACGCGATCTTGTCCGTGCGCGGGAGGCGGCCAAGCGCGATCAGTTGCGGGCGCAGCACCGGCTGACCAAGTTCCTTTTGCGTACCGGTCGCCGTCCTCCACTGGGAGTAAAGGTCTGGACGGAACGTCATGCGGAGTGGCTCCAGCAGGTTCGCTACACACATCCTGCGCAGGAAGCAACGTTGCTCGATTGTCTGCACGAAGTTCAGCACATGGCCGAACGAGTCAAGCGGTTGGAGAAGTCGATTGTGGAAGTGATTCAGCTGGCTCCCGCGTCGATGCAGGAAGTGGTTCGCGGTTTACAGGCATTGCGTGGCATCGCGCACCTTTCGGCCGTCACGATTGCTGTGGAACTGGGCAACATCACCTCCCGCTTCGAGCATGCTCGGGATCTGATGGGGTATAGCGGAGCATTTCCGGACGAAAACTCCAGCGGCAAGCGTATTCGAAGAGGAGGCATTACCAAGTCCGGCAACGCGCACCTCAGACGAATCATTGTCGAATCGGCCTGGAGCTTCTGCACAAACGCTACCTGGCGCTGATGGCGCGAGGCAAAGAACAGAGAAAGACCATGACGGCAGTGGCACGCGAATTGTTGGGTTTCATCTGGGCCATTGGGATCAAAGCCGAAGCGTCCTGCAAGCAACAAATGGCGGCGTGACGATAATGAAAGAACAAAAGCAAGAACTTTCCAATAAGGAAAAAGCAAAACAATCAACACATGAACAACGCTATCCAATTCGAGGACAGGGTCAGCCGCAGCCGGGGCAAGCACGAAGGAGAATCCTCGGCGGAAGTTTGCGACAGGCTCAGCCGGACTCGCGTTAGTAGTCAGAGGCAGCTCCCGACGGATCATGATTATGCGGTTCCGACCCGCGAATATCAGCTTGATCAATCGTCGCCATTACCTGCCACGGCTGCTGCTGATCCTGTCCTTGAAGTACGAAAACAAAAACCACCCCACCGATTTGCAGCTATTGACAGGGGCACACCATATCAATTTCCGGATAGCCCACAATCCATCCGGAACTGATAAAACACACTCATTCCGGACGCGCCCACCAGTAAGCGCGACTGGCAGTTACTCGCAATCTGGGAGAATCGATCCGTACTTCGATGCGGTGAAATCCGACTTCACGACTGCTTGGTTGGAATCCCAAAGTGATTCCATAGTGGACGTCCGAAAGGGTTTCAAGCATCGCGGAGTTGAAATCGCGCTGATCGTCAAACTGATAATCGGTGCCTCCGGTTAATGACGCGACCTCTTCAGCAGTCTGGTCGTCGAGTGCACGACTGGTTCCCTCTAACTCTTCGTCCATGGCACCTGTGTGCCTTGTTTGCATCCGCCCAGCGCGCTTTTTCTCACCCCGGAAGGTCAGGCCATAGACAACGGTGCTGGAAGTCCCGAGCTGTTCAAGCAGCGATCGAGAAGAGGTCGAACTTTCTACGTCTCTTTCTTGGCTGAGAAGCAGCATTATTCGACGAAATCGGCCTGGTTCACCCTCTAGCTGCCGAACTCCAAACGCGACGGCATCCTTGATCGCAACACCGTTCTCGCCGGAATGTTGATGCGTTAGTGCGTAGTTCACGCCATCCGTTTGAGCGGGAAAATGCCAAATTTCATGCACGTGGCTATCAAAGGTGACAAGGGTGATTTCGTGAACCGAGTGTCCGACCAAACGGCCGACCAACCAAGGCACATCTGAATAGATCGGCAGGAACTGGCTCGCCGAGCCGCCAGTCTGCATGAGAATAACCAGGGAGATGGGAAGCCCGTCCGTATTGATTGCTGTCACTTTTTCGGCGGTGCCGTTGTCCAAGAGGCGAAAGCTCGTGACGTCAGGGCCACCCAACGTTCCGCCTTTTTCAGTCTCGACGAGGGCAGGAACCCAAACAAACGTACTATCAATCCTCAGAGGAGGAGATACCTCTTCGTCTACTTCCCGCGATTGTGCCTTACTCGACATGGACGTAAATGCCACGAATAGGGCCATCAGCCCATTAGCGACAAGGCCGGATTTCACGGTAACCTCCTGACGCACCGCAGCTTTGAAGAACATCGTACCGGACGCGAGCTGAGGTTGTGAGTGATTGACCGCCCAACCGGAGGTAGCTCCAAAAGTGGATTCTTTAGGGATTCGCCGCCAGACGAACGCATTCGATTCGCTATCATTTCTCAAGGAAGTGCACATGGCACCGTTGCAATACGACCCCCACGAGCACATCATCTCTGAGGCTTGGCTCGAGCTTGATGAATCTGAGCGCATGGAGTTAGTCAGGCGATACCACAGGCGGCAGCGAATCCGGCTTCCTAACGAGACAATCCACGCCACTATACACGTGATCGTCGAAAACCAGGTGGCGCTTGGAGATGCATTTCCAGCGAAGGCAGTCCTTCTTCGGTTGATGAAGGAAGGGCTCGACCGGCATGAAGCCATCCATGCGATTGGTTCTGTGCTGTCAGAAGAGCTTTTTGTCCTTATGAAGGCACAGAACGCACAGCGCGATCCAAATGCGGATTATGTGGAGAAGCTCAAGTCTCTTACGGCGGAATCCTGGAGAAAGCTGGCGTCGTAGGCCATCTCTTCCGAATTGTAAGTCGAGTGCTCATTCAGCAATTGTTCGACAGTTGCCCCAGAAACAGGTCACCTCCGGATGGCCCACAATACGCCCAAAACGTTCTCTTAGCTGTATCCTTTCTGCCAGATGAAACTGAACATGCGCATGAACCTGATTCGCACGGCTCTGTGTGTCGCGTTGGCGGCACTCGACGGGCAAGAAACAGCTCGGTGCCAAACAGCCCCCTCAAGCAGCGGAATAAGGAGTGCCGAAGCAAGCCGTCTGATCGGCATGAGGATCGAGGTACATGCCGAAGGTACGCCACTTGTGGTTGCTGTCTGTTCAAGCGAAGAAGCCGGAGGTCATGGTGTTTGTGGGTTGGCTTGGCAACTTCAGTTGAATCGGGGAAACGGTTGGCGGCCAGTGTCCGTGAGGAAAGGGCTCTTGGCAGTGATGGGCGGCGTGTCAAAGGACGAGTGGATGCCTCTGCGCATCGCTCCGGGCGACACGGAGTTTCTCAGCGTTGCAGCAGACCCAGAATTGTTGGACGTGCGGCGAGGTGACGAAAAACCCGGAAAAGGTGCTTACAAGTCCGACGTTTGAATGCCCGTAAGCGAGAGCACGATCAGTGCGGCGGTAATCACTACGCTATACTTTGTGCGCGATGCCATTGACTCAGCCAATTCCGCAGGTCACACCAGTAGACGTGGAACGGGTCGTGCGCCGGGACTTTCCGCGTGATGATTACGCTACGGTCATGACAATTCTCAACGGCTATGGAAGAGAGAGTTGGCACCGCGAGCGAGCACGTGTTCAACTCGCGGTGTTAAAGGTGGCCAACGCGAGCGTAGAGAAGCTACGGACTTGTATTGAATTGGCAAAGCGCGACTATCGTGATGCCCTAGCCGTTGCTGAATATCCTGCTTACTTCGAGATGGCGACTGTTCGGCCATGTGACTCATGTTCTGTTTCGGCGTCAAGTGTGCATTGGCGATTATGCACAAGGCAACCACACAGTTACAATCTTCTCGTGACTAAAGAACATTGGGCTCAGATAGGAATCACGACTCAATTCCTTATCGTCGTAAGGACACTGGGTGAGATCTTTCGACTCAAATACGTCCATGCCGCGAGTTTCTCGGCTGCAATCGCTATGCCCTATGTCGGCGGTGCCTTAATAGCTGGTTGCTGCTGCTGGGTAGGTGTGACCTTGTACTTCTTCCGACGCTACGCGATGTGTGCCTGGACTGCATTAGGAACCGTTGTCATTCTGCTGGCGTACAAAATTACTGTGCTCGGCTGGTAATGGCGGCTTAGAGAAAGTTGTGGTGATTTCTTAGCACAGATCTAAACTGGCACTATTAGGGCGAGGTACTCATCGAGCTTGCCCCAGGATTTCAAACAGATATGTGGGATATGGTGCGTTGCTGCCACCTGCTGCGTCTAATTCCGCCATCGGATATAAGTCTTTAGCTGTATCGATGATTCGCTCATCGCTTGTTTAGAAGATGGACCGGGCACGGTGAACTTCCCTGTCGCATTTCATTTGAGTGCCTCTCGCATTCGCGGCACAATTGTTGCTCAAGTGTCGCCACACGACATCGCAAAAAACCCAATCACCCTGTCAATGCGGGTTAATGCGGCTCAGTAGCCGAGACTCCGACGTTGAAGCTGCACCTAGGGCTTCACGACCGTTCGGTTAACAGAACAATTGCCAACGTAATGTCAACGAATCTGAGGTCTATTCCTCATGCCACTTCTTCCGGCTCTTCTTTGAGTGCTTCCCCAGCCAGGTCCACATTCGTAAACGCCGGGTTCAACGTGGTCACCGCGCACACTACTTTTGTGAGCCGTGCCTCTTGTAGACGCCGCCTCTTGTGCGTTGCTGGCGCATAAAAGTGCTCAATCGAATCGACCAAGTAAGCCGCGGGCAGCATTTCGGTGCCGCGATCTACGCCTGCTCCCGGAAGAAGAATGAGGTCCCCCTCGCGTGGCAACCAGTTCAGCGTCTCCAGCGGAACTACGTTGACGGTTGTGCCGTCTTTCAGGATGAATTCAAGGCAATCGCGGCTGTGAAGTGACCCTTCGCGCACCTGCCGAGCCTCCTGCCTTGCCTTATGTGCCTGGTAGAAGGCGGCTACGATCGTAGGAATTCCAATCAGTAATCCCAGGATGCTCGCAATCGAGCCAAAATGATCGAGCCAAGAGAGCGGCATGCAACTCCTCTACTCGCATTTTCAGTGCCGCTGTCTCGGCACCCGGGATCCGCTCAGCGCTGTCTCTTCAGCGTTAATAGTGACAGATGCATTGCTGTAGGGACGGCAATCCGGGATGCTGATTCGTCGGCAAAGGAACTGCGTAGTAGGGAGATAGTAATTGGGAAGAGTTGAATCTCAAATCAGGAACGCATAAAGAAAACCCGACGCCAGCTGTCAACATGTTCGCGACCCAGTTGGGGAATTTGGACTCTAGTGACCGCTACCGCCTGACCGTTGGTGTGCCAATTTACTTGCATCATTTGCGGACTGAAATCTGACAACTGAAAACGCATCTGCGCGGGAATGACAATGCACTCCCCGTTTCAGGCGAACGTCTCAATGTATTATGCGTGCATGATCACCCCTGGACCGATGCGAGTCTCGCAGTGGACTTGGGAGTATGCCATGAGGCCGACCGGAATCTCTGGCTTCTTCGTGCTCGTTGCACTGCTTTGGACGTTTCCACTCCAGCATGTCATCTCCTATCCTTTCGTTTTTCTCTTCTTCGGGGCCATCATCGGCAGTGCCTGGTTTGGCGGCTTCATTGCAGGAATGCTGGCGACCGGAATGTCCTGTGCGCTCATCGCATTCTTCTTCATTCCTCCGCTATATTCCATCTCAGTTGGCAACGACAGAACCTTCGTTGCAGCATTCGTTCTTTGCGCAATCGTCATCACTGCGGTCAGCTCTGCCCGAAAACGTGGTGAAGTCGCAATTCGAATTGCTAGGGACGAGCTAGAAAGAAGAGTCCGGGAACGCACATTCGAATTGGAACAATCGAACCGGGAGATCCTAGAACGTGAGCGCCAGCTCCTTATTCTCGCAGAGGCTATTTCACAGCAAATCTGGTCTGCAGACGTAAATGGATCAATCGAATACTGCAATCGAGATCTAATCGCCTACATCGGCAAAGACATGAATGAGCTGCGGGGCGAGGCTTTCTTTAGCATCTTCCATCCTGAGGATGCGTCGCCGTTCCGTGAAAGCTGGGAGTCTGCGCGAGCTGCGGTTGGCAATTTTGAAGTGCAAGCGCGAATTCGAGGAGCGAACGGAGCGTATCGATGGTTCCTTGTTCGTGGCCTTCCACAGCGTGCTGCCGACGGCAAACTTTTGCGCTGGTACGGAGTACACGTTGATATCGAGGACCAACAGCGGGCTCAGCACCGGCTTCACCTTGCCCAGGAGTTTCTGTCTCGCGCCACTCGGACAACGAGCATGGCGGAAATGGCGGCGTCCATCGCCCATGAACTCAATCAACCGCTGACGGCGTTGGCCACAGACGCGTCTGCGTGCAAGCGATGGCTCGGCACCGACCCGATCAACATGGTCAAGGCGTCAGCTGCGGCAGAAAGGATCATTTCAGAAAGCGCGCGTGCCGGCGCGGTACTGAGGCGCGTTCGTTCGCTCTTCAGTAAGTCTGATTACGTTAGGGAGATGACAGATCTAAACAAGCTGATCGTTGATCTCGCTGGCATGCTAAGAGATGATGCGATCCGTCGAGGGGTGTCGATCAAACTGACGCTCGATGAAACGATTCCGATAATTAGGCTTGATCCCGTGCAAATTCAACAAGTCCTGCTCAATCTCATCATCAACGGCATGGAGTCGATGGCCAGGGTCGAGAACCCGAAGGTGCTGGAGATCGCCTCCATGTTGAGTGGCAGAGAAGAGATTGTCGTCGCAGTCAGTGATTCAGGATCAGGATTTTCTGATCAGGATCGAGAAAGACTCTTCGAGCCGTTCTTCACGACAAAACCTGACGGAACAGGTATCGGGCTTGCGATCTGCCGTACCATCATTGAAGCTCATGACGGGCACATTTGGGGTGCTCGTTCAGAAAGTGGGTCAGTATTCCAATTCGTCCTGAAGGCGAAGCAATGACAAGTGCAGCGAATGATAATTCCGGCACCGTGTACATCGTTGACGACGACCCTGCAATTCGGGCGAGCATCTCGGACCTCCTGGATTCCGTAGGCGTGAGAACCCGCGCCTTCGTTTCTGCCGAAGACTTTCTCGGCGCATGGACTTCTGAGATGACCGGATGCCTTTTGCTTGACGTGCGACTTCCCGGGATGAATGGAATGGAAATGCAAGCCAAGCTTTCGGAATCAGGCTTTGATATTCCAATCATCATCATGACGGCGCATGGGGATATGCCGATGGTTCGGAAGGCATTGAAAGCCGGAGCGTTTGAATTCCTCATAAAACCTTTTAAGGATGAGGAGATCCTGGAAGCAGTGGAACAGGCATTCGCGCTCGACGGCGCACATCGCCGGGCAGACAACTTTGCGAATTCGATTCAGGCGCGAGCCTGGACGCTTAACGAGCGTGAGCGCCAGGTGATGGCACTCGTCACCTCGGGACTAACGAACAAGGAAATAGCCGACAAGATGCATTTGAGTGTCGTGACAATTAAGCTTTACCGCGGGCAAATGATGAGAAAGATGCAGGCAGAAACGCTCGCTGATCTGGTAAAAATGTGGGAAAAGATCAATCCGTCCGACCGTTAACGCGACCGCTTTTAGTTTTGACAGCCTGTCAACGGCATAAAGAACGTATGAAGAATTGAAAGAACTATACCTAAGGATAGTTGTATTGCTCAGAAGAGAAACCATACCCTTTCACATAGTCGCCGAGGATTTAGGTACTACGCCGAGTTTGAATCGTTCCCCTAATTCATCGTAGTTGCATTCGGGCAGTGTATTTCAGGTTGGATTCTAAAGTCCGGATAGCAAGGTCCATCGCAAACGAAACAGTGAATTGGTGGCCGCCAGAATCTCTCTGACGGGATGTAAAGGTGTAACTTTTGGAGGAATAATGGGCACTCAAGCACTACTGATCGAGTTTCTTCTTTCAGGATTCTTTGCCATAGCTTGCTTTCGCGCGCGGGGCGAGTCGACCAACGGTCACGGCTTTGCTCCCCTAAGAGTCTTTGTGCTGACTGATCGTCTAGAGCGATTGCGTCGCACGCGCTGGCAATGGTGCGCAATGGTCCTTTTTTTGGTCGTGGTTCGTTTACAGCTAGGAACGCCTGTCGTCGCTGAACTCACTGGTTTGGCGCAATTCATTGTTTTCCTTGCGTTGCCGTCACAATCAGCTCCGGCAGGAGTGCTTCATCGCCCATGAAAACTCTGCTGGATGCTGCTGATTTTCTGCGCAGAGCGCGCCGAAAGATGCGGTACGGCGAGTTCTCACGCGAGCCATTAGAGCTGCTGCGGTTGGAATGGAAAGGGAACGCCCTCGAATGTGACTGGTTAATGCGGCCAGCCGATCGATGGGACGTGGATCTGCCCGCACGAGTGATCGAAGAGAATCAGACGTTGCAGGCGTTGAGAGATGCGTTGAGACTTCGCAATATTGTCTTCGAGTCGTTTCCGAGAGTTGACAACGCGGAACTAAGAATGTTTCGTGTTGGCGCCGACGATTTGCCCGAGCTTGTGATGTCGGGAAGCGTGGTTCGTACCAACGAGGTCTTTGAGCGGGTTGCATCGATCGCCATGAGGGCAAGAATGTGCGGATTTCGCTTCACACAAAGCGACGGCTCCCTGCAGAGGATGACCCCGATGGGTTGTTCCTGACCGGGCGACGTTGTTCGAGTTGCTTTTACGGCGCGATAGGTACCTCGATGGCTAGAAGTGTACCTGGAATTCAGTGGTTCATTCGCAGATTGCTGTGCGGCTTGAGATTCGTAAGTTAATTCATGGAGGGCATCAATGGCGGCAACAAAGGCACAGGGCAGAGCGTTCACGCTATTCATGGGGGGGCTGACAGCAGCTACCGCAGGAATCGCATTCTTCTCATCTGGTAGCGGCAAAGCGGCCTTAGTTCTCGGCGCGGCTGTTGTTGCTTTTTCACTCTTTCGCTTCTTGAAAATCAAGCCTGACGAAGGCAAGGTCGCACTCGGTTCGCAACCTGCCGCACAGAAATTGATTGGCGTGGTGCTTGCGCTCGCGGGCTGGGTAGTCGTTCTATTCGGATTACATTTGACGGCAAGTGTTTCCGGAAGAATGACCACTACGCTCATCGGCTTCGCCGTAACGCTCGTGGGAGTTCTATACGTCCTTCCATCTGCGGCAAGCAAAAACGCTATATGGAAGGCCTAGCGACCTAATCCCCCCAACTCCCTCGGCGATGATCAACCACACCATGGAGCTAAATTGATGAGAATTGTTCGGATTGCATCCTGTATCTGCACTCTTGCGTTTCTGCTGACAGCATGCGCAGGAATCGTGGCTCGCGCAGACGCTGCCCCTTCGGCGTCGGCGGGTGAACTGAAGGACGCCGCCTCAAAGGCGCCTACTACCGCTGCTCTTGCTGCCGGCGACCCAGGTGGCTCGCTCACCGGCACCGTCAACGACGTCCCCGTCGGCGACGCTAAGGTCGGCCTTACCTTGGGCGACGTCGCGAACCAGGTGGGGCAAAACAAGATTGGAATCAACTTTACCTGGACGCTGATAACGGGCTTTCTGGTTATGTTCATGCAGGCCGGATTTGCCATGGTGGAGTCGGGCCTATGTCGCGTGAAGAACGCCAACCACACTTACATGATGAACTTCTTTGTGTATGCGTGCGGGTTGTTCGCCTACTGGATTATCGGCTTCGCCATTCAGATGGGCGGTGCAGCCGGAAATGGGAACTTGGGTGGCTTGCAGCCCCTGGCCAGTGAGCATCTATTCTCTTTGTTTGGAACGAACTGGGGCATCTTCGGGCAGAGCGGCATGTTTCTCGCAGGTCACACTTATGATGTCGGTGTAATGGTCATCTTCCTATTCCAGATGGTGTTCATGGATACCGCGCTGACGATCGTGACCGGAGCAGCCGCTGAACGCTGGAAGTTCATGACCTTCGCCGTCTCATCCGTGTTGATGGGAGCATTCACGTATCCGCTCTTCGCCAATTGGGCCTGGGGCGGCGGCTGGCTCTCACAGATGGGAACCAACCTCGGACTTGGAAAAGGCTACTGCGACTTTGCCGGATCGGGCGTGGTGCATGCGGTCGGGGGGATGACCGCTCTTGCGGTTGCATTGGTCATTGGTCCGCGCATCGGCAAGTTCAACCGCGACGGATCTGCCAACGCGATCATCGGACACGATATTTCCGCCGTCCTCATCGGCTGCTTCATCCTTGCCTTCGGTTGGTTCGGCTTCAACCCCGGAAGCACCCTGGGTGCCTCCGGAGCCGGTTGTTTGCGCATCGGATCGGTAGCCGTCAACACCATGTTGGCTGGCTGCACCGGAACTTTCGGCGCCCTGCTCTACATGTGGGTGTTGAAGGGCAAACCCGATGCTTCTATGAGCGGTAACGGATTGTTGGCTGGTCTGGTTGCGATCACCGCGCCTAGCGGCTTCGTGAACACAACTGGCGCTGCGATCATTGGGTTGGTCGCCGGCGTGTTGGTTTGCCTCAGCGTTTCGTTTATCGAGAATTCGCTCAAGGTTGACGATCCGGTCGGTGCTATCTCAGTCCACGGAACGTGTGGCCTCTGGGGCGTTCTCTCCGTGGGCCTGTTCGCTGATGGCACGAGCAACTACGGTGGATCGTGGAATGGGGTTACGGGTTCTGTTACCGGCCTCTTCTATGGAGACTCGAGCCAGTTGGTTGCTCAATTGGTTGGCATAGTTACCCTCGTTGGCTTCGTCTTCACTTTCAGTTTTGTGCTCAATTGGATTCTAGACATCTTTCTCGGGCAACGCGTCTCAGTGGCGACTGAGGTTGCTGGTCTCGATCTTCCTGAAATGGGGCAGCTCGGATATCCCGAATTTGTCTTCCGTCCCGAACCCGATTTGATGCGAGCGGCAGAACAGGTAGCTGTCGCTTAATTCGCCGTCGTAATTCTCCTGGTGCAGCAAGGTGTATTTGCCATTGCCTTGCTGCCCCTTTTTTCCTTTCAAACCCTTGGAGTTTTTCTGAATGAAAACGCTTGTCCATCGCGAATCTACAGAAGAAGGAATGTACGGTGTGCCAAAAGTGCAAGCCCTGACGCTGCCAGAAGGGATTGACCCTGAAGCGTCTCGCCTCTTGCGGCGAATGTTCCGCGATCCACGTGTGTTGGAACCTCACGAACGGGGCGATCTGATCGCACTACTGCGGAGGGCCGTCGATCTTACTCCGCAGGTTCCTGAAGTCAGGGTACTGCTGGGAATGGCGCTCTGTGTGGATCTGCAGGCACAGGAAGCAATGGAGGAAATGCGTGAAGCTGTCAACTCGGATCCTGATTGCTTCATCGCGAGACTCAAGTTTGGCGAATTGCTGATGCGTTTGCGGGTGTGCGATCAAGCGGCTGAACAGACCCAGTGTGCTGCGCAACTCGCGTCGAATACAGTGCAGTCGGAGTTGGCGAGGAGACAGGCGGCCACTATCCGCACTATGCTGAGAGAAGGAATTGAGCGCGGAGGTTATGGCGGTCTGCTTCCCCGTGTTCTTCGTCTCATCCGCAAATCCAAGAATCAAGGCAGTGCACCCGTTCTTGTTGGTTCCAAGTAGGAGAGGATGCCCGCAACTCTGCAACTGGCGCTGCTGATCGCCATACTTCTTCCAGCAGGAAAAATCGTTGCGTCCATAAGCACCCGTTTCGGCATCCCCGCTATTCTCGGTGAGTTGCTGGTAGGCGTGGCAGCCGGGCCCGGCTGCATTGACATGCTTCACATGAAGATCTTCACCGGAACTCCGGCGGCGGACGCATTCCTGCTGCTCGCCCAAATCGGCGGTTTCGTTCTCATGTTTATTGCCGGTTTAGAGACGGATATCGACCGGATGCGCGAAGCGAGTGTTACAGCTTTTCTGGTTGCAGCTTCGGGAGTCGTTTGGCCATTCTTCCTGGGTACCGGTGCAGCGTACCTTCTCGGACTTCCGTGGAGCAGCGCCATGTTTCTTGGCGGCGCGCTGACAGCGACCAGCGTATCGATCTCGGCGCGTACGCTCATGGACGCTGGCAAAATGACAACTCCAGAGGCATCTGTCATTCTTGGTGCCGCGGTCATTGACGATGTGATGGGGCTATTCGTATTGGCATTTCTCGCGGCCTCATGCAGCACGAAAGGAGCGAGCGCATTTGGCGTGGCACCCATGCTCTCGAACTTCCTTCAAAGCCACTTGCCCTGGGCTGCTCAACATCCGCTCTTCGTGCAGATGTCCCTCATTGCTGTCTGCGTCACCTCATTCTTTTTAATTTCGTACGGCGCAGCACAACGTTGGATCGACCCGCTGATGAGGCAATTCCGAAAGCTCGATGCCAATGAAGCCGTAACCAGTTGTGTCCTTGCGCTCATGCTTCTTTTTGCGGTTAGCGCGGAATGGCTCGGCAGTGTAGCCGGCATAACGGGCGCCTATCTGTTGGGATATGTCTTTGCCGGTGCAAAGCTCAAGACGTTGATCGAGCGTACCTTTTACGCGATCGGCCACGGTCTCTTCATTCCGCTGTTTTTCGTGTCGATTGGACTGTCGAGCAACTTCCGCGCACTGGGTGGGCACTGGCTGCTTCTTGCCGCGATCTTCGCGGTCGCTGTCGTCAGCAAACTCGTCGGGTGTGGGATGGCGGCACTTGGCATGGGAATGGGACCAGTTCCGAGCTTTCGCGTTGGCTGCGGCATGATTTCACGTGGTGAAGTGGGGCTCATTGTCACGGCCATGGGCGCCAGCACGGGCATCTTTAAGGAGCCGGAGGTTGCTGTCATGGTTACCGTGGTTCTGCTCACCACATTGATCACACCACTTATCATGCGCGGCGCCTTCATGATCAAGTGCTCCCAGGATAGCGAAGGCGGAGACGGCCGCGCCTCACCTAATTTCGACTCCGTTGCAGAGATGCGAGCCGAAACTTGAGCGGCACGTTTTTCGGCCCAATTCACCGCAGCGCGAGCATCAGCATCAAGCCAAAGAGAAGAAGCGGCACCAGCGCCAGCCCCGCATAGAGCAGTATCTTGCGCCCACCGAGCCGAACCCGCCTCTGCAAAACTGGCCGGTGCGCGTCATCCGCAATAGAAACCTGCTCCTGGTGTTCCAGTTCCCAGGCCATCTCACCGGCCGTAGCATAACGATTGTGCGGGTCACGCTCGAGCGCGCGGAAGAGTATCTTCTGTAACTGGGGCGAAATGTCGGGGTTAAGCTGACGCGCAGGCTTGGCGTCGGTTAGAAGTCGTTCGTTCATGACCGTCAGCGGGTTGGATCCTGTGAATGGCGGATCCCCTGTGAGCATCTCGTAGAGCATCGCCCCAACCGCATATATATCGCTGCGCTGGTCGCCGCGCTGGCCCTTTACCTGCTCCGGAGAAATGTAAGCCGGCGTGCCCAACACAGGTGAGGAACCAGCGAAGGTTAGACGCCGCGCGTCTTCCTTCAAGGCGCTGCCGAAGTCGATAAGCTTGACGTGGTCCTGGTCGTCGACCATCACGTTTTTGGGTTCCAAATCTCTGTGCACTACCCCATGCTTGTGCAAGTAATCGAGAGCATTGCAAATGCCAAGCGTGACCCTCACAGCGCGTTCGATGGGCATTTTTTGTTCGCCGTGCGCCGCCTGCTCTTTCAGAATTGCCCTCAGCGGTCTCCCGTCGACCCACTCCATGACCATATACAGGCGGCTGCGGTCTCCGCCGTCAAAGATTTTCACGATGCCTGGATGGTGAAAATGCTGGCCAATTTCCTCCTCCCGCTTGAAACGCTCCAGGAGGACGGGGTCGGTCTCCATCTCTAAGTGGGGAATCTTCAGGAGTACCTGCTTTCCGTCACTCAGGTCTGTAGCACGGTAGAGTGTCGACCTCCCGCTTTGAGCAACGGTTGCCTCCAGTCGGTAGTGGTCCAGTGTGGTACCAGCTTCGAAGATGGTCGTGAATTCCTCGTTCATGCAACCTGATTCTTTCATGAGAGTCATAAGAAACACGCAAGGAAATCCCATTGAAATTGACGTCTTTTGCGACGATTCAGCAAGACATGGGTGGTCTGCCTGATGTTTTGTACCAGTTGATCGTTTGGATAGTGCTCTGCACGAAAAGTGTTGCCAGTTCTGTGACGTCCTGAGTTCGGCCGGTACTCGAAACTTGCAGCGGTTCTCAGCAGCGGAAGAGTGGATTGCGAATGCGAACCTACGGGCGGAATCCATTTCCGAACCGCACGAACCCGGCAATCCACTCGGGCTGGCTGTAGCGCCCATGTCTTGCCGAGTCTCCCACCGGCCCTCAAACGCTGTTTTGATTTCTGCTTTGGCGAGCGGTTGGTCAACGCACCTGGCCGAAAAACCGGCTTCTCGTAGACTTGTCTGCCATCCGGCGCGAGGTATCCAACCCAAGCTCAAGTTGAGGAGTAGGCGACTATTCGGCCAAGTGACGAGAAGCCCGCACGCTCATGCAGAGCGGACTCTAGGAATTGAATCGAAGACATTAGCCTTTGTGGGATTTCTTGTCCGCCCATCGCCCAGTGAAGTAGCCGAGATAATGCTGAACCTCGCGATTAGACGAAGCTGTCAGGGCCTTACCCGTCGTAAGGCATCGAAGGACGCCGAAAGTCCCGGTTCCTTGCCTTTGCGATTCGGTAAGTTGCTGGGCTATAAGAGAGACGCCATCTCCTGTCAACAGTTGGCGAGGATTGTGCCGGTGGATTAATGGTTGGTGAATCGAGCAGATTAATCAGGTCGCTAGGTGATCTGGGTAAGGCGCGGTGAGGCCGCCGATTCCAAGTCGAAGCCTAGCTGTAGCCGCGCGGCTTCCGACATTCGACCCGGATTCCACGGGGGATCGAAGACCACTTCCACCCGCGTTTCCGCGACATCCTCTAACCGTTCAAGCTTGCTTTCCACATCGGCTTTCAGAACACTGCTCATGCCGCAACCGGGAGAGGTCATTGCCATGCGAATGATGACCACGTTGCCGCCATTTTCGCGCGGAGTAATCAAGCACGAATAGACAAGCCCCAGGTCAACAACATTGACCGGAATCTCCGGATCGTACACCGTCTTCAGCGTTTCCCAAACCAGTTGCTCGCTAACGGGACCTTGGTTGGTCGCCTCATTCGCTTGAGCGGGTACCGCAAATCCCAACGCATCGGCGTCTTTTGCATCGATCCGAAACATCGCGTGGATATCGGATGAAACCGTGTAGTTGCCACCCCGCTTTTGCACCACGCGTAGGGTCGACCCATGCGGCAGAACCTGGCGCGTTCCGCTCGGAATTGCGATGACTTCGCAGTCACGCTTCAGTTCGATGGTCTCCATCATCACAAAACTCCATTGGCGCACTTCCCTACTCCGTCGTCACCGGCTCGCGATCTCTGTGGAGCGCGGCCTGCAGCGTATGCCACGCCAGCGTCGCGCACTTCACTCGCGCGGGAAACTCCGCAACGCCGCCAAACGCCGCCAGCTTGCCGAACCCAGCATGACTTCCATTGCCGCCCTGGCCGGTAGCAAGGGCGAGGAATCGATGGAACATTTCTTCCGCCTCGATCACGGTCTTGCCCTTCAGGCTCTGCGTCATCATCGACGCCGAGGCCCGTGAGATCGCGCATCCGGATCCTTGAAACCCTATGTCCTCGATGACATCTCCCTGCAGCGCAACGTACACCGTGCAGCGGTCTCCGCACAGCGGGTTGTAGCCCTCGGCTTTCACGGTCGGCTTCTCCAGCGCGTGAAAATTCCGCGGAGATTTGGCGTGTTCCAGAATCACTTCCTGATAAATGTCCCGCAGATCAGCCATTAGCCTAGAATCTCCTGCACCTTTTGGATGCCGGACACAAGCGCATCGATTTCCTCCCGCGTGTTGTATAGCCCGAACGAAGCGCGCACGGTGGCTGGAATGCCGAACCTGTCCATCACTGGTTGCGCACAATGGTGCCCTGTTCGGACGGCAATTCCTGCCTGGTCGAGGATGGTGCCAATGTCGTGAGGATGAATGCCGTCCATAACGAACGAAAGCACTGCGGCCTTTTCTCGCGCTGTTCCCACCAGCCGCACTCCCTCGAGCTCTCCAATTTTTTCGGTGGCATACTCCAGCAGCTCGTGCTCGTGCGCGCCAATCGCGCCGAGGCCCACGCCGCTCAGGTAATCGATCGCCGCGCCAAGTCCAATTACTCCGGCAATGTCTGGCGTTCCCGCTTCGAACTTATGCGGAACCTTGTTATAGATCGTCTTTTCAAAAGTCACCGAGCTGATCATGTCGCCGCCGCCTTGATAGGGCGGCATCTCGTTCAGCAGCGCCGCCTTGGCATACAGGGCGCCAATTCCCGTGGGCCCATAGAGCTTGTGACCGGAGAACACGTAGAAATCGCAATCGAGATCCTGAACATCGACCGGTTGATGCGGCACAGCCTGCGCTCCGTCCACCAGCACCGGAACCTTCATCGCGTGCGCCAGCCGGACAATCCATTTCACCGGATTGATGGTCCCCAGCGCATTCGATACGTGCGCGACCGAGACCATCTTCGTTCGTGGACCCAGCAATTTTTCGAATTCCTCGATCTCCAATTCGCCGCGATCATTGATGGGTGCCACACACAACGTCGCACCCTTCTCCTGGCAAAGAATCTGCCACGGCACAATGTTGGAGTGGTGTTCCATGGCGGTGATCAACACTTCGTCGCCGGCGCCGATGTGCTCACGCCCGTACGTCTGTGCCACCATGTTGATGGCTTCGGTGGCGCCGCGCACAAAGATGATCTCGCGTGCCTCCCGGGCTCCCAGAAATGCTTGAACCTTCCCGCGCGCCGCTTCGTATTCTTCGGTCGCCCGTTGCGACAGCAGGTGTACTCCGCGATGTATGTTCGCGTTATCGTGCCGGTAATAATGAACCATCGCTTGGATTACAGATTCCGGTTTCTGCGACGTCGCGGCATTGTCCAGGTAGACGAGGGGCCGGCCGTTCACTACTTCACGCAGAATCGGGAAGTCGGCGCGCAGCTTTTGAATGTCGAATCTTGACGCGATTGCCTGAGGGGCGTTTCTGCCCGGCAGACGCGACGATATGGCTTGTACGCTCATCCCACCTCCTGCCAGTTTCTTTCGTGATCTTCTTTACTGCTTTCGACCTCGGGTGAAGCAGTGTCGCCGAGCGACAACAACCGCGCTTGAACAATTGCTTCTGCATAGTTGCGCAATGCGCCCGTGTTCAGGCGGTCGAGGCACTCACCGGCAAATGCCTGCAGCAGCAGCCGGCGGGCCTCGGCTTCATCGATGCCGCGCGAACGAAGGTAGAACAACGCATCCTCCGCGATTTGTCCGATCGTTGCCCCGTGCGTGCACTTCACGTCGTCGGCGTAGATTTCCAACTGCGGCTTGGTATCGATCTGCGCATCGTCTGAAAGCAGAAGATTGCGATTCGTCTGCCTCGCATCGGTCTTCTGCGCATCTTTGTGGACGATGATGCGGCCGTGAAATACCCCATGTGCTCTTCCGTCGAGAACGCCGTTGTAAAACTGCCTGCTATTGCAATGCGGACTACGGTGCTCCACAAGCATGTAATTATCCAGATGCTGTCGGCCGCTGCCGATAAACAACCCATTGATCAGGCACTCGCCGCCTTCGCCAGCAAGCACCGGATGCACGTTGTTGCGGACCAACCCGCCGCCTAGCAGCAGCGAGTGCGAGGCAACATTGGCGCCGCGGGCCTGCTCGATCCGCAGCGTTGAAACGTTGTAGACCTCGAGGTGCTCGCGTTCGATCAAAGTATGCGCGACAACGGCATTGCCGCCCGCCACCAGTTCAGTGACCGCATTTGAGAACGTAGGCGTCGCGGCTCCAAACGAGACGTATTCCTCCACGATCGATGCCTGGCCTTCATCTTCAACGACGATGAGATTGCGAGGATGCGTCATAGCCGGCGTGCTCGACGACATCGAAATGAAAAGCAGGTGGATGGGCTGCTCCACGACGACACCCGGGCCCACATGGATGTAGGCGCCGTCATCGGCAAATGCGGTATTGAGAGCGCAAAACGGATCGCGCTCGATATCGAGATAGCGCCCCAGATGATCGGCCACCGCCCGCGAGCCATCGGTTATCTCTTCCCGAAGGCTATTCACCGTGGCGCGGTCAGGCAGTTCATCCCGCGTTGACAGGCTTGGCGCGAAGTGTCCATCCACAAAGACCATCCGCACAACGGCGCCCCACATTCGCCAGCGCTCGAGGTCAAAAACCGTCAATTGAGCCGCAGCCGCACTCGCGCGTGCTAATTGGAACGGCATCCGCGCCAGCCCCGCTACGTTCGTAAATCTCCAGTCCTCATCACGCGTAGTCGGAAACCCGGTGGAACAAAAGCGCGCAAACGCGAATGCCCGAAGCTCACGCAGCCACGGTGGTGTTTCACGCGCCGTGCTCTTCGCAAACTCCGTGAAGTTCTCCAGGTAGTTTCCGAGTTGAGTGGTCTCTACCGACATTCTGCTCCTGTCTCAGGCGGATACGTGCGTCGTCTGCCGCGCCTCCGCCTCGAACGCGCCGTAGCCTGTTCGTTCCAGATCCAATGCAAGCTCGGGCACCGCCGGAGCGCATAATGCGTCCATCCACCAGCACATGCACAAAATCAGGAACGACGTAATTCAGCAGACGCTGGTAATGGGTAACCACCACCATCGCGCGGCCCGGATCGCGCATGGCATTCACACCGTGAGCCACGATTCGCAGTGCGTCGATGTCGAGCCCGGAGTCGGTCTCATCGAGAATCGCGAGTTTCGGTTCCAGCACGGCCATCTGCAGTATCTCGTTGCGCTTCTTTTCGCCGCCTGAAAAGCCCTCATTCAGCGAACGGGTCATCAGCTTCTCGTCCATCTCCAGCAGCTCCAGCTTTTCGCGAAACATGGGCAGAAAATCCATAGCGTCGAGTTCATCGAGCCCACGATGCTTGCGCATCGCATTGAGCGCGCTGCGAAGAAAGTGCGCATTGCCGATCCCGGGAATCTCAACCGGATATTGGAAGGCCATGAAGATGCCTTCGCATGCGGCCTCTTCGGGCTTCATCTCCAGAAGATCTTTGCCGTTGAATGTGATGCTTCGCCGCCGTCACATGGTACGAATCGCGCCGCGCCATTACTTGCGCCAGCGTGCTCTTGCCTGAGCCGTTCGGCCCCATGATGGAATGGACCTCGCCTGCATTGATCGTAAGGTCGATGCCTTTCAGAATCTCGTGCCCGCCCACTTCCGCGTGCAGATTGTCGATCTTCAGCAAACTCATCCCTCACCTCGTGTTCCATCATCTCATTCACGGCCTCTCAGCCGACGCTGCCTTCCAGGCTCACGCCCAGCAGCTTTTGCGCCTCGACCGCAAACTCCATCGGCAGTTCGCGAAATACCTGCTTTGCAGAAGCCGTTGACGATCATCGATACCGCGTCCTCCAGCTTCAGTCCCCGCTGCTGCAGATAAAAAAGTTGATCCTCGCCGATCTTCGAAGTGGAAGCCTCGTGCTCCATGTGTGCCGATGCGTTCTTCACTTCGATATACGGAAACGTGTGCGCACCGCACTGGTCGCCGATCAGCAGCGAGTCGCATTGCGTGTAATTGCGCGCTCCCGTCGCTCCTTTCAGAATCTTCACCATGCCGCGATACGTGTTCTGTCCGTGGCCCGCGGAGATGCCCTTCGACACAATCGTGCTGCGCGTGTTCTTGCCGATATGGATCATCTTCGTCCCGGTATCGGCCTGCTGATAATTGTTCGTAAGCGCCACGGAATAGAATTCGCCTACCGAATTGTCGCCCTGCAGAATGCAGCCCGGATACTTCCACGTGATGGCGGATCCAGTCTCCACTTGCGTCCACGAGATCCGCGAATTCACCCCGGCGCACTTCCCGCGCTTGGTCACGAAGTTGTAGATTCCGCCGCGGCCCTGCTTGTCTCCGGGATACCAGTTCTGCACCGTCGAATACTTGATCTGGGCGTTGTCGAGCGCCACCAGTTCCACAACCGCGGCGTGCAGTTGGTTTTCATCGCGTATCGGCGCCGTGCAGCCTTCGAGATAACTTACATACGAGCCCTCATCGGCAACGATCAGCGTCCGCTCGAACTGTCCCGTTTCCGCCGCGTTAATGCGGAAGTAGGTGGAAAGTTCCATCGGGCAGCGCACGCCCTTGGGCACGTACACAAATGAGCCATCGCTGAAGACCGCCGCATTCAGTGCGGCAAAGAAGTTATCGGTGTGCGGCACCACGGTGCCCAGGTATTTTCTGACCAGTTCGGGATGTTTCTCCACTGCTTCGGAAAACGAACAGAACACGATCCCCAGTTCCGCCAGCTTCTCCTTGAACGTGGTGGCAACCGATACGCTGTCAAACACAGCGTCGACCGCGACGCCAGCCAGCAGCTTCTGCTCGGTGAGCGGAATTCCGAGCTTCTCATAGGTCCGCAGAATCTCAGGATCGAGTTCGCTCAGGCTCGTCAAGCCGGGTTTCTGCTTGGGTGCCGAATAGTAAACGATGTTCTGGTAATCAATCGGCCCGTAGTGAACATTCGCCCACTTCGGCTCCCCCTGCGACTGCTCGAGCGATGCCCAATGGCGAAACGCCTTGAGCCTCCCGTGCAACATGAACTCGGGCTCGTGCTTCTTTGCCGAGATCAGTCGAATTGTCTCTTCGTTCAGTCCCCGGGGAACTCGCTCGGCTTGGATGTCTGTGATGAATCCCCATTTATAGTCCTGCGCTGCGAAATCTCGAATTGTATCGTTAGTTGAAGACATGCGCTCCCTTGAAGGCCGCGGCCAACTCCCTTCGCCCCAGTCGTGAACGAGTCCGGCGTGAGTGGATCGATTCCTTCCATCGAGCAGCTCTAATATACGACTCTTTTGGTCGTATATTATATTTCGAGTATACCGCTATGCGTCAGCAGATTCAAGTCATTTGCCCAAACCAAACGCATTAAGGCATTTGGATGCTTGGATTTGACGAAAATGTGCTCTTTCAATTCGAGAGCGGGATTTCGTCATTCTTGTTGGAAAGCCTCAACACTTTGACTTGACGCTTGGCCTGCTGAGCTTTCAAAATTTCAGAGTGCTGTTTGCAAAACTCAACAACTCGCGGCTCCGCCCAAAACAGCTCATCACCACCATTGCGCGAAACAAACCCGCAGTGCCCACCATGCTCGGGGGTAACAAGGGTGATGAACGGGTTACCCAAAATCCTGGGGTTGCGCAACGACGCGATAGGGACAATCGGGTCATCTTTCGACGCGAGGATCAATGTCGGTACGCGAATCTGATCAACCACGCGCAGCGCGCTCGCTCGATAGTAGTAGTCAGCCGCGTCGCAGTAGCCGCATGAAGGCGCCGTAATGGCCTCGTGCCATTCGCGTATCGTCCGGAGCCTCCAGAACCTGAAGGCGCGATAGCGTTCCGGGAACAGCTTGACCTTCCTACACATCCCTCTCTTGAACCTCCACAAGAAGTAGAACTTGTAGACAAGATTCGCGGGCTCATCACTCGCATTGGGAGATGCCGCCAGGTCCAGACTCGGACAAACGGCGCACACACCTCGAAGTTCTCGAGGCGAATGGACGCCAAACTCGCCAGTCATTTTCGCCAACAAGTTGCCTCCCATTGAATACCCGGTAAAGAAGATTTCAGGCAGACGGTCCCTCTCAATCAGCTCCTCGAGGACCGCGCGATAGTCTCTCGACAGGCCTGACTTGTAGAGCGTCGGCGTCAGATGCTCGGTTCCGCCACAGTTGCGCTGATTCAATCGCAGAACATTGAACCCGGCGGCGAACGCCTTGTCTGCGATGCCAAACATGTAGTGCGATTCGCTTGAACCTTCGAGGCCGTGAACAAGAACCAGCGTTGGATGCCGTCGGGGCATTGCCTGCCAGTGGCATTTCGCCAGGAGGCACGTTCCGGCCTCAACTTTAAACAGTCGCTCAGCCGGCTGCGGTAAGACGGACAGATTCCGCGGCCAATACTCCGCCAGCACCGTCATCATGTGCGGATTCTTGAGCCACGGGTGCACTTCGAACGCCTTCGCTGGCTGATGCGGCACAGATTCGTGCGCCGTCGTTTGCAGGACGCGCTCTTCCGATACCGCATGTGGCTGAATGGTGCTCATCTCTGCTCAGCCGCGGGCGTGATCAAGCCCCTTGTGTCGTGCTCACAAATATTACTGAAACGATCGAATGTTCTTTTCTTTGTTTAGGCCGTTGTTTTTCGATTCCGGCCGAACTGCGGCCGGGCCGGGTTTGCGGAGCAGCATCTGATAAAGATGGATACGACCTGCGCGAAAAGCGCGCGCAGATGCCGCCATGTAAAGCCTCCACGTTCGGTACGTGGCATCGTTCGTCGCCCGTCGCACTCGTTGTGCATGTTGTTCCAGGCGTTCAACCCAACGATCGAGAGTCAAAGCGTAGTGCTCATCAAAGGCCTGAACGTCCCAAACACCCAATCCGCTCATTTCAGCCTCTTGGACAGCCTTGTACAGAGGAACCAACTCCCCGTCTGGGAAGACATATTTGTCGATAAAGGATTCACCCTGTCTTCGGTAGGTCGCTGAAGCGGCGATTCCACTGTTGAGGAATACACCTCCGGATCGCAGTAGTTGAAACGCTTGCGCAAAGTAGTGCCCAAGCATCGACTCCCCAACATGCTCGAACATTCCGACACTGGCAATCTTGTCGTAGGCCCCCGATCGATTGAGATCACGATAGTCGCAGACCCGGACAGCGCAACGATCGTCGAGGCCAGCGGAGCGAATGCGCTCCCGAGCCAATTGGGCCTGACTCAGGCTAGCTGTGATGCCAAAAGCCTCCACGTCGTAGTGCGAGGCTGCATACATGATCAAGCCTCCCCAACCGCATCCAATGTCGAGCAATCTCTCTCCTGGTTTGAGGATGAGTTTCCGGCATAGATAGTCCAATTTTCGAACTTGTGCCGCTTTCAGATCCTCCTCAGGCGACTCAAAATATGCTGCGGAATATTGCATGTAAGGATCTAGCCAGAGTTCGTAGAACTCATTGGAAACGTCATAGTGTCGAGCAATCGCGATGTGGTCTCGCTCTATGGAATGAAGATCGCCAGTCAATTGGCAATCGCGACTGGGTACAGCAGTTTTGTGAACAGGCACCACTGAGCCTAGCAATCGACGGTCTATCTTTCCAATAAACTCAGGCGGCAACGACATCAGCAATTCGGCAAATTGCAGGGCGGCTCCTAAATCACCTTCGACATCCAAGTCGCCGCTAATGAATGCCTCTCCCAGCGTCAACTCGTCCGGACTGTCGAGGATCTTCTCCAGCACACCTGGATTGTCAATGACAAGAGTGAATTTCGACCGAGGCGTCGACGCCAGGTTCGTCCCGTCTGCAAATCTGACGGAAAATTCACAGTCACCATATTCGGAAACAAGTCGGTGGAAAAACTTCGAGGCGAAGTATTTCGTGATGTGCAGTTGCGCGGGTTCAATAACAGATGCAAACATGATTCCTACCCCCAGGCTTCATGTTCACTCAGAGAATTAGATTCGTTTTCAACGGAGTGAGATGTCTTTCAACACTGTTCGCATTTTGCAGAGTGCATTTGACACGCCCTTTGATTCGGATTTATGGATAGAAATAGGTGCGGAGTCTGCTCCCTTTCGGGTGCCAAGGCAGTCTCAGTCGTCGCCTCGCCCCCTTGCGCAACATCGCCGCGCGAGAGACATCGCGGACGTGTTCCGCTTAGAGCCGACGGATTACGATGTTTGAGTTCGACGCCAATTATTAGGGCAATTTGGCTGCTGGAAAAACTGAAACTTCCGAAGCACATTCGAATCGCGAAATTCACGCGGAGGGATCCAGATCGAACAGTGTCCAGGAAGACGCACATGACCACCTCTTGATGCGTCTGGCCTTGCGGGGTTCAATCACCTCGGACCCCCATCTGCGCAAGGCAGAGGAGCCCGCCGTGTTGGTCTATTCGCTCACTTGGACAGACACCATCTCAGGCGTCCACCTGGATTTCTTGAAAGATTCCAAGACCTCCATGGCTGTCACTCTTCCCATCAACAGAGCCAGGTTACGTTCAAGCGTTGTTTGGACGGGTTTGCGGTTGATCCGTTGGACGTATTCGGCGCATGGCGCACCAATACGACTTACTTTCACAACAAATTTTGTATATTTCATGCACTCCCTGCACGGTCGCCCTGAAAAGGGACACTTGCGGAAAGGCGGCTGCCTGCAGCGGTTTTTCTGCGGACAGCCATCCGTCTGATTTAGAGAGCCTGTACGTTTTCTGCCTGGAAGCCCTTGGGGCCTTTCGCTACAGAGAACTCTACGGCCTGGCCTTCCTGCAGACTGCGAAATCCGTTTGACCGGATCGCCGAGAAATGCACGAACACATCGTCTCCGGACTGCCGGCTAATAAAGCCAAAGCCTTTTGCATCATTGAACCACTTCACTGTTCCTTGTTCCATTTGTTACCTGTTTCATTTTTGAATTTCTGCTAAGAAGAGTCGCTGCGAGTGAAGAGGGATGACGCTATTGCGGAACCAACATCAAATGCGGATGAATCTAACGAAGCTGATACCTATTGGACGCAGCAGAGGCCAAAAGGATTCGCTTCCGCAGGCGCATCATTGCCAATGCGCTCATGGAGCCTGATAACTCCCCGAAAGTCTTAGTGCTGTATCTGGAGCGCCCGCTACGCGACCATGCGCATATGCGTGATCTCCGAGGGGCGCTTCTGATACAGCGACTTGAAGGAAGCCGCCCCTGATGGAAGGCTATGTACTTTGAATAGGTCTGATCGGGTGCAGGGGGATCAGGTACCGGCGGAGTTGGGTAGGATGTGGGGCTTTGACGTTGCGATGGACGGGTGAAACCCCGCAACGAGGCGTCAGTCGAGGGCTGAAGGTGCAGCCAAACGAGCAATCCGCGCCAGATGCGACAAGGGATCGGCATACGCTCCGAAGGGCGGGCAGTGACCGAGGATTTAAATAGAGCTTCATGCTGCGTGCCAGTCTGGTTGCGGCGGTGACCGAAGCATGAGTTGCGCGGCAGAGAGCCGTTCGACGACGCGCATGGTTCCACCGCATACTGGACAGTTCCAGAGTGAATGAGTCTGATCTGTGGACAGTGATGGCGGCGTAGCTGTGTCTTGCTGTGATCTGCCGAGTAGCCGCTGGCACAGCGGCAACAGAATTGCGCGGTTCCGGTTGGCGAGGAATCCGAAGTTGCGGATGCGCACGAAACCGGGCGGCAGCAGATGGAGCAGGAAGCGTCGCAGGAACTCATCTACAGCCAGAGTCATGAGCCGCTTCTTGTTCCCATGCGCGGAATCACGCCAGCGGAAGGTGACGTTGCCATCGGCGAGAGCGACCAGCCTGGAGTTCGAGATGGCGACGCGATGGGTGTATGCGCCGAGATAATGCAGCACATGTTCTGGTCCGCCGAAGGGCTGCTTGGAATAGACAACCCAGTCGTTGCGGAACAGCACCCGCAACCAGGCAGCGAAGGCGCGGGGATGAGCTAGCGGCAAAAGCTCTCCGTGAAACTCAAGTTCACCTCGCTGGAAAGCGCTGCGAAGTCCGGCAACAAACTTGCCGCGGAAGAGGCGGCTGAGCACGCCAATGGGAAGGAAGAAAGAGCGCCTGGCAGCGACCCAGCCTGAGTGGTCCGGATCGAGGCCGCCGGCTGCAACGACGCAGTGGATGTGCGGATGAAACTGCAAGCGCTGATTCCAGCTATGGAGCACGCTGAAGAAACCGATCTCGGCACCGAGATGGCGTGGATCACGAGCGACTTCAAGCAGCGTCTCAGCGCTGGCATGGAACAGCAGGCTGTAGATCAGCCGCTTGTTCTGCAGGGCGAGCGGAGCCAGTTCGCGCGGCAGTGTGAAGACGGCGTGGACGTAGCGGGTGGGCAGCAGTTCCCGTTCGCGCGCCTGGAGCCAGCGCCGGCGCGCGTTGCCCTGGCATCTTGGGCAATGCCTGTTTCGGCATGAGTTGTAGGAGATGGTGGTCATATGTCCGCAGTCAGCGCAGCGATCGCGATGTCCACCGAGCGCGGCGGTGCGGCAGCGCTCGATAGCGAGCAACACCTTCCGGTGTTGCCAGTTGATCCACCTGCGACTGCGTTCTACAAATCCCTGTCCCGCACAGCGAACGATGTCAGCCATCTCCAGGAGAGGCCGTCTCATGAGCTGTGCTTGTGTCCTCCCTGTGCGAACGTGAGTGCATCGAGCGGGCTGGCCGTCGCGCTGAGATGCCGTTGGGACAGATGAAGGTAGACTGTGGTGACCTCGAGATCACGATGACCGAGCAGGATCTGAATCGTGCGCAGGTCGGCGCCGGCTTCGAGAAGGTGGGTCGCAAAACAGTGGCGCAAAGTGTGCGGATGAATGCGCCGGTGGTCGAGCCCAGCGCGTTCAGCAGCGATCTGGCACGCAGACCATAGGACCTTGGTGGTCACCGGGTGACTGGATGTGTGCCAGCTGTTGCCGGGAAACAACCACTCCTTGGGCTTGCGCCGAAGAGTTCGCCAGTAGGCGCGCAGCTCTTCGAGCAGCCTCGGGCTGAGCATGACATCGCGGTCCTTGCCGCCCTTGCCCTCGCGGATATGAACCACCATCCGCCTGCTATCAATGTCGCTGACCTTCAGGTGAGCCGCTTCTGCGCGGCGTGCGCCAGTGGCATACATCGTCATGAGCAGAATGCGATGAAAGGGGGAGTCCGCGGCCTCAATCAGTCGCGCGACTTCTTCCTGACTGAGCACCCCGGGAAGATGACGTAGCTTCTTGGGATAGGGCGTCTCGGCGATACTCCAGTTGCGCTTCAACACGTGAATGTAGAAGAAACGCAGCGACGCCAACCGCAGGATGACGGTGTTCGGACTGTACTTCAACTTGCTGAACAGCATCGCTTGATACTTACGAATATCTTCAGGACCAAGCCGATCGGGGGGACGGCGAAAGTACCGGCTGAAATGCGCAACACCGTGCAGATAGGTGCGAATGGTAGTCGCAGCGAAGTTGCGACGTTGCAACTCCTCAAGCATGAGCTGACGTAGTTGGTTCACAGAGAATCCTCCTTCTCTGCGAACCAAACTACCCCGGCAGTCGCAAAAGCCGGCTCAGCCGCACGCGGAAGCGTCCGCCGCCGCAGCGGCTTCGTTCAAGTCGGCTTGCGTTTACAAATCCAGTCCACCTGGCCGTAAAACCGCCTATCCGTTGAAGTGCTTGTGACGTAGTTCATGGCTCCCAACTGTACGAGAAGGCGACTATACGCTCAAGTGGATCGCGGCGGAGAAATGTGCCTGTTGGCATTCCTAGACTCCTGGTCCGTTACTTATCTTGCCTTGCGAAACGGCATGATGATCGATTCTGGCGTACCAGCGCATCCGGCCGTTAGCAGCAAACTGCGACTTACCCCCTGCCGAAGGAAAACCTCCAAGAATATCGATCGTCCCCCTTGCACTTCTACATGAAGTGCCGTACTGTTCATGTAGAAGTGAAAGGGGAAGTATGATCGGCGAGCATATTGATCTTCCACAAGGAACACTGGATCTTCTGATTCTCCGGACGCTTGCCCTTGGCAGCCAACACGGGTTGGCCATCTCTGAGCGTGTCCAGCAGATGTCGAGTGACGTGTTGCGGATTCAGCAAGGTTCACTGTATCCCGCACTTCATCGGCTGGAGCGTCGCGGGTGGATCAAGGCTCACTGGGGAACGTCGGAGAACAACCGTCGTGCCAAATTCTACGAGCTCTCAAAGAACGGACGCCGGCAACTCGAAGTGGAGACCGACGCCTGGGCGAAACTGACGACCGCCGTGGCTCAAGTGTTGGGAACGATTTAGGAGGTTCGACATGGTGAGTGATTTGATTTTCCGCCTTCGGTCCCTGTTTCGGCGGAGCGCCGTTGAGAACGAGCTCGACGAAGAACTGCGATTTCATCTCGAGGAGCAGGTGGATAAACATATTCGAGCAGGCCTCACACGCGAGGAAGCCGTGCGCCAAACCCGGCTTGAGTTTGGCGGTCTGGGGCGTGTCAAGGAGGATTGTCGAGAATCCCGTGGCATTACATTTCTCGAAACCACAGCCCGGGACATTCGCTATACGTTTCGACAGTTACTGAGGACGCCGGCATTCACAATTACGGTGCTCCTGACATTGGCGCTCGGAATCGGGGCAAATGCTGCAATCTTCACGTTGGTGAATGCGGTGCTCTTAAAGAAGCTTCCTGTCGCCGATCCTGGATCTCTGGTGCGCCTGGGCGATAACAACGATTGCTGCGTGGGCTCGGGGAATCGGCAGGATGGCGACTTTGCAATGTTTTCGACCGACACCTATGAGCAACTGAAACGAAACGCTCCGGAATTTGAGGAGCTCGCGGCGATGCAGGCTGGTTTCTGGGGTCGGCCCATTATTGCGCGGCGCGACGGCACACAGGAGGCCGCACGCTCAGTGGCAGCCGAGTTTGTCTCCGGCAACTACTTCCGCACGTTTGGACTGCAGCCGCGTGCTGGCCGCTTGCTGATGGACGCAGACGATACGCAAGGCGCGCCTATGACGGCAGTGATGGGCTATGAGGCTTGGCAGCGCAATTACGCGGGCGATGCCTCGGTGGTGGGAAGTACATTCTGGATAAATACGAAGCCGGCTACGGTTGTTGGCATTGCGCCTGAAGGGTTCTATGGCGACCGCATGTCGGTCACTCCCGCCGAATTCTATCTGCCGATCGAGGCAATGCCGTTGCTGGCGAATTCCCCGTACGTTCACGATCCCGAACAGGATTGGCTCTACATCGTCGGGCGCATCAAGCCGGGAGTCGCGATCGCTTCCCTTCAAGAAAAGGTGACGGCTCTGCTGCGGCAAGCACTCGCAACGGACGAGACGTTTTCATCGGAGCAGGGCAAGACAGTGCTGAAGAAGGTCCATGTCGTGCTGACGCCGGGGGGCGCAGGCATCCAAGCAATGCAGGAGTGGTATGGGTCAAAACTGCATTTATTGATGGGTATTGCTAGTCTTGTGCTGTTGATCGCCTGCGCGAACATTGCAAACCTTCTGCTGGTGCGAGGAATGGCACGGCGCGCGGAGATCTCAATGCGCGCTGCGCTGGGAGCCATGCGCGGAAGAATCATTCGTCAATTGCTGACGGAGAGCATCGTGCTGGCCGGGATGGGCGGTATCGTCGGACTCGGCGTCGCCTATGCGGGAGCGCGCATGCTGCTCATGTTGGCTTTCCCCGGCGCGGAAAGCATACCGATCCACACCGGCCCGTCGCTCTCAGTCCTGGAGTTCGCATGTGGTCTGTCGCTGCTGACAGGGATTCTTTTCGGCGTGGCGCCGGCATTGATTGCAGCGCAGGCGGGGCCAATTGATGCAGTGAGGAACAGCACGCGAACCACGGCGATGGGAACTTCTGTTTTGCAACGTGGACTGGTGGTGGTCCAGGTGGGACTAGCCCTGGTGCTGCTGGTTGTGGCCGGGTTGTTCCTGCAGAGCCTGAAAAAACTCGAGGGCACAGATCTCAAGCTCGACGCGAGGAACCGATATATCGTGCACATCAACCCTCAAACCGCGGGCTATACGCAAACCCGGCTTGAGGCACTGTACCGGACCATGGAGGAGCGCTTCCATGCGCTGCCGGGCGTGATGAAAGTGGGCATCGCCTCCTACACGCCGATGGAAGACAACAACAACGGCTGGGGCGTTCAGGTACAGGGACAGCCGTACTTGAATGTTGGAGCCTCGGTCATACGGGCGAATGCGGAGTATTTCGGTTCTGTCGGAACGCGTGTGTTGATGGGGCGTGGGATCGACACGCGCGATACTCCGGCAGCTACCACGGTGGCAGTAGTGAACCAGACATTTGTCAAAGACTTATTCAAGCCTGGTGAGAACCCGATCGGACGTCATTTTGGACATCCGGGGCCAGATTCGACGGGAGATTTTGAGATTGTCGGAGTGGTGGAGGATACCGTCTACACCAGCGTGCGCAAGAAGGATCACCTGATGTATTTCATCCCGATGATGCAGCGGCCGAGGAGCACGAAACAGCCTATTGAAAAGGATGATTCGCTTTACCTGGGAGCGATTGCGCTTGAGACCGATCGTCCCATGAACGATATGGAAAAACTTGCCCGGACGACGCTTGCCGGCATTAATCCGAACCTGACGGTGGCGCAGTTTGAGACTTTCAATGAACAGATAGCCGATCGGTTTACCGAGGAGAGGATGATTTCGCGGCTTTCAACGCTCTTTGGCGCATTGGCGCTGCTGCTGGCGATCATTGGCTTATACGGCGTAACCGCCTATTCCGTAGTGCGGCGAACTCCGGAGATTGGTATCCGCATGGCACTCGGTGCCGAGCGCGGCGGTGTGATTGCAATGGTGATGCGGGGAGCGATTATTCAAGCCGCGCTTGGGCTAGCGATCGGAATCCCTGTTGCGCTGCTCTGCGTACGATTTGTGAAGTCTCAGCTTTATGAAATCACCAGCGCCGATTTCAACGTGATGGCGGCCGCAATTGTGATCCTGGCTCTGGCGGCATTCATTGCCGGAATCATTCCCGCACGCCATGCGGCATCCATAAATCCTGTGAGGGCTTTGAGGATGGAGTAGGTTGACGGAGTAGAAGCGTCCTCGGACCGGCATAAGATGTCGGTCGGCGCGTTCCGGGCGGATAACTGCTGGGTTGGAAATCATGTGGACGCGAAGGCGACTATACACAAGTGGAACGCTCGCTGGTAAATGAGTGACTAGAGATTTGGACTAAACCCGTTTCGCGGGTAGTTGAAAGTAGTACGATTTGGCAGGGCAATTTGCATGCTGCACGCCATTAGAGCCAGATCGGCGATAAGAACTGTTCTGCATAGGTCATTGCGGGAGTCGGCACGAAACTGCTGCACCGCATTGAATCCCCATGAAACAATTGCCCGGCTAAAATCCCCACACGATTTAGTCCAAATTGCCGTATCCACACTGCTCCCTATCGGCAACCCGCAACCGCACATCTCCGCGCGGAGCAAGTTCAATACGGCACTATAGATTTGTCGCGAATCGACGCCCTGGGTCTCTGGATTGGCAACTTTGCGGTGAAGCGAACTGCGCGTCACTGGAGCGGGCGAGGCTATTTCCGCCGAAATCGAAACTCCGTCCCGATCGCCGCGATGGTTCGGCTGTCCAGCACCTTAATTGCCCGAGCGAAAACAATTGTTTCCTCGACTAGGATATGGTCGGAATAAAGTTGCTTGAGACGCGCCGTTTGGGAGAGCAACTGCTGTGTTTCGTCCGCTTCTAGTCTGCCCGTCTCGATCCAGTTTGAATAAAGCCGTTCGACCGACCCGTGCAGATCGTTTGCTTCGTGATGATCGTCCTCAAGCCTATCGATCTCTTGGAAAGACTCTGCGGCGGATTCGCGAAGCCGCGGAAAAAGCGACTGTTCCTCATCCGCTGTGTGGCGTTGGCCGCCAGTTCGAAAATATTGTAGCGCAGTCTTAACCGCACTCCTCGCCTCGTCGCTCAGACTCCTGCCCTGTTCGCGATCAACCACCACACAGAGAATACCGAGGAAGCTCTCGATTCGCCTGTGGCAGTCCTTGAGCATGCCAATCGGGTCATCAAAACCACTGTCAGGCTTTGCGCCAATCTGAATCGCCATTGCTTCCCCCAATTTCTTCTGTTCTTATGATTGTCGTCCATTCGATTACGAATTCGTTCTCAAGCACCTTGGAGGACGTGAAGCGTTGATGCTGTCTTCATCATTGATGCGCATCACGCATATGTGAAAAGAGAATTGCCACGCCTGTTAGTTCTTGCTCAAAAGGTTGTGAACCGTCATGGGGCGACGCAAGCGGAACTCCCGGCGATTCAAACGAAGCTGGCGGAGTTGGACGAAGAGTTGACCCAACACCTCGCGAAAGAAGAGTCAATTCTATTTCCCTACGTGATACTTCTGGAACGGGCTGCAGCAAATGGCAACCCAAACCCTCGGGGATGCTTCGACTCTATTGCCAGCCCAATCGCCATGATGATCCAGGAGCACGATGCGGCTGGAGCGCTGCTCGCTGATATCAGGCGACTGACTAACAGCTTCACTACGCCTCCGGAAGCCTGCCCAACCTATCACGCCTTTTATGACGGCCTAAGTGATTTCGAAAGGGATCTGCATCAGCACATCCATCTAGAGAACAATATCCTCTTTCCTCGCGCGATCGAGTTAGAGGCACGTGCCAGCTAGTCGTCCGATTTCGACAATTCTTAGGCCCTTAGGGCATTAAATTAGAAATGCGGCAGCCAGCGACAGAAACAATCTGACGTTGGCTGCTTTTCGCTCGAATCAAGCATTGCGTGATTCTCTTTACACCTCAACCAGGAAAGATCTGTTCCGTTCCGACTCCCGCACCACAGCTCGCCTCCGTCCAGTCAATAACTCCTGCGCGCTGATACTCCCGCAGACCAAACCGGTCTCGCGATCCACCACCGGCATCTGGATCACACCATTCATGGCCATCTCTTCTGCTACGGCCCGGCAGGTCTCATCTGTATATGCGAGCACTTCAGGTAGTTGCCAAGGTCCCCTTCTTACTTCATAAGTCTCGGCTGACAACTCCGTCATTACATCTCCCACACAAACCATCTCAAGCGGGTCGACGCCATATTCGCGCGACAGATGGTACCCCCGGCGACTCAGCTTCTCCGTGAGAATAGATCGAGGCATGACCAGCGAGGTAACCAGGTACGATGCCGTACATGCGAGTGTCAGCGGCAGTAACGCCGGCAGCGCATGGGTCAGTTCGAGCGAGAAAAGGATCGCCGTAAGCGGTACGCCCAGTGCCCCCGAGAGCATCGCTCCCATCCCCATCAATGCCCAGAGAGCTTGTGTCTCTCCCGGCATATGCGCCAGTCGCGCAACGGATTCACCCGAGCGCCGCGCCGATCATCAACAAGGGGGCCAATACGCCTCCCGATGTGCCGGAACTTAGCGAAAACGCCCACATCAGCGACTTGGCCACAAGCAGACCGATCAACATCGAAACAGGTGCATTGCCGCGCAGCAATTCTGCAATGTTGTCGTATCCAACGCCCAACCCACGCGGGAAGAAAAAGCCGCCGATGCCGATGCCGATGCCGCCAATCGCCGGCCACCACATCCAGTGCACCTTCAGGTGACCACAAACGTGCTCAAACCCATCTTCGAGGCTATACATCAGACGGCTCAGACCCGCGGATGCAAGGCCAACGAGCATTCCCAGTGGACAGGCAACAAGGAGCGCCAGGCCTACTGGCATGGACGCGTGCAACTCGACGGGGAACAGTGGCCCGGGCCCAAGCCAACTGACGCGTAATGCCGCAGCGACAACACTTGCCATCGCGACGGGTACCAGCGAACGCGGCCGCCACTCGAACAGCAGCAATTCGACCGCGAGCAGAATCGCAGCGATGGGCGCTGCAAACGTTGCAGACATGCCCGCTGCTGCGCCGGCCACTAGCAGCGTGGTTCGTTCAGCATCCGTAAGGTGTAGCCATTGCGCGACCAACGAGCCGAATGCGCCGCCGGTCATGATGATCGGCCCTTCCGCGCCGAACGGGCCTCCAGAGCCTATCGCGATAGCCGCAGAAAGAGGTTTCAGCAGCGCCACCTTGGGGTCTACACGCGCGCCGCGTAGCAGGATCGCCTCGATCGCTTCTGGAATCCCGTGCCCACGTATCTTGTCCGACCCGTAGTGCGCAATGAGTCCCACCAACAATCCGCCCAGAACCGGTACAAGAGGCATGATCCATGGTGAAAGCGGAGATCCTGCAGGCCCGACCAAGGCCAGGCTCAGACGATGGTAGTAAAAGATGTTTGTCGCCAGAGCAATGGCTCGCAACAGGAGCACAGCCAAGCCTGCTGCACCCGCGCCGATAAACAGCGCTACACCTGTCAGAAGCCATACTCGTCGATCTACGGTGAAGTCGCGCAATGCGGACGGTCGAGACCTCATCGAACCTCCGCGTAGTTTGATCTGTGCGAATTGAGCTGAGATGTGCTTCAACGCCTTTGTCAGACGAGGCGCCAGTTCATTCAACTCTTTCGCATGGTCGCCAGCGAGCCGGCCAAGAACCAGTCTGCCTTTGCGAGTAACACGCAAAATCGCTCGTCTTTTGTCATCCGCATCAGCCCTGCGTTCCAGCAGTCCTTCGCGCTCTGAGCGGTCAACAAGTTCCACTGTGCTGTTGTGTTTCAGCGCTAGCCGCTCGGCGGCGTACGAAATGGTCACAGCCGTATTCTCGGGTGCGCCAGCCACCTGGAGAAGAAGCTGATGTTGCTGGGGTTGCAATCCTGCTTCCAAAGCTGCGCATTCGCTGAAGAGCAAAAAGCGTCGCAATTGATAGCGAAATTCAGCGAGTGTCTTGAGGAGTAAGTCCGGATCAAGCGTCGCGGGTTGAGCGTCCATCTATATATCGTGACACGATATTGATTTTGACGCAAGTTACCTTGGCTCGACCGTGGCGAATCGAAGCTCATATCGCCCGAGGTCGCGGAACCGCGCTACGGGGTTGTTGGAGTTCCTGCTTGGCGCCCAGAAGGCATGCGAATCCGCAGCACTCTCTCGCGAGCCCGCTCGTCCTCAAGATTCTGGATTCGTGCACTGAGCAAATCGTTGAGCGAGATCATGCCGACAAGCCGTCGGTCCTGGGGATCCAGAACCGGAAAGCGGGTCAAACCCGACTCGGCCATTCGCCGCACGACGACACCGAGAGGCTCGTCGGCAAAAGCCACAGTCGGCTCGGTGGATGCAATATCCGCGATCCTTGTTGTCTGAACTTCGGCCACGTCTTTCCTCAAAGGACGTCAATAGCTGCTTTCGAGTGACCACTCCACGCAATCCTCTTTCGGAGTCGACCACAGGGAAAAGATATTGGCCTCGTGGACGGCGATCATGGTGAACGAGTTCTTGAGCTTCCTGAAGAGTTCCATCGCAAGGTAGGGCAACTATGTTCGTCCGCATCACTTCCCTCACGAACAGGATTTCGAGCGGATCAAGCCCGTATTCGCGGCTCAAGTGATAGCCGCGACGTGAGATTTTCTCGGTGAGAATGGAGCGTTTAAGCGTAAGCACTGTAAAGGCATGAGCGAGGAAGCAGGCGACAAGAAGCGGTAGCAGCATGTTCAGGTCATGAGTCAACTCAATCGCAAAGACGATGCCTGTAAAGGGCGAACGCATGGTTCCGCCGAGAATCGCGCCCATGCTGACAAGCGGCCAGAACCCCAGACCAAAATGAGGGAGAAATAGGCTCTCAATGCCCCCAAGCGCCGCTCCCATCATCAACAAAGGCGCAAGAACGCCGCCCGAAGTTCCCGAGCCGAGCGAAATCATCCAGATCGCGGATTTAACTAGCAGCACTCCCGCAAAGATGCTAAGCGGGACATTTCCCTGGAGAAGCTTCCCGATCGTGTCATATCCCACGCCGAGGGCTTGCGGGAAAATGTATCCGCCCAGTCCCACAAACACTCCACCGATCGCAGGCCACCACATCCAATGAATCGGCAGCCGTTTGAAAAGATCCTCTGCGGCGTAGACCCCGAGGGTCAGCAGAGCCGAGAGAGCCCCGGCCGCAAGCCCGGCGATGATGCAACCGCCAAGTCCCACCGGACCTATGTAGGCCGGGTGAGCGGGAACCGGAAATAGCGGCCCCAATCCAAGTAAGTATCGCCTTACGGCGCAGGCCGTGGCGCTTGCCAAGGCCACGGGAATGGCGCTGCGAGGCTTCCATTCGAACAATAAAAGCTCGACAGCAATCAGCACTGCAGATAGCGGAGCCGCAAACGTCGCCGACATGCCGGCAGCCGCTCCCGCGACAAGCAACGTACGACGCTCCATGCTGGTTAAATGGAAGAACTGCGCGAAGATGGACCCGAAAGCTCCGCCGGTCATGATGATCGGCCCCTCGGCGCCGAATGGGCCTCCGGAACCTATGGAGATTGCCGCCGAGAGTGGCTTCAGGATGGCCAACCGCGGGCGGATCCGGCTGCCATTCATCAAAATTGATTCGATTGCTTCGGGGATGCCGTGTCCCCGGATCTGTTCGGATCCATAGCGTGCCATGAGCCCGACGATTAACGATCCGACGATAGGAACAGCGATCGCATAGACGCCGAGTTGGTTGCCGACAGGCGAAGCAAACGCCGTGCTGAGCCGGTGATAGTAGAAAACATTTGTAAAGAAGCCGATCAGCTTGAGCAAAAACCACGCAACGTATGCACCAATCGCGCCAAGAACGATCGCCATCAGCATAATGGGGACGACACGGAGAGTCGTCGTAAAGTCGCCGAGGTCCTTCAAGGTAGATTTATGCCGTCTGGCTTGCGTCTGCTGACCCATGCTGACTCCTTCCCCGCCCTGCCGAGTGAGCCAACACAGTCAAAAGCGATTCAGAGAGAGCAGGACCTGACACTCTCAACTCTTGCCAGAGCAGAACGGAGAGCTGATGCAGTAATTCTTCACCGTGTGGAGTTAGTTCGATAAGCACTTCACGACGATCCTGAACACTGTGCCGGCGTGCTACCGCTCCCTGCTCTACGAGGCGGTCAATAAGTTCTACCGTGCTGTGATGGCGCAGGCAGAGTCTTTCCGAAAGCGTCCTGACGGTGGGACGACTTCCCCCAGGCAATCCTTTTATGGCCAGGAGCACTTGGTGTTGCTGGGGTTCGATTCCCTTCGAACGAGCGGCTTCTTCGCTCAAGTGCAGGAATTGGCGGATGCGATAGCGGAACTCGGCAAGCTGCCGGTATCCCGCAGCCGATATCTCTCTGCAGCGCTGTCCCGAGGAAACTTCTTGGCCGCTGGGAATCATGAGCGACACCTGATACTAATATCGTATCACGATGTAATACATCTTTGCCAGGGACGGTGCAAAATCGATAATTCAGTGCTGGGTCAGTTCCGAGTCTGAGTCGGCAACCGATGCAGGCAGTCTGCAGACCGTGCCGCGTCAGCGATGGTCTATCATCGGCTATGGTGGAACCACGGCCATTTTGGAGAGTGCCTTCGAAGACATTGAGGCGCCGAGTCCGTTTGGACCGCCAAGTAAGGAATTTGTGGATTTATTCTCCACCCTGCCGCAGAATGCTTCAGTTCTCGATCTGGGATGCGGCGACGGCAGAAATGCTCTGTTCTTAGCTCGTAATACCTGCCGGAGTTAATGCCGTGGATATTTCCCAGGCGGCAATCACAAAACTAACAACACTCGCCGAGCAGGAGCATTTGCCCGTCAACGCGCGGGTTGCAGACCTGCGGGAATATCAGATTGACGGCTTTTACGATCTGATAATTGCGCACGGTTGTTTACATCTTCTCGAGCGAAAATACTGGAGCAGACTTCTTGCCGAAGCCAAAGAACATACTCGGACTGCTGGATTCAATGTAATCGCCGTTTTCACCAACACCATTCCTCCACCTGACGATCTCCGCCCTTGGACGGTAGGATTATTTCAGAGGATGAGTTGTTCAGCTATTACTCTGATTGGACTATCTTGATGAGGCTTTCATACGTCCTTGATGACATGCACCCGGGGGGCATCAAACATCGTCATCCGATTAACAAGATTGTTGCGCAACGACCCGGCGGATTGCGTAACATCCCCGAAGTGCGTGAGTCCGAATTCAATCAGCAACCTCGACACGTGGAGACAATGCGGTCGTAGTCATAGGCCTCGTAATTAACGATTGGGACTTGGGAAAAATTCTCTGTGAGAGGAGGCGATTGCGTCGTCCACTCCAATCCAGCTGCCCCCCAGGGATTCGCTCCAGCGATCTGCCCGTACTTAAGCGACCAAATCAAATACAGAAATGGAAGCAAATACCCTATCGCAAGAATTGAGGCGCCGGCAGTTGACATCACATTTAAGACCTGGAACTCCGGCGGGTAAGAGTGATATCGGCGGGGCATACCAAGAACACCAAGAATGAATTGCGGGAAAAACGTTAGATTGAAACCGAGGAAAAGAATCACCGCAGCCAGCCTACCGAGAGTTTCCGGATACATCCTTCCTGTCATCTTGGGCCACCAGAAGTGCAGACCGGCCATAAAAGCGCTCACCATGCCACCGACCATTACGTAGTGAAAGTGGGCCACGATGAAATATGTCTCGGTGAGGTGGATATCCATGCCCAGTGACGCAAGCATAACGCCGGTCAATCCGCCAATAGTAAAGAGGCCAAGAAATCCAAACGTATAAATCATCGGCGTATCGAATGTGATCGATCCCTTGTACAAGGTCGCGGACCAATTAAACACTTTGATAGCTGACGGAACCGCAACCAACATCGTGAAGAACGAAAAGACCATCGCGGAATACGTTGAAATGCCCATGATGAACATGTGGTGCGCCCAGACAAAAAACGCAAAGACAGCAATCGCGACCGATGAGAACGCCACCGCAGAGTAGCCAAATACCCTCTTTTTGGAGAAGCAAGAGATCGTTTCCGAGATGACCCCCATTCCCGGCAAGATCATGACATATACGGCAGGATGAGAATAAAACCAGAAGAGATGTTGGAATAGAAGAGGGTCGCCACCCTTCGTTGGATCGAAAACGCCAATTCCGGCCACACGCTCGAGCACAATGAGCACCATCGAAATGGCAATCACCGGCGTTAGCCAGAACGAAGATTATGGACGTCGCGTAATAGGACCAGATGAATAATGGCAGCCTGAACCACGTCATGCCCGGTGCTCGCATTTTGTGGATGGTGACGATGAAGTTGACGCCGGTGAGAATAGATGAAAAGCCGGCGATGAAAATGCCCATTGCGGCGGCAATCACATTTGTATTTAAGTAATGCGTGCTCAGAGGCGTCGTAAACGTCCAGCCAGTGTCTACCCCGCCCACGATCATCATGTAGAGCTCAACACACCCACCAATGGCAAACAAATACCAGCTAAACAGATTGATCTTTGGGAGCGCCACGTCCCTTGCGCCGATCATGAGCGGAATTAGAAAATTACCCAGAACCGCCGGTGCAATCGGAACAAGGAAGAAGAACACCATGATGATGCCATGTATCGAAAACAGCTTGTTATAGGTATCTGATGACACGAGATCGCCGGCGGGAGTCAAAAGCTCCAAGCGAATGATCGCTGCTGCAGTCCCGCCGATCGCAAAGAAGAATACCGTCGTGAACAAGTAAAGGAGCGCAATGCGCTTGTGGTCAAGCGTCAGCAGCCACGATTTGAGCCCATTATCGCCACTCAAATAGCTCTTCTCTGGTAGCGCCAGGAGTGGGGACGATGCCGAGGACATTGTTGCTCCCTAGTTGGTGTCAAACGACTCGACGGCGTTTTCGTTTGCATCTATATTCGCCGCAAGAAGCCCTTCAATCTCCCGAGTGCAGGTGCAAAGGCCACCACCCGCGAAAGCCAGGTTCGGTGAACTCACTCAGATTCTGTTTTCGCAGTCGTTTTGTTTCGATTCGTGAGAATCGCCGTACGTCCCGATGCGCAGTCTAGCTAGCAAGTCGGCGGGGTCGATAGGCTTGCGCAGAACATCGAACTCTCCCTGGGCTAAGTCCGCAGTCTGCGGCTGACCCGAGAAAAGCAGGATTTGGCACGACGGCAGCACTGTACGAACCTGAATCGCGGCTTCGATGCCTGTAATACCAGTCATGAAGACGTCGGAGATCAGCTTATCCGGTTGGAAGTCTTGCGCCATCTCGACCGCCATTTCGCCGCTATAGACGGCTCGTGCGTCGAATCCCGCTTGTTTCAAAATGCCGTCAGAGAATTGGCGATCACCTGTTCATCGTCGGCGACAATTATCTTTGTCTTGTGATTTGGCATTTGTCCCCCTGTATCAACCCTGAATTTCGCACCGCGAGGTTTGACGTTTCGTTTGACCCCTGGCAAGCACCACTAATGTTCTCCACCGGGCCGCGCCAAAGCTGTGTTGTTATCAGCACTCGTAGCGACCAAGCATCACATCGTACGGATGAACAAGGCCGCTTCGTTTCCATTAACAGACGATGCCGTCACTTGCAGCTGGTCGCCGTCTTTGGCATCGAGTTCCAATCCTTCCATCGCTCCATACGGAGTTTCAGCTACCGTTTTCGGATCTAAATGGAAAGACTCTTCGGCGCCCGAAGTTTTCTTGAGCGTAAGCACGCGCTCATGTCGATCGAATTTGACGACTGTCCCGCTGCTGTCCTCGAATGGCCCAGTACCCAGATCCTGAAATGCAACCGCTGTTTGCACATCACCGCTCCCGTAGTAGTAGACAATCACGCGGGCTTCATTCTTGGTGAACGCATCCGCCGCGATTAAATCGGCGTGAATTCTTTTGTCAAAGTCAAGACGAACCTCGGGTTTCGCCGATTCTTTGAATAGCGCAGAGGTGCCGCTGTCCGTGACAACGGTAATGGTCTTGTTGGTCGAATCGATCGAACGAACTGTGCCGCACAGGGCGTGAACAACTTCTTGAGCATGCGCTGGAAAGGTGACCAGAAGTAAGCATCCGGTAAGGAACAAATACTTGAAGTATTCTCTCCGCATAGCCTCTCTCCTTTCGTAATCGCTTGTATAACGGTGTGCAATCTGACTGCCAGGGCGACATGGAAGCGCTTGGCCCCTTGAGCAGTCTCTATGGTGGGTGTGTATTTCCCGTGCGGCCGATCAAGCAGGCGCAGCAAACCAGGCCAACAAGGGGCAGCGCTATCAAGATCCACATCGGATCCATGTTCTTCCTCCCACCTAGCAGCAACATGCGGGGCCGGTCCTGAATCTTCGATCTTCCAAACTCAAGCCGCTTTGAGTTCTTCGCTCTTTGACTTGATACATGCGAGCAGATCTCTCCAGGACCTCCCAAATGACTCGATTCCTTCTCCCAGGAGTTGGGTGGCTAGTACGTCAGTGTCAATATCAGCCTTGGCGAATTCTGCCAGCACCGCTTCGGCATTTCGAGGCAACGCTTCGCCGAATTCCTCATGTGTGGCGAGGGCCTTCAACGTGGCCTCGGGCATTGTATTCACTGTGAAAGGTTGGGCCAGAGCCTGAACATAAAGCAGCTGGGAGGCATTAGGATCCTTGGCTCCAGTGCTGGCCCAGAGAAGGCGCTGGGGACGGGCACCGGCGTTTAAAATGCGGTGCCAGCGCGGCGAGTCGAGCAATGCACAGTACCTCCTGTATGTGTCCCAAGCAACGGCTATGCCAAGTTTATTGTGCAGGCGCCCTGGCACTTTGTTCCTTACCGCAACATCCCAGCGGCTGACAAAGAGCGAAGCGACAGAGGCCACGTTGGGATTCAATCCGGCTGCTATGCGTCGCTCAACCCCGCGCATGTACGCTGCGGCGGCTGCAACGTATTGTGCTCCGGAGAAAAGAAGCGTTACGTTGATGGGCACGCCGGCAAAGATGGCCTCTTCAATGGCCATGAGACCAGCGCTGGTCCCGGGGATTTTGATGAAGAGATTGGGCCGTCCAGCGTGAGCGTGGAGAGCCTTGACGGCAGCAAGAGTGCCTTCCGAATTCCGGGCCAGCAGTGGCGAAACTTCCAGCGATACCCAGCCATCCACACCATCTGTCCGAATATGGATCGGCCTGAAGAGGTCGGCGGCCTGCCTGAGGTCTTCGATCGCCAACTCGAAGAATAGTGCCTCACTTGATTTGCCCTCTTTTACTTTTTGGCGGATGGCATCATCATAGTCGTGGCCATTCCTGACGGCGTGATCGAAGATCGTGGGGTTTGACGTGAGCCCCGTGACCGAAGACTCCTCGATATATTCGCGAAGCTTCCCGCCGGCGAGTAATCCCCGGGTGAGGTTGTCGATCCAGATGCTCTGGCCAAGATCATGGAGCTTTTGAGTCGCTTTCATCGCTTGCCTTCCTCGGCAGAACCGAGAAGCCTGCTCTGACCAAAGACTAGAGCTGTGGACGGAGGGTATGCTATGACTTATGTCAGAGGACTGCGTCTTCTTTCAGCTCGTGTTGCTCATTTGCGCAATTCGGCCGAGATTCGCTTAATGCTGCTGTTGATCGATGTGTATGTTCTGCGGAGCCACGAGCCTCATCGACCTTCTTGCCGCCTTTAACAACCAGCCGTGCTCAACGGCGAGCGATCTTCTAGAATGTATCCATGGTTGAGGCGGAACTATTGTCCTTCCTCGGCAACAACGCGCATGGGGTCTTTGTCCTCCGAAACTCAGGCGAGATTTGCTTTTGGAATCATTTCGCCGAGATATTGTTTGGATTCGAAGCAGAGGAAGCGCTCGGCAAGACATACTCCGTGGCGCTGCGTAGTATAGGAGCATTGGGGACAGCTATTTCAAATTGAAGGAACTCAATAGGTCCTTGATCGTGCTGTCGACAGTTTCAACAAACGACCCGAACAAGATTCCGAGGCACACGCCTAGCGAACTCCCGAGTATTGCTCCGTCAATCGCGCTTATTTCTCGCGAAAGATCAGTAAGAGCGAATCCGACGACTCCACCGAACACCGCGCATACAAGCGCGCCGCCTATTGCGGCATAGAGAGCCCTCTCGTCTTCCGTAGAATGCTTTCTCAACAGAAGCCAGGCAGCACCTCTTCCGATCCACTGGAGACTCTGATCCGCAATAGCCCAACAACCACATGACAACCCATTCATTTTTTGCCCCCTAGTTGACGAAGAGATTGGGCCACCGGGCGTGAGCGTGGAGCGCCTTGGCCGCGGCATCTTTTGCCTCCTCGGCAGAACCGATGGGGCTGCACTGATCAAAGAGTAGGGCTGCGGTCGGAGCGTATGCTATGACTTATGTCAGAGGACCGCGTCTTCTTTTAGGCCTTGGCTGCCCGTTTGCGGAGAAGTCCATGAAAACGAAACGGATTGCGGCTCTGCAATGCACAACGCTATTTGGGGGCCTTGCGACCGAAGAGCTCGCCGACATCGCTCAGCGAGTCGTAGAACTGCGTCTTCAGAAAGGCGAGATGCTGTTTCTGGCAGGCGAGTCAGCAAGAGGTCTCTATGTAGTTGTCGATGGCAAGATTCGTGCCTTCCAACAAAATGAAGATGGGCGTGAGCAGGTCATGCACGTTAATGCGGCTGGCTCTGTTTTGGGGGATGTTCCTGTGTTTGATGATGGGCCGTTTCCGGCTTCCGCGATAACGGAAGCGGAAACGCATGTTCTTCTTATTGAGAAGAATGATGTTAGGGAACTGTGCGCGAAGTATCCTTCCCTTGCGCTCGCGGCCCTTAAGTTGATGGCGGCGAAGGTCAGGAGGCACGCAAGCCTCATTGAAGCTCTTTCGCTCCACGAAGTCGGGCAAAGACTTGCGCTCTTTCTTCTGGCGGAAGCGCGATCTGCCACGCTCGCTCCTGATGTACCGAAACCATTTCGTCTTCGCCTCTCCAACCAGGAGATTGCAAGTCGAATCGGTTCGGTAAGAGACGTGGTGTCGCGAGCTCTTACACGGCTCAAACACGAAGGGCTTATTTCTTTAGACAATCGCACAGTAACGATCCTGAATTTGCAGGCTCTTAAACGTTACGCCGCACGCAGATCGACCTTGTCTGCGCGAACCCTCTCCGATTGCCCTACTGGAATAGAAAGCATGGTTCTCGCTAACAACTCTACTTCAGGTAGTGGTTTGCATTAATCTCTACAAATCGGTACCATTTATCGGGAATGCCGTTGAGCGAATCACCAGAAACTCCAACAATCCGCCGAACTCCAGCTTCTGCCAGAACATCTACCAACAGGTCTGCCACTCTTTTCTTCGCCACGATGTCCTCCTCTTTCAGAAAATGCTTAGGGACTTCGGTTCGGTCCGCTCACGCTACTCGGATGCGAATTCCCTCCGGGGCGAACGCCGGGCAGGCTGCAACGCAATGCCACCTAAGGCACGATTCCCTCGGACTTGTACTTGCTCCAAACGGGGTACGGTATACCAGCAAGCCGATTGATTGCGAAAGCCTGCACCGTAAGCAGAATCACGGCGACCTCGATGATGACAAGCTCCTTGGGTTGAGAGATGATGCCGAGCGAAACGATGAGAGTCGTGGCCCCCGCGGGCGGATGACTTATCCGCAATAGTGCCATCAGCGCGCCGGTAGCCGAGAGCGAGAGCGCTGCGGCCAGCAGCCTTGGGCCATGGACACCGGGGTTCATGCCAAACGGCGGGCTCGAGGCCACTGCAAGCGCGAAGGCGGCGTAGCCACAGATCAGTCCAATTGCGTGCCCCAGGATGGTATTACGCGGGCTGGAGACTTCAGCCAGTGGAGAGAAGAAAAAGAGATACGCAGTGGGCCCGAGTGATGGAAAGACAAAGGGGCTTCCAGTAAGAAGGGCGAGCAAGCCGAGCAGTCCGATAGTGATGAAGCCGTTTACGCAGACATAGACTGCCCACACAAGACGTGGAGGGAAGTGCTGCAGGAGCCATTCCATGCGCATGTGCGCGAGCAGGACCCCGACATGCTCGAATCCGTTGCGCTCAGTGCGAGCATCGTGATGTTCATTCACTAAAGTCATCAGATATTGGGGAGCAGATCGAAATATTCATCGTCTTCGTTCTTGCCGCCCTCTCCGAGGCCGATAGTCTTTTCAGATTCGATGAATTCAATTCGCTCAATCCACTTGACCATCTTGTAGCCGAGCTGGTTCTCGACGCGCAGGCGCAGCGGCGCTCCATAGACCTCGGTGAGGGGCTTCCCATTCATTTCGGTTGCAAGCAGGCATTGGGCCTTAAGGACATTTTCAAGGCTCTGCGTATCGTAGTAGGCGCCGCCATAAAGCGAGCCACCAAAGGAGAAGAAGGCCACGACTTTGGCGTTTGGCCTGGGCCGGACGAGTTCAACCAGAGACTTCATGGGTAGTCCACCCCATTTGGCAATGCCGGTCCAGCCCTGGATGCAATGATGCATAGTGATTTCCTCGGCTTTGGCCAGGCGCTCGATGTCCGCGAGAGAAAGTTCAACCGGGTTTTCCACGAGTCCGCTCACCTTCAGCTTGTAGTCCAGGAATCCGTTCCTCGCCATGAGCTTCCAATCGTCGCGTTCGGGCATTTTGCCATTGGGCCAAAAGCGTGGCGAGATATCCGCCTCGGTGTAGTGCTCGCTCGGAGAAAGGCGGTTCAGTGTGGTCAGCATCAATGGGTAGGTGATGAACTTCTGCACATGCTGCAAAAGACGCGGATATATCCACGGGATGTAGATGCGCGGCGACCCACGAGAGCGCGACAACGCCAATGCCAACGAAGCCGAGGATTATTCCCCGGTGGTTCAGATCGTCGGTGCCCAACACGATGTGATTCATGTTGCGAACAAAGCCGGTCATCACGATCAACGTCACATGCACGACGATGAAGGCAAAGAAACTGAGCATGGTGAGAAAGTGAATGGAGCGTGCCGACTGCCTGCCGCCAAACAGCTTCGCGTACCAGTGAAAGCGATTGACTGCTGCCGGCGACATGGCGATACCGGTGAGGATTGCCGTTGGGCCGAAAACGAAGACGACGGAGAAATAGGCGATCTGCTGCAGCGCGTTGTAGCCGTAAAATCCATTGAGTTCAGTCGGCAGGTGGAACGTCGCATAGTGTACCCAGGTGTTCCAGGCCTGCAGCAGCACCAACGGCGATTGGGGTACGAGCCGCCGCCATTGCTCGGTATCGAAGAGCATGATGACAAAGAAGAATCCCGTGACAATGAAGCCGTAGACGTTGAGAAAGTGCCAACACCGAGCCAGACCAATGGTATGCCGGTAGCCGGGAGTGGCAACGAGCGGCGAAACGTAGCGCGCATCGTCCTTCGCGGTCCAGACGCGATCCTTAGGAACTATGATCGGCGTCAACCGAATCCACTCGCTACCCGGCGTGCAGTGATTGTTGAAGTAGAGACGAGGATGATCGGCGAGAATCGACAGACCGCTTCGGATCAGCATCGTAATAAAAAGGAAGTTGAAAAAGTGACAGTATCGCACCCATACCGGAAAACCATGCGGACCGGCAAAATTGTTGGGAAAGATCTGTGGGACCGGTGGAATATGAGGGAGTCCCACAAAGAGAAGCTCGATCCAGGCAGCAAGCACAGGCACAGCAACCAGCACCGCTAGAGCAATGAGGATTGAGGGTCGTACCCAGATGCGAAAGCGGCGATCAGGCGGATAATGAACGGCGGCGTGTGCCGCATCGAACGAGATCATTGAGCGGCTCCTGAGAAACGTCCATGAGTCCCGCATGTAACGAGGATTAGGTGCCGTAGCCACGATGCGGCATGGCGAGCAACTCCTGATTGTCTGGCCAGGAGATGGTGAGGAGAAAGGCCGATCCAACAACTGCTTCAACGTCGTGCTTGATCGAAGCGCCAAGAGTAAGGAGACTTCCAGTCTGGAGGTCGTATATTTGCCCTTGAGTTTTGTAACGGAGCGCACCCTTCAACACTTGGACTGAGCTTGTGCCGTCTGCGTGGTGTTCTTCTATTCGGGCGGCAGTTTCCATGCAAATCAGAACAACCCGAAAGTCCTTTTTTTTGAAAAGAGTCTTGGCGTGGATCCCTTTGGGCCACGGTTTGTGATGCTCGAACTCGTCCATTTCATGCGCCAAGTCAAAGTGCGCGAGATCGGCCGTCATCGTGCCGTCATCCGCTACAAGTGGAATCGTCATGCTCCCGCCTTCCTTTTGAAGAGAGTTCGAAGCACGACCGCTTCATTGTGTTCTGTGTCCTTCGCTGCGTAGATCAAAGTGATCGCGGAATACTTCTGTGCAGCGTGCACGGTGTCGGCAATTGCCTTTTTCGCCTTTGGGCTCTTTAGGTCCACTCCGTACCGCTTGCAAAATTCCAGCCAGCGCTTCGGATCGTGATCAAACCATTTCCTTAGCTCAGTGCTGGGTGCGATCTCCTTCACCCAGGCATTCAGGCGCAAATCGACTTTTTTTCCCCCACGTGGCCACAGCCGGTCAACGAGAACGCGAAAACCATCTGTGCTGGCTGGCTCTTCATACGCTCTCTTGAGAAAGACTTCCATCTGTCGCGTCCCCTGCTATACCTTGCAATCGCGAGAGTTGCGCCGCTCGTCAAGGATTGCCGATCTCTCATTGGGATGAAGTTAAACCAGCACAGGATACGTGCGCCGGTCAAAAGCGACCACACGGGCGAATCCAGTCATGTGCGGCTCGTCAGAATCGCCCCGCTCCAAGGCGAGCAAGAGCTTCACTCTTAGGAAGCGTGCTGCAAGCCTTGTAGGTCTGCTGACCGATGGCGATGCCGAGTTTGTCCCGGAGTTGGTCGGGGACTTTGTCCATCGTCGCACCATCCCATCGACTCAGGAAGACCGAGGCCACCGAACGAACATCGGGACTGAGACCCGATGCAATACGCCGTTCCAGCCCCCGCATGTACGCGTCCGCTGACGCCAGGTAGTGCTCACGAGAGAAAAGAAGCGTCACGTTGATGGCCACACCACACGCAATTGCTTCTTCGATTGCGGGATTTCCTTCCTTCGTCCCCGGAATTTTTCTCTGGGGGCCTTTGTACTCGCCAAACTCACTGAAGTCCGCGAACAGGCCCTGATGGAAGATCTTCCCGAACCCGACCGTGGCTTGGCTGAGCCAAAGACCGCGAAGCATCTTGCCCATACCAACTGAACTGGAACCCTCAACCGCGAAAAGGAGAGCTCATGATGAAAAGAATCTTCCTGCTAGTGGCCCTAGCCGTAGCGTTACCGGTGTTTGCTGCCGCTGAAACCTGGAGCAATGTTTCGATAGTCGACACGCAGTGCTCGAAAATAGCCAAAGCCGATCCCGACGCACATACGCGGGACTGTGCCCTGGCTTGTGCCAAGAGCGGCTTCGGCATACTCGATAAGGACGGCAACTACCTCAAATTCGACGCCAAGGGAAATGCGGACGCGATGAAGCTATTGCAGAGCACCACAAAGAAAGATCATCTTCGCGTGAATGTCACCGGCGAAAAGCAGGGCGACATTATCCAGGTGCAGTCGTTGAAGATGTAGTTGTCACGTGTCTCTCCGATCCGGCGGAGCCAGCGTCCGCCGGCCCGGTTCTACCGCAGCTCATCGGCGGAAGAGAGCACTGCCGGCGGTGATGCTTCTCTATATGGTGTTTGGGTTCGTCTCTCAACCCATCATCAACGGAGTGAGCCGTCGTTTTGAGCATCAAGCCGACCAATTCGCGCTAGACGTCACTTATGGGCTTACGCGCGACGCAGGCCAAGTTCAAGGTATGGCGGACTTTGCAAGAGTTTTGGAAGAACTACTTCCCAAACGCCAATCCCGAGCCGCTGGCCTCGGCATTTGCCGCCGGTTCAACGGTGATCGGGTGCGACAGTCCCCACGACAATCATCAGATTTCGAAGAAATCCATCTGGTCACATTTATGTAGTGGTGCCACGCCAGCTGTGAGATTCTTATGTGGTATTACCACAGGAGAGAAATGTACGATCAGTTCAAGAATGTCTTTGAGGCACGCAATCGAAATAGGATGTCTTCTCGTTTCGAGTGGACGGAGGCGTTGCGCGTAGTGATCGCTCTGCCATTGCTTTTCGCTGCCTTTTTCTCTGCATTCGGTCAATCTTTACAACCGGGACATCTCCCCACCAAGAAACAAGTCGCCCACATGACTCCCGAAGAAGACAAGAACCTCGCCTTCGTTCTCGACTGGTGGAGAGAAGTCGTCGAGGCTCGCCACACCGAACTTGCAGCCAACTACGCGGCCGAGGACTTCATCCAGCACAATCCCAATATTCCTACTGGTCGAGCTGCTTTGATGACGCTCTTCAAGACCCTGGGGCCTGCGATCGAGCCGATTCCCGATCAACTTCAAAACCCTCCGGTGGTCGCGGGCGCAAAAGGAAATTTCGTCTGGCTGGTCTTTGAGCACAAATTCAAAAATCCCAAAGACACTTCACAGTCAGTCTATGAATACAGCTTCGATCTGTTTCGCATTCAAAACGGAAAGATACAGGAGCATTGGGATGCTGCCCGGAAGCACCCTGGTTCCCCTGCGTTCATTCCGTCCACGGCTCTGCCGCCCTCCACCTGGAACACAGCGAAACCTTCAACGGTAGAACAACAGAACCTGGCGATCGCAACGCGCTTCGAAAAGAATGTCGTCGAATATGGACACATCGAGGACATCGAAACGGTTCTTTCGTCATCCTTCATCGAGCACAATCCGGTCGAGCCCGTTGACCGTGAAGGATTGAAACAGTTCATTCACAGTCTCCCCGACCATCAGCCTCAGGACATCAAGCCGGAGTGGAAGAATGCGCCGGTGCTGGGGTTCACCAACGATCCTTTTGTCGTAATGATGTGGGAGAAGAGCTACAAAGATCCGTCTGATCCGACACGAGAATATACGCGCAATCATTTCGAGATTCTGCGGATCGAAGATGGGCGGATTCAGGAAATCTGGAATTAGTTCCGTAACGGCAGATCGCTGAGTGAATCGTGGAGAAAAACACGCCAGCAAATATCCTGGTCGCAGCAGCGAAGATTCCTGCTGTTCTGGCGAATGCATAGAACGGATCTTTACGGATACCTACTCAACGCTCTTGAGAAGCGTCGGCACTGAGTTCAAGGTGATGCAGGAGCTTCTTCGGCACTCGACCATACGGTCAACCCTGGATGTCCACACCCATGCAATCACACCCGCCAAACAGAATGCGCAGGTCGTGGTCATGTCGTTGGTCTTCTCTTCTCAGTGAAACCGGAAACAACATATGAGGATGCCGAGCGAGGCAGATTTGGGTGCAACCTGGGTGCATTCTGCACCCAATTTGCACCCAATTTAGTCAGATTCATGACGCCAAATCATCCCATAACTCATTTGGAATGTATGGCGGGGACGACGAGGCTCGAACCCGCGACCTCTGCCGTGACAGGGCAGCGTCCTAAATTACCAATTCAGGAGAAATCTAATGACAATCGAGTACATGACTGAACCTCACTGGTCGAGACCTTGCCGCGGATACGATCGGTTATCTACTCGGCTAATGCCCACCTCACCAACACCCGGTCGCTCGCGCTGATAGGCGATCCAATGGAGATGGCGTATGAGATTTTGTTTTCGTTCTCTTCCTCGGCAGAGAAGAAACGATTCCTGGACCTCATCCGATCCAATGACGAGTTAGGAAACGAGTATGTAGACAACGATCTCATTCAGCCAGTGAAGGACGAGATTCGAGATGCGCGACCTCTCGCGGCAGTATTACCTCAGATTGCATTAATTCGTGCCCTGTTGGTCGCAACGACTGTTTGTGATTCGAGTCTGCGGCGCACCCTCCAATAAGGGCGAGGTGCGCTGGTCACATCAGAAGACCCGCGCTAGACTCCTGTGCGAGAGGTAAAGGGCTTCCGAGATTGAAGAGGAGAACTTCCCTCACGCAACTCATTGCTTCCCTTGAATTCCTGTAAGAGTCTGAAAGTGCCCCCCTGATGCTTGTCGAGCATCAATCTTGACAAAAAAAGTCTTGGACGCAATTGGACTTTTGGTGCAATCTCCTGAAAGGTGCTTTGCTCTTCAAAGATAGGAAGAGTTGGACGCGTTCAAACAGCAATTCGTTCGAAGATGGCTCTGAAACGGTTGAGGTGAAAATGCCTATTGCCACGAGTAGAAAAGCGTCAGTTTCCCTTCAGCAACGGCAGAAGAGCAGCGGTCAGCCTATCCCACCGCAGCAATTCATCACAAAGAAATTGCCCCAATCTGAGGTCACTTCGGTACACCAATCTCAACGGAACTCACGACGCTTTCGAAGACGTGAGTTTCTTGCGGGTACCAGAAGTGAAAGCGGTCACGGGCCTCTCGAAGACGAGCATCTACGAGTTAATTCGGGAAAAGAGATTTCCTGCACCGGTGCGCCTGGGGCCGCGCGCCGTCGCCTGGGTCAAGTCCGAAATCAGACAGTGGGCCCTAGAGCGCGTGCGCGCGTCCCGATCGGCTGCTTAGTGTGGCTGGGAGATCTCTTGCGACTACGCTCGGCTGGCACCGCGAAGTGATCAGTGTGAGGGCGGCTAATACTTTGCCGCCCTTTGGCTAACTGCGCATCCAGATAATCGGCCCACCACTGCATCATCGCCTTGCGCTGCTTTAGATATTTTGCATGATTGTATGCAGCGGCCACTTTATTACGCTTCTGGTGAGCGAGTTGCAACTCGACGTGTTCGTCCTCAAAATCATTCTCGTGCAGTATCGTGGACGCGAGTCCACGAAAGCCGTGGCCGGTCATGCGACCTTTGTAGCCCAAACGATACAGCGCAAACAGAATTGTATTGTTGCTCATTGGCCTCTCTTTGTCGTTCGCTCCGGGGAATACTAACCTTCGATTCCCCGTGAGCAGACTGAGAGCACGCAAGACTGCGATTGATTGTCGCGACAACGGGACAATATGGGGCGTATCCATCTTCATGCGCTCGGCCGGAATATCCCAGCGTGAACTGTCCAAATCAAATTCCGACCACTCCGACTCGATGAGTTCTGATGTGCGTACAAATGTATAGGCCATCAGTCTCATGGCAAGACGCGTTAGCGCATCCCCCTGGTAGCTTTCCATTTTGAGCAATAGATCGGGCAGTTCCTTCGCATCGACGCGAGCAAAATTCTCTTCGTTGGCATCAGCCAAAATGTCTTTGGATTTGAAATCGGCGGCAGGATTTCGGTTGGCTATACCGTGGGCAATCGCATATCGAAAAACCTGCCCAGCCGTCTCGTGCGCGCGCTTGGCAACGTCTCTTGCACCGCGATCCTCGATCGCGAGCATCAGCTTCCGAATGTCGGCAGCCGTGACCGCGTCGATGAACTTGTGGCCAAACGAAGGGAACACGTCCGCCTCCAAACGCCGCAAGACGTAATCGGTATGACGCTGAGATTTTCCGGCAGCCCACCAGTCCCACCACCTGCGAGCCACCTTCTCAAAGCTATTCTCAGCTTCTCGCTCCCGCACTTCGATCTCTCTCTGTTTGGCTTCAGCTTCGGCTTTCCTGTCGGCCATTGGATCAATGCCCGACGCCAGGATCTTGCGGCCTGCAAGATGAAGCTCACGGGCTAGGGCAAGACCGATAACGGGGTACTCGCCCAACGCCATAAGTTTTTCCTTCAGATCGAAACGATAACGCCAGCGCCACAGTTTTGATCCGCCGGGATTGACGAGCAAGAACAGCCCGTCGCGGTCGTAAACCTTGAAGGCCCTTTCGCGGGGCTTCAGCATTCTCACCGCGATATCCGAGAGCGGCATTTTTCAGCTCCTATGCAGATTCGCCCGTACCCCACTTTCAAGGGGGGTTGTACCCCAAATTGTACCCCACTTTCTCAAGCGCTCTTGGCGCACTTCTGCGGACCGCCGAGAACGCATAAATGCCGTAAATTAATCATTTAAAGGCGTTACTTGGTGCACGAGGGAGATCGGGGAGGTGCGAGGAAGTGCTGAATTGGCTGCCCCCCAGGGATTCGAACCCCGATATGCTGCTCCAGAGGCAGCTGTCCTACCATTGAACGAGGGGGCAACAAGCGCGATACAGGCCATCTTGCAGCCGTGTTGGCCCGGCCAGAAAGAGTATCCGGCTCTGGATGCCAACTTTTTCATCATACGGACAATCTTTTTGGCGGTCAAACTCGGCCGCCAGGCAAAGATCTGAAGCAAATCCGGCTTGCGCACGCGACACGCGGTGCGGGACACGTGCGCACCGCTTCATACGAACTTCGATCGTATGTCGGTTGCATGCCCTCCACGAGGATCGGCGTCCTATTCTTCGCGCAGGACTTCGAGGGGACGAAGCCCGAGTATGCGGAAGCTGGCAATCCATCCCGTACCCGTTGCAAGGATCGCTGTGCCAACCAGCGCTATGGCCGTTGCGTACCAATCGATATGAAAGCCCACTTCAAGCTTGCGCAGCAGTACCCTTGTAAGCAGATTGGCAAATACAACGCCAACTGAACCGGCAAGCAGCCCAAGCACGCTGAACTCGACGCTAAAAGTGCGCACGATCCGCATACGGGTCGCGCCAAGAGTTTTCAGCACGACCGCTTCGCGCATGCGGCGGAAGCGTGCACTCGCAATGCTGGAAGCCAGAATCATCAGGCCGGCCAAGATCGAAAAACCGGCGAGGAATCGCACGACAAAGGTGATCTGATCGACGACACTCTCGATGCGGACGAGGACGTCGGCAATGTTGATGATCGTCACGGTCGGATAGGCAGCAAAGAGCGCCCTCTCCATCGAAGCCACTTGTTTGGGGTCGATGTGCGCGCCACCATACCACGCTGCCTGCTCATCTTTGAGTTGCCCGGATGGCAACATGAATGCAATGCGGGCTGCCAGATGCTGCCCGTCAGCTTTGTAGAGTGCGGTCACCTTCAATGCGTGTACCCTCCCGCCAATTGCAATCTCGACGGAAGAACCTACGCCGAGATGAAGACGCTGTGCCGTGCCATCTCCGATGGCAATCTCAGCGGCATTGGCATCGGTCCACCACTTGCCTTGCGTAACTTTGTCACCTGCCGGAGGCGAGTCCGCCCAACTCAACTCGGCGTTCTCGAGCATTCTGCGGGGGAAGTGTTCCTCTTTCATCTGGTCAAGTGTTTTGCCATTGAGCGAAACGAATCGGCCTTGCACGCCCGCGAGAAGGTCAAGCGGTTGCGTGACACCCGGTTGGTGCTGGAAGAATGCCCTTACTCCATCGACTTCGTCCGGCGTGATGTCAATGAGAAACACGTTGGGCAATTTGGGCGACGCAGTCTCGCGGATCTCGCGCAGCAAGGTGCTCTGCATCAGGTAGACCGCGAGAATGAGCATGACGCCGGTACCCAACGAAGCCAGCACCGCCGCCGATTGATTGCCGGGCCGATAAAGATTTGCCAGACCATGACGTAAGGACGACGGCAGGCTCAGCCTCACACGATTGAGAACGAAGCGCAGCACACGGAGCGCAACTGCCGCCAGGATGAGAAGAACCACCAGTGCGATCGTGAACAGTAGCGCGAACCATCCGCCAACTTTGACCGAATCAGACAGTGCCCAGGCGATTGCACCCAGCGCAATAATGACCACCAATGCGATGCCGAGTTGCAATCGGCGCGACCACCAACGTGCAAACCATTCGCTGACCGTGCTTGGCCCCTGCTCTACCAGTCTGCGCAAAACCAGGATGGGCCTCACGGCGCGCACATCGAGCAGCGGCGGAAGACAGAACAAGAGTGTCGTCAGCAGTCCCGTGCCCAAGCCGGCAGCCACTGCACGCCACGGGAAATGCATTACCGTGTGCACCGGTAGCAGCTTTCCAAAGACGGCCGGCAGAGCCTCCATCACGGCTGCTCCGCCAGCAACGCCGATCAACGCTCCAACGAACCCGAGCGCCAGGGTTTGCAGCAGAAAGATGCGCAACAAGTCCGACGAGCGGGCGCCGACGGCCTTGAGAATCGCCAGCATATCCATGCGCTGCTCAAGGTGCGCATGCATCGCCATAGCAACGCCGATTGCACCCAGAACCATCGCGACAAGGCAGATAAGGCTCAGAATCGCGGTGGCATTATCGAGGCCCTGACTCAGGGCCGGATTTCCTTCCTTGAAGTCCATTACCTGCGCGTCCGGCAGGATCGATTCCACCTGTTTGCGCACAGCCGCGTCATCCGCCGTTGCCGGCAACTTCAGCAGCAGCCGCTGAGCGGCGCGACTCCCGGGCGCAAGCAATCCCGTATTCTCAATAGATGCACGCGAGACCATCACGCGCGGGCCCATACCGGCGCCCGCCGAGATGCGGTCCGGCTCCTGCGCCAGCACCGCGACTATCTTGAAACTCTTGCCGCCCAGCCGCAACGACTGACCGACATGCGCGTTCAGCCGAATCAGGAACTCCTCGGCAACCACTGCAGAATCGCCTTCGAGCGCCTGACGAAGACTCATCGCCGGCTCCAATTGAGCCGACCCATAAAATGGATATCTAGCGGGATCGACCGCTTTCAATGTGACGAGAATCGGCACCGGATCAGGAGGAACCGACGCCATCGAGACCGTCTCTGTCACCCACGTCAGATCGCTTCCCGGAATTCCCTTCTCCAAAGCCGAGAGTTTCCGCGACTCTTCCGCATCGGTCTGGCGAAAAATACGCGCGCTCAGATCGCTCGCCATCAGCGATCGGGCCTCTGTCATCAGCGTGGTTCGAAAGCTCTCACTGAATCCGCGGACGCCGACAAGTGCAGCCACACCGACTGCGACTGAGAGCACAACGAACGCGAACTTGCCGGGCGCGGACTTCAAGTCCCGCCACGCAATCGCTGCAGCTCGCGGCCAACTCAGTGCGCGGTCAGCCATTGCCTTCCTCGTTTTGGACGAGAGCTTCAACGGGAACAGGAGGCAGCGTATCTTCGATAATCATGCCGTCTTTGAGAACAATCTTGCGATCGGCGCGGGCCGCAATTTCAGGATCGTGCGTAACCAGGACGAGTGTCGCGCCGGCATGACTGTTGCGCTCCAGAAGCAGATCAAGCACGAGACGCCCATTGGCGGAGTCGAGGTTTCCGGTGGGCTCGTCGGCCATGACGATGGGCGGATTGACGACGAAGGCGCGGGCCAGGGCAACGCGCTGCTGCTCGCCACCCGAGAGTTGAACGGGATAGTGATCCATGCGCTCCCTCAGGCCAACAGCCTCGAGCAGCGCTCTAGCCTTTTTGAGCCCGTTGCCTTCGACATTCAGCTCGAACGGGAGCAGCACGTTCTCCAGCGCTGTCAAAGTCGAAATCAATTGGTACGACTGAAAGACGAAGCCAATCTTGCGGCCGCGGACAGCGGCAAGGTCTTCTTCTGCCAAATTGTGAATCGGCGTACCGTCAAGCCAGATCTCGCCCTCGCTTGGCGTGTCAAGGCCCGCGAGCAAGCCGAGCAAAGTGCTTTTCCCGCTGCCGCTCGCTCCTACAATGGCAATGAACTGACCAGCCGGAATGCTGAGCGAGATTCCTTTCAGGATGTCCACCCGCCTTGAGCCGTTCTGGATCCAGCGCTTTACGTCACGGACTTCAATCACCCGGGATTGCCTCCTGTATGTATACGGCTCATGTCGAAAGAACGTTCCCTTTCTGCGACATTACACTGTTGATGTGGACGCTTGGCGCAGGATTATCGTTTCGTTGTGTCTGTCGATCTTTGTTCTCCCGTCGATGGCTGCCGGCCGGCCATTGATTGTCTGCTACGGCGACAGCATCACCGCAGGCTATGGCTTGAACTCCGGCCAGTCGTACCCAGACGCTCTGCAACGGGATCTGGACCAGCGAAGCTTTACTTACAAGGTATCGAATATGGGCACCAGCGGGGCAACGACCAAGGACGCGGTGGCAAATATACGCTTCGTACTGGAGACACATCCCGCGATTGCAATCGTGGAATTCGGGGGAAACGACGGCCTGCGTGGCCTTCCTCTGGAGCAGACCCGAAAAAATCTGGATGCCGTGCTGACCGCCCTGGACAATGCCCACATCAAGGTCCTTCTCGCCGGGATCACGCTGCCGCCGAATTATGGCCAGGATTACATTAGCGCATTCAACCAGGTATATCGCGATCTCGCTGCAAAGCATCACACCGCATTCGTGCCCATGATCTATAAGGATCTAGTGAATGTGCCGGGGACGATTCAGGGGGACGGAATTCATCCCACAGCCAAAGGGTCGGAGATCATCGCAAAGACAATGTTGCCGGTCCTTACGCCACTTCTGCACAAGTAGGCGGTCGAAGAGCTAAGTACTATCCTCGGGCGCGCCGGAGCCTTTAAGATACTCAAGCAAATCTCTTCCCTGCTCCGCTCGAGGTAAACCCATGAAGCGATCAACGTTGTTGGTGTGCGGTCTTACTGTCACTGTCGCGATCTCAATGCAGGCGCAAACGGCGCGCGACGTTGCTCCATTCGTCTCAGTCAACGCGCCGATTTTAGTTCTCAATCACGTGAAAGTGATTGATGGAACCGGTGCGGGACCGAAGGAAGACCAGGCAGTGGTTATCGCTGGCGGAAAGATCACGTCCATTGGGCCGGCTGCATCCGTGCAGGTCCCTGCAGGGGCCAAGGTGGTCGATCGCACAGGGTTCACGGTAATTCCCGGAATCGTCGGCATGCACGATCACCTGTACTACACGGATTCAATCACCGTGCAGGTGAGTGAACACGGAGAGTTGGGCGAGCCCGGACTGTTTGCTGCGAAGATTCCCTACACCGCTCCTCGCCTGTATTTAGCTGCTGGCGTCACAACGATGCGAACAACCGGCAGCGTTGAACCCTATACAGACCTGAAGCTAAAAGAGCGCATCGACAGCGGGCTCATGCCGGGGCCGGCGATGGACGCGAGTGCTCCCTATCTCGAGGGGCCGCACACACGATTCGCGCAGATGCATGAGTTGACCGGACCCGATGACGCAAAGCGGCTGGTGGACTACTGGGCCGGCGAAGGCATGACGTCTTTCAAGGCTTATATGAACATCACGCGAGAGGAACTTGGAGCCGCAATCCATGAGGCGCACGCGCACCAGATGAAGCTTACCGGGCATCTTTGCTCGGTCACGTGGCCTGAAGCAATCGCGCTGGGTATAGACGACCTTGAGCACGGACCGGTTTTCTCGGACACTGAGTTCGTTGCCGATAAGAAAGTCGATCTATGCCCGCAGGCTAGCGGCCGCGGAAATGCGTGGAGCACGATTGCCGTGGATAGTCCTCAGGTGAAAGAGCTCATCAGCAACCTTGTCTCGCATCACGTTGCTGTGACTTCCACGTTGCCGGTCTTTGAATCCGGTGTGCCGTTGCGGCCCCGGTTGCAGGCGCGAGTGATTCAGGCAATGTCTGCGGAGTCGGCGCAGAGTTACTTGTCGGCACGAGCGCGCATACCGGCGAGTTCTCCGATGGGTGCGCTGATGCGGAAAGAGATGGATTTTGAGGTCGCGTTTGTCAGGGCTGGCGGATTGCTGTTGGCTGGTCCCGACCCAACTGGGAACGGCGGTGTGTTACCCGGATTCGGGGATCAGCGCGAGGTAGAGTTGCTGGTGGAAGCCGGCTTCACTTCCGTGGAAGCCATCCACATCGCCACGGAGAATGGCGCAGTCTATCTCGGCCGGAAGGATCGCATCGGAACGCTTGCTCCGGGCATGCAAGCCGACGTTGTGCTGATCAAGGGTGATCCGTCAAAGAACATCGAAGACATTGAGAACATCGAGACGGTGTTCAAGGCCGGTGTCGGATATGACTCGGAGAAGCTGATTGAGTCGGTACGCGGACAGGTAGGAATCCGATAGCAACCGCGGTCAAATGGAAAAGCCTAGCCCATCACCACGACGGGTTGGAACAGTGTCCCTGCGACGCGCCTGGCGATACCGACAAGTTCGCGCTGGCCGGCAAAAACCTTCACCATTGGCGCTTGCGAAAACTCCGGAAGATTTGCCTGTGCGCCATTCCGGAGACGGCCAAGCGACATACTGTCGCCGGTGACGGACGGCATCTCCGTCAGCAAACTGCGCGGGTGAATGCAGTGTCCCTCGAGTGCAGCGAGATCGGCAGACATCGGCTCCAGTTCTTCCAGTGTGTGGGCATCGGCGAGTGTGAACACTCCAGCCTGAGTGCGGCGCAAACTGCTGAGATGCGCGCCGCATCCAAGGTCCTGGCCAAGTTCGTGTGCCACCGAGCGCACATAGCCGCCGGCGGTGATACTCATCGCAAACGCCGCCTCTTCGCCATCGATCGCGGTGATTGCGAAAGACCGGATGGAGATCTTCGCAGGCTTGAGTTCCACCGGCTTGCCGGCGCGGGCGAGTTTGTATGCCGGCGTTCCGGCAATCTTTTTGGCGGAAAATGGCGGCGGCATCTGTTCCATATCGCCGCCGAAGCGCGATGCGGCGTTGCGTACTTGTTCCAGTGTGAATGAGGGATGCGTTTGGGTACCGACGAGATCGCCGTCCGCATCGTAAGTGTCCGTTGCGAATCCAAAGCGAATGGTTCCTGTGTAGCTTTTTTCCGAAGCCAAAAAGTATTGCGCTAGGCGCGTGAATTTCCCCATCAACAGCGGCAATACACCGGTAGCCATGGGATCGAGAGTGCCGAGATGGCCGATGGAGCGCTCGCCCGTGATTTTGCGCAGACGGCTCACCACGTCGTGACTTGTAATGCCGCCTGGCTTATCAATAAGCAATAATCCGTTCACCCAACTACTTTAGTCGAATGACGGGAACTTCACAGTCGAACCGACGCCATTCTGCCGCACCAGCGACAGGAATTCCGTGCGCGTTTCCTTCTGGCGGAAGCAGCCCACCATCGCTGATGTCACGGTGGAGGAGTGCTGCTTTTCAATGCCGCGCATCATCATGCAGAGATGGCGCGCCTCGATGACCACGCCCACGCCCTGCGGATTGATAGCCTCCTGAATGGTGTCGGCAATCTGGCGCGTGAGCCGCTCCTGCACCTGCAAGCGACGCGCAAACACTTCAACCAGCCGCGGAATCTTGCTCAGGCCGATCACTTTTCCCTTGGGGATATAGGCCACGTGCACCTTGCCGAAGAATGGCAGCATGTGGTGCTCGCAGAGCGAAAACATCTCCATGTCTTTCACGATGACCATCTCGTCGTAGTCGACGTCGAACAGCGCGCCGTGCAGAATCTTCGCAGGATCTTCGTCATAGCCTTTGGTGAGAAATGCCATCGATTTCTCGACGCGGGTCGGGGTTTGCATCAAGCCGTCGCGATCGGGGTCTTCGCCCAGGCGAATCAGAATTTCGCGATACATCTCCTGCGTGCTGATGCCGGCCAGCCCAGCCTCGCTCTCTGCTGCCCTGCGAATTGACTTGCTCACTGCGATCGGTTGCGCCATTTCTTATGTCCTTTCACCCAGGGAATCGGGCGCCGTTCACTTTCTAAAATCATTCACCGCGGAACTCGAAAAAATTGTTCTCTGTTTCTTCAACGCGTACACATGCCAGCTCGCCGACTGGCAAGCGCTTCTTTCAGTACACCAAATACCGCCCTACAAAGATTCTCCGTCGTCGGCACCTGATTCGCAAACAGCGGATCGCGGTTCAAATTTGTATGGTCAAACCGCTCCAGAACCGATGTTTGCACCACTTCATCGAGCGTAGCCATATTCACGACCATACCTGTCTCGGCATCCACTGGTCCGCCCACCAGCACTTCGACGACATAGTTGTGCCCGTGACCGTGCGGGTTGTTGCACTTGCCATATGCTGCGCGATTCGCCTCGTCTGAAAGCGCGTCGGAATGCAGCCGGTGGCTGGCGCTCAGCATGTAGCGGCGGCCGAAATAGGCGATCGGCATCAGCGATCTCCCCTGTACTCGGCGAAAATCTCCGGCGTCTCATAAACACGCACACGACTCAGGTGTGCGCCGCCTGCCTTTGCAACTGCAGGTTCCAGGCGCTTCCAGGCGGAGATCGCGATATTTTCCGTTGTCGGAATCAGCTTCGATTCCGCGAATTCAGGCACCTCAAGATTCAGGTGCCGATGATCGTAGGCGGCCAGCACTTCGTTCTCGATCACGTCCTTGAGCCATTTCAGATCGACGACAAATCCGGTGACCGGGTCGGGATCGCCCGCAACTGTCACTTCCAGCGTGTAGTTGTGGCCGTGCCCGTTGCGTCGGGCGCAGCGGCCAAAGACCTGCTCGTTCTTCTCCTGCTGACCAGGCGTCGTTCCAGTAGTAGTGCGATGCGGAAAACGTCGCCCGCCGCGTCAGTTCGATCATTCTTCCCTCATAGCAATAGATGCCTGGACCGGCCAGACGTTACAATCTTTCGCTTCAACCCGTCGATCTATGCCGCTCAACTAAATGAAGTTATGCCTATCCGGGGTAAGTCCTTCCCTTCCAGCTTACCTGCTTCAGAACCCGATGCTTGAACCAGCTGCGATACAGAAGCGCGACAAACAGGGGCAATCCCAGCGGCGAAATGGCGCAATCGACGAACGGAAAATTCGATTTTGCCACGCGCGTATAGAACCGAAAGAGGGTTCGCAACCAGAGAAGGAGCAGCACCCAGCCCGCGCCCAGCCACTCCAGCGAATGAGGGCTGAAGCGGGCGTTCCACAGGTGGATAGCGAGCCAGGGCAGGCCGACCAGCAGCACGATGTCCAGCACTTTCCATAGCGCGGTGGCCAAGGCGTTGTTGAAGAGGAGGGCAAGGTTCTTGGTCCAGCCCTCGATCATCGCCGCGGTTGTGCGGATACATGCGGGTGCTCAGCGCGTCCGCGGCGTAGCGGAATCGCAGACCCACTTTGCGGCGCTTGGCCAGGAAGGCGAGTTCAACGTCTTCAAGCACCCGGTCGGCAACGGACGGATGGCCGCCGAGGCGGCGATAAGCCTTCGCGCTCGACAAGCAGGAACTGGCCGTTCGCGGCGGCGACGCGCTGGTTGGGATCGGAGACCTTTGCTGGCGGATAGGCCAGCGCTAGTTCCGAAAACACCAGCGGCATCAGCGTGCGCTGCGCAAGGCCAGTGACGATCTGGCGCGGCGAATAGCTCAAGCACGCCAACCTTGTGCCGCGTTGCTTCATGGATGGCGCGGTGCAGGTCGCCGGGCTCGTGAATGGTGTCGGCATCGGTAAAAAGAATCCAGCGGCCACGGGCCTTGCGCGCCGCGGTCCAGATGGCGTTGTTCTTCCCTGTCCAGCCCTTCTCGAGCTTGGCGGCGTACAGGACGGTGACGCCGGGAAAGCTGCGAGCGATCTCGGCAGTGCGGTCGGTGGAGTGATCGTCGACAACGATCAGTTCCCAGTCGCGGCCGAGGTGGAAGATATCGTCAGACTGCGCGACAAGCGACTCGAGGCACGCACCGAGGCTCTGCTCTTCGTTACGCGCCGGAATGATGACAGTGAGTTCGATCAGCGGCTCAGGTTCTGGCTGATCGAAGACGGTGCCGGCGCGGGCTGAAATGGACAACGGCTCGTCGGGCTCATCGGAGAGACCAAGCACAGGCTTCCAAATCCGCCCGGCCGCTCCGTCTGTATCCGGTTTGTCCGTCATTGCCCTCGGCCTTTCTTTCTCTACCGTCGCTTATTATAAGGATGTGCGCTTTCCTGGTTACATTGCCCTTGTTTCCCTTGTTGCCCTGTCACTTGCCTGCGGCTGCGATCGCGGTGCGCATCCGGCCAATGCAGACAAGATTGCGCCCGATTTCACCGTCAACGACGGTGAGAACTCGATCCAGCTGGCAAGCTACCGCGGCAAAGTAGTGCTGCTGAATTTCTGGTGGAGTCAGTGCCCGCCGTGCATCCAGGAGACGCCGGCGCTTGAACAACTGCATCGAGACCAGCCGGATCTCGCCATTCTCGCGGTCAGCATCGATTCAGATCCGGCGTCGTATCGGCGGTTCATCAACCGTTATCATGTAGATCTGAACACGGTGCGCGATCCAGACCAGACAGTCGCGAAGATGTACGGCACCGAGGGTTGGCCTGAGAGCTACATCATCGATCGCAAGGGCGTCATCCGGCGCAAGATTGTCGGCGATCCCGACTGGTCTAACCCTGAAATCCGAAACTATCTGAACAGCCTGTAGCAACCCTTTTGAGCATTTTGCTTTCACATTCTCTGTGAACCCATAGGTGTGCGCTGATCCGGAAGGAGTTACGGGCTCGTCTCCAAAGTTTTCACCGTCGCCATAGCTTTCCCAAAAATACAGCGAGTTAACGGCGCAATGGACCACGGTCGCGAGTACAGATCCCTCGACCTGCCCCGGATGACAAGCTCTGGAGGACCGGCTTCGGGGAGAATCCGTGGAATATTCAAAATTTCCTCTTGATTTGAGAAGTGAACCGGTGTACTAGTAATCTGGTACAGATGAGCACTCGACCCAAACCGGCATTCACCTTTCACCTTGACCTGCACACTGGCGTGCCGGTGTACCGGCAGATCGTGGACCAGGTACGCGGAGCGGTTGCCTCGGGCGCATTGAACGCCGGTGATCAGCTGCCAACCGTGCGGCGGCTTGCGGTCGATCTTGAGGTCAATCCGAACACCGTAGTGCGTGCTTACCGCGAACTGGAGTACGGCGGCATGCTCGAGACGCATCAAGGGACAGGAACGTTCATCAGCGATCAAACGATTCCACGTGCGGGCGGCGAGCGGCAACGGCAGTTGGCACAGATTGTCTTCGATGCCATTGCGCGTGCGGGAGCAGCGGGTTTCACCATTCAGGATTTATCGGAGCAGTTGCGGATTGCGGCCGGTGAGCCGAACCGCAGGAGATGAGAGATGACCAGGACAGGAAATCTGCAACTGAACGGAGTGGCCCTGACAGCATTTGTAATCTGTCTGCTCGCTGGATTCCTTTTAAGCCTCGTAATGCGTGGTCCGACCTTCCCCGTGATCGGCGCTCTCATTGGTTTGTATCTGCTAGTTGCCATCAAGGTGATTCGGCAATGGGAAAAGGTTGCCCTGCTGCGCTTGGGGCACTACGTCGGGCTGCGCGGGCCGGGAATCTTTTTTATTGTTCCAGTGTTGGAGACGCTAAGCCCGTATGTAGATCAGCGCGTGCGGGTCGCCAGCGTCACAGCGGAGTCCACGCTGACGCGCGACACCGTGCCTGTCGACGTCGACGCCATCGTGTTCTGGCTGGTATGGAATGCCGAAAAGTCGATTCTCGAGGTTGAGAACTATCTCGAAGCCATCACCCTCAGTGCGCAGACTGCGCTCCGCGAGTCCATCGGCCGTCACGAATTGGCACAGATGATCACGGAGCGAGAGACGCTCGGCCGCGAGTTACAACGCATCCTGGACGACAAGACGAATCCGTGGGGCATCACGGTGCAGTCGGTAGAGGTGCGGGACGTGCGCATTCCGCAGGGACTGCAGGATGCAATGTCGCGACAGGCACAGGCGGAGCGCGAACGCCAGGCACGCGTGATTCTCGGTGCGGCAGAAGTGCAGGTATCCGATCAATTCGCAGAGGCATCGCGTGTTTACAACGACAATCCGGGCGCGTTACATCTGCGCGGGATGAACATGCTCTACGAAGCGATCCGGGAAAAGGGATCGATGGTGATCGTGCCGTCGTCGGCCGTGGAGACGATGGGTCTGGGTGGAACGCTGGCGACGGCAACGTTGGCAAAACAGATCCAGACAACCTGAGAATCAGTCAACACTGAAGTGACCGGGATCGTTGAACCATCCGCCAGTTCCCTTTCGCATGAAGCTCGGATTCGCGGACTGGGCTGCGCCAAACTGCTATCCTTTTTGTATGACAACGGTGGATCTTGTGCTTCGCTACGCTACCCCGCCAACCGAAGCGGTGACGTTCGCCCTGGCGAAATCGCGCGAGGTGTATGGGATTCGCCGGCTCTGCTTCGATCGGGATGCGCATACCCTGCGGGTGGAATATGACGCGACGCGGTTGAACACTGCGGCCGTTATCCAATTGGTCCGCAGCGCCGGGCTCCAGGTGATTGAAGAAGTGGTTCTTGCGCTTCCGCCCGCGGCTCCGTAGCCCGCGCCCGCGGCCTGACGGTTGCGTTGCGCCACCGCCGAAAGCCTGATAATCTGATGTTGGTTTCATTCGAAGCCGCACGTGTGCGCCCGTAGCTCAGCTGGATAGAGCGACTGACTACGAATCAGTAGGTCGGGAGTTCGAATCTCTCCGGGCGCACCATTTAAATCAAACAAAATTAAGAGATTTTCGGACCACGTTCCCAGGGCCCGCACTGAGCTCAAATGGGCTTACCGCGGCTCGTGGGTTGCAGGCGTTGCTGCTGTCGTAATCGCGAATGACATGACCCCCGAAGGCGTTGAACTTACGGGACAGCTTGATCCGGACGATGTAACAGAGATCGAAGAGCACGCGGTAAAGCGGGGCCTTTTGCGTTTCTCGGATACTCCGCGTAGATTGTCTCGACGCCGGCGAACTCGATAGAATACGTAAAATGCGATCCGCCATTGGACAAATCCGAGACCATTTTCACCCCCTCCACCATGCCAGGAATTCTGCATTCGGACGATTTATTCTTAGGGCGACGGATCGTCCCGCATGGATCTCCGTGCCGTCCATCAGCTTTAAGGTCCGTGGACAACTTCTGAGTCACGGCGTCGCTTATGGCCTCATTGGACCCGGGGAAGAGAATCCTACATCGCTTGCAATGGCATGCCTTCGTCATTTTCAGTTCCGCAGTTTCTGGGATGTTGGCGCGAACTTTGGCTACTATTCATGGCTGCTGAAATCTGCAGCTCCGGAACTGGAAATTGTATTGGTCGAACCGTTGCCCATAAACGCGAGGCTAATCCATGACACGGTGCGCAGGAACCGGTTCTCCAATGTGGAATTGATTGAAGCAGCCGCAAGCAATAAACCCGGCAGCGGCACTCTTTATGCCGATATGTTAGCCGGTTTGACGTCTTCACTGATTAAGGGAGAAACCTTCGAGCAACACCACTTTGGAATTGCTTCGAAAGCCATTGACGTGTCACTGACCTCGATTGATGCGCTTAGAAGGGAACGCAGTCCTGTCGATTTCATAAAGATCGACGTGGAGGGTCATGAGGCGGCAGTCCTCCGCGGCGCCAAAGAAACGATTGAGCTAGATCAGCCTGTGCTGTTTATCGAATGTTCCCATCCTGATCATGGATGTCTTGCGCCACTTGAATCTAGCGGATACGTGATCGTGGACGCCGATCGGATGAGTCTTGACTGCTCACAATTGTCCTACAACTTTTTCTGCTTTCCAAATAGGCATGTAGATTCTATCGGGACAATCCTCTCGAAGTCTGCCCTGGTGCAATCAACGCATCTCTGACGCGGAGAATCGCCAGAGCCAGTTTCCTGAGCCCTCACACTTCGGTATGGGGCCCTTTGCTGCTTTAAGGACCTATTCTTCCCAGGAGTGTAGGTGCAGGATCGTAGTAATGCCGGAGGCGATCATAGACAGCCAGAGCAGGCCTTGAGCATCAGCGCGGCTGCCACCAATGGCGTCCACCATTACGATTACGTGGATCCAGCCGATGGACATCGCAAGCACATGCTGGATGGCGAATGCAGCTGTCAAATAGGTCGGCGGCAGCTCATCCACATCGTAGACGAGCGAGCCAGGGCGCTTTCGTTCCGCAAATAGGACGCCACCCGAGAAGGAACGGAACAAGGATTGAACTCGCACTGCGGTTTTTCGGCAACCGCATTTGGCGTCGGTCGGGCACCATCCTTGAGCTTGAACAAATCGGCCGTGAACGCGACCGCAAACGGGACCAAGACAAGGCTGCAGAGTTCGACCGTGCGCTGCTGGATGCACTCGAACGCCCGGTACCCACTATTTCTTCTCTCGACAACTTGCGAATAGGGCCCGCGCAGCGGCGAATCCGAAGACTTACTGTCGCGTGCCTAGCGGGACAGAGGCACTCCGATCCTTTGGAGGAACCGCTCGACTGACTTCCTGTCGATGGTTTCGCCCGGCCCGAATCCGTAGTCGCTGACGTTCTCGTAGTCGGAAAGGATGAAGTTGAAACCGGCTCCATTCTCGCCCCAGCGCACAACTTCGGACAGGACGCTGATCGAGCTGTCGGCGTTCATAATCCTGCCATCCTGCTGCTGAAGTGTCATCTGTATGAGTGTGCCTGGAGCCCAGCGCTCTTTGGTCAGCAGGAAGAGCCCGGTGGCACTCATATCGCCGACGTGATAGGAGTATGGTTCCCCGCCCGTCCAGTAGTACGCAACCAAACCTGGGGTTGGAAACCGCTTCGCCCGGCGCTGATTGACATCCGGAAAAAGCCAGCGAAGGAATCGAAGTGCAAGCGGATCCGGCTCCCGTTCTTCAGGCTCGGCTTCTGCCGGAGGCGACGGTCGTTTCGAGAACTCTATTTGTCGGGGGAGTGATGGGCGTTTCGAGTGCTCGATTGGTTGCGCGGATGACGGTCGGTTCGACTGATCGGTTGGTTGCAGAGTGGTGAGGTTGGGGTGAAGCCACTTTGCATCCCACTCGGCGCTCGGGTCGGGGACGATCTGCGGACCGTTTGACATGCGGTTGATGGAGTCTGGGACGACTGAAATGGTGAACTTGTCTCGGTCCATACGCACCCCCTTTCGGCTCAGGTCTAGCTGGTTAAGCACACGTCCTCTGCGGCGCTATTCTGCCTAACCTACATCGGAATACCACGAACAATTATTTGTCTCAATCAAAAACAGCTGGGGGGAGATTACGAATGTTCCTAATGCGTTATCATGAACGTCAGACTTTCGTTTGCAGACGGCCGCGAGCGCAGAAGGAATCGAGGCTTCTCTTTTCTGTGATACTTTCTCCATATCGGAGATTGGTAATGGTGGACTTGAACCTCCAACGGAGACGAATCTCCTGTGGACTTCGAGACTCGCAAAATCCCTGCAACACGTCCGGATCCCGCATTTTTTCGCGACTCTTGCGCAGAGCGGGCGTCTGAAACGCAACTAAGTTGTTGGCCTCTTCATCTAATTTAGGCATTTTGGGGACACGCTGTGTCCGTTAGACGTCGAAATGCAATGAGTTCTTGACTTCTTTATCGGGACAATTGCTCATGCGCGCAAGTGGACAACTCCAAAGACCTGTGGGAGTCGACTACATGCCAGAGCAGCTTGCAGGAATCGATCAATCCGCGCTTCCCATTTTCAATCAGGATTGGTGGATCGATGTTGCGCGCGGGGCTTCGGAATATCACGAGCTGAAGTGCGTCCGCGGAGATGTTGTCGTCGGGCAGCTTCCCTTTGTTTTATTGAGAGGCAGGCTAGGCCTTGTTCGGGGCCAAGATCCACACTGGTCGCATCTCGGCGGCCCGATTGTCGATCACCGGCTAAGCCGCACAGAACAGGCCGTGGTGATCCGCTCATTGATCGAGCAGCTGCCACGATGGGCATCTTTCTGTTTTGTCTGCAATCCTGATTTGAGTTATGCCGACCTTGTGAGGAGTGCTTTCAAAAATTCAGGCTTCGACCATGCGACTCAAATGACCTATCTGCGCCTTCCGTCAGACGGCGAGGTGTTGAATACCCGAAAAAGCAAACATAAAGGACACGTCAAAAGGGCAGCCAAGGAACTGGAATGTGTGGACGTTAGCGCAAAGGAATTTGTCCAGTTCTTTGAAACGAATTTGAAGGCCAGAGGGAAGACGAGCTATTCGCCCCTTGACACGATGACAGTCTTGATTGACAAGGCCCTCTCCCGGGGCCAGGCGCGCGCCATTGCCGCAAAGCCAATTTCGAGAAGTCAATCAGTGAACAATGGCAGTTCGGCCCTTTATGATGCGGCCATCGTCTATGTTTGGGACAAGAATCGTTGCTACTACTGGCTTTCAACCCATCGCATCCCTTCCAAGGACAACTCGAATGCAAAGCCCCATCCGGATGCGACCAAGCTTCTTGTAGTGAAAGCAATGGAAGAGGCCCAGACAATGGACCTGGTATTTGACGCGGATGGAGTATCAACCCCGGGTGCGGACAATCTCTACCGTCATATGTTCGGACTCAGGATCGAACAGAGCCGCGACGTCTTTCAGCGTGCGACCATATTGGAGCGGTTCCGCCAGAAATACCGGCAGCAATTCAAAGCACTCATCCCCGGCTACAGCGCTTTCCGCGCTGCTGTGGTCGGAGACGATGCAGGAAAACCTCCCCTGTCTTAAACAGTAGGCGCTCGGGCAAGCCATCGGCGCACGGCATCAAATCGCACGCCAGGCCGTACCGTCGCTTCAGCTCAGCGGCCATTTTCCTGAAACAATTCAAATTCTGTGATGCCCTGAAGGCCTTGAATCCCAATGAGATAAGCTCCTATGCGGTGTATGTCTATTCCAGAGGTGTAGCAAAACCCAGCATTTCTAAGGACTTCCGAGAATCCCGCAGTCAGGTCTGTCAGGGGCGATGAGATCCTGTTTGGATCGGGAGGCTACTCCTATCCTCGCAGTACTTTTGGATTTGCTCGCAACAATCGATGTATTTCGAGTTCAGTCCACAATCGATAGAATTGCGGTGCATCAGTACATCCTTGATTGAAGCGGAGGGCTCCATGACGGAGCGCCAGGGCTGGCTTGAGAGTTTTTTAAATCCCGTTTCCGAGAGAGCCGAGCGACGACTTTCAGAGCGGCGACCTGTGGATCAGTTTGCTGCATATCGCTGGAACGGCTCCGATTTGATGCAGGAGTCTGTCAGGGATATCAGCGCAACCGGACTTTACATACTTACGGAAGAACGCTGGCAGCCCGGCACGTTGGTTTTTCTGACTCTGCAACGGGAAGGCCCGCTGGAAACGAATCCTGAACGCCGGATCGATGTGCAGGCCAAGGTCACTCGATGTGGGGAAGACGGCGTGGGTCTGGCATTTGTTTTGCAAGAAGACCCGCATTCGCGCCAATGGGAAAGTTTAAGAGAGAGCCTGATCGAGCAGGCGAAGCCGAAAGACATGCTGAGCCTGGTCCGATTAGCCGGAGCCGTTGCATTCTTGAGCCGAATTTGTCCGGACGGATCTGAAGAAATTGGGCAACTGCTTCGCGGCAGGCTGAGCAACCACAAGCTTGCGAATGCCGTGGCAATTGCGCTGAAAGCCGAAAACCTGCTGGCATTCGAATCCGTTGACGAGAGTCGACATGCTCAGCCGGGCCTTATTGTGCGGATTCTTGAAGACGGATCCTGTACCGACGAAGATTGGCTCAAGCATTTCTGGGGGGGTCTCCTCGCCACTTCGTGTTCGGTTGATGGAAGAGACAAATCGAGTTCGGTCTTCGTTGAATTGTTCTCCCAACTCACAACTTATCCGGTGCGCGTCCTCACTGTCGTGTGCACGAGAGCAACGAAAGTCTTGTCAGAATCGGGGTTGGTATCCGCGCAGCCGCTGCCATGCAAGAAAGAAGAGCTTAAGTTAACAACGGGATCGCGAGGACATCAGATTGAACGAGATCTGGAACACCTGGCTCAACTTCGTTTGATTGAAAAGACTGATTCCGATTCTCCAGCCTTATTGACTCGCGATGAAATCAATATCACTCCCACGAGCCTCGGTCTGCAACTTTTCGCGCGGTGTAATGGACAGCGGGGAATGCTGCAGGATTTTTATGCTGTCGAAGGATTAGTTGGTGCCCGGAGGGGGAATTGAACCCCCACGGCCTGTCAGAGCTGCGTCGCGTCCGTACTTCCGTGACAGAGTAGGTAGGCAGGGAGGCATCGCTGGCCTGATCAATGTCGAGTTACTTAACTGGGGGACATTGAAATGACCGGCTTGTCCCACTCTTGCGCCGCCTCTTCGTCGTCCCATAAGGAAGTAGTAGTTAATTGCCAACCCTGCGATATCGTACGATCAGCAGCGTCAGATCGTCCGCCTGTCCTGCACCTCGCGAAAACTCTTCCACCGCATCCAGAATCGTCTTCATTACCGTCTCAATCGAGGCCTGCGCACATTGAGCCGTTACTTCGTTGAGCCGATCGAAGCCGAACAGTTCGTTCTGCGTGTTCGTGGCTTCCACAATGCCATCGGAGAACAGCACCAGCACGTCGTTGGGTTCCAACTGGACCCGCGTCGCCTCGAATATCGCCTCGTCTGCCAGCCCAATGGGAAGCGTTCCATCTGTATACAGTTCGCTTACCTTATCTTCGCGAATCAGTAGCGGCGACGGATGCCCTCCATACAGGTACTCGAGCATTCCCTCCGCATCGATCCTGCCGAAAAACATAGTCGCGCAACGTCCTACTGATGCGTGTTCGCACAAGAAGCGGTTTACGTGGTTAAAGACTTTCTCTGGAGCCACGCCGAGTCTCATACCGCTCAACGCGCCTTGCAGCATCGTCGTGAGCAGCGCCGCACCCAGCCCCTTGCCAGTCACGTCGGCAACCAGGAAAGCCGTCGACTCGTCGCTGAGCGGGAAAACATCGTAATAGTCGCCGCCCACGCCGTGGCATGGCAGTTGTATGCCTTTGATCTCCAGATAAGGAAATTCGCGAAGTCCCTGCGGCACCAGTCCTTGCTGGATTTCGCGGGCAATCGCCAGCTCTTGCTCAAGCCTTCGTTGCTCGCGTTCCTTCTCCACCAGACGCGCGTTGTCCAGAATGCTCGCCGCCTGCGAGCTTAGTGCGTCCAGAATCTGCCGGTCGACATTGGAGAACGCGGTTGTACGCCGCGAGTCGAGATACAGTGCCCCCAGCAGCCGCCCGGCCACTGTTGCACTCCCATCGGCATTAGCGTGGGCCACAGCATAGAGAGGAATGGCCACTACCGCGCGCAGTCCCTGGATCACTACGCTCTGCGCGGTCTTCAGATTGAGATCATCCAGGTTTAAGTCGTCGGTGATTGCCGCCGCTCGCTTGCTCACGGCCTGCCGCAACGCAGTCTGGCTCGGTGCAATACTCTCCGCAGCCAGTGGCGTTCCGCCGCTGCCGCGCGCTAGCCTCACTGTCAGCACGCCATCGTCGTCCGCCTCGAGGAGAAGTCCCCGCTCCGCGTTGGTGACGGACATCGCGTGATCCAGCATGGTGCCCAGCACCGACTCCAGCGGCAATGCCGAGTGCAGCAGCGACGTAGCTTCGAGCAGCAGATTGAGCTTGCTCAGTCCGCCTGTCCCGGCGGCTGTTTCGATTGCGGGCAGCGAGCCAAGCCGTGTCAACATATTTTCTACATAGTGCTCCGCCGGCCGTCGGCGGTAAACGATCTTCGGACTGTTCTCCAGCCCGAATTCGATCGCGTCGCCGTCCATGAGCATGATCTGCGCGATCCGCTGTCCGTTCACCCAGATGCCAGGCCGATGCCCGCGATCTTTGAGAAGGTAGCCGCCGTCGACCTCCTCAATGACGGCGCATCGCCGCGAGATGCGGGGATCTTCGAGCACCAGGTGATTCCCGGTGTCACTCCCACGCCCGATGAGAAACGGAGTTCGCGAAACAACGGCCGATTCCAGCGCGCCCCCCGGCCGCGTCACTTCAAGAATCGTTTCGTATCCCTGATGCTCAAGCATAGGTTTCGATCTTAAACTGCGGCGTGCGCGATGTTTTCGAGAATCGCCTCGGAGAATGCACAGAGCTCACGATAAGGAAACGCTTCAGCGAGGACGCGCGAATTGCACAGTTGCTAATGCGCCGCACGTAACCCCAATCGGTAACGGAGAAGAGTTACCAAATATTCGCTGTGTTTTCCTAAACTCTTCTGTTCAATAGATATTCCACACGCTACACTTACGGCTCATTCACCAACAAGTCCGACCTTTCCCCGGGAGATCTCTGCATGACCAACCAGTCCACTGGCTCGGCTTCTCGCGTGCCTTTCGCACGTCTGTCACTTTCTCTTGAGAAGTCCTTGAGATCTCTGGATGAACTTTCACGACGGAGTCTTGGGCAGGTGTGTGGTGCTGTCTCGTTCGTGGCGGCGCTGATGCTGACCTGCGCAGTCGGCGCATCCGCGCAAGCGCCGACTCTGCAGCCGGAATGGAATCAGTTATCGCCCGCAACCAGCCCTTCGCTGCGCTTCGCAACGGCCATGGCGTATGACTCGGCACACAGCCAGGTTGTGATGTTCTCAGGGTTGAATGCCCCTGCCGACACGTGGCTCTGGAATGGGACCAACTGGACCCAGGCGAGCCCTGCCAACAGCCCTTCCGCGCGATCTGCGCAAGCCATGGCCTACGATTCGGCGCATGGCCAGGTCGTTATGTTCGGCGGCGCCGTCGGTTCCACGCGCGTCAATGAAACGTGGTTATGGGATGGGACCAACTGGACTCAGGCCAGCCCTCTGAATAGCCCTTCAGCGCGGAACGGCACCCAAATGGCCTACGATGCGGCACACGGCAACGTGGTCTTGTTTGGAGGTGTGGACGCCGGTGGGAATAACGTCGGCGATACATGGCTGTGGGACGGGAGCAACTGGACCCAGGCATCTCCATCGCTCAGCCCGGCGGGGCGACAGCAGGCGAGCATGGCCTACGATGCGGCGCTTGGCGAGGTTGTATTGTTCGGAGGATTGGACCTCTTCGGGCAGGAAGACAACGACACCTGGGCCTGGAACGGAACAACTTGGACAACGCTGTCTCCTGCGCACCTTCCTTCTGCTCGCTACGGCGCTGCTATAGCTTACGACGCGGCGTTAAGCCAGTTGATCCTGTTCGGCGGGTACAACGGCACCGCATATACCAACGACACCTGGGAATTTAATGGAACCGATTGGACGCTGCAGAGTCATTCCACCAGCCCATCGGTGCGTATCTCTGAGAACGCCGTTGTCTACGACGCGGCGTCAAGCCAAATAGTGCTGTTCGGCGGGTTCAACGGCAGCGACGATTTCAACGATACCTGGACGTGGGGAACGTCGCAGAACTTCGGCAACGTCAATGTTTGCCCCTTGGGACAATCCACTCCGGCGCCGTGCAGCATTACCCTCCCGCTCACATTCAGTTTTGCTCAGCCTTCCACCATCCTCTCGATCAACGTCGTCACCCAGGGCGCGAACGGCCTCGACTTCACGCAGGCCAATGGCGGCAACTGCTCCGGTTCAATCGGCGGAGGCAGTACCTGCACAATGGACGTAGCCTTCACCCCGCTCGCACCCGGATTGCGAACGGGCGCAGTGCAGCTCTCGGTTAACAGCCAGGGCGCTGATCAACTGGCGACCTTTCCGATCTACGGCGTTGGCCAGGGAGCGGTGGCTGTCTTTAGCCCGCTTACAACTTTCGTGGAAAACGCCGGGACCTTGACCGGGCCGAAAGGCGTCGTGGTTGATGCGGCAGGCGATCTTTTCGTTTCCGACTACGAGGGACATAAGGTGGTCGAGATCGGACCGAGTACCGGCAACCAGCTTGTGACCATCGCCCAGTCTCCGCAAATTTCGCTGCCCCAGGGACTGGCGATGGATGGAGCAGGCAATCTATACGTCGGCGATACCGGCATTCCCGGGGTAGTGAAGATTCCATGGGGATGCACCAACTCGACCTGTCAACAAACTGTGCCGAATCCGCTGGGCCTGTCAGGCCAGTTTGGGGTATCGGTCGATCCGCAAGGCGATCTTTTTGTCAGCAGTTATAACCAGGGTGAGGTCGTCGAAGTTCCAGTCGATGGAGGCGCCCAGACCCCGGTGTACAACGGCACCACGCCGATTGGTACCGCGGTGGATGCTGCCGGCGATTTGTTCGTCGCCGATGCGGGTGGCGGGGCGGTTGTGAAGGTCCCCGCAGGCTGCACGAACTCCGGTTGTTATGTACCGATTGGCAGCAATTGGTCCACGCCGCAAGCCGTGTCGCTGGATGCCGCGGGCGATCTCTATGTCACGGATTCGAACCTTCGAGCGATTGTGGAGATTCCGGCCGGCTGTGTCAGCAGCAGCTGTCAGATCACCATCGCCAGCGCGGCCGAAACCTCACTGGGCAGCGGGTTCCAACCGTGGGACGCGGTTCCAGATGGCCAGGGCAACATCTACATTGCCGATCATGGCCTCCAACGCGTCGACGCGATCCTGCAGCAATTCGCAGGCTTGAATTTCTCTGCGTCCACCGTCAACAACATCAGCGGCGACAGCCCTCAGTCTGTTCTGTTTCAGAACATCGGAAACCAGGCACTGACAGCTGCCGGCCAGGGCCTGGTTTTCTCAGACCCCGACTTCACCCGGGTCGCCGGCCCGGGCTCCCCGGCCGACTGCACGAGTACCTTCTCGCTCGCACCCGGAGCACCCTGCAATCTCAGCGTTCAATTCGACCCATTGAGCGCGGGATCGCTAACCGGCAACGCTATTTTCTACGACAACGCCCTCAATAACCCAGCTTCTTCCCAATCTATCCCCTTCACCGGTACTGGTGAGGCCTCCATACCCAGCTACACACTTCTAGTGACGGACGTGGGCGCGGGTGCGGGCACGGTAACGGACCAATTCTCGGCGATCAGCTGCAGCGTTCCCACCGTAAGCAGCACGGCATGTTCAGCAAGCTACCAATCCGGAACCCCAATAACTCTGACGGCAACGCCGTCCGCGGGCGCTTCATTCCTGGGCTGGGGCGGAGCCTGCGCAGGCGCCAGCACGACATGCAGTTTCAACATGAACTCGTCGCTGAACGTGACGGCGAATTTTGGCCAGCCAAGCTTTGGCAACATCAACCTTTGTCCACAGGGAGGAACGGGCCAGCCGCCGTGCAGCAGTTCGCAGCAGGTGACCTTCATCGCCCCGACGAATCTGACAGGTGTCTCCGTCCAAGTGGTCACACAAGGTACCGGCGGCCTCGACTTCACGCTGGGCAATAGCACGTGCACAGGCACGCTTCTCGCAAACGCCTCCTGCGCTATAACCGTCAACTTCGCCCCGCAAGCACCCGGATTGCGCCTCGGTGCGGTCGTAATCAACGGCGCCGCTAGTGGCGTTAGCGGAACAATAGCAACCATTCCGATTTCCGGCATTGGCCACGCGCCGGAGATTGCCTTCGACTCGGCACTCCCGACTTCGGTGGATCTCGGTGGTAGCTACTCGTTGTCATCTCCGGTTGCCGTGGATGCTGCGGGGAACATCTACCTCACTGCTTCAGGCCAGTTGTTGAAGAAAACCTCGGGGGGAGTCCAGACGCTACTAAGCTCCGGATTGTCTGGTGGCACGGATAGTCTGGCGGTCGATGGCGCCGGCAACGTTTTCGTTGCGGACAATGAGCAGGGACGGGTGTTCAAGGTTCCGGCCAATGGAGGCACAGCGACGAGTGTCTATCCTTCGCAAGGCTTCGGCGTGCCGCGCGGCATCGCCCTCGACAGCGAGGGCAATCTTTTCGTCGCCGATTCTCAGAATCAGGACGTAGTCGAGGTTCCGGCCAATGGCGGAGCACAGATCGTAGTGTTCGGGCCGTCGTCGAGCGCCATCGTCCAGTCGGTAGCGGTGGATGGCGCCGGTGATGTATTCGTCGCGTTGAATTCCCCGGGAAGTATCGTAGAGATTCCGGCAGGCTGCACCAACAGCAATTGTCAGATCACAGTCGGAACCGGATGGAACACCCCATCGAGCCTCGCTGTCGATGCCGCAGGCGATCTATTTGTAGCCGACCCCGGACTAGCCAGCGGAAATGGCCAGATCATCGAGGTCCCCTTCGGCTGCATCAACGCGAACTGCCAGGTCCTTCTGGCCGACGGAAACACACAAAACTTCGGAGTTAATTCCTACGGCCTGGCGGTCGATGGCCAGGGAAATGTCTTCTACGTCAACATTGACTCCAACACCCAAGGGCAGGGCACTGGGTTTGGACAGCTCTACGAGATTCCCCGTTCGCAGGGATCGGTGAGCCTTGGCGTAGTCAGCGAAAATTTCCGGAGCTCCGATTCTCCGCTATTGGTTCAAAACATCGGCAACCAGCTGCTCACAGGCTCTGTCGGGTCGGTTTCGGGCACCGTCTTCGCTGAGGACGCTCCCAACTCCACCTGCGGAACATTTTCGCTGGCGCCGGGCGCGTCGTGCGTCGAAAACTTCAATGCTTTCGCGCAAACCGTCGGTCCGATCAGCGGCACCGCTCTCGCAATAGACAATTCTCTGAATGTCACTTCCGCAACTCAGCAGATCAGCCTCAGCGCTTTGAGCATTGGGCCCGCGGTTCCTGTCACCGTGTCAGGCTTGGGAGCCGGTAGCGGCTTTGTGCAATCCGATCCAGGCACAATCAATTGCAACCTGCTCGCCGGGGTCGCGTCGGGGACCTGTTCCATCAACTACTCAGCCGGGTTGCAAATATCGTTCGAAGAAGTTCCAACCAACGGATCGACGTTTGTCGGCTGGGGCGGGGCCTGCGCCGGCCAGGGAATTAACCAGTTCTGCACCGTGACCATCACAGCTGCCACGAACGTTAGCGCCAATTTTTCTTCGTCCGCCACAACGTACCCACTGTCCGTCACTCTCGTGGGATCGGGCGGCACCGTGACCTCCAACGTGGGAGGAATCAGTTGCAGCGTCACGAACGGAGCTGACTCCGGGATCTGCGCTTCCAACTATGCGCCTGGATCGTTGGTCACACTCACGGCGAATCCCACCGGGAACGCGATATTTGCCGGCTGGGGTGGTGACTGCGCGAGTTCGGGAGCGAGCCTGACATGCAACGTAACCGTGAACTCGGCGCTGAATGCCACCGCGAGTTTTGTTGCGCCGGGAGCAACGCAGGCGGGATCGCTCATGCCGATTACTGCAGGAGTGGTTTACGGGCAGGGCGGCAGCTTCACCAGCGTTGCTCCAAACAACGGCGGGGTCGCTAACGGCTTTTCTCTCCTGAGTAATGTCACCGTGGACGCCAGCGGCAATCTCTACGTGGCTGACGGTGGGAACAACAGAGTGTTGTTCTATCCGCAGGGCAGCACGACCCCAACCAGGGTCTACGGGCAGAACGGCAGCTTCACGAGCAATTCCCCGAATATCGGCGGGGCAGTCAGCGCTAACGGCTTATCCAACCCACTCGGAGTAGTCGTGGACAGCACCGGCGATCTCTACGTCGCCGATCAGAACAACAATCGAGTGCTGTTCTATCCCGCCGGCCAAACCACGCCTACGCGAGTCTACGGGCAGCCCGGCTTCAATACAGGCGACCAGAATACTAACGGGCTCAGTGCCAGCAGCCTGTTCGACCCATGGGGCTTGGCTGTGGATGCCAGCGGCGGTCTGTACGTGGCCGACTACGTAAACAGCCGGGTGCTGTTCTATCCCGCGGGCAGCACGACTGCCACACGCGTCTATGGTCAGAATGGCAGCTTCACGAGCAATTCCGTGAACCTTGGTGGTGTCAGCGCCGATAGCTTGAGCCAGCCGACGGGTGTTGCGCTGGACGCGAGCGGCGATCTCTACGTGGCGGACATCTTTAACAATCGCGTTCTGTTCTATCCCAACAACAGCACCACCGCGACACGTGTCTATGGGCAAAATGGCAGCTTTACTTCCAACTCTGCGAACAATGGTGGGGTGAGTGCCAACAGTCTCAATAATCCGATGGGCCTGACCCTCGACAGCACAGGCGATCTTTACGTGATCGACCGCTCGAACAACCGGCTGTTGCTCTATCCCTTCGGAAGCACAACGGCGACGATGGTCTACGGGCAGGCAGGCAGCTTCACGAACGCCACCCCAAATAGCGGCGGAATCAGTGCGAACAGCCTATCTCAACCGCTTTCAGTCGCTCTGGACTCGAGCGGCAATGTGTACGTAACGGACTTCGCCAACAACCGCGTGCTCGAATACGGAACCTTCGGCAATGTCAATGTCTGTCCCGCTGGCCAAAACACCCCAGCACCCTGCAACACGACCGTCACTTTGAGCTACGCTTCCTCATCGGCAACTACTCTTGGCGCTACTCAGGTCGTCACGCAAGGCACATCCGGCCTCGACTTCACGCTCTCGAGCGGCGGTAGCTGTACGGGCGCCATCGCCGCTGGCAGTTCCTGCACTGTCAATGTCAAATTCGCCCCGCTCGCGCCCGGATTACGCATGGGCGCGGTGACGCTGTTCGACAATACCGGCAGCCCGGTTGCCACCTCACCGCTCTACGGCATCGGCCAGGCGCCGCTAGCCGTCTTTGGCCCGGGCAAGCAGAGCACATTACCGGTAAGCGGACTGGCTGGCGTATCCGGCGTGGCTGTGGATGCAGCGGGCAATGTCTTCATTTCGCAGAACACAGGGGCGGTTAAGATTACGCCCGCTGGCATTCAGACCACTGTGCCCACGACCGGTATATCTCTCGCATACGATGTGGCGGTCGATGGAGCGGGGAATGTTTTCCTCGCGGATTTGGGCGGCAACAAGGTGGTAAAGGTTACACCCGGCGGCGTCCAGACCACAGTGCCTGCCACCGGTCTGTCCAGTCCATCCGGCGTAGCGGTGGATGGAGCAGGCAACGTCTTCATTACGGATACAAACAACAACCGCGTGGTAAAGGTCACGCCCAGCGGCGTCCAGACCACGGTGCCCGCCAGCGGAGTGAACAGCCCTTACTATCCGGCGGTGGATGCTGCGGGAGATGTCTTCTTCCTGAATGCCGGAACCGGGCAGGTGCTGAAAGTTACACCCGGCGGAATTCAGAGCACGATACCAATAAGCGGATTGGCCGCAGGCAACGGTGTGGCCGTCGATGCAGCGGGTGATGTCTTCGTCTCGGATCAAATCAACAACGTGGTGCTGGAGGTTTCACCCAGTGGCCTTGAGTCGACGGTGCCCACCACCGGTCTGAGTGTTCCAGCCGGTTTGGCGGTGGATGCGTTGGGCAATGTCTTCATCGCTGTCAACGGACTGACCCGTGTGGTGGAGGTGAACCGTTCGCAGGTACCCTCTCTGAGCTTCCCCCTCACCAATGCGGGCTCGAGTAGCGGCGTTCAGGCAGTCTCTTTGCAGAACGTCGGCAACCAGCCGCTGATCGGAACGTTGAGCGCCTCGGGCATCGGCCCCAACTTCGTACTGAATGGAAACTCAACCTGCAACAGCAGCTTCTCGTTAGCCGCTGGCGAGCAATGTTTGCAAAGCTTTAACTTCACGCCGCAGAGCGCTAGCTTCTTCACCGGTGCTGCGGTTTTTACCGATAACACTCTGAACAGTTCTCCAGTTACACAGACCATCAACCTCAGCGGCACCGGCAGCACCGGCGGTCAAGTCGGCACAGTGGCCGTCCCTAACGTGGTTGGTCAAACGCAAGCTGCGGCGACTACGCCCATCACCGGTGCGGGTTTGGTGCTGGGTACGGTTACCACCGCGTCCAGCGACACCGTGCCATCGGGCAGTGTGATCAGCCAGAGCCCGACGGCCGGGACGCAAGTCACTGTCGGATCCGCCGTCAATCTGTTCGTCTCAACTGGCCAGCAACAACCACCGTCTCCAAACCCCCTCTCGGTCGAAAACAACTACTTCGTCACAGGCGACTATGCCTCCGCCGGTGTCACGCTACGAGGAACCGGACATAAGCGGCACTGCCACCGGAACCATAACCATCCCCAGTGGGAGCCAGGGTGTTCCTGACGGCGCCGACATCATTGACGCTTTCCTGTACTGGGAGACGCTGGAGAATACGCCGTCGCCCTCGTCCACCAATGGGACCTTCCGCGGATATTCCATTACGGGCCAGCAGATAGGCACAGACATTCCCAACTATACGGATGGTGCGCTTACGGGAACGCTGCGCATGTATCGCGCCGACGTGAATGCCTATATTTCGCAGCGCAAGCGAACGGGGTGCGCTACGCCTCAGGCACGCACACTGTTTCTTTGCCTGACGGTGGAGGAACGGCATTACCGCTTACTGAAGGCGCGAGCCTGGTGGTGATCTATCGCGTGCTGTCCCCGAATTTCCCACTCAAGGCAGTGGTCATTTACGACGGTTCGGCACTGCCAACCACGGCTCGGAACTCAGGTGGTGCAGGGATTCTATGACGCCGTTGGCGGAGCGAACGGAACAGGCAAGAATGCGAACCTCTTCGCCAGCGGTGGAACCTGGAACAACAGCATCAGTTCAGTCACGCTCGGACAGGCGAATCAGTTCAGCGCGACGCTGAATCCGGGCAGCGCCTATGCTGCGGTTATTCGTCAGTACGCCCGTCACCAACAGCGATAATGACGGAATTCTGGACGCCTGGAAGGCCGGCCCCGCGGCTGGCGATTTCCATGCCGGACAGCCCGGGTATTACGACGTAAAGACCGGATCGTGGGTGCCGTTGCCGGGCGCAAAACACGGCGAAAAGGATCTGTTCGTTCAACTCGATTACATGTGCGGCACTGTGAATCCGGACGGCTCGTGCGCTTCCGGCCCAGGGCGAGAATCTGTTCCCCTCGCCCGACGCCAGTGGCAACGATCCGCTGGCGATGGTCCAGCAGGCCTTCGCCGCGACTGGAGTGCACACTCCATCTTCAGATCGGAAACGCCGTGCCCGAAGACACCTGCACGGATTCACCACCGGGCAGCCACTATGCCAGTTCCCCAACCAGCCGGGAGTGATCGGCTGGAAGAACAGCCTGGAATTCTCGAAGCTGTGGCCGCGCAATCTTGCCTCTTGCGTGACGGGTGGCGATTGCACCCCTCGTTTCCCGTACGGACAGAAGGACAGCTATCACTACGTTCTGTTCGGCCACTCTCTGGCGATACCGGCCTGGAACACGCGTTACGGAACCTTGACGTCGATCACAGGTGGTTGGCGGCGTAACCACCATCGTCACCGCCGACCGAGGCAGCGGGATTAATCTTTGCCCAAGCCGCATCACGATTTCCGGCGTGCTTGGAAACCCTAGCCTCAACGGGGTGTACAACACAACAGGCTGTGCAGATTCGAAGACGATCAGCGTGACCACTCCTGGCGTTCCCAACTGGAGCTATCCCAACAACACATTGCCTGAACCGGTCATCGGCCTCACGTCCGGCACGATTACAAGCATCTCCGGTTATTCCGATCTGGGCGGCGCTGATTCAGCCGTTACCCTGGGCCTTTGGTTGACCGCTCCGAACCAGGACATGAGCAAGCGCGCCAACGTAATCGCCGGCACGCTGTTCCATGAGATCGGCCACACGCTTGGCTTGAGCCACGGCGGGCTCTACTATGACACGCCCAGTAGTTACATCCCCACGTTTGAGGCCAATTGCAAGCCGAATTATCAGAGCGTGATGAACTATCTCTTCCAGCTCGATGTCGTGGGACCGAGCCAAGCCGTTGCTTTTTCCAACCAGACACTTATTACATTGAACGAGAGTGCAGCGGGTTCGGTCACTCAGCTTACCTCCACAGGAAGCTCAGGTCCGGCGACGTTCCCAACCTCGGCCTGGTACGTTCCCTCCACAACCGGCTCTTCGGCCAGTCCCGCGACGCTGCATTGCGACGGCACTCCGCTCACCGGCGACTCGGCCTATCGCGTGGATGCCTCCATTGCACCCATCACTCCGCCGTGGTCGAATGGGCAGGACATTAACTTCGATGGCCAGTTGAATACGCAGATGCGCGGATACAACGACTTGGCCAACATCGATCTGCGTCAGGTTGGCGCCACCGGCGGTGAGTTTGCGTCCCTGGCAAGCGTGCTTTCATTTGGTTCTTCTGCGGCGCCGTTGAACATCGGCTGCGGGTGGAAACGTGGCTCTGGGCAGCGGTGGCACCGTTGCCCTGGGCAGCGGCGGAACTGTGACCTTGGGCAGTGGCGGCAACGTCACACTGGGCAGCGGCGGCACGATCACGCTGGGCAGTGGCGGAAATGTGACGCTCGGCAGCGGCGGAAATGTGACGCTCGGCAGTGGTGGCGTCGTAACCCCGGGCAGCAGCGGCACCGTCACGCTGGGCAGCGGCGGCAACGTAACCCTGGGCAGCGGCGGCACCATCACCTTGGGCAGCGGCGGAAACGTAGCTTCGGGCAGCGGTGGCACCGTCACGCTCGGCAGTGGCGGCACCATTGCCCTCGGCAGCGGCGGCACAGTGACGATTCCTCCCGGCGGCGTCTTACACCATCGACAGCAATGGTGGGACCATCACGCTGGGCAGTGGTGGCAATGTCACTCTCGGCAGTGGCGGAAACGTCACCCTCGGCAGCGGCGGAACTATAGCGCTTGGGAGCGGCGGCAATGTCACTCTCGGCAGCGGTGGAAACGTCACCCTCGGCAGCGGCGGCACCATCGCGCTGGGCAGCGGCGGCACGGTCGCGCTCGGCAGCGGTGGCAACGTCACCCTGGGCAGCGGCGGCACTCGCCTGGCAGCGGCGGCACGGTCACATTGGGCAGCGGTGGCAATGTCACCCTGGGCAGCGGTGGAACCGTCACCCTGGGCAGCGGCGGCGATCTCTCAGGCAGCGGCGGAAACGTCACCCTGGGCAGCGGCGGGACTGTCACACTCGGCAGCGGCGGGACAGTCACCCTGGGCAGCGGTGGCAATGTCACGCTTGGCAGCGGCGGCAACGTCACCCTGGGCAGCGGCGGGACCATCACATGGGCAGCGGTGGGAACGTCACACTCGGCAGCGGCGGCAACGTCACGCTGGGTAGCGGCGGCACTATCACGCTGGGCAGCGGTGGCAATGTCACCCTGGGCAGCGGTGGAACGGTCACGCTGGGCAGTGGTGGCACAATCGCGCTGGGCAGCGGCGGTCGGTTACAGTTCCACCAGGAGGGAGCTACACCCTCAACAGCAGTGGCGGCACCATCACGCTGGGCAGCGGTGGCAACGTGACGCTCGGCAGTGGCGGAAATGTCACGCTGGGAAGTGGCGGGACAATCGCGCTGGGCAGCGGTGGCAATGTGACGCTGGGCAGTGGCGGAAATGTCACGCTGGGAAGCGGCGGCACCATCACGATGGGAAGCGGCGGCACGGTAACGCTGGGAAGTGGCGGAAATGTGACGCTTGGGAGCGGCGGCGTCGTCGCCCTGGGCAGCGGCGGCAACGTCACTCTTGGCAGTGGCGGAACGATCGCCCTTGGCAGCGGCGGCAACGTCACACTGGGCAGCGGTGGAACTCTTTCTACAGAGTTGACATACGAAACCGCCAACTCGATCGTTCGCCCGCCCTCTTTACCCACCGAGACGCCGATGCCGGAAGGTGTCAGGATCGACTGGAATCCGCCGGCTTTCGGCGTGGTTCAGACATATACGATCTATCGCAGCTCTAATGGCGCCGCGCCGATGGCGATTGGCAGTGTCAGCGGAAATCCACCGGCGACGGAATTCATCGACACCAACCCCGATCTCACTTCACAAACCGTGATCTACACGATATCGACTACCCTTGCTCCGGTGGCTCTTGATCCGACACAACGCCAGAGCCCGCCGTCGGCACCGGCGGTGCTTAAGAATGACCAGACAATCAGCATGGGCCCCTTGCCGAGTTCCGTCGTTATTTCGCAATCGACGGTTATGGCTACCGCAACTGCAATGTCGGGAGGCAGTCCGAACGGGTTGCAGGTGAATTTCAGCGCGGCCGGATCTTGTGCGATCGTCAACCAGTCGATCGCGACGATCGCAAATGGGGGTGCCTCCTCGGCCACGGTGACTCTTAACGGCACAGGAAGCTGCGCCATCACTGCATCGCAACCGGGAACTAGTCCATTGCTGACCCTCACTCCGCCCTATTACAACCCGGCCGATGCGGTGTCGGGAACATTCACCATTTTGCCGCAAGGTTCAACCACTGCATCGCAGACGATCACCTTCGCTCCATTACAGAATTCGCAGTATGGCAGCACGTTCCCGTTGAGTGCTTCGTCATCCTCCGGGCTTCCGGTCAGTTTCACGGCATCCGGGCCATGCACAGCGAACGGCAATATTACCGGAGTTGGCGTCTGCAAAATCACGGCTTCCCAGGCGGGAAACAGCACGTACAGCGCCGCCTCGATGACCCAGTCATTCACCATTTATCCGGCCGTACTTAAGGTGACGGCAAGTAACCTGGCGATTCCGTATGGCCAGCCTTTCCCATCGTTCACGTACACCTATAACGCTTTTGTGAATAGTGAATCCGCTTCGGTAGTGAGTGGTGTTCCAGCACTGACCACGACTGCTACAGCGGCGAGCAATGCCGGCAGCTATCCAATTACGGTATCGACCGGCACACTGGCCGCGGCCAATTACTCCTTCCTGTACGTGAGCGGTACATTGACCATACAAGCGGCGAGTCAGACGATCACATTCACCGCAAATCCTCCGGCGAGCGCTGCCTACAACAGCAGCTTTACGGTGTCGGCCATAAGCACCAGTTTGCTTCCTGTTACCTTCACCAGTTCCGGTTCGTGCAGCAATTCGGGCGCAACCTACACGATGACCAACAGCACCGGAACGTGTTCAGTGATTGCCAACCAGGCGGGCAACACGAACTTCTCAGCAGCGCCGCAGGTTATGAAGACCGTAAACGCAACCGGACCATCGGTCACCGCGTCTCCGTCCAATATCAACTTCGGCACGGTGTCTCTGGGAAGCATCACGACGAAGAGCATCACGGTGACCAACATCGGAACGGCGCCGGTTACCATCAATCAACCGATCCTTTCGATCGTGCAGGGAGGAAACTCCAACGAATTTGTAGCAGTGAATCTCTGCCCGACGCCATTAGCCGCGGGGAAGAGCTGCACAATCACGATCGCTTTCGCCGCGGGTCCGTTCTACACACCGCAAACCGCAACCCTGGAGATTATGGACAATGCTCCAGGCAGTCCGCAGCCGGTAACACTGAGCGCGATCGTTCTGATTCCGCAGACGATCACCTTCACCACCAACCCCCCGGCGAGCGCCGCCTACAAGAGCAGCTTCACGGTGGCGGCCACGGGCGGCGCCAGCGGGAATGCAGTGACCTTTACCAGTTCCGGAGCGTGCAGCATTACGGGCACCGCACCGGGCACAGCAACCTACACGATGAACAACAGCACAGGAACGTGTTCGGTGATCGCCAACCAGGCAGGCAACTCTAGCTACGCGGCGGCGACGCAGGTTACGAAGACCGTAAGCGCGACTCTTGCTACGCAGGCGATCACGTTCACCACCAACCCTCCGGCTAGTGCCGCCTACAAGAGCAGCTTCACGGTGGCGGCCACGGGCGGTGGCAGCGGGAACGCGGTGACCTTCACCAGTTCCGGAGCGTGCAGCAATTCAGGTGCAACCTACACGATGACCAGCGGCACGGGAACATGCTCGGTGATCGCCAACCAGGCAGGCAACTCTAACTACGCGGCGGCGGCGCAGGTTACGAAGACCGTAACCGCGACTCTGGCTACGCAGACGATCACGTTCACCACCAACCCACCGGCGAGTGCTGCATACAAGAGCAGCTTCACGGTGGCGGCTACGGGCGGTGGAAGCGGGAATGCGGTGACCTTCACGAGTTCCGGAGCGTGCAGCAATTCCGGCGCAACCTATACGATGACCAGCGGCACGGGAACATGCTCGGTGATCGCCAACCAGGCAGGCAACTCTAACTACGCGGCGGCGACGCAGGTTACGAAGACCGTAAGTGCGACCTATTCCCTGGCAAGCCTCAGTCCAACGAGCCTGAGTTTCGGGACGGTAAGTTCCGGCAAGAGCAGCGCACCCAAAACCGCGACCCTCAGCAACACGGGAACAACGCCATTGATCATCAGCAGCATCGGCTTCACGGGTGCGAACCCAGGCAACTTTGTGCAAACCAACACTTGCCCGAGTCCGTCGAGTTCGCTCGCGGCGGGCAAGAGCTGCACCATCTCGGTCACGTTCAATTCCAGCGGCAAGGCAGCCTCCGCCAACCTGACGGTCACTGACAACACCCAGGCGGGCACGCAGACAGTTTCGCTCTCGGGAAATTAGCGGTACCGACCGGCACGAGGAGACGTGAAGGAGAGGTTGAGAGTCTGAGAAGGACGAGTGCCGCTCTGGGATTGCAGCCTGTGGATCGATTCTTCGTATCCGACCGCGGTTTATTGGCCGATACGGCGGCGGACTTCGGGAACCAGCGGATCTTCCGACGACTGCCCGCGGATGCTGAGATAGGTCTTATAAAAGTCCGCGAATCCCTCGCTCTTCATTCCTTCCCGCACGCGTCCCTGGTAGTAATACACGGGCGGGAAATAGGCATAAGTCGGCACGTTATCATCAAACAGTTCGATCGCTTCGCCGCGCCGCTTCACACATTGATCAAACTCTGAGTCAGCCTCAGTGAATGCTCCCGCTTCCAGGTAGGCCCGTCCCAGTTCGAATCGGCCGATCCAGGTGTCCAGCAGGTTGTTTGCGGCTGTGATCTGCTTGATGGCTTCATTGGTATCTTTCCGCTTCAGCGCGATCAACCCGTCGATGATCTTGCCGTAAGCCTGCGGCTCGCTCGTCAGTGCGGAAGAGAGGCTCGTCGCAAGCTTTTGCGCTTTAGCAATGTCTCCGGCATCGACGTAAGCCGATCGCTGCCAGGAACTGAATCTGGGTAGACTGGCTGTTCGCCAACGCCTTGCCAATGTCGGCAGAGCGCTGCTGCATGGTGTCCTTGCAGCTCCTCCATGTTCGCCAGCGCCGCGTATTTCCTCGCGGCGTTGTCGGCCATTTTGGCAGCCACATCGGCCGCGGCTCCCTGTGTGAGGATGCGCGCCGCCTCTGCATACTTTCCCTGATAGGCTGCAAGATCGGCAAGCCCAGCGGTCGCGGTCGAAGCGCCCAGACGGGCCAAACTTCTCAAGCTGATGGTACGCTTCAGCCGCCTTGTCGATCTGCCCCTGCCCGAGTATGCGCTTCGGCGAGCACCAGGTATCCCTGCGCGGCCGACGGATTGATCTCCAGCGCGGCGCGCGCCTCTTTTTCGCTCGCTGCAAAATCTCCCGCAAAGGCACTGATGAATGCCAGGTTCAGCCGCTGCCCCACTCCCTTGGGGACAATCTCAACTGCGTGTTGCGCCGCTTCCAGTGCCTTGGGCGCGTTGCGCAACTGCGTATAGCAATTGGCAAGGTTGTTCTGACCGACGCGATCGGCGGGGTAGCGAGTGACGAGCTGCGTAAATTCCTGAACGCAATTCTGCCAGTCGCCCGTGGTGTAGATAGTACATCCCGCGGTTGCGATAGCGTTCCCGCTCGGTCATGCGGTCCACATGTTCCATCGCCAGCTTCATGTACTTTACGGCGTCCCCGGGTCTTCCCAGATTCAGGGCCATGGCCGCCATGCCGGTGTACGCCCGTGCAAACTTCGGATCCAGTTCCGCGGCCTTCTGGAACGAATCGAACGCCTCCTGGAACTTGCCCGCGAACTGTTCGTCGACACCGAGAGCGTCCTGGTGGACGGCCTCCAGCGATGCGGCGGTAAAACCTCCGCTGACCTCGTCGAACTGGACCGAGGCGGGCGTGGTGTCGCCCAGAGCTTTGCGAAGTCGGCGCAGCCAGCTTGGGAAGATCGCTCAGGATCTCCTGCTTGTTGGACGACGGTGATGTCCGCTTTTGCGAGCACGTTGCCGCTCACGGCATCCAGGGCGATCGCCGAAATATCGTACTGGTCGCCGCGCAAGCTGATGTCGCCCGTAATAACCGCGTTGACGCCCTGGTTTACGGCCACCAGCCGCGCCGACTGCTCGTCGAGTTTGTCCGCTGGGATTCGGAAGTTTTCTGGCCAGCTTGCGCGCATCCCCGCGACTGTAGGCGTTGATGAAGCTGGCGCCTTCCAAGAGCCACGCCGAGCATCGGCTCCAGCGTGTTATCCAAAACCGGGTCGCCGGTATGGTTCGCAAAGTCGCCAACCAGCACCGAGACCGGGGCATGCGCCACTGATTTCGCGGCCTGTTGCCTCCTGATGACATACCAGGCAATTCCGGCTGCGATCGCCACAATCAGAACGCCCGTGACCGCGAGGCGCGGCCAGGGAAGCTCCCGAATGCGGTTCATGCGCAGCCGCGCCGAAGAAGCAGAAACCTTTCTCCCTCCGCTTCTGCCTTGCCACGCGCGGAGGTCCGCATCCAGTTCCTCCGCGTTCTGGTAGCGGTTTGCCGGATCCTTCTCAAGACATTTGCGACGATATTGCTCAGCGCGCCCGGGATATGTTTGTCGACATCTGCCAGCGGCACGGCGCGTTGTTGCGTGCGCTTCAGCAAGCTCGCGATCGCGCTCTCCGCATGGAATGGCGTGACTCCGGCCAGCAACTCATACAGGATCAGGCCGAAGGTAAAGATATCGGAGCTGGCCTTCACTTCCATGCCCTGCGCCTGCTCCGGAGACATATATTCGATCGTCCCCAGCATGGCGCCGGTTCGCGTCATTCCATCGCCGGAGAACGTCCGAGCCAATCCAAAGTCCATCACCACCACGCGGCCGCTCTTGTCGCGCATGATGTTGCCCGGCTTCAAATCGCGGTGGATGATTCCTTCCCGGTGAGCGGCGGCCAGCCCGCTGGCTACCTGCTCCATGATGTCGACCGCTTCCGCGACTTCCAGCTTGCCCCGTGCACTCAGGATCTGATGGAGGTTTTCACCCTCCAGGTACTCCATCGTGATGAACTTTGTCTTTCCCGCTTCGCCGATATCGAAAATCCGGATCACATTCCGGTCCGTTACCTGGCGCGCGAGGATCAGCTCCTGTTTGAAGCGCTGCAGAATCTCAGGATGATCCGCCATCTCGGGCCGGATTACTTTGAGCGCGACTTCTCGCTCCAGCTCGCGGTCTCGAGCCTTGTAGACGGCGCCCATGCCGCCTTCGCCGAGCAGTTGCAGAAGCTCATAACGTCCACAAAGCAGGTCGCCAATCCTTGATGCGGCAGCGCTGGCTTGAGGATTGGCAATCGTCCCGGGAGGAGACGGCGATCGCGGCGACGGGGAAGGTCGAACCAAAGTTCTAGGCGGAATCGTGGCGTTTACATCCACTGCATTTGGCTGGAAATCGATGATGGTGGCGTCGGCGTCTACCAGCTTCTCTTCCGGAACAAATCGGGGCGTAGCGTCGACGATCGTCGCGTTGGGATCCAATTTGGGTCGCTTCTGTGCGGGAATTGGGATGTTTCCAGCCGAACTCTCGCCGGCAAACGGAGTTCCGATACCCGGAGGGCCGGGCTTTCCGGGGATAGGCTTCTTATCGGACCGCGTGGAGTCACTCATGTTGCATTTTCAGAAACTGCCTGGGGGTAGAGGAAGAGGCAACCTAGTCCGACACGCAATAGAACGAACGTGCGTTGACATCTGCTTAAAATCATATACCTTGCACTTCAACTAAGGTTGCCGCATCAATGCAACACCGATGGTTGCGTATCCTTTCCGCCATGATGGCAAATGATCCATTCTGACCACTAACGTTGTGAACTAGAATCAGCTTGCCACGAGACCATTCAGATGTCCGCGAAGTACGGTCACCTGAGTCCGACCCAAAATCAAGGCGTTGTCGTTCGCATCTCCAGCAGTCCGCAAACCCACAAATCTCGGTCAACACCAACTGCCACTAGAAGTGCCACCAGATGAGAATGACGACTTTCAACCTGGATCGAAGTTACCCGCTTAAGTTATTTGTTTTCTATGGTGCCCGGAGGGGGACTTGAACCCCCACGGCCTTGCGGCCTGCGGATTTTAAGTCCGCTGCGTCTGCCGATTTCGCCATCCGGGCTGAGGAATGGCCGTCCGCTCAATGGTAAATCGAAAAGGGCCAGGATCGCGCAGAGTCTCGCTAGAGCTGAAGCCTTTCTCGATTTGTAGTTTCTTTCGGCACGAGTAAAGTGGCGCGCTTGCACAAAACGCGTACACAACTGCTCGTGAAACGATGCGCGGTTCCTCGTCACGTCGAAGGAAACGGATGGGCCGCCATCGAGTCTGGGTGCGTAGTCTTGTGTACGTCTCTAAGCGCTATTGCGGATGTCGGAAGCGGATGTTTTCGCCGTCGAGCCGATACTCCGCCGAGCAGTCGCCGCCGCAGATCATCGTCTCTTTTTCGCAGAGCTGTCGGCGGGTGATCAGTCCCATGGTTCCGCAGCGCGGGCAGGACATGACCGCAACATAAGGGTTCTGGGCGTGGCCGAGCTTGGCCTGGTTTTCGAGGAGGAAAACCGTTCCCGGGTCCATCTTTTCGGGGATCCACTCTTCAAGAAATTGCAGGTCGGTAGACATGCTGCCCTCCGAGAGTTGTGACGTGGCAAAGCAAGTTCCGATGGTGCGGGTGGTCCGCCGTTCAAGAGCTGGATGCGAACGGCTCGCCGGACGCTGAGGGCTCCGGTTGTTGTGTAGTGTTCACGGGCTGCTGTGTTGGCGTCAACGAGAATCGGCTGACGATAGTTGCAAATCGGATTCCCTGTCGGATTCATTTACCGCTCGATGCCTTCGCTGTTGTCTCCGTTCTGGTGGAGTCGATTTCGCGATAGATTTCGATATTGCGCAGAATGCCTTGCACGTAGTCGCGCGTCTGGGTAAACGGAATCGACTCAACGAATTCATCGATGCCGCTGTAGGGACCCGCGGCCTGCCAGTCTTCAACCCGGCTGTCGCCTGCGTTGTAGGCGGCCAGCGCATACTCCGGAACTCCGCCGAAGTGGTCAAGCATCTGCTTGAGGTAGCGCGTGCCGAGACGGATATTGGTGTCGGGATCGAGCAACTGGAAGGTCTGGAAGTGAGTCATGCCTTCTTCGCGCGCGAGAGTGCTGTCCGACCGAAGGCAGAAGCTGCATGAGGCCCCACGCGTTGGCATACGAGATCGCCGAAGGATTGAATTCGGATTCCTGCCGAATGAGGGATGCGACAAGGTAGGGATCGAGATTGTTTTTCGCGGATTCGGCCTTGATGGTTGTCCAGTAAGGCTCAGGGAAGAGGATGTGCCAATAGGCAAGCGGAATCGACTGGATGGATGCGCTAGCTGCGCCGGGCAATGCCCGCTTGAGCGCACGCATGGCGCGATACGCTTCGCCGTACGACGCGTAGATCTGCGCTTCGGCCAGCGCGCTCCACGAACCGGAGTCGGGATCGGCCGCGATTTCGCGCGGGATGTAGTCGTTCAAACCGGCGTTGGCGAGCAGTTTCGCTTTGGCCAGATGCGGGCTGTCTTCGGGGAAGCTCTCAGCAAGAGCCGGCAAATCAGGAGTCTTGATCTGGTCGAGGTCGGGCGCGGAAGCCGGCTCCGTGCTGCCCAGAGCGGCCAGCCGCTGACGCGCCATCTGCGCATAGAAGAAGTGCTGGTATACGCGGACGATGGTGCGGTAATTGGCGGCGGCCTGGGCCGGGTTGTGATCCTGCGATTCGTAGAGCCGACCGCGCCAGTAGAGGGCGGAAGCCGTCTCAGGCGTGCCGGGGAAGTTGTGAATCTGCTCGTCGAAGATGCGCTCGGCATCTTTGTAAGTTTCCCAGCCGGTAATTCAGCCAACCCGCGCGCCAGTGCGCCGCGGAAGCATTTTTGTTCGACGGAAAATGCTCGGCAAGGTAGGCGTAGTATTCGGCAGCTCGCGGATAGTCTTTGCGCAGCAGATACATGTTGCCGCTGGAGAAAAGGCTTCGGCCAGCCACTGGCTTTGCGGGAAATCCGTTTCCATGCGCGGCACAATGCGTGTCTGCTCGTCGAGGTCGTTGCGGTTGCGGGCGAGTTCCATCAGCAGGTATAGGCGGCGCGCGCCGTTTTCGTCAGGGGTATCGGCCAGGGCCTCGGCCTCGGCTCTCGGTGAGGCGCTTCAGCTTCAGATCGCAGGCGGCCGCAGCGACGGCGAAGCCATTGCGGGCTCTGCGGATCAAGGTTGGACTTCAGCGCCAGGGCGCGATACTGCTCGGCGGCTTCCTCGTAGCGCCCTGCCTTGTAATAGGCGTCGCCGAGGCTGCGCAGCTCGTCGCTGGTCAAGGTATCTTCTGCGCCGAGCGACGGTAAGCTTGGCGCGCGCGATGGCAGCTTCAGTCGTGAGCGGATAAGCCCAGCAGGAGCGCTTTGAAGATGCGGATTGCTTCCTGATTCCGATTCTGTGCCTGGGCAACCAGACCCGCTGCAAGCTGATAGCCGGCGCGACCGGCCGCAGGATCGCTGGCTGCCGCATCGAGAACCCGCTTGGCTCCGGCAGGATCGTGCATATCGAGCAGAACGTTGGCTTCGAGTTCGGGAACCTCGTCAACGAAGATGCTGTCGGGATATTTCTCCTTGAAGCCTTTCAGCAAGGCTTCAGCCTGGACTTCCTGATTGGCTTCGTGATTTGCTTTGGCGGCAAGAAAGTCGGCGTAATCAGTCAACGCTTCGCCCGCTGCCCTTGCCTGATGGAGGCTGGCAACGGCGTCGGTATAGCGCTTATCGAGAAAATAGGCGTGGCCAAGGGCGAGATAGGCGGCAGCCGCAGCTTCACCGGAGTGGGAGTGAGCGTAGGACGTTACTCCCGGGTAGGCAGCGGGGGTGCGCAAGGTGGCGAGTTGCTGTGCCATGGGCCGCAGCTCGGTGGAAGCAACAAAGGCCAGCTTGATTTTGTGGGCGCGGGCAGCGCGGCGGCGGCGCTCGGCGGGGCTTACGTATTTCTTCTTGCCACGTGGCGCGGTGGCAGAGCGATGCGTCGTTGTTGAAGTTTTCCGGGCGGTGGACGTGCCGGGCTTCTTTGCTGCGGTCGTGGCGTGGCCGGCGGCAGCAGGTTTTTTGGCGGACGAACTCGCGGCAGGCTTCTTTGTCTTGTGAGCGGTCGAAGTCGTCGTATCCGAGGAGCCGGCTGTCTGCGGGTCGTACCGTTTCCCCTCAACCGGAGAGACCACCAGCAAGGCGCAAAGGATCGCAGTGAGCACCCGAGCCGGTAGATGCGCCGGAAGAGGAGGAAGAAACAGAGTTCATAGATTCACTGTAAGCCGGAAATGGCCGTGAAGAACAGCGAAGTACCAGCACCGTAACGTTCCCGTTGAAATCGCCGGTTCACTGTCCCTCCTGGCGAAATTCCCTCGTTGGCTACGGCGGGGCCGTCCTTTACACTTAGACGTACGGATTCGGCGGGTTCTTCCCGGCCCCAAGAATTCCCGCAACCAACCCCCATGGCGACCATCCAATCGATAGCAGGCGAAAACGAGCCGCACCCCGATGTAGCCCTTGTTGAGAGGGTTCGCAGCGGAGATATCTCGGCGTACGATGAACTCGTTCGCAAATACGATCGCCAGGTCTTCAGGATTGCGCAGCACATTACGCAGAACCGTGAAGATGCTGAAGACGTTATGCAGGACGCGTTTCTGAAGGCGTACGAGAAGCTCGATCAATTTCAAGGGAACTCGAAGTTCTACACATGGCTGGTCCGGATCGCAGTAAACGAAAGTCTGATGCGTCTGCGCAAGCGGCGTACAGGCAAAATGGTTTCGATCGACGAGGACATCGATACGGAAGAGGGCAGCGTTCCGCGCGACCTTGCCGACTGGGCTCCCGATCCGGAGCAGAACTATACCCAGTCCGAGCTGGCGGAGATTCTTCGCAAAACCATCCAGGGCCTGCCCCCGGGATTCCGGGTGGTTTTTGTGCTGCGCGATGTGGACGGTCTTTCCACAGAAGAAACGGCGGAGACGCTGGGGTTGAGCGTGCCGGCCGTGAAATCTCGATTGCTGCGCGCCCGGCTCCAGTTGCGCGAACGTCTCAGCCGTTACTTCAAGCGGAAAAAGGTTCCCAAGGAAAAGGGAGTTGAAAAGTGACGTGCACTGAGTTTCTGGCGATGCTCGACGACCTGATCGACGATTCGGTGACAACCGAAATGCGCGCCGATCTTCAAGAGCACCTGCGCGGTTGCGAGCATTGCGAAGTCACGTTGAGCACTACTCGAAAGACGATCCAGATTTATCGATCGCATGAGATATACGAGATGCCGGCCGGGCTGCGCGAGCGGCTGCATAAGGCGATCATGGAGCGTTGCAAGAAGGGCTGCTGAAACCGGATTCGCCTTAACCATCTTCAAAATCTCTGCGTTCCTTTTCTTCTGTGCAGTATGCTCGTGGGCATGGCCGCTGCTCGTATCGTTGCCGTCGCATTAGCCTTTATCAGCGTGGCCCTTGCGGCTCAGTCGCCCTCCGGCATCGCACTCAAGGTTGGGGTCAAAGACCCAACTGGTGCTGCGGTTCCTGGCGCTGAGGTTCAAGCACGTGCGTCAGAGTCGAGAATCACTTCTCAAACGCGGACCGACGCGAACGGCGAGGCGGTACTCTGTCTTGAACCGGACACATCCATCGTCTCGGTGCGTGCTCCAGGTTTTAGTGTTTGGCGATACAAGATAGAAGGAGGGAGAGATGTGGACAAGCCGCTTATTGCGGTCCTACGAATCTCGTCTTATCATGGCCCCACTCTGGTTAATGCCGACCCGGGGCTCCAAACCGAGCCCCAGCCACCGATTGCAGCGTTGATTCCTCTGGAGTCTCTTGAATCTCTGATCGTTCTGCCCCGCCGCAACTTGCGGCATCCTGGCAGCGCTCACCGCTGAGGCTGTCTATCCCAAAGACACTCGTATGCGCGATCATTAGCTCTTTAGAATCAGACGATTCCATCTGCGAACGCGAGGATATTACTCCGGCCTTCACAGCGATCCGGCGTTGCTATGCATGGCGATAGGACTCGGTCGCGATTCCGCGGGACCACAGATCCGGGCTCCTGCCCAGTTACGAATGTCGCAATTGCGTGGTTTCACCGCAACTTCCCTGCCAAAATGGAGTCATGCTAATCAGGTAGCCCAATGCGGCGATGAGGTCGCGAAAATCCCCTGAGGTGAGACGTAGATGCAGTTTCTCCATGGACCGCTGACCGCAGTTCTGTGCCTCAGTCTTGCCTGTCCAGCTCTGCCGGCGCAATCGCTGGTTTCGGATCCGGCGCCAAATGCCGCAAAACACTCGTCTGTTCGAACCGCGTACCACTCGACTGAACTCCAGGGCGATGCGCGGATACTGCATGTACTGAGCCGCTTTACCTTTGGGCCGAGACCCGGGGATGTCGACGCCCTGCGCACGATGGGGCTGGAAAAATGGTTTGATCAGCAACTGCATCCGGCGGCGATTGGTGAAACAGACCTGAAGACACGACTGGCTGAGTTCCCTGCCATGCAATGGAATCCCGAGGAACTCCTCTACCGGCTGCCTAGCAATGCGATCATCCGCCAGGCGCTGGACGGCAAGCTGCCGGTTCCTGAGCGCGGCGCGCTGCATGCGGTGTACGAGAATCAGATGTTTCGTGTGAGCGCGAAGAGGCAGGAGAAAGCTCAGAAGAAAGCCGATGACCAGGCGAAACCGCAGATGGCGGCAAACGCGGCTCCACAGATGACGGCTGCCAGCGGCGGAAATGGCGATGTCGCCGAAGCACTGATGCAAGCGGCCGCACCACCTCAAGGCGCGATGGATGCGAACCAGATGACCCCGGCAAAGACGCCAACTACACCTGTCGATGACGGTGGGTTTCGCCGCGTGCTCGATATGGCTCCGCAACAGCGGGTTCTGCACCTGGTCGCGATGGAGCCCGAGTCTTTCGATCAATTCTTCAAGTCACTCAGGCCGCAGCAGCGCAACGCGCTATTGCAGGATCTTCCGCCCGACCTGAAAGAGGTGGTCGCAGATCTTGAGAATCCGCAGCGACTGGTGAACGAAGAGATCATCGCACAGCGGCTGACGCGCGACATCTATTCGAATGCGCAGCTGCAGGAAGTGATGACGGATTTCTGGCTGAATCACTTCAACGTGTTTCTGCACAAGAACGAAGCGACCCCTTACTACATGGTCAGCTTTGAGCGCGATGTGATCCGTCCTCGGGCTCTGGGCAAATTTGAAGACCTGCTGGAGGCTACGGCGCACAGTCCGGCGATGATGCTGTATCTCGACAACGCCAGCAGCATCGGGCCGGATTCGATGGCAGCGGAACGGGCTGAGCGGCGGCCGAATAACAACAAGAAAAAGCGCGAAGGCCTCAACGAGAACTATGCACGCGAGTTGATGGAACTGCACACGCTGGGCGTCAATGGCGGCTACTCGCAAGCGGACGTAACGCAGGTGGCGCGCATCCTGACGGGCTGGACCGTCGAGAGGCCGGAGCGCGGAGGCGGGTTCCAGTTTGAGCCAAACCGGCACGAACCGGGGACGAAGGTCGTGATGGGCGAGAAGTTTAAGGATCGCGGCGAGCAGGAAGGCCGCGACCTGCTGCACATGCTGGCGACGCGGCCGGCAACAGCGCAGTTCATCTCGCGCAAGCTCGCGATGCGATTCGTGAGCGACGATCCTCCGCAGGCACTGGTGGATCGCATGGCGAAGACGTTCCTGAGCACGAATGGCGACATCGCCGCAGTGATGAGTGCGCTGTTTCATTCGCAGGAGTTCTGGGATACGAATGTGTATCGCGCAAAAGTGAAGACGCCGATTGAATTTGTCGTTTCTGCGGCGCGGGCGGGCAATGCCGATATCGAGAACATGCAGCCGCTGGCGAATGCGGTGCGCGAGATGGGCATGCCGCTCTATGGCTGCGTGACGCCGAATGGATACAGCTGGAAGTCGGACACGTGGGTGAGCACCAATGCGCTGGTGAATCGGATGAATTTTGCGTTGTCGCTGGCGGCCAACCGGCTCCCGGGCATTTCGATCGCGTGGGATCCGACAGAGAGCGTGAACAACGACACGGCGATGATTGAGGCCAGCCCGACCGCGCCCGACCCGCAGGTGGAGGAGTCACGGCTTGAGGCGCTGCTGGTCACAGGTGGGGTGAGCGATTCTACGCGGGCGGCGGTCCTCCAGCAGTTTGAGCAGCAAAGAAATCAGAATCAGAACGACGCAGCGGCTCTGCCGGTAGCAACAACAGAGCGCCAGAAGTATCGCGCGCGGGCAGTGACGGAAGCAGAACGACAGGATCAGGTGCTGGCCGGATTGCTGCTCGGTTCTCCGGAATTTCAGCGGCGTTAGCGAGGAGGCAGGTCAATGCAGATGAATCCAATCAGCCGGCGATTCTTTCTTCACCGCGGGGCGCTTGCTGTTGCCGGAACGACGGCTCTTCCCGGTTTTCTGGTGCGTTCTGTGCTGGCGGAGACAGCGAGTGCTCCCAATCGCCGGATGGTGGTCATCTTCCAGCGTGGCGCGGCTGACGGGCTGAACGTCGTAGTTCCCTATCGCGAGAAGAACTACTATGCGATGCGGCCGAGCATCGCGATTCCGCAAAACCAGGTGATCGATCTTGATGGGTTCTTCGGTCTGCATCCTTCGCTGACATCGTTCAAGCCGCTCTATGACGCGGGACATCTGGCGATAGTGCATGCGGCTGGCTCGCCGGATATGTCGCGCTCGCATTTCGACGCGCAGGACTTCATGGAGTCAGGTACGCCGGGGATCAAGAGCACAGAGGACGGCTGGCTGAATCGCGCACTGCAAGCTGAGGATGAGAATCGTCGACGGCAGGAGACGGCATTTCGTGCGCTGGCACTGGGACCGGAAGTGCCGCGGACGCTGGCAGGCAAAGTTCCGGCGATTGCGCTGAACAACCTGAACAACTTTGCGGTGGCTGGACGAGGTCCGGCGCCATCGCCGGCGGCGAGTGCTTTTGAAGCGATGTACGGCGCGAGCGGCGACCATATCTTCCATGCGGCGGGCGAAGAGACATTTGAAGCAGTAAAGATGCTGCGCGCTGCAAATCCCGCGCAGTATCAGCCGGCGGCTGGCGCAGACTATCCAAACTCGGAATTTGGCAATCGGATGAAACAGATTGCGCAGCTGTTGAAGTCGAACCTCGGCGTTGAAGCTGCATTTACTGACATTGGCGGATGGGACACACATCAGAACCAGGGGAGCGTGGACGGGCAGCTTTCCGCTCGCCTGCGCGACTTCTCCGACAGCATTGCCGCCTTCTGGCGCGACATGGGCGACGATGCAGAAAATGTCACTCTGGTGACGATGTCGGAGTTTGGGCGAACGGCGCGCGAGAACGGCACGGGCGGCACGGACCACGGACACGCCAACGCGATGTTTGTGCTGGGCGGAAACGTGAAGGGCGGCAAGGTGTACGGAAAGTGGCCGGGGCTCAATAACGATCAGCTGAACGAGGGACGGGATCTGGCACTGACCACCGATTACCGGCAGGTGCTGGGAGAGGTCGTGAGCAAGACGATCGGGGCAAGCAATCTTGATCTGGTCTTCCCCGGTGCTCGAATCTCGACCGACGGTTTTCTGCGGCTGGTATAGTGTTGCTGGCGTTCTGTGACAGGCCAAGCGATCATCTAAACAGATCGATGGCCTCCTCCTTCACAAGAGATTCCGCGACCGCTGTCACACGCGACAACCTCGAGTCGCACATTGCCGCTGCAGAACGGCACGTAACAAATCCGATCGAAGGCATCTTCGGCCCTGACTCAATCACCTGGCGCATTAATCGCGAGTCGACGCTTTTCCTCGCTGCCGGTCGCGCTGCATTACTGCAGCTCGCGCATCCATGGGTAGCAGTGGCACTCGATCAGCATTCCTCGCTGCTTGCTAAACCGGTCGCACGTTTTCACGGAACATTTCGCGTCGTCTTCACCATGATCTTCGGCACCGCGCCACAGGCTTTTCGCGCAGCGCGCTCGCTCTACCAAATGCACACCAGGATCACCGGCGAGCTTCCGTCGGCGGTCGCAGGATACGCCCAAAACTCCCGCTACGAAGCGCTGCAGGTTCCGGCATTGCTCTGGGTTTACGCCACATTGATTGAGAGCGCCGTCGTCGCATATCAGTGCGTCCTGCCCCCGCTCAACCCAGACGAACTTGCAGAGTATTACGCAGAGTCAAAGATCCTCGCCGGGCTCTTCGGACTTCCACCCGAGTCGCTTCCGTCGGACTGGAATTCTTTCGAAACGTATGTAGCGGACATGTGCGCATCCTCCGCACTCGGCGTAAGCGATCGCTCTCGCTTCATGGCACAGCGAATCATCACCGGAGCAGGCTCGTGGATTCATATTCCACGCTGCTACCAGGCACTCACAACCGGATGGCTCCCTCCTCGCTTCCGCGATGAATTCGCTCTCGCGTTCAGCCCCGCAGAGCAAGCCTCCGCGCAACGAGCGCAACGCAACCTCCCGCGTCTGTACGCAAAGCTCCCCGCCTCTCTGCGCTACGTCGGCCCCTGGCAGGAAGCGCAGGCGCGCCTCGCAAACCGAAAGCCCGGCCTCCTCGTACGCCGCAGCAACCAGTTCTGGATCGGCCAGAAGATCATGCCCTTCGGACGCTGAGCCTGCGGTTCCCGCCATCAGAAGCAGACGATCGCCTATCTTGCGTCTCATTCAACGCGGCAGACGTACTCTACAGCCCCTTCAGCAGTTTCACGAGGCGAGCAAAGCCCTGCTCACGCGCAGTCTTGTTCGCCGGATTGGTATCGGTGGGATCCTCTCCAGCGCGCATGAAACCGTGCCCCGCTCCGTCGTATGTAACTGGCTCAAACTGTTTGCCCGCCGCCTTCATTGCCGCAACAGTGTCGGGAATTGTCGCGCCGATACGTGCATCGTTCCCGCCATAAAACCCGTATACGGGAGCCGTGATCGATGTAACATCCGCCGGGCCAGGTCCATAGAAGACGAAGGCCGCGGAAAGATCCTTGCGGTGCGTGGCAAAAGCGAACGATTTGCCTCCACCCCAGCAGAAACCAACCGATGCAATCTTGCCGTTTCCAGCAGGAAGGTGCTTTGCATAATCCGCAGCCGCATCCAGATCAGCGGTGACGACAGTCGCATCGAGTCCTGACACGGCTTTGACCGCTGCATCCCGATTTGGAAATTCACTCGAACCGCCACCGTTGGGTCCAAGACCGGAGATCAAGTCAGGCGCGACAACGATAAACCCCTGCCCGGCGAGTTCATCGGCCATCTCCTTCGCCCAGTCGGTAAGACCGAATATCTCGTGAATCAGAATGACAACCGTCGCTTTGTCTTTGACCTCAGGGTAGACAACGAAGGCCTGGATAGTGCGGTTATCGTGTTTGAGCGCGACATACTCGTGGTGGCGGGGAGAAGCATCAAGCCGCGCCTTCGCCCAATCCTGGGCCTGGCTGGCGATGGCAGCAAACGCAAGCAGCACAATACTTGCGAGTTTCACGACCGGGGAAATTCTCATGCGAAGGAGTCTAGCCGCACTCACACCTGTCCGCAAGACTCTTTATCTATGGCAGGCAAGCCCGTAACCAACGCTTCCCACTCATCTTCGAGTTCCGGACGGTGAAACTCGCGGCCGACACGCGCATACCAGTAATCCGCATTCGTCGCCGAACCCTCTTTGCGATGCAGGTAGGCGTGGACCGCCATTCCTTCCTTCGATTCGAGCTCGTCCACCAGCCCGTGCGCCTGCGCCCAGTCACCCTTTTCATCCCACCACAAAGCTGCAAGTGGCGCCGTCAGACCCTCTGGCGGAAACTGCTCCCTCGTGCTTTCGCGGAACTCGCTTGCATTCATGCCGTTTCCCTCCTGCCGCCGACCTCAACCCCTCCAAATTCGGCGCTAATCCAGTGACTTAAATCACATCTTCGAGCCTGCTTTACGAGTAAGAATAGTCACAATTCAACAAGCAATGAAGCAGGTTCTAAAAGGGGTCGATAAGGCAGACAGAGACGAGATGTCCAAGCCTGCTTTGAGGGAGGTCAAGCCATGGTATTCCCTGGAAAAACTGCAACCCCAGGTAGCGTTTGCGATTCCGACCAAATTGGTCGTATACTGAACTCAGACCATTCCGGTCGTAGTTTCAGGGTGCTGCCCTTTCGGCAACCTACGGGGGTTCGGCAAGTGAGTGTGCTGACGGATTTGCGCATCGGAGAAACGGCAACCCTGGTCGCCCTCGATCTTCCTGACTCCGTACAGAACTACCTGATGCACATGGGATTCGTTCCCGATGCGCTCGTCACTGCGTTGCGCCGCGCCCCAGCGGGCGATCCCACCGTCTACGGTGTCGATGGCATGGAGATCGCTCTTCGCCGCGAAACCGCAGATGCCATTCACGTTCGCAGTACGACGGACGCTGCGCAAAGCGAGATTGACGCTGAGTTGGCAAAGATCGAAGAATCCTCTGAGCCGCAGAACACGCCGGAAATCCACGAGTTTGCCGGGGCTGCCAGATGAATGCCTGCTGCGAGACCCCGGCATTTGAAGCTTCCCTTTCACCTGTTTCCGGCAGTCTCAGCACCGTTGTTCTCATCGGACCACCCAACTCCGGCAAATCCACACTTTTCAATCGTCTGACCGGTCTGCGCCAGAAAGTCGCCAACTATCCCGGCGTCACCGTTGAGCAGCGCATGGGGCTGATGGCCGGCGTAGGCCGCGACGACCTGACGCTGATCGATCTGCCCGGCATCTATTCGCTCACTCCGTACTCTGAAGATGCGCGCGTTGCCGTAGACGTGCTCAAGGGCCGCATGCCCGGCACGCCGAAGCCCGATGCCGTTCTGCTCGTTCTCGATTCGCTGCACCTCACGCGCCAGTTGATGCTCGCCGCTCCCGTGCTTGCCCTCGGACTGCCCACGCTTGTCCTGCTGAACATGAGCGACCTGATGGAGTCGCGCGGCGGCGAGATCGATCCGCTCAAGCTCGCCAAGGAACTCGGCGCGCCGGTTGCGCTGATCAGCGCCGTGCATGGCACCGGCCTCGAGGCCGTGCCGCTGTTCCTGAATCAGCACGCCTCGAACGATGCACCGCAGCAGACCCCTTGCGCTTCCTGTGCTCGGCAACGCCGCCAGCACGCACACCTGGGCCGCGCAGGTAAGCCGCCGCACCGGCTATCGCGCTCCGCTCTCGGCCGAAAACAGCCGCAAGATCGACAACGTTCTGCTGCATCGCGTCTGGGGTCCGCTGCTGTTTCTTGTCGTCGTCATCGGCGTCTTTGAAGTCGTCTTCTCCATCGGCCAGCCGCTCTCCGACGGCTTCGGCGACCTGCTCGCACGCATGCGGTTCGCTGGTCCGACCGCTGCTTCCCGCAGGCTGGCTGCAGTCGCTGCTGCTCGACGGCGTATGGAAGGGCATCTCGTCGGTGCTCGTTTTCCTGCCCCAGATCCTGCTGCTCTTTCTTTTCATCGGAGTCCTCGAAGACTCCGGCTACCTGGCCCGCGCCGCGCTGATCGCCGATCGCGTGATGCGCACCATCGGCCTCAACGGCAAAGCCTTCATCCCGCTGCTCTCGGCCTACGCCTGCGCCGTTCCCGCCATCATGGCCACGCGCACCATTGAGAACAAGCGCGACCGCCTGGCCACCATCCTCGTCACGCCGTTCATGACCTGCTCGGCGCGCCTGCCGGTCTACCTGCTGCTCATCGCCGCCTTCATTCCCAACATCTCCTTCCTGCACGGATTCCTCGGCCTGCGCACCATCGTCATGCTCGGCCTTTACCTCGCCGGATTCGTCGCCGCGATGACCACCGCGCGCCTGCTCAAAAGCTCCATTCTCAAATCCAGCGAAACGCCCTTCATTCTCGAGCTGCCGCAGTACCGCATGCCCACGCTCCGCTCGCTGGCCTGCGCCTGGTGGATCGCGCCCGCGTCTTCCTGCGCCAGGCCGGCACCATCATCCTCTGCGTAACGCTGGCGCTCTGGGTGCTCGCGCACATTCTGCCGGTGCCACTTGCACAACGGCGCACTACACCGCGCCCGAACTCGCCGACAGCGTCATCGGCCGACTCGGCCACTTCATCGAGCCGGCCATTGCTCCGCTCGGCTTCAACTGGAAGATCGGCATCGGCCTGCATCTCCAGCGTGCTCGCGCGCGAAGTCATGGTCAGCACCATGGGCACGCTCTACGGCGCCGATCCCGACACGCAGTCGATGCACCTGCAAACCGCCCTGCACCACGACATGACCCTCGGCGGCGCGCTGGCGCTGATGATCTTCTTCGCCTTCGCCATGCAGTGCACCTCCACCATGGCCGTGGTTCGCCGCGAGACCAATAGCTGGAAGTGGCCGGCCATCCAGTTCGTCTACATGCTGGCCCTCGCCTACGGCGCCGCCTTCGCCGTAAACCACATCATCACTGCTCTCTTCGGATAGAGACAGTTCGCAGTTTGCGGTTCACATAAACGGCGAACATATCAACATCTCCCCCACCTCCAAATCTGTCATCCCGAGCACAACTTGTCATGGATCAAAAGAGACGAGACGGAGTTTTACTGAGGATCAACTCAGGTTTTCTCACTGTCAAGGCAACGCTTCGGAAGATGCCTGACATCTCCAGCATTGAATGGATCATGGCCATCGAAGTAGTGACACTACGAAATTTCACGACCGGCAGATGGAGAGGCAAATGCAACCCAGCAAAGACAGTTTCTTCGCCTCCATCATGGACGTTACTGAGAAAACCAGGCCGGTCATCGAGCGCATTGGCCTCGAAGTCTGGAATGAGGCCGAACTCTCGCAAGCGGAATTCAATTCTGCCCGAATTCACATCCGTGAATTGGAGTCAGCCGGCTTCAAGCTGACCAGTATGGGGACGTGCGGCTATCCTGCGGCCTTCATAGCTGAATGGAGCCTGGGAGAGGGCGGCGCGAAAATTGGCTTTCTGCCGGAATACGATGCCCTGCCTGATCTGGGCAATGAGCCGCTTCCTCAGCAGATGCCACGAGCCAACAGAAATACCAACGGACATGGCTGTGGACATAATCTGCTGGGCGCTGGCTGCACAGGTGCGGCGATTGCTCTGCAGCGATTGATGGAGCGGGATTCGATCACCGGCACTCTTCGTGTTTACGGATGTGCCGCGGAGGAGAAGGAGGGAGTCAAGGTCTTTATGGCGCGGGACGGTCTCTTTAGCGACTTGGACGCCGCTCTCGCTTGGCACTCGGCGCCGTTCGCGCTGGTCGGTCAGGTCCGGACAGCGGCGGTGAATCAGATTGAAGTGGAGTTCTTCGGCAAAACCGCCCATGCCGGTATTGCTCCCTGGGAAGGCCGGAGCGCACTCCACGCGGCCGAGTTGTTCGCCATTGGATTGAATCTCATGCGCGAGCACCTGGAATCCACCACTCGTGTTCAATACATTTACGAAGTCGCTGGATCTGCTACCAACGTCGTTTGCGACTATTCGAGAATACAGCTTGCCATTCGTGATAAGGACCGTCCTCGAGTTGAGGCAGTCACGAGGTGGGCCGGGCAACTCGCTCAAGGTGCCGCAATGGGCACCGAGACGCGGGCGAAGTTCAAAGTGCGTTTCGGCTTGTGGGACCTCTTGCCGAACAGCCCTCTGATTGCGAGCATCCACGCCAATATGGAAAGAGTCGGCGTCCCGAAGTGGACGGAAGAGGAACAGAGTTTTGCCCGCGCCTGCCAAACGAACATGAAAGTACCCGAAAAAGGCATGGCGACTAGAGTGATTCTGGTCGGAGAGGAGAAAACCGTGGGCGGAGCGACGGATGTTGGCGATGTAAGTTGGAACACCCCTACTTGTGCCTTCGTGTTGCCGACGTTACCTCTTGGCATTGGGTTGCATACCTGGGTGACCACAGCTTGTGGTGGAATGTCCATTGGCCTGAGAGCTGCAACCGCCGCGAGCGCGGTCATGACGGCCACGGGATTTGAACTGCTCACCAACGCGAAACTGCGCGAGTCCGCGCGCGCCGATTTTGAAAAACGCAAGGGCACACTTCAATACATTAGTGCTGTTCCGGCAGGTCAGAAGGGACCCTCCGAGTTACCGAACCTGGCCGCCAAGGACGGCCGGGATGAACTGGTGCCGGACATCACTCGGGACGTTCCGGTCGAATAGCGGACAACCCTTCCGTTGATATGGTGTGACCTACTCATGAGTAACGGAAGAGTGGGCGGCAATACACCAATATGCACAATCGCTTAGTAGGACACGGGCACTGCTGGGCCATCAAAACCAGCCCCCGGACGGCACGAGGCCATTGAGGCGCAGATACGTGGCGAGATTGCCGTAATGCAAGGCGTCATGATTTCCGACTTATGTTCGTCTTGGCGCCCCAAAAGTCCGCCGGGTCATTGAGGTGCGCATCGGTGAACCCGGAGTACGCGCCGTCGCAGTAATCGAACAAACTTTTGAGGTAGGCCATGATCTCGGTCTTCGAAACCTTCGCGGTAGGCGAGACGGGCTTCGCTTCGCCCTTGACGTTTGAACACAAGGTGTAAGAGATATCCGCAACATGATTCAGGATCTCGGCAAACGAGCGAACGTCCTTCGTCGGCCGGTAGCTGTACTTGGACTCTGGCATCGCCTCCGCCGACTTCATGATCTTGTCCTGCATATTGCTGCGAAAAATGGAGAGCGTCGTCGTCAGCGGATTCGGCGCTGCAATCGGATTAGGCATGCCTTCTTGGGCGTTGGCCAGGGACGCCAAGACGGAAACAGATACTACGCCAACAGGAACCACAACACGAGCAATGGATCGGAACATTAAGAAATTCACATGGTTTCCTTTGACCGGTCTCTGTACGAGGAACGATCTGCTTGGAACTGGGCACGTAGCCAGCCAAAAACGCTCCAACTTCAAGTCACTGATTTATAAGTAAGTTCAGTTTCAGGGTGGCGATCGGCAACTCGACTTTTGTCCGGGATCGAAACTCGCTGACCAAAAACGAACAGTCGATGATTCGCGTCGTGCTGCGGACAACATCGCGCCTGTGAGACGAAACACAGGAAACCGGATTGCTCGGGCGGTGCTCTCCACCTGTGGTGTGAGGCAAATCACATGTCAGAAGCCTAAAATGATTGAGAATAGCCTCGTTAGATTCCCCAAGGGCATTAGTCCTGAGTGCGAGAATCAGAGTGGAGTTCTGATGGCAACGTTTGGAAGTCTCTCTCTTCTCATCGCTTTAGCGCTGGTGGCATATAACCTCTTTGCCGGCGCGGTGGCGCTGAGGCTGCTGGCGACCGGCCAGCCCGCCCCGATTGCACCAGAACGGCTGGCCGATACGGCTCGCCGGGCCGGAATTGCTGCGTTTGTAGCGGTAACGGCGGCGGCGTTTGCGCTGGTGTGGTCGGTTTTCACCAACGATTTTTCGATCACCTACATCATGGAGCACTCCAACCGTGCGCTCCTCGGCAGCCTACAAGTTCGCGGCGCTATGGAGCGGCCAGGAGGGTTCGCTGCTGCTATGGTGCTGGCTGCTGGCAACCTACGGGTTTGTGCTGCGGCTGCGTCACAAGACTGACGTCAAGCTCTACGCCTATGCCGGCACGATCCTGGCAGGTGTGCAGGTCTTCTTTCTGGCAGTAGTGAACTTTGCGGCGCCGCCATTTGCGCTGCTCAAAGGCTCGCTTCCCGCGGATGGCAATGGACTTAATCCCCTCCTCCAGTACCCGGAGATGGTGATTCACCCGCCGATGCTCTACCTCGGCTACGTGGGATTCTCGGTGCCGTTTGCCTTCGCTCTCGGCGCGTTGATGATGCGGTACCCCGGCGAAAAGTGGATCAAGATCACGCGCACCTGGACGATGGTGACCTGGCTATTTTTGACTGGCGGCATCTTCCTCGGCATGCATTGGGCATATGCGGTGCTTGGCTGGGGCGGCTACTGGGGCTGGGACCCGGTTGAGAACGCAAGCTTCATGCCGTGGCTGACCGGTACCGCGTTTTTGCACTCGGTGATGATGCAGGAAAAGAAGGGGCATGATGAAGAGCTGGAACGTCTGGCTCATCTTCTCCACCTTCCTGCTGACGCTGCTTGGCACGCTGCTGACGCGCGCTGGACTGGTGAGTTCGGTGCATGCATTCGCGCAGTCGTCGATCGGCACATGGTTCATGGTCTTCATGGGAATCGTGCTCGCGGTGTGCATCTTTACCTACATCCTGCAGCGCAATCACCTGCAGGCTGAACACCACCTCGAGTCGCTGGTGAGTCGCGAGTCAAGCTTCCTGTTCAACAATCTTGTGCTGCTGACGGCGTGCTTCGTCATTCTGTGGGGAACGTTGTTCCCAATCCTGAGCGAATATGTCGAGGGTAGCAAGGTTACGGTGGGCGCGCCGTTCTATAACCGGGTCGCGATTCCGATCGGATTGTTTCTGCTCTTCCTCACCGGCGTGGGACCGCTTCTGCCTTGGCGCGCCACTTCGCTGCGGGCTGTTCGTCGCAACTTTGTGGTGCCGAGCATTGCGCTGTGGGCAATGGTGATCGTCTGCTTCGCTGCGGGCGTACGTCCGTGGAAAGATGGCGCTTTCGATCCGGGCAATTTCTACGCGATGATAGCGTTTGCGCTTTCAGCCAGCGTGATGGCAGCGATCCTGTCTGAGTTTTTCCGTGGAGCCGGCGTGATTGCAAGGCAGACGGGCAAGAACCTGGCCGTCTCGATGTACCTGCTGACCCGGCGCAACACGCGGCGCTACGGCGGATACATCATCCACATCGGCGTCGTGATTGTCGTGATTGGGCTGGCTGGCGCGGCCTTCAATCGCAACACCGAACAGGAACTGGCCCTGCACGACAAGATGAGCGTCGGCCCTTACACGCTGGAGTGCGTTGGGTTCACGCAGGACTCGAATGCCAACTACAACTCGGACTATGCGCTGCTGGATGTCTATAGAAATGGCAAGAAGCAGTTCCAGATGGCGCCCGAGAAGCGCGTCTACCTGGCGAGCCAGCAGCCGCAGACCATGGTCGCGGTGCACTCGGTGCCGAGCTGGGATTTGTACGTGGTCTACGAAGGAACGAATCCCGATACCGGGCAGCCGATCATCAAGGCGTTCCTGAATCCACTTGTGAGCTGGATCTGGGCAGGTGTGGTGCTGATGGTGCTGGGAACGTTTGTGGCATTGGTTCCGAGCCTGACGCCGGCAACTGCTGCGCTCCGCGTACCGGCTGCGCAACCGGCTCATGCGGAACCAGTTTTGAAGGGTGGCGACTGAGATGCCAACTCCGTTGACTTTGCAATATTGGAAAAGAGCCGTTCAGGCCGGAGCGCTTGCTGTCGCGGTTTGCTTCTCACTGGGAGCAAGCGATGCAGGCGCGCGCTACGAACACCTGAACCACCAGATGATGTGCAGTTGCGGCTGCGGCCAGGTTCTGGGTGAGTGCAACCACGTGGGCTGTCCTACTTCGCCGGTGCAGTTGGCGGAGTTGCGCACCGCAATCAATGGGGGTATGACCGACCAGCAGGTCCTCGACAGCTTCGTGGCAAAGTATGGCGCCACTGTGCTGGCTGCGCCAACGACGCATGGCTTCGACCTGGTGGCGTGGATCGCGCCGTTCGCAGTGTTTGCCGCTGCGCTTCTCGGTACGATTCTCCTGGTGCGGCATTGGTCAGTAGGCAAGAAGGAAGCCGTCCGGACGGCCAGCACGCCGGAGATGGATGCAATCCACGAGCGGATTCGCCGCGAAACCGGCAGCGAAGGAGGGTATTGAGCGATGAGCGAAACACTTGGATTAGCCCTTGGCTGTCTGATGGCGATGGTGCTGTTTCTCTACACCTTCTGGCCTGAGAATGCGTTTGCAAGCCAGCGGCAGAAGACGCGGCTCGATTATCTCGAGGAGCGCAAGGAACAGCTCTACGAAAATCTGCGCGATCTGAACTTTGAATATCGCGCCGGGAAATATCCCGAAGAGGATTTTCTGGCGCAGCGCGCGCAACTTGAAAATGAGACGGCGCAGTTGCTGTCTGAGATGGAATATCTGCAGCAGCACACATAGGAATTAGAAGACAAGGACTCCGAAGAAATCATGAAATCGATGAAGACTTTTTTGCATGCGGCCGTTGTGAGCTTTCTTTTTGCCGGCGCATTGGCGCAGGCCGCGCAGTTGACCGGAACGGTAACAAACAAGACGACAGGCAAGCCGGCCAGCGGTGACCCCGTGGTGCTGGTTGAGCCCATGACGGGTATGACCGAGGTGGCGCATACCACCGTAGACGCAAGCGGACACTACACACTCAACCGGCCCACCAACGCGCCTGCGCTGGTAAAGGTGACGCACCAGGGCGCTGAGTTCTTTGCGGATGCACCGCAAAGCGGAGCTGTACCCGATATCGCCGTGTACGACGTAGCGCCCAAGGTGGACGGCGTCTTTATCGAAGCCGACGTGCTGGAACTCGAAGTCGCCAATGGCCAGTTGCATGTGATCGAGCGCTACTTCGTGCACAACACCAGCATGCCGCCGCGCACGCAGTGGAGCCCGAAGAGCTTTGAAGTCGCGCTACCGGCGGAGGCAATCGTAGAGTCGGCGCAAGGTCAGCGGCCCAGCACAGGCAGCCTGCCAACCACGCTGAAACTTCAGCCCAATGGACCGAAGGGGCACTATGCATTCAACTTCCCAATCCAGCCGGATGAGGGCGACAAGGACACGCAGTTCAACATCAGCTACACGATTCCCTACAGCGGGTCATTCACGTTTCGTCCCCAGGTGTCGCTGAGCACACAAAGCGTCGGAGTGCTGCTGCCGAAGAGCATGACGTTCAAACCAGGATCTGGCACGGTGTTCGCGACGATCAATCAGGACCCGAACATCCAGACGTTTGTGGCGAAGAATGCCGTGCCGGGCAAGGCACTGGAGTTTACGGTTTCCGGGACGGGATCAATGCCGCGCGAGGATCAGGGCGCGGCAGGTCCTGGCGGTCCAGAGGCTGCTGCACCTGGCAACGGCCAGCCCGGCGGCGGAATCGGCGAGCCCATCAACACGCCCGATCCGCTGAGCAAATACAAGTGGTGGATTCTCGGTGGACTGGCGCTGGTCTTCGTAGTCGCCGCAGCTTTCCTGCTGCGCAAGCCCGCCGGAGCGGCCGGGTGTGCCGGTAGCGCAAGTGCCAGACCCGAGTGTGGCGGCAACGCCGGTATACTCTGCCTCGAACGCGGCATCTCCCGCTTCGAAGAACGGCGCGCTCCTCAGTGTGCTGAAGGATGAACTTTTCGCGCTGGAGAGTGAAAAGCTGACCGGTGTAGTATCACCGGCCGAATACGCGGAAACCAAGGCAGCGCTTGAGATCGTCTTGAAGCGCGCGCTGAAGCACAACTAGACCCGCACGATTTCAAAATCTGGCGCTCGCTCATCATCGATGGGCGGGCGCTATCTCTTTCCCGACTTCCTATTCCCTACTCCCTATTCCCTGTTCTTTCCCCCTCCTTGTATTCTTCCGAGATGAAGACCGTTCTTCGCACGCTGCTTTATCTCGCTCTCATTGTCTGGCTTGGCGCAGAGATTTTCTTCCCCGTTGTTGCTGCGGTTACGTTCGGCTCTCTTCCGGGCGCCACCCACACGGCCGGTTCGATCGTCGGGGAACTGCTGCGGATCCTGCACGGCATGGGAATCGTTAGCGGACTCGTGTTGCTGGCGCTGATGGCTCTTGCTCCGGCCTGGAACATCTACAAGCCGCATTCGGTGCTTGCGCCCATGGTGCTGGTTCGTCCTGATGCTGGCCTGCACGGCGTACTCGCAGTACGTAATCATTCCAGCGATGGAGCGCGACCGCGCTGCGGCCGGCGGAGCTATCGACACTGCGCGACAGCACCAACCCGACAACGGTGCACTTCAATATGCTGCACAATCGCAGCGAACACGTCGAAGAGGCAATCCTGCTGTTGGGCATCGCGACGGTCGTGCTGGTGGCGCGGGCGGAGTCAACGCGCGCGTAGGAGTTTGCATGGGGCGTGAAGCGATTTGCGCATGCCTATGGAACGGGGAGAAGACCTCAGTGAAGGCGCTCATCGAGCCGCCGGAGTTAATACTGCGCGGAGAGATGCGGCGCAAAGTTCCCTTCGCAAAAATGAAACACGTGAGAGCCGAAGGGGACCTGGCTTCGGTTTACGTTCGAGGGCGAATCAGTCGCACTGGAACTTGGCAGCGGGATGGCGGCGAAGTGGGCCGAAGCGCTTTTGAAGCCTCCGCCAACTCTCGCGAAGAAACTTGGCATCACGCCGGAAACGACAGTTCGCATGATCGGGCCGGTGGATGACTCGGCGTTGAAAGGCGCACTTGCCGAGGCGAAAGACGTCTCGCAGCGAAAAGGCGATCTGATTGTGGCCCGCGTGGATACGCCGCCGATCTAAACCGTGCCCTGAAAAAGGCTGCAGATCAACTCCAGACCGGAGTCCCCATCTGGTTCATCTATCGCAAAGGCCCGGGACATCCGCTAAATGAAAACCAGGTGCGAGAGACGGCATTGGCCACGTGCATCGTCGACACAAAGATCGCGGCTGTTTCGGCCGAGTTCTCGGCTCTTCGCTTTGTGAAGCGGCGCAACTGAATACTTTATCTTCCTTCAGCCGGACAGATACGCTTGACGACGACTCTCTGTTCTCCGATCCCTGATTCCTATTCTCTGTTCCCACACTACCGTCCCAATTCCCTGCTTTCCGCTCTTGTATCATCGTAGAGGCCCTGAAGCGCGCAAAGTATCGTGCAGGGGCGCCATCGGAATCACATGAAAACTGGCATTATCGGCCTGCCGCAGGTGGGCAAGACATCATTATTCAAGATTCTTACCAAGGCCAAGCTCGAAGATCGCGGCTATTCGAATCCACGTGAAGCGCACATCGGCGTCGCGAAGGTTCCCGACGATCGACTCGACAAGCTTTCCGCCCTCTACTCTCCGAAGAAGACCACGCACGCGACCGTGGAATACGTCGACGTGGCGGCCATCGGGCAGGAGGCACTGAAGGAGACGGCATTCCTGACCAGCCTGCGCAACGTTGACGCGCTGATTCATGTGCTGCGCGCTTTCGAAGACGATTCGATTCCGCACGTCGGTCCGATCGATCCCCTGCGCGATGTGAAGAACGTCGAATTCGACCTGATGATCAGCGATTTGACGCAAGTGGAAAAGCGGCTTGAGCGCCTCGAAAAAGATTTGAAGAAGGGCCGCACCAGCGAACTGGAGCGCGAGCAGGCTCTGCTTTTGCGCTCAAAAGAAGCGCTCGAAAAAGAGCAGCCGATTCGCGAACTGGAGATGACGCGCAGAAGAAAAGAAGCTCATCAAAGGATTCATGTTCCTCTCGCAAAAGCCTGTTTTGTATGCAGTTAATATCGGCGAGAGCACGACGCTTGGCGACGATCTGAACGCCGCGGTGGAGCGCTACAAGCTAACCGAAGTTGCCCATCGCCCCAACGCCGGGAGCAACGGCAATCTGCGGCAAAGTCGAAGCGGAACTGGCGGAGATGGATGAGGCTGAGGCCGCGGAATTCCTCTCCAGCTATGGCCTGCACGAAAGCGGCCTCGTGCGGCTGATCCGCAAGAGCTATGAACTGCTGGGGCTGATCAGCTTCTTTACCGCCGGCGAAGATGAGTGCCGCGCATGGACAATTCCGGCGGGGTCGAAGGCTCCGCAGGGGGCCGGTGCGATTCACTCCGATCTCGAACATCACTTCATTCGCGCTGAAACGATCCGGTGGGACAACCTGCTCGCGGCCGGCAGCGAAGCGAATGCGCGCGCGCTGGGTACGCTGCGTCTTGAGGGCAAAGAGTACGTGGTGCAGGATGGCGATGTAATGCACATCCGGCACAGCGGGTAAGCTAAGCGGGTAAGGTAAGCAAGAATGCTCAAACTCTCGGTGGCCCTTGGCGTACTGGCCGCGCTTGCGGATGTCGCCGGCGGACTGGTGCTGGTGCGGGCTCGCGGCGTGGAGCGCTACCTGCGCTATTTCGTCGCGCTGGGCGCGGGCTTCCTGATGGCAGTCGCCCTGCTCGAGATGACTCCGGAGAGCCTCAAGCTCAATCCGGTGATGGGCCCGATGCTCATCATGATCGGCTACTGCGCAGTGCACCTGCTTGAGCACACCATCAATTCGCATTTCCACTACGGCGAAGAGACGCATCACGACGAGTTCGTTTCGGCGCGGACCGGATACTCGGTGCTGGGCGGATTGAGCGTGCATGCGCTCTTCGACGGCGTGGCGATTGGTTCGGGATTCGTGGTGAACAGCGCCCTCGGCTGGCTGATCTTTCTGGCGGTGTTTCTGCACAAGGCGCCCGAGGGATTCACCATGGCCTCGGTGATGCTGGCCAGCGGACGCAGCCGGACTGCGGCATTCTATTCGGCAGTGATGCTCGCGGCCGCAACAATCCTCGGCGTTCTGGTGATTGAACTTGGTGCCAAGTGGATGCCCTACGGCTTGCCGGTCTCAGCCGGCGTTGCACTCTATGTTGGTGCGAGCGACCTGGTGCCCGAGGTCAATCGCGAGCCCGGCATTCGCATGGCGCTGGTGTTCTTTCTCGGTGTCGTGGGATTCCTGGTGATGCGCTGGCGCTGCCCGCGCTGTGAGTCGCCGCAGAACGGGATCGCATCAATCGAAAGAACTGACCGGAACGGCGCGCCGGAGGCCGAATCTGGTCCGATAGAGCCGGGCAAGCAGGCGGCCGTAATCGAGGGCGACCTTCATATTGGCCTTGCTCGCGCCCCGATATCGCTGTCCAAATTCGAATGGAACTTCGCGAACCGATGAGATTCGCGCGCGGACGAGGATTTCGAGCAGCAACTTGAAACCGGACTGCTGAAACGGGATGTCAACCAGGCAATCGCGACGGACAAAGAAAAAGCCCGACATAGGGTCCTTGGCGCGAAGACCAACGCGCTGAATGGGCCACGTGGCCCACACGGCGGCCGCTGAGAGCAACTTGCGTAAGGGGTTCCACTGCCCCAGGCCGCCGCCTGGCGTGTAGCGACTGCCGATCACGAGATCGCACCCCGAGAACATCGCGGCCGTGAGTTCCGGCAGCAACTCCGGGGGATGCTGCAAGTCAGCATCCATGACGCCGACGATCGAAGCATCGGTATTTTCCCAGCCATGAAGGACTGCGCCCGAGAGACCTCGCTGGCCCTTGCGCACCAAAAGGCGCACGCGCGGATCCTGCTCTGCGATGGCGGAGACGATTTCTGCTGTGCCGTCACAACTGTCGTCATCGACGATCAGGATTTCGTAGTCGAAGTTGAGCGGATCGAGGCGGCGCGAACACGATCAAGCAGCGGAGGAATGTTGGCGGCCTCGCACAGAGTTGGAATGGCGAGGGCGAGCTTTGCCCCAAAAAGCTGGACGTAGAATCTGCTCTCGTTCGCACGATCATGAGTCGGCGGTCGTCAGCTAACGGGAAAAGGTCATCGGATGTCTGAAACCATGCTTTCAGTTGCCTAATGAGTAGAGACGGAAGAAGCGCGATACCGTGGTACGAGATTCGGAGCGAAAATGTTGAGATCGCTTGAGCCAAGGCCTCTTTCGAGTCTCGTCACCGGGATATTCGCTGAAATTGTGAATCAGTACGCCCGAAGATGGTCTTTCCTCGGGTCTTACCATGCTAATTAGGGATTTGGCCGGGAGAAATCGGAGGCCGTCTGCCTGCCAATAAAGTGAACGGATTGAGCCAGCTGAGATACTTGTTGAAACTTCGTAATCGCAGTTTCCTGCTGATCGTCGTCTTTTCCCTACTGGCGATCGGCGATGATGGGTTATCACCCTGGACTCGAAGATGATGGTGTATACCTGACGGCGGTCAAAAGTGACTTGAATCCGGCGCTCTATCCGCACGATGCAGCTTTCTTCCGTGTCCAGTTACAGGCGACACTCTTCGACAAGTGGGTCGCTGAGTTTATCCGCTTCACGCACATTCCCGTGTCGGGGGCAGAACTGCTGTTCCAGTTTGTCTCTATCCTCCTCATCATTCTGGGGTGCTGGAGCATTGCGCGAGTCCTGTTCGACGACGAACGCGCCCAGTGGGCCGGAGTTGCGCTTACCGCAGCAATGATGACTTTGCCAGTGGCGGGCACGGCCCTTTACCTTGCCGATCAGCATCTGCACCCGCGCAACGTCGCCACCGCGCTTGTGCTCTTGGCGGTTTCCCGAATTCTGGCAGGCAAACGATGGCAGGCTGTTCCACTGCTCCTGCTTTCCTTCGTGCTGCACCCCATCATGGCGGCGCTGGGCATTTCGTTCTGCTTCTTCCTGTCCATGGCGATGCTGGAGCCGGTTCACGTCTGGCTGCGCTCGCTGCGCGACTCTCTGGCCGCAGTCGTTCCGCTTGGCTGGATCTTTGAATCTCCCACCCCCATCTGGCACCGAGCCCTGCAAACCCGCAGCTACTACTTCCTTTACAGCTGGACCTGGTATGAGTGGCTAGGGGCGCTCGGGCCGCTGTTCCTGTTCTGGCTGCTGTGGCGCGTCGCGCTCAAGCGAGGCGAGACCATGCTGGCGCGCTTTGCCCTCGCGATCTTCTCCTACGGCGTGTTCCAGCAGGCCGTGGCCATGATCGTCCTGAAGTCACCCGCGCTGGTGCGGCTCACGCCCATGCAGCCGATGCGCTTTCTGCATCTCATTTATTGCTTCATGGCGCTGGTGGGCGGGTGTCTGCTGGGCAAGTATCTGCTGAAGTCCAGTACCTGGCGCTGGGCAGTTTTCCTTGTCATCATCAACGCCGGCATGTTCGCCTCGCAACGCGCTCTCTTCAGCAGCAGCGAGCACCTCGAAATGCCTGGAAGACAATCGACCAATCCATGGCTGCAGTCGTTCGCCTGGATTCGCGAGAACACCCCCATCGACGCTTACTTTGCGATGGATCCGAATTATCTCGCGGCGCCGGGCGAGGATTATCACAGCTTTCGCGCGCTGGCTGAGCGCAGCCAACTGGCCGATATGGTGAAGGATCCATCTGTCGTGACCCAGGTTCCCGAACTCGGCCCGGCATGGGAGAGGCAGGTGGACGCGACCGCCGGTTGGCAGGATTTCAAGCTTGCAGATTTCGAGCGGCTGAAGAGAGATTTGGGGGTTGACTGGGTGATGGTCCAATATCCGCAGCAGCCGGATGGGCTGGAATGTAAGTGGCATAACCAGAGTTTGTCAGTGTGCGAAATTCCCTAGGAATGGCTCACAACATACCCTGCCGGCCGTCGTAATATAGAAGGAAAGCTCTCATAAAGCCCTGATAAGGTTGTGCAGCAGGAATGATGACCGACGATTCAGCGGCTTGCTGTTGCAGCCTTAACTTATACGAAACTTTGACGGTTGAATTCGGTTCCTTCCCTCTGCCAGTGGCCGCTTTCTATATGAAAATGAAGCCTCAAAGGTGGCCGTACCGGCTTACTGGTCAGGAGATTGAATGAGCCAAACCCCGGCCGGTCGCCTGCCGGTCCTTCGGATTCTAGGCCTCACAGCGGCGGCGCTGCTGATTCACGGATACCATTGCGGCGTTGAAGATGCCGAGATATACGTCCCGGCGGCGAGAAAACTGCTGCAACCGAGTCTCTACCCTTTCGCTCCGGAGTTCTTCTTATCCCACGGGCATCTTTCTCTCTTTGGATCGATCCTGGCATGGACAGCACAACTTACCCACATGTCGCTCGATTGGACGCTTCTCTGCTGGTACGTCGTGAGCCTTTTTGCAACGCTCGCTTCATGCTGGCTTCTCGTCACAGCGTGCTTTCACGCGCCCCGCGCGCATTGGACCGCAATGCTGGTCATGACCGCGGTGTTGACTATGCCGGCGACGAATACCGGACTGCTACTGATTGATCCTTACATTTCGGCACGCTCATTTTCCACTCCGTTAACGCTTTTCACACTGGCTAGCGCCCTCGAATGCCGCTTCTCCCGCGTCGTTATCGCGATGCTTCTCACCGCCTTGATCCACCCACAGATGCTGGTATACCTTCTGTTCTTGATCGGAGTCATGTGGATTGCGGACCGAAGCAAGCGGGCTGTGCTCGAGCCTATACCCGCGCTGCCCTCAGTCGTAGGAGTGCTCCCTTCGGGATTTCATCTCGCTCACGCAAGCGGCGCTTATCGCGAAGCGCTCTACTCGCGCGACTACTTCTTCCTCTACAACTGGACCTGGTATCACTGGCTGGGCATGCTGGCCCCGCTGGCAATTCTGGCCTGGTTCTGGCGCGGCAATGTGCGTGGCACACGCTCAGGATTTCAACGGATCAGTCTTGCGCTCATCCCCTTCGGATTGCTCTCCATTGCGGCCGCCGTTCTGCTTAGTTCGTCTCCCGAATTTGAGATGTTCGTTCGCCTGCAACCGCTTCGTTCGTTCCACCTCATCACATTCATCTTTGTCCTTCTTCTAGCCGGAGTCGCAGGGGAATACCTGGGTCAATCGCGCAAATGGGTGCCGGTTGCATTTTTCGTTCCGCTCGCTGTCGGAATGTTTCTGGTAGCTCGACAAACCTATCCCAACAGTCCTCAGATTGAGCTGCCCGCAAAAACCAGCAGCAATTCCTGGGTCAACACCCTGCTTTGGATCCGTCAGAATACACCGGCGGATGCGGTTTTCGCCGTGGATTCACACTACTTCAAGGAGAGCTTGAGCGATGTGCATGGTTTCCGGGCCATTTCCGCACGTTCGTCGCTGGCGGACTACTACAAAGACAGTGGCGTGGTGTCGTTGTTTCCGGCCCTGGCCGACGAATGGAAGCAGATGAGTAGCGCCACTCTACGGTTTGAATCACTTTTCTATTGCGCAATTTCGTCAACTTCAGCGGGAGTATCCCGAGGTTACCTGGACTGTAATTCACGGAGATGCTCCGACAGGAATTAGATTGCCCGTACCAGCAAAGAGCGTATTCGGTCTGCCGAATGCCCGCTTCTGAGAACGCGATTCCAGCACAGGTAGCCCTCGGCAATTGAAGCAACTCGGTCTGCCGCATCCCCTGAAGTTCCCGGTAATCAACAGCGAATCTTCACAGTAGTTTTGCGCCTTGAGGGTCAGTGCGCCAGAATGAAAGTGTGGCTTTCTCCGGCGCGGTGCCTGAAAGATGCTGAATCTTACGCAGAGGTTGATTCTCGGCTGTGTCGTGATCGCCGCCCTCGGCGTGTGGCTCGTGGCCGCGACCCATCGTGCATTGGCCGCAGCCGGGCAGTTGCATCTCGCCATCGCGCTGCTCATCTCCCTTGTTCTGGTTGAGGTGGCGACCGTCATGCTGGTACTGCATCCCATCCGGATGCTGGCCAACGATGCCCGCAAGATCGCGCAAGGCAACCTTGAACATCGCGTGGAGTGGGGCGGGCACGACAGCCTCGGTGTAATTGCAGCCGAACTGAATCGCATCGCCGTGCGCCTACGCGAGCTTCGCGACAGCGAGGCCGGCCGCCGGCAGATGGAGTTCCAGCTCTCCGACGCCGTGCTGCAATCCATCTTCGAGCCCATCATTGTCACCGATGCCAAGGGCCACATCCTCAAGCTGAATCAGGCTGCCGCGGATGTGCTGGGTGAAGCTGCGAGCGACCGTCTGGCGCTTACCAACACGCCCGGCGGCGACAAGATTCTGAGCGCGATCCGCGATGCCATCTCCATGCAGAAACCCGTTGCAGCCGAAGGCGAGGCCGCCATGCTGCCCATGCGGATCGGCAAGCAGTCGCGCAGCTATCGCCTGCGCACCACGCCCATGCGCGACTCCGATGGTCGCCTGCTGGGCACGGTGACAACCCTTGAAGACGTGACCACCCTGCAGGACACCGATCGCTTCAAGACGCAGTTCATCTCGGTGGCCAGCAAGAAATTGCGCGATCCGCTCTTGCAGCTGCGGCGTGGCCTGTACGCGCTGAGACACGGATATGGAGGCGAGTTGCTGCCGCTGCAGACCGAACTGGTCGTGGAGGCCAGCAACGAAGCGGAAAAACTGAGCGACCTGATGTCCGACCTGATCGAGGTGGCCGAACTCGACACCGGCAAGCGCGAGTTGCAATCTGGAGCGTCTGCGGCCCTTGCCGCTGCTGGATGAGGCGCGCAACCGCTACATCGATGAAGCCGCAGACAAAGCAGGTGCGCATCGAAGTCAGCGCCTTCGCCGATCTGTCGTTCGTCATGGCCGATCGCCGTGCGGTTCGCTCCATCCTCGACAACCTGGTTGCAAACGCTCTGCGCTATACGCCACCCGACGGTGAGATTCTGCTGGCAGCCGAGGAAATCAAGAACTACGTGCAATTCACGGTGCGCGACAGCGGGCGCGGCATTGAAGCCGACCGCCTGAGCACCATCTTCGATCGCTTCAATCCGTTCTCTGAGAGCGGTACTGGCATGGGCCTCGCGCTGGTGCGGCGTCTGGTCGAGTCTCTCGGCGGCCAGATCGCCGTCGAGAGCCGGATCGGGCACGGCACAACCTTCCGTTTCACGCTGCCGGTCGCCGTTGCAGAGGCGATTCAACACCCAGTCGAGGTAGGCTAGATGGCTGAAATCCAGCTCGAACGGCAGCAGGAACCCGCCCGGCTGCGCATCTATCTCGGCGCCGCACCCGGCGTCGGCAAAACCTACCACATGCTGAATGATGCCCTGCTGAAGCGTAAGCAGGGGGTCGACGTAGTGATCGGGCTGGTGGAAACACACGGCCGCCAGGAGACCGCCGACCAGATTCGCGATCTCGAAATCGTTCCGCTGCGCGTGATTCCCTATCGCGGAGTCGACCTGAAAGAGATGGACGTCGACGCGATTCTCGCGCGGCATCCGCAGATCGTGGTCGTCGACGAGCTGGCGCACACCAACGTTCCCGGCAGCAAGAACCGCAAGCGCTACGAAGATGTGTTTGAACTGCTCGACGCGGGCATCGACGTGTGGACTGCGGTCAATATTCAACACCTCGAAACGCTGAACGACGCCGTCAATCGCTCGGCGAACACCGTCATTCGCGAAACTGTTCCCGACAGCTTCTTCAAGCGCGCCGACGAAGTCATCAACGTCGACATCACTGTGGAGGAGCTGCGCTCCCGCCTGCGCGAGGGCAAAGATCTATGCTGCGGAGAAGGTGGAGCAGTCGCTGGCCAACTTCTTCCGCAAAGGCAATCTGAACCTGCTGCGCGAGCTCGCGTTGCGCGCCACGGCTGAGCAGGTGAGCAAGCGCGCCTCGGACTACCGTCGCACCCAGGGCCTTGAACAGGCGCCCATTCCCGACAAGGTAATGGTCTGCCTGAGCACGCGGCCCGGAACCGAACGTCTGATCCGCGTGGGCGCGCGCGTAGCCGGTCGCCTGGCGACGAACTGGTACGCCGTCTACGTGAACCGGCCCGACGAGGACAAGGGCCACGGAGATCCGGAGGCCTTTCAGCGAATCGAGGAGTATCGCCGCATGGCCCGCGACCTCGGCGCGCAGGTGGTGACCCTGAATGAGAAAAATGTTGCGGACGCGCTGATCCGGTTTGCGCAGCAGGAAAGCATCTCGCACGTCATCTTTGGACAGCCGATCCGCTCACGCTTCGACATTCTGCTGCGAGGCTCGGTTCTGAATCGCTTCCTCGCCGAAGTGCGCGATGTCACCGTGCAGGTCGTTCCAATGCAGAAGCCCCTGCGCCGGGGATAGCCGGAAACACATTACATGCCGAGTAGCGTCGCCGCCATCGCCGTTCCTTCAACGCGCGCGCCGATTTTCGCGAAAGCTACGTCGCGCGCCGTCGAAACATCGTCGGCAAAAGGGGAAAAGCCGCAATCGTCTGTGGTTCCCAGTCGATCGAGTGGCAAGAAGGACGCGGCTTCCATCACGCGCTCCCGCACTTGCTCCGAGGTTTCGACCTCCGGCGAGATTGGATCAATCACACCTACGAACACGCGCTGACTACCGCCAATCAATTCTGCGATTCGGCGCAGCACCCGCGGGCGATCCGCCTCGCTGGCGAGTTGCAGGTAGAACCGCCCCGCATTCATGGCGAACAGAGCCGGCAGCAAACCCGCATAGTCCACGTCGGCGGAGTGGGTCGAGTCGTGATCGCCTCCAGGACAGACATGGACGCCGATACGTGCCCTATCGAAGTCAGAGAAGCGATCCAGCACCTGGTTGTTCAAATTGACAAAGCTCTTGAGGAGCCCTCCGCTGGTGTCGAGCTTCAACGAAAGACGCGCCTCCGTGAAGTCGATCTGCACGCATTCCGCTCCCGCTTTCAGGGCTGAGGTTATGTCGGCAACAGCTTCCGCGATCAGGTCCTGGATAAATTGTTCGCGCGGATAGGCCCGAATCCCCTCGGCAGGATAAAGCAGGCTCAGCGCCGAGGCCGAGATGACCGCCTGCTTCAGTGGCCGGTGCGCGACTGGCTGGGCTTGTCGTACGTACTCCCCGGCATATTTGCCGTAGCGAAATGGTCCTCGGGTCAAGCGGGGAAGCTGACGCGTATGTCCGTCCTTGAAGGGGATGACGACTCCATCGGGAGCAAGGTTCGTCAGCCCCTCCAGAGGATAGGTAGCAAAGCTCGACTTGCGCTGTTCTCCATCCGTAATGACCGGCGAGCCCGTTGCCTCAAAGCGCTGCACCGTGTCTCGCACGGCATCGTCGTAAGCCTTTTCAAGTGCTTCGCTTGAAGCCTGGCCAACTGCATTTGCCTCGATTGCGCGAAGCAGCTCTGCAGGCCTGGGAATGCTGCCGATCGGTTCGGTGGGGATTGCCATGGAAGGCAGTCTATCCACCCAACCGCTCAGAAACCATCCATCGAACGATGGAGGCTGAAGACCGGCAGGTCTCACTCGCTGAACACGCGCACCCTGGTCTTATTGCCGTCTTTACCGTCCACATCGACGGTCAGATCTTCAAGGTGATCGATCAGCTCCTCGAGATTTTCCGGCTTGATCTGCGACAAGGTTAACGGCACGCCATGGCTGCTGAGAGCCTGGTCAAGCTGATTGTGGGCCTGCTGCGGAATGAGCGCCGCAAGCCGTACCCCGGCACGCAGCAACTGCAGCGGCACGCGGACGTTGACCGAGGTCGGTCCCTTCAAGCCGGTCATATCTTCATCGGCCTCCACCAGCACCCGCAGGATATTTGGCGCGGGTTCGGGTTGCAGCAGACTGCGCACTGTTGCCGCCGTAACTCGCAGTTCCCCCGACCGGTTTGGCTGTGTCGGGATCTAGCGCTGCGAGCAGCCGCTCGGCCTCATCGGCTGTGATTTTTCCGGCGGCCAGCATCTCCAGAATCTGACGTCTGTTTTCGTTCATAGCAATCCTCCCAGGAGATCCGTGATCGGCGAGAGCCCGTGATGTACAGCCTCGGCCAGCGCCGGAACCTGCGCGTTGAAAAATGCATGAGGATCGGTAGAAGCTCACGCAGGTGAAGTTGAGCCAGGCACGCAAATGCCAGACCGAAAGCAAGAATCCATGCCGTCTCGCGGCTATCGTTCCAGGCTGCCAGCAGGCGTTCCGCCTCGGCGGCCGTGATGCGTCCCGTGGCGACGAGCGAAAGAATGACGCGGCGATCGGTGTTCATAGCAACCTCTACAAGATCCGAACAAGGACGTGATTGCCCTCGGTTGAGACCCGCACATCTGTTCCGCGCAGGCCGCACAGGAGCCCCCAGAATGTGGCGATCGAGCGCCAGAACGGGACCTCTGCCACGAGACAAGCAATCAGCAGGGCCAGCAGAACAAACGGGGCCAGCAGAATCGCCGGAATCCACAGCAGAAACAGCGGCAGCCAGAGCCGGAAATTCGGTCCGTGCGGGTAATTCACATGCACGATGGCGATGTTCGGAGTCACTTGATGGCCTCCAATTCGCTGATTGCCTGAACGGCGGTGATTTCGCCGTTCTTCAGCCGCTCGAGCACATCGGAGCGCGAAGGCGACGGGTTGGTGTCAATAAATTGCAGCAGGCCGGAGATGCGATTCAGACGCGCCTTGATCGTGGGGTAGCTCACCCCGAAGGTCTGCTCCATTTCCTTGATCGAGCCGTGAGAGCGCAGAAAAGCCGTTACAAATACCTGGTCTTCGAGGCTCAAACGGGCCAATTCCGGCAGAATAAAGGCGCCTTCAATGGCGATTCCCTTCTCAGGGATTCTGACTCGCTCGATCACCAGTGGCGCCCCCTGGGCCATGCGCAGCAGGTCTTGCCAATCGGAAGCCGTTCTCGATTCAGTTGTCATGAGTGAAAGGCCTCTAAACAAGAGAGACAATAATACATATTATTAAGTTTTACAATAGTTTTTTTAAATATTTATTATTTGTGTATAGGCAAAACTAAACTAACACCAGTTAACCCTTGCTTCATTCCGGCCATGCAATCGTCTTTTAAGCGGGTAGGTGATCCTGCGCCTCCAAGGTAACTACATAGAATGATCATCCCGAACACGCATGCTGAGTGAAGCTATTTACTATGAAGCGATGAAGAGCAAGGCCTCGGCAGGTGAGAAATTCGATATGGTTCTCAGCGCGATGCTGACAACCAAGCCGCTGTCCAAAGAAGAGATCAGCGCGAGAATCCGAGCGTGGCGGAAAGCCACGAAGGAAAAGCGAGTTGGCCGGTCGAAGCAGTTGAGAGGCTAGAAGGCGACCAGAGTCTTATAGGGTAACGGAGCCCGGTTGAGCATGCTGTCCAAAGCCAGGTCGAAGATCGACGACTGCAGGCGACGCCGATTGTATCTCCAGCAGAACTCCCGCATGTAGCGGTCCAGATGCCAGGGACTGAGCTTGTGGTAATTGCCGACGATGGCTCGCTTAAACAGTGAAAATGCATTCTCTACCGTCTGGGTCGTCGTCCAGTCTCTTTCTTTCAGCTCCTTGCCATGGTTGCCTTGCGAGAGCTTCTGTTCCGCGATGAGGCGCCTGTAGGTGGGATTGCCATCGGTGACGACTTCTTTGGTGTCCTCTGCGAGCTTTGCGTCCAGTACCGGTTTGATGGATTCGAATCTGCGGTCCGACATGGACTGAAGATGAATTCTCCCGTCGCGCTCGGCTAGCCCGATCACCATGGTTTTGGCGGCTTTGGCTGCCTTCGAGCCTTTGTGGCGAAGTTGGCCGCCGATGTAGGCTTCGTCGATCTCCACCGTTGTCCCCTTGTCTCCGAGCTGCAGATCTCTGGCCTCCCGCATGCCTTCGCGGATCCGGCGGGCCACATACCAGGCAGTCTTATAGGTCACGTCGATATGGCGCTGAAGCTGGTTGGCCGATATGCCTTTCTTGGCATCGCACATCAGCGAGATGGCCGCAAACCACTTGCTCAAGGGCAAATGGGAATCGTGAAACAGGGTACCGGTCAGAGGGCTGAACTGTAGCCTGCAGGCGGCGCACTGAAACAGCCGACGCGGTCCACCGGTCTTGTTCTTCGATTCGATCGACCAGCACTGATGGTGATTGCAGGCCACGCAGCGAACACCCCTCGGCCAGCGCGTCCTCACCAAGTGATTCAGTGCAGATTTCTCGCTTGGAAACCGGCGCGTCAGAGAATAGAGATTCATCGCATGCCTCGACTACACGCATCATCTCGCTAAATCGTACATGTGTCAAAGGGATAATCATTAAAGTTAGTTACTAATGCAAATGATCATCCCGATCACGCATGTCCGACGAGTTGATAGACTTTGGCGATGAGCGGTAAGAGTGCAGCGGAGAAGAGGTTCGACGCGATTCTGCAGAGGATGCTGCGGTCCAAGCCCGTCTCGCGGTCTGAGATCAGCGCGAAGCTTCGCACGCGACGGAAGGCACGCAGTGCAGGGAAGTAATTGGCTATTTTCGGGCCGAGTTAGAACGCAACCAGCGTCTTGTACGGTAACGGTGTTCGACTGGCCATGCTCTCTAGCGCAAGGTCGAAGATCGACGCTTGGATGCGGCGCCGATTGTACCGCCAGCAGAACTCGCGCATGTAGCGATCCAGGTGCCAGGGACTGAGCTTGTGATAATTTCCGACGATGGCCCGCTTGAACAGCGAAAACGCATTCTCCACCGTCTGTGTAGTTGTCCACACGCCCTCTCGAAGTTCTTTGCTGTGATTTCCTCTCGCGTGTTTCTCTCTCGGAATAAGGCCCTTGTAGCTGGGATTGCCATCGGTGACAACTTCTTTGGTGTTCGCGGCCAGTTTGGCATCCAGTACTGGCTTGAGGGATTCGAAGCGGCGGTTGGACATCGACTCCAGATGAATCCGCCCGTTTCTTTCCGCCATTCCGATCACCATGGTTTTAGAAGCTTTGGCCACTTTGGGACCTTTGTGGCGAAGCTGGCCTCCGATGTAGGTTTCATCGATTTCGACGGTGGTATCGGGGTCTCCGAGTTGAACGTCTTTACCTTCCCGCATGGCTTCGCGGATCCGATGAGCCACATACCAGGCCGTCTTGTAGGTCATGCCGATGTGACGCCCGAGCTGGCTGGCTGAGATGCCCTTCTTGGCATCGCTCATCAGGGAGATCGCCGCGAACCATTTGGTCAGAGGCAGATGAGAATCATGGAAGAGGGTACCGGCCGTGGCACTGAACTGAAGCTTGCAGCCAGCACATTGAAACAACCGCCGCGGTCCGCCAGTCTTGTTGGTGGACTCAATCGGCCAGCACTTGCCGTGATCGCACGCCACACAGCGAACGCCCTTCGGCCAGCGTGTCCTTACCAGATGATCGAGTGCATCCTTTTCCGTGGGAAACCGCCGCGTTAGAGAGTAGAGATTCATCGCATGCCTCGGCTTCACCCATCATCCCTCCAAAATAAACATGCGTCAAAGGGATAATCATTCTAATGCATTACGCTGATCCTTCTGTCGGACCGAGCATTCTTCGCACATTGGCAGCATTTGTTGCGCAGCGAGCCTTGTCTCGCCCCTCACAGAAAATGAGCAGAGATCTTCGCCCGTCAGGTTTGCAGGGGCAGCTCAGCTACTTTGGAGAGCCTCGCCTCGCAGATGACAGCCGCGAATGTACGGAGGATGTCTATGAAGTTTCGTTACGAGAAGCGACCCTGATTGCCCAGATTCGTTCCTGGTCTGGCTTCCGCGAGGAGGGCCAGGCGCTCGTCGAGCTCGCGTCGGTGTCGTCAATCCTCCTCGTTGTGGTTACCGGCATATTGGTCTTTGGCATCTTCGAAATGCAGATAATGAGCCTGACCGAGGGCGTGAACAGCGCCGGTCGAGTTCTTGCAGTCAGTGCAGGACTGACATTGGACCCGTGCAATACGGCGGCCCAAGCGGTCCAAAGCGCTGCGCCGCTCCTCAGCTCGAGCAACCTCTCGTATCAGATCGTGCTCAACCCAACCCCAAGCTTAGGCAGTTCCACCAACCAAACCTTCCCCGGAGCGAGTTGCTCAAGTACAAGCACCACCACCGGGGCACCGGAGGCGCTGGTTTCGGGCGGGACCGTCACGGTGACGGCAACCGATAGCAATTGCAGTCTCAAGTTCTTCGGTAACAACCTGATGCCAAACGGCTGTCAGATTTCTCAATCAATTACGGAGACGGTCCAATGAACCGAAAAAGCGAGTCTCTTCTGCACCAGACGATCCACAATGAGAGTGGACAGACCTTGGTATGGTCGGCTCTTCTGCTCGCATTGATTTTCGGCGTGGGGGGTTGGTCGTGGACCTCGGCCATGCCTATATCTGCTATCGAGAACTCCAGGCTTCCACCGACGCTGCAGCTCTGGCTGCAGCCGCGAAGCTGCCCATTACAACGAGTAATGAGTCGAGTAATACAGTGGTTTCGACGGCGACGAAGTTCAGCTCCGTATCGGGAAACTACAACGCTCTTGCCAATTTAAATACCCCTGCCGCCACGACTGTCGTTAGCACATAATATGTCCGGTGTTTATAGCAAGTGATATGTCCGCTTTTGGGGCGGTGAGGATGGAGCCATGCGCGAGAGCATGGAGATCTATCCGATCACCGCGATGGAGCGGGCTATGAAGCTACAGGAAGTGTTGTTACGGGCCACATCGGGGAAGATCAAGTGGTGGCAGGCAGCGGAGTTAATCGGCATCAGCGAGCGTCAGCTGCGACGCTGGCGGAAGCGACTCGAGGAACAAGGCCCACAGGGATTACTGGATCGGCGACGGCGGAAGCCAAGCAGCAGACGGGTGGCGAAGAAGCAGGCCGAAGAGGTTCTGAGTCTGTACCGGGACAGATACTTCGATCTGAACGTGCGTCACTTCCACGAGAAGCTCGGCGAAGAACACCAGATCGGTCTGAGCTACACGTGGGTGAAGCAGGCCTTGCAGGCAGCCGGGCTGGTGAAGCGCAAGTCCAGGCGCGGGGTTCATCGCAAGCGGCGTGAACGGCGTCCTCTGCCGGGGATGATGCTGCACATCGATGGCAGCGAACACCATTGGTTTCAGGATGAGCGTAAGCATGACCTGATCGTGATCCTGGACGACGCCACCAGCGATATCTATTACGCCCAGCTGGCTCCGGAGGAATCGACCTTCACGGTGATGGCCGGGCTACGGGCAGTGATTCAACAGAAGGGGTTGTTCTGTTCGCTCTATTCCGACCGCGGAGCCCACTTCTGGCTTACGCCGAAGAGCGGCGGCAAGGTCGACTATGACCGTCCCACGCAGGTGGGCCGCGCCATGAAGGAACTGGGAGTGCAGATGATTCCGTCCTACTCACCGCAAGCGCGGGGACGCTCGGAACGCAGCTTCTCCACCTGGCAGGGACGGCTGCCGCAGGAACTGCGATTGCGCAGTATCCGAACCCTGGAAGGCGCCAACCAGTTTCTGAACGATCACTACATTGCCGAGTTCAACCGCCGTTTCACGGTTCCCGCAGCCGAGCGCGGCACGGCATTTATGTCCTGCCGGAACAGGAACCTGGAAATGGTTTTTACACAACGCTACGAGCGCACCGTCGATCGGGACAACACGGTGCGCTTTCACAACCTGGTCATGCAGCTCGAGCGCGCTCACTGGCGCCACACCCTGGCCGGATCGAAGGCGATCATCCATCAGCACCTGGACATGACCCTGACCCTCATGATCGCTGGACATCGTATCGGGCACTACAGCGAAGACGGGAAGCTCCTGACGCCGCTGAGCAAAAAACAAATCAAGGCCGTGGAAAAGACGTTGAGAGGAAAAGTCCAAAAACAGACTTTCCCTCTCAACTTCGAAATCCCGCACAATACGCGGGATTCGCACTTTCCCACCGCCTCTACGGCTACTAACTTATGAATCCGGACATTTCACTTGCTACGAAAAGCGGACATTTCTACTTGCTAACGACACCCCTGCCGCCACGACCGGCGCCGCGATAACTGTCACTCCCGGTTGCGTGAAGGTAAGCGGCCTGCAGAATTGTGACACTACCTTGCTAACAAACGCCGTCCAGGTGACCCAAACTGTCACGATTTCGACATATTTCATTAAGATGCTGAGCATTCTTGGAATTCAATCTGCCAAGTCCCTTACACTAACGGCAACTGCATTTGCGCAAATGAGAGGCTCGCAGCGAGGCCCCTACAACGTCGCAATCGTCATGGATACGACCGCTTCGATGGCTTCGAGCGATGGCGGCAGTAACTGCACCGGCTCGAAGATCCAATGCGCGGAGCAAGGTGCTCAGATATTGCTCTCTGAGTTCTCGCCCTGCTTGCCGAACACCACCTGTGGTGCGGCTGCGGCTACCAGCGGGAACGTGGCCCACCCGGTCGATGAAGTCTCCCTCTTTACATTTCCCGCGCAGACAGCTGCCAGTCTGGCCAATGATCTCAGCTACAACACCAATACGTCTACATCTTGCACTGGAAGAAATCCGAACCCCGGTTGTCCCAGCGTGATTAGCTACCCGGATACCATCGCCCTTACAACTTTACCTCTCTCTCAGGCTAATCTGAGTACCCTGGACTCCGAGTATCAGGTTACTCCTCTGTCGAGCAATTACCGTCCCTCCGACGCAACCGCCACCGGGTCAAACCCCTTGACCACAAGTTCCACTTCCCCCTCTCTCGTGAATGCGATCGGCGGGAACAGCTATTTCGCGGGGACGAAAGAAACCGGCATGATGGCCCTGGGCGGAGTGCAAACTTTCTATGCGGGCGCGCTCTTCACGGCGCAACAGTATCTCGCCGCCAACGCGAGGGTGGGCGCAACAAACGTGATCATTCTCCTCGGGGATGGCGACGCCAATGTCGCTACTTTTGCGAACCCAAGTAGCCTGCACTCGAGCGGGACCTTGAAAGGAACGTATCCCTCGAGCACCGATGAGTGCCTGCAAGTGATTACAATCGCGAATAATTTTAAGGCCGCGAACTCGACTAACAGGATTTACGTGGTCGGCTACGGGGTCGCATCCGGCGGATGCAGCACGGACAGCGGTGCTACGTACCAGGGTTCTTCTATTACTGCATGCTCAGCGCTGCTGGCCATGGCCTCTGATCAGGATTTCTTTGTTGACACGTCGAGCGTAAAGTGTCCCGGCGCTACATCAGTTACCATGAACGGGGCCACCAACACCCTGAGCGGAATCTTCAGGGCGATTGTGGGAGATATGACGCTACCGCGCTTGCTTCCCAACAACCCCACGGCAATCGGATTCACCGCCTCCGCGTTATAGGCGTCTGAACAGGGCCGGGAAGAATCGCGGCGGTGACAGGCAAAAGCGGCGCTATATAAGGAACATCAGTCCGTGGCCGGCGGCCGGGAGAATCATTCTTCCTGGCCGGCTCTCTTTGAATGGCGACTCGCGCAAACCCGCGAGAATCGGGTCCGACCTTCCGATCGTCGCCTGCGCAGCACCCGACGATCTGGTAAAGTTGAAGAGCGGTCGCATCATGCTGAAGTCGATTGCCTAAGGCTGTTCCCTGACCCGCAGAGGTAGCAAGGATCGCCGGAATCGACTAAAGCAAGTAATTCATCAGAAATAGCTTAATGCGGTGAGAGCCCGTAGCTCAGTTGGTAGAGCAACGCCCTTTTAAGGCGTGGGTCCTGGGTTCGAGTCCCAGCGGGCTCACCATTCCTCCGAATGGATTCAGACCCTCCTTCCCCATTTCAGCCAATCAACTTGGGATCGCTCATTCTGGCGCCTGTGCGAGACTGGCCGCCCTTGTTTCATACTTGTTACCAATGGCATTCTGGCGGCCTCACGTTGGACTGCTGATCGCATCTAAGGACTTACAGGGCGTGCGGGATTTCTGCGACCTCGAGTGCGGATCGCTTTCAGCGTCAATACGTGTGGTCAACAGCGGCGGCTAGCGCAGAAGTAAAGGGTCCAAATCTCCATTCCATCGATTTCAAACCGAGGGCTCATGACCGACGTGGAAAGTAGTGTCAGCACCGATCCGTTCATCCTGATGGAGATCATTCGGCTGCAAACGGAGATCGCCAAACACGGCCTTGACCTTTCCGGTGTTGTGAATGCCGTGGTCGAGCGAATCCCCACGATCACCAACGCGGAAGGCGCGATTGTGGAATACGCCGAAGGCGACGAAATGGTGTTTCGTGGAGCCAGCGGAATAACTCGGCCGCTGCTCGGCACACGCATCAAGCGCGACGCCAGCTTGTCCGGCCGGTGCGTTCGAGAAGGGCAGATCCTGCGCTCAGACGACATCCTGACGGACCCACGAATAGAGAGTGGACCGTGCGAACAGGCCGGGATCCGGTCCATTGTGGTGGCGCCTCTGAAGCATGACGGGTCTACCGTGGGTGCAGTGAAGATTGTTTCGACAGCAACCTACGCCTTTACAGCTCGCGACGTCAGGGTGCTGGAGCTGATGAGCGACTTGATCGCCGCGGCCATGTATTACGCCGCCCGGAACGAGACCAATGCGCTTTACATGCAGGCCACGCACGATTCACTTACGGGCCTCGCCAATCGCAACCTGTTTTTTGACCGATTGCGTCATCGCGTATCGCCGGGGCGCCGGCAGATTGAGCACCTGGGAATTCTGATCATCGATATGGACGGCCTGAAGCACGTCAATGACAACTACGGTCATCGGGCAGGCGATGCGGCGATTCGAGAAATGGCGCTGCGCATCAGCCGGATTCCACGAAAAACAGACGTGGTCGCCCGGCTTGGCGGCGATGAATTCGGCGTCATCCTCGGCGAAATCTCCGATCACGTCGATTTGCTCGCGATCGTTGAGCGCCTCGCCCGGGAGACCGATCAGCCCTTTCGCTTCGAGGATCGTACGCTGCATCTTACGGCGAGCATCGGCCATGCACGATTTCCCGAAGACGGGAACGATGTAGATGCTCTGCTCGAGGCCGCCGATCATTCGATGTACGAGATGAAGCGGACACGAACAGTTCGTTCTGCGCAATCGGAATTAAGTCAAAAACATGTGTTCTGATTAACGCGCGGCATTACTCTCGTGGCCAGTAGTGTGCCTCCGAACAAGCGCGCAACCGTTCAGCCGCGCTCTCGGGCGTGATGTCGCGCTGCGGCATACCCAGCATTTCAAAGCCAACCATGAATTTGCGCACGGTTGCCGAGCGCAGCAGTGGCGGATAGAAATGCGCGTGAAAATGCCACTCGGGATATTCCTGCGAATCCGTCGGCGACTGGTGAAATCCCATCGTGTAGGGGAAGCTAGTCTCAAACAGATTGTCGTAGCGCGTCGTCAGCCGTTTTAGCGCGTCCGCGAGCGCGTTGCGCTCATCGTTGCTCAACTCCGGCATCGCTCCCAGGTGCCGCTTGCTCACCAGCAGCACTTCGAACGGCCACACTGCCCACCATGGAACCAGCACGGCAAAGTGATCGTTCTCAATTACTGCGCGCTCCCCTGCAGCCCGCTCGGCTGCAACATAATCGCACAGCAGGCAGCCGCCGGTCTTCGCCCGATGCTCGCGCTGGGCCACCGTCTCCGCTGCTGGCTCATCGGGCACAAATCCTGTCGACCAGATCTGCCCGTGTGGGTGCGGATTGCTCGCGCCCATCATGGCGCCGCGATTCTCGAAGATTTGCACGTACTGGATCCAATCGATCGCGCTCAGCTCTTCGTATTCGCTTGTCCACGCGTCCACCACACGGCGAATTTCCGGCTGCGTCATGCGCGCCAGCGTCAGACTGTGATCGGGATGAAAACAGAGCACACGGCAGAGCCCGCGGGCAGGTTCGGCCACCAGCAGTGGCGAATCGGACTCAGCATTTCGCTCCTGCACATCGGGCAGCAGCGCCGCGTAATCGTTTACAAATGTGAGTGTGGAGTCGTAGTGCGGATTCATGGCTCCCCCGGCGCGCTTGTTGCCGGGGCACAGGTAGCACGCTGGATCATGGTGAATGGCGGAGGGCGCTGTCTTCTGCGCAACCTCGCCCTGCCACGGCCGCTGCGTGCGATGGGGCGAAACCATCACCCATGACTGGCGCAGCGGATTCCAACGGCGATGCGGATACTGCCACTTCCCTTCCATGCTTGCTCCCGCAGCCATTGTAAAGGGCCAGCGCGGATCCGCTTTTGCCTGCACACTCGTTATCGCAACTCATCCGCGAAAGGATTTGCCGCTCTGCCAGAGAGCATCGCGGAAGATGCCGAGTGCTTTGGAACCCATCCCGTGCAGCGCGGCAACAACTCAAATTGGACTCAAGATGTGATGTTGGGATCAGCGCCGCACTGGGAACACCGCACGCACTTTGCAGTCGCGCAGATAGACGCCGGCCCAGGCGACAATGCTCAAGAGAACCGGAAACACCGTCTCAAACGTCGGACTCCCGGCACGCATCTGGACAGCAACCGCGCCACCGAGATATCCCGTCAGCAGTACAGCACCCAGCACCGCTGTGCGGGGAATGGCATAGATGATGGTGGCGACCAGAAGCAGAATGCCGATGCTCGCTCCGAGCGAGACCGGAAAGCCGAGTCGGGCGAACGCTGCGACAACCTGCGTCGGCATCATGAACTTGCCGACTGCGTCGAAGAGCATGAAAAGAACAGTCAGCCCAGAGAGCGTGCGCCCGGTCCACTGCAGTCCCTTTGACGCAGTTTTGACACTTGGCGACGGCTCTTCCATCACCGCTCGTTGGTTGCTCGTCATCGCATTTGACATGAGATAACCCCTTTTCCTAATGGCCAGACGCACGATTGCTTTGGGAAAGTTCTCCGTTAGACCGTTGGGATCATGATGTGCGTGATCAGTTGCTCCGGCGGCGTCGTGCGCGGATCATTCACGTAATTCTCGATGGCAAAATCGTCGCGCACCTCGATCTTCTTTTCCGCGACGATCTCCCATGCGCGACCGGATGCCCGGGGAAGATAGTCATACGGCCCGGTCAGCTCGAAGCAGACGTATTTGCCGCCGTGGATTCTTTCATACTTGAGCCCTTCGGGTAGTTTCACCGGCGGACCCGCGAGCGAGAACCCTGCCCGGTAGATCTTCGGACCCATCTTGTAGAGAGCCATGTAGCCGGTAATCTTGTTGTTTTCAAGAAGCGCGGACGCCAGCGGATGCACCTGGTGCCACGCGGCTCCGGCATTCTCCATAAATGGTCCGATCCGTTCCACAAAAACGTAGTGCATCTCGGGCCAGGTCACGGGTTCGGGATCTTCGGCCAGCTTCATGTCTTCGGCAACTTTCATAGCGTCTCCTTTACTGGATTCGGATACTTGAAAAGCAGTTCAATATATCGATGCAAGTGATCAACCGCGTCGATGGCTGGGTCCAAACTATTCCTGGCTTTGGCAAGAAAAAACGTGCCCTGCAAATGTCGAATACTAATCTAAGTTACACAATTTACACTTATTAGATTTGCCAGCTTCACGAGGAATCGTAGATCTAATCGCTCGGTAGATCGCCGTTCTCACGCCGTCGGCTTATCGGGCGGCGGCAGGGCCGCCAGGAAGCGCTGCGCGAACTCTGCGCTGTATCGGTCGAGCAGTTCCCTCACCCTACCGGCACTCTCCGAGCAAACAATCAGCCCTGCGTGGTGATGTTTTTTCATGCGCACGACGATTTCCGGCGCATCGAAGGCGCTGGTGTCGGGTTCGGCGGTTTTCGCAAGGCATAACACGCTTCCGGCGTATTTCTCGCTGAAGCTCGGCAGCTCGTACGGCACACCGCGCATATTGCCCACTTCGATCCGCGCCCATTCCCGCCACAGATTGATCCCCGTTGCGGTTTCGATGAGTTCGGAAATGAATGCCCCGCCGACACGCGCCGCTATTTCGAGAAAGTAGAATCGTCCATCCTCCTGGGCGCGAATGTACTCCGCATGGGTGACGCCGCGCGCCATCCCCAGGTCTGGTGCAAGCCGCGCATTGAGCGCTGTCAGTTCTTTCCATTCCCGGCTGTTGCGGTCGACGGTGCGCGTCGTAAATACGCCTCCCTCATGCATCACCTGCATCGGCGGCTTCCCATATTGGTGCACTACGGAAAAGACCACCTTGTGCTCGCTGATGATGGAGTCGACGTGGAAGATGTCGCCGGGCACGAACTGTTCGAGCAGGTAATTCGTCTGCTGATCGCGAAGTTCTTCCAGTGTCCGCCAGAGTTGTTCCGGCTCGTAGATCTTGCGGATACCCAGAGCCGAGGCCTCTGCGCGCGGTTTCAACAGCCATGGCCCGTGGATGGCTTTCATATAGGCGCGCAGCTCGTCGTAGTTCAGCACGCGGCAGAACTCGGGAACGAGGAAGCCGGACTCGCTGGCGCCGGTACGCATGGCCAGCTTGTCGCGATAGTAGGCCGTGGAAGTGACGCCCATCCCAGGAATGCGCGTGTGCTCGCGTATCTTCGCCGCCGCGTCGAGATCGAACTCATCCAGCGCGATCACGCGGTCAAATTGGCGGCCACGGCACATCCAGCAAACAGTCTTGATTAGTTCCTCGACTGTAAAGTTGTCCGCCATAAAGGCGACGTCTTCGAGAATTTCGTTCGGCCACGCCGCCTTGCGCAGCTTCTCCACAGTCAGCAGCGTCGGCTTCACGCCCATCTCGGCACACTGCCGCATGAAGTCCTGTCCTTTTTCGTAGCTGGCAATGCAGAGAAATCGGTGGATTGCGTCGGGCATTTTTCCTCCGGCATTTGGGGTCCGGGTGAGGATAGTTCTACCATAGATGCTGCAAGCAACTACGTGTACCGCCAGGAGCCCGATGCTTTCGGCAGACGCAATCGTCAAGCTGCACGATGAAACGACCACTGCATGGCACGCGCTGCCCGATAGCGGGGAAGATTCCATTCCTGCCGATTCCTGGCTCGCCCGCGTCGCCCGGCAGCACCGCGCCAATTTCGACCTCTGGCATATTGAAGACGAAGCCCGCACTCCCGGAGCGACTGACGCACAGCTCGCCGATGTAAAGCGACGCATCGACCGCACCAACCAGTTACGCAACGACCTCGCCGAAGACCTCGACCGCACCCTGCTCGATTGGCTCGCTCCGCAGCGTCTCCCGGCAGAAGATGCGCCGCTGCACTCCGAATCGCCCGGACTGATCATCGACCGGCTTTCCATACTCGCGCTGAAGCTTTACCACACACGCGAAGAGGCCGAACGCAGCGATTGTGCGCCCGGTCACACCGACCGCAACCTGGCGCGCCTCGCCATCCTCACCGAGCAGCGCGCCGACCTCGCCCGCTGCCTCGACCTTATGTGGCGGGAGGCGTTGGCCGGCACGCGGCGCTTCAAGCTTTACCGGCAGCTGAAGATGTACAACGACCCCACGCTCAACCCCGCAATCTATCGGAATACACAAGCAGAGCCCGGTCGCTGAACGTCTTTAGGCCACACCCATTGACGAGAAACGGGGTTATGGGTATAAAGAGGGCCTAAGTAGTAGGAATCGCAAACTCGATGATCCTGCCGGAATCATCCGGTTCAACTTTCGCACTTAAGAACGGACGCCCCCCATTAAATCCATGACGCAAGAGGCAAAATCCGCGGCGGGAAGCCGCAAGAAATCTCCCCCACCGGCTGCCAAGCCCGGCAGTCACTCGAGCACGGCAACGGGACCTGTTTTCACCCAGTACCAGGCAGCCGTTCAGCTCGTGCAGCAGGGCAAATACGAGAAGGCCATCGTTGCCTTCGAAAAGGTGCTGCCAGCCGCGCCACCCGAGATTGTGGAGCGCTGCAAAATGTACATCAGCACCTGCCGGCGTCAGATCGATAAGCAGGGCTTGGCGTTTCTCACACACGGTGAGCGCTACGATTATGCGGTATCGCAAATCAATGCCGGCGATTTTGAGGAGGCAGCCAATCAGCTGAAAGGCATCCTGGCCGACGACCCCGGCGCGGACTTCGCCTTTTACGGGCTGGCGTTGCTTTACTCCATCACCGGCAAAACCCAGGACTGCCTGGACAGCCTTGCGCAGGCCATCGAGTTGAACCCCAAAAACCGCCTCCAGGCACGATCCGACAACGACTTCCAGAGCATGGTTGACGACCCCCGCTTCACGGAGTTGCTGTATCCTGAACTTCCGTAGGGCGATCATCTTGCCCTCAGGCTTTCTGTGACTTCAGGTTCGTCCGCGAAGTTCGCTTCACCACAATGGGGCGCCTCTGAGCCAAGCGCTCAGGCGCCTGAAGTACCTCCCTCCTCCGCGCCACTCCGTGTGGTTGCCATTGGAGGCGGCACGGGTCTTTCGACTCTGCTTCGAGGATTGCGGCGCCACGTTGCGTTTCCCGATTGGCCCACCGCTGAGCCCTGCCACATCTCGGACCTCGCAGCGGTCGTCACCGTAACCGACGATGGCGGGTCGTCAGGCCGCTTGCGCCAGGACTTCAACATGCTGCCGCCCGGCGATCTGCGCAACTGCATGGTTGCCCTCAGTGCCGAAGAAGACCTGCTCTCAAAGCTCTTCGCTTACCGGTTCAAAGCCGGAAAGGGACTCGGCGGACACAACTTCGGCAATCTCTTCGTCGCAGCCTTGACCGACATCACCGGAGATTTCGCGCACGCCATCAAGCTGGCCTCAAAGATTCTCGCCACGCGCGGGCACATCTACCCCGCAACCACGACAAACGCAACTCTTATCGCCCATATGGAAGATGGATCGATTGTTCGCGGCGAGACGAATATCACTGCCAGCAAGCAGCGCATCGCCGAGCTTATGATCGATCCGCCGGACGCAGCGGTGATGCCCGAAACGCTGGATGCCATCGAACGCGCCGATCTGATCACGGTGGGACCGGGCTCGCTTTATACGTCCCTCATCACCAATCTGCTGGTGCAGGGTGTTCCCAGGGCGCTGGCTCAAGCCAAAGGCGTGCGCGTCTACATCTGCAACCTGATGACCCAGGCCAACGAGAGCCTTGGGCTCACGGCGTCGGAGCATATCGAGCGCATCTACGAGCACACGCGTGCACCCGTCTTCGACTACGCCATCCTGAATACCGCGCCCTTCTCGCCGGAGACACTGGCGCGCTATGCGGCCGAACATGCATCGCCAATCGAGGTGGATGTCGAACGCATCGAGAAGCTCGGTGTCCGCTGCATCACGGGCGACTTCGCCAGCGAAGAGAATGTAGTGCGCCACGCCGCCAATCGCGTAACCGGCGCGTTACTCGCTCTCGGGCACAGCAGATCGCTTAATCAGGATTGACCCCATTCTGCCCCCACATCTGCTCCAAATGTTGTAATCGATAAATACCTCAATAGCGTTATTACCTTAGTCTTAACTCGCTCCTCTATTCATGTCACGCGGTCCTCCCCCCAGTCACAATCTCGAAGACGACAAGTTGGGCGATTCCAGGGTTGAACGTTATTCCCTTTACAAGGCGTTTGAAATGGGCCGTCCCGCCGCCGCGTCAATCCAGGAGGTATACATGAAAATCAATCGAATCGTTCTCGCTCTGGCCCTCGCGCTAGTCGGCACTTTCGCGGTATTCACTCCCGCGAATTTGTATGCACAAACCAATGCCGACATTGCTCGCAATGCCTTTGAAGTCACTGAGACAGTCAACATCAACAATTTCACATTCACTTCTGTCGCAATTCCTGCCGGAAAACGCCTGGTTGTCCAGAATGTGAGTCTCTCGGGAGCCGCGCAAACGGATGGCTCCTATGTGCAACCAATCATCATCCTGAGCTCATCCATTGGCTCTGGAGCAGCCAACCTCCGCTACTTCGCCCCCAACCCGTCCGTCACTGCTCCCGGACAGTACTATGCAGATGTGCAGACAACTCTCTATGCCGATACATTGGAAATAGGACCGGCGTTTGCGGGTTATACTCCAACATTCATGTCATTCAATGTTGTGATCACAGGGTATTTGGTCGATCTGCCGAAGTAATTCAGGCTGATCGCCATACCCATTCCACCAGACGATGTGCAAGGACAACATTTCACTTGCTGCCCTTGCACATCGAGAAGTCATCTTTGTCTTCAGAGGGCCATCGCTATACTCTATGAACTGCAAAACGAGAATGAGACCCGCGAAATTCCCACATTCCATGGTCGCCTTTCTATTCGTCCTGTCTTTCGTGACCTCTCAATCGCGCAGGGCCATCCCCCAGAAGCGCTCCCCGACATCCAGGCCGTGAATAACCTCGGCACAGATCTCTTCCTGCAGTCCGGATCCACGGGAATGGTTCTCGTTGTCGTTCGTGACAATCAGGTCTTCTTCCAGCGGATATGGTGAAACCGCGCCCAACTCCCATCAGCTTCCAACCCAGGACTCATTGCTGCGGCTCTGCTCACTCACAAAGATCTTCACCACTGACGTTCTCACCAAGCTCGTCGCGAACAACACCGTGCACCTCGACGACACTCTCCAGCGCTACGCCCCGCCGGGCAAGGTGGTACCCAAACGCATTCGTCCCATCACGCTCGCAGAATTGGCGACTCATACCTCCGGGCTCCCACGCGAACTAGGCAATGCTCCGCCCAACTCAGCGCACTTCACCTTCCCCGACTACCGGACCCGCTGGCGCTGGCTGCCCAATCAGCGTCTTCGCAGCGCTCCCGGTACATCCGCCCTCTACTCAAACGTAGCCTTCGATTTACTCGGCGATGCTCTCCAGTCCGCGACACACAAGCAATACGCTGCATTGCTTGCCGAGCGCACTCTCAACCCGCTCCACATGCAGCAGACAACATTCTTCCCCAACACAGAGCAATGCAGACATTTGCTGATCGGCGCTCACGACGATGGACCCTGCACAACAACTGAGGCCACTGCCGGAAGTTCCGGCCTCTATTCCACCGCAGGCGATATGGCGATATGGCTCAAATATCTCCTACGCGCCGATGTTCCGGACAGCCCCGTACAGGGCACTTCCGCTCAGTCCATCTACATCCTTCCTGCCGATCTGGTCCGCCAGAAAGGACTCGACCATGCTGGCGAGCCCACCGGCGTCGGCCTTGGCTGGATTCACATTCTGCCGGCTGACTCCCCTTCGCACATCATCGAAAAGACAGGCGGCGGAGCAGGTTTCGAAACGTATATCGCCATCAACCACTCCCGCAACACCGCCATCTTTGTGGCCGCCACCGACGGTCCTGTCTATACCCATCTAAATCTCTTCAACGCCGCGAACGAGTTTCTGCTCGCCGTAGCCGGTCTGCCGCCGCTCCCTCCGCCTCCACCCAAACCGGCAGCCAGGCACACGCACCCTCGTCGCCATAGCTAGAGCGCTCGAAAATACTCGCCAACAGAGTCGCAGAGAGCAAATCTGCTGAGTAGAAACCGAGTCCTGCACACGTAGCAGTTGTCATCTTGAGCGAAGCAAAGCGGAGTCGAAAGATCTGCGGCTGTCTTTGTCACATCGGCAAAACCGCTATTCCCGGTACCATGCCAATGATGCCGGATCGAACCTATTTTGCATACATCATCGCGAGCCGAAGCCACACACTCTATGTTGGCGTTACGGGCAACCTGTGCAAACGCATATTCGAACACAAGTGGAAAGAGCACGACGGATTCACTGAGAAGTACAATTGCGATCGGCTCGTCTCGTTCGAGATCTTTCAGGACGTCGGAAAGGCAATTGCTCGTGAAAAGCAGCTCAAGGGATGGCGAAGAGAAAAGAAGATCGCCTTGATCGAGAAATCAAATCCGGCGTGGATTGATTTGAGCCGCGAATGGTATGAAGTGGAGCCCGCCGATTTGAAACGTGCAACAGATCGCATGTATTCCTAGAGGCAACCGCGGATCTTTCGACTCCGCTTTGCTTCGCTCAAGATGACAAGAATTGAGGTTGGAAAGCGGCATCACCGGAATCTACCGGCAAACCAAATCGGGCCATGGTCGCCGCTCATCCCTCGACCGTCCGCTTCAACTGCCCGCACGCCGCGTAGATAGCGCGCCCGCGCGGTCGCCGCAGATACACCGGCTCCCCCTCACCACCCCTCCCTGTAACTCTTGAGAGTACCCTCCGGCATCGAACTAGAGCAGCATGGTCATGCCGCCAGTTCCGGCGATTCTTTTCAATGATTTGGAGGCACCGGTATGCGATTGTGTCGTCCATCCCCTCTCCTTGCGCTGCTCCTCCTGGCTTCATGCCCCGTCTTGGCGCAGGATCAGGCACCAACTGCCGCTCCCAATCGACGCCCTACGCTCGGCCTGGTCCTTGAAGGCGGAGGCGCGCTCGGCCTGGCCCACGTCGGTGTCATCACATGGCTTGAAGAGCACCACATCCCTGTGAACTACGTCGCAGGAACAAGCATGGGCGGCCTCGTCGGAGGCGCGTACGCCACAGGCATCGGCGCATCCGGCCTACGTCAACTCGTCGCCGGCATCGACTGGGATGAAGTCATGTCCGGCAGGATTCCCTATCCAGACCTCTCCTTCCGCCGCAAGGAAGACGCGCGCGATTACCCCAACAACCTCGAATTCGGCCTCCGCAATGGGGTTCAATTCCCTGCAGGATTCAATGCCGGCCAGCACGTGTCTCTCATCATCGACCGCTTCACCCTGCCCTACTCCGAAATCGGCAGCTTCAATGACCTTCCCATCCCCTTCGCTTGTGTCGCCACAAATCTCGTCACCGGCAGGGCTGAAGTCTTCCGCAGCGGTTCACTCTCCTCCGCACTGCGCGCCACCATGTCCATCCCCGGAGTCTTCACCCCCGTCACCGGCAAAGACGGCACATTCGCCGACGGCGGCCTGCTCAATAACATCCCTATCGACATCGCAAAAAAAATGGGCGCCGACATTGTCCTCGGTGTCCACCTCGAAACCGCGCCGCTCAGTCCCACCGCCAAGCTCAATACCTTCGCGGTCCTCGGCCGTTCAGTCGAAGTGATGATCAGCGCCAATGAGCTCCGCAGCATGGAAGACGCCGACCTCATGATCACCGTTCCGCTCTCGAAGTACAGCTCCATGGACTTCAAGCACGCAAAAGAAATCATCCAGGCCGGATACGAAGCCGCTGCGGCAAAAGAGAAAGTCCTCTCCTCCTTCTCCGTCGACCAGGCCACGTGGGACCAGTACCTCGCGGCGCGAGAAGCCAGGCGCAAATCCATTCCCATCCCGGAATTCGTCGCCGTCTCGGGCGCTAACGGCAATCTCTCCCAGCAGGTTCAGACCCACATGTCTCCCATCGCCGGCAAACCCATCGACTTCGAGGAACTCAATCAGCGCATCCTCGAGTTGAATGGCCTCGGTCGATTCTCCAGCGTCAACTACTCGCTCACCGAGAAGAACGGCCAGCAGGGCCTCACCATGGACACAAATGAAAAGTCGTACGCGCCACCACTGGTGCAGCCGCTCATCCTCATCGACGGCTCCAACTTCGAGAACGCGCAATTCAACCTCGGCGCGCGCATTACATTTCTCGACGTCGGCGGTTTCCGTTCCGAATGGCGCAATGATTTTATTCTCTTCTCGGAGTACGGCCTGCGCTCGGAGTACTATCACCCATTCACGCCGACGAGCCGCTGGTTCATCGCTCCCAGAGGCTCCATCGACGATGCTCCGCTGTATATCTACGAAGAGAATACTCAGATCGCAACCTACCGCGCGAAAAGTGCCGCAGGCGGCGTCGACTTGGGCCGAATCTACGGAAGAAGCGGCGAACTCCGGATGGGGTATGAAGGAGGATGGCAGAAATACTCGCGCCAATCCGGCGATCCCACGCTCCCCACATTTTCTGGCGCATTCGGCGACATACGCCTTCAATACAAACTCGATCTCCTCGACGAAGCCGTCCTGCCCCGCCAAGGCCACTACGTTCTGGGCGGTTTTCGCTGGACCAACACCAGCCCCGTCGCGACCAATCAATACCCCGTCCTCGAAGGGTCCTCGATCAATTACTTCAAACTCAGCGAACCATCGTCGTTCTTCATAAATGGATTTGCAGGGACCACCTTCAACTACGCAACCGGCCTTCCGCAATTCTCACTCGGCGGCTCGGTGCGTCTGGTCGCTTACGGCCAGAACGAATTGCTCGTCGACAAATACTACATGGGCCAGGCCGGCTACCTGCGCCAATTTGCCAAGCTGCCCCCACTACTCGGCAGTGGCATCTACGCCCTTGGCCTGCTCGAGGGAGGTCAGATCTACGGCACTCCCCTCACCGGCCTCGGCAATCTCTCCAACGCCCCAGGCGACATCGCAGCCGCAGTCGTCGTCAAATCAATCTTTGGCCCCGTCCAAGTCGGCTATGCCTACGGCGAAGCCGGCCACCACAAATTCTTCTTCCGCATCGGCCGCCTCTTTTGAACCGCCTGGCGTTTTGCTTGAACCCGCCGGCGATACACCGGCAGATAGAATCCGAAAGTGGTCACAACTCACCCCTCGACCGTCCGCTTCAACTGCCCGCACGCCGCGTAGATATCGCGGCCACGCGGTCGCCGCAGATACACCGGCACTCCCTCAGCCGCCAACGCTCGCCGAAACGTCTCGACCGCCGCAGCCTGCGGCGTCTCATAAGCAATGCTCGGACCGGGATTCCACGCAATCAGGTTCACCTTGGCCGGCAGTCCCGTACGCCGCACCAGCCGCGCCACCTCTGCAGCATGTTGCGGCTGATCTGTCACGCCGCCCAGCAGCACGTACTCGAACGTGATGCGTTCGCGCGTTCGCAGCCGGACGCCGCGCACCGCATCGACCACCGCTTCGATCGGCCACTTGCGATTAATCGGCATCACCTCGCTGCGAATTTCATCATTCGGCGCGTTCAGGCTGATGGCAAGCTTCGGACGCATCTCCGGTGGCTCTTCGGCGAATCGCTCGATCCCCGGCACGATCCCCGAGGTGGATACCGTCATCCGCTGCGGACTCAACCCGACTTCTTCAACCAGCAGCCGCACCGCCGCCATGAAGTTGTCGTAGTTCAGGAACGGCTCGCCCATCCCCATGAAGACGAGATTCACGCGATCCTTGCCGACCTCGACCTTTTGCCGATCGAGCACAGCGACCACCTGCCCGGCAATCTCGCCCGCCGTGAGATTCCGCTGCAATCCAAGCTTCGCCGTGAGGCAGAACTGGCAATTCACCGCGCAGCCCACCTGGCTTGAAACGCAAATGGTCGCCCGATCCCACCCTTTGCCCGATTGTTCGCTTGGGAGCTCGGCGCAACCGGCCCAGAATCTATCAGAACCATCTCCCGCCTCGCCGTCGTCGCCCTCCGGCATCCAGACCGTTTCCACCGTCAGCCCATCCGGCGCCTGCCCTTGCACCAGATAGCGCTCCGTGCCATCCACAGACGTGAACACCTGTGCGATCCGCGGCCGCCCTATCTGCCATCCTTCGTCAGCAATTTTTTGCCGTAGCGCCTTGGGCAAAGTGGTGATGACTTCAACATCAACAATCCTTTGGCGATAGACGGCCTCCGCCAACTGACGTCCGCGCCACTCCGGTTCTCCCAGACCAATCATGCACTCGGTCAACTCTGCTGCATTCATGCCAAAAAAACATCGCAGGCTTCCGCTCAGCCTGTTCTTAGCGTCTAATGGGATGAGTTGTGAGTTCGCGGTCACGGCTGGGCTCAGCATAGAGCATTTTTACCTCCCTTGCAGGCTTCCCGCGATCTCTCCGGCAAATTGTTAGCCTCCGCGCTCCCACAGACGGTGAACGGGCGGTCGTCCCCACCCGCTTCGCCTACAATCGAAATTCGACCGAGTGACAATGACAAACCAGCGCAACCTTCGCCGTACCGTATTGCCCAACGGCCTGATCGTTCTGACCGAGCGCATGGATCACCTGCGCTCCGTGGCCATGGGCGTGTGGGTCAAGTCCGGCTCGCGTTGCGAGTCCGCAGAGATCAACGGCATCTCCCACTTCGTGGAGCACATGCTCTTCAAAGGGACGCGTTCCCGCTCTGCACTGCACATCGCCCGCGAAATGGACTCGATCGGCGGCAACCTCGACGCCTTCACCGGAAAAGAAACGATCTGCTTCAACGTCAAATCCTTAGCCGACCACGTGCCTATCGCTCTCGACGTTCTGGCCGACCTGGTTCTGAATCCGGTCTTCGCCTCCACCGAAATTGAGCGCGAGCGCGGCGTCATTCTCGAAGAGATCAAGATCGACGAAGACAATCCCGACGTTCTGGTTCACGAGCTATTCACTCAGAATTTCTGGAAGGACCATCCGCTCGGCAAGCCGATCCTTGGCACCACCAAGACCGTAGGCCGCCTCGATCAGCAGAAACTGGTTGACTACCACACCGGACGCTTCCGCGGCGGAAACATGGTCTTCTCCGCAGCCGGAAACCTCGAGCACGACCAGTTTGTCCAGGCAGTTACGGAGAAGTTCAACGCCTTGCCGCCGGGCGAAGCCATGCATGAGTTTCAGACGCCGCAGGCCAGCGCTCGCATCCTGCTGCAGAACAAGAAGGCTCTCGAGCAGGTCCAACTTTGCATGGGAGTGCCCGCTCCGCCGATCACCGACGACAACCGCTACGCCACGTTGATCCTGAACACCGTTCTCGGCAGCGGCATGAGTTCGCGCCTCTTCCAGACCATTCGCGAAGAACGCGGCATGGCCTATGCCATCTACTCTGACCTCAGCCCGTATAGCGATACGGGATCTCTCTGCGTCTACGCCGGCACCTCGGTCGGCAAGGCTCTCGAAGTCATCGACCTGGTGCTCGCCGAATTCCGCAACCTGAAAGAAGTTCTTCTCAGCGACGAAGAACTGACTCGCGCCAAGGATCAGCTCAAGGGCAACATCCTGATGGGCCTCGAAAGCTCGAATTCGCGCATGGCCAACCTCGCCCGGCAGGAGATGTACTTCCACCAGTTCTTCACCGCAGAGGAAGTGATCGCCCGCATTGAAGCCGTGGATGCCGCGCAGATACAGGCCATGGCGCAGCGCCTCTTCGTCCCTGACCGCATCGCCGTTACGCTCCTCGGCCGCCTCAGCGGCATCAAGCTAAACCGCGAGCGGCTGGTGTGCTAGACGCAGTTCTGAATTCACAGTTCTCAGTTAAAGAGCAACAAGCAAGGCGCAGTCTTGAACTTGGAACTGTAAACTCAGAACTGAATCCTGCTCCGCGGGATTCCCGAGCGTTCTATTTCCCTTCTGCGTCTGTAAGTTGTAGGATTTTGTCGTGTGGGGCAGTGCGTTTGTCTGCTCCCAGAGGCTTGGGGTTCACATGAATTGCACGTTTTCAATCTTTTCCAAACGGCACCGCGCCGCTGGTCGGGCAGACAGGTCTTTGTCTGCAGGTTTCACCTTGATGGAACTGCTGATCGTTATCTCCATCATCGTCATCCTGATGCTCATCGCGATTCCCACCGCGAACACCATCCGGAAGCACACCAACGAAGTCTCCGCACAAAAGTCGCTGCAAACCATCGAGCAGGCCCAATCGATGTATGAGCAGAACTATCCGGTCACCGGATACGCTTGCACTTTGCAGGCGCTAAGCGGCGAAGGAAGTGCAGGCCCCCCGAGCGCAACTTCGGCACAGTTGCTCAGTGGACAGCTGACCACCGGCGTCAAGGACGGCTACATCTTCAGCATCACCAACTGCGTAAAATCGACGGCGAACAACAGCGAGCGCGTCACCAGCTACACCCTCACCGCGGTACCGGCGACCGTTGGCAGATCGGGTGATCGCGGCTTCTGCATTGAAGCGGGCGGTCCCATCAAGATGGATCCCGCCGGCGGCACCAACTGCACCCAGATGGTGCAATGATCCTCGTCCACGGCAGAAATAGTGACGGTGTCATCCTGAGCGAAGGTCGTGAAGCGAACGAGCCGAAGGATGTGCGGTTGTCTTTCAGGACTGTTCCATTGCGTCCATTGCGAGGAAATGGGTGCCCCATCCAAGCCGCTCCTCTTGCGGCTTGGGTGGGAAACCACGGACTCATCAAGCTCCCGTTTCTTGCTTTCTCTCTCTTGGGCTTCTTGTCAATCGCAGCCCAGCAGCTCCAGCCCACCTCGCACGACCTCGCCCAGCGCGTTGACCGCCACTACAACCAGCTCCACTCTCTCAAAGCCGAATTCACCGAGAGCTACGAGGGTCTCGGCCGCGCCCGCAGCGAGAGCGGCACACTTCTGCTTCTAAAACCCGGCCGCATGCGCTGGGATTATTCCAACCCTGCCGGCAAAGTCTTCCTCCTGGACGGCAAATACGCCTGGTTCTACTCCAAAGGCAACCCGCAGGTACAGCGCATCGGCGCCAAGGACCTCGACGATCTGCGCTCGCCCCTGCGCTTCCTCCTCGGCCACACCCAGCTTGAAAAAGAAATCGATCACCTGGCCGTGACGCCCGCTGCCAACGGTAGCTTCACCCTCGCCGGCGTCCCTCACGGACAGGAAAAGCGCGTGCAGCGCCTCTCCCTCACCGTCACCGCCGACGGAGTCATCACAGCAATCGAGATCCAGGAGACCGACGGCGCTGAGACCCGCTTCATCTTCACCGGCGAACAGCCCAATGTTCCGATCGCGCCCGCGACATTCCATTTCGCCCCGCCCCCCGGAGTCCCCGTAGTAGATGCCCTGCCCCCCGTCTAGGCAGCGAGCGGATTCTGACAGAGGAACAAAGAATCTCGGTCAAATCCCCCCCAATCGCCACGATCTCACGCTGGCCGCCTGCAAATCGCCGCTCCGTCGAACCCATTCGACCGCACGGTTGCGCAACTGCATGAACAGTTGCGTTTGTTTCTTGGCAAATCAAAGACAAAGGAGGCGCGTTAGCTGGCAAACGCGCCCGTCTTCGGGAATGCTATCCGTCTTCCCTACGCTTTAGTACCCGTAATACGCCGTGCGATACGCCATTGAGTTCGGGTACACCATCGTTCTCGGTGGCGACCACATGGCGACTACCGGCGGACCATACATATATACGGGCACCGGCGGTGGAGGTGGAACTGCATACACATACATAATCGGCGCCGCAGTTACGTAGACAGGCATCACTTGCACGTAGGCTTGAACCGGTGCCGGTGGAACATAGGACTGTTGGGGAGGCTGATATTGTTGCGGCGACTGATATTGCTGCGGTGCAGGTTGATATGCAGGTGGCGGCTGGTAGGCCGGCGGATCGTACTGCGCGACCCGCGGCTGCGGTTGCTCCTGCGGAGGATCGTTGTAGGCGCTCGGTTCGCGACGGTAGAGACCCGAAGGATCACGATCCGGTTCGTCCGTCTCGGGCACTTCCATGTCGTCCATGACCTTCAGCGTGAGCCGCGTCTCCGTCTTTAGGGTCGGACGCGGTCCGCGCCGCGGCAGATTCAGCAGGTCAATCGGCCACAGGATCGGGATCGACCACTCCACGATGTCGCGCGTGCGATGGCCCTTCCCCAGGATTTTTCCCTGCTGATCCACGGCGTAGCCGGGTACGTCGACCACTTTTGCCGATACGGGGATCACGGTGCGCGGCTCGATCACCATGAGATCGAACTTCAGCTCCATCCATCCCTTGCCGACAAAATGCCCCGGATCTTTGTAATCCTCAAATCGGCCCTCCAGGTAAGTGTTAAACGGCAGGCGCGCAGAGCCATTGCTCGTCCTCATGCTGGCCTGGCAAAGCACCGGATCGCCAACGGCCGTGGTCTTCGAAGACAACTTCGTTTCGGAGACAGTGCAGCTTATAAGAGAGCCGGCAGGCAAAATCTGTCTGCTGGCATGTCCTGCAAGCGCTGGAGTGAGCAAGAGTGTACAGAGAGCGAGGTGAACGCTCTTCATCGAAGGCCTCCTGGTCCGACAGACTCTCCGCAGAGAGCCGGCTGATGCTACTGTTCAGGAAGAGATCACCGGAAGAATGAGCAATCGTGCGCTGTGTTGCATCGAGAAGTGCTGCAAGCCTCGCTTAAATTGAACAGCCGCCCAAGTGGTGAGTGCCGATTGTGGATCGGAATTTGCCGCAGAAGTTCCCTGCGCGGAGATTTGGGGGAAGTCCGTCGCGCTCCGAACTGCTGTGGCTGTGCTGGATTCTGATGCAAGCCCCGTAGAATCCGTTGCCAAGCGATGACACCAGCAGTTTTCGAAAGTTGCGGCGGTCAGAAGTTTTTTTCTGTTCTTTGGAAGTCAGGGCCCGATCGAGCCTTGCAGTCAACAATCAATTTTGCTGTACAAACTAAGTGGCTCGATCAACGTTTTGCTAGAGGACTGATGCGCACATTTCAGTAAAAGCCACGATCCTGAATGGGAACGCTAGGCGGCCAGATTCAATGGCATCGCTCGCACCAGGTCAATCGCTAGAGGTACTGACTTCGGTAAAGCTTCCGATAACCACTTCGGCTGATCTTAGGAAAAGCGGCGAAGGTTGATGGCAGGTCGCCCACTCATCGATTCTGCATGGGCTTGGAGGGTGTGCCCGATTCATCGGAGCTTCAATAAAGCCGCGATGAACGCGGCACAATACCTCCTATTCTGTGGCGGGGCTTCCTGCTCTACTCGGAGCCCGTTGAGGGATTGACGGTGGAGATTGCAGCACGTTGGGCGACGGTCTTTGGTCTCGGGATGCCGTGCTGGTGGCAGTCGGTGCAGCGGACCCAGTGAATGTTGTGCGCGCTTTTGGCGCTGACGAAGGTCGTGTCCATTTTTTCGACGTCGATGCCGCAATGGGACATCTGTGGGTGGCAAGTCTTGCAGGAGGCTGTTGCGCTTTCGTTGTGGCCGGCATGACAGGCGAGGCAGCTAATGCCTTCGTGGACACCGATCGGGCGTGCGGTCGTCGCCGGATCCGAATTGCGAGCCCCAATGATTTGTGGCGGCGATGGTTGCAGCTTCGGGTTGGCGCGGTGCGTGGCATTGGTAGCAGAGGGCTTGACGCTGGTCGGGACTGATCTTTACAGAGCGTGGTCCGTCCCAGAGCTGCGGAATCGTAAGCAGGGTTGCGGCGAAGTGCAGTTGCTCGCGACGGTCGTAGAAGGCAACGGTGTCGCGGACTGGCGGGGTGGCGACGGAGATCCGCGTCGATGGCTTGGGTTGCGTTGGGCCTTCGCGGTGCAACTGGTGGCAGGCCATGCAGGGGATGGTTGGTTCGTCCGTAAGTGAAGCGCGCTTTAACTGCCAGGGACCGGTGGTGTTTTGAGGCTCGACGAGGTCGCGAACTGCTCCGTTGAAATGCATGCCGTGGCAGCGGAGGCAGTCGTCCGTCAAGGCGGCGTTCGGAATTGTGGATGGGGTCGGTGAAGATCTGCGCGTAGGTGGCGCTGTGCGGGCCGGCGTGCCATGAGGCGTATTCGTGCTGGTGGCAGGTCTGGCACTTCGTGGTCATCGCGAGCACGTCAACGTCGCGAAGATGGATGGCGTCCAGGCGGTTGTCCGAAGAGATGGACGCGAATGTGACGCAGCTTGGTGGCGAGGCCGGCGTCGTGGCAATCAAGGCAGGTCGCGTTGCGATGCGCAGAGGTGTGCACCGCGGTGGTGTATGCGGCCATCTCGTGACAACTGGCGCATCCCTGGCCGTGCTGCGACGTGTAGTAGTACGAGGCGCCGTAAACGAGCGCGATGCACAATGCGGCGATGGATGCGAGCAACGAGGCCGGCGAGTTTGAGGTAGCGCATCATGAGCGGAAGCGCCGTGCCTTTCCAGTTGCGGACCAGCGATGCGGATGCGTAATAGGCGATGGCCATGATGGTGAGCACCGGGTTGAATCCGCCATTGGTGACGTGGACACTGCCATCGATGACGAAGACATTGTCGACATCATGGAGCTGGCAATTGCGATTGACGACGGAGCCGTGCGGATCGTTGCCCATGCGGCAGGTTCCGGCCTGGTGCTGGCCTGCGGAGACGCTCTCTGGGTGCCACGCCATGAGCGAGGTGCTGATGGCGCCGGCTTCCTTGAGCCAGGCCTCGGCGCGTTTGGCCTGCATGTCGCCAATCTCGAAAGTGTGCGGATGGACGTTGCCTTCGAAGCGCGCGACGGGCATTCCCCACTTGTCGCGGACAGTCGGGTCGATGGTGACGCGGCCAGTTGCGGTGGGAATCTGCTGCGTGGGGCCCATGATCACGATGGAACGCTTGTGCCAATGGCGCATGGCCTGCTTGTGGCCGAGACCCCAGCGCGGAGTATCGGGCGGCAGGCGGTCGACCATGTGAATGGGCAGGCGGATGAACTCGTTGGCGAGCATGCCGCCGCCGCAGAGGCCGGGCGTGCCGTGGTTGTAGTCGGTGATGGCGATGCTGGCGCCGGGACCCACGTCGTCATATGTCTCAAAATCGAAGTAGCCAACGGCGCCAGTGTAGTGATGGCCCTGCAGATTCCGGCCGACCTGGTCGTAGCGGTTGCCGAGCCCGTTGGGAAACAGGCGGCTTCGCGAGTTGAGCAGCAGCCGGGCAGACTCGATGGCAGCCGACGAGACGATGACGATGTCGGCGGCCTGCTCCTGGAGATGGCCGTGCTCATCGAAGTACGCCACGCCGCGTGCACGGCCGCGATCGTCGGTCAAGATCTCTTTTGCCATGCACTCCGTGCGCAGTTCGCAGTTGCCGGTGTTGAGGGCAACGGGAATCACGGTGTTCTGCGTGCCGTTCTTGGCGTCCGATTTCGCAGGCGAATCCGCAGCACCAGCGGCAGCGCATGCACGGGCCGCGCCCGTTGTAAGGCACGCTGTTGCGCAGCATGGGCAGATGAAATGGATGCAGCCCAAGCCGTTTCGCAGCGGGCTCGAGGATGCCGAATTCGCGATTGGGCGGTAGCGGCGGCATAGGCAGATCGCGCCGTCGCGGGCCATGAAAAGGCGTGCCGGAATAATCGCCGGAGACGCCGATCTCGTATTCGGCTTTCTCGTAGAAGGGCTCAAGTTCGTCGTAGGCGATGGGCCAGTCTTCCAGCGAACTTCCGGCAGGCGCGCCGTAGGTGGAGCGCATTCTGAAGTCCTGCGGCATGTAACGCCAGGCCTGCGCGCCATAGCTCAGCGTTCCGCCGCCTACACAGGCTGCGTTGTTCTGATAGGCGCCCTCGCTCGGCAGCGCAATGTGGGCGGTTCCCTTCTGGTCTACCCAGACGCGCGGATTGCCCTCGTCCTCCGGACCAAAGGCATTGCCAAGGACGGTGGTGCGCTGGTTGCGGAGGTCGTCTTTGCGGCAATCGGCGGCGGTGTACCATTTGCCGCGTTCCAGCAAAACCACGCTGAGGCCGGCGGTAGCGAGTTCCTTGGCGACGATGCCGCCTGCCGCTCCAGCACCAACCACAACAGCGTTCACGCGCTTCAAGAGCGGCCGCCTTTGCGCAGGTCGTATTGCGCGCGGCCACGAATCGGCGGTTCGGCAAGACCAAGCATGCGCCAGCTCACCGCGTCGATATTGCCCCCATGACGAGGCGAACCGTAGTAGCCCTCCATCGTGTGCTCGCGCAGTAGTTCGAAGAAGCTGTGGTTCGTCTTCTCAAGCGCAGTGGCAATTTCGAGTTGGTGGGGCGCACTAACCTCGGCCACAGATCCGCCAAAACGCCGGCGACTGATCGCCCCCGCCTGTTCCAAACCATCGCGATACGCACCCTGATGCCTGCGATAGTGCCGCGCGAGCTGGCGATCGATGAACGTGACCACGCCGGCCTGCGAGGCACTGGGAAAGTGATCTGCAGGAATAATCTGGTCGCAAAGTACTGCGAGAATGCGCGCATGTTTGTCGCTGAGGAAATCCCAAGTCCCGCCGTTCCCGCCGCGGCAACCGATCACCGAGGCCGCTCCGGCAAATGCGCCGGCAAGCGCGAACTGGCGACGCGTCAGAACCCTGGGCCTGCCTTGCGCATTGTTTCCCTCGATCCCGAGTCGGCGCGCGATGCTTCGAATGCACGTCGCGCGCTCATCCATCGCCATGTTCGACCGCAGGAACAGCGAGGGTCTGTGTTTCGAATCACAAATGCGACCCTTCGAGCCAGAAAATGCGCAAAGCAAAGGGCCATCCGATCGGTCGGATGGCCCCGGTGTATCTGGAAACAGCGATTTAGTGCATGGACCTGGCAGGTTGCCAAAGAGCCTTCCGTTCCGGGTAGGTAGCACGGCTGCCCGCCGCCGGGAATGCGGCTCGAGGTGTTGGCGTTGCCCCTCGTCCCGTTCTGCGAGGTCACCCGCACGTCGACAATGTTGCCCTCGATCAGAACGGTGGTATCCACGATGTCCTGATCGGTGCGGATGATGGTGAGAAAGGTGCTGTCGGGCGAGGCTACGTAGACTTTGCCGTACAGCGAGTTCGAGGTTGAAACCACGGTGCGCGGATGACCCGTGACGGCAAGCGTCTTCTCCACCGTATGGCTGATGAGGTTGACGATCGTGCACGGTGCCATCGGTCTGATCGGCTGTATACGCGCGGCTGCCGTCGGCCAGTGCCGTCACGCTGGCAGGATTGTGCCCGACCGGAATCGTAAAGGTGGTGCCGAATGTCTGACTATCATTGCCGTACTCATCGAGGCTGACATCGATCAGGCTGATAGTGCCGCCATCGTAGTCGGCACACAACCAGCTGCTGCGTCGCTGGGATGTATTCCCCATACACCGGGCCCGGCAACCGCTGGCCATTTGCACCCGATCAATCCGGCCGTGGTGGAAAGAGGCAGGCTGGGATGGCAGGTAACCAGCTGGCCGTTCTGATTGGTAAACGGCGTGCACTGGTCCAGCGTATTGTTCTGGCTGTTGATCACGGTGACGGTGTCGCTGCCGCGATTGAGCACAAACATGCGCCTGCCGTCGCTGCTTGCAATGCCATAGACCGGGCATTTGCCGAGTGGGATGCGCGCGGAAACGGTGAAGCTTGAAACTTCCAGAGCGTCAGCCTCGCCATTGGCCCCAACTGACGATGGCAGCGTTGTTGCAGGTCACGTCGAACGGAACATTCTGGCTGATCGAGTACATGCGTTGTCCGAGAGTTCCCAGATCCCGACGACTGTGATGGGCGTGGTAGCAACCGGAATGGCGAGTTTGAAAGCCTGGGCCGGGCCACTGATGGCCAGCACATCCACAACGTTCTGATTCAGGTCGGCGACCCATAGTCCGGACGGTAGGAGAAAACAGTCCGACAGTTTGCGACGGAGGCCGGCAACGTGGAGTAGGTGGACATCCTTTTCCTGGGGCTCCGACGCCGAAACCTGGAAGTTCGTGAGCGTGTGGTCGCTGTTGACCGTGTAGCCCTCTGCCGCCATTGGCGTCGAGGGTGAAGGAGATAGGGTCCGGCCCGATAGGCGCCTGGGCCATGATTGTGTCGCCCGAGTAATCGAAGACCGTGGCAACACCGGGACTCGATGCTGAGGGCGACGAAACCACGACCGCAAAAGACGTTGGCTGCGCCGCCGGACCCGTGGGGTTGATGGGCGTAATTACCGGCCGGTAGGTGTTTCCGCAACCGGCGATCAAAATCGCGGCACCACGAGGGCAGCGCCCACTTCAACCAACCGCACACGCGTCTGGCTTAAAACGTTGGGAAAAAGACTCATTCAGTTCTTTCCTGCTTACTTATTGATTGTAAATCAGGGAGACGGCTGAATCCGACCCCGGCAGGTCATTGCAACTTGCGCGGAAGCTTGAAGCATACAATCCTCTGCGAGCAATGTCGTTGTGGCCCGAAATCCTCGAGGTGCTGGGCGTTAGACGCGAAGCGAACGGCGATTTGGTATCGGACGAACGAACCAGCACGGAATCCAGCCCAGCACCATTTGCTTACCGCCCAACAATCTCCACAATCGCGCTTCGTCGGGAACCGCTCCATGCCGCCGCGCCTGTCGTGGGTGAGCTTCCGGCCGGTATCGTCCCAATGGAGCTGGGTAACGGAGCCGGCGCCTTTCTCGTAGGCATAGGTCGTGCCATCGTCTGAGAACAGGGTGAAGCTGGCATTCGGCGCCGGGATAAACGCGCACCTTGGCGATGGATTGCTTCTCATGCGTGCTCTCGACCTCCGATCCGAGCGGAATGATCGAGCCGGCGCGGACGAACAGCGGAATGGTGTCGATGGGCGCGGCGACGGTGATGGTCTGGCCGCCCTTCACGCGCTCGTTGGTCCAGTAGTTGTACCAGTCCGTGCCGGCGGGCAGGTAGACCTTGCGGCTGGTCGCGCCCTGCTCGGTCACCGGCGCCACCAGGAACGCCGGACCGAACATGTACTCGTCGCGCAGATCGGCGACATTGGGGTCGTTGGGAAAATCCAGCGGCAGCGCCCGCATGAACGGCGCGCCGGTGAGCCAGGTCTGGTAGCCGAGCGAGTAGATGTAGGGCATCAGCTCGTAGCGCAGGCGCAGGTATTTCTCGAGGATCGGCTCGGCCTGCTTGCCGTACGACCAGACTTCATTCGTGCTGGCGGCTGCCGTGGGTGCGCATGATGGGCAGGAACGTGGCGTACTGGAACCAGCGCGTGTAGAGCTCGGGGTAGTCGTCGTATCCGCCCACGTTGTCGCGGGCGTCGCAGGGATCGAGCAGCGGCGGATGCGCCGGATGATGCTCCGGCGGCAGATACTGCCAGCCGCCGGTGTCGTTGGACCAATAGGTGAGTCCCGATGCTGTGAAGTCGAGGCCGGTGGGAATCTGCCGGCGCAGCGTGTCCCAGGTGGGATAGATGTCCGACGACCAGACGATGGCCCCGTTGCGCTGCACGCCAAGATAGGCGTCGCGCGAGAGAATCAGCGCGCGCTTTTGCGGCACGTCCTGGCGGAAGCCGTCATAGAGCGCGCCGGTGTGGAAGAGCGGGTAGACGTTGAAGAACTGCGTGCCCGGACCGATGTTGAAGTAGGCGCCATTGGGCGGCAGGTCGGGCTCGGTTTCGTCGGCCCAGAGCGAATCGAATCCCTTGCTGAGGATGTTGTCGCGGATCGTCTTCCAGTACCACTGCGGCGGCATCGGGGTTGGTGGTGTCGATGTCGGAGCCGGCGCGATCGTAGGGCAGGCCGTTGATGGGCTTGCCGTCGGCCGTGTGGATGAGCCAGCCGTTCTTCAGCAGCTCGTCGTAGATAGCGGTCGTCGGGCACAAAGCGCGGCCACACGCTGATCATGGTTTCGAAGCCCATGTCGTGAAGCTGCTTGTTCATCGCCGCGGGATCGGGCCAGAACTTCGGATCCATATCCATCTGGCCCATCTTGGTGTAGTAGAACCAGTCGACCACCATCACATCGGCGGGCAGATGGCGGTCGCGATAGCCCTTGGCGACGGCCAGCACTTCATCCTGGCTCGCGTAGCGCTGCTTGCACTGGATGTATCCGTAGGCAGCCTTGGGCAGCATGCGGCGTGGGGCCGGTGAGCAGCCGGTAGCCGGCGTAGATTTCGTCGGCCGTGTTGCCCGCGATCACGAAGAAGGAGACGCGGTCGCCCACCTCGCGAGGTCCACTTGGTCTGCTCGTTGAAGCCGGGCTCGATGGTGGTCTTCGAAGGATTGTCCCAGATCAGCCCGTAGCCCTTGTTGGTGATGAGAAACGGAACGCACGTAGCTGGGCGCGGCCGGGCGAGTGTAGTCGTTCCAGCAGCGGACGGGATGGCCGCGATGATCGAGGAAGCCTTCCTGGTTCTCGCCGAGGCCGTAGTAGTGCTCATCGTCGGGCGAGACAAAGGTGGCGCCGACGGTGAAGAACTCGGGGTCGGTGGGCCGGCGATCGTTGTTGACGCTGGCGGTGCCGTCTTTGTGGTTGGGCACGGCCTGCTACCAGCCCGTCATCTCGAGCAGCTTCTTGCCGTCCGGCGTGGTGAAGGTGATGTGCGCGCCGGGCGTCGAGCCGTTGAAGTATTTGGCGATGTCGAGTTCGGTTGATGAGCTTCGGATGCGCGGGCGGATGGTCGCGCTCGACGGTGGCGATGATGCGCGAGGATTGGTAGACATCGTTGAGGTCGGTCTGGCTCTTGCTCCAGCCTTCAGCATTGGGAGCGCCGACGAAGCCATAGCCCGGCTTGGCGAGTGCGTTGTCGTGCTGCAGGCTGAGCGTGACGCGCAGGATATTGGGCGCGTAGGGCTCCAGGACGATGGTCTCGCCTTTGCGGTCGATTTCCAGGCGCTGGTCGGCGGCCTGGCAAAGACTGATCACCGGGGCTAGAAGCATTCCGGCAAAAGACAACGCGAGCAATGAATACCTTTTCATCCTGAACTCCAAGTGACAGTGGAAATGAACTGATTGATACGCGGAATGAGTGTAAATGAACAGATCGGTGGTACGAATGTGAGGGTTCCATCCGAAGACCCGCTCATCACGGTGCGATGAACGGGGCACAGATCAGAGTCGATGCATGGGCCACGTGCCTTCAGCCCTCGAGGGATGCAATTTCCGACCTGGCGGTAAATCCTCGAATTCCCTGCAACGCTGTCATCCTGACGCACAGCGGAAGGATCTGCTCTTAAAATTCCGTCGGGCAGTGGCGCTTGGGGTTTGGAATACGGAGGGAGCAGCAGCCTTCAGGCTGCTGAAATCAACAGCAAATAGCTAAGGGCCTTCAGGCCCGGACACTCCTGGCATCCTGCATTTTCATGTTCTTCGGGTGGCGCAACGCGCCATGGGCGACTGCGGTTGCCTTTCGATACGTCTGCATGGGCCCGGGCTGGATCGTGCTTTCCCAGGTCTCAAAAGCGAGACCCGGGGGCACCCGGGATTGCTCCCAATACGGGAAATTCGGCCATCCAGCTCACCTTCGCTTGCCAAATGAGGTGTCATCCTGAGCGCAGCGAAGGATCCGCGGTTGCTTTTGGGAATTTCAAAATCGCGATACTTCCCCATTGCCCACAACACTCTCGGAACGCAAAGGGAGGGCGACCATCAACGATAAACGAATTGATCGTTTTTATCCGTGGGACTCATGATGACCCGCCCTTGCACCTCGCCCTTGACAGGCTGAGCGGGAGCTACTGACGGATTGCTTGGGTATGCTTCACCATTGAATCTAATTCTGGCTTCGTGCGCCGGAATGCCAGCTCCCCCAACGGTCACAGAAATATCGTGCCACCCATGTGACTTTTCGCGCATGATACGAATTGGGAGTCTTGTTACGGTCATCTTCGTCACCAGTCTGTAGGTGGCCTCGTGAGGTGTAAGCACGAGGGTGACGCACCCGCCACTCCCGCACCATGAGGGACCGTAGACGTATACGACTGCCTCTTGCTTGCCGTCATCGTTCAAATCAACCCATGCGACGAGATATTGATCATCCTCGTCCTCCTTGGACTCCGGCTTGCCGAGATAGCTTTGCAGGAAAGACTTCAGACTGGCCTCCGCTGTCGGACCTGCTTTGGAGGGCTGTTGTGCCCAGCCAAAACCGGACAGAATGCAATCAGTCAGACACATGAACACCACGAGGGCTTTGATCGTCTTAGCCCTGAATCCGCTCCGAATCCAATTGGATGTGAACATGATTTTCTCGCAATCGTACCGCACCGGTCGCGCGTTTGGGCATACTCGGAGCGAGTAACCTCTGATGCCGAAGGTACGAGACAAGTTCCCCCCACTCTGAATATCTACAGCTCGGTCAGTAAACAGAGGATGTCAAGACGAGTCCCCTCAGAACTTCACGCATCTTCCTCATTGCATTGCGCCAAAACTTCTCAGCAATCTTGCAGGTTAATTCCCGGCATTGCCTATACTCATCTCAATAGCGGAAAGTCGGAACATCCTGAATCGCTAAGTTAGCAACGACTTCAAAACTGTCCATTTGGATAGGGTATTCCCGCATTATGGGAGAATCCTGCCTCGAGAAGAGTGCAAAAGGACGAATTCAGCTGCTAAGTTCTTATTTTTGAAGACTCCGAGACTTAAGTCCAATGGTTAGAAAGTTTTACGGGACCCCCTTGAACTTAAGTCGCCTTTATTGACGACTTTACCTGAAAACGCTTTTTTAGAGAAGCGCAACCGTATAGTTGCATATTGTTCAAAGCCTCACAAACGGCGGCAGGTGGCCCACGCATCGGGACGATACGATGAATTCGTGGCCCGACCAAAACTGCAGTGGCAATCGAAGACGGTGTTGTTGCTGGTGTTCCCGTTTGTGGGCGCCGATGTGGTGCTGGAGACGCACTGGTGGGCGACGCAGATGCCGTCGGTCGCGATCTGGACGTTGAGCCTGAGCATTTTGCTGGGGCTGGTTGCGTTCCAGGTGCGTTCGGCGACGGCGGGAGCTGCCCTGGCCGGCGCGGCAATTACGGCGAGCCTGATGTTTGCGACGGTGACGTTTCCCTACGTGCCATGGAAGACGGGGCTCGTGCCGATGCTGGTGCTGCTGGTGATCACTTCGCTGGCGACGCGGGCTGGGACGAAAGCGTAAAGAGGCGCTGGGAACAGCGGAGAGCAAGCGCGGCGCGCCAAGCTTCGCAGGTGGCGGCGAACCTGGGAGTGGCTGCGCTGGTTTCAAATGGGCTGGTGCTGTCGTGGATGGTGAAGCAGAGCTGGCTTCCGGTGGCGAAGGTCTTCCCTGCTGCGGCTTTCAGCGTGGGTTTGGCGGCGCTGGCCGAAGCGGCAGCGGACACGGTTTCTTCGGAGCTGGGGCAGGTGCTGAGCGGGCATCCGCGGATGATCACGACTTTTCGCAGAGCTGAACCGGGCATGGATGGGGCAATCAGCGTGGGCGGAACGGTGGCAGGAATCATCGCGGGCGGGTTGGTTGCTGCGGCGGGCGCATGGGTTCTGGACTGGGATGGAGAATGTTCGCACTGAGCTGGATGCAGGCGTGTTCGGCTTGTTCTTCGACAGCCTGCTGGGCGCAACGCTGGAACGGCGCGGATGGATCAACAACGATGCGGTGAATTTTCTGTCGACGGCGAGCGCGGCGGGGTTTGCGCTGGGGTTGCTGGCGCTGATGCCGATGCGGGTGATGTGAGCGGAGTTGGCAGGTCTCGCTACCCGCGTGCAAAAACTCCTATTCCCAGTAATCCCGCTGCCCTTTCCCTGCTTTGTTCAGTCGAGGTGAAGTCGCCAGAGCGTGTAGCTGAGGATTTCGTGCTCGATGCGCTCGGTTTCGCCGGTGTTGCCTTCGATTGGCACGCGGGGGCGGGGCGAGGTGAGCACGTCGAGGCCGTCGGCGGCGCAGATCTGGTGAATGCGGAAAAGGTGTGTGGCGTCGCTGACAACCACGATGCGATGGAGGCTGTTGGCGCGCGCGATGACGGCGAGGCGCCGGACGGATTCGTCGGTGCTGCGTGCTTTCGGTTTCGGCGATGATGTCGGACTCGGGAACACCGGCGCCTTCAGGTACTGCTGCCCGACTGCGCCTTCGGAATACTGGTCGCCGCCATCGCCGCCGAGAGTGATGATGAGCGGGGCGATGCCGCGGCTGTAGAGGGATTCAGCGTGGTCGAGCCGGGCGCGGAAGACGGGCGAGGGATGGCCAGTCGTATTCTGCCGCGCCGAAGACGGCGATGGCGTCGGAGGGTGCGGCCTGATCCTGCCTGGCGTAGCGCTCGATCTGGACGTAGACCCAGCGGCACCAGCCCAGGCATCGCGAGCACCAGGACACCGAGCGAGCACAAGAATCCAGCGGAGAATCGGCCTTTTCGGTTTATTCCGGTCCGACGCTGGCTTCGACGGCGGGTTCATTTCGCGCTCTCAGCGCTGCAGGACCATGACGATTTCGTGGGTAGGAATGGCGCCTTCGCGCAGGATCTCCCAGCGGCCTTCGCCGAGCGAGAGATCGACGATGGTGGTGGGCAGCGCGCGGCCGGTGGGTCCGCCATCGATGATGAGCGGAATGCGGTCGCCGATCTGGTCGCGCACGCAGGCGGCGTGGGTGCACTCCGATGCGCCCTGCAGATTGGCCGCGGTGGCCGTGATGGGCAGGCCGAAGCGCTCGACGACGGCGCGCGGAATGGCGGCGTCGGGCACGCGCAGCGCCACATTGCCGGTGTTGGCCGTGGAGCGCAGGGGCAGCTTGGTGCCGGCGCGCACGATGATGGTGAGCGGGCCGGGCCAGAAGCGGTCGGCCAGCTTGTCGAGCATGGGATCGGTGTCGCGCGCCAGCTCATAGGCCTGGGCGAGGGAGGAGATCAGCAGCGAGAGCGGCTTGTGCTTCTGGCGGGTCTTGATGCTGGTAGATGTTCTCGACGGCGTGCAGGTTCACCGGGTCAACGGCAAGGCCATAGAAGGTGTCGGTGGGCATGGCGACAACATCGCCTTTGCGCAGACAGGAGACAATGTAATCGATCCGGTCTGGTTGGGGTTCATCGGGATGGACGCGCAAGATTTCCGCGGACAAGAAGGTCTACCTCGGTTCCCTCGAGCGTTTCAGACTGTCTGCACGAGATTGCACTGGACTGCTACATCGCAAGGAGCCGCATTGCAGACGCCACAAAGACGGAAGCTATCACAGCACGAGCCACGGTGCAACCTGAGTACTGCCGTCGATTCAGCGACATCCCGCAAAACGGCTTAGAATCGGCTAAGCAGAAGACGGTTCGCAGGAATGCCTATTCGCATTGTACAGAGTAAGCAGAACGCGCGGCTGAAGGAATTGCGGCGGGCGCTGGCGAGTCCGGGGCGAAACGAGAGCGGACTGGCCGGCATTGAAGGGCCGAATCTGCTGGTAGAGGCGGTGCGCGCGGGGCTGCACATCGCGTGCGTGTTTGTGGCGCAGGGATCGGAGCGGCTGCTGGAAGCACTGGAACTGCCGGACAAGATCGAAGTGCTGGCGATGCCGCGCGAACTGCTGGACTCCGCGCTGGCGACGGAAACGCCGCAGCCGGTTGCCGCGCTGGTTGAGCCGCCAGATTGGACCTGGGCGCATGTGCTGGGGAACCGGAAGGAGAGCGCGGCGCTGATCGTGGTTCTGGCGGGCATTCAGGATCCCGGAAACCTGGGAACAATTCTGCGCTCGGCTGAGGCGTTTGGCGCGGATGGGGTGGTGAGCCTGCCGGGAACCGTGAGCGCGTGGAATCCCAAGGCCGTGCGGGCGTCGGCGGGAAGCGTATTTCGGGTGCCGGTGCTGTACGCGAACGAGAAGAGATGCTTTGAGCAGCTGCGCGAGGCCGGCGTGAAGATTCTGGCAACGACCGTGCAGGGAGCACAGCCCGCGGAACTGGTCGAATCTGGCCGAGCCGGTGGCGCTGGTGATCGGCAACGAGGGCAACGGAGTGCCGGTGGATCTGGCGGCGAAGGCCGATGGCGCGATCACGATTCCCTGCCCCGGGCCGGTGGAGAGCCTGAATGCTGCGGTAGCGGCGAGCGTGCTGCTGTATGAAGCGGCGCGGCAGCGGGCGGCGAAGAGCGGCGGTCCTCTGGATCGGCGCGGAGGATCGCGATGAGCTTGTTTGACGGCGTGCCCGACGGCCCAGGCAACGGCACTGCACTCCTCCAAAGGTCTGCCAACGCCGGAGGCGCGCCGCTGGCGGAGCGGATGCGGCCGCGGACGCTGGAGGAATAGTCGGGCAGGAGCATCTGCTGGGGCCGGGCAAGCCGCTGCGCGTGCAGATCGAGCGCGACGCGCAGGACTCGCAAAGCTGGGCTCGATGATCTTCTGGGGTCCGCCGGGCGTGGGCAAGACGACGCTGGCGAAGATCATTGCCGAGACGACGAAGGCCAACTTCATCGAGTTTTCCGCGGTGATGAGCGGGATCAAGGAGATCAAGCAGGTGATGGCCGCGGCGGCGCAGGCGGCGGAGATGCACTCGCGGACGATTCTGTTCGTCGATGAGATTCACCGCTTCAACAAGGCGCAGCAGGATGCGTTTCTGCCCTACGTGGAGCGCGGGACGATCCGGCTGATCGGCGCGACGACGGAGAATCCTTCGTTTGAGATTATTTCGGCGCTGCTGTCGCGCTGCCGCGTGTATGTGCTGCAGCCGCTGAGCGAGGAGCGGATTGTCGTGACTGCTGCGGCGGGCGGTCGAGGACAGAGAGCGCGGGCTGGGCGCGACTGGAGTTGACGGCGGACGACGATGCGCTGGAATTGATTGCGAGCTACTCGAGCGGCGACTGCCGCAGCGCCTACAACACGCTGGAGGTGGCGGCGCAACTGGCGCTGGAACCGAACCAGGCGGAAGCGAAGCACATCGACAAGGCGCTGGCGACGGAAGCCGTGCAGCAGCGCGTGCTGATGTACGACAAGTCCGGCGAGGAGCACTACAACCTGATTTCGGCGCTGCACAAGAGCGTGCGCAACTCGCGATCCCGATGCGGCGCTTTACTGGCTGGCGCGCATGTTTGCGGCCGGCGAGGATCCGCTGTATCTGGCGCGGCGCGTGGTGCGCATGGCGGTCGAGGATATCGGGCTGGCCGCGCCGGAGGCGCTGAATCTGTGCCTCTCAGCGAAGGAGGCGATCGATTTTCTGGGCTCGCCGGAGGGCGATCTGGCGCTGGCGGAGGCGGTGGTGTATCTGTGCCTCGCGCCGAAGTCGAATGCGGTGTACACGGCCTACGGCGCGGTGCAGGAGGAGATTGAGCACACGCGGCAGGAGCCGGTGCCGCTGCATCTGCGCAATGCGCCGACGCGGCTGATGAAGGAGCTGGATTACGGCAAGGGGTACCGCTACGCGCACGACGAAGAAGGCAAGGTGGCGGATATGGATTGCCTGCCCGACTCGCTGAAGGGGCGCAGCTACTACCAGCCCACGCAGGAGGGGCGCGAGAAAGCGCTGGCGCAGCGGATGGAAGAGATTCGGCGCATTCGCAGCGCCAAGCACGGCAGCTAAGCGCCGCCCTCGCCCGGAAAAATCTCTAACGACGTCCTCATAAAATCAAAGAATCGACGAAATATCGGCATCCACGACGAGATTTCGTCACTCGAAGTTTCGTCACTTGCGGCTTCGTCGCTTCCTCGTCAGTCAGCAATGAATTCGTAAAGCCTCTCCTTTCATGCATCAGACGCTGCTTATTGCTGATCGCAACTTTGGCACCGAGTTGCTGTTTATACGAGGATGCGTTTGGTCCAATCGCGACGCGGAACGCAAGAACAGGGCGTTGCATAGTAAGTGGAAGCGCGATTGGAACAGACAAGAAATGCCGAGCCGGGCCGAACCTGGTATGGCCGGCACCCGCGGGACTGGACTGGGATTGAGGAGGTAATTATGGCGGCGAATGGAATGAATACACTTACGAAAAGAAGTTTGATGGCAATCTGCGCGGCTCCTCTGAACCGGTCCCGATGCGCGTGAACACAAACCTGCGGATGATGTCGGAGGAGACGGTGCGGGAGCTACAGAAGCTGGACCATCGTTCGAGCGGCGCGCCGCAATATATTTTCATGCGGCGCAGACGATTTGCCGCTTCATCCGAGTCTGCAGGCCACCGGGCTTCATTACTTCGAATGGTGATTCTGCAGGCCGACTGCGACGGTCAATGGAGTTAATCGCGCAAGTTAATCGCGGTACTTTACCGAGCAGCCGTAAGCCCGCGTATAGGGCATGGCTACAGGCTTGCCGGACATTGCGGCACTCAGGGCGTCGGAGACATAGTTATCGGCGCCTTGAATGTCTCCGGCATCGGGAGTGGGTCGATTGTCGATGGCTCCCGCATAGATGAGCTTGCCCTGCGGATCAATGATGAACATGTCAGGCGTGGTCTTTGCGTCGTAGAGGCGCCCTAGTTTGCCATCGGGATCGAGAAGCGCGGCCGTGGGCGCGGCGTGCATCTTTGCCAGATAGTCGTTCTCCTGAGCAGCCGTCACATATCCCTGCGCGCCGGGCGCCGAAGAGATGACGGTGAACCAGACGACTCCCTTCCCGGTCCACTCCTTTTGCAGAGCCTGCATATTTCCGGAAACGTAGTGTTTGCGCGTGAAGGGACAGCCCTGGTTGTGCCACTCGAGCACGACGAACTTACCGCGATATTGGTCGAGGGCGTGGGATTGGCCTTCGAGTCAGTTGCGGTGAAATCCGGTGCCGGCGCATCGACACGTGGCGGTCTGTGGGTGGCTTGAAATCGGGAGAAGGAAGAGCGTAATTGCGGCAGCGAGCGCAGCTTGAGAGCGGAGATGCATGGAAGCAATCCTCCTGAGGGGAATTCAGAAGCTGAGGACGGAGAGAGATCCCGCGCCTCACTGCTGGTTGGACGAAGACAAAGCCCTCTGGGATGCGGTCGATGGCTTAGGAATGCCAACTCTCCGGAGCAGCCAGCCGCAGGCGGGACGCACCTGGCGCAATGAGCAATGGTAAACTCACTCTTACCAAATGCCCGAACGGCATCGTTCTGATACCGATTAACCCCTTCGAGAAACTGCAATTATGTCCTCTTCACCGGGATCTGGCCCCAAGTTCACGGCTATCTGGCAGTCAGGAGAGTCGGGAGAAGGCTGGCCGCTCTTCGGTTGGCTCATGCGCGTGTTTCAGCCGTTCATCGCAGAGAATGTCTTCGACGGCAATCACCAGGTTGTACTGGATAATTCGATCGTGTTTGACGCGTGGGTATACGCAAACGATCCGGCATATTATGCGAGATTCAGAGGCAAGAATGCATTCCTGGTGCATGTCGGAGATGAGTTTTACGAGCTGGGAGTAGACCGCTACAGGCATTTTCGGGGCGTTTTCAGGATGCTGTGGTCGTCTGTGTTCAATCCCCAACACGTGATGACGATTCCGCTCGGAACATACATCAAAGACTCCCCCGCATCGATTGCGACAGCCGGGGAGAGGCGCTACGCATGGTCGTTCATTGGAGACGCTGAGAAGGTTTCGCGGCCAGACATGGTCCGCGCATTTTCATCGATCGAGCCGCATGTCTGCTTTTCGTCGACACCCCTTCGCGGAATGTCTTTTCTTGGAGGAGGCGGCAGAAGATTCTCAAGACCGGAGTTTTACGAAATTCTTGGGCAGTCCGTGTTTGCGCCATCAGCGATGGGCAATGCCAGCCTGGAGTCGTGCAGGCCGTATGACGCGCTTGAGATGGGAGCGATTCCGATTGTCGAACGCAGGTTGACTCTTGACTACTATCGCGCATTGCTTGGCGACCATCCTCTTCCGACCGTCGGATCGTGGGCGGAAGGACGCGCGCTGGTCGAGCAGCTATTGGGTCACCCGGAAGAACTGGACAAGCTGCAAAGGACGTGCGTGCAATGGTGGGCGGACTATCAATTGAAGCTGCGAGAGAGAATGGCCGCTTTTCTGGAGCGGCGGGCTGGCACCACCGATGAGCTTGTCCCATTGCGGTCGCACCTCCCCGAGATGCCTTTCTGGAATTATGCGGAGCTTCTGCGGCATCATAACGCTCCCGCGCTCTACAGGCGAGTTACGAGGCAGTTCACAAGGCTGGCGAAGCAAGGCAAGTGGCGTACATCAACGCGACCAGGTGTTCCACCGCGCTCGTCGAGTTAAACCGCGGAGCCTGTCGGACGTTTCCAGCTCAATGTGCCTGGGCAGTCGTTCCGTGCAGATTCGTGAGGGCGTCCATCACGATGCCCGGCGTCAGGACTTCAGGCAGCACGCGTGGCTTGCTTTCACCGGGGATGTAGAGCGCGTAGGTGGGCACGCCGCTGCGGCCCAGCGAGGTCAGCGTCTGGGTGATGGAGTCGTCGTAGCGGGTCCAGTCGGCGCGGAGGAGGACGACGTTGTTGTCGGCGAAGGCTTTCTGCACTTCGGGCTGGCCGAAGGCGACGCGCTCGTTGACCTGGCAGCTGAGGCACCAGCTTGCGGTGAAGTCGACGAAGACGGGGCGGCCCTGAGATTGATAGTGTCTGACGGCGCTCGGCGGACCAGGGCTGCCAGACCGCTCGATCAGCAGATCGGGATTAACCTGTCTCCTGACCTATTGGCCGAGCTGTCGACTCGCGAACGATTTGTCGGGGCGACAAACGCTGATCCCAATGACGCAAAGCAATAATGCACCGCTGCAACCATCGTCGCCCAGCGCTTCGCTGGCCAGCGGCCGAGGAACCATCCGGCGATGGCGAGCAGCAGGAAGCTGGCAAGCAGCGCAGCGAGCACGGCGGCGCCGTAGGCGTTGGCCAGCACCCACGCCAGCCAGATGACGGTGCCGAAGATGGGGACAGAGACAGCCTGCTTGAGAACTTCCATCCACGCGCCGGGGCGCGGCAGGATGCGCGTCCATGCAGGCTGCAGCGTGAGCGCGACGTAGGGCGCGGCGAGGCCGAGGGCGAGCGCGGTGAAGACGGCGAAGGTGACGACGGCGGTTTGCGCAAGCGCGTAGCCGAGGGCGGCTCCCATGAACGGCGCGGTGCACGGCGTGGCGACGATGACGGCGAGGACTCCGGTGAAGAAGCTGCCGGTGTAGCCCTGCTTGGCCGCGAGCGAGCCGCCCGCGCTGGTGAGCGTGAGGCCGATTTCGAATTGGCCGGCGAGCGAGAGGCCGAGGAAGAAGAGCAGCGCGGCCATCAGCGAGAGAAAGACCGGCGACTGGAACTGGAATCCCCAGCCGAGATGCGAGCCGGCGGCGCGCAGGCCGAGCAGCAGCGCGACCAGCGCCCAGAACGAAACCAGAATGCCGGCGGCGTAGACGAATCCGTGGGTGCGCAGCTTGTGCCGCTCTTCGTTCCCCGATTGCACCAGCGACAAGCCCTTGATGAAGAGCACCGGAAAGACGCAGGGCATGAGGTTGAGCAAGAGTCCGCCGAGAAAGGCCAAGGCCGGCGGCCTGCAGCAGGCCGGGGCCGAGCTGGCGGGGCTGCGGAGTTAGCATTGGTGATTCGGTACGGGGTTAGCGTGTTAGCGAGTTCGCGGGATTGTGCTGCTCGATGCGCTTTGTGCGGGGACGGGCTTGGGCGCCATCGGCTTAGGAGCGGCTGGCGCGCCTGCCGATGCGATCAATTCGTAGGCGCGGCCGCCGGAGAGTTGGAGCAGGCCTGCGCAGTTCTTTCGGGTTCGCGGCGAGGTTCTCGTCCTTCTTCAGGTCGAGCGTGAGGCCGTTCGCGGTGGCGTCGCGGTCTGCGGCGCGGGGTTGGAGAGGATGTCGGGATCGGCGGGAAGAAGCGATGCTTCGGCTCTCGCGCTGGCCGGTGATGACAGTCAGGCGGAAGCCGGTGGGTGTGGGCACGAATCCGATCTTGAGATTAGCTGGCGACGGCCCGCGGAAGTTTGTTGGCGAGGCGAGCCCAGATGTCGTTGATCGGGCTGGATCTCGGTATCGCCGGCGCGTTGCCGGCTGCGACCGGGCGCGTGAGTTCGAGTTCTGCCTTCTCGGGGATGCAGCTGCCGCGGCAGACCAGCCAGTCGACCTTCGCGTGGAGCAGCATGCCGGGCCGAAGGCTGCATCCGCCGGCAACGTTGAGCTTGAATGGAAACAGCACTTCATCTTCGTAGCCGAAGTCCATCAGCGGGCCGAGCGGAAGTCGCTTGGGAACGGGAAATTGGAGCGGGCCAGCGGTGATGCCCGCGCGGCAGCGTCCACTTGATGTGGGGCGGTTCGCCGGCGTCGCCGGGATTCTTCCAGTAGACGTGCCAGCCGGGTTCGAGCTTGAAGTAGAGGCCGGCATCGTTGGCGGCGCCGGGATGAAGTTGCGCGTCGGGGCTGATGAGCTGCACATGCACATGAGGCAGATCGGCGGAACTCGAGCGGCAAGCGCGGGCAGAGCCGCGGCGAGCAGGATGAGCGAACGCGAAGATCGGGCGGAAAAATCTCATTCGGAGAACGGAATCACCAGTCCATTAGACGCCTCAGAAGAACAATGGTCGCGAAAAGCGGCTGGGCTGGTGCGATTGGTTTCCCACCCTTACGACAGGCAAGTCGTACAGATCGCAGAGTCGATGGGGACCCCGGACGATGGGGCACTAGATCGGAGCATGATCAATCACGAACCTACCCTACCCTCTGCGCGTGTTCGCGGAAAATGCAGACGTTCTGCACGCATTTCACACCGGCGGCTCGCGCGCGGGCGACGGCTTCGTCGTGGATCACTTCGTCCTGCAGCCAGAGATACGGAATACCAAGCCGGATCACGTCATCGACGATGGGCGGAACATTCTCCGAGGCGCGAAAGACATCGACCAGATCGATGCCCTTGCCGGTATTCGCTTTTGCGCGGCGGCCTGCGCCGCGTCGAGGTCGGGGTAGCACTTGCAGGCCCAGCACTTCCGTGAGCGCGGGATTCACCGGAAAGACGCGATAGCCGTGCTCAGCCAGATAGCGGCCGATGTTGTGGCTGGCGCGCCAGGCTTTGTCGCTCATGCCCACGACGGCGATGGTCTGCGCAGTGCGAAGCATTTCGTCGATGATGGCAGGATCGTTCATCATAGCTTCTGGCTCTCATAGCTCCCACTGGACGCACTGAAGACATTCTGCTCACGATTCATCGCTACACGTCCAGATCGTCTTCGGCGCTGCTGGACGGCCGTGCCGCGGCGCTTGGCCAGCAGATAGCCGCGCAGGAACGGCTCCAGGTAGCCGTCGAGCACCTTGTCCACGTCGCCCACTTCTACCTTGGTGCGGTGGTCCTTGGCGATGCGGTAGGGCTGCAGGACATAAGACCGAATCTGCGAGCCGAAGTTGATTTCGAGCTTGGAGTCTTCGAGCTTCTTGCTGACGGCGCGCTTCTTTTCGAGCTCGTATTCGTACAGCCGCGAGCGCAGCATCTTCATCGCCTTCTCGCGATTCTTGTGCTGCGAGCGCTCGTTCTGGCACTGCACCACGATTCCGGTGGGCAGATGCGTCATGCGCACGGCGGAGTCGGTGGTGTTCACGTGCTGGCCGCCCTTGCCGCCGGAGCGGTAGGTGTCGATGCGCAGGTCTTCGAGCTTCAGATCGACATGGATGGTTTCGTCGATTTCCGGCGAAACATAGACCGATGCAAACGAGGTGTGGCGGCGCTTGGCCGAGTCGAACGGCGAGATGCGCACCAGCCGATGCACGCCGCTCTCGCCGGCCAGCATGGCCGAAGGCGTATTCGCCGATGATGGTGAAGGTGGCGGACTTGATGCCGGCCTCTTCGCCGTCCTGGTAGTCGTTCATCTCGGTTTTGAAGCCCTGCTGCTCGGCCCAGCGCAGATACATGCGCAGCAGCATCTCGGCCCAGTCCTGGCTCTCGGTGCCGCCGGCGCCGGGATGCACGGTGACGATGGCGTTGAGCGGGTCGGCCTCGCCGGAGAGCATGGTGCGGGCTTCGAGCTCTTCGGCGAAGGTGGCGAGAGCCTTGATGTCGCGCTCGAGATCGGCGAGCACATCTTCGCCTTCGCGCGCCAGCTCGAAGTAGGCTTCGATGTCGCCGGTGCGGCGGACCAGTTCCTCATCGTCGGCGACCAGCGCTTCGAGGCGCTTGCGGTCGCGCATCAGCGGCTTGCTCGCGGCGGGATTCGACCACAGCGCCGGATCGGCAAGCTTGGTTTCGATTGCGGCGAGTTCCCTGCGGATGCGGGCAGGGTCAAAGATACTCCCGCAGGTCGCGGACTTGGTCGCGCACGGGAGCGTAGGCGAATTCGAGATCGTTCAATGCCATGCTTTGCTCTTAAGACCTGACTTTGATTGTGAACTTTGGCAGCGCAGCGAGTAGCATGCGGTCAGCGGCGCTTAGGACAGCACCAGCCGACAATCGCCTAAAGACAAGTATGGCACACAGCCACGCGAACACGTCGCCGTGCGCGGTGTAGAAGGTGATGTCGTCGCGGAAGCCGAACTGGGCGGGCAGCGCGTCGACCTGGTGGCGCGGAATGCTCTGGCGCACGCGGCCGTAGGGATCGATGACCGCGGTGACGCCGTTGTTGGTGTCGCGCAGAAGCCAGCGGCGATTCTCGATGGCCCGCATGCGCGCCATGTTCAGGTGCTGCCAGGGAGCGCTGGTGTCGCCGTACCAGCCGTCGTCGCTGATGTTGACCAGCACTTCGGCGCCGAGCCGCGCAAACTGGCGCACCTCGTCGGCAAAGACCGCTTCGTAGCAGATGAAGACGCCGTAGCGATGAGCTGGCCGTTCGGATGAGCGGAAGACTTTGCGCTCGCTCGCCGCGCGTGAACGTCGAGACGCGGCCGGTGAGCTTGTGCGCGAAGAACAGCAGGTTCTGAAACGGAATGTATTCGCCGAAGGGGACGAGGTGGATCTTGTCGTAGCGGCCGATGCGCGCGCCGTCGGCGCCGACGATCAGCGCGGAGTTGTAGTCGTGCCACGCCTGCTTGTCCGTCGGAGTAGTCCATGCCGATGCCGCCCACGATCAGCGGCGCCTTGCATCGGCTGAGCGATCGCGGCCATGCTTGCTGAAAGCGCGGATCGTTCCTCGAAAAAGGGCGCGGGCGACTCGGGCCAGACGACGAGATCGGGATGCGTGGGATACGGCGGGCAGATGATTTCGCCGTTGGGCGCGCCGGTCTGCGGAATTCCGGCGATGTAGGTCTTGCATTGCTCGCCGGCCAAGCTTGCTGAATTCGGCGATGTGCTGGTCCCACTCGCCGGGGCCGGCCCAGTCGTTGTCACCGCCCACATCGAGATTGGGCTGGATCAGCACGGCGGTGGCGGTGGGTGCGGGCTGTGGCAGGCTGCACAGACGATCCCTGCCGACGCGCCGTGATCAGCAAGCAGGCAGCGCCCCGACAGCGCTCGCAAGCCAGCGGCGATCTCGATTGCTGCGTGCTCGAGCAGCATGCCGCCGGCGATAGCGCATTCACAGCGACCAGCACAAAGCTGATGCCGTAGACGCCGGTCCACGGAGCAAGTTGGTTCACAAGCGCGTTGTCCACCTGCGAGTAGCCGAGTTGATCCCACGGAACGCTGGTGATGCGCGCGGCGGCGAGTTCGAGCGCGGCCCAGAGAAACGGCGCGGCAGCCAGAGCGAGGCGCGTGCTCCCCGTGGCCCGCCGCACCAGCATCACGCCCAGCCCGAAGAAACCGAAGTAGAGTCCCAGCACCAGGCTGAATCCGATCAGCAGCAGCGTCGGCGCCGCGGCGGCATGTCGCCGTAGTGCATCATCGTGTCGCGAATCCAGTAGCAGTTGCCCATGTACCAGAGCACGCCGCAGAGATACGACAAGCAGAAAGGCGCGGCGGAGAGGGCGGGGCTGCTCGACGGTCGCCGGGCTGAGAATCGCCCAGAGCAGCGGGACAAGGCCGAACCACGCGAAGATGCTGCGCCAGGGCGGCATGGGCCCGGCGAGCGGAAACGGCAACTCCAGCAGCCCGGCGGAAAGCACCGCCGCTGCCCACAACTTCCATTGAATGCCAGCGCATACAGGGTCGAGTTTAATGCATTGGGCTTCGCGAACAGGGTTGGCTATCGCGATTTCGCGCGGATCCAGATCAGGCACGTACGTCCCGCGGTCTGCAAGTAGTCTGACAGTCAGTTAAACGATGACACTCGGTAATTTCGGCAGACTGTCCGCGGCCAGAAACCAGTTACAATCTTCGTCCATGCTCCTCGGCCATTTTCGGAATGCGGCTTCTGAGGTGATGTTCTTTCGTCGGTCTGGTGGGATCGGCCGTGGTGGTGCTCATCAGCTTTGTCGAAGATGGCAAGGAACTGTTCGGCGAAGAGTGAAGAGCCGCGACACATCGCGTTTCCATCGTATTTACATGCATTTCCGTTTATTTGTTGACTGTCGCATCGTCCAGAACTAGACTCAGCCAAGGGCGGACGGGAAAGTCGCTCTTTGGACTCTGAGCGGCAGAAACACCTGCCGGCACACTACGTGATGGCATCCACTCGAACGACCGTAGCCCCACCGTCCGACCGCGTCCGGCTCATCGTGGCATCCTCCGTGATGCTCACGTTCATCTCCTTCTGGCGCGCCGCCGCCATCGTTCTCAACGATCTTGGCTCATCAGCCTTCTATGCCGGCGGCATTGCCGAGCAGGCAGTCGGCGCGGCCGCGCCCTGGTTCATTCTCGGCATCATGCTGTTCAGCTTCGCGGTGCGCGCGGTCTACGTCGAAAGCTGTTCGATGTTCACCCGCGGCGGCGTTTACCGCGTGGTGAAAGAGGCGCTGGGCGGCACCTTCGCCAAGCTCAGCGTCTCGGCGCTGATGTTCGACTACATTCTCACCGGGCCGATCTCGGGCGTGTCCGCCGGCCAATACATCACCGGCCTGATGAACGAGCTGATGAACGTGGCCAACACACAGCCACTGGCTGCCGCCGGCGCTGATGGATGCGCACGGCAATCCCTTCCAGTTCAACATGAACTACACCTCGGCGGTGTTCGCCGCGGCGGTCACCATCTACTACTGGTGGCAGAACATCAAGGGCATCGAGGAGTCGAGCGACAAGGCTCTGCGGGTTATGCAGATCACCACCGTGATGGTGGTCATTCTGCTTCATCTGGGGCGTCTATTCGGTCTTCGTGCGCGGCGCGCATCTGCCGCCGCCGCCGACCCCGTCCAATCTGCAAATTCAGCGACAGATGCGCTCGGCTTCCTGAAGGGCACGCGGCTTGCCGATCTTCGGCCTGTTCGGCATCCTCATGGCCTTCGGCCACTCCATCCTGGCCATGAGCGGCGAGGAGAGCCTGGCCCAGGTCAATCGCGAGATCGAGCATCCCAAGCTCAAGAACCTGAAGCGCGCGGCGATCGTCATCGCCATCTACAGCCTGATCTTCACCGGCGGCGCCACGCTGCTGGCCTCGATGCTGATCCCCGACTGGGCCGCGCACGCAGATCTATCAGGACAACCTGATCGCCGGCCTGGCCATGTACATGGTGGGGCCGCATGTTCTGGCGCATCGCCTTCCGCATCTTCGTGGTGCTGGTCGGCTTCCTGATTCTTTCCGGCGCCATCAACACCTCGATGATCGGCTCGACCGGCGTGCTGATGCGCGTGGCCGAAGACGGCGTGCTGACCGACTGGTTCCGCAAGCCGCATCGCAAGTTCGGCACCAGCTATCGCATCGTCAACCTGGTCTTCGTCCTGCAGATGTTCACCATCATCGTCAGCCGCGGCAACGTCATCATCCTGGGCGAGGCGTATGCCTTCGGCGTCATCTGGTCGTTCACCTTCAACAGCCTGGCCATGCTGGTGCTGCGCTGGAAGTACCACGGCGAACGCGGCTGGAAGGTTCCGCCGAATATCACGATCGGCAAGACCGAGATTCCCGTCGGCCTGTTCTCGGTCTTCCTGGTGCTGCTCTCCACGGCCATCGTGAACCTGTTCACCAAGTCGGTCGCCACGGTCAGCGGCATCGTATTTGCCGCGGCCTTCTTCATCATCTTCACCGTCTCCGAGCGCCAGAACCTGCGCAAGCATGCGCTGCACCGCGCGGCAGATGAAGGACCACTTCCAGCTGGAGCACCAGGACACGATCAGCCGCGAGTCGGTGGCGATTCGCCCCGGCGGCATCATGGTCACCATGCGCGACGCGGCCAATCCTGCTCGCGCTGAAGTGGGCGCTGGCGCGCACCAACACCGAAGATCGCGACGTGGTGGTCATCAGCGTGCGCATGATGGGCGTCGGCGGACCGGAGTATCTGAGCGCCGAGCAGCAGAGCTTCAGCGAGCACGAGCAGATGCTCTTTACCAAGGCCGTTTCAGTGGCCGAGAGCTTCGGCAAGAAGGTTTCGCTGCTGGTGGTTCCGGCGGGCGATGTTTTTGCCGCGCTGGTGCAGGGCGCAAACTCGCTTGAAGTGGATTCGGTGGTCTCCGGACATCTCCAGTTCGATGACCGCCGAGGACCAGGCCTTCCACATGGGCCAGGCATGGGAGGCGCTGCCCGAACCCAAGCGCCAGTTCAATTTCTATGTCGTCGGCCCGAACGGCGAGACCAAGGTGTTTTACATCGGCCCGCACGCGCCGACGCTCGAGCCCGGACGATGTGCAGCTGGTGCACCGGCTGTGGCTGAACATGCGCCGCGATCCCTCGGTGCAGGACCTGCATCACAGCGACATCATCACCTATGCGCTGACGCGGCTGGCCGGCCAGTACGCGCGCGAGAAGGTGGAGATTCTGCGCGACCTGCGCAACTATCGCGCTTCGGAGTCTCCGACTCTTCGCATTGGCGGGCAGGACCTTACCGGGGTTGCTTCACCATCTGCGGGTTCACGATCCTGCGCAGCCGGCTAACAAAGCTCCCCGCGGCGTATAGATCGGGTCATCCAGAAGCTACTGCGCGCCTGCTTCGCCGCATTGACTAAACCAGAGAGTAATCGAAGATAACTTACTTAGGGACACTGCTAGTGTCCTCGAATTCAGCGCATCAATCGAAAACCGATACGTTACTTTAGGCGCAACAAAATCAGGCAACATTGAACTTCACTCAGCACTGAGGAATCACATTTATCAATACTTCTACTCATTGCTGCAAATTGATTCTCGGTGATTCGAGATAACTCGTGTCCTATCTCTGTGGAGTTAGCTGACCAAAGTCAGATGGATGTTACTCTTTTTCGTTTGTCAATGCTCTGACTATTCGGTATCGTCTGTTTTCAGAAACTCAATCCTGATAAGTTAGAAGAGGATTCTACGCGCATCTGTAGCGATGCTGCGCCCGAATCATCTAAGGAGGCATAGTGGGAGTCGCAGAGATACTGCGGCATATCGATCGTGAGATCGCTCAACTGCAACGGGCGCGGGCATTGCTGACAGCGGAGCGACGGCACGGGTTCGAACGCATCCAGAAACGGCGTTGCCAGAGACAGGCCAGAAAAGACGGAAGCTCAGCCCGAAGGTCGGAAGCGGATTGCTGAGGCGGTGAGGCGCCGCTGGGAGAGGCAGAGAAAAGCGGCGGGCGGGAAATAGCTTGATCGTCGAAACGGCTGGAAGAGGCTCCCAGCCGTTTGTGTCTTTAATGCGAATTAATCGCTTGAATCGCGCCTAGATCGATTCTCCGGGCGCGATCCGGATGACTTCGATGGAGCCCTTCAGAAAGCCCTCAAGCTGCTCCGGAGTTCCGGTCAGCGGCGGGAAGGTTCCGAAGTGAATCGGAAGGATCGCTTTCGGTTCCAGGAATTGCGCCGCCATGGCCGCTTCCTTGGGTCCCATGGTGTAGAAGCCGCCGATCGGAAGCATCGCAATCTCCGGATGATAGAGATCCTTGATCAGCTTCATGTCGCTGAAGACCGTGGTGTCTCCCGCGTGATAGAGGACGGGACCATCGGTAATGGTAAGAACAAAGCCAGCCGCAACGCCGGCGTATTGCGTTCCATCTCTTGCCCTCGACGCCGGCAGAGTGCTTGGCTTCTACCATCGTGACCGCCACATCTTCCAACTGGACGGTTCCACCGATATTCATTCCGGTGGTGCTCTCCGCTCCCTTGCCGGCCGATGAAGGCCGCGAGTTCATAAATCGCGACACATTGGATTTGTGCTTTTTCGCGACAGGGACGGCGTCGGAGATGTGGTCGCCATGACCGTGCGTCAGCAGGATGAAATGAATTTTCTCGGGCAGCGTAAATCCCTTCGGGTATTTGGGATTGTGCTCGATAAAGGGATCGATAAGGATGTTGGTGCCTTTGGAGGTCTGAACAAGTACCGTGGCGTGTCCGAGCCACGTGATGCGCGTGCCTTTCAGTGAAGTCATAGTCGCTCCAATGGGGGTTATTTCAGAAAAGAGCAGATGGTTGGATGCGAACCGGGATTCATTACCCAGCGAGTGACTGTCGCCGGGACCGGGTATCGCGTGATGATCACTTCTGAAATGCTGTCTTTAGCCAGGAATTGGCGGAATCCCGACCATTCGATTGAACAGGTCCTGAATGATGCGATTGGTAAAGGCCCGCTGAATGGGAAATGGCTGGGCAAGCTGCATTTCTACGGTATCGCCCTCGGTGATATGGAAGCGGCAGTGTGCGGATTCTTCAGGCTGCTTGCGCGTATGAAAGAAGGCAAGGACCTGGCCGCCCGGATTCAGCGACGCGTGCAAATGGCTGACGACAGCCGGCACAAAAGGCTCAGGAAGGTAATCGAGAGCGGTCCAGAGCAGCACGACGTCGTACATCTTTCCACCGAAGTTGAGAGTCTGTTTCAGATAACCCTCGGTGTCGTAGATCGGCTTGTCGTCTTCGTCAACGCCCTTTTGCCACGCGCCGGTACACGCTTCAGTCGCCAGATCGGTCATAAAAACACTGTGACCGAGGCTGGTGAGGTAATTGATATTCGTGGGCGAAGTGGCGCCGGAGTCGATGATGCGAAGGCCGGGCTCAGCCTGAAGCCGTTTGCGCAGCGCCGCCCATCCTCCCGAATGGCGCGGGATGCGGGGACCGCGTGGCACCGGAGCCGGCGGACTGGGCGCCTTCTTTTTTATCGAACCAACGGCGAATCACTTTGGAATCCCTTTGTGACGGGACGCTTGCAGCAAAGCAGCGCCCGGTCGCACGCCGATGCTAAGCGTTGGTTGCCGGTACGGCTTCAGGCGCCTTGGCCGCCTGGCGTAAGGTCGACTTTTCCGCGAAATACGGCATTGTCTTCGACGGCGAGGCGCAGAGCGCGCACATCGCCTTCGACCACGCATGCCGGCCCGCAGTTCCACTCGGCCGGTGGCCACAATGTTGCCCTGCACCTGTCCTTGGATCAGAACGTCGCGCGCCGCAAGATCTGCGGCAACGTTTGCGCTTGGGCCGATAGTGAGTCGGCTCTCAGTCAGGGTGACGGTTCCTTCGACGCGCCCATCGATGATCAGGTCTTCCCCGCCCTTCACTTCGCCGCGGATCACGACGGACTTGCCAATCCGAGCAGAACCATTTTCGGTTGCCATGGATCAATTCCCTTCCCAATTCTTTGAATTCGATCGACGCCAAAATGGCGCCTGCCCCGTTGCTGAAACATTCGCAAGCGGGGTTGCCCGCGGCTCAGAAATGCGCCATCAAGGACACCTCTGCGGATGCGAAAGTCCCTTCTCGAACTATAGCATCGGGGTGGAGCACTTCAATTTAAGAATCCGTAGTTTGCTCGCCTGCGTCCAAAACTAAGGAACACCCCGACATCAACCGAGACTAGAGAACGATAAACTGGATGAGAGTGCACCGCCTCCTATCGATTGTCTTGATTTTGCCGCTGGCCGCAGCCGGCCAGGGCGGCGGCGCGCGTGCGGATGATGCGCTGGTGAAGAGGGCGCTGCGATAATGAGGCTCGGGCGGCGGGAGACGTTCAGCACCCAATGCGTTATCGCCTGCACAAATCCAGTCCCCGGTTTGCTTCGACCAAAGAGATTCTTGAGACAAAGGACGGAGCGGTGGCCCGACTGATCGCTGTCAACGACGCGCCTTTGAGCGCGGCGGACGAACAGAAGGAACAGGCGCGGCTCGACGGCCTGCTTGGCGATCCGAGCAAGCAGCTCCATCGGAAGCAGGCGGAAGATGAAGACTCCGCACGAGCAATGAAGGTTTTGCGGGCGCTTCCGAACGCGTTCTTATACCGCTATGCGGGCTCCGTTGGGGGACCAACCGGCGAAATGGCGAAATTCACCTTTACGCCCAACCCGGAATTCAATCCGCCGGATCTGGAAACGGAGGTCCTGACGCAGATGACCGGCGAAATGTGGGTCGATACTGCCCAGCGAGCGCGTAGCGAGGCTCGAAGGCCATCTTCAGCAGGACATGGATTTCGGCTGGGGCATTCTGGGACGGCTCAACAAGGGCGGATGGATCGTGATCGAGCAGGCTGACGTGGGCGAGCATCAGTGGCGCATCGTGCACTTCAAGATGTCGATGAGCGGGCGCGTGGTCTTCAAGACCAAGGTCTTCGATACGACCGAAGACCAGAGCCAGTTTGCGCCGTTGCCAGTCGGCTTGAGTTATCAGCAGGCGATTCAGATGGTGCGTGCTGAAGGTGCGAGTACCAACCAGGGAGTGAATGCCCTAGCCAACCGATAACCCCGCGGCAAACAAAAAGCGGGCCCGCCGAATCGAGGGGCCCGCTTTGTTGTTGAATGCGCCCGGATCTACTTCACCTTGAGCAGGATGATGACCAGGGTGAACAGGGTGAGGGACTCGATGAGCGCCAGGCCGAGGACCAGGAAGGTCATAGATGCCGGCCGCGTGCGCCGGGGTTGCGGGCAAGCGCTTCGACAGCCGAGCCGACTGCCTTGCCCTGGCCGAGACCGCAGAGGCCGGCGGCGAGGCCCATGCCGATGCCGGCGCCGATCGGCACCAGATTGACGGCAGCTGAGCCGCCGTCAGCAAAGGCCGGAATGGCGAAGCAGAGCGCCGCCAGCGCCATGAACACGTATTGAAGTTTCCGCATAGTTCTCCTGCTTCCCTTGGAATTGGCCGCCAGTGGGTGGTTGAGGCTCACCGTGCTGGCCCCCTCACGCTTGCGGCCTTCCGTTGGTCCGGAGCGGAAGCGCTCTCCGGCGGAATCTTTTCTCGTCCTGGACGAGTGTTGTGACACAGACCGGCTTAATGCGCGTCGTGCGCGACTGCCAGCGACAGGTAAATCATCGACAGCAGCATGAAGACAAATGCCTGAATCAGCGAAACGAAGACGTGCAGTCCGAGGAAGATCGATGGAACGCCAATCGGAATCAGCGAGAAGAATACCAGCGTCACCATGTCGCTGGCGAACATGTTGGCGTAAAGACGAATGGTGAGCGACATGATGCGCGCGAAGTGGGAGACGAGCTCGATCGGAACAACAGCCAGGCCATCCACCAGACCGGCCCGGCAAAGTGCTTGAGGTAGCCGATGCCCCTGTGCGCGAATGCCGTGGAAGTTGTAGTAGAGAAACGTGGGCACGGCGAGCCCGAGCGGCACCACTGGGCGACGTGGTGGGCGCGGGCACGCCGGGAATCAGTCCGACGAGGTTGTTCAGCAGCACGAAGAGAAAAATGCAGGTGACATAGGCCTGAAACCTCTCGTAGCCGTGGCCGATGACCTGTTCGCCTGATTGCCGGTGAATTCGTGAGATCATCTCGGCGACTTGCTGCGCGGGGCCGGGCTTCTCCGCCGAGAGCGTGAGCCGCACCAGGATGAAAAATGCAATCAGCGCCGCGACCACGATGCAATTCCAGCGCAAAGGTATTGTTGATGGGCGCACCGGGGTTCGCCGGATGAATGCCCATCATCTGCATGATGGAGGTAACGAGTCCGCCGAAGAGCTGATTGAGCAGGCGGGTCAAAGCATAAGGTTCAGGCATGAAGACTTGGTCTTTCCGTTTCCTTGTTTTGATGATCAGCGATGAGGCTTAACAAACCCTCAATCCAGGAGGAGCCGGAGCGCCTCCCACATGATGGTCAGAACCGCCAAACCCAGGCCACAGAGCAGCGCAACTGCCGATCCCTGGAAACACTTCAGGCTACCATAGATGACCCCCGCGAAGAGGATGAGCCGCAGCACAAAGAAGACAACCACCGCAGGCGCGCTGCGCGGTGTCTTTTGATCCTCGAGTTTGGCGCTGATGACGCGTGCCAGCCGTTGCCACTCGAAGATGCTGGCGGCCGAGATGAGGGCGCCGGTCATGCAACATGGCGGCGTTGCGCCAGCCCGATGCGATCGAGAATAATCAGTGCGATGCAACTACACCCAGAATGAGCGAGTTGCGCATGGCACGCTTGAAGCATCGCTTCAGCTGCGTCATTGGAGAGTTCGAGCAAGGGATGCGAGTCCTGATTCATTCCAGAGGTCATTTCTGCTGCCGGTCGTGTCTTCGCCGGACGCATTTTGGGAGCGTGTTTCATTTCGGGTGTCGCGCTCGGCCGTCAGTGCCATGCGGACCACGTAGACCAGCCCGGAGATGGCTCCGAAGACGATGCCGACGATGGCGATCCACGTCTGGTGGAAGTGTTTGTCGAGCCCAGGCACCAACCAGCCAGCCGACCACGGCCGCGCAGGGGAGCATGAGAGCGATCTGGATCAGCTTTTCCGCCTGCACGACGGCTTCGACGCCGCTGGACATCTTTGAGCGCGAATTGGAGTTCTGGAATGGGCGGTTGAACGGCATCCTTCGTGGTTATACACGATAGGCGCGGCTGAAGTGCGAAGTTGCGAACGCTATACTTACGGTTGGACCTTAACGATTCAGTTAGAAGGAAATACCGTGTTTGATTCGGAATTTGAGCGCAATCTTTTTGAGTTGCGCAGGGCAAAACTGGCCGAGATTGAGAAGCTGGGCCAGGCGGCCTATCCCAACCAGTTCCCTGCCTCGCACACCATTCCGCAGATTCGCGCGAAGTGGGACGAGGCGACGGCCGAAGAGCTGGAGGCCGAGCGCGTGACGGTGGCCGTCGCCGGCCGCATCATGGCCATTCGCGCGAGGGCAAGGCGGGCTTTGCCACGCTGCAGCAGGGCGGCGAGCGGCTGCAGATCTATGTGCGGCTCGACGCAGTCGGCGAGCAGGGCTTCGCGCTCTACAAGCTGCTCGACCTGGGCGACCACATCGGCGTACGGCTATCTGTTCCGCACGCGGACCGGCGAGCTGACCGTGCACGTGGAGCGGCTGACGTTTCTGGCCAAGGCCATGCTGGCGCTGCCGGAGAAATTTCATGGGCTGGCCGACGTGGAGCTGCGCTACCGCCAGCGCTATGTCGATCTGTTTGCCAATCTCGAAGCGCGCGAAGTGTTCGTGAAGCGCGCCAAGGTGCTGCGGGCGCTGCGGCGGTTCTTTGACGAGCGCGGCTATCTCGAAGTGGAAACGCCGATGATGCAGCAGATCGCCGGCGGCGCGGCGGCGCGGCCATTCAAGACGCATCACAACGCGCTCGACATGGATCTGTTCCTGCGCATCGCGCCGGAGCTTTATCTGAAGCGGCTGGTGGTCGGCGGGCTCGATCGCGTGTACGAGATCAATCGCAACTTCCGCAACGAGGGCGTGAGCACGCAGCACAATCCCGAGTTCACGATGCTGGAGTTCTACCAGGCCTACGCGAACTACCACGACCTGATGCAGCTGACCGAGGAGCTGATCGAGTTTGTGGCGCGCGAAGTGAACGGGACCACGATCACCGAGTTCAACGGCAACACGATCGACCTGGGCAAGTGGCAGCGGCTGACGATGCGCGAGGCGATCCGAGCAATATCTGGCCGGAAGAGGCAGGCGCAAAGCCGGCGCTGACTGCGTTTGAGTCTGCGGAGGTGCTGCAGGCGCGGCTGCATGCGGCGATCGAGCTCTCTGGAAACGGCGGCAGGACAGACGCGCAGCATCAGACGCCGGAACGCCTGTCGGATTTGAAGACGATTCGCGACAGCGATGAGCGCGGTCTACTACGACTCGATGAAGGGCGCGCCACTGGGCAAGTCGGTCTACAACCTCTTTGAGGCAGTGGTCGAGCCGTTCCTGATCCAGCCGACGATCATCTACGACTACCCGACCGTGGTTTCGCCGCTTTCGAAGGCGAAGCCCGACGATCCGGAGCACGTGGAGCGCTTCGAATTCTTCGCCGGCGGGTTCGAGCTGGGCAATGCCTTCAGCGAGCTGAACGATCCGGTGGAGCAGCACAAGCGCTTCGAAGCAGCAGCTCGCCGAGCGCGACCGCGGCGACGACGAGGCGCACCAGATGGACGAGGACTACGTGCGCGCGCTGGCCTACGGCCTGCCGCCCACCGGCGGCGAAGGCATCGGCGTGGACCGCCTGACCATGCTGCTGACCGGCTCGAAGTCGATCCGCGACGTGATTCTGTTTCCGCTGATGAGGACAGGGACAGGGATCAGAGAACAGGGATCAGGAGAAGCAGCTGCCAGGTCGGTTCACAGCCATGGCTATGAGGACGTCCAGAACCTCGGGGCTGAACCGCACTTCACGAGATGCTTTCGGCACGGCTGAACCTGTCCTTCAAACCGTCGAGCTAGAATTCGCTGAGAAGCTAGGAGCTGTTTTTGAACATTCTTTTTGTCGGCGACATTTTCGGCAGCGCGGGGCGCAGGATCGTGCGCGAGCACATCGGCCATGTGCGCGAGGCGCACGACGTCGATCTCGTCGTCATCAATGCCGAGAATGCCGCGGGCGGTTTCGGCGTGACGCCGCAGATTGCCGAAGAGCTCTTCGACCTGGGCGCCGACGTGCTGACCACCGGCAATCACGTGTGGGACAAGCGCGAGCTGATCGACTATCTGAATTCCGCTCCCGCTGAGAGCCAGGAGCGGCGCGCGCCGCGTGCTGCGGCCGGCGAACTTGCAGCCGGGCCTGCCCGGCTACGGCGTCTTTGAAGGCGGACCACAGAGCGGCGTGGACTATGCGGTGATCAACCTGATGGGCCGCGTCTTCATGAGCGGCACCAACGATCCCTTCCACGCCGCCAACGACCTGCTGGCCGGAATCAAGGCCAAAGTGATCGTGGTCGATTTTCACGCCGAAGCGACCAGCGAGAAAGTCGCCATGGGCTGGCATCTCGATGGCCGCGTGACGGCGGTGCTGGGCACGCATACCCACGTTCCCACGGCCGACGAGCGCATGCTGCCCGGCGGCACCGCCTACCAGACCGACGTGGGCATGAGCGGCCCTTACGACAGCGTCATCGGCGTGGAAAAGGACCTGGTGCTGCACCGGTTTCTGACCGGCATGCCGGGCAAATTCGAAGCCGCCAAGGGAAATCCGAAGATGTGCGCGGCGCTGGTCACCTGCGATCCCGCAACCGGGCGCGCCTCGGCGATTCAGCGCATCATGCTGGGAGAGTGACGCGAAGTCGTGGAGGCGTGGGTCAGCCCCGGGGCAGTCGACCGGGTTAATTTTGACCGGACTGCGGCACCGGCCAGCTTCGAGAGACGGCCGGCTTCTGCGACCGGGGTTCGCTGTCATCATGGATGCCGGTCTGTGCGTGGCCTTGATCAGCTTTCCCTGCTGCGTGAAGGTCATGGACCACTCCATCGCATGCGGACGCGCGGCGGCGTCGTCAAAGCGCATCACTTGCATCCCGTGAGCCTGCATCTCGACATCCATCGCCGCGGTGAGCGCAGGGATGGGCTTGTGCACGGCGGGCTCCGCATCCAGCGCCCGGATCTGGGGCTGCGAGCCAGCGAGGGCGGCGTAGCAGAGCGCGTTTCCAAGCCAGTCGGAGTTTGCGGTTTCGCCCTCTTCGGCCCGAATGTGGTTGAAGGCCGAGATGGTAAGCGCGTTGATAGGCGCGGGCGAAAAGAGCGAGTAGCCGCGCTTGAGGATGGGGACAATGCGTACCCGGCCTTCGCCATTGCGGGGAATCGAAGCGGAAAAGACGCTCATGTCGCCCGTACCGTTATTTCGCGTGTACTGCAGGAAGAGATGATTCGGGAAGGTGGGGCAGACGATCTGGCGGTAATTCCAGTTGCTCTCGCTGATATTCCAGACCGGCGAATCCCGCGTGCTCGGCAATAGAGGATTCCGCGTCCGCAAGCAGGAGACGATCCTGCTGCGTCAGTTGGTCTGCCGATCGGAACTCAACGGTGTACATGGGCGTCTGGCGAGTTGCGACCGTCGAGAATGGTTTGGGTTGAACCGGATCGGGAACGATCCTTTCGTGCTTTGAGATCTGCGCGTCCTGGCTCTGCCCTGTGCAAGACCATTGAAAGGACACAAACGGCTGTCAACAAAGTCGCGGCAGAGCCGTGTAGGGGAAATGCGGAACAGCACCATCCTCCCTCAAGATTACCATCGCAGTTGGCTGGGGCTGTGCGGAAGCACGAAGGGCAGCCTCGTTCAGGCTGCCCTTCGATTCACCAGGAGCGCAGGTGCGATCTATTGCTGTGTTGGTGCGTTGCCGTGGTGTGGTGAGCCGGCCGCCGGTTTGTGCGCCGCAGGCCTTCTTTGCGGTCTGCAGGATTCCGTCCTTCAGCACGATCTGCGAGCTTGCAGCAGCAGTTGCGGAAGCTGGAACCTGTGTGTAGGTGTCGTAGGTTCCGTCTAGTTCGGGACCGCCGTCCTTGAGCAGCTTGAGTTCCGAACCAACCGCCGGGATTTCCTTATCCGGAATCGGTTCCTTCATGTTGACGATGAAGTCAGCCGTCTTGGCGTCCTTGGCGTCCTGGCGTGACGGCAACTTTGATCTGGCTGGCGCTCGACTCGATCACGGTGCCCGGGACAGGCGTTTCCTTGCCCTGCAGGAGAGCCCAGAGCTTGTCGGCGTCTTCCTTGCTGCCAACGGAGAGCACGGTTTCCTTATCGGCCAGCGCCAGAGTATTCAAGTCGGACGTGGTCGCGAGCAGGTCGTGGATCTGTTCTTCAGGCGTCTTGGCCGGAGCGATATTCAGAGTTCCCGGCGGGAAGAGAGTGGCTGCAGCCTGGGTCTTCAGCGCATCCAAGCCCGTCAGATCCCCGTGGTACTTCTTGTAGTAATACTCGAGCTGCGGCTCGATCTGGCTCTTGAAATTGGCGGGAGCGAAGTTCCAGCGCGGGCAAAGAACCAGCTGGCCAACAAGTAGTCCTGTGCAGCCTTGTCTTTTGCAGCCTTGGCAGCGGCAGCCAAAGCAGCATCGCCAGGAGTCGCCTTTGCCTTGTCGGCAGCTTCTCTGCGGCCTGGGCGTCTAGAAGCTGCAATTTCACGTAGGCAAGCGCAAGCTGCAGTGTATCGCCCAGAGCCTGGTCCGCTCTTGGTCGCCTCCGGAGGATACAGCATCAGTTCTTTGCGATATTCTTCGACGGCAGCAGCCGGGTCCTTCTTGCCACCATGTCGTCCACCGCAATGGCGGAATGGAAGAACGGAGCCGTGCATCGGTCTGTTTCTTAAAGTCGTCGTCAGACATGCCGGCAGGCTTGGTAGCCGACAGACCCTTTTGAGCCAGGCAGCAGCGTCATCGCAGGTTTGCTGATCTGAGGTCTTTGCGCACTGGCTCTTCTTGACAAACACCGAGAAGTAGATCGCCTTCAGGTTACTCGGGTCTACCTGCAGCATCCGGGTGGCGGCGCTCAGTGCATGGTCCATATCGCCGAGCTGCTGGTAGGTGTCGATCAGCATGTCGAGCATGGTCTTCTTGACGACGCTCTGCGGGTACTTGGTCAGGAAGTCCTCAATGGCTGCGGCCTTGGCCTTGGGGTCAGACTGTGTTGTGGCCATTTGATAGGCGTTGTATTCGGCGGGATCCTTGATTTGAATCGTGGATTGATCCTGCGCGCGCAGCGTGGGTGCGGGAACGAGGCTTAAGCTCGCCAGCGCCATCACAGATGCAAAGACAAACTTCTTCATTCAGTGCTCCTGGGAGATGCGGAAGTGGAATCGTTACTCAAGCACTCGCTCGCGGTTTCGTCGATCCGTTCTGGTAGGCGATTAGGCAAAATAGGGCGGATAGACATTCCCACGATGTCCAATGCGGTATTGGGAGGATTATAGAAAGCCCTGCCCAATGTGACAAGGCACTCGATTCGACAAAAAGTCAGACGCCTTGAATACTGGCACACTTTGGGGGTTATTGGCTCAACCGGAGACCGATGGCGACAAGCAAGACATTCAAGCCTTTCACTTATCCGCGGGAATTTTCTGCCTCCCTGCGGGAATCGATGGCCGCCCCCTTGGCGCATCGCATCTCGGTTAGACACCAAATCTTTGAAAAGTGTTTCCTGAATGTTTCAGAGCGGTGTTTTGCAGCAATTCCTGACTTGGCGGGGCCTTTCGGTGTTTAATGCGAGGTCGCCGCTTCCCGCCCCGCGGCCGAAGACCGGTCCGTGGAGACCCCGCTCCCCTGGTGGTCGCATCGACTCGGGTGCAGTGGCTCCGGCATACAGCTTCTCAGGAATTGCGATGGCGGGTGAGACGGTTACTGCAGGAGTCGAACCAACTCGGCCTGTTCAGCAAGAAAAGCGTCGTGGCCGTGGGAACTGGTCATTTCGCGATACTCAGCGGGCACGCCGGCGGAGCGAATCAGCCCGGCAAAGCTGCGGACTGACTCTGGCGGAAACAGCCAGTCGGAGCTGATCCCGATGAAGGTGAGGCGGGCGCGAATCCGGCCGAATGCATCCTTCGCGGACGAGTGGCCATTGAGGGGGTCCCAGGTATCCATGGTGCGCAGAATCGCGAGATAGGAATTGGCGTCGAATCGCTGGATGAACCGCTCTCCCTGGTGGTCAAGGTAGCCGGCGATGTCAAAGCGGCCGCCAACGAGGCCGCCGCCCTGGTCATCGAGGCTCCAGGGGTTCTCGCCATTTCGATTGGGATTGCGGGAGAAGCGCTCGTCAAATAGCCCGGCAGACTTGTAGCTGAGCATCCCGATCTGGCGGGCCAGGGACAGTCCGAGGCGTGGCTGGCGCTGCGGCAGGTAGTAGCCGCTGTCCCAGTCCGGATCGTTCTGGATGGCCTGCCGCTGAAGGTGATTCAGAGCCAGCCCCATGGCGGACAAAGGAGCTACGGCGATGATGGCGGCGCGTTCGACGCGGGCGGGATCATGGATGGCCCATTCGAGGGCCTGCATGCCGCCGATGGAACCGCCCAGGATGAGGCGGAGCCGGTGGATACCCAGGGAATCGAGAAGCTGGGACTGGGCACGGACGTTGTCGCGGATGGAGACGAGGGGAAAATCGGGACCGTACACCAGGCCGGTCTCGGGATCGACGGAACCGGGCCCCGTGGAACCGTAGCAGGAACCCAGCAGGTTGATGCAGATGACGAAGTCGTGCTCGAGCGACAGGACGGCGCCGGGGGCGAAGATCTCAGGCCACCAGTCGCCGACACGCGCCGAACCGGACAGCGCATGGCAGATGAGCACGGCGTTGTCACGAGCCGCGTTCAAACGGCCGTAGACGGCGTAGTGCAGGGTCGGTTGCGCCAGCGTGCGCCCGCTCTCCAGCATCAGATGCTGGTCCAGCACGAAGTCGCCTTCATACGTGGGCTCAAGAGCAGGCGACCGGGCCGGTGCTGGGCCCGACCCGGTAACGGCTTCGGTCATAACACTCATTGTGCCGTATGAACCTCGGTGGTGGCAGCGCCGGTGAAGGCGTGTCCGTTGGCTGCGTCGATGGCCTGGTCGAGATCGGCGATGATGTCGCGAATGTCCTCGATGCCGACCGAAAGGCGCACCAGCTCGGGAGTAACGCCGGTCGCAGCCTGCTCTTCAACCGACAGCTGCTGATGGGTCGTTGAGGCGGGATGGATGACGAGCGACTTGGCGTCGCCGATGTTGGCCAGCGAGCGAGAAGAGCTCGAGCGAATCGATCAACTTCTTGCCGGCTTCGTAGCCGCCCTTGATGCCGAAGGTGATGAGCGCGCTCTGGCCGTTGGGCAGGTATTTTTTTGCGCGCGCGTAGTACGGGCTGGACTCGAGGCCGGGATAGTTGACCCAATCCACGCCGGGATGCTGCTGCGAGATGGCGCGCGACAGCCAGCGCATTCTGCGAATGGCGTTCGAGGCGCAGGTGGAGCGTCTCAATGCCCTGCAGCAACAGGAAGGCGCTGTGCGGCGAGAGCGCGGCGCCAGTATCGCGCAGACCCTGGATGCGAGCTTTGAGAATGAAGGCCAGCGGACCGAATGCCTCGGTGTACGAAAGGCCGTGATAGGACGGGTCGGGATCGGTGAACTCCTTGAAGCGGCCGGAGGCGGCCCAGTCGAATTTGCCGGCGTCGACGATGACGCCGCCGATGGTGGTGCCGTGGCCGCCGAGGAACTTGGTTGCGGAGTTGACGACGATGTCGGCGCCCCACTCGATGGGGCGGACCAGCGCCGGGGAAGCAGAGGTGTTGTCGATGACCAGCGGCAGGCCGTTTTCGTGGGCGATGGCGGCAAGCTTTTCGATGTCGGCAATGTCGAGCTTGGGATTGCCGAGAGTTTCGGTGTAGACAGCGCGGGTCTTCGGGTTGATGGCGGCGCGCAGGCCATCGAAGTCGTCGGCGTCGACAAAGCGCACGTTGATGCCAAGGCGCGGCAGCGTGTAGTGGAAGAGGTTGTAGGTGCCGCCATAGAGCGAAGTGGTGGAGACGATCTCATCGCCGGCAGCCGCCAGGGTGGTGATGGTGAGGGTTTCCGCGGCCTGGCCGGAAGCCGTTGCCAGCCCCGCTGCGCCGCCTTCGAGGGCCGCTACGCGCTTCTCGAACACGTCGGTCGTCGGGTTCATGATGCGCGTGTAGATGTTGCCGAATTCCTTCAGCGCGAAGAGGCGGCCGGCATGATCGGCATCCTGAAACAGGTAGGACGTGGTCTGGTAGATGGGGACGGCGCGCGAGCCGGTGGCCGGGTCAGGCGACTGGCCGGCATGAACGGCGAGAGTGGCGAGGTGTTGCTTCTTCTCTTCGGACATCGTGGTCTCCTTCAGATTTCGTATCGGGTTGAGGTGCGGCGGGGACGGGACTGTCAGAGAGCCGCACCCAAGCCGGAAAATGCAAAAGCCCGAATCCTTTTCTGGATCCGGGCCGCCTGGTTCTTGAATCGGTTGCGACTAGCGCATTCGCCGCTCAAAAGCCACACGGATGGATCCGCATGCGCAACACATGCACATGGCCATGACCTCAATCCGGTGGTGAGCTGAGTTCAGCATTGAAGGCAGTATCGCGGATGGCAGAGTTGGCTGTCAAACTTGAAATTTCGCAGATTGGTCGTTCGACCGTCAGATCTGATCGCTATTCATCCGCCTTCCAGACGTAGGCGCCGGGCTGCGGCAATCCGATGTGCGCGAGCACGCGGAAGGCGAACTGGCGCGCCATTTCAGTTGAGTCGACGGGCTTGTTGTAGAACGCGGGGATGACAGGAAAGATGACTGCACCGGCTTCGGCAGCAAGGGTCATATTGCGCAGGTGAATGCGGTTGAAGGGCGTCTCGCGCACGCAGAGCAGGAGCGGACGACGCTCCTTCAGCGTCACATCGGCGGCGCGGGCGATGAGGGAGTTGGCGAGGCCGTTGGCGATGGTGGCAAGCGTGCCCATGGAACACGGAAGAATGATCATGCCGTGCGAGGGATAGCTACCGCTGGCGATGGAAGCGCCGATGTCGGAGTCGGCGTGCTGGGTGATCTTGGCGGTGCAGTGCCCAGCAGTTTTTCGAGCAGATTGGAGCGGCCGGAGATGCCGAGTTCTTCCGCCATCACCCGCAGCGAATTTTCTGAAGCGACGAAATGTATCCGAGCCACGCGCGCATCTGCTTCAAGAGCGCGAAGGGCTTCGCGGCAGAGGATGGCGCCCGAAGCGCCGGTGATGGCAACGGTGAGATTTACGGCTTCCACGTGCGAGTTCCCTTCCCGATCTGCCGCACCGCATCACTTTTGCGCTGCGATGGCTTTCTTTGTGTACGTAGTGAGAAAGAGTTTGGTCCAGTTGTCGCCTTGTTTCATCTCGAGAAGAAATGTCAGGGTGTTTTCGGAGGGGCTTTCATAGGTGGCACGCAACACGGGTCCCGGACCAGATGGACTGCTGAGCAGGAGAGCTTGTTTCCTGAAAGATCGCCGGTGAGTTCGCTGGGATGGGTGGAGGTGTCGTTGAACCACCAGGCAGTGTATTTTCCTGATTGCTTGTCGTAGGAGATGAAGTGGCGGGTGTCTGTGGGCTTGCGACCGGGCAGCGTGGTGGAAAGCATCTCGCAAAGGTATTTACCGGCGATTCCGATCTCGATTCTGTCGGTCGCATCGCCCACCATTGCGGGTCCGCCCCTGTCTCGAAGTTCTGCTTGCCGGACCAATCGCCCTTCATGAACGAAAGATTGTCCAGCGGATTCGGGGTCGGTGTAGCCGGTTGCTGACTGGGCAATAGCGTCGCTGGAGCAAAGCAACGAGGAAACAAGCGATAAGTTTCATCGACCTCTCCTGTCGAAGAGACGATATCAGAGTCCAGGGCGGCTTCGGTTCGTCACTCTTGCTCGGCGAGGTCATCGTCGGGCTTCCCCTCGTTCCACTCCTGCATCAGAAGCGCGTACCCATCGGAAACCCCATAATTCTCCAGCCGCTTCTTCTCATCAAACGCCTGCTGATGCTCTCCGGCCTTCCACAGCACGCGAAACAGCATGATCGACGAGATCTCAGACTCCGGCGAAAGCCTCACCGACACCCGGCCGTGCTCGATCGCCTCGCGATGCTTCCCTTCCCGCGACAGCACCCACGCGTAATAGCAGTGCACAATCGACGCCTCGGGAAACTCCTCCAGCCAGCGCCTTCATCCACTGCTCGGCTTCCTCGAGTTCCTCATCGGCCGAGTTGACGACTTCCTCAATCGTGTTCAGCACCCGCTCCGCCGCGTGATCGGGAATCTGGCTCATGACGTCTACTCTCCCAGCACCCGCTTGAAGATCGCATCGACATTGCCGAGCTGCCGCGTGTAGTCGAAGGTCTTCGCCAGCTTCTCCGCCGAGCAGCAGCGCCGTGATCGCCGGCGTCCTTGCGCGACTTCGTCGCGGAAGATCAGGTCGTCTTTCCAGGCGCGCATGGCGTGGCCCTGCACGAGGCGGTAGGCGTCTTCGCGCAACATGCCGGCCTCGGCCAGATCGAGCAGCAACTGCCCGAGAAGATGAGGCCGCCGGTGCGACTCGAGATTCTTCTTCATGCGCTCGGGATAAACCAGCAGCCGGTCGATGAGGTCGGTCGTCTTGGCCAGCAGATAGTCGACAAGGATGGTCGAGTCGGGAAAGATGACGCGCTCGACCGAAGAGTGGGAGATGTCGCGCTCGTGCCAGAGGGCGATGTTCTTCAAGTGCCGCCTGCGCGTTGCCGCGCAGCACGCGCGCCAGGCCGCTGATCTGCTCGCTGAGTGATGGGGTTCTTCTTGTGCGGCATGGCCGAGGAGCCCTTCTGCTTTTCGCTGAAGTACTCCTGCGCCTCGCGAACCTCGGTGCGCTGCAGGTGGCGGATTTCGACGGCAATCTTGTCGAGCGTGCTGCCGATGATGGCGAGCGTGGCGATGTAGGCGGCGTGGCGGTCGCGCTGGATGACCTGCGTGGCGACGGGCGCAGGCTTGAGGCCGAGGCGCGCGCAGATGCGCTCTTCGTGCTCCGGCTTGAGGTGGCCGAAGGTGCCGACGGCGCCGGAGAGCTTGCCGACGCGCATGTCTTCGGCGGCGGCGTCGAAGCGGGCGAGGTTGCGCTGCATCTCGGCGTACCAGTTCAGCAGCTTGAGGCCGAAGGTGGTGGGCTCGGCGTGGATGCCGTGCGTGCGGCCGATGGTGGGCGTGTGCTTGAACTCGATGGCGCGGCGCTTGAGCACCGCGAGCAGAGCGCCGATGCCCTGTGCGGATGAGCTGCGATGCCTCTTTGACCTGCAGCGCCTGCGCGGTATCGACGACGTCGTTCGACGTGAGGCCGTAGTGCAGCCAGCGGGAGGACTTGCCGTCCAGGCCTTGTGCTTTGAGGATCTCTGCGACTGCCGTCGTGAAGGCGATGACGTCGTGCTTGACTTCGGCCTCGATTTCAGTGACGCGAGCCGCATCGACAGTGGCTTTTGTCGCGATGGCTTCGGCGGCACTGGCCGGAATCACGCCAACCTCGGCAAGCACAGTGCTCGCCGCCGCCTCGACCTGGAGCCAGCAGCGGTACTTGTTCTCTTCAGTCCAGATGCGGCCCATCGCCGGGCGGGTGTAGCGCTCGATCAAGGGCACGCTCCTCGTATTGGCCATCGGCTTATGGCCGTCGCCAATTCTTGATTGTACGAGGTTAAACGGCCTAGGTGCGCTGAATGCCGAAGCGCTTGTGGAGCTCGTCGTAAAGCAGGCCGCGGCCCGGTTTGTAGGGCTGAAACCACTCGCCGTCGATGACCAATTGCGGAATGGCCCGCTTGCCGACGTGGCGGACAACTTCGGCCGAGGCCGCCGGATCGGCATCGACATTGATTTCGGTGTATTCGATCCCATGGGACTCAAGAAATTGCTTGGCTGCCCGGCAATCTCTGCACCATGCCGCCGTGTAAACCTGCACCTTCATATCTCCATTTTACTTTGCCTGGCTGGTACCATTTTGCCGTGACCGCAGACGAAATCAAGACAGCTGCTGAATCTCGATCCGCATCCGGTGGAAGGCGGACATTTCCGGCGCACTTACACATCCGCGGCCAACGTGGATCTGCCGCGCGGAACACGCCCGCAGGGCACGGCAATCTACTACCTGCTTGAAGCGGGAATCTTCTCCGAGATGCATGTTCTCGACTCGGATGAGATGTTCCACTTCTATCTCGGCGATCCGGTGGAGATGCTGCAGCTCTACCCCGACGGCGGCTCCGCCGTCTTCACTCTCGGACCGGTTTAGAGGCTGGGCAGCATGTGCAGGTGCTGGTTCCAGCAGGCGTGTGGCAGGGCATGCGGCTGATCGGGAATGGCCAGATGGCGCTGCTGGGATGCACGGTAGTGCCGGGGTTCGATTTCGCCGATTACCACAATGCGAGCTTCGCGGAACTGGCGGCAAAGTGGCCGGAGCAGTCGGAGCGGATCAGGGCGCTGACGCGGAGTTAGCGGGGATAGCTGGGCTAGCGCCGATCGCGGAAGAAGCTGCGAAGCAATTCCGCCGACTGGTCGGCGAGCATTCCCTGCTCTACTTTCATCTGGTGGTTGAGCTGGGGGTGGTTGATGACGGAGAGCACCGATCCGCATGCGCCCGCTTTGGGATCGGGGGCGCATAAACCAGCCGATCGAGGCGTGCGTGAACATGGCTCCGGCGCACATGGCGCAGGGCTCCAGCGTGACAAAAAGCGTGCAGCCGTTGAGGCGGTAGTTGCCAAAAGTGCGCGCGGCCTGGCGCAGGGCAACGATTTCGGCGTGGGCTGTAGGGTCACTGGTGCGGATGACGGAATTTTGCCCGCGCGCGATCATCTCGCCTCGGCAAACAATGACAGCGCCGATGGGCACTTCACCGGCCGCAGCAGCTTTGCGCGCCTCGGCGAGTGCGGCCTGCATCGCTTCGAGATCGGAGATCATGCCTTCGATGTTAGTGCTAACGGCTGCTGTTGCGTCATGCAATGCAGGGTGCCGAGTCCCCATACGAGGTCGACGGCATGGATGCCGATGACGTCGCGGTCGGAGAAGAGCTCGGCCAGAATTCCGAGAGCGATACGGTCATTGGGATCGTGGAAGGTCGGCACGAGAACGAGGCCATTGGCGATGTAGAAGTTAGCGTAGCTGGCTGGTAAACGCTGATTGCGGAAGACAACCGGGCGCGGCAGGGGTAGTTCGACAATGGTGAACTGGTTTCCGTCAAGGCTGCGCGCAGCTTTCAGGCGAGCAAGATTCTCGGCCAGGGGCTCGTGGTTGGTATCGCGTGTGTTCGGCTCGACAGCCGTGACGATGGTCGTCGGGCCGACGAAGCGGGTGATGTCGTCGACATGGCCGTGGGTGTCGTCGCCGGCGATTCCGCGGCCAAGCCAGATGACCTGCTCGATGCCGAGATAGTCGTGGAAGGCGTGCTCAAGTTGCTCGCGGCTGACACCGGGGTTGCGCTGCTGCACTTCGCTGAGCAGGCATTCTTCGGTGGTGAGCAGGATGCCCTGACCGTTGGTGTCGATGGAGCCGCCTTCGAGGACGAGCCTGCGCTGCTCGCCGGCAAGATCAATAGTTGGCTGCCACTGCGCCAAGCCTAACAACTCAGCCGCGCGGCCCGGAATCTGGTCATCAAGATGCCAATCGGGATACTTGGCCCAGGCATTGAAGCGCCAGTTGGTGAGGGCTACTTGCCCATCCGTATCTCGGACGAAAATTGGGCCTGAGTCCCGGGTCCAGACGCGGTCGGTTGGCCACTGGTGGAAGCTGACGTTCTCGAGATCGGCGTGGGCGCGTTTGAGGATGCTGACGGCGCGGCGCTGCTCTTTCTCGTCCTGCACGAGAAGGTGGACGCGCTCGCGAGCGGTGAGCAGGCGAACGATCTCGGCGTAGAGCCAGCGGATGGCCTGGAACTTGCCGGGCCAGTCCTCCGGGTTGTGCGGCCATGCAAGCCACGTAGCCTCGTGAGGCTCCCATTCGGCAGGCATGCGATAGCCGAGTTGTTCAGGCGTTTCTTTCATTTCATCCGCTATGTAACTCATTGTTGAAGATTTTTCCCGTGATTCGCAATATTGGCGACAAGGTCGGCAGCCGGATTACTTGCCATCCCCGTCAACGCTGGAATCGAGGAAGCGACTGGATATGGGCGCGTAGGCGTCGATGCGGCGGTCACGGAGGAAGGGCCAGTTGCGGCGCGTGTCTTCGAGGAGCGCAAGATCGACTCCGCCGATGAGGATTTCTTCCTCTGTGTGCGAGGCCTTCGCCACGATGCGGCCGAAGGGATCGGCTAGGAAGCTGCCGCCCCAGAATTCCAGACCGGGACCGGTTGCGCGGTTGCCGCGGATGTCGCCGTTCTCGTGGCCGACGCGATTCACCCCCGCAACGTAGACGCCATTGGCAATGGCGTGCGCGCGCTGGATAGTCTGCCAGGCATCATATTGGGCCGCGCCGAACTCCTCCTTTTCGGCGGGGTGCCAGCCGATTGCGGTGGGGTAGAAAAGGACTTCAGCTCCCTTTAAAGCGGTCAGCCTGGCACCCTCGGGGTACCACTGATCCCAGCAGACGAGCGTGCCAACGCGGCCGAACGCAGTGTCGACCGCCTTGAATCCAAGATCGCCCGGGGTGAAATAGAACTTTTCGTAATAGAGCGGATCGTCGGGGATGTGCATCTTGCGATAGACGCTGATGATGCTGCCGTCCTGCCCCAGGGTAACCGCAGTGTTGTGATAGAGACCGGGAGCGCGGCGCTCGAAAAGCGAAGCAACAATGACTGTGCGGGTCTCGCGAGCAATATCAGCCAATCGCGTGGTCGACGGGCCGGGAATCGGCTCGGCCAGGTCGAACAACTTGATGTCTTCACGCTGGCAGAAGTACTGGGCGCGAAAAAGCTCGGGCAGGCACACGATATTGGCCCCGCGTTTCGCCGCCTCGCGGATATGTATGATCGCCGACTCAAGGTTGGCATCCGGGTCGGGACCCATCCGCATCTGCACCAGGCCGATTTTGTACTTGCGTGCGTTTTCCATGGTTACGAAGATTCCTCTAACAATTTGCTTCGTGCTTCAGGCGACGAGGCCAATCCCTGAAAGCGGGATTGGCCTCGATGCCGCGAAGAAAAGCCTCTGTCCTACACCGTTGAAACTGCTTTCCAAAGCCCGCCGCACGCAGTGTCTACTCTTCGAGGATCAGGACTGCGGCGGCAATCGTCGTCGTCCACAGCCCGCGCTTGTCGCCCACAGCCGACTGGGTCACGTTGCTGGTGCGCACAATCTTATTGGAGATTCGGTAGATCTCTTTCTTCTCGTCCCAGCTCTTGTCCGGGTCGAAGTCGACGTCGAGGGTGGTGGCCAGCATCTCGGCGGCAAGCTCTTCGGCGTATTCGCCGGCCTGCTCTTCCGTTTCGCCAAAGCTGTGATGTTCGCTCAGGTAGCCGTAAGCGTCCCGATCCGCGGGAATGGCAACGCCGATGCTCGACACCACCAGGCGGTGAGGCTCGCGTGTGGAGTTTTCTGCAATAACCGCGAAGACGACCTCGCCGTGATCGAGATACTTGAGGCCCTCTTTTCGCGAAATGACCTTGCAACGGGGCGGAAAGATGGAACTGACACGCACCAGGTTCTGCGAGGCAATGCCGGCATCCCGAAGAGCTAGCTCAAACGAAGTCAAACGCTCCTTGTGTTTGCCTACTCCCTTGGTGAAAAAAAGCTTCTTCGGGACCATGTTTTTTCCCAATTTCTATGTGCCCTCCGTGAGGTTGGCGATAGTTGATTCTGTTGAACGTACCGGCATGAGTTTATCGCATATTGAAGGCCCGGCGCAGGGGTAGCTGCGATTTAATCCGGAGTTCACATGCTGGGAGTTAAAGGAGTTACAGGTCAGGGGGCGAAATTGGCGCTCACCGCGTGGAGGATTTCAGCATTTTTCGGCTGTCAGCGGAACTTTTGCGGTGCGGCAGAGTTTGAAAGGGAATGAGGCTGTCCATCATTTTCGGCATTTCTGTGCTCAGCGCCACGTTGGGCTGCGCGCTCGCTGTGGCTCAAGAGTACGTCGCTCCGTCCGGCCCGCCTTCGGCGAGAGCGGCGAATCGCGACGCAGATCCGGTGCCGCTGGACTGGGTTCCACCGGCATTAACGCAACTCAGTTCGGAGGCACCGGTAAAGTCGAACTTCACCCTTGATCGAACCCTGCTTGGGGTAGCCGCCGGCCTGGTTCCAGACTCGGATGCGCCGACGCGACAGGCGATCAACAAGCTCGACGGCGTCAGCGTCCACACCATGCGCTTCAACGACGCCGGAATTCCGGACGAAGGCGCAGTTGAGGCGATCCGGGCGGCATACCACCTCCGCGGATGGAAGCACCTGGTAACGACCTCAGACCACGGCAGCCCGGTACACAACGGAACGACCGACGTCTGGGTTGTCCTTGATGGCGCAAATGTTCGCGGCGCGGTGGTTCTGGCAGAAACGCCACGGAGCCTGACGCTGGTGACAGTGGCCGGGAATTTGAGCCCGGTTGACCTGATGCACCTGCGGGGTCATTTCGGCATTCCACGACTCGATGCTGACGACTTCAAGAACGCACCGGTGCAATAGGTTCACTGGCGACGAAGGACAAATTCAGCGGAACGTCGTCGAGGCGTTCCCGATCGATATCTGGACTTGGTCATCTCTATCAATCGACTCCTACCAAGCATTTTGCGGGCATGCGATGTGTACGAAAATCAATCGATAAGGACGTTTCGCAAATTTCTAATCGCTGAAACTCTTTCTCGGCGGTTCAGAGGCCCTTAAAACGCCGGGAATTGACCTTATTTAATGATTGCGCGCAGAATTCCCTTGATAGCGAGGAGGATTCCGTGCGATCAACCTGTGATCCGCATTTGAAGTCGACGGCTCTGCTCGTCGGCTTGGCCTTAACGCTAAGCGGTTGCGGTGGCTCTAGAAGTAGCTCGGGAGGCAATACGCCCCCGCCGCAAGCATCGGAGTTTCTATACGCACAGGGTAGTTTGGACATTCGTTCGTTCACGATTGATTCAAATTCAGGAAAGCTGACTCAGCTTCAAACGATTACATCAACGAGTAAGACTGCGACGAACGTGACTGGAATTGTCGCGACATCCTCAGCAAACCATCTATATGCCATCGACCCTACCGACAATGGAGTGGGAGCTTATTCTGTTGCAACCGACGGCATGCTCTCTGTGGTCAGCGGCTCTCCGTTTCAGCTTCCATCGAATATATCCCCCGGCTCACTCTCGATTTCAGGGCTGGCCGTCACTCCAAGTGGAACCAATTTGTATGCGATGAACGGAATTGACAAATTTATTACCGGATATCAGGGAATTTCGGGCACCGGAGCTTTGACGCTCATGCCGAGTCCGTTCAAGACTGGCACACTGACCTCGCCTCAGCAAGGGATCGTCGATCCAAGTGGGCAATATCTATATGTAAGCAGCAACGTCATCAACGTCCTGGGCTCATCTTCGGGCTCTTTGTCGGGAGTGCTGGGGTATTCGATTGATTCTTCTACGGGAAATCTCGCGCCCTTAGCGAATTCGCCTTTTGGAATGCCGAGCAACGGCCAGCCGACACAATTGGCTTTCGATCCAACTGGCAATTTTTTGTATGTGGTCCTTACCAACAAGAATTCCGTCGCCGGATTTGTCAAAGATCCGACGACTGGAGAATTAACGGCGATCGTAGGCTCGCCCTTTTTAAGTGAACCGGGTATCGATTCGCAAACGGCTGCGATTGCAGTCCATCCATCGGGAATGTTTCTCTACGCGCTCAATGTGAACGCACGGAACCTTTCCGCGTTCGCGATCGATTCGACCACGGGTGTATTGACACCGATCGCTGGATCACCTTTTGCGTCTCCCAACGTCGGGGGGTCTGCTATTGGCATCGACCCGTCGGGAAAGTATCTATACGTCACCGCACACGGCTCCGGGCCAACAAATACAGGAATCGATTCGATGCTGATTTACAGCGTGAACGCCACAACGGGCGCACTTTCGCAAATCAGTGGTTCACCTGTGGCAATGCCGGAAACCATATTCAGCTTCATAATCGTGCAGGCCCCATAGACGATTTCGCCCAAGGACACTCGAAACGCCGGAAGCCCAAATTCGAAGGTTCAAAGTCTCAATGCAGAGACGGAGATCGCTTCCGTTGCCACCCATAATTTCAAGGTGATAGCCTTCCCTTACAGCGTATCGAGGGAAGGAACTCCAGAAAGCAAATGCAAAAAACCTACAACGGGCTGGAATTGCCGCGCGACGGCCAGCCTATCGAGTACAGCAACGGCCAATATCAGGTTCCCGACAATCCCATCATTCCTTTTATTGAAGGCGACGGCACCGGACGCGACATCTGGAAGGCCTCGCAGCGCGTCTTTGATGCAGCAGTCGAAAAAGCTTACGGTGGCAAGCGCCACATCAAGTGGTTCGAGATCGTTGCCGGTGAGAAAGCGTTCCGGCAGTTCAACAACTGGCTGCCGGACGACTCTGTCAGTGCTGCGCGCGACTTACGCGTCTCGATCAAGGGACCGTTGACCACGCCCGTCGGCGGCGGAATCCGCTCGCTCAACGTTGCGCTGCGCCAGCTACTCGACCTCTACGCCTGTGTTCGACCTGTGAAGTATTACCAGGGCGTGCCCAGCCCTGTGAAGCACCCGGAACAGGTCAACATCGTTATCTTCCGGGAGAACACCGAGGACGTGTACTCGGGCATCGAGTTCAAGCAGGGCAGCCCGGATGTCGCGAAGCTGATCGAGTTCATCAATGAAGATCTGCTCAAAGGCGGCAAAAAGAAGATTCGTTCCGATTCGGGTGTCGGCATCAAGCCGATCTCGATCTTCGGAACCAAGCGCCTGGTGCGGTATGCGATTCGCCACGCACTCGAATCGGGCCGCAAGACCGTCACGCTGGTGCACAAGGGCAATATCCAGAAGTTCACCGAGGGCGCCTTCCGCGAGTGGGGATACGAGGTTGCTGTCGAGGAATTCCGCGACCAGACGGTGACGGAGCGCGAGAGCTGGATACTCGGTAATGTCGACGCCAACCCCAACATCACAATCGAAGAGAATGCGGCCCTCATTGAACCCGGCCTCGAGTTTGGCAACCAGGCATTTCGCGATTCTTTGTATGCCGAGATCAAGGGCGTGCTCGACTCCATCGGGAAGACGCACGGAAACGGGGCCTGGAAGAAGAAGATCCTCATCAACGACCGGATCGCGGACTCCATCTTCCAGCAGATCATCATTCGCCCGTCTGACTACAGCATTCTCGCGACTACCAACCTTAATGGCGACTACATCTCCGATGCGGCTGCCGCGCAGGTGGGCGGACTCGGCATTGCTCCGGGCGCCAATATCGGCGATGGTTACGCAGTCTTCGAAGCTACACATGGCACGGCTCCGAAGTACGCCGACAAGGATGTCATCAATCCCGGTTCGGTAATTCTCTCTGGCGTGATGATGCTCGACTTCATCGGCTGGAAGGAAGCGGCCAGGATGATCGAAGACGCGATGGAGAAGACCATTCAGCAGAAATTTGTGACGTACGATTTCGAGCGCCAGACGGCCGGTGCGACGAAGGTGGGCACCAGCGAGTTTGCTACGCGGATTATCGGAAACATGTAAAAAACAGTTGTCAGTGATCAGTGGACAGTGGACAGATATCCACCATCCTCCGCGGCTTATCGGGACCTGCTCACTGACCACTGTGCACTGTTCACTAGGAGAAGAAAATGCGGAAAAAGGTGAGTATTGTCGGTGCCGGTAACGTGGGCGCCACGGCAGCACACTGGATTGCGGCCAAGGAACTGGCCGACGTAGTGCTGATTGATGTTGTTGAAGGCGTGCCCCAGGGCAAGGCGTTGGACCTGCTTGAGGCGATGCCGATTGAAAAGCGCGATGTGCACGTGATTGGTTCGAATGACTACGCAGCGACTGCCAATTCCGACATCGTGGTCATTACCGCCGGCATTCCGCGCAAGCCAGGCATGAGCCGCGATGACCTGCTGCACACAAATTTCAAAATCATGTCGGACGTGGTTGCGAAGGTAGTCGCACAGTCGCCGGAGTGCATTCTCATCATCGTCTCCAATCCGCTCGATGCGATGGCGCAGACGGCGTTTCGCCAGGCAGGCTTCAATCGCGAGCGCGTAATCGGCATGGCCGGCGTGCTCGATTCGGCGCGCTTCCGCACCTTCATCGCTGAGGAACTGAACGTGAGTGTGGAGAACGTGACGGCATTCGTGCTCGGTGGGCACGGCGACACCATGGTGCCGCTTCCCCGCTACTCGACGGTCGCCGGGATCCCGATCACCGAACTCATCGCGCCCGAACGGCTGGAACAGTTGGTCCAGCGCACGCGCGACGGTGGCGCCGAAATCGTGAAGCACCTGAAAACCGGAAGCGCGTACTATGCGCCGTCGGCTGCGGCGGTAGAGATGGTCGAGGCAATCCTCAAGGACAAGAAAAAGATCCTGCCCTGCGCGGCTTATCTCAATGGTGAATACGGCATTGAGGGTTACTTCATCGGCGTTCCCTGCAAGCTGGGCGCGGCGGGCCTGGAGAAGATCATCGAGATCAAGCTCACGCCAGAAGAGGACGCAGCTCTGAAGAAGAGCGCGGCAGCAGTGAAGGAGCTCTGCGCCGTGATTGGCGTCTAACTTTCTACCAGCCGGATTCCTGTGCATTCATAGAGGCCACTTCACCTCGAAGTGGCCTTTTTTCATGGCGTCAACCGAAGGGTGGAGAGTCCTGCCCATCCTTTCTCCGATGCCGGTCGTCCATCTGAAGCTCCATGCTGGATGCAGTCTAAGCGCTATCTTCCTGATATTTGCAATCGATCAGGCCGACACAAAGCGCATAACCGAGCAATTGAGTTGGGCCATTCTTAGACCCCTCTCTGAACGCACGTGAGTTCGATCTACTTAGGAGAGTCAAGTTGCGCAGATTATTGTTCGTCCCATTCTGCCTCGTCGTAGCCCTTGCCACGGCCCATGCACAGAGCAACTACGCTTTGGTGCGCGGTTCCGTTTTCGACCCACAACATCACGCGATCGCCGGCGCGCATATCCATGCGGATGAAGTAAGCACCGGCGCTAAGCGCGAGGTTGTTTCGAATGCGACCGGGCTCTACGAAATCGTCGGACTACAACCCGGCAGCTATACGCTTACCGTTGACAGCCAGGGGTTCGCGCAGGCCAAGGAGAACATCGTTCTCGAAGTCGGACAGCAGGCCACGCTCGATATCGCGTTGCGTATCAACAAGGACGCTCAAACGGTTACCGTGGCCGCCTCGGGCGAACTGCTGAAGACGCAGGATGCCAGCGTCGGCGAAGTCGTCGATCAGCGTTCCGTCGATTCCCTCCCCCTGAACGGCCGCATGCTGATCGATCTGGTCCTCACGGTTCCGGGAGCGCACATCAGCCATGGTGCGGCGACCGGCGACATGAATCCGCTTTATTGGCGCCCGGGCCAGCGGTCGGCAGTAAGCATCGGCGGCAGCCGTCCCAACGGAAATTACTTCCTGCTCGACGGCGCGACCAACACCGATCCGACCTTCAGCACGCAGAACCTCAGCGCGTCGCCTGATGCGGTGCAGGAATTCCAGGTGCAGACCGGCAGCTATTCAGCCGACATGGGCGGGGCAGGCGGGGGCCAGATCAACATCGTTACGCGCTCCGGATCAGCTAAATTCCACGGCACAGCGTACGAGTTTCTGCGCAACGGCGCGATGGATGCGCACTCGTTCAACGACATGGGCATGTCGAATTTTCTGGTGCAGAACAACTTTGGCGCATCGATAGGCGGCCCTGTCTGGCACATCGGCAAGACGTTCTTCTTCATGAACTACGAAGGCCTGCGCAATGTGGAGACGATGGCGATGGTCGACACCGTCCCCACCGCTGCCGAAGACTCGGGTGACTTCAGCCAGAGCGGCGTCAACATCTACGATCCGACCACCACGACAGGCCAATCCGAATTTCAACCCCAGCCTGCCCGGCCAGCAAATCGAATCCGCAATACATCCGGCAGCAGTTTGAATACAACGGCGTGAAGAACGTAATCCCGCCGGGCCGCATCTCGACGCCGGCGTCAATCATGCTGAACAAGTACACGCCTCAGCCCAACACCATGGACATGGGCACGATGACGATGATGGGCCAACCCACGGTGATCGGCGCAGGCAACGACGCGAACAATTACCTGGACCTGCGCAAGCAGCGGATGAACAACGATCAGGGAACTGTTCGCATCGATCATAATTTCGGCAATGGCGATCTGGCCTACTTCCGCTACTCTGGCGCAGGCGAGTTTGGCTTCATGCCGGAAGGGCTGCCGGGATTCGGCTTCTATCACGATGATCTCGCGCAGAACGGAATCCTGGCGTGGAATCACGTGTTCTCATCGCAGCTTGTGAATTCGGCATCCGGCGCAATTTCGCGTTTGACGATGATGCATACCACCGAGAGCGCCAACAAGAATGACATCGTCTCTGAACTTGGCCTCATTGGAACCGGCTTCGGCGGACCTGCTGCCTGGGGCGCGCCGTACTTCAACGTGCAGGGCTACTCGCCTATTGGCGATAACTACATCGCCACTCCGATGCATGCGTGGGACACGGTGGTGGAAGGCCGCGACACGCTGAATTGGCAGATCGGGCGCCACAGCACCAAGTTCGGCGGAGCATATCAGAAGTTCATCTGGCCGATGTGGGGCTTCTTCCAGAATCGCGGCTATTACCAGTTCACCAATGGGTTCACCACGCAAGATGCTCTGAACGATGGAACGGGATCAGCGCTGGCCAGTTTCGAGCTTGGGATGCCGGCAGCGCGGCAGGGACAGGCCGGCGTTCCCCAGATGGATCTGCGCCAATGGTATGCAGATGCCTATGCGCAGGATGCGTGGCGGCTGACCTCGACAACGACCCTGACCTACGGGCTTCGCTATGAATTCATGAGCCCGCTTGTCGATATTCGCTACACCAACAGCAACCTCGATCTGAGCAGTGGCACACCGCAGGCCTTCATCGGCGGGCAGAACGGATACCCGAAAGGCCTGATGTACGCCAACCATGCCAACTTTGCGCCGCGACTTGGGCTGGCGCAGAGCATGCCTCGCCTGGGAGTTGTGGCACATCTTGCGTACGGCATCTTCTACACGCCAGTGGACATGAACACCTGGTGCAACCAGCGGCACAACGTTCCCTATGTCTTCCCCGAAACATCGCAGAGCGATCCCTACACTCCAAGTAACCCCGCTCTGGGGTTGAATTTCCCCGCGCAGCCCGTGCTGGGAACGACGGCTGTCAGCTTCACTGCCCTGCAACTTCACGCACCGGCCCAGTACATCCAGCAATGGAGCGCCTCGCTTGAAAAGCAGGTGGGGAGAGCGATGACCGTTGAGCTCGGCTACCTGGGAGCAGGCGGATTCCACCTGCAGCGTTCGCACCTCATCAACAATGCTCAGCCTGGCGCCGGGCTGATTCAGCCGCGACGCCCCCATCCGAAGATCAGCTTCGTTGCCAATACGGTCTTCCCGTCGACCGTGACTGTTTCAAGCTCGACGTTTCCGGTAAGCACTATCAACTTGCTCGAGAACACATCGCAGAGCTGGTATGACGCGGGATACGTGAACGTACGGCAGCGGTATTCAAACGGACTCAGCTTCCTTGCGAACTACACCTTCGCCAAGTCGCTTGAAAACGCACCGGACTTCCGCTCGCCAATGTTTGAGGCCGCTACGGCCCAGAACAACGACGACCTGAATGCGGAAAAAGGGCCCGGTTGCGACGTGCGCCATCGCTTCGCTCTCAGCACGGTGTATAGCTCGCACGCGGTGGGCGCGAACCACCTGTTGCAGGCGCTGAGCCGCGATTGGCGCGGGTCACTGGAATACCAGGTGCAAACGGGCTTCCCCTTGACGATTTCCGTTTTCGGCGACACCGCGAATGCGGGGACCGTTGTCGGCGAGAATCCGATTCGCGCGAACGTTACTGGCCAGAAAGTATTCGCATCTGGAACACGCAATTCAACAACGTGGTTCAACCCGCAGGCTTTTGCCGCTCCGCCTGCCTATACCTACGGGAACGTGGGTCGCAATTCCGTGTACGGCCCGGGGATGCAGACTATGGATGTCGGTGTCGTGCGTGAGTTCAGCGTAGCGGAGAAAGCTCGCTTTGAAGCACGCGCCGAGTTCTTCAACGCACTGAACCATACGAACCTCGGCACTCCGAATCGCTTCGTGAACACATCGAATTTCGGCAGCATCACCGAGGTTTCGTCTCCGGGACGCGAGATTCAGTTGAGCGCACGGGTCAGTTTCTAGGACGCTCGGCTGTTCTCCAGGGCGAGGCTATGAGCCTCGCCCTTTCCTTTCGGACTGAAACTCAATACGATCCAGCCTCTCGGATTCTGTTGCCCTAATTCTTCAGGAAATTGACCATCAAGGGACCGATCTGGCTTGCGCATTCGTTTGGGGCGAGATGCCCGCAACCCGGCACCACATCGAGCTGCGATCGCGGAATAAGTTGGTGCATCTTTTCGCCTTCGGCCAAGGGTGTGATGCGATCGACCTCGCCCCACACGATCAGCACCGGCATCTTCAGACCAGGCAGCATATGGTCCGTCGTGTCGCGTCCGGTGAGCATCGAGTCCATTGCCCGGTGGATAATCCATGCATGCTCGTGCGAGGAGCGGAGAATATCGCGGGCAACAAACTCCGGCAACTTCGGTGGGTGAGGCATAAGCAGAGCGTCAAACTTGTCGAGTTCCTCAGCCGTCCCCGGCGTAAACAGGCTCGTGTCCCAGTCGGGCTTCACGTAGAGCCCGGCGCTGTCGAACAACATCAAGCGACGCACGCGGTCCGGGTGCTCAGCGGCGACAAGTTGCGCGATCCAGCCGCCCATAGACCAGCCCCCAAGGGCAACCTGCTTCAACCCGAGTGCGTCGAAAAAGCCGACAACAATCTTTGCCTCATCGGCGACGGAGTAGGAGAAACTCGCCGGTTTCACGCTCTGGCCGAAACCGGGTAGATCGGGCAGATACACGCGATAACCCGCCTTTGCGAGGTGAGGCGCGAGTTTCTCCCAATCGTCGGCGCGTCCCCCAAGTCCATGGACAAGCACCGCAACCGGCCCAGTGGCTGGCCCAAGCGCATAGTAGTGGACGCGATAGCCATCAACCTCGACAAAGCTGCTCCGCGCTCCATTGAAGAACATGTGTCCTTGATTGATTGCGTCGAATACGCTGAGTGGGCGCATCCAAAAGGCCAGGCCCAGCGCCCCAATCACGGCGGAGAGGGCGCAAGCAATCCATTTCCATTTAGCAGTCCGCTTCAACTGCGCTCCTGCTCGACGCGATATAGGGCCCTTGCCCGCTGCAATCCAGCCTCGATCACGCGCACGGTCATCGGATCAAGCGCCAACGCGCCGTGGCTATTCCATTCGGCTCGTTCCACCCAGCGCACGGCGTCTGCGTCTGAAGCGGCCTGCAGGGAGCCACCAACGACCCGGCATAGATAATCGGCAATTACATAGTGGTACCGGATCCGCTTCCCCTCGGGACCATCCTCTTTTTGAATCCGATCGATGAGCTCGATTAACTCAACCGATTCCACGATCAGGCCGGTTTCTTCCTGAACTTCGCGCGCCACCCCATCGGTCAGCGACTCGCCCAGCTCCAGGATCCCGCCAGGAAGAGACCACTTCCCTTTCGACGGCGCGTGGCCACGCTGCACCAGCAAAACGCGCCCCCTATCGACCACGACTGCCCCGACGCCCACAATCGGTGCCTCAGGGAACTCGCGTTGTAATGCTTTCGCCACCCACCTTCTAGCATAGAACGCGCTTCAACACTTGGGTAACCGAAGCGCAACGTTTGCCGCAACTTCCCGGGGTCCTGCATCGGATGAACGCGAGTATCATCAAATCACACAGGAGTACATCATGGCAGAGTTCATACTGCACATCGATGGGATGCACTGCGGCTCATGCATTCGCCGCGTAACTCAAGCCCTGAATTCGACGGGGGACGTTGAGGTAGAGGAGGTTCGCATCGGAGCAGCCCGGCTGAAGGCACCCGATGAGAACCCTCCAGTGGATGCCGCGATTGCTGCTCTTGCGAAAGCCGGGTACAGCGCACGATTGGAGCAATAGACCGCAAGATGTCTTCGTCCGGGACAGAGTCTCTAACATTGCCGATCATCGGAATGACGTGTGCTTCCTGCCAGCATCATGTAGAGAGCGCTCTCAAGGAGACTTCCGGGGTTAAGTCAGCGCACGTTGACCTGATGGCCAATCGTGCAAGCGTCGTTTTCGATCCGGCCGAGGCATCAGCCGATGGGTTAATCGCGGCAATCCGCGGAGCCGGTTACGATGCTGTGCTTCCGCACCCGGGAGCAGCCGTCCCCAAGGTATCGGAGGCTTCGTACGGTCAAGCCGAAGTCAAGGCTACGGCGACCCTGATCGCTGGGGCGATCGCGATGCTGCTGACCATGCCTTTTGGGGGGCAGATGGGCCCAGTCGATCAGGTGCTGATGCGGCTGCTGCCGTGGCTTTACGCGGTGCCGCCGGACATTGTTCGCTGGATGCTGCTTATCGTGACCGCGGTCTTGATGGCGTGGGCCGGCACGCGATATCTATGTTGCCGCTGCCCGCGGCCTGCGGCACGGCAGCACCAATATGAATACCCTGGTGAGCCTGGGGACAGGCGCGGCATTCCTCTACTCCGCATATGCCACGATCGCTCCCGGCCCGGATCGTCAGGTTTACTTTGACGCAGTTCTGCTGATCCTGGGCTTTCTGCTGCTCGGCAAAGTACTCGAGGCGCGGGCCAAGCGTCGCGCTTTGGCTGCTCTGGACGCGCTCAGCAGGCTGCGGCCGGCAACCGCTCGCCGCATCCGTGAATGGCGTGGAAACTCTAGTACCGCTTGAAGAGATCCGCATCGGCGACAAGGTACTGGTTCTTCCCGGCGAGCGATTTCCAGTTGACGCGAAGATCATTGAGGGTCGCACGAGCGTCGACGAGTCGATGCTCACAGGAGAAGCAACCCCGCTGGCACGAGAAGTTGGAGGACAGCGTGTTCGCCGGTTCCCTGAACTACGATGGCGCCGTCGTGTGCATGGCTGAGTCGCTGGGCGAAGACACCGTGCTCGCACAAATCACGCGCATGGTGGAACAGGCCCAGTCGTCGCGGGCGCCTACAGAGCGGCTTGCCGATCGGGTCAGCGCAATCTTTGTGCCGGTTGTGCTCGTGCTCGCAGCCATCACATTCATTGTGTGGATGACCACGACGCATTCCGTCTCCATGGCCCTGGCCAGTACTGTCTCTGTGCTCGTTATCGCATGCCCCTGCGCCATGGGACTGGCGGTTCCGGCAGCGCTTACGGTCGCCGTAGGCCGAGGAGCGCAGTTCGGAGTGCTATACAAGGGCGGCGAGGCACTGGAGCGGCTGGCCAATCTCAATGTCATCGTTCTCGACAAGACCGGAACGCTCACGGTGGGCCGGCCGGTGCTGCAGGCAGTGCGTCCCGTGAAGGGATACAGCGAGGATGACCTTCTGCGCATGGCGGCTGCGGCAGAGGAGCGTTCAAATCATCCGCTGGCCCATGCGGTGGTGGACTATGCAAGAGCACGCTCCATCAAGTGGGAGCCGGCCGAAGAAGTGGTGGTCATTCCCGGCCGAGGAGTTGCCGCGCGAGTCGAGGACTACAACTGTCTGCTTGGGAACGAGGCGCTCTTCCTGGAATCGGCGATTCGTTTTCCTGACAGCATTCCACCGGTAAAGCCCGGAGTAACGCGCCTCTGGATGGCGCTCGACTATCAATCCATCGGTTGTTTCGATGCAAAGGACTCATTACGCCCCGATGCAGCAGAGGCCGTAGCCGCCCTGCAGCACAGAGGTCTGCGGGTGCTGATGCTGACCGGGGACTCTGCGGCCGCGTCGGCGCCGATAGCCAACCAGGCGGGAATTGGTGAGGTCGAGGCTGGGCTGGATCCGGCGGGCAAACTCGCCCGCATCCGCGCCCTGCAGCAAGAGGGTCTGCGCGTGGCGATGGTGGGTGACGGCATCAACGATGCAGCAGCGCTGGCACAGGCTGACGCCGGCATCTCCATGGGCAGTGGCGCCGATCTCGCGCAAGAGGCCGGCGACGTGCTGCTGCTCCGTACCCAACCGACGGCAATGATCGCAGCGATCGACCTGGCGAAAGCGACTGTTGGCATCATGCGGCAAAATCTGATGTGGGCCGCCTGCTATAACATGCTCGGCATACCGCTTGCCGCAGGACTGCTGTATCCCGCCTTCCACGTTTTGCTGAGTCCATGGATCGCGGCAGCGGCAATGGCCCTGAGTTCGGTCAGTGTACTGGCAAACAGCCTGCGCCTGCGGTCGTGGCAGCCACATTCGCTGCCTGCCGCGACAGGCAAGTTAAACTAGCAGCAGAGCCCCGACCGTGCGCATCCTCACCCGGTATATCCTCGGCGAAATTCTCTCCTACACGCTCATCGGTTGCGCGGTCTTTACCTTTATTCTTTTCATGCGCGATCTGAACCACATTCTTGAAATGGTGGTTCGCAACAGTTCCACGTTCGTCAAGCGTCGCTGAAGTCTTTCTTTTCACGCTGCCTAATACCTTCAAAGTCACCATACCGATGGCTGTGCTTGTCGGCATCCTGCTGGGACTCAGCCGACTGGCAGCCGACAGCGAGATCATCGCGATGCGCGCGTCGGGATTGGGCATCGGCTACTTCGTGCGTGTTGCTTCGGTTGTCGCGATCGGCGGAACCTTGCTGGGGCTGGTGAATTCGATCTACATTGCTCCGCGCGCGAACCGGGCCATCCTCGACATGCAGCAGGAACTGGAGACTTCCCAGGCATCGTACGAAATCCAGCCGCGCGTTTTTTATGAGGATTTCCGCAATGCCGTGCTGTACGTCCAGAATGTACGCGGCGGAACAGGCGCCTCCAATTGGGACCAGGTCTTTATGGCCGACGTCACCGATCCCGGCAACCCGATCATTACCACCGCAACCTCTGCGACTGTGGTGAACGATTCCCCGCAAGAGCTGCTGATGAGGCTCCGCGATGGCTCCCGACACGAGACAGTAGCCGGTCAACCACAGCAGTACAACATTTCCACCTTCGAGAAGACGGATCTGCCACTGTCACTCAGTCCTCAGAGCGAAATGCATCTGGGACGCATGGATACCGCCATCTATGCCCTGCCGATGGGCGCACTGGAAGAGCGCACGCACGGACCTGACGGCAGAAGATTTCTTCTCGAGCTGCACACCCGCCTCTCCTATCCGGTGGCGTGTCTCGTTCTCATGCTGGTAGGAGTTCCGCTCGGAGTCATCTCCCGGAGGGGTGGGAAGAGTTCTGGCCTTGTCTTCACGGTTCTTCTGGTTCTGCTTTACTACATTCTTTCGTATACCGGCATCGCGCTCAGCCGCCAGGGGAAGCTTTCGCCGTTCCTGGGAGTGTGGATGGCCAACCTGCTTTTTGCGGCGGTGGGTAGTTTTCTGCTTTGGGAGATGGCGAGCGGCGGTCGCGTTCTCAGCGCAATTGCGAGCCTTGTTGTCGCGCACACCTCAGCCGCGGCTCCCGGTCAAATCCAATGGAGCTCATCTGACGGAGCTGCTCGAAAAGTTCCAGCCTCGCTCGGTTCGCATTGTTTCGCGTGGGCTGTTTCCGCGGCTGCTCGATGCTTATGTCGTGCGCGAGTTCTTCGGAATGTTCCTGCTGGTGCTGGCCAGCTTCGTCATGCTTATGCTGGTCTTCACGTTTTTTGAGCTTGTCGGAGACATCGTTCGAAATCACATTGCGCTGGCCACCGTCGGGGACTATCTGTTCAACCTCGCCCCCAGCATGGTCTACGCCATCACGCCGCTCGCCGTCCTGATTGCGGCGCTGGTGACGTTTGGCGTTCTCAATCGCAACAGCGAGATCGTTGCCATGAAGGCAACCGGGATCAGTCTCTATCGTCTTGTCATCCCGATCGTTTCAATCTCGGCAATCCTGGCCGTCTGCCTCTTCCTGTTCGACGACTACTACCTGCCAGCGGCGAATCGCCGGCAGGAGGCCCTGCGAAGCACTATCAAGGGTCGCCCGCCACAGACCTTTCTTGCACCCTGAAGAGAAGTGGATGTTCGGTCAGTCCCATCCCGGCGAGCAGGGCCACATTTTCTACTACCAATTTTTTGATCGCGGACAATAACGCGTTCGCCAATCTCTCGATCTTTGAATTCAACCCCTCTACCTTTGCACTGTCGCGCAGGATCTTTGCATCACGCGCGGTATGGGACGAACGAAACCGAAACGTGGCGCTTTCAACAACGGCTGGGTGAGAAACATCGATGGCAACAACTCGCGAGTACAGCGAGTTCAAAAGCACGAGTTTCGCCGAGATTCATGAGGATCCCGGCTACTTCAAAAAAGAGAACTGCAGTCGCAGGAGATGAACTTCCGGCAACTCGACAGCTACATTCGCGACCTTCGCCAAAGCGGGTTCGATACCATGCGCCTGCGAGTCGCACTTGTGGCACAAGCTCGCTTATCCACTGATCGCGATCGTCATGGCCGTCCTGGCGATCCCATTTGCGCTTTCCATGGGCCGTCGTGGTTCGCTCACTGGAATTGCCGTCGCGATATCCGTCGCTCTCGCATATTGGGTCGTTGACGGCATTGTTTGGCGCCATGGGAAATGTGAACTATCTGCCCGCGGCCCTGGCGGCATGGTCTCCCGACGTGCTCTTTGGTCTTACCGGCGGCTATCTGCTTCTCCGAACACCCACCTGACGATCCGGCTATTGGGAATCAGCCAGCGAATCGACCGCCCTCGACATCGCCCGTACAATAGAGACATGCTTCGCGAACTGGGCCCACTGCTCAGCTACATGCGCCGCTATCGGTGGGGGTACCTCTGGGGTACACTCGCGTGCATTGCGACCAATGTGGCCGCCGTTCAGGGTCCGCAGATTCTGAGAAAAGCGATCGACGAACTGGAACGCGGAGTCTCGCGCGAACGCATCGTATTTCTTGCCTGCATTTTCGTTGCGATCTACCTCGATCAAAGGCGTCTTTCTCTACGCCCAGCGCTGGATCCTGATCGGCATCTCCCGCGAAATCGAGTTCGATCTTCGCAACGATCTCTTCCTGCAACTTGAACGTCAGGACGCCAACTTCTATCAGAAATACCGCACCGGCGACGTGATGGCCCGCATGACCAACGACCTGAATGCGGTGCGCATGCTGCTGGGTCCGGCATTGATGTACAGCGCCAATACCATTTTCTTCACGGTCGGCGCGCTCTATTTTCTGCTTCGCATCAGTCCCTGGCTCACGCTTGTGGCGTGGGCTCCCATGCCGCTGGCCAGCATCCTCGTCCAGTATTTCGGCCGCAAGATTCACGATCGCTTCGAAAAAATCCAGGAAAGTTTCTCCGAGATCTCGTCGCAGGCACAGGAGAACTATTCCGGCGCGCGCCTGGTACGCGCTTTCGGCCGCGAACAGTCGCAGATGAGCCTGTTCGAAAAGTTGAACCGGCAATACATTACGCGCGCCCAGGGCCTGGTTCAGCTCATGGGAATGCTGTGGCCGACGCTTGAGTTCATCCTGGGCATCGCGATGATCATCACATTGCTCGTCGGAGGACATGAGGTCATTGCTCATCGCATTAGCCCCGGCGACTTTGTGGCCTTCAACACCTACATGATTCTGCTGATCTGGCCGATCATCGCCGTGGGATGGGTGGTCAATCTCTTCCAGCGCGGAACCGCTTCGGTCGCGCGCATTGACGAGTTATTGCGCGCCAAGCCGGGAATTGACGACAGCGCAGCAGACCCGGCGATTCCCGCCGACGCAGTTCTTCGTGGCGAGATCGAGTTCTGCAATCTCAACTTCAGTTACGGCGACACTCAGGTGCTCCGCAACATCTCGCTCAAGATTCCTGCGGGATCGAGTCTCGCCATCGTGGGACCGACCGGCTCAGGCAAGACCACGCTGGTGAACCTGATTTCGCGTCTCTATGAGGCGCCCGAGGGCTCCTTGTTCATCGATGGCCGCCCGATTCGCGAATATCCCCTGGAAGTGTTGCGCCGAAACATGGGTATCGTGCCGCAGGAAACATTTCTCTTCAGCGAGACCATTCGAGAGAACTTGGCTTTTGGCGTACCGTCCACTTCCGCGGAAGAATTGCTCGAGGCCGCTGAGGCAGCGCATATCCGTCGCGAATTCGAGGAGTTTCCGCAAGGATTTGAGACTACGGTCGGTGAGCGCGGCATGACCCTATCGGGCGGCCAAAAACAACGCCTGGCAATCGCCCGAGCTTTGCTTCGCCGTCCGGCGATTCTCATTCTGGATGACGCGCTCGCAAGCGTCGACACCTACACCGAAGAACGCATCCTGGGTGGCCTGCGCAATTACACCGCTACGGCCACCACAATCCTGATCTCGCATCGTGTCTCGACCGTGCGCAACGCTGACCAGATCGCCGTGCTTGATCACGGCAGGATTGTCGAAATCGGCCGTCACGATGAGTTGCTTGCGCTCGATGGCTACTACGCAAGCCTCTACCAGAAACAACAGCTCGAAGAGGAGCTGACGGTCGCCGGTTGATTCAAGCCGTCCACCGGATTGCAGCGTGCGGTTCGGCTTGCGGAGCCCATGCGTCATCCGCATCGGAAGCGCTGACTGACTCCCATTTGCTCTGCGAATGTGATGCGGGCTGATTCGCGCTGGGATCCGCCGCCACCTGCTTCCATGCATCTCGCACGTTGCGCACGTTGGCGATCACCTGTTCGAATTTCTTCCTGGAACTTGCCCTGCGAGCCCTGCAGCATCAACGCAAACATCGCGACGTAGAAGTCTGAAAGCGACTCCGCCGGCTTGCCACCAATATCCTTCTTCAGGGTCGCCTGCAGATGGATCACGATGTCCATGGCTCGCTTTACCGCCGCGCGTCTGCGCTCAACGTCGTTTCGCTCCACAGCCTCAATCGCATTGTGCATGAAGCGAATGATGCCATCGTAGAGTGCGATAGTGAGTTCAACGCCGGAAGCGCCCTCAAGCGCGTGGGCCGGAGTACGTATCCATTCTGCAGCTCCTAGCCGTTCTGATTCGTGTTGTATCCGGTGATGGCACCGTACATCTCGTTGACTTCCTGAATCTGCTCCGGAATGGATTGCAGAATCTCATTGGCCGTATTCAATTCCGTCGTCAGATTGGTCTTCTGCGTCGCAATCAATGCCTCCTGCTTGGAGACATTGTCATTCAGAGCGGTCTCTTCGCTGTTGTCCTCGCTGAGCGCAAGGCTGATCGCGCCTCCCTCCGCACTGCTATTGCCAAGACCGTTCAGCATATTCGTAAAGGTCGAACCAAGGCTGCCCGTATCCTGGAACAGCGAAACAACCTGGTTAAAGTTGCTGTTCAATGCGCTGCTCAGTGTGTCGGCGTCGAGACTGATCGTGCCATCGGCACTCGCGTTCGCCGTGATGCCGAGGGAGATCAGCGAGTTGATCGTGTTGGAGCCGAAAGATGAACTCACTGCCGATAGCAATCCCTCCTGCAATTGCGCCAGAATCGACGTGCCGTATAGCGGCTCCGGATTGCCCGAGGAGTCCTTCCCTTCCTGCGCGTTGATGGCCTTCATCGTAGAGTTGTAGTCCGTCACGAAGGTGTTGATGGCTGTCTCGATGCTTGTCGTATCGTTGTCGATCACCACCTGCACTGTTTCAGGCGTTCCATCGGAGCTCGCGGTGCCTGTCGAGAGCAACTGAAACGTCACGCCCGGAATTGCGTTCGTGACCGTATTCGAAGCGCTGGTAATATTCGGAACTCCATCCACAGTAATTGTGGCGTCAATTCCCGTTTTGAATCGTCGCCAGCCCCAGGCCGGCATTCTTGTCAGGTAGTTGTCGAGTCAGCCAGTGTCGTGGGGCTAGTCGGATCGCTGGTCGCGTCGGCAATGGTGATCTGTCCGGCCGAGCCGCTGGTCTGGCTCACCAGCGAGAGTCTTTGAGTCCCGTCCGCATTGGTCAACACACTGGCCGTTACGCCAAGGTTCCGCATTATTGATGGCTGCAGACAGACCTGAAAGCGTGGCGGCAGTGGAACCGTCGCCGACATTCACCGTCTGCCAATCTCCGCTTCCCACCTTGAAGGTGATGCCGCCAGTCAGCGTGTCCGTGGCGCTCACAGCATCCGAGGCTGCGCTCGAGGTCTGCGCCAGGTTCTGAACCGAAATTGTATGTGTGCCGGCCACGGCTGTTGCGCTGGCGGAGGACAAGGTCAGCACATTTGTATCGGAACTGGATCCGGTTTTGTAGGCCATGGTGCCGCTGAAGTCCGTCAGGTTCTGCAAGTCAGTTGATAATGTAGCCAATTGCGTGCCCAGACTGGTGAGTGCGGTGTCCTTGCTCGTTAGCGCCGTCAACTGTGTCTTCCAGGGGGTTTCCACGGCTTGCAGATTGGTGACAATCTGGTTCACCGTGCTGGTCACATCAAATCCCTGGCCACTGGTCGCCGAGCCGAAATTCAGTCCGACTGCACCCATGTAAGTTTCTCCCGCATCTCTCAACAATCAGATCAAGGACCAACGTCGCACCGGGAACAATTAGAAAACACTAAAGCGATGCCACTCAGCCGCCAAAGCAAAACGGAGAAAGGCGCAGATTACGCCGCCTTCCCCGCTCGTGCTCCGATTCAGCGTCTCATGCTCCGCAGACTTACTGGAGCAACTTGGTGATCAACTGCTGCGACTGGTTGGCCTGCGACAGAGCGGCGATGCCGGTCTGGCTCAGGATCTGGAATTTCGACATGTCCGAAGTCGCCTGGCCGTAATCGGTCGCGGTGACGTCATTTTCCGCAGCCAATGTATTGGTGGACTGAGTGTTCATGACGTTTTCGACCGCCGTGAGCGTATTGATGTTCGCGCCAATCGTGCCGCGGGAAGCTGCAACCGAAGTGATGGCATTGTTGATTGCCGTGAGTGCAGACTGAGCCTGGGTCGCGCCGGTAAGCGTGGTCCCGTCAAGGGAGAGCTGCGTCGTATCCGTTTTCACGATATCGCTCGCAGCGTTGTTGTAAGACTGCGAAAGCGTGCCATCGGATGTGAAGATCGCGACTGCTGCGCCCTTATTTGATGCAGTTGCGGCTCCAGCGGAGGTCGCAGGCAGCGTATCAATTTCCTGGAAAGGTCCGGTTGCCGTTGTATTCAGAGTCGCGCCGGTCATGAGCAGCGAGTGACCCGAGATTGAGGCAACATTTGATCCCGCTGCAGTATTGATATCTGCGACTGCCTGAGAAAGGCTCTCTCCAGCAGGTGTTCCAAGCACCACTGTAGCAGCAGCAGCGCTGCCAACCTTCACCTGAAGGGTACCGGCTGCAGCAGCAAATGTGTCATTTACGTTTCCGACATTGATACTCGATAGCCCGGTTTGGCTTGCAGCGACAATGTTTTCGCTGATTGAATGGCCGGTTGCGCCACCCTGATACAGCTTTGTTCCGCCGGTGAGGATAAGCTGATTGTTGAGTACGCTTGCGACTGTTGAACCCGCAACGGAGTTGAGGGTCGTCGCCAGATCGGTGAGTTTCGTACCAGTCGTCCCCACCGCGCCGGCTGCAATCGCGAGTGCGTTTGTACCGTCCGCTATCTTGGCGGTCACTGTTGCCCCGGCAGCATTTGTGTAGTCGAAGTTCAAGTACCAGGTCGCTACAGCAGTCGGGTCAATGACCAACTTGTCGGTTGAATTGGCAGAGCTGAAAGCACTGTTCTGCGCGAATGTCTGTATTCCGTTGTATTCAGTGGTGCCATTGATCGTGTTGATCTCACCGAGAATCTTCTGGTATTCAGAATTCGCCGCCGCAGTCTGGCTGCTATTCAGAGTGCTGTTACCAGCTTCGGTCGCCAGCGTGACAGCGCGATTGAGAAGACTGGTCACCTGCGAGAGGGCACCATCGGCGACCTGCGGGAAGTCAACACCTTCAGACGCGTTCTTTGCAGATTGCGAAAGAGCGGTCGAAGACGCCTGGAGGCCATTAGCCAGCGAGAGGCCGGCTGCATCGTCCGCGCCTGAATTGATGCGCGAACCAGAAGACAACTGTTGGAGAGTTTTGGACAGAGAAGCCTGAGTATTACTCAGATTGTTCTGTGCGTAGATTGCAGAAATATTATTCAGGACACCCAAAGCCATTGAAGTTCTCCTTTTGTGCTAACTGATTCGGGTTCCCTGCTTCGGGTGTCTCACCGGTAGCCACCTTGGGAATTTATCCTGCGCCCCGGTTCACCTTGGAGTAGGAACCACGTTGCTTACCGGCTTCATCGGCGGCCGGCTGGTGGACTTTACGACTTTTTTCAAGAGCCTTTGCAATTATTCTTCCAATCATCTTTTCGATCACTCGTGACGATAAGAACATGAGAGCCACGACAGGAAGAGCCGGCAATGATTGAACTCACGCGTCTCAATGGCAATTCGATGCTGTTAAACAGTGATCTCATTAAAACCGCAGAAGCCTCGCCTGACACCATGATCACGCTGATCAATGGGGAAAAACTGATCGTGCGCGAGGCGTTGAGCGAAGTGATGGAGCGAGTACTCTCCTACCGGGCGGCGTTGCTTGCGACGGTTGCGCGCAGACTTGTTCCGAACGACGCAATCCGTCTGGCTGCCTCGTTGGCGAGCTTTGAATTTGCGGGGTTGATTTCCGAAGATCCACCCGCGGGGCAGTTTGACGAGAATGAGAACCGATGACCATCGACCAGAACGATAGACTTGCGATCCCCGAGGTGTAATCCATGGACAAGGGAAGCATTGGCGGAGTCATCCTGGCTGTCGTCGGCATCATTGCCGGCCTGCTGATTGAGGGCGGCAAGATCAGCCAGATTCTGCAGCCAACCGCTGCGATGATTGTTTTTGGGGGAACTATGGGAGCAGTCCTCCTTCAGTTCCCCATCAGTACGGTCACGTCCGCATTTCGCAGCATGGCGCAAGTATTTGTTGCTCCACAAAAGCAAGACGAAGAGCTCATCCAGCTTCTGATCTCCTTTGCGAACAAAGCTCGCCGCAACGGGGTGGTTTCATTGGATGCCGATCTTGCTGGAATTACAGATCCATTTCTCAAGCAATCGCTGATGCTCGCCGTAGACGGCACCGAGCCCGCCGAATTGCGCAAGATCATGCGCGTCGCGCTCGATTGCGCATCGGAACGCGAGGAGCGCCTTCCCCTGGTCTTTGAATCGGCTGGTGGATTCTCGCCGACCATCGGAATTCTTGGCGCGGTCCTCGGGCTCATCCAAGTGATGCAGCATCTCGACAATATTCAAGAGGTCGGCCGCGGTATCGCTGTCGCCTTTGTCGCCACCATCTACGGAGTCGGCATCGCTAACCTGTTCTTCCTGCCCTTCGCCGGCAAGATCCGGATTCATTTACGCGAAGATCAGCAGCGCCGCGAAATGATGCTTGAGGGGGTCATCTCGATTCTCGAAGGGATGAATCCCCGCATACTCGCACTCAAGCTTGGCGGATTTCTAAAAGATGCAAAAATCGAGAGGAAAGAACAGGCAGCATGAATCATGGAGGCTCGCGCCCGAAAGTCAGCCATGAGCGCTGGCTGGTTTCATACGCCGACTTTATCACGCTGCTTTTCGCCTTTTTCGTCGTGCTCTATGCGTTCGCCAAAGCAGATCAAAAGAAACAGATTCAGGTTTCCGCAGCAATCGATTCCGCTTTCCAGTCGCTCAGCATTGCGCCTGTCCGCGCGAAGAACAGATCGAACCAATCACGTATCCAGTCTCCCGCCTTCGCAGCGTCTGCATCTCTTGTGGCCGGGGTGGTTTCGGCCAGAAAGGTGCAGGCAGATCTTGAGCAGATACGGCAGAGGGCCGGGCGGAGAATCGAAGGGTTGACCTCGTGGTGATGCCGCGCGCCGTTCTCGATATCTCTGGGTCTACAGAAGACAAGACCGGCTGGCGCAAGATTACCGGCCAGTGACTCGACATAATTCTATGTGACTCCCAGTACCTTCACGATGACGCGCTTGCGGCGTTGTCCGTCGAACTCTGCATAAAACACTCGCTGCCAGGTGCCCAGATCGAGTCGACTGTCCGTCACTGGCAGTGTCGTTTCATGGTGCAGCAGCAGCGACTTGAGATGAGCATCCCCGTTGTCCTCGCCCGTCCGGTGATGTTTGTAGTCGGGTCGTGCGGGTGCCAACTCTTCCAGCCACTTCCCGATATCCTCAATCAAACCGCTCTCGAGGTCGTTGACATAGATCGCCGCCGTAATATGCATGGGAGAAACAAAGCACAGTCCGCCCTTCACGCCGCTGCGCTTCACGATCTGCTCTACTTGGTCTGTGATGTGCACCATTTCACGGCGCTTTCTGGTCTCAAACGTCAGATATTCCGTGTAGCTTTTCATCCTCGGCTCCTGGTACTGAGCGCGCCCATGGCGGCGCCGGCGCTCAACCCTTATCCTAATGAATGTGACGCCCGGGATGAATCCAGACCAAGCCGAAACCCTCTCGCAACGCGGGCTTGACCAACTCGCAGCAGGCTCAGCTTCTGAAGCTGTTCAAAGCTTCCGCGAGTCGATTGCTGCAGATTCCAACCACTTTGAGGCGCACCACGGGCTCATTCGCGCCCTGCGCGATGCGGACCGTCTTGAACAATCCATCGCAGCGGCGCTGGCTCTCACTGCGCTGACTCCAAACGATCCCCTGGCCCACACTGCCCTGTCCATTTCGCTGCAGTGCGCCGGTCATGTTCCTGAAGCCGAGGCGGCTGCGGCTCGAGCGCGCATTCTGGAGTGGAAAGCCGAACTGCAGTCGTCGCACGGGGGAGATACTTCACGGTGAAGAAGCGGCTGGCCGATTCTGCGCAGCGATTGCGTCTGATGCATGACCAACTTGTGCAGGCCTATAGGCCGCAGCATTGGTGGCCCGCCAAATCACCTTTTGAAGTGATCCTGGGCGCTTATCTCACGCAGAATACATCGTGGAAAGCGGTTGAGGTCTCTCTCGCAAATCTTCGCAACGCTGGAGCGCTCTCACCTGAGGGACTTCGGGACCTCTCCGTCGATCAATTGCAAGAATTGATTCGTCCGTCCGGCTTTTACACGCGCAAGGCTCCTGCACTCAAAGCGTTTATCACAATGCTCGATGTGGAGTTCGGCGGATCGCTCGACCGGTTGGCCAAGACGCCCACTGACACCGTACGAAGTCGGCTTCTCGCGCTGCCGGGCGTCGGCCCCGAGACAGCCGATGCGATTTTGCTTTACGCTCTCGACCGTCCGGTTCCGGTTGCGGACGAGTACCTGCGGCGCATCGCTGAACGCCATCGGCTGCTGGCACCGGCGCCCGCCCGCAACGTCAAAGGATACGAGGCTCTCGTTCAGCTCACGAGACAGACCTTCGCCGCGGATCCAGTTCACAAACGCTTGCGACTCTTCAATGAGTTTCACGCGCTGACTGTAGCCGTGGGTAAGGCGCATTGCGGCAGGACAGCGCAGTGCGCTGGCTGCCCGCTTGCCGCCGACCTGGCAAATGCCAGCGGTTAGAAGGCACAGGTATTTGGGCCAAGCCGCGGTGACTCCAAAACGTCAGAAAGGGCTCACTCCCGTTTGGGTGAGCCCTTTCTAAGTAAGATCCCGGTGAGATTCAGGCGCCTATAAAGCAGAGGCGGTCCATCCGGTTTCAGCGGGATTGTTGGGAAGCAGCCGCGGTAGCGTCAAATCCCCCACAATCGCCGTGAAGATTGCGCTCAGAGTATTTGCTTTTCCATTCATGGTGACCGAAGTAGCGCCGGTGCACTTTACGCTCGACGTGTCAACAAAGAAACCGGAATCCGAACTGGCCATAGCTCGCAGTGTTGAGCATGCTGTAATCGAAGCACCATTGTACTTAGCGCCACTGTCCTTACTGCATCCGCCCGACGCAACACCATAACCCACTACGTAGATTTTGGTGCCTGCCGCCTTGGCATCATTCGCCTGCGTAATCGCCTGCAGACACTGATCTGTGTTCGAGGGATACGTCCCGTTCGAGTTCAGATTTGTGCTGCCGGTGTTCGCAAAAGTTCCACCATTAGCATCGCCATCTCCGAGCAGGATGATTACGTTTGTCGCGTTAGCCCTTGCATTCGCTGCAAGATACTGTTGCGCTGTAAAGAGCGCGCCGGCATAGAAAGTGTTCATTCCGCCTTCGGCCCTCATGCCGGTTTCTTTTGTTCCCCCTGGAAAATAGCTATTCCCGCCGACCGCATTCACAATCGAGGGAGCAGTCGAACTAACGGTGGAACTCGTCGTTAGAGGATTAGCCCCGGTGGCAGCGCTGTCGGAGGTACGATAGTTGCTCGACAGGGGCACAACCTGATATTCGGACAGCAGGATATTCAGATTAGTGGTTGTGAGCGGCAAAGTTGTGAGGGAGATGGTATCCGGGTATGGAATCACACTCGGACAACCGGGGTTCGGATTCCTTCCAGTGCAATTTGTAGACGTATTGGTGTTATAGCCTTCGTCATTGGACAGGCTGAGGGACTGCGCAGATTGAATCCCGAGGACGCTCAGCATCTTAATGAAATACGTCGGAATGGTGACAGTCTGCCTAACCTGGACGGCGTTCGCTAACAATGTCGAGCTGCATTCCGGCAGGCCGCTCACTGTTACGCAACCGGGAGTGACGGTTATCGCGGCGCCCGTCATTGCGATCGGGGAATTCAGATTGGCAAAAGCGTTGTAGTTGCCCGATACCGAGCTGTACGTTGTTGCAGACGAAGTCACTGTATTGCTCGACTCATTACTCGTCGTGATGGGCAGCTGCGAGGCTGCGGCCAAAGCGGCAGCGTCGGTGGTCGCCTGGAGCTCGCGATAGCTGATATAAGCACGTCCGAGATCCACCACCAACCCGCCCATTCCGAGAAGCAATGCGAACAGAAGGACCACCCACACCAGGGTCTGTCCACTCTCATCGTTCAGGGCCCGGCGCACAATAGACTCGTTCTTTTTGCTCATTGAACAATCTCCGTAATGGTCTGAGAGACTTGACAGCCGTTTGGCATCAGGTTGTTACCGTAGAACTTGAGACTGCAATTTGAATACGTCGCCGTCACCGTGACAGAACCCCCGGTAGACAGATACCCTGCCGCCCCGGTCGTGGTGCTTGTACTTGAACAGGTCGATCCGGAGTACGAGTGGTTAGTGGTGGCGCCCGAGCTTGGGCTCGGATTGAGAACGATCTGATACGAGAGGTTGTTCGTATTGAGGAGCGGCGCGGCACTTTGGACCGCCGAAGCTGCCGTACTGCACGGGTCCAATGTCAGTCCCGAGCTGACCGCGAGAATCCGCCCTGCGCTGTTTACGCCCTCGGTTAGCGCCATGATTTGCATTTCAAAAATGCCAAAAGATCAATATGCCGGTAATCGCCACGAGCATGATGGATGCCACGAGCGAGAACTCCACTAGTGCTTGCCCTTCTTCACTGAAGGCGAACCAGAAAATCCGTCCGATTGTGGATCGTTTCCCGCCTTGAAATTTCATAGCAGCCTCCGCATATTCGCGACGCTCCAAGATTCCGTGACGCCCACGAAATGCTAAAGCGACGTGATCGGGCCAGAAGAGGAAGTTCTGACAGTTATCCCAGAGAACTTGACTATAGCAATTTCATCTTCTATCGCGCGGAAATTGTTGTAACTACCAGAAAGAACAGTAGTAATTGAGCAAAGAACAACAGTAATCTCTATCGGGAACTGTAGTAACTATCTAGACGTGACCATCTTGTTTCTGTGTCCGCAGGAGTTACATCGACGGACAATGTCGCGGATCGGAAGGGCTGGATACGCAGAGGAGTCGTCAGAAATGCCGATGTGCGCGGAATCATTCTGGCATCTATTGGCTGTGAGTGGGGTGGATTCCCGACTCTTTCTGTGCAACCTCCGACATCTGGAGGGTCATCACGCAGCGAAAGCCGAGGTGGTTGGTTCCTGTGTCAACGTCGCCTTTGCCGCGCGTGCCCACCATATAGCGAGAACAGTATTGATCCGTGCAGAGGAACGAACCGCCGCGTTGAGCCTTTTTCTTGTGGCCTGGTTCCGATGGGTCGTAAGCCGAATCCGGGCCTTGAGGATTCCACGCTACACCCGTTTCAACGAGCTGCTGATAATAGTCCGGACGATACCAGTCGCTGGTCCACTGCCAGACATTGCCAGCCATGTCATAAAGCCCGTATCCATTCGGGGGAAACTTTGCGACGGGCGCAATTCCTGCATAGCCGTCCTCACCAGTATCTTTGTCCGGGAAATGGCCCTCGTGAATATTGGCCATCCACCTGCCGTCCGGTCGGAAGTCATCCCCCCATACGTACGGTTTGCCGGCAAGACCGCCGCGCGCAGCAAACTCCCACTCCGCCTCGGTCGGAAGCCTCTTCCCTGCCCATTGCGCATAGGCCAGAGCATCCTCGTAAGCGATGTGGACGACCGGATAGTCGCCCTTACCAATGATGTTGCTCTCCGGTCCCAACGGATGGCGCCAGTTTGCGCCTGGAACATAGGTCCACCACTGGAAGTGATTGTCGAGCGAGACCGGATGATTGGGGGAAGCGAATACCACCGAACCCGCGACGAGGTTTTCAGGCGGTGCGTCGGGGTAATCCTCGGCGCGCGGTTTTCGCTCAGCGACGGTTACATATCCGGTAGCCATTACGAATTCTTTGAAGTCGGCGTTGGTGACATCGGTCTTGTCTATAAAGAATCCGTCGACGTAGACGCGATGCACAGGGCGCGAATCCAACGTGGCTTTCATGCCGACTTCGTCCATATTTGGAGGATTCTGTGCGCCCATTGAGAACTCCCCACCGGGTATCCAGACCATGCCTTGCGGTGTCTGCTGGGACGCAGTGGCCGCGTTGGGAATCGTTGGTCCAAAAGAAATCTCCTTTGCCCTTGTAGCAGAGGCGCCTGGAACTGTCGGAGAAGTCCCTTGACCCGGCTGGGACACAGAACCAGCGAGAGTCAGCAGACTTCGGAAAACGCTCGAGTGCCTGTAAACGGCAATGCACACTATGGCAGCGATCACGATTACCAGGGCCGCGGCCCTGGGACTTCTTCGAGTCCTAGTGTCTGCCTTCCTCGGCTTCTTGTGCGCCGTTTGTTTCATCATCTTCGATTTCTGCCCCTCCTACTGCCTGTTGCCCGTCACCCACGCGTAGTAGGGATTATTGCAGTCAGCAGCCGGAACCCTGCGCATCTCGCTCCAACGTTCTCTATCGCCTTCGTACGCAGCGATGCCCGCAGCGTAGAAGTCGAGCAGGGTCGCGCGCTCGCGCGACACTTGCCTACGCAGTGCGTCATCTCCGCCAGTCATCGGCACATCGGTGCGCAGGCTCAGCAGATTCGGCAGAGTACGCGTGATCTCTTTTGGCCGCACCCAGGACGCATACTCGATGCGTGGATCATTGTCCGTCACCGGATGCGCATTATTGGCATAACGTTCAAGTCCGTCCCGACCGGTCACAAATGTGGCCAGCAGTGCTGCTGGCGTAGAGATGCCGACAGCGCGCAAGGCAGTGCTCACACCGTTCTGATCGAAGCGCGCTGACAATCCGATTGGCGTCCAGTTCGATTGGCGCATATGAGCCGATCAACAAGCATCTCGTGAAGCTCCGTCGTCCAGAGAGTCGCGTACGGAAAAACATCGAGGAAGCTGCGTACCAACGAGCGCGTGTCCTCGTCGTTTTGCGTCGCGATCGGCAGCCATTGCGCAAAAAGTCCTTCGGACTCGAGCCGTTTCGCGGCGAGGCGATAGAAATCGGTCGAGTAGAGGTTGACGACGCTCTGCGCCGATGGTGGAGGTGGCTCCAGAGTGATGAGATCGTAGCGCTCCGAACTGCGCAGCAACTCCTGGCGCCCATCGCCAATCCGAATCTGCAGTCGAGGATCTGAATTCGCCCCGTAGTTTTCAGGAAAGAGCATTCCAGCTCGTACAACCGCCGGCAGCAACTCTACACACACTCTTCTCTGCAGTTGCGGATAGTGCAACATGCCTCCAGCGGTAATTCCGGTGCCGAATCCAATGACCAATGCGGATTTTGGCTCGCCGCGGTGAATGATTAACGGCAGCATGGCCTGCAGGCGCATATAGCGCAGTGACGGCATCGCATCTCCCGAGTTGGACACGCCCTGGATGTAGAGACGACGAAATATGTTGTCACCCGATTGCCGTTGTGCGACAGCAACAGTCGCACCGCGGCTTTCTTCGTAGAAGGCCAGGTCGCCCCCGCCGCGCGTGGTGAGCAGCAACCGTGACAGACGGTCGGGTGGCGTGAGAGTAGCTGCTGTGACGGCAATCAGCGCGCATGCAATCACTGACCACTGCATCTTCCTGCCGACTCCGATGCCGAGCAAAACGCTCAGAAGGCCAATCGTCGCTGCGGCAACTGCCAGCATGGCAAGCGTGCGCACCACCCCGAGAGCAGGCACGAGACAAAATCCGGTCAGCAGCGTTCCGGCAATCCCTCCGGCGGTGTTGAGGGCGAGTAGTGCGCCGACGTCGCGTCCGGGATGGCTCGCACCCGCGGATAGTCGCAACGCCGCCGGAAAGGCAGCACCCAGCAGAACAGCCGGCAGGAACACGATGCCGACTGCCGCTACAAAGAATTGCGCAAGCATGCGGGCCAACTCGCTCCCGGTGGCTGAGAAGACTACAATCCCGGCGTCTATCTGGATTCGTAACTGCCAGAGACTTAACAGTGCAATCTCCAACAGCGCGACCACTCCCGCGGCGGAAATAAGCAGGCCGAAGATGCCCCAGTGGTCGCGAATTCGTGAGTTGAAGCGAGAATAGAGTGCGCTTCCGATAGCGAGCCCCGAGAGGTAGGTGGCAAGGACCACGGAGAATGCGAAAACCCTGGCGCTGAGAAATTGTGTCAAGGCCTGGGACCACACGACCTCATAGCCGAGCGCGATGCCGCCTGCGATGGCATAGAGGATCATCACTGTGCGGGCACGAACGGTAGAAGCGCCAACTAAAATCAGGGGAGGCTGCGCGCGAGGCACAACAGAGCGCCGCGCCAGAGCAAGAGCGGTGGCCGCCGATCCGAGATTGAATGACGCAGCGGCGAAGGCCGTACCGCGCACCCCCAACCATGGCAATAGAAGAAAACTGCTCAGGAGCGCACCTGCAATGCCTCCCACGGTATTAACGGCGTAGACCCATCCGCCGGCGGCTGCGATGGACGTAAGATTTTGCCCCTTCCACCACCGGATAGCTACCGGAAGCGTGCCGCCCATCAGAAATGCCGGTATTCCCACGAGCAAAAATGGCAAAGCCCAGGCGAGAACGCCGGAATAAAATAGGAGAACTACAAACGGGCCCGCGGCATGGGAAAGCATGACCGTAGCCCCGACTCCGGCGATTGCCGCACAGCTCTCTAAAAGAAAGTACAGCAGCAGCGGTCGCCGCCATTGATCGGCAATGCGGCCCAGCAGCGCACCTCCGGCCGCAAGTCCCGTGAAGAATGCGCTTACCGCAATGGTGACGGAATACACTTCCATTCCGACCACGAGCGAGAGTTGCCTGATCCAAAGGACCTGGTAGATGAGAGCGGCGGTACCAGAGAAGAAAAAGGAGCAGCGATAGCAGCACGGATTCTGCGGGGCTAATCCGCCGAATCTCCGATGCGCGTGTCTTCCCGCCCACATGTGCGCCTTGAGTTCTCTTCCTGGAAGCTGAGATTGGTTTTGCAGCTGGCACTCGAGTTCTCCTATAGAAATCCAGCAACGGAAGCTCACCTGAACTTGCCGCCGCCAATCACCAACTGCTCGCACTTCGCTCCTGGTCGAACAAGCTGGCCTTGAGGCCATGAGAGGTTCTCATTGTTCCGCATGCTTTCTACACAACTTGCCCAGCGGTCGAAATAGCGCGTCTCCCAGTCGAGAATAGTGAGCGCGAAAAGTCGGAAATGCCTGCGGATTTGATGTTGGCGAAGTTGAAGTCTCTCCAAGAGAAGGAAAGACCATGAGTCCGTTTAAGAGATTTGAGGTGATCACGAACTGGTAAATCACAAGCTCGCCGACAGACCAGCCTCCGGTCCTACTGATGAGATACAGGTTCCACATCCAACAGGACACTGTAAGAAGTAGCAGTTGCTTGCACTTTTCCTCCATTGTCCAATGGCCCATAAACTGTGCGGCTCGAGATTAGCGATCCGAGGTTCGTTGGTGACCAACCCTTGCTCAACTCTGCACATGAATCGATCCTCGATCTGCAGGCTAAGATCGGTCAGACAGTGCTGGGTCAGGAGGCGATGATGAGCGTCTTCTCCTCGGTCTCCTCGCAAATGGCAATTTGCTTGTCGAAGGCCTCCCCGGGCTGGCGAAGACACGCGCAATCAAAAAACTGAGCAAATTTCTTGATGCCGGCCTGTCCCGCACTCAATTCACGCCCGACTTGCTCCCTTCCGACATAACCGGCTCGGAGATCTATTACTCCGCCGAGGGAAAGGGTGAGTTCCGCTTTCAGCCCGGGCCGCTCTTTAACAACCTCGTCCTCGCCGACGAGATCAATCGCGCTCCCGCGAAGGTGCAGGCCGCGCTCCTCGAGGCAATGGAAGAGCGCACCGTAACCATCTCGGCCAAGACGCACGCTCTCCCCAGCCCCTTTCTCTGATGTGGCTCCGACTCGTGTCGAACGCGTAAAGCTGAAATTGCGCGACCTGCTCAAACTGCGAACCGGAGCCAGGACAACACTATTCGTCCACGCAGGCACAGCGCACATGGTTTTGGCGTTGACGACAGATTTTTCCCTGCTCGATCTCTATCTCACTTCCCTTTCGACCTCTCTCATGCCGTCAAGTGGAAGGGACACCGCGAAAGCACTCAGCCTCGTCGAGGATTTTCTGAAGAACGAGCCGGCCTCAGGCACCATTCTCTTTGTCACCGACGGAATTGAGCCACGAGCGTTCGCGCCTTTCCGGAGCTTCACATCCCAGGAGGAGGAGAAGGACGACATTCTCGTGATGGGCGTCGGTACGTCACATGGCGGGCCTGCGCTTCTTGATGGAAATCGCTTTCTCACCGATCGCACGGGGCGCCGCGTTTTTGCAAAGCTCGATGTTGATGCTCTTCGCTCCTTGAAGAGCAAGAACATTGCCGTAACGACGCTCACTCTAAATGACGATGATATCGAATGGATTCAGCGCCATGTTCAGCATCATCTGCAAGCCATCCCGCAACGCGCCCACGCGCGTTGGATTGACGAAGGCTACTTGGCTCACTATTCCGATCGCGGCCGTCGCCGTCATGTGGTTCCGTAAGGGCTGGACAGTGCGTTGGACATCAACCGCATTGGCGGCGGTCATCATTGTGCCACCGACCGGCGAGAGTGGCCGATTCTCCCGGATCGATCTCTGGCTGACGCACGACATGGATCCCAGGAAGATGGCGGATATCTGGATGAGGAACATCCAGACCACTCCGGCGGACTTCCTACGGCGCCGCTTTGAAATGCAGGCGGCGCAGGAACATCATTGATGAGCCGAACATTTGCAGCATCGATCTTGATATCGATTGGTACTTCCGTCGGCCTGGCGCAGACTCCTATTGTGCGAGCAAGACTCGAGCCCTCGAATGGCATCATTGTTGGCCAGACGGTGCACCTTGTTGTCGAAGTTCTCGTGCCAAATTACTTCACTGGAAGTCCCGATTTCCCGGAATTTGAGGTGTCGACAACGCGATTGTGGTTCTGCCGCAAGAGAGAGCTCAGAACACCAATGCGCAGGTGAACGAAAAAACCTACGCAGGTATCATCGAGACGTATTCGATTTATCGCGAGCAGCCCGGCGATATTCAAATTCCGGCGGTTCAACTGGGCATTCCCTATGCCAACAGTCCACCTAAATCAACTATCGCGTACGTTTCACTTCCAGTATTTAGATTCCATGCTGATCTCCCCGCAGAGGCGCGAGGACTAGACTACTTTCTTCCCACAATTCAATTGACAATGAGGCAAAAGTGGAGCCGATCACTCAAGAGTCTGCACGCTGGCGACACCATTGAACGAACGATCACGATATCGGCGGCAAAGATGCAGGCCATGCTCATTCCGCCTTTGCCGGTGAGCTGTCAGATTTGGCAGTTTAGTCTCTCCGACACTTGGTGTATAAGCGACAGACGCCTGCAATCAAAGTTCCGAGTGGGCCAACTGACACTACGGTGACGATCACTGGAGGATTTGATGATTAGGAGCAATCGCAATTCATCGGCGCACGCTCGGCCTGATGAGAAGTTGATGGGATCTCCGTCACGACTATCACGCACGGAACTCTATGCAAAGGGCGAGCAGCTGCGGACTAAATTCCCACGCGGCTCACACGCCACCTGGAAGGCGCCAGACAATCGCATCAATCCACTGACGCTGATAAAAGAATCCGACAAAGGCCGTCTCCCGGAACTCATTCCGATTCGCCATGGCCGTATGTTGAAGTCGCCTTTCACGTTTTATCGGGGTGCGGCGCTCAACATGGCGGCGGACTTGGCAACGACGCCGGCAACCGGGGCCCGTGTTCAAGCCTGTGGCGACGCCCATCTACTCAACTTTGGAGTTTACGCGACACCTGAACGGCGTCTGGTCTTCGACATCAATGACCTGGATGAAACTCTTCCAGCCCCTTGGGAGTGGGATCTAAAGCGCCTGGCCGCAAGCTTCGTGCTCGCCTGCCGGAGCAACGGCCTGAGCGACGTTGATGCTCGCGACGCAGCCTTGGCCTGTGCCCGTTCCTACCGAGAGCACATGGCCGCGTTCAGCCAGATGCGTGCGCTCGATGTGTGGTATGCCAGCCTCGATGTGGAGAGCATCTTACCCCGGATAAAGAATGCCGATACTCGCAAGCGGTTTCGCCATCGGCTGATCAAAGCTCAAAAGCATGGCGTCGCAGAACACGAGTTTCCTATGCTCGCCGACACTTCCAGCGAATCTCTGACTATCCGGGACCATCCCCCGCTCATCTATCACTGGCACGAACTTGGCAAGAGGGATTATGCCTCAAACATCCGAGATGGGTTCGCGCGCTATCGCAATAGTCTGCCGGACGATCGGCGCGTACTTCTCGACCGCTTCGAGATTAAAGATATGGCGGTCAAAGTTGTCGGGGTTGGTAGTGTCGGCACTTTTTGCGGGATCGTGCTGCTGATGGCCGCGGAAGACGATCCATTATTCCTCCAGATCAAAGAAGCAAATGCATCAGTCCTCGAGGCATATGCCGGAAAGAGCATCTACCCGAATCATGGGGAACGAGTGGTAAGAGGCTGTCTCCTCATGCAGGCTGCCAGCGACCTCTTCCTTGGATGGACAGAGGGTAAACTCGGTCGGCAATTCTACGTCCGCCAGCTCAAAGATATGAAGACCAAAATCATGGTCGAGCTATTTGGATTGACTGACATGCTGCAGTACGCCGAGCTTTGCGGCTTCACGTTGGCTCGTGCCCACGCCCGCTCGGGTCAGTCCGCGTTGATCAGCGGATACCTGGGGCGCAGTGACTCTTTCGACAAGGCAATTGCGGCGTTTTCGGTTGCATATGCTGATCAGAGTGAAAAAGACCACGCAGTTCTTATGAAGGCAGTACGCAAAGGAGATCTCGACGTGGAAACCGAACCGAACTAAGTGCGGGCATCCGCTCATATAGCAATGCGAATGATCGGAGTCTGAACGATTCGTTCAAATCGATGCAACGTCGGCTCGAATTGACCGTCTCCACAATCTGCCAAAAAGGGAGCGCGTGCTTTAGTGCTATCGACCGAGTTGACCTTTCCCGCAAAGAAGAACACGCTCCAGACAATGAGGCTGGAACTTTGCTCATCCATGCCCCGATTAGTCGGGAGGGGCTGTGGGTTTCGTTGATAGAGACGTGAAATGCCTGGGTTGCAGTGTAATGTTTATGTTTTCGGCCGGGGAACAGACATTTTTCAAGGACAAGGGATTCACGAACGATCCGAAGCACTGCAAGTCATGTAAGACCCTCCGTGGTAAAGGAACACGGCGAACGGTCGAAACTCAGGTCAAATGCTCGGAATGTGGCTCAAACACGAACGTTCCGTTCAAACCCACGCAGGATAGGCCGATGCTTTGCAGAGCCTGCTTCGATCGCGCCAAAAACGAAAAGGCAGGAGCACCGAGCAGCAACGGTTGACGTCGAACGTGCCTGCCTTCTGGGGAGCACACTCCAGATGTGTCGCTGGATCCATCCGTAATCGGCATTAAAGAAACCGATACCGAGAGTTAGCAGCTAGTATTTTGAGTGTGGCCATAAACCATAGAACCTATCGTGTTTATGGAGGGACGACGGAACTCGAACCCGCGACCTCAGCCGTGACAGGCACCATTTAACCGTAACTTATAGAAACCAGGCGTCACGGATGGCTTCTTTTGGCGCGCTAAGGTATCCACGGAAACCCTTATTGGGCCCACGATGCCTATCCGCCTCTCGTCCAGGCTGGCATGACTGGCCTGCAAGAGTAATAGGCTAGATGCTTGCCCGCGACCATGGGAAATGAGCGTGATCTTGGGATATTGTCGAATCAACGACGCTTCCGGAGCTCAGTGCGAAGGCGTCATGCTCAGATATTCGAGCAAGACTTCTGACATAGCTCGCATGCCGAAAGGGATAGCCTAATCGTCAGCCTGGAAATTCGATGCATGATTTATGCCTGATATCGTGCCGCGCTCCTGAGTTCCAACGAAGAAGAAACAAGCCCGGTACTTCTCGGACGAACATGGCGAAATCGTCGGCAGCCATTTGTGGCGGCCACAGTTGCACACTTGGCGATCCTGGAATGCGCGCTAGCGTTGGCAATCCGATGAGTGGCTCTTGTCGTGATCGCTGTCCGTGTATTTGCCCGCGGCGGATATCAGTCGGCTCGCCCTTGCTGATCACACCCTAGAAATCAATGCGAAATCGTTCGCACAGCAACAATCGACGGATTGCCGGGCACAGCGTTTTCGACAGTTGTGGTAAGCAAGACCTGAAAATATGCCGGCATTGTTTTGCGGTCGGAAGAATCAGCAAGAAGAGTCCGACGAAGCTCCGCCATCCGTTCCGGTTGGGTAAGAAACTCAATTGCAGCTTGGGAGCCTTGGGTGTAGATGCCGTAGATCAGAAGAACGCGGCGATCCGGTCGCTCGTTCGGAAACATCAGGACCAGCGCATAATCCCGAGTGAGTTGGTTGGTAACCGGATCGAATTCTGGCCTGTAGGCGGTCTTTTCGCCCTGCCGCGGCTTCCGGTTCAAAATCACGCCGCTTTGTAGCTGAAAACCCTGCTCTTCAAGGAAGACTCGGCCACTCCATGATTGGCTTCCGCCGAGCAGAATCGCGTTTCCATTCTTGATCTCCTCAAAATTGACAAGGCGCGAAGGCTGCACTTTGCATGGATCACCCGCTTTGAAGAACATCTCGCAAAGCCGGACGACTCCGAGAGTCTCCCCCACGGCGGTGAAGTCCGTGAGAGACGGGACGAAGATGAAGCGCTTTAGCTCACGAAAATGAATCGTGTCACGGAATTCCGGCAGGCTAGACTTCGGGATTTCGTGCCCCCCAGCAAGTGTCTGTGCGCTGTCTCCGTCGTGTGCGGCCCGCAACAACGGGTGGTTCGGAATAACAATCAGCGGAGGTTCGGCAGGTGGGAGAAACGGATGCCAGAACCAATCGAGGCTGTCCGGCATTGAGTAAGCTTCCGAGTGAGACGAGGCTGGCCTTGCTCCCTGCCTTGCGCGAACGCTCATGAGAATTGCGAGCACAAGGCAAGCGATCGCCAGAATAACGGTCAGCGCCAGGTGGGCACGATTGCCAAACCCTGCCGATGGAGCAGGCTGGTCAGGAGGAGGCGCAGTTTCAACGGTCTCCGGCACCGCATTTCGCGCAAACACGGGAACGTATCGACCCGAGGGCAAATCCACCCGAATCAGGCTGTTCTTGCCTTCCGCATCGTAATACTTCTTCAACAGCCGTCGAATCTCGTGAGCTTGCACCCGGACGATCGGGTCCTTCTGCTGATCAAACTCAGGACCCCGGTCGTACGCCTCTGCGCCGATCAGGTATTCATTCAGCCTGTCACTGTTTCCGCGAAAAGTCTGCTCCGCGACAAACTCCAGGAATCGGATCTTCTTGGGCGAACCTGCGAAGTACTTGCTCTCGAGAACTCGGTGAAGCTCTTCGCGTTTCTCAAAAAGCGAGAACTCATCCTCCAGATTTTGCTTCGCAGCCAATTCTCACTCCAGGCGCGAGGCGACGCACGTCGAGCGCCTCACTTGCCAAAACACATATCTGCGGCTGTCAATCACCGTAATTCTCGCAAGTCAAGCCTGTCAATCTGGTGCGGCCCGCACGATCATCACTCCGATAACGGTTATTTGCCCCGTTAATTGCTGTTATTAGGAACATTCCAAACTTGTTGGCGATGGCGCTTTTCTGGGCTCGGAATCCCATTCGCCGAGCTTTGTGTGGATTTCTGACGGATATCGCTGGTGCGATCACGCGTCCCTTCGTCGTTTATTCCAAGACCTCCCATCGATTTCATGCAGCTTCCGGGCCTTTTCGAGGGGTGGGTGGCAAATCCAGCGCCATTAACCAGACGCATAACGGTGTTTACCTTGATGGGTGTCTTAGCGCAGGCCTACAAGGGATGGAATTGCCGTTCACAACTTATGCTGCCGCCCGATAGTCGCCGCAGCTGTGCCCGGCACTGAGGTTTGGAGACGATCGAGATCCCATGTTAGGCTGGATAAATAGACGCATCGTTATAGCTTTTCTGTTGTTCCCTCCGTTTGCAGCCACGGTTGCTGCGCTCGAGCCACAACTGATTGTTATCCGCCAGCTCAACCACCCGGTCCTGACAATCCGTTCCGGGAAAGCCCAAGAGAACAAATACGGTTTCGAGGGTGGGCGGGTAATTAAGCTCAACGGGACCTATCACTTATTCACCTCCGAGATGGTTGGAGATCCTCATTGGGTAAAGATGAAGTTGGCACATTGGACTAGCCGCGATCGCGTTCATTGGCGGCGTGTGGCCACAGTGCGCGAATCAAGCGGGGATTTCACAGGGAAGGACCAACGGGCGGCACTGTGGTCTCCGATGCCGGTCTTCAATCCCAGCGAAAATCGGTGGAACCTGTTCTATGTTGCCTATCAGGCCGCGCCCGACACTGATCATGAGTGGCTTACGAACCATGAGGGTCGGATCTGGCGCGCTATTTCGGACTCGCCCGGAATAGACGGGATCGACGGTCCTTATCGCGATGCGGGCGTCGTGATGCAACGTGGCACGGACTCGGATCGCTGGGAGGGATTGCAGGGCACTGATTCCTTCTTTCCATATGTTGCGGGGGACCGCTGGTATGCCTTCTACGGAAGCGCCCGTACCGAGCACTTGCCTATCTCGCTTTGGCAGGTAGGGTTGGCTCAAGCAGACGATCTGGGCGGCCCCTGGAAGCGCTGCACCGAGTTGAATCCGCTTAAGGTGGAACCGAGATTCATTGAGAATCCGATCGTAACCCGCCTTGTAGATGGCAGTTATGTGGCTGTCTACGACAACCATCAACCAAACGAGATCGGCTATTCCTTTTCTTCTGACGGTGTCCACTGGGGGCCTGGGCAGCACCTTGTTGTGCAACAAGGAAGTGGAATCTGGGCGACCGAAGTGAGAACGCCTCTAGGTCTCGTGGACGAAGGCAGTGGGTTGTTCACGCTCTTCTACACGGCGAACGAACGGATCAAGGGCGCGCATGAGGATGCCTACGGTGTGAATGTGACTCCCGGTTCAGTGGGAGTGGTTGACGTCCGGCTAGTGCCGGCCGCCAGCGCTCCTCCGGGGCAAGGGAGATAATGCAGAATTTGTGGCAGGACGCAGACGAGGGGGTTCTTTATCCCTATGACGAATACCGCTGTCCGCGAGACATTCAATGGGCTAAAACGCCCTGCGCAAGGGCGCAGGATGGGCCAAGGAAGCCGCGGCCAACATCAGGAGTTTTTGGAGGAATCATGACGCATGGACTTAGGAAAGGGTTCTGGAGACCCTTGCTTCTTGTGATCTTTTTTGCAGCGACCTGCCACATCGCTTTAGGGCAGGCGACGACGGGATCCATCCTGGGTTCTGCAACGGATTCCACCGGAGCCGTAATCCGCGGCGCGATCGTCACGGCGACGGACGAGGAAAAGGGCGTGACATTCAAAACGGTCACCGACGGGGTCGGCAACTATACGTTGCTCAATCTCCAGCCGGGAATATATTCCGTGAATGTTGCCGCGCCAGGCTTCGCGCGGGCTGAATACACTCACGCTGTGCTGGCGATCGACCAGCACATGGCTCTCAATTTCAGCCTTAAAGTTGGGGTAACATCCACTTCTATCGAGGTAAGCGAAGCGCCTCCTGTCCTGCAATCAACCACGGCAGAAGTGGGAACCACGATCGGCGGCGACACCATCACGGATCTGCCTCTCGCGGGCCGCAATTTCTATGCGCTCACCATGCTGGTCCCTGGAGTGAGCACGGGAAGTAGTGGTATTAACGCGCTCAATATCTCGGTAAGCGGACAACGCTCCTACTCCAACTCTGTTCAAATGGATGGCATTGAGTCCACGACCAACCGCACTCAGGATGTCACGGTCACCCCGAACGTGGACTCTGTCGAAGAGTTCAAGGTGGTTACAGCCGCCTACAATGCCGAGTTCGGCAACGCCGCTGGCGGTGTGATCGCCATTCAGACCAAGGCTGGCAGCAATGCTTTCCACGGTGATGCGTATGAGTTCTTCCGCCCCAACTTCATGACCGCCCGGCAGACGATCCCTGGTGTCAACACTCCCCAACCTGCCTCGACTCTCAAGCAACACAACTTCGGCGGCACGATCGGCGGCCCCATCAAGAAAGACCGCTCCTTCTTCTTCGTGGCCTACGAGGGCATGCGCCAACATGACGCCTTCTCCGACGTTGCCTCCACCATTCCCTTCGGGCTCTTCGATTTCAACGCCAATGGGGACGCCGATTTTTCCCGTTTGGTGGACCCGTATGCTGGACGTCCGGGCGTGGGCAGCGACGGCAACCCGTACCCAGCAGCCGGAACAATCGATAGAATCTTCGATCCCAATGTGGCGGTTGCAAACTATGGTTGGTGGGCTGCCCAGTTTCCTGGCAACGTAATTCCTGCATCGCGCATCAGCCCGGCGGGCCTTAATACCATGATGAACTTCTACCCCAAGCCGAATCTGCCTGGCATCGACAATGGCTGGTTCCGCAACTATCAGGCCTGGGCCCCGACCAGCAATACAACGAATCAGGTGGACGGCCGCTTCGACCAGATAATCTCTGACAAGGATCGCTTATACGCTGTCTATCACTGGCTGGGTAATAACATTCTCGATGGCGATCAGTACTACGGCCACACAGTAGTGCCGGGTGCAGGCGATGCCGACCAGGCCCAGAAGGAAGATGATGGTTCTCAGTCGATCTCGCTGACGTACGACCATAGCTTCAGCAGCAATTCGCTGAATGAGTTCCGCTTCGGCTACTTGTACTACCACCAGCATCAGTACAGCCTGTTGAATGGAACCGACTACTCCACTAAGTACGGTTTCGGCAACGTGGCTGTCAATGGTTACGCCGCCACGATCGGCATGCCGACCATCTACATGGCTGATGGCTATCTGGCCGGCGGTTCCTCCTACAAGCCCTACCAGGTCCAGGACAACAACTATCAGTTCGGCGATTCCTATACGTGGACCGGACTGTCCCGCCATGAGTTCAAGGTTGGCGGCGACTTGCGCCTGTTGAATTCACGCCCGAACTACTCTTTCTTCCCCACAGGATGGCAATACTACGGAAGTTTCGGTAGCGCGGAAACCTCGGCTCAAGCTTATTGGGGCTACTACTACAATGCTGACTCGACGACTCCCTGGGACGTCGACAATGCTTATAACTGGTTGGGCGGATCGGATATCGCCGATCTTCTCCTCGGCGTGCCCCTGGACACTTACATGGGCCTGCAGTTGACGAACCCGCACACCAAGAGCTACGACTTGGACTTCTACGGACAGGACTCCTACAAGATCACTCCAAAACTGACGCTCAACTACGGCCTGCGCTATGAGTTCCAGGATCCCTGGACCGAAGCCGACAACAACATGGCCAACTTCGACGTTGCCAGTGGCAACATCATCATCGCTGGTCGCAATGGAGTATCGAACAGCATCATCAAGCCACGCAAGAACGACTTGTCGCCGCGGTTTGGCTTTGCTTACAGTCTCAATGGCAAGACGGTAGTCCGCGCCGGGGGCGCCATCTTCTACTCGCCTGAAAACGATGGACGGGAGGACTATCTGACCAAGAATCCGCCCTTTGCGGAACAAAACACGTACAGCAACTGGGAATTTAACGTCGCTCCATCCACCCCCCAGGTCTGGCCTTACCAGGCGGATACGGGTGTGGTACGCAATACGACGATCAACATCCCCACTCCTGGTTTTATTCAGCCCGCAAATTTGGCCAACGGCACCACAGCAACCACTTATTCCATCAATCCCAGCATCAAAACGGGAACGACAGGCTCCTTCAACCTTGCAGTGGAGCGTCAGCTGAGCCGCACGATGTCATTGGATGTTGCCTACGTAGGCTCCATTTCCAAGCACCTCTCCTACGGAATCGGTGATATCAACGCCGATCCCAGTGTCGCGCAGGGGGCGAGCAGTGGTTACGATGGGCTCATCACGAAAAACCTTGGCAAGATCCAGTATCTGACCGATACGGGTCTCGGCAAATACAATTCCCTGCAGGTCAAGATGACGCGGCAGATGTCCCGCAACACCAGATTCCTGCTCAGCTACACCTACGGACACAGCCTGGACAACGGTCCCGCGCCCTTTGACTTGGGCAACGGTAACAATCAGCCGCAGAACCCGTACAACCTGAAGGGCGAATATGCCAGCTCCGATGCGGATGTCCGGCACAACCTGGTCTTCAGCGGCGACTACAGCCTGCCTTTCGGTAAGGGCCAGACCTTTGGCTCGAGCTGGGGCTCGATTGCTGACGCAATCGTTGGCGGCTGGAAGTTCGGCGGCATCCTCACTATGCACACGGGCACTCCGGTGAACGTGATCCTCGGTGACGATCCCAAGTCGGCGCTGGCTGGTTTGCGGCCCAATGTCACCGGCGATCCCAATCTGCCCCACGACAAGCGCAACGTCCTCGCATACTTCGACACCTCGGTATTCAGTAAACCGGCGATTCCTCAGGGAGCCAGCTATGCCTATGGCGATGCAGGCCGTAACATCGCGGTCGGCCCCGGCTTCATCAACGTGGATGCTTCGCTCTCAAAGGAGATCGCACTTGAGAGCCGGTACAGGCTACAGCTTCGCGCCGAGGCTTTCAACGGCATGAACTCCGTGCATTACACCAATCCTGACGGAAGCATGAGTAGTCCTACCTTCGGTCAGATCAACTCCACCATGGGAGACCAGCGCCGGGCGCAACTCGCCGCCAAGTTCATCTTCTAGGTTGCAGGTGCTTGTTTCAACTGCCGGAGCGGTGAGCGTTCAAACCGTTGTCGCTTCGGCAATTCTCTCTGGGTTTATTTTCGGTTTCTTAGCGGTTGAAGGAATTCTTGGATGACTCGTTTCTTTCCTGGCTCGACGCGCTGCGCTCTGAGCCGGGTCAAGCTTTTCGCATTGATTGTCCTGGTTTCATCATTCAGTGGTGCATTCGCACAACCTTCTCAGCGCTCGTACTTCATCGACTGTTCCTCTGCTGTAGAAGGTGACGGCTCAAGCGCACATCCGTGGAACACGCTGGCTGCAGCGCAAGCCCATCTCTTTCAGCCAGGTGATTTGATAGCTCTCCGGCGCGGAACCGTATGCCACAGCGCATTTGCACCGGAGGGCTCGGGAACTGACGGCCGCTCGATCCGCCTTACCGCCTACGGAACGGGTCAGCGTCCACGCATCATCGCTCCCACGACAGAACGCCAGGCGCTCTTTCTTTTCAATCAGGAGTACTGGCAGGTTGACTCGCTCGATGTCTCGGGTGCCAATAAATACGGCGTCTTTGTGAGCGGCGACAAAGGGCTCATGCACCACATTTATCTGAAGAATCTCTATGTTCATGATCTGGTGGGTGGCGAGCTGAAGAACAAGGACAACGGCCTTCTCGTCGTCGGCCCCAGCAGCGCCGCAGCACTCTTCAATGATGTCCTGGTGGATGGCGTGGACGCCGCCCACAGCAATCAGTGGGCCGGCATCCTGATCGGCGGCGGCAATTATGCTTATGCGCCGGATGCACCGCTCAATCGTCACGTCGACGTGCGAAACTCAACCGTACACGATGTGTTTGGCGATGGGATCATCCTGTTTCGCGATCAGGACGGCTGGATCAAGACCAGCGCCGCGTGGCAAACCGGCATGCAGCCGACAGAGGACGTCGGCACACCCAATGCAATCTGGACTTGGACGTGCACCGATTGCACCGTTGAAGACAACGAAGCCTATCTCACCGATAGCCCCGGCATTGATGGCGGCGCGTATGACATTGACTGGGATAACACGCGCAATACCGTGCAGCGCAACTATGCACACGATACGCAGGGTTACTGCGTTGCAGTCTACGCGGCTTGGTACACCACAAGTGAGAGTGTGGTGCGCGACAATCTGTGCATCGAAAACGGGCAGAGTCCTCGCCTGGCGGCGTTGGAGGGAGCCGTCTATCTTCACACATGGAATAACGGACCCATCAAGGGGCTTGAAATCGAGAACAACACGATCCAGTGGAATCCGCCAGTTCCCGATGCTGCGGCGATTGTGAACGATGCACTGGTGCCAGACTCACCGATTTCTTTCCGCCACAATCAGGTTATGTCGAGTGCGCCGCGCATCTATCGCAGCAACGCGCAGTTTGCCCCTTCCGAGAATACCTACGGGCTAGCCGGTGCTCCGCTGTTTAACCTTGGCTCTCTTCGCGACGTGCCAATCGCTTCGCTACAAGCGGCGGGAGAAGAGGCGGGAAGCAGGGTCACGCAGGTCTCATCTCTGACACAGGCAGCCACGAGCCTGCGCATAGAAGCATCTGTCGACCTCGGCCTAGATTCGGATGGTCTACTTTCTTCCGAGACACGAGCGCAGCTCGTTGTGTTGCGAGACCTGGCAGGACAGTACGGTCATGATCGGCTGAAAATTCTCGTACACCTACGGAGCAAGAACGAAAAGGGGCCGGAGGCCAATGCGCTGCGTGACCTTGAAGACGTCTATCCGGGAGTCCTTCATTTCGATCATCACGTTTTCGCCAACTCCCAGGCAGGAATCATACGCATGGCCACAGCGTCAGGGACTTCCTTGCACGAATGGCACGGATTCCAAAATGCGGCAACGCTAGGCGGAGCGGTGCGCGCACGTCTTGGAGCGCCGCAGTATGCACACATGCAGCTCGTGTCCCGAGGGGAAACCAAATGATCCGCACTGCACTGAGCGGGGTTTATTCATCGACGTTGGCTGTAGCGGCTTTCTTCTATGCTTCAGCAATGGCTCCCGGCAATGCGGTGGCCCAGAATGAGCCTCTTCCGCCAGCGCTTCAGGCACCGATTTCGGTCTATAACAACTGGTCTTCTTACGACGAACTCTCTGACAATATTCCGCTGACTGAGACGTTGGCCATGCGCGAACTTGACGAACTCTTGCGTCTCAAGCGTGCCGGCGTGCGATTCGATTACTACATGATGGATGCGTTCTGGTTCGCTCCAGGCGGCGGTTATCGCACGTGGCGCACCCCGAATTGGCCCAACGGTCCTGACGCATGGATTCGCAAATGCCAGGAAAATGGCGTTGAACCTGGGCTGTGGTTCAGCACCAACACACTGGTAAAGATTCAGGCTGCGCCAGCGTGGAAAGACTCGCTCAACAAAGATGGAACCGCAATGTCATTCTTCGAGGGCGGATTCCTGCCTGATTTCGTGAATTCCCTGCAGTTCTGGTACGACCACGGCATCAGGATGTTCAAGTTCGATTTCGTGGATTTGAATGCGGGAACACCGGGTTCGGCTGCCAAGCTCAGCAATGCCGAGATCAAAGAACGTAACGCGACCGCATTGCGCGACGCCCTGCGTGCCTTCCGCGAGAAGAATCCAGAAGCTGTTCTGATCGCATTCAATGGTTTTGGTGGAGACCTGGACAACACATACAATCATCTGCCGTTCCACGACCCGACCGACCTGCGGTGGCTTGACGTCTTCCAGATGCAATACACAGGAGATCCACGCCCGTCCGATGTCCCCGAAGAGAATTTCTGGCGGTCAATGGATATCTACAGCGACCACATGGTGCGGCGCTTCGGGCAGCTAGGTTTTCCACTCGAGCGCATCGATTCCACCGGCTTCATGGTTGGCAAGACGGGCACCATCTACTATCGGGGCATGCATGCGTGGAAGGGTGCATTCCTGCTGATGATGGCGCGAGGAGGTTGGATAAACACCGTTCACGGTAATCTAGAACTGATCCAGGGCGAGGATGCGAAATGGATGGCTCGCGCGCAATCGCTCTTCTTCGAGTTGCAGGGTCTTGGGCGCATTCACACATTTGGAGGCATTCCCGGCGATGTCGAATCATATGGCTTTGGTGGTATCACTACGCGGGGCGCAGTTTATGTGGCGATGAATCCCGCCCAGAAGGTTTCGACGATCAAGCTGCCTCTGCTTGTGCCGGGCCAGCCTGTCCTGCGTTCTCGCCGGATCCAGTTTCGTGACGCCGGTTTTGTTCCACGGCTCGAAGGCGACGAGCTTACGCTGGGTCCAGGTCAGATGGCTATGGTCGGATTCGGTGCTTACGCCTCGGCGCAATACGACTTCGGCGTGCAGGACGACGTGTTGATCCCACGGACAATCGCGCCGATCACGGCGGAATTCCATTCCACAGGCAAGGGATCGATTGAGACTGCGGTCGATACGCCTTCTCACGGAACGCTTCGTGTGATCATCCGAGAGAAGACTCCAGATGGATTCATTCGCCGCACCTGGGCAGGCGGTCCGCCCTCGGGGGAAAACATGGGCAAGGTTTTCACACTTTCTGCCGAGCAGGACGGACGGACAGTCCCAGTCACCATCAACTACGACAAGATTGTCTGGAGCGGTATGAGTTGGGCAGTCGGAGAAATCAACACATCTAAACTGGATCAGTCCAAGCCCCTGACAATCCGCTTTCACTCGTCAGAGAAGGATCCAATTGCCCTCGAGGGAAAACTCTTTCTCGTCGGATACTGAGCCTCGCCAGATAGAACCGGTTCGTACATCGAAAGAACTTTGGGCGACATATGACTAGAAAGATCCTGAAGCATAGCCTTGCAATCGTTGTGTTCGTACTGCCGATCTATCAAGTCGCATTTGCTGCCGAAGAGACAAAAACCGTCAGTGTCAACGGCGATTTCGAACAGGGCTTGGCGGGATGGAAAATCTCCGGAGACGTCTCTATCGAAAGAATCAAGCCGCTCGAAGGGCATGCCTCGGCTCGTATTGGACCCGGAGCCGGTTCGATCACACAGCGCATTGAAGTCGGAAGCGACAACCACATAATGATCTCCGCGCTGATCGACTCCGTTCCCACCGGAACCGCGAGTTTGAAGCTCCGATTCCTGGACAAAAATGGCATCGAGTTGATGGCTCTGGATTCCAACGAGGACATGAAGCCGGGCAAAGAACGAGGTGAGATTAGCGATTACCTGAAGCCGCATCCTCTCACCTCCAGTGTCGAAATCGTAATCTCAAAAGACGATGCCGCTAGTTATGTTCTGGTCGATCAGGTCAGATTAGATGTTTACCAGGAAAATGATAGGTCGCCTCGAGACACGCAGGACCTCGCCGAGATCATGAAGCCACTCTGGAAAGGGAACACGGTTTCGAATGAGGCGGTCCTGATGCTGTCAGGCGATGGAAAGCCAGCGTCGGGCACTCTTATGTTTCAGCCAACGCGGATTCTGTCTGTGACGGACTACGCAGGATCGGTTCACTACAGCGAAGGTATGGATTTCACGTTTCAGGGCCGTACTCTGATCTGCACTCCCACTTCGCGAATGACACAGTTAAAAAGTGCTGATCTGCTCAAAGGGGACCTGAAGTGGAACGTCGTTGGGGGCAAACAAGTCCTGGTCACCTACCAACACAGCGACTCCTGGGCAGGTCCAGTGCAAGGCGATGTAGGAGAGTATCTACCCAAAACAATCGAGAAACTTTCAGCGCATTTTCCTCTGAAGATCGTCGCCTTCGGCGACAGCATTACTTTCGGACTCGGATCGAGCCGGTTGTTGAAGATTCCGCCTTTTCAAGCGCCCTGGATTCAACTCTTCACAGATGAGTTGACGCAAATCTATCACGATCCGAATATCACGCTTTATAACTCGTCGCAGAGCGGTGCGGACTCGACTTGGGCTCGCACGATGGCTCAACGGATGGTAGCGTCGCTCGATCCCGACCTTGTTCTGATCGCTTTCGGGCAGAACGATTTCTGGAGCGTCTCGCCCGATGTCTTTGCGGCCAATATCTCCTCAATTATTCAGTCCGTTCGATCGAAGAATCCAAATGCTGAGTTCTTGTTGGTGTCGACGATGCGCTTCGATCCCGCATACTCTTCAAATGGCACTTATTGGGATACTGTCGCTCAGTATGACTTGAGATTGAAGAAGATGACCGGTGTTGGCGTGCAATTGATCGATATGACCAATATCAGCGGAGCCGTATTCGCGGCAAAATCACCGAAAGATTGTTTGAACGATCCGTTGCATCCAAACGACTACTTATCACGCTGGTACGCGCAGAGCGCTGTCGCAGCACTCTCGCTCGTTCCATGAGCGTTGAGGGTCATGGCAACGATTCCGAACAGAAGACAGTGGAACCTGCCAACTGCTCTATGCGGATGCAACCGATGAAATTGTCACGCCGATACGCGACAGAAGCGAATGGGGCCTCCAAAAACGAGCGAGCTTGAATCAGCGCAGCCGATCTCGACCAGTGCCAAATCTCTAGTGCACTCATCGAGGAGCCGATTAGTACCGAGATGTCTTAGTGCTGTATCTGGAGCGCCCGCTACGCGACCATGCGCATATGCGTGATCTCCGAGGGGCGCTTCTGATACAGCGACTTGAAGGAAGCCGCCCCTGATGGAAGGCTATGTACTTTGAATAGGTCTGATCGGGTGCAGGGGGATCAGGTACCGGCGGAGTTGGGTAGGATGTGGGGCTTTGACGTTGCGATGGACGGGTGCAACCCCGCAACGAGGCGTCAGTCGAGGGCTGAAGGTGCAGCCAAACGAGCAATCCGCGCCAGATGCGACAAGGGATCGGCATACGCTCCGAAGGGCGGGCAGTGACCGAGGATTTAAATAGAGCTTCATGCTGCGTGCCAGTCTGGTTGCGGCGGTGACCGAAGCATGAGTTGCGCGGCAGAGAGCCGTTCGACGACGCGCATGGTTCCACCGCATACTGGACAGTTCCAGAGTGAATGAGTCTGATCTGTGGACAGTGATGGCGGCGTAGCTGTGTCTTGCTGTGATCTGCCGAGTAGCCGCTGGCACAGCGGCAACAGAATTGCGCGGTTCCGGTTGGCGAGGAATCCGAAGTTGCGGATGCGCACGAAACCGGGCGGCAGCAGATGGAGCAGGAAGCGTCGCAGGAACTCATCTACAGCCAGAGTCATGAGCCGCTTCTTGTTCCCATGCGCGGAATCACGCCAGCGGAAGGTGACGTTGCCATCGGCGAGAGCGACCAGCCTGGAGTTCGAGATGGCGACGCGATGGGTGTATGCGCCGAGATAATGCAGCACATGTTCTGGTCCGCCGAAGGGCTGCTTGGAATAGACAACCCAGTCGTTGCGGAACAGCACCCGCAACCAGGCAGCGAAGGCGCGGGGATGAGCTAGCGGCAAAAGCTCTCCGTGAAACTCAAGTTCACCTCGCTGGAAAGCGCTGCGAAGTCCGGCAACAAACTTGCCGCGGAAGAGGCGGCTGAGCACGCCAATGGGAAGGAAGAAAGAGCGCCTGGCAGCGACCCAGCCTGAGTGGTCCGGATCGAGGCCGCCGGCTGCAACGACGCAGTGGATGTGCGGATGAAACTGCAAGCGCTGATTCCAGCTATGGAGCACGCTGAAGAAACCGATCTCGGCACCGAGATGGCGTGGATCACGAGCGACTTCAAGCAGCGTCTCAGCGCTGGCATGGAACAGCAGGCTGTAGATCAGCCGCTTGTTCTGCAGGGCGAGCGGAGCCAGTTCGCGCGGCAGTGTGAAGACGGCGTGGACGTAGCGGGTGGGCAGCAGTTCCCGTTCGCGCGCCTGGAGCCAGCGCCGGCGCGCGTTGCCCTGGCATCTTGGGCAATGCCTGTTTCGGCATGAGTTGTAGGAGATGGTGGTCATATGTCCGCAGTCAGCGCAGCGATCGCGATGTCCACCGAGCGCGGCGGTGCGGCAGCGCTCGATAGCGAGCAACACCTTCCGGTGTTGCCAGTTGATCCACCTGCGACTGCGTTCTACAAATCCCTGTCCCGCACAGCGAACGATGTCAGCCATCTCCAGGAGAGGCCGTCTCATGAGCTGTGCTTGTGTCCTCCCTGTGCGAACGTGAGTGCATCGAGCGGGCTGGCCGTCGCGCTGAGATGCCGTTGGGACAGATGAAGGTAGACTGTGGTGACCTCGAGATCACGATGACCGAGCAGGATCTGAATCGTGCGCAGGTCGGCGCCGGCTTCGAGAAGGTGGGTCGCAAAACAGTGGCGCAAAGTGTGCGGATGAATGCGCCGGTGGTCGAGCCCAGCGCGTTCAGCAGCGATCTGGCACGCAGACCATAGGACCTTGGTGGTCACCGGGCGACTGGATGTGTGCCAGCTGTTGCCGGGAAACAACCACTCCTTGGGCTTGCGCCGAAGAGTTCGCCAGTAGGCGCGCAGCTCTTCGAGCAGCCTCGGGCTGAGCATGACATCGCGGTCCTTGCCGCCCTTGCCCTCGCGGATATGAACCACCATCCGCCTGCTATCAATGTCGCTGACCTTCAGGTGAGCCGCTTCTGCGCGGCGTGCGCCAGTGGCATACATCGTCATGAGCAGAATGCGATGAAAGGGGGAGTCCGCGGCCTCAATCAGTCGCGCGACTTCTTCCTGACTGAGCACCCCGGGAAGATGACGTAGCTTCTTGGGATAGGGCGTCTCGGCGATACTCCAGTTGCGCTTCAACACGTGAATGTAGAAGAAACGCAGCGACGCCAACCGCAGGATGACGGTGTTCGGACTGTACTTCAACTTGCTGAACAGCATCGCTTGATACTTACGAATATCTTCAGGACCAAGCCGATCGGGGGGACGGGGAAAGTACCGGCTGAAATGCGCAACACCGTGCAGATAGGTGCGAATGGTAGTCGCAGCGAAGTTGCGACGTTGCAACTCCTCAAGCATGAGCTGACGTAGTTGGTTCACAGAGAATCCTCCTTCTCTGCGAACCAAACTACCCCGGCAGTCGCAAAAGCCGGCTCAGCCGCACGCGGAAGCGTCCGCCGCCGCAGCGGCTTCGTTCAAGTCGGCCAGTGTTTACGAATCGAGTCCACTTGGACGTACAACCGCCTACCGAGAGGAGTGAATTCCAAAGCTGAGCACAGGTTGGAAACCACGTGGACGCGTAGGCGACTGTCTGCTAGACCCAAAAGCAACCAACCTACACATCGCTTCCTTCGATAGCAACTACCCAAAGGAGATCAAAGAGCGTGTGCTTGCTCGGTGGGAGGAGTGACATCATTGCCGATCATCTGATTTGACGAAGGAACTCCATTCAACTCGGACCTTCCGCCAGCTCGTAGTTCCCGCAAAACCGGCTTCGCTGCAGAGTGGGTCCAGGTTGCTTCCTGCAAATCCAAGTTGACGAGATGGCGACTTTTCGGCCATGTGGAAATTCCCACACTAGAAATCAGTGAACACTGCGGCGTTTTCCGATACCTATCTTTGTTGCTGCCCATAACATGAGGTCAATGAGCGCATTAGCCCGCTCGCAACAAGTGGGTACCCAGCCCACTCACATTCCTGAATTTGTCCGGAGAATTTGGAACAAATCCGTCTATAACCATCTATTTGGCTAAGGCCCTCCCGAATAGTGCTGCACAAGTAGTGAAACATATTGCGCAACGACCGGATCATTAGTTCCTATTTTTTCCTTGCTGTTGCAGTTCACCTCATGCGGCCGAGACTTGAGCTCCCCTGGTCTCGACAGCGTTGCGCGCTGACGCCGCGGATGAGAACAGAGAAATGAGACCTTCAACCAGTGTTGGGTGAGTCAGGACCGCATCGCGCAGCGCGGTGTAGGGCAGCCCTGCGATCATCGAAATCTGGACGGCGGCCAGAACCTCCCCTGCACCGACGCCGAAGGCCGTGAACCCAAGGATGCGATCGCTATCAGCCTCTACGAGGGCCTTCACGAACCCGCGGGTCTCCGAAAGCGTGCGCGCACGCAGGTTGGTTTCCATGGGGACTTTGAACAGGCGATACGCTATCCCCTGCGCCTCCGCCTCGGTTTCACTCAGGCCGATGCGAGCAAGTTCGGGGTCGGTAAACAGACAGTATGGGACTTGCCTGCCCGAGGTCACACGGTTGCCGCCGGTTAAATTAGCATGGACTACGCGGAAATCGTCGACGCTGATATGCGTGAACTGCGGGCTGCCTGCGACCTCGCCGATCGCCCAGACTCCGGGTGCGGTGGTCAGCAGCCGCTCGTTGACCTTGATGTATCCCCGGTCGGTGAGTTCAACGTCGGTGAGTTCGAGGCCGAGCCCTTCGGTGTTCGGCTTGCGGCCCGTGGCGACCAAAATGTGACTACCCTTCAGGATTTTCTCAATTCCATTCTGGTCGACGACGACAGTCACCGAGTCGCCTGATTTGCCCGATACTTGCCTGGTCTGCGCATTGAGGAGAATGTCGATGCCTTCATCTGCGAGCAGGCTGCGAAGAGCCTCGCATACGTCATGGTCTTCTCTGGACATCAGCCGTCCGTTGCGATCGATTATCGTCACCTTGCTGCCGAAGCGGCGCATCGCCTGGGACAACTCCACTCCAACGTAGCCCCCACCGACGACAAGCAGGTGTTCGGGAATTTCGTCGAGTTCAAGAGCCTAGATGTGCGTGAGCGGCTGCGCCTCCGCAAGGCCAGGAGTTTTCTCCAGTGCGGCGCGCGCGCCCGTACTCACGATCACATTCGCGCCCCGGAGTTGACGTGTGGTCCCATCGGCCAGGGTGACTTCCACTGTTCTCGGAGCCAGGAAACGGCCCGTTCCCAATATGAACTCGGCTCCGGTGTTCCGGTAGTTCTCCATATACATTTCGTTCAGGCCACGCACCATCTTGCGCTTGCGGTCGCGGACGCCCGACATCTCGAGCGTGAAGCCGTCGTGCGCGATGCCGAATTCCTTGCTTCGGCGAACGTAGTCCACAACTTTGGCACTATGGATAATGTTCTTGCTCGGAAGGCACGCAATATTAGGGCAAGAGCCGCCAATGTACTTGCGATCGACGACTGCGACGCGCTTGCCTTCGCCCGCAAACGTCCACGCAGCGACGGTTGAGCCGGTGCCGCCACCGAGAATGACCAGGTCAAATTCTTCAGGCTGCGACTTCTTAAGTACATTGGCGGATGAAGAGGTCTCGGTGCTGTTCATACGACATTTCCTTTCTGAGCGACAGGTTCACTCTTGACTTGCTTTGATTTCACGAGATCAGCGGATGACGCTCCTTCGAGCGAAAGCCCATAGCCCACTTCCCGGACGATGCGCTCTTTCAACGGTTGAATGAAATGTATGCGCGTATTGCGGCGGGTCACTTCCGGAGCCTTCAAGTAGAGATCAGCCAATTCCCGCGCCCGGCTCAGTGCCTTGCCGTTTGGTACAACTTCGGCAACTACACCCCACTCCTGCGCAGTGCGCGCCGGCAGCGGCTTCGGATCCAGCAGAAACGCCTCAGCACGTCCGGCGCCAGCGCGATAGCTCCACGTCGTAAAGATTCCGTCACCCGGCGCAACACCTACGGCGTAGTGCGCTACGTCCTGGAAGGTTGCGCCCTCGCCGGCCACAATGACATCTCCAAGCAGCACATAATCGGAGTGCACATGGGCGCGTCCCTCGATCGCTGCGATCACCGGAACGCGTATGTTGGCAATGTTTTCCAAAGCCTGAACGCCCTCGTCGTGAACCTTGCTCCAGACTCCGGGATCGGAAACCTCGCCGAATGATGACCAATCGACGTCGATAATGAATTCCCCTCCCGCACCGGTCAGGATGACGATCTCGTTAGCACGGTCTTGTCCGATTCGATAAAACGCATCGACAAATTCCGTGTGACCCGGCGCGTTCATAATGCACGGCCCGCCGTTGCTATGAAACTCAGCAACCAGCACACCTTTGCTATCTCGTGTCAGATTCAGGTTTCGATAGGCAGTGAAGTAGTCGTATTGAAGTGGCATAGAATCCTCCTCTGTGTGCGTTCACCGGAATGTGTTTGGCGAGCCCACCCCATAGCACTCAGGTGGCAACGACAAGGCCGCCGGCGGCGCGAATGACCTCTCCTGTGATCCAGGCTGATTCGTCTGAGGCCAGGAACACGGCCAGCGGCGCAATATCGCTGACGCGACCGAGCCGGCCGAGCGGCGTCTTCTCTGCCAGAGCGGCGCCTTCGCCGCCCTCAAAGGTTCCCGCGGCTATATTGCCTTCTGTTTCCGTATGCCCCGGAGCGATGGCGTTGACCCGGATTTTGCGCGGCGCAAGTTCGAGCGCCAATCCCTTTGTCAGCGTTTCGATGGCGCCTTTCGTGGATGCATACAGCAGGGCTCCAGCCACGGGATGCGAGCCGACGATGGAACTGAGGTTGATGATGCTGCCGCCGTCGGCGCCAAACCGCTTGATCGCCTCCTGCACGGTGAGGATCGTCCCGAGAACGTTGATGTTGTAGTGGAGGTGAAAGCTCTCTTCGGTGATGTCTGCGAGGGCGCCGAAGCGGAATACCCCGACGTTGTTGACCAGAACGTCCAGTCTTCCGAATGCAGAACCCACTTCATTGAATAACCGCGCGACATCTGCGGCCCTGGACACATCGGCTCCGACCGCGATCGCCTCGCCCCCGCAGCCGTTGATCGCCTGAGCTACGCGTTCGGCGCCTTCCCGGTCGGAGGAATAGTTGACGGCCACGCGCGCCCCCGCAGCGGCCAACGTCGATGCAATCCCAGCGCCTATGCCTTTGGAGGCGCCCGTCACTATTGCCACTTTCTCAGACAGTTTGCTCATAATTCACCGTTGTTCTTGATCCGACCGACCATGATCCGATCGCCAAACCTGTGTATCGCGCCTCGCGCGTATGAAAATCTCGATTGTGCCTCATATGCTAAAGAGCGTTTTGAAACAGCGCGTCAACATTCAATTTTGCATCCTGAACGAATCGTCGGCAATCCGGAAATTGCCCGATTCTTTTCTCAGTTAGTGCATCATCGCCAAGGCACTCATCGAGGATCCGGAAAGGCCTTCCGATTCGTCCGTGCCATCTCGCTGATAATGAAAGGTGAGACTCTTTAGAAGAGCTGCGTGAAAATGTATAGCTACGGACACACCTCAGGCGCTTTAAGACTTCGATGAGTGAGTTGAAGATAACGAGCTCGTCGAGATTCTTACCCCCGGTTGGCGTACGCGATTAAAAGGGCATTGCTGGCGTTGAGCATGACGCGCAGGTCAGCATCTCTTACGGACTCGGTTGAATTACCGGGTTCGGCACCAATGCCTGATTTGGTATTTCCGCCAGTTTTCCTCGAGGATCCTCAATGGACTCAAACTGCCAATAAGGGGGACCGAATGCGGCGTGACCTCGTCTGCACCCGATCCTAATAACGATCTCAATCGTTTAAATGTGCATCTAAAATCCAGCGAGGAGGAGTAGCTATGAAAAGACTCTATTCCACGCTCTGGCTGACGGGCTGCCTGCTCGTTTCCGTCTCTCCGGTATCTGAAGGCCAGGCCGCCAGTCAGTACCCAATCGCCGACAAGATTGCTGACAAAGTTATCCAAAATTACCAGACTTCAAGTTGCCAGCAATTGGCAGCGAAGAAAAAGCAGCCACCTGCTCCCCATGAACAAGAAATGATGCAGAAGGCAATTGAAGCCCTCAAGAAGGATCCACAAATGCGACAGCACTTCCTGGACCGGGTTGCAGGCCCCATTGCCAACAAGATGTTTGAATGCGGGATGATCCCATAGCCCGTTGTTTTTGCACACTTTGCACGCCGATAATGCCTGTTCGACGGTATCGGCGGATGACCGCTTTGTATCGCGGCGGAAGCGCCAATCAACTGCAAGAGCAGCATAGAAGCTACACACAAGGGCGGCAGACCACGGCCTTCTCACAAGTTGGCGATGAATTTGATGGCTGTGATGCTCGGCAGAAAAAGGTACGTGGTGGCTTTGGTCGTAACGAAGGTTGAGAGGCCAGTAATCTCGATCGGTGGTTCCCCATTCGCCTTCGGAATCACGAAAATGCTTTCCGCTGGATCCTTGGTGCCGATCAGTGGATCTTTCGACTTTGGGTGAAGCCTGACGGCTCCGGCGAATTCGCTGTCATTTACCCAACGTCGCTGCACGAACTCATATTGGTTTTCGATGTTCGAATTGATGAAATAAAAGAGAATGCCGCGCTCGATGCCGTCGTAAGGTTTCGTTGGATCATAGGCCGGCCCGTAAGGCAGCCCGCGACGAATTAGTCGGTGCGAATTATTGCTGCCGCCGGGCAGCCCCTGGCCCGCGATCGGCTGACCTCGTGGATTGACGCGGCGTATGTGTGCGCCGACGGGACAGCGGATCCCCCTCGGATCTCCTGAACCATCAGCATTTACATACTCGAAGTTGTCCAACTGTTCGGGCGCAATCCCTCCCGCAGGGCTATCCGTGTCCGGTGACAAGGCGAGGGGAACGCCGTTTCGCCATCGCCCGCACATCTTGGCGGCGAGCAACTCAGGATCTATTTTGTCTTTGTTCGACTGCAGAAAGGTTTCAAAGCCAACGACGTCGGTCTCGATCTTCTTGAAGACTGCAAAGCTGCCGTTCAGGCCAAGTTCCCGGGGCTCTGGTACCTCGTAGTTCTCAGCGTCTTCCCGCAAGACGAAGAGCCATGGCTCGCAGGGCTGCTGGTGATCAGGGCGATATCTTTCAGGACCGCCGCGAATGGTGGTCATGCTGATGCCGTCGGTATACCCAAAGTGAATCTTGGAAGTTGGCACGGGCTGGCCATTTTGCATCTCCATTAACGCCATCCCGTCCTGGCGCCAGATTTCTTGAAAGGCATTTCCATCGGCAAACCAGGCACTCAACCGATCGCTGTAGCTCTTCATCGCTTCCGGGCTGATGGCGTGCAGCGTCACCAGGACATGATCGAGCCCCTTTCCAAAAGCGCCAATCCATTTCTGGGGCGAACCTGCTCCGGTATCTCCGATCAACTCTGCTCGCTGCGCGGCTCCTTCGATGAACGCACCAAATGACTTGAACGATAGTGCCGGGACACGTTCCCTTATCTCCAGCGCCACCAGTCCGGGCCATGTGATACCAATGTTGAGACAGTAGTCGGGCTTGCGACGCGGGGCTTCTGTGAGATTGTCTCCTGGTCCGGGCTCGAATCCCACATGCCAGTCCTCGGCAGTAGTAATTTGCGGGACATCAGATTCGTCTCCGCTTACGAGCCGTCTGAGTTGCCGACGAGCTTGTGCGGGAATTCCTACTGTCAGCAGAAAATGGCGCACCATCAGCATTCTGTAACGGCGGAGAATGAGCCCCTGAATGTCCGCCAGGTCGAGCCCGGATTTTTCCATGGCCCTCGGATCGGCATCGGTCTTTGGGGGTTCATGCCGACCAAGAATTCGACGAAGAATCCCCTCGCCCTCCCTCGCCGGTGCTACCTGTGTTTTGTCCTGCTTTGCCAACAGATACCTCTTGATTGATCCTGATTCGTGACCATCTAGCGCAACTGCTATGCAGCGGTGCTCGATTGCGACTTGCGCCAGCAGGGCTCTAATGTCTTGAACCCCGAGGCCTGGATAGGCGCTGTAGAACCCGATGGCTGGATGGTTGTTTTCCGCCGCCCACTGAAGAAACGCCTTGGCGTTCTTTGCCACTGGGGTTGGCGGGGCGCCACTGATATGTGCAAAGACGAGATCGAAAGTGTGTCCGATTTGATCTGCGAAGTCCTGAATGTACTTCTCGAAATCACCGTCGTAGATGGTGAAGAAGGCAATGCAGTTGTTCTCAAAGAGCACCCAATGGGAGAAATGCAGCGTCCCAATAGAACCGGACCCTTTCCTTGCTTTGTCCTGCAAGGCGCTCGATGCCTGCTTCAAGGCTAGAGCTTCCGGGCCTGACTTGGCGGACATGTATGTCAGGAATGTGTTCTGCTGGGTATGGTCCGTAAAGCCGGCCGCACGAGCGGCCCCCTTGATGTCCCGAACCGAAGCCTCCTCGAAAGCACTATACGGTGCTATAGACACGTGGTTATGCTGCTTCAGCCATTTGCTTACCGCCGCAGAGTTATTAGCCACAGGCGTGGCCGGAGGATCCTCCACGTGTTTGAAGATGGCATCAAACACAGGCCCAGCCCGCTCCAAGAGCCGTTCAATATTGTGCCCTTCGGCGTCGCCGTCAACGTTCGATGGGAAAAGAAGCTTCTCGTCTCCCGCAACCATGAAACGGGAGAAATGCACTGTACCGACGTCACCCTGCGCTTTCGCGAGATCGGACATCAACGGGGGCAGTTCTTCGGCTAGTGCCTTGGCGTCGGCGGGTGACGTAATCGGGAAGTCAAGGGTGAGATGACTTTGGCTCATAGAGGGTACTCCTTCGGGGTCCGTGTTTTGGTGAGAATGGTGCGCGTCCGGGAGCCACCGATTACAACTATCAATAGTGAGCGGCGAAAGTGTTTGCTTACGCCCTCTGCCGCTCATCGAATATCTCGTTCATATTGGACGGTTCTCTTTGCGGCTGCTGGTTGATCTGCCGCCGCACTTCGGCCGATCGCCGATAGACCTCACGCCGCACGGTCATAATCTCACCCATGGGAATGTGATCCTCCCGCGCTCTCCAAGGTGTAATCGAGATCCGGTCAGCGATGTCCAGATTGGCGGGCGATGAAATATCTTGCTTCGGAATATGAATGGTCGCGATCTTCGCAAATGGAGAAAGCTTTTCTGACCAGTCGATCGAGGTATTTTCGATCGGCATTCGCAAAGGATCTACACACAACTGAGCTTGCAGTTCGAAGGTGTAATCGTGCTCGCCGATATCGGTCACGAGCGAGTCCCGCACCACTTCGGGATTCGTCAGGGGATCCAGGTCACGGATTCCTACGTGCGCAGCGGCGGATGGCTCCGGAGTGATGCGCAATTTGGCGACGTACTCGCCGTGCCGCACCGCACCCATGGTCCAGTAACTAGAAAGGAGGGGGTTCTGCCATGGCGTCTTACCTAAAGACGTGACTACTAAGAGCTCATCCCAAAGCCACTTGTCAGGCGGCAACGTTCCTCCACGCGTAAGAAAATCGTGAAGCCAGGTCTTCGCGGTCCGAGGATCCATAAGCGCTCCGGGCAACTCATCGAACAAACGCTCAATTACGATATAGTCCTTAGCGGTGTTAGCGAAGAATACGGGAGCGTTGATCATCGCATAGTCGAAGTTGCTGCCCCCCGCTTCGTTCTCGAGAAGGGAGTTCCCGGGAACATTGAAAAACTTCAAACCCGTGCCGAACATCGGACCTAGCATCGCATCCGGCCCTAGATGGCCGAGGCCGTTCGAAAAACGGATCACGGCCTCGTAGGTGGCCGGAATTGCGTAGATGCCCTGCGCATACTCTGGGGCCAAGCCCCTGTCGATTTCGACCGAGGCTCGCACGATACCATAACTTTTCGCGTGCGCAAAGCGCACCGCCCGTTTCTGCTTCTCTTTCTCGTAGGAGGCTTTGACCGTCTGCTCCACTGAATTGACGATCTTTGCAATGTCTGAAGCATAAGTGGATTCTGGAGTCTGCGGAATGTCTTTGTAGCGTATCGGCGGCATTTGCACCTTGACCTCCTAAACAGATTCTTGAAAATCGACCTTCAAATCTGGGAGATGTACACTCGCTTACCGCGTTGGGACCACGCAATAGTAGACGCCGTTCGCACTATAGGACGGACTGAACCAAGTGTTGCCGCATATCAACTCCCAAGGGGCAAACGAACCGCCTCGCTGGAATTAGTTTCCGATTTGGACGTTTGTCTTCACCGCTGCTGCTTGTGAATTGTTCTCCCTTGCGAACGCGTACCTCCTGATTGAACCTGGTTCGTGACCATGGGGCACCACTGCTATGCAGCGTGCCCCGGTTGAGCCTTGCGATCGGCCAACAGGGCTCTGATGTCTTGAACCGAGAGACCTGGATAGGCGCTGTAAAGCCCGATAGCCGGATGGTTGTTTTCTCTTGCCCACCGAAGGAACGCCTGCGTGTTCTTTGCCACCGGCCGTGGCGGGGCGCCGCTGATATGTTCAAAGGCGAGATCGAAAATGTGCCCGATTTGGTCTGTGAAGTCCTGGATGTACTTCGCGAAATCACCGTCGTAGATTGTGAAGAAGCCCAAGTGGTTGTTCTCAAAGGGAACAGGGCAGGAGAAATGCAGCGTCCCGATAGAATCCGACCCTATGTTTCCCTTCTGCTGCAAGGCGCCCGAAGCCTGCTTCAAGGCCAAAGCTTCCGTACCTGACTTGGCGGTCATGTATAGCAGCCAGGAGCTCTGCTGGGTATGGCCCGTAAAGCCCGCCGCGCGCGCGGCCCCCTTGATGTCCTGAACCGAAGCGTCCGGAAAAGCGCTATACAGTACCAGAGCTTGGCGTCTATGCTGCTTCAGCCATTTAATGACCGCCGCAGAGTTACTTGCCATGGGCGTAGCTGGAGGCTCTTCCACGTGTTTGAAGATGGTGTCAAACACCGGGCCGGCAGTCTCCGCGATCCGTTCAATATGTTTTTCGACCTCGCCGTCAATGTCCGTAAGAAAGAGGAGCTTCTCGTCTCCCCGGACCATGAAACGGGAATAATGCACGCTACCGAGGTTATCCTGCGCTTTCGCGAAATCCGGCATCAATGGGGGCAGCTCTTCGGTTAGCGCCTTGGCGTCGGCAGGCGACTTAATTGGGAAGTCAATGGCTAGATGACTTTGAATCATTTAGGGTCCTCCTTCGCGCTCTTGTTTGCCAACGTGAACCTCCGGATTGATCTTCGTTCGTACCATCTGACACAACTTGCTATGCAGCGTGCCCCGAATCTGCCTTACGATCGGCCAGCAAGGCTCGGATGTCTTGAACCGAGAGGCCTGGATAGGCGCTGTAAAACCCGATAGCCGGATAGTTGTTTTCCGTTGCCCATTGCAGGAAGGCCTGGGCGTTCCTTTCTACTGGGGTTGGTGGCGCGCCAGCGACATTTGGAAAGAGAGTATTGAAAACGAACGAGTTTTTTTCTGCGAAGTCCTGGATGTACTTCTCGACAGAACCGTCGTAGACCGTGAAGAAGCCCAAGTGGTTCTTCTCAAAGGGCACAAAATGGGCGACATGCAGCGTCCCAATCGAATCCGACGCTTTATGGCCCTTCTCTCCAACCAAGGCTGGCCCGACCAGCTTCATGACAAAGCCTTGTACACGTGACTTGAAGGCCATGTATATCAGCAAGGGGCTCTGCAGGGTATTGCCCTTAAAACCCGCCGCACGAGCGGCCGCCTTGATGTCCTGAACCGACGCGTCAAAAGCGAAATACGTATCCAGAGGCTCCTTGATATGACGCTTCAGCCATTTGCTGACTCTCTCAGGGTTACCAGCCTCGGGCGCTGGAGGGTCTTCCACGTGCTTGAAGATGGCGTCAAACACTGGGCCGGCTCTCTCCACTAGCCGTTCAATATGTTTTTCGATCTCGCCGTCAATGTCCGACAGGAAGAGAAGCTTCTCTTCTCCCCGGACCATGAAGCGGGAGAAATGCACCGTACCGAGTTCATCCTGCGTTTTCGCGAAATCGGGCATCAACGGGGGCAACTCTTCGGTGAGCGCCCTGGCCCCGGCGGGTGACTTAATCGGGAAGTCGAGAAGGAGATGACTTTTGCTCATGTAGGGTCCTCCTTTGGGGGGCTCATGCTTTCGTCAGAATGGTCGATGAGGGTTCTCGCAAGCCGGCCCATCTGGGCCTCACACGAACTCTTAGTCGTGTAGGAATTCTGAAATAGGGCATCCATGGTTTCAACTGTCACGAGTGACAGGTTCGGGTCCGGAGTTGGACTAAATGCTTGAAAAGTCTGCATAACAACGCGGCTCGCCTTCTGTGTTCACGGCTCGGCCGCAGCGTTTCTTCAAAGCGGGGCGACCTCTAGAACGCGGCGAGACGCGCGATAAGCCAGAAGGACGCACAGCTGCCGATGGCATAGGGCGCAATTCGCCAGGACCAGGACGGCAATCGGGAGGTCCAGCGTTTGAGCGCCGCGATGATTAAGAGCGCTGCGCCGACGAAGGAGAAATGGCCAACCTCCACTCCTGCGCTGAAGAAGCCGAGAGCAAGCGGGATATGAGCAGTGGGCAAACCTGCGGCGCTGAGTCCACCTGCGAACCCCAGGCCGTGGAGCAGGCCAAACGAGAACGCCACAAGCCAGGGTTTGCGCTGGGCGAGTCCGTTTGGGTTTGCGTCTTTGCGGAGTACTTCCCAGGCGACGAACAGTATGCTAAGCGCGATGACTGCTTCAACAGGGGCGGGCGGCACGTGAACGAATCCCAGCGTTGCGAGAGTCAGGGTCACGGTATGGGAGAGCGTAAACGCACTAACGGTTAGAAGCAGGCGCCTTACTCCGTCGACCAGCAGCAAGAGTCCTGAAACAAAGAGCAGATGGTCAACACCGGTGAGGATGTGCTCGATCCCGAGCACGAGATAGGTTCGAGCAACTTCGAAACGGCGGGGCGTGGCTTCCACAACGAAGGAAGGCGAGGAAGGCATAACGCGAGTCACTTGAGAAGAGCCGTCGAGGTGCTCGACACGAACCAGAACGTCTGTGATGGTCCCCTGCAATCCAACGAACTCGATGCGTTTTCCCGCAGAGTCCGGCGGGCCCGGCGTCGATCCATCGGCGCTCGACGAGCGAGTCGGTCAACTCCTGGACCATCGGCTCTTTGAGGTTCCGCACATCATCAGGAAGCGTGAGCACAACCGGCAGCCGAATACCTGAAAGGATGGGCGTGCGCCACAAAACATTGAAACGGCCCGGCGCGGTTTCTTTGAGCTCGAGATAGGCCGGACGGACTTCGTGTGCCCATGAGACGGAAGCCGGCAGCAGTGCCACAAGCATCAGACTGGCAAGGAGGCAACGAAGACGTTTATGTACGCAGATCATCGCGGCGGTCTCTCCCGAAGAAATGGGAATTGTCGCGCTTAGGCACCGTTGGAAGGCGCGGTTGCTGTTTGCTTCTTGGACGGAGCAGGCAAGGACACGGTGTACTTCGCGCGCATAGCTTCATAAGCCTTGCGCCAGGCCTGTTCGCGCTGGTCGGCCAGCCATGCGGTTTTCACGTCCGGCCTCGACTTCTTCGAAAGCAGGAATGCGGCCGGGAGTGAACGAATCCACGAACACGAGGTGCCATCCATAGCCGGACTCGACTGGCCCCTGCCATGAACCAGGTTTGAGCTTAAAGACTGCCTGCGCAAACTGCGATCCAAGCTCTTTGGCCAATTGCTCGGGCGAGCGATCGGCGTAGTAATCCTGAAACATGAATGGATCTGCGAGCGCGGCTGCAGATCTTGGAGTCTTCGGGCTGGCCTGCGATCTTAGCCAGCACCTTCACCGCATCGTCGTGAGCCCGTCGCCCGCGTCGATCGGGTGAAAAGTAGAGATGACGAAAAGTAATCCGCCCCGGTAACACGAATTTGCTCCCGATTCTTTTCGAACCACGCATTGAGTTCCGCGGTCGTGGGCTCGTGAGCATTGGCTACGTCCTCAGCAAGGAATTGCATCTTCTGCGCCATGCGGCGCTTGACGATGTCGTCATCCTTATCGAGGCCCATGGCGAGCGCCTCGCGATAGAGTATTTCTTCTCGAACGCGGTTCTCCACGAGGCCCGACAGCTCCTCGGGCGTGGGTTGGCGCTCCCATTGCGCGGCGAAACCCATCTGGAGCTGGCGCAAATCATCCAGCGTCAGCTCTATGCGCTTGCTGCCCGGCTCAGCGGAGTGGCTGAAGGCTTCATACATGATGAACAGCAGCGAACCGATAAGCAGAAAATGAACGAGCGGCTCGCGCAGCCAGCGGTCGAGGACCCTGCGCCCAGACGCATGGTGTCCCTGCGTGAGTTCGCGGGGCGCTGAATCGGATGCAACTAATATGTCCACGTTCCTGTACCTCGCTTCCTCTCAGAACGTCCTGACCTGCTCTATTCCTGCAGCTTTTTCGAGCTCGATAATTGGCGTAGCCGAATTCATCACTGCGCGCGGCCAGATACTTGTCTCCCAGCTTGTAGACCGTCACTGCGAACGGCGTCTCTCCAAGCGTGGTGATGATTTGCCCGCCATGGATCTCGTATTGCAGCTGGCGAACCAACGGCACCCGCGCCCGTAACATCAAATACTTCACCCGGCTGCGGTGGCTTCCCATCTACGCTGAGAATCAGACGTCGTCCTTCCTTACCGTAGGAAATTTTGTACAGCTGGCCGGTAACCGTGTTGCGAATGGTGAGTGTCTTTCCCACGACCAACTGCGTTAGCTGGGAATCGTCGAGTGCCTCGGCCCCCTTCTGTTTCAGTTCGGCAACCGTGACACTGCGCTTTTCGCCCCTGCGCGCCTCCTCCTCCGTCGGGGAGTACCAGATGGGGGACGTCCAAGCGCGCTCCTGGACCGTTGCGGGTACCCAGTTCGGCGGCGGCACTCCCAATTTCTTGGCATCGTAGGTGGTCCATCGTGGGGTCGGTATCTGCAAGACGCGCGCGTAATAGAACGCGTGCAAGCTGGGATCGAAGTCGGGATCCCTCCACATCTTCTTCAGTTCGACCGCACCGATGGTGTTCGTATACGTCGCGTTCTTGACGTCAACGGTGTTGCCGACCGCAGGGACTTTGCCGGTAACAGGATCGGGCTTGCGATTGCCGGACCATGCTACGTCATAGATCTTTTCGAAGATCTGGCCGCTCTTGGTCCAGCCCTTGATAATTTGAATGCGGTCGAGATTGGCGTCGTCAGGGTCTTTGACGGCCCACACGATGAAGGTTGGTTCCCTTCCCGCTTTCTTCGGGAGGTCGCCCCCCATAGGCACGCCCTTGGCATAGCCGGTCTTCACCCAGTCCTTCTCGTTCAGTACGTCGGGACGGAAATCCCACCCGCCGAAGAGCCGGACCTTAATGCGCACGCCGCTGGTGCCGAAGGTTTCCTTGCGCTGCATGGCGGAAAAGATCGACTCACGCGTATTCTCTTCCGCCCAGACACCGCCCAGGCCGGCAGTGCTGAGCAGACCCAGATTCAGGCCCGACTCTTTTTTGCCGCTTAAGCGGGCCTCGGGCGTGGCGTCCAGCAAACCGTGTCCGCCAAAATAGTCGCTCTGGCTGTAGCCGGCAGCCGGTGTTGTGCGAATCGCTGGCGCCCACGACTCCCATCTTGTACGGGTTGTACCCGCGGCTCTGCTGCATCGCGAGGCCGTTCTGCCATGCCTCGCGGATGTAACTGCCGTGGATTTTGGGAGTCCGTTCCACTCCGCCGAGAAGGTAGTTGAGTAACTCGTAGTCAGCGAACTCATCGTTGGGAGAAAGCACTGGACTGGTTTCTGATGTGCCCTTGAGCTGATGGATTTCAGTTAGCGGCTCATTGTTCACCCGCTCCTGCGCCCAGGCAGCGTCGATCGGGCGGTTCTTGCTGTCGACCTCGAGCGGAAACATAATACCGTCGCTGAGATTGGCGTTATGCGAGATCGCCAGCAGGTCATTACCTGCCTTGCGTTGCTCGTCCATCCATTTCCATAGATCCTCGGGATGATCCGAGTCCAGGGAAGAAAAGGGATGTCCTGGCACTTTCCTGGAATCTTTGAAGATGATGTTGCGGTGCATGTTGCGATTGTCAGGCGTCGAAGTCCACTCATAGGCGACGAAGGTCGTAAACTTTCCCGGCTGGTAGTACTTGTCCGCAACGCTGACAATCTGCTTCCAGACGCTACCCTTCACCTCGGCGTTCGTCAGCTCCGGGATTGGCTCGTTCTTGGTAATCGAAGCGCCTAGAAATCCGTACACGCGCATGATGTCCTCTTTGCTTCGCACCTTCAACTTTTCCGCAATGGGCAGTTTGCTAATCGGTGAGTTGGGGTCGTTTGCCAGAGGAAGCACGCCCACATACTCGGCGTGGTCGGTTACTGCCATGAAATCGAGCGGACGAGTGATCTTCACCTGGTAGCCGGCTGGATGTTCGATGGGTTGCCCGATGGCAAATTTGTAGGCATCTTCGGGGCCTGCCTTCATGTTGCCGAAGACGTAGGCGTCAAACGACCAGCTGGTGTGAATGTGGGTTTCGCCGAAGTATGCGTTCCGTTCTGGATTGGGCTGCTGTGCGGATGCCGGCGCGATCCGCAAAGTCACAGCAATCGTCGAGACAACGATTGCAATCCAACGATTTGTTTTCATATGTGACCCCTTTGTGCAAACCGTTGATCATTGAAGGAGTCCGCTAGCTCTACGTCTTTGGCTTCGGCTTCGGAATCCGCCAGGTCCAGGAACCGCCAAACACGAAAGTCCGTCCCTGCAGTCGGGCCCTTGCCGAATACTCGTCGTAGTACTTGAAGAGGAGAACAACATTCTTCGCTGGCACAAGGAAATTCGACTGGACGCCAATCGCGTGAACTGAGTAGTAGGGCAGCGTGCTTGCAGGGACAGGGATCCGTCCAACGAGGATCGTTCCTCCGTTTTCCGAAACCTGAAATTGGTCATACGCGACCAGTCCGAGTTGGGCCAGCATGCTCAGGTCCTTCTTCAGTGGAAGGACCTGTCCGATTCCCCACTCATCGGTGAATGTCTGGCCGGGCGTTTTGTTGCTGAACTGACCAGCTGGCACACTGGCGACCTGCAATAGCCGGTGGATCTCCCAAGCGGTTGTCAGGTTTGCGGTGGTCGCCTTGTTCTTGGTGATGTAAAACGTAGTGCCCGACGTTATATCGTTTCCCCAATATCCAGAACCCACGTTGTCAGTCGCTCCGGGTGTGTATCGCCCTGTAGGAGCGAAGAACGAATATCCGGCATTGAAGTCAACTCGATTCCCAAAATGCCAACCCATGTTGAAGGGTTGGACGTACAAGTCGGCAAGACCCGCTCCTCCGCCGTTAGCGCTAAGGTTCGTTCCGACAAGGTCGGCCACCAACGAACCGTTCGCAAAGTTCACCGCAACGTACGGCATGAAGTATCCGCCCAGGAACTTGTGGTTCGGGACATAGTAGAAGATGTTCTCATCTGCCCAGAACGAAAAGGTCCCCGACACATTCAGAAGAATGCGGTTTCCGTTGGAGCCGTTCAAGCGGGTGGCTGAGTAATTCACTGCCAGATTGGCATAGGTGATACCGGGATCGGGAATCACGCCTGAATTGAGTCCGAACTGTCCCGGCACCCATTGCCCCTTCTGCTGTGCTGACGCTGATGAAACGCATCCCAACAGGATGCAGGCGAGTGGGGCGGCTCGAGATCTCGTTGAAAATCTGATGGTCATGTTGCCCTGCCTTTAGAATTTCGTGAGATCGGGTACGAGAGCGTTCGGGAATTGTTCCTCAAAGGAAATCTGTAAGCGTGGGGGCTGCAATCCGCATTTGCACTGGCTTGTCGCGCGATCCAGCCGAGGGACAACACAGTAACCGCGCAGGCAGATTTCTCTTTGTGCATAGTCGCTCCGATTGGGGTATCGTGCGCTTGCAGGCCCGGAGAGCAGCGTTCGATTGATCTGTGTTTCGTCTACACGCTATCGATGAGTCGAACTCATGGAGGACTATCGGATCGGAAGTTGGTGCCACCTCAGGGCCCATTTGCAGCGGCGGGGAGAACAAATATCCCTCCAAATGATCCAGCTGCGGTCGGGATCCAACTGGGTCATTGCGGTTGCCGTTTGTGTTGTGGTCTTGCCCAGATCTTTTTGGAGCAGCATACTAATCTCGTTGATCATGAAGGTCATACGCTCTGGGGAGAAATAGAAATGACATCGTTCGTGCTTGATCATTGTGCGGGCGAACCACCGGCAATGGCTTTATTTTGTAAGACACGTACCACTACGCGACGATTCTCTGCTTGCCCTTCCACAGTCTTTGCGTCGCCGACTTGTTCGCTCTCTCCCATTGCGCCCGGCGCCAGCATTCTGGTGAGGGGAACCTTGCCCTGCTGAAGCAGGATATTTGTGACGCCGTTGGCGCGGTCTTCACTGAGCTTCTGGTTCAAGGCGGTACTACCGGTCGCAGAGGCGTAGCCTTTCACTTCAACCATGTACCCCTGGATTGTCGCGGCCTTCTGCGCCAGCGTCAGCAATTGTGGATTGTATTTGGGATCAACGATAACCTCGCCGTTGCCGAAGTAAACTGTCAGCTCGTCCCGGATGTAGTAATCGTCCAGTTGGCCGAAGCGAGCGACGGCAGCCGCGATGGCTGCCTGCTGTTCATTCAACTGCCCCTGTTGTTTGTTTAAGGCCTCGTTTTGCTGCGCAACCTGTTCCTTTGTTTCGTGCATACCAGCATTGATGGCTTTAGCCTGTTCCAGATCATTGCCCTTAAATCGGACTTTCCTGGCCACGAGCTCGTTTTGATTGTTGTAGGTGCCCTCCACCTTGACGGGCAGGCCCGGAATGAGAGCAGCCATTGACATTTCCTTCTTGCGAGCCTTGAGGACTCCCTGCACCTGGGCTACGTCAGTGCTATCGGTCAACACAACGACAAGGTGCGGGGAATCCGAAGTCTTCAGGATCATGGTGTCGCCACTCCGCGCGTTAATCAGACCCTCAACCTTCACGGACTGGCCGGCGACATCTGAGCTGAATGACATGAGACCGATGAGGGATAGAGTTGCAATATACGGAATTCTGAGCCAGCTGAAATGGGTCATAACCTTTTTCTCCGATCTGAAGCGTGATTTCCACGCTCTGGGATCAATGAGCTTCAAACCATCAGCGTGGAAGGCTTGCACCAGTTCCGCGAATACCTCATTGCTCTACGATGATCCAGCCGGGATCGGGATCGAACTGTGTCATTGCAGTTACCGTTTGTGTTGTGGTCTTGCCCAGATCTTTTTGCAGCAGCACGCCATCCTGGTTGATCATGAAGGTCATGACGCCCGAGTTGCCGTATTCTGCCGGATAGGCCACGAATGCGAATCCGCCTGTCATTTTCCCGTCGACAATGTAATTTTTTGCACCGCCGGGCGCCTTATCGGTTTGTCCCGTCAGCAGGTGGAAGTAGTAGCCATGGAAGGGTGTGTGCGCGTCCTGTTTTACGCTATAACCGTCGGCGGTTGCGTACGCCGCCAGCGGCCCGAGCGGACTAGCGGGCTGCCCGTCCGGCGACTTCCAGTACAAGCCATTTTGCTTGCCTGGGTCGCTGATGAATTTCATAGCGAATTGTTTGGTCTTTTCGCCATCGTGAGGAAGAGTGAAGTACTCCGCCTGAGCGTCCACCACTGCTCTACAAACGTCGATGATCGCCAACTCATTTCGGCCAATACGGCGGTCCAGAACCTCATCCTTGCCCGCAGCCGTGTCGAAGAACCACTTTCCATCGCCGTTCTTCTTCAATGGAATCGGGAAGGGGAAATTGTCAGCTCCAACCAGCAGGATCTGCGCGCCATCTGTCAACTTGCGCCAGCGGTGCATTACGTCATACCCTGCCACGAACGCGGCGGCGGCATTCCTGTCCTGCACCGGATCACCAGAGGAGATTACCTCTTTCGAATCCGGTCCGAAAATCGCCAGCAGGGCATTTTGATCGCCCGACTTCGCCGCCGCGAGGAGCGCATTACCGGCGTCATCCTGCGAAGCAAACACACTGATCGAAGGTTTCCCTGGCGTCTCGGAATGCCTGCAAGCGGCAAGGGGAACGATGATCGTCAGAAGTAATAACGTCTTCGTCAGCAACGCTGGCCTCACCTGCGACCTCCCCACCCGCCACTGCGGCTCGTTGAACCACGAGCGCTCGCTTGCCGCGATTGCCAGCCCCCTCCGCTAAAAGCCGATGACCCGCTCTTTTCCTGCCCTCCATAGCCGCGAGAAGCAGCAGAGTTGGCTCCCGAGTAGCTCGAGGTCGATCTCTGCGGTTGGGTTTGTTGCCAGCCGCTGCCGGTGTTCTTGTAGACATTGCCATTTTCCGCCGCATACTTGTTTCCGCTTGCTGTTTGGCCGCCGGCATACCTGTTTCCATTGGCTGTCTGGCCAGCGGCGACACTGTTGCCGTTCGCACCGGTCGCCGCAGCGCCTCTACCGCCCGCCGAAGTCTGAACCGTTCCCACAGAACCCTGCGAAGTGGTTTGATGCTGGGTGTACGCGGTGTTGCCGTTTTTGCTTGCAACCGAGCTTCCGTAGTTTCCGTAGGCATTGGAGGTCTGATGTGTGGCGGCATAAGCTCCAGTATTTGGGTTGTAAGCCTGACCAGCCGCTGCGCTTCCGTATGCATTTGACGCCGACGCACCACGGGCGTAGGTGCCGGTATTCGGATTGTAGGCTTGACCGGCACTTCGACTGCCGTAGGGCGTCGAGACAGTTCCGCCTCTCGCGTAAGTCCCAGTTGACGGATTGTAGCCACTGCTGACCTTCGCAGTCCCATACGGACCATAAGTTGTGGCGCTGGACCCATAGTAGCCGCCGTGCCACGCATTGTTTCCATAGTAGGCACCGCCCCTGTAGTAGACAGTGCCTCCGTGCCAGTTAGTGTTCCAGTAGCTGTAGCCCCATCCGCAGCAACTGTTATTCATCGCCGCGCCCACTGCGATGCCAGCGCCGAATGCAAGCAATCCGGTCGTGACCACGGCCGCAGTGCTGTACCCCGGCGTCGCAACCGGAGTGCCGTAGACAACCGTCGGGTTGTACTGCGGAACATACACCACCTGCGGATTGGCAGGCTGAATCACGATCACCTGCGGCGACTCTTGCACCACCGTGATCTGTGAGCCAGATTTCAGATTGCCCGCTGCGTACGCCTTAGCACGCAACGTCTGGACCGCCGACATCACGTCAGCCGGCTGAGTGTGGTACGCCTCTCCCAGTGCGGAGGTCCAACTGAGATTCTTCGCCAGGTTGTCCAGGACCGAAGGAAACTGTGTGAGCGCCTTCACGCTGGGATCCCAAGGCTCCTTGTCGACGGCCTGCATGAGTGCGCTTCCCGTCAGACTCTTGTTGACTTGTAGAAAATTACTGGCAGTCGCAACCTGATCGGGAAAGGTCGCGGCTCCAAGAGTCTGGGCAACCAGGGCGTCCGGGTACAGCGCGATGGGCGCCACCAGCTGCTGCAACTGGTCTCCAGACAGAGGTGCAGCTTGTTCTGCTGGTGCCGCCTGTGATGGTTGCTGGCCTTCCGCCCCAAACGGCACAGCGTTGATAACCAAAAGAAAAGATAACGTGATTGACAAAAACTGCTTCAGGAAAGCCCTGATCATCTTCTTCTCTCGATCTGCCCTGTATGGAAAGTCCCGTCAACACAGGGGAAATTTACTTCCCGCGTCCGATTCGTACGAGAGGGGATCGATAGTAGCAGGGCTGGACACGGCGAGGAACTGTCACAAGTGACAAGTGGGCATCGGAAGAAAGGGAATTGTTCAGTAGGAGTTTACCGTAATAGCCGACAACAAGAAGGGAGCCATATGGATGTCGTCATCATTGGCGTTCGAGAACATCTTTCTGGCGTCGTGCGGAAACGTCACCCCCGGGGAGCTTCTTCACCTTCGCGATCAGCGGTAGGTCAACACCTGTCACTTTCTCCCTAGCTGCTCCATCGCGGCTCGCAGGGGAGCATCCGACATCTGAATCAGCACACCTTGAGGGTGGTACATCGCGAGAATCAGGAGAATCGCTCCGCAAACGGCCGCAGCTGACACGAACATGCTGATAAATACCAGCGGGTTGCGAGGCGCAAAGATCCCGAAGCTCACGAAGAGCACGATCAGCCACGCAACCAGCATGACCAGTAGGAATCTTGGAAACGGAACCGTATTCTGCTCATACATCAGCCAGCGTGTTTGGCCTAGCTGGATTCCCAGGTTCAAGGCCTGCTGCTTGAAATACCGCTGACCGTCGTCTTTTGCAGAAAGTCCCTCAACTTTGTCAAAGAGAGTATCGCTCATTTGAGCACCCGACCGGATATCTGTGTAGGATTTGCTCGGGACCATCAGTCGTCCTGGTCTTTCCAGCTGATGCGCCAGTACCACGCGCAACTCCGCGCGCGCGTCGGCCGCCTCGGGCCCGTAATAACCAAGAATCCGATCCAGCATGATGTAGTCTGCGGCGAGCTGGGCCATCTCGGCGTTTTGAGTGTCATAAAAGTTCTTGGCTGAGCCCACCAGGAGTCCGAGCGCCAGTGCCACTGTCGTAACAACCAGCCCCATCACCAGCCTCACAACGTCTTTCGAATCGGCACCCTGGTATTCATCTGGCACCCGCCTGCGAAAAAACATTCCCACCAATGCGCCACACAAGACGCACGCGAGCGCAATCACACCTGTAACAAGCTGCCCCATGATCATCCCGGCAAAGTGGCAGGGCACAAACCACGACCAAGGCGTCGTGCCCGTACCCATGCAAAACATTGCGACGGCGGTGATTCTTGCAAATGCGCACCCATCACTGAGATATCGTACCGATGGCGTTCTTCAAGTAACGTCGTTCTCCGCCACCGATCAAAGAGTTTCAGCGGACCTCATTTCTTGCGCTTCTTGAAGACACCAAAAATCTCCGGTGCAAATTCGCCGATCCAGTTGATCCCCATTCCCACGGGAACCTGGGTAATCACAGCCTGATATCCCTTTACCCTCCAATCGAGATTGCCCGGCACCCAGGTCGTTGACATAGCACTCCCGGCGAACGCGCCCAGATACGGCATCAACTGGGGTCTTAACGATTTCTCCGTACGATCGTACGTGACAAAATTTCTTATGACCGCATGCCCCGTCCGCGGCCAGAATCCGCTGTATCGGCAGCGGTCATAACGCGGCTCCCAGCCGAGCACTCCGTCTCCAAGCGAAATCACAGAGTTCTGAATGACGAATTCTACTTGTCGCGTCCCGAATCGCTTCGCAAACCCGTCGAATCCGCCACCCCATTCCGGATAGGTGTCGTGGATCTGGTCGTGGACTGTGAAAAAGGTGGTCTTTATATAGATTCCCCACGTTGTGTAGGTCTGTCGGACGTAGAGCTTCCATCGCATATCCCGGTTCAAAGGCACAAGTGGAACATCTTTGGGCACGTAGGAACCGTAAAGCCAGTTCACTTTGATCTGGCTGTTCTTTGTTGATCCTGGACTGTTTGGTCCGGTATCTTGCGCCATGCGATCAGCGATCCGCCAATCAGGGCAGTCAGAATTCCGGCAAGAACCCGTCGACGGATTGCACAGACACTCATCAAGCACCGCCAGTCTGCTCGCAAGCTCCCCGGTACATTTTCTTCTGCTGGTGGAACTGTCGGCGGCATATGGCCTTCTCTTTGAAAGGTTCATTGATGTCAATCGCAAAGACCCGCCAGACATTGACATTGACTTTCAGGATGAGACCGCCGAACTCAGATGGTCCCCGGCTCAAAGGGTTTTGTCGCGTCGCGCGGGCGGAAAAAGAGTTGGGACAATTTGCCTTTGGGGAGAACTCTTTGCAGTTCGCCCACCCCGATCAAAGGGATGAGCATGACGAACAGTGATCACGGATAGAACGAGAATCCCTCTTAAGGTACCCCCACCGAGATCGGCAATACTCTCGGAAAAAGACTTCCCGTGAAAGTAACCCACAGCAGCATCTTCCAGAATCTTGCAGACACCGAGCACAGCAGCAAATATCGCGGACTTCCAGAGAGTAGGGTAGATGAGCGGCGCATCATTCGCCCGGTCACCCGGGTGAAATGCTCTCGCGATGAGCATAAACTTTCCAAGCACGAGCGCATTGATGAGTGCGAAACCATTCGCTGCAAAGTCGATCCCATGCTCGGCAAGGATCACCGACTTGTATGCAATAAACAGCCCAAACGCCACCCAAAGATACAAGGCTATAATCAGGAACTCTTTGAGTTCGTGATACGCTCGCTGCTTCAGTGTTCCTTCCTTTTCTTTTGTGGCCATGTCGACCCCTCCATATCTGCCGCGCCAGATTGGTGACATGAATGCCACGCGAGCGCGTGGTCGGCCATCTTAAAGCTTCTGGTAGTTGCTGTTCTGCACCGCGATCGTCAACTGTTTGCTCACGCCGTTAATCGTTTCCGACGACACATGATTTGGCCCGCCAGGGATCGGGCTGAACTGCGCATCCACGGTGACCGCATCTTTAGGATCATCCAGGTAGGACGCAATCGACAGGCTCACGATGTTCTTCTGAGCCCCATCCATCACCAGGGTCATCTCGTCGCCCTGTTTAACGTAATTCGAGATCACAACCCGATATTGTCCCGGCCCACCCGGTTGCGCCCCAACCATTATGTTCCCTTTTTGATGGGCCTGTTCAAGCAGGTCTTTGTCAGGCGGCAGATATTGCTGAATCAGAGCTTTGATCTGATCGGCATAATCCTTGTACTCCTCCTTCTTTTTCTCGACGACATGCCGCTTTAGGCGTCCGCCACTCGGTTGACTGGCGGCAGCCGGTGCATCGAGAGAAGTCTTCTGCGGCTTGCCGTCAGGCCCCAGGCGGACCTGAAAGTGTTCCTGCTTCTTCTGCTCGCCTTTTAGAGAAATCGTGTCCTGCTCAACCCAGGTGTATTGCGCAAGAGATTGTTTGTTCTTAGCTGCCGCTTCTTTGACCTCGGCAATCTTCTGTTGCATCTCCGGATTCTGTGCGGCAAGAGAGCACGTGAATTCCGTGCCAGCAACAGCACAAAGCATCAGGGCGATCCTGAAGCCACGCAATGGTTCGCTTCTCATACCAAGTCCTTCCCGGCTTAACGCGCTTGGTCATCGCTCTCGAAGCGGTCGTCGTCACCTGAATCTGCTTCGCTTGCGCATTCAGAACAGTCCCGTTCTGAGAGACCCTCTTTCTGCAGATGCGCTTCGGACCCTGACCGGCCAACAGAACAAGGGAAATTTGCTTCCTACACGTACGAGAGGTACAGATGCTAGCAGCGCTGAGGACGGAGAGAAACTGTCGGGAATGACAGTGGCATCGGAAGGATTCTTCAGCAGAAATTCGAACGTAATGGGGGCGAAGGGGCCGCGATAACAGGGCGATCCTGAGGGATGTCGTCCTTACTGGCGCTCTTGGGTCCAGCTTGAGTCCACGAAGCAAAATCAGTTGATTTGCTCGCGCCGATCCGCCCTACTGTGGTTCCACCGTTCCGTTCAACTTTCGCCTCCCCACCCCTTTGAGACGGGGAAGCGAGAGTTGTCTCCTGCCGCCGTTTTACTTCGGCAGCTCGCGGCCCGGCACCCGCTTCGTGACTTCCTGAACGATCCACGCATTGCCATCGGGATCCTGAAAGGCAACGTACGAACTGTAGCTCTTGCGCTCAGGATCAGGGCCGCTGATGCGCGCCTCCGAGGAAAAGGGCGAGCCGTGGAAGACCTCGGTCGCCTCGATACCGCTGGCCACGATTTGCTTGTGGGCGGCCAGGATATCTGAGACGATCAGCCCGCCATGGAATGAGCCTGCCTTGGTGTCCGTAACTCCTTTGCCAAACGTGACCGAGGCCGCCGAGCCCGGTGGCGTTAGCTGAACGGCACGAAAATCAGCGCCATTGACGATATCGTCATCGACTCGCCATTCAAGCTTTGAGTAAAACGACTTCGCGCGATCCACATCCGAGACGGGGACAATAGCGACTTCGAACTTCATATCGACTTTCATGTAAAACTCCTTTTCCTTGTCGTTTGGCCTCACGTGACTGTGCGGCTCGTAAGTTTACTGAAACCGCGCACACAGCGTTTTAGGGCTGTTCCCGCGAGGTCTATGCTTTGAGAAAGGCCAACAATTCGGCGTTGATCTGATCTGCGTGTGTCGTGCACAGGCCATGCGGAGCGCCGGGGATCACCTTCAACGTCGCATTCTCTGCCGGGCTTGCTGCCTTCGGTCTTCCAAAACCTGGGGCAGATCGGGGACGTCCAAAAGACGGCTACGCATTATCGAAAAGACGAGACCGCGACTCACCTTGAGGAGCGAAGAATCTGGCGTCATTGGTGTTCCCCAACCCTCCGGGCAAGAAACGTTTTGACAAAGGCAGCGAATTCGCTGGCCTCGAGTGGAAGCTTTCTCCCCCGGTTACTAATTTCATAAAAATCCAAGGTCACTTCAGGCTCAAGCTTGGTCACTCTCACCTTGCGATTGCGTGAAGCCATCACCCCAAATGAGGGGATGACCGCGACTCCCAATCCTGCTTCGACTAATCCGAGCTGGGTGTCCAATCCATTTACCGTCTGACCTCGTTTACAGACGACGCCCATTTTCTCCAGTTGCTTTTGTATGAGCTGCTCGTATGGATAGTCCTTGGTCAGCGAGATCAGGGCTTCTCCCCCAAGGTCTTCCCATGAGCTCGTCTGCGAGCGAACAGACCTGCCATCTTCAGGCCGCGCAAGCATGAGGGAGAAGCGAAAGAAGGGCACGCGCCGCATTCCAAGGATGCGGTCAAAGATACCCAGTGCAAAGTCCAGCTTATTGGCCTCCACCCGCTTTGCCAGCGCACTGAGGTTGCCATCGAACAGGTGAATCTCTACGCCAGGATGCTTGTCACGAAACTCCCGAATCGCTGACGGAAGCACATGCGCCGCAATCCATGGAGTTGTCCCAACGGTGATGCGCCGGTTCTTCCGCTTAGCAGCCTCTTCGATGCGAGACATGCCGTCGTCGAGCATGTTTAGCGCCGGTCTCGTGATCTCCAGAAGCTCACTGCCCTGCGCCGTCAAAACCACCTGGCGTGTCGTGCGATCGAACAGCCGAAACCCAATCAGACGCTCCAGCTCCCGCACCAACACACTCAACCCTGACGGCGTAAGAAACAGCGCCTCAGCAGCCCGCGTGAAGTTGCGATGCTCCGCAACCAGGTGAAACGCTCGAAGTTGCCGTGAGGTAAATTCCATTATTGAGAATCTATCAACAAATTATGACAATTACGAACTTCTATTTGAAAGACGACAGACGTACAACCGTACTTGTCAGGGGCCAGAAGGCCAACTGCAAAAAGGAGACGGACAATGAAGAACTCAAAGGTAAACAACATTGTGTTGGTGCACGGCGGTTTCGTGGACGGTTCGGGCTGGGAAAGCGTCTACGCAATTCTGAAGAACAAGGGTTTCAACGTTTCCATCGTGCAGAACCCCACCATCTCGCTCGCCAACGATGTCGCCGTAACGAACCGCACCATCAACGCGCAGGACGGCCAGGTCGTTCTCGTGGGCCATTCCTACGGCGGCGCCGTGATCACCGAAGCCGGCAACAACCCGAAGGTGGCGAGCCTTGCCTACATCACGGCGTTCGCGCTCGACAGCGGTGAGTCGGTTGGAACTCTGATCAAGGACCCGGTCCCGGGCGCTCCCGTACCTCCGATCATGCCGCCACACGATGGCTTCCTTTTCCTTGACCCCACAAAGTTTGCGGATTCTTTCGCAGCCGACGTCGAACCCGGCCTGGCGGCCTTCATGGGCGACTCCCAAGTGCCCTGGGGACTGGATGCGCTCAACGGCGCAGTCAGCAACGCCTCGTGGAAGAAGAAGCCGAGCTGGTACCTCGTCGCGACCGACGACAAGATGATTCCTCCCGATGCACAGCGTTCCATGGCGAAGCGCGCCGGAGCCACTGTCACCGAAGCGAACGGCAGCCACGCGATCTACGTTTCACAACCAGAGGTGGTAGCGGATCTCATCGCGCAGGCTGCGGAGGGTGGACGATAAAAGTGCGCCCGATGGTGGGCTGTCACTAGAGGAAGGTGCAGGATGAGGAACTCCACTCCTGCCGTGCAGCCGGCGAGCAGGGCCGGTGGCGGGATGTGGGTACAGGGAGAAGCCAGCACGGGTTCTCCCTGCGCGTTTTTTTACCCGAAGCTCTCAGAACAGTGTGCTCTTAGGGTAAAAGCCGCGGCTCTTAAACGCGCCGACCATGTTCTGACCCCCGACCTCTGCCCTGTAGACCTCTGCCCAAACCTTTGCCTTGGGTGCGAGCAGAATTGGGCGATTGAAAGCGGCTGAGTTGCCGGATTTATTCAGATCGCGGTGCGCCCTCCATCCACGGCGAGTTTTGCGCCGTGAATGAAGCTGGAGCGGTCTGTCGCCAGGAAGACAATTGCTTCTGCAATTTCATCGGCTGTTGCCGGACGTCCCGCGGGCGCCTGGGCGGCTAGCTGTTCGAGACCCTCGCCCATCGCCTCCGTACCCTCCGTGCGCGTGGGTCCCGGACTCACTGCGTTCACGCGGACACCCTTTGGTCCATATTCGGCAGCCCAGGTTTTTGTTAACAGATTGATGGCGGCCTTGCTCGAACCGTAGAGGCTCATTCCGGGCGCTCCGTAATCGGCAGCCATCGTCGAAAGATTCACGATTGCCCCTTTGCCTCTCTCGGCCATCAGTGGAGCAAGCGCCGCGACGAGAAAATATGGCGCCTTCACGTTTGTTGAAAAGACGCGGTCAAACTGCTCTTCCGTCATTTCATGCGTAGATCCAAAAGGATAGATGCCGGCATTGTTGATGAGAAAATCGACGTGGCCACTTCGCGAGCGCTGTCTGCGCCTAGAAGCTCGGAAGAAATAAACTCCGCTTTGCCTCCTGCGGTCCGAATTTCGTCAACTGCCTTCTTTCCGCGCTCCGCATTTCGCCCCACCACCAAAACGTGAATACCAAGCTGAGCGAGTTTCTTGGCTGTCGCGAGACCGATTCCGCTCGTTCCACCCGTGATAAGCGCTGTCGAATTATTGTCAGTCATCTGCAATCCCCCATGGCCAAGAAGGCCTCAACAGAGAGTACGACATTGTGATCATCGGCAACCGCTCAACGCGGGCCTGGCTCACGGCAGCTTGTCGAAGAAGAGATAAATGGCGGCAATCCGGCCGTCCCGGGCGATGATGAAATCCGTTCCGGCGTATGCTGGCGTATCGCCAGGGCGGCCCGATACCCATGGGACCCGGCCGCCATTGCCTAATTCCTCGGGCTCAGCAATTAGCTGATAGGTGAAGTCGGGATGAGTCGCCCTGAGGGCGCCTGCGATGCGATCGATCTCGTCGCGGCCACGGTAGGCACCTTTGCTGGGATCATAGAAAACGACATCTTCGGTGTAGATCTCGTCGATCGCTGCGCGTCTGCGCTCCGGGTCGCCTTCACCAAAGACGTCCTGAAGGTTACGTTTCAGCAAGGTCGAAATGCTGTACGACACTTGTCTCCTCCTTTGAAACAATTTGGGCCATACGAGGACTGCGGGAACAAGGAACTCGCTTTACGAAATCAACACCTTCTTAACCAATGCGATATTGGCCACCGTCAACGACAATTGCCTGTCCAGTAATAAACGCCGCATCATCACTAGTCAGAAAGAGAACTGCGCCGGTGACATCCCCAGGTTCTCCCAGCCGCTTAATCGCCTGCTGGTTCCACGTGTCGCGTTTTTGCTCGTCGGATTGTGGTGAGATTGCAAGTGTGTTCGTGAGACCGGGCAATACTGAGTTCGCAGTAATGCCGTCGCTTGCAACGTCGTTTGCCAAACCTCTCATGAAGCCGATGATTCCCATCTTTGTAGTGATGTAATGGCTCATGCCCGGTATAGCCAAGCCAACCATGTTCGACGAAATGCCGACGAAGCGGCCCCACTTCTTCTTCCTCATCGCCGGTAAGAAATATTTCACGCTCAAAAAGTGAGAGTCTAAGTTCGTAGCCATCGTCTTTCGCCACGTCGGCAGATCCAGGTCATCGATAGTGCGATTCGGAAAATAGCCGGCATTATTCACAACAATGTCCACGCCGTCGAGATCTTGAGCCTTGCCGGCTACGGAGCGCCAATCCTCTTCCCGCGTCACATCAAGTTGAAGCGCGAACGCCTCGGGACCAATCTTGCGCGCGGTTTCGTGCGGCGGCTCGAGGTCGGTTGCAATTACCCTTGCGCCCCGCCCCGCCAATGCCAAGGCGATCGCTTGACCAATACCCTGGCCGGCGCCGGTGACCAAGGCCACTCGCCCATCGTGTGTTCCTATGGAGGTTTTCATTTTCTCTCCCTCAGCCTTCGCGTGCTGTCTTTAGGGCCGACATCCACCAGAGCAGATCGTCGACCATCGTGTTCGCTTGCGCTCCACGCCACGAATAAGGAATGGGTCAGCCCGCTCATGGTCTGGAGATCTCTAGGACACGCGAAGCACGGTCTTGCCATGTGCCCTGCGTCTTACTACACCCGGCGCCCTGGGCGACACCCCATGAACACCTGGCAGATTCCCAGCGACGTCCCTCCATGCCTGGGCCGCATCCTGGAGCGCGTACACGGTCGCCACGTCTGATCGTATCGCCCCCTCTTCCAGCAGTCGCGCGATTCTTCCGAGCATGTCCGCTGACGGCGCGAGCCTCATCATTTCGCCCGACACATGGTACCTCGCGCTTTCTTCCTGCTATACAGGCTGGGTGGCAGAGATAAGATGGCCGCCTTCCTTCAGGACGAGGAACGATCGCTTCTGCGTATCGCCACCGATCAGGTCGAAGACCATGTCGACCTTCTCTCCCAGAACCTTCTCGAACTGCTCCTCTCGATAGTTGATCACCCGCCTGGCTCCGATGGACTTGACGTACGCCTCATCGTCACCGCTTGCCGTGGCAATGACGGTGGCGCCGGCGTGCGATGCCAATTGCACCGCATAGGCGCCCACAGCACCGGCGCCACCATGGATCAAGATCGTTTGTCCCTTTTCCAGGTGACCATGGGTGAAGATTCCCTCCCACGCAGTTTCGGAGGCCAGCGGCACAGATGCCGCCTCCTCAAACGAGAGGTTGGAGGGTTTCCTTGCAATGGTTGCCGGCTTGACAGCCAGAAACTCCGTGTACGCGCCCAGTTCGCTGGTGCCGAACACGGTATCACCTGGTGCATAAGCCACGACGTCACTGCCAACCTGTTCGACGATTCCTGAAAACTCATGACCAGGTATCCACGGCAGGTTGATCGGGAGTATCTGTCTTAGCGTTCCGGAGGCCTTAACAAGATCTATATGATTGACGGCCGTACTCTTGATCTTCACCAAGACCTCGTCGGGTGCAATCGCCGGCGCCGGTACATCGTCGAATACCAACGGCCCGAATTCCAATAATCTGATAGCTTTCATGCGATCCCTCCTTTGGGTTCTCTCGTCTCACTGCCCATCTGGCCGCGCGTTGAGGCGTGCCCAGGCAGGGAGTTTCGTGAGCGCGCGGCCGAACTCGCGTTCCAGGGCAGCGATATCGGTGCTGTAGCCGACGCGCTCAAACCATTCCAGCATCAACGCCATCTCATTGCTGTACTGCCGGACCTGTTCGATTGGCGTCTGCGCGAACGCAATCGGCCAACCCAGCGCCTCCGTCAGGAACCCCGCCGCTTCCTGCATCGTTCGTACGTCACCGGCGAGATCAATCTCGCGGCGATTCAAGGCAGCGGCGTCGGTGAACGCGCGCGCGCCGAACCAGCCAATATCGTCCACCGCAATCATCTGTAGCTTTATTGCTGGCCGGAGTGCCCATGCCAGCGTCGATCCCTGGAGACTGAAAGGCGCAAGCAGGTTCTCCATGAAGAACACGGGACGCAGAATCACATGCGAGGGGAAGTGGAGCCCGCGTACGGTTTCCTCGATACGCCACTTGTTGTCGAAGTGCGGGACGCCCGTCCGCTTGTCGGCCGATCCCACGGATGTGTAGACATAATGTTCGACGCCGACCGCGCGCGCCAGCGTTGCAAGACGCTTGCCCTGCGCCTCTTCCCGCTCGACGCCCGCTTCACCCGCGTTCTGCACGCCAAAAACGCCCCACGCGCCGGCCAGCGCACGGCGCAGCGTCGCCTCGTCATCGAGATCGCCCCGGACAATGTCGATGCCGTGTCGCGCCAGCGCCGCCGCTTGCTCGCTGTCCGGCTTGCGCGTCAAGCCGCGCAGATTGAACCCAGCACCCTCAAGCGCCCGTGCGACCGCGCCGCCCTGATTGCCTGTCACTCCGGTGATGAGAATCGTTCGATTGCTTGTCATGTGTTTCCCTCGCTTTTGGATGATGACTCATTGCGAATCATGCTGAGTTGGTCAGACCCCGGCCGGCAAGCGCGACTGGAACAAGCCGGTAAAAGCCGATCGCACATGGACGAAGACCAGGGCCCAAAGCACCGTCACGAAGAGGGCGAGTGGGAGACCGCTCGGGGCCATCAGTGCGTGAAAGCAGAGGATGTTGACGATTACCGGCGCGAGAATGGCGAGTGCCAGGGGCACGTACCGATTCGCCAGAAGGAGCACCGCCCCGATCACCTGAAGCGCGAAGATGAGAGTGAGGTAATGTGAGACAAACAGGGCTCCCATGAACTGTCCCGCGACACCACTCGGGGGTGGGAGCGGAATGAAGTGCAGGAAACCATTCAGGCCGAAGACCAGGAAGATCACTCCTGCCAGGTATCGGGCGATTGTGGACGCGGTTTTCATAACAGATCTCCTTTGTTGACGATTACTGTTGACGCCAACTATATTGACGCCAATACATCTGACGGCATATTCTTTTGGAAGATTCAGGTTATTTATGGCCCAAGGCGCTCAAAAGACGGACCACGTCTGGCTCGTCATGATCAAAACGATGCACGCGCTTACTCGCTATGCAGCGGCCGGGATTGAAGGCACCGGGCTTGGCAACTCGGATTTCCGGGTGCTGGAAGTGCTACTCCATAAGGGACCATTGCCTGTGAATACGATCGGCCCAATTGTTAATCTGACCCCGGGTTCGATCAGTATTGCGGTGGAGCGCCTCGTTGAAAAAGGCCTAGTCAGCCGGGTCGAGAGCGCCGAAGACCGGCGCGTTCGGATGGTTGCACTCACTCCGGCTGGCAGGAACCTGATTGCTGCCGCCTTCCAAAAGCATGCCGCTCAGATGAGACGAGTATTTTCTGAGCTGAGCGCAGGGGAACTTCGTGACTTCGAAATGGCGCTCAAGAGAGTCGGCAAACGCGCTGCCGGTTTGATGGAGAAAAGTTCAGGCGTGTCTCGGGTCGAAGAAGGAGACCAGCAATGAGTAAGCACGCCACCATCTCCCCGCACGAGGCGTCGGATCGCCTCGTGATTCGCGAACTCGTCGCCCGCATCCAACAAGGCCGAGAACGGCAGCAGTTGAAGCTTCCCATCAGGCACGACAATTATCGATCGCTGTTGCCTGTATGCCGAAACTGGTGTGACCAGGTTGTCAACTGGCTTTTCATCACTCCGGGATGGGATCTGCAGGAGGACAGGTGTACGAGATGGCGACTTTTCGGCCAAGTGCTCTGCGTTCCACGCTCGAGCGCTGTCGATACGGCGCTAGAGATCTGGCATCAATGGATCATTCCGAAATGGAGCGAGCATCTTCTAAGCGATATCAGAACCATTGAAGTCGAATCCTGGCTACGAAGCCTTCCCATCGCGAGGAGCACGTGCGCCAAAATCCGCAATGTCATGTCAGTGTTGTTCAATCACGCTCGTCGGTACGAGTTCTTCGATAGGAATCCAATCAGACTCGTTCGCCAGAGCGCAAAGCGGCGATCGCCGCCGCCGCTATGAACACGAGAGTTCTCTCGCGAATCTTTAACCCTTCCAAGAGGGTTCTGATTTCCGCAGCAGTAAGAATTGCCCGTCGACCGGCATTGACAGCGCTTTGAGGCACGCATGGTAACCGTTATTGTGCCCTAATTGTGCCCGGGACCGCTGCCGTATAGACCTCTGCCCTAATGAGATTTGCCACAGCGAGTGATCGGGCCTGCGGGCAGCAATTGAACCGAGGGCACTTGTCGGACAAAGCGACTTCTCGTTCACGTGGAATGCACTGCCTCGATGAGTGACTTGGCGATTGAGCGCCAATGCAGAATCACCAATTTCCGTCCTGAGAACTGACGCACTTTTAAATCTGCTGAGTGGGCAAAGCTGCTCGGTGCGCTATACAAAACGAAGTAGACAATCTACTTCCATTAGCAGTAGAGTGTCTACATCTATGAACGAAAGAAGCCAATATAAGAACCGAATCGAGCTGCTGCAGGGAACACTCGACATGCTTATTCTTCAGACCCTGCAATGGGGGCCGCAGCACGGATACGGAATTGTCCAGGCCTTACGTTTGCGATCCGGAGACGTGCTTCAGGTGGAGACCGGATCACTGTATCCGGCTCTCCATCGATTGGAGCGTCAGGGCTGGGTGCAGTCTGAGTGGAAGCAGTCAGAGAGCAAGCAAAAAGCCCGATATTACCGAATCACGGCCAAGGGGAAAGAGCAGTTGGCCTCGGATCTGGGCCGATGGGAGCGAATTGTCGAAGCGATTGGGTCGGTGATGTACGTCAAGCCGGAGGAGAGTGAGTCATGAAGTGGTTCCCGAGCTTCGGTTTTCAGCGGCGCAAGCGCGAATTGCAGGAAGAGATTGATGCGCACCTGCAGATGGCGATTGCAGATCGAGT
>CAVTCT010000012.1:0-153168 GCA_963733325.1 uncultured Acidobacteriaceae bacterium
AAAAACACCGGACATATTATTTCTAACGACAACCGCCCACCCGTCAATTACCTCGCGGTTATTAACCAACTCGATATGACCGAGTTCTCAATTTCGCGACCTCCTGCCCTCAGTGAAGGAGCCGCCCTAAGTGCATTTCAGATCGGGCACCGGTGTTTTTAAGATCGGACTTCGACATTGGCGAGGCTGAGGGATCCCCAGCGGGCAGGCACCATGAAGATTCAATGGAAAGGTACAGTGACGGTACACCCGTCAGCTTTTCTCACTTACATCAAACTGCTCTAAACTACGGTCACTCAATTACTTAGACCTACGCTCGATTACGCTCACATTTCTATTATTATCATAGACTTACAGCGATGCCCGAGAACTCATAATCTCTAAATTACGCTCAACTACTGTTGATTACGGGGCTTTACCCTTAACTTCGCTTATTTGCTGTCTGAAGAAGGTAAGGGCCTATAGCTCAATCGGTTAGAGCAGAGCACTCATAATGCTTTGGTTCCAGGTTCGAGTCCTGGTAGGCCCACCAAGTCAGTACTTCCACCTCTACTCACCTATAAAAGGTACGCAAGCGGTACGGAACTGAATCGCCAAAGAGTCGTATCGATTCGGGCCCGGTCGTTGGCTCAAGCGCCCAACCATCGGGACGGATCTTCGGACCGCAGGCAAATTGGAGAGCGGATAGAAGCCTTGTGGGTAGAGGTTCACATCTGGCGTCAATCTCTCAAAGCGCATGCACTTCTGCGCAAGGGCACGGAAGTGCAGCCAGGAATCTCGTCCCAAGGCAGAGAGTCCCAAGTTCAGAGAAGAACCTGGCGTCGGGGATGTAGATCAATGCTCTCAAACGCGGCGAACCTCTCCGCGGAAATACTGGATCTTTCTTCTGCTGCTGGTCGCGTATATTCCGGCTGAATCTTCGGGAAGGTTTGAAAAGCCGGAAAAAGAGCACTCAACAAAGAAGATCGTTTATGTCTGTGCCTGTATGGGGAACAGGTCCTGCTCGTGCATGACCGAAGCAAAAACGGAAGGACCTTGCGCCTGCGGGACGCAGGGTGGACCCCCGTTGAAGCCAGTCGCAGCCGACAGCGACTGGGCTAAAGAGAACCGGGATGCCCTCGCCAAGTAAGCATCAACACGATTGATCGTGAGTGAGTGGAGCATCTGGATAAGTATTCACAGAACCGCTTGTGGTTCCGTCGATCAAGATCCAGTGGATTGGTTTGAAGGCCGATCTGATCAATTGTTGCGAAGCGGTGATTTCGTTGTATCAGCCGGGTTGAGTTGAAATTTGCCTGGCACTAGAATCCCGTTGTGATGAGTCACAGCGGACCATCCGTGTGCCCGGTGATTTCGATTGATCGAGGCCACGCTAAACCTCTGCATCGACAAGTCTACGACGGCTACAGAGAGGCAATTCTTCGAGGTGATCTTGCCCCTGGACAAAAGATACCCTCCAGCCGTGAACTTGCTTCCGAGATGCAGGTTTCGCGCTTTCCGGTTCTACATGCATATGCTCAACTCGTCGCCGAAGGGTACTTTGAGAGTCAAGTAGGATCCGGGACGTTCATTTCTGCAACCCTGCCTGAACAGATGATGTCCTCGGAGCATTACATTGACTTCTGCGAACAGCGCCCATCGGGACTCAGGCCGATCGCAAGGCGGAATTCACTGTATCCGACGTTCCGGAGGGATTCTCCTCTGCGAAGCTGGGGCGCCTTCGGCCTTCATCAGCCCGCATCTGACCAGTTTCCGTTCCAGGTGTGGTCCGAGCTCGTAAGCCGTCACAGTCGAAATCCATCTTCAAGCTCATTGCAGAGAATCGATCCGATGGGATTGCCACGATTTCGATTGGAGATCTGTCGGTACCTGCGCACTGCTCGATCTGTCAAGTGCGACCCGGAACAAATCATGGTCGTATCGGGCTCGCAACAGGCACTCGATATCACGTCGCGAGTTCTTCTCAATCCGGGAGATTCGGTTCTTGTCGAAGAGCCGGGATACAGCCTGGAGAGAACGGCACTTGCGGCAGCTGGATGCCGTCTGAAACTGGTGCCTGTAGATGACCAGGGCATGAACATTGCCCATCCAACCAGGTGCAAAGGCGCGAAGGCTGCGTTCGTCACTCCCTCACATCAATTTCCGCTTGGGTCAACGATGAGCGCGACCCGACGCCTTTTGCTGCTCAATTGGGCGCAAAGTGCAGGAGCCTGGGTTATCGAAGACGATTACGACAGCGAGTACCGCTTCGATACCAAGCCAATCGCTTCGTTGCAGGGACTCGATGTGAACTCGCGCGTAATATACATCGGCACGTTCAGCAAGATACTTTTTCCGTCCCTGCGGATTGGCTATATTGTAGTTCCGCGAGATCTTGTGACCCTCTTCGAGGCGGTTCGATTCGCCACTGATATTTTTCCTCCGTATCTCTATCAGGAAGTCCTGGCCGACTTTATGGCGCTTGGGCACCTCGGACGATACATTCGCAAGATGCGGCGCATCTACGGGGAACGCCGGAGTGTATTGATCGGATCCCTTCGAGCTGAATTTGGAGACTTCCTGCAGGTGCATGGCGCCTCTGCTGGAATGCACGTTTCTGTATCTCTGCCTGAGGGGTTCAACGATGTGGACATCTGCGAACGCGCATCAGCGGAGAGGCTCTTGCTTTGGCCGCTTTCACGATACTACGCGGGAAAGAAACCTCTACAAGGTTTCGTGCTTGGCTTTGGAAGCGCCAACGCTGAGCAGATTCCCAATGCGGTCAAACGACTGCGTAGCCTGGTGCTCGGTTAGTAAGACCTGCGCCCGAAACCAATCCAGCTCGTCAATCTACAAACCCACTCGGGCACTAATCCTTTCGCTGGAATACGGTTTCCCTCCTCGTGCAGCAGATCCCCTGAAGGTGGTTATGGCGGAAAGTGGCGCAGCGGCTATGGCCGGCGACCACAGGTAACCGCACTCTGGAAGATGGGGCGGCGGCTCGGGCCGAGGCCCTAATCCGAATTCTGGAGTGAGAAGAATGAATTGGATGAGAATTTCAATTTTGGCCGTGATGCGTGGAATTAACTTCAGTTCTTCCCTGCGAAACCGAACTGTCTTGCGAAGCGCGTTCCTTGCGTCGGCAGTCATGTTTGGTCTCTCGTGCGCTGCGGTCGGTCAACAGGCCACGATTGTTGGCACCGTTACCGATCCGTCCGGCGCGGCAGTTCCGAACGTGACCGTAACCGTCACCAACGTCGAATCCGGAGTAGCGAAAACGATCCAAACCAATAGTGCCGGACAATACGTCATTCCGGATCTCAACATCGGCCACTACAGCGTAAAGGCCGAAGCGGCAGGCTTCAAAGCGGCAGAGCAGAAAAACGTAGCGCTGCAGGTTGGCGACCGCGATCGGATTGACTTCCAAATGCAGGTTGGCGCGGTTCAGGAAACTGTAACCGTGGAGGCAAATACTGTCCGAACTCAAACCGACTCGGGCGAGCAGAGCAGCATCATTACCGGGCAGCAGATATCACAGATCTCCGTGAGCGGCCGCAGCATGTACCAGCTTGCGGCGCTTGTGCCTGGCGCGTCAAGCCAGATAGGCGCCGGTGGAATGAGCGCCGGCGAGGTCAACACCCCGGTCGGTGGAGATGCAAGCGTGGAGTTTAATGGCTTGCGTCAGAACCACAATATCTACCTGCTCGATGGCGGCGAAGATGACGACCGTGGCGGGGCCGGTGGAATGAGCATCGCTCCCTCGAGCGATGCGATCGCGGAGTTCCGGACGCTTACGTCAAATTACAGCGCCGACTATGGCCTGTCGTCTGCCGGAACCATGTCCATGGTTCTGAAATCAGGAACCCAAACCTTTCACGCTTCGGCGTGGGAGTTCAATCGCAACGACGCATTTGATGCGCGCAACTACTTCAACCCCGCGCCGCAAAAAGTGGCCGAACTGCGTCTGAATGTGTTCGGCTTCAACGTCGGAGGACCGGTCACTCTCGGCCACCTCTACAATCCGGAACGAAAGCGCACCTTCTTTTTTTACAACCAAGAGTGGCGTCGCCTGATTCAGGGTGGATTGACAAACCAGCCTGTGCCCGATCCGGCGACTTACGGCGGCGACTTTGGTACTCAGACGATCATGGTTCCCAGTACAAGCTCCATATCAAGCGCCGCTCTCGCGCGGAATTGCCCCGGCAATGTTTTGCCCGCAGGCGTCGTGCAGGGAGCACCTTTCCCTGACAACACGATTCCGGAATGCATGATTTCGCCCAATACGACCTCACTGCTGAGCGCCGGCATCTTTCCCCATCCAAACACGGTGTCATCCGGAAAGCCGACGTTCATTGGAGGAAACAACTCTCCGACCAATCTCACAGAGGAAGTTGGTCGTATCGATCACAACTTCAGCAGCAAACTCGCAGTTTTCGGTCATTTCATTGCCGAGCAAGTCTCGCAGGGCTTCGGCGTAAGCCAATGGAGCGGCGCCAACGTACCAACCGTAGGCGATATCTTCGGCAACCCCTCCTATAGCGCCGTCGTACACGCGACGTACACAATCAGTCCCAATCTGCTGAATGAGGCCGGGTTCAACTACAATGGCAATCGGATCAATATTGTTCCCTATGCCGGATCCGGGTTGAAGAGCCTTTCGCTCCCCGACGGGTACGACTCCTCAAATTCACGTCTTTTCACGGGTCCCAATAACGACAATCGCATTCCAAACATTGACCTCAACGGATCGCTCGGCAGTCACTTTGAAATCTCGAGTTGGCCATGGCATAACCGGGCAGACGATTATCAGGTGCGTGATGATGTCTCCTGGACCAAGGGCGCGCACCAGCTCAAATTCGGTGCAAGCTGGGCGCTATACAAGAAGACCCAGGATCTGTTCGGCGAAACCCAGGGAGCCTTTAACTTTGACGGTACATATACTGGCAGCGACTTCGCAGATTTCCTTCTCGGCGCCGCGAAGAGCTACACCGAACTTGCAGTGCAGGATCATGGTCAATGGAACAACGTTTCGTGGGCCACTTATGTCCAGGACAACTGGCGCACAAATCGGAAATTGACACTGAACCTGGGCTTGCGCTGGGACGGCGTTCCCCACACCTATGAAGCCAACAACCGGATGGGGAACTTCTACCCGTCGCTGTACAACCCAGCCGATGCCGCCGTCCTTCTCCCGAATGGGTCGATCAGTCCCAGCAGTCCGGGACTTGGCACAAGCCCTAACCCAATATTGGCAGGTGTCCCTCTGTACCTGAACGGCATTGGGATCCCCGGGCAAAACCATGTTCCGAAGGGACTGGTCAACAACAACTGGAACGCCTTCGGCCCGCGCATCGGCTTTGCCTACGATGTAATGGGGAACGGCAAGACTGTGGTTCGCGGCGGATTCGGGATCATGTACGAGCGAATTCAAGGAAACGATATGTACAACGCAGGCCCCAACATCCCTTTCAGCCTCAGTGTGACGAACAGCAGCGTCACGGTTGAGAATCCGAGCGTACTGCTTGCGACCGGGAGTGCAGGGACAAGGCCAATTAATCCCGCCAGCATCACGGGCCTGGCGATCGATAACTACAAACAACCGGCGAGTTACCAATATAGCGCCGGCCTGCAGCGCCAGTTGAACGCCGGTTCCGTTCTGTCGATTTCTTATGTGGGAAATCAGAATCGATTTCAGAACGATTATCGTCAAACCAATCTGCCCGCTGAGAGCTATCTTCCGGCGCTCATCGCAGGTGCACAGTACAACACAGCTCCTGGCCTTCCTTACCCGGGATTCAATTCCATCGACATGTCTACCAATGAAGCGAACTCGCACTACAACGCGCTGCAGGTCGATCTGAACTCCCGCATTCGAACGTTAACGCTGCGCGCGTTTTACACTTTGTCGCGAAGCGTCGACCCTACACTCGGTGGCGGTGGAGGTGCTGATCTCACCAACATCTCGAATCCGTATCTCGGTTGGAAGTACGACAGCGGCCCCGGTGGCTATGACCGGACAAACAACGTCGCTGTGAACTTCATCTACGAGATCCCCTTCTTCGAGAGGAGTCCAAACCGCCTGTTGAGAACGACCGCCGGAGGATGGGAGCTGTCAGGCATCATCACCATGACGTCGGGATTGCCAATTAACCCACAGCTGACCGGTGGTCAAAGCAGCAACGGCTTGCCGAATGCAACAAACCGACCGGACACGGTGGGCAAGGTTTCTTATCCGCACAAAGCAGGCGAGTGGTTCAATACGGCCGCATTTGCATTACCAGCTGTAGGAACCTGGGGTAATGCCGGCTTCAATTCTCTACGAGGTCCGGGCCGCGATAACTGGAATCTCTCGGTTTTCAAGAGCTTCTCATTTGGCGAGGAGCGGAGGTTAGAGCTTCGCGCGGAGAGCTTTAACCTTTGGAACCACACCGAATTCGACCAGGTCAGTAATGGTCTAGGCGCAAGCAACTTCGGCCAGGTGACCTCGGCGTTCGATCCGAGAGTCTTCCAGTTCGGCGCGAAGATCTACTTCTGATTCTTTTTGAGGCACTCTCCCCTCGGTCCCGTTCTCAACTCGCGTGGGAACGGGATCTTTTTCCCCTCAGGGATTACTCCTAGTAAACGTCAGATTCCCATCCGGACTGCCCGCGACAAATGACTGATTAGCCTCGGAATATGCGCTTCGAGAGTAGAATTCAGAGTCATTCCTGCGCATTGGCTATTGTCACAATTCAAAGGGGGCACCATGAACATTCAGCACCACGCCGGCATGCTCGCGCTGCTAATTCTGAGTCTGGCACCGTCCGGACAGTTGACCGCCCAATCCCAGCAAGATTCGGGAGCCACGAGGAATCAAACAGAAAGTGCAGTCTCAGGCCTTCACGACTTCGACTTTCTGGTTGGTCACTGAAAGGTTCATCATCGAAAACTGAAGCAGCGACTCGCTGATAGTCATGAGTGGATTGAGTTCGAGGGTACGTTATTCAGCCAACCGCTCATGGGAAGTTACAGCAATGTCGACGATCTGGTGCTCAACGTTCCGGGAGCTCCTTATAGCGGTGTCGCTCTGCGGTCCTTCGACCCAAAAACGCATCAGTGGTCAATCTGGTGGCTCGACAGCAGGACACCACTCGGACCGCTGGATCCGCCGATGAGGGGAAGTTTCCAGAATGGCGTGGGCATTTTCCATGGTGATGACACGCTCAATGGCAAGCCAGTTCGGGCACGTTTCATCTGGTCCAAGATCACTCGGACCACGTGTCACTGGGAGCAGGCGTACTCGCCAGATGAGGGCAAAACCTGGGAGACAAATTGGGTGCAGGACAGATCGAATCCGGGTCACCGCGTTGCAATTCGATGTTGGGGTGGGCCCTCATCTTCAATGGTGACCATCCGGCGGGGATTGCTTCTCTGGAGCGTTCGGTGGCACTTGCGCCCGGCTTGACGATGTTCCAATCGCAGCTTGGTCAGGCTTACGCAATGACTGGAAACATCGAGCAAGCAAGAATCATACTGGAGGAACTTCGCGATCGCGCCACCCGTGAGTTTGTTTCGCCGTATCACTTCGCCTACATCCATGCTGGACTCGGGGAGGCGGATTTGGCCATAGATTGGCTCGAGAGCGCCTATGAAAAGCGCTCCGGGTATATTTTCGGCATTAAGGGATCCTTCCCGGAACCTGCGCGGCCTTCCGCGATTCGAATCGCTGCTTCGAAGCATGAATCTCGCATCACGTAATCGCGGTCGTGAGCGAAATCTTTTGTCTCCGGCTTAGGCCGAAGCCACGGGATGTCACCAAACCTCACACGCAGCGAAAGAGGTGCTCGGTGTCAACGTTAACAGAAGTTCCGGGCGCACCTCCAAAGCGGAAGTAATCGCGTTTTGGGGTAAAGCCCGGATTGCGCACATCTATGTAAGAAAAGTACAGAATTCCGGGGCCCGCTCCGGATAGCGCGCAATTGGTCTGATCAGGATCTACCGCAAGGTGACAAAGATGTAGGCGCAAATCGAACGTCAGATAACTCTCTTATAGGCATCGGCGACATTTTGAGCAGCCACTTTGAGCGCAGACGTTGCCGTTTTTCCGGCGTCAAGCGTGTGGCTGAGCGCAGATTTCCTCCGCATACCGCTATGCGCCACCGAAAAGTACTGGATCATCGCGGCATCGTCCTAGCAGATCCCATCGGGGCCCTGGCGCACTTGCAGCTGGGGAGAGCGCTCGTGTTATTACGAGAGCTGGACCGTGCTAGGATTGCCTGCCGCGAATTTTTCGCTCTCTGGAAAGATGCAGACCCGGACATACCCGTCCTACAGGCCAGCGCAGAATACGAGAAGCTCTGACCATTACAGATGATTTGCCTCATCGTTTGCAGATGCTGAGGGCTAGGGTCGTCGTCGCCAGTAGTGAACACGGCGAACGCACTAATCGAGAATCGGTTTGGCGTTCCAATCGAAACTGCCCACCCAAACTGAGTGACGCAAAAACGGCTCCTCGCGCCCGGGCAGTTCCGATTGGAAACTAACGTTATTGGGGACCGATGTGAAGGCCATCTGGACATAACCGAATTTTGGGATTACGTCCGAGTTCTGCTTGGGTCTGCGACCCTATATGATGGATGAAAATCGTCTGGGGTCGATGAGTTTCGACGGATTAGGCGGTCTACACGAAGAGCAGTATCGCTTGAAGCGAAGCTGATTCTAGGTGCAGATGCGGTACCCACGTCAGCTCTGCTCTTTTACATCAAACCACTCTAAACTACGGTCGCTCAATTACTTACGCCTACGCTCAATTACGCTCACATTTCGTTTATTATCATAGACTTACGTAGATGACCGAGAACTCATAATCCCTAAATTACGCTCAATTACTGTTGACTACGGTCCTTTACTCTCAACTTCGCTTGATTGGCATTTGAAGACGGTAAGGCCTATAGCTCAATCGGTTAGAGCAGAGCACTCATAATGCTTTGGTTCCAGGTTCGAGTCCTGGTGGGCCCACCAAATCTGCGATACCACCGAGCCTCCTATATATTAAGGTGCGCAGGCGGTACATGGCCGAATCGCGGGGCGGCCATATTCAAGAATTAGCCTCCTTGGTCGACATCACGATTGGGCGCGGCCCGTAAGACGGGCGGTGTGCTCTCCCGAGCTGTCCCGGGCAATGCGATGGACGGATGGTTGACGGTCAAAGCCGCCCCTTGGGCACGCCAAGGTATGCTTGCCGCATGATTGCCCGGCATCTGTTGATCCGCTCTTTGGCTTCGATTGGGCTGCTCGTCAGTTTCGCCGCATTGGCCGACGGGCAGGCAAAGGCAACGGCCGTTGTGATTCCAATTGTCGCGGATGGGTGAAGCATTCAATTGGCCGCTGACGTTTTTTGACTACGCAGTCTGGCAAGCAGATCGATGGGATGAACTGGCTTCATGAGAAGTTCAAACCCATATCCATGGGCATTTGCCTTCTCCAGAAGCTTTGCGCTGACGGCAGTCCCTGAGATTAGAACGATTTTGCATGTAGGCAGCTTGTTCTGAATTTGAATCGCGGCTTCGATGCCGGTCATTCCTCCCATCATGACGTCTGAGATCAGTAGGTCGGGCCGGAACGTCTCAGCCACTTGATCGCTTCTTCTCCGCTATGGACCGGGATCCGAAGAGCATCTGGCCCGGTGGCTGATGATGCCACGACAGAGTGCAAAGCGATCATCTGCCCATCACGCACGAATTCCTCGCTATGATGCTGGGTACGCGTCGCACCACTGTCACCGTGGCGGCAAGCATGTTGCACAAGGCCGGACTGATCGCGTATTCGCGTGGCCATGTGACGATCCAGAATGGCGTGGGCCTTACACACGCTGCTTGCGAATGCTATCAGATCATCCACGAGGAATATGCTCGCCTCGGACTTCTTCAGATCTGCTGGCATCCTTCTCTGAATCTGCTTTGTTGGGGGAGTATGGGCTTTGCTGACCGAGATGTGCTGCGTGTGGATTGCGGCGTGATGTTTGTGTTTTCGGCGGGAGAACAGCAATTCTTCCAAGAGAAGGGATTTTCGCATATACCAAAACACTGCAAGCTCTGCAAGGCTAAGAGGCAGGGCGGAATTGGGCGGCGACGAATCGAAACGCACGTCAGCTGCTCCCAGTGCGGGAACCACACCACCGTTCCTTTCAAGCCGACTCAAGGCAGACCCGTTCTGTGCGCAACGTGCTTCAGCAATATTCCAAAGGTTCCCGAAATTCCTGCTGCGTAATTCGATCGATTGGCTTGATCACGATTCGCAAGTATCCGAACGTGTGCCCCAACTTGATCCCCATCGAAAGCTCCTTTTGTTCAGGAAAGCGGCCCTTCCCGTTTATCACCTTAGTTCAGTCAGGGTTTTGTAACAGCCTCGAACAGGTCCGCAGTGGTTCTCTCTCGAGAACCAAGCTTTTCTCTTTAGGGATGTCCGGAGGGGATATTTCTCTTTTTAGAGAAACCGATCTCAGGTTGCCGGTCACGGCTCAATGGGTGACCCGACGTGACCAACGCAGCGAAGGCCGGAGACTACCGATGCATCACGCTCTCTAGGAATCTTGCCCGCTGCCTTTCCGTATTTGCGTGCACCGCTTTCCTTGGTTCCCTTAAGATCCTCTCCTGTCCTGGAAAGCTCTCGCAACGTACGTCATGGCGCGCGCATCCGACTGTTTGATGTAGCTTCTGCAGCGAGCGTTCGGCACGCCGGGAACCTCGGGAACGTCCGGAGTCACCAGAGCGATCCGTACGATCCGCATGACGGTCTTGTTGTAGAAACCTTAGAGTGACGACTTGCGCTGACCTGCGCGAAGAGAAGGAGAACCGTGAAGAAAAAAGTCTTGACCGCTCCGACTATCCTCAAACCTTTCGATTCCGACGACAGAAAACTCCGCGTTGTCATTGAGACCCCAAAAGGAAGCCGCAACAAATTTGCTTTCGACCCGAAAGAAGGCATTTTCGAACTCAAAAAGGTACTTCCGTCGGGAATGGCTTTTCCATATGATTTTGGCTTTGTCCCTTCTACAAAGGCCGACGACGGAGACCCTGTCGATGTTCTCGTTTTAATGGATGAGCCTGCCTTCGCTGGCTGCGTTTTGACGTGCCGCATGATCGGTGTGATTGAGGGCGACGAGGGGCAAGGCAAGGAAAAAGTTCGGAACGATCGCATCATTGCGATTGAGATTAGCGCGCATAGCTGGGAAGACGTCAAGACCGTCGATGACCTCGGCAAAAGTTTCGCGAAAGAACTTGAAGAATTCTTCGTGAACTACCACAAGCTTTCGGGCAAAGCCTATCGTGTGCTCGGCCTGCATGGCCCTGATCGGGCGCGCAAGCTGGTGAAGAGCTCTCGACAATAGGAGGCTTTCTGAAATGGGAGAAATCATCTTGCGTTTCATCCTCGGCGGGGCGATCGTGAGCGCGTTCGCGGCCATGGGCGATCTGCTGAAGCCTAAGAGTTTCGCCGGCCTTTTCGGAGCAGCGCCATCGGTCGCGATCGCAACGCTCGGCCTGACGCTGCACATAAAGGGTCCAGCCTATTGCGCCGTCGAGGGCCGTTCCATGATGGGAGGCGCGATCGCTTTCTTCGTATACGCTTCCCTCGTGTGCGCCTTGATGGGACGACGGCGCATGAGAGCGCTCCATGCGACCCTTCTGGCTATGCCCGGATGGGGGCTCGTCGTAACGCTGATCTGGTTTCTGGAGTACAGATCATGAAGCCATACGGAATCGAGATTGACTCGAAAGGTCTGCGCGGTATGGGCTGGCCCGACTATGCTCTTCGCTTTATCCTCGGCGGAGGAGTCACCGCTGCGGCGGGCGTGATCGCTAAGACATATGGACCAGTAATCGGTGGCCTTTTCCTGGCTTTCCCCGCGATCTTCCCGGCGAGCGCCACACTCATCGAAAAGCACGAGATTAAGAAGAAAGCAAAAGCCGGCTTCGATGGCACAATCCGCGGTGTCAAGGCGGCCAGCGTAGACGCGGCCGGAGCGGCGATAGGTACTGTTGGACTCGCTCTCTTCGCACTGATCTTATGGAGACTACTCGGCCACTACCCGTCGTGGGCCGTTTTGGCTGCCGCGACTCTGGTGTGGCTAATCTCGTCGCTCGCCGGCTGGCTAGTCATGAAACGGATCTGACGGAAGGTGGCAATCCCAAGCTGAGATAAAAAACTAAACCGAGAGCCACGCTTCATAGTTAATCTTTAACGCTCCACCGCTAGCGGCTGAATAATCGCTTCAATTTCGGCCAGGGTTGGCTGTTGAGGACTAGTGATGGTCCGAGGCCTGCCCGACGCGCCTGGTCGAGGCCGCAACGAATGAGGCCTAGTTCGCCCGTGCTATGCGCATCAGTGGAGACGGCGATGAACACACCGGCCGCAGCCGCCTGGTGCGCCGTGTCTGCGCTTACATCGAGGCGGTCAGGACTGGAATTGATCTCCAGAAAGCAGCCATTCGCACGCGCATGTCCGATCACCCGGTCGATATCGATCTCGTATCCCGGCCGCTTGAGAAGCAGTTGGCCTGTGGCGTGGCCGAGGATGTTGAAATACCGGTTGTCCATTGCCCTCAATAGCCGCTCAGTCTGCGCATCGCGGTCAAGTCCAAATCGCGAATGGATAGAGCAGACGGTATAGTCCAACTCCTTCAGAATCTCGTCCGGATAGCGAAGGGTTCGCCGTCGGTCGCGGATCTCGGTCGATGCCATGTGGCACTCCGGCAGGAAGTCGCAGCGCAGGCAGTCGGCGATCTTGCTGGCATCGACCTTGTCGTTCTTCCGCTTGGCCGCGGCAATGGCCCGCAGCATCAGTGGATGGGCAACCTTTACCTTCTCGGCATGCGGAAGCAGGTGATCGTAAATCCATCCAGTGAAGATCGTCGCTTCCATGGCGATCGTCCGGGGTTGGGGAAGAATCCGAAGCCAGCCATCCAGTTCGCGCCGCGTCGATCCGATCTTGCCTTCCATGTGCACACGGCCAGCCGCGTCCTTCACGCAACAGCTGATCGTCCTCTTGTGAACATCAAGTCCGATGTAGTACATAAAGTCTCGAGGAGCCTCCGTGGGTAGTTCTCTGAATCAGCGCACTGCTGAGTTAGCCTTTGTAACACCCTCGTGCTCCTCCTCGACTTATCATTCAAACAACACATCCGGGACACACACCTGTCTCCGATATTCGGCGGCGAAGGAGTTGAAGAGAGAGGAAAAAGCTATTCGCGCCGCAAGACAATCGCGGTCACATCATCGCTGAGCGCGCCGCCACTCGCAAACTCCTGCACCTCGGTCAACACTGACCTGGCCGATACGTCTGGATTCTGCACGGATTTCACGAGGCGCGAGGCTCCATATTCTTGGCCTCCCGCATCCGTCGCCTCTTCCGCGCCGTCTGTGTACATCAGCACGCGGTCGCCAGTCCGTAAGGTCAAATTGATCTCGGAGTATTCTGAGTTCATAAGTTCCGAAGGAAAGCCTTTTTCTGTTTTGAGCTCTGCGAATTGGGCTTGCTCCCCGACGAGAATGGGGTAGGGATGCCCTCCGTTGGCGACTCTTACGGTCGCGTGCTTAGTATCGAGGATCAAATAGACCAAGGTGACAATCGGCCCTCAGGAAGATCCTTAAGTAGTGCCCGATTCAAACGCGTAAGAACCTCTGAGGGCGATCTTGATTCCTCTGCGGCTGTGCGAAACAGACTGCGGGTCGCCGACATAAGCGGTGGCGCCGCCATCCCTTTCCCACAAACATCCCCCAGTGCGATTCCCCAAAAGCCATCGCCGAGATCCACGTAGTCATACCAGTCGCCGCCTACGGCGTTCAATTGCAAACAGAAACCATCAACCGCATAGCCAGAAATCACGGGGTCATGTGCGGGCAAAAGTGCTCGCTGGATGCGTCTGGCCTCATCCTGCTCGCGAAGGCCCTTTTCCTTCTCCAATCGCTCTTGCCTGAAGAGGCGAGCATTTTCAATGGCGATGGCAATGTTATCCGCCAATGCGCACAACAGTTCAATCTGCTCAGAAGAAAATGCGTCAATAGAAGAGCTCTGCGCGTTGAATATTCCAATCAGTCTTCCACGGCTGATAAGCGGAATGTCTACTTCGGAAAGTGTCGTTGACTCACTGATCACATAATAGGGATCCTTCCTCACGTCGGGCGCATAGTGCATCTTCGCAGTCGCCGACACGTGGCCCACCATGCCCGCACCGCCGACCTTAAATCGATATCCCTTGAGATGAACGTTACTGAAGCCGCGAAGAGCAATCATCTCCAGATCGTTCCTCGCGTCATCCTTCAGTAGCACTGCCGTCCGGTTACACCCAAAAGCCTCAGCAACGCGGCCAACAATCTCGTCCAGCAATTTCTCCAGATCGAGTATGGAGTTCACCTTCTTCGCTGTCTCCTGCAACAGCAGAAGCTCCCGCACCCGGCGCTCCAGAACCTGATTTGTCGCTGTGGGGCTCATGACGTAGGATGATACCGCAATTCCCAAATATCAATGATTGAGAGACTTCGGTGATCAGCTTAATGAGTGCCTCAGCCGGTTGTCAGAAGCAAAGGTAGAGTCGAGATGTGGCGCGGTGGGTTAGGTCTGGCCTATCTGTTCCCGGCCCTTTCGTTCTGCCGGTGCCTCATTAGCTGGACCATACTCCGTTTCCACATCCCGCTCGTCGAACCGGACATGCAGATTTCCCGCATCCGGCTCCCGGAGGAAACGTCACGAGTTCGCTCACGAAAAGCTGCGCTTCCGCTGTGTAAGCCGGACAAGCCCGAAGGTGGTGTACAGGCTTTCGCGAGGAAACCTCCCGAACGCCGGCCATGGCACTTTGTGCTTGATGCAGAGCCACTGACGCAGCCGTTTACAGGCATGTTGTTCGATTGCCCGATAGGCTTTGCTGGCTGAACCCAGGCTGAAGTAATTCGCCCAACCATTCATCATCTGATTGAGTTTAGTTACGACATACTTGTGGTCCAGCTGGGTCCGGTCGCGTTTGGTTTCGTCACTGATAGCCCGACAGATGCGTATCACTCGCTTCTTTGACGGGGCCGAGCCCAGATGAGCGCGTCCCGTTATCGGCGAGTAGTAACGACCAAACGTGTACCCAAGAAAATCGAACTTTTCTTCCGGCAGCTTCGCGACCCGCGTCTTGGTTTCATTCACCGTCAGCTTCAGCTTCGTCATCATGACCCGCATCGCGATCAAAGCCTCTTCCGCTCTGCCTCGACAACAGATCACCATGTCATCGGCATAGTTGACGATGCATGCACCAAAACGTTTCTCGTACCCGAGCTTCTTCCACCCAAGCACGAACCGGCGCATGTAAAGATTGCTGAGCAGTGGGCTGATCGGAGATCCCTGCGGGGAGCCTCGACCTTCATCCCGATTGCGCGTATTGCGATGCTTCTTCCCGCGCTCATCTGTCTCTTCGACGGGTGCCTTCAGCCACATCTTGATCAGATGAAGCATGGCGCCATCGATGACACGGCGAGCTACCGACTTTAAAAGCTCAGCATGCGGAAGAAGATCGAAATAGCTGGCAAGGTCCGCATCAACGATCTCGCGATGCCCGGTGTTGATCAGCTTGAAGACGCGTTTTGCTGCGTCCTGTGCGCTGTGGCCTCGCCGATAGGCGTACTGTTCCGGTGGTAGATCGGCCTCGAAGATAGGATCGAGAACCAACACCGCCGCCATCATTACCGCTCGATCGCGGATGGTGGGTACCCCTAACGGACGCTGCTTCCCCCCGGGCTTCGGGATATACACCCGCCGCACAGGAAGAGGCCGATAGGTTCGACTTTTCAGTTCTTGCGTCAGTTCGTCCAACCATCGCTCCGCGCCGTACGCTTCGATGTCCTCGAACGTCTGATTGTCCACTCCTGCTGCGCCGCCATTAGCCTTCGAGCATTTGTAGGCAAAACTCAGAACGTCCTTCCGGTACACCTTGTCGTACAGCGCATAGAAACGAAAGTCAGGCGATCTCTTCGCTTTGTCGTGCAACGCTGTCTGTAACTTCTGAACGCTTTCTGGGGTTGCTAGGCTCATCGCCAATCCCTCTGTCTTCGTCACTTCTTGCGTTTTGCTTCCAACTGAGGTCCCTTCCCTCCCCCGGCATTACCCGGCTTCATCGGTACTACGAACCTCCCCGCCACCCCAAACGGCCCGGCCTGGCTCTCGCGAGTTGCCAGTTGATTCCAACTGCGAATCACCGCTGGGGCTTCCCGTGTTGCGTCTGGTCCACGTTTTCATGCATGCCGTCGCCACTACCCCGGCAGGACTGATGTGACTGATTCGCTCATATTCTCCCATCAGCGTCGGCCTTCCCTCGATTAACCGGCGGGTCGGCTCCTGCATCCCCGGTTTCGGGGCCTGCTCAGCGTTTACCTCCATTACGGCCTGCATGATCGCCAAGTTGCCTATGCAACCCTCTACACCGAAGGCTCCAGCAGATTTGTTGCCTCCTCTGCTGCTTCGATTGCTACCGGGTGGAGCGATCCAGTTCCCGGGTGGGACTCGCACCCACTGTGGTCCAGCGCCTTTCACGGCGCACGGTTATGTCCGGGTTGGCCACGATACGGGAATTACCTGCTCTAGCGCCGGACTTCATGATGCATATGGAATCCGGCAGTATCATTTGCTATGCGTCAATTCAGGATGATTCGCATTGTTGCAATGACTGCGGCGGCTCTAGTTCTGACGTGCTCGGCTTTGACTGGGGATTGCCGACCACGGAAGTCGAAAGAGTACCCGCGTGACATGACAGTCCCTGTTCCCCGGTTCTCCATCGCTGTTACGCTGTCTGAGCACGCACGGCAGCGGCTCCAGAGCATACATGAATCTGTGCTGGTGATCGCCTATTTTGACGGTGACCCACTTCCCGGGCAGGGACAGGATAATGCCCCATTTCGTGACGTCTTTCTGGGGAATGACGAAAAACTGTTTGATGACCAGAACGTTGCGACGTTTGACACCACAAAGGTCTCGCAGAGCAATTGGAACCGCCTAGAAGACAAAGACTACTTCGTCACCATCAACGTTGTCTCTGCAAGGAAAACGTCCAAGAACAACCTCCTTTGGTGCGGAGTCCCAGACAATCGACTGAGCACATTTGCGGGAAAGACGACTGAGGTTTCCTGCGGTTTGATTGACGAACATTTTCCGGTTCTCAAGTCGCTCGGGAGTTCTCCAAAATAACGTGCGACGCTGAGTGAGTGACCGCCCACCCGGACGTTAATGAGTGGTAACTGACGGGTTGCCCACTGTCGTTAGCACATAATATGTCCGGTGTTTATAGCAAGTGATATGTCCGCTTTTGGGGCGGTGAGGATGGAGCCATGCGCGAGAGCATGGAGATCTATCCGATCACCGCGATGGAGCGGGCTATGAAGCTACAGGAAGTGTTGTTACGGGCCACATCGGGGAAGATCAAGTGGTGGCAGGCAGCGGAGTTAATCGGCATCAGCGAGCGTCAGCTGCGACGCTGGCGGAAGCGACTCGAGGAACAAGGCCCACAGGGATTACTGGATCGGCGACGGCGGAAGCCAAGCAGCAGACGGGTGGCGAAGAAGCAGGCCGAAGAGGTTCTGAGTCTCTACCGGGACAGGTACTTCGATCTGAACGTGCGTCACTTCCACGAGAAGCTCGGCGAAGAACACCAGATCGGTCTGAGCTACACGTGGGTGAAGCAGGCCTTGCAGGCAGCCGGGCTGGTGAAGCGCAAGTCCAGGCGCGGGGTTCATCGCAAGCGGCGTGAACGGCGTCCTCTGCCGGGGATGATGCTGCACATCGATGGCAGCGAACACCATTGGTTTCAGGATGAGCGTAAGCATGACCTGATCGTGATCCTGGACGACGCCACCAGCGATATCTATTACGCGCAGCTGGCGCCGGAGGAATCGACCGTGACCGTGATGGCCGGGCTACGGGCAGTGATTGAACAGAAGGGGTTGTTCTGTTCGCTCTATTCCGACCGTGGAGCCCATTTCTGGCTTACGCCGAAGAGCGGCGGCAAGGTCGACTATGACCGCCCCACACAGGTGGGCCGTGCCATGAAGGAGCTGGGAGTGCAGATGATTCCGTCCTACTCTCCGCAAGCGCGGGGACGCTCGGAACGCAGCTTCTCCACCTGGCAGGGACGGCTGCCGCAGGAACTGCGATTGCGCAGTATCCGAACCCTGGAAGGCGCCAACCAGTTTCTGAACGATCACTACATTGCCGAGTTCAACCGCCGTTTCACGGTTCCCGCAGCCGAGCGCGGCACGGCATTTATGTCCTGCCGGAACAGGAACCTGGAAATGGTTTTTACACAACGCTACGAGCGCACCGTCGATCGGGACAACACGGTGCGCTTTCACAACCTGGTCATGCAGCTCGAGCGCGCTCACTGGCGCCACACCCTGGCCGGATCGAAGGCGATCATCCATCAGCACCTGGACATGACCCTGACCCTCATGATCGCTGGACATCGTATCGGGCACTACAGCGAAGACGGGAAGCTCCTGACGCCGCTGAGCAAAAAACAAATCAAGGCCGTGGAAAAGACGTTGAGAGGAAAAGTCCAAAAACAGACTTTCCCTCTCAACTTCGAAATCCCGCACAATACGCGGGATTCGCACTTTCCCACCGCCTCTACGGCTACTAACTTATGAATCCGGACATTTCACTTGCTACGAAAAGCGGACATTTCTACTTGCTAACGACACTGACGGGTTGCCCACAATGCGCCCGGAATCACAAGAGCGCGAGCTAATCCTTGAGCGACCAGACCACCAACGGCAAAGAACTTCGTAAACTTCACTTCTTCTTCCACTCGGCAGCCTTGTCGGGCTTGTTCCAGTCCGAATAGAGCTGGACGAGCCATTGCTTCGCAAGCCGAAGGTGGTACAAGTCGGGAATATTGATCCGATCTTTACGCGCGAGCATCCCCTGGTACCCTTCGATCAGCAATGGCTCTGCGTCGGCATACTTTTTCTCCCCGACGAGGCTCTTTCCCAGCACGCTCTCAGCGTTGTAACGCGACCAATCTTTAGGCTGAGTCTTCTTCTCCGATTCCAGCGCATCGCGCGCCAGAGTCTCGGCTTGCGTGAATTTATTCTCCGAAATATAAGTCAGCGCCAGGTCGGTTTCGGAACTCATCGTGAAAGGATGCTGCGCCCCTAAGGAATGCCGCTGTCCAGCGAGGGCTTGCGCAATCGAGGATTCCGCCAGGGCATACTTGCCTTCCCGCTGGTACATCATTCCAAGCGACGAAAGTACATAGAGTGTGACCCGATCCTCAGGGCCAAGCACCCTGCGATCAGCCTCCAGAGCCTGCTTGAAAAGCGGCTCGGCCTGAGCGTATTTGCCTTCCTCGGCATAGAGTGACGCTAAATTCGAAATGTCAAGGAGCGTGTCGGGATGTTCGGGACCCAGCACGCGGCGATGAATCTCCACGGTCTCCTTCATGAGGGGCTCGGCCTGAGCGTACTTGCCCTGGTTTTCGTAGTCCCCGGCGAGGTCATCCATAACTTGGAGCGTCTGGGGCGCCTCCGGACCCATCACCCGACGAGCCGGCTCCAGGGCTTGTTTGTAAAGCGCCTCGGCTTCAGCGTACTTGCCTTCATTCATGAAACTCCCTGCGAGAACCTGAATGCTGATTAAAGTCGCCCTATTATCAGCACCAAGTACCCGACGCTCCCCATCCAGCGCCCGTTTCTCGAGGGCTTCAGCCTGCGCATACTTGCCCTCATCGTTGTACACGATCGCCAGGTTTGTCATGTTGATGAGCAAACGGGGATTCTCAGGCCCAAATAGCCGAAGATCGATCGCGTTGAGCTGCTCGTCGAGCTCCGCTGCGCGCGCGTATTTGCCTTCATACATGTAAACAATCGCGAGCCCACTCATGGCGGTCAGCGTATCGCGATCCTCGGCGCCCAGCACGCGCTGGTCTGTTTCGACCACCTGATTCAAGAGGGTCTCGGCCGGCGCGTATTTACCCTCCAGTGAGTCGACCCAGCCGAGCCGATCCATGGCCCACAACGTCTGTCGGCTCTCCACGCCTGCCGCCCTTCGGTCCACGTCGACGGCCTGGGTCAACATCTTCTCGGCCTCAGGATACTTCTGCTGCAGTCCGGCGACCGATCCGAGTCGCGCCAGAACGTCGACGGTCTTCGGACTCTCCGCGCCAAGCGTCCGGCGGCTCAGCTCCAGAGCAGGCTCCAGTTGCTTCCGTGCTTCGGGATAAAGCCCAAGATCGGTGTAGGCGTCGCCGATTGTCTCGCGCACGGCGACATCTACTTCCGGCTGGTCCTTGAACTTGCCCTGAATATTCTTTGCCGCCCGGTCCAGCACTGTCCGCACCGTAATGTTGGGATCGGGTTTGGACTGGTTATAGGCGCTGGCCTGCGCAAGCAGATCGTGCTGCAGAAAGTCATTCACAGCTTGGGCCACTGCCGACTGCTGTTGCGCTTTCTTTTCTGCGTGCCGCGCCTGCACGGCTTCCCACGTGCTGGCAATGACACCGAGGATTAGCACCACGAACACCGCCGCCGCGCCCGCCACCAGCGCCTTGTGGCGGCGAGCGAACTTCTGCAACTGGTAGCTCGCACTTGCCGGCCTCGCTATGATCGGCTCATCGTTCAGGTAGCGGCGAAGATCTGCCGCCAATCCCGCCGCTGAACCGTAGCGGCGGTTCTTATCCTTCTCCAATGCTTTGGCAACAATCGTCTCGATGTCGCCGCGGTAGGTACGATTCACCGTGCTGAGCGGTGCTGGATCTACACTCTGAATCGTCCGCACAACCTCATGGATATAGCGCGAGAGCGTATAGGGCATCTTGCCGGCAAGCAACTCGTAGAGAATCACGCCCAGAGCGTAGACATCGCTGCGTGTATCCAATGCCAGCGGATCGGCGGTGATCTGCTCCGGGCTCATGTAGGCCAGCGTTCCAAGAATCTGGCCCATGTCGGTCTGACGCGTCGCCTGCGCATCGCTGTCGGTCACCTTAGCCAGGCCGAAGTCCAGGATTTTCGGCTGCCCCGTCTCGTCGACCAGGATGTTGCCCGGTTTCAGATCGCGATGGATGATGCCGCGCTGATGTGCATGGTGCACGGCGTCGCAAACCTGGATCATCAATTCCAGCCGCTGGCGCGTATTCAGCTTGTGCTCGTTGGCATATTCCACCAGCGGATCTCCGTGGATGAGTTCCATGGCGAAATATGGCTGCACGCCGAAGCCGGTGTCGGCGCTGTCCGCCTCGTAGATCTGTGCGATGCCGGGATGTTGCAACCGGCCAAGCGCCTGCGATTCCTGTTCGAAGCGGCGCAGTATCTCCGGGCTGGCCCACGCCGCCTTAATGACCTTCAGAGCAACGCTGCGCCGCGTCTGATCCTGTTCCGCCTCGTACACCGAACCCATGCCGCCTTCGCCAAGCAGCCGGATGATGCGGTAGCGCCCAATGCTCTTGGGCAAATGGGCCACATTCGTTCCAGCAGGTGACGGCTTGCCCAATGGGAGGGTCACATCCTCCGGGGACGGATTCTGTGGAATAGGGGAAACGATTGCTTCGTCAGGCACTAGCTTGCCTCCTCGACATAGCGAACTTGCATAACGTTATTGCGGACCACTACGCTCGGTTTAATCACGGAAATGCTGATGATCAGGCGATAAGCCAGTGTCGCACGAAGACTGACAAACAAACCCAGCTCTACTGATCGCGCGCGGGAATATGTGGATGGCAAAGAGTGGCAATGTGCCTGATTGGCCCAGTCTACTCGACCGGAAAGCACACAGATCCTGCATCACCGCCTACCCCGTCGAAACTCATCGACTCCAGATGAGTTTCATCCATATAGGTGGGTCGCAGACCCATGCAAAACTCGGAAGAAACCCCGAAATCGGGATTACTTCGGGATTGCCCACAACTCGCTCGGAACCACCGCTTATACTGCTCTTCAGATAAACGACATGAGATTTCAAGCGGCTTGCATACTCGCTTTGCTTTCGTGCTGCACGGTCATTGCACCTGCGGCTCCCGAACAAGAAGCAGCTTGCAGTGACGTGCACTTGCTCGCACGAATGGCTCGCATGAAGTCCGCACCGGCCCTCAGGAAGTTGGAAGCTCTCGCTGGCGACAGCTATCGCTCAAGGCTCGTCTTCGCCTTTCGCCTGTTCGAAATCGATCAGGCAGAAATGAATTCAGCTCTGAGAGTGATTGAACTCATTCCTCGGAATGCAGATCAGGATGCTATCTGGCACTCCCTCGAAGGCTCGCTCTGCGAGCATGAGAGCGTTGAAGACATGAAGACCCTCGGTAGCCTTCAGGCTCGCTTGCCCCACGATCTGGCAGAAGCAATGGATAGGCAACCGAACAAAAATGTACGAGTTCATTTCTTATGCCTACGACTCGATCCAAGACCCGCAAAGCGATCACTCAGTTCAAATGCAGACAGTGTGCCGTCGCCATCATGAACTATTCCTGAATGCCGTCAACCAGATGTCCGTAAAAGATCGGAACTGGTTTACCACGAAGATTTTTAACTCTGCTGAGTGCCGAGCAATTGCCTTACCCGAAGCCGACTAGTGCGAAGCTGATGAGTGCGAGATTGAGGTTTCTGGTGTATTACCGCCAACCCGGAAATAACCACTTAATCAACACCCGCGATGAAGGTTGTCACAGTTGTGACTTCCGGGTAGCCCACCACTCGTCAATGAGTGCATTGCTCTCATCTTTCGGAAGCTGAAGTGGCGAACTCAACCGTCGCCGCGCCTCATGGGCCTACTTTGAACTGGCGTCTCTCGAACTCAATATTGTCGTCGAATGCACGCGACCCTCGAGATCATTGAACTTCAATATATTCCCGTCAATCAGGACAGTTCGAGCCATTCCAATGTAGTTGGCGGGTTCCGGTTGGTCCGGACCGACGACATACAGCACAACGTACACCTTCTTTCCTACCTTGACCGATATGTCATACTGTTTCCCTTTGTTCTCGCTCTTGGATTCGCCCGGGTGCGGCTTGACGTTCAAGAAGGTGCCGGCTTGCCACGATTTCTTTTGCCCAGACGCCGTCAGGGGCGTCAAGCACAGAAGCGCAAGCAACACGTACGCTGCCGCGGACCTAGCTCTAGAATGTGGATTTCTATCGCGCACGACTGTCCTCCTCGTTGAAGATAAGAGATAGTGTTCCATTCCGAGCGTCAGACGGATGAAATGAGAGGCTCCCGACCGTAAACGCGCGTCAACGTCAGAACTAAATCATGCCGCGTAGATTCGACTGCGCGTTCCGTGCAACGGTTCGTGCCTAGTCAACAGGAATTCGGTGGGAGGCTTAGACGTTTGGCGTGAACCACGTTTGGCGTGAACCACGTTGCGCCACCAAAGGGAGAATGGCTGGCAAAATCCGGAGGAGGAGGCAAGTAGCTTCCATTCATCGCCTCTTTCAAACATTGCGACGCACAGACGGTACGCCGTCCAACTTCTAGCCAGCGACAGCCGATTCTACCGCCATCGGACACCCACGCTGTCATCTCGGACTTACCTCGCGATTATCATGCTCTTTCGGTGTGGCAATTGCAATACGGGGGGCCAACCGAGTGTTCTGGTCGAGTCACCGCCAATTCGGAAGTAACTCCGAAACGGCCAAACAGGGGTTATTTCCCGATCGACCACAATCCACTCGGAACTCAGAGTTTTGAGCACTGAACCCGCGACGGTGAGATGGACAAGTTGTGACGGTTGGTTGCAGAAGCGTCCTTGGCTGCTATAAGGCTGCTATAAGCAATTTGTGAAGACTGATCTGCGGGGCGAGAGGACGACCTGCACTGTGCCGGCGACCCGCTGTCTGATGCGATAAGTCGTGGATAGTCTCGCGCGGGAGGATTGCGCTTGCTATTGCAATCTGGGGATGATACACACGGCATACACAAAGAATTGAAATACAGGTTCCGATGATCGTCCCGGGAATTCACCGGCCAACTCAAATCGGAACATCGGCCTGTGCCCACTGCCTTGCGACCACCCGCGCTCAGCGGCAATCTCCCGGAGGTCAATCTATGTCCCTCTTTAATGATCTGGGCGGCGAACCTGCCGTCACTGCGGCGTTGGATAACTTTTATCCGAAGTGTCTGGCAGACCCACGCATTGCCCCGTTTTTCGAAGGAGTCAACATCGAAGGGCTGAAGAGGCGGGTTCAGCCCTTCATCGTTATGGCCCTGGGCGGTCCGAATGAATATCACGGTCCAAGCATGCGGCAGGGACACGCCCACCTTGTATCCAAGGGTCTCGACGATGCCGTCTTTGACGCGTTCCTTGGCCATTTCGCGGACACATTGAAGGAACTGGACGTGCCAGACGGGAAGATCGCGGAGATTGCGCCGATCTTCATGGGAGCGCGCAACGAAGTTCTGAACCGCTGAGGTGTTCTTGCCCCGCAGCGATCCGGCAGCCACCTTTGCGAACCTGTCAATTTAAACAAGGAGCAAGTATGAATCCCAACAAAGCGTTGTGGGAGAAGGGCGACTTTACAGAGATTGCCGCCCTGATGCGTGAATCAGGAGAAGCCGTCGTGAATTCTCTCGGCATTGAGCCGCCCTGTCGAGTCCTCGACCTCGGGTGCGGAGATGGTACTACGGCAGTTCCTCTGGCCCGGTTGGGAGCTGAAGTCGTTGGAATCGACATAGCCAGTAACCTCGTTGAGGCGGGAAACAGGCGAGCTACGGAAGCGGGTCTCAAGAATCTGAAATTTCAAGAAGGTGATGCGTGCAACTTGGAGGGTGTCGACGACCGTTCGTTTGATTTGACACTCTCGGTATTCGGAGCCATGTTCGCACCCAAGCCTTTCGACGTGGCTAAGGAGATGGTCCGGGTCACAAAGCCGGGCGGCCGCATTGTGATGGGCAACTGGATTCCAAACGATCCAACCTTTGTGGCGCAGGTGCTTAAGATCAGCTCATCGTTTACGCCCCCGCCTCCGGAAGGCTTCGTCAGCCCCATGACATGGGGACTCGAGACGAACATCATCGAACGCTTCGGCCAAGCGGGAGTTCCCAGGGAAAGAATCTCTTTGACCAGGGACACCTTCCACTTTATCTCCCACGACCGAAGCCCGGCACAAGTCATCGAATCGTTCCGGCGATTCTATGGTCCGACGATGAACGCCTACGAAGCCGCTGACAAGAACGGCAAGGTGGAGGAGCTCCACAGTCAGCTTGTGGAACTGGCGAAATCCCAGAACAAGAGCAGCAACGGCTGCACCGCAATCCCCGCCACATTTTTACGGGTGACTGTCAGCGTTTAAGGAGTCACTAACTGAGCTGTAAATACCGAATTGCCTCCCGGTGGAGGCCCAGACGGGCGGTCCCGGGCGAATCACCGCCCACCCGTCAATGTCGTTAGCAAGTAGAAATGTCCGCTTTTCGTAGCAAGTGAAATGTCCGGATTCATAAGTTAGTAGCCGTTAGAGGCGGTAGGAAAGTGCGAATCCCGCGTATTGTGCGGGATTTGCAAGTTGGGAGGGAAAGTCTGCTTTTGGACTTTTCCTCTCAACGTCTTTTCCACCGCCTTGATTTGTTTTTTGCTCAGCGGCGTCAGGAGCTTTCCTTCCGCGCTGTAGTGTCCAATGCGGTGTCCTGCGATCATGAGGGTCAAGGTAGTGTCCAGGTGCTGATGGATGATCGCCTTCGATCCGGCCAGGGTGTGGCGCCAGTGAGCGCGCTCGAGCTGCATGACCAGGTTGTGAAAGCGCACCGTGTTGTCCCGATCGACGGTGCGCTCGTAGCGTTGCGTAAAAATCATCTCCAGGTTCCTGTTCCGGCAGGACATGAACGCCGTGCCGCGCTCGGCTGCGGGAACCGTAAAACGGCGGTTGAACTCGGCAATGTAGTGATCGTTTAGAAACTGGTTGGCGCCTTCCAGTGTTCGTATACCGCGCAATCGCAACTCCTGCGGCAGGCGTCCCTGCCAGGTTGAGAAGTTGCGTTCCGAGCGTCCCCGCGCTTGCGGAGAGTAGGACGGAATCATATTCACTCCCAACTCCTTCATGGCACGGCCCACCTGTGTAGGGCGCTCATAATCGACCTTGCCGCCGCTCTTCGGCGTAAGCCAGAAATGGGCTCCACGGTCGGAATAGAGCGAACAGAACAACCCCTTCTGTTCAATGACTGCCCGTAGCCCGGCCATCACGGTCGCGGTCGTTTCCTCCGGCGCCAGCTGCGCGTAATAGATATCGCTGGTGGCGTCGTCCAGGATCACGATCAGGTCGTGCTTACGCTCATCCTGAAACCAATGGTGTTCGCTGCCGTCGATGTGCAGCATCATCCCCGGCAGAGGACGTCGCTCACGCCGCTTGCGATGCACGCCGCGCCTGCCCTTGCGCTTCACCAGGCCGGCTGCCTGCAAGGCCTGCTTCACCCACGTGTAGCTCAACCCGATCTGATGTTCCTCGCCGAGCTTCTCGTGGAAGTGGCGCACGTTCAGATCGAAGTACCTGTCCCGGTAGAGACCAAGAACCTCGTCGGCCTGCTTCTTCGGCACTCGTCTGCTGCTTGGCTTCCGTCGTCGTCGGTCCAACAATCCCTCAGGGCCTTGGTCCTCGAGCCGCTTCCGCCAGCGACGCATCTGACGCTCGCTGATGCCGACCAACTCCGCCGCCTGCCACCACTTGATCTTCTTCGCGTTGGCTCGTAACAACACTTCCTGTAACTTCATCGCCCGCTCCGCTGCGGCCCTCGGATAGATCTCCATGCTCTCGCGCATGGCTCCATCCTCGCCGCCTGAAAAGCGGACATATCACTTGCTATAAACACCGGACATATTATGTGCTAACGACACACCGCCCACCCGCATTGCTGTCCAAAACAGCGGATATCTATTTGACGCGAGGAATATTAGAGGAGGCTGATCCCCAGTTACTCTGAAGTGGGCTCCTGACAGGACCACCTTCAGAGAAAAAAGGATCAGCCATGCTTCAAGTATGCAGTGTGTACTCGCAGCTTTTGCAACTGTTTTCGCGTGGGCAGTTCGCTCGTGCGGTCAAGCACCATCAAGCCGAGCGCAATGCCAAAGGCTTCAGCAGTTGGGAGCAATTTGTGGCCATGCTGTTTTGCCAGTTGGCGCATTTGAACTCGCTGCGCGAAGTATGCATGGGCCTGGCCAGTTGTGAATCCCCGCTGAAGCATCTTGGGATAAGCACCACGCCGAAGAAATCGACCTTGGCGTATGCCAACGCCAACCGTCCGTGGGAACTGTACGAGTCGATTTTCATGCAGCTGCTGGAAAAGTGTCAGTTGGAGACGGCGGCGCACAGCCGTCGCAAGTTCCGTTTCAAGAACAAGCTGATGAGTCTGGACGGCAGTGTCATCGAGCTGTCGGCGACCATGTTTGACTGGGCCAAATACACGCAACAGAAGGGCGCGATCAAGCTGCATCTGTTGCTGGATCATGACGGCTACCTGCCCACGTTCGCGGTGGTGACGGAGGGAAAGTACAGCGAGTTGAACGTAGCGCGGGACTTGCGCCTGAAAGCGGGCACGATCCTGGCCGTTGACCGCGGCTACAACGATTATGTGTGGTTCGGGCAGCTGACGCGGCACGGGGTCTTCTTCGTCACGCGGATGAAGACCAACACGGTCTACACGACCGTTGAGGTGTGTGCGGTTCCAGAAAAGGGTAACGTGATCAGTGACCAGATCATTTCTGTACCTTCTTTGGATAGGCATGGCAAGACGCAGGTGCTGTTTCGGCGCATCGAGTACTGGAACGCGGACAAGCAAGAGATCCTGGTCTTCTTCACCAACCTGCTCCACCTGGCGGCCTCGACGGTGGCCGCGATCTACAAGGACCGCTGGCAAATCGAACTGTTTTTCAAGGCACTGAAACAGACAGCAAAAGTGAAGTCGTTCCTCGGCACCAGCGCCAATGCCGTCAAGACGCAGATATGGACGGCGTTAATCGCAATGCTGATCCTGAAGTACCTGCAGATGAAATCCAGCTTCGGTTGGTCGCTCTCCAATCTGGCCGCTCTGCTGCGCCAACAGCTGTTCATCTTCAGAGACTTGTGGGAATGGCTCAACACTCCTCTGGAAGGACCGCCAGCCGCAAAGAAACTCTGCGAACAGTTACCGATGCCGATAACGTGGTGAACACGAGTTGGACAGCAGCGAAAAGAATCAAAGTCAGATGAACTAACAGTTCAGCACTTACGCACCAACTAATTGGACAGCAGGATGAAGAACAGATAGAAACCATCCCAGAGCGACTCATCGACAAAACCTGCCACTATCGGCCAGGGAAGATCTCCATGTCCTCTGAAATCAACTGCGCGGATCTACAGAATCGCTGTCTTGGACAAGGGTGGCCCACCCGTCAATTACCTCGCGGTTATTAACCAACTCGATATGACCGAGTTCTCAATTTCGCGACCTCCTGCCCTCAGTGAAGGAGCCGCCCTAAGTGCATTTCAGATCGGGCACCGGTGTTTTTAAGATCGGACTTCGACATTGGCGAGGCTGAGGGATCCCCAGCGCGCAGGCACCATGAAGATTCAATGGAAAGGTACAGTGACGGTACACCCGTCAGCTTTTTTCACTTACATCAAACTGCTCTAAATTACGGTCGCTCAGTTACTTAGGGCTACGCTTGATTACGCTCACATTTCTATTGTTATCATAGACTTACAGCGATGCCCGAGAACTCATAATCCCTTGGTTGGGGGTTCGAATCCCTCCGGGCCCACCATCGAATCCGATACCCGCGGCTTGATCGGGGTTTGCTTCTGCCCGCAGCGACTTTCGACGCGTTCTCCTTGCCTGCTCGTATACTCAAGCCAGCGCATGTCGACCAGACTGGATCAGATTCTCCTAACAACACGAGCCAGTGTCACGATGGCGAAGGCGCGTGTCTCGCAGAGCGACTTGGAGCGAATGGCGGCGGCGCATCAGCCTCGCGGCTGGGCCGCTGCGCTGCGCGGGAGGCCACTGTCTGAACCGGCCATCATCGCAGAGATCAAGAAGGCGTCTCCATCGAAAGGACTCATCCGCGAAAATTTTGACGTGAGCTGGCTGGCGCAGCGGTATCAGGAAGGCGGGGCGGCCGCCTTATCCGTTCTCACTGACGAGCCGCACTTTCAAGGGAGCCTTCACAACCTCAAACTCGCCTCGAACGCTGTGAAACTGCCATGCCTTCGGAAGGATTTCATCATCGACGAGTACCAGATCGTTGAGGCGCGCGCTCACTGTGCCGACGCAATTCTTCTGATCGCGGCTGCGTTGACCAACGACGACCTCAAGCGATTCTCCGTAGCAGCCCACGAGCATGCGCTTGATGTGTTCGTGGAAGTTCATACGGCAAGCGAACTTGAAGAGGTCCTCGACGTCCTCGGGGACAACGGTGCAGACGCCATCGGCGTCAACAACCGCGACCTGAAGACCTTCGAAGTGCGGATGGAGACCTCGCTCGAACTCGCGAATCGCATTCCGGCCTCCGTCATTCGCGTCGCAGAGAGCGGAATCTCAACGGCGGAAGACATCGATCGTCTCAGAACCGCCGGCTTCGATGCCTTCCTTATCGGCGAGAGCCTGATGAGGCAGCCCGACCCTGGCGCGGCGCTTGCGGCCCTGCTTGCGGGTTCCAGAATAACCCGATGAGTCTTTGGATCAAGATCTGCGGAAACACCTCGCTGGAGGATGCATTGCTCGCCGTCGAGGCCGGGGCCGATGCTGTCGGCTTCGTCTTCGCCCGTAGCCCACGTCAAGTGACGACCTGCCACGTCGAAGCCATAACCGCAAAACTTCCCCAGTCAGTCGAAAAGATTGGTGTCTTTGTGGACGCGACGCTAGCCGAAATTGAGGTCGCAGTGCTCGACGGTGGCCTTACTGGCGTTCAGTTACATTCCAGTGGGAGTCCGGACCTGCCGGAAAAACTGCGCGAACGATTCGGGCTCGACCTGCAGATTTTGCGCGTGCTGCATTTTTCACACGGCGCGGTTGCAGAAGCCGCGAGCCTTGCTGCGGACAAGAATATTGATGCGCTTTTGGTGGATTCCCGAACGGAGACTGCTGTTGGAGGAACCGGGATGGCCTTCGATTGGAATTCGGCAGTTAGTCTCTTTCAGAATCCTGAGGCGCGCCCGCACCTAGTTCTGGCCGGCGGTCTCACTCCCGAGAATGTCTCCAACGCCATCACGACCCTGCATCCCTGGGGCATCGATGTAGTCTCGGGCGTCGAGTCGGCTCCCGGCCGCAAGGATCCTGAAAAGGTACGCAAATTCATCACCAGAGCGCGAGCAACAAACGAGCCTGGCCGGTAATAAACGTCCGCCAGCCGACCCACTTCTTCACCTCCTAGTAAACTGGAAAAAGATCGTCTCACCAGCAAGATTGTGCAGGAGGCCGGACCCATGGCATCAGTTATTCTTCCAGCGATCCCATCAGAATCGCGCCCCGGGCGCTTCGGCGTTTACGGCGGCCGGTACGTTCCGGAGACGCTGATGGCCGCGCTCCTTGAGCTTGAGCACGAATATGAGCTCGCCAAGGCCGATGCGGCTTTTCAGACTGAACTCGATGCATTGCTCAAGGATTTTGCCGGCCGTCCCACGCCGCTCTATTTCGCAAAGAGACTGACCGAAGAACTTGGCGGCGCCAGAATCTATCTCAAGCGCGAAGACCTTCTCCACACCGGCGCACACAAAATCAACAATGCTCTTGGCCAGGGACTGCTCGCCAGGCGCATGGGCAAGAAGCGCATCATTGCCGAGACGGGCGCCGGCCAGCACGGCGTCGCCACCGCGACTGTTTGCGCGCTGCTCGGCATGGAGTGCGTTATCTACATGGGCGACGTGGACATGGAGCGCCAGGAGCTGAATGTCTTGCGCATGCGTCTGCTGGGTGCTGAAGTGCGCGGTGTCTCGTCGGGCTCCAAAACGCTGAAAGATGCCATCAGCGAGGCTATGAGGGACTGGGTCACGAATGTCCGGACAACTCATTATTTGTTGGGCAGCGCACTCGGCGCACATCCATACCCGACAATGGTCCGCGATTTTCATCGCTGCATCGGCCGTGAGATGAAAGAGCAGATCCTCGAGAAGGAGGGCCGTTTACCGACTGCCGTCATCGCGTGCGTCGGTGGCGGATCGAATGCGATCGGCTCCTTTTATGAGTTCATCCCCGATCGCCAAGTGAGGCTGATTGGCGTCGAGGCCGGTGGTCGCGGAACAGAACTCGGCGAACACGCAGCACGTTTTCGCGGGGGATTGCCGGGTGTTCTGCAAGGCACATTTTCGTACGTGTTGCAGGACGGAAACGGACAGATTGCTGCCACGCATTCAGTCTCCGCGGGACTGGATTACGCATCCATCGGTCCGGAGCATGCCGCTTTGCACGACTCGGGACGCGCTGAGTATGTCTCGCAGGATGACGCTGCCACGCTCGATGCCGTCGTGAAACTTGCACGAACCGAGGGCATCCTGCCCGCGCTCGAAAGCGCGCACGCTGTCGCGGAGTGCCTGCGGATCGCTCCGTCCTTTTCTCAGCGTGACATACTGATAGTGAACCTCTCCGGACGCGGCGATAAGGATATGGGCATCCTGGCCCGCGAACTGAAGATCCAGGGAGCGTAATCAATCTCAATGGCACTCAGTTTCAATCACAAACCAGGCTTGGTTGTTTATTTGACGGCCGGCGATCCCAGCGTGGAAGCTACGCGCGCCATTGCGATCGAGGCGATCGATGCCGGCGCCGATGTGATTGAACTCGGCGTTCCCTTCAGCGACCCTCTGGCGGACGGACCCGTGATCCAGCGCGCCAGTGAGCGCGCCGTTGCCCGCGGAACACGCATGGCCGACGTACTGAAGATCGCCGGTGATGTTCGCGCTGCACGGCCAAAGGCCGGCCTTGTGATCTTTACCTATCTGAATCCCATTCTCCGCTACGGCCTTTCTCGGTTTGTCGATGACGCTGCAGCAGCCGGTGCAGATGGTGTTCTCGTGACCGACATGATCGTCGAAGAAGCTGACGATTACTTGTCGGAGATGAATCGAGCTGGACTCGCCCCGATTTTTCTGGCTGCGCCCACAAGTCCCGACGACCGGATTGAGGCCATTGCCACGAACTCGAAAGGTTTCGTGTACGCCATCTCGCGCGTGGGAATTACGGGCAAGCAGCAAAGCATGACCGCCGATGCGGCCGCTCTGGTCGCGCGAATTCGCCGATGGACCGGGCTGCCGGTGGCCGTAGGATTCGGCATCTCCAATGCGGAGCACGTTGCGCAGGTTGGCGGAGTTTGCCGACGCCGCGGTAATCGGCAGCGCGATTGTGGAGTTGATCGAGCGGTCTACTCCAGAAGCGGCGCCCGAAGCTGTTGCACGATTTATCAAGGGTCTGCGTCTGCCCCAGGTGGCGCTGACCCGGTGAGAAAGACAGCCCTCAGCTTGCTCCACTGGCGGGTTCAGCCGCATATGTTCGCATCGGCAGGATTGAGCTGAAAAGCTGATAACTAAAAGCTGATAGCTATCGCGAGGATGGAATGACGCTGGAAGAATTGCGCAATCAAATTGATGCTCTGGATCGCCAGCTCGTGGAACTGCTGAGCGAGCGGGCACGCGCCGCCTTGATGATTGGTCATCTGAAAGTCGCGACCTCGCTGCCGGTGTATGAGCCGGCACGCGAAAAGATCATCTACGCCAATGTGCGCGCCGCAAACAAGGGACCGTTGCCCGACATCGAATTGACGCATATCTACGAGCGCATCATCGACGTGATGCGGGCACTGCAGAGGAACGAGTTGGCATCAGAGAGAAATGCCCTCAAGGGCCAAGACACTGGCGCCCCGCCACCCCAGCAACAGAAACCTGTTGCCGGGGACTCCGGAGCCGCGCCCGAGACAGGGAACGAGAAATGATCGTTGCAATGCAGGAGCAGGCTACCGAAGAGCAGATTGACTTCGTGATCGAAGCAATGGTGGAGGCCGGAGTGGGCGTTCATCGCACCACGGGCGCAACTCAAACCATTCTGGCGGGCGTGGGCCCGACGGCGAGCGTCGACCTCACCAAGTTTGAGAATCTCCCCGGCGTACTCCACGTTCACCGCATCAGCTCACCTTATAAACTGGCCGGCCGGGGGTTTCATCCCGAAGGCACCGTTATCGAATTCGCCAACGGCGTGAAGCTGGGCGGCGAGCGAGTGATCGTGATGGCGGGTCCGTGCTCCATCGAAAATGAAGCCCAGATCTTCGAGACGGCAAAGCGTGTGAAGGCGGCCGGAGCCAGCTTTCTCCGCGGCGGCGCGTACAAGCCTCGCAGTTCGCCCTATGCATTTCAGGGGATGGGAATTCCGGGCCTGAAGCTGATGAACGATGCTGCCCGCGCCAACGGATTGCTCGTTGTCAGCGAAGTCATGGAGATCGCGCAGATCGAGTCAATGCTTCCGCTTGTCGATTGCTTCCAGGTCGGCGCGCGCAACATGCAGAACTTCAACCTGCTGCGGGAGCTCGGAGTCGCGCGCAAGCCGGTTCTTCTCAAGCGGGGCATCGCGGCCACTATCGAAGAGCTGCTGCTTTCGAGCGAATACATTATGTCCGGCGGCAACTACGACGTGATCCTCTGCGAGCGCGGCATCCGCACCTACGAAACCGCTACGCGCAACACGATGGACATCTCCGCTATCCCGGTTGTGAAGAAGTTCTCGCATCTGCCGATCGTCGGCGACCCGTCGCATGGCACTGGGCATCGCGAGATGGTTGCGCCGATGGCGCGCGCAGCGGTTGCTGCCGGAGCAGACGGCATCATTGTTGAAGTCCATCCCAACGCAGACAAGGCCGCTTCCGATGCTGCGCAGACGCTGTACCCTGATCAGTTCGAGAAGCTGATGGCGGAGCTGCGCGTGATTGCCAAGGCGGTTGGCCGTACACTCTGAGTCAGAAAGAGTCCTCATGATGGAACGAGTCGCGATCCTGGGTACGGGCCTGCTGGGCACATCGGTGGGCCTCGCCCTGCGCGCGGCTGGATTCAAAGGGTCGATCGTCGGCTGGAATCGCAGTGCGGAAGGCGCACAAGTCGCCTTCAGGTCCGGCGCCATCGATTCGATTGCAACCGATCCGATCTCTGCGGCACGTGAAGCCGACGTGACGATCCTGTCCGTGCCTGTCTACGCCACGCTTGACCTGATGGCGCAGATTACCATGCATATTGGAGGAGACCATCTCGTCACCGACGTCGGCAGCACGAAGCTTCAGATTACGAAAGCTGGAACAGAGTACTTCAACCAGATGGGCTGCGCTGCCTTTCTCCCCGGTCATCCCATGGCAGGCAAGGAGCGGGGCGGCGCAGAGCTGGGCGACGCGAACCTCTTCCGCGGCGCAGCGTGGCTCTTCACCGACGCGCCTGGTACTGTGCGCACACCCCGCGGTCGCGAACTCATTCTGAGCTGGCGCGAATGGGTGGTCGCCATGGGTTCCAAAGTCATCGACCTTGACGCAGCCCGTCACGACGAACTGGTCGCATGGGTCAGCCATCTACCTCAATTTGCCGCAACAGCATTGAGCGCGCTGCTCGAAAGCGAAGTCGGCGAGGCGCCGGAACTCAAGGACGTGGGAGGTCGTGCTCTGCGTGAGATGACGCGTCTCGGCGCCAGCCCGTGGTCCATGTGGCGCGATATTGCTCACACCAACACCGATGCCATCGCCGCCGCTCTTGAAGCACTTGAGCAGCGCCTTGCGCACATTCGCGAGAACCTGCGCACACCCGAACTGCGCGACGAATTTGAAAAGGCCAATCGCTTCCGGCGCGAGTAGCTCGTCCGTGTTCCTGGGTTTGTTGTGTTGGCGGGTAATCGGTGCTGGAATTATGCGCTGATCAAGCCGGTTCTTGAACTGCTTCTATTTCATCTTTCTCGGGATCGAGTGTCTGGAGGCCTTCTGCTCTTGCAGCTTCCAGGAGCATCGGCGAAGCCGATACAAAGATGATTTCAGTGCCCCGGAACATTTCGCGCGCAACCAGCGCGGCACCGAGTTGCAGGGCCTCTGTCCAGCGCAGTTTGGTTCGATCGAGCAGTTGGCGAGCGGCTTCGAGCACAGCAGGATTCAGAGGCTCCTGCACCATGCGAGCAGCCTCGATACGAAGTATCTCGAATGCCGCGGAGGCGTCTGCAGAGCTGATGTCGCCGACGCGTTCGCGTCGCCGAATGGCTGCATAAACCTCCAGTGGCGCGCTGGCGGCAATCAGTTTGCGATTGTCCTCAACCGCTTCCATCAACCGAATCAAAGAATCCGTGCCGGGTTCCTGCACAAACAGCTTTGCAAACGCTGTGGATTCGAGAAAATAACAACTCACAGCTTTCCTCGTTCTTCCTGAATGGCGTCACCGATCGGTTCGCCCTGGACGACAACTGGATGGAAACGCTGGGCCTCTTCGGGTACGCCGGCCTCGGCGCGGTTTAAACGAATCGTGGTGGTGGGATAAGCCGGGGTCTTCGGATTAGCAATTTTGCTAGTCAATACCACGCCTCTCTGGATTGCCTCGGCCAGCACAGCTTGTCTTGACTCCGGATGCTGGTTCCAGCGGAACGCCTTTCGGGGCAGGAACGAATCTCGGAACCACTTGAGAGCGATGAATGCGTGCCCGCCTCGTTCCGCCTCCGCCAGTGCGGCGCAAAGTTCCTTTACGCGTGCATCAAGATCGGCCGGCACCAACCCACCGTCTTCTTGATCTTCCTGGAAGTCATGTTCGACCGGCGCTCGTGAGCCGCGGCTCTGCCGTGGCGGAGCTGCGTTGTCGTCAAGGCGCTCAAAGTAAATGCGAACTTCATCGTCTTCCGGCGACCAGCTGTCAGCCGGCGCATTCCGGCGCTTGCTGCGCCCATTTTCGCTGCAAAGCTCTACGATCGCCTGGTATCCGGGAGGCGCAAGAAAACGCAGTGCCCGGGCGAGCCCGGGATCCTGCGAAAATGCCAGCTCACTCAGGGCCTCTTCAATAATTTCTTCCGCATCCGGAACACTCAAATTGCTTATGTCTGCGCTGTTTTGCGCAGCCCGGTTCGACTTCATGACGATTCTCCGTATAAAGCTTCTTTAGCCCTGCCTTCATCTTTGCTGCGCTCTGCTGAAATCGAACCCTAGAAGATACGGCGCTTTTTCGGCGGGTGACAGGTTCCAGATCTGGCTGTAAATGAACTACTTAGTTTCCCGAACAATTGTAAGGGTTTCACGGAGCTTTTTAGACTTGCCGAAGCAGTCCCCAATACTAACTCTGCTTCTTTTTTGATACCCCACCGGGTCGAGAAAACTTTAACTAAAAAAAACACTTTCAGCCTAACCAACCCCTAGTGTAAACGATTGTGCAACCGAACCCCTCACCGTTGCAAGGGATGGCACCAATCCGGAAAGCGGCCGGCAGCCCCAAAACAAGTCAAAAGTCTTGCTTAATGGGCGATATTTTTAAGGGCATCATTACTTCGTACAATAGAAGGATGCGGCGTTGTTTCCTTCTTCTGTTGTTCGTCGTGCTCGCTTTGGGATGTTCATCTGCACAGGGTCAGACCGCTCCGGCGTTCGACCTGGTCGGACCCAAAGTCGATGTACACGTGAAACGAGGAGAGGTCACATTGCCCATTGGCCAGGTGCCCAACCTCCTTGCCGGTGACCGTCTGTGGATCCATCCTGATTTTCCCGAAAGTCAGTCCACGCGGTTTGTACTGATTGTTGTCTTCCTTCGCGGCGCCACCAATCCTCCTCCGGCAGAGTGGTTTACGCGCGTGGACACCTGGACCAAACAGGCCCGCGAAGAGGGCGTCTTCATCACGGTTCCCCAGGAAGCGCAGCAGGCCATCATGTTTCTTGCGCCGGCTACGGGAGGGGACTTCAGCACGCTGCGGAGCGCTGTAAAGGGCCGGCCGGGGATCTTTGTCCGGGCGACGCAAGACTTGCAGGCCGCGAGCCTGGACAGAATGCGCCTGGATGCCTATCTCGCGGAAGTCAAAGTTACCTCGCAGACTGACCCGAAATCGCTGAAGGATCGAGCACAGAAGGCAGCCTCAGTCCTGGGGATCCGGCTCGACCAGCAATGCTTCGACAAGCCCACGGATCAGCAGGCGCCATGCCTCACGCAGCACACCGATGGCATGGTCCTGGACGATGCCAACGCTTCCAACCGTGTGTCCCAGCTGACCAGCGGCAGCGGCGCCGACCTGATGAACCAGCTCAGCTACTCGGCGCTCGGCGGAGCAGGCGTTTACAGCCCCTATATTGGCGCAATCGTGGACACAGCCCGGATCCTGGCTTCCTTGCACACCGCGCATTTCCAGTACATTCCGGCATTGGCGCTGCCCACCGACGATACGCTGAACCTCCGCTTGAGCGTGCCGCCTTCGTTCCGCGACCCAAAATCGGTGGTGGTGGTCGCGTTGCCGACCGTTGGGCCAGCGAAGATGCCGCCGCTGCACCCGGTGAATCCGGCAGACCAGTTCTGCGCGGAAAAGACGGGACTCGTATTGCCCGCTGAAGGTGCTCCGCTGGTCTATGCGACTCCAGAGGTGCATGACCTGAAGCTCCATATTGAATCCAAGTCTGGCCCGATTGAAGTTCCGCTCAAAACAGACGCTTCGCAAGGCGGCCTTGTGCTCGCGCATGCGATGCCTCCGCTTCCTTCAGGCGAATTCACGGGGGTGGTTAAAGGCAAATGGGGCTTCGATGACTGGGAGGGTCCAAGATTTCACCTCGTGAGTGCCGGGACGGGAAAATGGACGGTCTCGCCGAGCGACGAATCGGCGCTTGTGGTCGGGCGAGAGGACACGCTGCACATCCAGGGCGACAATACCCTGTGCATCGAGAAGGTCGAGGCGCAATTGCCCGGTGCAAGTGCGGTCGAACTAAAGTGGAAGTCGCCGACGCCGAACGTGCTCGAACTCGGAGTGCCCTTGAAAGATGCGGCACCAGGTCAGGTGACAATCAATATTCATCAGTACGGCATGGACAAGCCGGACAAACTGACGCTGATGGCTTACTCCGAGGCGGCTTCTCTGGAGAGGCTGAAGCTAAGTGCGGGCGATGCCGAAGCGGCGCTTACCGGAAACCGGCTGGATGCGGTGGCGAAGGTCTCCCTGAACGGGATTGAGTGGATTCCAGCGGACCTGAGGCGCGTGCAAGACCAGGACCGTCTGGAAATGAAGACAAATGCGGATACCTCTAATCTGGAGGCCGGAAAGCGGTACACCGCCAAGGCTCTACTACGCGATGGGCGCGAATTGAAGGTTTCTGTCAGCGTCGAGCCGCCACGTCCGCAAGTGACCCTGCTGAGCAAAGGGACGCAGGACGAAGAGTCTGCGGAGCCATCGCCTGTTCACCTGGGAAGCGCAAACGATCTCCCCGTCGACGGCAGACTGGTGTTTTTCCTGAAATCGAAGACTCCCGCAAACTTTCCCCGCGACGAGAAAGTGGAAGTTGCGGCCGCCGACAACAGCTTCCACACGACCCTCTCGGTCAGCGACGGAACGCTGATGCTGGAGGACGCGGACACGGCGCTCGGCGTTGTCGAGCCGCTGGCCAAGTTTGGCTCATCGGCCTTCGGACCGGTGCAGGCGCGAGTCGTCTCGGCGGACGGAGTTGCCGGCGAATGGCTGTCGCTGGGGACGCTTGTGCGTGTTCCTGGCTTCAAGGAACTGCACTGCCCGCACAATCCATCGCGTCCGTGCACGTTGACAGGTACGAATCTGTTTTTGGCCGAATCTGTTGCGGCTTCACCGGACTTCGATAGTGCTGTCGATGTGCCGTCGGACTTTACCGGAACGCAATTGACGGTTCCGCATCCGGTAAATGGTGTGTTGTATTTGAAACTCCGCGACGATCCCGAAACTATCCAGACGCTTGCATTGTCAGTGATGCCACTGACGCCGGGCACGCAGGCTCCGTCGACACCTGCCGTGAAACCAGCGGCCACCGCGCCGACGACAGAGCAGCCGAGCGCGCAAATGCCAGCGCCGCCTCCCTCGAATACAGAACCTTAGATCGAAGGCCAGACAATAACAGATTGCTCCGAACGTCCGCCTTCAATCCGGAATGAGATCTATTGGAAGTAGGCGCGGTTTTTCTCTGCGAAGTGAGCCTTGTCGGCAGGCAGGTCGGCTTCGGGGTAGATTGCGTTCTGGGCGCAGAGGCTCGCGCAACTGCCACAGTCGATGCACTCATCGGGATTGATGTAAACCTGCGACACGGTTCCGGCGGCGTCATCTGAGGGTTGAGGCGCGATGGCGGCTGTGGCGCATTCGGTAACGCAGACAAAGTCCTTGGTGCATGCATCGGTTATGACGTAAGCCATGAAAACTTGCTCCTTGATAGGTTGCGCAGTCTGATCTCACGCGCTCATTCGAGCTTATCGAGGGGCACGCTCCGCGCTCGGTGACTCGAATCACACCAAGGCCGATCGCCTGCGTGAGAGGGTGTGAAGCGTTTAATGAACTGTTGATGGTGGCTCGGGAAGACCGCCATTTATGCTGAAAGCATGTCCCGGCCTTCCCTGACTCAATCTCTTCTTGCGATTTTTGCCTTTGTGACGCTTTCCGCTGCCGCCCAGACAACTGACGCAACCTGGACCTTTGCCGTATCCGGAGACAGCCGGAATTGCGGCGATTTCGTGATGCCGGCGATCGCTGCCAGCGTCAAGGCAGAGAACGACGCTTTCTACTGGCACCTGGGCGATTTCCGCTGGACCTCGAACAAGGACCAGGACCTGGTCTCGATGCTGCCCGCGGGCAAGGAACTATCCATCGACGAATATCACCGGATCGAGTGGGACGATTTTCTGACTCACCAGATGGCGTCGTTCGGAACGTTTCCCGTTTTCATCGGCCGCGGCAACCACGAGAATGTGCCGCCGATGACGCGCGATGGCTACATCGCAAAGTTCGGAACACTCCTGGATCGGCCGGAGATTGCCGAACAGCGCAAGGCCGATGGCGCTGATGCCGGACCGGTGGGGCCGTGGTATCACTGGACGCACGAGGGCGTGGATTTCATCACGCTCGACAATGCCAGCAAGGAGGAGTTCTCAGACGCGCAACTGAAGTGGCTGCGTGGCGTTCTGGATCGCGATCTCGCGCCGGGCTCAGGGATCCGGACGATTGTTGCCGGCATGCACGAGGCGCTGCCCCACTCGAAGGGCTCTGAACACGCGATGGACGACTGGGAACTTGGCGAGCGCACCGGAGACCTGGTGTACACGTGGTTCTACGACGCGCAGGCCGCGGGGAAGTTCGTCTATCTGTTCGCGAGCCATTCGCATTACTACTCTCCGAACATCTTCAATACGCCGTATTGGAAACAGCACTCCAATCGCGTGGTGCCGGGCCTGATCATTGGATCGGCCGGAGCTCGCCGCTATCCGTTGCCGCGGGATGCAGAAAAGACCGCGAAGTCGCACATCTACGGATACGTGCAGGGCCAGGTCGCATGCGGACGGAAAGATCGACTTCAAGCTGCACGAGCTATCAGAGGACGACCTGGTCAAGAGCCGCTGGCCCAATGCGCCGCTCGATGCGATCCATGAGTGCGTGGTGAACAACGCCGATTAGGCCTCGCGTCAATACGCAGGCGGAAGGCCGACGCGCTGGACCAGGGAGCGGAAGCGCGGGTCGGCGTGGAGGAAGTCGTATGCAGGATCGCACTGGATCCAAAGCAAAAGCGGGGAATGTTCCTGGAAACCTTTCTCAAGATTGGCGATCGCGTTTTCGTGATCTCCAAGTATGGCGTACTGAAGCGCCAGATCGACTGGCGAAACGTACGCTGTTTTTTGACTCTTTCAATCTAAAGTTCAGATGTTCGCGCACGACCGCCTTATAGCCGCCGCGCGCATTTTCGCGCCGAATCACGGCGGGATAATCCTTGAAGCCTTCCAGCTCTGCCAGTTTTTCGAGCTCCGCCACCGTCTTCCTGTCCTCGCCTTTGCACCTGTAGATCTCGGAAAGAATCCAGTGGAGAGCTATATCGTTGGGAGCCGACTCCATGTGCTGCGTTGCGTCGGTCAGAGCAGCCTCGTATTGCCGCGCAAGCTGGTAAGAGTAGGCCAGCGCAAACGGACGCTGGAACGGATCGATCTCGGAGGCTTTCTTCTGGAACTCGATCGCCTCCTGATGGCGATTTAGCGCTGCGTATATCTTTGCGCGGAAGTGCCATGCCTCGGCAAATTTGGGATCTAGCTCGACGGCACGCTGGCATTCCCGATCTGCGCGCATCCAGTCCCAATGACGAATAAAAATGGCGGCGCAGAGCGCAAGGTGTCCTTCAGGTAGCGAGTCGTCGAGTTGCACGGCCTTGATGGCTGCCGCTTCCTCGGGCGCGAACGCTTCCTCCGGAGAGATTCTTCCTTCAATGGCTTCAGCGCCGTAGTAAACGGAGATTCCAGACCAGCCTGCTGCGTAATCCGGCTGTAGCTCGACCGCTTTTTTGAAGTAAATGATCGATTTGTCTTCCTGACCTTGGAACCAGAGGTAGCGGCCGCGGAGATAGTTATCGTGAGCTTCTGCATTAATGTGGCGTGCGGGAGGCGAAGTCGTTGTGGCGCTGTGAAGACGAAGCGCAATCGCTTGGGCAGCCTGGTCGGGCAGCGCTGCGACATCGGCGTCATCGCGGTCGTAGCTTTCGGCCCAGAGGTGCGCGTCGGTGTCGGCACGGATGAGCTGCAGATTCATGTGAACATTGCCGTTGGCGCGCGAGACGGAGCCCTCGAGAATTCCGTCGACGTTGAGGGCGCGGGCAATGTCGCCGAGGGGCTTGCGCGCGCCCTTGTATTGCATAACGGAGGTGCGCGAGGTGATGCGGAGGGTGGAGTCCTTGGCGAGCATGGTGATCAGCTCGTCGGTCATGCCGTCGGCGAAGTACTCCTGATTGGGATCGCCGGAGAGGTTGTCGAGGGGGATGACGGCGAGGGAAGTGATGGGCGGGTTCGGGTCGCGATGCAGAAGGCCTGCGATCTGCCGCGGGCCGATGGCCATCACGATAAACAAAACGGTAAGCGCGATGAAGCGGGCAACGACGGCGACCTGGATGGCGAGCGGCTTCTTCGGCGGTTCCTCGGTCGACGGCGGCGTGAGAGTTTCGGGCTGCGAGACAGGGTCTGAAGCAGCAGGTTCGAGCAGCGGGCGCCTCAGGGGGATCTGTGGCTGGCTCTCCATGGCGACTGTGGGAGCGATGAAGCGATAGCCCATCCCGGTGACGGTCTGGATGAATTGCGGATCTTCGGAGTCGTCGCGAAGCAGGTGGCGCAGTTTGCGAATGGCGGTGTTGATGCCGTGTTCGGTGTCGACGAAGACTTCGCTCGACCAGAGGCGCTGGGCGATCTCGGCGCGGGTGACAAGCTGGCCCTGGCGCGAGACAAGCAGGATGAGCAACTCCATCGGCTTGCGCTCGACGCGCAGGGAATCGGCCACCGCGCAGTAGCTCGAAACGTCCGCAATCGAGGCGGAAGTCGCCGAATTCAAAGACAGGACCGGTTACGGCATGGGACACGGGAGCGGGCAGGGGACCTCCTGCGTGGGGAAGTACCAAACAGTGTGTCAGGAAACCGTGCGATTTGAAAGGGGTTGGCGCTTTACCTAAACTTCACCTCCGATCTTTACCACCCCTTCATTGCTTGACCGGAGCTGGTCGCGGTTAGCTTCGGGGTCAGCCGGCAATTCCCCGGCCGAGGAGAGAAACAAATGAGGACAAGAAATTGCAGTTTGATGTCGGCGATGGGCGCACTGGTGCTCGCGGTGGCGATGGTGCCAGGTGCGCTGGCACAGTGCGGTGTCAACAAGAACTACTCAAACCTGCCGCCTGGCACCCCCAGCTTGGTTCGGCGCACTTCGATGCATGCCGCCCTGTTCAACGATGATGACGACGTGACGGCCTTCGATCGTCGGCATGTGGCATGTGACCTTCACCGCCCATACGATGAACGGAAATCCGATCCCCAGCAACGCCTACCCATGATCGACAACGCCATGGTCGTCTTGCACAGCGACAAGACGGAGATCATGGAGTCGGCGCGACCGCCGCAGGATGGGAACTTCTGCCTCGGCGTCTGGGAGAAGACAGGAGTTCGCTCCTACTATGTCAACCACTTGCCTTGGCTCGGCAACGACACCACAAATGCGCCCAGCGGCATCGGCAATCCTACGGCCGGCGCGCAAATCACCGAGCACGTGACCCTCAGCGAAGATGGCAACAAGCTACTCCGGAAGCTTTACGCTGGTGGCCTATAACCTCGATGGAACCAAGGCTGTCACATTCACAGGCGTTGTCGCCGGAACCCGCATCACCACCTCAACCCCGTTCCCCAGCCTGTTTTGATCCAGGCTGATCTGCGGCATCACGCCCCGTCCTGGCTCATCAGGGCGGGGATGCGCCTGTCGGTCGCGATCTGGACCGGGCGGTTTTCGTTCACTGCGGTGGGAAATCCTATGGCGCTCAGTGCATCAGGCATCCGGGAAATCCAGCGGCAGACGCTGCTATTGCGATTCCCGAACTAGGCTATGTGTCCGAAAACGGACGAGGTGCGGCTGTCAGCGGACAGACGCCAAACTCCCACGCCGAATAGTTGGGTAGCCTGTATCTCGATGAAATACTTAATGTTTGATTGCAATCGTGCTTTGGCGCACTGCATGCAAGCATGAATAGCAATACTCTTATTCCCCAAGAGCAAAGTTCCTTGAGGAGGCGTCCATGGGTGGACTGCTCCAGGATGTTCGCTTTGCCTTGCGGCAACTGCGCAAGAGCCCGGGATTCACAATTACTGCAGTGTTGATGCTGGCGCTGGCCATCTGCGCCAACAGCACGGTCTTCAGCTGGATCGACGGCACCATGCTGCACCCGATCCCCGGGGCACAGGATACCGGCGCCTGGTGAGCGTGATGCGGGGGCAATGGAATATTTCGCCTTCGCCGCCGCTCTCCTATCTCGACTACCGCGACCTGCGCGAGCAGAATCACAGCTTCAGTCGGAATCCTCGCCTATCACCACGACTGGCTGACGCTGACCGGCGGCGCAACGCCGGAGCGGATTTACGTTGCGCAACGTGACTTCGAATTTCTTTGACCTGCTGGGCGTCAGGCCTCTGCTGGGCCGCTTTTTTCTGCCCGAAGAAGAGACGCGCCCAGACGCCGTTCCCTACGTGGTGTTGAGTTACTCGTTGTGGAAGACGCGGTATGCACAGAGACCCGGCGATCGTCGGCAAGCCGATCGAGATCGCCCGGCACCCGGTAACGGTGATCGGCGTGGCGCCGGAGGGATTCATCGGAGCGATGCCCGGAATTCGCCAGGATGCTGTGGGTTACCGCTGAATCCCCTCGGCTCAAATGCGTGGCGGATGACGCATCGCAGTGCGACATTGGCTGAACGTGCTTGGAAGGCTGCGACCGGGCGTCAACCGGCGAGCAGGCCACGCAGGACCTCGACGCGATCATGCGGCGGATCGTCGCCGTGTATCCGAACGATCATCTGGGCGTAAACACGATCACGCTGGATCCGATGTGGCGGTCGCCTTTTGGCGCCAACATCTACATGGCTCCATACGCTGCCGATTCTGCTGGCAATTGCAGGGGTCGTGCTGCTGCTGACGTGCGCCAACGTGGCCACGTTGGCCTTGGTGCGCTTCGTCGCTCGCCGCCGCGAGATTGCGATACGGCAATCGTTGGGTGCGGGACGGATTCAGCTGGTGCGGCAGATGGTGCTGGAGGGATTCCTTGTGTCCGTCGCCGGCGGGGCACTGGCACTGCTGTTGACCTCTGGACCGCGAAGAGCTTCGCACGCTTCATTCCGCCTAACTCAAATCCAATCGTCCTGAACGGCACCGTGGATCACAACGTCGTTGCTCGCCATCGTGCTGCTTTCAGTGTTGGCGGGCGTTATCTGCGGGGCGTTTCCGGCATTGCGCTCGTCGCGCGTACCGGCCGCAGAAGCGCTGAAGGAAGAATCGGCGAGCGTATCAGGCGGATCGCACAATCGCCGGCTGCTCAGCGGCCTGGTGGTGGCGCAGATTGCTCTTTCGCTGGCGCTCCTGGTGACCTCCGGACTTTTCCTGCGCACGCTCCGCAACATCAGTTCCGCCAATCCCGGGTTTGAGCAGGATCATATCCTCACCGCTTCCGTGGGCTTGAACATAGCGGGCTACCCGGATGATGAGACCCGTCGATCCGGCACAAGATTCTCGATCGGGTGGCGGCACTGCCGGGGGTTACCGTCGCATCGCTCACGGACTGGGTTCCTTTCAACTTCAATCGCAAAACGGTGGATGCGTATCCCGAGGGGTATGTTCCGCGTCCGCACGAGTCTCTCGAATTGCGCAGGGCCGATGTGACGCCGAGGTATTTCGAGACACTGGGCATCCCGATTCTTGAGGGCGCGACTTCACACCGGATGACAGCGAGTAGGCGCCGCGTGTGATCGTGGATCAAACGCGGCGAACCGCTATTGGCCGGGGCAGGACCCGCTCGGCCGGAACCTGACGTTTGGGGCCACCTCTTACGGTGGTCGGCGTGGTGAAGAACTCGAAGCACAATCTCATGAACGAACTGCCGGAGCCCATGATCTACATGAGCTACTTCCAGGAGCCGGACAACGAATTGACCGTGCAGGTGAAAACGAGAGGCAATCCCTGCGCGATATGGTCCCGCTGGTGGAGCAGACGATCCACCAGATCGACGGGCGGCTGCCGGTGTTTGATGTGCGCACAATGCGCGAGACCACACAGATGTCGAGCATGTTTGCGGTCATGCAGAGCACGTTTGCCGGGATGTTCGCGATGATTGCGCTGATTCTCGCGGCGACAGGAATCTATGGCGTGGTGGCCTATCGCACCCAACTGCGCACCCATGAGATTGGAGTTCGCGTGGCGCTGGGTGCGTCGCGCGCGGATGTGCTGCGGCTGGTGCTGATGCAGGGGGTGCGGCTGACGATCGTGGGGCTGGTGCTGGGGCTGGCTCTTCGCATTCGGCCTGACGCGCTTCATCGCCGGCATCGCTCTATGGCATCAGCGCGACGGACCCAACGACGGTGATCGCCGTGGTTACGCTGCTGGGGATGATGGCGGTGCTGGCGTGCTATCTGCCTGCGCTTCGCGCCATGCGGGTAAACCCGGTGTCGGCCATTCGCGAGCAGTAACACAAAGGCCCGGTTCGCTGTTGTCAAAGACAACGAACCTGGGCCTTTGCTCTTGCGGAATGCGGAGTGTGGGCTACATGCCGCCGCCGCGGCTCGCGGGCGGAACAATGCTGTTCATGCGCAGGTAAACGACCATCTGGCCGTAGTGATCCATCATGTGGGCGATGCCGAAGGCCGACATGCCGCCCCGCGTGCCGTTGCGGTCATCACAAAGACATTTTCAGGCGTGATTCCGTTGACAAAAGTGTGCGCCTGCGTGAGGGAGTCCTTCAGCGCCTGGATGATGTCGGCCTTGGATGGTCAGCTTTTCAATGGCATCGGCCTTCGTCTTCATGTCGGCCTCAGACATGCCGCCGCCGAAGAAGAAGTAGTTGGCCTCGGTGACGTGCTTGACCTGTGCGCCGAAGCTGCGCACGCCTTTGAAATCTCCCGCGGTGGCCGGGGGAGCAAAATTGAATTTGTCTTCGGGCATGGCTTCAGCAGCGTCTACGAATTCCTTCTCCATATCCGCTGAGCAGCTTTCCGTAGGTGGCTGCGGGCGTCATTGCGGTGCCGACTGCCGGCTTGGCGGGCGCGGCGGCTTGGGCGAAAGCAAATGCGGGTGCAGCAGCCACGGCGCAACAAAGCAGCAGGCGGGTAGCAATTCGTGAGGGGATGTGCATCGAATCTCTCCTTGCGCGGCTGGTCCGTTCAGCAATAGAGGGTAAGGGGTGCAGGCCGCGTGAAGGCAAATCTAGCAGACGGACTGTCGAGCCAGATAGCCGGATTGTGTGAATCTGTTACGGAATGCAGGGAATTTGATGCGAGACGGACAGCGGTCAGGATGAATGGTGCAGTCTTCCCTGTCGGACCGTGAAACGTTCGCCGCGCCAGACGATGGTGTTGCCAGCAAAGCCTGCGATCCAGAGTCCTGTGGCGACGAGGTCGCGCAGAGGCAGCAGCCAGAGGTTCGGCAGCACCTGGTGGTCGCCCAGAACTTCGGCGCCGACGGTCATGGCCAGCGAGAGTCGCAGAAAGAAACTCAAAGCGAGAAGCCAAAGGCTGATAGGGCTCAGGCCGCTTGCGATCACATTGACGAGAGCCAGCGTGAATCCATGGGTAAAGAGCAGGCCCGCATAGCCGCCGGGTCGCGCGTCGCGCACGGTGCGCAGCCAGCGGAGCTGATGGTCGCAGAAGCCGCGCCAGTGTAAGCGGGGACGCTGGTTTCAACAACTTCGGCGGAGAGCGCTACGCGGTAGCCGGCTTTGTAGATGCGCTCTCCGAGTTCGTAGTCGTCGGCGAGATGATCGACAAGCGCTTCGAATCCGCCGATTTTCTGGAGAGCGTCGCGATTGACGGCGAGCGTGGAGCCAAGGCCATAGCGCAGGCCGCCTTCGAGCATGCGGGCAACGAGCACGCTGGGCATGAAATCAGTGGCGATGCCGAGCGATTCGAGCCGCGAGCCCAGCGTGCCATGCGCCTGGCCGCGATAGAGCGCGGTGACGAGGCCGACGGATTTGAGCTGATGGCCTGGGCGCATTTCCGACGGCGCGAAGTGGGCCATCACGCGCTCCAGGTAATGAGGACTGACGGTGATGTCGGAGTCGTTGACGAAGAGAAATTCATGTCGCGCGTGTGACGCAAGTTGAGCGAGCGTGCTGACCTTGCCGTTGGCTCCCAGACGCACGGGGCACTCGATCAGGCGGATGGCCTGGAAGGAAATTCGCTTTGCAGTTGCTGAACGGCTGCAACAGCGGGATCGTCGAACGAGAAGACGCCGAAGAGAAGTTCGAATTCGCCCAGATAGTTCTGGTGGCAATGTGAGCGAAAGGCGTCGAGCATGCCGGGGTCAAGGCCTTTGAGCGATTTGAGAATGGACACGCCGGGAGCGAATGGTGCGAGCGGTGCGCGGCGGGCGAAGAGGAACACACGCGCAGCGATGATGGCAAAAAGGAAGTAAGCCATCCCCGCCACAGCCAGGGCCGTGGTTATCACTTCCACAGCCAGGGCGATTGAGTGTGGGACCACGAGAGCTAGTGTAAATGAGGCAGGGATTGGAGAAGAGGGATTAGGGATTAGGGATTAGGGAACAGGGATTAGGATTCTTGCGAGCTTCAGTTTCAATTGATTTTGACTGCGGGTGCAGGAAATCGTGGGCCATTCGTTCAAAGACCTGATTGTTTGGCAGAGGGCTGTTCAACTGAGCTTGGCAGTATACAAACTCACCGCATCGTTTCCAGAGTCGGAGCGTTTTGGTCTCACTAACCAAATGCGCAGGGCATCAGTATCTATCGCAAGCAACATCGCGGAAGGTTACGGCAAATCGAGCAGGGGAGAGTATTTGCTGTTTCTGGGCCATGCACGGGGATCTGATTGTGAGCTTCAAACGCAATTGATTATTTCCGAGGGGCTGGGATTTGGTTCAGAGAAGTTGCGCTCTTCAGCAAACGAGCTTTGCAACGAGGTCAGTCGAATGCTGGTCGCGATGATGAACAAGCTAAAGAGGTGAGTGCCTTCTACGCGAGTCAGCAGCTAATCCCTGTTCCCTAATCCCTGCCTTACTCGTACCGCAGCGCCTCGATCGGGTCGAGGTTGGCGGCCTTCCACGCGGGATAAATGCCGAAGATCAACCCGATGGCGCAGGAAACGCCGAAGCCGGTGAGCACCCACATGGTGGACATGGTAGCGGGCAGGCCGATGGGCAGGAAGTAGATGATCCACGTGAGCACGGCGCCGAGGAGAATGCCGATGATGCCACCCACGGCGCAGAGCGTCACCGCCTCGGTGGTGAATTGAACCAGCAGCGTGCGCTTGGTGGCGCCGATGGCTTTGCGCACGCCGATTTCGCGGGTGCGCTCGGTGACGCTGACCAGCATGATGTTCATGACGCCGACGCCGCCCACCATGAGGCCGACGCTGGAAACGGCAATCATGAAGAGCACCAGGCCGCCGGTGAGCTGGTTCCAGAGCTTGGAGAGCGAGTCGGGGCCGAAGATTTCGAAGTCGTCGGGCTTATCGACTTTGACTTTGCGGTGGATGCGCAGCAACTCGCGAATCTCTTCTTCGACGAGGGCCTTGTTTTTCGGGTCGTCGTATTTCACGCTGACCCACATGTCCTTGTCTTCGGGATGCAGGTTATGGAAGGTGCCGAGCGGGAAGTAGGCCATATTGTCGGCGGGATTCTTGCCGCCGCCGAAGGGCTGCTTCTGCTTGTCGAGCACGCCGATGACGGTGTACAGGCCGGACTCGATGTTGACTTCCTTGCCGATGGCGTTCTGGTCGCCGAAGAGCTCTTCCCACGTGTCGTGACCGAGGACGACGACGTGCTCGCGCGCTTGATCTTCCTCGTCGTTCCAGAGGCGGCCTTGCAGGAAGGTGAGGTCGGTGACGACGTCCGACTTGGGACAGTCGAGCCCTGCAGGATGGTGCCGGCAATCTTCTTGCCGTTGTACTTCACGCTGACATCGCCGACGCGGAACTGCGACTTGACGTGCTGGATAGCCGCCGTCGGCCGCCACCACGTGGGGCAGCGTGCGGAGCGCGCATGACGTCATCGATGTTGAGCTTTTTGCGCGTAAGCATCTCGGTGGTGGGGCGCACACCGATGACCGGCATATGAAATACCCAGAACACATTGTTGCCGAGCGAGCTGACCCATTCCTGCACGCGGTTGTTCAGGCCGCTGATGACCGAGGAGATGGTGATGACGGTGGTGACACCGATAACGATGCCCAGAATGGTAAGGCCCGAACGCAGCTTGTTGGTGCGAATGGTTTCAAGCGCCATCTTGACGGATTCGCCGGCTTGTTGTCCTCGCATGGGTTGCTCCGCAACAGTTGAAAGTTCTTAGTTCTTAGTTCGTAGTTCTAGGTTCGTTCGCTTTGACGGTTGTTTCAACGATGATAAGGAGACCATACAGCATCTTCCTAACCTCCTCCGACAATTGCTGAGCCGAATCAATCGTGGCTGGATTGCCGAATTTCGGAGCCAGGGCAAGTTCCAATTGTGTCTGCAAGTTCGCAGTTGGAGCCTCTGCGCGATTGAAACGAATTGGCGAAACTCGGCAGGATTGGCCCTGCCTTGGCCCTCAGCGATGTTGCTGGGAATGGAAACCGCTGATCGCCGCATTTGACTGGTGAGGCCGTAAATCTCCTCCCGCGGAAACTCTTTGGTCAATTCGTAGATCTCAATTGCCAATTGCATTGATTTCTGCCAAACCATCAAGTCCCGAAACCCGGTCGACATTTCACTCTCTTCTTCCTGACCCCATCTCATTGACACATTCTGACAGCTGAAAACTGAAGCTCAGACTCAGAACTGAAACTCTGAACTTTGAACTACTTCTCTACATTTCTGCCCTCAACGCCACAACCGGATCCAGTCTTGCCGCTTTGCTGGCCGGGTAAACGCCGAAGAAGATGCCGACGCTGCTGGCGAGAAACAGGCCAAGAAAGATGGCCCAGATGGGTACGGCGGTCGGGAAGCCGACAAATATCGTGATCAGCTTGCCGACCAGCACGCCGAGAAGAATTCCGAAGATGCCGCCGACCGAGGCGAGCGAAGCGCTTTCGATAAGGAACTGCATCAGAACATCGCGCTGCTTGGCGCCGAGCGCTTTGCGCACGCCGATTTCGCGGGTGCGCTCGCGTGACGCTGACCAGCATGATGTTCATGATGACGACGCCGCCCACGACGAGCGCAATGGAACCAAGGCCGAGGACGACCCACGCGAAGACGCCGAGCAGCTGGTTGGCGATGTCGAGGAAGGTGTCGTTGGTCTGGATTTCAAAGTCGTCGGGCTGGCCGGGCGTATGTGCCGCCGCGAACGCATGATGACGCGAGCCTGGTCTTCGGCGCGAACCATGGCCTGGGAGCCGCCGGTGGCGCGCGCATAGATGTCCACCGAGTCGTTATAGCCGTAAATCTGCTGGTAGGTGGAGATGGGGATGGCGACCCAGTTGTCCTGCGACTGGCCCAGGGTTTTGCCTTGGCGGTCACCGACGCCGATGATGGTGAAGGGAATGCCGTCGACGCGGATTTCTTTGCCCAACGGATCGCCGTCGCCGATCAGGTTGTCGACGATGTCGTAGCCGACGATGGCGTTGTGGAAGGCGTGCTCTTCGTCTGCCGGTGTGAAGCCGCGGCCAATGGCGATGTCGATATTGTTCAGCGACATCATCGATGCGGTGTAGCCGCGGATGCCGGTGTTGTTGCTGGAGTGGCCGTTGTAGACTACGTTGGTGCTCTTGAACAGCGACGCGCCCACTTCGCTGCAATCGTCGCAGCCATCCTTGATGGCTTCGTAGTCCTCGATGCGAATGATTTTGCGCTTCTGATAGCTGAAATACTGGTCGGCGGAAAGAATCACGCTCGACATGCGGTTCACGGTGAAGACATCGGCGCCGTATCCGGAGAGCTTGGTGGAGACGTAGCGCTTGGCGCCCTGCACCAGGGTGAGCACCATGATGACCGAGGCCACGCCCATGACCACGCCGATGAGCGTGAGGATGGAGCGCATCTTGTTGCCCCAGAGGGATTGAAGCGCGAGTTTGAAGGCTTCGAGAATGCTCATGAGCTTGACTTTCTGCTTTTCCTGCCTCGTGTCGGGCCGCTGCTTCCAGTGTACGCAATGATCGGTTCATATTCCGCGCAAGTGACGAAGCGGACACACAGCCCGGCCCCGCTTGCCGGCGGGCATGTCTGATCAGGATTCGCCGCATGTTTCATTGACGGTGAGACGCATCCCCGCAGCCGACAGTGTCCGCAGCTGGACAGCGGCTCGATTGGTGTACGCAACATGAAACCGGCGAAGTTCACCGCCGCATGCGGAGTCCTGGGTTCAGCTAGCCGCCTGTGCACGTGCCGGCTAGCCAGATCTCAGATGGGCCGCGGACTGGTGTTCCTGGCGTCGGTCACGTTGTCCGGTTCATCGGTGAAGGATTTGCCGGCGTGATAGGCAAATTTCTTGTCCTGCCCGCCGATTCTTCGAATGGCGTCCATCGCGCCATCATCCCAGGTAACCCTTGCTTCACCATTCACATAGGCCCATTTCCCGTGGACCCTGTGCAGCGAGCGCCAGGCAGTGCCATCGTCATCGAGCGTGATATAAAAGGTGCTGCCGGCCCCGTCGCCTACTTCCCACTTGCCGAAGAAATGGCCGCGCGGCGGCGCTCCGGCGGGTGGCGGTCCGGCATCGCCAATCGGGATTCCGCCGGTGCCTGAGAACTCGAGGCGCGCGACGTCGGCGAGATTGAAGGTCTGCCGGTGGCCGTCCTTAAAGAAAGACGATCACAATCTGGCCGGAACCGTTCTTGTTTGCATGGTTTTGGGCAGCCATCGAGGCTAACCCAAGCATCATCACGGCACACCCTGCCAGGATCGTGACGAACTTGCGCATCGCGTTCTCCTTTAGCCGTCACGGCGATTTAGCGAATGCCGTGAGTTCTTGCATCTTGAGGTCAACGATCCGGCTTAACCGCATTGAAGTTCCGGTCTGGTTCCTCGTTACTTCATTCCGGAACAGCGCGCTCCTATGAGACGAGTGCTCCGCTCCGCGACACCATTATCTACGCGGATAGCAGGTTGGCGGTTCCGCAAAAGGATATTGGAGGCCTGCCAACCGGGCAATGAACCCGATGCTGAATGAGGGCGTGGGCATCTAAAGCGATATGAAAGACAGATCGAAGCGCATCCTGGTGATCGGTGCGGGGATGGCAGGCCTGACGGCGGCGCGCAAGCTGGCCGAGGCAGGCCGGCACGTGCTGGTGCTCGAGGCGCGCGATCGTGTCGGCGGGCGGATCCGTACGCTCCGCGACCAGGGCGAGATCCTGGAGTTGGGTGCGGAGTTCATTCACGGGCGGCCCGAGGAGCTGTGGGAGCTGATTCACGAGGCTGGACTGAAAACCTATGCTCTCGACGGAAAGAACATCTGCCACAAGAACGGAAAGACTGAAGAAGTGCGACGAGCAGGGCGAGGTCTTCAAATTTCTCAACGGCCTGGAGAAGTGGAAAGGCATCGACCTGGCCTTTGCCGATTATCCGCCGCTGGCCAAGTTGTCGCCGGAGAAGCGGGAAGAGGTCATCAACTACGTGCAAAGCTTCAATGCGGCCGATTATCGGCGGATCGGCGTGCATGCGCTGGCGGTGCAGCAGCGAGCAGAGGAAGAGATTGCGAGCGGCGAAGTCTTTCGTGTTCGCGACGGGTACGACCGGGTGCCGGAATTTGTTGCGGAGAAGGTGCGCGAGGCCGGAGGACGCATCGAGCTGTCGCGGACGGTGGAGAAGATTGCGTGGGAGCGCGGCCGCGTGCAGGTATTTGTGCGCGATGGAGGCGAGCTGGCGCAGTACCAGGCGCAGCAAGCGGTCATTGCACTGCCGCTTGGCGTTTTGCAAAACCTTGGAGTGGTGTTTGATCCGGTGCCGGCAGCGTTGATTGCGGCGAACCAGTTGGCGATGGGGCCGGCGCGACGGTTCACGCTGCTCTTTCGCGAGCGCTGGTGGGCGGCGCATGACAGGGTGAAATTTTCGAAACTGAGTTTCCTGTTCGCACTGGATGCAATGCCGCCGGTATGGTGGACGGCGCATCCGTGGGAGACGCCCACGCTGACAGGGTGGATCGGCGGACCCCGCTCGACCGCATTCGATCAGTTCACACGGGAGCAGGTGGGCGATGCTGCGTGCAAAGAGCTGGCAAGGATCTTCGGCGTTCCGATAGAGATGCTGCGCGGGCAACTGATTTGTTGCGCGACGCACGACTGGCAGTCAGATCCGCTGAGTTGCGGCGCCTACAGCTATGTGCCCGCGGGCGCACTGGATGCAGTGCTGACGATGGCAACTCCGGTGAAACAGACGCTCTATTTTGCAGGAGAACACACCGACACTACGGGCCATTGGGGCACAGTGCACGCGGCTATGCGATCGGGACTGCGTGCTGCCAAACAGGTGCTGGCTGCAGGACGCGCGCAGTTGTCGGTGGTCGGCGGGACTGCGCGGCAAGGATAACGCGCTGGAGTTGACTTGAATTAAGCAACCTTATGGTTGCAGATATGCTTGTCGCTACTCTCGAATGGCTGCGGGCCAGGCCGGCCGCCTGGGAATGGGTTCCTAGCTAGCGGCCGGAGCTGCCGAAGCCCTTGGCCAGACGAGCCGAGTCTTCCAGTGTCTCCACTTCCTCGACGGGGCCTGTCAGCACCGGAACCGGGATCATCTGCGCGATCTTCTCGCCGGCTTTGAGCTCGATGGCGGTGTCGCCAAGGTTGGTCATCACGATCTGGACTTCGCCGCGATAGCCGGCATCGATGACGCCGGCGGTGGTGGCGATGCCGTTCGAAGCCATCGACGAGCGATCGCGAACGAGTAGGCCGAGCGGGATGCCGGTCTCGGGATGGCGGGCTTCGACAGAGATGCCGGTGCGGACACGGATGGTTTTGTGTGGTTCGAGGATGACGGATTCAAGGGAGAAGACGTCGTAGCCGAGGTCTTCGCCGGGGTGGGCGACGACGGGGAGGCGGGCGCCTGGGTCGAGGAGTTTTACGCGGAGCATATCCTTCATCGTAAAGGACTGTGCGCGGGAAGCAGATCTGTGGATTCGGGGTACACTAGACGCTGGCAGGAGGACCGGGCGGTCGCTGCCGGAGGCTTGCGCAAGCCGGGTTGCCGGGGGAGGAAAGTCCGAACTCCGCAGGGCAGTGTGCCGGATAACGTCCGGGACGTGGGCTTCAAGGCTCACGGACGGCCAGTGCCACAGAAAAGATACCGCCTCGGCTACCCCTCCTTCGGGAGGGCTCCCGGGATGCCCCGACAGGATTCGTCCTGGACGGCCAGTGCCCACGCCGGGGTAAGGGTGAAAAGGTGCGGTAAGAGCGCACCGCTCCGGCGGTAAGGCCGGAGGCAGGGTAAACCCCACACGGAGCAAGACCAAATAGGGAGGGAAGCGCGGGCCAAGAGCCAGGCGGCGCTGCGCATCGGCCCGATGCGCCCAGGCGGCTCGAGCAATTGCCGAAACCTCCGGGTAGGTCGCTGATGAGTGTCCGCGGCAACGCGGCGCCTAGAGGAATGACCGCACACGACAGAATTCGGCTTACAGGTCCTTTTGCCGAATCGTCATGGTGCCACGGCGCGAGAAACGCGCCGTGACACCTCCATCGAAAGCGACGACCAAGGTCTACAACCCACCTGGGGCCTCGATACAAAACCATAACTCCCCGTCGTCGCCAGACCAGCCGAGATTCTCGACCGCCGAAACCTCCTTTGATCACAGCGCCGCACCAAATTCAACCCCTAATCTGTGTAATACGGGACAGCTTCTCTCCACTCCCGAGCCTAGGCTTCGAACAGAAGCAGGCCCTAAAATGCATACTTACGAACCGTCTGAGATTCTGATTTCCGTGCTTCGCAGCACGTCGTTTCTCTTGGAACATTACAGATACAGCGGGCACGACCCTTCCCTGAGCGAATTACAGCGTTCCCTCGGACGCGCCATGGCCCAACTCGAAGCCCACTCGCCAGCCGATCACGCAGCGCCTAACGCCTTTGAATCTCAGCGACAGGCCGCCCTCCCGGTGCCCTGCGAACAAAAGCCAATAGATACTACCCGCCTAGATAAAGAGCTAGATACAAAGCTATAAGTTATACAAGGAGCCCGCCTCGGACTGTTCACCGGCCCTGCGACAACGCATGCGCGCCGCCGCCCCACCCCACGGTGGGCGGCCCCCCTCCGCTACGCTCCGGCATCCCGCCCACCCTCCGGGTCGCGCTCTGTTTATAAAATCCCCACACGACAAAGCAGTGAGCGCGCCCGTGGGGATAGATAAACCCCCATAGATAAAAAGCCCCCCACGCGAAGGCCCGCAGTCCGGCGCGCTTCGTCGCGCGCCAAGCATCAAAGTCCGATGCTCGAATACGCGCGCGCCACCGGCGAGAGGGGAGCTGAATGCCTCGCCTAACCGCGCCGGAGCTGTGTCCACAGCCCGCGCAGTAGAGAGTGACGACGACAGCAACGACAAAAAAAGGGCCGCGCGTGGCGCGGCCCTTTGCCCCCACCCAGGACGGCAGAGGCAGGGAAGCTCCAGCTCCTACACAGTCCAGTTTCGACGCACATACTCCTCAACCTGCTCGTTTGTGACGGAAGATTCGAAGGAGGACTTGGCTGCAGAGGCTCGCGCCTGCGTGTCTTGGGCCATCGCCTGGAGAAAGAAGAAAAGGTCAGCGCGCGAATCAACCTGCGGCGGCTTCTTTGCTGTACTGCCTCGGTCGGTCATTGTTCTTTGATACCTCGTTCTGAACTTTCTCGGGGAGGTTCTCAGAACTTAGATCATCTGCATTCTCCATGTTGTTCAAAATTGCACACATTCGATGAATCTCCCCAAAAAAGCCAAGGGCCGCGCTTCGCGCGGCCCTGCCCACCTTCAATCGGTGCTATTCCCAAAATTCAGAGTCCGGCGGGGGCCGGTGCCTCTTCGATTTGCGTGCCACCCGCGAGAGGTTCCACAGCACGGCCCCCAGAAGAAGGAAATTTGCCGCGACGATTCCCGCCTGCACGCCCAGGTTGTTCAGCATGTGACTCCTCCATCGGTCCATCGATCTTTCGGATTCGGTCCAAAACTCCAGGGGGCAGCGGAAAAAGGTTCAGTTTCGAGGAGAATGCTCAAAGAACATCCTCTGGGGCTGAAGCCTCACGTATTTTGAGGCATTTACGGCACGGTTGAAACCGTGCCCTGACACAAGACTCGAGCGCGAAGAGTTTTTCCGCAGCCTGCCAGGGGGGACTAAGGACCTTCCAAGGCTTTTGTAAGAGCTTGCGCGCGTGCCTGCTAATTCGCACTGTCTTTTCCTCAGCAAATGGTCACCTTGGTACTGTCCCGACCTGGCGCGAGCTTGCGCGCGGATCAGCGCCGTGACCCTCCACGAGGAATTCACGCACGAAATTTTCAGCGCATTCCGCAGGCGATTCGCGAATGTAATCCGGCGTGCATGATTTCATTGCGAATTCGATTTGGTGCTGGTTATACTCAAGGCTCCCTACCATGAACATGAAGGCACGCAGTTTCATTGTTAGTGCTCTGCTCTTCGCAATCGTGCTGGCACCGTCCGCGTTGCGGGCATCGGTCAGCCACCTTGGCGAGCCTTCATGCCGGGTCGCGAAACCGCAGTTACGCGCCAGCCATGTGCGTGCGAGGACGTGCCGGACCCTGAGTCAGCTCGTAGCATCATCGCCAGGCCATCACGCCCCGGCGCCGCGCCTGCACAGAATTCGTGGTAAGAGAATCGGCATCCAGAGGAGCCTGTTGCCGGCGTCTGGAAGCTACACTCCGACGCTCTTCGCTCTCTCGGATGCCAAAATCGGTCGGCAGGAACTCGACGGCCCCAATCCGTCCCGCGGACCTCCCTCGTCGTTGTCGCTCTAAAGCAAACTCTCGTCAGCTTGCGTGTCACATGTGCGTCGGCGGTGTGTCGCTCCACATACTTCATCATTGTTGAGCAAAAATTGCGCCAGCCGTGCCGAACAAGTTTGCCAGGAGTGCTGCGGGGCCTGCGTCGACGCACAGCAATCCACTAAAGCGGTAAAGAACCAGGTTTGGGATCCCTCACGTTCTTGCCTGAGGGAACCCAATGGACTAGAGCCAGACCTCCAATGGGTTCTAGTCCGCGCGGGTTGGGACGCTTGGGGAAGGCGGTTCCAACCCTTCATGCCAGCTGCGGGCATCTGATGCCGGCAGTAGGCAAGCGAGTTGCGGCATCCGCGAGGATGCCGCAGCACGCAGGATCATGGGACTTTCGCCCCTGTGCTTCCTTCAAGCAATTCCGATCCGCTTTCGCCATGGCTCGCGTGGCATCCAGCTCAGATGCAGCAAAGTTTGTTGTGAATCGGGCAGCGGTTCAGTAGCATCCATTCGATACGAGATCCCGCCGAGATTCTTTCGTGATCTATCTCAATTCAAGGAGCTTCCCGTGAAGATTGTTGCAACAATTGCCCGCTATCTGCTGGGACTCATGTTCCTATTCTTCGGTTCAAATCTGTTGTTTCACTTTCTACCGAATCCACCGTTGCCGCCGGGGCTGGCTGGTCAGTTTACGCTCGCCCTGTTTGCTGCGCACTACTTTTACGTAGTGGGCGTGATCATGGTGATCTCAGGGATTCTGCTGCTGGCGAACCGATTTGTGGGGCTGGGACTGACGCTGCTGGGTCCCGTGCTCTTCAACATCCTTACGTACCACCTCCTGATGAACCCAAGCGGTATTGGGTTGGGGGCATTTGCGACGCTTCTTTGGCTTCTGGTTGCCTGGGAGCATCGCGTGGTGTTTGCAAGACTGTTTGCGGCGCGGCTTGAGGAATAAAGGCTGCACCGGTGAACGTGAAGGGCGGCTGGCTACAATCAGGGCAGCGATGATCGAGTACATCTATCTCGGGCGTGTGGCGTACGACGAGGGGCTGCGATTGCAAGCTGAAATTGCGGCGCTGCGATTTGCAGGGCGCGTAGAGAACGTGCTGCTGCTGCTGGAGCATCCGCCGGTGTTGACGCTGGGGCGAAATGCGCGACGAGAAAATGTGCTGGCCTCGGATGACATGCTGGCTCGACGCGGGGTGACGCTGCATGAGATCAATCGTGGCGGAGACGTGACGTACCACGGGCCGGGGCAACTGGTGGGGTATCCGATTTTCGATTTGCGGAGCCTGCAGAATGCGAGCGGTGGACGGCTGGGGCCGGTGGATTTTGTGCGGATGATGGAAGAGGCACTGATCCGGCTGTGCGGCGTGTACGGAGTGCGCGCCGGGCGGATCGCAGGGCTGACGGGCGTCTGGTGTGGTCTGCATAGTCAAACGGAAGACGCTGGGTTCGAAGACAATCCCCCGGGGCCTGAAAGACGTCCGATTTCTGGGAGTTCTACGTACGGGCTAAAGCCCGTACCCTCCACGCTGAAGCCAATGCAGTCGGCGAGTGAGCGCAAGATTGGGGCGATTGGGATTCATGTTTCGCGCGGGATTACTTCGCACGGGTTTGCGTTTAACGTGACGACGGACCTGCGGGATTTTCAGCTGATCAATCCCTGCGGTATTACGGACAAGCCTGTGACGAGCCTGGAGCGAGAGATTCCGGAAGGGGTGAGCCTGCCTGGCCTTGAGGAGATGGCGCACGGGGCGGCGCGGCAGTTCGGGCATGTGTTCGGGCAGCAGGTGCTGGCGGTGGAGAGTGTGGAGGCGATGCGGGCGCAGGCTGCATCGAAAATGCCGGCGGAGGACACGCCGCTGCAGATTCCGGCCGAGGTGGAACGGCTGCATGGGGACCCTGAGCGGCCAGTGCGGGCTTGATCCGGTTTATGGGTGTTGGTGTGAGCCGGGCGGTGCGGGCAGCAATTTATAATCCGGCAGGAACCGGACAGCCACCCCACGGACAAAGACCCGTCCGTGGGGACCCCGGATTGACCGGGAACCAGGATCAAATTCCGCATGGCGGAGTAAGGGGATTCATGCCAACCGACGTGATCATGCCCCAGATGGGCGAGTCGATCGTTGAGGGCACTATAACCAAGTGGCTCAAGAAGGTCGGCGAGCCGGTGGAGAAGGACGAGCCGCTCTTCGAGATTTCGACCGACAAGGTGGATGCGGAGATCCCTTCGCCCGTGGCGGGGGTGCTGACCGAGATCAAGTTCCCCGAGGGGGCGACGGTTGGGATCAATATGGTGGTGGCCGTGCTGGGCGGCACATCTGGTGCGGGTGAACGCGCCTCTGGCACAGAGGCTCCTGTGCCTGGATCAGCCGCGACAAGTTTGGAAGCGGCGAAGGCGGCCTCAACTCCAAAAGCAAAACAGGCAGCACCAGATACGCAGAATGCACAATCCGCTTCAGGGGAGGCTGGTGTCGAGATCGTGATGCCGCAGATGGGCGAGTCGATCTTTGAGGGGACGATCACCAAGTGGCTGAAGAAGGTTGGGGACTCGGTTGAAAAGGACGAGCCGTTGTTTGAGATTTCAACGGACAAGGTAGATGCGGAGATTCCTTCGCCGGTAGCGGGGGTTTTGACGGAAATCAAAGCGGGCGCGGGCGAGACGGTTCAGATCAACGTGGTGGTCGCGGTGATCGGTGGGGATGACCGGGCCTTCGGCCCAACTGAGGCAAAATCTACCTCCGTGCCGGTTGCGAGTGTCGAGGTGGAGCAGAGTTCGCCGATCGCTGCGGTGGAGGATGGGCGAAAGATCAGGTCCTCGCCGCTGGTGCGACGGATTGCGAAAGAACACAACGTCGATCTGCGCTTGGTGCCGGGTTCGGGTTCGGACAGGCGGATCAACAAGGAAGATATTCTGCGCTATCTGAGCCGGCCGGCGGCACAGCGGCAGGCACCCGTGTCACAGGCAAAGCCCAAGCCTGAGCCGGCCCAGCCGAAGGCGCTGACCGCTGACGTTGTGCCGCTGACGAAGATGCGCTCGATCATTGCGCAGCGGATGGTGGAGAGCAAGCGCACCAGTCCGCATGTGCACTCGGTGTACAAGGTCGATATGACGCGGATTGCGCGGCTGCGTGAGCGCGAGAAGGCCGGGTTCGAACAGCGACACGGCGTGAAGCTGACATACATGCCATTTATCGCGGTGGCGGCGGTTGAGGCGCTGCGGCGGTTTCCAATTGTGAACGCTTCGCTGATCGAGAGCAGCATTCACTATCACGCGAATATCAATCTCGGTATCGCGGTGGCGCTGGAGTGGGGGCTGATTGTGCCCACGGTGCGTGAGGCGGAGAAACGGGATTTTGCGAGCATCGCGCGTGCGATTGCAGACCTCGCGGGACGCGCGCGGGCGAAGAAGCTGTTGCCGGATGAGGTGGGCGGATCGACGTTTACGCTGACCAATCCGGGGATCTTCGGCGATGAGTTCGGCATGCCGATCATTAACCAGCCTGAGGCGGCGATTCTAGCCATCGGGGCGTTGAAGAAGGAACCGGTGGTGCTGACCGATGCCGAGGGCAACGACACGATTGCCATTCGCTCGATGCAGTATTACTGCCTGGGTTTCGATCATCGGCTGATTGATGGTGCGGATGCGGGGAAGTTTATGAGCGAGTTCAAGCGGACGCTGGAGACGTGGGATCGGGCGATCGGCTGATCGCTTACAGCAACTTTCCTCGACTGTTAAACAAGCGTCGGACAATGCGGGCCACAGCTTTCCCACCCATGCCTCGCGGCATGGATGGGGCACCCTGCTCTCCTAGGCTGACTTAGGTCCGTCTCTCCGGGACAGATGAATCGATGAGTGGGAGTTCTAACTGCCAAAGCTATTTTCCGGCCCAGGCGAGGCCGTCGGCGTATTTGCCGGTGGGGATCGTGCGGGTGACTTGCCAGTCTGCGGTGTCGATTTCAGCGACCTGGTCGGCGTGTTCGCAGGAGACGTAGGCGGACTTGCCGTCGGGGCGTACGATGACTTCTTGCGGATAAGCGCCGACGGGGACAGTGCGAGCGACTTTCATGGTCTTGAGATCAATGACGGCGACCTTGTTCTGATCGGGAAGAGCAACGAAGAGCCAGCGGCCGTCGGGCGTTGGTGAGGCGCCGTAGCCGATGCCCTCCATCGGAATCCATTTGGCGACGGTGTTGGTTGCGGTGTCGATGACGGCCATCTGCGGCTTGGTCTGGTCGGCGGTGAAGACCCACTTGTCGTCGGGCGAGATGGAGATGCGTTGCGTGTTCGCGGAGACGGGAATGATCTTGAGAACTTTGTGCGCCTGAATGTCAATGACGGAGACGGTGCCGGGACCGACGTTAGCCGTGTAGGCGCGGCGACCATCGTGGGACAGGATAAGCATGTGGCTTTCGGGCTGGCCGGTGGGGATAGCGCCGACGATCTTGAGCGTTTTGGGATCGATGATGGTGATGGTCTTGTCGAGTTCGGTGGTGACGTAGAGACGCCCATCCTTCGGCCCGATCATGGGGCAGTGCGGGCGGATTCCGTGATCAAATGCGATGTTGCCGGTGACTTTGCGGGCGGCGACGTCGATGACGACGATGTTGGCGCCATCGGTGCCAGGCCTGCCCACGCCTGAGTTGCCATAAATGGGAACGAATGCAAGCTTCCCGTCGGCCGAGGCGATGACTTCGTGGCCGGTGACGCCGCCTTCGGGGATGGAAGCAAGAACGCTGCCGTTGGCGGGATCGACGACGGCAAGGCTCTGCGCACCTTTCTCGGCGACGAGCAGGCGCGGTTGCTGAGCGAGAGCTGCTGGGATTGCAAGGCAGACGAGTGCCGGGGATGCGGCACGAAAAAGGAAATGCAAGACGACCTCCTGCACCACGCAATGAATCTTACGCGAGTGTGGAGGCCGGATGCGCAGGATCGTGATTTGGGGCGAAGCCGCCCGAATAGAGCGCATAGGCCGGAGGCGCCCGGAATTACAGCGCCGCGAGCGCCTCGGCCTGGGTGGGGAACAGGCCGGCGTACTTGGTGATGCCCACCATGGTGAAGACTTTGGTGAAGTGCGGCGAGAGGCCGAAGGCGTAGACCTTCTGGCCGGAGTTCGCCGCCTCAATCAGCATCTGGATGACGAGCGCGATGCCGCTGGAGTTGATGTAGTCCACTTTGGTGAAGTCCAGCAGGACGAGCTTGGCCGTCTCCTTGGGCAGCGCCTGGTAGGCTGCCGAGCACCGCGTCTTTCGAGGTGCTGGCGATGTCGCCCTCAAAGCGGAGGACGGTGACCGGGTGGCCGGCCGGGGAAGTGAGCTGGTCAACGCGCGCTTTGGTTTCGCTCTGCACGATCTCGTGTCTCCGTGTTAATCTGGTTAATCCGCTATCTCTTATCCAGCCGAATGACGAGCCGGACATAGCTGCTCTTGCCATTTGAGCCGTTGACCCATTCGGCTTCGTCGACCAGCGCCTGGATGAGGAACATGCCCATGCCGCGCGGATCTTCTTCGCCGTGAATCTTGCGATCGATGTCGGGCTTGGCGGGCAGCGTCTTCAGCCCCTTGCCGTCGTCGATCACTTTGACTTCGAGCGCGTCGATGCCGGCGAAAGCACCACGCCGACCGAGAGCTCCTCGTTCAGCCGATTGCCGTGTTCGATGGCGTTGATGCAGGCTTCGGCGACGGCGGTCTTCAGATCTTCGACGCGATCTTCGCGGAAACCCATCAGCTTGGCCACGGCGGCGGCGGTGCTCATGGCCACTTTCTCATAGCCGAGCCGCGAGGGCAGCCGAACCTCCACGCTGGTGGATTTCACCTTGCTCATGCCGGCATCTCCGTCCCTTCAGCGCATCGGCACAGCGCCAGTGCGGTCATGTCGTCGCCTTGCGGGCCGCCCTCGGCAAACTCATCGATGGCTGTCCACAATGCATCGAGAATATCATCGGCGCGTTCGCCGGGGCACTTAGAAAATTCATCCAAAAGCCTTTCCGGGCCAAATTCTTCATCTCCCCGGAAGACTTCAGTCAGGCCGTCGGTATAGAAAAGCAGCCGCGTCCCCGGTGTAAACCCGGATTCCTCGCTGGAGTAGCGCATGCCCGGCAGCAGGCCCAGCGGCGTGCCTGCCGCCTCGAACTGGCGGACCGAGCCGCCCGGCATCGACCAGGAATCCCGGATTGTGGCCGGCATTGACCACCTCGATTTCGCCCGGTTCGGGATGGAGGCGGAGGAAGATCGCCGTGACATAGCGGCGGCGCGCCTCTTCGCCCTCGCGCCCAGTGGTGCTGGTTCATGCGCGTGGCCAGTTCGTCGAGCGGCAGGCCGGTGATCGCCATGGCGCGAAACGCCGCGCGGAAGCTGGTGGACATGATGGCCGAGGCCAGGCCCTTGCCGGCCACGTCGGCCACGGCCATCAGCAGGCTGCCGTCGGGCTGCTCCACAATATCGAGATAGTCGCCGCCCACTTCGTAGCAGGTGACGGAGCGGAAGGCGATGGAGTAGCCAGCGATGTCGGGCAGCGTTCTGGGGCAGCAGCGAGCGCTGAATGTTGCGGGCCGCGTCGAGGTCCTGCTGCACGCGCGCCCACTGCAGGTTGCGCTCGTGGTTGCGCGCGTTTTCAAGGGCGACGGCGGCCTGCAGGGCCAGGCCCTCAAGGAAGTCGGCTTCATAGAGGGTGAGCTCGCGGCCATCGGGAGGGGCGACGACCAGCTCGGTCATGCGTTTGCCTTCGCGATCCTGCAGCAGATAGATGGGCGAGTGCGCGGGTGTGCTCGGTGCGGGCGGAAGGATCCGGGAATCTCGCCGTAGGCGAGGCCGGTGCCCGGAAAGGCCGCGCCGGCCATCTCCAGCTCGCGCACCACGATGCGCAGAACGGCACCGAGCACTTCGTCTTCGCGAATGGTGGAGTGGACCTGCCGCGAAGCCTCAAGCAGCGCCTGCAGCCGGGCTACCTGCTGCTGCAGATCAATGGTCTCGCCATTGCCGGACAAATGGATGCCTGCTGCCATGGACTCTACCTTACAACTTGCGGGGAATCTCAATCTATCACGAAGAGACGTGGGGGCGTCGAGGGCTTTCTTGGCCAGGATTTACCGCGAATCAGGAGGCAGAATCGGCCGCGGCACGGATGTCGCGGGCTTCCAGGATCCGCCTGGCATACCCACGGCGGGCTACGTTGAGCATGGCCTGACCGATCTGGCGGGTGGAGAGGATCTGGTTGGGGAATGCGCGGCGTAGCAGGGGGAACAGCGGTCCAAGCACGACATACAATTTGCGATACAGCGGCGTCTTGGACTGGATACCATCCATCGGCTCGATGAAGCCGGGTCGGAACATGTAGGCCTGCAAGGGCAGCTTGAGAAGTGCGTTTTCAGTGCGGCCATTGACGCGGGCCCACATCGCGCGGCCTTTCTCAGAGCTGTCGGTGCCGGAACCGGAGACGAAAACAAATGTCATGCCGGGATTGATGCGGGAGAGTATCTGGGCCGCAACCACGGTGTATTGGTAGGTGACCCGGGAGTAGTCGGCTTCGCTCATTCCCGCCGATGCTACGCCAAGGCAGAAGAAGCATGCGTCGAATCCGGCGAGAGTTCCTTCTATCCCTGAGTAATTCAATAGATCGGGGAGAACGATCTCCCGCACTTTGCCGTCGTTAAGGCCGGCGGCGGTGCGACCTAGAGTTACTACAAGTTCCACGTCGGGATCGCGGAGGCACTCGAGGAGCACGCCGCGGCCGACCATTCCTGTTGCGCCAAAGATAAGCACCTTCATCTGCCTTAACCCCTATCTCTTGCACCAGCATAACTGGCGAGGACGCCCTGTTTTTTGTGCGGAAGTGGAACAACGGTTTTCGCTTCCCGGGAATCAAAAAGGGGAAGAGAGGAAACATATAATGAATAAATTGAGCACCGCATTAGCATTAACTGTATTATCCGCAAGCCTCACTGGTGGAATGGTTTACGCGCAAGACCACCACGACAACGATAACCATCACTACGTCGAGCATAATGATTGGAAGAAAGGCCAGCATATCCGGCACGAAGACTGGGATCGCGGGGACCGGGTCGATTACCGGCAATATCATCTCAGTGCTCCGCCTCAAGGATATGAGTGGCGTCTGATCGACGGCAACTATCTGCTCGTCAACATCGGGAATTTCGAGATCCACACTGTCGTCGTCGCCCGCTAGAGTGGTGACTTCGGCATCAAATCAAATGGGCCGCCGGGTACGTTTAAACTTGGCGGCCCTGGTGTTTTCTGGCGTTAGGAGAGCTAATCATCCGAAATTCGAATCACTCCGACGCGTGGAGAGACTGCCGCAGGTGTAAGTAGCCTGTGAGTAATATATTACTAATGATCAATAAGTAACCTATTTATAGGTGTGATCCGCAGATTTCGTAACTCTCATCAGTAACTCATCGTAATTAGTTCATAAGTGGAATGTTCAAGCAGGGATAAGTCGCGTTATTTCAATGGTAGACACTCTGGTATCCCCCTGAGCCAGAGTTCCAAGCAGTCGACCGCGGTGAAGAGGAAGACGATGAAGATACTGTGCGACGAAAGCGGCTATGTGCTGGTTCTCAGGGGATTGCAGGTTTTGTCGGGTGGAAGGGCCGCGGTAAAAGAGAAGGATTCTCCCGAGCCGATTGAGGCAGTAATTGCAACCGGCAGCCCCAGTTGCTCGGTCCCTCATTGTTGCTTCTTCTGTTCGTGGTGTGGACAGCCGATCCTGCTGCCCAATGACCGCATTGGAGCTCCGTTTGGGAATCCGGATGCCAGGAAGATCGATGCGCGATCGATTGCAACGGTGTGTCACCACTGCAACCACATCGGTGGCTACTCGATGTTTCGATCCTGTCGAGGATTCGACACGCGCCACAAGATCGCGTACTCGCCGATCAGCGGCGAGACTGTTTTGTTGTATTGGTTGCAGTGCGTTGAGACAACCTGCGCGGCCCGGGTTCCGTTCTTTGTAAAACTCGAAAGCGCCGAGGCGGCGGGAGAGGCCGAGGCAGCGGAGTGGTTGTGGGATGAGCTCACGTGTGCCCTGGGCCATCGGATCAACCCGGTTCAAGTGGATCCGCGCTATCATCTTCCGCTGCGAACGCCTGCGGGATCTCACTGACCGCCGGGCGCGTGGCGATGGAGAATCCTTCCGCAAAGACCGAGGTTTTCCGGTTTCGCGTTGAATGAACGTTGTGAGAGAATCCAGCCATTCGCGGTTCCCCGCCCCGAACTCTCTCCAAGGAAAACCGAATGTCAGAAATCGCGGCCGTCCCTCTGCTGACTCTCGACGTTGAACGCAATGGCGACGTTGCTACCGTGAGGTGTCACGGCAAGCTGGTGCTGGGGGTGTGCGATGTCCTCACCTGCAAGGTGCGCGAACTGATTCCGGAAACGAAGCGTATTGTGCTGGACCTGACCGACCTGAAGCAGATGGACAGCATGGGACTGGGCACGATTGTGCGGCTTTACGCCTCGTCCAAATCAGGCGGCAGTTGCCTGGTGCTGGTGAACATCGGGCCACGGATTCGGCAGTTGCTGGGGATTACGAATTTGTTGTCGGTGCTGACGGACATGTGCGAGCAGGGCGTGACGATCCGGTTCTGAGCTAGTGGCATCCGCTGCGAACAGGATCATTTATCGCCGCCCGTAAGAACGGGTTGAATTCGTGGAAGATGCTTCGCTCGGGGGCTAAAGCCCAGCTCGTTTGGGGCCGTTTAAGGCATGACTATAAGGCCGTGCCCTTTCAAAACATAACGACCATCTGTGTGGCGGACACACCCAGTCTTTGCGCTGATGATTCGGCGTCTTTCGCATCGGCTGCCGATGAGGCAAACACCTTATCCAGCTCTTTTATCTTGGTGGGCTGTATCGATGCTTTCTCTCTTCGGCGCGTTCTGGGAGCTCTCGCGCAGGGCCGAGCGGCACAGATGCTTTGAGGCGATCGATCGCCTGCTCCATCGCAGAGGTGAGATCACTGACCACCGCTCGGGATTGATCGCTTTGAGCGTAGTAATTAAACAGACTTGCGCTTCGGCGGATCAACTCCACGAGTGCTTCGACTTCCGATGCGCGCGACAAAGGTTATTACTCCAGCGAATAAATGAGGGCAACCCCAAACGTTACCCCTGATCTTCAGAAAGCGCAATACAGAATCTGCTGAAAATGCAGGAACGTTCGACGCCTCCCTCTCATCTCTACCGCTGCTTCTCAGTGCACATCGACTGACCGGTCGCCCTGATACTCCATGATGTGGAAGTAAGCCTCCCACCCGCTCCATGCCACCGGAGCCGGCAGCTTTGCCATCGGATCTTTCAGGTGATCGGCATACGCCAAGACCAGCTCGCGCGTCCGGTAAACGCCCGTCAGCCAGTCGCCGCGATACCAGTTCTTCCACTTGCCGTACTCTGCTGCCGTCATCGACGCGTGGATAGCATCGAGCGTCTGCAGCGCTTCGCCGGCTTCGTTCCGCGCTTTCTCCCCGTCGCCGGCTTCGTCATCCTGCAAAGCCCGGGCCACCAGCAACAGCGCCCGGTTGCTCTCGCGATTGATCGTGATCATCGTCAGCACCGCCGCCTGGTAATACTCGCGCCGATCGGGATCCACCAGATTCTTCGCCGCTACCGCATGCTGCCACGCCGCATCCCAGCGAGGCTGCGACTCTTCGCATTCCTTGATGTCGCGCTCCAGCATCGCCCGGCTCACCTGTTCATCCGTTGTAGGAACCAGCCGCGGCGGCGTCCACTTTGGCGACTGGCTCGGAATCGCCGCAACCTGGTCCTCGCTCAGTCGGTCCAGCAGCAGACGCCGAATCTCCGAGTGGTAGTGCTGATCGCCTTCCTCCCTGGGAACGTTGCTGAGCGGTGGAGGCGGTGGCGCATTCCCCGCCGACGTCAGCCCAGGCGGTGGCACGAATTCCGCAGCGAAGGCGCCGCAAAATATTCCTCGTACACTCCAGCCACCGCATCTGCCGACTTTGCTCCAAACTCCTCCGCAGCCCATCGCCGATAAAACGCTGCATCCGCATACGGGCCATCCGACGGCACTCCGCCCCACGCCACATCCATCAGTGCCCGCGTCGTCATCGCCACCGGCCGGATGTCGCTGGTGTTTACGAGGATGTACGAAGTCGCCCCTGCCTTGATATACCGTCCCAGTTCTGCCTGGATCACGGCAACCGGCACCATCTCCGAAAGCTGATTCGCATTGCCGTTCATCATGGCAACGTGAAAGTATGCGCCCTGTCCGCGCGGCAACCTTGCCGCCATCCTGCATGTCGCCGTAGCCGGTGTCGGCCCAAACCAGCGTTACCTCCGGCGGAATCTTCAGGTAGCCCTTCTGCATCAGCCGCGCGCCTTCCTGCCACAGGTCGGTAACGAACTGCGCCTTTGGATACTTCGCGCGCACAATCTTCATCTGTTCCGTAATGGCATCGCTGATGCGCTTCCCCAGCAGGGGATCGTTGTCGCGCACGCTGGGATCGAGCGACGCATAGCTCGAGTCGGACAACCCGCGCAGCCCCACACTCCACAGAATCTCTTCGTCCGGCTTGTAGGTCGCGACCGCGTTGGTCCACGCCCGCTCCAGGATTTCCGGATGTGTCGAGAAGTTGTACGGAACATCCTTCGGCCACCGCGCCACATTCACGCCGAGCGGAATCGCATGATGCTGGTTCACGATCAGTCCGCGCTTCGCTGGCGGCGTGCACCTGCGCGTCGTCGGGAAAGGTCCACGTTCCCGGTACAATCATGTTGCCCTTCAGCCGCAGAATCGTCTCGAAGATGTTGTCCCACACCTTCAGCGGGATTCCGGTGTTCTCCCCCTTCGCTGCCGGAATCCAGCCCGTCAGCAGGTCCTCGTCATTGGGAAAGAATCCGCGATATTTGAACACCGGCTTCGGATAAATTCGCGCAAAATCCGCAGGCAGCGTGATGGAATTCCGCTTCTCCGGCTGCTTGTCGGTCCACAGATACATCGGGTCCACGCCCAGAACCATCTGCGAAAACTGATAGATCGCGTAGATTGTCCCGCGCATATCCGCGCCCGTCAGGCAAATCACATCCCGCACCTGCCCACGCCCCGCCAGGTGCACGACCGAAAACACAAATGACTCGGCTCCGCCGGTAGGTTCCGCGCATTTGATCCCGGCATACGGCCTCTGCGGTCCTGAGATCAGGATTCCGATCTGTTCGGCACCTTCCATGTGATTGGCAAGGCTCGGCGTCTGCCCAAACACCTTGCTGAAATCGCTCAACAGGTCTTCGGTAGCGCGCCGCACCGGACCCGGCTCGTCTGCGCTTTCCACAATCGTGACCGAAGCGTCGATTGTGACTTTGGATCGACTTGCATGTGCGGAAACCGCAGCTGCGAAGACAAATCCCCATGTCAGAAGAAGTACGAAAGGACGCCGAGGATGCCAAAGAACAGCGGGCTGACACATGAGTTCTCCCTAATGGTTTTCAGATAAATTTGCTTTCATCGAACAGCTTTCGGGGGGAGCGGACGGTCACCCTGATGACCCAATGGGACGCGAACGCCTCGGCAAGTACTTGTTCGCGACCAAATTGTACGAGACCTAAGGGGCGGAGAAGCAATTGTCGGCTTCCTGAGCTTCTTTTTCTTGACTTTCCACCCATAACACGATACCTTGCAATGCAAGGTATATGGCAATGATGAGGTTGAGGGCACAAGCCGTGGAGGGTGAATCGCCGGACCGGTGGGAGGCTCAATTGCGCAAGGGGGCTCTAGAGATGGCCGCCCTGGCCAGTCTTTGGCAAGGCCGCCTCTATGGTCTTGAAATCATTCGGTTTCTGGAGAGCCGTTCGAGGTTGGTGCTGGCTGAGGGGACAATCTACCCGATCCTGAACCGGCTAAAGGCCGAGGGCATGCTCACCTCCGATTGGGTTGAGGCGGAGGCCGGCCACCCTCGCAAGTACTACGCCCTTACGGGAGCAGGCCGCCTTCGACTCCGGCAAATGGCTGAGGCCTGGGCCAATTTTGCAGGCGGACTGAGCCAGCTTCTGGAGCCCGTTCTCATTCCCGACGCCGGAGATCAGTCGAACACACGAGAAATCGAAAAGAAGGAGCTCGCGCGATGATCGAGACCATGCAGATCGACACCTATTTGTCTTCTCTCCGCACCCATCTGGGTCCCATGACGTTGAGCGAGAGCGACGAGATCGTTCGCGAAATCAGCGCGCATATTCGCGACTCGGCAGAGGAGAGCGGCGTGAGTGTGGAGACGATACTCGCGAGCCTCGGCTCAGCAGAAGAGCTGGCCGCCCAATACAGAGATGGGATTCTCATCCGCAAAGCCAGCCGCAGCATCTCGCCCGTGACACTGATGCGCGGTGCACTGCGGCTCGCCACCAAGGGGATATCGGGGATGGTGGTACTTTTCGTAGGAATGGTCGGGTACCTCATTGGAGGAGGATGCGTGCTGTCCGGCCTGCTGAAGGGCGTCTTTCCCGCGCACACCGGGACGTGGTACCAGGATGGACGCATGATCGCGAGCGGGACTCAGTTGTACATTCTACCCCCGCCGGCTCACGAAGTCCTGGGCATGTGGTACATCCCCTTGATGCTCACGGTGGGCAGCCTCACGTTGCTGGCGACCACTTTCGTGATCCGAACATCCCTGCGCATCTCACAACGCTGGCAGGCAAAGCTGGCGCGTGGCGCATAAAAGCTCCAGGACTGAATCGAAAACCACGCAGTATCGGCCGGTGCATTTCGGCCGCGCATTGGAATTCCGGCCCCGGTGCTACAGTGGACTGGTCTTCACTTCTATTCAGGTCCTTGCTTCTTGCGTGCTCCTGGTGTGCTCCTGGCGGCTGTGCTCGCGCTCTCCGGCGTTGTCTTCGCCGCTCCGCGCGTTTATCCGGTCCCCGTTCCACCGGAGCTGCGCTCTACTGCTTTCACCGTTACGGTCAACAACCAGCCCGTCGACGTAGCCCACGCCGCCGCCAGCTACGACTTCGTCAACTTCGACATCACCGGCCCCGTCGACATCGCGATCACCGCGCGCGAGACCGGCTTCTGGGATCAAGGCGTCGACATCCAGCCGTGGCGGCTCGGGATCTGCGCCCAGCGCGCGAAGGCCAGACCATCCGCTTCAACTCGCCGGCCCGCCAAAGCTCTCCATCTCCCGCCCCGGCGACTTTCTCAATCACGCCACACATGCTCTTTCTCTTTGCCGGCACGCCGCCCGCCGCCTCCGCCGCCGCCGGTCCGCACGTTCACGTCATTCCCGCCGGCGTGTCATCACCAGAGCCTGAATCCCAAGAGCGGCGACACCGATTTATCTCGCGCCCGGCGCGTATCATCTTCGGCAGCCTGAACCTCTGGAAGGTCAGCGGCGTCAAGGTGCTGGGCCGCGGCACCATCGTTTACGAAGGCCCGCAGGACCCCAACGCCGACGAGGGCTGGATGCAGAAGCCCGACTGGCACTGCATCGGCGCCCTCGAAGCCACAACGTGCGAGATCGACGGCCTCACCTGCATCGTTCGCTCGCGCACCTGGTCGATCCAGATGAAGGACTCCAGCGGCTTCGTCTACGACGATCTGCGCGTCATCGGCGGCAACCCCGGCAACGCCAACCAGGACGGCATGGACTGGCTCGGCGGCGGCGACGCGATGGTGCGCGACGCCTTCTTCCGCGCCTCCGACGACGATCTTGCCATGGAAGGCAACTGGGACGGCTACACCGACGCCGACCTGCTGCGTCCCGGCCACGACGTCCAGAACATCCTCGTCGAGAACAGCGAGCTCTCCACCAGCATCTCCAACATCGTGCGCGTCGGCATGGCCGCGAAAGATCTTCAACTCGCGCAACTTCACCCTGCGCGACTCCGACATTCTGCACGGCGGCATCGGCGCATGCGGCCAGACCTTCGGCCTGCTCGGCTTCTGGGGCGCGAACGGCGCCAAGGGCGACCACTCCGACTACACCTTTGAAAATCTCTTCCTCGACAACTGGTACTCGCTGGTCCAGATCGAGCAGGAGGAGCCCTCCGTTCACGGATTCACCTTCCGCAACATCTGGGCGCTCGACCAGCCGCCGCTGGCCGACTCCACGCATGACCGGCGACGTGACCGACGTGACCTTCGACAACGTGAAGTACGGCCAGAACCGCGCCACCAACGATGCCGAGCTGCCACTGATCATCGCAGCCGGCGCGCGAGCAGCCGCAAGTTGCCCGTCGCCCGCCGGCCCGGTGGCGCGCTTCACAGTCGATCCGCCCGTCTTCGCCCCGGGCGAGCACGTCACCTTCACCGCGCAGACGCTCGCCGCGGCGCGAAATATACATGGCTCTTCGGCGATGGAACCGAGGCCCACGGCCGCGCGTGAGGCACAGATTTCCCGACGCGCTCGGGACAGAACTCGATGGAGCGCAACGGCGCAGGCCGATTCCGCGTTCTGCTCAAGGCCGAAGACAAGCAGGATCATCAGGATTGGGCCGCGCAGGGAGTGGTGGCCGTGGCCAAATGGCACGACGCTGCACTGATCGCCGGTCCCGACGCTTCCGGGCCTGACGTGGCAGATCTATCCCGGCACATGGACCGAACTGCCCGACCTGACCAATCAGACGCCGGTCTTCAGCGGCGAGTCGCCGAACCTCCACGCCGATCGCGCAGGGATTCACGCGCTACGCCGCGGCATGGGATGGATTCATCGACATTCCCGCCGACGGCGGCTACACCTTTCACCTGATGGCCCGCGACGGCGCGCGCCTCGTCATCGACGGCATCCAAGTGGCGAAAACCGGGCCGCCCTTCGCGCAGGTCTGCGGCTCGCCGGGAAACGCGATGCGCTACGACCGCGGCTCGATCGGCCTGCGCGCCGGACGCCACACGCTGCATGTCGAAGGGCTGCACTCCGTCAGCCAGGGCTCGCCCCGCGTCCTCTGGGAGGGCCCATCGCTTCCCCTGACCGATGTCCCTGCAGAAGCCTTCAGCCATGCCCGCATCGATACCGTGACGCGATGCAAAACTGAAATGAACTCGACGTGTCCTCAGCAGTCTAAGCTTGCAAAGCAAACCTTGGTAACGGTCCGTAAGCGTTAGTTACTGTTGCCGAAAGGGCCATTTCTCCTGCGCTTCCTGCTGGGTAGTCTGGAACTTCCCCAGAAAGAAGCGTTGAATGGCCGCGTTTAGAAAATATCTCGCCTGGATATATGTCTTCACCGCTTTGGTATGTCTTCGATTCGCGATCGGGACTGTCGCGGCATTCACTTCGCAGAAGTACTCGTTTTTGCTCCCTCGTGTTGTGCTGTATGTTTGCCTGCTGGTTGTCTTCGCCGCCGTGTTCGGTAAAGCATGGTGGATGTCATGGAGAGCCAAACCGTCGGCGCGCGAATGGGGCTTGGCGGCGAGCTCCCTGTGTATGTTCATCGCTTTCCTGCGCGGGATCCTCGCCCATCACTTTGAAGTGAACTCGATCTTTCTCGGCCTCGGCGTCGTAGGGTTCGTCGCGTTTGGCAGCCGCTTGAAACCACGTCTCGGGAAAAACGGCGAAGAGACATTGGCCATCGCCGGCGACTTCACCAGCCGCCATATCAATCGGTGTTGCGCAGGGCGTAACTTTTGGACTCAGTTTCGGAGCCTATCTCTGGTGGCAAGGCTGGCTTGGCACGCAACACGTCACGGCTCTCAACAGCACAGTGGTTCGCTTCGCCATGACACTGATTGTTCTGCTCGCCATTACGTCCATCCACGAAATCGGCCATGCCATCGTCGGCATGATCTGCGGCATGAAGCTGCGCGCTTTCTTTGTCGGCCCGTTCCAGTGGCGTGTTCGCGATGCCAAATGGGAATTTGAATTCAAGCCGAAAGGCCTCCTGCTCGCCGATGGCGTCACAGCTCTTATCCCGGGTAACGGAGAGCTGGTTCCGCACCGCTACCTCACAATGATGGCGGCTGGTTCACTGGCCAACGTAATCTCGGGCAGTCTGGCTCTTTTTATCGTTCTCGATACAGGCGCGTCTTTGCCGCCGGCGATCAACGGCCTGCTCGCGCTGTTCGGTGCCTGGAGTCTTGGCCTCGCCGTCGCCAACCTGCTGCCATTCCGGACGCCGCAAGGCTATTCCGACGGAGCCATCGTACTGCAGCTCCTCGCTGGCGGAGCATTCGCGGAATTCCACTTGTCCATCGCTCGGATTGCTTCAAGCCTGGTTTCGCCTCTTCGGCCCCGCGACTACGACATCGGCTCCATTCGCAGCGCGGCACGTGGGATCGCCCAAGGCCGTCAGGCCCTTCTGATGTGGCTGCATGCCTTCAGTCATTCGATTGACGCCGGGAAGACCCAGGAAGCCGACGAAGTGCTCGCAAACGCGGAGTTGGTCTGCTTGCAGTCGGCTTCAAACATCCCGGCGGAACTCCACACCTCGTTCATCTTCGGCAATGCGCTGGTGCGCCGCGATCCCAAGGCAACTCGCTTCTGGTGGAATCGTATGCAGGCCAAGAATCCTACGCGCTTCAATGCCGATTACTGGCGAGCCGAGAGCGCCCTTCACTGGATCGAAGGCGATCTCGAAGAAGCTAAAACGGCATGGGAGAAAAGCCGGGCGCTTGCAGATCAACTCCCGAAGGCCGGCGCATACGACTTCAGCCGGCATTGCTGTACGCTGCTTGGGCGCGAGCTTGACCAGGCATCAGCCGCCGCCTAGATCAACCCAAAACTGAAGGCTATTGCGGCAGTTGCGTCACATCCCAGCCCCCGCCGAGCGCGCGCACCAGGCCGACGCTGGCCGCAAACTGGCGCGTCACAAGATCGGTCGACGTGCGCTGGTTGCTCAGCAGCGTGCTGTCGGCAATCAGCACTTCGAGGTAGCTCGTCGCGCCTCCCTTGTAGCGCTGATTCGACAAGTCCAGGGAATGCTGCGCGGCGACTACAGCGCGCTTCTCCGTTGTAGCCTCTTCGTCCAGCACACGCAGATCCGACAGCCTGTCTTCGACTTCATTGAAGGCCCCGAGCACGGTGGCTCGATACGTTGACGCCTGTGCCTCGTAGTTGTGCCGTGCCTGGTCGGTGATTGCGTGCCGCTTGCCGGCATCGAACAGCAACTCGGTTGCCTGGCCGCCCAAACTCCACAACGCGCTCGGTCCCTGGATCAGCGTGGCGATGTTTGTGCTCTCAAATCCGCCCCCACCGCTGAGAACTACGTTGGGATAAAACGCGCTGATCGCAATCCCGATCTGCGCATTGGCCGCAGCCGTGCGCCGTTCAGCCGCGGAAATATCGGGCCGGCGCTCGACCAACTGCGAAGGCACGCCAACCGGAACCTTGGGCAGTGCAAGGTCCAGCGGTGCGGGCGCCAGCGATACTTCGCGCGCCTCCTTGTTGATCAGCGTGGCGATCGCATGCTCGAACTCGCTGCGGCTCTCGTTCAGATCCACCAGCTGAGCACGCGTGGTTTCCAACTGGGTCAGCGCCTGCGCGACCGCGACCTCAGTCGCCAAGCCACCCTTCATCAATCTCTGATTCAGGTCGAGCTGGTTCTGATAGTCCTTAACCGTCCGTTCCAGCAACCGCGCATCCGAATCCAGTCCGCGCAGCTCGAAGTAATCCAGCGCCAGTTCCGCATGCAGGCTCAGATCAAGATTCGCCATGTCGGCCGCGCTGGCCTGCGCGCTTTCGTGCGCAGCCTCAACGTTGCGCCGCACGCGTCCCCAGAAGTCCGGCTCCCAGCTCGCCTGCCCTCCCAGCTGAAAATCGCTGTACCCAATCATCGTGCCACTCACGGCCAACGGCCGGTGCGAGGATACCTGGTCGCGGCTTGCTGCAGCAGAAACCGAGAGCGTTGGATAATAGTCAGCGCGCGCCACTCTCACCTGGTCGCGTGCGGAGAGATACGTCTCCAGTGCGGCCCGCAGGTTCTGGTTCTGCGGAACAATCTGTTCTTCCAGCGCATTCAGTTGCGGATCCTGGTAAACCTCCCACCATTTGCCGCGCAGCATGCCGTCGGAAGGTGAAGCCGGTTTCCACGTACCGCCGTTGGGATTGGGCGGCGGCACGGCAGCCCCGGCCGAGCCACCCTCCTTGTATTCCGGCGGCGGCGCCGTAGCAGGGCGATTATAGTTTGGCCCGACCTTGCATCCGGCCAGCAGAGACACGAGTCCCACCAAGCCTGCGGCAAGCAAGCGCTCCCGCGGCGTCAACCTCCCTCCGAGCATATCCGTGCGCAGGGATGAACTCCTCAACTGCAGCTGTGAAACCGACCGCATCGCTATTTGCCCCCCGCTCCCGGCTGCCCGTTCTGCGTTTGGCTGCTCGGGCTTTGCGGGTTCACTTTTTCGCCCTCAATCAGCGAGTCCGGCGGATCCTGGATCACGCGGTCGCCCTCTTTCAGTCCGCTGACAATCTGCACGGTCGCTCCGTCGTCCTGCCCGATCGTCACCGGCAGAAGGTGCGCAATGTTGTCGCTGCCGACCGTGCCCACTTGCGTTCCTTCGCGCCGGAAGATGATCGCCGATACGGGAACAATGAACGTCTGCATCGACGGCGCCTTGAAGTGAACCTGCGCCAGCGAGCCCGGCAACAGCTCGCCCTTCCGATTGTCCACATCGAGTTCGACCAGCAACGTGCGGCTTACCGGATCGATGGCATTCGCGGTCCGCACCAGTGTTCCTTGAAAGATCCGTCCCGGATATTCGGGAAACGTGATGTCGATCTTCGAACCGTGCTTCAAGTTGGTCGTATACAACTGCGGCACGTTCGTGTACACGCGCAACGTGTTCAGCGCCTGCATGTGAAACAGCTCTCTCGCCGCTCCCGTATCGATCAGCTGTCCGGTATCGATTGATCGCGCCGTCACCACTCCGTCGAAGGGGGCATAAATCTTTTCAAACGATACCAACTGCTTCAGCCGCTCTACGTTGGCCTGGGCGGACTTCACTGCCGACGCTGTCGCGGTTGCCTGGTTCGTAAAAGTGTCCGTGTCCTGCTGCGAAACTGCATTGGAATCCACCAGCCCCTGGTAGCGCTGGGCCTGCGAATGTGCGTTTTTGGCGTTGGCCTCCGCGGTGGCCAGGTCGGCCTCGGCCTGCGCCAGTTGCTGATCGACCTCCGGAGTCGCGATCTCCGCCAGCAGCGCCCCTTGTTTCACGTGAGAGCCAATATCGTAGTACCACTTCGTCAGGTAGCCGGACGTGCGCGCGTAAATGGGCGAATCGGTGTAAGCCGTCACATTGCCCGGCAGCGTAAATGTGTCGATCGGGGCGCCCGATTTGGGCGGCAGCGCAATCACCACCGGTGCGGCCGCCTCCTGCGTCGTCTTTGCCAGCACATTGGTGTGGTGGATGCGGCTGAGGATGCCAAACACTGCCAGCGCCGCAAATACCAGCAGCACGATCACCAGGCCGGTAACGGCAACGCCCGGCGCAATCGGCTTCTGCGCCGGCGCATGCTGCGTGTCGTGTCCCTCGTGAGGAACTCTGTGCGCCTCGGCCGCATTCACGTCCTGCGATGCCGCTGGCTTCTGGTTCGGATTGGATTTATCGCTCATAATGCTGCTCCGAAATCTTGCGGTAAACCTGAATCTAGTCGAATTCGTCAAACGTCGCGGCCTGCTCCTCGTGCCGTTGCGACCTGGCTCGCTTCTCAAGCCATCCATGCACAACCGAGAAGAACGCCGGCACAAAGAACAGCGTGGCCACCGTGGCCAGCAGCAGTCCGCCGATCACGGCGCGGCCCAGCGGCGCATTCTGCTCGCCGCCTTCGCCCAGGCCCAGCGCCATGGGCATCATGCCGATGATCATGGCCAGCGCCGTCATCAGCACCGGCCGCAGGCGGACAAAGCCCGCATTCAGCGCCGCCTGTCGCGCATCGCCCACCAGCTCTTCCAGCTGCTCGCGCGCAAAGCTGACCACCAGGATCGAGTTCGACGTGGCCACGCCCATGCACATGATGGCGCCCGTCAGTGCCGGCACGCTCAGCCGCGTTCCGGTCAGGAACAGGAACCAGGCAATGCCCGCCAGCGCCGCCGGCAGCGCCGAAATAATCAGGAACGGATCGAGCCACGACTGGAAATTCACCACGATCAGCAGGTAGACGAGCAGGATCGAGAAGGCCAGGCCGCCCAGCAGTCCGATGTAGGAAGCCTTCATCGTCTCGCTCTGCCCGCGCAGAATGAAGTGCGACCCGCGCGGCAGGTGCTTCTCATATTTTGCCTATGATCTTTTCCATCGCCCGCGTCACGGTGCCCAGGTCGGTGCCGTCGACGTTGGCATAGATATCGAGCACCGGCTGCACATCGTAGTGGCTCACCGTGCCCAGTTCCGCGCCCGGCTGGAACTGCGCCAGATTGCCCAGCACCTGCACGGGCGGCTGGGGCGCTCCCGGAGCGTTCGTCGCAAGCGGTGCTGGGCCTGGCCCGGTGCTTGCCGGTGTCGGCCCACCGGTAGGCTGATCGCGTGCCGCTCGAGCTCGTCACCGGCAGGCTCTGCAGCGCCGACATCGAATCCAGCCTGTATTGCGGCGCCTGCATCGCGACGTTGTAGCTGACGCCGTTGCGCGGATCGAGATAGAAGCTCGGCGTGGTCTGGAAGCTGCCGCTCAGCGCAACCAGCAGGCTCTGCGCCACATTCTGCTGCGTCAAGCCGATCGCCTGCGCGCGCGTGCGGTCCACATTCACGGTCATGTTCGGATAATCGAATGGCTGCTGAATGCGCGCATCCGTCGCCCCCGGCACATACCGGACTTCGTTCAGCATCTTTTCCGCAAGCGCGCGGTTGCCATAGAGATTCGGCCCGACGATCTGAATATCGATCGGCGCCGAAAGTCCGAAGTTCAGAATCTGCGTCACGATATCCACCGGCAGCACGTAGAACGTCACGCCGGGATACTCGCGCGCCAGCACGCCGCGCAGCTCCTCGCACATATTCGTCGGTCGGATGATGCTTGGGCGTCAGCTGCACCTGGATATCCGCATCCGCCGGCCCGATCGGCGCCGAGGTCGAGTAGGACAGATTCAACCCCGAGTAGGGCAGCCCGATGTTGTCGACAATCGTGACCACCTCGTTCGGCGGAATGTGCTCGCGAATCGTGGCGTCGATGTGATCGCACAGGGCAGCCGTCTCTTCAATGCGCGTTCCGGTGCGCGCGCGCACGTGAATCTTGAACTGCCCCGCATCCACCGCGGGAAAGAAGTCCTGCCCCAGCCACGGCGCCAGCAGCGCCACTGAGCCGAGCGCAAAGACTACGAAAATGATCAGAAACACTCGCGCATAATCCACGCACAGCGTCAGCAGCCGCACATACCCGTTGCGGAATCTGCGTGAATGCCGCTTCAAATCCGCTCTGGAAGCGCACAAACGGATTGCGGCTATGCGTCTTCCTTGCTGCCTCTGCGCTCGTCGTGCTCATGCAGCAGATACTTCGCCATCGTCGGCACAACGGTACGCGAAAGCAGGTAGCTGGCCAGCATGGCAAACACCACCGCCTCGGCCAGCGGCACAAACAGGTAGCGCGCCACGCCGCTCAGCAGGAACATCGGCACGAACACGATGCAGATGGCCAGCGTCGAAACCAGCGCCGGCGTGGCAATCTGCGCCGCGCCGTCCAGAATCGCCTGCTCAATCTCCTTGCCCTGCTTCCAGATTGCGATTGATGTTTTCGATTTCGACCGTCGCGTCGTCCACCAGGATGCCGACCGCCAGCGCCAGGCCGCCCAGCGTCATGATGTTGATCGTCTCGTGCAGCAGCGACAGCATCGTGATCGAACAGAGAATCGACAGCGGAATCGAGACCGCGATGATCAGCGTCGAGCGCCAGCTGCCCAGGAAGACCAGGATCATCACGGCCGTCAGGCAGGCTGCGATCATCGCCTCGCGCACCACGCCGCTGATGGCGCCGCGCACAAAGATGCCCTGGTCTGAGAGGGCATTGATCTGCAGTTGCGGCGGCAGCTGGCCCTTCATGCTGGGGCTGTCAATGATCGCGCGCACATCCTTGATGATGTCGCAGCGTGGAAGCCGAGCCGGTCTTCATGATGCTCATCAATGCGGCGCGCTGGCCATCCACGCGAACAATATTGGTCTGCGGCGGGTTGCCGTCGCGCACGTGGGCCACGTCGCGCACATAGATCATGGCGCCATTCGCCGTCCGGATGGGGAGATTGTTCAATTGATCCACGATCGACGGCGCCGAGTTGGTCTCAATCGCATACTCGAAGCGGTCCATCTTCATCGTGCCCGACGGCACAATCAGGTTCTGCGCTGAGACCGCGTTCACCACATCGGCAGGCGAAAGTCCCTTGGCCTGCAGCGCCTTGGGATCGATATCCACCTGGATCTGGCGCTGCTTTCCGCCGTAGGGGAATGGCGTCTGCGCGCCCTCGACCGTGGCCAGCTGGGTGCGGATGGTGTTGGTGCCCAGGTCGATCAACTGCTGTTCGTTCAGCCCGTGTCCGGAGAGTCCCAGCATCAGCACCGGCACGCTCGATGCGTTGTACTGGATGATGAAGGGCGGCGTAGTCCCCGGCGGAAGCGATCGCAACTGCACCTGGCAGATGGCCGTCACCTGCGCCACCGCGTTGCCGATATTCACGTGCGGCTGAAAGAAGATCTTGATGATGCCGATGCCGTTCAGCGACTGCGACTCGATGTGCTCAATATCGTTGACCGTCGTGGTCATGCCGCGCTCGCTGTTGAAGACGATGCGCGTCGACATCTCCTGCGCCGACAGGCCGGTGTAGTTCCACACCACCGTCACCACAGGAATGTCGATGTTCGGAAAAATATCCGTCGGCATCGACGCAATGCTGTACGCGCCAAGAATCAAGATCAAGAGCGCAAAGACGGCAAACGTGTACGGCCGCCGAAGTGCAAGCCGAACAATCCACATCATAGGGCTGGTACTCGCTCCTGAGGCGATTTGCCCGTCAACAGCGTGACGTATGAGAGATGGGGCGCCAACGGTACTGCAGGCGGACCGGTCAAGGCAAACAGCGGCTCAATAGAATCCGGGTCCGAACGGCTCCGAGCCGCCCTTTCCCTTGCAACGTTAACAACTCAAACAGACAATGTTAGACGATGACGCGCATTCGAGTGCAGCGCGCCTCGATTTTATGCTTCCTGGCACCACTTAGTAGGACGGGTTCTGGACCCGCCGAGGCTTCATTTTTCAGCAAGGGAATCTCAGTATGCGGGGAATTTCGAGCTGCTCTAACAGTCATTCTCTCAAGCGCGTGGAACTGCAGGTCAACCTCTGGGCCGGAACTGAAACGGCCCGGCGGAGACGCCTTCCCTCAAGGAAACTCTCCCAGCTTAACGCCAATTCGTCTAACGATCACGGGGAACCGCCTTGCCGGCCATGAGTGGCTCCGGTTCGTTACAATGGCTGCGACCTGTTTCCGACGCCGGCCGGCATTCGTTCACCACCGGAAACGCCAGATACTCAGGAAACCTTTCATAATACATTTCCGTCCCTATCAGAAGTGCCGCTGCGGTAAAACTCTCCTCGATTGAGCTCTTTCAAGGAGTCAAAGCCGCCGGCAATTTATCTCGATTCAAAGACGATTGACGGGAAACCAAATCATGCCAATTCAAGACGCCACTGAGACTTATTTGCCCAAAACCAGCGAATCGCAACCTCCCGGCCGCAAGAACCCCTGGGTGCGGGTTGTCGTCTATCTCGTTCTGGCCGCTGCGGTGGGTCTTATTGTCTGGCGTGTCTACCAGAACAAGCAGAAGACCGCGGCCAACACCGCCAACCAGGCCGCGGCACTGCTGGGTCGCCCTGTCCCGGTGCAGGTTGTTCCCGCCGAGCAGAAGCCGATGCCCATCTATCTCACCGGCCTCGGCACCGTGACCCCCTATAACAGCGTCACCGTCAAGGCCCGCGTCAATGGCGAGCTGCTTCCGGTCAAATTCACTGAAGGCCAGGAAGTGAAACAGGGCGAAACCATCATGGTGATCGACCCCAAGCCTTACCAGGCGGCGCTCGACCAGGCCAAAGGCACACTGGCGCATGACCAGGCCCTGCTCAAGAATGCGCAGGCGGAGTTCAATCGCTACAAGGCCCTCTATCGCCGCGGGCGTCGTCTCCAAAGAGACACTTGATGCCAACGAAGCCCAGCAGGGCCAGTATCAAGGGCGCAATCCAGTCCGACAACGCGGCCATCGAAACCGCCCAGTTGCAGTTGGACTGGTGCTATATCAAGTCGCCCATCAACGGCAAGATCGGCCTGCGCCTCGTCGATCCCGGCAACATCATCTCTGCCAATTCCACCAATCTCGTCATCATCAACCAGCTCAAACCCATCGCCGTCTACTTCACACTGCCTGAGAGCCAGTTGCCGCCAGGTGCTCCAGCGTCTCGCTTCCGACAAGCGCATGCCCGTCGACGCCTACGACCGCAGCGACACGCAGCGGCTGACCAGCGGCAGCCTCCTCACCGCCGACAACCAGATCGACACCACAACGGGAACCGGCAAGCTCAAGGCTGTCTTCGACAACAAGGACTCCATCCTCTTTCCCAACCAGTTCGTCAACGTCCACCTGATGCATGGAAAACCGGCCCGACGCATTGGTTGTTCCCTCGGCCGCCATTCAGACCGGGTTGAACGGCTCCCTCTTCGTCTGGGTCATTAACGACGACGGCAAAGGCGGTCAGGTCTCGCAGATGCAGCCCGTCAAGGTGGCGCTGGCCGAAGGGCAGAACACCATCCTCGACAGCGGTCCCGCACCCGGGACCAGGGTCGTCGTCGATGGCGCCGATCGCCTGCGTCCCGGCCAGCCCGTAACCGTGGCCGCAGCCCACCAGCGGCAGAGTCAGGCTGGGCAGACAACAGGTCAACCCGCAGCCTCAGGTTCCGGCCAACCTGCAAACTCCGGCCATCACGGTCAGAATCCGCAAGCACAACCCCGAGGCAGCAGTGAGTCTCAGTCCATCCCGGCCATTCATTCTGCGCCCCATGGCCACCTCGCTGCTGATGGCGGCCATCATGCTCGCGGGCTATCGTGGGCTATACCGCAGTTGCCGGTCTCCGCGCTGCCGGAGGTGGACTACCCCATCATCCAGGTGCTCACCTTCTATCCCGGCGCCGGCCCCGACGTCATGTCCTCGTCGGTCACCGCGCCGCTCGAACGCCAGTTCGGCCAGATGCCCGGCCTCAAGCAGATGACCTCCGTCAGCTCCGGCGGCGGCTCGGTCATCACCCTCGAGTTCAATCTCGACGAGGACATCGACGTCGCCGAGCAGGAAGTCCAGGCGGCCATCAACGCCGCCAACAGCTTCCTGCCCACCGACCTGCCCAACCCGCCCATCTACAGCAAGGTCAACCCCGCCGACGCGCCGATCATGACGCTGGCGCTGACCTCCGACACGCTGCCGCTCGACAAGATCGAAGACGCCGCCGACACCAACCTCGCGCAGAAAATCTCCCAGGTCACCGGCGTCGGCCTCGTCTCCATCGCCGGCGGACAAAAGCCATCCGTTCGCATGCAGGCCAATCCCGCGCAGCTCGCCGCCTACAACCTCAGCCTTGAAGACCTGCGCACCGCCCTCGCCGCCGCCAACGTCGACCAGGCCAAGGGCACCCTCAACGGCTCGCGCCAGTCCTACACCATCAACGCCAACGACCAGCTGCTCTCCAGCGCCGACTACATGCCCGTCATCGTCGCCTATCGCAACGGCGCCGCCCGTCCGCACCTCCGACGTGGCCACCGTCGTCGATGCGGCCGAAAACTCGCAGCAGGCCGCATGGATGAATCGCCAGCCCGCCGTCATCGTCAACATTCAGCGCCAGCCCGGCGCCAACATCATCGCCGTCGTCGACCGCATCAACAAGCTGCTGCCGCAGCTGCAAACCAGCCTGCCGGCGAGCGTTCAGGTCCACGTCCTCACCGACCGCACCACCACCATCCGCGCCTCCGTCAAAGATGTCGAATTCGAGCTGATGCTCACCGTCGCGCTGGTGGTCATGGTCATCTTCCTCTTCCTGCGCAACCTCGCCGCCACCATCATCCCTTCGGTCGCCGTGCCGCTCTCCATCGTCGGCACCTTCGGCGTGATGTACCTGCTGGGCTACTAGCCTCAACAACCTCACGCTCATGGCGCTCACCATCTCCACCGGCTTCGTCGTCGACGACGCCATCGTGATGATCGAGAACATCTCCCGCTACATCGAAGAGGGCGAGACGCCCGATGCGCGCCGCGCTCAAAGGCTGCGAGCAGATCGGCTTCACCATCATCTCGCTGACCGTCTCGCTCATCGCCGTGCTCATCCCGCTGCTCTTCATGGGCGACGTCGTCGGCCGCCTCTTCCGCGAGTTCGCCATCACCCTCGCCGTCACCATCCTCGTCTCCGCCGTGGTCTCGCTCACCCTGACGCCGATGATGTGCTCGCGCATCCTCAGGCACAAGCCCGAGCCCGAGCAGACCGCGCTTCTATCGCTGGTCAGAAAAGGTCTTCAACTCCGTCATCGCCTGCCTACGGCGACGCTCGTTGCAGGTGGTCCTGCGCCACCGCTTCATCACCCTGCTGGTCACCATCGCCACGCTGGTCGCGACGGTCCTGCTCTTCATCGTCGTGCCCAAGGGCTTCTTCCCCGTGCAGGACACCGGCGTCATCCTCGGCATCAGCGAAGCGCCGCAGACCGTCAGCTTCGCCAACATGGCGCAGCGCCAGCAGAGGCTGGTCGACATCGTTCTCCAGGATCACGCCGTCGACAACGTCTCCTCCTTCATCGGCGTCGACGGCACCAACACCACGCTCAACTCCGGCCGCATCCAGATCAATCTCAAGCCGCTCGGATCAGCGCAAGATCTCCGCCTCTGAAGTCATTCGCCGCCTGCAGCCGCAAGGTGGCCGACGTCGACGGCATCCAGCTTTTCCTCCAGCCGCTGCAGGACCTCACCGTCGAAGACCGCGTCAGCCGCACGCAGTTTCAGTACTCGCTCGAAGATCCCAACTCAGCCGAGCTCGCCACCTACACCCGCAAGATGGTCGCAGGAGCTGAGCAAGGAGCACGTCGTCACCGACGTCGCCAGCGACCTGCAGGACCAGGGCCTGGGCGCAACGCTTGTCATCGACCGCGACACCGCCGCCCGCCTCGGCATCGCCATGGCCGACGTCGACAACACGCTCTACGACGCCTTCGGCCAGCGCCAGGTCTCCACCATCTTCACGCAGCTGAACCAGTACCACGTGGTGATGGAAGTCGGCCCGAACTTCCAGACCGACCCCGGCCACGCTCAGCAATCTCTACGTGCAAGTCAGCCAACGGCACCCAGGTTCCGCTCAGCATGCATCGCCCACTGGGAGCAGACCCGCGCCCAACTCGCCATCGGCCATCAGGGCCAGTTCCCGTCCACCGTCATCAGCTTCAATCTCGCGCCCGGCAAAGCGCTCGGCGATGCCGTCAAGGCAGTCAACGCGGTCGAACAGCGCATCGGCATGCCCGCCAGCATCAACGCCAGCTTCCAGGGCACCGCCGCCGCGTTTCAGACCTCGCTCTCCAACGAGCCGCTGCTCATCCTCGCCGCGCTCATCACCGTCTACATCGTGCTGGGCGTGCTGTATGAGAGCTACATCCACCCCATCACCATCATCTCCACGCTGCCCTCCGCCGGCGTGGGCGCCATCCTCGCGCTCATGCTCACCGGCACCGAGTTCAGCGTCATCGCCCTCATCGGCATCATCCTGCTCATCGGCATCGTGAAGAAGAACGCCATCATGATGATCGACTTCGCCCTCGATGCCGAGCGCAACCAGGGCAAATCGCCGGAGGAAGCCATCTTCCAGGCCTGCCTGCTGCGCTTCCGCCCCATCATGATGACCACCATGGCCGCGCTGCTCGGCGGCCTGCCGCTGGCCCTCGGCGGCGGCGTCGGCGCCGAGCTGCGCAAGCCCCTCGGCATCACCATCGTCGGCGGCCTGCTGCTTTCGCAGGTGCTCACCCTCTACACCACGCCGGTCATCTATCTCTACTTCGACATGCTGGCTCAGTTCGGCTGACGCCGCGCGACATCGGCCAGCCCTCGCTTCGAATGAACAACCCGTGGTCGGCAGACTGAGCAGATGACGATGCATCTCTCCGCGCTTTTCATTCGCCGCCCGGTTGCCACCACGCTGCTGAGCCTCGCCCTTCTGCTGGCCGGCTCCGTCGCCTATTCAATTCTTCCCGTGGCCTCGCTGCCCGACGTGGATTTCCCCGTCATCGGCGTCAGCGCCGGGCTGCCCGGTGGCAGCCCTGAGACCATGGCCTCCGCCGTCGCTACTCCGCTCGAGCGCCAGTTTGGCCGCATCGCCGGCGTCAACCAGATGACGTCGTCCAGCTCGCTCGGCTCAGCCTCCGTCACTCTCCAGTTCGATCTCAATCGCAACATCGATGCCGCCGCCCGCGACGTGCAGGCCGCCATCAATGCCGCGCGCAGCCAGTTGCCGTCGTACCTGCCGCAGAATCCCGGCTACCGCAAGGCCAACCCGGCCGAAGCGCCAATCCTCATCCTCACGCTTACCTCCGACGTCATTCCCAAGCCCCAGATCTACGACATGGCCGACTCGATCCTCGCGCAGACGAATCGCGCAGATTCAGGGCGTCGGCCAGGTCTTCGTCGGCGGCAGCGCCCAGCCCGCCGTGCGCGTCGAGCTCAACCCCATGCAGCTCGGCAACAACGGCGTCGGCCTCGAAGCTGTGCGCACCGCGCTCTCCGCCGCCAACGCCAATCGCCCCAAGGGCAGCTTTGACGATGCCCAGCACCGCTGGCAGATCGACGGCAACGACCAGATCTTCAAGGCCCGCGACTACGCGCCCATCATCGTCGGCTACAACCACGCAGACCGGCGCACCCGTGCGCGTCGGCGATCTCGGCACCGTCACCGATTCCGTCTCCGACATCCACACCGCAGGTCTTGCCGGCAATAACTCCGCCGGCCACAGCGGCAAACTCAAAGACGCCATCCTCATCGTCATCTTCAAAATCCCCGGCGCCAACGTCATCGATACCGTCGACGCCGTCTTGCACGAGATGCCGCGGCTTCAGGCCGCAATCCCGCCCACCATCAAGATGGATGTCGCGGTCGACCGCACCACCACCATCCGCTCCAGCGTCCACGACGTCGAAATCACGCTCATCATCAGCGTTCTTCTCGTGGTGCTCGTCGTCTTCCTCTTCCTGCGCGAGATCTGGGCCACCATCATTCCCTCCGTCGCCGTGCCGCTTTCGCTGGTGGGCACCTTCGGCGTGATGTACCTGCTCGGCTACACCATCGACAATCTTTCCCTGATGGCGCTCACCATCTCCACCGGCTTCGTCGTCGACGACGCCATCGTGGTCATCGAAAACATCACCCGCTATCTCGAAGAGGGCATGAAGCCCTTCGATGCCGCCATGAAGGGCTCGCAAGGAAATCGGCTTCACCGTGCTCTCGATGAGCACCTCGCTGATCGCCGTCTTCATCCCCATCCTGCTGATGGGCGGCATCGTCGGCAAGCTCTTCCGCGAATTCGCCGTCACCTCTCAGCGTCGCCATCGCCGTCTCGCTGCTCGTCTCGCTCACCACCACGCCCATGCTCTGCGCCAAGTTTCTCAAGCAGCGCGATGAGAGCCGCCACGGACGCCTCTACCGCATCTCGCGAAAATGCCTTCCAGTGGATCCATCACGAGTACAACTCGGCGCTGCGCTGGGTTCTGCGCCACCAGTGGATCACGCTCAGCGTCGCCATCGGCTGCGCGTTCCTCAATATCTATCTCTTCATGATCGTCCCCAAGGGCTTCTTCCCGCAGCAGGACACGGGCCGCCTCGGCGGCCGCACCCGCGCCGCGCAGGACATCAGCTTCCCCGCCATGCGCGACAAGCAGCACCAGCTTGCGCAGATGGTGCTTGAAGACCCCGCCGTCCATACCGTCACTGCCTTTGTCGGCGGCGGCGGTCCCGGTGGCGGCGGCACCAACGTGGGCAACATGTTCATCGCCCTCAAGCCGCTCAGCGAGCGCCCCGGCCACGTCTCCGCCGACGAGGTCGTCAACCGCCTGCGCAGAAAGCTCACCAGCGTTCCCGGCGCCACACTCTTCCTCCAGGCTCAGCAGGACATCCAGATCGGCGGCCGCGGCAGCGACGCGCAGTATCAGTACACGCTCTCCGACGAAAACCTGAACGAGCTCAACACCTGGGCTCCGCAGCTCCTCGCGCGCATGCGCACCATGCCCGAGCTGCGCGATGCCTCCACTGACCAGCAGGACCAGGGGCTCTCCGCAACCCTGGTCATCGATCGCGACACCGCCTCACGCCTCGGCATCTCCGCATCCACCATCGACCAGGTGCTCTACGACGCCTTCGGCCAGCGCCAGGTCTCCACCATGTACACCGGCCTCAACCAGTACTTCGTGGTCATGGAGGTCGATCCCCAATATCAGCTCGGTCCCGACTCGCTCAACAACATCTACATCAAGGCCAGCACCATCACCGGCGCGGCCTGCCTCCGTTCCCACTCTCGGCACCACTACAACCGCCTGCAACCGCCGCCGCCGCGGCAGCAACAACGACCGGTGCCGGCCTCCGCTGTCTCCAGCGCTGCCGCCGGCCGTCTTTCCAACATCTGGTGGCCAACTCGTCACCTCGACTACATCCGCAACAACATCTGCAACCACGTCGTCGACTACATCCGCCACTACGTCCACCCCCGCATCCACTGCCACCACCTCGAACACCGCCAACGTGGCTGACCAATATCGCGGCCATCGCTGCCGCCACTGGCGAATCCACGACCGCTGCTTCCATCGCCTCCGGAACGCTTACCGGAATGAACTGCGGCGGCATCCTCCTCCACGCTCAGCTTTCTCATGCGCTGGTGAGACTTGCCGCCGCGCCAGCCGCGGCCCCCACCCCGTCCAGCCAATGGCGCAATGGTCCCGCTCTCCGCCATCGCCCACTGGGAGCAGCAGCGCACCTCGCTCGCCGTCAATCACCAGGGCCAGTATCCGGCCGTCACGCTCACCTTCAATCTCGCGCCCAACGTGGCGCTCGGCGACGCCGTCACCGCCCTCGAAAAAGCCCAGGCCGACATGGGCATGCCCTCGCTCCATCCACGCCACATTCCAGGGCACCGCGCAGGCCTTCCAGGACTCGCTCAAGAACGAGCCCTAGCTCATCCTCGCCGCGCTGGTCGCCGTCTACATCGTCCTCGGCATCCTCTACGAGAGCCTGATTCACCCGCTGACCATTCTCTCCACGCTGCCCCCGGCCGGCGTGGGCGCCATACTGGCGCTGCTGATCACGGGAACCGACCTCAGCATCATGGCGCTCATCGGCATCCTCCTGCTCATCGGCATCGTCAAAAAGAACGCCATCATGATGATCGACTTCGCCCTGCAGGCCGAGCGCGATCACGGACTGCCGCCCGTCGAAGCCATCTATCAGGCGTGTCTGCTGCGCTTCCGCCCCATCATGATGACCACCATCGCCGCCATGTTCGGCGGGCTCCCGCTCGCCATCGGCATGGGCGTCGGCTCGGAACTGCGCAAGCCCCTCGGCATCACCATCGTCGGCGGCCTCCTCGTCTCGCAGGTGCTCACGCTGTTCACCACCCCCGTCGTCTATCTCTTCTTCGACCGCCTCCAGTGGCGCGTCATGAAGCTCCACCGCGTCGGCTCCGAACTCGAAGAAGCCCCCGGCGACTAAGCAAGGCAAGTGCCCCACTCATCTCCCTTCTTCATCTCTTCAGAAGGCTGGACGGATGTGCCCCATTCATCGCGGTTTTATTTTTCGCGATGAGTGGGTCTCGAAACCTCGCAGTCGACTCCGAGCGGTTCGAGAGGGCGGAGGCTCTTCACTTCATCACATTCAGTGCACCGGAACCTGTGCAGAACCCGCTCGACCCACCCAACCTACGTCTCCGTTGGCGAAGACGCTCGCACTAGTGGTATCGTCAAAATAATTCAGATTCACGCGCGATCGTTTTTCTTCAGCCATTTCCTAAAGGCTTTTTCAACTCTTTTTGAACCACATTTCGCCCTCCGGCTTTTCGCGCTGACGCCATCTCGACCAAAGTACATCCGTGTTCCCCAATTTGCAATTCAAAACTGGGCGGAGGTATCGATGAGCATTTCTCCTGAAGCGATGGACGCCAACCTGGTTCTGACCCTCGATGAAGTCACCAGCCTCACGCAGGATGGCGGCAAGCCCGCCGACACGCTGATGAACGTGGTCGCGCTCATCGCCTCGCGATTCCGCACCGACGTCTGCTCCGCCTATCTGCTTGAGCCCGATCGCTCCAACCTCGTTCTCGCCGCTTCGCTCGGTCTCCACGCCCGCTGCATCGGCGCACTCCGCATGCCCCTGCACGAGGGACTTGCCGGCCTCGTCGCCGAGCAGGTCCGCCCCGTCGCCGTCGACGACGCCAGCCGCCATCCCCGCTACAAGTACTTCAAGGAATCCGGCGAAGAGGAGTACCACTCCTTCCTCGGCGTTCCGCTCATCGATCGCGGCATCCTCCAGGGCGTCCTCGTTGTGCAAACCAAGGAGCCCCGCGTCTTCCGCGACAACGAAATCCGCATGCTCGCCGAAGCCGCCGACCAGGTCGCCCCCGTCGTCAGCGAAGCCCGCACCCTCGACCGCTTCGTCGCCCCCGCGCAGGAGCGGCTCTGGGCCCTCGCCCGCAACGTCTGGTGGAGCTGGGATCACGACTGCATCGATCTCTTTCGCGATCTGAATCCCGTGCGCTGGCGCCAGCTCAACCAGAACCCCATCGCCCTGCTCAACGAAATGCCGCTCAGCGAAATCGAGCGCCGCGCCACCGAGCTTGTCCTGCACAGCCGCATCAACTACGTCTACCGCCGCCAGCAGGAGTATCTCCTCGAAGACCGCACCTGGGGCGCGGCCAATGCCGGCGTGCTTCGCCCCCGCCCCGTCGCCTATTTCTCCGCCGAGTTCGGCCTGCACGAGTCGCTGCCCATCTACTCCGGCGGCCTCGGCGTGCTCTCCGGCGATCACATCAAGAGCGCATCCGACCTCGACATCCCTCTCGTCGGCGTCGGCCTCTTCTACGGCCAGGGCTACTTCCTCCAGCGCCTCGACGAAAAAGGCTGGCAGCGCGAAGAGTATCTCGAAACCGACATCAAGCAGCTCCCCATGCAGCCCGCCATCGGCCTCGATGGCCAGCCCGTCATCGTTGAAATCGCCACCCGCGGCGCTGCCATCCGCGCCAAGGTCTGGCAAATCAAGGTGGGCCGCTGCGATCTCTTCCTTCTCGACTCCAACGTTCCCGGCAACGCGCCTGAAGACCTCGACACCACCTCGCGCCTCTACGGCGGCGACTCCCGCACGCGCATTCGCCAGGAACTGCTTCTCGGCGTCGGCGGCTTCCGCGCGCTGAAGGCCATGGGCATCTCGCCCGGCGTCCTGCATCTCAACGAAGGCCACAGCGGCTTCGCCGTCTTTGAAGCGATCCGCTCACGCATGGAAGACGAAGGGCTCGACTTCTACGCCGCTGCCAGCCAGATTCCGCGCGAAGTCATCTTCACCACCCACACGCCCGTTCCCGCCGGCCACGACCGCTTCCATCCCGACCTCATCGAAGAGCACCTCGGACCTCTGCGCGACCAGCTCGGCATCTCGCACGAAAATCTCATGGGCTTCGGCCGCGAACATCCCAGCGATCAAGGCGAGCCTTTCTGCATGACCGTCCTCGGCCTCAAGCTTGCGCGCCGCGTCAACGCCGTCTCCTCACTGCACGGCGAAGTTTCGCGCGCCATGTGGAAGGACCTCTATCCCGGCCGTCCCGAAGACGCCGTCCCCATCGGCCACATCACCAACGGCGTCCATGTCCCGTCGTGGCTCGCGCCGCAGATGTGCCGCCTCTACGATCGCCATCTCGGCGTCGGCTGGCAGCAGCGCAGCGGCTCCAAGAGCACCTGGGAAGCCATCGAAAACGTCGACGACGGCGAGCTCTGGGAAACTCACCTCTCGCCTGAAGGCCCAGCTCCTCGACTTCGCCCGCCACCGCGCCGTCGAGCAGGCTGAGCGTCGCAACGAGTCGGCGACATCGCTCCAGCGTTTTGGCAAAGTCCTCTCACCCGACGCCCTCACCATCGGCTTTGCGCGCCGATTCGCAACTTACAAGCGCGCCAACCTGCTGCTCAAGGACATCGAGCGCCTCGCATCGATGGTCAACGACCCCAAGCGTCCCGTGCAGTTTCTTTTCGCCGGCAAGGCGCATCCCGCACGACGAACCCGGAAAGCGCGTCCTGCAGCAGATTGCCGAAATGATGCGAGACACAAACTTCGCCGACAAATTTCTCTTCATCGAGGACTACGACATCAACGTCGGCCGCCATCTCGTCCAGGGTGTCGATGTCTGGCTCAACAATCCCCGCCGCCCCCTCGAAGCCTCCGGCACCAGCGGCATGAAGGTCGTGCTCAACGGCGGCCTCAACCTCTCCGTGCTCGATGGCTGGTGGGCCGAGGCCTACGATGGTCTCAACGGTTTCGCCATCGGCAAAGGCCGCACCCACTCCAACCTGGACGTCCACGACACTCGCGACGGCGAAGAGCTTTACCGCGTCCTCTCAACCGAGTTGATCCCCCTCTACTATGAGTGCGACCGCGACGGCCTGCCCCGTGGCTGGATCAAGCGGATGAAGCGCACCATCCGGACCCTCGGCTGGCGATTTAACGCCGATCGCATGGTCATGGACTACACCCAGAAATGCTATGTGCCCGCCGCCGGAGGTACTTCGAGCGAAATTCGCCCCCTCTGCTGATATCGCCTGCATTTCTGGCGCTCTTCTGTTTCCTATGCGCCTAATGATCAAGCATGGCTAGTCCCATAGGTCTCCGGGTGACCCATTTTCAGTGATATCTGTCACCATTTGTCACAAAAGTCCGCCGAAGTACATACTTTGGGTAATGCCTAGCTTGGTAACCGAAGGGTAGACTTCCGTCCATAGCATTTTTTGAGATCTGTCTCCCCTCCGCGATTCTCGACGCCTCGAATCGAGAACATGGGCCCACAACAGAGCGGAAACTCCTCTCGAAAATGCCATAGGAGAAACCCATGGGCTCGCATGGCTATCGCGAAACGTATCTGGCCGCGCTCGAAGTAGCGCATTCTGACCTCGACCGGATCTTCCAGGAGTACGAACAGCTCAAGCTCCGCAAAGAACAGATCGAGGGCGCATTGGGAGCGCTGGAACCCTTCCTTCGTTCCTCTCAACCGTCAACCTACGAGTTCCGCCAGCAAGAGCCGGTCTACGCAGAACCGGTTCAGATGGAGCGCGAACCCGAATTTGTGCAACCTGTATTCCACGCCGTGCCGATGGCCGAACCGGTCATTCCAGCCGCGTTCTCGCCTATGCCTGAAGCAATCCTCGATCCGATCCAGAGTCGCATCAACCGCGCTCTGGGCCTCGCGGTCGCCTAACCCGTCGCGGTGTCCGGCAATCCACCGGACATCACTTCGGAGCATTCTTCAAGAGCCGAGCCCAGTCCCAACCCAGGAAGAACAAAAGCCCCACGCCTTCAATAAGCGTGGGGCTTTCGTTTTGAAGCCTTCGTGCCGACTCCCAGGTGCGGTTGCTATTTCATCGCATACGACGGCGACGTCTCCTCGGTCTTCGCTGCGGTCTCAATCAGCTTCATCGGATAATACGCATTGCGCGTGTACTGTTTCACCATGCGATTGGTATTGAAGTACGATCCGTTGAACGCCAGCGTCGTCCGCATCATCCGCGCCCACTTTTCCGGCGTCGCTCCGGTACAGCGGCACCACTGCATTCTCCAGCTTCTTGTAGAGGTTCTCGACTTCTTCCGTATCGTTCGCGCCGTCTTCAATCGCCCAGCCGGTCACGCCCTCAATGCAGCCCTCAATCCACCATCCGTCCAGAATCGACAGGCTGGGCACGCCGTTCAGCGCAGCTTTCATCCCGCTGGTGCCTGAAGCCTCATACGGACGCCGCGGCGTGTTCACCCACACATCCACTCCCGCCGTCAGCAGCGCTCCCAGATCCCACGCGTAGTTTTCGAGATACACAATCCGCAGCATGTCATTCGACAATTTTCGCGCGCGTCTCAATCACACCGTGGATCAGCGCCTTTCCCGGTTCGTCTGCCGGATGCGCCTTGCCCGCATACAGAATCTGCAGGCCGCCTGCCTGCGCTGCAATCTTCAGCAAGCGTTCCGGATCGGCAAACATCAGGTTCGCGCGCTTGTACGTCGCGGCGCGCCGCGCAAATCCCAGCGTCAGCACATTCGGATTCAGCACCAGCCCGGTCCGCGTAGCCACCTCGGTCAGCAGCGCTTCCTTCGCGCGCGCGATGCGCATTCAGCATCTCCTGCTCCGGCAGGTCGATCGCATTGCGCAGAGTACAGGTTGTCGCGCCGCCACGCCGGAATCTGCACGTCGAGCATCTGCTGCACCGGCTCCGAGATCCACGTCGGCGCATGCACTCCATTGGTGATCGAATCGATCTGATACTGCGGGAACATCGCGCGCGAAACTTTGCCGTGCTGCATCGCCACGCCGTTCGCATAGCGCGAAAAACGCAGCGCCAGCAGCGTCATGTTCAGCAAGCCGCTCTCGAAAACAGCCAAGCTTCTCCAGCCGCGCCGTTCTTTCGCCGCCAAGAATCCTGATCGCCTGCTCGGTTGAGAAGCGGTCGTGCCCTGCCGGCACCGGCGTATGCGTCGTAAATACGCACTTGTTGCGCACCTGCAGAATGTCGGCCTCGGTCGGCGAATTCAGCGGACCGCCGCCCATCTCGCTCTCCAGCAGCGCCAGCGTCAGCAGCGCCGCGTGCCCTTCGTTCATGTGGTACACATTCACGCGCAATCCAAGAGCATTCGCCATGCGCGCGCCGCCCAGTCCCAGCACAATCTCCTGCTGCAACCGGTAATTCGTGTCGCCGCCGTACAGGTGATCCGTCAGCCCGCGATCCCAGCCCGAGTTGCCATCGAGATCGGTGTCGAGCAGATAAATCGGAACGACGTGCCCGTAGCGGCCCTGCAGGTCATAGCGCCATGCACGCACCGTTACATCGCGGCCTTCCACTGAGACCGTTGATGCGCGCAGCTTCTTCCGTGCAGAAGTCCGACGGATTCCACGGCTGCACTTCTTCCGTCTGGTCGCCGTCTGGGCTCAGATGCTGCTGAAAATATCCCTTGCGATGCAGCAGCGAGAATGCGACCAGCGGCACACCGAGATCCGCCGCGGAACGCAGCGTGTCGCCCGCCAGCATTCCCAGGCCGCCGGAGTATGTGGGCATCGCGCGGTCGATCGCGATCTCCATGGAGAAGTACGCGACCAGTCCATTCGTTGGGGTTGTTTCGTAGGAGAAGGGTTTGGTTGAATTCTGCTGCATTCTGTACATCTCTCTGCGGCGCTCGCAAATGCCTGCAACGTGAAATCGAAAATCTCAAAAAGCCGGATGGGGTCAGAAAATCCCCGTCGCGGTCATATATGGGTACTACTACTTTGGAAACCTGTGAAAGATTCTAACAAGGAAAATCGTTTTGGTAATAGAGGTGGAATGAGAATAGGGGTGACTTCAGAGACCCGGTCTTCCACCTCACGGTAAGTAAGATGCACCGAGCCTGCGATCGCGAAAACCTCCCTCCCCTTTAGTGCGAGAGACTTGCAACCACCCTGTGCGCTCCGCTTGACGCGTGGCAGATGTGAATCTGCGGAACAATTCCCGTTTCGGTAGCGTAACTTGCAGCCAACGCCTTCTGCGAATTCCTTGGCTTTACCCTGCTCCACCAGGTTGATGGTGCATCCGCCGAATCCGCCTCCGGTCAGCCGCGCTCCGATCAGCCCGGGCAAATCATGTGCCAGCGTTACCATCGTGTCGGCCTCCACGCAGCTGGCTTCAAAATCCACGCTGTAGCTCACATGCGCCTCGGCCATCAGCCGTCCCAGTTCCTTCAGATCGCGATGAATCAACGCATCTGCCGCGGCAACCGTGCGCGTATTCTCCGTGATCACGTGTCGCGCGCGCTTCAGCAGCATTCGGGCTCATCTCCGCGCCCCACTTCCGCAGGTCTTCCACCGTTGCATCGCGCAGGAAGCGCACCTCCGGCCGGTGCCGCGCAATCACTGCTGCCGCTTCCTCCACTTCGGCACGTCGCGTTGTGTATTCGCCGCCCGCCACCGAGTGCTTCACCATCGTGTTCGCAATCACCAGCGCCACATTCGATGGAATCGGCGCCAGCTTGAAGCTCAAGTCGCGGCAATCCAGCAGCAGCGCATGATCCTCCGCGCCATTCGCTGAAATGAACTGATCCATGATGCCGCAATTCGCGCCGACAAACTCGTTCTCCGCGCGCTGGCACAGACCGCGCGAGCTGCGGCCGCGGATAATTCGACGCCCAGCAGACGATGTCACCGCCAGCGCCGTTGCGACTTCAACCGCAGCCGAACTCGACAGTCCCGATCCCAGGGGCACATCTCCCAACAGACTCAAACTGAAGCCCGGAATCCGATGCCCGTCGTCTGCCAGAATCTCGTCCGCCAGAATCTCCATCACGCCCAGCGGATAATCGCTCCAGTCTTTGCTGCCTGTCCTTGGCAGCGCTGCCGCATCAAACGTGCGCTCTTCCTTGAAATTTTCCGAGTAGATGACGATCTTCCCATCGTTGCGCGGAGAGATCCCGCCAGCGTGGCGAAATCAATCGCCGCGGGCATCACAAATCCCTCGGCATAATCCGTGTGCTCGCCAATCAGGTTCACGCGTCCCGGAGCAGCAAAGATCTCCGGTTCACTCTTGAAACGGCTCAAATGCAAGGAACGCAAAACTTCAGGATCATGCATTGTCGTTCATCTCTCGATTCGTTCGATTTCAACTGCCATCGGCCAGCTGAAACAGTCGCCCGGCTCAAGCACGCGCGACCACGGTCCGGTCACAGCCAGCGAATCAACCGGCGCCGTCGCGGGTTCCAGCGCAACACACATCTGCTTCGGTCCTGGCCTCTCCGGCCATCCCCCGTAGCAGATCCACAAGCCCAAATATGGTGTTGCCGCCGCATCAAACTTGACGCGGATGCGCACACCCGCCGAAGGCCGCTCCAGCGCACACCAGTTCTCCGATGCGCTCAAGCGGTCCGGCAAAAAGCTTGTCGCCAATCCCCGAGCCTGGCGCCTGCGCAACAGTCAGGTCCACTGTGCTGCCGTCCGCCAGCCGGGCCATCGGCCACGCAACAGAGTCTCCGCCCTTGCCAAGCCGTCCGCCGCCCGAACCTTCCAGCCGCAGCGACTTGATCGACTCCGGCAGTACAATCCGATCGCCTTCTTCGACCGCAAACAAAGGATGCGCCGCCCACGACCACGGAACTGCCTTCGGAGCTCGTGTTGGTCAACTTGATAATCGAGCCTCAAGCTGCCAACCGTCTGCCAGTCTCAGTCAAGCTCCAACGTCCGCTCCAACCCAGCGGCAACGAAAAACAATCCCCATCGCATACGTCGAGCCGCGTCGGGCCTGATCCTGGTCCTGATCCCTATCTCTGCAGTCCACTCGACTCGCCACAAGTCCCCATGGTCCGGAATCTCAGCGACGCCTGCCTCCGTCTCCACCGTGCACGCGGCCACCGAAGGCAAACACTCATCCCACCCACTCGCATCGCCTGCGTCAAACGCCATCGTCCGGGTCCGCGGCGCGATCGGCGCCAGCGGCGTCTGCAGCAGCTCCCGTCCGCCAATCCGGATCGACGCGATCTTCCCTCCAAACCGGGGAAGCACCGTCACCGCGCACTCCCCAGCCCGAATGAGAACGTTTTCAATTCTGACGTCAGATGTCAGCTGACTCCGCCATTTCTACCCCTGCACTTCCGCACAAGCCGCGCTCAACTCATTCCAGATGCGGTCCAGCCACGCCTCGTGTTCCGGCTTCATCAGCACCGACCGCAGGCAGGTCACATGCCCTTCGACCGTGCTCGCATCACCGGCCGGTCCAAACCAGAATTGCGGCAATTGTACTAGCGCCAGATGCAGATTGCGTGCCGCACACGCCGAAAAAATCGATTGTCCTCGCTCCGACGACATCTCTGCCGTTGCAGCCTTCATCTTCCAAACCACGATATCCAGTTCCGGCCCGCCCGCCGTCAGTGCCTCAAACCGCTCATCCGCCCGCAGCCGCCGGTCCAGTTCCAGCGCCGCCCGCCGCCCGGCGGCCAGCCCCAGGGCAAACTCGCCGCCCGGCTTCAGCGGCAACAGCCTCTGCGTCGCCCACAAAGCCACCGCCGCCGCCCCGGCGCGCGAGCACTCCAGGCTGATCTCGCCCAGGTGCAACTCCTTTGAAGTGAAGTACGTATACGGCGAATCATGCTTGTAGAACCGCCCCACGCCCGGGTCCCGAAACAGCACGCACCCGCACCCATAAGGCTGCAGCCCATGCTTGTGCGGATCGATCACGATCGAATCCGCCTGTCCGATCGCCGCGTACGCCCGCCGCGCCGGTTCATCCAGCGCATCCTCAATCAGCTTGAAATACCCGCCATACGCCGCATCCACATGCACCCGGAACCCATAGCGCTCCCGCAGCGCCAGAATCTCCGGCAGGGGATCCACTGCGCCGATCGCCGTCGTGCCCAGCGTCACCACCACCGTGCCCACATCGCCTTTGCGCAGTTCAGCTTCCAGCGCATCCAGCCTCATCCGCCCGCGCCCATCCGCCGCAACCGCCGCATACTCAAGCTTCAGAACGGCAGAAATGCGCTGGTGCGTATAGTGCGCCTGCTCTGACGCCACAATCCGTCTGCCCGGCGCCATCTGTCCCGCCACCCACAGCGCCTCCAGGTTCGCCATCGTCCCGCCCGAGGTCAGATGCCCCAGGTATTCGCTCCACCCGAACATCCCTGCAATCTCCGCCACGGCCTCAATCTCCATGGCAGAGCTGGCCCGGCCCCCATCCCGCGCGTGGTTGTTCGGATTGATCGTCATCGCCAGCGCATACGCCGCCCGCGCCACCGGATGCGGCGGCTTCAGCATCTGCCCGGCATAGAGCGGATGAAAGTAGGGATAGTTGTCTCCCAGCCGCCGCGCCGTCTCCTCCAGCACTGCGGCCATCGCCCCGACATCGGCATCGCTCCGTCGCGCCGTTTCAAAGTCCGGCAGTGCCGCAAAACTCCCGCTCCAGCACTTCGGTAGCGCGGGCCAGCAGGTCGGGGACAAGATCCTTGGGCATGGCGACCCTTCACCCTATCACAGCGAATGTGTCGCTAGTAAGTCGCTCATTTTAAGTAGATATCGCATCAAGACGGCACCGAATGGCCAGCCAAATACAGGGCAAATTACGTCGGAAAATTTGCGGTGGAATGGTACACTTGGTGTAGCGTTAGAGTCGAACCGGGCGTGTGCAGTAGCTCGCCCAAACAAGCAAGATTCTGCCAGTGGTCGCTCCGATTCATCCAGCGCAATTCAATACCAGGAAACACGAAAAAAATGGAACAAGGTACTGTGAAGTGGTTCAATGACGCGAAAGGTTTTGGCTTCATCTCGCGCCAGAACGGCGAGGACGTATTCGTGCACTACTCTGCGATCAACTCAAGTGGATTTAAGAGTCTGCAGGAAGGCCAAGCCGTGCAGTTCAACGTGGTGAAGGGGCCCAAGGGCTGGCAGGCTGCGGACGTTCAGCCTCTGTAAGCCACCGGATTTCGGCAGAATCTAGCAGACAGAAGCGAGGGCTGGGTGCAAAATCCGGCCTTCGGCTTTTATGACCGGTCTTCAGATTTGTCCGAACTTTCCTTCCACATCTACCCGGATTGGATTGCGCCGGATACGATGCGCATCTCTTGCGGCCAGATCCGCCTGGCCGTCACACGCTATGCCAGCGTCGTCAGCGCCTTCAGATCGGCCCAGGCGTAAGCGACCTCCATCAGCTTTGCGCCGCCCACCTCAATCACCCTCGACGTCGCCAGATGCGCTCCCGACTTTTCATAAAATCCGCGGGAGCGGTTCTGCTCCAGCACCCACACCGCCATGCTCTTGAAGTTGCGCTCCGCCAGCGCCGTTGCCATCGCCTGCAGCAGTGCCGCGCCGATTCCCCGGTTTTGCGCTTCCTTTAGCAAATAGATCGAGTACAGTTCCGCATCGCATGTCTGCCACCGCCTCGCGATTTCGCCCTCCATGCGCGAAGCCCACTACACATCCGTGCATCTCGGCTACTCGCACCAGCGTTTCTCCGCTCAGCCACTCGCTCCACAGTTTCGAGCGCAGCGTCTCATCCAGGCTGGCCAGATACGCTATCTGGCATAATGCCGGCATAGGTCGTCCGCCAGCTCTCTACGTGCACATGCGCAATCGCGCCTGCGTCGTCCGGCGTCGCAGCCCGAATCGAGACTTTCATCCAAGCTCCCCTGCCCGCTGCAATTCAACCCGGAAAACTTCCGTTACTGGCTGTACGGCACAGATCTTCTTCTTCCACGCAAAACTCCGGATACGATGAATATCAATTAATCAGGCTCTGAACACAGCGTTCAACAAAACTGCTCAGGTGTCTAGCCGGCAAGACCCGGAAAAGAAGGTTGGGGGGTGGCTAGAGTCACGGGCTGCGGTGCGCCGATTCCACTGCAGCCCGTGATTAATCCTGCTGCAAGCCCTTGGTTCCGGAATGCTTGCGGTCCGGCGCTCCTGGGAAATTCCATCCATTACTTTAGGATGGATACCCACGCCGTACCTTCGTTCTGACGCTGTTTTTCAATGCTACACTTCGCCAAGTGGAGAAAGATAAACATGGATCCCTATCGCATCGCCTACGAACAAGCCATGACGGAGCTGAACGAGATCACGCGGAAGTTTGATCTCCTCCGCTTGCAAAAAGCTGCAGGTCGAAAACCTCATCAACGCGTTTCGTCCGCTGATCGAGAACGACCAGGCCGCCAACGCCATCACTAGCTAACTCAGGCCGTGGTTGTCGCAGACGCATGCCGGCGCAAGCCGGCATATCCGTCTTGCTCCCCTCTAGCCCTCTCATCAATCTGCTTCCGCAAACAGCGTCGAAGGATCCGATCCAGAATCGGAATGCAATAACCTGCGTGGAAATCGTTCCCTTGCAGGGATGCGGATGAGTCTAGGTTTATTTCTTTGCAACGGAAAAGAAGAGGAACACGGCTAACCCAACCGCAGTCTTCGGATCGTTTGGGTGCTTTCCTGTGTTATTCTCGTTCTCGTAGTAAGGGTTGAACTCAATATGCGAGCCCACGGGAAATATGCAGCCGGCATAAAGAGCTGTGGTGCTCCATTTCTTGTACTGGCTTTCGTAAAAGGGTTCGGCGGCAAGGTAGGGTATGAAGTGATAGGAGCGGGCGGAAAAAGTCCGTTCAACTGTCAATTTGTTCCGATAACGCCAGGAAAAAGCGCCGTTCTGCCAGTCGAGGTCGGCACGGCTACGGTCAGAAACGTGAATCCCCTTTCCAGCCGGAAGATTGATCGTCAAAGCCGTCAGGATCCGATTCGTTGACGGAGTATCCGGCGCGGCAAGATAGCGATAGCCGGCCTCGAGGACCAGGAATCTCGGCTTCGCATCGTCCAAGTCAAATTCAGTCACTTCCTTGAGTCTGACCAGGGGCTTCAGATACAGCTGCAGGCTTGGGCCTATCCCTGCCTGTATCGGGTCACCGCCATCCTGGTCTTGTTTGGCTTCCAGGTAAGAGTGGAATCTGGAATTCAGCTTAAGATGGGCGTCAACTTCCGGCAAGAATTGAACGGTTTCTTGTGCATGCGCAGTTGCGATCAACGGTGGGAACAAGAAGATGAGGAGCACGACCAGTCGCTGAATCGGCTGTTGCGGAGGTGGCCAGCCGAGGGGCGCGAAGAACGAGATTCCACCTGTTGTGCTCAATGCAATGCCACCCACGCAACGTATCGCCGTCCCAGTCGCAGTGCCTCTGCACTTTGACCGGGAACGGCGATCAAGTCCAGCTATTGAGCCTCGTGAGCTTTCAACATCTCCTGGATTTGTTGCTTAACTTGATCCAGGTTGAAGGAGGCTGACTTCTGCAAGGGAGGATAGTCGACCGCGAGATTACGACTTCCTGGACGACGACGAAGCGCCAGAACTCGCGCACGTAAAACTTGTTTGCATATGTTGAAACCAACCAACGTCGTCACTCACGATCACGATGATGTTCGTCGGTGGCTTAACAGATGAAGATGCCAAAGCCGCATATGCAGAGTGTGAAGGTCGTTCCCCGTCAGTCGCTGGGCCCCTTGGACGCCGCCGCTGCCTGAGCCATCCTTTTCGACATCTCCGCTTTGACTGCGTCAAGATTGAAACTCGCGCCCCGCTGCATCGGCGGGTAATCGAGGAAGGTCTGGAGTTCCTTGGCAACTAGCTGCTGGACGAAGACGAAGCGCCAGAATTGATATTTGAACCAATCGAAGTACTGCTGCCCACCCTCTTTCGTGCCGTTATTGGGCCAGCCAGTGCGCTCAAACGGATCGAGACGCAAGTTCGTGATGTAAGGCACGTCGGGATGTGTCTTTTCACCGAGCCAGCCTTGGGGTTGGTCGATGAAGCGGAACTTGTAGTCGTCAATGCGGACCGCGCCAACCGTGCTTTCGCCGAGGTAGAAGATTTCATGACGCGCGGACGGCCCTTTGCCTGTGATGGCGTCCATCTGGTTGTAGCCATCCAAATGGTTCTTGTAGGTCCGGTCACCAATCGTTTTGCCCTTCAGCAGCTCCTCCGTGATATTCGGATTGCCCGCCGCGGCAACGAACGTCGGCAGCCAGTCCAGGCCGGAGAAGATGCCATTCTGCACTGAGTCCGCCGGTACATGACCGGGCCAGCGAAGGATGCAGGGCACGCGGAAGCCCCCCTCGAGGACTGTTCCCTTGGATTGGGCGAACGGCGTTTGGCCACCATCGGGCCAGGTAAAGACTTCGGTGCCGTTATCGGTTGTGAACACGACGATGGTGTTGTCGTCCTCGCCGATATCCTTAATCTTCTGCATCACGAGACCGATGTCGTCGTCCAACTGCGCCATGCCGGCTTCTTCTTCCGACCATCCATTCTCCGAGTTCCGCGTCGCTTCATACTTCGGGGACAAGTGGGTGACGATGTGCATGCGCGTCGGGTTGAGCCAGACGAAAAACGGCTTGCCGTCCTTCTTGGCCTTGTCAATGAAATTGAGGGACATGTCGCGAATCTCGTCGTCCACGGTCTCCATGCGCTTGGGATAGAGCGTGCCCGCATCCTCAATTTTCTGCTTCCCGATTTTGCCCCAGCGAGGCATGTCGGTCGGGTCATCCGCAGTTGTCGCCCAACAATGGACCATGTTGCGCGGCCCGACAACATCCAACAGATTCTGCGGATAGTTGGGATGTGCCGGATCTTCCATTGCATCGAGGTGATAGAGGTAACCGAAGAACTCATCGAAGCCGTGGACGCAGGGAAGAAACTCGTTCCGGTCGCCAAGGTGATTCTTGCCGAACTGGCCGGTGGCGTAGCCCATCGACTTTAAGATCGTGGCCGTGGTCACCGCTTCGGCGGGGATTCCAATTTTCGCGCCAGCTTGGCCGACCGTAGTCATTCCCGTCCGAATAGGCAGTTCGCCAGTGATGAAGTTCGCACGGCCCGCTGTGCAGCTTGCTTCAGCGTAGTAGTCGGTGAATAACATGCCTTCCTTGGCGAGTTTGTCGAGATTCGGTGTCTTACCGGCCATCATGCCGCGATGGTAGGCGCCGATGTTCCACATGCCGATATCGTCACCCATGATCACGAGGATGTTCGGTGGCTTTGAAGTGGATGCTTGCGCCGCACGCGCGGCACTTGCCGCATAGGCAGTAGATCCGCCAACTGCGAGCAAAAGACTTGAGACGGCAAACGCCGTGAGTGTCAGCTTCCATTTTCGTTGAACAAGATTCATCGTCTCCTCCCATTCAGAATCTGCGCTGATGACAACGCGAACGCGGTCGCTACTTGTAAGTGACTTCAGATTCTCAACCTACGTGGGTCTTCCATCACTTGATGGCAAAGAGGCTTGGAGCAAGCTACTTGTAGTGAATGCCAAAACCCAGGATCGGTCCGTTCATGTGCACGTCGTACAGGAACCCGCCATTCTTGTAATCCACCGCGAGATACCGGTAGCCAACAAGCAGCGAATACTTTTTCTTGAACTCCTTGGCCAACCCGGCATAGGTCTGGTAGGTCACTTGCGATCCCGTCCCGAATCCTCCAGCGTCGCCCTTCAAAGTGGCATACCACCCTTTGTCCAGGTTGACGCGAAACCTGCCGCCCAGCACTGGATCCACCCAATCCTGAGTCTGTCCCGCTGTAACCGCCGTCGATTCTCCCTGGTAGAGATTTACGGCGTTACTCAAATGCCAGATGCGCGCGCCGGCCAGTGCGTCGGCAGAAAACCGCTCCGTGTCCACTACGCGGCCATAGACCTCGGGGTCGAGAAAGAACGACTTCTCATTGGTGGAGTAGCCGCTGTATACGTTCTCGAAAGGCGTAGTTTTTTCATCCGACGAGAGGCTGATGAAGACCATGTCTGTAAGAACCCCGACATGCTTATGCCGCACATCAAGCACTGACATCAGCGCGATGTTCAGCTGCGAAAACACATCGGAGACGCTCTCGTGTACGGGGACCACATAGCCTCCCAATCCCACGTTTCCTGAAAGGCCGCTGAACCAGAGATAGAGCGGGATCCAATCCACGTGCCAGTCGCTCAACTCAGGTGAGACAGGTGTGCGTGGCTTCTCTTCCGGGATTTCTCCCCAGGAGTACTCGATTCCCGCGGTCGGCCCCGTTGTCGTCAGACGCAGACCAATCTGATTGCTCGCTCCATGAATGCTGAGACGGCTGCCCATCTGGTAGCCTCCGCGAAGCACCAGCCCGTGGGTAATGCCTACGCCAAGACTCGCGCGTGCCGTGACGAAACTGCCATAACCGAAGAAGTACATCCCGGTCGCAGCACCCTCGACCGAGATCCGGTCTGAGTTGGGCAGCGGATACCATCGGCCCACAGGACCGAACGCGGGGAGCGGAGCAAAGACCGATTTGGAGGCTGTCTTGACAACCGTCTGCCCGTTCACCGTCGTCCTACCGTTGAGCGTTGCTTCGGTGTCGAGCAGGTTGAAGTTGACTTGAAGTCCGAGATATCCCCAGTCGCGCCGTATGACGTCGTACTGATATCCAGGTGCGAAGTTGAATGCCTTCATCTTCAACGCAACCTGCGAGCCGATATCGAACGTCTGACCCCGAAATTCGATCGTGCGGTTTGTGGTAACGGTTCGAGAGAATCTGACGGGAGACGCAGTCAGTAAAAAATGATGTTTCCGGCGAAATCGCCAATCAAGTTTGCCGGTGAACGTCGAATAGTCGCCGAGGTCGAAATCTTGATTAAAGTTGATGTAGTTGTTACTGCTCCTTGCCCCGAAGTCGCCCTGCGGGTGGATAAACCACCAGTCTCCTTCCACGCGCCACCGGTAGTTGTCTTTGTCGCTCCCATCTTTTGCCCAAGCAGTTAATCCCGCTCCGGCAAGAAACACCGCGAGCGCAAAGACCAACCTTGTTCTCATGGTGACCTCCGCTTTGATTTGTGTGCGCTTCGTGTGAATCTACTTTGGCGGGAAGTTTTGCAGCGGTTTCGCCATGGCCTTGTTCATGTTCTTCGTTTCCGTCTGCTTTGAACCGTCTGCTTTGAACCAAGGTCGATCGTCTTTGTTGCCGTCCCAGTCCAGACGAGTTGCCTGGCCGAGGGATGGCACATGTCAAGAACCAGCGAGCAATCGAGTGCTGCACTATGAAGTGCAATTCCCGAAAGAACGCCAAGAGCTATTCGCGCTGCCGTCCTCTATAGGACCCATCTCGGAAGCTGATTATGGCTCATGCGCTGCCGGCAAAGTAGTCGGAAAACTACCCTAAACCAGTCCGTAGAATTACGGTCTTGCAGATTCGCGAGAGAGATGGTTGATTTCTGATCAGGCGGCCTGGGCCAAGGCAATTCCTGAAGAGGTGATCCTTACAGTTTCAGGCGCTGAACTCCAGTGCCGTGATGGTGTCACTTGTGCTTTGTTTCTCTATCAGCCCGCCGTTCGACGTAAGACGCAACAGCTAATGCCAGGATGAGGGCCGCGATACCCATCAAGGTCAAGCTTGGTACGGTGCTTGGCTCCGCGACTATGACCTTTCGCGCTACCGCGATGAGTGCAACTTCCAGCACGATGCGGACGTGAAGAGCATCCTTTTTGAAGTAGGCCTTCAGCGTCTCCATCAATTCGATCCCGATCAACACCAGCAGGAAATATCCAAAAATCTCCAGCAATCCCTCTACCGGAATCAGAAACCGAGGCGGTACCCAGAGTTCCTCCCCGATGAGCACGCCCAGGTGCACTGTGGAAAGCACCATGACTACGATCAGCATCCCTGCGAGCGCCATCGCCGCGAGCTTCTGGACTCTTTCGATCAGCGTCTCCAACTCGATCTCCTTGTGCCTGGTGAGCAGGCGGCCTGAAAACCCGTTCAATTCTTGCTCGAGTCTGTCGATGGCGATGGTCCAGCCTTCGCAAGGCTCGCTCTACTGTCAATTTGCACAGGCAGGGTCTCCAAACTCGCGATCCGCGCATGCCTCCTCGCCTCCCCGATGGCAAATGCTTCCTGACACCACCGCTCGGGTATACTCCGGGAACCGACGAATCATTCCAGGAGGACGTTTCCCACTATGCTCCATCGTGCATGCAGTCGCTCGCTTGCCGCGCTCACGATTGGCCTTGTTGCCACCTCTTTCGCAATCGCGCAGAACAACCCCACGCCCGCCGCCACCAAACCTGAAGGCAAACCAGAAGCCAGAAACACCCCCGATGCTCCCGCCGACTCCACTACCGAAGGCACGGTTAAAGTAGGTGGCCAGGCCATCGAGTACCGGGCCATCGCCGGAACCCTCACCGTCGGTTCGTCCGATCCGCAGGACGCCATGATCGGCTTCGACGGTAAGTACCTGCCCGACGCATCGATCGACCTTGCGGCGAAACCCGAGGACCGTCCCGCCACCGCGCGAATTTTCTACACCGCGTACTTCCAGAAGAACCCCGCGAAGAATCGCCCCATCACCTTCCTCTACAACGGAGGCCCCGGCAGCGCCACCATGTATCTCCACATGGGCGCCTTCGGCCCAATGCGCCTGCTCCTGCCGCAAGACTCCGCACACCAGGAAGGCGCACCTTATCAGATCGTGCCTAACGAGTACAGCCTTCTCGACGTCAGCGACCTGGTATTCATCGACGCTCCCGGAACCGGATTCAGCCGTGTCTATGGCAAGGACGCTTCGAAAGCCTTCTACGGGACCGATCCCGACGCGCATGCCTTCGATCGCTTCATCCGCCGCTTTCTGTCGAAGTACGATCGCTGGAACTCCCCGAAATATCTCTTCGGCGAAAGCTACGGCACCACCCGCACCGCGATCCTCACCAACCTGCTTCAGCGGCATCTCGATCTCAACGGCTCTATCTTCCTTTCGCAAATTCTCAGCTTCGACAGCAGCATTGACAGCCCACAGGGCAATCCCGGAACCGACAATGGATACTTTCTGGCGTTGCCCTCCATGGCCGCGACTGCCTGGTATCACCACCGCGTCCCCAACCAGCCCGCCGCGCTCGAGCCGTTCCTGAAGGAGGTGGAGCAGTTCTCGCTGGGCGCCTATGCCGCAGCCCTGCTGCAAGGCGCCGACCTTGCCGAAGCGCAGAAGAAAGAAGTCGCAGCAAAACTCGAGAGCTACACCGGCGTCCCCGCGGCTTACTGGATCAAGGCCAACCTCCGCGTAAGCGGCGGCGAATTCTCCAAGGAACTGCAGTCTGAGATGGGCATTACCACCGGCCGTCTCGACACCCGCTACGAAGGTCCCGACCTCGATCCTCTCAGCAAAGAGGCCGAGTACGATCCCTTCGGCTCAGCTACATCTTCGGCCTACAACACTGCCATCAACCAGTACGCCCGCGCCACTCTCAAGTACGGCGAGAATCTGACCTACAAGCCGAGCGCGCACGAAGCCGGTGGCTTTAACTGGGACCTCAAGCACGTGCCGCCAGGCGACCAGGGCTGGGACGACTCCAGCGTCAACGTGATGCCTGACCTCGCCATGGCTATGAAGCGCAATCCCAAGCTCAAGGTTCTCCTGATGGGCGGCTATTACGATCTCGGCTGCACCTATTTCGGCGCGATCTACGAAGACAAGCACCTGCAAATTCCTGAGTCGCTCCGGAACAACATCAACTACCGCTTCTTCCAGACCGGACACATGGTCTACATCACCACGCCCGCTCTGAAAGAACTCCACGACGCGACAGCCGCCTTCATCCGCAATACCGAAGACGGCGCAAAGTAGCCAACCACCCACTCTCCATTCATTGAGGAGTGTCATTCTGTGCCGCATGTTCGGGGCCCCGCGGACAACGTCCGTGGGGTAAGCGGCGCGAAGAATCTGCTCCTTTGATCCGCCGCAGCATATCCTCCCGGGATCGCCCCCCTCAAAAACTTCCGTGATCTTTCCCGCCCATCCCGACCGGTCCAGAATTACTCTTAACGGACAGCAGAAGTGAAGATGGCTATAAGAAAGCGGGCGAAGAACCCAGGTTCCGGGCGAGCGAGGTTTTCTGCGCTTCCGCTGCTATTCCTTTGCCTTGTTCCCACGCTGGTGTGGGCGCAAGAGCCCGCTTCTGATATTCTCGCGGCCGCAGCTGCCGGAGACGCCAAAGCACAATTCGCCCTCGGCGATTACTACTTTCGCGTCCGCTTTGCGACACTCGATTACGCGCAGGTCTTGACTTGGTACCGAAAGTCCGCAGCCCAGGGCTATGCTCCAGCGCAGAATCAGCTCGGCAGCATGTATGAAAACAACATGGTCCTGCCACAGGATGACAAGAGCGCCGTAAGCTACTACCGTCTCGCCGCGAACCAGGGCTATGCATTCGCGCAGTGCAATCTGGCGGCGATGTACGAGGACGGCCGCGGCGTCCATCGTGACTACAAGCAAGCCCTCACCTGGTATCGCAAAGCGGCCGACCAGAATCTTTCCAGCGCCGAAAAGCAAGTCGGATACTTCTATCAGGCCGGATTTGGTGTCAAGCGTGATTTTGCCCAGGCGATGACCTGGTATAGCCGCGCCGCCGGCCACGGCAACGCGGACGCGGAAAACCAGCTGGGCTATATGGCCGAAGAAGGATGGGGCCAGACCCAGGATTACGCGGTCGCTCTTTCCTGGTACTACAAGGCTGCAGAACACGGCAGCAACCAGGCTGAGGAGAACATCGGCTACATCTTTCAGCACGGCACCGGCGTGCGTACGGACTACGCGCAGGCGCTATCTTGGTTCAGCAAAGCGGCAGCGCAAGGCAACGGCAATGCGGAAAACCAGCTCGGCTGGATGTATCAATTCGGACAAGGCGTTCAGGTCGACAATGCAAGGGCTCTGACCTGGTATGGCTTAGCTGGCGATCTGGGAAATATCAAGGGCAAAAATAATCTTCGGGCCCTCACCGACGATCTGGAGGACGACGGCGGAGAGTTGCAAAACGCCTCCCGTCCGGTTAGCGATGCTGCCATCGCTGCAGCGCAACGCTGGGCAAAAATTCGCGACCTGCAACGTCGGATTGATGCGGCCGAGGCACACGCCCTCTACCAGGCTGAATTCGCCGATCAACTCGAACACATTGGCCACGGCAAAAGTGAAGCCATGACCAAAGTCTTCAACACGATGGGAAGTGTTGCCGCTGTCCAGCACCGAGCTGAAGCTGAAAAATCTAGCGCCGAAGCGACGCGCCTGCACGATGAGCTGGTTTTAGTCGAAAGCCAAAACCAATCCGCCGCCAGAGTTCCTGCTCCCTAGGGTTCCCCAAAGTCGGTTGACGCAACGGAGCAGTTCGCCGATGCTGCGGGTCACGTGATTTGACCAGGGAAGCGCCTTTTGGGTGATAAATTCATATCCGTGAAGACGACGGAATTGCTGCGATTCGATGGCGCTGTCGAGCGGGATCCCGCCATCGATGCGTGGATGAACGTGCATGCGGGTGAATTGGGAGCCATCGCGCACCAGTGGTTTGAGGTGATGCGAAAGTGCGGCGATGAAGTCCGGGAGCTGTTACATGACGGCTGTCCGGTTGCATGCCTGGGAGATGCGCCCTTCGGCTATGTCAATGTATTCACCTCGCACGTCAACGTTGGGTTCTTTCACGGCGCATCGCTGCCGGATCCGGCCCGCCTGTTGCAAGGCAACGGCAAGTTCATGCGCCATGTGAAACTGAGACCGGGAACGGCCACGAACGCCGCTGCTCTAACCAGACTTATCGATGCGGCGTATTCGGATATAAAGTCGCGCGTCGAAAACTGTTAGTCTGTCCCGGGTTCAGAGACGGTTCAAGACTCCAACAACTGTGAACTCAGAACAAAGAACTGCGAACTCGGAACACCGGCCTTCATCCGGTATTCCGCAGCCCCGCCGAAATCCCGCTGATCGTCGCCGCAATCGCACGATTTACCTCGGGCGTATCCTCGCCGGCTCGCTTTCGCCGCAACATATCCACCTGGATTAAATGCATCGGGTCCACATACGGATTCCGCAGCCGGATCGAATGCGCCAGCACGCGATTCGTCTCCAGCAACTCTTTCTGCTGCGTAATCTCGAGCACCGCCCGCACTGTCCTGTGAAACTCCCCCTCCAGCATGTCGTAGATGCGCTCGCGCAGCTTCGTATCAGTCACCAGCTCCGAGTACAGCCGCGCTGTCGCCAGATCAACCTTGCCCAGTGCCATCTCCACGTTGCGCAGCAGGTCGATAAACAGCGGAAACTCTCTTGCCATCTCCTGCAGTCGCTCCAGTGACCCCGGCTTCTTCGTAAATTCCTCGATCGCAAACCCCACGCCAAACCACGCCGGCACCAGCAGCCGCGATTGCGTCCACCCGAACACCCACGGAATGGCGCGCAGATCAGAAAGCTTCGGCGACTTGTTCCGTCGCGCTGGCCGCGACCCGATCTTCGCGTGCTCAAGTTCGCCGACTGGCGTCGACTCTTCGAAGTACGTCACCACATCCGGATCATCCAGAATGTGCTTGCGATAAAAGCCGAACGAAATCTCCGACAACGCATCGAGCGCCGCCGCCCACTCCTGCTTCAGCACGCCCGTAAAGTGCCCTTCGGGATCACGCGCATTCGGCCGGGCAAGAGCATCCAAAGAAGCCGCGATCATCAACTCGAGATTTCGCTCCGCCAACACCTCGTCGGCGTACTTGAAGTTCAGCACCTCGCCCTGCTCCGTGATGCGCAGCTGCCCTTCGAACGAATCCATGGGCTGCGCGAAAATCGCGCGATGCGTCGGGCCGCCACCGCGTCCCACCGTGCCGCCGCGCCCATGAAACAGTCGCAGCTTCACGCCGCACTCGCGCGCCACCACGTGCAGGTCGCGATGCGCGCGAAAAATCTCCCACGTGCTGGTCAGCATTCCGCCGTCTTTATTTGAGTCGGAGTAGCCCAGCATCACCTCCTGCCAGTTGTCCCACGACGCCAGCAGCTTGCAATAATCCGCGCGGTTCCATAGCTCGCGGCAAATCGCGGGAGCCTGCCGCAAATCCTCAATCGACTCAAACAGCGGCACCGGCATCAATCCCGGATCACGCCCGGATCCTTCCACCGTCACGCCACCCAGTCGCGCCAGCCGCACGACCGCCAGCACATCTTCCACGCTCGAAGCCCCGCTGATTACGTAGTGCCGAATTCCCTCGGGCGAGCATCCCTGCTTCGTCTCTGCCACCACCCGAAACGTCTCCAGAACCGACGTCGTCTCCGCCGACATCCCCGATGGCAGCTCGGGCGCAATCGTGTCGCTGATTGCCTCCTGCAGAGCCGCCAAATGCACCCGCGCATGTTGCCGGATATCCAGCGTGTGCAGATGCAGCCCGAACGTGCGCACCTGCAGAATCAGCGGATCGATCAGCGTCCGCGCAATCCGCAGTCCCGCATTCGCCGCCAGCGAGGCACGCAGCGTCTCCAGGTCGTCAAGAAATTCCTCAACACTGCAATACTCCGGCAGCACCTGCGCCAGCTTGTCCTGCCCCTGCGCCAGCGTGTACGGCATCACCGGCAGCGTCGCGCCATGCTTGCCCGTCTGCTCCAGCGTCCGCTGGATTCGCGCCTTCACGCAGATAATGAATCGCCGATAATACTCAAACTCGTACTGCGCGCCGAATACTTGCGCTTCCGGGGTGTGCACCAGAGCGACGTACGCATCCAGCCGCTCGCGTAGTTGCTTGCTCACCGGTCTCTGCTGCGCACTCGTCGTCAACAGATCAATAATGTCGTCCAGCCGCGTTTGGTAGTAGAGCAGCAGATGTCCGCGGGCCAGTTGAATCGCATCGCGCGTTACATCCGGCGTCACAAACGGATTGCCATCGCGATCGCCGCCGATCCACGACCCGAACCGCAGCACCTGCGGCAACTCATGCGGCTCAATCGCCAGATCGTATGCCGCCCGCAGCGCTTCAGAAATCTCGCGGTACAACCCCGGCAGCGTTTCGAAGATGGAAACATCGTAGTAATCCAACCCCATCTTCACTTCGTCGTACACCGTCGGCCGCCGCGAGCGAACTTCATCGGTCTGCCACAGGCTCGTGATCTCCGCGCGGATTGCTTCTTCCAGCCGCGCCAGGTCCTGCTCCGGCACTGGAATGCGATCGAGCGTCGCCAGAAACTCTCCGATCCGCCGCCGCTTGAACATCACCGACCGCCGCGCCACTTCGGTGGGATGCGCCGTAAATACCGGCACAATCAGAATCCGCCGCAGCCAACCCATCGCTTCGTCGGCGCTGATTCCCACTCGCCGCATCTCGCACAACGTCCCTGCCAGAGACCCGCGTTGCCGTCCCTTCTCTCCGCTCAGCTGCAGCGCGATTCGCCGCCTCTTGCGATGATTCGTCTCTGCCAGGTTGATCAGCTCAAAGTAAAACGCAAACGCCCGCGTCAGCAGAATCGCCCGCTCTGCCGGCAGCGAGTGCACCAGTTCCAGCGCCTTGGCCCCCTGCCGCGCTGCCTCTTTCTCGTCGCCGCGCGCTTCGGCATCCCGCCGCCGGATCGTCCCCTGCCGCAGAGCTTCCACATGCGCGAAGAGATCCTCGCCTGCCTGCTCGCGCAGCACCTCGCCCAGCAGCGTCCCCAGCGACCGCACATCACGTCGCAGCGGAGCTTCTTTCAACTCGCCCGAGCGTGCCTCAAGCTCCGCCAGCCGTTGCGACCAGCTCTCCGGATTCCACAAAAGCGCCATCGTGTCTTGATTATGCACGACAGGAAGTAGAATCCGTCTCAATGAGCGCGCTGCAGGTGCCCCATCCTCGACTGAGTGACGGGTGGGAAACTTCCTCGCTCAAAGTTTTCGCCGTGTGATTGCCAGCCAAAGCGTCGCCCATGCAACGACTCCAGACCGACGGTGGTCATCCCATTGGATTGCGCCCGTACTTCATTTGTACTGGTGAATACTTTCGTTAAATGGGCAAACAGGAATTGAGAATGGCCATCGCCTTATACTGCTCGTCCCGAGGCCACAGCCGAGGCCCAGGCCCACTGAAAATTGAATCCTCCCAGGTGGCCGGTCACATCCACTCCTTCGCCGATGAAGAACAACCCCGGCACGGCGCGAGCTTCCATCGTCTTCGAATTCAACCCGTCAGTGTCGACCCCGCCGGCTGTCACCTCGGCCTTCTCGAACCCCTCCGTGCCAGTCGGATGAAACTCCCAGCGACGGAGTCTGCGTTCTGCAACTTCGAGCGCAGCATTCGACCAACCAGTGGGGGTGCCCACATCGGCCAAATGCGACGCGAGTCGCTGCGGCAAAACCTCTCGCAATGCCTGTTTGAAGGCAGCGTCATCCCGCCGCGCGCGGCTCACCAGCAGAGGCTCAAGCAATTTCGATTGCCCGTTCATTCCCGCTGCAAAGTCCACGTGAATGGCCTCACCCGGCCGCCAGTATGACGACGCCTGCAAGACAGCCGGTCCACTCAACCCGCGATGCGTCACGAGCAACTTCTCGCGAAACTGCGGCCCGCGCGCTGCCTGCGCCGTAACCTCCGTGGAGACGCCGGTCAGTTCAGTCCAGCCGCCCTCGGCTCCGCTCAGCAGCAACGGAACCAGCGCCGCCCGTGGCTGGATCACCTTCAAGCCGAACTGACGGGCGAGATCGTACGCCAGTCCGGTCGCGCCCATCTTCGGAATCGAAGGCCCGCCGGTGGCCACCACCAAAGCCTCGGCGGTAAACTCGCCGGCGGCGCATGCAACACGAAACTCACCGGAAGAAGCCTCAACAGCGATGCCGCGCGCGTTCATGCGAATCTCGACTTTTCCGCGCTCGCACTCGGCCAGCAGCAGATCCACGATCTGGCGCGCCGAGAAATCGCAGAACAGCTGACCCAGCGTCTTCTCGTGCCACTTGATCTCGTAGCTCTCTACAAGTTCTAAAAAGTGGCGAGGCTGGTACAGCGCAAGCGCTGATTTCGCAAAATGCGGATTCTCGGAAATGAAGTCGGCAGGCGTGCAATGAATGTTGGTGAAATTGCATCGTCCGCCGCCGGAGATGAGGATCTTTCGACCCGGCTGTGCATTGTGCTCGAGCAGCAGAACACGGCGTCCGCGCTGGCCCGCGACCGCCGCACACATCAGCCCGGCCGCACCAGCGCCAAGAACAATCAAATCGAATTTGCGCGTTTCACCCGGCACTCCTTCATTGTCGCCGAGCGAACCGGAAGAAGCTCGCTCAAGGACCGGTCAATTCAGAGTCGTTATTTCGCTGCTTTCCTAACCGCAGTCACCGGAACCAATCGGCCCGACAATCCGTAATGTCTGGTGGCATGGAGTGTCATTACAGCTGGTCATGGGTCGAATCGAGAGTCGCTGCGACTATCGAGGATTGGCATTCCTGCGCCGTTTCTCGGGCCACCGAAGGCTCGCGCTTCAGGCCGTACGAACAGCGACGGAAAGAAGAAGCATACGACGAAGCCTTGCATACGGTTGAGCGCGAGGCAAAACATGCCCGCCGCGGTCCCGCAGTGCGTATGGCCGCCCAGCGACGCATTGTAGCCACCTTTCCGCGTTTTGCGTCCCTGGCTCTCGGCCTTGAAGACCAGGCTGTTCAGTTGCTCACCGACGGCTTTCTACCCATCGGCACCCGGTTTGCGCAGTGGGCCAGGCGCTTCGATCCTGACCTGACGATGGCCGATACGATCCAGGCCAGCCGCAACGCATGGACCGTGTGCGGAATTCAGCCGCTGCTGGGCGACCGCATGCAGATGACGCCGGCGATCCTTGGCTATAGCCTGCTCTATCCCTACAGCGACAACTATCTCGACTCCCCAAAAATTTCCAGGGACCAGAAGCTTGAGTTCAGCAAGCGCTTTCGCGACCGCTTATGCGGCTTGCAGATTCCATATCGCGATCAACACGAGGCAGCTGTCTGGGCTATGGTGCGGTTGATCGAAGAGCAATTCCCGCGGCATCGCTTTCCGCGAGTGTATGAGTGCCTTCTGGCTATTCACCAGGCGCAGGAAAACAGCATCGCGCAGCTGAAGCGCAGGCGAACAGGCAGCGATGCCGAGTTGTTGCAATTAAGCTGCGCGAAAGGCGGCACATCGGTGCTCGCGGATGCATGCCTCTCGCATGGATTTCTCAACGCTGAAGAAGCACGCTTCGCTTTTGATTGGGGCGTCCTGCTTCAGCTTGGCGATGACCTGCAGGACGTGCAGGACGACCTGGAGCATGGTTCCGCTACGTTGTTCTCACGTGCTACGGCTGCAGGAATTCCACTCGACGATCCTGTGCGGCAGCTCCTCGCCTTCAGCGAACACGTTGCCGATCAAATTGAGCAGTTGCCGCACGGAGAGCCCGCGCTGAAGCGCCTGCTTCGCATGAGCTGGCGGTCGCTGATCCTGATGGCCGTAGCTCGCTCGCACCGTCTCTTTACTCCGGTCCTCCTCGCGGAACTGGAACCCGGCTCTCATTTTCGATTTGATTTTCTTCGCGCGCGGCACAAGAGGCTTGCAGGTAGGCGCGGACTTTACAAGGTGCTGTTCGAATCGTTTCTTGAATCCGAAACGGCCGATCTTGGTCATCTACCGCGACCCGAAGATTGGCTTGAGTCCACACCCGATCAGAATCGCGAAGCCCAGCCTTCGGCCGCGGTCGGTTCGCTGGCCTGAACACAGTCTCTTAAGTTGTGTGCAGCAGCCGCTCTTCGGCGTCCGTGCAGCCCGTCTACGCCTCATCGTCGCGAAACATCGGGTGCGGAATCAGCTTGCGATAGTCTTCCTGGTCCGCGCCGTCGAGACATGCTTCAATGATGCGCTGGCCCAGTGGGTCGAGCTCCGGCACCTGAAACTGTTTCAGCTCGCGGGCGAAGAATTCACGCCACTGGCGAGCACCTTCCTCATAGACGTCCATACCGCCCTGGATCTGCTCCTCAACGCGGAGGAAGACGCGGGGAATCATGGAACCTTCGATCTTGAGTTGCTTGGGAATGTAACCTAGCAGCGGGAACAGCGCTTCATCCACTTGTTCGCGGCCGAACCTGGCACTCCCGCGTCGCGCAAGATATTCGCGCGCGATCCATTCCGCCATGAAGCCGACTTTCCACGCGCCGATGTGCTGATTGGGAATGAGTACATAACGCGTCTCTGTGTATCGACAATCTGCCGCAGCAACAGGTTCGCCTGATCGACGCGCCGGCCAGTTGCGAACGCCCAGTACGAGCCGACACCTTCTGACTGCATCTCTTTCGACTTCTGTGCCTGGATACTGGGATTGCCGTGGCCGCGCGGAGCAACCAGCCGCCAGAGCCACGCCAGTGCAGGGCTAAGCACGTGCAACATTGCGAGAATGCCGTAGAGTTGGCTGTCGCGATGCGTCGCCGGGCGGCGCACGCCGAAGCTGCGCACGTCTACAGCTCGCGGTCCGCCGGCGATGTCTTCGAGCATGCGCCGCGGCAGAATCACGCGCGGATTAGGGCAGAGCTTCCCAGGCGCGTCTTCAACGTGCTCCCACGTCAGGCACGTACCGCCGGGAACGATGTAGTGATTGAGAAAGATCAGCGGCTCCGGTGGATCGATGCAGAGTCGCTCGAGGTTTGGCGCAGTGCCGTAGCTGTGAATATGGTCCACACGCACGAACCACGCATTCTCCGCATCGGCGATGGTCAGCCGACCGTGCTGTCGCTGGTAGCTCGGATGCGCGCAGGCCATATCGTCGGCGATCGGGCGCAGATGGCAAGCTTCGGGCAGATTCAGCGTGCGCTCTTCATTGGTGATGACGTTGCGTCCGATGAGCAGTCGCCCGTCTCCCATGCGATGAATGTGCTCGGTCATCTCGCTTTTGCCGCCCCCGCTGGCCCCTTCGTGCATCAGGATCAGTTGATTTTCATAGGGTGTGACAACGGCTACCGCCGCACAGTGATTCGTAGTCCAGCCTTCGCGCTCGCCGATATCGAGCAGCATGGAGTAAACACCCTTCTTGGCGCTTGGCCCGGGATAGAGGTTGTAGGCGAAGACCTCCTGATGGGTTGCCGCGCGATCGTGTACGACTACCTGCTTGCCGCCAAAATGCGTATGACGAAACGGCGGAGCAACGAAGAGAACGCCACCGGTGATCTTGAAATCTGCTGGAACCTGGCTGCGCGGAATCATGCCTTGCAAGTCTGCGAGTGCGGCGGCGAAGAATGCGGCCTGGCGCGGGACAATCAGCAGCGAGCCGTAGTGAAGCGAGTCGGCTCCTGCATAGAATGGCATCGCCACGAGCTCTTGCGTCTTGAGCCAGTCAAGGGTTTGCTGCCGCGTTTTGTCGAAGGTCTCGCCGAAGCGCTGCTCGTAGGTCGGCTTGTCGGTGGGTAGCGCGTCGCCAATGACCATCGCATCGGGATCGCGGCGGCGCATCGCGGGATCGGGGAAGTTGATGGCGAGGCCGTTGTGCGCCTTGGTGACGATTGCTTCGACGATGCGACCTTGTCCGTTCGGACGCCCCGGCACGTAGAAGATAGCTTCCGTAGACACCGTGGTCATCGCGATTGCCGAGGCGCCAGTCGGTGGTTCCCGTGGGACGTCCAAGCGCCCAATCGAGCAGCTGCGGCCGGTTTTCGGGCACTTGCACCAGCGGCGCGGCGCTCAGCACTTCGCGTACATGCGGGGGAAGATCGAGTTCGGACCATGCGGCCTGGAAGTCGATGACACTTGTGGTTTCTGCGGCAACGGTCACGCTGGTTCTCACTTTCCGGGGATCAGAATGTGGTCCGGAATGTTGTTCAAAGCCAGAGAGACCACACATTTTTTATCGCATCCGGCGGTACTTCTGGCAGTGCGCGCCGTCACGGTCGCGTGGGGAAAGTCCAGGTCGAGCTTGTTCGTATTGATTGACGCGGTGTTCAGCGGTTTAAGGAGCAGTATCGTGTCGCGGGATCCCTGACGAAGCTAGCGATCCATTTGGGTTCTGCTTCACGGGTGCGGCTTCGATCGCCTTTCGATCCAGGTCGGCAGTCCCCATTCGCCCTTCTTCGACCGTCTCCAACACGATGCGAATCTTCTGAGTTTTAGCCGGAACAAGGGCCGTCAGGCGAACAAGCACCTCTTCCGATAGAAGATTCGGATCGTCCGCGGTGGAATGCAGTGTCATCTTCTCGAGCTTCGATGCCAGGATCTCTCTTCTATTTGAGAGACTCAGGACCGCCAGCATCAGATTCGCAGTTTTTTTCCCATCCGGTGTCGGCAGCCATCCAAGATTCTTCGGCGTCACATGCACTATAAATTGCGCCATGTGGGATTCTGGTCTGCGCAGTGCGTCCGATACGTGCAATTTCAAGGCTTCGAACGGAATCGTTGAACGAGCCGCCTCAACGACGTTGACCTCCAGCACTTGTTGAGGATCGACCGGCGCGCGGCGGTCTGTTGCAAAATAACCGCTCTTCGTGACCGCCCTCAGGTTCCGGTCACGCAGCGTAACGTGAATCTCCCGAAATTTGCCATCTGCGGATTTATCGCTGGGCTGATAGGTCAATGTGTAGTAGTGCGTGCCGATCTGACTGGATTCCGCAATTTCCCGATTGAGATCATTGCGATCGTAGAAGAGTGCGCCGCCCGTCTCCCGCGAGAATAGCGGGAAGTTGATGTCGCCGGTGTGCGCATTGTTGTTGCCGATGTCGTGATCTCGGCTGCTGCTGAAATTGGATGACGCTGCGTTGGCGTTATCGGCCGCAATCAACTGATCCGACGTTTTCATCCCCGGATAGATTACGAAGAGGCTGACGCGTGCATTGACCAGCAAATTCACCGCAGCATGAATATACGGCTGCCATGTGTCCATCAGGGTCCCATAGCTGGCGCGATCAAGGTTCGGTCCTCCGGGGCCAACCCAGACCACATTCTTGCGGGCAGGCAGTCCCTTGTTCTGCACAGCGATCTGTTCCAGTGCATCGATGGATTGGCGTGCTCGCTCTCCGTCAAAGTCGCTGTGTTGCAGCTTAAATGGAATCACGGTCTCTACATGATCCAGAGCGAAGAGCAGATCATCCCGGCTGCGCGTATAGCCCTGAACCATCTCCAGCGATTCATTGCCGATTACCATCATCTCGGCAGGCGAACTTAGTTGTGCCGGCTGCTCTGATAGAAACGTCCTGACAGCTCCGCGTACCTGCGCAAACTCGTCAACGCTGCAATTCAATCTGTCGAGCACAAAGATGGTTACCGGAGTTCGGCCCTCGCGATCTTCCTTCGCGGCATTCGCGCTCGCATCCCCTGTGCTGATTTGACCCCCAATGGGCATGTGAACTTGCGCCGGTTCAAAAGAAAAGATGCGCTGCGGCTGCTTGTTCTCGGTAATTTTGAAATCGTCCTTCGTAAGGCCGTTTACGACCGGTTGGCCATTCTCGTCGAAGACCGTGACATCGAGAGTGACTAAGGTCGATGTCACCTTTAACGACGGGACATCTGAGGAATTTTGCTGGCCATGGGCATTCGCGAGCAGGATGGGGAGCGAACACCAGAGAATAGCTGCGGAAAACTGACGAGAGCTCATTTTCTTCATCCTTTCGCCGACCAATCGAGACCCAATACGCGGAACAATAAGAAGCAGGTCTGTTCTCATGAGTGCATTTATTCTGGCACATTCTCTCAAGAGACCTCGGATATGTCCTCGACTTTGGTACTTGAGCGCGTGCACTAGCTTCCCGCAGGTGAGCCAAATCTTTCGTGCACCAGCGCAATGGCTTGCTCTGGCGTCGCGATCGCGCCCTCCAGTTGCGCATCTTCAACCGCCTGCAGCATCTCCTTGAACGCCGGGCCCGGCGTGTATCCAGCGGCAATCAGTTCGCGGCCCGTCAGCAGCGGCACAGGGCGCACGGCTTCCTCGGGCATGGATTCGTAGCGCTCGCGTACAAAGTTCCAGATCTCGAGATTGCGATGCGCGGCAAGGCAATCCATGCGATGCAGCGCCAGATGCTCGGGAAAGTTCTCGAGCCGGAAGAAACGCTTCAGCGTCGAAGCCTTCATCCGCGGAGCATCGGCAAAGCGCATGTGGTTTTCGATCAGCGCGAGAATCTGATGCGTCTCGTCATTCGAGAATCGAAAGCGCCTGCAGATCTCCGCGCCTATCGCCACGCCCACTTCCACGTGGCCGTCGAATCGAATACGGTCGGGCGCTTCGCGATAGGTCGGCGGCTTGCCAACATCGTGAAGCAGCGCGCCCCAGGCCAGCGTCATCGCGCAGCCCGGCTCCAGTTGTTCCAGCAGCATCAGCGTGTGAATCCACACGTCGCCCTCCGGATGATATTGCGGGGGCTGCGCGACGCCTTTCATCCTTGAGACTTCGGGAAGCACCTGGACCAGGAGGTCGGTTTCGTCGAGCAGTTCAAATGCGCGGCGCGCATGGCCTTCGGTGAGCATCTTTGTCAACTCTTCGCGAATGCGCTCCCGGCTCACGGCGAGAATGCGCGCCGCGAGTTTGCGCATCGCGGCCAAGAGTTACCGGCTCGATCTTGAATCCGAAGCGCGCGGCAAAACGAACGGCGCGCAGCAGCCGAAGCTGGTCTTCTTCGAAGCGCTTTTCGGGCCAGCCGATGGCGCGGATCACGCCCGCGTCGAGATCGTCGAGGCCTCCGACATAGTCGACGACGGCAGCGCGAAGGCTCTTCGAGTCAGCAAAGAACTCGTCCAAAGGTCTGCCTCCACGCAGTGGATCCAGCAGCAGGCCGTTGATGGTGAAGTCGCGGCGCTGCACATCTTCTGCGGCTGTCTTCGTGTAGCGCACCTCGTCCGGATGGCGGCCGTCAGAGTACACACCATCGGAGCGGAACGTTGCCACCTCCGTCACGCATCGTTCTGCTACCGCTCCGTCCTCGCACTCGGCAGAGGTCCCAGAAGCAACCAGCACCACGCCGAAATGCGCGCCGACCGCAAAGGTGCGGGGAAACATGCCAAGAACGATGTCCGGCGTCGCCGAAGTCGCAACGTCATAGTCTTCGGGCTCTCGGCCGAGCAGCAGATCGCGCACGCATCCGCCTGCAAGATAGGCTTCATGCCCCGCTGTGCGCAGGGTTTTGATGATCTCCAGGGCTGCTTCGAATTGAGGCGATCCGGGCAACATCTCTTGCTTGAGAATAGTCCGTCTCAGACGCCGATTTGAGGCCGTTAAACTTGAAGTATGTCCCGCGGCCTCATTCTCGGCATCGAATCGTCGTGCGACGAGACTGCGGCTGCCGTCGTTGAGCGCGGAGCGCGTACGCTTTCGTCGGTCGTTGCCTCGCAGATCGCGACACATCTTCGCTACGGCGGAGTGGTGCCGGAGCTGGCCAGCCGCGAACATCTGCGCGCCATCGTGCCGGTGGTTCGCGCGGCGCTCGCAGAGGCTGGCGTTACGCTGGCCGATCTTGATGCGATTGCCGTGACTTCCGGGCCAGGGCTGGCGGGAGCGCTGCTGGTCGGCATCACGTATGCCAAGGCGTCTCGCTTTCGCGCAAGGGCTGCCGCTCGATCGCCGTGAACCATCTTGAGGGCCATATTCATGCGGTGCTGCTGCAACAACGGCAACGGCAAATGGAAGATCCCGAAAAGCAGGTCCTTCGCTCCGCCGACCCCATCGCTAACGCGACGGGGCCCCAGAAGCGCTTCTCTCAGGATGACACCGAGCGGGAAGGGGCTCTGGCGCTCGTGGTCTCTGGCGGGCATACGCATCTTTATCTCGCCGAACCCATCGACGGCACATGGCGCTACTCGCTGATTGGCCGCACGCTCGATGATGCCGCGGGCGAGGCGTACGACAAGGTGGCCAAACTGCTCGGCCTCGGCTATCCGGGTGGACCATGGATCGACGCGCTGGCGCGATTCGGCGATCCGCATGCCGTGCCATTCGCATTTGCACAGATCAAGACCAAGGCTCACCTCGGCGGCAAAGCTCCGCGAACCAAGGCAGCGAAGACAGCGCCGATCGCAGCGCTCGATCCGCATTTTCTGTTTTCCTTCTCTGGGATCAAGACCGCCGTGCTGCGGTATGTCGAGCTGCATGGACTGCGCGAGGAGGCTGCAGAGCGCGTTCCGCGCATGCTGGCTGCCGGCCGGCCGCCGCAGACAAAGGAGGAAGCCCTCGCGCTGTGTCCGCAGCTGACGCTCGACCTCATCGCCAGCTTTCAGCATGCCGTGGTTGGCGACCTGATGAAGAAGACTTTCGCCGCCGCCGAGTCGCTGGATGCGGAGCGCATTCTCGTCACCGGCGGCGTGGCGGCAAATCGCGAACTGCGCGAGCGGTTTACCGCCGAGGCTTCGCGGCGCGGCATTTCGATCGCTTTTCCGACGCTCGCGCTTTCCACCGACAACGCGGCGATGATTGCCGCTGCAGCGTGGCCGCGGTTTGCGGCGGGACAGTTTGCCGGGCCTGATCTGACCGCTGATCCTTCCCTGGCACTCGGCCAGTGACACCCCCATCCTCTCTCATTCTCTTAAAGTCTTCTTGTTGCAAGGTTTAGTGAAATCGCCCTGCTGCAAATATCTCTTTCCAAACGACTTAAATCTCAAAGACTTGATAAAAAAAGACTTACGGAATGCCCTAAAGGTTGGGAGTGTCGTCTCCCCTGAAATTTGGCCTTGCGACTTCACCTATTCGCAGTTTCACGAGCGATTTCTCATTTCGGGCATATCTCAAAGAACTCGACGATGAGATCGCTGCCTTGAAAAGGCTGGAGGCTGTCGTTGAATTCATTGTGCGCCGGGAGCAGGAAATTATCTGCAAATCGGCGCGAAGTTTTTTGCGAGTGTTTGCAGTGAGTTAAGGGAGCAGGCCGAGGGAACGGACTTGACGTTCGGGGACAAGGGGCACTTTTCGATGTAGATTATCTGCGAGTGCACTTTACTCGAAAGAATTCCATTGGCGGTGCAGACGATGGGTCTTTCAGCGACATCCAGACCGGTTGACAGTCCAAATCGTTCATCTGAATCCCGCGTCCTGCTCATCGGACACGATCAGCATTCGGATGAGGGTTTTGAAGAGCAATTAACGAACCTTAACTGCTCATTTGCTCACGCTGCCGGAAATGCGGACGCGCTTCGAAAATTGCGCGTAACGCCCTACGCTGTTGTGATCACCGACCCTGAGACCAGCATTCATGAGGATCTCGCGCTTGTGGAAGAAATCCGCGGCGTGAGACCCAGCGTGCGCGTGATTGTGCTCGCTCCATTTGGCACACCAGAGGACCTGATTGCAGCGTTGCGCCACGAGCAAGTCTTTCTGTGCCAGTGCGCGCCTTTTAACGCCAAAGACATTGCAAGGTATACGCTGAGCGCCATTGAGGCGCATGATTCCTCACCCGGCATTGAGGTGCTTTCGGCTGAGCGCGATTGGATCACGGTTCGGATGAGCTGCGACCTGTTGAATGCTGAGCGCCTCACAGAGTTTTTCAGGCAATTCCGGATGACACTGCCAAACCGCCCGCCTGAAGAAATGATGATTGCTTTTGAGGAGATCCTGAACAACGCCATCGAGCATGGTGCTCAGAATGACCCTTCAAAGCAATTGGAAGTAGCCGCTGTGCGAACAGCGCGCGCATTCGTCTTCTATATCTCGGATCCGGGAAAGGGATTTCGTCCGGATGCGATTCCGCACGCCGCGATCTCATACCCGCCGGATGACCTTACGCGCCATATCGAGGTTCGCAACAAATCGGGAATGCGCCCCGGAGGATACGGCATTCTCATGGCGAGCGGAGTCGTGGATGAATTGATCTACAGCGAAGTCGGAAACGAGGTGCTTCTCATTAAGCACATGGACGGTGCGGAGCGCCGGCGATCCAGTTCCGAGGAATCATGGATTCCAACCGGGGGCGATGACGTATTGGAGTCTTGAGAATGGGCGCTGGACGATCGCCTCTGAGAGACCAGCCACTGTGCCGACAGGATGCCGGACGCCTCAGGTTTCGCTTCTCGATTTTGGACAATGTGCCGATTCTTGCTTCTCAGTTGTCCACGATTCGTTCCATTCAGGAAACAAACCGATCGAAAACGCCTCATCTTGGAGTGCTGTCACAGTAGTGCGGGTTTCTCTCCAAGCCCTTTAAAGTCGCCTCGAAAAACACCTTATAATCCGGGTTCGATTCTTGTGAGATTGCCACTCGAATGGCTTCTGCGCACTCTGGAGTGCCGATATCCGCGAGGGCCCTGCTCGCTTCCAAACGAATTTGTGGCTCCTGTTTCCGATCCGCCAAGTACAGCCGAAGAGTCATCAGGATGCGACGCGCCTGCTCCGGCGTGGAGTCGCAGTAGATGACCGAAAGCCGCGTCTCTTCCATGGCGATTTCTCCGGGTTCCTTTGCACGCCCTATTCCAGCAAAAAAAGCCTCTGCGCATGCGCCCGCGGGCGAGTGCGTGAGCTTAAGAGCATCGATGACCGTGATCAAGATGATGAAGCTCAGAGACGAATCTGCGCACATCGCGTGCAGGTGCGCGATTCCATAGTTATCATGAAGCCCCCATAGTGCTTCAGAGAGCCCGATCTGGGCGTTGAGGTCCTGCTCACGAGATAGGGCAGATTCGATGGCGGGGGCTGCATCGTCGTGGTGATCTTCCGCGAGCTTCATTGCCGCCACTGTCCGCACATGCGGATCGCTGTGTGAGAGAGCAGCTATGAGCGACTCCTCCGAAAGATCGGTCAGTCCATATGAGGCAAGTTCTTCTTTAAGAGAGTGGATTTGCGGGGTGCTCACTTCAAGGCTTTGAGCAAACACAGCTGGAGCGGCCATGCTCGAGATCAACAGCGCGTTTACGAGGAGTCGGTGTGTCATGAGCATCGAGTCGCCCCTCGTCACCTGAACGATGATTCTCTGTTACAGACCGTGCGCCCAGTATAAGCCCGTATTCGTCGAAGTGGTCGTATTACCGGCACCCGCTATTGGTGTTCGAGGTTGCCGTCACGGTTTCCTGAAGGTGAGGCAGTAGAGCTTTCCGCCGCAGATTTCTTTGGCGGAGACGTCTTTCATCTCCGGCGGAACGAGGTCGATGGGGCATCGCACATTTTCGGTTCCAGGCCCATAACTCTTGCGAACAACCGGAGTGCGCTGGTAGTTTTCGCGGATCGTCCTTTCGGTCTCGTCCACGATCACAATCTTGGTACCGGGCTTCGCCACCCAGATCATCTCCTTGATGGCGCGCACCTTGTCTGTAAAGAAGTTAATGCCGCCCACGTGGTATACGCAGTCGAAGGCTTCCACTTTGAAGGGCAGGCGCTCGGCCTCGGCCTGGAAGATGTGGGCGGTTCGCTTCCATTTCAGCAGGTTGCGCTGGCACTTCTTCAGCATCCCCCAGGAGATGTCGATACCGTAAAAATCAATGTCGCGGGGCAAGAATCGCAGATTCGCGCCTGTCCCGACGGAGGTCTCCAGGACCAGGGCGTTCGGCTTCAGTTCGAGTTCGCCAATGAAATCGAGCCGGTAGTTGGGCTTGCGGGTGAACCAGTGATAGAGCCTTTCGGCAAGATCGTAGCCCGGAGCGATCCGGTCGTATAGCGTCTGGTATTTCAGATTTGAGCCGGTGACCGTGCTGACAAACAGGGGAATGCCGTCGCGAATCGGGTAAATGCGCCCGGTTGCCGTATTGCGCAGGTTAGGGCCGGACATCTCGAGGGCAAAGCGCGTATCCGGGTCGCAAAGTAAAGATAAAGCGTAATCTTCCATCAGATAATTGACGACCGCCCGCCGCCTTGCAACAAAGCATACGACGAAGTCAAGGTCACCACTTCGGCCACAAAAGTAACCAGAATCCCACCCGTAATCCCCACTGCTACAATCGGAAAGGCCGAACAGCCCCGATTTTGACCCGAAAAATGAGTCATTTGCCCGCCACGCCAAAGCCAGTACGCCTGTTCAATACCCTTTCAGGACAAGTGGATGAACTCATCCCCATGGACGGGAAGGAACTGCGCATGTACGCCTGCGGCCCCACGGTGTACGACTACGGGCATATCGGCAACTTCCGCACCTTTCTTGCGATCGACGTCCTGCGGCGCTTCCTGAAGCTGAGTGGGATGCCGCTGCGCCACGTCATGAACATCACCGACGTGGACGACAAAATCATTCGCAATGCCGCCGCGGCCGGAGTGCCGATCGGCGAATACACGCCCAAGTACGTGAACGCGTTCTTCGAGGATCTGGAAGCGCTGGGAGTGGAGCGGCCGGAGATCATTGCGCGGGCTACCGAGAACATCGACCGCATGGTGGAGCTGATTCAGAAGCTGGCGGATGCGGGCGCCGCCTACCGGACCGACGATGGATCGTGGTACTTCCGGCTGCGGGCTTTCCCCGAGTACGGCAAGCTGAGCAAGAAAGACCTGAGCGGGATGGAAGACGGCGCCCGCGTGGATGTGGATGAGTACGAAAAGGACTCGGCACGCGACTTTGCGCTCTGGAAGGCCGCCAAGCCCGGCGAAACATCATGGGAGACGCCGATCGGGCGCGGCCGGCCCGGATGGCACATCGAGTGCTCGGCGATGTCGATGAAGTACCTGGGCGACAGCTTCGACCTGCATGCCGGCGGCGAAGACCTGATGTTTCCCCACCACGAGAACGAGATCGCGCAAAGCGAGAGCGTGACCCACAAGCCGCTGGCGCATCACTGGATGCACGTGCGCTTTCTGCTTGTCGACGGGCGCAAGATGTCGAAGAGCGAGGGCAATTTCTATACCCTTCGCGACTTGCTGTTAAAGGGATACAAGGCGTCGGCGATCCGGCTGGCATTGATTTCCGTGCCCTATCGCCATCAGCTTAACTTCACCTTTGATGGGCTGGTGGATGCCACGGCGGCAATCGACCGGTTGCGTACCTTTCATGACCGGCTCATGAAGGGCGCTTTCCCGGCCGGTGAAAACCCCGATATCCAGGCCGCCGCGATGAAGGCCCATGAAGAGTACATGGCCGCGCTTGCCAATGACCTGAACACCGCCGAGGCACGGGCACCGATTTTTGACCTGGTTCGTCTATCGAATACCGCGATGGACCAGGGGAAGTTTCACCAGGCGGACGGTGAGGCTGTGAAGGCAGTGCTGGCGGATTTTGATGCGGTGTTCGCGGTGATCGAGGACCGCGATACCGAACCGACGCGCCTGGCTGTGGAGTGGGCAAAGCAGGAAGGACGCCTTGCAGACATTGCGCCGGAGTTGCTGGCGCAGCAGTCTCTGACAGACGAAGCGATCAACGCGCTGCTTGCCGAGCGCGATCAGGCCAAGAAGCGCCGCGACTTTGCCCGTGCCGATCAGATACGTAAAGAGCTGACAGAAAAAGGAATCATCATCGAAGATTCGAAAGACGGCGTGCGTTGGAAGCGGAAATAACACTGCCCAGACACTCGCCACGGAGGAAGCCACGCTCCCATGGAAGCCCATGAAGTGCAGGAATTGAAAGAGAATGCCGAGCACGGATCGAGCGAATCGGGTTTGCGTCCGGTTGCTTTTACCATGAGCGTGCTGGCTGTGCTGGTGGCGGTGATAACGGTGCTCGGGCATCGCACGCACACTGAAGCTGTGCTCGACCAAAACAAGGCTACCGATCAATGGAATCAGTACCAGGCGCAGAAGATCCGCTCTTACAACACAAGCCTGGCTGCAGACCTGCTGAGCGGGATCACAGTTGCGGACAAGGACATCGCAATTGCGAACAAGGACAAATCCCCGGCAGCGGCTAAGGCCTTGGCGGACAATCAGACCAAGTGGAATGACAAGCTCAAGGCCTATGCGGATCATCAGGCCAAGTGGAATGAAGATCTGCCGGAAGATCAGGAAAAGGCCAAGAGGCTGGAAGAGAAAGTCGAGCACGCCGAGGCACGTGCCGATCGTTTCGATCTTTCCGAAGCGCTGCTCGAGATTGGCCTGGTGATCACGTCGATTACACTGCTGACGCGCAGCCGCTGGTATTGGTATCTCGGAATCATGTTCTCGATCGGCGGTATCGCTTCAGCGCTCTCTGTGTTGCTGCTCAAGTGATGTAACGCTGGACCGACGGCGAGGAACGAGAGCACATGCACCGTGGTAGACTTGCCGCGAAATGAATGTCCGTCTTGTCATACCGATTTTTCTTCTGATCGCCGCTCCGATGCTGGCGCAGGCGCCGGCAGCTTCAGCGCCCTCTACCGCAGGAACTCGGCTTCACATATCACATCCCGTCTGGATGGGAGGCGACCGATGCGCAATCGACGCTTCCTGAAGTGAAGAAGCAGCAAACCGAGAAGGCCAAGACCGACGAAGAAAAGAGAGAGATCGCCTGCGTTCAGATTCCGATCAGCGCAAGAGCGGGAGCTCCGCCGTCGTTTCTGGCGGCAATGGCGCTGCCCTTCGATTGCTTCGGGCAGATCATGACTGAGAAGGATCTTCCCGGATTCGCCGAAGGAAGTTCCGAGGGACCGAGAGCAATCTTCGACTTTAGCGATCCGGTGTATGGCTCCTATTCCATGGGAAGCCACAACATGTGGATCGAACGGGCGAAAGGCAATCCTAAAGGTCATCCCGAGATGGCGTATACCCTCGAGATTGCGTGCAGCCTGTTGAAGAAGGCGGCCGTTTGCTGGATGACCGTGGCCGGCGATGATCAGGCGCTGAAGGAATTTGAAGGAACCGCCGTCACACTGGATGGAGACTTCTTTCCGCAACTTGTTCCGCCCACGGCTTTCGACAAGAAGCCAGCGTCCTGATATCGGAATGCTTCGCTCAATCTCCCGTGGCCTCTGGTGCTTCGCACCCACCTGTGCGGTAGTGAGCAGGAAAACGGCGAACACCACCGCTGCCATGCCGATGAATTCGGCCGCTTCAGGGCGTTCGTGCAATATAAAGATCCCCAACAACACGGCCACCACCGGATTGACGTAGGCATAGGACGTGACTTTGGCCACGGGAACATGCTCGATGAGATAGATGAATCCCGTGTAGCCGAGCAGTGATCCGCCGGTGACCAGCCACGCCATCGATCCAATCGCCGCGCGATTCAGATGAAAATGCGGCCATTGACCCAGGATGGTTCCGAGCGGCCGTGTTGAAGATTCCGGCGGCGAGCATCTGCCACGATGCCGCGACGAGGCTATTGACCGGAAGTTTTGCGCGCCGCGACAGAATGCTGCCAACCGTCCAAGAAAGCGCTCCGGCTAGCAGGGCGAGGATGGCCAGCAGGCGCGAGCGATCGCCTGCGAAGCCGGTGTGCAATGACGGCCAGAGCAGAGTGGCCAGGCCCAGCGAATCCGATAGCCATGCCGAGCCATCCGCGCCGCGGCATTGGTTCGCCACCAGGAAGAAACATCTCGATCAATGCGACGTACAACGGAATCACCGCAAGAATGAGGGAAGACAGGCCGCTCGGCAGTGTCTCTTCCGCAAAGACCAGGCCGACGTTGCCGCCGCCAGGAGCAGCAGCCCGATCACGCCCAGCAAGAGCATTGTCTTCGCTGGAAAGACCAACCGCTGACCGCGGAACCTGCACCAGGCAAGCAGGATGGCGCCGGCGATGAGAAAGCGTGTGCCGGCAAGCAGCAACGCAGGCATCTCCGCCGCGCCGATACGGATAGCCGTGTAGGTCGATCCCCAGAAAAAATACACGCTGGCAAAGGCAAGCACGATGGACAACTTCGTGGCCGGCTTGCTCGCGGAATGTCTTGATTCTGCGCGGACGGAGGGCATCTTTGAATTCAATCGTAGCTTGTGGCGGCTTCCTCGGCTTCCCGCAAATTGCGCGATATTGAGTCGCTTTGGCTTCGGATCTCCGCTGAAACTGATGGAAAGTCGCTGTTCACGCGTGCTATCCTGCGACCAGCGGGGGCTCCCATGCAAAGGCACTTCTCATGCGCTCTGCAGCCGATGCCAGCGACAAAACGCTGGTCGCGGGCGCGCGCGCGGTGCATCTGCCCTCGACGCCATCTGCGCGTCCTGCCCACCCGGACACGACCTAGTCTCTTCGGCGGCGATTAGTTCAGAGACCGCCGAAGGCCCCTCGCCTGCTCTCGCAGATGTCCCCAGTCTGTGAAACGGAAACGCCCCATCCAAACGGGGTCGCGGCTTTGCCACATCCGGCAGCCGCGCAAACGAATCTGACGAGGAGACTAGAGATGAATAAACAAGAGTTACATGCCAAGTTTGGACCGAAGCTGGTTGGTCCCCTGCCCGGACCCAAAGCCAGGGCCGCTGTTGAAGCCGATGACCGCCTGATCTCGCCCAGCTATACGCGCTCGTATCCGCTGGTGGCAAAGCGCGGGCGTGGCATTCGCGTCGAAGATGTGGACGGCAACGAGTTTCTCGACTTCGCCGCCGGCATCGCCGTGACTTCTACCGGCCATTGTCATCCCGAAGTCGTTGCCGCCATTCAGAAGCAGGCCGCCGAGCTGATTCACATTTCGGGCACCGATTTCTACAACGAGCCCCTGACCGACCTTGCCGAAAAGCTCTCGGCCGTTGCGCCGATGCCGGGACCGCATCGCTTCTTCTATGGCAACTCCGGCGCCGAGGCGATCGAGTGCGCACTGAAACTCGCCCGCTATCACACGGGACGCCAGCACATCATTGCGTTCCTCGGCGCATTTCACGGCCGCACGATGGGCGCGCTTTCACTGACCGCGTCGAAGCCGCAGCAGAAGCGCCGCTTCTCGCCGCTCGTTCCCGGCGTCACGCATGTGCGCTATCCCTATGCCTATCGCGGATGCACGGGCGGCCCGCAGGAAGAAGAAGCATTCAGCCTCGGCTGCGCGCGCTACATCGAGGAGAAGCTTTTCAAGACGATCGTGCCTCCGGAAGAAGTGGCGGCGATCTTCGTCGAGCCAATCCAGGGCGAAGGCGGCTACGTGGTTGCGCCCGACAACTTCCTGCGCGAACTGCGCGGCATCTGCGACCGCCATGGAATTCTGCTGGTTGCCGATGAAGTGCAATCGGGCGCGGGCCGCACGGGCAAGTGGTGGGCCATCGAGCACTCCGGCGTGGAGCCGGATATCGTCTGCATGGCCAAGGGCATCGCCAGCGGCATGCCGCTCGGCGTCTGCATGAGCCGCGCGGAGATCATGGACTGGGTTCCCGGCTCGCATGCGTCGACCTTCGGCGGCAATCCGGTTTCGATTGCAGCCGCGCTGGCGACGATCGACATCCTCGAGCGCGAGGCAATCGACAATGCCGCCAAGGTCGGCGGAAAGATGCTCGAGCGGCTGCAAGGTTGGAAGAAGAGCCATGCGCTGGTGGGCGACGTGCGCGGACGCGGGCTGATGATCGGCATCGAACTGGTGAAGGACAAGACCACGCGCGAGCCCGCAGCTGCGCTGCGCAATCGCGTGGAGACGCTCTGCTTCGAACGCGGCCTGATGATTCTTGGCTGCGGCGAAACTTCGATTCGTCTTTGCCCGCCGCTGATTGTCAGCGAAGAGGAAGCAACAGTTGCGCTCGACATCCTTGAAGACTGTTTGACGCAGGTCGAGAAGGAACATTCGCATGCAGGTGAACTCGCCATTGCGAGTGCCTGAAAACCTTTGTGCACTGAAAGCGCCGCACTTTCCGCAGTTTGGATTGTGCGGCGTTTTGCTTGGCCATTTGCGCTTCTGCCGGATCACGGCGGAGAATGATCTGCATGGAAACCATCAGGCTGATGCGCGTTGCATGGCTGGAGCGTGCGTTCAACAGCCTGAATCGGATCGCTCGCAGACGCGGCCGCGCGGCAAGTCTGCCCGCGCATCTCGCTGTCGGAATTGAAGGCGAAGATGCGGTGTTGTTTTTTCTGCAGCGCAAGGGCTACACGGTTGTCGCGCGACGTTGGTCGTCAGGCGAAGTGCCCGGCGACGTAGACCTGATTGCGTGGGACGGACCGATGCTGTGCTTCATCGAAGTGAAGACACGCACGGCGCACGATCTGACTCCGGCAGAGATCGCCGTGGATGAACACAAGCGCAATGTTCTGCGCCGGCTCGCACGCCGATACATTCGCCAGCTCCCGCAGAGGACTGCGCCGCCGGTGCGCTTCGATGTTGTGAGTGTCTACCAGATACCCGAGCAGGAACGGGAATTCCAGCACTTCGAAGGCTCATTTGGCTGGGGCGATAGCCGCCCCTCGTAGTCGATCCTCAGTAGAAATCGAGTCTGAGAAGACCCCGTATCGATGGTTTGCCACAGGAAAGCATCTTTCAGTGGCCCATGATCCTGGAACAAGGCCTCCTGGATCAGGAGACCTTCCTCTTCTACCGTCCTGCAGTTACCCGCCAACGTGAAGGGGGTTTGCAGGGAGTGACGCCGCCGACTCGAGAAGTTGCTTCGATGGCGCGAGTGCAATCAGGACGGCCCCGATGACAACAAGAACGGCCACCCCGATCAGTTCTTCCCGTGCGACCATGTTGCGACATGCCTGGGTGCCCATGAGTGCGGCATGAGCGAAACTCGACCATGCTGTGAAGGCAATCACGCTGCGACTCGCTGACGGATTTCGGATGGCTAATAGCAGAAAGACGCCCAGAGTGACGTACAGGCTGAACTGCATGGAAAGTGCAGGCGCTTGTCGGATGAACACCACCATGGGGTAGCTCAAAGCGATAAAGAGCAATCCCACCACCGCCAGCGCGATCTTCAATGCCAGTTCACGATTCATGGAGTTCCTCCGAACGGCGGCTCGACAAACCCGATCTGCGACCTGTCGAGGGATTCCTCTACATGCATCCACTCTGCCCGTATCATATGCAGCCCAACTCATTACTCGGTGGCCTGCAACCACCAAATCCGCATCGTTCCGCGGGAATGGTTGCACTCGCGGGGAATCTACAAACCGGCACGAGCTCAGCCCTTGGCGTCCTCAAACTCTTCGTGCCATGCCATCTGGATCGCTTCGAGCCGCGACTCGTTGGACTTCGCTGGATCGTCGGCGAAGCCTTCGAGTTCAGTCACGTACTTGTGCAGATCCGTGAAGCGCACGGTCAGCGGATCGATATCGGGGAACTTCTCCTGCAATTGAATGCCGATCTCCTCGGAGTCGGTCCACATGATTTCGCGCGGCATCGTTATCCTCGTTCGTTGATAAATGTCAGGCAACTCGCTCCCAGGTCGAAAGAATCGAGACCAGGCGCACCCAGTTCGTTGTTACTTGCCTTCTGCCATGGCCAGCGGTTTGCCTTCCGACGTGTAGTTGCGATTCCACTTGGGAATCTCGACTACATAGTTGCCGGGCTTGGTGATGACGGCCTGGCAGCCGAGGCGCGAATTCAACTGCTGGTCGGCGGCCATATCCATGCGGTCGAGTTCATCGTCGTCGGCCTGGCTGATGCCTTCCTGGTCCTTGATCCACAGGTGGCATGTGGTGCAGGCGCAGACGCCGCCGCAGGCGTGATCGAGAAAGACGCCGAAGTTCTCGGCCACATCGAGAAACGACATCGGCTTGCCATGATGCTCGTAGGGCATGGTGCCGAACTCGAATTCGACGGTCTTGCCTTCAGGCATGAAGGTAACGCGGACCAGCTTGTCCGGCGGAATATTCTTCGTATTTGACTTCACTCATCAGAATGCTTCCGTGCTCTCAACTTCGCTAACACGCGTTTGCGCTGCTAACCAGCGCGAAGCGCTACTAGCTCCGCTGCTACTTGAACTCGGCGCGTGCCATCGGATGCGGTGCGGTCACTGCTTCGCCCATTTCTTCGTCGGCCGCGTCCATGGTCTTTCCGCGGATTGCTGTCGTGACTGCGGCTTCCATCATCAGTTCAGCAAGCGGCGCGTCGACCAGATCAAGTGCAACAGTCGCCTCGCGAATTGCGGCCAGATCGTCTCCCTGCTTACGCTCGCCAGCTTGTCTCTGCGCGGCCATGATCGAGGCCTGCTCTTCGCCGCGCAGTTGCTGCCACGCGGGGTTCTCGGGCGCGCGCTCGACCCTGCAAGAATGGTATCAGCCTCGTTGCGTGCCTCGATCAGCAGCCGCTTGGCGAAATCTTCTTCCGCATGATCGAACGAGTCGAGAATCATGCCTTCGACCTGCTCGTCGGTCAATCCGTAGGTCGGCTTCACTTCGATCTGCGCTGCCTTGCCGCTGCGCTGCTCACGCGCCGAAACCTGCAGAATGCCGTCGGCATCGATCAGGAACTTGACTTCGATACGCGGCAGGCCCGCACTCATCGGCGGAATGCCTTTCAGATCGAACCGCGCCAGTGAACGGCAATCGGCCGCAAGTTCGCGCTCGCCCTGCACCACGTGAATCGCGACGTTGGTCTGCCCGTCGACGCCGGTCGTGAAGTGTTCGGTCGCCGATGCAGGAATCGTGGAGTTGCGTTGAATGATTCTTGCGACCGTTCCGCCGAGCGCCTCGATACCGAGCGAAAGCGGCGTCACATCGAGCAGCAGCATCTCTTCGGTGGTCTTCGATGCGCCGGCGAGAATGTCGGCCTGCACGGCCGCTCCGAGGGCGACCACTTCATCGGGATTCAACTCAATGTGCGGCTTCTTGCCGCGGCGCGCGAGATGGAACAGATCGTCAACCAGCTTGCGAACAGCGGGAATCCGCGTAGATCCGCCGACCATGCACAACTTCATCGATCTGTTCGGGCGTGATTCCGGCATCAGTCAACGCCTGTTTGCACGGGCCGACTGTGCGGCTCAAGCACCGGCTCGATCAACTGCTCGAAGACGTCGCGCGGAATTTCGCGCTGATAGCGATCGCCATTGGGCAGTTCGATGTCGAAGCGCGCCACATTTTCCGTAGACAGCGCGATCTTGGCATCGATCGCGGCTTTGCGCAACGCCTGCACCGCGCTCGGGATGCGTGCGCAGATCGACTCCGTGCTCGGCATGAATCTCGTCGAGCGCAATCGCCAGCAGCAGGTTGTCGATGTCGTCGCCGCCAAGGTGCGTGTCGCCATTGGTGGACTGCACCTCGAAGATTCCGTCGACGGAGCTTCAGATGGAAATGTCGAAGGTGCCGCCACCGAGGTCGTAAACGGCAATGGTGCCGACGTTGGCGCGATCAAGCCCGTAGGCGAGCGCCGCCGCGGTTGGCTCATTGACGAGGCGAAGGACTTCAAGCCCAGCCATGCGTCCCGCATCCTTGGTGGCCTGGCGCTGCGCATCGTTGAAGTATGCAGGAACGGTGATGACGGCCTGCGTTACAGGCGAGCCGAAGAAGCGCTCGGCGTTGCGCTTGAGCTGGCGCAGAATGTAGGCGGAGATTTCCGGCGGAGTGAAGCGCAGTTCGCCGAGTTGGACGCGCGGTACTTCCCCAGCCTCGACGTCATCGGCCAGCCGGAAAGGAAAGAGCTTCAGTTCGCTCCTGCACTTCTTCGAGCCCCCGCCCCATGAGCCGCTTGACGGAGTAGATGACGCGCTCGGGCGTCTCGATGAGCACGCGGCGCGCACTGTTGCCCACCGTCACCGTCGGCCTGCTGCCATCTGCCGGCATAGGGTCGAGCGCGACCACGGACGGCACAAGATTCGAGCCGTCGACGCCGGGAATGACCACCGGCTTATCACCCTCCATATATGCGACCAGGGAATTCGTTGTTCCCAGGTCGATTCCAACTACGCGTCCTTCTGCCATGTGAATTTTCCCTCAGGGGCTGAAGCCCCGCTTTACAGCTCCTGCACAAGAATGTTACAGTCTCGGTCACATCGCGGACAAGATTGTTGATATAGCGCCGGCGATCGAGCAGGGCCACCATCTTTTTCTGCGATTCCTGGCGGACGTTTTCGTCGCCCGCATCCCAAACCTTCCACTGCGCGCGCAGGTCGCGATCGACGTCATCGAGCAGGCCATCAAACTTCTTCTTCGCCTGTTCGAGACTCGACTGCAGTTCAGGATCGGTGTCGCCCATCTTGCGGGCCATGCGCATCTCTTCAAGCTGCATGTTCAGGTCGAACGCTTCTTCGAGCAGATCGGCCGGCACACGCGACAATCTTGGTCTTTGCGATCCTTGCCGGCGTGCTCTTCGCCGATCTCGGCGCCGTGCAACTTCAGCAGATATTCCGTCCGGCGAATCGGATCTTTCAAGCGTGCGATAGGCGTCGTTCAGCAAGCGCAGTATCGGCCAGGCTCCACTGCTTCTCGTTCTCTTGCGCTCGCGCAAAGCGATCGGGATGCAGCTTGCGGCTCAGCTTGTGAAACTGGTGCTCAAGCATTCCGAGATCGAGATCGAGCTGCGGCACCAGACCGAAGACGGAAAAATAATCGCCTCCCGGAGGAGGCTGAATCTTGCTGCAATGCGGACAGAATAACGTCGCATCGTTGTGCGCAACGGCGCACGACCAGCACGCGACCGGTACTGCAGAATCGAGAACTTTCAACATGAGGAGACTCCAGGGCGGAGGACTATGAGAACGATGAACCGCAGCCGCAGGAGCGCGAGGAGTTCGGATTGATGAAGTTGAAGCCCTGCCGCATCAGTGTCTCTTCATAGTCCAGCGTCATGCCGTGCAAGTAGACGAACGACTTGGGATCGACGAAGACGCGTACGCCGTCAAACTCGTAAATGCGGTCGCGCTCGCGAGGGCGTGTGTCGAACTTGATCGAATACGAAAGCCCGGAGCAACCGCCGCCCATGACGCCAAGACGCAATCCGCCTTCGGTCGGCGACACGCCTTCCTTCTCCATCGCCACGCGGATGCGCTTCACCGCGCGATCGGTGACCTGCAGTCCCTGGGAAGCAGCCGGCTTGTTCTCCGGCTGCGCCGGTGCAGCGCTTGCGCCCTGCGCCGGCTTCGATTCGATTGTCACAAAGTTCGACATTGATAAATTTTCAACCATCAGGGGCTAAAGCCGGCTACCCCTAGCACACTTTCCGGCACGGCCAAAGCCGTGCCCTTACCTGCTTATTTCGCTTCAGCAGCTACAGCCGCGTTTTCTGCGACACCGTTCTTCTTCTTCCAGTCACCGATGGCCGCGCGGATGGCGTCTTCTGCCAGGACCGAGCAGTGAATCTTGACCGGAGGAAGCGAAAGCTCCTTCACGATGTCAGTGTTCTTGATCTCGAGAGCTTCCTCAACCTTGCGGCCCTTGATCCACTCGGTGGCCAGTGAAGAGCTGGCGATTGCCGAGCCGCAGCCAAAGGTCTTGAACTTGGCTTCTTCAATGACCTGGGTCTCTGGATTGACGCGGATCTGCAAGCGCATGACGTCGCCGCACTCGGGAGCGCCAACGAGACCTGTGCCTACATCTCCGGAACTCTTGTCGAGCGTGCCCACGTTGCGCGGGTTGTTGTAGTGATCTACGACCTTATCGCTGTATGCCATTTCCGAACTCCTCCCGCGGGGAAGCCGCGTCTGTCTGTTAGATTCGGCAGGACTGCCCGCCGATGCTTCCGATCCGGCGCATGCCATCGCCGGAGGTTAGTGTGCCTGCCACTCAATCTTGGTCAGGTCAATTCCTTCTTTCACCATTTCGTAAAGCGGTGAAAGCTCACGTAGTTTCTTCACGATGTCGATGACTTTCGCAGCCACGTAATCCACTTCAGCCTGCGTGTTGAAGCGGCCAAGTCCGAAGCGAATCGAACTATGGGCGACGTCGTCGCCCAGGCCCAGCGCCTTCAGCACATAGGAAGGCTCCAGGGTTGCCGAGGTGCAGGCAGAACCGCTGGAGACGGCAACATCATTGATGCCCATCAACAGCGACTCGCCCTCGACATACACAAAGCTCACGTTCAGGTTGCCGGGCAAGCGGTGCTCCATCGACCCGTTCACGTGGATGTAGTCGAGCTCGGACTGGAGCTTGTCGTTCAAGCGATCGCGCAGGCCGCGCAGATATGCGGCTTCGTTCTCCATCTCGGCGTTAGCAATTTCGCAGGCTTTGCCGAGTCCAACGATGCCGGGAACATTCAAGGTGCCGGAGCGCATGCCGCGCTCGTGGCCGCCACCGTCGATTTGCGCAGCGATCTGCACGCGCGGATTGCGACGACGAACGTAGAGCGCGCCGACACCCTTCGGTCCGTAGATCTTGTGGCCGGAAAGCGAGAGCACGTCGATGTTGTCAGCGATCACGTTAACTGGGACCTTGCCCACGGCCTGCACGGCGTCGGTGTGGAAGAGGATGCCCTTCTCGTGACAGATTTTGCCGATCTCGCGAATGGGCTGCAGCACTCCGATTTCGTTATTGGCAGCCATGATCGAGACAAGGATCGTCTTGTCATCGATGGCGCGCTTCAGGTCTTCGAGATCGATGAGGCCATCGGCCTTCACCGGCAGATAGGTGACGCGGTAGCCATACTTCTCGAGGCGCTTGCAGGTGTCGAGGACAGCCTTGTGCTCAGTGACCTGCGTGATGATGTGGTTGCCGCGCTCGCGATACATCTCCGCGATGCCCTTGATGGCGAGGTTGTTCGACTCAGTCGCGCCCGAGGTAAAGATGATTTCCTTCGCCGTCGCGCCGATGAGTTTCGCGATCTGCTCGCGCGCGGTCTCGACAGCTTGCTCGGCTTCCCAGCCGAAGGAATGATTGCGGCTGGCGGCGTTGCCGAACTTCGCTGTGAAATAAGGCATCATCGCTTCCAGCACGCGGGGATCGAGCGGACTGGTGGCGTGGTTATCCATGTAAATCGGCAGTGAGACGCCTGCCGGCACTTCGACTTGGCTCGTTACTGTACTCATCCGACCTCTCCATCGTTGTTTCGAGCTCCGCGCAGTGCGGAGAGTTAGCTAAATCGTCAACGAAACCAGTTTCGGCTCAAGCGCGTGGCCGGGCGTATGCTCATGCTCGGCAAGATCCTGGATGCTGATGCTTTTCAGAACACCCGCAATCGTGTCGTTCACGCGCGCCAGCGGTTCCTTGATCGTGCAGCTTGGTGTCAACTCACACCCCTTGGCGCCCTTCGTGCACGAGGTAATGAAGAACGGACCGTCGATGGCCAGAATCACCTCGTAAGCCGAGATAGACCGAGCCGATTTCGACAGTGCATATCCACCATTCATGCCGGCGTGCGACTTCAGCAATCCTGCCTTTGTAAGTTGCTGAAGGACCTTGGCCAGCAACTGGGCCGGGATTCCGTACGCATCGGCAATGTCTTTGGCGCTCAGAGCAGCCGTATCGGGGCGCTCGGCCAGGTACTTCAGCGCCATCAACCCGTAGTCGGCCTTTTTCGTGAGCTTCAACATAATATGCGACTTCTTCAGTCCATATTCAGTATACGACCAAATATGTCGGCTTTTCAATGTCTTAAAGATCCTGAAACCGTTTTCTTCACTCTCCCGTAAAAGCGCTCAGTAGAAAGATTCACCAAAAATGCCGTTTGAAATTGTTGAAAAGGCGGCTACAATCTGCGGCAAGAGTTTCCAAATCCGAGCCAATCCCAAAACGATGGTTACCGCCTGCAAACACCCTAAGGTACGAATTGTTTCCCGCCACGAAGACACCGAATATGTTGAATGCCTTGAATGTGGCGATGTCTTCGATTCTGAGGAATTTCACGATATGGCCATTGAAGAATCTTCCGAGAAAGAAGATGGGACTGAAGATGGATGAGGCCCGTCGACGCCCGAATTTCTGCATACCGTAAGGCGATGTAAGTCAAACAATCCAATTAACTTGAATTAGTTTTTCGCACCTCCAGCTCCACGTCATTTAGCAGCCGGTCCGCTGCTCTGTGAGCTGGTGCGATGCGAGGCGATCCAGGCATAGTGGAGACCGGAAGCCACTGTTAGTCCAACCGTCGCATCGAGCGCGACCAGGCGCAAGATTACAACCCACTTTGCGGCCGTAAGCTGGTGCAGCAGCACAACGGCCACGGCCGTCACCTGAGCCACCGTATTGGCTTTGCCAAAGATGCTGGGGCCGAACTCCCGGCGCCCCACAACGGCATACAGGACCGCTGCAACGAGAAGGATGCCGACGTCGCGCCCTAAGACCAGCACGGTTACGGTGGTCGGCATGAGTCCCTTGTACATCAGCACGAGAAACAATGTGCTGAGCAGAAGCTTGTCCGCAATCGGATCAAGGTATTGCCCCAACGCGGTCCGTTGCCTTAACACGCGCGCAAGCACGCCATCCAGAGCGTCGGTCAAGCCGGCAGCAATAAAGAGCACAAACCCCAGTCCGAACCTGTCCTCCAGAATGGCTGCCACCAGAAAGGGTGCCAGACAAATCCGCATGACCGTAAGCAGATTTGGCGCGGTGCGCAGAGGGTTCCGGCGCGTAGTGGAGACTTCTGTCATCGTTTCGCGGCTTTTGGAGTTGTCGCCCTGCTGCTTCAGCGAGCCGCCTGCGCGCCATAAGCCACGGCCTGCCTTGAAGTTGCGGGCGGCAACTTTTCAGTCATTGATAGTACAGCATTCGCCAAACTCGGCGGAATAGCTCTTCTTTTCCCACCGCTCTGATGCTGATAGACTAGTCTTTGTCGCATCACAGGCGCGTAGCTCAGTTGGTTAGAGCGCTTCCTTGACACGGAAGAGGTCGCTGGTTCGAATCCAGTCGTGCCTACCAATCTTTTCAATAACTTACATATCTCCAAGATGGTCGACAGGTGAATTTTCACCTGCAAAACGTCACCTGTTCACCTGCAAGACCCCTGACAGGACCCCTGACCGCTTCCTTTTTCAAGCCCTCCCAGCTACCTTATTGCACTGTTTGCGTCCCGGACCGAATCGCCCGCATGACCGAGTCCTGAGCCGCCATCATCGACGAATCCACCCGATGGGCATACAGCCCAAGAGTCGTGGAAACGTTCGAGTGGCGCAGAAGCCCCTGGACCGTTTTCACGTCTGTCCCCTGGTTGACCAGCCAACTTGCCAACCCATGGCGGAAGTTGTGGAAGCCAAACCGCTGCCCCTTCCTCAGCTTCACCCCGGCGGCGATGGCCGCGGGACGAAGATGATCGGAAGTCAGCACACTGCTTGACCTCGGTTTCTCTCCCTTGCTCCTCGTGCTCGCGAAGATCCAATCGCTGGGCCGGCCGTACATCGTCTCCCGGTACCAACCGCGCAAGCAATCGGCCAGGAGATCGCTGAGCGGAACGGGAGCCTCGGAATCGTCCGTCTTCAGACGCTCCACGATCGTGTTTTGGACCCAGACCCGACGCAGGTTGATTTGCTTGTTGTGGTAGTCGATGTCGTCCCACTTCAAGCCCATCGCCTCGCTAATACGAATGCCCGTAGCCGCGACCAGAATCACCAGAGTCTGTTCCATACCGGAGAGAGCCTGGAAGATCTTGGCAGCCGTTGCGGGATCCAGCACTATTGGTTTGTAGCTGGACTTCGCCGATTGCTCTACCCACCGCACGGGATTGGACGATTCGCTGCGCGGCACCAGGCCATACTTCTGTGCCCGCGTGTAGATGACGGACATAATGCGCCGTATCTTGTCCTTCGTTGGGATTCGAACGCTGCAATGAACCCAGCCACTGCTCAATGTCGAGCGGCTGAATTTCGAGTGCGTAGCTCGTTCCCCAACGAGGAAGCAGGTAGTCGTCCATGTAATGCCCCACGGTGTATTGAGTCGTTACAGCCAGCTTCTTCATCCCGTTCTCCCTGTAGCTGGCGGCTAGATCGCCGAAGGTGAGTCGGCCAGCAGCAATGGTCTTCTGGTCGACGAGTTGTGGTTGGAGGTGCCTCCGGTCAATCTCACGCCATGCTTCCTTCTCGGATCGAAAATCCGTTACCGCGCCTATAGCGCGAGTCTGCTCGGCTTTCTTTCCGGTTTCCGGCTTGAGAACGTACCAGTGATACACCCAGACAGAGCCATTCTTCTTCCGTTGTTCTTTGGAATGATTATCCCTTTGACACATGTACGATTTAGCGAGATGATGCGTGTAGTCGAGGCATGCGATGAATCTCTATTCTCTGACGCGCCGGTTTCCAAGCGAGAAATCTGCACTGAATCACTTGGTGAGGACGCGCTGGCCGAGGGGTGTTCGCTGCGTGGCATGCGATCACGGCAAGTGCTGGCCGATTGAGTCCACCAACAAGACTGGCGGACCGCGGCGTTTGTTTCAGTGTGCTTCCTGCAAGTTCCAGTTCAGCGCCACGACTGGAACGCTTTTCCATGATTCACATCTGCCTCTGACGAAATGGTTCGCTGCAATTTCATTGATGAGCGATGCCAAGAAGGGCATTTCAGCCAGCCAGCTTGGGCGTCATATCGGCATGACCTACAAGACCGCTTGGTATGTCGCTCACAGGATCCGCGAAGCCATGCGGGAAGCCAGAGACATTCAGCTGGGAGATCCCGACACCACCGTGGAGATCGATGAAGCCTACATCGGAGGGCGCCTTCGCCATAAAGGCTCCAAGGTGGCCAAAGCTTCTAAAACAATGGTGATTGGACTGGCCGAACGCAATGGGCGGGTTCATCTGGAGTCGATGTCCAACCGCAAATTCGAGGCCATGAAGCCGGTGCTGGATGCCAAACTCGCCGAGGATACCAAAGAAGTTGTCACCGATGGCAATCCCACTTACAAGCGCCTCATCCCCAGAGAGAAACACTCAAGAGGAAACCACGCGAGCGAACTGGCAGAGCGCGTCTGGACAACAACTCAGACAGTTGAAAATGCGTTTTCACTCTTCAAGCGTGCCATCGTCGGCAACTATCACAAGCTCAGTCCCTGGCACCTGGACCGCTACATGCGTGAGTTCTGCTGGAGGTACAACCGTCGCAGCGTGCAGGCTTCAATCTTCGAGATGGCCCTGGTCAGCATGGTTAGTCGAACTCCGTTACCGTACAAAACGCTGGTTGCGTTCTAAACCAGACCATCAAAACAACAACCTACTTAATCCTCGCGGCCTTGCGCCGTGCTGCGATCTTCGCGCTGATCTCAGACCGCGACAGAGGCTTGGACTGCAACATCCGTCGCAGAATCGCGTCAAACCTCTTCTCCGCTACTGTCTGACTGCTCATCATCACATTTTACTGACTCATCAAACATGCGTGATCGGGATGATCATTTTCTTTGGTAATCCATCCCCTTTGCGCCATTCAGATCGTCTCCTTCGTGGCGCTGGAGACTGCCTGAAATCGATTATTCATCAGTCCCCGGCGGATGGAAACAACATTCGGCAGTCGCTGTTGACGCGGCTTTCGTCCGTCTCGAATTTCCAGAGAAAACTCCAACTCTCTTACCTCCGAGCCCCAATTGCCTTGGCAATTTCGGTCAATCGGAAACGCCACGTCCGTCTCGCTCCTGTTCCTATCGGGTGGCCGGGGATCTGGCGGGCTCGGGCCATTTCGAGGAGACGACGAGGCTTGATTCCGAGGAACTCCGCGGCCCGGGTTGCATCGACAAACGGTTCGAGAATCAACTCAGAGTTCATCGAGATCCTCCAAATCGTCGAGCCGAATGGCTTTTGAGCTTTCGGCCAAAGCTCAGGCTCAGATATTCGCAAGGCTTCCTTGATGCGCAGCAGACGTTCGTTTCTTGGGAATCGCAGATGCTCTCAAGTTGTGAGTCATTCTGAAATAGGTCTCCAGGCCTTTGGCGAGCGAGCCGAAAGCCGGGCCGCTCGCCCCTTGGGTGTGTGCTGGAGTGGTAGTTGTCACCCTCGACCCCGGCAAGGGCCGAAGCTTTTTGGTGGTTGAGAAAGTGTTCCTTCATCTCTCACAACCTCTTGAATGTGATGACCTTTCGGGAGGCCTTCCTTGATTGGTTGACTTGCTGACTGAGTGACCCGTAGAACCTGTCTCCCAATCGATGATTCTCTTCACCACCGAATAGGGCACCGGGCTCATTGCATCTCCGATGTCCACGCTAGCGATGCGACGCGTGAAGACCTTCGGAGACAGCCGATTCTTTGGCTCCGGTGGGGAACCAGAGGCGCGAACCCATTCGCGCAAGTACTTTCCTCGTCGCGATGCGTGCGGTTTCTCTTTATCGCCCAGGTTGAACCAAAGTGGGACATCCTGGGCAATGGATTGGAGCAAATCTTCGCCAAAGACATCCCAGCGAAGCAGACAGGTCCAACGATGCAAACCGGGATCGAAATACCATTTGGCCCATGTACAGTAGGCGCGGTATTCGCCAGAAGGGATTCGGGCGTATGGCTTCCACTCGATCGCATCCTCGTGCGTGTGACGTCGTGACGTTGTGCTCTTCGGTGTTGAGGCTAGCTCTAGAGATGCCTCGGCCGTCATCGCGCCTCCTTTTCAGGGTCGAAGGCAAGCCTGTACCAGGAGCGCACGGCACCGTTGCTACGCTCCATCTCGTTGACGATTTCGAAGCCCTGTTCCCGCAGTTCTATGAGGCGGACACGGTGCTGTGCAATGCCAGCCCGAATGGTGAACTCGAAGCCATCAAGGTCACCGCAACAACCGCGGCACTTCAGCTTGGCGCCGCAGAGGTACAGGTCCGGAGTGTCGAGGCAAAGATCCGTGAGATCGACGGAGGACGAAACCTGGCAAAATTTATCCTTTCCAGATCTGAGGCCGGCGACTACCGCAAGCACCTCGGTCTGATTTCGACGATTCGTCAGGATTTTGAAAACCTCAGCAGGCTCTTGCGGATTGCAGGCAACGAAGCCCAAAATCCTTCAACGGTGGAAAGAATCGTCCTGTACATTGATGATCTCGATCGGTGTTCCTCTCAGCGCGTCGTCGAGATTCTCGAGGCGATCCATCTGCTGCTGGCGTTTGATCTGTTTGTCGTTGTCGTGGGCGTAGATCCGCGCTGGCTCATGCACTCCTTGGAGGAAAAATTCTCCGCATTTTCCGAAGGGCATGTTCGCGATCATGCAGAAGATCAGGCGTGGATTACCACGCCACAGGACTATTTGGAGAAGATCTTTCAGATCCCCTTTGCTCTACGCAAGATGTCTCCGAATGGCTTTTCGACGCTGATCAAGGGGCTGCTGCCTGTGACCAACGCAGAGCCAACGACCACATCGACCGTGCCGATCACAGCACAGGCACAAGGTACGAGTCCAAGCAGTTCCACCAAGGAACCCTCTCAAACCATCTCGGCGACTCCGACCAATCAAGCCATTACGCCGCAAGCGCCGCCGCCAAACCAAGCGGAGATTCCGATTAACCCTGTGCGGCAACTAAATCAAGAATCGTTGACCATTCGAGCATGGGAGGTCGAGTACGCAACGCTGCTGTCTTCGTTCATCACGACGCCGCGCGGCGCCAAGCGGTTCGCAAATATCTACCGACTGATTAAGGCCCCGCTTTCGCCAGAAGATCTAGTTGCCTTCGAGGGAACGGCGGCCAAGCCAGGGGAGTTTCAGGCCGCAATGCTCCTTCTGGCGATTCTGACGGGATTCCCCCAACTATCGGCTCGCCTTTTCAGGGCTCTCGACAATCCGCAGACCCCATCGCTTCCGCCACAGCAGTTTTTCGCCAACGTTGGACAATACCTACCCACGAACTCACTGACGACCCAACTTCAAGACTGTCTAAAGCTTATTGATCCACCAGATGGCTCTCTAAGCCGTGAGGCTTACCTGAAATGGGTCCCGAAGGTTGCCCGTTTTTCGTTCTATACCGCAGAGGTTAGCGAGGGGACTAATTAGTCGCTTTGGCTCTACAGAGACGGCGGAGACGCCTCCTCAGCAATCCCGATGTCGACCCGTCCCCCAGTGATCTAACTTGGCAAGATGAACTTGGTGACATTATCGCGTCGGTTTAGCAGGGGTTGGCCTAGCTCTAGGTGCTCGGAATCTCCAAAGAGATCCACATGCCAATAACTGCGACCTGCTTCCGTCTGTGTTTGACGCATGGCAGCAAGCTTGGGCAAAAAAATTGCAGCTGGGATCAGTACTGTCAGTTCCGCGCCACCGCACCCAAAGGCTATGTAACTCCTCTCAAGGCCTTGCAGGAACTCAACCTGTTCAGGGTGAATTGAGCACCAGTACCGGCTCTGCTGACCTCTCAGATACCTTTTTGAGACGACGCAAACCGTTCGAGTCGAATCGTCTTCGCTTGCATACCAAGTCTTGGAAACCGCCGATTGCACAGTCTGAAGATGCCGGGCGACATTCGCCATGCACTCCGCATGGAAGCCGGCGGCTTCAGAATCCAATCCACTCTCGTCACCTTCCTCCGTATTCGCTGTGTCATCGATGCCGACGAGACGCCGCAGCACTTCAAGTAGTCGCAGCCGTCGCTCCGCAAAAAAATGAAGGAAGTCTCTAAACTCGTACCCGACTTCGGGAATGAAGTTGCGCTTGAGATAATCAGACCTCTGGTTTGGGTCAGCGAATTTCTGTCCTACCCAGTCACCGAATGCGATTGCCGATTTCTCTATGTTTGGCTGCCCCTCCAACAGTTGGAGGTTGGGGATGAGATCGACCCGATTTTTGAATTCTTCATGTAGTTCCACAGGTACGCCAAGTTCATTCAGCTTCGGAGTAGTGAAATGGCTCCGTGGGTGAATGTGGTCCTGATGCAACTTGTGGCGGAAATCCAAACTCGGATAAAACATCGCGAGCAGAGGAAATGTGTAGAGGCCATTGTATTTGCTATCTAGTAGCGCTTCGAGATCATCCTTCTTAAACGATAGGGAGTCCGGAGTGCCCTGGAGATCGGCAGCGATTTCACCCGACGGAAATATCTCGTGCTTTACTCGAATGACGTCGCGCATCCGCCGAAGCACATTATCAGGTACTCCACCGAACGTTCGCTTCAGCAGAACGATGTTCAGCCATTGCTGAATCGCTTCGCGATCAGATCGAAAGGCTGCGCCCTGAGCAAAGCTGCTCGCCCCCCCTTTTTGAATAGGTAGTAAACGATCGGAATGAGAGCATTTGTTGAGGCGAGTGTTTTTCCGGTGAACCCGAAGCCCCCTACAGTCTCCACCGTTAATCTGATTGCCTGTTCTATCTGGGGCCACAAGGTTTCAATCTTTAGCATGTTTGGACGGTTGAAATTTTCAACTCTCCACCTAAGGTCCAGATCAGCCAACATCAAGCAGCACTTGAGAACGAAATCTCGAGGAAATGAAAAGTCACCGTATTCGCAGTTGATCTCATCTACAAGCGCGTGAATGACCTCTCGCGCATCTCGTTCTTCCCATTGAGCGCTCGCAATTGACAACAGGAGATCCGAGTAACTCAGCGGAGTGCCGGCGCTGTTCACACGGATGAAGATGTTCAAGACTCGATCTAAATCCTGCTCGATCTCGGTAAAGTAGTTGATAAGCGGGAGCTCGGTGATTGAGCGGTGAAGGTCTACCAAACAGGTTTTTGGGTGCCTGCTCGTCGTTAGCTGATGTTCAATGAGGAAGTCGAACACGTCCGTGGTCTGTTTGAACGTCAAAATGTCGCCTACGCGAAACCAAAAGCCATCCTCTCGCTCAATGAATTTGCCCTCCGCTTCTAGAAATCGAAAGTCAAAGAAAACATCCTCATCCTGGGCCGGCTTCGCAAGATTCAGGTATAGACGACGCTTAGCATAGTTGCCTGAAGAGTTCTTGCGGAGTACTTCCGCCGTTCGGTGTGAGTGCCAAGAAGTCCCAGGTAAAGCGACGTGAGCCGCTGCTGGCCATCCAATATGGCGGTTATGCCCCCACTCGGAAGCAAGGTTGCTTTGGGATTATGTCTACCCGAGTCCACATGATAATTACGGATAAACTCGTAGAACTGATAATCAGCCTTGTGCTCCTCATCTACACGCCAAAATAGAAACGAGCCAATCGGATTAACCCCGCAGTAGCGAATCGAAAAGTCGGCAGATTTGATCTGGTTGCCATACGAATTCTCTTTGTATTCCCGGCAGCAAATACTGGCGCTGTTGTATATGTTCTACTGCCTGACGGATGGTGATAGGTGAATCAAACGGCATCCGAACCTCAATTTCTTTCTGTGCGACAAAATTCGAAATGCCACCGATAAGCAATTCCAGATCGGCCCGGCATCGCAATAAAATATTTCGACCAATTATTTTCCCACATCCACTAGCCTAAATCCTGTCGCTCGCTGCGTCGTAAGTAAGATTCGTTCAAAATGGGTCCGGCACCGAGGCCCAGATCAGCAGTTGTGCGCGGGCTTCTGCCAACAGCGCCGTCCGCGAGTTCTTCCTTCGTCACCTATAGGGGGACTGAGTTCCGCGGTCAATTGCGCGAGGTCGCTTGGATTAGTTGCCGCACAGCTTTTCTCGGTTGGTGGAGGTGCGTCTTGGGATGATCCCAGACTCATCGCCACCACGCTAGTGAAAGATTTTTGAACATGCTGGCCCATCCTGCTAGCAGTCGAGCGCCGAGAATTGCTGACCGCGCGTTGCGTGAAAAGCGGAGAAAAGCAGCGCGAGGCGACGGTTCGAAATCAGAAAGTATGTCGACACAGTTCGCATTGCGTTCACCAACGATGGGTCAGCTCGGACTGAGGAGTTCGAAACATGGTCGACATGGGCCTTAGCGCAAGCTGACCGGATCGACTCGACTGTCGACCGGAGATTTCTTGGATCCATGCACAATGAGCCCACCATCATCTGCAGTTGAGGCGACCGCAATCCAGACGTTGGAGCTTCGTTTTCCTGCGGACCATTGTTCCGCAGAGCCAGAGAACTCGATCCCGATCAGTCGCGATGTGTGCACTGTGGTTTCTCTCGTCTCGAAAAATGCTGAACATCTAAATGGTACTGGAGACTGCACGCTGGCTGCATCGCTGCGTCGCCAAAAGCAGTGCTGGAAGTGAAGAGGATATATCTTCGAGTAGCGGCCGCGATGAATCGAGCGGCTCATATCCCATCTTCCGATAAAGTGATGTTTGCGGAAGCAGGAGCAAAATAGCATTTTGTTGACCGCTTCCCCGTACGGGAAGCGACTTTGAAACAGAGGGCGGTTACTGCGGGATTTTCTAGTGCTGCTTCCAGAAGTCCGAAAAGCTCTGTGGGCAGTAATTCGGAACGCAAGTCCCCCTCAACCAGAGTTCCGGACAGCCCCCAGGTCGCCTGCCGCGATTACCACCTTCGATAGCTGTTCAGATTTTGAATGGCAACTGCGAAACGAAACTGGCGCTCGCCGCACTAGATATCACGGAACACAGCGTTCTGCACGATGAGCGCACTCTTCCCCATTCGGAAACTCATCGGGGGAGCAACGGTGACAGCATTAACCGCATTCACCAGAACACCGCTTCGGAACCGCGTACTGGCTTCGCTTCCTCCCGAGGTCAACGATCGCTTGTATCCATATCTCGCGCTTGTCCAACTCGCTCTCGGAGAAATCCTCTACGATCGCGGGGACAGGCCGGAGTTCGTTTACTTCCCTGTGGACGCGGTGGCCTCCCTGTTGTGCGTGACCAGGGATGGCGGGTCAGCTGCAATCGGAGTAATCGGCAAGGACGGCGTCGTGGGAATAACTCCATTCCTTGGGAGTTCAACCTCGTCCCACCGGGCCATTGTGCAGATTGCTGGCAGCGCGTTCAGAATTCGGTCTCCACTTCTACAGGCTGAGTTTCAGTGCAACCCTATGATACAAAGTACGTTACTGCGCTGCGTGCAGGACCTCCTAACCCAGGTCTCGCAGACAGTTATCTGCAATCGGCTGCACCAGGTGGAGAAACGGTTGTGCCGCTGGTTGCTCCTGACTCACGACCGTGCAGACTCGGACCGACTGGTGATGACGCAGGAGTTTATTTCCCATCTGCTGGGCTCGCGACGGGAGAGCGTCACGGTCGCGGCCGCACGTCTTCAGGATGCGGGCCTGATTCATTATGCTCGGGGTAAAATCTCGATACTCGACCGAGCCGGCCTCGAGTTGGCGGCCTGTGAGTGCTACCAGACAGTCAGGGAAGAGATTGAATGCTCTTCTTTGAAGAAGCCATGTCAGTCACACCCAGTCGACAAGAGACGGCCGAACAGCATTCGAAGCTGATCGAAGTTGTCCAATCGAGTTGCGTAGACGTTTTCGCCAAGCGCGAGCTGTTCTCCGTAGGCGAGTGTAGCGATACAAAACATCACCACTGGCACCGTTGTTTCCAGCCCTGCGCCCGACCGGATGCGGCATGCAACTGCTCTGATCTCATGAACCGGCTGATTGAGACTGATCAAGATCAAAGCGGGACGGCAGTGCATGCCGACCTCAATGCCATCCTTTTCCTTCCTTGCCGAACAAACCCGATAACCATCGGACTGTAGTATTACCTCCAACCCTTCGCGAAGCTCCTCATCATCGACGATTATCAGGATCGTCAACGCTTCCTTCCCGACATCGATAGTCGCACACAAGCCGTTGTCCTCTTGACGCCGTAGTAGGTCGGGGCTCGATCTCTCGTCATGCGAAAGCTCAGACAAAGTGGAGCATGGTCCATGAGAATTTTTCAGTGCGGCCCAGATCCCAGTCCTCGCCAAACCGTGAGATTGTGTGGCTCGAAATCTTGTTGTCTCCCAGGTAGAGTGCGAGATGTGTGTACCCCTGGGTTGGGTGTGAGTACGCGATGATGTCGCCCTTAGTAAGCTTGCTGATTTCCGAAAGATCGGTGGTTTTTTCGGCAACCATTTTCACCAGCCCTGCCTTAGTCAGAAACGAGACCATTGTTGACACGCGGGTGATACCGTATGGATTGTCGTCTTTGGGATCCCCCACATCGTCGTCGGAACTCGAATCCCGCCGCCTTTGCCACCCGGTGGGCACCCGATACAACAGGAAATGAAGTGCGTGCAATCATCCATTTGCTTGTTGGTGAGCGAAACACGAGTCTTCTCGAGGATGAATTGGTTTCCGTCGGCGTTTACGACGTGCTCCGTTTTGAAACTGTCGTTTATGATGCTGGCGTCGGCAGGCATCTTAACGGCGGGCATTCCCCGAGTTGTTTCGCCGGCCGCATCCTCGAGCATCATGAAACCGTCGCTGCACACACGGAAGGCGAACTTCTCGGCATACTTTACTGCGGCTTCGCGGTCATAGGCAGATCCGCAAGGCTTGTCATCGTATTCGAACGTCATCGTTGGCTCATCTTGCAAGGCTTCGTACTCGGATGAACCACCTGGCCAGGTCTCAGTGCGGTCCGAGGTTTCGTGAGATTGGGTATGAGTCTCCAATGGAATTCCGAAGATCCAGTCCGACAGGTGCATTGCCTGCGCCGTACGTACCGTCGCATTGCGCTGTGTTTGGTACGCCACCACCGCAATCGGCTTGCGAAACGAGGATGTCCTTCCTCGCAAGCGCATCCTTGAGAAAAGGAGTCGCTCCCGCTGTGCCCGCTGCCATGGCCATACGGGTGAGGGCGAACCGGTATTCGACGGGGAGGCTTTCAAAGTCTCCTTTGAGCTCCGATGCGATTTCCCGCAAGCGAACTTCGCGGAACTTGATGTAGACGGCCATGGCCCGCAAACCATCTGGTCCGGAATCGAAGAAGATAGTCTGGATCTGCCTGGGAGCGCCCTGGCGATCGTTGCCGTGAACCCATGGAGATTGATGCTGGTCCCAATGCACATTTGCATAAGCCGGAACGCGAGCCGCAATCGCGGCACGAGCCTCATAGAAGTCATCGGTTCCGATGTAATACGAGTCAATCTTCTCCTTGGAGAGGAGGTCATAGGGGTGCTCCAACTCGGAGGTGACGATCGCTCCCAGCAGTCCCGGATTAAGGTTCGCCTGTGCCGCCGCCTGCTCAACCTGCTCCTTAAGCTGCTGCCCAGTGGCGCCCCAGAAGTATCGATCCTTGTCCGTTACTTCAGCGCCGGAAACGGCGAAAGAGTCATTGGCAGATGCGCGTTGTATGGCCGCCCAGACCTCGCCGTTCATGAGCGCGGACCATTCGGCGGCCAGCTTTTTGTAGTCGGGCTGCTTGGGATCAAGATGCGCGCTGGGCAACTCCGGATGTTGGGCGAAGAAAACCAGATCCGTAAGCTCATTTACATTGCGAGTCCCATGCTGGATAGCGAGCGACAACGCAGACGGCCAGTTCTTGGCCGATATTGCGGTCGACACGTCGTCCGGAAATTTCGGCGCGTCATGAGGTGAATCCCACTCTTCTCTGACATTGATTTCCTTTAGGGAACCGCCGGCGGCAATCTGCGCAGAGGGGGTTTCGCCGTGCTCGGCGATTCTGTCGCAGAGATACGCGAGCATCTTCAGATAGGACGAGACCGAGGTGCGACGCCCCCCTGCCTCAATCGACCGGCGCTCACCCGACCTCCCATGATCTGACGTCGCGGCCCGCATCGTCGCAGGCGAATGAAGCCAATCAAGTAGTGCGAGAGCAGCCGCCTTGGGTCCCGGTTTGTCGGAGATCTGCCTTGGCGAAAGCTTTCCTTGATCGGCGGACATCGCAAAGCGAACTGGAAGGTATGGGTCAAGCTGCGGCGATTCCGCCAGATGCGCTCTCCCTGCGCCCTCCATTGGCCTGGCTGCAAGGTGCTCCTCATGAGGACCAAACTGGCGCGTCAATCTCTCACGATTTCGCAGCAGTGGCGTCACGTTTTGCAAGAAGGCTGTTGTAGCCGAATCTGTGGCGACAGGGTAATGAGCATCAACGTTGCCGCAGATG
>CAVTCT010000013.1:0-67941 GCA_963733325.1 uncultured Acidobacteriaceae bacterium
CTCGCCGGAGTCGCGGTCAATGCCTGCGTGTCGACGACAGCGAGGGACAGCAGCCCTGTCCAATAGTTGGCGGGTGCGCCGGCAATAATGCCGTCGTAGTCCTCGGGATAGCGTTGCGCCTCCATCAGCGCTTCGCGGCCGCCATCGGAGCACCCATCGAAGTAAGAGCGCTTCAGCGCCGATCCGTAGAACTGCGGAACGACGAGCCTGGCGACCCGTGTCATCTCGTGGATGCCGCGATGGCCGAAGTCGACGACTTTCTCCGGATGTCCAAGCGCCCAGGATGCGTCGGCGGCCGAGCCGGAGTGGCCGGTATCGGTGGCGGTGGCCGCATAGCCGCGGGCGATCGCGGCGCCGAGGCCGTCGTAGCCGATCGCGCCGGCAAATCCTCCGTTGCCAAGTCCCTCGAGTTTTCCGTTCCACCCGGCAAGGGGCATCCAGACTTCAATGGGAATATCGGAATCCGCAGTGGGCGTAGCATGTGCCACAACACGGCAGAACCCAGGCAGCATTTTGTAAAACGCGGACAGATCTGCGCCGGTAAAGACCTCAGGAGGACCTTTAAAGGTCCCTGCGGGCACAGCCTTAGCCATGGTGATTTTCGCGTTAGGCAGTTCGAGCTTGGCAAGCCGCTCACAACTATCGCTGGAAGCTGTACAGCATTCTGAGCCGAGGCGACTCCGGCCTTCGCGCACCAAAAGCGCCGCTCAAAAGCAAAGTGCCTGAAACAAAAATGAACGAGCGAATCCGCATCATGCTTTCCCCTGGTGAGTAAGTGCTGAATGGCGACGCGATCATTCTATCCCCGGCGGCTCGGCGGGTTTCGTTTCCATCGCTCAGCTTTCGGCAATGAACACCGGCGAGGTTGTATACTCGGCGAGTCATGCAGGTATTTGCAATCCTTCCGGCGGCAGGCCTGGGAACACGTATGGCCGGACCGCAACCCAAGCTTCACAACGACAAGGACCCGTCGTCAGGGGCGCCTCCCAAACAGTTTCTCTCGCTGGGCGGAATCCCGATTCTGATTCACTCGTTGCGTGCGTTCGTCTCAGTCAAACGAGTGACTGCGATTTACGTTGCCGTGCGCAAGGCGGAAATGGAACGCGTGCAGGCGCAGATTGCGGAATACGGGCTAGCCTGTCGCGCCCATGTCGTCGAAGGCGGAGAACTCGGCAGGAGTCCGTGATGCATGCGTTGAATGCCGTTGAGGCCGACGCGGACGATGTGATTCTGGTACACGATGCAGTGCGGCCGCTGATTGACACGGCCACGATCGACCGGACCATCGATGCTGTAGTAGAGCACGGCGCAGCGGTTGTGGGTCTGCCGGCGATCGATACCATCAAGCAGGTGGAGCGTACCGCGCATGGTGCAATCATTACCGCTACGATTCCGCGCGAGTTCATTGTGCAGGCGCAAACGCCGCAGGGTTTCCGCTTCGGACTGCTGCAAAAAGCGATGGCCGATGCCACTGCGGAGGGGTTTGTGGGTACGGATGAAGCCTCGGTAATCGAACGCGCGGGACTTCCGGTAGCCGTGGTTCCCGGTTCTCAGGTTAATCTGAAGATTACACAGCCGGGCGACCTGGAGTTGGCGGAGTTTTACCTGCACCAGCGCGCTCGCTGAGTCCTGCGAAACCACAATTAGGCAACGGAGACCATGGAGACACGAATCGGATTTGGCTGGGACTCGCACGCGTTCAAGGCAGGCATCCCGCTGCGCATCGGTGGAATGACGATCGAGCACCCTGAGGGCCTTGTCGGGCACTCCGACGGTGACGTGCTGTTGCATGCCGTAACCGACGCGCTGCTGGGAGCGGTTGCAGCAGGCGATATCGGGAGCTTCTTTCCGCCCGGTGATCCGCGCTGGAAGGATGCGAACTCGGCAATCTTTCTGAAGCTGGCGATGGAAGAGCTGCACCACGCCGGGTTTCGCATCGTCAATGTCGATACCACCCTGATCATGAACGCCCCGAAGATTGCGCCGATCGCCGGAGACATGCGCTCATCGGTCGCAGACCTGCTGGGAATTGAATTGGAACAAGTCAGCATCAAAGCCAAGACCCCTGAAGGCCTGGGCCTGGACCACGTGGCGCAATGCCATGCCGTGGTCCTGGTCGAGCGCTCGGCCGAACCGGATGACCTGAAGAGCATGAGTGCAGTCATCGAAAGCCAGCGACAGCTGGAGGATGTCGTTGACGATCTGCTCGCATCTGTGCACGGTCTGCCGAAAAAGCGAACGATCGATCCCGTCTACGATACCGAGGACATCACCTAGAAACGGCTTTGCACTTGTATCGTGGCAAATTATTTCTGGCAATAATTTGAACCAGTCAATTTGTGTTGCCGTAGAGCGGCTGAGACGCGTATTCTCCCCGCATACCATTGGGCCAAAGACAAGAACGACCTCGGTGGGGCGAGGCCACTTCCCAGATGCTCGTTTTGCGGTTATCAACAACTACCAGGAAGATATCCATGCTCGCCGCGGCTCTTTGCCTCGGCACGATGCCATTTCCCGTGTCCGCGGCCGGCCCTCCCGCGTCTGAAGCCAACACAACGAGCGCCAGCACGTCACCGGCTCCCGTCTCAAATTGGGCAGAACAGGTAGTGCTTGGATCGTCAACCGTGGAGTTGAACGGACCGTGGAAATTTCACCGGGGCGACGACATGCAATGGGCTCAACCGGATTTTAATGAAGCCGGCTGGGCTGCAATGGATCTGACACCGCCGTCGGGATCCTATGACCCATTCCTGGGCACCAGCGGATTCATGCCGGGTTGGACGGAGCTGGGCGATGCGGGCTACTCGGGATACGCGTGGTATCGGCTCAAGGTCAATGTTCAATACGATCCTGGACTATCGGAGGGCGGCCTTGCAATCAAGATGCCCGACGATGTCGACGATGCCTACCAGGTCTACGTAAACGGGCAGTTCATCGGGGAGCTCGGGCATTTTAAGCAGAATGGCGTGACGACCTATCTCACCGTGCCTCGGACCTTCGCTCTGCCCAAAGGCATCAAGAGCGGACAAATCACCTTTGCCATCCGCGTCTGGATGGACCCCGCGACACCGCTGATCAACCCGGATACAGGCGGCCTGCACGGGCCCCCGGTATTGGGGCAGGCTGGACCGATTCATCGCATGCTCCGCATGGATTGGGATGCCGTCACTCATTCCCAGGTGAGCAGCTTCCTCGAGCTCGCCGTTGTTTTGCTGGCAATCACGGTTACGATTGTCCTTTTCTGGCTCGATCGTAAAGAGAAAGCGTACCTGTGGCTGGGGCTCGCTTGTTTTGGAGTTGCCTTGCAGGCCGTAGTCAGCCTGGTGGGCAATTACACGACTCTGCTCCCGTCGTCCCTCGATCTTTTGCTGGCGCATGCTGTTCTTATTCCGATCGTGATCGGACTCTGGATCATCTTCTGGGCCTACTGGTTCCGGATGGGCCGCATGGAGCGGATGCACAAGATGGTTTGGTCCTTCGCCTTTCTGCTGGCGGTGACCGTTGCCATGATGCGTGCGCCATTGTTTGGAAAGCTTATCCCGATTCACGCGGTGGTTTACCTGGCCCCGCTTGCGATCCTCCTGAAACTTCTGCTCGGTGGATTGCTGCTTTGGGTGGCGTGGGAAGGCATGCGCAAAGACCACACCGGCGCGTGGCTGGCCATGCCCGCCGTGGGCCTGGTGATCGTTCTCTCTACCAGCAGGAACTGCTGGTGCTGCATGTGCCGCTGACCTTTTTCCCGTTTGGCATGGCATTGCACATTAGCCAGATCGCGGTGGTTGTCTCGCTGATCATGATCACGATTCTGCTGATGAGGCGCTTCCTCCAATCGCTGAGCCTGCGGCAGCAGTGGGAGGCGGAGATCGACCAGGCACGCCAGATTCAGCAATTGCTGATCCCAGAAGCCATCCCGACCATTCCGGGATATGTCCTGGAAACCGAGTACAAGCCGGCGCAGCAGGTTGGAGGCGACTTCTTTCAGATCCTGCTCGATGGACGCGGCGGCGTGCTGATTCTGCTTGGCGATGTGACCGGCAAAGGTCTGCAGGCCGGAATGCAGGTGGCACTGATTGTCGGCGCCATTCGCACCATTGTCGAAACAAGCTACGAGCCCCACGTGGTTCTCGAAGCACTCAACCGCAGGCTGTGCGGTCGCGGCCAGTCCTATGCGACCTGCGTAGCGATGCATATCACCGCCGATGGCAAGACGACCATCGCCAACGCGGGACACCTGGCTCCCTACCTGAACGGCAAGGAAGTCACCATGACAGGCAACCTGCCGCTAGGACTGAATGCTTCCATCACCTACGACCAGGTAACAGTCCAGTTAAAGCAGAAGGACCGGCTGCTGGTGATCACCGATGGCGTGATTGAAGCAAAGAACGCCAAGAACGAGCTATTCGGTTTCAATCGCGCGCGCTCCATCAGCCACCTGCCTGCCGCGTTCATCGTGAAGGCGGCGGAGATATTCGGACAGGAAGACGACATCACCGTGGTGTCGATTTCGCGATTATCCCAGGAGAAAGAGGACGAAATCTCCGCGACGCCGCCGATGAAATCAGAAGTAGCGTAAGGCCTTCCCCGCGATCCAAGGTCCCCGGCATCTTTGCGGCAATTCTCTGATCGCATCCCTGATGCGAAAGAATCTGATTGCGAAAATCCGTGATTCGACGTAGCTTGGCTCAGAGTTCGATTCCATCTCTGGAGTGTTTGTATGCATATGCTTGCAATACTGTTGCAGGACAATCCGCAGCTGAATCCGGAAGAGATCAGGCACATCGTGATGGCGGTGATGGCGCTGATTCCGATCATCATCGTGATCACGATTGCCATCGTGATGGTTCCCTGCTGGTTCATCCTGCAAGAAAGCGGGATTCTCGCCGTGGCTCTGCCTCCTGTGCCTGATACCTTCACTGGGCACGCTGGTGCTGCTGTACGTGCTTGCGTTTGCAGAGTGGAAGGTAGTACCGGCGCCGGCCGCTTATCTGCCACCCTATCCGCCACCGCCGCAGCCGCCGTATCCACCGCAGGCGTGAGACGGCTCACCTGATTCAGCGGGGAGTGAATGCTAGCATCGTGAATGGAAAGCAATTGACACGATGCCTGATTCGAACTCCCTCACAAGCTGCGACTCCTCGCGTCCGATTTGCGCCTTCGCCCACCGGTTTTCTCCACGTCGGCAGCGCGCGCACGTTTATTTTCAATTGGCTCTATGCCCGCCACAACCACGGAACCATGGTGTTGCGCCTGGACGACACCGATGTCGAGCGCAACACCGAGGCCAGCGTCCAGTCCATCTTCGAAGGGCTGCGCTGGCTGGGTCTCTCGTGGGACGAGGAGTACAAGCAGTCCGAACGCCTGGCACTGCACCGCTCCGCGGCCCATGCCATCTTCGCCAAAGGTCTTGCCTATCGCGACTTCACGCCCGCCCACGCAGGCGACGACAACCAGTCTTCCTCCGCGCAAGGCGCCTGGCTCTTCAATCCCGGTATGCGCGAAATGTCCCGGGAAGAAAGCGACCGCCGCGCCGCCGCGGGCGAGCCATTCGCCCTCCGCTATCGCGTCCCCCGTGGCGAAGGCCGCACCCTGCACTTCACCGATAGCGTCTACGGCGAGCAGTCCAAACTCGCCGACGAGGTCGAAGACTTCGCCCTGCTGCGCTCGGATGGCATGCCGACCTATCATCTCGCCTCCTGCGTCGACGATGCCGATCTCCGCATCAGCCACATCATCCGCGGCCAGGATCACCTCACCAACACCTTCAAGCACCTGCTGATCTTTGAGGCGCTCGGAGTCGAGCCACCCCAGTTCGCCCATCTTCCCCTGCTGGTCGCGCCCGATGGCGCCAAACTCTCAAAGCGCAAACACGGCCCCGTAGTCAGCGTCACCACCTATCGCGATGCCGGCTTCCTCCCCGACGCTTTCATCAACTTCCTCTGCCTGCTCGGCTGGTCGCCGAAGGACGATCGCGAGTTCCTCACTCTCGACGAACTCACCGCCGCCTTCACCCTCGAAAACGTCAACCGCTCCAACGCCGTCGTGAATTTCACTGAGGAAGACCCCTTCGATCCCAAAGCCGTCTGGCTCAACGCCGAGCATATCCGCGCCCTGCCCGTCGACCAGCTCAGCTCGCGCCTCCAGCCCTTTTTCGAGCAGGCCGGCCTGCACGCCTCGCCGGAAAAGCTTCTCGCCGTTACCCCGCTCATCCGCGAACGCATCAAGCTGCTGCGCGATGCCGTCTCCGCCGCCGACTTCTTCTTCGTCGACCAGCTCCCGCCCTACGACCCCGCCGAGCTGATCCCGCCGAAGGGAGGCGATGCCGCCATGGCCCGCCGCGTCCTTCAAACCGCGCTCGAGGTCCTGCCCAAAACGCCGTTCGATCACGATTCACTCGATCAGGCTTTACGCGCCGCGGCAACCTCTCTGGGTTTGAAGGCCGGCCCCATGTTTCAGCCCATCCGCGTCGCCGTCTGCGGACGCAAAAACGCGCCGCCGCTCTTTGAAACCATGATTGTCCTCGGCCGCGACGTCTGCCTCGAACGCATCCGCCAGGCCGAAGCCAGCTCGCGTCCCTCGCGCCGTGAGAGCCTTGTAACAGGGCACGACTTTTAGTCGTGCCGCAACTCCCAAAATGATACGGGGGCTTTAGCCCCTGCGGGACGTTTCAAACTGAAGGAATCGCAATGACCAATGCAAATCCGGAAACCCAGGAAACTCGCACCCCCTCCAACTTTCTCCACGACATCATCGCCGAAGATGTGCGCACCAAAAAGTACGGCGACGCAATAGTCCAGACGCGATTTCCTCCCGAGCCCAACGGCTATCTCCACATCGGCCACGCCAAGGCCATCTGCCTCGACTTCGGCCTCGCCGACGAGTTCGGCGGCAAAACAAACCTGCGCTTCGACGACACCAATCCCGAAAAGGAAGAACAGGAGTACGTCGACTCCATCCAGAAAGACGTTCGCTGGCTCGGCTTCGACTGGGAGCGGCTCTGCTACGCCTCAGACTACTTCGGCCAGCTCTACGAATGGGCACTCAAGCTCATCAAAGCAGGCAAGGCCTACGTCGATGACCTCACGGCCGACGAGATCCGCCAGCACCGCGGGACTCTGACGGAACCCGGCAAAGACAGCCCCTATCGCAACCGGACTGTAGAGGAAAATCTAGATCTCTTTCATGCGCATGAAATCCGGCGAGTTTCCCGACGGCAGCCGCGTCCTCCGCGCCAAAATCGACATGGCCTCGCCCAACCTCAACATGCGCGATCCGGTCATGTACCGCATCCTCCACGCCACGCATCACCGCACCGGCGACGAGTGGTGCATCTATCCGATGTACGACTACGCGCACGGCCAGTCGGATTCGATCGAGAGCGTCACCCACTCCATGTGCACCCTCGAATTCGCCGACCACCAGCCCCTCTACCGCTGGTATATCGAGAATCTCGGCATCTTTCCCTCGCAGCAGATTGAATTCGATCGGCTCAACCTCACCTACACCCTGCTCAGCAAGCGCAAGCTCCTGCAGCTCGTGCAGGAAAAGCGCGTGAGCGGCTGGGACGATCCCCGCATGCCCACGCTTTCCGGCATCCGCCGCCGCGGCTTTTCGCCCGAGGCCATCCGCACCTTCTGCGCCGCCATCGGCGCCACACGCACCAACGGCACCACAGACATCGAAATGCTCGAACACTTCCAGCGCGACGACCTGAACCGCCGCGCCTCGCGCGCCATGGCCGTGCTGCATCCGCTCAAGGTGGTCATCGACAACTACCCTGAAGGTAAGGAGGAGTTTGTCGAAGTCGCCAACAATCCTGAGGATCCCTCCGCCGGAACTCGCCAGGTGCCCTTTTCCCGCGAGCTCTACATTGAGCAGGACGACTTCCGCGAAGTTCCTCCGCCCAAGTACTATCGCCTCTCCCCCGGCAAGGAAGTCCGCCTGCGCAATGCCTACTTCATAACCGCGCAGAGCGTCGTGAAAGACGCCGACGGCAACATTCTTGAGGTCCACTGCACCTACGATCCCGCCAGTCGCGGCGGCAACTCTCCCGACGGCCGCAAGGTCAAGTCCACCATGCACTGGGTTTCGGCCGCGCACGCCATCTCCGCCGAAATCCGGATCTACGACAAGCTCTTCACCAGGGCCAATCCCGGCGACCTCGAAGAAGGCGAGAGCTTCCTCGACATTCTCAATCCCAACTCCCTCGAGATCCTCGCAGGCGCCAAACTTGAGCCCTCTCTCGCCAACGCCAAGCTTGAGGACCGTTTCCAGTTCGAGCGCGTCGGCTACTTCTGCCTCGATCCCGACTCGACCGCGGGCAACCTCGTCTTCAACCGCACCCTCCCGCTGAAAGACTCCTGGGCAAAGATCGAAAAGAAGGCGGGATCGTAGCCACCTGCCGTGGGGCCAGGCGCTCGCTTGTCGCTCGCATTAATGTTGTGCCTTCGGTCGCAGAGCGGAGTTTGAGAGGGACCTGGGCTCTCACCGGATGCGGACTGACTCGAAACGGAGGGAGCAGGGGCCTTCAGGCCCCTAAATGCCGCCTCGAAAGAGGAAAAGCTTTAGCCACGGGCCTTTATCGGAAGGAGCAGGGGGCTTCAGCCCCCTGAAACAGCATGTCTCCATGTGTTTGGCCTTTAGGCCTGGGCCTTTCGACTATCCTCCCCATATGCGGATCGCGCCCCAGGAAACCCGGACATACTTCGTCACTGCCGTTAATGCTGACTAAGAGCGAAGTCAAGCTCCCTTCTCTCACCGTGCGGCTGAACCTCTGATTGCAAACGAAAGATTCCCAAAGAGATTTTGCAGGTTATTTCCACCCCACGGAGCACAATGAGATTGAATCGATCGTGATCTCTAGACAACCCGGGCCTGAATTACAGGCCCGGGAATTTGTAATGATCGTCGTTTCCGCCCGTAAGTCCTTTGCGGAGAATAATCTGCGGCTAACATCAATGGAGAGAATATTTTGCGGCGGCCTCCCCGCTCTAATCCACTGAAAACAAGTAATTTATCCCAAGAGATGGGTATATAGGGTACCCATATGCAACCCGTCAGTTGCATATATGATCTCTGGTTTCTTATGAACACAACGCTTTGGAGTTACGAACAGCAATCACGTGGCGGTCACGACATTCCGTCTACTTCCCAACCACATCGATCGGCACAGTGATTGTCTTTGGCGGCAGGCAGGCGTTCTGGTCGCAGGCCTGGTAGTGAAGTTGAGCCTCCACGAGGTGATCGCCCAGCGTTGCGACAATGTGCGCCTGGATGGCAAACTCGCCGGAATAAACCAGGAGCTTTTGACTTGGATCGACGGGTAGCGTGAAGTCCGTTCCCGCTGGGTAGCTCGCGCCGGCGAGACGCACACCGGAAGATTCCGGAATCGAAAACACCGTCGGAATCAGGTACTGCTCACGCGGAGTGTGCGAGTTGATGTGAAGATTCTGCTGAATGCGGAAATGGAGCGTAACCGCGCTTGGCTTGCCTGAGGGAACGGTGACCTGCTCGGGGTAAAGATACTCGACCGCTTGAGCTTTCGGAGTTGATCTGTGCGGCGACTCGGTGAGCGAATCCTGTGCACGCACTCCGCTACAGGCCACACCGATCGTCGAACAGATCGCAACGGCTGCAAGGCAATTTCTCGAAGCGTTCAATTCCCTGCTCCTTAGCTACCCGAACCCAGCGCCTTGTTGATATTGGCCACCATGTCCTCTTTTGAAGTGATGCCCAGTTGCACGGCCACCACTTTGCCATCGCGATTGATATAGACAGACGTGGGCATAGCGTCGAGTCCGCCATACGTGCTGGCGAGGCTGTCGCCGTTGACGAGCACGGGATATTGCATGTGCTCTTCTTTCACGAATCGCGCGATGGCAGCCTTCTGGCGCGCGAAGCCTTCTTTGTCGCCAGGTTGAAGGTCCTCGCCTTCCGTCGAGATGCCGACGATTTGGAAGCCTTTCGCCGCATATTCATTTTGGAGATCGATCAGCCATGGCGTCTCGATCTTGCAGGGTCCGCACCAGGTTGCCCAGAAGTTGATGAGCAGCGGCTTGCCCTTGAAGCTTGAGAGAGCAACAGTCCTGCCGCTAAGGTCTTCGAGGACGAAGTCGGGCGCGGGCTTGCCGACAAGTGATGTTTGACTTTGCGGAACATCACCGGGAGCAACGGGAATCAGATCCGCGTGACTGGCAGAGGCAAGCGCGCGCTCGGCCGCCTGCTTGCGGTACTCCCAGTTAGCCCATCCAGCCCAGGCAAACGCGGCCAGGATGAGCAATGTGACGCCGATGACGATGGTGTTGCGCTTCACGGGGGACAAAACCTCTCGTCTCTATTGTACGAGTCAGGCAGGGGACCGTGACTCTGAACTGCGAACTATGAACTTGGAACTCCGGCAGTGTTACCATCAGAAACCGATGAATCGCAACAACGAACAGGACTGCCTGAGGCCATCGGAGCTGGTGCGCACCGAAGCAGCGGCGCTTGAATCGCTAGCGGCGCGGCTGGATGGTGCGATGGCGGCAGACTTCGATCGCGCCGTCGAGTTGATTGTGCATTGCGGCGAGGGCAACGGGCGCGTTGTAGTCACGGGCATGGGCAAGAGCGGCATCATTGCACAGAAGATTGCGGCTACGTTGAGCTCGACCGGAAGCGCGGCGCTGTTCCTGCATCCCGCTGAAGCAGTGCACGGCGACCTCGGCGTGTTGATGCCCGGCGATGTGGTGATTGCGCTGTCCGCGAGCGGCGAGACGGAGGAGATTCTACGGCTCCTTGCCACGCTCAAGCGCAAAGGCGATGCGCTGGTCAGTTTCTGCTGCAATCTGAAGTCAACGCTGGCCGAAGCAAGCGATGTGGTGCTCGACTGCAGTGTGGAGCGCGAAGCCTGCGGCCTGAACCTCGCGCCCACCGCATCGACAACGGCCATGCTGGCGCTGGGCGATGCGCTGGCCGTCGCAGTAAGCCTGCGCAAGGGCTTCAAGGCAGAGGATTTTGCCGAATTGCATCCGGGCGGTAAACTTGGCAAACAACTTGCAAAAGTCCGCGACCTGATGCATGCAGGGAACGATGTGCCGCTGGTGTCACCTTCAACGCCGATGACGGATGTGATCTACGAAATGTCATCGAAGAAACTGGGGATGACGACGGTGCAGGAGAACGGAAAACTGCGTGGCGTGATCAGCGACGGCGACCTGCGCCGGCTGCTGGAGCGCGAAGGCGGCGCAGCGCTGAGCAAAACGGCGGGCGAAGCCATGAACGCAAAGCCGCGGACGATTGCAGCGGAGGAGTTAGCAGCGAAGGCACTGGCAATTCTGGAGGAGCGGAAGATTACTTCGCTGGTCGTTGTCGATGCGGAGAGTAAAGTTGCAGGCGTGGTACACCTGCATGATCTGTGGGGCGTAGAACTGATTTAGAAACAGTTCAGAACTTCTAAGTTCGCGGTTCACAGTTTTCATTCCCTTCTATTCGATACGCTGGTCATTTCCGGTTCATACGGGCATTCCTCAAAACGTGAACAAGATTGCTCTCATCACCGGCGCATCCAGCGGCTTCGGCCTGCTGACGTCCGTGGCTCTGGCGCGACGCGGATGGCGTTTGCTGGCGACGATGCGCGACCTGAGCCGGCGGGAAAAGCTCGAAACTGCAGCGCGCGGTGCCGGAGTCCTGGACCGGATTGAGTTTCACGCGCTCGACGTGACGAATGCCGAGCAGATTGCCAGGATGGCTGATCTGGTTGCTAAGCGCGGAGAACCTCTGCATGCGCTCGTGAACAATGCGGGATTCGCGGTCCCGGGATTCGCAGAAGACGTGACCGACGCGGAGTTACGCGACCAGTTCGACACGAACTTCTTTGGCGCGGCGGCGGTAACGCGGGCGCTGCTTCCGCTCATGCGGCGGCAACGCTTCGGTCACGTGGTGATGGTTTCGTCAATCTCAGGGCGTCTAGGATATCCGGGCGCCAGCAGTTATGCGGCCTCGAAGTTTGCGCTCGAGGGCTGGGCCGAGACGCTCCGCTACGAGATGAAGACGCTGGGCATCCAGGTGGTGCTCGTCGAACCGGGCTCGTTTAAAACCGACATCTGGACACGCAACGCGAAGCTGACGCCGGCCTCCGGGATCCGAAGTCGGCAAATGCATCGAGGGCAACGCGGTGGCGGAGCCGCATGGATGAAAGCGCGAAGAACCGCGCCGATCCGCAAGTGGTGGCGGATTTGATTGCGCGCATCGTGGAGAATCCACGGCCGAAGCTCCGCTACGTCGTCGGCCAGGATGCGCGCATGGCACTGCTGATGCGGAAACTGCTGCCTGCTCGCGCCCTGGAACGCCTGATTGTGAAGCTCTCCGGGATGGACAAGCCGTAAATGAGGTGGCCAGCGTCGTTGTGTCACTAGTTCGACACTTTGTGTCGCTGCTGACACGGCGCGACGGTAAGGCCTATTCCTAGGTTCTTTGCTTTCAGTGAGTGGGATTTGGCCATCCTCCTGCATCTTCCTGGAACAGAGGCAGACGAAGGAGGACTCAGATGGCGGTAACTTCCGTGGGTACGTGGCTTGCACTGGGGGGCGTTGCGGCGCCGCCGACGCCGCAACACCCGGAAGACTACGAACGTTTAGAATGGGTTCTGGTTCATCCAAACGCCTTGCGTCCGTGTTCCACCCGGCGGTCCCGTGTTTCAAAGCGCCGCGTGCAAACGAACGGGAAAGCATGTAAGCCCTTATTTATGCATCGTTGGTCGAAGCTCTTTGTCCCTACTCTTCGCGAGGCCCCGGCAGACGCCGAAGTGGCCAGTCACAAGTTCCTGCTGCGGGCCGGGTATATCCGGCAGCTTGGCGCGGGCATTTACAACTACCTTTTTCTCGGGCAGCGATCGCTGAATAAAGTGATCGGCATCGTGCGCGAGGAGATGGACAAGATCGGGCAGGAGTTCTTTCTGCCGGCGATTTTGCCCAAGGAGCCCTGGGAGGAGAGCGGTCGCTGGACAACCATGGGCGACAACATGTTCCGCCTTAAGGATCGCAAGGGTGCCGAGCTCTGTCTGGGCATGACCCATGAAGAGATCATGACCACCATCGCCCGCGGCGAACTGCGCAGCTACAAGCAGTTGCCGCAGATCTGGTACCAGATCCAGACCAAATTTCGCGATGAGCCGCGGCCGAAGGCCGGACTGTTGCGTGTGCGTCAGTTCATCATGAAGGACAGCTACTCCTTCGACCTCAATACGGATGGGCTCGACAAAAGTTTCGACCTTCACGATGGGGTGTATCGGACTATTTTCGAGCGTTGCGGGTTGAAGTTTGTCGCGGTCGAGGCTGACTCCGGGGCCATGGGCGGCTCGCAGTCGCAGGAGTTCATGGTCTACACCGATGCGGGTGAGGATCTGATCGCGAGCTGCCCTGTGTGCGGGTACGCGGCGAATCTGGAAAAGGCCGTTTCACGGCTTGGCCGTTTGGACGAGATGGTTTCCACTGGAGACGGAATGCCGGAGTTGGTTTACACGCCGGGATGCGCGGCTATCTCCGATGTTGCCGAATTCTTCAAGATTTCGCCGGCGAGTGACATCAAGTGCGTGGCCTACATGGTGCTGAAACGCGGAGGAAGCTCGAAGCACGGCAGGCACAAAAGACACGTGGCACGGCGTGGCAGCATTCCTGCGCGGTGACCATCAGGTAAATGAAACAAAACTTCTCGGAGCGATCAAAGGGGCGGAACTCCGCACCATGCAGACTGAGGAGTTGCAGAAGTACTTCAATGGTCCAGCAGGTTTTCTTGGGCCGGTAGGTCTTGCAATCGATGAAAAGCCGCTGGGCGACGGGCTGACGGTGGTTGTTGACAAGTCTCTTGAAGGTCGCAGCAACCTTGTAGCCGGCGCCAATAAGCTCGACTATCACCTGCGCAACGTGGTGCCGGGGCGCGACTTCACATGGACTGCGTTGGCCGACATTCGTAGCGTGAACGAGGGCGAGGCATGCCCGCAGGACAATTGCAGTGGCAAGCTGGTAGTGGGCAAGGCGGTTGAGGTTGGCCACATCTTCAAGCTTGGCTACAAGTACTCCGAGTCGATGGGTGCGCGGGTGCTCGACCCCAACGGCAAGGAAGTGACGCCGATCATGGGCAGCTACGGCATCGGCATCGAGCGCATTCTCACCGCGGCCATCGAGCAATCGAATGATGCGAATGGATTCTGGCTGCCATCGTCGATTGCTCCCTTCACCGTCGTAGTTACGGTGACGAACGTTGCGGACACGGCACTCCGCGAGGCGGGCGAAACGCTCGCGGCGGAACTTGAAGCGGCGGGGCTGGACGTGCTGCTTGATGACAGAGACGAGCGCGCGGGCGTCAAATTCAAAGACGCTGACCTCGTGGGGATTCCTTACCGGATCAATGTAGGCAAGAAGACGGCGAGCGGCCAGGTGGAGTTGGTCTCGCGCGCGACGTCGAGTAGTGTGGATGTGGCAATTGCCGAGGTTGTGGCGCAGCTAAAGCAGCGCGTGCTGGAAGAAAAGCTTCTAGCTGCAAGTTCCTAAACGCGAGCTCAGTGGTTTCGCAGTGCTGGCACAAAAGCGAAGCCGCTAGGGATGAAGCACTCTCAGGTCCGTACTTAAATGTACAGGTCAGGGTCGGAGCAGGAACAAAGGTTCGGATATTTCGTAACTGAATTGAGGGAACAAGGATGGCATTGAAGGTCAGGCTGCAGAAACCAAAGATAAAGTTTTCCTGGCCTGGCCTTTCCTGGTCTTCGTGGCTGGTCCGCGGCGTCGTTGCTGCCGTTCTTCTCATTGGAATCATCGGACTCTCGGTTTTCACCTTCTACTACAACAAATACGCGCGCATCGTCGACGACAGGCTGAAGCAACCGCTGTTTGCGAACACAGCAAAGATCTACGCCGCGCCGCGCGAAATTCGACCGGGACAGAAAATCAGCGCCCATCTGATTGCCACCGAATTGCGAGCGGCTGGGTACACAGTCGACGGGCTATCGCACCCCTCGCAGATGGGCACGTTTACCGAGGCTCCTTCGTCGATTACTGTTCACCCCGGCCCTGAGTCTTACCACGCGCCGGATGCTGCCACTATCCACACCCGCCAGGGCCAGGTTGATTCGATAACCGATGAACGTGGGCAGTCGCTTTCAAGCTACGAACTGGAACCGCTGCTGATCACGGGGTTGAGCGACGACGCGAACCGCACGAAGCGGCGATTGCTAACCTACGATGCGATTCCGCCGAACCTCGTGCAGGCCGTCCTGGCCATCGAAGACCGCAAGTTCTTTGAACACGGCGGAGTGAATTACTTCAGCATGATCAGCTGGGGATGGCACGACGTGATCGGCGACCGCAAGCATCGCGGCGGCGCATCCACGCTGACCATGCAACTGGCGAAACTGCTTTTCCTTGCCGACACCGGCACCATCAAGTACAAGGTCACGCAGATCCTCATCACCTTTCACCTGGAGCACCGCTTCACCAAAAAACAGATCTTCGAAGCGTATGCCAACCAGATCAACCTGGGCCAGCGTGGCAGCTTTTCGATTGATGGATTTGGCGAGGCTGCGGAAGCCTATTTCGGCAAGGATGTTCAGCAGCTCGATCTCGCCGAGTGCGCGATGTTGGCCGGCATCATCCAGCGTCCTAACTACTTCAATCCTTTTCGCCATCCCGAGCGAACGATCGAACGGCGCAATCTTGTGCTTGATTCGATGGTGGAAACCGGCGCTATCAACAAGGAGCAGGCCGAACGCGCGAAGGCAGAGCCGCTGCATCTAGCGCCGGGAAGCGTGGACGCGAGCGAGGCTCCCTACTTTGTGGACCTGGTGCGCGATCAGCTTGTCCAGAAGCTGGGTGAAACGGATTTCAATCGCGAGGGATTGCACATTTATACGTCACTCGATCCGGGTCTGCAGCGTGCAGCCTCAGAAGCAGTCGACGCCGGTATGGTGAACGTGGACGAGTTGGTCGATAAACTGCACGCGCGGCAGAAGAAGCTCGGGCAGTCATACCCATCTCCGCAAGTGGCATTGATTGCCTTGAATCCCCACACGGGCCAGGTGCTGGCGCTGGTGGGCGGACGCAACTACGGCACGAGTCAATTGAACCACGCAGTGGCCACGCGCCCGACCGGGTCGATCTTCAAGCCGTTTGTCTACGCAGCGGCATACAACACGGCCATTGCCGGAACGCCTTTACAGGGCCAGGACAAGCCGTTCACTGCAGTAACGATGCTGAATGACGAGCAAACCACCTACGAGGTGCCCGGCAGCGACGACTACACGCCGCGCAATTACAAGAATGAGTATCATGGCGAAGTAACAGCAATCTACGCGCTGGCACATTCTCTGAACAACGCGACCATCAGCCTGGGGGCGGAGGTGGGTTTTGACAACATCGCTGCGCTGGCCCGCGAGTCGGGCATCAAGCGCGCGCAAGCCACGCCTTCGGTTGCCATTGGCTCGTACGGCGCAACTCCGCTCGATATGGCCGGAGCGTACACAGTATTCGCCAATAACGGGGTGCACATCGATCCTTGGATGCTGGCCAGCGTGCGCACGCCCACAGGCGATGTGATCAACGACTTTACGCCGACATCGAAGCAGGTGCTCGATCCACGCGTCGCTTACCTGACGACGAACCTGATGGAAGGTGTGATGAACTTCGGCTACGGCTACGAAGTGCGCAAGCGCGGCTTCATGGAGCCGGCTGCAGGCAAGACGGGTACTTCGCACGATGTTTGGTTTGCCGGATATACCACCAACCTGATCTGCATTGTGTGGGTGGGTAACGACGACTACACCGACGTCAAGCTGTCCGGCGCCCTGGCGGCGGCGCCAATCTGGGCTGAGTTCATGAAGCGTGCAATAAAGCTTCCACAGTACTCTGACACACACGAGTTCACGCCACCGGACGGGATTGAAGTGGTGAAGCTCGATAAGGTCAGCAACCTGCTCAGCGACGATGCCTGCCCGGAAAGCTACGAGGCTGCGTTTCTGATGGGCACCGCACCCACGGATACGTGCGACCACCCTGCCGATCACCGCAACATCCTGCAGAAGATTTTCGGACTGGGCAAACCTGGAAACTAGGCTGTCCGCGACTAGCGTGCAATGCCATCTACGTCAGAGCCATCGGGCATCGGCTGGCAAGTCTGGCACCAGAATGTAACGCGTGCATCCGGACCTTGCAATCGATGGCGAACCGAAGCGCCACAGCGGCGGCATGGCTCACCGGAGCGTCCGTAGACCCACAGGCTGTCTTGAGGGCTGCTGCTGCGAGTCGTTCGCCGCTGCTGACCACGATAGGTGACGATCGTGTTGCCGGCGTCTTCGAGGACGTTTGCAGCGACGAGGCGCGCTGCCGTGGCGATCAGTGCAGCGACCTGCTCATCGTTCAGCGCAGAGACGATGCAAAACGGATTCACACTCTCAACGAAGCAGATTTCCGATTTGAAGACGTTCCCCACCCCCGCGAGCACGTGCTGATGTAACAGGACATCGCCGATCTCTTCGCCAGCGCATGCGCGGAGACGTGCCGCCGCTGCAGTGGGATCGAAGTCTTCGCTGAGCACATCTGCATCTGCGGGCGGGATCCGCTTTTCGCGCGCCAGTGCCTCTGCGGTGTAGATGCGCGCGACCGGCACGGTAAAGGCAACAGCCTGGTAATCGCGATTCTCAAGCACGATGCGCATATCGCGGGCCGGCTTCTGCCAGCGCTCGCCGATGCGGTAGAGGTGCCACGATCCGTTCATCAGCATGTGGGTAACGAGTGTGGCCCCGCCGGAGAGATGGATCAGCAGCCACTTGCCGCGCGATTCAACGAGTTCGACAGTCTGTCCCGTAATCGGCGTGTCGTCGTGGAAGCGCGTGAGCAAAGGGTAGTTGGATCGGAAGCCCGTGATCGGCTTGCCGATAAGTGCGCGCCCCATGGACCGCGCGGTGCGAAAGATGGTATCGCCCTCAGGCATGGTCTATTGCAATTCCTCGGTGGCTGGCCCGGCGGCGTGAGTGTCGTGATGAATCGGGATGGGAATGCGGCGAAGGTGCAAGCCGAGCGGTCCAGGGTGGAATCCCGCATCCATGAGGAAGCGCGCCATGGGATGCGCAGCGATGGGCTGGCCGTTGATGGTAGTGATGAGCGCTCCCTGATGGCTGCTGATACGCATGCGCTCCTGCCCACGCGCGGAGAGGAAATGGGCAAGGCCCGAGGCTGCCTGTGAGCGCTCCGGCTCGTCGGCCGAAAGAAAGACAAGCAGGTTGGGATTATTTCGCCGCAGCCATGCGACAAGCTGACCGTTGCGAAGGATAACTTCGGCATAGACGGCGCGCGTCAACACCCGCGGCGCGGACTCAGAATCGTCATCAATCACCGGCAGATCGGGCCAGCGCAGGACTGAGCCATAGGGATTCGCCGGATCGGTCGCGGCGAGCTGGACGAATTCCGGCTTCTCGGTGGGTGGTTCGGTGCGCAGTTGCCGCAGCAGATCGACCGCTGCTGGCAGCGCGAATTGTGTAGCGCCCAAACCCGCAACGAAGTATCCACGGCGAATGCGGCCACTCTCTTCCAGCGCTTTCAGCACGTCGTAAACGGCACTGAATCCGCCGGGGATGTTCTCTGCACCAACGGCTTCGCGCGTGAGGACTCCGTAGCGATTGAGCAGTTGCAGGGCGAGGGCATGGCTGGCTTCCGTGTTTGTTGGGCCAGCCTCGCTTCCCTCTCGTGAGCGAAGAGGCAGCATTGACCAGCGGCCTTGGGCATTCGGCGGAGTGGTGCGTCGCGAGCGGAAGACCATTCCGGTTTGCAGGCGCCGCGGAACACGGGCACTCTCCGGGCGCGTGGTGTAGGCCCGTAAAGCGTGAAGCGAGTCGTTGGTGACCAGGCCGCGCCACACGAGGCTCCACAACGCATCGATCGATTCGCCGGGATATCCGCCTCCAACCGCTTGGTGCAGCGGATCGAAGAAATTGGCTCCAGTGGATTCGAGCACCGCAAGCAGTTTCTCTTCGCGTTCGGTGAGCGGCTCTGAAAGCGGCCGTTGCTGTGCGAGCAGTGGCAGCTTGTCTGCGAGAAAAAGAGCGATGCGGCCATCGCGTTCGCCGATGGGATCGATGCCGGCCCACGTGACCTCGCCAGCGGCGATCAGCGTATCGAGTCCAGCTGGCTCGTATCCGGGAACGCGCGCGGGGAGGATCGATGTTTCAAGCAGCGATGCCGGAATAGGTGCGCCCTGCAGGCTTTCGATGGCGTCGAGCAAGGCATCCAGATGCGCATGGGAACTCCGCCTCGGCAAGAGCAGGCCCTGCCAGTGAGAAAGAAACCGGGCCAGCGTGTGTTGCTCGACGGGCTCGACCTCGCGACGAAGTTTGGCCAGGGACTTGCGCCGGATCTGCCGCAGGATCTCCGTGTCGCACCACTCGCGATGCATCCCGGGGCCTCCGGCGGATGACGTGTATCCGACGGGGTGTTGGAGCCCGCCCGGACGGAATCCGCCTTCAAGTACGCGACCCTCTACCGTGAGCTGGCGCAGGGTATTCTCAACCACGGCGGAATCGAGGGCGAAGCGATCGGCGACTTCGCCCTGTGTGAACGGCCCATGAGTGCGGGCGTAGCGACGGATGAGTTCGAGCACCGGTTGCGCAACAGGATCGATCAGCGAGGCGGGCAAACCGGGCGGCAACGGAATACCCAGCGCATCGCGGTAACGCGCAGCGTCTTCTACCGCAATCAAGCGACGTTCACCCGCGATGCGCAGTTCGAGGAGGCGGCGCGCGCGCTGCAGGCGATCCAGCGATTCGAGAAGGGCGTGGTCGGCCACACGTCGAGCCAGTTCATCGCGTGTCAGATCGCCAAGCCGCAGGAGCAGGTCGTGGATACCGTCGGCAGAGTGGGCTCGGTACGACTCGACCAGGCACTGCGCCGTTTCTTCGACCTCTGCGATGGCATCGGCATCCAGCAGTTCGCGCAGATCGGCCTCGCCAAGCAATTCGCGTAACTGGTCCTGGTCGATTGTCAGCGCCTGAGCGCGGCGTTCGGCTAGCGGCGCGTCGCCATCGTAGACAAAGTTGGCGACATAACTGAAAAGCAGCGATGAGGCAAACGGCGAAGGCTTGTGCGTTTCGACAACATGAACACGAAGCTGACGCTGCTCGATAGCGCGAAGAGTTTCGATGAGCGCCGGCATATCGAAGACGTCGCGCAGGCACTCGCGGTAGGCCTCAAGAAGTAACGGAAACGATGGATAGCGCGAGGCAACACTCAGCAGGTCGTAGGAACGTTTGCGCAGTTGCCACAGGGGCGAACGCTGGTCAGCGCGGCGGCGCGGCAGCAGCAATGCACGTCCGGCAGCCTCACGGAAGCGACCTGCGAAAAGTGCGGACGAGCCAAGCTGACGCAGAACCATCTGCATGGCTTCGGCCGATTCCACAAGAATCCAATCGGGATCGGGCGGCTCGTCGGTATCGGGAAAACGAAGAACGAATCCGTCGTCGCCCCAGAGCGTTTCAACCTCCGGCCCCCCGGCGGCGCGGATACGGGCGCTGATGGCCATCGCCCATGGGATGTGAATACGGCTGCCGAAAGGCGTCAGCACGCACACGCGCCAATCGCCGAGTTCGTCCCGGGTCCGTTCAATCACAATCGTCCGGTCGTCGGGAACCTGCCCGGTTGAGGCTTCCTGGTCGGCCAGGAATTGCAGAAGGTTTTCGGCAGCGCCAGGGTCCAGATCGTGCTCGGTGACGAGGCGTGTGAGCGCAGCAGGCTTCGGCAGCGCGCGAAGTTCGCGGATCAGCGCGCCGATACGTCGACCAAATTCCAGCGGACGACCCGGACCGTCGCCCTTCCAGAACGGCATTTTGCCGGGTTCGCCCGGAGCAGGAACGACAAGAACCCGGTCGTGGGTGATGTCTTCAATACGCCATGTCGAGGCTCCGAGGATGAATGTCTCGTTGGGATGTGACTCAAAGACCATCTCCTCGTCGAGTTCGCCGACGCGAATGGATTTGCCTTCTGTATGGGCGAGAAAAACGCCATAGAGCCCGCGATCAGGGATGGTTCCGGCATTGAGGATGGCGAGACGGCCTGCGCCTTCGCGGGCCGCAACGACATTGCGAAAGCGATCCCACGTGAGACGGGGACGCAGTTCGGCGAATTCGTCGGAGGGGTAGCGACCACTGAGCAGATCGAGAACTCCGTCGAAGGCAGAACGGGTGAGCGCGCCGAAGGGAGCCGCCCGGCGAACAAGATCGTAGAGGGCGTCGACATGGACTTCCGGCTTTGGCTCCTGTTCGACAGACTCGTATTCGGAAATCGGGCGGGGTTCTTGTTCACCCACCCTCGAGCCTGAAAAGCGCCGCAAGGACAGCGCACCCACCTGCGTCCGTCGCTTTAGGGTCCGAGGGCGGGTCGGAGGCCTGTAACCCGGCGGATGAGCGACGATTGCAACGAGTTGCTGACACAGCACATCCAGAGGATTCCGTGGAAAGCGGGTCGACTCGATGTGGCCCTCGTGCATGGCGCGGGTGACCGCGGCACACGCGACGAGGTCGGCGCGGTATTTCGGAAACAAGACGCCTTCGCTGACCGCATCGACCGAATGGCCGGCGCGCCCGATGCGCTGCATGCCGCTGGCCACGGAAGGCGGCGCCTCAATCTGGATGACGAGGTCGACCGCACCCATGTCGATACCAAGTTCGAGTGTCGATGTAGCGCAGAGAGCCTTGATCTGCCCAGCCTTCAACTGCTCCTCGATCACAGAGCGCTGGTAGGCGGCGAGAGATCCGTGGTGAGCGCGGGCGATCGCTTCACCGGCAAGATCATTGAGCGAACCGGCCAGGCGTTCGGCCACCTGGCGGCTGTTAACGAAAAGAATCGTCGAGTGACGCTCGCGAATGAGTTCAAGGAGCCGGGGATGGATTGCGTTCCAGATGGAGACGCGACGAGGCGTTTGCGAAGCTGGTCCGGTTGGGATCTCCTCCATGGTCTGCAGCCGCGCCATATCTTCAACTGGAACTTCAATTCGCAGCTTTAACTTCTTGGGAGCAGAGGCATTGACGATGGTGACGGGGCGAAAGCGAATCGGAGTTTCGGCTTCGCCTGCAGTCAGCGAAAGGTTGTCGGCGAGCAGTTCGATTTGATTCGACGGGGCTGGCGCAGCCGGCCGTGCAAGCGCCTGTGCATCCACTCTGGCTTGTCCAACTTCTCCGCCATTATCATCTCGATCTTTCTCTTTTGTATCAATAGCTTGCGATTCAAGACTTAAAGTTTTATTTTGTGCCTTGTCGGTGTGACTTTTGACGAGGATCTGCGTTGTGGAAGCGACTTCAACCCCGCCCAGGAATCGCGCCACCTCTTCGAGCGGCCGTTGAGTAGCGGAGAGGCCGATCCGTTGCAACCGCCGTCCCGCGAGCGCCTCGAGCCGCTCCAGCGTTAGAGCAAGGTGCGCTCCTCTCTTGGTGGGCACCAGGGCGTGAATCTCGTCGATGATGACCGTGTCAACCGTGCGCAGAGCCTCAGCAGACTGCGAAGTCAGCAAGAGGTAGAGCGACTCCGGCGTCGTGATCAGAATCTCTGCGGGATCGCGGCGGAAGCGTGCGCGCTCCTGCTGCGGCGTGTCGCCGGTTCGAACGCTGATGACCGGGTCGTGAAAAGGAACGCCCTTGCGGCGGCCCATGTTGGCGATGCCGGCAAGCGGAGATCGCAGATTGCGCTCGACATCGACAGCCAGGGCTTTCAGTGGCGAGACGTAGACGATCTTGCAGCCTTTCTTCTCGTCACTGACGTTATGCAGCATGAGCCGGTCGAGGCACCAGAGGAAGGCTGTCAGAGTTTTCCCGGTCCCGGTTGGGGCGAGAATCAGTGCGCTCTCGCCACGAGCGATTACAGGCCAGCCCAACCGCTGAGGCGCAGTAGGCTCGTCAAAAACCGCCTGAAACCACTCCGCGGTCACAGGGTGAAAGCAAGCAAAAGCATCTGTCTCAGGGATCGGCTTGGAGGGATGGTCGGACATCTTTTGCTTCGACGCTCCTAGAGGATAGCGCGGTCCGACGGGAAAGAAAAGGCGAAGAAGTCGAACTAATAACGTCGCCCAGCGGCGGCTACCGAGTTCGTAGGGTCCGCACCGCTCCAGCTGACATCTGCAGTGGGGCCGTAGGTCGCTGGGACGTCGCGATCGAGCAACCTCAGAATGACTGTCAGTTGGATGCGGTGATGAGCGGTGTGAAGAACGCCGCGCCAGAAGACCCAGATGCGCTGGCGTTGGACATCGAGGAAAGAGACGGTTTCCATCCAGCAGGGTAGTTCATGCTGGGATCTCCTTCGAAGCCCTTGTTTGAGTGCGTCTTTCATCGAGATGAGTGTCGGGCGACTTGCGATTCCTGGACACTGGAGGACTCGGCCAAGCGCAAGTTGTGACACTACGCGAAGTCGCACATCAGCGAGGGCGGCAGGGCATACGGCGCTGCTAGGATTCGATGCAGGAGCAAGTTACGTGCGCGCGCATCTGGCTACACTGCTTAGCGACTTCAGAAAACATGAACACGAGATCGCGATCGTGCGCTATCAGGGCGTCCGCCGGAGGGTCACAACCTATGGCCAGCTGGCGACGATGGCCGGTAGGTTTGCGGCATTGCTCGAGGATCGCGGCATCGGCATGGGTGATCGCGTGGTGTTATGGGGCGAAAATGGCGCCGAATGGATATCAGCATTCTATGGCTGCATGCTGCGCGGAGTAATGGCGGTTCCGCTGGATTCATTCGGCAGTGCGGAGTTTGCAACGCGCGTTGCGGAGGACGTGAAGCCGAAGCTGGCAACGGGAGATGCCAGCTTGCTGCGCAAACTTCGACGATCAGAGTTCAGGGATTGGGGATCAGGAGCCGCTTCGGTGCCCTTTGAGGACTGGCCTTCTTCCCTTCCCGCGCACGAGGCCGGGGCGGTAGCAGGACTCTCGGCCGAGACGCCGTTGCAGATTCTGTTTACCTCCGGGACGACCGGAGACCCCAAGGGTATTGTTCACACGCATGGCAACGTGCTCGCGAGCGTGGGGCCGATTGAGGAGGCCGCGCAGAAATATCTGCCGTACGAGAGCTTCTTTCATCCGCTACGGATCCTCCACACGTTGCCGCTGAGCCACGTCTTCGGGCAGACGATGGGTCTCTGGATTCCGCCGATCTTTGCCGCCGAGGTGCACTTTGAAACCCGCCTGGTGGCGCCACGCCTGGTGGAAACGATCAGGCGAGAACGGATTTCAGTGCTGGCTGCCGTGCCACGCGTCATGGCTCTGCTGATGGCGCACCTTGAGAACACTGTGCCAGGGCTGGCAGAGCGTGTGGCGACTTCAAAAGGGATGAAGGCGTGGAAGCGCTGGTGGGTTTTTCGCGACGTCCATCGGAGACTGGGCCTCAAGTTCTGGGCGCTGATTTCGGGCGGAGGTGCGCTTGCCGGACCACTGGAACAGTTCTGGAACGCCCTCGGAATTGTCGTGGTGCAGGGCTACGGCATGACGGAGACGACGGCCTTGATCACGCTGAATCATCCCTTCCACGTGGCGAGCGGGACAATCGGCAAGCCCTTACCTGGACGCGAAGTGAAGATCGGTCCCGACGGCGAGGTGTTGGTGAAGGGTCCAATGATTTCGACCGTAACCTGGAGCGGTGGCCAGCTTCGTCAGCGTGAAGAAGAGTGGCTGGCAACCGGCGACCTGGCTGTGGAACAGGCAACCGGAGAGTTGCGCTTTATGGGACGCAAGAGCGAGACCATCGTCACCGCTGCGGGCGTGAACGTGCATCCCGAGGACCTTGAAGCCGTGCTCGAAGAACAGCCTGAGATTGCGGCAAGCGCGGTGGTGGCAGTGGAGACCGCGTCCGGACCTGAACCTTGCGCGGTGCTCGCGGTCCGCAACAGTGAGAAGCGGGTTGCGGAGGCGGTAGATCGGGCGAATGCACGGCTGGCAGATTTTCAACGCGTGCGGCGATGGATGGTGTGGCCCGAACCGGATCTGCCGAGGACATCCACCGGGAAGGTGAGGAGAAAAGCAGTTGCCGATTGGGTCGCAGGACGTTCGGCTGAAACGGCGCCCTCGCCGAACGGAGCGGGCCCAAAGGCAAATTCACCTGACGCGGACTGGCTGTATGCGCTGGTTGCGGAGATTGCCGCCGAGCGCCCGTTGGGCGGAGATGAACTGCGCCTGAGCGAGGACTTTCATCTCGACAGTCTGGGGCGTGTTCAGCTCGCAGCAGCACTGGAAGAGCGACTGACGGACGCTCCGGAAGAAGGCGCGGTGGACGGGGCGAAAACCTTGGGAGACTTGCGGCTGTGCGTCGGGGCGGGTCGCAGATCTGAATTCGCAGTTCAGACTGCACCTGATGGCGCGGTCGGAGTTGAGGCTGTCAGTAAGGCTGGTTCCCTGCATGCACAACCTTCCGCATCGTCTTCGCAAATAGAGATCTCCGCCGAGCCTGAGAATTCGACAATTGCCAATTTGCCAGCGTCTCCCGTGCATTCGTCGTCAGAGGGCAAAAAGGCTGACTTCCTTTATCCGCGCTGGCCGTGGTCGAAGCCAATGCAGTGGCTCCGCTCGGCGTTTGTCGAACTGGTTGCGCAGCCGTTCGTCTGGTTCCTGGGAAATCCTCGTGTGTCGTCGCCGCGTGATCTGCAATCCAACGAACCTATGCTGATCATCTGCAACCACGTGACCGCATACGACGGTGCGTTGGTGGAGTACGCCCTGCCGGGTCGCATGCGGCGTTGGACAGCAGCCGCTATGCAGGGCGAAATGCTGGAAGCCTTTCGCCATTTCCGCAATCCCGACACAGCGCGCTTCATGCTTTTCGGCCCGGCGGCATATTGGCTGGTGACCGCGCTATACAACGTCTTCCCGCTGCCGCGACGAAAGGATTTCCAGCGCAGCTTTGCGCATGCCGGTGACGCGCTGGACCACGGGTATAACGTTCTCGTATTTCCTGAGGGTACGCGATCGAACGCAGGCCAACTCGCGCCGTTCAGGCCGGGAATTGGGATGCTGGTCAAACAGGCCCATGCGCCCGTGCTGCCGGTGGCGATTCTAGGATTGGGTGAGTTGAAGGCCAAGGGAAGTGGATGGTTCCGCTCAGGAAAAATCGAAGTGCGGGTTGGAGAACCGCTAAGATTCGACCCGTTGGAAAGCGAAGCAGCAATCACACAAGTGCTGCACGCGAGGGTGGCAGATCTAATGCAGGCCTCAGCTCTGCGTGGCTGATTCTTCTTTCGAACCAGACGCCCCTTCTTGAGTCCGCGTCACGTAGTATTCGTGCGGCGCGCCGCGATGGCCCTGGCAGCGGGCAAATAATTCGAGCCCAAGTGCAGTAGGCGTGAGATTCGCGTCCTGTTCGAAATTGAAGTACTTCGACTTGACCCTCGGCTCCAACAGTCCAAGGTTAGCGAGCTGAAAGATGTTGCGATCGATCTTCATCAAATCGTGCGCGCCGGCGATCTGAGCCAGGTCCAGCGCCGAGCAAATGAGCGGCTGCGCAGAAACAGCCCCGGAAGTTGCGAAAACCTTTTGGGACTTGGTGCACGCCGTGGTAAAAAGGCGACCATCGATGGTGGCGAGTTCGCAGAGCAGATCGATGTAGGGAAGATTAGACTCGTCGTCTCCCATCATGGTGCAGGCGGTGACGAGAATGCCGGCCCAGAGCTGTTGTGTAATGCCGTCTTCAGCCCACGAGCCATCCTTGACGACGCGCATGACAACGCTTTGCGGCGCGCGAAGCCTGTCAAAATCGCGTTCGGCGGCGAGCATGGCGGCGGCGCGATGGGTAATGCCAATCGCACTTGCGATCCGGAGATTGCTTAGACCTTCGCGAAACAGAAGCTTCAGCTCCTGCGTTGCCGAAGGGCAAATGCGACGGAGAAAGGCAAGCGCGCGGGCAAGACGGAATTCGCTGAGAATGTCTTCGGGTTCGATGAGTCCGTCGGTCTTCCACAGCCACAGGTCCATGCATTCAGGAAGGACGAACGTAAGGCCCATGCCATCCTCGTCCCAACGCACTGCCTTGGTCTCGAGGGTCACCTGGTGCTCGGGAGAATCATCTGCCAGCTCTGGATAAACAAGACGGACTGGGTTGATCTCGCCTTCCGGCCATCGTTCGCGCGTAACCAGGTACATACCTGTTGAGCTGATGTTTTTCACAATGTCCAGGCCCGGCGAAGATCCGGTCCAGTGAATGGCTTCAAGGCCGGGTACAGTGCGCCGTTCGGCACGAGCCTGCTGAGAGCGTTCCGGCGGGAACGTCTTTTCGAACCAGCTCTTCAGAGACCTCATGCTGCCCTCCTTACTCTACGGCGGCTATAGCGGGATAGCGCTGACGGTGCCTCCGCCCCGCGAACTCGATCCCAGTAATGAAATTGTTCCTGACTGCATCCTACTCCCGCAATTCCCGCTTCGTAACGGGGAGGTAATTACTTAAGCAGCAGGCGCAGCCGCAAATTCGGGACAACTGGATACGGGAAATCCTGGGGTCCTCCATCTTAGGTCAGCAGGTGGGGACCAAGCCTGCGTCCGAACATTTGGCGTTGAAAGCTTCCGGCGCCATCCGATGACCGTGGCAACGAGCGTAGAGTTCGAGAGGCAGTTCCGTTTGGAGCATTCGCAGCCTGGTCAAGAAGCGTGAAGAACTTCCATTTCACGCTCCTCTCGATCAAGCCGAGTTCGACAAGGTGCTGGATGTCGGGCTCGATGTGTGCGCGATCATGAGCGTCGGCAATCTTGACGAGTTTCTCTGAGGAGCTGGTGAGCGAACGGGCCGATACGCGGTCGGACGCAACTGAACAAGTCAGAGTGCCGCTGCACTAGGGGATCAGCAATTCTCATCTTGAACTCAACAATCCCTCCCGGCGCGGTCGGCATCAGCACCACGGCGCGCCAAGTTGGCCTCACATCGAAGTCGATGGGCCAAGTGGCACTAAGCAGTTATGCGTCTTGATGAGTGGAGTTTTACGAATCGCGCTGAGTCGCCAGTTGTGTCTTGTGTCACGCTCGGTATCCCGATGGAAAACGGGTAGTTGTTGGAGAGCCGACTTGGCGATGAGGTAGGTGTGCATGCACATCCAGATCACGGTTGTCCGTGATCAGATGTGCCGGTTATTGCTCGAGGGCGAGAGTGCCAGCGAGGGTAAGCGGAACTCCATAGAAAACTTGCGCCGTACCCCGGTGGCCGTTACAGCGTGCGTAGAGTTCCAGCCCGAGACCGGTCGGTGCAACGGTCGTGTCGGTCATCTGCTGGAAAAAGCCGGACTTCTCCCTCTGTGCAATCACTCCGACATCGGCCATGTAGTTCAGTTCCCGATCAAGCTTGATCAGATCGTGCGAACCAGAAAACTTCATGAGATCAGCTGCTTTCCAATTCAGAGGACGCGTAGAGATCATGCCGGGGCCGGTAATGAGCTTGGTTGCTTTGGTGCAAGCTGCGGAGAGAATGCGCAAGTGAATTACCTTAAGCTGGCCCAGCAATTCAACGAAGGCAAGGCTCGACTCGTCCCCACCGGTGGTAGTGCAGGACGCAGCCAGAAGGCCGGCCCAGAACTGCAGCATCCACTTGTCGTCGGAGGACCAGGATCCGCCGTCGACGATCCGCATGGCAACATGGGGAAGCGCACGCAGGTTATCGCCTTCGACTGCCGCCCCGAGCATCTTCTCCGCTTTCAGAGCAATCTCGAGCGCGTTCTCAAGACGGTAATTGCTCAATTCTTCGTGCAGAAGGGTGCCGACCGACTTCGCGGTTTCGGGTGCTATGCGCGAAAGAAATGATATAGCCTGGGCCACGCGAAATTCGCGCAGGATGTCTTCCGGTTCATTCTGCTCGGCTGCGCTCTTGAGCGGACTCTGCCACAGTCGAAGATCAGCGCCCGGGGGTAAGACAAAAGAGATTGCCACACCCTGGTCGTCCCAACGCACAGCCTTGGCCTGGATGGAGAAGCTGTTGTCCTTTTCCAGGGGTCCACTACGCTGCAACGTAAGGGCGATCATTGAACCCGGTTCCCAACGCTCCTGTGTCAACAGGAAAGCACCGGTCGTACTGATGTCGCGGACGCGGTTTTGACGCGGAATAAGACCCTTCCAGTGATAAGCAGCAAGTGAAGGCGAATTCCGACGTTCGGCCCGGCGGCGTTCTTCTACGACGGTATGTTCGGAGTGGGGAGTCGTTGGATTCATGAACCCTCGAAGACACTCTTCTGCACAGACGCATGGAATCGGGAACAAAAAGATAGGCCGGTTGCAAGACTTGTTTCCCGTAGCGCTCCCGAAGCTCCGTACAGATGACAATCTTACTCCCCAATATGCCACTTTTGTGGTATTGGCAGACGTTACTTTGGGCACCAAGCCGGTTCTTGGGTGCAGACGGTTCAGGGTACGTTGGATAATAAGGATCATCCTGACCATGGAACCTGATCGTTGGACCATACGCCGAATTGCTGCGAGGACCCTGTGTCGTTACTGCTGCTGACGGAGTTCTTTGCGGGAGGCAGCCTGGTGAGCGCCGCCTGCTGCTGCCTGCTTGAAATTGCAATGATCCTGGAAATTCGGCGCGGTCTGCAAGGTTGGCAGCCTGCCGGCTTGCAGAGAGACATAGCGGTCACGTTTCGCAGCCACCGCAGATTCTATCCCACGAGCCCTCTGCGAACCGCGTTCGTGGCATTTTCGTTTCTTCTGGCATGCTGCATCGCAGGGCTGATCATGATTCATCGCGTGAAGCACGGATTGTGAAGATTGTTCCCGGCTATAGCAGTTTCGAAATTGGTATAGATCAGAAAACACGCACTTAAGTGGCTTTTTCCTCAAGAAAAAGTCGCTCTCCATTGCGCTCAAAAGTCCACCTGTATCCGAAACTGCTTTAATTGCGGACGCAAACGGGGCAAACTCTGGACTGCCAAATCGATCCAGACTTGCAAGTCGACCAGCGATTCCCGGCTACCGGGGCCGGTAGTGGCATGTGCCACCCGAAAGAACCGTCGTCCAAAGAGAACGGTCGGGAGGCTGTTCGGCCGAGCCGAGGAAGAGGTAGCCGTCTGGCGAGATGAGGCAGTGCACCGCGGCGAGCACCCTGCGCCGCGTCTCCAGCGAAAGATAGAGCATCACGTTCCGCAGGAAGATAACGTCGAAACGCTCTTTGTACGGCAGAGGAGCACACAGATTTGCCTGGCGAAAGCAGCAGAGTTCAGCGATCTCAGGCTTGATGATCCAGTCTTCGCCGGCACGATCGAAATAACGCACGAGAAGCCGGGCCGGGAGCCCGCGATTCATTTCGATGCGGTGATATCGTCCCCGGCGCGCACCCTCCACGACTTCCGAGCAGATGTCGGCGCCCTCGACGCGGATATTCCACCCGGTCAGATGCGGAGAGTGTTCGCGCAAGAGGATCGCGAGCGAGTACGCTTCCTGTCCAGTGGAGCTGGCAGCGCTCCACAAGCGCAATCTCCGGCTTGCGCGACGACCTTCGACGAGTTTTGGCAGCACCTCGGTTCGCAGCAAATCGAAGGATCGGCTGTCACGAAAGAAGCTGGTTTCGTTAATAGTCATCGCCTCGGCAACCGCGCGCTCCAGTTCGGGTCTCTTGGCCAGCCTGAGAACCTGGACCAACTCATCAAGCCGCGACATGCCTTGCCGGTGAAGGACGCCCACCAGGCGCGATTCGAAGAGATGGTCGTGCGAGGGCTCCAGTACATTTTGCGAATGCCGGAAGACGAGTTCCCGAAGATAAGAGTAGTCAGGCCCCGGAGGCGAGTTCATCGTTGAGCCGCCGGTTCGCGAAGGTCCCGCAGTTCTCCCCCGGTTAGACGCGCAAGACGAAGAATTTCAGGAGCGAGGCCAGCCAGCGGCAACACGCGATGCGCGAGGCGGGCCCGGGCAACCACCCCCGGCATGCCCCAGACAACACTGGTCGCTTGATCCTGCGCAAGAACCGTACCCCCTCGGGCGCGAATGATGCGACACGCGGCGAGGCCGTCGGAACCCATGCCCGTGAGCACCACTGCCAGTGTGGCGGGACCAAAGATTGCTGCCGCAGAGCGAAAGAGAACGTCAACCGCTGGTCGGCAATGATTTTCAAGCGGGCCCTGGTGCAGATGCAGCATGGGAGGCGATCCGGCGTGGGAAGGCGCAAGAACCTCCATGTGCCAGTTGCCGCGCGCCAGGTCAACGTTGCCTGAGACGACGGGTGCGCTATCCGTTGCTTCCCGGACACGTATGCAGCATCGCTGGCTGAGGCGCTCGGCAAGCGGTCCGGTAAACACCTCGGGCATATGCTGAACGATCAGCACTGGAAGTGGGAAACGCAACGGAATCGCAGAGAGGAGAACTTCAAGAGCGGCCGGGCCCCCGGTCGAGACGCCGATGACCACCACCGACGGTGGAGTTGAAGAAGGCCTCACAGGTTCCGGCGCCTCTGCCGTGGCCATCACACGCGGCGCTTCGCCAACCGCAGTACTGGTCAGGGCGCGGATCTTGGGGAGCAGATCCTGTGCGAGAGCGCGGAGTGCATCTTCGGGACCAGAGTGGCCGGCAGGCTTGGCCACGTAGTCCGATGCCCCGCAACCGAGGGCCTCGATGGTGACGCGGGCGCCACGCTGCGTGACCGCACTCACCATCACCACAGGCACGCGGTAAGCACGAGCGCGCATTGCTCGCAGAGTCTCAAGGCCATCCATGTTTGGCATCTCACGTCAAGCAGAACCAGGTCGGGACGCACAGATTCGATTGCCTGAAGCGCGGCGGCGCCGTCGACCGCGGTCCCGGCGACCTCGAAGAAGGATCGGAGGAGATTACGGAACGCAGCAGGTTGCGGATCACGGCGGAGTCGTCAACGATAAGGATGCGGGTGCGGCGGCCGTGCGCCATCGGTCATTCCTCCGCAAGTCCGAGCATGGTCAGTTTTTCGGCGAGGGCTTCTTCGCCGAAAGGCTTCATCAGATATTCATCGGCGCCGGAGTCGAGAGCGCGAATGATGAATTCGTTTTCGGCTTCGGTCGTGACCATCATGACCTTTAGGTCTCTGAACCCTTCTGCACGCAAAGCAGTGAGCATCTCAAAGCCATTCATGACCGGCATATTCCAGTCGATGAGGGCGAGGTCGAAGCCCGCGCCTGATTTCAGTTGAGCCATGCCGGCCCGGCCGTCGCCGGCCTCTTCGCAAGCAATTCCCTTCCCTTCGAGGAGGCGCCGAAGGAATCCTCGTACAAAACGGGAGTCGTCAACAATGAGTGCGCGCATACGATCTTCTCCAGGTCACGCTGCCTGCGTCTCAACCAGATGCCGGGGGTCAAGACGGGTGGGATCGAGGATCACCAGCAGCCGGTTTTTCAACTTGTATGCGCCGGTGAAGAGTTTCTTCCTGCACTCATCGAGTGTCGAGGGATTGGGTTCATAATCTTCAGGCGAGACGGTCAGCACTTCGCCCACCGCGTCCACCAGCACTCCGAAACTCCCGCCGGGACCTTCAAGCACGAGAATGGGCTGAGCGCGATCAAGCGGTGCCAAGCCAAGCAGGTGGCGGAGGCTGACAGTTGTGAGAACATCGCCGCGATAGTGAACTAGACCGCCGACAAATCCCGGTGCAAGAGGCACAGCCTGGGGACGGGCCGAACCCACGATTTCTAGAATGTGGCTGATGGGCAAGCCGAATAGTGAGTCACCCACCCGCGCCGAACACATTTCAACCGGTGAAGTGACGGAATTCCTTCCGCGGTGTGATGCTTTGAGTAATGCGCTCATGAAAATGCCTCGGTCAAATTGGCTGGAGTGTGCGGCAGTGGCGGAGACGGGAAGTGCAGGAACTTTGGCGAGGTCGACTAGCCCCGTGACGCGATCTTTGAGCAGCGTCACATTTCCTGTGCGGCGGCCGCTGCCTGCTTCGAAGAGGTCGGCACCAGCAGTCACATCAAGGACATGCGAGACCACAAAGCCTACGTGGCGATCGCCGTCGCGGCAGACTACGACCACAATCTGGGCCCCAGCGTCAGCCTCTGCCACGGACAGTAAGCCAGCGGAGTCCTCGACGAGAAGAATCTGTCCCTGAAAGTTGAGCACCGGACGATCGCCAATGTACTCGATGCGCGAGACAGGAAGTTGTTCAATGCGGGAGTCGTACCTATGCCGGAACGCGAATCGAGCTCGACCTTGCCGCCAATTCTTTCCACGTTGGTGCGAACCACATCCATCCCCACACCGCGGCCACTGACATTGGTGACTGTTGCAGCCGTAGAGAAGCCCGGCAGGAAAACAAGCTGGAGAAGTTCCCGCTCGGATTGCTGCGCAGCGCGGTCAGCGGAAATCAGGTTGCGTTCAATCGCCTTGTCGCGTACCCGGTCGACAGAGATACCGGCCCCGTCGTCCCCGACTTCGATGATGACGTGGCTGCCTTCCTGGACCGCGCGAAGCCGCAGCACACCTTCGGGATCTTTGCCCGCGCCAATGCGTTCTTCCGGCGGTTCAATGCCGTGATCGAGTGCGTTACGCACGGCATGTGTCAGAGGGTCCTTGATGGCCTCGAGCAGGCTCTTATCCATTTCCGTTTCCTGGCCCTCCATTTCCAGGCGAACGCGGCGGCCCAGTGAGTGCGACAGGTCGCGGACCATGCGTGGGGTCTTGGAGAAGACATTCGAAACAGGCTGCATGCGCGCCTTCATCACGGACTCTCGCAGATCGGCCGTCACCATATCGAACCGGCGCGACAGCGGCGTAAGACTGGGAACAGCGGCGCAGGCCTGCAGAACCTGGTTGCGGGTAAGCACCAGTTCGCCAACAAGATTCATCATGCGATTCAGCAAGGTCACGTCGACGCGCAACGTGCTTTCGGCAGCGGAGACCGGCGAAGTTTTTGCCGGCTTCGATTCCTCGGGCTCTCCCAAGGAAACGATGGATGCCGGCGGCTTCGACAGAGTTCCGGGATTGGAAGGAACCACCGGTGCCTGTGGCTCGGGAAGTTGCTTCGGATCGGGATCCGGCATGCTGTTGGTGTTGCGTGAAGCAGAGGAGCGTGAAGAACGGGTAGCGGGCAATTTTCTTTCGCCGCTGGCGTGAGGTGGAGAGCCCTGCGATTTCCACGGAATGCGCAGCAGGCGCTGCCTGGAGTTCAGCGAGGCACCGAATGAGTTCAGCGTCGTCACCCGCGCCTTCGGTGTCATCGGCCTCGATCCGGCGAAGAATGAAACGAAGCGCATCGAGCAGTCGCAGAAGTGCTGTGACGATGGGAGCTGTGGCGGAAAGTTTGCCGTCGCGTAACAAGCCAAGCAGGTTCTCACCGGCGTGAGCCAGCTTCTCAAGACGTTTGTAGCCAAGAAATCCGGTGGTGCCCTTTATGGTGTGAACCGAGCGGAATATCTCCGCGAGAAGCGCGGCGTCACCCGGTTGCTTCTCGAGATCGGTGAGGCAGCGTTCCATCCGATCTAGCCCTTCCTGGCTCTCGATCAGGAACTCTCGTGTCAACTCGTCCATCGCGCGCTTTTCCTAGCTGCCCCGATTGGAGATCGGGTGCGAGCCACACAAGAGATTTATCGGATGAGTTCGCGAGAAGACTTGAGGATGAACGGATTTCGGAGACTTAGTTCTCCGTAGGCGGGTCAATGTGATCGATTACGAGGACCTCAACAGGGCCTTTGCCGGATTTGAGTTCAAGGCCGAACTGTTCTTTGAGAGCGGTGAACACGGAGGGACCTGTGTCGGAAGCGGAGGTTGTCTCGGCATTGCGGGACCGCGGAACGGGAATCGTCAGGCGCGAATTGGAGATTGATGTGTAGTTGCCCCGCAGGCCAGTCTTATCAACAACGACACGGCCTGTATAGCGGTAGAGAATCTCTGCAAGATCGGCCATGGCATGCGAACTGCTGGTGATAGTGATTGTCGAGATGCCGGAATGTGTTCCCGAATCAATTGTTGTGCTCTCATCTTTCACATTTGTAAATTTCGCACCTCCTTTGCCAACGACCAAGATTATAGACCGGAAGTTCGCGGCTCTCGAAGTGTGCGGCAAGACGAAAACGGTCCGCGAGGAGCGATTGCACCATCTTGAGCAGTTGAGGCTTGGCATCGGTGTATGGCAAGGCTGCAAGCTTTTCGGCGAGTCGCCGGATCGGACTTGCCTTCGATATCGTATTTCGAAGATTTGGTCCAGGCTGGCGCGCCCAGTATGCGGGAGTCCGGGCAGAACGTAAGCATATTGAAGCAACTGCATGGGCGTCGCGTTGATGGCGACGAAGTGACTATGGTCCGCGTAGGAGTAGATATGTGTGCGCGCTGTGTGGTCAGAGTTATTCGGGTGGATAGAGGCAACTTCGAAGCGGGAGGCGAAGGCAGTGCTGTGGACTTCGCGGCAGATCGCTGCCCTTCCGCGTGTTGAGAGAGCAATGGATGCAGCGTGACTCGGACTCTGCGCCAAGGTGGAAACGAGGCCGACGAGCAACAACTGCAAGGAGCGAGATGCTTGCCACCCGGCGTTCTGTATGTACATGAGGGAGCGGTCATGCATTAGCCTCAAGGTTCACTCTGGGTACAAATGAGGACTGCAATGATGATGACGAGCTTAGCGCAGACGGCGCTCGACAGTCTGCTCGAGGAAGCAAGAAAAGCGGCCAAGAATTCCTACTCGCCGTACTCGGGATTCAAAGTCGGCGCGGCGCTGCGCCTTGCAGAATGGCACGATCGTGACCGGCACGAACGTCGAAAACGTCAGCTACGGGCTGACCATTTGTGCAGAACGCGCTGCGCTGGTGCGGGCGGTGAGCGAATTCGGTCCGGAGATTCGCATCGAGGCTGTTGCCGTGGCAAATCTCAACGACGCGGCAAGTCCCCCATGCGGAGCATGCCGCCAGATGCTGGCGGAGTTCGCGGAGCCTGATACGGTGGTTGTCTTCCCCGCGGCAGATGGAATGAAGACGATGCCGTTCGATCAGGTCCTGCCCCTCGGCTTCGACATGAAACTGAAGAAGACGGGCAAGACCGAATAGGAGTAAAGAGTAAGAAACTGCAGGATGATCTCTTTGTTCGAAAACGCCGCATTCAATCCGGAAAGAGGACCCACTCTATCAGAATGGCGCCTACTCATAATGACCGCGGCAGCGCATACGCTCGCCGCTCTTCCTTGCGATAATTCATCTGTTTAGGCAATTGAAGGTAAATCTATATGTTTGAAAAGGCGAGTGCTCCCTTACACATGATCGATCTGATTCGCAAGAAGCGCGACGGTGGGGTGCTTGATGCGCGCGAGATCGGGTTCATTGTGGCGGGCACGGCCGGTGAGTCGATTCCGCTGGAGCAGTTGTCGGCATGGTTGATGGCCGCATGGCTCAATGGCCTCACAATTGAAGAGACCCGTGCCCTGGCCCTGGCCATGCGCGATTCCGGCGAAAAGTTCGATCCGTCGCGGCTCGGTAAGCAGGCCGTGGACAAGCACTCGACCGGCGGCGTCGGCGACAAGACCAGTTTTTTGGTCGCTCCGCTGGCGGCTGCATGCGGAGTGGCTGTACCCATGATCAGCGGGCGCGCGCTCGGCCACACCGGCGGAACTCTGGACAAGCTCGATTCGATTCCGGGATTCCGCTCGGCGCTGACGCTCGCGGAGTTCGAAGCGGTTTTGCAGCAGTGCGGCGCGGCCATTGTGAGCCAGACCCCCAAGCTGGTTCCTGCAGACCGCGTCCTATACGCACTGCGCGATCGCACCGGCACCGTGGAGAGCCCGGGCTTGATCTGCGCTTCGATTTTAAGCAAGAAACTGGCCGCTGGGTTGAACGCGCTGGTGCTCGATGTAAAGACCGGCTCGGGTGCCTTTCTGCGCAAACGGGCTGATGCGGAGTTTCTTGCTGCGCTGATGGTCGCGACAGCCGAGGGGGCCGGAACGCGTACAGTTGCCTTGATGACCGACATGGGCCAGCCACTGGGTCGCACTGCCGGCAACTGGATTGAGGTTGCCGAGTGCGTCGAACTTCTGCGCGGAATGGTGCCCGCCGGCAGTGAGGACTTGCGCGAGCTTTCGTTACGCCTCGCCGGATGGATGATTCACCTGGGCGGAAGAACGAAAACGGCGGAGCAGGGATATTGGGCTGCTGCCGGAGCGCTGGCAGATGGAACGGCCTTGAAGCTGTTCCTCGAAATGGTGAAGGCCCAGGGTGGCGATCTCACTGTATTCGACGACTTGAAAGCATCGCACAAACCGGGTGCGACGCTGGTTCTAGAAGCCTGGAAGACCGGCTACGTCTCCCAGATGGACACGATGGAACTGGGCTGGGCGGTGCAACGCCTCGGCGCAGGCCGCGAGAAGGCGGGCGAACCGGTCGATCCGCACGCGGGCATTGAGTTTCACGTCAGGCGCGGTGAGCGCGTCGAAAAAGGCCAGCCGTTCGCTACGCTGTACGCCACGAACGAAACCATGCTGGCGGAGCCCGTGGATCGCATCAAGCGAGCAATCATATTCTCAGACGAACCACCGGAAGAGGTGCCGCTCGTCAGCCACGTCTTCGCCCGCGAAAATGCAGAGAGGTATCTGCAAGATACCGTTTCCAGTTCTTAGTCAGAACACCGACTCTTTCAAAGCTCAATCTGGCTTACTGCTGTTAGCCTGTTGGTATCGAAAAGCAACAGCGCGTTTAAGCGGCTAGCTGCGGCCTCGCGAATCAGACGAGGCGCGGAGTTGGAAGCGAGTGGCAAGAAGCTGTCTTTGAAGGAGCGTTCGCATTGGTGCGATTTACTGGGGTGCTGGGGATCTTGGCCGTTCTGCTGGCGGCATGGCTTGGCTCAACCGACAGACGGCATATCCGCTGGCGGACGGTGGGCGTGGGGACTCAGTCTGCAAGTCATATTCGCGTTCCTTGTGCTGCGCTTCGATTTCGGTCAGCGCGCAATGTTCTGGGCTGGCGGCGTGGTCACCAAGATGCTGAGCGCTACCGCGGCCGGAACGTCCGTCCTGTTCGGCAAGCTCGGCACGCCCGACACTTCGCTGGGATCGATCTTCGCGTTCCAGGTGCTGCCCACCATCATCTTTATCTCGGCCTTCTTCGCCGTCCTCTACCATATCGGCCTGATGCAGATCATCATTCGCGCGCTCGCCTGGGTGATGCTGAAGACCATGCGCATCTCCGGCGCCGAGAGCATGAACGTGGCGGCGTCAATCTTCATGGGGCAAACCGAAGCTCCACTGACGATCAGACCGTTTCTTTCCAAAGCAACGCGCAGTGAATTGATGACCATCATGACCAGCGGCATGGCGCACGTGTCAGGCGGCATCATGGCCATGTATATCTCGCAGGGCATCGAAGCGCGGCATCTGCTGTCGGCGGTCATCATGACTTCGCCGGGAACCATTTTGATATCGAAGATGCTGGTGCCGGAAACAGAAGTGCCTGCCACCGAGGGCAAGGTCGTCATTCCCAAAGATGAGCAGCACAAAGACGAGAACCTGATCGGCTCCATCGCACGCGGCACCATCGACGGCGGCAAACTCGCACTGAATGTGGCCATCATGCTCATCAGCTTTCTCGCCCTCGTTGCGCTGCTCGACATGATGCTCAGCTGGGTGCACATCCACGCTGGCTTTCACTGGATACCCGGAAGCTTGGGCGAGATTCTCGGTTATGTCTTCTGGCCCGTCGCGTGGCTCATCGGAATTCCGGCACAGGATTGCAGCGTGATCGGCAACCTGCTGGGCACGCGCATGGCGCTCAATGAAGTGATCGCCTACATCGCTCTCGGCGCACATAAGGCCATGATCATGCCGAGGTCCTTCACGATCGCGACTTTCGCGTTGTGCGGCTTTGCGAACCTTGGATCTATTGGAATGCAGATAGGCGGCATCGGTGCGCTGGTTCCGGAACGCCGCAACGATCTTGCGCGGCTCGGCGTCCGTGCTATGCTGGCCGGCACGATGGCCAACCTGATTTCGGCTTCAATTGCCGGAATTTTCCTCTGGTGATGATCGGCAAGTAAAACTCGACTCGAGGTGGGCAACGCTCCAGAGGTGAACTGCACTCAAAAAAGTAGGCTCTGCGGACTGGCAGCCTTCAACACAAGAAACAATGCTCTGGCCCGACTTGCGCTCTCTTATATTGCGAAAATTCGAATCGCCAGATGACTCGCCGAAACCACTTGCACGGATTCTCGATATGATAGATTATGGCTCATCCCTCAATAACGCCGCCGGCGTCTCATGCAGCCCCGCCCCTAGGTAAAGGAAAAATACGACGCGAGGTGCGCAGCATCTGGCATGAGGCGCCGCTCTGGGTTCACGTCATCATTGTCGCGGCAGGCGCATTACTGGCAGCAGCAGTTGTCTTCATCAGCGCCAACTGGCCTTACCGCCATCGCAAGATTGCTCCCCTGCTCGAAGACGTTCTGGCGAGCCACGTAACTTTCACCGGCTATCACCGGACGTACTTTCCCAAACCCGGATTCGTCGCCACCGGCATCACCATGCGCAGGAAGTCCGCGCCCAACCTTCCGCCACTGGGCCACGTAGACACAATGGTCGTCGCAGGGGACGTGGTCTGATCTGATCATGCTGCGCGCAGCGCGTAGAGTTGGTCGACATCACCGGCCTTCACATCGTAGTGCCGCCCATCGGTAGCAAAGAGAACCACGAAGACTTTCCTCCCGGCAGCGGCAAAGACTTCGAGCGGTCCCGATACCATGATCGAACGATTCGTGGTTCACAAGAGCATGCTCGAGATCGTGCGCAAGGAAGGAAAGCCCCTGTCCTTCCCGATCAAGCAGCTAGAGATCAGAAACCTCCACAAGGGCGAGGCGCTGACCTACGCGGTCGATATGCAGAACGCAATTCCTACCGGCCACATCCTTGCGCACGGCAACATGGGACCGATGAACGGCAAGGACTTCCTCGCGACACCGGTGAGCGGCAACTTCGCGTTCACCCAGGTGAATCTGCACGACGTCGGCGACATCAGCGGAACCCTAGATGCCCGCGGCGTTTTCAAAGGAACATTGCAGGTCGATGGAAGTGGAAACGACTACGGAGACGAAGAACTTCGCCGTTGACGACGGCAAGCCAACACCCGTAAGCGGCACCATGCGGTGCACGCTGTCTGGCTCCAACGGAGACATGGATATCCACGCCATCGGACGTGAAGATCCGTGAAACGAACATCCGCGCCGATGGCAGCATCAAGGGAGCCCCGAAGATCACAAACCTCGATATCCGTGTGGATCGCGGCCGCGCGGAAGATGTCATGCAGCCATTCATCCATAATCAGGTGCCGATCACCGGCCCGGTGTGGCTCAAGAGCCATGCTTATGTGGGACCGCCGGGCGACGGATTCATGCAGCGACTGCGAATGACCGGAATCTTTAACGTGCCCGCAGAAAAAGTATCGGATCGAGAGACGGAGAAGAACCTTTCGGCATTCAGTGAGCGCGCCCGCGGAGATCGCAAACCAAACACCGGAGTCGACTCCGATCAGCAAGCCGAGCGACGAAACCAAGGATGTGCTGTCCTCGGTGCAGGGTGCCGCAACGATTGAAAACAGGGTGGCGTCGACATCGCGACTTACTTTCAAAGTCGCAGGGAGCGAGCCGCAACCTTGCGCGGCACTTTCCGTTTCCACGACGAAGTCGCCACATGACAGGCGATCTGAAAATGGACACTGATATTTCGCATGCCACCACTGGTTTCAAATCGTTTTTGCTGAAGCCGCTCGCGCCGTTTTTCAAAAAGAGGAACGCGGGCGCAGTGGTGCCGATTGCCATCACCGGAACCCCTGGTCACTACCAGGTCACGCAAGATATAACCCACAACAAATAGCCCCGCACCCGACTGAATCCAAAGGTCTTGTGCAACCGAATCGCCTACGACAAACCGCGGATCGTCGAGTCGCATCTCACCAAGTTGGAGATTTCCACAGGTGAAGGTGCCCCAAACGTCGCGGATCGCAATTTGCCTGCTCGGCGCCGGAGTGAGCGTGGGTCTCATCGCGCTTCGCGGTGTCCGGGAGCCGTCGACCGCTTCGGCAGCAACTTCGTTCCTGCAAGCAAACGCAACTTCGTCGATCGCCGCTCCCACTCCCATGCTGAAGCCGGCACCTTCCACCCCAATCGCGGAACAGAAAGCAGAACTGGGCGACGACGAAACCTGGCGCCCGGAGTGGGACGCCCTGATTGAAAGAGCCCTGCCCGATCATCTGCTCGCACCCCAGATGGCGAGGAACGTCGGGGAATTTTGTCCGCGCTTCAGTTCCATGGACGACGTGGACCGGCGCGTGTTCTGGGCGTATTTCTTTCAGGCGCTTTCGGCAGCGGAGGCGGGATTGAATGCGACCTCAACTGTGCAGCACAGTGAGCCGGAAGTCGCTGTTGTCGATGGAGTCAGTCATCGCATGGTGCGCAGCGAAGGACTCCTTCAGCTGACCTACGAAGATGCCAGGCGCTATGGCTGCAATTTCGACTGGAATACGGACAAGCAACTGCCCGAACACGACCCGAACAAGACGATTCTGCAGCCGGAAAACAACCTGCTCTGCGGCCTGAATATCCTCGAGAGACAACTGGTCACGCAGCAGCGGCCGCTACTGACAAAGTCGAGCTACTGGTCGCCGTTACGGCCAGGGTGGCCTGGTTTTCGCGTATTCGTCCAGCAGATGGCGAATGTGCCCTCACAGTGCGGGCGTAGACGCATCACACGATCTGCCGACTCGAGCAACGCAGCAGCCACGCTCACAGCTTCGCGTTAACGTCCACGCGCAGAATCGCCGTCGTCACTCTGCTTTCCGCCTCAGCGCGATTGATGCGAACGCCTGATCCTGGGCTGGAGCAGGACTTTGATGAAGCAATTCGTCCTGAGCCTGCTGCAGAGACGTCGTTGCTTCGATTTGCTGAAAGTGGGTTTTCACGTCATCTTCTTCTTCCGAGATCGTTTTGAAAATGAGGCGTGGCCCTGGATATGGACGTGGGTCTCTGTGATCTCCCAGACATGAGGGGAAAGCTCGCGGCGCTCCACATCGAAGGTGCCGCCGGCCTTTAGTTCGCCCAGCAGCCCATACCCGATTTTGACGTCACGGATCAATTGCCCTTTCAGGCTGACAATGCGATGCTGGTCGCGGTCGATCGCCATATCGCCTTCCATTCCGGCGAACACGCGTGCCTCGAGATCCGGTGGACGAAATTGCGGATCAGGCTTGAAATGGAGAAGGATGTTGCTTCCCTTTTCACCCGCCGTGCGTCCATATGAATGCGTCGGGAAGAATCTTCAGAAGTTCAGCCGCCTGCTCGTCATCATGCTGACCGCTTTTGCGCTGGCTGGCTTGCGCACTGCGAATCATTCATGAAGGCGCTCATCTCCTGGCGCTGTTGATCCTCCGGAAGTGTCTGTCCATTGCGCTCGACGACGCGATCCAGACTCACCAGCCGCGCCTGGGCAACCCACTGTTTCACGGTCTTGCTGGGTTGCCGGTCGATTTCGAAATAGAGCCAATGGGAGTGGTCGTCGCGGCTGGCGTCGAGTTCTGTCTGAACAGCTTGTCTGACAATGTCGCGCGGCGCTTGCGCTGCGAATAAATCCTGTCGAAGCACAACAGAATTGCCAACGTAATGGGCCGAATCCAGAGCACGAGAACCTCCGGCAAGAGTGCCAGGCGGACAATTACTTAGATGCAATCTGTGGAAAACAGAGATAGGAGCGACGTCAAGCCCATAGGATCGAGGTGCTCAAGAGCCGAGGCTCATTCCTCAAGCACGCTTCGCAGTCCTCATCCGCCGCAAACGATAGAAAAATGTAAGCGCCGTAACCGTCCCGCAACTCACAAAGCTCGCCGCCATGCCCAGGATCAGCGACAGATCCCGCTGATACATCCCATGCACGACCCCGATCACCTGCAGCACGCTGAATCCGCCAAATGTTATCAGCGAGATTCCCTCGTCCGTCTTCTTGCGCCACACGGCGAGAACCTGCGGCACAAAGAGCAATGCATTGCACAACAAGCCGAGTCCGAAGATGACGGCAACGATCTCTTTCATGGAGTCACTTTCTCGGGAAATCTCTGCGCGTTGCGTAGACGGGCTTTTGCCGCTTCTTCTTCGCGAGTACGAGCTGGTGCGTTGGTCTCGAGCGAAGCCAGCAGGCGCGCTGAAACTTCGGCCACTTCATCGACGGCCATGAGGAATGCCGCTTCGTTGGCCTTCGATGGTTTCGCAAACCCGCTGATCTTCCGCACAAACTGCAGCGATGCAGCACGAATCTCCTCCGGCGTGACCGGCGGATCAAAATTGAAAAGCGTTTTGATATTGCGGCACATAGGATGCTGCCTCCGGCAGAAGTTTCGCCCGCGCTTCAACCGATCCGCGTACCAAACCGGGATGAAGCGCAGTTGTAGAATCGCAGGAACGGACTTATCGACACAAGCTATGAGCTATTTTGACAACGTTTCAGAGGCTGCCCAATTTCTGCGCGCGAAGTTGGGCAGGCTGCGACCCCGCCTGGGCATCGTGCTGGGTTCCGGATTGGGTGCTGCGGCGAACGCGGTTCACGATCCGGTCATCGTGCCTTACGAATCGATTCCCCACTTCCCCAAGTCCACGGTCGAGGGGCACTCCGGCCGCCTCGTTGCAGGCACGCTTGGCGGAACGCCCGTTGTCGTCATGCAGGGCCGCGTGCACTTCTACGAGGGCTACTCGCCTCAAGGACGTCACTTTTCCCATGCGAGTCATGGGTGCGCTCGGCGTTCGTGCGGTGATTCTTACCAATGCGGCGGGCGGGCATCGTCGAAGGATACAAAATCGGTCAGCTTGTTCTCATCGCCGACCACATCAACATGATGGGGTGGAATCCGCTCGTTGGTCCCAATGAACCCCGATTTGCCTTCAACCGCCCTAATAGCGGCCTGCGCTTCTTTGACATGTCCGAGGCGTATTCCAAGCGCCTGCGCCAGGTGGCCATTCAAGCTACAGAGATGGAAGGCCAGACGCTGGAAGAGGGCGTATACCTCGCCGTCAGCGGCCCCAGCTTCGAGACGCCGGCGGAGATTCGCGCCTTTCGCACCATGGGAGCGACGCTGGTCGGCATGTCTACCGTGCCCGAGACGATCGTGGCCCGGCATATGGGCATCGAGGTGCTCGGCATCTCCTGCGTCACAAATCTCGCTGCCGGGCTCAGCCCAACGCCCCTCAGCCATGCGGAGGTCTTCGAAGCCGGCAAACAGGTGGAGCGAAAGCTGGCCGAATTGCTGGAGCGGCTGGCTATGTGGATCTCAGCGCTGGTGGACGCAGAACCGTGAGCGACGACGCACACACAGAGGCCGCCACGCTGCGCCTCCCGTTTCCGCCGCAGGTCATCGGAATCGCCGGGGCCTCCGGATCGGGAAAAACCACGCTGGCCGCCGAACTGGCCCGCGAACTCGATGGCATCCACTTCCCTCTCGACAACTACTATCTCGACCTTTCGCACTTGCCGCCCGCCGAGCGCGCCAAAGAGAACTTCGACGATCCCGCCCTGATTGAGAGTTCGCTGTTGGCCGCGCACATCGCGGCGCTGGCGCGGGGAGAAACCATCGAGCGGCCGCTCTACGATTTTTCCCACCATATTCGCATTCCCGATCGCACCGAAACCATGCAAGCGGGTGCATTCGTGCTGGTCGAGGGTTTGTTCGCGCTGTATTACGCTGAATTGCTGCCTCTCTACCAGATGCGCGTTTATCTCGACACCCCGGATGATGTCTGCTTCGATCGGCGCATGAGGCGGGACACGATCGAACGCGGGCGCACGCCGGAGTCGGTGCGCCGGCAATATGAGGCCACGGTCCGGCCATCGAGCATTGCGTTCGTGCGGCCGTCCGCGGTCCATGCCGACCTCGTCATCGACGGAACAGCAGCCCTGGACTGGAAGGTTGAGCAGGTGCTGTCCGCAATGCGCGAACGCGGGCTGCTCCGGTTACCTAGATAACGAAGCTACAAAAAGCACCAAATCACCCAGACCTGCCACTTTGGAGCAGCAAATGCGTCGAAAGTGGAGGAGCGTGCTGGATTTGAATCGCGCCTATGCTGGTTGATAGAGGTCACTGCAAGGCCCTCCGGATTCCGTACCACACTGTGGTTGATGCGAAATTTGGTTCGGTTCACAGAACATTTACGCAACATCTAAACGGGAGCAGGTTTCGTACCGATAACGTAGGAATTGAAATGAGCAGATCACTCAGAGCGATACGACAGAAAGCGGAGAAGTGGTTGCGGCAGGGCATCTCGCCGCAACGGCTCGCGCTGACACTCGCCCTGGGGTTTGCCATCGGATGCATCCCCGTCATCGGCGTTCCAACCGCCCTCTGCCTTTTGGTTGCTCTCGGTCTGCGACTGAATATGCCGGCGATCCAGGCGGCCAATTATGCCGCGATGCCGCTTCAAGATAGCGCTCATCTTTCCGTTTGTACGTCTCGGCGGTTGGCTCTTTGCTTCCAGTGCACACCCTGCCCTGAATACCGCAATGCTGGCCCACGAGTCCCCGATGAAGATCATGTGGGCTTCCGGTAGTCTCGCAGGCGAGGCCCTTGGAGCGTGGCTCGTGACCGCAGTGCCCATGGTTCTCGTGTTGACGCTGGTGCTGACGATGCTGCTGCGCCGCGTGCCCGTCCTGGCCTCTGCCGAAGCCGGCGACTAACCTCCATTCACCGTGAGACAGACTAAGACCGGTTCATCAGAACCGATAACGCAATGCCAGCTGCATCAGGCGCGGAGACATTGCATTTACCGCTTGTCCGAAACTCCCGCTTGAAATATTGCCCTCCACGGCAGAAGCGCCGAAGAACTGAGCGTGATTGAACAAGTTGAAAGCTTCGGCGCGAAATTCGAGTGAGCGATCGTCTCTGACCAGAAAGTTGCGCGAAACCGTTGCGTCCAAATTCTCCATGCCGGGACCCGAGAAAAACCGGCGGCGCGCGTTGCCCATGGTCCCAAGTGCGGGAAGCGTGAGTTGCGAAGCATCAAACACGGCTCTGACCACCCCGCGGATTCGTGTCCAGCCGCAGCGACCGACCGCTCCACTCCGGAGTATCGACGCCATTGTTGTTGATGCCGTTGGGAATCGTGCCGAGCAGCGATGTGTCGTTGTTGTTGAGCATCGTTACCGGCAACCCCGACGTCACGCGCGCAATCCCGGCAACTGCCCATCCAGACGCGATTGCATGAAGCGTTCCCCTCGCGGCGAGCGATGGAATCTGATAATGGAAACTGCCAACCAGGTTGTGCCGCATATCGAATGACGAAAGCCCGCGGCTGAGCGATGGGTCCACAGGATTAACCGGCTCCGGCAGTCCCGCGGACTGATCGATGGATTTAGACCACGTGTAACTCGCAAGCAGTTCCAGGCCATGCGAGCGATGATTGATCGAGGCCTCCAGCGCGTTGTAGCTCGCATTGGCGATGGTGCGCTGTAGTTCGACACTGCCGAAGGCCGGTCCGAATTGAGTGCGCGCCGCCTGCTCGTTGAAAGGCCCGCAGGCCGACCCAAGACTCAGGCACAAGCCCGGATCGGCGGGGTTCGCCTCTTCAAGCACCAGCAGGTGATGAGACGAGGCGCCCACATAGCTTAGGTTAACCAGCGATTTGGTTCCAAACTGACGCTCCACGCTTGCCATCCAATGCTCGGCATACGGGGTCACGTCCTGTGGATCGACCGCAGGAATTCCGACAAGCGGCTCGAACTGGCTCCAATCCACTTTGATCGAAACGGCGCGCCGCCGAGCGTTCCGCCGAACTGGTTCTGCCGGTAGGCTGCACGTCTTGCGAAAAATAGTTCCGAGCATCGAGTGCTGTGTTGCGCAGGAACTCGAATGCTGAACCGTGCGTATGCGTCGTCCCGGCCTTCGTGGTGACCAGCACCTGGCCACCGCTGGAGTTGCCGTACTCCGCGTCGAAGTTTGATGTGAGCACGCGAAAGCTGTCGATGGCGTCGAGGTTCGGCAGGATCGATGTGCCCATGTTCACGTCTTCTTCCACATCGCTGCCGTTCACCCGGAATCCATTGGAAGACTCGCGTTGGCCGCTGATCGAAAGATTGCCGGGATTTGCATCGCCGGACGGAGGCGTAGAAGCTACCCCGGTCATGATGACCGCCCCCGGCTGCGCGGTGTTCTGCGGAACGATCCCCGGCTGAACTGCCATCAAGTCAGTAAAGCTGCGCCCATTGAGCGGAACTGCCTCGATCTTCTTTGTGTCTAGCGACTCGCCCAGCTGCGTGCTGGTGGTCTCGGCCGCGAGTGCATTGGCCGTCACTTCAACAGTCTGCGAGTTGCCCTCAATCGCAAGGACGATATCCAGGTTGGACAAAGGTGCACCCGGGGCCAGGATGACCTGCGCTCGATAGACCGCAAAACCGCTTGCGCTGATTTCTAGCTGATAGGTTCCGGCGGCTGGCAAAGCGACCTGAAATGTGCCCTGATCGTCGGTCTGGGACGACCGGCTAACGTCGCTTCCAGTTTGGCGCAAGGCTACGGAGGCACCGGGAATGATGGCACCGGTTCCATCGTGCACCACACCGCAGAACTGATAGGACTGGGCCACGCCAAATAGCGGGAAATACAAAAGATAAGCAACACAAATGATCGGAGCTTTCACGGGCGAGCGAATCGGGCACTCCGGGATCGCCGGGGAAGACAAGCCCCCGCGGCGCGTCCGGAAAGACTTGCGACTGCTCACCCTTCACGAGCGTCTGCAACTGGTTGAATTTTTCCTGCCAGGGACGGATACGGTCCCAGCGCACGCCGTAGTTGACCGTCAGTCCACTTGTTGCTTTCCAACTGTCCTGCGCAAAGGCCGCCATGTACAGATTGCGGTTGTAGAAATCGCGTGCCTGCCCCTGCGTATAGCTTGACGGTACGCCAAGCAGAAAGTCCGCGAAGTCGAGGCCCGTTTCCGATCCGCTGAAACCGAAGCTGCGTTGAACACCACGTCAGGATTCGTGTTGATCTGGTTCGCGTGGAATTCACCGCCAACCTTCAGCCCATGTTTCCCATAATGCGCGAAAACGCGTCGCTGATCTCATAGATGTTTTCAGCCTGCACCAGCGCAGTTGTGTCTACACCCATCGTGAAATCGTTGAAGCCGATATTCTCGACGCCTTCCGGCTGTTCCTTACATTTAATCGGAGGAATTCTGAATTGCGACCAATATGGTCTTCATTGAATATAGGACACAATAAGTCCGTGTTCTGCGCTGTGACAGGGATCACGTCATGTAACGAGACGAAGGATGAAATTGGGTCTCGAGACCTGAACCCAAGCGGCTCCATCAACCGCAGTTCCGCGCTAAGCGATCGTTCTTGCTTGAGTTCTTTTGGAAAGGAGTCCCGATTGCAGGAACTATCTCGGGTTAGTTGTCTCCGGTAAGGGTCCGGAACCGGGTTCGCACTCTGCAGCCACGCCGAATAGATCATGTCGCGCAGCATACTGGCTCCCGCTGCGAGTCGATCAGCAGTAAAATCGCGCGATTCCCGCGTTCCCTGACCCTCAAATCCGCCAGTTTTCTCCAATTGATAGATCTTTTCGACGTATTTTGAGCTCTGGCGAAGGTAGGCAACATAGTCCGCAAACACATCCCCTTCGATAGGGTGCACAGGAGTCATGCGCGGCTGAACGTCGGCGGCGTGCAGATTGGCGCCGACAAACACTCCTTCGAACTGCCAGTGAATCGTGTGAGAAATGGTGTAGCCATTGGGATTGGGCCCGGTCCATCCGTTGTACTGGACCGTGGTGTGCAGCGGCTGTGAGGCATCGCCCACGTAGTGCCCAAGCCACCCGGCATAAAAAATCGCGGTCTGCTCGACGGCATGCGTGTCCTGATGTGCAGCAGAGAGCCGACGATACTCGCGCAGGGCAGCCTTGAGCCTCTCCCAGACCTCGGTGGCCTCCCAGGGTTGAAGGCCAATCTTTTCAGGCCGTTGTCCGGAGGCAAAAACAGCAGCCTCGAAGTCGAGCCGGTGCCGAGGCAGGGGCCCGAGGGCATCAGCAGGTTCCAGATCAATGAAATGCTCGGGGGCCTGGGCCGCATTCAGTTCAGGCTCGCCCGCAGAACGCCAGCGATCTGGCTCGGGACCGAGATATTCGATATCGTTGATTGCGGCTTCGGAGCGAAGGAACGCAGGAACATCGGCCGGAAGGTTAGTGGCGGCCAAACGGTTGATAATGCGATGACCTTCGTTACCCCAGGCGTAGGCAAACGGTGCATGCAGGAAGGCACTTGCAAGGACAATGAATACGGGTGCAGTCAGTATGTTGAGGGCAGTCTTGCGAAGCATGAAAGCAGTATAGGCGAGCTGAGGTCAGCTCCGGCCCTGGCGACTTCGAAAATGCAAACCGCAAGGGAGCAGGTAACACTGATGCCGTTTCGTGTACAACGGTACGCTGGTTCAGTAACATACGCTTGAAAACCAGCCCATTTTGTGGGAGCGTGCAAGATGAGCCTCATTGCGTTCGTGCTCGCTTTTGACGAAAACTGCCTTCGCACCTTGAGACGGCCGAGGCAATGGGGATGTATGCTCGCTTAAACAGTGCGAGACAAAAGGGGCCTTGGCAGTGTTCATCAGCCCCGCGTTCGCATGTGGCAAGGATGACTTGCCGTGCGGCGGAGAAGTTACACCAGATGGCTGAGCGGCTTGCGCAAAGAGAGACGCGACGGTTCTGGTGAAGATGCAGGAGCGCGGCAACCCGATGGACTTAGGCGAAGCCAGACAGTCGAACCACGAAGGAGAGAACCCCGCTCCGCCGCTTTGGTCTTCGCTCTCCGTCTTTGCCGTGGCGATGGCCGCGGGCCTCATTCTCGCTCGCGTTGAAGCAGGTCCAAAATACGACTGGCTTTTGCTGATGACCGCGATGGGGCTTACGGCTGCGGTCCTCATGCGCGTGCTGGCCGATTTGTCAGCCGAACGGGAAGCGGCAGCTCGATACGCTGGCGACCCACTGAAGGACATTCTGGATTCCGCGGGTACGATGGTGATCTCCATCGGCATGGACGGCAGACTCACCTACATGAATCCCACCGCAGAGCGGTTGCTTGGCTACCACGCTGCCGAACTGGTGAACCTGGAAAGCACAGAAAAGCTGCTGGCGCCCGGCGAGGAGGATCGGCTAGTTTCCGAGGTGCGGAGGCTCTACGACATTAACAAACTGGTGGAGGGTGGGCAGGAAGGAAGCCTCGTAACGTATGCGGAGGTAGTGACTTCCCTCGCGCCGAGCCAGGTTCCGAGCTTCGAGACGCATTTGCGGCGCAGGGATGGATCGCTCTTCCCCGTCCGGTTGCACATCAATACGCTGCGCAATCGCGATGGACTTCCCACCGGGTTGGTGGCAGTCGCACTAGACCAGTCCATCAATGCCTCCCAGGGCGAGGGATTGCGCGTTCCCCGTGATCGATATCGCGACCTGTTTGAAAACTCGAGCGAAATGATTGCGACGCTCGACATGACGGGCAAGTTCCTGTACGCCAATCCGGCGTGGAGACAAACCTTCCGGCTGGACCGGAACGCGCCCTTGGAACAGGATTCCTTCGCAGACGTATTTGGGCTGGGCTGTCACGATGAAGTTGCGACGCTGCTGAAAAAGGCTCTGGATGGCGTGACCGTAGACCGCGCGCCCCTGCGCACTGAAACTGCCGATGGCCGCGTACTGGAACTGGAGATGAGTCTGCATCAGCGGCGGCGGGCCGGCAAGCCACTGGCAGTGCAATGCCTTCTGCACGATGTGACGCAGCAGAAACAGCGCGAGCATCGCCTGGCTCTGCAACTGGTAGTAAGCCAGATCGTGGGCGAGAATATCTCGGCCGAGATTGCGACCAAGCGAGTCCTGGAGGCGTTATGCATCTCGCAAGGTTGGGACGTCGCGGTGAAATGGGATGTGAACGCGGAAGAGAATCGTCTTGAGTTCAATACGGCCTGGGGTATTCCGGGCAAAGGCGCCGAAGGACTGATCCAGGAGAGCATGGGGATTACGCTTGCTTCCGGAGGCAGCCTGCCGGGTCGCGCATGGAAAGAAGGCCGACTGGTGTGGGCATCGGATTTGTCGGTGCTGACAACAAGCCCACGTGTACAGGCAGCGATTCGAAGCAAGATGGTCTCGGGCTGGGCTGCACCAGTGCAAGTCGGCAATCATGTGCTGGCGGTGCTGGAGTTCTATTGCCACGCGCGGATACGTGAGGATCGCGAGACCACCGCAGCCATGGAAACGGTGGCTGGATCGCTAGCACAGATGCTGGCGCGAACGCGGGAACGCGAGCGAGCGGAGGAACTCAGCCGGCAGCAGGAAATCCTGCTGGGGTCGGTGGCCGACGGTATCTGCGGGGTCGATCGAAACGGCCTGGTGCGGTTTGCAAATCCTGCGGCGGCTCGGCTGCTGGGAGCGCGTCCACAAAACCTGATCGGCAAACCGGTCCATCAGCTAGTTCACGGTTCGGCGCCGGCTGACAAGAAGTGCAGTGAGGAGTGCCCACTGCGGCGCGCATCGGGGCAGCGCAAGTCCGTGACCGGCGAAGGCACGATCTTCCGCAGCAATGGCACGGGGTTTCCTGCGGAGTTCTTCCTCAACCCGATTCTGGATCAGGGGAGATTTTCGGGATCGGTGCTGAGCTTCAGAGATATCAGCCAGCGGTACGCTCTCGACCGCATGAAGGACGAGTTCGTTTCGACGGTGAGCCACGAGCTGCGCACGCCCCTGACCTCGATTCGCGGAGCGTTGGGTTTGCTTTCCTCGGGCATGCTGGGTGTGATCAACGAAAAGGCAGCCAACCTTTTACGCATCGCGCTCAGCAACTCCGAGCGCCTGGTTCGGTTGATCAACGACATTCTCGATCTGGAACGCACGCAGAGCGGCCGCGAGCCGCTTACTTTCCGGCCAGTACAGCTGGGCGAGATTGTGCGCCAGGCAATCGACGGCGTGCAGCCAATGGCGGACGAGGCCGGTGTACTGCTGATCCACGACAAAACTCAGGTCGAAGTCACGGCGGACTCCGATCGACTGCTTCAGGTGGTGACGAATCTGCTGTCGAATGCAATCAAGTTCTCACCGCCCAATTCAGCGATCTCCGTGATGCTTCGCTCGGGGGCCAGCGGCGTGACGCTGTCCGTCATCGACCAGGGCCGCGGAATCCCCGCAGACAAGCTGGAGGCGATCTTTGGGCGATTCCAGCAGGTCGATGCTTCGGACTCGCGCCAGAAGGGTGGCAGCGGCCTGGGATTGGCAATTTGTCGCGCGATTGTTTTACAGCATAGCGGACGTATCTGGGCGGAGCGCAACCCAGTGCGCGGATCGACGTTTCGGGTCTTCCTGCCCTACCAGCCAGTGGCCGCCAAAGCGGAGGAAGGTGAAGCGAGCCCAGCTGCGCACGGAGCAGTGCTTGTGGCCGATACCAATGGAGGGACACGGCCGTTGATTCAAGATCAACTGGCGCGGTATGGATACCGCGTGGTGGAAGCGACAACCGTGGACCAGGCAGTTGCCGTGGCACACGACGGGGTTTCTGCAATTGTGTTGGACACCACGATCGACGGAATCAATGGATGGGAGATTCTGCCGATGCTGCGCCGTGAGGACCCGGAGGCGCATACACCCGTAGTGTTGTTGGGCGTGGCAAATCCGCAGCATGCGGCAGAGCACGGTCACAGAGTGGACGGTCTCTTCCCTCGACCGAGCGACGACGTGCTGCTGGGCGAGTTGGTCAAGGTGCTCTGCGATCCCGGCGAGCAGGCGCGCATCCTGGTGGTGGAAGACGACCCCGATCTGGGGCAGGTGGTCGCCGAGATATTCAGGCGTGAAGGTATCGTGGTGCGCGTGGCTCATTCACGCCAGGGCGCATTGGATGAGTGCCTGACGCTGCAACCGCATTTGATTGTGCTGGACATTGGAATGCCGAATGGCGATGGATTCAACGTGGTGGATTGGCTGCGCCAACACGAGGATTTGAACCGGGCGCCGCTGGTGGCCTATTCCGCACATGGTTTAACGCAGGCCGAGCGTATGCAATTGGTGCTCGGTTTGAGTCACTTCCTCGCAAAAGCCAGCGTTGAGCCCGAACAGCTGGAAGGCCTGGTGCTGACGATGCTGCGCAGTTCGCAAGAGGCTGAAGAATCTGTACCCGAGGTATCTGCCGGCCAGGGTTCCTAGGGCCGATTCTGGAGAAGTATTTCATGCATCGCATTCTTATCATCGATGACGAAGACGACATTCGCGAAGTAGCGGCATTGAGCCTGGAGACGGTTGCGGGCTGGGAAGTGATGGTGGCCAGTTCGGGCGCGCAAGGGCTTGCCCGTGCGGCAACCTACCAGCCGGACGCGATTTTGCTGGACGTGATGATGCCAGGGATGGACGGCCCCGCGACGTTTCGAGAATTGCAGAAGAACCCGGCGACCGCGCATATTCCGGTCATGCTGCTGACGGCAAAGGTGCAGGCTACCGATCGTTCTCGTTTTGCCGATCTGGGAGTGAAAGCCGTGCTGGTGAAGCCCTTTGATCCACTGACGCTTTCGCAACAGGTTGCCGGCGTCCTGGGCTGGAGTTGAGGCATCTGTGAGTGGGACTGCGGAATCTCCGCTGGCTGAAGCCATGAACCGGTTATGGGTGAAATACCTGCCGCAGATGGAAGAACGGGTGGCCACTCTACGTAGAGTGGCCAAAAGCGCGGCCAACGGAAATCTCACCACAATCGAACAGCAACAGGCAGGCAGCGACGCCCACAAGCTGGCAGGCGTTCTGGGAACCTTCGGCATGAATGAAGGTACGGACCTGGCGCGTGAAGCAGAGAGTTTGTGCGGTGGTTCATTGGATGGGGATCCAGTGGTCACTGCGCGACTGGCAGAGATTGCAGAACGCTTGCGCGCCATGATCGCAAATCGCAGATAGCCCGCAGTTGCCTCAGGCGCTTTGCAGGCACCCCAGCAATTACACTCGTATTGGTGATTCGACAGGACACATCCGTCCGGCAACTTGACCTCAGTTTTGAGGAACCGCAGAGAGCGCGCCGCATCTGGCCTGTGCGCGAACTGGTGCAGCACGTCTGCGAACAGGTTGAGCAGGAGCACGCCGACATCTGGGTGGAAGGTGAGATTTCGAACTACCGCCCGGCGCCATCCGGGCACCTGTACTTCACGTTGAAGGATGCGGACGCTCAGCTACCCGTCGTCTTATTTCGCAGGCAGGCACAACTGCTGCGCTTCAAACCGGAGGATGGTCTGCACGTACTGGTGCGCGGGCGCGTAAGTGTGTATGCGCAGCGAGGACAGTTGCAACTCGTGGGCGAGACAATTGAACCCGTTGGCGCCGGCTCGCTGCAGTTGGCTTTCGAACAACTGAAGGAGCGCTTAAAGGCCGAAGGGCTGTTTGATACCGCGCGAAAGCGGCCATTGCCGACTTTCCCTCGAACCGTGGGCATCGTAACGTCGCCGACGGGTGCGGTGATCCGTGATTTCCTCAACATCGTGGGACGCCGGCATGCGGGTCTGAACGTGATAGTGTGCCCTGCCGCAGTGCAAGGCGAGCAGGCTCCCGGCGAACTGGAATCGGCGCTGACCGGGCTGAATGCAAGCGGGTTGGTTGACGTGATTGTCGTGGCGCGCGGCGGCGGTTCGCTCGAAGACTTGAGCGCCTTTAACAGCGAGCGGGTGGCGCGGGCCATTGTCGCGTCGACGCTGCCGGTTGTCTCTGCGGTCGGGCATGAAACGGATTTTACAATTGCGGATTTTGTGGCCGACTTGAGGGCGCCAACACCCTCAGCCGCCGCCGAGCTGATTACAGAGGCACAGCATCGCGTTGCGGAACGAGTTGAAACGCTGGCAAATCGGCTCGAACGCGCAACGCGATTCCAACTTCTGCATGCACGCCAAGTGCTGGATAATGTGCCGCTGGATCGCGCGGAACGGCGATTTACGGCGATATTGCACAGACTTAGCCAGCGGCTTGACGATCTTGGCTTTCGTGCGGAGGCAAGCATGAGCGGTCTAGTGCGCGCTCGACAGCGCGAGGTGGCGGAATTGGCCGCCGATGTGCTGCATCATGAACCTCGGCAAATGCTTGCACGGATGCGGGAGAGACTCGGAGTTGGAGCGACACGGCTGGAACGCTCGCTGGAACGTACTCTTCAAAGATGGGTAGCCCAGCTCGATGCCCTGGATGCGCGCTTGCGGTCGCTGTCGCCGTTGGCGGTGCTGGAACGCGGCTACGCTCTCGTGCTGAACGGGGACGGCGCGGTGATACGATCAGCAACCCAGGTTGCGCAAGGCGATCACGTCAGGACCAGACTGTCGGACGGCGAGTTCAGCAGCACAGTTGACGAAGTAACCGGAAAGAAAACCAAGAAGTGAGGCTATGAGCACAGGAACTGCACGAAAGCTGTTTGGGACCGACGGGATTCGAGGCATTGCAGGCGAGCCACCGCTGGATCTAAGAACGATCTATGCAACGGGGTTGGCATTGGGACATTCGCTGCGCCGTCATGGGCAGCCCAAAGTAATCCTCGGCCGCGACACACGCGAGTCGAGTACGTGGATTACTGCAACGATAACCGCTGCGCTTCGACAAACAGGCGTGCTCGTGGAAAGCGCGGGCGTGGTTCCGACCCCCGCGGTGGCGTTTCTGGCGCGAAACCGCGGTTTCGATGCCGGTGTGGTGATTTCCGCTTCTCACAATCCATGGCGCGACAACGGGATCAAACTGTTTGGTGCGGACGGATTCAAGCTTCCGGACGCGGTAGAAGCTTCGATTGAGGACGACATTCTGCGGCACGCTGAAGAGGCTTCGGTTCCGAACGTAACTGAGCTACTGCATGTGGAGGATAACGCAGCCCTGGCCGAGCATTACATTCAGTTCCTTATCGAGAGTGTGCCAGCCCTCAAGCTGAATGGTTTACGCATTGTTGCCGATTGCGCCAATGGCGCCGCTGCCGCAGTGGCCCCGGATTTATTTGTGCGACTTGGCGCTCGAATTCCTGAGCAATTCACACTTCTCAACATCGCGCCGGATGGCCGCAACATCAACAACGGATGCGGAGCACTCCATCCGCAATGGGTTGCAGCGGAAGTCCAGAAGCGGGGAGCTGCGATTGGCTTAGCATTCGACGGTGACGCGGACCGGTGCATGTTAACGGGTGCACGCGGCAACGTGATCAACGGCGATGCAATTCTGCTGATGGCCGCGCGCGATTTGAAAGCGCGTGGGCTCCTGACAGGCGACTTGGTCGTCGCCACGACAATGTCGAACATGGGGCTTGAGGCCGCGCTGAAGCGCTCGGGCATTCGCATGTTGCGCGCTCCCGTAGGCGACCGCTATGTACTGGAACAGATGCAGCAGCATGATGCGTCTTTGGGCGGCGAACAGTCGGGCCATATCCTCTTCCCTCACCTGGCAACAACAGGTGACGGGTTGCTGACAGCTTTGGTGGTGCTGGATCTGGTTGCGCGCACCGGCAAGAGCGTGGATGAGCTGACGCAGGATCTGAAGGTATTCCCGCAAGTCATCGTGAATGTGAAGGTGCGGGAGAAGAAGCCGCTCGAGGGGATACCGGCGGTGGCGGCCCGTATTCGCGAAGCCGAGGCGGAGTTGAAGGATTCAGGGCGTGTGGTAATCCGCTACTCTGGCACAGAGCCGCTGGCGCGAGTGATGATCGAAGCTGAAAGCGAAGAAGCAATGCGCAGGCACGCCGATGCGATTGCGGCGGCGATTCGGGTTGAGCTGGGGGCCTGAATCCCCAATGAACTAAAGGTCCCGCCAATTTGGGCCGAAGCCCAGGTCGGCAACCAGAGGCACATTGAGTTTGATCACGCCTTCCATTTCTGCGCGCACCAAGTCTTCAACGACCTTTGTTTCAGCGACGGGGACCTCGAAGAGAAGTTCGTCGTGGACCTGCAGGACCATACGGGTTTTCAGCTTGCGCTCGGCCAGTTTGCGATCGAGAGCAATCATGGCCAGCTTGATCAGGTCGGCGGCCGTACCCTGCAGGGGCGTGTTGACGGCAGTACGTTCGGCGAATCCCCGGGAATTCGGATTGCGGCTGCTGATATCCGGGATGGGCCGAACACGGCCGAAAAGCGTGCGCACGGCGCCGTCGTGGCGCGTGTCTTCAAGGGTCTTCTCAATGAAGGCCTTCACCCCCTGGTAGCGGGCGAAGTAGCGATCGATGTAGGCACGGGCTTCGGCCTGCGGAATACCCAGCTGCGCGGCTAGTCCGAATGGCGAGATGCCGTAGACAATGCCGAAGTTGACGGCCTTGGCGCGGTTGCGCGTCTCCTTGTCCATGGTTGCTGCAGGAACGCCAAAGACTTCGCTAGCCGTGAGGGTGTGAATGTCTTCGTTCTGCTGATAGGCACCGACAAGAAGCGGGTCGCCACTAAAATGTGCGAGCAGCCGCAACTCGATCTGCGAGTAGTCAGCCGAGAGGAGTTGCGTGCCGGGCGCAGCAACAAAAGCAGCGCGGATTTCGCGGCCCAACTCAGTGCGGATGGGAATGTTCTGCAGATTCGGATTGACGGACGAAAGGCGTCCGGTCGCGGTGGCAGCGGCCTGAAACGTGGTGTGGACGCGCGATTCTGAGTCGGCGAGCAGCGGCAGCGAGTCAATGTAATTCGACTTGAGCTTGGAAAGATGCCGGAATTCGAGAACGAGGCGCGGAACCTCGTTGGTTTCGGCAAGGCCTTCGAGAACATCCACCGCGGTGGAAATGGTTTTGCCCTTGCCGTATTTCACAGGCACCGGCAGGCCCATGTCTTTGAAGAGCACTTCACCAAGCTGTTTTGGCGAATTGATGTTGAAACGGCGGCCGGCAAGCGAATAAATGCGTTCGCCGACGCGTTCGAGTTCCTGCCCGAATCGCGTCGAAAGGCCGTCAAGAACGGCTGTGTCGATGCGGACTCCGTTCTTCTCCATGCGGTAGAGAACTGGCGCGAGAGGCAGATCGATCTCTTCATAGACCCGTGTCACGTTGCTGCGTTCGGCTTCTGCGCGGAGATCGGTCACCAGAGCTTGAACTGCAGCGGCAGCGCCCGGCAGGGATTCCGGCGCTTGCTGGTTGTGGCGTGCTGCAACATCGGCAAGGGTCTGCGTCGTGTGTGTCGGGTTGAGCGCATACGAGAGCAGCATGGAGTCATCGACTCTGCCTTGCAGGTCAACATCAAGTCCGCAAAGAACATGCAACGCGAGCTTCAGATCGTGCACACGCTTGGGCACGGATGCATCTTCGAAGAGCGCTTTCAGCTCGGGCGTGAGCGGCAGGCACAGACCCTTGCCGGGCTCCGGCACTGAGGCCAATGCTGGATTGCGTCTTCTTTTCGGCTTCTTCAACCACATCGAGAAGTGACATGGTCTGCGGAACTGCAGACTCGTCGGATTCTGCCTCAGCCTCAGTAGGTTCTTCGGCCGCAAGAGCAAAGGCGAAGCCGTTTTTGCGTGCTGCAGCGTAGAACTCCATGGCCTGCTCGTCGGTGGCCTCATCAATGAGTTCAAGCGCCGGCGCTGACGCCGAAGGCGCGAGTTCGCGAAGCATCGATGTGAACTCGAGCTCGCTGAAGAGAGTGCGGCATGCTTCGAGGTCCGGTTCCTGTGTCTCCATCGCCGTCAGATCGAGCGGAAGCGGGACATGGCAGTCGATGGTGACGAGTTCCTTTGAAAGCAGAACGGCATCGCGATTCTGCTCGAGCGATTCGCGATAGCTCTTGCGCTTAACTTCGGAGGCACGATCAAGAACGGCTTCAACACTGCCGAATTCAACGATCAGGTCGACGCTTCCCTTGTCGCCGATGCCCGGGGCGCCGGGGATGTTGTCGATCGTGTCGCCGCGAAGAGCCATGACGTCGACGACCTTTTCAGGCGGAACGCCAAGGACCTCGGTCACCTTGGCGGCATCGAGGATGAGGTTGTCCTTCTGCGGGTTCAGGACCTTCACGTGCGGCGTGACGAGCTGCATCATGTCCTTGTCGCCGGAGACGATGAAGACTTCGTGGCCGACTTCGGCGGCTTCGCGAGCGAGTGTGCCGATGACGTCGTCCGCCTCGAATCCCTGGACTTCAAGAATCGGAATGCGCAGCGCTTCGAGCGAACGGCGAATGTAGGGGACCTGGCGGCGAAGATCGTCGGGCATGGATTCGCGCTTGGCCTTGTAGCCCTCATAGCTGACATCTTCGAAGCTTTGCGACTTGGAGTTCCACTTGCGGAGCGTGCCGATCGCCTGGGCGCGCTCGTCGCGAAAAACCGCGCCGCTGGGGTCGAAAACCGCTGCAAAGTAGCGCGGGGAGAAGTCCTGGCGCAGCTTCTTGATCATGTTGACGAAGACATACGTGGCCGCCGTGGGCAGCCCGGATCGCGTAGACATGGGCCGGCTGCGCTGCATCGCATGGTAGGCGCGAAAGATAAACGACATCGCATCGAGTAGAAAGACGGGCGGCTTTTCCTGGTCTGGCACGGTAACGAGTTTAACAGCGGCGGCAAAGCAGCAAGTGCTTTCACCGCCATCGGACGAATAGGCGCCATCACTCTAGAAACAGGGCGGAGATGAAAGACCGTCGTAGTCCTGGATTCAAAGCTCGCGGATCGATTCTACTTTGTTCTCATATAATATCGGGAATATGCGGAAATCTTGGGGTCGAGGGATTCGCGCGAGAAGTGCGCATTTTCCCCGCTTCCTTTTTATCGGAGAGGAGAAGAGGCCCAGAAGATGAAAACGGATGACTCGAATCCTCTAGCAACGGTCGCGAGTGAGCTTTCTAGATGGCCGCACGGCGTCGTTATTCATTTCTCGGAAATATTTTTTGTCGGTCTAGTTTTCCTCGTTCTTGTTGTCAGGTTCTTCACGCTTATATCCACATACGCTGTGAATGTTTTTTTTGTCGATCAGTGGGATTTCAACGATGGCACTCTATTTCAACATCACACCTTGTGGCAGATGTTTGACTGGCAACACGGGCCTCCTCGCCTGGGAGTCGGAGCTCTGTTCGAACGACTGGTGGATCCTCTCTTTCGTTGGAACAGTCGGACGGAGTCGTTCATTGTAGGGGTCCTAATTGTCATCGCCACAGTTTGCGCCCTGTGGTTGAAAAGGAGGCTATACGGCCGACTTTCTTATTCAGATGCAATCATCCCGCTCATTTTCTTGAGTCCGTTGCAGTATGAGACGCTCTTCGTTGCCGCCGATTTTGCGCACGGACCGATGCCTCTGATCCTGATTCTGCTGTATTGTCTAGCGTGGACCTGCCGCAATACCTCACTTCGTTATGGACTGGTGCTGACGCTCAACTTCCTCACGATTTACACCGGCTTTGGCTTACTCCTTGGCCTGCTCACGCCACTGATCCTTACGATCGACTATTGGGTCAATCTGCGAAAGACGGGCAAAAGGCTCGTCTATTTTGTGGTGCCGCTGCTTGTCTCCCTGGCATCTTTTGGCTCATTTTTCATCGGATTCAAATCACAACCCTCTGCAGATTGTTTTACCTATCAGATGCAACCGATTGCAGGTTACGTCAGGTTCTCGGCCTTGATGTTTGCTCCATTCCTCGGTGCTCAGGGAACCGAAGCACTTCCAACGCTGGTAGGAATATTGGCGGCTTCTGCCCTGCTTGGCGCGTCAGCCTTTAGTGGTATTTGCCTTTTGCGCAAACGGGGTGCGCAATGGACCAGGCACGCAGTGATTGCAGCTTTGAGCGCTTACTGCCTCTTGTTTTGTATGGCCACAGCGTATGGCAGGTTGTGCCTGGGCATGCAGTTTGCCCAGGCGTCACGCTACGTTATTTATCTGAATCTGGGGATGCTCGGATTATATTTCTCTCTTCTTACGATTTCCGATAGGGTTATACGCAACATGCTTGTCGTGTTCCTCGGCATTTCCCTGCTTGGTACAATCGTTTCTGGGGAACGATCACGCAAAGACATGATGTACTGGCATGACATAAAGGCGACATGGAAGAGTTGCTATCTTGCCACTGGCGATCTCAAGGAATGTAACAAGGTTTCGTTTGTTTATCCCCTCGCGCCTGAGAGTACGCGCCTTCAAGAAAAGTTGGATTTTTTGAAGAGGACTCGGCAAAATCTCTTCGCGGACTCGAAGTAAATCGAGCGGTACGAGATCGCGGGCTCCGACACGCCTCCCCGATCTCCGCTTGACCGCAATGGTCCGCTACCCGGCCACTTTTCGCGATCGTTCCCAAGTAAGCGCATCGGCGATTCCCTTCTCTTTGGTTACCTGAGGTGACCAGTCTAGATATTGACCTGCTTTTGAACTATCCGCGACAAAATATCTTTGATCGTTCGCTCTCCAAGGGAAGTTCCCGAGGGGTAATCTTCACTCCAAGCTTCTCTTCCAAATGAAGGAATAACTCGCGCAGCGACATACTGTTTTCATAGCCGCCACCTATATTGAATGCCTGCCCCTCGCCTTCGCTACGTGTTCATGCGCAGCCAGGTAGCACCTTACGGCGTCCGACACATGCAACAAGTCTCGAACCTGTTTGCCATTGCCGTTGATTGTAAAACTCGTGGCCGGATCATCCAGCGTCTCCAGCGCCTTCTGGCAGAACCACCCAATCCATCCTTGATCAAAAGACGAGATCTGTCGTCCACCGTAGATTGTTGAATGCCGAAAAACTACCGTATTGAGTCCAAAGTTCCTTGCATATTCCAGCATGTACTGATCGGCCGCACCCTTCCAGCATCCGTAAGGCGTAGAGAAGTCAAGCCGTGCCCGTTCATCAATCTCCTTCTTTCCCACCGGCTCGTAGCGGGTCGCCTTTTCGACCAGTTCTACGTCTTCCAGCGCCCAACAGACCTTATTCGTCGACGCATATAGTACGGTTGCTTGGGCGAAAAAAGGCGCACGCACTCTAGAACATTGAATGAACCAGCCACATTGACCTCAAAGTCCCGTCGTGGGTTTTCAAGTGACGTCGTCATCGCCACTTGCCCCGCGAGATGAAAAAAAGCATTCCACGTCGAATTTGCGAAACACTCCTTCAAGGTCGTGGACATTGCGCGTATCACCATGGACAAATTCATAGCTTCCAAACTCGCGCAGCCACCTCAAATTCTCCGGTGCGCCTGTTCGCGCCAAATTATCCAGCACTAATACGCGTTCTCCTCGTTTGATTCGCTCGGCCGTCAGATTCGCGCCTACAAAGCCACAACCGTCGGTTACCAGGTACGCCACCTTACACTCCCTGCCGTTGCTTCGCTAGCTCCGCCGCCCGAAACCTTCGGTCAGATCCAACTCATTAGTTTAAGTGGTGCGGGTAAAGGAGAAAACGATCAAAACCCGAGAATCGGCCTATTCACAGTTTCGCGAAAAGCCTCTGACTGAATGTGTGGCAAATCGCAGTTAGCGCAAATCATAATCCGCCGATGTGACGAATGGGTGTCTCTTTCTAAATCAAGTGTTTACGTTGGGAACAAGAATGTGTCAACCTTATCTGCAAATGGTTAAAAACAAGGCTTTGGTCACCGGTTCCTGCGGCCTGATCGGCTCAGACGGGGACAGAGACACTAAAGCGGCACGATTCACAATGACTGTCCCGGACATCGCCGGCGTCACGTCCCACTTTTGAATTGTCTCCAGAACGAACTTGGCAGCTTCCACGCAAACCGGCTCCCGTTCCACCACCAGCGCGAGGTAGTCGCTTTCGCTTAGGACGGATCGATTCGCGGGCGATAGCGTGGCCGGCAGATCCACCACCACGTAGTCGGCTAAACAGGCCAAGGATCGAAGGATCGACGTCACCGTGTCGGCGCTGATCTCATGGCAATCTTCCGCGGTTTGCGGTCCGAACAAGAGGCTCAACCCCGGTACAGCCGCGGACGGCCAAAGATTAGGCCGCGCGCTAGGCCTGAACGCGCCCTGCTCGCGATCCTCGGCGTCGCTGGACTCGAACCGCAACAGCACCGCGTTTTTTCCTCGGCCGCGCCAGCGGCGCAAGACTCGCCCGAGCGCATCGCCCCGGTCCTCACTCTGCTACTCGCATTTTTGACGGCGCGCTAAATTGCCAGCCGCAAGGGACTGCGTGTCTCGCCATCTGAAAGCCGACCTGCTGCTCGTCCTCTGCACCCTCATCTGGGGCGCCTCATTTGTCGTGGTCAAAGCCGCGCTGGCGGACGCTTCCGTGTTCGCGTTCCTGGCAATTCGCTTCGCCGTTGCCGCGCTATCTTTGGCCGTTTTATGCTTCCGCGAGTTGCGCACACTGAACGCTGCCAGCTGGCGCGCGGGCGCGGTCATGGGTTGTTGTATGTTCGGCGGCTACGCGTTTCAAACGGCCGGCATTCATCTCACCACTCCCTCCAAAGCAGCTTTCGTTACCGGATTTTCGGTCGTGCTGGTTCCCGTTTTTCTGGGCCTGTTCGCGCGGCAGCGAATCGGCGCGGCAATTTGGGCTGGCGCGCTGGTGGCTGTGGCCGGCCTGTATTACCTCACCGTTCCATCTTCCGGCTTCGGCGGTCTGAATCGCGGCGACTTGCTCGTCCTCGGTGGCTCGGTGGCTTTCGCTCTGCACATCATCGCCATCGGCCGCTATGCGCGGCGGCATTCGCCGGGCGTGCTGAATCTCTTGCAGGTGATTGTGACCCTCGCGATGATTTGTCTGACAGGGTCGTTGCTGATAGCGACGGAAGGGAATCGTTCGAGATCGCGTGGACCGCGAGATTAGTCGCGGCGGTGCTTGTCACCGGCGTGTTCGCAACCGCCGTGGCTTTTTCGGTGCAGGTCTGGGCGCAGCAGCATACCAGCGCGTCGCACGCCGCAATTGTGTTTACGCTCGAGCCAGTTTTCGCGGCGCTTACTTCGTTCGCATTCTTTCAGGAACGGCTGGGCCTGCGCGGGTTACGGGGGCGGCGCTGATTCTCGGCCGGCATCCTGCTCGCCGAATTCAAGGGCCGGCGCCGGCCGCCGCGGATAGGGAAGTCCCGAACGTCCGGGGAGCGAGCGCTAACGCGCCCGCTCCCCACACCAATCGGTGAGATGAGACCGTTACAACCTTCGCTGCGTCATCGTCGTTGTCGTGGTCGTGTTGCCTATGGTCTTTGTCGCCGTGTCCGGTGGGACCAAACAAAGCCACGCAACCGAAATCTGTCGCGCCAAAAACTCCGCAGATGTCGCTTGCCCCTGCTGCTGTCGCCGGGTGAACAATCACGAATACCCGTTTATTGCTCCCCAAAGCCGCCAGGTTTGCTGCTCTTCCGGTCGTAGCTAAACTGCCCGTTCCCAGAGTCGTGCTGGTAGGAAAGCGTTGCGGGGGGGCATTGTTGATCCAGTCGCCCGACTCTCCATTGATCACTCCCAGAAGAACCGGATTCCCGGGGCCGTTCGAGACGCCATCGAGGTCTGCCGAGATGACGAACTCGTTCTCGCCCGGGTTGTAGTTCACTTCGTCGCCGCCTCCCACCTCGTCAATCAGGGCCCCCAACGATTCTCCGGTCGACACGTCAATGACCAGCGGGAATGAACTGCGTGTTCCGGAAGCGGCTCCGGGAATACCGCACGCGACCACCAGGTGCTGGTTCGCGCCGAGAGCCTCGCCAGTCGGGCTGCAATTGAATCCTTTCAGCGAGATCGTTTTTACGATCGTGACGGAGAACGGCTTGGGATCAACTCTGAAGACGACAATGGAGCCGGTTCCGCTTGCATCTGTCTGCGGCACCGTCTGCAGGAAGGCGTGGAGTCCCGGGTCCCAATCCGGTTGTTCCAAGCCGCCGCCGGCGATCGCGCCTTCTGCCTGGAAATTCAGCTGCCCCAGAATGGGGTAGGGTGCTGCCGCGCTGATGAACGTCAGATACGGGAACAGGCTGTTCCCAGGCTTCATCGTTGGCGACCGCTATGATATTTTGCGCCGGATCGTACGCCAATTCATCGGCGCGATTGCAGGTGCCGGCTGCACCGCCGGTGCAGTTCGAGAGAGGACCAAACCCGGCCGTGCTGATCGTCGCGATGATCGAAAGATAGGTCGCCGAGTCCGGATCGAGGTCCACCACCTTGACGGTGCTGTCGCCATCGGCAGCCCACGCCTTTTTGTCCGGCGTCGTCACCACGCCATTCGGTCCTTCGTGGGTTGAAGGCGAAGTCAGGCCGCCGAAATGCACGGTCCCTTTCGCCGCTGATGCGACTGTTGTCGACGCAACTGTCGCGGCCGTGTTTGTGGTGGCTCGCCCGACATACAAGTCGGTGCGCCCGTTGAGGACGTCCACACCGGAGTTCGACCTGTCGCCGAAAATCACCAACCCGTCGTTTGATCGGCCCAGGCGATGTCCGTGCTCGCGATCGCCTTCGGTCCGGGTACAGAGATTGTGCCGAGCAGCTTGGCATGTTGCTCGTCCACGCTGCCGTGATCATTATCCGCGCGCACCGCGACGCCCAGTGCCAGCGCACAAACTACGACCAGAAGCGGGAATACCTTCAACCGGTTCATAGCGTTTCCTCCGTATCGACTCGACTTGTGGGGACGGCCGCTAGCTTCCCACGGGTCTCATTCCGAGACCGTCTCTCGAAACTCCTCCGAAACCGTCGGGACTAACGCGTGGCGGGAATCTAAGGAAGAGGGAAGGGGCTTGTCAATACCAAACTGAATTTAGGCGCAGCCCGTTAAGCCTTCGCCAAGTCGCAACGAGATAAGGGTTTAGTAAAAAGCGGATTAATTCGGCGCGGCGAAGTGCTTGGAGTCCACCGGTTCGTACATCGTGTCGATGGGGTGGCTTTTTTCGTAGGCGGCGATTTCGGGTTCCTGCTTCAGCGTGATGCCGATATCGTCGAGCCCTTCGAGCAGGCACCTGTTTGTGGAACGGATCGATCTCGAAATGGAATTGCGAGGCCGCTGTCGTCGGTGATCGTTTGATTTGCGCAGATCGACCGTGAGGCTGATAGCCGGCGTCGGCTTCGGTGCGGCGGAAAAGTTCGTCGATCTGGGCTTCGGGCAGCGTGATCGGCAGGATGCCGTTCTTGAAGCAATTGTTTAGAAAGATATCGGCGAAGCTCGGCGCGATGACCACGCGGAAGCCGTAGTCGAGCAGCGCCCAGGGGGCGTGTTCGCGGCTGGAGCCGCAGCCGAAATTGGCGCGCGCCAGCAGAACGGAGCGCCCTTGATAGCGCGGAAGATTCAGCACGAAATCGGGATTGGGCTTGTCGCCGGGCAGATAGCGCCAGTCGTAGAAGAGCACGCGTGCCGTAGCCCTTGCGCGTGAGCGCTTCAGAAACTGCTTGGGCATGATCTGATCGGTGTCGACGTTGACGCGATCGAGCGGCGCGACGAGTCCGGTATGTGTTGCGAACGGCTGCATCGGGTTACTCCGTCACGTCCACGCCGAGATCGCGAACATCCACAAAATGTCCGGCGATCGCGGCGGCGGCGGCCATGATCGGGCTGACCAGATGCGTGCGGCTGCCTTTGCCCTGGCGGCCCTCGAAATTGCGATTGGAGGTGCTGGCGCTGCGCTCGCCGGCGGGCAGGACATCGTCATTCATGGCGATGCACATGCTGCAGCCGGCGTCGCGCCACTCGAAGCCGGCGTCGCGAAAGACTCGATCGAGGCCTTCCTGTTCGGCTTTGGCTTTGACCACGCGCGAGCCGGGAACGACCAGCGCGGCCTTGAGCGATGCTCGCGACGTGCTTGCCGCGCACGACGCGGGCGGCGGCGCGCAGATCCTCGATGCGCGCATTGGTGCAGGAGCCGATGAAGACGCGATCGACGGGAATATCCACCATGGGCGTGCCGGGGCGCAGGGCCATGTATTGCGAGCGCGCTCTGCGGCGGCTTTCTGCGCGTCGGGATCGGCGAAGGAAGCGGGATCGGGAACGCGGCCGGTGACGCTGGTGACCATGCCGGGATTGGTGCCCCAGGTGACTTGCGGGGCGATCTGCGCGGCGTCGAGCTCGATGGTGGTGTCGAATTGCGCGCCGGGATCGCTGGCGAGGGACTTCCAGCGCTCGACGGCTGCTTGGAACTCCTTGCCGCGGGGAACGAAAGGGCCGGCCTTCGAGGTACGCAAAGGTGTTGTCGTCGGGCGCGACCATGCCGGCGCGCGCGCCGCCTTCGATGGTCATGTTGCAGATGGTCATGCGCGCTTCCATGGAGAGCGCGCGAATGGCTTCGCCGGCGTACTCGATGACGTGGTCGGTGCCGCCGGAGATGCCGATCTTGCCGATGAGCGCGAGAACCATGTCCTTGGACGGAGACGCCGCGCGGGCGCTTGCCGGGAAAGACGACGTGCATGGTCTTCGATGCGGCTGCAGCAGGCACTGCGTGGCGAGAACGTGCTCGACTTCGCTGGTGCCGATGCCGAAGGCCAGCGCGCCAAAGGCGCCGTGCGTGGAGGTGTGGCTATCGCCGCAGACGATGGTCAGGCCGGGCTGCGTGATGCCGAGCTCGGGGCCGATGATGTGCACGATGCCCTGGTTGCGGCTGAACATATCGAACAGGCGAATGCCGTGGCGTGGCGGCAATTTGCGCCAGCGCCTCGAACTGCAGGCGCGCGGCTTCGTGATCGAGGATGGGCAGGTCGCGGTTCTGGGTGGGCACGGAATGGTCCATCACCGCAAAGGTCAGGTCGGGGCGGCGAACCTTGCGGCCGGCGGCTTCGAGGCCGGCAAATGCCTGCGGCCGAAGTGACTTCGTGGATCAGGTGGCGGTCGATGTAGATGAGCGCAGGCTCGCCGGGAGCCTCGCGGACGAGGTGGGCCTCCCAAATCTTGTCGTACATTGTTTACGGTGGCATGTCGTTTCAAATCATCCTAGCACATTCGAGCGGGTCTGTTGCCGTACGCCCGGCCGTTTAGATCGCCGGGGCCGGAGGGCCTATCGCTTTTGGCGAATCCGGCCGATGATCAGAAAATGGAAAAGGACCGGCGGCGCGAGGCTCGCACCTACGTCCCTCGTCCCGTGTATGTGCGCCTTGTCGAACCGGATGGCAAGGTGTTCGAGGAAGTGCGCACGATGGGGGATTTCAGCCGTGACGGGCTCTATTTTTGCGACCCGAACAATCCTGCTACACCGCGGGAATGGAATTGCACGTGATTCCCGC
>CAVTCT010000014.1:0-211575 GCA_963733325.1 uncultured Acidobacteriaceae bacterium
CGCGGGTTGAAAGTCATTTGCTGGATGGAAGACGTATTCCGAAGCGATCTGCCGAACATAGAGAAGGTTCAGGAGCGAGATCTGTACGACGGAACAGAGAGACACTGTTCGTCAATAATCCGAACTACCAGAATTTCTTTACCGGCCTGGTGGAGGACTACACCCGTTCTTACGACATCGACGGAATCATGTGGGGATCCGAGCACCAGGGTGCGCTTCCAGACAGCCTGGGAGCGACGCACGACACACCGCCAATCGATCCAGGCAACGTAACCTGCTTCTGCGAGTTTTGCCAGCGCAAAGCCAAGGAGCGCGGGATTAATGTAGAGCGCGCCAGACAGGGATTTCTCGAGTTGGAACAATTCGTTCGCGCGGCGCGGAGTGGCAAACGCCCCGTAGACGGATGCTTCGTCCAATTTTGGCGGATTTTGTTGCGGTATCCTGAGCTGGCCGCCTGGGAAATGCTCTTCACGGACAGCCTTCGCGAGACCTACGCCGCACTCTACAAAACGGTAAAGACGGCTAAGCCGACGATCCCTGTGGGCTGGCACATCTGGCATAACACTTCCTTCAATCCTATCTACCGTGCGGAACAGGATCTACAAGAACTGTCCAAGTATTCCGATTTCATAAAGGTCGTCATGTACAACAACTGTGGTGGCGAGCGGATGGCGCTCTACGCAGACAATATTGGATCGACTCTTTACGGGGACCTCTCAAAACAAGAACTGACGGAGTTTACCTTCGATGTGATGCACCTCAAAGAAGGCAGCTATAAGCAGATTCCATACTCCGGACTTTCGGCCGACTATGTCTATCGGGAAACTCAACGCGCCCTTGAGGGGGTCGCTGGCACAAAGACTCACATCTGGTCAGGCATTGATGTCGATATCCCGACCGAGCCGAGTAACAGTAAGCGTACGCCGCAAAGCGTAAAGGAAGCGGTACTGGCGGCTTTCCAGGCGGGAGCTCCGGCGTGATTCTATCCGCAAGTATTCCGAGATGCGACTTGCAAACCTCGGTGGTGCCGGAGAAGCGATTCGCGAGTTGATGCTGCCTCGTTGAAAAAGCAGAGTTGATCCACTTCGCCGCGATTCACGTGGCTTGTGCCAGATAACACCCTGACGGTTATCGCGAACCAACAACACGCGAATCACTTAGTGATTCGAAAAGCCCCCCTAAATAAATGCGACTTCAGGAGGGATTTGCTGCTCCGAGTATCGCAATGTTTCTCGAGCCTCGTTCTTAAAGCCAAACCAAGCCCCCGGCGCAAGCAGGAAGACATCACCCGAAGCGGCCGAAATTGCGCTCTGTTCTGGGCTCCGCAATTCAGAGTCATCCATAACCCACAGTGTCCCACTTCCGGAAAACACCCTTACGATCGTCGCGACCCCGCGGCACTGCATGAATTCTGTCCGTGCCCCGACCTCGACTTCCCGATGCGATGCCCTTACAAACGAATCGGTTAAGACCGACTCGAAGCCTCCTTCGCAGCGAGTTCGGGCGATCGGCTCTGACTTCCACGTATGGCGATCGACAAGCCTGCTTTCTGTGGGAAGTGACAAACCAAGCATCTCGCGCTCTGCATACTGGCGTGTGAAATGAGTCGGGATCGGACAACCCAGATTCTGGTCGTGCAGACGCACCACCATATCGGTTGAAACCGTCGCAAATTCTTCGAGGATACATCCCATGACCGTGTGGACGACGCCAAGCTCTGAGATTATAAACACATCGCCAGAACGAGGTCGGAAGGTGTGCTGATCGTAAAAGTCGTCTTTTGCTCCGCAAAGCCACTTCTGAAACCCTTGCGGTTCGTAATGCCGTTGCCAGTCTTCGAATTCACAGAGAAACACAAGGGCGCCAGGCCTTGTGGCAAGGATATGAAACACCTCTGTCTTATGGGTGATGTGCCGCTGAAAGCTGAAGCCTTCAGCCGCCTCCTGCAAAAAAATGGAGTAACCCAACGGAGTGGCCGCCTTCACCGCATATGATTTGTACTTATATGCGAACCGATACGAGTTTTGAAAAAGTGCAATCTGACGGCACGTTGATCCCGGTAGGGGACCTTGAAACAAGACCTTCAGAATTGATTTCAGTACCCGTTCTACAGCTTCGGTTTTGTCTATATTCGCATCTGCTCGGAAGTAATCACCAATCGCTGGCAAGAGGTCTATGCCTTGAGAGGTTAGCTCAGGCGGTACGGGTGTGCCAGTTGGTTTGTCCAGGTAGTCTCCCAGTAGCATGTTCATACCGCGGTCAGGCATTGCTATATCCTCCAAACGTCGGTGTAAGGCACCAAATCTGATGTCTCAGGAATTGACAAGCTCCCAAAAAGGCAGTTCGAGCGGTGGTTGATTGTTCTCCGTAAAACGGATCGATACTGTTTGAGGCATGATCCCATTTGAGCTGTCTTGTCGTATCCAAAATACAGTGTTGCGCCCCCCGCCAATACAAGCGAACAGTTATTTGATCCAGACTCGAATTGATAAGGCATGATTGAGATTTGCTCTGCCCCGTCGCCGTCCATATAGACCCGTGTTCCATGGATGTCGTCAAAGAGCATGCAAGAAAACCTTCTTATCTCTCCACCAGATGCGCACGACCGCGTGTGATATGCAAACCCTGATTATAAATTGGAACATTGGTCTCGAGAGGTGCAACGACTACGCCTGTATTTGCTCCGTGAAATGGATCAGCGTCAAGGTCAACGATAAAACGAAAGGGGCCGAGATTGATTAGACTGTAGGCATGTATTGATGGAAATTCGTGTTGATTGCGCCATTCTTATGGGTACTGCCTGGTGACAATCTCCGTCTCGATACCACAGGCCGTCAGGATTGGTGACGTGAGATTCCACGCAAGAAATGCAAATCGCGCCCAAACCGTCAGCTGGCCTATATGACACGCGGGAATCTTCGCAAAGTTCTTCGATCAGCGACGACTTTCGCTGTTGCAGCGCATCGAGAGCGAGACAGAAGGGTTCCAGCTGATCCCTCGGCACGTTAGCAAGAATGGATGCGAATCTTTGTTGGAAGTTAGTTCTAATCGTATGCGCGTATTGGGTCAACTCAGGAAGCAATCACGCCGCCACGGATTCGCAACTGACTACTAGCACCGCCATTTCTTCTCCATAGTGGTGCGCAGTTTTCCCAAGTTTGCCTCTTGCGGACCGCAAATCATTGAAAACAAGCAATGATTACTTCGTTCGTCCGAGGGTCTCCGCGCGCAGCCAGATTTGATCCTCTCTCTGGCACACTTTCGGCACACCGGAAGATGCGCGATGTTAAGATAGTCTTCGCTCGTGCGAGCCAGGTTCTGCTGGAAGGGTTCAGCGCGTGGCTCGAGCGCACTAACCGAGCCATTACCATCCTCTTGATCTCGTGTTCGGAACGCGGTTCCTCGTCAAAGCACTGAATCAGCTGAAAGGTTTCTAGGTGGGATAAGATTGGATCCGCGCTCGAAAATGCATCAAACACGGGATGAGGATTAATCGCATAGTGTCCCAGGATCTACTGGGGCGTAGGCATCAATTTTAGATGCGGTTCGGGGTTTTGCGAGGCGATCATATGTCGGTTCAGATTTCGCCGCGGAACAAGATCCTGATCCTGGCGGCTTGCTTGGTCGTTGTGCTTTTTCTGATCTTCGCGCCGCCTCTGCCTCAGAGCCAGAGCTATCACGACTTCGCAGACCGGCGCACCATCCTCGGCATCCCGAATTTCTGGGACGTCATCTCGAACTTGCCCTTTCTGGTTGTCGGTCTTATGGGACTGATTAAGTTCCGCGACGTGGCTTCACGCACTCTATTCTTCGGGGTTTTCTCCACTGCATTTGGGTCGGCGTACTACCATCTCGCTCCAGACAATGCGCGGTTATTCTGGGATCGCCTACCCATGACAATCGCTTTCATGTCGCTCTTCGCACTCGCGATCAACCGACGTAAGCTGGTCGGCCCTCTTGTCCTCTTCGGTGTTATTAGCGTTGTCTGGTGGAGAGTTTCAGATAATCTCTGGCTTTACGGCCTGGTTCAATTCGGAACAATGGCGGCACTCTTCGTGATCGCTGCGCGCCGCGAGTCTGGCCTCTGGCCGGTCTTCATCTTCTATGGCTTGTCAAAGGTTACCGAGCATTTCGACAAGCAGGTTTACTCCATATTTCCACTCAGTGGGCATTCGATAAAGCACTTCTTGGCCGGAATCGCTACCTGGTATATCTACCGCTGGGTTCAATCTTCTCGATCCGAACCAAGGTCAGAGGGCTATCCCGTCGCCGCACCCGCCTGAAAACAATCTTGAATGAGGGGCAGAGCGCCACTCTCCTCATGAATAGAAACCGCAGCAGAGGATCAGAAGCTGTACGGGTCGCCTTCCGCGGTCACGGGCTCTTTTTGCGACCTCGGCGTGTCCACGGGCCAGAAGTCGATCCAGCAGCTTTACTGAGCCCGTGCCGGCGAAGCCTGCAACAACGACCGTCGCCAGGCAGGTAAGCACCGCGAGGCGAGGGCCACCCTGGCTGAGAACCAACGCCACCGCGGTAAAGGGCAAGTGATAGCCTCCACTGATTCCGCCCGCTGCACCTGCCGCACCGGCAAGATCGCTTGGTACTTCAAGCGATGGTGCAAACACTCGTCCCGCGAGGTCGCCGATTGCCAGAAACGGCACAAACAGGCCGCCGCATCCGCCTGCTGCTGCGGCCGCTGTGGTGGCGACTGCGCGGAGCACATCAACCGCGAGCACAATAAGCGCCGATGTCCCCGTCGCGCTCTCTACCCATGTGATCGCCCCGCCGCCTGGGCCTACGGCGGCCGACGGAGAGGCTATCATCGAGATCATCACGGCGGCCGCTGCCAAAGCCAGCCCGCCAAGCGCGAGCCGGACGAATGGAGCTGGCCTTCCAAGCCTTCGCTCGATAGATGGCTGCTCCCGAGAGCGAGGTAATCGAGCCGGATAGCACCCCGATGAGTAGCGCCGTGATCATGGCTTGAGAAAAGCTGTGCGGCGGTTCCTTGGGAACAACCAGGCGGATCAGGTTGACACCAAGGTAAATGTTGAAGAGCCATCCGACGAATCCGCCCACGAGTGCCGCCGTTATCCGCTCGACGTTGAGCGGAGCGTTGTGGCGTCGACCCAGCTCAAGAATGTATGCGGTGCCAACAAGCGGAATTCCCATCAGCACCGCCACGCCCGCTGCGCCGCCTCCGACGGCTGCAGGCCGAAGAAGACGGTGCCAGCGAGTTCCAAGAGCCGCTCCCGTGGCGACTCCAAGATAGGCTGCCGGGGCCTCGGTCCCCATCGGTCCGCCGAGGCCTACAGTGGCGCAGATCGAAAGAAGGCGAATCGGTGCCAGGCGCCACGGAAAGCGTTCCTCAGCACCCGCGGATGCCACCATATCGTCGGTCAGATGCGAGCGAGCAGCGCCAGGCGGAAAGCTTCTCCACTCGGCCGCCCACCGCGAGCGCCGCGAATTTTCCGTTTCACTACTCAAACCGAATCCGTAAAGCACCAGAACCGAGAGCGCCAATCCGAGCAGTGGCACGAGGATAATAACCCAGAGTATGCTGTCTGGAAACCACGGCCAGCATCGCTTTGAGCACCTCTGTGAATCCAACGACCAGCAATGCTGCAATGGATCCGCCCAAGACTCCACCAAGCGCGGAAAACGCAATGGTTGAAGGCAATGGCGAGCTTACGGCGGATGCTGTCATTTCTCTCATCGCAGTAGTTCGAAGAATTCCTGGTTGCCGATTTCGATGATTGATCGTGATCTGAAGCGATAAAGCCTGGTCGAATTCAGCGAGGTGCTAAGCAGACCAGGTTTACTGCTGTTGAGCGAAGGCGGCGGAGAAGCATTGCAAATTGCCAGCGCAAGCAGTGGATATGCGGTGCAGCTCTGCACTGGCTGACCGGTTTAATTCGGATCAGTTTCGGAATCCACTTTGGCCGAATCCGGTGACCGGACGGCGCCGGGCAATAGCCTGTAGCCGTCGCGAGTACGAATGTGATACTTCTGCAGATCCTTGCCTACCAACTTCACTTTGATGGAGCGCCATCCTCGGTTGGGGTTCGCTTGGGGATAATAGCTCAGCGTGTAGAGGTGGACCAGATCTTCCTGAATGGAGGCAAAAGCATTCTTCTCCTGTCGCCAATCTTTCGCAAAATAGGCCTTGCCACCGGAGGCCTTGCTGACACGCTCGAAAGCCGCGGCCGATTGTGGATCATCCTGCGCCTTACGCGTACTGAGGATATAAATGATCGTTCCTGTTGATTCGGCCAACTCCGACACGTCTTCCGGGGGAACCGAGCTGGCGTTATCCGGTCCGTTGGAGAAGACCACGATAGCCTTTCGTCCCTTCAGCGGTGCTGCATCCTTCACGGTAAGCAAGAGACTGTTGTAGAGGGCGGCATCGTCACCGGCCACTGAACTGCGGACACCGTTTATCACCTGGAACGGGTCGGAAGTAAGTGTCGTTGCGCGGAGAAGATTGCGGCTGTAGGAATAGAAGGCAATCCTGCTTGATCCGTCCATGGAGCGGATAAAATCTGCGATTGCATCCTGGGCGAATACGAAACTCCGGTACATGTAATTGCTGGTATCGAAAAGAATGAACAGGTTCGCTGCGGTGGTTTTCGGGATCGCGTTTTCGAGCGACGACGGATGAGTGTCGTTGGCTTGATTCGATCGAGCCGTCTCGATCGCGCCGCGACCGGCGCGACTCTCTTCAAACGTGGAGATGTTTTGAGGAATGTTGTCCTCACTTACGGAGAAGTCTGAAGGGTGAAGACCAGTCACATAGTTCCCATGATTGTCCGTTACGGCAACGTTGAGCTGGACGAGAACGACGTTCATGCGAAGATGCATCGGGTCGTCCTGGGGTGCCAGATGAGTTGAACCAACTCCCACGTAAAACAAACAAGAGAGAACTCCGAAGATCGCGAAAGATTTCTTTGCCATGACAAATCCAGTGTTCAGTATTTGAGAACTACTTAAGAGCAACCGTACTTGCGCCGATGACCGTGATCTTGCCTTTCCGAAATTCATCCCCGGTTTCCTGCATGGCCCGGAACAAGGCCGGCCAATCGTCAATACTGCTCGCGAAGAGGTTGACGACCATGCGCCGGGTGAGCGCCGGGACAAGAACATTAAGCATTACCGGCGAATAGCCCATCTCATCCGCCAGTCGCGCCCAATAGAGATTGTTGGATTCCCAGGATTGCGCAAGGAGTCTACTGGCGTTTCCGCCAAACGCTGGAGGAGGCTTCATGCTGATAAGCACGCGGGAATTGTTCGACAGCAAAACGGAATGTGGCACGCCGAAGTCTGCCGAGAGGCGCTCGGGACTGACGTCGGTCGGATCTTGTCGAGAGAGATCGCTCAGCTCCTTGTTCGCTTGTCCCCAGTTAGAAGACTGGTCCGGGTACTGCTTCCGGAATTCGACAGAAAGAAAAAACATCTCCGAAGGAAGGATTCTGGATGCTGCTGCAGAGGCATTTTCCGGTCTTTCAAGCGCTGCCTGTATCCATTCCAGTCGATCTGGTGTCATTTGGTCCGCAAGTATCCCGATCACCTTCGATCGCAATTGTGGATTCGACGCCGACGCTGCAAACAACTCTTCCCCAGCGCGTTGATAGAGAGCAGCAGCGTGCAATTCGGTCCGGCTCGATGTCCACCAGCGCGGCAGGACAGAATTCAAGAGGAGGTCTGGGACAGTTTCATTCCAGATCAATGCCTGAACATTCTTGGGTGCAATCAATTCGCCTTCGAGGGCGGCTAGAGCGTAGGGCAAATCGACAAGCGAACCGACGAGATACGCGCCGCCGCCGGCAGGGGCGCCAACACCAATCAGCATTGAATCGCCCCACAGGTCTCTGTTTCCCTGAACTGACATGGACGAAAAGTCATGGGAGCGTACCAATAGCGGATTGGAATGCAGAACCGCGGCGCCTGGCGGCTCATAGTAGGAGTAATTCAAGCCAACCAGCGTGTCTCTCAAGAAGGGAGTCAGTTGGCCGCGGGCGGCTTCAAGCTGAGACGGTGTTCGTGCTGACTGAATGATCTTTGTCAGGTCAGTCCGAATCTGCAATTCGGCATGACGACTGGTGTAGACGGAGGGAGACCACTCGGCACGTTCGGTTCCCGTGAAGATCGGGCGTGGCATCTCAAACTCTCGCAAGTTTCCAGCAAGAGCGAGCAAACTGTCGCCGATATGGGCGCCGTGTGCCATCCGCGTCAGTCCGTCATAGAGTCCCAGTAGAGTGTCGAGGGACACCAGGCGCTGGTCGTCCATGACGGCACGAATTCTTTCAGCGACTTCCTGGTGTACGCGCCGGCCGTCCGAAGTTTCCTGAGTCGGGCCGGCGAGAAGATCGATAATCTCATCCTGGGAGAGGTCAGTTCTCCCTGTAGATGCGGTAAGAACTGCTTGCAAACCGGTCCGGGCTGCGTCGAATAACTGCACCGAATTCGAAACAGCGATAAAGGGCTGAACCATACTTTGCCACGACGAATTCTGCTTTTCCGTCGGGATCTCGCCCTGCCGGGCGAGAATTTGCCAGATGCCGACCTCTGCTTGAAAGGCACCCAGCGCATTTGCACGCAGAGCTGAGTTCGAAATCGCATCGATTCGGTCGGCCGCGCGCACAAACTGCCTTATAGCGGTAACGTCCAGCGATGGAAACTCGGCGAAGATGGGGAACCAGCGGCTATATTGGGAGAATTTGCCGGCGATTAACTGCTGGGCGTCATCAGATAACTGTCGATCAACAGGTCTTGCGGCATCGAGGGCGTTCAACACGAGAAAAATCCCGGTCGGGCCGCTATCGAATTCAGAACGTGAAGAAGCAACCAATGTTTGGAGTGTTCGCTCGGCGGTATCGCAACAATGGTTGAGCTTCAAATGCTCATGGCCAATGTTGGTTTTTTGAGAGAAGACCCCCTGCCAAAACTCGGGCGTCCCCGGAATCAGGGGCTCGCCCTTGGCATTCCACCTGAGCGAGGCAAGCAAAATCAAGAGATTGGCATTCCGCGGAAAAACCCCATACGCGGCGTCTTTAGTCACTGTGGATCGATACGCTGAATATAGACGCTTGAGACGAGAGTCTTCCGCTAAGTGCGCTTGTTGTATTTGATTCAAGCGAGACACAACATCGAAATAGGCTGCCAGCCATCCGTGATCTCGAGTAAGCAGGGCGGACACGAAGGCTCCCGGGGAGCCTGGACTTTCTCCGACCAGATCCCGCCACCCCTTTTCGGATCCAGCAGGCAATTCGATCATTCCCGAGTGGATACGAATCTCGCTGCCGTACATCTCAAATCCCGGCGCGAGGGCCAGCAATTTCACGAGGCCGGGTGACTCCTTCAGCGCAACTCTCGTATCTTCGTCGCATTTCGCCAAAGCCCAATAGAGCCGATCCAAGGTCCGATCGTGCAGCAGCAAGTCAAGCAGATTTGAGCCCGGTTTCTTTGTCGATGCCTCGAGTTCCGTCCAATCCTTTTCCGTATAAAATATCGGAACCCGAGAATCTGGGAACTGATAATCAAACGGTTCAGACTTTTGCAGGGCTTGCTCAAGCGCGGTGAGAGGGAACCCTGAGTCGATCGTCAAGAACGCCCGTTCAGCATCTGCGGTCGCGAAAGCAAAATCTACCTTCCCACAGGTTCCTCGGGATTTGTAACCAAGGACCTCGATAAGCCGAGCCGCATCCGCGCAACCTGCAATATGGATCGTGCCGTTCGCGTCAGAGAAGGACCGCACCTGCCGTGCGAGGCGCACATACCTATCCAACAAACGGAGGAACTCAGTCTCACTTCCGCCTTGGTATCCATACAATGAAACACTGTGGGCCAGCATCGGCATCACTTCGTCGGGAGGAATCTGCTGGCTGATGCCGGCCATGCGAAGAAACGATCGCAGTGGTCCGGGAATCACAACGGTTTCGACCGAGCGGTTTGGGAGAGGCTGATAGCCAGAGCCCGTTTGATTCATCCTGGGAGATGGCGAACTATCATTTGGCTGGGCACTGACAGAATCGAGGACGCAGGATTGAAGGGAGAGGAGGAGAGCTACGCAGATAGACTGAAAAGGTACTTTCATGAAGATTACCCCTTCAACCAGCCGGTACCCCAACTCAAAAGCGATGGCCAGGACAGGGCGGAAACCCTTCGATGGCGAACGGGACGGCCGATTATCTTACGGTTGACCTAATGCCATGATTCGATGATCAGGCACCGAACGATTTGTTGAGCCCAGACCCGCCAGGCATGTTGCTTGGGCATCCCTAACGAGCGTCTGGATCGGGAAGAGGGAGAATCGTTCGCCGAAGATGACCTGGAGAGCTCATTGATTAACTCCTCATACGATGGGCCTGTTAGGTGGCCATTGCTGCGGGGAAAGACTAGGCTCTTCCTCGCATTTTGGAAACTGGTAAAGCGTACAGGTCCGGACGGTGAGCGAAGGGTCCAAGGCGCGTGAGGCGATAAAGCTTGTCTGGCAACACGAAGCAGACCAGCTAACAAAATGCGGAACAGCAGCACTTTCGGGGTGATAACTGCAACCCCGATGCGTTCTATCACTTAATATCGGTAAATTGCTGCCGCTCCCGTCTCCGTCGGCATCCGCTCGGTCGGGACGACCACAACCTGGCCCCCCATATCAAGAACCAACTGCCCCAAATCATCGAGCAGGTCATCGACATGCGGGTGGCTCAAGTCGGCGAATTCGACCTGCCCCGTCGCCGCGTCGATGTGACCTGGGACTTCGCGTTCTGCTTCAATCAACAGCGTCGTAACGCGCCCAGATAGAGCCGCCATGGAGACCTGCGCCACCTCATCATCTGCAAGACCCCTAGGCTTTGCCTGCTCGAATTCCTCAACGATTTGGTTGAGGCGAGACAGATACCGTGGCTCGACAATGCGCCAGGCGCGTTCGCGAAGTTCATCGATCGACACCGCATCTGGATGGATGTTGATTCCCTCTTTCATCAGGAATGGATTTTGGCTGACCTTGCGGAAAGCGCTGTGATGTTCGGTCAGCGCTGCCAACATCAGCGGCAGACCTGAAGGTCGCGAGTGGTGCTCCAGGATAGAACGGTCGATTGCACGAAAGAATTTTTCCATGTCCTTGTCAATCTCGTCGCTCTTACCACCGTGTCCGTGGCGCATTGCCCCGCCCGTTCCGCCAACTCCACCATAGGAAGCGACGGTCTGATGAGGCTCCGTGAGTTTTTCGCCAAGCGCGTCCGTTATGGTGCGTGGAACGTCGGGCTCGAGATCAATTTCGTCAAGAGCATCGCGGTTTCCCTCGAAGAGCTTGATCGCTCCTCGGCTCAAGCCAAGTACCTGATAGCGGTCGGCGGACTGGAGTATGCGCAGCAGAGGCTTGGTGTGGAAGCTGTCGGCCGCTATTGCCAACTCGTGGACCGGTCTCTGGAGCTTGTAAATTCGAAACAGGTCGGGCGCACTCAGCACGGCGAGTCCGTCCTGGGTATGGTTCCACAAATCGGGCTCGCCCGCCAAAGCCTCAAGCGGTTTCAGCAGTGGCTTGACCTCCCGCGTCGGATATTTCTGCTCAAGCGATTGCTTCAGTTGTTTCACCAGATTTCGATAGCGAATCGGATCTTGCCGGTTTTCAGGAAAGTGCCGATGAGTTGGCTGGTAGAGCGAGAGACACGGGGCCTCATCAGAAGTCGGAAGCTTGACGGGTAATTCATTCGCGTGGAAAGTCATGTTTTTCCCTGATGCCGATGCGTGGTGTATAAGCTACGGGGTCTGTTCTTCCTTGTGCAACTTCACAAAGCGATATCTCCCCGTGAATTGAATACGGGGAGCATCGGCATGGGCCCCACTCTTGTCTCCCACCCACCCGTAGAGAAACTCGGCACCGAGATCCAGGCTGCCCAGCGGGTTCCATATAAGGTTGGCTGACGAATAGGTAGCCTTGTGATAAGTGGTGAGTGGCTGGAAGTCAGTGTTCTGCACCTGCACGAAACTGAACGTCGCACTCGAGCGAAGCGCTGGCTTCCAGTAGTGTTGATAACTGCCATATGTGGCAAAGACTGGCAGCGCTCGCAGTGACAGGTCTGTCTCGGACCGGGGTGCTGCGTCCAGGTTCAGCCCTGCCGTGTCACCCACATACCGCGACATTCCATTGCCATAAGCAACTTGCACTACAGCGGTATCAAGCCCAAACACGCTCATTTCACTTGTGGCGTTCAGGCCCCATCCAAAGGCGGATTCACTTCCCTCCCCTTCTGGCAATTTCACCTTCAAATTGCGAAAGTCAGCGGCCAACTGGACATGACCACGTTCCCATTCCTGTCGAAACCGAATTGTGCCATCAGGAGTGGGGGTGGCCGGCGTTGCGGGGGAACCATCTACCGAAAATGCAATATTGGACGATGGCGTCTCGAGGGAAACATACATGCTCGAGCCCTTGCCTAGCCCGAAGCTGTATCGAGCCTGCGGAACGCGTACGCTGATCCCGGCATTTGGTCCCTGGGTATCGAGCGTGTCCGGAAACGCATCCGGATCCATGAAGTTGCTGAACGTCTGGCCTACAAGAATGTTGTCAATCTGGGCGTAGAAATGGCGCAACCGCGGTGCGGTCGCCCCGTTGGCGCCGAAGAAATCCAACTGCAGGAACGTTCGTGCTTGCCCTGAGCTTCCCACAGGAATGCGAAAGTCTGTCATGAATCGGCTTCCACGGATGCTCGTATTGAAGCCGCTCGGACCCGATACATGTGGAATAGGTATTGACGAGGTGATAAACGAATCTGGAAGATCCGACAGAGTCGGGTCATAGAGGAAATCGGTCCTAATCGACCCATCGAGCTTCAGCATGGTTTGGGTGCCTGGAAGATGAAAGAACCCAGGCTCATCGATTTCAAGCGGGGCGTTGTAGAGACGCGGTGCATCCTCTTCGTCTTCCCCAAAGGTCCGGTGACGCCTCGTCGCCTCACCGGCAGCTTGCTCCTCCTGCTCTGGAGTCAGTTTAGGCTGGGGAGGAGGAGGCGGGGGTGGCGTAGTCTCAATAGACCCCGTGTGTGGAAGCTTCTCTCCGTGCAGCGCGTCTAACTCGGACTGGATCTCGGTCATTTGGATTCGCAGCTGATCCATCCTGTCCTGCAGCTTGCGGACCGCATCCTGCTGTGCGTCAGTCTCCTGCGCCAAGGTTTGTTTTCCGCTAAAAAGCGGCAAAATCAAAAACAGCGCTATCGCCATCCACATCTTTTGCATAGCCCTTCTCCTCCTTCAGGCCGTTGGAGACATCGCGTGCGCTATTCCAAAAAGTCTTGCGGTAGAGTGACATTGGGAAGAATGCTCTGAGCCTGGTCCGACTCACATGCATACATTGTTGAAAGTGCGGGCTTTCGTTTCTTCTCACTTGCAAGGTCGGTGAGCAGGTCCATGACTCTCTCGGCAAAAAAAGAACGACGTCGCAGCCGAGGCTCTAGATAATGGACGAATAGTGACAGGCTCAACAAGACAATAATGCTGAGCAACGCAGATGGCATCTGGGATGCTCGCCATTGTGTCAAGGTTGGTTCACACGCCTCAGGCCTCCTCGTGATTTTTTCCGTTCAGGCTTCGGGGACTTGGTACCTAATTCTTCTTACGAATCCTGCAATTGATAGATAGTCTGTCCGGTTGAGATGCGGAGCTTGGCTTGGCGGCGGGCGGTTTCCTGTCAGTTGTGACAGTTGTTGAACACCCATGAAGTGAATCATGCTGCGACGGATACATTTCATGGGTTTCGATCCCAGGCAGGTGACATGTATCGGCGAGATTTACGTGTGCCATTCTGCTTTTATGGGCGATCGCCATTACCGGCGAACCGTTGCGCTCATGAAGCAGTACCCCACGGACAACCTTTGATCCGAAGCGCCTATTCGAGAAGGAATCAAAGCCAGGCTCGCCATCGAACTTTGTTCGACAGCAAATCTTGTTCGCTAATCGGATCCTGATCGTCAACGCAATGTTCCATTCCATCAACACGCGGAAGGAGTACGTATTGTGAGCACACTTGTAGCCGTTGTATTCAATGATGAGACGACCGCGTTCGAGATGCGCGCGGCGCTGATCAAAATGCAGAAGCAGTATCTGCTCGAACTGGAAGACGCCGTTGTTGTGACGCGGGACCTGCAAGGCAAGACCAAGTTAGACCAGGCCATGAGTTTGACGACTGCGGGCGCAGTGGGTGGCGGCTTTTGGGGCATGCTCATCGGCATGCTCTTTCTCAATCCTCTACTTGGCGCGGCAATTGGAGCCGGCGCTGGCGCGCTCTCTGCCAAGTTCACGGACATTGGCCTCGACAACCAGATGATGAAAGACATGGGAAGTTCGCTTAAGCCCGGTTCATCGGCACTTTTTGTGCTGCTCAGAAAAGTGAGTAGCGACAAGGTACTTGAGGGTCTGAAGTCGTTCGCGAGCAAAGGAAAGGTGTTCCAAACGTCGCTCAACAAAGACGATGAGAAAGCCTTGCGCGAGGCACTGGAAATGGCGGCCTAATCGACCATCTTGTGAAGGACCTCGGCGAGAGCCGAAGGTCACCTTCGTCCTTGCGCGGCGCAACGGTTACCAATGATCAGGAGGGTATAACCATGGCTGAGCAGGCTAATGCACGACCCATCGCGCCGCACAAGCCGACGAAGACGGGAATGGAAAAACTGCTGGACACGATTGAGCGGGTGGGCAACAAAGTCCCTCATCCAGCCGTGATCTTCATTCTGCTGATCGCCTTCATCATCGTGTTATCCCATATCTTCTACCTGATGGGAGCCGGTGTCACCTACGAGTCGATCAATCCCGATACCCATCAGCCCGAAGAGATCACCACCAAGGTAGAGAGTCTGCTGACAGGGGCCGGCATCAGATTCATGTACGCCGATCTGATCAAGAATTTCATGAGCTTCACCGCAATCGGCGTCATCATTGTGGCGATGCTTGGCGTAGGCGTGGCCGAAACTGCCGGTCTGGTCAAAGCCCTGATCAATAAACTCGTGGAAGTCGCTCCCGCAAAGGCGTTGACCTACATTCTGGTGTTCATAGGAGTGTTATCGAGCATCGCTTCCGATGCCGGCTACCTGGTTTTGATTCCCCTTGGGGCGGCGGCCTTTCTCAGCATCGGCCGCAACCCGTTGGCCGGGCTGGCCTGCTCCTTTGCCGCGGTTGCCTCCGTGTTCAGCGCCAACATTCTGATCAAACCCCTGGATGGCATCCTACAGGGAATCACGAATGACGCCATCCATCTCATGAATCCCAACCAATCCATCACTCTGACCGCAAATTTCTGGTTTTCGTCGGCCTCGGTCATCATACTCACCCTGGTTGCAGGGTTCATGACCAACAAGTGGATTGAGCCCCGCCTTGGGCCCTATAAACCACCGAAGGAGATCGTGGATGAAGAAGGAGCCGGGGCCCCGGAAGTCGCGGTTGCTCCTGCAGATCAATCGAGGGGACTGAAGTACGCGTCCTGGGCGTCCCTCGCGATTCTGGTCCTGTTCGGCCTGTTGGCGGTACCGCCCGGAGCGCCTCTTCGCAATCCGGAAACCGGCGCCCTCATCGGAGACTCTCCGTTCATGAACGGCCTGATCGTCTTCATCGCGCTTGCGTTTCTGATGGCTGGCGCTGCCTATGGCATCGGCGCAAGAACCATGAAGGGCAGCGCAGATGTCATCAAGGCCATGGAGAAATCGGTCATCGGACTGGGCGCTCTGATTTTCCTACTGTTTTTCATCAGCCAGTTTATTGCGCTGTTCACCTACACCAACATGGCGACGGTGGCGGCAGTCAAGGTGGGCGATGTACTGGAGAGCATGGGGCTTGGCCCGCTTCCCTTGCTCGTCGGGTTCGTTCTGGTGGTCACCATGCTGAATCTGCTCATCACCGGGATCATTCCCAAGTGGGCCATTTTTGCGCCTGTCTTTGTGCCCCTCATGATGCGGCTCGGCGTCCATCCCGAAGCCGTGCTGGCGGCATATCGCGTAGGCGATTCGCCCACCAATGCCATCACGCCCATGATGGCCTACTTCCCTCTGATCGTTTCATTCGCCTGGAAATATCAGAAAAGCGCGGGCGTCGGTACGATCGTGGCTATGATGTTGCCCTACGTCGTGGTTATCCAGGTGATATGGATGATCCTCCTGGTTGTGTGGCAGATCCTGGGGCTTCCGTGGGGCTTTTAACAGAACTTCTCAGCAACCAAAAGCAGCAACGCTGAACCAAACTTCAGGAGTATGCAATGGCATCGACAAATGGCATTCCTATCGAAATCAGCTTGGAGAGCACGCCGCTTGAAAAAGTCCGGGCAGGCATTTTAGTTGTGGGCGGGTTCACTGATGGCACGTTCCCGCGTTCCCTGCAACTCGATCGTGACTCGATCGGGAAAATGTCCGACGTGATCAAGAGCGGCGACCTCGATGAAAAACCTGGCTCTTCGCTGCTTCTATACAACTTGCCCGGCACCCAGGCGGAACGGGTGTTGCTCGTAAGCCTGGGTAAACGCGGCGACTTCGGTGACAAAGCGTTCCGCGCTGCGATCGGCGGCGCCGCCACCTTCTTGGCCCGTGGCGCGGCGAATGATGCAGCGGTAACGCTCGCCGACATCGAGGTGCCGGGCCGCTCCTCTGCCTGGCGCCTGCAAACGGCAAGCCGGATCCTGGCTGATGCCACCTACCGGTTCGACATCCCCGGGGTAAATAACGAAAAGAGAGTGAAGCGCGGCGCTCGCAAGGTCACGCTGCTGACCGCACAGAAAGCCAACGACGAACTCAGCAATGCGGTGCGCCGTGGCCGCGCCATTGCTGAAGGCATGGCTCTCGCCAAGGATCTCGGCAATCTGCCGGGCAATATCTGCAACCCACCCTTTCTCGCCGATACTGCGCGTGCCCTTGGGAAGGAACTCAAGTTCGACGTCGACGTGCTGGAGCGTGCGGACATGAAAAAGCTGGGTATGGGCGCGGCGTTGTCGGTAGGACAAGCTTCGGCCCAACCCTGCAAGTTCATCGTCATGCACTACAAGGGGTCAAGAGGCAAGCCCGTTGTACTTGTAGGCAAAGGAGTCACTTTCGACACCGGCGGTATCTCGCTGAAGCCCGGCGCAAACATGGACGAGATGAAGTACGACATGTGCGGCGCGGCAAGCGTGTTCGGAGCGATCAAAACGGTCGCTCGTCTGAAATTACCAATCAACCTCGTAGCCATCGTCCCTGCGGTGGAGAATATGCCCGGCGGTAATGCGACCCGCCCTGGCGATGTTGTCACCTCGATGTCCGGCCAGACCATCGAGATCCTCAATACCGACGCCGAAGGCCGCCTGGCTTTGGCCGACGCTCTCACCTACGCCGAGCGCTTCGACCCGGAGTGCGTGATTGATGTTGCCACACTGACGGGCGCGTGTGTGATTGCATTGGGCAATCTCACCAGCGGGTTGTTCGCCAACAACGATGAACTCGCCGATCAATTGCTCCAATCCAGCAACGACACCGGGGATTACGCGTGGCGAATGCCGATGTTCGACGAGTATCAGGATCTGCTCAAGAGCAATTTCGCTGACATGAGCAACCTCGGTGGTCGCCCCGCAGGCAGCATCACTGCAGCCTGCTTCCTCAAGCGTTTCGCCGATCAATATAAATGGGCGCACTTTGATATTGCCGGCACCAATGCAGTATCGGGCGATGCCAAGGGCGCGACCGGCCGGCCGGTACCACTCCTGACCGAATTCTTAATTGCACGCGCCGAGAACAGAGCGTGGGGCACAAGCCGGAACCGGGCAGCATAGCAAGCCCGACATCCGCATTGGAGATACACACGCAGAATAGTGAGGAGGCTAAACGCGTATGGCTGAGTCTAGCGAGAAAGCGCGCAAGTATTCCCGTGACCATGCAGAGAGATTTCGACATGAACTGCTTGAGTTTCTTCGCTTCCCCAGCCTCAGTGGAGACCCGGCCCATGCCGACGATGTAAAGCGGACGGCAGAATGGCTGGCAGCGCATTTGCACGCACTGGGCCTGGAGAAGGCCAAAGCGATGTCCACGGCCGGCCATCCGGTTGTGTATGGAGAGTGGATGGGTGCCGGGCCTGACAAGCCGACCGTATTGGTGTATGGGCACTATGACGTGGTGCCGGCCGTGCTGGAGGATGGTTGGGATTCGCCGCCGTTTGAGCCGGTAGAGAAGGACGGCAAGATCTACGCCCGTGGCGCGACCGACGACAAAGGACAACTGTTCATCCACGTCAAAGCACTGGAGTCGTATCTGGAAGTCAACGGCGGTGCCCCGGTCAATGTGAAATTGCTGATCGAAGGAGAAGAAGAGATCTCTTCGCCCAACCTGGCGCCCTTCATCAAGGCGAATCTGGACCTGCTTAAGGCTGACGTATGCGTGATCAGCGATTCCTCAATGCGCACGACTCGAAGAGCCGGCCGTCACTCACAGTCTTCGCGGCATGACGTACCTTCAAATCGAAATCCAGGGTCCAAAGGACGATCTGCACAGCGGATTCTGGGGCGGCGCAACGCACAACCCCGCTCTCGCTCTGGTTGAAATTCTTTCCAAGCTCTACAACCCCGACAATACCATCGCGGTTCCGGGCTTCTACGATGATGTGGTCCAGTTGACAGCGCAAGAACGTGAAATGGTTGCGAAGAACGCGCTGACCGAACAACAGTTCAAGGAAGCCACCGGCGTGCCAGCGACCTGGGGCGACAGTAAATACACAATTCGCGAACGCGTCTCCGCCCGTCCAACGCTCGAAATCAACGGCTTGTGGAGCGGCTATTCCGGCCCCGGACCCAAGACCATCATTCCAGCCAAAGCTGGCGCAAAACTGAGTTCTCGTCTGGTTGCCAATCAGGATCCTGAAAAGATCTTCCGGCTCTTGAAGAAGCACATCGAGTCCGTCGCGCCACCCACCGTGAAAGTGAACGTAAGTCTGCTGACCAAGGGCAAGCCTGCTCTGATCCCTTTTGATCTGCCGGAGATGCAGGCCGCAGCGCGCGCCTACCAAAAAGGATGGGGCAAAGCACCGGTCTTCACGCGCGGCGGCGGCAGCATTCCGATCGTGGCCGACATCTACGACATGATGAAGATTCCAGTAGTAATGATGGGCTACGGGCTGGACAGCGACGGCCTGCATGCCGCGAATGAGCACTACAGCGTAGAGATGTTCCATCGCGGCATTGAAACGGCGATTGTCTATCTCGAGGAATTGGCGGAAATGGCCTCAAGGAAGAAGGCGTTGGATAAGACAGGGGTCCGAGCCGCATGAGGCACGAATCCCCGCTAGCGTCCAGCCCAACTGGCGGGAGGCCCGTCGGGAGACACCATGAATTCGCTACCGGCTCGCAAGGCAAACCCCGCCCGCATCGAGCGCGACCTTCTAGGCGAACGCGAGGTGCCCGCATCGGCCTACTACGGCGTGCACACGTTGCGCGCAGTCGAGAATTTTGACATCAGCGGCACCCCCATCTCGATCTACCCAGACCTCGTGAACGCCTTGGCCTGCGTGAAAAAAGCCGCAGCACTGGCGAACCACGATCTCGGCTTGCTCGACACCGAACGGACCAACGCCATTGTCGCAGCCTGCGATGAGATCCGCGCAGGCGCATTGCACGATCAGTTCGTTGTCGACGTGATCCAGGGCGGCGCGGGCACGTCCACCAACATGAACGCCAACGAGGTGATCGCAAACCGCGCTCTTGAACTTATGGGCAAAGAGCGTGGCAACTATAGCGTGCTTCATCCCAACGAACATTTGAACCTGAGCCAGAGCACCAACGACGTCGTTCCAACAGCTCTTAAGATCGCGAGCTGGTTCGCTATCTATCGCCTCATTGACGCCATGGACGTGCTGCGTTTGGCCTTCGACGCCAAGGCGGCCGAATTCAAGGATCTACTCAAGGTGGGGCGCACGCAGCTTCAAGATGCGGTTCCCATGACACTGGGACAGGAGTTCTCGGCCTACGCCGTTACTCTCGCGGAAGATATGGAGCGGTTGCGCGAAGTAACGCGCCTGATCTGCGAGATCAATATGGGAGCGACGGCTGTGGGTACCGGCATCACCGCGCACCCTGAATACGCAGAGCTGGTTCGTAAACATCTGTCCCAGATCACCGGTATACCCTTCGTTACCGCGCCGAATCTCGTCGAGGCAACTCAGGACGCGGGCGTTTTTGTGCAGATGTCGGGAGTGCTCAAACGCGTTGCAGTCAAGCTTTCGAAGATCTGCAATGACCTGCGGCTCCTGTCCTCTGGACCTCGCGCCGGGCTGGGCGAAATCAATTTGCCTCCGATGCAGGCTGGGTCGAGCATCATGCCCGGCAAGGTGAACCCGGTGATCCCGGAGGTAGTCAATCAAATCGCGTTCGAGGTAATCGGCAACGATGTCACGGTCAGCTTCGCAGCTGAAGCGGGACAACTTCAACTCAACGCATTCCTGCCCATCGTGGCGCATAGCATTTTCAAGAGCCTGACACATCTGCACAACGGATGCCTCACACTCGCCAAGCGCTGTGTGGGCGGCATTACCGCGAACCCCGAACGGCTCCAGGAACACATGAACCGCTCCATTGTCCTCGTGACCGCGCTGAATCCATACATTGGCTACGCGAATGCAACCGAGATTGCGCAGGAGGCCTTGCGTACCGGACGAAGCGTCGCCGATCTGGTTCTCGAGAAGAAACTGGTCACCAAGGAAAAGCTCAGCGAGATCTTGCGTCCCGAATCGCTTACCCAGCCGGTTAAACCGGTCAACATCTCAAGTGCCTCGAAACGGTCGGCCTGATCCCAGGTCTGTGGGCACGAATCAGAAGGAGCTCCGATGACTGCGCGGCAACCGACGGGCGCGAACCATGCTTCGTACATCTCCACGGGCCATTTGCCCTCTCCCGATCAGGTCATGACGCTACTGGCGGAGACACACGAACAATTCAAGATAAATCAGGAAGGCGCGAACTCCGACGTCTACCCTGCCCTCGCCAGGGTACCCAGTACTCTGTTCGGCCTATGCTTGGTCGCCACAAACGGCAATGTCTATGCTGTCGGCGACTCGGACTATGAGTTTGCGATCATGAGCGTCTCCAAGCCGTTCCTGTTCGCGCTGGTCTGCCAGTCGCTCGGCGCCGAAGAAGCCCGGAAAAACCTCGGAGTCAACAGCACCGGACTCCCTTTCAATTCTCTCGCGGCCATCGAGCGTAGCCCCGACGGCCGCACCAATCCCATGGTCAATTCCGGAGCCATTGCGACAACGAGCATGGTGCCGGGAGCAACCCCCGAGGCCAGATGGAAGTTCATTCAAGACGGCCTCTCCAGCTTTGCCGGCCGGACTCTGTCTATCAACGCTGAGGTGTATGCCTCTGCAACGGAGACCAATAGCCGGAACCAGGCCATCGCCCAACTGCTCCAAAGCTATGGCCGCATCAATCTTGCCCCGGCCGAGACGGCTGACCTCTACACGAGACAGTGCTCACTGAACGTATCCGCAAAGGATCTGGCGGCGATGGGTGCGACTTTGGCCGACGGCGGGGTGAATCCGCTGACCCGGAAGCAGGTTGTGGATGCCGCAAGTTGCCGCTACGCTTTGGCCGTGATGGCGACTGCGGGGCTTTACGAGACCTCTGGTGACTGGCTCTTCGACGTCGGCCTGCCGGGCAAGAGCGGGATCGGAGGCGGCATTGTCGCCGTCGCGCCAGGAAAGGGCGCGCTGGGTACGTTTGCTCCGCCCCTTGATGAAGCCGGCAACAGCGTCAGAGGGCAACTGGCCGCCAAGTTCCTGGCTGAGGAGTTGGGCATGAACTTGTTCGTGTCGCAACCGGAGAGCGAAGGCATCCGTACCATCGAAAGCGCCGCCTGATGCGCGATCGCTCGTCCTTGTCGGCATCATCGCGAGGATCGTCACTCGATCTGCGGAATTCCTGTTTATCGAGACAAGCGGGTGGCTTGCGAAAGCAGAATCAGAGTCGTGAATCGAGTGTGTGCCGTTATGCGAGGGCTCCTGGAGGATGAGCAGGAATGAAGTTCTTCAGTGACGCGATCGCAGTAATCAAAGGCACTCTCCTGGATCTTGAAAGGAAGCACCTGCACCTTGCGGCGGCGGGTCTGGCCTATTACTTCCTATTGTCCTTTCTTCCAGGAATGGTGCTGTTGACCGCAGTCATTGCGTATCTGCCTGTGCAAAATGGACTGCAAGTGGCGACTTCTTTTCTGCGTAATGTCGTTCCTCAACTGGGAACGCCTTTCATCGAGGAGATGTTGGCCGCCGTTGGCTCGCATCGCGGCGGACTACTCTCCTTCGGAATCGTCTCCTCACTCTGGCTAACTTCAAAGGGAGTCAAAGGAATCATCGCGGGGCTCGACATGGTGTACGAGGTGGAGAGGCCACGACGGGTATGGACAAACAGGGTCCTGGCATTCGGTCTGGCTTTTGCGGTTGGAGTGTTGTTGCTTCTCGGCGTTGCCCTTACGCTCGCCGGACCCGTTGTGGAATCACTTCTCTCCAGGATGGTTTCGGTCCAGTCGGTGTGGATAAGAATCTGGCCATACCTTCAATGGTCTGTGGCGGCGATATCCACATTTGCTGCTATTGAGCTGCTCTATCTTCTGGCGCCCAATGTCCCGCTAAAACGAAGGGTCACCATTCCGGGGGCGCTGGTTGCAGCGTCGATCTGGATGGCGCTTTCGTGGGGGATCGGTATCTTCATCCAGTATTTTGGAGCCGCTAAGCTGGACCGATTTTATGGAGCGATGGCGACTCCCATCGCGCTTGCGATCTGGCTCAACTGGGGCGCGCTGGGCATGCTCACCGGCGCAGAGATCAATCTGTGTATTCAAACTCTACGGCCAACAACAAAGACAGACCACATTAAGTCAGTTAATCCAAGCAATGCTGCCTGAAGGACCGAGTTTTCTTCCATGGGTGCACTTGGAGAAGTGTCCTTCCCTCGCCCGCGAATGGCGCCCTGAAGAACACAATCGATCGCGGTTTTCAAGGGTTCCCCACGGCTATAATAATTGGCATCACTTTCACAATCGGCAGTGCATCCTAAAGGTCATCGGTCACCGGCCTTCGAGTCGTTCGAGCACTGAGGGTTGGTCTCCAGAATGAATGGCGAAGAGCTCATCCTGATTACTGGCGCGACCGGTTTTCTCGGAGTGCAGGTGATACAAAAGCTGCTGGATTGCCATCCGGACGCCAGTCTTGCACTGCTCATTCGCGATCGGGCCGGTCAATCGGGCCAGCAGCGCGCCGACTTGATTGTTCCTCCCTCTCAACGGTCGCGCGTTCAAGTCTATTCCGGAGATGTCAGCCTGCCCAATTGCGGGCTCGACGCCACGACCTACGAACGTCTTTCGGCCGAAGCGACCCGCGTGATTCACTCCGCCGCGACTGTCCGATTCGATCACTCACTTGACGAGGCGCGCCACATCAACGTCGAAGGCACACGCCGGCTACTGGACTTCGCTGCCGGATGCGCGTCAGCTTCGGAGCTTTGCCTATGTCGGAACAGCATACGTTGCCGGGGAACGGTCAGGGCTAATCCGCGAAAGACGAACTGGCCATCGGGCAAAGCTATCGCAACACCTACGAACAGACCAAAGCAGAGGCTGAGGCTTTGGTGCGGTCGCGCCTCAGCTCGATGCCCGGCGTGATTCTGCGTCCCAGTATCATCGTTGGCGACTCGCGAACTGGCGTGACCTCAAGCTTCAAGATGATGTATTGGCCGCTGAAAATCTATGCGCGTCGTCTCTGGCGCACCGTGCCCGGTTATCCCGACGCCGTACTGGACATCGTGCCTGTCGATTTTGTGGCGGCTGCGGTCGCGCGGCTGGCTTTTGATGAAGCTGCTCTAGGGAACACCGTTCATCTGTGCGCCGGACCTCGCGGCAGCGCGACCATCCAGCAGATCGCCAGCCGCGCTGCGGAGTTCTTTGATGCACCGGAAGCGCGCTATGTCGATCCCAAATTGTTTTTCGCCGCCATAAGGCCGCTTGCTGTTCCTGTCTTTATGGGGACGCAAGCGCCGCGTGCTGGTTGATGGCCGCGCTTATCGCGATTACTTCACCATGCGGATGCAATTTGACACCAGCAATGCTGAGCGCTTGCTGGCGCCTGCCGGGTTGTGTCCGCCGCCGGTGCTGGACTACCTCGACCGCTTGTTCCATTATTGTGTCGAAAGCGAGTGGGGCCGCAAGCAGGTTTCTGTGCAATGAATGTTTTCCGACGGATTCAACTCTCCCGAGACAAAGACGTCACCGTTGGAAATCTGGTGGACGAGTTACTTCGACGGAAAGGGGATTGCGAAGTCTCAGTCGGGAGCGATGGGCAGCTTTCATCTGAAGGAACTCCACGCTAGCGTCTGCTTGATCGATGCTTTTCTCCGCCGTTCGATTGAGCTGCGCCCCGGTCAGCCCGTCGCGATCTATCGAACCAATACGCGGGAATGCTTTCATTGGTTTCTCGCAATCATCCGCGCGGGCGGTATCGCAGTCCCGCTGAATCCGCTTCTGTCACTTGCCGAGGTGCGCCGTATTCTGGCGGAGAGCGGAACCGACATCCTTGTCACCGACAAAGCGGTTTTCAATCGCAACATCCAGAACCGCGAAGCGCTCCATGTGCGGACCTGGATTCAGGCGGACGACGAGCCGGATACACTTGATGGATTTGTCCGGGTAGGCGGGACGGGAGAGGCATTCGCGCCGACCGCTATCGATCCTGCGGCAACCGTGGCGGTCTTTCATACCTCCGGAACCAGCGGATTTCCGAAAGGCGCGGCGCTCTCTAGCAATGCGCTGCTTGGGGCGCGCGCTTCGACGGTGCTGGCCGGAGTGCTTCTGGGACCCAAAGATGTTGCGCTCATCGCGCTCCCCTGGTCACACATCATGGCCGTGAGCATTGTCCTTTACGGATTGATGGCGGGCATTCGCGGCTGTTTTCTCGATCACTTTGATGTCGATAGCGCGCTGATGCTCGTCGAGCGTTTCGGCATCACGGCATTTGTCGGCGTGCCCGCCATGTTCGCCCGACTCGTCAACAGCAATCCGGAGCCTGCACGACTCAAGAGCGTACGTGTGTGGCTCTCGGCCAGCGACCACCTGCCGTCCGAGGTTCGGCTGCGCCTGCGGCAGTTCGGCGCTCTGTTCCGGTTGCCGGGTGGAGAGCGCGTACCGCCGGTGCTGCTGAATGGCTACGGCATGGTGGAACTCGGCGGTCTCGCCATGATGGGCATCGAGCTGTCATTGTTGCCCGGCAGCGGAGATCTCTACTTTCCCGTGCCGCCTTTTCACGTACGCATCGTTGACGAAAACGGTCAGCCCGCGCGTGCCGGTGTCGCTGGCGAGTGCCAGATTCGCCGTCGCGGTCTTGCTCCGCACTATTGGAAGGACAGGGGAGACAACAACGCCTTGATCTCCGACGACGGCTGGCTAAGAACAGGTGATCTTGCAACGCGAAATCGCCTCGGCATGATCAGGCTGGTGGGGCGCATGAAGGATGTGATCAAGTCGGGTGGATATTCGGTGTATGTTCGCGAATTGGAAGAGGCAATGCTCGCACATCCGAGCGTAGCCCGCGCCGTGGGATTCGGTCTGCCCCACAAAGAGAAGGGTGAGATTCCGGTCGCGGCAGTCGAATTACAACCCGGAGCGGGAACCGACGAATCCGAGTTGCTGAATTGGTGCCGGCAGAATCTTGCGGCTTACAAAGCACCTCGCCGTATCTGGATTCTCGAACCAGGCGGCTTACCGCAGAATCAGAATGGCAAGGTGCTCAGGCGCGCACTTCGCGAGCGGTTTCTAAACGAGGTGGATTGACACTCCTGGATTGCCTGTCGGCACTCAACCCACTGCAACGATTTCTTGCGAAGATGCAGCATTAACCATCTGCTGGATGGAGTCGATCAGCAACTGAGGTTCGTCGAGGTGAATCCAATGTGCGCTTTCAGAAGCGATCACCTGGTTTACGTTGTTGCCGATCCGCCTTAGGCAATCTTCAGAGAGCGGTGACGATTTTCCTGGCGTCAACAGCAGAACCGGGATTCCGCGGATCGGCGCCGCATTTTGCATCTCCCGCACGGTTTCCGGCACGGCCTCAACATGGCTTCGCATTCCGGCGTAGTAACCGGGCCGCGACCAATGCGCCGCCACGATGGGCCAGACCTCTGGCGGCATCTTGCTTACCTCGCCCCTGACTCGCCCCAGCACGTGCTTGCCGCCGTCGCCTGCTGCACAGGCCAGCTGTTCCGCAATGAGCCCCGACCGGCACAGTAGTGAAGTGACAGCGAGCCGAGCCAATCCCAACCGGGCAATCGGAATCGCGTATCCCGATAGTCTTGTGCCGCGGTCAAGCACAGCTTGCTTCGTCGGGTCCAGCGGAGGCCATTCTTCGCAGCGCATTGGGTCGACGAGAATGATGCTCGAAACTTCTTCGGGGTACAAGAGCGCGAACTTCCGCATCACCAGCCCGCCAAACGAGTGTCCCACCAATATGTAGGGCGGCTTGATGCCGGCTTCATTGAGCAATTCGTGCAGTTCTACAGCGATATTGCTCGGCGTGCGTGCGGTTCGGCAAGGGCTGCTCCAGCCCAGGCCGCCACGATCGTAAGAGGCAGTGCTGGCGAACCGCGAAACCTTCTCCTGGATGTGGAACCAGTTGAGATTGGTGGCCGCGATCCCCGATTCAAACAGAACGGTAGCTTCGCCGGATCCCTTTTCCAGCAGGTAGAGCCTCTGTCCGTTACCGATCTCCACCCACCTGCCCGCACCCGTGAAACGCTTACGGTCATAGTGTGAACCGAGCCATTGATAAAGAAACCCCGCTGCAACCAGGGCCCATGCCAATCCGGTAATCAAGAGAAGGTAGTACATACGCCATCCTAGAAGTGCGTAAGTTGTGCGGAGCTGAAGTCCTTAAGGTCGAGGTGGGCTCTTGCGCTGCCGCGATCGATGATGAGAAGCGTTGAACCGGAGTGGCCTCGTATCTTGGCTTCCACCTGGCTCGCATACCAGGTGCCTTGCCTCTGGTGCAGACCGAAGTAAGTGAATTCCTTCACTACGCCCGTGCCCTTCATCGTTTTCTCAACATGTACCGGGAAGCCGCTCTCCGGATCGAGCCAGCTTTTCACTTCGGCATAGTGCGTTCTGTCGTCCTCGCCCGGCTTGCTCACAATCAAGTCGCAATTGCGCGCGCCACACTTCGCTTTCCCTCTGATCTACCTGCGATGACCAGAAGTAAGCGAGCCTCCAGGAAATCCTCGTAGCTGAATCCTGCGTCCAGCGGACCCTCGCTCCATTGTCAAAGGGCAAGATGGCTGGTTTCGCATCCCCCGGATGAGCAATCTGAATCGAGCTTTCGCCTCCCGGACGCATCTCGAGCAACACATGAACCCGTGCATCGGCAGGCGAAACAACCTCGAATAACACGCGCAACATCCCCGGAAACCAGTGCGCCTTGATATCGATCCCATAGCTGGTACGCGTTCCCTTTTCGTCCACGCGCACCATGTGCCCAACCATGCGATAGTCGGCCGTCTCCACTTGCTTCTTCGCCAAGGCCAAGGACGCGGGAGCATCCGCTGCCGGGCGGCCAATGGCGGCAACAGCATCAACGCGGCCAGCGCGAAAGCCCTGAAGGTCATGCCTCAACCTTTCCATCGCGAATGCGGATTTGCCGGGCGGCCGAATGCGCAATTTCGTTTTCGTGCGTCACTACAATCAGTGTCATCTCGCGCTGTTTTCGAATCCCGATAAGAATCTCCATAATGCGCGCCGAATTCACGCTGTCCAGGTTTCCCGTCGGCTCATCGGCCAGCAATATCTCCGGCTCATTGGCGAGTGCACGCGCAATCGCCACGCGTTGCCGCTCCCCGGCTGAGAGTTGGCTGGGATAATGCTGCGACCGATTTTCGAGGCCCATTTCCTTCAGCAACGCATGAGCTCGTTCGGCGCGATCGAAACCGTTTTGACTCGATCCCATCATCGGCAGCTGCACGTTCTCGATACTGCGCAGCGTTGGCATCAGGTGAAACGCCTGGAAGATGAATCCAACGTACTGCGACCGGTAAGTATCGAGGTCAATCGCCGAACCGAGCTTTGAATTCTTGAAAAGAACTTCGCCACTCGTTGGACTGTCCAGCCCTCCCAGCAAATGCAGCAGCGTTGACTTGCCGCTGCCGCTGGGCCCAGTGATCGCCAGGTATTCTCCAACAGCGATCGAGAGATCCACGCCGCGCAAGGCCTCGATGCGCCCATCGTCGTAGTGCATGCTCAGGTTGCGCACTTCCAGAGCTGGACTAATCATGCCGCAGCGCCTCCACGGGGGAAAGTCCCGCACCTCGCCATGCTGGAACTGCGCCTGCGATCAAGCCAGCCGAAACCGCAATGCCGAGCGCCTCGGCCATGAGCGGCAGCGAAAACGACGTGGAGACAATGTTCGCGGTTTGCGGCAGGCAGAGCCAGCAGGTGCAGAGCGCACCAGCCGAAGGCAACTCCAAGAATTCCTCCGCCGAGGCCAAGGAAAACCGCCTCGAGTTGGATCAGAACCAGGACCTGCTTTTTCTTCCATCCAAGCGCGCGCAGCACGCCGATTTCGCGGGTGCGCTCGAAGACCGACATGGCCATGGTGTTGGCAATCCCCAGGATGCCAATCAGCACAGCGATCGAAGAAGTGCCCCACGCGGAAGCGTGCGCAAGTCGAACGAATTGATTGTTACTGGCGCGTTCCGCTGCGGGCACCGCGCGTGATCCTGGAATCGCAGCTTCAATTTGTGACTGGGCACGTTTCAGATACTGGTCAGGCGCTTCCCCTGCAGGTGCAGGACGCAACCGGACATGAATTGTTGAGACTTTGCCCTGCAGGCTGCTCAACTGCTGCAACTGATCAAGCGGCATGATCACCGCGCCGGCCTCAAGTGCGGACCCGCCATGGAAGACCGCCGTCACTGTGAACGGAGAGCCCTGAATCTCCAGCGTGTCGCCCGGCCTCTTGTTGAGGTTCTCCGCCAGCATATCGCCCAGGATCACCTCCGGTTGACCATCCCGAAATGGCTTTCCCGAAAGCAATTGGAGAGACTGAAATTCGTAGGACCCGGCCTTCCAACCATAAACCAGGGCGTTGACCTCGGGCGTCAGATCCATCACGTTGTAAATCATCGGTGCGACTTGCTCAACTTCGGGGAGCGCCTTGAGCTTCTGCCCTGCCGACTCATCAAGCGAGGTGTTCAAAAAGGTCTGTTGAATCACAGCAATATCAGTACCGCTGCTTGAGTAGATTTGCAGCCATGCATGCTCGAATGCGTTCGAAAAGCCAACCAGGCCCACGAAGGCTCCGATTGCCATCCCGATGCCGCAGAGTGTCAGCAGGGTTCTTAGCCGGCGACGCAACAGGTTCTTCCACACGAAGCCCGTAAGCGACAGTTGAGAGGCCATGAATCTGCTGTGACTCCCCGCAGTTCTGGATTTGATGGAAGGGCTTCGCCAGTTTATCCAGCGGCTGTCTAGCATGTCCATCAAAGATTTTGGGCCGGATCGGATTTCGTCACACCGCGCCTCCCCAAATGACGGGAAGATGAAGGACCGAGCGCACCTTAACCAACGCCGGATGGACGGTGCGGGTCATAGCCACGAATGCCAAAAGAATGGCAAATGGCGCAGCCGCCCGGCTTCAACAACAAGCTATCATCGGGATTGCAATCCAATTCGGTGGCCGACAGAAAATGGCTGCCACCAAACAGGAGAACGCCTGATGCGCACCTCCCATTCCGATGCTCTTGTGGTTTATGGCGTGACAGGGGATCTCGCCCACAAGATGATCTTCCCTGCCCTCTATGCGATGGTGAAACGCGGAACCCTCAACGTGCCCATCATCGGCGTCGCGTTCCCGAAGTGGACTCTGGAGCGCCTGCAGAGACGAGTGACGCAGAGCATCAAGCAATCGGGCGGGATTGATAACAAGCGGGCCTTCCAGCATCTTCTATCGTTGCTCAAATATGTAAGTGGGGACTATAACGACAGCGAAACGTTTGCGAGGATTAAGGATGCGCTCGGTAAAGCACGTCGCCCCGCACATTATCTTGCCATCCCGCCTTCGCTCTTTGAGACGGTAATCAAAGGGCTGGGCGCAACGGGATTAGCCGAAAATGCGCGGGTCATCGTCGAGAAGCCGTTTGGACGCGATCTGGCATCGGCTCGTGCACTGAACAGAGTGGCGCGGTCGGTTTTCCCTGAAGATTCAATCTTCCGCATCGATCACTTCCTGGGGAAGGAGGCGATCATGAATATCCTCTACTTCCGTTTTGCGAATTCATTCCTTGAACCGATCTGGAACCGCAACTACATCTCCAGTGTCCAGATCACCTTGTCGGAAAGCTTCGGCGTCGGGGAGCGCGGCGCATTTTACGAGTCCGCCGGCTGCTTGCGGGACGTGATCCAGAACCATCTCTTTCAGATTGTCGCGCTGCTTGCCATGGAACCGCCTGCGGGCCGGCATTTCGCAGCAGTACAAACCGAGAAGGCAACCGTATTCAAGGCTATGCGTCGCTTTGAAACCGGATGACATGGTGCGCGGCCAATACGCGGGATATCGGCAGGAGAAGGACGTAGCGAAGAACTCCGACGTCGAGACGTATTGCGCCGCTTCGGCTCTTTATCGACTCATGGCGTTGGGATGGTGTGCCGTGGTATCTCCGCTCTGGCAAGTGTCTTCCCGAAACGGCGAGCGAGATCCTTGTGGAGCTGAAGCCGCCTCCGCAGAAGCTCTTTGCGGACGCAGCGGCAGCCACGGGCAAGGGGAACTATTTTCGCTTCCGGGCTTCTCCCGATGCAGCTATCGCACTCGCCGCTCGCGTCAAGCTTGCCGGGGAAGAGTTTATCGGTGAGCAGCGAGAGCTTTATTTGCTGGAACAGCAGCCGGGAGAAGAAACACCCTACGAACGGCTACTGGGTGATGCCATGAAGGGCGACGGAGGACTGTTTACCCGCGAGGACGCGGTGGAAGCCGCATGGATGGTGGTCGATCGAGTGCTCAAGCACCATCCGCGAGTTCGACCTTACAAGCGCGGCACGTGGGGACCGAAACAAGCTGATGCACTGATCGCAGGCGACGGCGGCTGGCATAACCCGAGCGGCGCGCCTTTTTCCGGGAAATAAATTTCACCACCCGCCGACTGCTTGCTGCTTTAATCGCAGCGGTAAGCCTGATGGTAAGATTTGGCAGACACCGGTGTCACCGTGTTGCGAAACAATGTCTCAGATTTCCGGCAGGCGCATCCTAGACAAGGAACGCAGTGGTCTGATCTGGGCTCCCGAATAGGAGAGCCGACCCGTGGTGCGCCCTTGCTCTTTTAATTGCTTAACAACCCCCGCCAACCATGGACCATCTGACCCTAAATGAGCTCCTAGCTCGCTAGCACGCGACGCGTAAGAAGGGTGCGGCTAAAAGGGGGCTGGTGCTGGCAGTAGTTCACATGCTGCGAGGCATGCGCGCGCCCCGAGAATTGTGACTCCTGAGAAGATGCGGTGGCCGAGTTGCCGGGCTTTTGTTACAACGCAAACGGACACAGAGGAGGGGGCATATGACCACAACTCCTGTTCAATCGCCGTCGACACTGGAGCGCGCAGTCGATGAGATCGCGACAGTTAGAGTCCCAACCGCTACAAACACCGCGGAAGGCCGACGCTTACTTGAAACCTTTGGCAAGCTTCTCTGGCGCCGCTGGGGGCCCTATGTCAGTGAACGCTCCTGGGGAACAGTTCGCGAGGACTATAGCCCCAACGGAGCGGCGTGGGATTTTCTCTCCCACGATGCGGCCCGAAGCAAGGCTTATCGCTGGGGCGAAGACGGGCTGGCGGCAATCTGCGACCGCTATCAGCTTCTGGTCTTCGGTTTGGCTCTATGGAATGGAAGAGATCCGATTCTCAAAGAGCGAGCATTTGGCCTCACTCCCAGCGAGGGCAATCACGGCGAGGACGTCAAGGATTACTACTTTTATCTCGACAGCACGCCGACCCATTCCTACATGAAGTACCTCTACAAGTTCCCGCAAGCAGCGTATCCGTATGAATGGCTGCTCCAGGAGAACCGAAATCGCGGCGGCAGAGGATTCGAATTCGAGCTTCTTGACACGGGCATCTTCGATGAGAACCGTTACTTCGACATTTTTGTCGAATATGCGAAGGCGTCCGCCGAAGATCTCTGCATCCGTATCGAAGCCATAAACCGCGGGCCGGATCCTGCACAACTGCACTTGCTTCCCCACCTTTGGTTCCGCAACATCTGGGGGTGGACCGAACATCGTGGCGCGAGGCCCGTGATTGCGGAGGGACCAGTGGGCGACGGAGCGGTCAGCCTCCTGGCCGATGACACAAATGCCGATCGTCTCATGAACCTGCCTTTCGATTATCAGGTTGGGAAGCGTTACCTCTATACCGAGGCAGGAGGACAGCCGCTCTTCACGGACAATGAAACGAACGCAGAACGTCTCTATGGAGTTCAGAGCTCGAATAAATTTTTCAAAGATGCCTTTCATCGGGCGGTCGTGAATGGCGAGCAGGAGGTCGTCAACTCGAATCGCACCGGAACAAAGGCCTGCCTTCATTACCAGTACAACATTTCCGCGGGCGGCTCAGTCGTTCTGCGCCTGCGCCTTACACCCGAGCCCCTTAAGTCCCCCCTCCACGATGTGGATCAGGTCATCAACCAGCGGCGCGCAGAAGCCGATGAGTTTTATGCTGCCATCCACCCGCCTAAGGCGACTAAGGATGAAAGGCTTGTTCAGCGGCAGGCATTCGCAGGACTGCTTTGGTCGAAACAGGCGTACCTCTTCGATGTGAATGAGTGGTTTGACGGCGACAATCCAGACGCTCCCCCGCCCAGTTCGCGGCTTGCGATTCGAAACCGGCACTGGCGCCACCTCAATTCCATGCGCGTGCTGTCCATGCCGGACAAATGGGAGTACCCGTGGTTCGCCGCCTGGGATCTCGCATTCCACACTGTGTCGTTTGCGTTGATCGATCCGGAGTTTGCAAAAGAACAACTCTTTCTTATGTTGTTCGAGCAGTTCCAACATCCCAGCGGTCAAATCCCGGCATATGAATGGGAGTTTTCCGACCTCAATCCGCCGGTGCATGCCTGGGCTGTCTGGCGCGTCTACAGCACAGACAAGACACGTACCGGTTCCGGCGACCGGGGGTTTCTCGAAAAGTGCTTTCACAAGCTGTTGATCAACTTTGCGTGGTGGGTAAATAAGGTCGACAGCGCCGGAAATAACGTCTTCGAGGGCGGCTTCCTCGGACTCGACAACATCACTGTCATCGACCGCAGTGAGAAACTACCGGGCGGCGCGGTGCTCGAGCAATCCGATGCGACTGGCTGGATGGGGATGTTCTGCCTCAACCTGATGCGGATCGCGCTGGAACTGGCCAAGGAGAATAAGGCTTACGAGAGCCTTGCTCTCAAGTTCTTCGAACACTATATCTACATCGGAGCCGCTATGAAGAATATGGGCGGCCGCAAGTATTCGCTCTGGGACGAGGACGACGGATTCTTCTACGATGTTCTCCGATTTCCGGACGGAAGATTCAACAAGTTCCGCGTACGCTCTCTGGTTGGAATCGTCCCCCTTTACGCCGCCGAGACGATAAGGCTCGAAGATATCGAGGACTTCCACGAATTCCAGACTAATTTCCTGTGGTTTGTGAACAATCGACGTCAGCTCACCGAGAGTTGCTGCCATTACATCGAGCGAAAGAAACAATATGAACTCACAATTATGGACGAGCACCAGATGCGCCGCCTGCTGGAAAGGCTCGTCAGTCCCGACGAGTTTCTCGCTGACTACGGCATTCGCAGCCTGTCTAAATATCACGGCGAGCATCCCTTTATCTTCGAAGACCGTGAAGTTCGTTACGATCCCGCTGAGTCCGACAACAAAATTAAGGGAGGCAATTCGAACTGGCGCGGACCAATCTGGTTCCCGACAACGTTTCTGATCATTGAGTCGCTGCGCACCCTGGGCGCCGGCTATGGGGATGATTTCAAGCTGGCGATCCCCGGGGATTCATGCGGTGAACAGAACCTTTTGAACATCGCCGGCGAGATCGCCAATCGGATGATTCGTATCTTCACTCGCAATCAGCGCGGAGAGCGACCGGTCTATGGCGGCACAACCAAATTCCAGAAGGATCCCCACTGGAAGGATCTGATCCTTTTCTACGAGTTCTATCACGGCGATAACGGCGCCGGGCTGGGAGCATCGCACCAGACAGGGTGGAGTGCGTTGGTGGCGGCTCTGATTGATGACTGGAGACGCTGAGGGTAATGGATGGGTGAGTATGCGGTTCTTTTCCCAGTGGAGCATCCGCTATAAGCTGTTATCTCTTCTTCTGTTGCTGGGCGTAACGACATTCGCGGTCACGGGAACAATCGCGTACCTCAAGTATCTCGCCGCGTTGAAGCAGAACGTGATGAATCAGCTCACCGGAGTTACGCGCTCCAAACGCTTTCAAATCGAATCCTATTACCAGACTATCCATCATCACGCCGAGACTCTCAGCGATGATCGAATGTTCATCGATGCCATGAGGGAATTCCGCGATGCTTATCGGCGCATGGACTCGACTCCCATTCCAGCAACCGCCCTGGAAGCGGTGCGCGAGGATTACAAGGCGAATTTCTTTCCCGAGTTGCAGAAACTCAAGATTGCACGGAGCCATGTCGAGGATTACCTTCCTTTTTCGCCGGCGGCCATTCAACTGCAGTACCTCTACATCGTGAAGAATCCTAATCCGCGGGGACACCGCCAAGATTTGGCGGACGCCCACGACGGCAGCGAGTACAGCCGAGTCCATGCGAAATACCATGCCGCCTTCCAATCCATCGTAAAGAAGTTTGGCTACTACGACCTGTATCTCATCGACTACGACACTGGGCGCATTGTCTACAACGAGGCTAAGGACCGTGATTTCGCGACCAGCCTCAAGGACGGTCCCTACGCCGATAGCAATCTTGCCAGGGTTGTAAGGAAATGCATGGCCACGAACAACGCGGAGGATGTCTTCTTCTCCGATTTTGAGCCGTATGAGGCATCGATGGGTGAGCCAACCCAGTACGTCGCGAGCCCAATCTGGGACGGAAACGAGCGCCTTGGTATCTTCGCGCTGCAGCTTTCCTCCGCTGCCATCGATGATGTCATGACCGGCAAACAAGGATGGGAGAGGGACGGCCTTGGTCAAACAGGCGAATCAGCGATTATCGGCCCGGATCACCTCATGCGCACGAATGCCCGTCAGTTCTTGCAGGATCCGGAGGGATTCCTCGCAAGGCTTAAGGCCAGAGGCGGTTCGGAACAGCTTTTGGACCGGATTCGCACCTACCATTCCACCATTCTTCAGTTGCCGGTCAACTTTCCCTCTGTATCGGAGGCGCTGGCAGGCAAAGAAGGAACTGTGATCGAACTACATCCTGGAGGAGCGGGAAACTCCCTGGTTTCTTACATGCCGCTTCAAATCGAGGGCCTCCATTGGGCAATCCTGGCGCGAATGACTCTAGCTGAAGCGCTCAGGCCGATCAGCGAGATGAAGAGGCTCTTCGGTTGGTGGGGCATTGGGCTCCTGCTGCTGACGACGCTTGCGGCGTGGCTCATGACGCGCCAGATTCTTCGTCCCGTGAATGCCCTCGTAGGCGCGGCGGAAAAGGTCGCGGCCGGCGACCTCAACGCACAGGTCGAATGGAAGTCGAAGGATGAACTCGGAGTGCTGTCGAACACCTTCAACTCAATGACCAAAAGCATTCGAGAGAAAGCCGAGGTGATCGAGGAGAAGAATCGTGAAAATGAGGCGCTGCTGCTCAACATACTTCCCGGCGAGATCGCCGCGCGTCTTAAGGAGGGAGAGAAGGAAATTGCCGACAGCTTTGCCGATGTCACCGTACTCTTTGGCGATATTGTCGGATTCACCGCCCTCTCCAGCAGAACCTCGGCAGCTGAGATCGTGGAAATGCTCAATGGCCTATTTTGCCGGTTCGACGAAGTAGCTCAGCAACTGCACATCGAAAAAATCAAGACGATTGGCGATTGTTACATGGCCGTCTGCGGACTGCCCAGTCCCGGCACCGGTCACGCAGAACGAATGGCCCGCATGGCGCTCCGCATGGCCGAAATAACCCGCCAATATGGCCAGGAAAAGGGGATGAATCTACAATTGCGAATTGGGCTCAACTCCGGCCCTGTCGTGGCTGGCGTCATCGGCGTCACAAAGTTCATCTACGATCTCTGGGGCGACACCGTAAACCTCGCCAGCCGCATGGAGTCCACAGGCATTCCGGGAGAGATTCAAGTCACGCGAAGCACGTATGAGCACTTGAAGGACAACTTTAAACTCGAAAGTCGCGGCCTTGTCCAGGTGAAGGGAAAGGGCGAGATTGAAACCTGGATACTGCAGGCGGAATTGCACGTTGCCGAGGTAGTCGGATGAAAATCAGGATACTGGGATCGTCAGTAGAGGATACTCGCCGGCGCCAATACGTCAGCACCTACGTCATCAACGGGACGGTCGCGATCGATGCGGGCAGCCTGGGATTCTATGGCACACCTCAGGATCAGGAAGCCATCAAGCATGTATTCCTCACTCATTCCCATATCGACCACGTTGCGAGTCTCCCCATCTTTGTCGAAAATGCATGGACTCCTGCCGAAGATTGCCCGCAGATTTACGGAATTCCTGAAACTCTTGATGCGGTGCAGAAGCACATCTTCAACGACGCCCTCTGGCCCGATTTCATTGCTCTCTCAAAGTACATGCCCCCATTTCTGGCTCTCTGCCCTCTTAAGGATGAGGCGCCCGTAAGTGTCGGCGACCTACGCATCACTCCGGTTCGCGTACACCATGTAATCCCGACCGTCGGATACGTGATCGGAGATGGAAAGAGCACTGTCATCTTCGGAGGCGACTCCGGTCCGACGAATCGATTGTGGGAGATCGCGCACTCCACCGACGGTCTCCGCGCAGTCTTCATGGAGGCATGTTTCCCCAACCGCCTGAGCGGATTGGCCAGTGCGTCCCGGCACCTGACCCCCGAAGTGTTTGCGCGCGAAGCCGCCAAGATCCCGGCGGGCGTCGTGATCATCGCCGTGCACCTCAAGGTGCGTTATCACGCTCAAGTGATCCGCGAACTCGAAGACCTTCGACTCCCCAACCTGGTAATTGGAGAGTGCGAGAAGGAGTACGATTTTTGATCGTCTTCCGTGGCAGGCTCGCGCCGTCCTAAGATTAGCGATCACGGGCAAAATCACGGCTTAAGAAATCCGTGTGGCTCCCAACATCGGATGCTCCCCACGATTTTCTTCTCCAGTGACTGCGATCTGCCTCGATTTCCGATAGACGTTTGCAACCGCCAATGTCCAGAAAGGCACCAAATCGACCCCGGGCAGGAGCTTGGCAAAAAACGACGGCATGAATTCCCAGTGCCAGCCGAGGAGGCGAACCAGCGCGGCACCGACACCTAAATCGAGAATGTCATCAGCCGGCGATGCACCGCCCTCGACGAATAAGGGAAGTATGGCGATTTGGAGTGCGTCCGCAATCACGGCCAACGCCATGGCGACTCGAAAGCGCGAATTTGGTGAGATTGTGATGTCCTGAGTCATTTGAACCCCCTGCTTCCATATTCGTGCGTAATTCGCCCATTCTACCGAGCCAACACCGTCGTTACCAGCTTTCAATGCCCTCCAAGGAACTCCCTGATTCAAGCGAATTGTTAAGTCTGCATTGGTCAACAGCTTACGAAATGGATACCGTTCGGACTGATCCCCATACAAATCAAGTGTGGCGTTTATCCGCAAGGTAAGCGGAGCGGAGATTCGCGCGTTTCAGAACGTCAACCGAATACCTAGTTGCGCCGCAAAGGGAATGCCCACAGTCGTACCCGGACCGAAGAAATCTCCCAAGGCTCCCCCCGCGACACGCAGTTCATTTGGGCTGGTGATTGGCTGAGGGGTCGAACAGGATGCGTCAGAACATATGTCGGTGACATTGCCTGTCTGGGCCTCGCCAGCCAAGACAGGAAGCGACGCAATGTTGGTCACGTAATTCGCACCGGGATTATTGCGATTGAGAAGATTAAAGAACTCGACGAAGGGAGTAAGCGTGTTGTAATCGCCTAATTTGACGGGGCGCCCGACGCGCATGTCTGCCTGGATATAAGGAGTGCCGCGAAACTGATCCAATGTGGTGGGGATGCCATTGATTGCGATGCGTCCTGAGTTGTCAGCGGTGGTGATGGTGAAGGGTCGCGCGCTCTCGGTCTGGGTAAGGTTGCTGATTTCAATTCCCAAGGGGGCACGCCAGGTTCCCGCAATGACAAATCGATGACGGACATCTTCTCCGGATGGGCCGTAATCGCCGGGACCGAAGGGATCGAGCGGATTGCAGACACCATTGACGTAATCGAATAGCTCACCGAGCACACAGCCCCAGGTTTGCGCTTTGGAGAAGGTGTAATTGGCGATAAGGCTGAGCCTTTGCGAGACATGACCTTGTAAGTGGACCATAAGCGCGTTGTAACTCGACCGATTATCGGAATGAAATACATTGACATCCGGTACAAAGTTGGCCTGGTTGGGACTGGAAGCCGGCAGTAATGGCGTAGATAGATTCATCCCACCGGTATAACTATAGGCACGATAACCGTGATTTCCTTGTTCATGGGTATAGTCGGCACTTATCGACCAGCCCCCTCGAAACGAGTGGGCCAACCCTCCGGTGATGTGGATTGCGTACGGAGTTTTGTAGTTTTGGTCAATCAGGTTTCCGCTTCCGCTAAATGATGAGCCAAGTATACATCCGCTGTTTTCAGCGCCGCCGAGATTCGCAACAGGGTCAACACACGGGCCGGGCAGAGTGTTGACAGACTGGAAAGCGGTAGCCCAGCCGGTTTGCGCAAGATCATTGGTGTAAAGGCCGATGCCCGCGCGCACCACGGTGTTACCGCTAGCGCCGGGAGAGAATGCGATTCCGAGCCGCGGCCCAAGCTGCGTGCGGTCGTCGTGCGGTGCGGCGTTGACGAGAGGAATGTCGAGCGCCCGAAGCGTGATGAATGCGGGATTGGATTGCTGTGTGCGACCCGAAGCTTCAAGAAGCCCGAAGGAAGCGCTGTACCGGAAGCCGTAGTTTACGGTAAGACTCTTCGTCACACGCAGAGAGTCTTCGGCGTAGAGTGCAAGGCGCTGCACATTCTGCGAGAAGCCACCGCAAAGGTTCGAGGCCGCGGCGCCGGCCTGCATATCCGTTGTGAATTGAGCAAGGTTGGCGGGGTTAGCAATGTAGTAAGTCGGATCCTGAGGAAACTGATAGAGCGTTTCGCTGTTGCTAGTGAAAGCCCCGCCAAGAACCGGCTCATGGATAAAATTGACGCCGAACCTGATGGCATGGCGGGGGAGCGCGTTGGTGACGTCGTAGCGCAGTTGATATTTTTGCTGGTTGCGCTGGGATGGGAAGTACGTAATTGGGGTCGCAAACTGATTGTCGCCGAAAGTTTCGAATCCGGAGACAGTTAGCGAAGTAGAGCTGAAAGGAAATGCCAAAGCGAAGCCGAGATTCGAATTGCGTTGTTGGGTGAGGTGCAAACTGCTCGCGCCGAGAACGAGTCTGCCGAGCCACGTGGGGCTGAAGATGAACTGGTTGCTGATGGCCACGTCGAGGTAGTTGTTGTGCGTCAACAGGCCGGTGGAGGGCAGAGTTCCCTGCTCTACCAGATTGTTGTGAGTGGTGTAGCTATCAATCGAACTACGAAGGAACCACGAGGATTTTGAGGACTGCTGCCAATCGAAGCGCGTGGATCCGAAGGTGTCTCGAAATGGGATCGGCACATTCGGTGGAACGGAGATAGAAGAAACGCCTGGAATGAGCCCGTCTGCGGCGAGTGTGGCGAGGGCGTCGAATCGGGTGATGTTTGCGGGACTGTAGACGATGCTGGCGTTTTCATGAGTCTGCTCGAGGGCCGCAAAGAACCATAGCGTTTGCCGCCGCAGAGGTCCGCCAAGCGTGCCTAGGTAATTCTGGCGTGAAAACGGCTGCTTGGGATTGGGTGCAGGATTCTCAATCGGGAAGCGTGCGTTGAGAGCTGCGGCACGTTCGAAAAAGGCGGCGTCTCCATGCCAACTATCCGTGCCGCGTTTCGTAGTGATCACGATCGAGGCAGCGGTCGAGCCACCGGTGTCGGCGTCTTCCTGTGCAGTGCGAATGGAGAATTCCTGGATGGAATCCGGGGAGAAATTCTGCAGAAATCCGCCTATGAAATCGTCGGAGTTATCGACGCCGTCAACCGATAGTTCATTGTTGAGACCGGAACTGCCGCCCGTGGAGACTGCCGTGATGCGGGCTTTCGTAGGATCTGAGGGCTCGACAGGCTCCGTGCCGGGGGCGAGATAAGCGATGTTTGCAAAGCTTCGGTCAGGCAGCGGGAGCGCCTCGAGATCGTTCGAACTGATTACGCTCTGGTGCACCTGGCTGGCGCGATCGATAGTTTGCGTGGCGATAGATGAACCTTGTGCCGGGACGCCAATCGTCTGCTGCACGGCGGACGGCCTCATGGTGACTGTAATGTCGCGGAGACTGGCGACTTCGATGGAAACCTGGGTGGTAGCATCGGCAAATCCACGCGCTTCGACGACGACGCTATATCTTCCGGGTAAGACGTCGTCCACACGGAAGTATCCGCGATCATCGCTACTGACAGCCCGGTACACGCCATGGTCTGGCGAATGAACAACGACGGCAGCAGCGACGATTCTCGCCCCCGTTGCATCCTGCACCGTTCCACGCAGTGCTCCACCCGCGATCTGGCCAAAAACATAACCAGCCGGGAAGAACAGCAAGAGAAGGACAGCGAGATATTTCATTAGGTTTGATGGCCTCAAGGAGGGGATTCTCTTAGAGCGGCTTCATGGATTTTCGCATAACCTCCGCGTGGCGGAACAGATGGAATTCGAACGAACAGCGCTAGTGCGCAAAGATTACTCCGATTGAATTGGCAGTGCTGAAGCGGATTCAGACAATACTTGGGAAAATATTGCTTTCGGTGGAATTCCTATTTCAAAAAAGTCGCGCGCATGGGCTAGCCTGAGTCAAAAATACCTCGGGTTCAAGAGTCTGATCGACGCCGGTTGCCCAAAGGGTTGACACTTCGCCTGAAGATAATAACGACGACGAGTAAATGGAGAAGTGTAAGCGATAATCTGATGAGGGCAAACGTGAATTCTCTTCGGAAAAAGACAATGCGCTTCGCGGCGGCAACTGCTGCATTTGCACTTGTATTTACGGCGGCGGTTGCACAAACCGACCCCGGGCAGGTTGCATTCTCGCTGGAGCGAGAGGGAAAGCTGGCAGAAGCAGAAGCGGCGTGGAGCGCGCTAGCAAAAAAATATCCAACCAACCCCGAACCGCTGGCGCACATGGGATTGATCGAATCGAAGCAGGAGCATTACGCGGAGGCGATCAAGTACTACAAGCGGGCGATGGCCCTCAATCCACGCATGCCCGGACTGCAGTTGAACCTGGGACTCGCCCAGTTCAAAGCAGGCGACTATCGGGAGACGATTGCGGACCTCGATCCGCTGCTGAAGGCGCAGCCCGACGATCAGCGGCTGACGATCCTGGTCGGAATGTCACTGTATGGGTTGGGACACTTTGCCGAAGCCTCACCGCTGTTGAAGCAAGCGTCGGACCGGGATCCAGAGAATCTGACGCTGCTGCTGACGCTGGCGCACAGCTGTCTGCTCTCGAATCAATACCCATGCGTCTTGGATGCGTATCATCGGTTGATCGCGCTGAATGCGGAGTCGGCCGAAGCGGACATGCTGGTGGGCGAGGCGCTGGATGAGATGAAGGATCCGGAAGGCGCGATCAGGGAATTCCGTGCGGCGGTTGCCACAAATCCCAAAGAGCCTAATGTGCATTTCGGGCTCGGCTACTTGTTGTGGACGAAGGGGCAATATCCGGAGGCGGCGCAAGAGTTTGAGGCAGAAATTGCGAACGATCCACATCATGTGCTGGCCATGCTCTACCTCGCCGACGCGAAAATGCAGATGAACCAGATGGAGGATGCCCGGCCTCTGCTCGAGCAAATAGGGAAGACTGATCCGGAAATCGCGATGCAGCATCTCGACCTGGGCATTGTGTACGCCGATCAGGATCGAAAGCAGGACGCCAAGGTCGAGTTGGAAACGGCAGTGAAGCTCGCGCCGGCAAATGTGAATGCACATTACAGGCTTGCGCGACTCTATCGCTCGATGGGAATGTCGGCACAGGCGAAGGCGGAGTTTGATAAGGCAAGCGGCTTGAATAAGGCCGAGGACGATCGGCTGCTGAAGATCATGTCGACCATTCCAGGCACTAAGAATGCTGCGGGGTCCACAAAGCCGGCAGCAACTGAGAAATAGCTGAGACGGAGCAAAAGCCTACAGCGGTAAGTGAGTTACTTCCCTTCCCTTTCACAGTCAAAGAGAATTTTCATGAGGCAGAGTCTGTGCGCAAAAAAGAGGCCGGAGCCAATAGCTCCGGCCTTTTCAGGAGAGTGATGCCAGTTAGAAGTTAAGTTTTGCGCCGATCTGGATAATGCGCGGTTCGTGTGCAGTAGTGACCTGCCCGAAGTTGCCGTCTTCCAGCGAAGAATCGACGCTCGAGAAATTAGTGTGGTTAAACGCGTTGAAGTATTCGCCGCGCAGCTGGAACCTGAGGTGTTCGCCCAGATTCACATTCTTCATCGTTGCGATGTCCCACTTTTGCACACCGGGTCCAAGCAGCGAACCAACACGCTCGTTGCCAAAATTCCCAGTTGCTTTTGCCTCTGCGAAGGACGACTGGGAGAACCATTGCAAACGAGTCTTGGTTTTGCTGATTGCACCAGTCTGGTTCGGGCGGATGGCAATGTCTCCATCCTGAATGAAGCCCAATCCGTTGATACCAGTGCCGGGTGCGCTTCCTGCCGCGCACACGCCGCCGGCCACGACGCAGGCGAAGGGATCGACCTGCTGCGTCACGGTAAAGGACGAGCCAGAGATAAAGGAAGAAACGCCGGAGATTTCCCAGCCGCCCAGGATGTGTCCTTCGAAGCCATGCTGGGCCTTCATGAAGGGCAGTTCGTAGATGTAGTTGACTTCAAGGATTTGCGGAGTATTCGTCGAAGACGGGCCGTAATCCATTTTGAAGTCGTTGCTGCTGGTCGCTGAGGTACCGCGATCATTAGAGTTCGTGGTCAGATCTTTTGACCAAGTGTAAGCAACTCCCACGGTCAGGCCGCGCGTTGACCGGTGGTTCATCGAGATCTGCAGCGCGTTGTAGTTGTTGGTGAAGAGTGGAGCCCTGTCATGCATGTATCCGTATCCCAGATAGGGGCGGATCGCGTTGACATCTGCATTTGGATTTGAGGTCCTGGCAGCCACGGTGGGCTGATTCAGATCGAACTCTCCAAGCAGATGGCGGGCCATATTCCCTACGTAAGCCACTTCAAGAGTTGTGCTGGGTAGAAGTTGGCGTTGCACCGAGACGTTGTAGTTGGCATAGTTCGGCGCCCGGAATGTAGGCGTACCCGTCACGGTAAGCGCATTCGGACCATATGAAACGGCATTCGCGCCGGAAGGACTGTCGAACGATGTGTTGTTGATTGTCGTGGTCTGCAACAGCGGTGGATCCTGGAATGCGTTCTGTTCCCAGATACCGTTGAGCAAACGATCGTAGAAGATCCCAAAGCCGCCGCGGATCGAAGTGAGTCCGCGACCATCCGGATTGTAGGCGAAGCCTATGCGTGGGCCGAAGTTGCTGTTCTTATTGGGGTTGATGTGGTTGCCAAACGGCGAACAGGTAACCTGTGAAGCGATGGCCTGCGCCGCGGTGCATGCCCCGCCCTGCGCGAAGATAATTCCGTTGGCGTAGGTGGCTGGAATCAGGGCCGTCTTTGTGGGATCGAAATTGCCGCTCGCAGGATCGATGACCGGCGCCTTCGTCGCGCTGTAAATCTGCGGATCGAAGTTGTTGAGCGTGTTCTTAACGTCGGCGGGCGACGGGAACGCGCTCCAGCGAACTCCGAGGTTGATAGTCAGTTTCTTGTTGAGCTTCCAATCATCCTGCACATAGGCTTCGCTGTTGATGTAGTGCAGATCGGGAATGATGTCGCGGCTTCCCTGCGAATAGGTGCGCACATTGCCGAGAAGGAAGTCACCCCAGGTATTGAAAGAGAAGCTGGGACCACCAGAGACGGCGTTCTCAGTCTTGATCATCTGCTGGAATTGAAATCCCGTGCGAACGGTGTGCTTGCCGAAGCTCATGGCGAGGTTGTCAAAATAGGTGCGATCTAGGTTGCGCTCTTTCCATGGCGCGGAACCAGGCGAGAACCCTTGAACCCCGGTAATTGAAACGGCAGGAACACGTCCGTACGGATCTTTGTAGGCCCAGTTGTTCGTAAGCGCGCTGTTTATCGCGGTCGAAGTTGCAAACTGGCCTCCTGCGATCGTTGAATTGTAAGTTCCCTGGGCGTACACAAATTCGACTTCGTTTACGATTTTGGGCGAGATGCTCCAAGTCAAATTGCCCACTACGTTCTTGCCTGGCGAATCCACAAGCGTGTTGACCAGCCCTGGATAGTTCGCGCCAGCCCACAAGCCCATCGGTGCATTCACAGGCATATCGTCGTTCATGCCGCGAGCATAGAAGTGCACTTTGTCATTGAAGTAATGATCGACACGAACAATGTCTTCATGCAGATCGTTCTTTGCTGAGTAGGAGAAGGCGTAGTTTCCGCCGCTGTTGGCTGCGAACTTGTCGAAGACATTGGTCAGATAGACCTTGGAATTCGAACTGTAGCAGCTGGGATTGATTGAGGTCGTGTTACTTCCTGCGTCGTAGGTGGTGCATCCGGCCCCGTTAGGTCCTGCCGGAACAAAGGCGCCTGCAATGACGCCGTTGAGTTGTGCTGCTGTCGCCACCGCCATGCTCTGGCTGCCCGGTGCAGTGTCCTTCTTCCATTCCTCAGACCAGAAGAAGAATGTCTTCTTCCTGTCGGTGTTGTACACCTTGGGAATGAAGATCGGGCCCCCGATGGTGAAGCCGTAATCGTTATAGTGATAGACATTTCGCGGCGTGGCAGTCGAGCCAAGCTTGTTGAAGTAGGAGTTGGCATCCAGTGCGGTGTTGCGTACAAACTCGTAGGCATCGCCATGGAAGCTGCTGGTGCCGTTCTTTGTGGCTACCAGAATCTGGCCGCCGCCGGAGCGCCCGTAGCCCGCATCGTAGGAGCCGCGCTGCAACGTGAACTCCTGGATCGCATCGATGCTTGGCTCGTTGGTGATCGTTCCGTTTGACCCGCTATCGTTAATGTCGGCGCCGTCCACTGTCCAATTGTTCGCTGTTGTGCGCGCTCCGTTTACGGCAAGCGCCGTTCCGCCGGCCGAAACATCGTCGCCGAGTCCGTTCACAACGCCGGGCTGCAATGTGACCAGTTGCTCGAAGCTGCGGCTGCTCAGTTCAAGCTCTCTGACCTGCTCTCCAGAGATAGTGCCGGCCTGAGCGCTGCTTTCAGTGTCGATTGAAACCGGATTGTCTTCAACCGTGACGGTTGTGCTAACGGAGCCAGTCTTCATCTGAACGTTGAGCGAGTGTTTCTCCGCAACGTCGAGGACAACGTTCTTGCCGTTGAAGGTTTCAAAGCCTGTCGCAATAACGGACACCGTATAGGTGCCGTTCGTGAGATTGGTGGCTTTGTAGAAACCCGTGCCATCCGACAGAACGACGCGCGATGCCCCACTAACACCGTTCAGCGTGATGGTGACGGTGGCGTTGGGAATGACCGCCCCGGTCGAGTCGGTGACAAGGCCGCTCAGGGTTGCCGACAATTCCTGCGCCCGTATGACAAGGGGGCAGACCAAGAAGACGGCCGTAAGGAGCCCAAGAAGAGCTCGCCTCAGATTCAGGCCGCCGCCGCATGTGGAGCGTCCGGAGCCACGGTTGGAACGCACCAATGAAAGACTTTGATTGAGAACCCGATTCAGGTCAATCATTGCCATCACACCTTTCCTTTGAGATCTCGTGGTGTCGATACGCTGGCGCGTACGGACGGGTGAGTTCATGAGCATTCAAACGAATTGCCCCTGAACGAATTCACCCTGGGATTCCCTGAAGAAGACCGGCTTCCGAAACAGTTCCGCCGACGCAACTACACACGCCGCGAAAGGCTCGGAGGCCTGGCTTATTGATGGGCTTTTAAGTGCTTGCACTACGCCTCCCAAGGTGCTGCAGAACGGACCGGCGAGTCGAGCTTGAAGCATTCGCCGGTCCAGCTTGTCGCCGTTACCGAAACCGAGAGTTTGCTTGCGAGAGGTTCGGCGCGGGACAAATTGGCATTTACTCGTTGGAGAGAAGATACGATGATCTCGGAGCAATTTCAACAAGAAAATGATCGAATATGGCGTAAACAATCACGCATGTCAATTAATTGGCGGCAATTAATCGATTTTCCATTGACTTTTGATCGAACACGGGTTAATTGCTGGCGGAAGTAATTACGAGAAGTGGTCCTTCACAGCGAATTGTTCGGAAGGTTTTTAGATTGTGGCTGGATAATCATTAAGTACTTAATAATTAGATACATATATTTAAAAGGCGCTCCCGGAACCGCTACACGTTGAATTCCGCACTTGTTGAAAACCCGAATCCTGTGTCCTTTTGGCCCTAAATTGCTCAAAGGCCTGAACCGCATGGCCTGCGATAAAAACAAAGGCCACCGAGTTTCAGGCCCGTACAACGCGAATCCCCTGCCGTTCGAAGGGGGCAAGAGCCTCAGGCGAGGCTCCGACGTTAGTGATGATGGTGTGAATCTCGCTGGCCGGGCAGATGAATGCGGGGCTGACGTTGCCAAATTTGCTCGCATCCGTGACGACGATGACCTGCTTGGATTGCTTGAGCATCTTGCGATACACAAGGGCCTCGTCGGCTTCCAATGTGGTGGCGCCTCGATCAGCATCGAGGCCGGTGACACTCAAGAAGACCCTGTCCATGTAGACATCGTCGAGGAACTCAAGAGCTGCATTACCGGTGAGCGAAAAAGACCAAGCCCAGGGAATAACGCCACCGGTCAGATAGGTGCGAACACCGGGCTGATTGCAGAGTTCCATCCCTATATTGATCGCGTTGGTGATGACCTGGATCTTTTCGCGGTGACGAAGACTGCGACCGATGTGCGTAGTTGTTGTGCCTGCGGTGAGGCCAATGGTCTCGTTTGGTTGAACGAGTTCTGCAGCGGCGAGGCCTATCCTGCGTTTTTCGACGGCAAATCTCTGTTCGCGCGCGAGAAATGAGCTGTCATATCGGAACGGTTCGTAGAGCAAGGGCTCGACCAAAGTTGCGCCGCCGTGAGTGCGGCGAATCAGTCCCCGGTTCTCGAGGCGGGCCAGATCGCGGCGGATACTGGGGGCCGAGGAACCGGCAACGGAAAGGATTTCTTCAATGCTGGCTGTACCTACACGCAATAGAAACTTGATTATCTGTTCACAGCGTCCGTTCAAGGTGTCTGGCATGACGCGAACGATTCTACATGGCTGAGGGCTTATCAGGCATCAACTTTGCAGAAATGTTGTCAATTTCCAGATAAAATGGCTCTTATTTTTCAAGACGGTGAACGATTTAATGACTAACGATCATCGAGCTATCGCATCTTCCGTGGAGAGCCAACGTCGAGAAACGGGGATGGGTGGGGTGAGACATGCTCCTCTTTGCCGTCAAAGTTCACCTGAAGTGATGCAGAAAGACTGCTAACGCTTCGCTTTACCGCGATCTCATCAGGTAGTGCGACAGAATCGACGTATTTTGATTTCGGATCAGCCGACTAAAAAGCCCTATAATGATCAATCGACAGATAAATGCTCACCAAAGTGATCTGAATAACTCCATTATCGCGCTTTGCGATTCCAAGGTCTTCTCGGGGGTGATTGTGAAAGTTTGCACTCGTTGGCGTCTGGCTCTCATTCTGAGCGTCTCCCTGGCCGTATTCGTGGAAATTCCGGCGATTCACTCGCAGAATCCAACATCGCTGCCCTTGATGCCGTTGCCGCTTCATGTTACGCAGGGAGCGGGCCAACTGAAGATTGATGGCGGCTTTACCATCGCCCTCGAAGGCTATAAAGACGACCGGCTTGAGTCCGCTCGCAAACGATTTCTGAGCACCCTTTCGCGCGAAACGGGAATTCCCTACCTCGATGAGATCACCAGCGGCGAAGCGACACTCGTTGTGAAGACGGCAGGCGGGAGCGACGCCGTGCAGAGTCTCGGCGAGAACGAGTCGTACCATCTGGAAGTCACAACCTCACATGCATTGCTTACGGCGCCGAATCCGCTGGGCGCCCTGCATGGGCTTCAGACATTTCTGCAGCTCGTGTCGATCACCCCAGCTGGATTCAGCGCACCGGTGGTGACGATCGACGATGAGCCGCGGTTTCCGTGGCGGGGGTTGATGATCGACGTGGGCCGTCACTTTCAGCCCCTGGATGTGATCGAGCGCAACCTCGACGGGATGGAAGAGGTAAAGATGAACGTCTTCCACTGGCACCTGTCGGAGGACCAGGGCTTTCGCGCCGAAAGCAAGATCTATCCGCTGCTGACTGGTAAGGGTTCAAACCGTCTTTACTACACACAGCCGCAGATGCGCGAGGTTGTGGAGTATGCGCGGGATCGCGGAATCCGTGTGGTTCCCGAGTTCGATATGCCGTGTCACACGACTGCATGGTTCGCGGGCTATCCGGATCTGGCAAGCGGAAAAGGGCCCTACGGGATCGAGACGCGCTGGGGCGTATTTGATCCCGCAATGGATCCGACGCGGGAAAGCACCTTTGAATTCCTCGGCAAGTTCATTGGGGAGATGACGACGATCTTTCCGGATGCCTACTTCCACGTAGGCGGCGATGAGTGTAACGGGAAAGAGTGGGATGCGAACCCGCGGATCAAGGCCTTTATGCGCGCACATGGCATGAAGGACAATGCAGCGTTGCAATCGTACTTCACTGCGCGAGTGCAGAAACTGGTAGCCGCGCACCATCGCATGATGGTGGGTTGGGACGAGGTGTTGCAGCCCGATACTCCGAAAGATGTGGTAATTCATTCATGGCGCGGTCCACAGGGTCTGGCCGCCGCAGCGCGCCAAGGCAATCGGGGAATCTTATCGAACGGCTATTACGTCGATCTGAACCAGTCGGCTGCCGAGCACTACCTGATGGACCCGTTGGCCGGCGAGGGTGCGGCATTGACCCCTGAACAGAAGAAGCGTGTACTGGGCGGCGAGGCCACAATGTGGAGCGAATTCACGCTTCCCGAGATCATTGACAGCCGCATCTGGCCTCGGACCGCGGCAATTGCAGAACGGTTCTGGTCTGCGCAGGATGTACGCGATGTGAACTCGATGTATGCGCGGCTCGCGGTTGTCTCAGACAAGCTTCAGTTTTATGGATTGAAGCACAAGTCCTTCACGCTGCCGATGCTGCAGCGGATGAGCGGAGAATCTAGTCCAAAGTATCTGGCAGTGCTGGCGGGGGTGGTGCAACCGCCGGTGGGATATCAGCGCGAAGAGTTGAAAGAATACGACTGGCATTCGCCGCTGAACCACCTTGTCGACGCCGTTCCGCCAGAGAGCGACACTGGACGCAAGTTCAAGAACCTGGTGATCGCGATCGTCGCGGGTAACGCATCGCCGGAGCAATTCCAAAAGGCGCGGGAGTGGCTGACGCAGTGGCGGGACAACGATGCAAAGCTGGAGCCTTCGCTGAAGAAGTCCGATATCACGGCTGAACTTGTTCCCATGTCGCAGTCCCTGTCGCAGGTCGCGGCAATCGGGCTGCGAGCGTTGGCTGATCTTCAGAGTCATCGAGTGGCTGATGCTGCGACAACGCAAAATGACACGCAGGTGCTGAAGGCGGCGGAGAAACCACAAGCCGTACTGCGCGATATGGCGGTAGCGCCAGTTGAAACGCTGGTACAGGCGGCCGCCGCTCAGAAGCCATAGACAGGCACTCGAAGCGAGGCGGTCTTTCGCGCAGTGCAAACTCGCGAAGCATCAACTACAATTCCAGCGCCGGAGTGCAGTCAGAAACTAGCGCATCGCCACAATTTCGACCTTGCCGCTGCGGCGCATGATATTGACGCTGACCGAGTCTGCATAACGTTCGCACGAGATGTCGACACTGCCGGTTCCGACCTCAAGGTTGCGAATGCGAATATGCTGCAGTTTCTCGGGCAATGCAGAGTGATGCAGATAAATCCGAGACTCACTCGCACGAATCTCCAGCCCAAGGCACGCCTGCAGCACCATGAAAACCGCACCTGCGGCCCAAGCCTGCGGCGAACAAGCGACCGGGTAAAGCGTCGGACCTTTTCCTGGGCGGCGGCCGAATCCACATATCAGTTCGGGAAGTCGACGAAACATCACCTCGGATGCGAGATCGAACAATCCGGATGTAATCCGCAAGGCTAGCTCCTTGTCAGTTCTTCGCAGTGCGCCGAGGGCGATGAGGGCGTTGTCGTGCGGCCACACCGAACCGTTGTGGTACGACATGGGATTGTAACGGCGTTCGCCTGTAACGATGGTGCGTACGCCCCAACCCGAGAAGAATGCCGGCGAGAGAAGACCATCACATATCGATCGGTACTGCGCGTCGCTGGCGATCCCGGAGAACAAGCATTGGCCTGCATTGGAACTCCGCACGCGGCATTGCTTCTTCTCGCCATCCAGCGCCAAGGCAAACATCCCGAGTTCGTCTGACCAGAACATGGATTGAAACTTCGCGCGCAGATCGTCAGCCTCCTTACGAAGCCGGTCGGCGAGATCGTTCCATCCCAGGTCCGCTGCTACGGAGGCTATGCCGTTCTTTGCTGCATACACGTAGGCCTGCACCTCGCAGAGCGCAATGGGACCGACAGCCAGACGCCCATCGCTATAGAAAACCGAGTCGCCTGAATCCTTCCACCCCTGCTGCACCAGGCCGTGATCCGTTTGCCGCGCATATTCGACAAATCCGTCGTGGTCCCGATCGCCATAGACATCTATCCATTCAAGAGCGGCGAGGATGTTCGGCCAGATTTCGTGCAGAAAATCGGCATCCGCGGTGCGCTCGTAATAGGCAGCTGCGAGCAGGACGAACAGCGGTGTACCGTCGACAGTACCGTAGTAGCGGCCGAAAGGTACTTCGCCGAGACGAGCCATTTCGCCCTTGCGCATTTCATGAAGAATCTTGCCCGGATCCGCATCGCGGTCGGCATCGTGGCTTGTCGCTTGAGTCGCAGCCAGATACGAAAGAACGCCTTTTGCGACCGAAGGCGCAAGCCACAGCAACTCGAGCGCGGTGATGATGCCGTCGCGACCGAAAACGGTGCTGAACCACGGCACACCTGCATACGGATAAAGCCCGTGCGGGGTTGGCGTCACCATCATGGCGAGGTCGGCGGAGGACCGGTGAATCCAGCTGTTGAACTGTTCGTTGGAGGTGTGAATGTCCACCCCAGCCAGAGGACCGGTGCTGCGCTTGTGATTCATTGCCTGCAGCGCTTCCCGATAACTGCGGATGGTTGTATAGCCATTTTTTTCACGCTCGCACACGACGTTGACTGTGAAACTCGCCTCGCCATGGGCTTCGATGTGGAGAGGAACCACGATGCCACCGTCGTGCGGTTCAGCGGAAGGCGCAGAGCACACGACTCGCGTCGTGCGCCGCATATGATCGAGGCCGTCGTAGGCGAGCGTCACGGATGAACGGCCGACCTCTTCTGGAAGTTTCTCCCCACGGCGCTTTCGCTTCTCGCCGCGCACCTCGAAGATATCGGCGAAATCCGCCTCGAAGTCGAAGGATACTTCGACATCGATCGCGGTGTCGCTGTAGTTGTTCAAGGCGATGTGGTCGTAACAAACCATTTCCGTAAGGAACTTCGAACGATAGATATGCACCGTGCCCCGGGGCAGCGATGCACCTGAATCCAGTTGGATATCAGGATTTGTGAGGTCGATGCCGAAGAGAACATTGTCTTCGCGGATCGTGGAACTCAACAGCAGGGGACGAAATCCGCAGAAAAGCATCTCGAGGCGCGACAGGTGACGCGTTTCGTTGTGGAAGATGCCCTGCTGGCCAAATCCGATTGGCTGGATGTCTCCACTGCGATCGAAGACGGCGAAAGTGTCGCCATTCAGCAGAACCCTCGTACGATCGTCAGCGAGGGCAGACGAAGCTCGAATGTAGAATTGCCGATCGACCTCAATGACGTCGCGATTTTGTTCACGCTGTCCAGTTGTTGGCAACATCGATAGAAGACTCCTGACTTAAGCAGTAAGTGTGAGTCCACGCTTGCCACGAGCGGCACGCCTTTTTTCCCAGATGCCGTGTTCGTACGCGGTCAGATATTGCTCACACATTTCTCGTGAGGTGAAGCGCTCCAAAAACCGCTGGTGGCATGCCCGGCGATCGATTGACGGAATTCGTTTGACGGCCTCTATTGCTTCTTCGACGTTTTCCACGATGAATCCGGTCACATCTGGGTCAACAATTTCTGCAACCGATCCGCCGCGAAAGGCCACAACGGGCGTGCCGCAAGCCATGGACTCAATCATTACTAGTCCAAATGGCTCGGGCCAGTCGATGGGAAACAGCAAAGCGGCCGCATTTCCAAGAAAATCAGTCTTTTCGCGTTCGCCGATCTCGCCGACAAATTCGACATCGGAATTAGCCAGGAGATCGCTGATCTCTGCTTCAAAGTAGCTACGATCGGCGTCGTCGATCTTGGCTGCGATCCGCAGCGGCATCCCGGCCCGGCGCGCAATCTCGATGGCCCGATCGACTCTTTTCTCCGGTGAGATTCGACCCAGAAAAGCCAGGTAATCTCCCGATGAGAAGCGCGGCCCATAGAGATTCTCCGGAATTCCATGGTGAACCGTGGTGAGCCAACTCGCCCATGGCATTGGAGCGCGTTGGGCATCCGAGATGGAAATCAGGCGCATATCGTCGAATTCTCGAAAAAGAGGGTAGAGATCGGGAATATCAAGCCGGCCGTGAAGAGTGGTGACAGCAGGAATTTCGAGCCGTCGAATTTGCGAAAAAGGCAGATAGTCGAGGTGAAAGTGCACCACGTCGAATTCGTCCGCTTCCTGGGCGACGGTTTCGATGAGATTCAGATGATGAGCGAGTGGCGAAAGCAGCTTCCCTCCGTCAAGTCGAAGTGCGCGATCGCATACGGACCGCAGGCGCGCCGAGGTTTTCGAGTCTCCACTGGCATAAAGGGTTACTTCATGTCCCAGCTTTACCAGCTCTTCCGTGATATATGAGACCACTCGTTCTGTGCCGCCGTAGAGCTTGGGGGGCACACTTTCGTATAAGGGCGCAACTTGCGCGATTTTCATGATAATTTGCTCCCCGGTCGGCTCCAACCATGCGGGTCATTCTGTTTGGGTTTGATGCTGCGAGCGCGATAGGGCGTGGCCTGAACGCCAGGAAGCGCTTATCAAGGAAGAATCATGCTGCGATGTTTCGTTGCCATTCAGGTATGACCCCGCAGAAACGAAAGGAGATTCGGGGAGATGTTGGCGCGCGATCGTATTCCAGGACGGGCGATCGACCGAGACTTGCCACGTAAGAGTTGCAATTTCGCAAACATCCTGCGAGTATCTCTGTATGGACCTTCGGACCTGTTGTCGGCGCTGTACTGACGCCTCGCGCGCACAGGTGACTTGACTCCGAAAAGCCATTTTCAATTTCAAGGTTTCCTGAAAGCCCGCGACCCAGCCTTAAGCTGCCGCGGGCTTTCTGTTTCTCGCGAATCCCCTCGACGAGGACATATGACCGAAGCATTGTTCAAGCAAAAGAGACGAAGGCCCAGCGCGCCGAACGCCTGAAGCGCGCCAAGAATCCCTGGGAAGCATTTGACGAGGTGCGTGAATTTGCGCGCGCGGGACGCTCCAGCGTCGTCCCCGAGTGGGCCGGCACGTACTTCAAGTGGTGGGGCATTTACACGCAGGGCGATGGCGTGGGCGCCACCGGCGGCAAAGGCGGCGAGGGCCTGGCTTCCGACTATTTCATGATGCGCATCGGCATCCCGAACGGCATTATTTCTTCGAGCCAGCTGCGCGCGATCGGCGGCATCACGCGGAAGTACGCCCGCAACCTGGCCGACATTACCGTTCGCCAGAATATTCAGCTGCATTGGCTGACGATTGAGTCGCTGCCGGAGGTAGTGGATGCGCTCGACGCAATCGGCCTTTCGCCGAAGGGCGCTTGCGGCGACGTGGTGCGCAACGTGACCGGATGCCCGCTGGCCGGCGTGGCGCACGATGAGATCCTCGATGCCTCGCCGATCGCGCTTGAGATTGCGCATCTGCTGACGGCGAATCCGGACTTCTACAATCTGCCGCGCAAATTCAAGATCTCTGTACGGGATGCCCTACGTGGTGCACCTATCCCGAGATCAACGACATCGCGCTCACGCCGGTGAAGCACAACGGTCAGGTTGGATTCTCGGTGCGCGTGGGTGGCGGACTCTCCAACGAGCCGCACCTTGCGGTTCGCCTCGATGCGTTTGTTCTTCCCGAGCAGGCTGTCGCTGTCGTGCAAGGCGATCGCGGAGATCTTTCGCGATCAGCAGGTACTGCGCGAGAGCCGCGAGCGCGCCCGGCTCAAGTATCTCTTCATGAAAGAGGGATGGACCGCCGAACGATTCCTGACGGAGCTTCAGTCGCGGCTGGACTTCACGCTGCAGCCCGGCGTGGCTGAGGAGGTACCCGACGAGACGCTTCGCGACCACGTGGGCATTCACCGGCAGCGGCAGCCGGGTCTGAGCTACGTGGGAGCGTCCGTGCTGCGCGGCCGGCTGACTGGGGAGCAACTGGAAGCTGCAGCCGACTTGGCGGATAAGTATGGCAGCGGCGCCCTGCGCGCTACTGTCTCACAAAACCTGCTGTTCATCGATGTGCCGAACGAGAAGGCGCCGGAACTAGTCCGCGAACTTGGCGCGATCGGTCTTCACGTTGAGGGTTCGCCATTCTGGCGCGGAGCTGTCGCCTGCACGGGAACAGAATTCTGCAAGCTTGCGATCACGGAGACGAAGGGATTCACGCGCTGGCTGGTGGACGAACTGGAAGAGCGGGTTCCGCAGTTTGATCAGCAGTTGCGATTGCACGTAACTGGTTGCCCGAATGGCTGCGGACAGCATTGGATTGCGGATATCGGCATCGAGGGCAAGAAGATCAAGCACGAAGGCAAGCTCGTGGACGCTTACTACTTCTGCCTCGGCGGGTCGGTTGGACAGCATGCGGGAATTGCGCGGCCGGTTGGCTATCGTGCGCCTGCCGTCCTGGTTCCTGAAGCAATAGCACGGCTGCTTCGCGAATATCTGGCAACTCGCGATGGTGAGGAGAACTTGCGCGCGTGGTTCGCCCGGCATACGAACGACGAGTTGCGCGCTTTCTTGCTGGAGAGGTTCTTTCGCCGGTAGAACGCGATCTACCCACTGGCCGCGTGCCCCACGCAGTTGCAGAGTGAGGACACCATGAGTTTGTTGCCGATTTTTCTAAAACTCGATGGCCGACAAGGACTGCTGGTAGGCGCCGGCAATGTGGCACTGGAAAAGGTCCAAACCTTGCTGACTACCGGTATTCGCCTGCGCGTGATTGCGCCGGAGGCTAAAGCTGAGATTCAGCAATTAGCCGGCGAGGGCAAGCTTGAATGGATAAAGCGGCTGTTCGTTCCGGCCGACCTCGAAGGCAATTTTGTTGCAATCGCCGCGACGGATGACCCGGAAGTAAATGCGGCGGTCTATCGCGAAGCGGTCCAGCGCGGGATTCTCGTCAACAGCGTGGATGATCCGCCGCATTGCGACTTCTACTTCGGATCTGTGGTGCGGCGCGGCGATCTGCAGATTGCGATCTCCACCGCAGGCGAGAGTCCGGCTGTGGCTCAACGGCTTCGGCACGAAATTGACGAGTTGCTGGCCGAAGACCTCGGGCTCTGGCTGAAGGATATTGGTCAGCTTCGACGCGAAATTCTGACTGCCTATCCACCGGGCGATAATCGCAAGGCCCTGCTACACCGGCTGGCTCAACGGGAGTTCTTCCAGTCGGACGCGAACCGTTCTCAAATTCCCGCTGGTTCGCCACAGAAAGGCTACAACGACACGGACAAAGGCAGAGTTTTTCTTGTTGGTGCGGGCCCTGGCGATCCGGAACTGCTGACAATCAAAGCGCTGAGGCTGATTCAATCGGCCGATGTAATCCTGCATGACGACCTTGTTCCCCAATCCATTCTCGAGCTCTCAAGGCCGGATTCAGAAGTGGTGAACGTCGGCAAGCGCTGCGGAACGAAGAACATCACGCAGGAAGAGATTCATGCGTTGATGATTGCGAATGCCGGCGCAGGCCGGCGCGTGGTGCGTCTGAAGAGCGGCGACCCGCTCATCTTTGGGCGTGCGGCAGAAGAAATGGCAGCGCTGACTGAGGCTGGTGTAACCTTCGAGGTCGTGCCCGGAATCACGGCTGCTTTTGCGGCGGCGGCGGCAATTCCCTGCTCGCTTACTGATCGAAATGCGGCATCCAACGTGATCTTTTCGACCGGCCATCATGCGCAATCTCACAATCACGCGCCGGTTCCGGAACTTGAAGATGCAACTCGCGTGGTCTACATGCCGGGCCGGGACCTCGGGTTGCTTGCGCTGGAATGGCTGCAGGAAGGCCTGCCGGCTGATTTCCCGTGCGCAATTGTGTCTCGTGCTGCGCAGCCGGGGCAGCAGGTGCAGCACACCACGCTTGGGGAGTTGGGAAATGCGCGACCGACACTCTCGCCGAGCCTGCTGATTGCCGGATGGGCGGTGCGGGACACGGCAGATAATCGCATCCGCGAAACCGTCGGTCAAGCCGTGACTGCCTGACTTCCGGCATATACCACTGGGTGCGCGACCGTCCGGGTCTGGTAGGCTGCGCCAATCTCGACCTTTATACTGAGATGTTTGTTGAATCAATCAAACAGGCAGTCGAATCGCCTGTTGATCGGAGCGGCATTGCCTCAGGCAGAGATCGGGATTATAGGCGGCAGTGGACTTTACTCGATGCCCGGATTTACCAACGTCCACCAAGAACGCGTCGAAACGCCATTTGGCGATCCTTCAGACCCTTTCGTACTCGGCGAACTGGAAGGCCATAGAGTCGCTTTCCTCGCGCGCCACGGTCGCGGACACCGGATTCTTCCATCCGAGTTGAACTTCCGCGCCAATATTTACGCGTTCAAGAAGCTCGGAGTCGAGCGCATCCTGTCCGTCTCGGCCGTCGGCTCGCTCAAAGAAGAGCACAAACCTACTGATTTCGTGATTCCCGACCAGTTCATCGATCGCACGTTTCATCGCATCTCGACATTCTTTGGCGAGGGCATTGTCGGCCATGTCGCGTTTGGCGATCCTGTGTGCTCGACTGTCGCCAACGCGGCCGAACAGGCCTGCAAGAGCGTGGGAGTGGTGGGCAAATTAGGCGGCACCTACGTGTGCATGGAGGGACCGCAGTTTTCCACCAAGGCTGAATCGAATCTCTACCGGAGTTGGGGCGCTGATGTGATTGGCATGACCAACCTGCAGGAAGCCAAACTCGCGCGCGAGGCGGAGACATGCTATGCGACAGTAGCCATGGTTACTGACTACGATTGCTGGCGCGAGGGTCATGATGCGGTCACCATCGAAGAGATTGTCGCCGTGCTGCATCAGAACGCGGAGAACGCATGCAAGGTTGTGAAGGCAGCCGTTGCCGCAATGCCTGCGGAACGGAACTGCGCGTGTGCCTCAGCGGCTAAATTTGCCGTGCTCACGCAGCCCGATGCGATTCCACAGGCGGCGAAAGAAAGACTGAAGCTGCTCTTCGGCAAATATCACGGCTGGTAGCGCCAAGATCTTCATCCACTAAATGAATCTAGAGAGGACACGCATGGCTATTACTGTTGTGGGCAGCGTCGCATTTGACACTGTCGAGACTCCCGCCGGACGCAGAGAACGCTGCCTGGCTGGAGCTGCAACCTACTTTTCACTGTCTGCGAGTTTCTTCACCGATGTGCGCGTGATCGCAGTCGTCGGAGAAGACTTCGGCGCCGCCGAACAGGCCGTCTTCGATACGCACAAGATCGATACGACCGGCATTCAGCACGCGCCGGGCAAGAGCTTCTTCTGGGAAGGCTCGTATCTCGAGAACCTGAATGAAGCGAAGACGCACAACACGGAGCTCAATGTCTTCGCCGGATTCGAGCCCAGGATTCCAGAGGCTTATCACGATTCGCAATTCCTCTTTCTCGCCAACATCGATCCGGTGCTTCAGCGGCGGGTGCGCGAGGCCATGCCGAACGCCAAGCTGGTTGGCGGCGACACTATGAATTACTGGATCAAGGACCACAAGCCCGCGCTTCTCGAGGTCCTGAAGGGCCTCGATGTGCTGCTGATCAACGACACGGAAACGCGTATGCTGACTGGCATCCGCAGCATTGCGCTGGCGGCAGGCAAAATCTTCGAGATGGGACCGAAGATTCTCGTGGTAAAGCACGGCGAGTATGGCGCGACCGCGTTCTTCGCACCAAAGAAAGCGGATGGGGCAGAGCGGGTTGCGCACCGTGCTTTTCACGTTCCGGCGCTTCCACTGGAGGAGGTCGTAGACCCCACAGGCGCAGGCGACAGCTTTGCCGGAGGATTCTTCGGCTATCTCGCCTCGCAGAAGGAGCTGACTCCGCAATCGTTCCGGTACGCGATGTTCTATGGAAGCGTAATGGGTTCATTCGTGGTGGAGCGCTTCGGCACAGAGCGCTTGCAGCAACTGACACGCGAGGAGATCGACCACCGCTTCCGGCTGTTCCGCGAGTTGACGCACCTTGACTGAAGAACCGATTCGCCGCCCTATCAGCCGCAATGAGTGGCTGGTGGTGGTGGCGTCTGTGGTATCTGCGTCCGCTCTCGCGAGCATGTGGAGTTGGCGTCACGACGCGATGCTGAATTATGGAGACGCCGTCGCACACCTGCATATTGCGCGGCGCGTTTTTGATTCGCATCGGCCGGGATTGTCGCAACTTGGTTCGGTGTGGCTGCCTTTTCCGCATTTGCTGCTGATCCCACTTGTTGCGGTCTACGCATGGTGGGCCAATGGCATTGCGGGAATGATTCCGTCGGCGCTAGCCTATATCGCCGCGTGCGCCGGAATCTATCGCCTTGCACGCCATTGGCTATGTCCATCCGCAGCGGTCGTGGCGCTAGCGTTTTTTGCCTTGAATCCGAATCTCCTCTATCTGCAGACCACGGCGATGACGGAACCCCTGTTCCTTTGCCAGATGGTCTGGCTCGCTGTGTGGCTGGTCGAGTGGCGCGGAGCCCTGAATAATGATCCGCCGCGTGCTGCGCGGCTGTTGCGATACATCGCGCTGGTTCTGATTGCTGCTGTTTTCACGCGCTACGACGGCTGGATCCTGGCACTCCTCGCGTGGACTTCTGTCGGCGTCGTACAGCTTCGCAACGAGCACACTTCGATCCCGCATCTTCTGGATCGCAAGTGCAGCCGTAGTTGTCGCGCCCTTGCTTTGGTTTGCATATAACGCTTTTTACTTTGGAGACTGGCTCGTACTTCGCGCGTGGTCCCTACTCTGCAGCTGCGATCGAGCAACGTACGGCGTCGCCCGGCTCAGGACCGCCGCACCCGGGCTGGCACAATCCCTGGGTTTCGCTTCTCTTTTTTGTGAAGTGCGCCGAGATGGTTGCCGCGCCGGAATCGTGGGGCAACTTCATGCTCGGTCTCACGCTGTTGGGCACCGCGTGGGGATGGCTTACCACGCGTCGGCGCGCATTCAATTGGACATTACTGCTGTGGCTGCCAGTCCCCTTCTACGCGTACTCAATCGCGTTCGGTTCGGTGCCGATTTTTCTTCCGGTCTGGTGGCCGCACTCCTGGTACAACACGCGCTATGGCACGGAGATGCTGCCCGCATTTGCACTTGGACTCGGTTTTGTGACGCAATTTGCAATTGCAGTTGCCAGAGAGTTCAAGAGGAGTTCGACGCTATTCGCTGCTGGCGGCTCTCTACTCGATCGTAGCCATCAATGCATGGGCGGTGCTTCGTGATCATCCTTTGACCTACGTGGAGGGCACCAAGAACATCGAGTCGCGGCGCAAGTTCGAGATCGAGATACCGCCGGTGCTGCGCTCGCTGCTGGCAAGTCGTCCGGGCGGGATTGTCTTGATGGACACTTCGGTGTATCCAAATCTGGTCGCGTTGGCGGGAATCCCACTGCGGCAGACGATCAATGAGAGCGACAAGGAGTATTTCTCCGATGCTCTGGCTGCACCCGCCACGCACGCAGCCATTGTGCTTGCCTTCGACGGCGATGAGATCGACGAAGCGGTGAAGGCCCATCCTGAAGCGCTCAAAATGATTCGACGTTTTGACGCTCCGGGACAAAACTCCGGTACGGTTTACGTCTCCGATACCCCGCCCGGCTCGAAAGCTGTTGAGCGGTGATAGCATCAGCCAAGGTGATAGCCATGTGCACGATATTGGCCAACGTTTCGGAGCCGTTCAACTTCAACTGGCTTCAGCAGGTCGGAGTGTTGAATGGCGCTATCCCTCGTCTCCTTGCCGCATCTGCGTTGGGTGCTTTAGTCGGGTTGGAGCGCGAGTACAAAGGCAGATCAGCAGGTGTGCGCACCAACCTGCTGATCTGCCTGGGCGCGGCGTTCTTCACACTCCTCTCGGCCGTGCTGGCCGGAGAAGGAGGTACGAACAAGGGTCAGGTGGCCTCGAACATCGTGCAAGGCATTGGCTTCCTCGGCGCGGGTCTGATTCTTCATAACCGCAGCCGCATCAGTGGGCTCACAACCGCTGCCAGCGTGTGGGTAGTCGCATCCATCGGGATGGCATGTGGCGCCGGACTCTTGGCCGCTGCAGCAATCGCCACTGTCATCGCAATTGTCGCGCTCGAATTGGTAGGTTTTCTCGAACGCAGCGCCAGCATCAAAATCTATTCGCTCATTTATGAAGCGCGCGGAGCCGATCAGACCGTGATGCTTCGCTCCATTCTCGACGCCATGGACAAGGCGGGCGAGCGACTGGCGGACTTTGCTACAGACGCGATCGGCGATCTGCAGCGCGTGAGCTTCACCATAACCGCAACCAAAAAGCAGCACGAGCGGTTGCACGGAAGGCTTCTCTCAGAATCCGCTATCGCCTCACTGCTCAACTTCCGCGATCCGGAGGAAGATTGATTCCCTTTACAAAGGCGCACGCATGCGGCAACGATTTTCTGATTGTGACGGAAGATGCCGCGGCCAAGCGCGATTGGGCTGATCTAAGCCGGCAACTCTGCGCGCGGAATACTGGCGTAGGTGCAGACGGCGTGGAGTTCTTCGCCTGGACCGGTTCCAAGTCAGGACGCATTCGCTTGCATAATGCGGATGGTTCGATTGCGGAGATCAGCGGCAACGGAACCCGCTGCGTAGCAGCATGGATGAGCTCAATGATCGGCGCAAGGGCGGGGGATGAGTTACGCATCGAGACGGATGCCGGCCTGCGGATATGCCATATCAACGGCGTGCAGCCGGATCGCGGCTACTCTGTCGAAGTCACCACGGGCATGGGAATTCCCAGCGCTGCACGCAAGACGGTGAACCTGGCCGACGGCCATTCCGTCGAGGGCATAGCCGTCTCCACGGGAAATCCGCATTTTGTGATCGCTATCGATAACCCGGATTTTTCAGTCGCCGGGACTGCGTGGCAGGAGATTGGATCGCAAATCTGCACGCACTCTGATTTTCTGCACCAGACCAACGTCGAGTTTGTGCGCATCGTGAGCCCCAACGAAATTGAGATTCGCATCTTCGAACGCGGCAGTCGGTCCAACCACATCGTCGGGGACGGGCACGTCAGCATCTGCAACTGCAGCCATTGCCTTTCATCGGTGCATGTCGCCCTTGCGCGTCGTGGCACCGGGCGGGGCGCAGACAGTGAGATGGGACGGCCATGGCAGTGAGTTGGAACTTACTGGACCGGCGACGCTAATCGCGCGTGGTGAGGCGTGGTGCCGATGACTGCCCAATCAAAGCCGCTGATGTCTCTGAGCCCGATCGAGCCGGGCGCGGGAGTAAGCGTGATTTCGCCGGCTTCTTTCGCAATTCCTGAGCGGGTCGATCAGGGTATGGAACGGCTTCGCCTGCTTGGATACTCGCCGATTCCCGGGTCAAACACGCAGACACGCGGTCCGCTGTTTTTCGCAGGCTCGCCCCGGCAGCGGATTGAAGATCTCCACGCAGCTTTCGCGAATCCTGAAACGCATGTGGTGGCAGCGGTACGCGGCGGCTATGGATCGAACTACCTGCTCGATGAGATTGATCTCGAGCTTATCAGGCAACATCCGAAGCCGTTCCTTGCCTACAGCGACATGACGGGATTACAGCTTCATCTGCTGGACCAACTCGGACTTCCTGCATTTCACGGCCCGATGGTAGCTGCGGATTTTTATCTTGAAGACGGTGTGCATCTCGAAAGCTTGCAGTCGGCGCTCGCCGGCCGATCCGTACTCCGTGGGGAGCGCGGAAGGTCTGCGCACCTTGAAACCCGGTGCGGTGCGCGGCACGCTCTACGGCGGGTGCCTCAGCATTCTTGTCTCGTTGATTGGAACAAAGTGGGAGCCTGCGACTGAGAACAAGCTGCTGTTTATCGAAGATGTAGGCGCGCAGCCTTATCAGGTTGATCGGATGCTCTGGCAGATGCGGCAAGCAGGCAAGCTAAATGGCGTGCGCGGCATCGTTTTCGGCGAGATGCTCGACTGCACTTCACCCGGCGCGCCGGAGAATCTGGTGGAAGACGCAATCATCTCCGCGCTCGACGGTCTTGATATTCCGATCGCTTTCGGATTGCGCAGCGGCCACGTGTCGCGACAGAACGTCACCTTGACCTTCGGTATCGAAGCGGAATTGCGAGCTGGCGATGAAGCGCGTCTTGATCTCCTGGAGCCGGCGGTGAGGCCATGACTTCCTCGCGCAAGCACATTCATCTCAGCGGCATTTGCGGTACGGCCATGGCATCTCTTGCCGGGCTGCTTCAATTGCAGGGACATCGCATCACTGGTTCCGACAAAGCTGCGTATCCGCCGATGAGCGACCTGCTCTGCTCGCTCGGCATTCCGGTGCTCGAGCCTTACTCCGAATCGAATCTTGATCCCGCGCCGGACCTGGTTGTCATCGGCAACGCACTTTCGCGCGGCAATCCCGAGGTGGAGCGAGTGCTGGATGAGCGCTTGCCGTTCACTTCGATGGCCGCTCTTGTACGCGAGGAATTCCTCAAGGGCCGCGAATCGCTTGTTGTTGCGGGCACGCACGGCAAGACGACGACGACCAGCATGCTGGCGTGGATTTACCAGGTCGCGTCGCACGAGAACGCAGCGCTTGAGCCATCGTTTCTGATCGGCGGGGTGGCGGAGAACTTCGGCACCAGCTTCCAGCTTCGCCCAACGCGCACTTTCATTATCGAAGGTGACGAATACGACACAGCATTCTTCGATAAGGGGCCGAAGTTTCTGCATTACTTCCCTGATGCTCTGATCCTTACGCACGTTGAGTTTGACCATGCCGACATTTACGCCGATCTCGAAGCGGTGAAGGTCGCATTCAAGCGGCTCGTCAATCTTGTGCCGCGGCGCGGCTTGCTTGTCGCCTTTGACGGCAGCGAAAATGTTACCGAGTGCATCGGTAAAGCATTCTGCCGCGTGGAACGCTACGGCTTCAAACCTGAATCCGACTGGCAGATTCGCAACCTGCGGCACACGGATGGCAAGACACAATGGGAGGTATGGCGTAACGGCGAATTATGGTCGGAATTGGCCATGCAGCTTGCGGGCGAACATAACGCATTGAACGCTACGGCAGCAGCGGCTCTGGCAGCGGGCCAGGGCATCAGCAAAGAGGCAATCCGCACTGCGCTGGGCAGCTTCAAGAGCGTCAAGCGCCGGCTGGAGGTTCGGGAGGTGATTCGAGGGATCACGATTATTGATGACTTCGCGCATCATCCCACGGCGATCCGCGAGACTCTGCGCGCACTGCGTTCCGTTTATCCCGATTCGCGCCTCTGGGCCGTGCTGGAGCCGCGGTCGAATACGCTGCGGCGCAAGGTGCTCGAAAACGATCTCGTTGAAAGCCTGCGCATGGCCGATCGCGTGATTCTTGCCGGTGTATATCAGCAGCAGCGCATCCCCGATACGGAGCGGCTGCATCCTGAAGATGTCGTTATCGCTCTGAACGCAGCGGGAACACCTGCAGAACTGCATCCAGATGCGACCGAAATTGTCGAGAGCCTCGCGCCAAATCTCAAGTCGGGCGACGTGGTCGCTATCCTGTCGAATGGCGGCTTCGACGGCATCTATGAAAAACTTCCTGCGCGGCTCAGAGCCCGTCAGAACTGATCGCGAGAGCCCGTCATGATCTACTCACTGCTGTTGTTCATCACGTTTATTATTCTTGGGATTCCTGCGGCGATCATTTTCATTCCCTGGTCGATGATCACGGGCAACGTGCTGCCGCTTTACAACGTGACCCAGATGATTGTCCGGACGGGGTATTTCCTCGCGCGCATTCGGGTCGAGGTGACGGGCCGCGAACTGGTTCCGGCGAACACTGCGTGCATATTCATGGCGAATCACGTTTCGAATCTGGATCCGCCGGCGCTCATTCCAAATATTCCCGGGCGAACATCAGCGTTCCTGAAACGATCGCTGATGCACGTACCGGTGCTCGGCTGGGCATTTCGGCAAGGCGAGTTCATTCCCGTCGACCGCGACGGCCGAAGGGAGAGCGCGCAGGAGAGCATCGCTGCTGCGCGTCGCGTGCTCGCAAAAGGCGTGCACATCACCACGTTCGTCGAAGGAACGCGCTCGAAAGACGGCCGCTTGCTGCCGTTCAAGAAAGGGCCGTTCTACCTGGCAAAGGAAACCGGGGCGCCATGCATTCCGGTTTCGATCTGGGGCACAGAGACAATGATGTCGAAGGGCAGCTTGCGCATTCGCCCCGGAACGGCGCACATCACCTTTCACGCACCCATCAATCCCGCCGACTATGAGACGCGCGAAGATCTGATGGCTGCGGTTCGCGCCGCGATCGCGTCGGGCTTGCCGGAGTGGATGAGGGTCTAAGCTGTCGGTTTACTGCACAATCGCGTTGTAGCCGTCGTTGAGCAGCTTCTGCCGCATCGCGTTCGCATCGTTGCGATTCGCAAATGGCCCGGTCTGCACGTGGATGAGACTGTCACCGACATCACGACGAGCCGTGACCGCGTAGCCGCGCTTGCGCAGCGCATTCACAAGCACCTCTGCATCTTCAGGATGCGAAACTGCAGCAATCTGCACCATCCATCCCTGTACCTGCGCCATCGCCGGTTGCACCTGGAGCGCTGGAAGCGGGCTGCGCCGCCGATAGTTTGGCCGGAGATCCAGGGCCTAACCTGTGCATCAAGAGCAGGCTTGACCTGGGGCTGAGCTGAGTCTGCGCTTCCGCCGGCAGCCGCGGGGACAGCTTGCGCGGGCGGCGTCGAGCTGCCGGATGAATTGCCGGAGACGTCAACCGCTGCCTGTGTCTGAGGGCGAGCCGGCGCCTGCCCAGCCGCCCCGGGTTTCGAACCTGAGCCGACTGGGACCGAGAGGACGATTTCAAATCTGCGGGCGATACCACCGTTGCCGACTCTAACAAACCGCGATGTCCTACCAAATATCCGAGCACCGAAGCAGACTGCGCACAACACGAGAAGTCCGAGTCCGAGAGCAAGGAAGCATGCCGCCGCCGAGCGTGAGTTCGGTGTCGTGGCTGCTCTCGGCGGCTTCCAATTCTTCCTTGCTAAAGTCTCGAATCATTCCTCGCCCTTGAATCCGTGAGTCGTTCTATCTGACTCAACTCTTACGCGCTCTCGCCCGCAGGCTTCTCCACCGGGGGCTTCGAACCTGGCGTGAGCTTGTTCAGCATCGAAAGCAGCTCCATCGGCAGCGGGAAGACGATGGTCGTGTTCTTCTCAACGCCGATTTCGGTGAGCGTTTGCAGATAGCGCAACTGCAGTGTCATGGGCTGCGTCGCCAGCAGGGCGGCCGCATCCACCAGCTTTTGCGCGGCGTTGAACTCGCCTTCGGCGTGGATGATCTTCGAACGCTTCTCGCGCTCTGCTTCGGCCTGCTTCGCCATGGCGCGCAGCATCTGCTCCGGCAGGTCCACCTGCTTCACTTCGACCGAAATCACCTTCACGCCGAACGGCTCTGTCCGCTGGTCGATGATGGTCTGGATCTTGAGATTCAGTTTGTCGCGATGGCTGAGCAACTCGTCCAGTTCCACCTCGCCCAGCACTGAACGCAAGCGTAGTCTGCGCAAATTGCGATGTCTGGTAGACATAGTTGGCTACCTTGATGGCGGCGCCATTGGGATCAACGACATACAGCGTGACCACCGCATTCACTTTCAACGTCACGTTGTCGCGCGTGATTACGTCCTGTGCCGGAACTTCCAGCACCTCCTGGCGCAGGGAGATGCGCACCATCTGGTCGAAAGGCCTGAAGACCAGGATGATTCCAGGACCTTTGGGCGACGGCAGGGCGCGGCCCAGCCGGAAAATGACGGCGCGCTCGTAGTCACGCAGAATCTTGATGGAATTGATGAGATACAGGGCGACGATGGCGATAGCGATCAGAATTGGAATCAGACACGTCGGGCATAGAGCTTCCCCCATTCAGCACGGATTGTACTCCCGCATCGATTCAAGCTGCGGTGCGCGGCGTTGCGCGCCGACTCAGCCGGAGCAACACGAAGCAAGTACTGCTCGTGCCCCACCACGCGCAGTTTCGCTCCTGCAGGGACCGGCTCGCTGGCCACCGCCCGCCAGATCTCGCCTTCCACAAGCACATGGCCTTCGGGAGCAAGCGGCTCCATCGCCGACGCCTCGCTGCCGATCAGCGCATCGGCGCCCAGTCGGGCCTTCAGGCGTCGCGCGCGCAGAGCCAGTCGCACCAGGAACACCGTGATGCTTCCGAATCCCAGGCTCACCCCGATCGCAACCCACGGATTGATGCGCAACTCAGGAATGGGCGCGGCAATCAGCGTCAGCATTCCGAACGTCAGGCAGACAATTCCGGCGACCGCAAGCACGCCATGACCGCCAAACTTCGCCTCGAGCAGCATCAGAGCAAACGCTGCCACCAGCAGCAGAACTGCGGTGAAGCGAATGGGCAGCAGATCCAGCGCAAAGATGCCCAGCAGCACCATCAGCGTGCCCAGCGCTCCCGGCACGATGGTTCCCGGCGTGTTGAATTCGAGGTAGATCAGCAGTGCTCCGCCTACAAGCAGCAGCAGAGCGATGTTGGGATTCACGAGCCATCCCAGCAGATCCTCGCGCACGGTCGGCTGTACGACTTCGACGATCGCGTTCTTCGTGTGCAGAGTCAGCTTGCTGCCGTCCATGCGCGTGATCTGGCGGCCATCGATGGCGTCCAGCAATTCCGCGTCATTCGCGGCAATCACATCGATGAGGTGCTGATTCAGCGCCTCCTCCGCGGTATAGGAGTGCGACGAGGCGACCGCGGCAATGGCTGCATCGGTGTTGCGATTGCGCTTGGTGACATACGAGCGCATGAAACGCTTCCGCATCGTTCTCGATCTTCTGACTCAGTGTCTCGTCAGGTTTGCCACCCTCGAAGACCACGTGCGCCGCGCCGGCATTGGTTCCGGGCGCCATGGCCGCGATGTCTGCCGCCTCGAGCAGAAAGAAACCCGCCGACCCGGCACGCGCACCCGCCGGGGCAACATAGACGATCACCGGCACGCGCGAACTGAGGATCGCGCCCGCCATCGTGCGCATGGAATCGACAAGACCGCCCGGCGTATTCATCTCGATCAGTAGAGCGGACGCGCCCTGCCTATTTGCGCGCGCGATAGCTCGATCGAGCAGCCCGGCGCTGACGGGTTGAATTGTCTCGTCGAGAGCCAGCTTCTCGACAACAGGTCGCTGGGCGCTTACGGTCCGCGCACACAAACAAACCAGCCCGATCGTTGCAATCAGGCCGAACATTTTGCGGAACTTGAATCCACGCGCTTGCTCGGGCATGGCTCGCTCCAATCGCTACGGTTTCTTCTCGGTTCGCGCTTCGATTTCCCGGTTCAGTTCTTTTGCGTTCGCACTACCGGGATCGATCTTCAGCGCCTCTCCAACATCCTTGTTGGCGTCGTCCATGTGATTGGCTGCCATATCGAGGCGACCCAATACAAGATAGGCATCCAATGAAGGCGAAAGTTTCAGGGCCGCATTAGCCTCTCTCCGGGCGGCCGCCACATCGCCGGTCCGTTCGCGCACGGCGGCCAGGCCCGCATGCGCTTCAGCCAGCGACCCGTCGTCCTGCCTCGGCCGATTGATACAAACGCTCTGCTTCAAGCAGGAGGCCGCGATTGAAATAGTCTTTTGCCCGGCCGGTAAGTTTCAAGGCCCGGTCATGCGGCGAAAGCGCGGCCAGTCGGGTTGCTTCCACCTGGTCCATCATCAGCGCCGCCTGCTTGAATGCGCCCGCATCGAAGGTGCGCACAATGCGCTCCAGCGGTTCGGCAGCATCATCGGCGTCGGCGGAGTTCGGAGTCTTCCAAGCCGCGAGCAATTGCTGCGCTTCAGTATCGCTCGGTCGGAGTTTCAGGCATTGATTCAGTTCATTGAGGGCATTTGCCTCCGAGCCATGACGCTTGAGACTGACGGCCAGATTGAAATGGTAGTCGGCATCGTTCGGGTCGGCGGCAGCTGCCTGTACGAAGAGACCTGTGCCGTCATGGTCCTGACGGCTAACTGCGACGCCCTCGTTGTTCAGCACCTCGGCCAGGGGTAGTTCACGCGCCACCCCGGCGAATGATTCCTGTGCCTGCGCATACGAGCCAAAGTAGAGCAGAGAAAGCCCGCGGTAGAATCCGGCTTCCAGGGCATCCGGATCGTTGGGGCTCACCTTGGCAAAGGCGGCCGCTGCTTCCTCATACTGCTGTCCGTTGAAATCCTCGCGTCCGAGCGCCATCCACGCAGGACTGTAATTCGGGCTCAGGACAACGGCCTGCTTCAGGTGCCGCTCGCGCTCCTGCTGATCTGGCTCAGATATCCCGCGAATGTACTGTTCAAAGGAATCCAGTCGCAAATTTGCGCCGGCAGCGAGAAACGTATCCTGCGCCACGTTGAATCCGGGATCCATGATCCGGGTGAGCCGCCACGAGAGCGAATCGAAGATGGCGACAAGGTCGTGCATCTCACCGCGAGCCATTACAGCGTCGCTCATCCGCAGGTGCGCTACGTCCAGCACGCGCGCCTCGGCCACAATACCCGTGCCCTCCATCTGATAGCTGCCTACGATGATGGAGTCAACGTCGAGCGTCTGCGCCAGTTTAAGGGCGCTGGCCCGCGAGGGCTGAAACTGCTGCGGCAAGCCCAGGTGATCGAGCGCATACATTCGGTCAGCCCTGTTCATGGGCGCAAACCCGGCTGAAGCAAAACGCGCATCCAGAATTTCAGGCACGGCATCGCGAATCCACTCGAGGTTCGGCTGCCCCGTTCCGTTATCGAATGGGAGAACGAGCAGAATCCGATCCTTGCCCGCGTTTGCCCCCTCCGTCTGCGGTAGCCTGTGCGTGTGCCGGGTTACCAGACACCAAGGCCATCAGTAATATCAATCCGGCCCATGCGCGCACCGGCTGCATCCATCTGCGGAATAGAGGAGAGAAGAGCACGACAGCCCTGATTATAGGTGTTTTGGCCCTTCTTTCGCAGTGCTCCGAAGGTGTCACTGGTTCAGCGCACCGGTTCCGGCAACTGCGTTCGGGCTTCAAACTGCCGGTTGAATCGAATCAAGGCAATCCACTGGGCATGATCTTCACGCTGCCAGTTCAACGTGCCATGCAGACGCAGAGCGATTGCCTCCGGCGGCAGATCATGGTGCAAGCCGAAGTACTGCTGATCGATAACCTCGCTCTTGGGCCCCAGGCTCAGCAACAATGAGGGAGGATCGTATTTCGTCGAGAAGACGAGAGCGGTGGAGTAGCCGCCAGGGTCGTCCGCGGCGCGATCGATCTGGCTTGGGGTAAAATCTTCGAGACGATAAACCTGATACGGCGTTTTCACGTAGCCGAGTTCGGGTTTGGTCAGCTCGTCGGTTACAGGCCATGCAGAAAGCACTGTGGACCCTGGGAAGCGCTTGTTGAGCTGGGCGATACCGGCCACGTGCAGGCGAATCACGCGAGCATATTCGAGGTTGTCTTCTGGCGCAAAGCGATAAGGCGGGTTGATGAACAGGCCGGCGACAAACGCAGCCGCCGACAGCAACGCCAACCCCTGCCAATAGGGCACGCGGCGCGAAAAAGTTGATACCGCGATCAGCAAAACCAGCGGATACATCGGCAGCAGGTAGCGCGTGAGCAGCGCGCCGCCCAAAACGCTGAAGAGCACTGCATTCGCGAAGAGAATAAAAAAAATGCGCCATAGAACCGATTTGGTGATGCGGGGCCGCTCGTCACCCGAGGCATCGAGACGCGGACTCAGCATCAATGCGGCGATAGTCAACAGCGATGGGACAAACATGTTCATGTGCGCCGTGAGGTGCAGCAGCCGATGCCCGAATGCCGCGAGGAATCTTGTGGGCTCGAGGTTGGCCTGGGCGTTGTACTTCAGGAACGCGGGATTGCCGAAGATGAATCCGGTTTTGGCGTAATGCCAGGCGTACCAGCCGATCAGCGGCAGGGCACAACTCGCGAACCACGCTGCTTCTTTCCAGCTGCGACTTCTCTGCCGGCTGTGCTGAGCGAAACCCCTCCACCACAGCGATCACGGCAAGCGTCATGGGAACCGCAATGGCCGTTTCTTTCGAGAGCACTCGCGGCGGTGAACCACAGAGCGGCAACCAGCGGCCGGCGATCGCCATCTGGCAACGCATATACCAGCCCCCAGAGGGTAAAGGCCGCCGCAAAGATGTCAGCCTGCGCCAGTGTGCTTTGCGCAAACCAGACTGGATAGAGCGCCGTCAGTACGACTGTCCAGAAAGCCACCTGGCCTGATCCCGCCACTCGCTGCGCCAGTCGCCAAACCGCAAGCAGCCCAATCGAAGCCACCAATCAGGACGCCTTCCCGCGTCACTTCGGGTGAGAAGCCGGATAGTCTTCCACCAGAGTGCCAGGTATACGCTCGGCAGCGGCGGATGCGCATTTGACATCGTTGTGATGGGAATCAGCGATCCGGTGCGGAAGAAATCCCACGCGGCGGGAACGTAATAGCCGGCTTCATCCCAGTAGTAGGGCAGCCGCAGCAGCGAGAAATGGCTGGCATACAGCGCCGCAAAGATGACCGGAAACACCATCCACAGCGGAAACGGCGCGTCCATGCGCGGCACGAGGATTCTTCTCAGACGCAAACGAGTGTTCATGAACCTGTCTCTTTGGATGCTGCCGGTTCCCATCCACGCGAGTCCGATCGGCGGCCGCGCGGGGACCGTCTGCGCAACCCTCAGATGAAGCTAGTTGACTGGCCCCTGGGGAAAGTTCATGTTCTGCGGCTCAAGATTCAGCGTGCCAAAGGCCTGCTCGTATTGCGATAGATTTTGTCCGAGCACATTCCACAGCGCCTTGGCCTGCTGCGGACTGAGGAAGATGGCCTGGTGATTGCGAATCGTCACCTGGTCCGGACTGTCACTGGAGGCGAGGCCGAAGACCAGCGAGAAGTCCCACACGCTTACGCGTACCTGCACGCTGTTGGCGTAGGACTCTCGGTAGTCCGGAGTCTGAACGACATTCATCTGGGGCTGTTGCGGAGTCGGGCTCATAGTTTCTTCAGCTTACTCTGTCCGGGCGGGCCAGTGGACAGATGAGCCTCTGGAAGAAACCGGCAGCTCTATCGGCGAAGCGGAACGCGTGCTCAGTAATGTCGAGCAGATCTGGTTGATGGTGCGAAAGGAGGGACTCGAACCCTCATGGGTTACCCCGCCAGATCCTAAGTCTGGTGCGTCTGCCAATTCCGCCACTTTCGCACTGTTTATTTTCTATAACTTACGTTCTATCTTCTTTCTGGCCGTTTTGCTGGTCACCGATTTAGTCACCAGTTGCTCAAACGATACAAGCCTCTCAACCGCTGTCTGGGTATGCTCCGGGGCGAGGTGACTGTATCGCATGGTCATCTGAATTGTACTGTGACCCATGAGTTGCGCGACAGTGCGGAGGTCTACTCCAGCCATGACCAAACGCGACGCGAACGTGTGCCGGTTACAGTGCCACGTGTAGTCCTTCAGAGCCTGCCTTCTCAATCGCTGGCTCAAACCAACCACGAATTGAGTGGAGCGGGTTTCCATCGGCATAGAGGAAGACTGGCCCGGATGCAGTTCCAGTGGGCTTTGAGCGTCTTGAATGCAGCGAGTGCGACGGCATTTAACGGCACGTGGCGGGTCCGCCCTGCCTTCGTGTGCGACAGGGTGATGGATTTCCTTGTCAATGACACATCGGCCCACTGTAGACCGAACTGCTCACCGGCACGCATCCCTGTGTGGAGGGAAATCACGACCGCTGGTAGATAGTGAGGCCAGTTCTCGGCTCATCACCTCAGTCAACTTGGCTTCCTCTTTCGTAGCTGAGGAATCGAATACGGTCGTTATGCTCCGCCTTCCGTTTGATTCGAGAGGCAGGATTGACCGTCAACTTCTCATTGTCTAAGGCAACCCTAAAGACGAGTGAGAAGGCTGCTTGGTATCGGTTGCGTGTAGCCGGTGACCACTCGCGCTCGTCTGTCTGCTCAAGTAGCCATGTCTGAATATCCTGCTTGGTGATTCCCTCGGCTGGGCGATCATCGAAGGTGGAGGACATGACCGCCAGCTTTAGAGCTAGCTCCTTCGTGGAGCGTTCGCCATTCTCCTCGGTTGAGTGTGCGAGTGCATCTTGGGCAAGCTGTCCGAAGGTGACGGTAGCTCCGCCCTGTAGCCTCTCAGGCAGTTTGCGACGAAGTAGTTTCTCGTGCTGACGCTTGGACAGTAAGGCTACTGCGTCACTGCGCCGTCCTGCCTTCTCCAAATGTCGCTTTCCTTGATGGTCTGTCCAGCGAACCCACCACACACCTGACCCAGGTACACGCTCACCGATTCCCTTAGTCTTCTCTGGCATAGTGAATCCTTGATAACACACCAGACCTTCTCAATGGAAATGTCTGGTGCATTCTAAGCTGCCATATCTTTCGGGGATTCATAGTGGTTTGCCTGCGCGAATCGAGTCAAGGAACCGTGAGGAATGAGAACCTTTTTCCCGATGCGGCGGGTTTCCAATTGCTTGCCTGCAATAAGGTAATCGAGACTGCGAACGCTGATGGACAGTTGACGCGCTGCTTCGATGCGGCTGTAGAGCATGCGGGTGTCTGTGCTCGTGCTCATGCGGACACCCGTTTGTCTCTATGGTGTGCTATCTGCGCTTCTCTCCATTTTGCTGCTTGTTCCGGGGTTTCATATCCGAGGGATTGAAGCCTCTTGCCATTGATGGTCACTCTGCCAACGAACAGGTTCTTGACCCGTGTAACACCAGGGAAGCCGGTTGCATTCTTCGCCATGTGAGCAGCGCACATTTTTTCTATCTTTGTCTTGTCGTATGTACTCATTTATGCGGCCTCCAGGTGCTTCTTAGCCCATCGTGATGCATTAGCTTTTATCAGCTGTCGATGACGTGCTGGAGTCATCACATATTTGCGCTTGTTGCGTTGTTGCTCACTCCGAGTACTCCACTTCACATTCCCAGGCGCATAGGGACCGTCGTTATCGATGCGGTCAATCGAATGTTGTGGAGTTGGACGTTCCCCAAGTTCAGCAGCAAACTGCGCAACGTCAGAAAATCTAAATTCGATGCCTCTGCCACCGTAGTACTTGAATGCTTTATGCTTCGGATTGTTGCAACGATATTTTGCGTGATGGTAGGTCGTGTACAAATAGCTTTTCCGCAGACCATGTATCGCGCTTGCTTTGCCCAGTTTCGCTGCGCTCTCGCGGTTCAAGCAGCCGCAACTTTTTGTGTGCCCATTCTTGAGATTTGAACCTTGTGTGACAAACTGTTTGCCGCAGCTGCAGCGACAAGTCCAACGCACATTGCCACCGCTGGTGTAGTTCTCTGCTCTACTTGAGTACCGTTGCACGTCCGAAGACTCGCCCCGTTAAATCAATTATTTTTCTTCCCACTGTTGATCTCCTTTGGTTTGGTTGTTGGTTAAGTTGGTGTGCCCGAAGGCCAACGAAAAAGAGGGCCTGCCCCAATCAGGAGCAAGACCCTCGTGTGCATAGTTTTCAATTAGTTGGTTATGACTTACAGTTCACTACGCATCGCACATCCGAGACCAGGTTCGGCACCTGGATGTGCAAATCAGTTTGCTTACGCTGCCATAGCCTCGACTGATGTCTTCGATTTCGCCGTCGAGAACAGCGTCAACGGTCACATCGTGCTCGATGATCTTGGCGAGACGCCTGTGGAGCAGATGGCGTCCTGCTTCATGCGGAACACTCAACACGAGACCGGCAGGGATCGTGCCAGCGTCCTTGCGAAGCGTGAGCGTGATGTTCGAGGGCGGTGCCAAGACCCAGGCTTCACGCTTCTTCTGAAGCTTGATTTCTTCACGCTTTGACTGTTGTCGCAGCTTCGATGTCAATTTGACTTGGGCTGTGTAAAATTCAGGCACGATCACCTGTGATTGAATACTCAATGCAAAATTCCTTTCATGACACGGCGTGAAACAGGCACTTCAGAGTCGTTTTAGCCGTCCGTGAGACGTGAGTGAGGGGTAGCCCACCCTGAAGCCCTTCCGACGCCAAATATGGGTCCTAAAGCACAAAGGGCAGGATCAGTGAAGACCCTGCCCTGCTTAGTCACTCTGTTAACTTGTTTGTCGCTTTAGGAAGCAGCAAGCTTGAGTGCTTGCAGCGCATTCGCCTGTAACGTCGCACTTCCAACACGAGTGCTCACAATCAAGCCCGATTCGTTGAACTCGGCGAATCGTTCGCTAACAATTTGTACTCGCACTTCACTGGAAATGATTTGGAAAGCATCGAACAACGAGCCGAACAAAATGGGCTTCGAGTTTGCAGTCGTGACGTTTGAGACCAAGGAATTATTGATTACGATTGGCTTTCCCAACAGCGTATCCAGACCGTTCGCAGTACCGGGCACAAAGTAGGATCGCCCCGTCGAGTCCTTAAGACCCGCCAAATAATTCCGAGTTTTGCTGCTCATCAACCAAACAGCATGAGGGAGATAATCCACATCAAGAGCGTCGAAGGTGCTCGTGATGTCAAGCCAGCCGATACCACCAGCGAGTGCGCTCGTGGTCGTTGCAGTCTGCGCAATGTTAAGGAGTCCCGGATTGTTCGGCGTTGTTGTCCCCGCTGAATCAAGACCAGTGGTAAGCAATGTCTCAATTCCACGACCAATTCGCTTCGATGACAGATTTGTGAGAACCTTCTCAAGATCGAAGAAGCTATCTTGTGCCAATTCTTTCGCGAATCGAATGGTCCCCGGGCTGAACAAATCAGTCGAGATGACCAGCGAGCTAAATGTGGGGTCAACTTCTGGTACCGGTGTTGGACTGCCTTCGGTGAGCAGCGTAAGCCCGTTTGCGGTGTCGCTTACACGGGAAATCTTGACTGACCGCCCGTTGGGACTCTGGCGGAGGTTTGCATACTCAAAGAAAGGGCAGTAATGCTTCAGAGTTTCTGATAGGAAGCCGCTGAATTCCTCGGGCACCACTGCGCCACCACCGCCGTCGCTGCTGGTGAGCAAATCACGGTGTTCTTGGATGCGTTCGTCATAGTGTCCCGCGAGATACGAGCGCCAAGCCGAATTCAGCTTTGCACGACGCAGCAGTGACTGTGACTCGCTAGGGACGGGCGTGACTGGTACCGCTACTTGTGCAGGCACCGATGATCCCAAACGACGGTCCACCTGGGTCATCAAATCGATTCGTTCCTGGGTCGAATCAATCTCCTTGATCAAAGCTCGATACTCTGTCGTTGCGGCCTTGCCCGCGTTCACCAGGACTTGAGCGTCGGCGATTAATTTGTTCCGTTTTGTGTTGAGATCGGAAATCGAAATAGACATGTAATTCTGCTTTCTTTAAGGGTTGAAAACACGTGTAGGCATAGACCTCGGGTGCGATCACCGAGACCCAGGAATTAAGAAATGAAATGTTCGGATTAGCTACGGAGGCGACGCGTTAGCAATGCCAGATGAGCCGCACGTGTTATTTGCGCTGGACAATCATTGTCTGCGCAGTCTTCGTCATCGCAATCAGTATCTGTGCATTCATCACAATTTCCCGCTTGGCAATTTTCGCAGGCGCAATCACAACGTTGTTCGTCGTCATCCCCGTCCGAGTCATCGTCGTCATCGTCGTTATCATCATCAAGAAGACCAAGGTCGTCGTCATCGGACTTCTTGCGCAGCTTGCTGCGAACACTTCGGAGGTCAACAGATGTGGACTCGTAAGCTGGCATGGCGGTCAATGTGACCTCGAAGCACTGGATGTCTTTTATGATTCGAGTAAGGTTTCCCAAACCATCTTGGCTCCATTCATCATCTCTAACAAAAAATCCGAAGCTGCAACCCTTCAGATTTCCCAGTCGGACGTTTTCGTATGTGTCCTGACCAAGGGCAGTGTCTGGGAGCGTGACCTCGAATGCCACGCCGGTTTTGTCTTGGGTCAAAGACAAAGTTCCTGCGCTGCGGCGTCCAAGCAATAGTTCGCTTTTGTGATCGCGAAGCATGATTTGGTCGTCTTCTCTCAAAGTTTTCGTGAACGACCCTGGTGCAATCGTCTCTATGAACGAGCCTCCGATGTTCGCAGGCGAATTGAAAACAACTGCGTAACCTCGCAGCTTTTTCTTGCCATCCTTCTGCTCTCTGACTTCCAATCTTGAGCCTAGAATTGTTGTACGCAGTTCTCTGCGCTCCTGTGGCTTGCCAATTTTCTTCTTAGTCATGCTGTCTCTCTCGTTTCGTATGTGGGTTTGGCTGCAGCGTCGCCGAATCGGACTGCGTGCTCCATTGCGGGACGGCTCGTGAATTTGTCCCTCACTGCAATCGCGTCTTCGAGGGTTTCAAACAAGCCAAGACACTTGTTCCCGATTACGACTTCGTACTTTTCACCGCGTGTTGGTGTGGCAGACCACCATTGAATATTTCGATAGGCGTTAGGCTCTCTCCAGCGTGCTGCTTGTCGCCGTTCTGCTTCTGTTCTTGTAATCAACTTCGTCTCCAGATGTGTGTTGTTGACGCGTGACGGGTCGTGGACGCAGGGAACGCACTGCGCTCAGGAATGGTGCAGAACTTGTAAATGTGGGATTGGGTCTAGCGACGGAAGGAACTTAAATCGATACCCAGGTAATCCAAATCGGGGTCATCGTCTTCCACCGATGGAAGAAAAACGGTCAGGTACCAGAGAGCTTCACACCGCAGGACATCGGGAGTGGCTTGGGTATACACCTTGGCCAAGCGCACGATTTCTGCTTCAATCTGAATCTCTGTGACGCCGTTCAATGCAGCTGCATCATCAGCAGACTTGGACTCGCTTGCTGCTAATGCTCTCGCCTTCTTGGTCAGCATCCGTTGTCGCTTCTCTGCGCTATGGGTGTCGATGAGCAGACGACGCGCCAGGGTGTTCATCTGCGACTGCGCTTCCCTGAGTGTCACGAATGCCGGGTTGCGTACGATCTTCTCCCCGGTAACATTTCCAGTTGCTCGGTTCACAACTGGGATTGAAACGGTGGAATGTTTCTTGGCTGCCTTCATGGCCGTCTCGTACCGAACTACTGCTTCTGCATATTGGGTCAGCTGCTCCGCGTCGGACGGTCCCAGATGGACGAACTCAGACAGGACACGGTCGAATACTCGCCGCTCCTTGACGTTCAGACGCCTTGTGGGCACCAGCAACACATTGAGGTTCGAATCCAGGTCATTCACTATCTGTTAACTCTCTTTCGTTTCAATGAGTTATAGTCGATCTTGTAGTCATAGTGTGGTCAAATTACCACACAACTGTGTCTGCCTATACACACTTTGAAAATGTGCGTTTTGATCGTTGGTTTCTGGGCGATGGTCCTGGACGATTTTCACCGCCTGATAATAAGATGCCCCTACCCCCTTCATAGCAATGGAGATAGCTGACAGACTGTTCACAAGGCTGTGCCCAGACTGTTCGCAGACAACTGTTATCAAAATGGTAACGACAGACAAAGACTGATAACGGAACTGTAAACAGATGCTGTGACCAGGATCGAGACCAGGGCTGGTCACAGGGCTGTGTACCAGGGCCGGTCACAGAACAGTGAGCAACGCTGTATCCAGGAGCTGCACACACGCGGGAAGTGTCACAGTTCCCCGCTGGCGGGATACATCCGAACACTGTGACCGCTGTTGACCCTTGGACCTCACAGAGCCATGGGTTCAGAACGACCGTTCACCTATCCGTGTGTTTCTGCTCTTGTGTTGCGCGAACCCCGGTATTGGACACAGGTAAGCCGTGCACACTTTGCACAGAGTGACTGTGCTGGTGTGGTCTGTAATGGCTCGCCATGGCGCTATAAGGCGCAAGGTGCGTTCGATGGGTCTGCGGTGCGGGATACGGCTACACCATTGCCGCGAGACAAGTATCAATCGCGACGAGCAACGTGTTCACTTCTGCAACGTAGACGCCGATACCAGCACTCTCGAAAGCTGCGCGTGCTGTCTGCAACGCGTTGAGTGCGGTCTTCTGCCCAGTCGTGAGACTTGCGTTTGGAGTGACGGGTGCTGGTGTGGGTTGAGTCTTGCCAACGGGATTGGCCATGTGTGGTCTCCTTGTGTGTGTGTTTGGTGTTTGGCGCGAGTTTGCGCACGAAATGAAGATGGGTCAGTGTGAAAGAACACCGACCCCGTTCGTCCCAGCAACATGAGAGACCACGCCGAAACAATAAGCGTGGCTTGATGAAATTGGCTGGAAACGAATGCGTAAGCAGGATCACCAGCGGGTACGCGAATCGTAGTGCTGAAACTACCTCGGCTGTATCTGAAATGATCCATGCTCTTTGAAGTGGAAGACACTCCAAAGCTTGTGTGTTGTTAGAAGAATCTGGCTTATGACATTGGGTGCCAGTGATTGCGGCAGGTCGTCAAAGCTGGCCGGATGCAAAGCGTTCACCGAAAGCCAGTTCCCAAGGATGAAAACGCCCTTGTCACCAGCATCGGGAACCATGGCTTTTACATCGAACCGTGCAAGCTTCTTCACCAGCGTGGCAATAAAGTTTTTACCAGCCCGCAGCTTCAGCGCATTGCTGCCCTGTACCAGCAGATCGAGACCAGCAACAAACTCGACATCCGACGATGCAATCACGAGTCGCATTTTGCTGCCCTGTGGTGCCAGCTTTGCAGCTTGGCCGCGACTGATACCGTTCAACGTGTTGAGCAAGGCGACTGTCAACAAACTGTGAGCAGATGCTGTTGTCGGTATCTGGCCCGCAGTTCGCACCGTGCGTGCGCCACGTGTAAGCAGCTGACTGCCCCAGATGCCACGGCGTTTGTCCGATGCGAGTAGGAGCAGACCATCGTGCTGTTTAAAGTCGATCTTCATCTCTATATATCCCATGCTCCGATTTGAACGTTTGCTGGAAAGCTCTTTCGCAGTTCTCCCAGCGACGAACCAAACTGGAACCCAGCATCGACCAGAAATGCGTACGTCTTGTCCGCAATCCTGCTATGTGACTCCGGACCGCTGATGGGCAAACTTGTCTTGAGCCGTGGCTGCAATTTCAGAAGGTCGTCGAACGTTGCCGCGCGAAGGAGCGTGCAAACTTCGAGAACTTCGGTCCATTCCCGAGACCCAGGCGCATCTCGGATCAATCGTTCCAGCTCCTGGGAGTACGCGTCAGCAAGCACGCGGATTTGATGGTCAATTTTTATCAACCCAGCCTTCTTAGCAGCAGTTATCCATTCATCCGTGAAAGTGGCGAGGTCGCTGCGCCGGTCAGCGAGCATCGCCCGGGCCGTCTTTTTATATGATGTTTCTACTAGTCGCGACATGTGAGCGACCTCCGTTTCAAAGTTATTACGTGCTTACAATAGATAGTGTGGATGACCTCCAAAAAACGACACATTGTGAGGTAGATTTCAAAATTTATTTTTGTCGAAGTTGGAATCCATGTTTGTGCGCTTCCGCGAACTGCCAAACTGGGGTCCGTCATTAGGGAACGTCTTCTCAACATAGTTTGGGTCTGCCTTCTGAGCCTCTGCTCTAGATTTCTTGGTTTCCACAGGATGTCTGCGAACTGGCTTGTGCTTGCCTGCTCCTGCTCTCTTCACCACCGAGCGCCAAACCTTTTTAGCCAGGAGTTCTGGGTCCGTGGTCTCGTAATTGTTCTCGGCGATCTCACGGAGACCATCGAAAAACTCCTTCTTGATCCTCTGAATTGTGCGCTCGTGAACTTCTTCCAAAGGACCAACGACCTTTACGAGTTCTCCAAAACTGTAGATGTTGATCTTGTCTGTTCTAATCACTCTGGTAATTTCTGTGGCGCTCATTGTGGGGTCGCCGTGAAGCATTGAAAGAACAGCCAGATGTGTGTCCGAACGTGCCTGAAATTGGGCAGCAAACTCCTTCGCTCCGCGACCAAATGTCCGCGACAAATCTACTCGCCTTTTCTGCTCTTGCTCCTCACAGTCTCGCTCCAACTGCGCGTCGGCGGGCGTGGGCAGTGCTAACTTACCCACCTGACCCGCTCGAATGTCTCCCCTCGGCGAAGTCGGAGAACTGTCATCGACCAGGCGAAAATGCTTGAAGTCATAATCCTTCTGGGTGCGCTCTGTTTCCATGAAGAACATTTTGAAGACCGAGTTTACAAAATGGTGAACCGGTGCACGACCCTCGAAACGGTAAATGCTCGCACCACTGGTACTGTTCGCCGGATCAATCATCTTTAGATAAAGGTCGGTGACAAGGTCGTCACGATGTTCCGACAGTGCAGCATGCGAGTCTTGATACCACGTTGCGTTCAGCAACCCCAGATATTCGTGTAACGCTCCCTTGAATTGATCGCTGCCAACTCCTTGCCGCTCGTAAGCGACCTGTAACCGGCGAGTCAGGCTCGCAACCTGCATCTTGGTTTCAGCATGCTTCAAGGCACCGAAAGACGGTTTGTCATCGCGGCCATTGTGGCCGGTTCGTTCGCGGAACCGAGCAATCCGTGCACCTCGTTCCACTGCTGTTTCTAAAGCGGCTTCAATGTCCGCCCGTTCTTCTCTCTTACTCATCAATGTTTCCTTTCAATTCATGTTGGTTGGTTGTGTAGATATGGTGGTTGACCAGACGCCTGAGAACCGGGAATCCGGGAGGAGTTGTAGGCAGCACACAACTGACAGCTGACAACGAACAACTGACAACGACAACTGACAGCGACAACTGAGAACGAACAACGAACAACGACAGCTGACAACGAGAATGAACAACTACAACGACAACGACAACGACAGCAAACAGGGGTTATACGTCACGTAGTACGTCACGTAGTACGTGCATCAATGCAGAGGAAGGCAGAAACAAAGCATTTAACAGAGTGTCGCGCCCGGAGTCGCTGCACACTATGCGCAGCGCGGCAAGGGCTACTACTGGATTGCTGGCGCACCTCCCACGACTTCACCGGCATCTTCAGGGTCAGGGACAACAGGGACACGCCCACGCTTCTCGTTCATGAGGGCAGCACGCTTCACGCTGATGGAGTGCCTGTTCTCCGACTTGTGCAGCTCTTTATCCCAGCTCTCATGGTGATAGTTCCCATCGTCGCCAAGATTGAAGAACAGGCCCAGGAGCTTATTGACGGTGGCTTCCTTGATCGCTTCCCATGTGTCGCGGTCAGGCTTCGCACCGTCCATCAAAGTACGGAACACAGTAAGAACAGAATCGAGCCTTACGATTTCCTGCAAGATATAAACGTCATCCGGCAGGTACCCGTTCTGTGCGTAGCTTTCAAGAAAGCGGTAATACACGGCAACTTCGATTGGATTCAGCAAGGACGTTTCCTTGACGAATCGATCCACGTAGAAGGCGAACCACGGTAAACGGACCGTCATGCTGCGCCATCCTGATAATTGAAATTCACTTCTTTCCCTTCTTTCTGGCCCCTGCATTGGGGCTGGGTTGTGCTGCAGTTGAAGTTGAATCGACCCTAGTTGACTGCCATCTCAGGCAGCAGCGTGAAGGAGACGTTATCTTTGCCAACGATCTCGACATGCACGACGCCGTTACCTACAAGCTCCTCCATTGCCTCCCAGTATTGCGGAATCGTAAGGCCAGTAGCAGACACCATGCTGTCCTCCGGGTTGTCATCTGGGTTGATTTCACCGGCCACCATCCGACGCATCCAGCCGTAGGCACGATTTGCATTTTCGCTAAGTACCATCGTCATAAATTCTCCATTTCTTTTCATTGCTGTTGAGGTGTCCTTGAGGACACAGTTTTTCGTTTACAGCCCTGATGCCGACACGATTGAAGACACGAATGCGTCAACCCGTGGGCTGCTAGATGATCATTTGTTTGGGTACCGGACTGGCCGAAGCCGTCACTCGGTAGGAACCGTGGTGCAGTGATTGGTGCGTTCTTTGTTTTCGAGCGCCCAAATGAAAATGACGCCCGAGATACGCTGATCAGAACTGCCTGATCTAGCGGACCCCTAAGCGTCACTCGTCCTGAAGGACGGACTGCTGGTGATCTTGTTACTTCTCAACGATCATCTCATAGGTTGCAGCAACTGTCAACAGAAATCATTATATAATTCAATAACATACAGAAAGCATATGAGTGTATCACGCATACCAATTGCTGTCAACTGCACAGTATGCGGTCTGAAATTTTCCGAACCGGTGTACCTAACCCCCTCACCAGGTGATCACGGCGCTCGCCACGGGGCTGCAGGCGCGAGCAATGATGCAACTGGTTCAACCAGCTCAGGCCGATTATTCATGACGTTGCCGACATCCTTGCCGACAGGCCATGCTTTCATTTCGTCAGCCGGATAGGGTCTCAACAAGTCAATGGGCAGATGTGACGGGTCACCAGGTGGTCAGCCAACGCTGATAATCCCGTCGATGCAAGATGACTGGCATTCGATTGTGAATTGGCTGCATGAGTTCGTTTGGGTCCGTGGTGATAACCGTGTATGTCTCCAACGTCTGGCCAGTCGCTTTGTCCTTCCATCGCTCCCAGAGACCGGCGAACGCAAACAACGAATCATCCTTCAGACCGATGGCGTACGCCTGCTTTGTCTTGGAATCAATCCAGTGCCACTCATAGAACCACTCGGCAGGCACCAGACAGCGACGATGATTCATTGCTTCTCTGTATGTCCGGCTGGTGGTGATGGTCTCTGCCTTGGCATTGATGGTGGTGAATGCCACCTTTGGATGTTTAGCCCAGTAAGGAACGAGACCCCAGCGCATGACGGTCAACTCGCGCTCACCGCTCTCACGATCCAATCTGACGACAGGCTGCACGGTCTGCGGAGCGATGTTGTACGACGGTACCAGGTAGGAGTCATCGAACACATCAGTGTTGTGCGTCTGCATCCACTCAGCGATGCGCTGTTTGTCCGCTCGTCTGCCGTATCGTCCGCACATAGCCTACGAACCATTGTTCTGGTCAACACGTGCAGGCAACGCAGGTAATTGCTGAAAGGGAAGTTCCTCAACTGCTTGTTGTGGTGCTTCAACCTGTATTGGACCGACCATTGTCACGGGAACTGGGCGCTGGCCTTGAAGCACTTGCAGCATCGAGGCACGCATCTGTCTGAACTGCTCTTCTTGGTCCTCATAGCCCTGGGGCACATACACGTTGTCAAGAAGAGTCGATTTGTCTATGTGATCGTAGCCAAGCGTTTTGCCCATCTCATAAGCGAGATTGATTAGCAGCTCGTATTTCTTCTCTGCCCATCGCTGAGGCAAATTCTTCAACATGTCTTTGTTATTCAGATGTGAAGTATATTCACGCCACGCCTGAAATACCGCTGAATCTGAGTAAAATTCCAGCGGGACGCTGTTGATTGCATCCACATGCCTCGGGGCCATCGGAACTTTCAGCGTAAGCAACAATTGCTGAAATATCTGGCGTCTCCGGTTGCTGCTCTTCTCTTCGTTGATTCTCGCCGATCTTGAATTCCGAATGCGAGAATGGGACCAAGGATGATCGCGACAATCGTCAGCCATCCTTCGAGTTTGATTCCCAAGAACATATATTGCCTGCTTAACTGGAGACATTATAATGCGTCGTGGCATGAGCATCGATTTGAAGTCTTGGGAGCTGGCAAAATGCTAGATGGCTTATGGATTCTTCAGATTCAGCCTCCACCAGTCGCGAGTGGGGGGATCGTCGTCTTCGTAAACGGGAAAATATTTGGAGGTGACAGCGGTTTCACCTGGGTTGGAACGTACACAGGGGATGCTCGCTTGATAAAGGGACGCGTTCACGTCGACAACTTCGATCCAGACATCAAGAGCGTTCTAGGAGTTCCAGGAGATTACGACATGCACTTTTCCGGGAACGTTCAGGGTGACACCATCACGGGGACCGCAATGATTGCGAATCAGCCGCAACACACACTTGCTGTTCGGCTCAACAAACGTGCGGACCTATGACAGTTCAAAGGATGCCGACGGCTTTCACGGTCTCTCAAAGTGGAAGAGGAGGGTTGATGCAGATGCACCGAATCGTAGTGATTTCCATTTTGCTCCTCGTCCTACTAGGTGGTCCTGTCGCAAAGGCGCAGGCTGCTCCAACCATCTTGGCTACAACGGACTTCGATTGCAACTGGCGGCTAGATGGACAGTCCATGGGGTTGCTCAAAGCGGATGATTCGAAGGCCGCGCAAGTATCTACTGGTAAACACCTCGTGCAAGCAGCTACCGCTGACGGCTTAGCTAGTTTTCGCGCCATGGTCGAGGTGAGCCAAGGGCAAGAAGTAGTTGAGATTACGCTAAAAGCTGAACACGATCAGAACGCTGCAATCGCTGGAAACGAGGGACATACTTGGATCGATCCCTCGAACTCGGCTGATGTGGGCGCGCTCGGACAACGGCGAAGATGTGAGTTGGCAGCAGGCCGCGAACTACTGTCAGAATTTGAAGTTGGACGGCTTTTCGGATTGGCGCCTCCCAACGATTGACGAACTTTCAACCATCTATGACCAAACTCTGAAAACGAAAACGGTAGGCACATCAGGGGTGGAATTCAAATGAACGGCTTTGGCGGATGGACCAGTTCCATGACGAAAAGGTCGCATCAAGCATGGGCTTTTTACTTTAATGTCGGCACGCGCGGCTTCTTCGAACTTAGCTATAACATGAATCTCAGAGCGATTTGCGTGCGCCAAACTGCCGCGCAATCCAAAAGTGGCGATTCGAAGTAAGATCGAGTAGCGATCCTTGGTCAAATGTTTTTCGTGTCCGCTGTCAGGAAGCCTGCGACTTGAACTGTTCAAGATACGCCAGACACTCTTTCACAATTGCTTCACTAGGCTCACCGGTCTCAACCTGGTTCTGCAGCCACAGAAGCATGGTGCTGTACTCTTCTAGTTCGTCGCCGTCCATGTTCAGGTTTGGGATGGCAGCAATGTACTTCTCAAGAAGGGCAGTCAAGTCTGTCAGGGTTGGCATAGAGAATATGTAATCGAAATTGGTGTGGATTAGGCGGTACGAAATTCGGCAAATGCTGGGCTGGGTAGTGGTACAGTTGGTCTCACATCTCAAAGGACTAGAGACCGATGGGCTACATAACTGATAACCAGTTCCGTCCTGTCGCAAACGATGTGGCAGGAATTAAGACCGCCCTGAGTATCGGAAAGTGGATTGCCGGTGGTCTTGGCGTTGCGATTTTGACGATTGGAGTTTGTGCGTTTACTTGGTGTTACAACATTGGCGTTCGAGTTGGACAGATACAGCAAGCCGACCACGAGCGCGGGGTTGATATTGTTGCTCAACTAAAGTCGCCAAAATCCACGGAGCAACTCCAAACGAATCTGATTAAGGTGTCGGCCCAAATCCAGACGGCGCAGGTACAAGGCAAGCTGCCTGACCAGTCTAAGGTGCTGCCGCTGTCAAATGTCCTATCGGGTATTGTTAAAAGCAACCCGGACATGCCGACCGCATGGTAAACGCAGCCGTGCAGCTTGTGAATTACAGATTTGAACCTTCTGCAAAGGACATCTCTTCGTTGCCCGACTGTTTAAATCTCCCACCAACCGGCGTGAGACCTGAAGTTCAGGGGCCACCCGGACCCGGATGGCATCGACACATCAGCCGTTCAAAGGCTCCTGCAATCGCACAAAAATGGGAGGGCATGGTCGTTGCTCAGAATTGCCGCCTTGACTTGGATGACAACGGGAACTTTGCGTCTAGCTATGCTGCTAAAGACTTTGAGGATGCCAAGCGGCACAACTTGGGAATCAACTACTACGTCTTGGAAGTCAGCAACGCTGTTGTTACGTACTCCGGTGGAAAACTGATTCCAATAAATGAGATTCGATTTAAGAGTTGCTCATTCCAAATTCAGCCATCAATTCAGGTGCCTGACAAACGACGACAATCGATAACACAGCAACTTCTGGAAGCCAAGAGCAACGAGGGAGCCATCCTACTGCCGGTAGGGATGTGACCTACCCCATGGAGTTTGAATGATGGTGGAAGACCTCTACTTCAAGGCGATGCACTACAACTTGAAATACAAATCAGGTGCTCTGCTGAACCGCATCACGGCACACGATGTCTGCGGGATTAAACCGTCTGACATTGAGTTTATTTGGATCGTTGAAGAGAAGCGCAACGCGACTGCGGAGGAAATCAAGAAGCTTTGTAGCAAGCGTGACTCCGAAGCGTTAAGCGATTCGGTCACCGATTTAGTCACCAGTTGGTTCTGGCAAATAGCAGTGTCTTGCAGGATAATGCAAAGTTGACCCCATTCGCATATGATTGAAAATGATGAGGTTGGCGACATATGGCGACATCTTGCAACATCTTGCAAAGATGGGAAAAACGGTTCCTAAGTCTGGTGCGTCTGCCAATTCCGCCACTTTCGCACTTAAACCCAATCTAACACTGCCGGCGAAATACATGAAGATTGGCTATTCCCGCAAGCTGGGCTGGCGCAGTAAGTGTTCGATTAGACGGGTTGCTCAAAGCGGCGTATGCTGCGCACGGAGCATTATGGACGGACCCCGCGATCCGGCAGAAAGGAGATCACGAATGCACCTGCTGGCAGTTGCAGCGATGGCAGGTTTGCTCGCTTCTTCCACGTTCGGGCTGGTCGAGAGCGCCGGAAAAGCCGCAGCAAATCCGCGGAGAAGGTTGCGTTGAGCCAGGGGTCGAGAGCGCTGCCTGGTGGTGAAGGACGTGCGGAACGGGGCGCTGTTCAACCTGTTCGTGAAGGGTGTACAGCCCGAGATCGGTTCGGGCATCGAGTTCGTCGGCGTACCACACCATGGAATGACTACCTGCGTGCAAGGGACGCTCTGTTGATGTTCTGACCTGGGCGCACAAAGACCTGAAGTGCACGCAAGGGACGGCTCCCAAGCCGAGGAAGTAGCTCGCTTATGTCTCGGGTCGATCGGGCTTTTACTACATCCCGTAGAAGCGTGCGCAGTTCACGCCGAGGATATTGTCGGTGTCGTCGGGCATCAAACGCCTCACATAATCCGTGACGATCCCAACAGTCTCCGCATAGCTTGCCGATAAGGTGCACACGGGCCAATCGGAGCCGATCATGATTCGGTCTTTCCCGAATGCCTCGCAGACAACATCGAGATACGGACGGAAATCCTCCGGCTTCCACTGCTTCCAGCGCGCCTCTGTCACCATCCCCGACAGCTTGCAGAAGACGTTGTCGAACTTTGCCAACTCACGAATGTCCCGATCCCACGGCTCCACCAATCCATCTGCAATTCCGGGCTTGGCAATGTGGTCCAGTACGAATCGCTGATTCGGGAATTCCCGGACCAGTTTCACCGCGACAGGCAGGTGTCGCGGATGGAGGAGCAGGTCGTAGGTCAGCCCATGCTCGGCCAGTCGGGCAATGCCGGCCTGAAACACCGGACGCAGCATGAACTCGTCGTCGGGCTCATCCTGCAGCACGTGACGCACTCCGACGAAGTTGGGGTTTGCGGTGAACTCTTCCAATTGCGCTGGCAATTCGCGGGAACAGAGATCGACCCAGCCGACCACGCCCTTGATGAATTCGTTGTTATCGGCGAGTTCCAGCAGCCAGCGTGTCTCATCCAGGTCCTGCCGCGCCTGCACGGCGATTGAACCGTTGAATCCGTCGCCGATCAGGAGCGGCTTCAGATCCTTGGGCAGGAAGTCGCGTTTCAAACCCTGCATCTTGTCGCTGATCCAGGCGTAATCTGCCGGGTTGTACTTCCAGAAGTGCTGGTGCGCGTCGATTCTCATTCCGTAGATTCCGTGAACAGTCGTACCAGACGCCATGCTAACCGCTGCGGTCAGACAGGTATAGTGCTGATATGCTCCTCAATTTCCGGCGGGCTCCTGTCCGCTTCCATTTGTCTCTTCCCTTTCCTTGTGTCTGCGCAGTCTCCGAAGCCCACCATCACGCTCGATGAGTACCTGAACACCACCGACATTGTCGGCACCAGCCTCTCGCCCGATGCTTCGGCCGCCGTAATCGCAACCGAGTCGCCCGATTGGAAGGCCAGCGTCTATCGGCACGACCTGTGGCTTTGGACGGCGCAGGCCGGCTTGAAGCCGCTCACCCATTCAGGCACCGATGAACAACCGCGATGGAGCCCGGACGGAAAGTGGATCGCGTTCGTGTCGGACCGCGCGCCTGCAGGCTCCGACGGACGGCGATGCGGACGCCGAAAATACGAAATGCAGCCGCATCTGGTTGATCTCCGCATCCGGTGGCGAGGCGCTGCCGCTCTACAGCGAGAAGCTCGACGTGCATGCGTTCGCGTGGTCGCCGGACAGTTCAGCGATCTACTTTTCAGCCAAGGCGCCGCTGACGCACGAACAGGAAGACGCGCAGAAGGACGACTGGAAGGACGTTGTCCGCTGGCGCGAACAGTATCGCGGCGATGTTCTGCTTAAGCTGGCCCTCGCGCCGGCGCTGGCCCGGGCGATTGCTGTGTCCCCGGCAACGGAAGCTCCCACTTCGGCGAAGGCCGATGCGGAGCCCTCGTCAAAGCTCGCCGCGGGTGCAGAAACGATTGCGAAGACGGACCTGGCAATCAGCGAGATTGCTCCTTCGCCCGATGGCAAGACAGGTCGCGTTTCTCACCGAGCCGATTCACAAGCGCATTGAGAACCCGGCGGACTACGAAATCTTCCTCGTCGCATCGACTGGCGGCAACATGCGCCAGGTCACGCACAACCAGGCTGTCGAATCCAACATCCGCTGGTCGCCCGATAGTCGCTGGATCCACTTCTCCGTAAATGCCGCCGGCGGTTCGCTCGAAGGCAAGTACCGCGATGTGCAGGGACGGCTCTACCGGCTCGATCCGGCATCGGGCAAGACGGAGCGGCTCGGCGCATCGTTCGACGGATCTCTCGATCAGTACACGCTGCTGCCCGATGGTCGCGAACTTGCGCTTGGTCTCAAGGGAACCGAGACGCAGGTCTACCTGATCGAAGGCGAAAAGGCGACCAAGCTTCCGGGACTCGCGGGCAGCTATGCGGGTTTGGAGTCGGCGCACGCTTCCAACGCGCTCCTTCTGCGCCATTCCACGATCAATGATCCGCACACAGGTGTATCTCGCGACCGATCCGCTGCAGCCCGACAAGCTGAAGAAGCTCACCAGTTTCAACCCCATCTTCGCCGAGCGCGCTCAGCCCGAGTGGCAGCCCTACACGTGGAAATCCGACGACGGGCAGACGGTCGAAGGCGTGCTGATCTTTCCCCCGGGCAAGAAAGGCGCGAAGCATCTGCGCATGTTCACGCTGATCCATGGTGGGCCGGCCGATGCCGATGGCAACCGGTTCGGCGCTGACTGGTACGACTGGGCTACATTTGCGGCTGACAATGGCTGGCTGGTCTTCCGCCCCAACTATCGCGGATCGACCGGTTATGGGGACGAGTTCATGCTTGGGATCGAGCCTCATCTGGTGTCGAAGCCGGGCGCGACATCCTCGCCGGCGTCGATGCGCTGGTGAAGGATGGCTACGCCGATCCCGATCACCTGGCCATCGGCGGCTACAGCTATGGCGGCTACATGACCAACTGGCTGATCACGCAGACCACCCGGTTCAAGTCTGCCGTGACCGGCGCGGGCGCCGTGGAGCACGCGGCGAACTGGGGCAACGACGACGAGACCTGGGATGACGCCTGGTATCTCGGCGGCCGGCCCTGGGAGAATCCGGCGCTTTATCAGGACGAGGCCGCGCTCTTTCATTTCGACAAGGTGAAGACGCCGACGCATCTGGTTCAAGGCGGCGCCGACATTCGCGTCAGCTACCTCGAAGGCGAGACAATGGAGCGCGCGCTCAGATCGCTGGGGATTCCGCACACCTTTCTGGTGTTTCCGGGCGAGGGCCACGGCCTCGACAAGAATCCCTGGCACGGCTACATCAAGCTGCGCGAGGAGCTGAAGTGGCTGGAGAAGTACGACAAGCAATAAGAATCCCGAGTGGAACGAGAGACCGAAGCATCAGCTTTGGCACCCCGTGCGTCCAACGAATGTGCTGAAGCCGGCCGCCTTTGTGGCGCATCCTAGTTTAATAGGAACCGATGAATCCAGCTGTCGAACAAGCCCGCCAAACCTCATTCCAGCAGACCCTGCTGAGTGCCCGCCGCACCATGCTGCTGAGCGAGATGCTGAAGCTGGCCTCGACAGCTTCCGCGCCAGCAAGCTGCGCTTTGCCTTGACGGCGCTGGGCATGGTCATCGGAACGGCCTCGGTGATCCTGGTGGTCACCATCGGCCTCACGGGCCGGCAGTTCATCCTGAACGAGATTCAGAAGATCGGGACCAACGAGGTTGAAGTCGAGTACTCCGGCGGCGGCGCAGTCGGGGCCGAGAAGGTGCAGTACAACGACTTCCTGACCCGCGAAGACGAGGAGGCCGTGCTGGCGCAGGTGCCAAGCGTCGTGGCCTCTTCGCCGGTGCTGGAGTCGCACGACCGCATCAGCTTTGGCGGCGGAGTGGTCAAGGACACGCTGGTGCTGGGCGTGAGCCCGCAGTACAAGGATGTGCGCAACCTGGTTGTGCTGTCCGGGCGGTTCTTCGACGAGCAGGATGACACGGCGCACATGAAGTGCGCCGTGGTCACCGTGCCGTTTGCGCGCGAAATGTTTGGCAGCACGGATGCGGCGCTCGGCCAGACGTTTTCCATCCAGGGAATTCCCTTCACCATCATCGGCATCTTCAAGGAGAGCGTGGACACGTTTGGCGAGACGGAGATCGCCGACGAGACCATCCTGATTCCCTTCTCCGTTGCGCGGTTACTTCACCGGAACCGACGACGTAAAGCAGATCTATTTCACCATTCGCAGCATGGACGAAGTGCCGGACGCCACGCGCGAGATTCAGCGCGTGATTCAGTCGCGGCACAAACCCAACTCAGTGTACAAGACCTTCGACCTGCGCGAGCTGCTGTCGATGGCGAATCGCATTGCGATTGCGCTGACAGTCGTGCTGGTGCTGGTCGCTGCCGTAACGCTCGCCGTCGGCGGCGTGGGCATCATGAACATCATGCTGGCCAACGTGCGCTCGCGCATTCGCGAGATCGGCATTCGCAAAGCGCTGGGCGCAACCTATCGCGAGATCAAGCTCCAGTTCCTTGCCGAAGCGGTGATCATCTCGCTTATTGGCGGACTTGTCGGCTGCTTTGTCGGACTTGCCGTTCCGTTATCGATTCGCCTCTTCTCCGATTACTCGCTGCCGATTTCAATATGGTCGGTGGTGATTGCGCTGGCGGCCGCAACCGTTGTGGGCGTGGTCTTCGGCACTGTTCCAGCCACACGCGCAGCGCAGATGGATCCGGTTGAGGCGCTGAAGTATGAGTGATGGAAAGCCTGAACGGGAAGCCGATCACAGCGGAAACCCTTCGCCGGGCCTCAACTTAACGCTCGCCTACAGTCTGCTCGCGGTTGCCATGGTTGCGGCAATCTGCATCGCATTGTTTATCGTGCTGCCGTTCTATCACAGGCGCTGAGCGTCCTCCAGGGCTGCTCCAGGTTCGTTCTGTTTCCAAAAAGCATTGCCTCAATAACAGTCTGCGACGAGGTGCATTCGATGGTGAAGCAATCGGAAAAGGCGGTCATTTTCAAGACGCTGCACGAGCGCAAGCAGCCGTTTGTGATCGGCAATCCGTGGGATGCGGGGTCGGCGCGCATTTTGACGAGTTTGAAATATGAGGCGCTGTCGACGACCAGCGCGGGACTGGCGTTCTCGCTGGGCCGCAAGGATGGAACGGCTGCCGTGAGCCGGGACGAGGCGCTGGCAAACGCGAAGTCGATCGTTGAAGCGACGAATCTGCCGGTTGCTGCCGATCTGGAAAATGGCTATGGGCATGCGCCTGAAGACGCAGCGGAGACGATCCGATTGGCGGCGGGAGTGGGGCTCGTTGGCGGATCGATCGAGGACGCCACGGGCGATGAGGCGAAGCCGATTTATGAATTCGCTCATGCCGTGGAGCGGATTGCGGCAGCAGCTGAGGCTGCGAAGTCACTCCCGTTTCCATTCATGCTGGTGGCGCGGGCGGAGAACTATCTGCATGGGCGGCCAGACCTGGACGACACGATCAAGCGACTGCAGGCATTTGAGAAGACTGGGGCGGAGGTGCTGTATGCGCCGGGGCTGACGCGTCCCGAGGACATCCGGACGGTTTGCGCATCGGTGACAAAGCCGGTGAATGTGCTGATGGGGTTGAAAGGCGCTCCGAGGCTGACGGTGAAGGAGCTCGGCGAGTTGGGCGTACGGCGGATCAGCCTCGGGTCGGGGTTCAGCCGGGCTGCGCTGACGGCGTTTTTGCATGCGGCCCGCGAGGTGATCGACGATGGTACGTTCGAGTTTGCGGACGAGACGCTGTATATCTCGGACTTGACGGCGATGTTTGGATGAGGGGATCCTCGGCGAAAAAAGAATCAACTATACACCCTGGCACGAACGCGGTCCCTCCGGGGGGTATATCCCGGTCTCTGCAGAGAAGTTTCCTTTTTTCAACGGGTTACGGAGGGCATACCACCGCAAATTACTCTTATCATGGGACTTGCCTGCAGATTATTCCTGGCAAAGGAGTTACCGGCACTTGCGCCTCGTCATCCGAAGACCGCAGGCGAATGGACCCGAAAGAAGGTTCCTGTCTTCATCTATTCCATTGTGCGCCGGAGAGGGGAAATTATATGCAAAGGCTGCGCCGTAATTTGCGCAGTGGATTCATGGGTTTAGCAGGCAATCGAGAAGAAGAGGCTTGACTCCTGGATTGTCCCGCTCTTAGGTGACGCTGTGCGATTGGTGATGGAAGAACGAGTGACATTTCTGGGACTGTAGCGAGAAAGTAGTTTCGGAGTTGTCCACGATAAACTCACAACCAGACCAGCATCGGCGAGGGCGGTGTTGAGGCCGACATTCGGCATCGCAGGAGTAAAGGATGAAGAACAGACGATTGTATCTGAGTGTGGCCATATTCCTCGCCTGCTCAGGCTTCGCGGAGGCGCAACAAACCCCGACGGTAGACGAGTTCGTCACTCGGCTTTTCGCCTATTCCAAGGACTACCGCACCAAACTTCCTTCGCTGGAATGCGACGAATCTGTCGTGTCGCAGCAGGTCAAGCGCGGCAAGGTCAAATGGGAAGTAAAGACTGAGGCTACGCTTCGACAGGTACGCGACTCCAAGGACCCCGACGAATTCAACGACTCCTACACGTTCAAGAGCGTCGACGGTCATGCGCCGAAGGCTCACTTCAAGTTGCCCTATTTCGTGAACGGCGCCTTCGCGAACGGCATTGGCTTCGCATCTGAGGCTACGCGTACGTGCTACGACTACACGCTCTCGCAAGAGGACGGCGGCGCAACATTACGCTTGGAATTCGCTGTCAAGTCTGCAAGTAGCGATCCGGTCTGCAAGGAAGTCCCCGCGGGGTTCCATAAGATTGTGCTGGTCGATGCCACCACCGGGATTGCTATGCACATCACGCGCAGCATGTCACTCGACGCCGCCCGCAAATATCACGATGCGGTCTTCGCGTCCATCGACTATGCCGCCCAGCCCCTGGGAGAGTTGACTCTCTGGCTCCCATCTCGCGTTGAATCGCACGACGAAAAAGGCGAGCGACGTATGACCGCGAATTTTTCAAATTACCACCGGTACACGGGCGAAATGAGAATTCTTCCCGCGACCGAGGAGTCACCTGCCACGGATACTCACAGGCCCTGAGTCCTGGCAGCGATGCTCCCTTACTCATCCTCGCGATATATGTTGGCATCCGACCTAAGGGGTGAAAACCTTAGGTCGGATGTGAGAGACAGTTTACGGTTCCCGATAGCAGCACGGCATTTTTGCAGGCGGTTCTACTGCTCTGCGTCGAATGTCCGGTTCGGCGCGCGCGACGTCCGTTCGTTTAGCGTGTAGCCTGCGGGCGTCTGGAAGAGCGTGGATGGGGGCTCGTCGCGACTGATGTTCGTCAACTCCATCGTGGTGGTGCCGAAGCGGGGATCAGTATCGACTCTCATCACCGTAATCTTGAGATCGGACGACACCCATGATTCATGGGTGACGGTCAGCGCCTGATCGTTTCCTTGTTCGCCTGCCGGAATCACCCGTGTGGAGCGCGTTCCCTCAGCCGGGACGCCGTTGATGGTCTTCGCGGTCAGGTTCTCAACGTTTGCGGTTTGCGTGTTGCCACGGAAATGCATCGGACTGCCCATCGGACTGCCCGCGTCGCCGGATCCGCGCTCCAAAAACGACCTGCGGGACCGGCTCGCATCGGGCAGGTGGACGACGGTGGCCTGTTTCGAGTTTGACGACCAGGAGATGGCGACGTGGTTTACGGGATCGAAGACGCGGACGAAGGAGCGGGTGCGGGTGCCGGATCCGGCGGCTGTCGCCGCAGGCAGCCTCTCCCTGTACGTCCTGCCTTCCGAATCGCGAGCTTCCTTGACCACCTCGGTGTGGGTGATCGTCGTGCCGTTGTCCAGCTTCTGAACGCGGGTAATCGTGCGGGTGGCGGAGTAGGGTGCGCCGGTGGTGACTTTGCCGTGGAACTCGCCAAACCTCGCGCTGTGGCGAAAGCCTCTGCCAGCGCCTGCCTGTCCATGCAATACAGGTGACACCGCCAGGACCGACGCGAACCCCGCAACTCCGCACAGAATTTTGCCGATGTTCATCTGAAACCTCCTCATTAACCGTTCTTCAAAGGCTTGCAGTTCCTCTCTCTTTGCCTTGATGGACGGTAAATAGAGGCGACGGAGTACAGCGGCAACACGGAATTCTGTGAGAAGTTGCGCGTGAAACGTAGTGTGCGCATTTATAAGCAAGAACAGCGGAGTTAGATACACCACCTGGCGGAGGGCAGATCGACTGGTTGCACTAACTCCTCTCTTCCACCTGGAGTTCGTTCGTCACACTGAAGACGCCCGCAACCTGATTGGCCCGCATCTCGGCCATCGCCAGATCCGAGTCCGAGAGCACAGCTCCGGTCAAAGTGACATTGCCGTTTTTCACGATAATGTGGATCGCGTGGAAGCCGGTCGGCGGATCGTTCGTGATGCCACCGGCCGCGCGCGCCACTGAGGGCATGCGGCTTCCCCCACCGCGATTGGCCGTGTATTTCTGTAGGGGTGCAAAGCTGTAGATGCTCGCATACACAGCCGCGCGAATTCGATCATCCATGTTCGAAAGCGGGAGAACTTCGATCTCGTTCTTTACGGTCTTCACGCCTTCAATTCTCTTGACCGCATTCTCGGTATCTGACTTGAGGACAGGGCGAGACGCATAACCGCGCAGAATCACTGTATCGGTGCCTTGAATGCCAAAGTTGATGGAGTCGAAAACGCCGAACCGCGTTTGCGAGACGATTGCCTTGCGAACTTCCTTGGCAACTTTCAAAACTTGCTGCTGTTGAGCATCTGTCATGGCTTGCTGTTGCGGTAGCGCTGAAGGTGCAAACAACGCGAGACTGGCAATGCCGGCTATAAGCCAATTGGGCGCAGAATATCTCACAAGCTCTCCTCTTTTACATGGACGTTCAAAAAATGGATGGCCCCGCCGCGCCAGGCACACTTGGGAATCGGATCGCGTTCAATCTCGGCTGAGGATGGGATGGGCGTGCTATCGGCGCGCGAACTGCTGCTTGGACGACGAAATCAGCCCTCAGGTTGTCCGCAACCGCGCAGATCGAGGGCAGCTACGGTGAGGGCCTGGCACTACCAAGCATGGAATAGCTGGCGTCACGACACATCCAGAATGCATCGCATGAGTGTGCTCAAAGCGCGTGTACACCGAGCCCGCTCGCTTATGTACCGCTCGCCGCCGGAGGACCGAATGAGAATTCAAGTTAACAGCGACAAGACGATCAATGTGGACGCCAGCCTGACGCTCTTTGTCAAAGACAAATCGAGAAGCGCCCTGGACAGGTTTGCCAAAGAGCTGACGCGTATAGAAATTCATCTCAGCGATATCGATAACAAGAGGACCGGCCGGGCGGATAAGCGTTGCCTGATCGAGGTGCGTCCCGCGGGAGACCGCCCTCTCGTCGCAAGCGCGACCGCCATGACCATAGAGTCCGCTGTTGACGAAGCGCTAAGAAAGATGAAGCGGTCACTCACTACTTTCTTTGGCAAGAAGGGAAGGCCAGCCGTTCAGATCTCGGCGCCTCTGCCGAAGGCAACGAAGACAGGAGTCGCAGCGAAGAAGACTGCAGCGAAGGAGACCGGAGCAAGGAAGGCAGCAGCAAAGAAGCCGACAAAGCCCAGCCCGCGCGGTCCCAAGAAGAAAGGCGTCTATCAGGCCCGGCGGAAGTCCTGGCCCAGATAGATCAGTTGTACGGCAGATCTGGACCAGTAGAGTCGAGTTGGATCGCTGACTAAGAAGCTATCTCATAAATGCCACTTCTTCGCCCAAGGCATCCTCCGGGGGGCTAAAGAGGCTGCGGAAAAACCGTGAAGAACTGGCGAATTGCCGAGAGAACGTCCCTCAGCGGCTAAAGCCGACGCTGAAATTGTGCCGCTTACGGCACGACTGAACAGCTTGGTGAAAAAGTCCGTATGGACCGAGCCGGTATCGCACAGGGGCTAAAGCCCGACACTCATTTTGTTGAATTTGCGGCCTGGCTGAAGCCAGGCCCTTGTTACAAAACAGCGGTTCGTTGAGCTTTTCACCAAGCTGTGAAGTCGTGCCCTTTCAAAGCCACGAGTTTTTCCCCAGCCTGCAAAGCCCGTTGGTTTACGCGGTTTTTTTTGCGGCAAGCGACCCAGAGGGTACCCCGAGCCGTGCCCATTCAAAACAGATTTATGACATGGCTTCCAGGTAATTCACCAGTAGCCGACGAGTTGCCGACCATCCACTCTGAATCAAAAGAGCGATGATTGCCGTCTTCATATCTGCCCGGCAGGGCAGTGTTCCAGCGCTATAATTTACGCGCAGTTCAGGAGGTCTCGCCATCTGGAGCGCGGTCTTCGAGTTCGTTGTTGTGCTGCTCGTCGCGTGGTTCGTATGGCGATTCGTTGCCCGCAGACTGCCAAGGCCGAGCCGGCCTGCCGAGCCGGACAACAATGCAGGGGTTCTCACCAGGCCTCGACCGCGTCCGAGATCCGGCGCAGGTGCCGTTGCGCTGGCAGAGCCGGACGAAGACGACGAGGAACGCTCGTCCCCTTAGGCGGTGGGCGAGGTGGGTTATTGGTACGTAACGCCTGAATGACCCGCCAACTCGGAATGTATTGACTCATATCAGCCGCCGCGCTTCTGCCGCCGAGCAAATGTGCACAAAGAAATGCATGGCTTTACGGCCATTTATTGCGCTATTTCAACGGGGGTGCGCCTGCGAGTGCGCCGATGCGAAAAAAGCAGCCAGCGCCAATTCCATTGGTTAACATCGAACCAGGACTCCGCGCCGAAAATCCCCGATTCCACTTCGCACGACTGGCGTGATGACTCCAACTCAGCAGTCGAGATGTCCGCACAAAGGAGAAGCATGAAACATTGCAGCCGCGTGTTGTTTGTTGCCGTTTCGATGGCGTTGATTGGAGCCTGCGTGCATGCGCAGATTGATCCGAGGCTCTACTCGGATATGAAGTGGCGGGAGATCGGGCCGATGCGGGCGGGGCGGACGCGTGCGCTGGCGGGGGTGCCGAGCGAACCGGCGACGTTCTACCTGGGCGCGGTGAACGGCGGCGTGTGGAAGACGACCGACGCGGGCTCGACCTGGCACAGCCTTTGGGATGACCAACCGAGCGGGTCCATTGGGTCGATTGCGGTTTCACTGAGCGATCCGGATGTTATCTACGCGGGAAGTGGCGAGGGTTTGCAGCGGCCGGACTTATCGACGGGTGATGGGGTCTACAAGTCGACAGATGCAGGGAAGACGTGGACGCATCTGGACGGGCTGCGCGACGGGCAGCAGATCGGGCAGGTCGCGATCGATCCGCGAGATGCGAATCGCGTGTTTGTGGCGGTCGAGGGGCATCCGTTTGGACCGAATGAGGAGCGCGGGCTGTATCGCACGGTGGATGGGGGCAAGAGCTTCAAGCGGGTCCTCTTTGTGAGCAACAAGACGGGGGCCTCTGAGGTGCAGATCGATCCGCAGAATCCCCAGATTGTGTTTGCGGGAATGTGGCAGCGGCAGGAAGCGCCGTGGGAGAACGGATCGTTTGAAGGTGGTGAGGGCGGTCTATATCGCTCAACGGATGGCGGCGATACGTGGACCAAGCTCAAGGGAAATGGATTGCCGGATGAGATTCTTCAGCTGCAAATGACGATCTCGCCGAGCAATCCGAAGCGGATTTATGCGGAGATTGGGCCAGTGCACGGAGCGGTGGGATTGTACCGGTCGGACGATGGTGGCGACCACTGGGTGCACGCGCCGGAAGACGACACGCGGCCGGAGGAGCGGATTGGCGGCGGGGATGTGCCGGTGCCGCTGGTCGATCCGAAGGATCCGGATACGGTCTACGTGGCAAGCATCGTGAGCTGGAAGTCGACCGATGCGGGCAAGACGTGGACGGCGCTGCGGGGTTCGCCGGGTGGCGACGATTATCAAAATGTCTGGGTGAATCCGAACAACACCAAGATCATTGCACTGGCGAGCGACCAGGGCGTGGTGATTTCGCAGAACGGTGGCGAGAGCTGGGCGGAGTGGTACAACCAGGGAACTGCGCAGATGTATCACGCAACGACGGACAATGCGTTTCCCTATCGCGTGTGCGGAGGGCAGCAGGATTCGGGGTCGGCGTGCGTGCCGAGCCGCAGCAATGACGGGCGAATCACGTTTCACGATTGGCATCCGGCGGGGATTGAGGAGTACGGCTATGCAGCGCCCGATCCGCTGGATCCAGACATTGTGTATGGCGGCAAGGTGACGCGCTATGACCGGCGGACAGGGCAGGTCCAGAATGTGGAGCCGAAGCCGTTGAGGAGTTATCGAGCGCTGCGGACGGAGCCGCTGATGTTTTCGCCCTTCGATCCGCACAAGCTATATTTCGCGACCAACACGCTATGGCTGACCGAAGACGGAGGCAAGAACTGGAAGGAGGTCAGTCCGGATTTGTCTCGGGAGACTTGGGAGGTGCCGTCTGTAGTGGAGGGCTACAAGGATTCGCCGACGGCGAGGGCGACCCGGCGGGGCGTGATTTACGCACTGGGATTGTCGCCGCTGGATGGGAACAGAATGTGGGCGGGCACCGATGATGGTTTGATCTGGACCACAGAAGATGCGGGCGCGCACTGGACAAATGTGTCGCCGCCGGCGCTGAAGCCCTTCTGGAAGGTCTTCAACATGGATGCGGGACACTTCGACGCGCAGACGGCGTATGCGGCGGTGAATACGATGCGGCTAGACGATATGCGGCCGCACTTGTTCCGGACGCATGACGGTGGAAAGAGCTGGACGGAGATCGACAACGGGATTCCAGAGGGTGCGGCGACGAGCGCGATTCGCGAGGATCCGAAGCGCAAAGGATTGCTGTACGCGGGTTCGGAGACGCAGGTGTATGTGTCGTTTGATGATGGCTACCACTGGCAATCTCTGCGGCTGAACATGCCGGCGAGTTCGGTGCGCGATCTTGAAGTGAAGGGCGACGACCTGATTGCGGCTACGCATGGACGCGGCTATTTGATTCTGGATAATGTGACGCCGCTGCGGGAGATTGCGGCGGAAACAGCTGGGGAGTATGCACATTTGTACGCGCCGCAGACGGCACTGCGGATTCGAAACGGTATGAATCCGCCGACGCCGTGGCCCGCGGATTTTCCGGCGACATCGAATCCGCCCGATGGTGCGGTGATCGATTACTACCTCGGCGCAAATGTGTCGGGGGTGGTTTCGCTCGAGATCGCGGACGGCAAGGGACAGACGATTGCGCGCTTCAACAGCAACGATCCGGTGCCGGAGCCGGACCCGCGTTATCCCGACCCTCCGGTGTGGGAGCGGCCGCCGCGGGTGTTGTCGGCTGCGCCGGGGCATCATCGGTTCCTATGGGATTTGCAGTATCCGCAGGTGGCGGGGTTGTCGACGGGCCCTGACGACGATCTGGCAACGCCGCACAATACGCCGCCGGTTTCAACTGCGCCGTGGGTGTTGCCGGGAGAGTACACGGTGAAGCTGACGGCGAATGGGAAGACGCTGACGGCTCCGCTGAAGGTGGTGATGGATCCACGCGTGAAGACGCCGATGCCGGAACTTGAGCAGCAGTTCACGGTCGCCAAGCAAATGTACGACAACCTGATGAAGACAACGGCGGCGCTGCACGAGATCAGCGTGCTGCGGGAACAACTAAAGGCGCGCAGCGCGCAGCCGGTAGTGGGACAGGCAGGACCGACGATCGATTCGAAGCTGGATGCGATTGCAGGGCCGGAGCATGGCGGGCGCGGATTCGGGCGAGGGCCCGCGGGACCTGCGACGCTGGCTTCGGTGCGATTGCAACTGGCGCGGCTGGAGCACTCGATTGAAGCTGCGGATGAAGCTCCTACGGCAGCGCAGAGTGAGGCGTTGGGGATTGCGGAGAAGCCTCTGGATGGTCTGATCGAGCAATGGCGTCAGGTGAAGCAGTCAGATTTGAAGGCGCTGAACGTGGAACTAAAGAAGCGGCACCTCGCGGTGATCGACCTGGATACGCGCGAACTGGATCGCAACCGGGAAGACGAACTGGAGATGGGAGACGAGGAGTAATCGTCTCCGAGGCTGCGGGAAAAGCAGAATGGCCACCCTCGGGTGGCCATTCTTTGTGGTGAGTGCTGATGAAACGATGAGCGACGTGGTTTAGTGGTGCTTGCCGCCACTGTGGCCGCTGCTGGAGTGGCCCCCGCCGCCGGAATGGCCGCCGCCGCTGTAGTGTGGTGCCTTGGGAGCCTTGTAGCTTCCGCCGCCACCCCATGAGGAATGGCCGCCGCCAAAGCTGGATGACCTGGGAGCTTTGTAGCTTCCGCCTCCATAAGCGTTGGGGCTGTGGCCTCCGCCGAAGGGGTGGAAGCCGCCTCCGGATGGGGCACGAGCGATGTTGGAGCCACCGTAGGATCCGGAGTTGCCGTATCCACCGCCATAGCTGCCACCATTGCTATAGGAACGGTTGCCGGCTCCGCTGCTATAGCTGTTGCTGGGTGAGCGATAGGGCTGGGCGTTGCTGCCGCTGAACCCAGGACGCATGCCGTAGTTCTGCAATGGCCGGCTGTAGACGCCAGATGAACCGGCAGACTCGCGACCATAATTGCTGCCGTAGGAAGGCTGTGTTCCGCCGTATGCGCCGGAACGTCCCTGGGCGTATTGCGATCCTCCGTATTGCTGCGGACGGCCGATGGACTGCGGTTCGCGATTATAGGCTTGCTGTCCATAGCCACCGTTAGGCTGACCATAGGCGTTGCCGCGACTGTAGGCGCCATTCTGACCGTAGCCACTGCCACCATTGCGCTGGCCGTAGCCACCGTAGGTGTTGCCGGAGGACTGGTAGCCGTTTCCGCGGCCGTAGGTGTTGCCGTTGCCCTGATAGCCTCGGCCGAAGTTGCCTCGGTTGTCGCCGTAGCTTCCGCCTTGGTTGTTGAAGGTACGTTGCTGGCCGCCGTTGAAGGCACGCGGGGTGGGATGGCCGCCGTTGGCGAAGTTGCCGCGATCGAGGCCTGATCGGAAGGTGTTATGTTGCCAGCCGCCGCGGCTCGCCCAGCCGCCGTTTTGCCGGAAGCTTGCCAGTTCTCCGCGAGCACCCCAGTAGCGGGCGCCGCCGTGCGCAAAGCCCCAGTCGCGAACCGAACCGCTGTGCGTGCTCCAGACATTGTTCCCGAAAAAGATCGCGTGCCCGAGCCAGTCAAGTCCCCAGCCAAGCCAGCCAAAGGGCGTCGCGGCGAAGGCTTGCATGCCGATGCCGGGACCGAACTGGAGGAAGGCATTGCCGACGAAGGAGCCGATGGCGCCCAGAACGTTGAATCCCGGATAGGGGTTGACGGGCTGACCGTAGGCCGCCCAAGGATTGTATTGGGGCACGTAGACGACTTGGGGCGTGGGCGGTGCGATTTCGATATTGCCCTGGTCCTGGATGACTTCCTGCTGCGGGGTGGACTGCAGATTGCCAGCGGCCTGGGCGCGGTCGCGCATGACCTGGATGGTCTGCATTACGTCCTGCGGCTGGTTGTAGTAGGCGTTGCCGAGATCGGTTGCCCACGCGAGGTTCTGCGCCAACTGGTCGAGGACCTGGGGAAACGCGGTGAGGGCTTTGACACTGGGGTCCCAACCCTGTGCATTGGCGCCGGCGGCGATTTGCTCAGGCGGTGCGCCACCCTGCATGTGGAGCCACTGGTCGGCTGCAGCGACTTGCGCAGGATATGTAGAGGCCGCCAGAACCATCGAGACGAGATTGTCGGGATAGAGTGCGATGGGGGCGACCATCTGCTCGAGGCGATCGGGGCTCAGGGCCTGAGCGGGCTGGTAGGGCGCAGCGAAGCCCTGATCGGGATCGGCATAAGCGCTGGCGTACCTGCCCGTTTGCAGGCGGTTGCTGATACTGGGGCTGTTGCTGCGGCTGGGCATATTGCGGTTGCCGATATTGTGGCTGGCCGTATTGGGGCCGCTGTGGGTACTGACCATCCTGCGGCGCGTATTGGTCCTGGGTGGCGCCGGGTTCCTCCGTGGGCCAGTTGGGAATAGGAGCCGTCTGCTGTGCATTCGCGCGCAGGCCAGCGAAAGCAAGGGCCAAAAATGCGACCGCTGCAAGGGCCGTATCGGAAGCGAAAAATCGGGGCGAGGCCGGGGCATCAGCGATTGCGGATGTCTCTGGAGAAAAGCCTGAGACCGATGTGAGAGAGAGCGGGCGCAGAGTGCGCAGATCGAATTGGGGTTTCATCATCCCTCACTGGATTCGTGCGATGCGCTGTTTCTAGAGCGCCAGCATTTGTCATCGCCGAATGCTCGTGTACCCCTGGGTGGCCTCGTACGCGAATTTCCGACCGACTCAGGGGTTACCTAACTTCGAACCCTTCCTGGGTGGGTTAGTTTCGCGGATGTAACGGAATAGTTGAAATCGCGGTTGCTTGTCGGGATGCGCACGAAACTGGGATTGAACGGAAAAATCAAGTGCAGGTAAGTCAAGTCTGGAGATAACCCCTTTGTTCTTCGAGACGAAGGAAGCAGTGGCGAAAGGATCGGTGTGAGGAGCCGCTGGTAACGGCAGAGCGGAAGAAAATGCCTCTTTGCGGGGGGCGTTTCGACTCCAATCATGTGGATCGAGAATCCCTTCCAAGGACTACAATCTACTCGTTATGGCTACTGTTACTCTCCCGACCGAAATTCAGCCGCACTCGCCGAAGGGCTTGTTTCGCAATGAGCCTTTCACTGACTTCAAATCCCCTGAAAATGCCCGCAAGATGCAGGCGGCGCTGGACATGGTGGGCAGCCACCTGGGGCACGAGTACGACCTGATCATCGGCGGACACCGCCTGAAGACCGAGGGCAAGATCAAGTCGTTCAATCCTGCACGGCCGGCGCAGGTGGTGGGCATTCACCAGAAGGCCGGGGCGGAACATGCTGAGAAGGCGATGGCGGCCGCGCTCGAGGCCTTTGAGACTTGGAGCAGAGACGTCGGTCGAGCAACGTGCATCGCTGCTGCTGAATGCGGCGGAGATTATTCGCGAGCGGCATTTTGAGTTCTGCGCGTGGCTCACGTATGAAGTGGGCAAGAACTGGGCCGAGGCCGACGCGGATGTGGGCGAGACGATCGACTTTCTCGAGTTCTACAGCCGCGAGGCGCTGCGGCTGGCGAGGGCGGAGACGCCGATCCAATTGCCGGGCGAGCGCGATCAGCTGATCTATATTCCGCTGGGCGTTGGAGCGGTGATTCCGCCGTGGAATTTTCCGTTCGCAATTATGGCGGGGATGACGGCGGCTTCGATCGTTACGGGCAACACCGTGATCCTGAAGCCTTCGAGCGACTCGCCGACGATTGCGGCGAAGTTTGTCGAGGTGCTGGAAGAGGCAGGAATGCCGGGCGGCGTGGTGAATTTCTGCCCGGGATCGGGCGCGAGTTTCGGCAACGCGATCGTGGAGCACCGAAGACGCGGTTCATTGCGTTCACCGGCTCGCGCGATGTGGGTCTGGAGATTCACGAGCGCGCGGCGAAGCACCAGAAGGGACAGATCTGGATCAAGCGGACGATTCTGGAGATGGGCGGCAAGGATTCGATTCTGGTTTGCGCGGATGCGGATCTTGATGCGGCGGTGGATGGCGTTGTCGCGGCGGCGTTCGGATTCAGCGGACAGAAGTGCTCGGCGTGTTCGCGCGCGATTGTCGAGGCGTCGGTGTACGACGTCTTTGTTGAGCGCGTTCGCGAGAAGGTGGCGAAGCTGACGGTGGGTGATCCAGGCGAGAATCCAAACATGGGTCCGGTGGTGAACAAGGCGGCGATGGATTCGATTCTCGGATACATCGAGACGGGCAAGAAGGAAGGCCGGCTGGTTGCGGGGGGCAAGGCTGTTGAGAATGCCGAGGGAGGATTCTTCGTGGAGCCGACGGTGATTGCGGATATCGCTCCGGATGCGGTGATTGCGCAGGAAGAGATTTTCGGACCGGTGCTGGCGGTGATCAAGGTCGCGAGCTTTGATGAAGGCCTGAAGGTCGCGAACAACACCGAGTACGGACTGACAGGCGCGATTTATTCCGGATCGCGTGAGGCGCTGGAGATGGCGCGGCGCGAGTATCACGTGGGCAATTTGTATTTGAATCGCAAGTGCACGGGCGCGATGGTGGGTGCGCATCCGTTCGGCGGATTCAATATGAGCGGTACGGACTCGAAGGCGGGCGGGCCGGATTATCTGCTGCTGTTTACGCAGGCGAAGAGCGTGGCTGAGAAGCTGTAGAACCGGTCACGTCGATCGATGAAGAAAATCCCTCAGGAGATCTTGGCCTGAGGGATTTTTGCCTTGATGTGAACGCTGACAAAAGCAGGTCCTTCACTCCGCTTACCCCACGAACGATTCTCGTTCGTGGAGCCCCAAGCCGCTCCGTTCAGGATGACACCCGAAATGGCCTTGAGGGGATGGGAATCGACTGAACCGCTGTGATCTTCTGAGACATCCAACGTGCGGAGGAGAGATGATGGCGACAATTGTGCGATTTCATCAGCTGGGTGGACCTGAGGTTTTGAAGTTTGAAGATGGCCGCTGCAGCAGCCCGGCAAGGGCGAGGTGCGGTTGCGAGTACAGGCGGCGGGACTCAATCGCGCGGAGGCGCTTTTACTGTCGCGGGCAGTATCTCGAACAGCCGAAGCTGCCGTCGCGGATCGGGTACGAGGTTGCGGGCGTGGTTGAGGCGCGTCGGTGAGGGCGTGGACGCGAGTTGGATCGGCAAGAGTGTCGCCACGATTCCGGCGTTTGGGATGAACCAGTACGGAACGCTGGGTGAGCAGGCGGTGGTGCCGGCGTCGGCATTGACGGAGTATCCCGCGAACCTTACGCCGGAACAGGCAGCAGCCGCGTGGATGCAGTATCTGACCGCGTACGGCGCGCTGGTGTTTTATGGAAAGGTTGCGCCTGGGGATTTCGTTTCGATTCCGGCGGCTTCTTCGAGCGTGGGGCTGGCGGCGATTCAGATTGTGCGCGACGCGGGCGCGACGGCGATTGCGGTGACACGCACCTCGGCCAAGAGAGACGAGTTGATCGCGCTCGGGGCGCATCACGTGATCGTCAGCGGCGAGGAAGATTATGCGGCGCGGATGAAAGAGATCACGGGCGGCAAGGGGACGCGGCTGATCTTTGATCCTGTGGCTGGGCCGTACGTGGAGACGCTCGCAGCAGGCGCGGCGCAGGATGGCATGCTGTTCATCTACGGCGCACTTTCGATGCAGCCGACGCCGTTTCCATTGATGCAGTCGTTTCGGACTGGATTGAGTGTCCGTGCATATACCGTTCGCGAGATCACTACGAAACCGGAAAGACTGGCGGCGGCGAAGAAGTATGTCTTCGACCGGCTGGCGGATGGGCGGTTTGTGCCGAAGATTGCGAAGACGTTCGCATACAAGGACACGGTGGAGGCTTACAGATATCTGGAGTCGAACGAGCAGGTGGGGAAGGTTGTGATCAGGGTGTCGTGAACGCGCGAGTCGTTCTGCTTGGCATCTTGGGGCCTGGAGGAGCAGATCCTTCCCCGCTTACCCCACGGACTTCAGTCCGCAGGCCCCAACGCGTGCGAGGGCTACAGGATGACACATTTTTTGCAGAGGGTAAGGGTGGCACGGCTAGCCGTACGCTCTCAAAGCCGCGAGTTTCTGCGCAGGCGAGGCGGCAAAGAGCTTGGTTGCCGCGACGACCAGAAGTCGTGCCGCGATACAAACCGATCGAACGAACCGCCCGGTAGCGAAGAGCGAAAGATGAAGGCCGCTGATTTGATCAGCGGCCTTGGAGTTTGGGACGGAATCGGTTGACTACGACTGGGCCAGCGCCGGAGATCCGGCGGACATGGCCGGAGCCTGCTGCATCTCGGCTTCGAGCTTGCTGCCGACTTCTGCAGCGGCCTGGGCGAGGACGCGGTGGTGGATGGTGAAGAGGGCCAGTTCGAGACGATCGCTGACGCCGGTTTTGTCGTAGATGGAGCGCAGGTAGTTCTTGATGACCTGCTCGGTGGTCTTGAGGCGGAGGGCGATCTCGCGGTTCTTGCAGCCCTGGACGATGAGCGCGACGATGCGCATCTCCTTGGGTGTAAGACGATCGCGAACGCGAGTGCCGACCATATCCTCTTCGGGAGAGTCGGGAATCTGAAGCTGCGGCGGAGCCCAGGTGTCTCCGGCAGCGACGCGGCGGACGCACTCGACGAGCGCCTGGCCGGTGACGTTGCGGAAAACGACCCCGCGGAAGCCCTGCTGCAGGTAACTGCTGGCAGCCTCGGTATTTTCAGCGATGACGATGCCGCGACTGTTGGAAGCTTCGAGCAGCGTTTTCAGGCGGGCCATGTCAGGCCGCAAGGAAGCTGCGAAGACCACGATTGAACCAGGGAAGGTGGTAATTGCATGCATCATCCGGTCCAGATCGGTGCACTGGGCAATGATGCGCAGATCTTCGTCCATGGCCAGGACTTTGGCGGTTCCTGCCCGGAAGATTGCCTGTGAATCAGCAAGAATGACCTTGTTCATGTTTTGCGCCTCTACGCCAGTGAAACAAAGTACTTTGGGCCGAAATCGGCTTCTCTTCTCTCACGGGTCGGGTGCTGCCAAAACCACAAGTGGCATAGATTCTGCCATATTTCAATTATCGGCAAATGCCTAAAAGTTGTCGGTGAGTTCCCCAATTAGGTGTAGTGAAAATCATACACATGCCTTTCGTCACCCCTATTGCTCAGAGGTACCTGCACCTAGGTAATACCCTGCAAATTAGATTACAGCCCAATTGACCTAAACGTCACGGAGAATCCTTTGGGGTTGCTCGCTCATCCTGTTTACCGATTTGGCACAAAAGGGCGTTGCTGTCGTGGAATATAACCCTGAACTGGTCGTTTGTGGCGGCGCGCGGTGGCGGTGGATTTGACTGGGATGGAGGCTGTTGTGGTGACGCAAAACACCGTAGACTGGAAGGATATGGCGAGGCCGAATTTACTGGCAGTGGATGACGACGTAAGCGTTCTGGAAGCAGTGGTGCAGGACCTGCGGCGTCAGTATGGGGCGGAGTACCGGGTTATGCGCGCGGCGAGCGGGCAGGCGGCGCTGGACACGCTGAAACAACTGAACGCGCGCCAGGAGCCGGTGGCGCTGCTGCTGAGCGACCAGCGTATGCCGGGGATGACGGGGGTCGAGTTCCTGGAACGGGCGCGGGAGGTCTTATCCCGAGGCAAAGCGAGTACTGCTGACGGCCTATGCGGACACGGAAGCTGCGATCCGGGCGATTAATACGGCGCGGATTCACTATTACCTGAACAAGCCCTGGGATCCGCCGGAGGAGAAGCTTTATCCGGTCTTGACCGATTTGCTGGAGGACTGGAAGGCGGGATACCGGCCTCCGTTTGAGGGGATTCGGGTGATCGGCAACCGCTGGGCGCTGAAGGACCACAATCTGCGCAACTTCCTTTCGCGGAATCAGGTGCCCTACCGCTGGCTTGACGCTGCGACCAGTGAAGAAGCGCAGAAGCTGCTGGACGAGCGGCAGTTGAAGGCGGAACAGCTGCCGGTGGTGCTGTTTCCGGATGGAAGCGCGCTGGTGGATGCAAATCCGGACGCTGTGGCGGCGAAGGTGGGGTTGAGCACCCATGCCACGCAGGAGTTCTACGACATGGTGGTGGTGGGCGCGGGTCCGGCGGGGCTGGCGGCAGCTGTTTACGGGGCCAGCGAAGGGCTGCAAGACGCTGGTGGTTGAGCCGGAGGCGCCGGGCGGACAGGCGGGTTCGAGCTCGCGGATTGAGAACTATCTTGGTTTTCCTTCGGGGATCACGGGAGCGGACCTGGGTCGGCGGGCGCATACGCAGGCGTCGCGGTTCGGGGCGGAGTTTGTGACCCAGCGGGCCGTGGGGCTGCGGATCGACGGACAGTACCGGTTTGTGCAGCTGGGCGACGGGCGTGAGGTGTCTTCGCACGTGGTGCTGCTGGCGCCGGGCGTGCAGTACCGGAAGCTGGGGATTCCGGGCGCGGACCGGCTGACGGGGCGCGGAATCTACTACGGCGCCGCACTGGTGGAGGCGACTTCATGTAAAGACGAGGATGTATTTGTGGTGGGGGGAGCGAATTCGGCTGGACAGGCGGCGCTGCACTTTGCCAAGTTTGCCTGCAAGGTGACGATGCTGGTGCGCGGGAAGGGGCTTGGGGCCACCATGTCGAAATACTTAATCGATGAGATCGAGCGCACATCCAATATTGTGGTGGAAACGGAAACACAGGTAATGGCCGCGGAGGGCGAAGAGAGGCTCGAGGCCTTGCGTTTGCGCGGTCCGAAAGGCGAGTATTGCGTACAAGCCTCCTCGTTATTCGTGTTTATTGGTGCGGAGCCCGGCGTGGAGTGGCTGCCGGACACTGTTGTGCGGGACGAGAAGGGATTTGTGCTGGCTGGGCCGGATTTGCGGCAGGACGGGAAGATGCTGAATGGCTGGCATGAGCAACGCGAGCCGTTTCTGCTGGAGACCAGCGTTCCGGGGGTCTTTGTGGCAGGGGATGTACGGCACGGATCGGTGAAGCGCGTGGCATCGGCGGTAGGCGAGGGATCGATCGCAGTGCAGTTTGCGCACCAGTACCTGGCGGGATTCTAGATGGGGATTGAAACGGCGAGATGAGCGCGGGCACACAATTGATGGCCATTGAGCCGGTTTCTTTGAAGGAAATGGCCGGAAAGCTGGGTCATACTCGACCCTTTGCGGATGTGCCGGCAGATGCGTTGCAGAGCATCAGCGTGGTGGATCGCGTGAGGGCGAAGGCAGGAGCGACCTTGATGGAGCCAGGCAAGCGGGACGCTTTACTACTGGCTGCTGCTGGAGGGCGAGTGCCGCGCCGACCGCGTGGAGCCGGACGGATCGTACAGCACCGTGGGAACGGCGCAAGCGGGCGAGGCTTTCGGAGAGACTCCGTTTCTGACCGGCAAGACACACTCGCTGTTTCTGGTGACAGCGGTACGGGATTCGGAACTGTTGCGATTCACTGCAGACCAGTTCTGGGCACTGATGGCCTGCTGTCCCGGGGCGCGCAAGGTGGTGCTGGCGGATATGGCGGCGCGGCTGCAGGCGTACCAGGCCGAGGCGCTGCACCGAGAAAAACTGGTGTCGCTGGGAACGCTGGCGGCGGGGTTGATGCATGAGCTGCACAATCCCGGGTCGGCGGCGAAGCGAGCGGCATCGCAACTGCGCGAAAACCTGCTGCGGCTGCAGGATCTGAGCCTGCGTTCGGCGCAGAAAGCCCAAAACGCCGGACCAAATGGCAGTGCATGCACAGCCTGCTGCAGCATGCGATGAAGAGCTGCCACGCGCCGGCGTTAAGTTCGCTGGAACAGTCGGATGCTGAAGAGGCGCTGGCGGAGTGGCTGCAGGATGCGGGCGTTGAAAACGCATTCAGGATTGCGCCCTCGCTGGTGGAGATTGGATTTGAGCAGGAAGAGCTGAGGTGCGCGCGGGAGTTCTTCGATGCGGGAAGCTTCTCGGATGCGCTGAACTGGCTGGAGGCGCTGGTGTCGAGTGTCTCGCTGGTGTGCGCGATCGAAGAGAGTATTTCGCGGGTATCCGACCTGGCGATGGCGGTGAAGAAGTTTGCGTATGACGATCGCTCGCCCGTGAAAGAGCTCGATGTCCACGACAGCCTGCAGAGCACGATCACGATTCTGGGGCACAAGCTGCGCATCAAGCAGATCGTGGTGGAGAAGAAGTTTGAGGCCTCGCCCTCGGTGATCGAGACGCGGGGGTCGGCGCTGAGCCAGGTGTGGACGAACCTGATCGACAACGCAGCGGATGCTTCGCCGGCGGAAGCGCAAATTGAGATTGCAACGTGGACAGAGCCTGCGAATGGCACGGGCGGGGATCCGGGATGGCTTGCGGTGAGCATTACGGATCACGGACCTGGGATTCCGGCGGATGTGCTGCCGCGGATTTTCGAAGCGTTCTTTACGACCAAGCCGCAGGGATCGGGGACCGGGCTGGGGCTGGAGATTGTGCACCGGATCGTGACGCATAAGTTTGGCGGCAAGATCGATGTGGAGTCGCAGCCGGGCAACACGCGATTCGTGGTGCGACTGCCCTTGAGCGGCGCGGCTGCGAACAATGGCGCCGGTGCGAAAGTAAAGTAGTTCTGCTCCGCTTTCAAATTTCATTGTGACGAGTGGTTCGTTCCGGCCCGTTCAGGCCGGAGGCTATTTGGTTGCGATTGTGTCCTGTCCCCTCCGTCGCCGCCGCGGCGAGACCCTATATCTCGGAAGCTAGTCTCCAATCGACGAACCGCCAGAGACACCGGTCATTTCGTACGGACCTCGGACCTGGAGCACCCAGGTTCGTGCTGTCCCACTCATGACGCAGAAGACGCGTCATGAATGGGGTACGGAGGCGTTCGGGCCGAATCAAGGTGCAGAGATTTTCGCCGATGAACGGGTTGGAAGGACTCTGCGATGGCGGACCGCGTGGAACTGCTGGAATCGGCGCTGGACAGCCTGACGGAGGGCGTGGCTCTGGCTGATCATGATGGCTGCGTGGCGTTGTGGAATCGTGCAGCGGAGACGATTACCGGATTCGCGAGCGGAGAGATGGTGGGACACGGGGTGCGCGCGACGCTGGATGCGCTGGTGGTGGGAGGAGCGCAGCGTTGGATCCGGCAGACCGATGCGGAGAAGGCGGCGGGACGCGGATCGCTGGTGCAAATGCGTCACAAGGTGGGGCATGAAGTTCCGGTGATGGCGCGAGTGCTGGTGCTGCGCGATGGGCTGGGCGCGCGGATCGGTACCGGGCGTGCTGTTTCACCCGGCGGAGAGCATTGATGCGCTTCCGCATGGGGAGCTTGGTGAGGATTCGAACGTCGGCGAGAGCCAGACGGAAGTGGAAGACCGGCTCGCGGCGATGCATGAGGATTTTTTGCGCAGCGATATTCCGCTGGGCGTGCTGTGGGTGACGGTGGACCAGGCGCGCGGGTTGCGGCGCACTCACGGTGCGCGGGCTTGCGAGGCAATGCTGGAGAAAGTGGAGCGAACGCTGGCGGGCGGACTGAAGCCGGCCGAAGAGATCGGCCGATGGGGCGACGATGAATTCCTGGTGCTGTCGCACGAGCGCAATACGGCGATGCTGGCGGCACACGCACAAACCCTGGCCGGGCTTACGCGCACGACTGAATTTCGCTGGTGGGGCGATCGCGTTTCGTTGACGGTGAGCATTGGGGCTGCGCAGGCGGAGCGCGGCGAACCGCTCGCCGAATTGCTGGAGCGAGCGCAAGGCCGCGATGCTCGCGAGCGTGCGCGCAGGAGGCAATCACATTACGGCAGCGCAGGGGAGACGAGCATGTTTGCCATCATAGGCATCGTTGTTGTGTTTGGCGCGGTGATTGGCGGGTTCCTGATGGAGAAGGGACATATTGCCGTGCTGGTGCAGCCCGCTGAGTTGCTGATTATTGCCGGCGCCTCGACGGGGACACTGCTGGTGGCGAATCCGCTGCACATTTTGAAAGGGATTCTGGCGGGATTGAAGGGGGTTCTGAGCGGATCGAAGTTGGACAAGCAGCGCTATTTGAATCTGCTGAAGATGATGTACATGTTTCTGAACAAGGTGCGCAAGGAAGGCTTGCTGAGCGTAGAGAACGACGTGGAGAAGCCGAAGGAGAGCACGATCTTCAAGAGCTTCCCGGATTTTCTTGCCGATCATCATGCGCAGGCATTTGTGTGCGACACGCTGCGCATGGCGATCACGGGCGGCGTGGATCCTTTCGACATGGACCAGATGATGGAACTGGATATGGAGGTGCATCACCAGGAAGCGGCGCAACCGGTCGCGGCGTTGACAACGATGGCGGATGCGCTGCCGGGGTTGGGGATCGTAGCGGCAGTGCTGGGAGTGGTGATCACGATGGGCTCGCTGGGCGGGCCTCCGGAGGAGATCGGCGAGAAGGTAGCGGCGGCGCTGGTGGGGACGTTTCTCGGCATTCTGCTTTGCTACGGCGTGGCGGGGCCTCTGAGTTCGAACATGGCGAAGACGGCCGATGAGCACAACGATTATCTGCATGTGCTGCGGGTGCTGCTGCTGGCGTTTCTGAAGGGGTCGGCCCCGATGATTGCGATTGAACTGGGACGGCGTGCGATTCCGGCGCGGGTGCGGCCAACGTTTGACGAGATGGAGAAGTTCTGCAAGGGCCAGGGCGCAGCCGGGACGGCACCGGCCAAGGCCGCGTAGACCTTGTTTTACAAATGTGCCTGGTGTGCTCACCGAAGTACCTCAGGGGTTAAAACCCTAACCTTTTCGGTCTCTTTCGGCACGACTAAACAGCTTGGTGAAAAACGCTCTGTTTTGTCGGCTGTGGTTTGGCCGAGTCGTGGTTTTCGACCGCCAGCGGGCGGGTTGTTGGGCTGATATTTTGCCTCTTCTTGCCGTTTTTGCGGCCAGCCGAGACACGTCTCCCGGCTCAGGCTGGGCCGGAATCGGGATCAGCTTACTCATGCGCAGCAGATTGTGCGCGGCTGCCGCCAACTGAAACAACCAGTCCACGCGCTTCAGTCCGCGCAGTTTGATCTGCCGCAGCCGGTCCTGCTTCATCCAGCCGAAGACCTTCTCCACCAGCTTGCGCTTCTTCTGGCTCACGGCAAGGCCGGGATCGTTGCGTTCTGCCTCGGTCAGCCAGTTGGGCCACTTCGGGTTGGGCTCGTACTCGGCTACGTGCGGCGTCACTGCTGGCCGCGCAGCCCGCTCACGAAGCTCTCCTCCTGATAGCTCTTGTCGGCACCCAGCGTGATGCGCTTGCCGCGGCTTTAGCCGTTTGACCATCTTCAGTGCCGCCTGCCGCTCGGCCGCGTTGCCCGCCTCGGTGGCCATCGCTGCTACGATCAGCCCGTTGCGGTTCTCCGTGATCACATGGCCCAGATAGCTCGGCACCACCGCGCCCGAGCTGCTCTTCCGATACAGCCGCGCCTCCGGGTCCGTGGTCGATTCGTGCGTGTCGCGCAGCAGCTTGCGGCCTCGCGCACCCGTGCCGCGATTCGGCGGATCGGGCTTCTCCTTGAAGCTGCGCCGGCTGGCCCAGGCTTGCAACAGCGTGCCGTCCACCGTAAAGTGCTCCTCGCTCAACAACTGTTGCCGCGCGCCTCTTCCACCACCGCCAGCAGCAACTGTCGCTCGCTTCGCCAGCCATCAGCCGCTCCCGGTTCTTGCTGAACACCGTCGCGTCCCACACCGCCTCGTCCATCTCCAGGCCCACAAACCAGCGAAACAAAAGGTTGTAGTCCAACTGCTCCATCAACTGACGCTCCGAGCGAATCGAATAAAGCACCATCAGCAACTGCGCCCGCAACAACCGCTCCGGCGCAATCGACGGGCGGCCCGCTCGGAATAAAGCTCATCGAACACTGCATCCATCCTCCCAAGCGCACGGTCTACCATCGCTCGAATCCGCCGCATCGGGTGGTCGGCCGGTACCCGCTGCTCCATCGTCACATAACTGAACATCGCTGACTGCTGCTTGTCGTCTCCGCGCATACCAATTTCTTAAACCAATTGCCTGTGGAGAAAAAGTACTCCCTTGAGACTTTTTCACCAAGCTGTAAAGTCGTGCCCTGACACAAAACGGATTTATGAGACACGCTGTGGAAAGGCTTGACGTGACGGCAAAGGCACAACCGATTATCGTCATCAAGCGCAAGGGCGGGCACGGGGGTCATCATGGCGGCGCTTGGAAGGTGGCGTATGCGGATTTTGTGACGGCGATGATGTCGCTGTTTATCGTGCTGTGGCTGATGAATTCGAGCGAGAAAGTAAAGAAGGCGGTGGCGGGATACTTCAACGATCCCAAGGGAACTGGGATGATGATGGGAACGACCATGACGGGCACAGGCGAGACGGTAAAGCTGGCCGGCGCAGATGACATGCAGAAGCTGAAAGAGAAGATCGAACAGCAGATCATGGCGAAGAAGGACCTGGAGAAGCTATCAAAGCAGATCGAGATCACGATCACGCCGGAGGGATTGCGGATCGAGTTGCTGGAGGACAAGAACGGAACGTTTTACCAGAGCGGAAGCGCGCGACTGAGCGACAGCGGGCAGGAGTTGCTGAGTCTGCTGGCGACGGAGTTGAAGACGCTGCCCAATTCCCTGCTGATCGAGGGGCACACGGATGCGTCGCAGTATTCCGATGACACGAACTACAGCAACTGGGAGTTATCGGCGGACCGCGCGAACTCGGCGCGAAGGCTGATGCAGCAGGACGGGGTGCGCGGAAACCAGGTGACGCAGGTGCGCGGATACGCGGATCAGTTACTGCGGGTGAAGGCCAATCCTTATGATCCGTCGAATCGGCGGATTTCGATTCTGGTGAAGAACCAGGAAGGGATGCCGGTTGAAGGTAGCGGGCGATGCGAAAGGGTCGCCGACGGCGAGTGAAGGATCCGGGCGCGGCAAAGAAATAGGTTGTCGCGGATAAGGTTCAACGCATGGTTCCGGTTGCTACTCGAACGCGCTGCGGTGGTGTAGTCTTGTGCCAAAGTCTGAAAGCGTTTACCGCGGGAGTTGGCAATGGCAGTAGTAGCCGGGGTGGATTTCGGTACGTTGAGCGTGCGCGTGACATTGGTGGATAGTCAGTACGGGCCAGTTGGCACGGCATCGGCTTCGTATCCGTTGCACCGGCGTCGTGAAGATCCTGATTTTGCGACACAGTCGCATGCGGACCAGATGGCGGCGCTGGCTGCGGCGACGAAGGATGTGCTGGCGGCGAGCGGAATCAGCGGCGGCAACGTGGAGGCCATTGCGCTGGATACAACGGGCTCGAGCGTGATCCCGGTGGGCGAGGGGCTTGAGCCGCTGGATGAGTACTACCTGTGGTGCGATCATCGCGCGCATGCCGAGGCGGAAGAGATCACGACGAAGGCGCACGCGAGGGGACTCGAGGCGATTGAGTGGTGCGGCGGAGTTTATTCGCACGAGTGGGGATTTGCGAAGCTGCTGCACTGGCTGCGGCACAATCCAGGCAAGCGGGATTTGTTTGAGACAGCGCTGGAGCACTGCGACATGGTGGCGGCGACGCTGTGCGGTGTGAAGAGCGTGCGCGGACTGAAGCGAAGTGTTTGCGCGATGGGCCACAAATGGATGTGGAATCCGAAGTGGGGTGGGTTGCCGCCGGAGGAGTTTCTGGTTGCGGTCGATCCGCTGCTGGCCGGCGTGCGCGCGAAGATGGGCGGCGAGTATCTGACGAGCGACAAAGTTGCCGGGCATCTTTCGGCGGAGTGGGCGGAGAAGCTTGGATTGCGCGAGGGGATTCCGATCCCGGTGGGCGCATTTGATGCGCATTGGGATGCGATCGGTTCGCATATCCGCGAAGGCGATGTGGTGAACGTGGTGGGCACGTCGACGTGCATTATTGCGATGGCGCGCGATGCGCAACTAGTGCCGGGAGTTTGCGGAGTGGTGCCGGGAAGCGTGCATCCGAGCTATACAGGAATTGAAGCGGGACTTTCGGCAACGGGTGACATTTTTGAAGCAATTGCGCAGCGGGCGCAGACGCGCGTGTATGAGTTGTCGAAAGGGCTGGAGTCGTTCAAAGCCGGGCAGACGGGATTGCTGCGAATGAGCTGGGATAACGGCGATCGCACGGTGCTGGTGAATCCGGAACTGGGCGGCGTGACGCTGGGATGGAATCTGGTGCACACGGCGCAGGACGAATTATTTGCGGCGATCGAGGGAACAGCGTTTCATACGCGAATCATTCTGGAACGTATGGCAGAGCATGGGGTGCGCGTGGATCGCGTGATCAATGCGGGTGGGATTCCGCAGAAGAATGACGTGCTGAACCAGGTGTATGCGAACGTGCTGAACAAGCCTGTGCTGGTGCCGGTGGGAGTTCCGACGAGTTTGGGATCGGGGATCATGGCTCTGCTGGCTGCAGGTATTTACAAGACGATTGAAGAGGCGCAGAACGCGGTGTGCCTGCCATTCCGCACCGTGGAGCCGGATCGGCGGTCGGTTGATGTTTATGAGCGGCTGTATGCGCTCTATAAGGATGTTTATTTTGCGTTGGGACAGAGGCATGCGCCGGCACTGCCGCTGGGCCGCGTTTTGCCGGAGCTGCGGGAGATTGCGGCGGAGGCACGGCTGACGAACTGACGGGTCTCATCAACTGATAACGACGGGTTTGAAGGACTTCCGGGCCGGTCTTGCGCTTGCTTTAACCGGGGTTTAACGTGAACACATCCCTGTTCAACGAGGAGCGCTGTGCCCCTTCTTCTGTTGCGTCGTTTTGTTTTCTGTCTTCTTGCTCTTGTCTTGCCCGGCGTAGCCGGCCTTGCCGTACATGCCCAACCGAATGCGCAGCCTTGGAGCGCGCCGCATTTTTCTGTTCCCGCGAGAGATTTGTATCGGGCAGCGTCGGAAGTGGCCACACCCGACGGCGCGAATGTGACGCTGTTTGATGACGACGAGAGCTTCACTTTCGATGAAAAGGGTAGGCTGACGCATGTTGGCCATTTCGTCTACAAGGTGCTGACGGCGAAAGGCGCGGAGGGATGGGACAGCCTTTCGGTGGGTTGGGACCCGTGGCACGAGATGCGCCCCGTGATTCGCGCGCGGGTGATCGAGCCGGACTATTCGGAACACAATCTTGATCTGAGTGCGATTACCGAAGAGCCGGCGCGCGGGGGCGATTACAAGACCTATGGCGATGGAAAGAGGCTGCGCGCTCCGCTGCCCGCGATTGCGCCGGGCGTGGTGGTGGAGGAGGAGTACCTGGAACGCGAGACGGAGCCGTTCTTCGCGCCGGGGCGGGTAGGCCGTGCATTCTTCGGACATGAAGAGGTGGCGGTATCGCATAGCAGCGCTGTGTTTGATGCGCCGCTGTCGTTGCCGCTGCGCATTGAAGCGCGCCTGCTGCCGGGTGTGACGCCGAAGCGCGTCGAGGCGAATGGGCGGGTGACGATTGCATACGAAATCGGATCGCTGGAGGGCGTTGAAGCGCGCGATTCGAATCTGCCGCCCGATGCGTATCTTTTTCCTGAGATCGACTATTCGACCGGCGCTTCGTGGCAGGCGTTGGCAACCGAGTATTCGAAGATCGTGGACAGCAAGGCGAAAGCGGATGCCGTGCAGTCGATCGTGGACGGATTGATTGCGGGCAAGTCTTCATTGGCCGACAAGGAAGCTTCGATTCTCGATTACCTTGACCGCGAGGTGCGCTATACGGGGATCGAGTTTGGCGAGGCGGCGATTGTTCCGCATAATCCAGCAGAGACGCTGGCGCTGAAATATGGCGATTGCAAGGACAAGGCTACGCTGCTGGTGGCGATGTTGCGCGCGGCTGGGATTCCGGCGTATATGGCGCTGCTGGATGCGGGTTCGCGGCTGGATGTGCCGTCGGAGTTGCCGGGGATGGGATTGTTCGATCACGCAATCGTGTATGTGCCGGGGACCCCAGGGCTGTGGATCGATGCGACGGATCAGTACGCGCGACTGGGACAGTTGCCGATCAACGACCAGGGGAGACATGCGCTGATTGCGCGGCCTGAAAGCACGGCGTTGACGCTGACGCCTGAGTCGACGTCAAGGGAGAACGTGCTGCTGGAGTCGCGGGAGATTCGGCTGAGCGAGAACGGGCCGGCAACGGTGATTGAGAAGACGATGCCGACCGGTGTGTTCGAGTCGCACTACCGCGCGTTCTATGCGGACAAACCGGATAAGGACACGCGCGAAGGGCTGACGGGATACGTGAAGGCGCAGTATATCGCCGACAAACTGACCAGCGTGGAGCGTACTGATCCCGGAGACTTGACGAAGCAGTTTGAATTGACGCTGCAGTGCGAGAAGGCAAAACGCGGGTATACCGATCTGGACAATGCGGTTACGGCGATTCGGGTGGATGCGCTTTTTCAGCAGTTGCCGGAAGATCTGAAGCGCAAGGAAGACACGGAGAAGAAAAAGGACGACCAGGAAAAGCCGAAGCCTCCACGCACCGCGGACTGGGAACTGGATCAGCCGTTCACGGCGGAGTGGAAGTACAGGATCGTGGCGCCGACGGGATTTGTGCCGAAGGAAGTTCCGAAGGACGACAGGATCGTGATGGGGCCGGCGGTGCTGACCGAGAAGTTCTCGAAGGCGAAAGATGGCGTGGTGGAAGCGGACCTGGTCTTCGATTCGGGCAAGCGGCGCTACACAGTAGCCGAGGCGACGGAGGTACGCAATAAAGTTGCTGAACTTGTGGCGGGGCCCGCGGTCTTCGTGAATTTTGAGCCTGAAGGTGAAGCGCTTCTGCGCGAAGGCAAAGTGAAGGAGGCGCTGGAGAGTTATCGCAGCCTGCTCGCGATGCATCCCAACGAGCCGGTGCATCACCTGCAGGTGGCGCGGGTGCTGCTGCAGGCGGGCATGGGCGAGGCGGCACGTGCCGAGGCTCGGGAGGCAGTCAAGCTCGATCCGAACTCGGCGCTGGCGGAACGGACGCTGGGCGACATTCTGAAGCATGACCTGGTGGGCCGCGAACTACGGCCGGGGACGGACTGGGCGGGCGCGGCAGAGGCTTACCGCGCGGCGACGAAGCTTGATCCGGACGATCACACGGCGCAGGGAAACCTGGCGATTCTGCTGGAGTATGACTCGGTGGGACGGCGCTACGGCGATCAGGCAAACCTGAAGCTGGCGGTGGCGGAGTACCAGAAGCTGGGGCAGGACAAGCTCGCGGAACTGGAGATTCCGAACAATCTTCCCTATGCGATGTTCTACAGCGGCGACGCGGAGGGCGCGATCAAAGCCGCGCATCACTGAATCCGCAACCGGTGGCGTTGATTGCGGCGAGCCGTGCAGTTTTGCAGGGGAGCAAGGAAGGGCTGGCGGAGATCAATAAGCTGACGAATTCCGATTCAGCTTTCAAGGACGCGGCGCGTACCGGCGGCGAGATGCTGATGAACACACGGCATTATGCGCTGGCTGCCGATTTTCTGCAGGCGGGTGCGGGTGGCGACAACGCGGCGCAGACGATGGGGCTGGCCAGCATGCTTCGCGATGCGAAGCGGCACGAGGATTTGCAGTTTGCGAATACTCCCACGGACCTGGTGAAGCACGTGTTTGTCCTGACGATGGATCCGAATCTGACCGAAGCGAAGATGATGGCGCTGGCAAGTCGAAATGCGATTGTGACTATGAAGGCGACCGATCCGGACGACATCAAGAAGAGTCTCGAGACGGCGAAGAAGCTGAACAGTCAAATGGCGCGGAAGGACAACTCGCTCGATGTGACGATCGACATTCTGCTGCAGGCATTCGATGCCAAGGGCGACGGTGATGATGCGTCGGGGTATCGCGAAAAGGTTCAGATTCCTGGAGGTCCGAACCTGACGTTGTTTGTGGTGAAGGAAAACGGGCAATACAAGCTGCTGGAGGACACGACGGAGAGGCCGAACTCGATTGCGCTGGAGATGCTGGATCGCATCAAGGCGGGGAACCTGCAGGGCGCGAAGGTGCTGCTGGACTGGATTCGCGAGGACCAGCACCTGGGCGGCGGGGACGACACGCTGGGCGGACTGGTATTTCCGCGGTTCTGGGTGAAGGGTGAAGCGGCCGATGCGCAGAAGATGACGCTGGCTGCGGCGGCGCTTCTGGCTGGCACGAAACCAACAGCCGCACAGGGAGTGAAACTTCTGGAAGATGCGCGGAAGAGCGCCACGACCGATCGCGAGAAGACGAACATCGAGATTGCGCTGGCCGAAGGATATTCGCAACTCGAAGATTACGCGAAGCTGCTGGAGGTTGCGTTCGGACTTGTTGAAGGAAGTGCCGGAGTCGCGCAGCGCGTTTATGACGAACGTGGAAGCACTGATCGGACTGAAGCGTTACGATGAGGCGCTGGCGCTGGCAGATGCGCGGCTGAAGCTGCTGGATGGCGACGCCGATGCGTTGCAGGCGAAGATGCGGATCGAGGCGAGCCGGGGGAATTATGTCGCGTCGCGCGGGTGGATCCAGAAGCTGATCGACCAGGGCAAAGGGGATGCAAGCCTGCTGAATTCGATGGCGTGGTTTGCGCTGTATACCGGCAAGGTGGACCAGGCTGACATGGCGACGGCGACCAAGGCGACGCAGATGGAACAGAACAGCCCCGCGATTCTGCACACGCTGGCATGCGTGTATGCAGAGACGGGCAAGACCAAAGAGGCGCATGATCTGCTGCTGCGCGCGATGGACGAGCTGAATCTGGATGAGCCGGACGATGATTACTGGTATGCGTTCGGGCGCATCGCAGAGCAATACGGCGAGCGCGATGTGGCGATTTCGGATTATCGCAAGCTGGCAGAAGCCGAAGGAGGCGATGCTGATTCCGACGTCAAGCTACCAGCTGGCGCAGAACCGGCTGAAGGCGATGGGTGCGGAGGGAGCGCGGCGGGCAAATAGTGAGAGTTCGACGCGACGCATACGCAAATGAAAACGCCGGAAGAGCAGAGGCTCTTCCGGCGTTTTGTTGTTGGTGAAGGTTAGAAGTCGTACCGCAGCCGAACTGCATGCGGCGCGGCGCGGTGAGCAGGCTGCTAGCAATGCCGAGGTTGCCGCCGGTCAAGCCCGTGACCGATGAACGCAGGGTCGAAGCGGACCGCATTGGTCACGTTGTAGACTTCCCAGGCGAACTTCAGGTTTCCGTATTCGCGAATCTTCCAGGTCTTGGCGAGGCCGGAGTCGACATCGAAGTAGCCATCGCCACGGAAGTCGTTGCGCTGGCCGGCTTCGCCGGGATAGGGCAGGCGAATCGTTGCCGCCGTTACATCCGCCGCAGGAGATGCCGGCGTTGATGGCGTCGGGATTATCAAAGTACTGCGGGTTTCCGTTTGCGTCAATGTGTTGTGCGCCTTCACTTGACGGGGCCGGTATTGCACGCCGAAGCTCTCGATCTGCCAGTCAGTGGTCCAGCCGGGCTCGAAGACGGAGAAGGGCAGGCCGCTGGACCAGCGATGAATACCGGACCATTGCCAGCCGCCGATAAACGCGTCGAGGAAGGCTGTTGGCAGCTGCCGAGCAATAGCCTTGCCTCTGCCGAAGGGCAGCAGATAGACCCAGTCGGCGGTGATCAGGTGGCGGGTGTCGAAATCCGAGACGCCGCGGTTGAGATATGGCTTCCAGGTGTTGAGGATGTCGCTGAACGAAGTTGACCGTTCCGCCGTGTGGACGTAATTCGGTGGCGCGCTCGGCATCGGAGCCCATGTCGATGGAGTGCGACAAGGTGTAGCTGAAATCCAACGAGCAGGCCGTGGCTCATGGGATGCCGCAGCGTGAATCTGGCCGGCGTTGTAGTAGCTGTATGCCGATCGTGGACGAGCGCGTACAGCGAGGAGAACTGATCCTGCCAGAACGTCGACTGGTAGCTGCCATCCCGCAGGGCAGCCGATAGGAGCAGTAGAAATCGATATCGGACGAGAGCCGTGGTAGCGCCGTACTGGGAGCGGTACGGAGCCCACTCGTTGGTGTAGATTGCCTGGGTTGCACTCTCACCGTGCGTAGTCGATAACCTGCCATGAAGGGGAAGACATTTTCGAAGTATTGGATGGCGGAGACGGTGGCACCTGGGATCGCCGCCGTTCTGGTCGACATCCTTGGAGAGCTGGGTGCCCGCAGCGTAGTAATCGCCAGCGCCCGCGGGATCGACGTAGTCGACCGGTTCGGCAAGGTCGAGGCTCTGGAGCAGGTGGCGGCCGAGCCGGCCGACGTAGGCGCGCTTCGAAGGTGAATCCGCCGGGAAGTTCGCCGCTGAATTGAGAAGTCGAGGCTTTCGGAGTAGGGGTCTTGAGTCTTGTTATCGAGACCCCACGGTGATGGCGAAGTTGTCTTGCGGGGATAGAGATAGGGAAGGCTGGGTTTGCGGCGAGCCGCCGATGTCGATATTCGGAAGGGTGTTGCGGCCCATGAAGCGCGGAGCGCAGGCAAGTGCTGGTCGCTGTCACCTTCGATCCCGTAGACGCCGGCAGGATTGGTGACGGCCGAGCTCATGCCGAAGGAGCCGTTCTGATCGAAGATGTAGACCAGGGCCTCGCCGTAGTGGTCGTAGTAGATACCGGCGCCGGCGCGGATGGAGGTTTTGGTGTCGGGTGAATAGGCAATGGCCAGGCGCGGTGCGAAGTTGTCTTTCGGCTTCGGCCAGTAGCCCGGCTTGTTGTAATACGGGCCGGCTGGAGCGAAGCTGCAGGTCTGGCTTCGTAGATCTGCCCGGCCTGCGCAGCAGATTCTCTCTGCAGGAACCAGGCGTGGGTATCGATGGTGGGCGCGACTTGCTGACCGCTTGGTTTCATAGGGTGTCTGGAGCAGCGTGTGGCGAAGACCGAAGGTGATGGTGAGATTGGGCTTCACACGCCACGCGTCCTGGACATACCACTCGAATTCGTTGGCGTTGAAGTGGCGATCGAGGAAGGCGCCGTCAGGAAGCAGGGTACCCTGATGTGGCACTGGTGAGCTTGTAGTTGAAGGAGTCGGTGAGCGGCGGAACGGTACCCACAAGGTTGGCAAAGGCGATCTCGTAGGAGTTTGCGAATCACCATCGGAAACCGAAGGATCTCCGATGCCGCTGGGTCGGGCGGATTGCCGCGGAGCCAGTACGGATTCGTGGTTGCGCTGTTCCAGGAAGTGCCGTCGGAGGCGTGGTTCTGATGGATAAGTCGCCAGTTCCCGCCAAATTGGAAGTGTGATTGCCCTTGGTCCAACTGAAGTTGTCGATGAGGTTGTTGACGGGCACGCTGAAGACGGTGTTCGCGATTCGGCCGTGGGTGTCCATGAAACGGAAGTCGACATAGTCGCCCTTGCCGATGCCGCGACGGCGCTAGATCCCTGACGGACAAACCCGTAGCGGAGGTCGTTGACCAGTTGCGAGTGATCGTCCAGGTATCGCCGCCGATGATGCCCTTGTTGTTGCCACTAGTTGGTGCGAGGGGGGCCCTGGCCGGGAACTGCTCTGGCAGCAAGCGGTTGTGTCGTTCTGCAGGTTGCCGCGCACGAAGATGCGATGCCGATCAGATGGGACCCAATCGAGCCTGGCGATGGTGGTATTGAGACGGATCGGGAGGCGAGGAGAACGAAAATGAGCCTTCGTTCAGGCCGTCGCCCTGACATTGATCCATTCGCGATGGGATGGAGTTGAAAGTTGGCAATGGGGTTAATCGCCGGGTGGGTTGGGATAAGTGGCGGTGTTGCAGACCTGGCACCCTGCATCCAGCGCGGCAAAGTCGGAACGCAGACAGTGTCTGTGTGTTGCCACTGAGTATCGGTGTAGGTGATGTTGCCGGCCTGGTATAGCTCTGCGGTGGGAACGGTGTGAGTGATCTGCTGGTTTTCCGCCTGGCGCTGGGCTTCGAAGTTGCCGAAGAAGAAGAGCTTGTCTTTCAGATCGGGGCCGCCGAAGTCGCCGCCGAAGATGTTGCGGACAAGCTTGCCGGGCGTGTTCGGAAGACCCTGTTGAGCTGGGCCTGCTTGTTGAACCAGTCATTGGCACGCCGTGGCGGTGGCGGTTGTACTCGTAGGCGGCGCCATGAAACTTGTTGGTTCCCTGACTTGGTGACCATGGAGACCTGCGCGCCGGAGGAGCGGCCAGAATCGGCATTGGCGTCGCCGGTGGTGACGCGGAACTCCTCGATGGAGTCCTGGGTCACGCGAAGCACGCCCGTGAAGGCATAGCCGTTGACCTGATCGTTGTCGTCGATGCCGTCGAGCGTGACGTTGCCCTGGTCAGAACGGCCGCCGTTGACGGAGCCGCTGCGGCTGTCGTTGGTAGTGGCCGAGGGCAGATAGAGCACGCCGGGCTGTAGCGAAAGCAGATCAGGCACGTTACGGGTTTCGCTGGGAAGAGCCTGGATTTCTGCATTGTCGGCGGAGTTGCCTAGAGACGCGTCCGTAGTGTTCAGCGTTTGCGCCACGGCGGACACGTCAACGGTGACGGTGCTGGCCTGAACTGAAAGTGCGAAGTCGATGGTGGCGGGCTGGTTCACCAGCAATTCGGCGGACTTGGTCTGGGTGCCGAATCCGCTTGCGGTGACACTGATGGTCGTATTTGGCCGGAGCGATCTGAGCGAAGTTGTAGTGCCCTGCGCTGTCGGCAACAACTGAAATCGAGTTACCGGTTGCCTTGTCGGTGATGGTGATCTTGGCTCCCGGAACGAGGGCTCCTGACGGGTCCTTGATGGTTCCGCGAAGGGAGGTGGTTGCGAGCTGGCCAAAGGAGAGCGTGACGGTGGAAAGGATACAAAGAAGTATCCATCCCAATAGGGATTTTTTCACGGCTGTTCCTCCAAAAATAGCTTCCAAAGTTGGTTGGTCGCTAGAAGCGACCTCTTGTTTCTTATTCACACGAACGGTGAGGCCGCCCGCGCAGTGCCTGAGTGGTGCTCTTGAAGCGTACACTCTCTTGGGGATAAGGAGTGGGCCGCGGAATAGAAATGACCGATTTTGAAGTGTGTCCCAGCAACGCCGGCATCGATCGCCGGGTTGAAGGGAATTTCAATAATCTATTCGCTCGACCAATGAGGATTCAATAAAAAAACGCAAATCAATCATCTGCGAAAACGGCGTTTTATCCCTGCGAAAGCCTGCAGTTCATCTCATTGTTGCTGCTGCATTTGCTGCAGGTCGATCAGAGGGCTGGGGGCTTCGGGAGGCTGCTGGGCGCGTTCAACCAGGACCGACCAGTCCTCAGGGATGGGCATCTTGCGATCGAGCGCTGGGGGGACTGGTCGCTGGCTTCAACGTGCACGGCGACATAGAGCTCGCTCGAAGTTTTGCCGCGGAAGATGCCGTGGGTGGGGGGGACGTCGGCATAGTCGCGGCCGACCGCGGTGCGGATGTGGCGATGATGGGCGACGAGGTTGTTGGTGGGGTCAAAGCCGACCCAGCCAAGGTGCGGCAGCAGCACGTCGACCCAGGCGTGGGTGGCGTCGGGGGTGGAGCGGTCGTGGTCTTCGCGGCTGCGATAGAGATAGCCGGAGACGTAGCGGGCCGGAATGCGGACGATGCGCGAAGCAGGGCAATCATGGTGTGGGCGAAGTCCTGGCAGACGCCCTTGCCGCTGAGGATGGCGTCGTCGATCGGGGAGTCGACGCGCGTGGAGCGGGGAACATATTCGAAATAGTCGAAGAGGCGCTGATTGAGTTCCTGCACCAGCATCAGCGGATCGTCACGGCGGGTGACTTCCATCTGCGGTTTGCCAGCAGGGTGAGCGCCGGGGTTTCCACGGCGAAATTCGCTGGGCAGCAGCATCTCCCAGTAGTCGCCTGCTTCGATCATGGCATCGAGGGCCTGCCAGGCATCGGGCGAAAGAAAGCCGGGAACATCAGGCATGGGCTGCTGCTCGACGACGGACTCGGCGACGATCACGAGTTGGTTGTGTTCGCCGGGAATATCGAAGTGGTGGACGTTGTTGCCGAAGTGGTCGCGGTAGGTGAAGACGCGGCAGCGCGGGCTGACGGAAAGCGAGAACGTGAGGCAGTGCTGGTTCGAGTCGGAGCGCGGATGCATGCGCGTTTCCATGATGCTCTCGCTGACGGGCTGCGAGTAGCGATAACGCGTGAGGTGCCGGATGGAATAGCAGTTCATGCAGGTCGGATCCTGTGTTCAAATGGCCAGCGCGGATTGGATGGAGTACTGGATGTAGTAGCGGTACATGAGCTCGTGAATGCGCATGCACTGCTGGCGGATGGTGTGGAGAAATGCTGCGGCGTCGCCAGCAGAGGATCTCGCTGATGGAGGTGAAGCTGAGCATCGCGTGCAAGGCGGCCGATGCCGGCGGTGAGTTCGTCGGGCGGACGCCGGCCGCCGGTGTGCTGGATGGATTGGATCGCCTGGCGAACGCCATCGACGGAGTAGCGGATGGCGTGGGGAAAGTCGCGATTGAGCAGAAGGAATTCGAGGATGCGATCGGGCGTGAGATCGGCGGTGTAGACCTGGCAGTAGGCTTCAAAGGCTGTGCAGCAGCGGAGAAGGCCGACCTGCTCGAGGTACTGATAGCCAGAGTGTTCGCGCTCTGGGGCGGATGGGAGAGGCGGGGCTGATAGACCTCGAGCAGCGTAGCGATGGCGTAAGCGCGCTCGAGGTAGCGGCCGAGGCGGATGAAGTGCCAGCCCTGGCCGTGAATCATGGTGGTGTCGGTGACGCCTTTGAAGAGGTGGATGGCGTCAATGAGGGAAGAGAGGACGTCGTTGATGTTGGAGCGGAACTGGCGTTTCCGTGTGCGGCGAGTGCATCTGGTGATAGAGCCGATTGAGGCGCTGCCACTGCTCGGTGGAGATTTCTTCGCGAATCTGGCGGGCGTTTTCGCGAGCGGCATCGATGCAACAGGTGACGGATGCGGGATGGTGCTTGTCAAAGACGAGCGTCTCGGCGTTGGAGTCGGGGTCGCCGGTCCAGTCGAGGCCGGCTGGGTTGCCGAGGGAGGCGATGAGGCGTTGCCAGTGCGTTTCGGCGCTGGCTCCGCCGGAGTCGAGCATGAGGCTCATGGCGACGTCGAGCTGGCGCACGGTGTTCTCGGCCCGCTCGAGGTAGCGGCTCATCCAATAGAGGCTGTCGGCAACGCGCGATAGCATTTTGGTACTCTCCCGAAGTCTGAAATGCGTTTGTGTTTCGCCCATCCGGTTTGCGTTTTCCTGCTTTCGTTCCTTCAGGGGCTAAAGCCCTCATTCACTCAGCGGCGCTTGCGGTATGACTGAAGTCATGCCCTGATACAAACCGAAGGTGCGGTGGTTCCTGCTTTCCCACCCTTGACTTCGTCAAGGATGGGGCACCCAAAGTCAGTGCGCTGACGCAAACCGGGTGCGGTGGTTCGTGCTTTCCGTTCGCATTACTCCAGAACCCATGTGTCCTTGCTGCCGCCGCCTTGCGAGGAGTTGACCACGAGCGAGCCTTTTTCGAGCGCGACGCGGGTAAGTCCTCCGGGGACGATGTTGATCTTGTCGCCAAACAGAATGTAGGGCCGCAGATCGACGTGACGCGGCTCAAGACGATCGCCGATGAGGCAGGGAGCGCGCGAGAAATCGAGCGTGGGCTGCGCGATGTAGTTGCGCGGGTTGGCCTGGATGCGCGCGGCAAATTCTTCGCGCTGGCGTGCGGTGGAGTGCGGGCCGATGAGCATGCCGTAGCCGCCGCTTTCGCCGACAGCCTTGACCACGAGCTTGTCGAGATTGGCGAGTACGTGCTGGCGATCCTTGTCTTCGGTCAGCAGAAAGGTCTCGACATTGTCGAGGATCGGGTCTTCGTCGAGGTAGTAGCGGATGATGCGCGGGAACATAGGCGTAGAGGGCCTTGTCGTCGGCGAGGCCGGTGCCGAAAGCATTGGTGACGGTGACGTTGCCGGCGCGATAGGCGTTGAACAGGCCGGTGCAGCCGAGGATGGAATCGCCGCGGAAGATGAGCGGATCGCTGAAGTCGTCGTCGACACGGCGGTAGATGACATCGACGCGCTTGAGGCCGTCGGTGGTGCGCATGTAGACGATGTTGTCGTGGGTGACGAGGTCGCGGCCTTCGACGAGATCAATGCCCATCTGGCGGGCGAGGTAGGTGTGCTCGAAATACGCGGAGTTGAAGACGCCGGGCGTGAGCAGAACGATGTTCGGCTCGGGACGGCCTTCGGGCGCAAGCGAGCGCAGCGTGGCAAGCAGCAGTTGCGGATAATGCTCGATGGGGCGCACTCCGTAGCTGTGGAAGAGCTCAGGGAAGGTGCGCTTCATGACGCGGCGGTTGGTGAGCATGTAGCTCACGCCGGAGGGGACGCGAAGGTTGTCTTCGAGGACGACGAATTCGCCGGTGTTGAGGCGAAGCAGATCGGAGCCGACGACGGAGATGTAGACGTTGCGGGGAACCTGGAGGCCGCGCATCTGGCGGCGATAGTGCTTGCAGCTGTAGACCAGCTCGCGCGGGATGACGTGGTCGTTGAGGATCTTGGCTTCGGAGTAGACGTCGCGCAGGAAAGAGATTGAGCGCGGTGATGCGCTGGGTGAGGCCGCGCTCGATGCGATCCCACTCCTGCGAGGTGACGAGGCGGGGAAGCAGGTCGTAAGGGAAGATTTTTTCGGTGCCTTCGTCGCGTCCGTAGACGGTGAAGGTGATTCCCTGGGTGAGGAAGGATAGCTCAGCCGATTGCTTGCGGCGCTGCAATTCTTCCTGGGGAAGACGCGCCAAAGTCTCAGCGAGGGCACGGTAGTGCGAGGCGCACATCTCCGGTCGACTCACGCATCTCGTCGAATGCGTGGTCGAGGGGATAGTCGCCGTAGAGGGTTTCCACTTCCGCCATGGGCCCCGCACTCATGCTTCGATTGATGTCCTTAACGCGAATTCAGAGTTTGAATGCGGCCTGATTGCGCAGCGTGCTGCCGCTCAAAAAGCCCGTTCCGTCTGTGCCCTGTTCCTTAGCTTTATCACGCGTGGGCATAAAGGCACAATCAGGGAAACTGCCGCTTTGGCATCTCCTGCGTCCAAGACAGAAAATTCGCGGATTCAGCGACGCGAGTTGGCTCAAACGGGATAGCATCACAACATGAGCTATGACCTGATGGTCTTTGAGCCGGGGGCTGTTCCCGAGGATCACGCTGCGTTTGTGGATTGGTACGTGCAGCGGACAAGGTGGAGCGAAGATCACGGTTATGACGATCCGGCGCTCAGTTCAGAACATCTGCGTGCATGGTTCGAAGACATCATTCGGATCTTCCCGCCTATGAATGGGCCATATGCGACCGTGCAGTTGCCGGAGGACGAGGCATCGAGCACTGACTACGCCATCGGCGCGGATTTTATTTACGCGTCCTTTGCATGGTCGAAGGCAGAGCCGGCGTACATGACGGTGGCGCGACTCGCGGAGAAGCATCAGCTGGGGTTGTTCAATGCGAGTTCGTCGGGGGAAGAAGTGTGGGTTCCCAAAGACGGGACGAATGACGCTGGCGCATGACAAGGGTCCGCCGGGGATTGTGGGACGGATCATGGGTCTGCTCAGTATGAGCAAGTGAAAAGGGCGGCTGCCGGGATTGGATGCCGCCCTTGGTGTTTGCTGAGTGCAATGGCCTAGAACAAATTCCAGAGCGACTGGTTGTAGACGGCGTGGTGGAACTGGACTTCGCTGCCTTTGACGATGGTGCCGAGTTCGCGCGGGCAGCGGTTGGCAGCGGCTTGCTTCAGATCGGCATAGCGGCCCTGCACGTCGGAGCCGAGGATTTCGGCGATCCAGCTTGAGGCTTTGAAGTCGTCGATGGCCTTGTAGATGTTGTCGGGCAGGTAGCGGCCGCCTTCGCGCAGATTCTTGACCTTGGCGATTTCGCCGTCGATGCCGGTCTTGAAGATGGCGTACATCGAGAGGTAGGGGTTGGCATCGGGAGCGACGGCACGAACCTCGGTGCGCATGGAGCGCGAGTTGCCGATGGGCACGCGGATCATGGCGCCGCGGTCGGTGGCCGAAGCGCGAATCTGGTTGGGCGCTTCGAAGTGCGGATCGAGACGGCGATAGGCATTGACGCTGGAGTTGAAGACGAGGCAGAGATCGAGCGCGCGGGTGAGGATGCGGTCGAGGAACTTCCAACCGAAACTGGAGAGCTGCTCTTCGCCCTTTTCGTCCCAGAAGAGATTGGTCTTGCCCTTGGAGACGGAGACATTGGTGTGCATGCCGCTGCCGTTGACGCCGGCAACGGGCTTGGGCAGGAAGCAGGCGGTGTAGCCGTAGTTGTTGGCGATCTGGCGGCAGAGCAGCTTGTAGAGCTGAATCTGGTCGGCGGCGGCCACCACTTCGCTATAGCCGAAGTTGATTTCGAACTGGCTGGGCGCGACTTCGGGGTGATCCTTCTCGTTCTGGAAGCCCATGGCGCGCTGCACTTCGGCCGCGGTGTCGATGAACTGGCGCAGCGGATCGAGCGGCAGCGAGTGGTAGTAGCCGCCGGTGGTGACGAATTCGAATTTGCCGGTCTCGTGGTAGATCTTTTCGGCGTCCTTGCCGGCGAAGAGGAAGCCCTCGATCTCGGTGGCAGCGTTCAGGGTGTACTGCTTTTCGGCGTGGAGTTTGTCGGCGTAGGTCTTGAGCACGCCGCGCAGGTCGCCGGAGTAGGGGGTGCCGTCCTTGTCGATGACGATGCCGAAGACGAGAACCTTGCCGTTGCCGAAGACGTCGGCGGGCACCCAGTAGAAGGCGCTCCAGTCGATGCCGAGGCGCAGGTCGCTCTCCTTCTGCGCGGTGAAGCCGCGAATGGAGGAGCCGTCGAAGGTGAGGTTCTCGTAGGCGCTGAGCAGGAACTTCTTGTCGTAATCGAGCAGATGCAGGCGGCCTTCGAGATCGGAAAAGAGCACGGTGACGGCCTTGATGCGCTTTTCGTCGGTGAGGTATTTGAGCCGTTTTTCGCGAATCTGATCGATGGCGACACGGCTGACGCGTTCTTTCTTGGCTTCAAGATTCAGTTCTTCCAACTCCTCGTATGGGAGCGCTAGGAAATTGCGATAGTCGGTGGACATGGGTCTCCTTCCGGCGGAAAAATGTCAGCCCGGCGTGATGAAACCTGATTCTTCGGCGTGACTCATCGGTCTCCAGCGTCGCCTGCACGCATTGCGTGAAGGTCGCGGGAGATGGGGTGGGGCGCGTGGTTGAATCCGATTGTGGCGCGCGAAGCTGTTTGTGAGCTTGTGGTTATAGGGTAACGCCGTCAACACCGAAGCGCGCGGTTGAATCGGCGGATAGTGGCACAGGCCTGTGGAAAGAACGGTGTCAATTGCGCCGCATGATTGGATTGGCAAGCTCGCTTGTTACATGGTGATGTTCGCCACGGCGGGGCGTGGGATAACCTGAATCTTTCCAGGAGGCCCCGTAAGATGCTCATGTTGAAGCGTTGTGCCCACTACTTCCCTGCCCTGCTGTTGTTCAGCCTGGGTATCTCACTTGCAAATGCGCAGAATGCGCCAATCCAGATCACTGCTGATCTCTCGGATGCGCCGCGCAAGCTGTTTCACGCGGAGATGGATTTTCCGGTGTCGGCGGGACCGCTGACGCTTGATCTCGCCGGAATGGATTCCCGGGCACCACATGCCTTCAGGGCCGGCGCCTTCGTTTACGGGCGTGGTGTTTACGGCGAATGGGAAACCGCTGGAGTGGCGGCGTGACGATGTGAATCTCTTTGAGTATCACCTAACGGTGCCGAGCGGCGTGACGACGGTGCATGCGCACGTGGACGCGATTGTGACTCGGCGTGTTTCGCAGCGGATGGCAGCGCTGGAGTGGGAGGCGCTGATGCTGTATCCGGCGCATGTGCCGGTGAAGGATATTCCGATTCAGCCGTCGGTGAAGGTCCCCGCGGGATGGGGAATCGGAACGGCGCTGCAGCCGGTGAGTGGCGGAGCTTATCCGGTGCCGGTGGCGGGAAGCACGACGAAGTTTGCGGCGACGACGGTGGAGCAGCTGCAGGACTCGCCGATATTGACGGGGTAGTATTTCCACGAGTTTCCGCTGGCGCCAACGATCAAGCCGCAGCACTTTCTGGATGTGGCGGCGGATTCGCCGGAAGATGCGAACCTGCGTCCCGCGGTGCTGGCCGAGGTGGCCAACCTGGTGCGCGAGGCGGACGCGCTGTACGCCTCGCACCACTACAACGTGTACCACTTTCTGCTGACGCTTTCAGATGTGGCGGGCGGGATGGGATTGGAGCATGGACAGTCGTCGGACAACGGCGTAGGCGAGAAGGGATTTGCGGATGACGCGCACCAACTGCCGGAGTCGGACCTGCTGTCGCATGAGTTCACGCACTCGTGGAATGGCAAGTACCGGCGGCCTGTCGGTCTGTATCAGCCGGATTTTGCAACGCCGATGCAGGGCGCGCTGCTGTGGGTTTACGAGGGCATGACGGAGTATTGGGGGAATGTGCTGGCGGCGCGGTCGGGGCTGAAGAACGCGCAGGAGTACAAGGATGTGCTGGCGATGACGGCGGCGGAGCTGGATTACACGCCGGGGACGCGAGTGGCGGCCGACAGTGGATACGGCAGTCGGGGCGAGCATTTTGCGCGGGGGAAATCCGGCGTGGTCGAACTGGCGGCGCGGGCAGGACTACTACTTCGAGGGCGAAGTGCTGTGGCTGGATGCGGACACGCTGATCCGCAAGATGACGCAGAACAAGAAGTCGCTGGATGATTTCGCGAAGATCTTTCTGGGCAAGGGCGGCAATACTGGGCCGCTGATTGTGACCTACACGTTCGATGAGCTGGTGCAGGATCTGAACCAGGTTGTGCCGTATGACTGGGCGACGTTTCTGCACGATCGCGTGGACAAGATCAATCCGCACGTCGATGTGGCGGGGATGGAGCAGGGCGGATACAAGCTGGTCTACAAGGACAAGCCGACGAAGTCAGAGCGGATGATGACGGCGGCAGAAGGACGCAGGCGGCGGCGTGGATTGCTGGTACTCGATCGGACTGCGGCTCGGGGCGGATGGAACGATTGCCGATGTGTTGTGGAACGGGCCTGCGGACAAGGCAGGGCTGGCGCCGGGCGAGAAGATCATTGCGGTGAATGACAAGGTCTACTCGGGCGATGCGCTGCGCGAGGCGATTCGTGATGCGAAGGATCCTGCGAAGCCGATTCACGTGATTGTGCAGGCGGACTCGTTTGTATCGACGATGCAGATTGACTATCACGATGGCGAGCGGTATCCGGCGCTGGAGCGCGTGGATGGAACGCCGGCGTATCTCGACGACATCATCAAGCCGCTGACTACGCCGGAGAAGGCGCCGGAGCAGAAGAAGGAAGACGCGGACTAGCGAAGTTGAGAGTTTGCAAACGATAGCGCTGGCCGTGACCGGAACTTGTCGGCGCGCGATCGACTGCTACAAGGAGGTTGATGTGACAAGCGCGAACGGCGACAACCTGCTTGGGGTCATTCTCGATTCCTGGGATCGCAACAATCGCATTCTCGTGAACCTGTTGCGTGCACTGCCGCCGGGCGGACTCGAGGCACGAGTGATGACCGGAAGTCCTTCCGTTGCGGAGATGTTCACTCATATTCACTATGTGCGGCTGGTCTTTCTCTCGGAGGATGCTCCCGAATTTGCCACTGAGCTGCCATCGCGGGAGTGGATCGATGAAAGCGATCCTGACCGCATTGCTGAGGAACTCGACAGGAGCGCCAAAGCCGTGCGCGACGCGGTTGGGATCTGCATTCAGCGCGGGCAGGAGATGAAGTTGCACTACGATCATCCGCTGCTCTACCTGCAGCATATGATCTGGCACGAGGGCTATCACCACGGCCAGATGAAGCTGGCTCTGAAGATAACGGGCCGTCCTTTGGATGACGAGAAGATTGGTCGGCTTACCTGGGGAATATGGATGGACAAGACGCGGGAAGCATAAGCAGCTGGGACTAAGAGGTTAGTTGCTATGAAGACGAACTCGAAGACTGTTGTTTGCCACTTTGGTTGGTGTCTTGATCGGTGCAATAGGCGAAATTGCGATCCGAGGGCAGCAGGTGAAGACGCCACCTGGCTATGTGATCGCTGAAGCTGAGATAACTGACCCCGCTGCTTTGCAGGATTACGGCAAGAAGATCGCGGAAACGCTGGCGCCTTTCAACCACCACTACATCGTGAGTACCAGCAGGATTCAGGCTTTGGAAGGTGACCCGCCTAAGAGCCGGGTCGTGATAATCGAATTCGAAAGCATGCAGAAGGCGCGTGAATGGTACGATTCGCCAGCCTATGCGGCAATCAGGCCAATCAGGCAAAACGCAGCAAAGAGCCGCGTATTCATCGTCGAAGGTCTCGCGGCTCAGTGATTCGATAGGCGTGCCAATTTTCGAGGTGAGCGGCGCGGAGCCTATCCGGCGCAACGCAGATTTTTCGCGGATAGCGACACGAAAAAAGCAACCGCGGATCTTTCGACTACCCCTTCGCTACGCTCAGGGTGCGCTCAAGATGACAGCAGCTAGTTGTGTATATCGCGGCGCTAGTGGGGGCGGCCGGGGAGGACGAAGTGTTCGTCGCAGCGGGGCTCGTAGAAGTCGCCGGCCATGATGATGGGGCTCGAATAGGGGGCGGGTTTTCCATCGACGAGACGCTGGGGATAGAGCGCCTTGGCTCCGCAGCTGCAGTAGGCGACGAGTTCGGTGATGTTGCCGGCGTAGATGCGTACGAGCCAGGAGAGCTGGAGCATTTCGCCGAAGGGCATGCCGCGGAAGTCGAGCTCGAGGCCGGAGACGAGCACGTCGTATCCCGACTGCAACAGGCGCTTGGTGAAGAGGAACAGGTCGGCGACGAACTGGCCTTCGTCGATGGCGATGCACTCGACGCGCCTGCCGATCTGCTGCTCGGTTGCTGCCAGGATCGGCAGGATGGACCACGGATCGGAGTTGGGAAACTCGATGGCTTCCATTCTTCCGCAGCCGTTCGGGTTGCGGCTTTCGACCACGCCCGCTGCGGACTTGGTGTCGGCGCTGGGCTTGAGTAGCAGCACACACTGCTTGGCGTATTGACGGCGGGTCTCGATGCGGCGCAGAAGTTCGGCGGTCTTGTTGCTCCGCATGGGGCCGACGATCATTTCGAGTTTGCCTAGAGCCCGGCTCACAAAGTCCCCCGCGGTTTCGTTGAAATCTCTCAGGGGTTAAAACCCCTTGCCTATCCGGCCCTTTTCGGCACGGCTAAAGTCGTGCCCTGACACAAAGCGGACTATTGAAACAAGCTCTGGCACGATGCCTCCGACGACGGATCTCTCGATATGGCCGGTTGGGTTCGTCAGCCGAAGCGGGCGCGTTTGACGGTCTGGCGGAAGTCTTCGCCGGTCATCTGGACCTGCACGCACATTTCTGCGAGACGGGAGCGCATGCGGTCGCCAATACGGTCGCCGAGGGTTTGCTCGCGGGCGGCGCGTTCAGCATCGGACTTGGCTCCGCTGCCGGCAGCCAGGTCGGGGTAGTTGGTGGTGATAATGGTGGTCTGCTTGTCGTTGTAGCGCGTGTTGAGAATGAGAGCGACGGTGTCCCATACCCATTCGTTGGGCTTCTGCGCGCCGAGGTCGTCGAGGACGAGCACTTCGGCCGCGAAGACCGGCTTGAGCAGTTCGAGTTCGGTGGTGTTGACCTGCGGGTTGTAGCTGTTCTGGATGTTCTTGAGCAGCTCGCGGTAGTCGCAGAAGAGGCCCTTGCAGCCTTTTTCCTGGATGAGGCGGCGAAGGACGCCGACGGCGAGATGCGTTTTGCCGACGCCGATGGAGCCGGTAAACAGCAGGCCTTTGCCGGCAGTGTCGACGGGGTAGGCGTCGACGAATTTGCGCGCGGTGAGAACGGCGCGGCTCAATGATCGGTCGGCGCCGTTGAAGTCGGCGGTGTAGCCATCGAGCGTGTACTGGCGGTAGCGCTCGGGGATGCGGGCTGCGGCGAGGCGACGCTCTTCGCGGTCAGATTCCTGGCACTCGCAGGCGCGGGAGACCCAGAGGCCAGCGTCGGAGATGACGCGGACCAGGCCGATGCCGTTGCAGATGGGACACTCGCTCATGGCTCTTTTCAGCCTAGCGCAACCGGCGCGGACGCGTGCGGTGGGAAAGGGGGCGGCATGGTGGAAAAGGCGGCGCACATGGTCGGATCGACGATCCATCAGCAGCCCAATCGGGTCGGCACGCAAGTCGTGCTTCATAATGCGAGACGATCAGGGAGACTGACGCGTCGCGCGCGTTAAGATGGGATTTCATTTGCATTCAGTTCGCCGGGAAGGGTGGGACGCTTTGAAGCGGATTTCATTGTGCGGTGCTGTCGCCGTTTTTGCTGTCTGTTCAGGATTCTTTTCGATTGCTCTTGCTGGGCAGGAGCCGGGGAATGTGCCGGAGACGAAGGCTCCTGCGCCCACGCTGGCTGCTCCGACGCATCCCGACAACGATTACTGGCGCAAGCACGATCAGCAGTTGCTGACGGATTTTCCGTGGCTGGAACGGTTCAAGGAGGCTGATTTGAAACTGGGACCGCCGGCGGCGGGCGAAAAACGCGTCGTGTTCATGGGCGACTCGATCACGGAAGGATGGCACTTCGATGCGCCGGGAGGAGTGTTCGCCGCGAAGCCGTACATCAATCGCGGGATCAGCGGGCAGACTACGCCGCAGATGGTGCTGCGCTTTCATCAGGACGTGATTGCGCTGCAGCCGAAGGTCGTGGTCATTCTTGCGGGGACCAACGACATCGCGGGCAACACGGGACCGATGACGCTGGAGGAGACGGAAGAGCAATCTCGCTGCGATGGCGGAGATGGCGACGGCGAATCGCATTCGCGTGGTGCTGTGCTCGATTCTGCCGGCATTTGACTATCCGTGGCAGCCGGGGCTGACGCCGGCACCGAAGATCGACGCGATCAATGCGTGGATCAAGGACTATGCGGCGCAGCAAGGGCTATGTGTATGTCGACTACCACTCGGCGATGAAGGATGCGCGCGACGGGTTGCCGGCGACGCTGAGCCAGGATGGGGTGCATCCGATGCCGGCGGGGTATGACATTATGGCGCCGCTGGCGGAGGCGGGGATTGAGAAGGCGCTGGCGCAGTAGCCAGCGGGGCCAGTGGATCAGGGAGGTTGGGCAAGTCCGGAGGCGCATTCTGGAAGCGTATCAACGAAATACTAGGACTGACGGTTTCTGAATCGTTTGCGCTAGGTGGTGAATCCCCCTACAATAGAAGAAGATTGCAGGAAAGGTCTGTCTTCAGCGATGCCCAAGGAAAAGATTCATCCCAATTATGCCGCGGTGCGGGTGATGTGCGCCTGCGGAAACAATTTTGAGACCCGGTCGACCCACAAGGGCGACATTCACGTGGAAATCTGCTCGGATTGCCACCCGTTCTTTACCGGCAAACAGCGGCTGGTGGACACGGCAGGACGCGTGGAGCGGTTCCGCCGCAAGTATGCCAAGGCCGCCGAGGCGTCTCCGGCGAAGTAGGGCTGGGAGTACGGCTGCGAGATCGGGCCTCCGCCACGGCGGAGGCCCACGTATGTTTGAAGGACAGTTGCAGCAGTTCGTGAGTTCTGAGCTCGGAAGTTTGTCGTGCAATGAGAACTGGACAGTGCTTGGAACTGCTGAACTTGGAACTGTGAACTCGAACTGTGAACTGCAACTTATGGCTGGCAAGGGATTCACGGTAAAGAAGGACTGGGACAATCCCAGGGAGCACGCGATGCCCGCGGGGGTTCGGGTGCCGGCCGAGATGCGGATTGGGCCGGTGCTGGTGGCGCCGGCGACGGTGCTGGCGCCGATGGCCGGGGTCACGGACACGGTTTTCCGGCGGTTTATTCGCCATGCCAGCTGTTTTCGGCCTCTGCAGAGGGACCAACCCCTTGGGAAATCCCACCCTGGTCTCAGAACGAGACCTCGAGCAAGCTCAGGAGATCTGGGGCACCCGAGCTTCGTCAGAGATCGAGGCGGAAGTCACGAATGCGCAGTCGGGGTGCGGGCTGCTGATGACGGAGTTCACTTCGGCGGACGGGCTTTCGCGGATGCGGGAGACGAAGCGGCGGCGCTATCTGACGTTCTACGACGATGAGCATCCCATCGGGGCGCAGCTGTTCGGATCGAATGCGGAGACGCTGGCCGAGGCTGCGCGGATCGTGGAGGATACGGGCTTTGACACCGTCGACCTGAACCTGGGCTGCCCGGCGAAGCGCGTGGTGGGATGCAATGGCGGGTCGGGCCTGCTGCGCGATCTGCCGAAGATCGGCGAGATCTTTCGCGACGGTTCGCAAGGCGGTGACGATTCCCTTCACCGTGAAGTTCCGCATGGGCTGGAACGATGCGCAGATTGTGTGCGTGGAGCTGGCGCGGATGGCCGAGGCCGAAGGGCTGAACGCCGTGGCGCTGCATGCGCGCACGCGCGAGCAGGGCTATAGCGGGCAGGCGCGGTGGGAGTGGATTGCGGCGGTGAAGCAGGCGGTGGGGATTCCGGTGGTTGGCAACGGGGACATTCGCACGCCTGAGGATGCGGCGGCGATGGTGGCCCAGACGGGATGCGACGCGGTGATGATCGGCCGCGCGGCGCCGGCGAACCCATGGATTTTCAGGCAGATTGCGCAGTACACGGCGACCGGCAGCTACGACCAGCCTACGTTTGCCGATCGCTACCACATGATTCGCGCTTACTTCGAGATGCTGCTGGCTGAGGCGGAAGCGACCAAGGACCTGCCCCGCGACGCGCGGCTGGGCGAGACGGCGGGCAAGATGAAGCAGTTCGCCACCTGGTTCACGCATGGTGTGCCGGGGGGCGGCCGAAGTTGCGCAAGGCGATCTACCAGGCGAAGACCGGAGAGGGAGTTCTGGAGCAGGTGAATGCCTTTTTTACTGCCCCGACCTCAAGTGACCGGACGTACCCGATGACAGCGATTCGGCAGCCTTTCCCGAGGCTGCTCTTGTGTGCGATTGACGACATCACCGGCAGAATCATTCTGTTAGCTCATGCCATCTCGATTCCGCACGCTGGTAACTACCACAAAATTACCTTTGCACCTTTGTCTTACAACAACTTAGACCAAAGTGGCATGTCTCATAAGAGCCATTCATGGCTATATTTGGGTTACTGAAGAGCAGAAGTCGGGAGTCAAGAATCAGGTCTGGCTCCGGTTGCATTGCTGCATGATTCTTCGCTTGAAAGATTCCCTCGATTTTCCCCGTCCCGAGTGCCGAGAAAGACAGGACCTTGAGGAATTGGAACCTCAAATCGAGCAGCAGCCTGGTGGCGCTGGCGTGGTCGGAGTTGCGCTGCTTTGCGCGATTTGTGCGCCAGTCGTCGGCGCAGCGCTACAGCTTCCGCGAATACATCCAGGGGCTGGGAAATCCGAACATCACCTCAATCCAGCAGGACCGGGTCGGCTATCTGTGGATGGGAACGCAGAACGGGCTCTACCGCTACGACGGAAGCCAGTTCCAGCGCTATGGCGCGGCCGAGGGAATTCCCGATCGCATCATCGACAACGTTTTTATCGGCCTCGATGGAACACTCTGGGTGGGAACATCGGCCGGCGTCTACTTTGAACGCAAGGACGGAAAATTCTCCGAAGTCCGGCTTCCCTACCCGCTGAACGAGTTCACGCATCCGACGGGCACGACGTTTACGTCGATCAAACAGGACGAAGTGGTGACGGCATCGAGCAGCCGACGGCGTGTTGTTGAAGCGCCGCGGGCACGGACGACTGGGTTGCCGAGCCACTGAATCTGAAGGGCGGGTTCGTCTGGAGCGTGCTGTACGGGCCGGATGGTTCGCTGTGGTACGGCTGCGACAAGGATCTTTGCCGGCTGAATGGCGGCAAGACGACGCAAGTGGGCGCAACGCTTGGGTCTGCCGGAAGAGCAATGGCTGACGATGATGGTTGCGCGCAACGGACACATCTGGCTGCGCAGCAACCTGCATGTGGTGGAGACTGCTGCCCGACGGAAGCCAGTGCGTATCTGCGCGATCTTCCGGGAGAGCCAACGTCGGAGGCCTATCCGACACTGGCTGAAGATGGGCAGGGCCGCATCCTGACAGCGCAAGGCTCTTCGCTGGCGCTGTGGGAGAAGGACCACTGGCGGCTGGTGACGGAGCACAACGGTCTCTCGCCGTTTGAAGTCCAGGAACTGTTCGTCGATCGCGAAGGATCGATCTGGATGGGCGTGGTGGGCCATGGGCTGCTGCGCTGGGTGGGCGAGGATCGCTGGGAAGGCTTACACGCAAGCCGACGGATTGAGCGACAACCTGGTGTGGGCCGTGGATGCGCGACCACCAGGGAAGATTGTGGATCGGCACGGAATCGGGACTGAGATTGGATTCCTGCCGGCGAGCAACGTCCCGCAGAGTCTGGCACTCGCCGGGCGTGCATGTCGCGCGCGCAGGATCGCTGGAGGTAACCGCCGACGGAGCGATCTGGATGGGCAGCATGGCGGGAAGCCTGATCCGGATTGACCCCAATTCTCTGGTCGGGAAACAACAGACGACGCCGGCGGTTTACGGGCTTCTGGCCGACGGACCGCACCGCTTGTGGATCGCCACGGTGAGCGGGATGTTCCAGTTGGATCCGACGGGACCGTGATCGCACACCACATCCGGTGGTCGATCCGGCGTTTCCGAAGGCGACGCTGCGCTTTACCGATATGAGCCTGGATCAGTCGGGCAATCTCTGGGTGACTTCGGACAGGGGCATTTTCAAACACGATGCGAGCGGCTGGCACGCGATCGATCCGGGCACGTCGGGCGCACAAGCCAGACCTGATCGCGGTGGACTGGAGCGGAGATATCTGGGCGGCCGGCCCATCGCAGGATCTGATGCGGCTGCGCGTGAGCGGATACAAGGTGGTGGAAGCCGAACACATTGGGCGGCCGCCGCTGATGTCGGAAGAGATTGTGTCGCTGGTGGTGGATCATCGCGGCTGGCTGTGGGTGGGCGAAGACGCGGGCGTGACGGTCTTCGACGGACATCGCTGGCGGAGCTTTACGCAGGATGATGGGCTGATCTGGAACGACACCGACAGCTTTGCGCTTACTGAGGATCGGGACGGGAGCATGTGGATCGGCACTTCGGGCGGATTGAGCCACCTGATCGCGCCGCAGGATGCGCCTGGCGGGATCGCCGCCGCCGCCGGCAATTTCGCAGGTGATGCTCGGCGCCGTGCCGGTTGCGGACGGCGGATCGGTGAAGTGGAGCTCGAACCAGCTGACGATCTCGATGGCGCTGCTGTCGTTCAAGGATACGCAGGACATCGGCATCCGTTATCGGCTGATCGGCGAGCAGGATTCGGAGTGGGAAGAAACGCGGGAGATGACGCTGCACTATCGGCATCTTGAGCCGGGCAACTACCGGTTTGAAGTGGCGGCGGTGAATGCGGCCGGGCAGCGCGGTTTCGCCGGTGGCGTCGTTCTCGTTCACGATCACTTCCGCTGTGGTGGCAGGACACGTACATGCAAGTGGGAGCTGGGCGTACTGGCACTGGTGCTGGCTGTCGTGGACGTGGCGGCGCCGCGTGGGTCAACTGATGCGGCAGAAGCGGCACCTGGAAGAGGCTGTGCAGGGGCGGACCAAGCGATCTGGAACGCGAGAAGACGCGAACTGGTGCGCACGCGCGAACAGATGCGCCATTTTGCCGAGCACGACGGATCTGACGGGCTTGTGGAATCACCGCATCATCGTGGAGCGTCTGCGCGGCGAAGTGGATCGCTCGCGACGCGAAGGAATGCCGCTGAGCATCATCCTGGTCGATCTGGACTACTTCAAGCGCATCAATGACGCGTATGGGCCACCTGGCGGGCGACCTGGTGCTGCGAGAGACCGGCGCGCATCTTCCAGCGCATCGGTGCGCAGTTACGACTGGGTGGGCCGCTACGGCGGCGAGGAATTCCTGCTGATTCTGCCCGGGTCGGATTTTGAAGCAGCGCGCGCAGCGCGCCGAGGAACTGCGCACGACGCTGGAGGCGCGCACGTATCGGCGAGGGCGAGCAAGACCTTCTCTGTGACGGCGAGCTTTGGCGTGGCTGCGGGCTTCCCGACGAACCACGAAGAGATGATCCAGAGGCCGACGCGGCGCTCTATCGCGCCAAGAATGACGGGCGCAACTGCGTGATGGCCACGGAGATCAAGCCATCGCGTAGTCTCGCATCTCCGCCGCCGGATAAGACGCTGTCAGGCCATCGGCAGACGGATGATGGCGCGTGCGCCCGGCGCCATCTTCGCGATTGACGAGGCGAATCTCTCCGCCATGGGCGCGGGCAATCTGCTGCGCGAGCGCGAGACCGACGCCGCTGCCCGTCGGCTTGGTGGTGTAGAAGGGCACAAAGAGATTCTCGGTGTTGGCGATGCCCAGGCCGCTGATCTTCGATGCGACAACCACGAGGTTCGACTCTGCAATGCGCCATCCGATGCGCACCGGCTTGGCGCCGTTGGCCAGCGAGGCATCGACGGCGTTGGCCAGCAGGTTGATGAACATCTGTTCGAGCTGGTCGGGATCGGCGTTGAGCAGTGACCGGCGGCCCGGGATCGAGCTGCACCGGCACGCGCTGCTCGAGCAGCGCAACCCGCTCGAGCAGCGGGCCAGCCTGCACCGGCTTGAGATGCGGCGGCGGCAACTGCGCGAGCAGGCGATAGGACTGCACAAAGCGATGCAGGGAGTCGGCGCGGCTCTCGACCACGCCCAGGCCGCGGCGGAAATCGCGCACGGTGGCTTCATCGCCTGCGATGCTGTCGGCGCGCGCCAGCAGGCTGCCGGCGATGGACTTGATGGGCGCAAGCGAATTGGAAAGCTCGTGGCCGAGCACGCGAATCAGGCGCTTCCACGCGACCTGTTCTTCTTCCTGCAAGCGGCTGGCTCACGTCGGCCAGCAGCAGCAGCGTGTGCGGCGCGCCGTCCTGGCGAAAGAGCGCCTTGCGCAGCAGCCAGCGCGTGGGCTTGGCGCCGAAGGAGTGAATGGTCTGATCGGCGGAGGCGAGCAGGTCTTCGAGGCCGAGTTCGCGCGCGGTGTGGCCAAAGCAGCGCGCATGCGGACGGCCGAGCAGCTGCGCTCCGGCATTGTTGACGAGCTGCAGCACGATTTTCGCGATCGAAGGCGAAGAGCGGCGCGTGCATGACCTCGAGAATGCGCGCCAGCAGGGCCGTGGCTTCAAGCGAGCGCACGCGCTGCTTCTGCAGCAGGTCGGCGAGCGCATTGATCTCGGCGGCCAGTTCGCCGAGCGCGTCGGCGCGAGCCGGCGCCGCGGGCGCGAAACGAGTAGTCGCCTTCGCGCAGGGACGAGACCACGTTGGAGAGCGTCTGCAGCGGACGCATGAGGCCTTCGATCAGCGAGGCCGCGATGAGCACGAGATAGATGAAGAGGCAAACAGCGAGCAGCAGAGCGGGCGCGGCGGTCACATGCTGCTGCCAGAGAAGAATGCCGGCGAAGATCAGCGCCGGCAGCGCAAGCAGAAGACAAAAGAGCCACGCCCGGCGAACGGCCGAGGGCTTGCGCTTCCGCACGTGCTTCGTTCATAGGCCATATTTTTCGATGCGGCGATAGAGCGCGGCGCGGCTGAGGCCGAGAGCTTCGGCGGCCTGCGAGATGTTGCCGTCGCAGCGGCGCAGCACCTTGCGGATGAGCAGAGCCTCGACCTCGTCGATGCTCATGTTCTCAAACGATGGCGCGGAGGATGCGCGCCGAGGCGATGGCGAGGTTGGCCGGCTCGATCTCTTCGCCGCGGCACAGCAGCACGGCGCGCTCGACGGTGTGCTCGAGTTCGCGCACGTTGCCCGGCCATGGGTACTGCATCATCTGCTGCATGGCGGCGGGCGAGAAGCCGGTGACCTGCTTGCGATAGCGCGAGCGGTTCCGGTTGAGAAAGTGCATGGCCAGCAGCGGAATGTCTTCGCGGCGGTCGCGCAGCGCGGGCAGATGGATCTCGACCGTGTTGATGCGGAAGAGCAGGTCTTCGCGGAAGTTGCCGGCCTTGGCTTCTTCGTGCAAGTTGCGCGTTGGTGGCGGAGAGCACGCGCACATCGACGCGCCGGGTTTGCGACGAGCCCACGCGCTCCAGTTCGCCGGTTTCAAGCACGCGCAGCAGCTTGGCCTGCTGGCGCAGCGGAACATTGGCGATTTCGTCGAGAAACAGCGTGCCGCCGTTGGCCAGTTCGAAGCGGCCCGACGCGGTCGGTGCGCGCATCGGTGAATGCGCCTTTCACGTGGCCGAAGATCTCGCTTTCGAAGGTGCCTTCCGGCAGTCCGCCGGCGTTCACGGCCACCAGCGCCATGCGCGAGCGCGGCGAAGCGGCGTGCAGCAGCTTGGCGACGATCTCCTTGCCGGTGCCGTGCTCGCCGGTGATGAGCACGTTGGCGTCGGACGGGCCGACCTGCGCGATGAGCTCGAGCACCGGCTGCATGGAGGGCGCGCCGGCGACGAACTCCGGCATGCCTTCGGCGCGCAGCAGGCGGTTTTCGAGTTCCAGCTGGCGCGCGCGGCGCAGCGCCTGGTGCAGCTCGGCGTGGACGCGGATGAGCGAGATCAGCCGCTCGTTCTCCCACGGCTTCTGAATGAAGTCGCGCGCGCCGCGCTTGATGCTTTCGACGGCGAGGTCGATGTTGCCCCACGCCGTCATCACGATGACCGGCAGGCGCGGATCGATCTCCTGCAGGCGCGCCAGCAGATCGAGGCCTTCCTTGCCGGAGGTGGTGTCGCGCGTGTAGTTCAGGTCGATGAGCAGGACGTCGTAGTCGCTCTGGCCCAGCGCCTCCAGCAGCAACTGCGGCGAGCGCACGCAATCCACATGAATGCCCTGCGGCTCGAGCAGCAGTTCCACGGCTTCGAGGATGTGCGGTTGATCGTCGGCAACTAGAACCCGAATTCGTTCGTTCTTCCGAGGGTCTGCCATTTAGTGATTGTCCGTCTCTCACCACGCCGGTTTTTGCGTCTGCGATCGAGATTCCGTATTCCTCAAGCACCGAGCCAGTGGAATACTTCAACTGAATGCGAGCCTTTTCGTATGCGGTTTGCGCCGTAACGAGCGCCGATTCAGCCACCGACAGATCGTGCTCGGCCGAGAGCGTCTGCTGATTCGAACCCGCGCCCAGTTTCTGCTCCTTCTGCATGATATCGAGTGTGCGCTGTGCGAGGTCGCGTGCCTGCTTGGCGGCGCCCACGCGGCTGGCGCCCTGTTCAAGCGCATAGCGTGCGTTGCGCACTTCAATGACGATGTTCTTCTTCAACTCTTCAGCGTACACCTGCGACTGGCGGTACTCGAGCTCGGTGCGGTACTGGTCGGCCTTGGCCACGCGATTGCGCAGAGGCATCTGGAGTTGGAGACCAACCTGGTACTCGGGCGAAGAGTTGTTCAGCGCGTTCTCGAGAGTGCCGCCGTACCCACGGGGCCTCGACGGTGCCCGCCGGCGAAGTCGGGATTGGGGGTGCCGCCGTATCCAGTGCCGGTATAAAAGCCATAAAGACTGAGCTGAGGCAGCAGGGCATTGCGAGCAGTTTTGCGGCTCAGTTCGCGGTTGCTGAGGTCGAGGGCGATATCCTGTATATCGGTGCGATTCTTAAGAGCGTCAGCGATACTCTGCTGTACCGGCTGGGTTTCCGGCTGGATCTGGGCTGCGAGATGATCCGTCGGCACTACTGGCAACTCCTGAAGAACTGGATCGTCGAAAGAACGGGTGATGGCGTTCTTCATGTAGAGTTCCTGGAGCTCAAGGTTGGTGCGGGCGACTGTCAGGTCCTGCTGGCGCGTGGCCACTTCGCTCTCAGCTTTCAGAACATCCATCTCCGGAATGGCCTGGAGTGCGAGTTGCTTGCGGCTGGTGTCAAGAGTCTCAGTGGCAAAGGCAACCGAGCGCTCGCCAACCTGCTCGGTGTCGTAGGCATTCACAAGGTCCCAGTAGATGTTGCAGATCTGAGTAACGGTCGCGATGATCTGCGCCTTGAATGCGATGTCTCCAATCTTCTGGTTGGTCCTGGCAATTCGTAGAAAGCGCAGGTTCGGCCCGGTTCCGAATCCGGCGAGCAACTGTTGTTGGACGATGAACTGCACATTGGAATAAAGCTGCGGGTTCAGAGTATTGTTCGGACTGTTCGACGTCGTTGCGGTTGTTGTTCCAATCAGTTTCAAAGTAGGTCCCGGTTGGAAAGAACTGTTGATAGCTGATGTTTGCAAGGTTCTCGTTCTGGTGCGCAACGGGGACGCCCAAGACGGTCTGGTTCGGCACAACTTGCGAGGTGTGGTCGTTGTAGACCTTGGCAACGATGAAGGGATCGAAGCTGGAAACATTGGTTCCGACGCCGAAGGTGGACTGCACGAGACCGCCGCTGTCCGGCGCCGGCGCCGCCGCTCCCGGTGCTTGTGCCGCCGGCCCCGCTGCCGGTGCCGGTACCGCTTGCCGCGCCACCGGGTGTGCCGGAGACTACGCCGGTATTTACGCCTCTCGTGAATCCGCCTGCCTGGGTGCGCAGAATATCCATCTGCGCGATGGGCAGGTTATAGCGCGCGATGACCAGATCGAGGTTGTTCTCGAGAGCGAGATCGATTGCGTTGCGCAGCGAAAGATAGAGCTTGCCGTCGCGGACGAGTGAGTTGAGGCGCAGGGAGTTGGCCATGCTGGGAGGCGGCACAATCTTGCCGCGATAGGCGTCGAAGGGATTGTGCGAGTGCTGCAGCATCTCGTTGAACGGAACCGATGGGCGATAGTCTGCAGCGTTGTGGTGGCCTGGGGCGCAGTCTGCGCCGGAGCAGGTGTGGATTCCGACTGAAGCGCAAACGCCATGTTGGCCTGGAGGAGGATGATTGCCGCGCCCGCGACAATACGAGTACCGATAGGAGTTGCCGGAGTTCATTTTCAATGCGTTCACCTGTGGGTTCTATCACTGTGCGCCGACCTCCGGTGGGGCGGTCTGCAGGTTTTCATCGCGCGTCAGCCAGCCGTCGCGCAGTTCGATGATGCGCTTGCCGTAGCGCGCGTTCTCTTCGGAGTGCGTGACCTGCACGATGGTGGTGCCCGGCGCGATTGAGTTCGCAGAACAGCTCCATGATTTCGCGTGCCTGCGTGGAGTGCAGGTTGCCGGTGGGCTCGTCGGCCAGCAGAAGCGACGGCGCATGCACCACGGCGCGCGCGATGCCGACCAGTTGCTGCTGTCCGCCGGAAAGCTGGTTCGGAAACAGGTCCTTCTTGGCGACGATCTGGAAGCGATCGAGAATGTCGGCGACCATGCCGCCGCGATCCTTCGACGGGCAGATTCTTGTAGGAGAGCGGCAGGTCGATGTTCTCGGCAACGGTGAGATCGTCGAGCAGGTGGTAGCTCTGGAAGACCATGCCGATGCGCTGGCGGGCGAGGTCGGCGCGCTGCTTGCGATTGAGCGAGTGCACCGGCGTTGCGCCGAACCAGTATTCGCCGAGCCAGCCGTCATCGAGCAAGCGCCAGCACATTCAGCAGCGACGACTTCCCTGCCCCGGACGGGCCCATGATGGTGACGAACTCGCCTTCGCGGATGGTGAGACTGATGCGGCGCAGCACCCAGGTTTCGGCGTGGCCGGTTTTATAACTGCGTTCGATGTTTTTCAGTTCGATCATGATGATTGTTTACTCCGATCTCAAAGCAAGAATTGGTCGTCTATTCGGTTCGCAATGCTTTCATGGGCTCGACAGCGGCGGCACGGCGCGCGGGCAGCCAACTTGCGAGCAAGGATGCCGCGAACAGAACCAGCGCAACTGCCGCGACGGCACCGAAGTCAAGCTTACCTACTCCATAGAGCGTGCTTTGCATGGCGCGTCCAACAAAATACGCGGCCACCAAGCCGATCGCCAGACCCGCCAATGCCAAGCAGCATTGCCTCTTTGAGAACGAGCCGAACGACTCTGCCTCGGCTCGCGCCGAGCGCCATGCGCAATCCAAGCTCGTGTTCGCGCTGGGCGACGGTGAAAGCCATTACGCCGTAGATTCCGACGGATGCAAGCAGCAAAGCCACTGCCGGCGAACGCAGCGAAGAGCGACATGGTGAATCGGTCGTCGGCGAGCATCAGGCTCTTGACTTCATCCAGCGTGCGCGGTTCCGCGAGGGCGATCTGCGGATCGACTGCATGCACAGCGCTGGCGATGCTTCGCGTCATGGTTTCGGGGTCGACCGCGGTGCGCACGCCGATGACCGCGGAGGGCCAGGGTATCTGCCAGAACGGAATCTCGATCTCGGGGAAGTCCTGTCGGAAGCCACCGGCGCGCACATTGTGGAAGACGCCCACGATCTGCCATTGAATGTATGGCCCCAGCTTGGTGACGCCGGGGATCAGTTCTTCGACATTGATTCGCTGCTGCAGCGGGTCTTTGTCCTTGAAGATATTTCTGCACGAATTGTTCGTTGACCATGGCGACGTGCACAGTGTTGGCGGTGTCCTGGTCAGTGAACGCGCGACCGCGCGTGATTTGGATTCCGTAGGTCTTGAAGTAGTCGGGCGTCACCATGCCGAAGGCCGCGCCGGGGCGCTGCGAAGGATCAGCAACGTCGGGCTGGCCGGCGATGGTGAACGGCATGCCGAATCCGGGGCCCTCGAGCGGCAACCCGACGGAGACAGCTGCGTCGAGCACGCCGGGCACCGACTTGATGCTCGTGAGCATTTGCTGGTAGTAGGCGATGATCAGCTTGGGATCTTTGGGGCGCGCATCGGGAACTGGCAGACAAAATGTCTGCACGTGAACGGTGTTGACGCCGAGATCGACGCGGGTGAGATTCCAGAAGCTGTGAATGGCGAGCCCGGCGCCGGTGAGCAGCGCGAGAGCCAGCGCAAATTCACCGATCACGAGCACCTTGCGCAGGCGTTGGCGACCCGCGCCCGTGCCCGACCTGCCGCCCTCTTTCAGGGCTTCGCCGGGATCGACGCGCGTGGCATACCACGCCGGCGCGCAGCCAAAGAGCAGACCGGCGAGCGTTGTGGCTGCAAATGAGAACAGCAGGATGGGCAGATTGAGACTGAGATCGGCTTCAGAAGGAAGCGTGCCCCGCGGCATGGATGCGACGAGCCAGCGCAGGACCGCGGCACCGACGCCTACGCCAAGAACTCCGCCGAGGCATGCCAGCAGCAGATTCTCCGTGAGGAACTGCGCGAAGATGCCTCTGCGCGAGGCGCCGAGGGAGCTGCGAATTGCAATTTCCTTCTGCCGTGCGGTGCCTTTGGCGAGCAACAGGTTGGCGACGTTGACGCACGCGATCAGGAGCACGAAACCGACGGCACCAAGAAGCATCCACAGAGTCTGGATCCGCTCCTTGGGCAGGAAGTCGTTCTTCAGAGGCTCGACAAGCGCTCCCCAGCCCTTGTTGCTCTTCGGAAATGCCTTGGCGATATTGTCGGTGACGGAGTCCATGTTGGACTGCGCCTGCTTCATGGTGACGCCGGGCTTCAGACGGCCCATCGACGAGCAGCCAATGGAAATCATGATTCAGCTGATCTGGCTTGAAGACGAGCGGGACGACCAGCCACTGATTCAAGCGGTCCGCCTGGCCTGGCGCCATAACGCCGACTACGGTGTAGGCGGTTCCATCGATCTGAATGGACTTGCCGATGATGTTGGGATCGGAGCCGAGACGTTTCCAAAGCTTGTTCAGCAGAATGACAACGTGGTCTTTTCCGGCGACACCTTCTTCCGGAAGGAAGTCGCGGCCATAGCGAAACGGCGCGCCCATCATGCGATACATGCCAGGCGTTGTGAACTGGCCTTCAAGATATTCCGGCTGATCCTTGGTTGCAAGGTTGAAGCTGCCGCCGGTGAATGCATTCAGATCCTGAAAGACCGTGTTCTGGCTTTTCCAGTCGAGGAAGTCCTGCGCGGCAATCCCGTTGCGGCCTCCCTGAATCTTCGACCACACCATGACAAGCTGGTCGGGCTGGGGATAGGGCATGGGCGCGAGCAGCGTGGCATAGACGACGGTGAAGATGGCGGTATTCGCGCCAATGCCGAGGGCGAGAGTCAGGATGGCCGTGGCCGTAAAGACGGGAGACTTGCGCAACTGGCGCATTGCGAACTGCAGGTTTCGAAGAATCGATTGCATCAGAGTCTCCCTTCTCTTCAGTGTGCTATTCCGTGCGCAGGGCCTGCATGGGTTCGACGGCCGCAGCACGACGCGCGGGCAAGGCTGCGGCCAGCGAGAGCATGAATACGGTGACGATGACCGCGCAGCAGAGCGTGAGCGGATCGAAGGTGGAGACGCCGAACAGCTGGCTGCGGAAAAGGCGCGCCAGCGCGACGAGAGATGGAAGCGCGACGGCCGTGGCGACTGCGGCGATGAGAGCCATCTCGCGGACGACGAGAAGGACGACGACGGAGCGCGGCGAACCAAGAGCGAGCCGCACGCCGATTTCGCGCGTGCGCTGCTCGGTGGAGTAGGCGAGCACGCCGTAGAGTCCGACCGCGGCAAGAATCAACGCAAGCGCCAGCAGAAGCCAATGGCGAGAAATGCCAGTGCGCGCTCATCGGAGGCGCTGCGGTCGACCTGCGCTTCCATGGTGCGCAGGCCGTCGACAACCAGCGTCGGGTCGAGCTGATGGATGGTCTGGCGAATCGCCCCTTCGACAGTGCTGCCGGCGGAGGCGAGGTCTGCACATAGATCATGACGCCGCCGGGATGCTTCTGCTGCAGGTAGGGCTGGTAGACCGCGGGGCCGAGCGGCGTGCGCAGATCGGTGTGCCTGATGTCGCCGACCACGCCGACGATGGTGATGTCGTAGTTCTCCTTGTCGCCTGCGCCTTCCATCAATTGGCGGCCGACGGCATTTTGCGGCGAGCCGAAGAAGCGCTTGGCGAAGGCGAGATTGATGACGGCGACTTCGGGCTGGCCCTTGGTATCGGCGGCTGTGAATTCGCGGCCCGCAAGAAGCGGCTGATGGAGCGTGGCGAAGTAGCCGGGCGTGATGCGCGGCTGCTCGAAGTTCATGCGCTCGTCTTCGGCCGGCTTGTATCCCTGGACGGAGAAATTCGAAGTCTCGGTGTCGCCGGCCAATTCGGGATCGTTGTTGGCGGCGACCGAGACGACGCCGGGAATTCGACGCAGAGCGTCGATGGAGTTGGTGACGATCTGGGCGGTGCGGTCTTCGCCGTAGCCTGAATTCGTGGGATCGAGCGAAAAGGCTAGCAAGGTTTGCGGTTTCGAAGCCGAGCGACTGGTGACGGAGATTGTCGAGCGTGCGCAGAAACAGGCCGGCGCCGCCGAGCAGCAGAACGCTGAGCGCAATCTGCACGCCGACGGCAAGCTTGCGGAAGCGCTGCGAATCCTTTGGAGAGCGTGCCGGTGTTTTGGCGCAGCGCACCGGCGAGATCGGGGCGGAGGAAATGGAAGACCGGCGCGATGCTGAAGAACAGCGTGGCGAGAACGGAGATCGCCAGCGTGAAAAGCAGCACGCGCATGTCGACGGAAGCCGAATATGGCTCTGTTCCCGGATCGGAGCTGGTCATGAGGCGCACCAGTGACGGTCGCAACCATGGGCGCCAGCAAGACTCCGGCGGCTGCCCCGGCGAGGCCGAGCAACGCCGCCCTCGACCATAAGTTGCGAGACGATGCGGCTGCGGCGTGCGCCGAGGGCGTAGCGCATCGACATTTCGCGAGCGCGGTTGGCGGCGCGCAACAGCAGCAGCGTGGCCACGTTGATGGCGCAGAGGACCACGAGCAGGCCGGCCATGCTCATCAGAATGACGAGCGGCTTTTGAAGATCGATGCGGTTGGGATTGAATCCCTTGGAATCGTCAACGACCTTGAATGTCGTGAGGTCGAGAAAGTTCTTCCGGAAGTGCTCGGAGTTCGATTTGTAAAGAGTGAACTCGTAGGCGCGCAGCGAATGCCACAGCGGTCTCAGGCTGGCCTCGGCCTGCTGGCGCGTGACGCCCGGCTTGAGACGCGCAACCAGCGTGAGCCAGACGGACTGATGATTGTTGAGATCGTCGAGAGGCGCGCGCCAGGGCATGGCGATGTCGACCATGCTGATGGGAACGAAGACGCCGGGCCGATAGCCGCCGATGGCGGAGTCGAAGTTGGGCGGCGCAACGCCGAGGATGGTGAAGGAGTGGCCGTTGATGAGGATGGTCTGGCCGATGACGTCGCGTGCTGCGCCGAGGTGAGTGCGCCAGTAGTTGTAGCTGAGCACCGTCGACGGGATTCGCATTCTTGGCGGTGTCATCCTGCGGCGTGAGGAGGCGGCCGAGCGCGGGCTTGAGCCCGAGCAGCTGAAAGTAGTTGCCGGAGACAACTTCGGCGTCTTCGTTTTCGGCCTGGTTGTGCCAGGAGATGCCGACCTGGGCCTTGTCGGCGGCGAGGATTCCGGTGAAAGACCTGGTTCTGATCGCGCAGGTCCTTGTACATCGGATAGGAGAAGTAGTTTGATGGTATCGCCGCCGAAGCTGCTCATCGAGCCGCTGAAATGCGCCGGTCCACTCGAAGCGCACCAGTTCCTTGGGGCTGCTCGACGGGCAGCATGCGCAGCAGAACCTGATCGAAGAGCGTGAAGACGGCCGCGTTGGCGCCGATGCCGAGCGCAAGCGTGACCACCACCGTGAGGGTGAAGCCCGGCGACTTGCGCAACTGGCGAAGTGCGTAGCGAAGATCCTGCATGAGCGAATTCATTCTGACCTCTCGTTACTCGGTGCGCAGAGCGTGCATGGGTTCAATGGAAGCGGCGCGGCGCGCCGGCACAAACACCGCGACTCCGGCACACAATGCGAGCACAAGGGTCGCGCCCGCAAGAGCGAGTGGATCGCAAGCGCCGACGCCGTAGAGTTCGCTTGCCATCAGGTGACCTGCGAGGAGCGCCGCAGGGATGCCGAGCAGGAGGCCGAATAGCACCTGCGAACAGCGCACCGCGCAAGACCATCGAGATCACGCTGGATCGGGTTGCGCCAAGCGCCATGCGAATGCCGATTTCGCCCGTGCGGCGCGCGACAAAGTAGGACATGACGCCATAGAGGCCTACCGAGGCGAGGATCAGCGCGAGAAGCCAAAGAGGCTGGTGAGCCGCGCGATGAGCCGATCCTCGTTGAAGTTGCCGGCGACCTGCGCATCGAGCGAGCGGAGGCGAGTGACGGTGAGATTTGGATCGATCTCGGCCAGCGTCTGGCGAATCAGAGCCTCGACATTCGTCTGCGGGCGGCTGAAGTTGATCACCATGGAGTTGATCAACATGGACTGCGTCTCGCCGGTAATCAGGGGCGCCTCTTTGAAGCCCGTGAAATGCTGCGCGAGCGGACGCAGGAAGACGGGGCGTACGGGATCGCGCGGGTTGTTCATCTTGAAATCGCGGAAGACGCCAACAATTTCATAGCTGCCGGAGTATTGCGGAAAATCGATGCCGAAGTGTTGGCCGATGGGGTCCTGCTTGGGGAAGAACCTTTTGACGAAGGTTTCGTTGACGACGGCAACCGGTGGCGAGTATTCGTCGTGTCCTGCGTGGACAGGTCGCGGCCGCGCACGATGGGGACGCCCATGGCCTTCAGGAAGCTGCGGGCTGACGCGATCCCAGGTTGAGCCGCAGTGTTCGTTGGGACCGGGCGCGGGTGGCCTTGCTGGATGACGCATTCTCCCCAGTTGTCGCCTTCGAGCGGACTGTAGAGTGCCATGCCGATGTCGGCCACGCCGGGAAGCGCCGCGAATCGCTCTTCGATTTGGCGGTAGAGTCCTGGAACGCGATCAACGGTGTAACCGGCGCCGGCCGGATCGAAGTGGAGGACGTAGCGATTGTTGGTAGCAATGCCGAAATTCTGATGCTCGAGATTGCCGAGTGAACGCGTCATAAGGATCGCGCCGGCAAGCAGGACGAGAGACATGCGCTGCCTGCACAACGACGAGCGCCATCTGCGGAACCGATGAGCGGTCGCGGGCGGAGCGATTGACGCCGCGCAGAACCTCGGCGGGCTGCGCGTGCGATGAGAGCCACGCAGGCGCGATGCCGAAGAGGATTCCCGTTGATCAGCGAGACGAGGAAGGCAAAGCCGAGAATCGTCAGCGATGGGCTGGCGTCGATGGGCATGTTGTGCGCATCGGGGAATGCGAGCAGCGAGAATGGTGCGTGTTCCCGCGTAGGCGACCGCCAGGCCGACCAGGCCACCGATGCAGCTGAGCAGGACGCTTTCAGTAATAATCTGGCGAATGACGCGACGGCGGCTCGCGCCCATCGCCATGCGCACAGCGATGTCCGCGCGGCGGGCGGTGCCACGCGCAAGCAGCAGGTTGGCGATGTTGGCGCAGGCAATGAGCAGCACGACGGAGGAGAGGATCATGAGCATCTTCAGCCCGAGTCCGGTTTCCTGCTGCAGGCTCTGGATGCCTCCGCCGGCAGGCGACAATGACAACGTGCTGCTTGGGAATGACGGTGTTGCCGCCGTTGTCGGTGTAGAGCGGGACGTGTGTAGAGCCAATCGCGCAGAGACTGCGAAAGCTTTGCCTGCAGTGCACCGATGTTGGTGCCTGGCTTTACGCGGCCGATCGGATAGAGCCAGTTGGAGTCGGCGTGATGCAGGATGGAGCTTGTCGCCGCGCATGTACGGCTCGGTGTTGATGGGCATCCAGAAGTCGGCTGGGCTGTCAGTAACACGATCGCCGAAAAAGCCCGGCGGGGCGACGCCGACGACTGTGAAGGGCTGGGTCTGAATGGAGATGGCGGAACCGACGATGGAGGGGTCGCCGGCGAACTCGGTTTGCCAGGCTCGGTAGCTGAGCACGAGTGCCGGTGAGGATGTGGGAGTGTCGTCGGCCTCGCTGAAGCACGCGACCGCTGTAGGGGCCAATGCCGAACATGGAAAAGAAATTGCCGGTAACAAATTCGCCGTGCAGTTCTTTTGGAAGAGCGTTGCCGCGGCGCACGCTCCACTGCCAGTTGCCGCCATGACGCCGGCAGAGTTGCTCAAACTCGGGGGCGGATTGCTTCAGATGAATGATAGAGATCATAGGAAAAGATGTCGAAGTCGCCGTTGTCGCTGACGAACCCGCCGTTGACGCAGCAATCGTCGGTGTCGCCGATGCGATAGAGCTGCTTCGGGTCGCTCACGGGCAAGCGAGCGCAACAGGATGCCCTGCACCAGCGTGAAGATCGCGGTGTTGGCGCCGATGCCGAGAGCCAGCGTGACGATTGCCGTAAACGTGAATCCCGGCGATTTGCGCAGCTGGCGCAGTGCGTAGCGAAGGTCTTGCAGCGTGTTATGCAGCGCTTGATTCATCGCGATTCAGCTCCGAAGGCTTTTGGGGTCTGGATCGTGCCTTGTCTATTCGTTCCTGAGCGCCTGCATCGGCTGAATGCTGGCGGCACGGCGCGCCGGCATGACCCCGGCAACAAGAACCGTGAGCACCAACGCGAATGGCCGCGCCGCTGAAGCTCACGGATCGAAGGGGGCGACGTTGAACAGCATGGAGCGCAGCAACCGCACAGCGGCAATGGAACCGAGACCGCCGGCAACGAGCCCGACGAGAATGACGGCTGCGCTTCCCTGCAAGAACCAGGCGGAAGATTCCGCCGCGCGACGAACCCAGCGCCATGCGCAAAGCAAACTCGCGATTGCGTTCGATCACGGAGTAAGCCATCACCGCGTAGAGTCCCATCATGGCGACGAGCACGCTGCAGATCGCGTAAACGCCGAGCAATTCCGCCGGGATGCGCGACATTTGATATTGCTCGCCGGTAACGTCTTCGAGGGTGCGAACATTCTCAAGCGGAAGAGATGGATCGAGGTCGGCGACGGCTTTGCGCAACTGCGACGCAACTGCATCCGCGCCGGCGCGCGAATGGATGGCAATGATCGCGTAGCCGTATCCCGACTTGCCCTGCAGCAACGGCAGGAAAACGACCGGGTTGGGATCGGTGTTATCGGGGCTGTGGTACGCGAAGTCGTGGACAATGCCCACGATCTGGCGCTGGACCTTGTCTACGACGATGCTGCTGCCGAGTGCGTTTCCTTTCGGCCAGTAGCGATGCGCCATGGACTCGTTGATCACTGCAACCTTGGGGGCAGACGTCGTTATCAGAGGTGGCGAAATCGCGGCCCTGCTGAAGCTGAATTCCCACTGGTGCGGAAGAAGTCGGGTCCATCGAAGTCCGTTACGACCTGATTTGTCTTCGCCTTTTGCGGGGACGTGACCGGGAATGCTGAAGTCCCGCGTGTTGCCGGATCCCCAGTCGCCCATGGGCAGGTGGGTGGTCAACGTCGCAGAAGAAACGCCCGGAGCGTTCCGCAGGCGATCGAGCAGCTCGGTGAGGAAGAGGCGGGCGCGTTCGTCGCTATAGCCGGCTCTGGAAAGGTCGATGGTCGTGGTGAGGGTGTTGGCGCGATCAAATCCGACGGGGCGATTGAAGATGTTGAGCGAGGTGCGCGTAAGCAGGCCGCAGCAAGCCAGCACGATGAAGCAGATGCCAAGTTGAACGCCAAGCAGGATGCGCTGGCCGATTCTCTTGCGCGTCGCGCCGGCGACGGCCGTGCTGCCTTCGTGCAGTGCTTCGCGTTGGGAAACCCGCAGCGACTGGCGAATGGGATACATGCCGCAAATCAGCGTGACGGCAGATGGCGATGGCAGCGACGAATGCCGTGATGCGCCAATCGCTTTGCAGATTGAAGGCAAGCGGGAAACCGAAGTCGGGCATCAGGACGTAAATCGCACGAGAGATTCCGACGCTGGCAGCCCACCCGGCAAATGCGCCGGCAAGTGCGAGCAGCCCGGTCTCGATAAAGACCTGCGATGCAATGCGCGAAGGCTTGGCTCCAAGCGCGGTGCGGATGGCGATTTCGCGGCGGCGACGTGCGGCATGCTGGCCAAGCAGAGAGGCAATATTGATGCAGACCAGCAACATCAGCAGGCATGAGGCGCCGAGAAGCACAGGCAGTACTTCGCCGATCACGCCGAAGAATCCGCGCTGGAAATGCGCGGAGTCGTAGATGTTCAGGTCCCAGCTGTTGAATTGATCGTTGTGCTGCGCGAGCGCAAAGGAGCGGGCCAGGGTGTGGATTTCAGCCTTGGCAGTGGAGTCGGCGACATTGGGACGCAGGCGAACAACGACCTGCAATCCCGCATGCAGCAGCGGATCAGGAGGAGCATCGGCGGAGAGATCGCGCAATGCAGAAAGCGGAACCCATGCAGCCTCTGCGAGCGCCGCCGAAGATGCCTGCGAATTCGCGAGGCGCTACGCCGATGACGGTGAAGACATGCCGGTTGATGGAAACGGTGCGACCGACAACGGAGGGGTCGGCGTTGAATCGGTCGCGCCATAAGCCATCAGACAGGACGATCGCGTCCATCGAACCATAGGCGCGATCGTTGGCATTCGGCTGGAAGAACGTTGCCAACTTCCGGCTTGACTCCCAGCAGTCTGAAAGTAGTTTGACGAGACGGTCCCGGCGGGGATCGCCTGCGGTTGCGTGTTTGGTAATGCGAGGTTGAGCGTGGCGATGTCGAAGGCGGCGGCATCGCTGAAGGAGCGCGCCCTGCTGACGCAGGTACTGGAGCTGACCGTAGTTGACGGAGTAGCCATCGCTGCCAAGCACCGTCGCGGAGACGAAGCGCAACGAGCGCGCATCGCGCACCTGCGGCCAGGGATTGAACAGAACCGCATTGGTCCACGTGGCGACCGTGGTCAACGCGCCGATGCCCAGCGCAAGCGTGAGCACCGCCGTAAGTGTAAAGCCAGGCGACATGCGCAGCTGGCGTACTGCGTAACGCAAGTCCTGGCCGAACACTTTACGCCTCCACTTCTTCAGTGAGCTTCTTCAGCTCGTCCTCCGAGACGACCTTTCCGTCGAACAGGTGCACTTCGCGCTCGGCGTGCTTGGCGAAACGCGGATCGTGCGTCACCATGCAGATCGTCGAGCCTTCGCGATGCAGGTCGGCGAGCAGGTGCATCACGGCTTCGCCGTTCTTCGAGTCCAGGTTTCCGGTAGGCTCATCGGCCAGCAGGATCGAAGGAGATCCGGCCAGTGCGCGGGCCACGGCGACACGCTGCTGCTGACCGCCGGAGAGCTGCGCGGGATAGTGCCGCATGCGGTGCGCCATGTTCACGCGCTCCAGGGCTTCCTTCACGCGCTTCTTGCGCTCGGCCGAAGGCATGCCGGCGCGATAGGTGAGCGGCAGCTCCACATTCTCTTCCACGGTGAGATCGCCGATCAGGTTAAAACTCTGGAAGATGAAGCCGATCTCCTGGTTGCGGATGCGCGAGCGCTCGCCGAAGCTCAGGTTCTCAACCGGCTTGTTGTTGAGCAGGTATTTGCCGCCGGTGGGCGTATCGAGCAGGCCCAGGATGGACAGCAGCGTGGATTTGCCGCAGCCCGACGGGCCGGACATGGCCACGTATTCGCCACGCGAGATGGTGAGGTGAATGCCGGAGAGCGCGTGGGTCTCCACTTCGTCGGTGTAGAAGACTTTGGTCAGGTCTTCAATTTCAATCAGCTTGTCGTTTGCCATCCAATCCCCCTCGTGAAATTCAGTTGTCAGTTTTCAGTTGTCGGTGATCAGTACGCGCTGGTTCGAAATCACTGAATCGGCTCACTGCTCACCAGCCGAGTTCCTATTCAAGCCGAATGCGATCGACGTTGTCATAGCGCGACATGTCGGAAAGAATCACGGTATCGCCTTCCTTCAGACCGTCGAGCACCTGAATGCTGTTCACCGAAGCGCGGCCCACCTTGACCGGGACACGCACGGCGCCCTTGTGGTCCGGATCGATCCTTGAACAGGCTCAGCGTCGAGTTCTCGTTGCCCAGCGCCGGACGGCCAACATAGAGCACATCGTTCAGCTGCTCCAGATCGATGGTTCCATCCACGCTCAAGTCCCTTGCACCGCGCCCGGAGGCAGAGGCCCATCCAGTTGTACGTCAACGGTGCGCGTTCCGTTCAAAACTGCGGGATCAATGCGGGTGACATGGCCCGGAACGACGCCGTTATGAGTGTCGACCGAGGCCGGCTGGCCGATCTGGATGTCGCGCGCCTGGGTCTCGGCGATCTGCAGAGCGGCCTTCAGCTTGCCGAGCTGCACCACTTCGGCCAGCGAGGTTCCGGCGGTCACGTGCGTGCCCACCTGCATGGGAACCGGCAGCGGATCAACCTCGCCCGCGATGCCGGCCCGCACTTCGAGCGCGGCCGTTTGCTTCTCGATAGAGCGCCAGCAGCGTCTTGGCCTGGTCGATCTTGGACTGCGAGGAAGCGAGCTGCACTTCGATGCCTTCTCGTTCACGTCGAGCTGCTGCAGGCTGAGCTGGTGCTGCGCGGCCAGTTGGTCGGCCGTGTTCTTCGACTTGTCGTACGGCGATGCCGGCGATCACGCCCAGTTCGAAGAGCTGCTTGTCGGTCTTGCGCCTGCAACTGGTCCTGCGTGTAGTCGGCGTTGACCTGCGCCGCGGCGATTTTCTTGTCCATCAAGGTGCTTTGCAGCGTCGCCTGCAGAGCTCTTGTAGTCGGCCTCGGCCTGCTTTCACGCCAGCTTGGCGTCGAGCAGCTTCTGCTCCAGCTTCGGGCGCGGCCAGATCCATCAGGATCGTGTCGGGCTTGACGATGGTGCCGGGCAGAACGCGGATGCGGACCACCGTCGCGTCGGTAAGCGCCGGAATGAGCTCAATCGAGTCTTCGCGCGGGACCAGGGTGCCGGTCGAGCCGCGCACCTGGCGGATCATGTCTCCGCGCTTCACGGTGTCCGGCCAAACAGTTGACGCATCGACCGTGGGAGCTGCCGGCTTGAGCCGGGAAACCAGAACCACCGCAACCGTAAGGACCACCACCCCAATGCCAGCCCAAATGAACAGGCGGCGCCGTTTTTGCTTCTTAATGTCTGGGCGTGCGATATCCATCACTCCCAGGATAGGAGCACTTGCCGTGCCAAAGGCTGACCGGCTGCTAGATACTCGAAATAAAGGGCTTAGTAGGCCGTAAGGCTCTGAAGCGATGGGAGTTGAAGTGACCGCTGCACGAGCGCAGACTGTCCGATATCGGACAGTTCGTCGGATCCGGAGATCGGCACGCGAGCCGCGAGTGAGATGCGGCTCGATCAGGGCAGTTCGACGGCTAGAGCGCACGGCATTGCCGCCGCCGAGGCAGAGGGCGGCGATTCCCCGTCTTCGCTCCTCGATCGTGCCATCGCGTAGAGCAGCTTGACCAGCACGGCCGCTCCGCTGGCGCCGATGGGGTGGCCGAGCGCGACAGCGCCGCCGTTGACATTGACCTTGGCCTGATCGAGGCCGAGTTCGCGAATCACGGCGAGCGCCTGCACGCTGAAGGCCTCGTTCAGTTCGAAGAGATCGACGGAGTCGAGCGGCCAGCCGGCTTTGGCGACGACTTTGCGCACGGCGTCGATGGGCGCAAGCGAGAACCACTCCGGCTCGCGGCCGGCCGTGGCCTGCGCGCGAATGACGACCATCGGCTTCAGGCCCAGTTCCCTTGCCCGGTCGGCGCTGGTGACAACCACTGCCGCGGCGCCGTCGCTGACGCCCGGGGCGTTGCCGGCGGTTACCGTGCCACCCTCTTTGAAGGCTGGCTTCAGTTTGGCGAGGATCTCGACGGTGGTGTCGGGGCGGATGGCCTCGTCGGCATCGAACGCGCGCGGCGGCTCGCCCTTTTTGGCCGGCGGAACTTCGACGGGCAGAATCTGCGCGCGGAAGCGGCCTTCGGCCGTGGCTGCGGCTGCGCGGCGGTGCGATTCGGCGGCGAAGGCATCCTGATCTTCGCGGATGATGTTGTACTTCTCCGCCACCATCTCGGCGGCCGCGCCCATGTGGAACTGGTTGTAGACGTCCCAGAGGCCGTCGTGGATCATGGCGTCGACCAGGGTGCCGTTGCCCATGCGATAGCCGGTGCGCGCCTGCGGCAGCAGATAGGGCGCGTTGGTCATCGACTCCATGCCGCCGGCGACAACGATGTCGGCAGTCGCCGGTCTGAATGGCCTGCGCAGCAAGTGAAACGGCGCGCAGGCCCGAGCCGCAGACCTGGTTCACGGTGAAGCGCGCCCACTTCCGGCGGCAGACCCGGCAAAGATGGCCGCCTGGCGGGCTGGGCTCTGGCCGAGCGCCGGCCTGCAGAACGCAGCCCATGATGCAGTCGTCCGGAATCGGGAGCTGATCGGCGTTGCCGTTGCAGAGTTCTTCAGCGCTTGCTTCAATCCGGCCCGCCGCACGGCTTCTCGACCACGAGCGCGCCCAACTGCGGCGCGGTATACGACTGCAAGGAGCCCTGAAATTTGCCGATCGGCGTGCGGACGGCCGAGACGATCACGACTTCTTACATATGATGGCTCCGATAATGAGATTGGCGGCACCTATTTTACGACGCCAGACATTAGATGCGTCCCGCCTCGCGAAGTTCGCGAATCTCAGTGTCGTCGAAGACGCGGGAGCGGATGAGGAAGCGCAGGCCCTCGGGGCTGTCGAGCGAGAACATGCCGCCGCGGCCGGGAACCACGTCGAGGGTGAGATGCGTGTGCTTCCAGTATTCGAACTGGCTGCGGCTCATGTAGAACGGCTCGCCGTCGACCTCGCCGAGCTTGCACATCGGAGTCGCCGACCATGAACTCGCCGCGCGGATAGCACATCGGGGAGCTGCCGTCGCAGCAGCCCCCCGACTGGTGAAACATCAGCGGCCCGTGCTTCTCGCGCAGGACGCGGATGAGGTGGACGGCCAGATCGGTGGCTTCGACCTGTTTGGGTGGTTCGGCATGACTGCGCTGCCTCGACGAGCGATGACGGTGCGGTGTAGTTGCACGCATCCGAACTTGAAAGTTCGTGCTATCCCACCCATGCGGCGATGAGGCTGCCGCATGGATGGGGCACCCAGGGATCTGCTGGATACCCGTTCTTGTCTTAGAAGAAGCCGAGCTTCTTCGGGCTGTAGCTGACCAGCAGGTTCTTGGTCTGCTGATAGTGGTCGAGCATCATGCTGTGGGTTTCGCGGCCGATGCCGGATTGCTTGTATCCGCCAAACGCTGCGTGCGCCGGATAGGCGTGGTAGCAATTGATCCACACGCGCCCTGCCTGGATGCCGCGGCCGAGGCGATGGCACGCGATTGACATCGCGCGTCCACAGGCCCGCACCGAGGCCGTAGAGCGTGTCGTTGGCAATTTCGAGCGCGTCGGCTTCGGTCTTGAACGTGGTGACGGAAACGACAGGTCCGAAGATCTCTTCCTGGAAGATGCGCATCTTGTTGTGGCCCTTGAAGACGGTCGGCTGCACATAGAAGCCGCTCGTCGAGTTCGCCGCCAAGGTGAGCGCGCTCGCCGCCGGCCAGCACTTCAGCGCCTTCCTTCTTGCCGATATCGATGTAGCTGAGGATTTTCTCCAGCTGCTCGGTCGACACCTGCGCGCCGATCATGGTGTCGCTCTCGAGCGGATTGGCCTGCTTGATGGCCGCCACGCGCTTCAGCGCCCGCTCCATGAACTTGTCGTAGATGCTTTCCTGAATGAGCGCGCGGCTGGGGCAGGTGCAGACTTCGCCCTGGTTGAGCGCGAACATCACGAAGCCTTCGATCGCCTTGTCGAAGAAGTCATCGTCTTCGTTGCAGGACATCGGCGAAGAAGATGTTGGGCGATTTGCCGCCGAGTTCCAGCGTGACGGGGATCAGGTTCTGGCTGGCGTACTGCATGATCAGCCGGCCGGTGGTGGTTTCGCCGGTGAAGGCGATCTTGGCCACGCGCGAGCTTGAGGCCAGCGGCTTGCCCGCTTCAAGGCCAAAGCCGTTGACGATGTTGAGCACGCCGGGAGGCAGAAGGTCGCCGACCAGTTCGGCCCAGACCAGGATGCTGGCGGGGGTTTGCTCGGCGGGCTTGAGCACCACGCAGTTGCCGGCGGCGATGGCCGGCGCGAGCTTCCAGGTGGCCATCAGGATCGGGAAGTTCCAGGGAATGATCTGGCCGACGACGCCGAGCGGCTCGTGGAAGTGGTAGGCGACGGTGTCGTGGTCGATCTCGGAGATGGTGCCTTCCTGCGCGCGGATGCAGCCGGCGAAGTAGCGCCAGTGGTCGATGGCCAGGGGAAGATCGGCGTTCACTGGTTTCGCGGATGGGCTTGCCGTTGTCCCAGGTCTCGGCCAGCGCCAGGATGTCGAGGTTGTCTTCCATGCGCTGCGCAATCTTGTTCATCAGGATGGCGCGGTGCGTGGGACTGGTGTGGCCCCAGCTCTCGCGGGCGGCGTGCGCTGCGTCGAGAGCCCGTTCAATGTCCTGCGCGTTGGAGCGCGGAATCTCGCAGAATGTCTTTTCCGGTGATCGGCGTTACGTTCTCGAAATACTGGCCGGAAGCGGGCTCAACCCACTTGCCGCCAATGTAGTTGCCATAGCGAGGGCGGAAGCTCACCTTGTCGCTGAGCTTGCCCGGAATCGGTTCGGTCATTGTCGCCATCGAAAGCTCCTCCCGGGGATAGACCGCGCGAATTTGGAAGGGGAGCGCGGAGCAGGAATCATACTCCCGCCACTACATGGATGGGCACCCCCGTCGTGTAAACATTTGCGCAACAACGCGAGCCTCCACGGTCACCTGTCGATCGGGTGACCAAGGTCCCATGATCTCGCCTGAAAATATTGTTTGGATCGTCACGAGTCGAGATCTCTATTCCGTTTGATAAACCCGTATTGTCATTGCAGTTTCGCAATATTTTGCGGTTTGGCTGGGAGCATGGCGCCCCGCGGATTTCCGCTTTCTTCAACCGGGTTAAGGATAAGTCAGGTTACCGGAAGTTACTCATGGACAGTGACTCGCAGAGCAGGCCAGGTAACTCCGGCTCGGTCACCATGATGTGATGCCACATACACATAGATGTCATTGAGAGTGACACAACATGGGAATATGGTTTCGTTCACGGCAACCCAGAGGATGAGCCTTCTCCCTCAGATTCTCAGTGATTGACATATGAATGAGCAGACGAATCCTGACAGCCTTATGAGCTTGCCGAAACAAATGGAGGTTGTTCCATGACCGAATCGTTTGAGCTGTTCGGACAATTCCTCAGTCGGAAGTTTCGCGCACTTCGTGGCAAAGACAGCGAAGGCGGCGCTTTGGTTGAAATGGCCTTGGTGATGCCCATCCTGCTTTGCATGCTGACGGGCATCTTTTCCTTCTCAGCGGCCTTGTATCAAAAGCTGCAGCTTGCCGAGGCCATGAGCAGTGCGGGACGTGTCCTGGCGGTAGACCGCGGGAACACTGACCCGTGCGCGGATGCCGTCACCGCCCTTGACGCCGCTTCCCCTGGTTTGTCATCGAGCAGTATCGGCATAACCATCACCATCGATGGCATCTCTTACGGTTCAAACACGTCAACTGTGTCGTGCGCAGCCGCCGGTGGAAATAACAACCCACTGATGCCGGCTGGAACAACGGCGACGATTCAAGCTACGTATCCTTGTTCGCTGTCCATTTACAACGTAAGCGGATTGAGCTGCGCTATCGGTGCACAGATTGCCGAGGTAGTCCAATGAGAAAGAGCCTTGTTGAGATCCTCCGCAATGAGAGTGGTCAGGTGCTTCCGTGGATGGTCCTGCTGAGCACCTTGATCCTGGGGGCAACCGGGCTGACCATTGACCTCGGTCACGCCTACGTTTGTTACCGCCAGTTGCAGGCCTCGACCGATGCGGCTGCACTGGCCGGCGCCTATGCGATGACGATTTCCGGCGCCACACCGACTTCAGTCGAAAACGAGGTAAGTGCTTTCAGCTCGATTCAATCCACCGGAGCCAACGCCAATGGAAACCTGCAGAATGCGGCAGTCCAAAGCGCATTCAACTGCGTAACCGGCGTTGCCATGGTGGATGCGGGCTGCACGGCATTCGCCGCGCCCGGTGTCGCTGGGGACAACGTAATCCAGGTCACCCAACAAGCGACCGTGCCGACCTTCTTCATCGGAATGCTGGCCTTCTGGAGCAAGAATCCCCCCAACAGCCTAAGACTTAGCACAGTTGCGACCGCAGCCATGCAGAGCGGTCCACCGCAGCAAGTGAATGTAGCGATGGTCGTCGACACAACGGCCTCCATGTCAAGCACCGACAGCGACCCGAACTGCGGCAAAACGAGGGTCTACTGTGCGCTGGCCGGAGTGCAGACTTTGCTTGAAGGACTCACGCCGTGTGCCGAAGGGTTCACGAGCTCGACCTGCACACCGTATGACCGGGTAAGCTTGTTTACCTTCCCCGCCATCGAAACAAGCCAAGTTTCCGATGACACCAACTGCAGCGGAACCAATCCTCAAATTGAGCCCTACGCTACGCCCGCACCAGGCTCGGCGTGGTCCACGCTGTCAAGCGCGACAACCACATATCAGATCTCTGATTATTCGACCAACTACAGCTCGACGAATGGGAAAGGCGGCTCGATGCCCAGTACAAGCAGCTCACCAGTCGTCGCAGCCACAACACCCACGGGAAAATGCGGCATGAACACCCCCGGCGGCGCGGGCACGTATTATGCGGGCGCGATCTATGCGGCCCAGGCGTCGCTCATAGCCCAATCGACGGCCAATTCGAACACCAAGAACGTCCTGATAATCCTCAGCGACGGCGACGCCAGTTCCGGCGGCGGAGGCAACAGCTGCAAATTGCCAGGAGGTGTTTGCATGCTCAACTCCTCTGGTCAGCCGGCCACAAATAACGGGGCTACCTACCCATCCCTGCAGGATCAATGCGCCCAGGCCGTTGCCGCAGCCCAATATGCGGCAAGGCAGGGCACCGCGGTATACACGGTCGCTTACGGGTCCCCAAGTTCCGGTTGTTCGACCGATAAGTACAACGCCAAGACGAATCCGGCCGGCACGAACATTACCCCTTGCCAGACAATGCAGGAGATGGCGAGCGACCCCTCGTATTTCTATTCGGATTCCACAGCAGCCGGCGGAGGCGCCTGCCCGGCCCCCGCTGGCGCGCTTGCGTTGGATGCCATCTTCAAGGATCTGGCATCACAGTTCAGTGCAGCTCGACTGATCCCCAACAACATGTTCTAGTGCGGGAAACACTGCTAAGCGAGCCGGGAATTTGTAGATCCCCGGCTCGCTTTGCTTATTTTGTCCAAATTGAACAGGCCGAAGGCTTAGCTGGAAACACCCGTGGACAATATTTCGAACAGAGCGGATGCTTTCCGGCTTTGGAAGTCCATCTGATCAGCCCTGAGGGGCTTGCTGAAGAGGAATCCCTGCACGTCGTCACAATGCTGTTCGCGCAGGAACTGCAACTGCCGTTCATTTTCGACGCCCTCGGCGGTCACGGAGAGGTTCAGACATTTTGCCATCTGAATGATCGCGGCGGTAATTGCCTCTTCATTGCCGTTGTGCTGGAGATCGCGGATGAAACTGCGATCGATCTTGAGCTTGCTGACGGGAAGCCGTTTGAGGTAACTGAGACTCGAATAGCCGGTGCCGAAATCGTCAATCGCCAGGCGAACGCCCAGCGTCTTTAATTGGCTGAGAACCTCAAAGCGCATGTCCTCGGTGGCAAGAAGAAGACTCTCGGTGATTTCAATTTCCAGGTATTCGGGATCCAGCCCTGTCTCTTTCAAGACCCTCTTCACCAGATCGCAGAAACCGGTTTGGCGGAACTGGACGGCCGATACATTCACGGCGACGGGGACCTTGTTGCCGACGTCGTGCCAGCAGCGAGCGTGGTGGCAGGCTGTCCGCAAGACCCACTCGCCGATGGGAACGATTGTGCCGTTCGCTTCGGCAATCGGGATGAATTTGTCGGGAGGAACCAGTCCAAGCTCCGGGTGCTTCCATCTGAGGAGAGCTTCCCAGCAGGAGACAGCACCGGTCAACAAATTGAATTCAGGCTGGAAGACCACGTAGAGCTCTTCCCGTTCGATGGCGCCGCGTATGCTGTTGCCGAGCTGAAGGCGTTCGATGGCCTGCGCGGTCATTTCTTCAGAGAAGAAGCTGAATGTGTTCCGCCCCCTGCTTTTGGACGCGTACATCGCCGCGTCGGCATTCTTGATGAGTGTTTCCGCATCCTGACCATGGTCGGGGTAAATGCTGATTCCGATGCTGCATGTGACGTTGAGTAAATTGCCGTTGAGATCGAACGGCGGACTGAGTTCGCGCGCGACACGCTCTGCCACGATCGCGGCGTCGCCATGCTCACCAATTGGCCCGAGAGCGATGAGGAATTCGTCGCCGCCCAATCGCGCCACCGTGTCTTCTTCACGTGCACATGCCTGCAGCCGCTGGGCTATGGCCTGTAGGAGCTCATCTCCACGCGAGTGGCCGAGACAGTCATTAATGATCTTGAAGTTGTCGATGTCGAGATGAAGCACTCCGAGCTTTTCGCGCCGGCGTTTTGCAGTGGCAATGGTCTTGAGGAGTCTGTCCTGAACGAGGGCCCGATTGGGTAGCTGCGTAAGGGCGTCGAAGTAAGCCAGAAACTGGACTCTGTCTTCGGCGAGTTTTCTTTCGGTAATGTCGACAAGGGATCCCTCGTATACTACCTGGCTCTCGGCGTCTTCCTCGCCGACAGCCCGAAGACTGCACAATGCCCATCCCTGCGTTCCATCGAGCCGTTCGAACGATTGCTCGGTTCCGACCGTGAAACTTGCATCGGATGCGCTCGCGTGGAATGTCTCGATGATCTGTTCCGCCCGGGAGCTGTTCGCGAGCAGTTCGTTGCGCCCTATGTATCCAAGAATGCGGGCGCACGCATCATTGCAATCCAAAATTCTGCCGTCCGCAGCGGCAACATAAAGCCCTGTGAGATTGCGTTGGAAGATATTGCGATATCGTTCTTCAAGCGCCATCTCGTTCTTTAGTTTTTCGGTAATGATCACCGTCTGCTTGCGCACACGCCGACGGAGAATGAAGACCCAACAGATGACGGCGAAGGTCGCGAAGATGAGGCCCGAGACAATATTGGCGGCTCTCCGGGAATTGAGCCATGGCGGAGCGGCAAGCACTCGAATGTCTTCCGGTGAACGGAGCACGACTTCAAATTCTGATGGATTGCCGTTCTCGTCTGCTTTGACAGCGCAAATGCCGGTCAAGGAGATCCGGCTTCCCTCTTCAATGCTCAAGGGAGGCTGGCCCGGGCGCGCGAAGCCTGCCTCGAATGTCAAATGGTCATCCGATTCAACTACCAGTTCCCGGCGATTCTGGCGCTGACGATAGGAGATGAGGGTCCCTGTGATGTTGATGAGTTGCGCATCGTATGTACCCGCGAGCGCCGCTCTTCCGCTGACGGGTGTTATGGTCGGCAGGAAGTGCTGTCCGGTAGACCGGAATAGTGCTGACTTCAGGACTGGGCTGAAGCTGCCCGCTGCCGGGAACCCAATCACTTCGACCCGGTCACCTTCCTTGAATTGGGTTGCATCCTCGCTCTCGGCGAAGAGGCCGCCGGAGCCGTCCGTCATATAGATTCCCTGCGGCGGGAATGACACAGTCACCGTGCCGATAACCTTCACCCTGTGCTCATCAGACAGATCAGCGGAATACCGCCGGACATCCGCAATGGGAGTTACCGGTACGGCAAAGGGATCTTTCGGTGGAGCCTCAAGGATATCGAGGTTCCGGAGTGAGGGCATGAGCAAATGAATCGAGACAAGTTGTTTGCGGCTATTGAACGTGGCCCCGCAGACTCCGTTGAAACGAATCTTCGCGTCCACTAGTTCCATTGGAAATGGATCGCGATAGCCGGGGACTCTGACCTTGAATGCGCCGGTCGGGGTCGCGACGTCGATGACCAGTACATTTCCGTCAGCCTCCTGGACGAAGGAGTGCACGACGCCATCCATCTGCACCCATTGGCTGTCGAAGGAGCCTGTCGCGGCATCGTCAAAGGTGAGGTGCTGTGGTTTTGGGAGCCCTGATTTGCCCACGACTGTCCAATGGGGATTAGCGACGTAAGGGCTGAACCCGAAGCCAACTGTGCCTCGAAGATCAACCATTTGGCCAGGCGATGGCGGCGTAGCCGTGGAGTTTCGCAGATCGACCCAGGTTCCGCCGGTTGCATCCTGTACGAAAAGATTTGGCCCGACCGTGTCGTAGTACGTCACGACGCCGTGCAGATGTACTCCGATAGCGCCAGGCGTGGAGGCTTTCAGGTGGCGAATCTGGTGAACTGTGGTCAGTTCCGCAGGCCGCGGAATCTCGGAGATCGCCGGGCTTGCAATGCAAGCCAGAATGCAGGCGACAAATCCCGCCCGGAGGCCCCGCGAGCGGCAGAAGTCTGACGTCAACGCACGGGTGCTCATCGGTGCTGTCCCGCGGTGAACGGCCAGCCTGGGCATCTCGGCTCCTCAATCAATGTAATGTCCTACCCAGAACCAGGACCGCTGCCCCGGAGTTCGACATCCACGAATTGATCCAAAAGTGAGCTTAGGCTAGCACAAGTTTACTTGCGGGTAACTGCCTCTTGTGGGGCAATGTAGTTACGTTCGGGTATCGCACCCGAACGCGCAAGTCCTGTTTTTAGGCGCATTTGCCTGCATCTGCGAAGGCGGTTAACGCATGGACAGGTTACTTAGCTGAGTCTTCACGATTCGGGCGCCCCCGGAGCAGTCTTCGTCCTAATTCGCCAGCCGCCAAGCGGCATTCGTCAAGAGTTTATTCGCGGTAATTTTCGCTATTGCGTGAAACGGTACGTTGCAAGACCGCACTATTTTCTCGTAAGCCTAACCCGGTAACACTCCCAGTTACCGACAACGCGCAAACAAGATTGAACCGCGGCCGGATTGGCATCGATTGCTCAGCACGCGGCAAGAGTTGTTTTGGAATTGCACGATTGAGAGGAATGGATATGAACTCCCCTACAGCCACACCCTTTGCTCCATCAGCTCAACCCGCTCTGGAGTTGATTGCCCTGGCCCAGCTCTCCCCCGAGGTGGCTCGACAAAAACTTCGCGCGCTTCTGCTGGGAAATCCAAACCACTTCGGAAAGATCCCATCCACCACATTTAATGCAGTCCTCAAAATTCAGGAGGATACGACCTACGAATGCATCTCTCGGGTTGGATACGACCCTGAGTTCGAGGAGCTTCGTGCAAAGGTCAACATCAAGAAACTTTTCGGTTACTCCAGCGATGTGTTGATAAACGGTTCTGAGGAGTTTGTGCGTTTTTATATTTCTTACGACGGGGGATCGAAGTGGCTCGACCAGGAAATGCGCTCCGTGAATGTCATCGATGCGCACATGCCGCGACCGCTTGCGTATGAGGTGACTCTGCCCTTCATCCCCGACAAGGGACACAACCCTGCGAACAGCCTTCTGAAGGTGCGAGCCATCCTCTCATGGAATTCGCCGCCTCCCGCAGGAGCGCCAAACTGGACTCCTGTCTGGGGCAATGTCCTCGATTCCGATATCCAGATTGGGGACTCGCAGACCGTTCTATCGAGCACATTGCATTCTGCATGCAGGGCTGAATCGCGGAATACAGCCATTCAGGCGATGGATATACAAACGCTGCTGTGTGCCGCCGGTCCGAACAGGCAGGGACATAATCAATTCCTCATCGGCTCGTCGACCGAGTCGGATCCGCAGCATCGCTTTCTGGCTTACGTGCTCGCGAAGGCAGCCAGCTACAGCTCGTCTGGGTTTCCAGACCCCGAATTCAGTGCGATCGATCCTGTCCATCGCACTGTTTCTGGAGCGACGCTTTCAGTTGCTGTCCAGGCGGAACCGGTACTTGCGGCGGTTTCCTGAGACGCAAGGGCGCAGGCGGTTTTTGACAGTTCTCCCCCAAAGGCAGACGGAGTTCCTCAGATCGGGCTCCGTCTGCGCTCCTGCCAAATGGAGTTGCAGCACCATGAATGAAGGCATCAAGGTTTTGAGCGTTACCGAAATCACACCTGCGACGAATCTGTGTATCAAGTTTTTCAGCAGCGCGGGTATCCGGATGATGCATTGCTTCTCTGATTTCTGCCTTTGGTTCTCTCTACCTCTGTCGATCTGGCTCAGCATGGGTTGGGTCGGCTTGATTTTCCACTGGCAGGCCATTTCGATCGCGGCTTGCCGGATGGAAAGAGTGTCCTGCGAAGAGTCGCCCGCACTTCGGCGAGGGGGCAGCCTCTGACACGGACACGCCTTATCCGCCGGACGCAAGCGGGTCGAACTGACGGAGCGGAGTACTCCGCCGCGGCAGCCCGGGAAGGCCATGCAGGCTCCGGGGCCGTGACTAACGTTTCCCGCTCGCGCACGCGCCAACCCCGACCGTCATACTTCGCAAGTGACGCGAATGCTATACTTACGTCCTCTCGGGTTGGCGGAGAAAGCTTTGCAATTTCGTACATTCGATGCAGGTTACATCGAAAACCTCTGTGCGGGGGATCGGGCAACGCAGGAGCATTTCGTTGGCTATTTCACCGAACTGCTCCACCTGAAACTTCGCTCGCGGCTTCAGTCCCCGCAGGCTATCGAGGATGTGCGCCAGGAAACATTTGCGCGGGTGCTTGCGACCCTGCGAAGAGAGAATGCGCTGCGCCAGCCGGAACGCTTTGGGGCTTTTGTAAACACGGTGTGCAACAACGTTCTGCTGGAACACTACCGCTCCTCCGGCCGAGCCCAGTCGCTCGATGAGGAGGGCAGCCCGGAACCTCACGCGACAGGCGCCGACGTTGTGAGTGTTATCGCTTCAATCCAGTTGACAGCGAAAGTGCGGGAGATTCTGCTCGAATTGCAGCCGCGCGATCGCTCCCTGCTCAAGGCGGTGTTTCTCGACGAGCGGGATCGGGATGAAGTTTGCCGCGAATTCGGGGTCGACCGGGAGTATCTCCGCGTCCTCCTCCATCGAGCGAAGCAGGATTTCAAGGTGGAGTATCTCAAACGCATGAACCTGGGAATGAATGTGAAGAAAGCTGAAACGAACTGATGCCCCGGCTCACCATCTTTTGACAGCGGGTTTGTTGAAGTCCGGATCGATCACTTGAGGTACTGATTCCATGGATCACAACCAAGCAACACAACAAATGGCAGCGGAGCGATACCTCCTCAATGAGCTGACGCCGGAACTCCGCGACGCATTCGAGGAACACGCGTTTGATTGCCCCGAGTGCACGCTCGACCTGCGCGCTGGAGCGGCCTTTATCAGCGCGGCAAAAGTCGAGCTTCCCAAGCTCGCCGAAGCCTCCGCGGAGTCCCCACGACCGGACGCTGCCCTGCCACTGAGGAAGAAGATAGACTGGCAATCGTGGCTGCGACCGGCCTTCGCCGTTCCCGCGTTTGCCGCATTGCTGGCGGTTGTTTCGTATCAGAATCTCGCCACGATCCCGGGCCTCCGAAAGGTCAGCAAGCGAGCCGAGCGTGCTTCCCTCTACTGCCTTTCACGCCGGAACCAGGGGCAGCGCTCACACGCCGGTTGAGGCGGATCGCACACAAGGAGCGGTACTTTCGATTGAGCTTCCGCAGGAGTCCGGCTATACATCTTACGCCTTCGATTTGTACGATTCTCAGGGAAAGCAGCTATGGACGCGAACTGTAGCAGCCTCCACGGCCGGATCAGCCGGAGACGGAACCGTCTCGCTTGTCATTCCGGGCAGAGGGCTGGTGAAGGGCTCGTATACACTTGCAATCTCCGGCGCCGACGCACAGGGAGCGCATACCGAAATTGACCGGCGCGTGCTCGATGTACACTTTGACGACTAGAACCTTCGACTCTGTTTTGGGAGAGAAAGAACGGCGATGTCTGACACACCCGAGCGATATCACATTTATGACGCTGAAGCTGAGGCTCTATCTGGAAATCTAACCCTACCACTCATCCAGGAAGTCAAGCCTCCGACATTTGTGAAACTCAACGAACGCGGCGGGTATTTCTCACAGCATGCGGAGAACTTCAGACTCGGGGGTGCTGTTTCCTTTCGTGCCGCTTACACCCAGGTGGGCGGCAACCCCTCAACCAAGCGCGACCACGGCTGGAATACGTTGACCACATCCGTGATTGAAGGCTTGAATGTGCTGGATATCGTGACAGCTGACCGCATAGTCGCGCAGATCTCCACTGATCATCCGCCAGTCGGATATGTACCCACCGTCACTTTCTTGGGCACGCGATACGAAAACCTGCGCATCGCGGGACACACCGTCAAAGTGGACCTTGATCTGAACATTCTGGGCGAGAAGCCGAAGAAGGATGCTTCCTATACGAGCGATCGAAACTTCATTAAGCGCATTGCTGCTCAAAGGGACCACATCCAGAGCCAGAAGAATATTCCGGCCGCAATCTCCACGCGTTACAATCGACTTCCATCAATATCAGACAAACAAGGGAAGATCGAATGTTCGTTAGTGAACCAGTCGGAGGGAGGCTTTCCGGGGCGGTGCTTTGGAAATGCGATCGACGTGCCGCACTTTGGCATAATCTTCCTCGGGACCCTGACCCTGGAGCAGGCGGACTTCGACATCAAGACAGGCGCTCCCAAGAAGACGACGATCACGCTGAACATGATCGAAATGGTGATGGGCTGCGTGGGTGGCGGAACGCTGCTGGGCGGCGGCGGGAAGACGAACGGAACAACCGCAGCCTTAGATAGAGCGATTATTCGGATTGCCCGCGTCTTCGATTGATGTTCGCACCAAAGGTGAGCGGACAGTTTGAATTTGAGTGGCGAACTCATTCGTGAGCGCAGCTTCAAGCGCTCCTGGATACTTCTTGCATTCCTGTTTTTGCTGCTGATCCCCCTTCAAGCATCCACGGGGTTCAATCCGCAGGCTTGCTTCGACCACGCCTGGCAACTTTTCCTCCATGGTTATCTCGAAAGCAGTCAACATGGCGGCGGAAGAGGGTTTCAAAGACACGCGGAATTCCAGCCCCGGATGGGCATCGCGATTTCAACTGCTGGAGGCCGAGGCGATGGTGTGGCGCGGGATGTATGAGACCGCGCTTCGCGTGATTGGATCCCTATCCTTACCTGCCGGTAACTCAGCAGACCGCATTGAAGCGTTGACGTTCGAGGGCGTTGCCTACGCCCACTTGCAACAATTCTCGGCGGCCAGCCAGAGGCTCTCTGAAGCTCTAGGATTGTGCTCACAGGGAGGATATGCGACTTGCGGAGAGGTGCACAAGAGCACGTGGGATCCTCGCTTTTGAACGGGGAGAGTACGCCGAGGCTCGCCGATTCTTTCTCGAGAGTCTTGCTTTCGCCCGAGCGCATCGCGATCCGTCGCTGGAGACAACCGCACTTCTGAATCTGGGCTCCGTCGGCTTACAGAACGAGCACTACGACCAGGCGCTGGATTGGTCGACATCCGCATACCGGGCCGGTCTGGAGTTGGGCGACGAAAACATGAGTGCAAGGCGCTCGGGCAATCTCGGATGGGCATATTTTCAGTTGGGTGACACCGAGAGGGCGTTGGCTCTTTTTATCGACGCGGAGAATCGTGCCGCCAAACTCGGTAGCATCCGTCGAAGAACTCAAATGGCTAACCACGTGCGGGGGACGTTTATTGGACAAGCGGCGATTCTGCACGAGCGGGCGAGTCTTATAGCCGTGCCCTTGTCCTTGCCAAGCAGATCAACAGCAAGGAAGACATCGTCAACGCTCTTGAAGATCTTGCGCACGCTTCGATCGACGCCGGCAAACTGGAGGAAGCCAAGGGCTACCTGCAGCAACTCGGCCCATTGCTGAGCGCAAACAGCAATCGACTCGATGCGCTCGACGTGACATTCGCGCTAGGCCAGAATTGCAGCGGCCAAGCGTCGCAACGCAAAGATGCAGAAGCACTCTTCCGCGAGGTCGAAAAGGACCCAGCCAGCCAGACCTCCATGCGGCTCGGTGCGGAGCATGAACTTGCCCGGCTGTATGAATCAGAAGACAAGATCGCTGAAGCCGATCGGATGTATCGGACATCCCTGGAAACCTTCGAAGCAGCGCGTGCGGATCTTAAGAACGAGGAATCGAAGCTTCCCTTCCTTGCCAATGCCACGGACATCTACGACGATTACATTCACTTTCTCGTGGCTCATCACAAGACGTGACGAAGCACTTGCACTTGCTGATCGCAGCCGCGCTCGGACACTGGAGCAGGGGCTTGGGGTAACCTCCAACTCCCGGTCCATCTCGAATGCGTCTTTGCATCCCGGCGAGATTGCGCGCAAAACCAATGCGACACTTCTGTTCTACTGGCTCGGCGCGCGCGAGTCCTATCTGTGGGCGATTACACCGACGAAGACAAGCATGTTCACGCTGCCTGCGCGGGATCAGATCACGCCGCGATTGAGCGATATCGCAAGACATTGCTCGGCTTGGGCGACCCGCTCGAGACCTCCAATGCGGATGGCATCGCCCTCTATCGAATGCTGGTCGCGCCGGCGCGCGATCTGATCCGGCCCTCTTCAACAGTGGTGATCTTGAACGACGGCGCGCTCAGCCAGCTCAACTTCGAAACGCTGATTGCTACGGAGCCAAGCCCGCACTACTGGATTGAAGACGCAACCTTGATCTCCGCTCAATCACTGCGTCTTCTGGCTGCGGCAAAGACATCGGAACGATCCGGAAACAAGCTGCTCCTGGTTGGCGACGCTGTCTCGCCCAACCCCGATTATCCCGACCTGCCGGAGGCCGCCGCCGAGATGAAGCAGATCGAGCAGCACTTCCCGCCGCAGGACGAGACGATATTTGCGCGCGAGCGGGCAACGGCGGGATCTTATCTCGCCAGTGCGCCGCAGCAGTTTACCTATATTCATTTCGTCGCCCATGGCGTTGCCAGCCGCACTGACCCGCTTGACTCGGCGATTATCCTCTCCCGCTCAACTGCGGAGGAAGACTCGTTCAAGCTGCACGCTCGCGACATCATGCAACACCCGATTCATGCGCGCCTCGTCACCATCTCCGCCTGTTACGGGAGCGGCACCCGGTCCTACGCCGGAGAGGGCCTGGTCGGCTTGGCATGGGCATTTTTGCGCGCGGGTGCGCACAACGTCATCGGCGCGCTTTGGGAAGTGAGCGATGAATCCACTCCGCGCCTGATGGGGTCGTTTTACCAGGGCCTTGAAGAATGGAAGTCCGCCCGCGGCCGCGCTGCGCAAGGCGAAGCTCGACCTGCTTCACGCGAAGGGTGAGTTTCGCAAGCCGTTCTTCTGGGCTCCACTTCAGATCTACACCGGGCTCTAGGATGATCACCCCGTTCTTCGATTGAAAGATTGCAAGTGTGTCCGTTCGGATTGATTGCCCTGGCGGGAGCGAATTGTCACTGACCGGTTACAAGGTAAGTTACTGATGGGTAGTATCTTCCAAAAAGGGGAGGGCTGACTTTCAGGCGCTCTGTCACGCCTGATTACCTGCTATCATGGAGGCGTTTTGGCTGTCCGTCATCTGTCTTTTCAGGCCTTATCGGGTCAAGAGATGTCAGCACCGCTTAGAGGTCGCGCGAATTCCGATTCATCCATCCAGGGAAACCGGCTGGATGGGTGGAAGGAGATCGCTGCCTACCTGGGACGCGCGGAGCGAACCGTAAAGCGCTGGGAAGCACATCGCGCCCTCCCGGCTTACCGTGTGCCGGGAAAGGGCAAGCGGTCGGTCTATGCATTCACCACGCAGCTCGATGAATGGTTCAAGTCAAGCATCGACCAGGCTCCTGCGGAGGAACAGGAAGCTGACTCGCCAGAAGTCCCCGACACCGGCGCCGTTCTTAGCGAAGTAAAGCTGCCGGCTGATCCAGCTGTTGAGGAGGCAAACCCATCCTGGATGCAGCAACGAAGTCGGTGGCTGGCAATCGGCGGAATGCTGGGAGCCGTAGTCGTCGGGACCGCCCTTTTCCATGCGGGAGGTCCGACTCTTCGGGGGCGAGTATCCCCTATGTTTTCGTCGCTCGCGGCCAGCGTTTGGCCGGAATCAAAGCGAGCGGGATTGCCCGGGGTTTCGGAGGCGGAGAAGAGGGTAGCGCGCGATCTCTATCTGAAGGGGAGATACGAGTGGAGCCAGCGAACGCCCGACAGCCTCAATCGCGCTTTGGATGCCTTCACGCAGGCGATTGTGCACGATCCAGGATACGCCAAGGCTTATGCCGGCCTCGCAGATACCTACGATTTGCTGTACGAATACTCGACCATGCCGGAACACGACGCCTACTCCCGGGCAATTGCGCTTGCGGAGGGCCATCGTGCGCTGGCCTTCGCCGAGATGTACGGAGAATGGAAATTCGTCGATGCCGAGAAGGAGTTTCGACGCGCCATCGAGTTGAATCCGACAGATCCTGAAGCCCGGAAGTGGTATGCCAATGCGTTTGCAGTGCCCGGCAGGTATCCGGAATCTCTGGAGAAAATCAGCAAGGCACAGGAGCTTGATCCTTCTTCTCATTCGATTCTTGCCGACAAGGGGTTAATGCTGTACGACTCCGGAAGCGAGCAGGAAGGCATTGAAATGCTGAAGGAAGGCGCTCCGCGCCTGACTTTCGATCGCCGCATGCCTACCTGATGAGGATCGACCTGGAGACGCGAGACTATTCCGCCTTTCTCGTCGAGGGACAAAAGGCGGCGGAGGCGGTAAGAGATCCCGTGTTCGAAGACATCATGGCAGCAGCCCGTGCCGGGTACGCGCATGGTGAGGGGCGGGGAATGTTGAAGAATCTGTACGCCAAGCAAAAGGAGTATTACCTGGCGGGAAAACTCGGGGGCGACACTGCTGGCCCGGACTTGTGTACAGATGGGAAGAAAACAGGAGGCCTTGCAACTTCTCGAAGAGGCATACGACCGTCGCGAAATGAATGCCCTCATTTGCCTGTCTAATCCTGCGTTGCTGACGCTTAAGGACGAACCCAGGTACAAAGCCCTGGTGGTAAAGATCAATTTCCCGGTGCGCCTCGGAGATTCTGCGCCAAGACTGATCGCAGGTCTTGGTAGCCCCTCTCTCAAAAGCTCCAACTGACCTTTGCTCCAAACATCCTCGCTGCGGAAATCTTCCATGCGATATCTCGCGCTGTCCCTTTTGCGCGACTCGAGTTCTCCGTTTCACACCGGGAAAAGGCCTTCGCCAGAATTTTCTTTTTTAAATCCTGTTGAATCACGAACAATTTCATGTTAATTTGAACCAACTTTCGGCTGGATTCTCTTGATCCATGGAAATGCGGCTTCCCAACAAGGCGGCTACCCGCCGCTTCAATACTTGTGGTTGACTTCAAATCACCGACAGATGCTCGAAAACTTCTCCCCCAAAAGAAGTGGCATTTGCAGTTCTGACATTCCCCGGCGCATTCAATGTTAGCGCGCAAGTAGTTCAAAGCCGATCCGGGACGAGGTCTGTTCGTTATACCTGCGGTCCCAGGAAAAGCCGAGCGTTCAGACTCGTGTGGGCATATCGCAATCCGTTTTGGCCTTTTTCTCATGAATCCTTGGAAGTGACGTCCACGAATCCCAGTATTTCAGTTTCTATTTCTGATGTTTTCGATAATCCGAACTCGAATGGAGCCAATAGTTCAAAGCCGGGAAGAAGCCCGGTTGCAGTTATATGCAGCTAAGACCTTCTCATTCTGTTGTTGGGCTTTTTGAAAGATCCCGTGTTTGCAGACGGGACAATCTCAATCACCTGGAGGAGCGGTTTGATGACGCATTTGACGAAGCAACTCTACTCACGATGTTCATGGCGGGCGATCGCGCTCGCGATGCTTTTGTGCCTGAGCGTGTCGTTCGGGTTTGCTCAGGCTACCAACACTGGCACTGTGGTCGGCACGGTCACCGATCAGAGTGGAGCGGTAGTCCCGGACGCAACGGTCACCCTTACCGATCCTTCAACGAACGACACCCGAACAACGGTCACAGGCCGCACCGGCCAGTATGCCTTTGTCAACATTTCGCCGGGTTCCTACATCATTACCGCGAGCAAAGCCGGATTCGAACTCGACAAAATTGCGAATCAAACCGTGCAGGTAGGGACGCAAACCACCGCAAACTTCAAATTGCACGTCGGCAGCGCGCTGCAAACGGTCGAGGTGCAGTCAGCCAGGACCGATCTGCAGACGCTCAACTCGACCGTCGGCAGCACAGTTGAGCAGGAAGCTATCCAGCAGCTTCCCAGCCTTCTCCATGATGCCGGCACATTCACGACACTGCAGGTGGGCGTCAGTCCAGACGGCAGCGTGGCCGGCACGGTCGTCGACCAAAGCACTTTCTCACTGGATGGCGGAAACAACACCAATGACATGGACGGCAGCATGTCGGTCTACACTGGGTCGTTTGCCGGCGATCCGACGGGCATCGCGAACCAGAATCGCAATGTCGCGGCAGGCGCAACCGGCGTGATGCCGACGCCCCAGATAGCGTGGAAGAGTTCAAGGTGAACGCCACCAACCAGACGGCCGACTTTAACAACTCGGCTGGCGCGCAGGTTGAAGTCGTGACGAAGCGCGGAACCAACAGATGGCACGGCACAGGCTACGAGTATTACCTCGACAACAACTTCAGCGCGAACACCTGGGATAACAACGCGCCTGGCGCCGGCTACGCGCCTCCTCCCGACTATCATTACAGCAAGTTCGGCGTTGGCGCGGGCGGTCCCATCCTCCCTCACTTTATGGGTGGCAAGACGTATCTCTTCGCCCTTTACCAGGGATACCGCTACCCGAATTCCGAAATCTACAAGCGCCCGGTGCCCTCGCCGAATATGCGCAACGGCATCGTCACCTTTGGTGGAACGACCTACGATCTGGCCACCATCGATCCGCGCCACATCGGCATCAACCCGGTCGTCCAGCAAATGTGGAACAAGTACGAACCGGCTGGGATCGCCGGCTGCCCCGACATCCAACGGGGCAACGTGCGATGGCGTCAACGAGTACGAATTTAAAGGCAGCCTTGAACCTCCCGACAAAGGATAACTTCCTCGTCGGCCGGCTCGACCACGACTTCAGCGACAGGTGGCACTTCATGACCAGCTATCGCTATTACAAGCTGACGCAAGCTTCGACCAGCCAGATTGACATCGGGGGATTCTTCACGGGCGACAAACTGGGCCAAGCGGCTTCCGTCGCCAGCCGTCCGCAGCAGCCGTGGTATTTCGTCGCAGGCCTCACGACCAATATCACCTCGAGTCTCACCAACGACTTTCACTACAGCTATCTGCGCAACTACTGGTCGTGGGCCGACCAAAATGCCCCGCCGCAAATCGCGGGACTGGGCGGAGCGCTGGAGCCGTTCGGTGAAACAGCCAGCCTGTTCTTGCACCCTTTAACGTCAACACTCAGTCGATCCGCACCCGCTTCTGGGACGGCCAGGACCAGTTCTTCCGTGATGACCTGACACTGGTGAAAGGCAACCACCTGATCACTTTCGGCGGCCAATACCAGCACAACTTCAACTTCCATCAGCGCTCAGACAATGGCGGCGGCATCAACTTCACTCCCACCTACCAGCTCGGACAGAGCGGTGGAACGGGCGTGGGGAACGTCGACCTTTCGGATTTGCAGGCGGTGGCTATCCCTCAGGACCGACGGCCGACCGCGTAGCGGCTGCTGCGCTCGGAATTGTGACCGCGGCGCAGGTGGCTTACACCCGTTCCGGACCAACACTGGCCCTCAATCCGCCGCTGACCCACGCATTCGACAAGAGCACCATCCCCTATTACAACGTGTACTTCAGCGACACCTGGCACATGAAGCCCTCCTTTACCCTGAGCTACGGCATGGGGTGGACGCTGGAGATGCCGCCGACAGAAGCCAGCGGCAAGCAGACCGTGCTGGTGGATGCTGCTGACGAGCCGGTGAAGACCCTGGACTACCTGGCACAGAAAAAGGCCGCCGCCTTGAAGGGCCAGGTCTACAACCCTGAACTCGGCTTTGCCCTTGTCGGCAATGTCGGCAACGGGAGACAAATACCCCTACAATCCGTTCTACGGCTCATTCAGTCCGCGTGTCGGCTTGGCATGGAACCCGCGCTTCGCCGGCGGACGGTCTCGGAAGCAAGATCTTCGGTCACGAAGCCACGGTCATCCGCGGTGGATATGCCCGCGTCTACGGACGACTGAATGGCGTTGACCTGGTGCTTGTGCCTCTACTGGGTGTCGGTTTGATCCAGCCGGTGCAATGCACCCAGGCTCTTGCAACCGGAGCCTGCGGTCCCACCAACCCGACGACCACCACAGCCTTCCGCATTGGTGTGGACGGCAACACAGCCCCCCTCGCGCCGGCCAGCCCTACACTGCCGCAACCGGTCTTTCCGGGCTACAACAGCGCCGAGAGTTCGGCGGCCGAGGGTCTCGATCCGAACTTCCGGCCTAACGCCTCCGATTCGTTCGATTTGACCATCCAGCGCCAGATCAACCGTCAGAACACACTGGAAGTTGGTTATATCGGGCGCCTGATTCACCATGAATACCTGCCGGTCGACCTCAACGTTGTTCCGTACATGATGGTTCAGGGCGGCCAGGATTTCAAGACCGCCTATGCCGCTTTGGAGACCGCGCTGGGTTGCGACAAGTCGACAGCAGCATGCGGCGCCGCAACCCTGCCTACGGAGCCATCACTCCCGCAAGCCGTTCTTTGAAACTGCTGCTCGCCGGCACCGGCTTCTGCAACGGGACTACGCCAATTGCACCGCCGCTGTGATGGCCAAGAATTGGGCAATCTCCACACAGCAGGCGTTTGGAGTCTCTGGTCGGATCTTGACAATGGCAATTTCAACTTCAACGCCACGCAGGGCCCTCGATGATGAACAATGGCACGACGATCACCGCCATTGCGTCGAGCGGTCTCGCTCTCAACGCCAGCATCGGCTACGGCAACTACAACGGTGGCTTCATCACCTTGACGACCCAGAACTTCCACGGGTTGCTGATGCATAACAACTTCACCTACAGCAAGGCTCTTGGTACAGGCGCCTTCGTCCAGGCAACCAGCGAATACACTCCAAACGATGCCTTCGACCTTAGAAGATGTATGGGGTGCAGGCGTTCAACCGCAAGTTCGTCTACAACTCCTACATGGTGTGGCAGGAGCCTTTCTTCAAAGGCCAGCAGGGCATTCTCGGCCGTGTGGCCGGCGGATGGTCGTTTGCTCCAATCTTTACCGCAGGCAGCGGCGAGCCGGTCTATTGCGACACGCAGACCGATGGTCAATCCTTCGGCTCCTCCGATGCCAACAACTATTTCACAAACGAGCAGTGCGTCTTCACCAGCAAGTACACCGGCGGCAACTCCTCGCACTACAAAGTCGCGGCGGGCTCGAAACGGTGTTGGAACGGCAGACGGCCGGTCCAGGTGGCCAAGCCGTCAACATGTTCAAGAATCCGGAGGCGGTTTGGAACCAGGTTCGCGCGCCCATCCTCGGCATCGACTCCAAGAATCCCGGCGTTGGTCCGATCGTCGGTACGCCCTACTGGAACGTGGACATGAGCGTGGAAAAGAGCGTCAAGGTCTACGAGAGCGTCGCACTCAAGTTCTCGGTGATCTTCACGAACGTCTTCAACCACGACATCCTTGCTGATCCGGCAATGAACCTCTCCGACTCAACCACCTGGGGCGTGCAGAACTACACAGGCCAACACTCCGCGCAAGATGGAGTTCGGCATGCGCGCAAGCTTCTAAACTGCAACTGAATTGAAAAGGGCCGGGAGCAAACCTCCCGGCCCTTTTATTTTGCGGCGTCATTGCTTGATACAAACACGGTTGCCCCGACGGTTTCGCGGACGTGGAGACTGCATGATGCGGCGATTGAAACGACAAGCGAATCTCCACGCGTCGCGTTCGGAGCGGTTAAGCGTGAGCTGTTGTGGCGATAGCAAGACGACGCGCTTTGATATCCCGCATCGGCGGCTCGCCAAAGAATCGGCTGTACTCGCGGTTGAACTGGCTGGCGCTTTCATAGCCGACTTCGAAGGCGGCGCTGGCGGCATCCAGACCCTCGTTGAGCATGCGCTCCCTGGGCGACGTGCAGCCGAAGCTGCTTTTGATATTGCAGAGGGCTCATCGCGGTCAGCGAACGGAATTGATGGTGCAAGCGTGGATACGCCCATCCGCGCCATGGTTGCGAGTTCCTCAACGCGCAGCGGCTTGGCGTAGTTCATCCTGAGCCATTCGACCGCCTTTGCGGTGCGGTGGCTTTGCTCGCCGAGCGTGGCGATGGCGCGGAGATGTTTTCCCTGCGGGCTGCGCAGCAAGCGGTAGATGATTTCGCGCTGGATCAGGCCGCTAAGAAATGGAATGTCCTGCGGCGCGTCGAGAAGGTCGACGAGCCGGGAACATGCGTCCGAGAAGCTCGAGCGAAGTGACACCGACGGCCATGCCGCGGGCGTCGGCGGATTCCTCGCGCAGATGAAACTCCTGCTGCGAGAGAATCTCGCGGACCGCGGCATTTCGAGTTTGAGCACCAAGCCGAGGAGGGGCTCTTTTTCGGTTGCCGCGATGACCTGGCTGACAACGGGCAGATCGACCGAGGTCAGCAGGAAGTTGGAGCCGTCGCATACGTAAGTCGTCTTGCCGACATTGATGCGCTTCTGCCCCTGCAGGAAGACAACCAGGCTGGGCTCGTAGGTAGCCGAGGCGCAGGCGGTGGGCACGGAGCGGCGGTAGAGGCGCAGACCCGGAATTTCGGTGAGAGTATCTCCTTCCGCAAGGGCACGATCGGCAATCTTGCGGGCCAGTTCTGTCCGCATCTCGACTCACGTCGTTCGTCCTATGTCGCGCGTCCTTGTGTTTCGACCCTTTCACGCACTTGACTCCTTTAAAACCACGTTAACGCCGAATTATCAAGTGTGCACAAAAATGCATGCATCGACAGAAATAGGCAATAGATTGGCAGGATCAGGATACCGCTCGACGGGAACCTCTTTCGTAGTCTGAGTTACGAGCGGATTGCTCGCCATCTGCCGAGGAAGATTGAGGTAATTCCATGTACAAAGCAAAAGCTTATTCCGTTGCCAGCGCGACATCGCCGTTTGCTTCCACCACGATCGCGCGGCGCGATCCCACCGAGCACGACGTGCAGATCGAGATTCTGTTCTGCGGCATCTGCCACTCCGATCTGCACCAGGCCCGCAACGAGTGGAGCGGCGTGATGCCCACCGTCTATCCCTGCGTTCCCGGCCATGAGATTGTCGGCCGCGTCACCAAGGTGGGCTCGGCGGTGACGAAGTTCAAGCCCGGCGATCTGGCCGCGGTGGGCTGCCTGGTGGACTCCGACGGCACGTGCCCCGAGTGCAAGGCGGGCTTCGAGCAGTTCTGCCCGAACATCACGCTCACCTACAACTTTCCCGACAAGCACACCGGCGGCGTGACGTATGGCGGCTACTCCGACAGCATTGTCGTCGACTGAGCGCTTTGTGCTGCGCGTTCCGTCGAATCTCGATCTCGCGGGAGCCGCGCCGCTGCTGTGCGCCGGAATCACAACCTACTCGCCGATGCGGCACTGGGGCGTGACCAAGGGCAAGAAGGTTGGCGTGGTCGGCCTCGGCGGACTGGGCCACATGGGCGTGAAGTTCGCGCACGCGCTGGGAGCGCACACGGTGGTGTTCACCACTTCGCCCGGCAAGAAGGACGACGCGCTGCGCCTCGGCGCGGATGAGGTTGTCATCTCGAAGAATGCCGACGAGATGGCGAAGCATGCCGGCAGCTTCGACTTCATTCTCGACGCAGTGGCCGCCGATCACGACATCAACGCATACATCAACCTGCTTGCGCCGCGACGGCAACCTCACCATGGTGGGCGCGCCGGAGAAGCCGCTGCCGGTTTCTGTTTTCGGGCTCATCTTCGGACGGCGCAGCCTCTCGGGTTCTCCGATCGGCGGCATCGCCGGAAACCCAGGAGATGCTCGACTTCTGCGGCAAGCACAACATCACTGTCGGACGTTGAGGTGATCCCGATTCAGAAGGTCAACGAAGCCTACGAGCGACTGCTCAAGTCGGATGTGAAGTACCGCTTCTCGATCGACATGGCTTCGCTGAAGTCGGAGTAATGGCTGACCAGGTCGTGGCCGCTGCGATGCGGACCTGCTGGCCGAGCAGTTTTGAAGACTCAACAGGAGAAATAAATGCAAAAGCGCAAATTGGGAAAAAGCAATCTTGAAGTTTCGGCCCTCGGCCTTGGATGCATGGGAATGAGTTTTTCTTACGGGCCGCCGAAAGAGAAGCAGGAAATGATCAAGCTTCTGCATGCGGCCGTCGAGCGTGGCGTCACGTTTTTCGACACCGCCGAGGTCTACGGCCCGTTCATGAACGAAGAACTGGTTGGCGAGGCGCTGGCGCCCTTGCAAGGGCAAGGTGGTGATCGCGACCAAGTTTGGATTCAACCTCAATCAAGATGGAAGCCCAGGCTGCAGGGATTGAACAGCCGGCCGGAGCACATCAAGCAGGTGGCCGAGGCATCGCTGAAGCGGCTGCAGGACCGATGTCATCGATCTGTTCTATCAGCATCGCGTCGACCCGAATGTGCCGATCGAAGACGTCGCAGGCGCGGTAAAGGAATTGATCGCGAGGGCAAGGTCAAGCATTTCGGCATGTCGGAGGCGGCGGCGCAAGACCATTCGACGCGCCCATGCCGTGCAGCCGGTCACGGCGCTGCAGAGCGAGTATTCGCTTTGGTAGCGAGAGACCCGGAGGCGGAGATCATGCCGACGCTCGAAGAGCTCGGCATCGGATTCGTTCCCTTCAGCCCGCTGGGCAAGGGCTTCTTGACCGGAAGATCGACGAGAAGACGAATTCGACAGGACCGACTTCCGCAGCACGCTTCCCGCGCTTCACTCCGGAGGACCGCAAAGCGAACCAGGCGCTGGTGGATCTGCTCGGCGCGATGGCAGAGCGGAAGAACGTGACGCCGGCGCAGATTGCGCTGGCGTGGCTGCTGGCGCAGAAGCCGTGGATCGTTCCGATTCCGGGCACAACGAAGCTGCATCGGCTGGAAGAGAACATCGGAGCGTTGCGATCGAACTGTCCGCAGAGATCTGCAGCAGATCGAAGGCGCCGCATCGCAAGATCACGGTGCAGGGGCGCGGTATCCGGAGCACATTGAGAAGATGACTGGGCTGTGAGGTGCAAGAACCTGAATTCTTATCGATCGAGGAGAGAACAACGATGGAGATCAAGCGAAGTGGCTCCCGGCCTTCGGGAAAGGGCCGGCAGATTGGTTCAGGGAACGGTGCGCGTCGATCCGCTGTTCACGGCGCCCGATCCCGCGCGCGTCGTTGGCGCCAGCGTAACATTTGAGCCGGGTGCGCGGACGGCATGGCATACGCATCCGCTGGGGCAGACGCTGATTGTCACGTCGGGCTGCGGGCGAGCGCAGCGCTGGGGCGGACCGGTCGAAGAGATTCGGCCGGGCGATGTGATCTGGTTCGCGCCGGGAGAGAAGCACTGGCATGGAGCGGCGCCGACGACGGCGATGACCCACTTCGCGATCCAGGAGAAGCTGGATGGCAAGACCGTGGATTGGATGGAGCAAGTGAGTGACGAGCAGTACCGCTGATTCAAGCATGTGGCGCGCATTTTGGGAGCAAGCAATGTATTGGCAACCAGATCGCGTGAAACCCTGGCGACAAGTCAGCGTGCAGAGATTCCATGATCATCTGTGGTTGAACGGGAAGATGCCAATCGCGTTGCATAGTCGGGAGCGTACCAGGGATCGACGATGAAGTCGAGAAGTTGGCGGGATTGATGAGGTGACTTGTCGATGAGGGAAAGCTCCCCATTTCTCGGCGACCCGCGCCAAGAGAAGTGTGGCTCGCATTCCGAACGCTAAAAAGACGCAGTTTGTCACGTTTTCTGAAACCGGTATCAAAAGGTTCCCGATTATTCAGAATTCGGGAGATATTCCCACCGGTCACTGTCTAAGAGCGATTCGTGGCGCGAAAGACCGCCTGCCAATTCAGCTCTATCCCGTGTGTTTGTCACATAGATAGGGAAAGATGGGCAAAAAAATTCCCAGTTTGGCTATCCACTTGCACGATTTGGTTCAGGGTAGGAGGCCAGTGACACCATGTCGAGCACAAGTGGAACACGGCCACGCTCCAGAGGGCAGGCCCTCGCGGATCGCCGCTGAGAGCGCCGCAGAGGGCTAAGGATTGCCGCACCCGGTTTCCGATTTGTGCAGACCCCTACCCGCAAGATTCGAAGAACACCACAATGGAGGCAGCAAATGGCATCGAGTCGAGCGGCATGGAACGCTGTTCTGTTACTCGCCGTTTTAACCGGCGCGATATTGGCGATCGAGAATGCGGTTGGACAAGGCATCACGACGGGGTCAATCGGAGGCACGATCGCCGATCAGCAAGGCGCCGTGGTGCCGCAGGCCACGATTACCGCAGTTGAAACCGCAAGCAACGCCACCTTCAAAACAGCCAGCGGAGCCGACGGATTGTTCATCTTCCACGACCTGCCGATCGGCACTTACACGCTGAGAGTCGAGATTGGGAATTTCAGTCCGCTCACTATCCAGAACGTTCGCGTGATTGCCGGCGTAACAACGCAGCTGGGAATCGAAAAGCTGACCGTGGGCGCCACATCGCAATCGGTTACAGTGGAGGCCGCTGCGCCAATCCTGGAAACAAGCCAGGCGCAGGTGACTACTTCCTTCGATTCCACTGCGATTCAGAGCCTGCCGCTCAATGCGAACTTCGACAACCTGGCTCTTCTCGCGCCCGGCGTCGTACAGACCCATGATGCAAGTTTCAGCAATTCAAATGGAGTGGGAATCTCGGCCAATGGCCAGCGCGGCCGCTCCAACAACTTCGAGATCGATGGACAGGATAACAACGACAACAACGTAGGCGGCCCGCAGGCCTTTTTCGGAAGCGCGGACGCGATCTCCGAAATTCAGATCATCACCAACAACTTCGGAGCGCAGTACGGCCGCAATGTGGGCTCGGTGGTGAACTATATAACCAAGTCCGGCACGAACAGCTTCCATGGCAGTGGATTTGAATACTACACCGGCTCCTGGGGCAGCTCCCTGCAAAACGGGCAGAAGAGCCCGGTGTTCGGATTCTGCACTTCAGGGCAGGATCCGGCGACGACCGGATGCAGCCCGGTCACGGTGCCCCGCTATGTCGATAATAAATTCGGGGGGACCCTGGGCGGCCCTATCCTCAAGGACAAGCTGTGGTTTTTCTGGAGCACCTATTGGGACCGCACCCGCGAGGGTGGCTCCTTGGCAACCTCACAAGGCGCCGTAACGCCGACGCCAAATGGTCTGACCCAGTTGCAGGCGGCGTTTCCCGGCAACCCAGCCGTAGCTTCGCTGGTGAACCAGGGCCCTTACGGCATCAAGGCTGGGAATCCCACACCGATAGCGAGTTCGGTGACAACACAAGTGGTGACGGATGGCTTCACCTCCGCTCCGATAGAATTTGCCGGAGTTGCGAGAACGGTTCCAGCGTTGTTCAACGATGGAGAGCAGCTGGGACGTGTGGACTGGGAGCCAACGACAAAAGACCGCTTCTTCGTCCGCTACTATTATCAAAACGACCTGACCACCGGCGGTCTAGCGAATGGTCCAACGGCGATCGCAGCCGGTGGATACATTAATATAACCGGCAGAACCCACTCCATCGGCGCCGACTGGACGCACACTTTTTCACCTCGCTGGATCAATCAGCTGCGATACAGCTTTCAGCAGGCGGTGAGCGGCTTCGAGGGGGGCGGTGTCCCCGATTGCACCATATCCAACTTCACCGCCTGCCCGACTGCCGTCTCTTTCTCGGATGGCACCGATTTCGATTACGGCTACGCCACCAATTTGCCGCAGGAAAAATTTATCAAGATAACCCAAATCCAGGACAATGCGAATTGGAGCCTCGGCAATCACAACATAGCGTTCGGCGGGGCATTCGAGTATCAGAATTCTCCCAGCACCTATCTGCCGAATTACAATGGTTCTTATACCTTCCAGAGCCTGGGGCAGTAAGTACCCCAGATAGTCCCACCACTAACTTCCTTGAAGGGATTGGTTTTCTTAGTTTAACCAATGGCACCCCGACGATCCCTTTTACGGAAAATGACGTCGCTCTCTATTTTCAGGATGACTGGAAGATCCGGCCGGACCTCACCCTCAATCTTGGCTTGCGCTGGGAGTTCTTCGGCCAGGCGGCAAATGTACTCCATAATTTAACGGAGCAGCGCGAAACGGGGCCAAATCCGTTCTGGGATACTTCGCTGCCTCTCTCCGTGCGTACTTTCCAGAAAGTTCCTAACCGCTGGAAGAACTACCAGCCGCGGATCGGCTTTGCGTACAACCCAAATCACGGACGCCTGGTGGTGCGCGGGGGATATGCCATCAACTTCGACCCGGCTTTCTACAACATCTACAGCAACGCGGCCATTCAGGCCCCGGTATCGATTGCCGGTGGGATCGGCTGCGGCGGAGGCTATCAGTGTCTTCCGGCAACCGGTACCACAGGCGCGACGGTACGCGCGCAAAACCTTGGGGCCATCCAGCCTGGCCAGGATCCGCGCTTCTTCGTTGAAGCGCCACTTTTGCCCAACTTCCGCAACCCTTACACTCAGACCTATTCCCTTGGCATTCAGTATGGAATCGGCAGCGCGGCGGTCGTCGAAATACGCTATGTAGGCAATCACACTGTGGCCCTCTTTCAGGCGCTCAACGGAAATCCGACCCTCGAACCGCTGGCCTCGGCGTTTCCCAGCTATGTTTCTCCGGGCGCGCTATGCCAGGACCCGACTGCTCCCGGATTTCAGACTTTGAATTGCAATGTGGGGGCGTTGCAGGCTGCGGTCGGCAACACTGCCTTCTCGAACTACAACAGCCTTCAGACAAATGTGACCACGCGCGCCTTCCATGGCCTGACCGGAACGCTGCAGTACACCTATCAGCCGGACCATCGACAATACCAGTGAAATTCTTCCCACAGGCAGCGGAGGGAACACTCTGGAGTTCGCGCAGAATCCTTTGAATACCGACTTGGCCGAGCGGGGAGTGAGCGGTATCTCTTATCCTAACGTAGTGGCGTTTGGCTTCGTCTACGAGACTCCGCAATTTGTCCAGGGAAATGGCTTCCTTGCCAAGGTGGCGAACGGGTATTCGATCAATACCGTATATGGATACAACAGCGGTCAGCCATTCACTCCGTTCCAGGGGCTTCAGCCCAACCCGGCCGATCCAAATACAGCCGTGGGCGGAACATACTGCGACGACAATTTCAATCCGTCCGTTCTGGGAGTAACCAGCTGCCGACCGATACTGACCAACCCGAAGGCTCCGAATTCGCCATCGTCATAGACCTTCAACACCATGGCCGCGGCTGACGCCCTTAACAATCCCTTCCCTGGCGTGGGCCGGAATACCCTACGCGGACAGACCTTCAACAATCTGGATTCGAGCATCTTCAAGACGACTCCGATCACCGAACGGATAAATGTGCAACTACAGTTCAATGTTTTCAACACCTTTAACCGGCAATTCCTCGGCACACCCGGCGCTTTTCTGGGGGCAACAAATTTCCTCACCGATACCTTTAATCAAGGGACGGGCCGGACTGTGCAACTGGGAGGGAAGATCATCTTCTAAGTCCGTGCCCGCTGAAGATGTTGATTCCATGCACGCGCATCAGCATATCCACATGTTGCGGCGTTGTCGCTCGTAGGTCTCACATTGTTCAGCACAAGAGTCGCAGGCCAGTCCGTAAACGTCGAGGGTCTGATTAACGCACGAAACGGCGACACCATCATCCTGAAGACTTCGGATTCCCCGCACCTTGTCCTGCTGTTGACCAATAGCACCGACGTGGCCCAGGTGCAGGGAGTCCTCAAGGCTCGCAAGAAGGAGATGTTAATGGCTGCTCTCATTCCGGGCCTTCCCGTCAAGGTGGAAGGCACCTGCAACGATAAAAACGAGTTGGTCGCCGGGAAAATCCGGTTTAAGGGCAATGATCTGAAACAGGCTCAAGACATCAATGCTGGTATGCACGAAACAAAGGAACAGGTTGCGCAGCAAAACGAGGCCTTAAAGAAACAGCAGGGGCAGTTGAGTGAACAGCAGGCAGCTATCGTCGGCTGCCGTTGCTCGCTTCGGCCAACTGGACGATTACTAGATCCGGGACGAGATAACAGTTTACTTCGGCAACGGCAGGTTGACGTTGATCCCAAATACAATTCACAACTGCTGGCGCTCGCAGAGAAGGCCAAGACAATCGATGGATACATGGTCGAAGTGAAAGGTTATGCCTCTGCGACCGGTAGTATCGCCTTGAACCAGAAACCGAGCGAAGACCGTGCCGACGGTGTCACAAATATCCTGCTTCAGCAGGGCAAGGTTCCTCTCACCAGGATGCTGGCGCCGGGCGCAATGGGAGAGAGCGAGCAAGTCGGCAACGAAAAGACTGCGGAAGGACAGGCGGAGAATCGTCGCGTGGTGGTGCGTGTCCTGCAGAATAAAGCCATCGCCGGTGCACCGTGAAAAACACCGGCGGGATCGTGTGCCCCGAGAAGCCAATTGGAAGCTGGAAGGTGGCATGGTCGGCCTGCCGGAATTCCGCTGGGGTCTCTTGCCGTCTCCACGACTTCCGCCACACATTTGTATCCAGGCTGGGGAAGCGAAGGTGGCAGACTCGACTCTCACGGCGCTCTCGGGTTGGATGAGCCGGAAGATGCTGGAACGGTATTCGCACACGCGGAATGAGGCAAAGCGGAGAAGCGGTGGAACTCCTCAGCAGTTCCAAAAGTGAAGGAGACTCCCCACAATTTCCCCCACAGCAAGAAGCGACGGAATCAGCGAGCTATCAGTAAATTATTGATTCTAAATGGTAGGCGAGGCGGGAATCGAACCCACAACCCCCGGCTTAGAAGGCCGGTGCTCTATCCGATTGAGCTACTCGCCCGCGTTTCTTCATTGTAACTTTGAACGACATCAGCCCGGAAACGCGATTCGGTTCGCGGCCCCACATGCTCATTGTGGTTCCGGGACGATTGTTGCGGCGAAGACCGCGAGGCACTCGGCGAGTCCGGATCCTCGCATCGCTTTCAGACCGGCCGCAAGCGGTGAAATACACCGTCACGCCCAAGTCATTCAGCTCGGGCTCGAAATGCGCTCTGCGAACAACCAGATCGACCCGGCAATGCCGGAGCGGTATCTCCCGCAGTTGTGCGCATAGAGCTCTTGCAAGATCTTTCCGCCTCGAACGGAAGATTCCATTGCTGGTCGCTGCGCATCAAGAGATCGACATAGCAGGCGATGGCGTGCGTTGCCTCTCGCTCCGCTGCGTCGAGTTCGTCTGGATCAATCGGACCCGGGTCGAAGACGTCGGTCTTGCATGTCCAAACCGGAGAGTTCGTCGCGTTCAGTCGCGCGAGTGCGTCTGCAAGACCGGGAAGCTGCCGTGCTTCTGCCAGACTCAATTGCTCGCTTCGGATCGATCGCGCAGATCCACGAAGCCGGGCCACTGCGCCTCGATGACCGGAGCATCGCCGCCGATCTCAAACTCCCAATCAGCTTCCATTCGATCTAGTTGCCGTTCTGTGCGCGCGGGCAAACTGCATCAGGTAGCGGATGACGCTGGCCTCGGCCCAATGAATGTCGTCGCCGCGATCGCGCGAGAGATACGCGCAGTGGCCGCCGTGCCGTGTCTCGACCAGCAGAATGTTGGGATTGGCGAGGAGTGCGGCGCGGGTCTCCGGCAACAGGCGAATGAACGGATCGTCCACGCGCACGGAGGATCAGAGTAGGAACGGCAATGCGGTCCACAACGCGCGCGCTGGCCGCGCGGTAGTAGTAATCGTCGGCATCGCGAAAGCCGCAATAGCGGGCCACAATCTTGTCGTCAAACTGCCGCAGTGAGCGAATCGGACCGATGCCGCTCGTTGCGTAGATGTGCGGGAAACAGCGCCGCCTTGCGACGGAAGCGCCGCATCAGCCCGCGCAGAAAATGCCACTCGTACAGCCGATTGGCCGGCTCGTGCAAAGCATCGGAACCGGCGGCAAGATCGATGGCCGGGCAAACCGTTGCAACCGCGCAAGCGGCGCCGCTGTTCCCCACTCGCCGGCCAGTTTGAGCACCAGGTTGCCGCCCATCGAATAGCCGACGAGCGCCACACGCTCAAGTCCGTAATCGCTCTGCAAAGTGGCGCATCACTGCGCCCACATCGGCCGACAAGCCGGAGTGATAGAGCGTCGGCGTCAGTGCATCGGTGTCGCCGCAGTTGCGCATGTTCATGCGAACGACGTTGCACCCGGCGGCCCACGCTCTCGCGGCGATGCCCTTGATGTACCGCGAATCCGACGAACCCTCGAGCCCATGCACCAGGATCACCGTCAGGCGTTCGCGCGCACGGCCTCCGGCTGCCAATGGCAATGGCACAGCACGCGGCTGCCGTCGGCCGGGTCAACTTCCACCGTTTCGGACACGGAAGTGCAGGGAAATGCGCGGCCGTGGCAGAAAATTGCCGACGATGGTCTGCAGGTGCCCGTTCGTTAGCCCGCGGCGCGGCTCGAATGGAGTGCAATCCGGCCTTCAACATGACGGCTGCGTCTGCATGGATTTCATTTTGGGAGGATTCAGGGCTCACGGAGAGCTCGCAAAGTCCGACGACCCAAAGCTGAGGGGCGTGTGCGCAATTGGGGCGGCTAGTGGGGATCGAACCCACGACATCCTGAGCCACAGTCAGGCGTTCTGCCGCTGAACTATAGCCGCCACGTACCTCTTCGATTGTAGCATCGAATCAGTAGGCCTGAAGCCCGCTGTACAAGCCGCTTATGCCCAATCTCGGAAGCCAAATCGCCCCGGTCCAACCCGCCCGTTTCCCCTCAGCCGAAGGGGCTGTGGTGCCACCAGGACGCTGGAACCGCGGCGCCTGGCTCTTTCGCGACGAGACCTTGCACCGACTTGAAATCCTGCTCGACGAAGCTTTCCGCATTCCCTTTACACGGATCCGATTCGGCATCGACGGCATCATCGGCCTCGTTCCCGGGACTGGGAGACGTCCTCGCAGGAATGCTTTCGCTGGTCATTCCCATTGCCGCATGGATTCGTGGCGTTCCCTACGTCACGCTCATGCGCATGGCCGCCAATCTCGGCATCGGCGTGCTGGTCGGCTCAATCCCGATTCTCGGCGACGCATTCGATATCGGATGGAAGGCGAATCGCCGCAACTACCTGCTCCTGCACCGCCACCTCGGCGAGCCGCGCCGGCAAACATGGAGAGACTGGGCTTTTCTGCTGGTGCTGGCATGCGCAATGGCACTCATCTTCGCCATTCCCATCGTGCTCGTGATCTGGCTGCTCGCGTGGCTCATCCACCAATGAATCAGAAGGTTCGGCGGTGTAAGTCGCGAAGCCGTTCCGCGATACAATCGAGACAACGTCGGGGCGTAGCGCAGTCTGGTAGCGCATCTGCTTTGGGAGCAGAGGGTCGGGGGTTCGAATCCCTCCGCCCCGACCAATAGAATCAACAACTTATCTATCGATCCGGTTCAGCTCTCAACCCCACAAAACCCCACACGAGCATATTCGAGTAGTTTTGTGTGGGCTTCGAGCTTGCTGTCCATCATTCCCTTCCCGTACACGTTCATAGTCGTGGTCACATCAGCATGACGCATCATCTTCTGCTGGACACCCACCGCAGTTCCTACAGCATCAAGCCAACTGCGGAAAGTGTGCCGAAAGGTATGCCAGCCAAGCCGTGGAACGCCGACTTTCTCGGCCAACGGGTTGAGATGACGGCGCAGCAGAATGCCGGCATGGTACGGCTTGCCCGGTCACGATGCTAGGAAACATCCAGCCCTCATCCGAAGCCGGTGCGATCTGCTGCCACCTCAAAAGAAGGGAATGAAATCGTCTCTGAGCGGAATGACATCTCGTGATGCTTCGCTTTTCACGTCCGCGACTACGCCATCCACTGCGGAACGCCGGATGGAAAGAGTCTTTGCAGTCAGATCGAAGTCGTCCCACATCAGCCCAAGCACTTCACAGATTCGAAGGCCCAGATAGCAGGCCAGTTCGGCCATCAGCAGATATGGATCTTCGAGATTCTCTCGAACGATCAACATCTGCTCAGGCGTCAAGCACGACCTTCTCGATGACTCTTCTTCTGCCCTTAACGCGAACCAGACTCATCGGATTTCTCTGAGCCTCCAACCAGCCTCGCTTCATCGCCAGTTCGAACAGCCGATACATCATGCTCTTGATGTGCCTTTTGGTCTCAGGAGAATACGGCAACTCCCGAAGCCAAACTTCGACACCATGGGGCGCAACGTCCGACAACACTCTTCCCCCCCAGCTGGGTCGAATATGCCGCTCCATCAGCAGACGATAATTCTGCTGACTCTTCGGTCGCTCTGGCATCTCTTCGCGGATGATAGACATCGATTACTGCCCCCAATGTTGGTTCTTGAAGGGCCGCCGGCGAATTGTCCGCGTTGAGTTTCAGAAGCAACGCCTCAACCTTCCGTCTCACTGCTGCCTCAGACGGATACTTCTTCGTGCTGAGGGTTATTGGCGTTGCTGACGTACGCCATTCTCATAGGTGCTAAAACGAAATTCCCAGGCGTCCGGTCCGCTCGCGCGTGAAACCCGACGCAGGGAACCCTGCTGATAACGGTCTCTCGTGAACTTCATGAATCCTCCATTCACGGGAGCGATTGGCTGATTGGAGCATACCGTGATGCAAACATGTGCGTCCACGCAATATCGCTCATCCGCGAATGACTGCCCGGAAGCGCGCCTCAGCGGCAGGAACAATATTGCGTCGTTCTCGACATGAACGGATCGTCCTCAGTTCGCATACTTGCGAACAATCCACTCGTCGATGACAGAGGCACGAAATCGCCATCGCTTCCCCACCTGAATGCCTCGAATCAGACCTCGGCGCGCGTACTTCTGGAGCGTCTTGGGATGAATGCCAATGATCACAGCAGCTTTTTCCGAGTTGATCAACGGTTCGGGAACCAACTTCCCAGGAAGCTGAGAGGCCTCGTCTTCAGAGGTCAGGAGCGAATCGCGGGGCGAAGCGATCGGGGCGACAGCAACTTGAGGCATACCGCACCTCCACAATCTAGAATCTGCAGCACCGGCGAGAGCCGGGATATCCACAGCCTGTCGCGATGCAACCAAACTGTCCAATACTTTTCATGTATCGCCCGATATATGGCCTCTATCGCCCTTCATGCCAAGCAAGCACGGCGCGGCGATCACTGTCGATCTTCAGCGTGCGTATATTTGGCCAGAACGCGGAATTCTCGTTGCAAATAAAGAACACTCTTGTCAAGATTTCCACAAGTATGGGCTGAAAGAACCGCTTCGCAACTCCTGACTCCGCATGTCGTACCAGAGCACACCTTCTTCACTGAGTAATGAGCTATGTATGACTGGGCCGAGTTTCGCCATTTCCGGTATCTCCTCGCCATCCTGGAAGAACAGGGGTTTCGCGCGGCTGCGGAAATACTGCATACGGCCCAACCTAACCTCAGCATTCAGGCCCGACAGTTTCAGGAAAACGCTACGGTTCGACTCTTCCGAAGGACGAGAAATGGGCGAATTTGTCCGACTGAAGCCGGGGTCGCTTTCATAGCCCTCGCACGATTCCTGCTCGATACACGCGACGAGATCATCGATACCCTGGTCGCAATCGAGCGCGGTGCAATTGGCACCGCTCGGTTTGGTTGCTCTCCCTTCGTCGACCCTGGCCTGTTTCGCGCCCTCTGCAGCATACACAAAGGGCTGCTGCCTTCCTCTATATACCGACCCACCCATTGCGATACGCCTCAACTCGCTGAAGAAGTCGCAAATGGCGCCGTTGATGCCGCCCTAGTGACGCTCCCACTGAAGCATCCCGACCTCAACATTGAGGAGGTGTGCCGAGATCGTCTTGTGGCGTGTTTACGGAAGGATCACGCCCTCGCCAGCAAGGCAAGTTTGCAGCCCGGCGATCTCGCGCACAATCTGACGGTTCTCTACCATCCGCATCGCCATCCCGACGCGCACGTGAAACTCCTTGAGCAACTCAATGAGGTAGGCATCAAGATCGGAGAGTATTCGCGGGCTTCTCACCCATCCGAGTTGCAGATGTTAGTCAAAGAAGGACACGGATTTGCCCTGATTCGGGAGGGAACGCTGATTGATGATGCTCTGACTACACGGCGGATCGCTAGCGTTGATTGGACGGTCGATACGGCAGTGATCTACCACCGGCATCGCTATCCAAAGACCATTCCTATTCTGATCAAACAGCTTCGAAGAGAACTGGCCAAAGAACGAAAAGTGACAGTCTCCGACAGAATCTTGTCCGCGAAGGGGCCGTATCGGGCACATGCCGGCGAGGAACCTCCGGTCCAATTGAAACTCTTGAAGGAATAGAGGTCCTTTTACAGCAACGGGATGACGAGGGGCGATATATGCTCTATATCACCCGATAAATAGGAAGTATTAGACGGCGGACTAAGCGCGTCCTACGCTCACGGCATATCGCGGTTCCCTCGGGGCCGCAGGAGGTGCCGATGACAATCCAATGCAAGCCAAATCAACTCTTCCCGTCTGCCAAACATATCCAGCTTGTAATGCGGTCGTGCCTGCGATCTGCAGCAAAGCGATCTCTTTCCTCTATTCGTACGGCGGCGCCGACGCTGATCACTCTCTCCATTGCGGGTGTATCAAGCGTTGCGCATGCCCAGGGAACGATGGACTTCTCCGGGGCACAAACGCTCATGGGAACGTTCAAAACCTTCGCCATCTATGCGGGCGCTGTCATCTGCTTCGGCGGTCTGATCTTCGCCGGAATTCGGATGATGAGCGGGCGTTTTCAGGACGCCATTCCCGGCCTCTTCGGTGCGCTGTTTGGTGCCGGCGTGCTCGGATGGGGCGCGGGCTGGATTGGCTCTCTCACCGGGCAGTCGATGTAGAGGTGCATGCACATGACCAAGCGGGGAGAACCGTTACCGATCAATCAGGCGCTGAACCGGCCGAGGGCCAAGCTCGGGCTCGACCTCTCAGCATGGATGGCGATCGTGTTCGTCTGCGTAACGGTTTTCCTCGTTGGGTTCCGACTGCTGGCGATGATGGCCTTTCCCACGCTTGCCGTCGGCGCATGGCTCATCGTCCGCAAACACCCAAAGATGTTCCAACTCTGGGGCCTGAGCCTCAGCCAGAAGACCTACTATGACCCGCGCAAATACTGAACAGCTCAAACATACGTCCGTGGTTCGCGAAGGCCGGAGCGGCGTGCAGCATCGTTCCGATTCCCGCTTCGTCGGACCGAACATCTTCGCGCTGAAGGGCGGCGGCTACGGATGCCTCTTCTCTCTGACGGGCATTGACGAAGAGGGCTTGACCGACCAGGAGCTTGAATCGCGGATGCGCTCGATTGAAGGCGCATTGCGCGGACTGCCCGAAGGATCGTGCCTCTATCAGTACACCCGCGTCATGTCGGGCTTCGATCTCCCGCGCCAGAGCAAGTATGCGAATCCCGTCACACAGGTTTTCGCGGATGACCGGCTCGCCTTCCTTGAGAAGACCGCAGGCTTCCGGCGCATCGACCTGCACTGGTGCCTCACGCTGGAGCCGTCGCAAGGTGAAGGCGTTCGAGCGCAAGCCGCAGGAGAACGCCGCCGACACATCGCGGATGCTGGCCGACCTTGAGAAGACGGCGACGATTCTGGAAGGCCATCTCGGCAGTTCGCTCGGACTGCGGCTGCTCGACAAGAACGACGTCATTCCAGTTCTTCAGCTATCTCTTCAATCTTGAAGAATGGGCCGCGCAGGACCAGCTTCGCGGCGATACCGGCGTAGACCGGCAGATCGTCAAGAGTCCGGTTGCATGGCACAGCGACCATCTGCAGGTCGGCAAGCGCCACGTGCAGATGTTCTCCCTGAAGACGACGCCGGAGGCATCGCGGCCGTGCCTCTTCTCCGGTCTGCTGACGCTCGATTGCGACAGCGTGCTGTGCTCGACATGGCGGCTGAAGTCCACGTCCGCGGCCCGCAGCGAGATCGACGCCCAGGAGAAGTTCATCTCGTTTTTCAAAGTCGGCGTCCTGACGCGCGTGATGAGCGGACGCGATACCGCTTCGCTCGAAACCGGAGCGGGCGCGAAGGCCGCGAACAGCAGCGTCGATGACCTGAGCGAAGTCATCCGCTCGCTCGACAAGAAGGCCCAGGGCGAATACTCGCTCCGCTTGCTGCTGGCAGCTCGCAGCGCCGGAGCAGCTACGCGACACCGCTCCCGCTGTGCATCGGATCTTCGTCGATGCGCGCGCGCAGGTGATGGAGGAGACGCTTGGCAATCTCTCGGCGTTCTATGCGATGTTCCCCGGCAATCAGAAGTTCAATGTCTTCCCGCTGTGGCTGGCGGAGGACCATCATGCCCGCCTGTCCTCTGTGTTCGCTCCGCACATCGGACATCCGCATTCGGAAGACCTGGACTCCGAATACCTGAATATCTTCGAGACGCGCACACGGACGCCGTTCTTTCAGGACGTGTATGTGGACGGCGTGCGCGTCATGCTCATCATCGGGCCAACCGGCACCGGCAAAGTCGTGCATGGCAACGCAGATCATTGCGCTTGAGCAGAAGTACGGCGGCTTCACCTACATCTTCGACATCGGCGGCAGCTATGAGAGCGTCGTCGAGCTGTACGGCGGCCGGGTTGACCGGGTCGGCAAAGACGGCCCGCGCGTGAATCCGTTCGCGCTGGAGCCGACCGAGAGCAACATCAAGTTCCTGTACTCGCTTCATCAAGCTGCTGCTCACCAACGGCGGCGCGGAGCTGGAGCCGGAAGACGATGATGTGATCCACAAGGCCGTGCAGGATATGTACCTGCTCGACCCGGAGAACCGGCGTCTGTCGAATCTCTTCCTGCCCAAGAAGCTCGACCGCTATCTGTCGAAGTGGGTTGGCAAGGGCGTCTACAACGCCATCTTCGACAACGTGGAAGACAGCCTCTCGCTCTCGCGCCTCCAGTGCTTCGACTTCCAGGGAGTGAACAACGAGCAGTACGCCGACCTGATCGAGCCGCTGATGGTGTGGCTGCTCCGGCGCATCAACGATGTGCTCTACAACCCCGCCAATCTCGGCGTTCCGAAGCACATCCTGATCGAAGAGATCTTCTCTTCGATGAAGAACAAGCAGCTGCTCGAAGGCGCGCTCGCTTCCATCAAGACCGTCCGCAAGAATCTTGGCGGCGTCACCATGATCGGCCAGTCCGCCGACGACCTCGGCGAGAACGCCGACAGCATCGTGAACTCCTGCACATCGTTCCTGTTCCTGAAGGACGCGACATTCAACCGGAAGCGATATGCCGAGCTGTTCAAGATGAACGAGCAGCAGATCGCTCTCTTCGAGAGCCTGCAGGACCGCGAAGGCGCTGTACATGCGCCGCGACGGGCTGACGAAGGTCGTCACGCTCAATCTCGACAGCCGCAGCTACGCCACGTTCTCGACCAAGCCCAAAGACCGGGTGCGCCGGTCGAAGCTGATCGCCAAGTACGGACTCACCGAGGGCATCGCGCGGTTTGCCCAGGGCGAGACTGCGTAACCGATTCATCAACCGAAAGGACCATGCCATGAAACCACCTATCCTCATCTTCGTCAGCCTGTGGACTCGCTCTTGCTGCCGCAGCCGTCAGCGTCTACGCCGCCACCGAACCGCATCACCTTCAGCCGAACGCTCCGCGCACCGTCACCGTCTCCGAGGCGGACACGCCTCCTGTGATTCGCGCCGGCCTGCTGCAATCGACGCTGATTCTGCTTCCGGCCGAGGAGAAGGTCGCAACTGTCTTCGCCGGCGACACCGTGGATTGGGTCTTCGATGGCGGCCATGTCGCCAGCCGCTTCATCAGCATCAAGCCGAAAGTCGCGAACAGCTACGACAGACATCCACATCGTCTCCGACCACGGCAACGAGTACACCCTTGCAGCTGCGGGAAATCTCGAGCGACGACAGATCCCCACTTCGATTCCAAGGTCTTCATCGTTCCCGGCGACAAGGCCGCGAAGGACCGGCTGGCCGAGCTGCCCGTCTTCGTTCCCGCTGCCGAGCTGGACAAGGCGAAGCAGGAGGCGGCAGCAGCGAAGGCCGCGCAGGCTGCCGAACTGAAGGCCGAAGAGACCAAGGCCGAGCAGTATCGCAGCCAGTATCCCGGCAGCCTGCACTTCGATTACACCTGGGACCAGAAGAAGGGCAAAGAGCTTGGGCTTGCAGCAGATATGGCGCGACGACAAGTTCACCTATCTGCGCGGGCAGTTCCAGGAAACGCCCGCGCTCTACGAAGTGAAGGACAAGAAAGCGCTCGCTCATCAACTTCGACTTCAGCGACGGCCTCTATACCGTTCCGAAGGAACTGGACAACGGCTATCTCGCCATCGGCAAGCAGAAGGTGGAGTTTCACCGCGCCGCGGAAGGGAAGTAGCCATGCCGGAGCCGAATCAGAATCCTGCCCGCTACCGTTCCCGAGCAGCCGGAAGCGAAGCCGCCGCTGCGGAAGAGTATGCCGGTCGTCATCGCGCTGGTCGTCATCGTCGCGCTCATCGGCATCGCCAATATCTCCAGCCTGGTGAGCGGCAACAAGAAGGCCGCACCAGCGAGCGCGTTGCCGATGCGTCCGGCAGCGCCGAATGCGCAGCAGGTGATCGAGCTTCGAGACGCAGCAGCAGTTGCAGGCGCAGCGCGATGCCGAGGAGCGGCAGCGCCAGCAGGAGCTGGCCGCCGCGATGCAGCAGCTTCAGGCAGGCGCAGGGTGTGCCCGGCCCGGAGGCCGCAGGCGCGCCGCCGATGACCGCCGCGCAGCGGGCTGCGATCTATGGCGACAGCCCGAACGCTCCGCAGCAGACCTCCAATGTCTCGCAGGCGCAGGCCGAGGCCAAGCAGAAGGCGCTTGGCACGCGAGAAGCAGCAGCAGGACGCCATCAACAGCGACACGGTCGCGATCGACTTCGCGCATCCGAGCAGCCGCCACCGCCGACTGCCGCGCTACCGCCGTGCTTGCGCGAGCGTGAGGAAGCGGCTGCCGAAGGCCATCGGCGAAGCAACTGCCGCTGTCGCCAGCAGCGGCGAAGTCCGCGACGTCGCAGACGCGTCACAGCAGCCGAAGCCGACGGCAAGACCGACCCGATGGCGCCATATGACTTCGACACCTACAGGGCCGGCTCTATCGGGTCTTCGAGGGAACAGTCTTGAGGGCGTCGTCACCAACCACATCGACGGCGGTTTCAGCGGCCCGATCCTGGTCATGCTGACGACCGACTACTACTCCCACGACCACCAGCAACTTCTCATGCCGCAAGGCACGCGGCTGATCGGGACAGTGCAGAGCGTCGGCAACGCCCAGCAGCGCAAGATGTTCGTCACCTTCCATCGTGCCATCTGCCCGGATGGATTCTCGCTGGAATTCGACAAGTACATCGGCCTTGATCCAGATCGGCACGACCGGCCTTGCGACCAAGGTCGATCACGGCTATCTGCAGGCGTTCGCCGCTGCCGCCGCCATCGGCGGCTTGGGCGGCCTCGCCCAGATCGGCAACAACGGCAGCGTCCTCTCGTCCCTCGACCGCAGATTCGCAACGGCATCTCGGCAGCAGTCCGCCGCCGAGGGCGAACAGGTCCTCAATCACTTCCTCAACCGCCTGCCCATCATCACGCTCAAGGAAGGCTCGCGTGCCCGCGTGTACATCGGCACGGACATTCTCATTCCGTCCTACGCGGAACATCGCGTCGATCCAACTCTCTGACTGCAGAATCCATAATTCGTCGCATTCATCGCCGCACGTTCCTGCTGAGCTTGCCAGTCGCCACTCCCGGCGACAGGCAATGAAGTGCTGCTCGACTCGTCGATATGACCGAGTCGCACGATGCATGCTGGATCTGGACACTGCAACTGTTCTCTGGACAGGTCGACCCAACCTGCCCGCAGTGCATCTAACCATCAACCACAGGAGGCTCATGAAATTCATCTGACAACCGCCGCAAGTGGCTCATCGGCGGCGCGGCATTGCTTCTCACCGCGACGCCGAGCTTCGCTCTCTTCGGCATCGGGGACATCGTCTTCGATCCGACCAGCTACGCCAGCCTGGTCTCCCAGCTCACCACGCTCGAGACGCAGTACAACATGCTCAAGAACAACATCACGCATTTTTCGTTCAAGCAGCAGTGGCAGACGACGCTCACATGCTCTCGAAGAACGTCGAACGTCGCCAATATGTTCGGCGAGACGGCGGGCATAGCATCGCGCTCAACACCAACTCGCCGAGCGCATCGCTGACCGGCATGGAAGACGGCCACCGTCTCCGATGAACAGCGGCGCCAGCACCTACCTCGCAGGCCAGACGCTCGGCAACGCGCGCATGTCGCAGCTCGCCATGATCGAGACGTCCGATTCGGTCTCGCCCGACTGCCTTACGGCTGTGGGCCAGTACCGGCAGCGCACGGAGCCAGAACGCGCACGGCCAACAGCTCGCTTGCTCTCACAGCAGTTCGACGACAGCGACAGCACCAACAGCGAAGTCGAGCAGCTCAATCTCCTGAATGCGGCCGAGGCGCAGAAGATGGCTGAGATGCAGTCGCAGGGCACGCTTCAGGCCTGCCTTGCCTCGCAGATGACGGTCGCCAACATGCAGCAGCGCAATGCTGCCGTCGAAGACCTCAACACCGCCGCCTTCGTCAGCAGCAGCGCGCCGCCAATGACACCAGTGCCGCCAACGAAGGCAACACCTGGCAGACCTACCTTCCCTAATCGGAGATCCAATGCTGAACGCGATCAACACGAAGATCCTGCTTGCAATCCTTGCGGCGCTGACCGCTATCGGCGGCGCCGTGTCTACCAGCGCATGAGCGGAAGCCGCCGCAGCCGCGCAAGGCGGCGGCCATTCTTCAGCAACAGCAGAAGGAGGCCGAGAGCAGAAGCAAGCGATGAAGCGTTCCGCAGCAGGTGAGCAGACAAGAAGCAGCACAACTCCGCCGCTGCCACGAAGGCAAGACCTGGAAGACTACATTCCCTAACGCACATGAGAGAGAGCGATATGGCTTCCGTGCATTGTTAGCCCAGGCACTTCCGAGCGCGAGTTCCGGCGTCGATTGGCTGTATCAGTTCACCAACAATCTGACCAATCTCACGACGCAGAACGGCGGTGCGCTGACGCAGCTTGGACTCACGGAACTGAGCTGCATCTCTCTCTTCACGCTCATCAGCATGGTCGTCAACTGGAATACCACCAGCATGACCTTCCGCTTCCACGCTCAGCCGGTTCATGCGGGCGATCTGACCAACTTCCTCTTCGGCTCATCATCTGCTGCTCTGCTCGAAAACTACTGGGTCAATCCGTTTCCCGGCGCGAGCTTCGGCATCAACCACTTCTTTTCCTACATCGCTCAGGCGATGGTCGCGGCCTTCGATCAGAACTCGCTCGACAACCTGCTCCAGCTGCTCAAGACCGCCGGCGACAACACGGCGATGCCATCGCTTCACGGCTCCGGTTCAGATCCTCTGCTACTTCCTCGTGCAGAGTCTTGCTTGGGACTCGCTTCCGCCATCCTGTTTCTCATCAATTGCAGCGCCTTCATCCTCTACGGCGTGACGGCGCTCTTCGGCCCGATCTTCGTTCCGCTGCTGATGACCAAGACCTTCCGGGCGAAGTTCTTTCACTTCCTCGATGTGCTTATCGGCTTCGCCATGATTCGCGCCGTTGCCGCCGCTTTCATCTTCGTCTGGGCCGGCTTCATGAACGGCTTTCATTCAGCAGACCTTCAACGGAAACTATTCGATGGAGATGTGGCTTGCGAATCTGATTCCGTGCATGATGGTTTTCGTCGCCTTCATCATCAACATGCTCTTCATTCCGAGCATGACGCAGGCGATCTTTGGCGGAGCGGCTGGAATGGCTGGCAGCATGCGCGAAGTGCGTTGGCAGAGTCGTCTCGCACTGCTGCGATAGCGGGAGGAGCATAAGCGCATGTTGTGAGTTCATTGTTGACGTCTCTTCTGCTGCGGCGACTCGGGCTTGGCAGACCGTTTCGTTACGCTCATGCTTGTGCTCGTCTTGCTCGGCTGCTTCATCGCCGGTCTGATCTACGCCGTCGTCGTCTTCCACGCTCTCGACGAAAGGAGTCAGTGCTCCTCATGTCCAGCACACACGCTACCCATTGAAGCGCACGCTGACGCCGGAGCAAGCGCTACTCACCGACCAGATCGGCAACGAGGTCTATGCCTCCCACTATGCCGAGCGGAAGGCATACCGCTTCATCATCGGCTGCGGAACGGTTCTGCTTCTGGGATCGATGTGGCTGAACTTCTCTCTGGCCCACCGTCCGCATTGCCAATCGCTACATCCGCATCGACGAGATGGGCCGCGCCCAGGCAATCCAGTACAGCGACCTCAACTACAGCCCGCGCGAAGGCGAGGTTCGGACATACCTCACCGATTGGGCGAACTACCGCTACACGATCAGCCGCGACACCATCGCCAAGAAGTATCCGCTCAACTACTACTTCCTGTCGCAGACTCTGGCCTCGCAATTGATGACCGAGGACAACCAGAATCACCTCGTCTCGCAGGTGGTCGGCGGACAGATCGAGCAGAGCGATGTGGAGGTGAAGAACGTCACCATCACGTCCATGTCGCAGGAGACCGTTCAGGGCGCAGCGATGGCGCGCGGAACGGCTCTTGTGGCCATCGACAAGCTCTATTCGCCGCGCCATTCCCGCGAGCCGAGGACCGAGCATTGGATGCTCAGTGTCACCTACTACCTGAATCCCAAACAGGTCAGCGATCAGGCCAAGAGTCTATCCCGCAGTACGAGACCATCAATCCGCTCGGATTGACCATCACCGAGTTCCACGAAAACCGGGTCTCCGTCGATCCGATCGCGCCCGGACGCAGCGCCCGACTCCGGCGATCGCACTGCCAGCGACAGGAGGCAGCGCGATGAGCTACGAGCTGATTCTGCCGTTCTTTCCCGAGGAGTTGCGGGCGCTCTTGCTCGACCCGTCCATCTCCGACCTGATGATTAACGGCACGACCGGAGTCTATGCGGATCGCGGCGGCGTGGTGCAGCATATTCCGCTCGCAACGCCGTACACCAACGACCGGCTGCAGGCTGCGATCGAGCGCGTCGCCCGCATCCTTGGACAGGACCTCACCAGCCAGAATCCCATCCTGAATACCCGCCTGCCGGACGGCTCCCGCGTCGCCGTCGTCGGCGCTCCATCTTCCATCAATGGCCCGACGCTCACCGTCCGCAAATTCAACCGCTGGTATACGTCCGATGAGCTGATTGCATCGGGCAGCTTGCCGGAGCAGGTTCGGGACACGGTCGTGGGCTTCATCGGCGAGAAGAAGAACGGCATCATCAGCGGCGGAACCGGCTCGGGGAAGACAACCTTGATGAAGGCGCTTCTTGACCACGTTCCGCTGCACGAACGGCTGATCGTCATCGAGCAACCCGCCGAGCTGAAGGTCGCCCATCCCAACGCCGTTCGCTGGGAGGCTGTCGAGGCGATTCCCGGCCAGGTTGCCATCACTCCGAGCCAGCTTGTTGGCCGCCGCTCTCCGTCATCGTCCCGACCGCATCATCATGGGCGAGATTCGCGATGAATGCGGCTATGACCTGCTTGCAGGCGATGAACACCGGGCACGGCGGAACACTCTCGACCATCCACGCAAAGTCCGCGTGGGATGCGCTCAATCGGCTCTCCGATTTGGCCCTGAGTGCGCGGCCGAATCTCAATCATGCTTTCATGCGTTCGGAGACGGCAGAGGCCATCGACTTCGTTCTCTATTGCGAGCGCGATCATGCGGGCCGGCGCGGGTGCGCGAGTTGATCACCGTCACCGGCTACAGCCATGCAGGACCAGTGCTTCCAGACGGAGGAGATCTATCGTGCTTCCGCCGCCTGAGCGGCACGCTTCACGCTAGCATCTCAACCCGAATCCGAGGTCACTCCGATGTACCGTCATGCTGCCAATTCGGCTGCACAGCCCAACTCGTCTCTGAAAGCGCCCTCCGTCGCCGTTGCGCCTTGCCCAACGCGGTGGATTCGGTGCTCGATATTGACGCTTGAGGGTTACTGGATGTCGTCGCGAAAGCTTCTGCCCGTCTTCAAGCCCGATCTGCAGTTCGATCCAGACAGCAAGAGGGTGCGTCCGTAGACGCTCGTCAGTTAAGGTGGTGGTGTCAACCTTCTCAAGTGCGCGAGTCAATGGCGCTCTAAGAGCCTCGTTCACACTCAAGTTGGGATCGGTTGCACGCTCCAGGCTCTCATCTATCACCGCATCCGGAGAGATTTGACTGCCAAACAGACGCGAAGCGACCTCGGCTACTGCGGCGGATTTCTTCTCCTCGCCACCCTCGCTGGCCATGGTCGCCGATGTGCCGATACAGATCGGCACCCTATCACGACAAAGTCGATCTCGCACCCGGCGGACCAACATGGCTACATCAGCACCTTGGCGACCACGATATGTATGGAGTTCGTCCAACACGATGAACTCAAGCCCCTCAGCATTCGCGACAACGTGACGATCCCGTTCACTCTGTCGGGTCATCAACAATTCAAGCATCATGAAGTTGGTAAGCAGTATGTCAGGCTTCGAATGGCGAATGAGATCTCGCTCATCTTGATTTTCTTGCCCGGTATAACGGGCGAACGTGGGCTTTAGCGTCTTTGGAAGGTCAGCTTGATCGATGAACTTCTCGAGTTCATTCATCTGACTGTTCGCGAGGGCATTCATCGGGTAGACAACGATCGCTCTTGTTCGACTTCCCTCCCCTGCCTCCCGGGCGCGAATCACCCTGTCGATGATCGGTATGAAAAAACAGAGGGACTTGCCGGACCCAGTTCCAGTCGTAACGACGAAACTCTGTCGATCTGCCGCTTTGGCGATTGCTTGTGATTGATGGCGAAACAACGTCAGGGGCTCACCATCGATCCTGAAGACCTGTTCAGTCTTTTCGTGGAGCGTGCCGTCCCTTACGAGCTTGGCGGAGAGATGCCCCCCTCTGATAGTGGGGATTGATGCTAACGAGCGCTTGGGCCAGAATCTTCCGGTTGCGTAGACTTGCTCAACCTGTTCCTTTATGTCCTGTGCACGAATTGTCGTAAAAGAGCGAGCAAAGCGCTCGTAATCCTGAATGAGCGCGCGGTCAAGATCAAAGACATCCATTTGGGCCCTCAACAGTTCCCAAGCAGCCCAAACGGAGTTCGAGGCGCGCAGGAAAGCATTGCTGAATCAGCACAGCGACTTTGCCGGGTCTAACGTCCAGGAAGCAGCGGACGGATCGGAAAGCTTATTGAATATCATCAAACATGCTAAGCCAGTCCACACGAACTTTGGTAACGAAACTTGGAAGCGTCCCCAAAGAAAGACCTGATTTCCGCTAAAGGTGGTATCGGCCCACAGCTCCCGTCCAGTTCAATGAGTCTCTGCGAACCCAATTAAAATAGGTAAATCGACGCAAGTTAAACATCGATTGAGGTGACGGCCATTAACGTTGTCCATTTTGGGCTTGGTGCGTTCCGGCACGTGGTCTCAGGTACTATGTACGAGCTACTCCCTTAGTCTGTCCTTTTTCGAGGCGGTAGTCCTAAATGAGCTCAAACGCGCGTACCGCTCCGGCCTGCACTCTTCTGATCGACAAAGAGGCGTTCCGCGCTGGATGAGTACGGACATCGCTTACCTTACGGCCGGCTCCGACCGGCTCCGAAAACTCTTAACACTGGACCGGTCGTGCATGGAGACCAGTTCATCAACTATGGCTATTTGGGAGCCGCGGGCCGCAATTCCTCGGGAACCATAGTGACCAATCAATCGGATCCGGGAGACGCATTGGCGGCGCTTGATACGCTACTGCGATTGCTGCAGAATCAGGCGCCGCAGACACCAGAGCTTGAACGTGCCGAGCGTGAGTTTCACAAAGTCCGAAATGCCAGATCAATCATCGCTGACGAAATGGTTGACCAAGGGAAGGCAGTTGCTTGCGGCAGTCGCCCTGAGTCATGAAGTTGTCGAAGCTGCCCACACAGTCTACAAACTTTTGGGCCTTTGAATCTAATGAGCGGATTTCTCAACCCGCTTTCTCTTCCACAGTGTTAGACGCTCTGCTAAACCCTTCCAAGGCCGTCCAGACTCCGTAAAACTCTGGTCGGATAGAATACCTCCCCATCGCTGCGGATGCGGTTGTCGCAAAGAGGGGATCTTCCACTCCTTTGAGCAGAGCCTGAACTACATCTCGTCCCAGCCCTTTGCCGCGGTATGCCTCCCGCACAGCGACATAGCCCAATTCGATAGTGTCACGGCTCGATGGTAGCTGAACTCTGAAGCGCGATCTTCGCTGCATATTTTGGCCTGAACGCTTTCAGTATGGCGAGAGCCGATGATTTCTTTTCCTTCTTTTGCGAGAGCAACTTTTTCGCACTCCCTAAGCCACGTTTGGCCGATCCGACATCTACTGCTCCACCTTCCCTCAGGATCTCCGCGCATACCGCAATCGCCGTTCGGGAAAGCGCTTTGCGGGCGACGCTAATGGTCCAATCAGGAAGAATGGGGCTAGCCGCACGACCCGTTGAAAGCCGTTTCGGTGATAATTCCTCATTCACTTGTTCTGCCAGCTTTCCCAGCGCCGATCTGTGTCGATACAATAGCTTTGAGAAGTGCTTTAATCGTCTTCGATCGAGTATCTAATCGTCTGGTTTCCCTCTCAAGGTACTCTTTTGAAGAAGAGACTTTGATCGCTCGTAAGTTCTTCGCCCGCATCTCCAGGACCTATCCATTCAATCATTCTGCAGGAATTTAGCAGAAAAGGTCCAATTCTGGTGCTCGTTATTCGTTTAAAGAGCGGCGGCTTCGAGTCAAGCGACAAGGCAATGTTGACGATTTCTGCGGCGTTCCGGAATTGGCTGCCGGCGGCATCGACCAACGGTGTATGTTGTCGTGTTTCCCGATAGAAGCGTCAGGGCTGGTTGCAGCAAGACATTGCAACAGATATTTGAAGTGCGCTAACGGGTACGCATTTCCGGGAAGAGCCATGTCGCTTTCCCATAGGGCGAGTATCGTGGAGACGGCTTCTCGTTCGGCTGTGCGCACGTACTTCATCGAATGTCCGTGCGCAGCTTGGTCGATCAGCCCGGCTACATGGTGGCACATCCATCGTCCAAGAGTGTCGGTGTCATCATCAAGCTCCATCTCTTCAACGATGGTATTACCAAGTTCCAGAATTTCCGAAGGCGTCCTCGTATGTGCCGTCTTCCTGAGGACGAAATGCCTATTGTACCGTGTAGCGCTTCATTCCTTTTGCGCTGCCATAGTCGTACCCTCGATTCGCTCTCGTATGTTGGATATGAACGATTAGATCTGAGCCCTCGCTACCAGGAATGGCTGCAATGCGCTCTTTTCGATTTGGAGCCTCTCTCCCTTGGAAGTAGGGGCGTCATGATATCTGCGACGGCGATCACTATCGAGATGGGTTTCATCGCACCATCGTTCGCGGGAAAAGATCAAGTTCCCGCTACCATCTCGGATAATTTCGTCGCCAGGCCAATTTAGCTTGCAAGCTAAGTTTCTTGGTAATCAGAGAACCAGAAATGTTTCCATAAGGGTTGAAGTCGGCACGGAAGGTGTCATAATCATCAATGCCTGAATCTGCCGGTGTCGGGGTTCTTCAGCCAACCGAGAAGGCGGTTTTATGGCTATACGTGTCGATTTCTAATTCGTGGCCTTTGCAGAGGGTACCGAATATCGATGATGATCCGCAGTAGCGAGGGCTCATAGAGAAGAGAACAGATCGATCTGGCGATGCAAGAGCCGTTCGGATCCTTGGACTTCAGGAACAAAACCACAGGAGCCTGGGTCTCATGTCCCCCTTCGACCGCAATTGTTTCCGAAGCCGTTGCGAATACCGATTTCTTCTGAGAAAATGGCAGATCCGGTTCTTCTATCCACTTCTCAATGTCGCTGAGCTTGACGGTTCGAACCAAAACTGATTTTCAAGTGGTTTCAGCATCCGAAACGAGTAGAGCCATGTCGGCAGGGGTATATAAGGAGTTCATCCTTTATCTTGTCTTATCCAGATCTTAGTATGACCAGTCGTTCTTCGATTGCAACAACGGGCCGAGTCGGAAGCAATTCGCCGATCGACACACCACATCGCGTTCCA
>CAVTCT010000015.1:0-325201 GCA_963733325.1 uncultured Acidobacteriaceae bacterium
TAGGCTCAGCGAAGGGTCAACGAGGACAGCAGTCCCTTCTGTGAAAACTGGAAGTGTGTCAGGCATCGTATGCCCGTTTAATCTGGAAAATATGTTCGGTATCTAACAATTGCGGCTTATTTTTTGCAGCTAAACAGACCCTCGGAAGCCCCTCCGAAACGAGGGGCTTCGTCATTCAGTGGATTGGGGCCGCGTGTGGAGACTATATGAGTTCACTTCTATCCTGTCAATCCGGCCTTCAATTTGGTAGTTTCACATTTTGAGTACTTCCGGAGTCGCGTTTCGCACGAGCCTCTACAGATTCACTCTGCCAAAATTTGATTTGTGGGGTGCAAGGGGCGGATGATTCTGCGCCACATGGAGACCGAATTGAGCCGCGAACCACTCAACATTTTCAATTGGGTTCGTGATGCGTGGTTTGGACTGGGACATCTGTTCGCCACACATTGAGCACTTCGCAGAGACGGGAATGCTGTTCTCGTCGTATCTCATCTGCAGAACAGGTACCAGCGGCATACAGAGATTCTAGTCTTTTCCGAGCAGCACCATTAATCCTCTGACTAGAACGACAGATCAGACAGCGCCTGACGGGCTACCCTGACTTCCCCAGCAAGGATTCGCAGCACGGCTTACTGCATCTTTGGCTCGGTCTTTATCAGGTCATTGAATGCGATAGAACTGAGCCTGAATGTCTCGGCATCCCTGCCTGCCGTGGCAGTCATCGAATAGGGCTGATTCCCAACAATCGCTGGGATGCCAAGTAGCGAACCCTGGCCAGCTCGAATTCTGACTTCCTTACCACCTGCCTGCATCGTCAAGTTAGCTTCACCCGATCTCACGAAGTAGAGGCAGTCCGCCGGATCGCCTTGACGGAACAGAACTCCATCCCGTGGGATGATCTCCGCAGACCGGCTAACGATCATTTCTGCCAACTCGGGGTCAAGGATGGTTTCCAACGAGGGAATCGACATCCTGCCATTAGAGAGAAGAATTGAGTGAGAGAATGTGATTTGCATCACTTCCTCTGGGCAGAAGCACCGTCACATCAACGGAGACAGAGTAATGTCGAAAGTGATTAAGACCGCAAGTGGATACGAATTCACAGGTCTTAGCGCGGTCGGGATGCGATTGGTAAACGAATTTCAGCGTTATCATCCCGAACTATGTATGCCAAGTTCTGAGCCGACCTACAGATTTATACGCCTAGGCTCACCGGAGCAGAATGTGCTATTGGGCAGGCTTGTCACCGACGTTAGAACCCGAGACCCTGAGCCACAGCCCCCGCTCTCGAAGTTCAAAAATTAGGGGCTGCTTCAGCGCCTCACGTCTATCCATCCGACACCGTCACATCTCTCGCACCGCAAACCACTGACGCGCCCCACCCTGGACGCAATATGGGAAACGATTCTCAGTAACCCACCTCTCGGTGTGTACATCGACGTTGAGCAATGGCTTTGCTGCATCAGTCAATGTGAAGCTGACCTTGAGTCTTAACTAGAAAGCTGGATGAGCGATGAGCGCCTTTCTTCAGCCTGGGCTTTGTCTTCCCTGATCCTCGGTAGGAAGGGGAAGCAGAGCCAGACATATAGAGGGTGCACCAGAAGATGCATTGGTACCCGGAAGAGCGCGTGAAACCAAGGCCTAGTGCAGCTTCGCATACTCTGTTTGGGCTTGCTTCAGGATGGGGATGTCTGAATCCGAGCTTTTCCAGAGGACGAAAAACTCTTGGTATTGTTCCCTTGCTCTTTTCATGTCTCCCGTCAACAAATAGGAGCGAGCGAGTTGAAGTCGCGCCATCGTCGCTAGCGGGCAATTCACCGCTACCCCGGAGTGGTCCAGATACTTTTGAAACTCTTTCGCCGCCTCCTTGCCCTGATGCAACAACAAGTAGGCCTGGCCACGGACATATACGGGATAGAGCGAGCCGCCGACCTCGAATTGAGGAAGGGGAGAGCCAAGTTCGTACTCCGGTGTTGTTTGAAGGAGCTCCAGGGCCCTCGCCGGGTTTCCGCGTTCAATCTCAATTGAAGCGTAGATGGTGGGCAGCCAATAGTGATTAATGACGGTGTTGAGCGGGAAGCGTGCGGCCAAGTCGTCCGCCATGCGCTTTGCCTTGGCGGTGTCTCCGATACGCGCCAGCGCTAAAGCCGAGAGAATGCTCACATCGCGTGTGGAGGCAGTAGTGAGCGCAGAAGCGGTCTCCTGCCGGGAGAGCGCGACATTGTTAAACTCTGCGTCGCGCAAGGCGACATCCATCTGCCACGTTGCCGCCGTTTCCGGTGAATCGTCGCGCAGCGCAGAGCCGATCGCGCGCTTGGAGAGGTCCCGTGACGCCGCGAGACGCCCGTGGAACGCTTCTGTATCAGAAGCAAACGAAAGAAGTACATCCTCGCCGGGCTTGTCGGCGGCATCGGCGATTTGTTGCTGCATCCCGGAAGCGTCGTTTTCGAGAAAGGCTACGCCATAACGGTTCCCATGCAGGAAGGGATTGTTAACCTTGTGGGCGACCGCTTGATCGTACTTTTCTTTCGCCTTATCGAGACGCTGTGAGGCTGCATACAGGCTTACAAGGTTGGTGTAGGCGGCGGCGCTGCCCGGGTTTAGCCGGAGATCTTCAAGACTGGCTTCGATACCCTTTTCGTATTGTCCCAAATAGGTGTAATCGACGCCCAGGTTGCCGAACGGCTCACTGCTGCGCGGGTAGGTTTGGGCCCACAAGGTATAGGTTTGAATCGCCTTCTCGAGCTCTCCCGTGACCAAAAGGTAGTAGGTGGCCGACAGGCGGAATCGTTCACGCTCGCTTACTCTGTCGCGCAAGTCATAAGCCTTTTTCAAGTTTTCGCTGGCTCGACCGGGCTCTCGGAGATTGGAGTATGAAATTCCCAAGGCCGCATAGGCTGCAGCGAAATTCGGATCGAGTTCGATGGCGTGGTTGAAAAATGGAATCGCGGCGGCACTCCCTTGCTCCTGCAGCGTCGTCCTGCCCACCGAAAGGGCCTTCAGAGCTTCGAGAGAAGGGGTGGTCGCTTGATCGAGGGGGATGTCAAACCGCTGGACCGTGCTCAGGGATTCGCCGAGCTTCTTGCGAAATCTGGTCGCCATTTCGCCCAGCACTCGGAGAACGTGTTCCTTACTGTCCGCCGTCGCCTGCTCCTGAACCAGGGGATCACCGGTCTTGCAATTGACGGCGTTAAGCCCAACTACATATTGGCTCCCCAGACTCCCAATTGCTCCTGCGATATATGCTTTCGCGGCCGCGCGCTCACAGAGATCGCGCGCCACATCCGATGTCACTTTGGTTCCAGCCGGTTTCGCCATTAGCCGGAGAGTGGCGCGAGTTCTCGCGTCAGACAGGATATTCAGAAAGGGAGACTGACTCAGCTGCACCGAAATTGCCTGCTTCAAGGTGTCGTCGAAGACGGGATCGCCGGTTGAGTTGTTGAAGTCTGCCAAGACCAGTGTGTCCTGGTCAGTCAGTTTAGGGGAAAGACGCGAGCGCCAGTAAACTCCGGCAGCGGCGATTAAGGCACCTAGCAGACCGATGGCCGCGATCATCTTCCACGGGAAAGTACGTATTCGATTTGGAGGATCCGCCTGAGGTGCGTCCTGGCTCAACGGCTGAACCCGTTTCGCGCTGGATATCCGGCTGGGAGGAACCGCTTGCGATGCACGGCCTTCGTCGTTTGGGACAGCCGCGGCGGAGATCTGCGAAGAATCCATATCACGCTTAAGGCAGCGCAGTTCGGCCTTCATGTCTGAAGCACTTTGATAGCGGAGGTTCCGGTCCTTCTCCAGCGCACGATTGATGAGACGTTCCAGTCCGTCGGGGACTTCAGGATTCAAACGCACGGGCGCTACCGTCGGCCGATTCAAGATCTTATCGAAGATGATGGCCGTGCTATCCCCACGGAACGGCAACTGACCGGTGGCCATCTCATACAGGACTGCTCCAAACGAAAACAAATCCGTCCTTGCGTCTAAATTCTGGGCTCGGGCCTGTTCCGGGGACATGTAGGCGACAGTGCCGAGGGCGGAGCCGGGACTGGTGAGGTGGTCCATGCTCAGGGCGGTCTCCTCGGCGGCTGTTTCCTCCGTTCGTATCACTTTGCCGCTGGCAGGGTTGATTTTTGCCAACCCGAAGTCGAGAACTTTGGCATGTCCACGCTTGGTTACAAAGATGTTTGCCGGCTTGATATCCCGATGAACAATACCTTCGGAGTGGGCTGCGTCGAGAGCGTCGGCAATCTCAATGCCCAACGACAACACTGTCTCCATCTCCAACGGTTTGCCCGCGATGAAGTGCTTGAGCGTCACGCCATCGAGAAATTCCATGGCGATGAACGCCTTCTCGTCTCGTTTGCCGATTTCGTAGATCGTGCAGATGTTGGGATGATTCAGGGCAGATGCAGCTTGAGCCTCGCGTTCGAACCGCATCAGAGCTTGGGGGTCACTAGCAAGGTCATCCGGCAGGAATTTCAGAGCGGCAAAGCGGTGCAATGACGTGTCTTCGGCTTTGTAAACTACGCCCATTCCTCCGCCACCCAATTTCTCGATGACGCGATAGTGCGAGATGGTCTGACCGATCACAAAGAGAGCCCTTCGGGTGGAATATTAGGAGTACGGAAGATGCTAGTCAACGCTTCTCGCCGCTAATCGCGAACATCTCTTATTGCATAACGCGATTGCTCTTGGGTGGGATCCGGATAGATGGCATGGAAACGACAGTCAGAAGCAGGTTGGGAAATCCCATGCCCCTGACTTCTCCGCCAGATCCTCAGCTAGCGCAATTCCCCCGAGTAGTTGACAGCCGACAGCGCCGCGATGCACTATGTTTTCCCTCCCCTGAAACCGAGGCAAACCCTTGCCAAATCTGCTCTTCGAGGAAAACAGCATGAAATGGTATCGCATCTGCGCATGCGCTCTCACGGCGTTTGTGACCTTCACTCTTCCCTGCATCGCACAAGAGAACCCATGGAACGGATCGTGGAAGATAGACCGCTCCACTCTCAAATACGATGGTCCCACCGTCCTTATAGCCACAGACGCCAACGGCTACACGGTCACGCGCGGTGGCGAGGCCAGCCCCAGAGTAGTTTGCGATGGCAAGCCCAACGCGCCGGTCGACGGAACAACGACCACGTGCAGCAAGTCCGGCAGCGGCTATGAACTCGAGAACACTCGCGCCGGCAAGCCGGTCAGCAAGGTGAAAATCGAGATCTCCCCGGATGGCAAGAAAGCAACCCGAACCATTGAGGTCACGCCGCCGGATGACAGCCCGTACACCATCACCACTACATCCAAGCGGATTTCCGGTGGGCCGGGCCTATCCGGTACGTGGAAGGAAACGGACTTCACCGAGTCGCAGGACACCGGAGTGCTCGCCATCCAGGTCAACGGCGACAGTGTCGCTTTCAAGGAAACGGATAACGACAAGCCAATCACCTGCAAGCTCGATGGCACGCCGACAACCATCGCCGGAAGGCGGACGATGTCTGTGAAGCAGGACGGACCCCGTACCCTGAAGGTGACCTACCGCAATGATGGTAAGGTCGCCCGGGAAAACACCTTCGTGCTGAGTTCGAACGGCAAGAGCGTTAACGAAACAGACGTCACCCCAGCCCCCTCGCCATCAACGATGACAGTCACGTTTCACAAGTCGTAGCGCTGGTAATTGATCGCATTGCCTACGATACAGGTAGGTCGGTGCTTTGCGATCGTCTCAAGCACACCCTTGTTGTTCCCTGCCAGCAACTGGAGATCGAGGCGCACCCAAAGGAGATCCCGCAGCGCCGCGTGATCCTGAATGTCGTAATTGCTCAGAGTGGATTCGACATCGGCCTGCACCTTCGCCGCGAAAGCGCCAAACGTGGCGTCGTCTGACTGCAGCAATTCAGTCGCCGTGCCGCTGATTGCATATTCGGTTGTCGATAAGCGGTTTGGCCTGAAGTCATCAATCAAGGAAATCAAGTCTGTTCTACTCGCACCGAAGCGCCACCGCCGCATCCACTCGCATCGCCCGCGACGCAGGCAGAAAACATGCCACCAAACCGACGACTGCAAACAGCACCGCGGCTCCCAGAAACGTTAGCGGATCCAGAGCTCGCACCCCATAGAGCAGGCTATCCAACAGCCGCGTCACCGCAGCCGCAGCGCCAACACCTGCCGCCGAGCCAAGCAGCACCACGATCAATCCTCGACGCAGAAACAGCGCAAGCACATCCGTCCGCTGCGCGCCCAGCGCCGTGCGTACTCCGATTTCGCGCGTCCGCCGGGCCACCTCATACGACAGCAATCCATACAGCCCAATGCAAGCCAGTCCAAGGCCCAGCGCGGCAAATCCTCCCAGCAACCGCGCCATCAGCCGCTGATTGAAAAGCAGCCGGTCAATCGATTCGGACTGCGTCCGCACCTGCATCACCGGAACATTGTCATCGACATCCTGTACGGTCTTCCGCACTGCCGGGATTAGTCCCGCCGGCGCAAGAGTCGTCCGCAGCTCAAATGTCGCACGGCCTGTGTCGAGCGGAACATACGCCGTAGGCGCAATCTCATCCTCAAGCGAGCTGTACTTCGCATCCCGCGCAACACCTACAATCGCCCACTGCGGCGCGCCCTTGTCATCCGGCCCAAAATGCAGTCCGATCGGATCCCGCCCTTCCAGGAACTTCCGCACAAACGCCTCATTGACTACCGCGGCAGGCGGTCCACCCCGAATATCCGCAGGACCCAGAGAACGTCCCCGCAGCAGCGGCAGACGCATCGTCTCGAAGTAGTGCGGGCCCACCCGCATCATCTGCGAATCCACGGTCTTCTTGCTGGTCTGTCCCTCGACTTTTACGTCCTCCGTCCAGAGACCGCCGTCAAGCAAAGCGCCAGACGAATAGCTCACCGACACCACTCCCGGCAGCGATGACAGCCGCTGCTGAAGACTGTCGTAGATACCCTGCACGTGGGTTTTGTCATAACCGGTCAATGTCGGATTTATCCATACCATCAGAACATTGCGCGTGTCGAACCCGGCGTCTACGCTGCGCAGCTTGTTAAGCGTGCGCAACAACAATCCCGCTCCCGTCATCATCACGATAGAGAGCGCCACCTGTAACACAACCAATGTGCTTCCCAAACCCGGCCGGTGTCGCCCCGCAGGGGTATTCAGGGTCGCAGCCTCCGTGGTGCCGCGGTTCATCTCCGCAGCCGACCGCGTGCGCGCCCCGCGAATCGCCGGAGCCAGCCCGAATCCAATTCCCGTCGCCAGCGCTACACCCATGGTGAACAGCAGGACACGCGGATCCGGCGACACATCGATCTGAAGGGGCCCGTGCCAATTCGTAGAGGCGAATGCAGCCAGCGCGCTCGCACCCCCATACGCCAGCAGTGTGCCCAGCGCGGCACCCGCCAACGACAGCAGGATGCTCTCAGTCAGCATCTGCTGCATCACGCGCCGTCGGCTCGCACCTAATGCGAGACGCACCGCCAGTTCCCGTTCCCGCGACGTCGATCGCGCCAGCAGCAGGCCCGCAACATTGGCGCACGCAATCAGCAGCACAATTCCCACGGCCGCCATCAGCAGGCGCAACGGCTCGCCCAGCGCCCGCCTAAATCCCGACAAGCCATCCTGCGCCGGTACCAGCGCCAGTCGCGGGTTGTCAGCTTCCTTCCATGCTGGCTTGTCGGCATGCATCGTTGCATTGCGAAACGCAAGATTCGCCGCCGCCTCCGCTTCTGTCCGCTTCAAGCCGCTTTTCAGCCGTGCAACTACGGTCACCCACCACGATCCCGGATCGTCGGATGCGCCCCACCTTAGCCCCAGCGCTTGTGCCTGGCTTACCGACACATATAAATCCGCCGACTTGCCGGGCGTCAGCCGTGTGAATCCGCGGTCGGCAACGCCCACAATCGTGAAGGCAACGTTATTTAACCGGACCGTTCTGCCGAGCACGCCTGGCGCACCGCCGAACATTCGCTGCCAGTACCCATAGTCCAATACCGCGACCGCATTCGCGCCTTTTTGTTCATCCGCTATACCCAGACTCCGCCCCAGCGCGGCCGGCACGCCCAACGTATCGAAGTACGTTCCGGAAACAAGCTCTCCGGAAGCGATACTCGCCTGACCGTTACCGGCAAGATTAAGATCGGCCGTCCCCGCAAATGCCGTTACATCCGCAAACAAATCCCGGCGCTCCGCTAATGCGCGATACACCGGATAGGGCATCGAGCACCCGCTTTCATTCCCGGCGTTTCTGCGCATCGTGCAATCGCCGAAGCTGCTCATACCCGTGCTTTCCGGCTCTTTGTGCGCCGACCACCGCAGAACCACAAGTTCTTCCGGGCGCGTCACCGGAATAGCCCGTAGCGAGACCGCATTCACCAGCGTGAAGATCGCGGTGTTGGCCCCGATTCCCAGCGCCAGCGTCATCACGACAACCGCTGTGAACCCGGGGGCCTTGCGCAGAATGCGAAGCGCAAACCGCACATCCTGCCAGATCGTCTCAACTCCGGTTCCCGCGCGCCCATCGCGCACAGCTTGCTTCACGGGCTCGGTACCGCCAAACTCTGCCAGGGCCGTCCTGCGCGCCGCCTCCGGCGTCATACCTGCTGCGATTCGCTCCTCTGTGAGGCCGTCCACATAGGCGCGAATCTCCGCGTCCAGATCGCTCTCCACCTGCCGAATGTGGAAGAGGTTCCGAACCGCAGCCATCATCCGCAACAGAGCTCTCATCGCCGCCTCCTTACGCTTTCAGTGCGCTAGCCATCGCCTCGGCGATTGTGGTCCATTGCTTTGCCTCAATGCCCACCTGCCGCTCGCCGGCTTTCGTGCGACGATAGTACTTCGCACGCCGGTTATTTTCCGACTCACCCCAGAAGGAGGCGAGCCATCCGGCTTCCTCCATCCGGTGCAGCGCGGGGAACAGCGATCCCGGTTTTACCTGAAAAGTTCCCTGCGTGATCTGTTCGATTCTGCGCGAGATGCCCAGCCCATGCATCTCCCCATCGCCAATCGCTTTCAGGATCAGAAGATCCAACGTTCCCTGCAGTAAGTTCGTCTGATTTTGACCCATGCGCTCTAGTTCCTATCGAGTGTCTATATGACGTTAGTATTGCTCGTACAGAATGTCAATAGGAGAACGCTTCCGCCTTCTCTGCGATTGCGCGAAAGCCGTTCGATTCTGCTCGGTTTGTTTGATTCACAGCGAAAATGATGTCTGCGTTTGCGGTAAATCGCCAATGCACTCACCGACAAGTAAGCGCGATTCCAGCAATCGCGACAGCACAAGTCGCAAACTCACCGTCAAGAATTGCTATCCGGGATGCGCGAGCAATTCCTCTATCTCCAACTCGGCAGTGCGTTCCTCGCTACGGTCGCGAAATTGTGGCCGGAAATAGACTCGGCCAGCATCAACGATGACACGCGCGGTGCCGTGATCCCATATCAGATAGCTCGTGGAAGCCCGCTTATCCTGCAACTCTGGCCCGCCGGAACCGAGTACCTGAACCGCCAGTCCTGAGGAGCCGCAGGATTGCGCCTCCACGGGCGAAACTTCACACAGGGGAAATAGGACTGCTAAAGCAAGAAGCGCTCTTCCCGCCACCCTTTGCAAACGCTCGAGGATGATTTCCATTTCGCACCGCCAAGCCGCCCGACCCTTCAAAGATAGCCGAATTGAGAACGGGGAAGTCCGCCAGTGTTTAAAGGCCTGATCGGACATTGGGGTTTCGGCGAGATTGCGCGCTAGCAGGATCGGAATTTCCAGGGCGCAAGATGCGCCTCAAAATCCCGATGAGAGATCTTAAGTTATTGATTTAATTGGTTGCGGGGGCTGGATTTGAACCAGCGACCTTTGGGTTATGAGCCCAACGAGCTACCGGGCTGCTCCACCCCGCATTCTTAGTTTAGCAACGCCTTGCTGGGGGGTCAAATCGCGCTGCACGCTGGCCGTGTCTTAGTCTGAATTCAGACGGATACACTACCTTCCGTTCGCCACGTGACCTCGGCCTCACTCCATCCGATACACTTCTCGCAGCCCCTGAATACATGGCAGGCAACTGGCACCGGTGTTTCTGCTTTCTGACTTCCTCCGGAGCAGCGATCCGCGGCTGACTCGCCATTTAGAAGAGCCAACAGGTGCCCTGAAGGAGCCACTGGATGTCCCAACTCTACGTTGCCGTTCTGGCCATCATTGTGACCGTTCTCCTTGCAGTGGCGCTTTATCGCACAACCCGCGTCAAAACCAAGGCCGATTACCTTGTTGCCGGCCGCTCGCTTCCGGCATTTGTTCTGGTACTCACGCTCCTCACTTCCTGGATCGGAGCGGGCTCACTCTTTGCCGGCGCAGAAAATGCCTACAAGAATGGCTTCGCAGCTCTCTGGCAACCGGCCGGCGGATGGCTCGGTCTGCTACTCATTTATTTCATCGCTCCGCGTGCACGCAAATTCGCCCAGTTCACGCTCCCCGATCTGCTCGAGGCTCGTTACAACCAGACCGCCCGCGTGCTCGGCACCTTTGCGATCCTCTTTGCCTACGTCGGAATCACCAGCTATCAATTCAAGGGCGGCGGCGACGTGCTGCACCTGATTTTTCCCGACACCGTTTCCTCTCAACTCGGCACCTATCTCATCGCGTTCTTCGTCATCGTCACCACTGCCCTGGCCGGCATGTCTTCCGTGGCGTACATGGATGTGGCGATCGGCTCCCTGGTGACTGCTATTTGCGTCATCGCCGCACCGTATCTATTTCTGCAGGCCGGTGGTTGGGCCGGTCTTCATTCCGTGCTGCCCCCGCAGTATTTCGAGGTGCTTGGCAATTACCGGCTTTCTTCAACCGGTGCTCAACAACCCGTTGCCATGGGACTCGTCCGCGCACTCGAGTTCCTCGTTCCCACCATGCTGCTGATGCTGGGCAATCAGGTGATGTACCAGAAATTCTTCTCAGCAAAGAGCGAGAAGGACGCGCGCTTCTCTGTTGTCGGCTGGATCATCGGCACCGTGGTTCTCGAAACCCTCATCGTTGCCATCGCAGTCTTCGGTCGCGCGCTCTACCCAACGGGCGAAGTAGCGATGCATCCGCGTGAGATCATCCCTTACACAGCGCGTCATGGACTACCCGCTGTCCTCGGCGCAATCCTTCTCGGTGCTGTCTTCGCCAAGGTCATCTCCACAGCTTCCAACTACCTTTTCTCACCAGCCACCAATCTCGTCAATGATGTCTTTGTCCGCTACATCTCGCCCGACGCCTCAAACAAGCGCGTGCTCATCATCTCGCGTCTCGCAGTGGTGCTGCTCGGCTGCTGGGCGCTCTATCAGGCGGTTTACGCCGAGAGCATCCTGCAGAAGATGCTCTGGGCCTACACCATCTACTCCGCCGCACTCACTCCCGTTGTTCTCGCCGCTTTCTATTCGAAGCGCGTCACCGCCTGGGGAGCAGTCTCCGCTATCGCGGGAGGCACAGTCGTGACGCTTGCCTGGGATCTGCCTGCAGTCAAAGCGCTCTTCCCGCACATCATCGCCGACCGCGACGCCATCTTTCCCGCTCTCTGCGTCGCCGTAGCCGCGCTCGTCATCGTAAGTCTGTTCACCGCAGCGCCTGAGCCATCCCAGCTTGCGCAATTCTCTGAATAGCGAATCCGCATCGTCAATCCCACCTGGCTTCGAGAACCACGTCAATGACCTAGACTGGTCATTGGACAAAATTGGATAACCTGATGCAAACGCGTCCCTGCTGGGTCGAAATCCGCACCCGCTCTCTCGAAGATAACTATCGTTTTCTTGCAAGCCTCGCTGGCCCGCAGGTTGAACTTCTCGCCGTAGTCAAAGCCAATGCCTATGGACATTCGCTCAAGCTCTGTGCTCCCGCTGCGGTTCGCGCAGGAGCTCAATGGCTAGGTGTCACCAGCGTTGAAGAAGGAATCGAAGCGCGCAGCGTTTGCCCCGATGCACGTGTTCTCGTAATAGGCAGTGTCTTCCCTGGTCAGGCACAAGACGTCGTCCGCCACAAACTCACACCCGTCGTTTGGGAGCTCCGGCAGTTTGATGAAATCGAAGCCGCCGCCAGCGCTGCCGACGTTCGCTCAATCGCCATTCATCTTGAAATCGACACCGGCATGAGCCGTCAGGGAACTGATCCTGAATCCCTTGCGCCTCTTCTCGCACGCTTCCACCGCGATTCGCCGTTGCGTATCGAAGGTGTGATGACTCATCTCTTTGCCGCCGACGAGGCCAGCGAGAAAGTCACTGACGATCAGCTCGACCGCATGGAAACTGCTCTCAGCCGTATCCGCGCCGCCGGACTTCACCCCGGTATCCTCAACATCGGCAATACGGCCGCACTTCTCGCCGGGCAGGCGCACAAGATCTCTGCGCTTGCGGCGCGCCACGAAATGAAGACCATGATGCGCCCAGGCCTTGCGCTCTACGGACTCGTACCCGAGTACGACCCCGCCTTCTCGCCCGCGGAGCCAATTTCTCTCGGTCAGGCTCGTCACAAACTGCGACCCGTGCTCGGTTGGAAATCCCAGGTAGTCAGCTTGCGAACCGTTGAGCCCGGCGCCGTGGTCGGATACAACGGCACTTTTGTCGCCTCCGAGCCCATGCGTCTCGCACTCGTCGCCGCGGGATATGCTGACGGCCTCGATCGCAAGCTCGGCAATCGCTTCAGCTTGCTTGTGCGCGGTCAGAGCGCCCCGCTCGTCGGGCGAATCAGCATGGATCAGTCCGTCATTGACGTCACCGACATTCCCGATGTGGCTGCCGGCGACGAAGTCGTTATTATCGGCCGCCAAGGAGACGAAAACATCTCTGCCTTCGATCACGCAAAGACTTCGGGCACCATCCCATGGGAGATATTCACGCGCATCGGTGAGCGCGTTCCGCGAATCGCAATTTAGCAGGGAGCACCGGTTGGACCGATCGAACTCGATGCAGCCACAAGATGGCCGATCTCGAGTTCCGCCGCTCCACTCACCGCGGAAATCATCGCTTCAATCCCCATCGCCGAATTCAGCAGCATGTGGTACAGCCCGCGCGAACACCACTCCTGCTGATAGAACTTGCGAATTACCGCGGCCCGCCGTTTGTCATACGCGGCCAGCGCCTGCTCCGCGTTTTGCGCCTGCTTGGGAAATGCCTGCGTAAACCAGTCGCGCTTTGCCTTCAACGTGGCGTACACGAAAATGTGAAAGCATCCCGGCTGGCACGCCAGAGCGCAGGCCGCACCGCGACCCACCAGCACGCAGTTACCTTGCTTCGCCGCCGCCGTAATCTCTTCGCGGATCAGCGTCAGCATGCGCTCGGAATCAAAAACCTGCTCCTCCGAGAGGCCGGTCATCTGGTAAGCCGTATCGTGCCAGAACACCTTGCCGTAGCGGTAATACCAGGGATCGAGTCGATCGTCGAACTTCGCGGCCAGCTCCGGCGAAACACCAGCGCGCTTTGCCGCAGCACTTACCAGTTCCGAATCCAGCAACCGCCATCCCAGACGCTCCGCGAGATCGTGGGCAAACTCCCCGCCTCGCGACCCGTACTCCCGCTCTACTGTGATCACCCGGATCGGCGCATGCATCATGTGCAACTCCCCTGCCACAGGAGCATACAACGAAAGATCATTTACCCCGCAAGAGAATAGACTCGTCGAAAACGTCTTCGGTTGCACCGAGCCAGCGATACCTTGACTATCTACAAAGAATGTTGTAGATGATCTAGGTATGGGCAAACCAAGCGATCTCGTCCAAGGCACCCTCGACCTTCTCATCCTCAAAACCCTTTTGCCTGATCAAATGCATGGCTGGGCTATCGCCAAGCGGATTCAACAACTTTCGCGCGAAGTGCTTCAGGTCCAGCAGGGCTCGCTGTACCCCGCCCTCCACCGCCTCGAGCAGCAGGGTTGGATCAAGGCCAAGTGGGCCGAAAGCGAAACCGGACGCCAGGCCAAGTTCTATTCACTTACCGCCGCTGGGCGTTCGCAGCTCGAGAAAGAAACCGCCAACTGGAACCGGCTTTCCGCTGCCATCAACCTGGTTGTAAGCGAGGCCTGAGCCGTCAATTTCCCCATCCCCAAGGAAGGAATCCATGCGTTTGCTTGCGCAATTCCGAATGCGGATCCTGATGCTCTTCCGTCGCAAGCGCGCGTCCACGCGTCTCGATGACGAACTCAGCTTCCACCTCGAACGCCAGATTGCCGAGAATATCGCCGCCGGCATGTCCCCAGACGAGGCCCGCTACGCGGCCCTCCGCACCTTCGGTAATCCAGCATTACTCCGCGAACGATCACGGGCTACCTGGAGCTGGAACGGTCTGGAATCCCTTGCGCGCGATTTGCGCTACAGCGCGCGCACCCTGCGCCGCACCCCAACCTTCTCCTTGATGGCGATTCTCGTCATCGCTCTGTGCATCGGTGCCGCCACATCACTCTTCACTATCGTGCGTTCCGTCCTGCTCAGGCCGCTCCCTTTCCGCGACCCCGGTCGGCTCGTGATGGTCTACGAACACTTCCGCGGTGACTGGGCAAACCAGGACTCATTCAACTACAACGTTGTTTCGCCCGCCGACTACTACGACTGGCGCGCGCAGACCCATGGTTTTCAGGACATGGCTGCCTGGCACTGGTGGCAGTTCAACCTCACCGGCGAGCGAGGTGAACTGCCGGAGGTGGTCACAGCGGTTGCCGGAACTTGGAACTTCTTCCCTCTCCTTGGCGTTCAGCCGGCGTTAGGGCGCACTTTCACTGAATCCGAAGACCATCCAGACTCCAACGTCGTCATGCTCACCTGGAGCACCTTCGAGCGCCGGTTCTCTGGCGATCGCTCCATCGTCGGGCACCAAATCCACCTCGACGGCAAGCCCTTCACAGTTGTCGGAGTCTTGCCGAAAGATTTCGCTTACCCTTATGCCACGGTCCAGGTTTGGGTTCCATATCAGGCCACGGTTACACCTGAAGAGTTGCGCCACCACGACTGGCATCAGAGCCACGTCATCGCTCGCCTGCGTCCTGAAGTCAGCCTCGCCAACGCCGTCAGCCAAGTGGAAGCCGTACAGTACCACCTTCACATGCAGTACCTCAATGAACCCGTTGCCGAAGATGCCGTGCCGCGCAGCATGATCGACGACCTCGCGAAAGATGTGAAGAAGCCGCTTCTTCTCCTCATGTGCGCCGTCGCATGCGTGCTTTTCATCGGATGCCTCAACGTAGCCAATCTGCTCGTGGCACGCGGCGCGGCGCGGCAAAAAGAAGTTGCCATCCGCGGCGCGCTTGGCGCGCAGCGGTTCACGCTCATACGCGAGCAGTTGACCGAAAGCATCCTGATTTGTTGCGCCGGTGGCACCGCCGGAGTGCTACTCTCCCTTGCAGCCACCCAATGGCTCGCCCATGCGTGGAAAGACCTGCCAAGCGCCCAAAACATCCACGTGGACAGCGTTGTGCTGGGCTTTGCCTGCGCGCTGGTATTCGTCGCCGCTCTGTTGGCGGGCCTGTTGCCGGCTGTGTTCTCCACCGACAAGGCAGTATTCGCTGCCTTGCAGGCATCGTCGCGCACCACCGGCGGAAGCCTCTCGCGCACAACGCTGCGCAAAACACTGCTCACCGTAGAGATCGGCGTCACGGTAGTGCTTCTCATTGGCGCGGGTCTGCTTCTGAAGAGTTTTGTTCGTCTTCGAATTACCGATCTGGGCTGCGCAACCTCCAACGTGCTCACCATGAGCTACACTCTGCCCCACGAGAAATACGACAAACCGGAAAAAATCAACGCTTTTAATGAAGGGCTGCTTGCGCGTCTGCGCACCATGCCCGGTATCCGCGCGGTGGCGCTAGGTTCCACATTGCCCGGTAACAGCTGGGGTGGCGACGATGTCTTCACGATTCCCGAGCATCCACCCATCAAGCCCGGTGCAGAATTACCCGATGCGCTTAGCCGGGTTGCCGATCCGGGCTATTTCACCGCTTTGGAGATTCCGCTGCTGCAGGGGCGCTTCTTCACCAACGAGGATCGCGATGACCACGCCAATCAGGTCATCATCAACTACCAGCTTGCAAGGCAATACTTCCCCGGCGAGAGTCCCATCGGCAGGCACCTCCTTGTTTCTGCAAGGGACAAGGCAGGGTACGAGATCGTGGGCGTGGTGGGCGACACACTCTGGCAGGTCGGCCAGCCGACCAAAGCGATCATGTACTTTCCACTCTTTTCAGGGAATTCCAGGAATAGCTTTGGTTTTTCCCTGGCCGTGCGCACCGAGTCTGATCCGTTGGCCATGTCGATCCCGATCCAGAAGCAAATCGCCGCGCTCGATCCTCAACTGCCAGTCTCCGATGTGCTCACCATGGATCAGATCATTGGACAGTCGCTGGGAAACAGCAGCTTCAGTGCCACGCTCGTTCTTGCGTTCGCAGTTCTTTCCCTGCTGCTGGCATCCGTCGGCCTCTACGGCGTGCTTTCGTGTCTCGTCACCCAGCGCATGACAGAAATCGGTATCCGCATCGCTCTCGGCGCGCAACGCGAGCAAGTCCTCCGCCTGGCCCTTGTCGATGGTCTGCGGCCCGCTTTCTTTGGATTAGTCTTCGGACTTGCTGTGAGCGCCGGGGCAGTCCGTCTCATCCAATCGATGCTCTACAAAACCGAGCCCCTCGATCCCACAGTCTTCGCAACTGTTGCGGCAACGCTTCTCGCAGTCGCGGCCATCGCATGCCTCGTTCCCGCCTGGCGCGCATCCCGCCTCGATCCCATGCAAGCGCTGAGAACAGAATAGGCGCGGAGTTTGCACTCCGCGCCTGCCCTCGACTCACCTAAATGTTGAACTGAACCCTGAACCCTGAACCCTGATCTCTATCTCATTGCGTTACCGGCGGCGCCGGCGGAGCTTTCGGCGCTTTCAAATGCGGTGCGTTTGGCGCAGCTGGACCGGCAACTGTAGGTGGCGGCCCAGGAGCCTCGTCCCCGCGCTTGATATGAATATCGCCATTCTCGGCAGTTAGCGTAACCTTCGGCCCACCCGCACCGATCTTGCCGCTCACGGACTTGCTTTCGTCTCCGCTCACAGCAAGCGGAAAATCTGTGACAATATCGCCGTTTCGCGTGCTTCCTGTTACGGAGGCCGCCGCATTCGGCGGCAGAGTGAGCTCCACATCGCCCTTCAGGTTTCTCGCATCCACGGAGAAGTTCCCAGCCGTCTCTATGGCGATCCGTCCATCGCGATCTTCAACGTTGCTGTCGCCGTACACCTGGCTCAGGTCCACATCCTTCGAGTGCGTCTTGACGCGCACCTGCCCCTTCGCCTGTGTGACCCGCAGGTTATCGGGATTCAGCGTCAGATCGCCCGGAAGAGCGGCCACATCCATATCTGTCACCGAAGTATGCACATGAATCGGACCATTCACATTTTCCATGTGCACGTCGCCGAAGAGTTCCCCATTGATCGTTACTTTCCCCTTGATCTCCGACAGCGTGAGATCGTTGCAGTTGCCCTCCGCCGTCAGATCGCCATCCACCTGGTGCGCAGAGAAGTCGCCCTTGTCTGTTGAGAAGTGCACCTGCACCGATCCCTTGACCACGCTCAGGTGAACATCGCCGTGGTTGGAGTTGATATTCACTCCGCTTTCCAGGTTCGCCGCCGTCACATCGCCATGGCCAGAGTGCACAGAAACATGTGCGCTCTTCGGAACCGTGATCGTCAAGTTCAGTCGGCCGTTGTTATTGCTGTCCGACTTTACCAGCACTGCGCTGCCGCTCACCGTCACGTGCGCCTGCTCCGCGTCGAAGATTTTTTTCGCCTCTTCGTCCGAGCCGGCATAGGCTACTTCATGCGCCTGCACTTCGATATTCGGCGAGTCGCCCGCCGTCACACTCACATCGCCGCGCGGATTCTCAATCTGCACCGCGGCATCGGAGGGAATCTGAACGTTCAGAACCTGCTGATCCAGATCGTGCTCCGGCAGGCCGAACATGTTGAAGAAATTATTGTCGTCGTGGTCGCCCCAATTGGAAGTCCAGGGTCCCCAGAGTCCTCGCGTCGTTCCCGATGCGAAAAACCCAATCACCGCCAGCAGAATCAGGATGCCCACAAATCCTGTCCCGCGCCGCACCGGAGCCTCGCGCCGCAAATCCAGCGCCCACTCGGCCAGCATCGCCAATCCAGCAGCGATCAGCAGCAGCGGCCACCATTTTCCATACCAGCTCCAGAAATTCTCAGGAGCAATTCGGCCGGCATAGATCAGCAACCACACAATGCCAATCGCCACAAGGATCAGCGGTCCTACAACGGAAGGAACGCGGGGCCCGTATGCATGCTGATACTTCGCCTTGTACGCGTACTGCTGCGCTTTCCACGCATCGCGCTGGGCGCGCCATGCAGCTCTTTGCTGCTCGCGATACACCCGCCATTGCGTGCGCGGATCATAACCGCCAGGCGGAACATTCGGAGGCATGCTGCTCATGACTGCCCTCCCTCGGGGCCTTTCCCGTAATCCTGCGTTGCGGGAACAATAGAAGTGCCGGGCTGCGGCTGCGCGACGCCTTGCGGCCGCTGGATTCACCGCCGCACCGTACGGATACGGAGAACCTGGATACGGCGTCTCATCGCCCGCCGCGGCCAGTGCCGCTCGCTCAGCCAGCTTCAGCACTCCAATCAAAATCAGCAGCAGCGGAAAGAACAGGCTCCAGAAATCGACCATGCCCGCTTGGTGCATCAGCAGGATTGTCCCCAGAAGCAGCAGAATCGCTGGCCCTCTTAATCGGCGAATCAGGATATAGCGGTTCATTGCTGGCCCCCTTTCGTATCTTCAAAGCGACGGACAATCAGCCAGACACCAAGCGCGATAAAGATGAGCGGCCACAAAAACTTGAGCACATGCTCGGCCAGAAAGCCCATCTGATTCAGCAGCAACAACAATCCGAATCCAATCAGGATCAGTGCGCCAATCGGCTCCTTGCGGCGCCAGAAAACCGGTGGCACCGGAGGCACAGGCGGAATGGCCGGATCGACAAATCCCGCTGGCGGCGGTGGCGTATACGACGCCTGGTACTGCGTATAGGGAACTTGCTGATATCCACCGGCACTCGCACCCGGATTGGTCGCCGCGGGTCCAGCGCCCGTGACGCCCGGATTCACCGGCATGCCCGGCCGATGCTGCGGTCCGCCCAGGTTGAGCCAGTTGCCAACCTCGTTTAGACCCAATGGATCGGGTATCGGCTGCCCATCGCGAATTGCCTTCGCCGTGTGGAACGCCTCAAACGACTGGTACAAAATCCACGCCGGGATAAACAATCCAAACAATCCGTAGTGCGTCGTGATGCTGATAATCACGACAAAAATCACTACGTGGATCAGCCCCTTGAAGTACTGGCCGTTGTACATCGCACCCACGCCGGGAATAATGCCCAGCACCGCCGCGACCGAAGGATTCGGCCCGCTCGCACCCGGCGAGACAAAAGGCTGCTGCATGTTCTGCCATGCCGCGAAGCATGGCTCGCAAAGAATCTGTCCGTTTCCGGCATTGCGCACACAGGCCGCGCAGAGCGCCTTGCCGCAGTTCTGGCAATAGGCCGTCGCACCCACTCCTTGATGATTTACGCAGTCCATACTGTGCTCCCTTCCCGTATTGCCAGTTCGAACTCGGGTTCTCCGGCAACAAATTCAAGTTGCTGGAGTGCAGAGCCGCCAGGATGCGCGGGCCCGGGCCCCACGCGACAGATCTGTGTCGCTTGGGTGGTGGACTGTTCGTGAAGCGTAACGGAAGTTTCCAGGTAATCTGAGTCCCTCAATGATGGTGCCCCGGATTGCTGGGGTGGATCGACGCGGGACCCGCCGTCTTTTCGATTAGGGTTTTGTTTTGACTCCCCCGGCGTCGCCGGCTGAATCTGTTTTTGCTGCTGTTGCTGCTGCGTTTGCGCGTTGCGGCGTATCTCCTGCATGCGCGACTGAACTTCGTACACCAGCCGCAGGTGATCGTAGTAGCGAATAATCGGCGTCGATGCCATCGTCAACCGGCGTTCCATGAACGAACGCACCGCAGTCGGCCGCAGATTCGAAAGCCGCAAGTTCGCCAGTTTGACGCCCGTCATGTTCAGCGTCAGCGCGATCGAGAAGAAAGCCATCGCCGCCGTCATCAGCAGCCGCGGCTCGGCAAATCGGCGAATCCGTCCCATCATTCCCGGCCGCTGCCATGCCGGAATCGCCATCGGTACAACATTGCCCGCCGTCGCCAGCTTGTAGTCCGAAGTATGTCCCGGACCGGTCTGCGCCAGGATCTTATCCAGCAGACCCTCCGGGACCTCTGGTTCCGGGCTTAAGAAACTCCAGCCATTCCCGGCCACGCCGGGCTTCCTCGAACAGTGCGGTGCATGACGGGCAGACAGCCATGTGCGAGGAGAAGGTCGCCTCATCCTCCGGCCGCAACAGCCCGTCCAGTGCGTCGGCCAGGAGAGTTTCCCAAAGCCCGCAAGCTGGAGAGTTCGGAATGTTTCCGCGGTCTGCCATCACATCACCTCCCGCTTATTACGTTCCAGCAGGCGCGCAAGTTCCGCACGGCCTCTGCTGATGCGGGATTTAACCGTCCCTTCCGGTATGCCCAGCACCTGGGCAATTTCTTTGTAGTCCATATCCTGTAAATCCCTTAAAATGACTGCTTCCCGCAGCTCTACCGAAACCTTCGCCAGCGCTCCCTGCACCATCTTGGCCAGCTCCTTCTGGGCCGCCTTTTCATGCGGAGAAGCGCCGGAAGCCTGCAGCCGGTCAATCGGCCGCAACTCGTCGGTCTCGTCCCACCCTGCATCGAGCGAGTCCGTGGCCCTCTGGTTCCTGGTGCGACGGAAGTTATCCACCAGCAGGTTGCGGGTCATGGTCGTAATCCACACCTGCAGGCTGCCGCGCGCGGTATCAAAACTGGCTAGATTGGAATAGATCTTTAGAAAGACGTCCTGCGTAAGATCTTCAGCATCAGCGGAATTATTCGTAAAACGATAGCAGAGCCCGTAGACACGGCGATGGTGCGTGCGAACTAGTTCGGCCCATGCTCCAGAATCTCCGTCCATGCAGCGGCGGACGACTTCGGACCAGTCGATCTCCAGCGGTCTCACCTCCCCGCTTGTCAGGCGGGCGTCCGGGGTCATTGGTTTGGCTTCCTGACCGTGGCTCACCGGCTTCCGCGGTGCACCGGCATCCCGGGGCTCCAGCCTGCGCCGTATAGGCGCCTTTGGCGCCACCAGCCCTGCCACGCTCCAGCTTAATGTACCCGCACAAGCCATGGAGCCCTATACGCATGATTTTGTTGCGCAGTTCCCGCCTCGGCAACTGTGCCCTCGAAAGCCTGCGAAAAGAACGCTGGGCGGCAATTTACCCCTGAAAAGCTCGCCGGCAACCATCTCAAGCGCACCCAGACAGCAGCGCAGGGCATGGCTTTCAGTTGCGGAAACACCACAGCTCAGGCGCGCTTTGCGTGAACAAACGGATGGCTTCACAGGCGGCAACCCAGAACGGCGCGGCTTCAGCCATGCCGTATGTACCTAAAATAGAATGCATTACAGTTTCTACCGGAGGAGAGAGAACTTCTTCCCCAGGAGCTTTGGATTACACACGAAGTAGCTAAGAACCGTGGCTGCTTCCGCCCTTCACGAAAAGCTGCCTAAGCAGAAACCTTCTCGGAGACGGGAAAACGGACGGGGACAGCGGGACGGCACGAGAGTGCGGCTTCCGCGTCTTTGATTCGGCGAAGCAAGATGCCGCGGAGCTTCCCGGCGGCTTCATTATCCAGGCCCAGATGTGAGTACTCTTCCATGACGTCAAGCGCGTAGCGAAGTTCGGTCACGAGCTCAGGATTCGGTCGAGTATTCATGGTCTCTCCATTTTACTCCCGGCAGCGGTGTTTATCGATTTACTTGAGCGCTTTTGAAGCCGGCGAGAAGTTCAGTCCGCGATCCTCGTCCGCCAGGTTGTATTTATTGTCTTTTCAGTGAGTCCCGTTGTGGTTAGTCTCCCCAAAAGGTCACAAAACTTCCATTACCTTTTTGGTTTCAAATGGTTCCTCTCTCGCCATTGCCTGCGGAAATCCAAACCGTTAGCTTGAGACAAATCCAGAAAATCGGAGAGGTCAGCTAAATGAACGAAATGATGTTCAAGATTTACGCTATGGTCCATCGTCTGACGCAGGGCGAAGAAGGTCAGGACTTGGTCGAGTATTCTCTCACTTTCACCATGATTGCGTTGGGATGTGTCTCGTCCATGGGATACCTGGCAAGCGGCATCGGCAACGTATTCATCGCAGTGGGCCAAACCCTGACCACCAGCATCACGTAGAAACTCACCTGCCTCTACTTCCCTCGGAGGTGAGATCACTAACTGACCACCCGACGTCTGTAACAGCAGATTAGGTGGCACCCTTCGTTGGCTATTTCTTCGTCTCACTGATCATCTTCAGCAATTCCTCAGCGATCTCAGGCTTGGGTTCACCGCAGGTTGGGCAGGCCTCGCTGGCCGCCGGAATGTTGAGCCAAAATCCGCTGACCACATCCGAAACGGCCTCCACGCACGCGAAGAGCTCCTTCGCCGTCACGCTCTTGCCCATAGAGTTGGTGCTGATCCCTGCCAGCAACACGATTGCGAGAGGAATCATGAGATCCAGCATCACAAAGTCGATTTTGTAACCGTACTGCAACAACAACGCAATCAAATTGTCACATTTGATTGTTACGGTTTAGACAATTCCCCATCCGTGCTGTAGGTTGCTGTTCCTTTGCGGGAGGCAACGCTTCCGAGTCTTGCCCAAAAAAACTCAGTCTGTTTTCAACTTTGGAGGATCATTGTGATGCACTCTTCGCCGAGCGGACAGTCACGTCTGCTGCAATTCGCTCTGTCGTTTCTTGTATTGTTATTCTGCACCTTGACCTATGCGCAGGGCACAAGTACCAAGCTCAGTGGAACAGTGGTTGACGGACAAGGAAAAGCCGTAGCCAGTGCGCTGGTCACAGTCAGGGGCGCCGGCATTTCGAAAACCGCCCGGGCAGACGCCAATGGCTCCTATTCATTCGATGGCCTTCCTGCCGGGACCTACGTTGTGGAAGCGACTGCCTCCGGCTTTTCTTCCGCGTCAAAAGGCGGCGTGACCCTTGCGGCAGGCCAGTCTCAACAAATCGATCCGCTGACCCTTAGCATCGCCTCGGTCGCAGAACAGATCACCGTCAACGCCGGCATCGAATCCGTCGCCGCAGAAACGGCGCCCAGCGGTGGCTTTGTTGAGGAGCGCTCGGCGCAGTCGCTGATCTCAGACACTTACGTTGAGAACTTCACATCGCCCATCGCCGACTTCGGCGAAATTGTGCAGATCGTTCCCGGTACCTTCACCACCAGTAGCGACGGAGTCGGACTGGGCCAAAGCAAGACCTACTTCCGCGGCTTCCCTGACGGCGACTTCGACATCGATTTCGACGGCATTCCGTTCTACGACACGAACACTCCTTCGCATCACTCCTGGGCGTTCTTCCCGGCACAGTGGATCGGTGGGGTAGATTTCGACCGCAGCCCCGGATCTGCTTCCACCATCGGGCCTACCCCGTTCGGCGGATCGATTCACCTGCTTTCCAAGCCCATCGGCAATGAGCAGGACATTCGCGGCACGGCGTCTTACGGGACATGGAATACCAAACTCTTCGATGGCGCCTACAACTCCGGCAGCTTCGGATTCTTCGGCGGAGAGAAAAGGTCCAATCTGTTCGTCGACGTTCATCACATGACGTCTGACGGATACCAGACCTTCAACTACAACACCCGCAACGCTGGCTCGCTATTGTACCAGTATTCCTTCTCGCCCCGGACCGTGCTTACCGGCTTCAGCGGCGTCATCTGGCTGGACGCCAACACCTACGGCTTGAATCCAACCCGCTGCCAGACTCTCGGCGTGGGGGCCAACTATACCTGCACAGGGGCCAATTCAGCCTACATCGGCGCCGGCATCAAGTTCATGATGACCAACAACGCCGACCCTGTGAACTGGCTCGACTACCAGTACAACAACTACCACGTGCCTACAGATTTCGAATACGTCGGCCTGAAGACCGAGCTCGGTCACGGCTGGTCCATGGAAGTAAAACCCTACACCTACAATTACGACAATGCGGAGCTCTTCACAAACGCCACTCCGATCACCGAGGCCACCACGGTCAACGGATCAACAACCTACAACGGCGTGGCCATCGCTCCCTGCGATGTTCAGGTCAAGGGTAAGCTTCCCTGCGGCGTCGACAAGTACAACAGCTATCGCAAGTATGGCGAGACTTCTGTGTTGTCGCAGGCTTCGAGCCTCGGCGTCTTCCGCGCTGGCATGTGGTATGAAAGGGCACGCACCGACCGCCACCAGTACCCCAGCGATCCTTTGAATCACTGGGCCGACCAGGCTCTGCCCAATTTTGCCGAACAGTTCTGGACCAACTCCTATCAGCCATATGCCGAGTTCGAGTACCACGCCACTCCGAAGCTCAATATCACGGCAGGAACCAAGTTCGCGGGCTACACATTCGACGTGCTTCATCACGCCGATGATGGCAAGACCGTAGGCAACCTCTGCCCCCTTGGACAAACCAGCGGCTGCCCAACGACTGTTACCGACACCGGCACCTTCACCGCCTGGCTGCCCTCCCTTGATTTCAACTACCGTATCCACCCCAACTTCTCGATCTACGCCCAGGGCGCAACTGGCAGCATCGTACCGCCCAGCAGCGTTTACGACTTTAACCACACGCCCAGCGCAACAGTTCCGACACCAGGCCTCCTGACACCGCCCAAGCAGCAGAAGTCCACCACCTACCAGGCAGGCATGGTAATGAAGCTGCAACGCTTCACGCTCGACGCCGACGCATATCGCGTTCGCTTCCAGAACAGCTACAACAGCGTCATCGACCCCACGACGTCGGAAACAGTCAACTTTCTGCAGCCGAGTTCCATCACCCAGGGCGTCGAGTTCGAGACCACTGCGGTGCTCACGCGCGGCCTCAATCTTTATCTCAATGCAACGGCAGCCAACGCTTACTATGTGGGTAAATTGAATGCCGGAACCCCCGCATCCCCGTTCTACATCGACGCCCCGAGCGGCCTCTGGGTCCAGCAGACTCCTGCCGATACTGAGATGCAAGGCATCACGTATCAAGGCAAGGGCCTGGACCTTGGCTTCTTTAACAAGCGTATCGGTGAACAGCGCGTAGACGGCGGCGCCTATCACAATCAAGCCATCGTCAACCCGTTCACAACTACCGATGCTTACGTCAACTACACGGTGCGGAACCACTCGATCTTCGACCAGACAAAGGTCCGGCTAAGCGCCAACAATCTGCTCGACGAACACAACATCACCGCTCTCACCCTCGCGGGAACTCCGTCCGCCAACAAAATATCGGGGACAAGCTACGTCGATCCCTTCAACCAGACCACATCTATCAGCGGGAGTGATAACCCCACCTTCATCGCGGGTCGGAGCTTCATATTATCGGCTACGTTCGGCTTCGCGCCGGGAGAGCACAAATAAACCAATCCTGATGCACACTCAACCTGGGCCGCGTCTGACAATCAGGCGCGGCCCTTCAGGTTTTATGAGCGTCTACTCGGATCCTTGCACAGCCACATCCACGACCAGCGCTCCCCAAAGACCGAATTCCTGGCCCGACTCTTGTAATCTGAAGCAAGCCCCAGCTGCCCACCCAGCATTTGGAAGCGAGGTCAGGCTTGCCGCCAGGAAATTCGCGCCCGCGTACAACCTCAAGAATTAATCGAGACTATTGCCGTCGGCGATTGAATCCCATCTCGCCACCGGATGTTCTCGCATCTACATCTTCTGCGACAACATCACAGACAACGCTTGTGAACTCGTCGATCTTTCGACCGCATTGAGGATTTGCACGTGAATAGTCTGACGCACCCATCCTTGGGGCAAGGCCCAAAACTCACGGCTATCTGGCAATCGGAGCAGGCTGAGAAGGAATGGCTTGAATACAACACGCTGATGCGCTTCTTCGCTCCTTATATCAAAGAGCATGTAGTTGATGGGAAGCATCAGGTCGTCATGGATAACGCCATCGTGTTCGATATCTGGATCTACGCTGTTGATCCTTCCTATTACGCAAGATTCAGGGGCATGAATGCCTTCCTTGTGCACATCGGCGATGAGTTTTACGAGTTGGGGGCAGACCGGTACGTGAACTTCCGGGGCGTGTTCCGATCCTACTGGTCCGGCGTTTTCAACCCCAAAGACGTTAAGGTCTTACCGCTGGGCAGCAGTGTTCCCAACACGATAAAGGAGGTCGTTCCCGCTTCGGAGCGGCGCTACGTATGGAGCTTTGTCGGCGACGCAGGCAAGTCCTCCAGACCGGAGATGGTGCGCGGAATGTCGCACATCGAGCCCCACCTCTGTTTCTCGACAACTGCGGTTTCAGGGATGGTGTTCTGGAACACGGGACTGACAGGGCCAACGCAGATTCCGCGACCCGAGGTTGCCAAAATTCTGGAGCAATCCGTATTCGCCCCTGCGCCGATGGGAAACGCCAACCTGGAATGTTTCCGGGTCTACGAAGCCCTGGAGGCAGGCGCCATTCCGATCATCGAAAGAAGGTTGTCCCTCGACTATTTCCGGAACCTGTTCGGTGATCATCCCCTGCCGACCGTACGCTCGTGGCGGGAGGCAAGAAGGCTGGTGAGCAGGCTCCTTCGCGATCCAGTAGGACTGGATGCACGGCAGAAGGAATGCTACCAATGGTGGATTGAATACCAATCCAGCGTAGTTCACCAAATCGGATGTTTTCTCACGGAGCGCTCGGCGGCTGGCAAACAGGCTGAGCCACTCATATCTCGGCTACCTTCAATACCGGGATGGCAGTATTGCGAGCTTCTGCGGCACCAGACTGCCCGAGCTCTCTACAGGCGAGTGGCGATGCAAATTACGAGATCATTGAAACGCAAAACCTGGCGCGTGGCCCTTCGGAGCGATTCCCGACCAGAACGCAGCTAATGAAAAGTCAGAATGGACGCGTCCGGATAAGAACCTGCTCGAAACCTGCATCGCCATACGCGGTCCGCGGGGCATCGACTGCCTAAAGAGACATGGCATTCTCCTGGAGCTTCGTTCTCCTTCAAATTTGCTGAAGAGTTCCTGGAAAGACTTCCCCTATCGAGGCCAAAGCTGGCTTTAGCGCGCCGATACCAGTTCAGTACCGGTCGCCAAACTCGGGCTCCACGGGATTCTCGAAGAGGGAAGCGTCGCGCGTCACAATCGTCAATCCCGACGGCGTGACAAAGTAGCGGCGCTTGTCTTCCACCGGATCGTAGCCGATGACCGTTCCCTCCGGGATGTGCACATCGCGATCGATAATGGCGCGGCGAATACGGCAGTGTCTCCCAATGTTGACGTGCGAGAAGATGATGCTCGAGTCGACCTCAGAGTACGAATTGACGCGCACATCCTGCGACAGCACGGAATTTGAAACCGAAGCTCCCGAAATGATCACACCGGCGGTGATCACCGAGTTCATGGCCATGCCGGTGCGGCCCGGTTCGCCAAAGACGAACTTCGCCGGCGGATATTGGCGCACCCGCGTGCGGATCGGCCAGCTCTTGTCATAGAGATTAAAGACCGGCGATACGGAGCAGAGGTCCATATTGGCTTCGTAATAGGAGTCGAGCGTGCCTACGTCGCGCCAGTAGAGCGCCGTCTGCTTGTTCTCGTCGACGAAGCTATAGGCCATCATCTTTCTTTTGCCCAGCATGTTCGGCAGGATGTTGTGTCCGAAGTCGTGCTTCGAATTGGGATCTTCGGCGTCGGCAATGAGCGCCTTCAACAGGATCTCGGTGTTGAAGATGTAAACGCCCATCGAAGCCTCGACCTTGTCCGGGTTGAAAGGCGACCGAAAAGTGGTGGATGCGGGCTTTTCAAGGAAACCCTGAATCTCGCCGCTCGCTCCCACATCGACCACGCCAAAGCGCGCCACTTCGTCCGAACCGACCGGAAGGGTGGCGAGAGTAACCTCGGCCTTCGCCTCCCTGTGATACTCGAGCATGCGGCTATAGTCCATCTTGTAGATATGATCGCCGCTCAGGATGATCATGTGTTTCGGCTGCTCGCTGCCAATGGAATAGATGTTTTGATACACCGCGTCAGCCGTCCCCATGTACCAGTTGGTACCGGTGCGCTGCATGGGTGGCAGCAGTTCGAAGAACTCGCCCAGCTCCTGCGCCACAATGCCCGTCCAGCCTTCGCGGATATGCCGGTTCAATGAAAGCGCCTTGTATTGAGTGAGGATGAAGACCCGGCGCAAACCCGAGTTGATGCAATTCGAGAGTGTGACGTCGATGATCCGGTAGTGCCCCCCAAAGGGCACAGCTGGTTTGGCGCGGTCGCGGGTAAGCGGAAAGAGCCGTTCGCCTGCTCCCCCCGCAAGCAAAACACCCAAAGTGTCTTTCATGTCCGTATGAGCCTGCCTTGTCGCGTTGTCTTTCCGGAGCGTTGCTCAGCGCGAAACCGATGTGCCGTTATCCGGTACGGCATGTTTCAGAGAAGGATTTCTCAAATCCGCCTCTGAACGGCGAAGAATACCACACAGAGATAACACGTGCAGCACGGCCGCGTTACACACCATCAGCAGGAAAAATAATCCAAGGTCCGGCTCCGGCAGAGCGAGAGCTTCCTTCAGACACTTCGGCCTCGAACCGTCCCGACAGCCTTCAGTTACCTGCGTTTCGCTTTGAACCGGTACGCCACGCCGACAGAGATGGCGAAATTCACATCGGTCTGTGTGATCATTGTCCCGTAATTGATGCCATAGCGGGTGATGACCGCATCCGGGGTAATGCGGAATACCCACTGTGGAGAACGGTTCAAGTCGATATGCCCGCCTATGATCGCGGCAGGGGCAACCTGGTCGTTATAAAAGCCGACAACTGCCGGAGATTGTCCGCGTAGGTCCTGTTCGAAATTCCCGTAAACTCCGCCAAACATGGCATGCGCAATCAGTGCGCCATGCTTGTTATGCGGTCCAAGCCATTCCGGCCCGCCCACGAAGAAGTACTGCGCTACAAAAGGACCCTGGATGTTCTCCGTCTGGCCAGCGCTGCTAACGAAGGCATTTGGCGCCGCGCCGCTGGTGCCCCAATAGCTGCGGCCGCTGCCTTCCACACCCCAGTGCCGGCTGAACCAGTAAGAGCCCGACAGGTTCAGGCCGCCCAGGTTCGATCCCTGCAACAGGTTCGGACCAGCCTTCATATGGTCGTACGCCAATCCCAGCGAAACATCGTACTTGTTGTCGTACTTCACATTGGCCAGCGGGTCCACGACGATGTAGGTGCCGTTTCCGGTGGGTTGTGTTGAGGTGCTTTGGGCAGCAGGCTGCACCTGGCCGTAGGCGCGCGAAGTGGAGGCAAGCAGACCGAGGACGAGGACCGCCGAACACAATGAAAACTTTACTGGAAGACGCATCAACACAAAGCTTACAGGACCATACCTTCGAGGGACAATGATCGGAACTGGCTGTTAGACGCCGGGCAGAGGGCTTAGCTAGCGACCTTTTCTTTGATCGCTCAAGACTCGCACCGCTCGGCCCAACTGGCGTAGACCAAGTAGCGCATCGTCTTCAGCATCTCGATCGCGGAATCTGCCCCCGAGTCCGCCGCGCCAGGTTGCAGCGGCGACGCAGCATGCAGTCGCCAATCAAGGATCGTGTTATTGAAGATCATGCCCGCGCGCGGCAGCTGGTAGCCGCCGGTCACGATTTCGGCCGAGCGCCATCCGTGCGCCTGCATGATGCGGGCCGAGTTGCACGCGTTCTGGATCGTGTCGCTGGCCTTGGTCTCAACAAAGATGGCCGAGGGCGGAATGCCTTGCGCCGCGGCAGCCCTGGCCATCACGTCTGCCTCCACAAATTGGTTATGCGCAGCACCGCCGGTAAAGAGGATGCGCGAGCGCAACGCCGCGCTCGTATTCACGCACTGCTTCCGTGACGCGCGCCAGTTGCTTCGGTGTGGGGTTGCCGTCCGCATCGGCCGGTGTGCCGAGAACAAGAATGGCATCGAAGTGGTCACGTCTGGTGTTTTCGATGGGCGCAAGCCGGCGCTCAATCACAGTCCAGCCCACCAAAATGATGACAAGGAAAACCGTCGCCAGCGACCCGCGCACGATCCAGCGCTTCCGGCCGAGCTCGATCGGCTTATAGCGACGACGGGGCCGGCGAGTGGGTGCGTGCCGGCCTGCCTGGCGAGTTGAAGATGCAATGGCCACACCGGGCTCCCTTCTTCCACTCTACGAGGGAAAGCTCAGCGGCAAAGACACGAAAGTATTAACTGAATTGGGACGTTGCTCAAGGTCCACCGCATCTAGCCAAGATCCGCCGGGTGATCCCACGCCGACCAGACCATCTCATTCAGCGGCTTGCGGCTCCGCGGCGATTGCTCCTGCGCCTGAAGGTGTTCGCCAAGGGTGGAGGGATCGCCCTGATAGCCAATAGCCATCACAGATCCGATGGCGTAAACCTCTGGAATCGCAAAAGTTGCGCGGGCCTTTGCTTGATTAAAGCCCGCCATCTGGTGAGTGGCGATTCCCATCGAAGCAGCTTGCAGCGTGATCAAGCCATCGGCCGCTCCTAGATCGTGGATCCCATAGTTATTCGGAGAGTCGTTGTGGCTGAACCGGGTCTTGGCAACTCCCAGGATCAACACAGGAGCATTGAGCGCCCAGGCTTGATTAGCGGCAACCAGCGTGTCAGCGATCTTCTTATAGGTCTCAGAGTTACGACGCCCGACAATGAAACGCCACGGCTGCTCATTGAATGAGGACGGGGCCCAGCGGGCAGCCTCAAAAATGGTCTTCAGGTCAGTCGGACTTAAGTCGCGATCGACAAAGGCCCGGGGACTCCAGCGCTCGAGAATGACGGGCAGTACCCCATCCGTCGAGGGCTGCGCATGCTTCATCTTGTGGACTTCTCTGGCGGTAAGGGGCATCAATCGCTTCTCCTGGCAAATTCCCGGCACTATCTCGGATGCGTGAGCAAGGCGAAGGATGCGCATTGTTCACCTTTAAGTGGCTGAGCACTGGCCCTTTGTGTTCCCGATCACACCAAGATTATTCGACACCGGATTGCGGTACCCAAAATGACGATCGGTCATAACCCATTAACACTTCTCTGGGATACTTGATACAGATCTGACACCTCCAGTCCCACGAGCAGGACCATCTTTTCGCGGTTGAGTTTCGCCGAGTTCAGGGAGAATCCGGGGGACAGATTTCGGTCGAGCCTAAGACACGATGCCGGCGCACGCCAGGCGCATCTCGATCGCAACTTGAACGAATTTTTCTTGGAGGAAATATGACCAGTTCCATCTTGAACCGCTGTACTATCTTTGCGGTTCTTCTGTCTCTGCTCGTTTTTGTCCCATCGGCGCGGGCTCAGTCCGCTGTCGACGGCGCAGTTGGCGGCAATGTGCTCGACAGCACTGGCGCTGCCGTAGCCAATGCCTCGGTCACCGTGCGCAACACCGGCACCAACGCCGAACAAACTGCTGTCACCGATGCTTCCGGCTACTTTCGCGTCATTCACCTGCAGCCGGCCGCCTATCAAGTCACGATAACCGCTTCGGGCTTCGACACTTACGATGCCAAGAGCGTTATTGTGCAAGTCGGATCGCTTACCGACGTTGAAGCTCATCTCAAGGTTGGCAGCTCGGCTCAGACCGTCGAAGTCACCGGCGATGCGCCGCTCGTAAATACCTCCACGCCCGACTTTGCCGGCGTCGTCGACCAGGTACCGCTGCACAATCTGCCCGAAAACAACTACCGCTGGTCGGCCTTCGCGCTGCTCACTCCCGGCGTCGTGAACGACAGCAACGGCTACGGCCTGCTCAGCTTCCGCGGCCAGAGCACGCTGCTCAACAACGTCACCATCGACGGAACCGACGACAACCAGGCGTACTTCTCTGAAGAGCGCGGTCGTACGCGTGCCGGCTACTCGACCATCAAGGCAGCCGTGCAGGAGTTCCAGGTCAACACGTCGAACTACTCAGTGGAATACGGCCGCTCCGCCGGTGGCATCGTCAACTCCATCACCAAGAGCGGCTCAAACGCCTTGCACGGCGAGGGCTACTACTACGATCGAGACAGCGCGTGGGCTGCTCAAAACACCTACGTCACGCACCCATTCAGGTGTCGACGAACCCGGTCACGTATTCGGTCGTCCCCTTCAAGCCGACCGATCTTGCGCCGCCAGTATGGCTTCGGCGTCGGCGGTCCTATCCTGCGCGACAAGCTCTTCTTCTTCCTCGCTGCGGACCGCTTCTATCACGACTTCCCGGCAGCCGCCACGATCACCGGCACCAGCGCCAACGCAAATTTCTACAACATCACCGGCACCTACGCGCAGGCGCAGATTGCCCAGATCGTCAAGAACACAGGCCTCACAACCTCCGCCGCAACTACTGTGTATGACAACGGCATCGCGGGCCTGACCTCGATGCTCGGCACCGTTCCGCGTATCGGCGAACAGGTGATCTACTTCCCCAAGATCGACTGGCAGCTGAACCAGAAGAACCACGTATCCGTTGAAGCCAACCAGATGCGCTGGTCTTCTCCTGCGGGCATCCAGACCGCACCGGCAGTCGCCTACGCCATGTCCAGCTTCGGCAACGACTACGTCCGCGACAACTGGATCGTCGGCAAGCTCGACAGCTTCCTCAGCAACAACTGGAGCAACGAAGCGCGCTTCATGTATGGCCGCGACTTCGAGTTCGAATTCAATCAGACAGCCGACCTCGTACGAACAGACCAACCTGATTAACACGCCCTCCGGTTACGTAAACCCGCAGGGTCTGCCGCCCAACGTCTTTCTCAGCGGCTTCTTCCAGTTCGGCACACCGCAGTTCCTCAACCGCGCAGCGCTGCCCGATGAGCGCCGGTACCAGCTTGCCGACACTGTCGTCTGGGTGCATCACAATCACACCTTCAAGTTCGGCGAAGACTACATTCACACCGACGACCGAATCTCGAACCTCTACAACCAGTACGGCGGATTCAGCTATACCGGAAACACTCCGCTAGGCAACTACCTCTCCGACCTTTACCTCTCGCAGAATCCGGTGGCAGGTAAGACCGCCGAAAACTACAACTCCTTTAGCCAGGGCGTAGGCGCTGCAGGACTCGACTTCACCACCGGCGACTACGCGCTCTTTGCACAGGACGAGTGGAAGGTGAGCCCGCGCCTGAGCCTGACGATGGGCCGTCCGTTGGGAGTACGAGAGCTTCCCCAATCAGCAGTTGCCCAACTCATTGCTGCTGCAAACCGTCAGCCTTCCCGACCACAAGAACAACTTCGGCCCGCGCGTCGGCTTTGCTTATGACGTCTACGGCGGCGGCAAGACCATCCTCCGCGGCGGCTACGGCATGTTCTTTGCCCGCGCCATCAACTCCACGCTCTATCAGGCCTGATCGGAACCGGCGTTTCCGCAGGGCAGGTCAACCCCACTCTGAACCCCGGCACCACCTGCGCTCCGCAGTTCCCGCAGATCGTATCGCGGGTCCTAGCAGCTGCCTCCAGGGCTCCAGCGGCAACGCGACAGCCTACTACGTCGATAGCAACTTCAAGCAGCCGGAGATTCACCAGGCCGACCTGTCGCTCGAACAACAAATCAATAAGAACGACGTCTTCAACCTTTCGTGGCTCGGATCATGGGGCCGCCGTCTGCCCGACTTCGTCGACACCAACCTGCCCGCGCCAACGCCCGTGACACTTACGGTTGCAGGCCCTGGACCGCTGGCCGTCGGAAGCACCGTTACCGCAAACGCCTATTTCGAACGCGAATCCCAACCATCGCCCCAACCCCAACTTCAGCTCCATCACCGACATCTTCAGCGGCATCACCTCGAACTATGAAGCCCTGGTGGCGGAGTTCAAGCATCGCATGTCGAACCACGTCTCGTTCAACGCCAACTACACCTGGTCGCACGCACTGGACTTCGGTGAAAACAACACCACCGGCGCCAGCGCAACCGCGCTGCTCGATCCGCAATAACATCCGCCTCGACTACGGCAACTCCAACCAGAACGTGCCGAATCGTCTCACCATCTACGCCGTGGCGGATTCGCCGTGGCACGTACAACGGGCCGCTCGGCTACCTGCTGAACGACTTCCAACTTGCACCCGACTTCCAGACGCAGAGCGGTCTGCCTTACTCGGTCGGCATCAGCGGATCATCGTCGAAGCTGTACCCCACCGGATTGACCACGCAGCAGTCGATCATCAGCACCAGCTCGTTCAACGGAAGCGGCGGAGCTAACCGAATTCCCGGTCTCAATCGCAATGACTTACCAGTACCCCAAGACCTGGTTTGTCGATCTGCGCGCCTCCAAGAAGATCGTCGTCCGCGAGCACTACAACCTGGAGTTCCTCGCCGAGGCCTTCAACCTCACCAACCACCAGAACGTGACCGGCGTAGGCGCAACCGCGCTACTCGATCTCCGAAAACACCACCACACACACTAACAACCTGGTGCAGTACACAGCCACACCGTTCGGCTCCGTCACCAGCACCGACAACAGCAACTTCGCCTTCAACATCCGCCAGTTGCAAATGGCCGTCCGCTTTACTTTCTAACTTGCAATCCGTCTCAAGCAAAACCGCGACGCCCCAGGGCGTCGCGGTTTTCTTTGATAGTACCGGCGTGCCTACGGATAGATCCGGTGCAGCGTTCGCGCAAACGGAATCGTCTCCCGCACATGATCGAGCGCGCAAACCCACGCCACCACCCGCTCGATGCCCATCCCGAATCCCGCATGCGGCACTGATCCGTATCGACGCAGGTCGAGATACCACTGGAACGCTTCCATCGGCAGCTTGTGGTGCTCGATGCGGCTCTTCAGCAGCTCGTAGCTCGACACGCGCTGCGATCCGCCAATCACTTCGCCGTAGCCCTCCGGCGCCAGCACATCCACGCAGAGCGCGAAGTTCGCATCCTTCGGGTCCGGCTCCATATAGAAGGCCTTCACCGCCGCCGGATAGCGATGCACCATCACCGGTCGATCGAACTGCGAGCTGAGCCACGTCTCATCCGGCGAGCCGAAGTCGTTGCCATATTCAAATGGCTGCTCAAGCTATCCCTTCGCATGCGCCTCGTTCAGCATCTTCGGCCGCTTCGTCATAGCGCAAACGCGGGAACGGCGGCACGATGTTTTTGAGCTTCTCCGGATCGCGCCCGATCACCTGCAACTCCGGCGCACGATTCTTCAGCACGCTCTGCACAATGTGTGAGAGGTAAGTTCTCCGCCAGCTCCATCAGCCCATCGAGATCGCAATACGCAACCTCCGGCTCCACCATCCAGAACTCCGTGAGGTGCCGGCGCGTCTTCGATTTCTCCGCACGAAACGTCGGCCCGAAGCTGTACACCTTGCCCAGCGCCAAAGCAGTCGACTCGATATAAAGCTGGCCAGACTGGGTGAGAAATGCCGGATCGCCAAAGTAGTCCACCGGAAACAGCGTCGACGTACCTTCGCAAGCAGCCGGTGTCAGGATCGGCGGATCGGTCCGGATGAAGCCGTTGTTGTCAAAATATTCTGCAGCCGCTCGCATGATCTCCGCGCGAATGCGCAGAATGGCCGATTGCCGCGGCGACCGTACCCACAAGTGGCGATGCTCCATCAGAAAATCGACGCCGTGTTCCTTCAGCGTGATCGGATACGGGTCCGACTCCGGCACGCGCTGAATCACCTCGATGTCTTCGACATCCAGCTCGAACCCGCCAGGAGCACGTTTGTCCGCACGCACCTTGCCGGTGACAATGACCGACGACTCCTGCGTCAGTCCCTTCAGCGCCTCGAACACCTCGGGCGGCACGCTCTTCACGTGCGCCACACCCTGCACCGTGCCAGTCCCATCGCGAAAGATGGGGAACAGCAGCTTTCCCGATTCGCGGGAGTTGTAGAGCCAGCCCTTTAAAATGACAGACTGGCCTTCGAATTTGCCTAAGGTCGCGATTGTTGCAACAGGCGCTGCGGCCTTCGCCGTTTCAGCGGTAACAGTAGGAGCGGATTCTTCGGGCATGGCTCAACTCTCTTGGGTGTCCCATCCATTTCGCGTTTTCTGCGAAACGGGTGGGAAATTACTCCGTCGCACCAGCTCGGTTTCTTCCCAGAGCGAGCGGCACCGGACTTCTTAGGATACCGCGCGGCCTCCCAACTCGCGAGTGACTGCCGCGACATTGCTCTCGCCGCGTCCCACCCCCTTGATTTATCGTCCATAGCGTATGGCTACCAATCCCAAGCCCCAGCCAGCCGCCAACAATCAGCCCCACCCCACGCCCGAAGCCGAAGAAGTCTTTCGCCGCTGGATCCGCTTCCTCGACGAGGAGTTCTACCGCCATCGCTCCCCCGAGCGCCGCGCCGAAATCGTCCGCGACCAGCTCTACCAGCTCTATCTGGGACGGCCCCACGGCGGCAAACCCAACGTCACGCTCTCCAGCGAATTACCCGGCAACGTGCTCAGCATGTCGCTCGACCCGGAGAACGTCACGCTGGAGGCCGAGTACTTCGGCGGCATCGACGAGGCGGAGTTCGCCATCCGCAAGCCGCTGCTCTGGTTCTGGAAGATGTTCGACCGCTCCCCCATCGGCCTCAATCTCTGGCTTGGAATGCGCTTCCGCTGCATGCTGGGACGCCACATCTTCGACCACATGGGTTCCGGCGTTAAGATCCATAACGGCGTCGACCTCACCTACGGCTACAAACTCTCCATCGGCGACGGCGCAGTGATCCACCAGGGCGTATTACTTCACGACCGAGGCGGCATCACGATCGGCAAAAACGCCGTGATCGGCTCTTTCGTGCGCATATTTTCCCACAGTTATGCGAATGAGGGCACGGATCAGGTGAAGCTCCAGCCAACCACCATCGGCGATGGCGCCCGATCGGCAGCCACGAAATCATCATGGGCGGTACCAACGTCGCCGCAGGCCAAGTCGTCGGCCACTACCCGGCGTACAAGGTGTAGGCGCACTCAAACGGTAGCGCACCGCACCATGCTAACCTGAGCACTCTAAACTCAGGGAGCGTCTGGTGCAGTCTGCCGAGTTTGCAATAGCAGTCTTCGAATTTGTCCTGCTCATCTTCTCACTGAGTGTGCACGAGTGTTCGCACGCCTGGATGGCCTCGCGGCTCGGCGATCAGACCGCACGGATGCAGGGTCGCGTAACGCTGAACCCCATCAACCACATCGACGTGGTCGGCACCCTGATCATTCCCGCCATCATCATCTTTGGCCCGTTCATCGGCTTTACTCTCTTCAGCGGAATCCTGATCGGCTGGGCGAAACCGACCCCCGTCATCAGCCGCAACTTCGCCAAAATCCGCCGCGACGAGAATATGGTGACCATGGCTGGACCGGTGTCCAACCTCGCGTTGGCTATGATCGCTACCGTCGTGCTTCTGATCGTCATCCATACAGTTCCGGGTGGACGCCAGATCGTGAATCTCACAGCGAGCGGCATGCTCGTGCCGGGCATTAATTCGTCCGTTCAGGCTGTCGTTTTGCTCGGCATTGCAGCCGTACAGATCAACCTCGCTCTTCTCTTTTTCAACCTGCTGCCGATTCCGCCGCTCGACGGCAGCCAGTTGCTCAGAAACGTGCTGCCCTACAACGCCGTGCAAACCTACGACCGCATTCCATTCTGGGTGAGCTGGCTGCTCATGATTTTCGTAGGCGGCTATATCATGCGCCTGCTCCTGATCCCTGCCTTTTCGATAGTTGGTCTCGTGCTGGCCAAAGGGTAGAAGGCGGGTTCCTTCAGCGGCGCTTGCTCCCGCTACAATGGAACGAGCCTCACTTTGACCTCCGATCAAACACGGCTGACCAATCCCGGCCTTATCCGGACTAGAAAACAGAATGTCTGAATCCGCAATTCCATCCTCTCGCCCGCGCGTCTTAAGCGGCATGCGCCCAACGGGCAAGCTGCACCTGGGCAACTACATGGGAGCCCTCGCCAACTGGGTCAAGCTGCAGGACAGCGGCCAGTACGAGTGCTATTTCTTCATCGCCGACTGGCACGCCCTTACAACGGACTACGCCGACCCCTCGAATATCGAGCCGAACTGCCGCGAAGTCATGCTTGACTACCTTGCTGCCGGCCTCGACCCGAAGAAGACCGTCCTTTTCCAGCAGAGCCGCATCCCGCAGCACGCCGAATTGCCTCTGCTTCTGGGCATGATCACGCCCCTCGGCTGGCTCGAGCGCGTCCCCAGCTACAAGGAGATGCAGGAAAACCTGACCGAGCAAGGACCTCACCACCTATGGCTTCCTCGGCTACCCGGTCCTGATGGCCTCCGACATTCTGCTCTACCAGCCGAAATACGTCCCCGTCGGCCAGGACCAGCAGGCCCACGTCGAACTCACCCGCGAAGTCGCTCGGCGCTTCAACAACTTCTACAAGCTCAACGGCCGCGAAGTCCTTCCCGAACCCGACGTGCTGCTGACACCTTCGCCCAAGCTTCCCGGCACGGACGGCCGCAAGATGTCCAAGAGCTACGGCAACACGATTCTGATCAGCGACCCCGAGCCAATCGTTCGCCAGAAACTCAAGACCATGGTCACGGACCCGGCCCGCATCCGCCGCAAAGATCCGGGCGATCCGGACAAATGTCCCGTCGGCGATCTGCATAAGGTCTTCTCGTCGCCGGAAACGCTGGCGAAGGTTTACGAAGGCTGCCGAACCGCAGGCATCGGGTGCATCGAATGCAAAGGCTGGGCCGCCAACGCGCTCGTCCAGATCCTCAATCCCATCCAGGAGCGTCGCGCTCGTTTCACCCCAGGCGAAGTTGAGGATATCCTCAAGGATGGTTCTGATCGGGCGCGCGTCCGGGCCGAGCAAACCATGACCGAAGTCCGCGCGGCAATGCAGCTGACAGCCAAACAGTAAGTGAACGAAACGCCACCCCCGAAGTAGAGACGTCTTTGAGCGAAGCCAAAAACAATCCGAAGATCGAGCCCACCATCGATCCAGCGAAGGACCCCATCAAGGAGCCGACGCCGGCTCCAAAACCGGTCGAGGATCCCGAGCCCGGCCATCGCGGTCCCGTCAACGATCCTGAACCGGGCCCCGACCCGGAGCCCGATGCGCCCAAGCCCGACGCGCCGCACGGGGATCCACCCTCAAGGGAACCCGGCATCAACACCGCTCCGCCGCTGGTACTTACCTCCAAGCCTGTCCCCGAGGCCAAGCCAGCCAAACCAGCCGCGCCGGCAAAGCAGAAAAAGCAGGAACAAGAGGCCGAGCAGTCGCCATTCTCGGTCACCGTGGGTCTGGTTTACGATGGCCCGCTCGACCTGCTGCTCGACCTGATCCGCAAGCAGGACATCGATATCTACGACATCCCGATTGCGAAGATCACCGCGCAGTTCCTCTCCTACGTCGATAAGCTCAAGTCAACTGACATGGATGTAGCCGGCGACTTTATCTACACCGCGTCGCTGCTCATCCACATCAAGAGCAAGATGCTGCTGCCGCGCTCGCCTGCCGGTCCCGACGATGCCGCCGACGATCCCCGCCGCGAACTCGTCGAACGACTTCTCGAGCACGAGCGCTTCAAGAACGCCGCCCAGATGCTGCAGCAAAAACAAATGCTCGAGGCTGCCACGTGGACCAATCCGGGCCTGCGCGAATTTAAAGACGACGCTGCGGCCGAGCCCGAGATCGCCGCCGACACCGTCGATCTTGTACGCATCTTCCGCGACATCCTCGAGCGCGCGCGCAAGCGCCCCACCTTCAACGTGCAGGACGACTCCATCACCGTCGGCCAGATGATTCAGTTTCTTACCCGCCGCCTCTCGATGGAAGACCGCCCGCTGGCCCTGCGCAAGTTGCTGAGCCACACCAAGTCCTCCCGCGCCCTCGTCGCCATGTTCCTCGCGCTTTTGGAATTGGTCCGTCTCCAGGCCATCCTCCTCCGGCAGGACCGGGCCTTCTCCGAGATCTTCATCAAGAAGAGCACCGGCTTCGACTCCGTGGTCAACGAAGGCCTCGCCAACGCCACCGACGAGTGGCGCTGACAGCTCTCCCAACTCGAAACCTTTTCACGTCGTAAGCCACTGTGGCCACTGTCGACGAGGAACTTCTGCCTTCCGAGTAATGCCACCGATTAGTTGCATCACCCGAGGCGACGTCTTACGCAACCCTTTGGTTGCATCTTTTATCATCATCGCAGGCGCGTTTTTCCCTTCTCCAGTGGGAATGTGCAGCGGCCCGGTAATTGGTGAAAGAACGGCGCAAAACACCCGAAAGCGCCCGTCGCACTCTTCGGATTATAACAATCGCGTAAATTAATGATGACAATAGCTTTACAGCCACTCTTACATAGGCGCTCTTCTCCCGTTTCGCGCGTACCCTCTCCGCTATCTCGTGTAAAATCAATAGTGCGGTTTCTCCTGAAGGCGACCGCGCACAAACAACTGTGGCACCAATACAGTTGTTGGGGTTTTATGCAATCCTCTTTTGATCGTCCCTCCTGCAGCGATCTCCAATCGTTCCATTCCCATTTGAAACAAGACATTTTCAGCCGATTCCGCGTTGGCATGCTCCGCGCTGCGCCGGAAATCGTTTGTCGCCGCCGGGGAGATCTGATGGCGGCAACGACGGCATCTGCTTTACGCGGAAGTTCACTCCTCGACCGCAAACTGAAGAGCAAGCCCAGCAAGGCCGGCATTCTTGCATTCCTTTCCGTGCTCGCAGCTGGCGTCGTCTACATCGTCTTCCACGTAGCCCGTGATCTCGACGCCGCATCCATCACCAGTTACGCGCCGTACGGCCTGCTCGCCCTGGCATTGCTGATCGCTCTCGGCTTTGAATTCGTCAACGGATTTCACGACACAGCCAACGCTGTCGCGACCGTCATCTACACCCACTCGCTCGAACCGAATATCGCCGTCGTGTGGTCGGGTATCTGCAACCTCGCTGGTGTACTTCTCTCCTCCGGAACAGTGGCGTTCGCCGTCATCACCCTCCTGCCCGTCGAACTGATTCTGCAGGTAAGTTCTGGCGCCGGATTCGCCATGGTTTTTGCGCTGCTTATCGCCGCAATCCTCTGGAACCTCGGCACATGGTGGCTCGGCCTACCTGCCTCAAGTTCGCACACCATGGTTGGCTCCATCATCGGAGTCGGAATCGCCAACCAGCTATTGATGCGCGCGCACCGGCACATCGGGCGTCGACTGGGAACAGGCCATGAAGGTGTTGAAGGCCCTGCTGATCTCGCCGGTCATCGGATTCGTTTTCGCCGGCATGCTCATCCTGCTCGCGAAGCAGGTGGCAAAATTTCCTGAGCTCTACGAGGCGCCCAAGGACAGCACGCCGCCGCCGCTCCCCATTCGCGCCCTGATGGTGCTCACCTGCACCCTTGTCAGCTTCTTCCACGGATCGAATGACGGGCAAAAGGGTATGGGCCTCATCATGCTCATCCTCATCGGCACCGTGCCCACGGCCTACGCGTTGAATCACGCCGTAAGCCCGATGCAGATGCAGGATTTCATTGCCTCATCGGAGCGCGCCGGACGCATTCTCGATCGCCACGTCGACTCAAAAGGCATTCTCGGTCCCGATGCGCGTGCGACGGTAACCGACTACATCCGCACCAAACAATTGCAGCCCGACACCATTCTTGCGTTGCGCGAACTCGTCGAAGACCTAGATCACGAAGTCCTGCTCTACAAGGAATTCAAGGCCGTTCCCTCGCAGGACCAGGCCAATGTTCGCAATGACATGTATGTAACCAGCGAGGCTCTCCGGTTGATTGACAAGGCGCACAATCCGGCGTTAACGGATGACGAGCGCATAGCACAGAAGAACTACAAGGTCCATCTGGACAGGACCACTAAGTTCATCCCCTCGTGGGTAAAGGTTGCGGTTGCCCTGGCTTTAGGACTGGGAACGATGGTCGGCTGGAAGCGCATTGTCATCACCGTTGGCGAACGGATCGGAAAGCAGCATCTGAGCTACGGACAGGGTGCAAGCGCCGAACTGGTTGCCGCGGCGACAATCTTCGCGGCCGATCGCTGGGGACTACCCGTGAGTACAACCCATATCCTCAGTTCGGGCGTAGCCGGCACGATGGCAGCGAATGGCAACGGCGTTCGCTTCAATACGGTGCGCAATATAGCGGCTGGCTGGGTGTTCACGCTCCCGGCGGCCGCGTTGCTCTCAGGCTCGCTCTACTGGGTCTTCCGTCACATCTCGTAACTTGAAGGCGATCATTTGATTGCGGCTGCGCTTCGGTGCAGCCGTATTCGTCTTCTCCTCGTCGATATCTTTCACGGTCGCAAATTCATCTCCAGTTCATCTCGCATTCACATGGCTCGGATATTCCTTCCTGCGTCTGGCGAATTTTGGTCCCCTGCGCCAAGACCAAAATCCAAAGCGCAACCTGGAGTCCATTCATGTCCGAATCGACAACCGCTGTAGCAGCCCGGCCTCCCGCGGCTGCACTGCTCGACAAAAAGATGCATCCGTCGCACGCCATGATCAGCGGAGCCGTCGTTCTGATTGCCCTCATCATCGGAGTCTGGTTCATCGCCACCCACATCTCTCAGGATTTCAGTGGTGTGACTCTGGGCAGCGCGTGGCCCTACTTCCTATTGATCGTCGCTTTGCTGATTGCTCTCGGGTTTGAGTTCGTCAACGGATTCCACGATACCGCAAACGCTGTAGCGACAGTCATCTATACCCACTCGCTCGAACCAAACATAGCCGTGGTATGGTCCGGGATGTGCAACCTTGCTGGCGTGCTCACATCCAGTGGCACCGTTGCCTTCACCGTCATTACCTTGTTGCCGGTCGAACTCATTCTTCAAGTGAGCTCGGGTGCCGGCTTCGCCATGGTCTTTGCATTGCTCATCGCCGCCATCATTTGGAATCTGAGTACCTGGTGGTTCGGGCTTCCCGCATCCAGTTCCCATACCATGGTCGGTTCAATTATTGGCGTGGGCCTCGCCAACCAGTTGATGAATGTGCGCTCCGGTACTTCGGGCGTCGATTGGGAGCAGGCGACCAAGGTCTTCAAGGTCCTGCTCGTCTCGCCGATCGTCGGTTTTGGCGCAGCGGCCTTGTTGTTCCTGCTTGCCAAGGCGACCATCAAGTACCCGGGCCTCTATGAGGCGCCCAAAGGAAGCACCCCTCCACCGTGGCCGATCCGCGCTTTGCTCGTTCTCACATGCACCGGCGTCAGCTTCTTCCACGGCTCTAACGACGGGCAAAAGGGTATGGGATTGATCATGCTGATTTTGATCGGCACGGTGCCCACCGCCTACGCGTTGAACCATGCCGTAACGCCCGCTGACGTGCAGCAATTCGTCGCGGCTTCTGACAGTGCGGGCAAGGTTCTCGACGTACATGTTGACAAGAACGGCTTACTGGGCGCCGACGCGCGCACCACTGTGACTGACTACATCCGCACCAAGCAGCTGCAGCCCGATACGATTCTCGCGCTGCGCGAACTGGTGGAAGATCTCAGCCATGAAGTCGGCTTGTACAGGGAGTTCAAAGCCGTCCCCGCAAGCCAGCAGGCCAACGTGCGCAATGACATGTATGTCGCTGGCGAAGCCATCCGCCTCATGCAGAAGAGTCACAATCCGGCCTTTACCCCGGCTGAGAACGCCGTTTTGACGGCCTATAAAGCTAGGGTCGACAAGGCCACCAAGTTCATTCCCACCTGGGTAAAAGTGGCCGTCGCCCTCGCTCTTGGAATGGGTACGATGGTTGGCTGGAAACGCATCGTCGTAACCGTAGGTGAAAAAATCGGCAAGGAGCATCTTACCTATGCGCAGGGCGCAACTGCCGAGCTGGTAGCGATGGCCACCATCTTTGCCGCGGATAACTTCGGCCTCCCAGTCAGTACCACGCATGTTTTGAGTTCAGGTGTGGCGGGAACAATGGCTGCCAATCGCAGCGGCCTGCAAATGTCCACGATCCGCAACATCGCTGCGGCCTGGGTCTTCACGCTCCCCGCCGCAGCTCTTCTTTCGGGCACGTTGTTCTGGCTGTTCCGCCATTTCGCATAGCACGGCTTCGCAAGTTGTCCATTCCTTTTGGTTCAATTCCTTGGGTTAAAGGCGCCTGGTATGCCGGGCGCCCTTTCTTTTTCGCGAACTTCTGAAACGAATCGCTCTGTGGACGCATCCTCCCCTTCCGTCCAGTACCATACAGAAGGTACTGATTGCTGCATGAGCCTGAAATCCAAGCTGGAAGCCGTTATTTACGCCGCCGAAGAGCCGGTCACCCTGACCCAGCTCGCCACCCTGTTTGGCGCCGAAGCACTGGAATGGAAGGCGGCCCAGGAAGCCGCCGCTGCCCAGAAAACTGCTGACGCGGCCGCCGACTCTTCACAAGTCGACCCATCTCAACCGATGATTGCAGAGGGGTTGGAGTATCTCGAGCTACGCACCGAACACGGCCAGTTGCTGGACCAGCCGGGATTTGCCGTGCTTCCCGAATCGGAACCCGCGTCCGAACCGACCGTCGATCTCGAAGAACAGAACGAGACGCCCACAGAGGCGGTCGAATCGACACCGTCGGATCTCGAAAAGCTCGAAACCCCTGAGGCTTCACCGGCCGAATCAGCCCCACTCGACCCGGAGGCTGAAGCCAAGCGTGTTGCCCGCCAGCGCGATCGCGAAATCAAAATCGTGCTGCGTCAGCTGGTCGACGAAATCATCGTCGCCTATGCTTCCGATGACCGTGGCGTCGAGATCCGCGAAATCGCTGGCGGCTATCGCATGGCCACCAAGCCCGAGTGCCACGACGCCGTCCGCATGTTTATCAAGAGCCTCAAGCCGGCGTTGAAGCTCTCGCTGCCTGCCCTCGAAACTCTTGCCGTCATCGCCTATAAGCAGCCAGTAACGGCGCCGGAGGTTAACGAGATTCGCGGCGTCGACTCATCCGGAGTCTTCGGCTCGCTGCTGGCTCGCAAACTCATCACCACAGCAGGCCGCAAGCAGGTCATTGGCCGGCCCATCCTCTACAAGACCACCAGGGAATTCCTGATGCGCTTCGGCCTCAAGGATGTCGCCGAACTGCCCTCGATGGATGAATTCGAGAAGATGGCCAGCGAGCTTGAGGAAACCGAGCCTTCAGCGGTCGACGAAGCTGATGTCGCAACCGCAGCCTACGAGGCCGAGGGCGGTGACGAACCCCAACTGGACGAAAATGCGCCGGAAGAGCCGGACAACGATTCGCCTGCGATGGCTGAAAATGTCACACAGACCCCGGCGGTCGTGAGCGAATCCAACGAGAAGATGGAACCGGCTGGATAGTTGGCCCTTCTCCGCACAAGCCCGGGCCTGCCGAGCCTGACCGAAAACGAAGCAGGCAGAACCGAGATTTTCCCATGAGCGACGATGTTCGCCCCGACCCCAACCAGCCCGAACTCGATGGCTCCGACAACGACGCAGTTGAGGCCGCTCAGGCTCAGGAAGCCGCCAACAGCGACACCTTTGAGCAAGCGAGCAACGGCACACCTGAAGCTCCCGCCGAAGACGTCGACGCCGCCGAAGTGAGCGAGGCAGACGAAGAGATCGAGTCCATTGCCGAGCCCGGACCCTCGGCCAAGCTCGAACGCCTTCAGAAAATCCTCGCTCAAGCAGGAATCGCCAGCCGCCGCCACGCCGAAGAACTCATCACGCAAGGCCGCGTTCAAGTAAACGGCAAAGTCGTCACCGAACTCGGCACCAAGGCGGACGCCGCCCGCGATCATATCCGCGTCGACGGCAAACTACTTCAGGGCTCTGAACGCCTCCGCTACTACATGCTGAACAAGCCCAAGGGCTTCGTCACCACCGTCAGCGACCCCGAGGGCCGTGCGACCGTGATGCAGTTCTTCGCAAAATCGCGCGAGCGCCTCTACCCCGTCGGTCGCCTCGACTACCTGAGCGAAGGCCTGCTGCTCGTGACGAACGACGGCGACCTAGCTAACAAGCTTACCCGCGCCGCCGCAGGCGTTGAAAAAACGTACCTTGTAAAAGTGAGCGGCGAGCCCACCGAGGAAGAGCTGGACCAGCTCCGTGAAGGCGTCGGCATTGAACGCGGCAAGCCGGGTTCAGGCCGGGTGCAAACCGCGCCTGCACAAATTCGCAAGGTCCGCCAGGGCGATAACCCGTGGTACGAAGTCATCATCATTGAAGGCCGCAACCGCGAACTTCGCAAGATGTTCGAGGAAATCGGCCATCACGTTGAAAAGATTCGCCGCGTAGGCTACGGCCCACTTGTTCTCGATCTCGAGCCCGGCAAGATGCGCGAACTTGAATCCGAGGAACTCGAAGATCTGCGCAAGGCTGCCGACGGCAAATTCCGCAAACCAAAAGCCAGGGACAACCGCCTGCGCAACGCCTCCCGCGCGCAATTGCCAACACAGAGACCGAGACTCGTCCGTCCGCAAGCCGCGCCACCCGAAGGCGAACGACCGGCATTTTCTTCTCGTCGCGAATTCCCGCCCAAAAAGCAATTTGGAGCGGCTCGTCCCCAGCGTCCCGAGCGTCAAGGCAACGAGGGTTTTCGCCCCCGGCCAGAGCGACCCACGAAAAGCCGCTCGGACTTCGGACCGCAGAGATCTGGCTTCGGACCCGAGAGATCTGGCACGCCGCAATTCGGTTCGAACCGGCCAGCCTGGAAGAAGGATGACCGTTCCCCCCGTCCGCCAACGCAGTTCGGGCAACGCCCCGCTCGCTCTACACAAGGTCCGGACCGGTTCGGATCCGGGCCGGCGCGTGAACATCGGCCAGCCGGAGGATTTACTGCCGGTAGCCGCTCCGAAGGTGGCCGCCCCTTCGACAAAAAGCCATGGAAGAAGCCCGACGCCAGCCGTCCGCCATTCAAGTCTCATGCAGGACCCCACCGCGACGAACCAGGAAAAGACGAAGACTTCAAGCCTTCCAAGTCTTCGCGCCTTCGGATTGAACCAGTTGGCCCCGACCAGGGCTCGATTGACAGTCCAGTCCGGCGACCTTCAACGCGCCCCGAATCACGGCCAGGAGCGCGTTCAGGATCGAGAGCAAGCTCCGATCGACCCTCGTATCGCGGTGCCAGCGGTGTACGGCCTGGTGGCGGACGGTCCGGCGCAGGTCGCCCCAGCGGTGGCCGCGCAAGCTACGACCGGCCCCGCGCTGACCGTCCAAACCCGAACTTTGATCGCCCTAAATATGACCGCCCCAAAACCGACCGGCCAAGACCCGAGCGTCCGCAATTTGAGCGGTCGGCCGGAGACCGTCCTCCTGGTGGTCATGGCCGCCCCGGCTCAGGTGCATTCGGTGCCGGCAGCCCCCCTCGCAGCGAATCCGACCGCTCTCGGCCATTCACAACCAGCACAGGCAAGCCCCGCGCAGGCGGCGCGAGGCCCAGCAACAAACACGGCGGCGCATCAACGGCAGGAAAGCCCGCCTGGAAGTCCAAGCCGAGTGGGACAGGCAGACCTCCTTCAGGAACCCGCTCAAAATCGACCTTTGGCTCCAAATCAGGCTCAGGATACAAAGGCAAAGCCTCTGGCGGGCGGAAGCAGACCGGCCCCAGGCCAAGCGGCAAGCCCTCGGGAAAGCGATCCGAAGGAAAGAAGCGAAGCTGATGCCTCGGTACTGCTCCCTGTGTGCTGCAGTACCTCCGCATCGCATGCTAGATTGGTCCGACCAGATCTGATTCGCCCGCACCGATCTTTGCGGCGGTAAGGAAGCCCGCATGGCCAATACATTCAGTCGTGACATTTTGATCCAGGCACCCGACCCCAAGAGCGCCGCAGCCTTCTACGTCGACAACCTTGCCTTCGAAGTCACGGGCGAAGAGGCGAAGATGATCTGCCTTCAAGGCCGCCACATCAATCTCTTCATCGAGCAGGGCCCGCTGCTCGGCCCCGTTCTCGAAGTGACGGTGGATAGCGTGGAAGCGGCCAAACGTCGTCTCCTGGCGAGAGGGTGCACAGTGGTCAAAGAGGAGCCGGAGTTCCCGCGCTGCTTTATGCGCGACATCTACGGCCTGATTTATAACCTGACCAGCACCTCCCCAGACTGAATCGTAGATTGTTGACGAAGTGCTGGCTTCGCTGATTCGCTGACCTGCTAACTCGCTGACGCGCAAAGCGCCGCTAACTTGCTAAGTCATCACCTCCTATCTCGCTCTCATCAAATATGCAACCATCGGGTTGCATATTCGATGAAATCTAGATATTATGCAACCCTGAGGTTGCTTATGCAGTCCGATAAAATCGAAAAACGCGTCGAGCTCAAGGCTCCGGTATCGCGCGTCTGGCGTTCCCTCACCGACCATCGCGAGTTCGGCCAGTGGTTCAAGGTAAAACTGGATGACCAGTTCGTCCCCGGCCACTTCTCCCGCGGCCAGATCACCTATCCGGGTTACGAACACATCACATGGGAAGCTCGCATCGAAAAGATGGAACCCGAACGCCTCTTTTCCTTTTATTGGCTCCACGTCAGATCCTTCGAAAAGACTGACAAGCCTGCGGATTACTCCAACGCCCCTCGTACTCTGGTTGAATTCCGGCTCGAGCCGATTCCAGCAGGTACACTGCTCGTACTCACTGAGTCCGGCTTCGACGGCATTCCCGCTGACTGGCGCCCCGAGGCATTCCGCCGGAACGACGGCGGCTGGACCGAACAGATGAAGAATATCGAGAGCCATGTCACACAAAATCCTTAAGCGCATCACCGCCAAACCAAAGGCCCGGGCACGCGTCTTTGCCGCGCTCGGCGACAAAACCCGACTGGCGCTGGTCGCCCGGCTCTGCTCTGGCGAACCCTGCTCCATCTCGCAACTCGCTGACGACTCAAAGCTTACTCGCCAGGCCATCACCAAGCACCTCGGCGTCCTCGAGCGCGCCGGCATCGTCCGCAGTTCCCACGCCGGCCGCGAACGGCTCTTCCAATTCGATCCCGAGCCCCTCGACGGCCTTCAGGCTTACTTGATCTCCGTCTCCCGGCAGTGGGGCCAGACGCTCGCCCGCCTCAAATCGCATGTAGAAAAGTGATTCCAGCCGATCCACATTCAAGGGAGAGCGTGCTCGCGTGAAGAAGATACGCCCCAATATCAAGTATCGCGATGCCTGGGAAGCCTACGACCGTCGATGGGCGCTTGCGTGGGCGGGCATTGCGGTCTTCGCTTTGGCCTTCTTCATCACCGTCGCCGGCCCTCAAGGTGAGACCAGCCCTCTTCCCCTGATCGGTGCTATCCTCCTGTTTTTGGTGCTCTATCTTCGCTTCATGCTGTGGCGCTGTCCGCGCTGCGGACATATCTTTTCCATCCCTAGCTTACGCAGTCTTGCACGGGGTAGCGAGTGCCAAAGTTGCCATCTTCTCCGGTCAAAAGTCTGAATTCTATCGCAATAGCGGTCGAAACAAATCCTGGGGCTCGCGCATCTGATAGATATGAGCATCGAAAAAGCAACATTTGGAGCGGGATGTTTCTGGGGCGTTGAAGCAGCCTTCGCCGCCATCCCCGGTGTTACGGCCACCGCTGTCGGCTACGAGGGCGGCACGCTCGATAAGCCCACCTATCGCGACGTTTGCACCGATCAGACCGGCCACGCCGAAGTCGTCGAGCTGGACTTCGACCTCGAAAAAATCAGTTACGAGAAGATTTTGGACGCGTTCTTCAACCTGCACGATCCCACTACGGTGAACCGCCAGGGACCCGACTGGGGCACACAATATCGCTCTGCAATCTTCTTCCACTCGCCCGAGCAGGAAGCACAGGCCAAAGCCAAGATTGAACAGTTGACTGCCAGCAGCCGCTTTGCCAAGCGAATCGTCACCAAGGTCGAGCCTGCACAAACCTTCTGGCGCGCTGAAGAGTACCACCAGAAGTACCTCGAAAAACGTGGCCAGGCCAGCTGTCACATCTAAAGCAGTTCACAGTTCTGAGTTCGAAGTTCACAGTTGACACTGCTTGTCTTCCAAACGCTGCATCAGGAACTGTGAACTTAGAACTATCCTTTCCCCTGCCCCAGCCGCCAAGCCTTGATGTACTTCCAGTGGATATATACCGAGTGGTTGATATGCAGGATCAGTCCCTCGCGCCCATCCAGAAACCCCAGCCGGAAAAAGTAGTTATAGATAAACGTCGCCGCCGGGTTCGCCACCGCATTCCACAAAAACGCAAGCACTCCCCGACTGTCCTTGCCTCGATTGTGCAGGAGTTGTGCGATCTCTGAGCTGTAGCGGTTCATGTGTTCGAGATAGATGCCCATCGTGGGATAGGCATAGTGCAGCATGTCGCCGCGTAGCTCGCCCTTGGACCCAGCGAATTGCGGCGTCGAGTGCGGCCCCACTCCTTCGCTCAGCCGCGCCGCTCCCTGCTTGAACAGCCGCAGCTTGTGGTCCGGATAGAATCCTCCATGCCGGATCCACTTTCCAAAATACAAGTTCAGCCGCGGAATCCAATAGGCATCGAACTTCGGCTCGCTCGCCAGCAGGTCGCGAATCTCACGCTGCAACTCCGGCGTCAGCACCTCGTCGGCATCCAGCAGCAGAACCCAGTCGCAGGCGCACAGATCGAGCGCCACATTCTTCTGCTCCCCGTGCCCACCAAACGCGTGATAGCTGGTCTTCGCCCCAAACGACTGCGCGACCTCGATCGTCCGATCGCGCGACCCCGAATCCACCACGATGATCTCATCGGCCCATTTCACGCTTTCCAGCGTGCGAGGAAGATTCGCCTCCTCGTTCATCGTGATCATGGCGATAGAGAGAGTCTTGCGCTGCGGAGGCATCACCCCGAAGGATAAATCAGCGGTCCGACGCCGAACTGAACCGAACCCCTGAAGCGTCCTGGAATGATCCAGCGGTGTCCGACACACAGACGGTCGTTCGTGCTTTGAATGGGCACGACTTCGCAGGCTGCGGAAAAACTCGATTCGGAGGGAGGCGGGGGTTCCAACCCGCGCATAAATCCGCCAAAATTGGCGTTGGCTTTAGCCGCGGAGGGATGTTTTGTGCCGCAGCCTCTTCAGTCCTGTCGTGAGCGGCCCAAACGACCTGGGCCTTAGCCTCTGAAGAAACCTTTTTCTACGAATTCAACCCATTCACAGGCACCGGTAAATAATCCTGTTTGCGGCGGACACCGCTAGATTCCCTCCGTGGCAGATCGCCGCAACCGGCTTTCCCGTTGAAACAAACAGGCGGACAAAATTTACCGCCGCCGGATCCATGCGCAAGTTATCGGGATTCATCACGCCGCCGGGCAGCACGAGCGCGTCGTAGCTATTCGGATTGGCGTCGGCGAGCACCTGATCCACCTTCACTGCCTGCCCCCAGTCTTTCTTGTTCCAGCCCTTGATCTCGCCGTTCTTCGGGGCAATCACCACAGTCGTGGCGCCGGCATTACTCATCGCCTTCCGCGGATCGATCAATTCTGCCTGTTCAAATCCGTCCGTAGCTAAAATAGCGATCTTCTTGCCCTTCAACTCTGAAGACATGCTTCTCCTCCTTCGTATTTGGCACCGTGCAGACCCTATAAGACGGAGGCGCAGGGATAAGAGGTTGCGTGTTGCGCCTACGTTATAGCGTGTGTTTTGAATAAACTGCAGAAAACGTTGCACATCAGAAGACAGGAATTGTTGCAACGTCCGCAAACTACACTTCAGAAGAATGCGATGCAGGAGGCAAGAAAAGGCCCGCCTCTCGTGTGAGAAGCGGGCCGTTTTCTTTATTGTTCTTGGGGCTAGGCTTTTGCTGAAGTCAGAGCGCCCAGGTCGGCGGCCAGCTTCTCTGTGGAGAAGGCTTCGATCAGGTCGCCTTCCTTCAGATCGCTGAAGCCGCCAAGGCCGATGCCGCACTCCATGCCGTTGGTCACTTCGCGGGCATCGTCCTTGAACCGCTTGAGCGAGCCGATCTTGCCCTTGAAGACCTGCTCGTCGCCGCGCATCACTTTGACTTCAGAGTCGCGGCGGATCACGCCATCCTGCACGCGGCAGCCGGCGATGGTGCCGACCTTGGGAATGCGGAAGACGTTGATGACTTCCGCGCGGCCCACGTAGTTCTCCTTGAACGTGGGATCGAGCAGACCCAGCATGGCGAGGCGCATCTCGTCCTGCAACTCGTAGATGATCGAGTGCAGGCGAATCTCGACGCCTTCCTGCTGCGCCAGTTCGGCGGCCTTGCGCTCGGGGCGCACGTTGAAGCCGATGATGATGGCGTTGGAAGCGGTGGCGAGCAGCACGTCGCTCTCGGTGATGGAACCGACGCCGGAGTGGATCACCTTCACGCGCACCTTCTCGGTCGACATGCGGACCAGCGAATCGGCCAGCACTTCGACCGAGCCGGTCACGTCGCCCTTGATGATGAGCGGCCAGGTCCTTCACGCCGGCCTGGCGAATCTGCTCCGCCAGTCCTTCGAGCGAGACACGCGAGCTCTTGGCAAGCTGCGCTTCGCGCTCCTTCATCTTGCGGTACTGCGCAATGCCCTTGGCCTTGTCGCGATCGGCAACCACGAGGAACGTGTCGCCGGAGTCCGGCATGGCTTCGAGGCCGAGCACTTCGACCGGTGTCGATGGGCCGGCTTCTTCGAGCGGCCGTCCGCGATCGTCGAACATGGCGCGAACCTTGCCGAAGGTGTTGCCGACGATGTAGCTGTCGTTGAGGTGCAGCGTTCCATCCTGCACCAGCACCGTGGCCACAGCGCCGCGACCGCGATCGAGCTTGGCTTCGAGCACCGAGCCCACAGCCTTGCGTCCCGGCGTGGCCTTGGGCGCCTTGATGTCGGAGACCAGGCAGATCATTTCGAGCAGCAGGTCGAGGTTCATGCGCTTCTTCGCCGAGACTTCGACGAAGACGGTGCCTTCGCCGCCGGCTGCCCACTCTTCCGGAATCAGGCCGCGATCGGCGAGCTGCTTCTTCACGCGATCGGGATTGGCTTCGGGCTTGTCGATCTTGTTGACGGCCACGATGATCGGCACTTCGGCTGCCTTGGCGTGGTCGATGGCTTCGAGGGTCTGCGGCATCACGCCGTCGTCGGCTGCAACCACGATGACGACGATGTCCGTCACCTTGGCGCCGCGCGCACGCATGCGGGTAAAGGCTTCGTGGCCCGGCGTATCGAGGAAGACGATCTCGCGGCCGGAAGCCGGAGAGCCTTCCTTGGTGAACCTCACCTTGTAGGCGCCGATGTGCTGCGTGATGCCGCCGGCTTCGCCTGCCGCCACGTCGGTCTCGCGAATGGCGTCGAGCAGCGAGGTCTTGCCGTGATCGACGTGGCCCATGACGGTGACGACCGGCGCACGCGGAACTTCAAGCTCGTCGGTATTTCTCGGCTGTCGAGAACCTCTTCGATGGCCTGGTTCGCGATCTCTTCTTCGTAGCTGATGACGGTGGCGCCGGCGCCGAACTTGGCGGCGACGTCCTTCACCATCTCAGCGTCGAGCGACTGGTTGACGGTGACGAAGACGCCGCGCATGAGCAGGGTGGCGATCAGGTCCTTGGCGCGGATTTCGAGCTTCTCGGCCAGGTCCTTTACGCTGATGCCCTCGGTCACGGTGATTTCGCGCGTGATGGGCAGCGGCTCATTGCTGAACTGTGTGGCCCCGCCAAAACGCGGCGGCGGCACAAAGCCCTTCATCGGGCCTTCCTTGGTCTTGGGATACTGCTGGCCGCCGCGGCGGGCGCGATTCTGAGGTGCGCGCTGCGGACGCGGTGCTTCGCCGGTTGGCGGAGCGCCGCCGGCGCCAGGACGCGCGCCGCCAAAGCCGCCGGGACGCGGAGCGCCAAAGCCGGGGCGTGCGCCAAATCCGGGACGTCCGCCGGGCGCGCCGGGTCCGCCGGGTCCGGCAAATCCGGTGCGGGTGGGATGCTTGGGACGCGGGCCGCCGGGGAATTGTCCGGGGGCGCCGGGCCCGGGTGGGCGCTGCTGATAGCCGCCGCCGGGCGCTCCTGTCGGCCGGCGATCGAAGATCGGTTTGCCGCGCTGAATGACTCCAGCCTTGTGCAGGTGGAGGAGCGGGCTGGCGACGACGATGGGCGCCTTGTACACCGGGCGCGGGCCAGTCTGCGGCATCACCACGCGTCGCGGAGCGACCGCGGGACGCTCAGGCGCACGAGGCGCTTCCGGCGTATGTGCCGCCGGGAGTCTTCGGCTCTGCCGGACGCTGCGACTCGCTGCGGCAGGTGCTTCCTTCGCCTTCGCCGCGATCTCGGCAGCCGCCGCAGCCGGTGCTTCGACAACTGGTGGCGCTGGCGGAGCGGCTGCAGCTTCGGATCTTTTCGTGCACAGGCGGCGCTGCCGGTGGCGCCGCAACGGGCGCGGCTGCCTTGGGTGCGGCGGGCTTTGCCGGCTGCAGACGCGGGCTCGGCAGGCTTGGGCTGCGTAGCTCCGGCTGCTGGCGTCACCGGCGGCTTCACGACCACAGCGGGCGGAACAACCGTCACAACTGGACGCGCAGGGGCTGCTCCTGCAGGAGCCTTGGCCACAACGGCTCCGGCCGGCGGTTTCGACGCAATGGCCGGAGCTGCGGGCGGAACAATCGCCGGCGCAGGCCGCGGCTGCGGCACAATCTTGCGCGGCTCAGGCCGCGCGGGGGCCGCTGGCGGCGCTGCAACCGAAACGACCGGAGGCGCGGGCTTTGCCGGAGCCTTCGGCGCAGCCGGGGCGGCCGCCTTGCTCGGCGGTACATGGCTCTTGCGGGCCTCGGCTTCCTCTTCCTGCTTCTTGGCCAGAATGGCCTTCATCACGTCGCCGGGCTTGGAGACGTGGGAGAGATCGATCTTGGGTGCAATGGCCTGGGCAGCGCGCGATGACCCGGCGCCGCGCGTGGCTCGCCCTGGCGCCCATGCTGGAAGTGCGCGCGAACCTTTTCGGCCTCGTGATCTTCGATCGAACTGGAGTGGGTCTTGCCCTCACCCAGGCCGAGTTCCCCGAGCACGTCAAGAATCTGACGGCTCTTGACTTCCATCTCGCGCGCGAGATCGTTAATTCGAACCTTACTCATCCGCCTCTTTTCAGAATGTGCTGCCCAAAGCCCGTTAGTCGCTCATAGCTACCTCATGGCATTGGCTCGTTACGTTACCACCATTATCTCTTGAATGGCAGTTGAAAAGCGCGACGCATACTATGCGCCGCCCTCTTCATTCTCCGCTCTCGTTCTCTTCGATTCCTTCGTCGGCGCCGGCAACGTTGTCGACCGCAAGTTCTTCCGGCAGTTTCGTGTCCTCGATCTTCGGTCGCCTCTTCCAGCACTTCCTGCGAATTTTCCAGCTCCGCTTCCGCGGTTCCGGCAACAGCTTCGGCGGTCTCAATTTCCGACTCGCCTTCCGAAAGCTTGCCCGTATCTGCCGCTGCCGTCAGCGCCGCAGGCTCGTCGATGCCTTCTACTTCCGGCGCTCCAGCTTCGCCTGCGCCCTCGGACGCCTCAGCCTTCTTCGCCCTCTTCAAAGTGGCCGAAGTAGTGGCGAACCGCAACACTGATGCGTTCCAGCGTCTTTTCGCCGATGCCCGGAATCTCTTCCAGCTGCTCCGGCGTCATGTCGGCCAGACGACTTCCACCGTGGTGATGCCGGCAGCAACCAGCTTCTGGATAATGCCTTCGCCCAGCTCGGTAACCTGCTCGATCGGAGTCGAAGGCCCGCCGGTGAGAGCCTGCATCTGCTGCTCCACTTCCTGGCGCTTCTCTTCCTCGCTCTTGATGTCGATCTTCCAGCCCAGCAGCTTGGCCGCCAGCCGCACGTTCTGGCCCTTCTTGCCGATGGCCAGCGAAAGCTGCGTGTCATCGACGATGACTTCGAGCTGCTTGTCCGTCAGGTCGGTGATGGAAACACGGCTGACCTTGGCCGGCTGCAGAGCCTTCTCAGCAAAGGTCGTAATCTCTTCGCTGAATTCGATGATGTCGATCTTCTCGCCGCGCAGTTCGCGAATGATGGACTGCACGCGCATGCCCTTCATGCCGACGCAAGCGCCTACCGGGTCCACGTCCTTGTCGCGGGACTGAACGGCAATCTTGGTGCGCTCGCCGGCTTCGCGCGCAATGGCGCGAATGACCACGGTGTTGTCGTAGATCTCCGGCACTTCCGACTGGAACAGGTTCTGACACCAGCTCCGGCGCGGCGCGCGAGACGATGACCTGCGGCCCCTTGGCGGCGCGGTCCACCTTGAGCAGAACCACGCGCACGCGCTCGCCGATGGTGAACTGCTCGAGGCGCGACTGCTCGCGCTTGGGGCAGCGCGCTTCGGCCTTGCCCAGGTCGAAGATAACGTCCTGGCCTTCGATGCGCTTGACCGTCGCGTTCAGCACTTCCTTTTCGCGATGCGCATACTCGTTGAATACCGTGTCGCGCTCGGCTTCGCGCACCTTCTGGAAGATCACCTGCTTGGCAAGCTGCGCGGCGATGCGGCCCAGCGGGCTGGTATCGCGGTACATGCGGATCTCGCTGCCCACTTCGACGCCCGGGCGCAAGCTCGTTGGCTTCTTCCAGCGTGATCTGGTTCACCGGGTCTTCGAGTTCATCGTCGGTGGCCACAACCGTCTTGTAGATGTAGGCGGTGATCTCGCCCGTTTCCTTGTTCAGCTCTCCGCGCATGTTTTCCTGGGTCTTGTAGTACTTGCGCGTGGCAAGGGCGATCGCCTCTTCCACGGCGCCGACCACGATCTCGGGCTCGATGCCCTTCTCGCGGCTCAGGAGTTCGATACTTTGATACAAAGCGCTGGCCATACTCTTCTTACTCTCTCGGGTTGTTTCCGGCGACCGTCCGATCCCCGGACCTGTTGCACCGTTGGATTGTTGTTGAGGAGGCTGTGCGATTTCCGCCTCCCGATGCCGCACTCGCAGGCCGTGCCTAAATTTCCGGAATCAGCTCCGCTTTCTCAATATTGTCCAGAGCGATCTCCACCGTGTCCACGCCGGCTTTGCGGCTCTTGCTGTTCTGATGCACGGCAGCGAGATCGAGTGCGATGCTCTGTCCCGCACCCGCCAGCAGCCGCCCTCTCCAGTGCCGGTTATTGCGAATCGGCTCGAATGTCTGCACCTTCACCAGGCATCCGGCAAACCGCTGAAACTCTTCCGGCTTTGTCAACTTGCGATCCAGCCCCGGGGAACTGGCTTCAAGCGTGTATCTCTGCCCCGGGAACCAGGTCTTCCACATCCAGCAGAACGCCAAAATCCCGGCTGAACGCCGCACAATCCTCGTGGGTGACGCCGGAAAGCTGCTCCACACTCAACTTGCCTTCCACCAGCCGCTCGGGAAGTCCTTCAACCCCTGCCGCGATCTCTGCCTTCAGTCGATGCCCGGCCCTCGGCGTTCTTCTCGAGAAAAACCCTCAAAACACGTTCTTTAGCCGGTCCGGCAAGTTCCACATCCACCACATCCAGCCCATGGGATGCGGCCACTCGCTGCGCTGCTATCCGAATTTCGTCCAGCTTTGCTGCCATGCATCGAAGCCCGCCCGCTGGCCCCTCAACCAAGGGGCTCCCGGTCAAAATCAGCGGCCGTATTCCGGGAGAAATTTGCGCCAAATAAAAAGTGGGCTGTAAGCCCACTCATCTCTCCGCCAGCCGGCATACTCACGGCAACTCAGGCGGACAAACTCGTCTGCAATACCAGCATACGGCGAATTTGTGCGGAAATTCAATGCCAGCCGCGTCGGTGCCAGCGATAATCCGCTTGCAGGTGACTTCTTCGGTAGCAATGACCTTCCGCCCCCTGCAAACACCATCCAGCTCCGCGTCCGGCCCAAAGGGCCCGCAATCATGTAGAATCGCCTGACGCCTTCAACCTTAAGAAACACGATTCCCAGCTGCGTAGCTCCTTGCGTTTAGGTTGTAACCCCCCTCCGATCATCAATTTGAGGCTTACACACCAAAGTAACGTTGGATAATTCATTACAATCATCAGTTTATGGCACTGGCACCCCCGGGGTATCGGATTACCACTATTGGGGAGCAGTCTTTGACCTCGATCAATCTGAATAATCAACGAGCTTAAGCCATGCGCACTCTCATCCAGCGCGTTATCGTCACATTTGTCTCGACGATCTTTCTGGCCGCGGCGGGTGCGCTGTGCGGATACCTGCTGGGTCACGCACTTGCCCTTCGCCAGGTCGAAGCCCGGCTGGACCATTTTGCAAATCGAATTCTGCTAGAGAGCGTCACCTCTTCCGCCGAGTCGCGCGCCATCCTGGCGACGATGAATACCTCGCCCTACGCCTTCTGTTCCGATACCGAAATCGAATACTTTCGGCAGCTCATCTTCCAATCACAATTCCTGAAGGCCGCCGGCCGAATGCGCGATGGAAGAATCGAATGCTCCACGACATCGGGCCGAACCGAACTCGCAGAAGCGCAATACACCCCCAACATCGTCCGCACGGATGGAACGAAAATCTACAAGAACCTTCGCTCCGTTTCGCGTCGACGACCAGGATGTGATCTCGGTGCAGCTGGGAGATTCGTTCATCGTCTACAACCCTTACAATCTGTCTTCGCTTGAAGCTCCGCCCATGCATTTCACTGCGAACTGCCGTGGATGCGCCTACCCACCAGGCCGAGCAGATGCTGGGCGAAGCTGCAAACGTCAAGCAGAACATCTGATGCGGGAAGGCAGGGCGCAGGTAGGCGATACCCTTTACGCCACGCGCTGCTCAACAGACGGCGAAACCTGCATGACCGCCTATATCGGGATTCCCGATGCATTGGCGATCACCCGCGGTTACTCGATGGGCTCCGTCGCGCTGGGTGCGGTTTCAGGCGCGTCTCATCGGATTGCTGTTCCCCCTGCTCTACAGTCACAACAAGAGCGTGGAGCAGCAATTGATTCGCGCGATTCGAGCCGACGCTCTCACCGTGGTCTATCAGCCCATTGTCGATCTTGCCACAGGTAATATCGTCGAGGCCGAAGCCCTGGTGCGCTGGACCGACGAATACAAGAATGCGGTGAGTCCCGATCGTCTTCGTGAAAATCGCCGAGGATCGAGGCTTCGTTGGCCGAGATCACGAAACTCGTGCTGCGCCATGCACTGCGCGACTTCGGAGCGACCATGCGTGCACGTTCAACATTTCGCATCAATATGAATATCACCGCATCGGACCTTGCCGACAGCGAATTTCTGCCCATGGTCGAGGGCGCCCTCACCGATGCCGAGGTCTCGCCCCGCAATCTCGGCATCGAAATCACCGAGAGCTACACTGCCCGGCAGCAGGTGGCAAAAAACACCATTCTCCGCCTCCGTCAGAATGGCCACTACGTCGCTATCGACGACTTCGGTACCGGCTACTCGAGCCTGGCCTATCTTCACGACCTCTCGGTCGACGCAATCAAGATCGACAAGGTGTTCACCAAGGCAATCGGCACAGACGCCGTCACGGTCTCCATCCTGCCGCAGATCCTTACGATGGCGGAGACGCTCAAGCTGCGAGTCGTCGTGGAGGGCATCGAAACACGGGCCCAGGCCGACTATTTCGCTGCGAGTAAGCAGAGCATCCATGCGCAGGGATGGCTCTTCGGACGTCCCGTTCCCGCTCGCGTGTTTCTCCAGATGCTCGATGAAGAAGAAGCGCGACTGAGCAAGGAGCAGGCAGAACAGATCCCCGACGGCGCCATCGTTGTCGCCTTCTAGCTGTCGCGCAGCACCCGCTCTCCACGTCGCAAGATCAAGACAAGCGCAGTTTTTCTGTTTTGCGCCATGCGACTGCCCCGCGCGACAATAACGTAATGAAGATTTTCCGGCTCGTTGCCCTGGCCTTGTTTTTAGTTGCCTTCGCGTTCCCCACTTCCCAGGCCCTCGAAAAGCAGCCCGCCAGTGACTACCACGCACGTCGCGTTGAGCTCGGCACCGCATTGCGCGGCGGAGTTGCCATCCTCTTCGCTGCGGAAGAGCCGGTCCTCGACTTCGATCCCTATCGCCAGGACTCAGATTTCTACTACCTGACAGGCTGGAACGAGCCAGGCGCAGCGTTGCTGATTATCGGCCCAACCAATGAGCCCGAGCGTCCCGGCCAGGCAGCGCATGCGCGCGACTACAAGGAAATCCTCTTCCTGCCCACTCGCAATCTGCGCATGGAAACGTACACCGGCGCAAAGATGGACGCGGCAACGCCGGACGTGACCAGGGCCACCGGTGTCGACAATGTTGAGCCCATGGCGAACCTCGCCGTCGACCTGAACAAGCTCATCGCCGACGATCGCAGAGTTGCATTCAGCGTGTGGACGCAACCGGGAGTCAAGCCTGCCGAATCCCTTCTCGGATATACCGCCGCAACCCTCGGCTCCGCAGCGCCCGCCGGACACGATGTGACGGCCTTGACGACTCCGCTTCGCGAGGTGAAGGACGCCGGCGAAATTGAACTGCTCAAGAAAGCCTCGACGGCTTCAATTGCCGCGCAGAAAGAGATGATGAAGTCCGTAAAGCCCGGCGTCACCGAGCGGACGATTGCCGGAAAAATGACGGCCGCTTGGTTTGAACAGGGTTGCGAGCGGCCCTCCTATGCGCCGATTGTCGGCACCGGAATCAATTCGACGACCCTCCACTATTCCGCGAACTCCGCTACCATCGCGGATGGCGACGTTGTCGTTGTCGACGCTGCATGCGAGTACTCCATGTACGCATCTGATATCACGCGCACTGTTCCCGCCAACGGCCACTTCACAGCGCGCCAGCGCGAGATCTACAACGTCGTACTCGGAGCACAGAAGGCCGCCATCGATGCATTTGTCGCAGGCAAGTCGAAGATCAACGACTTCAGCCACCGCGATCCCGACACGCTCGATGCAGTGGCCTACAACTACATCAACACCCACGGCAAGGACCTGCACGGCCAGCCCCTTGGCAAATACTGGCTGCATGGCCTCGGCCACATGGTCGGCATCGATGTCCACGATCCCGCGCAATATCCCGCGGTTCTGAAGCCGGGCATGGTCTTCACCATTGAGCCCGGCGTGTACATCCCCGAGGAGAAGCTGGGTGTGCGCATCGAGTGTGATTTCCTGGTGCTGCCTGACGGCAAGCTTCTCGATCTCAACGCCGACCTGCCGCACACCGCCGAAGAAGTTGAAGCAGCAATGAAAGGACAGTGTTCAGTGAACAGTGAACGGTGAACAATGATCTGGCGCCAAGAAAGGTGCCATGTGAAAGGGCACGACTTCCCAGCTTGGTGAAAAAGTCTCAAGGGAGTCACTTTTTCTCCACAGGCATTTGGATTAAGAAGTTTGTATGCGCAGCGACGACAAGCAGCAGTCAGCGATATTCAGTTATGTAACGATGGAACAGCGGATACCGGCCGATCACCCGATGCGGCGGATCCGTGCAATGGTAGACCGGGCGCTGAAGACGATGGGCTCAGTCTTCGATGAGGTTTATTCCGAGACGGGCCGTCCGTCGATTGCACCGGAGCGTTTGCTTCGGGCGCAGTTGCTGATGATTCTGTACTCGATCCGCTCGGAGCGTCAGTTGATGGAGCAGATCGACTTCAACATTTTGTATCGCTGGTTTGTGGGCCTGGAGATGGACGAGGCAGTGTGGGACGGGAAGGTGTTCAGCAAGAACAGGGAGCGTCTAATCGCAGGCGAAGCGAGTCGGCAGTTGCTGCTGGCAGTGATCGATCAGGCGCGCGGCCAACAGTTGTTGAGCGAGGAGCACTTTACGGTGGACGGCACGCTGTTGCAAGCCTGGGCCAGCCGGCGCAGCTTCAAGGAGAAGGTGGATCCGCCGAATCGCGGCACCGGTGCGCGAGGTCGCAAGCTGCTGCGCGACACACACGAGTCGACCACGGACCCGGAGGCACGGTTGTATCGCAAGAGCAGCTCCGGCTGCGGTGGTGCCGAGCTATCTGGGGCACGTGATTACGGAAAACCGCAACGGCCTTGTGGTGGCCGCTATGGCCAGCGAGGCGGGCAATGCGGCTGAGCGACATGCGGCCCTGAAGATGCTGAAGGGGCTGAGACGTGGAAAGCGCATGACGCTGGGGGCCGACAAGAGCTATCAAGAGGAGACGTTCGTGAGCACGCTGCGCGGCGAGAAGGTGGCGCCGCACGTAGCCGAGTACGCGCCCAATCCGAAGTGGCCCAACTGGCTGACGGAGGGCGAACGCAGCGATCCAGGCCTGGCCGTGAGCCAGAGGAAGCGCAAGCTGGTGGAGAAAGCGCAAGCTGGTGGAGAAGGTGTTCGGCTGGATCAAGCAGGACCGGCTGCGACAGACCAAGCTGCGCGGCTTGAAGCGAGTGGACTGGCTATTTCAGTTGGTGGCAGCCGCGCACAACCTGCTGCGCATGAGCAATCTGATTCCGATTCAAGCCCAGGCCTGAGCCGGGAGACGTGTCTCTGCTGGCCGCGAAAACGGCAAGAAGAGGCAAAATATCAGCCCAACAACCCGCCCGCTGGCGGTCGAAAACCACGACTCGGCCAAACCACAGCCGACAAAACAGAGCGTTTTTCACCAAGCTGTTTAGTCGTGCCGAAAAAGCGGCAGTCTGATTGGGCTTTAGCCCCTGAGGTGCAGAACCGGAAATGGCAGACGAGACAGAATCAAAAGCCCAGCAATTCGCGAAACTCGATACAGAGTTCCGCGAGTTGCTGATTCATTCGATCGATGCTCGTCGGGTCAGGCGAGCGGAATGGAGTATCGTGAGTCGCGGAGGCTAAAGAGTAGCAAGTATGGAACCCCACGACGCTATACAACAGGATCAACTCGACACATTGAGCCGCGTATTCTCCGAGCAGCTGCTGGCTTGTCTCGAAGAATGCGCGCACGGCCGCCGCGGGCTATTCTCCGATCTTGAACTCACCGGCGACGATGAGCATGAGCTTGTGTGGCCCGAAGCTGCCCGGCTCCGCGAACTGGCTCTCGCGCTGCAGAACATCTTCGCGCAGCAGGAGCAGCGGAACGCGCTCTGCGACGAGTTCCTCGATCTGTGTTCGATGCATGGCGAGAGCCATCCCGGCGAGCCGCGTCTTGCACGCATGTTTCTTGCCCGCATCGAGCGCGATCAGGTCGGCACTCCTACTGAAGAACCAAGGAAACCATGGTAGTTCTCCACGCATTTCTCGCGCTCGCCAGCGGATTCGCAACCATGGCCGTGCTCGTCATGTTGATCACGGCGCTGCTCCAGAAGCTCACTCCCGGTTGGGTCGGAGAATCCGGCAAACTGGACACCGGTCCAAGTGCGCGACGTGAAAAACCGAATCCCGCCTATGTCTTTGTCAATGTCGGCTATTCATTTCTGGCCGCCGCCGCCGGAGGCTACGTCACCGCTTGGATAGCCGAGAAGAATCCGCTGATCCACGTGCTGGCACTGGCCATCACCGTGTTGCTCCTCGCCGCGCTCAGCGCTCTGCAGCAGCGTGGACAGCAGCCCGTCTGGTACGTGCTCATGCTGGTTGCCTTGACGCCATTGGGCGTACTCGCCGGTGGACTGGTTCGTTTGCGCTTTCTCGGTGTGCTCTAGGTTCAGAATTCTCTGCCATCCAGATTGCATAAATAGAAAGCCGCCCTGTCGAATGTCCTCTCGGCAGAGCGGCCTCATGTTGATCAATACTGCAGCCAGGTCTAAGTTAGAAGCGCACTCCGAACGTTACCGGAATGATTTTGGTATCCTCGCCTACCGTGGTGGTGCCCAAACCGTTCGGTTGCGTTGTCACCGGGGGCGTCAACACATCGAGGTAGCGCGCCTCGGCAAAGATCCTCATCTTGCCATCGCCTTGCCAGCCGGCGAACCGGTGCGAAATGCCGCCGCCGATGCTCCACCCGCCCTGGTTACTTGAGAAGTGCCCCACAACCACGTTCTGGGTCACAACGCCGCAGTAGAAATATGTGCAGTATTGGGCCAGCTGTGGATCAGTGAAGCTCGTGACCTTGCGGTAGAAACCGCCCCCGCCGACTCCGTAGAAAGTAATCGCACTCCTTGGGTTGAACTCGTAGACAGGGTCAAGCGTGAATGACCAGATGTGAGCGTAGCCACCCGTTGCTCCGGCCTGGGCGATGATCGCGCCAGGCAACTTGCTGTGAAGGAATTGGTACTCCAAATTGAGGGCGAAGTGTTTGTCGAAGCGGTATCCGGCGCCCAGAGTGAAATTCCAGCCCCACGTGATGTAGGGTGCGGAGTCGCTGGTTGGCGCATTGAATCCGCCACCGGCTTCATATGTCATGTGGCTCATGATTCCGCCGCCACCGCCGCCGTGAGACTTGTTATCGTACTGCCCGCCGCCAGATCCGTTCGCTGCTGGAGATGCTGGCAGCGCGGCTGAACCCGGCATACCGGCATCGTCGAGTTGGAGAGCATTCGAGCTGGATTCTGACGAAGAAGCAGCGACAGAGTTCGAGGAATCCGGAGTCGTGGAGACCTGGGCGCTTGCAGAGCCGAGTGAAAGGGCAAGCGCTGCACACAGCAGGGTCGTGTGCCTGAAAAGGGTCAGACAGCGATCTGAAGTCATCTCTGTACCTCGCGAAAATTAAATGTCTTGTATGGGGAACATCAAACTGTCCCAGTATGCACTTAGACTCCATTTGAAGATCAAAGTTGCTTCCAACCCGCAGATAACGAAAGGCCGGAGTCACCTCCGGCCTTCAGTCTTGAAAGAACGAAAATCGAGAATCCTACCCTTGAATGTCGAACTGCTCCGGGTGCAGGGTCGGATCGCTCTTGATGAGGATGTTCTTGCCGATCAGTTCCTCAAACTCGTTGATCCAGCTTCCGTTATTGGCCTTCAGTACCTTCACGGTCTCCGGATTCACGCGCAGCATCACATCCGCGCTCTCAAAGTGCCGTTTCATCTTGCGCAATTCGATGTAGATCTCGTTGCAAACCGTGGCCGGGCTCTTCACCATGCCGGTCGCCTGGCAAGTTGGGCAGGGAACTGACAGCGTGCGTTCCAGCGACTGCTTCACGCGCTTCCGGGTGATCGCCACCAGTCCAAAGTCGTTAAACTGCAGAACCTTGGTTGGCGCGCGGTCGTTCTTCAGCGCCTCTTCAAGAGCCGCCATCACCTTGAAGCGATTCTTGCGCTCATCCATATCGATGAAGTCGATTACGATGATGCCGCCCAGATCGCGCAGACGAATCTGCCGAACGATCTCCGGAATCGCATCGAGGTTGGTCTTCACGAATCGTGTCTTCGAGCCGGGCCGTTTTGCCGACGTACTTGCCGGTGTTGATGTCGATCGCGACCAGCGCTTCCGTCTGGTTGATCACGATCGATCCACCAGCTCTTCAGCCACACCTTCGAACGCAGCGCCTTCGAGATTTCGTCCTGAATGCCGAAGTGCTCAAAGAGCGGAGTCTCCTTGGTATACAGCTTCACGCGGCGAACCAGTGATGGCGAGAAGCGATTCAGGAATCGCACGATGCGCTCGTAATCGGCTTCGGAGTCGACCCAGATCGACGAGAAGTTCGAGCTGACCTGGTCGCGCAGAATGCGCTCGATCAGTGACAGGTCGTGATAGATCAGAGCCGGCGACTTCGAATCGTCCGAACGCTGCTTGATGTCATTCCACAGGTGAATCAGGAAGCGAAGATCGGCACGCAACTCCTCTTCTGAAGCGCCCTCCGCCGCGGTGCGCACGATGAATCCGCCCGAAGCATCGCCGCGCTCGTGCGTCAAAATTCGCTTCAACCGCTGGCGCTCTTCGTCGGACGCGATCTTGCGGCTCACGCCCACATGCGAGACTGTCGGCATGAATACGAGGAACCGTCCCGGCAGCGCGATGTGACTGGTGATGCGAGCGCCCTTCTTCGCGATGGGCTCCTTCGCAATCTGCACCAGGATTTCCTGCCCCGGCTTCAACAGATCGGAGATGATCGGCAGGTCCGAGGTCTGCGCCGAACGGCGTGATTGGCGTCCGCGATCTCCTGGCCGATGTCCGCTGCGGTCTCCGCGATCTCCACGTCCACGGCGTCCGCGTCCGCCACGATCGCGGCGCTGCGGAGTCTGACCGTCGGCAGCTGGTTGGCTCCCGGCGGCGGTTGCCTTCTTCTTCCTCGTCCTCGCCCTCGAGGGTCTCTTCACCCTCTTCGCCGTTCTTGTCTTCAAACTTCATCTGGATGCGATGGTCGAGGTGCGCTTCCTGCAGCATCTCGCCCAGTTCGCCCGAGCGAATCTGCGTGTGAAGCTTTTCCTCTTCCTCGTAGTCATCCAGATCATGCTCGTCCGTCTTGTGGTGATGATGCGGAGTGTCGTACTCCTCGCCCTCGATCAGCTCTTCCTCAACCAGCCCGCTGCCAGGCGAAAATGTTGAAACCACCGGATCTAGCTGCTGGTTTTATTTCTTCCTCGGGCTGCTAGCGGCGGCTCTTCGTCCGACTTCTTCTTCTTGCCGCCAAGACCAAAGAGCCGGAAATCCACCGGCGGCAACGGATCGACATTATGCGAAGCGCTGCGATCGCCCTCGAATTCCGTGCTCTCGTTTTCTTCGGGCGTATTGTGTGCGCTCTCCGCTTCAAACCCTGCGTGCTGATCAGAAGAAGCTCCGATCACGGGCTCGATAGCATCGCTGTGCGCCGGCTCCGCAACAGGCTCACCTAGAACCGAGTGGGAATGCGACCCGCTGGAGGCAGCTTCAAAGCTCTCCTCCTCCATGTCGTCTTCCTCGATTCCATCGGCTCAACTTCGTGCGCGGATGGAGCAGAGGTCAGTCTCCTCGACGAATTCCTCTTCTTCAATCTCGTCAGCTGAGCCGTTATCCGCTTCCGGTACGAACGCACTCGAAGAGTGCTCCTCCGCAACGGGAGTTTCAGGTTGACGATTCCGGTGTCGCGAAAGCGATTCCCCCGGAAGCAAGCCGCTGCCGTCCCACACAATTGGCGACTCGATGAGAGTGGCTGGCTTGTACGTGGACGCCGGTCGAACCTGCGCAGGAACCTCAAATGCCGGCTTCTCCGCCGACTCTGCCGGAGTGCCGCCATACTTCCTGAGCGATTCGCCCGGGAACACAAAGGGCTCTGGCGCGCGTTCTGTCCGTGCACCGCGCGAAGGAGCGGCCGAAGCCCGGATCTCGCTAGCCGTTTCCGGTTCGGGCTCGGCGGTCTCGTTCACATGGGTCTCGATGAACTCCTGGCTCTCTGCCGGGGCTGCCGAAACATTGCTGCCGCCACGGCCTCCACGACGGCGCCGGCGTCCGCGCCAGCGTTTCGCGCCTTGTTCGTCGGATTCCTGAGGAGCCTCGCCGTCTTCGGCCGTTGCACCGGGTGCAGCAAACACTGCGTCGCTCGGATTCCGACGTAATTTCGACGGTCGGCCGGCTCTCGCGATCCTGTCGCTGATCGGGCCGACCGCCGCGTTGGCCGCGATCCTGTCCACCGCGATCCTGCCCACTGCGGTCCTGCCCATTGGTGTGGCGCACTTCACGCGGCGGCTGGTTGCCGCCGCTGACCGCAGCTTTTTCAAGCTCGTCGGTCTCTTCCTGGTCTTCCATTTCCAGGAAGTCGGTGACGTAGAGGAAGGCGTCGCGCTCCAGTCCGATGTCGACAAATGCCGACTGCATGCCGGGAAGCACACGCGTGACGCGTCCGTTATAAATCGAACCCGCCAGGGTGTACTCGTTTTCGCGTTCGTAGTAGATTTCCGCGAGTTGATCGTCTTCTAGAATTGCAAGCCGCGTCTCATGCGGCGTGCTGGAAATACAAATCTCTTTTGCCATCGTGCCTTTCCGCCCAGCGGATTTCGCCTGCTGGGGCCTGCGGCAAGGTGGGGTGGAGATGCGCGCGGACGGGTAGAACGGGAATGTGCGGAAGGGATGACCTGTGCGTGGCCTGCGGGACCGGTAGCCTGCGGCTGCCTGCCCCATCGCGGGGCGGCGAACCGGAGAGACTTCCGAGTCCGGCAAACGTTTCGAAACAGTGATCCGATAGCAGAGAGTTTGTGGCCACCCTGAAGGTTGATGCCTGCGACTTTTCGTCGCAACTGCACAACCAGGCCCATGCCAACCAGAGGATCGACATAAGCGGGGCCGTTATCCCGGGGCCCCAGACAACAGTTTCCTGCCGCTGGGGTGGAGCGACTGCGCTGGCGAGTAAGCTGCCGGTCCGCATTTCAGGAATCGAAATCCCCGTGCGTCCCCCGCGGCCTCGAAACCAGCGACGCCGAATGCCCGCGCGATCAACCTCGGTCGCTGGGGATATCCGGTTTGCCCGTCTCTGCGTGCTCATTGAACCCAATCCTGCCCGGCGCGCGGTCCACCAGGACCTTGGCCGGATTTTGCATCCTCTTCAACGCTGTGCGCCGAGCCTCCTCGTCGAATCTGCCGAATCTCATTGATGCGGCTGAATCCAACAGGGTCTAAGGGCCAGACATCTTTGACGATGCTGTAAGTACTTACAATCTTTGCTCTTGTGGTCCGGAAATCCCGGCGATCCCCAAGAGGGTGTTGCCGTGCAATCTTGCCTCCGGGCCTTGGCACCGGAGCACGTTTAGTTTACAAACCGGCGCATGCGTACGTTCATCACCACGCCCAGCGCCAGGAAGGTAAACAACACCGAGGATCCGCCGTAACTCATTAACGGTAAAGGGATTCCGGTGACTGGCATAAAGCCGATGACCATGCCTACGTTGACCGCAATCTGGAAGGTCAACACAGCCACGATGCCCATGATAATCAGGGAGCCGGGCAGGTCTGCGGCTGTTTGAGCGTTTTGAATCAAACGCATCAATATGAGGAAGTATAGCAGCAGCACAAAAACCGCGCCCACAAACCCATGCTCTTCACTGAAGGCGGCAAAGATGAAATCGGCATGCGGAATGGGAATGAAAGCTCCCTGCGTCTGCGTCCCTTTCTCAGCTCCCTTGCCCCAGATACCCCCCGCGCCCGACCGCGATCTTGGCTTGCAGCACCTGGTAGCCCGCACCCTTGGGATCGTTATCGGGGTTGATGAAGCCGGTCAGGCGGGCCTTTTGGTAGGGCTTCAGCACCTTGCCGCTGTTCCAGGCGCCCACCACCAGAACCAGCCCGGCCGTGATCAGAATCAGCGCCTGCTTCAGGTTGATCCCGCCCAGAAACAGCCCCGCAATCAGCACCGGCGTGTAGGTAAGCGCTGTCCCCATGTCGGGCTGCGCCAGCACCAGCAGCATGGGAACCCCTACCAGCGCGAAGGCCTTGAAGATTTCCTTCCACGTCAGGTTCTTGCCGCCGAGATTCGCAAAGTAGCGGGCCACCGCCAGGATCAGGATCAGCTTGACCCACTCCGACGGCTGGAAGTGCATGGGCCCGATCTTGATCCAGCGCCGCGCTCCCAGCACCTTGTGTTCCGACTAGTTTCACCGCGACCAGCGCGACCAGGCACACGCCGTAAGCCCAGGGAACCCAGTCGATGAGCTTGTGATAGTCGATCAGCGAAAACAGGAACATCGCCACCACGCCGCCCAGGATCCAGTAGATCTGCTTGGTGTGAAAGCCGACGTACTTGGTGTGCAGTGTTGCCGAGTAGATCTCCAGCACTGAAATGGTGCAGAGCAGCGCCACGATCCCGAACAGCGTCCAGTCGAAATCGCGAAAACTCATGATGCGGCGCATCGGGCTCATTGGGGTTTCACCGACGCTGCTTTCCGCGGCAGCGCAGGCGAGCTCAGCCGGGCTGATTCATGCCCGGTCTGTGCCGGTGTTTCGGTCTTCGCGGTCTGGTTCTTTGCGGACTGCGGCTGCTCCTGCTCGGTTTCATTCGTTTCGACTGACCGTTCTGTGGGCTCGGCTGCACGACTCCATTCGGCCCAACCAAGAACTTGCCCGCATGCAGCTTTGCCGTTGTCTCGCCCTTTCCGTCCGGCGTCGCACTGGGCGTTGTCCACACCGCGCCCACTTCCACTGGGCGGAGTCGCAGGCGCCTTTTGCGGCTGCAGGTTGTTGGCGAGGCGGCGCTGCTTTTCCACGTAAGCCGAGACGACTCGGGCGCCGATCCGCGCCGCAAACCAGCTCTTGTTGCCGTTCTGCCAGAGCACGGCGACCACCAGTTCAGGATTGCGTCGTCGGGGTTACACCCACGAACCACACGTTGGGATTCGTGATTCCGTCCTTTGGCGGTCTTGTCCAGAGCTTCGTGGCTCATGACCTGTGCGGTGCCCGTCTTGCCGCCGAAGTCGATGCCTTCCAGGTGTTCGCCTCCGGCGGTGTGGAAGGCGCCGGGCTGCGTCACCTCGGCCATGCCGTCGGTGATGGTCACCCAGTTCTCAGGATCGATGGGAATGTTCACCTCGCCCGAACCCGGCAAGCTATCAACCAGATCCTTCGCGAAAGTCCGTCGGGAAGCTGATCCGGAGACACGACATGCGGCCGAACCAGGTGCCCACCCGATGCGATGCCGCCGATGATGCGCGCCAGCTGCATCGGCGTCGCTTCCACCGCGCCCTGCCCAATGGAAACGTCGAGCGTTTCGTCGGGATACCACTTGCGGTGATAGTTCTTCATCAGCCAGTGCGCGCTCGGCATCAGGCCCGCTTGCTCGCCCGGCAAATCAATTCCGGTCTTCTGGCCGTAGCCAAACTCCGTCGCATACTTCGAAATGCGGTCGATCCCCAGCCTGTCGCCAAGCTGGTAGTAATACGTGTCGCACGAGTAGGGAATCGCGTTGTGAATGTCGACCGCGCCATGCTTCTCGTCGCAGTGATGGAAGAATCCGTACGGTCCCCATCCGCCCGCGCAGTTCACTTTCAGATTCTGCGCGATGCCCTCCTGCAACCCCGCCACCGACATCAGGATTTTGAACGTCGATCCCGGAGCCAGCTGCGCCTGGATCGCCTTGTTCATCAGCGGATGATCGGGATCGGTGATCAGCTTGTTCCACTCTGCGCGATCAATTTTCACCGCGAACGCATTGGGATCGAAGCTGGGCCGCGACACCATCGCCAGAATCTCGCCATTGCGCGGATCCATGGCCACAATCGCGCCCGTGCGGTCGCCCATCGCCAGCTCCGCCGCCTTCTGCAGGTCGTTGTCGATGGTCAGCTTCAGATCCTGCCCGGGAATTGCATGCTGTATCCCGAGAAAGCCGACCTCGCGCCCGTGGCTGTCGACAATCACGTCGCGCGAGCCGTCCTGCCCGCGCAGGAGCTGGTCGTACATCTCTTCAACGCCGGCTTTGCCCACCACGTCGCCCGGCTCATAGGCCGCATAGCGCGTCTGGTTCAGATCTTCTTCGCTGACTTCGCCCACGTAGCCGATCAGGTGCGCCGCAAATCCGTCGCGCGGATAGAGCCGCCGCTCGCCTTCGATCGTTTCCAAGCTCCGGCAGTTCGTTGCGATGCGCCTCGATGAACGCCTGCTCGTCGGCGCTGACGTCTTCCTTGATGGGAATGGGCTGATATCCCGGCGACGTGCGGTAATGGTGCAGCGTGGCGCGAAGCTGGTCGAGATCAAGATGAAGTCCCTTCGCGATCAGCGGCAAATCCGCATCCACGTTGCGGTTCTGTTCGCGCACCAGGAAGCAGGAGACCGACGGATAGTTGTCGACGATCAGGCGGTTTTCGCGGTCAAAGAGCTTGCCCCGCGGCGCCAGCATCGGCACTTTGCGAATGCGGTTCTGCTCCGCCAGCATTTTGAAGTTCTGCGCGCCGAGGATCTGCAGCCGCCACAAGTCCCGCGGCGAGCGCCAGCATCAGCGCGAGAACGCCATATTGCACCACCGCCAGCTTGAGGGTGGGGACTTTCTCGCCGCGTGTGACCTTGTCAAAATTCATGGGAAGCTGTTTCTAGGATACCTCTATCCTGCATTCTGCCCTTGCTGCGCCGCCGCGCGCGAGACATCGGTTCTTCATCGCTTGAACCAACGTACTCAATCGCGAATTTTGGCCCGGTCGAGCACGGGAAACAGCACCAGCGCAATCAGCGAATTACCGAGAGCCTTGTACAACTCCATCAGCCAGCTCGTATCGGTCGTCATGCCCAGCAGAAAGCGCACCACAAAGAAGTACGTCGCGCTGCCCACCAGCGAAAGCACAAACGTCATCACCAGCCGAATGGCGTGATTCTCCACATTGACCAGCACGCCGACCGAAGCCGCCAGATAGCCGACCAGCGTTTTTGCAATTCCGTTGATGCCGATGGGCTGTCCGGTCAGCGCATCCTCAAAGAGGCCCAGGATGCCGCCTAAGATCGAGCCCTGGATCGGGTTGCGCCGGCTGAGCGCAAAAAAGACGGTCACCACCAGCGGCAGATCGAACCACGCAAATCGTCCCAGCACCCGCGGCAGCCAGGCCTGCAGCACCAGCGCGGCGATCGGCACCAGCGCATAGACCAGTACCGGGTAGCGGTGGATCTCGAAGTCGCGGCGGCTCTCCGCTGAAAGAACCGACATGGCTAGCGATTCTCCCCTTGCGGTGCGGCGGGCTGCGTTGCTTGGCGGGCTGCTTTGCGGAGTTTTTGGCGCCGGCTTCTTCTTCGGAGGAGCGCTTGGATCGGTCGCCGGCGCGCCCTGGCTGCTCACCGGCGTGGCAGGACAGGTTCGGCGTCACCGCACTTCCCGGCGTAAACCGGTCAGGATGAATCGCCACCGGCGGACGCGATACCGGATTCGGATTCGATGTATCTTTCAGTGGCTGCTGATCCGGTGGCAGGTTAGGATCGATCAATCCCGGCAACTTCTCCGCCATCCCTTCCGAGGTCTTCTGCTTCTTCAGCTTCGGCGCCTTTCAGTGCCTCGCTGGCGGCCATGTCCTGCTGCTGGTCCTGCGGGAACCGCGGCTCGGTCGACGTAATCACCAGCACTTCATCGAGCTGGTCAAGATGCGCCGCCGGCTTCACGATCACATCCACAAATCCGTCCCGCTCCGGATCATTGACCACTTTCTCCACCACACCCACGGGCAGGCCGCGCGGAAAAATCTGGTCGCCGCCCGCGGTCAGCACCTTCTCGCCTGGCTTGATGCGCTGGTCGCGAATCACATCTTCGATCTGCGGCTGCCCCGCCCCATTGCCGCGCAGAATGCCGCGAATGCGCGTCGTCTCCAGGATCACGCCCGCGCCGCTGGTCTGGTCGTTGATCGCCAGCACCTGCGCGGTGTGCGGAAACACGTCGCGAATCTTGCCGACAATGCCATCCGGCGTAATGACCGCCATGTCGCGATCGATGCCAGCATCTCTTCCCCTTGTCGATGTAAAACACGCGCGACTGGTCGGTCCCGCTGGTGCCGATGGCCTGCGCCGCGACCGTCTTGTAGATGTACTTTTGCTGGAAATTCAGCAGCGCCTGCAGCCGCTGACCCTGCTTGGCGTCTTCGAGAAGAGCGGCCTGCTCCAGCCGCAGCCGGTCGACTGTCTTCTGCAGATCCGCGTTCTGCTGCCGCACATGGCGCAGATCGATGTAGTTGTTCCAGAGCCACGCAATGCCTGAGCCGGAAGAGTGCAGAGCCCGCTCCGGTGGCGAAACCAGCAGAATTGGCCCAGAAGCGAATCAGGCTGCACGCTGCGTCCATCGCCGCGTCACTGCCCGTTGCCTGCGTCGACGGCGCACCTGCATGGCAAGGCCCAGAATCTGCGCCACCAGCAAAGCCAGCAGCACCAGCAGATTCCGATAGCGAACGAAGAACGATTCCATGAGGGTCAGTGGACAGTGGACAGTGAACAGTGGTCAGTGTTTTGCCGGCCCTTGCGGACAACGATGTACCAATGTCGGAGGACGGTTCACTGTGCACTGTCCACTGATCACTGTCCACTGCCTTTAATCGATCTTGATCTTGCGCAGCAGCCGGAAGTCGGACAGCATTTTGCCGGTTCCCAGCACCACCGAAGCCAGCGGATCGTCGGCCACGGAGACGGGCAGCCCGGTTTCCTCGCGGATGCGCTTGTCGAGATTCTTGATCAGCGCGCCGCCGCCGGTCAGCACGATGCCGCGATCGGAGATATCGGCCGACAACTCCGGCGGCGTCCGCTCCAGCGCCACGCGAATCGCATTCATGATCACCGCGATGCACTCGCCCAGCGACTCGCGAATTTCGCTGTCGTCGATGGAGATGGTCTTGGGCACGCCCTCAATCAGGTTGCGTCCCTTGATCTCCATCGTCAGCGGCTTGTCCAGCGGATAGGCCGATCCGATCTCGATCTTGATCTGCTCGGCCGTGCGCTCGCCGATCAGCAGGTTGTACTTGCGCTTCAGGTAGTTGGTAATGGCCTCGTCCATCTGGTTGCCGGCCATGCGCACCGAGCGCGAATAGACAATGCCCGAAAGCGAAATGACCGCAATATCGGTCGTCCCGCCGCCGATATCCACCACCATGTTGCCGCCGGGCTCGGTAATGGGCAGGCCCGCGCCGATCGCCGCCACCATGGCCTGTTCCACCAGATACACTTCGCTGGCCTTGGCGCGATAGGCCGAGTCCTCGACCGCGCGCTTTTCCACCTGCGTAATCTCAGAGGGCACGCCGATCACGATGCGCGGATGCACCAGCATCTTGCGGTTGTGCGCCTTCTGGATGAAGTAGTTCAGCATCTTCTCGGTGACTTTGAAGTCGGCGATGACGCCGTCTTTCATCGGCTTGATGGCCACGATGTTGCCGGGCGTGCGGCCCAGCATCTCCTTGGCTTCCTTGCCCACGGCTTCCACTTCACCGGTGTTTTTGTTGATGGCCACAATGGAGGGCTCGTTGACAACAATGCCCTTGCCGGCGGCGAAGACCAGCGTGTTGGCGGTGCCGAGATCGATGGCCAGATCGCTCGAAAACATGCTGAAGAGCGAGCGCAGGCCATGCGACCGCGAAGTGCGCGAAGGATAACCGTTCTGAGACATGTATGAGTGGAATCTACCTCAATTAAGATTGTACGGCCAACGGCCAATGCAGCGAAAAACACCGTTGGTAATCAACAGAGAGAGGAGCTTTGTAAATAACCCTTTCTCGCTAGGAGGCCGAGTTATGTGTAAGGCAATCGGCTGAGAGTCGTCTAGCCGACTTAGCCCTGCACCGATCATCCTGGGTCGTAAAGCGATACCCAACCCCGGTGCGCTAAAATCAAGTGTTTTTGGGCCCGCCCGGGCAGTGCGCAGCCAGCTCCCGATTTAAGCCGCTCACTGACCACTGTCCACTGACCACTGTCCACTGACCACTGTCCACTAAACTACGAACTCCGAACTGAGAACTCACCATGACCTACCCCACATACCACAATCTGATCGGCGGCGAATGGATGCCGGCCGCGAGCGGCAAAACAATCCTCAACCTGAACCCCGCCGACCACGCCGACATCGTCGGCGCCTTCCCTGCCTCCGACGCTGAAGATGTGAACCGCGCCGTGGCCGCTGCAAAGAAAGCCTTTGCCACCTGGCGCCTCGTTCCCGCACCCAAGCGCGCCGAAATCCTGCTCCGCACCGGCATCCTGCTGCAGCAGCGCAAAGAGCAGTACGCCCGCGACATGACCCGCGAAATGGGCAAGGTGCTGGCCGAAACCCGCGGCGACGTGCAGGAAGCCATCGACGAAGCGTTTTACGTCGCCGGCGAAGGCCGCCGTCTCTTCGGCCAGACCACGCCGTCCGAGCTGCAGAACAAGTTCGCCATGAGCGTCCGCATGCCCGTAGGCGTCGTCGGCCTCATCACGCCGTGGAACTTCCCCATGGCCATCCCCAGCTGGAAGCTCTTTCCCGCGCTCGTCTCCGGCAACACCTGCGTCATCAAGCCGGCCGACCGACACGCCGCTCTCCGTCTACAACCTCGTGCAGACGCTCATCGACGCCGGCCTGCCTCCGGGCGTGGTCAACATCGTCAGCGGCAGCGGCAGCGGCGCCGGCAGCGCCCTCGTCGAGCATCCCGACGTCCGCGCCATCAGCTTCACCGGCTCCAGCGAAGTCGGCTCGCACGTTGCCCAGCGCGCCGCCGCAACATTCAAGCCGGTCTCGCTCGAAATGGGCGGCAAGAACGCGCAGATCGTGCTCGACGACGCCAACCTCGAACTCGCCCTCGACGGCGCGCTCTGGGGCGCCTTCGGCACCACCGGCCAGCGCTGCACCGCCACCAGCCGCATCCTGCTGCAGAAGGGAATCGCCGCCAAATTCACGAACGAGTTTGTCGCCCGCGCCAAGGCCCTCAAGATCGGCAACGGCCTCGACGAGTCCGTCGAGGTCGGCCCGCAGGTCAACGAGAGCCAGATCGAAACCTCGACGAAGTATGTTGAGATCGCCAGCGGAGAAGGCGGCAGGATTCTCTGCGGCGGCCACGCGCTCACCAAAGACGGCCATGCCAACGGCACATTCTTCGAGCCCACCGTCTTTGGCGGCGTCACGCCCACCATGCGCATCGCCCGCGAAGAAGTCTTCGGCCCGGTCGTCACGCTGATCGAGTTCGACACCTTCGAGCAGGCCATCGAGATCGCCAACTCCATCGACTACGGCCTCTCGACCGCGCTCTACACCAAGGACGTGAACCGCGCCTTCGCCGCCATGCGCGATCTCGAAGCCGGCATCACCTACATCAACGCGCCCACCATCGGCGCCGAGGTGCATCTGCCCTTCGGCGGCGTCAAGCACACCGGCAACGGCCACCGCGAAGGCATCGGCGCCATCGACTTCTTCACCACCTGGAAAGCCGTCTACGTCGACTACTCCGACAAGCTGCAGCGCGCCCAGATCGACAACGCGGAATAAGTATTGAGCAGTGCGAGCTGAGCGAGAGCAGAAGTTGTGCTACTCGCCCAGCCTCGCATGCAGCACTGCCGCATTTCCCGCCGACGACAGCGCGCAGTTTGCCTGCTGATCGCAACGGTAGTGAATCAGCGTGTAGTTGCTCGCCCACTGCATCGCCGCAGCCTGTCCGTAACGCTTGTCGATCGTGAAGGTTTTTTGCTCCGCCGTCAGCACTCCGCGCGCCGAGTCATATCCTGTCACCCGGTCATCTCCCTGGATGACAAATCCCACCTGCTGCTTGGCCAGGTTTCGCTTACCTGGATGCGCGCGGAGGCGCGAATTCCTTTCCGTGCTGCGGATCAAGTAGCGCCGCCTGCTGTTCAAGCGTTGGGAAATTGGTGTTGAAGTCCCAGTAATCGGTGCGTCTGTATTGATCGGGAGAGCAGGGAAGCGAGCCCTGCACATTCACCGCAGTCACCTGACCGTCGTCTGTCGTCTGATTCTGGAAGATGTCCTTCCCGTGCTCCCGTATCACTTCGGCGGCCTGCATCTGGGCGATTTCGCTTTGCCGCGCCGCTTGCAACGCAGCATTCCGCTCGGCAAGCGAGAGTTTCTTCCCGTTGGCGCCGACCAGCGGTGGCACTGCAACCTGCACATCCGCCGTCTCAGGATTAAACCGGAAATCCACTTCCTTTCCGCAAAGCGCAAATCCCGACGAGTCCAGCAGTCGAATGTTCACCGAGATCGGCATCGGCGAATTGCTCGTAACCCGCGAGAATCCTTTCCCCCAGCGATCCTCCATCGGCTCGATCCGCAGCTTGTATGCGAGTCTGCCAGTCTTGGCGTCGCCCTCCCAGACGGTGTCGAGATGCCCGCGCAAACCATCCACAGCCACAATGCCCGGTCCAAGGTCGCCGGGGTTAGGCGCATTCGACTTCGGACGAGTGATCGCCACAGACGATCACGAAGATCGCAAGTGCCGCGAATCCCCCGATCAGCACCAGGTTCGGTTTCTTCTTCTGCGGCGGTTCTACTACAGGCTTTTCCGCCGGGTCGACAAACTCTTCCGACTCCGCCCTTCGACGGAGCCCTCTTCCTGTTCTTCCTCTTCAGGCTCTTCGACGATCGGCTCGAGCACTGCAGCCCGCGCCGCAGGCCTGGGCACAGCCGATGCTGCCGTTGCCACGGGTGTTGCTGATCCCGGCAGCCTGACTGGCTCTGTCCTTGGCTTAACTGGCTCTGTCTTTACTGCCGCTGGCTTAGGCGGAGACGGTGGCGCCGGATGGCTTGCTTCTGCATACTCCTCATCGAACTCGTGCTGGTCAGACTCAAACATGACTTCGCCTTCCAGGGGACCGTCCGGAATTCTCCCATGTCAGTAACATCCAAAGCAAAGTACCGGCGTAACCCCAATGTACCTCCGGTCCCGCCAAATCGTATCCGTTATCAATTGACTAGCTAGGTTCGTCGCGCCTTCTATACAGGCGGCTTCCGTCCAGCACATCCCGCAGCGCAAAGCTCGTTTCCAGCCGCGTCACCCCCGGCAGCCGCGAAAGCTCGTTCTGGTGCAGCCGCCCATAATCTTCAATGCCGCCCACACGCGCCACCAGCATGTAGTCGTACTGTCCGGCCATCAGGTGGCAGCTCACAATCTCCTTGCAATGCCGCACCGCTGCCTCAAACGCGCTCAGCACTGGCGCCGACTGGCGCTCCAGCGTCACGCGGATGTAGACCGTCATCCGCTTCCCCAGCAGCCGGTCATCCACCAGCGCGCGGTAGCCGCGAATGGCTCCCGCACTTTCCAGCGCCTGGATCCGTCGCGAAGCCGCCGAGGCCGACAGCCCTACCGCCTCGCCAACCTCGTAATTGGTTGCGCGGCCATGCCGCTCGAGATAGCGCAGGATCGAGGCGTCCAGCTCATCCAGTTCCGTCGGTCTGTTCGTGTCTTGATTGATTCTTGCATTAAGACGTCTTCTTTCTCACGTTTCGTGCTCCATGCCATATTGTTTTAACACGAAATTTGCACACATTGGAACCGCGCGACGCCTTAGGATGTGTGCCAACTGGAAGCCGCAATGAGTCGCCGCGCCGGATAAAGCCCTCCCCCAATACAGGAAAACGATCCGGCGCGTCGCCTTCCAGCCCTGCTCCAGAGCCCTCCCCCAGCGAACAGAGCGTCGCCAAGCCGGAAGAAGGAGCCCATCATGATCATCGGCGTTCCCAAAGAGATCAAGGACAACGAAGCCCGCGTCGGAGTCACTCCCGCAGGCGTGAAGGCGCTCACTGAGGCCGGCCACAAGGTGCTGGTCGAAACCCACGCCGGCGAGCTCTCCGGCTTTGCCGACGCCAGCTACCAGGATGCCGGCGCCGAAATCGTCGGCGATGCCGGCTACGTCTGGGGCAAAGTCCGACACCGTGGTCAAGGTCAAGGAGCCCATCGAGCAGGAGTACGTCTACTTCCGCGAAGGCCTGGTGCTCTTCACCTATCTTCACCTGGCTCCCATTCCCGTTCTCACCAATAAGCTTCTCGACTCCAAGGTGATCGGCATCGCCTACGAAACCGTCCGCGATCGCCAGGGCACCTTGCCGCTGCTGACGCCCATGAGCGAAGTCGCCGGACGCATGAGCGTGCAGGTGGGCGCCACGTATCTCGAAAAGGAGCGCGGCGGCCGCGGCATTCTGCTCGGCGGCGTTCCGGGCGTTCCCCCCGCCCACGTCACCATCATCGGCGGCGGCATCGTCGGCACCAACGCCGCCAAAATCGCGCTCGGCTTCGGCGCCAAGGTCACGCTCGTCGACGTCAATCTCAATCGCCTGCGCGAACTCGACGACCTCTTCAGCGGCCGCCTCTACACGCTTGCTTCGAACAGCTACAACGTCGCGCTAGCCACGCGCGAAGCCGACCTGGTCATCGGCGGCGTGCTCATTCCCGGCGCAACCGCTCCCAAGATCGTCACCCGCGCCATGGTCTCGGCCGATGAAGAAGGGCGCGGTCATCGTCGATGTCGCCATCGACCAGGGCGGATGCGTTGAAACGGCCAGACCGACCTCGCACTCCAACCCCAGCTACGTCGTCGATGGCGTGGTGCACTACTGCGTCACCAACATGCCCGGCGCCGTGCCGCACACCTCCACGCTTGCGCTGACCAACTCGACATTCCCGTACCTCATGCGCATCGCCAATCTCGGCGCCCGCGAAGCACTCAAGCGCGATCCCGGTTTTGCTGAAGGCCTCAACACCTAGCTCGGCACGCTCACCCATCGCGGCGTAGCCGAAAGCCAGAAGCGCGGCTGGACCGGAACCGACATCGTCCTGGGCTAACGTAGTCGAGCAGCATGCAGTCTCTGCGTCCAGACCCCTGATCTCCGCGCTATGGTCCGCTATTCCCTATTCTATTCCCTGATCCCTGTCTTTAATCCCTTCTATAATCCCCCCATGCCCTTCGATGGCGGCTCGCGGCGGCGGACGGTGATCTTTCTCGGTGCCGGCGTGTTGCTCTTTTTCGCCCTGCTGGGCGGCCTTCAGGCCTTCAACACCTCGAACATTCGCTTCCTCAATCCCGAAACCTCCGGCGAAACCCTGGCCTTTACCGGCCTCACCGTTGTCGTCTTTCTGCTGCTCCTAGTCCTGCTGCTTCTCCTGCTCCGCAACATCCTCAAGCTCTATGCCGATCAGAGCAGCAGCGCCCTCGGCGCGCGTCTGCGCACCCGCATGGTGCTCGGCGCCGCACTCATCGCGCTCACGCCCGCGGTTTTCATGTTCCTGTTCAGCTTTCAGCTCATGAACCGCTCCATCGACCGCTGGTTCTCGCCCAACACATCGGAACTGCGCGAAGACTCAACCCGCGTCGTGCTTGAACTGGCGCAATATGTCACCAGCAACGCACGCAGTGAGGCAGAATCGATCGCCGCAACCGGCGCGCCCGATGCCGACGCTCCTGCACTCGAGAAAGTCCTCGACTCGCACCGCATCACTCTTCAGGGTGGCTTCGTCCTCGTCTACGGCAAAGACCATCAGGTTCTCACGAGCTTTCAGGCGCCGCCCGAGAGCAGCCAGGCAAGCCTCATTCCCTGGCTTCCCGAGAAGGCTGGGGCAACGAAGTTGCAATCCGCCGTCCCGCTGCAGGGCCCGCTCTCCGCCAGCGTCCTCAGCTCCGCGCAGCGCAACGACGAACCCGTCATCCGCATCGCAGGACAGGATTACGCGCTCGGCAAGGCCGCCACCGCTTCTGGAAAGATCGTGGTCGCTGCGCTGCCCATGCCGCAGGGTCTGAGCCAGACCACCGCGCGCATCCGCGAAGGCGCAGCCGAATACTGGGATCTCTTCCGTTCCCGCAACAGCATCCGCGCCACGTTCTTCCTGATGCTGCTGCTCATCACCGTCGTGGTCTTCTTCTCCAGCGTCTGGCTCGCCCTGTTTCTCTCCAAGCAGATCACGCGTCCCGTCGAAGCGCTGGCCGATGCCATGGACGAGATCGCTGCCGGCAAATACGAACATCGCGTCGCTCTCGTCACCACCGGCGAGATGGCCGAGCTGGTCCGCTCCTTCAATCACATGGCGGCCGATCTCGATACCAGCCGCAAGCTCGCTGAAACCTCCTCCGCGCAACTCACCGCCGCCAACCAGGCCATCGAAGCGCGCCGCCGCGAGCTTGAGACCATTCTCGAAACGATCCCGTCCGGCGTCGTCACGCTCGACGGCTCGGGCACGGTGCTCCAGGCCAATCGCGCCTTCGCCGTGCTGATGGGGCAGCGATGAAGACGCCGAGTCTTCGCGGCAGAAAGCTCGATGTCCTGTTGCCGCCGGATTCGATGGACGAACTCGCCGGAGTCATCCGCCGCGGCCAGCGCATGGGAGCAGCCTCCACCGAGATGGAATTCCATCTGCGCGGCCGCAACATGCACCTGGCCGTCACCAGCGCGCGTCTTGAACTGGCGCACGGCAGGCCCGGCACCGTCCTCGTCGTCGAAGACACTTCCGAACTCCTTCGCGCCCAGCGTCAACTTGCGTGGAAAGAAGTCGCGCAGCGCGTAGCCCACGAAATCAAGAACCCGCTCACGCCCATCGCGCTCTCTGCCGAACGCATCGGCCGCCATCTCGACCGCAGCCAGCCCGACTCGCCCTCCGTCATTCGCAAATGCAGCGAAGTCATCCTGGCCTGCGTGGGAACGCTGCGCACGCTCGTCGATCAGTTCTCCGCGCTCGCCCAGTTTCCCGCGCCGCAGCCGCGCCCTGCGACATGAACCAGGTCGCCGACGAAGCGCTCGCCTTGTTTGCCGGCCGCCTTGAGGGCATCACCGTCAAGCGCAATCTTGAACCGGGCCTGCCGCCGGTGCTCGCCGATCACGAAGCCATTCGCCGCGCGCTCGCCAACCTCATCGACAACGCCGCCGAGGCCATGCAGGGCAGCCTGCTGCGCGTCCTCTGCGTGCGCAGTTCACTCAGCCGAAGACGGCGCCGCCGTCGAAATCGAGGTCTCTGACACCGGCCACGGACTCACCGAAGAAATCCGCGAGCGCCTCTTCCTGCCCTTCTACTCCACCAAGCATCGCGGCACCGGCCTCGGCCTCTCCATCGCCGCCAAGATCATCCAGGAACTCGGCGGCTCCATTCGCGCCGAAAGCAATGCCCCAAAGGCGCGCGCTTCCTCATCCGCCTGCCGCTTGCTTGATCACGCTGAGCCGCCTGCGCCGGAGGCCAACGCAAGCGCAACTCCTCTCACCGAGGCGCGCTCATGAATCATGTCCTCGTGGTCGATGACGAGGCGGAAATTCGCACCTCGCTCGAGGAGATCCTCACGCGAAGAGGGATACGGCGTTGCCACCGCGCCCACCGCGGCCGAAGCCCTGGTGCTCATCGAGGACGCGCCCTACGACGTCGTCCTGCTCGATATCTGGCTCCCCGATCGCGACGGCCTCGACGTTCTCGCCGACATTCATGCACTCGCTCCGGAAAAGCGGCCCGAAGTCGTCATCATCTCCGGCCACGGCACCATCGAAACCGCCGTCAAAGCCACCAAGCTCGGCGCATACGACTTTCTCGAAAAGCCGCTCTCGCTCGATCGCACCCTGATCGTCCTCAAGAATGCCGTCGAAGCCCGCCGCCTTCGCAACGAGAACCTCGAATTCAAGCGCCAGTTCAGCGTTGGCGCTGTGCTCACCGGTGAAAGCGTGCCGGTCAAGGCGCTGCGCCAGCAGATTCGCCTCATGGCGCCCACCAACGGCCGCGTGCTCATCTATGGCGAGTCCGGCACCGGCAAGGAACTCATCGCGCGCGCTATTCACGCTGAAAGCCTGCGCCGCGACGGCGTCTTCGTCGAACTCAACTGCGCCGCCATCCCCGAAGTCGCACATCGAATCGGAGCTCTTCGGCTACCGTCATGGCGTGCAGCCCGGCGGTCCGCCCGAGCAGCGCGGCACCCTGGAACGCGCCGACGGCGGCTCGCTCTTTCTCGACGAAGTCGGCGACATGAGCCTCAAGACGCAGGCCAAGATGCTCAGCGCCCTCGACGATCAGCTGTTCACGCCCGTCGGCGGAACGCAGCCCCTGCGCGTCGACGTCCGCCTCATCGCCTCAACCAACAAGGACCTCGAAGAAGAAATCGCCAAGGGCAACTTCCGCGAAGACCTCTTCTACCGCCTCAACGTGGTTCCGTTTTTCGTGCCGCCTCTGCGCGAGCGCAAGCAGGACATTCCGCTCCTCGCCCGCGAATTTCTCGCCGAATTTGGCCGCCAGTACGGCCGCCCGCGCATGGAGATCAGCGAGGAGGCCCTCGAAATTCTCCAGCAATATCACTGGCCCGGCAACGTGCGCGAACTGAAGAATGTCATCGAGCGCGTCCTGATCCTGAATCCACGCGCCCTGCGCATCGAGCGCAAGCAGCTGCCGCCGCTCACTCACAAATCCGGCTCACGTTCGACTGAAGAGTTCTCCACGCTCCAGCAGGCCCGCGACGCCTACGAGCGCGACTACATCCTCAAGAAGATTGAAGAAGCCCGCAACAACGTCAGCCGCGCCGCCGAACTCCTCGGCCTCGAGCGCAGCCACCTCTACCGCAAGATGAAAACTCTGGGCATCACTGTACGCGAGTAGAAGGCGGATCATCCCGCAGGTTTACCAGCTCGTAGGATCGCCTGTCTCCTTTATTCTGCCGTCGATCGCCGATATTCACCCGCCGGTCCTGCGTTCCGGCTCGTCGCTCGGATCCCGGTCATCTCCAGGGCCACACGCTGCCGCCGGTCCTCGCCATTTTGCCGCCGGTCCAGCCAGATTGACATCGAAGACGGCAGGATGATCGGCCCCGATCCATTGGTGCTCCTTTGCCGCGCTAGCGTCGTGCCCATTCTGTGTCTGCTTTCGCGGCGTCACCGCTTTGTCAATTGCACCTGCCATCGGTCAGCAGTTTGTTCAACACCGGAAGATTGGTGCGTTGCATCTCGATATAGTCCACGCCCTCCGCTGTCAGCGTGAAGTCGGAGTTGTCGGCCCTTGTGATGTAACCCTTCTTCGGAGATACCACGTTGTGAAGTCGAGGTAGTCTCGCGGAAATCCCATCCGTTGCTCAATCTCCGTCAGTGAAACTTCGGGAAGCCGCGGATTCGATCGCCGCTTGAAGTAAAGCACCGCGAGCACAGCGACCCGGCGGTTTAACTCGCCTTCCACGCTGTCCATAAAGTCGATGGAGTTGGATAAGGGTTTGATCTCGGTCGCCTCGCGTCGGCAAACTGCATCGTATTCGGCTCGGCGCGTTGGACTCGAAAGCGTATCGTAGGCCGACTTCAGCAGCCGGAACATCTCCGGATCGCCCGATTCCGGATTGTCGGGATGCAGACGCGCTGCAAGATAGCGATAGACGCGATGAATGGTTTCCGCATCGGCGTGCGGGCTGATTTGCAGGAACTCGTAGTAGTCGATCATCCCTGTCGGTGTTCTCTTTCAATTTTCCTGGTTGGGGATGCAGTATGGCTTTGTCTGGAGGATGCCGAATTGTAGCAGCCTTTGCGTGCCTCCAAACAGGTCTTCACCCACGCGACCGCCAACTCCCTGACGTCTTGTCCGTTACTGAACAGGGAATTGCGAAAACGGGCGGGACCGCAGACAACTGCGTTTGCTGTCAATTTATTGAACCCATTTCACTGCAACGTATTGCGCCTTGATTCATATTGTTCCGCTCTGGCTACCGAATTGCTCCACATCGTTCATTGCAGTGTCTCTGGAGGCTCCCATGGCCTATTTCGAGCGCATTCGTGATGTGGTATCCGAGCCATTCAGCTCGGACGTGATCCGTCAGCGCAGCGCTGCCGGGTGGCAGATGGTCTCGATCGAGTGGCGGCGCGAGCTGCCCGACTCCGAAACCCCTCCCGACGGCGCCTTCAGCGAAGCTATTCCCTACGGTCTCCGCATCTCAGAGGACTGCAAGCGTCTCGAAGTCGATCCCCACGAAAACAAGGTCCTTGTGCTGATGATGGACCTGCTGGCGCAGGACTTCTCCTACTCGGCCATCGTCAGCGACCTGAATGAGAAGGGTTTCCGAACCCGCGAAGGCCGCCCCTGGAGCCGCGTCGCGGTCTTCAACATGATGCCGCGCCTCATTGAAGTCGGCCCGCGCATCTTCTCCAGCGAAGAGTGGGAGCAGCGCCGCATCAAGCTCGCCCGCCGCGAAGCGCCATAGAGCGCCGGAGGTCGGGGCACCCCAACTCCTTATTTCAGGATCGGTCCCAGCGAAGCCGGGTTATCGCCCGTCCGCGGGTCCACGCGAAAATCCCACACCGACTGGCTGATGTCTGACGGCGACAGAATCTCCACCAGCGCATACTCGCCAATCGTCAGCGTTGTCTCCGGCGTCAGCTTCAGCCAGTGCTTGCCCGGCATCACTTCCACCTTGGTGGGAATCACGTCCTCATTCTGCGTTACCTTGCCCGTCGGGCTCAATTTGGACTGCGCCGATAATCCTCACCTCTCTGCGCTCATCCACCTTCACAATCGCAAAACCCGGACTGCGCCGAGTGCGCGCCATGCTTCCGATTCGCCACTTCCTTTGCGCCGTTTGTGTGCACCGTCAAGGCGTGCGATAAAACCTCCTGCACATCGTCCTGCGCCTCAAGCGAAAGATAAATCGCCGGATCATTGACGTGCAGATGCACTTTGGCGTGCGCGCCCGGCAACTCCACTGTCGCTTTCTCGCCGGCCAGCGGATTCAGCGTCGCCAGCCCTTTCCGGTTCTTCTGATTCAGGCTGAGATCCGACGGCACCAGCTCCACCAGCTCCGGCGTGCCCTGGTACGTGTCCAGCACAAACACCCCGTCCTGGTCCGGCAGTTCCAGCCCCTTCGCTACTTCGGGCATGCGGGCCTTCATCTCGTCGCGCGCTGCAGCCTCTTCCTTGTCGATATCCTCGGCCTCTTTCATCGCGGGAGAAGCCCCTTCCGCGCTCTCGTACGGACCGCTGTGGTTCTGCTCCCATTTCCGCGTCGCATCCCAGTCCACCAGGTTGTAGGGCAATTCCTCCCAGTCGCCTCCCCGTTCCAGAGACATATACCGCACCCGGTCGCCCACCACCTGGTACTCGCGAACAATCTGGTAACTGCCGTCTTTCAAGATGAGGCGATGGTTGTGCTTCAGGCCGGCAGCATCCGGCTTGAGCGCGGTCCGGTTATCTTTGTCCTGATTAGTCTGGGCAGCAGCCAGCAGCGCCGCTGGCGCCAGCACCACAAGCGCCACAGTCACAATCCACGCAAAATGGCTGAAATGCCTCATTGCCCAACAGTTTAGACGCTTGGCCGCGCTTCTGGTTTGCGTTCCATTATCTCGGATGCATTTTGACCTATGACATCCCGTGACTTGTCGCATCCAATCATGTGTATTCTTGTTGTAGGCCCCTCTTACAAAAGGAAGCTTCAGTTTGACCGGACTTCACACATGGATGCGCAGCGACCGCCACGCCAGGCCCCAAGCCTACGCCGTGGTCGTGCTGGTGTGCGTGGCGCTGCTTGCCGTGCTTACCGTCATTCAGGTGGCGCACGTCCACTCGGTCGACACCGACGCTGATCACTGCCCGCTGTGCATCGTTCTGCACACCGCGGCTCCGGTCGCGGCTGCCATCGTGGCCATCGTGCTGGTGCAGATCGAGGCTGTCACGCCGATTGTCCCGTCCGTCCCATCGGAACGATCCGGCATCGCCAGCTCTTTATCCGTCCTCCGCCCCGCGTCTCTCCGGCTTCGTTCTGACGCCGCGTCTCGGCCTGATTTTCCGAAACTCAAATAGCCCGCACCGGGCTCGATCCAACACCTTCCGGCCCTGACCTGATCACAACGATGCCGCCGTTGCACTGACATCGCCGTGCGTTCTTTGCACGGCCCACGCAGATTCAGTCAACAATCGGAGGCTCCCATTCATGCCGCTCTCATTCGGCAAGCTTTTTCGCATCCTTCCCCTCGCCGCATTTTTCATCGCGGCCGTCGCCGTTCACGCCGCGCAGGGTGGCAACGCCGGCTCTGTTCGTGGCACCGTAACCGACCCTTCCGGTGCAGTCATTCCGGAAGCAACCGTGCACCTGAAAAACGCAGTCAGCGGACTGGACCGTTCGGTGAAAACCGATGCGGCGGGCCAGTTTGAGATCGACAATGTTCCTTTCAATAACTACTCCGTAAGCGCCTCCGCGCCCGGTTTCGCCTCGCAGAGCCAGAGTTTCACTCTTCGTTCCGCCGTCGGCATGAACCTCAAGCTGGTATTGCAAATTGAAGCGGCAGCGTCAACAGTGACTGTCGAAGCCTCGGGGGATCTGGTCGAAACTGATCCCACCTTCCACACCGATGTGGATCGCGATTTATTCATCAAAGTGCCGCTCGAGAGCGCGACATCTTCGCTTAGCTCTCTTGTCACCGCGACCACTCCCGGAGTCTCAGCCGACTCGAACGGTCTGTTCCATGGCATGGGCGACCACGCATCGAATTCGTTCTCGGTTGACGGCGAGTCCATCACGGACCAGCAGAGCAAAGTATTCTCCAACCAGATTCCATCGAACTCCATTCAGTCGCATTCAGGTTATTGCCGGCGCGCCCCCTGCCGAATATGGAGACAAGACAAGCCTGGTAATCGTTGCGACCACGCGCTCGGGACAGGGAATCACCAAGCCAACTGGTAGCGTGTCCAGTTCGTATGGGACGTTTGGCACAGTCACAGGTGGGTTTGATCTCTCCTATGGCGGAAAGTCCTGGGGCAACTTTATTGAGGTCGACGGTTTGAATACCGGGCGCTTCCTTGATCCACCGGAGTTTACTGTCTTCCACGACAAGGGCAACGAAGTGAACTTTTTCGATCGCGTTGATTACAGTTTCACCTCTGCCGATTCCATCCACGTCGACCTCAACTACAGTCGTTCGTGGTTTCAGACGCCCAACTCTTTTGACAATCTCAATGTGCAGAATGTGTTGAACGGCGGCACGACAGCGAGCCCGATCTTTGGCGTCGTGGGAAACACCGATCAGCATTCGAAGATCGGCACCTACAACATCTCACCCACGTACACTCGCCTCGTCAACAACAACTCCGTCTTCAACTTCGGCGCCTTCGTCCGTAGAGACAACTACAACTACTATCCGAGCGGCAATCCTCTAGCCGACCTTGGTCCCGCAAACCTGCAGACCTCATCCATTGCGCAGAATCGCACCCTGACGAATGCCGGTATTCATTCGGATATCTCCTACGACAAAGGCATTCATACATTCAAGGCTGGCCTGCAGTTCTCTCATACTTTCCTGCGAGAGAACGATAACCTCGGCGTCGTCGACGCTACCTACAATTCCCCTTGCGTCGATGTAACCGGCAATCCGCTTCCGGGCTACACCGATCCCTCGGAGTGCACGGCAAACGGAGCTGTAGCGAATCCCAACTATCTGCCGGTGCTCAGCCCGTACGACCTAACCCGCGACGGCGGCTTCTACACCTTCAATGGCCGCGCCGACATCAAGGAGACCGCGCTCTACATCGAAGACCAGATCAAGGCCGGCAACTGGCAGTTCAACCTCGGCATCCGCGATGACATCTATAACGGCCTCACCAGCGCCACGCAGACCGAACCCCGCCTCGGCGCAGCCTACACCATCAAGCCCACCGGGACAGTACTCCGGGTCTCCTATGCGCGCACGCTTGAGACGCCTTTCAACGAAAATCTGGTCCTGTCGAGCACCGGCTGCAGCAACGCGGTTCTGGCGCCGTTGCTCAACTGCACCCCGGGCGTTTCGGACGTCGAAGTGCCGGGCTTCCGCAACGAATTCCACGCGGGGCTCGAACAGGCATTCGGAAAGAACGTCATCTTCAGCGGCGAGTACATCTGGAAGTATACCCACAATGCCTTCGACTTCAGCGTGCTCGGCAATACGCCGATCACGTTCCCGATCGACTGGCACAACTCGAAGATTCCGGGATACGCGTTGCACGTGAACGTTCCGAACTTCCACAACTTCACCGCCTACACCGTTCTGTCCTCGGTGGCAGCACGATTCTATCCGCCCCAGGTTGCAGGAGCCGGTGCCACGGTGGGCCAGACTGGACTGCCGTTCCGCATCGATCACGATGAGAGCTTCAATCAGACAACCCACGTGCAATACACCTATGCTCGTGGCAAGGTACTGAACGGGCTGTGGGGCGGCTTCAACTGGCGCTATGACTCCGGCCAGGTTGCTGGTCAGGCTCCGTGCTATAACCCGTTGTCGAACGACCCCAACAGTGCGTGCGCTGCAACGTCGACAACCCTCAATGGTCAACCCGCTGTCGACCTCAGCAGCCTTACCGCCGACCAGGAATTCCAGGCCGGACTCATGTGCAACGGGCAGAAGGCCACACCAGAAAACCCACTGCCGGCAGTCTGTCTCGCTTCACAATACGGCTCGTCGCTGCTCAGCATTCCGGCACCGGGAACCGGCAATAACGATCACAACCCGCCACGCATCTCGCCGCGCAATCTCTTCGACGTCTCGCTCGGGAAAAGCAACCTGTTCCACACCGACCGATTCAAGACCGATCTCGATCTCACGGCGGTCAACGTGACCAACAAATACGCGCTGTACAACTTCCTTTCCACCTTCAGCGGCACGCACTACGTAACCCCGCGCGCCCTCACCGCCAAGGTGACATTCAACTTCTAGCCCCTGATGAACCCGCCTTCCCCAGCGGCATCCCGCGTCTCTCTGAGGCGCGGGAGAAAGTCACTCATCCGTACCAGCAGTCTCCCCGAGCCCTGACTAAACTTTGATAATTGAATGCCTGTGTTCAGAGAAGATCTAATGACAATTGAGCTGTACTTCCTGGGCTATAGTCGCAAACAGCAATTAGCCCTCTCCCCACGCCCGGAGGAACTGCGAACTCATGCCGAGGCTCAGAAAGTTCTTGCACGGCTGCTTCGCATATGCAGCTTTCCTCTACTTTCTCGCCTCGGTTCTGATCGTTAAAGGCTTCCTCGATCGTCTTATCTTGCATCCCCAGCATTTCGCCGATCAACGACCTGCCTCGCTGCATTTCCTCGCGATTCTTCTCGCGGCTTCGAGCATGCTGGTGCGAGCGGCGCCTCTGATTCTGACCGTGACGAACGGGATGGCATGGTGGACTTCCAAGACCGGAAAGCCCTCGGCCCGACGCTGGGCGATCACAGCCAGCGCTTCAATCCTGTTCACAGGCGCCCTTTTGGTGTTCGCGGCAATTTTTGCGCAACAACATGGATTTGGCGCACATCGAAATGCGCATGGACATCCAAACGGTTTCTTCCTTCTCGCAGACATCCATCTCTTTGTAGGTCTGGCTGGGTTGTTCGAGTTCTCAAGACGCAACTTTCCAACCAAAGCCGTTACCGATGCCACTCCGGTGCCAATCGGCGGCGATGGAACCAGCAAGGCCCTCGATGCTCTCGTCCTGGTGATTCAGCTGGGCGGGGTCGCGGCGGGAATGTCTCTGTACATGAACTGGAGCCGCTCGCATCATCTCCCCATCGTCCGCGGATATCTTTCGCTGTTACAGGTCGCGTTCATCCTCCTTGCGGTAACGGTGATTCACGAGTCAGCTCATGCACTCACCGGCCTCCTTCTCGGAATGAAACTTCGCGCCTTCATCATCGGACCGCTTCAATGGCGCAACTCTGGAGGTCGATGGAGTTTCAATTTTCGTCTCGGTCAATTTCTCGCAGTATCGGGCGCCGCCGGACTTGTCCCCACCAATCCCGAACAGGGTCGCTGGATTGAAATCGCGACAATTGCTGCCGGATCCATTTCAAATCTCCTCTCCGGCGCAGTCGCCGCCGGCCTTGCCCTCTCCGCTCAAGGAAGAACCTACGAGCCGCTCTGGGAATTCTTCGCCTTGTTCGCCACCATCAGTTTCGTCACCTTTGCGGTAAACCTGATTCCGTTCCGCCCCGATTCGCTTTACTCCGAGGGCGCACGCATCTACCAGATTCTCCGTGGCGGACCCCTGGCCGATTACCATCGCACTCTTGCCATCGTCGCCTCGACTCGCATAACGCCCCTGCGTCCCCGGGACTTCGATATCAAGGCAATCCAACGCGCCTCCGCCCATTTCACCCGCGGACCAAAAGCGCTGCGGCTCCACCTTCTTGCTGCGGAGTATTACTTTGATTGCCGCAGATATCCTGAGTCCTCTGCAGCACTCGCTGAAGCGGAGCGCATGTATTCAGACTGTGACGCCGATTTCCCCGCTGAAACATGCGCCGCCGTCGTGATGAATGTCATCCAGCCACAGCCTGATACCGACGTTGCACGCCGATGGTGGCGCAGGATCGAGTCGAATGCGCCGTCACAATTGAATCCCGGCTACTGGCTTGCAAAGTGCGCCATCCATTCCTCCGACAGCGACGCCCCTGCAGCCCATGAAGCCTGGACCTTTGCGGACGCAATTCTCCAAAAGCTTCCATCCGTGGGAATCCATGAATTCGATCGCGATTGCTGCTGTGCATTGAAGAGGCTGCTCGATGGTCCCTCAGGCGTTTCGTCGGATAGCGACCGCCAGAACCTTGCAGCCCAACTTGGTCACCTCGAGCTTCAGCCGACCCTTGGCACCGAATAGCCTACGACTCATCGTGCAATTCAAAGAGCCAAAGCCGCCGCAATTGCTGCAACGCACAACTTCACCAGCCACCCTGCCGAGTACGAAACCACGAACACCTGATGCAGCTTGATAAACGCCGCATTGGTAAGAATCAGCGGCAGCGGCCCGACAATCCAGACCAGCACCGCAAGCCTGAGGGTGCCGCCAAGCGAGGTCACGCCGAGCCACGCGGCCAGCCATACAAATGCCGCGCACGTCGCAAACGGCAGCGCACTTGAGACAGCAATGGCCTTGCTCTCCGGCCCCTTCCGCCAGATCTCCGGATAGGTCCAGCGGCGATGAATCCAGTCCCCCGCGAAGAACCAGTCGGTCATCGAAGTCACGATGCCCGCGCCAATCACCACAACAATGATTCGAGTCCAGTGCATGTCTCAGCTGCGCTGTTGACGCATCATCCTACCGGCCGGATCGATCTCACGCAATCGAATATCCCGCGCCGGATGATTCAACAAGCGAGCTAAGAGTTGCAAGCTGCATTTATCGCCAGCAGCCTCTCCAGCAGCGGCTTCAGCAGATCCAGCCGCAGTGCATTCGCTCCATCCGACTTCGCGTGCGCCGGATCGTCGTGCACTTCGAGGAAAAAGCCCATCTACACCCGCCGCCACCGCCGCCCGCGCCAGCAGCGGAATGAACTCCGGCTGACCGCCGCTGACCCCATTCGCCGCCGAAGGCTGCTGCACCGAGTGCGTCCCATCAAAGACCACCGGCGCCATCGCCGCATCACCGGCAGCGACCGGTAATCGACCACCAGCGTGTTGTAGCCAAAGCTGGCCCCGCGCTCGGTGAGAAAGACGCGCTCATTGCCCGTCGATCGCACCTTCTCAACCGGATGGGTCATGTCCCACGGCGCCACAAACTGGCCCTTCTTGATGTTGACCGCGCGTCCCGTCTTGCCCGCCGCCACCAGCAGATCGGTCTGCCGGCAAAGGAACGCCGGAATCTGCAGCACGTCCACCGCTTCGGCCGCGACCTCGCAGTGCGCCGGCTCGTGCACATCGGTCAGCACCGGCAGCCCCGTATCCTTCGCCAAACGGCCCAGGATCTTCGTGCCCTCCACAAGCCCCGGCCCGCGAAAGCTCTTCACGCTTGTCCGGTTCGCCTTGTCGTAACTTGCTTTGAAGATGTAGGGAACGCCCAGGTCGCTGGTAATCCGCTGAATGGCCTCCGCCATCCGCCGCACGTGCGCTTCTGATTCAATGACGCACGGCCCCGCAATCAGAAACAGCTGCCCCTCGCCCACGCGAACAGGGCCGATTTCGAAAGAATGACTCACGAGCCGATTCTAACGCGCGACAGTGGGAGGCTAAGCTGTGGCCTTCTCCTTCGCTTTTTCTTCTTTAGGGCGGAAGAGCATCATGCGCTCAACAAGGCCCAGCACCACCACGATCGCGATGGCCACAAGATCGTAATAGCTACGACCAGACCTCTGAGCATCCGTCAAAGATGGATCGGTCATCTTGAGGTAGTACATCAGGCGCGCAACACCCACCACAACAGCCAGGAAACACAGATGGGTCAGCGCAATGGTCGTCACCTTCTGGTCGGCGAGCGAGTGGCCTTTCAGGAACGTAACTGTGAGGCCATCCCCGAGCACCATTATGGTGTAGCCGACACAGGCGGCAGCATCAAAAGCCCAAGCAAACTGCCGCAACGACACATAAGTGAACACCGTGGAGATAACAGCAACAGCAATCACAATCCTGCGCGCGAGAAATCTCATCGGGCTGAATCCTTTAGGTGGGATGGAATTGCCGTAAGTTTGACACGGAATTGGGGCTTTGCAGGTAGGAAGTTTTTCTGAATGGCTCGATAGTGTTACTCGGTTATCTCCAGGGAAAAAGTCTGCGCCAAAAATTGACGCGGGGTAGACTAATCCTAAGACTCACCAGATCGACGCTTCATTTTGACTACCTCTCGAATCTACCGGCCCGATGCCTCCCCGCAGACAGGCGGCGGAAGCTTTTGCAGCGAATAACGCTCCAAGTGACTCTCGCCCACGTACCATACGTTGACCAGCCAAGGCTGACGGCCGGCAAACGTGCACTCCAGCCCGGCATCACCCTCTTCCGGCGCCAGAGTGTGCGCCCAGATCACTTTCTGGCTGGCCAAATCGGCGGAATTGAAAACCCACTCGTCGTAATTCGGTTCATTCTTGAAGTTGTAGGCAACCATCACAAGATGATTCCCAGGCTCGAGGTTCAGGCGGTCGAGCACATGCGGACGACCCCAGTCACGGGCAGCTATTCCGTCCCACGCGGCGGACTCTCCCCTGGGAAGAAGAACCACGCGGAGCAGCAACGAGAACAAGCACGCCAGCCCGACTGTCCGCACCAGGATCACGCCGATGCGACGCGAGCGGCCCCACGTGCGCATGTAACGCGCGCTGAGCAGAAAGAGAAAATAAAACACGCCGACAAACGAGGCAAGGTAGTGCGGCTGCGTCCACGTCTCAAGTGCCACCACGAGGACTACGAGAAGGATGAGCAGCGTGAAGGGGAGATCCTTGCGGCGCGTAAGTGCCGCGGGAACGCCCAACAGCAGGAGCACGAGCGAAGGCCCGAGATAAAAGCGGCCATAGCTACCCAGTTTGTCGCCAAGCAAGTTTACGACATAGCCGGATAAAGTGTGTTCGTCGTCGTAGGGAAGGCGCTCGAAGCGGGTATAAATGACCGCTGCGCCGTTATAGCGATAGGCGCGTGCCGGCTGCGGCGCCTTCTGCACCACGAGGGCGGGCGTCACGCCGTATTGCTGCGTCTGCAAAACATAGGGCAGCAGCCCGGCTTTGCCGGTGACTGCCAGATTATCGAGAGCCATGGCGGCGGCGCCGATGGCGATGACCACAACAAATGCCGCCACTACTTGGATGGGAAATGTGCGCCGGAGCGAGTGCCTGCCTTGCCAGGCCAGCGATGCGAGTACGCCAAGCACGAGTAGACCCGACTCGAAAGGCCGGCAGTTGATGGCCACCAAAGACGCCGTTGCCGCAATAAGAGCCATCGAGATGCTGGGTTTCCTGGCCCACCGCGCTATCGCACCCAGCAGAACGCAGCAGGCAAGCGCTGTAAGCGCTCCGCCCCAGTAGCTGTCGGCCCAATAGGAGATTGTGCCGAGCCGGGCTGCAGCGAGCAAGCCGCCGAGGAATGCCCATACAGGCGGCATCATCGCCTGCAACTGCCAGCACACCGCGGCTGCCATGGCCGCGCAGCTTAGGAGCACGGCGATCGCGGCGCTGTGAAACAGCAGCTGGCCAAGAGCCAGCCACATCCCCGGCGCGGGCGGATATTTGGTCATATAGGTCGGCACCATCAACTGATGGATCGTTTCAAAGTGGTGCCAGGCGGGCGGCGTTGGATTGGTGAGTCTGAAGTGCTCGTATGTGTCGGCCGCCAGCAGGTAACCAAACTCATCGGCAATGTGGGGCTTGGGCAGCGGGTTGGTATTGAGCATGGCTAGGCGGCCCGCCAGAGTGCCCAGAAAAACTACCAATACCGCCAGTTTGCGGCGACGGGCGATGGCGGCGATCGATCGCCCCAGCGGGGAACCGCGCGGCGAGCGGATTGTCCACACGATGCTCGTGACAAAGGCCGCTCCCACCGCGGCCCATTCGATGCAAAAGAAGCTGAAGGGCAGGTGGAACAGCAAATGCCGCGCAATCACCAGATCCGTTGCCGTTCCCTTGACAAATAACACTTGCGCCAGCCAAAAACAGAAACGCCAGACGTGATTCAGAGAGTGATCCGAGGGTGTCAGGCAGAACGATGCTGCCAGTGTGAGCATTCTGATCAACTTTTCCCCTTATTCCGCCGCGCCATGCGGCGGACAGCAGTCCACGACAGCGTCGGAAGTGCGCTATGCAGAGTTGCACTACGAAGCCCATTTGGCCAGTGTCTCTTCGCTTTCCACGCGCCGCGCCCTCGGCGCCAGTTGCTGCAGCGGCCGCAGGTGCAGGGTGAGTGTGCTCAACAGGAAGCTGAAGAGAATGATCTCAGTGCCCAGCGAAAGCGCCACCGCCGATGGGATGACGATTCTCGCGATGTGTTCGGCATCCAGGTCGCCGAAGGCGTGCCGCTTCCATTGCCATAAAGCGTAACCGGCGGAGCAGAGCCCAGCCAGCGATACGATCGCTCCAACGATCAGCCCACGTTCAAGTGTGATACCCCAGCGCCGACGCGTGGTGGAACGCGGATAAAGCCGGTGGTGAACGGCATAGGTGCGCGACAAGATCGAAAAAAGGACCGCCTGGAAACCGACCACAACAAATGCGCTGCAGTAAATCAGGGTGTCGAGGCCGAACCGGATGTGGCTGATGTGCACAGGCCTGGCAAGGATCATGGCTCCGGCAATCAGCCCGATCAGCATCAGCCCAAGCCCCGGATAGAGAAACAGCCACTTGGGACTGAACAGGAGCATGAAGCGCAGGTGCCGCCAACCATCGCGAAAAGGACGCAGATGAGGCGGGCGCGAACGGCCGTCAGGAGACAGAGTGGTCGGTACTTCCGTGATGCGCAGCCCCATCAAACGCGCCTTGATCACCATCTCTGAGGCGAACTCCATTCCTGTGGTGTGCTGGTCCATGCGCTCGAAAGCACGCCTTGAAAAGCCGCGCAGGCCGCAGTGAAAATCTCCGACCTGCACGCCGGAAAGGACGCGGCCAATCATCGACAGCACAGGGTTGCCGATGTAGCGGTTTTTCCAGGGCATTGCTCCCGGCGCAATGCCGCCGCGAAAGCGATTGCCCATTACCAGGTCGTAGCCCTCGCGCAGTCTGTCCAGGAATCCGTCCAGGTGCTCGAAGTCATAGCTGTCATCCGAGTCACCCATGATGCAATAGCGGCCGTAGGAAGCCGAGATCGCACCATACAAGGCAGCCCCGTAGCCGCGAATTGGAATAGGGATGACCCTCGCGCCCAACTCGCGCGCAATCTCCTGCGATCCGTCGGTCGATCCGTTGTCGCCAATCACGATCTCGCCGTCCACACCGGCAAGATCAAGAAACCTTTGCGCCTTCTGAATGCAGACCGCCAATGTTTCTGCTTCGTTCAGGCAAGGCATCACGATGCTGAGTTCGATGCTCGTCGGTCTGCTGAATTCGATGCTCGCCTGTTTGCGAATCCTCGGCATTCCAATGCGATGCCGCTGAGCCTGACGAAAGATGGATTGAAAATGTCAATAAATTGTAGAAGTAACTCTGGAGAAATTGCCTTGCAGAAGTAACTCTGGAGAAATTGCCGAAGTAGGAAAGTCGAACGCGATCAAGGCAAGAACCTTCGCCGGTTCTTCGCATCGCCCTGAATTTATCCTCCCATCAATATCTACTAACGCCGTTACTAACAGAGGGATAAGTCGGGCATATGCGACAACTTCCCAGGTGTGTCAGTGGCATGAGTCAGCAAATGTAGCAATCAGGGGGAAGAAACCGATTGCATCTCCCAGCTCTTTCGCAAAACCATTCCGGTTCACGAATGCGCTGCGCTTTGCGTGACTTCATCTCCCGGCAACAAACCTGCCTTCCGTTCCACCCGGTTCTTGTAGCTCGCCGCAATAAACTCCCGGAACAGCGGATGCGGCTCCAGCGGCTTCGACTTGAACTCGGGATGGAACTGGCAGCCGAGGAAGTACGGATGCTCCGGAATCTCGACGATCTCAACATACGTCGAGTCCGGCGTCGTGCCGCTGATCTGCAATCCGCCGCCGGTCAGCAGCGCCTCGTACTCGCGATTGAACTCGTAGCGATGCCGATGCCGCTCGCTGATCTCCGTCGCCGCCGTAGACTCCGATGCGCCAGCGAATCCGGCTGCAATCACGCAGGTCCACGCGCCCAGCCGCATCGTCCCGCCCATCTCTTCCACGCCCAGCAGTTCGCGCAGCTTGTAGATCACGCGATGCTGCGCCGCCGGGTCGAACTCGCTCGAATTCGCATCCTTCAGCCCGCACACATTCCGCGCAAACTCGATGCACGCCGTCTGCATCCCCAGGCAAATTCCGAAATAGGGCACCTTGTTCTCGCGCGCATAGCGGATCGCGTTCAGCATCCCCTCGATGCCGCGCTTGCCAAAGCCGCCCGGCACCAGGATCCCGTCGAACCCCTCTAGCTGCGACTCGTAGCTCGTGTCGTCGGGCGTCTTCGACTCCAGCCCTTCGGCTTCAATCCACGTGACGTTCAGCTTCAGGTTCTGCGCCATCGCGCCATGCGTCAGCGCTTCTTTCAGCGACTTGTAGCTGTCCTCGTACTCCACATACTTGCCCACGATCGCGATCGAAACTTCATCCTTGGGGTGATAGCAGCGATCCACCAGGTCCTTCCACTTGCTCAGGTCGGCTTCCGGCGCCTCCTTGTGCAGGTACTTCAGGATCAGCGCATCCACGCCCTCCTGCGCAAAGCCCAGCGGCACCTCGTAGATCGACGGCACCGTCGTCGCGCCGATCACCGCGCGCTCTTCCACGTTGCAGAACGCGGCAATCTTCTGCTTCATCTCGCGGCTCAGGTTGCGGTCGCTGCGGCAGAGCAGAATGTCCGCCTGGATTCCGATCGAGAGCAGTTCCTTCACCGAGTGCTGCGTCGGCTTGGTCTTCAGCTCCTGCGCGGCGGCGATCCACGGCACCAGCGTCAGGTGGACAAACACCGTATTCTCGCGCCCCAGTTCCTGGCGCATCTGGCGAATCGCCTCGAGAAACGGCAGCGACTCGATATCGCCCACCGTGCCGCCAATCTCCACGATCGTCACGTCCGCGCCGTTGGCCGAAACCTTGCGCATCGCGTTCTTGATCTCGTTGGTCACGTGCGGAATCACCTGCACGGTCTTGCCCAGGTAGTCGCCGCGCCGCTCCTTCAGGATGATCTGCTCGTAGATGCGGCCGGTGGTCAGGTTGTTGTCGCGCGAGAGCGGCGCGTGGGTGAAGCGCTCGTAGTGGCCCAGGTCGAGGTCGGTCTCCGCGCCGTCGTCGGTCACAAAAACCTCGCCGTGCTGGAACGGCGACATGGTTCCCGGATCGACGTTGAGGTACGGATCGAACTTCATCATGTTCACGCGCAGGCCGCGGCTCTCAAGCAGGCAGCCGATCGAGGCCGCCGCAAGACCCTTGCCTAAACTGGACACAACTCCGCCCGTCACAAAGACATACTTTGCCGACATCGATGCAACCTCACTATTTGATTGTTGGGATTGGCCGTACCTGGTGGGCACAATCAAGTATGGCAGAAAATCAGTTCCCGTTGAACCACAAAATGGACGCCGACGTGCTCCGTGTAGAACCGGGCCCGCGTAAACACCAGACATCTAAAGAGTTTTCTCGAATCTCTCATCGCGGCGCCCATTTTTATCTCGCCTGACGGCTTGTGGAAATTCGAGTGATCTGGAACACCATTACCGCAAGGATCTTTCTCACTCCAGAGAAATCACAACCTTGCCCCGTGCGTGTCCAGCTTCCAGATATCGGATCGCCTCCGGCACTTCGCTCAAGCTGAACCGCCTGTCGATCACCGGGGTGACTTCTCCTGATTCCATCAGTTCGCTCAGAGAGACCAGATCTTCTTGCTTCTTTTTGCCAGAACGCCGACCAGCTTTTGGCTCGTAAACCACCCCAGCACCATTTGCTTGATCATGCCGGCCAGTAGATGACCTCCCGGCGTCTCCGGACCGCCTCCACCACACCCAATGAAGACTCCCCTGGGATTCAGCACGCGCCGGAAGTCCGCGAGCGGCCTGTTCCCAACCAGATCGAAGATCACGTCGTAGCGCTCGTCTTTGGCCGCAAAATCCTCAATGGTGTAATCAATCACCCGTTCCGCGCCGATTCCGCGCACAAGATCCACGTTGCGCGTGCTGCAAATGCCCGTAACTCTTGCGCCCATCCACTTGGAAATCTGCACAGCAAACGTACCCACGCCTCCTGCCGCACCGTTGATCAGCACTTTTTGACCCGGTTGAAGCTTTCCCTTGTCTCGAAGGGCCTGGAGCGCCGTAAGTCCCCCGATCGGCACCGCGGCCGCCTGCTCGTAAGTCACGTTCTGCGGTTTGAGGGCGACGAACGACTCAGAAGCAGAAACATATTCCGCAAAAGCCCCGTCGACTGCGCCGAACACACTGTCCCCCGGCTTCAGACCCGTCACGGCAGCGCCCACCGACTTCCACTTCTCCCGCTACGTCTGCGCCGAGTCTCGTACGTTTTGGTTTCTGCAACCCGGTAAACAAGCGGACAAACGAGGGCACGCCCCTCATCAAATGCCAGTCCAGCGGATTCACTGCGGCTGCGCGGACTTTGATCAGGACCTCATTGTCCGCCGGAATCGGCTTCGGTACCTCTTCAAGCTTCAAGCACATCCGCCGAACCATATTCGCGATACACGATAGCTTTCATCGGAGATCCTGCCTTGCACGACAAGCAAAGCATAGTCCCTCTCGCGCGAAGGCTCCGTATGCGCCGTCACCTCCGGGGCGTTTCGTTCGTTGCATCATCGCACCGGTTGTGTACCTTGCCGCATCTCATCGGCAGGCTTACGATGCCACACGGAGAGGACTTCCGCCATGACCACCGCATCCGCGATCCAGCCGCGCAAACTGGGCCGCACCGGCCCCGCTGTTTTCCCCATCGCCCTCGGTTGCATGGGCATGAGCGGCATGTACGGACCAGCCGACGAACCAGAGTCGCTCGCCACCATCCACGCCGCCATCGATGCCGGCGTCACCCTCATCGACACCGGCGACTTCTACGGCATGGGCCACAATGAAATGCTCCTCGGCCGCGCCCTGCGCTTCTTCCGCGAAAAGGTCCTGATCTCCGTCAAGTTCGGCGCCCAGCGCGGCCCCGACGGTGCCTGGCTCGGCTACGATGCGCGCCCCGCTGCCGTCAAAACCGCCCTGGCCTACTCGCTCAAGCGTCTCGGCGTCGATCACATCGACATCTATCGCCCCGCGCGCCTCGATCCCAACGTCCCCATCGAAGACACCATCGGCGCCATCGCCGACATGATCAAGGCCGGCTACGTTCGCTACATCGGCCTCTCCGAAGTCGGCCCCGAAACCATCCGCCGCGCCGCCGCCGTCCATCCCATCACCGACCTGCAGATCGAGTACTCGCTGATCAGCCGTTCGCCCGAAGCAAGATCTTTCCTGCACTCGAGGAACTCGGCATCGCCGTAACCGCTTACGGCGTTCTCTCCCGCGGACTGCTCTCCGGCTCCGCGAATCTCCGGCGCCGGCGACATCCGCAATCGTTTCCCGCGTTTTGCCGCCGAGAACCAGCGCGCAGAATCAGAAACTCGTCGCGCGTCTCGCCGAGATCGCCGCCGGCAAGGGCATTACGCAATCGCAACTCGCCATCGCCTGGGCTCTCGCCAAGAGTCCCTCCATCATTCCGGTCATCGGCGCGCGCACCCGAGCCCAGCTCTGCCGAAAGCCTCGCCGCTCTCGAAGTCATGCTCACATCCGAAGAAGTTGCTGCCATCGAAGCCGCGTCCCCGCCAATGCCGTCGCCGGAACCCGCTACGACGCACACCAGATGCAGGTCCTCGACAGCGAAAAATAGCCGACAGCCAGTACTCTTCGGCAACACGTCGCAATCGAGAGCGGCGCGTCGATCTGGCGGGTCACAAGGAGGCGGTCGTGGACGCTTGCGCCTGATAGCATTTCTGCATGTCACAGATTCCCCTCCGCAAAGCCCTCCAGGCCACGCTTTCTGTTTGGCACTTGCTTCGTACTTGCCGCCGTAACCGCCGCGCCGATTTATGCGCAAGACAACCCCGCGCAAGGCGCGCCCGATCGCTGCTCACGTGGAAGAGGTTCTGCGCGGGTTGAATCGCGGGCGGGGCTTCGGGCAGGTGGCGATTTCGCCGGATGGAAGCAAGCTGGCGTGGATCGAGGGCGGCCGCGGAGGCAGCGAGATTCGCGTGGCTTCGCCGAATGATCTCAGCAAGAGCGAGCGGGTCACGGCGGCGACCAAGCCCGATCAGCACTGCCGCGAAGGCGAGTTTGCCTGGGCGCCCGATTCAAAGAGCTTTGCCTTCTTCTCAGACTGCGCCAATTCCGACTGACCACCAGGTGGACCTCTATCTCTCCCGTCTGGATGGCACTCCGGCCAGGCGCCTGACGACCCTCAAAGGGCTTCCGCAAGCGCCCGCGTTTTCGCCGGATGGCAGCAAAATCGCGTTCCTTTATGTCGAAGGCGCAACCCGTCCGGCGGGTGCGCTGGCCGCCATGAAGCCGCCTTCAGGCGTGATTGGCGAGGATGGGGTGGAGAGTTCAGCGCGTGGCCATGGCGCGCGTGGACGGTGACGCGGCCCCGCCCACCGAGGTGACGCCGGCCAATCTGCATGTTTACGAATTCAACTGGGCGCCCGATTCCAAGGGGTTGGCCTACGTCGCGGCCGATCCGCCGGGCGAGAACAACTGGTGGGTGGCCAAGCTCTACACGCAGACGCACTCTGAGCGGGCGCAGCCCGAAAGCCGATCCTTCTGCGCCCGCTGAGGTTGCCGGTCCGCTGCACGGATTGCAGATCGCCGTGCCGCGCTGGTCGCCCGACGGCAAGGCCATCGCCTTCATCGGCGGATCTGATGAGCGACCAGGGCTCGACCGGCGGCGACGTCTGGATCGTGTCCGTCGGACGGCGGCCAGCCGCGCGATCTGACCGCAGGGACGGCCGACCTCTCCCGCCTGGATCGAGTGGGGCGGCAACGAACATCTGTTCGTGAGCGAACTGGCCGGCGGCAACAGCCAGCTGATTCGCTACAAGCTCTCGGGCGATCGCACCGGCAGCGGACCAGTCGACCTTTGGCTCGCCGATCTTCAGCATTCCCGGCAGCGTGGGCGACGGCCGCATGGAGATGAGCCTTTCGTCGACGGCGGATCAGCTCGATGTTTGTCTTCGGCGCCAGCACCTTCGAGCATCCTCGCGAAATCTACGCAGCCAAGCCCGGCACCGTCATGACCTCCGGCCTCGAAGGCGTGATGCAGCTCTCGCACTTCAACGACGGCGTGCAGCCGGCCTGGGGCAAGGCCGTGTCGCTGAGCTGGAAGAGCGACGGATTCCACGTGCAGGGCTGGCTGCTCCTGCCCAAGGACTACGATCCCGCCAAGAAGTATCCGCTGATCGTCGAGGTCCACGGCGGGCCGGCGGCGGCAGTGACGGCGCGCTGGGGCGGAGGCGGCGGACTCAGCGCCACGGCGTTTTCGGCGCTCGGCTACTTCGTTCTTGAGCCCAATCCGCGCGGCAGCTACGGCCAGGGCGAGGCCTTTACCCAGGCCAATCGCAAGGACTTTGGCTACGGCGACCTGCGCGACATTCTGGCCGGCGTCGATGCCGTGCTCGCGAAATATCCGGTCGATCCCAATCGCGTGGGGATCACCGGCTGGAGCTACGGCGGATTCATGACCATGTTCGCCGTCACCCAGACCCATCGCTTCAAGGCGGCGGTGGCCGGCGCCGGGATCTCCGACTGGCTGAGCTACTACGGCGAAAACTCCATCGACCAGTGGATGATTCCGTACTTCGGCGCTTCGGTCTACGACGATCCGGCGGTCTACGCCAAAAGCTCCGCCATCAACTTCATCAAGCAGGCCAATACGCCCACGCTGGTGGTGGTCGGCGACCGCGACGGCGAATGTCCGGCGCCGCAGTCGTACGAGTTCTGGCACGCCCTGCGCGATGAGCACGTTCCGACGCAGCTGGTCGTGTATCCCAACGAGGGCCACGGGTTTGTGAATCCCGCCCACCGCCGCGACGTGATGGAGCGGGCCGTGGAGTGGTTTGCCAGATACATGCCCGCGACTCGGCGCTCGCAAACCAGCGCGGGTTCCCATTGAGCGTTTTTGCTCGCCATCCGGAGGCCGGGCGAGTCTATGAATACAAAGCAATCAGACGAGGGCGGGACCGATGCTCGGCGGCCATCCCGTCCTGATACACTTTTCTTTGGAGCAAATCGAGCGTGTTCTGTCGACCGGCTGCATGCAGTGGACGAATGCCGATGGCCGGTAGCCTGCGCAGATTAGCCGGGTCCAGGCCGGCGCCGGGCACAAGGCAGGCTCGCTTTTAACCCATATTTCTTAACGTATTCGGAGAGACCGTTCCGCGGTTCGATCGGGCGGGGCGGGGAGGATTCATGCGGCGGTATTTGACGCTTGTCTTTATGTTGTTCCTGGCAATTCCAGCAGGGATATCCTTCTCCGGCTGTACTCGCAACCCGGCAGGGAATTATTGCAATGGCCTGGGCTACGGATTGAAAGATACGGATGTTGTACGCGATCGATCTGGAGCCGAAAACGACCGGCATCTCGATGGCCTTCGGGCAGACCCGCCAGATCAATGCGCCCACGGCGACGACCTGCAAAGGTACGAGCGCCAGCGTATCCAGCTACACCTACGCCACCACCAACAACCAGCTGGTGGACATCTCGCCCACCGGCAACATGTGCGCCGGCACCTGGAACCGCAACTCCGGCGGCGGCATTCCCGACTACACGATCTGCAACCCTCCCAATCCGCTTCCCAACACCGGCGGATTGCCGTACGGAACGGCTTTCATTTCGGCCTCTGCCGACTCGGTGACCTCGAATCCCGTGCAAGTCTACATCCACGCCCAGGTGAGTTCGGTCACGCTGGCCACGTCGGGGACTGTCGCGGGCGCGCAGCAGTGCTATTCCCAGGGCGTCAGCGCCACAGCTTGATTCCGAGGCGTGCTTTGCATCGGGCGGCACGCAGTATGAGTTCTGCGCTCCCTCCACGGTCACGCAATATTCCTGCCCGGGTGGATTGCCTCCGGGCGTCACTTCGGTTCCCGAGCTGCTCCAACTCGATCGGCGCGCTGACCTATTCGGTCGGCACCTCCTCCGTTGCGACGCTCAACGCTGCCACCAACGTGATCACCGCGGCACAACCCGGAACCACCGCGATCACCGCGTCGGTGGCCGGCTCCGGCTCCTCGGCCGGATATTTCACCACCTGCCCGCCAAAATCGATCTCCGTCACACTTGAATGGCGCCACCAGTGCAACCGTGACCCAGGGCGTTACGCAGAACCTGGTCACAACCGTGCTCGACACCAATAACCAGCCGATCACCGGTCTCACGCTGGATTACCAGTCCACCAATCCCCTGGATATCACGATCGGCGGAGCTGGGCGGTCATGCCGTCGTTTCCGGGCGCAGCTTCGGTGTACGCCATCTGCCAGCCTTCCACCTGCAATCCATCCCCCATCAACCAGGTGGGATTGTTCGGAACCGGATTGTCGATCTCGAGCAACGCCGTCAACATCACCACGCCCGGAACCGCCAGTTCCTATGTATGGTTTTCGGCTCCCGGCCAGTCGCAGTACTTCGTTCCCTACGATCTGGTCAGAAACTCGCTCGGCTCTACCGTGCGCCTGCCCTACGTTCCCAACTCGATGGTGATGGATCAGCTCGGCACCACCCTCTACTTCGGCTCGTCGCACGCACTGATGATGTTCAGCACCTTGAACGACTCTTTGACCGGAAGCCGAACACATCGGTTCCCGGCGTTGTGCTGGCCGTTTCTCCCAACAACCAGCAGGTTCTGATCAATGACCAGGTCCGGCGCGTGTTCTATATTTTCAACACCTCGGGCTCCGTTGCCGCGACCTTTACCGGCGTGGGCAACTCCGCCGCTCTGGACGCCCGACTCGAAGACGTTGTATGTCAGCGACAGCGCATCGCTCGGCGCGAACCACTCCGATACGCTGTATGTCTACAGCGCAAACACCGGGTGGACCACCTACGATCTGACTTCCTCCGGCGGCGCAACCAACGTTGCGCTCACCATCCCCAGCGTCGGCGCCTACCTCAGCGGCAATCCGACGGTCGCGCATACCTGGTGCCCGTCCGGCTCGTCGAGCAACTACGCCAGCCTCGTCTTCTACCCGCAGGGCGACTCGGTGCCGATTCAGACAGACACGCTGGCCGCAACCACCGATGGACAGCACATCCTCGGCGCGGCAATCGTCGGCGGCGGAGTCCAGCTGTCCGACATCGGTGTCTCGATTCCATCCGTGGCAAGCAGCGGTACGGCGACGGGCGGATCGATCAACCCGGTGAATTTGCCGTTGCCCTGTCCGCAGTCCGGGCAAACACTGGAACCCCTGACGATTCAATCATCCATTTCCGCCAACTCAGCAGGCGGTCAGCGGGATCAGCGCTACAGCGATCAATCAGATCGTCCCGTCGCCTGCGTCGAACCTTGCATTCCTCACTTACACCGGTTCAACGCCAGGCGCAAAGCTGCCCTACTACATGCCGGGCTCAAACGGAGCGGCAGGAACACTGAACTACGTCACGCTCACCGGCGGCAACGCAGTCACTCGCTCCCGTTGACCGGCGCCTTCAGCCTCGACGACAAGCTCTTCTTTGTGTCGACGGCAGGCGACAACCTCATTCACTTCATCAACACAACGACGTTGCAGGACACGCAGCAGATCAATCCCAATCTGCCTGCATGCACACCGGGCTCCGATCCGGACTGCATCTTCAACACGACCCCGTACCGGCATCCGGCATCGTGCCGACAACTGCGATTGCCGTGAAACCGCGCGTCGACTACCTAGCGTCAGATCCTTCAGCAACAGCGAAGGCCGGCTCCGTGCCGGCCTTCTTTCTGCACATCGATTCCGCAGTCTGATCGAGCGGACCGCGTGTGAAGAATCGAGCCGACTGCAACACGATAGAATCAAAGCATGATCAAGGGAATCTCCATCCTCCGCCCCGCCGCCAGCGCCGACGTCTTCGGGCGCTTGACCGGCTTCTTTGAGGCGATGGGATTTGCGAAAGGCGCGGGATGGAACGAAGCCAGAAGCACCGGCGCTTCATTCCTGGCTCCCCTGGGAAATCTTGAATTCGTGCACGGCGAGTTTCCGCCGGTCGCCGATCTTATGGTCGAAGTGACCTCGCTCGACGCCGCTCATCAGGCGGCGGAGCGCTGGCTTCGCGCCAGTGGCGGCGAGGCCGCGATCGCCCGTTTATCGCAGCATCACCGAGACCCATTGGAAGTCGCGCATCTTTACCGTCGAGCCTGAGCCGGGCTTCGCCTTCACATTCTGGGCGTGGACCGACCCGGCAAAGGGAAAGCCGATCGCCGTCGAGGGCGATCTCTCCGCGGAAGGAATGAGATTTGCCATCGTGGTGGCTCGCTGGAATGCGGTGATCACGGATCGCTTGCTCGATGGCGCTCTCGATGCGTTGCTGCGCAGCGGCGCGAGCCGCGCCGATATTGAAGTGGTCCGCGTGCCGGGCGCGTGGGAAATTCCCGCCGCCGCCCGCACCATCGCCGAGCAGCACAAGGTCGACGCCATCGTCACGCTCGGCTGCCTGCTGCGCGGCGAGACGGCGCACTACGAAGCCATCTACAACGAAGTGGCGCGCGGCATCGGCCAGTCGCAGCAGGAAACAGGCATTCCGCACAGCTTTGGCGTGCTCACCTGCGAAACTCTGGAGCAGGCGCTGAATCGCGCCGGCATCAAGGCCGGAAACAAGGGATTCGAAGCCGCCATCGCGGCAATTGAGATGGTGAGCCTGCAGCGCAAGCTCGCGGAAGGCGGGAAAGCTTGACCGCCGGCACTCGACGCAAATCCCGCGAACTGGCGATGCAGATGCTCTTTCAGGCCGACGTCGGCAAGCAGACGCCGGACCAGGTGCGCGCCACCTTCTGGAAATCGGTCGATGACGTCGAGCCCGAGGTCCGCGGCTTTGCCGAAGATCTGTTCAACTCGTCGCATCGCGCACCAGGAGCAGATCGACGAGCTGATTGCAGCGCAATTCGCGGCATTGGCGCCTCGAACGCATGCCTGCCGTGGATCGCAACCTGCTGCGCATGGCCGTGGGCGAAATGGTGCATTCAAATCGACTCCGTTCCCCATCGTCATCAACGAAGCGCTGGAGATTGCCCGCCGCTACTCCGCCCCGGAATCGATCAACTTCCTCAACGGCATTCTGGATGCGATCGCGCGACAGCCTGCTACCTAAGTAACGGGCACCCTGTCTGCGTCGGCGCCTCGCCGCACGGCGCCGATCACTGGAGCTCTCCAGCGGCTACAACTGATTCCCATCGCATAGGCATCCAAAAGCGGGAGAACTTGGGCAGGCTAGAGCTACTGTTCTTCGGACGATCTGCCTTCTTGTTTCGACAGGCGCGTTCGGGCAAATTCTGCGCGTCGGCGTATTTGCGGCGTAACATGGAGTTTTGATACGCTCAGGCTTCTTGGATACTGGGCAAAAGGAGATAAGGATTATGAGCGAAGATTCGAGCAATGGGTCAGGGAGTAGGAGTAGCGTGGTTTCTGGCGGGACTGGGCGTGGGCGCACTGATCGGCGTCCTCTATGCTCCGAAGAGCGGTCGCGAAACGCGCGAAGATCTCGCGCAAAGCGCGCGAGAAGGATCTGAGTATCTCCGTGCTCGCGGGCGTCAGGCTGCCGAGCGCGCAGGCCAGATCGTCGACAAGGGCAAGGAGCAGGTCAATGAATATGTCGGGCGCGGGCGCGAAGTCGTGGATCGTGGCCGAGCGCAGTGGGAAGACTTCGTCGAGCGTGGCAAGAACCTGGTGCAGGATCAGACCAGCCGCGTTGGTGCGGCCGTCGACGCAGGACGCGAAGCTTACCAGGCAAATGCCAAGCCTTCCGAGCCCAGGCCTCTGAGCCTAGAGTCTAATTGCGAAGAGAGCCTGGACTGACTCTCGATTCAGGCTCTTTTCACTTCTCGAACATTTGGGCCGATTGCGAAGATCGGGAATCGGCGCATCGGCTCTTCTACCGGCGTTCTCTTATGTCCGCGGAGGCGCTGAACGGGCTTGAGCAGGCAGAAAGATCGCGTCGGTGCCGAAATGAACAATGAAACAACCCTGCTGGTGATTTTTGTTGGCCTCACCGCACTCGCCTTGCTCACGCAGGCGATCGTGATGCTGGTGGCCTTCCTCGTAATGCGCAAGATTAATCAAGTCTGTGCAGTCGGATGTCCAGGAACTGCGCACGACAGCAATGCCGATCCTCGAAAAGTCCCGCGAGACTTTGGACAAGGTCACGCCGAAAATCGAGTCGGTGGCAGCCGACGTGGCTGAGATTGCGCATATCGTGAAAGCGCAGAGCGTCGAGTTCCAGTTCATGGCTGGCGAGATTCTCGGAGCGCGTGCACCGCCAGACAGACCGTGTCGACAACATGTTCACCGACCTGTTAGACAACGTCGAGCACGCAAGCACCGTGGTTGTAGATTCCGTGGCAAGACCGGTGCGGCGAATGAACTCGCTGCTGGCCGGCGCGAAAGCGTTCTTGTCCGTGCTGACAACCGGCAGGCGGCCCAACGGCAGGCCGAAGTCGTTGCGGATCAGGACATGTTCGTTTAGCCGGAATCCCCGTATGAAGATCGAGAAGAGCTTCTCAAGAGCAGCCATTCCAGCCGCATGCGCCGTCATCTTCACGGCCCTCTCCACTCGCACAGCCTCCAACATCAAATTCTGCACAATCCCCGACTCCAAAAACCGCGCTGCTGGTTCTTTCCAAGCAGGACCACACTCTCGCCATCGTCGATCCTGCGAGTTTGCGCGTTATTGCGCGCGTTCCCGTCGGCGACGATCCGCACGAAGTAGTCGCCTCCTCCGACGGCCATACCGCTTACGTGTCCAATTACGGCTTCGGCCAATTTCACACCCTGGCGGTCGATCGACCTCATCGGTCAGGAAGCCGAACCGCAGATCGAACTTGGCGCCCTGCGCGGCCCGCACGGATTGGCCTTCGTGCAGGGCAAGGTGTGGTTCACCGCCGAAGCGGCCAAAGCCATCGGCAGCTACGATCCCGGCAACGGCAAGATCAACTGGATCATGGGCACCGGCCAGAACCGCACCCACATGATCTACGTCTTCCCCGATGCCCAAAAGATCCTCACCACAAATGTGAATGCGGCAACAGTCACAATTCTCGAACACACCGAAGGCAGGCTGGCGGCCGCCCCCGGCCCACCGCCTTCCGCCCCTGGCTCACCAGCATGGCAGGGCGCCGGAGTGCCTCCCCCCGGAATGCGCGGCCCGGGCGGACCTCCTCCCGGCCCACCCGGCGGCGACTGGAATGAAACGGTCATCCCCGTAGGCCGCGGCTCCGAGGGATTCGACGTCTCACCCAATGGCAAGCAGGCCTGGGTCGCCAATGCGTGGGACGGCACCATCTCCGTTATCGATATCGCTGCAGAAAAAAGTGACAGCCACGCTCCAGGCCAATGCACGCGGCGCAAACCGCCTCAAGTTCACGCCCGACGGCACGCGCGCGCTCATCTCCGCCGGCGCTCAACTCATAATCTTCGACGTCGCCACCCAGAAGGAAATCAAGCGGCTCACGCTTGGCCATGCCGGCGGCGGAGGCATCCTCGTTCAGCCCGACGGCCAGCGCGCCTACATCGCCTTTGCCGGTGACGGCTTCGTTGCCGTGATCGATTTGAAGACACTTGAATTGGTCGGGAAAATAGACGCCGGCGGCAATCCCGATGGCCTCGCCTGGGCGGTCAAGCAATAGAAATCGCTGCGCGTCACCTTCTTTGTGACGTGTCATCCTGATCGCCGCAAGCTCGGGGCCCCACAGACGAATGTCTGTGGGGTAAGCGGCGCGAAGGATCTGCTTTAATTTTTTCGCCTTGCATTTCGATCAATCAAACCTCGTCCAAGAGCCACTCTACTGCAAATCCACTTGCAGAACCTGGATCGAATACGCCGGCAGCGTCAGCGAGAAATTGCCACTCACGTCATGCACCGTGGTCTCTACCGGCACCAGCCGATTCGGATCGTCGATGCTGTTGGTCTCCTGCGTATCGTGCGCGCTCAGCCTGACCAGCTTTGCATTCGCAGCCGGATGCGTCCCGGGCATCGCAATCTGTAGAGGCTGAGAGTCTGACGACGCATTCACCAGCTTCAGATAGAGTTGCTTCTTCGCCGCGTTCACTGTCGCAGAGTAAAAGAGCTTCGCCCCGCCATTCTCAAGCTTCGACTGAACCGTGTGATCGCCAAGATATGACCCAAACATCACCTGTGCGTAATAAGCAGGCGAACCATGGCTCTTCATCGCGTTATAGCCGATCAGGTCCGTCTCCCACTGCATGCCGCCGGGATTCACATTCACCAGCAGCGGCGCGTATGCAGCCATCACAATCAAATCGCTGTTGCGCTCCAGGCCCGTCATCCACGCTGCATCGCCGAGCGCAGCGCCCATATTCGGCGTAGGCGCTCCCTCGCGCGTGGCCCACTCGCCGACAAAAATCTTCGGCCCGTTTCGGTCGACCTTGTCGTAGTGCGTCGCGTCGGCAAAGTTCTGCGTCGCGCGGACGTAGTAGTGATCGTCCTGCACATCCGGCTTCATGTTCTTCAGCGGCATCGTGGCGATCAGTTGCAGCTCCGGATACTTCGCCTTGATGGCCTTGTAAAACTGCGCATACCGGCCCTCGTAACTCCCCGACTTGTCGAACTGGTCTTCGTTGCCGATCTCCACGTAGTTCAGCTTGAACGGAGCCGGATGCCCATCCTTCACACGTTCGGCGCCCCATTTCGTCTCCGGACCACCGGTGACATATTCAATTTCATCGAGCGCGTCTTTACGTAGGGTTCCAAGTCCGGCCCGGCGTCACGTGCTCCTGCGCCATCGAGTAGCCGGCATACACCGCAAGCACCGGCTGCATATGCAGATCTTCGCACCATTCCAAAAACTCCAGCAAGACCGATCCGTCGGACGAGTGGTAGCGCCAGGGGCTCGGATGCGTGGGCCGATCAACCAGCGGACCAATCGTCTTCTTCCACTCATAGCGTTCCGGGATGTGGTCGCCCTCGAGGTAGTTGCCGCCTGGGAAAGCGCAGGAATGTCGGGTGCATCGCCGCCAGCTTCTCCATCAGGTCGATGCGGTTTCCATTCTCCCGATTGTGATATGTCGGTGGAAAGAGCGACACCAGTTGTAGCCACAGCGTGCCCGCATGACCCGCTGTGATGCTCAAGTGATTCGCCGCCGACGCCTCAGCCGCACCGGTCTTCAGCGCAAAAGCGTACTGCTTCCAATCCGTGCCGATCCCGTTCACAGTCGCTATGGCAACGGCTTTGCCGGTGTTGTCGTTGACCAGGCTCACCGTAACCGGACCTACGTCCGCGGAAGCCGCCTTCGCGTAGAAGGAACCCCTGTACTCAGTGTTCGCATGGATCGCCATGCCCCACCAGCCCACGTTCAGCGCGCCCGCCTGGTTACGCGTATCGGCCTGTTCAATGTCGATCTTCAAGCTCTTGGGTTGCGCAGTGCTTGGGCCAGTCGAGTCGTCGACCTCCATCTTCGCCTTCGCGTTTCCGCCTTCCACCAGATACCAGTAGAGAATGCCGCTCCAGTCGCCGCGAAACGTGCGATTCCGCACCATCTCCGCATACAGACCTCCGTCATAGGAGTAATTGATCTCCTCGGTCATCAGGCCATAGAGAGTGGGGCTGACGGCAGAGACGGGCTGATCGGGATGAATCGTCAGCGTTGCTGGTGCGCTCTGACCAAAAGCAGCGAGAGCAAAAGCGACGATTACCGTCATGGCGAGAAGTTGGGCAAACGTTTTCTTAGGCATGCAGACTTGTCTCCGGAAAGGAATGCCGGGCCAGTATAACCCGCAGCCCCTCCCTGCAATGGCGCGAATCCGTCAATGGCACGATAGTTGCTAAAAGCAACTAATCGGAGGTAGCCTGATTCCATGCCGATGGGCAACAGAATCGAACCTCAACTCGCAGACCAGGTCTCCGCTGTACGCCAGTTCAACCGCTTCTATACGGCGAAACTCGGCCTTCTGCGGCGTCGGCATCTCGATGGAGATTTTTCGCTCACCGAGGCTCGAATTCTTTAGGAAATCGGTGCCAGCCCGCAGATGCCGGCGCGCGCCTTATGCGCGATTCTCGAACTGGACGCCGGCTACATCAGCCGTCTTCTGTCCGCACTGACAAAGCGGAAGCTGGTCCGCCAGGCGATCTCCGATATTGACGGGAGAGAAAAATTGCTGACGCTGACCGCAACGGGAGCAAAGGCCGTTGCCCGTCTCAATGAGCAGTCCACACTGCAGATACAAAGCCTGCTCGCAAACATGAGTTCATCCGACCGCGAAGTGCTCGTAGCGTCCCTCACCAAAGTTCGCTCCATTCTCATCGGACCCGTGAAAGCTCCAGTGCGAATCGTGCGTCTGACTTCCGCGAACAATCACGCTCTCGCAATTCTGCAAGAGTATTACGAAGCCGTTCACGTGGTTCAGCGCGACACGCCTGTCAGCGTCCATAAGATTCTCGGCGCACCCGCCTCCGGAATGTGGCTAGCCTACTTGGGCGACGAGGTCGTGGGCTGTGTTGTGCTGCGCAAACTCGGATCAATCTCTCACGCCGCCGAATGCAAACGTCTTTACGTTAGGCCCTCCGCACGCGGAAATCGAATCGCAGACAAATTGCTCGATGAACAGGAAGCGTTCGCTCGCGTCGAGGGCATCGAGTGGATTTATCTCGACACCTACGACGACCTGAAAGCCGCGATCGGGCTGTATGAAAGGCGTGGGTACAAGCGCTGCGAACGCTACAACAACAATCCGCAGGCGACACTCTTCATGCGAAAACGCGTTGGCTGAGGTATTGGCGCAAGCCGGCCTCAGATTGCGGTTCTAGTGTCTGTCTGTGAAGTTCACGATAAAAGTGGTGGTGTCATTCTGAACGAACGGGGCCTCGAACGTCTCTCAGTTCGGGGGTGGTGAGCGAAGAATCTGTTTTTTTGGGGGGCTCCAAACTTCTGCCGACGATTTCTGGCACACCTCTTAGATGATCCATCCGCCGCCGACAACCTCATCGCCGTCGTAGAAAACGGCGGACTGTCCCGGCGTTACCGCGCGCTGCGGTTCGTCAAAGGTTGCGAGCACTTCAGCGGAGGCGGCATCGGAGTTTGCTCCTGCTCCTGAAACGGGCTCCAGCGTCGCCCAGGCCGGCTCATGCCGATGCCGGATCTTCGCTTTCACGCGCATAGGCGCGGTCAGCTCCGCGATGCCGATCCAGTTGAGCCGATTTGCCCGCAGCGTGTTGGTCGCGAGCTCAGCATCCGCACCGACCGTCACGCGGTGGCTCGCCGCATTGATATTCAACACGTAAAGCGGAGAAGGCGACGACACCTTCAATCCCTTGCGCTGTCCGACGGTGAAATTCGAGATGCCTTCATGATGGCCGATAACCTCGCCGGTCGACGCAACCAGATCGCCCGCTGTATCCGGCATCGCCTCGCCCTGCTCCTCGAGATAAGCCGCGAGAAAGTTCTGATAAGACCCGCCGGGAATGAAGCAGATCTCCTGGGAGTCCGGCTTCTCAGCCAGCGCCAGCCCCTTCTGCCGCGCCACCTCGCGCACTTCCGGTTTGGTCATGCGCCCCAGCGGAAACAGCGTGTGCGCCAATTGCGCCTGCGTCAGCCCAAACAGAAAATACGTCTGATCCTTGGCGAGATCCGCCGGCCGCTTCAGGATCCACCTCTGGCGCTCCGGATCGTACTCGTTAACCGCGTAATGTCCCGTGGCAATCGATTCCGCTCCGATCGACCGCGCCGTCTTCAAGAGCTGATCGAACTTCAGATGGTTGTTGCAGAGCGAGCAGGGAATCGGCGTCCGCCCGGCCAGATACTCCGACACAAACGGCCGGACTACATCCTGCTCAAACCGCTCCTGCTGGTTTACCACGTAGTACGGAATCCCCAGGTGCTCGGCCACGCGCCGCGCGTCATACACGTCATCCAGCGAACAGCATCGCCCCGCCTTCGGCGCATCCGGAATTCCATGCTTGCCCGCCAGCCGCGTCTGATCCCAAAGCTGCAGCGTCAGCCCCACAACCTTCGTGCCCTCGTCGAGACGGGCCCCCTTTTGAGCAAGGATCGCCGCAACCGTAGAAGAGTCAACTCCTCCAGACATGGCGACGGCAATGGTGTGGTTCTGCGGCATGGGGATAGCGTCCAAGTTTATTTTCGCATCAATTGCGTTCTGCGATTTTGAATCAGAGGTGGAGTGCGCTATCTATGGGCATTGTGCGTCGTTATTCCCTCCGAACCGAAGGGAGTGTACCACCTACTCTGCAAGTAAGTTCGGGCGATTCAACGGGCTACGGGGGATGAACTGCGCAAGATACTCATAGTAAATCATTTAACCGCAGAGTCTTCTCAGCAAAGGGCTTAGGAACAGGTCACTACGGGACAACAACATTCTCACCCTGGTGACCCTTGAGGCAATTTCCATTGTGTGCTCAAGGGGCAAATTACCTGCACAATCCGGCTGGATCATTTCCACCTTGTTTTCAGCGACTTGTCTCGCACAAGAGACGGACAAGGGTTGACATTTCGAGGCTGACTGCCGTTCCTGTTAAGCCAACCGTGGGGCAACTGGGAAATTTTTATATGTTTGAACCTTTTTATACCGTTCCAGCAACCAGGGGTCGCAACGATGCTTTCGCTGCTCGGGGTCCAGAGCGGATCTGGATGTTGCAGTTGCAACCGTGATAAAGCAGTCGCGACAGATGGAATCCGTTGTGCCGTCATTATTTAGTCGATGTATGAACTTTAATGTATACGCTTGAGACATGGGTCTTCTCCCTTCGTCCAGAACCCAATTGAGGCCCGGCTCCCAGTCATTCATTGCGTATGTACTAGCAATTTGCGTTCCGTCTTCGTTGGGAGTAAGTAAGGTGGCCAATACTATGGAACGATGGAAGAGCGGTGACAATGTGGCTCGCGATGGCGGCCATCAGGAAGCTCGCCCGCAAAACGGCAAGTCACTCCGTCTTTCATAGCGGTGATGAGCTTTTGCTTTACCTCAGCGCGCGCTGCGGGACACCAACGGAATCGAAACGGCGTCTAGCCCAGCGTTCCAGCCGCCACCGGCGAGAGCGCCCGCAGTTGCTGAACGGCTTCGGGGACGACATGCAGCACGCGATCGATCTGCGCCTCGGTCACTGTTTTCAGCAGGCTGAAGCGCAGGCTTGCGCGGGCACGTGCTTTGTCGAGCCCCATCGCCATCAGCACATGGCTCGGTTCCGTCGCGCCGGAGTGGCACGCCGACCCGCCCGAAACCGCGATCCCTTTGAGATCGAGCCCGATTGCCAGCGCTTCGCCTTCAAGGTTGTCGAACCAGATGTTCGTCGTGTTCGCCACGCGAGGCGCCGGCTTTCCACCCGCCAAAGCTCCGTTGAGCCCGGTTCCCGGCAACGCCAGGATCCCCGCTTCAAGCTTGTCGCGCAGCCCAGCCAGCCGAGTTAACGTGCCATCTTCAACACTGTGCATCGCCAGTTCCACGGCCTTCGCCAACCCCACGATTCCAGGCACGTTTTCCGTCCCGGCGCGACGGCGGCGCTCATGGCTTCCGCCAACGATGAGGGAGTCGACTGGAGTCCCGCGTCGCACAAACATCGCGCCTACGCCCTTGGGTCCATGGACTTTATGGCCACTGATCGAGAGCAAGTGGCAGCCGAACTGGCGCACATCGAACTTGACCTTTCCAGCGCCCTGAACCGCATCGATGTGGAAGAAAGCACCGGTATCCGCTGCGATTTTGCCGATTTCGGCTACCGGCTGCAGCACTCCGGTCTCGTTATTGGCCAGCATTACGCTGATCAGTCGCGTTTCCGGCCGAATTGCGCGCAGAATGTCCGTCGGATCTATCAATCCGCTAGCCTGGGGAGCAACAAGGGTCGTCTGCACCCCGTAATTGGCTAACTTGTTTGCCGCCTGCAGGATAGCGGAATGCTCAATCGAGGTGGTGATCAAGTGATCGCCCGGATGCAGCAGCCCGAAAAGGGCTGTGTTATCGCCTTCGGTGCCGCCAGAGTTGAACACAACCTCGGCATCGTGGCAGTTGAAGAACTCGGCAAGCGTCTCCCGTGCCCGGTCCAGCCCCGTACGTGCCTGCTGGCCATCCAGATGGATCGACGACGCGTTGCCAAAGTGCTCAGTCCAGTAAGGACGCATCGCGTCCACCACCTCCGAAAGCAGGGGAGTGGTGGCGTTGGCATCCATGTAAATGCGGGTGCCCGTTGCGTTGTTCGTGGACATGAGCAGAGCCTCTCTTTGCGAGGTTATCACAGGAATAAATCACATTGCGGGACAGGGACACCGCGCGCCGGCCCGACGAAAGGCTGCCCAAATGCAGTAATCTTGCCCCATGCCCCGCCTCCCCAGCCCAGAGACTATCGCCCGCATGCGGCTTGAGCTTCTAGGTTGGTACGACCGCAGCAAGCGCGATCTGCCGTGGCGACAAACGAACGATCCCTACGCGATTTGGGTCTCCGAAATCATGCTCCAGCAGACCCGCGTCGCCGTGGTCATCGAACGGTACACGGCATTTCTGGAACGATTCCCGACGGTGAAAGCGCTGGCCGAAGCGGATGAGCAGGATGTCCTCGCCCTATGGAGCGGCCTCGGCTACTACCGCCGCGCGCGGATGTTGCATAAAGCCGCGCGGACTGTCGTCGCCGAGCATGCTGGGGGAATGCGAACCACTTCCGAAGAACTCCGCAAGCTCCCCGGCATTGGCTCGTATACCGCGGCCGCCATCGCCAGCATCGCGCATAGTGAGCACGTAGCCGTGGTCGACGGCAATGTTGAGCGCGTCCTCGTGCGCATCCGCGGGTGGGAGTCGCACGATACCGTCGGCGAAGCTGCCGTTCGCCGCAAGGTCGAGGAGTTCGCTGCAGGCCTGGTCGACCCGCGCCAACCCGGAGACTTCAATCAGGCCATCATGGAACTCGGCGCCACGGTCTGCACGCCACGCAATCCGCAATGCCTTGTCTGCCCCTGGGCCGCCCAATGCCGCACCCTCGGCGAACACAAGACTCCCAAACGCGCTCCTATGACGCAGCGCGAGATTGCGTGCGCCCTCATCGTTCGCGAAAGCGACGCCGGCACCGAAGTCCTCCTCGAACAGCGATCGGCGACTGACTCGATAATGCCCGGTCTGTGGGAACTGCCCGGGATCGCAAGCGGGGACACGACTGCTCTGGAAGAAACGATGACCGTCCGCCACGCCATCATGCAGGTCAACTACATCGTGCGGGTCTACACATTGCCGCCGCAACATGCATCGATCGCGACGAACGCCGCGCGGCCGCGTTGGGCTTCGCTCGCCGGAGCATCGACCATGGCACTCACCGGCCTTACGCGCAAGGTGCTCACCCGCGCCGGCCTTCTGCAAACTGTGGCCCGCAACAAGCCGACAGCGTTTGCCTCGGCAGTGATCAAAGAATTACTCTGAAACTTCACCCATTTCACAGCTGCACTGACTTGCAGCCTGCATTCTCCGACGGAGATTCCATGCACATCGCAAAATTTACATCGCTATTGGCCGCAGGCCTGGTTCTGCCTGGTATCGCATTCGCGCAACAGCCCGCATCTGCACCAAATACACAATCTGTTCCCGCTGTCGCAGGCCTGCCATCCGCTGCTCGCGCCGCCGCCGCTTCCATCGATCCAGAAAAGATTCGGGCCCACGTGCGCTTCCTCTCTTTGGATTTGTTAGAAGGCCGCGGCCCCGGCACGCGCGGCGCTGAGCTTGCCGCCGAATACATCGCCACGCAATTCGCGCTCTCTGGCCTTCAGCCCGCAGGCGACAACGGCAGCTACTTCCAGAAGGTTCCACTCTTCGCCGTGCACACCATCGAGGACAAGACCAAGTTTGCATTTGTGGCGGCCAGCGGGCAGCCAAGCGCCAGATACCAGCCATACCAGCCCGTCGATCTGACTTACGGCAGCCAGATCGTGTCGAAGGACCAAACTGGCCAATCGACGGCCGAGATTGACGCACCCATTGTCTTCGTCGGTTACGGCATTCATGCCCCCGAGTACAACTGGGACGACTACGCCGGCGTCGATCTTAAAGGCAAAATCGCGCTCGTCATCGTCAACGAACCGCCCTCCGACGATGAAAAATTCTTCAAGGGCAAGACCATGACCTACTACGGCCGCTGGACCTACAAGTACGAAGAAGCTTCGCGTCGCGACGCCGTCGGCGTGCTCATCATCCATCGAACTGATCTCGCGAGTTACGGATGGCAGGTGGTGCAGAACTCGCAGGCAATCGAGAAGAGCTATCTCACCGGCGACCCCAGCAATACCCTTTGCGCCGCTGCGTGGATCCAGCACGATGTGGCACAGCATCTCTTCACGCTTGCAGGCCTCGGCGATTTGGACCAGGCAATCGATAGAGCAGGGAAGCGCGGCTTCCATGCGCAGGAACTCAACGTACGGCTTAAGGCTCACATCGAGAGCCGCGTCCGCAAATACGATTCCACCAACGTAGTCGCCCGCGTAGCCGGATCCTCAACCAACCCTGAAAACGCCGTGTTCTACACCGCGCACTACGATCACCTCGGCATCGATCCCGACGCAAAAGGAGACGGCATCTACAACGGCGCTGCCGACAACGGCACCGGCTGCGGCATCCTGCTCGAGATGGCTCGCGCATTCGCGCAATCTACCCAGCGTCCGCCGCACGCTATGTACTTCTCCGCGGTTACGGCGGAAGAGCAGGGCCTGCTCGGGTCGCAGTATCTCGGCCAGCATCCACCGGTGCCCGCGCGCGACATTGCGCTCGACCTCAACTACGACATGCTGCTTCCCATCGGCGTGCCGCTCTCTGCGAGCCTGGGCGGCGCCGAGCGCATCGACTTCTGGCCTGCCGTCCAAACCGTCGCGAAGGACTTCGACCTGAAGCTGCTGCCGGATTCCCAGCCGTCGGCGGGGCACTACTACCGTTCCGATCACTTCTCGTTCGCCCGTGCCGGAGTCCCTGCGTTCTCCATCGACCCCGGAGATCTCTTCGAGGGACACGATGAGGCGTGGGGACGCGCGCAGTCAGAGGACTTCGTGGCTCACCACTACCATCAGCCTTCCGATGAGTACCACGCTGACTGGGATTTCCGTGGCAACGCCAAGATGGCCCGCTTCGGCTTTGTCCTAGGCTGGCTTGCCAGCGAACAACCAAAGTCCGTAGAGTGGCAGTCCGGCGATGAGTTCGAATCCGCCCGCAAGGCCAGTGAGAAAGAGCACGCAATAGGGCGCGGGTAATCGGAAACGGAAAAAGCCAGCGATGTGAGAGCATCGCTGTCTTTTTCCGCGGCCTTTTCAGAATCAGAATGACAATTTGGCGCCAAATTGAATCTGCCGCGACGTGGTTGATGTAGCGGAGACGAGCCCGGCCGTCGGCGAGACGCCCGACATGGCCGAGGTGTACACAACTTCATTCGGTGTTAGCAGGTTGGTGTGGTTCAGGATGTTGAAGAACTCCGCGCGGAACTGCAGGCCGAGACGTTCTGTCAGATGCGCGTTGCGTGTAGCCGAAAAGTCGACCTCCGACAGGCCGGGCGCCTGTCAGCGCAGTCGCGTGAGACATTGCCATAGGTCCCGGTGGCAGGCGGCAGGAATGCCGCAGCGTTGAAGTATTGCTGCGGCGTGCGCGGATACAGAGTCCCGCTGAAATTTGGGTTCCAGTTCGGGACGTACCGGATTGCGCGTGTCGCCATTGCCGGTGGGGTTGTAGCCGAGTTGCGGCGTGAAGGGAAGCCAGTTTGCACGGCGACGATGGCACTGGCGGTCCAGCCGCTGGCAAGGAAGTTGACTGGCCTGGAAGCATGGTTCAGGAAGCGATGATGGGGTCCGAAGGGCAGTTCGTAGCTGCCGTTGAATGAGGCCAGCTGGCGCACGTCGGTGGCGGCCGGACCCCAGTCCAGTTTGGGGTTGAAGCGGGAATTCAACGAATGCGGGCGTATTGCCGCTGACACTGGTGTTCCATGCTGATCCATCATCAAGGTTCTTGGAATACGTGTAATTGCCGCGGAACTGGAAGCCGCTCGCAAATGACCGCCTCACATCCACGACCAGTCGAGTGATAGGCACCGACGCCCTGCGAGACCCACGAAGTGGAGTTGGCCAAGTTTGGGATTCGCATTCTTCGCCCCCGCAGGATAGAAGGCTGAGCCATCGGCGAGATAGGTCGGCACGGGCTCGTTCATGTCTTCCGAGAGAATCTGGTGATAGCTGTGCGAGCCAACATAGCCCACGGTCAGCGAAGTGCGCGGAGCAATCTGCTGCTCGATGCGCAGGCTCCAGTTCAGTACCGCTGGCGTTTTGATGTCCGGCTGCACATTGCTGGGTGAAACCTTGGTTCCTGCTGGCGGCGGGGTGCCCGGAGTGATGTGAAGATTCGAAACCGCGATGTTCGTGATGGATTCGGCAGTGTTGAAGGGCGCGGTCTGGTCGAGGCGATAGTCGAGCGTGTCGAGCAGTCCATGATAGAGGCCGAATCCGCCGCGAACGGCAGTCTTGCCGTTGCCCCACACGTCCCACGCAAAGCCTACGCGCGGTTCGGGCAGGAAACTGCCGCGATTGTTGCTGAGAGCCGAGCCGCCGACAACAGGCTGCGTTTGCAAGAACGCCATCCACGATTGCGTAGTTGGCGGCACGACCCTGCGCCTCGTTCCAGCCGTTGGTCGATTCGGACCGGAAGCCCGCGCGCAGTTCAAGACGCGGCGTCAGCTTGATGGTGTCTTCGACGAAGGCCGCGCCTTCCAGCGAGCGCCAGCCAAGCTCAGTCGGTGACGGAACGACCGTGAAGGTCTTCACCGTGCCCTGCAGGAACGTCTGCAGAGTACTGAACGATGCCTGGCCGTACTGATCCTGCGCCAGCAAATCGTTGGACTGAATACGCTGCAGCCACACAGCCGGCCTCCACCTGATTGCGGCCGTGCGACCAGTAGACATGATCGTCCCAGGTGAACAGGTTGCGCGTCGCCGTGTTGTTGCTGCCGACGTTCAGGCCAGCCTGCGTGATCGCGATGCGCCATTTGAAGCGGTGCTGCCGCTGATGACGATAGCGCCAATCGGCTCGCCTGTGACCCAGCCGGTATCAGCGAACAGGCGTATACCCAGTGAAGAAGTAACTCGCGCGCGAATAGCCGAAGCGCGCCGTGTTCAGCAGCGCGGGCGAAAACACGTGCTGCTCCTGCACGCTCGCCACCTGCTCGCGCAGGCTTTCGTCAATCAGGCTCAGCGGATTTTGCGAAGGCGTATTGGCGGTGCTGTCATCGACCGTGTAGACGGCAAAGAGCAGGTCTTTGCCGCCGAGGTTGTCGTCAAATCGCGTGGTGCCGAAGTCTTCGCGGATATGCTGCGGCGGATGGCTGAAAGCTTCCCCGATGCCGCTGCCGAGTTCCGGTCCGTTCTGCACCGGCCACAGCGCAAGCAGAGGCGCGACGGCGGAGTTCACGCCAACATATTGCTCCTACACCGGCAGAGTCGGGCAGATATCCCTGGCGCGCTTCATTGTCCGGCACCAGCGTGACCGCGCTCAAGCCCCAGTTCTGCCGGAAGCCCTCATAGTTGCCGAACAGAAAGAGCTTGTTCGATGCGGATTGGGCCGCCAAGCGAACCGCCAAACTGGTTGCGTTGAAATTCAGGAATGGTGCCCTGGTCGAAATAGTTGCGCGCATCAAGCGCGCTGTTGCGGATGAACTCAAATGCTGTGCCGTGCAGATTGATTGGTGCCGGAAGTGGTGACGATGCTGACCTGCGCGCCATCGCGCTTGCCATAGGTGGCGCCATAGGTATCCGTCGCCACGTTGAACTCGCGCACCGCATCGACGCCGAGCAGCTGTCCGCTCGTGCCGCCGGGCGTCACATTGATCAGCGAAGAGCCGGTGTATTCGATTCCGTTCAGCAGGAACAGATTGTCCTGCGGGCGCCGGCCGCTCACGGCGAACATGTTGCCGACAGACGAGTTCGACGTGCCGATGCCGCCGGAACGCTCGTCCGTGTAATTAACTGTTGCAGGGTTGAGCGTGAGCAACTCGTCGTAGCTGCGGCCATTGAGTGGAAGCTCTTTCACCTGGCGCTCGTCGATCAGGCCTGCGGTTTGCTGCGTCGTGGTATTCACGCTCGATTGCTGCAGCATCGACCACAATCTCCTGCTGCACAGCGGCGACTCCCAGCACGAAGTCGATTTGCAGACTCTGGCCGATGGTCAGGGTGATGCCAGTTTTCTGTTGCGTTTCGAAGCCTTCGATGGCTTGCCGAGACAGCATATGCACCAACCGGGACGGACGGCGCGAAGAAGCGGCCCTCGCCGTCAGTCGGTGAGCCTGCGTGTTGCGCCGGTTTCGGTCTGGCGAACGGTGACGGTGGTTTGGGAAACCGTTGCGCCGCTGATGTCGTGAACAACGCCGCTGATGGTTCCACCGACCACCTGTGCCTGTGCGGCTAGGGCAGCAGCGAGAAGAACGAAGGGAAGAATGCGCGAGAAACGGGATGTTAGTGTCACGGGATCTCCTGAAGAATTACGGTCAATCAAAGCCCAATCTGCGAGGGCCGGATAAGCGTTGCGCCGTTCAGCCTGAGGCGGAAGATGCGCGAATAGATGGGAAACGGGGAATTAGGTCAGCAGCTACAACAACAGCCAGGCCGCCGGGAGGCGGTGGCGTGGAGCCGCGAATTGAAGAGAACAGAACTCATCGGGCCTGACGTGCAGGAAGCACAATTCAAATATTGGTTGCCTAAAAAGCAAAAACCGCATCAGCGAAAAGAGCTGAATGCGGCTGTGTGGTGATGCGAATGAATCGAAGCTGGATCACCCACACGGCCGGTCGAGCGTGCAACAACACGCGGCGCAGACGGCAGTGGTGAATCCTTGCTTCATGGGGTAAATATATCCGGGTATCGAATTGGCGTCAATCCGGGGGCGCCGCGCCCACCTACCAAAGTGCATTAAGAGCAGCGACGTCAACCACTCTGTCAGTAGTAATCCGCGCAGCTCAGGTAGTACCCGCAATAGGTGCACACCAGCTTGCACTTATGTCCCGTCAGCCGATGCGAACACGTCGGGCAGATCTGGCAGTGATGATCTACCGGCGGCTCCTCGGCCGGCTCTGTCTCCGTTGGGCAGGCCGCACCACTTTGTGGGAATTTACCAGCAAATTCATCGTCGAAGACGTGTGGTCTGTTGGGGAGCATGGGTGAGAGATTAGCATGTAAAGGTGGGCCCAGGCCACGTCGCATCCCGGCGGGCGCCCGAAGAATCAAATCCCTAACGCCGTCATGGTATTCCTGAGGCGGCGCACCCCCAGAACAGAGATCAATCGATCCGAAATCCCCAAAGGAGAATACCTATGGCTAGCAAGGCAAGTGCGGTTTGGACAGGTTCATTGAAGGAAGGCAAGGGCACCATCTCGACGGCAACCGGCGTGCTCAAGGACGCCAACTACTCGTTTGCGACCCGCTTTGAAGGCGCAACCAGCGGCACCACTCCCGAAGAGCTGATCGCGGCGGCGCATGCCAGCTGCTTCTCCATGGCCCTTGGCGCGCAGCTTGGCGGAGCAGGGCTGACCCCCGCGAAGATCGAGACCAACGCCGCCGTAACCCTTGCCAAGGTCGATGGCGGATTCGCGGTGACCAAGATCGCTCTCAACACCACGGCCAGCGTTCCCGGTGCCACCAAGGAAGTCTTCGACAAGGCTGCTGCGGATGCCAAGGCAGGCTGCCCCATCTCCAAGCTCTTCGCCAACAACACCGAGGTGACCTTAGACGCGAAACTCGTCTAAGCGCGAGTTCAATCCTGCACCTTCATCCCATCCGGGTCGTTTTCGCGCCTTGCGTAAGCGGCTGGATGGGATGCGTGTTTTGGGCAACGCTCGCGCTTGAGTATTGCGAAGGCCGAAACACATCTGCCACATTGATTGCACATTCCGCCGAGATGCGAGGGTGGTCGCATGAAGGAATACAAATTCAGAGCGAAGATTGAACCCACAGATCACTGTCATGGATTCATCTTCTTCCCCTTCAATACGCAGGAGGAATTCGGCACTCGCGGCCAGATCCGCGTGCATGCGATCTTTGATGGCGTGCCTTATGCGGGAGCCCTCGTGAAGTACGGACTGCCCCAGCACATGCTACCCGTGGTGAAGAGCATCCTGGAACAGATCGGCAAAGGCCCGGGCGACACGGTCGATGTTGTAATCGGACGCGACGAATCCGTGCGCACCGTCGAGGTGCCAGCGGAGTTTGCAAAGCTGATGAAAAAGGAAGCCGTACTTGCAGCCTTTGAAAAGCTGAGCTACACCCACCGCAAGGAGTATTGCCGCTGGATCACGGAGGCGAAGAAGGAAGAGACCCGCCAGACCCGGATCAGCAAGGCAGTCGAAATGCTCAGGAACGGTGTGAAAACCCCAGGTTGATCTCGCCGGCTTACCTTGGTGTATGGCTATCTCCTGTCCCTGCCTCGGTTTCCACTTGACAGCGGTCGCTCTGGGGCACACAGTTTATGCGCAATCACAAAGCAACTTGATTGTGTTGTGAACTTCGGCGCTCTTGCGCCTGTGGGGGGAGTGTTGATGATTCATTTTCAAGCTGTGAATAACCTTGCGATCCTGGTTTCCGGGATCATTTTGTGGGTCCTGGGTGCCATCTGGTACTCTCCGGCCCTCTTCGCCAAGCCGTGGATGCAACTGGTCGGAGTCAAGAGAGAGCCCGGAAAACGCGATGGCTTGCTGCTCGGCATGACGGCGTCCTTTATTGGCGGCCTGGTCCTGTCGTTTGTCCTCACCTACATCATCATGTGGTCGAACACCACGGGCTTCGTAGGAGGTGGAGTGGTTGGCGTGCTCGTATGGATGGGATTCATCGCCGCGACGGCGCTTCCGCAAGGGTTGTATGAGAAGAAACCCTTCAAGCTGTTCGCCATCAACGGCGGTTACTGGCTGCTGGGCCTGTTCGTTGTGGGCGGTATGCTCGCGGTCTGGAAGTAGTCTCTAGTCTTTGACGTTCATCCTTGAGGGGCCGGATCGCGAACTCGGCCGGACCCCCGGGATTCTACCCGCTAAAATTGCTCCATGAGCAAAACCGTCGTCTCCACCTCGTCGGCGCCCAAGGCAGTTGGACCGTACTCGCAGGGCATTCGCTGTGGCAGCCTTGTCTTCACCGCAGGACAGGCCGCTCTCGATCCTTCTACCCAGCAGCTTATCTCCGGGGGGATCACCGAACAGACCCGGCGCACTCTTGAGAACCTGAAAGCCGTCCTCGAAGCCGCAGGCACCACCCTCGATCGCGTCGTCAAAGCCAACGTCTATCTCAAAGACATGAACGACTTCGCCGCTATGAACGCGGTCTACGCCGAGTACCTCGCTCCGCAAGGCGTCATCGCGCCTGCTCGCACCACCATCGAGGCCGCGCGCCTTCCCAAGGATGCACTCGTTGAGATTGAGTTGATTGCCGAGATCGACTGACGCACAGCACATCGTCACATCGACGCATCAGATCATTTGGCTGAAGCATCCAATAGCTCCCCGTTGGAGGTCTCATGAGCACCACACCCAAAGAGTCCGGCACAACCGAAAAAGTGACCCACACCGATGCCGAATGGCGCGAGAAACTTACGCCCCAGCAGTACCACGTGCTGCGCGAAAAAGGTACGGAGCGGCCCTACACCGGCGCACTCACCGAGAACCACGAAACGGGCAATTATCACTGCGCAGGTTGTGGAGCACTGCTCTTTCTCTCGGGTGCGAAGTTCGATTCCGGTTGCGGCTGGCCCAGCTTCGTCATTCCCGCCGAATCAAAGGCCGTAGCCGAGCACGAAGACGATACCCTCGGCATGCGCCGCATCGAAGTCACGTGCGCCAGCTGCGGCGGCCACCTGGGGCACGTCTTTCCTGACGGCCCGCGCCCCACCGGTCTCCGCTACTGCATCAACTCCGCCTCCTTGACCTTCACGCGTGAAGGCGATCAAACCTAGGCTTGCTTCCGAGTGCGATTTTTCTTGAGCCGCAAATCCCAAAGGAATGTTGGCGAGACGGAGTGGGCCGGTTGCTTGCTGTGGCCCTTGCCGAACCGTGTCGCACAAATCAGCATGAGAACAACCAAGAGGTGAACCAATATGAGCATCTACGGCGGAAAGGAATTAGGCAGGCAGTTTCGGGTCGTGCGCGAAAACACGATTCAGATCGCCGAGGATATTCCCCAGGAGCAGTACAACCATGTTCCGGCTCCAGAGTGCCGATCGGTAGGCCAAATGTTGACGCACATCGCTGTCGCACCACAGATGTGGGAGGAAGTTCACGGCAAGCAGCGCGCGATGACATTGGTTGGTTTCGACTTTCTAGCGCTTGCGGAACGCGCCAAAAATGAGGAATCGAAACCCAGGACGAAAGCAGAAATCTTGGAGTTGCTACGCAGCCGCGGTGAGTCTTTCGCTACGTGGCTGGAGACGCTGACACCGGAGACGCTGAACGAAATGGTTACTGTAGCCGACGGCAGCGGCACCAAGTCCCGGTTCGAGCAGCTGTTAGGCGTCAAGGAGCACGAGATGCATCATCGCGCACAGCTCATGCTGATTGAGCGGCAGCTTGGCATCGTTCCCCACCTGACAAGGCAGTTCAACGACCGGATAGCAAAAATGCGTGCCGCCCAGACCGCCTGATCCCGGATAGAGAACCTAGCTCATTTTCTGGAGTTCGGCCTCGATGCTTTTTACACCGCGACTCGCTGCGGTACCCTGTGCGCATGTCTTTCTTTTTGCACAGAAGCTTCTCAGTCAGCCTGATCCTCGCCCTCGCGATTGCGACGTCGGCTGTAACCGCCCAATCGCAAAGCACCCAACCTGTTTCAGGAGAAGATGCTCAACTCGATCAGCAGATCAAGGCCATCGCCTCAGCCCATCACGGCCACATCGCGCTTTACGCGCACAACCTGCGCACCGGACAGACCGCATCCCTGCTTCCCGATGAGCCAGTCCAGACCGCTTCCGTCATCAAGATGGGTATTCTGCTCGACGCCGCCGAGCAGATCCGCGCCGGCAAAGCCACCCTCGACGAACGCATCGTTCTCACCAAGCCTAACCAGGTGGCTGGCTCTGGCGTGCTCGGCGAACTGACCCCGCCAGTCGCCTTCACGCTTGGCGATGTCCTCACATTGATGGTGGTGCTCAGCGATAACACCGCCACCAACCTGGCCATCGACCGGCTCGGCCTCGCCCACATCAATGCCACGCTACGCGCCGCCGGACTGCATCAGACCGTGCTCTACAAGAAGGTCTACGTTCCTGCCACCGACCCGATGCCGTCCGACCAGCCCAAATTCGGCCTCGGCAAGACAACGGCCCGCGAAATGGCGTCCATCATGGAGCGCTTCGCGACCTGCCATCTCGCGCTCGACAACTCCGCCCCGCTCCCGGCGGACGGAAAGATCTGCGGCGCGATTCTCGGCAAGCTGCGCAATCAGCAGGATCGCGACAGTCTGCCCCGCTACCTTGAAACCCTCGACACCAGCGAGACTGGCTCCGCCATCGGCAACAAAACAGGCGCGCTCAACCAGGTGCGCAACGACGTTGCAATCATCTCCACCAAGGCGGGTCCTGTCGTCATTGCAGCATTCACTTGGGAAAATGCCGACCAGCGCTGGACCGGCGACAACGAGGCCGAGCAAACCCTCGGAAAGCTGGCCAAGGCAATCGTGGATAGCTGGTCGCAGCAGGGGCTGGATGCAGCCGCATTCCCCTGGGATAATCCGCTAGCGGAATCGACCCCGGCTCTCAAAATGACTGCACAATAACGCCCGGTCAAGACACAACAAAACCCCGCCCTGCAAGGACGGGGTAGTTGAGCCAAGGTTGTTTCAGTTCTCCGGCTTCGCGCGCCGGCGACAAAAACCAGCCTACGACTTTGAAATCTTGCCGGTCTTGATACAGCTGGTGCACACGCGAATACGCTTTGGTGCTCCGTTTACCAGCGCCTTCACCGCCTGCAGATTCACGTTCCATCTCCGCTTTGTCACATTGTGCGCGTGCGAAATGTTGTTGCCGAACTGCGGCTTTTTGCCGCAAATATCACATACCTGTGCCATCTCATTTGCTCCAAACTTGTCTGAGTTTCCGCGCCAGCTCGAACTGTTCCCAAAACCGTCTCTGGAACCGCTCTCATCCGTCCCGGCGTGCAACTTCAGCTCTCAGACGGGCGAAGGGGCGAATGAAGACACACTCACCCTTCAGCTTGCCGAATGTTCAGTATACCCCGAAGCGCTGCTCAGGCCAAACCTGCGTCGCCATTCCGGCCAGGAGGTCCAAGCAGTTGGAGTGAAGGGAAAGTCGCTGATTCTAAAATAATTCCCCTTCCGGACGAGCCGGAAGGGGATTGGAGAGTTCAGACACTTGAAAGTGAAAGTGAATGAACAAAAACTCGTGCGAAGTGTCAGGCTTGGTTCTGACTTCGGGAAAAAGCCTTAGCGGCCGGAGGCGGTCGCGCTCTCGAGTTGCAGGCTGACATTGCTCAGCTGAATCGTCTCCAACTGGTCGCTTCCGCCTTCGCGGTTCACAACGTAGCCCTTGTGCGTATGCTTCTCTTCCACAAGCTTCGCCGGGACGTCAAGGTCTTGCCGTTTTCCGCGAGCGTGACTTGAACGTTATCTCCCGTGCCGTTCCAGGTGACCTTGCACGTCGCCTGCGGGAATTTCGGTTGTGCCCACTTTCACTGGCTGCGCAAAATTTACTGATTGCGAATTCTTGGCAGCAAACGCCGGGGCAGCTGTGAGAGTAAGCATAAGTGCGTATCCAAACAAACGCTTCATGATGTTCTCCTCGGATGCCTCGATAGATTTGAGGGCTAGGTGAGGCACTGTCCACAGTGAACACCACTTGCAAGTTTTTGAAGCTTAAGAAACGTTAAGACGATTCTGCGCGACGGCCAGGACTGCCGCAAACTACAGAAAACACGCGGGGACTAGCGCTTTAGGAGAGTGTAAAAAAAAATGGGAAGCGCCAGCAAAATCGTGATGCTGGAGTGCACTCGAAGATGTATCTTTACTTTGCGTTTACGACTTCTTCATGCGCCAGCGGAATCGCAATTGTGACACGCAACCCCGGGGTTGCATTTTCCGCAGCGATTGTGCCGCGATGCAGATGCACTGCGCGCTTCGCGATCGACAGGCCCAGCCCCGATCCGCCGCCATTGGTGTTGCGCGCCTCTTCCACGCGAAAGAACGGATCGAAGATGCGCGTCAGCGACTTGCTCTGGAACTCCCGGACCAAAATCGCGAATGGAAATGGTTGCATCGTTCTCATTCTCGCTGATGGAAAGCTCGATCGACGACTTCTCCGGCGAGTAGCGAATGCCATTGCGCAGCACGTTCTCCACCGCGCGCCGCAGCAACTCGGGATTGCCTTGCACCGACCCGCAAACGTTGCCGCTCACTTCAATCGTGCAGCCGCGAACCTCCGCTTCCACGCTGCAATCGTGCACAACTTCTTCGATGATGTCGCGCACGCAAATCTCCCGCTTGTCCTGCAGCGCGGGATCGTCTTCCACGACGTTGATCTCCACGATATCCGCCACCAGCGACGCAATGCGGTCTACATCGCGCTCAATGCGTTCGAGCGCCGTGGTTGAATCCGAACTGGTGCGCGCCAGCTTCATCGCAAACTTCAGCCGTGCCAGCGGCGATCGCAGCTCATGCGAAATGTCGCTCAGCAGTCGCCGCTCGCTCACGATCAGCCGCTCCAGCCGCTCGGCCATCTCGTTGAACGAGCGCCCCAGCTGGCCGATCTCATCATCGCGGTCCGTCTCCACGCGAACGCCCAGATTGCCCTGTCCGAACAGCGCAATGCTCGTCGCGATCTTGCGAATCGGCGAAATCACGCCCGCTGCCGCAATCCAGCACAGGATTCCCGTCGCGCCCAATCACAAGAAAGTAGTAGGGAAGAAACGACCAGATGCGCGGCGGACGGCTCTGCCCTTCGGCGGCAAACCAGAATTTGCCATCCTGCGACCGGTGCGTGATCTCCCAGTGATCGTGGGCGCTGCTGGTGCGCGACTTGACGGCGGGCGGCGCTGGCAGCATGTCGCAGCCCTGCTCGCACCGGTGACGAGGTCCATGCCGCTTGCGTCCAGCAGATAATGCGCGCCGCCGAAGATACCGTTCAGGCTGGCGAGGTAATTCTTGAGCGCCGGTTCGCCGCTGCTCTGCAGAATGTTGCGCGCGCTCTCCAGTTGCAATTCATCGAATCGGTCGTACACCGGGTCGATCTTCTGCGTCTGCATCTGCTCTGAGATCGCGCGAAAGGCAACAAACGAAAGCGACAGAATGCCCACCATGGCGAGCAGCACCCAGATGTACAGCGAGTGCCTGAGCAGAACTTTAGGCTGCGCCGGTAAAGACATATCCCACTCCACGTACGGTTCTGATCAGGCTGCGCGCCGCCCTCGAGCTTTTTGCGCAGGTGGCTGATGTGCACATCGAGAAAGCGGTCGTACGGCGTCGCCTCCCGCTCGAACAGCGCCGCTGTAATCTCATCGCGCGACACCACCCGGCCTGCCGCGCGCATCAGCATCTCCAGCAGATCGAACTCGGTCGCCGTCAGCTCCACCAGTTCATCGTCCAGCCACACTTCGCGCGTGGTCGGATTCACCCGGATGTTGCCGATCACGAGATCTTCCGATTCGGTCCGCGTGCAGCGATTCTGACCGTCGCAGCACCGCGCGCACCCGTGCCAGCAGTTCATCGGGATCGAAGGGCTTCGGCAGATAATCGTCGGCGCCCGAATCGAGCCCGCGAATCCGGTCCTGCTGCTGCACGCGCGCCGTCAGCATGATGATGGGCAGATCCTTGCGCCGCCGCAGCCGCTGCAGCAGCTCGAACCCGTCCACCACCGGCAGCATCACGTCCAGAATCACCAGGTCGTAGGCGCCGTTCAGCGCGGCGGTCAGGCCCTCGCGGCCGTTGTAGGCGCAGTCCAGATGATGGCCCTCCTGCGTGAAGAACTCCCGCATCATGCCGCACAGCTCCACGTCGTCGTCCACCAGCAACAACGAGAGCTGCCTCTGCTTTTCCGCGTTTTCTATTTGCTTCACATCGACCGCGACGGACACCACGAAAACCCCTACGGCTGTTAAGTCTCGCACACCGCAGTAAGGCCTTCGTAGCCCACTTAACAATTCTTAACGTTAGCGGACGTTCAGTCAGCCGGAATCTTTGCGAGAACAGGAAATCGGGTGCCCTGGGATATCGTCTTCTGAGACTCGGATTCGGTCGACGTGTTTATCGGCAATGCCGACAATGGCGGCGGCGGTGAATCGACATTGCCGATTCTTCATCTAATATATTAGATGAGTTTGCCGGTTTCAGTTCTTGATCTTGTGGGGATGCGACCCGGGAGAATCTGCGCGGTGCCGCAATCGCCGGTCCGTGGACCTTGCGAAACATGTTGAACAGTGGGGATATCGGCGCTTCTGGCTGGCCGAACATCACTCGATTGAAGGTCTCGCCTGCTCCGCGACGCCGGTGTTGATTGGCCACGTTGCTGCAGCGACAGAAACCATACGCGTTGGCAGCGGCGGCGTCATGCTCCCCAATCACGCACCGCTGGTGGTCGCCGAGCAGTTCGGAACGCTCGTGACGCTTTGTACCCCGGCCGCATCGATCTGGGACTGGGTCGCGCACCCGGCGGCGACGGTTACACCATGCGTGCGCTTCGCCGCGATCTGCGCGCAAACTGGCGATGATTTTCCTGAATTGCTCGCGGAATTGCAGACATACCTTGGTCCGGGCAGGCCCGGCCAGATGGTCAAGGCGATTCCGGGCAGGGACAGCCGGGTTCCCATCACGCTGCTCGGCTCGAGCGACTTCAGTGCCCGGCTTGCCGCGGAGCTAGGATTGCCATTCGCTTTTGCCGCACACTTTTCGCCGGAGATGCTGCTCCACTCAACGCATCTTGTATCGCACGCTCTTTCGGCCCAGCGAGACGTTGAGGCAGCCATGGCTCATGGTTGCGCGTGCCTGTCATCGCGGCTGAGAGCGACGAGGCAGCGCGCAGGCTCTTCACCACCCCGCAACAGCGATTTCTGCGTCTGATTCGCAATCAGCCCGTCGAACTGCTGCCGCCGGTGGATTCGCTTGACGCGATCGACCAGCCTTGGAACGCCTTCGAGCAGGCCGCGGTGGAAAGCAGGCTGAGCGCAGCGATCGTGGGTTCGGATGAAACCGTGAAGGCCGGCCTGCAAAAGCTGGTCGCCGAGACCGGTGCCGACGAAATCATCGTGGTAACCGACACTTGGGATCACGAAGCTCGACTGGACTCTTACCATCGATTGGCGAATGTGGCTGCCATCGTCGAAACCAAGCCACTGGCAGCAACGAGTCCAATTTCGCGGTGAACGGACCAGGAGTTTGTCTGCCTCGTCCGTTTTGAAACTGATGTTCCAACCAATTGTGCCCACAATACTATGTGCATAAGCGATACGCCTCCCGTGCCAAATCTGGTTGCGTGGTGTAGAACACTGGTAGCCCGGTGCGCAATTTCGAGAAAACCCGAACGGAATTTCAGGAGATACTCGCCAAGCCCATTCGTGAACTCGGGCTCAAACTCGAGGGTTCTCCGCTCGAACGATTTGTTCAGCAGCTTTATCGCGAGTTGGAAGCCAAAGGTATCCACAAGTTCCGTCCGCTTTGCTATCTCACCGATGAATGGGGATGTCCCTCCGGCGAGCCGGTCATCGGCATTCCGTTCTATCTGGCCAACCCTGACCTGGCGCAGCTTGAGCGCGACATGAACGACCTGGAAGATGCTCGCGAGATCATGATGTACATGCGTCATGAGGCCGGGCACGCATTCAACTACGCCTACCAACTCTACAAGTCTGCCGAGTGGCGCGACCTCTTCGGTCCGTTTCGCCGTGCATATCGCGACAATTACCGTCCCATCCCGTTCTCGCGGAAATTTGTTCGCCACATGGCCGGGTGGTACGCGCAGAAGCATCCGGATGAAGATTTTGCAGAAACGTTTGCGGTCTGGCTCACGCCGCGCTCGCAATGGCGAAAGCGCTACAACGGCTGGGACGCGCTGGCCAAGCTCCAGTACGTCGATCGCATCGCGCGAAAAATTGGCGATGTCGATCCCATCCGGCGTCGCGGCCGCACCGACATCACTGTCGATGAAATGGAATCGACTGTCGGGGAGTTCTATCGTCTCAGCCTGCCAGAGGAAGTTCCGGTGCAGGAGCTCGCGCTGGATACCGACCTGGCAGACATTTTCAACATTTCCCCCAAGCGGCATAAGGGCGTGCGACCCGCGCGGGAGATGCTACATCAGCATCGCAAGCCCATTGTCGATAAGGTCGCGTATTGGAGCGGCGTGCAACGTCCGATCGTCAAGCGGACTGGTGGAATCCATCTGCAAGCGTGTTGAGGAACTGGGTCTGCGCGTGGACGTTCGACGCGAGTCCGAGTACCTCACGGAGTTCACCGTGTACACAACCGCACTCTCAATGAATTACCTGATCCGTGGGAAGTTCTATTCATCCCTGAGGCGTGAAGGCAGCTGCCGTCGCTCCGATTGGAGGCCGATATGGAACGAAATTGAAAGTCACCGTTCTGTACGACTTGTGGGAAGAAGAACCTGCTGAAGTGCCGGAAGAAGTTCCCGCACCGCGCAAGCGCAAGGGGCAAAAGAAACGCAAGAAGAAGCCGGTAAAGCACGACCGCGAAGAGATCTTCGAAGCCTTGGAGAAGCTTGGTCATGAGCCGTCGTATTACGTTCTCGACGGCCGTCCGCAATCGCTGGTCGGACTCGCCAAATGCGGCGCCGATCTCATTTTCAACCTCACGGAATCCTATGCGGGCGATGACACCAAGGAGATGCACGTCACTGCATTCCTGGATATGCTCGAAATCCCTTATACCGGCGCGGGACCGCACGCGCACATTCTTGCGCAGGACAAATCGATAGCCAAGAAGATGTTCGCTTTTTACGAGATTCATTCGCCCTACTTCGCGACAGCCTATCGCGGCAACATCGACCACGCACATGACATCTCGTTCCCACTCATCGTGAAGCCCACCTCCGAAGATGGATCCATCGGCATCGATGCCGCTGCCGTAGTTACCAGCGTGAAGGAGTTGATGGAGCGCATCTCGTATATACAGGCGGAATTCGACTCCCCTTCATTGATCGAGGAGTACATCGAAGGACGCGAGATCTACGCCTCCATCCTCGGCAATTACGAGAGCGCACATGCGCTTCCGCTTGTGGAACTTGATCTTTCAAAGCTTCCCAAGGGCGTGCCCAAGATCGCCAGCCAGGATGTGAAATTTGAGAAAGACACGGAAGCCTATAAGCTGACGAAATCGGTGATCGCCGAAGACCTGGATGAAGAAACCGTCACCAGGCTCACCGAGATCGCGATCAAGGCCTATCGCGCCGTCAAGCTTCGCGATTACGGCCGCATCGACATGCGCATATCAAACAAGGGCGAGGTTTATGTCATCGAAGCGAATCCGAACCCATGGCTCTCCAGCGGACAGGAGTTCGCCATGGCCGCAAAGAAATCCGGCCTCTCCTATACCCAAATGATCGCGGAGATCGTGGACCTTGCAATGGCTCGACACGCGTGAAAGATGTCGTCTACCTGCGGGAATTTTCGACAGCTCCCGAGCAGGTGGGAACGCAGAAGAGCCCGCTCCATCTACATGGTTCCAACTGTGGAGACCAGTTCCTGCTCGTGCTTCATCCGTGATTGGTAAACCGGGGTAAGCCAGTTCCAGTAAGCCTGCAAGTGTCCGCGGGTCGCATCGAAATACAGCTTTTGTATTGCGTGCGTCACCGCTCCAATTGCTCCGTCCTTCACCGCGCGATGGTCGACGCGCACAATGGGTGCGACGCCGACTGCAGTTCCGGTAAAGAAGAGCTCGTCACATACGTAGAGTTCGCTGTGATCAATCGGCCTCTCGACGACGCGCAGCCCCAGCTCGCGAAATGCAAGTTCCATAATGCAATTGCGCGTGATGCCTTCGAGTGCGTTCTCCGTCACGCAGGGAGTGATCAGCTTGCCGTCACGCACCATGAAGATGTTGCAGGTAGCGCCTTCGGCGACGTGTCCATTCTCATTGAAGAAGATGGCTTCGTCGAAGCCCGACTGCCGTGCATCGTCGCTGGCCAGTGCGCTGTTTACATAGGCGCCGCAGATCTTGGCGCGCGCCGGGATCGCATTGTCCTCGATCCGACGCCAGGAGCTCACGCCCGCATGCAGCCCCTTGTCGCTGTGCAAATATTCCCCGAAGGGAAGGGCAACGACGGCAAAAGAGTCTTGGTCGTCCGTGCTGACACCAATGCGCTCGGCGCTCTTATAGGCAAGCGGCCGCACGTAGACATTGGTGTGGAGGGAATTGCGCCGCATCAGCTCGACGGTGATAGCACAAAGCTCCGGCACGGTGGCGGGAACGTGAATGCGCAGGATGGCGCAATTCTTCTTCCAACGTTCGTAGTGCTCGTGTGCGCGCAGGATAAAGAGCGCGTCATCGGTCGGGACCCAATGCGCGCGGATGCCGTCGAAGACGCCGGTGCCGTAGTGCAGCGCATGCGTCAGGATGTTGACCTGCGCATCGCGCAGCGGCATATATTTGCCGTCGAAGTAGACAATCAGATTAGGGTCGGCCGTGCCTTTCATACCGCAACATCTTTGCGCGATTGCCTGTAAAGCTCGCGCCCCCGCGCCAGGGCACGTTCGTCAAGCTGATACCAACGCTCGGATTTAACCAGGCGGCGCAGAGCTGCATCGATACTGGCCTGCGGCAGTCCGCCCGAAACCTCCAGCAGCGCTCCAAGCATCACCATGTTCGCCGCGCGCGGATCGCCGAGCTCATTGGCAGCGTGTGTAAAGTTCAATGCGATCACGTTCACATCGTTCCGTTCGCAGTCTTCAGGGAAGACATCGCCGTTGTAGATCACCCAGCCGCCCGACACATATGAACCTCAACGATCAGAGCATCAGCGGTTCTGCCAAGAATGGCACTCTCGTTCTGGAGGGGTCCGTGAAGACGGCAAAGCAGAAGAAGGAAGCCGAGGACCTGGCCAAGAAGGTGCCGAATGTGCAACAGGTTGTCAACGAAATTGAAGTCAAGCCGGGTAAGCACTCGACTGCCATTTCGTAAGGAACACAACTCCTTTTTGCTTCTTAAAACCGAAGGACGAAAGTAGATAAATAGATCTAATTCAGCGCCGCAATGCGTTTTCAGAAGCCCTGACAGCGACCTCTCTGCCAGGGCTTTTCGATCCCACCTTGAAATCCGTCTGGAGGAAGACTCCTCAACAGGGGATAAACCCCCACTTGAGTGCTATTTGATACAGCGGAGTAGAGAATAAAGTGAAAAATTAGACTAGTTAGGGGTCCGAACGATGCACCTGAGGTGGTTCTATCCATTTTTCTTTGGGCTCGGTGTCGGCTTGATTGCGATGGTTCTGCACGAATGCGGACATATTGCCGTTGCGATAGGGCTGGGTGTACGCGTCAAAAGAGTCGGCATCGAGTGGAATAAGGGTCTATTCACGGTCCGCGATCAGGGAACGGTGCGCCAGAGTCTTCTGATCGCGCTGGCAGGGCCATTTGTGAACATGCTTTTGGTCGGTTCAGAACCGTGGCATCCGGTCTTCGCTTTGGCCAACTTCTGTTATGCCCTGGCAAATATGCTTCCGATTGAGGGATCAGACGGTTTTCGGATAGCCGCATGCTGGCGGCGGATCCGCGAAGAGGAAGTGACGAACTGAGGTCTGGCCGACAGGTAACTGATCATGATCCCTGCGGTTGGGCGAGACGCAACGTGGAGCAGAACTCCGCTTCCATTTAAGTTGCTCATTTATTTGTGATTCATGTCACCTCTGATCGCCCCGAAGGGGCAGAGGGGCAAGAAGGAAGTTGTACTTTTGTTACCACGATCGTGCGATGCCCCGAAGGGGACGAATGGTTAGACTCTCAATCGTGGAGAACTTCTATGAGAGAGAACGTTCATAAAGACGTCTACCGATTTGCCTATGACGAGGCCTCTTCAGAGCTGCGAAAGATCCTGAAGTCGTTTGAGCAGCTTTGTGCGCAGAAGAACCGCGTCGAGAGGCTCATGGAAGTCCTCAAACCCGAAATCGAGATGCGGGAGGAGGAGCGGGTTGGTAACCCGCAACAAGTGAAGAAAACGACTCATTTGCCCGATTGCACGGTTGTTACTCGCCTCACGGTTCTTTAGAGGATTTTCAGTGAAATTCCGCCTTTCCCCCGCAATGTCAGCCGGACGTGACCCCAGACACGTCCGGCTGACATTGCTTCCATTCCCTCCAAATCCAAGCCATTGGGTGGCAATTCGTTGCTCTGATTGATACCCTCGATGAGACTCGCGGCTTCCAGAGATTCTGCTGCTTCTTCTTTCGAACGAGTGGTTTAGCCCTTCGCGGAGCTGCAAGGCCCTGCCTTGGCGGGGCGAAGCCCGTCGATTGTTGCAGGTTCCGATTGAATTTCGCTCTCGAAATTGAGAAAATCCTTTGCTACGACTGGTTTCCGACCAAGGGAGCCGAAAGCGAGAGCGGGGCGAGCGCAGCCAACCGTGCGCAGCCCCTATAGCGTGGACCTATGGATACCAGATTCTTTAGCGTCTATAACCCCGCGCGAGGCGTCCTTCTCAGCTCAAAGGTGACTGTCGCCGACTGTGCGAATCAGCCACTGAAGATCTTGAAACTGTTGGTAAGCGGGCTCGCTTTGGACGCGGATTCCGGGTTCTGGCTTTCTCCTCTACATGCAATGCCAGCTGTGCCACGGCTTTTCCCGTTTGATCTGCTCTATCTCGACAAGGATCAACGGGTGGTTGACACGGCCGAAATTCACCCCGGTGTTGAGTTACCCCCTTACCATCTCGAAGTTGCGAGTGCCCTTGTCTTGCCACTCCAAACCGCGCAATCCTCGCAAACAGGACGGGGCGATCGGCTGATCATCTGCCTGGAGAACGAGATTGAAGGACAGAGGACTACTTCCATCGCCACACTGGCTCCTGAAACCACTGTGATGGATCCGAATTTCTCAAGCGGCAAGTCCTTAGAATCAGTTTCTTTGAGGTGAGGTTGAATCGGCAGTATCGGGCAGGGGGAGCGATGAATTCGCGGCACCGTTTTCGTCTAAGGCAGTCGCGGTGGTTGAGCCTGTATCCGTGGCCGTTTCGATTGCCGCCAGTCATTCGGAAATCGCGAAGAGTGTGAACGGAACCGGAGAGACTCCAGCCGTCTTTGGTGATCAGTCTGCAGAGTCGAATGTCTTCGAGACGGCTTCGGCAGCCATGGACTCTCATGATGCAGGTGAGATGGCAGCGGACGCGTCGACAAGGGAATCGGCGAATCTGACACGGGGACACCGGTTATGTCGATTTCCGAAGCGTACCTGGAGAGGGCGCAGTCGCCGATCGTCAATGGACACGGATGGGGCGTTGAAGATCTTTTTTCGAACTGGGTGGATACGCCATCTCTATCTTCAGGCTGGATCGCGCGAAACATCGAGTTTGAGAGGAACGGGGCCGACTCAGCTGTATATTCCCATCTCGATCTGGCGCCGCTTGTGCCCGCAGATCAGCCGAAATTAGCAATTGGTCCCGAACCGTCTGCCAACTCCGACTCTCAGCCCATGCCGGCGCAAGCCCCGGCGGATATCGTCAAGACCATGCCAGAAACGGCTGAGCCATCGCGAAGCGACGTTGCAATTGCCGCCGGTTTCGCGTCCGACGAGGATTGCCATTCCTCGGCCACCGCAAGCGACAGACTTTCACGGTCGCCCAGTATGGGTTGTGGCAGGTGAGTACGTCGACTGCCGGTCAGTTCCGTTATAGCTGCCCAATGGGACTCTCAAGGAGCGGCCGAGAGTTCTCGCGATCAGTGCGCTGTCGAGTACGGTAGCTTCAACTACGAATGGCATGCTGCGCACCGAGCTTCCAAAAGTGACGGATCAGAGTTCGACCTCGCGTCTTCATAGCGACGAAGAACTCCTGAAAAAAAATGGGCACGCGCCGGCTGTCATCGCTGGGCAAGAGCAATTGCCAATCGCTTTGGCCGAGAGTTCGAAGAAACAGTTGCCCCGCCAACAGGCGACACACCCAAGAAGACAGCGAAAGCAGACTCCTTGCCGTCGATGTCCGAGCCCGAGGCCTCTGCTCATGGAGCGGAATTCGTGGAGCAGAATCAGCTGGCGGACTTCAAAGAGATTGCGGCGGCGGAAAACACAGCGCAGAACCGACCAGTTGCCAAAAGAGAATCCGCTTCGGTACCGCAAAGCGAAGTGTCGGTGACACTGCCTCTGCCAAGCATTCGCAAGACTGAGCAAAAGGGCAAGCTGAAGATCTCAATCCAGCGCGTTGACTCCAATGGGAAGAGCGCGGAGCAGAAACCCAGCCTGGGGACCCGCTTCAAGCGCTGGCTCAATCCAGCGACTCCGATAAGCAGCGATCGGCGCAGGGCACATCGACGTTATGTTCCTGGGATGGTTGCCCACTACTACACCGGCGGTGCTCCGAAACCGCACGAGGTGGCGGACATCAGCATGTCCGGCTTTTACCTGTTGACCGAAGATCGCTGGATGCCGGATACGATGATCCAGATGACGCTGCAGAAGCCCTGCGCAAAAGGAGAGCGGAAGCAGTCTATTACGGTCCTTTCAAAAATCGTTCGGCGAGCATCGGATGGCGTAGCGGCGGAGTTTGTCATGCCGGAATCGCTTGATCCGTACAGCCGTGACGTTCAGCCATCCCAGACAACCGATAGATTTTCTTTGGCTCGATTCCTATAACCGGCCCCGCGATTATATGTTCGGCACTGGGCTCCTCTTGGTTCTGGTGCTGCGACTATTGAGAACGAAGCAAGGACGGCAACGAGCGAATCGAAGCCCATGCCGACCAAAATCAAAGTCATACATTCCTCGAATCCCCAATGGAGGGAAACATGACCCAGGCCCGCGCGAATGAGCCGCTGATGAAGCGGTTGATGCGTTGGATCATTCCAGATAAACGTGCAGCGAATCGTCGTAAGCTGCCGCCGGTGATTGCCTATCTAGGGCAGTTTCGCTCTTCAAGGGAGTTCAAGATCGGTGACATCAGCGTTGCCGGTTTTTACATGATTACCGAGGAGCGCTGGGTTCCGGGCTCGGCGTTTCCTGTAACGCTGGAACGCACAGATAGCGCTTCCGACCGACAGACGTTCACGGTGTACTCCACCGTGGTTCGAACCGGAGCGGACGGCGTCGCATTCACGTTTCTGCCGCCTCAAAATGAGGAAAGGCGCGCTGCCGATGCCCGTGCGTCCGTACCGCGGCTGGACCTGGCCAAGCTTGCGCATTTCCTGAAGGGGCTCCCCTTATCGGAGCCAAATCCTGAAGTGCTGGAGCAGGCGTAGCAGAGACAACGCAGATGAACGGGTCGACGCCGCCCTCGGCAACCAAGTGGAAGCGGCGCAGGAAAGCTTCGCCATTCTCATAGACAAAAAGGGATTGTGGAAGTTGACCTTGCCGCGATCCTTAGAACATCGATCTCCGCAATGTCGCCCTCCACAAGCGCTGAGATAGGGCTCTGCCGCCCGCGGTTTGGGCAAAGTTGGCCGGTCCGTTGGAGCATCAATTGCGCTCTCCGGCGGAGGTGCCGGCAGAAAAGCACTCATGCGCGCAGAAACCAGTAGTGAATCGCAAGCATCGCATAGATAACGATATTGCTCCATAACCGAACATTCGAATCGGAACGGCACTCCAAACCCCAACTGGAAAAACGAGAGGCACCCTGACCTGCAGGGTCGCTGGGAACGAGCAAACGAAACGTACGGCTCGCACCGCAGTCCTGGTTTCAGTCGGCAATTGAAATGGCTTCCAAAGAGGAGAGAGTTATGTTGCAGAAAACTCGCAAGGCAGTTATGGCGATCGGACTTGGCTTCGCGCTGACACTGGCCCTATCCAGCGTCGCAGCACAGGATGTAACAACCAACTCCATGCCCGGAGTGGACTTCTCAAAATTCCACACCTACAAGTGGGTCACGGTAAGCGCGAAGTACCCAAATCAGATCGTGGACCAGCAGATCAAGAATTCCATCGATGCCCAGTTGGCAGCGAAAGGCCTGACCAAGACGGACGGTGACAATGCCGACCTCCACGTTGCCTATCAAGTGGGGATCGCAACAACAAACGCAGTGGAACGCGTATGGTACGGGCGGTCGATGGGCAGGCGGGATGGCGTCCGCCGAAAGCTCGACCATCAATATCGGCACGCTGGTGCTTGACATGTATGATCCATCGGCGAAGCAGCTTGTCTGGACTGGCCGCGCTACCAAAACAGTGGATCCAAGCAAGAACCCCGAGAAGAATCAGAAAAATCTGGACAAAGCGATGGCCAAGCTACTGAAGAATTATCCGCCCAAGCCCTAGCTTCACGGGGCAGACGTCTACACCGACTCAGATCGCATTCTTCAAACGTGGATGAATGCCCAACAGGGCGGCGCGAGTCACCGGCGTGGCATATTGCCATGGTCGATTTATGTAAGTTATTGAATCTAATTGGCGTCCCCGACGGGATTTGAACCCGTGTTATCGCCGTGAAAGGGCGGTGTCCTAGGCCGGGCTAGACGACGGGGACGCGTAAAAAGGGCAGAAAGGCGGTCAAAACGGCCGGAATGCGCCCTTATGAAGGGTATCAACCTGCCGCAACCCTGTCAAAAATCTTCAAGTTGCCAACTCGCGAGATTGTGCGAATTCCGGTGGCTGGCAGAGCTCGGCAGGAGTTCGGTGAAGAGGGAAGGCGGGGCGATAGGCCCTTTCAATCATGTTCGCCGCAGACGGCAATCAGAGTGCGAGATCCCGGGTCGCACTTGGACCTTTGAACTACGAACTCGGCCCTAACTCATCTATTTTCCGCCGCCCTCGGTGATGGTGACGATGCGGTCGATGCCGGGAACGGTGACGTGCTCGACTTTGCCGCTGGGCCAGTGGATCTCGATGTCATCGATCTTTGTGGCCTGGCCGAGTCCAAAGTGCGGGCGGGGATCGTTGCTGGAGAGATAGCTGCCGCCGCTGATCACGTCTTCGCGCTGCTTCATCCCGTTGGCCGTGAGGTAGACGGTAGCGCCGACGGCGTCGCGGGGACTCCTGGGACCGCCGATCAGTTTTAGCTCAAGCCAATGATTGTGATCGGGACTGACGTTGCGGAGCAGGACTGGGTGGCCATCCATGACGTTGATGACGGCGTCGATTTTCCCGTCGTTGAACAGATCGCCGACGGCCATGCCGCGGCCCGCGATGACATCGGCGAGGCCGGTGCCTTCGACGGCTGGGACATTTTCAAAGCGCTTGCCTTCGATGTTGCGGAAGAGCATGGGGCGCTGCTTCCAACTGGTGCCCCAGTTGTACTTGTCGGCCTGCGGGTAGACGTGGCCATCGGACATCATCAGGTCTTTCCATCCATCGTTGTCGTAGTCGAAGAATGCGTCGCCCCAGCTGAGGAAGGGGACAGTGATTTCGCCGAGGCCAATGTGATAGCTGATGTCGGTAAAGTTGGCGTCACCCTCGTTGCGGTAGAGGGGCTTGTAGTCGTCAGAGAAGGTGGTGTTGAAGACGTCGAGCATGCCGTTGTTCTGGAAGTCGCCGACGGCAATTCCCATCGAGGCGGTTTCGCGGCCGGCCTCGTTAAGCGCGAAGCCTGAGGCGTAGCTTACGTCTTCAAAGGTGCCGTCGCCCTTGTTGAGGTAGAGGTAGTTGGGCGTGGAGTCGTTGCCGACGAGCAGGTCGGGCTTGCCGTCGTTGTTGATGTCGACGAAAACTGCGCCCAGGCCGTAGTAGCCGGGAGAGTCAGCCACTCCGGCCTTGGCACTGACATCGCTGAAGGTGCCGTCGCCGTTGTTGTGGAAGAGATGGTCGGGCTCTCCTTTGAGGCCGCGGGGACCGCAGGCAGTTGCCTCGCCGCGAAATGTGCAGAAGGAGTTGCTGGAGCCGCCTTCACCGCCTTTCGCGGGAGGATTGTTCCAGTCCCAGTGGAGATAGCCGGCGACAAAGAGATCGAGGCGGCCGTCGCCGTCGTAGTCGCCCCACGTGACGCCGGTGGACCAGTTGCCGAGCGTGACTCCGGCCTTTTCGGCGACGTCGGTAAAGGTGCCGTCGTGGTTGTTGTGGTAGAGGCGGTTCTTTCCAAAATTGGAGACGTAGATGTCGGGCCAGCCGTCGTTGTCGTAGTCGGCGATGGCCACGCCGAATCCCCAGCGATCGTTGGTGACGCCGGCTTTGGCGGCGACGTCGGTGAATGTGCCGTCGTGGTTGTTGTGGAAGAGCGCGGCGTGCGGAGGGGTTTCCTTGCCGGAGAGCGCGTCGACCGTGGAGCCGTTGACGATGTAAATGTCGAGCCAGCCGTCGTTGTCGTAGTCGATGAGGCCGACGCCCGAGCCCTTGGTCTCGATGATGTAGTCCTTGGCCGGCGTGCCCATTTTGTGGGTCCACTTGGCGAGGCCGGACTTCTCGGAGATGTCTTCGAAGATGACGGGGCCGGTCTTGACGAAGCCGCCGGCGGTGATGACGCGATGCTGATTGTCGAGCTGAATCTGATGTGGCGAACTAGTATCCGGAACCGGCGCGCTCTCGGCCGGTTTCTGCTGCGCCGCAGGCGGAACCGCGGACGCTGCCGCTTGTGCATACACCGTTGTGGACAGACCCGTTGCTACGAGTACTGAGAGACTTAACGCGCGCTTCACCGGAAACATGGGGAAAGTATACGGGGCTGCGCGCGAGTCAGTCTCTCAACCGAAGGGAGGAGAAACAGGGCGATCGGCTATTGTGCGGATTGTGAAGGCGGTGCGACTTCCCAGCCGTTTGTGCCTTTGACCAGGGTGGCGGTGCCAGCCTGTATGGATGTGTCGGCGGCGATCTTTGGGAAGGTTCTCATCGATTCGGGGGTGGTGGCCCATGCGGGGATGCCTTCGACTTCGTAGCGGTAAGTGACGGTGTATTGGGTGGGGTTGGAGGGATCGTTGGGGGTAGCGCTGTCGATGGCGGTGACGTTGAAGTGGCCGAAGCAGAAATTGCCGTAACCGGGCTGGTTGGGGTCGGGAGTCCAGGCGGCGTGGCCCTTGTCGGCGAGGTCGTATTGATTGACCTGTTTGGAGCCGACGAGAAAGCGCTTCTTTTCCGCGGTTCCGCGGACGAGCAGGCCGGCATCGAGGAGGGTGTCGTAGTCTCGGGTCTTCTCGTCTTTGGAGGTGTCTACTTCGGCGGGCAACTTGATTGGTTCGGGCCAGACGCATTCGTGGCGGCCGGCAAAAGACTTGTTGATCGCGGACTTGAATTCCGACTGATCGATTTGTTTCTTGCAGCCGCTTGCCCATCCAATGAGCCCGATCAGCACGAGCGCCATGGCAATTCTTTCACTCATTTATTCACCTCGAAGATTTCGATGCTTGAATTGGGATTCAAGCTGGGAGATGCCGTCAGTGCAGCCATTATTCCGTTTATCCAAGAAGAAGCAGTGTACTATTGCCTCGTAAATCGTGAGATATCTTTGACCCGGTAGCGCTTGGCCGCGAGTATAGACCGCCGGAGCCGCTCCTGTGGGAGACGAAACCTATGAAGCGTCCCTTTGGCATGACATTTTCGGCCATCGTCCTTCTGGCGGGTTCATTGATTCAGGTGCTGGCGGCCTTCGGCATGGCGCTAAGCGGAGCCATAATGCCTCCTCAAAGCGCGGTTGGGGCTGGAATGCAGCGCGCGCCGACTCCAACGTGGATGCCCCTTCTGATGTACTTCATGAGCGCGTTTGTCGCCGGGCTTGCTGCATGGGGAATTGTGACTGCTATAGGGCTGTTCCGCTTGCGCCGCTGGGCACGGTATTCCGTGCTGGTGATTGGCGGGTGCCTGGCGTTTTTCGGTCTAGTGTCGATGCTTTCGACACTCGTAATGACGCTGGTGCCATTGACTCCTCCACCGGCCGCTGATGCAGCCGTCCTGGCCGCGGGACAAGCCCATACCGTGCAGATAATCACAAGAATCATGTTTGTCTTGATTGCATGCTTCTACGGAATCATGTGTGCGATTGGTATCTCCTGGCTTGTTTACTTCAACCGGAAAACAGCGCGTGACGCTTTCGCCGGACAAATCCCGGACGCAGTCGTCGAAGGTGCCCCGACTGTTTTATTGATCGTGTCGCCCGGTCCCCGTCCCATACTGATCTCCGTGATTGCCGTACTCAACATGATCGGCGCGGTGGCTGTTTTGATGACCATGTTTCTGCCCGTTCCGGCCCTCGCTTTCGGATTCATTTTGCAAGGTTGGGCGAAGATAGCGACCTACCTTATCTATTGCTGCCTGCAAATTTCGGTAGGGATTGGCCTGTGGCAGTTGCGGGAGTGGAGCCGCCGCCTTATGCTGGGTGTTCTCGTTCTCGGTGTGGCCCAGTCTGCTTTTTGCGCCTTTCACCCTTCACTCATTGTCCGATACAGCGCAGAAGTGAGCAAACTGGTAAGCCCCGTGCCCACGCCGCTGCCTGCCCATTTTCAGAGCGTTATGCTCAGCGTATCTTTCGGATTCTCCGTCCTTTTTTGCATTGCGATTGCGGCAGTTCTCGTCTAGTACCGCCGCGCATTCCAGCCCGTACTTCCACCTCGTGGCGAATCTGCCACGGCTTAATCCCTGAAACAAGTCGTCGCGGCAGATCCGAACGTTAACGCCTGCTTCTTGTGGTCGTGTTTGATCATTTGCCGTAAAGATCCGAATTCACCGGCGGGTCTCCGTCATCCGGCCGCGAGGCAAGGGATCTCGTGTCGCTGCTGTTGACGCCTGGCGCACGCAATGCCATGGCGGAGACGGGCCACGAGGCGAGCAAGTTCTGGAATGCGTTCTTCAATCCGACGTACTGGCCAAGTTTGTTGCTGCGTACTTGCGTCTGCGCTTCATTGGCAGGTATCTGGGCACTCATCACCGCGAGCCGCATCGATGGCGACAAGCATCCCGAACTCAAAACGAGTAAGGTGCAGTGGAGCGTGAAGTGGCTGGTGCCATCGTTTGTCGCCATGCCGTTCCTTATGATCTGGTACTACGCGATGGTTCCGGCTTCGCAGCGCGCGTTGCTTACGCTGGGAATTGACACGATCAACTCAGGCACATTTTCGACGGTAACGCGGATGGCTCTGATTATCATCGTCACCTCGGCCACCATTATCTGGGTCGCATATTTCCTTGCCTATCGCAATCCCAGGGATTTCAACCTGGCACACGCCATTGCCGTGCTGGTGCTGGCGTTGATGGCCACAGGGGCTGGCGAGTACTCGCGAGAAATGCTGCGCAAGCCGTATGTGATCGGGTGCTGGATGTATTCGAATGGCAATAATATACTTGCCACACCATACCAACTAGTACAGAATGGAGATACCGTGACAGGGCAGCACGAAATACTCCGCGTTCGCGGAGATCAACTCAATGCACCGAAGGAGTGGGATAACCTAACTTGCGAAGCCGTTCAAGTGACGTCGCGACTACGTCAATTGACATATCGAGATTCTCTGGGAGCAGTGTGCTACACCCTGTACAAGGAGACCGATCCTTCCACGCAGCGCGTCTAGCCTTGTCCATGTCATAGCCAATGTCATGTATAACGAAACGCTGCAAGCCGTCTTTGTCGCAGTTCGGGCAGCGATAGAGGATTGTCACGCCGGTCCAAGACTCATCTTCCATAGTGCTGAGAATTCTACGACCTTAGATGTAGGCGAAAATAAGGCGAATTGTGCAATACTAAGCACAGAATGAACCTCGGAAGTAAATCCGACGGATTGTTCAAGTGAGGCAAGTTACATGCGCCTTTTCCACACCATATTGGGTTTCTCTGGCATTTGACCCTGTATTTTGTGGTCTTTGTCGTTGACTCTGCATCGAATATGGTGAAACGATAGGCAAAATTGCGGGATTATACGCCGGTTCCGCGCCGTCTAATGCTGTGGATAACCAATGCTGAATGTTAATTAGTTCAGCATTTTCTGAGGTGAGGGGGTCGATATGGTGATCATCGGAGACGAGTCCAAGCTCGGAGAACTGATCGTCTATATCAGTTGGAAAAGCGCGAATGACCCTCGGTTTGGTGCAACCAAATTGAACAAATTGCTGTACTTTGCTGACTTCCTTGCGATGGGAAATTTCGGCAAGCCGATAACCGAGGTTCCATATCAACATCTAAAGAACGGCCCTGCGCCGCGCAGGCTAAGGCCTGTCCGGGATAAGTTGGAGGCAGAAAAGGCGATTGCGATTCAACAGATCCCACTGCGGAGCGGCAATACTCAAACTCGCACAATCGCTTTGCGAAATGCTAATTTGCATGACTTCACGGGAGATGAAATTGCCCTAGTAGATGAATTGATCGAAACACACTGGGACGATGATGCGGATAGCATTAGCAATTCCAGCCACAATTACGTGGGATGGAAGATGACAAAGGACGGAGACAGCATCCCCTACGGAAGCATCTTCCTGTCAGATGAGCCGTTGACTCAAGCGGAAATTGTGCGGGGCCAAGAACTAGCGGCACAGTATGACTGGGGGGCTTGAATTGCCCTCCTGCGTCATCGAGGAGCCTCTCTATACCGATCAGATCAACGCCCTCCGGATCGACTGGAAGCGCCTAGACGAGGCGTTCATGACGCTGGAACCTGCAATTCTGAATGTCCCAGATGTGTTCCCTGTCGTACCTGGAACAATACTTCACCGCGTGAAGATCGTTGGCTTTAGAGATGTACCGCCGCTGTCAGTTTATTTTGCGATCAGGGGAGAAGCTGCTCATCTAGTAGCAGCAGAACTGATCTTCGATGACGAGGTTTTGGAGATATGATTCGCGTATGAAGCCTATGCCGCAGAATCCAGAGTTTGCTCGTTTCACCGGAGCATTGCGCGAAATTCTTAAGGTCTCCAAGACGGAACTCCAGCGCCGCATAGAAATGGAGAAGCGGAAGCCTAACGCTTCCGCTTCCCGCGACTCTGTCGCCTCATCCGAGAAGTCCCATCAGGACTGACTATCTTCCTTGCCAGTTAATTCTGCGTAGGTGAGGCGTTTTCCTGCCGCTTGCGATACTGCCAGCGCGAATCTGTCCGCGTCGGTGAGTGGATTGTCTTTGGTGGCCCGGTTGTTGTACCTGAATACCTGTTCGTCCAGATAGCGGTCAAGGTGGAACGGTTCGACGGCAACGTAGGTGCCGCGCAATCCACGTTTCAATAGCGACCAGAAATTCTCGATTCCCTGAGTGTGCACCTGCCCGCGAACATATTCCTGCGAGTGATTGACGATCTTGTGTACGAACTGTTTCTCTAGTCCGTCGTATCCAGTCGCCTCATCGGTGTACAGCTTCGCAAACGGGGTCACCTGTTCCAGCACCGCGGTCTGCAGAGTCTCACGCTTCACATTCGGAATTACCTTGGTCCGAACCTGTCGCAATTCACGGTCGAGTAATCCATGAACTACGGTCTTGCCGACGTACATCTCGCCGCGCTTACCCTCGCGCTTCTCTGAGTAGTATTTCGCTTTGCGGTCTCTGTGCATACGCGTAGGATTTGGCCCGATGAAAGTCTCATCGCTTTCTACGGGTCCACCAAAACCGAACTTGTGCTCACGGTCGTCTTTCAGTGCCAGCCGAATCCGATGGAGCATAAACCACGCGGACTTCTGAGTCACTTTCAGATCGCGCATAATTTCGTATGAGCTAATGCCGTTCTTGCAGTTCACGACCAGCCAGATTGCGGTGAGCCACTTATCCAGCGGAATCGCGCTGTCCTCAAAAACGCTGCCAGTCTTCACGCTGAACTGCTTGTGACATTCCTTCGCCATGCACTTCCAAATGCGGCGGGATGAGAGGTAGGAAACGCGCTTGCCGTTGCAATAAGGGCAAGTGACACCCTCAGGCCATCTCATTGACGCCACGAAGTCTACACATACGTCGGGATCGGCAAAGTAACGAGTCGCTTGCAGGAGGCTTTTCGGGAATTCCTTCTCGTTTTCCATGAACTTATTATGCCTAAAGGTTCATGGTGTGTCAAGTATATTTATGCCATTCGAATGGCGTGCGCGTGCCATATGTGAACAGGATCAATGCGCAGGGCTATCTCGCCGAATCCAATTGGGTGTGGAACGGTTCGGCATCAAGTTACTCGCGCGGAGAGGCAATCTTCCGCGGCGAGTGCGGATCGTGCCATACGCTGCAGGGATATCGGCCGCTGGCTCATCTGCTTGAGGGCCGCGATCGCGCCAACATTCAGAACTTTATCGTGATGCTGCATGAGAACAAGGCGGATTCGCCGTATCGGAAATACATGCCGCCCATGGTAGGAACCGAGCAGGATGTCAATGATCTGACGGACTTCCTGAATGCGAAGGTGAATCCCCTTCAGTCCGCGCAAAAGCCACTGCTTACGGCGCAGAAGTAGGCCCTCCCCCAGCACTGACAACGAAGGCCCGCATTTTGCGGGCCTCGTTGTTTGCAGTATCCTGCGGTGAATTTCGGACCTTAGTCGATCAGATTACGACGCTGGCGTGTCCGGGAACCTTGGGATTCGGGCCGTATTCGTTTCTGTCCGGTTCGCTGTCGAGCAGCGTGAACACAAACAGGACGAGCCCGCCGATCAGGGGAACGAAGGCGATGAGATACCACCAGCCGCTCTTGCCGATGTCGTGCAGTCGGCGCACTGTTATCGAAAGCGCCGGAATAAAGGTCACCAGGCCGAAGACCCCGATGCTAATGCTAAACACACTGAATCCGTCCTGTTCGCTGGAGAGTGCGCCGGCCGCAAAGGCCACAAGACCCAGTGCCATAGCGATCAGACAGTTGAACAACTGAAACATCCAGTACTCGGTGCGCCGTGACCTGCCGCTGAAATCGGTCGCCCGCTGCCATGCCAGTAGATACCACGCCATGACTTCCTCCGTTCCTTACTGCGGAAATCGCTTGTTGCATTCGACGCTACTTTTCATCCAGCTCATATGGAATGCCGAAGCGGCCGATCTGGATAATGGCCCTGGTTGCAGGGGGCCAGATGTGCAGGTTGGTGATGCCTTTGATGGATGGTATCAAGTGAGCATCTGTCGTTCCCACCAGAGTTCCCGTGGCCGCCTCATTGAAATGCACGTTCAGCAGATCGCCGTTATGCGTATATCCGAAGACATACTCGCCGGGCTTCAAGTCGACGCCGCCAACCTTGATCGGCGATTGAACGACGAGGAAGTGCGAGTACTTGCCTTCGGCGCTGTAGCCCGCGGTAATGAGCACAACTCCGGCGATGTAGCGTCCGTGCCCGTCTACGATGCCGCTGGCGGTGCGCATCTCGGTTTCAATGTGTTCTTTGATGACCGGGGCGCGTGCCGGGAGCAGCGAAGCCAGTTCGGTGTCGGATGCCTGGCGCCAGGCGGCCTTTTGCCCGTGAGCGATGGTCGCGACCGATGCGACAAAAAGTGCAAGAAAAAGAGTTTGCTTCATGGTCACCCTTTTACGGTTTTGGCTTTCTCAGAGACTCCAATGGGACAATGCCGCGCTGGATGGCGGCCGTGGCGGCTTGGGTTCGATCGGTCACTCCCAGTTTTCCCAGCAGGCTGTTGATGTGCGTCTTGACAGTGGCTTCAGAGATTTCGAGCGCAGTGGCGATCTCCTTGTTGCTGTGGCCGTGCACGATCTGCTCCAGAACATCAAACTCGCGTGGAGTTAGCTCTTCTGTGCCGACGCGCTCTGCTAGCCGTTGCGCGATGGCGGGCGGAATATGCGATCTGCCGGAATGCACAGCACGAATGGTTGAGACAAGGTCATCGGTCGTCATGCCTTTCAGCAGGTAAGCCCGGGCGCCGGCCTGGAGCGCGCGGAAGATGTCTTCATCGCCGTCGTAGGTGGTGAGCACAATGAAGCGAGCCTGCGGGGTCTCCATGCGAATACGCTGAATGACCTCGACGCCGGAAAGTCGCGGCATGCGCAAATCGATCAGGGTGACATTCGGCTGGTACTTCCTGAACTGCGCGATGGCTTCGACTCCATCTGCAGCTTCGCCGACCACTTCAATTCCTTCCACTACGTTGAGAAGAGCCACGAGGCCCGACCGCACCACGTGATGGTCTTCTACGACGAGGATGCGAATGTTCTCCTGTGTTGCCATTACTCCCCCGATCTTTCCCGCACTTCTTTCGGCGTCATCACGTGCAGGCGCACCGTTGTGCCCAACCCCAATTCACTTGTCACTTCCAGCGTGCCGCCGATAGCTTCTGCCCGCTCGCGCATTCCGGTCAATCCATAATGGCCCGGAGGCGACTCAATCCCGTCCCTCCTCTCGAATCCGCGTCCATCGTCGCGCACCACCAGCGCAATTTCAGCCGGTCCATATTCAAGCTGGACGGCGAGGTGTCTGGCTCCGGCGTGCTTCTTCACATTATGGATGGCCTCCTGGCCCACGCGCAGGAATTCGCGCTCCATCTCCTGTGGCATGGGCCGGTAGGCTCCATAAAGGCTGAAGGTCGCTTCCGTACCGTGTCCGTTGGCCTGCTCGGTGGCGCGGCGCAGCTTGACGGGCAGCGTGTTTTCGCCGCTGTCCTGCGATCGCAGGGCCCAGATGGACTGACGCGCCTCGGCCAGGCCTTCGCGCACATTTTGACGTGCCGTATCGAGGTGCTTGATGGCGGCTTGCGAGTTGTTAGTTCGCAGAAGCTCCGACAGCACTTCTAACTGGACCGACACGCCCACATACCCCTGCGCCAAAGTGTCGTGCACTTCGCGGGCAATGCGATTGCGTTCCGCCAGGACCGCGCGGAATTCACGTTCTGCGCGTAGCAACCGGAGACGGAGAAGCAGGACGATCAAGCCCGCGGTGAGCGCGGCCAACAAAACGTAGAACCAAATGGTCTGGTAGAAATGCGGCCGCAGGGTAAACGCGAGCGCCGCGCCCTCGGTGTTCCAAACACCGTCATTGTTCGCCGCCTGGACGCGAAATGTGTAATTGCCCGGCGGAATGTTGGTGTAGTAGGCGGAGCGGCGCGCACCGGCGTCAGTCCATTGATGATCGAAGCCCTCGAGCATGTAGCGATATCGCACTTTTTGCGGCGCGCTATAGCTGAGCCCCGCGTAATCAAACTGGAAGTGGTTCTGTCCTGCTTGAACCTTCAGGGCATCCGCTCCATGCAATGGCTGATCGACATCGTCTACTGCAAAGCGCACTAGCGCGACGGGAGGAGGCACAGTGTTGACGGGGAAATGGGAGGGGTCTACTTCGACCAATCCTTTCGGTGTAGCGAACCACAGCCATCCATCGCGAGAGCGCCATGCAGAGGGATGGCTATTGGTCGCCATTTCACGTCCGCGAAGGCCGTCAGCTGGGCCGAATTCCATCCAGTGAGAACATCCGCCAGCCATGTCGCAATCGCAGCGAGCAATCCCGTTCGCGGTTGCGAACCACAGATGGCTGCGTTCATCGTCGAGAATTGCGTGAATGGTTGTGCGATTCAAGCCGGTACGTGCCACAGGCGAAAAGTGCTGTCCATCCCACAGATTCCATCCCTGGCCCTGCGTGCCGATCAACAAAGTTCCATTGCTGCGCGGCAAGAGGGCAGTGACCACGTTGCTCGACAGGCCATCGGCCGAGGTGAAATTGGAGATAGAGGGTTTCGGTCCGCCTTGAAGCCGCGAGAGCCCAGTCAGAGTTGCCACCCAGAGGTCGCCTTGCGCGTCGCGGGCCATCGCGCCCACCAGGTCACTGCCGAGGCCCGTCGCCTGGGTGAAGATGTCCATCTGCATTCCGCCGGCGGGGTTCCAGTGCGCGAGGCCGCGACGTGTGCCTATCCACAATGAACCGTCCGCATCGACGAGCAGGGAGCGGATGAAGTCATCGGGCAAACCGTCTGCCGAGGTGAAAGAGCTGACTGTGCCATTGTGAACGCGGTTCAATCCGTCGGGAGTGCCGACCCACAGGTCGCCGTTCGGCGCTGCCGCGAGCGAAAGAATGACATCGCTCGACAGACCATTCTGGACGGTCAGTGTCTTGACTTTGGTGACGGAACCACCGTCACGGGTGATTGCGTTGAGTCCGCTGCCGCTCGTTCCGACCCAGAGTGTACCGGCATTGTCTTCGACGACAGTTGTCGTGGCGTCGGATGAAAGGCCGTCGCGCGTTCCGAGTGTGCGGAAGCGCTCGTCGCGAAGGATGTGGAGCCCGCCGGTTTCAGTCCCAACCCACATATTGCCTTCGTGGTCTTCAAGCAACGAGAGGATGGATGCCGAAGCCAGCGGGTCGGTCACCGGGAAACGATCGATCTTCTCCGCCGCCCAACGGACGAGACCGCCGTTGGTGCCGATCCATAATTCGCCTTCGCGGTCGGCGTATGCGGTTTGGATGCGCGTGCCGGGGAAGTCTTTGCCCACAATCCAACGCTGAGCATGGCCGTTCTGGTTTACTTCAAGCGTCGTCTTGTTGACGAGTACATGGGTTTTGTCCGTCAAGTTGACTTCAAGAAGAGCAGCCGCGCCCTGAAGCTTGTCGTACATGACGGGCTCGACGCGCGATCCTTCAACGCCAGCTTCGCCATTGTCCGTGGTGACGATGACGATTCCCTGCTGACCTTGTTGTAGAGAGCGAATGGAATTGCCTGGCAGGCCGTTGGCGGTTGTAAAGGTTATTATTGTTCCGTCTTTCAGACGAGCCAATCCATCGGTGGTGCAGATCCAGAGGGCACCGTCGCTCGCGGCGAGCAGACAGCTAACATCGTTCCCGGGTAGGCCCGGTTTGGAGTTCTGATCGAACAGAACGAATCCATTTCCATCGAAGCGGGCTAGGCCTGCCTCGGTGCCCAGCCACACAAATCCATCTCGCGTCTGCGCGATCGCCTGGACGGTGTTTTGCGGGAGTCCGTTCTCCATTACCCATGACTGGCGACCATAACTGGCGAGCGGCGTGGTCGGCTCCAACGCCGAGACTGAGAACCCCAAAGCGAGGAAGGAGGTCGTTAGCCAGCACGCGAAGCGCCCACACTTTCTGGTCTGGCGGGAACCAGAGAAAGAGCCGGCAGATGCCGGACTCGGAACAGTCGGATTTGCAGTGATTGGCAGCAAGACGGATGAATCCAGCGCTGGACCAGATATGTGGCACTGCTGGGGCATTAATCCGATTATGACCCCACGGGGCTGAATTCGCAGAAGTCCTTTTAATTCATTGTGCTGGTTCTGGAAACACCTCCACCGAAGGGTGGAGGCTAGGGTCGTCCGAATGACTCAAGACGGCAAACCGGGAAGTAGCTACTCTAAGACTGCCTCCTGAATTAGATTTTCTGTACATCTCTGGCAAAGAGAATTTGAGGGCGGGCCGAAAACGGCCTGCCCTTTTCCTTTTGTTGGATAGGCTCGGCGCCGGCAGATTCTGCTACCCTCGTTCTCGCATGAACTACGAAAACATTCGCGTGGAGAAGCGTGGGGCGCTGGCTGTAGTGACGCTGGACCGGCCAAAAGTGTTGAACACCCTGAATGCTGCGACGTTTGCCGAATTGGATTCGGCGTTCGACGAACTGGCGGCGGACAGAGAAGTACGGGTTGTGTTGGTGACCGGCGCAGGTGATCGAGCCTTTGCAGCAGGCGCGGATATTCGCGAGCTGGCTGACGCCGATGCCGGAACGGGCAAGGCGTTTTCGCTGCGTGGACAGGCGGTTTTCCGCAAGATTGAAACCCTCGGTAAGCCGGTCATTGCCTGTGTGGGAGGCTTTGCGCTCGGGGGTGGGTGCGAGCTGGCGCTGGCCTGCACGCTGCGGATCGTGGCCGAGGACGCGAAGTTCGGACAGCCGGAGGTCAAGCTGGGAGTGATTCCCGGCTATGGCGGATCGCAGCGGCTGCCGAGACTGGTGGGGCGAGGAGCGGCGCTTAAACTGCTGCTGACTGGCGCGATCATCGGCGCGGAGGAGGCATTTCGGATCGGGTTAGCTGACGAGATTGTGCCTGTGGCCGAGTTGATGCCGCGTGCCGAAGCTCTGGCCATGGAGATTGCAGCGCAGGCACCGCTGGCGATTACGGAGACTCTGCTTGTTGTGGACGAAGGGCTCGATCTGCCACTCGATCTGGCGTTGCTGCGCGAAGTTGATCGGTTTGGTCATCTGTGCAACACCGCGGACAAGGCCGAAGGAACTAAGGCCTTTCTTGAGAAGCGGCTGCCGGTGTGGACGGGCGAGTGAGCGGTTGATGCGGGATTGGATTCGCAGATCAGAATCGCGGCTTCCTGATATTCTTAAAGGGTGATCCCCAACTCAAAAATTGCTGGAATTGCAGCGATGGGCGTGCTACTCGCAGTGTCTCTGGTTGCCTGCCACAAAGAGGAACAGGCCGTTGTCGGCGTAGCAAAAAACGCGGTGAATGCCGAACAGCAGGCGCAGGTTGCCGCACAGGCGCGCGCCACCACCGGCGATCAGCAGCGTGCGGCGCTCTCGCACATTCCGCTTCCTACCAAGAGCCTGTACGTGGACGTGCATGATCCGTCTGCATGGGCCAATCCTTTTCTCGCTGTCGGTCCCGATTCCATCAATTTGCGAATCGTCCAGGCGGATGCGAACAGCAGCGATGTCGGCAAGGGGACGATGCTGCGTCCGGAAGCCGCACGGCGCCAGGAGATCCAGATTCGGCCGGGCGATCTGGCCGATGCGATGGTTGCGGTGCCGCAGGGCGCCTGGCAGTATGGCCGCGTGGTGGCCGTGGCGGAGTTGCCGGGTGCTTCGGCGAAAGAGCGGCCAAAGATCCGGCGCAATGTTGAAGCTGCGATCCAGCAATTGAACGACCTTGGGATCGTGGTTGAAGAGTGGCCTACGCGCTAGAGCCTGGTGTTAGCTTTCGCGGGAAAGTTAATAAAAGGCTATAGGCGCGCTACTATTTCCACGTGGGCGTTTTCGCAATCCTCAATCAGCCTCGGCTCGACCATGAGAGCTTCAGTGCCCATCGCGAACTGGAAGCTCGACTGAAAGCTCGCCTTCGCGGCGACGTGCTTTTCGACGCGGGATCGCGTGCTCTTTACGCGACCGACGCGTCGAACTACCGCCAGCTTCCCATTGGTGTGATCCTGCCCCGCGATGAAGCGGACGTGGAGGCGGCGCTCGAAGCGTGCCGCGCTGTGGGAGCAGCGGTGCTGCCGCGTGGTGGAGGAACGAGCCTCTCCGGACAGTGCGCGAATGTTGCTGTTGTCTTCGATTTCTCCCGTTACATGAACGGGCTTGCGTCGATTGATCCCGAATCGAAGATCGCCGTGGTTCAGCCTGGGACCGTGCTCGATCGGCTCCGTGATGCAGCAGAGCGCCATCATCTGACGTATGCTCCCGATCCGGCAACGCACTCGCGCTGCACGTTGGGCGGCATGATTGGGAACAACAGCTGCGGCGTACATGGACTGCTTGGCGGCAAGACGGTGGACAACGTGGAGACGCTCGACATCGTGCTCTACGACGGCACGCGCATGACGGTAGGCCGTACGAGTCCTGAGCAGTTGAACAGCATCGCTCGCGCCGGCGGTCGGAGGGGCGAGATCTATGCCGGGCTGGCTCGGATTCGTGATCGCTATGCCGAACTGGTAAGGGCGAAATTCCCACGCATCCCTCGGCGTGTTTCCGGATACAACCTTGATGAATTGTTGCCGGAAAATGGATTCAACGTAGCGCGAGCGCTTGTTGGAAGCGAAGGAACATGCGCCACGGTTCTGTCGGCGACGCTGAATCTTACGGCCAGCCCACCATTTCGCGTGCTGACGGTGCTGGGATTCGACGATCCGTTTGTGGCGGCCGATACCGTTCCGCTGGCGCTGCTGCATAAACCCATCGGCCTGGAAGGATTCGATCATCTGCTGGTGCAGTTCATGCGGCGGAAGGGGATCGCGTTGAAGGAGCTGGATCAGTTGCCGCCGGGCGTCGGGTTCCTGCTCGTAGAAATGGGTGCGTGGAGCGCAGAAGAGGCGTATGCCAAGGCCGAGGCACTCGCGAGTGATTGCCGGCGTTGGCCGCATGCGCCTGTTGCACATATCTGCACTCCGGCTGAAGCGGCGAGCGTGTGGTACGTGCGCGAGTCCGCGCTGGGTGCGGTGGTGTTTGTGCCGGGCGAACCGGATCGCTGGGAAGGTTGGGAAGATGCGGCCGTTCCACCGGAGAAGCTTGGCGCCTATCTACGCAGCATCTCGGCGTTGATGGCGGAGTATGGCTACTCGAGTCCGCTCTACGGACATTACGGGCAGGGATGCGTGCACATGCGCATTAACTTCGACTTCCGCAGCGAAGAGGGGCTGCGCAAGTTCCGCGAGTTCCTCGATTGTGCGACGGATGTGGTGCTCAGCTTCGGTGGGTCGTTGAGTGGCGAGCATGGAGATGGACAGGCACGAGCTGCGCTGCTGCCGAAGATGTTCGGGCCGGAACTGATGCAGGCCTTTCGCGAATTCAAGACGCTGTGGGATCCGGACAACCGCATGAATCCGGGCAAGCTGATCGATGCAGTTCGCGTCTACGACCCGATCGAAAACCTTCGCAAGGGCCTCCTGCGCTGGGGCCAATCGCCTTCGGCCGGTCCGCGCCAGGAAGAAGGCGCGGATGCCAAGTCCGAACTTCATTTTGCTTTTACGCGCGATGGCGGATCGCTGGAGCATGCTACGGAGCGGTGCGTTGGTGTTGGTGCGTGCCGGAACATGGTAGGCGGGGTGATGTGCCCAAGTTACCGCGCGACAGGAGACGAGAAGCACTCCACACGCGGGCGTGCACACCTGCTGTGGGAGATGCTCGCCGGTTCGCTGCATGCGAAAGGGTTTGCAAGCGAGACGGTGCATGAAGCACTCGATCTTTGCCTGAGTTGCAAGGCGTGCAAAACGGAGTGCCCGGTGCAGGTGGACATGGCCGCGTACAAGGCTGAGTTCCTGGCGCAACATTACAAGGGACGCCTGCATCCGCTGCAGCACTACGTCTTCGGATTTGCGGACAAGCTGGCGCGGCTGGGTTCGATAGCACCGGGAATCACGAATGCCATTCTCACTGGAGCGCTCACCAGTCCAATCATCAAGCGCATCGCGGGCGTCGCGCAGCAGCGCCAACTTCCCCGGCTCGCAAACAAGCCTTACGTGACATCTCGCACTGAGGAGAATCTGGGTGCCCCATCCTCGCAGTGCGGTTCAGACGCAAGGGTGGGAAAGCACGAAACCCAACAAGTCTTCTTGTGGTCGGACACGTGGAACAACTATTACCATCCGCAGACGCTGGTTGCGGCGGAGACTGTACTGACGACTGCAGGCTTCATGGTTGAAACCGCGGAGCGGCATGTTTGTTGCGGGCGGCCGCTCTATGACTTTGGCTTCCTTGATCAAGCGCGCGCATATCTCGAAGATGTGCTGGAACGGATGGCTCCGCAGATCAATGCGGGAACGCCTTTCATTTTTCTCGAGCCGAGTTGTGCCAGCGTGTTCAAGGACGAGTTGCTCGAATTCTTTCCGAAGGATGATCGAGCACAGCGCATGAGCAGGCAGGTGTGGCTGCTGGCAGACTGGCTTCAGGCGAACGCTCCTGATTGGGTGCCGAGCCGTCTCGAGGGCGCGAATGTCCTGGTACACGGGCATTGCCATCACAAGGCAGTCTTCGGCGGCCCGGCGAGCGAGATTGCTCTGCTGCGTCGCGCGGGCGCAAACGTTGAGCCCATCAAAGCCGGGTGCTGCGGGATGGCAGGCCCGTTCGGGTTCGAGGCGGAGAAGTTTGCCGTGTCGAAGGCGATCGCGAACGATGGCTTGATGCCCGCTGTTGAATCAGCCGGACCTACGACGATCCTGCTGGCCGACGGCTTCAGTTGCCGCGAACAGATCCAGCAACTCGGTCACAAGCGGGCGTTGCATTTCGCGGAGCTGCTGGCACAGAGTTGCGGCTGCAACCCCATCGACTGAGACCCGTCGATGAGGACCCCGGCGGACGCGAGGGTTCATCCACGGCTTGCGACCGCAGCTGACGCGGACCGGGTAGCCCACATGTAGCAAGTCCCGCTCGTATCTAATCGTTCAACACAGCCGTTCGGAAAACAGAGTCTCTCAGTGTAAGAATGGGTGCGAGGATTCCTGTGCGACTCTGGTTTTCCCCTGCCAGCGAGGTGCCGATCTATCGCCAGCTGGTCACGCAGGTGGTCCTGGCAATCCTCAGCGGCGACCTATCCCCCGGCGATCGCCTCCCCAGCACGCGCGAATTGGCACGCCGCTTCAGCATTCATCCCAACACCGTCAGTGCAGGCTATCGAGAGCTTGAGCGGAATGGTTGGACGGAATACAGGCACGGCAGCGGTGTCTACGTAAAAAACAACGCAGTGCCGCCGTCAACCCCCGAGCAGATTCTCGATCAGCACATTGCAGGATTCTTCCGCGCAGTCCGCGAACTCAACCTGCCGTCTGGAGAAGTGCGCCATCGTGTCGCGCAGTGGCTCGCCTCGCCGCCGCCTGACCACTTTCTGCTTATCGATCCGGATCCGGAGGTTCGCGAAATTCTCCTGGCAGAGATCCGGGAGCTTGCGATGTTCCCGGTCTCCGGCGCCTCGCTGGAAGACTGCGCAAATCCGGAAACGATTCTTGCCGCCATTCCACTTTGCCGACCGAGCCAGGCAAATGCTGTGCGTGCCGCTCTTCCGGCTGGAGTCGAACTCATCACTCTTCAAATCCGCTCTGCCCGTGCATGGCTCGATTCCTGGCTCCCATCTCTGAAGGGCCGCCGGCTGATCGGCGTTGCTTCGCGCTGGCCGGATTTTGTTGAGATTGCACGCACCGTCCTCGAAGCAGCCGGTGTCGACCCCGACCTGCTTGTTTTACGCAACGCCACTCGCCCGGGCTGGGTGCGTGGCCTCGATCAAACCGCTGCCATCATCTGCGACGCTCGCACCGCAGCCGGCGGCAAACTCCCACCAAGGCCTCGCATCTTTGTATTTCCCTTCCTCGCAGATGCCGCCCGTGCCGAGCTGGCTCGATTCTCCTAGCCACCGTGTTTCTGTGACACTCGCGAAACTGTACTCAGTAGCCATTTTCCGCCCCGCTATTTAACTAAGCTCGCACCATTCGCTCTTCCCACGAGGAGGTTGAATTCGATGGTGCGCTACCTGGTTTCGCTCAAGTGGGACGGCTTCATTCGCTCAACCGTCATCGCGGCTTTTGAGGCTTACGGATCGGCGTTGGTGGGAATCACGCCTTCGGAACTGCCGGCAGACAGCCCAAACGAATCTTCAACTACGTATCAGCACGCAGTCGAAAGGGGCTGACGCAATGCCGACGACCAATCTAATTGGTGGATGGTTGGGAATGCTGGCCGGTGTGCTTTCCGGCGCCGTCATCGGCCTCTTTTTCCATCGAGACGACTGGATGGGAGGATATGGCTCGTACCGCCGGCGACTGACGCGCCTGGGGCACATCTCGTTCTTCGGTCTTGGATTTCTGAACCTGATGTTTGCGGCGACCTCAGGGCAGCTTTTCCTCCGCGGCATCTGCCTCGCGATCGCGTCCTGCGCGCTCATTGTTGGCGCAATCACGATGCCGGCGTGCTGCTTTCTCTCGGCATGGCGAAAATCCCTGCGGCACCTCTTTCCGGTTCCGGTCCTTGCAGTGACTACGGGCATTCTTTCAATTCTTGTCGGATGGTGGAAACGATGAAACTCGGTCTGATTGCCATGAGCGGAGTTCGCGCGCATAACGCCGAACTCAGTGCGCTGGGGCTCACGCTTCCCGGCTTTATTGAACGCAACCGCGTTATCGCGTCGCTGCCGAGCCTGGGCCTTCTTACACTCGCAGGGCTGACGCCGCCGGACGTGGACCTGCAGTATCTCGAGGTTGCCGACATCGCCCAGGTCGACGGCGTCCCGCAGGAATTCGACGTCGTTGCCATTTCCAGCTTCTCCGCGCAGATTGGCGAGGCATACGAACTTGCGGATCGCTACCGTGCGCTGGGCACGCGCGTCATTCTCGGTGGTTTGCATGTGACAGCTTTGCCGATGGAGGCGCTGCGTCACGCCGATGCAGTAGCCATAGGGGAAGGCGAAACGGTTTGGCCGGCAATCGTCGATGATCTGCGCGCTGGAAACCTGAAGCCGGTGTACGATGCTCGCGGCACGAATTACAACTTTGCAGACTCTCCGATGCCACGCTTCGACCTGCTGGACATCGAACGATATAACCGGCTCACGGTGCAAACACAGCGCGGTTGTCCGTTCCGCTGCGAGTTCTGCGCTGCATCGATCCGCATCTCTCCCATCTATAAGGTCAAGCCTGTCGAGCGGGTGATTGCCGAGATCCAAAGCATCAAGTCCCTCTGGAAGCGGCCATTCATCGAGTTTGCTGACGACAATACCTTCGTCAACAAGGCCCACTCGAAGGAATTGCTGCGCGCCGTTGCCGGGGAGGACATCCGCTGGTTCACCGAGACCGACCTCTCGGTTGCGGACGATGTGGAACTGCTGGATATGTTGCGCGATGCCGGCTGTGCGGAGATCCTGATCGGCCTTGAAGGAACCACCTTCTCCGGAATTGACGGGGTCGAGCAACGAACGAACTGGAAGGCCAAGCGCGTCGAATCCTATCTCGAGGCGATTCGCAGGATCCAGGATCGCGGCGTGAGAGTGAACGGATGTTTCATCCTCGGCCTCGACGGGATGGGCGCCGACTCTTTCGACGCGGTCTGGGAATTCGTCCAGCAGAGCGGACTTTACGACATTCAGATCACCGTTCAGACGGCGTTCCCCAGTACTCCGCTCTACGCGCGCCTCAAGCAGGAGGGCCGCATCCTTCGCGACGAAGCGTGGGAGCTGTGCACTCTCTTTGATGTGAACTTTCAGCCCGCAAAAATGAGCGTTGCTGAGCTTGAAGCAGGACTGAGAAGCCTCGTAAGCTGCATTTACTCCGACGACGTTACGAAGGCGCGTCGCGCGGCGTTCCATCGCAACTACCGCAGAAAGCTCCGCCAGCGGGCTGCTGCGTGAAGTTGACCAGGCAAAGCGAGGGGCACCCGGATCCAGATAGGTGGTGAGATTCTTGTCCGAATGGGTGTGGCATCGCTTGCGCTAACATAGAGAAGAAATTGAGGACGCATGTTCGTTGTTGTGTGGCAGTTTGAGATTGCCGAGGAGAAGATTTCTGCCTTTGAGGCTGCGTATGGGCCAGAGGGGAACTGGGCGCAATTGTTTCGCAGTTCACCTGAGTATGTCGGCACGGAGTTGCTGCGCGATGCGTACATTTCGGGTTCGTACCTGACGATCGACCGGTGGGCGAGCGAGGAAGCTTTCCGGAGTTTCCGGAAAGAGAATGACGCCGCGTATGAGGCGCTGGACCGATCGTGCGACGCGCTGACGTCGCGGGAAACCCGCATCGGGGCCTATACGGTCTGATTCTGACCAGAGTCCATCGTGCAGGCTCGGAACGGTCCGTTGAGGCGGGGCCGTTTCATCTCATTGGCCTTTTCCTTGATGCACCCACCGCGCGTGCGCATAGTACCCCGACGTGGTCCGCACCTTGACGTTTGGCTTGTCCACGCGTACTTCCAACGCGTGATATTCATTTTCGCGATCGCCTGGCGCCGGCGCGAAGGTCAGGTCGTAGCCACCGCTCGCATCGCGAATAGCAATCTTCAACGAACCCAGGATATCGCGGCCGCTGATAAATACTTGTCCTCCCGTGTGTGTCGCGAGCACCTGAAGGCCGAGATCGGGATATGTAGCATCCTTGATTGCTGAAATGCCTTTCAAGTATCCCTTGTATTCGAACAGATCTGCACCTCCCGGTTCGAAGGGATCGATGCAATAGAGCGCAACATTTGAATCGCGCAATAAATTCGTGAATTGCACGACATTGCTGAACACCCATGCTCTTTGCTTCATGTCCGCCCGATCCCCTGCCAGGGATAGCAATGGCCACCCCGGACTGACAACCAGGACAAGCTTGCGCCCAGGTTTCTTGCCTTCGTACTGAATCAACTGTCCCAGTTCCAGCACTGACTTCTGAACGTTCTCGGTGGCCCCGTAGAGTCCTCCCCCTCGGCCGATTTCGCGGAGCTCTGATTGCGTTTGATTGAAGGATGCGAGCAGCAAGTCTCCCCGCTGCGTGGAAACCGGCAGGACCTTCACTCCACTATCCTGGATCACCGCGATCGACGTCGGATTCGGGAGCTCGCCGCCGTTTGTCTTCAGGTAGGCGCCGACCTCCTCGCGTTCACGCGCGACAGTGACCGCGTCGGCATTGATCATGTCGACTGCAATCACCACTTGCACCGGGTCCGATTTCAGAACCGCGGCGTCGACAACCTGGAACCCGAGCAGCTTTTGTGGTTGGTTATTGTCGAGAAGGGCGAAGTCGCTCTCCTGCAGTCCCTCGATAGCACGGTCCTGGTGGTCGGAGAGCTGAACGTGGATGGTCACGGTCTTTTGTGCGTCTGGCGCTGCAACGGCATTCTGCGCCGACCCCGCCTCATTTTGTTCGGCCGAAGTTTGTGCGGGCGCCTGCCAGGCGATACCGGTCATGCCAATTGCGACAGCGATCGCAAACACAGCGAATCGGTCCCGCCGAAAACGGACAATTCTGTGCATGGGAGGCCTCATGAATTGGGACTGTTTCGCTCGCTAAAATGTTGAGTATATGCTTGATTCGTGATGGGGAATACGGCTCTTTACTACTTTCCCCTTTTCTTCGCTTTTTGTGTATCTATTGGGTGTCGCATCCTGCTACAATCCGTTCGAAATCCAAATAGCCGCTGCGTGTTTTCTGTCATTCCCAACAATCCGCGCCAAGCGAGCATTCCTAGAGGAGAAATATCTAATGCCTATCGCCGATGAGCGCGCAAAAGCAGTCGAACTCGCCCTTTCGCAGATCGAGAAGCAGTTTGGAAAAGGGTCCATTGTCCGTCTGGGATCGCGGGAAGCGCTGGTTCCGATCTCAGTAATCTCAACCGGATCGATCAGTTTTGATGCGGCGCTGGGTGTGGGTGGCGTGCCTCGCGGACGTGTGATCGAGGTTTTCGGACCGGAGTCATCGGGAAAGACGACGATTACGTTGCAGATCATTGCCGAGGCACAGCGGAATGGCGGGCTAGCGGCATTTGTGGATGCCGAGCACGCGCTAGATCCGGGATATGCGAAGAAGCTGGGTGTGGATGTGGACAACCTGCTGGTTTCGCAACCGGACTCAGGCGAGCAGGCACTGGAGATTACGGAAGCGCTGGTGCGCTCTGGCGCGATTGATGTCCTGGTGGTGGACTCGGTCGCCGCGCTGGTGCCGAAGGCCGAGCTTGACGGCGAAATGGGTGAGTCGCACATGGGCTTGCAGGCGCGGTTGATGTCGCAGGCGCTACGCAAGCTGACCGGAACGGTCTCGAAGTCGCGCACGTCGCTCATCTTTATCAACCAGATTCGAGAGAAGATCGGTGTGATGTTCGGCAACCCCGAGACGACCACGGGCGGGCGCGCGTTGAAGTTCTACTCGTCTGTGCGTGTGGATATCCGCCGCATTGCAGCGATAAAGGAAGGCGACGCGGTTACGGGCAATCGGACCAAGGTCAAGATCGTGAAGAACAAGGTTGCAGCGCCGTTCCGCGAGGCCGAGTTCGACATCCTGTACGGCGAGGGCATCAGCCGCGAAGGCGACGTGCTGGACCTGGCGGTGGCCAACAACATCGTGGAGAAGTCGGGCGCGTGGTACAGCTATTCCGGCGAGCGCATTGGGCAGGGGCGCGAGAATACGCGTAACTTCCTGAAGGAAAACAAGGACATCTTCGCCAGGATGGACGCCGAGGTTCGCAAGAAGCTAGGCATTGGCGTAGCCAAGGCCGAGGTGCCCGAGGTGCCGGCAACGGGACCCGCCGAGGCCAAGGAAGCGGTTCGCGTCCGCAAGGGTTAGTTTATCGAGAGTCTGAACGTTCAAGAAAGCGGCCGGAGCAGCGGCCGCTTTTTCATTGATCAGACGATTAATTGGATATAATGTATGAATGTAGATAAGGAGGATGTATGACTTTGACGGAGATGACCAAGAAACACGTCATCGTTCGACATGTCGAACCAGCACGACGGAGAGGGGAGGAATTGCTTCGAGTTCGAGTGGGGAATATTCAGAAGGAGCTTGGCTGGACAAATCGGGCACCATCTGTTTTTTCGACATTACTGTCGCGGCCATTCCAGCGCGAGGCCGGTTTGGAACTGGTCGACAAGCGTGGGGGGCCGGCTTCTGGCGGACCTAGCACGACAGTTGAGTTCGTTTATCGTATCCTCTCGCCCTCGCAGCCGCCTGCTTCATCGCATCTCGGTAATCCGAAAGGCTCCGGATTGATGGATATCTATGGCATCGGCGCTGAAGTGTTCAGACAGCTTGGTGGCGGCGAAGAATATTTGAAACGGGAAAGGGAGGAACTTCGGTTTCCAGCAGAAGGCTATCCGAGGCCCGGAGAAGGCGCATGACCCGTGTCTACTGGGATTCCATGCTCTTTATCTATCTTATCGAAGGTAATCCCGCATTTGCACCGCGCGTCAAGGCGATTCACGAAGAAATGACCCGTCGAGGCGATGTCTTGTGCACGAGCGTTTTCACGCTGGGAGAGGTTTTGACAGGACCTCGCAAAGTCGGAGCGCAGAGTGTCGTTGATCGAATCCGACAGTTTTTCCTCGGGAGCGGAAATGTGGAACTATTGCCGTTTGCTGTTACAACCTCGGACCGCTACAGCATGATCCGCGCAAGCACCACAGCGACATCTGCCGATGCAATTCATCTTGCTTGTGCTGCTGAGTCGGGCGTTGACCTCTTCATCACGCACGACATTAAGCTCCAAAAACTCAGGATTTCGGGGATTCACTTCATTACTGGGTTGAATACCAGCCTCTTTTGAAAAGGAGTATTGACGATGATTAGGCGCGATTCTTAGTGGTTTCTGGAACGCAGGCTTGATGAAGTCCGTAGACCCATTGTGGCCGGCATGCTGCTCAATTGCTCTAAACTTGGAAAACGAATGAATACTCTCGGGCGAGCGGTCGCGAACCTTCCTCAGCGGATTATTTTCTGCTGGTTGGCGGTCGTCTGTTTGTGCGCATTACCTGTGTATTCGCAACAGCCTGCCACGGCCGGCAGCGGGTCCGCCAATGCACCGGCCGCCGGAATACGCACGGTCACGCTTCTCGACGGCCAATGGCGCTTTCACACCGGAGATGACCTGCAGTGGGGAGAATCGGGCTTTAACGACTCCGATTGGCCCACGGTCAACCTCAACCAGTCACTGGTGGAGCAGGGGTTCGATACCTATAACGGCTACGCGTGGTATCGGCTGAAGATTCAGCCGCAGCAGCTTGCGCAGTTCAGCTCTTTTGCTTCAGGGCAGTCGCTGTCGCTGCTGGTTTCAAGCAACTCGGTTGGCCAGTTGGATGTGTTCGTGAATGGCGTGGAAGCGGGCCACACCAAGGGAATGACGGAGTCGCCCTCGGAATACCAGTGTCCTCCGTTTGTCGTCTCACTGAATCCGGCAGCATCGGGGCCGACGGTGATTGCGATTCGTACCTGGGCGGGACCGGAGACGCCCATCACCCACGGGCTTCTGCGCAGGGTGGAGCTTGGCGCAGCGAATGATATGACCGAGCGGCACGCGATGGCGATCGGCCGCCAGTGGAATGAGTACGTCGTTTCCAACCTGCTCGTCGCGTTTCTTTTTATCTGCGTCGCCATCCTGGGCGGATTTCTCTACATGGCGCAGAGGCACCACCCCGAGTACCTGTGGCTCGCCTTGCTGTGCTTGTCGGTGGCTGCGGGTGGTGCGGCGGACTCCGCCTTCGGGCTTTCGATCATGCCGCTCTCGGCCTACCACATCTTCACGATGTTCAGCGGCCGCATCTTTATAGCCATCACGCTGGAGTTTGTTCTCCACTTCACGGGGACGAAGTCGCGGAGATTTGTGCGTGGTGTGCAGATCGGCGTGCTGCTCGTTCCCTTCGTCTCCTTCCTCCACCTGACCCTGGTGTATCAGATCCTGTCAGTCGCATCGGAGGTTCTGTTCTGCGGGCTGGTTATTGTTTTGCTCTTCCGCGCATGGCGGATGGGACGAAGCGAGGCCGGCGTGATGCTGCTGCCGTTCTTTCTGGCCGCCATCGCTGACTCTGCGAGCACGGTGCTGGATTTTGCGGCAGCACGGCATTGGCTGCCCGAGCAGTTTGCTTCGCATCGCTTCTATTTCGGGCCAATTGAATTCGGAATTGGCACAGTGGCGTACACAATTTTTCTGGGAAGCCTGATCGCGGTGATCCTGTACCGCTTTGTCCGCATCAGCCAGGAAGAGCAGCGGTCGGCGGCGGAGATCTCCGCGGCGCGCAGTGTACAGGCCCTTCTGATTCCGACGCAGCTGCCTTCGAACAAGAACTTCATGCTGGAGAGCGCCTACCTGCCGGTCAATGGGGTGGGCGGAGATTTCTTCCAGGTTCTGCCGTTGAAGGATGACTCGCTTTTAATCGTAGTGGGCGACGTGAGTGGAAAAGGGCTGCAGGCTGCGATGAATTCGAGCACGCTGGTGGGCGCACTGCGGAATGAGCTTATCGCACGATCCAGCGACGGTGCTGAATCATCTGAATCACGTTCTAATCGGGGCCGTGGCCTCGCCGGGAACGGCGGTAAAGGAATTGGATTGCGCGCCGTGTTTCGCGACGTGTCTTTGCGCGCGCGTCTATCCCGACGGCACGACGACGATCGCGAACGCCGGCCATCTGAATCCTTATCGCGACGGTCGCGAAGTCTCGCTCGCGGGGAGTCTGCCGCTGGGAGTGATTGCCAACACCGAGTATGAGCAGTCGAGCTTTCAACTGAATCGCGGCGACCGGCTCGTCTTTCTCTCCGACGGCGTGGTGGAGGCGACCAACGCAGAAGGCGAGTTGTTCGGCTTCGAGCGTACGCAGCAGGTGAGCAACGAATCGCCGCGGTACATTGCGCAGACGGCGCAGCGATTCGGACAGACTGATGACATTACGGTTGTCTCGCTCTATCTTTCTTCCCGCACGGCCCAGCCCAGCAAAGAAGAACTCGCCTACAGCAAGTGAGTGCTTCGCGGCGTCGACACCTCCATCTTTGGCAAGCGCAAGTAATTGTCGCCGCGGAGAGCATCTGAGAAGCCAACCCCAAGAGCGTTCGGCGCGCTGGAAATACCGTAGAATCAAACCGGAGCAGACTCGATGAGCGTGAAAGCCCTTTATCCCGGCACGTTCGATCCTCCGACAAACGGGCACATCGATCTGATCCAGCGCGGCTCAAAGCTCTTCGAACATTTGACCGTCGGCATCTTGAAGAACCCGGTTAAGAATCCCTTGTTTACCGTGGAAGAGCGCGTGGAGATGCTGCGCGAGTCGACGGCCGCGCTGGGCAATGTGAGCGTGGCAACGTTCGACGGGCTTATGGTGGATTTTGCGCGCCAGCTTGGCGCCACCGCTGTGCTGAGAGGCATTCGCGCCATCTCCGATTACGAGCACGAATTTCAAATGGCCCTGATGAACCGGCGTCTGGCGCCTGAGATCGAAACTGTCTTTTTGCAACCGGCGGGCCGCTACTCATTTGTAAGTTCGCGCATGCTCAAGGAAGTTTTCAGCTTTGGCGGCGAAGTCGCCGGGCTGGTTCCCCCGAATGTTCTCAAGCGCCTGCGCAGCCGTATCAGCAGCGCAGGCTGAATCGTGCACGCTGCGCCAAGGAAGGTGCAGGAGCGTTTCCGGGGTTGCTGCATTCCGAAGAGAAACCGCTAACGTCGACGCGACAACCAGAGAGCGGCGACTCTCCAGGAATTCAGAGATTGCGACATCGACCCGGGAAACGCTGAGGAGGTTCAGGTTGTCGGACTTCGTAGCACTCAATCCTTCGTCGATTCATCGCGAGATCAGGAACACGCTGTTTGGAGACGTGCCTCTGGCGGAGCTAGTCCGGGCGCATCCGAAGGTGACCCTCGGCGAACCGTGGGCCTCGTTTCAGCGGGCACGGGACCTGAAGGACACGGGCGACGAGCCAGCTGCAAGGGAAGCGGTTCTCGGGATTCTGGGGATGCCCGACCTCGAGACGCGGGTTTTTCTGCAGGCGTGCCATACATTGCGCGAACTGGGCGACAAGCCACCGCAAGGAAGAGAAAAAGAGGTTCTTGGCGTGGTCGTGGAGATCGGGATGCCGAAGGGGCTGGACCTGGTGGCCGCTTATCGCGACCATCGTGCCCGCTACTTCAACTACAGCGGGGCCGGAGTGCTGTGGGAGCGGCGGGACGAGACGCTCGACGACCTCATCGACGAGTTGTTGCAGGCCGGCACAGTGGTGGCGCAGGCGATTGGACCATGGAAGCAGGCGCGGCCGCCGGAACCGAAGAATGGGAATGCGCGCATTAACCTGCTGACGCCGAGCGGGATTCACCTGGGGCAGGGGCCGGTGGATGCGCTGAACCAGGATGCTTTGGGCGGCCCGATTCTTTCGGCGGCATTCGGGTTGATGAAGAGGCTTGTAGAGCTGGCGAAGCGGGAGCCTGAGTAAGGGCAGCTCTCAGCTTTAAGCTTCGAGTCCTCTGTCCCTGAAGTTCATTAAGACTTCTTTACTCCCGCGCTACTGCCTGGTCTCAAACAACCAAACTCCAGCCAAAGACCCTGAAGGGCCTTCCGGTTTATCCAATCAAGCACAGTCGAGGGATCTGCCGAAAACTGCGAGCCTGGTCGCTCTCTACTCGCGGCCCGCGGATTTGTGAAGAGTCGTGATGAATTGGATGCCGAAAATGTGATCGTCGCGTTCCGTGCCCGTGCTGTAGTGCTCGAACTCGTATCCCGCCTTCAGCAACTGAAAGCGGTTCGGCCGGTAGCCTGCCGCCACCTCGAACGCGTTCGTTTTTCCAGCCGCGTTCGTGCTCGCCAGCGAATAGCGGCCGGCTGCAAACCAGCGTGGACTTAGAACCTGCCTCATCTCCGCGTACCCCGCCGATTCGCGGAAGTCAGGAATCCTGGTATACGGCATCACGAATCTCTGCACTTCGGCAAACACGGTCGTGTGGCCGTGCGTCCAGTTGGCATCCAGGCCCACAGCGTGCGCCGACAGCTTGCTGGGGTTCACTTCTCCGGGATAGTAAAACGCATATTTCCGGTCGAGGTATGGCCCGCGATAGCCCGAAATACCAACACGAAATCCCTGGCGAATGGTAAAGCCTCCACCGCCAGCCCAATTTCCATACTGGTCGCGAGCGAAAATACTGCGCGGATTCGCCGGTGATGAATTCGCAAATTGAATCCTGCCGTCAAACTTGCCGCGCGTGGCATCCATCTCCGCGCCCACAACTCCCAGGATCGAAACCGGCGCATAGTAGTACCCGTATGCCAGGGGAAGATCGACGAGTGCGTTTTCCGCATCATCGTAGCGCAATACGAATGATCCGAATGCCGTGGACATTTGCCCGGCCCGCACCAGAATGGAGCCCTTCTGCGAGACACGCCCGTAATTCAGCGTGGATTGCAGAACACTCCCTTTGGCGCCATAACCCGTGGTCGAGAGATCTGCGTAGTAGTAGGGACGCGTAACCAACTGTAAAGCGCCGGCCACGAACCAATGCTCATCGAACTTGATCGTTGGATAAAGTACCGAACGCGAACCGGCAACCATCGGCGATCCCGATCGCGGCGCCTCCGTCAATTCGCGCGAGGCAACGGCTTGTTCCGTAAGCGTCGCCCGAAGGTCCACGCCGGAATTCGCCTCCTGCGCGATCACGAGAGGCGCGCTCAGGAGACAGAAGAGGAAGCCCAGCTGGCACGGCTTCTTCATCCCGCCTCGACCTCTGCTGTTTCTTCCGCTTCCGTCGGAGTTTCCTCTAAAGAAGACTTGCCCGTCACTTCCTCGCGTGGGAGTTTCAAAAAGGCTGTGACGATCTCCGGATCGAACTGAATCCCGGAATACTTTATCAATTCAGAAATTGCCACTTCGTGCGTCATTTCGCTGCGATACGAACGATTGGTCGTCATCGCATCGTATGCATCGGCCACGTGAATGATGCGCGCATCGATGGGCGTTTCGCAGCCGCGCAGGCCCTTCGGATAACCCGTGCCGTCCCAGTTTTCGTGATGCAGCTCAACTGCCGGCAGATAATCCGCGAATCCTCCCACCCCTTCGAGAATCTTTCGGCCGATGACAGGATGCTCCTTGACCTGCGCAAATTCTTCGGCGGTAAGACGGCCGGGCTTCTGCAGCACGCTGTCTGCGACACCAATTTTGCCGATGTCGTGCAACAGTGCGCCAACCCGAATCTGCTCGACATTCTGCTCCTGCATTTGCAGCGCGCAAGCAACCGCGCAGGAAAGCTCGCTCACGCGGCGGCTGTGTCCGGCAGTGTACCGGTCGCGAGCGTCCAGAGCATTTGCTAAAGAGCCAACAAATTGAAGATAGGCAGATTCGAGGCGCTCGCCGGCAGCACGCACTGAGATCGCGGCGCGGTTATAGATTTCGGCCAATTCCTGGATTTCGACGATTGTCGAGGACTGAGGATCGAGCTCTCGAAGTTTGCCTGTGCGAGCCGCATTGCGCAGATGCGAAACCACCGCTGCGATCGGATTGACAATCGAACTCGACGATCCAACGCTGCACAGAAACGCCACAAGCACGCAGGCAACGGCAAGCTCCATAAAGAGCCTTCGCAGTTTCGACTGGATGGGTGCCGTAGCTTCGTCGACGTTCTCGAAACTCAGCAGCGTGTAGCCGCCGCCATAGGACTCCATCGGCAGCGAAATCCAATTCTTCCCTTGCAGTTTCAGGTCGCATTCCGACGGCGCTTTGCAGCCCGTCAAAGTACTTTCCAATTCGTGAAATGGCACGTTCGGAATGTTGGATTCGATCACTTTGCCGTCATGCACCAGTACCACCAGCGTAGAAAGATCGGAGAAGTCAAAGAATTCTCCCACTGAAAGCACGCCAATGTTTTCGTCGTTTTCGTCGACGGGAACCGATGCTACCTGGAACGTGCGTCCGTTCAGAAGCAGAAATCCCGTGCTGCTGCGATCAAGAGAAGCGGGGTTAAGAGGAACGAGTTGGCCTTTGCCCGACTTCGAAGCACCCTGGCGCGCCACCCCGGCCAGCGGCGCACCGTTCGGCGCGGAAATCAGCATGAAATCGAAACCCATCCGCTCGCCCAGTTCGCGAAGCTGATCTTCAACTGTCCCGCGAGCATCCGCGCTTTGGGGGTTCGCAAGCAGAAGCTGCATGCCTGCTTTCAGAGCCGAGTTCTCACCCGCAACTCTCAGGAACCGGCTGTTTTGCAGATCTCCCTTTGCATGAATATTGGCGATGGCGACCTGGCTCTCGCGCAGCGAAGTGTGTAGTCCGTCGCGAACCGTTGACTGCACAAAACGCTGGATCATCCAGAAACTGCTGGTGAGAAGAACGGCAAAAGGCAGGAAACACAACAGCAGCGCGCGCGTTCGCAGACGTGTTTTCAACGGGACCCTCCGGTGTGAGCCGGATCGCGATCCTTCTCCGCTTCCTGTTTGGAGTCGACATCGAGCGGAATGAAAAAGTCAGCGGCAACATCGCGCCCATCTGCGATGACCACAGTCTTGCGGAAAAATCCTGCGGTCTTGTGCCACGCCACGACCGTATATTGTCCCGGAGGAACATTCGAAATTCGATATTGTCCATTGCTGTCAGGCCGCGCGTACCAGCGATTCGGAACCACAACAACGGTGGCCGCCATGTTCGGATGCAGATGGCAATAAATCTCGACAATGCCTGGCTTCGGAAAAGTGACTTTACGTGTCTCCCCCTTGTCGTAGCTCCCAAGGTCAAACGACTTGGGCTTCGACAACGAGTAGATGTTGTGGAAGATGGGATCCATGTTTGGGAATGAGACAGTAGACCCAACCGGGACCACCACCATGTCCGGCATGAAGCGACGGTCAAGTTGCTGAATCTGCTGTATCGACGGCGAGCCCGAATTCGGGTCCGGGTTTACCGGCCCTTCTACATAAATCACGACGCGTGAGCGCTCATAGGTGATCGGATCCTGATCCGCATCTTTGCCGAGTTTTACCGCCGTGCCTCGTTGGTAGACAGAAACTGACGCTGTGACGCTCGGCTTTGTCAGCTTTTTCTTGATCAGAACCGTCCCGGTGATCGCCTGGGCGTGGAGGCCCGTTGCAATCAACAGAAGGGAACAGAACACAATGAAGCCTCTTGGTCGCATGCGCTTGTTACCTCGAAATGAGAAGCAAATTGGTCCGAGCGCCGCCCTGAACCAAGATGGGGATGCGCAGGGCCGTGAGTCATCGACCAGTCTAGGGTGGCTGAGATGAGCCCGAAAATACCACTTCGTGCCAAAGTAATGACCCGAACCGGGCATGTGGAGAAGAAATACAGTACTACGAGATGACGGCCGGGTGCCCGGTGCCCCATGTCTCGATTCTGAGACTTGGGAAAGCACGGTCCCTGTAACTCGACTAACGCGCGAATCGCGGCTATAGCAGTTTCGGAATTGGTGCAGACCGAAGGCACGCACGCACCTAAGTGGCTTTTTTCTCAAGAAAAAGCCGCTCTCCATCGCGCTCAAAAAGTCTACGTGTATTCCGAAACTGCTCCAGGCCCCGCGTTCCACTCGCAAAAAACTTCCCGCCATTTTGCAGGCAATTTCCCCCTTCCGGCGCACAATGGAATCGTGATTGAAACAACTAGCTCCGCGAACGTGCGCCTCGCGCACGCGAACTTCGCTAGCACCGCCTATCGCGCCACTAAGTCCAATCTGCAGAGGAATCTACGGCTAACCGCAATCCATACAGGAATTTAGCGCCATCCCCTCTCTCTAACCCGATGATTACAGGATATTTACCCAAAGAGACCGGGTAATAGGGGTCAAGGAGCCACGCCCTATCGCGGTACTCCGCGATACAGACCGAGAAGGTAGCTGACATGTTGAACCGGGGACCCTCTCTGCCCAGAGCCGAAGGGTCCATATCTCTGATTTGTGACCACTGTCCACTGACGACTGTCCACTAGAATGCCCCTATGAACCTGGAAGCAATTCAATCGGCCCTGCGCGACACCGGCTACGATGGCTGGCTCTTCTACGACCATCACCACCGCGACCCCATCGGCGAGCGCATCCTAGGCCTCGACCCCAAGGCGCACATCACTCGTCGCTGGTACTACTTCATCCCGGCCACCGGTGAACCGCGCAAGCTGATGCACCGCATCGAGCAGGGCCGCCTCGACTCGCTCCCCGGTTCAAAGGGCCTGTATTCAAGCTGGCAGGAACTTGCCATCGGCCTCAGGGCCATGCTCGGCGGATCCAAACGCATCGCAATGCAGTACTCGCCCGACAACGCCATCATGTACGTCTCCATGGTTGACGCAGGCACGGTCGAGTTTCTCCGCAGCATCGGCAAACAGATCGTCAGTTCCGCCGACCTCGTCAGCCAGTTCGAAGCCGTGCTCACGGAAAAGCAGATCATCAGCCACTCCGTCGCCCAGATGGCCATCGACGATATTCTCGAAGAAGGCTGGAAAGAGATCGCTCGTCGCTTGCGCCCCGTCAACGGCAAGCCCGGCAAAGTCACCGAATTCGACATTGTGCGGTGGTTGAGTGAAGGCATGAAGCGAGCAAATCTCGTCTGGGAAAACGGCCCCAACGTCAGCGTCAACGCCAACTGCTCCGACTCGCACTACGAACCCACCGCCGAGCACACCGCCGAAATCAAGGAAGGCGACTTCCTCCTCATCGATATCTGGGGCCGCGTCGACGATGCCGACAGCATCTTCTACGACATCACCTGGACCGGTGTTGTCGGCCGCGAGCCCACCGGGCACGAGCAACTCGTCTTCGAAACCGTCCGCAACGCCCGTGACGCCGCCATCAGCGCCGTCGAGCAGGCCTTCGCCACTGGCCGCCCAATCCGCGGCTTCGAAGCCGACGACGCTGCCCGTGCCGTCATCCGTGCTGCCGGTTTCGCCGACTACTTCACCCATCGCACCGGCCACAACATAGCCCACGAAATCCACGGCTCCGGCGCGCACCTCGACAACCTCGAGACCCACGACGTTCGCCAGATCCTGCCCAACACCTGCTTCTCCGTCGAGCCCGGCATCTACCTCCCCGAGTTCGGCGTCCGCAGCGAAATCGACATGTTAACCGCCCCCAACAAAGCCTGGGTCACCGGCAAAATCCAGCGAGAACTGGTCCGTATCTGAGAGAAATGAATCCCTCGCGTGCTACGAATTCGAAGCAGTTCCTGATCGATCGCATTCTCGATCAAGCAAAGTTAGACGGCGTTCAGCTATCGGATATTGAAATCCGCATGCTGGGGTTCACCGAAGCCACCGCTGGTGCCCGAGATCTCGAAGCTGCCCAAGCCTTCGAGCGCGACTTTGATGACCACGAGTACGAGGCGAAGATCGCCGGGCTGATTCGCCGCGCATACGAACGCGACAAGCAGAACGGCAACCTCGCACCGTGGAACCATGCGCTTGCTCAGATTGCGGGCCGCGACCTTTATCTCCACGTGATGCTCGAACTCGCCGGCATCGAAAAAGACGCTTTGTTTGCGCTTCTTTCAGACTAGCATTTCTTCGTTTATGGATTGCTTCCGCCAACTCTATGCCTTGTGGGTGCTGTGGTGATGGGGCTCAGCCCATTCGGGGCAAAGTTAATCCGGAATGATGCTCTTCGTTTTCTAGTTGCGGTGCTCTTGCTTACGGCTCCATTCGCCCTCAAGCGGATCTCGAAACGGAGTTCACTTATTCGCAGAATTTGATTTTGAATGCGTCCCTTTGCCTGCAGAACCTTTTAGCGCGTATTCCGCGCACGAGGAGTGGTCACTATGGCCGACACCACCGCCTTCCCTTATGGGCAATTATCCCTTCAGAACAAGTGATATGATGCTGGCATGCGGGAATATAGAACTGCTAGGCTTCGCCTTAAACGAGCAATTGCTCACGGAGAACAGTTGTCGCGTCTCTGGAATGGACTTTCAAAGGACTTCTTGTTAACGCCTAAACCGCGCGTCGATCCGACTGGATACGGGCAGTTAGTGGCATCGGAGGTGGGAATACTCCCAGACGAAATGTCACTCCTGCTCGGGGAGCAGCTCTACCAATTACGCTCAGCTCTTGATGCTTGCATCTATCAAGCAACCATCTATGCGACCGGAGAGAATCCCCCTCCCAATGAAGGTGCCCTGGAGTTTCCAATCACAGACGATCCTGAAGAATGGCCAAAACTAGAGAGAAGGCGGCTCGCAGCACTTCCTGACGAAATACGAAAGTCGATTAAGAAAATACAACCATTTCAATCAGCCCAGCTTCCTCCTGAGCAGAAAGCGCACAGCATCGGATGGTTTCTAGGAATCCTTCACGATCTCGCGCGTAAAGATCGTCATCGACAACTCCACATAGTTGGATCATGGCCGATTGACATCAACCCACAATTCACTCTTCCACGCGGCGTTGTGGTTGAATGGTTCAAACCAAATCCACCCTCAGTTCTCACGAAAGGCAGCGTCATTGCTACCTATCAACTCAAGGGCTTCACTCTCGGAATGACGGTCAGTTTAGCCGCGAATCTTAAGACGAACCTCGGATGTAGTGAACCGCCCCCTCCTTGCCATCCCACGGATACTTTCGATGTGAACTGACGGGCATTGTCAATGCGGTTGGGTCTGTCGTCGTGGCATTCGAGAAGAGTTTTTGAAAATTGATCCGTTCGTGTGGGGAAGATTGACTTTACGAATTCTTGAAATCTAATGCGAAATGGCATGGCCACCTTTTCCGGCAGATCGTGATACACTCCGCCTAAGCGGAGGATCACAAAGGAATGAGCGGCAACTCAACCAAAAGTGAACCGAGCGCGAAACCTTTTAAGCCATCTAAAGAGATTGAAGAGAAGCAACAGCCGTTAGCGCGGCGAGCGTTCCACAGTCTCTTGAGGCGAGCGGCTAATCCTCAGCCTTCTTTGAAACCTGCTCCCGCAGGGAAACGAACATAGGCTGACCGCTGTTTCTACGATTGTACCGGAACGAATATTCGTTCCGGTAGGTTTGCAAATACTTCTTGCTGACCGAATCATATACCCCGCCGATTCCTCTCTTCACTAAGCTCCAAAATCCTTCAATTGTGTTCGTGTGGATGTCGCCCATCACGTAGATTCCAGCAGAGTGATTGATGCGGCGATGCTGATAGCCGTTGATCTTCTCCAACCCGGTATAGGCGGCATAGTGATCCGTGTAAACGATGGAGTCGGGCAGTACGTATTCCTTGGCGATGCCGTGTAGAGTGGCCTTGGTCACGTCGCTGGCGACTAAGGCGACAACATTCCCGCCGCGCTCTACAGCACCAATAACGATACCCTTCTCTCCGGCAGGACCAGCGGCGCGACCACGCTTTCCATTGCGCCGCTTGCCACCAAAGTACGATTCGTCCATCTCCACCGCCGAACCCTCCAGACTGACGTTCTCCGACATCAGGGTTCGAATCTGTTTGAACATGCGCCATGCGGTTTTATAGGTGACGCCAGTCTCGCGCTGGATCTGCTTTGCACTCACTCCGCAGCGCGTGGAACTCATCAGGTACATGGCATAGAACCACGTCTTGAGGGATGTAGTGCTCTTCTCGAAGATCGTCCCGGCCAGCGGATAGATGTGATTGCCGCAGTGGTCACAGGCGAAAGCTGTACGGCCTGTGACACGGTAATGCTTGCGCTCCACTCCGCATTTCTCGCAAAGAGTACGGCCATCAGGCCAGCGGGATTCGAGCACGAACATCAGGCAAGCATCGTTATCAGGGAACTCGATATTGAAGTCCCGTATCGTGTACTTCTGATTCGATGGGATGCAGTTTGTTTTCTTGCTCTTTGCCATGATGTAATTATTGTGGATTAAATTTTACTTGTTGTCAAGGGATAATTGCCCCCTTATGAAACTCGCCTCAACATCCTGCACCAACCGCTCGAGGCCATCGACCTCAACGCGATCGAAGACGCGAAGAACTACAAGTGGTTCAATCAGACCCTCTGCAAGGTGAACGACTCGGTAGTCCGCGTCGGCATCATCGAAGGCGAGTATCACTGGCACAAACACGACAACGACGACGAGTTCTTCTGCACCGTCGAAGGCCTCCTGTTGATCGACCTGGAAGGAAGAACCGTCGAGCTTAAGCCGGGCCAGGGTTTCGTTATCCCCCGAAGTGTAGTGCACCGCACCCGCACGCCACACCGCACCGTGATCCTCATGGTCGAGAACGCCGGCATTATCCCGACCGGCAACTAAGCAGCAGCGCATCTATCTGCTCCCTGATCTCTAGTCCCTGGTCCCTGATCCCTCGCTTCCATGCGTTATAGTCAAAAAGGAATGGCAGAAGCTGAAAACAAGAACGCCGTCGCGCCCAAGAGTGCGCAAAGCGGGTTCGTATTTCTCCCCCTGATCGCAGGCTGGCTCATCCCTGGAGCCGGTCATTTCCTCCTCCGCAAATGGGGCCGCGGCGCGCTGCTGGCGATCTCCATCGTCTGCATGTTCGCCCTCGGCCTTGCTATGCAGGGCCGCCTCTACGCCAACGCGCACGACATTCTTGAAATGCTCGGCCTTGCCGGCGATCTGGGTAGCGGACTGCTCTACATTGTGGGCCGCGCCATGGGCCTCGGAGCTGATTCGGTTCAACTGACCGTCGCCGACTGGGGCACGCGCTTCATCGTTGTGGCCGGCCTTTTGAACATCATCGCCGCGGTCGATGCGCACAACATCCGCACCGGGAGGAAGCTTTAATGTTCAGCCCCTCCCATTTCACGGCAGTGCTGCTGTTCGCGACATTCGCTTCAACCGTCTTCGGAATCACGCAGCGCGAAACCCCGCAGCGCATGTTCCGCTACGGCGTTTACTGCTGGGCACTCTTCGTAGGCTCCGCCATCGTGCTCAGCTGGGTCATGTACCTGATCGCACGGTAAGAGCGCAGCGCCGCACGCATACGCCGAATCGCCCCGCTCCCAAACCGCCGCGTCGAACACGTGCGTGCAATCGTACCCCTCGCTCTTATAAAGCTCGATCGCGTTCGCATTCACTTCCGTCACGGTAAGCGAGATCTCGCTCACGCCCTGCCGCACAAAGTGTGCCGCCGCCACCGAGAGCAGCATGCGCGCAAGGCCATGCCGCCGATAGCGTGGGTGCACGCAGAGTTGCGTGATATGTCCGCTTTGCGGGCTGACACGCGAACCCAGCACCAGTGCAGCCAGTTCGTGGCTGTTGCGCTCCACCACCACGTGCGACACCTGCGCGGAGAATACGCCGCATCCGGAGTAACGCACGATGTTGTGCAGAAACCGCAGCGACCCATGCACAGATCGGTACTGGTCGTTGATCAGGCTGTCGGGATGGGCGCTGTACGCCGTCGCGATTAACCGGGCCGCGGCGTTCAGGTCTTCGTCGCGCCATGCCCGCAGCTCAAGCTCGGCCGGTAAATCGACGCGCGGAGGGCTCCAGTGTCCCGCGAGTTGCTGCACCATGAAGTGCCTGCGATAGATCTCGAAACCCGAATTGCGAAAGATCGCTGCGTGTGTCCCAGATGGATGTAGCAGCAGTTGCGACTCAATCCGATCTACATTTGGAGAGTTCAGCAGCGTCTCAAACAGATGCCGCAGCAGCGTCTCTTCGATTCCCCGCGCAGGCTCCCGAGCACCGTCGACTGAGCCCGCAGCCTCAGGATTCAGCCCTGGCAAAGCAAACACATCGCCAATCACGGCCTTGGACTCTTCGTACACGCAGAAGGCGTACCCGGTTACCTGGCCGGCTTCCAATGCTGCGTATCCCGGCAGCAAATGGTTATCCAGATACTGCATCAGCAGCCGCGCGGAAGCGCGATAGTCCCAGTGCAGCCGCTTGCTCCACAAATCTCCTTCAGCGTCGAGCACGGGGCGCAGCACCGGCGCAGCAAAATGCCGAAGATCCAGGATCTCGATAGTCACGCCAGCTGACATATTTCCCTTGTTGGATGCGGCCAGTTCCTGGCCGGCGTCAGCAATACGGTTCAGGTAGGCAACGTTTCACACGTCTACGAACGCCGCCAACGGGCCTTCCGGTCACTGTGCCACGATTGACCGCTTTCCTGCAAGTTACACAATGTCCAAATGTTGTTTCAGGAAGCCAGAATCTACCGCGCGCCCACCAGGTAAACTTCCAATCCCTGCTCGGGCCAACTCAGGATCTCCTCGTAATGGCGGCCCTCCAGGTATTCCTGCAGCGCTGCCGGAGTGTGCAGATCTACACCGCGGCGTCCCGTCACGCGCGCCACCAGCAGATGCTCTTCGTCAGGCACCCCGGTGTCTTCATAATTCACCACTTCGCGGTTGCGATAAAACGCCAGACCGTACTCCACGTCGCGCCGCACGCGGAAGACGGCGACCCTCTCGTCAGGAGGCGCCAGAAGCGCGAGCCGGTCTGCCAGCGGCCGCGCGGAATAGGTCCTGTCCAGCAGGTGAATGGCGCGCTTGGTCGAGCCGAGTGCCGGAGTACCCAAGAACGGCCCCACTCCATAAAGAAAGAACATCAGCACTACCAAGACACCGGTAGTCGCCAGCCGCAGCCTTGCCACACCGTAGCCTTTCACAACCACCACGATCAGCAGGGCAGCTCCCGCCGAGGCCAGCAGAGCCACCACCAGAGCGCGCGGCGGCGGCATCTCCGGTCCATGCCCGACAAACCACGGCAGCAGCAGGGCAAACATCGTCATCAGCCCGCACAGCGCGGCGTGCCCCGTCAGTTCCCACCGATTCAAGCCCTGCTGCCGGCGGCGAAAGAGATAGTCACCTGTGAGAATTGTTAGAGGGGGAATCGAAGGCAGAATGTAGCCCGGCAACTTCGACTGCGAAAATGAGAAGAATACGATCGGGATGATCGCCCACAGCACGAGAAACTCCGGAAACGCATCCCCCGGGCGATTTGGAACGCTCTTTTTGGGATTGAGCCGTCGCAGCCGCCACTCCGCCACTGAAGTTTGCACGCCGTCGATCAGCGCCCGCATGGCGATCACCGTCCAGGGCATCAACGCCAGCAGCACAACGACCAGGTAGTACCAGAAGGGCTGCGAGTGCTGGTAGCGGTTGGTGGCAAAGCGTTCCAGGTTGTGTTCCAGGAAGAACTCGCGGAAGAACGTCGGGTTCTGATGCTGCACAGCAATAAACCACGGCAGCGTGATGGCAAAGTAGAGCGCAATCCCGGGCCACCAGACCGAGCGCTGCACGATCGACCACTCTTTGCGCAGAAAAGCGAATGCCGCAACGATGATGATGGCAAGCAGAGGAGCCACCGGCCCTTTGGCCAGCGTAGCTACACCCGTAAAGAAGTAGATATCGAAGAGCCAGAACTTCGAGTCTGTTTCGTACCACGCATACCAGCCGAGCAGCCCGATCGAAAGCGGGGCAGCCATCTGCATGTCTGTCGAAGCGCCGCGCGAAAAGCCAATGATTCCCGCGCAGGCCACCGTGATCAGCGCTGCGTCCAGGTGCCCACCCGGTCGAAATCGTCGCATGTGCAGATAAATCAGCGCCACCATGATGAAGGCAAAGCTCGCTGAGGGCAGCCGCGCACTCCAGTCATGCACTCCGAATTCCTGAAACACGAACATTGCGCGCCAGTAGTAGAGCGCCGGCTTTTCAAGCCAGGGATGTCCGTAGAGATAGGGCGTAACGCACGCGCTCAACCGATCTTGAATCGTGTGCGCCGCGTCAAAGCGCACCAGCATCTCGTGCGCAATTTGCGCGTAGCGCGGCTCATCCGCGCCCACCAGGCCCAGACCATCTCCGCCCAACAGCGGCACAACTCCATAGAGGATGAAGAATGCGCTGAAGACCACGAAAACCGCAGCCTCGCAAAACGTCGCCCAGCTCGGCAGGCGTATCCGTCGGCTTTCGGGTGAATCTGGTACAACTGGTTCGAGTTGAGTCTCCACGTCCTGCGATTCTCCAGGCTGGTGCTACAGCGGCTCCTCACTTGCTAAGTCCCAGAACCGCTCTTACCTAGCCTTCCGGCCCATTTCCGGGATTTGGGGTCCCACGAGCGAGGGCAGATTGATGCACGCGTGCAATATCAGGCAAAACGCAGAAACCACACTGCGTTTCAGACAGAAGCTAGGCTAACAGATTCCTGCCGCTCTCAACCCGGCTCAGGAGCCAGCCTGGTTCGGGGGAGATCCATCGCTCACTTCACGGGTGTTTTCTGGCGTTTTCGCGAGCGGTCCATCAGCTCCTCTATCCGCGCCTGGAAGCGCCCCGAGCGATCTGCCAGAAACGTCAGATCCGGCACATGCCGCACGCCCATCCGCTCCTTGATCTCGAACTTGATATAGCCCTTGGCCGCTTCAAGGCCGGCAACTGTATCCACTTCGGCTTTGGCAATATCCGGTACGGCATTATCGACGGCCACATACACCCGCGCCGATTTGCCCCCCGGATTCAGCACCACCTCGGTCACGTAACAAAACGCAATGCGTGGATCCGAAAGCTCGCCCTCGATCATCGCGCCAATCTCTTCCCGAAGGGTCTCAGCCACCCGGTCTTGATGATGCTTGCGCGCCCTGTGTTCCGGCATAGTCTGTACCCCCTCGCGTGGCTTGAAGTAAACCACTCAGGATAGCAGAGCGCCTACGGACCGGCGCTCCCAGGATGGGACGAACCGCGCCTCAATTCCGAAGGCGATTCCCGGAAATCAGCTCTCCATGTATTCCCAGAAAGAGTCCGCCAGCTCAGCACCCAGCTCGTTGGCCATCCGTCTTGCCGCGCGCTCTACTTCTTCGATGAGCTGATGCAGATAGCTCCGCGACCCAGAGATCGCCACCACGCCCAGCGTCGCCGACTGCCATGTCACGCCTTCATCCATCTCCGCGACAGAGATATTGAACCCCTGCCGCAGCTGGTCTTTCATGGACCGCACTACCTGCCTGCGGTCTTTCAGAGATTGCGCGTGTTCGATGTGAAGTTCGAGGGTGAGTTGGGCGACGGGCATAACGTCACGCGGCCTCTTTGATTTGACTCTCCGGGGTGCCTCATTCTAACCCCGCTAATGCCCCATAAATAATAGATTCCTGTCTTTCGACCTTCGCCACCGAACCCTCTGACTCGCCAACTTGCTTGGCGCGCAAGCGCCGCCGACCCGCTAAACCCTCTCACAAAGCGCAAACGCCACCACCGTTGCGCCCGCATCGCCAGTCTCCTCCACGAGGCGCTCCTCCAACTCATGAGGGACCTTCATCTCGCACACGGCAATCTCGTCTTCGCTTGCCCCAACAAAACACAGCTCGCAGCAGCCAAGCGCCTCCCCGTCACCCATGCGTACGGGTGGCCCAAATACCCGGCACGTCATCGGTCTCCACTCATATACATCGCAGAGCCCCGTCGCCGGATTCAACGCCGGACACGGCGCATCATTTGCAAACTCCTCAAATCGCGCCTGCTCCTCCTCAGTTGTACCCAGCACGCCTGAAATTGCATCGCCCGGAAACTCGGGCCCAAATTCCGCGATCCAGGCCTTTGCGCGTTGTTCGATTGTCTCGGCCTTGCGTGAGTCTGCTGCACGCAATGCCTGCATACCGGCCCTCAGCCGCGCCACATCCACCGAGTTGATTGCAAATGCCCCATGGCAGCACTGCGTACATCCCGGCCGGCACGCCAGCCACGGACCCGCCCGCAGCGCAGCATCCGCCAGCGCTGCGTCCATGATTTGTACAAGTTGCGAATCACCCGCCGGCAGCCCCATGCGCCAAGCATAGCGGAGATGGCCGGACGGCCATATCCGCGCGGGCTCGCATTGCACCCGGCAGTTCCGTATCAGCCCGGCTACGTGCTATAAGAAGCTCGAGGTCGCCTTGCTTTACCTGGAGCGCATTCCCGCCGCCCCGCTCAATCAATCCATTCGTTCCCTCTGGTATGCGCAAGCCGGCAACGTCGCTCACCGCCGCGAACGCATCCTCCCCACCGGCTGTACCCAGGTCATCCTCAACCTCGCGCGCGACTTCCTGCTTGACTGCCCCGAAGGCCGGCCCGATCTCCATGTGCCACCTGCGCTCATCGTTGGCTCGCGCTCGGTCTACGAAATTGTCGACAGCTCCGACATGGCCGACCTCATCGGAATCGTCTTTGCACCGGGAGGATTCGCACCCTTTGCCTCCGAGGCCGCTCATCTGTTCAGCAACCAGAGTATTGCGCTTTTTGACGTCTGGGGATCGCAGGCAACCGTCCTCCGCGATCACCTGCGCGAACTGCCCTCGCCCCAGGCTCGCCTCCATTGCTTTGAGAAATTCCTGCACCACCGCTTCGCGCTTCTCGTTGGTCGCCGCACAACCCGCTCGAGGGAAATCGACTTCGCCTTACAGCGCTTCGAGCGCATTCCCAACGTCGCCAGCGTCCGCGAAACCGCACGCCAGATCGGCTGGAGCGAGCGCCGGTTCTCCCAGGTCTTCCGTGAAGAAGTCGGCCTCGCGCCCAAAGTCTGGTGCCGCATTCAGCGTTTCCAGCGCGCCGTCCGCCAACTTCACGCCGGAGCCGACGTGCGTTGGGCTGAGCTTGCCCTCGACTGCGGCTATTACGACCAGTCCCACTTCGCCAACGAGTTCCGCGCCTTCTCCGGCGTCGACGCCACCACCTATTCTGCGAACCGCACCCGCTGGGCCAACCACATCGCCGCTGACTAATCCACAGCAAGCGTTGCCGCTGTCATTCTGAACGAACGGGGCCCGAACGCCTTCCGGGGTCTCCAAAGAGCGATCTGTGCTCTTTGTGGCAGGGTTCGGGGGTGGTGAGCGAAGAGCCTGTTTTTTTTGGCATCTCCAGAACCTATGCCAATCATTTCTGACACCACATCAGCCACCCATTTCATAACATTTCCGATTCTTCCAAGATGCGGCGGAGTTTCGGCTGCCATCCTGATTGCGTAGGCTCGAACACCACGGAGGTCCTCATGTCCGCTGCACCCACCACCCCATCGACCATCATGCCCTCCATGCGCTATCGCGATGCTCAGGCTGCCATCGAATGGCTTTGCAACGTCTTCGGATTTCAGCGCCACGCTGTCTATCCCGGCCCTAACAATACCGTTGGCCACGCGGAACTCACGCTGGGCGGCGGCATGATCATGCTCGGCTCTGGGAAGGACGACGAGTACGGCCGCGGTTTCAAGACACCGCAGGAACTCGGCAATATTGAAACCCGCAGCGTATACATCATTGTTCCCGACGCCGATGCCGTCTATGCGCGCGCCAAGGCCGCCGGCGGCGCCATCGTCCGCGAGCTCCAGAACACCGACTACGGCAGCCGCGAATTTTCAGTAAAGGATCCCGAAGGCCACTCCTGGAGCGTCGGCAACTACAACCCCTGGTCCTCGCACTAGAGCAGTTTCGGAATACACATAGGCTTTTGAGCGCAATGGAGTCTAGGACCAAAACTCTAAGGGGCAGCTAAGGACGCTCCAAGGCTTCTGTTAGAAGGCTAGCGCTTAAAGCAGGGGTCGTGCTCCCTGCGGCCTGCAAAAAGAAGAGAGCCCATCTCGCGATGAGCTCTCAAACTCTCGAATCTCTTACGACACTTGATTCAAGACATGCACTAGCTATGACGATACGTCGAGCGCATTGGGAACCGCCCTCACCTTTTTCGCCATTCCTCACACTTCCGTACTGTTTCAAAACATGGCACCCGTGACGGCGCTCACAAGCGAACAACGTATGCCCTGGTGTCCAAAGGAGACAAATCACGCATTGTCCACGGGTATCCGAATAAATCCCGGACACCATTCAAAAAAGTCAATGTTTCAGCCGCCATTGGATGCAAACCACAAAATCTGTAAAGATATAAGCATCATGACCGTTGCTGTTCCTGCGAAAGTTTTTGCTGACCGTATTGGCCGTATTGAGGTTTCCGCAACCATGGCGGTGGCCGCCGAGGCTGCCAAGCTGCGCGCGCAAGGCGCAAACCTGGTGGATTTTGGCGCCGGTGAACCGCATTTTGCGACTCCGCGGCACATTAAAGACGCTGCGATTGCGGCGATTGAGGCCAATTTCACGCGTTATACCGTCGTTCCGGGCATTCCGGACGTGCGGAAGGCGATTGTTGAGCGGCATGCCTGCGATTTCGGGTCGGATTATTCGATCGACGAGGCCGTCTTTACCACCGGCGGGAAGCTGGCGCTGTTCAACACGATCCAGGTCCTGGTGGATCACGGCGACGAGGTGATTCTACCGGTTCCGTTCTGGGTGAGCTTCAAGGACATCATCCAATACGCGGGCGGCAAGGTGGTTTTCCTCGAGACCAGCGAGGCGGAGAACTTCCGCATCACGGCGGATGCGATTGAGAAGGCGATTACGCCGCGGACCAAGGCGATCATTCTGAATTCGCCGTCGAATCCGGCGGGGTCCGTGGTGTCGGCGGAGGACCTCGAGCGGATCGTCCATCTCGCCCATGAGCGCGGGATTTTCTTACTGCTGGACGAGTGCTATGTCTATCTCAACTATGCGGGCAAGCCGGTTTCAGGCGGCTCGTATACGTGGGCCAAGGAGCACATCGTCATTTTAGGGTCGCTTTCGAAGACCTACTCGATGACGGGATGGCGCGCGGGGTATGCACTGGCGGCGAAGCCGGTGGTCGCAAACCTGAGCAAACTGCAGTCGCAATCGACCTCAAATGCGGCGAGCATGGTGCAAAAGGCGGCGATTGCGGCGCTCGCAGGCTCGCAGGAATGCGTGTCGCAGTTCCGCGCGGAGTTCATCGAGCTGCGCGACTACACGTTGACGAAGCTGAAGGAGATTCCGGGGGTGACCTGCACCAAGCCGGAGGGCGCGTTTTACGTGTATCCGAACATCTCGGCATTCCTGGGGAAGGGCGGCGTCAAGACGGCGACGGAGCTGGCGACACGGCTGCTGCACGAGGCGCACGTGGTGACGGTGCCGGGCGAGGCGTTCGGGACGGGCGAGCACATCCGCATTTCCTATCCAGTGACGAAGCAGAACATCGATGAGGGTACGCGGCGGATGGGTGAGTTCCTCGGCAAGCTGGCGTAAATCGAGACAGAATACAGCAAAGGGAAAGGCCCGGGAGACCTGGCCTTTTCGTTTTGGCGATTGAATGGTTCGTGCTTTCCCACCCTTGCGACGAAGAGCGAAGACGTCGCAAGGATGGGGCACCCGGCACCTGCAGTCACGCAATCTTATGCGGACAGATAGACCAATCCAGAAGCAGATCCTTCGTTCCGCTGAAGAAAGCCGCTCCACTTGACACCGATTGACACCGACCTGAGAGCTGGCCGCATCAGCGGGCGGGGACTTCTCCGTTGATGACGCCGACGCCCGGGACGTAGCCAACCTGCCATTCGCTGAGGGGAGCCTGGTGGCGGCAATCGAGGCAGGTGGTCTTTTCAAAGCGGGCTGAGCATTGCGGGCAGACACCGCCGGTCTGGAAGGTGTCGAACGACGTGCTGCACTTGTTGCAGCGCCATACAGGGCCGAGCGGAGGCGCGGTTCGGCAACTGGGGCAGGCAAAGCCTGTGCGGCGGGGAATCTGCTCAAGCTTGCGCAGGGCACGGGCTGTCTTGAAGCCACTCCAGCAATTCATTCCAGCGTAGGCGGCGATGAGGCCGGTCCAGACGGAACGGGTCACCAAGGCAAGGGCGATGAGTCCGGCGACACCAAAAAAGCCGAGAAACGATGCAACCAGCAGGCTGCGGGCGCGGCCCAAGGGAAACCAAAGCAGGGAGCGAAGGATCTGCCCGCCATCGAGTGGGTAGATCGGCAGGATATTGAAAACCAGCAAGACGATGTCGGTGATGAGCACCGCGACAATCAGGTGGTAGGCATTTGGCACCGAATACTGCAAATTCGACGCCTGGGCAGCCTTCCAAGCCACCGTCAAGGGTAGTGCCAGGACTACATTCACCAGCGGGCCGGCGGCGATGCTCCAGAGGGTGGCGCCGGGGCGTTGGGGCGGGTTGACGTAGGCAACGCCGCCGAGCGGCCAGAGCATGATGGTGTCGGCTGTGCCGCCGACAGAGCGGCAGGCGAGCGCGTGGCCGAACTCGTGCGTCAGCACGATCGCAAAGAGGGCAACGTACTCGATCACGTTCCACAGTACGGAACTGTATCTGCCCTTCCGAGCTTCAATTTCGTAGATGGCTACGAGGAACCACGTCCAGTTGAGATAAACATCGATTCCATTGATGCGAAAGAGACGGAAGGAGCCTTGGCCAGTGCCGAACATGCAGTTAGCTTACCCGATATGGCCGGTTGCCTACTGCGGCCGAGAGATTTACGAAGGAATCAGGTGCGGTTGGAGCTTTGCAACGCCAGGCAGGTGAGGAACGTCACTGCCGGAGGATGCTAACCTTTTTCTACGCACTCGCGGGCAGCCACGCTGGCTGCTTAAACCTAAAAGTATCGCCCATCACTGTGCAAACGTAGCCTCTGTCGGGTAGGATGTGTTTTCCATGCCGAAGTCCATTGATTTTCGTCCAGTTATACTTGCCGGTGGCAGCGGAACCCGATTCTGGCCCCGCTCGCGACGTGCCCGGGCCAAGCAAGTGCTGGCGCTCGATGGCGAGCGCTCGATGATTCAGCAGACGGTGGAGCGTCTGAGACCACTGGCCGCCGCAGAGAAAACCTGGGTGATCACCAACGAATACCTGGCGCAGGAGATTGCCGACCAGTTGACGGGTGTGCCTCGCCACCAGATCATCGAAGAGCCGGTTGCGCGCAATACCGCGCCCGCCTGTGGATTAGCCGCCTTCCTGATCGAGCGGGAGAATCCTGCGGCGGTGCTGGGGGTATTTCCCTCGGACCATGTGATTGCCGACGAGCCACGGTTTTTGAAGGCGTTGCAGAAGGGGATTGCGTTGGCGGCAGCAGGCGACAATATTGTCGTCCTGGGCATTGAACCAACGCGGCCGGAGACCGGCTATGGCTACATTGAGACCGGAGAAGAGTCCGCCGATCAGTCGGCGCTGCGGGTACGCCGGTTTACGGAAAAGCCGAATCTGAATCGAGCGCAGGAGTTTGTGGCTTCAGGGAACTACTACTGGAACTCGGGCATGTTCCTCTGGTCTGCGAAGACGCTGGCCAATGCTGTCCGCGAACACCTGCCTGAGACGGCTCCGCTGCTCGAGAAGATTGCCTCCAACTTTGGCAAGCCCGAGTTTGAACAGGTATTTCGCGACCTGTATCCGAAGTGCGAGAACATCTCTGTCGACTATGCTGTTCTGGAGCCGCGGTCGGCCAAGGGCGAGCACAAGTCAAACCTCTATTGCGTGCCGGCGGAGTTTGCGTGGAACGACCTGGGCTCGTGGGCTTCGCTCTACGAGTATCAGATGGAGACGCGGCTTCGTGGCGATGGCGACGGCAACGTTGCCGAGTCGGATGGCCACCTGACCATCGAGGCCGGCAACAACTACATCTATAGCCCGAAAAAGTTCGTTGCCCTGGTCGGCGTTGAAAACCTTGTCATCGTGGATACCGAGGATGCGCTGCTGATTGTGCATCGCGACCACTCGCAGGATGTGGGCAAGGTGGTCAAGGAGCTGGGGCTCTCGGGGCGGGATGAGCTGATCTGATTTTCGACTTATCACTCGATGGGCTTCGCGGTCTGGCGAAAAACTTACTGCCTTGAAGAGACGCTGCCTGAAGTCGCGCCGCGACCGTTTCACAACTGGTTTGTCATCCTGAGCCCCGCACGCTTGGGGCCCCATGGAAATGGGATAAGCGGGGCGAAGATTCTGCTTCTGTTTTTTCTCGCTACTGTCCCTTCACTCACCGACACTCCCTATGCTCCGTTATGCTTATCTATTCACGGAGAGTCATAAAGCAAGAATGTCCCATCCACAAATCAAGTTCGGTACGGACGGCTGGCGCGGCGTCATCGCCGACGACTTTACTTTTGCCAATGTGCGTACTGCGGCGGCTGCGGTTGCCGCTTATATTCACGCGCAGGAGGATCCCGCCAAGGGCCTTTGTATCGGCTACGACACGCGCTACGGGTCGAAGGCGTTTGCGCGCACTTGCGCCGAGGTTGTGGCTGCGACGGGAATCCGCGTTGCACTGGCCAACGATATTACGCCGACGCCGGCGCTGAGCTTTGGCGTGCGCGGGCGGGGAGCGGCGGGCGGCATCATGATCACGTCGTCGCACAATCCGGCGCAGTGGAACGGCGTGAAGTACAAGGCGTGGTACGGCGGGTCGGGCAAGCCGTCGATTATTGCGGCGATCGAAAGCTATCTCGATAAGCCGGCGCCCAAGGCTGAAAAGCCTGCCGCGATTGAGGAAGTGGATTTTCTGCCGCCGTATTTGCAGGCGATAGAAAGCTTCGCCGATCTCGACCTGATCGCAGAGTCGGGGATGAAGTTTGCCATCGACTCAATGTACGGCGCGGGGCGGACGATTCTGTCGGACATCTTTACGCGCATCGGCGTCGATCACGTGCAAATTCGCGGCAATGTAGACCCACTGTTTCCGGGGATCAATCCGGAGCCGATCGAGCCGCATATACGCGCGCTTGGCGAGGCAGCCGTCGCGTACAAGTGCCAAGCAGGCCTGTGCACGGATGGCGACGCGGACCGTATTGGCGCGACGGATGAGGATGGGAATTTTGTCGATCCGCATAAGATATTTTCGGTGCTGCTGAGCTGGGTTCTTCGCCGTAAAGGCTGGCCGGGGGCGGTGACCCGCGCGTTCAACACGACGAAGATGCTGGACCGGATTTGCAAAAAATACGGTCGCGAACTGATTGAGCACGGCATCGGGTTCAAGTACGTCTGTGACCTGATGCTCGAACGCGAGATTGTGATGGGCGGTGAAGAGTCGGGCGGTATCGGGTTTCAGCGGCACCTGCCGGAGCGCGACGGGCTGCTGAATGCGCTGCTGCTGGCCAACGTGATGGCCGAAGAGAAGAAGACGCTGGGCCAGCTTGTTGCCGATCTGCAGGCGGAATATGGCGAACATCAGTACGGGCGCATCGATCTGCATATTCCCGATTACCTGAAGAACGCGGCGATTGCGCGGGCGCGGGCATTGCAGGTTGGTGATGCGTCGATTGCGGGCATGCCGATTTTGCGGCAGGAAACGCTGGACGGGGTGAAGTTCTACCTCGACAATCCCGAGGCCAAGACAAAGCCGAATGCTGCGGAGACGTGGATTCTGTTTCGCGCCAGCGGGACGGAGCCGCTGATGCGGATTTATACCGAGTCTACGTCGAAGGAAGCCGTTGCGAAGGTGCTCGAGAGTGGGCGGGCGTTCGCGATGGCGAGTTGAAGGACGAGTGAACAGGGAAGAGTGATTCAGTGCGCAGCGGGACGGAGTGAAGTGAACAGCTTTTTGAGGACTTTATCGTGTTCATTCATATTTTTGGATTTCGCTGGAGGCCGGAAGCTACCGAGGCCGACAAGGCGCGCGCGGCTCATGACATTGCTGCGTTTCGCGACCATATTCTAGGGCTGATCGATGTTCACGTCGGGCCGAACGTGTCTCCGCGCGGACAGGGTTATGCGTTTGTGGGATTGATGACTTTTGCCGACAAGGCCGCAGCTGATGCCTACACTACGCATCCCATGCACCAGAAGCTGCTCAAGTGGCTGGTGCCGCTGATCGATCCGGTGGAGCTGGACTTCGAAGCCTGACACTTTTCTGAGAATTAGGGGAATTTTGTTCCATAGGCCGCGCCTGCCAATTAATGTTTTGCGTCTTGACATATTTGTTGTGTTAACGCAATATTATGTCGTGCCAGGGAACAGAAACGACTCGCCGCCGGGGGAGAGCGGGCTTTTCAACCGTATCGCGGTGCTGCGCGCGGAGCGGGGGATCAGCCGGCAGGAGCTGGCTGATGCCGTTGGGGTGAACTACCAGACGATCGGGTTTCTGGAGCGGGGAGATTACGGGCCGAGCCTGAAGCTGGCTTTTCAGATCGGGGCGTTTTTCGGGCTCCCGGTGGAGGCGGTTTTTTCGATGGAGCCGTTCAAGCCGCTGAGCCTGCAGTTATACGCGATCATCCAGTCTCCGGAAAAAGGAAAACTATGAATACCGAATACGCCTTCGGGAACATTCGAATCCGCTTCGAATCGCGAGCGCGCCGCCGGTGGTTTGTCGCGCTCTTCTACGCCGTGGCGGCCGTGATCTGCCTTGCCTGGTGTTCGTTTGACCAAAAAGGGAACACCGGCGCACTGGATCGTCTGCGGATGCATGATTCTTGGCACAACGCTCATGATCGTTTTTTCGTGGATCGCAGGCGACATGCACGCGCGTGGGGACGAACGCGAAATGCATCGCCGTGAGCACTCCTACTTCAAGGCCTACTCCGTTTTCGGAAAACTGGTTGTGGCCGCGCTAATTGCCGACGCTTATTTCAGGGGACACAATCCGATTACGCCGCTGCTGCCTCTGGCGCAGCGGGGAGGTATGGTGGGCTGGCCCTCTGCCTTTTTCATGACGACCGGCCTCTCTACCTCACGCTGCCGCGGGCAATCTTGATCTGGACCGAGCCGGATATGGAGGAGGCGCAATGAGAGCGGAACTGGTGTTGATGGGGAAGCGGCTGGACATGGCGGCGCGTGTGCATCGGCGAGCGCTGGTGGTGCTGATCTATGCGTTGCTTGCTTTACTGATGGCTGCGCTGTGGTCGGTGGATCGGTGGCATACGTCGGGCGTGTACATGATCTTCGCTACTTTCATTGTGAATCGGCTGTTTCTGGGTGGGTATAACTTTGGTGGCCTGGTCAAGCCCTTCAACGGCAAAGCGCCGCGTCGATCTTATGCGGAGACTCCGTTTCTGTTGCTGGCGCTGCGCGTCTACCAGCCGCTTCCAGAAGGGAGCGAGTATCGCAACGACGAGCGCGAAGTGCATCAGAGGGACCGCGCGCACTACCAGGCGTACCAGGTGCTGACGATTGCGCTGACTGTGCTGTGGCTGCTGGCGGACTGGAAGATGAAGGCGCCTCGATTGCTGGCGTGGATGCCGGTCTCGGCGGATGTGCTGCTTTACGGGCTTGTGCTGATGGCGATTGTGGCGGCGGTTACGCTGCCGCAGGCGATTCTGCTTTGGACGGAGCCGGATATGGAGGAGGCGGAAGTGACCCCTTCGATCTCAAGCCAGCCAGGCTGAAAAAGACAAAAGCGGATCCTTCGCGACACTTACCCCACCATCGTTTGCACGATCGCGGGGCCCCAAGCGTGCGTCTCTTCAGGATGACACTCCATTGATAATTTGAGAGTCCTCGTTCTGACGGTCACATTGCTCTTAGATTGTCGTGTCGTTGGCGTGGTCTTCTTTGGCGTCGGGGTAGTGGTGGCAACCGAAGAGGTGGAAGTCGGAGACATTCTTGAGACGAAACTGGCCGGATTGCTGACGCTGAGGGAACCTGAGGCGGAAGAAATCGGCGCCGTCGACGTCGTCGAGATGGAACGCGGGCCGGGCGTCGGGGGATTCAGTGGCAATTTCGACGTTGCTGAGTTCGATGTTCTTTGCGTGGCGAATGTACATGCCGGTTGCGGGGAGGTCGCCGAACATGGTGGGCTCGGGATATTTGTCTGCGTTCTCCTGCGGCTGAATTGCGGCCATGTCCGGGCCTGCGCCGCCGACCTGGTGCAGATAGACATCGCTGATCTTGAGATCTTCAATGGGGTGGCCGGTTACTCCGGCAATGATGGAGGGCAACTGCGCTGCGTTTGAACTGACGACGTTGCTGATGAGGATGCGTCTCATGGTGCCGACGACGGTTTGTGGTTTGGGGCCGCGCAAGCGAGCGCCGAGGCGTAGAAAGAAAGGCGCGCGGACGTTCCGCATGGTGACGCCGGTGAAGGTGATGTCTTCGACGATGGCTCCGTCGACGGACTCGAGCGCAAAACCCTGGCAGCTTTCGAAGACGCAGTTGGAGATGGTGATGTTTTTAAAGCCGCCGTTGGTTTCGGTGCCGAGCTTGATGCGGCCTGTGCCAACGCGGCCTTTCGGCATCTCCATCCGCTTCCATGTGCCGTCAAGGACGGAGCCGAGTTCGTAGACGCCGGTGACGTAGCAGTTGGTGATGGTGAGGTTCTCTGTGGCGCGCGGATAGCCGAGCGCGTAGGAGCTTTTGGGGCAGATGCCGTCGTCCCACGGCGAGTTGACGGTGCAGTTGGAGACGCGGACGTTGCGGCAGCAGTCGATGTCGATGCCGTCGCGGTTGGTGTCGATCTTGAGGTTGTCGACGGTGAGGTTGTCGACGCCGGTGGCGAGGATGCCGAACCATCCACCTTGGAGAATGGAGAAATCGCCGAGGATGACGTTGCGGCAGTTCTTAAGGGCGATAGCCTTGTTGCCGACACCGGGAGCGGTGGTGTCTGGCAGCACCGTTTCGTTGTGGCCGCGACTGAGGCCTTTGCCCCAGATGAGGCCGGGGCCGAAGATGCCGAAGTCGTGGATATTTTCGCCCCAGATAAGGCTGTTGTGCCAGTGATTGTGGCCATAGTCCTGGTAGGGCTCCCACGCGCCTTGCGGCTCGGCGAGCGTCATATCCTCCGGTGGGGAGGCCATCGTATGGAGTGGGTGCGGCGAGAACGGTGGCGCCCTGCTGAAGGAAGAGCGCGACGTTGCTCTTGAGATGGATGGAGTAGCTGGCGTAGACACCAGCGGGAAAGATGACGGTTCCACCGCCTGCGCTGGCGGCTGCATCGATTGCCGCGTTAATGGCTGGCGAATCGATAGAGGTTCCATCTCCCTTTGCGCCGTAGATTTGAACATCGAAGTAGATGCGTTTTTGCCCAGTCGCGACGGACGCCCTGGATGGCGATTGCGAGCTTGCAAGGGATGGGTTGAGGAGGGTTGTTGCGCCGCCGGCGATGGTGAGTCCGGCCACCTTCAAGAAGTCCCTGCGAAAGTCGAGCACGCGATGTCTCCAAGTTCTTTGGGTCGGTTTCAGATGTGAATTGCAAAGAGAAGGAATTCAGCCATCGATTCTAAAGCTTGGAAATGGAGATGAGGCACGCCGGGGAGCGGGGTCTTTCGTAATGCAAGCGTGCTATCATGATTTTCTTCGGTGAGCCCCTGCACCGATGAGGTCCCGCAAGAAATCGGAATGTGAGTGAGCGCCAGCCGCATCGATGCGTGTGTCACGGCGCTTTATCCAGCAGCTCGGAACCCGACAAGGTCTGCGTATTCGCGTGAGATCGATAGCCCTCATCTGTCGAAGATTTTTTGCTTTGGCGGCGGCATTTTCTTCCAGCTGTGACAGCATGGGGCGCTCCGTCTACTTCGACGTTTTCGCATGCCAGTACCCCGGCGGGGGAAGTGAGCGGCATATCAATTTTCGTTCTCACGATCACGGGGATGATCTTTGTGGGCGTGTCCGGATTGCTGGTGTATGCGCTGGTGCGCTATCGGGGGCGCCAGGGCGATTTGATCGGAGCCGCCGCAGGTCTTCGGCAGCGTGCAGATCGAGTTGTCGTGGACGATCATTCCGGTGCTGATCATCGTGGTGCTGTTTCTGACGACGGCGCGGGTGTTGTTCGCGGTGCAGGATGCGCCGAAGCCTGCGTCGGCACTGGATGTGATCGTGGTTGGGCACCAGTTCTGGTGGGAGTTTCGCTATCCGCAGTACAACGTGGTGACTGCGAATGAACTGCACGTGCCGGTGAGCAACGATGCGACGGATCGGCCGACATTTATGAAGCTGACGTCGGCTGATGTGATCCACAGCTTCTGGGTGCCGCAACTGGCGGGCAAGACGGATCTGCTGCCGAATCGTGTGAACGAGATGTGGATCGATCCGCGGACGCCGGGGCTCTACGTGGGGCAGTGCGCGCAGTTTTGCGGAGCGCAGCACGCGAAGATGCTGTTGCGCGTGTACGTCGATACGCCGGAGCAGTTTGCAGCAGTGGATTGCGAACCAGCAGAGGACGCAGCCGGAGATCGTGACGCCAGGAGCGAGTGAAGACGCCGCAGCTCATCACGGCAATGCCGGGAATGTTGTGCATGCAGGCAACGAGTCTGGTTGCGCCGGGTTCGTTGGGCGCGGTCGGGAGATGCGGCTGAGCTACGAAGATTCGCAGGAGATTTCGCCGCAGGCTGGGCAGCACGTGTTTGAGCACCAGGCATGCATCAATTGCCATACGGTGGCGGGAACGGTTGCGACTGGGCGGTATGGGCCGGATCTGACGCACATGATGAGCCGCGAAACGATTGCAGCGGGAGCGGCTCCGCAATACGAAAGAGAAACTGCTGGCATGGGTGACGGATCCGAACCAGATCAAGCCGGGATCGCTGATGCCGGCGATGCATTTGACCGATAGGCAGAACGAACAAATCACGGCGTACTTACTGACCTTGAAGTAACGACTCCGGGAGCAGCGCATGGACGCAGAAAGCATGCCGGCGGCACCGGGGATTGAGGCGGGGATTGACCGCACGCCCGACGTGACCAGAGACGGGCACGTATCTCGAACTGGTGCATAGCTGGATTGTGACGGTCGATCACAAGCGGCTGGGGATCATGTACATCTGCTATGCGCTGGTGTTTCTGCTGGTGGCAGGCGTGGAAGCGCTGATGATTCGCGCGCAGCTCTTCTTTCCGCACAACGATTTCGTCTCGCCTTTTACGTTCAACCGGCTGTTCACGATGCATGGCACCACGATGGTGTTCCTGGTGGGCATGCCGATCCTGTTCGGATTCGGCAATTATCTTGTGCCGCTGATGATCGGCGCGCGCGACATGGCGTTTCCGCGGCTGAATGCGTTCAGCTTCTGGATCAGCGCATTCGCGGGACTGCTGCTGTATTACAGCTTTATCGGCGGCGTGGGGCTGGCGGGGACGGGTTCGGCGCCCGATGTCGCGTGGTTTGCGTATGCGCCGCTGACGGAGCGCGCGTTTTCGCCGGGGCACACGATCGATTATTGGGCGGTGGCGCTGCTGGCGAGCGGCATTGGAAGCATCGGGACGGCGATCAACTTTATCGCGACGGTCTTCTGCATGCGCTGCAAGGGGATGACGCTGTTTCGCATGCCGCTGTTGCCATGGCTGTACGCGACGGTCTCATTTCTCGTGCTGGTGGCGGTGAGTCCGCTGACTGCGGCGCAGGCAATGCTGATGATCGATCGCTACCTGGGCGGACATTTCTTCGACACGCAGGCGGGCGGGTCGGCGATCTTGTGGGCGCACTTCTTCTGGATCTTCGGACATCCGGAGGTTTACGTGCTGGTGCTGCCGGCGTTCGCGTTTGCCAACGAGATCATCCCGGTGTTTTCGCGGAAAGCGATCTTTGGTTATCCGGCGATGGTGGCGGCGTCGGTGGGGATCGCGTTCATCAGCCTGAGCGTGTGGGCGCACCACATGTTCACGATCGGCATGACGTCGTTTGGGAATGCGTTCTTCACGCTTTCGACGATGCTGGTGTCGATTCCGACGGGGATCAAGATATTTAACTGGCTGGCGACGATCTGGGGAGGGAAGATTCGTTTTGCGACGCCGATGCTGTTTTCGGTAGCGTTTCTTTCCAGTTTGTGATTGCAGGGCTGACGGGCATCATGCTTTCGATTTCGCCGTGGAACTGGCAACTGCACAACTCCTATTTTGTCGTCGCGCATTTTCACTACGTGCTGGTGGGCGCGATTGTCTTCATGATCTTTGCGGCGATCTATTACTGGTATCCGAAGATGACGGGGCGGATGCTGGATGAGCGGCTGGGCAAGTGGCACTTCTGGCTGATGGTGATCGGCTTTCATATGACATTCGACACGATGCACATTCCGGGATTGCTGGGGATGCCGCGGCAGATCTACACATATGAGCCGGATCGCGGATGGACGCTGCTGAACCAGATTGTTTCGGTGGGCGGATTTATCCAGGCGATTGCGATCGCGATTTTTGTGTACAACCTCGTCCATTCGTATTTTCGTGGTGCGGAAGCGGGGCCGGATCCGTGGGATGCGTGGACGCTGGAGTGGTCCACGTCGTCGCCGCCGCCCGCATATAACTTTCCCGTCGAGCCGGTGGTTGCAAGCCGCCGGCCGCTCTGGGATTTGAAGCATCCGGAAGATCCGGATTCCGCATTTGAGTGAGGAGCGCAGATGGCGACTGTTCCGCTGGAGCATATCGACGAATGAGGGCGACATGGAAGATGCCTTCGCGCGGCGTTGTGGCGATGGCGAGCCTGATCACGGCGGAGGCGTCGATCTTCACGATCTTCGTAGTGGCGTATCTGTACTACCTCGGGCCGGGATACTGGCGGGCCGACGCCGAAAGAGGTGCTGGAGATTCCGTATTTCGGTACGGTGTGCCTGCTTTCGAGCAGCGGATTCATCATGCTTGCGGAGCGCGCGATTGAGCATGGGACGCATGGCGGCGTTTCGGTTGTGGTGGATGGTCACGATTCTGCTGGGCGCGATCTTTCTGGCGGACACCGGGATGGAGTGGTACAAGCTGATCGTTCACGATCATCTGACGATTCACACCAATCTGTTTGGGACGACGTTTCTATTCGCTGGTGGGACTGCATGCGTCGCACGTGGTGGTTGGACTGTTGATGATGCTGGTGGTGCTGGTGTTCGCGCTGACGGGACACTTGCGCGCGGAACATGCGGAGCGCGTGAAGGTGCTGGCGCTGTACTGGCACTTTGTGGATGCCGTGTGGGTGGTGGTGTTTACGGTGGTGTACGTGGTGGGGAGATGACGGAGTCTAGATCTTCAATGCATTCGGCGGACCAGCCCGGCGCGCTGCGCACGCACTCGATTCATTGCCGGCGCCGACGGCGTGGCCGTTTCTGATGGCGCTGGGATTGACGCTGGTGTTTGCCTCGCTGGTGACGAGCGCGGGCCTGGCTGTGCTGGGCGCGATTCTGACGGTTGTGTCGATTGTCGGCTGGTTCCGCGCGGTGCTGCCGCACGAGGCGCACGAGGATGTCGCGGTCACGGATGAGGTCGTGGTGATTGTGCCGTCACGCGAGACGGTGGCACGTATCGATGTGGGCGAGACGCATCGCGCGCAGTTGCCGCTGGAGACGTTTCCGATTTCGAGCGGGATCAATGGAGGAATTGCCGGCGGGATTGCGATGGTGATTCCGGCGGAGATTTACGGGATCGTTCGCTTTCACAGCATCTGGTACGTGGTGAACCTGCTGGGCGGAGCGGGCGTGGGGGGTTGGGTGAATCCGACGGTGGAACAGATGAGCCACTTCCGATTGAGTGCATTTGTGACGGCGAACATCATCCAGGGTGCGACGACGTTGCTGGTTGGCTTGCTGTACGGAGCGCATGTTGCCGATATGGCCGAAGCACCCGATTTTGCTGGGCGGGATTCTTGCTCCGGCGGTGTGGACCGGGCTGTTGCACAGCGTGATTGGGGATTGTGAATCCGTTTTTGCAGCAGCGGATTGACTGGTGGTCGTTTGCGGCGTCGCAGGTGATCTTCGGGCTGGTGGCGGGATACGTGGTGACGAAGCTCGGCAGGATCAAGCGGCTGCGACAGGTGCCGCTGGCGGTGCGACTGGGCGTGGAGACGCCGGGGTTGCAGCCGGAACGCAGCGGGGAAGAGCCGAAGCAATGAAGACGGCGGTTTCGGCTGACCGGATTGGGCGTGCTGGCGCTGCTTGCGCTGGCGGGCTGCGATCTGCCCGGGAAGCCGAAGGCTGGGCCGGAGGTGCCGCGGCCGGAAGACGGTGCTCGCGTTCGAGACGCTTTACGGGGCAAATTGCGCGGGGTGCCATGGTGCGCATGGGCAAGAATGGTGCGGCGACAAACCTCGCGAATCCGGAATACCAGGCGCTGATTGACGACGCGTCGCTGCGCGAGGTGATTGCGAAAGGGGAAAGGGAACGCTGATGCCGGCATTCGCGCAGGAGAACGGTGGCATGTTGACCGATGCGCAGATCGACGCGCTGGTGCAGGGGATGCGCGCGAGCTGGCGGAGGCCGGATGCGTTTGGCGGGGAGACTCCGCCGCCTTATAAGGCAACGCATGCCGGCAATGCAGCAAAGGGGCAGGCTGTTTATGCGATTGCCTGTGCGCGGTGTCATGGGTCTTCGGCGCAGCAAGCGGGGACGGCCGGATCGATTCTGGATGGATCATTTCTTGCGCTGATCAACGAACAGACCTTGCGTACGACGGTGATTGCGGGAAGGCCGGATATCGGCGAGCCGGATTGGCGCGGGCATATTCCGGGAAGAGCGATGACGGACGACGAGATTACGGATGTGAGCGCGTGGCTGATGGGCAGGGGCCGGCGAATCCGGGGCAGCCTTATCCGGCTGTTAGCAGCGCGGCGGTAAAGCCGGGAGAGAAGCAGGCATCCGCGTTGAAGCATTGAGCACGTGTACGTGAGCAGGAGCAATTATGGATGAAAAACTTCACGCTTCCGAGCGAGCAGGAACAGGCGCAGCGCATGGAAACGGAGAGCGTAACGCGGCGAACGTTCCTGATGAACGTGGGGATCGCGTTGAATGCCGCGGTGGCGTTGGTGATTGCGACGCCGGTGGTGGTCTATCTGCTGGGGCCTGTATTGCGACGCAAGGAGTATCTGCAGTGGATCACGATCGGCAACGTGAGCGAGTTTCCGGTGGGCGAGACGAAGTTGATCACGTTCAAGAATCCGTTTTCGGATCCATGGGATGGGGAGACGGCGAAGGTTCCGGCATATGTGCGGCGCTCGGCGCCGGACGAGTTCACCGTGTTTGCGATCAACTGCGCGCACCTTGGATGTCCGGTGCGTTGGTTCTCGGAGTCGCAGTTATTTATGTGTCCATGCCATGGCGGCGTGTACTACGCAGATGGCAGCCGCGCGTCGGGGCCGCCGGAGCGGGGACTGTTCACTTATGAGCTGAAGGTGCAAGACGGGAAATTGATGATCAATGCGGGGCAGATGCCGACGTTGCGCAATCGCGCGAGTGCGAGTCCCTGTCCTTCGATTGCCGCACCGGAATTACCGAAACTCGTTGCGAGGATTGAATCATGTCCGGGCTCAAAGGGCCGTGGTACAAACGCGTCTACGATTGGCTAGAGCAGCGCGTACAACTCGAAGGGCCCATCAAGGATGCAGCGCTGCATCCGGTGCCGCGGAATACCGCGAGCTGGTGGTACGTCTTCGGCAGCGCGAGCCTGGTGCTGCTGATTTTGCAGGTGGTGACGGGGATTCTGCTGGCGCTGGTGTATGTGCCGTCTGCGGCGCATGCGTGGAATTCGCTGCAGGTGCTGAACCATCAGTTGCCGCTGGGATGGTTTTTGCGCGCGATGCATGGATGGGGATCGAACTTCATGGTCGCCGTCGTGCTGATCCACATGGCGCAGGTGTTTCTTATTTGGCGCGTACAAGTTTCCGCGGGAGCTGACGTGGATTGTGGGCGTGTTCATGCTGCTGATGACGCTGGGCATGGCGTTTACGGGGCAGGTGTTGCGCTTCGACCAGGATGCATACTGGGGGCTGGGCATCGGCGCTTCGATCGTGGGGCGCGTGCCATGGATTGGCGGGGAGCTGGTGTACCTGATGCTGGGTGGTCCGATCATCAACGGCGCAACGCTGACGCGGTTTTTTGCGCTGCACGTGTTTGTGATTCCGGGAACGCTGCTTGCGTTTACGGCGCTGCATGTGTGGATGGTGCTGAAGCTCGGGGTCAATGAGTGGCCGATGCCGGGACGGATCGTACGTCGCGAAACGTACATCGAGGAGTACAACAAACTCACGCACACGGATGGGATTCCGTTTGTGCCGGGCGCGGTGTGGAAGGACCTGATCTTTTCCGCGGCGATTCTGTTTGCGGTTGCGTTCTGCGCGGCGGTGTTCGGGCCGTACGGGCCGAAGGGCGTGCCGGATCCGACGATTATCAACACGGTTCCCAAGCCGGATTTCTTCTTCCTGTGGATCTATACGGTGCTGTCGTTTCTGCCGCCGGAGATGGAGACGCCGTTCATTTTGATCGTGCCGGTGGTTGCGGTGGTGGTGCTGCTTGGATTGCCGTTTGTGGCGGGCGTGGGCGAGAAGAGCTGGTGGCGGCGGCCGGTGGCGGTGTTTTCAGTGATGTTTATCGCGGTGTGCTGGGGGGTGTTGACGAACCTGGGGACGTATACGCCGTGGAGTCCGAAGATGGATGCGTGGAGCGGAGCGGCGGTGCCGGTGGATCTTCTGCGGAGCCGCTCGCCGCTGGAGCGGCAGGGAGCGAATGTCTTCCAGGAGAAGCAGTGCCGCAATTGCCATGCAGCTTGGAGGGCTCGGCGGCCAGCGCGGGCCGGCGCTGGATGAAGTGGCTACGCGGTTGACGGAGGATCAGCTTTACCGGCAGGTACTGCTGGGCGGCGGAAACATGCCGGCGTATGGCAGCGCGCTTTCGCCGGCGGAGACTACGGCGCTGGTGCGTTTTCTCGAGACGCTGCATCCGAATTATCAGCCGCCTTCGCAGGATGCGTCGCGGCAGGTGGTGGGGCAGGGCGGGGAGCAGACGCCGGCGCGGTGATTCAACGCAGCGCGGAACAATAGGATGATCGGCCTGATGCTGATTGACGATGGTGCGAACGGCGTACCGGCGCTGGGGGATCTGTTGCGCACATGGTCGCTGCCGTTGGCACCGTTGATCACGCTATCGATTGCCTGGTACTGTATTTGCGCGGCTGGATGGCGGTGCGCGTTACACGTGGACAGGAGCTGCCGGCTTGGCGAGCAGCTTGTTTTGTGGCGGGAGTGGTGTCGTTGTGGATTGCGCTGGCTTCGCCAATTGATGCGCTGGATGAATATCTGCTTGCGGCTCATATGATTCAGCACTTCATCCTGATGTCGATTGCGCCGCCGCTGATTGTGTTGGGTGCGCCCGTCGTGCCGCTGTTGCGGGGAGTGCCGCGGTTCTTGATGCTACGCTGGTTGCGGCCGTTGTTTCGGGCGCGTTGGCTAAGGGCAGTTGTGCATGTGGTCACGCATCCGGTGTTTGCGTGGATTGCAATGAATATGGCGTACCTGGGATGGCATGTACCGGCAGCATTTGAGCTGACGTTTCGGAGTGAGGCTATTCACAATTTTGAACACGTTTGTTTCTTTGCGACTTCGCTTGCGTTCTGGTGGGTGGTGCTTACTCCGTGGCCTGCTCGTGCGCGGTGGCCACGATGGGCGATGATTCCGTATCTGCTGAGCGCGGATATTCTCAACACGGTCTTGTCGGCGACGCTGGCGTTTTCGGGGCGTGTGCTTTATCTTCGTATGCTGTGGCGCCACGGGTTTGTTTTCTGACACCGCTGAAGGATCAGGTGGCTGCGGGTGCGGAGATGTGGGTGTTGAACTCGCTCGTGTTTCTGATTCCGGCGCTGGCGATTGCGGCGAAGGAGTTGTCGCCGCGATTTCTGGCGCATCGCGCGGAGACTTCGCAGATACTGAAGCCCTCGATTGATATTTAGCGTTCTCGGCCGGACTGAAGTTGGGACGCTGACACAAAGAAGTAAAAGCAGGTCTTTCGCCCCGCTTACCCCACGGACTTTGTTCGCGGGGGCCCAAGCTTGCGGGGCTCAGAATGACACTTTCTAAGAAGTGATCGCTATGGACAAACTGTGGGTCGGCGCCTTCCCAGTAGTGGTGGAAGCAGGCGCGATGGATGCCGGGTATCTGGATGCCGATGGGCGTGAATTTGCCGTCGTTTAAGAGTGCTGAATCTAGCTGGGAAACCTCCAAGCCTTCGCTGGACATTGGCCGCATGAGATGCGGCATGTCGGCGGCAGAGATGGCCTGTGGCGCGTAGATCCAGAAGTAGAGGTTGTGGCCGGTGAGGCCTCTGGCCGTCGGCCTGATCGGCGCATCAAAGATTGAAGGACAGCCAGACTGGATATTTCTTTGCCGGTGAGCTGGCTGGTACTCATCGAGATCACGGATTTGAACTTGTAAAGAGGAGCTGCGAGGCAGGATGAAAAGCCCAGGAAAGTCTGATACTCCACAGTGGCAGAAGACCTGCAGCACTTCACTTGCGGTGCTGGCTGTACTTGGATTCGCATGTTCGCTTTCAGTTTCTGTTTCCTTGGGCCAGACGCAAAGCGATTCTGCACACTATGCTCCATCGTCCAACGCGCAACTGGCTTCACCTGCGGTTGAGAACCGTGTGGATGCGCTGTTGAAGCAGATGACGCTCGAAGAGAAGCTGGGGCAACTGGTGCAGTACAGCGACAGCGGCTACGATGGGCCGGCGCAGACGGCAGCGGAGGCTGCAGCGGCACCGGGCAAAAATCCTTCGACGCATGACAAGGTCGATGCGATGGAACTGGTTTCAACGGGCCGGCTGGGTTCGATGCTTAACACGGTGGGGCAGGCACGCACGAATGCATTGCAGCATGCGGCGGTCGAGAAGAGCAGGCTGCATATTCCGTTGCTGTTCGGGGCGGACATCATTCACGGGTACAAGACGGTTTATCCGATTCCGCTTGGATTGGCGGCGACGTTTGATCCGGAGTTGGTAACATCTCTCGCACACATTTCGGCGTCGGAGGCCCGTACAGGTGGCGTGAACTGGTTCTATTCACCTATGGTGGATATTTCGCGCGATCCTCGCTGGGGAAGAACGCAGGAAGGCGCGGGCGAAGATGCTTACCTGGGAGCGGCGATGGCGCGGGCGTACATCCACGGCTATCAAGGGGATGATCTTTCGTCGCCGACGAGCGTGGCTGCGTGCGTGAAGCACTTTGCGGCATACGGTGCGGCCGAGGCGGGGCGGGAATACAACACCACCGATATGTCGGAGAGCCGACTGGAGCAGGTGTATCTTCCACCGTACAAGGCGGCGGTGGAAGCGGGCACAGCCACGATGATGAGCGCGTTCAACGCTCTCAATGGGGTTCCTTCGACGGCGAATCGTTACCTGCTGCAGGATGTTCTACGCGATCGCTGGGGCTTCAACGGTTTCGTGGTGAGCGACTACACCGCGGTGATGGAATTGCGGAATCACGGGATCGCGCTGGACGCGGCAACGGCAGCGCGCAAGGCGATTACGGCCGGCGTGGATATCGACATGATGTCGCACTACTACGACGCGGAATTGCCGGCGCTGGTGCGGTCGGGGCAGGTTTCGATGAGCGTGGTGGACGAGGCCGTGCGCCGAGTGCTGCGCGTGAAGTTTGCGATGGGGCTGTTCGAACATCCGTATGCGGAGGGGACGGAGGTTAAGGCTGCAGTCGCGGAGCACAGGCCGCTGGTGCGAAAGGCGGCGGTAGAAGCAATCGTGCTCCTGCAAAACAAGCCGGTCGCAAACGGTGCGGCATTGCTGCCTTTGGCGGAGAGTGTGAAAAAGATTGCGCTGATTGGACCGCTTGCGGATAACAGCGGGGAGATGACGGGATCGTGGGGAGGAGACAGAAGAGATCCAGATGTCGTTACGGTGAAGGATGCGTTGGAGGCTCGCGCCAGGATAATCGGTGGATCGGCGACGTATGCGAAGGGAACCGAGATTCTGGGTGAGTCCGAGCAAGGATTTGCCGAGGCGGTGGATGCGGCGAATCAAGCTGACGTGGCGGTGCTTGCTCTGGGTGAATCGAGCGAGATGAGCGGCGAAGCGGGATCGCGCGTTCATTTAAGTTTGCCCGGCAACCAGGAGAAGCTTCTGGAGGCGGTGGCGGCAACGGGACGCCCGATTGTTCTGCTGGTTTTTTCGGGCCGTCCGTTAGTGCTTACGTGGGCAGCGGAGCATATCCCCGCGATCATGGAAACGTGGTTTCCGGGGACCGAGGCAGGGAATGCGATTGCGGACCTGCTGTATGGCGATGTCGCGCCGAGTGGAAAACTGCCGATGAGTTTTCCGCGCGCAATGGGGCAGGAGCCTTTGTACTATAGCCAGTTTCCTACCGGACGTCCGCCTGTCGGGCTTGATCTGACGCAGCCGCCGAGTTTCGATTCGCGCTTTTTCTCGCGCTACATTGACGTTCCCAATGATGCGCTGTTTCCGTTTGGGCACGGGCTGAGCTATACGCAGTTTGCGTACGAGAATGTCGCGGTATCGCGGAAGATGGTTCCGTTCGGCGAGGCCAATCGGAGCGATGCGCGCGACCTGGTGACCGTGACTGCGACGGTTCGGAATACTGGAAATCGCGCGGGGACCGAGGTTGTGCAATGTTATGTGCGCAACCTGGGAGCCAGCCTTGAACAGCCGGCGCGCAGTCTCGAAGGATTCGAGCGAGTGACCTTGAATCCGGGTGAGTCAAAGCAGGTTACGTTCAAGCTGGGATTTTCGGAACTATCTTTTTACAACGATGCCGGGCACGCGGTGATCGAGCAGACCGATTACACGGTGTGGGTTGGGGGAAGCTCGCTGGCTGCAGATCACGCGGAGTTTCGCATTGTCCCTAATCGATGATGAGGGGCTCTCACGGCACGTGCCGACGGTCTGTCAAACGATGCCAGACTGAAGGGGAACGGCTGGGGATCAGTCGGCTAGTCGATGAAATAGCCAATATCCGTGAGGACACTGTCGCTTAAATCCACGCCCAGCAGCCTTGCGCCGAGCGGGGTTCCCAGGTCTTTTTCAAAATTCTGAAGCACGTAAGCAGGCAGATCTGTTTGCCGCCGAAGCAAGCGCAAGAGCGCAGCGCTGTCAGTTGGGCACTCGTAGTCGCCGGGTAGGCCGCACGCTGGACGGATGGTCAGCGAGAGGGGAATCGTACCTGGGCCAGATTGGGGGTGATCGGACGGCCGGGTTATGAGATTGACTCGCATGCGGGAATCCTGACACCGGTCAGCTTAACTCTCAATGGTACTGATGGGGGATGGCAGTTCGACCAATAGGGGAGGTGGAACCCCGGAAGGCACCCCGGGGATAAATCAGGTCTCGAGACGCAGAGTACTGCGGCTTAAAGTCAAGGGGAAATTCAACAGGAGATTGCGGTGGAGTTGGAAATCTCTACAGCGACGGTCAAGTGTCACGCGAACGTCATCCTCACCCGTCTCGATCACGAGGGACCACACACGGGCTGTGGTTACTGCGCTACAATTCAGCCTAATCCATATCTGATTAATCGAATCTGCGAGGATGTGCGTGAAAATCTCAATAGCGTCGATATGCGTCACGGCTCACTTCGGCACTCACTTGAAGAGAGCGCTCAATCTGTCAAGAGACGTCTTCCACATTTCGTGATGCCATTCGCACTCTTCCGCAGATATAAGGCCCACATGATTGAGGCACAACCGAGTTCGAGCAAATTCGCCATGCAGACGAATGAGGACAAGGCTCATCGGCCGGTCTTGGCTGGCATCGTTTTGCCACGTAAACAGGAGCTTTGAGCGCCGCGATGTCAGGTAAGAACCAGAGATGTCGAGCTCGAGTCCGTACGGGCCAAAGCGTTGAATTCGATAGCATTCGCCGTACGCGATGCAAATACCGGTCGTGTCCCGTCACCACCTAGACAGAGCCAGGCTTCTATGTATTCAGGGATCGTCAGGGCCTGAAGAATGCGACTTCGATCTGCATTCGCGCTTGAGGAAATCGCCAGCTGCCATGAACCAGTTGGAATTTTACAGCTGCAAGCTGGAATCCGTGGCGGCTTTATCTGCTGCTGAAAGACGCTCATGCTCATATCGACAGAACACCCCTGTTTGGAGCGAGCATGCCTCCGTCCATTTAGATGCGGTCTAGATGCGATCGTGGACTTATGTGACGAACGCGACCGGTAAACCGCTTAAGAGTGGTCTTGGCCGGGATAAATCGGCGGGGCTGCGAAAATCGCCCCAAGTCCAGATTCTCATTTTGCTCTCGATCTTTCCGAATTTACATAGGTTGGGACAAGGTGCCTGATAAGCAGGACAAAACGCGTTGGCACGAAGTAAAGGGACGGAGTCACGGTTTTTAAAACAGGAAATATGAATTGGAAGTGGATTCAAAAAACTGGAATCGCCATGGGTATATCGAGATATACGCCCCCTGACCTGGGTGTTTGGCGCGTCAGTACTTCGCGCCATGCCACCCATGAATCATCGCGCGACATATGTTATCGGTGCCTCCGCGGGGACTGACGAGAACTGCAGTGGAAGGTGCACCATAACCTGAACATGCGTCAAATCAAGCTCAGTCATTGAGAACCAAGCTTCGTCTCCGTAATGAAGATTCAGACGGCTTTGAATGTTCGCGAGTCCAACAGTGTGGCCGTCAGAGACGCGCTTCTTGTCCGCATCTCATGCCGATACCACTGTTCACGACGCAGATCTGAATCTTCTCCCCAAGTCTCTCGACGCTGACTCTTAGCTCACCTTGCTTGGTGATTTTTGAGAGGCCGTGTATATACGCGTTCTCAACGATTGGCTGCAAAATCATTGATGGAACCAGTGCGTCATACAATTCCGGATCGATTTGGAGAACCTGCTCGACCCTTCCTGCATATCGCCGGGCCTGCATAGCCATGTATGTCTCAATGAATTCCACTTCGTCGCGCAGGCTAATCAGCTGTGCATCTCCACGCTCAAGCGTAATTCGCATGAGACTGCTTAGCTGCTCCAGCATTGCGTCAGCAGCGTCAACATCGATGCGCATGAGGCTGGAGATGCTGTTCATCGTGTTGAACAGAAAATGTGGATTCAACTGCATGCGAAGAGCGGACATCCGGGCGTTGGCCAACTGAATCTCCAACTGCGCGGCAGTGCGCTCATTCTCGCGGAATCTCTGGTAGTACCCGATCCCACGAAACAAGAAGAATGCGCACCAGAAAATAACCATGTTATAGACAAGTTCGGAATCAAGATAGATCGCGAGCCTATGCCAATAGGTCAAATGCGAATAGTTAACAGGAAGGCTGGGGAACGCCAATACAAAGATCATTTCCTCGAGCACGCTAATGACAACGCTGAGCGGAAGAAAGAATGCCAGCATCACGCGAACGCTTGCCGATTGAACCAGATCCCGCAAGAGGCGCCATAACAGCCAGCAAATCGTCCCCCACAAGAAGAAGTGAACTCCCCAGGACTCAAAGAAAATAGTGGTTCCCCAGTGAGAACCCATCCGGCGGGAGAAAATCCATTCCTGCAAGGCAAATAACAACCCGAGACACACTGCTGTGCCAATGAAGATTGCCGGGTTCATGAACAGCGGATCGTTTCGACTCTCGCTCGCCCGCATAATCGTTGTTTTGGTGCCTCCGCTCGCTTCAATACGTGTCCAGGGCAACTATCACGCGATATGGCAATTCAACGGTGCCTCTAGAATTGAGAAGTGGCGATAAGTCGGCCGACATGAGCATCTTTCTCGGGAGACTGGAGGGCATAAGCCGGAAAGCCTTTCATGTTTTGCCCAGCCTTAAAAACGAAGTCCAAAGATAGATGGTGGTTCTGATACCACTCTGAAGCGTTCCGATCAAGCGCCCGCACCTTTTCCGCACCTAGTTTTGCGGAAAGAACCCTAAGGTCATTGGCGGCCATGGCGTTTGCTGTTTTCCCACCCTGGAGACTTGCCACGCGGAAATGATAATACGCTTCTTCTGCATTGATGCGCATTCCGTTGCCATCCCGAGACAGTACACCCAGGACGATTGAGGACTTCCAAGATCCTGCCGAGGATGCCTCCTTGAGCTGTGAAACGGCTTCGTCAGGAGAGTTTGACAGCTCCGGGTGCTGTGCCAGGAGCAGCCCCAGTTCATGCTTTGCCTCAACCAGCCCCGCATCTGCAGACGCCCGCAGCAGGATTACAGCTCTCTTGAGGTCCTTTGCGGAATTGTCGTCTCCCGCGAGCATTAAGGCGAGGTGATGTTGCGCGCGGGGATCGTGCAGCTTCGCGCCAGTCTCGTACCAACGTTGAGCAGCGGTTTTGTCGACTTGAACGCCGTCGCCGAGGTAATACATATCTCCCAGGTAGCAGGCTCCCAGCCCGCTGCCTTTCTTGACTGCATCCTTAAAGAGTTGTGCGGCAAGAGCTTCGTCTTTTCGAACGCCCGTTCCAAAGAGGTACACCACACCAAGATTCACTTTTGCTATCAGCAACCCGCCGGAGGCAGCGCGCTCATACCAACGCACGGCACGAGCGAGATCTTTGGGGACACCGAGGCCAACCTGGTAAAAGTAGCCGACTTGATTCTGCGCAGTGGGGTCGCCGGCATTCGCAGCCTTCTCATACCAGTAGGCCGCAAGCTTTTCGTTTTGATCGACACCGCGACCTACGAAGTAGGCGGCGCCAAGTTCAATTTGCTGCTGGATTGAACCTCTCTCCGCCTCTGATTGAATCTTCGGGATATCGGGTTCGATGGTTCTTGCGGGAACCGAGGAGAGAACGACGATCGACGCCGCAATAAATCGCGCGAACAGACTGGCTGTTAGGCCACGGCCCATAAGGAACTTTGTCATAATGTCCTCACCGGTGCGAGAAAGGAGGCTCCTGTCACCAAGAGAAGAGACAGGCGGGCTAATAAGACTCCGAAATTAACTGCACGTTATCAGGAGTAACTGCAGCCTAGGTGAGAGCAGTTGCAGGAACGTATCGTCACGACACCGCTACGAAGCCATTCGTCACCACTGCGCTGCGATTGGTCACATATTTAGAGTCTTGTGAGAATTGTGACGGGGCTGATCCTCGCATTTCTAAGTGCTCACGCTGTCAATGACTTGCTCTTCAAGAAAAGTGCGGTTGATCCTCTGGCAATTATCTTGACGATGATGGGTCTCATCGGGATGACCGCGGCGGCGGCAGCTATTCCAGCAATCCGCGCAGCCAAGCAAAACCCGACAGAAGCGCCCCACACCGAATAGGCCAACTCTTTTCAAGGAAGAGGGAAGATGTCATCGACCGCTAAAGAGCTTGAGATGCTCTTTCGAACAGTCAACTATGAACGTCTCTAACCTGCAGGGATCCCTAGCGTGGAGGACCGATTCGCGAAGAGCTTCTGTTAACGGCGTGAATCAGTGCGCGAGACACCAGCATCAAGTTGCGAAAGTCTTGTTGCAGACGAAACTTAAGTAATTGTCCAGCAATCACGTTAGATGATTACACTTGTGAAATCCATTAGATTAGCGCAGCTCCCGGCTTTGCTCAGGCAAAGGCACGAAGTCATCTATCGCGCGTGATCCGGCCTCGATTCACCAAAGCTCGCTGTTCTAAACGAGAGACGAAAGGACCAGAAATTATGTGGAAGTCCATCGATAGCGAGACGCAGCCGCCAGCCCGTGCCAACACCGTTCAACCGCCAACCCCATCTATCGCCGAGATCCCAACCGCGCCAGGCCGGGTGGCCTCCTCCGCGACGCTGAACCAATATTCAATGATTGGCAAATCAATAGTGATCAAAGGGGAAATTGCTGCTTCAGACCCTCTTTACATTTATGGGAGCGTCGAAGGCTCGATCAGCGCGCCCGCGCACCGCGTGACCATCGGAACAGAGGGCAAGGTCAAGGCTGATATCAGCGCACGCGAAGTCGTCATCATGGGCGACGTCTGCGGCAACCTCAATGGTGGCGATCGAGTGGAAATTCGTAGCGACGGTTCACTTACGGGAGATTTGACTGCGCGTCGCATCTGCATAGAAGACGGAGCATTCTTAAAGGGCGCCGTTGATGTTCGCAAGCCCAAAGAAAAAGGCAAAGCAGAAGCGCAGGAGGAGCCAGCATTGCCCTTGGAACCGGGAGAGGCCACACCTACGGCAGAAACTGGATCGCCGGACTTGGGCGAGCTTTGCAGTGTCCGAGCCTAGCTGAAGGACTGCGTCGAGCTGTCGAAGGGAGCACGATCACAGCGGTCACTTAGAATTGGTCTCTGCGCCGAAGCAGGCTGCAGCGACCGCTAACCTATGCCGCTGCTCCGCTCGCCAGTCTTCGGGCTGCCAACCCGAGCATCAGCCGCGAAATCCCGGTCATCAACAGGTTCACGCCCACCAGCGTCCCGATGGCCCACACCGTACTCGAGGGCCAATGTGCCCAGATCAGCCAGCCCAGCAGTAACGTGACCAGCGCGTTGACGAGCAGCCACCCGGAACCACTTTCGTGCCGTGTCCTGAAATACGCAATGAATTCGACCGCCGCTCCCGCCACAATAATTACGGCCAGGAGCAGCGTCAGCGACCCCAGCCCGAGGAGTGGGTGCATCAGGAAATAAATGCCGCCAACGACGTAGATAATGCCGAGAAGCACCTGCCAAATCACGCGGCCCGCACCGCCTCCACTGAACGCCGCGACCAGGTGCGCCAAGCCGCCTAAAATCAGCAGCCAGCCAACCAGAATGGCCACTGCCACGCCGGCAATCGCGGGCTCCGCAATCGCAGAGATCCCGAGGATAATGAACACTACCGCCACCGCGATAAACCAGCCGCTGGCTTTCTTTATGATCGCTGCAGACCCCCGCACTCCCCCGGTCGGATTCGCTGTCGACATCAGACACCTCCACACCAGATCGATAATTGGAACCTGCCGACAGCCGGACGGCATTCGCGACTCTCGGATCAACCCTAACTGCCTGACTCCCACGAACGTACTTCAGCTCTTATAAAAATCGTGCTGCCCTCCCCAAATCTATAGTCGAGGACGATGCGATTCACCTGTTAAAACTTACAGCGAATCATCTTTCTGCCGGCGCATGGCTCTAACTTGAATAAGCTGTCGAACAAGTCTCGAATCGACATTGAAATACCATCCACCAGCTAAGAAACCAAATTGCATGCGAGAAGAAGATATCTGGTTATTCAGCAGTCCGTTGGCCATGCAGCGTGATCCGCTGTGGAGCCAACAGCTCGAGCCGCCCGTCGGCTCGAGTTGTTAGCGATTGGATGTAGAAGCAGGTTCTAAGGTCGTCAGTAGCCTCCATGACAGGCGATGGCGCCGACACGATCACGAGTCCTCCACATTCCCCGATCCAGTCGACATGCCGGTGGCCATGCATCACGATCGCCCGGTCCGCCAAGGGACGAAGTTGACGAACGAACCAGTTTCCGTTGATCAAGGCCGTGCCGATGCGATCGGAAAGGGCCTTTGTAGCCCGTGGATATTCGACGATGTGGTGGTGGAGAGCGATGATCCAAGAGGCCCGCGGATATTGAGCCACGGCGATCTCGATGCCCCGGAACTGCTCAACCGGGATCATCCCGAGTGCATTCGTGAAGGAGAAGTGCGTATCGGCGTTTGAGTTCAACAGGATGATTCCCAAACCGTCACCCCGATCTGGCGGCAGTACCATCGGAAAGATTCTGGCCCACAGTTCGGTCAGCGCATTGAAGATGCGTGGCCGTCCAGCGTCGGAGAATCCCTCCATGTCGGCGACATATGGTTCGATTGCTTCCGCCAGACTCGCCCCGAGGCAGCGTTTTTCGAGATCCACGATATGGACTCTTCGGCCTTGGAGCGCATTCATTGCGGACAAGGTGCGAACCTTGCGCAGCCGCTTCTTCGGGCTTGACGGCGTGTCGAGGCGTGCCGGATTTGCCCGGTCGATGATATTCAGGTCGTGGTTACCAGGTATCACCAGGACTCGTTCAGCAAGCCTCGGATAGGACTTTAGAATATCTAGGAACTCGGCCCATTCGGCGGAACGTCCAGCGTCCGTCATGTCGCCGGTAATTAGAATCGCGTCCAGCGGGTCTTTGCTGCAGAGCATGTCCAACTGCGCCATCGCTTCCCGCAGTCGCTGGTTACCGCGGGGACCGGATCTGCCACTCTCGATGCGAAAGCCATAGCGCTCGCCTACCACGTGGATATCTGACAAATGGGCGATGCGCCAGATACGGCCCTTATCAGGACTGTCGCAAAACCCGTCAAGATCGTGGGGTTGAGCCATCGTGGTATCTTCGATCGCCCAGACAAGCGCGGCAACCGCGAGATATGCTGCGCCGAGTACGATGCTGTTGGCTAAGGCGACCAAAACCAAGCGGTGAGGGAAGTTGAAAACGGAGATATCAACCACCCAACGCGACCTCGGCCACGCCAGGATCAGTACCAAGACCGCCAGACCCGAGACCACGAAGCCTGCTGCAGCGGCGGTGGCGGCGCGCAACCTGGCAAACTGGGCCGAGGTGGTCCGCGAAGAGAACAGGGCTTCGACAATGTGCCGCAGCACTTCGCGGCAGGTCACGTATCCAGGCTCGACGATCAGCGAGTTCATGGACCAGAAGCCGCTTTCGGCCAATCGGAACAATGTTCGGCCACCGAACCAACCGATGGCTACGAGTGCCGACAGGATCAGAAAGGGCCATATTCTGTTGAGAGGGGATGTGATGGTGGAGGAGACCTGATGGACCCAAGCAGAAACAACCAGCGGCGCAAGACCAAGGATCAGTGCCGGCAATACAATCAACATCAGCCAGGCGATCGCCAGCTTAGGTAGACTCACCTCAACGAGCAGACTGCCCGCGAGCGAAAGTAGTGATCGGCGCTTGGTGCTGGATCCATCATCTTCGACGTCGCCATGGCGAGGATCAAGGGACCGCGTCATAGCCTAATACACTGCTTGAAATTCCCGATCCAGAGCAAGCTCAAAAACTCCGCGAGGGATACTTTCTTTCGCACGTGATCATTCGAGATGGTGGGGTGTGGCCCAGACATCTCGAATATTCTGCATCGGTGGATCTGGCCATTGGGCTTTTCCTCGCTGCACTCCCTGCGCGTCAACGGTTTATTTCCTGCTCATGTTTTATTGTTCCAAGCTTGGACTCGGCGAGGCAGGCATAACGGCCGGTACAGGCCAACGCAATTCCTGATGCTGGCATCCTGTTTCCCAGGTGCAGCACACACTAGGCAGGGACCCCAAAATGCGTATGATGGATAACGGCAACGTCACTCGTGCCCCGTATATTCGCAGGTTATGCGTGCTGATAGGTTTAGTCGCTGCGTCGTCTGGAGGTCCAAGCGCCCAGAGCCAGACCCATGCAAAGCCTGCGCCGCCCTCTGTTCAGATTCCAAAGGTTCCTGGCGCGTCCACGTCCCCACCCGGATCTGCGGCCGTTCCAGCTCCCGCGCCTTTGCCCCCCGATCCTCTTGGACGCTCGACGCCGCACGGAACCGTCATCGGGTTCCTGCATGCCGCTGAAGCGCAGGACTATGCCCGCGCGGCTAAATATCTCGACACCAAGCTTCCCGAATCGAAAGCCGAACAGCTCGCGCTCGAACTGAAGGTCATCCTCGATCTTGGCTCATCCAATAATCTCGAAACCCTCTCCCGCCAGCCCGAGGGCAACCTCGCGGACGGCCTTCGCGTATCGCGCGAAAAAGTCGGCGTCGTTAATACCCCGGCGGGCCAGATCGAAATCCTGCTCGATCACGTCTCACGCCCCAACGAGGAACCCATCTGGCTCTTTTCGCGCGAGACCCTGGACCGCGTTCCGAACTTCTACGCCAGCACACAACCCAAAGATTTCTCTCATTACTTTCCCGCCTGGATGTCTCGCATTCGCATTTTTTCCATCCCCCTCTGGCGATGGTTGGCCGTCATCGTCGCCATCATTCTCGATCTATTCCTGGCATGGCTTCTCTCCCGCCTCGTACGCTGGATACTGCGAATTTCCCTTCGTCGATACCTCACGACAAACGTCGATGCAGCCATCATCAAGCTCACGGCGGCCCCATCTTTGGCCTCATCCTGGCGGTTCTTCAGCGCGTCGCCGCGGACTACAGCATCACCGCCCTCGGCCGCCATTACTGGGTAATGGGCTCCATCCTAACCTTTGTCTTCAGCGTGGCGTGGATGCTCGTTCGGCTTACCGATATCTTCACGACTTTCACCACTTTTCGTCTCCTGCGGCAGCAGCAGACTGAGCGAATCACCCTTGTCAGCCTTGTCTCGCGTCTCTTCAAGGTCCTCATAGGCATCCTTCTCATCATTGCTCTGCTCAGCCTCGGCGGAGTCAATGTGTCTGCACTCTTCGCGGGACTCGGGATCGGTGGCGTCGCTCTTGCCCTCGCCGCGCAAAAGAGCCTCGCCGACCTATTCGGTGGAATCTCGATCGTGATGCGCGGCGCCATCCGCGTAAACGACTTCTGCACCGTCGCGGGACAAACCGGTACCGTCGAAGACATCGGCATCTCCTCCATCCGTCTGCGGACTCTCGACCGCTCCCTTATATCTATCCCCAACTCCAAAGTGGCCGAGATGGAACTCGTAAACTTCTCCATGCGCGACCAGTTCTGGATACATCAGACCTTCACGCTGCGTTTCGATACCCCTCACTCCACCGTCAAGAAGGTCCTCAGCGACATCGCGAGCATGCTTACCCATCGACCGGAAGTCGACTCCAACACCGCTCGTATTCGAGTCATTCGCCTGACACCTGCCGGTCCCGAAATCGAGGTCTTCGCCTACTACAACCGGCCCGGTGGCGATTTCAACTCCTTCCTTGAAGAGCAGGAAAGAGTCATTCTCGAGATCATGCGCGTCGTTGAAGAATCCGGTACCAGCTTGACGACACCCATTGGTGTCGTCAGCCTCGAAGACGCGGCCAAAAAGCGTTTGGCTGACGGGTAGCTTTGGGTGAACCCGTATCCCAATAGCCAAATCTTCAGCGGTGTTTCCATCGCCCTCAGCATTTTCTGTTTTTCTCTGCTGCAGATTCAGGGAACCTGGCAACTTACAGCAGGTCTCTCCCAATCTAAGAGCCAAGCAGAGTTTTCCGCTGCAGGGGTGGTCCCTGTCTACCGGTGCTACTTCCAATCGAGAGCATTCTCAGGAATCGGAACCATCCGATACCGTACTCAGGCCCGGCATTAGCGTTTTGTTCGACCTTCGGGTTGACAAATTCCAAAGGAGAATTCGTATGACACTCCGCGCGCTTCTTCGCTCGGCGAGTTTGTTTTTTTTGTTCTCAGGATTTGCGCTGGCTGCTTCAGCCCAGCAAACCATCAAATGCGAGTCCAATAACGGCAGCCGCATTTACTGCGGCAGCTTTGCGGCCAATCAGGTCACGATGGACCGCCAGATCAGTGGCTCACCATGCGTTCGCGGCAGCACATGGGGCGTGGATAACCGGGGCCTATGGGTTGACCGGGGCTGCCGCGCGACTTTTATCGTCGGCCGCGGCGGCGGATACACGGGTGGCGGATATCCGCCTCCCAGCCAAGGCGGAAACATGGGCTGGAACCATTCGCGGCCCGGTGACCCTTGGCCACCCAGCGGCAACTGGAACGGTGGAAATTGGGGTCGCGGCGGAGCCTGCTTCTATAAAGACAGCAACTTCCGTGGCGACTACATCTGCCTGCGCCGTGGCGAGAGCAAAAACTCCGTCCCCAATATGAACGACAGAATCTCCTCCATCCGCGTCTTCGGCGGCGCGCGCGTGACCTTCTTCGTTAACAGCGACTTCGGCGGTCAGCGGGGAACCACATCATCCGACATCGGCAATCTCAGCAACTGGCGAGTCCAAGGAACGAATCGCAGCTGGAATGACCGCATCTCCTCGATGCGCGTCCAATAATCGCTTAAACGCTGTGATGCATCTCGGGATGGATCAACGGTCAAAGAATGGGTGCTCCACCGATTTCAGCGCTTCCGTTGAAATCGGTGGAATCTCACAGGCGCCGTTCCGCGCCACGCAAAGATTCAGAAGCGCTTGGACATAATATTCCCTGCTTCGACCATGCCGTCGTTTCTCAAACGCGAAAGATCATGCAGTCGCCAGCATTTCGCCGATGCGCGCGTGATAGCTGCGGCTCATCGCGACCTTTTGGCCGTTCTTGAGCTGGACGATAAAATCTCCCCGCGCCTCGGTACGAACTTCTTTCACATATTGGAGGTTGACGATGGCTGATCGATGCACGCGCATGAAGAGGGACGGGTCAAGCCGCTTTTCCATCGATGTCATTGTCTCGCGCAGAAGATGAGTTTCCCCTCCGACACAGATGCGCACGTAGTTCTCCTCGGCGCCGATCCATTGAATTTCAGAAACCGGAAGGAACAGAATCCGACCTCGCGATTTGAACACAATCCGGGAAGTGTAAGGATTGGCCCCCCCGTCCTGGCTCTGTTCGCGCCCGGCGGACTTTTGGCTGATCTGGAGTTGACCGCGCGCCCGATCAACCGCCGAGCGTAATCTCTCCGCTGTAAAAGGCTTGAGAAGATAGTCAACCGCGTGGATCTCGAATGCTTGCAGTGCGTATCGATCGTAAGCAGTCGTAAAGATAATCCGTGGCATTGCAATATCATCGGAGCCGCCCAAAGCCTTGATCAGATCCATGCCGCTCATGCCCGGCATCTGGACGTCGAGAAAGAGCAAATGCGGAGCAGCGGCGCGCGCCAACTCTATGATTTCGAAGGCAGTGGAACCCTCGCCAGCAATTTCAATGTCCGGTTCTTCGCTTAGGAATTGACGAAGCTTTCGCCGTGCAAGGACTTCATCATCTGCGATCAGCGTCTGAATGACCATAGCTATAGCCTCTTCGTTCAGCTGTAGGGATTTTGTTCACCAGTTGCGCCGGGGGGAGAGAACGCGTTCGCTCCACTTATCGCAAGATGAGGGCCAATCTGAATCGCCTGCCATCGCTGTGGAATCAACGCGTTGGCATTGCCGCCACAGTTCGAATAGTTGGCTGACTGTTCGGTTCTGATTTACATCGTTCAAATACGGACACGAATCGGCCCGTTTTCTTGGCATTGCTCCGATTGACCGGGCGTTAACCGGCTTGTCTGAGTGTTGTGCAGCCCTCCAGCGCCGCTCAGACGCGTCTGACATTCCGTTCCATCGTCTTGATCACCTTGTCCAGCTTTCCGCTCCATGCCTGTTTGGCAAGACTCATAGTGAACCCCTGGGCCGTGTGGAAGGGGACATGAGACGGTAGCGACAGGGCGAAAGGATCGACTACCGCATCGACGACGACAGGTCCACCTTTGTGGGCGAGAGCCGCAGCAAGTCCATCCCGAACGTCGCCGGGATCTTCGATGCGGATGCCCGTCGCACCCATGGCCTCAGCGACCTGGGCGAAATTAGGATTTTTGAATTCCACACCGAACGGAAGCATGCCGGCCTCTTGCTGCTCGATATTGACGAAGTCGAGGGATTCGTTATTGAGGATGATCTGAACCACTGGAGTCTTTCGTTGCACCTGCGTCAATAGGTCGCCCAGCGCGAGCATGGTGAAGCCTCCGTCGCCGCAAAGGGCGATCGTTTGTCGGCCTGGGTACGCCAACTGAGCCCCAAACGCATTGGGCGCGGCATTGGCCATTGACGCCCACGTAAACGACCCAAAAAGTCTGCGATTTCTGCCGCCCTTGATATGTCTCGCCATCCATATGCATGCCGTCCCCGTGTCGGCAAAAAACATCGCATCGTCGGAGGCAAGATCGCTGAGCGTCGTGGCCAGGAACTCGGGACGAATGGGTTTGATCCAGGTCCTTTCGCGACGTAGTGCTGTAAAAGATCGTCGAACGATTTCGTCTCCCGACGTGCTTTTCGAGGAAGCCGCCGTCGGTCTTGTCACGGACGCTTCTGAGCAAGGCGGCGACGGTTGCTTTGATGTCGCCGACAAGCCCAAGATCAACTGTGGTCCGACGGCCGATGTGCTTCGGATTCTTATCAATCTGGACTTTCTTCACGCTATGACCGGGGAGGAACTCCGTGAAGGGAAAGTCAGTGCCGAGGAGCAGCAGGAGTTCGGCCTCATGAATAGCGCTATAGGCTCCACCGTAACCGAGCAGGCCGGTCATGCCAACGGCATTAGGGTTGTCGTGTTCCAACCATTGTTTGCCGCGAAACGAATAGCCCACGGGCGCCTTCAGTCTGCCTGACAGTTGGATCACCTCATCGCGTGCATCTCTGCAGCCGTCGCCCCCGAAAATCGCTACCGACTTCGCATCGTCGATCATCTTCACAAGTTGATTCAGGTCGTCGTCGGACGGGCGGAGGACGGGCGGCTTAGGGATCGTGATCTCGGAAGAATGGTCGGCGACTTCCGCTGACGCTACATCGCCCGGGATCGAAATTACCGTAGGTCCGTTTTCCAAGATGGCGGTGAGAATCGCGGTATTGATGATCGGCCGGGCCTGTTTGGGATTCACAAGCCGGCCGGTGTAGAGGGATGCGGCCTCGAAGAATTTGTAAGGATTGAGTTCTTCCAGCGCTTCCGTGTCGATCAGGCTCGTCTCCACGTCGCCTGCAATGGCGATGATGGGAGCGCCCTCCCTGCGCGCGTCCATCAGCCCATTGAACAGATGGACGACGCCGGGGCCGGCGGTTCCGCACACTGCGACTGGATTGCCGGTTAGACAGGCTTCCGCGACAGCAGCAAAAACTCCGTACTCTTCATGGCGGACATGGATGAACTCGATCTTTCCGTTGCGGCGCAGTCCATCGATCACCGGATTTAGAGCGTCACCAACAATGCCGTAACAGCGTTTCACTCCGGCGTTCGCCAGCATCTCCCACAAAAGATCGGCCACTTTTTCAGACATGGAATGACCCCCTGTCCTAGGTTGGATTTTTCGAGGGGAAGCTAAACTCTGTCAGCCAATGGCAGGTTCTGAGGTCTTTCGAGTGTGCAGCTTCCCATCGCAAGTTCAGGTAGGCGTTCTCGGAGACTAAAGGTCCCTGCGAATATAGTGGGCCGAATCCGGATCTTTGTCGAGGAGGGCTATTTCTTGGTTCCGAGGGCCGCGCTCCGATCAATCACTCCACTGCACACTATCCATTTGGACATATATTCAGCGAACCGGAGATTCAACCCTGCTGCTCTGAACAGGTCGTAACTGCGGACGCGTCGGGACGCAAAACTCTTTCGAACGTGGAGCCAAATCGAGAAGCCTGACTTTCCCACCAACTGTCTGATAGACTGCTCCTACCTTAATCAAGATCAACCTTGATGCGTGGCGTGGCAATGCAGTCACGGTGCGTTGATCGTTTCGCGGAAACGCGGCGATTTTCGCGTCCGGCGGCGAACGGACTTCTCAGGGATGGAGAATGAGCAGCACGATGTATAGCATCATCATCCCAGGAGCGGTCGGCGCCATCGGAGCCGAAGTCGCGACGCAACTCCAATCCCGTCACTATTTCATTCTTGGCGACCTGAAATCTTTTGATGGCGCCAAAACAATTGCCGCGCACCTTCGCGACTTCAGCCTCAGTCAACCGATTAATCGAATATGGCAGGCCAAATCGTGCTCAGGGCAACGGCGAAGGACGATGCAGTGATTTATAGGCTTCATGAACTGAATCGTGCCCTGCTCAGCCCGGTCACCCTGCTGGCCCATTCGTATTCCCAAATGTTTTCTGCGCCCGGAAGCTGGCTGTCGCAGTTGCCCGGCGCGTCGCGTGTCGGAGCCAGTTATGAGCTGCTGTACCAAATCAGCAGAAATTACGAAAAACCGAAGTTCGGCATTCATAACGTGGACGTTGACGGCGGAACGGTGCCAGTGGTCGAACAAACGGCAGTGGCCAAGCCTTTTTGCCGCCTGCAACGTTTCAAGCGTTATAGCGACAAAGCGGACGTCATCGCAACGATGAAGCGCGACCCGGTGGTGCTGGTGGTGGCACCGCTGTCAGGTCACCACGCGACGCTCGTGCGCGACACTGTGCGCAGCCTGCTTTCCGAGCACAAGGTTTACGTTACCGATTGGGTCGACGCACGGACAGTGCCACTCGATCAGGGTTTCTTCACGCTCGACGACTACGTCGGTTACATACGTGAGTTCATCCAACACATAGGCGCCCAGCATTTACATATAGTTTCGGTGTGCCAGCCGGCCGTGCCAGTGCTAGCGGCTGTGGCGCTGATGGCAGCTGCGGGGGAGCCGGAACCGCGCAGTCTGACATTGATGGGCGCTCCGATTGACACTCGCCGCAACCCAACCGGGGTCAACGATTTCGCCGCCAGCAAACCTCTGAGCTGGTTCGAAGCTCGCTTAGTTCACGAAGTGCCGGCGAACTATCCGGGACGAGGTCGCAGGGTCTGTCCGGGGTTCGTTCAGCACGCCGCCTTCGTCGCCATGAATCCAGTCCGGCATGTGAGCTCGCACTGGGACTACTATCAGCACCTGGTCCAGGGCGACCTCGACGACGCCGAGGCGCACCGCCGATTCTATGACGAATACAACGCGGTGCTGGACATGCCAGCTGAGTATTACCTCGACTGCGTCCGCATTGTATTCCAGCAGCATCTGTTGCCGCGCGGGCTGTGGCATGTCGGCGGCGAGCTGGTCGCGCCGGAAGCGATCACCAGTGCAAGCCTGCTGACCATTGAAGGCGAACTGGACGACATTACAGGCCTCGGACAGACGCAGGCAGCACACGACTTGTGCTCCGGCATTCCCGCCAATCAGAAGCGACATCTGACGGTAGAAGGGGCTGGTCACTACGGCATTTTCAGTGGTAAGCGCTGGCGCGAGACCGTGTATCCACAAGTGCGTGAATTCATCGCCGCCGCTGAAGCCGTGAGACCTCGCAAACGCAGGCGCTCACAATTGCAAATAGTTGGCGGGTTAACTTAAGCCTTCGCGCGGTCTCACAAGTCGAGGGCCCGGCGTTGAGCATGCGAGCAGCCAGCCTTCTTGAAAAGCCAGTTCCGTGCTTCTTCGCTGACTTAGATCGAACAGCAGTCCGACAAGCGCTCCTACTCCGAGCCCTAGAAAGAAACTAGTTGCTTTGGAACTGTCATTCATACTACTGCTCCTAAAGAAAGCCGATTGTGCACCGCGGAGAGAGCTCAAGGGTGCAGTGTTCGATTGCGCGGTGACCGCTACCAGTCGATTAGTGCAGACCCCCAAGACAGGCCCCCGCCGAATCCAGACAACATTACGCGCGAGCCGGGCTGCAGGCGGCCGTCTTGCATGGCTGCCTGTAAGGTAAGGGGAATGCTCGCCGCCGCCGTGTTGCCGTACTTTTCAACGGTGGTGACCGTTCGCTCCATGGACAACCCGAGCGACGTCATAATGGCCTCGATCATCCGAAGGTTGCTCTGATGCAGCACCAGCAAATCCAGATCATCAGGGGTGAGACCATGCTCAGCGAGCAGACACCGAATCGATTGAGGAACCGTGTTCAGCGCAAAATCCCAAACCTTAGGGCCATCCATGACGAACGTGTTTAACCTGTCCTCGAGAACCTTCGCGCTGATCGGCGTGCGAGTGCCACCGGCCGGCACCTGGATGTAGTGACTGCCGCGACCGTCACTGCCCAAGCGGAAGTGGATGCCCCGTTCCTTTTTATCGGTCTGAGACAAGAGCACGGCTCCCGCGCCGTCGCCGAAGAAGATGCATGTCCGCCGATCACTCCAATTCAGAATCTTTGAGAACGCATCTGCACCGATGACGAGTGTATTCCGAAATTGCCTGGGAGCGGTCAGCATCATGCTATGGGCTACATTCAGTGCGAAGACGAAACCGGCGCAGACAGAGTTGACATCGAACGCAGGGCACTTGTTTTCAGCCACACCGAGTTTTTCCTGGACCATGCACGCAACGGCCGGCTGCGACTGATCCGGGGTCGCACAGGCTACCACGATGAGATCGATAGCCGCCTTGTCGACGCCGGCATGGCTCAGGCAGCGCTCAGCAGCTTCGCAAGCCATATCGCTCGGGGCTTCTCCGGGTTCCGAAATCCTACGCTCCAGAATTCCTGTTCTGGTCGCGATCCATTCGTGAGACGTGTCAACCTCTCTTGCCAAGTCATGGTTGGTCACAGTCCTGGTGGGTACGTATGCCCCGACGCCAGTAATTTGAATACCCATTTCCTCTACCTCAAAGAAATAAGGTTGACTTTCACTGCTCGACTAGTCCGCAGCTACTCTTGACTCCTGATGCTTCATTCTTGACTCCCTCTGCTTGAGGAATATGCGACATTTCGTTTGGCCGTATTGCTTCAGGTCGTTCAGCAGGTCCGGACGCCGATCACTTTTCGATCTATAGCCGAGTTCCCGATCCAGCACGATGCGTGTGACGCGAATCGGGTGGAACTCAGGATCCTTGAATCTACCCTCAGAGATTGCCGTGTTAAGCTCTTCGATAAATCCCAGTTCCTGTTCCATCGAGAGATTTCCAGACAGTGCGTTGCGCCGGTCGAGAATCTCATGGGTTTCGATCGGAACTCGAGGGCAAGTGCTCAGGTTGATCTGGATAAGCCAGAGTTCGTCGATCCGGTGACGGATCAGATCGTGGATTGGAGGGTTCTGCGAGAAGAGACCGTCCCAGAAGACGCCACGATCAGGGACCGCGACTGCGCGAAAGAGTTCCGGGATCGCTGCGGAAGCCAACAAACACTCCACGCACAGCTCCTCGCCAGTAAACAACTCGAAGTCACCGCTGAGCACTTCCACGGCTCCGATTTGAAGAATGGGGGCGCCCGGCCGGCGCGCAAGCTCCCGAAGCTCGCGGAAATCAAAATATTCATTGAGCATTGCGCGGAAGCGATCCTCTCCCCACGTCGGGAGATGGTATGGACTGACCTCGGGCATCACCATAAGGTCTCGCATTCCCATGATGCTCATGAGAGCTTCATTGGCCATCCGATCCAATGGATCTGTGGCTGCCATCGACTCCCAGAACCCTTGTAGTTTGCGGATCGCAAGCTTCCGGTCGCCCCGCACAAGCCCGTCCCATGCGAGTGCAGCACAAATTGCGCCGCCGGAAGTTCCACTCAACGCAACCAGGTCGACGTCCTCAGGGAGAGTCTCCATGAGGCCGTGCAGGACACCTGCTGTGAACGCGGTGTGGCTGCCTCCACCTTGACATGCGATTGCGACCCGGGTCCTTGACCGATTTCCGTTATCCATCGCTCCTCCTCGACTCCTATTGTGGTGTTACAAAATTGCGTTCGATTGTTGCAGAGGCCTCGGGGCTGCAGGTCAAAGTGGAACGGTCGGCGAGCCATCGCGTCGCCTCGGGCCAAATTGTTTTCTGAGCTTTGCTCCCGACCGCTAGGCCAACGTGCCCGGCGTCGATCATCATCGATTTGCTGTCCTGCGACCCGACGTGAGGCCGGATCCCCTCTGTGGAAGCTGGAGAGACCAGGTGATCCTTCTTCGCCATCAGCAGGCGGCGCAAGGCCCGCTGCTGTTCAGTAAGAAGGTCAAGCGCTAAGGCCGGAAACACACCTTTGCCGCCGTCGTCGCCGACGTTTTCGATCGTTATTTGCTTTGGGTTGCCTCTAGGTTCTGCAAACATCTCATGAGTTCTCCATGCGCAGGACTTCTCGCCGTCACATCGCCATGCCGCCATTGACATCGAGCACGTGACCGGTCACAAAGCCCGCAGCAGGCGATGCGAGATAGAGGACGCTCGCTCCGATGTCCATGGGATCCCCGAGACGCCCAACAGGAGTGACGTCAAGGACAGATTGCAGTGCTTTGTCCGGAACATTATCGAGCATTCGGGTCTTGATGAAACCGGGAGCGATTGCGTTCACGGTAACTCCCTTTCGGGCGTACTCACGCGCCAGCGTTTTGGTGAGTCCGATCAGCCCGGCCTTTGCGGCGGCATAGTTTGCCTGGCCGAAGTTACCAATCCGTCCTACGATGCTCGAGATGTTGATGACCCGTCCCCAACCGCGAGCCGCCATACCGTCGATGAAGCACTTTGTAATGTCAAAGACGCTGGTCAAGTTGGTGTTGATTACCTCATCCCACGCACATCTGTCCATATTCCTGAAGACGCCGTCGCGCGCGACCCCGGCGTTGTTGACGAGAATATCGATTGCCTCGAAGTCATCGTTTACTTGAGCGCACATCGTTGTCACTTCGCCGCGCATCACGATATCAAATGAGTAGGCTTCCGCCCTGCGCCCCATATCACGAATCTCGTCGCGAACACTCTTGGCGCAATCGGCTCCTGTACAGCTTGAACATACCGCCACGTCAGCCCCTGCAGCTGCGAGTGTCAATGCACAAGCCCGGCCGATGCCTCGAGAGCCGCCGGTTACGAATACCTTCTTCCCGACCAAACTGAAGCTCGGAATGTGGACTTCACGGGAGACGGGAAATGTGGTTGCCATCGGACGTTCTCCTATCTTGTTGATCGGAAGGAGATGAGGTGGGCCCGGTCATTGCCTTGAGACTGTGTTGCATTAGCTCAAGGAACGCGGGAGATCTCATGTAGTTGTCCATCGCTCGAGTGAGGCCCGCCAACCCAGCGACTCCGCAGCCGAGGATCCCAAAAGAGCGCGATCCCTTGTGGATTCTGATGGCCCAGCGCATTGAGGCGCTGCCATGTTTCAAGCCATTGTTCTGTTAAGGCAATGAAAGAATTAGACGTCCGCTGTTCTTCGGAGGGCATGCAGTACCTCCTCACAGGGATGCTTGGCGTTCGCTTAGTTTAGGGTTCGGGCGAGAGGCTAAAGAAGAACGTCGTGGCTAGGCCGCCGCCTTCTGCGCCATTTCAAACGATTTCTCAGCCATCTTCCGAAATTCTCGCAACTGAGCTTCGGACTGATCCATCGAGGTTTTCAACAACTGTTGCCAAAGATCCTCGACCATCCGACGATAGTCGTCGGACGACTTGGCTTCGGAGAGGCGAAACGTTTGCTCGATCGCTTGAATTCCGGACGAGTATGTGGACGCAAGTCCTTCCTTGTGCTTATTCAACATCTCGATTGCGAGTTCGATCCAGCGCTTTTCGAAGGTCCGGGCAAACTCGGCTGAAATTCCCGTGCTATGTGACGATGAGAGCCATTGCTGGGTCCAGACCTTGAGCATTTCCTGCTGCATTTGCAGCGAGGACTCTGACGCCTTACTGAAGTCTTCGAACAGTTGATTGAGCATCTCGTCCTCCATGTGTTGATGTCTAATGACGGTTGAAGATGACGGTTGGAGAGAGTGTTGCGGCAGGATTAATGCACGCACCTGTGAATGTGAAGACTCGAGATCCCGAGTCTACAAATGTCTTCCCCGTACGTTTTCAGAAGACGGTATCAGGCAGAAGGTTGCTTGCTCGGTGAAGTTGCTTTGGTTTGACTGAATGATCGCTCGGCGACGAAAGCGAAAGATTCTAAATACTCTGGTCGAATACGCCTCGCTTCGCATTTCCACCACAATCTTGCATAAAGTGCGGGGCTTGAAGCGGTTTGCCACTGAAGCTAGACCGTAACCGGCCTCCAAATCTCGCCAGCCTTTCTGCCGGTTGAAAAGGAGGCGCTGCAGGCTAGTTTCCGAGATCCCGAAGATCCGCATGCTCCTCTCGGAGGATGCGGATCAGTGTAGAAAACAACACCATAACCACTGGGCCTACGAAGATTCCGACCCAGCTGAATGCCACCACTCCTCCCATGATTGAAAGCGTGACGAACAACGAATTTACTCGTGCGCGGCCACTTACTACCCGGGAGCGGATAAAGCCTTCCGCAATTGAGACCACCATCAGACCCCAAATAACGAGCATGCCCGCGAACATCCAATTCTCGTTTAAAGCCAGATAGATGGAACCCCCTATCCACACCATCGATACGCCGACGAATGGCAAGAACGAAAGACAGATCGCGACGGCTCCCCAAAGCAAGGGTGCGGGCAGCCCGGTAAGCCAGAAACCGATCGCGATCAGGATCCCCTCGGCGAGCCCAACAGCGAACATCCCATAAATATCCGCGATAATCGCCTGATTAACCGCAGTTCCTAGTTCACGAGCGCGTTGTGGAGAGAAGGGAAGCATGCTAACGGCGCTCGCACGAAATTCACTGCCATGTCGCAGCATTGGGAAGAGGAAGACAAACAGACTCAGGCCAATGGTCATGATCTGTTGGGCAAAAAACTGCCCACGCGTTCTCGCGGCACCAAGTAACCATGTCCCCAATGAACGCACATGAACCGCGACTGTAGACTTTAGCTCTTCCGAAGGAATGCCTGTTTCCCGCCCGATTTCCTTTACGAACGGATCCAAACGGCCCGGCCACGTTGCTGCGTTGCTGAATGGTTGCAGAACAGTACCGTAGACGCTGATGGCTTGGGTAACGAGCCTGGCGCTAATGAGAAGAAATGGAAGCAGAATAATCAATATCGCCAAAGCAGTTGTAATGAGCGCTGCCAAATAGCCGTTGCGCACGCGCCGCGTCAGCCGCTTCTGCAGCGGAGAAAATGCGATGGCCAGGATGAGAGCCACAAACAACGAAGTCAAAAAAGGATGCAGGATGAGATAGAGAAGATACATTGACACAGCAGTAAGGCTAAGCAACACGAAAAAGGAGAGTCGCTTGTCTTCCATCCATGCGGCTGGTCGGGTTGGCTTAGCAGCGAGCAGATCCTCCGCTTCGGCATTCACAATCGTTGGCTCTGGTGATGAGACCGGCTCCGGCGACAGATTAGCCAATTTTCGCTTCCAGGGATTCATCTGCATATCCATCTCGCAGTAGTGGCCATCTTCTGCTGAAGGGATGCAACGCTTCATCGAGGAGATGGTGCGTGCGACAGAAATGAATCGAGCAGGTCCTCGGCGACCAATGAAGGTGGGCTTGCCCGCTAACGGCATTCCGAGTGCTGCTGCCGTGCGGGCATTAAGTGCGCTTCGCGACTCGGGCGTCCTTGGAATTCAGTTTAAGGCAGAACGGAGGGAAAGACACCAGGGTCAAGGAAACTCAACCAAGCCCGATGTGGCAACCTAGAGTTGGAGGTTGCTTGCATCATGCCTGCTGAAACCGTCGCCGCCGCTCGAGTCACCAACGATGTTCATGCCTGGGAGGGGGGCGGAGCCAAATCGCCTGAAGCACTCGCAACATGGGTCAGCGCGCGGCTTGCGGCGCATGAGGCTGCACTTGCTGCGTTGCTTGACGTCGAGGGTCCGCGCACCGTGGAGAACACGCTGCGACTCTACGATGCTGCTATCGAGCAGCTTGCGCTTGCGGGGGCGCAGGCGGGCGTGCTCAATTCTGTGGCCGCCGACAAGGCTGTGCGTGACCAGGCGCAGATGGAAGCGCAGCGTGTGGCTATGACGGGCAGCGCGTTAAGCCTCAATCGCGGTGTCTACGAAGCACTGGTGGCGATAGATCTGACGGACGCGAGCCCGGCAACACAGCACTTCGTTGAGCGCACACTGCTCGGCTATCGCTTGGCCGGCGTCGACAAGGACAAGGAGACTCGCGATCGGCTGCAGGCGCTTCACGAGAAGGCTACGCGGCATTCTCTCGACTTCAGCCGAAACATCCAGGAAGGTGCTAAGACAATTATCGCGACGCAGGCAGAACTTGATGGTCTGCCGCCGGATTACCTGGGCCGACATCAGCCGGATGCGAGCGGGCAGATTACGCTTACAACTGATCAACCCGATATGCAACCGGTGATGACGTTTGCGTCGAACGGGGATCTGCGCGAGCGAATGTTTCTGGCCTACAACACCCGCGCGTATCCCGAGAACAAGCAGATTCTTCTTGACCTGCTGGCAACGCGCCAGGAGATTGCTTCGGTTCTGGGCTTCCGCAGTTGGGCGGATCTGGCCACGGCTGACCAGATGATGGGCTCGGCGGCGAATGTGCGTAAGTTCCTTGCGAAGCTGGAAGAGGTCAGCCGAGAAGGCGCGATTCGCGAGCACGAGCTTGCGATGGAGTTTGTGCGTGGTCGACAGCCGGGAATCGAGGCCATCGACATCACCAGCCGAGGCTATTGGTACGAGCAATTCCGGCGCTCGGCATTCGATTTCGATTCGCAGTCGGTGCGACCGTATTTTCCGTACAACCAGGTTGAGGCCGGCGTTCTTGAAACTGCGGCGAAGCTGTTCAAGATTGAATTCCGCAAATCATCGGCGTCCGCCTGGGACCCGGCGGTTAGCGTTTTTGATGTGTTTGAAGAGGGCAAGCAGGTCGGGCGTTTCTATCTCGACATGCATCCGCGTGAAGGCAAGGACAAGTGGTTCTCTGCTGCGCCGGTGGTCACGGGTGTGCGTGGGCGCTACATGCCGGAGGCTGCGCTGATCTGTAATTTTCCGGGCGGCGATCCGGACGAGCCAGGTTTGTTGCAATACAGCGATGTGGTGACATACTTCCATGAATTCGGACACCTGATGCATGCGATTCTCGGTGGACAGACGGACTGGGCGGGAGTCTCCGGATTCTCTACCGAAGGTGACTTTATTGAAGTTCCATCGCAGATGCTGGAAGAGTTCTTCCGCGACGAGAAGCTGCTGCAGAGTTTCGCGAAGCACTACGAGACAGGCGAAGTGCTTCCGGCTGAGATTATTCGCAAGATGAAGACGGCGGGGTCATTTGGCCGCGCGGATTGGGTGCGCACGCAGCTCTACTACACGACGCTCTCACTTGATTTGCACGATCAGAACCCCGCGCAGATCAACTTCGATGAGATTACGAAGCGCCTCTACACATCGCTGGTGCCGTGGACGTGGTTTGACGGCAACCGGATGTACGCGAGCTTTGGACACCTCACCGGCTATTCGTCGAACTACTACACTTATGCGTTCGACAAGGTGATTGCGCTAGACTTCTTCGGCCAATTCGATCCGGCGGATTTACTGGGCGGCGATGCCGGCACACGTTATCGCAAGCTGGTGCTGGAGCAAGGCGGATCGAAGCCGGGACGGCAGATGGTGCGCGACTTCCTGGGACGCGATGAGGAATTTGCAGCGTTCTCAAATTGGCTCGACGAAGAGTTTGACAGCCAACTGATCAGTTCGACCTAATAGGCGCCGGGTGCCCGTGGGCGCACGAAGATGGGGCAAGGTCCCCTGCGTGGTCGTCTTTTTTGCAGCACTCAGATTGCGTGTATGCAATTCGGCGCATCCAAACAAGTTGAGGTTCACCTCCCGATGACCGCATCTGATTTTCGCCGTATCGCCTTGAGCCTTGATGGCGCGGAAGAAGGCTCACACATGGGCGCTGCGGATTTTCGCGTCGGCGGAAGGATCTTTGCCACGCTGGCCGCGGAAAGGCACGGGTACGGCAACCTGATGCTGAGCCCGGAGCAGCAGGCCGTCTTCATCGCCGAGCAGCCGGATGTTTTTCTTCCGGTCGCCGGTACCTGGGGACGCAACGGCGCAACCCATGTACGCCTTGCGGCCGCCAATGAAGACACTCTCCTGGGTGCACTGCAAAGTGCATGGAAACTGCGTATCGCAAAGAATCAGTCGGCCCGCCAAGGTGCCATCAATGCGGCTAAGCGTCGCAGCGCAGCCTGCACCGGAAACCAGGAAGTCATCCAAATGGACAAGCTCAGAAAAGCCGAACTGCGTGCGCGGCTCACGACTCCGGAAATGCTGGAGAGCGTGAAAAAACGCTATGGGCTTAACGACTGAGCCAATCCTGATAGGGCCGGCTTTCAACATCCCCAGAATTCGTCCAGGGAATATCGTCTCGAGTCCCATCCGGGGGCACGCGCAACCTCGTTCGGCTTGCGCACAAGACCCTTCGCGATTGAGAATGGCGTGCGAGATCACAACCGCTTAGTTCAAGGCAGCCAAAGTTGGTTCGCGAAAGGTCCATGCCATGATCGCCAAAGTGCGCTTTGCGTTCCTCGCAATTATTTTTGTGGCTTGTGTTGCTCCAGCCTCCGGGCAATCGGAGCAAAAGTCTGCGCCTGGCGTGGGTCCCGGCGGCCTCGCCCAGGTCACGTTTCTGGCCCATCGCATCGGAACAGATCACGCAGAGGGTGTGACGACGCTGGATATGAACGGGGATGGCTATCCCGATATTCTCAGTGGAGCCTACTGGTACGAAAATCCCGGACCGAACGGCGGCGAGTGGAAACGCCACCAGTATCGCGAGGCCGGTACGCTGGGGGAGTTTGTCTCCGATTGCGGTGAATGGACCATAGATGTGAATCACGACGGAGCGGCGGATGTTGTCTCGGCGGGCTGGCAGAGTAACGGCATCTGGTGGTATGAGAATCCGAAGCAGCCCGGCGTCATGTGGAAGAAGCACCTCATCACCGATAGCTACGATACCGAAGGCGGCGTGATGGCCGATGTGAACGGAGATGGCGTTCCGGACCTCGTGTTCGCTCATTACAACCACTCGGGAATCATCTGGATTGATTTCTCCGGCCCGGAGCCAAAGGTGCATCACGCCGGCGGCCCTGAGCAGGATGGGCACGGCGTGGGCGTTGCGGATATCGATGGCGACGGGCTGGCCGACATTCTTACTCAAAACGGCTGGCTGAAGCAGGTCGATGCCAACAAGAATGACTGGGAGTGGCATCCCGACTGGCAGATGGGCGACGCCGGATTTCCCATTATTGGCTACGACGTCAACAACGATGGCAAGATGGACGTGATCTACGGGCAGGGCCACAGCTACGGCCTCTATTGGCTCGAGCAGATCGGCGATGGGGACAATCGCCACTGGGTGCGGCGTTCGATCGATGAGTCGTTCTCGCAGGTACACGCGTTGAAACTGGTCGACCTTGACGGCGACGGTCAACCAGAACTGCTGGCCGGAAAGCGCTATCGGGGGCACAACGGTAACGATCCTGGCTCCTACGATCCGCTGGTTATCTACTACTACAAGATCGATCGGGGGACGGGGTCTTTCAGCCGCTATCCCATCAGTGTGAACGGGACGGCGGGCGCGGGAACCCAGTTTGTGACCGAGGATATGGACAAGGATGGCGACATCGATATCGTAGTGGCCGGCAAGACAGGGGTGCATTTCCTGGAGAATCTTAAGGTCGACAAGGTTTCGAGGGATCAGCGGGAGAAGGAGCTTCTCCTGGAAAAGAATTGGCCATTTCCTGGCGAGGGGCCTGAAGTAAAGCAGGAGGAAGCACCTAAGGCTCCGAATCAGTAATGCTCAGAAGATCAGCCGTTTAGGTTGGTTCAAGTTCCAAACTGCACCAGATTTGGTGCACTGCGGATCAGTTTCAATCCTGATATTCGAATTCCGGGCCCTGATTTCCACAGATAAATGAGGATGATACGATAAATTTCTCTCTGGATGGCAACGTTTTGGGTCTTTCCGCATCTCACATAGTAATTAGCAGAGGCTTCCTCGAATTTGGCCCTTCCAAGAAAGGTTACTACTCCCTTGAAGGTCTGATTTAGACCCCTTCTCTCGACCCCTTCAGGACCTCCCTCCCAACATATGCCTCTCGAGCGGGCCCACCGGAAGGTGGGCCCAACTGCTTTTCTGAGGGTCAATCGAACCTCCCGCTACAATCGAACTGTGAAGCGGTCCGAATCCCCGAACCTGCAAACCGACGAGAACGTGCAAGAAATTGACACGCTTTTCGAGGTTGCGGGACTGGTGCGCAGTCGGCGCACAAATCCCGCCGGGATCACGATCCGGCTGCGTAAATCCCGCAAAGATCCGGCCTCGAAACAGGAACTCACCTTACCGCCCCCCGTCCCGGTCATGGTTGAAAACGGAGTGGGGTTGCTCCAGATTCAGGCGTGGCGCGAAAGAACGGCGATCAGCGATTGGCTATGGCATGGGTTCAGCACTCGGCTAGGCGGCGTGAGTCGGGCCTATTGTGCCGACGATGCCCCTGGAGATCTGAACCTCGGATTTACGGCTGCCGATAACCGCGAGGTGGTGTCGCAGAACCGGCGATCGCTTGCGGAGGCCGTCACCGGCAGCACATCCACACCAATTGTGACGCTGCGCCAGTTTCACTCCAACCTGATCGTCATTGCGGATGCGGCCGACGCCAATCGCGAACGGCCTCGGAAGGCCGATGGAGAGATCACAGCGGAGCCAGGCTTACTGATTGCGATTCAAACCGCTGACTGTATTCCTGTTCTGGTTGCGGACCAAAAACGCCGCGTTGTTGCAGCGTTCCATGCCGGTTGGCGGGGAACGGTGAAGCGCATTGTGGAACTGGGCGTCGGAAGGATGCGTCTCGAGTTTGGTTCTCGCCCGGAAGACCTCATCGCTGCCATTGGACCCGGCGCAGGCCAGTGCTGCTACGCGGTTGGGGAAGAGGTGCTCTCGGAATTCGAGTCGCAATTCGGCTACGCGCGGGAACTTTTTCGCGAGGTCTTCGACTCCGATCCGGTGCGCACGAAGTATCCCATGCTTTTTCTCACGCAGCGTGCTCCAGGACATTCGCCCATCGGTCCGGCGCTGCACCTGGATCTGATTGAAGCCAATCGTCGTCAGCTTCTCGATGCCGGAGTGAAGGCATCGGCCATTACGTTCACAGGCGGATGCACGAATTGCCACACGGATTTGTTCTTTTCGCATCGCGCATCGCGTGGACACGCGGGCCGGATGATGAGCGTGATCGGGATCTATGGTTAAACGCGGAAAAGCTGCGGCGCAACGGACCGCAGCTTTTCTGCCGATGTATTTCGTGGTGGAGCTTCTTCAGGGACAAGACTCAATTGCTGCGTTGTGCCTTGGCGAAATTCGACTATGCGCAGCAGGTTTGAAGCAACGTATCGACACCTCCTGACCTCAGGACGCCGCCGCTGCTTCTCCAGGATTGACCAAGTCGCGAAGTTCCTTCGATGGTTTGAAGTATGGAACACGCTTGGCGGGGACTTCCACACGTTCGCCGGTCTTGGGGTTACGGCCAATGCGGGGATTGCGTTGACGAATGCGGAACGATCCGAAGCCGCGAATTTCGATCTTGTCGCCGCTCTGTAATGCGGAAATCACCGAATCAAAAACCGTTTCCACGATGACCTCGCCATCGCGGCGCGTCAGGTCGCCCAAGCGGGTGACCTTTTCCACCAGATCTGCCTTAGTCATGTCCTCTGGCCTCCGTACCACAGGATAAACGCATTCGCCACATGGAGTTAAGAAAAAACCAATTCTTGTGTGGAATAGGCCTTCCTCAACTGCCGCTCCGGGCTTCGGCCGCGGTTTCTTTCCGGTATCGCCATTGCACCAAGGGAGAGGCGTTATCATGTCCTGAGTCTTTCCCCACTGCAATGTCATCGAGAAGGGAAGGAGTGGGACGTTGGCGGAGTATCCCAAGTACAGCATCGTCATTCCGGCGTACAACGAAAGCGCGCGCATTCCGGCGACGCTTGAGTCCGTCGTCGCGGCGATCCGCGCCAATCAGTGGCAGGCCGAGGTTATTGTCGTCAACGATGGTTCCACCGACGCTACCGCTCAGCTGGTGCGCGACTTTGCCTTGCGGGCACCGGAGGTCCGCCTGCTGGAAAACCCCGGAAATCACGGCAAAGGTTACAGCGTTCGGTCCGGAATCCTGAGCGCACAGGGCGACATTGTCATGTTCACCGATGCCGATCTCTCGGCTCCGATGGACGAGGCCGGCCGTCTGTTTGCGGCCATCACCAATGGTGCGGACATTGCCATCGGCTCCCGCTGGCTTGAGAGTGGGCGGCAGATCCACCGCCAGCCGCTCTACCGTCAGTTCTTTGGGCGCTGTTTCAACGCAGTTTGCCGCATGGTGATGCAGTTGCCGTTTGCCGATACGCAATGCGGATTCAAGGCTTTTACGCGGCCGGCGGCTCACACGGTTTTCCAGCTTCAAACCATTGAGCGTTGGGGATTTGATCCCGAAATCTTGTTTATTGCCATCAAGCGAGGATTTCGTGTGGTCGAGGTGCCGGTGAGCTGGGCACACGACGAGCGCTCCCGGATGAGCTACCTGCGGGATGGACTGCAGATGCTGAAGGAACTCGCCATTGTGCGCTGGAACGCACTTTCCGGCCGGTACAACAAACACACCGAGGCGATTCTGCGCACCGGCGAGACGCGGTAGGGCTTACGCTCTATCGGTGCATTCTTTGGATTTCGAGCGTGCTTATGGCTGCGGCGAGATCGTTGAGACGGCGCGCGCTTCGGCCAGCAGGACGACATCACCGTCGTGCCCTTACATGTTTCGCGACGATCGCCAGCGCGGCGTGATGGAGCCTCATAGGATCCGTTGGACCCGCCTGAAGGCGGGCGCTGTTTATCTACGATTGCATCTCGCGATATAGTCTTCCTCATGCACAAATTTCTGAATTGCATCAACACGGCTCTCTGTCTCTCGGCACTGCATGCGGGTTTCGGCCCGGCCCACGCACAGCAAGCCTATGCGAGAAAACCCCTGATGCTGATCACCTGGTTTGGCCCAGGTGGAATTACGCTGCCATCCGGCGGAAGCTGGAAGCCCGAATCGCTGACGGTTTATGACAATGGCACTCGTCCCGTAGCGCAATTCGCGAAGGGTGAGAGCGGATTAACCGCTTCGTTCATCCTGTTTGAAAACCGCACAGGAAACCCGACGTCGGAGGGGTGTCGCAAAGATGCGATCGATCCGATTGTCACCAACGACGAAAAGCTGATCTCGAAGCGAGTTGATGGGGAGGCCAAAGCAGCGGACGGTATCACCTTGGCGACAACTTCGTATCTACTTGATATGAGCCCGGCCGCTCCTGGCCACCATCAGCGCAATTTGTTCGCGTTTGCGGGAAACGAACATGCTTGCGCGGAAATCCATGTTTCGAGTGTCAGAGAAACAGCCGCCGACGAAGATGCGCTGAAAGCCGTTCTCGCTGATTTTCATCCAAACCTGACATACACGCCCAGCGCAGAGGACTACTTCGTGCTGGCATCCATTTTGTTCAAGACGTCGCCGGGGCTCGCTGCGCCATACTACAAATCTTCGTTGGATGCGCTGCCAAAAGACGCCAGCTTCATTACTCCGAGGCGAGTCGCAACCGATCAGCTCATCATGTCCCTGGGCATTAGCGGCGACCTCAAAAACAGTCGCGCTGTTGCGGAAATGGCAATTGCGAACGACCCTGATTATCCATTGAACTATTACAATCTAGCCTGCGCTGACGCAGAAGGGGGGGACGCCACACAGGCGAAGATTCACCTGCAGCAGGCATTTGACCACCGCGCGAATGTCCTCAAAGGCGAGAGCATGCCCGACCCTTCAAAGGACGATTCCATTTTCAAACTGAAAAAGAACAAGGAATTCTGGGCTTTTGTGCAATCGCTGACCGGGCAATAGTTACCGAACGAATTGAACTGCGTTCACTTCTTGGTAAGGGGCGGCGATCAGGCGGTCGCTGCTTTCGCTATTGACTGCAGCCCGTGCGCCTCGATCTCGAATGCACGGATCTTGTATTTCTGGATCTTGCCCGAAAGCGTTGCCGGAAACTCGTCAACAAAACGCACGTGCTCGGGGATTTTGTAGTACGCAATCTGGCCTTTGCACCAATCGCGGATTTCCGACTCCGTTGCTTCGATTCCGGGGCGCAAGCGGATCCACGCAACAACGATTTCGCCGAGCCGCTCGTTGGGAATGCCCACGACCTGCACTTCGCCGACCTTGGGATGTGTGTAGAGAAACTCTTCTACTTCGCGGGGATAGATGTTCTCGCCGCCGCGGATGATTACATCGCGGGAACGACCGGTTATGTGGAGGCATCCGTCTTCGCGCATGACGCCAAGGTCGCCGGTGTGCAGCCAGCCGTCTGGTTTTACCACATCCGCGGTACCTATCGGGTCGCCATCATAACCCTTCATCACCGCATAGCCGCGTACGCAGATTTCACCCTGCATGCCGATGGGCAGCCTGGCGCCATCGGTGGGGGAAATTACCTGGATCTCGGTCTGTGGCATTGCGCGTCCGACTGTGTTGACGCGGATCTCGAGAGAATCACCAGCGTCGCTCATGGTTACGACGGGCGAGGTTTCGGTCTGGCCGTAGGCAATGACCAGCTCGCCGATATGCATCTCGTTCAACACGCGCTTCATTAGTTCCACTGGGCACGGCGCGCCGCTCATCATGCCGGTGCGCAGGCTTGTGAAGTCGAAGCTGGCGAACTCGGGCAATCCAAATTCAGCCACATACATTGCAGGGACGCCGTAGACCGATGTTGCCCGCTCGTCGTGGATAGCCTGCAGCGTGGCGCGTGCGTCGAAAGTCCAGTTGGGCAGAATGAGAGCCGCGCCGGAGTTGAGCGCGCTCATGCTTCCGATGACGCATCCGTAGCAGTGGAACAACGGTACGGGCACGACGATGCGATCCTGCTCTGTATAGTGGAATCCCTGCGCCAGGAACTGCCCGTTGTTGACCACGTTGTGATGGGTCAGCATCACGCCCTTGGGCATGCCGGTAGTTCCGCTGGTGTACTGGATGTTTGCGACGTCGTCAACTGATACGCGATCCGTCAGCTGTCCCGCAGATTCCAGGAAGTCGGCCCACTGCGGCGAATCGAAGTAGATGGTGTGCTGCAAGTCCAGCTTCAGCCCGTGCCGAGCGCGATCCAGAACCTCTTCGTAGTCCCCGCGCTTGTCTTTGTGCCATAGGAAGAGCGCCTTCATCCGTGAGCGCTTCAACGTGTATTGGAGTTCGTGCGAGCGATAGGCCGGGTTCACGTTCACCAGTGCGGCGCCTGCCCGTGCGCAGCCCATGTGCAACATCACCCACTCGATACAGTTGGTCGACCAGAGTCCCACACGATCGCCGCGCCGGATGCCCAGCGACCACAGTCCGCGTGCGACTCGATCGGCGTCGTCGCTTAACTCTGCCCATGTCATGCGCTGCGACTGGTGACGCGAGGCGATAGCTAGACGATCAGGAAAGCGGCTCGCGGTTCGTTCGAGGAGCGCGCCAATGGTCAGATCGAGGAGAGGGCGGTCTTCTCCGCGGGTGTAACTCAGGGTCGCATGGTCTTCTTCGACAGGCATCGGCGGGCTCACAATTCCAAAGAGGCAGTTTAACCCACCTCAACACGTCCCAATTGTGACCCAGCACACCAAATATCGATCCCGACCGGAAGGCGCGCGCCTTCGCGCATGCCTCGGAGTTACCGTTTCCTAATTTCGCGGAGTCTCCCATTGCCCCGTCTCGGCTGACCGGAACACTGCTTCGATCACGGCCATGTTGGCGATGGCTTCTTCCAGAGGCACCGGTACTTCGCCACCTTCTAGGACGGCGCGGGAGAAAGCATCGCCTTGCATGGTGTACTGGTCTGCGATTGGGAACTCTTCCACGACGATCCCGCTGCCAAAGAGCTCGCCTGTTTCATCGATGGTGATGCGGGTCGGGCGGTCTTTGGGCGCATTGAAGGGAATTTCAATTTCGATTCGTCCCTTCGTGCCAAAGAAGTGCACCTTTTGATAAGGAACAAGTTGGGTGCTGCAGGTGAAGATCGCCTGCCCTCCGTCGAAATCCAGCATCGCCGAGGTCAGCCGGTCGATCTTCATCTCAGGATCGCGTTCAACGAGGCCGACCACACGTTTTGGTTCCTGTCCGAATCCGTAGCGCGCAGCCTGGATGCAGTAGCAGCCGATATCGAGCAACGCGCCACCGCCACTCTCGACGTGGTTACGGATGTTGGCCGGGTCGTTGTTGAAGTAGCTGAAAAAGCCCGCCACGGAGCGCAACCGGCCGATGCGACCTGAGCGCAGTAGTTCGCCCACGCGCAGCCATTGCGTGTAGCTGCGAATCATGAAGGCCTCGCCAATCTTGACGCCAGTGCGGGCACGGACGTCCAGCAGCGTTTTGGCCTCCGCGACGGTTAGGCTGATGGGTTTTTCGCACAGCACGTGCTTGCCCGCTTCGGCTGCTTTCACGGTCCAGGGTACGTGCATCTGGTTGGGCAGGGGATTGTAGATGGCGTCGATCTCGGGGTCGGCCAGCAAGTCCTCGTAGGACCCGTATGCCCTGGGAATTCCGAGCGTGTCGGCGGCCTTTTGTGCGCGGGCCAAATCGCGCGAAGCGATGGCATCGAGGCTTGTGTGCTGGCCCAGTTGCATGGCCGGCAAGACTTTTCTGATCCCTATATTTGCAGTGCTTAGAACGCCCCAGCGCAGCTTCTTCGGCATGGCAGCCATCATACTATCCCCTCGAAATGTGGTCAGCTGTGGGGCTGTAAAGGCTTGTGCTCCAGGGGGTGAATCGTGCGCGCATAAAACCAACGGCTGGCATTGCTGCCAGCCGTTCGAGTGCAGAACTCTTGTTATTGATTCCTATTTTTCTTTGGGAGCAGGTTTTGTCGTCTTGTTGTTGTGTTTTTCGTTGTAAATCTGACGGCTATTCTTGTTCTCTTCCTTATTCGCCTGACGCTTCTGCTGTTGAGTCAGTGCGCCCCCGTTAGCCGTGCGCTCGTTGTGCACCTGTTGGGCAACGCCTGCCTGGTTTTGATTCGTGCGTGCCGCTTCGCCCGACGTCATCTGTCCGCTGCGCAGGCCGTTGGCGGTACGCTGTTGCTGGTTCGCTTCACGGTTGTCCACTTCGTTCGGCGCAACCGTGTTTCCGTTGTGTTTCTCGTCGTAAATCTGACGGCTGGCGGCGTTCTGCTCGCCGTTGATCTGCTGACGTTCCTGGCCGGTGAGCTTACCGCCATTCGCGGCACGATCGTTGTGTACCTGCTGGTCGATGCCAGACTGCGTGCGTTCGGCTTTCGCCGCTTCGCCCGAGGTCATCTGCCCGCTGCGCAAGCCGTTGGCAATGCGCTGGTCCTGGTTGGCTTCGCGCGTGTTTGGGTTGTAGTGGCTGCCCACGGCACGGTCAGCTGCGGAGATCGGCTGAGACTGTGAGTGCTGCTGCGCGACCTGGTGATATGCATTCACATTCGAGCTGGCCATTGTTCCCGGAGCTCCGTGGTTCACGGAGGCCAATTGCGAACGATCCTGCGCCGCGAAGTTCTCATGTTGCATCTGGTTCGATGTGGGCTGGAAATGCTGCTCGTGTTCGACCTGCATCTCCATGGGAGAGGGTCGCACTGAGATGCCGCCTCCGCCGTTGTAGCTGACATGGTTCACGTTGACGATGGTATTCCGTTCAACAATCGTGCGATCGATGTAGACATTGGTGACGTGAACACCGCCAAAGTTGGCCACGGCACTGTTGTACGCGAAGACTCGGCCGCGCCACTCACCGCCGAAAAAGCCAACGCCGCCGTAGCCGAATCCGTAGTTAACTCCACCGTAGAATCCGATGTGCGGGCCCCAATAGCCTGGGTGCCATGTGTAAGCGCTGCCTACGAAGCCCCAATAGCCGGGTGTCCACAGAACGCCCGCTCTCGGCGGCTGCACCCAGACGCCAGGAACCCAATAGTATCCCGCGTCCCCGTAGGCCCAGTAACCAGGAGTCCATATATAGCCTGGCGCTGGCAGGGGAGGTTGCGCGTATTCGGGCAACACTGGAGGGCCAACATTAACGGAGATAAAGACGCCAGCGTGAGCCTGCGTGACAGGCAGCACCAGCGTGGGCACCGCTGCGGAGAGAGCAAGAACAAGACCGCGCATACTTGAGCGAATAGACATTGTGGTTTCTCCATCTACCGGAGCGCAGGAAGCCCTGAAGCTTCTGCGACTTTCCAGACTATTTGTGACTTATCCCCTGAAACACTCGTTTCAAAAATATGTTGCTCAGAAAGTCTGACGGAAGACGAACAGCCGGTACAAGCATCAGTACATAGGAGACACACACCTTGGTACCGAACCCTGCTGGTGCACTATCGGATTACACGGGGTTTAGGTCATTCTTATCGCGACAGATAGGGGGCTGGCGGGTGGCATCCCGCTTAATTGGGCGAGACGCCGGTGGGATCGATCGCATGACTCACGGTCTGAATGAACGACGGCAGCGAGCAGGAGAGATCTTCGCCGCTGCAACCTGGGACAAAAAGTGGCACGCGTACCGGTGGATTCATCGGCGTGAGAGCAGTTTCAGATCGCATTTGTTCTAGCGTTTGGGACGTGTAAAAGACTCGTACGAAATCAGCGTTCTTCCCCCGCGAGTGCCAAAGCTCGAATACGAGAGACGCTCCGGGAGGCGTATCATCACGCCGTCCATCCGCGATCCAGGTCAGATTCAGCAACCCAGCGATGTTCGAGAGATTGGTATCGTGGCCGACAAGGAAAAGCGCACGGTCAGTTGGACTGCTGATCGCACCCGGAATTGCTCCCCCTCCCGCTGCCTGTTGAATTGCGCGGCGAATGTGATCCAAGAGATTTGAAGCTTCTAATTGCGCAATCAGCGGTGTGCGCTGCGTAAAGTCCGATGCCGCCGTATGCAGTTCAATGAGGGAGCGGAGATGATCCCCGTCCACACAACCCCATCCCACGCTGGCGTTGTCCATGCCTTGGGCGTATTCGAGCAGAAGATTCTCAGTCAAGGTCGAGGCCGTATTCAATGGCCCGCGAAGTTCAACGGGATGGTCCCCCTTGCCTGCCGTTAAGACAGCGGGGACCTCAAGAATCGAGCTTCGTTTCTGCGTTGAGTCCCCTTGCGCGCCGCACTTTGCAAGGATGGCGTCAAGGTCGCTGAGACGCGCATGGTGAATTGTCGTGAGGTTGTTGGGGTCCCCACCGATTCGACCGGCGATCGCCGCAACGGCGAGTTGCGAATGTGCTGCGGTTGTGCCAGCAGCCAACGAATGAAACAGCGGATCGGGAGTGTGCTCCGGCAAACCCTGAACCATAGGGGTGCTGCACCTAGGAAAAAGGCCCGACTCAAGAGCCTTGCCTGTTTCCCGAGTACGCTGGTCTGAGTCGGCGTAAATGACAACACGATTCGCGTCCTCGCACCCCCGCGGGCTCAGGAGGCCTTCACTTGCGAGCTGCAGCCGGTCGTATGCTCCGAAGATTTGCATCAGACGGAAACCATGAGCCGTCAGATTCCCGGGAGGTACATCCCACGTCGGCCATAAACCCGCGGAATAGGAGTTGTACTGCGCAGGTTTCCCCGTGGGAGAGCGGACTCCGTGCCGGCTTAGGTAGACAACAAACTTCAAGTTCGCGTTTTGATCATCGGTAGTTGCTGAAGCGGTTTGCGACGTCAATTCCATCGGCATCGCGCTAAGACAGATTGTTAGAACCCAGGCAAGCCGAACAGCGGATCTCAAGGCGTTCCTCTTTTGTATGTAAGCAGTAGGGGGTATGCAAACAGCGGGCCGCCGCAGAGGACGGCCCGGATACGCTCTTCGAGATTTACTCGTGATGCTTTGTCCAACGGATTCCACCAGAATAAGTTGGCTTATAGTACTCCCGCTGAACCATGTACTGGGGGCTGCCGTTATAAAACCCGAAAACGGCATTATTCATATTTTCGCCCAGCGCCATTGCAGTAAACCCCTTACCCAGATAGTAGGAGGCCTTAGCGTCCACCTGCGTATGCGCGTAGAAGTAGTTGTCGCCATTTGGCCCAGTCACGCCGAACGGAACCGCGCCTGGTCCAGTGCTTTGGTACTGATACGCATAAATATTTGCTCCATTGTGCGAGATTCCAAATGTAACGAATGCGCGCTTGGTGGCGTAGGCGGGGCCAATGTTCCATGAATACGGGGCCTGACCGACGAGAGCCGGATTGTCAGTGCGGCCGGTGAGGTTGTAGTTTGTTGAATTTGTATAGGTGAAATTGGCGTTGATACGTGCGCCTCTCAAGATACCTGGGAGGTAGTTGAGGCGTTGCTGGTATGCGAGCTCAATTCCCTGTACGTAGGCGTGATCCCCATTGACTTCCTGAAACACCAGATCGCCTGCATATGCCTGTGACAAGGGCGACTCTGTCGCCGGGATGATGGATTGCTGCCCATAGATCGGTTTCGATATCTGCTTGTAGAAATATCCAGCCTCGATCACGCCGACGGAGGGCAGATACCTCTCATACAGGATGTCGTAGTCGTTTGCATATTCCGCAACGATTGCGGTGTTTCCGATATTGATCGTGTACGGAGTGGTCGATTGGTCCTCGGTAATATACGGCACCAGCTGGTAGGGATCGGGCCGTGAAATCCCCCGTCCGTAGACTGCACGAATATCGGAATTGTTATCGATTGAGTACCGCAACTGGACGCTTGGTAGCGGGCTGATGTAAGAGCCGGAGCCGTATTGAGGAGTTGTGGAGATATAGTTCCCGTCCGCGTCGTTCACGACGAGATAGCCGGTGTTGGAGGTATTAGTGGCCTCGATGCGCAAACCGGTCTGCAGGTGGAAACGTCCCAATTGAATCGTATTCATGAGGTAGCCGGCTGTGACTCTCTCCTGAAGGTTGTAGTTTGCAGCGTCCGACTGGAGGTGCGTTGTCCCCTCATCCAGAGTGTATTCGCCGGGATTAGCGGCCAGATCGCCGGTAAGTAAGTCGAAATTGGTAACTGGCCCCAGATGATAGCTTCCGCCATAGAAATGATTATTCGTAAACGTGCCGAGATATGGCGTCATTGAGGGACCATTGTTTGAATCGTATTCGGGCGAGTATGCGTCCTGTCCCTTGTGTTCATTGCGGATTTGGGCGCCAAATTCGAAGGTGGAGAAATGCGAGCCGACGTGATAGTTAAATCCCGCGGAAGCACCCGCCTGCAGGTTGAGTTGGGTTGCCTGCCCAAAGGTCAAGTCGATAGTCTGAAGAGAGTAGGTGGTTGGATCGAAGATGGGATTACCGGCTACATCACAGGTGTACTGGGGCCGGAATTCACTGGGACCGGGCACATAAGAACAGTCCTTACCGGCCGAACCACCGAACGCGGCACCTGGATTACCGGCTGCCCCTCCGAACCGGGAGTGGGACACTGCGATTTGATACTTGAGAAACGAATTCTTGAAAACCTGGTTGCCACCAAGGGCCAGATCTGCAATCTGCAGATTCGGCCGCCGGACGCTTGTGTGATATGTGTCCTTTTTTCCGGGTTTCAGCTGGTATGCGTATTTCTGGCCAAAGTCTCTGAAGTTCGAGAATAACCCGTGCACATACAAATCAGAGTCGGCGTTGGGCTTAGTAGTCCAGGCTGCCTGCAGTGCCGTAGCGGGTGCGGTCGTAGAGATATTGCTGCACGTAGAGCTTGTCGAATGTGATATTTCCGCCGTCGTCCAGATCGGGCACAGGCTCAACATCGTCGATGCCTCGGCCGTTGTAGTCATAGCTGTAGCCGAGCATCAGACCGAATTTTTTCCCCTGGGGAGTGCTCGGACCGAAACGGAAGCCGACGGACGAGTCGATCGTGAATGCTTTCCGACCGTTATCAATAGGGGTGTACCCATCCATGCCTTCGATCATGACGGAGGGCTTATCTGAAGTTGCCTGCTTGATCTGAAGATCCACCGATCCACCGATTGCGTCGCCGTCCTGGTTTGCGGACAATGTTTTATTGATCGCAACGGCCCCCACGAGGTCGGCGGGAATGGTGTCGAGGTCAACCTGCCGAACCTCTGGATCAGGTCCGGGAACAACGACTCCATCGATTGTGGTGTTGCTTAACCTCGGCTCTGTGCCCCTGATCTGCACATACTGTCCCTCGCCCTCGTTTCGTTGCAGCGTCACGCCTGGCATTCGCCCGATAGCATCCGCGACGTTGGCATTCGGCAGGCTTTGAATCTGTGTGTCGGATTCAACGTTCAGGATGTTCTCGGAAGTTCGCTGTTCGTTGACTTCCACCGCATCGCCTTCCAGGTTTGCATTCACTTCAACCTGCTGGCTGGACGCACCGACACTCAACGTTGCATCCAGTGTCGTCGTCTGTCCGGCAGAAACAGTGATGTTGGCAACTGACGTTGCGAAGCCAACATAAGAAATCGATAGGGTATATGTGCCAGGCTTAACATTCGAAATCAGATAGTCGCCCTGTGAATTCGAAACCACTATGACTGACATCGGCTGCAGGATTACCTGCGCACCCTGGAGCACAGCTCCAGCCGTGTCCTTGACAGTACCGCTGACCCTCCCGTTTCCGGTGGGCTGGCCCTGACCGCTCTCCGCCTCATCGACCGAGATTGGCGCCGCGCGCAGAGTCCTGAGCGCAGCAGGGGAGCTTTCCGCGAAGTTTCCTGCAATTATGGGCTTAACGGTTTGCGCACTGGTCCATGATGAGCAAAGGCTTACAGATATTAGCAATCCGACGGTGCGAGAGATCCATTTTCTTGATTTGACTGACATCATGATTTCTCCTAACTCGTTTCTGCGTGCTGCAGGTGGGTCAGCTTTGCAGTCATTATGGAGAGCCAGTCTTAGCTCAATCTAAGGAATGAGCCATTCAGAATGGGTATTCACGGAGAATTGACAATCTCCCAATAGCATGAGCTCAGGAATCAACTCATGCATGTTCTGATCGTCGAAGACAAGCGCAGCCTTGCCGGGCATCTTGCAATGGCGCTTGAGCGCGAAGGCTACAAGGTGAAGCTCGCCTATGACGGAGAAGAGGCACTGCATCTTGGCATGACGAGGGGATTCGATTTGATTCTGTTGGATGTGATGCTGCCGCGTATGGACGGCTTCACCGTGATCAGCAGGCTCCGGAAGGCACAGGTCTCCACACAAACCATAATCGTCTCCGCGCGGGATTCGATGCGGGATATGGTATCCGGCCTCGATGCCGGTGCCGATGACTACCTTACAAAGCCCTTTGCGCTCGATGTTTTGCTGGCAAAACTCAGAGCCGCGTCGCGCCGCGTTTCAACCCCTTCGCCCCAGGAATTGTGCTTTGAGGATCTGGTGTTCAAGCCTCACCAATATGAGTTGCAGCGGGGCGAGCGCGTCGCGTCTCTGACGCGCACAGAATGCGCCCTGCTTGCCGTACTCATCCGGAGAGCGCGTTCCGTGGTTCCTCATGCCGTGCTCATAGCTGAAGGTTGGAGCAACGAAGCCGAAGTTAGCTACGACAGCCTGTATGTTTTCATTCGCGCGCTTCGCTCCAAGATCACGCAGGCAGGTGAACCCGAATTGCTCCATACGATTCGAGGAGTGGGTTATTCGTTGCGCACCGGCGGGACTCAATGAAAAGAGCATCGATTTCTCTCAGGCTTACAGTCTGGTTCACAGGCATCTTCTTGCTTGGATCGCTTGCCTTTGGATCCGCCATGTGGCTCAACCTTAAGCGGACTCTTACTGAAGAACGGTACTCCACGCTCGCTCGCCGGCTCGAACGATTGCAGGATTTACTGAAGCAGACCAAGGACGAAGATCCCGCGGACAGGGATCAGGAGTTCAAAGACTTTGCGCATGCTACAGGAAACGGGCTCTCTGAGATTTTCAGATCAGATGGTTCACGAGCGCTTCCCTCTCCATCTGCTGCTGCAAGGGCATTTGATTGGCCTACGTTTCCGGCGGCCTCTCAGGAATTATTCATGCAGATTGATTCTGGAGCCCAGCCTTATTGGGTGCTGGAACGTCCATTCATTCTAGGCAACGACAAACTCGTCCTGGCCTCTGCGGCCCCGGCTAGCGGAAACCTGTTAGTGCTGAATCGATTCTGGGAGGGGCTGATTGCGTCGGTCCCGGTGCTGTTGCTAATTTCTTCGGCGGGTGGATACTGGCTGAGCCGAAGGGCGTTGCGACCGGTGGACCGGATCACGGCAACTGCCCGATCCATCAGCATTCGCAACCTGGCTGAGCGACTGCCGGCAACGCACAACGGAGATGAATTGGATCGACTCGCCGATACGTTCAACGCGATGCTGGTGCGTCTGGATTCAGCTGTAAAGCAGATCAAGCAATTTACGGGCGACGCCTCCCACGAATTGCGCGGCCCGCTATCGTTCGTGCGAACGGTCGCGGAGGTGGCGCTACGCAATCCGAAAGCCGACGAAGCCAGCCGTAAGGCATTTGAAGATATCGTTGAAGAGGCCGCCAAGGCCGCAATCCTGCTCGAAGAAATGCTGACGCTGGCGCGTGCCGACGCAGATCGTGGCGGAATAGTGATGGAACCTCTCAATCTCGCCGATGCCGTGCAGCAAGCTTGCGAAATGGCTCGTCCGCTCGCTCTTGAACGCAACCTCGCCTTCTTTGATCCCCTGGGAACAGATCTGACTGTGATGGTTCTCGGTGACTTCTCTGCACTACGAAGGCTGCTCTGGATCCTTCTCGACAATGCCCTCAAATATACGCAGAGCTCAGGGCGAATCGACGTAGCTTTGAGCGCGAACAACGGAAGAGCCACAGTTGTAATCACAGACAATGGCGCGGGCATCGCTGAAACTGACCTTCCGCGTATATTCGATCGGTTTTACCGCGCCGATCCATCGCGCAGCCAGATCGAGGGGAGCGGGCTGGGGTTAGCCATCGCGAAATGGATCGCTGAAATGCACAATGCAGAACTCTCCGTATCCAGCCATCTGGGCAAAGGTACGACCTTCCAACTGAGCCTTCCACTCCTTTCGGACGCGCCTCCGCCAATTCATCCGCACAGACGTAACCATGAACGTTTAACAGATCAATGGCCACTCACAGTATCAGCGGAACGAGGGAGAAGCATTACTGTCCATGCCGCCACGGGCGGTTGCTACCCAGTCACCCAAGAGTTGAGCCCGTCTTCGGAGCCTGAGTCGTTCGGATAGTGCAAGTGAGGGTGCGAGAACGACACAGCCAGCCCGACTCCGCCCAGGAATCCATGTTGCTGGTGGTGCGTCCAACGTTACCAACGATGCCCTCCGAAAAGAACTCGGGCCAAAGCAAGGAGGTGCGACCACCGCCTCCATGAATTGCCGGTCACTATGCGGCTGTCGGCTGCTTCTTGTCGCTTGCGGCAGTCGGCTGTTTCGCAAAGGCACCTTCTCTGCCTTGTTCCAACATCTGGCGCTCGTCCAGACGTCCAAAGAGGTCAATCAGTTTAGCGACGACGCCCGTCCATCCGGTCTGATGGCTGGCTCCGAGACCTGCGCCGTTGTCTCCGTGGAAGTACTCGAAGAACAGGAGGTAATCCTTCCAATGAGGGTCAGTCTGAAACTTCTCGGTCCCCCCATAGACGGGTCGCCGGCCCGACTTATCGGCCAGAAAGATTCGTGTCAGGCGGTTGGAAATCTCCCGGGCTACCTGAAACAGGTTCATCATCTTGCCAGAGCCAGTGGGACACTCGACCTTGAAACTGTCGCCGTAATAGAGGTAATAGGACAACAGCGCGCGGATCAAGAGCGCATTTACCGGCATCCATATGGGGCCTCGCCAATTGGAATTGCCTCCGAACATGCCGGTATTCGATTCAGCCGGCAAGTAGTCCACGCAGTAATCCCTGCCATTAACCTGGAGGACATAGGGATGGTCCTTATGGTAGCGGGAAAGTGCTCGAATGCCGTAAGGACTGAGGAACTCGTTCTCGTCGAGCATGCGCGAAAGAATGCGGCGCAGCCGGTCTGGATTCACGAGCGCAGCGATACCGCGCTCTCCATACCCAAGATGTCCAGGCCCGGTTGGATGAATGCTGTTGCGAAGTTCTGGCATGCGTTTCACGAGTTCCAGCAGCGCGTTCATCGCACGAGGCACTCGTTCGCGCTGCCATGGTTCGATCACGGTCGTGGCGCACAACGGGAGCAGGCCCACCATGGAACGCACCTTGAGCCGCTCGGAACTGCCATCGGGGAGACGGAGCACGTCGTAGTAGAAACCATCCTCCTCGTCCCACATGCCCTGTGAGCCGGCCTGATTCATGGAGTTCGCGATCCAAATAAAATGCTCAGCAAACTTTATAGCCATGTCTTCATACTGGTTGTCGTGGGATGCTAGTTCCACTGCGATTTCCAGCATGTTCTGCGAGAACATTGAAACCCATGCGGTACCGTCCGCCTGCTCGAGGTAGCCGCCAGTGGGCAGTGGCGAACTGCGGTCAAAGACGCCGATATTGTCCAGTCCCAGGAAGCCGCCTTCAAACAGGTTCTTGCCCGAGCGGTCTTTACGATTGACCCACCAACTGAAATTCAGCATCAGTTTCGCAAAGGACCGCTTAAGGAATTCGAGATCCCCTTTTCCACACAGGGCTTGTTCCGTACGGTAATTGAAGATCGTGGCCCAGGCGTGAACCGGCGGATTGACGTCGCTGAAATTCCACTCGTAGGCTGGAATCTGCCCCGTCGGATGCAGGAAGGATGTCTGCAACATCAGGTCGAGCTGCTCCTTGGCGAAATCCGTATCGACGGCGGAGAGCGCGACAGTGTGGAATGCCAGATCCCAGGCAGCATACCAGGGATACTCCCATTTGTCGGGCATCGAAATGATGTTTTGATTGAGCATGTGATACCACTGACTGTTTCGCATATGGGGTGAGCCTGGCTTCTTCGCGTCAACGCCGTGTTCTTCGAGCCATTTATCGACATCGAAAAAGAAGAACTGCTTCGACCAGAGCATTCCGGCCAGCGCTTGCCGCATAACGAGTGCCTCATCCGCGCTGACGCGTGGCGGAGTAACGGACTTGTAGAACTCATCGGCTTCAGCATGCCGCGTCTGCATGGTTGAACCAAAAGTCCTGAAAGGATCGCCGACGGCATTGGGAGCAAGATTGGTGAGGCGTAGACGAATCGTGGATGTCTTCCCTGCAGCCACATTCAACTGGTAATGGGCGGCACACTTCGTTCCTGTCTTGGCCGGGTTGACGGCGTTCTGATTTCCCTGGACTACGAAGTTGTTGATTCCGTCTTTGACGTATGGAGAGGCGTTGGGCCTCCCAAAGACGCGCTCGTTGTTTGTCTCGTTTTCAGTGAACAGCAGAGAGGCATCTCCGTCGCAGTATAGATACCGCTCACCCAAATCGGCGTGTGACACCGCGACGGCATTCACGCCCTTCTGACCAGAAACCTGCTTCAGCGAGGGCTTTTGTGCACCTGGCCACCAAGTCCAGACATTGCGAAACCACAGAGTCGGAAGGACATGCAATGTAGCCGGATCAGGCCCGCGATTAGCGATGGTGATTTGAACGAGAAGGTCTTCTGGGTCCTGTTTGGCATATTCCACAAAAACGTCGAAATAACGATCGTCCTTGAAAATGCCTGTATCCAAAAGCTCGTACTCGAAGTCCCCGCGATTGCGACTCCTGTTCGTTTCAATCAGATTGAGATATGGAAATTCGGCTTGCGGATATTTGTACAGGTATTTCATGTACGAGTGCGTTGGCGTGCTGTCGAGATAGAAGTAATACTCCTTGACGTCTTCGCCATGATTGGCCTCGCTATTCGTCAGGCCGAACGCGCGCTCCTTGAGGATTGGATCCTTGCCGTTCCACAGAGCTAGACTGAAGCACAGAAACTGCTTATCGTCGCTGATGCCGGCCAGGCCATCTTCGCCCCAGTGATACGCGCGCGATCGTGCCTGATCATGGGTGAAGTAATCCCAGGCGTCTCCACCGGGGCTGTAGTCTTCACGAACTGTACCCCACTGCCGCTCGCTGAGGTAAGGGCCCCACTTTTTCCATGGGGTATTCGGGTTGCGTGCATCCTTAAGTCTGGTGGATTCCTGATTTTGTGGCATTTTTATACCTCATTTGACCTTGGGCTGACTCGCATGCACTCTGCGATTCCCGGAGCAGACCGGCACACTCACTCAGGCGCTCTGCGATGAAGGCAAATCGAAGTGGGGACCGTCATCAGCATGAGCGATTGGATGCGTAACTTCGGCTTCGGGTCCAGATGGTTTGCTGCACCACTGCCACCGGAGTCAGAACTTGAGAATCACACCGGCGAGAAAGCGAAAATTGTTTTGATTGTTCGTACTGGTCAGCGGGTTCGAGTATCTTGTCAGCACATAATCGAATTCGCCCGGTCGAATTGAAATTCTGTGAGAAACCGAGATATCTATGCCACCGCCGACTGCCATAGTGAACGGGTGCTGATTGGGCGAAATGCCGATAGTTCCCCCGCCAGCATTGATTGCATTCTCCAGGTTGGTGTAGGCAGCGGTATTCGATCCGCCGAACAGTATTTCTCCAAAAGGCTTCACTACCGGGAGAGGAATACGCACTACGGGTCCAAACAAATAGGTAAACATGCTTGCTGAAGAGGAATAGGTTCCCGCTGGAATGACTCCGCCTCCGGGCAAAATCACAGTAGCGGGAACAACTTTAGTGAGCGTTGTGCTCCCGTAGCCCTGAAAATCAGCCTTGATTTGAAAGAGCTTGGCAAAGTTGACGGCAACTCCGCCGCCTCCTCCGTTGAAGCTGCGGGAAGGGACACCGCCGATCGTGGGGCTGAAATGCAGATAGGAATACGTACCGAAGGCCTCGAACCGGTCTTGGGCTGACGCGGACGCTCCGACGAACAAAGCTGTCCCAAACATAATGGCGCTCATAATGTTTTTCCGTGTCATATCCTTAAGCTCCTCCTTTGAGCTGAAGAAAACCTTAGCGATCGCACAGCGACATTCAAATCGCTTGCGAGTAGCGTTCATGCGGACCAGTCAATGCCGGCGCGGGTTGTAGCGGTCGCTCGACCGGCATCCACAGGCCGTCGAGCTTTTGCGGCGGTGAAGGCCAGATATCTGCCGTCGATGGCCGTGGTGGCATCGGGCGAACCTGGCGTGCCAGTGGTCTGAGCGGCTTGCGCGCCGTATCTAGAGCTTTTGGTAGTTGCTGTTCTGGACCGATATGGTCAGTTGCTTGCTGACTCCGTTGATCGTCGCAGATGACACATGATTCGGGCCGCTTGGAATCGGGCTGAACACCGCGTCCACATTGACCGCATCCTTCGGATCGTTCAGATAAGTTGCGATTGACAGGCGCACGATGTTCTTCTGAGTCCTATCCATCACCAAAGTCATCTTGTCGCCCTGTTTGATGTAGTTGGAAATCACCGCGCGATACTGTCCCGGTGAACTTGGCTCCGCACCTACCATGATGTTTCCCTTCTGGTGGGCCTGCTCAAGCGCACCCTTGTCCGGTGGGAGATATTGCCGAATCAGTTCCCTCATCTGGTCGGCGTATTCCTTGTACTCCTCTTTCTTTTTTTCGACAATGTGCTCCTTCAGCCGTCCTTGGTGCCCGCTGCTTGCTTCTGGTGCCTGCGCATCCAACGGAGTCTTTTGCGGCTTGCCGTCAGGTCCAAGACGAACCTGAAATTGCTCCTGCTTCTTCTGCTCGCCCTTCAGGATGATCGTGTCTTGCTCGACCCATGTGTATTGCGCAAGAGCCTGCTTGTTCATGGCCGCGGCCTCTTTCACCTCGGCAATCTTTTGTTGCATTTCAGGATTCTGAGCCGCGACCAGCATCGCAAACGCCGCGCTCGCCGAAAACCGAAAGAATGCAAGAGAGATCCTGATAAGTTTCGATGATCCGTTTCTCATAACGAATGTTCTCCGTATAGAAGCCTCTTCGGCCCCAATCAGCGCCTTTGCGGTTCGCGGGACATCTCCGCATCACGATGGTGAAAAAACAGCTGTCTCAATCTTCCCTCGTGAAGAACCCTGTTCACCTCGCCGAATGCGACCAAAGGAATGAGAGTCACGAAGAGGATTCCGACCAGAGTCAGAATCGCCTTCAACGAGCCCCCGCCAAGATCGGAAATGCTGTCCGCGAAAGATTTGCCATGAAAGTAGCCGACTGCGGCATCCTCCAGAATCTTGAAACAACCGAGCACCACGGCAAACAGTGCGGACTTCAAGAGAGTCGGATAGATGAGAGGCGCATCGTTCGCTTGCTCCCCCAGGTGGAATGCGCGCGCAATCAACATGAACTTTGCGAGCACCAGCGCGTTGATCAGTGCGAAACCATTCGCGACGAAATCCACCTCATGGTGGCCCACGCTGGCCAGGATGACTGACTTGTACAGTACAAACATCCCGAAGACCACCCAGAGATAAAGCGAGATCAGAAGAAATTCCTTGAGCTCGTGAACGACTCTCTGCTTCAGCGTTCCACTCTCTGCACACATAACGACTGCTCCACGTAACCTACGACGATCCGCACGCCCTGCGCGACTGATCTCGTGTTGAGCCGGTCGCCGATATCCTCAATGTCGATGAGGTTTTAGAATCTCTTACTCCTCCAGACTTAAAGCATCTTCCGGTAATTCGTGTGCGCTTTGTGGCACGCACCGAACGACTAAACTTGAACGCAAGAGCCCTCTGAGATCAAAGGGAATGAAGGGCTAGGACATCAGCCCTGTTATGGAATCATTCCGCATTCAAACATCTTGTTGGCGATGGGAGCCGCGACCTTGTTAATAAAGAGCATGCGCATCTGCGGGTCGCTCTTCAGAAATTGAATTGCCTTTTGTTGCTGGGGTGTCGGAGGTGCCTTTTCCACTTTCTGCATCCACAACTGTTGGCAAGTGGAGTTCTGATATTTCTGAATTACCTTGGCGGCCGCCTGATCCAGAATCGGGTGCTGATCCTGAGCCTGCGTTCCACCTACTAGAGTTAGCGCCAAGACCGAGATAAACAAACAAGTGATCTTACAGACACGACTCAGCAACCTCATGTTTCTCTCCTCGACAGTCGATCCTCAACACGCTTTGGTTAACCAAGGCCACGTGATGAACAGTCGCAATCGATGGGCCAACCAGAGGGCACAATCGACATTTGAATAAGTCGCTACGGCCTACGGGCTTACCGCAAGCGCAAGGACGCTGGCTCACCTTGCCGCGACGGAACAACTCCGACAGGCCGGAGGAGACTCCGAAGGGTCGGAGGCACGACCGCAGATCAATATTTCCGAACGGTACCGCTCGTCTGTGCCATCGGGCTACTGCTGGCCCGCTTGCGCGACCTTGGCGGCTTGCACCCTATCTTCATATCCGCATACCTGCCTTTCTGCAGGCGACCTCAACGGCCTTGCATGGGCGATGAAACCATTTCTTACCTGCCAAACATGGCAGAGTGTGCAAGTGTCCCATGGAGCTAGGGCTTGTGCGGATAGTTCTTCAGTAGCTTGGCCATCGCTTTGTCTAGATTTTTCTGATTCTTCTCGGGGTTCTTGCTTGGATCCACTGTTTTGGTCGCGCGGCCAGTCCAGACAAGCTGCTTAGCCGACGGGTCATACATATCAAGGACGAGGGTCCCGATATTGATGGTCGAGCTTTGGGCGGAGGCCATCCCGCCTGCCCATCGACCGCCCATGCCGTACGCGTTCCATTGCGTTTGTTGTTGCATCCCCACTTGATAGGCAACATGGAGGTCGGCATTGTCGCCGTCCGTTTTGGTCAGGCCTTTCGCTGCCAACTGGGCATCGATCGAATTCTTGATCTGCTGGTCCACAATCTGATTCGGGTACTTCGCGCCTTCCACGGTGACCCACTTGTAGGTGTGGAATTTTGAGAAGTCTACTCCGGGCATGGCGTCGCTCGTCACCTCTTGTGCCGCGACACTGAATGCGGTCAAAGTCAGCATGAAGCCAAGTCCGATCACCACAACTGCCTTGCGAGTTTTCTGCAACATACCTTTCTCCTCTCTGGATGCAATTTCAATTGCCGACCGAAACACAAGACTGTGTGCCAGCCATACCTTTCGTTTTGCTCGTCTCAGCCACCCTGCAGACCAAAAGCGAGGCTGTGAGTAAAGTAGCTCTAGCTAATCGCGTGATCTCCTTTTGCTACCTGTCCGTTTGTGTTGTCGAACTGGTCGCGGATTTCGTTTGAGGTTTCTGTGTCTGCCTCAGTCGAGGACGGGTTCTCTTTTCGCCTGCCGCTCAAAATAAAACGCAACGGCTAAAGCAAGGATCAGGGCCGCGATCCCCCACCAATGTCAAGCTCGATACGGTGTTCGGCTCTTCGATAATGACCTTCCGCGCCATGGCGATGAGCGCAACCTCCAGCACGACACGTTCATGGATGACGTCCTTCTTGAAGTAAGCCTTAAGCGTCTCCAGCAATTCGATTCCGATGAGGACCAGCAAAAAGTAACCCAAATATCTCCAGTACGCCCTGCACCCGAATCAGAAACCGAGGCGGTGCCCATATTTCTTCGGCGATCAGCACGCCCTAGTGAAGCGTAGATAGCAGGACAGTTTGCAACTGATTTCTCCCCGCGAGTCAAATCGAAGCCGCGACACATGCCCATCTTGCATTTCGCTTTTCCACAAAAGGGCACCGTGCTTCCGCACATCGCGAATCTCGGCATTTGAGGGCTTACATACTCTCCGGCCGTGACTAGTTGGGACCGAAGCGAACTGTTTCGACGTACTCCAAACCGCGTGATTCGCAAACTGAGTGAACCTCCAGCATTGGGGTTTCGATGGCGGTTTCCATTAGCATCAGCAGGTCGGTGAAACAACTCGAACGAATGTGTGACTTGAGTTCTGGTTCGCTGGACCAGTCTTGTTCCAGACAGAGCGCATCCGGATTGCCAACTTCCTGGTAGATTCGGCTTGAGATGAATCCAGGTTCCACACGCGCTGCGAACGTAATGGATCGCAGCGCTTTGATCATTTCTACTGCGCGTCGAGGTCGGGCCACGAGTCTCAAATTGACCTGATACACGTTACGTCTAATTGCAATCAGAGAGCCAAAGGACAGCGGGCGGTCAGATTGGGGGCCTGATGTGCTGGGGCCAAGAGGCTTACGCCGAACCCGAAAGGCTGAAATCTGTGTTACTGCTATCGGATTCAACTCCGACAGGTCGGAGGGGCCTCCGAGAGGTCGGAGGTGGATCGAATATCAATCAGCTCGACGCTTTCCCTTGGAAATGATGCCGAGCCTTATTAACATTGAATCAAGAGTGGTCGGCTTAATTCCCAGGATCTCGGCTGCCCCATCTTTTCCGCGGACACGCCAGCCGGTCATTTCCAGTACACTGCGCAGATGCTCCCGCTCAGTATCACTCAGGAGCAGACTTGCAGCCGCGTCATCGGATGAAACGCTCGGCGGGCTCATGAAAAGTCTTGGGCCACTGGCCAATATCATTGCCCGCTCCACCACATTACGCAATTCGCGAATGTTACCGGGCCACGTGAACCGTTGCAGCGAATCGATGCTTTCGTCGTCGATGGAGTCGATGCGCTTGCCGAACGCTCTTGCGAATTCATTCACGAACGACTGGATTAACAATGGGATGTCATCGGGACGTTCCCGAAGCGGTGGAATCGTGATTGGGAACACATTTAATCGATAGTAGAGGTCACTGCGAAATCTCTCTTCGCGGATAGCCTTCTCCAAGTCTTTGTTGGTAGCAGCTATGATCCGCACATCCACTGATGTGGTCTTTGAGCTACCCAGACGCTGTACCTGCCGCTGCTCCAGAACCCGCAATAGTTTTACCTGCACCTCGAGCGGCAGTTCGCTTACCTCGTCCAGAAACAGTGTTGAGCCATCAGCCAATTCGAAGCGGCCGACTTGCCGCGAGAGCGCGCCTGTGTAGGCTCCTTTCTCGCGACCAAACAACTCGCTCTCGATAAGAGTCTCTGGGATTGCAGCGCAACTCACGCGCACCATGGGGCGCGAGCGACGCGGGCTCAGTTCATGAATAGCGGATGCGATCACTTCCTTTCCCGTGCCTGTCTCGCCGATCAGAAGCACACTGGCGGCGGTTGCCGCCACCTGTTCAACCTGTTCCAAGACATGGCGAAGCGCAACGCTCTGGCCGACCAGACCGTGATGTTGGCCATGGACAATTCTGACCTCCTGCTGCAGGCATACGTTCTCGCGGTAGAGCTGGTCGTGCAAGCGACGCACCTCATCGAGAGCTTCTCGCGTTGCCTCCTCTGCTCGCGTGCGAGCGATGGCACTCCCGATCATTTCAACAAAGAGCCGCAGGCGATTCACGATGGTAACCGGCCACTCCCTCTCCCGGTGCACTGTGCCGAAAGCCATCGCTCCAATTACTTTCCCGCCGACCTTGACGGGGAAATTCGCGTTTGAACACGGCCCAAATCGCCGGGCAGCTTCTTTCTCCAGCGCCGCTTCTTCGGGCAGATCGTCAATGCGCGCGAAGCATACCGTCTCTCCCCGCGCCGCGGCGCTCGACATCCACGGTAAGTCCTTAACGTCAAATCCTGGAAATGGCTCGTGGCCCGGCAAGTGCCAGGCATGGGTCACAACAAATCGCTCGCTACCCTCCAGTTGAGTCAATGTGCTGCGATCCAGATCCATTGCCTGAACAATCTGCTGCAGGGCGTTGATGATCTCGTCATCGAGAGATGATGATGTGACTCCAACCAGGCGCGTCGACAGTTCTGTGAGCAATATCTCGAAGCGCAAGTCGACTTTGAAGTCTGTGTGTGGATCGTATGGGGGATGATCCATTCGGAAACTCGCAATCTCGTTCCGCCCGCTTGTGGCTCGAACATCGGAGATTACTTAAACAACTGGGCTCACTTCAGAGCCCCGAAGCTAGAGACTTCATGGTAATCGACACAGGAACTTCCAACAACTGACTTGGGGTATACCGCCGGATTTTATGCAGATAAACGGTCTAGGATCCTGAAATTGTCAAGCGACATTATCAACATAGCTATGCGCTGAAGATCATTAGAGGCGGCCCCGTAAAGTTCGCCGGCGAAGCAATTTTGGAGAGCGCATTTCTGAATTACTCCGCACATGCAGGACACAAATCGCCTTGGACGGCCGGTGCATTTTCGACGTTCTGCACGTCCTCGGCGCTTTGCGAAATGATTTGATAGTTCGGAGCTGCCGTGGCGTGCTTCGCCAGAAGGCGTCGTAGAAGGTCGTTCGATGTGTGAATCCATTCCGATATCAGAATGCTCATGCTGGGCCTCGGAGGGAGAACCAGTAATAGCGCCGCCAGCAAAACATGCAACGAACCGGACGAAGAGCAAACATGGCGCATAGGCCGTCAAACGCATGCAACTCACCGGGTTTGAATTGAACCGAGTCGCAGCAAGGGCAAACTCGTCGGAGCCACAGTACCCGCGGCAGCCAATTTGGCCAGGTTGTGGTTGCAGCCGTCATTTGGAACTTCCTTTCAGTGAATTGACATCATGTATCACCGCGCAACTCCGTCTCCGGAGCTCGGATTCGCTTCCAACCACGCGACAAAGGCGCGGATGCTGCCAGTAGCCAGGGCAACACACGAGTCGGCTGCGCCGTAATATAGATTGATGGTGTCTCCATCGTCTCCAATTGTCTGGCCGCACGGAAACACGACATCGTTCACGTCTCCGCTACGCTCATATGGAGCTTCGGGACCAAACATCCAGGATTCTCCCCGCTGCAAACAAACATCCGGCCTTTCCAGATCGAAGAGTGCGAGGCCCAGGCGATAGATGCTTCCCGAAGCCGTTTGCCGTACCCCGTGATAAATCATCAGCCATCCCTTTGGTGTCTCGATCGGCGGGGAACATAACCCGATCTTGTTTGCATCCCACCATCCGCCGCGTCGTGCTTCCAGGATGACTTTATGGCTGCCCCAGTGCCTCAAATCCGGCGAATACGAAATCCACATGTGGGCTCCCAGAGTAGTTACGGGACGATGGATCATGGCCCAGTAGCCGTTGATTCTCCGCGGCAGCAATGCGGCATCTTTGTCTTCGGGAGGCATGATCACGCCATATCGATCAAACGTTCGGAAGTCCTTCGTAAGGGCCAGCGAGACTCCAGGACCACCGCGAGCAAACGATGTGTACGCCACTGCGTATTGCTCGAGTTCTGGGACGTATGTGATTCGCGGATCTTCGATGCCCCAGACTTCCTCAGGATATTCACGCGGGTTTGCAACCAGCGTAGGTCCCGGGTCGATGCGCCATCCGTCGATTCCGTTGGCAGAACGTGCAGCGCAAAGATGCGAAATGCCGCGCCGGTCCTCTACGCGACACAACAGCAATGTGTCTCCATCCGCGAGTCGCACAGCCCCAGCATTGAAAACACTGTTGATCGCATAAGGCCAATGGTCCCTGCTGAGAATCGGGTTATGACTATAGCGCGTGAGGAGTGGAGTTTCGGTGGATTCGACAGCGACTGAATCATGAAACGGAACTGGGACAGTCTTCAGACTCAACAGGAACACTCATTTCGGGGTACGTTTCTTCTGCGCTGGTTTTAGATGATGCCTGCATGTCAAGCAGTGCCATCAGGAAGGAGAGCGTAGATTCGGCTCCCTGGTTCTCGTTGACGCGATCTGGATGTAGTCCGTCCTTGCATCCGCCTGTTGTGGCATCGTACAGCACTACTCGGAGGTCGTTCTTGCCGAGGAACCAACCGAATACGCGATGTGCTTCAGCGTGCCAATGCTCATCCTGCGTGAGTCTGTATGCCTCAAGACATGCGGAGATCGTGGCGCATGCTTCGACCGGTTGCTGATCAAAACGGGGCCTCTCTTTGCCTTCGCTGAAGGTTCCGCTGGAACCGATAGGCACAAACATCATCGCGTCGTCGCGATGCTGCGCCGCAAGAAGCCATTCCAGCGACTCGACTCCTGCGGCAATCATTCTCTTGTTGTTACTGTGCCACCCGGCCAGAATGAGCGCCTGCGGCAACCTCGCGTTCGAGTAGGAGAGGCTCTTCTCAAACCAACGCCATGCACCATTGGAGCTTCGTTCATAAATATCCAGCAGGCGATCAGCTAGCGCGTTGCGATGGTTTTGAATCGCTCTGTCTCCAGGGAAGCGTCCAAGATATGCCTGCATTCCGAGCACACTAAAGGCCCACGCGCGCGGGCTTGTAAACATCATGGCGGAAGGAACCGCGGCCTCGAAGAGCCTTCCTGCAGCCCCGCGTAGTCCGGCATTCTGAGATTGACCCAGGACAGTTCCCAAAGCCCAAAGAGCACGGCCATGGCTGTCTTCCGAACCAACCTGCTCCAGCCAATTACGGTCGTAGCTAAGAAAGTTCCTGAAGCGCCCCGCATCGGCATTGAACGCTAGCCAGAGAAAAGCGAGATATCGCCGAGAGAGATTGAGGTGCCCTGGATTCGTCCACATCTTCTAGCCGAGTGGAAACAATCAGCGCGCGAGCATTGTCGTCTGTTGTATAGCCTTCGCGCGAATTAGGCACAGAGAAGATAGCGTGCTGCAACATGCCGGTGTCGTCGGTCATGGTCAAAAGATGGCGGGTGTCGAGGTCTGGCAGCCGATCTTCAGACTCTGCCGGGATCATAACCAAATCGTCCGGGTGGGTGGCCTTCGGCTGCAACGAGCGCTCGAACCGTGCACGCTGAAAACTGGCCATGTAGGCCTTCGCCGTCTTCGGCCAGGTTGTTCCGCGGGAGTGGAGATAGGCTCTCTTGCGCATCGCATGGCGCTCTGCGTCATTCGCGAGGAGAGCGAGAACTGCCTCGGAGATGGCGTCGGGTCTTTCAAAAGGAACGATGACGCCCCTCTTTTCAGCAAGCAGTTCCTTTGCATGCCAATACGGTGTGGAGATGATCGCTTTGCCTGCTCCAAGCGCAATGGCTAGCGTGCCGGAGACCACCTGCGCTTCCTGCCGATAAGGGGTGATGTAGATATCCGCAGCGCCGACATGCTCCACGAGTTCTTCTGCACTCACAAAACGATTGTTGAGGATCAGGTGATCGCTGACGCCGAGCTGTTCGGCAAGCGCCTGCAGGCTTTCGCGGTAGCGCTCCCCTTCACGTCGCCGGATGTGCGGATGCGTCACTCCGGAAACGATATAGACTACGTTTGGATGGCGTGCCAGAATTGCCGGCAACGCCCGAATCACGTTCTCAATCCCCTTGTTCGGCGATAAGAGACCAAAGGTCAGCAAGACAGACTTGCCTTCGGTGCCGAACTTGTCCTTGAAATAGTTGGGATCCATGAACGGAAGGTCCGGTACACCGTGCGGGATCACATCGATCTTTCCGGCCGGGACCGCATACACATCGCGCAGAAGCTGAGCCGCCAATTCGCTCATCACAACAAGGCGATCGGAGAGTTGCGCAATCTCCTCGAGCACGATGCGTTGATTTGCATCCGGCTCGCGTAGCACTGTGTGTAGTGTCGTCACCAGCGGCATCTTCAATTTGCGTAGCAGAGCCAGGATGTAGCGGCCGGCGGCGCCTCCGAAGATGCCATATTCATGCTGCAGACAGACGAGATCGTTGCCATTGAAGTTGAGGAACTCCGCGGCCCGCTCATAGGACCCGATATCCTCCTGGGCTAGTTCCAAGCGGACCTGCTCGGGATATTCGTAGCTGGATTCCGGGTCGTTGACTGGAATCGCAAAGAGCCGCCCTTGTCCAAATTCGCTCGTGAGAGCGTTGCAGAGGTCGGTCGTGAATGTTGCGATACCACATTCACGCGGCAGATAGTTTCCAACAAATGCAATGCGCGTAGGCAGAGGCAGGGTACTCGGTTCTAGTGGGACGGAGAACGAAGGTGCTGGAAGGGATCCCTGGACTGGGCTTGCGGTATTCATTGTGTTTGGAAAGGACATCTTTTCCTGCTTTCAGTATTGCTTCCGCTCTGTGCACGACGCATTGCACCAACCACATGCGGACATAGTTCAGGATTTGGCTATCGTTTTCCCGGCAGTCGGTTTATCGTGCGAGAATTGCTCGCGGATGACCATCGTCGACGATATCCAACGATGTGTTTTGCTGAATCTGCCGGGCTTCCATGGTGACGTTCGCGATGTAGAAGCCTGGAAAACGCGTGATGCGAAGAGAATCAAACTCCGCTGCGTTGAAACGTCCGGCGATTCCTCTCAGCGCACGGGCCAAAGCTCGGTGCGTCGCCTTCTCTTCTGTCGATCCATAAGCGCGTCGCGAACAGGATCCCTGCACCCACATAAAGTGCCAGCCTGCTCGACGGATCATCACATCGAAATCCGATGCGTCGATCTTCTCGACCTGGTCCCAACTGTCACAAAAGGACTCTTTGAGCGGGTTAACACGATCCGGAAGGATACACCGGGTGCGCAAAAAGATCGAATGCAACATCACGCTTTTGCGCTTTTGGAGGTAACAATTGGAGCGGTTTCTGGCTCGCTTGTGGAGGGGATATTGAGCGGATTCTCAACCGAATCGGTCGCTTTGGGATCTTCGCTCTCGGATTCCTCATGTGCGAAACCAGTTGCATCTGACTGGCCTTCCGGGCGCGCCAGATGTATCTCGGTGCGGTGGCGAGCTGAAAGGTGATTCTTTACGTCGGCTTTCTTTATCAGGCTCATGGCAGCTCCAGTCGTTCGGTTGTTTGCTTGGAAGATGCTCGTCTGAAGCGAAACATGGAGTGCCGAAGGCGAGAAGGGGAAAACCGAGTCTTTCTTCAGCATACGCTGAACAAAGCTCGTGTGCCGAAAGCTCAGAAGGGATTCTGGCTCGGACTTTTCGGTACCTTAACCACTCCGAAGCCGCCGAGACGGCTTACGTCTAATTGTCTTGACCTTCGTAATAGAGGGCTTACGAAGTGCTTTGGGAAATGGGATTGGTGGCTTCTCGGCGTTGTGATCTGGTAACTGGTCGAGCAAGACCACATTGAGCAGCGACTTATGCACCTGGATTCGGCCGTTGTAGCTTATAAAACCAAGCTTGCGAAAGCGATTCATAAAGAAGCTCACGCGGGGCCGGGTGGTGGCGATCATATCCGCCAATGTCTGTTGCGTAATCAACGGGATAAAGGTCTCCGGTAAACCCGGCTTGCCGAATTCTGCCATCAACAGGAGAATCCGCGCCAGACGTTTTTCGCTGGAGTTGAAAAGCTGATCGACGAGATCAGCCTGGGTTCGCATGCTGCGAACCAGCAGGAACTTGAGGAATACGTCAGCAAAGGCTGGCTCATCATGCATCACGCGAATCATTTCATCTCTGCCAATCTTGAGCGCTGTGCAGGAACTGACGGCAGTAGCGGTCGCCAGATGCAATCCCACAATGGCAGCGAGAGATTCCTCTCCAACAAAGTCAGCAGCACATAGAAGGGTGATCGTGGCCTCCTTGCCGTTCTCGGAGACAACGGTGAGTCGTGCTCGGCCTTTCTGCAGGTAAAATACGGAGTCTGCTGCGTCTCCCTGGCAAAAGAATGTCTGCCTAGGCTTCAACTCGATAATTCTTCGGCCAAGCCCGGCACTTGCCAGAAAGGCAGCAGAATCGAATGCATTGTGGTTAAGGCTCGTCAAGGCATCACCTCGCTGGTGCGGACTGTTCACACCCAGAAAGCAGCCACAATGGTTTGCAGCGGTTTGGGGTTGCGGCGAACTGATCAGAGGCACAGGGGCGAAGTGTCAAGAGGGTACAAACCACCCTGCCACAATTTGCCGGTAATGCAGCCCCGTATTGCTTATCAGGGCGTAGGTGCAACATGGGGACAGGCGGTTCTAGATCGACTGTATCCATGATCAATCTCCGTTCATCATCATATTGATCAATCGCGCGCGTCTGATCAATATTGCTCGTTACGAAGCGAACGAAGGTCAGTAAACTGGAGGACCGGGCCCACTCACAGCACTCCGCGCGATCTCGTGTAGACTTCAACCGCATCGACTTAGGCTCAAAAACGGCGGCCGGGAAAGATGCACCCGGCCGCAAATTGGACTAAGTCTGCAATTAGTTCTTTTTGTCAGGGCGACCCTGCTGCTTCGGCTGGGGTTGCCGAGCCTGCAATGACTGTTGCTGGGCTACGTGCTTATTCGACAGCTGCTGCGTTTGTTGCTGGTGTTTCTGCTCTACTTGCTGTGTCCGGGAATCGTTAGCCCTCTGCTGAGTCAACTGCTGATGCTCCGAGTCTTGCTTTTGCTGAAGGCTTTGGCGCTCCTGGTTCTGCCTGGCGAACAAGTTGTCTTGCTGCTGTTGGTATTTCTTGTCAGCCTTGGCATTTCCTGAGTTTGATGGCTCGGGGCGCGAGATAGGGGCAAGATCATTTGGATGGACGACCTTTCGAGCCTGATTACTTTCTGATTGCTTCGTTAGCGGCTCCCCGCGTGGCTCGACTGTCGCACCAGCGCCTTCCGGCCTCGATGGTTCAATTGTCCGTGCGGGTTCTGTTATTTTGCGGTCATTCACTGCGTCCGGCCTGATGGCAGCTGCGACAGGCGGTTTGCCGTGGTTTACCGATGACCGGTATTCCGGACTGACTCGTGCAGTTTGTGCATGTTCAATCTGAAGCGCCACGGGTGCAACATGTCTCTGTCTCCCTGCGGCTTCTTGTTCAGAGGTGGCTCGCGCCTCGATGCCACCGTTTCCGCCGTTGAAGCTGACGCGGCTTTCATTGTGGCTGGTGAAGTGCGTGTCGTAGACATTGTGATTTCTCGCGACATCCACGTTGTTGTCCGAACGGTTATAGAAGAACTGCCCGTGGTCCCAGCGTCCTCCCTCATAGCCCTCGCCCGAGTATCCGAACCCATAGTTGATACCGCCATAGAAACCGACTTCGGGCCCCCAGTAGCCTTCGTTAAAGCGATATCCGCCGTCTCCCCAGGCCCAATAGCCCGGTGTCCACAGGAAGCCTTGTTCCGGAGCCATCACCCATTCGCCGTCGACCCAGTAGTAGTCGGAGGCGCTGTCATCATATGCCCAATAGCCGGGTGTCCACAGATAGCCATCTCCAGGGCAAATTGGCTGCTCATAAACGGGCAGAGCGGGCGGGCCGATCGAGATGGATAGCCGAACCTGCCCGAACAGGGTGGCCGGTATGGCCAATGCAAGAAATGCTAATAGAACCCGAATCGTACGCATAGAATCCTTTTGACCGATCATCCTTCGATTACTCGCCTGCGCAGTACCAATCCGAGCTGCGAGGACTGAAAGGTGACGTGTTGTACGTCATGACTAAGGCTCCCACTTAGAACGAACCAAGTCTGTGTACTAATGCTCATCTTTGGTACATATTGCAGGTGCTCGTATTGACGGACTGGCGTCTTACCGCAGGGACGCGCCGAATTTCAACGAGCACAAAGACGTGGCAAAATTGTCTGCCAAATGCAAAGCGGTGGAGCAGGTATGCTCCGCCGCCTGATGCTGCAGTTGAGAATTACTTATGATCGCCGCCAGCATGTTTGCCATCGCCTTTGTCGTGTGATTCGCCATGACCGCCGTGAGCTTGACCGCCGTGAGCTTGACCGCCGCCACCGTGTGATGTGTTACCACGCGGCGCTGCGTTGTGCGAAGCGGCATGAGATGGGCTTGGACGCGCTCCACCGGAATGGGAGACCGCTGCGTGCGCATCGGCACCGCCGCTGCGTGATGCGTGTCCGCCACCTCCATTCCCGCTATAGGCAACGCGGCCAACTCCGTCATGGAATCTTCCGCCGCCATCGCCGTGGAACCGATGGCTTCCCCAACCGTGGCTATAGCCCCAGCCTGACCATGGACCCATGCCCACGAAGATACCGTTGTAGAAATAGCCCGATCCGTAATATCCCATCGGCGCGCAACCGTAGGGCGCATATCCGTAATATCCGTACGAGCAAACGGGCTGAACGCCGATGTTGATGGAAATCTGCGCTTGAGCTATCGGCATCAGAGCCAGGCCCGCGAGCAACGCTGTGGTTGAAATCAGAATCTTCATTCCGTGCATTTGTGCCCCCTCAGGGTGTCTGCGGTTCCTTTGGTTGCGTGGGATGCTCTGCTGCCGCTAAGAACTAACCAGCAACATCAGCCACCATAAGGATGTTGAAACCGTCCAGGGTCTGCCCTCACAATATCCGGGGCTCTTGCAAATCTATCTATCCTTACATTCTTCACTCTAGCCGCAAGCATCGCACGAGTCTGAGCAATAGAGACCGTACGCCCGGGGCTCCGAGTCGCCATCGGCGCATGAGGAATCAAAGTGCAGGGTGGCCCGCAATGGGAGATGGCGTTGCAACCTTTAGTTCGGTCAGCTCAGTCAGGACGGCTTGCCAGCGTGCCGGATCTTTCATGGTTTCGATGGGCAGAGAGAGATCGGCGTAGAACCCAAGGATGTTATCGCGAAGTTCGGGCGAGGTGCCATCAAACTTCTGCGCTGTCAGTCTTGCCAAAAGGCTTGCGTAGGCCTCATCGGCGAGCGTGTATTCCGACGCACTGGTTTCCTTACCATCATCAAGGTTGCGGTTGGGCAGGACCAGGGTGCCTGCGCGTACCTCTTCGAGCATCGCGAGATAGTGATCCACCGTAGCGTCGATGCTCTTTATATACAGATCCTCTGTTTGCGGAGTTGGGTTATCGAACCCCATCCCCTTGAAGGGACCAACCTTCGGGAAATACCGGAAGAGCACCGACAGTACCCTCGTTCCGAAGCCCGGCTTTGTGTAGGTCTTTCCCCACTCTCGCTCATAATCGGAGCGGGACAGACGATATAGAAACTTCTTTCTCGCAAAGTCAGGTGTCTCTCGCATCAGGTCCTTCTCGTGCGTCTGGAGCGCCACCTTGGTCATTTGCGGGATCAGCGTGCTGACTGAGTAGCGATAGGAGCCAATCGCCAGGTCTTCATGTGTGAGCACTTCTTTCAGTTGCAGTCCGTAAACGATCGCAAAAGCTCTCTCCAGCAACGGCTGCGCGACCTTGAACCCTATGAAATCGTGATATTGGTCCGATGCGTATCGATTTTTGGCGACTTGCAACGTGTCGAATCCAAACTCTGTTTTCAGATGGGCTGTTCTGTCCTGCGCATAGCGAACTGATGCCCCATATTTTGCGCGCAACTTTGGATATCGAAGTGCAACTGCTTCGTTGACGGCCGGGTGACCGTCGATGTCCGCCGCATAGTGCGACAATGCTCCCAATGCGAAAACGTACTCGTCAGCATCTTTGCTCTGACGCAGCAACTCCAGAACAAAATCCCCACTGCGGACGTAATGCACCAGATCACTGAACTCCCTGCTCCCGAAGGGATAGTAGCCCAGATCCTGGATGACTGAGCCCCCGTAGGCATATGCGTGAGCCTCTTTTATCTGGTCTTCGCTTAGATCTGGGAATCGATGCAACAAAAGCGGACGTATTTCCGATTTCCATGCAAGGTCTACGATCTCTTCGTGAGTAAGAACAGAATAGGCATGCAAGGTTCCGCTGCACGAAAGCACAACGACTAAGAATGCGATTGCTCGAGCAAAGTGCGAATTCCACTTAACCGTCATATAAGAGCCATTTTGTCATTCTGCGCAGCCGCTCGACCCTTCCTGGATCGTCGCGCTGACATTCTCGCGGAACACCCGAGAAATAGCCCTCGGGCACTCGGTCAGCAAGTCGCTAAGCATCCAGAAGGGAGAGAACTTCATTGCTCGGTTCAGGATGAGGCATAGCCATGAAAGGTTCGTGCGTTCGGCGCTGCATTTGAGGAAGCGATCGCAAGATATGCAAGAGCGCGCTCACGCTGCCGCCTTTTGGATAGAAAGCATCCGCTAGAACGCCATCCGGAACCTCATTGCCGGCAAAGGATCCGCTCGAGGCGATCACCTGGATTGCCGGGAACAAGCGCCTGACGTTAATCAGCAATTCGAATCCCGACATGCCGGGCATCGCAATATCGGAGAGAAGAATATCGGGGTTCTCGCGGCGGATTTCGCGTAATGCGGAGCGTCCATCTTCCGCGGATCGCACGGAATACCCTAACTCCTCAAAGACGAGCGACATCGACGTACGAATACAGTCTTTGTCGTCCACTACTAGAACTAACTTTCCGTTGGACAGCAAGATTCACCTCGGTGCCAGACCTTTTGGGAGACTGGAGCGAGTGTGACATGGCGCAACTTTTCTGGCTGCTCACTTTTGACCATTACCGGGGGGAACCCGCCTGTCACGCGCGGCGCGCTATCGGGCGATTGCCTGGAGCCATGGGTGAATCTTGCTTTTCTGCGTTGTCGCTGGGCAACTGATCATGCAGAACGATGTTGAGTAGCGACTTGTGGACTCGGATGCGGTCGTTGTAATCGATGAAGCCAAGGTTGCGAAAGCGGTTCATAAAGAAGCTGACGCGGGACCGAGTTGTTCCGACCATCTCCGCAAGGGTCTCCTGCGAGATCTTTGGAATCATCGAATCGGGCTCGCCTGGCTTGCCGAATTCCGCCATCAAGAGGAGAATGCGTGCCAGCCGCTTTTCGCTGGAGTTGAAGAGCTGATCCACAAGATCAGCCTGTATACGCATACTGCGCGCGAGCAGGAATTTCAAGAACAGGTCCGAGAAGTCATGCTCTTCGTGCATAACGCGGATCATCTCTTCCCGCTTTATCTTGAGCGCTGTGCAGGCAGTAACGGCGACGGCTGTGGCCAGCCGCAATCCGGACAACGCGGCCAGGGACTCCTCTCCTACAAAGTCTCCGGCGGTAAGCAGGGTGATGGTAGCTTCCTTGCCGGCTGGCGAAACGACCATGACCTTTGCTCGACCCTTTTGAAGGAAGAAGATGGAGTCTGCGGGTTCCCCCTGCGAAAAGAAAGGCTGTTTCGGCAGCAGTTGAACGATTTTGCGCCCCAGGCCTGCATTTGCCAGAAAAGTCGCTGCATCGAATGTGGGCTTTTCCAGTTCAACCATGGCGATGGCTCCTTCCGGACGCGACCACGACAAATGAACTTGATGCTCCACCCAGTATGGCACCGGAGAAAGCGATCTGTTCAATTTTGTACGCTTTTCCGTGATCGATAGATCGTAGTTCACCAGTAGAGCGTTATTACTCAGACAGATGCGCACAATCTGCCTACTGTGAGAAGTTCCTCGTGCCCCTTATTGCGCGGAAGGCAAGCGCCGATGCGCAGCCTGACCAGCATTGGCTGGGCAGGAACCAATCGGTGAAACTACGAACAACCGGTTGGATCATGCGGCGGGCTGATTTACTTATTGTTGGTGGTTGCGTTGATCGTTCTTGTCTTCACCTGATCGGCGGACGACGGTCCTCTATCTGAGGGGAACGGGAAGTAAGAGGCACAAAGCGGAGAGGTCTACAATCCAGATATGCCACAGGTCCCAGCATTGCAAACGAGATATGACGAGAACAGTATTCCCGTCTCTGCGAGATGTTCTCTTTGTGGCGAGCAGATGCCTCAAGGCCAACCGCGCATCATGAACCCAATCGACAATGTTGCGTGGTTTGCTGCCCAATTCAACCTTCATGTAGCACAAAGTCACCCACCCGCTGCGCCCCGTAAATCCCCTGGATGACGGCAACCGTCAAGCAAAATTTCCCTGAATATGCTGCCGGTTTGGCACTCCCAACAGGTCATCCAAACTGGTCAAAATTGAGCAGCAAAGGAAATAAATAAGTGAGACGGTGATAGTAGCGAAATGTGGCGTTGACTGTTCGCTCATTCCACGTTTCTGCTGAAATTCCAGACCCATGATTTGTTGAGTATCGGCGGAATTTATGCAAATGTCAGGATTCTTCAGACGCGACAGGACGTTTAGACAGCCAATCATCTGGATAACGGTATTCTTCATGGTTGTGTTTCACGTCGGCGCAGTGATAGCACTGTGGGATTTCAGTTGGAAAGCCCTCCTCCTCGCCGGGCTGCTGTGGTGGGTTGCGGGGAGCCTCGGCATCGGTATGGGATACCATCGGCTGCTCACGCATCGTGGTTACAAGACCCCCAAATGGATGGAATATGTCTTGGCTGTGTGCGGTACGCTGGCCCTGGAAGGGGGACCGTTACTCTGGGTCGCAACCCATCGCATGCATCACCAGAACACCGATAAAGAGGGCGACCCGCATTCTCCCCACGATGGTGGTTTTTGGGCCCATATGGGCTGGGTTCTCACTGGTCAGACCATGCAAAAGAATTCAGCCGCGCTTTTGCCTTATGTACCCGAGCTTCGCAAAGACCGCTTTCAAATGTGGATCAGCCGCTGGCACTGGGTGCCGATCACGATACTGGCCGGTCTGCTTTTTGCTGTGGGCGGGTGGCGCTACGTACTCTGGGGTATCTTCCTTCGTACGGTAATCGGGCTCCACTCCACCTGGCTGGTCAACTCCGCCACGCATATGTGGGGAAGACGGCGCTTTCGCACGGGTGATGATTCGAGGAACAGCTTTTGGGTGGCGCTGCTGACGTTCGGTGAGGGCTGGCACAATAACCATCATGCCTATCCTCAATCAGCCCGTCACGGCATGGCCTGGTACGAATTCGACCCGAACTGGTATGGAATTCTGGTCCTGCGCATTCTCGGCCTCGCTTGGGATGTGAAAGCGCAGAAGCTCAACAAGGGCGACGCCAAGTGCGCTGAAATGCCAAATTCTCGCGACAGGTTGTCGCCCCAGGAACAGTAGCTCATATAAGCGTCTGAGTTGCCCACTCGCTCGGAATCGGGCTCTCGGAAAGCGCTCTGGGATATGGATGCGAAAAGACTCTGATCCTCGTCTTTGCCCAAGAAATATCTGGACCGAAAACGCGAATCTCTGTTTATATTGCAATTGATTGAGCGAGGATTATGCGACGTTCTTTACCGGGTCTTGGCGCAAAAGGCTGCTTTTTATATGCGCTGATCCTTGGCGCTGCCGCAGCCCTTGGGCAGAACCCGCCCCCCAACCACGTAGTTATTCCGAACCCAACTCCTCGGCCACCTGACTTGAAGCAGGAGTTAGCCGATAGTCCGGCGGATCAGAAGAAGCAAGAGGCAGTCTCGCTCCAGAATCAGATGCGTGCTCGAGAAATCTGGCTGGAGTCCAATCAGATGCTGTTGCTGGCACAGCAACTCCAGCAAGAGATTCTTTCCGAAAAGAAGTTGACCTCTATGGAAGCCAACGCCGCCAAAGCAGCGAAAATTGAAAAGCTTGCGCAAACTGTGCAACAGAAAATGAAGATGCAGTAGCACCTTCCTCGGCCAACCGCAGAAACGCGGTCTGGTTGCACAAAGGAAAATAACCATGACGAAGCACCCCGGAAACCCAAAGCTTATCCGCTGGTTGCTCTTGCCTCTGGTTCTCGCCTTTGCTCTTCCAGTACACTCCCAGTCAAGTGCAGCCTCTTCAATTTCACCGGAGCCAAAGCCCCAGGTTGGCAAGGATTCGCCGCAATCGAGCCATCCGTCGCCTCTTGATCCCGCAACTGAGGCCTCCCCTCACGCCTCTCCTGAGGAGCTGAGACAGGCGCAGATTGAAGCTGATACAAAGAAGCTGTATCAGTTGTCAGCCGATCTGCGAGCAGAAGTGGCCAAGACCTATAAAGAGAGTCTTTCACTCACAGTGCTCAAAAAGGCTGAAGAGATCGAGAAGTTGGCTAAAAGCCTGAAGATGCGTATGAGCCAGGACGCAGCTGCAACCCGGCATCAAGATCGATGAGTGAGAGATATTCTTGCGGAACTCCGTATCGTCAAGTAAGTGCCGGGTGAGCCGAACTAGACTCGTCTTTCTGTTCGCTCTGGCGGTAGCGTTCACGAAACTCGCGATCGCCTTTCCTCCGCCGCAGCAGGACTTGACTCCAGGGGACCGTGGCGGATACGTGGGCGACGCCAGCTGCTCTCCCTGCCACAAAACCTTGAGCCAGAGCTACCAGCGCACTCCTCATCACCTCACTTCCCAGTTCCCGACGCAAAGCTCAGTGCTCGGATCGTTTCGAAGCGGCACGAATTCCCTGACAATCGTTAACCCAGCAGAGTCCGCCGAACCAGAACTTCAGTTTCTTATGGAGTCCAGGAAGGATGGTTTCTTCCTGACGGCACGCAGCGGGTGGAGCTCCAACATATTTCAGAGAACGGAGCGGGTTGATCTGGTAACTGGTTCCGGAGTACGAGGTCAGACTTACCTGTATTGGCAGGGTGACCGATTATTCGAATTGCCAGTCAGCTATTGGAGCGACGGCCATCAGTGGATCAACAGTCCGGGCTACATTGACGGGACTGCCGATTTTTCCCGCACCGTAAATCCTGCATGCCTGGAATGCCACGCGACATATATTCGTGCTCTCTCCTCGGATCCGGGCACGAATCGATACGACCGGGTCAGTCTGATCCCGGGCATCTCATGTGAGAGCTGCCATGGCCCAGGCGCCAATCATGTTCGAGCGGAAACACTCCATGAAGCCAAGCCCAAAAATTTGTCCGAGACTGGCATTCTGAATCCTGCCAAATTCTCTCGCGACAGGCAGGTTGACTTGTGCGCCGAATGCCACAACGGGATTCAGCGAGTTGGCCTGGCGCCGACTTTCTCCTATGTTCCGGGTCGGCCGCTCAGTGAATATTTCAAGCCGCTCCCGTCTCCCGATGTTGAACATCCAGATGTTCATGGAAATCAAGTAGGCCTCCTTCAGCGCAGTAAATGCTTTCGTTCATCAGAGCAGATGAGCTGTTCGACTTGCCACGACGTACACACCACCGGGCAGTCACTCGAATCCTATTCGCTTAAATGCCTCAGCTGTCATAACTGGCAAAGCTGCGGCATGTCCAGAAGGATGGGTCAGAAGATCGTGAACAAATGCATTGACTGTCATATGCCGATCGAGGAGACCAATGTGATCGTGTCGCAAACGGCGGGTCAAGTGGTACACGCCAAGATGCGCAACCATTGGATAAAGGTCTATGCAGATATTCGCCTGCAAGGGAATGCAGGCGAACCCCATCGTCCTTAGAAGCGGCTTAGGGCACTTGTTTTACAAGCCCTCAAAGCGTTGGGGACTCAATATTGTCGATGGTCTCCTCAAGGGATGCGTGACTCCGCGGCGGCAATCTTCTCGCTTTTTCGAGTTCAGCGTTCGCGTCTTCTCGTTTGCCAACCGACTGATATTCCTTGGCGATCTTAACGTGGGATTCCAGTTCCTCGGGATCAAGTTGTTTGGCCATCCTGAATTCTCGAATCGCGTCGTCATTCCGGCCGCTGTGCGCATAGATGATGCCGAGATCACGGTGCACAATTGATTCCGACGGATTGCTGGCAACAAGCTTCTCCAGTTCCGGGAGTGCTTTTGCGAACTCGCTCTGCTGCACCCACGAATCAGCAAGATAGATGCTTGCTCTCAGATGCCCCGGATTATTCTGAAGTTCCAACTGAAATTCGTCAGCCGCTTCCGACCACTTGTCCGCTTTCCATAAGAGATAGCCGAGCCCAAAGTGCACGTTCGGCTGATAGGGGTCCGCAGCCACGGCCGCGCGCAATTCTTTCGTCGCGCCGGCGCTGTCCCCATTTGATCGAGGGCTTCGCCAGCCAGCATGTCCGCCTCGGCAGAGTCTGGCTTAAGCGCAAGAATCTCCTCATGCACATTGAGAACACACTGATATTGCTTGCTCCGCAGGCAACTGTGCGCCAGTGCCAATCGCAGGGCGATACTCTGGGGGTCGCGCTCAGTCGCCCGTTTCAAATACGGGATTGCGACCAGGTAGTCCTTCATTCCATAGTGCGCCATGCCGAGAAGGATGGTCAGGCGTTGGTCACCGGGATGCTTCCTGATCTCAGAGGCGAACGATTTGATTGCGTCTGGGAATTGAGCGGCCTTGAACAACGTCAATCCCAGGTTCATCTGCAGGCCGGGCAGATCAGGATTAATCGCCACCGCCCTTCGGTAGTAATCGATCGCTTTGTCGTAGTGTTCCTGCCGGGCCTCAAGCAGGCCCAGGTGCGCCAGTGCCTCCGCGTTCTGCGGATCGGCATCGGCGATGCCACTCCAAATCTGTTCCGCTTCTGCGTTGAGCCCTTTTTGTTCGAGGGCCATGGCTCGCGACCGCATAGAAGTCCGAGCTTCATCCTGTCCTATCAGGGAAGGGGTCACCGCCAGTGCGGCTGCGACCGTGCAGGCAATTACGACTCCGAGGTAATTAGTTTTTCGCCTCGGCGATATGCAAGGATCCATGTTTCAAATCTACCGTTAAAACGCAAAACGCGGCAGGATAACCTGCCGCGCTTTGCATTGCTGGTTGGGGTTAGAAGATGAACTTGCCACCGAACTCAAGTGCACGTGGATCATAGAAAGAGGTTACGGTTCCGAAGTTTGAGTTGCCGAGTGTATTGCCTATCCCATTGGGTTCCGTGTGGTTGAAGGTGTTGAAGGATTCAACACGGAACTCAAACCGTGCCTTTTCTGTGATCGCAAACGACTTGTACAGCGAGGTCGTGAAGTTCACGCGATTAGGTCCGGGAATGGGAGTCTTTGCCAGCGCTGCCGAAGCCCTGGTTGGGGCCGCCGGCCCATGCCGAGATCGGATTGCTGAACACCGAAGTGTCAAAGGCGTGCTGTGATGCTCCCGCCCTTTTGACTTGGCGGATGATTCGGACGGTTGGTGTAACCTCCGTCGAGACCAATCGTATCGTAGTTAAGAGACAGGCGCGGGGTTGTCGGAACACCTGTCTCATCGATGATGGTGCCCGCCATTTCCCAGCCGCCCAGGACTGAGTGCGTCAGACCTGACGCTTTGAAGATGGGCAGTTTGTAGATGTAGTTCATGCTGAGGATCTGGCGCCGGTCAAAGCCACCGGATCCCTTCATGTACTTAATGTTGAAGGGATTGTCGATGCCCGAGTCGTCAGTGCTGGTGATGTCGATCTCGTGCGAGTAGGTGTAGTCGACTTCGCCGCTCAGGCCCCAGCGGTTCTGGATACGGAGTCCGGTCTGGAAGCCGTTGTAGTTGCCGTTGGTGTTGTTTTCCTGTTCGGTGATGCCCCCGAATCCATCGTAGGTGCGCAATCTGATCAGGAATCGGCAATCGTCCCTCCCGGATTGTCGAATTTGTTCGGGTCCCGAGTTGGTTGTACTCGGGTCATCCTGCGTCGGCACGGATGGCATTATTGCCGCATGTGTTGAGTCGGGAAGTTGTTAATGTTCCGGCGAATGTTCTGATGCCAGGCCAGGTTGCCGACATACTGGGTGACCAGGATGACCGACGGTGCCAACTGGTCCTGAATGCCAAGGCTGAACTGGGCAACAGCGGGCGCCCGGAAGTTCTGTGCGAGAGTGGTGCTTCCCTGCGCAAAGAACGGTGTGGCCGCCGCGCGCCAGTTACATAGCTTGTGTGAGGGTCGCTCAGGTACACGGTGCTTGCTGATGGGGTGTTGGCAAACGGTGCAGCGGTCGCGACATCGTAGATGTCGTTCCCCTGCAGCCGTTCGTAGAAGGTTCCAAAGCCGCCGCGCAGCACGGTCTTGCCGTTGCCGAAGAGGTCTTCAGAGAAACCAACGCGGGGTTGCAGCGTGTTGTAGTCGTTCTTGACCAGCCCGCGGGGGTGCCGTTTTACCGGCTAAGTGTACGCCGTTCAAATAGAAAGGCGCCGCCATTGACGGTCTGGAATCCGGGACCGGTCGGATCCATCGATCCACTCGGCAACCAAATAGGAGCCTGGACTGCTGAGGTAAAGTCGCCGGATCGAAGTTGGCAACCTGGTTGGAGCGCTCCCAAGCCAATGGCAGCGCATCATAACGAAGGCCGAGTTGCAGGCTGAGGCGAGGAGTTACCTTCCAGGTATCCATCGCATAGACCGATGGGGTCTGGTTGACATAGTGACGGATCGGCGCAGCCTGTGACTCGGAGTAGCTCGAGGAAAGCCCGAGCAACATGTCCATGAAGGAGTCGCCGGTTGCGCCCGAGAACGCGTAGCTACCTTCTGCGTTGAGGAAGAGCTTCTGGTTTTTGGTGTAGCGGTTATAGCTGGCGCCAAACTTCATGGCGTGCTTGCCCATGGTGTAGGAGACGTCCACCTTGGGCTCGAAGTCTTCTGCGGCGTTGTGCCAGGGAGCCGAACCCGGGTTTTCCTGAACACCGCCATAGACGCCGTTCCACTGCATGCTCGGGGCGGACTTCGCATCGTTGTTGAAGAACTTGTTGACCGCGAAGCCGGACGGCAAGTTGCCCGAAGAACTGTTGACGATGTTGATGATGTTGCCGTCGTAGTTCAAGCTGGCTCTCAACCAGCAACTCGGGGCTGATGGTCGCAGTCAGCTTGACAGCGGCGCTGTTTGAAGGGTTGTTGAGGGTACTGGTGATGGTCGGCCAGCTACCTGTGGACCAACCCACCATCGGCGCAGGGAACGCCTGCGAAACCGAGTCGTGCATGTAGTGGGCAAGGATCTGGTACTTGTCGTTGATGCGGTGATCCACGCGCACAACGTCGTCACGCACGTTGATCGGGAAGACTCGCCTGGCCCAGGAACTGATCATTGGCCGTGTTTGGCTTCGGAACGATCCCGGAACCAAGGTATGCCACCGCATTCGCGTCAAACAAGCCGCTGGTATAACTCCGCCCGGGAAGGGCTGGCCCTGAACGCACGTCGGGCAGGCAGCGGCCAGTTTCGCAGCCCATGCTGGATCGCCGACAGTCGGGACATTCAGAACAACGGGTGTGCTTGGCGAATTTAGGCGAGACATACGTCAGGTTTTGACCCGCCGTCGGGAAGTCTGCCGCAGGCAAATCGTTCTGGAGATTAGGAGCGTTACCCTGGATCAGCTTGCGCCACTCTTCATTCCAGAAGAAGAACGTCTTCTACCTGTCCTTGTTGTAGACACCAGGGATGAAGATCGGGCCGCCCGCATTGACGCCGAAGATGTTGTAGTTCAGCTTCGCGCGGGCAGTAGGGGTTCCCGACGTGTTCTTGTTCTGCTAGCTGTTTGCGTTGAAGGCCGTGTTGCGGTTGAACTCCCAGAGCTTCGCCATGGAAGTTCTGGGTGCCGCTCTTGAGCGAGAGACTGATCGTGGCGCCGGAAGAGATGCCGTAGTCCGGCGGATAGTTTGAGGAAAGAGTTTCCATCTGCGCGATGGCATCCTGCGATGGCAGAATGCTGATGCCGCCGGCGCCGCCGCGATCATCGGCCTCGCCGCCGTCGATCAACCAGATGTTGTGGCTCTGGCGAAGACCATTCACGCTGATGTTTGAGCTGGCGCCGACAGAGGTTGGCGTGTTGTTGTCCGGCAGAGTGGAGCTGACGCCGAGTCCAAGCGCCACCAGCGATGCAAAGTTCCGGTTCTCCGTCGCAATTTCACGTGATCTGTTCTTCGCTGACAAGCGTGCTCACAACGTTCGAGTCCGTTTGCACGGTTAGAATATCGGATTGCACGGTTACGGTTTGATCAACGCTGCCAACTGTCAATGTTGCGTCGACGCGGGTCGTCTGGGAGACGTTGACAACGATTCCCTTCTCGCACATAAGCATCAAAGCCTTTGCTGTCGCTTTGAGATCATAGGTTCCAACATTCAATCCATTGAATGTGAAGTTGCCGCTGTCATTGCTGATGGTCTTGGAAACGAAGCCCGTCTGCTGTTGCGTGAGCGTTACTTCCGCTCCCGGAATTGCTGCTCCGACTTTGTCAAGAACCGTACCTGTGATTGTTGAATTCTGCTGGGCGTGTCCCGCCAGGCAGGTGAGAAGCAGAACGAGCGATAACAGAAATAATCTGTATCTCGCAGGTGTCGCTAGAGTTCACTTTCATGCGTCACTCTCCATTGAAGTTGGTTGTTGCATTGTTCTTTTGGCGCCACTGCTCGAGTGCCGCTAAGAGCCACTCGCATTGCGCCGCGGTGTTAATCCCGCTTTTTCTTGCTCAGTGACGACCGTAACTAAGTCGCCGCTCTGAGCGATTACATATCCCGGGTTGCAGTTGAACCAGTTGGGACGAATCTATCGATTCGTCCCGCGTTTCATGACCTGAATTCGTTACGACATTTCAGCCGAAGCGCATAGGGGAACGCTTCGGCATTCAAACGACAGGAAATCAAAACTGAATCTCAGTCTACAGGGGACCCGGGGAAGCTGCTGAGGCCAGTTGGCAGCAGGATAAAACGCTTTACTGGTTCGGTCGGCAATATGTATTCAGCCGCATGATCGGTGTCAATAGGAATTTGAAGTGTTCCCGTCGCTGTAATCCCCGGGGGTTCGAACAATTCTGATCTGATCGAGCCAGAGGGAAGGAGTAAACGCTATCCCAACACGCCAACAAGAATCTGGAAACCGGCCTGGCGGCCAGTCGTGCGCATGACGAAGTTCGGCGTCGAATGGACAGCGCGTACACGGATAAATTGAACGGCAAGATCACGGAGGGATTGGCCGGCACAAGCAGGCAGAATGGCAGTAAGTAAGTTGTCGAAGCAGTATTTGCTGAACCGGACGAGAAAGAGGAGAAGAGAAGAATCGCCATTCCATTGAAGGGTCTCCTCGACATCGGAATTGCCAAACAGTGGGAACCCTTTTGGGAACCCCAAGCTGTCTAGCTTAGCCAGAGTTGGTCCCGAAAAAGCAACCGATTTGCTAAGTTGTTGATTCGTTTGGGGTGGTGGTGCGTCTAGCAGGCCCTAAATGCATGGTTTTCGGCGCTTATTGGACCCAAGTTGGACCCAAGTTCTGTTCACGAGAGCAGGTTATTTCCGGTTTGCCGAACATTCTCCCGATCGTGCCAACGAGTTTTGGTCTGTTCGCAATCAGCGTCGTGGTGCGAGTGCAGACGGGCACACCGCGACGGGTCGCCCCATTGAAATCCTGAATTGTCCGGGAGGGGCGTTCAGAACAGAGTTCCCGAGAATACTGAGATTTCCAGACTCTCCGTTTCCTCGTTCTGAAACCGGTCCACGGGAGCAGACCATTGCGGCAGTGCATGGCTTACTGGCCAGCAATCTGGGCCGACAGCTCAAGGCGCGCGTCGCAGCACTCCGTACCGGCCATGAGCGCCACAGACAGCACCGTGATGTCGTCGTCCTGCCCGAAACTGCAAGCCGCGTCCACGGTATGCTGAACCGTGGGCTGCGCCTGCATCAACGTTGAAAGGCGTTCATACCCATACAGCTCTCCCCTGGGGCCGCGTGCCTCGAGAACGCCATCGGTCAGCACCGTGAGTGTCTCGCCCGCCTGCAGATGAGTCGTTAGGATTCATACTGCTCATCTGCTGCCAGGCCCAGTGGAAGCGATCCCGGTAAGTCAATCTCGCGCCCTGCGCGAAAAGGTGCGAGGTGTCCGGCATTGGCGATCACTGTCCTGCCGTCCGGCTCTATGAGCAGCGCAATGCAGGTGGCAAATCCGCCTCTCGTGCGGCCCAGCAGCCGCTGGTTTAGCCGGGTAAGAATCTCGGCGGGGTCGTCGGTAAATTCGGCCAGCGCGCGCACCGTACCCACAATCAGCGATACGGTCATCGCCGCTTTCAGTCCCTTCCCGCTGACGTCCCCCAGCACGATCAGAGCACGGAGCTCGTCCTCCAATCCGCGCAGCGGAATCACCTGATAAAAATCGCCACCGACCTCTGCAGCCGGTTTGTACACACTTGAGATGGCGAAGCCAGGAAGCGCAGGCAGGTCGGCTGGAATCAGCACATCCTGCACCTCATGGGCCGAGGCAATCTCGCTCTCAATGTGCATCTGGCGGCGGCGTTCCCGCGCCTGCTCGCGCGCCACCGTAAACAGCAGAACCAGGAACAGCAATGTGTTGAGAATCGCGGGGATGCCGAACATGTAAGGGCCCAACGGTATGCCGGGGTTCAGCTGATACCACGGGAGCCAGAAATGGGTATAACGGATGCCCACCCAGGAGGCATTCACCACAAGGTTGTAGCTGCCGTAGACGGTGGCCGTGAGCGCCAGCGGAAGTAGCGCCCGTGAGGCGCGTCTGCGCACTCCAACAGCCACGATGACCAGCATATAGATCGGCGTCAGGCCGGTGATGGCTTCGGCGGCGATGCTGTCAGCCTGCATGCCGGTTCCGGCGTTCTCCCAAAAGGCCAACAGCGTGAGGTCTACCGCCAGCGCGACTAGATAGAGCACGACCATGGCAACGGTCCATCGCTTCCACGCCCGGCGCCTGTGCAAGCCGAACAGCGTCAACAGCAACATCCACAACGATATGTTCTGGAGCGCGATCACCATCCCGTCCTGACAGCGATAAGTGAAATTTGACAGGCCCAAATCGACGACATTCAACCCCTGCATGCAGAAAAGGAAGTTGTTTGAATCGTCCAAGGAAGGATTGGACCAGTTCAGGCTGTCGCCCAGGTGGAACTGCCACTTGCCCTGGATCGTCACGCTGCCCGGGCCGGGTTTTGCGCGATGAACGGCTCACTGGACGCGCGGATGCCGGTAACAGCAAGCAGCGCCAGCAGAATGGCAGGCGCAATCGGAAACAGACAAGAACGCAGGGCCTTCCGTGGGATCATCCGAGGGTTTCCGATGAAACGTGCATTTAGGGATGGCGGGGCCCACTGAGAATACCCGCCGATCAACACAGAAAGCAACAAAGAATCCGGGGCAACCCCACTGCCTGCTCCCTGACCACTGCCCACCGATCACTGCTGTCCGCTTTATTCATGCTGTTCACTTTCAAGCTGTTGACGCGTGGCCGCTTGCAGCCGTTTTGGCGTCGTGCACTCTCAGGCCATCTGATCCATCTAGATGTCGCTGGGAGGGAACGGGCGCGGCGGAGGCTTTGGTCGTTGAGTGCGGGAGAGGAAGAAAGTTCCGCTAGGGCAGATGCGATGGAGGCGGAAGACAAGGCAGATATTCAAGCGGGCGCACGGTGCAGGCCTTGCTGGGTCACGCTTCACCGGAAGTGACTCGGGAGATTTACATCGGGTCGGTTCCGGAGCAGGCGCGTACCGCTGCAGAGGATGTCGAAAAGCTTATTGGACCCAAATGGACCCAAGTTCCGGTTTGTCCAGAAATGAGTAGTACGCTAATTAATTGAAATTGCGGGATTTAATGGTCGGCGCTGGTGGACGATTTTAGGACTTTTCTGCTTGAGCGGCCAGAAACCAACTTGAGGGGTGGAACGCGGGCCGCGCTCCCCGCCTTCCCCGCTTCAGCGCACTAATGGTCCGCACCTCCGTATGCTTGCTCTTCGACATCCTCCGCCCCTATCCAAATACGATTTCATATTCGGTTATGTGCGGTTTTTGGGGAACAGGTCAGCATGGCCAGCATATGCGCATGGATTCTTGTAAGCTCCCACGTTACTTGGGGCATCAACTACTCAGTCAAGTTGAGTTGTCGGTACTTTTTCTCCCCGCTGTAGACAGTCACTAACAACTCTCCGTCCTTCGTTAGGCGAGAATCGCGTGACCTTGATGCCGCCTGCGTCGCGGTCTGTCGCAATGATTCACAGTTGAGTGCAACATTCCCACCTCCACTCAGGAACGTCATTCGATCTGTACCGGCAAAGATGCAATAAGGCTGTCCCCATCCATCGACGCGCTCTTTCTGCGGAATCCCCTCAACGGCGCTGCTGTTCATCATTTGACCTTCATATCGTGGATCAGAACCGATTGCCTTGAACATCTGACTTGCATGTATCCAAGTCATCACAAGCAGGTAGCGCTGATGCGCGAGCTTGGGATTCTCGCGATACTGATCGAGAAGAGGCTCCGTTCCTTGCACCGTTGGCTGGGTTCCATCGACCCCCGGAGACAAGACTCGACCAGATAAAGCGCCTACGAGGATTTCTCCAGCATGGCCAGCGGGCATCGTTCGAAGTCCCTTGCTCAGCTTCGCGTATTGCCACCAGACGATTCCGCCAACTATGGCAAAGAGAATTACGATCAAGCAGATTAAGCGTGTCTTCTTCTTCATTGCGCCGCTCCAGTCGCCGCAGCACAACCAATAAGCTGTTGGCCCAACTGAGCCGCGGCTTGCATCGTACTCGCAATATTGGAGAGACTTGAGTTGGCGTTAAACTGGTTCAGTAGATACGATGAAGGTGTTTGAGACGAACTCCAAGGGACTCCGAGAACGGCTCGAGTTCCGTTCACCTGAGTAAAGGCTCCGTTGTTGTATGTTGCCGAGGAAATGTAAGCACCGAAGAGACCAGTCGAATAATAAATCGGATTATTTACAGCGACCGTCAACGCCCCCCCAGCCCCAAGCCCAATCCCAAGAATCGTATTCGAACCCAGAGCAAGAGATCCGCTCGCGTACCCGTTTAGCCCAGTGAGCGGGACTCCGATAGCAGTGATCGTCCCTTGAGCGTTCGACTGGATTCTCAAATTATTTGGGAGACGTACCGTCTTACCAGCACAAGACACACTATTTGGGGCTCCTCAATCCTTCTTCCGAGCGTAAGAGAAAAACAGATGCTCGATCGCGGCAAAGAAAATTACCCCGCCTAAGGTAGCTGGCAGCTCTAGTGCCATAAAGAATGGTAATTGTGCAGGAGAACGCAATATCCCCGATGTGACGGTTTCCAGAATGATTAGGGGCAGACCCCAAGTGAAGAGGATTCCGATGAAGCGCTGCATGAATGACTGGTCTCGACGCGGAAGAAGATGTACCAACCAGTTTGGAAATGCCTTCATTTTAGCTCCCTCCGTATGCGCCAATTATTGAGCATCCCAATGCAAGTTCAGAGCCAGTGAATACGCCGGATGCTGCTCCAAATATCGACCCGACGGTAGCCCCTAGGGCAGCGCCGGGAATTCCCCCTCCAACAGGCTCGAATATCTCGCCGCCTGCAAATCCAAGCGCGCCCACGCGGACTGCTCCTAGGAAGGCTCCAAACCGCATGCTCGATAATATTCGTTTCTCAGGGGAGCTCTTGCAAACGAAGTTCTTGGCCGCATTCTTAAGCTGAGTGAACGTACTCGGGTTATTTGGGGCAACAACCGTGCCCGACACGATTCCAGACCATCCGAACTGCAAGCCTATTGCGGTTCGGGAGTTACAGAGGAACTGCCCCGGATGCGGTGCAGGATTCCAGCTCTGAACCCCATGACGCGGTTTTTCGCTTAGCTGCGGCATCGCGGCTGGAAGCGGCTCCGGGAACGGCGTCGAAAAGGCTGGCTGCATGTTGCTCCGATTGTACGGCTTCGGGAGCCTGGAAGAAGAGCGGATTCTGTGCGGGATTGGGCAGAGTCCATTTTTCTTTAGCCGCTAAAAACAGCAGCTAAAAGAAGAACATTTGAAGTCGCTATTCGCGGTCGTCTTCGGCTTCTTCGGCGAGCATCTGGAAGAGCTTTTCCGCCTCTGGATCGGGAGCCTTCCGGGGAGCGTTTTCGTTGTGTCCGAGATGGGCTGCGGGATGCGTTGCTGCGTGGACCTGTTGCAGCGTTCGGATGGCGACGTGGGTATAGATTTGTGTCGTCTCCAGCTTCACATGGCCGAGGATTTCCTGGATGAAGCGGATGTCGGCTCCGTTCTCGTGCATCAGCGTTGCCATCGTGTGCCGGAACAGATGGCAGGCCCCGGTCTTGCCCAGCTTGGCCGCGTCGATCCGCGCTTTCACGTTCGAGGTCATGTGATCGAGGCAGAACGGCTCGCCCTGGGCCGTGAGGAACACGGTCATGTCGTCCGGCTCGATGGCGAGCTGGGGCCGCGCCTCGCGGATGTATTTCTCAAGCCAGCGACAAGCCCGCTCGCCGATGGGCACATAGCGGTCCTTCTTGCCCTTGCCCTGGCGAACCAGGACCACGCCCCGGTCGAGCGACAGGTCGTAGAGCTTGAGCGCGACGATCTCCCCGCGCCGGATGCCGGTCGAGTACAGCACTTCGATGATGGCCCGGTCGCGCAGGCCGATGGAATCGGCCACGTCGCAGAGCTGGAGGATTTGTTCGACCTCCTGGGCGGAGAAGATGTTCTTGGGAAGCGGCTGGCCCAGCTTGGGCAACTCCAACTCGGACGCCGGATTATGGAGCAGATGATTCCGCCGCGTCATCCACCGGAACCACATGCGCAGCGGGACCAGGCGCGAGTGCTGCGAACGGAAGCTCATCGGCTCGCCGTTCTTCTTGCGGTAGAGGAACAGGTAACGCTGATAGCGTTCGAGGATGGGCCGCGTGACCTCGACCGGATCGGCGATGCCGCGCTCCCGGCACCACTGGATGAACTGGCGAAGCAGGAACTCGCGGTTGTCGATGGTCTGCTCGGAGTAGTTCTGGATGGCGAGCGCTTGCAGGTAATCGCGCATCATGATCTCCAGTGGGATCGCAGGCGGCGCTTTCTGTTTGCGTGGCGTGACAACGCGGGCCATTACTTGCCCTCCTTCTTGCTGCCGTTGTTACGATGCAGCGCGGCTACGACGGCATCTTCTTCCGTCTCTTCCCCAACAGTGCTTTTCGGCTCTTTCTCGTAAAAAGAGCCTTTACCCCCGATGGATACTGGCGATTCGTCGCCCCGCGATCCCCCCGCTACCGGGCCGTTTTGGCCCCGCTTTGACCCCGCGTTCTGCTGCTCTGGCCCCGCGAAGTTGCCGTCGTATTTGTACCCGCCCAGCTTTTCCACGTCGATCAGACCCGCCATTACAGGCTTGCCGCCGTCGCCCTCGATGGCGAAGGCAAGCTCGTAAACGAAGCTCTGGCCGCGTCCGCCGCGATGGGCCAGCAGATACTCCAGTTCCTCCAGCCGCCCCAGATGCAGGCGCAACTGCGTATCGCCCCAGCCGGTCGCCTCGCGCACGTCGCGCCGCGAGAAGCGGTAATCGGCCCGCTCGATCCGCTGCCGCTTGCACTCCGCTGTGACCATCGCATCGACCAGAAGCAACAGCCGCCGCGTCTGCGGCGGCAGCTCGTCGAGCGAACGGCCCAGAACCTCCGCCGTCAGCCGGTTGGCAACCGCGATGTCGTCGAGCGCGACTTCGATGTATTCGATGGTCTTGCCATTGTGCTCGACCGTCTGCCGGGGCCGCTGATGCTGATGCAACAGAGCGATAGTGCGGATGAGGGTCAGATACTTGGTGTGGTCGCGCCTGGTCCGCGTCTGGCTGTCGAGGAAGGTCAAGCCTGGCGCGTAAGGATTGACGACAGAGACGGGCTTCAAGAGCCGCTGTGCGTTGCGATGCAGGCGCAGCAGCTCGTCGCGGTCCTTGCGGCGCAACAGCCCCTCGATGGTCTGCGACTCGCGCTGTATCCGGTGGATGGCCTGGGTCTGCGCCCGCTCCTCGTTCACCGTCAGCACAAGGCAGCGATTCAACAGTTCCTCGTCGATGTCGATCGCCGTCGTGGTCAGGAAGATCATCACCGGACCCTTGACACGGTACTGATGCGTGAGAAGCCGCCCCGTTGCCGGGTCCTTGCCCGTACTGGCGATAGTGAGTTCGCCCTCCGACTGCAACAGCTTCAAGGCATAGGCCGCGCTGTGCGCGCCCTCTTCCTCCACGATGGCCAGCACCTTGTGCTGGAGATCGTTCTCGCCCATGTAGAAGAGCGATTGCCCCGTCATCGCGGAGTATTGCACGCGCTGCTCCTCCGGCACGAAGTCCAGCACTGCATCCATCAGCGAACTTTTGCCCGCCGCCGATGAAGACTGCACCATCACCGCCAGGGGCTCCGACAGATGCCGCGACACCACGCCCAGATAGCTGACGAGTTTGTTGGTCTCCTCACCCACAACGCCGCACCTGGCGAAGTCCTCCACGATGCGGTCGAGCAGGCGCGGATCGCGCAGCAGAGCCAGCGCCTCGGCCCGCTCTTCTTCGCTCAACCGGACCTCCGTATCCTTTGGCGCGAGCGCCTGCTTGATCTGCTCGTCCTGCATCTCTTCAAGCTTCATTAGCGCCCGGCCCAGGTCGCGCCGGATGACTTCTTCCTTGATCCCCAGCTCCTCGGCGGCTTGTTTCATGAACACGCCGCGCTGCCGCGCCGAGTAAAGGTCCAGCGTGTCCACGTGGAAGGCTTGCTCGCCGCGCGGCGTCGCGCCCGAGACAAGGACATTCACCTTCAACAGTTCATAGCTCATGTTTTTGGATAACCCGCGCACACGGTAACGGCGGTTGCCCTGTTGAAGGAAGATGTCCTCGCCGCGCATTTCCACTGGCACATCGATCACGGGCGGCGCAGGCGCTGCGGCTGGCTCTGTCGGCGCAACCGGCTCCGGATCGGCGGCTAAAGAAAAAACCTCTTCTGTCGGCACCGCAACGGCGGGCGCGTCGGCTGTCGGCATTGTCGCCACGATTGGATCTGGCTCCGGCAACTCGTCCTCGATCTTTTTTTCTTTAGCCGCTGCTTTTGCTTCTGTTGGCTCTGGCTCGATCACCGGCTCGGCCACGATGACAGGCTCCAACACGCGCGGCGCCACGCGCCCCATAGCCCGCTGGCCCTTGCCCAGCCACTCGGCTTTGTTCAGCAACACGCCCAGACTCTTCGCCGCGGGCGTCACCTTCCGTGCGTACTCGTTCGCGTCCATGCCCTTCGGGAACTGCACCCGGAAGCATTCGATGCCCATCTCGATCAGTTCCTCGGCCAGCGCCGCCGCTGCTTTGTCTCCGGCTTCGTCGCGGTCGTAGGCGATGTTCACCCGCTCCGTGCCGTGCTTCTCGAAGGCCGCGCGATGGTCTGCCGTGAAGCCGTTGGTCCCATAGCTGGCCGTCACGTTGCGGAACCCCGCAACCCAGAACGTGAGCGCATCGATCAGCGCCTCGCACAGGACGATTTCCTTCGACGCCGACAGCGCCTCTTCGTTCCACACGCCCCGGTGCGCACCTGGCAGATAGAGATGGTCCGGCGTCCCTTCGCGCAGATTCGGCGTGATCTTCCGGCCATACACCCCGACGACCTCGCCGGAAGCATTGAACACCGGGATAACGATTGATCCGTTGAAGTGCTCGTGCCCGCTCTCCCGGTAGATGCCCAGCCGTTGCAGACGCCCGCGCATCTCCGCGCCGGCGGCGCGGTTCTTCGCCGGCAGGCGATACCCCAGCGTCCGGTTGGCGAAGCCCAGCCGGAAGCGGTCGATCATCTCCGAAGACTGGAGGCCGCGCGACTCCAGATATTTCAGCGCCTCCGGCGACTGCTTCAGCGCTTCGTTGTAGTAGTCCACCACCTGCAACAGCAGCGCCCGGTCGTCCGCCTCCCGCTCGACCGGCGGCGGCAGCTTGGGCACCGTGCTCTTTTTCACCGGCTGCACCGGAGCGGCGGCTAAAGAAAAATGGTCCTCTTTGAGAAGCTCGACCGCATGGCGGAAGCTCACTCCCTGCGCCTTCATCACCCAGTCGATGGCCGTTCCGCCCGCGTTGCACGCCCCCAGGCAGTGCCAGAGATTTTTGGCCGGAGTGATGACCAGCGACGGGTTTCGGTCGTCGTGGAACGGACACTTGCCCACGAGGTCGGCCCCGTGCCGCGTCAACTTCACGCCCTGCGCCTCGGCCAGCCGCTGTACAGAGATTTCCTTTTTTAGCCGCTCGACTTCCTGCTCCGGGATTCGCGCCATCCGCTGACCCTCCGTTTTCAGGTCTCCTGTCGAAAACCTGTCAAGTGCCTTTTGCACTTTTTTCTTGACCCAAGAAATACTATGCTGTGTAGTATTACGTCAAGGATTATTGGAAGTACGCCATAGACTGCTTCCATGTCGAAGAGGCCCACAGTGCAGAGACCACCCCTGGATTTTGGCGGAGAGAGTCTGGGCGAACGCCTGGCCCGCTTGCGGAAACAGTCCGGCTTTACGCAGATTGAGTTCGCGAAAAAGGTCGGGATCACGCAGGTTCTCGTCTCCGCCTACGAAACGAACCGGCATCTGTTCTCGGCAGAGATGGCCGTGCGGTTTGCGCTGGCCCTCGGCGTAAGCCTCGATGAACTTCTGCATCCCAAGGCGAAGAAGCCCGCCAGCAAAAAGCCCAGCCTCAAGGTGCAGCGCCGCATCGAACAGATTGAGGCACTGCCCCTCTATGAGCAGCGCGCCCTGCTGACCACGATTGATAAATTCCTGACTGCGGCGCAGGCTGGATAGGAGAGAGAGATTTTCGATGGCAACCGCCGCAACCAACCCGAAGCAAGAGGCTCACGAACTGATCGAGCGCATATCGACCGCGCAGGCCTCCGCCGTCGTCACCCTGATTACTTCCATGCTCGATCCGGTGGACCGCGCCATCGCCAACGCGCCCTTCGAGGACGAAGAGATCAGCGACGAAGAGAACCGCGCCGTCGCCGTTTCCAAGGCTTGGCTGGCTGAGCATCCCGGCGAAGGCATCCCTCACGAAGAGCTGCTGGCCGAGTTCGGCATCAACCCCGAAGACCTCCACCGCTGACAGGCTCCCGCGCGTGAAAAAGATCATCTTCACCCCAGCCGCGCGCGCAGACGTGCGCCGCATCGACCGCGACACCGCCATGCGCATTCTCACTGCGCTCGACCGCTTCGCCCGTACCGGCGAGGGCGACATCAAGAAGCTCGAAGGCAACACCAACGATCTGCGCCTGCGCGTCGGCGATTACCGCGTCCGCTTCATCGAGAACCCACCCGGCACACTCTACATTCACGCTGTCCTGCACCGCTCCGAAGTCTACCGCTGAACGGCTCTCGAACCGGCCTCGGACGATGGCCGGACCCGGCTCGAACGGAGGCTGCACAGGGGCGCACAGCGTCCGAGCTGCGTTCGATTTTGGTTCGATGACGGGCCGCAACGCGGCCCCGCTAAGCCGTCAGGCTTAGGGATGGTGTCTTGGCTCCAACACAACGCCGGATGTGCCACGCAAGCCCGCCTGCGCTCCGGCGCTGCACGCGCCGTCAGCCCTTGCGCCCGAAGTGCCGCTCGAACAGTTCTCGCGACAGACGCTCGCCCTCTTCGCTCAGCACCACCGACTTGGCCTTGCTCTTCGGATCGGAGATGTACCCCTTGGCGTGCAGCCGGTCCAGCGCATCCCAGTCGTGCCCCTTCCACGCACGGCCATCGCCCGCCGGAGTCAGCCACAAGAGCGCCAGCACCATCTCGTCCACTTTGTCGCGGTCGTAATCCATGCCCGGCTCCTGGCACGATGCTACCCCGGCTCGCCGTCGTCGCCCTGGTCTTGTGGAACATGAGAAAAAGACATTTTTCTCATCGCTGCAAAACAGCCGCAGCGGAGCCGTCAGTCAAGGCCGTGCGCAGCACGCCGCGCAGCGGTCGGAGCGAAGCGGAGAGCCTTTACGGACGGCGCAGCGGAGGCTACACGCGCGGGAGCGCGCCGGGAGACCCATTTCCGCCTCGATCTTTTGCTTTCAACAGGTTCCCGCAGAGTAACCGCAGGTTACTCCCGCAGCAACCGCCAACCGCCCATTCCCCACCTCAACCGTCCTGCGCTCAACAGGTTCCCGCCGCAGGAACCTCCGGCAACTTCACAGCAACCCAGCCGGGGTGACGTGTCCCTATTCTCCCGACGCCGTAGGCGGCGTGCTCTTCACTGCGAGCGCGTCACTGCCGTTTACAGATGTAAACACGCAGAAGCCGCCCCGGAGAGCGGCCTGTGCTGCCATCATCCCAAGTGGAACACGAAAATCATGACCGAAAAGAACACGATCAGATACGCCAGCACCCAGCCGAACCGGTTCCATTCGCGCTTCGACTTAGGCCACCACATCCAGCAGGCGTATCCCGCCAGCAACGCGTTCGGAACCATGATCAACATCTGCAGCCACGTCGGCCAAGCCGGATAGGGAACGATCATGGGTTAGGAATCATGGCCTCGATTTCGGGAAAACAGGATCAGCGCCGCTATGGCCAAAATAGCAAATAACGCTACGTAAGCCAGAATGCCCCTTCCACTCTTGGGCGTCCACATCAACAATGCGAACCCTAAGGCGCCGCACCCGAGAGTAGCGGCGCTTAGCAATCCCTTCTTTTGCGTGATACCGCTGTTCATGAGAATGCCTTTCCTTTGCCGGTCCAGTTCAGGCCCATCATTCAGCCTTGGGCTCCGTTCAGAACATCGTGTTCGAAAAGGCGTAGTTCCATGCTGCCGGATCTGTCGCCTGGGCACACGCACTATGCGCCATGATGTCGGCCAAGGTTGCCGCGCCCATTGCTGGAGTAGCTACCTTTTCAAGCGCTGCAAGCCCGCCTTCAGTCGCAAGTTCCACTCCCGAGCCAACCGTTTGTGTTCCGCTAAGAGTTGTGATTTGGGTAGTCCCTGGCACTGCACCCGATCCGAAGAGGCCACCTAACTTTCCAATGATCGCAACACCCCACTCTTTGAGGTTGTTCCCCCAACCAGGATTCCAGCCAGGGAGAAGAGAGATAGGGCTGCCGAACTGGACAGCGGTTCCAAGCTTGGAATTGTAGAAGTTACTCACACAATTCTTTATCTGCTGCTTGTTCGCGTTATTTGGGGCAATACCAAATGCACTAAGCGGGCGAACGTCGTCGTACATATATCCATTTCCGTCGTACCGTCAGAGGGAGCGCGGCTGCTTTTCAGTGGTCTTCTGTTCACCCATGAATTTCCCGGCAACCGAGAGAACCCAGAGCATTAGGTATAAATCGGCTATACCGATTGGGATTATCGCTAAGGCGGGAATCCACTTGGTCGTCCACGGAACGAACAAGATCAACGGGACATGAAGAGCCGCGAGAACGATCATCGTGATCCAAAACCACATATGTCGTTTCAGCTTCCACCTCATTGCGATTGCGATGATCACCATCGCTGCCGAAATCATGGTCGGACGAGCGAGAGCCAACCGTCCAAAATGATCGAAGAAGATCAACACTGCCAGGGCACCCAATATTACACAGAGCACCCCCCACCACGGTAAGCGCAGCTTCCGGTCTTCTGTGGTAATTACTTTGTCTAAGGATGACATCCGGCCACCGCCTTATAAGTTCCGTACAAATCTTCAGCTACCGAGATACCGGAAATAACTTGACCAACAATCGGCGCAGCCTTTGCAAGACCAACCCCAATTGATGCGAAGCCGGTGGCGAGCTGGGCACCAGCAAGCGAATAAGCACCATCCCCCGAGGCATCGGACCCTGCGCTGGCAGTGGAGATGATTGCAGCCCCAAATTGGACCCGCGCAAGGATATTTATTCCGTTAGAAACCCCTGCCGCTCCATGCCAAAGACTAAACGCTCCTGCAACAGCGCCGCCTTCGGGTAGCAGTCCTACCGCATCAATAGCCGTACTTGCAGCGCCTTTGGCGAGGGCGCTTTGGACGCATGGATTCTTGTACCAAGGCGTCGCGTTACTTGGGGCACCTCCATTGCCACCGCCGCCACCACCTGCCTGTCCTCCTCCGCCACCACCGTCACCCCAGAATTCACAATCCGTAGACCCGCCGCTTACGCCGACTTCACCTGCATCATCGAGGCCGGTATCGAAACCCTCATCAGAAGTTGTGAAGCACAAAAACGAGTAAAGGCCCAAGGGATCAATTAGCGATGTCGGCTGATTTGCCACATAAGCATACCTGTTCCAACTTTGAGGATTTGTGATATCTGCGGCACCCAACCCGAGCGGATCAGGAGAGATCCATCGGCCCTGACTTGGGCTGTGGCGACGGTAGAGGAAATCATACAAACTAGGAACAGTATCCGAGTTCTGACCAGTGAAAGAAGGGTCTGAGGAGCCGGAGGGGGTATACTGTTCGCCAAACGGTGCGTAGGAACTGCTAGAGTACATTCCCCTACCAGAAGTCGACGTCAACCGCGAACTTCCCAGCCAATCTGTATGCCGGTAGTACGCGAGACCCGATGAATTGTAGATTGCCATTCCTCCGCCGGGAAGCTGCACAAAAGCCTTGAGCAATGAACCCCCACTCATAAGCGCAATTTTCCCAACTGGGCTATAGACAATCTGCGTGTACGAAGACCCAGTCTTCTGTTCTACCACGCGCCCGAAAGCGTCATACGTTGCTGGGTTCCCATTCACCGAAGCCATGTTACCCCAATTGGGATCCCATGTGTAGCTGTTCAGATTATCCGTGAGCAGATTACCGTTCGCGTCATACTGAACGTTCGCGCCACCAATAGTGAAATGATTTGTAGGTGGCTGTTCCCCGTAGGTCGCCATGAACGAACTACTTCCGCTCTTAACAATATTTCCGAATGCATCATATGAGAATAATTGTTGCCACTTTGAACCGCAATCGACGCTGTAGCCGTTTGAATCCTGCCCGCCGATTCGTCCGAGATCGTCGTAGGTATACGTGCAGTTCTGGGAATCGCTTGTACCCGAGATGTTGTCCACGATTCCAATGCTGGCCAATGTCCCATTCGAATTCCAATTGAGCGTACCTGTATCCGTTTGCCCATTGACGTTGAACATGTAACTTCCAGGCCGACCGGTCTGCGTGCCATACGTAAAACTATCGCTATCTGACGATCCGTACGTAACGTTGGTGAGCGCTCCAAGATAATTTGAACTGCTGCTTGTCGAATACGTAGTGCTCGTGATCGGCTGCTGTCCGCTGCTCGCCGCCACCTGGGAGATCCGTCCTTCCGAATCAAGTCCGCCACCGCCACTGTTGCTTGCGCCGTAGTAGAGCGTTGGCACCGACGGGATGCTGAGCGTTTGCACCACTCCGTTTGGCCAATACGCGGCCGAGGTGTGATAGTAGGTGGAACCTGAATTCGGGGTCATCTCGTAAACATCAGACAGCTCGCCTCGCGCAGAATAGCTAAACCACTCGTCGGTATATTTGGTCGATCCGCAGTTATTGGTAAACGCCTCAAGAAGCCTGGTCTTGGTGTTTTGCACCGTGACTCCAGAAGGAGGCGTAATGCTTGTATCGTAGTTGAAAAATCGGCATACTGTGTTCCATCCCTGGGCTATGGGACGGTGAAGTGCGTCGTAGGCATAACATGTGTTATTGCCCGTATTGTCCACTCTCCTCGTTAGGTCACCAGGAGAAGCAGGCGTCGTTGTACAGGCTGCGTCATATGTGTAAGTGGTCGTCCCATTGGTGCTCGTATTGCTGGTTTCTGGGTTCGACTCAGAGGTAAGCCGACCGAGCTCATCGTAGGTCAATGTCCTCTTCTGTTGACTCCCGCTCGCTGCCTGAGCATTTTGTGTGACCGTGAGTAGATGGCCGAGGGCATCGTATGCGTACTTCGTCCAGTAGCCAGACTGGGTCGTGCTTTGGCTGCATGTGCCCACTCCTGGAAGTGTCGACGAAATCTCGCACACAGAGCTTAGCCTGCCCAACCCATCATATTCGAATTGCTTCTTGAAGGTCTGGGAGCCCGATATTGTCTGGAGCACGTCGTTGTTTGTGTAGGAATAGGACACGGTCCCACCACTGCTATCCGAAACCGTCAGTGGACGACCAAGCGCGTCGTAGGCGGCATTGACCCCAGGAGCCGAAGAGTTGGTGCCACCAGCGGCCGCACTGAATGGCATAGTAAACTTACTTGCTAACCCAACATTGTTATAGTCCGTCTCAGCGGTGTCATAGTTTGATGCGCCCGGACCTTGAGGCCTCTGATTCACAATCGGTCTGCCGAATCCGTCAACAGTAACCAAGCTGCCAGACACGGACTGACTATTATTGAACGTCATCGTGGAACCGGCAGCGGTCTGACCATTGTACGAATAAATTGTCTCGTTGTTTTCCTGATCGAACGCATTTGCCAGCCGCCAAAACTCAGAATCCGTGTAGTTTGCCTTGCTTATCTGTCCATTCTCGTCTGTAAGCTGAGTCTGAACTCCGCCCGTACAGTTCCAAACAAAGTAACGACTTAGACTTAATGGTTCATTGATTTGCGTAACAAACGAATTACCACATGATCCCGTACCGTACAGATAGGTTGTTGTAGGGCCCGGAGACGTAGACGACGTACTCAGTCCCGTGGACGTATTCACGTTGCCAGTATCGTAATAGCTAAACGTCTGGTAGAGCGTCGTACCACTGTTCGCAATCTGAGCTAGGGTGGTAAGGTTCCCGCGGGAACCCGTCACGGAAACATGTTGTGGCGTACCGCTTGTGGCAGTCACTGATGTTTGATCGTAGGAGTAAGTAGCAGACGATATTTGGACTGATGAACCACTCGTCCAGTCGTTCACGATAATTTGGCTTGGTCTCCCGAAATTGGTGTATGAAGTGTTCGTTCGTTGAATCAAATGACTTGTCCCTGGGGTTGCCCCTTGAGAGACTCCGAAATCATACTCATTGTCTGTCGTCGCTAAACCGAGGCCGTTATAGACCATTTCGGACAGGCGAGTGAGATTGTTGGGTAAAACTGAATATGTATCGACTTGAGAGACGGGCGAGGTTACAGTGCTTGTCGCACAAGTTAAGAAATGCGCGTTGTAACAGGCCACGGTTGTCAAGAGAAGATTGCCTGGAGAAACAGTACCCTGATAGACCTGCTGTTGGGTTGGATACAAATTATATGTCCCGGTAGTTGCCGCGTCCTCGGCGAAATTGGTCACGGTCTCGTTCCCCGATGGATCTGTCATGGTCGTCGTCCATGTCGAGCCGTGAGGCGTTGTTCCAGAAACCGGTGTACGTGAGTATATCCAGCTTCCGCCAGTACTGAGCGTACGCGTCAAGCCTGCCGTGCTGCCATCCATGCATTCAATTCCGTGATTCTGATTACCCCCCGTGTATGTGTACGCAATTGTGCCGCCGGTCGGCAGTGCCACTGACGCAACGCGCCCGGAATAATACCCTGGAAAGCTAGGATCGTAGGTTTGTTCATACTGGAACTGATAGTAGGTCTGATCTGGGAGAGTCACCTTGTCTACCAAATAGACGTTAGCCGCTGTGTATTCGTTGATCGAACTGCACTGAAAATACGTGTGGATATTATAGTACTTATATGTGACCTTATATGTCGCGTATGTTCCAGCTGGCGTCAAGTAGCTGATGTCAGTCTCTGGAGCTTGTCCGACGAGCTTCAATACCGAAGCGTTGCCCAGTGTGTCCGTGTAAGCTCCGCTGTTTAATGTGATTTCATTTCCATTTGAATCTATTATTGGCGCCGATCCGCCGCCCGAGCCGTTTACCGGAGGATTTAGAACTGTGTTCGACGCTGTGACGAGATATATCGTCATGTACCCTGGATTCAATGTGTAGTAAGCGGTCAGACCAGATCCATCATAGAAGGACGCCTGCGCCGTTCCAGAAGGATTAGCACCACTCGGTGGGCAGCCTATACTTTGGTTCGAGCTGATGTAGCTACCGCCTGCAGAGGAGTTGTGTACCGTCCCGTTCTGGTCCGTATAGACAACATTACCGAATGACCATACCTGGTAGGAACCCTGACCATATTGCCCGCAAGTCCCCGATGAATACGACATTGTATAGGTTATGCCGCCAACACTTGCAGGTGTCAGACCTTGCCATCCATAGCTATTTGCTGGCTGCCAACTCTTCGAGCTTCCCGACGTGACCGGATACCATATCGAGCTGTCGTAAGTCAGGTTATAACTCATGTTTAATCCACGACCGGGATTATTGAGGATCGGAATTGCCCAGCTGGCGTTTAAGTTTCCGATATTAATGTTATCCGGGCTGGAACCCAAGGCGGCGAAGGCGGGTGTCCCTGTAGCAACATCCTGCGCCACACAGGTTGAGGCTGCCAAGGCGACGACGAGAACATAGAATGCAACTCGAGAGGGAGGTGTCATAGTGGGCTCTCCAAATTACAATGAGCGGCTAGAAACCGGTTGCTGAAAGTCCGCTGTTTACCGCTACATTCTCAATCTGAATATCAAGTGCGAGACTGCCATTCAGGTATCGTTGAACGTGCATTGGCACAGTGACACCGTTGACTGTTTGATAATTTGAGAATTCAATCCGGACTTGGAGATCGACAAGAGCATTGTTGTCTGGATGAGTGCTAAGGGTCAGCTTGCTAGGGAGAAATGTCTTGGGGTCGATATAAAGATCCAGTTGGCTCAGGTGCTGCACAAGCGAAGAAGAGGCCGTTGGAGTTTCCACTGGAGCTGGCTGATAGGCGCTAAAGTGTGCTAAGCCATCTTGCGTTCCAACGTACGAAACTACGATCGAAGAATTCGACAGGAGCCGCTCTTCAACGAGCAAAGGAGAACACCATGCTGGATCCGTCATCAGGTTGTGTTCAGCCAGGGCGTGTTGCTCTCCATCTCCCCTTGACCACGTTCCAGTTGGGCCCGAAGAGGCCACAGTTCTGATTTCCGTGAGCGTTCCCGTAGCCAAATTGATATCGGTGCGGGTAGAGCCGGACAGGGTTCCTTTGAAACTAAACGGAACTGTTTCGTCATCCGAACCCGCGATCAACTCCGCCCTCCCACCTAACATAATGTCCTGAATGACTCTTTGTCCCGCCTGCGCGGCGAGAGACGCACGCAGAACAGTCGCGACATCCGCAGATGTCTGCTGCGACCATGACGCCTGAACCGCAAATAAACAGCACCCCACGATCAGAAACAATAGTGGCTTTTTCATAGGACCCCCAAGGTCGCACTAACGAAATGAGCCTAGAAATACCCATCAACACCGACGCGGAATGGACTGAAAGTGATGACTTCATGCCGCCAAGTCGAGCTCATCTCTGCGTGTCTAGTGTTGACTCGCTTTGTAACCGCTCTTGTTTAGGGAACGCTAGGATTGTTTTGCAAACGCACTACGATAGTTTTGCGTTGCGCTCCGTGTCGCAAGTCAATGCTCGCGAAATATGCATCTCGGGTAGCTTTCTCTTTTGTCCTTGAACATAGTCGGAAGGCCGAACTCCAACGTATCGGCGAAACATCTGCGCAAAATGCGAAAGATCGTTGAATCCCACCGAAAAGGCAGCATCCGTGATTGACACTTTGGCGAGACTCAGGATCTGTTCGGCCTTTTGAATGCGGAGATTAATCACGAACTCGTGGAGTGCCCGGCAAATTCTGTACCAGTGAGAGTGAGACAAACTGGTATGGAAGGAGCCTTGAATGGCACGAGGAAAGCGGCATACACCTGAGCAGATCGTGAACGTGCTTCGGCAGATTGAAGTGGCGATCGCCAACGGGAAGACGACTCCGGCAGCGTGCAAGGAAGCCGGATTTACGGAACAGACCTACTACCGCTGGCGCAAGGAATATGGCGGTCTGAAGGTGGACCAGGCGAAGCGGCTGAAAGAGCTGGAGCAGGAGAACTCGAAGCTCAAGCGGCTGGTGGCCGAACTGAGCCTGGACAAACAGATCCTTCAGGACATTGCCCGGGGAAACTTCTAAGCCCGGAGCGTCGGCGCACCGCTGTGGAGCATGCACGGCAGGGCGGAGCGAGTGAGCGACATGCGTGCCACCTGGTTCACCAGCCGCGTGGCACGCAACGCTACCAGCCCACACAGCGGAACGACGAAGACGCACTGACCCGGGCCATCATCACGCTGGCCGACCGTTATGGTCGGTACGGCTATCGACGCATCACGATCAAGCTGCGCGAAGCCGGCTGGAACGTAGGGAAGGATCGAGTGGAGAGAATCTGGCGCCGCGAAGGGCTGAAGGTTCCCCAGAAGCAAAAGCCGCGAGGGCGGCTGTGGCTCAATGATGGCTCGTGCGTGCGGCTGCGCCCGGAGCATCAGAATCACGTCTGGTCGTACGACTTCGTCAGCACGTTCACACACGATGGAAGGACGGTGCGCATGCTCAACCTCATCGACGAACACACGCGGGAGTGCCTGGCCATTCATGTGCGGCGCAGGATCAACAGCGCCAACCTGATCGATGTGTTGGCCGATGCCATGATCGAACACGGCATCCCGGAATACATCCGCTCTGACAACGGCCCTGAGTTCGTGGCCAAGCAACTGCGCAAATGGCTGGCACGCACCGGTGCAGCAACGTTGTATATCGAACCCGGCTCTCCATGGGAGAACGGCTACTGCGAGAGCTTCAACTCCAAGCTGCGCGATGAGTTCCTCAATGGCGAAATCTTTTACTCGCTGAAGGAAGCGCAGGTGCTGGCGGAACGATGGAGAATCTACTACAACACCGAGCGGCCACACTCTTCGCTGGGGTATCGGCCGCCGGCGCCGAGGACGTGGCAACCGGAAGCTTCCCTGGGGCATGGAAAAGTGGAAAGCAAACAACGCTTCCCACTTTTCCACGCCCCCGACTGCGGCGGCGGGTTAACTAACTCACCTTCCGCGCTACACTAACAATCTCGCTGGTACAAATTACCGGGCAGGCCACTCGCGAAACGTGGTGCCATGCGCCTGTTTGAAAGTACGGCTGAACTGGTAACGTCCCAGGCCGCACAATCTCGCTACTGCATCTAACGTAATTTTCTCGGCATAGTTAGTCTTAACGAAAGCCAGTGCCGGGGTCAGCTGATTCTCACATCGCCTAGCTCCATGCTTGTTGCCAACGCGGAACCTGTCGTTGAAATTGGTGTCCTTGTCTCGGTGCGGTGTCGTGTTTTGCTCAAACCGAGGGTCTTCGGACTCCCTTACAGACGTGGTGCCCGCTCCTCGATTCAGGAGAACATCGACGCACGATAACAAGTAGGAAAGATCGACTGGCTTGACTAAATAGTCCCAGACTCGTGCTCGCAACGCCCAAACGGCCAGGCTCTCCGAATGTTCTTGCGTTATCATCACGAATCGTGGCGCTGGAAAATCCGACGCCAATCTTTTTAGCGGTTCAAGGAGTTCCGCACTCGGATCGTCGTATTCGAAAAGAACAGCACGGGGTGCAAGTGCTCGAATTGCTTCGGCGACCTCGTCAACTCCGCGGATCTTGTAGATTGGGCAAAAAAGACCGACTTGGGCGGAGATATCCACCGTCACAGGCGCTGTTTGAAGGTCCACCCAAATGACCGTCCCACTTTTCACGATCGTTCCCCACACAGAGTCGATATCCCTGCCCTTCCGCGGAAGAAGGGAAGAGGCAGGCACGCTCATGCCATCCAGAGCACAAACAACATTTGCTGGATGTGATATGGTGTTTTGATTTAGGGAATTGTTTCAGTCCATGCTAATTTTCTGCCGGACTGTACATATTTGCGGACACTTCGGCTTGAGGAATCAGCGAATTGGGTCACTCAAAGCCGACTCACTCGCGCAAAGAGTATATCGCTTTGGGTCTGAACGTGAAATCTACGTTGATACGCCGCGAAGATGCGGTAGGGGAGTGCTCCTCGCGGTAGTTCACTAGCCCGCGTCGACTCAATGGCGCATTTTAGGAAATACCAATTCTTCCGCAACTCGGCGATGTGAATCTGTTTTCTCCTTCGCGGATCAATCAAGTAAGTGCGCATCTGCTCCGGGCCTTCAATCGCGGCGACTGGCGGATGGGCGAAGACGGCCTCCACCGCCTGAAACATTTGATACGTGAGCCCATGCTTGAATGTCCCCTTTAGGCCTGAGCAGCGCTCGCAGGAGACCCTTGCCGATAGGCGTGGCATTCCGGCCATTGCCATCGCAACGTTTAGCGGAGTGTATTCCCACCTCGCACTGTGAATGAAGCTCCCGAGTTGCGACTGCGCGAACCAAGCTTCCTGTTGATCTAGCTTTGACTGAAGTTCACGGCTCCGTGCTTTGCTCCCTTCCAATGCGGCGTCCGTGGCCTCATGCCTCTTTGCCAAATCTGCTTGTAGGTGCTGAAAGCTCGTTAGTGTCGCCTCGTCACTTGCGAGAACGAATGCCTGCGAGGCTCTTTCAACAGATTCTCGACTTGATATATACGCCGCATATGTGTGTCGACAAGTGTTTTGTGAGTGCGCCATTTCCTTGCGAAGTTGCCGGAGAGCCGCGGGTGTTGTGCGTTGCGTCGGGTGCTGTCGGAACAAATCAAGCTTGGGACAGTTAATACCCTTAATGGCATTGAAGGCTGCACGAATATCGCCAAGTGTTTTGGCTTGGTGCAGCTCCCAGCCGATCAGTCCCCAGTTCAGCTCAAGAACAAATTGCAACTCGATCAGCATGCGCCGTAGCGCATCATCTTCGATTTCCCGAGGGCGTCCCCGCCCCAGCTTCTCTTCCGAAAACCCTGTCAAGAGGTTCCCGCAATTTTCATAACCAGCTAAATCACTCTCGTCCAACTATCACCGCCACGTAATTAGAACCGCGCGTCTGTTGCCTGCCATGTAATTGCAAAACCTTAAGGTTAGCGCAAGTCAGCCATATTTGAAAACCTGGCTTATTCTGCGATTGCGCCAACGAGGAAGACGCATTCATGGGCGAGCGGAGTGCGGTCCGATCAAAATCCGGGGAGTCGGTTAGCCAATCCGATCCGGGGCTGAGAAGGCCTACACCTCCAGTGACGGCTGGCCGAAAGCCAGCGGCTCGCCCGCCCATCTCTCCAGGAAAGCACGAACGAACGCCGTCCCACGAAGCCCGCCTCCCTCAGCCTAAAATTGGCCGGGGCGCGGGGCAGAGCCCCGCCACATCAATCCAGCGCGAAGCGCTGGGCACTTCCCCTTCAATCCCCTTGCCCACAGTCGTCTCCTTTAGTCACTCCCGATAAATCTCAAATCAGAGCGCTGGCAGATTTCATTAGGACATTAGATCGCTGGGACAGGGAGGCACATGGAATCCGCACCATGTAAGCCATGTTCCGCTAAGCAGCTTCCGTCACGCATCTCGGCGTGCGTCTCTGAATTTTTTCTTCAATCCCGCTTCGACCCGTTCGCGTGCTTATTCCGCACAGGAGGCTCTCCTTGCCATTCGAAAGACCTATCCCTAGTCGATGCTCCAGAATCGCTTCAGACGGGCGTTATAACGCCCGCAATCGCCGTTGCCGAGTCCTGCGCTGCCTTTCTCGTCCAGTTCAGACGAGCGCAACCGCGGGGCGCGGTCCACCAGGGCGGCTTGGCCGCCCTGAGTTGCAGGCTCTGTCTAATAGCCTGCAACTCACGTAAATTTACGCGAGTCCCCAAAAGTTTGCCGGTCACGGGGGTCCGCTTCTAGTGATCGACAAAACAGACTTTCGGATCTCAGAATTTGCGCTTCCCGGCCCGATACTCGAGAAACCACTCGAGCAACTCAAGAGGGAGCCCGTTTCAATCTTCCGCTCTTCCCGCTATTACAAGAATGTCTGCGATCTTCGTGAGCACTTCGGCGTTGACGCGGTAATCCATCTATCGTTTCGTTTTGGCAGACCGAACCACAAAGTCGAGATTGTGGACGCGGGAGAGAAAACCGTTGAGCAAATCGCTGATATTCTCGTGAGCCTATTTGACGTTAATCCTTGGGATCTTGAGCTGATGCGAGTAGACCTTGCCGCAGATGTGGATGGCGTGCCTGTTTCCTGGTTCCAAGATCATGCTTTTGTAAATCGGAAACGCCAGATGGAGTTCCGATGCGAAACTGGTTGGCAGCAATCGGATTGAATGCATTGGTAGCTCAATTTGGGAGCCTGCAGTTGGCGCACGCATTTGTTTTGAGGCATGGGAACGGAAATGGACGACGAATACTCGACACACTTGCCGAATGTGCCCCGCGTAATCGGCAGCCACTAACTCTTGAAGGGATTCTGGAGTCCTATCGGCGCTCTGCACTGCTACAAACTTGCCCTAAAAGGAGCACTGGCACAGATTCGTTCGCTTCCTTCGACGAAATTGATCCCTTCCCTGGGATTCGCGAGGAAGTGATTCACGAAGACGGAGGATATGCGGGGCACGCATAGGGCAATATGGGCTATGTTTCAACCAAGACGGAAGGCATGGCGCACGAGGGGAGAAACGAGCGTGCACATTGGGGGCACATCGGGCGCAAAAAGGGGCGCACATCAGGCGCAAAAAGGGCGCGTAGAGGGGCGCACACGGGGCACACTTTGGGGCACATGGGGGCGCAAGCGAAGGGTGCATTTGGAAATTGCGATGATTGCCTTAAAAAAGCGCACGTCAATGGGTACGTGTATACTTTACCCCTACGTATGAAACCTCCATCGAAGATGCCGAAAGAAGCGCTCGCATTTTTCCGCGAAAAGGGGCGTGTCGGGGGACGGACGCGCGCAGCAAACCTTAGCGCGTCAGAACGAAGTGAACAAGCGCGTAAGGCAGTGCAAGCGCGTTGGGCAAGACGCGCTGAAGACGCGCTGAAAAAGAAAGGCAAGAAATGAATACACGTTCAGCCGTAATTTACGCGCGCGTGTCTAGTCGCGAACAGCAGCAGGAAGGATATTCGATCGAAGCACAGCTAAAGCTGGCGCGCGCGTTCGCGTCAAAGAACGGCTTCGACGTTGTGCGCGAATTTGTTGACATCGAGTCTGCCAAGAGCGCGGGCAGAAAAGAATTTGGAAACATGGTCGAATTTCTGAGACGTTCGAAGACGTGCCGCACAATTCTTGTCGAGAAAACCGACCGACTTTCGCGAAATTTCGAAGACGACGTGCTTCTGAATAAGCTTGATCTTGAAATTCATTTTGTGAAGACGGGGACCGTGCTGTCGAAAAATGCCAAAGCGCAGACGAAATTCATGTACGGCATTGAACTCGTGTCCTCGAAATACTATGTGGACAATCTCAGAGAAGACGTCATTAAGGGGATGCGCGAAAAAGCAGAGCAAGGCATTTACCCCGGACGTGCCCCCTTTGGATATCGCAACAACAAGGGCACACGCGCTATCGAAATACACCACGAAAAGTCCGCTATAGCGGTACACGCGTTCGAATTGTACGCGTCCGGGAAATATTCGCTCTTGGGTTTGTCGAAGGAATTACAGCGCGTGTCGGGGACGCGCATCTCAAAAACCAACCTTCACAAGATGTTTACGAACCCTTTTTACACTGGACAATTCAATTGGGGAGGTCGCGATGATTTTGGCATTCTGAAGTGGCCCACTTCGGCCGTTTGTTTGGCCCACCCCTTGGACCGAGCGAACTCCCTAGTCTGGACTGAGCGCGAGCTTAGGACGGGGGCGGGAGTTGGACTGGAGAGCCAAGGTGGAGCTATACGAGCAGATTCGCCGGGAGTATGAGTTTGGGGCGGGTACGATTGCCGGGGTGGCGCGGAAGCTAGGCGTGCATCGGCGCATGGTGCGGGATGCAGTGCGGAGTGCGACTCCGGCGCGACGGAAGAAGACCGAGCGGCCGCATGTGAAGATTGAACCGGCCGCGGCGTTTATCGACGCGGTTCTAGCAGCGGATCGGAAGGCCCCGCGCAAGCAGCGCCATACGGCGAAGCGGATCTGGGAGCGCATTCGCTGTGAGGTTCCTGGATGCACAGCGGCCGAGCGCACGGTTCGACACTATGTGGAGTTGCGCAAGCGGGAGTTGGGCTTCGGGCGCCGGGAGACGTTCGTTCCGCAGAGCTACAAGTGGGGCGTCGAGGCCCAGGTGGATTGGTACGAAGCGTATGCCGACCTGGATGGGGAGCGGGTCAAGCTGCAGGTGTTCTCGATGCGGTCGATGGCCAGCGGTGCGGCCTATCATCGTGCGTATCTGCGGGCCACGCAGCAGGCTTTCCTTGAAGCCCATGAGTTGGCATTTCACTTCTTTGGCGGAGTTTTTCGGCGTCTGCGCTATGACAACCTGTCGAGCGCGGTGAAGAAGATCCTGCGCGGCTATGAGCGCGAACTGACGGCCCGCTTCATCGCCTTCCGCTCGCACTGGCAGTATGAGGCCAGCTTCTGCACTCCCGGCGAGGGCCATGAGAAGGGCGGCGTGGAAGGCGAAGTGGGCTACTTCCGCCGCAACCACTGGGTTCCCGTGCCCACGGCCACGGATCTTGCCGATCTAAACGCGAAGCTGCTGGCAGACTGCCATGACGATGAGACCCGCATGCTTGCAGGCCGCACGGAAAGCGTTGGCACACTGTTGCTCACCGAGAAGGAACACATGCTGCCGCTGCCGATAGATGGTTTCGAGTTGGCCGAGGTGAGCTTCCCGCGGGTCGATCACGCAGGCTGCGCGAAGGTGCGCACCAACTTCTACTCCGTGCCACTGAAGCCCGGATCGATAGTAGAAGCTCGCGTCCACTCCAGCGTTGTTGAGTTCCGCCAGGATGGCGTGCGGGTTGCCCAGCATGAGCGCAGCTATGAACGGTCGCGGCAGATCCTCGATCTGGAACACTATCTCGACGTGCTGGAACGCAAGCCCGGCGCGCTGCGTGGATCCAAGCCGTTGGCCGAGTGGCGGGCGCAGGGGCGATGGCCGGCAAGCTATGACCGGCTCTGGGATCTGATGACCGGCAAGCAGGGCCGCCACGGAGGAGCGCGTGCCATGGTGGCGGTGATCCGGATGGGTCAGGAGTTCGGCCACGCCAAGCTGGAGGCAAGTGTCGTAGAAGCACTGCATCTGGGTTGCACGGATGTGGCCGCGATCCGCCACCTGCTGATGACCGATCAACTGCAGCACGCCGCTCAGCAGACCATCGAGATCGGCGTTCTGGCCGCATACGAACGGCCGTTGCCGACGATGATCGAGTACAACCAATTGCTCTCCATCGGGATGAACGGGGTGCAGGCATGAGCATGGAAGCGGCAAGTATCGCACAGCACTGCAAGTATCTGCGTCTGTCTTCCATCGCAGCGCAGTTCGCATCTCTGGCCGAGGAAGCCCGCCAGCAGAACCACTCGCACCTGGGTTATCTCGAAGCCCTGCTTCAGGGCGAGGTCGAGGACCGAGAGCGGCGCTCGATTGAATTGCGCATCAAGGATGCACACATGCCACGGATGAAGACGCTGGAGGAGTTCGACTTCGCGCAGTCGCCGCAGATCCCGGCCTCGCGCATCCGCGCCTTGGCGGAAGGCGGTTATCTTGAACGCGCCGAGCCCGTGCTTCTGGTCGGTGAACCCGGCACAGGCAAGACGCATCTGGCTACCGGCCTGGCCATCGCCGCCTGCCGCCAGCGAAGACGCGTCCGGTTCACCACCGCTGCGGCGCTTGTCAACCAACTGGTCGAAGCACAACGCGAACAGAGTCTGAGCCGCATGCTGAAACGGTGGGCCAGCGTGGAACTGATCGTTATCGATGAACTGGGTTATGTCCCGCTGGCCGAGGTGGCAGCCGAGCTGCTCTTCCAAGTGATCGCCGACCGCGCTGAAAAGGCCGCGGTCATCGTCACTACCAACTTACCCTTCTCCGAGTGGCCACAGGTGTTCACCAACGCCCGCCTGTGCAAGGCAGTACTCGACCGGCTCACCGACCAGGCCCACATCATCGAGACTGGCGCCGAGTCCTACCGGTTCCGCAGAACGCTGGGGAAGAAGCGAAAAGTGTAACCCCTGGAGGCGTCGCCGTTCGGTTCTGCTTCCGCTTCGCCCTACGGGCTACGCTCCAGCAGAACCGAACACTACCTCTTAAACACAACGTTCCAAGGGTGGGCCAGACTAAACGGCCGAAGTGGGCCAGAACAACTTGCCAAACGCACGCGCGTACCCCGGCACACATACACCCATAATCACACCAGAGTTGTGCGCCCGTGTGCATGCGGTGATGCACGGGCTGAACAAGCCGAAGTATCGCAAGCGCGATGTGGCATTTCGCGGACTCCTGACGTGCGCACATGACAAATGTGTTGTCACTGCCGAAGTGAAAAAAGAGAAGTACGTTTACTACCGCTGTAGCGGCGGACGTGGCCCGTGTGAACTTCCCCGCTTCCGTGAACAGGAGATTGACGAAAAATTGGGGCACGTCCTGGAGCACGTCACAGTGCCGCCTGAGATCGCAAAGCAGATCGAAGAAGAGCTAAGAAGCGATCATGCGGATGCACATCAGCGTGTCGCGCGTGAACATGCCCGTCTCAGTCGTTTAGGCGACGATATACGCCGTCGAATGGACAGCGCGTACATGGATAAACTGGACGGCAAAATCGCGGAGGACTTCTGGCAACGCAAACAGGCAGATTGGCAAGCGGAAGAGGCGCGAATTACAGCTCAGATTCAGAGCCTAAAGGAGCCGAATTTCGAGGGGCGCATGATCGACGTGCATAGGATTTTAGAACTCGCGCAAAACGCTCATTCTTTGTATCTTACGCGCAAACCGGCAGAAAAGGCCGAAATGCTTCGATCTGTGCTTTTGAACTGCTCCATAGATGCTGTAAGTCTTTATCCTACTTACAGATCACCATTCGACCTGATTGTGAAAAGGACTGAAAATGCTGAATGGTCGGGGAGAGAGGATTTGAACCTCCGACCCCCTGGTCCCGAACCAGGTGCTCTACCAGGCTGAGCCACTCCCCGAACATGGTTTGCAGATGCGTATCATCGGGCGCGGCCTGGTGCGTTTTCCCGCTTGATACGCTCCGTCAAGTGTAGCAGAATCCGGGAGCGGGGTGTGTCTGGGCGGTCGAGGATGATCATCGAACTGGCTGCGGAGGATGCGAAGACTTGCTTCAAAGCTTGTCGGCAACCTCGCTCCTGCAACAAATCAGGCCCGCCAGGCTTTTCGCCAGACGGGCCTGCGTTCGAAAACGGATTAAGAACGGAATCACGTTTATTGCTTTTCCGAGCGGCTGATGGAGTTGTCGCGCCCGGGAAGATACCTTCGATCGGTGCACGCCGCTTCTCCTCGCCAGCAGGATCGGGCAGTGGCTTGCGCGGAATCATCTGGTCGCGCTGCGCTGCGTTGTAGACGAAGATCGCTTCGACAGTTGCGATCTGCTTCAGGTCGGCCGCCTGCAGACCGCTCCACGACATCCTGATTGGAGTGATGCGTGCGGCTCTCGTAGTCGAGATCGTCCTGAATGAACTGGAAGCCCGGAATCCCGACTGCGTCGAAGCTCAGGTGATCCGTTCCGCCGGTGTTCCGCATTGTCAGCGTGGTAACGCCTAGGTCTTTGAGCGGCGCGATCCACTGCGCAAAGATGGGCGCAACGGCCGCATTGCCCTGCATATAGATGCCGCGAATCTTGCCCGAGCCGTTGTCGACGTTGAAGTAGGCGGAGATCAGCTTCTGCTCCGGCTTGACTTCGAGCGGCCCGGTGGCGCGGCGCATGAACTCCGGCAGTGCCACCTGATCTGGCGCAGTGGAGAGCGCGGCAGAGCCGAAGTGCTGCCTGCAGTAGCCTCTTCGATCCAAACAGCCCTTGCTCTTCGCCGGTCCACAGCGCAATGCGAATCGTGCGGCGTGGCTTGACGCCGAGCGCTTCCAGGATGCGCACCGCCTCCATCGCCACCACCGTGCCTGCGCCATTGTCGGTTGCGCCGGTTCCGGCGATCCAGCTATCCAGATGTCCGCCGAGCATCACGACCTGATCTTTCAGCTTTGGATCGGTGCCGGGAATCTCGGCAACCGTGTCATAGGCGTGTTCGTGTTCGCCGGTGAATTTGGTATCGACGTTGATCTCCACGCTCACCGGCACATGGGCCTGCGTCAGCCGATAGAGACGGCCGTAGCTTTCGATTGCGGCAACGGCCACGGGAATCTTGACGCGCTTGTCGGCGAGGTAGGGCGTGCGGCCCAGCGTTGCGCCGTTGTCGTCGAAGAATGTGCCGCCGCTGCCGCCGCCGTTCTTGCCGTCGCGGCTGGGCTCGATCACTGCAGCTACTTTCTCGTCCGCGAAGAACTGCGCAATCTTGTCGATCATGCGCATGCGTTCCGTGAATGTGCGCATGCGTGCCTGCATCTCTGGCGGAAGACCGCCTGCATTGGCATTGACAGGAAACTCGGCAATGTCGTCGAGTTCCTTGTCGGTGTTGCGATCGAAGAGGGGCTTGTCGACAGGCGGAACATCGCGCATCGCGCCGTACAGGACAACCTTGCCAGCGAGCTTTCCCTTGTATTGATCAAAGTCCTTGTCGCTCTGGATATTGACGAAGACCACGTCGCCCGTGACTGGACCTGGTGTGGCCGGGGACCAGGGCGTCGCCTGCAGAATCAGAACCGCGGTATCGGGCGTGACCATGCGCGCCCAGGTATTCATTTGCTGCCAGCCGAGTCCGAACTCGCCCCAGTCTTCCAGGTGCGCATTTTCAAGACCGATTTTGGTCAGCGTGTCACGCGTCCACTCGTTGGCTTTCTTTACGTTGGGAGAGCCGGTCAGGCGTGGACCGATGCCGTCCATCAATGCGGAGGCAAATTCCATCACATGCGAGTGGTTCAGGCCTTCATCGCGAATCCGCTGATACATGGTCATGTCGAGGGATTCAGTGGCGGGCTGGACTTCAGTGTAGGGATCTACGGCGGCGGGTGCTGCGGCCGGCTTTGGTTTATCGGCTGCATACACAACCGCGGCAACGGCCAGCAGCGCCGCCGGGGAAAGGCGGGCAATTGGAATGCGCATCTTTTCGGGCTCCGATGGGATGGGGTGTGATACCTGTGATGGAATTTTATGGCATCAACCACACCCATTTGCCCGCAAATAATGTCGTGTCAGGGCGGTCTACCTGCCCAGGAGCCTAGTCGGTCTTGCCGCCATCCACCCAGCCGGCAAATCGAGCGCGACCAGGGCAAATCGAGTCTTCCCATTCAGAGGATCTTCAAAGCCGAGGATGTGCTGGTGGCGTTTAGAGCCCGCCTTAAGCTGGAGGCCTCCATGGACGCCAATATCGTTGTCGTCGATCTTCACGTTTCCCGTGATTCCCGTCGTCGCTGCAGGTCAGTCCTTCTGAAGTTGCGGTCGGGGTGCCCACGGGAGCGTTTCCCTGGCAGGTGATCACATCGCCGTAGCGTCCCAGAGCCTTCTTGTAGAAACGCGGTCACCTTGTCCTGCGAATCAACAGTGGCATAGTTTACGGCGCGAACCCGCAAAGTCCACTCGCCAAATCCCATGTTCACGTCGGCGGACTTGTCATGCTCTTTATCTCTCATAATCTCTGCGCCGGGATAGACGGGCAGCCCGAGATCGGCCGCGGAGATCTGGTCGGTATTGACATGAACTCCGCCAAATGGTGTGTCCACCTGGACATTCTTTTCCTGACCGTTCGCATCCTTATCGACGTGGACTCGGCAGCCCGCAACTCCTGCAACCAGAGCTGTTCCGGCCAAAATACAGATCGCTTTCCGATTCATCAGATTCACCCTCACACCGCGTAATACGGCCCAGCGCGCACACTGGTTCCTCGTTTTGCCGATCATTTACCAACATCCATCTTTGTACTACTTTCTTCGGGTAGCGGGGTTAGTATTCTCAGTAGTTCCAAACACAAGACTGGTTGGCTTTAGCTCCTTGAGAGGGATGCCGGAAGAAAATCGACGTTCTTAGGCAACTCGTTTCGTAGCCTTGGCTTATGAAAACCGGCGCACTAGAAAACGAAAGGACCACCTTTTATGTTTGCTCTCAACTCCTCCAAAAAACTAGCGATTGCCGCCGTCTGTGCTGCCGCGCTTGTGATCGTCTCTTCGGCAGCTGCCCAGGACGACCCTCCTCCCGAAGCCGGGCGTATTTCGTATATCTCCGGCAATGTATCCGTTCAGCCAGTCACCTCCGACGATTGGGGACAGGCGTATCCGAACCTGCCCGTCGGTCCCGGCGATCGCATCTTTACCGATTCGGATGGGCGCGCGGAAATTCAGGTCGGCCAAACTTACGTGCGTATCGGACCGAACTCGGACGTCACGCTGGTCGATGACTCCGCTTTCAACATCAATTTCGGCATCGCCCAGGGATCGATCCGCCTGCATAGCTTTGGCCTGTGGCCGCGGCAGCTGCTGGATATCAGCACGCCAAACGGCAATGCGGAATTTGGGAATTCCGGTGACTTGCGCGTAGATGTCTTGCCGACCGACGGCGCAACCGTGTTCACCAATCTGGGACAATTCGCGGACATTACGGCTGCCGGCGATTTTCGCCAGGAACTCAACTATGGGCAGTCGCTCGAGGTTGCTGGATCGAATCCCGTCTACCCGCAATGGCTGCAGCCAAACGGCCCTGACGATCTGGATTCCTGGAGCCAGCAGCGCGACCAACAGTTGGCGCGGGCGGTTTCGTTCCAGTACGTCAGCCCCGACATTCCGGGTGCGGCCGACCTTGACGCTAGTGGCGACTGGCAGCCTGCGACCGAGTACGGCGCAATCTGGTTTCCGCGTAATGTTTCCGCAGATTGGCAGCCCTATCACTACGGCCACTGGATTAATCGCGATCCCTGGGGCTGGGTGTGGGTCGAAGACGAATCGTGGGGATATGCGCCGTTCCACTACGGCCGCTGGGTAAGCTACAACGGCCGTTGGGGCTGGGTGCCCGGACCCGTCAACGTGCGGCCAATCTGGTCGCCTGCGCTGGTCGTATTCGCCGGGGGCGTTCACTTCGGTGGCGGAGTTGGTCTATCCGTTTGGTTCCCACTCGGTCCCGGTGAGGCGTACCGTCCGTGGTATCGGTGCAGTCCGCGTTACATCGACCAGGTGAACATCACCAACATTCGCGAGTCACCGCGGGTTCACGTGCAGAACACCTACGTCAACGTCGTCAACGTAACCAACATTACCTATATCAACCAGACACGCGGCGCGTCGGCGATGCGGCAGGATGACTTCGCTTCAGGCCGCTCGGTCCGCAATGTTGCAGTGCGGGTCGACCCGCGCGAGATGCAGCAGGCACGCGCGCTGCAAAGGCCTGACGTGGCTCTCAACTCGCGAGCGATCGTAACGCGTCCGGTGGCTCATCCGGTCCCGGTGTCGATCCAAAGGCCACTCCTGATCAACCAGCAAGGCAAGCAGATCTCTGCCAGACCGGGAGCGGCCCCGATAGCTCCGCCAGTGCGACCCGAGCCGCGGATCCAGCCGTTGCCGGGACGTACCATTGTGGCGGCGCCGGCTCACCAGGTTCCGAACCGTGCGGGAGCAAATCAGTCTCCCGTGACGCAGGGCAACCAGGAGCAACGGCCAAACTCGCCGAATCCGCCGTACACCCCGAGCGCGCCGCGTGCAAACCCAGTGGGCCCGGTGCAGGGAATTCAGCGGCCACTCAATCCGCAGGTGAACCCGAATCCGCCTGCAAACAACTCCCATCAGCAGCAGCCTGGCCAGCAAACTGTGCAGCCGACGGGTCGACCAGCGCAACCGCCGAACTACCGGCAGCAGGACCGGCCGGATCAGTCGCCGAATGACAACAATCGCCAGCAAGGACCACAACCTGTCGCGCCGGGTGTGCAACCGACCGGAAGGCCCATGCCGCCACCTCCGAATTCGCAGCAGGATCGGCCAAATTATCAGCAGCCAAACAATCCGCAACAGCCGCGGCCGAACCAGCCACAACCTCAAAATCCGCCTGCGCCGCAGTACAGGCAGGACTACGGCCCCCCACAGTCCAACAGGCACAACGATGCAGCGCCTCCGCCGGTGAACAATCCGCAGCAGGGTCGGCCGGTGCAGCCACCGACACAGCAGCAACATGAGGCGGCGCCTCCGCAAAGGCCGACGTACCAGCCTCAGGAGCGGCCTGCGCCGCCTCCCCCGCCGAACCGTCAGGCTGCACCTCCGCAGCAAAGCAAGCCGCAGCCGAACGACCAGAAGCAGAACAGCAAGAAAGACGACAAGAAGGACGACAAGAAGCACGACTAGGCAAGCCGCAAATCAAAAGGGCCGCTGCGCATCAACGCAGCGGCCCTTTTTCATCTCGAAACATGATTAGCGCACGACTTCGAGATACAACTGATCCCGATGGAAATGTTCAGTGCTCAGTGGTCAATTAAGCAGTCGATCAGTGCGCCGTATGGCCGTCCTCGGTCTTGCCATCGGCTGTGCCGCCGGTTGCCCAAAGGATGCAGATGAAGAAGACAGCCGCGATTACCGGAACGACAACAAACGGGGAAGTAATGTTCATGAATGAGCTCCCTGATCGTTAGATTAGCAAATCCGCCGAGTTTGCCGATCCAAATTTGGCACTCCTAAGTCCTCCGTTGAAAGCATCATGCGTCAGATCAAATGAATCCGGCGCTCGATCTCCAGCCAGACACATGTTTGCGGTTGACGCAGGAAGTGTGCTGCAGGTTTATGATGGATTCGCCCGCATCTTGATCGATCAGGAGCAACTCCATGAGCGAAAAGAACTCTGCATCGCCCCGCAATAAAGGCCGTCGCGACTTTTTGAAGATTGGCGGCGCGGCCACTGCCGCGTTGCTTACACCTTCCGCGTTTGCCGTCACGCCGAACAAGACTCTGCCGGGCCTGCCTTCGAATCCGCGCACGCCCTCGGCCATGCCTACGCGCAACCTTGGCAAGACCGGTTACAAAGTTGGCATCTTCTCGCTGGGCGGCCAGGCCGCTCTCGAGAAGCCGAACAATTTTGACATCGCGGTGCCCATCGTCGATCGTGCGCTCGATCTGGGCGTGAACTATATCGACACATCTTCGATCTACGGCGGTCCCGACCGTTGGAGCGAGCAGTATGTGGGCAAGGTAATGGCGAAGCGCCGTAACGAAGCGTTCCTTGCGACCAAGACCAAGGAACGGACTCGCGAAGGCTCGATGCGCATGATCGAGAAGTCGCTTCAGCTGTTGCAGACTGATCACGTCGATCTCTGGCAGTTGCACGATGTCGGCACGATGTACGACGTCGATCAGATCTTTGCCAAAGGCGGCGCCATGGAGGCACTGCTCGACATGCAGCAGCAAAAGGTGGTGCGCTATCTCGGCATCACCGGGCACTACCGCCCCGACGCGCTCATCGAGTGCATCCACCGGCACGATTTCGATTGCATTCTGATGGCGATGAATGCCGCCGATCCGCACCACTACAGCTTCAATGAGGCGCTGCTGCCACTGGCAGTCGAAAAGCAGATGGGCATCATCGGGATGAAGATTCCAGGTCGCGGACGCATCCTCTCTACCTGGATGCCGCCACCGATCGAGCAGCAGAAGCACTCGTGGGAAGGCATGACGATCCAGACCGATAAGCCCGGCACGCTGACGATGCGCGAAGCCATGAACTACACGCTATCGCGGCCGGTGAGCACGGTGATCATCGGATGCGACACGATCCCGCAGCTTGAAGAGAATGTCCAGCTGGCACGGGATTTCACGCCGATCAACGACAAGCAGCAGACAGAACTGGTTGCGAGGGCCGAACCATGCGCGAAGCCGTCGCTGTTCTTCCGCTTCTACGACCGGCCGTAGTCGACAACCGTATCGTGTGCCTCCACATGTAAAAGTCAGTGGGGCTTTGGCCCTTGAGAGATCGTGTCGATCAACCTGTCAAGGGGGCCGGCCAATCTGCCTCACTCAAATTGCTGATTTCACAACGAAAATTCCGGCCTTCACGTTTGCGTATATTTACCGGCAAGATTGCTATCCTCAAATCAGCAGCCTTGACCGTTCTTGGGAGCTTGTCGGCTGCTTTGGACGTGTTTCAAAGGTTTCAGTCGTCCGTAAGTCCTTCAGTAAGAATAATCTACGGCTAAGTTCCTTCCTGAGAATATTTTGCAGCGCTGGGCATCTGTAACTCGCTGAGTCTCGATAACTTACGTACAGAGTATGGGAGTACCCCCCCGCAAGAATTGACCCCGCGTTCGACCCAGGGACATACGGGTGGTGGAAAAAGCTCAGTCTGGAATGCTGTCGCTCAGCCTTGCACTTTCAGGTAAAGCCGGTAGTGCTCGTCTTTGATAGCAGTGAACGGCCGCATCGTGACCGTGCCGGCAGAGGTTTTGGCCTGCCAATCAGTTGAACCTGCCGCGACCTGCGCAACTGCTGCCAATTCCTGCGGACTGCACCGTTGCTGGAATTTCTCCCACAGCAAATAGCGCCAGAGGTCCATGCACCGCGGCCACCAGCTGCGGATGCTGCTGGGTCGACGGCCTGAAGCGTGGTTGGCATGTCGAATTCGACTTCGATCGCGATCGCCCTTCTTCCACGTGCGATGAATGCGCGCGAACTGGCCAGGACTCGGGCTGTCCGCGGCTCGCTTGCCATTCACTGCAATGGTCGTCTTCGGTCCCGCCCACTCCGGGATGCGCACGAAAACCGCAAATGCTGAGGCCTTGTCCGGAGCAACTTCGATTTGCGTCGTCGGCCGATGCGGATACTCGGTGTGCTGGGTCAGCATCACGCGATCGCTGCCGCGCTTCCACGTCACGCGCGAAGGCACAAAGAGATTCACGTATACGCCTTCGTCATCGCGAAAGTACGAACTGATGCCGTAGTCCGCCGTGATCTGCGAAAACGTTCCCGTGCAGCAGTGCCACTTGTAGGGGTGATAGAACTTCGATCCGTCATTGTTGTAGTCGGAGTAGTAGAAGCCGTGCCCGTCTTCCTTGATCGGCTTCGCGCCGAGGATGCAGTTGTAGAGCACGCGCTCCATGCTGTCTCCGTAGCGGCTGTCCTTGGTGGTCCGTAGCAGGTAGCGCGTGATTTTGAAGTGCGCGTAGGAGCCGCACGGCGTCTCAAAGCTCGAGTGGGTTTTGGTCAGGCTCTCGCCCATCTCGCCGCTTCCGGGAACACGAAATTCCTCATTAGGTCCCCAGCCGCCGGTCGCAAAGCTTTGCGCTCGCACAAAATCAAATCCATTGCGAGCCGCGCGCAGGTACTTTTCGTCGCCCAGCACGAAGTACGCCTGCATTGCGCTGCTCATGGCATTCACGTGGCTGTAGGCATGCTTGCCCGGCAAGCACATTTTCTCCGGCCGCCAGCGGATCCCAATACCAGCTGTCAGCGAGGAAGTGCTTGCCCATCTCCTTGTAGCGATTGCCCGCGCCACGCTGCCACGCAAGGAAGAGGTTCTCCGGCAGCGTGTACGGCTCGTCCCAGCAGAAAGAATCGTCCGTATGCGGTCGCGCATATTGCTCTGCGCGTGAAAGCGGGCCGGGCGGAAGATACTTCATCACCGAATCGAGCGCTGCATCGAGGGCTTTGAATGCCTGCGGCGAGCCGGCAAACTCGTGCGCGTCGATCATGCCGATGGAAATCTTGTCGTAGGTATAAGCGGGGAAGCGGTTGTCATCCCAGAAATGCGGCGTGATAGCCGGAGCAAATCCGATGACGAGACGATGCACTTTCTCCTGTGTGGCCTTGTCGCCCGTAGCTGCGTAATCGCGCGCCAGGCCGGAGAGATACTGTCCGAAGCTGTGCCACGGCGCAAAGCCGTTGTTGCCGGGCTTGTCGAGATCGCCCAGAGGCGCCCAACTGTACCAGCCGCCCATGTCTTCGCCGGGCGCCGGCAATCCTGCGCGCTGGCGGAAGGGCTTCAGCAGCGAATCTTCGTCGAGCGCGAGATAGAACTCATGGTTGCGGTCGAATTGCTCACGGACCGGTCCTTCAAGCAACTCGACGTCGCCGTAGCCAAACTGGCTGAGCGGCGGTGTTATTTGCAATGCATTATTCTGCGACTCGCGAATCCAGTGCGTGGGCGAACCAGCGCAGCCGCGGCAACGGCTGCGCCTGACTTGAGAAACGTGCGGCGCGATTGGGGCCGGGTGATCGACATCGGCATCTCCCGGAAGGATTCTAACGCGCACCGCTGTGCGGCATCACTTCGCGGCCCTTGTTCCCTTTTCTAGCGCGGCGAAGCATCCGCTTGTGCCTCGGCGGCGTAGGGGCCATTTGGCGCCAGGCTCAAGTACTTCTCGTAGGCCTCGCGCAGCCCGCGGGCAGATCGAAATGTTTCGCCGTCAAATCAATGCCCGATTTCTTCACGAGACCATTTGCCTTAATGAAGTAGGGAAGTGCATCGCGAGGATCGGCCTTGATGGCTTTCTCGGCGGCCGCGATTTGAGCTTCCGCATTCCCGACTTGCATGAAGATGAGCGCCTCATTTCTCAGGAACATGCCGGCGTGCGGCGGCGTCCAGCTGAGCGGCTAGGTCAAAGGCATTGGTTGCCTCTGATGCTTTGCCGGTGCGCGCGTAGATCTCGCCCAGACCGGCGTTCGCGAATGCCTGCACGTTCAGGTTTTGGGCTTCCGCTGGCCGTCTGGATTTCGAGAACGTGTTTGTACGATTTTTCAGCCTCGTCGATATTTCTTCAAGCCAGTCTGGGCACGGCCCAGATTCTCCCACAAGGTTGTTTCATCCGCGCTCAAGCCCGACTCCTTGATAGACTGCAGGTCCTTGAGCATCAGAGACTCGGCTTCGGCGCATTTGGCGTTCTTGATTGCGGCGGCCTTGGCATCGATTTCTGCGGGTTCCGCCGTTTTGCCCAAGTCCTGACAGCCGTGTTTCGCGCCGCGTCGGAGTCCTTCAGATCCTGCGCGGCAACATTCAAATCAGCTGTTGATTGTCTTGACGAGCTGCTCCTGGCTCTGGGCAGAGGCGTTCTGCTTCTTCAGCTCTTCCAGTTCCTTCTTCTGCTCGTCGGGCAATTCGGCGATGAACTCCGGCCGGCTCATGTCATCGTTCTGTTCCAAGTCTTTGCCGGCGGTGATGGCGATATTGTTAAGGGCATCGATCCACAGGCTGGGCGGTGTATCGGGCATGCGATAGACAAGAAAGTATGCTGCCGGCGGCAGCCTCGCCCGCGTAATTTCCATGCGAGTCAACCGGAAATGTGTAGGCAATCGTAACGCCGTTGTCAGCTGGAGAGGCAGATCAGGCCGAGCGGGCTGCGGTCTGTCCCGTGTAGTTGATGACATGCCCGTGAATCCTGCCCATCTGCGCGGCCGGTTGTTGCGCAAGAGCCGGCAGAAGAGACAATAGCAAGCACTCCGATATAAGGACGAACTGAATATCTTCATAATTCTTTCTTCCTAGTTGCGAGTGCGCGGTTCGCCGCGAGCGCTCGGCAGTTGATCTAACTGAGCTGGCTTGTCTTGACGGCCAGCTTTTCAAACTCCACGGTTCCGAGGCCCCGATTCGCGGCCATCTGCAGGTAGGGCAGATGCTCCGGCGTCAAGGTTCCAGTAGGCCTTCGCTACATAAGCATCGAGGGCCACGGGATCGGTTCCAGCAACGACGGTTTTCTTTAATGCGACGTCTTCGAGGTTGCCGCCCGTTGGCCCGTTGCGCAGCAGGATGCGATAGCAGTCCATGATGGTGAGCGTCGGCAGCATGAAGCCGGCCAGATCCGCAAGGCTCTGATGAATCTGCTGATGCAGCCGGTTGCGCTGGCCGCCGAGGATTCCGTACCAGTTCTTCATGCCGAGCGTTGCGCCGGTAAGCTCGTGGTGCTTGGCGATGGGCAGATTGAGGATCTTGTCGGCTTCGAGGAACGGTGTGAAAACCGGCCAGCTTTTCAGCACGACTCCGCCCATGTCCACTTCGCGAAATTTCTCAGGGTCGGGCAGGATTACCTCTGCACCCGCCGCCCGCGCCGCTGCTTCAATTCCGGAGCGATGGAAGCAGCGCTGCGCCTCGTTGCAGCTCACATCGGTGACGATGACGCGCTTGGCGCCGGCCTGCCAGCACTGGCGCACAACTTCGGCAACGAGTTCGGGATTGGTGTTGGCGGCCTGCTCCGGCGTGCGATCCCAGGCGATGTTGGGCTTGATGACGACAACATCCTGGCGCGCGATGAATCTGCCCATGCCGCCGAGATTTTCGAGAGCCTTCTGGACGAGCGCGCGCGGTTCTCCGGGCTGCGGGCCGCGGCCGTCCATCGCGTACTGCGCCACGGTGAGTTGTGGCCATTGCTGGTCAGCGGCGATGCGATGATCCTTGCGTGCCTGTTCGGCGCGACGCGGCCACGGGGCGCCGGCTGCGCTCACTGAGCCAGATTCCGGCTCCGGCCGCACCGGCGGCGATGCCGCCAACGCGCAGCAGTTGCAGCAAGGCTTCGCGCCGCGTCATTCCGTCGGCGCTATCGCGAGCTGGCGTGTTCGCTCTGGTTCAGCTTGCTTTCACATTCGTTGTCCATGGGTTGCTCTCGCAATCAAATCTCGATGAGCTTGATACGCTGCGGATCATTCACGCCCAGTGCATGCGTGGCATCGGCGGCGGTAGCGATGTAGCGGGGCGGCCGGCCGGCGGCATCGAACGTCTTCAGGCCGACTTCGGCGCGCTTCTTCTCCAGGATTCCCCAGGCAATCTGGTCGATGGCCACGCGGTCTTCGCCGACGATCAGCGCGTTCGGCTGCCACAGATGCTCGGGCCTGAATCCCGGGCCGCCCTCGTAGACCGAGGTCATTGCGTCGCCGATCGTCAGCTTGATCTTCTGCGCTGAATTACCGGAAATGCGTTGAGATCGGCGACTCCCGGATTGCAGCCGCCCGCATGCAGATCCTGCGGGCGCTCGACCACGCCGTACATGTTCTTCATGGCAAATGTCACGCCGGCCATGCTGTGATCCTTGAGAATCGGCAGGTTGATCACCATCGCACATTCGCGCGTCAGGATTCGCGAGAACCGCACGTGCGACGATCCCCATTTTTCCACCACGTCTTCATATCCCGAGACATCTGAACCGAAGCAGCGAACGCGGCTGGGATCGGTGTTGATCGTCAATCCACACGCTTCGAGATCGCGGGCGTTCCGATCCCAGACAAGGATGTTGCCCGGCTTTACGCCGGCCTGCTGCAGCCGTTCTGCGATGGCGAATACCAGCACAGCATGCGTGGAAATGCCCTTTGCCGCCGAGCCCGTTGGTCTTGAGTCCGATCACCTTGTCTTTGCCGCCGCCCTCGAGCACGATGTGCTTCCATGCGTCCACAGGCCGCTTGCGTCCGGTGTAGGTCGCGATCGCGCGGTCCAGCAGTTCACCAACTCGCTTTTCGTCGAGCTTTCCATCGGATCCATGCAGTGCAGCGTCGCGCGCAATCACCACTTTTGATTTGTCTGTTTTCCGCTTGCTGATCCAGCGCCCGGCTCAATCCAAGGCCGTTTTTTGCGCTCAGGATCACTGCTCCCGTGGCTGCGCCTTTTAGAAATTCGCGTCGGCTCTTCATTGCGTTCCTTTCATTCGTGCATGCGGCCTGCTCACGGCCGCATCGGTTTACAGGTTTGCCTCAACCCCATGCGCCAACGCCATCAGCGCCTGCGGAGTGGATGCAGAAGATTCGTAAGCAACGATGCGCACAAGATACCGGCCCTTGCGAAAACTCACGCTTTGCGCGTACTGCAGGCCCTCATCGCCGAGGTGAACGGTCTGCACGTCTTTCGTCTGGCCGCGCTCGAGAATAGTCTGCGCGCCATCGGGCCCGCCCATGGTGTACACATCGACCACGGCCTCAAGCTGTCCCTGGTACTTGTAGTCGGAGGTGGCAGTCGAAACCACGCCGGCCTGAATGAATTGCTCGGAGTCCCCATCGATGTATTGCCACAGGTCCTTGGGCTCAAAGGTCCGCGTTTCGCTTGATTTCTCCCAGCCCGCAACAGCGCCCGACGCCGGGAATGGATTTGCATTTTTCTTCTTGCATCCCGAAACGCCAACCATTGCCAGCAACGCAACGACCAAGGCTCCAACCAGAAACGAATTCCAATGCTTCATGTTTATTCAGCCCCTTCTAACTTCTGTTCAGCAGAATCTGGCTGCTGGGCGAGCGGCTCTCGCCAATGCTGGTGACATAGACAGCCGGCCGCTCCTGCAGCGGACATGCATACTCGCAAGCGCCGCAACCAACACATCGGCTCGGATCGACGCGCGGCTGCTTCACCGTCTTCGTCTTCCCGCCCGAGTCGATTACCTGGGCTTCTTCAACGTAGATAGCCTTTGGCGAAACCGGGCACCACTCTTCGCAAACGATGCAGTCGGTGGCAAGCGCCCACGGCAGGCAGCGGCCGCGGTCGTAGAAGGCGGTGCCGAGTCGGACCGGCTGGTGTCTGTTTGCCGCCCACGCCCACGACCCAGCCCTTTTCCTTCGGCGTGATCTGCCAGATGGCGCCGGTGGGGCAAACTTCGGAGCACAGTACGCAACTCGGCTCGCAGTAGCCGATGCGCGGAACCAGCGTGGGCGTCCAGAGGCCTTCGAGTCCGGCTTCGGTCAACGTGGGATGCAGCGAATTGTTGGGGCACACCTTCATGCATTCGCCGCAGCGGATGCAGCGCGAAAGAAAGTCTGATTCATCGACGGCGCCGGGTGGCCGCAGCAGCCGGTCGTGGCGGCTCTTGCCCAGTCCCGTATTGGCGCGCATCAGCGGAACCGCGGCAGCTCCGGCGGCAAGCCCAGTCAGAGCGCGGCGGCGGCCAAGGTCGGGCGAAGCAACTTCGTGCTCCTTGCGGAAGAAGCGGAACTGCAGAGCTCCGTGCGGACAACTGTCCGACGCAGTTCATGCACATCAGGCACTCGGACTTGCGCCACGGCACTCCGCCGATGGGATCGTCGCCGCCCTGGCAGTTCAGCAGGCAGCGGTTGCATTTGTCGCAACTCGCAGCGTCCTTGTGCAGTCCCAGAATCGACCAGCGCGACACCGCTCCCAGCAGCGCTCCCAGCGGGACAAATCGCGCGGCACCAGAAGCGCGTAACGCGCATGCTGGCCCACAGAATCAGCAGGAACAGAATGCCCAGCACCAGCCCCTGCGCAAAGTGGGCCTGGCGAAAATCGAGCATCGTTGCCTGCAGAATGGTGTGCAGCGATTCGCCCGTCGTTCTGATTGCGGCGACATGGCTGTGCTCCATCGGCGCGAGCACGGCGCGCGCGGCGAAGTTGAATGCCGGCAGCAACGCCAATCCAATGGAGCGAACCAGCAGGCTGAATGGATCGAGCCTGCCAATCGCCATGGAGCCGAAGAAGGCAGCCACCAGTCCCGCGATCAGCACCACATATTTAATGCGTCTGCCAGCGCTTGTAGCGGTTCGACTCAATGCGCTGCTTGCCGCGCTTTGCTTCGGAGCGCATGTTGCCGACGAAGTGCTGCAGCGTTCCCATGGGGCAGATCCAGCCGCAGAAAAATCGCCCCAGAAAGAGCGTCGGCAGCAGAATCAGCAGGCTCCAGAGCAGACCGCGATACAGGGCATGCGTGGCGAGAGCATTGGTGATCGCCACCAGCGGATCGAGTGCAAAAAACATGCGCACCGGCGCGCGCATATGGATGTCGCCCGAGCTCGCCGAGGCCGGCCGCATCGACGTAAAGATCAGCAGCGCAAGAAACAGCAGCAGAAAGAAGATCTGCGAGATCCTGCGCAACTGCGGCAATCTGGAATGAGCCACGAGATTCCCCATGCGCCTGCGGGCGACTGCGCCAACGGCGACTCCGAAGGCATGCGCGAGCGGGCCTCACACTGGGCAGGCGAATGAGCTACACAAGGATCATTCGCGCTCGGGGTCTCGTCGGACAGTGATAGTCATCACTTTGAGCGGATTCAAGTCGGCTGGATCGGAAGCGTTCGCAGGAAACGTCCGCAGCGATAGCCTCGGAACCGCATACGCGCTCAATCCATGTGATTGATCAGCGACGCGATGCAGGCCGCGCCGAAGCCGTTGTCGATATTCACCACCGACACATTGGGCGAGCAGGTGTTCAGCATGCCCAGCAGCGCCGCCACGCCGCCAAACGAAGCGCCATAGCCCACGCTCGTGGGCACCGCCAGCACCGGCGCATTCACCAGGCCCGCCACCACCGTCGGCAGCGCGCCTTCCATGCCCGCGCACACAATCAGCACGCGCGCCGTTTGCAGCGATTGTTTCTGCGCCAGCAGCCGATGAATTCCGGCCACGCCCACATCGGCAATCAACTCCGTGGTGTTGCCCATCAGCCGCGCGGTCACCGCGGCTTCTTCGGCAACCGGCAGGTCGCTGGTGCCCGCGCAGACCACGCAGATGGTTCCTTTGCCTGGCGGGAGCCTGCGTCTGTTCAAGCGTGATGGCGCGCGCGGTTTCGTGATACGTCGCGCGCGGTTCCGCGCTGCTCACCGCTTCGAAGCTCTCCCGCGATGCGCGCGTGGCCAGCACGTTGCCGCCCGCCTTGGCCATGCGCGCAAAGATCTGCGCCACCTGCGCGGAGGTCTTTCCGGCGGCAAAAATCACCTCCGGCATTCCGGTGCGCAGCGCGCGATGATGATCGAGCTTGGCGAATCCCAGGTCTTCAAACGGCAGGTCCTTCAGCCGCTCCAGCGCGTCAGGCACGGTGGTGCGCTTTGCCTGCACTTCGTTCAGCAGCGCTTCAATTTGCGAGCGATCCATCAGCGCTCCTCCTTCGGTTGCGTGGCAGCGTACATCCGCATCGCCTGTCCTGCATCACCTGCTTCAGCGGAACCGAGTGCGCGGCGCGAGTCGCCGGCAATCCTCGTACTCCGGCGCGGCATTGGCAATCTCGCCTGAGGGCCAGCGCGCAATCTTGATGCGCACCGGGCCCCACTCGGTCTGCACTTCCGCAAACTCCCGCGCCAGCGACACCTTGTTCTCGATGCGCCAGTGCAGGCCGATGGTCGTGGTCTCGCGAAACAGCAGATCGCGCAGCGCGGGCACCGATCCGGATGGCACAGCACCGTCATCTGCACGCCGGTGCGGCCCTTCTTCATCTGCACAGCGAACGCGATACACATCCCACGCGCCCGCTTCCAGCAGCAGCTCGCTCACATAGGCGAGCAACTGCGGGCTGGAGTCGTCGATCACCGTTTCAATGATCGCGATCGGCTCGACAGCGGAGTCCTGCGCAGCTCTCTTCGCCCACCAGCAGCCGCAGCAGGTTCGGCTGGCCCGGCGTGTCGCGTCCGCCCGCGCCGTAGCCCGACGCCGCAATGCGCATCGCCGGCAGCGGCGCATATCCACATCCAGCATGCGCAGAATCGCCGCGCCCGTCGGCGTCACGCGCTCCATCGGCGGACCGGCTGCATACACGGGCGCATCGCCCAGCAGCGCCAGCGTAGCCGGCGCAGGCACAGGCAGCGTTCCGTGCGCGCACTCCACCGTGCCGCTGCCCACATTCAGCGGCGATGCCAGCCAGCGATCCACGCCGAGATGCGCGCATCCCGCCGCCGTGCAGACAATATCGACAATCGTGTCGACCGCGCCGACTTCGTGGAAGTGAACTTTCTCGATCGGCATGGAGTGAATCGCGCGCCTCTGCCTCGCCCAGCAGCTGAAACGCGCGGCTGGCGCGCGCCTTCACCGCCTCAGTCAGCGGCGCGCGTCAATGATCGCGAGAATCGTCGGAAAGCGAGCGATGCGGCTGATGCGCGTGTTCGTGCGCGTGCTCGTGCGTGTGCACCGTGCCGTCTGCATGCTGGTGTTCGTGGGAATCCGTGCGTCTGAGCCATGGTCATGCGTATGCGAGTGCGAATGCGTCGATGCCGGATGATCGTGCTCGTGAATGTGGTCTGCTTCGCCGTGCGCATGATCGTGCGCGGCCGCATCATCGTTTTCGACGATCACATCGACCTTGGTTCCCGCAAGCCCGCCGCGGCTCACTTTGCGCATCTCGAGCCGCGCGCCCACGTTCAGCGCGGCGGCCGTCTCTTCAAGCAGGGCAAAGGGCACGCCCGCATCGACCAGCGCGCCCAGCAGCATGTCGCCGCTGATGCCGGAAAAGCACTCCAGATATCCAATTCGCATGGAAATGAAATTGTACCTATGCGCCGCGCCGCATCAGCACTTCAGCCGGCAGCACCGCGTTCAAAGACCCGGAGCGAAAACCCGTGCAATCCAGCGTCACGTACTGGAAGCCCGCCTTGCGCAACTCCGCTGAGATCGCGTCCATCATCTCCATCGTCAGCGCACGGGGCAGCTCCGCGCGCGCAATCTCCACGCGCGCCAGCTCGCCGTGATGGCGGACGCGAAACTCGCGAAATCCCAACTGGCGCAGGCTCTCTTCGCCGCGCTCCACCTGCTCCAGAACTTCGCGCGTCACCGTGCGGCCGTATTCCACGCGCGACGAAAGGCACGGCGCGGCCGGGCGGTCCCACAGCGTGTAGCCGGCCGCCTTGGCCAGCGCGCGAATCTCCTGCTTGGTCAGCCCGACCTCGGCCAGCGGCGCCAGCACTTCATGCTCTTCGGCCGCGCGCTGGCCGGGGCGATAGTCGCGGCGGTCGTCGGCGTTCATGCCGTAGGCGATCTGCGCAAATCCCAGCTCCGCGCCCAGTTTCTTCATGCCTTCAAACAGTTCTGTCTTGCAGTGGAAGCAGCGGTTGGCGTCGTTGCGCTGATACTCCGGCTTGTCCAGCTCTTCGGTCTGAATCACGCGCAAGCGGCATGCCCTGCGCCTCCGCAAAGGCTCGCGCCTGCTCCATGTCGCGGCGCGCCAGGCTGGGCGAGTCGGCCAGCACCGCCAGCATCGGTCGCCCAGAACGCGATGCGCCGTTGCCGCCAGAAAGGCCGAGTCCACGCCGCCGGAGTAGGCCACCATCACGCTGCCAAGCGCGCGCAGCCGCTCTTCCAGCGCGCGCAGCTTCGCCGCTGTTTGCGCGGGATCGAGCGCGATGTCGGGCGTCGTCGGCACAGTGCGATTATACCTGTGCGGTTGGATGCGCTGATCAGGCGGGATCGTGGCAGCTCCGCGCCGCTCACACTGTTTGAGCGGCTACAACCTATGGGTTGGTGGCTGACCATGCAGACCATGCTGTATACTCCGGACGATTCAATTTCAGGGGGAGTTCACTATGCGTTTTCAAACAATGCATGAAATTCGCGGGCGCTGTCGCGCTGGCGTCTGGCCGTGATGGCTGCGCCGGTGCGGTCACTGGCCCAGGGCGGCGACACGGTTCTCAAGCCCGCCGACACGCAAAAACTGCTTCCGGCGAGCGTCTATTACAAGGCCCAGTCGGCGCCGACGCAACTGCGGAACTCGACCGGCATCAAGTTCGCTGACGGCTACTACCTGCTGTCGACGATGGTGGACACCAGCGGCTATTCGAGCGACGTGGCGGCGAAGTACCAGGCGTACTTCATCACCGAAGTACCTCTCAAATTCGGCGAGCGAGAACCTGCCCGCCGGTATCTACGGCGTCGGATTTGTCGGCGGACAAGTTCGTCGTCACCGATGTGGGCGCGCACGATGTTTTCTCAGTGGCAACGGGTTCACGACGACGCTCTGAAGCGGCCGATGCCGCTGCAGATCATGGCCGATCCATCGGGCGGTTTCCGGCTATATGCCGGGCGGAAGTTTGTGAAGTTTGCCCGATAGCTTCCCGGCTTTCGGTCGTGTTCAAACGCGGGCTTTCGGGCCCGCGTTTTTGCGTTGCGCCGAGATTGAGAATGCCACTAACGGGATAAATCCGACTTATCTTATTTATTTTGTCAGGCTTATGTGTTTAAGGGCTGTGCATGGAATCCTTGACCCTATTACCCAGACTCTTTGGGCAAATTCCCTGTAATCATCAGGTTAGAAAGAGGGTGTGGCGCTAAATTCCTGCGTGGATTGGGGTTCGCTGTAGATTCGTCTGCTGATTGAAGTTAGCGGCGTGAGGTCAGTGTTCGGGACGCGAGGCGCACGTTGGCGAAGCTAATGGTTTCAATCACGATTCCATTGTGCGCCAGAAGATGGAAATTACCTGCAAATGGCGAGAATCTTTTTTCGTTTTGGATTGAGGAACTTAGGGAGTTGGGAGAAGGGGGCTTGACGAAATCGACATCAGCGAAGGCAACCGGCGCTGAGATCACCGTTGGATCCGCATCCGCGGACCCGCTCATCGCGAAGACGCCGCGATGAACGGGGCACCGCTTTCGGGGATGCGCATGACGAAGCCGGAGGCGAACTCGCGAAAGTCTCAGCCCGTGACGGTACTCACGTAATGATCGGGTGCAGATGATTGATGGGTACAATCGTGGAACTC
>CAVTCT010000016.1:0-73067 GCA_963733325.1 uncultured Acidobacteriaceae bacterium
GGCGGATCCGTTACGTACTCATCCCCCGTCCGCGCTAATATCTGCCCACGGCGATCCGTCAGCACCTTGAGGTGCTTGTTCAGCTCGATGAATTCCTGCTTCTGCTCGGGTGTCATTTGCGCGCCATTCTGCGTCGCCTTGTTCAGCTCATCCAGCTTCGCCTGCACCTTCGGCATCTCCCGATCGATCAGCACTGGATGGATCTTGGGCGTCTTCGCCTTCCCCGCCGCCAGCGCATTGCGGTTGTTCTCTCCCCACACCGGCAGCATGCCCACATGTCCCAGTTCCACGCGAATTCCCGCCGGTCCGTAGTCGTTCCGAACCGCGGAAAACAACCCGATCATCGCGTCGCGCGGATCGCCGTCCTTGTCCGGCATCAGTCCATCCACATAATTGCGCGACTGGTTCGACAGGAAATTCCCCAGCGAGTAGAAAATCACCGCCATCCGCCCATCCTGCGTTGTGTAGGTCTCAATCGGCTGCAGCACATGCGGATGCTGTCCCACAATCACCGACGCCCCCGCATCCAGCATCTTGTGCGCCATGTCCACATCTTCCGGCCGCGGCGCCGTCGCATACTCAATTCCCCAATGAACGGAGATCACCAGCAAATCGCACTGCGCCTTCGCCGCCTTCACCGCCGCCAGCACCTGCGCCTCGTCCGCTCCCGGCGCGCCGCCCGATTCGCCCGGATACGGAAAGAAATTCACATGCGGCTGATCGTCCTTGTCCGGATTCCGGTTCCCATTCAGCCAGCGCGTCATCCCCAGCCAGCCCACCTTGATCCCGTTCGCCTCAATGACCAGCGGCTGCCACGCTGTTCCGCAGTATCGCCCGTACCCGCAAACTGCAGCCCGATCTCGCGCAGATGTTCGCGCGTCTCCGCAAACCCCGCCCATCCCTGGTCCATCACGTGGTTGTTGGCAAACGAGACAATCTTGATCCCGCTAGCCTTCAGCGCCTCGGGCAGCGCCACCGGCGCGTCAAACATGAACGGCTTCGATCCCTTCGAGTGCTCCGGCGCCACCGGCGTCTCGAGATTCACAAACCCAAAATCCGCACCCTCAAACACGTCCTGCACATCGCCGAACAGCGATCCCCACCCCTCCTCGCCGCCGCCCGCTGCCTCGGCCGCCGCCCTCACCGCCTCATGCGGAATCACATCCCCACCCACGGCAAAACTCACCTGCGCAAGTTCATGCGGATAGGGCGCCGCCGCCGCGCGCTTGACGCAGTGCTCGGCAGGGAATCCGTGTAAAGTAGGCCCCTGCAGTCACCAGGCCAAGCAGGATCATCACGGCAAGCGCAGCCGGCTTGCGGACTCGAACCCAGAAAGGTTTCCGGTTCTCGGTCCGCTGCGGCGGGGGAATGCCCTCGCCGTCGGATCTTCAGTCCATCTTTGCCGTATAGTCCATGGACGGTAGCCTGACTCAAGTTCCAGCATACCTCGCGGAAAAGACGCCGGTTAAGCCCAATTCGAACTTAAGTACTCCGCTGGCAGCCATCGACACCGACACTCGTGCAACAATCGACGAACGCTTCTCGGGGGAATCTGCGTCTATCATGTAGCGAAACTGTTACCCTTGAACAGGAAAGCGAACCGGAAGGCCGGCATGACCCCGAGGGCGATGGGGGCCGGCAACCTGACCTATGGCAGAGTTCGTAATCAAGTTGGCCGATGAGCGTGGCCACGTGAAGGAGCAGGTCCAGACCGCGTCCACCGCCGAAGAGTTGCGTGCCCGCTTCTCCCATGCCGGCTATCACGTCTTTTCCGTGCGGCCGCGCTCCGGCCTCGGCGGTATCTCGCGCCGCAAGGTCAAGCTCGAGCCGTTTCTCATCTTCAACCAGCAGTTTCTCACCCTCATCCGCGCCGGCCTGCCCATCCTCGGCTCGCTGCAGATGCTCGCCAAGATCCAGAAGAGCGCCCATTTCCGCAGCCAGCTCGATGACGTCTGCCAACCGCGTCAAGACCGGCGAAGCGCTCTCCGCCGCATTTGAAGCGCAAACCGGCATTCCCGTCATGTACACCACCACCCTGCTGGCCGGCGAACGCTCCGGCAACCTTCAGGAGGTTCTCGAACGCTACATCAGCTTCCAGACGCGTCTCGCTCACCTTTCGCAAGAAGCTCACCGCCTCGCTCATCTATCCCGGCGCTCCTGCTCACGATTGTCTGCGGCCTGCTCGATCTTCATGTTCACCGTGGTCATTCCGCAGTTTGCCCAGCTCTATGACCAGATGGGCTCCAAGCTGCCGACAGCTGACCGTCGGGCTTCTCAACTTTGGCAAGTGGATGCAGCACAACATCCTCTGGATCGCGCTGACCGTTCTGGCTGATTGGCGTCGGTTATCTAGCGCTTTTCCATCACCGAGCGCGGCCGCGACACAATCGACGGCATTCGCGTCAGCATGCCGGTCTTCGGCAAGATCTGGCTCAAATACCAGGTCGCGCTTTTCTCGCGCACACTCTCCACGCTGCTCACAGGCGGCCTGCCGCTCGTGCCCTCGCTCGAAACCGCTTCGCGCTCCATCTCCTCGCGCCGCGTCTCCAAGGCCGTCGGCTCCGCCATCACCACCGTGCGCGAAGGCAAGAGCCTGGCCGATTCGCTCATCAACACCGGCGTCTTCCCCGACTTGGCGACGGAGATGATCTCCGTCGGCGAGCAGACCGGCGCACTGCCCGCAAATGCTCAACTCCGTTGCCGAATTCTTTGAAGAAGACGTAGCCACCGCACTCACCGCCGCACTCGCGTTCATTGAGCCCGCCATCCTCATCGTCATGGGCGTGGTTGTCGTCTTCATTCTTATTTCGCTCTACCTGCCGATCTTCTCGCTCGGATCGGCAGCTGGAGGAGGACCAGGGTTAATCCTACATATGGCTGACACAACAATCACGGTGCCGACTGGGCCGCTGGTAAGCGGCCTCGACGAGCGCGCCCAGGCCGAAGCCCTGGCCGCGCGCTATCGCGCCGAATTCGTTGATCTCAAGAATTTCAAAATTCAGCACGACCTGCTGCGCACCGTTCCCGTGGAACTGATGTTCCGCTACAACTTCGTCCCCATCGAGCAGCAGGCCAGATGCGCTCGTCATCGCCGTCAGCGATCCCTCGCGCCTCATGGTGCTCGACGAAATCGCCGGCCTCCTCGGCCACCGCATCATCGCCCGCGTCGCCACGCTCTCGCAGATCACCGACCTGCTCAAGAAAACCGAGCAGTCGCAGCGCGTCCTCGACGAAGCCAGCGAAGGACTCACCTTCGACGTGCTCACCGGCGACGACACACCAGTCCGACGAAAACATCTCCATCGAGAAGCTGACCAGCGATGAAGACATCAGCCCCATCATCCGCCTGGTCGACACCACCATCTTCACCGCTCTCGAGCGCCGCGCCTCCGACATCCACATCGAAACCTACGACGACTCGCTCCACGTCAAGTACCGCATCGACGGCGTTCTCCAGGAAGCCATGGCGCCCATCGCGCGCGAGCACCACACCACGATTCTGAGCCGCATCAAGATCATGAGCGAGCTCGACATCGCCGAGCGCCGCGTCCCGCAGGACGGCCGCTTCCGCGTCCGCTACAAGGGCCGCCTCATCGACTTCCGCGTCTCCATCATGCCCACCGTGCATGGCGAAAACGCCGTCCTCCGCGTCCTCGACAAAGAATCGATGAGCGAAAAGTTCCGCCACCTCACGCTCGACGTGGTGGGCTTCGCTGAAGAAGATCTCCGCCGCTTCCGCCGCTACATCCGCGAGCCCTACGGCATGGTGCTCGTCACCGGTCCCACCGGCTCCGGCAAAACCACCACGCTCTACGCCGCGCTCAACGAGATCAAGAGCGACGAAGACAAGATCATCACCATCGAGGACCCGGTCGAATACCAGATCCGCGGCATCACCCAGATTCCCGTCAACGAGAAAGAAGGGCCTCACCTTCGCCCGCGGCCTGCGCTCCATCCTGCGCCACGACCCCGACAAGATCCTCGTCGGCGAAATCCGCGACCAGGAGACCGCGCAGATCGCCATCAACTCCGCGCTCACCGGCCACCTCGTCTTCACCACCGTCCACGCCAACAACGTCGTCGACGTGCTCGGCCGCTTCCTCAACATGGGCGTCGAAGCCTACAACTTCGTCTCCGCGCTCAACTGCATCCTCGCCCAGCGCCTCGTCCGCACCGTCTGCGAGCACTGCGTGCGCACCGTCACCTATCCTGACGAAGTTCTGATCGCCAGCGGCATGGATCCCGCCGAATGGCGCGGCTTCGCCTTCCGCGAAGGCACCGGCTGCATCGAGTGCGGCGGCACGGGGTATCGCGGACGTACCGCGATTCATGAGCTTTTCGACTTGACCGACCCCATCCGTGAGCTGATCCTTGAGAAGAAGCCGACTTCCGAGATCCGCAAGCTGGCTCAGCGCGAAGGCATGAGCTTCCTGCGTGAGTCCGCCCTCGACCGCGTTCGTCGCGGGCTCACCACGCTCAAGGAGATCAACAAAGTCACCTTCATCGAGGCATCGCGATAGTGAGTCCCATCCTCAGCAGATCGATATCGGCCACGCAATACGGAGGCCGTCCGCCCGCCGCCATCGAGCTCACATCCGAAGGCGTGCTCGCTGCGGCGCTGCCCAGCAAGCATGAGCCGCCGGTTTACGCCTTTGAACCTCTGCGCCCAGGCATCCTTGTGCCCGGCATTGGCGAGCTGAATATGAGCTCGCCCGAGGCCGTTTCTCTCGCCATTCGCAACGCGCTGGCCAGCGTCTCGCCACGCACCCGATCAGTGACCGTTGTCATTCCCGACACTGCCGTTCGCGTCTTCGTTCTCGACTTCGATTCCCTTCCCGCCCGCGCCAGCGAAGCAATCCCGGTATTGCGCTTCCGGCTCCGCAAAATGGTTCCCTTCGATGTGGAGCATGCCGGCCTCAGCTATCAAATCCTCTCCGAGAGCAAAACCGAAGCCCGCGTTCTCGTCGCCATCCTGCCCAGCAACATCCTCGAAGAGTACGAAACCGTAGTGCGCGCCGCTGGTTACGAACCCGGTGCCGTCATGCCGTCAGCGCTGGCCGCCCTGGCCACACTCGAATCCTCCGCAGCCCCTGCTCGCCGCCTGCCTCAGCAAGGTTGCCATCACCACATCGATCACGCGCGGAGACGATCTGCTCCTCTACCGCACGCTCGACCTGCCTGAAGATCCCGAACAGCGCCTCCTCGAAGTACAGCGCAGCGTGGCCGTCGCAGCGGCATACTATGAGGACAAGGTCTCTGTGTTGCCCAAAGAGTTATACTTCGCCGGAAACGGGACAGCGGCGGAATTCGAGCACTGGTTCGGCCCTTCGGAGCTGAGCATCGTCGACTTCGCGCCGCAGGACGTCAACCGGCGTCGCTACCAGTATGTCGAACATGAGCGTCGCCGGACTTACCGGCGCACTGGCAGGAGCGGTATAGAGTGCGCGTAGCAATCAATCTCGCCTCGCGGCCGTTTGCCGATCTCGCACCGGCGCTCAAGAATCTGCGCATCGCCATGGGCGCGTTGGCGTTGGTCGCCGTCGGACTTGCTCTCGGCCTCCATGCACTGCACGACAAGGCCGAAGCTGCCCGCGCCCGCGCTCACTCGCTCGACGGAAAGATTGCGCAAATCACCCAGGAGCGCCATGCAGCTATCAGGCCATGATGCAGCAGCCGGACAACGCCCGCACCCTCCAGCAGGCCGAAAGTCTCAATCAGCTCTTCGACGAGAAAGCCTTCTCCTGGACTCTCGCCATGGAAGACCTCGAAACCGTCCTGCCCGCCGGCGTGCAGGTCACCACGCTTGAACCGACCGTGAAGGACGGACAGATCACCGTGCACCTGCGCGTCAGTCGGTCCGCGCGATCGCGACGTCGGAGCTGGTGCAGAATCTCGAACACTCCCGCCACTTCCTCCTGCCGCGCATCGTGGGCGAAACCGCCGAGTCCGAAGGCGGCCCCAATCAGCGCCCCGAACCGGTGAGCGCTTCGAACCGCGTCAATTTCGACATGCTTGCCGACTACACCCCCGGTGCACCGGAAGAGCGCAAGCTGGCCACAGGAGAAATCTGCCGCCGCATCCAAGGGCCATGGTAAAGACAATCCCGACGCTGCGCTCCCGCAAACGGGAAGCACGCCTGGCCGCTCTCCCTACACCGGCATGCCCAGGCCGCGCGTCCCGGTGCAGCCTGATAGAGGAGTGCCGCGATGAGCCCGAATCCCGTTACAGCGCGCGAGCGGCTGGCTTCTCCCCTGACCTGGCACTACGCCGGCCTCGCCGTCATGAGTCCTGATCGTCATCGGCCTTGCCATCCGTCTCGGAATGGACTGGTCGGCGACCGACTCCAGTTCAAATGATGCCCTGCTCGAACAAGCAGATCGAGTTGAAGACTCTCGAAGTGCAGACAGCTCCTCTCCGCGGACTCGAAGAGCGCGTCAAAGAATCGCGCGCGCAGATCCAGGATTTCTACGCCAGGCGCATTCCCGCCAACTACTCCTCCATCGCAGTGGAGGTTGGAGATCTGAGATTGAAGTCGGGCGTGCTGCTCTCACGCATGCAGTACACGCAGGGTGCAACCGCGGGCGACCTCACCGAGATCTCGCTCGACTGCTGCCATCAGCGGCGAATACCAGCAGATCATGCACTTCGTGAATGGCCTCGAACGCGACAAGAACCTTCTTCGTTATTCGCTGCCATGGCCTTCACCGGCCAGCAGGGCGGGTTGGTGAGCCTGCGCCTGCGCGTCTCTACCTGGCTGCGCCCCACCGACGTGCCGGGCTGGATGACTCCCACGCCCGCGGATACACCTGCGACCACGGCTCCCCCTGCACAGGAGGGCGAGTAGCATGGCCATCCCTCTTGGCATAGAAAACAAGCGCCAGGTCTACATCGTGATCGCGCTCGCGATCATCATCTCTGGCGCCGGCGGCTACGAGCTCTACAACTCCTTCAGCACCCCATCGACGCCCGCTCGTAACCGCGCCGGTCCGGCCCAATGCCGCCGTCCGCCCCGGCAACGGAGCAAATCAGCGGGCGACCACCGCCGCGGGACCGCAGGCGCAGCACCTAGCCAGCAACAACATCGATCCCACCCTGCACTTCGACAAGCTGGCCCAGAGCGAAGACGTGGTCTATGCCGGCACGGGCCGCAACATCTTCTCTGCCGAGTCGGCACCGATCGCGATCCCCAAGCCGATAGCACCCGCAAGACCCAACCCGAACGATGTGGCAGCTACTGTGCCGCAAGTGCCGCGCCCGCCCGCGATCGACCTGAAATACTTCGGCTACTCGCAGAGCCACGACAAATCCATGCAGGCGTTTCTCGTTCGCGGCGACGACATCTTCCTGGCGCGTCCCGGCGACGTTGTCGATCACCGCTACAAGGTGGACTCCATCATGCCGGGTTCCGTACAGATCACCGACCTCGGCTACAACAACACCCAGACCGTTCCCTTCTCCGTGAACTAAGGACTCTCTCGCGTGATGAGCTGTTTCGAAAGAGCTCGCAAGGTTTCAATCGTTGCACCTTCGACGGTCTTCCCCGAAAAGGCTAGACACTTTGAAAGGGCATGGCTTTAGCCGTGCCGACGAGCAATAGAAATGATTCGGGGCTTTAGCCCCAGAGGGAAGTACAACGTTCTCCTAAGATGAAACACGGCCTCCAATTCGTCGACACCCCTCCGAAGAGGGCTACATCCTCGTCGCCGTCATCTTCATGCTGGCCATCCTCATCCTCTCGCTCGCCATTGCCGTGCCCCGCGTGCGCGAAAGCATCCAGCGCGATCGCGAAGAAGAAACCATGCAGCGCGGCAAGCAGTACATTCGCGCCATCCAGCTCTATTACCGCAAATTCAACGCCTACCCGCCCAACGTGGACGCGCTGGTCAAGACCAACAACATCCGCTTCCTCCGCAAGAAGTACGTCGATCCCACAACCGGCAAGGAGGAGTGGAAACCAATCCTCTTCGGCCAGAACAAGACCCCGCAGGCCATGGGCTTCTTCGGCCAGCCTCTGGCAGCCGCAAACGGCGCCGGCATCGGCCCATGCGGCGGAAACACTGGCGCGACCACAGGAATCGGTGGCGCAAGCTCCGACTACAAGCGGCGGCCTCTTCAACAGCAGCCCCACCAACTCCGCGGATTCCGGCAACTGGTACGGCTGGCGTCAAACCGGAATCCGCTGGCACCGATGCCAACGGCAACCCCAGCTCCGGAACGGGCGCAACTGGCAGCTACCGGCACACCCGGCTCCGGCTTCAGCTCCTCCAACAATCCCGCCGGCAGCGGGCAGACCTTCGGCGGCGGCGGCATCATCGGCTTCTCACCGCAGAGCCCCAAGCAGTCCCTGCTGGTCTACAAGAAGAAAAACCACTACAACGAGTGGGAGTTCCTCTACAGCCCCCTGATGGATCAGCAAAAGTGGCAGGCGGAAACACCGGCATGATCGGCCAGCCCGCCAGCGGCACCACCACGCCCATCGGCGGCGCCACAGGCACGCACCGGCTCAACGCCCACGACGCCGACCACCCCCACGACGCCGCCAACGACGCCGCAGCAATAGAAGTCGTCTGGAATCCTTCAAACGCAAAAAGCCCGTCCATCCGGACGGGCTTTTTGCATGCTTCAAGCCATGAGTGCGCGCTCACACGCTGAACGAAGATCCGCAGCCGCAGGTCGACTTCACCTGGGGATTCTCAAACTTGAAGCCGGCTGCCTCCAGCGTCTCGACGTAATCGACGATGCAGCCATTCAGGTACATCAGCGAAGTCGCATCGACAAATACCTTCAGGTCATCAAATTGAAGACCTTGTCCATCATGCCGGCCTGGTTCTCAAAGGCCATCGAGTACTGGAAGCCCGAGCAGCCGCCGCCCACCACGCCAATGCGCAGACCGGCAGGAAGCGGATCCTGGGTGGCCATAATCTCGCGCACCTTGGCGATCGCCTGAGGTGTCAGGATAAGAGGCGCTTTCTTTTCGGTTTCCTGTGCGTGGTGCCGGTGCTGGTGGTCGTTGCCATGGTTTCTCCCGGTTCTGTTGAAATCTTTCTTAATGCTACTCTACTTCCCCGCAAGGGGCTTTACAAGTCCATTAGTCACATCAGTCCCATTAGATGCTACGGAATACACGAAAGTCGCGAATTTACCGCCACCCCAATTTCGCCCTGCTGCCGCCCGTCGCCATCATAATCGCTGCATTGTCAATGATTCGAGCTCCCCTGCTCTTTCCCCAAGCTCGCAAATTACCTGTGATTCGTGTCACGGATGCCGCAGCTCTTCCCGGGCTATGATTTCAGCCGTACAACCCCCGGATCGCAGGCAGGCTTCCAAATCTACGGGATCTTGCCGATAGCTGGGTGGAAACTCGCTGGAGGTAATTTATGACATTTCGTTCCCGTTATGTGGTCCGTGTGGGGGCTCACGGTCCTGGCCATGGCGGTCATGTTCCTATATCGCTCCCGGCTGACGAAGGATGAGGAAGATCAGATCTTCCTCGATGACTCCTTCAGCCATGAGCAGACCGCCCAGCAGGCGATCATCGCCAAGGTCAAGAAGTTCAGCCCTTGATTCGAGTTTCTGAGATCGTTGCTGCCGTTGCGACTCTCTTCGTCATCGGCTACTACATCATCGACGTCATCAATCAGTTTAAATAGATTGCGTAACTGCCGTCTCCCTCCAAGGACAAGCGGCAGCCTGACGGCTGCCGCTTGCCCTCTTCCTCTTTCCCGTCCTACTCCACTTCCTGCTTCGCCCGATAACCATCGCGCGCAATGATGTCGTACTTCAGAGGCTTGTGCTTCTCATCCTGGAAGCGCAAGCGGCTTCCCTTCATCATCCACCAGTTCCACGCGCAGCTTGCGATAGGTGCCATCCTGCTTAGCGTCGGTCGGGTGATACATCAGCTCGATACTTTGAGCGGATGGCCTTGTTGATATCGGCAAAGATGTCCGGCATCTCGCCGACAAACCGCGGGCTGAAACAACATCCCGCCCGTCATCTTCGCAAAAGTCTTCATCTCGTTATCGGCCTGCAGGTAATCGATGTCGCGCATCTGCGAGCCCACGCCCGGGACCGCCCTCGGTCATGGCGCGCATCGCGCCGCCCGTCGAAATCGCGAAGATCGTAATATCCGGCGTGGTCTTCACCTTCTGATAGATCTTGTCGAGCGTGAGCTTGGAGAAGGTATCGCGCCCCGAAGCAATCAGAATGATGTATTTGTGCCCTTCGATCCGGGTCAGCCGATCCTCCGCCTCATAAAGCGCGTCAAACAGATTCCGTCTCGTTGAATCCCGGGAATCACCAGCGACTGAATCGCATTCAAGCAGCTGCCGCTTGTCCTGCGTAAAGTCCAGCCAGATCTGCGTGCGCATGTCGAACGTCATCAGCGCCACATAATCCTGCGGCCGCAGTTGCTGCGCAAACTCCCACGCCGCATTGCGCATGTCGTAGAGAAAGCTGTAGGTGTGTTGCTGTTCGCAAACTCGCACAGCATCAGCGCCGTAATCGGCGCCTCTACGCGCTTGAAGCCCGTGATCTTCTGCTCCACGCCGTTCTCATACACTTTGAAATTCGATGGCTTCAGCCCGGGAACAAACTGGCCCGTCTTTTCCAGCAGCACGCCCACATCGACCGGTCACTTCGGGAACATTCACGCGCAGCGAATAGTCCGCTGCGCCTTCCGGATTCTTGAACTTCGGTTGGGCTGGCGCGGGCGGCGGCGTCGTCGTCCGGCTTGTCCTTCTTCTTGGGCAGTGCAATCGCGCCGTTATCGCCGGTCGGGCCACCGGCATCCGGCGCAGTCTGGTCCGGCTGCTGCGCCGGCGGGTTCGGTTGTGGCTGCGAGGCGGCGTGCTCTGCGGCCCAGGCCGGCGGACGCAAGCATGCACAACGGCCATGGCAAGCGAAACACAAGTGAGCAAAACGGCAACGGCGAAAATCGTACGGGCGAATCGTTGGCATGACGGCCTCTGTGTTCACAGCATAGGGATTGCCCAAAGGAATCGGCAAGCAAAGCAGCTCAACTGTGGAAACAACCATCAGCTTCGGGCGTCAAAACCTTAGACGCATGACAATCGGAACGAACACGCAATCTCCCGGTGCAATGCGACACCGGTTTAATCTTATAGACGTGAAACCCTGCCCTAAGGCAATCCCGCGCCCGATTCGAACGCTCGCCCGGACTCCTGGCTGCGCTCCCCATGCTCGCCGTCTGCTCCTGTGCTCGCCGCTGCTCTTCCAGCCCAAGAACACCGCGCCCGCCGGTCCCCCACCCTCCGGGGGAGGCTTTTTCCCGCTCAGCCAGGTCCATCGCGGCCAGATGGCCACCGCCTGGACCGTCTTCACCGGCACCAAACCCGAGCCCATGCAGGTCGAAATCCTTGGCGTTCTGCGCGGTGCGCGCGGACCCGGGCAGGACATGATCCTTGCCCAGTTGCACGGCGCCAAGCCTGAATACACCGGCGTCGTCGCCGGCATGAGCGGCAGCCCGGTCTACATCGGCAACAAGCTGCTCGGTTCGCTCTCCTACCGCATCGGCCAGTTCGCCAAAGATCCCATCGCCGGCATCACCCCCATAGCGCAGATGCTCGAAGTCAAAGACATGCCGGTCGAGCACCCAGTGGGCTTCGGCATCGCCACCCGCATCCCTCGCTCGCACAAACCGGACAATGGCTTTCATCCGATGGAATGACTTTCAGGCCATGGAGACGCCGCTGGTCATGAGCGGCTTCCGTCCTGAGGCAATCCGCCTCTGGCAAAAGGAAATGGCCGGCACCGGCCTCGAAATCGTCGCCGCCGGCGGCGGCAGCGGCTCGTCGAAGCCCGACACCGACGGCTCCTTCGGCGCCATCTCTCCCTCGGCAATTGCCAGCGTCGTGCCCGGTTCCGCTGTCAGCGCCCAGCTCGTCCGCGGCGATCTTGAAGTTTCCGCCACCTGCACCGTCACCTACGTCGATCCCAAGCAGCTTCTCGCCTGCGGCCACCCGATTCTCCAGGCCGGCACCGTCTCGCTGCCGATGACCACCGCCGAGGTGGTCGAGACCCTTGCCTCGCCCCTGAACGCATTCAAGATCATCAATACCGGCGACCCCATCGGCACTTTCACTGAAGATCGCGACTCCGCCATCCGCGGCGTTCTCGGCGTCAAGCCGCACATGATCCCCGTGCACATCACCGTGCATGGCGAAGGCGCCGATCGCAAGCTGAACATCGAGGTCGTCGATCTGCCTTCGCTCACGCCGCAGGCGATTCTGGTGTCGCTCTACGACGCTCTGCTTGAGAACAATCAGAGCAGCCTCGAAACCAGCTACCACGTCACCGGCAACGTCAACATCGAGGGCTATCCGCCATCGCCGCTCGATCTCTGGGCGCCGGCCGGCGACCAGGGCTCCGCGCAGCTCTCCGCAGCCATGCAGACCGACCAGAGCTTTGCCCTGCTCTACGCCAACGGCGCGCGCCAGGGCGCGATCAAGGCCATCGACCTCGACGTGGACTCGATTCCCCGCCGCGCACAGGTGGAACTCGAAACCGCGCGCATCGACTCCAGCAACATCGTTCATGCCGGCGACACCGTTCTCGTCGAAGCCACCGTGCGCCCCTGGCAGCAGCCCGCGCGCAACATCCGCATCCCCATCACACTTGCCTCCCGGACTCCCCGCCGGAACGGTCCGCCTGCTCGTCTCCGATGCCGGAACCCTCGACCGCGCTCTGAATCAGCCGCGCATCTCCAACGCGCACCGTGGACCTCGAAACTGCGCTCGCCCAGGCGCACAGCCAGCATCCCGCCGATCGCATCTTCGTCAGCCTCCTGCTGCCCGATGCCCAGGCTGGCGTCGACGGCCAAACCCTCTCCGCACTTCCGCTGTCGATCGCCAATGCTCTGGAGCCCCTGCGCACCGCCAAGGACGTAACGCTGAATGGAGAGTCCGCCGTCGTCGCCGCCGAGGCTCCCGCAGGCGGCGTGCTCACCGGATTTCAAATCCTCAATCTGCACATCGAGCCGGGCGGCGGTTTACACTAGACTTAACCTGCACCGCTTACGTAAATTTGTCGCACTTTTACGGCCCAGGAATCCGGCCCCTTTTTGCGACCCCCAGCGAGGACTGCGGAACGACCATGGCCCTAATTCAAGGACTAGCAGCTCACGCGGCGGGCGCCGAGCTTTTGCCTTTTCGCTATGACCCGGGTGAACTGGGCGTGCAGGAAGTCGAAATCGGCATTACCCACTGCGGCATTTGTCATAGCGACCTCCACCTGATTTCAAACGACTGGGGAATCAGCCAGTATCCTTTCATCCCCGGGCACGAAATCATCGGCACCATCACTGCGGTCGGGCCGCAGGTGCGCTCGCTGAAGGTTGGCCAGCGCGTCGGCCTCGGCTGGCAGTCCAACTCCTGCGGCGAATGCGAGTGGTGCAGCCGCGGCCTTGAAAATCTCTGCCCGTCGATGGAGGCCACCTGCGTTCATCGCAACGGCGGATACGCTGACCGCGTTCGCGCCAACGCCCGCTTCGTCATGCGCATTCCCGACGCCCTGCCCAGCGAACAGGCCGCGCCCCTGCTCTGCGGCGGAATCACCGTCTATAGCCCGATGCGCGACCACGGCATCAACCCCTCGTCGCGCGTAGGCGTCGTCGGAATCGGCGGCCTTGGACACATCGCCATTCAGTTCGCGCGCGTCTTCGGCGCAGAAGTCACCGCCTTCTCCACCTCGACTGGCAAGGAAGAAGAGGCTCGCGCACTCGGCGCGCATCACTTCGTGCATTCGCGCGAATCGAAAGCAATGAAAGAAGTCGCCGGCTCGCTCGACTTCATTTTGAACACCGCCAACGCCGACCAGGATTGGAATGTCTATATCCAGGCGCTCCGTCCGACCGGCACACTGTGTTTTGTCGGCGTGCCCCCTTCGCCCGTTTCGTTGCAGGCGTTCCCGCTCATCTCCGGCATTCGCACCATCACCGGCAGCCCCATCGGAAGCCCGCAAAGAATGCGCGAGATGCTCGACGTCGCCGCCCGCCACGGAGTCAAGGCCACAACCGAGGCTTTCGCCATGGCCAAGGCCAACGAGGCCATCGAAAAGGTCAAGAAGAACAAGGTGCGCTACCGCGCCGTCCTTGCCAACTGAATCGAATGGGCGCCTCGCAGGCGCCCATTGATTTCGTAGCGAAGGAAACGCCCGCATTTGCAGGGTCTATTGTGTTGCTACGGGAACTTGCCTGCTTTTCAGTCCTTCCGAAACCCGCGCAGCAGATCCTGCGGGTGCAACGGCTTGTTCAGCAGGGTGAAATGATGTCCGTCCGCGCGCGCACTTGCCAGCAGATCGGCCGTCGATGCCTGCCCTGAGAAAAGAATAATCTTGCAGTCGGGGAAGATGCGCCGCACTGAAATCGCAAGTTCAATGCCCGTCATGCCCGGCAGAACCACGTCCGTAATCAGCATCTCCGGCGGCGTCAGAAGGGCGGTTTCCAGCGCACTGTCGCCATCGTATTCAGCCACTCCGTGATATCCGCTTCGCGAGAGAATCTCTGCCAGCGTGTCTGCGATCACGCTCTCGTCGTCAACGACCAGAACCACGGGCCGATGACCTCCGGATTTGCTCTCCTCGGCGCGGGGACTTCCCTGAGCGGAACAGTGGGAAAAATCTTGATCCTTGCTCACTTCTATTCACCTCTCAAATTCAACCTAGCAGGTCATTTTGCATACGGGGTAACTCTTTGAGATTACGCTCTAAATGATTACAATATCGAGAGTTATATGAAATTGATAGGCTAACGTTAGATGCTTTGCGACAGACGACTTCTCTTGCATATGATTTCGCTCATAGCATCTTGACAGTCTAGCAACTGATTAGTATTAGGATAGCTTTACGGTGGTTTAGCCATACGTTAAGAACACGCCTCCCGAACGATGTGGAGAAAACCAATCCCTGAGGATACTTCCATGGCCACGAATCCGAATTCCGATACGCCGCCAATGAATTACCAGTCGATCAAGCAAATAGACGTCCCGAAAGGACGAGATGGCAAGCACAAGCAAATCGTCACCCAGCTCCTGAGCGACATCGAACACTTGGAGCTCGACCGCGCGCTCAAGATACCGCTTGAGGCGCTGCCTGACAGCAAGGAGAACATCCGCTCAGCTCTGAATCGCGCTACTCACCAGAAGGGCATTGAAGTCGCGACGTCGAGCGACGCCGAGTTCCTCTATATCTGGAGAATTTCCGACACAGCTTCCTGATGCATCTCCGCGAGATCTCGTGACAGTCTGGGCAAAACACAAATTCCGTCCGCATCGACAAGTGGCTTTGGGCTGCGCGCTTTTTCAAGACGCGCGCCCTCGCTTCCAAGGCCTGCGACCTGGGCCGCATCCGCTCCAACGAAATCGAAGCCAAGCCGGCACGCGATGTACGCGTCAGGAGACATGGTCCGCATCCGAAACGAAGGCGGCGAATTTCACATCGAGGTTTTGCAGATAAGCGAAATGCGCGGTCCGGCCGCGGTGGCGCAAACCCTCTACCGCGAAACCGAAGCCAGCAAGGAGCAGCGCCTGCGCGAAGCCGCCGAACGCAAGGCGATGCAGCAATACGCTCCCCTGCCCGAGCGCCGACCCTCGAAGCGCGACCGGCGCCGCATCATCCAGTTCCGGACTGGGCGATAAGCTTCCCCGATGTCAGAACGCCCTCTTCGGTCACGAAAGTAGCCCCGGATGGACGTAGCGCAATCCGGAGAAGCCGTTGGCAAAACGTCACACGTCCCGTAGGGCCGGAACGAACCACGCGCAGGATGGCGGGGGCTTTCAAGTCCCTCAACCCGCCCGGCTTTAGTAGACTCAACCACAGAATGTCTCCGTCTCCCCGCCCGTTCTTCGTATCTTGTTTCGCCGCGTTCGCGGCTGTATTGGGAATCATTGCCTGCCAGCCGCTCAAAGCCCAGGGCACACATCTCTGGACCCAATCGCGCATTGACGAATTCGAAAAAGGCACGCCGCAGGGCGTCGCCATCGGCAACAACGGCCATCTGCGCGAAGGCCCCGGTCTGACCGACTTCCTCACCACGCCCTCCACGTTCGTGTGGTCAGTGGCCGTAGACAAGAACGGCTCACCGTATCTCGGCACCGGCTCGCCGGCCACGGTGCTTCGCGGAAGCGCACAGAAAGACGGCAAGCCCACCACGCTCTTCGAATCGCGCGATGTGAGCGTCCAGGTCGTGCGCATCGGCCCCGACGGCTCCCTCTACGCCGCCACCGTCCCCAGCGGCAAAGTCTACAAGCTGGATCCCAACGCGACCGACAAGCAGGACGAATCCAGCGCCAAACTTGTCTTCGATGCCGCCAAGGCAGACGGCTCCGGCAGTACATCAGAATCCAGACCGGATCACGAATCAAAATCGCACTACATCTGGGACATGACCTTCGACGCCGCCGGCAAACTCTACATCGCAGTCGGCGGACCCGGTGCCATCTATCGCGTCGATCCTTCCAAACCCGATGCCACCCCCGAGACGTTCTTCAAGAGCGACGAGCAGCACATCCGCGCTCTCGCGTGGGACGCGAAAGGCAACCTGATCGCCGGATCCGACGGCTCGGGCCTCGTCTATCGCATCAGCCCTCAGGGCAAAGGCTACGTGCTCTTTGAAGCCCCGCGCCGCGAAATCACCTCCGTCGCTGTCGCCGCCAACGGCACCATCTTCGCATCCAGTGTCGGCGACAAGAGCCACAATCCCCTGCCCCCGCTTCCCGTGCAAGGCGTGGGAACCATCACCTTCACTATCGTGCAGCCAGGCTCGCTGCAGGCCGCCAATGCCAGCAACTCCACGCCGGAAGGAACCGAGATCTACGCCCTTGCGGAAGACCAGGCCCCGCGCAAAATCTGGTCCAGCAAGGACGACATCGTCTACGCTCTCGCCGCACAACCCGACGGCCTGCTCGCCATCAGCGGCAATCGCGGACACATCTTCCGCATTCAGCAGAATGGCGACTACGCCGATGTTGCCCACGTCGAAGCGCAGCAGGGTCTCAGCCTCGCGGAAGTCAAAGGCGGCGCCGTCTTCATCGGCACTGGCAACACCGGCAAGCTCTATTCCCTCGGCCGCTCCGAAACCCATGAGTATGCCAGCGACGTCCTCGACGCCGGCGCATTCGCCCGCTTTGGCCGCATCGAAATAGATCCCGATTCGGAGAACTACGAAATCCTTACACGCACTGGCAACGTGGAGCAGCCCGTTCGCGGTCGCGGCGAATGGGGCTGGTCCGACTGGCAGCCACTCAAGGACGGCGCCATCCAGTCGCCTCGCCGGCCGCTTCCTTCAATGGAAAGCCGTACTGCGCGCTGGCGGTAAGCTCGGCAGGCGTCGGCGTGAACTATCTCCCCGTCAACGCCGCACCCGAAATCGACGACATGGTTGTCGCAGTCGGCGCCCGCCTCAACACTCAAGTCTCAACCCCGATCCAGCAGCAGACCGTCAACATCAGCCTCCCGTCATCAAGCCAGCCAATGGTCGTTCCCGTTGACACAGGCAGTGCCAACTCCCCGCTCCCGGCCATCAAGGACCGCACCGCCATCACAGTTCGCTGGGCGGCTCATGACGACAACGGCGACGACCTTGTCTACTCGCTTTACCTCCGCGGCGACGGTGAACATGATTGGCATCTGCTGAAAGACGGAATCACCGACAAAGCCTACAGCTTCGACGCCGCGCTTATTCCCGACGGCGGATACCGAGTCAAAGTCGTTGCGTCCGATTCGCCCTCCCACAACCCCGGAGAAGCTCTCACCGGCTCCAAGGAAAGCGAGCGCTTCGAAGTCGACACCACACCGCCGGTCGTCAGCAATCTGCATGCTGAAGAGGCGCTGGCAAAATGCGCACAGGCGCCCTGCCCAGCGCCCGTTCACGTAACCTTCGACGCAGAGGATGCGGCATCGCCCATCGCTCACGCCGAGTACGCACTCGACGCCGGCGCCTGGCAGTACATCGACCCCGTTGGCAAGCTCTCCGATTCCAAGCGCGAACACTACGATTTCCAGATCCCTGCCAAGGCCGTCGAGGGCAAAGACCGGCGAACACCTCATCACCGTGCGCGTCTACGACCGCCACGACAACATCGGCGTAGCCAAAGCCGTCTTCGGCGCGTCCAGCGACCAGGTAAACAGGCAAGATGCGATTTGAGCTCTATGTGGCGGCCCGGTACCTCAAAGCCAAGCGGCGGCAGGCCGTCGTCGGCGTGGTCACCGCCATCTCCATCGCCGGAGTCGCCGCCGGAGTCGCCGCGCTCATCATCGCTCTCGCCATCACCAACGGCATGCGCCGCGACCTGCAGGATCGCCTCGTCGACTCCAGCGCCCACGTCCAACTCATGCGCGTAAAGAACGATGGCATCCGCGACTGGCGGCCGCTTGTCGAAAAGCTCTCCAGGCTGCCCCACGTCGTCGCCGCCGCGCCAGAACTCGACGAGCAAGTGATGGTGGCCCGCGGAGCTCGCGCAGGCTACGCTCTCATCGAAGGCGTCGTGCCAGGCCAGGAACAAAGACGTCAGCAGCGTCCTGCTCCAATGCTCCCGCCGCCGCCGTGCGCGCTCTCGATCCAGCGCCTCCACCTGCTGACCCCGCAAACGCCGAACTGCCGCCTGTCATCCTCGGCAAAGAGCTGGCAGATTCAATCGGCGCAAACGTCGGCGACTCCATCCTGTTGGTCAGCCCTCAAGGCGATCTGACGCCGGTTGGCGTAGTCCCCAATGTCCGGCACTTCCGCCTCGCCGGAACTTATCACACCGGCTTTTATCAGTACGACTCCGCATGGGGCTTCGTTCGCCTTGCCGACGCGCAGCGCCTCTACGACGAGCCCGACCTCGTCTCCGTCATCAGCTTCAAAGTCGACGACCTCAACAACGCGCCTCAAATTGCAAAGCAGATCGAAGCAAGCCGCCGGCCCTGGTTTCATGACCACCAACTGGATGGAGCAGAATCGCGAACTCTTCCGCGCGCTCAAGCTCGAGCAGATCGTCACCTTCATCGTCATCACCCTCATCGTGATCGTTGCCGCGCTCAATATCCTCATCGCACTCACCATGATGGTCATGGAAAAAACCCGCGACATCGCCGTACTCATGAGCTTCGGCGTCGATCCCGGACAAGTCCGCCGCATCTTCCTACTGCAGGGATTCCTCATTAGCGTCGTTGGAACCCTGATCGGCCTCATACTCGGCTACATCGGCGCATGGGCCGGTAGCCACTATCACATTCAACTCTCACCCGATGTCTACGCGATCGATACGCTTCCCTTCGCGCCGAGATGGCTCGACGGAATCCTTGTCTCCGCGGTCTCCATCGGAATCTCGCTCCTCGCGACCCTCTATCCCTCTTCGACAGCCGCCCGCATCCGTCCAGCCGAGGCGCTCCGCTACGAGTAGCCGCGCCGCTTCAATCTTGAAGAGAATTCAGATTGCGCAGATGCCCCTATTGCTTCTCTTCGGTCGCGGTGACCTCGGTCTTCTCTCTTTCGAAGTAGAACCGGAGTGTCCAGACGCTCCGCTCGGGGTTGCCGCTCCGCAACGGTGGCGTAAATTCCCAGGACAGCGCTGCTCGTTGTGCGAGTCTGGCGAAATAATTCCCTGGGCCCAGCGACATATATGCCGCGTCTGAGACCCTGCCTTCCCGGTTCACTGAGACTCGTATCAGGACCTCTACAGGCCTGCGCATCCCGCTCAGGGCGCCCGGCGATACGGCGGGTAGTACTCGTTTTGCAACCTCCCCATCTGCATTCTCCACGGCCAGCGCGTGCTTCGCAGGCGATGGTTCCGGCAGCTCGGGCGCTGGTACGCTCGCCGATGGCGGGCTTTGCGTTTCAGCCTGCGGAGCGCCCGCAGGCTGCGTTTCCGATGCAGGCTGACTGGTCTCAGGCTCTGTTTGATTTGCCACCGGTGGAGCAGGGGCAGGGGCAGCGGGTTGCTGTTGCGGCACGGGCGCACTGATCGCGGGCGCACTCTGATTCGCCGTTGCTGGCGGAGTGTTCATCGTCTTGTACCTGCGCGCCAGCAGGAACGAGACAATCGCAATCACTGCGAGAAGGACAACGACATACGGGATAACCCGAAACCGGTGTAGGGCGGGTTCTTCGAAGTGTGTGAGCGATTTGGAGAAAAGAACCGGTTCGGGAGACTCTTCGGTTTCGATCTTTTCCGCGGGCGAAAAGAGCTCCGCCGGCTTGTCTTTAATCGGAATCTCGCTTGCCCGGGGTCGCGTAGCAGCGGGTTGGGGACTATCTACCTTGACCGGAATCGGACTTTCGGAAAGCAGAATGGATTTGCTTGCGTCCAGTCGTTCCAGGACGGCCTCAGTTGTGCATCGGCGGAGAGGATCCACTCGAAGACAATCCTGGACAATCTGGCGAAAGGGACACGGCAGTGCTTCCGTGACCGTGGGGTCCTCATTGCGCAACGAGTCCCAGGAGAGCGGAGTCCCGGTCATCGCTTCCCACATGGTCATACCAACCGACCACACATCTGCCGCCGCGGTCACCACGCCACGCGGCAGCTCGGGGGCATCGTATTTGCCTGTTCCTGGGATACTCCTCTTGGCCGAGCCCGCAACCAGCAAATCGGTCATAGCCAGCTTCGGTTTTAAGTCGGCCAACTGGATGTTCGATGGATTTACAAAACCGTGGACGACACCATTCTTGTGAAGGTAAGAGAGCGCATCGAGAACCGGATTGAAGAACTCCCTGGCCGGGTCTGCTTTCAGCCTTCTGTCTTCAATCATCTTTGAAAGAGTCGCGTAGGGGCGCTCGGTGACAACGTATACCAGGTCGCTACGATCGATAGCGCATCGACCCGCCGCAAATACCTTTGCTAAATGCGGATGAGACAGGGTCATTGCGAAGGTCGACTGCGCAATGAATGCGTCCGCATCGGCGCCACCTGCCAGGGTCAGTTGAATGACAGCTTCCTGCATCCCCTGCAAGACGGTAAGAAACGAGCAGGAATTCCCGGCGCCTTCCAACCATTCCAGGAGCGGAAATCGCCCCTCGACAACGCGCCCCTCCCACCCGTTGCCAAAAACCGTCCCCATGGGAACTAATTCTATCCAAAGGCACAGTGATGTCTCGCCTGCTTACTCTCCCAGTGGCATTTTTTGGTAATGTACGCGGAGAATGTCCCATCTATGTCGTGCTTTCTCTTGATTTACTGTTGAAAACCGATTGGATTAAAAGGAAATACCTCCTCACTGGAGGATCAATGCCACCCCGCACGTATGAAGGCTTTACTGCGGTGTGATAATTCCGCCAACCGAATGTCGCCGCGGCAGCACGATACCGCGACGATCCACCTCAGTCGGCGCAGCCTTTGTCTTGGAAGACGGCAACTCGGCACGCTCTATCAGCGCGCCTCCGCATGCAGGACACCAGTCCGCCTTCGTGTCCGCCGCCAGCACGGCATGGCAATGTGTGCAGATCCGTTCCATGCACCCAGTCTACCCAATCCGGTGAACCCGAAGTTCGTCCGGTGTCGAACGAGTGCAAATCGGTCATTTGGCATCCGGAAAGTTCTCCACATGGAATCCTCCCTTGCGACCGAAGTAGATCACCTTCTTGCCGGTCAGAAACGCCCAATACGCAACCACGCCCGCCGCACAAGCCTGGCGCATGAACTCGGGATAGCGAATCTCATCGCGTTGCGCGGCCCTGATCGCCGCAACGATTCCGGTTTCTGAAAACTCCTCTGCAACCGCGTCCATGGGCAAATGCATTTTGACTACCAGGGTTGTGCCGTCCCGCAGGTAGACAATATCCTCGGCACGCGGCACATCCACAAAGTAAGACTCGACTCCCGCGGCCAGCATTCGACCCACCACTTCGGGAAAAATCAGCTTCCCCGCATGCGTTTCTGCAAGAATCTCGCGAATCGCCTGTCCATTCATTGCCTGCGCATCCATAACCCTCCTTATTGTGTGGGGACTTTGTGCAATTTGTGTGCCTGCACCAGCTTTTTCAGAATTGCCAGCAGTTCCCTGCGTTCGCCGGCAGTGAGCGGCGCAAAGAATTCATGGTCGTTGCAATCGGCCAGTGTCGCCAGGGCGGGGACCAGCTGTGTGCCCGCATCTGTCAGCCGAATGTCCTGGTAGCGACGGTCGTCGCTGCGTTCTTTGCGCGCAATCAGCCTCTTTTCCACCAGGCGGTCAATCAGCTTCGACGCCGCGCCCCTCGTCATTCGAGTCAGATCGGCAACCTTGCTTGGAGCCGTATCGCCGCGGTCGTACATCTCGCGCAGCACCACCCACTCCGCAACCGTCACTCCGCTCTTCTGGAGTTTGCGCGAAAAAGCGTGAGAAACACGGTTTGATACGAACCGCATCCAGAACCCAATGTGATCCTGCAAATCGCGGACTGGACCCGGCGCCGCTGCTCTGCCCTTGCTCATGACAAAAGCTTATGGCAAATTAGTTTCCTAGTCAACTATTTCTCTGGAAGCTAATATCTGCCCCGTGCGGTACTGGCTCCCTTGGTCAGGTATTCGGCAATCGACCTCGCCCAAGCTCTAATCCAGTCCCAATCCCGAATATCCAAAGCCGAATGGAAACAGCAACTCGGGTGACGCAGAACTTGTGGTTTTCAAACGCGTTACAGACTGCGTGCTGTCTCCCGGTACACTAGACCCATGCATCCCCCCGTTCGCCTCGTGGCGATCGACATGGACGGCACCCTGCTGCCCACCTTCAGCCAGACCATCAGCCCGCGCAACGTGCAGGCGCTTCGGGCCGCGCAACAGGCCGGGATTACCGTGGCCATCGCCACCGGTCGGCGTACCGCCTACACGGCGCCCCTGCTTCAAGGCCTCGGCCTGCAAGCGGATATGCCCCTCATCACGTCCAATGGAGCAGTGACTCGAACCCTCGACGGCACCCCCATCGACCGCTCCCAACTCGAAGCCCGAGTAGCCCGCGGCCTCTGCGGATTGCTCCGCCCCTTCGGAACATTGGTCTTCACCTTTGACCAGGTAGGCCACGGCGAACTGATCCTCGAAGATTTTGAGCAGGCACATCAAAGAATCGCGTTGTGGGTCGAAGCAAATCGCGACGCAATCGATGTGGTGAAGCCACTCGAAAATGCGCTCGAAGACGGCAACGACCCGATTCAGGGCATGGTCACTGGCGGCCTCGATAACATGCGCCTCGCCGAGCAGGCCCTCAAATCCAGTGAATGGAGCAGCTTCTGTGAGGCGGTCCGTACCGAATACCCTTCACGCGACCTCTCCATCCTCGACCTGCTGCCCCCGGGAGTCTCGAAGGGATGGGCGCTCCAGCGGCTCGCCGCCCGCCTCGGCGTCGACCGCAAAGAGACCATGGCCATCGGCGACAACTGGAACGACGTCGACATGCTCGAATGGGCCGGACAGGCAGTCTTGATGGCCAACGCAGCGCACGACCTGCGCACCCTCGCCAAAACCCGCGGTTGGAAGCAAACGCCGCCCAATGACCAGGATGGCGTAGCCGTGACTTTGGAGATGGCCATAGCACGCCGCACCTCTGCTAAAGTCTGAAGCAACAGGAAATCAGTTTTGCGTCTACCTCTTCAAATCGTTGCCACTATCCTGGCCTTCGCCGCAGCCGTTGTGGTCGCTCCTGCCTTTGCCGCAGAACGCGTTCTGCTGGCCAATGGATTTGACATGCCCTGCAATCACCACGCGCCCGTAGGCTCCATGATCCGCCTCTACATGAACCCTGGCGAGAGCAGCTATATCGAATTCCGCCCCGAGGAAATAGCGAGTTTCGAGACTGTCTCCGATCCTCCACCTGCCTCTATGGCTTCAAACACTGCCGGCCCCCATACCGACACAGGACTCAACCCCGCCGATCTCAACGAAATGCTCGCCGCAGCCGGCCAGCAGCACAACCTCGACGCCGATCTCCTCGCCAGCGTCGTCAAGGCTGAAAGCAACGGCAACACCCGTGCCATCAGTCGCGCCGGTGCCCGCGGTCTCATGCAGCTCATGCCCAGGACCGCCGCCGAACAGGGCGTCGGCGATAGCTTCCGTCCCGACGAAAACGTCCGTGGCGGCTCCGCTTACCTCAACGACTTGCTCGTGCGCTACCACGACAACATCGCGCTCGCCCTCGCCGCCTACAATGCCGGCCCCGCCGCCGTCGACAAGTATCACGGCATCCCGCCTTACCACGAGACGCGTGCCTACGTAGCCCGCGTCATCCACGAATTCAACCGCCGCGTTCTGGCCCGTGAAGCTGAGGCACGCAAAGGCAGAACCACCGCCGCCCGCCTCGACGCCTTCAATGTCCGATAGTCCTCTTTTTGCCCATTCGCGGCATCACGGCCTTTCCGTCTCTGTAACTCCCCTGAAAAGCCGCGGCCATACAATAAAATCGGCAATCGAAACGGAGAACGCTTGAAGAAGAAACAGTTGATCCTGGGCTTGGTTGTTCTTGCCGCGCTGGTAGCACTCTTTGTCTGGGGCCGGCAGAAATTCCACTTCGACTTTGGCGTCTTCCGCTCCCAACTGGCTGAGGCCGACTGGCGCAAGATCGCTCTCGGAATCGCCTGCATCTACCTAGCATTCGTCTTCCGTTCGGTCCGCTGGGCCGCCCTGCTCAAGCACAACAAGAGAGTCCCTCCCTTTTCGCTTCTGGGAACCCAGGTCATCGGGTTTACCGCCATCGCACTTATCGGCCGCGTCGCAGATCCAGTCCGTCCTTATCTTGTTTCGAAGAAGACTGGCCTTCCCCTAAGCTCCCAATTGGCGGTCTACATCGTCGAGCGGCTCTTCGACGCCGGATCAATGGCGCTGATCTTTTCTGTCGCCATGCTTTGGATACCGCAAGCCGACATCATCAAGGCAACCAGCCACTCCGGCATGGTCTCCACCATGCAGCACCATTCCCCTCTGCTTGCAGCATTTTTCGCGCGATATGGCGGATTGGCGTTGACGCTCCTGGGTGCTCTCTTCCTCGTCGCAGTGCGTCTCTGGGGCGCAGCAGTTGCCTCGTTCTTCGAACACAGCTTTGGTCTCGTTTCAAAAAAGCTCGGAGCCGCCATCGGCGAGAAGATCCGTACCTTCCACGCCGGCCTCGACACCATGCGTTCCTTCTCGGAGTTCGCGATCACGGCCTCGCTCTCCATCGCCATGTGGGCCCTCATCGCATACGCCTACCTGTCGACCTGTCGCGCCTTCACAGCAAGCCCCGAACTTGCTTCACTCACTGCATCCAAGTGCGTGCTGCTCATGATTGCTAGCGGCGGCGCCAGCATCGTCCAACTTCCCGTGCTCGGCTGGTTCACGCAAATTGGAATTGTTGCCGCGGCAATCACAGGCCTCATCGGTGCATCTCCCGAAGCGGCTACTGCTTGCGCAGCCTCGCTGCTCCTCGTCACATTCCTTTCGACGATCCCCGTTGGCCTCATCTGGGCGCAGTTTGAGCACGTCAGCCTGCGCAAGGTAGCCCACGAAAGTGAAGTAGCTGAAGAAATCGCCGTCGAAAGCCCCGCAACTAACGCGGCTGAGTAAGCACCGCAGATTCGTCCGGCGATGCCACCGGCTGCGAAAACTGCAGGCTCTCCGGCGCCACCGCGCCTCCCGTCATCAGCATGCTCATCGCCTGCTCCATCGTCAGATCCGTGATGGTCACCCGGCTGAGCGGCAGTATTTGAAGAAATGCTGAAGTCGGATTGATCGCATTCGGCAGCAGAACCGCCGCCAGTTCTTCGCCCGTATTTGAGTCGACCATTGTGCGAGTCAAAAATCCGATGCTCTTCTGTCCGACAATCGGAAAATCCACCAGAACGACTCTTTGGTTCGTGTCCTTCTTCGCCATCATCGAATCCAGCAGTTGCCGCACCGATGTGTACACCTTGGCCACAAACGGCAGCCGCTCCAGCAGGGACTCAAACAGGCCGAACGCCTGCCGCCCAATCACCAGCGAAGTCACGCGCCCCAGCACATACAGCACCACCAGCGTCATCACAACCGCCAGCACCGACTGTGCCCACGGCTGCGCCAGCCCTTCTTCGGGAAAGACCGACGTCAGAAAATGCACCAGCGGCAAACCCGCCTTCGCCAGGTTGCCCAGCACAAAACTGAATACCAGCCAGGTCACAAAAAGCGGCCCAATCGTAATGATCCCAGCCAGAATATTGCGCTGCAGACTCCGCAAAGGACGTGCGATTACCCGGTTCACATTTGGCTCCTGTTCCAAAGCATACGAGAATTGTGTCCCGGTTTTTCAGAATTGGGCTTTCGCGCGGCTTCCCCTATAGTGAAGAGAACGGTGCTACATGATTGATCCGCTTGGCCCAGATCTAACCGACCCCATCGCACCTGCCCGGCAGGTAGCTGATATCGTCCCCGAATTCGAGGTTCCGGGATCGGTGTCCCCACTCAGGCCAAAGGTCCGCTACGCCAACTACGACAGTCCCGAGGCGTTGGCCAGGCCAACCCCTCCTCAGCCCGTCGCAGCCGCTCCACCGTATCCAACCCCGAAACCAGTTCCAACTGCCCTCGCCCGCTCCTCGCCCAATCCGCAAAAACCTACCAGGTTCGAACGGGCCATCGGCATTGCCAAAACGGTTCTGCCTCTCGTCGGCAAGATGCTCCCGCTGCTCGAAGGCAACGTCGTCTCCGCCGCTTCAAATCTGCTCCTCAATCACCCTGCCGAACAGGTGAATCTCCGGCCGCTCGAAGAGTCCATCTCCCGCCTCCAGGCTGATCACCGTGCTCTCGCCTTCCACACCAGCGAGCAGAAACGGACCCTATGCCGCCTCGAAGACGACTTCGCCGCACTCCAGGAATCTGTGCAGAAAAATGCTGCCGATCAGGCCGAGTTGATCGAGCATGTCGCCAAACTCGCAAAACGCACCTCTGCCTTCATGCGGTTGGTCGTGATCCTGCTGGTCGTCTCCATCTTGTTTTCCGCTCTGCTGTGCATCCGGATGGCTTACCTGATCCGCTTCTAGCGGCGAATGCCCTGTCCAAAACCCTGGAGAACCGTCATTGGTCCCCTAAAACTGCCCATCTCGCCGCAAATCAAGTCCTGTTGACTGATATTTTGATATAGACAACAATAATTTACTTATCGCAAACACGACTTTGGTTTCCCTACTCCTCTTTTACGATCTTCGTGATGCGGAACATTGCCAGTCGTCTTATGGCGGGACTAGTATTCCGGTAGTTCAATTGGGGATCATTTGCCCTGTGTCGAACCGCTGTCCGCACTGAGTTCACAGAGCTTCACTAACGAGCGGCGCTTACCCGCGTCCCGCACACGGAGTGCCTCCATATGGCATGGTATGCCTATTGCATTGGTGAAAAACAAGCCTTCCCTGAACTAGCCCGCCACCGAAAACCCGTTCCGCTTGAAGCAGTCCACGGAGTAAGCGGAAATCAGGTTTTCCTCTACCCAGCCAGTGACCTCGCCATTATCGTCAGCGAACACAACCCGGCAGAAAGTCTGAACCAGAAATCGGGTGTGGATCATGCTCGAGTCATCGCTGATTGCTTCAAGCACTCCACTGTCCTTCCTTTCCGATTCGGCACCATCTTCAACGACGACGAAAGCCTCCGCAAATCCATCCGGTCTAACCAGCGACAGTTCCTCGGTAACATCGACAAGCTGCGCGGCAAAACCGAGATGCACCTCAAGATCCTCGTCGACGACTGCGCTTGCGGTCGCGAATCGGCCCAGCTCCCGGCAGACAAAGTGGGCCGCGGTTATTTGACCAATCTGCGCGAAACGGCAGCACGCCAGCGGGAACGCCAGACCAGGGCCCGCGCGGTCAGCTTCCAGATGCACCGCCTCTTCATGCCGCTTGATGAAGAAGTGAGCTGCCGCCTCACCGAAACCGGCAAGATGGTCCTCGATATCGCCCACCTGATCGATCGCAAGTATGTGGAGCGCTACCAGAACAAGTTCACCACAACCAGCGCCATGATGCGCGACTGCCAGATGCAGGTATCCGGCCCCTGGCCGCCGTATCATTTCGTGCACCGCCTCACCCGCGGCGCACACATCCCGGCGCAGCCCACATCTGCGGAGTCCGTCCCGACCGTGGCGACATCAACGTCACAGCCCGTAGCCGCGATGGTGTAACCAACTCGCAAGCCCAACCCAAAAGCCCGGCTTCGGCCGGGCTTTTGCTGGCATCGAAGAACCGTCAAGAACGTCTCATAACGACGAAGCCATGCCAATCAAAACGCCCTCACCAGGTTCAATGGGTGAGGGCGCTTTTCTATTGGTTCGGATTATCTGAAGTTCGAGTCTTACGCCGCCACTTCCACTTCGGCACTCAGCGCCTCGATCGCCGCGAGGCAATCGCTGCGGCTGACATCATGATGGGTAACCATCCGTATCGCATTCGGCCCCACCGTGCTCATCAATATGCCGCGAGCCTTCAATCGAGCCACAAGCTCTGGCGCACTCACCTCACCAGTAAGCTTGAAGATCACGATATTCGTCTCTACCGAATCAACGTCGATCTCCACGCAATCCAAATGCGAAAGCGACTCCGCAATCAGCCGCGCATTCGCATGATCTTCATGCAGCCGTGCCGGCATCTGCTCCAGCGCGATCAGCCCCGCCGCAGCCAGCACGCCTACCTGCCGCATGCCGCCGCCAAGCGCCTTGCGATAGATCCGCGCCTGCTCCATCAGCTCCGCCGATCCCACCAGCATCGATCCCACAGGCGCGCACAGTCCCTTTGACAGGCAGAACATGATCGTGTCGAATCCGCGCGTCAGCGTCTTGACATCTACACCCAGTGCCGTGGAAGCGTTGAAAATTCGCGCGCCATCCAGGTGCACTGGTAGCTTTCGCTCTTTCGCGTTTTTCCAAATCTCTTCCATCACCGCCAGGGAGGTGCAACGCCCCCCCGTCAGGTTCGCCGTGTTCTCAATCTCGATCAAACCCGTCGCTGCGCGAAACGATCCGCGCTTGTAGATCACCGGCTCAATGTCTGCCCACGTCAGTGTGCCGCGCTCCGTCGGCACCGCGCGCACCAGGCAGCCAGAGAACACCGCCGTCGTCGCCATCTCCCAATCGAGAATGTGCGAGCGTGATTCGCAGATCACTTCCTGCCCCGGCTGGGTCAGCAATCGAATCGCAATCTGGTTCCCCATCGTACCCGTCGGCACAAACAGCGCATCCTCGCGCCCGAAGATCTCCGCAGCCCGCTTCTCCAGCAGGTTGACGGTCGGATCTTCGCCATACACGTCATCGCCCACCTCTGCTGCCGCCATCGCCGCCCGCATCTCCGGCGTAGGCCGCGTCACCGTATCCGACCGCAAATCAATCAACTCAGCCATTGTCAGTTCTCAGCTTTCAGTCGTCAGCTATCAGTTCTCGGTTTCAGTTTTCAGATTGCTCATCCCGCTGCCGATTGTCTTTCCTATTCCCTATTCCCTAATCCCTATTCCCTGCCTCTAAGGTATCTGCGCCATCGGCAGTTCCATCACCGGCGTCACCTTCCCGTTGGTCGACGCATACGCCCACATCCCGTGAAAGTTCTCGCGTAATCCCGGCTGCGCCTTCAGCAGTGCGCCTAGTACGGCAATCGCTTCTGTCCGCGCTACTGCAGGATCGCCTGTTCCCGTCGACTCATACGTCACGCCCAGATCCGGCTCGTGCAGCGAAGAGTCCAGCCGCACGCCATCAATCTTCCAGGTCCGGTCGCCGCTGGTCACCGAATACGGAAACGTGTCCTCCGATGGTCCGCCCTTGATCTGCGACTGCTCCTGGATCAGCTTGTCGAGGTTTGGCGATGAGAGAAAGTCCACCGGCAGTTCCAGGTAGCGCGCCGCGTCGTAGCAATACCATGCTGCCCACGGCAGATTGCTGTGCGCCAGTTCGCGCGCCCGCGTCCAGTACCAAACTCCGTCATGCCCGTCGAAGGCACCCTGCCGCGCTGAAAATCCGCCTAGCTTCCAACCCGAAGCACCTGTCGTATCCCACGCCAGCACAAATCCCATCTGCCCGGCTAAAGCCGATCCCGCCGCATCCGAAAGCAGTACTGCGTACTTCCCCGGCGGCAGCGAGTGCATGCTGATCGTTACCGTCATCGATCCATTGGCATTCGAGCAGAAGAATTGCGTGTCCGATGGCGCCGTCAACGTGCTCGCATCCAGCAGATACACGTTGCGGAGCTGAACCTTGCCACCTTTGACCAACGGCGCGGCCTGCTCCACGGCCCCGCGAATCCCGTCCCATTGCCCCGCCAGGGATGGGAGCAGTACAGTCTGCAACGCGCTCGTATCCTGCCGCAGCACGGCGTCGGAAAGCTGCTCCCCCAGGGATGCCAGCGTGCCACGGTCTTCCGGCGTTAATGCCGACTGCGTTGTGCAACTTGCGGCGAACCCTGCCGCTGGGGCCGCTACCAAAATCCCGGCAATGAAAATCCTCAAGCAGAGGCGCATCCGTTGCGTTTCCTCTCTCCGGCGAAAACTCTATGAGCGTTCGACGGCCACTGATAGTCTAATGCAGTGGGGTGGTTCGAATCCGGCCCTGCCGGGTGCGCCCGACCCCATCGAACTGATTCCCATGCGTACATTTGCGGAGCTGCAATCCCGCGTTCCCCCACCTTCCACTTGGCAGTGTGTGGTGCTATCCTGCGCGTTCTTGGCCGGCAGCCTTGTTTGCAGCTCATTGAGTGGGGCGCATCCCATCGCGACCCTCTGCGTCTCCAGCGCCTTACAGCGCTCAACAATCGCACGCGCGCCAGTCACGGTCTCACAAGACATCCGCGAAGCAATCCGCTCCTGCTCCCATCGCACAAACGCCGCCTACACCTCCCATGCCCGATTGGCCAGTGAACGACAAGCCCAATCCCGCTGCGGTCGTGTGGGACGCCACTGGCCTGCGCATCAATGCCTCCAAATCCAGCCTCCAGCAGATTCTGAGCGAGGTCTCTACTGAGACGGGCACGAAGGTCGAAGGTATGGGTGCCGACCTGCGTGTCTATGGAAATTACGGTCCAGGTCAGGCGCGCGATGTGATCTCGCAGCTTCTGCAAGGCTCTGGATACAACGTGCTGCTTGCGGGCGATATTGGCCACGGCGCTCCGCGCGAGATTGTCCTCAGCCCGCGCCAGTCCCGCTCCTCGAGTGCCGCGCCAAACTCCATGAATCGTCCCCAGCAGGACGGTGATGAGGACATTTCCGAGCAGCCGGAGGAGCAACCTCAACCCCAGGCTCCAGTTCAGCCTCCCCAGACGCCAAATGGCTCGCGCCCGGGATTCGGCCCCAATGGCCCCGTCCGCACTCCGCAGCAGGTGATGGAAGAGATGCAGCAGCGCCAGCTCCTGCAGCAGCAACAGCAGAGCAACAGAATCCTCAGCAATAAGGCACAGTTAATATCGCCGTTTCTCGCTTTTCAGCTGCATTTTTGGTCGAAATACCGGAAAAGCTGAGAATTCGAGGCCGTGCAGACCACCTGCAGGCAATGATTCTTCAGCTGGAAGGGCTATTCGATTATTCAGAGGCCAGTTGCGTCTGCACCTTCATGGGCACCCGCGCCGCGCGCGGCCGCATCAGCGCAAAACCGACGCGAAATACCGCATAAGCGGTAAGAACACCAAACGCCATCGATCCAACTGCGGCGCAAACCAGCATCACTAAGTTAAATACGTCTGCCATCTTTTTAGACCCCCGTCGAAAATTGCTGGGGAAAGTTCCTCATCGTTAATTTGCTTCATGTCTCTGCTATTTGCATTAGACGCCGAAGCTTTGTTTCAAGGATTGTCGCAGAAAATCTCGCGCGTTGACCCTTGTTTCTATTGCCAAATAGAATACCCCTAGTACGTCCGTAATCCGGACCTGGCTCTAACGAAGGTTCACGCATCCCAACGAAAGTTCACGTCCGCACCCACCATCTCCACTTCGTCTGACCATGTCCATCACTCACATCTCGGTGCGAGGGGCGCGCCAGCATAACCTGCGCGACATCAACGTGCGCATCCCCCGCAACACGCTCACCGTGGTCACCGGTCTCTCCGGCTCCGGCAAGAGCTCGCTCGCCTTCGACACCATTTACGCCGAGGGCCAGCGCCGCTATGTCGAAACGCTCTCCGCCTACGCCCGCCAGTTCCTCGACCAGATCGAGCGTCCCGACGTCGATTCCATCGAAGGCCTCAGCCCGGCCATCTCCATCGAGCAGAAAACCACCAGCCGCAGCCCACGGTCCACCGTCGGCACCATCACCGAGATCTACGACTACCTCCGCCTGCTCTACGCCTCGGTCGGCACCCCCCATTGCCCCAACTGCGGCCGCCCCATCACCCGCCAGACCGCCGAGCAGATCGTCCAGCGCATCCTGCAACTCGGCACCGGCGAGCGCGTCACGGTCATGGCTCCAGTCGTCCGAGGCCGCAAGGGCGAGTTTAAGGATTTGCTGGATCAGCTTGATCAGCAAGGGTTTCGTGCCCGTGTCGATGGCGAGATCATCGACCTCTCCGATCCGCCTTCCCTCGACAAGCGCAAGAACCACACCATCGAAGCCATCGTCGACCGCATCCTGCTGAAACTCAGCGGCCGCCGAGTTATCCACAGACGCGGGCGCCCCATCCTTGGCGCAGCCAAGGGTGGGAAAGCAGGACCCTCAGAAAGGCAAGCCCTCCGTAGAAAAGCGCCTCGAATCCGCCGTCACCAAGGCTCTCCAACTCGCCAACGGCCTCGTCCTCATCGGCCTGTGCAAACGGCGAAGAACAGATCTTCTCCTCCTCCATGGCCTGCCCCGACTGCGGCCTCGACGTGCCCAAGCTCGAACCTCGCAGCTTCAGCTTCAACTCCACTTTCGGCGCATGCCCCGAGTGCCACGGTCTTGGCTCGCTCTACGATCTCGACCCCGCCAAGGTCATCACCGACTGGTCCAAGCCCCTGCTCGATGGCGGCCTCGGTCCCGGCTCCGCTTCGCAATACCTGCTCCGCCTGATCAACCTGGCCGCCGAGCGCTACAACATCGACCTCAAGAAGCCCTTCGAGGATCTGCCGCCCAGGCAGCAGCACGTCCTCGTCTACGGGCCGCCCAAGGGCGAAGCCCCCCGCACCGGCTTCCACGGCATCCTCAACTACCTCCGCGACACCATCGACGAAGCCCGCAGCGACGGCTACCGCGAGTACATGATGACCTTCATGTCCGCCACTCCTTGCCCCGCCTGCCGAGGCAAACGCCTGCGTCCCGAGTCCCTCGCCGTCAAGATCAATGGGCTCTCCATCGCCGACTTCACCTCGCTCCCACTCAATCGCGCCCTCTCCGCCGCATACGAGCTCAACTTCACCGCGCGCGAAGCTCTCGTCGCGGACCGCATCCGCCGCGAAATCATCGAGCGCCTCGAATTTCTGTGCGCCGTCGGCCTCAACTACCTCTCGCTCGACCGCAACGCCGCTACGCTCTCCGGCGGCGAAGGCCAGCGCATCCGTCTTGCCACGCAGATCGGCTCACGCCTCCGCGGCGTTCTCTACGTGCTCGACGAGCCCTCCATCGGCCTCCACCAGCGCGACAACTCCCGCCTCATCGAAGCTCTCGTACGGCTGCGCGATCTCGGCAACACCGTTCTCGTCGTCGAACACGACGAAGAAACCATCCGCCACGCCGACTACGTCCTCGATCTCGGGCCCGGCGCCGGTCGCCTCGGGGGTCATGTCGTCGCCCAGGGCACGCCGGCCGACATCATGGCCTGCCCCGAATCGCTCACCGGCCGATATCTCTCCGGCGCCAGCGGCATTCTTCATCGCGCTCGAGCCGCGTCCGCTCTCCGGCAAGTGGATCACGGTCCATGGCGCGCGCGAGCACAATCTGCAGGACCTCACCATCCGCATCCCTCTCGGCGTCATGACCGTCGTCACCGGCGTCAGCGGCAGCGGAAAAAGCACCCTCATCAACGACATCCTCTACCGCTCGCTTGCCAAGACTCTCTACGGCTCGCGCGAAGAGCCCGGCGTCCACGAGTCACTCGAAGGCGCCGACCAGATCGACAAGGTTATCCGCATCGACCAGGCTCCCATCGGCCGCACCCCGCGCTCTAATCCCGCCACCTATACGCAGGTCTTCTCGCCCATCCGCGATCTCTTCGCGTGGCTTCCCGAAGCGCGCGAGCGCGGATACAAGCCGGGCCGCTTCAGCTTCAACGTCGCCGGAGGACGCTGCGAAGCCTGCCAGGGCGACGGTCAGCGCCGCATCGAAATGAACTTCATGCCCGACGTCTACGTACAGTGCGAAGTGTGCAACGGGCGCCGCTATAACCAGGAAACCCTCGCCGTAAAATTCCACGGCCACTCCATCGCCGACATTCTCGACCTCACCATCGAAGACGCGCTCACCGTGCTCGCCGACGTTCCCACCGTGCGCCAGAAGCTGCAGACCCTCGTCGATGTCGGTCTCGGCTACGTGCACCTTGGCCAAAGCGCCACTACGCTATCGGGCGGCGAAGCGCAGCGTATGAAGCTGGCACGCGAACTCTCGCAAGCGCCAGACCGGCCGCACACTCTACTTACTCGACGAGCCCACCACCGGCCTTCACTTCGACGACGTCCGCAAGCTGCTCGAAGTCCTGCACCGCCTCACCGACCTCGGCAACTCCATCATCATCATCGAACACAATCTCGACGTGATCCGCAACGCTGACTGGATCCTCGACCTCGGCCCCGAAGGCGGCGAAGATGGTGGTCGCGTCGTGGGCGAAGGCCGCCCCGCCAAGATCGCGAAAACTCCCGGCTCCTTCACAGGAGAATTTCTCGCTCGCTACTACGCCTCCCACAACGGCAAACTCGAAGAGATCACGTCTTCAAACGCGTCGGACTCCGTGAGACTGGGTGCCCCATCCCTGGTGGAGCCAAGGGTGGGAAAACTGGAACCTCCGAACGGGAATGATAACCTCAGTGCAGACCGAATGGCAATAGAAAGCGCTCCAGTTCAGATCGCAGTTCCTGACAAATCAGAACGGCCAAAACAATCCACCAACAAGAAACCGGTACGCGCATGAGCACATTCCCCGAACCAACGCCGAACGAGCCCGAGGACTCGCTCGCCGGCGAAGACGTCGCGCCGCCTTCCACCGATCCTCTCGCGACTGAAAATACCCCAGCACCACCCGCCGAATGGACCGGCGAGCCCGAAGAGCCTGACCCACCAACCGAATTGGCCGAACGTGCCATCATTGGTGCACCTCCCATCGGCCAAGAGCTCTTCCGTGATCCGACATTTGACGTCCAACCGCAGCCACTCACTTCTTCCGCGAAGAACGCATTCCGCATCTCGGCCACGTCGCGCTCCTGGGCCTGCTCGTCCTCTTCGGCTTGATCGGCACCATGATGATCGTGCCGCTCGGGCTGCACTTCCACCTCTTTGGCATCACCAGCCTCGCGCAAGCCGCTACCGATTACCGATACGCGCTCGGCAGTCAGGCAGCTCAGTACTTCATCACCTTCGCTGGATGTCTCATCGTCTTCCCCATCATTTGGCGCAAGCCGTTCTTCGACGGGATTCACTGGAACGGCGAAACAGCATTCCGCCGCAGAGGACGTCTCATCAGCGCCGCCGTCGTTTGCTTCTTCGTGGCCATGATCAACGGTGTGCTCATGCCCGGCCCCACGAACGCGCCCATTGACGACCTCTTTAAGGCACCCGGAGCCGCCTGGGTCCTCTTCGCCTTCGGCATAACGCTCGCACCCTTCTTCGAAGAAATGGCGTTCCGAGGATTTCTGCTTCCCGCGCTTTGTACGGCATACGATTGGAGCTTCGAACACTTCACCGGCGCGCCCCGGCGTCCGCTTGACGAGGACGACAACCCGCAGTGGTCCCTTTCCGCAATGATCGTCGCTTCCCTGCTTACCAGCATTCCCTTCGCGCTCATGCATGGCGCGCAGACCAGCTGGTCCCTGGGCCCGTTTCTCCTGCTCATTTTTGTCAGCCTCGTCCTCTGCTGGGTTCGCCTCCGCACCCGTTCGCTCGCCGCAAGCACCATGGTTCACGCCTGCTACAATTTCATGCTCTTCTCCTTCATGCTCCTGGGCACCGGCGGTTTCAAACACCTCGACAAGATGTGAAACAGACAGGGAATCAGGGATTAGGGAGTAGAAGAGCCGGACGGGTCTGACATCCACAACACTGTCGGACATACGCAAGACACAAGCTCGATTCCTAATCCCTATTCCTAGTCCCTAATCCCTGTTCCCTAATCCCTGTTCTTTTACAATCTCATCAATGACCACCCACGCCGCGCAGCTTCTCTCTCTCCTCGCCCGCACCAGCTTCAAGCTCGGCCAGTTCAAGCTCTCCTCCGGCGGCACCAGCGATTACTACATCGACTGCCGCACCACCACCCTCCACGCCGAAGGCGGCCGCCTCACTGGACACTCCGTGCTTGAACTCCTGGAAGAAAATCACATCGACGCCGAAGCCGTCGGCGGTCTCACCATGGGTGCCGATCCCATCGTCTCCAACGTCGCCACCGCCAGCGCCTGGCGCGCACAATCAACGCCGGGCGCACACCTCCTCCACGGCTTCCTCGTCCGAAAGGCCGAAAAGGCTCACGGCACTGGCCGCCGCATCGAAGGCTTCTGCCGCGAAGGTGCCTGCGTCGTCATCGTCGACGACGTCTGCACCACCGGCGCCTCGACGATCGCTGCCATCGAGGCCGCGCGCGAAGCCGGAATGATCGTCGCCGCAGTCGTCTGCATCGTGGAGCGCGAAGAAGCCAACGGCCGCCCCGCGGTCGAAGCCGCAGCGCAGGGTGCGCCATTCTTAGGCCTCTTCACCGCGACCAGGTCCGAGTCGAGCACGTCCGCCAGCTCGAATCCGCTCGCTGACATCCCCACAAAAGAAAACAGGCCATCCGGGCTTACCCTGGATGGCCTGCGAATATTTGTTGCTTTAATCTATCGATTCTTTTTATCGATATTGGCTCACGCCTTTAATGATTTATTACGGCTTTCACCTCACGCCTTTAATCTTTTTAATCTTCCTAATCTATGAACATCCCGAATGATCTTTAGTTGCTGCTGGGTGGCGGCGGCGCGGCTTGCGAAGCTGTCGCAGGAGCCTGTCCGTTGCTCATGTTGCTCAGCAGTTGCACTTCAACGCGGCGATTCTGCTTGCGTCCCTCAGCGGTATTGTTGGGGGCAACTTCCTTGTCCTTGCCAATGCCGATCAGGTAGAAGCGATGTGCCGCAACGCCGTACTTCGAAGCCAGGTACTGCACCACGGCGTCAGCGCGGCGATTGCTCAGGTCGTAGTTGTACTCAGCAGAACCGATCGAGTCTGTTCCGCCCGTAACTTCAAGGATGTAGCTCTTTGCGCTTCCAAGCTGCGCTGCGAAGCTGTCGAGTTGATCCTTGTCGTCCTTGGTCAACACAGCCTTGTCAAAGCCGAAATTCACCGTGACGTTCGCCATCGACTTGTAATTGTCCAGGCCCTTCACAACCGAATCCAGAGAGTCAGCACGATGAACGGCGTCATTCGCCGCTGTATCCGCATCGCCGGCAGCCTTGGTCGCGTTCTGTGCGTTCTGGGTCGCGGAATCAGCCGCGCTCTGCGCCTGCTTGATTCCCGCCGTGGCACGGTCATCCACATCATGTATCGCGCGATTGTTATCGGCTGTCTTCTGTTCCAGTTGGTTGGTGTGGTCAACAATCGGCGCTGTCTGGGATTTCACGTAGTTCTTGGTCGTGCAACCCGTCACGCCCACAATTGCTACGGCAGCTGCAATCAACAATCCATGTGAATTCTTCATCGGTCTCCCCATTCCTTTTACCGCCTCCGCTTTGCCTGAACCTCTTTTTGACCACCACCAGGCGGGCGGCGACATTTCGTGTCGCCCTCTACATAGCATTCCTCCCTCCAAACACCGATATTTTTGCAAGTCATTCAAATCACGGAAGCTATGTCCTATCTGTGGAAAAATGAGCGATGGTTATAGCTATGTACTTTTTACCCGGTACTGTAAGGTTTGCATCTCCACATCTAGGAGCCCCTTTCGCCGCGCCCGGTATTCTAGGAATTGGCGCCTGGGGCGCTGCCGCCATCAATGGATCTCATCGAGAAAATCCGCCTTCTCCCCACCCAGCCCGGCGTGTATCTCTACAAGAACGCTGACGGAGAAGTCATCTACGTCGGCAAGGCAAAGAATCTCCGCTCACGCGTCCGCTCCTACCTGCTCGAAGCCTCTCAAGCCAACGCCAAAACTGGCTCCCTCATGCGCGAGGCCGTCGACATCGACTACATCCTTGTCGCCAACGAGCACGAAGCCCTTGCCCTTGAAAACAACCTCATCAAGCAGCGCAAGCCACGCTTCAACATCCTCCTGCGCGACGACAAGACTTACCCCTACGTCAAGCTCACCCTCGCCGACCGATTCCCCAAAGTCTTCGTCACCCGCCGCCTGCGCAAGGACGGCTCCGCCTACTACGGCCCCTATTTCCCCGGCAATCTCGCCTATCGAGTCGTTGAACTCATTCACCGCAGCTTCCTCATCCCCAGTTGCAAAGTCGATCTCTCCCGCTATCATCCCCGCGCCTGCCTGCAGTACTACATTCATCGCTGCCTCGGCCCCTGCCTCGAGGACCTCACCACGCCGGAGATTTACAAACAGGCCGTTCGCGATGCGCAACTCTTTCTCGAAGGCCGTCAGTCCGAACTCGAGCGTTCTCTCACTGCGCGAATGACCGCCGCCGCTGAAGCGGAACAATACGAAGCTGCCGCTCGCCTGCGCGATCAGCTCTCGACGGTTCATCAACTGCAGGAGAAGCAGCGCATCGCCACCGCCGAGCAAAGGGACGACGCGGACGTCTTCGGCTATCACTTTGAAGACGGCAGCCTCGCCATCAATCTCTTCCACATGCGTGGCGGCAAAATCGTCGACCGCCGCGAATTCTTCTGGGAAGACCTTCCGGAATTAGCCGAAGCCATCGATCCAACGAACGACGAGGAGACGAGTATCGACACAACCGCGAACTTGGGTGCCCCATCCATGCCGACGGTTCCATCGTCGGCATGGGTGGGAAGGCAAGAATCTTCACCCGATTTGAGAGGGCGCGACTCGGGGAACCCACGTAGTGGGTCGCCTGCCGACATAACAACGGAATCAATTGGGGCTCTAGCCCCCGAGGGAACTGCGCCGCAGAAATCCGCCTTCAACGCGGGTCTAGTCTTCTCCGCTCTCCTCAAACAGCTTTATATCGACAAGCACTACGTTCCCCGCTCCATCCTCGTCCCCGTCGATTTCGACGATCGCGAAGCCCTCGCTGCGCTCCTCAGCGAGCGCATCAACCGCCGCGTCGATATCGCCGTCCCCCAGCGCGGCGAGAAACGCTCTCTCGTCGACCTTGCAGGACAGAATGCCAAGCAGTCCTACATCCAGCGCTTCCGTGTTCTCGAGCCTTCTCGGAAGGCCATTCAGGAATCCCTCGCCGACAGCCTCATGCTTCCTGAACTCCCGACGCGCATCGAATGTTTCGACATCTCCCACATCCAGGGTTCAGAAACGGTCGCCTCCATGGTTGTCTGGGAAAACGGCAAGATGAACAAATCGCAATACCGAAAATTTAAAGTCATGACCGTGCTCGGTGTCGACGACTTCGCCTCCATGCGCGAAGTCGTCACTCGCCGCTATCGCCGCATTCGCGACGCCGCCGATGCCAAAGAAGGAAAAACTCCCCCTGCATCCAACATGGAAGCGGCGAACATTGAGAACTTGGGTCCCCCATCCATGACGAAGTCATGGGTGGGAAACCGCAAATCTCCATCTGGTTTGCAAGGGCACGACAACAGTCATTCCGAAGGAGAGCAAGAAGCGTCAGGGCACGACTCGGGGAACCCACGTGGTGGGTCGCGTGCCGAAAATGCTGCAGAGACTTCCGGGGCTTTAGCCCCTGAGGGAAACTCCAAATCCAAAGAGCCCACCACCATGCCCTCCTTGATCCTGATCGATGGCGGCCTCGGCCAGCTTCACGCCGCCGCTGAAGCACTGGAGTCTCTCGGCTTCACTTCGCAGCCCCTTGCATCGATCGCAAAAAAGGAAGAAGTGATCTACATCTACGGCAACGAAGATGAACCCGTTGTCCTCGATCGCCGCTCGCCCGTGCTCCACCTCGTGCAGATGATCCGCGATGAGAGCCATCGCTTCGCCATCGGATATCACCGCCAACGCCGCGCCATGCGCGACCGCGATTCAGAATTGCTCAACATCCCAGGTGTCGGCCAGCAAACCCGCCAGCGTCTGCTCACTCATTTCGGCAGCCTGCGCGACGTGCAACAGGCCACCGCCGACTCACTTGCTGCTGTCGTCTCCCGCAAAACCGCCGAGTCCATCTGGCGCCATTTTCACGAAGAGCGTGCAGAGATTCCACCGGCGTAATTGGACATTTATGCCATCTCCCAAACCAAACAACCGCGCCACCTTTTGCCCGCATCCCATCGGTGTTAGCCGAGGTGAATTGCGTCATGTGCCACTCTGGTTCACGCCCACTTCCGCTCTCCGCAGCCGCTTTACTGATCACCGCAATCATGATCCTCACCGGCTGCATGCGCCGTGACCATCCTGACGTCAAGCTAGCTGAGTACGACACTCTCGATCAGCACGACCTGCGCAGCGTGACAGTCTCTCAGGACCGGCAAGCCGGGGTCATTACCCTTAGCGGAATCGTCGGAGCGAACGATCGCAAGATGCGCGCAGAACAACTCGCACAACAATCTGCACCCGGCTACTCTATCGTCGACCGCATCCAGGTGGACAACGCTGGAATACAAAGTGAAGTGCAGGCCGCATCGCAAGCGGCGCAGGTCGACAACTCCATCGAGGATCACTTCAGAGCCGCCCTGGCATTGCATCGAGCGCTGAAAACGCAGAATATTGAGTGCACCGCGAACAATGGCATTCTTACGCTGAAGGGCACTGTAAAAACTGCCCAGGAGAAGAGGGAAGCTGAGGACTTGGCCATGAAAGTTCCCCAGGTGCAGCATGTCGTGAACGAAATCCAAGTGCACCCCGGCAAGCCCTCTCCGGCCAACTCCTGATCCACCCTGTGAAATGTCACGTCCGGTTCACCCCGCGGCCCCGCCTAACTTGCTCATTCCGCGCCACAAAAAGCTTCCACCCGGTTTGCAGGTTATTTCCCGCTCCACGAGCATAATAGGAGTTGTTTGGAGTCAATGCCGAGGGCCGGCGTTTCTGCAATCGCTCAGTGAAACCCTCTGCGGGCCTGCCAGATTAACGAGAATTTGTCCTCGACCCTTAGCCCGGCTCAGATAACCAAAGCGATCCAGCTCGCCCTGTGAAACTGTGAATCTGTGCACATCGATCCCTTGTCACGGACTCTTGGTTCCCAGTTTCAGGCCTATCGCAATTCCTGAGTAGCTGTGTCCCAGAGCAGCTGTAGCCAAGTCGACGCGACCATCAGGGAGCGGCGCCCTTGCAAAACCCCGAAACGCCACACCAACTCAGGAATTGCCGTAAGTCCTTTATGGAGAAGACTCTGCAGATAAGCCCAATTAGCAGAGGACTTTGCAGCGACATAGCTCACGTAAGTCAAAGAAACGACAGAACTTCTTTACAGAGTATGGGTGGGGGGAGGTAACCCGCAACCAATCGGTTGCGCGATGGGACCTCCTGCCACCGCGCTCCGGCCACGCCATGGTGATCGGTGATCCGCCGAAGGCAGCCGGCCCCACCGCAGGTGGTCGGCCGCACCGCAGGTGTCGTGCTACCCTCACATCACCGCATGAGCCAACAACTTTCCGCCATCCCCAACCAAGCTCAAGCTCCGGCCGATCTCCCCCGTGTACTCGGCGCATCGCAGGCCACCGCCATCGTCGTCGGCACCATCATCGGCAGCGGCATCTTTCTCGTTCCCACCGAAATGATGCGCGACACCGGCTCCTCCACCCTCGTCTATCTCGCCTGGATCGTCGGCGGCCTGCTCTCGCTCTTCGGCGCCATGACCTACGCCGAACTCGGCGCCATGCTCCCCTACGCCGGCGGCGAATATGTCTACCTCCGCGGAGCCTACGGTGACACACCCGCCTTCCTTTATATGTGGACCTGGTTCGCCGTCGCCAAGCCCGCCTCCATCGCCGCCGTCACCATCGGACTCGCGCGCACCCTGGAGTTCTTCCCCGCATTCCACTTCCTTTCGACGCACGTCGCTCGGCACGCCCATCCTCTGGTCGCAAGTCTTCGCTATCGCCGTCACCTGGTTCATGACGGGACTGAACTATCTCGGCATCAAAAAAGCCGGCGACTTCCAACTCGTCTTCACCATCCTCAAAGCCGTCCTCATCCTCATCGTCGCTGCACTCTGCTTCGCCTCAGCTTCCGGTTCGTTCTCAAATTTCGCAACATCGCTGCCCCACGCAACCGGCGGATTCAGCGGATTCATGCTTGCTCTTATCGCCACTCTTTGGGCCTACGACGGATGGAATGACCTCACCATGGTCGCCGGCGAAGTCCGTCGCCCCGAGCGCAGCCTGCCGATCGCTCTCATCGGCGGACTCTTCATCGTCGGCATCCTTTTCATGGCCACCAACGCCGCAATTCAATACATCCTGCCCGCCACACAGATCGCCGCCACTGAACGCCCAGCCGTCGCCGCGCTTTCCGTTGTCGCCGGCCCGCGCGGTGCAGGCTTCGTCGCCGCCGCCATGGCTCTCAGCATCTTCGTCACGCTCAACGGAACCATCATGTCGGGCGCGCGCATCCCCTTCGCCGCCGCGCGCGACCGGCTCTTCTTCCGCCAGTTCGCGCACATCAACCCGCGCTTCCAGTCTCCGTCCACTTCCCTCATCGTCCAGGGACTGCTCTCCACCGTGCTCCTGCTTTTCCTCTCGCAATTCCAGCAGCACTTCGAACTCGCCGTCTTCGCCGAATGGCTCTTCTACATGCTCACCGCGACAACGATCTTCGTGTATCGCCGCCGCGTCCCGATCTCGCGTCGCCCATATCGCGTCTGGGGATATCCCATTCTCCCTGCCATCTTCGTAGTCTGCGCCGCCGCAGTCCTCGTCTACAGCTACGCCGGCAACCTAAGAGGATCGCTACTAGGCACCGCCCTGATCCTTCTTGGCCTCCCCGTCCTCTGGCTGGTCCGCAAGATCTACGGTCCATCCCTGTCTTCAGACGAAAGCCGCCTCAAATGAGATTCGAGAGCCAATCCGCGATCACTCTGAAGTATTCTGGTCAACGAGCCGATTGCTTGATTACGCCGGCATTCCGGGGAGACACTCATTGTCTACCAACCGAACCCACTTATGGCAAAGTCCAAAATTCGCCATTGAACGCATCGAAGACGAGGAGCGGGGCGTCCTTATCTTCCGGTTCACGGGAGCCTTTGCGGCGAACGAAATGTACAGCGTCCTCAAACCCCTGGCCGTCGTCAACATCTTCGAATTTGAACCTGCGCCTGGCAAGGAACGCCCAACTCTCAACATCTTCGACATCTCGGACGTTCCCACCCTGGACTCCTCCGGCCTCGGCCTGATCATCAGTCATTTCATTCGCTCGCGCGCGCGAGGTGTTCGCGTCATTGCCGTCGGAGTCAGCACGAACGTCCAGCAACTTTTCAAATTCACCAGGGTCGATGCCCTCATCCCCACCGCTGCAACTGTCGAGGAAGCCATCGCCGCTCCCCAATCTTGAGAACCTGAATGCAGTGGCAAGTGGCATTTGACGCAGCCGGTGCGCAGTTCATCTTCCCCAAACAAACCTCTTCCACCAGTTCCAGCGCGCCAAGTACAATCCAATAGAAATGTCTCTCACCCACACAGAGCTCTGGAAAAGCGCCACATTCACGATTGAAAGAATTGAAGGCCGGGCCCCGGGAACTTTGATCTATCGCATCAGCGGGCCATTCAACGCGCGCGACATGTATGGCTCCATGAAGCAGGTTGCACTGGGCAACATCTTCGACTTCAAGACGGCCCTAGGTGCAGAGACCCCAACGCTGCATCTCTTCGACATCTCCGCCGTCCCGCAAATGGACTCCTCCGCCCTGGGAACGATCGTCAGCCACTTCATCAGCTGCCGTAACAAGGGAATTCGTGTCGTCGCCGTCGCGCCGAGCCCAAACGTCCTTCAACTTTTTAAATTTACCAAGGTCGATACGCTCATCCCTACCGCAGCTACCATCGAAGAAGCGCTGGTCAAATAGAATCGCACCCAACTTTTTGGTTGTCGATCGGTTTTGAAGTTGCATTCTAATCAGAAGTAAATACTTTGTAATACAAAGTGATCGCTCCAAATCTCCCCTGATATACAATCGCGTCATAACTTCAAAGAACAAAGGGCCGAATACCAGGAGATCTTGGAATTGCGCTCTCTGATTAGGAAGGTCGTAGCTGGCACCCTCCATGCACAAAATGGAATGAGCGCCGCTCTCATGTGGGTGAGTTCTTCCTGCATCCTCTCCAGCGGCCCGTTCGCTTCATCCATCGTCATCGCCGATTTCTACAACGACAGCCATCCCGACGACGCAGTCCTGGTCCGGAACAGAAATGCATTCCACATCGAAATGCATTCCGCGTGCACCTGCCGGCTCCATCTGACGAAAAAGGTCGAGCCAGGGAGACTCCTTCACTCACTAGCGAAAAGAAACGGGTGCTGAGATGCCTTCCACCCCAGCTCAATACCTTATCCGCTTCGACGACCTTTGTCCTGCCATGTTGGGTGATCGGCGGGAGCGTTTCCTGTCTATCATCGCTCGCTACAGAGTAAAGCCGATTCTCGCCATCGTGCCTGACAACCAGGACCCGATGTTGAATCTACAGGATCCTGATCCGGGCTTCTGGGATCGAATGCGATCGTTGGAGGCCGCCGGAGCCACGATCGCCATGCATGGCTACCGCCACTTTTGCACAAACCGGGGCAAATCTCTACTCAGACTGCACGAGGAAACCGAATTCGCAGGTGTCGACGAGTCGCTGCAGCGGCAATGGATTCGCTCCGGTCTCGAGATACTTCGCGGACACGGCCTCAGTCCACGCTTGTTCGTTGCTCCTCGCCATGGATTTGATCACGCCACGCTCCGTGCGCTTGCCGCGCGAGGGCTTGGAATCCTGTCGCGATGGTTCGCACACCGCCCATTCTCGCGCGGCGATATCCTATGGATTCCACAGCAGCTTTGGGAGCCGGTCTAGGAAAGAACCGGACTTTGGACCATCTGCATTCACACCAACACCGCGTCACCTGCGCTCGAGGGCAAACTCGAAAGATTCCTGCGGTGAACGCGCGAATCAATTTACCACTTTCGACTCGGTGATTGCGGAGAGCTATCCGGGCCATCTCTCTTTCGGAATGAACGGTTCGCGGAGACCCTGGCGAATCTGCGCGTGAGGTTCTCCGCCGGAAGATCCCGCCAGGACACACCGCCTGAACCGACAGCCGCAACTGAACGCCCAAGTGTCCCGGTCACGTGAGAGACGCATCTAGAGAGAATTGATCTCATCCGCGCCGTCAATGCTTTCGATAGAGCAACCGAAGGGCTTCCGGGTTTAAACTTGCAGGCAAATGCGCGTATTCGGAATCGACTGTGGAACCGAGATTACCGGGTTCGGCGTCGTGGATTCGGATGATTCCGGTCCGTTGACCCGAATAGTGTGCAAAACCTCGGAGCCATCCGCCTCGCCAAGTCGAAGTCCCTCCCCGAAAGGCTCGCCGAGGTGCACTGCTCACTCTCCGCGGAGTTGGAGCGTTGGCAGCCGGAAGTCGTTGCGATTGAAGAGGTTTTCTACTCCGTAAACGCGAAGTCGGCACTCAAGCTGGGACAGGTTCGAGGAGTGGCATTGCTGGCCGCGGCGCAGCGGCGACCTGCCCAGTGGCAGAGTATGCGCCGCTCAGTATAAAGTCGTCTGTCGTGGGCTATGGACTGGCGAAAAAGGAGCAGGTTCAGTTCATGGTGGCCCGGCTCCTGGACCTGCCGGAGCTCCCGCAACCTGCCGACGCCGCCGATGCGTTGGCAATCGCCATCTGTCACCTGCACACTGCGCAGACGTTGCTCTCCAGGAGGGCCGCCGATGAGAATTCGTGGCTCGCCTTCGTGGCATTGCTGGTTGCGATCCCTGCTCGCAGCGAGATCCGATGCAATGGTGCGGGTCGACTTCTCCAACCCCGGGCTCTACCCCGCGCAATGGACTCTGGTGCTCCACCCGACGGCAGCGGCCATTTTCACGCCGAGGGCGGCAACAAGCCCAATGATGAAGACGCGATGATTTACCCGCCAAGGTGGACCGCGATGTGAACCTCAGCAGCGACTTTGCCAATCACGTTTTTTCAACTGCTCACCACAATCGCGTTCTCCACGGCAAGTGCGAAAGCCACCTGAAAGTCGCATTTCAGGGATTGGAAGAAGATCAGCTACAGTGGCCCTGACGGGGAGGGTGGCTGCGAGTTCAACTACTCCACCGACAAGGAAATCCAGGATCTGGGCGAATCTCTCGTGGCCGTCGGGTCGACGCTGATCGAGGGTGCGCGGCTTGAATTGCTGCTCCAGCACGATCCCCTCGGCCTCGATAAGGCCATCCAGTACGTTGTGGAAGCCTCAGACGACGGCCGCCTGCAGCAGATTTGCGCCATTCGAGACATCCTGGAGCGCCTTCAAGACGACCCTCACGTCCTGGAAAGGGTAAGAAAGAGGGCTCGAATGCTGCTGGCGCGTTCGGGAAGCTGAAGCGACTTGAATTGCAGAAATTTAGGCGCGACTTTTCGCCTGTTTTAGCTGTCTGAATAGGTGTGGGCTCCTCGCGATGCGAATTCTCATCGGAGGCGAAGGGGAAAGGGTGGGGGCTCCATGAATAGATTAGACAAGGTTCAGTTCAGGCCAGCCGCCGGTGTTCCTGGGGCTGGCTTTGTTTTTGGCGGCAGCCTTGCCTGTCAGCGCACAGCAGCCCGACCCGAACGTGCGCGCCGCCCGCTTGAGCTTTGTGGAAGGTGACGTGCAGCTGTCCCAGGGCAGCCAGGTTCTGGCCAACCCGGCATTGGCAAATACTCCTCTGTTCGAGGGAACCGAGATCACGACCAAAGAGGATGGCAGGGCCGAGATTCAGTTCGATGATGGCAGCGTAGTTCGCATCTCGCCCAATAGTTCGCTCAAAATCGCGGCGCTCCGGCAGGACGGCGGGCGCAGCCAAAGCTGAACTGCTGCTCGAGAGCGGCTTGGCTTACTTCGAGTTCCAAGGCGATACCTCCGCAAGCCGGACGATTGCCCGCTTTGGTGATAGTGTCGTAACCGCCAGCGGATTTACCGTGCTTCGCGTCAGCCTCGACAATCTTCCCGGCGAACTTGCTGTGTTCTCCGGCAATGCTCACCTGGAGCGCGGCAACTCCCTTTCGATGGACTTGCACGGCGGCGAAAGCATCGCGCTCAATGCCACGGATCCCAATCTCTACAATCTCGCCGAAACCATTGAGCCGGACTCATGGGACGCCTGGAACGCCGATCGCGATCAGGAGCTTGACTCGCAGGAAGCCGCCAAAACCGCAGCCAGCGGCAGCTCGATCAACAGCAACAATCCGGCCTGGAGCGACCTCGACGCCAACGGCAACTGGTACAACGTTCCCGGCCAGGGCTACGTATGGTCTCCCAATGCCGCGTCTTCAGGCGACTGGGATCCTTATGGTTGCGGCAACTGGGTGTGGACGCCGCAGTTCGGCTACGTCTGGGTGTCCTGTGAACAATGGGGCTACCTGCCCTACACTAGTGGAAACTGGAATTACTACGATGGCTTCGGCTGGGGCTGGGCACCCGGTTACGGATATCCCTGGTGGACCACCGGTGGCTGGGGATGGAACATCGGCATCAGACCAGCCCGGTATCTGCCGCCGCATCGTCCGCACGGAGGTCCCGTTCGTCCGCCAAACCAACCGATCCGGCGCGGAGGCTTTTATCAGCCCAATCCGGTGATTGCGGTCAATCGGATTCCCAGCTCTCCGGCCGCGAATCCCATGCACACGGTCGGCAGGCCAGTAATGATCGGCGGAACAACTGTCGAGCCGCTCAGGCCGCTTTCACCTCGCCCGATCTACAGTCCGTCAATGGCCTCGGGATTCAGGGGTTCCAATCCGGGTAGTGGTCCAGTCTACGGCATCAATAGGCCGGTAAGTCCGGGATACGGCAACTCGACGAGATCGGGATATGTGCCGTGGGCGAACTCCCCGGCAGGCCACCCAGGCACGTGGGCGGCACCTGGCGCGCCAGCCGGCACCTACCATCCTCCCGCCGCAGGAGGCGGATATTCCGGCGTGGTTCTGCGCTCCGTCCATCTGGCGGCGCTAGTCCACGTCACGCGAGTAGGTGGTGGAGGTAGGCGGAGGCCACGTCAGTGGCGGCGGTGGTGGCAGCGCGGCTGCCTGCGAGGCCATCACTAATCTCATCTGATCTCATGAAACAAGGGAGCCACTTCGTGCGACGGAGTGGCTCCTGTTTTTTTCAGACTCCGCCATAGTGCCGCGAGCAACTCGATCGAGATGGCTTCCGCGCGCGCTTTTGGATCAATCCCTGCGTCGGAAAGTGCCGCTGCGACTGCTGCTCCGTCGATGCTCGCCGCGCGAAGGTTATTCGCCAGCGTCTTCCGCTTCAACGCGAATACCTGCCGAATGAATCTCAGGAATTCGCTCGCGATCCACTTCAAGTTCTCTGAAGCGCGGCGCAAACCGCCAACGAAACACCGTCGAGTGCACCTCCGGTGGCGGCGAGAACGCGCTCGGCGGCAAAGTGAACAGCCGTTCCACCGGCCCATGCATCTGCACGGTGACAGATAGAAGCCCATAGTCGCGCGAGCCGGGCTCGGCGGTAACACGTTCGGCCACTTCGCGCTGCACCATCAGCACCGCGCGATCCAGCACTCGGCATTCTCTGCCAGCTTCAGCAGAATGGGCGACGTGATGTAGTAGGGCAGGTTCCCTGCAACAATCAGCCTCTGTCCGGCCGCAACTGATGCCGTCGCAAAATCAAACGAGAGCACATCGACAGTTTCAATTTCCACATTCGACCCAACGACGTTCGTTCCCCGCTCCGCTGCACCGCTCGCGAATTCCGCCGACAACCGCACAGCAAGCTCGGGATCGACTTCCAGGGCCAGGACCCTTCCAGCCTTTGCGGACAGCTCTCTCGTAATTGCGCCCCTGCCCGGGCCGATCTCAACGACTGTGCGATCCTCGCAGTCTGCCGAGCGCTGCAACAATGCGGCGAATGGCCTGCTGATCGCGGAGAAAATTCTGGCCGAGCCTGGATTTGGGAGGCACCAGTCGATGTTAGTTGAAGAAGCCTCAGCCGTTCTGCGTTTTGTGCTATGCGCTCGAAGGTGTTCTCCACACGAAGGGCAGCGACTTGACGTATTAAATAATCGAACAGGGCAGCATACCCTCTACTCGCGGGTTCCACCTCGGCTCAGGCCCGCCATCCTGTCACTTGCGACAGTTCCCGCCCGCTGCCTATTTTTGCTCGAATAGCTCCAACGAACGCGAATGAAACACACGAAGGGACGGACATCTGAATGAAAAAAGCTTCAGATAAAGGTTTGTCCAGGCGGGAGTTACTGCAATTCGGGCTGGCGACCACCGCTACCACGCTTTTGCCAGGTTGTGTGGAGTTCACGTTTGCGCCGCTCGCGTATGCAAAGGGTCAGGACCCACTGCCTTCATGGAATGACGGAGCCACCAAGAAAGCAATCGTCGGCTTCGTTCACGCCACCACCGATAGATCAAGTTCAAGATTTGTCCCGCCGGAGCAGCGAATCGCCGCCTTCGATCAGGACGGTACCCTCTGGGTGGAGCACCCAATGTACAGCCAGGTCGTCTATTGCCTTGACCGGGTGCCCGCAGTTGTCAAAGCGAAGCCCGAGCTGGCCAGCGTCGAGCCATTCAAGACCGTGTTGACGGGCGACCGTGAGGCGATCGCGAAGCTTCCGACGCCAGAACTCTACAAAATACTTTTTGCCACACTCACAGGTATGAGTGTCGACGACTTCAAAGACCAGGTGAACCCCTGGATCGGAGCTGCCCGCGATCCACGCTGGAAGAAGCCTTACACGCAGCTCACTTACCTGCCCATGATTGAGGTATTGCGGTATTTCCGCAACAATGGTTACAAGACATACATCGTGACCGGAGGCGGTCAGGATTTCGTACGAATGTACTCAGCGCAGGTGTATGGCATTCCGCCCGAACAGGTGGTCGGGACCGCTGGCGGTACGACCTTCGGCTACGACGCGAAGGGCAGACCGTTCCTGACCAAAGACCCGAAGCTTCTCCTCAACGACAACAACGCCGGCAAGCCCGAGGGGATCCATTTTATGATCGGACGCCGTCCATTCGCCGCTTTCGGCAACTCAACTGGAGACCGGCAGATGCTGGAGTACACAGAGGCCAGCGACGGTCAGCGACTGGCAATGCTCCTGCTCCACGACGACAAGCAACGCGAATACGCTTACGGCCCCGCGCAAGGGCTGCCCGACACCAAGGTCGGCACATTTACTCAGGCGCTCCACGATGAGGCGACGTCGAAGGGGTGGATCGTCATTAGTATGAAGAACGATTGGAAACGCATCTTGTCCTTCGAAACCTGACCGCTCTCTCCGCCATTGATCGCGTACCTTCGACGCAGCGTGTGGCATCTCCCCATTGTCGTCTGATTGCAACCGCCGGCGCTCACACTGCCAATCGACGATAGATCCCAATACGCTTCATGATCGGCACCATCTTATTTTCTCGGGCAAACGGGCATCGCCCGAGCACGGCGGCTTTGTCTTTGCTGCCTGGCCTCGGTGAGCACGAATTAGATCACGACGCCGGAGCCTGGTCGAGAATGCCTGACGCAGGTCTCTTCCCCCACCGAATTTCATTCAACGGAACCCGTTGGCAGAATCTTTCCAACTCCCTTATGTTTCCGGGACTACGCTTACGCTATTGACCGGGCAAGACTCTCAGGAGGAATCCCGTGCTAACTCATACATGCAGGCCGCTGCACCGAGTCCTGACGCGGCTTGTTTCTTTTGGGCTGTTGTTTCCCCTCGCCGCCGCCGCACAACCCACCGAAGACGAAGTGCAGCAGCTCAAGATCCAAGTCGAAGAGCTGAAGGCGCTCGTCGGCACTCTACAATCGCGTGTGGCTGTCCTGGAGAACCGAAACGGAAACTTGCGGGCGTCCACAGCGGGGCCGCAGGATGCCGCCGTCCTCGTCAGAGCTGCCGCGGAGTTGCGCGCCACCCCGGATCAGAGTCCGCCGCTCACAAATCTTGCATTCGCTTTGGAACGCCCCGCCAACTCCGTGGTCAGGGCACCATCCTCACAAGGCCCGACCCAAGCCACCGATTCAAAGCCCGCTTCTTCGCCTCTTCCCGGGACGCCGCCCGGCGGAGCCACGCTCAACCTGTACTTCGATGGCTACTTCGAAAATAACTTCAACAACCCTACCGGCCGCGTGAACGACCTGCGCGCCTACGACGTATTGAGCCGCGTCTTCAGCATCAACCAGACCGATCTCATTGTCGCGCTCGATCCAGACGTGCAGGCTGGCCGTCGCTACGGCATGCGTGTCGATCTGCAGTTTGGACAAGCCACCGAAACTCTGCAAGGAAACCCCGTGAACGAGCCCCGTCCCGACATCTACCGCAACATCTTTCAGGCGTACGGCACATACGTCATCCCCGTGGGCAGCGGGCTCAACTTCGACTTTGGCAAATGGGCCAGTTCTCTGGGTATCGAGGGCAACTACACCAAAGACCAGATGAACTACTCACGTTCGTTCTACTTTTACTTTCTGCCCTTCTATCACGTGGGTGTGCGACTGCACTACAACGTGAACAGCAAGCTCGGCGTGAACTACTGGATCGTCAACGGCACCAACCAGTCGGAGCCCACCAACGGCTACAAGGACGAACTATTTGGAGTGGTGCTGCAACCGACGAAAACACTGAGCTGGACCGTGAACTACTACCTGGGCCAGGAGCATCCTGACGCCGCTCCGGCCAGCAATTGCACTGTCCCTGTGCAGCCCGGCCTTTGCTTCACGCCCATCAACCCCGCACCCAATGGTAAGCTGCACATCTTTGATAGCTACGCCACGTGGAACGTCACGCCTAAGTTGACGTTTGCAGGCGAGGGCGATTACGTGATCCAGCGAGAATGGGCCAATGCCGCTCCCGGCGAGTCCTCCGCGCCTTTCCACGATGACGGCGGCGCTGCCTATGTGCAGTATCAGTTCTCGCCGCGTCAGTCAGTCGCCGGCCGCGCTGAATATCTCTCCGATCGCGGCGGCATGTTCAGCAATGCCACGCAGGCTTTGAAGGAGGTGACCGGCACTTACCGCTACAACTTCGGAGACGGGTTTGCCACATTTCTCGAGTACCGGCGCGACTGGAGCAACATTCCCTACTTCATTACCAACAATCCCGCGACACCTTCCACACATCAGGTCACATTGGGAGCTGGCCTGGTGTGGTGGTATGGCGGCAAGCAGGGGCCGTGGTAAAGATCTGGTCCAAATTGACCGCTACATTTTCGTTTTTGATGACAGCGAGATGGAAACTGCGGCGGTGCGTGAAGCCGAGACGCTGGTAAAGGCTAACCGCGGGATTGTCGTCGAATGCGTGGAGGAATGGCGTGCGGCCTTCGTCTGCGATGTCGTTCATTACCTCGCGCATCGCCACACCGGCATAACCTCGCCCGCGCGATTCAGGATGCGTGCAGACGGCGCTGACTTCGACAAATCCTGGAACCCGCGTACGCTGTCCGGCCATGGCCAGCAGCCGCTCACCCTGGAAGATCCCGTGGAATTTCCCGAGCTCGATAGTGCGCTCGCGGAAGGGTCCGGGCTCGGTGAGCTTTGCCAGTTCCATCATCGCCGGGACGTCGGCGCTGCCAAGCGGCCGCAACGTTACGCCCTTAGCAAGCGCGCCTGCGGTATCTGGATTCGGCCTCCGGCGAATCATCTGTGTAAGAATCCCACCGCGAAAGAGGCTCCAGCCTTGCGGCAGTGCAGGTGGGTCATGCAGGAAAAGGGCGACGAGACCGCCGGGGCCTGCGAGAGGTCTCAGCGCGTCGTAGCTTGCCTGCGACTGATCCGGTGTGCCGGCAAGCGGGCCAATCGCTGCAGGATAGCGACGAGCGAGTCCGTCAACGAGGGCCAGTGACTCGTGCTCATTGAGGAGCGCATTCAAAATGGGATTGTCGAGGGGCGATTCGGCGGCTCGTGACGGGACGGAATCAGGCGCGGCGGCAGTATCTGAGTCAGCATGGGGAACCCGCATGTGTGCAAGATGATCCTGTCGCACAAGTAGATGCGGAATCCTTGCCACGACAATGCGCGTCAAAGGAGAGCATGTAATCTTGGCGGTTGGCTGCGGTCGGAATTCGCGAGCGAGTGCCCGGATTCATCGACCGCCGGAGTGAGGAGAAGAACGATGCAGATTGTTTTTGCCGCGTCCGAGTGTGTTCCGTTTGCGAAGTCGGGCGGACTCGCCGATGTGGTGGGTACACTGCCCAAGGAAATTCTCAAGTTGGGTCACGAAGTTAGCGTCTATCTACCACTTTATGCAGTAGTTATGTCCAACATTGGCGGCGAGTTGAAGTACGCAATCCGCTCCATTACGATCCCTTTTCCACATGGGAACCGTTTCGCTGGGATCGTTGATGGCGGGGTGCACAACGGGGTGAAGTTTTACTTCATAGATTGCCCGGAGATGTTTGATCGTCAGGGACTTTACGGAAGCAATGGCGAAAGCTACGGAGACAACGCCGAACGGTTTGGCCTTTTCTGCCGGGCCGTGCTGGAATCGACAAAACTTCTCGGCGTACCGGACATTTTCCACGTACACGACTGGCAAGCCGCATTGATTCCGGTTCTGCTGCGAACGGTCTACAGCGCCGATCCAGTTCTCAAGAACTGCGGAACGATTCTCACCATTCACAATGCCGGATACCAGGGATGGTTCCCGCCGGCGACGACCGAACAGCTGCTGCTGCCGTGGGAGCTCTTCACCTACGGCAAGCTGGAGCACTACAACACCTTCAACTTCCTGAAGGGCGGCATCGTCTATGCCGACGCGCTTACCACGGTAAGCCCCAAGTATGCCGAGGAGATTCAAACGCCAGAGTTCGGCAACGGCCTCGACGGTGCCCTCCGCCAGAGGCGCGCTGACCTGCATGGCATCCTCAACGGCGTGGACTACACGGAATGGGACCCCGCGACCGACGGCAGCCTTGCCGCACACTACACGCCCGCAGATCTCAACGGCAAGAGCGACTGCCGCAAGGATCTGTTGCACGCCTTCGGTCTCGATGTACCGGAGCACACCCCCGTGATCGGAATCTGCTCCCGGTTCGCGTCGCAGAAGGGCTTTGACCTGTTGGAGCAGATCGCCAGCCGACTTGCAGAACGCGATGTCGCAGTGGTCGCGCTGGGAACGGGAGAACCCTACTACGAGAAGTTCTTTCGCGAATTCGCCTACTCCAACTCCGGCCGCTTTGCCGTGCAGATCCGCTACGACGAAGCTCTCGCCCACAAGGTCGAGGCCGGCGCCGATATTTTTCTCATGCCAAGCCGCTTCGAACCATGCGGCCTGAACCAGATCTACTCACTCAAATATGGAACCGTCCCCGTTGTGCGCGCGACCGGTGGACTCGACGACACCGTAGAAGAATGGAATCCCGATCTAAGTAGCGGCACTGGATTCAAGTTCGATCGGTATGAAGCACAGGCGCTGCTCGATGCGATTGATCGCGCTCTTGCGGTCTTCTTAGACAAGAAGCAATGGATTCGACTGATGCGGAACGGAATGGCGCAAAACTTCAGCTGGGACAAGCCAGCGCGGGAGTACGCCGCGGTTTACGGGGAAGTTGCGCGGAAGAAAGCTTGAAGCAGCTAAAGGGGCGCCTGGCGCATTAAGCGCCCTGCCCCAGCACCTTCGGTACATCGATGCCGAGGGCTGTGGCGAGGTCGTGCTGATGCTCCTGCTCCTGCGAGATGATCGTGCGTAGTTGCTCCGCCAGGGCATAGTGCCCGAGCGCCTCGGCCTGTCGCACCCGCTCGCGATAATTCTTGATCGTCGCTGTCTCGTTATCCAGATCGAACCGCAGCATATCTTCTGGCTTTTCTGAGAGCTTCACTTCCTTCGGCGTCGCTGTCGGCATACCGCCTAGATAGTCAATCTGATCGGCAATAATCAGCGCGTGCTGTAGTTCTTCGGCGGCGTGTTTTCTCAACTCCCCCGCAATGTTCATCCACTGCGCGCCCTTCAACACATTGCTGTAGACGGTGTAGGCAATGATTGCCTGATACTCGCGTGCGAGGTCTTCATTGAGTGCTTTGACCAGGTCCTGAACGGCCTTGTCAGTCTTCTGCTCGTGCTTTTGCTCGGGCATCTCTCATTCCCTCTTTCTTGTGTGCATGGTTGCAACTTGCAGACAGAGGTTGAGATGCGGAAAGCAAAAGGTTTGTTGGTTCGCGTTTACTTCGATGCAGTCGCGCTCGACGTCGCCGGAATCACTGGCAGAATGATCTGCGATGGATGCTGCACATCGAGGTAGATCGTGTTCTGCGCCACTTGAGTCCTCCGGTTCTCGTTGAGCGGCTCGCCGGTGTTCGGATTTACATCGAAACGTGGGAAATCGCTTCTGGAAATATCCAGCCGGATACGATGTCCTTTTGAGCAGCAGCGACGTCGGATATTTCTCGATGGTGAAACTCGTACGGTTCGCCCGGCTTCATCAACTCGGCCTTTCCGGGACCCTTGCGATACCCAGCCCATCGTCCGCCGGTTTTTCCGCCGACAGCACACCCTTTGCGTGCAGGTAGTAGGGCGCGTACAACGTGCGTGCCAACGGTCACTCCTGCTCCTCGCGCCAATGCCCGCCAACGAAGGTGCGAACCTCTACAGTCTCACGTGCATCACCGCCCCCATGACGTAGATCCGCACGGGTGGCTCGCGATCCACGCGATTGTCATTCAGAAAGTGATCGAACCGGCGAAGATGAAATTCAGTCAGGTCCTGCGCCGCCAGGTCGGTACCGATGATCTATCCGGATTGGACTGCCACACGGTTAATGAAATCTGCAAGTTACAAATTCCACGATGTCCAGAATGTGCAATAAATTGCACACGAAGGGTTAGTTGGCACTAATGAGCGCAGAACCTGTGCCGGTCTACTTGGTCTTGAAGCCCGCTTTCTTCAGCAATTTCACTGCGATATTACGCGGCTCTGCATCTAAAGTAGTTATTAGGCGCTGTACCCAGTTTTTTCCCCCCGGCCCCAGATGATGTTGTGCGACCTAGGTTTCTGCTTGGATGCGTAGCTCTACTTGATGCCATTCAAACGGCAGGCCGTCGTTACAAGACCAACCTTGAATCAGGAGATATAAAATGGGCGAAATCAGGAGACATGAAACGGGCGCGAAGCTCCTTCTCGCCATAGCCGTCTGCTTTGTTTCACTTTCGTGCGCTGCCCAGGTAGTACCTGCGGTCGTTCGGCCTCCACTAGCCCCCACAGTTGGCGCAGGAATGAACTATTGGTCGGGCGATTGGGGAAGCGCGGACATCAACAGGTGGGGGCCTTCAGCCTGGGCCACCCTATCAGTGTGGCATGACCTCAGTGTTATTGCGGAAGGTCACTCCGCGTTCTTTGGTGGAAACCAAAATGCGTCCAATTTCAAATACTTCGCGGGTGGAGGCGGCCTTATATACACCTCGGGTTACTGGGGCAGGTTTCAGCCCTTCGCCAAGGGCGAAGCCGGTTATGCAAGCCTGACCCACCCCCCGAATGCCTCAGGTCATCTGCACGATACGAGCAATATCTGGACACTCGGGGGAGGCGTGGAATACCACACATGGGGACAATGGTGGACGCGAGTGGAGTATTCCTACGATTTCTTTCCGGACTTTCACAGCAGCATTACCAACCAGAACCACAGTCTGAATCCGCGAGGCTTCACCTTTGGAGGGACGTATCGTTTCGGCCCGTCGGGCTCCCGTTTCTGATCTAATCGGTGTGCCCAAAAAACTTGAGTACAACGCGGCGCAGTATTGTCACTGACCATTCGAAGAATTAGCACAAAACCCAGAGGGCATAAGAAAACCCCGCATAACCAGCGGGGTTTTCTTATCGGTAAACTGTTGGGATTGGACTAAGGCCATCGCGCTGCCGCGAGTGTCCCCGCATTTTCATTTCTGCTCTTCGCCGGAGCCTATTCATCCAAGTGTCGATTCCCTTAAGGAATCGGCACCCTTGCGATAAGCTGCAAAGGCTACAGTTGAAGGGAAAATGCCTGAGTGACCCGGCCGGTAGAGTCTTTTCCGCCGGGGCAAATCTGGGGTCTTGGGCGCGATGCCCTAGGCCTCAGTCACCTCACGTAAGAAACTACTGGAACAATCATTTTGCATAGGCTGGATCAACCTCCTTTCCCGTGTAGCTTCAACTTAAGCCGGAACCGGATTCCCGTCAAGTCACGACAATGCGCGGCAGTGGGTCAGTTTCAAACTGACCCCACTACCCAATGCGCTTTTCGGATGAAGAAGAGCTTCTACACCCGTTCTTCGAGCACCACGCTCACGCGATCGCCCACATCCTTGCCGATCTGTTTGCGGATTTCTTTCTTCACCGGCAGTTTGTGCCTGCCGTCGCCGAGTGCCATAAACGAACTCTGGAACGGGATGCCGTCAACCGTGCCGCGCACTTTCACGAGCCCACCCGTTCCAAAGAAAGCCGCAGACTCCGGCCACACCACATCGGTCGATCCACCCTTGTCAGGACTCTTCTCGAGGGTAGCCGTGAATTGCTTGTTCAGGTTTCCGTGCATTCGCCACCCGCCGCTCCGCTAGGCCAGCGCCAGGTTCATATTGTCGATGGCTTCGTCGATCTCCTGCGTGCTCTTGAAGCCCACCGTTGCGCAATCGATGCCCGCATGCTGAAAGGCGAAACGCATCGCGGCCTCGCGGTCTTCATGCTTCGTGAAGGTCCCGTCACCGCAGAGCTTCATGCTGATCACGCCCATGCCTTCGCTCTTCACCTGCTTCACGTGCGCCACCACTTCGGGAACAATTCCGGGATTGTCATCATCGGCGACAGGCCCATCCATGCGCGTGCCGTTGTGGTTCATGCGGATCATCGCGACCTCGAGGAACTTGTTTCCGGGCACTTGCCGCAGCGCCGGCAATCCATGCACCGAAGCGCCGCGAGTCTTGATGATCTGCTTTGACTGGGCTTCGAGCATCCCGTCCTGCCAGTGCTTCGTCTCAGAGACCCAGTCGCCGGTGTGCTGCCAGTGGAGCAGCATGATGTCGAAGTACTCGGTCTGCGAAACACGGCGCATCTCGTCAAACCGCTTCTGCGGATCAACGCCCGGATCCGTCGTCACCTTGTTCATCAACTGGTAGCTGTCGCGAGGATATGGCTTCAACGCCTCGCCCAGCATCGCGGGTGTCATATATGACTCGGCAGTCTCGAAGAAACGAATTCCGTGGTCGTAAGCGTAAGCGATCAGCCGTGAAAACTCCTTCTGCCCCAGCGCCGCCTGCACGTGGCCGTTATTGCTGCCAGTGCCAAAGGCAAGCCGCGTCACTTTCATCCCTGAGTTTCCCAGTGTCACGATGTCAGTAGCTGTACGACGGGTGGCATGCAACGGCAGCGTGCCCACGCTGGCGGCAGCGCCAGCGACAATCGTGGTCTTCAGAAAATCGCGTCGATTCAATGGGCTCATCGGGACCTCCGTGTTGGGGAACTGCGTGCGCAGCCATTAGCGGAGATGTTAGCACGACGCCGCGGAGAATCCCACCGCTGGCCACGACCATCCGCCACAGTAGTCCTGCGTCTGTCGCAGGACGCGCCATTCCCCATGCTATAAAGATGATCACCGCCATGCACACTCGCCGTTCGGTCCTCGGTTCCCTTCTAGCCTTCTCTTTCGCCACCTCAGTTGCGCAGGCGCAATCGACTTCAGCGCCCTTCGACGTGGTGGGCACCACCATCGCCGAAACACAGCAAGCCATTCGCGATGGCCGAACCACTTGCCGCGCGATCGTCGAACAATATCTCCGCCGCATCGCCGCCTACGACCAACAGCCAACCAACGGTCTTCGGCTCAATGCCGTGGTCACTCTCAACCCCGATGCACTCGCCGACGCCGACGCCTGCGACCGCAACTTTCAGTCCACCCATACGTTGCCACCGCTTGGCGGTATCGCCGTACTCATCAAGGACAACTACGACACGCGCAACCTGCAGACCTCCGGCGGATCTCTTGCGATGAAAGGCTTTCTGCCGCAGTCCGACGCCACCATGGTTGCGCGCCTTCGTGCCGCCGGCGCCATCATCCTGGCAAAAACCAACATGGCCGAATGGGCCTTCAGCCCCTACGTCACGGAAAGCTCCCTTGCCGGCATAACGCGCAATCCCTACGACCTCTCGCGCGTTCCCGCTGGCTCTAGCGGCGGCACTGCAGCGGCCGTCGCAGCGAGTCTCGGCGAGTCGGGTCTCGGCAGCGACACCGGCAACTCCATTCGTGGTCCGTCGTCGCATAACGATCTCGTGGGCATTCGTCCGACCATTGGCCTCACGAGCCGCGCCGGAATCATCCCGCTCTTCGCCCACAACGACGTCGGCGGCCCCATGGCGCGCTCCGTCGCCGATGCAGCCGCGCTGCTCACCGTGCTCGCTGGACCCGATCCTGCTGATCCAGTCACCGCGCTCGCCGCCGATCACCCGCACGTTGACTACACGCAATCCCTCGACCGCCACGGGCTTCGCGGGGCGCGCATCGCCGTCTATCGCGAATACTTCAGCACGCCCGAAACCGACCCCGAGATCAAGTCCCTTACCGAAGCCGCGATCAAAACGCTGCAGAGCGAAGGCGCCATCATTGTCGACGGCTTCACTATCGCCAACGAAAAGGCACTCGAAGAGAATCTTTGGTGCGGCGACTTTGAAGCGGACCTCAACGCATACCTCGCAAAGCATCCAAACGCGCCCTATCACGATCTCAAATCCATCGTTGCAAGTGGCCTCTACCTTCCCTACATCGGTGAGGAAATCCGCGGCGCCATTGCACCGCCCAAGCCCGATGATCGTCGTGCGCCGTGCCTCGACGTCTATCACGACGCGCCGAAAATTGCTTTCCGCAATGCACTCACCGCTGCGATGACCGCGCAGCATATCGACGCCATCATCTACCCCACGTGGAGCAACCCACCACGCAGAGTCGGCGACGTCTCCAGTCCTGCCGGCGACAACAGCCAGGTCCTCTCGCCGCAAACCGGCTTCCCCGCCATCACTGTTCCCATGGGCTTCACGCACGGGGCGCTCCCCGCAGGGCTCACCTTCCTCGGCCCCGCCTTCAGCGAAGCAATGTTGATCCGCTACGTCTATGACTTTGAGCAAACCGTCCACCAGCGCAAGGATCCGACGACCTTCCCGCGCCTGCCAGACATCCAGTAAGCAAAGACCCCACCCCACTTCGCCGAAAAAATTGGAAAATCCATCTTGACACCACAACCGTTCGTGCTAACTTACCGTTAGTGGACGCTTACCTACAAGCCGGGCTCGATGCACTGGCAGACTCAACCCGGATGGCGATCTTTCAGAAGCTCTCGGGCGGCCCAATCGCCGTCAACGAGCTCGCGCGCATGCTCCCCGTGACGCGTCCCGCCGTTTCGCAGCACTTGAAGGTGCTGAAGGATGTGGGCCTCGTGAGCAACACCAAAACAGGAACGCGCAGGCTCTACCAGCTCGACCCCGAAGGCGTGGCTCGTTTGCGCGCAAACTTCGATCAGATGTGGACCCGGGCGCTGGGCGCCTTTCAGGAAACCGTAGAAAAACCCACCGGAGGAGGTCGTCATGGCAAACCAGGCAGAAGAACTCGATCTAAGAGTGTTTAAGAGCATTCACGTCAAAGCGCCCATCGAGCGCGCCTTCTCGGTCTTCGTCGAGCAGATGGAGACCTGGTGGCCCGCCACGCATCACATCGGCAAAACACCTTTCGAGGCAATCTTCATCGAGCCCCGCGTCGGCGGCCGCTGGTATGAGCGCAACGTGGAGGGTGCGCAGTGCGACTGGGGCACCGTTCTCAAGTGGGATCCGCCCAATGCCGTGTGTTTCTCGTGGCATGTCGGCCCCGGGCATGACTCGCCCGACTGGACCTTCGACGGCGACATGACCAAGGCCAGCGAAGTCGAGATACGCTTTCATCTCGGAAGGCCCCAACAGCACTCTCGTCGAACTCGAACACCGCAAGATTGAACGGCACGGCGAAGGGGCCGAACAGCTTCGCGCCCTCTTCGACGGACCCGGCGCCTGGTCTGGAATCCTCGACTGCTTCGCCAAGCGGATCGAGGCACTCTAGCACTGCATATTCGGCTGGGTTCGCTGCTCATGCGATCCAGCCAGCGCGTTTCATTTGGAAATGGAGACAGTATGAAACCCGTCATCTACCTGCGCATCGCATCCATCCTCACATTGATTCACTCCATCCTGCACACCATCGGCGGCGTCTTCGGCAAGCCTCCATCTGGCCAGGCCGCAATGATCGCCGCATCCATGCGCTACCGTTTCGAGGTCTTCGGCGTGATGCGCAGCTACGCTGACTTCTATCGCGGGATGGGTCTTGGCATCACCGTCGCCCTGACCATGGATGCCGCCCTCTTGTGGCTGCTGGCTTCGTTGGCAAAGTCGGATGCCGCGCGGCTGCGGCCTATCCTGGCCGTCTTTTTCATTGGCTATCTCGCTCTGGCTCTGAATTCCTACACTTTCTTCTTCTCCGGACCCGTCATTGCCGAGCTTCTGATCGTGCTGTGTCTCGGGGCTGCGATCTTAACTGCAAAGCCTGCCGATGAGGGCGAAGAGGCTGGCACGCGGAATCCGAGATGAAGACCGCGCAGCTTTGAGCACCGCGCGCGCATGAAACTTCGCGAAGAGCGCTGAGCGCTGATGTACACTGGCCTTCCGTCAGCGCACCGGTTCGCCAACGGTGGGCCATTCGATTTCCCAGAGGTGATCATCCCCATGAGCCGACCTGATAGTTTTCCCCACCAACCCCGCACTACCCGCGGACCTTTTGGGAACGGCGCCGCCGCGCTTGCGGTCGGACTCTGCGAGGCACTTCCCGATAGCCGCTCATGCCGATACCAGCAGCCCCAACATGCTGGGCCCGTTTGCCCGGCTATTCGCCGCAGATCGGCACATTCGTCTCGCAGCTCACCTGGATGCGGGAAGCCAACGGGGTGCTCAGCGCGACAAAGGGACTCACGCAAGCGGACCTCGATTATCTTTTCGACAAGAACGCCAACACGATCGGCGCGCTCATGCTTCACCTTGCCGCGACCGAGACTTACTACCAGATGAACACCTTCGATGGCATGAAGTGGGATTCGTGGTCCGAAGAGATCAAGAAGAAGTGGGACCTGCGATGAACCTCGGCGATGCTGGCCGCGCTACGATCAAGGGCCACGATCGCGAATACTACGTCAGCATCCTGCACGAAGTGCGGGAGAAGACGCTGGCCGAATTTCGAAAGAAGGATGATGCATGGTTTCTTGCCGCCGACAAGGGCTGGCCGTGGGGACCGACAAACGACCTCTGCAAGTGGTTCCACGTTTGCGAGCACGAGGCGCACCACACTGGGCAGATCGCGCTGCTGCGCAAACGCCTGCCAGGCGCGAAACCAGACAGCGGATCCGGCGGCGAAATGTAACGCGCGACGGAGTCCATTGGGGTCGATTCGAAGCAGATCCTTCGCTCCGCTTACCTCATTCGTGGGCCCCAGATTTCCTCGGGTTCTGATTCACCAGCTATGCAGCCACTCTTCGTCGCGCCCAATGCGCACCGGCGTGTTGAAGAGTTCGCTCAGCTTTGGCGCGGTCAGCAATTCCGCGCGCGGGCCGTCGCCCACAATGCGCCCGCCGCGCATCAGGATCACGCGTTCGATCTCCGGCAGAATATCGCCCAGATGATGCGTCACCAGCACCAGTCCCGTTCCCTCCTGCGCGAGCCGGCGCAATGTCTCGCGCAGTTCGCGCTGCGCCGCCAGGTCCAGCGCGTTCGAGGGCTCATCAAGCAACAGTTGTCGCGGCCGATGCACCAGCGCCCGCGCAATCAGGATGCGCCGCTTTTCTCCTGCTGACATCTCGCCCACCAGCTGATTTGCCAGGTGCGCGGCTTCGATCCGCTCGAGCGCTTCCGCGGCGCGCTCGCGCATCTCGTCCGGTCACATGCAGATTCGGCCACAGAGTTGATGCCGAAAAGAATCCCGCAATCACGGCATCGAGTCCCGTCGTCACGGCTGTGCGTTCGCCGGGCAGTTCCGTGCCCATCAGCCCCGCGGCCACAATGCCGAAGTGCTTGCGCAGTTGGGTCAGATCCCACCGCTCGCGCCCGAAGATGCGCACCTGCATTCCCGGCTGGACGATGGGATAAATCTGGCAGGTGATGGTGAAAATCAGCGTCGATTTGCCGCATCCATTCGGCCCCAGAATCGCCACATGCTCGCCGGCGCGAATCGACAGGTTGATGTCGTGCAGCACCACGCGGTCGCCGCGCGCCACATTCACATGGCGCAGTTCCAGAAACTGATCATCGTGATTGGCCGCTTCTTCCGTCCGGCTCTCCGTCATCCAGCCTCCGTTTGTTAGATTAAATGGATTGACTCCTTTGTTCCGGCGACGGTCCGACACGCAGGATTCCAGCCAAAAATTCTAAATCGATGAGCGACCTCTCTCAATTTGTCATTCCCCGCGGCTTCCGCTTCGGCGCCGCCAAGGCCGGCCTGAAGCAGAGCGGCCGCACCGACTTCGCGCTGATCGTTGCGGACGCGCCGGCATCTGCCGCGGCCGCATTCACTGGCAATCGCGTCAAAGCGGCGCCGCTGCTCGTCGACGCGGAACATCTCCGCGCGACCGGGGGCAAAGTCCGCGTGGTTGCCATCAATGCCGGCAACGCCAACTGCGCCGTGGGCCAGGCCGGCATCGACGCTGCCCGCGCCACCTGCAAAGCCGCTGCTGAAACATTCGCCTGCATGCCTGAAGAGGTGTTTCCTTCCTCAACCGGAGTCATCGGCGTTCCCCTGCCTGCGGAAAAACTCATCGCCGCGCTGCCGGAACTTGCCAAATCGCATCGGCTCGCAGATCGGACCACTTTCAGCAGGTCGCAGAGGCCATCCTCACCACCGACACTGTGGAGAAGACTGCCTTCGCGCGCATCATGTCACCACACCGGAGATCGACGGAGCCGGCGAGATTCGCCAGCAAGTGCGCATTGCCGCTGTTTGCAAGGGCTCGGGCATGATTCATCCGCAACTCGTGCCGCATGCCACGATGCTGGTTTACATCATGACCGATGCTGCCATCGAGCCCGCCTCTGCTGACCGCTATCTTGCGCGACGCCATTGAGGTCAGCTTCAATCGCATATCCGTCGACGGCGACACTTCGACCAACGACACGGTGCTGATTGCTTGGCGTCCGGCGCGAGCGGGGCGGATTCGGCGGACCATACAATCGCCGGTTCGCATCGCGCTGACGCACGTCTGCACATCGCTCGCTCGTCAGATCGTGGCCGACGGCGAAGGCGTTTCCCACGTTGTCGAGCTGCAGATCAGGGCGCCGCCTCCAATGCTGATGCTCTCCGCGTGGCCAAGGCCATCGCTCACTCGCCGCTCGTAAAAACTGCGTGGGCGGGCTGCGACCCCAACTGGGGACGTCTCATGGCCGCCATTGGCTACTCAGGCGCGCAGATCGATCCCGAAACCATCGATATTTCATTCGGCGAGCTGCCCATCTGCCGCAACGGTGGCCGTGCCGCAGAATTCGATGAAGTCGCCGCACACGCATATATCCAGCAACCCGAGTTCTCGATCTCGATCGATCTCCACCAGGGCGAAGGCTCCTGCAAATTCTGGACCACCGACCTGACCCACGAGTACATTCGTATCAACGCCGACTACACGACTTAGCATCTAACAGATTTGCCTTGGAACCAGCGTAGAGGCCGGTTGAGTATCAAGGCAGCCGCACTCGATCAATCAAAAATGTCAAAGACCCTCAAGTCAACACCTGAACGCAAAGCAGCAAAGTCCACGCAGGCGCCGGAGACCTTCTCGCTCATCTCGAATGGGAAGCTGGTCGCGATCTACTCCGCGATGGTCAAGTGTCGCATGCTCGAGCAGCGAGCCAGCTCGCTTTTCCAGGAGGGCAAGCTCGCCTCCGATCTCCACGCATCCTACGGCCGCGAGGCCGTTGCGGCCGCGATCGCCGTCGATCTCCAGCCCAACGACACACTCAGCATCTTGCCCCGCGATTTGCTTCCCGGATTTGTCAAAGGTCTCCCGCTCGAAGCTCTCTTTCGCTTGCTGGTTCCTGACGCCGCTCAGCTCAACGTGCAGAAAACGTCCGTCTCATCTGATCCGGAGCAAAAGAACATTCTCACCGCTGATGAATCCCGTCGGCCCGAAAGGGTCCGCGAGCGTGCCGCGGCTGCCCAAGCCGCAAAAGAAGGCGCAATCGTCGCTGCTGTTCTTCCCTCCGGCGACGGGTGGCTTGATTCATGGCACAGCGTCATGACGGCGGCAGCTTCCCAAAGGCTGCCCATCTTATTCGTGCATCACGTGGATCATGAAGACGAACCGAGCGATCCGTCTTCGAATCGCAAAACCAAAAATCCAGATGCTCTCTTCCACGGCGTACCTGCGATAGCGGTTGATGCGCTTGATGCGGTCGCTGTTTACCGTGTAGCCTATGAGGCCATCATCCGCGCGCGCCAAGGCCGCGGTGCAACCTTGCTTCAGTGCGCGGTCCATTCCGGAATGCCGGACAAGGCGACCCAACGAATCTCCGAGCCATCCGCCAATCCTGCGCTCACTGCCGATCCTGTTTCCCTCATGGAAAACTATCTGAAGCGAAAGGGCATCAAAGTGGATCACCATACCACCGAAATTGTCGCAGCCTTCAATCATGACCTGGAATTGGCTACCCGATTCCTCGATCAGTAGTCAAAAGAACATTACGCCCCAGCATTTTATCTATCTTCAGGGCAACAGAGGACATAGCGGCTGAGCCCGAACCAATCCGAATGGTAAAGTGAGGAAATGATCGTCAGTAAACGCGCAGGCATTGCTTGTGTCATCTCAAGTGTGATCTTTTTGGCAGGATTCTTCAGTTTCAATCCAGCCCCACTTGCAGCCGAGACACCGGGAGCAGGCGAAGGCGTGGCTCAAACAGCTCCTGACAGCGGCCGTCCCGTCCCTGTCTGTGAGCCCGCCACACTCGGTTCGCCTTACATCCCTGTCGACAGCTGGATCTATCCTGCGGTCCTTCGCCTCTACGGCCTCGGATACATCGACACCGTCTTCCTCGGCATGCGCCCCTGGACCCGCTCCAGCGTCGCTCACATGCTCGAACAGGCCGGCGCGCGAATCGAAGATGCGCAAGACTCTCCCGACGCTGCTTCAGATCAGGCGCAGGAAATCTACGATGCGCTCGATCGCGAACTTCACCCCGACATGCAGGGCCCCTGCCGCACATTCAAAGGCACCGCGCGCATCGAGTCCATCTACTCTGCCTCCCTCGCCATCACCGGCACATCGCTCGATGACAGCTTTCATCTCGGCCAGACAGTGGTCAACAACTACGGCCGCCCGTATGAGAACGGGTTCAATAACTACAGCGGCGTAAGCGGCTACGCCATCGCTGGCCGATTCACGCTCTATCTGCGCGGCGAATTGCAGTTCGCTCCGTCCGCCAGCGGCTATTCGGCACCGCTCGCCCAGGTTCTCTCGCAGGTCGATCAGATTCCGTTCATCAATCCAGCAACCGGGCTTCCCTATAGTCAGGCGACCATTCCCTTGGGACCAATCGATTCCATCGTCCGCGCTCGCTGGGTTGAAGCCTATGTATCAGCCAACGTTCTTAATCACGAAATCTCCTTCGGCAAACAGGACGACTGGCTCGGTCCCGGTCTCGGTGGCGGCTTTGCCTACTCCAACAATGCGGAGAATATCTATTCTTTCCGCATTAATCGCGTAGAGCCGCTGCACATTCCGGGCCTCTCCTATGTCACCGGACCGTTTCGCTACGAGTTTCTCATCGGCGGTCTCCACGGCCACACCTATGTGCCCAACCCTGCGTATCCAGGGCCCGGTCAGCCCAACGTTATCAACCCGGGTGACCCCTGGATGCATGAAGAAAAGATCAGCTTCCGTCCCACCGAGAATCTTGAATTCGGCTTTCAGCGCACAGTCATCTGGGGCGGAGAGGGCCATGGGCCGATTACCCTGCATACGTTCCTAAAGAGCTTCTTTAGTGTCTCTTCACCAACAAACGGGGATAAGCTTGGCCGCGAAGATCCAGGAGCCCGTTTCGGCGCATTCGACTTCTCGTATCGTCTCCCTTACTTGCGCCACTGGCTCACGCTCTACACCGACGGCGAAGTGCATGACGACATCTCGCCCATTGACGCGCCGCGCCGTGCCGCCTGGCGCCCCGGTCTCTACCTGTCACACGTTCCCGGCGTGCCCAGACTCGATGTGCGTGTTGAGGCCGTCTACACCGATCCTCCCGTCTCCACCAGCACTGGCGGGCTCTTCATGTATCGCGAATCTATCCAGAAACAGGGCTACACCAACAACGGCCAAATCTTTGGTGACTGGATCGGCCGCGAAGCCAAAGGCGGCCAGGGCTGGATCACCTGGCATCTCAGCGGCAACGAGTGGCTGCAAGCGGGCGTGAGAAACCAAAAGGTTGCGAAGGATTTCATTCCCGGCTCAACCACGCAAATTGATCCCTCTACCGGCGTACTCATTGAAGGCGGCACGACGCTCAACGACATCAATTTCCAAGCGGTCAAGCGCATCGGCAAGGATTTCGAGATCAACGGCAACTTCGCCCTCGAACACTGGAAGGCTCCCATCTATCTCCCGGGCCAGCAAACCGTAACTACCACCGCGATCAAGCTGACCTGGTATCCCCAGCGCAAACTGAGCTTCTGATCTTCACCAGGCTCGCTCAGCGAACGCAGTCATCTCACTCTTCCCGCATCAGCTTCACCGGATTGACCGACAGCGCCTTCTGCGCTGGAATCCAAGCTGCCACAAGCCCGAGCATCAACATCGTGCAAACCACGCCGCCTAACACCACCGGATCGTTCGGCGAAGCCTGGTTCACGATGAATGACAACACCTTCGTCGCCAGAAGGCCCAGCACCAGTCCAGCCAGTGAGCCCACCGAGAGCAGAATGAACGCACGCCCAAGCGCCGTTCGCAGCACCTGCTTGCGCCGTGCGCCAAGCGCCATGCGAATCCCCAGCTCGCGCAGCCGCTTGCTCACCGTATACGATGCCATGCCAAAGATCCCGGTCACCGCCAGCATCGCGCCCAGCAGCCCCAGCACTCCGAGCGCCACGGACGCCACACGTGCAGCAAACATCGCTGAACCCATTGCCTGGCTCCACGGCCTGACGACGATAGGCATCGCCGAATCAAGCCCGTGCAGGGCCTTCTCCAGTGCCGCCGAGATCTCCTGGGGATCGCGGTTTGACCGCACCAGCAGCCACGTATTGCTCGACCGCTCTTGCAGAAACGAGAAAAACATCGCCGGCTGCTGATCTTCGGTGAGCGTCCGGTACTTTCCGTCTTCCACCACACCCACCACTTCCGCGCGCGTGCCGTTGTAATACTTGAAATGCCCGCCAACTGCTTTGTTCACCGATCCGAAAACCTTGACGGCAAATTGCCGGTTGATCAGGGCCACCTTCGGCGCTTTGGCATCGTCCTGCATGCTCAGGTCTCTTCCCGCCAAAAGGGTGGTGCCTGCAGCCCCCATGTAGCCCGGCGAGACATGGTAATTCATCGCGTCGGCGGCGTCGTTGGTGGGCCGGTAATCCGTGGTGCTGTCGTTGTACACAAACGAGTCGCCGCCCTCCAAGCCCAGTGGCAGGTGGTCCACATAGCTCACAGCCGTCGCGCCCGGAATGCCCGCTGCTGCTTCCAGCATGCGCCGCTGCATCTGCAGCTCCCGGTCGTCTGTGTAACCCGACATATGCAGCTCGGTCCCGGCGAGCATCACGTTCTGCGGCACGAATCCGAAATTGCTGTGCATCGATCGCGCCAGCCCGCGCACCGCCACGAGCGACGACGTCACCAGCACCGCGCAAATCGCAATCTGCACGGCCAGCAGAACGTCGCGCAGCGTGAAGCGCCGCAGCCCGCGCACACTTGCAGCACCTGTACGAATCACCTGCCACGGATCGGCACGCAACACCTGCCGCAGCGGCACCATCCCGAACAAAAGACCACTCCCCAGCGCCAGCAACAGCGCCACGATGTAGGTGCCCGCATCCGGATTCACAGGCACGTTAATAGGAGTATCCGGAATCGGCTGCCACGTACTCAGAAAGCGCAGGATTACGACGCCCCCGGCGAGGCCGACCGCTCCACCTGCCAGTGAAACCAGCACTGCCTCCGTCAGCATCTGCCGCAGAATCATCCCGCGTCGCGATCCTAGCGCCAGCCGCAGTGCTGTTTCCTTCGCCCCATCCGCCGCTCGCGCTGCAAACAGACTCCCCAGGTTCGCGCACGCGGCCAGCAGAATCAGCCCCGCCAGCAGCATCAGGCCCGCCATGAACGCCCGCGCCGGACCACCCAACATATCCCCGATCAGCCCAGGCCGCGCCAGCGTGAACTTTACGCCATCGTCCTCTCCCGGGTAGGCTTTTGCGAGCCACACTCCCAGAAGATTCAAGTCTTCCGTAGCCTGTGCCGCCGTCACCCCTGGTTTCAGCCTTCCCACCACAAACCCGTTGTGATTGCCGCGCTCCTTCAGTCCGTCGTAACCGCCAATCGTGGGCTGCTCCACCATCGGAATCCACATCGCCGGCGCAAAGAACAGCTCCGTACCTCGGAACTCTGGAGGCGCTACACCAATGATCGTGAGCTGGTGCTTGTTGATCAGCACAGTCCGCCCCACCACCCCCGAATCGCCATGAAAATGGCCATTCCAGTAGGCGTAGCTCAGCACCACGTACGGAGCGCTGCCGGTCCCCTTCTCATCATTGGCGTGATAGAAGCGACCCAGGTAGGGCTGAATTCCCAATGCATCGAAATAGTTCCCGCTTGCCAGGTAAGGCCACGCGGTCGACGGACTGCCCCCGGTATCCACTCCCACCGGGCCCATGATCTGGGCCATCACCATGCTGTCGAATGTCCTGTTCCTGTCGCGCATATCCAGGTAGTCGGGATAGGAATGCGATGGATACTGGAAGCGCTGCACCTCGTAGAGATTCTGCGCATTCGGCAATTTCACTGGCCGCAGCACTACCGCATTCATCACGCTGAACACCACCGCGTTCGCCCCAATACCCAGCGCTAGCGTCACAATCGCCGTCACCGTGAATCCCGGAGACTTCCACAACTTCCGAAACGCAACTCTCAGATCTGTCATCATGATGGCCGCCCTTGAAATCAAACTACGTCAGCGCCCGGCACGCAGTTCCACTGAATTGCCGCCAGACCGCCTCTGCTGCCAACTCTTTCCCATTTTGGAACTTCGTCTATCCCTTGAGACCGCGCATGGGATCAACGCATGATGCACGTCACTTCGGCGCAGGCGAGGTGCGCAGTTGACGCGGAAGGATACTGACTCGCTCCACCGTGCGAAAATGCGATGGTGGAGGTAAACGAAGACCGAGATTAAACCTATGGACACCCCCAGCGAGCTCAACGAGGTGATTCTTCCGCAAACCGTGGTCGGCCCGCTTACTCGGTCGGCGATCTTTCTGGTCCTGTGCATCCGCCAAGATGAGGGAGCTTACGCGCGTCTACGCGGCTTTTGTGCGGATCTCGCCGGGCTGATTCGCGCGGTGGAGTTTCGCGATGTAGAGGCGGGCCTTACATGCATCGCCGGATTCGGGTCGGATGCCTGGGATAAGCTCTTTGGAGCGCCTCGTCCGGCCGAGCTCCATCCGTTCCAGGAGATTCGCTCCGGAGAACGCCACGCCGTCTCCACGCCGGGGGACGTTTTCTTCCACATTCGAGCCAAACGCATGGACCTGTGTTTCGAACTGGCGACGCAGATCATGGCGAGCATCGAGGACGTCGTCTCGGTGAGAGACGAAGTGCACGGATTCCGCTATTTCGACGACCGCGATGTCATGGGATTCGTCGACGGCACCGAGAATCCGCGAGGAGATGCAGCTCGTGAATCGGCGATCGTTGGCGGCGAAGACCCGGCCTTTGCGGGGGGCAGCTACGTTATTGTGCAGAAGTACCTTCACGATCTGAAGGCGTGGAATGCGCTTCCGGTTGAGATACAGGAACGCATCATCGGCCGTCGCAAACTTTCCGACGTGGAACTAAGGGATGCGGACAAGCCCGCATATGCACACAACGCGCTCACCAATATTGAGGAAAACGGACGCCAGCTGAAGATCCTGCGGGACAACATGCCTTTCGGGCGGCCGGGCCACGGCGAATTCGGAACCTACTTCATTGGCTACAGCCGCACGCCACGGGTCACCGAGATCATGCTCGAGAACATGTTCGTCGGACGGCCGCATGGAAACTACGACCGGCTGCTTGACTTCAGCCGCCCCGCGACGGGCACCCTATTCTTCGTGCCATCGGCTACATTTCTCGACAACGTCACTCCCGGCGCGCCGGACACTCCAGAAAACGCAAATGAGCCATCTACAGAGACGCCTTCTCCGGCGCCTTTACCTGCGCCCGCCGCTGTGCATGACACATCGCTCGGAATAGGATCACTGAAGGGAGAGAAAGATGAATAACCTCCATCGAGAGCTGGCGCCCATTTCTGACGCCGCATGGGCGCAGATCGAAGAAGAGACGACGAGAACGCTGAAGCGGTACCTGGCCGGACGACGCATCGTGGATGTTCCTTCGTCGGGAGGAATCGCGCAGCCCGGCATTGGGACCGGGCACCTGAAGGCGATCTCCGCTCCTGGTGACGGCATCATCGCAAGGCAACGCCTGGTCAAACCGCTTGTAGAGCTGCGGGTTCCGTTTGAACTGTCGCGTCAGACCATCGACGATGTGGAGCGCGGCTCCGATGACTCTGACTGGCAACCTGCAAAGAACGCTGCGAAGAAGCTTGCGTTTGCCGAAGATCGGGCTATCTTCAACGGATACCATGAGGCGGATATACAGGGTGTCCGGGAGAGTACCAGCAATCCGATCGAGGTACTGCCTGCGGATGTGCGCGATTATCCCGACGCGGTTGCACACGCACTGAGCCAGTTGCGACTCGTGGGCGTCAACGGACCCTACTCGGTTTTGCTGGGGGCAGGGGAATATACGTCGCTCGCCGAGACACGCGATCACGGATATCCCGTGCTCGAACACGTAAAGCGCATTGTGGAAGGCAACCTGATCTGGGCGCCCGCGATTGAAGGCGCATTCGTCGTGACGACGCGAGGCGGCGACTTTGAGCTCAACATCGGGCAGGACGTTTCGATTGGCTATCTCAGCCATACCTATTCCGCAGTGCAACTGTATCTTCAGGAGACCTTCGTTTTCCGGGTGCTCACAAGCGAAGCCGCCGTTGCGTTGTCGCCATCACAGAAATCTTCGTGATCTACCAGGCTGGAGCCTAATTCTTCAAATTTCCACGATCGTAGTTCTCTGTGCGTCTTTCACGTCATGCTTCGCCAGTGACTCACCTCAGTGGAAAACAGTCGAGGTCGTTGGCGAATGCGATAGGACCGGAAAAGTGCCGCCTTATTTCTCCTTCTGTCTCATTCTCCTTTCCCAAAGTCCGCAGCATTCGATGCGACAGTATCAACCGCTTGACATGAGCACTCGCAGCGATCGTCCCGATCACTGAAGGTGGCATATGGAGGCGCCTTTCCACTCCGGTAGCGACCTCCGGTACGGCGTTATGAGCCACGAATAAATCTGCATCCATCGCGAGCTCCGTCAGTCCGTCTCCTTCGCCATTTGTATCTCCACTGAAAACGATCCTCTTGCCGCCTATTTCCACACGCCACGCCAGCGCGGGAAACCCACCATGAATCACGCGTACTGCGTACACGGCCATATCCGAGTTGCGAAATACGAGCACCGGTTTTGAACCTGCTACGACATCATGCGGTTCTAATGTGTAGCTTCCCTTCGCGCCCGGCTCCGTCA